>CAVOSH010000001.1:0-1396826 GCA_963698845.1 uncultured Acidobacteriaceae bacterium
GGCGTAAGGGAGTGGCGCGACGCCGCATTGCGGGCGAAGTTAAGCAGCCCTGGGCAGCTTGTCGTGCTTCATGCACCTGCTCGGATGGATACCGTGGCATCTTCTCCTTCCATCCCTTCCGTAAAAGCCAAATGTTGGCGGCATAGGAAGTAGGCTTCGGCCGCACTACACGACGACTGATCGTCCTCTCTTTGTTTGCTGGAGACGATTTCCGGATACAGCTCGGCCACGGTCAGGTGAATCGCGTTCCATCGTCCATCGCCTACTTGTTCGACTGCGATCTTGATTGAGGAAAATCGGGCGTTATGTTTGCTAAGGCATCAGGCAAGTTGCAGGAATACTTCACGCGAGTTCTCTTGGTGGGTGCTTTCCGAGATTGGGATCTGTTGGCGAGCACTCTGGACGAGGCGGGCTTTAACGTCCAGACAGCCACCATTCAGCAAGCTCTGGAAGTCAATCCGGGGGTGCTTATTCTGGCCGACGGGCTACCCATGCAGGATCGCATGCGATTGATACGAGGCGCCCGACGACGCGATGCTCGTGTGCGCGTGATTCTCCTGTATCGCGGAAGTGTCGACAGCGCTGAACTGGCTGACGCGGTCTTGAGCGTTGCGATTGATCCGAAAGACCTGGTGCAAACGATCTGGGATCTGACGTGTTAGCAGAGACGAACGCTTCGACATCCAGTTCAATTTCCGGTCGCACTACTCTCGGCACGTTGAAGGTCGCAGAAACGTGATCGAACACCCCTAGGACGCCTCAAGAATTGATTGGCTGCTTTATATGCCCCTAATAGACACGCACATACATATCTTGCGGGGAGCGGTAATTCTCTCCTGTTTCGCCGCGCTTGGGTTTGTTCTGTTTGGTCGTGATGCGGTGGCTATACTTTTGGTCATTGCCATCGGATCTCCGTGGCTCTTCAGATCGAGGGTGTGGCATATCTGACCCGGAGCAGAGTTGTGGCCTCCCCTTCTGGGTGCGTCGCACGATCACCATGGCAAGGCGGCGGTCAGCGACGTTCAACCGGATGTGGACCACTTGGGATGCAGTCCTCTGCGGCGATGCGATCGGCTCACCCAACCGACAGGCTACGGTGGAGGCCAGCCGACATGACTGTCATTAAGAAGAAAGGTATCTTGTGGTATTTCTTTCGGGCGCCAGTGTACCTCTACCGCTGGCGGTTAGGTTGGCTGTTTGGAGACCGACTCTTACTTTTGACTCACTTCGGCCGCCGCACTGGCCTGCGCCGTCAGACAGTCCTGGAAGTCGTCGAATACCGCAAGGAGATCCCCGAGGCTGTTGTGGTGAATGGTTTCGGCCCCGATTCTGATTGGCTTCGCAACATTGAGGCGACGCCCGGCGAGGAGATAACAGTTGGTTCTAAACATTTCGTCGCGTCGCACCGCTTCCTCGATCAGGAAGAGGCAAGGAGAGTGATCCGCGACTACGAATACCGAAACCGGCTCATCGCCCCGATTGTCCGCTGTGGGCTGAGCTGGCTGCTTGGATGGCAATATCGTGGCAGCGAGAGAGGTGATCGCCTACGGTTAGTTAGACAGATTCCGCTCATAGCATTTCGACCGCGCTCTTGATGGGTACAGACTGAGGAATAGCGCATGATTGTCGACTGGTCGCAGAGTCATTGGTACCTGCTGGCCGAAAAATCATCAAAACTCGACTGGATGTCGATGGCATAGTCGGATGCAATATACGGGCGGATGACAACAGTATCGAGCGCATTTCAAACGATGTTGGCAGTTTCGATTTGCGCCCTTTGGAGGCACCAGCAAGCAAGTTGCTGCCCTTTACCCCGAAATCACGATGAGCCGCACGGAAGCTTTCAGCTCTTGGGTTCTGTTCAGCTGCATGGGCCAATGTCATAGCCCATAACATTCTTTGGACGTTGAAGAACCCAGCCTCTTCAAGCCTCGAGGGCAAGTCGCACCCTCATCTGCTTCATTCATCAAATTGCAGTCTGGGCCGGTATCCCACGGACTCATCTGCAGGTGTTCGTGGTCATCCGCCCAGCAAACCTCGCTTTGATCCATGCCATCTGTGTTGCTACGGAAGTACCGAACAAATCATTCGTATTAACGCTTGGATAAGTTTCGAACGCGATTCGGTCTTTCTGTCCGCACATTCGGGTCACAACATTCTCATCCGTGGAACCCATAGGCTCTTCGGTTGTGATGATCATTATGGGAGCGTGTGCCAGCTTCAAGCCAAGGGTGTTGCGGATCAAGAACTCCTTCAGGAATGGAATGTTTTGCCAACCAGGCGTGAGCACCTCCGCAGGTGAAAAGGCGGACTTCAGTGCAGGAGCAGAGCACACCGGAGTTACGGTTTCGTAGCGACGGAACCCCTCCGGAGCCAGCACGTCTTCCAGCCGGAATGCTGGATAAACGGTCTTAATGCCATATGCGAGAAAGGCGAAACTGTCTTCCCAGTTCCCTTGCCGAGTCGCTCTGTCGCAACCTTCAGATCGAGTATGCCTAAGATGGAGACACTCCCAAGATAGTCGTGATCGTCCGCTTCGTCTTGCAGTTCGGCGACGAAGAGTGCGGATATTCCTCCGTTAGCCTCACCCAGCGCGATCCAACGTGCACCAAGCTCCGCTACAGCCTTACGTGCTGCCTTCACCGAATTAATTACATCGGTGGCATTTGACGGCGCGTCGAATGATGCGTTTCTGAAGGACGTTCCCAAGCCCACGTAATCAGTTGCAACCACGGCGTAACCGAGGTTGACATACATGCTTAACACGGAGCCGCTGCCGTCCTCGCATTAGCGAAGGCGCACACATACGCGCGACGGCAACGAAGGGGTGGGCCCATGCGATGATTGGCCAACCTCCCTTCGGCGCGCCACCGCGCGGAATCAGCCCCACACCAGAAGCGGCGACATCTGCTCCTGTCGCGGCCACGGAATGGTAAAGAATCCGAACGGCATACACGCCGTCTGGCAGATCATAGCCCTCGAACCGCTGCGAGCGGATCAGGTCGCCTGGCTTGCCCGCAGGCAGCGGAGTTGCAGTGTCGTAGAACTTAGTGAGCGGCAGGTCACCATGAGCGATGACCGGCTGGGCGGGCGTCAACTGGATAGATTGGGCACACGCACGCTTCGCCACGGACCCACTTGTAAGCAGCAACACGAGGGTTGCGACGGTGATAGATGTTGATCTGCGAATCTGGGACATGAGTACGGGCTACATCTTATCTCCCTACCATTCGGTCTGCACACTTCCGTACTCAACCCTTCTGATCGCAAATGGAGAGAACGTAAAAGTGGTCCAGGAACTCATGCGCCATGCCGGCACCCGCTTTACGATCGAGGTCTACACCCAGGCTCGGACCGACGCAAAGCGGCAGGTGCAGCAGCGGCTCGTGCAGACAATTCTCTCCGAAGAGAATGATGTGGCGCCGGAGATCCAGGGTCGTTCCGATGTCACGATGACGTGATCAGGGGCTCCCATGGCGTGATCTGCGTGGACGGGACTCCCATCGCACCATGATTTGAAGCAGATAGAGGAGCGATTGGAGCGTTCTGGAGCAGCGCAGAAGTGAACACAGTCTCTAAGCGATTGATTCTATGGTGGGCGCTACAGGATTCGAACCTGTGACTTCCACCGTGTGAAAAGAATAGGTATTTCAACAACTTACAAGACCGCGGGAACTGCCTAAGAACACGCTGGTCGCACAAGACATCGCATTTTGTTTGTTGGATTGTTGGTCGATGAAAAGTGAGCAAGAACGCCGCCTGGTGATGCCGACCCAATCGTTGCATCGCGGCGATCTGATCATGGGGCGAGCCCTTCGAAAAACCGCTGAAAGAACCCCAATAATTGTCGGCCGGACACAGCAGCCTTCTGATGACCGACGCGCCTATCGTTCTTTCATCTCTAGAGTCGTCCCAAGCCTTGCCGTTTTTCCTAGTGACCTACGCGCGGGCAGATCTCCTCGCAACATCTGATACGAATTCTTTCAACCAGCCGCCAATTTCATCGCGAGTACCTCGAAACAGTTCCGGTTGTTCGCCGGTCGATGCTGCAGCGGGATCGGTGAAGCTGTGGTGAACTCTTTGACCTTCACCGGGGAAGATCGGGCATGATTCCTTCGCATTGTCACAGACGGTGATCACGGAGTCAAAGTGCTGGCCAGCAAATTCGTCCACTGACTTAGAGCGGTTAGCTGAAATGTCGATGCCGATCTCCTTGAGCGCCATGACAGCATTTGGATTCAAGCCGACCGGCTTCGTGCCGGCGCTGAACACTTCAAATCGATCGCCCGCTATGTTCTTAAGCAGCCCCTCAGCCATTTGGCTGCGGGCAGAGTTTCCGGTACAGAGGATCAGGACTCGTAATTTAGGTTCCATATCTCTTATCTGCTGTTTCCTCGTGAGGAACTAGGACTGAAGTCGCCTCCGCCCGTAGCGGAGGCACGAGCCAGCGAAAAACGGCGGTCGCAGAGGGCATCGAGCACTTCGGGTGTTCTGCGGCGAAAAAGACGAAACGGAAGCGAGCATGGGATGGCGATACCAATCGTGCGTAAGACCGCGACCGTTGCCACGTTCCAGAATATCGCCGCCCCAAAGAACGCTGCGGCGGCAAGAAGCTCGACACTCATGATCGTTATCTCAACGCTCTAATGACATCTTCTTCTCTTCGGAGTCTCGCTACAAGCGCCCTTGTAGAACTCAGGATGTTTCGTGCTGTGGTCTACGAAAGACTCTCCAGTCCACTTGCAGAGATGCGGACCATCGAGAACGTTTGGTGCCGAATGCGGGCGACACCGGAACGGCCCTCCGCAATCGGGCTACTTATGTAGCGGCGATGTATCGACAACCTTCGGGGAATCGGCCCGCTCTCACACATTCTTAGATGGGTGCCCGCCGAGAAAGTCGGCGAAACGCCAGTCCGAATCCTAGACCGAGTGCTGTAACCACAAAGGTGAAGGCCGCGAGCTTCAGTAGCGAAGCATAACTGTTCGGATGGATCGTGTCTGGCAGACGCATCAGGTGTTTCAGCACGTGCGCCATTGGCAACCAGACCCAAGCGATTGCAGCTGCAACGGCTGCGCGACCTCCCCAGATCACTCCGACAGCAGCGCCAAAAACAAGAAGCATTCCTACAATCACAATTGGGCTGACCTCTCCGCCGAACGCGAAGTTATCTACAGCAGCGATTCCAGCGCCCGCAATCAACCCGATTCCGACACGTATCGAAACACTACGTGACATTTTCATGCGAATTACTTTGTATTACAAAGCACTCTTGAGTCAAGCCAAATTTTATGGGTATCGAAGCCGAAGGAAAGGAGGCGTTTTGTCCGTGATCACTGCTAAGCAAGCAAGTGACAGATTCCGAACGGGCATGTTGGCCCATCATGATCAGCAGGCCTCCGGAGATCAATTACTTGGCGCGATTGCGCCGAACCCATAGATTTCGCAGAATGCGTAGTTGCGTGCCTTGGTGAAACTCACGGTTTCACTTTTGATCGCACCGGGCTTAAGTTTGGTGTCCTGCGCGGCAGCATACAGGCAGCACGCGACCAGCAGGAACAGCACTTCCTTCTTCATTTCTTCTCCTGGCCTGAGCCGCACTCTTCACCCGTCAGCACTTGATGGGCTCCGGAGGGTAACCAGAGTACGGAGGTAGGTGACCGGTGGGCTGTGATATCAGTCACGGATGATCGTGGGCTCAGCGAGTCCGTCCCCTGATTTCTTGGTTGGTTACAGCGGTTCAGCGGACCCACAACGCATGAACTCAGAAGCATGACGTATCGCAGCCGACATCGGCACAAGCTGACCTGTCGCCAAATTGCAGGACCCGCCCTGATACGTCAGAACCGCGCCGCAGCAAGTGCGTCAGCATGGCCAACGCTTGATACGCCATGTTCTGGTTGATGAAGGGCTCCTGTCGGGTCAGGGCTTCGGCGGCACTGCACGATGGCTGATCGTCCTCGTTTCGTTTGCTGGAGACGATCTCCGGATACAGCTCCGCTGCGGTCATAAGGCGATTCGTCTTCCTGTTTGCGGAGTTGTTGGGCTGCCCCGGTACGAATTGTCCGCTGGATGAGTTGTGCCGAGATCCAGCCAGTAGAGGACTCGGGAACGAAGCGTCCAACGGTCGATTGCCCGTCTGACCTTTCGGGTATCAACGCAAGTGAGGCCAATACGAAGGACCCTTGAAGTCCTGCTGAGTGAAATCTGTACTGACAATCGAACAGTTTCTTCCTGAGTGACGGGCAATCAGAGGGCTGGCAGGTCTCCGAATTCGTGCTGACAAACGCCCGCTCCACGGACTCCGAGTCTTCTTTCCGGCATCCACACTCGCATTAGTTGATGGAAAATCGTTCTTCGCGTAAGCAGAGAAATGGCGCTGCCCTGCGGGAACCCTCCGGAGCCGGATTTCTCCTGAGTTCCGCACCGAATCACAGGCCTGCCAATCGCACTCAGAATCTGTCCATCATTTCATCCACTCTTGCTTTGGAAATCTGCTGCGCTGTATCTGCGAAAAACGAAAGAGAGGAGGGCAGACGCGAACGATTGCTGAATTGGTACGGTCATTCTGGGAGGGATTCGATATGGGCTGGCATTATCAACGTGGTTATCTCAGGTGTGCAAAACGGAAATGTGGATCGTACCGCTGGGAGTTTCTCTGGCGTGAAAATGACGACGCGGGAAAACGCGTACGCAGGACCGCTGTCGTCGGAACCCTCGAAGAGTATCCAACGCAAGACGAGACTCTGCGTGCCGTAAATGGGCTGAGAATGCAGATCAACGCTGATCGCAATCGCCAGCCTGTTCGGCCTCTTCTGATCGCGGACTTGATTGATCATTACGTGTAGGTGCGCGCTCTCCCCAGCAAGTGGACGGCTGGATCGGCGCCGCTAGGCTCGAGTTGACCGCTGCCGATCTGGAGGAAATTGCAGACGCCATTCAGCGCACGGGCGCGGGAACTGGGCTGGCGATGCCGCCGCTATCGCAAGGCCGACGGGCCGCATAGTTCGTGAACGGCGATCCATCAGAGTATCTAGGACGGCGGGGAGCACTTTTGGGGCAGCGCTGCGGCTGGCGGAGCAGGACTGACGTGTATTGGTGCTGTAAACATTCGAAAAGTTTCAGAGTACACTGGGCCTCTTTTTTGTGAGACGCCTAATGCCACAGGTCTTTGGCTCAAAGCTAAGGATTGGAGAGACTTCTGTGAGTACGAAGAATCGCTTAACCAGATGTAGGCGCTGTTGTCGATGCTGTCGAAGTAGATAGGCTTACCGTTGTTGTCTTTCATTTCCCCAGGAGGCGGCGGAGTGATGCCTGCCATCGCGGCCAAGGTCGACCAGCAGTCGATGTGCGACATCATTTCGCCGTATTGCACGCCCGCGGGAATGTGGCCAGGCCAGGTCATGATTGCCGGGACACGCCAGGCCTTCAAACGCCGAGTCTTTTGTCCCTTCGAGAGAGCGGTTTCTCAGGTACGCCGGACGGTACGTAAGGCGTCCACCCATTGCACAGCGCCGTATTACATTCGTTGGTAGGTCCACTGTCAGATTTTGGTACAAAGACAAAAGGCTCGGCTGAAGAAAGCCACTGGTTACCATCGCGAACCAGATTTTGATTTTCCTATACTTTGAACTACTGGGCCGGTGCCGCTTTGGCAAGGGACGCTTTCCCAGGCCATGGCGGTAGCAGCTTGACTAATGCCCAAAGAAATATGAATGGAAGAACCGTCAGTACGATTGCCGGGAGTAAGCCTTCCTTCGTGGCGAAGCCCATCTTGTAGGTCGTATATCCGAGAAAGCTTTTGGAAAATAGCTGACCGCCGATGACTACGTTCCAACGCATGGCGAAGATTCCGATCAGCGTCAGGCAGCCGGATAGTACGTAAATACGTTTGCGAGCGAGATCGGTCAGCTTCGCGACTTGTGTTATCCCCAGTAGAACAATCGGGGTTACCGTGCCCAGCAGAATCTGCAATACGATATGAGAAAAATAGAGCTTGGTGTGGACCATGAAGTCCAGGCTGCGGAATGATTCATCGGCTTCATAGATGCGGTGAATCAAGTCCAGCATTTCAAGACTGAAATCGATAATAAAGGTGTAAAACAAATACTTCGCCACGGTATCGACACAGCGTATGTCAATTGGCTCCCGCCGCATCCAGTTCAACAGCATATACAGCAGCATGACAACCGCTATGCCCGAGACCATCGCGGAGAAAAGGAACACGACCGGCATCATCGGCGATGACCACCACGGGTTGGCTTTCACCGAGCCAAAGATGAAACCCACATACCCATGCAGCAGGAAAGCCGAAGGAATGCCGATCACTGTGATCAGCCATCCGGCTCGTTCGTCGATGTGCAAGGCATGCGGACTGACATTGGTCGAACCCAGCGTCAGGATGCGGTAAATCAAGCGCCGCCAGCCGGTGGTGGTCTGCGACAGCACGACGATGTCATGCCGGTAATCTAGCCAGATTTCCAGCACCAGCACCGCCAGCAGGTACCAGAGATAGACGAAGCCGAACATCGCCATGGCGGACGATACATGGGGCGTCAGATACATTTCGAAAGAGCGCTCGGGATGGCCCAAATGCAATTGCAGCGGCATGGGCGCAACCAGCAAAAACGCCAGCGCCGTAAGCAGCGCCAAACGGTACGTAGGCTTCACCGCCTGCACCTGAAAGACCCGCTCCAGCGAAGCCAGGATGAAGGCTCCGGCCACCAACCCGGTGATAAATGGATAGAGCACGATCAGCACGCTCCATTGCAGTTCCACTTCGTTCGGATACATGAATCCTTCCACTGGAATCTGCACGAGAGTCTCCTTATCGCACTGAGCCATCCAGGCCGTTGTAAAAGCACTTCGAATGGGTTGCCATTTGTGGCTTCAAAACCTGCACGTTATGTGTGCGCAGGAATTCATGTATCGGGTCCTTTGGGTCCTTCAGATTGGCAAGCTGTCGCGAACCGGTGGGACAGACCTCGCAACATGCCGTGGTCAGGCCCTTGGTGATCCGGTGATAGCAGAGCGTACACTTGTTTGCCGTATTCGTCTGCGGATTGATAAATCGGCAGCCGTAGGGGCAAGCCTGCACGCAGTAGCGGCAGCCCAAGCAGTATTTCTGATCCACCAGCACTACTCCATCAGGAGAAATAAAGGTCGCACCCACGGGACAGACCTGGGTGCAGGGCGAATCTGCACAGTGATTGCAGAGCTTGGGAACAAAGAAGTTCTTGCCGCTAGCTTCCTTGGGCGGAGGAAATCCGTTCTTGCCGCCGTCCGGCGAATCGACTTTGGGATATTCCATCTCCCAATCCGCGATGTGATAACGCTCCACCCAGGTGCGGTAGTAGCCGTCGGGAACGTGGTTCTCTAGTTGGCAAGCGCGTACGCAACTGCCGCAGCCGATGCACTTGGTGATGTCGATGAGCATCGCCCACCAGTGTTCCGACAGGTTGTAGTTGGGTGAAGCTTCCGGCGCCCCCGCCAAAATGGAATCCCAGGCAACCGCGGCTGCAGGCAGCAAGATGAGGAGTTGGCGCCGGGTCATGGTCATTGCGAAACTCCCACGTTGATCGCCGGACTGTGCGGCTGATGACAGGTGTTGCAGGCAGCCCCGCTTGAGTGTTCGAGGGCATTCACTTGGGGAAAGTCTTTCGGCTTGGCGATGTTCTCCTGGTGGCAACGAGCGCAAAGGACTTTCGTATCCAGTTTCGCCGGTGTCACCGCTGCCGGATCCGCGGCGTGCGCTGCTAGCGGGCCGTGACAGGACTCGCAAGCTACGCCTTTGTGCACGCCCTTGCTCTTCACATCCAGCACGTCGGTATGACAGCCTTCACAGACCTGATGCCCGGCATAGTTGACTGGCAAGGCCGAGATCTCAGTTATGGCATTAGCGCGGTAGTGACCGTAGCGCCCAAAGCTGTGCGGTACCAGCAAACTCCGCAGCACCAGGAACGCGATGAACCCGACCAGGAAAACCGCCGCCATGCGAAAAAGATGTCCTGTATCTTGGAAGATTTTCATGCCTGTGTTCCACCAAACCGACTTAAGCGGGCGCTCCCCGGCTTCACCGCGATCCAGCCTTTGAATAGTTCAAAAGATGTTCCATTTTGGGATTGGTATAAGAAGGAGGTCCCACGCCGCCGTGTTCTACGTCACGACTTGACGTGACATCCATCACGTACGCAAAGGTTCATGGGCAGTGGGTGCCTTATCGTCTAGATATCTGAGTGCGCTGTTCTATCTACGACGGACGAACGCCCGACTAAGTAGGAAAGCATTTAAGTAATCCTCCGAAAGCGCTATAGGGCCAGGCGGACCGAAATCTCAACTCCCGAGCGTCACCCGCATCTTTCCGCTTTGCAGAAAAGTACTTGCTTCACTCAACACTCGCTATTTGCCGAACTCCCGCACGTACTTGACCAGGCCGTCCACCTGTTCCGGCGTGAGGCTCTTGTATGCTGGCATTTTGTTTTTGCCGTTGGTGATAGAGGTCTTCAGCTCGGCATCCGACTCCTTCTGAATTTCAGGTGATTTGTAGCTCTTGATCCCGAGCTTTTGTCCCATCGCTGTGTTCCCGGTGCCGTCGGCCCCGTGACACATGGCGCATTTGGACTTAAAAAGAGCCGCGGAGTCACTAGCATCCGCGAGGCATCCGAGAGGGACTCCAACCGCGAGAAGCAGCAGCACTGGCAACATCCGTTTCATTCGATTCCTTCTGTTCATTCGATTCCTCCTGGGTGCCCTAGACCGTGTGACAAAATTGCTGACACCATGGCGTGCCGGCGGCCGACGTGAGGAGACCTGTTGGAGCCTACCCTCTTGACCACGAGGGGGCGTCAGCGGGGCGTTCATCTTCCGCGGCTGCCCCTTGCACCTACACGCGCCATTCGTGGGTTACTTTGGATGTGACCGTCGAAACTCCCAGACAAATGCGGCCAAAAAAATCAGCGCGGTTATAGCCCAAATCAAAGGCTGTTTCACAAATGAGGTCGGGTCCCAGCCAATCGCCTCATCTGGCCCTGGCCTATAAACAACGAAGAAATAGAAGCCCATTACGATTGGTGATATCGTAGCAGCGATGGCTATGGCCACTGTTCCAGCGACAAGGCTCTTTAGGTAGACCATATTCCCCCGCTATCTCGTCCTAGGTTCGTGGTGGGAGCTGTCCGAAAGCGCCTTTCTACAATACCGCTAGGTCACCGCCAGAGGTTCGCGCGGACGCGGTCTGCCTCAGACGCTCTGCCAGTGCCGACTTGATGAAGGTCATCTCCCAGCCCAGCATCTCTATAGCTTCGCCGCACAGGTTCGGCCGCTCGCGCATCAGATTGAGAAAGTCTCCTTGCGCAACGTGCACCACATCTGCTTCGGTAACCGCTATCGCGCTCAGGCTGTAGGGACGTCCGGTAAAGCTGGAAGGTAAGCCCAGCAGCGACCCGCTCCCAAAGAGCCGATCCAGTCCGGGCATCCTCGTCATACTTAAAGACACTTTGCCGTTGACCACCAGGAAGACACCGGCGTTATCGCCGTCCTCACGAAACAAGGTGCTTGTCACAGGGAAGTGCCCCTTCTTCCCTATTTCGACAAGACTGCCCTTCAGATCATCGGACGCTTTCAGTATTAGGCTTTGCTCACCCACATTCATGATGCAACGCTTATGCCACGTTCCATCTCTCCAAGCCGTGACCCCAGTCACACCTGCCTGTGAGGCGAATCGTGCAGCGATCTTCTAGGTGCTCCCGAGTGGTCGGCTCACTGGAGTAACGCAGAGCTTCGATATGTCAGTTGGCTCGGGCGCGAACTGTCGCAGCAGAAGATCCAAAGGCTGATCTCAAATCCCGAATCACCGATCTGCGCGGCGGCCACCGGCTCGAACGACTATGGGGAGAGCGCACCCAGGTTCCGCCCGAAAACCGTGTAGGGCAGAACGTGCAAGAGATTCTGCTTGTCGGTATGGCAGTGCGACTGCGAGCTCCGTCAAAAGTCACTGACAAATGCCAATTGCAAGTTGATAATTTCTTTTGTTTGCCAGAGATCCTCCTCGGCGGTGGGGATATAGGAAGGTATCCTTATGCCATTAAGCGATATGCAGCTTGTAGGTCTCTTGCAGTTGCTCATTGAGCAGGAGAGAAATCTCTTGCTGGTACGCGCGCATGTGATAGCGCTGGAGGAAGCCCTTATTCAGGTTGTAGGCGGCGACCTCCAGCAGAGGCTTGCTGAAAATACAAAGCAGATAATCGCCTGCACCAATTTCGATCTGTCACGCGAAACGATCAGAGTGCTTGATCAAACGATTGCACAACTACTGCCCGCTGCTGGCGAGAAGAACTGAATAGCAAACGATGCTGGACTTTGCCCAGGTGGCAGCACCGGCTGAAACGAAAATACCCAAATTGCACCGAGCGAAGATCGCTCACCAAGGGTGCGGATGCAAGGGTGGAGACAGTAAAACTCGGTCGGAGGGAAACCTCGCCTAAGAATAGGGGTGCGAAGACCCTGTTTGACTCCGACCGGCCTTCTCATGGAAGGCCATTTGAAAATGTCAGTATTCGTCGGAACCAGTCTCGACGGCTTAATTGCGCGCCGGAACGGGCAGTACGATTTTTTGCCGCCCGGCGGCGGCGAACCGCACGGATACGAAGAGTTCATTGCCAGTGTCGATACGATTCTGATCGGGCGCAACACCTTTGAGATAGTTCTTAAACAACCGAGCTGGCCCTACGGCGATAAGCGCGTTGTAGTTCTGAGCCATCGTCCGCTGCGGCTTTCGGAAATCACGGGGCGTGTTGAGCAATTGAGCGGAGAGCCGGCAGAGGTTGCACAGAACCTCTCAGAGGCCCCCTCTGGGTGGGCACGTTTATCACTCCCTGCGGGGGCAGAGGTCACTGACAATCACCTACCCCAAGAATGAGAATGTGTATTGCAGCCCGGAAAGGATTTGCCTGTCTTTTTCCCGTGGGAGCTAAAACGCAAATTCCGGGTGCAACGTCATGTCCAACGTCACGGCAGGTATCCACGACCGCTCGACCGAGGTCACGCATCAACTGCTTGAGGACGTAACCGCCCGGTATCCGCGGCGCGATTTCGCAATACGGCTGTGGGATGGCTCCATCTGGGGGGATGCGAAGCACCCCCGGTTCACGTTCGTGCTGAAGCACCCCGGCGCGTTGCGTTCCATGCTGTTGGGCGCCAGCGAAAAAACGCTCGGCGAAGCCTACATCTACAGCGACTTTGACGTCGACGGAGACTTGGAGGCGGCATTTGAGTTTGGCGAATACCTGATTGCTCAGGAAGTGGACCTTACCAGGAAGCTACACCTCGCCGCCCTGCTCCTGAAGCTTCCCGCTAACGGCCACCAGGTGCACGAAGATGCGGTGCCGCACCTCGAGGGCGCTGTGCACTCCCGGCAACGCGACCGCCGGGCCGTCACTTATCACTATAATCAGTCAAATGATTTCTACTCGCTGTGGCTTGACCGCCGGATGGTGTATTCGTGTGCCTATTTTGAATCGGGCGACGAAGATATTGACACGGCGCAAGAGCAGAAGCTTGACTACGTCTGCCGCAAGCTGCGGCTAAGGACGGGTGAGCGCCTGCTCGACGTGGGATGCGGCTGGGGCGGCCTTGTCCTGTACGCTGCACGGAAATTCCGCGTACACGCACGCGGCATAACGCTTAGCGAAGCGCAGGCTGCGCTAGCACGGACGCGCATTGAGGAATCGGGATTGGGCGATCGCTGCGAGGTGCAAATTTGCGACTATCGTGACCTTGAGCCAGCGCCTTCCTACGACAAGATTGTCAGCGTGGGAATGTTCGAACACGTGGGCGAGTCGCGATTGCCCGAATATTTCCGGCGGGCATGGAGCCTCCTGAAACCGGGCGGCGTGTTTCTCAACCACGGGATATCGGCTTCCGGCACCCCCAGGCGCAAGGGCGCGTCCTTTATCGACAAGTACGTTTTTCCGGACAACGAGCTGGTTCCGCTCGCCACCACCCTGCACGCTGCCGAGGCCTGCGGATTCGAGGTGCGCGATGTCGAGTGCCTGCGCGAACACTACGCTCGCACCTTGCGTCATTGGGCGCGACGGCTCGAATCGCACTACGACGCTGCAAGGCATATCAGCAATGAAATCATCTGCCGCATTTGGCGAATTTATCTGGTGGGCTGCGCACGCGCCTTCGACACCGGAAGGGTGAGCGTCTATCAAGTGGTCCTCAGCAAGCCGGACCACGGGAATGCAAATCTGCCGTTGACAAGAGCGGATTGGTATCTTGGCGGATCGTGAAAAGTGGATTGTGGTTCAGCAGAAGCGGACGGATTGTCGTTATCAATACCGCTGAACCGTACGTCAGCGACAACGAGCACATGGGAGGCTTCTGCGATGCCAAGTTCTGAACTCAAACTTAGATTTGATGCCGTGTACTACCACGTGACCGACATGGAGAGGGCCATTGCCTTTTATCGCGACACCCTCGGACTTCGCCCGACCTCGCGCGACTACGTCGCTCGCTTTGACATCGACGGGGTGCTCTTCGAGCTAGTGCCTAACGCGCCGGCGAATGTGCTGTCCGGGACCGGCAACGCCCGCTTGAGCCTCGGTGTCGCCGACATCCAACAAGCTGTCGAGACATTGCAAGTTAGGGGTGTGGCCCCAACGCCGATCAAGACGGAACCAGGAGGCTTGCTCTCCTATTTCAGGGATCCGGACGGTAACGAAATCTGCCCTTGGCAGAACAGCTAACTCTCTCCAGTCGCAAACAGCAATCTCTACGGCACGGCGTCGAACGCGAAGGCAACGCCGTCGTCCTCGAGGTTACCCTGCCATTGAAATTGTGCGCTTCCTCAGCGGCCGGTGTCCTGGAGTGGGTGTCGGCTTTTTCGAGCTACCATGCGATCACGTCCTCCCCTGCCGCTTTTCGTGGACTGGCCTAACTAAATAAGACGAGTTCGACCTGGAAGGGCATTTCGCCTATCCAGAGAATTATTCCCGGGTCACGACCGAGTCCGAACCTATCGACCAGGACGAAGTCCCGTCGACGCTGGTCAGTGATCTCTATCGCACTGAGAAGCGATGACCGGTGGCCGAAACACCATCAGCACAAACACCATCAGCACAAACACTGCCCCTATCGCCAGCGGCGCCGTTACGACTCGGAAGATACAGGAGAAAAGGGAACTAAGAGGCAGCCATTTGGTGGCCATGAACGTAGCCTCCAAGACGCTTGGCCCGAAGCAAAATGAACAAAGGCTACTGGTGCTCTGGCGGAATCACCTCCTCTTGCGGAAAAACAGGGGCAGCAGGGCGATGCCGATTGCTGCAAGTGCAAGCACCCCAAACATCGGTGTCGGGAAAATGTCGACTATCGTGACAACCAAACCGATCAGCAAAAGGGAGCCCAGTACCATCAGGACAATCTTGAACATGTTGCCCAAGCTTGGATTCGATGCGTGCGTCATGACTTTGCCCTTCACTCGGCCAGGAGGTTGATGTGGCGCAATCTGAACGGATCGGGCTCGCGGCTGCACCTACGAATTTGGAAACCAGGAGCGAATCCGGTCGGGTTACTGCTGTCCACTTATCGCAGGGCCTTCAGCTCAAACGAGGCAGCTGGGCTAAGTCCGCCTAGCAAGCCAATCAACTCGGAGAACTAGGAGGTAAAATCGGGGCCTTATTGGCACTTTTCCATGCAAACTAAGAAGCACCCTCCTGTTCTCCAATCGTGGGATTTTGTGATTCGTCGTTCACCAAATTACGCCACAAAGCTCCGGCGTTTACTCCACGTGACCTCTGCCTCAGCCCGAAGCCAATCATCCAGATCGTAACCATCTTCCTTGCCTCGCTCCTCGTACAGTTCGTAAGCACGGGCGCGAATCCGGTCTTCAAGGTTTTCCGGCGCGAGAAGGGCCGATCTCGCTGGTTTCTTTCCTTCTTCCTTTTTCATTTCGCACTCCTCTCATTTGTCACGTTGTCGATCTGTACTACGACCCCAGCCAGATGCCGGCTTCGCCGCCGATGAACCTACTCTCGCCTAACAAGCCTGGTCACGGGAGCCGATCAAAGCATGGCTCGCGCTTCATTGACCCGTTCCAATATGCGCTCCACAAGCTTCAGCTTCTGGTTCAGATTAAGCAGTAGTGCGGAGTTCGGCAGTCGAGCTATTTCGTGGCGGAGGTAGAATTGTCGATCCCCGAGGAGATCGGCCACTTGTTCTAGCTCGTCCGTGTCGAGCCTCAAATCTCCCATCAAGACTTTATCCAGTAGATCGTCATAGGAGTGCTCGTCTTGTTCCCTATCCGCGTTACCCTGAACGTTCGCAGACAAACGCTTTCGAGCTGACGTGGTGCCCACCCGCTCAAGTAACGTGTCCGCTAGCAAATTCAACTCATCCGTATTGAGCCGAAGCTGCATGATGCCCTCTTCGATCCAAGACAGCCTTACGATCTACTCACCGAACCAGGGCTGTGGCTATCATCAATTCCATTCAACTCGAGTCGTTCGCCGCGGATCGTGAGGACCGGGCAACTCGCGTGCTGCAAAACGTGATGCAGAGTCGTCCAGGGCAGGTGCGTAGAAGCGGGGCCGCCGAAGTGGCACCCCATTACGATCAGATCTGTTTTCCTGCTGTCCGCCAACCGGAGGATTTCCGCTTCGGCAATCCCAATCTCGACCTCGATCTCAGGCTCGCAAGCCAAGTCAGCCTCGGGCGGCACCATCTGCCTCAATTTCTCGCGATCCAGCCGCTTCCATTCCAGCAGCTCTGACGGCGATCCCGGATCGCTCTCGACGACGTGAAGTAGGACTAATCTGGAGCGGTCGTTTGCCGCTAGCGATACCGCGAAGTTCAGCGCTCGTCTGGATCCGGAACAGAAATCACTGGCGCATAGAATATGTCCAAATCGATGCAGGCACAGTGATGGAACGTGGGGTCCGACGGTAAGGACTGGACAATTGGCATGCCTGATCACTCTTTCGGCCGTCGATCCTAGGAACAGCTTTGTGATCCCCCTATGTCCATGGGTGCCTAGCACAATCAGATCCACGTTCTTGTCCGATACCACGCGTGAGATTACGTCCCAGGTGTCTCCCGACCGGATGATCACTTCGTGAGGTAGGAATTTAAGGTCGTCCGTGTTTTGCAGCTTCGCCATGCTTTTTTCTGCGTTGTGTCGTGCAATGTCGGTCAGAACAGGCCACATCTCACCTAGAGCCGCAGACCGTTCTGTGGGGAGGACGTGGCTGAGGAAAAGTGTGGAGTTGCTACGCCTGGCGAGGGAAACGGCATATTGCAGGGCGTTTTGCGATTCAGGAGAGAAGTCGGTTGCCAACAGGATTCTGTTGATAGACGTACGGGAGAGTTTTGCTTGAGAATCCATAGCGCCCTCCAGGTTGGCTGCGCAAAGAGACACACTCCCACTTTCTATGAGACACCTGTGGACTTGAAAATGCGGTGATGCTAATCACCGGACGGAGTGATAACGACTACGCACCAGACGGCCGAGCACCTGCGCGTGCCCATGTGCGAGAATCCAGGCGGGTGAGATGCTATCCGCGGCATGGTCATGGGTCATCAAAACATCATGCATCCCCCAAATCGATGACTTGGCGATCAGCCCGGCTAGAGAGGCCGATCTTATGTTGCAGCGTTGCCACTTTTAAAGACGAACTGCGCATTTTCTGCTTTACCTATTTCACAATTGGCTCAGGTTTCGGGAATTCTTCCGCTTCTGTACGTATGATCTGCTCTTTTTCCGGGCCCACTAAGATACTTTCAGGCATGCCGCGTCTTGACAATGGGACGGCACAGGCCTAGGCTTATAGATGAGCAAGCTACCTCTTCTTACTCTTTCAGGTCCCCTGAACTAAGTCAGCCCATCTGAAGCGTTTTCTCTTAGATTACGGTGGAGGAGCTGCGTCATGACAGTACTAACCCGTTGGGATCCTTTCCGTCTCACTACCACCCTACAGGACCGCATAAACCGTCTTTTGCGTGAATCGCTCAACCCTGAAGGCCCAGAGGAGACATTGACAACCACTGGCTTCGCACCTCCAGTGGACGTCTACGAAGACGAACACTACTTCATCTTGAAAATTGAAGTCCCGGGCGTTGAGGAAAAAGACATTGACGTCCGTATCGAGAACAACACTCTGGTGGTCCACGGCGAGCGCAAGTTCGAGAAGGAAGAAAAGGAAGAAAACTACCTTCGCGTCGAGCGGCAGTACGGTAGCTTCACCCGCTCGTTTACGCTGCCCAACTCCGTGGATCCGGGACAGGTAAGCGCCCATTACGAGATGGGCGTCTTGAGGATCAACCTCGCCAAGAAGGCTGAGGCCAAGCCCAAACAGATAAAGGTTACGGTTAGCGGCGACAAGAATCCCGAAGCCAAAGTTCATGGCAAGGTTGCATAAGAATAGTGGGTTCTTGAAGGGCTTCCAGGGCCGGTTAGACTTAGGGAACCTCTGAATAACCACTTGCATTTAAGGCAGGAATGACTCCAAAGGGAAATTCAGATCCTTTCATTCATTCCCGCAGATTGTTTAGCCTCTCCGACTCGCACATTCGGTAGTCGGGGCGTTGTTAGAGGACACTACGCCGCCCAGGGCGATGGTCCGGGGTTGAGGCATCGTTCGAATCCACTCATCCAGCTCCCAGCGGGTCGATCCGATCTTGCCTTCTTGATACACACAACCAGCCGCGTCCTTCACGCAATAGCTGATCGTCTTCTTGTATACATCGAGTCCGATGAAGTACACAGTCTCTGAGGAGCCTCCGAGGTGTTCTCTGAATCAGCGTGATGCTGAGTTCAGCTTTTTGTAACACCTCGCGCTCCTCCTGGACTGAGCATTCAAACAATTACGACCGAGTGGATTCCGGGACCCATGGGCGTTTGAACTAATCCGACGCACGAACTATAACCTGCTGTTTGCTCGTCATGTACCCGGAATGCGATCTATGTACGCCCGCTGGAACACAGACTTAGAGTCCGCACACTGCAAGACGAGCTGCACTGGCGTTGCCCGGTAACTTGTACCAGGGTGCAAGACCCACATGCGGAAGGATAATTATGAGATTGTCGCCCCGTCCCCTGCGGGTGAAGCAGCGAGTGGAGGAAGTGTTTCGTCGAATCCGGCGACGCGTACCGTGGTAAGCAGGCTCACCAACGCGGTCACGGCAAAGTTGAAACACAGCGCGATGAAACCGGCATTCAAACCCATGTACGGATTGCGCCCGCTGAGCATCAGGAACACGGCAGTCGCGATACCGGTGACCATTCCTGCACAAACCCCGGAGCTTGTCACTCGTTTCGAGTAGAGGCCGAGTACGACGCCGGGAAACAGTTGTGCGACCCCAGCGGAACCCAGGAGCAAAAGAGATACGAGACTCGGCGAGGTGTAGACAGCAAAGACCAGGGCGCCAACCGTGAGTATCAGGACCATGGTTTTGGCGAGTTTCGCCACCTGTTGATCTGTCATTCCCGGAGCCAGTATGGGCCGGAACAAGTTCTTGGCGTACAACGTGGCCCCGGTAAGGAGTTGAATGGCTGCCGGCACCATGGCGGTAAGCGCGCCGGCGCCGCCGACAATACCCAGGAACCAGGCTGGGAAAGTTTTTCTCACGATCATCAGCAAGGAAAGGTCGCCGTTGCTCAGGCCAGGCAGAACTAGGAGAGCACTGAATCCCACGACGAACATCAACGGCATGGCGATGGCGTAAAGAGGCATGATGACTGCATTCCGCCGTAAGACTTTGCTGCTGCGGGCGGTATAGGTAGCTGCGAAATATTGCGGCCACATGTAGAAGGTAAGCGAAATCAGCAGAACAGTTGAGATGTACCAAGCGTGTCCAAGGTCCTTCGTAGCTCCCGGCATTACGAGGTGAGCGGGTTTCGCATGCACCAAGGCGGCGAACATGGGAGTAATTCCGCCAAAATAAATACGGGGCACCGCGATTCCAACAAATATGGCGGCGAGTAACAGCAGGAAATCCTTAACGATGCTGACCCACGCCACGCCTCGCACGCCGCTCACAAGTACGAATGCCGCGACCAGAACGCAGCCGACAATCATCGCCGGCGTGCGATGAATCGCGCCAAAGCTCGCAACTTCCACGATAAGACCCAAACCAGTGAGTTGAATCTGCAAATACGGGATGAGGCATAGGACTCCCACTAAGGCGACGAAGGCTCCTAAGTACGTACTTCCGTATCGCACCTGGAAAAAATCGGCTTGCGTTTGGAGCCCGTATTTTCGCCCCGCCTCCCAGATTGGCGGAAGGATATAGAACGAAACTACATAGATTAGGGGTGAGTATCCGAGAATATATAAAACCGGACCACCCCTCGAATATGCCCAGCCGCTGGCCCCGAGAAAGGTGAACGTGGTAAAAATCTCGCCAGCCATTAACAGCCAAACCAGCACCAGGCCAAATCCCCTGCCTCCGACGGTCCATTGTTCGAGATCCATCTTGTGATGAAAACGCGCAAGGAAGCCGACCATCGAGCCCACTGCCACAATGACGGAGATTATTGCCAATGCCACAATTCCGGAGTTCAACGGGTACCGCCTTGCTCTCGGCCGTTGTCGGAGGCGCGGGGTACTTCGAGCCGGTATGCTCCCCACATGCAGAGAGGTGTAAGCAGAAGCCACAGAATCAGCCAGAAGAAATTAAAGGGCAGGCCGAAGACGATCGGATATATCCGGTCCCACAGAGCAACCGAAAAGCAGGTGGCAACGAAAGGGATAAACCCGAGGAGAATCGATCTAAGCGATGGATGTTTCACGCCGACTCTCCTTCAGGCGAATCTGCGGGATTGTAGCAGGATTCAGCCATCGACAGCCGAAATCAGATAAGAATCTTTTCTGATACACGAAGATGCAGGGTTGGGCGTAGAGGTTAGGGGATCGAGTCACATCAAGGTGCTATCGCACTCGAAATTTGCGACCACCCCGCCATCGAGAGCCGCTCGCCACCTCGATAACGACGTTCGCGCGCTCGACTTCCTAACGTCCAGAAGGAGGCGCCGGATTTGTTGGCAGCGTGTGCCGGCTCATAGGTTTTGGACGTTTGTCGGCAAATAGGACGTAACTCTGGAGCCGGTACGAGGGGGCTCAGAGTTGACTGGTACTCTGGGGCAGGAAAACGAAGATTGCGGACATCTGTGGGAGCTGGCAGAGAAGGGCGTACCCTGTGTCACGCGACAAGACCTGTCACAAAATTGTGGCATTCAGGTCGTACTGGATATGGCAGGCTTGCCCGGAGCACATATCCCAGGGGCTAAGAGAGCGACCACCATGACAGAAGCAGAGCAGCAGGCATTTTCCATTTATGAGCTGATTTGCACGACTAGCGCAAATCGTCCGATCGCGTTTCGCTCGATCGAGCAGGCGCGGCGCGAAACCGCCGCTTGGCAGGCTATGAACCCTGGTTTGCAAGCGACGCGCAATGCGCCGCCAGAGGTTTTGCTGGCTTTCTTGCGCAATTACAAAGAGTGGCGCACCGCCACCGATCGCCGCGACGACTCCAAGATGAGCTCCACCATGGGCGAGGCCGTTCATGTTGCTATGGTGACAGCGCCAAAGCCTCTTCCGCCGGATCTAGTGCTGCAATTGCTGTGCAGCTACGGCAGTGGCTTGAGCTGGATGCTGTTCGGCTTTCCACTGCGCCAGTTTCTGACGCTGCTGACGGGCGCAGAGATGACGGACGAGATTCGCGCTGAGCTTCGCAAGATGCTGCCGCATTACGGCCCCACCGCCACCGGCAAGGTCGAGCCACATCTGGAAGCGGTGCGCAAGCTGATCGTCGAGTTGATGTGGGTTGAGGGAGAAAAGCAGCTGGATCCTGGTCGTGGGCCATGGTCGCAGATCGTTTTCGACGAAGTAAAGGAAAAGGAAGACGACGAACTGGCGCGCGCCGGATGGGAGTCCCTGCTGGAGCACTGCCGGTCGATCGAACAGACTGTGCCTGGCGCGAAGTGGAATAAGCGTGCGCGGCAGATCATGGTGGCGCTCGGCGAAGACAAAGCCACATCGGCGATGCTGCGCTGGCTGGCGCTGGGTCCCACGCCCGGCCAGCCGCGCGAGGCGACTTCTCCCATCGAGGATTCGGCTTATCAGAAGGGTGTCATCTGGTGTCTGGGGACAAGTACGGAGCGCGAGGTGGCACAGGCTATCGCCGAGTTCACTCTGGCTTGCCTCCGCAAAATTCCCATGCTCGGTGCTGTTTCGCAAAAGGTGGGCTTTGCCGGGGTGCAGGCATTGGGCGCAATGGAGTGCTCCGAGGCAGTCGCGCAATTGACACGCCTGCACGCCAAGGTGAGGTACGCCGTTGCACTTAAGCTGATCGACAAATCTCTGCAACAGGCGGCCGCACGCAGCGGCATGAGCACCGGAGAGTTGGAAGACTTGTCGGTTGAGAGCTACGGACTCGACGAGCAGGGGAACAAAGAGATCGCACTGGGAGATTGCCGTTGCGGAGTTGCGGCTGGCGATAGACGGCAGAGTCGCCGTGATTTGGCGGAACGCAGACGGCAAGCTGGTGAAGTCCGCTCCCCAGTACGTTAAGAAGGCACTTGCCAGGGAGGTTCGCGGCGTCGGTTTGCTAGCAAAGGAGTTGGAAGAGGCTTGTGCGGCCCAGCGGGTGCGGCTGGAGTCTTCCTTCGTGGCGCCGCGGTTGATTCCGCTGCAACACTGGCAACAATACTATGTCGAGCATTCGCTGCTCGGTTTTCTAGGAAGGCGGCTGATCTGGGTTTTCAGCGACGGCAAAGGCTGGCAGCGCTCCGGTATGTGGTGCAACGGGCAAGTATGCGACGAAGCTGGAAATCCGCTGAGTTTCGCAGGAAAAGAGGGCGGCTGCGAAGATACACCATCCGACCCTTGCGAAGAAGACGCGATAAAGGTCCGATTGTGGCATCCCCTCACCTCGGACACTGCGGAACTGCAGCGCTGGCGCGAGCGCATTTTTTCGGCGGGCATCCGGCAGCCGTTCCGCCAGGCATTCCGCGAGTTCTACCAGGTCACGGACGAAGAGCGCCTGACGCGCATGTACTCCAATCGCTTTGCCGGAATTTATTTGCGGCAGCATCAGCTAGCCAGCCTGTGCCGCGTTCGCGGATGGGAGTACCGGCTCATGGGGATTAGCTTCGACGGTCACAACGTGCCTACCAGAAAGCTGCCGCACTGGAACATGCAGGCGGAGTTGCACGTAGACCTGCCCCCCGACCGCGATAGTGCGCTGCGCGACTCAGGTTTGGGGGAGCAATCCGGGTTCGGGATCAACCTGTTCGTCGAGTCGGATCAGGTGCGCTTCTATCGCGATCGTCGCGAGGTCGCCGTGGACGAGGTTCCAGCGCTGCTGTACTCGGAAGTGATGCGCGACGTGGACCTGTTCACTAGTGTGTGCGCCATCGGCGAGGACGAGAACTGGCGCGACGAAGGTGACCGCGGTATCGGTGCGCTAGGCGATCGGATGACGATGCCGGAACTTTCAGCGGCGGTGTCGCTGCGCGCCGACATTCTAGCGCGAGTGCTGCCGCGAACGCCCATCGCCGACCGATGTCGGCTTGAGCCGTTGCATCTGGATGTGCGAGGACAATTGGGTCGCTATCGCATCTCGCTAGTATGGGGTTTGGTGACACTGCTCGCCGGCTTCGGGCTCCGCTGGTTGAAGATTCCGCAGAAAGTTCTGACTGCAGTGCCTCTGGAACTTGCGGACCTGCCCATCGAGCTGGACTATCGCACGGAGATGATTTTGCGCAAAGCGTACTTGCTGGCCAATGACTGGGAGATCAAGGATGCGGGCCTGATACAGCAGTTCATGCCGAAGTAGCCCCGTCTTTCCTTGATCTTTGTCGTCGTAGGAGCGGAGCCGACCGGCGTCGAGATCGCCGGAGCACTGAGGCGACTGGCTAGGACCACGGCGGGAAGCCGCGTTTTGGGAAACCGAAGCGAATTACTCCCGGATCGTCGGCAACTCTTACCCAATCAAGTCAGTTTCTGCTTTCGTTCCTGCCGACCCGGGCGACCGATCGCTGGGCGCTGCCCTTGCTCACCTGAAGCGTTCGCCACACCTGAGACCACGAAAGCCCTTCCCTCCGGCAACGCCGCCACGCGGGCTGCGTCAATCTCAACTCGGGGCCTTCCGAACTTCTTCCCCTTCGCGCGCGCATTGCGCAGCCCGGCCTTGACCCGCTCCTGAATCAGGGACCGCTCGAACTCGGCCATGGCGCCAACGATCTGAAACATTAGGCGTCCAGATGGTGTGCTGAGATCGAGGTTATCGCGGAAGCTGATAAAGGCGACTCCGTAGGCGCAGAGGTCGGCGAGGGCGTTAACCAAGTGCTTCAGCGAACGGCCGAAGCGGTCGATTTTCCATACCAGCACGGCGTCAAACGTCCGCCGATGAGCGTCAGCCATAAGCTGGTTCAGTTGAGGACGTAATTCCTTCGAACCGGATACACCCTGATCGACGTATTCGCTAGTGATAATCCAACCCCGGCGCGAAGCGTATTCCCGAAGTTCCGAAAGTTGCATCTCGGGATCTTGGCCGTTGAGAGTGGAAACGCGAGCGTACAGAGCAACACGAGCAATAGTGAGGGGTGGTTCTTGAATGGGCGAAAAAGCAGTGTTACGTTTGCTGACAGCCAGCAGTTCAGAAGTCCATGGAGAATAAAAGACAGGATCTTCAATGCCGGGTCTCTCCCCTGCATGATCGAAGCGCCAGATATCGAGCCTAAAGGCACATTCACTATCGCCGCCGGTAAGTCTTCGAAAAGGAGTGGATCGTGGAGCAAGTGCCTGTCGCAAAATCCGCGCCAATCACGGTGCATGGTAGGCCAAACGAAACGGCCAAAATATCGGTGCCGATTTATACAGAGCAACCGAAATAGGTTCAGAACAAATGAACAAATAACCCTCCAGAAGTTCATTTACCCTTGCCTCAAGTTCGGAGCCCGATACCCCCGACACCGATTTTCGTGGGGATGACGGCAGCGGGCTTTGTCGTACGGACTGCTCAAATCGGTTCTGCTCCATCGCAGCGAAACTGATCGATTGGGGAACGAAATAAGGAGTCCCATCCACAGTCTTGCCGGTATCGAACCAACCGGTCGCCAGTTTTATCGCGCCGAGCAGAACAAGTGACGGACGTACAGTCTTGGTGTACAAGTTCTTGTTTGGTCACGGGCTATTCTCCGCCCTGGGGCGGTTCGGATCCTTCCAGCACCTGAGAGGACGGTTTCCAATGCCGATTCGTCCCCCCTGCGCAAACCCCTTTTTACAAGCTCCTTCAGGTAGTAACAATTGCGACGACGGCGAACATCCCGAAAAACTGCGCCAGCCCTACCCAGCGAACTTGTCGGTCGCTGCAACCAAGCCCCGACTGTTCGGCCACTCGAAGGCGCTATGGCCGCTATCGGGAGTAATGATGAGATCGGCTTCGGGCCACGCACGATGCAGTGCCCAGGCGCTTTCCATGGGGCAGACTACGTCGTAACGGCCCTGCACGATCACTCCGGGAATGTCGCGGATGCGCGAGGCATTGCGCAGCAACTGGTCGTCGGTCTCGAGGAACCCCCTATTCGCGAAATAATGGACCTCAATGCGCGCGAAGGCGAGCGCGAACTCGTCCTCTTCGTAGTGGCTGGTGAAGTCAGGGTCGGGCAGGAGCTTCGACGTTGCACCCTCCCATCCACTCCAGATCTTCGCGGCGGCGAGTCGCACGGCCAGATCATCGCTGGTCAGGCGACGGTGGTAGGCCGCGAGCAGATCGCCGCGCTCCGCCGCGGGAATGTGCGCGAGGTACGGCTCCCAAGCGTCCGGATAGAGGATCGATGCGCCGCGCTGGTAAAACCAATCGATCTCCTGCTTACGGAGAAGGAAGATGCCGCGCAGGACAAGTTCGGAAACGTGATCCGGATACGTCTCGGCGTAGGCGAGGGCAAGCGTCGAGCCCCAGGATCCGCCGAACACCTGCCAGCGATCAATGCCAAGGTGCTCCCGGATTTTCTCGATGTCGGCCACGAGATCCCAAGTGGTGTTGTCCTCAAGGGACGCATAGGGCGTGCTCTTGCCGCAGCCACGCTGATCGAAGTTGACGATACGGTACTTCTCCGGATGAAAGAAACGCCGCTGTTTGGGCTCAGAGCCGCCGCCAGGACCGCCATGGAGAAATATCACAGGCTTGCCAAAGGGGTTCCCGCTTTCCTCGAAGTAAATCTCGTGGACGGGTGAAACCTGGAGACGACCGGTGTTGTACGGCTCGATCGGGGGATAGAGCCATGTGACGGGATCTTTCATTATCGATGTCGGCATCGCGAGCAGTATACCTTTCTAAAAAATTCAGAACGAGGCGACGTCGAGCGGGGCCAGCGCGAGGCGGGAATCATTGCGGCCACGCAGTGGTGATTTATGAGCTCCCTGCTGGAGCTCCGACGGGCAGCGCGAGGACCATCCGCGACCGCCAGGCAATTCGACCCTCTCGGCGCGCTCGACGTGATCGTAGGTGGCGAAGGTCATCGACTCCGCCCGGTCGAACGACTCTGCTACTCGTTCCGCGAGCCGCAGATGAACCTAAGGAGAGATCAATCGAAATGTGCGCTCGATTCGCGCTCCGTTCGTTGAATTGCCCCCACTCTTTGCGGTCTGACTCGTCATCCGCTGAACGGGCATGTTGTTCGAGATCCGTCTATCCGTGGATTCGAGTCCCACCTGAGGAGCCATCCATCTTATAACCTGCAGGTTTTTTCAGGCATTGCCAAATGACACCGAACATACCAGGCCGATCCTTCTGGCTAGAGTGGCCGCTCCGCGGAGAATCCATTTCGATCGCCACTTAGGAATCAGCAGATGGGTGTGTCCCGACTAAAGGAAGGTTCATGTCAGCAACACTCGACAACTGCAAACACAGGAGAGGTAAGTCTCTCCATCGGGTCAGCTAAACGACTCTACAGCTTCCGACTCTTCCGTGTAGATTTCGAAGAGTGGCAGTAGGCCGCACATTTTCAACGTCTGCTGTGCGAGCTTTGAGGGGTTAACGAGCTTCAAGGTGCCCCCCAATCGCTTGGCAGAAGTTAAGCCTTTGACCACGACGCCGATACCACTGGAGTCAATCCAGCGAACCTCGCCCAAGTTCAGCACCAAATTGGTGTCGCCCGCATTCAATATTTGATCAAGAGCCAGCCGTAAACTGTCGACGGGTGGACCTAGGGTCAGGGGCCCACGCAGCCGAAGTACTTGCACTTCGCCAAACTTCCTGATATCGATATCCACGTGTTCTCCTCGTGCTCTCTTTTCGCACGAAGTCTTCGCCCGAAATATGATTTAGTGTACAAGACCGGGCAAGCTTCGGGGGCATCCGATGCTCTTAGTCGCGTGATTTTTCCGTACACCAGGGAGGCTGCTGAATGGCAACCGGTCCGGCATTTTCGGTTCCTTTGACGGAATTCGTGGCCGCGTTGCTGGCAGAGCGCGAACTGGTGCCGCGGGCGCGCATTATCGCCCGACATTTATGGGAGCTCCTACCCGATTCGGCAATTATCGTTTATGTGATTGAAGATCAGGAAACGCCATCCTGGCGTGTCAAGGCATACATAGGTGAGGTTTCACTGGACAGTGGCGAGCTAGCATTGGAAACGGGAACCCTCGCAGTGGTAGCCGAACAGTCGCAGATTATTCAGATAGACTCTAGCACCTTTTCGCGAGAAAACTACGCCCACTTAGATGTACGCCACAGCGTCAATAGCCTAGCTTACTTACCTCTCTCTTTCGAAAGTACGTTGCTGGGCTGCATCGAGATAGTCAATTTTGATAAGCCTCTTCCTTCTTTCGTGCTGGATAGTCTTGCGGCATTTGCCGATTATGCCGCTCTAGGGATATCTAGCTCTCTGGCGTATGAGGCAGAACGCAATGCCGGTCTCCACTCAATCACGCGTCTAACCCAACTCTATGACATTGAAAAGGTTTTCAATGCCACCCTGGAAATGCAGGCGCTTTGGCCCATCATCTGCTCCAAGGTGCGGGAGCTGACGAACGCCACCGGAGTAAATTTATGGATGGTGGACAAAGATGACCTGCTGCTTGTGCAGCAGGCAGGATTTGATCCCACGTACGAGGTTAGTGTGCGTGAGGTGGGTGACGCGTCCATTGCGGGTCAAGTGGGCAATAACGCCGAGCCGGCTCTGTTGGGTGGCGACGATCCTCGGTTGATACAGCGTAGCCTGAGGGCAGGAGATAACCGCATCAGCTCGCTTATGGCGACGGCCCTTATGGACGGCGAGAGCCTTGTAGGCGTGCTGGAGGTACTGAGGTACGACCCCGGCTTGCAGTTTGACGACGACGATCTGTTTACTTTGGTGCAGGTGTCGGGGTCGGCCGCGCAAGCATTGCACAATGCGTCACTTCTGGAAGCCGAACGCAAAGTCGAAATCCTGCAAACCCTGGTGCAGGTGAGCGGCGAGATTACCTCCACGCTGAATTTGGAACGCGTGCTGCGAGCGGTGGTGAACGGGCCGGGCGCTGTTGTCCCTTACGAGCGCGCCGCGATTGCTCTAGAGCAACGTGGGCAGTTGCAACTGAAAGCCATCTCCGGGGTGGAACAGATCAATCGTGACGATCCCGAGGTGAGCCGGTTGCGGGACATGTTGCAGTGGGCTTCGCTGTCGAGCGAAGAGATTTTCGTTACACAAAAGATGGATGAGCTTAGCGCGGACCGGGAGGAAACGCGTGAGAAGTTTCGCCACTACTTTGCCCAGAGTGGAATGCGGGGTTTCTACGTGGTGCCGCTCGCCGATGAAGAAGGGCGGCTGGGCGTCCTTTCGTTTGAAAGTAGCGACCCTGATTTTCTTAGTGAAGTTCATTTCGAGATGATCAAAGTGATCGCCAGTCAGGCGACGGTAGCGCTCCGGAATGCTTCGCTGTATCAGGAAGTTCCGTTCATCGGGGTACTGGAACCGTTAATCCAGAAAAAGAACAAATTCAAAGCTCTCCCTCGGTCAGAGCGCGCTGCCATTCTGGGCCTGGCTGCTGCTGTAGTCATCTTCCTGGCGGCCGTGCCAATTCCCATGCGGGTCGATGGAGCAGCGATGGTTGCGGCAGCGGCTACAGCACAGGTGGAACCGGCGGTCGATGGCGTGGTGCGCAACGTTTATGTGCGTGAAGGCGAGCACGTCGACCGTGGCGCTGTCTTGGCTGATCTCGACGACTGGGACTACCGAGCGGCAGTAAGCGCGGCACAGACCAAGTATCAATCGGCCATGTCGGAGGCCAACCGAGCCCTGGCCGCCAACGATGGCGCGCAGGCAGGCATGGAGCAGGTGCAGGCGCAGTACTGGGCGAGCCAAGTGCACCGCATGGAAGAGGAGTTGGAAAAAACACATCTGCGGGCGCCGATCGCAGGCTGGGTTACCACGCCGCACATAGAAGATATGGCCGGACGAAAGCTTTCAGCTGGTGACGGGTTCGCTGTAGTGGAGGATAGTTCGGCGGCCAGTATCGACATCGCGGTCGACGAAACTGATCTTGTCCTTCTGCAGGCCGGCAATCGGGCAGCTATAAAGCTGGAGGGCTATCCTACCCAGACCTTCCATGGCATCGTGACTGTCGTCAGTCCAGAGAGTCATATGGCCGACGACCAGAGAGTGTTCTATGCACGTGTGGCTCTGCCTAACACACCTGGCGTGATGCGGCCCGGCATGCGGGGCGAAGGGAAGATCTCGGTAGGCTGGCGCCCCATCGGGTTCGTATTTCTGCGGCGGCCGCTCATGTGGGCTTACTCGAAGCTTTGGTACTGGATTGGTTGGTGAAAGGAATTCCGTGCGGAAGAAAACACTGGCAGAAATCGGTGGTGATTCCACAGCCTGGCTGCTGACGGTAGCGGCGGCAACGCTGATGCTCCAAGGCTGTAACCCGGTCGCAGGGTCCAAGGATGAGACCATTTTAGCCGCTGCGCCTCAGCCTGCTGCCGCGAGCCATGCGACATCACCTGCTCGCGCGGACGACCGGTCGTATATCGCGACCGGTCCCATCATCGTGGAGAATCAGGTCGATGTCCTAGCAGAACGGGAAGGAGCGGTCAAGAAGATCTTAGTTGATGTTGGCGCGCCTGTTACCCAAGGCACGGTGTTAGCCCTACTCGATGACACCGAGCTTACCGCTGAGCGGGACGCTGCTGAAGCCAAGGTCCACAGCTGTGAAGCCGATCTGCAAGACTGGAGAGCGGAAACCAAGGTAGCCGAAGTCGACTTCCACCGCGCCCAGGAAATGGGAAAGGCCGGGATCAACACGCAGGCGGAAGTCGACCACGCACGTTATAAGTTCGAAGGTTCGCAGTACGAAGTCCAGAAAGCAGAACGCATCTTGGAGAATGCCAGGGCCGAGCTTCGTGTCGCCGAGGTGGAACTCAGCAAGACTCACATTGAAGCGCCGTTTTCTGGAGTAGTGGCTCGGCGCTATGTTCGCACGGGACAGAAGCTCGCGCCTGGTGATCGCTTGTTCTGGATATCCGAGCTGGCTCCTCTGCGAGTGCGGTTCACGGTAACGGAACGATGGATGCACACTGTAAGCAAGGGCAGCACGGTGTACGTGAGCTCCGCGGTGGCGCCCGGGACCGTATACCGCGCCAAGGTGCTGCAGGTGAGTCCAGTTGTGGATCCCGCTAGTGATTCGGTCGACGTAATGGCGCAACTGGATGGTAAGCCCGCCGATCTCCGCCCGGGTATGACGGCGCGCATCTCCCTCGCATCTTCGAAGGGACCATAATGAACCTGGCTGAGGCGCTTAACGTTGCGCTGCCTGAACTGCCACGGGTGACCACGGCACAGAAGCGGCTGCCGAAGGTCGATCCTAACCTGATTGTCAAAGAGCAGACGCAGGACGGCGTGCCCATGGTCATGGTCCTTATTCCTTCGACTCGGCGCTACTATCCCATGACCTATGAGCAATGGGACCTGCTATCTCTATTCGACGGCATTCGTACTTATGAAGAGATCGCTGCCATCCACACCTCCCGTACCTCAACCCTGTACACGGCAGACCATGTTCGCGAGTATGCCGCCGCACTCGCGGATACGCCTCTCTGGTATAGAACCCCGCAGGAACAGAACATTGCATTGTGGGAGAAGCTAAAGGAGGAACGCCGGCACCGGACTCAAACGCGTTCTCGCTTCGGAAATTTAGCCGAGATCACCTTCTCGGCCTGGGACCCGAACAAGTTTCTTACCAAAGCTCACGCGAAGCTTCGCTGGTTGTTTACGCCAGGATTTCTTGTATTCAACGCTTTGCTGCTGGGCTTCACGGCGTACATCTGGATTGATCGTTGGGGCGAGATCGGGCGCGACAGCCTCGAATACTACACGTTTACCCACAAAGGATTCGCCGACATTGTTGAGTTCTGGGTCCTGATCTTCTTCGCCGGCCTTTTGCATGAAACATCCCACGGTATTTGCTGCAAGCATACCGGAGGCGAGGTGCACCGCATGGGCTTCCTACTGATTTATCTGTCGCCCTGCTTTTTTTGCGATACCACCGAGGCGTGGGTATTCGGCAGCAAATGGCAACGCATCATGACCATGTTTGCTGGACTGTGGTCAGAGCTAATTTTATGCGGGTTCGCGACGCTCGCATGGTGGGGACTGCCGCCGGGCGGGTTCATACATGGGATTTCTTACAAGATAATTCTGATTGCCGGATTGGCCCCCTTGCTGATCAATCTGAATCCCCTGGTCAAACTCGATGGATACTACATCCTGACCGAGCTACTGGAGATTTCGGAGCTGAAGGAACTCTCGACGGAGTTCACAACTTCGTGGTTCAAGAAGACTGTGTTTCGGCTACCGGTAGAGGTACCTTACACGCCGTGGAAGAGACGACTCTTGTATGCGCCTTATTCCTTTTTCTCTGCGGCATATGGTTACGTGCTCCTCTTCGTTGTGGTGCAGTTCACGTATCACGTGGCTTACAGGTACAACCCGCAATGGGCTTTTGTGCCTGCTTTGCTGTTGGCGTGGATGGTTTTTCGTTCGCGAATTCGCAGCGCGGTGCGATTCACTTACAACGTTTACCTGGACAAGAAAGATCTCGCGAAATCGCGGCTTGGTTCCTATCGTACCTGGGCGTTCGGCGCAGCTCTGCTGCTTCTGTTTTTCGTGCCACTCTGGCGCGAAACCGTGACGGGACGTTTTGTGCTGGAACCGGTTCAGAAGTCGGTTATACGCGCGCACCTGCCAGGAACGGTAGTGGAGGTTCTGGCGCGGGAAGGCATGCCGGTAAGCGCCGGGGCTCCGTTGCTGCGACTGCGCAACCTGCAGCTGGATTCACAACTGGCGCTGGCGGAGTCGAAGTTCGAAACTGCTTCCGATCGGGCTACGCAAGCGCGACTGCGTAATGCCGATTACGCAGTACTCGAGCACGAGCGTGACCAATTTGCCGACCAGGTGCATCTACTGCGTGATCAGGCAGCGCAGCTGACCCTCGCGACGGATAGCTCTGGTGTGGTGGTCACGCCAAGGATGCGGGACCTCTTGGACACCTATATTCTCGCAGGCACTGAAGTCGCCGAGGTATCCGATATTTCGGCCATGCGAGCTAGGATCTATGTGGCGGAAACCGAACTTCGGAAAATTCAAGTCGGAAGCCGCGCCAGAATTCACGTGAACGGCATGTTTTCAGCTCTTGAAGGGACCGTTATCGCCATTTCACAAGCAGCCGTCGACATACCCTCAGGGGTGATGGAGAAGGAGCAGTACATTGGCCTCCATGCACCTCGATACTATTTTGTGGACATTGACGTACCGAACCGGTCGTTCAGCCTGAAGATTGGGATGGCAGGAGACGCTAAGGTGTTCGTGAGACGTCGAAGCCTGGCGGGAATGATGGGCGAAACGCTGGCGAGCTTTGTTTCAAGGAAGGTCTGGTAATGGGGGTCACAGAAGGAGAAAGCAGCTGCTCCCTCCTCCTGCGTGTAGCAGTCAGGCCGCTTACATCGTCCTGGGTGCGATCTTGCTCGGTGCGAGCTTGGTTGGTGCGATCTTGCTTGGCGCCAGCTTGGTCGGCGCAATCTTGCTCGGTGCAAGTTTGGTCGGGGCGATCTTGCTTCGGGCCGTCGCCAGCTTGGTCGGGGCGATCTTGCTTGGCGCCAGCTTGGTCGGGGCAATCTTGCTTGGTGCCAGCTTGGTTGGGGCGAATTTTGATGGCGCTACCTTTGTGCTGCCAGCTGTAACTGTAGCCGATGCCTTGCTAGCCAGAACGGCTTTCTTTGTGGCATTGAAGTTGCTGATAAGTGACTTTCTCTGAACCATGACATCTCCTTTTCTGAGCTTTCGGCCATGTCTGGCAGCTCACGCCATTGGATGTAGCATCTCGAGGGCCAAAGTAGATGCGATCCAATCCGGGGCAGCGAGTCTATATTTCTCATCGTGTTTCGGCAGGGGTGTTGAAAAATCAGATCCGACCTCCTTGGACAGACTCTTCTAAATAAGGGCTGAGGTTAAAAAATTACTCCGGTGGGGTTAATTTTTAAACTATAGAAAAAGTCAAAGGCCGTATTTGCGGCAGAGGTACTTCATCTTTTGCACCGGAATATGCAGAAGGGCAGCGGCTGCCGTCTTGCCTGCGGCGCGCTGCAGTGCAGCCCGGAGATAAGCAATCTCGATGTCACGAATCTCCCGGTCGAAATCCACTCCTTGGTGGGGAATAAGCAGCTTCTGCTGGGCGTCCGAACTGCGTTGAATTACCAAGGATGGCAGATCGCTCACGCGAATAACTTCGCCCTCAACCATGAGGACAAGTCGGTGTATAAGGTTCTCTAGCTCTCGAACGTTACCCGGCCACTCGTTGGACTCCAATACATCCATCGTGTCCGGTTCCAGACGCTTCATCGGGAGTTCGTTCGCCCTGCAGAAGACCTTAAGGAAATATTCCACGAGTAGCGGAATGTCTCCGGTTCGCTCCCGAAGCGGAGGGATATCGACGGGAATCACATGGATCCGGTAGTAAAGGTCTTCACGGAAGCGGCCGGCTGCGACCATGTCTTCCAGATTCTCGTTGGTCGCACAGATAAGGCGAAAATCAATCTTCGTTGCTTTCTTAGCTCCGAGTCGCTGCACCCTACGATCTTGCAATACGCGGAGCAGCTTGGCTTGCAAGGGCAAGCCAAGCGATCCGATTTCGTCGAGGAACAGGGTCCCCCCGTCCGCGAGTTCAATCTGCCCCGCGCAGCTGGCGTGAGCACCAGTGAAAGCACCTTTCTCATGCCCGAACAGCTCCGATTCCATCAGGTTTTCCGGCAGAGCGGCGCAGTTGACACTGATGAATGCCGCATCCCGACGTGGACCAAGCGAAACAATGGCACGAGCCAGCAGCTCCTTCCCCGTGCCGCTCTCGCCGCGCAGCATGACCGTTGTGGTCCCCGGAGCTACACGGCGAATGGCGTCATAGACACGTTGCATTTCGTCACTGCCGCCGATCAGTTCGCAAAAGGAGTTCTTGCTGTGGATCCCGTCGCGCAACCGTTCCTCTTCGAGTTGGTCCATTCGCTCGTTAGCAGCCTCGAGCAGGTATTCGCGTAGCACATCGAAATCGATGGGCGCGAGCAGAAACTCGTCGCCGCCGGCGTCAAGTGTCCGCTGGCGCGCTTTACGCAGCGGCCTGCGCGAGATCGCTATCAGCAGCGCTCCCGGAGAGGCGGCCCGGACTTCACTAATTTGGGCAAATAAGTCTGTCTCTTCGGGAAGGACCGTATCGTCCAAGACAATAATCTCTGGATCGCTTTGCTCAATGCTTGAGAGGAGATCGGATGGCGTTGCAGCGATGCTGACGAAAAACGATGGCGCCAGCTCCTGACTGATACTGCCGAGCGCGTCGTCGTCGGACGTGGCAAATAGCAACCGAAATCTTTGCTTCGCCTTGGCAACACCACTCACAACCATCCTTGCCTCTTTCTTTCGGAAGACCAACAATCTTCCAACAAGTCACGAGTCCGAGTCAGTCTGCACTCCGACGGGAGGCTCCCATCGTATCGACCGCGCCACAACTAACATCAACCAGAATATTGTCGGCCAGAACTGCGAACCCATCCCGGGCGCGCTTAGGCCGTGGCTAGACAACAACTAACAGCACCACGGCGGTTGGGCAATGCAGCTAATGGGTTGGAGGAGGAGGCCTAAAAGAGCGCGGGGTATCGTAGAGAAGTGGGGGCCTTCCTCCGAAGCCTAATTCGCGTTTCCACAGATGCTGTCTCGGGTCTATGTATAGATTCTTTGGAGCGGATATCCGCGATAAGACTGAGTACTGCGCCACGACGTCATATTCACCGTCTGAAGGACTATGTAGCAAGGAAGTGAGGGTGTGCCGGTTCAATGGACAGCCGGACCAGACCACCAAGCTGTAGAATCTTTCAATCACGGCTCCACTAGTCGTCATATTCGCTACTGCAAGAGGCTTGATGTCAGCTGAAGCAACGTCACGTGACGCCGACGAACACGGTCAATTCGCCCGAGTGCTTGACGTGCGCATACCCGGAGACCGCACAGCAGTTGCGGCAGTAACGGATGAACTCTCCAAGAAGCTAGAGCAAATGCAGGTCCCTGAAGACAAGCAGCTTGAGATTCTCCTGGCGGTTCAGGAGGCATTGGCGAATGCGGTTGTCCACGGCTGCAAGAATGACGCTTCCAAAGAGATCCGCTGCCACGTCGAACGATACTCCGATGGACGTATCCTGATTGTTGTTGCCGACCCTGGCCCAGGGTTCGTGCCGGAACGGGTCCCGCATCCCAATCACCCCGAGAACCTCGAAGCCGACCACGGTCGCGGCGTGCACCTGATTCGCCAGCTTATGGACGAAGTCTCGTTCGGGAACAATGGCAACGAAATCAGGATGTGGAAGTACTAAATATCCAAAAATCACGAAGTCAGCTACCGTGACCGAAATAGGCACGGCAGCGAGGTTGAGTTCACATCCCCCTGAACCATCCCCGATTTTCGCCGTCGTGGCCCAGCGCCGGAAATTCGAGGACCGCTTGTTGTCTCTGGAGAGGCTGGTTCTGACCAGGGTTCGAAGTGTGCGACGCCGGCCGCGCTGCCTCTGCCTCCAAACAGCTCCGCCCGGAGCGTGAGCCGGCCAGCGCTGGCAACGAAAATGCTCCGCTGTTCTGTCGGTGTGCAGGCATTACTCCCAGGGAGGAGTAATGCCCAGCAAGTGCAGCTTGGAATCGAGTTCTGCCCGCTCAAAATTGCGCAGGGCTTTACCGTCCTTATCGAAAGCCAGCAACCCCGCGGATTCGGCAATTGTTTTCGCACTCTCTAGTGAATTCGCGATGAGTGCGCCCAGGATCCGCGCTTCGGTCGCCGACAAGACAAGCGCGTCTCGCCGGTAGTCAAGAAACGCCTCCCATGCCAGCGGCACCCACTTCGCAACAATCTCCTGCCCAATCAGCTTTGCATACGACCGAATCTCATCTTGAGCGTGGTCGTTCATCCGTACATGCAAGAAGTGCAGCAGGTTGTGCAGATCAATCTTCCAATACGCCTCCGTATACGTTGAGAGTGGAAGATCCTTCCTCGCCTGCTCCTTCACAACTCCTGCCGCAATACGTTGCTCATACACCGCCCGCGATGTCTTCTGAAGCTGCGACTCCCCGGCAGAAAGCAGTTGCCCATCTTCCAGCGGGAGAAAAGCCCCGGCGCCCTGCTTTGACGAGTGCGAACGCCACTGGCTTGCGGCTGTGGTTTGAGCCGAATTCGCAATCGAATCCCCGGTCGAGTACTCGTTCACGTTCGCCGTTCGATGCCGAATCCATTGCCTCCAGACATCCATGGGCGTCCTTACGTGAAGCTTGATCTCGCACATCTCAAATGGGGTAGTGTGCAGGTGCCGCATCAGGTTCCGTATGACGGCGCGATCTTCGCCTGCCTTCTTCGAGCCGGTGCCGCGGGAGACTTTGGCGGCTTGCACGATGGAGGAGTCATCTCCCATGTAATCGATCACGCGCACAAACCCGTCGTCCAGCACAGGCAATTGCGTACCCAGGATTTCGTCCAGCGCCGCCACGGTGCACCGGTTTAGCCGTTTAGGCGCGCCCGGTTCTCCCGGATGCGATGACTTCTGACTAGCTTCTTTCATGACAGTCCCTTGTATTCAAGATCGAGCATTGCATCCCATCGCTCCTGGTAGTTTTCCCAGGAGACATCCAAAAGGGGCGCACGTATATTGATCGTCACTGACCAATACAACAGACTGTTCGGAAAATCGCCAGTGGATATGTCGGCTTCCGTTCGCCCGCAGTTCATTTCGGGTGAGCGTAGCTTTCACGAAGATCCGCAACAGGCACGAAAAAGCAACGCAACTGCCTATGGGTGGTGCTTGTGCGCGAAGTGCTGAGAAAGGCCGCTTCGCAGGCAGAGCCTCGGCGTTAAGACGTCCCAAAAACGCGTTCGAGACGGAGCGTGCAGCGTCTTGTGGAAAGGAACCTTAAGTGGTATGGCTGCGTAGGATCGGATTAGCTCTTCTGACGGTCATTGCCTTAGGATTGACCGTGTGGGCCGCGGCCGCAATCCATTTTGACTCGCCGGTGGAGTCAATGAGGGCCGTTGGCGCTGTGCTGTACCTCGTTGTGGTGCTCGCTGGAATGGTGTTTCTTCGCCGTCATGGCCTGGGGCTGCTGATTGCTGTCGGCGGATTTATTTTTGTCGCTCTCTGGTGGTTCTCCCTGAAGCCATCCAACCATCGCGATTGGCAGCCCGACAATGCTGAAACCGCCTACGCCGATATCAATGGCGATCAGATCACCATCCATAACTTCCGCAATTGCGACTACCAGACTGAGCACGATTACACCTGCCATTGGGGGACCCGTTCCTACGACCTGGCGAACCTGCGGCAAGCCGACATCTTTATCACCTGGTGGGGCTCTCCCTGGATCGCCCATCCGATTGCCAGCTTCGATTTCGGCGACCAAGGGCATGTTGCCATGTCAATCGAGACTCGCGATGAGATTGGCCAGGATTATTCCGCGATTCGCGGATTCTTCCGCCAATATGCGCTTACCTATATTGCCAGCGACGAGCGCGATGTGATTCGCTTACGAACCAACTATCGTAAGGAGGAAGAGGTATACCTGTTCCGCACTACGCTACCCCCGGCGCTGGCGCAGAAAATATTTCTGGATTATTTGCAGCGGGCTAATCAGTTGCATGCGCACCCCGAGTGGTACAACGCAATCACCAACAATTGCACTACGAACATCGCGGTCTCCGCTGCCGAGGCGCAGGATGTACGCACGCGTTTCGATTGGCGCATTCTGCTCAACGGCAAGATGGACGAGATGATGTACGAGCATCACACGCTCGTCACCGACGGGCTGCCACTTTCCGCGCTGCGGGAGCAGGCGCACATCAATCCAGCAGCGCAAGCCGCCGGCAATAGTCCTGATTTTTCCCGGCTTATTCGCGAAGGCCGCGTAGGCTTCACGGCGAAATCACCGGCAGTTGCCGATTCGAACCAGTGAGTGAATGTAAGCCTTTCGCGGACTGCCTGCGAAGCAAACTGGAGCCGCACACCAATCTCAAAGGCCCGCCCCCTGATCAGTGGGACCGAGGTTTTGGGGAGAGCTTATGCTGCCGCAGCAGGAGACAGTGGAAGCCAAATCTGGAAACAGGTTTTTCCTGGCTTCGATTCGACCCGGATGCTTCCCTGATGTTTCTTCACGATGCGCTGTACGGTATCCAGTCCTAACCCTGTGCCTTCGCCGACCTTCTTCGTAGTGAAAAACGGCTCGAAGATGCGGGCCTGAATATCGTCGGGAATTCCGGGTCCGTCGTCGACAATTTCCACCACCACGAAATCGCCCTCGCTGTAAGTTCGGAGCCGCAGCGTGCCCTTGCCCTTCATCGCGTCGATGGCGTTGTCGATGATGTTCGTCCAAACCTGGTTCAAATCGCTGCCAAACGAATTGACCAGCAGCGGCACCGCGCCGTAGTCGCGCTCTACCGTGACGCCGTGCTTCAACTTGTAATTGAGAATCGTCAGCGTGTTCTCCAGGCTCTTCACCACGTCCACGTTCTGCACCGGGCGCCTGGTCCATGAAGGTGTATTCCTTAATGGCTCGCACCAGGTCGGAAATTCGCGCAGTACTGCTCTCGATCTGGTCGAGAATGACGCCACCTCCAGCGAGGCGGCAATGCGCACCAGGGCCGCCCGCGCTGTTTGCACCCTCCATCGTCGCGAACAACTGCTCAAGCGTCTGTGGATCGACATTGCGTCGCGCCAGATCGGCAGCCAGTTGCCACAGGTCGTTGTTCCCGTGGTTGCGCAAGACAGTGTCGATCTCTTCTTCCAGGTTGCTTAGAGCTAAGCCGCCCAGCGGGGGCTTGCCGCTCTGCTGCATCAGGAAAGCTTCCAGCTTTTCGACTTCGGCTTTTTGCGACTGAGAAAGTTCGCGCGCGCCGAGTTGGTGGCTGGCCTCCTTGATCCGTTTCAACAGGTCCCGCAGCTGGCTGGTGGCCCGGCGTGCGGCGGAGGCCGGGTTATTCAACTCATGCGCCAATCCCGCAGAAAGCTTTCCCAGTGATGCCAGACGCTCCTGCTGCTGTTCGATTCGCGTGGATTCACGGATGCGGTCTGACATCAGGCCGACCAGACGGCTGGCCAACTCCGGCATGTGCTGCACCAGTTCCGGAAACTGAGTCGCCGGGAAACGCAGTACCCGGCTTTCCACGTGCCGCGCGCCCGCGTGAACGTGAATATCTTCATTCGCGAAAACGGCAGACGGCCACCGACATCTCCGGGCTCGAAAGTGAACACAACGTTCTGGCCGCCAAGGTCGCCGCGCGCGTGCAACTGGCCCTCCAGAAGAACGAACATTGCGTCTGCCGGCGCGCCTTCCTCGATGTAGGCGTCTCCCGGCTTGATCAGCAGTTCCTCCGAGTGGGTCAGGAACCACTCGATCTGTTCTTCCGGCAGATCGGCGAACGCCGGAACCCGCAGCAATTCTTCTTTGGTTGCCATTTATACCTTGCGCAGATATTGATGAATGAACTGCACTGCCACCGAGCCTTCGCCTACTCCGGAAGCCACTCGCTTCACCGAGCCGTGACGCACATCCCCGACCGCAAAGATTCCGGGAACGCTGCTCTCCAGCAGAAACGGGTCGCGCTCGAGCGTCCAGCCCTTCGGAGGCTTGCCATCTTTCATCACGTCAGGTCCGGTCAGCACGAATCCCCGATCATCGCGTTCCACGATGCCCGACAGCCACTCCGTGCGCGGCAGCGCTCCGATGAAGATGAACATTGCGCTGGCTGGAACACGTTCGACCTTGCTGGTGTCCGAGCAGAGCACCGAGATTTCTTCCAGGTGGTTTTCGCCGTGGACTTCCACCACGCTGGCATGCGCCCATAGCTGGATGTTCGGGCGTCTGCTCAATCTGATCGATCAGGTATTGCGACATGGTGCTGGCCAGCGACTCCCCGCGGATCAGCATCACGACCTTCTCAGCATAGCGCGCGAAATTCATCGCCGCCTGTCCGGCGGAATTCGCTCCGCCGACCACGTAAACGATCTCGCCTTTGGTCGACAGCGCTTCCGTCGCTCCGCCGCCGTAGTAAATTCCAGCGCCTTGCAACCGGTCGACACCCGCAGCTTCCAGCCGCCGCCATTGCACGCCGGTCGCAACCATCAGCGCGTGGCAGGAGATTTCGTTTCCGTCGGCCAGTTTGACGATGCGATACGGCCCCTCGATACGCACACCCACCGCTTCCTGCGACAGAATCTCCACCCCGAAGCGCTGCGCCTGCACCACGGCGCGGCGCGCCAGGTCGCCGCCGCTCAAGCCGCTCGGAAATCCGAGATAGTTTTCGATGCGCGAACTCATTCCGGCCTGGCCTCCCGGCGCTTCGCGCTCAACGATGACCGTGTGCAGACCTTCCGATGCGCCATAGACCGCGGCCGCCAATCCAGCAGGGCCGCCGCCGAGAATCGCCAGGTCGTAGAAACTGGTTTGCGCGCGCGTGCGCATTCCGACCTTCTCCGCCACGTCTCGCCGGCACGCCGTCCAGCAACTTGGTACCGTCGGGAAAAAGCACCACCGGCAAACTTCCCGCCTCTTCTCCCAGAGCCTCCAGCAATTGCTTCGTCTCCTGATCATTGGCGGCGGTTTCCACATCGATCCACTGATAGGGCACATGATTGCGCGCCAGAAAATCACGCATCTGATACGACTTGGGCGACCAGCGCGTTCCCAGCACGCGTATGCCCTGGAACGCGGGGTGATAGGAGGCCCTGCCAATCGTCCAGCAGATCATCCAATTGCGGGTAAAGCCGCTCGGCCGGCGGATCCCAGGGTTTCAAGAAGAAATAGTGAACGCTGGCCTCGTTGATGGCGCTGATGGCCGCATTGGTGTCCGCGTAGGCGGTGAGCAGAGCGCGCTTCGCCTCCGGGAAAATGCGCATCGCCTCCTGCAGAAACTCCACGCCGTCCATGTGCGGCATGCGTTGATCGGCCAGCAGCAGCGCTACGCTGTCGTTTCGAATCTTTAGTTCCTTCAGAATCTCCAGGGCGCTCCGCGGGCTGCGTCGCTCCCCATCACGCGATAATCAGCCCCGTACTTGGCCCGCAAGTCGCGCTCGATCGCGTGCAGCACATCGGAATCGTCGTCCACACTCAACAAAATCGGTTTCGGCACAATCACCCTAAAGGAGACACCCGTAGCGTTCTGCGGCTCCAATCACCAGATTAACTAAAGTCTGCCTCCGATCCATAATTTCACCCCGCTTCGTTCGGAAAAAAAGGCCGATATCGGCTGCTGACGGGCAACTCAACGGTTCGTCCCCTCGGGAGCTGAGAAGCCTGTCGACTTGAAGAAGAGCGGGTTTTCGGATAAAAAATCGAAGACGGTTCTTTGCAAAGCTCTCCACCCGGTCCACGCTGCACTGACATCCAATGAGCATCACGGAAATAATCCGCGTTGAGCGCCTCGTGCCGGAACCCGACGCGCTATTAGGCTTCTCCATCGAGCTACCCGTCGCCGGTACCGCCAAAGAAGCTTACTCTTTCGAGTTTGCCGGCTGGGTGCTGGGAGCACAGTCGCCCGCGCTCCAAATCGAACTCATCTCCAACGATGGACCAGTCCGCCGTGTTTCGATTACTTATCCCCGTTCGGATGTCGATCGCGTTTTCCCGGCCGCTCCACAGAACTCAAAAGTTGGATTCTGGGCTCCCGTGAGCGTAGTCGGGATGACGCCTGAATTCGAGTTGCTGATTCAAGTGCGCCTTCACAATAACCAACGTGTGCCGATCGCACGCATTTATGGCCGGCATAAACCCGTTCCCTCGCGATTCGAGCCTACGATTCAACCTTTGCTGGTTAACAGCCTGGCGCGAACCGGAACGACCTGGATGATGCGCCTTTTGGCGGAACACCCTTCCATTGCGGCGCTGCGGATTTATCCCTACGAGGTTCGGCCCGGGAAATACTGGATGCAACTTCTCGGTGCCATGGCAGAACCCGCTTACCAGGCACAATCCCTGAGCAAACTGGGTAACTTTGACAGTGAATGGTGGGAGTCGCAGGATCCTTTTCAACGCGGCTCGCTGTCGCAAAATTCAGCTCTACAGCAATGGTTCAATTCACGGTTTGTAGAGCAGACTGCCGCACTGTGTCAGCAGAGCATTGAGGACTGCTATCACGAAATCGCAAATGTTCAGCATCAAAAAGCCCCGCAATACTTCGTGGAAAAGCATATACCGGACGAGGTACCAGGTATCATCTGGGAACTCTACCCGCATACCCGCGAAATTATTGTGGTCCGCGATTTTCGTGACATGTTGTGCTCGATAAGAGCTTTTAACTCCAAGCGCGGCACAATCGGCTTCAATCGCGATCAGGTTGACAATGAGGAGCAGTATATCTACCGGCTCGGCCGGGAGGCGCAGCAACTGCTTAGTAGTTGGAGGGCGCGGAGTGACCGGGCTTGTCTGGTACGGTATGAAGATCTGATCTCGCAGCCGGCCGGCACGCTTCGGCGAATATTGACCTATCTCGAGATCGAATGCGGATCTTCTATGGTCGAAGATATTCTTCGGAGAGCCACGGTTGACACGCCGGAGATGCAGGCCCACAGAACGTCCGGAAGCGCGCAAAGATCGATTGCGCGTTGGCATAGCGATCTCGACGAGGACTCGAAGCAATTGTGCGAACAGGTATTCGGCGAGGCTCTGGAGGAATTCGGATACCCTGCCCGGCAGGAAACACCGATGTCCTAAAGTCTCCAGCGTCCGCTTGCACTTCAGATCACAACTGCCGCCGGCGATCAGCTACCTTGGAACTCTCCGTTATTTCAGCGCCGAGTTTCGAAACCGATGCAATGTTCCAGGTCGCACTACCGTACAACTGTCATTCAGTTTCTACGGCGCAACCGTTTCAAATTCTGCCTTTACAAACTGAAATCCCAGAACGCGAGGATCGTTCTGGGGATCCCCCTCCACCGCCAGCGGGTTGTCGACCTGGATGACTAATCGGTTTTCCCCTGGCGAAAGCAAGTTTCGATCCACAAGGAACTCCGCACTATCTTCTCCGGCAACCACGGTTCCGATGGGATGGTCATTCAGTAGAATTCTTACCGGCCGCTCAGCATTCGCAGTTCCGAAGACCTTCACTTTCACCTTCGATGTGTCGCCGAAGTCATGGGCTAGCCGGAAGTAGATGGTTGCGTGCCCCCTCGCCCAGACAGGACCGCCAGTTCCCAGAAATTCATTGAACCCCTTGTTCAGACTGGAAAGATCGTCCAGTTTGATAGTGAAAGGAAGCTTGAGCTCGGGGTAGGGCTCCCACTCGAACTCAAAATGGTTGTCTTTTGTAAGCACCCTGCATGGTGCCTCACACTTCTCGGGTGTGTGGGTCAAAATGAGGTTGGTCATTCCTTCAAATTGAGGACAGCGATGGTCTCGGCCGAACGGGAATGCCCACAAATCGTCGACACAGAACTGCCGATGTTCGTGTTGCAACCGGCTCGCTACCCCCGCCTCGATCATCCAGTCGGCCGAATCGAAGGTCAGATGTAGCATTTGGCCGTCGTCTGGCGGCAAGTTAGCAACCAGACGATTGGTTTCAGGTTCACCTTTTTCCGTATTAAGAAAGCCTTGTTTCGCGCCGAACATCGAAAGCGGCAGCAAAGCGCAGAGGATCGTAGCCGTTGCCGGCCTCACCGTCAGCTGAAGGCTGTTCAAAATCACACATTGTAGCAACAATAATGCCAGTAGCTGCATAGAGAAGAAGAAGTAGCCATTAAACGTAAATAGTGGGCCCGTCATCTTCAGCGTCCAGTAGTAGAAAAGCACAGACACTAATACAATTTCGAATGTCGCGTAACGGATAAAACAAGAACTTTTCCGCCGGGTGATGAACCGGGCTGCTACCGCCAGCCCTATCATCAGCCATGCAAGACTCCAGTACGCGGCAACATAGGGCTTTGACCAACCTTTCGATATCAGATGGGCCGAGGCCGTTTTCAGCACAACTTCAGGATTGGGTATGAATGCAAGAAAGCTACATTCATATTTAAGCGACTCCATGAAGCCCTGCTGCATGCCTTTGTGCGCTCCAGCATGATGTAAGATCGCACGGATATTGTTATCCCGATGGATGGCTACATCCAGCACAATGGGAAACGCAAAAAGTAGAATCGGTACTACACTGATTGCGAGAGGTTTTCGATTCTGGCGCAGAAACTCGCGCCAGCCAATCGCTCGGCCATCGCGCCACCACAGTGTGCCCAACGCGGCAACGGAGAGCGTGCCGACAAAGAGTGGCTGGGCGACGTGTCCATGTATCAACATCAGGCCGCTGAATGCAAGCCAGGGAATGTGCGAGGTCTCGCCGGCTGCAACTGCTGCGCAGACAGTGACAAAAAACAGAAAGCAAAATAGCAGCACATGCGGCATCCATACCGAGAAAATGGCGGATCCGGGGACCGTGCGATTAACGACATAGATAAAGAATAGAGAGAGAGCTAATGCGGCCGGTGGAAATAATCGAGAGCGGCAGTGCGTGGCGATGATGCCGATCGCCCCGAATAGAAATGCCGTATTCAGAACAACCATACTGAGGATATGAGCATTCATTTCCGAGGGTACAAGGTGCAGCCAGTCGTGCAGCATCCTCTCGCCCAGCGCAAAAATGTAAAAAAAGGCTGGCCCCGGATGATGAAAGCCCCAGCGTGAGTAGTTGCCCAGCAGTTCTCGAAAGTGTTTGGCTCGTTCAACCTGGAGAGCGTTTGCGGCAAAGTCCGTATATTCGAAAATCGGGACTCTAAAAAGGTCGCGGTTAAGAATCAGAAGCACTGCAAGGAATACAGCAGCAGAGACGGCTACGGCAAAACCAGGAGAAGCGCTATTCTCCAAAGTCGTATGCTTACGATTTACCACCGATCGCCCTTTCAGCTCGTCAGCGCCAATACAATAAATGAGGCTTCATTGCCAGAGGGCCAGCCGGAGTTGTGAAGAGCATGGATCGCCCTCGCCGACATTTGGCCAGAGACCTGTCTTCCACGTTCGACCCTAACTACCTCCCTGTGCGCCTCCGGGAAGAGCTGGAATCAGTTCTTCCAGCAGACCCAGTTCCTTCAGCCTACTTCGAACAGCTCTCCCAATCGTCTTGGGGTGGAGGACTTCTCGAATTTTTGTCCTGGCTTTCAGTCCGACGCGCACTGCCGACTCCCGCTCTTTCTCAATGTGACGCATGGCGTCAGCAGCATAATCCAGATCCGGATCGGCCCAATGGAACCCTGCTTTGTACGGCCCGGCCGCGCGTTCGATGGTAATGAGCTTGTACGGAACTAGAAAGCTATCCTCATCTGACATAAAGTCAACGTTGCCCGAATATCCCGTCGCAACTACCGGCTTGCCGCACATCATGGCTTCGGCAAGCGTCAGACCGAATCCCTCTGAGCGATGAAGGGAGATATAGCAATCGGCGGCTCTCATCAACTCGTGCTTGTCCTCTCTGCTGAGGTTGCAGTCCATAATACGAATATTGGACCCGATGGATGCCATCTGCACCATGGACAATTCCTCGCTGTGGCCAGCACCATGAACCGATTTAATCAATAACTGTACATCCTGTCGACCGCCAAATGCTTTCTTGTATGCCTTGATCAGACCTAAAGGATTTTTTCTATCCAGATAGCTGTCAAAGTCGAAGAAAAACAGAAAAACAAACACATTTGAGTTGAGGTTAAACTTAGCGCGGTCTACTAAACTTTCATCGGAAAAGCCTGGATCCATCGAATGGGGTACGACCGTGACCGGGACTGGAGACCGGGCGGCCACCGCATCTCTGGTAAAGCAGCTCGGAGTCCACACTTCATCAATATAGCCGAACGACGACGCCCACTCTTCGGGAAACTCTGGAACTTCCCAAGCCCAATACCCGATGTTGAAGTGCCCTATCATGTCCTGGCGATGCCCAGCTACATAGACAGGAAATTCGTCGGCATTGATCGTGAGCAGGTTCGCCACGAAGCGATTGGTATCCGTTAGATTTTCAGGTAGCTTTTCGAGATTGTAAGACCTCGGATCCACGAAGTTATTCACCAGACAAGGAACATCGGCGGCTTTAATGATTCGCAGGTTACTCCTGGCGCCTTCCCCCACCCCAGTCTCCGCCTGGAAGTGTCCGATCAGATTGACGCCCTCGAGAAATCGGCCTGGTCTTGTGTGGTCGAATTTATTGATTGCGGGGGCCGCACTGCTATTATCCAACCAACGGAACGGGTTCCCCAGGCTCATTACATCTGTTCCCAGGCTCCAATAGTACCGGCGCTCCGCTGGAGTAATCCGGATGCCGTTGTGAAAGAAATCGTGACCATACGTCCAGCGTTTTGCGTCGTTCCATCCGCGCTCTACCAGCAAGTCGCGATATCGTAGGTAGAGTTTGTAAAGCTCTCCGATATCCGCCATCCCAAAACGATTCTGGTGCTTAGACACAATCCAGGGCTTATCGGCATCAAATCCGCTAAAATGCAGGAACCGCAGAGGATGCCCACCATTCACGCTGATGTCCTCAGATAAAGACACGGAGCGCTCGTGTAAATTCCAGTAGGCGACATTGTAGCCAGGGTCGCGAAGTATTCGGACCCCGTCGAACAAGCCGGGAACGAGATCCATCCAGCGCTGGTCTACGAACAAGTTCTGTTCGATCGCAACTATGCAATGGTGATAAAGCTTGTCGGACCACCACCGGAGGAGTCGCTCCGATTCCAGTCCGTTACGTAAGCCGAGAAATCCCAGATTGTAAACGCCAGACTTCAGAATGTCGTGTTCGGTGAGCCTGCGTTCATCGGCCGGGATGGGCGATAGAAGGTGCGGCGTAAGCAGGATGTTAGCTTCATCCAGATAGCTGCGAAGTGGACTTAACGAATTAAGGATGAGGATATCGGGATCGATATACAGCAACTTCTGGATGTCGTATGTTTTAAACAAGTGATCCAGAAGGTAGGGTTTTACTGCGGTACTGGCCTCTAGAACCGTGTACTTAAAGAGAAAGCCGTCCAGGTTCGGTATGTCGAGATCAGATGTCAGTATCGACTGGAAGTTTTCGGCTTCCAGAGTGGCGAAGCCAAACGGCGAATCAAGAAACAATACGAAAATCGGACAGTCTGGATGGAATTTATGCCATGACTCAGCTAGTACCCGAGCCATAGGCAGGTAGTTCTTGGCGATAATTGTGCACGCCGCAAATTCCGTGCTGAAAGTTCTTGATGTGGACGTCACACTCTAGCCTTGGATAGTCAGCTTCGCCGGCCCGCCACCGCATATACGGGACTAACCGTCGGACGGTTGCCGGATACGGACAGCAGATTGGCACTCTGCTCGGACGTATTAACCGAGTTGGCTGTCGACACGACTTGCGCTAGACGCTCTTCGACTGGGGCAAGAGCCATTATTTTGACATCTTGAAAGCAATTAGTCTCCAGAGCAGACTTCATCAACCCGGGGGGAACCGCCAGCAGACGGGTCGGATCCAGATAAGAAATTCTGCCGTGTCCCCACCTGGAATCCGGATTTGTCGTTTCGATCACGAGCATTCCGCCCGGCTTTATCTTCATCGAACAAAGAGAAATGAGTTCCATCTGTGCGTGCTCCGGTAGAAATTCGATGACGCGAGCCGAAAATATTCCACCCAACGATCGATCGGGAAGTTGTTTGAGGTGCTCTAACATATCTTCGTTCATAATTCTAAGAGACTTGCGGCGGCCGGCTGCACAAGCAGTCTCATCAGAATCGACGCCGTAGGCGGGAATGCCACTTTTTTTCAGCAGGACAAGAAATTCGCCTCGTCCACAACCCAGGTCTAAAACCGGTGACGTCTCGCGAAAGAATTCTACATACGGAATAAGCTGTTCTTGAACCGCAAGTTCATTCGCCGTCAACAGTTCCTGCAAATACCCTGCCTGCAACTTCCTTACCTCATGGTCCAGCCGCGATATTTCGCTGTCCAGCCGCAGTGTCTCTTTATCCACATGTCGAAGCGACCTATCGAGAGTGGTAATGTCATTCCCGTGTTCCTCAAGGGCCTTTGCTAGATGAAAATGGAAGTGTTGCAGTGAACGTGTATACCAGGTCAGGGAACGTTGCTGAACTTTCTTGGCCTTCTGAACCACATAGTTTAAAAAGCCGGAGTTCCGCGGGTTAACCTGGCCAACACTTTCCGCCGCCTCCCATACTTGAGAGGAGAGTTCTGTGATGGTGGACGCTGTGACTTCACGAACATCCTCCTCTCGTGACCCCTGGGTACGGTGGCCGTCGTCCATGCTCTGCTGGCGGGCGACATGAGCCTGAAGACTGGAGAGTACCTCCTGTTCTTGCCCCTTTGTGCCTGGGCTGCCGGAAGCAGAGACTTGGAACCGCTCCCTCTGCCTTTGCAGCGTGATGAACTCGGACGAGGATCGAAACACTTCCACAACATCGGACCGCGTCGATCCTGTCGCCAAGACGCCCGTCCAATGTTTTACTTCGCCGCTCTTGGCAGAACGTTCTAAAAGATTCAGATACAGATTTGCAACGAACTGCTCGTCGGTCATTTCCGCTGTAGTTATTCCTTTAGCCATTTGAGGAGGTTCTCGCCACGCAAATGATTTGCCGGGGAAATCACTTCTGCCAACCTGCTGCTGGTAATTTTAGCAGCGGACGGTTCAGCTCTCCGCAATCGCGGCGCTATTTTTCACATTGAGATTCGTACGTCAGTGTTGCCTTCGGGGCCCTGACCTGGCGGTGTACATTAACCTTCGAACAGGCTCGGTTATTCTCCAAGAGAGGGAACGCTCCATCGCCATTCGGACCGTCTCCTCCGAACGCAGGTTCTCTTCAGTAGAACGGAGGTTTACTTCCATAGAACGGAGTTTCTCTTCCGCAGAACGGAGTTTCTCCTCGGCCCCCAGCAAACGTTGTTGCGTCAATTTTTCTGCCGAGACTGCGTGGCTCAGTTCGGCGGCAATTTGATCGCGCTCGAGTCGCGCTGCTGCGACCTCTTTTTGGCTCTGTTCGAGGGATGTTTGCCCAGCCTTGATTAAATCCTCAACGATCTGCGGCGCAGGACTTGGCGTGGGACTCACCCGCAAAGAGATAGACAGCTGAAGAGGGCCGCGCAGGTCCGGCGGCAAGGTAAGCAGCAATTGGGGATCATCACTAAAGCTGATCAGCAAATACACGTCTCCATCAACAAGTACAGCGGGAGTGCCTGAGGCGATCAGGCTGCCCGAATTTTCGGATGCTGAAACTTTCCACAGCACGTCTGCCGACGGACGTGCGCAAATTGAGACTTCAGCAATCTCTACCAAACCCGGGGCACTCACCGGATCGATCCTCAGTGGGCCCGGGCCAAGATCTTCCGGCAACTCAAACACTAGAGTGTCCCACGTCCCGGCTTTTATCTTCTTCAGAAGACTATTGTCTTCGGAATAACCCATTGCGCCGGAAGGGAACACCTGCACAGTGATTTCATCTGTGTTAGTCGCGACCGCTGTTTCCCGGGTGACGTCAGGAGAACCCTTCAGCAGGTGGTCGAGGTGCGAGGCATAGACGACGTACCGATGGCGAAGCTCTTCGCGCACACCCGGGGATTGGCTGAAAAGGGCTTCCAGCAAGCGGGGACTATTGCTTCCACCGGCCTTGCGAACCACTCCCAATCCCCAACTGTGATGAAACTCAAAAGTATCTGGAAACTCCGCTTTAATCTCGTCCCATAAGCGCCAAACCCCAAAGTCTTCGTGCTTCGGGCAAATGTCGTGTAGCAATACCATTCCGCCCGGCTTAACTTTGGGCAACCATGTGCGGAAATCGTGATTGGCCGCTTCATACGTATGCAGACCATCTACGTGCAGAAGTCCAATTGAGTCGTCGCCAAACTGCGAAATCGCATTGTCAAAACTCGATCGCAGCAGATACGAAAACTGGCGGTAGTACCGCTCGTTATATTGTCTTACCTCTTCAAAAACCTCTTCCCCGTAATGCCCTGCGTGCTCGTCCCCTAGCCAATGATCCACCGCGTAACACAACGAACTCAAGCCATTCTCTTGAACAACCTGACAGAAGGTGAAATAAGCCTCCGCCCAGTGTGTACCCAGCTCGACGATCAACTCAGGTTGGATTGCAGTGATGAGGTCACTTGCGAATGCCAAGTGGCCGGACCAGCTGCCGATGTTTCTGGGCTTATAGCGACGTGGTATGAACCTGGGCAACGGCAGTCCAAGGATGCCAATGACTGCGCTCGCATCTCGTAGCTCCAGGATAGTCAACTCTCCGTTGTCCGCCGGCATACTTGAGGTCAAGCCCTATTGGCACGGACGTATTGCCGCCGCATGAACCGACTAATCCTACCTAAGCATTTGGGTCAAACGCAAGTCGCCAAAGGGGTTAGCATGCAAGGCCGCTGGTGACGCACACCTGCGCTATCTTCCTGAACGCGACCGGGATGCCGCGGCGAGGTCGGCGAATCACTGCGCTATAGGCAGACCGTCATCGAAAAGCTTAAGCCGCCTTCTTCCTTGCGGCCCACCGTGCCTTCATCATTGCGGACAGCCGTTTTTTCACCGCAGGACTCATCGGCTTGCGTTTCGAAGCTGTCTTTTTCGGGGCGGCATTCGCAGGCGCAGCCTTACCCTTCTGCTTTGCCCAGCGTGCCCGTTGTGCGGCCGCTATTTTTGCCCGGGCAGCAGCACTCATAACGCGCGGGCCACGGCGGCCAGACTGTGCGGCTTGCGCTGCCTTCGGTGGACGGCCCCGACGGGGAGCGGTTTGACCGAGTTGTTCCAATGCCGAGATAGCCTGATCGATTCGAGCGAGTTCTTGTTTAAGCTGTGCCACTATACTTGCAGCGTCCATTGTTGTCCTTATTATCGAGTTTGTTGCAGTAGTCTAACAGGAACGAAGTCCCCTGCGCAGCAGCGTCACGGCCGCACTTGAATAGGGGAACTTGTGAAAGTACCCATACGACAGGAGTGGAAATCGGCTGCACTGATCAACGACAGAAAATACTGGTGGCGGCGGTAGGACTCGAACCTACGACCTACGGATTATGAGACCGTCGCTCTAACCACCTGAGCTACACCGCCAACGGTCGGAAACGGCTTGCACGCGCCGCTATACAGGAAGATACAGAAGTTGAAGGAGGCGGGAGTATGACCCTCTCGATCAATCGAAGGGCCGGACGTGACCGCGTCCAGCCCAGACTCGATTCTAGAGTTGGGCCTGCGGACTGTCAAACTTACCCATCGGCCAGTTCAAGCTATTTCGTGATCAGGAGCTGTGCCCCTTCCAGCGGTGACTGGTCTACGCAGTAATGGACTAGGGCAGCCTGCTCCACCGAAAAGGCGCGCTCCAACAGGTCAGGCCGCAGCACCTCCGCCACCGAACCGGCAATCCATGACGGCTCCGGTGTTAGCAGAATCACAGACGAAAAATTCTCGGCGACCAGGTTCAGATCATGCACCGCGGCAATGATCGTAATTCCCTTCTGGTTCAGATCGCGCAACAAAGCAATCAGTTCGATTTGACGTCCGATGTCAAGGTGCTGGGTGGGCTCGTCCAGCAGCATGATCTTCGGTTGTTGCGCTAGACCAATTGCAATCTTCACCCGCTGACGCTCTCCGCCCGACAACTCCGAATAATAGCGGTGGCGCAAGTTCACAATATCGACCGCCCGCATGGCACCGTCAACGGCATCCTGATCCAGGGGCGTGCTGCTACTGAAAAGAGGAATGTAGGGTACGCGGCCCTGGGCGACGATTTCTTCGACGCGAAAGTCGAATGGGATCTCCAACTGCTGCGGCACCAGAGCGATGCAACGGGGCAACTGCTGTCGGGACCATTCCTCCAGCGGCTTGTCCTGCAGCAAAATCTCGCCACTAGCCGGTAATAACAGGCGACAAGCCAGTTGTAACAAGGTCGTCTTGCCAATCCCATTAGGCCCAAGCAGGGCAACCATTTCGCCCTTTTCAATGCTGAATGAGAGTTCGTCCAGCACAAGCCTGGAGCCACGCGAAAACGATACGTTTCGGAATTCGAGAATAGGAGATGTCATGCAACACGCTCCCGCGACCGCCGGTTTAGCAGGTACAAAAATGCGGGACCACCGATGAACGCGGTGAAGACTCCCACGGGGATTTCTGTTGGGGCGAAGAATGTGCGAGCGAACGTATCCGAGAGGATAAGAAAAGTCGCACCACCTAGCGCAGCAGCAGGCAATAGCCGAACATGGTTGGGTCCGATGAGAATACGCAGAACATGGGGCACCAGCAGACCCACGAATCCAATCAATCCGCCCAGCGATACGGCAGCAGCAGTGAGCAACGATCCCAGGATGACGACCGCGACTCGGACGTGTGCGACGTTGACTCCCAACTGCGTAGCGTATTCCTCTCCTAAGGCCAACGTATTCAGCCGGCCCGCGACTGGGATCGACAATAGAATGCCGACAGCCCACCAACGGAGCCAGTAATCCCAGTTGTCCCCAGGTTGGAATTCCCAAGTTGCCCATGCAGCCACGCCGCCAGCACGCGCAGGCCGGAGTTTGAAGCCTCTTCGCGCATCTCGAACACAACGGTTGCCGCGTTCAACATGGTGCCGATGGCGAAGCCGGCGAGCAGCAATGTCTCCATGGCGAAGCGTCCGCTGGCTCGAGCCAGATACCACACCAAAATCATAGTGAGCACGGAGCCGCAAAATGCCAGTACGGCGGTGGCTCCGAATCCCGCAAATGAGAGTGTGGGAACAAGAAAAATTCCGACAGCTCCGCCCAACGCGGCTCCGCCCGAGGTGCCAAGCACAAAGGGATCAGCCAACGGATTACGGAACAGGCCTTGGAAGAGCACTCCCGTAACGGCGAGTGCCGCGCCTACCAGCATTGCGGCCAGCACGCGCGGCAGTCGCAGTGTAAAGATGATTGCGGCCGCGTCGCCTGCGCGCGTGGGATGTAAGAATGTGCGCACAACTTCGCCGAATGACAATCGAACCGGGCCCAACGCGGTTGCGACAATCATCGTCATTAGAAGAGCAACCAGTAGAAGGAGGTTCAGCACGCCCGTGCGAATTCTGCCATGAACCTTTTGCACCTCGCCGGGTTTCTTGCTCACCGGCAAATCCCACTTCTGCTGAGCCGATGAAGACGCCGCACACGGGTGCAGGTGTTCCGGTGCTGGTTTCGTTACCTGCCGTCGATCTGCCTGAAGGGTGGTCAATCTAACCTTCCTAGAGTCTTAACGCGCTTGGCATCTCACCGTTGCCGTGATGGGCTCGATCCGCACCCATCGCGGCAATCTTTTCCGCAAGTAATTCTCAGTTCAGCTTCCAGGACTCGCCTCCGAAGGTGAACTTCATCCCGCCCCGCACCGTGAGCGGCAACGCGGGATAGCCGTAGACCTCCTGATAGCTCTGGTTCAGCATGTTCTGGAGCGACGAATAGGCTGTGATGTGTTTGGTGAGTTGATAACTCACGTACAGGTCCAGCTTCTGGTATGCGGAGTCTAGGTTGCGATTCGGCAGCAACAGCGTGTTGCCGAAATAGGTGTCCACCAGGAAGGTGCTGTCGTCGCGACGCGAGACAAACGTGCCCATCGCCGAAACGAACAGACGTCCCTGATTCCAGTCCACTCCGGCAAACCCGGCGTTCGGCGCGATGCGGAACGGCCGCGCCCCAACTAGCGGCGAGTAAGCTCCGATCGGAATGTCGGGAAAAAGAGGGTTGATCGCGGGTTGCAGGGCGCTGCTGGCAAATGATTGCTGTACCACAGCGTCGGTGTACGTCCAGCCAGCGCGCAACATCACTCGATGGTTGACTTGATATTGCACGCCGACCTCGGCGCCTTGCGCGCGATAATTCAACGTGTTGACCGCTGCTCCGAAGATGCCCTGCGCCTGCGCTACTTCTTCAGGCACTCCCAGCTCCGCCAGGTACTGCGAGCTCACGTATTCGGCCTGATTGGTGAATTCGTTGTGGAAGTAGACAGCCGACAGTCGTGCCTTGCCGCCGAACAGTTGCTGCTGGACTCCGCCGTCGTAGGTGCGGGATTGCTCGGCAAGAAAAGGTTGGATGTGATATTGCGCGATCAGCTGTGGACCGTTAGGAACCACTGAGGTATCGCTCAGCAGTTTGAACAGCGAGTTGTTTTCGTAATAAATGCTGGGCTCTTTGATCCCCTTCGCAAAATTGAAGGTCAAACGCGTACCGCTGAAGATGCCGCTGCTGCCCGGACGCTTGAGGTAATAAGCCAGAGAGGCACGCGGGGTCCCGGCAATTCCAAACACCGCGTTATCTTCAATGCCGCCGCCCAGGGTATAAAACAACCGGTTCCACAGGCCGCCTTGAATCTCCATCATGTAGCTGAAGTTGTTGCGGTCGGTAGAAGATATCCCCGTGTACGGGTTGTAGGTGAAACCATTCTCGTTGGTATAGCGGAAACCAAAGAGTGCGGTGAGCTTTTCGTTTACCCGGTAATCCGTTTGCGCGTAGACGAAGTCGGTGTTGGTGAGATACGACGAGTCCTGCGGATAGACGCCGCCATATTGATAGATGGCTTGCCCAGGTTGCGGCAACCACGGCTCAACTGCCGTTACGGCCGCCGGCGTAATGCTATAACCATTCGCCCCACGCTGAGTAACCGGCAATCCCAGGTAGTAGGACGGATATCCCAGGCCGTAGGGGTCATACGGGAGTCCCGTAGGCGAGTAATCGTTAAATTGCGACCGCAGACGCACGCCGCCGTAGCGCACCAGGTTGTGCCAGCTGTCGCTGGCCTGATTGTCGAGCGTCGCGCCGAAAGACGTGTTGTATTGATCGTCGGCTGCGTCGTCTGCAATGCCGTAGGCGGCCACAGCATTGGCTGAATTAAAGCCGGCCACCGCCCGATCGACGGTGCCCCGCAATGTGGTATTCGGCGTGATCTGCCAGCCAAGATTTCCCAGATAGACGTCGCGGTGATATTGGCTGTTAGGAGTGCTGTTCTGCGTGCCGTATCCCGAGTAGTCGCTGAAATAGTCCAGTCGCTTCCAATATCCGCCCACGCTTCCGTCTTGATGATAGGTACCGAAGGTCCCGCCATCAGCGGCGTAGCTGAACAGCGGCAGCGGAGTACTGCCGCGCTGCGTCGTGATGCTGACCACGCTGGCCAACGCGTCGGAGCCGTACAAGGCGCTGTTCGGTCCGCGCTGGAATTCGACGCGATCGAAACCGTCGGCCTGCAGGTAGGAGAAATTCATGCCGCCGCCGATGTCATTGATAGGAACGCCGTCGAGCAACACTTTGTTGGCATCGCTGGGCGCGCCGCGAACAAAGAAAGAACTCGAGCTGCCCATCTGCCCGCTCTGCACCACCTGGCCACCCACCTGGTTCTGCAGGGATTGCTGCAGGTCGACACGAGTGCTCAGGTTCGTGGCGTCGATCACACTGACCGACGTCCCCATCTGCGCTTCGGGTGTGGCTATTCCCGTGGCGGTTACGACAATGTTTTCCGACACCGCCGACGGCGACAACGTGAGGCTCAGGTCCGTACCGTGTTGTGGCTCGACAAATACTTCCTGGCTGGAAGAAGAAGCAAATGTCTTCGCTTCAGCTCGCACCGAGTAGCGTCCCGCCTGGTCAATTTTGAATTGAAAATGCCCGCTGGAATCGGTTTTGCTGGTATCGACTGGCTTGCCGCCTTTAAGCAAGGTTACGGTTGCTCCAGAGACGACAGCTCCCAAGGAATCGCTGACGGTACCAGAGATTGCCGGTTCGGCCGCCATGGCTGTAACCGACAGAAGAAGTAATAAAACAGCAGTAAAATAGCGGTGCACAAACTCCCCCTCGGAAGTGTCTTGCTGCGCTCACAGGACCGGTCTCCTGACTTGGGACCCGGCTGTCACCTTCCCGCTGGGCGCAGTGGTGTTCGACAGTCGATTGCTTGTCCCTGACAGTTGCGGGGCAGTGGCGGAATTTCACCGCGCTTCCCGTACATCCTGTGCTCTCGGTTATAGGTTTCCGTTCAGCCTCAGTGAGACTGCACGGCGTGTATTTGCCTGGCTAAATCTTCCAAGCCGTCGAACGCTACCGGGCTTGGTATCTGGATACGGTTGTCGACCGTTAAAATCCGGCCCTGTCGCACCGCTTCCAGCGAGTTCCATCCCGGATGTTGCTGCATATCTTTCAGCGTTACCGGCCCCCCCTGGATCAGCACGATGTAGTCCGGCTTGCGCGGTAAGACGGCTTCCAGATTCATCTGCAGCCAATCCTGAGGAATGTCCTGCGTCACGGATTCGGCTCCTGCCGCCAGTAATCATCTCGGTCATGAAGGCGCTTCGGCCTGCGGTAATCAGCGGCTCAATCGCGACCACGACGAGTACTTTCGGTCTCGGCTTTCCACTCGACTGCTGCTTGATTCCCTCCTCGCGCAAACGCAACTGAGCGATCAGCGCCGAGGACTGCTGCTCGCGACCCAAAACCTTTCCGACGCTGGCGATGTTGCGATAGATATCGCTCACGACTGAGGTATTGAACAGAAACACCGGCAGCCCCAGGTGTTGCAGCCCCGCAATCGTCTCGGCGCCATTGAATGCCGGCAGCGCCAGCACGAGATCCGGGTGCAGGGCGAAGATCTTTTCCAGCGAAGGATTAACGATCGCTCCGACGCTGGGCTTCTGGCGCGCGGCTTCAGGCGGATAGTCCGTGTAGTCGGTAATCCCAACCAAGGCGTCCTGCGCGCCCAGGGCATAGACAATATCGGTCAGGCTGGGCGAGAGCGACACGATACGGTGCACCTGGTCGGGCACAGCTACGGAGCGGCCGGCATCGTCCATTTCCCGGTGGACGGCCCACAGCGGGGCGCTTATCACCAGCAACAATGCGAGGCACCAGCAGAGCTTGATGGCCCAACCCGACTGCTCGCCGAATTGCTTGCGAGAAAGCGATCGTAATGTCGAATGATTCGCAGACATACTTCGTACCGCGCACAAGTCGCGCATCCGACGGGAAGGTTCCTGCCGCACGTCTTCAAGATTGCCCGAGCGAGCGGGCATGCAAGGCGCCGAATGGTCCTCCCATCGAGACCATTTCGGTCAACAGGTAAGCGTCTGGCGGGACTCCTGACTCGCGCTTCCTCGGTTCCCGACCGCCTTCCCAGAGCGTTCGCTCCAGTGGCTTGCTGGCCGGACCTCCACGCTTACAGTTGCGGGGCAGTGGCGGATTCTCACCGCGCTTCCCAACTGCCAGACAGTTCGCTTATCACTCCAACTTGGAGCTTTCAACTTCCAACCAGCGGCCAAAAACTCGATCGACCAACGCCTCAGGCCTCTGGCTTCTGATCTGTATTCTTGCCAGGGTCGGCGGCATTCATTGACTCTTTGAAACTGCGGATACCTTCCCCGAGCCCCTTGCCAAGTTCGGGCAGCTTCTTGGGGCCGAATACCAAAAGAGCGATGAACAGAATCACCAGCAGGTGCATCGGTTGAAACAGGTTGTCGAGCAAATCGCACCTCCCAAAACTAAAACAAAGTCTAGTCCGGTAAATTCCCTCAACGCCATAATCCGCGTCACTACAGAGGGTGACTGCGATCACAGCAACACCGTTTCAATACCACAAGGTCATGTTGGGGCCGACTGCAATATTTGCCGCAATCGTTAAACGTATATTTCGTACAGCCCCAACGCCACCATGAGCAGCCCGGAGATGACTCCCGACAAGCTACCCAGCCACCGCTTCCCCAGTTGATAGCCCGCCGCCAGTCCGGCCGACAGGGTTAGCACGCTGAACACCATCACAAACCCGGTGGTAAGGGTTGGGTTCATCCTCAGCATTCCTGCGGCTACTCCGTTGACGACGTTGTTCAGGCTTAAGGCAATCGCCAACGCCCAGCTTTCTTTCAACTCGATCTGACGGGAACAATTCGTGTCCGCGCCTACAGGGTTATCCAGTACCAGCATCAAGTTGCGAAGGGGCCCGGGGTGACGGTCCTGTTCGCAACTCGGTATCAAACTCTGCGTACTGTCGCCCGGTGTCGTGGCTCGAACCGACCGGAGAATGACCCAACCCCCTATGGCGACGATGATCGTTCCCCCCACTATGCCGGCCAGCCTGGGGTCCATAAAGCTGCCGATAGCCTGACCCAGCCACATCGATGCCAGCGTGCCGACTCCCGTAACCACGGCGATTAGAAGATTGGATGGAAGCGGTACCTTGATACGGCCTAAGCCGTAGGCAATGCCCACAGCAACGTTGTCACCATTGCTGGAGATCGCCAGAAATAGGATGGGGAATAATTCGAACTTCGTCATTGCGAAATCCATCCAGAGGAACCGCTCGCCGCCTGCGTCGTCGAGGTACGGCCGACAAGTCCTTCGGCTTACTTACAGCCGGAGGCAGGCGCGCGCAAAGTACCCTGTTGTCACCGGTTCGCGACCTGCCATCCGGCTGATGTAACCGGCGTCAGATGATTCGGAACGACTCCACCAGCGTGCAGCGGCGCTGCCGCGTGAACGTCCGCGCCGATGTCAGGCCTTCGCCGGTTGGACCCGCAATCGTGAACGAGGTGTGGCCTTCTCCGCCCAGCCCAATGCCGGCGAAGGACGGCCCGTTCTTCACGAAAATCGTGGTCTGTATTGCCCGCGCAAATGCCGTCATGTGCTCAATATGGGTGGAGTGCATGATCGCCGTATGGCGGTTACCCTGCTCCACTTTTACGCTGAACTCGATGCCTTCGTTGACATCCTTGACCCGGACAATCGGCAGCACCGGCATCATCTGCTCCAGCCACACCAGCGGGTGATCTTTCTCCGCTTCGAAGATGGCCAGGCGACAATCGTCTGCCACCTCGATACCCATGTCGTGCAGAATCACTTGCACGTTTTTGCCGATGTAGGCGCCGTTGATCTTGCGCTCTGGCGTCACCACCAGCTTGGTGACCTTCTCAACTTCTTCGGGACTCAGCAGGTAGACCCGGCCTGTCTCCTGCATGAACTTGATCAGGGTGTCGGCCACTTCCTCGACAACAATTACTTCTTTCTCGCAGGTACAGAAGATTCCGTTATTGATGCTGGCGCCGCTGACAATGTTTTGCGCAGCCTTGCGAAGGCATGCGGTCTCGTCGACCAGGGCCGGCGGATTGCCTGCTCCCGCGCCAATCGCTTTCTTGCCGGAGCGCAGCACGATGTTCACAATCGGCCGGCCGCCGGTAGCCACCAGCATGTTGATCTTCGGATGCTCGATGACTTCTTTCGCCGTCTCCAGCGTTGGATTCGCCACGGACGAGACCAGGCCCACCGGGCCACCTGCATCGACAATCGCCTGATGAATGATCTGCACCATCGTGGTGCTGGTTCGCCGGGCGCTGGGATGCGCATTGAAGATCACCGCATTCCCCGCAGAAATCATGCCGATACTGTTGTTGATGACGGTACCCGTAGGATTGGTGATCGGCGTTAACGCTCCGATCATGCCGACCGGCGCATACTCCAGCAACATCAGTCCGTGATCGCCGCTGCGGGCGCGAGGCTCAATGTCTTCCACTCCCGGAGTCTTCGTGGCGCACAGAATGTTTTCGCGCACTTTGTCTTCGTAGCGTCCCAGCTTCGTCTCTTCCACCGCCATCGCCGAAAGCTCTTCGTTGCGGTTCAGCACGCTGTTCCGGATCGAAGCGATGATGTCTTTGCGCCGCTCCAGCGACATCGCAATCAGCTTCTTCTGCGCCGCCACCCCCGCTTCGACGGCATCATTCACCGTCGGATAAAGGCCGTTCTCCCCTGTGGTCTGCGCCTCTCCGGAACTGGTCAGTTCTTCCAGAACTTTTTGAATTAGGCCGGCAATGACTTCCGGGCTGGTCTGCATTGCAATCTCCTCTATCGTTAAATCAACCTTTACATCAATCTCATTTACGGGCTTCCACCCGTCTTCTAAGCTGCGTGCGCGCCTTTTCTTGCCTTGTCGGCGCTACCGAATGTCGAGGTCACGCCAAAGCCAGCAGCACACCGCCGGCTAGAGCCGCCATCGTGCTCTCGGGAATCTGAGGAGTCAGTCCGCTAAACGCTTTCAGCAGCTTGTCTCTCACGGCCGGCATGGCTCTGTGAAAGCTGTTGCCATTCCTATGCGGCAGCAGCGGCTTAATTTCCTTCGCCCAAACTTCGATGTACTGAAGCATCTGCACCGCGGGTCCTGCCACCAGCATGTCCTGCTCGACCGTGCCTCCGCTGACCCCGATCGCCGCGACCACGTTCCCTTGCACGCACAGCGGATAGCCACCGCCGAAGAGCACGATCTTCCCCTGGTGCGTGTGCTGAATCCCGTAGAGCGCCGCTCCGGGCTGGGCCAGTTCGCCAACTTGATGCGTCGGCATCCGTAACACCGCCGCCGTATATGCCTTGGACATCGCCAGTTCGGTGCTCACCGGCAGCGTGCCGTCCATGCGCTTGAACAGTTGCAATCCGCCTTCGCCGTCGACGATCGCAATCGCCATCGGCACATCGATCTTTGCCGCCTCGGCTTCTGCAACGCCGGTAAGGATTTCCGATATTACGTAGGGCAATCTCATATCTCGGCCTTATTTGAATGCGGAGCTGATGACCTCGCGTACGGCATCGTCCACCACAGCCATGACTTCCATCGACCAGCCCAGCACGAAAAGCAAGTCGGACAGCCGGTTGAAGTACACCAAAATCTCGTCATATCCTCCGACTTCGCGGTTGACCACAACAATCTGACGCTCCGCGCGCCGGCAGATGGTGCGTGCCAGATGCAGAGCGGCGCTGTCGGCAGTTCGGCCGGGAATGATGAAGCGCTTTGGCAGAGGGTAGCGCGAGGTGAAACTGTCGACGCAGCTCTCCAGCCGCTCCGTATCACTCTGCTCGATGTGCCTGGGCAGCCGCGCCCGCACATCGGGATTCGAGGCCAGCTCGGCGCAAGCCGCCGAGATATCTCGCTGAATCTCGATCAGGATCGGCCCCAGTTCCTCATTCTTCGTCAGCGCGCGCGCCATGCCCAACTGCGCCTGCAATTCGTCCAGGGCACCGTAGGCCTGCAGCCGGAGATCATCTTTGGCGACCTTCTCGCCACTGAACAAGCTGGTGAGACCCAGGTCGCCCTTCCGCGTATAGATTTTCGAACCCATCAATTCCAGCCTCAGGCCCAGTGCTTGCTTAGCTTGCTGGTGGGAATGTCGATCTCGTCGATGATGCCGACGATGGTGGCGTCTACCGGAGCCGATTCGTTGTCGACTGCCTTGCGGGCAGCGCTGCCGCACACGATCAGCACCTGTTCGCCGATTCCAGCGCCCACCGCATCAATGGCTACAAACAGTGCGCCTTCCGGCTCCAGGGTGCTGGGCTCAAGCGGCTGCACCACCTGGATCTTGCCTCCAATTAAGCCGGTCATGCTTCCGGGTTGCGACCACAGTTCCTACAACTTTTCCGATCACCATACTGATCCTTCTTTCTGCAAAGCTTCAGCGCACGCCGGCCGGCTCCAGGCTGACTCCATGCTTGTCTGCCAGCTCACGCGCTAACGGAGTAACCACCGCTGGCGAGCCAATTCGCAATTGTGTTCCGGAGTGGTGAGCCTGAAGCACATCGGCTGCGGTAACGATGCTGTTCGCCGTTCTGGTCTCAGCTGGCCGGCTGGCCCCGCTGCGATAAATGCCGACCACCGGCACTCTGCTCTTAGCATCCAGTAACGATGTCAAAACACTCGATACTTGATTGACGTCGGTAACCTGGCAACCGTATCCACCTGCGATCCGAAGACGTTCTTCGATCGCGGCCGCCATGAGCGGACCGCATTTGTCGAAGTGCGGTATCTCTCGCCCCTTGTCACTGGGGTCTACGCCGTTCCGGGCCAGGAGCACCGGTTTGCCCGCGAATAACGCGTGCAGGATGATGTTGCTGGCGAAGTTGTCCGCCAGCAGCAGCGCCAGCTTGGACAGCGTATTCAGACTCAACATCGGCACAGCGACTGCACTCGATTCCTTCAGGGTGTGAAGCCACTTGGACTCTTCCATGGGCGACACGTACGGGAAACCCTTCCAGCTGGTCCCATAAAAACTTCGCGTATAGCACTTCCGCTCCGCGCGAAAAAACCAGCTGCACCCGATAGCCTTTCAAGACTAGTGAGCGGACTTGCTCGATCGCCTCGTTGTAGCCGATGGTCGCGCCGGTAAACACGACGATCACGGAACCACGATCCCCGGTCGCTCCCATATGCGGCAACAGCCGCTTCAGTACTTCCACTACGACTTGCTGAATCCGCTCGTCACTCATAAGATCGTCGATTCCTTAACCCGCTACGCCGTCTCCGCGCATGCCAGAGCAATTCCCAACGGGGTGACCAGCAACGGATTGGATGGCCTTGCCACTGGAATACCTGTTTCCTGTTCCATTACGACTTCAATTCCCGGGAAGCAGCTGGTGCCGCCCACCAGATATATGGTTTCGACCGTGTACCCCTTCAAGTGTTCTTTCACAATGCTGGCCATCTTCTCGAAAACCGGGGTCACCAGCGGCAGAATCTCGCGCTGCCGCATGGGATCGGTCTTGATCTTCTCCGCCTCCTGCACATCCACTTTGTAGTGGCCTGCCAGCACCAGATCGACGTGCGTGCCTCCGGTAGCTTCGTCGGCGGTATAGATTGGTTCTCCATCGCGAATCACGGAGATTCCGGTTGTGCCGCCGCCGATGTCGACCACCGCTCCATCGGTAATGCGCAGCACCTTCGCAGCTGCGCTGGGCTCGTCGATCAGGCCGGTCACTTCCAGATCGGCGGCGTACAGCACATTCCCGACCGCTTGAGCATTTCTGCCCACCGTGCCTGGCGGATACGCTCCTGCTGCTTTCTTGATGGGGAACCCGGCAGCGCGCAGATTATGAACCTGTTCGCGCAACAGCCGGATGGCTCCCATGTAGTCGAGCACCAGGCCGTCCCGGATGCTGGACTCGCTGCGGGTCAACGCTCCCGCCAGCGGTACTCCCATGGCATCCACAACCGCGGTCACGATGTACGCCGTACCCAGATCGACGCCGGCGTACAGTGCGCCATTCGACGGCCTCCGCCCGGTCAGGGACAGGGAGTCCTGAAATGCCGTCAACAAATCGTTCGCCATGGGGTCGATGTTCACTTCATCCTCTCCTGTGTATTCACTGGAGGACTGTATTTACATTTGCCGATGGCAGGCAATGCGCTGCCAGCGGCGTCATTTCGCTGCGGACGGCAGCTTATCCAGGATTCGACGCGGAGCCTTCCCGGCCGTGTATGCCCAGAATTGCCGATTCGGCAGCCTTGGCCGCGCGGGCTACATCCGACTCTTTGCCGCCGAGATACAGCCGCCCAACCGCCCCGAACGTCCGGCAGTCGACTAGAGTGATGTTCGCGCTCTTCTCGGCCTCGTTGGCCGCCAGAATGATGTAACCGGCAGGCACCACTTCCAGGATGTACAGATCCTGTCCGGCAATCAGCACCGACGCGGAGCGCGACACGTTCACAATCTGGGTGTGATAGTCGTTCACTTTGTGAATGATCTGCGAGCTCAGGATCTTCGGCTTCATCCGGTCTTCGATCGTGGCTCCCAGCACCTTCAGCGCGGCGCTGCCTGAGTACTGCACGTCGGCCTGCGCTTTGGAGTGAAACTCCAACACGCCAAAGTGACGCTCGACGACCATCAGCCCGGGACGCACATCCGCCGCCTTCATTGCAGCATCAGCAACCTGGTTGATGAGCACGCCGGGGGCGATCTCGATCAGCATCGAAGCCATGCCGACTACCGGCAGATAGCCCCGCATGTTGGTTCCCAGAAATGCAGCAAACTGTGGCTGCAAACGGTCCAGGTAGACATAAGAACGTAGTTCGACTGCGGGACGGGGTTTGGGGACCTCGATCATCGGCTTGACTTGCGGTTGCTCAAGAACTGGCATACATCGACTCCTTTTGATTTCTTAGGCTCGCGCGTCAGATCGCGCCGCCTGCGTTCACATCAAGCTTTACGTTTGCTTCTCGGCTTACGAACTTTTTCTTTCTTGTGCGGCGCGAAAATCTGAGCCGCAACTACGACCTCTTCTTCCGCCTCTTCTTCAACCGAAGGATGGCCGTTGCCACCTGCGTAGTCGTTCGCCGTTTCGGCTTCGTCGTTATCTTTGCGAGATTGTTCTTTACTTATCGGACGCTCGAAGCTCTCAGGAGCCCTGGATTCCAGCTCTGGCTCCGGCTGTGGAGCTTCGGATACCTTGTAGCTTCCACCGCTCAACGCAACCTCTTTCACGACCGAAGCTTCCACAATGACGAGCTCAACTTCGGGTGTCTTCGGCTTCGGCTGCTCCAGAGCCACCGGTTCGACACCAGGAGAAAACACCAGCTTCTGTACCGGCTTGGCGCCGTTGGCGATGACGTGTAGTTGCCGGTCGGGCCGGGCAATCACGTGCACCGAGATGACAGTGCCTATCCGCTTGGCCGCGGCAGCGCCGGCGGTCACGGCTGCCCGTACCGCCGCCACATCGCCCAGAAACACGACGGTGATCAGGCCGGCACGCGCCCGCTCGTATCCGCGAAAGGTGACGTTGGCCGCTTTCGATCCCGGCATCGGCAGCTTCAATGGCGGCCACCAATCCCGAGGTTTCAATCAATCCCAGGCTGTCTCTTTTCCATACCGTCCCTCATGCCTTCACCAGCTCTGCCAGAATCCTTTGCACAATCTGCTCAACCTCGGCATCGGAAACATTCGGCTGCTCGACGGTTGCGCTGACGACTGCTCAACTTGCTTTCCGGTTCATTGCGCAGGACCAGCGGCTCGCTCTTGACCAGTCGCGCGGCATTAATCCCCAACCGTCGTAACTCGTCCGGGCCAGCCTCGCGCAGGTCAAGCACAAAGAGCGGCTGATCCGCGGGCAGGTCGCGATGATGCAGCACCATCGTTCCCTTCGCCCCATCCACTCCGATGCCCACATTCAGCGGCGACATGTGAGCCGCTTCCTTGGCCACGCCTACGGCTTCTCCGGAGGGACACTCTTCAACCTCAAACGGAATTCCCTCTTCTTCCATGCCCCAGAAAACCGGCTGCAGATCGACATTTCCGGCCGCGCACCATCAACACGCTCACGGCTGGCCGGCGAGTTTCGGACATGGGAGCGTAGTCGGCCATCTATCTCGTCCCTTTATGCTCGCTCGCATGAGCCAGCACCAGACCCGGTGGCCACGGCGTTGCGCGGACCTTCGGTCCCGCGCACATTCGCCCTGCCCGTCACCACGCCGTACTCGAACAGCGCGTCCGAAATCATCTTGGGGATTTCAAAGTCCATGCCCGAGCCGCCCACCATACACCACGAAGTGGATCAGGCGAATGTTTCCTGCGGGCGCAACCCTTTCCAGGGCGCGCAGCGCGTTCCGCACAAAAACTTTCTTCTTCGCCTGCTGCCGCACCGCGACAATTTGTGCCAGCAGATGCTTGGTCTCCAGCGGGATCGGCCCGTTGTCGCGCAACACGACGACGCGGCCAAACAGCTTCGGGTCCAGCGGCTTGTCGAAGAACTGCACCGAGCCGTCCTCGTGACGCATGTGAAAGAGGGTCTCGACCTTGGCCAGCGGATACTTCTTGATTTCCTCGGCCAGCTCGTAATCGTTCAAGCCCAGCTCGGTATCGATCAGCAGCGTGACCATGTCCCCGGCGCCTGCCAGGTGGACGCTGCGAATTTCTCCCGCTTCGTTGATGATCGATGCGTCGGTTGAGCCTCCGCCCAGGTCAAGCGTCGCCAGCGGCGGCTTGGTGCCCGGCGTGGTCAAGGCCCCGCGGATCGCCATCTCCGCCTCAACTCCGCCGACCAGCGTGGTCACACCAATCTCGTCCTGCAGCTTCCTGGCCAGCCGCTGCATCGGCAGCTTGTGGGTGTGCACCATGGCAGCCAGTCCGACGGCATTGCCCATGGCGAATTCGCCTGCCAGGGCTCCCAGCACCTGCTGCGGCTTGAAGGTGTCCACCGCGATGATGTCCTGCACGCTGGATGGCGCTGACCGGCTGGTCGGTCAGATCGGCCATGACTTTGCGAACCTGTTCGAACATGCCGCCGACATTGGTTCCGGCTTCGGCGCGAATTTCTTCCAGCGGACAGATCGTCGCCAGCTTCGCCATGATGGCGTCGGCGCCTTCTTCCACCGGCACTTCGGCTTTCTGTCTGATGGCCGATGAGCGTGATCTTGCCGGCCGGAATACGCCGCTCTTCGATGTCGCCTTTAGGAGTCTTGATGACGACCGCGCTTCGTGTTCCCATCAGTGCGCGCGCGATGGGCACGACCTGCTTGGTATCTTCCGAATCGAGATGGAAAAGGGTCGCAATATCGTAGGGATTGCAAAGCTTCTCGATCGTCCGCCCGGGCCGCGCGACTTCGACTGCTGCCGGCATTCCCACCGGCACACGGTCGATGTACTTCACTTCATCGACAATCGGAATCGGCTGCTGCAGCCGGTTATTGATCAGGACGCCATCGTCCTTCTGCACGATCGCTCCCGCGACGGTCAGACCGCGCGCGAACGCGCAGCATTAATCTGCGTCAGCCGCATCCTTGAATTCCACCTGCACCCGGAACAATCAACGATGTAGGGCTGATGATTGCCGGCTTGATCGCCAATTCGTGTCAGGGAGATGGTGCGCCCCTGTCCCAGTCCCTGCCCTCCGGGCGTGGAGGGGTTATGGCCGATCATGGCCGACTCGGTGATCACCGTTTCGGTGATCGTTTCCATGGCGATATCGCCAATGACGGGCGTTGCCTCGTTCAGCAGCACCACGTCCAGTTGATTCCGCCGCAGCCCTGTAGGTTTAAGGGCGTGATCAAGGGCCTCAATGATGCCCATGGCATTCCGTAGAGTGCCCTTGATCCCGACGGTTCTCACCATGGCACTGGACAGAAATCGGGGGTTGCCCTTACCGTCGATTTCCGCCAGTGCCACTTCAGTCGTATTATTACCAACATCAACGCCAGCTATATAGGCCATATTGGGCAACTCAGAGTTACTTCTTGATGCGATTCGCGTTTTTCGTAGACCTGCACCGCTTCGCGAACGAAGCCTGCGCAGATCTTCGCCTGGTACTTGTTCTCGAGTTCGGAGGCAATGTCCAGGAGTTCCTGCTTGGTGGAGCGATACGGCCGCAGACAGTTGTAGATTTCCAACACGCGTGCGTCGGGAATCCGCGTCATCTCAGCCGCACGGCGAAGATTGTGTGCCAGGTGCGGGCGGCCGGCACTTTCGCAATCTGCGCCTGATACTCCAGGGTTTCGGGGCGAATCTTGACGTCGTCGAAGGTCAGCTTGCCGGAAGTCAGCTTTTTCCAGCGTAATTTCGTCAATGACTGAGTCCGGTCGCCGAGCGCACCAGATCCGGTCTCTTGCTGGCCCAGCGGATAGTCCTTCTTGGCGTCGAGCTTGCCCGTTGGTAGGTTTGGCCGGCGGTTGCCGTGCCATTCGTTTCGCCGAGCGATGCCATCGCACGTTCGTACGGCTTCGGCAATCATTTCCGGAGAAATGCTGATTTCGGTTGTTAGCCATGAGTATGTCTCCTCGACCGACCTAACGCTGTCAGCGCAAGTTCCGTGCTTGGCATGTCAGGTTTTACGTATTGCGTTTCTTTGTTATGGAGCAAGGCAGCCAAGCCCTGATACTTGGGGCGGGCCATCGGATCGTTGCGTACCGGCACCGGTGTCGGACGCTCTCCCTTGGCATACTTGGCGGCATTGCGGCCGATGGCGCGAAACGTCTCCCGCTCCACCAGTGGTGATTGCGGAAAGAGTTCGAGGTTCTGCAGCGGAGCCAGGTCCTTCTGATGAATGACCGAGGTTCCGCGGCAGATGATTCCGATACCCACGCCGGAGCCGCTCAGCTTGGCGGCTTCGTGACCGATGAATCCCACGTCGGCGGTCTTGTTGACCCTCACCAGACGCGCCTTGAGTCCTTCTTCTTCGATTCCCGCCATGACTTCTTTCAACACTTCGTTGTGCGGGATGTTAATGATGGTCTTAGTCATCGCCTTGCCGAAAGCCGGCGGCAATCCGATAACCACCTCGTTGCGATCCGTTCCAGGCTTCGCCGTCCCAAGTTCTTTGAACGAGAGCGGCGGAACCTGTTCTTCCTGGCGAACGGTAGTTTTTCCGTTCGGCTGCATCTGCTGCAGAACTTCCAGGATGACCTGTTTCACCATTGCTTCCGAGATATTCATTTTGAAAGCCTCCCGATCTATATGTCCTCAGGACTGATGGCCTGGGGAATGTTCTTCAACAGTTCCCAGCGTTCGCCTTCGAGACGGTATCCGGTGCCCGGTCCCTCGTAGTCGTTGGCATCGTTGACCGCACTCAGCACATTGAAATTGCTGTCGAACAACGCCGACGTGTGGAGATAGTCGCCGCTGAAACCTTGCCTTTCAGCATCGTCAGAACCGACTCGGCGACATCGTTGAAGCCGTGTTTCGCCAGGGCTCGTACCACATCCAGGCCCGTGGTTCCGCGCTTCATCATGTCTTCGATGGCGCGCAGATCCTCGGGAACGTTGCGGATGCCGATGTCCTTGGTGCCATGAGCGTAGGTAACGTCTTCCACCTCTTTGTCGGTAATGGGAGGAAGTCCGATCTCTTCGAACACAGCCTGCAAGGCGCGAGCGGCCTTGTTGCGAACGGCGATCACGTCGGCTTCGGTCACCGGGTTCAAACCGCCATCCACCTGCAAGTCGCGCTGCAACACCAGGTAGTCGTCGTAGTCGTCGACGTCATGCGTCGATCCGGCGAACATGTTGTCGTAGTTCGGTTCGGCAGCGTAGCCGGAGAAGATGTAGTCGGTTCCCGGCAGGAACTGCATGAGCATGCGGGCGGTATTGCGCTCGATGGAGTGGGTGAACGTCTGGTCGTTGCCCGACGCCACTTCCATATCCATCAGAACCGTGCCCACGTTCTCGGCGAGAACGGTGCGGATGCCCGAAGGCACAGAACCCGGCACACCGATACAGCTGATGGAGCCGTTCTGCAATCCCTGAACACCGGCGCCCTTGGTCACCATGATGCAGCGGATTTCGAGATACAGCATGGACTTGCCTTCGGCATAGCCCATCTGCACTTCGGATCCGGTGCCCGAGGTGAAGCGCATCTTGAGGCCGCGCGACGCATAGGCGGAAGCCAGGAAGGACTTCGACCAGGGCGTATCGTCGCCGTCCACGAACACCTGCTCGGTGCCGTAAACGGAAACGGTCTCGGCATAGTGCGTGAGGCCGCGCATACCCATGATGAGTTCTGCTGCTTCCTCAACCGCGCACTGCGAGAGGATGCCCGGCCGGCCCGTCTGTCCGCCCACTAACAGTGAGAGGGCATTCATCGGGGCATAAGCCGCGACGCCAACCGTGGTTTCGATTTCGCTGAAGCCGCGCAGACCCGCCTCGGCAGCATCCGCCGCCAGAAGAGGCGCCGAATCCTTGAGGTTGGTTACGTGGGCCTGGTTGGCAGGAGTGCGGCGAGCCCGCAGCTTCTGCATGGCCATCATCAGCTCGACTACGTTCAGCCGCTTCAGCACGTCCACAATCTTGGCCGGCGTCATGCCAACCGAAAGATGAACGATCTTGGTGCGGGGAACGTTGATGTCGACCAGCCAGCGAGCGAACTCGTTTGAATCGATGGCCATGGCTTCTTCGGCCACGGTCTTGTCGATGCAATGGTCGGCGATGAAGGTATCGATCAAGTCGAAATCTTCACGGCGCTTTCCATCGAGTTCCACTACGCAGTTGTTCTGGATTTTGATACTGGGTTTTGGGTCGTTGGGGCTGTCCATGGCGACCAGGCCCACTTCAACCCACTCTTTGATGAATCCGTCTTTGTTGACCGGACGCTCAGCGAGTACTTCGAAGCGTTTTTGTCTTTTTGCCATTGACCTGCTCCCTTAAATGTATGGATTGCCAGTAGCCGACTTCGGCGGCTGTCCCCAGGCGCCCAGCAGCTTGTTGCCGACTTCGCGGCCGGCGATAACGGCCTGGCGAACTGCGCCAGAGTCGCCCGTGACCCAGATGAATACTTCGTTGGTCAGGCTGGTGCCCTTCTTGGGAGAGGCGAAGCCCAGAACCTCGACATCCGCAGCCTTGACCGCGGTATCGATCATCAGCATGCCAATGACGGCCGGAGCGCCCAGGATCAGGCCAAATGCACGGCCTTCGGGAGCGCCCAACGCGTACTTCAACACCTTGCTGGCACGCGCGGTGTATTGGTTCTCGGTGTAGCCCTGATCATTGGCATAGACGTCGCCGAAATACTTCGGCAGACGCTCGAGGGTGACCTCGACGGCGCGGCGGGCGTCAGAGACGTCTTCGGCACCGAATACGATCAGGTTTCCATGGCCGGCTCCGCCCTTGGTGTCGCGGGGCATTTCGACCATGATGATTTCCGTGTTGGTGGCCTTGATGGCTTCATCAGCGGCCATCAGGTGCGGACCCGCTCCGGTACGGCCACCGATAACGCCGATGGACCGGTACTTGGGATCGAATCCGATAAGCTTGTGAATCATCGGATCCAGGTTGGCGATGACGATGCCTTGCGTATCGCCCATGCCGGCCCCGACGAATTCGGTGAGTTGAACCAGTTCCGCGGGAATGCCGGCGAGGTGGGAAGGAGTCTGCACCTCCGGCTCGGCGACTGCGGCGGTGCTGCCGCCGTTGCCGTTACCCACGCGCTTCATAACTTCGTGCATAACTTTTGTGATCAGTTCTTCTTCCATCGGTCAATTCCTCCAGGTCGGTGTCCGACGCAGGTGATCCGAAGCGGATCTTTATGTGTTCTGCAATGCGGGTTCCAGGACGGTCGTCGAAGCCCTGAGGCAGGACTCTCTCGACGTCTGTATGCGGCCGTGGGATCACGTGGACGGAAACCACTTCTCCCACTTTCGAAGCAGCAGCTGCGCCTGCATCGGTTGCTGCTTTGACCGCGCCGACATCGCCGCGGACCATTGCGGTAACCAAACCGGCACCGATTTTGACCTGACCGATCAGCGTCACATTGGCAGCTTTCACCATGGCGTCGGCCGCTTCAATGCTGGCGATCAGGCCCCGAGTTTCGATCATTCCCAACGCCTCTTTCGTCATCGGAAGTTCTCCTATTTTGATTTGTGAATATGCGGAAAGTGCGGACGTCGTCGCGCGTTCTGGCTCGTGCTATCGCACGTTGGCCATCCAGAACAGACGGCACGTCCTCGATCTACGAGGTAGCTAAGGTGGGGCAGTGCAGAAGACCGTTTCTCTGGTTTTCTCGCTCTGCTGAACTGTCCGGTGAATTCAACTTGAGGAGGTCGTAACAGCAGAAGGCTGAGATGCCCTAAACGGTCTTGACCACCGTACAAACGGAACTACAACCACCAGTAAAGTTATTTGTCCGTTGGCACTATGTCTGTGAGGACCATCACATTGAGATGGTCGACCACGGCTAAGACTCTCCGCGATACGGACCTTGAATTGCTTTCCAAGCACACGCTCACGTGAGAGCAATCACTGACGACCACAACTGCCGGGCGTACATTCTGGTGGGATTTTTCTGGCAGCAGTCTGGAGCCGTGGAGGAAATAACGCAATGAACGATTTTGAATACGTCAATCCTGTGAAAGTTCTTTTTGGAAAAGGCAAGATCGCCAAAATCAAAGACGAGGTTCCCGCCGGAGCTCGCGTCCTTATTACCTATGGCGGCGGCAGCATCAAGAAAAACGGCGTCTACGAGCAGGTCATCAACAATCTGCCCGGCCGCACCGTCTTCGAGTTTGGCGGAATCGAGGCCAACCCGCACCTACGAAACCCTGATGAAAGCCGCAGAGCTTGTGCGGAAGGAGAAAATCGATTTCCTGCTGGCCGTCGGCGGCGGCTCGGTTCTGGATGGAACCAAGTTCATCGCGGCCGCCGCGAAGTACGAGGGCGGCGATCCCTGGGAGATCTTTACCAAGCAGCAGCCAGTGCAAGGCCTGGTGCCTTTCGGCACGGTGCTGACCCTGCCCGCGACAGGCTCTGAGATGAATCCGGTCGCAGTCATCTCTCGCGCATCCACCAAAGAGAAGCTGCCTAGCCCGCTCGGTTACGCAAAGTTTTCCGTGATCGATCCCGAAACCACCTATTCGCTGCCCCCGCGGCAGGTCAGCAACGGCATCGTCGATGCCTTCGCCCATGTGCTGGAGCAGTACTTGACCTATCCGGTCAACGCTCCGTTACAAGACCGTATTGCCGAGTCGATTTTGCAGACGCTGGTGGAAATTGCTCCCGCCTGTCTGGAAGATCCGCCGAACTATGAGGCGCGTGCGAGCCTCTGCTGGTGCGCGACCCTGGCATTGAACGGCCTCATTGCGCAGGGCGTGCCGCAGGATTGGTCCACTCACATGATCGGTCACGAGATGACCGCCATAAGCGGACTGGACCACGCTCAGACGCTGGCCATCGCTTATCCGGGCACACTCGCTGTATGCCGCAAGAATAAGCATGCCAAGCTGCTGCAGTATGGCGAGCGCATCTTCAACATCCGCGAGGGTAGTGAGGAGCAGCGCATCGACAAAGCGATCGATGCGACGCGTTCCTTCTTCGAGGGCGCCGGGGTGAAGTCGCATCTGAAGGAGTACAACCTCGAACCCGAGATTGCTCACACCATCGCCAAGCGTCTCGACGATCGCGGTTGGAACCACCTGGGAGAGCGTCAGGACATCGGGCCGGAAAAGGTCGAGGAGATCCTTTCCTATAGCTATTAAGCTGCCACTCCTGATACCGTCGATTCGGTACTGGCCTTCGTTTTGCGACGAAGGCCTTTGTTATTTGTGCAACAATCGGTGGCGAATCGAAGGGCGATCACAGCAGTTGATTCGCATCACGCCTGCGGCCGGTACTGCGCCGTTAAGTTCGCCGCAGCGGGATGGGGAGACTCTTCGAGTTTCGGCCAAGCTTCGTTTTCTCTGCATCACACTTTCGACTGCCGATGCGCCTGAATGGAAAAATCGCCGGCCCGATTCTCCTGTTACTCGCGCTGCTAGCGGCAGGAAATTGTCAGGACACGCCGCCGGTGGAGCAGCCGCAGCCCGCGGCTCAGGACGCGCAAACACCGGATACGTTCTTCCCGCATTCGCAGACCGCGAAGTGGTGGGTCTCCGGCCAGGCGAATTTTATCTTTCAGGCGAACGGCAGCTTCTACGCGCAGTACAGCGGTCCGAACAGCTTCAAGAACGTTCCTGAGAACGCACTGTCTCGGGTGCTGACGCTGTTCACCGCCTACGAATTCACGCCGCAATCGCAGGTGTATCTCGACGTGGAAGAGACCGGCGGCAGCGGCCTCAGCGCCGCCCTCGGCCTGGCTGGATTCGTCAACCTGGATGTGGTCCGCAATCCCAGCATCGGACAGCAACCGTATATCGCGCGCCTGTTTTTCCAGCAGATCATTCCCCTGACCGACGAGAAGAGCGAGTCGGAACGTACGCCGTTGTCCATGCCCACCGCGCTTCCGGTCAAGCGGCTCGACCTGCGCTTCGGAAAGTTTTCCCTTGCTGATTTCTTCGACAACAACATCGGCGGCACCGACAGCCACTATCAGTTTCTAAACTGGGTGATCGACAACAACGGCGCCTACGACTATGCCGCCGACACGCGCGGCTACACCATCGGCGCCATGATCGAACTGGAGGAGCGCAACTGGGCGCTGCGCTTTGCCGAAACCCTGATGCCGAAGGTTGCGAACGGTCCGAACCTCGACGCCGACGTAGCGCGCGCTCGCTCCGAGAACATCGAGCTGGAGCTGCGGCCGCAGCTTCTCAAGGGCAAAGACACCACCATCCGCCTGCTGAATTACGTCAATCACGGCAACATGGGCAACTATGAGGACGCAGTTAAGCTTTACCTCGACCGGCGTCACTCCCACTCCCGACGTAACCGCAACCCGGCTGCAAGGAACCATGAAGTACGGCTTCGGAGCAAACTTCGAGCAGGAGTTGTGGAAAGACTCCTACGTCTTCGGACGCTGGGGCTGGAATGAGGGCAAGCACGAATCCTTCTGCTACACCGAAGACAATGAAGGATACGAGCTCGGCGTCTACTCCCGCGGCACCAACTGGCACCGCAGTCTGGACCGCGCCGGTGCCGCCTTCGTCTCCAGCGGCCTGTCGAAAGCCCATCAGGCCTATCTCGCCTATGGCGGGCTGGGCTTTCTCCTGGGCGACGGCGCCCTGAATTACGGGCGCGAGAATATCGAGGAAGTGTTCTACACCGCCCACGTCTGGCGCGGGCTGTTCTGGCAGGCGATGTTCAGCACGTCAACAATCCCGGCATGAACCGCGCCCGCGGACCTTTCACCGTGCCCGGAGTTCGTCTGCATTTGGAGTTCTGATTAGCGGCGAAGATGTTTTACTTCGGGGCGGGAGTTCTCATTGATCTGGCCTTTTCGCGAAACTGGCTTACAATGCAGGCACTGTGGAGGAGCTACCCATGAAACCCTGGTTGATTCTTCCTGCGCTCGTAGTAGCGTTTTCCGCCTTAACCTTCGGACAGACGGCGGATGAAAACCTGATTCGCCAAACGTATGCCAAAGCGGTGTTTGCCAACCAGGTTGGCATTCTGGAAAAAGGCACTCCCCAAGCGCTGGCCACAAACCAGTTGGCTTTCACGCTGACGGATTTCCGCGCAGGTGTGATCGCCAACAATGCAAAGCCTCTCTCCAGCATCAACTCTAAGCCAGAGGAGCATCAACACCTGGTCCTCACCAACGGCGGCGAGACCTACGCATTTGAGAACAAGCTCATCGCAAGCGAGACAAGTTTGACCGCTCATTGGGAGCCTGCCCCTCCGCCACAAGACACCACTGGTAAGTTTGGGTGGGACGCTCCGATCTCGCTACTCCTACTCGATAATCCTTGGGCGGACCGATTTATCACCTATCAAGTAACGGCGAGCTACGCCGGGAAAACAGAAACGTATCGCGCCGTATTCCTCTTGGGTCAAGACGGCAGAAATCAACCGATAGACCTGATTACGGACGGCTTGCCCTGGAGCATCCCCCTGCAACAGCTTTATCCCGCAGGCTTATTGCGCGTCCTGCGTGACCGGCCAGGCGTGATGGATTGGCTGAAGGCTAATCAGGTTTCAGCGGCTGCGTGTCGCAGCGGCGAACTCTGTTGCCATCCCGCGGGTTTAAAATGCGGCATCCTGCCCGACGATCTCAGTCGCGAGTTGCAGAAGCCAGCAGCTCCAGCCTCGTGGTTCCCTGCCACCAGCCGTTAGAACAAGCAATACGGCCTCTGTTCACCGGAGATTTGCCCTGACATTGCAGCCTCTACTATCGAGGTTTCCGATGATGAAGGATCGACCCTCCGAGGATGTCCGCTTGTCGCGCAGGCTGGTACACTAAATGAGCAATGATCCTCCCATTCGTTCGCGAATTCTTCGCGGACGTGGAAAATGTACCTGCTTTTACACGTGCTATTGCCCAGGTCAAGGCAGGCGCGGGGCGGATACGTGTGTCCGGCCTTACCCCCACCGGCAAAGCCCTTTTCTACACCCTGCTTCATCGAGCGATTTCACGGCCTTTGGTGGTCGTGGTCAGCGATAACCGGGCGGTCGACGAGTTGTTGCCGGTCATTCGCTCGCTGGCCGAGCTGACCGGCGGCGATCTCGCCCGACAACATCGTGGGACTTCCAGCCTACGACGTGCTTCCGTTCGAGAACCTATCGCCGCATCCTGAAATCCAGGAAGCCCGCGCCACTGCTCTGTGGAAGATCGCGACCGGCTCGGCCGACATCATCGTGACACCTCTGGCCGCCAGCGCGATGCGTCTGCGCAATGCCAGCTTCTATGCGGACCTGGCAAAGGTGGTGCGGCGCGGCGAGATGATGGACGCCGAGCGGCTCATCGAGCACCTGCGCATCGTCGGTTACAACCAGGTGGACGTGGTCGATATGCCTGGCGACTTCGCCCATCGCGGCGGACTGCTTGACGTTTACCCGCCGGAAGAGGATCGGCCGGTGCGCGTCGAGTTCTTCGGCGACGAAATCGAATCGATCCGCAAATTCGATCCCGAGAGTCAGCGCTCGGCCGCGGTGACGGACGAAGTCGTTCTGCTACCGCTGACGGAAACGCCCGTCGAAGAAGAAACCCTGGCGGCGATCAATGCCCGTCTCAGCGGCGAGCGCCTGGCGGGCAGCGAAGAGATGATCGAGCGGGCCGTGCGCGGCGACCGGCGTCACTGTGTTTCCAGGATGGGAGCTCTATGCTCCTGCTGCAGGAGCTACAGAGACGTTCTTCGACCTGGTGCCGAACGCCACCGTGATCCTCGACGAACCCGATTTATTGACGGAGACGCACGACAATTGGTGGACGAAGGTCACCGAAGTTCACGAGCGCAGCCTGGTCGGCAATCTGGTGCGTCCGGAAGATCTCTACCTGACGCCCGAACAATGGCAGCAGCGCCTCGCGGAAGCCACCACCGTCGCGGTTGAGCAGCTTGGGCATCGAAGGTGACGACCAGGGCGAACACCTGACACTGCAAACGCAGCCGACCACGCGCTTTCACGGTTCTGTCGCGGCCATGACCGAAGAGGTTGAGCGCCTGACGCGCGAAGGCAAGCGCGTGATGTTTGCCGTCTCCAGCACGGGCGAAGTCGAGCGCCTGGCCGACGTCTTCAACGAATACAACTTGTCGTTCCGCATCGGCAGCCGCACTCCCAGGCCCGGCAACGAAGTCTTCGTGGATGAGTCCACCTACTTCGCCGAGGAGATGACGGCGACCACCATCGTCAAAGCGTATGTGCCGGAAGGCTTGGCGCTGCCCGAAGCGAACCTGGTTCTGTTCGGCGCGCGCGATCTGTTCGACGAAGCCGAAGTCTCGCTCGGCCGTCCGCAGAAGCAGAAGTCCAAGGTCTCGGCGTTTCTCTCCGACTTCCGCGATCTCGCTGTCGGCGACTACGTCGTACACGTCGAGCACGGCATCGGCCAGTATCAGGGGCTGAAAGAGATTCCGCAGGAAGATGGTGGCGCTGCCGAGTTCATGATCCTCGAGTATGCCGAGGGTGCGCGCCTCTATGTGCCGCTCACGCGCCTCGACCTGGTGCAGAAGTATCGCTCGTCCGAAGGCGTGAAGCCGGTGCTGAACCGGCTGGGCACGCAGCAGTGGCAGAAGACCAAGGCGCGCGTGAAGAAGGCCATGAAAGACATGGCCGACGAACTGCTGAAGCTTTACGCCACGCGCCGGGCCGCCGAGGGACATGCCTTCGCCGCCGACAGCGAATGGCAGCGCGAGTTTGAAGACAGCTTCGAGTTCAACGAGACCGAAGACCAGATGAACGCCATCGTCGACGTGAAGCACGACATGGAAGCGTCGACGCCGATGGATCGCCTGCTGTGCGGCGACGTCGGCTACGGCAAGACGGAAGTCGCCATGCGCGCGGCTTTCAAGGCCGTCAGCGACAATCGCCAGGTCGCGGTGCTGGCGCCGACCACCGTGCTCGCCTTCCAGCACTTCAACACCTTCAAGCAGCGCTTCGCCGCATTTCCGCTGAAGATCGACATGCTCAGCCGCTTCCGCACCTCGAAGCAGCAGAAAGAAACCATCGCGAAGATTGAAGCCGGGCAGGTCGACATCGTGATCGGAACCCATCGCCTGCTGTCGAAGGATGTGAAGTTCAGCGACCTGGGCCTGGTGATCGTCGACGAAGAGCAGCGCTTCGGCGTGCGCCACAAGGAGCGCCTGAAGCAGTTGCGCAAAGAAGTCGACGTCCTCACCATGTCGGCGACGCCTATTCCACGCACACTGCATATGTCGCTGCTGGGTCTGCGCGACATGAGCGTGATCGAGACACCACCGAAAGATCGTATGGCGATCCAGACGGTCGTGGCGGCATGGGATGAAAAAGCTCCTGCGCTCCTCCATCGAGAAGGAACTGGAGCGCGGTGGCCAGGTCTACTTCGTGCACAACCGCGTCGACAGCATCTACGACATCGCCGACAAGATTCGCGAGATGGTGCCCAAGGCTCGCATCCTGATCGGTCACGGCCAGATGCCGGAAGCGGAACTGGAGCGCGTGATGCTTGCCTTCATGCGGCATGAAGCCGACATCCTGCTGGCGACCACGATCATCGAAAACGGTTTGGACATTCCGCTCTGCAACACCATCATCATCAACCGCGCCGACCGCCACGGATTGTCGGAGCTCTACCAGTTGCGCGGACGCGTTGGACGTTCCGATCGCCGCGCCTACGCGTACCTGCTGATTCCTCCGGACCGCGAGCTGAGCGAGCTGGCGCGGCGTCGCCTGGCGGCGTTGAAAGAGTTCAGCGACCTGGGCGCAGGCTTCAAGATCGCCGCGCTCGATCTGGAATTGCGCGGCGCAGGAAACTTGCTGGGCGGCGAGCAGAGCGGACACATCGAGGCCGTCGGCTTCGAGCTGTACACGACGATGCTCGAGCGCACGGTTCGCGAGCTGAAGGGTGAGATGCCGAGGAAGAAGTTCCCGAGACGCAGCTGAATCTCGGTCTGAACATTCGCATTCCGTCCGACTACATCCAGCGAGGAAAACCAGCGCCTGCGAATGTACAAACGTGTGGCAGGCGTGGAGTCGGAATCGGCGCTTGACGATGTTGCCGGAGAGTTGGGCGATCGTTACGGCACGCCGCCGCCGGCAGTGCGTAACTTGCTGGAGTACGCGGCGCTTCGCCTGCTGTCGCAGCGCATCGGCGTCGCGCAGATCGAGCGCCGGCGTGAGGCGGTCAGCATTCGCTTCACCGAGAAGGCTACAGTCGATCCCGAACGCCTGGCGACGTTCGTCGCCGCAGAAGCGGGTGCGCAGTTCACTCCGGCGGGCGTTCTGAAATTCAATCTGAAAGAGAAGCAGCCGGACCAGGTGTTGATTAAGCTGAAAGCGCTGCTCGAGCAATTAGCGGGCGAGCAGCAACCCGTCGGGTAGGGATTGATGTGTAGATTGTGTCGGGGAGCTCCGTTCTGGCCCCGCTTTTGGGCCAGGGCGGGACAAGTCGAGAAAGATGTTGCTGCGTTTCTACCGAGGATCACGACTACGCGTGAGTGATACCGCGACCTAATCCGCCGCTGACGCCAAGCGAAGGCGTAGAACGGTGCACTCGCGCCGGTCGACTTCCATTTCGCACGAGGGCACTCATGACCAAAACAACAGGTTCGTAAGGCGGTCTTCCCCGCCGCCGGATTGGGTACGCGCTTTCTGCCGGCTACCAAAGCACTTCCCAAAGAAATGATGCCGCTGGTGGACAAGCCCGATCATTCAATACGGCGTGGAAGAGGCCGTTGCGTCGGGCTGCGACGAAATCATCATCGTCACCGGCCGCGGCAAGACCGCCATGGAAGATCACTTCGACATCAGCTACGAGTTGGAGAAAACGCTGGCGGAGCGCGGCAAGAAAGAAGCGCTGGCGCTGGTCCAGCCCATCTCGCAGCATGGCGCACATCTCTTATACGCGGCAGAAGGAAGCCAAGGGTCTGGGACATGCCGTGCTGATGGCGCGCGAACTGGTCGGCGATGAACCTTTCGCAGTGATCCTGCCCGACGATGTCATCGACGCCGATGTTCCTTGCCTGAAGCAGATGATCGAGGTCTACAACGAGACTGGCTGCTCGGTCATCGCCACCCAGGTGGTCGAAGGCAAAGCGATCTCGTCTTATGGCGTGCTCGATGTGAAACCGGTTCCCGGTAAGTGGGAGGGACGGCTCTTCGAAGTGCACAACATGGTGGAGAAGCCGAAGCTGGAAGACGCGCCTTCGAAGCTTGCCATCATCGGCCGCTACATTCTCACGCCGGCAGTTTTCGAATGCATCGCCTCAACCCCGCCGGGCGCGCTGGGCGAACTGCAGCTCACCGATGGCATCAAGCACTGCTGAAGAAAGAGAAAGTTTACGGCTTCGTCTTCGAGGGCACGCGACACGATACCGGCGACAAGATGGGCTTCCTGAAAGCCAACGTGGAGTTCGCACTCAAGCGCAAAGACATCGGCGAAGAGTTCCGGGAGTATTTGAGGTCGCTGAAGTTGTAACTTCGTTCAGGTGTGATCCGGAGCGCAGGTTCGCGCCGTCTGTGAACCGACGTCGAAGAACTCCATACCTCGTGGGTGTCATCCTGAGCGGAGCGTCCGCGCTTTTGCCCTTCCGCCGCGCTTTTGCGGCGGGCGGACGCGGAGTCGAAGAACCCCTATAGCTCTAGTGCCCCAGGTTCGGCCTTCCTCCGGCCTAACCTGGGTCCGAAACTCTACCCAACCCACGTTAACGTCCAACAGAGGGACGTGAACCCTTCGGCGAGCTCACGGCAAGCTGTGGGCACCAGCCGTTGCCGGTCGATCTCCCTAAGTTATTGTCCCGAAACGGTAAATCGCGTTTAGCTGCCCGTACAGCTCCTCGAAGAAGGCCAGGCAGGTCAGAGTACCTCCCGCCCTCTCCGCGTCGCTCAGACGAGCTCTAATGAGCAGGAATGGGGATCCTGTGCGCTGGCTGTACATGAAAATCATACAGTCATCCTCGAACGGTTTTATCCCAGACCGGGAATTAGAGTTAAGTAGCTGAATCGATTGGCGGGCGTACCCCTACACAAAATTGTCATCACGACGAGTGCTTCAGCGCGAGGAGGGATCTGTTGCCCGTGACCGGAAGCAGACCCCTCACTGCGCTGGTGATGACAACCTTCTCGATGACAACGCTCGTTGCCGGCTCGAGGAAAACGCCGCAGTCCAACGAGAAACAAGTTCTAACTCTTGTGACTCTCTTTCAGCTTCTTCGACTTGGCTTCGACGCCCTTGGCCAGCTTCTCTTTGTGCGCGTCGAGCTTCTTGCGCGACCTCAGCGTCGTATAAGCCGATCATCTGCGCCGCGAGTATCCCGGCATTGGTTGCGCCCGGCTTGCCGATGGCAACGGTTGCGACCGGAATGCCGGCCGGCATCTGCACCATGGCCAGCAACGAGTCCAAACCCAGTAGCGCGGTCGATGGGATCGGCACGGCGATTACCGGCAGCGTGGTCTCAGCCGCGATGACGCCTGCAAGATGAGCGGCGCCGCCGGCGCCGGCGATGACGACCTTCACGCCCCGCTGCTTCAGCCCGCGCGAATATTCGCTGGTGCGCGCCGGCGAGCGATGCGCCGAGGTGATGTCGATTTCGTAAGGAATACCAAACTCAGCCAGCGCTTTCGCAGCCTCATTCATAATGTCGAGGTCGGAGTCGCTGCCCATGACGATGGAGACAAGAGGATTTTTGTTCATAGCTTCTTTCTAAGTTGGAATCAAGAATTGAGATGCAAACGGTGGAGCATAGCTTCAGCAGTGCGTTTCATGATGTGTCATCCTGAGCGCAGCGTCCGCGCCTTTGCATTTCCGCCGCTCCCTTGCGGCGGGCGGACGCGGAGTCGAAGGACCCCTATACCTCGAAGGATTGTTCCGGCTATAGCGGTCCCCTCGACTGCGCTCGGGGCAGGCTCTTCGACTCCGCAGCGCAAACCCCGCGCTGCTCCGCTCAGGATGACACCTGGAAAAACCAGCGCCTTGAACTCGTGCCTTGACGTATAGGTCCTCGTCCAACCATCCCACCTTATTTTTGCTCTCTAAGATGCCGCAGCCCACGCGCAGCAATGTCCTTGCGATAATGCATGCCTTCAAAGCGAATCTTCATCACCGCGTCGTAGGCGCGCTCGACCGCATCCGGCAGATCGCTGCCGCGCGCGGTCACTCCCAGCACGCGTCCGCCGCTGGTGTAATACGTATTGTCGCGGCGGTTTGTTCCGGCATGAAACACCTTCACCCCATAGATGCGCTCGGCTTCGTCGATACCGAAGATCGGCTTGCCCGCCTCGAATGCCCCCGGATATCCGCCCGACGCCATCACCACGCACACTGCCGGATCCGCCGACCAGCGAAAATCGCCCGCGCTCACCCGGCCGGCGATCGATGATTCCATCGCCTCCAGCAGATCGCTTTCCATGCGCATCATGATCGGCTGGGTCTCGGGATCGCCGAAGCGGCAGTTGAACTCCAGCACCATCGGCCCTTTCGCGGTCATCATGATTCCGCAATACAGAATGCCCTTGTATTCGGCGCCTTCGGCCTTCATGCCGGCAATCACCGGCTGCGCGATGTGGGTGATCAGCCAGTCGCTCATCTGCTGATCGACCATCTGGCTGGTGGAGTACGCGCCCATGCCGCCGGTGTTCGGTCCCTGATCGTCGTCGAGCGACGCGCTTGTGGTCCTGCGTCGCCACCAGCGGCACCACGCGCTCGCCGTCGCTCATCACCAGGAAGGAAAGTTCCTCGCCTTGCAGGCACTCCTCGAACACCACGCGTGCGCCGGCTTCTCCCACCATCTTGCCCGCTCAGCATCTCTTCCGCCGCGCGTTGCGCCTCTTCTTTCGACTGCGCGATGACCACGCCCTTGCCGGCCGCCAGCCCGTCGGCTTTAACCACGATCGGCGTGTGAAAAAGCTTCAGCGCTTCCGCGATTTTTTCTTTCTGGTGCACACGGAATATTTCGCTGTCGGGATGCGGTGCCGCTGCATGAACTCTTTAGCAAAGCTCTTGCTCGACTCCAGTTGCGCGGCCGCGCGCGTCGGTCCAAACACTGGCCAGCCGCGTTTCTGGAACTCATCGACAACGCCCAAAGTGAGCGGCAGTTCCGGACCAACCACCGTCAGGTCGGGACTGAGCCGGCTGGCGAGTTGGACCAGCGAATCGATGTTCTTCACATCGGCGGCCACACACTCCGCGTCCGCGGCGATGCCGCCGTTGCCCGGAGCGCAATAAAGCTTCTTGATGCGCGGTGACTGCCGCAGCTTCCACACAATCGCGTGCTCGCGACCACCGCTACCGAGGACGAGTACTTTCATAAGGACAGACTAGCTTGCATGCAAGAAAAAGCGAAAGAAAAGAGTAGGGTGGCAACGGCGGGCATGTCAAACCACTGGGCCTACACGTCGGTCCACGCCTGCGTGCGACATGCTCGCTGATCGTCTTGAATTGTCAAGCGATCGCAGTTTGCATTGTCATTCCTAGCGCCGCTTCATTGTTGTCATCCCGACGGAGGCGGCCGCTTCCAGCGGAGAGGAGGGACCTGCTGTCCGCCACCAGACGCAGACCCCTAGCCGCAGTGCGCAGAAGGCGATCCTCGGCTGACGCTCGGGATGACAATTCCATGGGGCATCGCGCGTAAGTCGTGACTTGATACAAGAGAGACGGCCATTGCAATCTTTTCTTAACCGTAGTTAACTAATCTGTTAAAGCCATGATCACCGTCTCCAAAGAAGATTACCTGAAGGCAATTCTCGAAGCCGAATGCGAAGGCGAGCAGGTCATTGCCGCGCGCCTGGCGCAGTGGCTCTCCGTGTCCGCCCCGGCTGTGACTATGGCACTGCGCCGCTTGAAACGCGATCGCCTGGTTTCCGTCCGGCAGGATGGCCGCGATGCAACTCGACCGCCTCGGGACGCAAGATCGCCCGCCAACTCGTCACCCGCCATCACCTCATCGAACGCATGCTGCACGAAGTATTTGGCATGGAGCTGGTACAAGGTGCATGATGAAGCCGAGCGCCTGGAGCATGCCGTATCCGGCGATTTCGAAGCTCTGCTGGCTGCAGCAAACTCGGGCCGCGGCGGCGCCTGCCCTCACGGCAACGCTGCCATTCCTGAACAGCCAAGGGCCAAGCGCAAGACGTGGCTTGCTGCCGCTGTCCGAAGACTTGCCCGGAGGCCGCTACGCCGTCCGCAGCATCTACGAGCGCGACCGCAAGCTGCTGGAATTTCTGGAGCACAAGGGCATTCGCCCGGGCAGCCGGATTGAAGGTCAATACCCGCAATTACGACGGCACGCTCTCCCTGGCGATTGACGGCAAGGCCGTCGAACTGGGCGGCCCGGCAGCGGACAAGATATGGGTTCGCAAGTCCTCAGTAAGCGTACGCTTTTCCCTCCGATAAATAGTTAACCTCGGTTAATCTTCTGTGATACACTCCAATTAATGCAACGGTGCGGGTTGTGGTCAGTGTTCTTGTTCCCGGCAGAGTTCCGAACCATTCGCATGAACGAGTCGACGCTGCCCCGGGACAACCCGCAGCCGCAACCGGGGCCGCTCAGGCCCACGTCGATCGCGCGACACGTGTCGCTGGAAGGCCTGCACAGCACGGTTAACGTGCCGCGATCAGAGCAGCCGGCTTCTGGGAGCAGTGGCGAGCCTTCGTGGGCCCCGCGATCCTGGTGAGTGTCGGCTACATGGATCCCGGCAACTGGGGCACCGACCTGCAGGGCGGGGCGCAGTTCAAGTACGGGCTGCTCTGGGTGATTGGCCTGGCCAGCCTGATGGCGATCTTCATGCAAGTCATCTCGGCTCGACTGGGCGTCGTTACCGGCAAAGACCTCGCCCAATGCTGCCGCGACTGGTATCCGCGCTGGACGCGCTGGCCCAACTGGCTGATGAGCGAAGTGGCGATCGGCGCCTGCGACCTGGCCGAGGTGCTGGGCAGCGCGGTTGCCCTCAACCTGCTCTTCCACATTCCGCTGCTGTGGGCGGTAATCATCACCGGCCTGGACGTGCTGCTGCTGCTGGCCCTGCAAAGCCGCGGCATGCGCACCATCGAGGCCGTCGTGGTGATGCTGGTCGCGAACCATCGCGGTCTGCTACTTCATCGAGATCTTCGTTCTGCCGCAGACCAGACCGAGCTTTCTGGAGATGGGCAGGGCGCTGGTCTCCCCGCATTTTCGCCAGGCCGGGATGCTGTACGTGGCCATCGGCATCATCGGAGCGACGGTGATGCCGCACAACCTGTACCTGCATTCGGCCCTGGTGCAGAGCCGCAAGTTGCAGAAGGATGAGCGCAGTCGATGCGGCGCGCCATCACCTTCAACACCATCGACTCAACCGTGGCGCTCACCATCGCGTTCTTCGTGAATGCTGCCATCCTGGTGCTGGCCGCCACTGGTTTTCTTCGGCAAGGAGAGCGTTACGGTTCTGGGAGGCCAGGTCGTCCATTTCAGCGCCCGACAGCGACTGGATTCGCGTTGCCTATCTGACGCTGGCGCCATTGCTGGGCACCGCGGCCGCCAGCACATTGTTCGCCGTGGCGCTGCTGGCCAGCGGCCAGAGCAGCACCATCACCGGCACCCTCGCCGGCCAGGTGGTGATGGAAGGCTTCATGCATTGGCGAATCAAGCCCTGGGTGCGCCGCCTGATCACACGGAGTCTGGCGATCCTGCCGGCAGTGTTTATCATCGGCCTGCGCGGCGATAGCAGCGTCACCGACCTGTTGACTCTGAGCCAGGTGATGTTGGCACTGCAGCTGCCTTTTGCCATGTTTCCGCTGCTGCACTTCACCAGTTCGCGCCGGCGGATGGGGCAATGGAAGAACGGATGGTTTCTGCTTACCGCCGGCTGGGCCAGCGCGGTCCTGATTACGGCCATGGACATCTATGGTCTGCCCGATTCGCTGAAAGCGGCATGGCAGGTCATTGATCGGCAGGTGAAGTCGCAACGATGGGGCGCGCACCATGTACGAAACCATTCTCGTCACACTCGACGGCACTCCGACGGACCGCGCCATCATCGAGCACGTGAAGGAGCTGGCGAAACTTGCCGGCAGCCGGCTGGTGCTGCTCCACGTCGCCGATGGCTGGGCCGCGCGAACCTATGGACGGGACGCCGTCAGCCGCGAGATCACGGAGGACACCGCGTACCTGGAGACGGTGCGCAGCCGAGTTTCAGGCCGTCGGCATTCCCGCCGAAGCCGAACTGGCCTACGGCGATCCGGCGCGCGAGATCATCAAGTGGGTGCAACAGAAAGGCTGCGACCTGATCGCCATGAGCACCCACGGCCATCGCTTCCTCGCCGACATCTTTCTGGGCACTACGGCATCGCAGGTTCAGCACAACGTCAGCGTGCCGGTGCTTGTTGCTGAGGGCGAAGTGAATGCGGCGAGCTCGCGCGGATTCGGCGCCGCTGGTGGCTGCTGATCGCTGTGCTTTTGGTCGACGGTCGCTTGTCGACGGCACAGCAAACCGACAGCCGAGACAAGAAACCGACGAGGCCACGATCGCACGAGATGCTCCGGTCGCCAATCCGGCGCAGGCCGACGGTTTCGAACTCCGGCTACCCTGACTCCGGTCGGCTATTTGCAATTCGAGACCGGCATTCTGGCGGCGTGGCACTCGCCCGGCGTGGTCTCGCAAACCAGCATCAACGAGGTGATTAAGTATTCGCGCGTCGCGCTGGATTCGAGAGTCGTGGTTTCGCTCGCAACCCTACGCGCACTCCCACGCCGGGGCCAGCCAACCAACGCTGCCGGCGCGTGGATCTTGGGCTTCAGGCGGTCGTCTATCACGGCGAAGGCGCGAATCCAACCGTGGCTTGAGCTACTTCGGCCAGGTGTACGGCGGCGCCGCGCCCGACCTCGACATTGCCAGCGCCAACAACTCCGCGCTTCCTGCTGGTCAGCGCCGACGTCAAGGGCTTCCACTACGACACCAATTACATCTTCGATGAAGTGGTCGACGGCACCGTGCGCCGCGCCGCTTTCGGGCAAACGCTTTCGGTTTCGCATCCGCTCGTCGGGCAAGTTTGGGTTGTCGGGAGAGATCTGGCATTTCACGCAGCCGTTTCTCCACGGCAATGCGGTAGGAAATCTGTGGGCGGTGAACTACAACGCGAAGAAGACCTGGTGCTGGATTGCGGCTTCGACCATGGACTGACCAGCACGTCCACACAATGGGAAGTTTTTGCGGGCTTCACCTATCTGTTGCCTCACAGGCTACCGTTGCATTGGTAGGCGGCGACACGGCGTTACATCAGCTGTTCGATTTTTTCGATCAGGACGTCGGGCGGATCGCCCTTGGTGATGAAGGCATTGGCCAAGTTCCAGCGCCGCAGGCGGCAGTGAGAAATAGGCCGACAGGAAGATGATGGGAACCGCGGGCCGGCGCCGGCGCATTTCGGCCGCCACATCCCCGCCATTCATGCCGGGCATGTAGTAGTCCAGCACCACCAGATCGACAGTGTTGTTCGTCGAAAACGGTCAGTCCCTGTTGTCCGCTGCTGGCGGTCAGGACCTTAAAGCCGTGACTCTCCAGCATGATTTTGCGGACACGCAGCCCGATGGCCTCGTCATCCACACAAAGCACAGTCTTCGGGCCCAGAGTCCTCATCCAGCTCACCGTTGTTCCCATTTGTGGCTCGACACTCAACTGCGAACTGCCTTCCTAAAACCGTCCGAACTTTACATAGGATTGCGGAATATCCAAGTGCAGGAGAGATGTTCACCGCTCGTAACGTATTTGTATCGCAAGATGAGACGGCTTGCGCATCCCGACAAAGTCGTAGACGCTCAGACCATGCCATCTTCGAGCTTTCCTAAGCGGATTGATTCTAAAACGCTGTTATATGGGCATTAGGCGGCGAGCGCAGTGGTTCCGAAGAAGAACCTGGCTCTCGCCTGGAAACAAGCGTTGCGACCTTTGCCGGCCTTTCGCCGCCCGCTCCGACGTGTTATTTTCAAAGTCTTACAGGCTCGACGGATTGCTTCCAGTCAACCCGCCTCGCCTCCGCTGACTTGCCAGTGCTGACAGCCGGAAGACAGTTTCAAACTCAGGATTGAGAAAGAATGATCCGCTCTTATAAAGGAATCACGCCTACCGTGCCGGCGTCGTGCTACGTCGACGAGTCCGCGCAATTGATTGGCGACGTTGTGCTGGGCGAGAACTCGAGCGTCTGGATGAACGCCGTGGTGCGCGGCGACGTGAATTCCATCCGCATCGGCGCGCACAGCAACATTCAGGACTGCAGCGTGCTGCACGGCATGCTGAACCAGTGGCCGGTCATCGTGGGCGACTGGGTGACGGTCGGCCATTCGGTTACGCTTGCACGGTTGCGTCGTCGAGGACCGCTGCCTCATCGGTATGGGAGTGATCATCCTGAACGGCGCCCGCATTGGCGCGGGCTCGATCATCGCCGCCGGAACCCTGATTCCGGAAGGCACGATCGTCGAACCGCGCTCGCTGTGGATGGGCGTGCCCGGCAAGATGCGCAAACAACTGACCGAGGAGGACCAGGAGATGATCCTGCGCTATGGCCGAAATTACCAGGGATATCGAGAACAGTACTTGGAAGAAATGAAGAAAAGCGGCAGTTAGCCGTTGGCACTTAGCAGTTGGCAAAGGCGTCGCACGCCAGGTTTTGGCCAACTGCCAATTGCTAACTGCCAATTGCGACTTTTCTGACAACTGACCACTGACAACTGACAACTGCCTTATGATCAAAGCCGTTCGCGGAACTCGTGACCTTCTTCCTCCCGACACCGACCTTTGGAACCGGGTGGACGCGAAGGTGCGCGACGTCTTCGCGCGCTACAACTTTCACGAGATCCGCACGCCCATCTTCGAAGACACGCAGCTGTTCTCCCGCAGCGTCGGCGAAGAGACCGACATCGTCTCGAAAGAGATGTTCACCTGGGAGGACAAGGCTCGCGCCCAGAGCGAGAAAGCGCAATCGCTGACCCTCCGCCCGGAGAACACAGCCGGCGTGGTTCGCGCTTACATCGAGCACGGCCTAGGCGACAAAGGCACGCTGCAAAAGCTTTATTACATCGGGCCGCAGTTTCGCCGCGAGCGTCCGCAGAAAGGCCGCTACCGTCAGTTCTTCCAGATCGGCGCTGAGGTGATCGGGCCGCCGAGCGCGGGCAGCGAATCTCCGGCGCGCGATGCCGAAGTGCTGGAGATGCTGGCGACCCTGCTCGACGAAGTCGGTCTGCGCGACTGGAATTTGCAACTGAATTCCGTGGGCTGCGCCGACGATCGCGCGCGTTACAACCAGGCGCTGCGCGAGGCGTTGCAGCCGGTCGTCCACCAGATGTGTTCCGATTGCCAGCGGCGCGCGGAGACCAATCCGCTGCGCGTGCTCGACTGCAAGGTTCCCGAAGACCAGCCGATCATCGAGAAGCTGCCGAAGATCAGCGAGTATCTCGACGAGACTTGCCGCGAGCACTTCGACCAGCCGTGAAGGCGATGCTCGACGCGGTCGGCGTCACGTACTCGATCAACGAGCGCATGGTGCGCGGCCTCGACTACTACACGCGCACGACCTTCGAGTTCACGCATGGCGGACTGGGCGCGCAGAGTGCAGTGCTCGGCGGCGGCCGTTACGACGGACTGTCGGAATCGCTCGGCGGACCCAAGGCGCCGGGAATCGGCTTTGCCATCGGCGAAGACCGGCTGATTATGGCGCTGCAGTCGCAGGGCGAACAGGCTGCGGCCAAGATTCAGGCGTTCGTTGCTCCGCTGGGAGCGGGAATGAATCAGGCCGCGCTGAAGCTGGCGCGCGAGTTGCGCCGCGCCGGAGTGATCGCCGATCTCGGCGACGAAAGTTTCCGCCTGAAGAAATCATTCGAGCTGGCGGAAAAAGCGGGCGCGCAGTACATCGTCATCGTCGGCGAAAACGAAGTGGCGGCCGATCAGTTCGCGGTGAAGAATCTGTCAAGCGGCGAGCAAGTCACGGTACCGCGAGCAGAACTCGCCCAATTCCTGCGAAAATAGAAACGACGCAATTAGCAATTGGCGTTTGGCACTTGGCACTTGGCACTTGGAACTTGCGATTAGCACTTGTCAATTCAGCATTCAGCCCGAAGGGCGTGCCATGATAGCCCAGCGTGGAGCTCCCGCGCAGCGGGCGCAACGCTGGGTAAAGCGAGAACGCGCTCCCAGTCCCCCGGGACGTTCTCTCCACCGCGGAATGCCGCATCTGCGCCAGCATTCAGCCCGAAGGGCGTGCCATGACAGCCCAGCGTGGAGGCCCGCGAAGCGGGCCGGAACGCTGGGTAAAACGAAAAAACGCTCCCAGTCCCCCGGGGACGTTCTGGTCACCCCGGACATGTGTGCGGCGTCACAGCCATATGGGAAGCTTGCGATTAGCTTTTCCTCATGCCACATACTCTGGCCCGCAACTTGGTCCACTGCGTATTCAGCACCAAGGACCGAATGAATCTAATTCCTGACCCGGATGCACTATGGAAGCGGTTAGGAATCATCGCCCACGCAAAGAACATTTCGCTGCTTACCGCTGGTGGAACCGCAAACCACGTGCATCTGCTGATTGCGCTCTCTCCCGTCACAACTCTCTCAAGCGCTATCCAGAACTTAAAGGCCCACACCTCACGGTGGATGAAAAAAGATGTTCCGGCCTTCGCCTGGCAGGAAGGCTACGGAGCATTCAGCGTCAACGAATCGCAACGGCAAACCATCCTCAGCTACATCGCAACCCAATCCGAACATCATCAGAAATGGACTTATGAACAAGAATTTCTGACTCTCGTCCGCAAATCAGGTGCGGAATACGATCCGAAATATCTGTTCGGATGAACGTGCCCGAGGCACTCAACCCTCTTCTTCGATCTACTCAGCGTTCAGCCCCCGCTTCGCGGATGGTTCCGCGCTGGGCTGTCATGTCACGCCCTGCGGGCTGAATCTTGAATATTGACGCGGCGGGTTTGTGGTGACGAGAACGTCCCCGGGCGACTGAGAGCAGACGGGATTCCTTACCCAGCGTTCCGCCCCCGCTTCGCGGATGGCTCCACGCTGGGCTGTCATGGCACGCCCTGCGGGCTGAATCTTGAATGTTGACGCGGCAGGTTTGTGTTGACGGGAACGTCCCCGAGGGACTGGGAGCAGACGGGCTTCCCTACCCAGCGTTCCGCCCCCGCTTCGCGGATGGTTCCACGCTGGGCTGTCATGGCACGCCCTGCGGGCTCTTGGCCACACCTTTCATTTAGAATCGATGTTTACTCCTACAAAGGCCTAATCATGCTCGACTTCCTCGGTGATCTCAAACGTACTCATATGTGTGGCGAGCTGCGCGCCTCGGACGCGGGCTCGAAAGTTGTTCTCATGGGCTGGGTCAACAAGCGGCGCGACTTAGGCAACCTGATCTTCCTCGATATGCGCGACCGCAGCGGGCTGACGCAGGTGGTCGTCACTTCCGAGGCCGCCGCCGGCGTGCACGAAAAAGCCAGCGCCGTTCGCTCGGAGTTTGTGCTGGCCGTCATCGGCCACGTCAAGTTGCGTGAGGCCGGAACCATCAACAAGAACAATCCCACCGGCGAGATCGAAGTCATCGCCGACGAGATCCGTCTGCTGAACGACTGCAAGCCTCTGCCCTTTACCCCGGCCGACACCGTGCTGGCCAACGAAGAAGTGCGCCTGAAGCATCGCTACGTCGACCTGCGCCGGCCGGAGATGCAGTACAACATTCGTCTGCGGCACCAGGTCGCGATCGCCATCCGCGAGTACCTGAACGCGCAATGCTTCTACGAGATCGAGACGCCGTTCATGACGCGCTCCACACCCGAGGGCGCGCGCGATTACCTCGTACCCAGCCGCGTTTATCCCGGCGAATTTTACGCGCTGCCACAATCGCCGCAGATCTTCAAGCAGATCCTGATGATCTCCGGCTTCGACAAATACTTTCAGATTGTGCGCTGCTTCCGCGACGAAGATCTCCGCGCCGATCGCCAGCCGGAGTTCACCCAGATCGATTTAGAGATCAGCTTCGCGCGGCCGGAGATCGTCTTCAAAACCGTGGAAGGCTTTTTGGGCGCGGCCTTCAAGACTATTGACGCCGAGCTGCAAACGCCGTTTCCGCAGATGAGCTACGACCAGGCGATTCGGCTATACGGCATTGACAAGCCGGATCTTCGCCTGCCCGCGATGGCCAACGTGCGCGAGGCATTCGCGCCTGAGAACCTGGAGACGCTGCAGGTCGACGCCGAACTTCCGGTAGTAGCCATCGTGATCCCGAAGGTCGGCGAACTCTCGCGCAAGGAGCGCGACGAGATCAAGACCCTGTTCGGCGATCGCAAAGAAGCGAAAGTCTTCGAAGACATCAAGCGCCTGGAGAAGTCCTTCCCGGATGCCGTGGCGAAGATTCGCGAGTTGGCCAAGCCAAACCCCGAAGACTTGCTGGTGATCGTCGCGGGGGCAAAACGTTCGGAAGCTGCGACGGCGGCTAAAGCTCGGCAGCAGGCCTACCGCGTTTACTCTGCCGCCGGACAACTGCGGCTGGCCCTGGGACAGAAGTACGCCGAGCGTCACGGCGCGTTCAAGCATGGCAACTTCCGCTTCCTCTGGGTCACGGACTTCCCCATGTTCGAATGGGATGAGACCGAGGGCCGCTGGAACGCCGCGCATCATCCTTTCACCTCGCCGCACGACGAGGACATGGACAAGCTGGAGAGCGATCCCGGCGCGGTGCGCGCCCTGGCCTACGACGTGGTGTTGAACGGCACCGAGCTAGGTTCGGGATCGATCCGTATTCACCGCCAGGACATCCAGAGCAAAATTTTCAAGGCGCTGGGCATGTCCCCCGAGGAACAGCAGGCGCGCTTTGGCTTCTTCCTGGAGGCGCTGCAATATGGCACGCCTCCGCATGGCGGCATCGCGCTCGGACTCGATCGCATCGTGATGATCCTCGCGGGCGCCGAGAGCCTGCGCGAAGTGATTCCCTTCCCCAAGACCGCGAAGGCCGTCGACCTGATGATGGACGCGCCGACGCCAGTCAGCGAGCGGCAGTTGAAGGAGCTGGGAATCGCGGTGAGGAAAGAAAGCAATTAGCAGCTAGCTACTAGCAATCAGCAGTTGGCATTTAGCCGTTGGCTCACAGCCCACGGCTCACAGCAGGTGCCCCATCCTCCTCGCTATCTTCTGGCCAGAGGGTGGGTTAATCCCATCGGAGGCCTCTCATGTCCAGCAGCACAATTCGCACCGAGATTCGTGGGCTGGACTTGACGCTGGACGAGATCTCCCTTTCGGTGGTGCGCTCCGGAGAAGATTTGATCGTCCCCGCCTCGCTGAGTCCGGAAGAAGTCGAGCGGCTGCGGCTGGAGATGGCCAAGGCTCAACTTTGGGAGTGGAATCAACTGGAGGAGTCGAAGTCGCGCGCGGTCATGCGCTATCGCCGCTACTTGGGCTCGTGGCTGGTGATGTGTCTTGCCGCCTTTAGCGCCTACATCAGTTATCCCGAGTACTTTATCTGCGTGTTCCTGTGCCTGCTCTCGATTTTTCTGTGGTGGCGTGCGGCCTACATGGAACGAAAATCCGAGCGTGAGGCACAGTCATTGCGAAATGATTTTCGCCCAGACTGGAGTTATCTGCAGGAACGTCTGCAAGAATCGGACGAAGCTCCGCCACTGTAGACCCTTGGTCGCGGCCCGGCTCCGACCGCTTCAGTTTTGCCGCCCGAAAGTCACTGTTGCTGCGGCTGTTGTGTCTGATCTTCCGTGCCCTGTCTCCGCCGCTTCTTCTTCGGTTTCGCCCCCACATCGCCAACGCCATGCACGACGACTTTAGGATCGGCTGGATAAATCGTCGGGCCCACTTGCTGGCGGATGGTGAACTTGAAGCAGGGGTACCCCAGACCGCTGGCGACAGTGCCGGGAGAGGGAGTTCCACTGCTGCCCTGGAACAAGTACTGATTGCTGGTAAATGGAGTCGACAGGAAATTCACTACGAACTCGGCGTTCTGCTCCGCTTCCTGCCAGTTGACCGTTTGCCCCGGATAGACGCAAACGTCGCTCACCGTGGTGCCGTTGTACACAATGATAGCGCTCGCGCCGTTGTGCGAGATCTGAACATTGCATTGTGTACTGCTCGACGGACAGCTGTTGGTGGCGGTGCAAGCTGACGACCATGTGTCACTGCAGACACCGGGCGGGGTGGATTGTGCGTTGGCCAGAACGGGAAGCAGCAGGAACAACATGCTCGCCGTTAGAAGATAACACTTGCAGCCGTGGCGCCTCATATAACCTCCCGTGATTCGGTTTTAGGATACCGAGGACTTCTCTTTTCTACCTCTTACCCATTCTTGATACCGGGGATCGGACCTGAGGGCCCGCAACTCCGGCTCCTTCTCCACTTCTTCCAGGGAGTATCCAGCTGCGACTGCAGCACTGACAGCCGCTAAAGCCTTCTGGCGGTTGCCGATGATCTCATACACCAAAGCTGATGTAAATAGAGTGTCACTGTCGTGTGGAGCAACCGCCAGAGCGCGACTCATGAAGATGTCAGCCTCTGCTGCCTGTCCCAGATGAGCACGATAGAGCGCGATTCCGCTCAATACTTCGGGGTCTTTCGGGTTGACCTTGAGCTGCTCGGTGGCAGTCTCCAAAGCTTTCGCATAAGCCTGTCGCGCGTCGGCCAGGCGCGAGGGAATCTGATCGTAGCTGTCCCCCAGATTCCGCCACATCACGTGATTATGCGGGCTGAGGTCCGCGGCTCGCTTCATCGCGTCAGCAGCGTCCTCGTACTTTCCGATATACATGTAGGCCGCGCCAAGATTGGTCCAGGCGTCTGCGTTCGGCTGGATACCTAATCCCTTCTTCAAAACTGCAATCGCATCTTCATAGCGTCCCTGCGCCAGGTAAATGCCGCCCAGGTTGTAATAGCCATCGCTCTCGTCGGGCGCCAGATCGATCAGCGACTGGAACTGGTCGGCGGCTTTGCCAAACTGACCTTGCCGGTAATAAAGCTCACCCAGCTCATCGTAGCCTTGCCAATAAGTCGAGCGGCGCGCGACCACGTCCTTGTACAAATTTTCGGCTTGCGCGTATTTGCCCTGCAGTTCGTAAATCTGGCCCAGGTGCAGCTGCGCTGCGATCACGGTTGGATCCTGTTCGAGCACGCGCTGATATTCCGCCTGGGCTTTGTCGAGTTGCCCGGTCTGCTGGTAGACCCCGGCCAAACTCAGGCGAACCGGAATAAGCTGCGCGTTCAACTGAACCGCGCGGCCGGCATTGCTGGTGGCATCGGCGATCCACTGCGGATCTTTGGTGATGAAATATTTCCGCGCATAGGCGTCGCCTAATCCCGCATACGCGTTAGCGTAGCTTGGGGTCGGTCGCAACGGCTTTGTTGAACAGTCCAATGGCGTGATTGACATCATCCAGGTCCTCGCGCTGCAAATATCCGTTGCCGCGCTCGTAGAGTTCGTAGGCATCGGCGCGCGAGGTGCCGCCGGCAGCAAGTTCTTGCCTGATTTGCGGACTCACCTGCAAGTCGAGCATGTCCGCTACCGACTCCCAAACCCGTTGCTGCATTTCGTCCAGATTTCCGGAACCGACATGGATGGAACGCGACGACAGTTGACGATGATTCGCCGCGTCGACCAGGTTGGCAATCAAGTTCACGCCGTCCGGAGTGTGTTCGATGCTCCCGGTTACCGCCAGCGTCACGTTCAGGTCGCGATGAGCTTCGTCGAGGCTCTTGATGTTTCGCGTATCGCTGGCAGGAACCACCCAGAACGATTTCTGATAGCGCTCCAACTGGGAGAGCTTGCTGGTCAGAGTTTCGGCCACGCCCTCGGCGAAGGCCTGATTCGAGGCGTCATGCCCAATGTTCTCGAAGGGCAGAATGGCTATGTGCTTCTGCTCCGGCAGGCGGTGGAACGGACTGGGAATCACGCCGGTCCACATCAGGACAGCCAGCGCCAGCACCACCGCAACTACCGAGGCATAGATCGCGCGCTGACGCCGCACTCCCGCGACCATCGCTTGCCAGGCTGTCTGGCCGGGAAGTTTCTCACCTGACACGGCGCTCCAGAATTCTTCCACCGAAGCAAAGCGCGCGGCAGGATTGGTGGCGGTGCTGCGCGTGATCGCCTGCCGCCAGCGAGAGCGCATGCGCTTGGTGGTCTGCCCGCCGGTCTCCTGGAAGGGCGTCTGGCTGAACTCCGGCAACTTGCCGGTGAGCATTTGAAACACAGTCAGACCCAGCGCGTAGATATCGGTGCGCGCGCTGTACTGGCCGTGAAACTGTTCCGGCGCCATGTATGCCGGAGTGCCCACCACGTCGCTCAGCAGGGCCGAGACCGTTTCGTCGGCTTCGGGATTCACCGCCAGCCCGAAGTCGGTGACCTTCACCAGCGGCGAATCGGGCAAATTCAAGAGCATTACGTTGCCGGGCTTGAAGTCGCGATGCACCACGCCGGCATGATGCGCGGCGGCCAGCGCCGCAACCATCTGGCGCACCAGCGGCAGCGCCTCCTGATATGACATGGGCCCGTGCTTGCTCAGATATCCCGCCAGGGTTTCGCCCGGCAGATACTCCATGGTCAGGAAGAGCACATCGCCATGAGCTTCGTCGCGATGACGGCCAAGATCGAATACCCGGCAGACATTGGGATGGCTGACCTTCCGGGCGAGCTGAATCTCCTGTTTGAAGCGATTCAACTGCTGCTTCGAGGATGCGCGCGAGGGAGCAATCGTCTTGAGCGCAATTCTTGAGTGCAGCTCCTCATCCTCGACCTCGTAGACCTCACCCATGCCGCCACGGGCAATGAAACGGATCACGCGATAACGTTCGCAGATGACATCGTCGGGCGAAAAGATGGGCGGAGGCGCCTCGGACTGACCTTGGGCGTCATCACCACAAGCAGAGGAAAGGAGGAAATCTTTGTTTCGGGACTGGTCGCTTGGTTCCATAAACAACCGCGAATCCTCAATCAGCAATCGCGAATTGGATCAGCTCAGCGCCGCACCCAGCACGTCGGCCACGACAGCACGTATCTCCATGTCTCGGAACCGGAAAGCGGAACGTGCCGCCTGGCACGAATTATAAGGCTCGGTTTGCTTATCGTAACCAGTTTTCAATCATCGGCGAGCTACCCGGATCTGTGGTTCAGTTAACCATGCCGTTAACCGTCGCCAGACTCAGACTACGGGAAGACGGGCTGTCGCAGCCGGCAAACCTGGCCGCTGATGCCGTCTGGGCGATGCCTTTCTAATTAATACCGGTCGTCTCTAACTCTGCGGAAATCCTTGCGCGTCGCTTCCGGGAGTCATCTTCGAGCCAAGCGCTTCCCGTTATTTTGGTGTTGACATTTCATCGCAGCGCAGCGTATCAGGGGGTAGCTGGTCGATACCAACGAGGACAGGTTGTACAGGCCGTCAATGGACTGTGCCTCAAGAACGAAAACCTGCCGATGAACGCGAACGAACCTCGTCCACCCCGCGAGGAATCTGGCCCACAAACCGATGGCTTCCAAGCCAAAACCCTATTAACGTCCAAAGAGCTCAAGGTCCTCGAACTACTCTCGTATGGCTACGAGAACCGCGACATTGCCTCGCACTTCCGCACCAGCGGGCAGGCGGTGAAAAACATGCTGCGGACCATCAACCTGAAGCTGGGCGCCGACAATCGCACCCACGCGGTGGCCGTCTGCTTTCGCAATGGATGGCTGCCAAGTAAAGAGGCCGCCGAGCAAGGCAGCGTCCCAAAAATACTGGCTTCGCGACGATCGGGTGCGCAGCACGCCGCGCTGCTCGCGACGCCGCTATCACGATGGCACCATCGCTTCTGTCTGCGGCGAGTGCGGTCTGTTCATTGCGCGCGCCTGGCGGGCAACCGACCTGCTCGCTGCCGATCGAAACCACATCTGCCAGCCCAGCGAACGCCGGCACAAAGTGCGCTTCATCATGAACGGCGTGACCTCTCCTACTGACAGCTAAGCGGATCCTTTGTCCGCAGCGCCGGGCAGACATGGCGCTTGCGATTCCGCAATTTCATGATTGCGCGGTGTCAGCGAGTAAGCATCTGCGCAGACTGGACAATGCCAGCATGATGGCAAGCGGATGGTACGTTCGACTATTGACATGTCCTTCAATGTCCTGCAAGATAGGGCACCCTTCAGGCGCTGCCTGTCTTCAAGAACACTCGCAGTGCACTCATTTCCTTACGCCCTTCCGCGCCTGCGTTCTGAAAGCAAGAGCCGTTTCTCAGGTCCAAATATCAACGGCTAATCGTTTCCATTTGTAGTGGCTGAGTATCAACTCTTTAACCCCGAAGCAACAAGGAGACCTCTTCCGTATGAAGAACCTTCCCAAGACAAGCCATCGCCTTTCCGTTCCCGTCGCCGGCCTAGTCAAGGCTGCCGGGTTGATTTTGCTAGCCACTCTTCTGTGCATATCGGCTGCGGCAAGCTCTGGACCGAACGCCGTAGTGCAGTGGAACAATGCGGCGCTGCAAGGTGACCGGGATTCCACGCTCGGCCCACCGATGGTTGCGCGCGCTCTGGCCATCGTTCATACCTGCATGTTCGACGCCTGGAGCGCCTACGATGCCCACGCCATACCCACGCAGAATAACGGCATTCAGCGGCGTCCTTCTGCCGAGCGGACGCTGGCCAACAAGCAGAAGGCGATCAGCTATGCCGCCTATCGAGCGCTGGTCGATCTCTTCCCCGTCGATCAATCATCGGTCTACAACCCGCTGATGCAGAGCTTCGGGTACGATCCCAACGACAATTCCACCGATACCACAACGCCGACCGGCATCGGGAATGTTGCCTGCGCGGCGGTCCTGACGTTCCGGCATCATGATGGGTCGAACCAGCTCGGCGACCTTGCTCCCGGCGCATACTCCGATTACACCGGCTACGTCGCGCTGAACCCACCCAGCACGGTTCCGGTGAATCCGGCGACCGTCTCAAACCCCAACCATTGGCAGCCGCTGCAATATCTCGATGCGACTGGAAATTTCGTCACCCAGAAGTTCCTGGGCGCGCAATGGTTCAAAGTGATTCCGTTTGCCATGCCTTCGCAGGGCGAGTTTCTAGGCTTAGTCGAGCTGTTCGGGCCGGCGACCTATGGCTCTCCGGCATACCAGCAGCAGGCCCGGGAGTTGATCACCTTCAGCGCTAATCTGACCGACCAGCAGAAGATGATCGCGGAATATTGGGCCAACGGCCCGCACACGGAAACTCCGCCGGGTCACTGGTGTCTGTTTGCGCAATACGTTTCGTCGCGTGACGGTCACGCGCTGGATGACGACGTGAAGATGTTCTTCGCCATGACCAATGCCGTGTTCGACGCCGGCATCGCAGCCTGGGACGCTAAGCGAGTGCTGGACTCGGTGCGGCCAGTAACCGCCATCCCCTACCAATTCCAGGGCCAGCAGATTCAATCGTGGGGCGGCCCCTTCCAGGGCACCATCACGATGGATGGTTCGCAGTGGATCCCCTATCAACCATCGACTTTCCCCACGCCACCCTTTCCGGAATACATTTCCGGCCACAGTACGTTCAGCGCAGCCGGCGCAACCGTACTGGCGCTGTGGACCGGGAGCGACCGCTTTGGGGATTCCGTGACCTTCGCTCCCGGCAGCTCGACGATAGAACCGGGATTGACTCCACATAATCCCGTGACGCTGCAGTGGAACACCTTCAGCGATGCAGCCAATGAAGCCGGCATTTCCCGACGCTACGGCGGCATTCACTTCAAAGCGGGAGACCTGGTGGGACGCGCGGTCGGTGACCTGGTCGGCTTGCAGGCTTGGGCAAAAGCTCAGTATTACTTCAACGGACACTGAGACCGGGGTAGGCCTGGCCCTGTTGTTGCCGATCTTTTTCCCTGGGGGTTTATCGAAAGAAGTGCTCGGCCTCGGTCAGTTTCTAGCGGCCGGGGTCGATCTAGAGTGGTCGAGTTGGTCCGATTGGTCGAGGTAGCCTTTTGAGACCAGCCTTCATCTGCGTCAATTCGCTCAGTGAGCAATATTGCACAGTCTCCACGGCATAGCTCAATCGAAAATCAGGTTGGAAGCGGATTTGAGCGAAGAGCGGAAAAGGCTCGGCCGAATAGGCGCCAATTCCGCGTTTCAATGGATTGCAACCTCCATGCTTAATCAAGGCTTCACCATGAACGGGAAACCCGCCGATCGAGGATTAATGTCGCCAATAGAAACAACCCGCTACCTTGGTTCGCGGCTGCTTGTCCTGCTGCTCATGATCCCGACGGTGCTGTTGCGCTCCACTAGTGGCCAGCAGCCTGACATGGCAACGGCTCTGAATCGTGCTCCCCTGGCGGCTGAGCAGGTGGTGCAAAACCTCGTCCAGATGAATCTTCATCGTCTGCAGGCACTTCACGCTTACCAGGGCAGCCGAACCTATCGCGTAGAGTACCGAGGATTCCCGAGCAATCGCACGGCGGGAATGGTGGTGAACGTAAAGTATGTGTCTGGGAAAAAGCAATTCGTCGTGGAGTCCACGACGGGGTCGGCACTCATCCTCGATAGAGTATTGAAGAAGCTGCTGGAAGCCGAAGCTGAGGCCACGGATGAAGAGGGTCAGCGCCGCTCCGCTCTGACCGAAGAGAATTACCGTTTCACTCTGGTCGGATACGAGACCGGGGCGTCCGGCGCGACCTACGTGCTTAAAGTTGAGCCGCGCACGCCGGGAAAATTTCTTTATCGCGGGCGAATCTGGGTGGATGGTCAAGATTTTGCCGTAGCGCGGTTGGAGGCAGAGCCCGCGAGGAATCCTTCTTTCTGGACCAAGAAAACAGAAATCGTGCAGCAGTATATGAAGGTAGGCGACTTCTGGCTTCCAGAACGTAACCACACCCTCACTGCCATTCGCCTGGGAGGTCGCGCCGAATTGACGATCGAGTACAAGAACTATGAGATTACGAGCGCTAGTCGGGTAAGTAGTTTGTCGATGCTCCCCTCCGCCCTGCCCCTGGAAGCCGCTCGTGCTCAGAAGTAGGGCGATTTACACGTGGAATTGCCCGGGCCCGTACTCTGACCACAGCGCATGCCCCTGGTTTTCTTTTCTGCAGTAACGGAGTACACCTCTGCTTTGGAAACTCTGAAAGAAACACCTGGGTTGGGAAGGCTGGGGGCGATGGTACACGGAAGCTATATTTGCGCGCCACAACCTGCCTGCTTACCGAATAGATAAAAAACCATAACCATGATCCCTAGATTTAAGCGAACCCCACGTAAGAGCTCTTGACATTCGGTCAACGTGAGGCCACTATCACCCTTCTTCAAAGACAAAGGAAGACTCTTCCGCCTAGCAAGTAGGCTCCCGTCCAGAACACCAGGCCATTTACAGGGCTCGCTTGTGCCTTTTTGGGTTGCTAGCAGGTGGTATCTGCCATCACCTGACACTACGGCTAATCGTCCATCGAAACTAGGGAGATTGCATCCATGAGATTGCGTCTAACTTCGCTGTCGCTACTAATCCTACTTACCCTCGTGTTCACGGCGACTCCGGCCGCAGCGGGTGTCAGCAACCCCTATATTGAGACCCCTACCGATATCGCGCTTTATAGCAACGGCCCCGCTCACGCTAACGATCCCAATGCATGGCAATTCAATTCTGCCAATGTTATGAGCAGCAGCTTCTACATTGGGGCGCAATCCGAAGTAACCGGGTTCAGCTTCACTGCATGGCTCTTCCCCGGAGACGTTCTGGAATCAGTCGATGTGTCGGTCACCTCACAGCCGAATGGTGGAATTTATTACTTCGACGGAACCGTAAACCTCATTCAAAGTGGTGTAGGCGCTTGGCAGAGCAGCATTCCGAAGTGCGGGGGCCCTTGCGACGTAGCTATGGAAACTGGCAACTTTGCCGGCATCAACCTGCAGGCAGGCACCTATTATCTTAATCTTCAGAATGGCGTGACCGTTGGCGGAAATCCGGTTTATTGGGATGAGAACGACGGCGTGGGCTGCACCGGTTGGCTGGGATCGGGTACTCCGTGTCCGGCGTCCGCCTATCAGAACGGAACGCTGCTGAGCGGAGTTTCTCTGGATCCGGATATCTTTGGAACTATCAACCAGACCACTCCTGAACCTGGCAGCTTCTGGCTATTGGGATCCGCAATCCTAGGCGTCGGTACAAATCTATGTCGCAAACGAACACGGTGACGACAGTGGGATGATTTTCTCCCTATGACCCTCCCGACACTGCTGTCTGGGGAAAACTTCTAACATTGAAATCGTTGTAGCTTTCTGCAGTATCGGCAGCAGCGTCTACGACAATGAGCCCGCTGACAGCAGCGCATATGGCGTGTGGGGGTCGCCTGTCGAAGGACCTTGCATCGCCAATGTTCCGCTCCGTGTAGCAATTCTCCAGAGTCTCCCTTGACGCTGTAACTTTTCCATTTCCTGGCTCACGATGGTAATACGTATTGCTTGACCGACAGAAGATAGTTATCGCGATCGCGAACCGTCGCCTATTCGACAGGTGCTGTATAACTTCGGCAACGGCACAGATGCAGCTGACCCAGGTACCAACCTGGTCTTCGATGGCGCCGGCAATCTCTACGGCGTAGCAGGCGGGGTACTTACGGCGGCGGCACGGCATTCGAATTGACACCCAACGGGAGTGGAGGCTGGACGGAACAGGTGCTGCACAATTTCGGCAACGGCTCTGATGCGCGGGCCTTCGGCCACGCCGATTTCGATGCCGCCGGCAATCTCTACGGCACCACCGCGATCGGCGGCGGAGAGGGCAACGAAGGAACCGTGTTCGAACTAACGCCCGCCCCGGGTGGGGGCTGGACCGAGCAGCTGCTCTATAGCTTCAGCGTCCAAAGCGGCGATGGATGGATGCCCCTGTCCAACCTGATCTTCGACACCGCGGGCAATCTCTATGGCACGACACAGTATGGGGGTTCGTACGAAGGGGGCACGGTGTTCGAGTTAAAGAAGAATGGAGCTGGGGGCTGGACGGAGAGTTTGCTGCACAGCTTAGGTTTCGGCAGCGACGGGCACTGGCCTGTCGCGGGCCTCACCCTCGATGCGGCAGGTAATCTCTACGGCACGACTCGGTTTGGCGGCACAAACTCGTGCGTAGGCCTGGGATGCGGAATAGTTTTTGAGTTGGCCAACGTCTACCCGTGTACCAGATGCAGCCACACGCTCCTTGGTGAGGCTGCCGTTCTATCATCCCCGGGCAAAGATGGGCTGAGCAGTGCGGAGGTGACGCCGGCATTGGAGCGGCCCGCGAAGCAACTGATCTCCAGTCAGTGGTGACTCGATCGCCTAAAAACGGGACAGCATAAAGTCGCAGCTTGTGAGTTACTAGGGATGGTAGCCCTGGGCAGATTCGAACTGCCGACCTTCGGTTTAGGAAATACGGGCTTCCATCCCCTTCTGAAGCGGCTCAGCAACTTGCGAGGAGGGTGCCGTAACCGGAAGCGGAGCACGTCACCTCATTCGGTAGTTATCTGACAACATAAATGGCAACGGTCTCCGGCCTGAGCCGATGTGCTTTCGGCCCACCTCTAAACGCGCGACCTATGTCCCGGATACAATCCGCTGTCAGAGAACAGCCTCGCTGACCTTTGGAAACTTGCATCTTTGCATTCGACGCAAGTGCATTGCTCGATTGTTACCGACTTACACCTGCAAGCCGCGATGAATAGTTTAAGGTCATGGAAAGGGTACAGGATGGAATCTGGTTACCCATTCAGGCCGAACCGGAATTACGAGAAGGGCACGAGGTAGTTGAGTCAGGCGAGGCCTGGGTACGAACAAATCCCGCCAGTTTCCTCGAGAAGCCCTGATCAAAATCGAGAGAACTTGGATCACTGTCGGCAGGACCGGTAGATTCGGAGCAATGAATGTCGAAACTGGACATGGCACTTCGGCATATCAAAGTGCGAGTATCAGCGGAATTGCGCACGCGATCGTATTACAAGGCTTAACCCGCTATTGCGTGATTTCAAATACTGAAGGGTAGTCGCCATACGCGTTGCGGGATCGGTGCCATAGACTGCCCCACTGCTGTCGACGACGAGGCTGCAGGTCATTCCGATGTGGCCTGGCCGAATTGAGTCAGAGTCCAGCTGCCGCCGGAAAGGCGTGAGTTTGAAGACGTTTCCCAACCACGCGGTGCCATACAAGTGTCCGTGGTTGTCCATGGCAAGTTTGGAAAACGATCCATTACCGGCCATGTAGGGCAGCGAAGCCAACAGCCCACCACCCCCGCCGGGACCCACTTCGTAAACTGTGCCTGCGCCGTACTGGCCGCCTTGCGGGGTCGTGCCGTAGAGAATGCCCGAACTGTCCATGAGTAGTCCTGATTCCGGAGCAGCGCCAAGACTGTCGTCATCAGGGAAGGCGAGAAGCGTGGTCTGCGTCCACCCCGAACCCGACGGCGTTAATTCAAACACCACGCCCCTGGAGTAATATCCGCCCTCACCGGCTGTGCCGAAGAGATTGCCCGAGCCATCGACGACTACGCCTCCGTTCGGGTTCCCGCCGTTATTGCCTCCCTGAAACGAATAGATCACACTGTAGTTCCAGCTTCCGCCGGAGCGGTTGAGCTTGAACACCACACCGCAGGTCTCGTAGCAGCCTCTTAAGCCGCCGCTCACCGTGGTGCCGTAGATGTTCCCCTGCCGATCGAACGCCAGGTCGGCGCTGCTCGGGTTCCAACCATCGCTGCCGCCCAGGAAGGCATACAGAACCGTTTCCGTCCACGGACAGTTCGCCGAGCGGCATCCCACCGGCGGCTGTAACCGGTACACGATGCCATAGCCGTTGCCGCCGAAAGAAGTGGTTCCGTATAGGGCACCGTCCGGACCAATCATCACGCGCGACGCAGCACCATCGCCATCGAAAGCGTCGAAGCGGTAAAGCGTCGTGAAGACCCATCCCGAACCTTGATGCGTCAACTTAAACACTGTGCCGAAGTGAGGCACCCCGCTACTTCCTCCGCCAACGGTGGTGCCGTAGAAGTTGCCAGCGGCGTCCCTCGTCAGCCCCGCCGCAGAACCTCCGCCTAGTCCGCTGAAGGTATGAATCACCGTCCAGGTCTGCGCGCTGGCGGGCAATTGGACGCACAGCAGCAACGCGGCAATCGCAACTCCGCATAGCAAACTGCTGCCGATGGTAGCTGATCTCTTCAAACTCATGATCGCCTCCGAAGGACCGGATTTGAGCGTGCGGAGCATATCACAACATTAGCCAGCTATATGTCATTGTTATTCAGGCGCCACTGAAAGGGTGAGGCGAAACTCAGAAGCCCACGGCATCCTCTGCCGTTAACCAGCGCGCTTTGAGTGGGATAGGATGGTAGGCCCTGGGCAGAGTCGAACTGCCGACCTTCGGTTTAGGAAACCGCTGCTCTATCCATCTGAGCTACAGGGCCATGCGGAATAAGGGTATTATCGCACGGCAAATCCAGTCGCCCTGGTCTCGAAACTCGCGACTGCCCGGCGCCTCGCTGGGTAGCGCTCCCATGTCGTCGCCCCTTCAACCACACTATGTTGTCACCCCATCCACCGCCTCCCGAGCTGACGGATTTCGTCGAGCTGAGAATCACCGATCCGCCGGACAGGTACAAGCGATATCACACTCGCGGAATAGGAAGCTCAGGCCTTACAATCAAAAATCTTCAACGTAATCGATTAGCGACGACATCGAGGAGTCGGGCCGAAGCATGAGCACGCCAACGTTGCCGGATACGGTTCTCCGTCTGCCGTCGCCAAACAAGGCGCCGCAGAACTGGCTGGGGCGCTTCTTTTCGCAGAACAATCTGGCGCGCATTTCGCGTCAGCCGGAGCGCACCTACCCCTGGTACATCGTGCTGTGGCTGACCGGCGTCGACTACTTCTCGACCCTGGGATATCAGCCGGGCATTGCGTTGTTGGCGGCCGGGGCGCTGGCGGTTCCGGCGACCGGCGTACTGATTGTGGTCACGCTGCTGGGGGCTGTTCCCATCTATTCCGCGGTGGCGAAACGATCGTATGCGGGACAGGGGTCGATCGCTCTGCTGGAAAATCTGTTCAGCGGCTGGACCAGCAAGATCATTGTGCTGGTGCTGCTGGGTTTCGCCGCAACCGATTTTGTCATCACCATGACTTTGTCGGCCGCCGATGCGGCGCGCCACGCGATTGCCAATCCTTACCTGCACCCTTTTGCCGGCAGTTCGCAGATGCGAGTAACGCTAATCCTGTTGTTGCTGCTGGCCATTGTTTTCCTGGCAGGTTTTCGCGAGGCCATACGCGTCGCCTACGTCGTCGCCGTACCCTACCTGTTTCTAAATCTGATCGTTATGTTGTGGTGCGGCTGGAAGATCCTTTTTCATCTCAGCCTGCTCTCGAATTGGCACGCCGCCATGGCCATGCATGGCGATTGGACGGGCGTGTTCATCGCGTCAGCGCTGATCTTTCCGAAGCTCGCTTTAGGCCTGAGCGGATTTGAGACCGGTGTCTCGGTGATGCCGCTGGTTTCCGGCGTCGAAAAAGGCAGCGTCGAGAACGCGATCCCGGGGCGGATTCACAACACCCGCAAGCTGCTGCTGTCGGCTGCGGCCATCATGAGCGTCATGCTGCTGCTCTCCAGCTTCGTAGCTGCGGCGCTGGTTCCGGAGAGCGCATACCGGATCGGCGGTGCGGCTGACGGCCGCGCGATTGCCTACCTGGCGCATCTTTATCTGGGAAACGTTTTCGGAACCATCTACGACATCTCGACCATCCTGATCCTGTGGTTCGCCGGCGCCTCGGCGATGGCTGGGCTGCTGAATCTGATCCCTCGTTACCTGCCACGTTATGGAATGGCGCCGGACTGGGTGGCTTACCAGCGGCCCCTGGTGCTGGTGTTGTTGACCATCGACGTGATCGTCACGCTGGCCTTCCGCGCCTCGGTAACCGCGCAAGGAGGAGCCTATGCCACAGGTGTTTTGGTGCTGATGCTGTCAGCGGCGGTGGCCGTGACCGTATCGCTCTGGCATGAAGCCAGCCGGAAAGAGCCTCGGCTCTATCTGCTGTGCTTTTATTTCTTCCTGGTCGCTCTCGTGTTCCTCTACACCACCATCGCTAACGTCATCGAGCGCCCTGATGGCGCCATCATTGCCAGCATCTTCATCTTCCTGTTGCTGTCTGCGAGCGCGTTGAGCCGCATCATGCGCTCTACGGAAATGCGCGTCTCCGAAGCCAGCTTCATCGATAGCGACTCAGCTGACTTGTGGAACTCGATTGCGGGCAAGAAGGTCAACCTTATTCCCCACCACATCCCCACCCCGGAACATCGAGCGATGCTGAAGGGGAAGGTGCGGGAACACTACAACCTCGAGCGGTCCGCTGGCGTTTCTGCATGTCAACCTGATGGACAATACCAGCGACTTCCTGGCGCCGCTGCGGCTGAAGGTCTTTCGCGAAGAGGATCATTGCGTGATCGAAGCCTATGGTGCGGTGGCGGTGGCCAACTCTGTCGCTTATCTGAGCGAGCTGCTGAATCCCCTCAGCATCGTGATGGGATTGACGCGCCGCACGTTGATGAAGCAGTCCTTCGAATACATCTTTTTTGGCGAAGGCGAAACCGGCCTGCTGGTGTATTCGATCCTGGTGCGCTATTGGGAGGCGACCAACCGTTTCTCCGGCCAGCCGGTCATTTTGCTGGTAAGTGAATCGGCGTACCACCCGACCAGTTCAGCTTGAGATTTACAGGTGGGCTGCTGGGTGGTGGCTACTGGTCGCGACGCTTGTCGTGAAGAAGTTGAACGATGCGGTCCAGTAAGGCATCCGGGCCTTCGCCCTTCGACAAGAAGCCGTCGGCAAAGCCCAGACCGCTGGGTGCTTCCGCGGCGGCCGACACAATCAGGATCGGCACCTGCTGGCTTGATTTGCTTCATCTCCGCGGCAATCTCCGATCCGCTCTTGTCCGACAGAAAATGGTCGGCGACGACCATGTCCACTGCAAACTGGCGGAAGAGTTCGAGACCTTCTTCGCCTGAAGAAGCCGTCAGGACCTCATAACCGGCGCTGCTCAGCAGCAGCTTGCGGATTCGCAGGGCTACTTCGGCGTCATCGACACACAAGATGAGAGGGCGCTTCGAGTTCGAGGTGGTCATGGGCGCAATACGAATTCCTGCGAGCTATCTGCCGCGTGATTCGCTCAAAAGCGACAGCTCGTCATTCGGCGTCGCGGAATCCATTCCCTGCCGGTTCCACGATCCCCGTCTTGCTAGTGCCAAGTGTATCCCAGCATGAGCTGCAAGCTCGCATTCAAGCCGGGATTGTTATTGCCGATGGAGGCGTTCGACAAGTGATACGCCTTCAGCGCAATGTCCCACGAATTGGTGCCTTTGCGAAAGATCTGCATGCCAATCTCGGGACCGCTGGTGAAGTTGATTTGTGCCGTGTCGCCCGGGGGCAGGTTGTGATTGCTGAACAGCACACCGCCCACGGCCGCGAAATAAGGAGCGATCTTACAACCGTGGGTGAAGTTCCATTTGAAAACGACGGGATCGATGCCGCCGGCATACTGACCGCCCCGGATCCAGTACTCGTCCAGCGGAATGATGTCGATGTCCATTTCGTAGGTGCCGCGCAGAATGCCCTTGCCGTGTTCATTGGTGAGCACCCGGCCCAGGCGAACCCCGAGCACCAGGTTTCCCGCGTTAGGCGAGCTGTCGACCGTGTGGCCGCCGCCAACGAAAACGCCACCATTCCAGCCAGGATGGCGCAGCACATCCACGGGACTATCGGTGGGTACTTGGGCCAGCAGAGCAACGCCGGTCAGCAGGCAGAACAAGACTAGAGAAGTGGCTTTCTTCATTGCAGTTTTAAGGATAATGGCACAAGTTAACAGGTTGACGGCCAACCACGCAAACCTTCCTTGCAGCAGTTCATCCAGTTTTTCGACCGTTCATCAGAATTTTTCCCTCCCTGGCTGATCGCCTCCCTATACTCGCAGCCAGAATTGCGAGCGCCTCAGAGCTCTCAGGAGTGCTTTATGAAACCGGTGTTTTGTCTGCTGTTGTCGATTGGTTTCTCGCTTTCATTGTGGGCCACCGATTCTTCCGCGGGCGCGGATCTGCTGAACCGCTGGGTTGGAGGCAAGTGGGTGGGCAGCGGCCAGTTTGTCGATTCCGACTACAGTAAAGCAAACGTTGCCAGTGCAACCACCAGGTGCGCGTGGTCGCCGGATCACGTCTTCGTCATCTGCGACCAGGACATTGTCTTCGGTGGTCAGCCGATGCGGGATCTGTCGATCTACAGCTTCGCACCTAAGACCGGCAAATATTACTTCTATGGAATCTCCGTTGGTGAGGAGAAGGCTCGCAACACCGCTCTGGACATTACGGACAGCGGCAATCGCTGGATCTACTCCAGCACGAATGAGATCAAGGGCAAGCCGGTGCAGTTCCGCACGACTAATCAATTTCACGGCAGCGACACGGTCGAGTGGTGGACGGAATTCTCCATCGACGACGGCAAGACCTGGACGAAGACCGGCAGCGGCAAAGAAACGCGGGAGAAAACCAGCAACTAGCGACTAGCTTGGTGCGACTAGCTTGGTGCCCCAGGTTCGCCTTCCTTTGGCTAACCTGGGTCTTTCAACACAGCCACCCAGGTTAGTGTCCCAAGGCAGGACGTAAACCTGGGGCACCTGCTACTAGCTTCTGCATCCGAAAATACTTTCTGGCCTTGTGCACATCCTTGGCGATCTGCTCGCGCAGCGCCTCCACCGAAGGAAACTTGATCTCTGGCCCTGATGCGTTTCAGGAAAATCAACTCCAGCGGCGTATCGGCTTGCAGTTCGATGGGATGGAAGTTGAGCAGGTGGCTTTCGATAGCGAACGAATCCGCTCCAAACGTCGGACGATTGCCTACATTCGTCACCGCATCGAAGCATTCGTCGTTGATCCGCAGCCAGGTAATATAGACGCCGTCGGCGGGCACCAGTTCGTCGTAGCGCGCCAGGTTGACGGTCGGCACGGTGTACTTCTGCCCATAGCCGCGGCCCCGTCCGGGATTGGAAAAGATGCTGAACGGCCTGCCCAGCAAGGCTCTCGCGCGACTGACATTTCCCTCGGCAACCAGCTTGCGTATCTCGCTGCTGGAAACGTGATGGCCGCGCAAGGTCTGCTCCGAAAAGATGCGAGCCTCGAAGCCGCACTGTTTGCCCAATTCCGCCAGCGTATCGACGTTACCTTGCGCCTTGTGGCCGAAGTGGAAGTTATAACCTTCATGGACCTCGCGCGCCTGCAGCGCTTGCGCCAGCACCGCGCGCGCGAAATCCTCGGCGCTCATCATGGAAAGATCGCGGGTGAACGGCAGCGCCAGTACAGCGTCAACCCCCGTCTTCTCCAGCAGGGCTAGTTTGACTTGCAATGGCGTCAGGAGTCTGGGTGCAACATCTGGACGAAGGATGCGTAAGGGATGCGGCTCGAAGGTTACGACAACGGCCTTGCCGCCGATGGCGTGGGCACGTTCAGCCATGTGCCGAACTACCTCCTGATGCGCGCGATGGACGCCGTCGAAATTCCCCACGCTGACGACCGTGGGGCCGAGGTTCGCGGGCACGTCTTCGAGATTGCGAAAGATCTGCATGGGTTTTTGCAAACTGCCAGGCCTGAAGGCCTGCTCTTCCACCGCCGGCTTACGCCTGCAATCCTTGCTACAACTCAAATTCCAGTTTCAGCCCATCGTGCGCCAGACGCACATTGTCCGGCAGCGCCGCATTCGTCGCTTCATGCGGCAGGTCGTGGGAAATGTGCGTAAAAAATGTTCGCCGGGGCCGCAGTCGCTCCACGATCTTCAGCGAGTTCTCCACCGTCGAGTGTGTGGGGTGCGGATGATGCCGCAGTGCATCCAGAAAGAGGATGTCCAGCCCCTGCAACTGTGCCATCGTCTCTTCCGGTATCGAGCTGAAGTCCGTCAGGTACGCGGCACTGCCGAAACGAAATGCCTCGATCGGCACATCGCCGTGCAACACCGTCATGGGAGTGAACGTCGCGCCAAAAATATCGATCGGCCCATTCACCGGATGTAGCTCAACCTGCGCCAGGCCGCCGTACTTGTAATCGGCTTCGAAGATGTAGCGGAAGACATTGCGCAGAACCCGCGCAGTGTTGTCGCTGGCATACAACGGAATCTTGGTACCGCCGGTCACACGCGGAAAGCTCAGCGGCCGCACGTCGTCGAGGCCGAGGATGTGATCGGCATGGCCGTGGGTGTAGAGGATGGCGTCGATCTTGCGGACATGCTCGCGAATGACCTGCTGGCGGAAGTCCGGCGTGGTGTCGATCAGGATGGTGCGCTGCAACCCGCCCGCTGCCGTGGGATCGTCCCACTGCACCATGATTGATGGACGCGTGCGCCGGTCGTGCGGATCGGCGGACGTGCAAACCGCGCAGTCGCAGCCGATCGTGGGCACTCCCATCGAGGTGCCGCTTCCCAGCACCGTGAGCGTGGCTTTCATCAGGAGCGGCCGTCACCGCCCGGACCGCCTTGCGGAGGATGGGTGATCAGGTTCGTCACTTCCAGGTAAGCCATGCGCAGCTCGTACAGGCAGTTCTGGATCATGTTCTCTTCCGCCGCGGTCAAGTTGCCCTTGGTCTTCTCCTGCAGCATGGCGAGCGTGTCGATGGTCTGGCGCGCGCCGATCAGGTCAACCTCGGGTTTGGCTCCCTGCGGAGCGGCGAGGCCAAGCTGCATCAGCGACGTCATGTAGAGCGACGCGATGAACTTGTCGAAGGAAACCTCGAAGTCTTTAGCGCTATGCGGGCGGCCCTGCTTGCGCATCTCCTGCTCGATGCGGGCATCAATGTCGCGGGTGGACTGCTGATACGCCGCAACCGAGTCCTGCTGCTCCTGCGGCGACGGCATCTGCATTTCAGGCTCATTCGCCGGTGGTGGTGGCGGAACTGGAGCTTTTTCCGCAACATGGTTCTGTTCGGAGCGCTCCTGGTTAACCCGCTGCTGGGCTTCGCGCGTTTCGCGCTCGCGTTCCTCGCGCCGCTCTTCGGCTTCTACTACGTCCTGGCGCAGTTCGCCGTCGTTGCTGAAAAGGCGGCGATCGGTGACGACAAATTCAGGTTTCTTCTCTTTTTCTGGCATAAGTTTTTGTCCGTTAGAAGTCGAAAGGAAGGTTATGCACCGTGGCGCTCTGCTCGCCGATTTGAACGATTGCGCCCGGCGTGGCGACTTCACGCCGCAGGTAGCCGATCGCCAGAGTGCGTCCATTTGGCAAGCGCGTGGCGCTGGTGATTTCTCCCATGTCTTTCTCGTTGGCGCGAACTTTCGTTCCCGGCTGCGGCGGCTCACCCTCGACTTCGAAGCCGATGAAGGTTCGATGCACGCTGCCCCGCGCGCGAATTCGCTCTACGATCTCCTGTCCGATGTAGCAGCCCTTGCTGAAATTCAAGCGCGTGCTCCTGGCCGGTCTCCTGCGGCAGATCACGCTCGCGCAGATCGCTTCCATAGCGCGGCACGCCGCGCGCGATGCGGTACATTTCCAGCGCATCGCTTCCGGCGGGCGTCGCACCGGCGTTGACCAGCGCGTCCCATAGCTTCTCGATATTTTCAGATGCAAGCCAGATCTCGTAGCCGTCCATCCGCGGATGGGAGCTGCGCACGACGGAGATCTCGATCTCCTGCCACACTAAATCCACGACTTGGCCGGGCTCCAGTTGCGAAGCATCGATGCCGGCTTTCGTCAGTATCCCGGCGGCTTTCGGACCAGCGACGCCGATCGACAGCAGCTTCGCGCTGACGTCCTCAATCTCCACCTTGTCCATGATGATGTACTTCTGCAGGACCGCCGTGACCTTCGCGACCTGGTCACGATCCGTGGTCGCCAGCAGGTATTCGCCGCGATTGTAGGCGGTCAGGTCGCCCTGGTTGTGTCCCTGCGGTGTCAGGATAAAGGCGTACACGCCGCGGCCGGGCGCCAGGTCGCGAATGTTGTTGGTGCTCATGCCATTCAGCCAGCGGGTACGGTCCTTGCCGCTGACACTGAGCTTGGCTTGCCAGCCGAGATCGAACACTGCGGCGCCCTGCAGCAGGGCGTCGAACTCAGCCGCTGCATTGCCGAAGCTGGTGGGAGTCTCGCCTCCGCGATAGCTGCCCAGTCGCGCTCCGGCGGCCGTCAGCTTGCCTTGTAAGGTAGCAACACTCATAGCGAATATTTAATTATAGAAGACGGCAGTTCGCATTTGGCGCTTGGCACTTGGTTAAATGCCAAGAATTGCCGCATTGCGCGGCGTTATGTTGCGCTCTGGTAAGCCGTCGGCCCTGAGTGCCTTGCCAAAGGCCAAATGCTAAATGCCAAATACGTTTTTCTGTTATCTTCTTTTTCCGTGACCATGACCAAACGCATCGCAGTTGTTCCCGGAGACGGCATCGGCAAGGAAGTGATCCCCAACGCGCTGGAGGCAGTGCGCGCCACGGGCGCACCGGTTGAGTTCACCAGCTTCGATTGGGGAGCCGACCGCTATCTCGTCGACGGCACTACCATCCCCGCTGACGGATTCCAGATGCTGGCGCGCGATTTCGACGCCATCTTTGTGGGCGCGCTCGGCGATCCGCGGGTGGCGACGAACATCCATGCCAAGGAAATCCTGCTGGGCATGCGCTTCAAGATGGACCTTTACGCCAACGTGCGTCCGGTGCGACTGCTCGACGAATCACTGTGTCCGCTGAAGAACATCCAGCCCGAGGACATCAACTTCACCGTCATTCGCGAGAACACCGAAGGCGTGTACATGGACATGGGCGGCAACTTCAAATACGGCACCGCCGACGAAGTGGCCACGCAAGAGGACATCAACACCCGCAAGGGCGTGGAGCGCGTCATTCACTTCGCATTCCGGTATGCGCGTGAAAACGGCCGCAAGAAAGTCATGATGTCCGACAAGTCGAACGTGATGACCTATGCCGGCGGCCTGTGGCAGCGCGTCTTCAAAGAAGTGGCAAGAGAATATCCCGAGATCCAGACACAGCACATGTACGTGGACGCGCTCTGCCTGCAGATGGTGCGCGATCCGCGTTCGCTCGACGTGATTGTCACCAACAACATGTTCGGCGACATCGTTACCGACCTGGCCGCCGCGCTACAAGGCGGGCTGGGGATGGCTGCCAGCGGCAATGTTCATCCCGGAAGGACGTCGATGTTCGAGCCGGTCCACGGCTCCGCGCCGCCGATCGCGGGCAAGAACATGGCGAACCCTATGGGGTCGATTCTGACCGCTGCCATGATGCTCTCGCACCTCGGCCTGAATGCCGAGGCGCAGAAGATCGAGAACGCGGTACTGGAGGCCGTGCGGCAGAAGAAGACTACGGTGGATGTGGGCGGGACGATGGGGACGAAAGAGTGCGCAGCTTGGATTGCGGAGCATGTGGCGCGCTCTTAACCCAGGTTGGTTATCGCGGAGCGCAGATTTTGCTTCTTAGCGATGCGGGAGCGAGTCGCTGGAAGTCGTTCAAGTTGAACGTGTAGATTCGATCTACATCCACCTTGGCTGCACAGCACAGGAGCACGGCGTCATAGATCTTGCCGCCAATCCAACCCCCATTTGCTGTGATGTTCATGGCTTCCAGATAGTCGCTTTTCGATACTGGAACGATCTCAAAGTGAGGCAGAAGGTTTTCCTCGATCATCCGGGTAGCCTCGGCCGGATGAATCCGCGGCACCGCCGGTAGCCGGGTCAAAGCGGAAAAAACTTCTGCGATGGAATGTGTGCCGAAAAATCCACGATCTTTGTTCGCGATCACTTGCTGTAGAGCGGGAAGCGATTGAACGTGATGAACGTGGCTGCGAACCGAGGCTGCAACCAGCACAGACGTATCGAAAAATATCTTCATCACGGCTTGAGGAGTTCTTGAATCCTCTCCTCGCGAAGATCGTCGATTAGCCGATCCCAGTTGACATCCGGCGCAACTACTCCCTGGTGCACCAAGACTCCCCCTACTTTGACCAGCGACGGTTCCTGCCGAATCGGCCTCAGCAGCAGTCCATTTGGCTGCTCCAACAACTCGAGCTCTTGATTGGAATCAATCCCCAACCTTTTACGTAGGGGCTTGGGAACGACGATGCGTCCTGCCCTGTCGATTCGCAGCTTCATGCCATTGATTTTACCATTTACCATTTTTTAATGGCAGCTTAGGCACTAACGCTACGCTTCTTCTCCGCTTTGGCCTGCTTCTGCGCCGCCGCCAGATGTTTCTTCAGAATTCGCACGCCGGAATCCACGTGTTTCTCCTGCAGCAGGAATGGTGGCAGGAAGCGCAGCACCGTGTCCTGGGTGACGTTGATCAGCAGGCCGTCGGCGTGCGCGCCTTCCAGAATCGGCTTGCCTGGGATCGTGAGCTGCAGCGCCTGGATCGCGCCTACGCCTCGCACCTCGGTTGCGATGTCGAACTTGTTGGCCAGTTCCTGAAGCTTCTGCGTGAAGTAGCCGCCCACACGGCGCACCTGCGCGAGCAGGTTTTCGTCTTCGAGAATTGCCAGGTACTCCAGCGCGACGCGGCAGGTGAGCGGACCGCCACCGAAGGTCGTACCGTGCTTGCCCGGAGTGATGTGCTGCGCGAACTTCTCCTTCGACAGAAAGGCGCCGAGCGGTAGACCGGCGGCGATCGGCTTGGCGATGCAGACCACATCAGGCGTAACGCCGAAGTGCTGGAAGGCGAAGAGCTCTCCAGTGCGGCCCAAGCCGCATTGAATCTCGTCGAAGATCAGCGCTGCCTGATGCTGATCGCCCAGCTCGCGGCACGCTTTCAGAAACTCGGCTGACGTTTCCTGAATGCCGCCTTCGCCCTGAATCGGCTCCAGCACAATCGCGCAGACCTTCTCGTCCATCGCCGTGCGCAGGGCTTCGATGTCATTACGAGGAACAAAGCGCACGCCCTCCAGCATGGGGTCGAAGTCCTTGCGGTATTTCGCCTGACCTGTGAGGGCCAGCGCGCCCATGGTGCGTCCGTGAAACGAATTGTCGAGCGCAATCACAATCGATTTCTCCGGGCCGCCCGTCGCATGACCGGCGGCACGGACCATCTTCAGCGCACCTTCGATCGCCTCAGTACCGCTGTTGGAGAAGAACGCGCGGTCCAGACCGGACGCGGTGCACAGCTTCTCAGCCAGCAGTCCCTGGTACTCGTTGTAATAGAGATTCGAGACGTGAATGACCTTCGCCGCCTGGTCGCGGATGACCTTCACGATGCGCGGGTGCGCGTGGCCGAGCGCGTTCACGCCCAGCCCGGTCAGGAAATCGAGGTAGCGCTTGCCGTTGACGTCGTACAGGTACACACCCTTGCCACGCGCCATCGCGATGGGATAGCGGGCGTAAGTGTTCAGCAGAAATTTCTGTTCGCGTTCGACAATCTCTTCGTAGGTAGACACGATGAAGACCTCGCAAAAACTTAATTGTAGCGCGTGATTGGGGCGGGCAAGGAAAAGCGCCGTTCGGTGACAGAGATCACAGAACCATGTTCACCGGCTGGCTAGACTTTTCTCATGTTGAGCGAAAAACAGTTTCGCGAACGTGCCAGGACGGAGCTTCGCCAGATCGGCGATCAGCTGCTGGGACTGGCCGCCGATCGCGATATCTACACAAAATTCGAACACGATATCGTCCAGAACAACCCGCACCTGCGGGATGCCCGCAGCGAATTTCTCGACATGGTGCGCAGTTGCTATGCCGATGCCATGGCGGCTCGCGTCCTGCGCCTGCTGAATGGAGACGCTAGCCTGTCTCTGCCCGGAGTGCTGAGCGCCCTGGCCCAGCACGAGCAGATCATGCAGGACAAGATCACCGAGCGAGAATTTATCGACGATCGCGCGGCGTTGCAACAGGCTTTCGTGAATTTGCAGCGTGCCATGGTGCCGCACACCGCACATCACGAGCGGACGCTTCCGGCGCTGGCCTCGCTGCATCGCGAACTGGACGCCGCGCTGGACCTGATGATCGAGATGGCGAAGACATACTATTGGATTGTCGCCGGCTGCTATATGCAATTGGACGTGAAGTATTGCGGCGATCCTCTATCGGTGTTCCAGTTCCCCTGGGCGATTCCGGTGCTGGCAAAGTAAGTTTAGCGGCCCCACGCATTCGAAAATCACGAATGAGTGGGGCACCGTGTTTGACGAGTTGACGCGAATGGTTGCGGCAGCCGACGCCCGGTCGGCGTGCTAAAAGGAGGAAATATGCTTCGCAGTTTTCGTGGCTTAGTGTACCTGGCGGTCCTACTGTCTACGGCCCTCTTCGCTTCGGCCCAGGAGTCGCCGTCAGTTTCGGCCGACCAGATATGGAAGGATCTGTCTGCGGGCAATCAGCGTTTTGTGACCGGCAAAACCGCCCCGGAGAACTTCGTCGCTCAACGAAAAGCGCTGGTCAAGACCCAGCATCCCCGAACCGCGGTGCTGAGCTGCTCGGATAGCCGTGTCCCGCCTGAAGTGATATTCGATGCCGGTTTAGGTGAGTTATTCGTGGTGCGTGCGGCAGGCGAGGATGATGACGCTCTGGTTATCGGCAGTCTGGAGTATTCCGTCGAGCATCTCGGATCCAGCGTGATCGTGGTTATGGGGCATGAAAGCTGCGGCGCGGTAACCGCAGCCTGTTCCGCGGGGAAATCAGAGTCGGACAATCTCGACGCGGTCACCGCTCCTATTGCGCCTTCCTGCGCCAAAGCGGACGCTACCAAACCCGCGGAGCTTGATCTGGCAGTTCGCGACCATGTGCACCGGGTTGCTCAGGACTTACTGACGAAAAGCAAATTATTGAAGGAGGCTTACGATGAGCACAAGCTGACCATCATCGAAGCCTATTACTCGCTGGAAACCGGAGAGGTGACCAAGCTCCGTTGAGCGCCCGCCCGGCAACCTAACGCGCCGAAATCAGAGCCACCGCAATCAGTGCACCCACAATCCCCACGGCTTGCGTGCGCGAAATCTTCTCTTTCAGCACGACTCGGGCGAGGACGACGGTGCTCGCCGGATAGAGCGACGACAGCACCGCGGCTATGTCCAGGCGGCCGTGACGCGTGGCGGCGATGAACATGGCGTTGGCCAGCGAATCGAGCAATCCCGACAACACAATCGGCACGAACACCGGACGAAGCGGCTGGCTGTCGCGAGGCGAGAAGGCCACAATCGAAAACATCATCAGCGTCGAAGCCGCGCGTGCCGACACCAGCGGCCATAACACGGCATGGCGTCCGGCCTCCTTGCCCGAGATCAGCAGCAGGCTGAACATCAGGCCCGCCAGCAGGGCAAGGCCCAGGCCACGCCTCGAATCCAGTTCGCCTTCGGGCCGGGTTATCAGCCACAAACTACCGGCCGCCATAACGAATCCCAGCAACTGAAGTTTTCCGGGTAGCCCCTCGATACCAACCCCGAACAGCACCGGCAGCACGGCCGTCATCACCGAAGCGACCGGAGCAACCACTCCCATGCGTCCGGTCGACAGCCCTTTGTACAGTGCGGCGACTCCGAAGGCGTCCGTGATGCCCGCGACCACGCCCCACCCAAATGACGACAGAGGGGGCACCTTCTCGCCGGTGACCCAGACCAGCAGCAGCATCAGGACAAGTCCGAAGGCGTGCGCGACCGCGACCACGCGGAAGACGCTGGCACGCTTCGCGGCAATTCCTCCGGCGAAGTCGCCTCCGCCCCAAACGCCGGCAGCGCCCAGGCTGAGCGCCGCACCCGACATGTTGCCGGAGTTCATGCCTGCCTAGACTACACGTTCTCAGAATTCCTCACGTTCCCAGCCCTGGTGCGGTACGAGCGGCATTGGCTCCAGAAAATTGGAAACGAAACTTCTTTGTTGCTCGCTGGTTACCATAACCGGGATATCTAGTTCTTTAGTAACCTCCGGCCGCTCCGGAATTTAGAAGCTATATTCCAAAATCTGTATTCCTTGAGCGCTTTGGCGCTTATAATCTTGGAAGCCACTCACCCGGTGGGGCTTAGCGGGTGGGAGTTGACTGATCGCATGGCATCGAAGTTGCTCAATGAAAGTAGGCTTGTGGGCGCAGTCCCACTCGTGCGTCTTGCCAGCCAGCCGGCTTCTTCGATGGATCGAGGCCTACAGTCGCGGTTTGTAGCAGTTTGTCTCGTGCTTTTCAGCGCGGCGGCGATCACCTTCGCCTGGATCAATTTCGACAAAGACCGTGAATATATTGCTCCCTACGACGGAATCTGGTGGGTTGAGTCCTCGGGCCACCTGCGGGCGCAACGCGTTGACGTCGACGGCCCGGGGCAGAAGGCCGGCATCAAGCCGGGCGATCAACTGGTTGCGGTCGAGAACCGAAGCGTCACCAACGTTGGCAGCCTGGAACGCGAACTCTACCGCGTCGGCATCTGGTCGAAAGCTACTTATTCGCTGATACGGCAGGGCGTTCCGGTCGAAGCTCCGCTGATTCTGGTTCCGGCCGACCGCTCTCTGTACTCCGGATTGCGACTGATTGCGCTGGTCTATCTGTGCATTGGGCTCTATGTCCTGCTCAGGCGCTGGACCGCTCCCAAGAGCACGCACTTCTACGTTTTTTGCCTGGTGTCGTTCATCTTTTACGCCTTTCACTACACCGGCAAGTTCAACGATTTTGACTGGATTATTTATTGGTCGGGCGTTGTCGCCTGGCTGCTGCAGCCGGCGCTCTTTCTGCATTTCTCGCTGACCTTCCCCGAACGCAAAGGTCTGGTCGATCGCCGGCCCTGGCTGATTCCCGCCGTGTATGTTCCCGGGGCGGTGCTGCTGGCGATTCGCATTTGCGTTATCTACCTGCTGCAGCCGAGTGAACTGCTGCGCTGGAACCTTGACCGGGTCGATTTGGTCTATCTCGCGGCCTATTTCATCATGGCGACCTACACGCTGTGGCACAGTTATCGCCATGCGGAGTCGGCCATCCTGCGCCAGCAGATGAAGTGGGTGACCCGCGGAACGATTCTGTCTGTCGCACCCTTTACCTGCTTCTACATCATTCCCTACCTGTTCGGCGCCGTGCCCGGACTGGGGATGAAGGTTTCCGTTCTGTCGCTGGTCTTCCTGCCACTGACCTTCGGCTACGCCATCTTCCGCTATCGCCTGATGGACGTTGACCTGATCTTCAAGCGTGGCATGGCGTACACGATCGCCGCGGGTGCGATTACCGGCGCGTACTTCGCGGCTGTCGGCATGGCGTCAGTGCTGTTCCACCAGAACTTCCCCAGCATCGGGCCGATCGGCCTGGTGGTTGCCGTCGCGGTCACGGCGCTGCTGTTCGATCCATTCAAGAACTGGGTGCAGGAGTACCTCGACAAGTTCTTCTACCGCAAACGCTATGACTACCGTAAGACGCTGATCGAGTTCGGCCGCGACTTGAACTCCGAAACCGATCTCGACAAGATGCTGAGCTCGATTGTCGACCGGCTGTCGCGCACGCTGCTGGTCGATCGCCTGGCCATCTTCGTGGCCGATCCTGACCAGCCGGAGCAGTTTTACCTGGCCAAGTCGTACGGCATCTCCGATACCAGCGCGTTGAGCTTCGACTTCCTGCACGTCGAGCGGCCGGAGTGGGATGCCGGTCACCTGTTCTTCGACAACACCAACCAGGCAGTGCGCGAGACGCCGTCCGCACGCGAAACCATTCGCCGCCTGGAGCTGAACTACTACATACCCTGCACGGTCATGAACCGCATGATCGCCGTGCTGGGACTGGGCAAGACCGCTGAAGGCGATTTCCTCTCGAGCGAAGACGTGCAACTGCTGGAGACCCTCGCCGGATACATCGGCATCGCCGTTCAGAACGCCCGCCTGTACAAATCGCTGGAAGAGAAAGCAGGCCAGTACGAGCGCCTGAAGGAATTCAGCGAGAACATTGTCGAGTCGATCAGCGTGGGCGTGATGGCGGTCGATCTGGAAGACCGCATCGAGTCGTGGAACTCGCAGATGGAAGTGATGTTCGCGCTGCCGCGCGCCGACGCCGTAGGGCGTCCGCTGACCGCAGTATTGCCGCCGCGCGTTCCTGGAAGAGTATTACCGCGTCCGGCCGACGCAGGGCATTCACAACCTGTATAAGTTCCGCCTGGGCACGACGTCCAGCGAAACCCGGGTCACCAACATCGCCATCGCTCCCCTGGTCAGCAAGAGCTTCAGCGTGATCGGGCGGCTGATCATCGTCGACGACATCACCGAGCGCATCGAGCCTGGAGTCGCAGCTCTCGCAGGCAGAGAAGCTGTCGTCGATCGGCTTGCTCGCCGCTGGCGTGGCGCACGAGGTCAACACGCCGCTGGCCGTCATCTCTTCTTACGCGCAGATGCTGGCCAAGCAGGTGCATGGCGACGACCGCCAGTCGGCCCTGCTGGACAAGATCACCAAGCAGACCTTCCGCGCCTCGGAGATCGTCAACAGCTTGCTGAATTTCTCGCGCACTTCCGGTTCAGAATTTGCCGACGTCGACCTGAATCGCGTCATCAAAGATACGTTGACCTTGCTGGAGCATCAGTTCAAGACCGCGCGCATCAATGTGCAGCAGGAGCTCTATCCGGAGCTGCCGACCATCCACGGCAATACCGGCAAGTTGCAGCAGGTGTTCCTGAACCTTGTTCCTGAACGCGAAAGATGCCATGCCCGGCGGCGGCACGCTGACCATCAGCACGGTAAACGGACATCACGTACAGGTGAAGGTTTCCGACACCGGCAGCGGCATCGCGCAGGAACACATTCACCGCATTTACGACCCGTTCTTCACCACCAAGAACAAGCCCAAGACCGGGCACAGCGGCGGAACGGGATTGGGACTCTCCGTCACCTACGGAATTATTCAGGAACACGCAGGCAAGATCCGGGTCGACAGCATGCCCGGACGCAGGGCACCACATTCGTCATGGAATTCCCCATGATCAGAAAGGCAGTCAGTGCTTGAAGCAGCCATAAGCCGGGACCTGGCCGGACGCGACGAGTTCGCCTCACCCGGTTCGGTGTTCATCATCGACGACGAAGCCGCGATCCGCGAGTCGCTGCAGACTCTGCTGGAGTTCGAAGGCTACACGGTCGACACGGCCAACGACGGCATGGAAGGACTGACGCGCCTCGCCGAGCGGCCCTTCGACCTGGTGCTGCTGGACTTCGCGCTGCCCGAGCGCAACGGCATCGAGATTCTGCAGGAGATTCGCGAACGCGACGCCGAGTTGCCGGTCATCATGATCACCGCCTACGGCACGGTGGAGAACGCCGTCAATGCCATGCAGGCGGGCGCGACCAACTTCATCCAGAAGCCCTGGGACAACGAGAAACTGCTGGCCGACGTACGCACCGCCGTCGGCCGCCGGCGCGCCGAAGAAGAAGTCATCCAGCTCAAGCGCGCCCTGAAGCAGCGCTACAACTTCGAGCACATCATCGGCAAGAGCGAGCCCATGCTGCGCATCTTCGACCTGGTGGCGCAAGTGGCTCCCAGCCGCTCGACCATGCTGATGCAAGGCGAAAGCGGCACCGGCAAGGAATTGATCGCCAAAGCGATCCACATGAACTCGCCGCGCCACAATCGCGCCTTCGTGCCCGTGAACACCGGATCGATGCCGGCCGACCTGCTGGAGTCGACGCTCTTCGGCCACGTCAAGGGCGCCTTCACCAGCGCGGTCGTCAGCAAGAAAGGCCTGTTCGAAGTTGCCGATCGCGGCACGCTCTTCCTCGACGAAATCGGCACCATGAGCATGGAGACGCAGGCCAAGATCCTGCGCGTGCTGCAGGACCGGAAGTTCATGCACCTGGGCGGCGTCAACGAAATTCAGGTGGACGTGCGCATCATCGCCGCGACCAACGTCGATCTGCGGCAGGCAGGTGAAGGAAGGCAAGTTCCGCGAAGACCTGTTCTATCGCCTGAACGTCATCACCATCGATCTGCCGCCGCTGCGCCAGCGCAAGAACGATATTCCTCTGCTGGTGGAATACTTCATCGCCAAGTACGCGAAGGAAAACGACCGGCCCCCGCTGCGGGTGACGCCCGAAGCGCTGCGCCCGCTGATGGATTACGAGTGGCAAGGCAATGTTCGCGAACTGGAGAACGTGATGGAGCGCGCCGTCGTGCTGTCGACCGGAGCGCAACCTCACGCCCGATCTGCTTCCCGAGAACGTGACCGGCCGCGGCTCGCAACTTCGCCCATCCTGGAGCACCGTCCCGACGCCTCGCTCTTCGAGATCATGGAGGACTGCGAGCGCCGGGTCATCACCGACATGCTGGAAAAATGCGCCTGGAACCAGACCGACGCCGCCGAGCGCTTCCACATCCCGCTCTCCACCCTGAATCAGAAGATCAAGCGGTTGAATATCGAGATCAAGAAGAAGGGGAAAGAGAACGGAAGCAGCTAGTCGCCGGCAGTTGGCAACAGCGAACCCCTTATCACTTACTGCCACGGAATCCCTCGTCGATCACGCAAAGAACTAGGTGTCATCCTGAGCGCAGGTGCCGCCGCTTTTGCGGCGCCGGAGTCGAAGGACCGCTACCCGCGGTCTGCTGCCGTCCCTCCGGGACTCCGCACTCATTTCTCGAGGCCAGATGCCTGCGGCTCATGATCGCCGTCCCGTTGCGGGTCTGCCACCAGCCGATCTGCCACCACACATGTCGTTCGATAGGGGACTTTGGCCACATCCCTGACCACTTGCATTGACTACTGGCGACTAGGCTAACCGCTGATTGCTGACTGCTTCGGCTCATACACACAGCACGGCTCTTCGGCGAACATGTTTCCTGTCAGCGCATAACGTTCGCGCTCTTGATCCGCCGCAGATTTCGCGGAACTCGCACTGGCCGCACTTCCCTTCCAGATTCTTGCTGTCGCGCAATGAGCGGAACAGCGGCGAGTTGCGGTAAATCTCGCTCAGCGATTGCTTGCGAACGTTGCCGCCGGAGACCGGCAGGAATCCGCTGGGAAACACTTCGCCGAGATGCGAGATGAAGACGAAGCCTTTGCCATCGTTGATGCCGCGGGGCGCGCGGCCAATGCCGTCGGGCGTTTCCATGCCCATCGGCATCTGCGCGTATTGCGGGATGCGGCTGAACTCCGGCGGCAGGCCGCTGTCCGAGCGCCGCGATTCGGTCCGCCGCTGCAGCAGGAAGCGGCGATAGTGCTGCGCCTCGGTGCTCTTGATGTCGAACATCACTCGCTGCGACGTTTCATAGAGCTTCTGGAAGACCTGCTCGAACTCCTCCGCTGAGATCAGGTCGATACTCTGTCCCCGTCCGGTCGGCACCAGGAAGAACACGCTCCACAACACGATATCGAGCGTTTGAGCAGAGCGATGGTGTCGTCCAGTTGCGAAAGATTGTGGCGCGTGATGGTGGTGTTGATCTGCACCGGCAAGCCGATCTCGCGCGCCCACTTTACGGCATTCAGCGTCCACTCGTACGAACCTTTCACCCGTCGGAAGGCGTCGTGAATCTCCGCCGTCGGGCCATCGAGCGACACCGCCAGCCGCGCCAGTCCGCACTGCTTTCAGCTGGACGATGTTTTCGCGCGTCAGCAGCGGCGTGGCGCTGGGCGTCAGCGAGATGCGGACGTTGTGCTCCGAGGCGTAGCGCACCAGTTCGAAGATGTCGGGCCGCTTCAGCGGATCGCCGCCGGTCAGCACGAACACCGGGACTTCCATGGCGGCGATCTCGTCGATCAGCCGCTTGGCCTCGCTCCGTGCTCAGCTCCAGCGGATTGCGGCCCGGTTGCGCGCAGGCCCGGCAGTGTACGCACGCCAGGTCGCAAGCCTGGGTGGTCTCCCATATCGCCACAAACGGCCGCTCGTCGAAGTTCATCTTTTCCGTGGAGCTGGGATTGACATCCATGCTCGCTTTCTCCTCGAAGCCGAACATTTCCAGCTTGGCAGACGCTGTCACCCCGCGATGTGACCTAGATCACGGCGGCGTGCAACAAATTATTCATCGCCAGGCCGGCATCTCCCGGCGGACGTGTATCACTTCCCGAAGTGAGGTGCGTCACAGCCCGGCGGTGCGGGCTCAGACACAATGAAGGCACGGATGGGTAGCCGCTGGGGCGCCTTACAGGGAGTTGATTATGTCGGAAGATAAGCGCGATGTGCTGGAAGTGCTGCGTTATGAGCTGAATTTCCTCGAACAGGGTGGCTACGGCAACTGGTACAGCACCCCCTGGGGGCCGGCTTCCGTCTTCCAGGATTCACTGACCTGCCCTAATCACGGAGATCCCGACGCGTCCGCATGCCTGCCACGAGTGCCTGCTCTATGATTTCGTCCCCGAGGAGTACCGCACCGAAGACGTGCCCTGTCATCACATTCCGCTGAACCGGCAAGGGTGCCACCGTTGCCAGCGGAAGCCAGACGGAAGAAGAGCTGCGCGAGAACGTCAAGCACTGGCTGAAGCGCACCATCGCCCGGATCGAGGCAGACCGCGCCAAGCAAAAGGTCTGACCGGCAGGCGATTCAGCTTCCATGTCCGCGCCAGCTTCCTCTTTTGGAACAGCAAATATGCGCCGCTCGCGTTCTGGCGTTCTGCATGGCTCCCGGCTGGGGTAAAATTCCTCGGAACATCTCAGTTGGAGAGCCGCATGCAACGTAGCTTTTCTTCTCTGACCGCAGCCGAGGCGCTGCAGGTCGCAATTTCCATAGAACAGCGGAACGCCGACGTGTACCACCGTTTCGCGGAGATGTTTGCCGAATTCGGTGACGACGAATCGCTGGAGATCGCCTCGGTCTTCTGGGAGATGGCGGTGGAAGAACAAGGCCACCGGGCGCTGCTGGAAGAAAAGTATGTGCAGATGTTCGGCCCGTTGGGCGATAGGCTGACCGAGCAGGACGTGATCGAGCTGGTCGAGGTTCCCAACCTCGACAGCGCCGACATTTTCAATAATGACATCGAGTTTGGTGCCCGCCAGCGTGCCCTGCAGGTCGCGCGCAAGCCGAACTCAGGGCTCAGCAGTTCTATGAGCGCCTGGTCGGGCAAACTTCGGAAGGCCCGCTACGCCAAATGTTCAGAGACCTGGCGCGGATGGAAGACGGCCACGTCGCCTACCTGGAAACCAAGCTGGTGGACAACACTTCCGAGAGCCCGACCGTGCACTGAAAAAGGGCGGGGTCAGGGATTAGGGGTCAGGAGCTGGTGAAACCAGCATCCCGCCTGATGTCATAGTCTAGCCTCTTTACTGCTTACCCATGTCCGAGGGAAACGACTTGAACTCCACCTGCCGCTGCATGGTTTTTTCGGAGCCTTTATCGTCCGCCGTGTGCTGCACCAGCGTGCCCTTCATGACCCGATAGCCTTCGCTGTCGGGCTGCTTTCCCGGAGGTGATCGTCACTCTGCCGTTGAAGGCATACCAGACGCCATGCACGGTCTTGGTGTTGAAGGTCAGGCGATCTCCCACCAGTGAGGTCTTGTCAAAGAACTGATCGATGAATTGACCCTTATCGCTTTCGGTGTCGCCAAAGCGAGAGATGTAGCCGGAAAGCTTGCCATCGTCGACAGTGAGCTGAACAAATTCCCCTTCCCGCAAGAACGTGTAGGTGCCGGAAACGTCGTTGGCAGCGCAGCCGGTCTTGGCAGTTTCCTGCGCTGCAGACGATTGAGCACCCGCCGTACGTACAGGATCAGGCACAAGAATCAGTCCAGGGAATAGCAAGGATTCGTTTACGCATATGCACCCCAGCGATTCTGTTATTACATCATGGCATGCCTGCAACAAATTGCGAAGAAGTATCTGGCAGCCGCGTTCCCGGCGTTTTAGCCGCTGTTTTCCGCTATAATCCGAGTACACGCGCCCCATCGAGAGGATGATGTCGGAAGTAACGGCAGCCAGGACCCAGCAAGAAGCTGCGATAGCTGATTCTCCGGTACTGCTCCGTGAGCTTGAGCCCCGGCATCGCGTCTTTCTTCGTAATCTCGGCGATCTGTTCCGGCGCGAGCCCCCTCCCGTCGAAACTACTACCAAGCCTGCAGAGCTGCGGCCCGATTACTTCATCAAGACCGGCATTGCACCCATCCGGTTTCTGGAGTCCTACGGCGGACACATAGCGTTCGTCATTGCCGTATACCTGGTCTGCACCCTGCCGTTTTTTAATCGCATGCCGCAGGTGCGTCGCCCGTTCGAGAACGCTCACATCGAGTACGTTCCGCTCAGCGATTATCTGCCGCCAATGAATACCGCGGCGAAGCAGCAGATGAAGCCGCGTAAGGGCGCTCCGCAAGCTGGCGAAGCAGGAGATTCTCTCGGTTCCGGCGAATCCTGACAACAACGCATCAGACGATCGTCACTCCGCCAAAGGTCAAGCTCGACCATGACGTGCCCATGCCGAACATCGTGGCCTGGACTTCCGTACCCGCGGCGCAACCCGTCGCAGCCTCGGCGCGATCGGTTTCGCAGCTGACGGTTCCGCAGTTCACACCCGAGGTGGTCGCGCCCACGGCCGACGTTTCGCACCTGAAGAACAATCTCAAAGTGCAATCGCTTTCCGATCCGACGGTAGTAGCGCCGACGGCGGATATCTCGCATGTGAAAGATAATCTGAAGCTGCCGCCCATGCCGCAGGCGTCGGTGGTTGAGCCGACCTTGTCGCCAGGATCAGTTACGGCTGAAACAAGGTCAGCTGAACATGGCGGACTTGCAGCCGCAAGTGGCCGCTCCCAAGCTGCCGGTACCGCCGCAGCGTTCGAGCGGAGCAGCCGATAGTGGAGGCCCGCCGGGTAAAGCCGGAGCCGCGGCCGCGGCGAACAACATTCCCCCTTCGCCCAGTACGCAGGGACTGGGCACGTCGCAAGGACAAGGGCAGATCATCGCGCTAAGCCTGAATCCGGATGTACGCGGGCCGGTTAGCATGCCCAGCGGAAATCGTAGTGGAGAATTCCACGCTTCCCCCAGCGGCAAGGCCGATGCGCCAGGCACTCCCAACGTGACAGGCACGGGCACGGCGGATCAAGGTGGAGGCCACGGCGCCGGTGCCGGCGCGCCTGCGGGAATCGTGGTTGGCGCTCCTCCGCCGGGCGCGACCACATCGGCCGTCGCGGGCACGCCGAACGGCAATGTCGGCAAAGGCTCCGGCGGCAATACCAACCTCGACGCGCAAAAACGAATCTTTGCCGAAGCGATGAAGCCCTCGCTGCCGACCTACCATCAGCCTGCAGCCTCGCCGGCGCCCGCGTCGGCCGCTGATGCCGACGATCTCGACAAGACCATCGAGCAACGCGTCTTCGGCAGCAAGCGCTATTACTCGCTGATCATGAACATGCCGAACCTGACTTCGGCTACCGGAAGCTGGATCATTCGATTCGCGGAATTGAAGCAGAGTGATGACAAGATTCCCCTCACCGCGCCCGTAGCTTTATCCAAGATGGATCCCGCTTATCCTGCCGATGTGCTACGGGATCACGTCGAAGGCACGGTCACGCTCTATGCGATTATTCGTATCGACGGATCGGTAGACGGCATTCGGGTGCTCAATAGCCTCGACGAGCGGCTCGATCAAAACGCTATCCGCGCGCTCTCGCATTGGCACTTCCGGCCCGGCACCAAGAACGGAGAGCCGGTCGCGGTGGAAGCGGTAGTGCAGATCCCATTTCGCATGCGATCTCTGCATCCATAATTCTCCGCTCGCCGCTGTTGCACATCCGAAGACCTAAATTGCAGCACGGCGCGCATCCTTCTTCCAGCAACTCTCTCGCAGTGTCCCGCACTTGTACTCTCCTCCCATTACAACCCGCGGTGCCGAAGCTGCCTCTGTTCACTTAACGCCGTTCGCCATCGCCGAGGAACTTAGCCGCTGACGCGCCACCTGCGCAAGGTTCGCGACGAGCTTCAGGCCGCCCCTCTGCGTGTGCTCGGTAGGGAGCAAAGCATGCGCGCTTTTCTTACTTTTATTTTGCTTGGGTCGGCACAACTGGCGTTCAGCCCGGTTGTGCACGCTCAGATCTCGCAGACCTACGTTGCCCTGGAGCTACAGGGAGAACCGCGGGCCACGCAGATACCGCCGTTTTCAACCTTGGCTATGCCACAATGCGACGATTCGGGCGAAGTGTATTTGAGTTATTCCTCCTCGGCTGATGGTCCGGCGCATGCCACGCTGGCCTCCGTCGATTCGGATGGCAGCACTCACAAAGTGGATCTGCAAGCGGCGGGTCAGACCAAAAGCGACGAGCATGTATTCCTGTTTTCCGCTGCCAACGATGGTTCTTTGCACCAGATTGCGCGCATGCCGCATCCCAGCACTCAGAATCAGCCGGCCACTGACGTCGAATATGCCAGCTATGACTCCGACGGCTCTCTGCGTTCCGAGAGCGGCTTCGATCAGGAGTTCATTCCGTCGCTGCTAGTACCTTTTCCCGATGGAAGCTTCTTCGCCTCAGGCGTGACCCTGAAGGATGAGCAGGATGGCGTTTCGGAATCCGCCCTGGTCGGAATTTTCAACTCGGACGCCAAGTTGGTTCGACATCTGCAGCAAGATCCCGGCAAGTCGCCGGGCACAACTTCGGACCACGATATCAGCCAGGAAACTGCGACCGCATTCGATGGCGGCCTTGCCCGGTTAGGTAGCGACAAAAACGTTTACGTTCTACTACTCTCCGAACAGGCCAGGATCGCCGTGGTCAACCAGAGCGGACAAATTGTGCGCGAGATCAAGCTGCAGCAGCCCTTCGAAACTGACGTCGCGCACGACATGTGGATCTCCGGCAACCGTCTCCTGGTGGTGTACGAAGGAGAGGCTGATAATCCGAAGGACGCGTACGTTTACGTACTGTACGACGCGCAGAGTGGAGAGGTGATCCGCGTCTATCGGCCCCAATTCTCCGGCACGGTGGCATGTTTTCAGGACGGCCAGACCCTGAGCGTGCTGCTGCAAGAGCCATCGTCGGGAAAGATCTCGCTGGGGACCGCAGAGCTGCAATAGCGATACTGACTGCTCCAGCTAATGCGGACTGCTTCTACATAAAGTTGTTTCATCCTGAGCGCAGGCGGCCTAATTTGCCGCCGGAGTCGAAGGACGCTCTGCCCTCGCCCACGGTCGACCTCGCAACAACTCACCGCGTGCAACCTGTCATAATTCCAGAGTGCGAATTCTCATCTCGGCGGGAGAAGCTTCAGGCGAATTCTATGGCGCAGAACTCATGCAGGCGCTACGCCGGCAACTCTCCCAATGCGCGCGATCAGACCGACATAGAGTTTTTCGGCGTAGGCGGCGACCGCATGCGCGAGGCTGGATGCGAGCTCCTGGCCGACGCCCGCGAGATCGCCGAGGTCGGCATCGTCGAGGTGGTCAAGCACATTCCCCACATCTATCGTCGCTTTCGCGAGGTAGTCAGCGAAGCCCGCGATCGCCGTCCTGACGCCGCTGTCCTCATCGACTTTCCCGACTTCAACCTGCGGCTGGCGCGCGAACTCCACAAACTGAATGTCCCGGTGATTTATTACGTCAGCCCGCAACTCTGGGCCTGGAAGCAGCGCCGCATCGAACGGGTCCGAAAATATGTGCGCGAGATGCTGGTGATCTTCCCTTTCGAAGAGAAGTTCTATCGCGAGCGAGGAATCAACGCGAAGTTCGTGGGCCATCCTCTGGCGGACCTGCCTGCTCCGAGCGTTACCCGCGCCGAGTTTGCCGGCGAATACGAGATCGAATCGCGCCGCCCATGGATCGCATTGCTGCCCGGCAGCCGCCGCGGCGAAGTCTCGCGCATCTTGCCCGTTCTGCTCGAAGCCGCGCAACTTCTGGGTCCGGATTACGTTTACATAATGCCGGTCGCTTCGACGCTGGACCCTGCCTGGGTGGCGTCCCTCATGGCCGACTATTCCGGACCAGCCGATCACCCTGACGCGCGATGCGCGCGCCACCCTGCTGCATGCCCGGGTTGCGGCCGTGGCCAGCGGCACTTCCACGCTGGAAGCCGCGCTGATTGGCACCCCTTTTGCCATGGTTTACCAGGTTGCGCCGCTCACCTGGAGCCTGGGCCGCCGTCTAGTAAAGGTGGACCGTTTTGCGATGGTCAATCTCATCGCCGAGCGGGACGTGGTCCCCGAGCTCGTGCAGGCGGACTTCACGCCCCAGCGGGTCTGCGACCGAATTGCGCCGCCTGATTCCCGACGGCGAGGCACGCAGCAGCAATGATTCAGGACTTCCAGCGAAGTGCGGCAGCGGCTTGCGGCCAATGATTCTGGCGGCAGCGCATCCGATCGCGCCGCCCGCGCCGTACTTTCCATAGTGGGAAAATGCCAGTGATGATGAGCCTCAGCGTCGCACCTAACGCATCTTTCCACTCGGATTTTCCATCATTTATAGTGACCATCAGAGCAGGAGCTCTTCCCTAATGCAGAGAACGGCACGTTCCCTCGGACGCGTTGCAGCCTGGGCCCTCGTCGCCCTGGCCTCCGTCTGTTTCGCGGCGGAGAAGCCGCGCCTCCAGGTCGATGACTACATCATCCACGTAGCCGTTACGCCGCAGACCCACCAGTTGAAGGCGCAGGCTCGCGTGAAATTCACCGCCCTGGACGACATCAACATCGCCATCTTTGAGCTGCATAATGCGCTGCGTCCCACGCGCGTGGTCGATGCCAACGGTCAGTCGCTGTCGGTCGAACGCGTCAGCCAGGATTCGACCATTCGCATTTCCCTGCCCAGCACCCTGACCAAGGGCAGCTCCGACACGTTGATCTTCGAATACGAAGGCGCCATCCAGTCCGCCGACGACAGCCCGGTGCAGGGCCTGAAGGTCGCCTACATCGGCGATCCCATCACCTATCTGCTCTACGCCGGGACGCTGGTTTCCCATGGTCAGCTACGGCATCGACCGCTTCACTTCGACCATCAGCGTTAGCGTGCCGCCGGGATACACCGTGATCGGCAGCGGTAAACAGAGCGGCGGAGCTGGAGCTGAGGTTTCCGAAGGCGCTTCATCGCGCAAAGGCTCGTCGGGCGGACTCGCTCGGCTGGCAACTCCGTCGCGGTGGACAGACGACGACCTTCACCTACACCGAACACTCGAGCTTTCCGGGCACCATCATCATCGGCAAGTTCGTTCAGACCAAGAGCAGCGAAGGCGGCCTGAACATCAACGTCTACACCACGGCGGAGCACAAGCAGTTCGCCACGCAGTACGCGGACACCGCGACGAAGGAATTCTTCTTCTTCACCACGCTTACGGACCGCCGTTCAATCAGAACCTGAGCGTGGTCGAGCTGCCGAACGACACCTTGCCCTCGGCCTGGGCGCCGGAGATCGCCGCCATCGCCGGCCACAACTTCAATCAGAAGGGCAATTACCGGCTGCTGGCCAACACCATCGGGCATCAGTGGTTCGGAACCATGGTCAGCCCCGCGACCAAGAACGACTGGTGGCTGAACGATGGCGCGGCGCGCTACTCCGAAGCGCTGTACGTCGAGCACGTCGCCGGAGAAGCCGGCTTCGAGGAAGTGACGAAGGATATGTCCGTTGGCGCGCTGGCTTATGTTTCCGTGCCGCTGGCCGACATCAGCCGGCTGGACACGTTCTCGCCCGAGTTCCAGTCGCTGGTCACCGACAAGGGCGGCATGATCCTGGAGATGCTGCACTGGGTCATCGGCGACGAAGCCTTCGACAAGACCATGCGGACCTTCGTCTCGCAGTACTCCGGAAAAGCTGTCACCATCAACGATTTTCGCAAAGTCGCAGAAGCAGGTTTCCGGCCAGCAGCTCACCTGGTTCTTCACCCAGTGGCTCGATTCCACCGGCGCGCCTGAGTTCAAGAACAAGTACACCGTCTACCGCACGCAGAAGGGCTTCCGCGTGGTCGGCGAAATCTCGCAGGACATGGACCTGTTCCGCATGCCGGTTGAGCTGCGCATCGATACCGACGGCAAAACCGAGACCAAGCGCATCGAGGTCGAGGGCACCAACTCCGCCTACGCGGTCGAGACCTTCGGCAAGCCGCGCCGCATCACCATCGATCCCGAACAGCCAGGTGTTGCAAAACTCGCAGGACCTGCAGGTGCGCACCTCGATCATGCGCGGCCAGCAGGACGTGGAGCAGGGCGACCTGACCGAAGCGTTGAAGGAATACCAGAAGGCGCTCGACATCAACCGCAACAGCTCGCTGGCGCACTACCGCATCGCCGAAGTCTTCTTCCTGCAGCACAACTACCAGTCGGCGGCGAACGCCTATCGCGAGGCGCTGAACGGCGATGGCGAACCGCGCTGGACTGAAGTCTGGAGCCACATCCAGCTGGGCATGATCTTCGACCTGACCGGACAGCGCGAGCGCGCCACCAACGAATATCGTCAGGCGCTGCAGACCAACGACAACACGCAGAACGCGCTGGATATCGCGCGGCAATATCTGCAGAAGCCGTATCAGCCGTCCGATAGCAGCAGCGACAAGCCAGGGATGTAGTCGGCAAATCCCGGGGGTCCCAGCTCTGTGCGCGTGATCTGGAGCATCATCACGCTAATCTGGCGCCATCCTGAGCGCAGCTGTCATCCTAACCACTAGTGTCATCCTGAGCGCAGGTGTCATCCTGAGCGCGAGTGTCATCATCAGCACTGGTGTCATCCTGAGCGCAGGCGGCCTGCTTTTGGCCGCCGGAGTCGAAGGACCCCTGTATTAGCTTCAAACCAGCCGCGTCAGCGGCGGCTATGATGTGAGGCCGGGAACGCAGGCCCCGCGTGAAGGACAGAGTTGACACCGAGCCGCGACAGCGGCGGCACGCTTCACCGAGCCAACTTCAGGCCGCCCAACAGGCGGCCTTTTCCTTTGCCACATTGTGGGACATCAGCAGAACCTGAAAAATCTCACCCATTCCGTCGGGCGAAATCAGGTGCTTCAACTGCAACGCGACCTTCGCCCGCTCCTGCGGCAGGCGGCAATCCTGAAACGCATCCGCAAATTCCGTCTCTTCGCCAATGCCGATCAGAAACTGCGACTGCGTGAGCAGCGCCGCGGAATCAAGCCCGCGGTCGACCCCTCGCGCTCGCAGCGCCGTGAAGTTTACGTGCGCGGTAATGTCCTGCTCGCCGGGCGCTTCATACGGTGAAGGCGTGGCCACATGCTGGCGATAGGTCATGACGGTGTCGCGATGCCGCCCGGCAAGCTGCTCCTCGCGCGTGTAGCCGTAGTCGATAAGGATCGCGAATCCCCGCCGCTTCGCGAAAGACACTGGCAATGCGATCCATCCACTCGAGCGAGAGCAGCGGCAGCTTCGACACGCTCGCCTTCTTCGGGATGGACGCCGTAGCGATCGAGAAACTCCTCCTCTGCAGGCGAAGGCGACAACAAACTTTCCACGAATCTCTCGCCTTCAACGCCAACCCGCACCGCGCCGCGATGATCGATCACCTCGACCGGAAGAGCGTCGAAAAATTCGTTGCCAAAGACGATGATGCTCTCGCCCGCCTGGCCCGCGGCGTCTTCTAACGAATCGAAGATCGCGCACTTCCCTGCTGCCATGTGCTCTGCCAGGCGCTCCTGCAAACGCATTCGCAGATGCGACGACTGCTCGACCAGGGAATACTGCAACGCGCGCGCAAACTCGGGAAATTGTTTCGCGGACCAGTCCAGCACGTCGCGCGCAAACAACCCTCGTCCCGGCCCAAGTTCGATCAGATCGATGCGCGACGGCGAATCCAGCAGCCGCCACATCTCTTCGAACTGCCGCGCCAGCAACCGGCCAAACACCGCATGAACATCACTGGAGGTATAGAAATCCCCCGCTTTGCCAAACTTCTCACGTGGCCGCGAGTAATAGCCGAGCTCCGGCTCGTACAGACAAAGCTCCATGTAACGCGAAAATGGAATCGGTCCGGTGCGGCGAATGTCATCCGCGATCCGCTGCCGCAAGCCAAGAGCACTCTTTGCCTTGCCGGCATCGAGGGTCACAGCTTGCCCTCGCGCTCCCTTTGCTGGTTTTGCTTGAAATGTTGCGGCGTGCGAACGAACATCTCGATCATGTAGTCCTGCAGGCCGTCGAAGATATGGCGTTGCAGCATCCACTCGAATTGCGGATCGTCGAGATCGCGTGCATGCACCTCGAAGAAATAGGTATGTACCCGCGGCTCGGCGAACCGCGGATTGATCGCCACCTCGATGTGCTCGCCTTTCTCGCGCGCGCTGAACTCCACCAGCGGATGTTCGTACAGCCGGAGATGCCGTTGCACGCGCTCAAGGCCGGAGAAACTCATGCCGGGATTGTAGCAAGGCGCAGCGCTGCTCCGAAGGAGAGCAGCTCTAAAGTACCGGCGTGATTTGCCGATGAGACAAATAGTTGGGAGAGTGGCCCCGTTCTAGTCTTCTGTGGACTAGAGCGGGGCTTTTGATTTGGAGGCGTCTGGGCTTGCCGCCGCATGTCTTTATTAGGGTGTCATCCTGAGCGCAGGCGGCCTAATTTGCCGCCGGAGTCGAAGGACCCCTATATTTCGCTACTCAGCCCGTTGTCATCCAACGCGAAGATGTGGATCCTGGGCGATCGAAAACCCCAGGTCTCGAAAATCGCGAGGCCCGGGGCACCCGGATTTTCTGGTGCGCCCCGTATTCGATTAACTGGCCGTAGTGAATAATGAAGCTGTGCATCTCGATGACACCATCGTCGCCATCGCCACGCCACCGGGACGCGGCGGCATCGGCGTGGTGCGGCTTTCCGGCAACGAAGCTTGCAGCATCGCGCAGCCCATGCTGCGGCTGGCCCACGCCCTCGAAGCCGGACGCGCGCACTTCGGCGAGTTGATCGAGCCCGCAACCGGCGAACGCATCGACGAAGTGGTTGCGACATATTTTGCCAAGCCGCACTCGTACACGACGGACGATGTCGTCGAGATCTCCTGCCACGGCTCGCCTGTGGTCCTGCAGCATGTGGTCGAGACGGCAATGAAGGCGGGCGCGCGGCTGGCCGAGCCTGGCGAATTCACCATGCGCGCCTTCCTCAACGGACGCATCGATTTGACGCAAGCCGAAGCCGTGCGCGACCTGATCGAATCGCAGACGCTCTACCAGGCGCAGGTGGCGGCGCGGCAACTTGAAGGCTCGCTGTCGAAGCGGCTGCAACCCATCAAACAGCAACTGATCGAACTGATCGCAATCATGGAAGCTGGCGTCGACTTCGCTGAGGACGATGTTTCCATCACGCCCGACGCACAGATCCTCGCGCGCATCGCGGCAATTCGCGCGCCGCTGGAAGAGCTGCTCGCCAGCTTCGCATTCGGCAAGATCGTGCATGAAGGCTTGACGCTGGCCATCGTCGGACGGCCTAACGTTGGCAAGTCAAGCCTGTTCAACCGGCTGGTGGAGCGCGAGCGCGCCATCGTCACCGCGATGCCCGGGACTACGCGCGATCTGGTCAGCGAGACGGTTGCGATCGGAGGTATCCCTGTCCGGCTGGTGGACACCGCGGGCATTCGCACGGCACTCGATGAAGCCGAAAGCATCGGCGTACGCAAGTCGATGGAAGCGCTAGCCGACGCAGACATCGTGCTGGTGGTTCGCGATGCCTCGCGCGCCACATCGCTCAGCGAGGACGAGACGACATCAGGACGAGCGGCTACTGGAGCTGGTTCGCGGACGTCAGGCAGTTGTGGTGTGGAACAAAATCGACGCTTTGGCCGATGTTGGATTCAGCGGCGAATGGCACTCACCCAATGGTCGCGGCTTCGGCGCTCACCGGCGCGGGCATCGACGAGCTCCGTTCAAGCATTCTGCAACTCGGTTGGCGGCGAGGGCGGTGCGCAGCAGGAGAGCGGCTTGCTGACGAATATCCGGCAGAAGCAATTGGTTAGCGACTCCATCGTCGCCCTGGACAAAGCCACGGCGGGCGGTTCCGCAGAGAATTCCGCACGAGATGATTCTGCTGGACCTCTACGCGGCGCTGCGTCCGCTCGACGATATCACCGGCGCGACCACTGCTGACGACATCCTGAACCTGATTTTCAGTTCCTTCTGCATTGGAAAATAGTTCATCCGCTATCGATAAGCGAAGCGCGGGTGCCCCGGGTCGCGCGGTTTTCGAGACCTGGGGTTTTTCGCGGGTGCCGAACACACGGTCTTCAAAACCTGAGGGATCGCCTGCCACTTGTCACCAGCCGACCTGGCTCATCCTTTTCAAGATGATTTCGGGGTAGCGGTGCATGCGTTCGGGGCGGCGCTTCAGCGGAGCCGGCAGGATTGCGGCGAGTTGGCCGCCTGTTCCCTTCCGATAGCACGCGCCGAAGTCTTGTCGTAGTAACGGCACGCGGCCTCGGCGCCATAAACACCTGGGCCCCATTCGACGACGTTGAGGTAGAGCTCCAGAATGCGCCGCTTGCCCAAGACGAATTCTGCCACGGGTACCAGCGTGGCCTCTGCGCCCTTGCGGAGAAATGAGCGGCTGGTTCCGAAGAACAAGTTTTTGACGAGTTGCTGCGTCAGGGTCGAAGCCCCGCGCGTGCGCTCGCCTTCCATGTCTTCTTTGGCAGCGATTTCAATCTGCTTCCAATCGAAGCCATGATGCAGGTAGAAGCGCGCGTCTTCGGCGGCGATGACGGCATGCTGCAGATCCGGGGAAATCTGGTTGAGCGGAACGAACTTATAACGCTTCTGGTAGGCAGTGCCGTGCAGCCAGGCTTGCCACTGGCGCTCGCTTTGCACCGCAGTTGTCGGCGGGTCAATCCAGCGGGCTGCTACCAGCAGCAACACCGCAAGGAGCCAGAGAAGCTACCAGTCCGGCAAGGATCCATAGAAGAGCCCGATCGGACGAAGCCTTTGCGAAGTGGCTTTTTGAAGCGTGTGGAGGCGGTTTGGCTCACATTCCAGAATACCGGCAGGGCAGAGTTGCTGCTTATGAATGATGGTCCGCCGACCCACTCCATTCACTTGCCTGGTTCCGAGCTGCACCCGAAGTTTTTGCATACCTCTACGCCATCCCTGCACTGCCGATTTCGAATTGCCGAGCGGCCGCTCCAAATCTCACAAGCACTTACGCATGGAATCTCAGTTGCTTATAACAACGCGTATTTGTCGGCTTTGAGGCTGACGCCGTTTCAGGAGGCAAGATGGATTACTACGAGGACGAGCCGCACCGGGCGTTTTCGCGATCGGAGGAGACCCGGGGATCGATTTCCGGACGGGCAGTTGCCTACCTCGCACCCGTGCTGGTTGCAGGTGCCATGCTCGGTGGCTATGCATTCCATGAGCACCGGGTCGCGCAGAATCTGGTAGCCGAAAATCAGCAGACCGGCGCGCAGCTGGCAACCACGCGTAGCCAGGTCGATGACCTTACGACCAAGGTCAATGCGCTAGCCGCACAGGCAGCCCAGGCGCAAGCGCAAGCTGCTCCCGCTCCGCATCCGGCCATCCGGCATATGACAACTGCCGCTCATCACAGCAACCAGCCCTCGCGGTTACAGAAGATGCAGTCGCAACTCGACGCGCAGAACAAAGCAATTGAAGACACGCGCAGCCAGATTGTGAGCACGCAGGGTGATCTGAACAACACGCGCACCGAGCTGACCGGCTCGATCGCTCGCACCCACGATGAGCTGGTGCTGCTGCAGAAGAAGGGCGAGCGCAATTATTACGAGTTCGACATCGACAAGTCGAAGCAGTTTCAGCACAACGGCCCCTTCGGCGTGCGGCTGACGAAGGCCAACACCAAGCATCAGTACGCCGATCTGGAGCTGATGGTGGACGACCGCAATCTGTCGCAGAAGCACGTGAACCTTTATCAGCCGGTGATGTTCTACATGCCGGACAGCGGGCAGCCGGTGGAGATGGTGATCAACAGCATCACGAAGGACCACATTCACGGATACGTGAGCGCGCCGCGTTATCGTCAGTCGGAGCTGGCGTCGATGTCGAATGCGAACGCCAACCCCAACAGCACGCCGGCAACGTGCAGGCAGACACCTCGGCCGTCACTCCTGCGCGACAGAAGCTTCCGCCTCCCCAGTAAGCGCTTCTGCGCAGGTCCGACGATACCCACACATCCCCGCTCCCGGTTGTGTGGGTTTTTTCTGCTTTATACTGGAACGATGTTGCTGGACGGCCACCGTCGTTCCGCCCTGAACCCTAAGGATGGCAGCCACTGCAAACCCGCAGCTCCGGCGGATTCGCCCGAGGTACGCCGCTACAACCGCATTCAGCGCTGGCTGAGCATGGCCGACACCGTGATCGGCTTTGCCCTGCTGGTCGTCCTGCTGGTCACCGGCTGGACCGGCAAGCTGCGCGACTGGTCTTACCTGGGCGCGCGCCAGCATTATTTCTTCGCTGTCTTCCTGTATGTGTTGATGTTTTCGTTCATCGCGAAGGTCCTGAGCCTGCCATTCGACTTCATCGGCTTCCGGCTGGAGCATCAATACCATCTCTCCAATCAGAAGTTCCGCAGCTGGGTTTGGGACGAGTGCAAGGGCTGGCTGGTCTCGCTGGTGCTGGGCACCATCATGGTGGAGATCGTGTATTCCATCATTCGCATTGCGCCGCAGCGCTGGTGGATCATCGCCTGGGCGGTCTTCGTCGGCCTGTTCCTGCTGATGGCGCAGCTGGCGCCGGTCGTGCTGATGCCGATCTTCTACAAGTTTGAGCCGCTGGACAATGACGGCCTGCGCGAGCGCCTGACAAAGCTGGGCGAGCGGGCGGGCACGCGCGTGCGCGGCGTCTACGAATGGAAGCTGTCGGAGAAGACGAACAAGGCCAACGCCGCGCTGACCGGGATGGGATCGACGCGCCGCATCATTCTTTCCGACACGCTGCTCCAGCACTACAGCGACGACGAGATCGAAGCCATCCTGGCGCACGAACTCGGACACCACGTGCATAAGCACATCCTGAAGAGCATCCTGACGCAGGTCGGGGTCACGCTGCTGGGATTCTGGCTGATCAATATGGTGCTGCGCTTCGTGATCGCGAAGGAGTGGTTCCCGGTGCTCGATCCCCGGCTGTACGACTTCGCCAACCTGCCGCTGATTGTGCTGGTGGCGACGGTGCTGGGCTTTGTGCTGATGCCGGCGCTGAATGCGATCTCGCGGCAGCATGAGCGCGAGGCCGACCGTTACGCCTGGGAGAACACGCCGGCCATCGAGCCGTTCATCAGCTCCATGCAGAAGCTGGCAGACCAGAATCTTGCCGAGCGCGAGCCGAACAAGTTTATCGAGTGGCTCTTCCACTCGCATCCGTCGATTGGGAAGCGGGTGGCGGCCGCGGAGGCTTGGGCGAGCAAACAGCCGCAGCCCGTCAGCCAGTAGAACTCTTATCAAACAGTGGGTGTCATCCTGAGCGGAGGCGTCCTGCAGTTGGCCGCCGGAGTCGAAGGACCGCTACCCTGGCCGACCCTGGCACCCGCTGCAACGTGGCTTGTGTCAGGGCACGACTTCAGTCCCTGACGTAGGAAGCCGTGACTAAGTTGTCATCCCGGGCGGAGCCGATCTGCGCTTCGCCTGCGACGGGAAGTAATTTCACTGTGCGAGGAACCGCAGATCCCTCCGCTCCGGCGGGCGCAAGCAGCCCGTCTCCGGTCAGGATGACAATTAAAAACTGAAGCTGGCAGGTTAAACAGGCTGCACCCCCTAACTTCCTCCCTGCAGAATCCCTTCCACCCTCCTCAGATCTTCTTCCGTGTCAACTCCCACGGTGTCGTACGGCGTCTCCGCGACATGAATGTCGACACCGTGATCGAGAAAGCGTAACTGCTCCAGACGCTCGCTGCGCTCCAGGTCCGACTCGGGCCAGGTACAGAACGCGTCGAGCGCAGCCTTGCGATAGGCGTAAAAGCCGAGGTGTTTGTAATAGCGCTCCCCGCCGGTGCGATCGCGGTCGAAGGGAATGGTTGCACGCGAGAAGTAGAGCGCGCGACCATCGAGCGCGGTGACCACTTTCACTGCGTTGGGATTGTTGACGTCTTCGGCGAACAAGGCGTCTTGATGCGTCCCAACCTGCACTTGCTCGTTTCGCATCAGGTTCATCAGCACATCGAGATGCTCGCGGCGCGCCAGCGGCTCGTCGCCCTGCACGTTGACGTAAACATCAGCCTCGACGGTCTGTGCGACTTCGTGGACGCGATCGGTTCCACTGCGGTGCTCGGGCGAGGTCAGGCGATAGTGCCAGCCGTGGTCGGCGACAGAGCTTGGCAATCTCCTCTGAGTCGGTGGCGACGATGACATCCTGCAACTGCTCGCAGGCCCGTCGCAGCCTGGTAAACGTGAGCGAGCATGGGACGACCGGCGATCTCACGCAGAATCTTCCGTGGCAGACGGGTGGAGGCGAGACGAGCGGGAATGATGGCGATAGCTTTCACGATTTCAGTTTCGGGGGAGAGGGGAGGATAAGGCAAGCGTGAATCTTGAGCAGCGTTGCTTTTGGCTGTTGGCGGTCGGCTTTGAGCTACTAGCAATTAGCTATTAGCAATCCCAGATTCGCTGACGGACGAGTATTAGCGACGAACGGCCGAGCGGGATCCTGCGCCGACGTCGAGGTAGGGGTCCTTCGACTCCGGCAGCCAACGCCAGGCTGCCTACGCTCAAGATGACACCCGGGAATACGATCACGCACGTGAAGAAGGATGTTTCGTGTGAAAGAGCACGATGGCCAGGAGCTAACGGCTAGAAGCTAAGAGTTAACAGAAGGAGGATTTACTGCACGTCGGCGTCGTAGCCCCGAAGCCGCAGCTGTGCCAGCAGGCATTCGACGGCGGCCGGCAACGGTCCTTCCATCGCGCAGCCGCTGGCGCACTCATGTCCACCACCGCCAAAAGCTTCGGCGACAGCAGCCACGTTGACCAGGCCTTTGCTGCGCAAGCTGACGCGATAGCGTCCGTCCGGCTGCTCGCGAAAGAACAGTGCTACTTCAATGCCTTGAATCGCGAGCGCGTAGTTCACCAGGCCTTCGCAATCCTCGTCGCTCGCCTGGCAGCGCTCCATGGTTTCGCGACCGACATGCATCCATGCCAGGCTGCCCTCCCGCTGCAATCCGCTAAGCGCCGCGCCCAGCAGGCGCATTTTTGAAAGCTGCGTCGAGAAGTAGACGTTGTGCGCAATGCGCACCGGATCGGCCCCGCAGCGCACCAGCTCCTGGGCCAGCGCGAAGGTGCGCTCGGTGGTGCCATGAAAGCAGAACGAACCCGTATCGGTCAGTACCGCAGTGTAGAGGCAGGTAGCGACTTCTGGGGTGATCTTGACTCCGGCCTCGCGCGCCAGCCGGAAAATCATCTCCGCCGTCGCACAGGCATCGGGATCGATCCAGTTCACGTCGCCAAAGGGACGGGCGGTGGCGTGATGATCGATGTTGATGAGAAAGTGCCGCTCCAATCCGGTGAGGCGGGTGCGCTGCACGCTGTCGCATTCCAGGATGATCGCAGCGTCGGCCTCGGGCGCCTGTTCGGTGTTGCGCAGGACCGTATCGGTGAACGGCAGCGGTCCGTAAACGCCGGGCACGCCGTCGCTCAGCACCACGCTCGCCTGCTTGCCCATGCTGCGCAGGATCTGCGCGCAAGCCAGCGTTGAGCCAACCGCGTCGCCATCCGGCCGCGCATGCGAGGTCAGAATGAACGCCTTGCGTCTGCCGATTTGGTTCAGTACTTCGTCCAGCATGGTTTCTTGAGCAATCAGCAACTAGCAGCCAGCGGCTTGCATTTGGCATTTAGCACTGGGCACTTAGCATTTGGCAAACCCTTGGTCGTCGGGGTTCCGCTACCGATTAACATCTCTATCAGCGCTGATCCCTGGTCTTTGCCAAATGCCAAATTGCTAATGCCAAATGCTTATCGCTACCTGCTTCTTTTCCTCTTCTCAATTCTCTGCAACAACTCGTCAATGCGTCCGCCGTACTGCTCGGAGCGGTCCAGCACAAAAATTACATCCGGAGCCTGCCGCACTCCCAGGCGCTGGGTTAGTTCGTGACGAATGTAGCCGCGAGCGGCATTGAGCCCCTCCAGGCTTTGCTTGGCCTCTTCGGCGTTACCCGCCGCGGCGACGAAGACGCGCGCATTCCTGCTGTCAGCCATATGTACTTCGGTCACGCTGACCAGGCCGATTCGCGGATCGCCCAGCTCGCCTTCCACCAGAGCGGCAATCTCCTCGCGCAACGCTTCTTCCATGCGTCCGCGATGATATTTCTGTCCCCGATTCTCCATAGTTCAGCTCTTAGCTCTTAGCCTTTAGCTCTTAGCGTAAAAACCACTTCCGCTCCCCGCCAGCCTTTTCTGCCTGCCAAGAGCTAAAAGCCAAAAGCTGAAAGCTGCGAAAGGGGAACGTTAGAGCATACGCCAGTCTGACAACCTGGCAGTGATAACCATCACGGTTCCCCGGTCAAATGATCACCGAATTCCGCTTCCGGCAAAAAGTCCAGAAAGGAATCCGTTACCTCGCCGCCGGCGTTATTCGCCACCCGCACGGCGTGGCGTTCAACGTTGCGCATGAGCCCGTCGAGATAATCTCGCGAATCGGAGATGCTGACTACGCCAATCGTCGCTCGCTGCCAGGCTTCGCTCGCGTCAATTTCTGCCACGGCGACGTTGAAGTGATTCCGCAGACCGTCTTTCACGCTGCGCACCACCTGCCGCTTATCCTTCAGCGAGTGCGCACCCTCGATGCGAATCTCCAGCATCAGATACGCGATCATGTTTCTCTCGGTTGCACAACGTCCCGGATACCGGCTCCTCCCGAGGGAGGATTCCGTTCCGGGACGATGATGATTCGATCTCAAGGTGGAGCACCGCTTCAGCGATGCATTAGGGAACTTGTTAGAGGTGCGGCTTTAGCCGCTGCGGCAGATACCTCAGGCGCTAAAGCGCAACCCTTTAGAACTGTCACCTGCACGCCTGAAAGCGTACTCCACCCAATCAAAGCTCAGCGGCGGTCACTGACAACTGACAACTGGCCACTGACAACTGCCCTTACACGAAGGCTTCAGCCGCGACTCGCTCGGTCACGAACACTTCGATCACATCGCCTACCTTGATGTCGCCGTAGTTCGCGATCGAGATGCCGCATTCCATGCCGGTACGCACTTCGCTGACGTCTTCCTTGAAGCGCCGCACCGAACCGACTTTGCCTTTGAACACGACCACGTTGTCGCGCAACAGCCGAACTTCCGAGTCGCGCTTGACCACGCCATCGATGACCATACAGCCGGCAATGACGCCCACCTTGGGAACCCGGAAGGTATCGCGCACTTCGGCGCGGCCCAGGTAAGTTTCCTTGATGATCGGCTCCAGCAGTCCGGTCATGGCCTTCTTGATCTCGTCCTGCACCTCGTAAATGATCGAGTGCAAGCGGATGTCGACCTTTTCCTGCTCCGCCAGTTCCTGCGCCTTGCGCTCCGGCCGGACGTTGAAGCCGATGATGATGGCATTCGACGCCGAAGCCAGCAGCACATCGCTCTCGGTGATGGCGCCCACGCTGCCGCGCATGACGTTGATCTTCACGCGTTCGTTCGACAGTTTGATCAGCACATCGCCCAGCACTTCGACCGAGCCCTGCACATCGCCCTTCAGGATGATGAACAGTTCTTTCTGACCGGCGGTCTTGAGCTGCTCCGCCAGGCCCTCGAGCGAAACGCGCGAACTCTTCGCCAACTGCGCTTCACGCGCTTTGGCTTCGCGGTATTCGGAGATGCCACGCGCCTTCTCGCGATCGGCTACAGCTACCAGCTGATCGCCGGCCTGCGGCAGCCCTTCCAGTCCTAGAATCTCGACCGGAGTGGACGGTCCCGCTGATTCCAGTGCGACGCCACGATCGTTGAACATGGCGCGCACTTTACCGAATACATTGCCCACGACAAAGTTATCGCTGTTGTGCAGCGTTCCGTTCTGTACCAGCACGGTCGCCACCGGACCACGGCCGCGATCGAGCTTGGCTTCCAGCACAGTACCGCTTGCCAGGCGCTCAGGCACTGCCTTCAGATCGCCGAGATCGGCAACCAGGCAGACCATCTCCATCAGCAGATTGAGATTGGTCTTCTGCTTGGCCGACACGTCGACGAACACGGTGCTGCCGCCCCAGTCTTCCGGCATCAGGCCGCGATCGGCAAGTTGCTTCTTGACGCGCTCGGGCATGGCATCGGGTTTATCGATCTTATTGACCGCCACGATGATCGGCACGTTCGCCGCCTTGGCGTGATCGATAGCTTCCAGCGTCTGCGGCATCACGCCGTCATCGGCTGCAACCACCAGCACCACGATGTCCGTCACCTTCGATCCGCGGGCACGCATACGGGTAAACGCTTCGTGACCCGGCGTATCGAGGAAGACGATCTCGCGGCCGTAAGCCGGAGAATTGGTGTCGGTGATCGCCACCTTGTACGCGCCGATGTGCTGCGTGATACCACCGGCTTCGCCCTCGGCAACGTTGGTAGAGCGGATGGCGTCGAGCAGGCTGGTTTTGCCGTGATCGACGTGACCCATGATGGTCACTACCGGAGGGCGGGTTACCGCCAGCGCCCCGTCTTCACCGGTACGCTCGGCCGGGCCTTCATCCTTCGCCAACTGTTCTTCAAAGCTGATGACCGAAGTCTCAGCGCCGAAGTGGCGAGCCATGTCGGAGGCCAGATCGGAGTCAAGCGTCTGGTTGACCGTGGCGAAGACACCACGCGCCAGCAGGCGGGCGATCAGGTCTTTGGCGCGAATACCCAGCTTCTCGGCCAGATCCTTTACGCTGATACCTTCCGGAATCTCGATAGCGCGCGTGATGGGCAACGGCTCGGTCGAGAGCGACAACCGCGGCGGCGGAGTAAAGCCCTTCATCGGGCCTTCCTTCACACCACGCGGAACGTAACGCTGTCCCGGACGCGCCGGACGTCCCATAGGACGCTGTCCCGTCGGAGGCGGCGGAGCGCTACCCGGAGCACCGGCACCAAACCCGGGACGCATTCCCGGAGCGCCGGAGCGTGTGGGATGCGGACCACGGCGTTCACCCGGCCGCACCGGCGGACGAGTGCCCGGAGCGCCGCTCATCGGCGGGCCTCCCGGACGCTGCGAACGCTGGAAAATTGGCTTGCCACGCTCCGGCATAACTACTCGCGAAGGCACGGCGGCCGCCGCCGGGCGCAACGGCGCCTGGTAAACCGGACGCGGGCCCGTCTGCGGCACAATCAGCCGGCGCGGCGGAGCCGCAGGCGCTGCGTTGACCGGAGCCTGTCCGGGACGAGCTGGAGTCGGCCGTACATCGCCAGGTTGCACCGGAGTTCCCGGACGCACGGATGGTATTGCCTGAGTTGTGGGCGCGCCAAGCGCCGGAGAAGCCGCGGTCGTCGTTCCTGCCTCCAATGTTGCTGCTGTTTCGGCTGCTGAAGCTTCGGGCGCCAAAACTGTGGTTCCTGCGTGTTTGGTGACAGGCGTCTGCTCTTCGGCAACTGTCTCAGTCGGCTTTGCCGCTTCTGCGGCGGGCCGTGCCTGGGCAGTCGGCGGCGCTGGAGGCTTGGGAGGAATCACGATGGCAGCCGGCGGACGTGCCACCGATTGCGGCGTAATGAAACGCGGAGCGGGTTTCGGAGCTTCGACCGGAGTCGCGGGCTGCGTGCTGGCGGTCACTGCCGGCCCAGGCTTCGGAGGAGTCACCGCGGGACGCACGGGAGCCGCCGCAGCGGGAGGCACAGCTGAACGCGCCGGCGCAGCCGGTTGAGCAGCCTTCTGCGTGATCGCCTTCAGCACATCGCCAGGCTTGGAGATGTGCGACAGGTCGATCTTCGGCTTGAACTCGTCCGACGACGCTGCAGACGCACGGGAGCTACGGCTTGAACTGGGCTCATGCTCCGCAAAATACTTCTTGACGCGCTCGGCTTCATCTTCCTCGATGGAACTGGAGTGCGTTTTTTTCTCGGTGATGCCGACCTTGATCAGAACGTCGAGGATGGCTTTACTCTTAACCTCGAGTTCTCTGGCCAGGTCATTGATTCGAATCTTGTGCTGCATTACGCCCCGTTTCCTCCGTCATGTTTCCCGTCTGGGTTACGCCTTCATAGCATCCTCACGGTGTGGTTCATGTTCAGAAAGGACAGACTGAGCTGCGCCATGCTGACCCTTCTTTTGTCCCTACCCGCAGGGCCGAAGCCCTGCTGTACCGCTGTCGTCCCTACGGGACTTAGATCGTTATTGGTCGCCTACCCAGCGCTGAAGCGCTGGGCTAAGCTCTTTCGCGCCTGCGGCGCTTCGTTCTTTCGAACTGTGCACTGCTTGGTCCTTTCGGCTGTGCACCGCAACACCGACAGCGCCTGACACTCGTGCTAGTTACAAATCCGAAGAACACTGGTTCTGCCGTAGGCCCACGACATTTGCCAGTCAATGCGCCCGTGCTCAAACCGTCTTAAGCTGGCCACTGACTACTATCTTTTCTCGCCCGGCTCTTCTTCGTCGGGCACATTCTCGTTCGGTGTCTCGATCCGCTCGTGGAAGATGCGCTCGCCTTCGTCGGCAGCCGGCGCGTTCTCGACACCATCGATCACTTCGGCTTCGAAGGCCTGACCCTCGTCGACCAACTCTTCCACGCTCTCGGAAGAAGCCTCGGGCTCATCGGGCAGACCTTCTTCGTCGCCTGACTGACCACCCTCATCCTCTGAATCCACGTCGCTACTGGCGGAGAGTTCCTCTGCCGGCTCAACCTGGGCATCGTCGCGTTCGGCGGCCTCGACTTCCTCCGGCGTTTCTCCGGCTGCGGCACCCTCCGCGGTTTCTCCAGCTTCGGCATCGGGCTCCGCGCCTTCTGTCGCTTCCAGCTCGCGCGCTTCTTCCTCGGCCGGAACATCCTGTCCAACCGCCTCGCCGGCATCCGGCAGCCCTTCTGCAGCGGCATCGAGGCTCGCAAAGTAGTTGTTGACCGCGATACTGATCTTCTCGACTGTCTTCGGCCCGATACCCGGCACCTCTTCCAACTGCTCGGGCGTCATATCGGCAACCGACTCGACGGTCGTAATGCCTGCGGCAACCAGCTTCTCGACGATGCCCGGCTCCAGATCAGGCACGCTCTCGATCGGCGTAGTCGCCTGACCCATCATGCCGCGCATCTGCTCTTCGACTTCCTGGCGCTTCTCTTCCTCGCTCTTGATGTCGATCTTCCAGCCCAGCAGCTTGGCGGCCAGACGAACATTCTGACCCTTCTTGCCGATGGCCAGCGACAACTGGCTGTCGTCGACAATCACTTCGAGGTGCTTCTCCTGGCCCTCAAGCACGGTCACGCGGCTGACCTTCGCCGGCTGCAACGCCTTCTCGGCGAAGGTGACCGGATCCTCGTGATACTCGATGATGTCGATCTTCTCGCCGCGCAGTTCGCGAATGATGGACTGCACGCGCATGCCCTTCATGCCCACACAAGCGCCCACCGGATCTACGTCCTTGTCCTTGGACATGACGGCGATCTTGGTGCGCTCGCCGGCTTCGCGCGCGATGGCGCGAATCACAACCGTATTGTCGTAGATCTCGGGCACTTCGGTCTGAAACAGGTGTGTAACTAATTCCGGGGCAGCGCGCGAGACGACAACCTGCGGACCCTTGGAAGCCTTCTCCACCCGGGAGATCACGCAGCGCACGCGCTCGCCGGGAGCAAACGATTCCAGTCGCGACTGCTCCTTCTTCGGCATGCGTCCTTCGGCTTTGCCCAAGTCGACAATGACATCCTGACCTTCGTTGCGCTTGATGGTCGCATTGATGATCTCGCCCACGCGTCCGATGTACTCGTTGTAAACCGTGTCGCGCTCGGCCTCGCGCACCTTCTGAAAGATGACCTGCTTTGCCAGTTGCGCGGCGATACGTCCCAAAACGTCGGTGGCCTTGTAGGTGCGGAGTTCGCCTCCGACCTCGGCCGCCGGATCGATGCGCTTGGCGTCGTCCAGGGTGATCTGTGCCAGTGGATCTTCAACCTGCTCGGGGGTTTCGACGATCGACTTCACCGCATAGGCCCGGATCTGGCCGCTCTCTTTGTCCAGTTCGGCGCGCAGGTTCTCCTGGGTCTTGTAATATTTTCGGGTGGCCACGACGATGGCATCTTCCACCGCACTGACCACAATTTGCGGATCGATGCCTTTCTCCCGGCTGAGAGCGTCGATTACGTTGTACAGTTCACTCGCCATAAGTCAGTGCCACCTTACTGGTTACATCCTGCCGTCCCTGCGGGACTCGAATTGTGTGGTCTTGCTACCCAGCGCTGAAGCGCTGGGCTACCATCTGTCGCCCCTGAAGGGGCTCGTCTCGTTTGCCTGCCCTACCCAGCAACCAAAATTGTCATCACGAGGAGGGCTTCACCCCGACGAGGGATCTGCTGTTCTCCGCGCCGGTAAGAAACCGCCTCAACCAGCTAAAACTCCGGAACCAGATTCGCCTTCTCCACGTTTGCCAGGCTGATCTCAACCTCGGCGCCAGGTTCAACCGCTTCGTGCTTCTTCGACTTCTTACGCGGCGTCAGCTCCAGGCTGAGCCGGCCATCGCTGAACGCCTTCAGGCGTCCCTCGAAGTGCCGATTCCCATTCACCGGGTCAAGTGTCGTCAGCTTGACCAGGCTGCCGATGAAGCGCTGGAACTCTGCCGCCTTCGACAGCTTGCGATCCAGCCCCGGCGATGAAACCTCCAGGGTGTACTGGCTCCCCGGCACCGCATCTTCCACGTCGAAGATCGTGCCCGCCTCGCGGCTGAAGTTCGCACAATCCTCATGCGTCACGCCGCCCGGCTTATCGATGTACACGCGCAACATGCGCGCCTTGCCGCCACCGAGTAATTCCAGGTCCACCACTTCCAGTCCGCTGGACTGCGCGACCCGATCGGCGATCTCGCGAATTTTGTCGATCCCGGCTGCCATCGTCTGTTCGTAAAACTCTGCCCCGGGCCTTCGCTTCGGCGTGCTACTCAGCCCGGCGGAGCGACTAAGCACAGTGCGCCCGTCAGGCCCTTGTAACCACCTGGACTCGCCGTACAACCAGCGGATTAACGGGTGGAAATAGAAAGTGGGCTGTCGCCCACCGGTGTGCTTCGCCGAATCTGCCAAGGTCCGCCGCCACGCCGGGAGCCGGTGACAGGAACCTACTAACGCAACAGTACCTTATTAAATATACTCTGAAACCGTGCGTGATTCAATGCCGTAGTAGGCCAGGCCCGGGCGTCTGTGATGTCGCCCGTCCTGCCGTAAGTATTTGATGACAAAGCGGCGGGAAGGATGCGTCGGCCGCTTGGGATCGCGGGCCCTGTGTTGTTCCTGTTATGCCTCGGGTGGTACCTGTTCGTGAAGACCCGCTGGTTTTCCGACCAGCCTGGAATACCCCTGCTGCGCGCATTCGGAAGCGCCTTGGTCACCATATTTGGAACGTTTGCTGAGAATCATTGGCTCCCGTTTATCGTCGCGTTTGGCATGGGTAGTCTGTGACGTTTCAAGCCTTCCGCGCGGTTTGCCTTACCACCGCCGCGTCTCTACAATATTTCCTTATCCCTCCGTGGAATACATATCATGATCAATTTCCCAGTCCCTGAGGCGCTGACCTTCGATGACGTGTTGTTGCTACCCGCCAAGTCCGACGTTGTTCCGGCTACGGTAGACACCACAACCCGCCTGACCCGCAACATTGAACTGCGTGTGCCCATGATCAGCGCGGCCATGGATACGGTGACCGAGTCGCGCATGGCCATTGCCATGGCCCAACAGGGCGGCCTGGGCATCATCCACCGCAACCTGACCATCGAGCAGCAGGTAACCGAAGTCGACAAGGTGAAGCGCTCCGAAAGCGGCATGATCGTTGACCCAATCACCATGTCGCCGGACCAGAAGATCTCCGAGGCGCTGGAGTTGATGCGGCATTACCGCATCTCCGGCGTGCCGATCACCAAGAACAAGAAGCTGGTCGGCATCCTCACCAATCGCGATCTCCGCTTCGAAACCCGTACCGACGTTCCCATCAGCGAAGTGATGACCCGCGAGAACCTGATCACGGTCCCGGTCGGCACCACGCTGAACGACGCCGAGGCGATCCTGCATCAGCACCGCATCGAGAAGTTGCTGGTGGTCGACGATGCCTACAATCTCAAGGGCCTGATCACCGTGAAAGACATTCAGAAGCGGCTGAAGTATCCCACCGCTGCGAAAGACGATCATGGCCGTCTGCGCGTGGGAGCGGCGATCGGAGCAACGGGTGACTTCCTCGAACGCGCCCAGGAGCTGGTGAAAGCCAAGGTCGACGTGCTCGCCATCGACAGCGCACACGGACACTCCACTCGCGTGATCGAAGCCATCAAGAAGCTCAAGTCAGTGCTCCCGGAAGTCGATCTGCTGGCGGGTAATATCGCGACCTTCGACGGCGCCTGCGAGCTGGCTAAGGCTGGGGCCGACGGCATCAAGGTTGGCATCGGACCTGGCTCCATCTGCACCACCCGTGTCGTCACCGGCGCGGGCGTTCCGCAGATCACCGCCATCGCCGAAGCCGCTCGCGCGGTGCGTGACAGCGATATTTCGATCATCGCCGACGGCGGCATCAAGTACTCCGGCGACGTGACCAAGGCCATCGCTGCCGGCGCCGACTGCGTGATGATCGGCTCGCTGCTGGCCGGAACCGAAGAGAGTCCCGGCGAAACGATTCTCTATCAGGGCCGCTCGTTCAAGACGTATCGCGGCATGGGATCGCTGGCTGCGATGGCGCAGGGTTCCAGCGAGCGCTATTTCCAGAACACCGACGGCGACTCCTCCGTGCCGGTGCTATCGGAAGACGGCACCGAAGGCAATCGCCTGGCGAAGCTGGTGCCGGAAGGCATCGAGGGCCGCGTGCCCTATCGCGGGACGGTCGGCATGATCGTCTACCAGCTGGTTGGCGGCGTGAAGAGCGGCATGGGCTACGTGGGTTGCGGCACCATCGAAGAGCTGCAGCAGAAGGCGAAGTTCGTGCGCATCAGCGGAGCCGGCCTGCGCGAGAGCCACGTGCACGACGTGATGATCACCCGCGAAGCTCCCAACTATCGCGCCGAGTAACGCGTCGCCGATAAATTCATGATGGTGGTTTCGGAGTCGCGCTTTTGCTGAAGCACTCACCTCGATCCCTGGTCCGCAACTGGTGGCCGGCTGTCCTCTGGATGGGGGTGATCTTCACCGAATCCACCGACATGGCGTCGGCCAACAATACCGGCGGCCTGCTCTACACCGTCATCTCGTTTGTCGCGCCGCATGTCAACCGCGCCGTCGTCGATCTGCTGAACGAGGTGCTGCGCAAGACCGGACACTTCCTCGGCTACGGCATTCTCAGCGTGCTCGTCTTCCTCGCCCTGAAGCACACCAACCGCGACCGTCTACGCAATCTGGTGCGTCGTCCGTGGGGAATTTACCTGCGCGATCTGTGGCGGCTGGAGTGGAGCTTCATCGGCGTGATGGCTGCGCTCGGCATGGCGACCTACGACGAAATCCATCAGACCTTCATTCCGTCGCGCACCGGCCGCTGGCAGGATGTCATCATCGACACCAGCGGAGCAATCACAATGCAGGTTGTGGTGTATTTGCTGGCAACGCGGAAGCTGAAGCGAAGCGGAAGTGCAACCCCGCAGCCGGAATTGAGTTCGACGCGCTGAGAATGCTGGTGCCCCACGTTCGCCCCGCAGTTGGGCTAACGTGGGTTCGCCGTGCACTCCACCCAAGTTAACGTCCGAAGGCAGGACGTGAACCTGGGGCACCGCGCCCAGGCCGACAAGTCGTAGAAACTTCCGGTGCCCCACGTTCGCCCCGTTGTTGAGCTAACGCGGGTTCGGCGTGCACTCCACCCAGGTTAACGTCCGAAAGAGGGACGTGAACCTGGGGCACCGCGATTTAACCCGGTTCACATTCCTAGTACATCAAGTATTTCTGCCGAACATCCATGAACTGCTCGATCTGATCCTGCCAGCCTTCGGCGATGCGGTGCGGATCCTGTCCTGCCTGCAGCGCCGCGAAGGTCGCCTGACTCACAAGCAGCTGATTCATCTTCGCCATGTCGTATCCCAGCGGAGACAGCTTATGCAGCGCCGCCGCCAGCTCGATCCCCAACTCGGGCGCGTCCAGTTGCTCGCGATTCGTGACCATGATGAAAACGCCAAAACATTCACGCCGCGCAAATGGTCCCGACGTCGGTGTGAACGTGGTCGGAATAAACCGCACCCCGCCAATGTTGCGGCCATTCAGGTAAGTCGACAGCTCCCTGGCGTCGAAGTAGGGCGAGCCGATCAGCTGGAACGGCGTATCCGTCCCACGTCCTACCGAAACACTGGTGCCTTCAATCAGCGCCACTCCCGGATACAGCATGGCCTGGTCCAGGTTGCGAATATTGGGCGAGGGATTGATCCACATGGCATCGGTGGAGTCGAACCAGTCGCCGCGCAGCCAGCCGCGCATTGGTATCACGGTGAGCTCGGCGTCGATCTTCTTCTCTTCGTTAAACAGCTTAGCCAGCTCGCCGATGGTCATACCGTGGCGCACCGGCAGCGGGTAGTAATTGACGAAACTCTCCTGCGCATCGGAAACTGGCCCCTGCACATAGTTGCCGGTGATCGGATTCGGACGATCCAGCACGACAATCGGCTTCTTAGCCTTGGCCGCGGCTTCCAGAAAATATCCCAGCGTGGTCTCGTAGGTGTAGAAGCGCGCGCCCACATCCTGCAGGTCGAAGACGATCACGTCCAAGTTGCGAATCACATCCGGGGACGGCCTGCGTTTCGCGTCCGTGTCGCCGTAAACGCTATAGATCGGCACGCCGGTTTTTGAATCTTTCGAGTTCGCAATGACCGTGGTGTCGGCCGTGCCTTCTACGCCGTGTTCCGGGCTGAAGATCGCGGTCAACTGCATGCCGGGCGCATCGTTGAGCACATCGATGGTGCGCTTGCCGCGCGCGTCCACGCCCGTCTGATTCGTCACCAACCCAATGCGAGGCTTCGCCACATTCGGCAGATGCAGCGGATCGAACTTGCGCTCCTCCAGAATGTCGATGCCGTTCAACACCTTGCCATTGCGGGCGACCACGCGCCGCGCCGCCATCTGTGCCTCGTTGTAGCCGGTGATGCGGGCTACCCGCACCTTCTGCTGCTCGCTGGGATTAAGGTGCAGCGCGGCAGCTACGGCTGTTGCAATCTCCGTGCGCAACGAAATGACGTTGCCATCCTTCAGCATGGTGGCGTTGGTCAGCAGGATGACGTAGGTGTTGGTCGTAGGATCGATCCACAGTGAGCAGCCGGTAAATCCGGTGTGGCCGTAGGAGCCCACCGGCAAAAGCTCTCCGCGATTCGAGGAGTACGGAGAATCGATGTCCCAGCCCAGACCGCGCACGTTGGGATAGTTCGCCGGCTGCTGCGGTGTGGTCATCTTCTCAATTATCAGCGAATTCAGGATCGGCGCGCCGCCATTCAGCAGCGTCTGCGCGAATTTCGCGATGTCGTCGGCAGTAGAAAAGAGTCCGGCATCCCCGGCCACCCCGCCCATCTGGCGCGCGGTGGGATCGTGAACCGTGCCCCGCAGCGTCTGTCCCGTGTGCTCGTCACGCTGCGTGGGCGCAATGCGCGGCACCCAGGTCGGTGGCGGATTGAAGCGCGTCGAACTCATGCCCAGCGGGCCGAAAATGTAAGTTTGCGCATACTGATCGAGAGGCATGCCGCTGACCTTCTGCACCAGCTCACCCAGAACCACAAACCCCACGTCGCTGTACAGAAATGTCGAGCCAGGAGGATTCACCAGCTTAGAAGCATTGGCCAGCGCGAACCCCGCATCGGCCCCATTCCACGGCTGCTTCAGGTCGACATCGGCCGGAAGCCCGGAGTAGTGCGTCAGCAGCATGCGGATGGTGACGTCTTCCTTGCCGTTCTGCCCGAAGTCGGGAATGTACTTCGCCACCGGATCGTTCAGCTTGATCTGTCCCAACTGCTCCATCCGCATCACCGCTGTGGTGGTCGCGATGACCTTGGTGAGCGAAGCAACATCGAAGATCGTATCGACGGTCATGGGCTCGGCCTTGGGTCCGACCGTGCGATTTCCCATGGCCTTGTGATAGGCGATCAGGCCGTTGTGGCCCACCAGCAGCACTGCTCCGGGCGCGTTACCGCTGGTGACAGCCTCCTTCAAGATGTCATCGAGCGGCGCGAACCAGCTCTGCTCCTCCTTCGAGGCGACAGCAGGGGAGACTACCGATGCTGCCGGCGGAGGCGCTTCAGTAGCGGGTTTCGCCGGCAATTGCTGATTTGACGAGGTTTTTTGCCCGAACACGGGCGCGCACGCAGCGAGGAGACAGGCAAAGACCAGCACGGCGGCTGGCCGGCGCAAACGCAGGCTCAAGAGCACCTTTCCCTTTATGGAAATACCCGCTGGGGAGGCGAGCAAGTTATTATAAGTTGCAACAGCCCGTAATTGCAGGGGAGGGGCGTATGCCTCCGTTCTCGCAAGACGCTCTCCAGCTAGCCCCCGCGTTCGACGAACAAGAAAGCCAGTTCGCGGACGCCTTCGCCATCATCCGGCGAGCCATCGAGCAGCGTGCGTTTCCCGGCGCCTCGCTCGCCGTCACTCATCGCGGAGCGCTGGTCGCTTCGCAGGGCTTCGGCCGCTTCACCTATCGACAAAACTCGCCGGCGGTAGGCGCGGAAACCGCCTTCGACCTGGCATCGCTGACCAAGGTCGTTGCCACCACTGCGGTCGCCATGCTGCTCTACCAGCGCGCCAAGCTGTCGCTCGATCAGCCGATCGAAAAAACGCTTCCGGAATTTATCACGCTGGCGCCCAAGCATCAGCACGTGCAGCGGCACTTCGTGACGCTCCGAAGTTTGCTGGCGCACTCCAGCGGACTGCCCGCTTACGAGAAGCTCTTTCAGATTGCCAAGACCCCCGAAGATGCGGTGCGAGCTGCGATCGCATCGCCGCTCATTGCTACTCCGGGAACGCTCGTGGAGTACAGCGACATTGGGTTCATCCTTCTGGGCGAAGCCTTGGCCCGAATTGCCGCTGTGCCGCTCGACGTATTCGCACAGCGTGAAATCTTCGCTCCCCTGGGAATGACGCGGACGTGCTTCAATCCACCGCCGGAATGGAAAGCGGAGATTCCACCCACCGAAGACGAAGGCAGTTCCTTCGGTCGCGTAATGCAGGGCGAGGTGAACGACGAGAACGCGAATGTCATGGGTGGTGTGGGAGGACAGGCAGGTGTGTTCGGTCCGGCCACCGACGTCGCTCGCTTTGCGGAATGCATGCTGCGTGGCGGCTCGCCGATTCTACAGCCGGGCACGCTGAAGCTGTTTCTGCGGCGCGAGACATCGCCCCGCGGCACCACCCGGGCGCTGGGGTGGGACACTCCGACGCGACCGGAGTCTGCATCCGGCAAACTGTTTTCCGACCGCTCCGTCGGACATTTGGGATTTACCGGAACCTCGCTGTGGATCGATCCCGAGCGCCATCTGTCGGTGACTCTGCTGACCAACCGCACCTGGCCTGACCGTACGTCGAAGGCAATTCGCGAACTGCGTCCGCAGATTCACGACGCGATCGTGGAAGCACTGAAAGACGCGTGAAATGCGGGTTTGTGGCTGGCACGAACTCAGTCGTCGCGAACCGCATCGACCATCGATTGGGGAAAAGGGTTCGAAGCGCCTTTGATCGAGTCTCGCCCCAGCGAGACGTCAGAGCTTAGTCCAGCGCTGGGCGGACGTGAAAGAGGACAAAGTCCCGTAGGAACGGCAGCCGTCTCGTCAGGTCAAATCAAAAGCTCAATACTCCGGCTCGCTGCCGGCGAGCAGCGACTCCACAATCCCGCTCCACTCCTCCTGCAACGGCGCTTTGCTGGGAGGCTTGTCCGCGCGCGTGTACCAGTAGTTCGCGTTCGAGGCGTCTCCCTCCTTGCGATGCAGGTACGCGTGCACCCATGCTGCCTCCGGACCCTCATCTTCGGCGGCCACGTCATGGGCCTGCTTCCAGTTGCCCTTGGCGTCCCACCACAACGCAGCGAGAGCGATCTCCAGTTCCCGCGGGGGCTCATCGCGCGAGAGCGATTCGCGAAACTCTTCGAGCGTCATGGGAATATCTTAGCGCGGCGGCGCGCGCCCCGGCGAAAGCCGGCTCGGCGACCGCGGCTGATGACCCGAACCGCAGATCCCGCCGCTTCGGCGGGCTGACCCTATGACGGGAGTCGCGGCGATATCAGAATGACAATATGCCAGGGGTCGGGCGAGAAAGAGGGTTACCGCCGTGCCGCCGCGGGGGCCACACCTGTACTACGTCGTGCTCACGGCGGCCGGGTTACCGACGAACTCCACCACTGGCTTGTTGGGAATAATGCCCGCTTCGAATCCCATCTCCAGCAGCTTGGTGATGGCTTCGCGGCCGTCCTTGCCGTAGTCGAGCGTGCGCTCATTGACGTACATGCCGACGAACTTGTCCGCCAGCTGCGGATCGAGATCGCGGGCGAACTGCATGGCGTATTGCAACGCCTCTTCGCGATTGTCCAGTGCGTAGCGAATGCTGTCGCGCAAAGCCGTGCAGCAGGCGCCTATCAGCTCCGGGCCCAGTTCGCGGCGAATCGCGTTGCCGCCCAACGGCAGTGGCAGACCAGTCTGGTCGCGCCACCACTTGCCCATATCGACAATCTTGTGCAGACCGGCCTTGGCGAACGTCAGCTGGCCTTCGTGGATGATCAGTCCGGCTTCATACTTGCCATCGAGCACGCGCGGAATGATCTCGTCGAAGGGAACAACCTCGGTAGCAATATCGGGCGCAAAGAGTTTCAACACCAGATACGCGGTGGTCATGGTGCCAGGCACAGCGATCTTGCAGTTGGTGATTTCGTCCAGCGGGATATTGCGCGGGGCCACGATCATGGGTCCGTAACCCTCGCCCACGCTGCCGCCGCTCGGCATCAGCGCGTACTTGTCCTGCAGGTACGGGTAGGCATGAAACGAGATCGCCGTGATGTCGTAGTAGCCTTCCAGCGCTTTGCGATTTAGGGTCTCGATGTCGCAAAGCGTGTGGGTGAACTTAACGCCCGGCACCCGGATCTTGTTCGTTGCCATGCCGTAAAACATGAAGGCATCGTCCGAGTCAGGACTGTGGGCCACCTTGATTTCGCGAACACTTTCTCCGGAATTGCTGGTCATAGGATTGCGTTTGTCCGAGAACTTACCTGACTTCGAAATTACAGCCGGCCACCAGGCACAGCAAGCTAGAAACTGCGGCGCAGGCGTTTCGCGCCGGCAGCCGCCACCATCACCTTCGATACTTCAGCAAACAGGAACGGATAGAGCCCGAAGAAAGCTGCCTGCCGCCAGCTGTGCGTGTAAACCACCAGCCAGCTAAGGCCGGCAGCGAACAGCACAAGCTCGGCAGCGATGGCGCCAACCAGATTCCGGGTGAAACCCGGGCGCCGTGTTCGGCGACCCATCCGGCCAGAAACGCCACCACCGGGTACGCCCACAGATATCCACCTGTCGGGCCCAGCATCTGCAGGAAACTGCCTGGTCCGGCCGACGCAAACACCGGCAATCCCATCGCACCCCACGCCAGGTAGAGCGCCGCCGCCGCAAATCCGCGCTTGCTCCCCAAGGTCAGGCCAACCAGCAGCACACCGAAGTTCGCCAGGGTCAAGGGAACCGGCGTAAACGGCAGGGGCACCATCAGCCGTGCGCACACCGCAATCACCGCACTGGCACAGATGACGATTGCGGTTTGCTTAATAAGACTGAATGACTGCTCTGCGGCATTCGTAGTAATAGGAAGTGCTTTCGACATATCGTACCTCGCCCAGAAAAACTAGCTGGAATGATTCTCTTTCACATTCTCAGTCGTGCCCGGGGCCTCATCCTCGCTTCGCTCCTCACCCCCAGGCGTTTCTGATGCGGGACTGGGAGACGACTGCTCACGAAGATGCCGCTTCACTCGGAAGTGAATCGCCAAAACTACGGCGACGACGGCGGCGGTGCAGAGCACCAAGACCGGAAACAAAACCTTCATCACCACAGAGATTCAGGATATCAGAACCACGTAGAGCGGTATCCCTTTTCCGGCGTTGTCAGCGGCACAAGTACCGTAATGAAAAAAATCCGAGTCCAGCTTGGCTTTCCGTTGGTGCCCCAGCTTCACGTCCTGCCTTTGAACGCTAACCTGGGTTCACGAAGGACGCCGCCCGGCAAATCCGTTGTATGATGATCCCAAAAGCGGAGATCCTCGATGAGACGGCATCTGGCAGAACGCCAGGCAGCGATGAAGAAGAAATTGCTGGCTGCGCGCGAAACCTTCCACCACTGCGCCTTTCGCGAGGAATGCTGCAAGGAACATCCGGGTCTCGATCCCGAGTTCTGCACTCGCTGCTCCGCCACGGAATTAGAGGAACGGATCCGCCGCTCGCGCGCCTCCTCGAATTGAATCCCGAAACCCCTTTCAAGCCGGATTGCAGACGCCTTGTTCTTGTCAGCTCTTATAGCCAGCAAACCTTGAAAGCTTCTGAAACTCTTCGAGCCGCCGCGCCGTAACAAGCCACACATGAGACTTGATCCGGCAGCTGATTCTCGCTGGACCCGCGTGGCGATTCCGATTGGAGCTGGGCTCTTCCTTTTTGCCCTGACGCTTTCGGCAGTCGTTGTTCCACAGCTTCGCGTCCTGCACTTATTGCAGGCGCTGATTTATGTAGCTGTCCTTCTGCTGACGCGACGAAACAGCCCATGGGGCTTTGGCGCTGGGGTCATCGTAGCGACAGCTTGGAATTGTCTCAATTTGTTTGTGACCCATCTGTTCCAGGCAGGAGCGGTGCAGTTTTGGTTTTGGTGCGCACGGGGCATGTGAGCCGGCCAGACACGCTGATGGTGATGATTGGTGGCGTGGCCCATTTTCTGCTCATCGCCGCTTGCCTGGCCGGCTTCATTCGGCTGCGGCCTCGCAAAAAACAATGGGGCCAGTTCTTCGCAGGCGGATTTTTGGCTCTAGCCTACTTCGCTCTGATCATCGCCATCGCAGCTCCGCGTTAACTTTCTAGCGCATTTCATGCCGGCATGCAGAAGCTCTGCTTTCGCCGCGCGCTAACCGGCTGCTTTTCTGGATCAAACCCGCTGAGACTCGCGATTTCAGCGTACCTGCAAACCCGCCGTTCTGAGCCCGCATCTATTCGGAATACGTAAGCTTGTTTACGACAAAGCGGAGGGAAACTTTGAACAAACCACATTTATTTGCCAAGCGGGCGTGGGTCGCAATCCTGGCAGCGGCTCTCGGCATGCTCGTACTTGCAGCATGCAACAAGAATGCCGAGCACCCGGATGTGAAAGACGCAGTCGACAGCGCTATGACCCAGCACGGGCTGGGCGTGGTGAAGGTCTCTCAGGATCGTGACAAAGGTGTTCTGACGCTCACCGGCGACGTTGAATCAACCGACCAGAAGGCGCAGGCTGACCAGGTGGCCAAGCAGGCTGCCCCGGACTATGTGGTCGCAAACGAGCTGGCGATCCGTCCCATCGGCGCCGAGAGCCAGGCCAAGGCCATCGACTCCAATCTGGACAACGGAATTGAAGACAATTACAAAGCTGCTCTGAAATCGAATAAGACGCTGGACGCGCAGAGCATCTCGTGCAAAGCGAAGAATGGCACGCTGGTTCTGAGCGGCAGCGTCAAGACCGCAGCCCAGAAGACCGAAGCCATGAAGCTGGCCAAGAACATTCCGAACGTCAAAGAAGTCGTAAATGAAATCGAGGTCAAGTCCTCGAAGGACTCCAGCGCCGGCTAGCTTCCGTTCAAGCCGAAAATCATCGCCCGCCCGAGCCAAATCGGGCGGGTTTTCTTCAGACAGCTCGACCGCCAGCCCTCGGCCCTCGTTCATATTGTCAAGATTGTTCCAACAGTATTGACAATCCTCTCCCGCGGATAAATACTGCCGCCAAGTTAAATCCGAGCTCCTCGACCCAACAGATATTCTCAGGGAGCCGCCAGCAAGCCTTAACTCGGGGGAACTTTTATGCGCGCCGCTCGGCACGGCCTCTCGAAGCACGGGCGTAACACCTTTTTGACGCTCCTAACCTTGACGGCTCTACTTGCGGTTGCCTCCGGCCACCTGTTCGCCCAGACCACGGATCATGAGACCAAGGCTCTGGACCCCTCGCAAACACTGAAGGGACATCAGGGCGCGGCTATCCGAGTCACGGTACTCGACGCGCAAAACGCGCCGCTCAAGAACCAGGCGCTGATCAAGTTCCATAGTGTTACCCAGGACGCCACCAGTTGGCAGGTGACCGGCGACAATTCGCAAGTTCTTCTCGCCGATCGACCCTTGGGCAAGTACGACATCGAAGTCAGCGCTCTCGGCTACGCCAGCAACCGCACTTCTCTCGACGTCGCCAGCATGACGGATACCATCGAGGTGAAGGTGGTGCTGCAGCCCGACACCTCGGCCGATCTGGACAGCGACTCTTCCCTGCTCCCGCGCACATTACATGAGGTGAATCGCGCTATCCGGGCTCTGCGTGCCGACGACCTGAAGGAAGCACAAAAGCGGCTGGACGAAGCCGACAAGCTATCTCCGAACTGTGCTCGGGTGAAATACCTGTTGGGCTACCTCTTCCTGGCGAAGGGCGATGTGACGCAGGCCCAGGCTTCTCTGGAGCAGGCGACCAGCTTGAATCCCAGCTCTGCCCGTGCCTGGACCCTGCTCGGCCGCCTGCATCTGATTGCCGGCCAAACCAAGGAAGCCGTCGCCGCGTTGCAGCGGGCGGTGAAGGCGAATCCCGACAGCTGGGTTGCGCACGATCTCCTGGCCGACGCTTACCTCGAGCAGCAGGAATATCCCGACGCCCGCAACCAGGCCGAACTCGCCATCAAGGCCGGCGAGCAGGACAGCAACGTAGCCCAGCTTGCTCTCGCCGAAGCAGCCGCGAATCTTGGCAAGAACGCCGAAGCCATTGCAGCGCTGAAGGTATTTCTGAACAACAATCCCCGCAGCATTGCCGCCCAGCATGCCGATGAGTTGCGCCGCAAACTGGAGCAATACAAATCCAAGCCCATTGCGGAATGGTCGGAGTTCGAACGCACGGTAGCCGGCTTCGACCTGGCCAACGACCTAGTAGTTACGCCCAAAGCCGAGCTGCCCGCCGTCTCCTGGCTGCCTGCGGATGTTGACCGCAACAAGCCTGCCCTGGTGGCCGGATTAAACTGCCCCTCGCAACAGGTAATCGAAGGCGCCGGCAACCGGGTGACGGAGTTGATTGCGAACGTCGAGAGAATTTCCGCCATCGAAACCATCGACTACGAGCGCTTCGATCAGGCGGGAAATTCCGCCATCAGCGAGAATCGCAAGTTCGACTACGCCGCCACCGTATCGCAGAAGAAGGACGTTGTGCTGGTCGACGAATATCGCTCCCAGCGCTACGACGAGAAGACCATGCCCGACCACATCGCCGACAATGGCTTTGCCGTCCTGGCCCTGGTCTTCCACCCGGTCATGCGCGACGCCTTCAAGATGACGTGCGAAGGGCTCGGCGACTGGCATGGCAAGCCGGTTTGGATCGTGCGCTTCCAGCAGCGCGAGGACAAGCCGAACCACATGCAGGCCTACCTGCTGGGCGATGTTGCCTATCCGGTCGGTTTGAAAGGCCGCGCCTGGATCACCGCCGATAAATTTCAGATCGTACGAATTGAGTCCGACATGGTGAAGCCCATGCCCCAGATCGAACTCATGGCCGAGCACATGGTCACCGAGTATGCGCCGGTGCCTTTCCACAAGGCCGGCATGGAATTCTGGCTGCCGCAGACAGCCGAGGTCTACATGCACTTCCGCGGACAGCGCTATTACCACAAACACGCCTTCGACAAATACATGGTGTTCTCGGTGAGCGCGGAAGACAAAGTCCACGAAGCCAAGCAGGACCCTGACATCCCCAAGTCCACCAACCCCAGGAAGCACAAGTTCTGGCCGGCATAAACCACTTGTCAGTTGTCGGTAAAGCGTGAAGTTGATGCCCCAGGTTCACGTCCTGACGTTGGACGTTAACCTGGGTCCACGATCGTCAGTGCGCGCCGTCGGTGGTGAAGAAATCCGCCATGGGCAACCCACCAGTGGCCCATCCCAGGTTGGAGGTAGGCAGGCCAAGTCCCTCCGCCATCAGGCGCAGGATGTCGCCTTCGTCGTAACTGCTGTTGTAATTCCGGGTATCGCCGCCGGGCGACTGATAGCCCCGCTTGCTGTAGGGGCTGACCACCACCAGTTCAACCTGTCCGCCGCAACCGCGGCCTTCGGTCAGGGTCTGGCAATCCGGATTTCCGTTGTCGGCGTTCTCATCGAAAACGATGATCAGCAATCCCGTGCCTCCGGGTCTGAAGTAAGAACTGGTAAGCAAGAGCCCGATTCGGTCCCTCAGCCAGGTGTCGAAGGTTTGGATGGGGCAATCGTGCGCATCATCGCATCCGTTTGGCACCAGCCAGGCCAGGTTGGGCAACTGGTGCTTCATCAAATCGATGGCGAAATGGCTGAAGCACACATAGTGGCTTCTGTCCTGGTTCACCGTCGTCAGGTACTCCAGCGGATCGTGACGGACGTAATACCTTCCCGGATTCTGCCCGCCACAAGTGGCGCCGCTGGGAAGATCCTCCACATAGTCCTTCCAGGTCAGGCCGGCATTCTGCGCCTCGAGCGCAATGTTATTCAACGAGACCGGAAAGTTCTGCGGGGTCTTGCTGTCGTCGTCGGTGAGAATGTTCCCGGTGGCCAGGTTCAAGTAGTTGCCAATCGATGGATGGGTGTCCGAGTAGTAGTTGACTCCGAGACCATAGGTGTTGGCCAGGGAGGTCAAGTAGGGCATGTTGCTGGAGTTGTAGGTCGTGCTGTAATTCTGGTTCTCGCCAACCACGATCACTACGTTTCCAAACGACGGCAAGCTTTGACCGAAAGCCGGGCGAACCAGGAGAGGCATCATCAGCAACAACGCCAGACAGAGCAAAGACTTGTTATTAAGGCCTGTCATCGAGAATCTCCTTGCTTGATTTCGCCCCGGTTGCTTCTTTCTCACGAAAGCGGTGGGTCATTATAAAGCCACAAGAGTCGCGACCCCAAAAAAGAGCTATCAGCCGTCGGCCTTCGGCTGTCACCTAAGGCCATGAGCACTACCGTAGCTGCACTCGTGATGACAAAAAGTAAGGAGTTCTGCGTCGAATCTGGCAAAAGCGAAAGGCGAGTAGCGGAGAGCGAAACGCGAAAAAGCGAACTGCCATAGTCGCGAGCAAACAGCCGAGAGCTGACAGCTCAGAGCTCACGGCTCACAGTTGCTCCCTCTACACTCCGACTGGATACGGTTTCGGGCTTTGCTCCTCGATGCGGTCGCGCAGCATGCTGTCGAAACGGCCTTGCAGCAGCGACATCAGTCCTGTGTACCAATAGCCAAAGACGAACAGCACCAGGAATGGAACCGTGATGAAGTTCTCGTTGGCGATTGCGTACCAAACTGTGAGCGCGAAGTAGGTTCCAACCAGCAGCTCCAGATAAGGAACCAGACCCAGACGTCTGCGATACTTCTTCGCCGCGATGGCTGTGTCCTTTTTGTCGGTCACGCGATATTTCGGGGTGCGCGCGAAGGCGGTTTGATGGCCGACCAGTGCTTCCAGCACGGCTTTGCTGTTGGTCAGCGTCAGCCCGATTCCGAGCGCCATCAGCGCCGGCAGGAAGAGAAACGTGCGATACCAGGTTTTCGGGAAAAGTTCCTTCTGCGAAACCAGGTAGAAGCTGGAGATGCTGAACGTCGACGCCAGAAACAGCGGGATATCGATGTACAGCATCTGAAACCATCCCTGGTAGAAGCGAATCACCATCGCAGGCAGCAGCAGCGTCGAGAGCACGATCATCAACGGATAACTGATGTTTGCCGTCAGGTGATACCAGGCTTCAATCTTCTCGCGGCGCTTCACGTTGGCGCGCAGAACTTTCGGCAGGTCCTTCTTGGAGCACTGAATCAGGCCCTTCGCCCAGCGCGCCTGCTGCGTCTTGAATGCAGTCATCTCGATCGGCAGCTCTGCCGGACATTCCACATCCTGCAAATAGCGGAACTTCCAGCCTGCAAGCTGCGAACGATAGCTGAGATCGGTGTCCTCGGTGAGCGTGTCGTGTTCCCAGCCTCCAGCGTCGTCGATGGCTTTGCGCCGCCACATTCCAGCGGTCCCGTTGAAGTTGAAGAACACGCCTGCGCGCGAGCGGCCTCCATGCTCGAGGATGAAATGTCCGTCGAGCAGTATGGCTTCGACTTCGGTAAGGAACGAATAGTTGCGATTCAGATGGGCCCAGCGGGTCTGCACCATGCCGATCTCGGTATTGGCGAAGTGATGAATCACCTTCATCAGCCAATCCGGCATGAGGGATGAAATCGGCATCGAAGATGGCGACGAACTCGCCGGTCGATGACTTCAGCCCCGCGTCGAGCGCGCCCGCCTTAAAGCCCTCGCGATTGGTGCGATGGTGATAAACTGATGTCATGACCGAGCGCTGCGTAACGCTCGACAACGCCGCGTGCAACCTCGACGGTCTCATCGGTGGAATCGTCGAGCACCTGAATTTGTAGCTTCTCGCGCGGATACTCGATCTTGCAGACGCAGTCGACCAGGCGATCGATCACGTACTGCTCATTGAAGATGGGCAGCTGAATGGTAACCTGCGGCAAGTCGGTGAAGTGCGATTCCGGCTCGGTAACTTTGTTCTTGCGATGCTTGTAGTAGAGATAGACCAGCTGATAGCGGTGCATTCCGTAAAACGCCAGCAGGATCAGCACGATGAAATAGGGAATCAGCAACGCCATGTCGAAGGCGTTGGCGTGATACAGCCCTTTGAACGTGGTGTCGAGGAAGTGAGACCGCAGGTAATGGCGAAACCCATGAGGTTCCACCAGCGCGCATGTCAGCAGGCTGAGAACAGCGTTCAGAAGCGCACTCCTTCAACCGCAGAAGCGACCCGCCGAAACAGCAAGCGATCACGGAAGCTCCACAAGCCTTAGATTGTACCTGACGGATTCCCCGATTCGATATCCCTTGAAAGAGCTATGCCGCCTAACTCCCAAGAAGCAGGAACTTGCAAGCCGAAATGCCGGAATCGTAGTGCACAGCAGCGCGCGTTCGAATTCAACGGCAGGACGATCAACTCTGCCCAGCTACGTTGACTCTTGCCGGTAAGGCTAACAATAATCCCTAGAGACAGCCGACGAACTCCGATGTTGAACCGACGACGTTTTGCAGGGCCGTAATTCTGTTGATGCTCGGCGCAGCTGTGTCTCTCGCTGCGCAGGTGCAGCACGCTGCTGTCAGCAACAGCGCTTCCCCGCAACCTGCCGATTCCAGTTATCCCGAGAAAGCATACCTTTCGCCCGAACGTTACATCAACCAGTACTTCGACTTCACTTCGAGCTTCCGCCGGACGTGCATCTGCGGCCGCAACTCTCCGGCTTCGCGCAATGGGAACATCCAGATCCTGGAGCTTGGCGGTCCGCCTCCAGCCGACGCCGAGATTTCGATCGCCGCGATTCCACCGCGACCGGCAAAAATCAGGATGCGAAGACATATCTGCGCGAGTCGCTCGACCAGGAACTGTACCGCGGGGTCGAAGAGCTGCGCGGATTGACAAGGCGAGCGTTGCGCAACACCAGTTCTACCTGTTCGAAACCCGTCGCGGCATCGAGCAGCACATGCTGCATGGCGACCACCATCGGCGACTACATTCTGCGAAGTCATGGTCGCCGCGCACGACGAAAAGATGGTCAAGCGCCTGGAGACTTCGTTCGAACATCTGGTGTTCTTCGCAGCCGTCAGATGTCCAGCAATATGTCCAGGCCGACAGCAAGTCCTACGACGGACCTTCGATCTCCTCGCATCGCCTGGCGCTGCTGGAAGCAGAATCCTCCGGCGAAACAGATCGATCCCGGAAAAATCAATGGCGACTTCTACGAGAACTCGATGCTCGGCTTCAGCTATCGCATTCCGCAGGGATGGGTGCTGAAGTCCGAAGGCGCGGTGCAGCCGGCGGTCGAGCGTTATCGCTCCAAGGAAGATTTCGGTCGACCGCGCATCGGCCGCAGCGAGCGCATCCTGATGGACGCCTGCAGTCGCACGTTGTTCTCCGCCTGGGCCAAAGCGGCCCGGACGCAAACGGCCAGATCTCCTACGACGATTTTGGCGAAGTGACAGTTTCCGCGATCGCGCTGTCGTGCTTCCCGGCCATGGAGTTTCCCCAGGCAACGCAGCGATCGCCAGGCGTTCAAGGACTTTCGTCGGACAATTTGGATTGACGCATCCCATCGTCGAAGACATGGGCAACGGCAAGGTCTTCACCGCAGGACGGCAACATCTTTATCTATCCTGCACGGAACCGTCGCGTTCCAGATTCCGAATGACGAGCTCTCCCGGCGATTGTCGATGGCCATGGCGATGACCGAACGTCGCGGCTATCTGCTGACCTGGTTCTTCGCCGCTCCTCACGATAGCGAATTGCAGGGGCTGACCAATGAGCGCGTCAGATTCGACACCGCGCCGGCGGTCAGCGTTGCCACCGCGGCCAAATCTCCGGAGAAGCAAGCCTGCGACTGCGGGGGACTCAGCCAGCTTCAATGCAACAGACACCTTGCAGACCGCTGCTCCGGCGACCGCACCGAGCAACACAAATTCGACTGCCAGCCGCTGCTTCGAGCGATCAGAGCGCGCCTGCTGCTTCTGCTTCCGACCAGCAGCTAAGCGCACCCGCATCTCCCGGCGGGGACCATCCTTCGCTGCTGCGGCCGGGCGAGACCATGCAGACACAGCAAGGAAAAGGCGCAGTCATCAAGCCGAAATAGGTGTGATGCCGTTTACCCTATTGAATTGCCCTCAGAATCTGCACCGCAACCCAGAAGAATTGTCATCACGAGCGTAAGCGAGGGATCTGCTTTTCGTCCCGCGGCAGAAAAGCAGATCCCTCAGTCGGACTGGCCTGCTCAGGACATTGCAGACTTGTGCATCTGACAATTCCTCCCTGCTCCTCTTATGCTGACGCCGCATTCCCTGATAAAATCATTAAAATCCACTCCCCGGAGATGCAATGCAGGCAATCCTTGCGCTGGAAGATGGACGGATCTTCCGCGGCAAAGGCTACGGAGCAAAAGGTGAATGTTACGGGGAAGTTGTTTTTAACACCTCCATCACCGGCTACCAGGAAATCTTCACCGACCCTTCCTACGCCGGCCAGATCGTAGTTCTCACCAATCCCGAAATCGGCAATTACGGCACCAACTCCGACGACAACGAAGCCACGCGTCCTTACATCGAAGGGCTGATCGTGCGCGAGTTTTCGCGCGTCAGCTCCAACTGGCGCTCGCAGGAAGTCGCGGAAGAGTATCTGGAGCGCTACAAGATTCCGGTGCTCGGCGAGATCGATACTCGCGCGCTGGTTCGCCATCTGCGCGACAACGGCGTCATGCGCGGCGTCATCTCGACGCTGGAGACCGACACCGACAAGCTGGTGGCCAAAGCGCGCTCCATTCCGAAGATGGACGGCACCGACCTGGCGAAGGAAGTCACCACGCGCACGTCTATCAATGGGATGAGGGCGTGCGCTCGCACGAGCCGACCGAGGTTGTCGGCGTGAAAGACGCGCCGCCGAAGCATCACGTGGTCGCCTACGACTACGGCATCAAGCACAACATCCTTCGCCGCCTGGTCGGCGAGTGCTGCAGCGTGACGGTGGTTCCGGCGACGACCAGCGCCGAAGATGTGCTGGCGCTGAAGCCCGATGGCGTGTTTCTGTCGAACGGCCCCGGCGATCCCGAGCCGGTGACCTACGCGCAGGAAAGCATCCGCCGCATGATGGGCAAGGTGCCGATCTTCGGCATCTGTCTCGGGCATCAGCTGATCGGCCTGGCGCTGGGCGGCAAGACCTACAAGCTGCAAGTTCGGCCATCACGGCGGCAATCATCCGGTGAAGCAGATGGCGAGCGGCAAAATCGAGATCACGGCGCACAATCACAACTTCGCCGTCGATCCCGACTCGCTGAAGCAGAGCGAGGTGGACCTGACGCACATCGACTTGAACGACAACACGCTGGAAGGCTTGCGTCATCGCTCGCTGCCGCTGTTCAGCGTGCAATATCATCCCGAGGCCGCGCCCGGCCCGCACGACTCGCACTACCTGTTCAAGGATTTTGTGAAGATGATGGAGGAGTGGAAGGGGAAGTGAAGACTGGATAAAGCGCCAGCATCGTTGTCGTGAATAGAAGTGCTCGACCATCGGATTCGTAGATTGTCATGGGTGATCACGTCCTTTGAATTGTCATCACGAGCGAAGCGAGGGATCTGCTGTTTGCCTGCAGTGGTAAAAAGCAGATGCCTCGCGGTGCTCCTCATGACAATCCCTTGGAGTGAAGGCACATCGATGAATCGCGAGTGGCACTTCTGGGTATACATCATGGCCAGCAAGTCGCGGCGCATTTACACCGGCGTGACCAACGACATTGAACGTCGTGTGTCAAGAGCACAAGGACGGCGAAATTGAAGGATTTACGCAGCGAGTATCAGAATCCATCGGCTGGTCTATCGCGAGCATTTTCATTACATCGAATAACGCGATTGCTCGAGAGAAGACAAATCAAAGGGTTGGGATCGGGCGAAGAGAGTTGGCATTGATTGAGAGTGTCGAATCCCACATGGGAAGACTTGTCGCTTGAGTGGGGAAACCCGATCGAGATGCTGAATCCCGCCACTGCGGAGCGAACAGCAGATCCCTCGCTTCGCTCGTGATGACAATTCATGTACGTACGGACAGCGCTGGCGCTGAATCAGAAAACTGGTGACAAAGAACTAACCATGCCACGCCGCAACGACATCGCGAAAGTACTCATCATCGGCTCCGGGCCGATCGTCATTGGCCAGTCGGCCGAGTTCGACTACTCGGGCGCGCAGGCCTGCAAGGCGCTCAAGTCCGAAGGCTACGAGGTCGTGCTCGCCAACTCCAATCCGGCCACCATCATGACCGATCCCGAGATGGCCGACCGCACTTACATCGAGCCGCTCACCCGCACGTACCTGGAAGAGATCATCCGCGTCGAAGCCGAGATGCTGACCGAGAGCGGCAAGCCTGGCGTCTTCGCCCTGCTGCCCACGGTCGGCGGGCAGACCGCGCTGAACCTCGCGGTCGAGCTGGCCGACGGCGGCGTGCTCGAGAAGTACAACGTGCAGCTCATCGGCGCGCAGCTTGGGCGCCATCAAGAAAGCCGAAGACCGTCTGCTGTTCAAAGATGCGATGACCGCGATCGGCCTCGACGTTCCGAAGTCGTCGCTGGTCAACAATCTGAAAGACGGCCTCGACTTCAGCGGCAAGATCGGCTTCCCGGTGATCCTGCGCCCGTCGTTCACGCTCGGCGGCACCGGCGGCGGCATCGCCTACAACCGCGAAGAGCTGCTGGAACTGCTGGCCCGCGGCCTCGATCTTTCGCCCGTTCACGAAGTGCTGCTCGAAGAGTCGGTGCTCGGCTGGAAAGAATACGAGCTGGAGCTGATGCGCGATCTCGCCGACAACGTCATCGTCATCTGCTCGATCGAGAATTTCGATCCCATGGGCACGCACACCGGCGACTCCATCACCGTCGCTCCGGCGCAGACGCTCACCGATCGCGAGTATCAGGCGATGCGCGATGCCGCCATCGCGGTCATTCGCGAGATCGGCGTCGAGACCGGCGGCTCGAACATTCAGTTCGGCGTCGATCCGCACAACGGCCGCATGGTGGTCATCGAGATGAATCCGCGCGTCTCGCGCTCCTCGGCGCTGGCTTCGAAGGCGACTGGCTTCCCCATCGCGAAGATCGCCGCCAAGCTCGCCGTCGGCTACACGCTCGACGAAATCACCAACGACATCACGCGCAAGACGCCCGCCTGCTTCGAACCGACACTCGACTACGTCGTCGTCAAGATTCCCAAGTGGCAGTTCGAGAAGTTTCCCGGCGCGGACGAGTCGCTCGGTCCGCAGATGAAGTCGGTCGGTGAAGTGATGGCCATCGGCCGCACCTTCAAGCAGGCGCTGCTGAAAGCCGTGCGCTCGCTGGAGACCGGCAAGAAAGCCACCGCCGACGACATCGAGCCGCGCATCCTGACCAAGCGGCTGGTGACGCCGCATCCGGAGCGGCTGCAATACATCCGCTACGCGCTGAGCGCAGGGCATGAGCGTGCGCGAGACTGGCGCAGATGACCAACATCGATCCCTGGTTCCTGCACCAGCTGAAGGAGATCGCCGATGTGCAGGCGAAGCTGGGCTCGGAGGCGATCGACGCCGAGCGGCTGCGCGAGATCAAGCGCATGGGCTTCTCCGACGCGCGCCTGGGCGAAGCGCTCGAGATGAAGAACGGCCGCGCGGCCAGCGAGAAGATCCATCAGCTTCGCAAGCAGCACAACGTTCGGCCGGTATTCAAGCGCGTCGACACCTGCGCCGCCGAGTTCGAGAGCTACACGCCGTATCTGTACTCGACCTACGAAGAAGAGGACGAGGCGACGCCGACTGACCGCAAGAAGGTCATCATCCTGGGCAGCGGGCCCAATCGCATCGGGCAGGGAATCGAGTTCGATTACTGCTGCTGCCACGCGGCCTTCGCGCTGCGCGATGACGGCTACGAGACCATCATGATCAACTGCAATCCTGAGACCGTCTCGACCGACTACGACACCAGCGACCGCCTCTACTTCGAGCCGCTGACCTACGAAGACGTGATGGCGGTCTACGAGCACGAGGCTTCGGGCGGCGCCCAGATCGGCGTGATCGTGCAGTTCGGCGGGCAGACGCCGCTGAATCTGGCGCTGCCGCTGAAAGCCGCGGGCGTGCCCATCATCGGCACCTCGCCCGAGAGCATCGATCTGGCGGAAGACCGCAAGCGCTTCGGCAAGCTGCTGGAGGAGCTTTCGATTCCGCAGCCGCTCGGCGCGACGGCGGCCAGCGTGGAAGAGGCGATCGTCCAACGCCAACCGCATCTGCTATCCGGTGCTGGTGCGGCCTTCGTACGTGCTCGGCGGACGCGCCATGGTACTGGCCTACGACGACGAGTCGCTCATTCAGTACATGAAGGAGGCGGTCGAGTACTCGCAGGAGCGGCCGGTGCTGATCGATCACTTCCTGGAGTCGGCAACCGAGATCGATGTGGACGCGATCTCCGACGGCGAGGACGTTGTGATCGGCGGCATCATGCAGCACATCGAAGAGGCCGGCATTCACTCCGGCGATTCGTCGTGCGTGCTGCCGGCGGTCGACATTCCGAAGCACTTGCTGAACACGATTCGCGAATACACCTTCCAGCTGGCGCGCGCGCTGAAAGTGGTTGGCCTGATGAACGTGCAGTACGCCATCCAGCGCGATAAGGTGTTTGTCATCGAAGTGAACCCGCGCGCTTCGCGTACCGTGCCTTACGTTTCCAAAGCTACTGGCGTGCCGCTGGCGAAGATTGCCGCGCGCCTGATGACCGGCCGCAAGCTGCGCGAGTTTCTGCCCGAGAACATCGCCAGCAAGAGCGACCTCGACACCGGCAACTTCTACTTCGTGAAGTCGCCAGTCTTTCCCTGGGGCAAGTTCCCCGGCGTCGACACCGTGCTCGGGCCGGAGATGAAGTCGACCGGCGAAGTGATGGGCGTGGCCGACAACTTCGGCGAAGCCTTCGCCAAGGCGCAATCTGCTGCCGGCCAGGTTCTGCCGACCTCGGGTACGATCTTCATGAGCGGCAACGATCGCGACAAGCCTTTCATGCCGGAGCTGGCAAAGCGCTTCGTCGAACAGGGCTTCAGCATCGTGGCGACGCACGGGACCGCGCGCTTGCTGGAAGAGGCCGGGTTGCGCGTCGAACGCGTCTACAAAGTGAAGGAAGGCCGCCCTAACGTGGTCGACCTGATCAAGGGCGAGCGCATTCAGCTGATCATCAACACGCCACACGGCGTCGAACCCTGGTTCGACGAGAAGGCCATCCGCCGCGCCGCAGTCACAGCGCGCATCCCGACGATCACGACGCTATCGGCGGCAAAAGCCGCATGCGATGGCATCGCAGCATTGCAACGCGGCGAGGCGAAGGTGTATGCGCTGCAGCAACTGCATGCGGAGCGGAAGCAACAAGTGGCGACTAGCAAGTAGCGATTAGCAGTCAGTAGTCAGTATTCAGCCGTTCCCAATCCGCGTTCGCCGGATTGACATCCCTTCTGAAGAATTGTCATCACGAGCGGAGCGAGGGATCTGCTGTCCGTGCGCGGCGGAAGGATCATTCCCCGAGGCGACGAGAAGCAGATCCCTCGTCGGGCTGAAGCCCTCCTCGTGATGACAATTGTTGGGGGTCATACGGCATCGACAACTGGATGACGAAACCCCGCGATTTGACCATCATTCTGACCATGGTTAAAATAACGAGTCAGGTAACTTACCATGCAGAAAATCGCCATCTCGGAATTTAAGGCCAAGTGCCTTTCGCTGCTGCAGCAAGTCTCCAAAACCAAGGAACCGCTTCGCGTAACGCGCTTCGGCAAGCCTGTTGCCGACGTTGTCCCTCCGGCCGAAGTCGAAGTCGATCGCAACGCCTGGATCGGTTCCGGCCACGGAACGGCCAAAATTCTCGGCGACATCATTTCTCCGGCCAGTGAGCCGGAGGAGTGGGAGGCGTTGCGCGGTTGAAACTCTTGCTCGACACGCACATATGGCTGTGGGCTTACCTGGAGCCGAAACGTTTGCGGTCGCACCTTCTACGCGAGCTGCGCAACCCGGCGAACGAGCTGTGGCTGTCTCCAATCAGTACGTGGGAAGCGCTGACTCTGCACGCCAAAGGCAGAATTCGGCTGCCCAACGACATCGAGCGGTGGTTTCACGATGCTACTCTTCCTCTGCGAGAAGCTCCGTTGACTCACGAGATCGCTCTGGCGGCCAGCCGTCTTTCGTTGCACTCTGATCCTGCCGACCGGTTTCTGACAGCCACGGCCCAGGTTCTTGACTTGGTATTGGCTACAGCCGATCAACGGCTGTTAGGAGTGGCTGAAATTCGGACGCTGGGGAATCGATAGGCGATGGCTCACGGAGCATCCGGCTGGATTGTCCATGAGTGATATTGCCTGTGGCTGTTGAAAAACTCTTTTCGTGTCTTTGCGCAAAAAACTCGATGCGCTAGGATGCCCTATAAACGATTTTCTCCGCCTCGGGATTACATTTCTGGTCATCCGATTTAGGCGGTTTTTGCCCTTACAGGGACTTTTTCAACAGACACGCCTGTTCACAACAGTTGAGATGCAAATCGACGAATGACAGGTGTAGATTGAGCGTGATGAGGGGAACTTTACCCACACTGTTATTGTGCTTGTCTGGCTCTCTAGCGGTCGAACAAACAGGAGCCGACAGGCTCATCCCGGTTCGCACATCAATATGCACTATTGTTAAGAATCCTGAGAGCTTTGAAGGACGCTCGGTAAGCGTTCACGGTCGCTACGACGTGAACTGGGAGTGGGGAGCTTGGGTCGAAGACGAGCCTTGTCACCAAGCCCTCGCAGTTGCCCTCGCGAACGGCTACACCACGCCAGCCTATTTATCGACCTTGTACATCGAAAAGAACAATGCGTTTCACACCTTTCAGCAGCAAGAAAGGCAACTGTGCGGGGGAGCCGCGCTGTGCGACTTCGACTATATTGAAGCCGAGTTCACTGGTGTTGTTGTCGGCCCTAGGGCCCTGGTCACTTCCCGGACAGACCTCTCGAACACGCTTCAGTTTTGATTGTCACTAACATTGCTGGGTCGAAACTGCATCGTGACGAGCACCCTATGGGCACTGACCCCGTGCAGTTACCGAAAGAAATGCCTGAACAGCCGCAGTAATAGTTGGCGTAATATCCCGTGGCTGTTGAAAAACTCTTTTCGTGTCTTTGCGCAAAAAACTCGACGCGCTAGGATGCCCTATAAACGATTTTCTCCGCCTCGGGATACATTTCTGGTCATCCGATTTAGGCGGTTTTTGCCCTTACAGGGACTTTTTCAACAGACACTCCCTATATCACAAGTGCCACCTGAGGAGTGATGGTGTCCGGTCTGAATAAATGGCTATATCTTACCGCTGGTGCTGCGATTCCTTTCGGGCTGCTCTTTGCTTTTTTCTGCCTGTGGTGGTGGAAGGACGTGCATGACGATCGCACACACGAAGTGGTAATAAATGCGCCCACGGCGGCTTTTGCCGGGGCTGCCGAAGACGGTGGCTGCTCTGGAAGGAAGCTCATGGTCGTACCGGAGGGCTTGGTATTGCAGGTTCGTAGGATTCACTACTTAAAAGGCTGCGCCACGGTGGACGTAGTGCTGCCAAGTGGCGAGTCAGGCTATTTCGTTCTGGGTGTTGGCGACATCTCTATTGAACCGCCTTTGGCCCCCACTTACTGATCACTGTTGATAAATCGCGTGGCTGTTGAAAAACTCTTTTCGTGTCTTTGCGCAAAAAACTCGACGCGCTAGGATGCCCTATAAACGATTTTCTCCGCCTCGGGATACATTTCTGGTCATCCGATTTAGGCGGTTTTTGCCCTTACAGGGACTTTTTCAACAGACACTCGCCATTTCACAAGTGATGTTAGAGGCTGCAATGAAACGCACCTTGATTCTTGCATTTTGGCTGATCGGCTCCGTGGGTGCAGTGGTGTGGACGTGCTACTGGACGTTCGCCCTTATATACACCAGACGGTTTCCGCCAGTAGCGTTCCTGTTTATCGGTCTTGGCATCTACTGCGCGTGGGCGGGGTTCAAAGAGTTTCGGGAGGAAAGAAATATCCCACCCTAACTGACGTTCGCTGTCGTAACATCCCCTTATCACCAGCGATAGCAACTTCCATTTGGCTTGATCCTTCACCGTCCTATAATTACAGCTGAGGACTTCTATGCTTCTTCACGGCATCTTTCCCCCTATCACCACGCCTTTCTATCAGGACGGCAAAATCTACTTCCGCAAGCTCGAGCAGAACGTTGAGCAATATTCGCGCGGGCCGATTGCCGGCATTGTTGTGCAGGGCTCGACCGGCGAAGCCATTCTGCTGGGCGATGATGAGAAGCGCGAGGTCTTCAAGTCGGCGCGCGAAGCGGCTGCGGACGACAAGGTTCTGATCGCCAGCACGGGAGTCGAGTCGGCGATCGAGACACTGAAGCTGACGGAATACGCTGCCGAGCTCGGTTACGACGTCGCCATGGTGCGCACGCCGCACTACTACAAGGGACAGATGGCGAAGCCTGAGAACATGCTGGCGTTCTATCGCTTCGTTTGCGATCGCTCGCCGCTGCCGGTCATCATTTACAACTTCCCCCACGCGACGGGCTACGACATGCCTGCGGAGTTGGTGATCGAGCTCGCTGATCATCCGAACCTCATCGGCATCAAGGAGTCGTCCGGCTCAATTGAGAAGGTGCAGAAGATGGTGGAGGGCACGCGCCACATCAAGCGTAGCGCGACGGTGAATGAAACGTTTGCTGCCGTCACCGGACGCATGTTGAAAGCTGCTGCCGCCGCATCGGCGAGCGCCGAGGGCGGAGCGCTGGTGACAGTCGGCGCGCTGGCGGGAACGGCCGCTCCCAAGCCGTCTTCATCTGCGGTGACGATGGTCGGCGCGTTGAAGACCCGGCAGAAGGAAGTCGGCTTCCAGGTGCTGGTAGGCGCGGCGCACAAGCTGCATGCGTCGCTGGACGCGGGAGCGGTTGGCGCGATCCTCGCGTTTGCCGATTGTGCTCCGACGGCGTGTTATGAGATTTATGCGGCGTGGAAGGACGGCGATGCCGCGCTGGCCCGAGAGAAGCAAGAACGCATTGCTAAGGCGGCCGAGAGAATCGTGGGCGCGCTGAGCGTCGCGGGCGTGAAGTATGGGATGGATTACAACGGCTACTTCGGCGGGACGGTCCGTCTGCCGCTGCTGCCGCTCACGGCCGGGACGAAAGCAGAGATCGAGCAGTTGCTGGAGAATATCAGAAACTAGTTGCCGGTTGCCGGTTGTCAGTTGTCAGTTGAACCTTGAGCGGAAGCGTGTGTGTTGATGCCCACCGTTGTTTTGTAGGAAAAGGTCCAGGGTAATAGCCAAAGAAAAAGTCCCTTCCGAAAGGCACAGTTTTGTGCCGTCCCTTAAGGGACTCGGTCTTTCTATCCCACCGTACCCAGCGCTGAAGCGCTGGGCTAAGCTCTTTCGTCCCGCCTGGCGGGATTCGGGTTTTTCGGCAGGCAGTGTTATTCGGTAGCAAGGATACTTGCCCCGAGCATCTGATAACCACAACCGGAGAACTGTTTTTACGCCGCGCGGTTCTTCTTGTTCTTGCCGTTCTTGCCCTTGGCTTTTGAGTTGGTGACCGACCTAACGCCCTTACCACGCTCAGGGCTTTCCAGCAGCGTCTTGTCGCCGCTCACCAGATTGCCGGCACCTTCGCGATCGCGTCCGCCTTTCAGGTTCGGCTTCTGCGGCTCGGTACGGCCGCCGCCTGCACGCGGGGTGGCTGGAACATCCAGTTCACGCCGTTGCATCTTCTTGTCGGGCTGAGCCTCGCCACCGCCCTGATCCTCATCAGACTGGCGATTCGTGCGTCCGGCATCGGCCCGTACCTTCGGTGTTTTGCCGCCGCGCTGCTGGCGCGACTGCTCATCCTGCTGCATGTCGAGCGGATGCGTGCCCGGATCCTCGCCCTCGGTCTCGCCGCTGCGCGGATCGGTGATGAACAGCAGGTCGGAGAGATCGGCCGCGTGCTCTTCTTCGTCCTTCAAAATACCTTCGATCATCACCCGCGTCGTCGGATCGTGATCGGCAAAGTGCCGGATCATCTTCTGGTAGACCTCGATGACGATGCGCTCGGCGATCAGATCTTCCTTGATCATGTCCGATAGCGACTTGCCTTCGGCATACTGCGAAGCCGAGCGCTGGACCAGCGACGCGGGATTGAAGTCGGGCTTGCCGCCGAGTTGCTGAATGCGGTCGGCAATCTTGTCGGCGTGTTCGCGTTCGGCGTCGGCGTGTTCCTTAAACTCGTCGCGCACGGCCATGGCATGAACGCCGGTAGCCATGAAGTAGTGGTGCATGTAGCGCAGCACGCACACGATTTCGGTGGCGAGTGCATCGTTCAGAATGGAGATAGTCTGGTCCTTGTCGCCTTCGTAGGTCTCGGTGATGGGACCTTCCTCGATCTTCTGGGCAGCTCGTTTACGGATTTCTTCTACGTCGGTGATAAAAGTTGGCATCAAAACTTTCCTCGCTCGGGGGAACTCCCGCGGGTGGGCCGCCAGGGACAGCTATGGTGTGGCGCGCCGCCAGCGGTGCGCTAGGTAGGATTCCGCCGGAAGGTAAGCAGATGCCCTTCTCCAAAGTTTATGAGGAGTGACAGAGCGGGAGGGCGATTACATTCAACTCGAGTTCGCCGGACGCCGGGATTTCGACCTGGACCGCCCCGAGCGATTCGACTATACAGTCCGCTTCCGACAAGGCCTCGAGCGGGAAGGTTGTTGGAAGCGCAATCACGGTCATTCCCGCGGCCTTGCCGGCGCGAATGCCTGCGGGCGCGTCCTCGAAAACCATGCAATCTTCCGGCTTATATCCCAACAGCCGAGCTCCGTTCAGATACGGTTCAGGATTCGGCTTCCCGTGCGTGATGTCGTCGGCCGTAATCATGTTCCGCGGAACGGGCAGGCCGGCAGCCCTTAGTCGCGCGGTCGCCAATCGGCGGCTGCCCGAGGTCACGATGGCGTAGCGCAGGGGAGGCAGGTTCGTGAGCAGCTCTCTCGCGCCCGGCAGCGCCTTCAGACCATCGGCATCATTGACCTCGCGCTCTTCAATCTTGGCAGTCTCGAACTCTGCATCCAGTTGCGGTGCGACCATGCGGATAGTCTCGATCGTGGGTCGTCCATGGGCCAACTGCACCATACGATCGGGATCAAGCCCTTGCTCTTGCGCCCAGCCTTTCCAGATGCGGCCTGCGCAGGTGGTCGAGTCAACCAGTACTCCATCCAAATCAAAAAGAATTGCCTGACGAATGAATAAGTCCATACCTTAAGTCTCGCAGAGTTGCCGCGGCTTCGTAAATCCCTCCCGAATCGAGCCGTCCTCGCCACGAATTCGCCAGCCGTTTTCAACAAATCTGCAACAACCACAGGACATCGAATATAGTGAGTGCGATGCCCTCTCTCGCACTCACCGAACTCATTGGCGCCGCGGTTATCGACAACACCGGCGCACATGCGGGCAAAGTGCGGGAGGTCGCCATCTCGCCTCAGGAAAGTTCCAGCCAAATCTCCAGTTTTGTGATCAAAACCCGCCATGGCAATCGCGTGGTGCCGTCCAAATCCGTCAGCCTTATCGACAACCAACTGCGCGTTTCTACTCACGCGGACGAGTGGAGCCCGTATGGCGGAGGCGAGGGTCTGCTTTTGCTGGAGCGCGATCTGCTGGATCAGCAGATCATCGACGTCCACGGACGCAAAGTGGTGCGCGTCAACGATGTCGATATTCATGAGGAGAGCGGCAATGGCCATCTGGTTCTGAAGGTTGGCGCCGTCGACGTGGGCGCGCGCGGAGCCATGCGTCGCCTGCTCAAGGGCGTAGTTCCGGCCGCAGTGCTGCATCCTCTGTTACAGAAAATTCCGCCGCGAATGATCCCGTGGGAGTTCGTCGATCTCATCGAGATCGATCCGGCGCGGCGCGTCAAGCTCAAGATTTCGCTCGACCGACTGGCCAAGCTGCACCCCGCCGACATTGCCGACATCGTGGAAGACCTGGCTCCGGCCGAGCGCGAAGCTGTCTTCGAGACCCTGAACGAAGAGGTCGCCGCCGAGACGCTGGAAGAGATCGATCCCAAGATGCAGGTTTCGATTCTCAGCTCGCTCGATTCCGATCGCGCTGCCGACATTGTCGAGGAGATGGATCCCGACGCCGCCGCCGACCTGCTGGGCGACATGCATCCCGATGATTCGCAGGAAATCCTCACCGAGATGCAGCCTGCGGAGCGCGCCGAAGTCACCGAGCTGATGACCTTCGAAGAGGACACGGCCGCCGGACGCATGACCACGGAATACATGGCGCTGGGACCGGCGGCTAAGGTGGAAGATGCTGTCGAGATGCTGCGCAACTTCGAAGGCGGCCTGGAGAGCCTGAGCACCATCTACATCATCGGCGATAACGAGAAGCTGCTGGGCGCGGTTCCGCTGGCCAAGGTCGTGCTCGCACCGGCCGGTACCCCGCTAATGATGCTCAGCACCGGGCACATGACCACCATCCATCCGGGCGCTGACGAGAAGGAAGTGGCGGAACTCTTCGACAAGTACAACCTGCTGACGCTTCCCGTGATCGATGATGCCGGCGTGCTGACCGGCGTAATCACGGCCGATGACGTCATCAGCATGCTGCGGGCCAAGCTGTAGTTGCCAGGGAGTGCCGCGGCAGCGCTGGATCCTCGATCTGCGTACCCCTTACCTGTCCCGGAAACTACAGGCAGCTTCGGCGAAGACGAAAAGGCCAAGCCGTTAGCTCTGCGCCAGCTCCGCGGTTACGATGTAACTGTACTGTCCCACGCTGTAGCACGCCACTCGATGACATCCGTTCGTCTGTAAAAAGCTTACGATCGTTTCAGCCGAGATACGGTGCTCCTGCGGCGGCCCGGGAGGCGATTCCTGGTCGCTTCGCCAATCCAGCAGCGCGATCCTCCCGGTGCTCTTCGTAACCCGGATGGCCTCCCGAAGAGCGGCATCGTGGTCGTCAAGCTCGTGCCAGATGTTGGCATAGAAGGCGAGATCGACGCCGCCGTCATCCAGCGGCAGTTCGGTTGCCGCGCCCAGGTGAAGTGAGATGTTCTGCGGTGAGTCGGGCTGGTCGAGTTTCTGCCGCAGCTTGTCCAGCATCTCCTGTTGCACATCAACGGCAAACACTTTGCCCGCATCACCCACCGCTTTGGCAATGGGAATACTGAAATATCCAGTGCCGGCTCCGACATCTGCCACGCGTGATCCCCATATAAGATGCAATCGCGAAAATACTTCTGAAGGAGGCAGCCACTTCAATCGTTCAGGATCTTCAAGTTTGTGCGCATGCGTATGTTTGAAAACGCGATCATTCATTTGCCGTCCAGTGGTCGCTCGCTTTTCTTGAAATCGCTGCTATCACATTGCTGAACATCACGCCGGGACCCGGAGCGGGGAGTCGTCCTTCAAGTCGGGACGCCCAGCTTGGGCAGCAGCCACTGCGTCAAAACGAAATACGCAATCACGAACACCGCAATTGTCAGGAACTCTCTCATACCTGTTCCGGTTTCCGAGAGCACAAATCAACGCGCGATTCGCTCGGCTCTCTACTATTAATCTTACTCTTGCCGAGCTTGCCGCCACCTGACTTCTAATAAGGTTTCCGCCGATCGCAGAGGACGCCCCTCACCTCCTCACATATTCCATCAGCGTCACGCCAGGATACGAGCTGACCCTCTTAAGCGAGAGATCGTGCTGGTTTAGTTCTCGTTGAATCTTGTCCAGCTCGGCATTGTGCGGTTTTGCCCGATAGACTACCAGCCACACCCGTGGAGCGTCATCGACCTCCCGCTCCCAATCTTTCGAAGCAGGATTCAGCGAAAACGGTTGCGGCCGCGGAGCGCTTCCTCCCGGCAGCCAGTCGCGGTAATTCTCTCCGGCAAATTCGCCCACCGACTGGTAGTACAACACGCGATCCTCCGGCTTGGCGTTGGCGATCAGATCCTTCACCACAAATCGCCACTCCTCAGTCACTCGGTGATAGAGAATCACCGTACTCGCCAGCGACAGTCCGCAGATGCCGGTAATCGCTGCCACTCGCCAATGCCGATGACGGATTTGCTCAGCCCCCAGCGCCGTCATCAGTACCCAGCCAGGCAGACAGATAACCAGGAAGCGATGGTAAAAAGCCGGACGGATGATCGAGGCTAGCAGGGTAATGACCATCGGGGTCGCCACCAGGCTCGCAACCAGCAGCCAGCGCCAGCGCTCGTCAATATCGCGCCAGGCGGTTCGGAAGCCTTTCAGGAAGAATCCGGCCAGCACCAGGTTCAGCGCCAGCAGCACCGCCCCCACCACCTTACCGCTGGCCGCCGCAAGATATGCGCCCAGATGATACAGCTCCAGCCACGACGGCGGCTGCACCCAGGAAATATGTCCCGTGTCCTGCGCGTGAATCAGCCACAGAATGGGGGCGGCCATAAACGCGATGATCGCAGCCGCCAGCATCAATGGTCTCCATGAGCGGCGCTCGGCAGGCAAGCCCATCACCGATACATACTGCGCCGCCGGGACCAGCACGCAGAAATAATGGAAGTAGCAGCTCAGCCCGGCGACGACCGCATACGCGCACGCCGCGCTATAGCTCGGAGACTCGATCAGCCGCACGAAAAGATAGGTCGAGAGCAGTACCGCAAGCACGACAAAGCTGTAGGCCCGCGCCTCCTGCGAAACGAAAATCGCGCAAGCATTCAGCGCCAGCAACAATGTCGCGACCAGCGCCGTTCGCGGCTCGAACAGCCTGCGGCCAAGAACGTACATCACCGGAATCGAAATCACTCCGGGAATCACCGACAGCAGCCGCACCGTGCCTTCGCCGTAGCCGAAATACAACCATGGCCGCAACAGCACGTAGTATGCCCCCATGTTGCCTTCGTCGTGCCAGAGGAAATGCCAGAAGACTTGCGACCCCCGGCGGGCAATCGCCACGCTGGCGATCTCATCGATCCAGAAGCTCTTGTAGGCCAGCGCCAGCAAACGCAGCACCACGCTCGCGATGATGATTGCCCACAACCACAGCGAGGCGCGATCGGCCCGTACATCATCTGCGGTCTCATTGGGCCTGTTCGCACGCGCGTTGTCCGCGGTAGACAACATCTTCCGAATATAGCAGTTCAAACTTGCAGAACCGTGACGCTCGACAGCCTACGATCGGGTTACAAACGTATGAAGACAGCGTGAATCTCCGTTGAATTCGCCAGCAGTCCGCAATGCCCTTGTAATCGCTTCTGCACTCGTCGATACTTTTTGTTTCGCCTTTCGCATGCCTACATTTGCCGCGATCGATATCGGGTCCAACTCAGTCCGGCTGAAAATCGCAAAGGTAGTCCGTGGCCGGCTCGTCACCCTGCAGGAAGACCGCGAAGTCACGCGCCTGGGCGAGAGCGTATTCGCCAATGGCGCGCTGGATCCGCAGGCCATGGCGCTCACCATGCGCGTGCTGCGGCGCTTTCATCGTTCTGTCCAGGCAAATGCAGTCGATCGCGTGCGTGTCGTGGCCACCAGTGCTTTGCGTGACGCCGGCAACAGCCGCGCTTTCCTCGATTGGGTGCGAACTGCCACGGGATGGAAGGTCGAGGTCATCTCCGGCCTGGAAGAAGGCCGCCTGATTCATCTCGGTGTTCTGGCGAACGCCCGCATATCCAAGAGCCGCACGCTTCTGATTGACCTCGGCGGCGGCAGTTGCGAGCTGACACTTTCCGTCTCCGGTCACATCGTCGACATGGTTAGCCTGCCGATCGGCGCGGTTCGCCTGACCCAGACATTTCTGCAAACCGACCCGCCGAAGCGCGCCGAGTTGCAGCAGATGCGCTCGGTCATCCAGCGTGAAGTCTCGCGCATCAAGAAGCGGATCATCGACGCCAGGCTGCAGGTGGTCATCGCCACTTCAGGCACGCCCGCTGCGCTCTCCGGCCTTTACGCCTCGAAAGTACGCGGCTACGACGAGAGCAAGCCGCACACCGTGCCGCGAACGGCGGTAGCCTCGCTGCTCGACGAGCTCAGCCGTCGCAATCTGGCACAGCGGCGCTCGCTGCGCGGCATCGGCCCGCGGCGCGCCGAGATCATCATCGCCGGAGCCATGGTCTTCGCCGAGCTGATGCAGTTGTGCAAGCTGCGCAGCTTCCGTTACCTTCCGCTCGGGCTGCGCGACGGTCTGCTGGCCCAGATGATGGCCGACTACAACGCCAGCACCGCCATGAAGGAGCAGGTCGAGTCAGAGCGGCACGACGCGCTGCTCGCGGCCGCAAAACACTACGGCGCTGACCTGCCATTCGCGCAGCGCATTCGCGACCTGTCGCTGGAATTATTTCGCCGTCTGCAAACCGTCCATCAGCTGCCTCCGGAATATGCCGACTGGCTGGAGGCCGCAGCCATGCTGCACGAAGTTGGTGCGTACATCAATCGCTCGGGACGGCGTCGCCACACCTACTACGTCATTTCCAACTCCGAGATCTTCGGATACACGCCGCTGCAGCGCCGCATCATCGCGGCCATCGCGCGGTTCGTCGGCAAATCGCTGCCCTCGCCCAGCAATCAGGTCATGCGCGTGCTGCCGGGAGTCGAGCAGATTCACGTGACCAAAGCCATCGCGCTTCTGCGCCTGGCGCGGGCGCTCGACCAGGGCCGTCGCGCCGCCATCTCCCAGCTGAAAGTTCGCATTCACCAGGACGGACGCGTGCGCCTCATGCTCAAGCCTAAAGCGCCGGAAGGAATTGACCTTGAATTATGGGCGGTCGAACAGGAGCGAAATTACTTCGAGACGGCCTTCGGACGCGAACTGCTGGCCGAGGCCTGCTGAATCGATCGTACAGCCTTCGGGGGCATACACCACTTCAGCACAGCGGCTCTGCGGCCTTCTTTTTCCACTCGCGCAATCGAACCTTTTTTCACTTCGACAGAGTACGGCGCAGCGCCGATCAGCTTATTCAGGAACTCCGTCATTGTGGGATTATGGCCAACAACCATGATCGCGTCTTTTTTGCTGTAGCGACGCAGCAAGTCCTGAAACTGCTCGTAGGTGGCGCCGGGACGGAGCGCATTGTCCGTGATCACCTTATCCTCGTAATCGATCTCGTTGGCCACCACAGCAGCGGTCTGGGTAGCACGCCGCAGCGGGCTGGAGACGATGGCATCCACCGTAATATTCATGGCCGCTAAAGCACGTCCCACATCGTGGGACTGCTCAATTCCCAGCTTGTCCAGTGCACGTTTCTCGTCTTTGACGGGATTCAGCTTCGGCTCACCGGCGTTGGCATGACGCAAGAAGAAGATTTGCATGACGACTATCTGGCCCTGACCGTTTTGCGAACCGCACGCCGGCGCGCCGCCGGCAACTGCGGAATGGAGTCCAAAGTGACCTTACCTTCCGACAGCGAGATCAGGAACTCCTGCGCGTTGAAGTATACTCCGCGCGATCGCTGGGCATCGGCATACACGTACTTGCCATCGGGTTGCAGAATGCGAGCCTGGACATTGTCCGCCAAGTAGGCTTCCAGAATCTCACCCCGAATTCTCTGCTTCAGCATCACGTCCTTGATGGGAAACAGTACCTCTACGCGTTCCAGCAGATTGCGCGGCATCCAGTCGGCGCTGCCCGCGTAAATTTCTTCTTCTCCGCCATTGGCGAAGTAGAAGATGCGGCTATGTTCCAGGAATCGCCCGACGATGCTGCGCACCGTGATTCGGTCGCTGATGCCACGCACTCCCGGCCGCAGACCGCAGATTCCGCGTACGATCAGATCGATCTGTACTCCTGCCTGCGAAGCGCGGTACAACTCGCGCACGATGTTGCGATCCAGCAGCGAGTTCATCTTGGCGATGATGCGCGCCGGCCGCCCGTGCCGGGCATGGTCCGCCTCGCGAGCGATCAGATTAATGCTGCGCTCCGCCAGATTGATGGGTGCGACCAAAAGTGGGTCATAGCTGGGCCGCTCCGCATAAGCCGTCAGGAAGTTGAAAATGCTGTGCACTGACGACGTGATCTCCGGATCGGCAGTGAGCAGGCTAAGGTCGGTGTAATACTGCGCCGTGATTGAGTTGTAGTTCCCGGTGCCGAGATGGCTATAAAGCCGCGTGTCCCCGTCAGGATCCTTGCGCACCATCAGCGCCAGCTTGCAGTGTGTCTTCAATCCCACCAGTCCGTGAAACACCTGCACCCCGGCATCTTCGAGGGAGCGCGCCCAGCGGATGTTGCTGGCTTCGTCAAAGCGCGCCTTCACCTCCACCACCACCGTCACTTCCTTGTTCGCCGCAGCGTCGATAAGAGCTCTGACAATGGGGGAGTTCTCGCTGGTGCGGTACAGCGTCTGTTTAATCGATAACACGTCGGGATCTTCGGCCGCCGTGCGTATGAAATTCACTACCGAGTCATACGAGTCGTACGGGTGGTGCAGCAGGATATCGCGATGCCGGATCTCCTCGAAGATGTCCTGCGACTTGCGATTCAGCTGCAGCTCGCGCGCCACAAACGGCTTGAATTTCAGGTCGGGCCGGTCCGTCTCCTCGTAGAAATGAAAAAGCCGGGAAAGGTTTACCGGGCCGTTGGTGCGGTAAATCTGCCAGTCTTCCAAATCGAAGTAGCCGCGCAGCCGCTCGATCATCTCGGGGTTGGCGTCGGCCTCGATCTCCAGCCGCACTGCATCGCCTTTACGGCGGTTGTGTAATTCCGTGCGGACCGACTCCAGCAGATTGCGCGACTCCTCTTCCTGCAGATAGAGATTGCTGTTTCGGGTGAGGCGAAATGCCGCTTCCGAGATGATCTCGTAGCCGCGATACATGTCCACAGTGTGCGACGCCACCAGGTCAGCGAGAAAAATGTAATCCTCGGTGCCATTGCGGCGAGGCAGCTTGATCAATCGCGGCAGAACCCGCGGCACCGTGACCACGCCCATGTACGTCGACGAAGCTCGACGGCGGCGGCGCAGCAGCAGGGCCTGGCACAACGCTTTATTCAGCACCCGGGGAAATGGATGCGAAGGATCGACCGTGACCGGCGTGAGCAGCGGATCCAGCTCTCGATCGCAGTATTCTGCAACGAACGATCGTTGCTCGGGCGTGAGGTCTTTCATGCCGACGACGCGGATTCCCTCGTCCGCCAGTGCCGGCCGCAACGATTGATTCCAGCAGCGATACTGATCCCCCATGAATTCGTGGGTGAGCGGTGCAACCAGTTGCGCTTCCTGCGCAGGCGTGCGTCCGTCCGGCCCGGCATCGGTCTGGCCGTCTTCAATGCGCTGCATCAGGCCGCCAACGCGGATCTCGAAGAACTCATCCAGGTTGCGAGCGGTGATGGCAAGGAACTTCACCCGCTCCAGAAGGGGATTGCGCGGGTTCTCCGCTTCCTCGAGGACACGGCGATTGAACGCCAGCCACGAGGCTTCGCGGTTCAGCACTAAAGATGGATCGTCCAGGGAACGCCTGACCATAGAAAAGCGCTGTTTCACGAGCGCAAGTTTCTCTATGTTACACGAAGGTTACAAACTGGGAAGACCAAATTTCCCCGAAAGGGCAGGCGATTTTCAGCAAAATCTCGGTCTCCTAAGCTGAGTTGCCGGTATCCCACAGAGTGGGATACCCCTCACTCGACAGAGATCCTTGGCTAATGGCTTTGTGAGAGGCTGGAAGAACTGTGGGACTCAGCCGCCGACTGAGAGGCCTGGCGCGCCCGCGCCGTCGTTGTCGCTGACCCGGCTCTATGCGGCAGAGTGGTTGCCCCGGGCTGCGAGGGCTGCCGCTTCTGTGAAGTGCCGGCAGGTGCAGGACGATGGAAGACGGTGTGATCGCGCTCCTGATAATGCTGGGCAAATAGCGATCCCGCAAAAAGGAGAGTTATGATGACGGCAAGTGAACGAATTTGATACAACCAAAACATAATCTTGATTTAGCTCTATTCTACGCGTGCCACCAGCCGGGAGCCAGACAGGTGGGACGGTTTTCTACAACTTTCGCCGCAAGAGACTTCCTGAAGCCTTAATCCGCTTCTTCGAGGCCGGCTTTGCCGCTTTTTTCGAGGCAAACCGGTGTTCAAACGCGGACAAGTCCACGCGCCTGCCCTTGAACCGGACACCTTCCCCCTCCAGCAGAAAGCGCTGTTCCAGTCCCGCTTCCCTGGTGAGGGAGATGCGCCCACCCGATCCCAGGATCCGCTGCCAGGGCAATCCGGGAACCTGCTTCAACACGCGGGCCACATGGCGGGAGCAGCGGGGATAGCCGGCCGCCGCGGCGATCGCGCCATACGTACTGACTCGTCCCCGCGGAACACTGCGGATGGCATTGGCTACCGCCAGCGCCAGCGGTTGCTTGGCTTTGCTGCCGGATGACATTTGGCAATTACGATATCATTTGTAGCGGCATGACTGAACCTTCCCGCGACCCTCTCGCGCGCTTCTCCGACCGGGCAGAAGACTACGCCAAGTATCGTCCTCACTACTCCCACGATGTGGTACATGCCATTCGGCAAGCCTGTGGGCTGACAGCGCAGCATCTGATCGCCGACGTCGGTTGCGGTCCAGGAATGCTGGCCGAGATATTTCTGGACAACGGAAACCGGGTGATTGGGATTGAGCCTAATCGCGAGATGCGCGTTGCAGGCGAAAAGTATCTCGCCAAATATCCAAATTTCACCGCCGTCGATGGCAGCGCGGAACATACCACACTGACGGAGGCAAGCGTCGATTTCGTCATCGCCGGGCAGGCCTTTCATTGGTTCCGGCCACCGGAGGCGCGGGTGGAATTCGCGCGCATCCTCAGGCCGGGTGGCTGGACCGTACTGGTATGGCACGACCGCGACATCGAATCCACCCCTTTTCTGCGTGCATACGAGGCATTCCTGCGGCAGCATGCGGTCGATTATGAGCAGGTCACGCACAAATATCTCGCCAGCTACGAGGCGCTACAGCGCTTCTTCGCGCCCAACGAAGCGGTGCGGATCAAGCAGCACAATGAACAGCGGCTCGACTTCAATGGACTGCGTGGCCGGCTGCTCTCCTCGTCTTACATTCCAAAGTCCGGCGAGAAACACGAAGCGATGATGCGCGCGCTGCCGCAGTTGTTCTCGGAACACGCCAGCGATGACCGCGTCGTGCTGGAATACGACACCAAGATCTACTACGGACACCTGGACCGATGAACGCCGCTGCCGCTCCGGTGGTGCTGCGGACGGAGCATCTCGGCCGTCTCGTCGGCGAAACCTGGATCGTCAATGACATCTCGCTTGACGTGCAGCACTGCGAGCTGCTGGGCGTAGTAGGCGCCAGCGGATCGGGTAAAAGCTCGTTCCTGCGACTGCTTAACCGTCTTGATGAGCCCACCAGCGGCACCGTCTTCCTGGGCGATCAGGATTACCGCGAGATTCCTCCGCCAACCCTGCGGCAGCGCGTAGGCATGGTCACGCAGCGGCCGTTTCTCTTTCCCGGCGACGTCGCTTCGAACCTGCGCTTCGGCCCGGCACAGCTCCGAGAGACTCTGCCGGACAGCGAAGTCGCCAGTCTGCTGGAGCGGGTGGGTCTACCCGGCTTTGCTGCGCGAAACGTCGCCAATCTTTCCGGCGGCGAACAGCAACGAGTTTCGCTGGCACGCTCGCTCGCAAACCGTCCCGAGATCCTCTTGCTCGATGAACCCACCTCGGCGCTCGACGATCAGGCCAAGATCGGCGTCGAGGAACTCATCCGCAAGCTCGTCAGCGAAAATTCCCTGACCTTCGTGCTGGTAAGCCACGACCGCGATCAGGCGCGCCGTCTCTGTCATCGCGTGGCGTTCATCGAGGCAGGCCGGTTGGTTCGGATCGGAAGTCCGGAGGAGGTGCTGAGTGCTTAAATCGCTCTTCCATTCGCAAGTGTCGCTGGGCCTGGCGCAGGCGGCCATCGCGGCTGTGCTGGCGCTGCTGGTCGTATTCCTCGCGCGCCGCCGCAACATTCATCTCGAAAGCGATGCCGCCATCGCGCTGCTGCGCGGCATCGTGCAGATCGTCATCATGGGATCGCTGCTGGTGCTGCTGCTCAAAGCGCCGCGCTGGTCCAGTGTCTTCCTGTTGGCGGGCATGATCCTCGCCGCCGGATCAATCTCCGCCAAGCGCGCGAAGAATGTGCCTGGCGCGCAGAAGGTTTCGACGTATTCCATCGCCGCCGGCGCGGGCCTGGTCACCGCCATAATGACCTGGGCGGGCGTGATCGACACTGCCGTCACTTCGCTAATTCCGGTGGGAAGCATGATCATCGCCAACGCGATGAACACCAACGGGCTGGCGCTCAACCGCTTCCGCTCTGAGGTGCTGGCGCATTCCGGTGAGATCGAGACCGCACTGGCGCTCGGCGCCGCGCCTGAGAAGACGATCGCCAGCTACACGGAGGCTAGCATCCACTCATCTCTCATCCCGGCCATCGACAACCTGCGCTCGCTGGGCATCGTTTGGATTCCCGGGCTGATGACCGGCATGCTGATCGCAGGCGTCGATCCGCTGTACGCCTCGATCTATCAGTTCGTGGTGATCGCGATGATCCTGGCCTCATCGGGGCTGACCTCGCTGCTGAGTACGACCATGATCCGCGCCTATGTGTTCTCCCCGGCTGAGCAGTTGCTGCTGAAGGAGAGCGCGTGAAGCGGACTCGCGCTTGGGCAAAGCTTCTGTCGTCCCTACGGGACTCGGTCCTTCTTGGGTACGTCATCCAGGACTTCGTCCTGGGCTAAGCTGCGTCGTCCCGCATTGCGGGACGGAAGTTTCGTCGATTGGACCCACGGCCAACACATAGAGCGAAGCCTCCGTCGCAAGGCCGCAGTCGATGCCGGCGCTGCCGGATTCACTGCGAAGCCTTGGTTCGGACCGGCCAGCTTCGCCGCGTGGGTTCCTTACTCACGCGGGCCGCCGGTGCCGAACTGAACCTCTCCCCTGCCCTCACCAAACCTTACAAACTTTGTCCGCCGGTTTCACCATGGCCGAACCCGGCTTGCAGCCGAAGGCCTGACCGAATTCCGGCATGTTCACCACCACACCGTTGACGCGGTACTTCGGCGGCGAATGCGGATCGGTGATGGAACGAGCCCGCTCGTCCTCGGGACGATCGTTTTCGCAAGCCCACTGCGCAAAGCCCACAAAGAAGCGCTGATCGGGAGTCAAGCCATCGGCATTCGACAACTGCTTGCCCTTCTCGTCGCCCTTCCAGGCAACGTAGGCGAGAATCGTGCCGCCCAGATCGGCGACATCTTCGCCTTCGGTCAGCTTCGAGTTGATGTGGATGTCGTCAACCACCACGTACTTCGCATACTGATCGACCACGCAATCGGCGTGCTTAACGAACTGCGCCGCGTCCTGGGTCGTCCACCAGTCTTTCAAGTTTCCCTTGGCGTCATACTGGCGGCCTTCATCGTCGAAGCCGTGGGTCAACTCATGGCCAATGGTCGAGCCGGTATCGCCGTAGTTGGGAGCGTCGTCCATCTTGGCATCGTACAGCGGGGGCTGCAGCACGCCGGCCGGAAAGTTTATGTCATTCATCGGTGGATCGTAATAGGCATTCACCGTCGGAGGAGTCATGCCCCACTCGCTGCGGTCTACGGGCTTGGTAATTTTGTTGAAGTCGCGATGATTCTCGAATTCCTCGGCCCTTTCGGCGTTGCCATAGAAATCATCAGAAACGATCTTCACCGAGCTGTAATCTCGCCACTTGTCCGGATAGCCGACTTTATTGCGGATGGAGTGCAGCTTGTTGAGCGCCTGCTGCTTGGTCTGCGGGCTCATCCAGTCCAATTGCTGAATGCGCATCGCCATCGCGTCCTCGATCTGGCGAGTCATCTCCAGCGTCGACTGCTTCAGCTCCGGCGGAAAAGTCTTGCGAACATAGGCTTGTCCCAACGCTTCGCCCAACTGGTCATCCACGTATTCCACGCAACGCTTCCAGCGTGGCTGCAACTCTTTGGCTCCGTGTAAGTATTTGCGATAAAAATCGAAATTTTCGGTGACGTATGCCGAGGAGAGATAGGGCGCCTCGGAATTTGCCACGTGAAATCGGTAGTAGCTCTTCCACTCAGCCAGCGAGACCGAAGCCAGCTGGCGATTGATCTCCTTGAAAAACTCCGGCGCTTCGACGTTCAGGATCGTGAATTCGGGAACCTGGCTGGCCGAAAAATATCCCGCCCAATCAAACCGCGGCGCCAAAGCTTGCAGGTCCGCGACCTTCATCTTGTGCGTAACCTTGTAGGGGTCCCGCTGGTCGACCCGCGTCAGCGATGCCTTGGCCATATCGGTCTCGATCCGCATCACGGTGACGGCCTCTTTCTTCGCCACCTCGGGCGGATCGCCGATCATCTCAAACACCTTCTGGACGTGCTGCACATAACGTTGGCGGATCTCTTTCGACTTGGGATCGTCCTTGGTGTAGTAATCGCGATCAGGAAGTCCCAGGCCGCCCTGCGCGACCACTACGATCATCGCGTCGGAGTTGTCCGGATCCTGCTGCGAACCGCTCCCGAACAGCATCGCTTCGCCCGCGATGTGAAGCTTGCCCGTCAGTGCCGCCATGTCGTGAATGTTTTTTACGCCTGCGATCTCTGCCAGCGCAGGCTCGATGGGCTTGGCGCCCAGCTTCTCAACCGCAGCCTCATCCATGCACGCCGCGTAGTAGTCGCCGATTTTCTGCGTAACCTCATCGCGGTCCCGGGCGACGGAGGCCTGCTCGAGAATGCTGCGCAGATATTTCAGATTGTCCTCATACAGCTTGCCGTAGACGCTCCACGAGGTTTGGTCGGGAGGTATGGGATTGTTCTTCTCCCAGCCGCCGCAGGAATACTGGTAGAAGTTGGTGCACGGGTCGGCGGACCGGTCCATCGAGGGGACGTCCAGGCTGGGGGTGTACGCCATCGTGGGCTCAACATACATCTGCGTCGGCGGAGCAGCCACGCCAGGATTTGCTGCCTGCTGGGCGAAGACGGAGACAGGGAGAAGAATGCCGGAAATCAGTAACAGTCTGAGGTTCACAAAGGCCTCCGGGAACCGTTGAGGATAGCAGAGCTGCTGGCCCGGTTGCGACCAGGTCCAGAAGAGGAACTCGATTCCCGAAACCCGGCCGGAACGCCGCCTCATTCAAAAAAGAGCTTGCATTTACTTATAGTTCAGTTACTCTGCTACCCTATACGCACTTTGCGGCTGCTCCAGGTTCGTGGTCCTCTGAGAACTCTATTTCCTCGCAGGCCCCATTACGTCCGGCCAGCCGATCCCCCGAAGGCGTTTCAAAACCAGCTTGTTCAGATTGATAAGGAGATCCATGAAAGGGCTTAAACCTTTCCTGTCGCTCGCGGTGGGATTGCTGGCATGCGCAATTATGGCGGGTTGTGCGGGGGGCATTCCGCAGAACGGCCCCTCGGCGCTCAATATCGCTCAATTTACCGTTAATAATGCAGTCATTGGTATCTCCTACAAGTTCCTGCTGGTTGCCTCCGGCGGCATAAAACCTTACACTTGGACGATCACTTCCGGCCAGCTGCCCCCTGGGTTGAGTCTCAACACGGACGGAGTGATCAGCGGTACTCCCACGACGCTGGGCAAGTTCAGCTTCACGGCAAAAGTGGTTGATTCGCAGACCCCGGTGGCGGCCGTCAATTCGCTGAGCGCATCCATCACCGTCAATCAGGTGCTCACCCTGACCGCAACGTCGCTGCCCAGCGGACTGGTGGGCGGAATCTATAACGCCACCATCACTGCCAGCAACGGTCTCCAGCCCTACACCTACACGGTCACCGATGCGAGCGCCTTGCCGGACGGTCTGACATTAGTCACGACCCCGGGACAGAATGGCGCTCCGAACGTCGCCACCATCTCCGGCACCCCAACTACAGCCGGCGTGTACAGTTTCGCCGTCCAGGTGAATGATGCCGCCAATGAAGTCGCGAGCGCGATATTCACGATCACCGTGGTCGGCCGGCTGCAAGGGCCGTACGTCCTGTACTTCAACGGATTCGACAACAATCAGCCGTTCTACGATGTAGGCCAACTGACGGCCGGCGATGTTAATAAAAATGGGCAGGGGACAATCGCGGGATTCCTCGACCAGATCGGGCCGGGTGGTACCGCAGGCAGCAATGTAGCGGTTACCGGCAGCTACATGATCGCGTCAGGCACCAACTTCGGCACCCTGACCTTCAAGCGCGGAGATAATCAGCAGACCTACAACTTCGGCATGATTGTCTCCACCCACGGAGACACCAAAGTCATCCTGAACAACACCTCCGATGCGACGCCGGCTTACGGTTCCGGCGTATTGAAGGCTCAATCGGCGACCACCGTCAGCGGCCTGCTCACCAATTATTCCTTCGGTTTGTTTGGCAATGACTCGGGCGGCTCACGTTACGCGGCTGCCGGCATGTTTGCATTGGGGAACTCCGCCAATGGTTCGCAGCCAGTGAACGGCGGCGAAGAAGACACGAACGACAACGGAACCGCGTCGACTGCGGCCATCAGAGGCGGCTCGCTGCTCCAGGCCGACCCTGCCAGCGGACGCGGAACCTACAGCTTGACGACGCAGTCTGCCGCCACATTCAATTATGTCTACTACGTGGTTTCATCCACGGAGCTGGTAGCGATCGATATTGACGCCCCGACTTATTCCACGCTGGTGGACGTTCAGCAGCAGCAAGTTGCGGGCACTCTTGGTTCATTCAGCAATGCATCGCTGACTAGCCAGGCCCTGATCCAACTGAACGGATTGGCTACCAGCAACGGATCTCTGGTTCCCTCTGCTGCGGTCGGCGTGGTGACCTTCGACGGGGCTGGAAATATCGCGCGCACGGACGGGATTAGCGGGTACTACACCGACGAGAGTGATGGCGGAGTCGTGACTGCCGTCCAGTACACCAGCGCTACCTACAACGTGGATGCGAGCTGTGGATCAATTCAGCAGGCCTGCGGACGCGTTACGGTAACTTTACCTGCAGGAGCTCCGGGGCAGGTGTGGTATCTGGTGTCAGTGGACCAGGCATTTGTTGTGGATACTAGCCCGGCAGTGACGTCCGGATCATTCCAATCGCAATCGGTGCCGGCGAAGGGCTTCACTGTTGGGTCAATTCTTGGCTCGTACCTGGCGAACACGATTACCCCGGTACTGCCCAGTGTGACCAACGAGCTGGACGTCTCCATCACTCCTCCCGGTGACACCTGGAATCAAAAATACGATGCGAGTGGACCGTTTGGTCTTGTCAACCAGGCATTCTTCACCGGCGGCTATAACTGCGGCGCGACTTTCCCGAGCTGTGATGCCTTCGATACAGCCCTGGGCCGATTTGTGATTACCGGCCCCGGTAAAGGCACCTCCGACGTCGAGATTGTCTATGTCATCGGAGCAGGCGTAGGCACGACCGGCATCAAAGGCGGCCTGGTCGGCTTGAACGTTGGGCAGCAGTCCGATGGAACGCCGGATCCGAATCCGCGACTAACCGTGTACTCGAAGTAATTCGGGTGCTTTTCGAGCCGGAATCCGAAAGGGTGCCGGCTCTTTTGTTTCAGTGCTCGATTCGGCACTTGGAACGCGAAATTCAAGCGAAAACAGCGGTTTCGGGTTATACTTTGTGAACAGAATGGCTTTGGTTTAAAGCCTCTCCCAAGACTGGTTTCATAGGGGAAGGTAGGCCTAGTGGCTGGGGATCAACAAGGAGCAGCGCGGCGCGCGCCTGAGGGTACTGCTGTCTCTACCGGGGAAAGCTCCGCCCCAATGCCGCAACCTGCCCTGAATTCAGATGGCCCGACGCATCCTGGCATCAAGCTACCCTCCGATTCAGCCGTGGATGGAGCAGGTAGTTTCTCGCCGTCCTCCTCGCTTCCCGAAAGCAATCCTTCCGACGCCGTCACCATGATCGGTGGCACGACCTCGCGTCCCGGAAGCTCGGGCTCGGTGCTGAATCCGATTTTCACCCATATTGGCGCGACCATCTTCCACGAAGGCGACGTGATTGGCGCCCGCTACGAGATCCACAAGATGCTCGGCATGGGCGGCATGGGCGCGGTCTACAAAGCGCGCGACATGGAAGTGGAGCGCGTGGTCGGGCTGAAGGTCATTCGCCCGGACCTCGCCGGCAATCCCGCCATACTGGCCCGCTTCAAGCAGGAACTGGTGCTGGCTCGCCAGGTCACGCACCGGAACATCATCCGCATCTACGACCTGAACGAAGCCGACGGCGTGAAGTTCATCACCATGGAGTTCATCGAGGGTGAGGACTTACGCACGATTCTGCTGGGCAAGGGCAAGCTCGCCCCGGAAGAAGGCGTCGACATCATGCTGCAAGCCTGCGCCGGCCTGCAGGCAGCGCACGCGGAAGGGGTCATCCATCGCGATCTGAAGCCGAGCAACATCATGCGCGACCAGTCGGGCCGCGTGGTGATCATGGACTTTGGTCTGGCCCGCACCCTGCAAGGCGATGGCATGACCCAGACCGGCATGATGGTCGGCACCATGGAGTACATGTCGCCCGAGCAGGCGATGGGCAAGGAGTTGGACGCCCGCTCCGATCAGTTCGCGGTGGGCCTTATTTTTTACGAGTTGCTCACCGGCTTCATGCCCTTCCATGCCGAGAGCGCCATCGCCAGCCTGGTGAAGCGCACGCAGGAACGCGCCATCCCGCTGGTTGAAGTCGACAAGTCCATCCCGCCCACGCTGAGTGCAGTCGTCGCGAAATGTCTGGAACGCAATCCGGAAGATCGTTTTGGTTCGGTGCAGGAGTTGATCGACGAGCTGGAGATCTGGCAGGGCAAGAAGTCGCGCGGCAGCCGTCCCTATCCGGTATTGAGCAGTGCCAGGACCGGGGTTGTGTCGCCTGCAGCCGGCAAGTTCCCCATGAAGTGGGTGGCCCTTAGCGCGGTTGCGCTGGTGCTGGCGGTGGGAGCAGTTCTCGGTATCCGCTACCGCACCCATAGCCCGGACGGCGATTCCGGCGCAGTGCAGGGCGCGGTCACATCACTCGCCATTGTTCCTTTCTACAACGCCACCGGGGACGCAAGCCTGAACTCGATGGGATCGGTGATTGCCGACGCATTGAACTCCGATATCGGTCACTCCGCCCATCTGCGCATGGTCTCGCCCGACCGTCTGCAGCAGGTGCTGCATGATCTTGGGGTCTCGCCCGAGTCGCCGCTCGATGTTTCCACCCTGCGGCGTATCGCGGAGTTCACGCACGCCGACACCATTGTCTCCGGCAAGTATGAAAAGTTCGGCGCGCAGACGCGCATCAGCGTGACCGTGCATGATTTCAAGAACGATCAGGAAGTCGCGCTCAGCACCGACGTCGCCAGTGACAACGAGTTGCTGGGCTCGCTGGAGAAGCTGGCCGGCGACATGCGCGAGAAGCTGGCTTCGACCCCATCGATTTTGAAGGAGCTGCAGGCGCATTCGCAGCATGTAACTACAAAATCGGTTCCAGCACTGAAGGCCTATGACGAAGGCACGCAGCTGGCGCGAGCCGGGCAATATGCGCAAGCGGTGACGAAATTAGAAGAGGCCACCAGCCAGGATCCGAACTTTGCCATGGCGTACTCCACGCTGGCGCAGACCTACGCCGCGATGGGCTACGACGATAAGGCCGATCAGGCGTCGCGCCGGGCCGTCGAGCTGAGCGACAATCTTCCCGCGCAGGACCGTTTCCTCATCCAGGCAAATCATGCCAGCCTGACGCATGACAACACCAAGGCCATCGCCGCGTACGAACAGCTGCTGAAGGTCAATGCCGACGACAGCGACGTGCAGTTTGCACTGGTGAACCTGTACGAAGCCACCGGCAATTATGACCAGGCGAAGAAGTATCTCAGCAAACTCCTGGCCTCCGACCCGAACTACGTTGCCGCGCTAATGGCCAGCGGACGCGTCGATATCCGCAGCGGCGATGCGCAGGCGGCCCTCGACCCGTTGAACAAAGCGCTGAGCCTGGCGATCCAGTTCGATAACCAGCAGCAAAAGGGCGCGGTTTTACATTTGCTGGGCGTCGCCTACCAGCGCCTGAACAAGCTGGATGATGCCCTGCGTAATTACAACCAGGCGCTTGAGATCCGGCGGAAGATTGGGGACCAACGCGGCATCGCCGGCAGTTTGGGACAGATCGCCCAGGTGCAGACCGACATGGGCGATGCGAAGGCCGCCATCGCCAGCTATGAAGAAGCCATCAAGGTCAACCGCGCCATCGGAGACAAGAACGGGCTGACCCAGAACCTGGCCAGCGTCGGCTCCTTTTACCTGGATCGCGGTGAGAATGACAAGGCCCTGACGTACATCAATGAAGCGCTGCAGATCGCGCGCGACACCGCCGATCAGCCTACACAGGCTGTGCTGCTTCTGAATATCGGCACCGCCCACTTTAACAAGGGCGAGTTCCAGGATGCGCTGACCTACTTCCAGCAGGCTTACGACATTCACACCCACATGAACGACGACGGGAGCGAGGCCCTGCATGACCTGGCGCAGACCAACGTCCAACTGGGGCAATATGAGACGGCCTTGTCGCAATACATGAAAGCGCTGGAAGCCCGCCGCGCCAGCGGTGACAAAGCGGGAGTGGCGCTGGAGTCGGGTGATATGGGCGCGCTGTTTGCCGCGCAGGGAAATTATTCTGCCGCGCTCAAGGCGCAGCAGGAAGCGGTGAAGATCTACCAGCAGTTCGCCGACCGTCCTTACCTGACGATGGCCGCGCTTGCCGGCTACGGGCATACGATGTCGGCTGTGGGCCGCGAAGACGAAGGCCGCAAGAGCCTGGAAGATGCATTAAAGCTCGCGCCGACTGCGAAAAACGATTCGATCACCGCGGAAACGCTGAACTTCCTCGGCGACAATTATTTTTACACTGGCGATTACGCGAATGCGCGCCAGCAATACGAGAAAGCTGTGCAGGTGGCGACCAAGGCCAACGCCCGCGAGCAGGTCGTGCTGGCCAAACTGGACCTGGCGAAGCTCGATGTCGTGCAGGGTAAGCCCCAGGCGGCTGTGCCTGTCCTTAAGAAGCTCCGGCAGGACACCGATACGATGGGTTTGAAGGCTGATTCGGTGCGGGCTTCGATTTACTTAGGCGAAGCTTTGCTGGCCATCGGACAGGCTGACGCGGCTCGCGAAGAACTGGACAACGCTGTGGGCCGCGCAGAAAAACTGGGACTTCGCGTAGAACAGGCACGCGCGCAGTACCTGTTGGGCAGCGCGCTGTCACACCAGGGCAAGAAGGCTGAAGCCATTCAGCATTACCGTCAAGCCGTGAATATCCTGGAAGCGATCAGCAAGGAAGACGGCGCCTCGCGCGTGCTCGACCGCTCCGACCTGAAGGATGTCTACCGCCAGGCCGCCAAGGGCTATCAGGGCGGCGCTTAGTGCGAGGGACGAGAAACCAGTCCCCAGCGCCCCGAGGAACCAGCGCTCACCTGCTTTTCTGATTTTGGGAGTGACAGCCACTGTCGCCATGGAGCCGATCTCTCCCGCGCGCGTGTGAGTAACTCGAATCATTTTGTTTCGGCACTTGTCAGGAACCGCAACAAGCCGGCGGTGAATGCGTCTGGATTTTCTTCTGCAATCCAGTGCGCAGCATCTGGAACCCCAAGACCTGTGACGTTGCTTGCCACTTCCCGCATCATCTCCTCGACTCGGGGCCCGGTATTGCTGATCGAACCGAATACAGCCAGAACCGGAATTGTGAGTTTTCCGTTCCGCTTGAGGGCGTCGCGATTGTCCTGCACATCTTGATCAAACGCCCGGTATACCTCGAAGCCAGCGCGCATTGCCCCGGGCGCGCTATATGCAGAGGTGTAGAGGTCGAGGTCATCTTCACTCAACGCCGAGGGATCAAAAATGCGGGCGTTGAAAAATGCCTGAAGGTACTGGCGTTCCCGGCCTGCAACCAGCATTTCTGGGATATCGCGAGCACCATGAAAAGCGAAGTGCCAAAGACGAGGGTCGGAGCGAATACTGTCGAACAAGGTTGTGCCTGGTAAGGGAGCGTCCATGACAACGAGGTGAGACACCGCGTCCCGGTAGCTTTCGGCGTAGGCATAGGCAACCATGAGGCCGATGTCGTGGCCGACCAGGATGACCTTTTGCTCGATTTTGAGATGCTCATGCAGCAGCGAGTGGATGTCGTCGGCCAAAGTGCGTTTATCGTAGCCTCCGCTTGGGCGAGAGGAGCTGCCGGCACCTCGATAGTCAGGAGCAATAACGCGGAAGCCTGCATCGGCCAGGATCGGTATGACATGACGCCACTCCCACCAAGTCTGCGGGAACCCATGCAACAGAACGATAATTTGGTTTCCATCGCCCGCTGTAACGTAGTGCAGGCGCAGACCGGGATTGACCTGCACCATTTCATGCTTCAACAGTGTCGTTACAGCGTCTGAATGTCTCATTCTCGGCCCTCCATATTTTCGTGCCTGGCCGCGCTATTTTTCGGCACTCTAGTTTCGATGGCTGCGGGGGCGCGCGGTCGCACCGTCATCGCTTATTCAAGCGAAATCCGGCACAGAAAAGCGCTTTTAGGACAAGCCAATTTCCCGAAGATGTTTTGGCTGGAATTGGACTTAGCTGATGCAGTTCAGGCGACTACATAATTCTTCATGGATAGGAGAAATGGTTTCCCCCGTTACGCGGCGTTGCAACCGCGGCAATACCTAAACATCAACATGGCTGAAATTGGCAAAGAGGAAGAGGATCGGCGGAAGAAAGAATGGCTGGTGGATCGTTCGCGCGGATGAAGGGGGCAGTGACTCAGGTTCGCCATGGTTTGGCTGCCGTGGTTGTAGGTGCCCAGGTTAGCGTCCGAGAACGCTAACCTGGGGCACCGGTCCCACTAACGCACGCCCGCAAAGCGGTAGGCTCAACCGAAATTCTTACTGAACTGGCGGACAAATCCCGCCGGTTGGCGCGCTCGGAGTTCTTGGTATCGCCGCCTCCAGACCTCCGCCCTCAATGGCCATGCCAGCGCCATTTCTGCGGAAGGTGGCAACCAGATCCGAGAAGTTGGTTCCGCGGCCCGAAACGATCGGGTCGATCAGGTTTTGCTGAAAACCGGTGAAGATGCTGATCCAGTTATTCGATCCGATCGGGTCGGCCTTCAGGTAGTCGGCGTTGTTCGCGTTAATTGGATCCGAAGTATAGAACTGCGTACACATGGCGATGGTCGGATCAGGTTCCGACGGGCACTGGACCGGCTGTCCTCCTGCCGTCAGGCAGGTGACGCTATACACGACGCAATTACCGCCGGTCTCGAGGTTCACGGCGCAGGTCTCATTTGAGAACTGCGTTCCCAGCAGGCGCTGAGTGTAGAAGGTGTTCCGGTTCGTCGGCGTCGACAGCACCGACATCTGGATCCCATTGGGATTCTGGAAGCCGTTGGGATAGGTCACGGCCAACTCATAGCCACCGAAAATGTAGTCGGCTTCTGTGCCGCCCGGCGGAATGGTCTGGATAATCGTCAGCGGCGTGTGCGGCGTGAATTCCCACGCCAGAATGTCCTGCGCGGTCGAGGCGACAGGCTGCGACCCGGTGAAGCCAACCCAGGCCGCGCCGTTATCCAGATTCAGGCCGGTGGGATTGGAAGCCGAGAACGTGACGTTGTACGGAACGTTGATAATCGGCGGCGAATTGGGCATCGGCGTGTGGGTGCCCGGGATAAACGTGGGATCGAGCCACACCTGCAAGGTTCCCAGAGTCTGGCCGACTGCGGGCGGCGTGTACTCGACCACCACCTGGTGCAGGGCGCCATCCTGACAGCGTCCGCTGGAACAGTTATCGCCCAGCAGCGGAACGGTGGTGTTGATCGCGTTCTGCGACAACAGGCAGCTGGTCACGTCGTTGTTCTGGCCGATGGTGTAGACGCCTGGCAAGTGAACCGGAGTGTTGGTCAGGGGGCCGCAACTCTGGATCGAAACGTGATTGCCGTTGGGGTCCCAGGGATTGGCCTGGGTATCGAACTCGATGGCCAGATTGTTGTTGATGCCGGCGTATCCCATGCCTCCGTTCGATGCGCCGACCGCGGTCAAACCTGCTCCCCGGGCGCCATAGGTGGGGTCGGTGGCGGTGGAATTCTGAATGATGAAGGCCACTCCATCACCGGGATTGCAGCACACTGCCGGAGTATGGACCTGAAACTCAAACCAGGAGGTGAAGCCGGAGGTGAGCGGCTGCTTGATGTTGAAGTACGAACTGGATTGCTGAGGGTTGTGAGAATTCGGGATCAGCGGTCCGTCCGTGAGTCGCAACACGCGATTGCCCTGCCACGTGGCCTGATGGGTGTTCCCGTTTAATTGCAGGTTGGTCAGGGCCGAGAAATCGGGAAACCTGATTTGCTGGGCAGCTGAAGTGGCTCCCAGTAGAGTTAAAATTGAAACTAGCGCCGTAACGACGAAGCTCGTTTTGAGTCGCATCTTTGCCTCTCTCTGCGCCAGGTTTGGGATTCGGTCACACGGAAGCTTCGGCTTGCGAGCAACGCGGACAGTTCGACGGGTAGCCAGATGCAATGGCGCAGGGTCCACTGTGCTGGTAGATGGGGAAAGTATTGAGGTTCCAACAAGCCAATGTCAAGGCAATTCAAGACTTGGTAGCGCTTGTCACCGGTCGTGCCGGGGGCTCCAAGACCCTTCTGCCTCCAAGGTGGGTAGCGTCCCTGCACCATCAGGCGAATCAGGTTAGAGGCGTTTAGAGGTGGGGCGGAGTGATCCTGTTTGTTGTTTCGGGGGCGCGTTTTCGGTTAAGAACCAGGGTTGTTGTATAATATAGCTGCGTATGTTCGAACGGCGCGTCTAGCAGCCATCCCTCCTTTGTCTGAGCGATTCCTGCCTGTAACCTTCCGATTCACCAAACGCAATATCAACATCAAGGATGTAAGAAACAGATGGAACAAGGAACAGTAAAGTGGTTTAACGATGCCAAAGGATTTGGCTTCATTTCACGTCAGAACGGCGAAGATGTTTTCGTCCATTTCACGGCCATTCAGTCGAACGGCTTCCGTTCGTTGCAGGAAGGTCAGGCTGTGAGCTTCGACGTGAAGCGCGGGGCGAAGGGCTGGCAGGCTGAGAACGTTCAGGTTCTCTAAAAAGCAATTCGGAGAAGGGGGCGGCGCATGTCGCCCTCGTCTTTTTGAACACAGTGGTTCGCTGAGTCTTTAGTCGTGAAACCCCAACAAGCGTCTGCCGAATGGGGCTTTTGGCGGAACGCTCAACTGAAAAGCGAGGAAGTCATGAAGAATATCTATGTGGGGAACTTAAGCTTCGATGCGACTGAAGACCAGGTTCGCTCGATGTTTGAAGCGTACGGCCCAGTCGAACGGGTCAGCATCGTTACCGATCGCGACACGGGACAGCCCCGCGGATTTGCGTTCGTCGAAATGACCGATGATGACGCGGCCAGCAAGGCCATGGACGCGCTCAACGGCACCAACCTTGGAGGCCGTAACCTAACCGTGAACGAAGCCCGGCCGAAGGCCGATCGTCCGCGCGGCGGCGGCGGCGGTGGTGGCCGCGGCGGCTTTGGCGGCGGCGGCGGCGGCGGACGTGGCGGCGGTGGTGGTGGCCGTGGTCGCTCAGGCGGCGGCGGTGGCGGCGGCGGCTGGGGTCGTTAGTAGTCCCGCTAACCGCGAAAACAGAATTTTGCCGGAGCGCTTACACGCGTCTCCGGCTTTTCAATTTTGCGGCAGACGTCCTGGCCGTTGTGACTCTGATACGCTGGTGCGGCATTTTGTAGCGCTAACCCATGCCCGATGCTGCTCAACCTGTAATCGAGTTCGACCATGCCGGCTTGCGCCTTCCCGACGGCAGGCAACTCCTGTCCGCAATCAACCTCAGCGTGCGCAAGGGCGAGACGCTCATGCTGCTTGGCCGCAGCGGCTCCGGCAAGACCACTTCCCTCAAGCTGATCAATCGGCTGCTGACCGCAACTTCCGGTGAAGTGCGCGTCGAAGGCAAACCTGTGACGCAATGGGAAGCGACAAAGCTGCGCCGCAGCATTGGCTATGCCATTCAGGATGTAGGACTCTTCCCTCACTACACGGTCCGCGAGAACGTCTCACTCGTACCCAGGCTGGAGCATTGGGATCCGAAAAAGATCTCCGCCCGCGTGGATGAAGTATTGTCGCTTGTAGGATTACCGGTCGCGGAGTTCGCGCAACGCTACCCGCACGAGCTTTCCGGCGGCCAACGGCAGCGCGTCGGAATTGCACGCGCACTGGCTGCCGAGCCACCCATGCTGCTGATGGACGAACCCTTCGGCGCGCTCGATCCCATCACCCGCGCGGAGCTGCGACGCGAGTTCAAGGATTTACAGGAAAAGCTGGGCAAGACCATCGTCTTCGTGACCCATGATATCGGCGAAGCCCTGATGCTCGGCGATCGCATCGCGCTGCTGGAAAATGGAACGCTGCTCGGGGTGTACTGTGCGGAGGAGTTCCTGCGCGCTGAGGACCAGGTGGCGAAGGCTTACGTCGATGTCTTTCGCGAGGGGCAACAACTATTTCCGGCAAAGGCTGGTAGTTGAAGTAAAGAGAAACTGGAGTGAACTGCAACCGAACTCAACCGCATATCGAGTTGTCATCACGAGCGCAGCGAGGGATCTGCTTTTCGCCGGCAGCGGAATGGCCTAGCGCGGGCAGTTTCAAGCTCCCATGAACTTTATCCTCAAACATCCACGCGAAGTCGCCACGCTTACCGCCGAGCATCTCTGGCTGGTCGGCGTCTCCATGCTGCTGGCGCTCGCGATCGGCGTACCGCTAGGCATTTTGTTGACACGACAGCCGAGATGGAAGGCGATTGTGCTGGGCAGCACGAACGTCGTCCAGACCATCCCCAGTCTCGCGCTGTTCGGACTGCTGCTGCCGCTGCCCTGGTTAGGTGCGCGCGCCGATCGACTGGCGATCGTGGCGCTGGCCCTCTACGCGCTGTTGCCTATCGTTCGCAACACCTACGTCGGGATCGCAGGCATCAGTCCTCCGGTGCGAGAGGCTGCAATCGCCATGGGACTGACCTCGGGTCAGCTGCTCTGGCATGTTGAATTGCCGCTGGCGCTGCCCGTCATGCTCTCCGGCATCCGCGTAGCAATGGTCATCACCATCGGCGTTGCGACAATTGCCGCGGCGATCGGCGCAGGTGGCCTCGGCGAATTCATCTTTCGCGGTATCGCCATGGTCGACAATGGCGTCATTCTCGCGGGCGCGATTCCCGCGGCTTTGATGGCGCTGGCTGCCGACCTCTCGCTCAGCGGCGTCGAGAAGCTGCTGATGCGTCGCCGAAGCTAGCCGGCTATGGATCGCCGAACCTTCCTCTCCGCTCTGACACTCATGGCATGTAGCGGCTGTGTCTCGCACACAAGCGAGCTGAGTGTGGGCTCGAAGAATTTCACCGAGCAGCTCATCCTGGGCGAGATTCTCAAACAATCGCTGGAGAGCGCCTGCCGCATGCCGGCCGACGGCCGCTTTTACCTCGCGGGCACATACATCTGCCAGCAAGCCATCCTTGCCGGCCGCATCGATACCTATGTCGAATACACGGGCACCGCTCTGGCAGCGATCCTGAAGCAGCCGGCGTCGGGCGACTCGCAAGCTGTGTACGAACAGGTCAAACGCGACTACAAACAGCGCTTCAATCTCGACGTGATGCCGCCACTTGGATTCAACAACAGCTTTGCCATGGTGATGCGCGGGGATGAGTCGCGGCGCTTAGGGGTGACTAGGCTCTCGCAGCTGGCGCCCTTCGCACCGAAATTAAGACTTGGTGTTGGCTATGAATTTATCGAGCGGCAGGACGGATACAAGGGGCTGGTTAAAACCTACGGCTTAAGCTTTGCGGATGCGCCACGCGTGATGGACCTCGGTTTGCTTTATCGGGCGCTGGAGAATAATTCCGTCGATATCGTTGCCGGCAGCAACACCGATGGCCTGATCAAGGCGCTTGGCTTGGTTGTCCTCGAAGACGACAAACACTACTTTCCACCCTACGATGCCGTACCCATCGTCAATCCCGCGCTGTTCCAGAAGTGCCCGAACGCGCAGAATGCTTTTCAGATGCTGGCAGGCCGCATCAGCGCCGACCAGATGCGCGCGATGAACTACGCCGTCGATGGCGAAAAAAAGGATGCCGCGGAGGTAGCTCAAACGTTTCTTCGTAGCATCTCCTCCCCGCCATCAGGATGAAGGCTTCGTTTCTGGCCGGCAGAGAGCACCATTCAGGCAGCCGCATCCTTCGCACTCTGAAAGATCCTGCCGTCGGGAAGCCGCACTGCCGTCAACACTCCTTGCGAGATCGTGTCGATGCCGTACGTGCGATTCGGTAAGATGCAAGGCTGCACCCAGTCATCCTCCCCCACCCCCGCATTGTTCCAATGCCCGTAGATGACCCCATCCGTTCCGGAATACTCTTCGGGAAAGCCGGGCGGTCCCCAAACGAAAATGTCGGCGTCCGGTGGATCAACCTTGCCTTCCAGCGCGACACCGGCGTGAACGCATATCACTCCCGCATCGCGATAATACAGCTGCAATTGCTGGAAGAATTCGAGATGCCCGGGCGGCATGGCTGCGAAGAATTCACGGTAAGGCAGAGGAATACGAAGAGTGAAGAGCCTCGCGCCGTGTTCATCGAGAGCCTGTTGGAACCGGACAGCGACCTGCTCTGAATAACTCTTGACGGTTTCAAGCGCACCCATGGCAATCAGCCACGAGTGTCGAGTGGAGTCGCTGAACGAGCGCAGCATCCACTGCTCGTGATTCCCCATCAGCGTTACAACCGGGAAAGGACTCGAGCGCTGGAGTTGAAGAATGCGCTCAATGCAACCTTTTGAGTCAGGACCGCGATCGATATAGTCGCCCAGAAAGACGAGCGTGTCTCCCGGGCGCAGCTCGGGTAGAACCTGCTTCAGCAGGTCGTCAAGCGCGTTCAGGTTCCCGTGTAGGTCGCCAATGGCGATAACTGACATACAATTTCGCTGGCTTCACGAATCTGGTGTCTATGACATTACCACCGGCTCTGCGAAAGCCAACCCATGGAAGGTGCTGCATGGCAAAACTTGTTTCTTCGGCCCCTACGTTCCTGGTCAACGATGTAGCGATGACCGCGCAATGGTACGAGGGTAACCTCGGATTCACGGCCGGCTTCTTTCCAAAGACGCCGCCATTCGTCTATGCCAGCCTGCAACGCGATGGCGTTGAGATCATGCTGCTACGTCAGGAAGGGTACCGTAAGCCTGAGATTACACCGTCCGGCGGTGTCTGGGACGCTTACATCCGGATGCAGAGGTTATTCGATTTTTGCGACGAGGTGCGAGCAAAGATTCCGCTTAGGAGCGATCTGACGAAACGTCCCTATGGCGATACCGAATTCGAGGTCATGGATCCGAATGGATACGTCCTGGTGTTTGGGGAAATCGTCTGAGCGCGAGATGCACAGCTGATGATGACAGCAAAATCCCCGCCCTAGCCCAAAGTCAGGGCTAGAACGGGGCACCCTCTTGTTCTTACTGATCCCTAACCCCTATCCCCTGATCTCTAGTTTTTGCCGTCTCCCAAAATCTGGAAGAAGCGAATAATCGATTCGATCCCGCGATAGAAATTCGGGATGTGGAATTTCTCATTCGGCGCATGCAGGTTATCGTCCGGCAGGCCCATGCCCATCATGATGCTCGGGATCCCCAGGTCCTTGTCGAACTGGGTCACGATTGGAATCGAGCCACCCGAGCGGATATACACCGTGTCTTTCTTGAAGATCTCGTGCATGGCTTCAACCGCCGCGCGCGCGTACGGATTGTCGGTGTTCACCACGCAGGCCGGACCTTTGCTGTGGATCTTGATGTTGACCTTGATGCCCTTGGGCGTGATTTTCGCGATGAAGTCGCTGTACTTCTTGAAGATGTCATCCGCATCCTGGTTCGGCACCAGCCGCATCGACACCTTCGCCGAAGCGCGCGCCGGGATGACCGTCTTCGCGCCCGGAGCCTGGAAGCCACCGAGGATGCCATGCACCTCCAGCGTCGGACGCGCCCAGGTGCGATACAGCACCGAGTAGCCCGGCTCGCCCGTCAACACATGCGATCCAACCTCGGCCTTGCGATACTCCTCCTCGTCGAACGGCAGGCTCTCCCAGGCCTTCAACTCGTCGTCCGTCGGCTTCTGCACGTCGTCGTAGAAGCCGGGAATCAGTACCTTGCCATGTTCGTCCTTCAACTTGCTGATCATCTCGACGAGCGCGAAAATCGCGTTCGGCGCAGCGCCACCGTAAACGCCCGAGTGTAGATCCGTCTTCGGACCCTGCACTTCAAGCTCGGTATAGACCAGTCCGCGCAATCCAACACACAACGTCGGAAGATCCGGTGCGAACAACTCAGTGTCGGTGACCAACGCGAAGTCGGCCTTCAGCTTTCCGTTCTTAGCATTCTTCTTTACATATTCCTCAATGGCCTCGCCACCAACTTCCTCTTCGCCTTCAAACAGCACGCGCACGTTGATGGGCAGCTTGCCGCCACCGGCCTTAAAGAGCGACTCGTACGCCTTCACCTGCATCCACAACTGACCTTTGTCGTCGACGGCGCCGCGCGCATAGATATTGTTGTTGCGCTCAGTCGGCTCCCACGGCGGAGTATGCCACTCATCCAGAGGCTCGGCCGGCTGCACGTCGAAGTGCGCATAGCAAAGCGCGGTGGGCTTGCCGGCAGCATGCAGCCAATCGCCGTAAACCAGGGGATGGCCGCTGGTCGGAATGATCTCGACATTCTCGAACCCGATGCGCTTCAGGTCGGCCGCAACCATCTCGGCAGCCTTCTGCACATCGCCCTTGTGCTCTTCGGTGGTGCTGACGCTAGGAATGCGCAGCAGGTCTTTCAGTTCGTCGAGGAAGCGCTTCTGATTTTCGCGCGCGTAGGAAATGGCTGAGGATACGGCTGTGGATGACATGAAAAAACAACTCCTTCCTGAATGAGAGCAGGCTGGCAACTACTGCTCGGAAAGCTTATCTGGTAGACCAAAAAAGTATATCGCAATGAGGTCGGCGAGACTTTTCGGCCTTCGCCTGGCAGCGAAATATAGCTGAGTTCGCCTAATGTTTTGGAGCTAGAATTAACACTATGACTCTTCCCGAGATACAGCAAGCTATCGAGAGCCTTCCCGCGGATGAGCAGACCCAATTGGCCGCTTGGTTGGCCCGCCGCGACATGGCCGCGTGGGACGCCGAGATGGAAAAGGACTTTTCTGCCGGGGGTGCGGGCGATGAGATTGTGGGAAATGTCCGCCAGCAACTTCGAGACGGAAAATCCAAGCCGTTCTCCAGCGGCCGAAGTCTGTGAGCTTTCGATCGTTCGCCTTACCCGAGTTCTGGAAGTGCTACAACAAACTTCCGGAACATATCCTCACTCTCGCCGACAAAAAGTTTGAACTCTTCTCGCACAAGCCTTTTCATCTTTCGCTCGGCCTTCAGCAAAAGGGACAGGTGTGGACTGTTGATGTCGGGCGTTCCTACAGAGCGATTGCGTTACGGGAAGAGAATGATTTTCATTGGTTCTGGATAGGATCTCACGAAGACTACAATCGATTGCTTGCTCGATTCAGGTAGCAGTTCCGATCCTTTACACCTCAAATATCCGGTACACCCCGCCGCCGTTGCGCGCCTGATTGATCGCCATGGCGACGTTGTGAACAGGGGTTCCCGCGGTGGTCTTCCCGTCGGGACTGCCGGCGTGGGCGTGTCCGTGCAGCACCAGATCGGCGCCGTGCCGGTCGACCACCTCCGCCAGACGCGAGCTGCCCAGGTAGGGATAGATCTCCAGCGGCTCGCCCTTTACCGTGTCGCCGATTGGGGCGTAATGCAGCACGACAACCCGCTTCTCGGTTCGCAATTGCGACAGAGCCCGTTCGAGCTTTAGCGATTCGTCAATGGCTGCCTGCACGAAGGCCTTGACCTCGGGCTCACCAAATGCAGTGAGAGCGCCGCGTCCGAAGCCGCCGGGAAATCCCTTGGTTCCGGCAAAGCCGACGCCATCGCGTTCATAAGCGGTGCCATCCAGAACTTTCACGCCCGCGTCGGTCATCATCTTCATGAGCTCTGCAGCGCGCCCGCTCTCGTAATCGTGATTGCCCAGCACCGAGATCGTCGGAATGCGCAGGCGGACGATCACGTTCAGCAGCGAATCCATCTCTTCCGGGCGTCCAAAGTTCGTCAGGTCGCCGCCCAGCACCAACACGTCCGCCTCATCGCGCACACGATTCATGTAGTCGCGAACTTTGTCGTGTACCTGTGGGCTGAAATGAAGATCAGCAACGGCGGCAATTCGCATCAATCCTCTGTCTTGACCAGTGGCCCGACTACGGGCTCTTCGATCACAGGCTCGCGGCTTTCGCGCTGCTCCTGCAGAAGGTTCTCCATGCCCCATTCCTTCATGTCGATGGAAAACATTTTTTCATCGATCAGGCTTCCGCGGAAGGGCAGCTTGGACGACGGGGCATCGAGCCGGCCCCGGAAACGCGATAATAGTTCATCCCAGATGCGGCGTGGGACAAAGTCCTGCTTCGCCGGATAAACATAGCGAAAGAGCATCAGCTCCCACAGCACAAGTTCCCAATGCTCACCCACTAGCTGCAACAATCTGCCCCAATCGATCTTGCCGCGAGTGCCGTAAATGATGTGGACGACGTCGGCGCCATCGAAGCGCTCGCGGAAATTCACGAACAGTTTGGACGCGATCAACTCCTCCGCGGCCAGCACCCGCGTGTTCACGCCAAGTACCACGCAGGGGGAGCTGCGATCGATCCACGACTGATCCACCGTGATCACCGCATTGCTCATTCCCGTGATCAAGTCCACGAAGTATCCGTCTCGATGTGCCTTGGCCAGCCAAACCGGATCGCGTACTTCGGTTTCGAATCCCTGCTCCTGCAAATGACGCAGTGCTTCCGGCACCACTTCGCTAGTCAGAAACAGATCGAGATCTTTGGTGTTACGCCAGATGCCGGTGTGCTGCTGCAGCGCGAAGGCGCCTGACACCACGTATTGGATGCCGGCCTGGTTCAGGTGCTTGAGGACTTCGCAGAACAATGCGCGCTGCTCCGGGGGAAAATCCGGAGGCACGGAGGTACTGACCGGTAATTCCTTCTCAGTCGCCACGGCCTAACGTTGGATGGCGCGACCTGGCTTTGGCGTTGTTGCTGGATTACAAAAATCGTTATCGGCGGCGGGAGTTTGGTTTTTGAGCATAAGCAAAATCGCAGCCAGAATCGCCACTGCACCTAACACGATGAGCGATAACTTCACCACAATCGCCGCCAGCAGGCCGCCAATCACTCCTGACAAAGCCTCTGCTCCCACTTGGAGCGCCTGGTTATTGCCCATCACGCGGCCTTGCTCATGGTTGTCGGCGGCCAGCGAAAGCAAGGTGGCACAGGAGGGCAGGCACAGCGCCAGGGCCGCCGATGTGAGGAATAGCGTGAGCCACAAAGCGTTGATGGGATGCGGAATCACAACCACGATCATCAGCACGCCGGTCAGCACGCCCGACCATACCGTGAGCGTCCTGGTGGCAAAGCGCTTCGACAGAAAACTTGTCAGCCAAAGATTTGCGATGACGATGGGCACGCCCACCCAGGCGACGAACTCCGAAACGCGCGAAACTCCAAGGTGATATTCGTCGACCAGGTACATCGGATAGCAACGGAAAAAGCCGAAGATGGCGAGGTAAACAGGAAGTTGAACCAGTACAGGCCGCGAAGCTTGCGATTGGTAAACACTCCGGTCAGGTTGGTGAAGGCCTGCAACAGAGGCTGCGGCCTCCGCTGGCCGGCAGGGTGGGTCTCACGAAAGAAACCTGTGGTCGCGACCGTGATCAGCACGAGCAGGAAGAACGCCCCCCAGAAAGGCGTGGCATAGTTAAACCAGGGCACGATCGCCGGGTCGGCCAGCTTGCCGCCGACCAGGGGTCCCACAATGTAGGCTGAACTGACGCTCATGTAAATGTATCCGAAAAGCCGGTTGCGCTGATCGGGAGTGGAGACGTCGGCAATAGCGCTTTGCGCGGTTACGATGTTTGCCTCGGCCAATCCGGCGATGAACGAGGCTGCCGCCAGCAACGCGAAGCTGCCGATGCTGAGCGACGTTGCAATCACGGCGTAACACAATGTGGTAATCGTCAGTGAGATCAGCAGCACCGGCTTACGGCCGTAACGATCAGAAAGCGAGCCCATCACCGGGGAGCCCAGGAACTGCCCCAGGGGATACAGGCAGAGCAGAAGTCCCAGCAACATGGTGCGCTTCGCCATCGGATCGCCAGCGGCGATCATCGGGCTATCGCCACGCATCAGCATGGGCGTGAACACGGTGATCATCAGGCTGTAGCCGACAAAGCCGACAAAGACCACAATGTAGAGCGGAAGCAGCGCTGCTCCGGTTTTCGAGGACGGCGGTCCAGCGCCCGCTGACGAGGTCACGATAGGATTGGAAGGATGCGAGGTGGCCATGGTCCTGGGTAGCTCTAAGGTTGACGACCAGCTTATACCGGCAATGCCGCTGGCCCCAGCACAAAGTTGGCGGCCGGCCACCTTGCATACTTGCCGCTTCGGACTGCATCATTCTTAAACGCAAGCGAGGAGCCGATGCCCAAAGAGACTACCGTCGATATCGAAGGCCGACACCTGAAGCTGTCGAATCTCGACAAAATACTGTACCCCGAGGCCCGTTTTACCAAGGGGCAGGTCATCGACTACTACGTACGCATCGCGCCGGTTTTACTGCCACACCTGCGCGGTCGCCCGCTGACCATGAAACGCTACCCGAACGGTGTCGGCGGCATGTTTTTCTATGAGAAGAATTGTCCCAGCCATCGCCCCGACTGGGTAAAGACCGCGCGGGTTTGGAGCGAAGGCAACAATCGCTGGATGGATTACTGTCTCATCGAGGATTTGGCGACCCTGGTGTGGGCGGGAAATCTTGCCGACCTCGAACTGCACACCAGCCTTGCTCTCGGAAAGAATGTGCTGCAACCGTCGTTCCTGGTCTTCGACCTCGATCCCGGAGCACCGGCCAACATCGTGCAATGTTGTCAGGTGGGCCTGTGGGTGCGCGATATCTTCAGCAAGCTGGGCCTGCAAAGCTGCGCCAAGACCTCGGGATCGAAAGGACTACAGATTTATGTCCCGTTGAATACCGCTGTCACCTACGATGACACCAAGCCATTCGCTCACGAGGTAGCGCGCCTGTTGGAACGGCAGCATCCGGAGCTCGTCGTCTCCGACATGAAGAAGGCGCTGCGCACAGGAAAGGTCCTCGTCGACTGGAGCCAGAACGACGATCACAAAACAACCGTGTGCGTTTACTCGCTGCGCGCGAAGGAACGCCCCACTGCCTCAACGCCGGTGAAGTGGGCTGAAGTGGAAAGTTGTCTGAAGAAGGGCGATCCCAACCTGCTGGTCTTCGATTCCGACGAAGTGCTGGCCCGCGCCAAGAAATATGGCGACCTGTTCGAACCGGTGTTGCAGTTGAAGCAGAAGATGCCGCCGCTGGCTGCGCTGCAGGAGTCAGGAACTGGCGTAGCAGCCAAATCGGCTGCCAAAGCCCGCCAGCCGGAGAAGACTTCCACTCCCGCGCCTGCGAAGACCAAGCGCGCCAGCAAAAAGACGGCTACGGTTCGCAAACGCGGATGATCAGAATCAGTTGCCGGGACCCTGATCGCAGCTTAGTCCCACTGGGTAGGACTAACGGTTGCTTCTTGCTCATAAGCTTGGAAGCCGCCCGCACCGCGAGCCCCGTACCCCAGTGTGGGAGCCGGCAGCGGAGACAATACCGCGTTAACCTTCCCAGACGAACGCATCGAAGATGCTGGTTTCGTTGAATCCCAACCGCTTGTAGAGACTGACGGCGCGCTCGTTCATCTCGGTTACGGTGAGCGTGAGCGCCCGGAAATGCCGATGGCGCAGCGAATTCGCAGTGCAGGCGATAAGGTTCTCACCGATGCCCATGCGGCGGTACTCGGGCAGCAGGCAAACCTGGGTGACATGGCCGACATCGCCCTTGACGCGCGAACACAGGATTACCCCCACCAGTGAGTTGGTGGGACGGTGAACCGCCGAGAAGGACGCCTCGGTGTCGAACACTCCGCAGCCCGGGAAGCGCACAATGTTGTTGAGGAAGCGAATGGAGCCGGCGTGCGTCCGATACTGATCGTTGATTTCTGAATCGATGTGACCGCGGTAGGCTGCCGTGATGACCCCGGCGGCCGGCTGGTAGTCCTGTTCGCTCCAGCGCCGGACCTGAATGTCAGCGTGTAACCGCGCCGGAGGAATAACCGGCGCGTGATTACCTTGCAGTTCCAGGTTCAGGAACAGGCGGCGATGACGTTGAAATCCTGACGAGAGAAAGCAGGTGGTCAGCTCGCCCGTCTGATGCGTCAATAACTGTGCTTCAACCCGATGAATTCCGGGTGACTGCTGTAGGGTCTCGATGACGTGCTCCGCCATCTGCGCTTCCACCCGATGGGTATCCACGCGACGCGGGGAGACAAACAGATCGCCTACTACGCCCTTGCTGCCTTCATAGACAAAGAACGAATATCCCACAACGTTGCCGCGTTCGACGGCCGCGTAGCCGGGAAGGATTTTGGCATCCACGTAACGCAGGATCATGTCCGCGGAATTCCGATAGTCCCAGCAAAGCATGTTGCCCCACGTCTCGACCTCCTGATCGAGCAAGGGGCGGAGGTCGCTGGACGAGAAATGCCTGAGGTCAAGAATCTCCACAGTATTCAGTTGATGCGACCGGCGAAAAACGGTGGCAGCCATAGGCGCGTCAAACAAGAACGCTGAGTCAGTCTAGTGCGCTATGGCAGGCGAAGTAAACTGCGGCCTGGCGGAGTTGCACCTTGGATGCCATTGACCAGAGAAGCGCTTGCACTAAGGTCTGGCCGAGTCGGTTGTGGCGCTGGCTCCCAACCGGGCAGCCTGTTGCTCGGCCCGCTGCTGGTCAGCGGTTCGTCCGGCCCGTTCGTAAAGGTGAGCCAGGTTTGACCAGGCTGCCGGATCGTCAGGCGAGAGTTGTACCGCTTCTTCACCGGCGGCGAGGGCGCGTGCAGTGTCGCCGGACATGCGCCAGGCATCAGAGCGCGCCCGGGCTATTTGGAAGCGCAAAGAGTCCGGCCCCGTCTCAGCGAGGGCCACGGCTGGAGCCTCGCGGGAAGCCTGGTCGAGGGCAGCCAACGCCTGCTGCGGCTGCATCACGTTCAGATAGTAGTAGGCCAGGCGAATATCGGCCGCATCGGGCTGGAGCGACAAGCGCGTTGCCCGCTGCACCGCACGGGTCGCTTCCGGCATGCGCCCCTGGCGGTGATACAACGCTCCCAGAGCCAGCCATGTATCTTCGCTGGGATCGAGCGCAACCGCCTTCAGATACTCCTGCTCGGCATCCAGGTTGCGCCACATGGCGTAGAAAATGTTGCCGCGCAGCCAGTGGACATAGCTGCTGTCGGGGAAGATCGCAAGAGCGCGTTCGCTGGCTGCGAGCGCCTCGCTGTTTCGGTTCAACGCCGCTAAAACCGCAGCGGCATTGGTCCAGCGGTCAAAGGCAAGCGCGGCGGAAGCGGGTAACGGTTGCACCGGCAGAGCCGCCGTGGCGCAATCCAGTTGCGAGCGCCGGATCAAGTCCTCGGTCGCAGGCGTGCGTCGCACAAAGACTGCGGCAACCTCGTCCAGATAAACCGGACGCCAGTTCTGACTGGCACAGAAATCCTTCAGCCTGGAGAGTGGCAACTTCTGCCGGCGTTCCAGCGACAGTATGAAGGTATTGATTCCGTACCGGTCTGCGACGCGCTGCCATTCGGCTGAATCCGGCGACGCCTGCATCAGGCGAAGCTGGTTTTCGAAGATGCTTGTCCCAAACGGAATGGCGCGGCCGTCGATGTAATCACGATGGTGTTCGCCCAGCTCCCAAACGATGAAGCCGCCCTCGTCGTACGTGTTGATAATTTCGCCTGGAAGATTCGCTTCTTCGATGAATTTCGCTGCCCGTTCCGGATACCACCATCCAATGCCCGTGCCAAACGTGGCTACGTGATCGCGGAGGAGATACACACGGTTGCTCACAACATCGAACATGCGGATACAGCCCAGCAGCACGAAGAGCCCGGCCAACGAAAACGTTAACGCCTGCCGCCCCCGGGTGCTTGCAATCGGTTGCGCCAAGTAGCTGGCGGCAGCGTGCAATACCGAGCCTCCGACCAGCACCACGACGCAGGCCGTCAGCGCCTCCATGCGTATGTGGTGGATGCTCTCGTAACCGGCTCCGGCCAGCAGGAGTGCGGCGCCCGGTTGTCGCTGCAGAATGGCCGTTATCGCCGCGACCGCGGCGATCGCCAACACCAGATAAACCGTGCCGTCGGGATCGCGAAGCGATAATGAACTGGCGCTGGCCGCCCAGGTCATGGGAAGCGGAAACCATTCGGTCAGGAAGCGAGCATGCTGCGCCATGGCCTGGTTCTGTCGCACCAGCGCCGTGTAAAGTCCCCAGCCCCACGGATTAACAATGCTTGCGGCCGCCGTCGCTACGAACCAGGGAAGCTCGTGCTTCAATCGCTGGATGGCCTTCTGCCGGCGAGCCTCGCCAAAGAGCATTTCGAGCAAGTCGAAGCCTGCGAAGGCAAAGACCAGGCCCAGGCCGGCGACGAAGCCAAGATGCAGATTCACCCAGGCGATCATCAGCAACGGCAACAACCAAAGGCGTGCGCGGCCGGTTTGAAAGTTCTCCCACAAGATCGACAGGAAAGCCGCGAACACAACCAGCGTGAACACGTCTGCCCGCGGAACGCTGCGGTAGGCGATGAGCGGCACGGCGATGATTGCGAGGATTGCAGTGGCCAGCGATCCGCGTCGCAGCAATAGCGCAACCGTGCTCGCGCAGGCCATCGCGCCAATCCAGGAGAGCCATGCGTATCCGCCGAGCACATACGCCGCGTAAAAAATCAGTCCACCGCCGATGGGATAGATCCAAGGCTGCCCATAAGCGGTGTAGGAGAAAACATCGGTGGAGAAGATGCGATGATGCTGCGCCATCCAGCGGCCGCTGGCCAGTTGCCAGCCCAGGTCGTAGTCGGAGACCGTGCGCAGGCCGGAGACACACGCATACAGGAGCGCAATTGCTCCCAGGAAAACAAAAAGCGCCCGTTGCGAGCCGCCCGGAGGTGCGTGGGCGGCGATGTCCTGACGGCTCGGGGCCGCAGTCATGGCTGCGTTTCGTGTTTTCGCGCCTGATTCAGACTGCGCTTCCAAATCAATCCCCCGTGGACCTGCGAAATTCATGCTATCGCACACGCTGAAATTTTGGTTGCCTGCATCTGCACGATGAAAAAAAAATTCGTGAGCTACTGCAACGGTCGCGGCCGCAACTAACCGATATAGAGTTCGTTTTTACGCATAGCAGTCGGAAATTCAATTTGCGACGATCGTCAGCGAATGCGCTGAATTCATGCGGACGATCACGAGGAATGTCTAAGGAGAAACGATGGCTCTCTTCCGTTGCAGTCGATTTGCATTAATCGGCCTTTTGCTGATGATTCTTCCCGCCAGTTTATCGGCGGGAGTCTTCATCTCGGTCGGCTTCGCCCCGCCACCGCTGCCTGTGTACTCGCAACCGCCGTGCCCCGCCGCGGGCTACATGTGGAGCCCGGGCTATTGGGCTTATGGCCCGGACGGTTACTTCTGGGTGCCCGGCACGTGGGTAATGGCTCCTGAACCAGGCTACCTGTGGACCCCGGGATATTGGGGCTATCAGAATAATGCCTACATCTGGAATCAGGGATACTGGGGACCGCAAGTCGGCTACTACGGCGGCATTGATTATGGCTACGGGTATCCCGGTAACGGCTATTACGGCGGATACTGGCAGAATCGGCAGTTCTATTACAACCGCACGGTGAATAACGTCACCATCAACAACGTTCACGTCTACAACCGGACGGTGGTGAACAACGTCAACGTCACCCGCGTCAGCTATAACGGAGGACAGGGTGGAGTGGCAGCGCGTCCGAACTCCCAACAGGAAGCCGCGATGCGAGCCCGTCACGTAGAAGCTACGAACATGCAGATGCAGCACGAGCAGGCCGCTCGTCAGAATCGCGAACTTTACGCCACGGTCAATCACGGACGTCCGGCGATCGCCGCAACTCCCAAGCCAGCCGAGTTCCATGCGGAGGGTGTAGCCGCTGCGCGAAATCAGCCGGTAAACACCGCGGCAACGCAGCCGCACCCGAACAATAATGCTGCTCGTCCGAACGAGCGCGGCGCGAATACGCCGCGTGCGAACGAAACTCCACGGCCCAATGCGAATACGGCGGCACGTTCGAACAATGTGCCGCATCCGCCGGAGCGTGAGAATAACGCAGCAGCGCGGCGTCCTGAAAATCCGCCGGCAGCACGCAATGCCGCGCCTGCTCCAACTCCGCGGGAGACGCCGCGCACGCCCGCAGCTCACGTGAACCAGCCTGAGCCGCCACGTCAAGCTGCTCCGCCTCGCCAGATGGAAGCTCCGCGTCCGGAAGCCCAGGCGCCTCGGCCCGAAGCCCAAGCTCCGCGTCCGGAGGCTGCACGACCGGAAGCGCATCCTATGGCTGCTCCGCATGCGGCTGAGCCGCCGCGAGGGGAAGCTCCGCATGCCGCTGAACCTCCGCACGCAGCTGCGCCGCACGCTGCTGCTCCGGAACATGCAGCTGCACCGCATGAACAGCACAACGCCCGGTAATCGCGTTGTGTCTTAAAGGTGAATGTAACGTTGGAAATGCGGCCGTCGGCCGAGAATCCTCAAGGCGCCAGTTCGAAGACGACGCCTTGATTTTGATTCCCGCCGGCGGCCGTTGTTCCAAAGTAGTGTCCGGCGCCATCAGGAGTGAGTCCGTAATAAGCGAAAGCGCCGTCAGGGTGTGTGCCGAAGGTGTGAACAACGGTTTCAAGCCAGTGATTGTTACTCACTTGTGTGAGTGAGAAGATCACACCGCAATCACAGCCGGCGTCTCCGCCCGCGGACGTAGTGCCATAGAGTTTGCCGGCCGGCGTAAATACCAGGGTGCTGGTCGGATTGCCTCCATCGGCGTTTCCGTGAAAGCTATACAACACGGCGCTGTACCAGGGTCCGTTACCGGGACTTGGGCCCACCCGAAAGACCGCTCCTGCACCGTTCGTCCCACCGTAGTAGGTCGTGCCATACAAGTTTCCGTGTGGGTCGGCGATCAATCCGCCATAGGGAAATGCGGCGTCAGGCTGACCGCGGAAGGCATACAGGGTGCTGAACGTCCATGTGCCTCCCGAAGCTGGAGCCAGTTTGAACACCGTGCCGAATCCATTCGCTCCGCCGAGTTCGGTCACGCCATAGAAATTGCCGAATGCGTCCAGAAGCAGCGGGCCCAGCGCTCCGATTGCTCCATCGGCTCCCCCGGTGAAGTCGTGAACCACCCGCTCCGTCCAATGTCCGTTGCTCTGCGAGAGTTCATAAATCGTGCCTTGCGAGAACGCGCCCCCATCAGGACTGGTGCCCAGCAAATTACCTGCGTGGTCGAAGACCACCGCACCGCCGGGGCCGGCCGCGTCTGGACTGTCTCCGAAGCTGTAGAGCACCGTCTCCATCCAACTGTCGCCGGAGCGCGTCAGCTTGAACACGACGCCGCAGCCGTCGCCGCTGCAGATTCCTCGCGAGCCGCCCGCGACTGTGGTGCCGTACAGATTCTGCTGGGCGTCCATGGTTAAACCGCCATATGGATTCTTGCCGTCTCCAAGGCAGCCAAAGCTGTACAGCACCATCTGCTGCCATTGTTCGCCGTTCCGGGTAAGCTCGAAGACCGTGCCGCAGTTCGCTGAGCCGCCCGTGACCGTGGTTCCATAGGCGTTTCCGGCACCGTCGAAGATCAACTGCGATGCCGGATTAGCTCCATCGAGTCCACCGGTAAAACTGTAGACGGGAGTTTCGGTGGCTGCCCAGGAGGTATTCACAAAACTGGCAAGGACTGCGACCGCAACACAAGCGAAAAAAGAAAGAGCAGGAGTGCTGAATCTGTGCATGGTTAGTTCCTCGATGAGAAAGTTCGGAAGCCGATGTCAGGCCGTCCGGCAGGCGGGCTGAAACTGTAGCATGGTTTCGCTATTGCCGACGAGCAGGGAGAAGTTTTGACAAAGCGAGGCGGGCTGGACAGCGAAAGAACAGCCCATCCGACAAGCCGCATCGGATGGGCTGCTCTCCGGGAGTAATCTGATTTACGGTGTGATCTTGAACACCACGCCCGCCGAATACTGTCCGCCGCTCGACGCTGTGCCGTAGAGATTGCCGCTACCATCCAGGATCAGCGGCGCCATGGGGCTGGCGCCATCGTTGCCGCCCGTGAAGTTATGCAGCAGTTGGTAGCTCCAGCTTCCGCCGGATCGCGTCAGCTTGAACACCGTGCCATAGCCATACTGTCCGTCGGCAAAGGTGGTGCCGTAGAGGTTACCGGCCGCGTCCATGGTCAGGCTCGCATACGGCCCCAGATTGAGGCCGCCCTGGAAGGCGGTGATGAAGTTATAGTTCCAGTCACCTTCGGAAGGAGTCAGCTCGAACGCGCTGCCGCCACGGTTCGGAAGATAGACGGTAGCGCCGTAGAGATTGCCTGCCGAGTCCTTGATCAATCCACTCTGCGGACCCATTCCGTCATTGCCCTGGTAGGTGAATCCGTGGATGGTGCTCTCCGTCCAGCCTGATCCGGAGGGCGCCAGTTCATACACCACGCCGTTGCCGTAAGGACCTCCATTCGTCATAACGCCCTCCAGGTTGCCGGCGTTGTCGAAGATCACCCCGCCCCAGGGAAACTCGCCGTCACCGTCATTCATCACCTGATACAGGATGTTCTGGCTCCACCGGCCATTGGACGGCGTCAGACTGTAGATCACACCGGAGTCGCTGGTACCGCCGTTCACTGCAGTGCCGTAGAGCGTTCCATTCGTGTCGAAGGTCAGAGCGCCCTGCGGATACGATCCGTCGCTACCGCTGAAGTCGTACAGGATGGTCGCGTTCCATCCGGGGTTGGTATTGGGAGACGAGTGCGTCGGCGGCAGCAGCTTATAGACTGTGCCGCATCCATGATAACCATTGGAGGTAAGGCAGGGACCACCGCCTCCGGCGGAAGTTGCGCCGTAGAGAGCGCCGTCGGGCCCGATGGTTAACGGACTGCTCGGACCCGCGCCGTCCGGCCCGCTTTCGAAGGTGTGCAGCGTACTCAAAGCCCAGCCATTCCCTGCCGGCTTCAATAGGAACGCGGTGCCGTAATCGTCAGCCCCGCCAAAAGTGGTTCCAAACAGACTCTGTCCCTCCAGCGTCAAGCCAGTAAACGGATAGGCGCCATCGCGGTTGCCGGTGAATGTATGAATCACGGAGAATGTTTGTGCTTGTACCACCATCGCGAATAGGACTACCACCGCCATCGCAGAAATAGTGGTCCAGATTGATAGCTTTCTGTCGATTGAATTTGCGGGCTTACCAAATTTGCCATCTCTCATAAAGACACTTCCCTTCCCAGCCAGACACTGGCGTCTCCTGCCTGAGCGTCTGGGGCGCACCAGCAGGCGAGGAGGCGTGGTTGTACGCAAGCGCATCAGCGCAAGCGCCGGAGATTTGTCATTTGCAAGTGGCGGGCGCGGGTTCCATTACGCACACGGAGGCGAGGACCTGCGATCCCTCGCGTTCGCAAAGGAAGCGACTGCGCAAATCAACACAAGCCCCTGAGAGGCGTTATTGCATTACGGGTCTAGTGAAGCGGCTGTACTACGAAGATGGCTGACGTACTATGAAATTAACGGCCGGAAAACTCAGTATCTCAGTTCAGCAACTGATGAAGTGACGTGAGTGGGTCGATTTTCTATGACTCACCGCCATACGTCAAGAGCCGTCAGCAAAATTTCATATTGCCCATCTGGGACCTCATGGATGCTGCTGCGGAGCGGGTCGTCCTGCGATCAGGTAAAAGTCAAGATGCTGCCAGGAGAATCCGCCGAACTGAATCACGCGACGGCCCGGGAGCCGGTACTGCAGCTCTTTCTGGCTGCCTTCTGCAGCTATGACAATGTGATCGCCGGCGGGGATTTCGTTGCGCTCATAATTTGCAACCGGATGATTGCGGTAAAACGCCAGCCCGTACTCGACTCCCGGGGGGACATCGTAGACGGCGATGTCGGGCAGGCGGCCGATCTCAGTCTGCGACAGCGCCGCCTGCACCGGCCGCTCAGAATGCAGATAGCTGATCAGCGGCGCGGTGCCCCGCAGAATCAGCGAGAACGCGATCACCACCGGAACCAGCGTGGTGAAGCGCAGCACGCGGTATCCCTGGCTTTGCAGTGTGAGCACGAACATGAGGATGGTGACGATGGCCAGAGAAGCGGCCACGATGATCACATTGCGCGGCAGCGCCAGCTTGAGCAGTTTGAACGAGACCACAAAGGCCGCAATCAGCATTGCCGACGAAAGCAATGCATGCAGCACGATCATCCACATCGCCGGCTTGACCTGCTCCTTTTCGCGGCGGCGAATGAACCCAGCCAGCAAGATGGTAGCGGCGGGAATGCCCGGCAAAATGTATCCCGGCAGCTTCGAGTGCGACAGCGAGAAGAAGATAATCGGCAATAGCAGCCACAGCGCCAGATAAGTGCGGAAATCCTCCTGTCCGGCCGGTTGCTGCACCGAGAAACGCCAATCGCGGATCGCATCGACCAGTGCGGCTACAGCGAAGACGCTCCACGGAACCAGCGCCAGCAGCGCCACCGGAATGTAAAACCAGAAGGGCTGCGGATGGTGATAGAGGTTGCTGCTGAAGCGCTCCAGATTATGTTGCAGGAAAAAAGTCCGGAAAAATTCGGGATTGGCATGTTGCACCGCGATGTACCACGGCGCAGCCACCGCGAGATATAGAGCGATACCGATGGGCCACAGGGTTCGCACAATCAGGCGAGGCTCGCGCCGCAATGCCGCGAACAACAGGATGACCATTCCGCCCAGGAAGATCGCGACCGGCCCTTTCGCCAGCGTCGCCAGTGCCATGAAGAAATAAAACGCCAGCAGCCAACTTCGCTGGTTAGTGGAATACCAGCCGTACCACGCCAGCATGGCGACGGTGAACATCACCGTCAGCGGCATATCGGTAGAAGCACTGCGACCGAAGCCCACCACGATTGCCGCCGACGCCGTGATGAGCGCCGCGTCGAGTTGCATGCCGGGACGAAAGCGCCGGGACCAAGCGTAGATGAAGAAAATCATCAGCGTGGAAAGCACCGCGGTGGGCAGACGCGCCGCGCTGTCGCTCACCCCGCCCGCTCCCTTGTAGGCGATCATCGCGCACCAGTAATACAGCGGCGGCTTTTCCAGCCAGGGATGTCCGTAGAGAACGGGAGTGACCCAGTCGTGACGCGCCAGCATCTCGCGTGCGACCTGCGCATAGCGAGGTTCATCCGCTCCGACCAGCCCGACAATCTGTAATCCGAGCAGGAACAGAAATCCGCAGAACGCGATCAGCGCCAGCGCATCCGTCGAGCGCCGCGTGCGATCGTTCATGCTGGCAGTAGGTGTTGGTCTGGGTTTCAAACAGATCGTTCCATGTACATCGTTGTCATCACCAGGCGGTCTTCAGACCGATGAGGGGTCTGCTGCTCATCCTCATCACTATCATAGCTTGTGTGCGGAGGGCGGCAGCTGAAGTCTCACGATTGCGATGAGGGTAAGCGAAGCAAGGGTGTCCCCAATCTTACGATCTTCAGCTAGACCGCGGTGAAGAGCATTACGCGTCCCAGTACCAGTCGACGCCCTCAAGCGATTCGTCCAGTTCGTCGTCACTTACTGCGCGGCGGCCTTAGTCAGAACCGAAACGCGCTCATCCGGCTCGATCGCAACACCATCACGGAAGCTCACGTACTTGCCCGAGATGGCGGCGACGCGATCGCCGGGAACGATGAAGCCTACGAGGTTCAGCGGGTCGGCGGCAGAGATGGTGATCATTTCGCCGCTGGCAGGCAGGTTGCGCATGGCACGCACCGACTCAACAGCTTCCGGCAAGGCGAACTGCTCGCCCAGAAATCCGCTGACAAAGCGGCCGCCGCGGATTTCGCCGCGATCTTCGAGACGACGCAAGGCGATCAGCAGCTCACGCCACTTGGGCAGGTTCGACTCGCGCGCCAGCACTTCGCGGAAGACCACGCCGTAGCGGCGCAGCAGCATCCAGCAGGTCGCCTCGACCACGCGGTTGTGGTCGGTGCCTTCGGAGGGATAGAGCAGCGACCAGCGTCCAGGCGTGTGCCGCGGCCTCGTGACCTTTGCCGGAGCCCTGGCCAGGCCTGCGCTTGGGATTGATCAGCGAACGCAGATTGTCGAAGCCGTCGGCCGTTACCATTCCGGCGGCGACCAGTTCCCACAGCGCGGTCTCGATCTCGGCCTTGAGCTTGCCGGTGCCGCGCACGATGTCGGCGAAGAACGACGCACCGCGACGCCGCAGATAGTTCAGCACCGCGCGCGCCGGGTCGCTCAGGATGCCTTCGTAACTCTGCTCGTCTTCGCCGAGACGCGGCTGCATCCAGTCGGACTCTTCGCGCACGAAGAAGGTGATGGGCGCAACGCTGGTCGGAACTACGCGACGACGGCCTTCGCCCGATTCTTCCAGCGTCGCCGGGATGCGGCGACAGCCGCCCCCATCCGATAGCGCCGGTCAGGCAAAGCTGATCGAGCGCAGCGGGATCGTAGTCGTTGATGCGGCGCGCCAGGATCTGCTTCTCCCAGGCGTTGGCCGGAATTTCGAAACCCTGCAACTGGCGCAGCGCTTGCAGAAGTCCGCGCTCGCCGGCCAGTTGCGACTGCGGAGCGAGGTGCTGCCAGCGCAGCAGCCAGCGCATGAACTGCGCCGGCGTGACCGGCTCCACCTGCTTGCGCAGCGTCGCGACGGTGAGGTGATGAATGCGGGAGAGCAGCCGCCGCTCGCACCACTCGACATTGGCAAGCTCCGGCGCGCCGAATGAATCCTGAGGGTGCCCCGTCCACGCATCGTTAGCCTGGGCGGGGATTTTCGTCTGTAGTCCGGTGAAATTTCCGCGCAGGATGGTCCCGCGGCTTCCAGCCGCAGCAGAGCTTTTTCGATATCGCTGGTTGAGACGCCCAGCCGATAGCCCAGCGCGGCTGCGGTGATTGGGCCGGAGTGCATCATCCAGCCGGAGACCATGGCGAGGATGGCATCGTCGCGCGAAGCGATGTTGGCCGGCAGATCGGGAGGCGCGACTTCGAACTCAGCGTCTGGGAAAGATCAGCGCGAAATCTTTGGCGCGTTCCGAGGCGACGTAATAGCGGCGGGTGTCGCCGGCTGAAAAGCAGGTCCCTCCACTCGGACTAAAGTCGCTCGGTCGGGATGACAACCGTATTACTGGTCTGAAGCTCTCGGCCGGGATGACAACCGGATTACTGTTGGAGTCCTCGGTCGGGATGACAACCTGGTTTGTTCTTACCTTCGCCCGCACCACTCGCCAGCCTTCGAGCAATTCGGCGACGAAGGGCTTCCAGCTTTCGACGGCGTGCTGCCAGTCGGGATCAGGCATTTCCTCGGGCACGGCGACCAGCGTCTGCAGCGTGTCGTGCAACTCGTCGCTGTCACGAACATCGGGGCGCGCCTCATCGCGCACCCGCGCAATCGCCTGCTGATCCAGCCTGCCAACTTCGTTCAGCACCGCCTCGGGCAGCATGCGGCGCATCTGCACCGCGCGGGCGCGGCGCTCTTCCAGCGGAGCGTCGTCGAGAAACGCGTACGGATTGGCGTTCAGGATCTCGTGCGAGAACTGCGACGGCACCGGCGTATCGACCGCGAGGCAGCGAATCGCGCCGCTATAGATTCTCGCGATCACGGTGCGCAGCCCGTCGATGTCCATCGCCTCGGTGAGGACATCCTTCATCACCTCCTGGATCAGCGGGTGATCGGGAATCTTGATGTCGCCTTCGAGGTTCTCCGGGCAGGCGGCCACGTCGGGAAAGACCGAAGCGAGAAGATCGTCGCTGCGGATGCGCTGGATCGGCGGCGGAACTTTCTTGCCGCCCTGGAAGCGCAGCAGCGCCAGCGAGCGGTTGGCGTCCCAGCGCCAGCGCGTGGCGAAGATCGGCGAGGGCAGCGCGGCCTGCTCCAGGATCTCCTTCACCGTCTCGATCTGCAGATAGTGGAAGACATCGCTCAGCGGAAAGCTGTGCTGCTCGGCCAGCGCGATGTTCAGACCGTCGTCGGTGGCGGCGGCCTGCAGTTCAAAATTGAACGAGCGGCAGAAGCGTTTGCGCAGCGCCAGTCCCCAGGCTTTGTTGATGCGGCCGCCGAAGGGCGCGTGGATGACCAGTTGCATGCCGCCGCCTTCGTCGAAGAAGCGCTCGGCGATGATGGTCTGCTGCGTGGGCACTTCGCCCAGCACGGCGCGTCCGGTGATGACGTATTCGATGGCCTGTTCGGCGCCGGAGTCGTCGAGGCCGCATTCGTCTTTCAGCCAGGCGACGGCGTTCTGGACCTCGGGACTGGATTCCAGGCCGCGCAGGCGGACGCGCGGCTTGGGCGCGGTATCGCTGCCGTTCGAGCCCGTCGTCAATTGGCCTTGAAGGGGCACACCTTCAAGCGTGCCGTCATCCACTTGTTCCAGCGAGGCGCGCTTCAGTCCGTCGAGCCGGGTCTTGATCTTCGGTTTCGTTCTGTCGCCTTCGAATCGTTCGAAGTTGGCGATGCGCTCCGCCCGAACTTCACCCATCTCCGGATTCAGCGGCACCGGCAGCGGCGCGGTGTTCGGCAGCAGCTTGCTGATCTGCTTCACGCAGATCGGCCACGTGCAGCGACAGCTCGTCGGTGCGCGCCGGAGCTTCGCCTCGCCAGAACGGCACCGTCGGAGCGGCGCCGTGCGCGTCTTCCACCAGCACGCGGCCGGAATTCGACTCGACGCGGCGAATGCGCCACGAGGTATTGCCCAGCAGCATGATGTCGCCGGCATTGCTCTCGACGGCGAAAGTCCTCATCGAGCGTGCCGACCACGATATTCTCCGGTTGCGCCACCACGGTGAACAGCGCAGTTGTCGGGAATCGCTCCGCCGCTGGTGATGGCGGCCAGCCGGGCTCCGCGACGCGCGCGCAGGCGGCGGTTCACCATGTCGCGGAACAGATATGCGCCATAGCGGCCGCGCTTGGCGGCGATGCCCTGCGACAGCATCTCCAGGATGCGGTCGTACTCTTCGCGCTTCAGTTCGCGATAAGGATAGGCGCGACGCATGAAGTCGAAGAGCGCGTCTTCGTCCCAGTCTTCGCAGGCGCACATGGCGACAATCTGCTGCGCCAGGATGTCGAGCGGCGCCGACGGAATGTGCAGCACATCGAGATCGCCCTGCTTGATGGCGCGCACCGCTGCCGCACATTCCAGCAGATCGTCGCGCGTGGTGGCAAACAGGCGGCCCTTCGGAATCGCTCCGCGCCAGTGGCCGGCGCGGCCCACGCGCTGCAGTGCCACCGCAATCGAGCGCGGCGAATTGATCTGGCAGACCAGATCGACCGTGCCGACATCGATACCAAGTTCGAGCGATGCGGTCGCGACCAGCAGGCGAATCTCGCCGTTCTTCAGCTTGCGCTCGGCGGCCAGCCGCAGCTTGCGCGACAGGCTGCCATGATGCGCCGCCACCATGTCGTCGCCAATGCGCTCGCCCAGGTGCATCGCCAGCCGCTCCGCCAGCCGCCGCGTGTTGACGAAGACCAGCGTCGAGCGATGCTGCATCGCCAACTCGGCAAGGCGGTCGTAAATCTCGCCCCACATTTCGTTGCTGGCGATGGGACCGAGTTCCGACGGCGGCACCTCGACGGCGAGATCGAGTCTTGCGGCGATGGCCGATGTTGACGATTGCGGGACTAGGGCGGCCTGCTCCAGTCAGGAAATGCGCGACCTCTTCAATCGGCTTCTGCGTCGCCGAGAGTCCGATGCGCGTCGGGTTGATTCGCCAGCAGTTCCAGGCGCTCCAGCGAGATCGTAAGGTGCGCGCCGCGCTTGTCGTCGGCGACGGCGTGGATTTCGTCGACGATGATGGTCTTCACGTGGCTGAGAATGTTGCGGCTGCTGTTGGCGGTCAGCAGGATGTACAGCGACTCGGGCGTGGTGACCAGGATGTGCGGCGGACGCTTCAGCATCTCGCGCCGCTCTTTCATCAGGGTGTCGCCGGTGCGGACGGCGGTGCGAATCTCCGGCATCAGATAGCCGCGCTCGCCGGCCAGCGCCAGGATCTCGCCGAGCGGGCCTTCGAGGTTCTTCTGGATGTCGTTGCCCAGCGCCTTCAGCGGCGAGACGTAGAGAACTTCGGTCGCGTCGCGCAGATCGCCGGCGAGCGCCTTGCGCACCAGGCGATCGATGCAGATGAGGAATGCGGCCAGGGTTTTGCCGGAGCCGGTGGGAGCGGAGATGAGGGTGGTGCGGCCGGCGAGGATCTCCGGCCAGCCCTGCTCCTGGGGCTCGGTAGGCGTGCCAAACGCGCTTGACGAACCACTCGGCGACGAGCGGATGCGCCCAGCCAAGCGCTGCCGGAATCTCCCCCACAGGCATCCAGTTATTTTAGCAGATTTTCGCTAATTGTTCGCCCAGACAAGCAGGCATTTGCCACTTAGCAATTGGCCTTTGGCTAAGGCTGATTGCGCCCTTCTTCTTGGCGAAAAGAAGCGGACTAGCGTTGACTGGCCGGCAGCGGAATGGCGTTCTTAGCATGGCGGAGTTCAAGATGCTTTTGCCGGAAGTGGCCGATGGCGCGCTCGCCCCAGACCTTGACGAAGTAGTAGTTCAGGCCCGCTCCAATGGCCGAGCTAACGATGGGAATCAGGCGCGCGGTCCACTTCTCCACGATCTCGGCGCTGGCGCTGACGGCGATGCGCTGGATGACCTTGGGCACGAATTTCGAGACGAATTGCTTCTCCACCAGTTCCCTGCTGATGTCCACCCCGGCCGCGCTGGCTGCAGCGACCCATAGCTCCGCCTCTTCCTCTTCGGTGCTGTAGGAGAAGCCGTAGATCAGGCTGAGTTTCTGGATCATACGCAGGGTGATGGCGGCGAGGATGCCGAGATCGGGCAGCATGGTAAAGATGCCGCCCATGCCCATGCCGGCGCCTTCCACCGCGGCGATGCGCATATGAGCCTGAATGGTTTCGCCGGCGATGCGGTCGAGCAGATCGGGATCGACCGAGTAGACCCCATCGTAGGTCAATGCGGGCAGGTCGTAGGCAATCCGCAGATGATCCAGGTAGTGCTTCGGGTCGACCTTGATGGTGTCGTAAGCCTTGGTGAAGGCGCGGCGGATTGCGCCCTCCAATCTTCTGCGAACCCATGATGACTTGTGAATGGACTTCATACTTATTCGATGCCAGTATAGGCGCGTGCGGTGGAATTCGCAGAGGGTTCCGCCCCGCAGAGTCCGAGCGGGGCTGGGATCCAGTCGTCCGGCAATTCCAGCGCTACCGCCTGCCAAGGTGGTCTATGATGGCTGGAACGTAAGTTGCCGCCGCTGTCTTAGCCTGGAAACACCCGGGAAGCGGACTCCCGCTCGGTAACATGCGCCACGCACTACCAACGCCATCCCCGACGCAATGTCGCGACTGCTGGCTGCTTTGCGGCAGCACACGGGTTCGCGCCGGGCGGTCGAAGGAAATGAGCCATGGCTAAAGAAACCAAAGATTGCGCAGAACTGGTCAGGCTGGACGAAGCTCGCACAGCCAAAGCAGCATGGAAAAAATGGGGGCCCTACCTCAGCGAACGGCAGTGGGGAACGGTCCGCGAAGACTACAGCAAGGACGGCAATGCCTGGGATTACTTCACGCACGACCAGGCGCGTTCGCGCGCCTATCACTGGGGCGAGGATGGCCTGGCCGGATTTTGCGATGACCAGCAACTGTTGTGCTTCAGCCTGGCGCTATGGAACGGCCAGGATCCCATCCTGAAGGAACGGCTCTTCGGGCTCACCAACAGCGAAGGCAATCACGGCGAAGACGTCAAGGAATATTACTTCTATCTGGACAGCACGCCGACGCATTCGTACATGAAGTATCTGTACAAGTATCCCCAGAAGGCTTATCCCTACGACAATCTGGTCAACACGAACAAACAGCGCGGCCGCAACGATCTGGAATATGAACTGCTCGACACTGGGGTCTTCAACGACGACCGCTACTGGGATGTGTTCGTCGAGTTTGCCAAGGAGACGGCCGACGACGTCCTGATCCAGATCACCGCGTGCAATCGCGGGCCGGAAGCGGCGAGCCTGCAGGTTCTGCCGACGCTGCTGTTTCGCAACACCTGGAGTTGGGGCGACACAAGCAGAAGCCGGCCATGCGGGCCATGGCGTCCAGAAAAGGCAGCAGCGCAGTTTCCGCCTCCCACGATGTGGTAGGGCAACGATATTTGTACTGCGAGGGCGATGTTCCGCTGCTATTCACCGAAAACGAGACCAACAACGAGCGCATCTTCAGCAAGCCCAATGCCAGCCCGTATGTAAAGGACGCGATCCACAACTACGTCATTCACGGCCAGCAGAACGCCGTCAATCCGGAGCGTAAGGGGACGAAGGCGGCGGCACATTACCAGCTCATCGTTCCGGCAGGCGGCCAGGCGAGCGTTCGCGTGCGCTTAAGTAATGCGGCGCCGGAAAAAATCGGCGACCCTTTCAAGAGCTTTGCCAAGACTTTCGAGACCCGCAAGCGCGAGGCCGACGAGTTCTATCAGCATTGTCACCCCTGAGCGGCTGACCGAAGACGAGACGCGCGTCATGCGCCAGGCGCTCTCCGGAATGCTGTGGACCAAGCAGTACTTCGGTCTCAACGTCGACCAGTGGCTGCAGGAGCACGGGGTCAATCCGTTTGAGGACACCGACAAGAACTTTCGCAACCGCGAGTGGTACCACATGGTGAACGAGCACGTCATCTCCATGCCCGACAAGTGGGAGTATCCCTGGTACGCGGCGTGGGACCTGGCATTCCACTCGATCGCGCTCTCGACCGTCGACATCGATTTCGCCAAGGAACAGCTCGACCTGATGCTGCAGGAGTTCTTCCTTCATCCCACGGGACAGATTCCCGCCTACGAATGGAACTTCAGCGACGTGAACCCGCCGGTTCACGCCTGGGCGACCATGTTCCTCTACCGCATGGAAAGTGCGCTGCGCGGAGAAGGCGACACGGAATTCCTCAAACGCTCGTTCAGCAAGCTGATGCTGAATTTCAGCTGGTGGGTCAATCGCAAGGACCGCTTCGGCAGAAACGTTTTTGAGGGCGGATTTCTTGGCCTGGATAACATTGGCGTCTTCGATCGCAGCGCTCCGCTGCCTACCGGCGGCTATCTGGAACAGGCCGACGGCACCGCGTGGATGACGCTCTTCGGCCAGAACATGGCGGAGATCGCGATTGAGCTCGCTGCCTACGATCCCTTCTACGAAGAGATGGCGGTAAAGTTCGCCGATCACCTGTTATGGATCGCGCATGCCATGAATCGCACCGGGCCGGATGGCATGTGGGACGAGGAAGACGGCTTCTACTACGACGTATCTGCGCCTTCCCGACGGAACGGCTCACCGGCTGAAGGTGCGCTCCATGGTGGGCTTGCTGCCCATGTGTGCGGTCACCGTCATCGAGCCCTGGCAACGGGAGCGGGTACCTCGTGCCGTGCAGCTCATGCACGAGCGCATGCAGCGCATGCCCGAACTGCGCAACAGCCTGCATCCCACGGGGATTAGATCAACTCGGCAAAGGCGATCGCGGCATCGCTGCGCTGGTCAATCCGGAGCGGCTGCGGCGCATCCTTACGCGCATGCTGGACGAGGAGGAATTCCTCAGCCCGCATGGCATTCGCGCGCTCTCCCGTTATCACGAGAAGCATCCGTACTCGGTCAAGGTCGAGGGGCAGGAATATAAGGTGGGATATCTGCCGGCGGAATCCGATTCAGGTATGTTCGGCGGCAACTCCAACTGGCGCGGCCCGGTCTGGATGCCGGTCAACGTGCTCATCATCCGCGCCCTGCTGACGTTCTACTTGTATTACGGGGACGACTTCAAGATCGAGTGTCCCACCGGCTCAGGCAAACTGATGAATCTTTACCAGGTCGGTCACGATATTGCGGATCGTCTCAGCAGTATTTTCCTGCGCGACCAGTCGGGCCGGCGGCCAGTGTACGGCGGAACAGAAAAATTCCAGACCGATCCCCACTGGAAAGACAACATCCTCTTCTACGAGTATTTCCACGGAGACAATGGCGCCGGTCTGGGCGCGAGCCACCAGACTGGATGGACCGGCCTGGTGGCCAAGCTGCTGGAGATCTTCGGACGGCTCGACGAAAAGGATCTTCTGGAAATCGGTAAGCGTAATGCGGCGGTCGCGAGGACCGAGGCAAAGTAGCCGCAGCTGTTTTCAGCCACGAGCCACCCGCCAGGGTCACGCCGGAACCGACGCGGCGGATTTCAGCCACGTTTCCATCTGCCCATGGTCGACCAGTCCGGCCTGCTGCACCACCGGGCGTCCACCGGCGAAGACCGCGAAGTAGGGAATGCCGCAGATATTGAAGCGCGAAGCCAGCTCGGGATAGCGTTCGGTATCGACCTTCACCACCACGGCTTTGCCGGCCATGTCCTTGGCCGTTTGCGCCACCTCGGGAGCGGCCATTCGGCAGGGACCGCACCAGGCAGCCCAGAAGTCGGCCAGCACCGGAACCTTGGAGTCGCGGACAATCTCGTCGAACTCAGCGGTGTCGACGTTCAACGGCTCATCAACGGGAGGCAGCGAAGACTTGCACGAGCCGCAACGGCCGGTGTCGGCCAGGTGCTTGGCCGGAACGCGATTCTTGGTGCCACAGGATTTGCAGGTAAGGATCATGGAATTCTCGCTCTTCGCCAGATCAGGGGTGCCCCGTTCTACGCCTTCATTTAGCGTAGGGCGGGTCTGCCTGTATTGCGACCGCCTGTCAGGTAGATGCAAGAACACCCGCCCAAGCTTCGCTTGAACGGGGCACCCGACAATCCTGGAGTCCCAGTACTCACGTGCTGGGCTACGATTGTTCCGTCCTTCGGACTATTTCGTTCGGCTGGTTCTGCGCGAAAAGCGAAGAGCGAGCAGCGTCCCGCCCACGCCAAAAGCGTTCCTACTTTCGATACACCACTCCAGCCTTCATCACGAAGCTCACACGGGTCACGGCGCTGATGTCCCGGGTGGGATCGCCGGGGACGGCGACGATGTCAGCCAAGTAGCCTGCTTTGAGCTGGCCGATCTGGTCTGCCCAGCCCAGCAGCTTGGCGCCGTTCAGCAGGTCGGCCTGCAGTACCGCTACCGGGCTCATGCCGTATTGCACCATCAACTCGAATTCACGAGCCTGCGTGCCGTGCGGGAACGGACCCACATCCGAGCCCACCGCCATCGGGACGCCGGCAGCGAGCTGCTGCTTAAAACTCCGGGCGTGATATTCCTGCATCTTGCGTTCGCGCTCTCCCGCTGCGGCGTTGGGCGCATGATTGGCAAAGTATTCGACGATAGCAAAGGTCGGAACCGCGGGGATTCCCTTCTCCCGCATCAGGCGCATGGTCTCGTCGCTGAGCTGATCGGCGTGATCCACAGACTCAACGCCAGCCTGCACGGCGAAAAGAGTTCCGGGCTCGCCGGTGGCATGCACCGCGACGCGACGCCCGGTACGGGCAGCTTCGGTGACCGCGGCGGCGAGTTGCTCTTCGGTGTACTGGTAGGGCGTGTGCCACTGGCCATCTACCAGGGTGTCGCGGCCGGTCTCGTAGATCTTGGTGAAGTCAGCGCCTTCTTTCACCTGCCGGCGAATCACCTCGACGATCTCCTCGGAGTTATTGGCGCGGTCAGCGTTCGAGAGCACATGTTGCGCGGGATTGAAGTGGTTTGCGTCCTCGTGTCCGCCGAGAATGTCGACGGCGTTGCCGCTGACGCGCAGGCGCGGGCCGGGGATGAGTCCATCATTGATGGCGTTGCGAACGGCGGTGTCGGCGGAGCCTGCGCCTTCGGTGCCCATGTCGCGCTCGGCAGTGAAGCCCGCCATCAGATCAGCTTTCGCTGCGAGTGTCGCCAGGATGGTGCGCTGCGGGACCGACTCTTCCACGGTCTGGAGGTCTTCGGCGCCAGGATGCAGGAAGAGATGAACGTGCGCGTCGATCAGTCCGGGCATCGAGGGTTACATCGCCGAGATCGATGACCTGCGCTCCGGCGGGAGCGCTGACGCCCGGGCCTATGCCGGCAATGTGTTCGCCCTGCACCAGTATTTCAGCGGGAGTGACGATCTTGCCGCTTTCGACATCGAGCATGCGTGCCGCTCGAAGGACAATCGCCGGTTGAGTTTGCGAAGGAGCGAAGACTGGCAGGACTAGAGCGACGATCAGAGCGAAGACGAATCTGGGTGTCGCCATAACGCAGGAATCGTAGCAGAAGATGGGGGAATGGGCAGTGAGTTGGATGCAAGTCTCCGAGTGCGAGTACCGGTGTCGCCGCTACGCGGCTCAACCCGTCTTTGGAATAAGCACCCGGGGCTTGCGCCCCGGGCTCACACTGTAGCCGCCGCTTCGCGGCTAGTGAGACGACTGCGGATAAAGCGGGTCCCTGGCCAAGGGCCGAGGGGGCAGCAGCCCGAAGGCGCACGTCGATAGAGTCCGCTCGGTCGCTGCCCGGCACGATGGGCGCGGCACACCACTCAAGACGTTGTGCCGCAGGTTTATTGCGACGCATCCCCCAGCTGCTTCAGCTTTCCTTCGGCGCTGGCTTTGATGGCGTCGCGCCGTTGCTGAGGATCGGTGGTATCGGAAGCCAGCAGTTCCAGCGCTTTCTTCGACGCCTCGATGGCCAGGTCTTTCTGGCCGGCAGCGAGATACGCGTCTCCCAGGCTGTCGTAGACATTTGGCGAATCCGGATAGGCTTCGACATTGAGCTGCATGATCTCGACGGCGCTTTTCGTGTCGGCTGCCTGGAGGAACTCGTACCCAATCAGGTTGATCGTAGCTTCGGGAAGAAGGGTGGTGCCGTCCTTCTTGCGCGCCTCCCTCATCATGGCGCTGACCTTCGCCGCGCCTCCCGGCTGATCGATCATGCTAAGCGCGACCACCACCGGCGACGGTTTGAAGGCCTTCTTCGCCGCGGGGGCATGCCCCGGCGTCTTGATCAGCGTGGTCACGTACCAGTCGGTGATCTGCTTCATGAGTTCGGGATGCGCCTTGAACATGTCGGCCCCATGACCGCCCGTCACTTCATGTACCCAAGCCTTTTCATGATTGCCGGTGATGTTATACAGCCACTCCATTCCGACGACGGTGCCGGGAAATTCGTCGTCATCGGCAGCGGCAAAGAATTCCGGTGCGGTGGTGGAGTTGCGCAGAAATTCTCGACCCTTGAGGTTCGTCGGGCCGGAGAGCAGCACCAGCGAGTGCACCTCGGGATGACGAATTGCGGTCTGGATGGAATTGTCGACGCCGCAACTGGCGCCGCCCACACCGATCATGTCCTTATTCACGGCGGGCTGCGAGGTCAGGTATGCGTAAGCGATATCGATGTCGCCCGGCCATTTCGCTGTCTGCGCAATCGCCTCAGGCTGCGTCGCTTTGGCATTCGGCACTCCCCCGCTCTCGCCGAAACCGCGCAAATCCATGGTGAGAACGTTGATGCCCGCAGCGGAAAGCTGCTGGGCCAGGCTATCCCAAACCCCGCGCTGTCGATTGCACTGATGCAATAGCAGGACGCCGGGACCGGGCTTGTCTGCCGGAAAGTAAGTCGCCTTGAGGATGGTGCCGTCGGATGCCGTCAGATCCACAATGTGCTCGGCCGCCGAGGCCATGGTGCAGCAAGCAAGTACTAGTGAGAGCAACGCGAGGGTAGAGGTACGGCGACGGGCCATGAAGACCTCCTGGGAACGATAGCGAGAGGATACTCGCGCACTAGCTCAGAGTCAGCCCATCCATGGTTAGCGGCTCGATTTGAGGGACGAACTGCCGGTGACGGTGGCGGCTGTCTAATGCACCTGCGCCGGCTTCAGCACCACCATGTTGCGTTCGTCGCCGGCAACGATCTGGTAGAACGTCTTGACCTTGTCAGCCTGATCGACCGGGACGCTCTCTTGCTTGACCTCGTAGCTGCGGCGATAGTGAATCGTGCTGCCCTCGACCACCGTCTTGGCGTGGTAGCTGGCGAAGCCAAAGTCGGCATCGGCAGGGTCGGGCAGGTCGTCCACGGAGTAACCGGCGGGTATGGCGATGTCAAAGCTGTCGGTTTCCAGACCCAGGCCACTCAGTTCGAAGGGATACTCGCGCGGATGCTTGGTAGTGGCCAGCCCCAGCGCTTTCACGCCCAGCACACGAGGCCGCACCAGCAGCAGGCCGCCGGCATTCTTGGCGTAATTAGGAGCCGTAAAGGAGTAAATGAAGCCGAAGGGTTGATCCGTCTTGTTTAGGTTCTGCACGGAAGCATGGGTGATCTGGAAACTGGTCAGCGATGCGGACAGAATGTTCTCGATGGGACGAATGCGATCGCTGTCCTTCTCCGCTTGCCGCAGACGCCCACGCTCTGCCCAGGCTTTGTTGCCGTTGCGAATTTCGTTCACCTCTCCGGTCAACATACCGTTCTCATCAAGCTTAAGCTTGGCGGTCCGCTGAATACTGTTCACCGAGGGAGGCATGGTAGGCAGCAGCACCAACTCGCCCCCGCCGGGTCCGGCGAGCATTCCGTAGCTGGCCTGCAGATGATTGCCCAGCTGTCCAAAGGGCGTGAACTCATCCGTCGGATCGAAGATGAGAAGCCTTCCGTACTTGGAATGCTGGAAAATCGCCAGCAGCGATGGATCTTCGACATTGTCCGGAAGACGAATGGCCACCACGGCGTGATTGAAGGCGTGCGCGTTGGCCGGCGTGTTGGCATTGACGGCGCCGCGGTCCACATTCACCAGAACGTAGTAGGCCTCCACGCCGATTTCGCGGAGCATGGAGATCGTCACCGTAGTCTTGTCTTTGCAGTCTCCATAGCGATGCGCAAAGACCTCGCTGGCGGAGTGCGGCTGCCAGCCTCCGATGCCGAGCTCAATTGCGACGTAACGCACGTTTTGCTGCACAAAGTCTGCGATAGTCTGCATCTTGGCCAGGGTCGTGGGTTTCGAGGCAGTAAGACTGGCGACGGTCTGCTTGAGTTCGGCAGACTCATCAACCCGGGGTTTGGTGAGCTCGTGATACCACTCGCCCATCTGCCGCCAGTTGGTGAAGCTATTGCCCCCTTCGCCCGGAGGAACCAGGTAGACGACCATCTGCCCGGCCACGCCCTCAAGAGCGGGCATGTCCTCTTCTTTGCGAATGCGCTTTACATTGTTTAGCGACCACTGCCAGCGGTTGCCGCTTTGCGCCGGCTTGCTCTCCGGGTAATTCGCCCACTTGGTTTCATAGGTCCAGCCGGCGGGTAATTCGAGGGAGTAGCGGGTATCCATTACCGGAATGGTGTCCTGAAACTCCCACTGGTCCTGCAACACCATGGGCTGCTCTTCGGTTTCATATTCGTAGCCAATAATGCTGCCGGGCTCTACCGCAGGTATTCGAATCACCCGGTACTTCACGTCGCTGATGAGCTCACCTCCTTCGACATCGGGCGCAACGTCAGCGGCGTCTTTCTCCTTTACCTGATAATCCTTGCCGCCCGTTGGAATACACCAGGCGCGCAGACTGGTGACTTTCTTGTGCGGACCAAAGTCCACGGCAACGTATTCGTGATGACGGCGCGCCTCGGGACGCAGGATTCGATACGCCTCGCGTACCGAGACCTTCATGTTGTTCACCGATTGCACGCTGACGTTCCGCTCCGAGTAGAGCAGGATGGCTTCCGTCTCTTCGTCATGTGCGGGGATGGGAGTGTCGGCGAGCGCGTGCATCCACTGCGGCGCCTGGTCGCCGGCCTGGGCGCGCGGTGCGCACAACAGCAGCAACGCGACCGCTGCGATTATGAAGGTCGATCCGCGCAGGCTACTTACTGGCTGCGGCCACTTGGGCCTGTAACATGACCTGAGCATCATCCCCAGTCCTCACCGCTTGGAAAAAAGCGCGCACTGCCGGATATTGGGTGACGGGCAGGATCAGCACATCTACCCGCAAGACTCGCGAAATCTGCAGCTCATCTTTGTTCTTGTCCGCCGTCAACGTATAGGAGACGGCCCCACCGCCTTGTTTTTGCGCAGCAGGCAGGTTGCTGACGACCACGCCTTCGGGAAGTTGCAGGCTGATCGTGTCCGTCTTCTGGAAGGGGAATTCGAAGTAGACGGGATGCTCGCGTTCGGCGTGATCGAACAAACCTTTTTCTGTCGCCGAGAAGATACCTACGGGCAGCAGCATGTGTTTGCCGGCAGCCGAGATCCAACCCGGTATCTTCACCGAGAACTCCGCGGTCAGGTCCATTGAAGAGCTCTTCCAGTCGGGTTGGTTGGTGAGGTCAACGTCAGCTCCAGCGGAGATGTAGCTCTTGACGATGTCCTCCAGGAACTTCTTGCGTTGCTGATCGTCCTCGTGTCTCTCTTCGAGCCTCTTGGTCAAGGCTTCCAGGCCGGTGTAGACGATGGTCAACTTGCCTTCGACATCGCCCTCGGCGTTCACCTTGAGTTTGGCTGTGCGGATAATCTGCGAGGTCGCGCTAGACGGAAGTGGAGTCTGGATCCAGCTGCCGCCATCCTTGTCCAGACGCAGGCCTTGCACCCCGGTCTCGTTCCACGGCAGTAAGCCAAACGGCACGAACTCAGCGCCGGGATCGTAGTACGCGTCCTTACCGTTGAGCTTTACCAGGGCGACGTTGGCGTCGAGTCTCCCTTGATCCATCTGCGACGGATCGAAGAAATAGTTCTGGCGGTCGGCCACGTATACCGGGTAGGCCTCAAAACCGGCATCGCGGGCCAGGCCCAGAAACAGCCAGGTCAACTCGACGCCGTTGCCATAGCCGTGCTTCCATACGTCTTCAATATTCTTGTTGGCCTTGGCGCTCTCGCGCTTTTCTTCCTGCGCCGTCAAGCTGTACTCGTAGGAAGTATTACGAATCTGCTGTACGCGAGCGTAGAGCTTGCGCAGGTTCGTTTCCTGGTCGTCGCTGGGCGAGACGATTTGAGCGACTGCCGACTGCAAGGCTCCGCGTTTGCTCAGAAAGGTGTTTACCTGCTCGTATCGATTCTTGCCTACCTGAATCCAGAACTTGTCTTTGTCCTGCTCCGGCGCTTCATAGCTGTAGATGAAATTGACCTGCGCTTTCATTTCGCCGGCCGGAGGCATGAAATCTTCGTCGTGAAATGCCGGGATGTCGTGGGCTTCCAGTCGAATGATCTTGTCGGGGCCGGCGGCTGGAGGATTCGTTCCAGCCGGCAAGCCGCGCCAACTCCAGTGCAGGTTGATCTTTCCATATTCCGGTTCATAGCTCTTCAGCGAGAACCTGGCCAGCTTGGTGAACAATTCCTCACTTAGAATCCAGCGCGAATTGAAGATGTAATAGTCCGGATAATCGAAGGTGTAGTAATACTCCAGGATGCTGCCCTTCTGCACGTTCGGCAGCGTAAATACCTTGGCCAGATAACGCATTCCGCGCGCCTTGACGATGGTTTTATCAAACATCTTCCCGTCGTAATCCGTGATGGTACCGTTTGGGGCGATCGAGCGAGCGTGAATATTGGTTACTTCGTATTCATCCTTGTAGAAGGGAATTTCCACATCAGCATAGCTTCGCCCCGCGTCCGTCAGGATTTTGATCCGGAAATAATTGTCCTGGTGGCCCTTCCTTCCCAAGTCGAAGCGGTCAACCTGGCGATACAGAATGATCGCCGGCGCATTAGGCGCCGCCGGCTCGCTGGTTAGGCTCAACTCTTGAGAAGAGGGAAGTTGAAATCCAATTCCGGTGCTGGCGCTGGCAATGCAGGGAAACATTGAAAACAGCAGGCAGCTGAATAGAGAGAAGCAAATCCGTTTGGGAAGCAGCATGGCGGAATCCTTAGTACTGAGCGGCAAGTCTAAAGACACGATCTGCAGAGGGAGACTGCTGCGATGTCCCTCACATCGGGGAGCGGAAGTTCAGGCGATCAATTGTGGCTTGAAGCAATTCCACTCTACACCAGCAGTGAACGATGGAAATAGGGAAAATTGCAGGATAAATCGTAATGAGTCGCAGGATTATTATGGGAAAGATTACCGAGCTGGCAAAGAAAAAACCTTCCGACGCACTTGCACCGGAAGGTCGAATTGAGTAGGAGCGGCACTCAGGCGGCGCGCTGCTCACCGGAGAGGAAAACGTCCTTAGCGCCAGAATCTTCCAGGACTCTGCGCGCCCCTTGGGCTGCATGCACGCTCTCACAGTGGACCGAGACAAGGATGCGGCCAGCCTTGATCTCCTCTTCGTAGCGCTTGGCTTCGATCTCGGGAAGGCCCAGGCCGATGAGTCCACCTGCTATACCGCCGACTGCACTACCTACGCCGGCTCCTGCCAGCGCCGCGACAACCGGTCCGGCTGCGAGTAGCGGTCCCACACCCGGAATCGCCAGAGTGCCGATTCCAACCAGCCAGCCCAGCGTGCCGCCGACGATGAGGCCCGTCCCACCACCCGCCATGGCGCCTTCCGGAGCCTTCGTATTCTTCTCCAGCGCAAACTCTTTATTCATGTCGCGATCGGGAAAGACCACGGAGATGTCGCTGCTCAGAAACCCCTCCTTACGCAGCCGGTCAACCACTTTCTCGACCTGCTCGCGGTCGGAATACACCCCGTAGACCGCGGTTGGGCGCGGCGCGCCCGCGGCAACGTAGGTTGCCGGAATGTCGGCACGACTCACGCTGCGTTTCTCGCCCACGCGATCCCGCAGGACAACACCATGGACACGCTGGCGGAAGGAACTCAGGCGATTGCTGGTACGCACACGTGCCGGATCGGCATCGTAACGCCAGGCCCGCCGGTAATCCGAGTCATACCTGGCAAAGGCATCGCTGCTGAGCAGCGTATCGTCGCGGAATTCCGGCAGCGATTCGACATCCGTCTTGCCGAGATTGGCGTATAGATCGTCGCTGCCGTTATAGGCAAATACCTGGTCGGCTGGAACCACGAAGCGGTGCGTCTTCAACCATCCGGAATCGACCAGAAGGTATCTCAGGTCGCCTGTAGTATCGTCGACCAAAGCGTCGTGCAGGGTTCCCAGCTTCTCGTTCTCCAGACCGTAGAGGTTGGTTCCCCGAATGTTATTGAGATAATCGCCTTCCAGCTCACTAACTCTCCTCAGCATGAAGCCTCCGTCACATAACTTGCATTCCATGTAAGACACCGGAGACTGTAATCGAGTTGTACAAGGAGTTCTGGATTGGTGTGGAAAGCTGAGATCACTCTGCTTATCACGCTGATGTGTGCGGCAGGTCACTTTCAATTCTTGGCCGGATGATGGGAAATGGTAATTAGCCGTATTGCCGTGCCATCTCCTTTAGCGTTTGCATCGCGACCCTGCGAGGGGCCGGGAGGACGAGCCAGCGTGTGGGCGTGCATACGCACCGATTCGTCAAAAGAAGGCAGTCGCGCATGAGCAGTCGGCTTCTTCAACATTCCGGCGCAGTACTGGAAGCACCGAAAGAATCCTCTATCGACAGTGAAGGCTATTCACGAGCTATCTTCGACCGCGTACTGGATTGCATCACCGTAGCCGACCCGCAAGGCCGCATCGAGTACATTAATGCGGCTGCCTGCAAGACATTCGGCTACTCGCCTGAAGAATTCCTGCAAAAGAGTATCTCGGATCTGGTTGTGCCGGAGGAGGTGCCCCGGCTGCTTCAGACCATTAAGATCCAGGAGGTGAATCAGGTTGCTTGCGGCGAGTGGCGCTCCCGGCGAAAGAACGGGTGCTCATTTTATGCCGAAGTGAGTGTCGCCATCCTGGACGATGGCCGAGTGCTCGGCATTGGACGCGACATTACCGAGCGGAAGCTGGCCGAGGCGGAGTTAAATCGCGTTCAGCAGATGCTGGAAGCGTTCATCGCCCACGCTCCAGCCGCCGTGGCGATGTTCGACCGCAATATGCGCTGCTTGCGGACCAGCCGTCAGTGGCGAGTTGAAAGCGGTCTCCCGGATGAACCCTGGGCCGGCAAGTGTCACTACGACATCTTCCCCAACATTCCCGAGCAATGGAAAGAAGCTCACCGTCGCGGTCTGGCTGGAGAAATCGTCAAAGGCGAGAACGAGTGGATACGGCCGGATGGCCTCAAGGTCCAAAGCCGGTGGGAAGTGCACCCCTGGGGAGATGTTGGCACGGGCGGCGTCATCGTGCTCTTCGAAGACGTGACCGAGGCACGCAAGCTCGAGGCCCAACTCCGTAATGCGCAGAAGATGGATGCCGTCGGCCGGCTAGCCGGAGGCGTCGCGCACGAGTTCCACAACGCTCTCTGCGTCATACTGCTGCAGCTTGATCTGGCCCGGGGCGCAGTCCCCACCGAAAGCGAGGTCTTTGCCCATCTCGAGGCGATTCACAAAGCTGCCCGGCATGCCGGCACGATTACCGAGAACCTGCTGGCTTTCAGCCGCAAGCGCACCTTCAATCCGGAACCCTTTGCCCTGGACAGCTTTGTACATGAGCTCAGCAGTGTCGTGCGCCCCTTAGCGGGCGATCACATTCGCATTCATCTGCACTGCAATACGGGCGGAGCTCGGGTATTCTTCGACCCGATGCAGTTGGAACAGGTGCTGATCAACCTGGTGTGCAATGCCGTGGACGCCATTTTGGCGAGTGGCGTAATAACGATCGAAACGCGCTGGCAGGATAGGACGCCTTCAACAGCCGACCCGGAAGGAAAGAAGTACGTCGTTCTCTCGGTCGCGGACACCGGCTGCGGTGTCGCGCCGGATTGCCTGCCCCACATCTTCGAGCCGTTCTTCACCACGAAGGAGGTCGGCAAAGGCGCGGGACTGGGCCTCTCCATCAGCTACGGAATTGTGACCCAGGGCGAAGGCACCATCGACGTGGAGAGCGCGCCGGGCAAGGGCTCACGGTTCAACGTGTTCCTTCCAATCTATGGAAACGTGTAGGTGGGAGGCGGAAAGACTTGTCCGCAACGATGTCGAAAAAAGAAGAAAAAAATAAGGGGCGGCTTCACCGCGAAGCCAAGCCCCCTACCGGAAACGCGGGCAAATGTCTCGGCCAGACGCTCGTCGCGCTCCCTAGCTTATTTGGTGCTCGAGATTTTGCCAAGACGGAGTGGCGCAAACCCTTCATCATGTAGCAATATCTCGAGCGGTCGCAATCGCTGCCTTAAATCGGCCCCCATTTTGCCAATCTGGCCGCGATTCTGGTTTAACGGGGGCATTAAGGGTTGACTCAATGCGTGTTCCCGCTGGATAGCACAATGCATCGACGCGGTCTTGCTTTTCAAGACTGCTCTGCGTGATATCTTGGTGAGCGAGAAGGTATTCAGGCAGGACATTGAAAACGATGGGCTTAGTGAATGATGTATGCAGAAAGTTAAGACTATGAAGAGTTGAACAGGGGTATAATTCCACCCGAGGCTGGTTCTTGACCGACACTCATCGGCTACTTCGATTCGGCGTCTTCGAGCTAAACCTCGGCACGGAAGAATTACGTAAGTCCGGGACCATCATCCGTGTGCCTCCGCAACCCTTTCAGCTTCTGGCGTTTCTCGCCAGCCGGGCGGGGCAGGTCGTGACTCGCGAAGAGATCAAAGACCGGCTCTGGAGTGATGAGTCGGAGCTGGATTTTGAGCGGCGAATCAATCAGTGCATAAAGCAGATCCGGACGGCTTTGGCCGACAACGCCAATCAGCCGGTCTATATTGAAACGCTTCGTCTGCACGGATATCGATTTATTGCTCCGGTAACGTCGAAAACGGTGGCCGCTCCTGCTCCGCGCGTGACAGTTTCCGACTCGTCGGGCCTGGAGCGCGATATCGCTGCTCGAGTGATCGCGCGAATCACCGAGTCTCCCTCGCAGATCAGCCGCATTGTGGATGTGGTGAAAGCGAAGAGTGCGGCTATTGCTCCGCCTCAGGCCGCCGCAACCGAAACCGCCGAGCCGCCTTCCCAGCAAAAAATTTGGGTATTTGTTGCCGTGGGAGCCGTGCTGGCCATGGCGGCGCTAGCCGTGTTTTTCTTCACCCACCACTAGCCGGTATTTCCTCCGACCGAAGCGAATAAAATACGAAGATCGTGGTATGCTCGGCAGCATGGCTGGCGGCCGCCGCATACTTATGGTTCCAGAAGCTGCCCACCTTTCCCACGCGACGGACGGGGAGATCAAATCGCGGTCGCGATTCTCGTCGGCCGAGCTTCGGCGGGAGCTTAGCATCCGAAACCTGGCGCTAGCTGAGGGGGTATCTCACGAATCCACGATCGGAGAGGTGCCCAGCATCCTTTATCGTGACCGCGACGGTCAGCACGGAAATTTCCTCCCTGCTTCGTACCGCCGCATTTGCGCTTCGCCGGAGTGGCGGCTTCGTCTGAACAAGGGTTACACCGCCAGCAGGCAGGTAGCGCGCTCTCAGGACCGCAAGCGACGCGAATTGGATTGCGCCAACAGCTCCGATGCTCTGCTGATGAATATCTTTTGTTATCCGGGTGTCACCAGCAAAAGGCCGGTTTATCAGTTGCTGGGAATTGAGCCCGGAGCGCGGCCGCGGTTCGGCGTCAGAATGCAGACACCTTGTCTTGGCGGACTGCTCGATCGCACCGAGGTTGACATGGTTCTCGGACACTGCTGGTGGAAGCGAAGCTGACCGAAGGCGATTTCCAGAATGCGCGCCGTGCCCTGGTCCATCGCTATCTGAATCTTGATGAGGTATTTGATACCGCCGGACTGGCCCGGTCGAAGGACGGTTACCGGCATTATCAGTTGATACGAGGCGTACTGGCCGCGCATCACTGCGGGCGTTCTTTGCTGCTGCTCTGCGACTCCCGGCGCGCCGACCTGGTGGAACACTGGTACGCCGTGGTGCGCGCGGTCCGAAGCTGCGAGCTCAGATCGCGGCTGGCAATCCTGACATGGCAGGAGCTCGCGGCCGCGCTTCCCCCAAAGCTACGGCAATTTCTGGCTGCCAAGTATGGGATCTTCGCTGCCTCATAACCAGGAGGAGCTGCTTCGATTCCCACAAGACCTGGCAACACGGCGTTTTACTTGGTCAGAAACACATCTTTGCGCGGAAACTTCTCGAACACTGCTGCGTCCTGCGAGAAATTCGTTGCGAGAATGCCGGCGGGATTTCCGGCAATCCATTGTGACAAATCGATCGTCTGATAGTGACCGCTGTTGAAGACGATCAGGATGCGCGCCTTTTCCTTTCCCACATTTTCGATGGAGTGGCCGAAGCCCTGCGGGATATACCCGACATCACCTGGGTTAAGCCGTTCTTCCCGCCAGCGGCCGTGTGAGCCGAACAGGGTCACGTTGAACTCGCCGCTCAGAATGTATTGCCACTCAACCGCATTCGGATGCCAGTGCATTTCGCGAAGCGCTCCGGCTTCCATCTCCAGCACCACGCCGGTCATGGTCGTGGAGATGGGAAATTGCGAGCCGTCGACCCGCCATTCCCGACCACCGATGAATACTTCAAACGGCTTCTGCGAGAGCAGACTGTATTTGTGCGTGAGCGGAGGGCGCTTCCAGCCTTGCAGCGGAGCAACCGCGATGGGCGGTGGAGTCTTGCCCTTCGCGAAGTAAACCTCGTGTCTTCGGAAAACTATCGAAGGTCGACAGCAGGCAGACCGAAGTTCTTGGCAAGCAGCTCTTTCGGCGCGTGTCCGATCCAGTCCGAGATACTGAAGGTGCCGAACTCAGAAAAGTATCCGTTGTCGAAGACCAGAATGAAGTGGCACGGCTGGTCGCCCAGCGTCTCGATAACATGACCGTGACCGCGCGGGAAATACCAGATGTCTCCCGGAAGAAAATCGTTGGTCTCCGAACAGCCTTGGGGATCGATCACCGTGGTCCGCACCGCGCCTTCCGTAACCAACGCCCACTCCGCAGCGGTAGCGTGCCAGTGAAGCTCGCGCATCACGCCCGGCTCCATGCGCATCGAGACCCCGGCAATGCCCTTCGAGATCGGCAACTGTTCCACGGTGGCTTCTTTGCCGTAGCTTCCCTCCAGCACACGTCCTTCCGATTTTTCCAGCTCAAATTTAAAAGTCGGAAGTTCCTTGCCGGAGGTCACCGGGTCGGGAACATTGTTTTGGAAGCTATTGTGGCCACCTTCGGAGCTGATGGGGATCTCGAGTGAAAACACGGAATGTCCTGTCTGGCGCGGAATTCATGACGCCTTGTAGTATCGGGAAAATTTGGAAAGCGGTAGCGACACCTTACCCGTGATTATGCCGGAAGCGCAAATGAAAATCGTCAGCCGCGGGATCAGCGTGCCGCTCGTGGCCGTGCGAACGTGAAGCACGCGGTCACGGCTTTTCGCAGTGATCGGTACCGGTAAACGTCTTCGGCGCAAACGTCCGCTTCCACTCTTCAATCTGTTCGCGGGCATCCTTCACCGATCTGGAAAAACGCATAGCCAGCTCCGAAATGCGTTCCGCCTGCTTATGCTCAATCGCCTCGGTCGGGATCAGTTCCTTTCCCACGCCGATGGCGGTCGCTCCCGACAAGATGAAGCTGCCGGCGGTCTGCTGATTGACCCCGCCTGCTGCAACCAGCGGGATGTCGGTGAACGAAGCTCTCAGCGCCTTGATGTACCTGTCTCCGCCCACCAGCGCGCAGGGAAAAACTTTCACGAAATCGGATCCTGCGCGCCATGCCGACAGCACCTCGGTCGGCGTCAACGCGCCGGGAAGAACCGCGACCTCTTCCTTGGCAGCGAATTCCACGATGGCAGGATCAAAGCCGGGAGCAGTCAGGAAGCTGGCACCCGCATCGACGCACTTGCGCGCCGTCTCCAGACTGCAGACCGTACCGGCGCCGACGACCATCTTGGGGTGGTACCGCACCAGGTGGGCGATCAACTCCGTCGCCCCGGGGACGGTCATGGTGATCTCGACGATCGGGATGCCGCCCTTGGTGACAGCTTCGGCGGCGAAATGCGCATCATCGCCGGAGGAAACCCGAATGGCCGGGATGATGCCAATGTTCTTGATGAGTTCGCAAACTTCTTCTTTTTTCATCGGTCACGGTCCTGTAGGCGGCTACACGGGTTCGTTCACCTCAGCTGCCGGAAGCGGGTCAGAACTGCGCGCAAACCATGCATAGAGAGTCGGCAGCAGAAAGATGCTGATGATCAGGTCGGAAAAAAGCCCTCCCACGATGACAATCGCAAACGGCCGTTGCGAATCCGATCCGATGCCGTGGGAGATGGCGGCGGGCAGCAGTCCCAGCGTCGCCACCATCATGGTCATCATGATGGGCCGAAGCCGGAGGACCGCGCCTTCCACCGCGGCTTCTTCAATCGAATAGCCTCGGGCTCGAAGCTGATTGATGTATTCCACCATGATGACGCCGATTTGTACCGACACTCCGAAGAGCGCCAGGAAACCAACGCCGGATGACACGCTGAAGTTTGTCCCTGAGAACAGCAATGCCAGCAGTCCGCCGATCGGCGCCATGGCGACGTTGGTAAGGATCAGCAGGGCCCACTTCACCGATTTGAACATCGTGTAGAGGATGATGTAGATCAGCAGAATCGTGACCGGCAGCACCAGCAACAATCGCCGCTGCGAGCGCTTCTGGCTCTCATATTCGCCGGCCCAGTCGATGGTGTAGCCCTGCGGCAACTTCACCTGCGGCGTTCACTTTCTTGATGGCTTCTTCCACCGTGCTGCCCAGGTCTCTGCCGCGCACACTGTACTTCACCGCGATATAGCGCGAATTTGCCTCGCGATAAATTTCCGAACCTCCGTCCGCTACTCTTACTTTGGTCAACTGCGCCAGCGAAACACGCTCGCCGGAGGGCGCCAGCAAGCGGATCTTCTCGATGGCCTCTCTGCGTGTCGCGATATTGCGGCAGATAACGCAGAACCAGATCGTAACGTTGTTCCCCGATCAGCACCTGGCTGAGCGCATTGCCTCCAACTGCCGTCTGAATAGCGTCCTGCACATCCGAAACATTGATGCCGTAGCGCGCCGCCTGATCGCGGTCCACGGCGAAGTCGAGGTTCGGTTGGCCGAGCACGCGAAACAGGCCCAGGTCTTCAACGCCGCGAATGCCTTGCAGGACCGCGACGATCTCATCCCCCTTCGCTTCCAGGGTTTTCAGATCGTCGCCGTAGATCTTGACGGCCAGCGCGCCTTTCACGCCGCTCACGGCTTCTTCCAGGTTGTCGGAAATCGGCTGCGAGAAGCCCCAGAACACGCCGGGAATCTTCTCCAGTTCACGGTCCATGGCGGCGATCAGCCGCTCTTTATCCTGATGAAAGACCGGCCGCCATTGCTCCTTCGGCAGCAGGTCGACGAAGTATTCGGTGTTGAAGAAGCCGGTGGTGTCCGTGCCGTCATCGGGGCGGCCCATCTGGGTGACGACTCGCGGGACTTCGGGAAAGGAGCACAGCACCTGGCGGGCCCGATCCGCAACCCGTGCGCTCTCCGTCGGTCCCGTGCTCGGGGCCAGCGTGCCGCGCACCCAAATGGCGCCCTCATCGAGATGCGGCAGGAATTCCGATCCGATCACTCCGCTGAGCGCCAGGTAAATCGGCAGCATAAGCAGGACAACCGCAACTCCCACCGTCAGCCAGCGATGTGCGCATCGCCCAAGCGCACCATCCTGTCGGTAGTGGCGGACCAGGAAATTCCATCACCGGGTTCCGCCATTGCTTGGCATCCCTACGGAACAAGAAGCTGGCCAGCGCCGGCGCAACCAGCATGGAGAAGATCAGGGCGCCCAGCAAGGCGAAGGCCACCGTCCACGCCATCGGCTTGAACAGCTTCCCTTCCACCCGTTGCAGCGTGAAGATCGGCAGATACGCCGTGATGATGATGGCGATGGCGTAGAAAACGGGCCGCTGCACTTCGTGCGCGGCCTCGCGAATGCGTTCCAGCAGAGTGCGCGGAGCATCGTCCTGGCGGTTCATGTGGCGCACGATGTTTTCCACCATGACCACCGCGCCATCCACCACCATGCCGAAATCCAACGCGCCCAGGGAAAGCAGGTTCGCCGAAATATGCCGCAGGTCCAGGCAAATGGAAGCGAACAGCAAGGCAAACGGAATAGTCAGCGAAACGATAAGGGCGCCGCGGACATTTCCCAGGAAAAGAAACAGGACGATCACGACCAGGATCATGCCTTCCGCGAGGTTGTGCAGCACCGTGTGCGTGGTGTAGTGGACCAGGTCGTCGCGGTCGAGATAAGGAACAATCTTTACGCCCGGCGGCAGGATGTGATCGTTCAGCCGCTGCACCATGGCGTGAATACCTTCCAGCATGGTGGCCGTGTCCGCGCCCTTGCGCATGAACACGATGCCTTCGACCACATCGTCGTCATCGACAACCGTTCCGTCGTTGCGATGAATGGCTTTGCCGATCTGCCCCAGACGGATCTTGGGTCCCTGGGTGACCACGGCAATGTCCTTCACCTGCAGCGGGGTGCCGTTTTGCGTTTTGAGGACGGTCTTTTCGATGTCCTCGACGTTCTTGACCAGGCCGACAGCCCGAACATTGATCTGCTGCGAGCCTTGCTCAATAAAACTGCCGCCGGCATTGGCGTTGCTGTTCGCCAGTTGCTGCTCGATCTGCGCCAGGCTTAAACCGTAGGCAATCAGTTTGTCCGGATCGACCCGAACCTGGTATTCGCGAGTGATGCCGCCAAACGACGAATCGTCCACCACGTCGGGCACCGAGCGAATGTACTTGCTGATCACCCAGTCCTGCAGCGACTTGAGCTCCATCACGTCGTAGTTGGGATTGGTGCTCTCGAGCGTGTACCAGTAGATCGATCCGATGGGGCTGAAATCGGGCCCGATGCTGGCGGCAACGTTCGGCGGAAGCGTGACCTGCGCCAGCCGCTCCAGTACTTTCTGGCGGTCCCAATCGTTGTCGGAATCGTCATCAAAGATCAGGTTGACCACCGAGAGCCCTGCCAGGGATGCCGAGCGCACATGCAGAAGGTGCGGAATGCCGTTCATCTGGATTTCGATCGGGACCGTGATCTGCTGCTCGACTTCCTCGGCCGCGCGGCCGGGCCACTGCGTAATCACCTGGACCCAGGTATTGGCGACATCGGGATAGGCTTCAACCGGAAGTTTCTTAAACGCGATGATGCCCCAGACGAAGAGCAAAAATGCCATGCTCAAGACCACGAAGCGATTGTTCAACGCGAAGTCGACGAGCCGAGCGAATCATTACTGTTCCACCGTGTTCTGGAATTCCAGCGCGTTGGCGACCACCTGTTGTCCGGGCGTGATTCCCTGGATCACCTCCTGCATGCTGCCGGGAAGCATGTCGCCGCCGACCACTTCCACGCGCCGAAACTCCTTGTCGTTCACCGGCACGTAAACCCAATCGCGATCGTGCAGATGCAAGATCGCCGTAGCGGGAACAGCAGCCCGCCTCTGCTTTTGCTGACCATGGAAGGTCGCGGTCACGAACATACCCGGACGCATCAGGCCCGGGTTATGCACCTCGAATGCGCACCTTGGCGGTTCGGATATTCGGGTCGAGAATCGGGCCGATGTTGCTGATGGTTCCGGTGAAGACCTGATCGGGATAGGCATTCAGGCGGATCTCGGCTTTTTCACCCAGGTGCACATTGCCGAGATCGTTCTCGAACACGTCGCACAGAATCCATACATGGCTCAGATCGGAGATGGTGAACGGGTTGGGTGAAGCCAGGCCCTGCACGCCCGCCGCGTTCGTCACTTGCTGATCGGTGATCACGCCAGAAATTGGCGCGCGAATGTCGACGATGCCGCTGGGATGGTCCAGGTTTGTGTAACCCAGCACGCGCAGCTTTTCCGCAGTGGTTTCGACATCCACCTTGGCCTTGTCCTCCGTGTCTTGCGCGATCTGCAGATCGTTCTGCGAAATGGCTCCGCGGTCGTACAGTTGCTTGGGAACGCTCCAACTGCGTGCGCGCCAGTTGCTCGTCGGCGACCGCCTTCCGGTAGTCCGAGAAAGCACTGGATATGTCGGCGCTTTGCACCCGCAGTAACAGCTGACCCTTCTTGACCGTGTCGCCCAGGCGCGCCTTCACATCGACAATGCGCCCCGATGCGAGGGAAATTACCGGAACGTTCTTCGAAATATCGGGCGCAACTACGCCGGTGGCTTGCAGTTTGGGAGCTGCAACGTATTCCGCCGCCTGCGTTAACTGAAAACGATCGGCATGGTCCACCTCGAACAGGTTGCGGTCCTGCACCCGCTCAACCTTCAGAGGTGGCGGCGCTTCCGCCTGCGGATCGCTCTTCCCGCTACTGCATCCGGCTTGCAGCAGGAGTGTCGTCAAACCCAGCGACAGCACTCCCAGGTTTCGATATTTCATGGGATAACCTCGCGTCCCACAGCAAGATTCAATTGGCCGGCAGCCTGGAAATACGAGCCGACCAGGTTCAGATAATTCAGTTGCACGCTGCGGTAGTTCGCTTGTGCGTCCAGCAGGGCGAGCAAAGAAGCGGCGCCATGCTCATACGAAAACGTGATGGTGTCGCGCACCCGGGCGGCTTGCGGCAGGTAATGCAGTTTGTATGGCTCGAGCAGAACTACCGCGCTGCTGACGGTCGCGTAGGCGGAATCCACATCGCTGAATACCGAGGCTTCGGTCGCCTCCAGAAGTTTCCGGTTGCGATCGATGTCCAGCTCCGTGCGCTGCTTTTCACCCTGGTTGCGATCGAAGATGCGCAGCGGAAAACTCACGCTGACGCCGATGTACTGGTCGATGGGCGGATTGCGCCCCACATCAAATCCCAATGTCGGATCCGTGGATCCATTCGCAATCGCCAGCTGATGATCGGTCCTGGCTTTTTCCACGGACTGCAGCGCCGCCTTCAAATCCGGACGTGTGTCCAGCGCGGCGCGATGAACCTCATCGAGAACGGGAAGCTGTTCGGAGAAGTCGAATGGGCCGCCGACATCGAACTGATCGACCGGCCTCCGGTCATTCAGCAGCGCCAGCAACTGAATTTTTGCGGTTCTCAGGCTCACGTCGGCAGTCTGCAAATCGGATTCGTACTGCACCCGCTGCAACTCCAGGCGGTCCAGGTCCACCTGCGCAATTGCGCCCAGCTTGTAGCGGTCACGATTTACGTCCTGCAACCGGTCGTAATAAGCAAGGTTCTCTTTTGCCAGTTCGTAAACGGCTTTGCCCTGAAGCGCCTGAACGAAGGCCATCCGCAACTCGAAGAGCATGGTCCGCTCCAGGTCCGCCTGGTCAGACACCGCGATCTTGGTCGCATCCTGCGCGCTGTCTAAGCGCAGCTCGCGTTTGTGCTGGCGTTCGTGCAGGTAAGTAATGTTTGCCACCGACAACAAATACGCGAAGGGTCCATGCGGTGGGCCGCCGTTGAAAGGATTAATCTGATCGGCAAGTAGTCCCACGGTTGGATTGGGACGAAGATACGCCGTGATCTCCTGCGCTCGCGACTCGTCGACGCCGATCTGTCCCGCTTGAAGCGTGGGATTTACTGCCTCGAACTTCGCTCGGACCTCCGGCCAGGTGAGCGCGGTTTGCGCCCCGGCGCTCTTCGCCAGAGTCGAGGCCAGCAGCAGCAAGAAACAGATGCGCGTCGGGGCCCGATGCATGAATCCTCCTGGTTACTTTCGCAAGGCATTGGGCCGGACAACTTGCACCGTCCTGTGCGAGGGCTGGTTTCGATGCATTAAACCCACTCCGTGTGAATAGAGTGTTAAACCCGAAAATCCAGGCGCTGTTTCTCCATGGTGGTCTCGCCGCGATACGCCTGCCAGGTTGTCGTGGTCGCGAAGCGGATCGCCGTGTTCATCGCCAGGTCAGGCGCCATCGGCGTAGTCATGTAGGCGGAATAAAGGAATGGGAGAAATCGCTGTGCGCGGAGTACGAGGTAGAGCGTCAGCCTGCCCAGCATCTCGAAGAGGACGAGCGAGAACGCATACGGCTGCCCAGGCCATCTCGACCTCTGGCTGCACTCCGGTAAGCCGGTAGATCAACCGCTCAACCGGAAGAATGGTGGGGCAACTTCCTTTCCGTTTCTTCGGAACTGGTCAGTGAGCCAACCAGGTAACTGACGACGATGACGCTTACCAACGTGATCGTGACAACATTCATCTGACACCTGCAACAGCGCGGAGCGGACCAGCCTGGCCGCTTCGGCTCGCGGTAAATGATCTTGCTAAGGAGCGGTGCGCGCCGCCTTGAAATGCAGCCGTACAAATCGCAGGCTGCGGTCCAGTATCAACGGCGCCTGCGCCATCCACAATTGAGCCGCTGCGAATACCTGGTTCAACATCCCCACTCCGCTTCTCCCGGTTTTGCGAAATAACGGCGGGCGTCGTGTTCCGGGCAGGGCCTGCTTTCCAGGTCTTGAATCGCCAGACGCGCGGCCTCAACCAGACGTTGCTGTGCGTCGGCTGCCGCCAAATTGCGTACCCGCGCTTGTTCCGTGCCCGACGACAGTGCTTCACTGTAATAGTGAAACAGATTCGCAAACTGTTGCATGAAAACTTCCTGGGTCGACATTTCTGTTTGGCGCCTTTCTGCGCTCAGTACATTCGATACCGGGCACCGTAAACGTTGAATAGGTTTCACGTAAAAAAATCGTAAGCAGAAACGGCCCTTGACCCGTTCACTTGGCGGATAGAAGCGGGAGTCCCGAAACTCGAGGAGGACCTGCGGCCAATACTGGTCTGGTCGGAGGCCACTACCGGCACGCGCGTTAGCCGGCTTTTGCCCCGTCGCCGCGGTTGCCGCTTTGATAGAAACAGGACGATGCGTCCAGGAGGCTTTATGCGCGAGCCTTTATCGGCGCGAAGGTTCCGGGAGAGACCAGTTTTCGATGGTTCCCAGGATTGCCATTCGACTTCGCGCCGCTGCCGGCAAAAAACAAATTTCGACGTGTGGTTGGGTAGGTTCTAGACGTTTTTGCGGATGCTCAATGTCCGGTTGAATCTCCCCGGCGGCTTGCTTCAAACAGGAACCAGGTGCGTCGTTCGGTTTCGTCGATCCAAACTTCGATCAGGCTGGCGGTCGCGATGTCCTCATGTTCGTCGCAGACACCATGAGCTTCGCGCAGGCGAGCGGCCAGCGTCTTATTGTCTTCCCGCAACTCCGCCAGCATGTCCTCGGGCTCGACGTACTCGGCGTCGTTGTCAGCGACTCGCTGGAGACGGGCGATGTGGCCGATAGAACGTATCGTAGTGCCGCCCACCTTGCGAATGCGCTCGGCAATAGGATCCGTCATCGCAAAAAGCTGATCACCCTGCTCGTCCAGCAGCAGATGGTAGTCGCGGAAGTGCGGGCCGCTTAAATGCCAGTGGAAGTTCTTGGTCTTCAGATACAGGGCGAAGACGTCTGCCAGAATTGCATTCATCGCGCCCGCGATATCCCGGGTCGCATTCCCTTCCAGGTCAGTCGGCGTGACCAGGGGCGAGAGTTGTTCACGTAACAGGCGGTCTTTTGAAGGTTTAGATTTTGCCATCGTTCTCTCCTGACGAGCGGTGCTCGCAAATCCCGTTATCTGATGCCCGCCGGAACCTCCGGATACAAAAGTCGGCATGCAAGCGGCTAGAACCCAAGATCACTGAGCCCGGGTTGGTCATCAGGCCGACGGCCCAGGGGCCAGAAATACTTGCGCTCTGATTCCTTGATGGGAAGATCGTTGATGGACGCATGCCGTGTACCCATCAACCCGTCATCGTTGAATTCCCAGTTCTCATTTCCGTACGATCGATACCAGTGACTCGAGTCGTCGTGCCACTCGTAAGCAAAACGCACGGCAATCCGGTTTCCGGTAAACGCCCAGAGCTCCTTGATCAGCCTGTAGTCCAACTCCTTCGCCCACTTGCGCGAAAGGAACGCGATGATTGCCTCCCGGCCATTGACGAATTCGGAGCGGTTTCTCCATCGTGAGTCAACCGCATACGCTAAAGCCACCTTCCCCGGATCGCGTGTGTTCCAGCCATCCTCTGCGAGTCGAACCTTCTGAATCGCACTTTCGCGCGTGAACGGCGGCAAAGGCGGCCGCGTTAGTGTCGCTGGTGTGGACATGCTCTCTCCTTCATTTTGGACTCCCCTTGAGCTATCGCTTTGGGGACCAGTCTGACCACTGGTGATCTGTTTATGAATGCAGCTCCGTGAGTGCCTGGCAGGACTTCCCCCGCAGTTGCATTACTCAAGACGGCGTCAAAGAGGCGGAGGTTGCGGGAAATTTTCGTTGTTCAGGAACGCTTGAGTTGTCACTTGCTTCTGTCCAGCGCATTAGACAGGACTGCCTTCGGCGGCTAGGTTATGAATTTCATCACTTCGCTAAGCCAAAATTCGGTCCAGCGATTTCCACGACCGATGCCGGACTGTCCAGCACGTATGAACGCAGCGTGGCCGGAGACGACCGCAGCACCGGTACAAACTCCGTTTGGTATTTGGAGCTGGCGATCTTGCTCAATTCCTTGCGTGTTGCGGCGGTGACGTGATGCAGAGGGTCTCCCCGGCATGCATCGTTTCGTCTGTTTTGTGTGACTGCTGAGAAGGGAGCGGGCAGGAAATCCGGTTAAATGCTGGCGGACGGGGAAGTAGATGGTGCGCCCTGAGAGATTCGAACTCCCGGCCTTCTGGTTCGTAGCCAGACGCTCTATCCAGCTGAGCTAAGGGCGCTCTTTGAGGAGCAGCAGGTGGATTATAACAAATTTCCAAGTGCTCTTCGGCGGGGGTTGATGGGACGAAACCCAGGTTTTCCACAGGGCATCAGGGCGCGGAGCTGTGCCCCACTTTAGTGCGCCGAGTAGACTTTACCGGGTGTTGGAAAGTTCTACAGCCTTGAGTATTCAGGTACTCTGCTAAGTTGTTTAGTTGCCGTTAATCTGTTTTGGCACGCAGGATGCTATCTATACGGACAGACGAAGTGGCGCAATAGGGTCACCCGGACGCGAATTTCGGCCAGAGTTCGCCCCCGAGTGACCCTTAATTATTTTAGTAGTGAAAAGCACCACAGTGCCTCCCTCCAGTAGCACCCAACCCATCATCACATTTAGGCAGATTAACCAGGCAGTCGCTGACCGATGTCGGCCGCGAAACGCATTATGCGAAGCTAGATGAGCGCCAGCTTTTCGCGAAGATCGAATCCGGCTTTGCGCAGCAGATTCTCGACGGTAGCCTCATTCAGGCGGGTCGCGTCATACTCGACTCGGATCTCGCGCAGCGGCTCGTTGAATTGCACCCGTCGGATGCCATAAACGTCGCTAACCAGTCCCAGCGCGCTCATCTCCTTCTCGCCTGGGGGCATTCCATAGCGAAACAGGACTTCCACTGTCGTCATCGCTCCAACCTTTCACAAACGTGTCATGATTGATAAGGTAGCTCGGAACGTGTGTGCGGGCTGCGCATCTAGCACTAGGGCGCGTCCGGCGTTCCGCTTTCACTATAGAGCATCGCCGAGTTTGTGAACAGCGTGGCGTAAGCGGACCAGAGAGCGAAGAAGATGAGCGAACCCGAAGTACCCCTGCAGAACCTGGTGCTGGATTTTTCTGCCAGAGATCCCGTCTGCGGCATGACTCTCGAGCCTCTGCAGGCACGCGGCAAAGCGCAGTTCCGGGGCGAAACCTACTTTTTCTGCTCGCCGGGCTGCATGCACAAGTTCACGGCGTCGCCGGCAAAGTATATCGCCGAAACGTCGGTCGAGAACTCTGCGGCGGCGGCACCTTCCGCTCCCGCTCCTGCGCCTGGCGCGAAGAAGCTGGCAAAAGATCCCGTCTGCGGCATGAGTGTTGACCCTGCGAAAGCCGCGTCCACCGCTGAATACGACGGCAAGCTTTATCACTTCTGCTCGCGCAATTGCGGCGAGAAGTTTCGCAAGGATCCGGCACGATATCTCACCACGGCGAACAAGCCGGCCGGCATGACGGGAATGGTCCAGATTGGCGGAGCACCGGTGCAGATCGGTGCCAGTCGTCGCCTGGAGAAAGACTTGGTCTGCGGCATGAACGTCGATCCCTCGGCCGCCGCTGCTACGGTCAACCACATCGGCAAGACGTATTACTTCTGCTCGCGCGGCTGCGCGGAGAAGTTCCAGGTCGCTCCCCTGAAGTTTCTGGCTGCAACCTCCACCGCCGGGACGCAGGATACAAAGCCGGCGGCAACGCCTGCTCGCAAAGGCAGGACCTACGTTTGTCCGATGGATCCGGAGATTCGTCAGGATCGTCCGGGTGCATGTCCGAAGTGCGGCATGGCCCTGGAGCCGGACCTCCCGATCAACTCGAGCAAGACGCAGTGGACTTGCCCGATGCATCCCGAGATTGTGCGCGATGAGCCAGGAGCGTGCCCGATCTGCGGCATGGCGCTCGAGCCGATGACGGTGAGCGCAGGTGGAGAGGAAAATCCCGAACTCCGCGAGATGACCTGGCGCTTCTGGACGAGCGTGGTGCTGGGTATTCCGCTGGTCGCCTTCGCCATGTTGCGCAAGAGTTCGTGGCTGCACTTCATTCCGCCGCATCTGGGCAACTGGATTGAGTTCGCCCTGGCGACGCCGATCGTCTTGTGGTGCGGCTGGCCCTTCTTCCAGCGCGGCTGGGCGTCGGTAAAGTTCCGCAGCCCGAACATGTTCACGCTGATCGCCATGGGCGTCGGCGTGGCTTACATCTTCAGCGCGGTTGCGACCATCGTCCCGCGGATTTTTCCGCTGTCGATGCGCAAGATGGGCGGTCAGCCCGAAGTCTATTTCGAAGCTGCCGCGGCCATCATCGCTCTTGTCCTGCTGGGGCAGGTTCTGGAATTACGTGCTCGCAGCCGCACCGGCAGCGCCATCCGCGCCTTGCTCGACCTGTCGCCGAAGATGGCGCGCATCATGCGCGAAAACGGCAGCGAATATGATGTCCCGCTTGACCAGGTGAAGGTCGGCGACAAGCTGCGGGTACGGCCGGGCGAGAAGATTCCGGTTGACGGCACGGTGGTTGACGGCCTCAGCTCGGTAGATGAATCGATGGTGACCGGCGAATCCATGCCCATTGAGAAGCACGCCGGCGATCGCGTGATCGGCGCGACGGTGAATGGAACCGGCTGGCTGCTGATGCGCGCCGAGCGTGTCGGCAGCGAGACTATGCTCTCGCAGATCGTCAAGATGGTGAGCGAGGCGCAACGCAGCCGCGCGCCTATTCAGCGCCTGGCCGACAAGGTTGCCGCAGTCTTCGTGCCGACGGTTCTGCTGGCGGCCGCCGCAACTTTCGTTGTGTGGTTTATCAAGGGACCCGAACCGCATCTGGCGAACGCGATCGTCAATGCTGTCGCCGTGTTGATCATCGCCTGTCCCTGCGCGCTTGGCCTGGCAACGCCGGTGGCGATCATGGTGGGCACCGGACGTGGCGCGCGCGCCGGCATCCTGATCAAGAACGCTGAGGCGCTCGAAACTTTGCAGAAGGTCGACACGCTGGCCTTCGACAAAACCGGCACACTGACCCAAGGCAGGCCCGAGCTTATTTCGGTGGCGGCTTTCGGCGGAGAGACCGAAGACCGCATCGTCCGGTTGGTGGCCAGCCTGGAGCGCAGCAGTGAACATCCTCTGGCTGCCGCCGTTGTTTCCGCCGCGCAGGCCAATGGCATGTCGCTGCTGCCGACCGAGGAGTTTCGCTCCTACACCGGCCGCGGCGTTGTCGGGAAATTAGCTGCGCACGAAGTTGCTGTCGGCAATGAACAACTGCTCAAAGAACTCGGCATCGACATTGACGAACTCAAAGAGAAAGCCGAAGCCATGCGGCGAGAAGGCCAGACGGTAATCTTTGCTGCCGTCGATGGCCGCGCCGCCGGCCTGCTGGGCATTGCCGATCCCATCAAGCCGGATGCGGCGCAGGCGATTCGCGATCTGCGCGCCGAAGGTCTGCGCGTGGTGATGCTCACCGGCGACAGCCCGACCACGGCCGCTTCCGTAGCGGGCAAAGTCGGCATCAGCGACTTCGAAGCCGGCGTCCTGCCCGAGAACAAGGCTGCGGCCATAAAGAAGCTGCAACAGCAAGGACGGATTGTCGCCATGGCGGGCGACGGCATCAACGACGCGCCGGCGCTGGCGCAGGCGCAAGTCGGAATCGCCATGGGGACCGGAACCGACGTCGCCATGGAGAGTGCCGGCATTACCCTGCTGAAGGGTGACCTGAGCGCCATCGTGCGCGCAAGACGTCTGAGCCGCGCCGTGATGGCGAACATCAAAGAGAACCTGTTCTTCGCGTTTATCTACAACTCGGTAGGCGTGCCGATCGCCGCAGGCGTGTTGTATCCGAAGTTCGGTATTCTGCTGAGCCCAATCATCGCTGCGGCAGCCATGAGCTTCAGCTCCGTGTCCGTGATTACGAATGCGCTGCGGCTGCGCAACGCCAAGCTGTAACCAACTTCAAATACAAGGTGTCATCGTGAGCGCAGCGTCCGCTCGCCTTTCGGCCGCTGAATTTGCGGCGGGCGGACGCGCAGTCGAAGGACCGCTACCCCGGTATGCCGTCCCTACGGGACTCAGCGCTCTAATGGAACGTAAAACCCGGCGCTTCCGCGCAGGGCTGAAGAACTATCATCCCGCCTGACGGCGAATTTCTGACTGGGATAGGGGTCCTTCGACTACGCAGCGCCAACATCAGGCGCTGCTCCGCTCAGGATGACACCTTTAGGAAGCACCTTGCCGTGCAGTCCAACTCGACTTGATTACACTTCCAGAATCACCGGCATAATCAGCGGCCTTCTCGAGGTATTCTTCACAATGAACCGCTTCAGATCCTGGCGGATCTTTTCCTTGATCATGCCGTAGTCGCCCTTCTCTTCATCGCTCGACGCGTCCAGCGTATTCATGACCGTGCGCCGCGCGCCGTCCATGAATCCGTCATCGCTGACGTCGCCGCCGAAGCCGCGCACCACGATCTCCGGCGTGGTCTCAACTTTGCCGGTGAGCTTGTTGATGGCGATGATCGGCAGCACGATTCCATCCTCGCTCAAGTGACGCCGGTCGCGAATCACCAGGTCCTCGACCACATCGCCCATCGAGTTCGAATCGATGCAGACGCGCCCGACATTGATCTTCCCCGTCTTGCGCGCACCCAGTTCGTCGAACTCAAGAATGTCGCCGCTCTCGATCATCAGCACGTGACCGACCGAGCCATGCATGGCCCCGGCCATCTCCGCGTGCAGCTTGAGCTGCCGGTATTCGCCGTGAATCGGAATGAAGTAGCGCGGCTTCACCAGGTTGATGATCAGCTTCAGCTCTTCCTGGCTGGCGTGGCCGCTGACGTGTACCGGCGGCGAGGAGCCGTCATCGTAAATCACGTGCGCGTCGCGGCGGAAAAGGTGATCGACCACCCGATAGATCGCCTTCTCGTTGCCGGGGATGATGCGCGACGAGAGCACCACGGTATCGCCGGCCTGAATCTTCGCATGCTTGTGATTGTCGACCGCGGCGCGCGACAGCGCCGACATCGGCTCGCCCTGGGTACCGCTGATCAGCACGCAGACTTTCTCCGGCGGCAGATCGCGAATCTGCGAAGGATGAATCAGCACGCCGTCCGGCACTTCGATGTAGCCGAGGTCCTGCGCAATCTCGGTCGACTCCATCATGGAGCGCCCGACCAGCGCGACTTTGCGGCCGTTCTCGTAAGCCTGATCGATGGCCAGCTTGATGCGGTGGATCGACGACGAGAAGCAGGAGATGAACAGCCGGCGCTCAGCCGTAGCGAAGATCTCCTGAAATTTCGCACGCACCGCGCGTTCGCTGGGCGTGTACCCCTTGCGCTCGACGTTGGTCGAATCCTGAAAGAGCGCCAGCACACCTTCCTTGCCGTATTCGGCGAAGGCGTGCAGATCGAACAGCCGATTGTCGGTCGGGGTCGGATCGACCTTGAAATCGCCGGTGTGAATCAGCGTGCCCATGGGCGTGTGGATCGCCAGCGCCACACAATCCACCAGGCTATGCGTCACCTGGATGGGGTTGATGGTGAATGGTCCAACCTTGAAGCGCTCGCCCGCCTTGATCTCGTTGAGTTCGGCGTCGTCGAGCAGCGCGTGCTCCTCCAGCTTGCCCTCCACCAAAGCCAGCGTGAACTCGGTGGCATACACCGGAATGTTCAGCTCGCTCAGCATCCAGGGCAGCGCCCCGATGTGATCCTCGTGGCCGTGCGTCAACACCACCGCGCGAACATGCTCGCGGTTCTCGATGAGATAGCTGAGGTCGGGAACGACGATGTCGACGCCCAGAAGCTCGGCTTCGGGAAACATGAGTCCGGCGTCGATGACGATGATGTCGTCACCCCAGCGAATGGCCATGCAATTCATGCCGAATTCGCCGAGTCCACCGAGGGGAATGACCTGGAGTTTTCCTGTGGGCATCTGCAACTCTCGATGCTAGCACAGCGAGGACGCGGACAGCGCTGGCCCAGCATGCTCTGAAACTTGGCCGGAGGGGCCCATCCGAGCCATTTTTGCTCGGGTGGGGATTTTCACGGTGCTACACTGCGCGCAGTGACCAAGTCAACCAATTCTGAAGCCGGCGAGAACGTTCCCGCCGGAACGCTGTATCTGGTGGGCACGCCTATTGGCAACCTCGAGGACATTACCTTGCGCGCGTTGCGCGTGCTGAAGGAAGTCGACCTGATCGCCTGCGAGGACACGCGGCACACCGCCCAGCTTCTGAGCCACTACGGCATCTCGAAGCCGACCATCAGCTATCACGAGCACAACGAGCTGACCCGCGCCGCAGAACTGATCGTCCATCTGGAGCGTGGCGACAACGTTGCCGTCGTCAGCGATGCGGGCATGCCCGGGGTCAGCGATCCCGGATATCGCCTGGTAGCGCTGGCCATCCGTCATCACATCCGGGTGGTGCCGGTTCCGGGAGCGTCGGCGTTTCTCTCCGCGCTGGTCGCCAGTGGACTGCCTACGGATTCATTCCACTTCGGAGGCTTTCTACCTGCCAAGGCTGGTGCGCGCCGCACAGCCCTGGAGTTGATTCGCAACTCCCCGCGTACGGAAGTCTTCTACGAAGCTCCACACCGCATTGTCGACTGCATTCGCGACATTGTCGAAGTGCTGGGTCCGGAGCGCCACGTTGTCATCGCCCGCGAAGTTACGAAGCTGCACGAAGAATTCCTGCGCGGCCGCGCTGTGGAGGTACTGGCGACACTGGAAGGGCGCGGCGAGATACGCGGCGAGATCACGTTGCTGATTGGCAAAGCGGATGAGGCGTCGTCTGCCGCCGCTTCACGGAAGCCCGTCTCGCAGCGCGTGCAGGAACTGATGCGCGACGAAAAGCTGGATGAGAAGGCTGCCCTCAAGCAGGTGGCAAAAGAGCTTGGCCTGTCGAAGAGCGAAGCCTACCGCGAGTTGCAGCGCTCGAAATAGCGCGTGGACCCGCCCTGGCCCAAAATCAGGCTAGAAACGGGGACCCCTTTTAGGTTGCGTTAGCGGACAGCCGATAGCCGACAGCCTCTTGTACGCGAGTGCCGGGTTTTCCACAAATCAGGTAACCCGGCGGCTCATGTTGCGCCCGGACTCTGCCGATTTCCTTCTCTGGGTCCGCCTCGCGCGGCTCCCGGAGGTCTCATGCGCCACATCCTCTGTGCCCTGCTGCTCGCCTCGTCGCTACACGCCCAGCAGCCATATCAAGTCGCCCCTGACTCAGCGAAGAGCAAGGGTTCGTTCTACGTCGACGGCATTGTCTACCAGTATGCCGCCGGGCCGGATTACACGGTCGTCGCCGCTGTCCATTCGGTGATCAATCACAAATTTGCAGCGGTGAAAGTCCGCGTCTACAACGCAGGCTCGCACTCGGTTACGGTCAGGCCGGAAGACATTCTGGTGGAGGACGCAGTAGCCGGTCACGCGCTGGCGCCCGTCTCCGGAGCGGAGCTGGCGAAACGCATGAGCAAGCCCTACAACATGGCGCGAATGGCCGTTAGCGGCAATGAAGATGCCGGTGCTGATCCGGCTGACGGTAATTCCGGAAGCAATCAACAGATTGTCGAGATGATGCGGGCCATTGCGGCCCGTTCCAACCAGCCCTCCGTTCCGGCAGGCAACAATCTTCTCTACACCGATACGCCGGGCGCGCTGGAGCCCGGAGGAGCTCCGCATCGCCCTGCCACGTGCGACGAGGTTTGCCGTCTACGCATGGGCGAGGCGGCGCAGGGCACGGACGTATTGGCGCAACTGCAACGGCAGAACACGCCGGAATATGTCGAGCAATGCAGCCTGCGCTCGAACACCGTCCCTCCGCAGGCGAGCGTCGGCGGCGTGTTGTACTTTTCTCTCGGCAAGCTGGCGCAGGAATCATCGCAGTCCGCGCACCTCAAGAAGAGGAGGATCGTGCGCGTGACCGTACCGGTGGACGAAGAAAAGTTTCAGTTTGTCTTGCTGGTGGAATAAACGCGATCGTCTATGGATCAAAATAAAATCCCCGCCCTAGCCCAAACTTGGGGCTAGAACGGGGCACCCTGTGTTGATTCTTTAGCGCAAGGCTCACGGCTCATGGCTCAGAGCTGTTCCTAGGCGAACGCCGTCTCCGTGTACTCTCCGTAGACCTGGCGCAGCGCGTCGCAGATCTCGCCCACAGTCGCATACGCCCGCACCGCATCGAGGATGAACGGCATCGTGTTCACTGGCGAAATCTTGCCGTCAACGCCGGCTTCCGGCTCCTGCGCTGCGGCCTTCTTCAGCGCGTCCAGGCAACGTCGGACTTCGTCATTCGAGCGGCGGGCGCGCAACGCATTCAGCTTCTTGGTCTGCGCCTGCGCAACCTCTTCGCCGATGTAGAGAATGTTGGGCGAGGGTTCGTCGACCACGAAGTCATTCGCGCCCACCGTGATCTTCTCTCGCGCCTCATTTGCGCGCTGGAACTGATAGCTGGCTTCGGCAATTTCCTTCTGCGGATAACCCTTCTCAATGGCTGCAACCATGCCGCCCATCGCGTCGAGCTTGTTGAAGTAGTCGAACGCGCCATTCTCCATGTCGAGTGTCAATCGCTCGACGAAGTACGAGCCGCCCAGCGGATCGACAGTGTTGGCGACGCCCGACTCGTAAGCGATGATCTGCTGCGTGCGCAGCGCGATGCGCACCGCTTCTTCCGTGGGCAGCGCCAGCGCCTCGTCGTAGCTGTCGGTATGCAGCGACTGGGTTCCGCCGAGCACGCCGGCGAGCGCCTGGATCGCGACACGCGCGATGTTGTTCATCGGCTGCTGCGCGGTCAACGAGACGCCTGCGGTCTGCGTGTGAAAGCGCAGCAGCCAGGTGCGCTGGTTCTTCGCGCCGAAGCGATCCTTCATCAGGCGATACCAGATCTTGCGCGCCGCGCGGTACTTGGCAATCTCTTCGAAGAAGTCGTTATGCGCGTTGAAGAAGAAGCTGAGGCGCGGCCCGAACTCGTCGACATCAAGGCCGCGGCGGCGCGCCCACTCCACGTACTCCACGCCGTCGTACACCGTGAACGCCAGCTCCTGCAGCGCAGTCGAGCCGGCCTCGCGAATGTGATAGCCGCTGATGGAAATCGTGTTGAACCTGGGCGTGAATTTCGAGCCGAACTCAAAGGTATCGATCACCAGCCGCATCGACGGCGCCGGCGGATAAATGTATTCCTTCTGCGCGATGTATTCCTTCAGGATGTCGTTCTGCGTGGTGCCGGAAATTTTGTTCCAGTCGGCGCCCTGCTTCTCGGCGACCGCCAGGTACATTGCCCATAGAATCGACGCAGGCGAGTTAATGGTCATGGAGACCGTGGTCTTCTCCAGGTCGATGCCGTCGAAAAGAATTTCCATGTCCTCGAGCGAATCGATGGCGACGCCGCATTTGCCGACTTCGCCTTCGCTGAAGGGATGATCGCTGTCGTAGCCCATCAAGGTCGGTAGATCGAAGGCCACCGACAAACCCTGCCCGCCGTGCGCCAGTAGATATTTGTAGCGCTGGTTTGTCTCTTCGGGGGAAGCGAAGCCCGAAAACTGGCGCATGGTCCACATCTTGCCGCGATAGCCCGAGGCGTGAATACCGCGGGTGTACGGCGCCTGGCCGGGATAGTTCAGGTAGCTGTCGTAGCTCCAGTCCTCCGGCAGGTCGGCCTGCGTATAGAGGCGGCGAATCGGCAGGCCCGAGATGGTGGTGAAGCGCGCGTGCCCCTGATCGTCGAGGTTCACGCCGCTGGGCGCGCCGATGGGCTTCTCCGGATTTTTCTCGAGCGTCGGCGCGAGCGTCTTCTCGGCCCACTGCTGCTCGGATTCGGACGGGTGCCGGCCCGACTCGAATACGTCGGTCGCCGGCGATTCAGACACACCTTTACCGCTGGTTTTGCTGTTGGCCATGAGCTACCCCACTCTAGAGACGAACCTTCCATGCTAGTAGATGCGGCGGGCGGGGGCAAGGAGCGTTCGGAGCCTCAGCGGCTCCACGACGTTCCGTTGTCCCAATTGATGCGGCCGGCGTTATTGACGAGCGCGCCGTTGATCGTCTGGCCACCCCAATTCGCAGTGATGTGCTTCGGGCCCAGGAACGATCCGCGCGCCGTCTGGCCGCTCTCGTTGGTGAAGGTGAGATTTTTCTTGTTCTGCTGGATAGAGCACGCCAGGGAATGATTGCCGTCGCGGTACCACGTCCCTTGGAGGTTGGGGACACGTCCGTGGCCACCGCCGCCGCCCTGATTGCAGCGCGCCCAAAACGTTCCATTCGACCAGTTGATCCGGTTGCCGTCGGCGGTGAGAGTACCCTGCACGAACTGCCACTGCGCGGCCACAATGACGTTCTGGCTCGGGCCCTGGTAGTTGCCGGTCGCGCTCGAGCCCTGTTCATTGGTCAGGGTGAGGAATGGGCCATTCGCGGTGATGGAAGCGGTTTTGGAAGAATCGCCCTGCGCGCACCACTGCCCAAGAAAAGCCGAATTCTGCGACGGCAGTTGCGGAGGTGCGGCGGCGAACGCACGGGAGGGTCCGGCCAGACACATCATCACAAGCGTGACAAAGACTGCGGATCGCTGCGCCATCGCTCTCGCCTGAGACCTGGCTTTCATGACTTCTTCCTCGAGCGCTTTAAAATTCGACGCGACACGCGCGAAGGTAGTGATGCAAATCCGGTTTTACTTCTTCTTCGCGGCCGGTTCTGCCTTGGCCTCACTTTTGGCCTTAATTTCCCGAATCACTTCGCGCTTTTTCTCGCGCGCCTTACGCAGCCGATGCTCCCGCGACTTGTCGCCGTTACGGTAGGACATATTTTCACCTCACTCGGATACTACAGGATTTGGCTATTACGTCGCTCGCGGCAGGGCGATCTGTCAGGAATTGCCGATCAGAATTCCAGTCGCAAATACCAGCGCTCCGCCGAATGCCACCTGCATGGCGGCTGATAGCGGTGGCGTATCCATAAAATGATTGCGTACCCAGGTAATAATCGCCAGCTCAAACACCACGACAATAATCGCCACCGTGGTCGCGACGTTGAAATTGTGAATGAGGTACGGCAGCGTGTGGCCGATGCCGCCCAGCGCCGTCATTGCGCCGCAGATCAAGCCGCGCAGCCAGGGCGTGCCGCGGCCGGTAAGGCTGCCGTCATCCGACAGCGCCTCGGCAAATCCCATGCTGATGCCTGCGCCCAGCGACGCCGCCAGTCCGACGGCGAACGCGTCCCAGGTATTACGTGTGGCGAAAGCCGCGGCGAATACCGGCGCCAGCGTCGACACCGAGCCATCCATCAATCCCGCAAGACCCGGCTGCACGATCTGCAAGACGAACAGGCGTCGCTTGGCCCTGTCTTCTTCCTCGCGCACCTCCGGTCTCAAGCTCGCTCTTCTCCAACTCGGCCGCGCGATTGACATGGGTGGTCTCTGCAATCGCCAGGTCGTCGAGCAACTGCCGGATGCTGGCGTCCTGCGCGCGCGCCGCAGCGTGCAGGTAGAAGTTGCGCGTCTCGGCTTCCATGGCGCCCACTTGCGCGCGGATTTGCTCCAGGCGCAGCGGCGTGTTCAGCCAGATGGGCTTGCGCTGCACGAAGCCGCGAACGTCCTGCCGCCGGATGAGCGGAATGTGCTCGCCAAACTTCTGTCGATAGATGTCGATCAACTGCCGCCGATGGCCGATCTCCTCCTGGCGCATCTCCTCGAAGACCTGCGCCGTGCCGGGAAAATTCTCCCGCATGCTCTCACCAAAATCGGAATAGATGCGTTCGTCCTCTTCCTCCAGCGAAATAGCCAGAGCCAGAATTTCTTTCTGCGACAAGCTATTAAAATCGCGCATGAGTAAACTCCAGAGATGCCGTTGGCACTTGGCATTTGGCAGTTAGCCAAAGGCCGGACAGGCACTGACCTAAATTGTATTTTCGCCATACCTCAGCGGCGGAACAGTGCTCCACCGCCCGCGTCATGCTGGCGGCTCGTGCTTCTGCTAAATACGAAGTGCCAAGTGCTGCTTTTCTAGTACGGCGCAATGATTCCGCCGATGTTCCTCGACGCCGGCAGCTTCGCCGGCGGAGCGAACGCTTCCACGCCCCAGTACTTCGCGAACACATCGAGATACTTGTAGCCCGAGCCGGTATTGAACAGCACCACCTTGTCGCTCTGCTTCAGAAATCCGCTGGCCAGCAACTGCTGATACGCGGCCAGCGCCGCTCCACCTTCCGGCGCGGGGAAAATTCCTTCCGTCGCTCGCCATCTCCTTCACCGCTGCCATGATCGCGTCGTCGCTGACGGCGATCGCCGTGCCGCCGCTCTTGCGCACGATGTCGAGGATGATGAAGTCGCCATAAGCCTTGGGCACGCGCAGGCCCGCAGCCAGCGTGTGCGCGTCCGGCCACATCTTCGATGCGCCCTCGCCCTCCTGCAGCGCTTTGGGAATCGGCGCACAGCCGTCGGCCTGCACGCAGATCATCTTCGGCCGCTTGCCCGCTTCGATCCAGCCCAGCTCTTCCATCTCTTCGAACGCCTTCCACATGCCGATCAGCCCGACGCCGCCGCCCGTGGGATAGAGGATCGCGTCCGGCAAGCGTCCAGCCCATCTGCTCGGCGACCTCGTAGCCCATCGTCTTCTTGCCTTCGATGCGGAACGGTTCCTTCAGCGTCGAGACGTCGAACCAGCCTTCTTTGCTCTTTGCGCTCGGCCACCATGCGCCCGCAGTCGCTGATCAGGCCATCGACCAGCGTGAGATGCGCGCCCGCGGCTTCGACCTCCAGACGATTCGCGATCGGCACATCCTTCGGCATGAAGACGTAGGCTTCGAGCCCGGCCGCCGCTGCGTAGGCCGCCATCGCTCCTCCGGCATTTCCCGCCGACGGCGCGGCCAGCTTCTTCACCCCGTAATGCCGCAGCCATGGTGATCGCCGCGCTCATGCCGCGCGCTTTGAACGAGCCGGTGGGATTCAGCCCTTCATCCTTGATGAGCAGGTTGGGATACTTGCGGCTGGGCAGCATGGGCGTGAAACCTTCGCCCAGCGTCACCGGCTCGGCGTCGGGAAGCACCGCCGCATAGCGCCACATGTTCTTGGGCGCGCCCAGCAGCGAGTCGCGCGTGTGCTGCCAGCGGATGTCGTCGAGATCGTAGCGAACATAGAGCGGGCCGCCGTCTTTGGGACAAATGGTGGGCGCAGGTTGCGGAGGAAATTTCTCGCCGCAGTTGCTGCATTCGAAATCGATAATCTTTGCCATGAATCACAGACTCTAGAAAAATCGCAGTGTAGCACCCGCGTTGGCAAGACTGGCGCAGTGAGCTGCGCCGCGGCTGCTATAATCCGCGCAGTTTCCTGCCATGAGCGAGCCTTCCACTCCGCTGATGCGGCAATACACCGCGATCAAGAAAGAGCATCCCAACGCGCTGCTGTTCTTCCGCCTGGGCGACTTCTACGAGCTCTTCTTCGAGGACGCGGTGGTCGCCGCGCGCGAGCTGCAGATCACGCTGACCTCGCGCAACAAGGAAAAGGGCGTCGCCATTCCCATGTGCGGCGTGCCCTATCACTCGGCGGAAAACTACATTGCCAAGCTCATTCGCAAGGGCTTCAAGGTCGCCATCTGCGAGCAGATGGAAGACCCGCGGCTCGCCAAGAAGCTGGTGAAGCGCGAGGTCACGCGCGTGCTCACGCCGGGCACGGCGGTCGGACGCGCATCTGGGCTCGGAGGAGAACAATTTTCTGGCCTGCGTGGCGCGCGCCGGAAATGCCGCTGGATTCGCCGCGCTCGATCTTTCCACCGGCGAGTTTCGCGCCACCGAATTCGCAGGCGACGACGCCGAGCGCCGCATTCGCGAGGAGTTGCTGGTGCTGCGTCCGCGCGAGGTGCTGTTCGCCTCGTCGCTGCCGCTCTTCGATCAGCCGCGAGCCATCCGCGCCGCAAGCCGCTGCGGCTCCGCGCATCGCGTCGCTGGAGAACGCCAGCTGGGCGGAGACGCCGCTCGACGACTGGGTCTTCGCGCCCGACTACGCCATTCCGCAGGTCGAGAATCATTTCGGCGTGCTTTCGCTGGAAGGCTTCGGACTGGCGAACCGCGCCGGCGGCAGCGACCGCGGCCGGCGCAATCCTGCACTACGTTCGCACCACGCAGCGCGGCTCGCTCGATCACGTCGACCGCATCGGCTTCTACGAGCGCCAGAACTGCCTGGTGCTGGACGCGGTCACCGTGCGCAATCTCGAGCTGATCGAGCCGCTGTTCGCCGGCTCAGGCGACAACGCGACGCTGTTTCGCTGCCTCGATTGCACGGTCACGCCCATGGGCAAGCGCCTGCTGCGCGCCTGGATGCTGCGGCCGTCGATCGATGCCAGCCGAGATCAGCCAGCGACTGGACGCCGTCGAGGGCATGGTGAGAGACCTGGTGGCGCGCGAAGAATTGCGCCGCTCGATGGAAGGCATCCTCGACCTGGAGCGCCTGCTCAGCCGCGTCACGCTGGAGACGGCGAACCCGCGCGACCTGCTGGCGCTGGCGATGTCGCTGGCAAAACTGCCCGCAGGTGCGAGCGGCGCTGTCCGCACTTCCCGGCCGAGCGACTGCAGACGCTGCACGCGCAATGCGACGAGCTCGCCGACCTGCGCGACGCGCATCGTCACCTCGCTGGAGGACGAGCCGCCGCTGACCCTGGCCGATGGCGGCGTGATCCGCGCCGGCGTCGATCCGGCGCTCGACGAACTGCGCGACCTCAGCCGCAACAGCAAGCAGTACATCGCGCAGATCGAGCAGCGCGAGCGCCAGCGCACCGGCATCGGCTCGCTGAAGGTAAAGTTCAACAGCGTCTTCGGCTACTACCTCGAGATCTCGAAGTCCAACCTGCACCTCGCGCCCCCCGACTACGAGCGCAAGCAGACGCTGGTCAACGCCGAGCGCTTCACCACGCCCGAGCTGAAGGAGTACGAGGCCAAGGTGCTGGACGCGCAGGAGAAGATGGTCGAGATCGAGCGGCGGCTCTTTGCCGAGCTGCGCTCCGCCATCGCCGCCGAGGCGCGCCGCATCCGGCAGACCGCGCTGGCGCTGGCCGAAATCGACGTGCTCGGCGTCGTTCGCATCGCTTGCGGCCAATCGCAACTACTGCCGCCCGAAGCTGGACGATCAGCGCGACATCGAGATTGTCGAAGGCCGCCATCCGGTCATCGAGCAGCTGGAGATCGCGGGCGTTGCCGACCGCTTCGTGCCCAACGATCTCTATCTCAACGGCACCACGCATTCCATCCTGCTGATCACCGGGCCCGAACATGGGCGGCAAGTCCACCTACCTGCGGCAGGCCGCGCTGATCGTGCTGATGGCGCAGATGGGATCGTTCGTGCCGGCGCGTTCGGCGCGGCTGGGACTGGTGGACCGCATCTTCACCCGCATCGGCGCGTCCGACAATCTGGCGCGCGGCCGCTCCACCTTCATGGTCGAGATGACGGAGACCGCGGCGATCCTCAACACCGCGACGTCGCGCTCGCTCATCCTGCTCGACGAAGTCGGCCGCGGCACCGCAACCTATGACGGGCTGGCCATCGCCTGGGCGGCGATCGAATACATCCACGCCAACACCCGCGCCAAGACGCTGTTCGCCACGCACTATCACGAACTGACCGAGCTGGCCGACCGGCTGAGCGGCGTGAAGAACTTATCACGTCGTCGGTGAAGGAGAGCGGCGGCGGAATTGTCTTTCTGCGCAAGGTGGAGGAGGGCGCGGCCGACAAGAGCTACGGCATCGAGGTCGCCAAGCTGGCGGGGCTGCCGACCGATGTGGTGCATCGCGCGCGCGAAGTTCTGGCCGAACACGAGAACGCCGAGCGCAGCGCCGTGCAAGCATCTGGCGCACGACGAAGCCGCGCGACGCCGGCGCCCATGCAGCTGACCATCTTCACCCCGCTGTCGCAGAAGATCGTCGACCGCCTGAAGGAAACCGACCTCGACCGCCTCAGCCCGCTGGAGGCGCTGAACCTGCTGCACGAGCTGAAGAAGCAGATGGAGTAGGTGACGACCACGAGGTCTACTTGGCAGGAAGAAACTCGATCTTGAATCGTTCCCTTAGGAACATTCTTGAAATCGTAGTCGGCAGTGACAAGTGTTGACCGGATGACTCTGCGCTCTTGCGAGACTCAACGTCAGAGCGCCGGCAAACGCGTCCGCATAAGGAACGTTGAAATTCCATTTGAATTTGCCCGGCCTCCGCGGCCGCGGCGGCGTCAACCGGCACGATTGTCATCGGCAGCGCAGCCAGATTGGCCAGAGATCGCCTCCGCAGCTCCGGCTGTCCTTTCTGTAGAGAACGGTGACGATTTCGCCCCAGTTCACTGCGCTCAGCAGCAGCTGCGATACTACCCTGGGCGGCGTCGTAGAACAAGCTCGCGCATTCTGTCGAAGCCGGGCTCTTTGTCGGTGAAGCGCAGGATCGCGCTGGCATCCAAAACGTAGATCATCGCTTTTCGTCGTCCCGATGCGTGCGCTCTCGTTCGCCGCCAGCTCCTTTGGTGCAGCCGATCAGGCTGTCGATGAACTCCGGCGTGATGGGCCGCACGCACAAGCGCATTGCCTTCGCGCCGAATTGAAACTTCGTCCCAGCGGAGAGCTTCATCTGCTCGCGCAGTTCGGCGGGTATCACGAGCTGCCCTTTCGAGCTGATGCGGCGTAAAGCGTGAGCCATAGCTGAATTTTACCATAAAGTAAGTCATGTGTTAACTTGTCTTAATATTAGCTTACTTTGCCATTACTAGTCTTACCGCATCCAGCTGCAGGCAGACCCAGGTCGCTCGACCCGCGCACCATCCTACGCACCTGAATTCCTCCCTCCTACGCGTTACACTCTTCTATTCTCATGGCATCCAAGAAGCAATCTCGAACTTCGCCGGCAGGTCGGCCAACTGCTCATCATGGGCTTTGACGGCACCGCCACTGTCGCAGCGCCTGCGCGTCATGCTCGGCAGCCTGCAGCCCGGCGGCATCATCCTCTTCAAGCGCAACCTCGAGCATGCCGAGCAAACGCACGCCCTGCTCAGCGGCGCGCAGAAGACCAGCGGCCACGCCGATGTTTCTCTGCGTCGACATGGAGGGCGGCACGGTCGATCGCCTGCGCGACGTCATCGCGCCCGTCCCTCCGGTGAGCCGAGGTCGCCGCCGCCGGATCGAAGAAGCTTTTCCGCCGGCACGGCCGCCTGATCGGCGAAGAAGTCCGCGCGCTGGGCTTCAACACCGATTTCGCGCCCGTGTTCGATCTCGCGATTCGAAGCGTCGAAGAGCGTGCTGGGTTCGCGCACTGTCTCGCGAGACGCCGAAGGAAACCGTCGCCTACGCGCGCGCATTTCTGCGCGGCCTGCGCGACTGCGGCGTGCTCGGCTGCGGCAAGCACTTTCCCGGACTCGGCGGCGCCCACCTCGATACGCACGACGAGCTGCCGTCCATCGACAAGAAGTGGAAGCGCTGTGGAAGGAAGACCTGCGTCCCTATCGCAAGCTGCATCGCGAGCCTGCCCTTCGTGATGGTGGCGCATGCCGCCTATCCCGCAGGTCACCGGCGACAACACTCCTGCGTCGCTCTCGAAGAAGTGGATGAGCGGCATCCTGCGCAAGAAGATCGGCTATCGAGGGCCTCATCATCACCGACGATCTCGACATGGGCGGCGTGCTGGCGGCGGCGTCGATCGAGGACGCTGCGGTCGAAACGCTGCGCGCCGGCGCCGACATGTTCCTGGTCTGCCAGAAAGAAGAGAGCGTGCGGCGAGCCTTTGAGGCCGTGCTGAAGCGCGCCGAGAGCGACAAGAAATTCGCGCGGCTGGTCGCGGAGAAGTCGGAGCGCGTGCTGCGATGCGAAGAAGAAATCGAAGGCGCTGAAGGCCAAGATGGCTGCCGCCGCCAAAGCAGAAAACAGTGGAGCGGCTGACGCGCAAAATCTGGCAGTTCAGCGAAGAGCTGCGGCTGCGCTTCGCCGCCGCCGACGAGGTGGGCGGGTGATCGTCGCCGGCGTGATGAGCGGCACCTCGGCCGACGGCATCAATGTCGCGCTCGTGCGCATTCAGGGCCGCGGCTTCCGCTCGCGCCTGGAGCTGCTGGCGCACTACCAGTTCCCCTATCCCGCCGAGGTACGACGCGCGGTTCTGGCCACGATGAACGCCGCATCGGCCAGCGTCGCCGATCTCTCGCGACTGAACTTCCTGCTGGGCGAGCTTTACGCCGATGCGGTGCGCGCCGCGCAGCGACGCGCGCGCCTGGAGTGCCAGCTCAGTCGGCTGCCACGGCCAGACCATTTATCACCAGGGATCGCCACGCCGTTTCTCGGCCGCCGCATCGCCTGCACCTGGCAGACCGGCGAAGGCGCAATCCTCGCCGCGAAGCTCGGCGTCCCGGTAGTCAGCGATTTTCGTCCCGCCGACATGGCTGCCGGCGGCAAAGGCGCGCCGCTGGTTCCGTTCCTCGACTATGCGCTCTACCGCCATCGCCGCTACGGCCGCATCGTGCAGAACCTCGGCGGCATCGGCAACCTCACGGCGATTCCTCCGCGCGCGCAGCCGGACGACGTCGTCGCCTTCGACACCGGGCCGGGCAACATGGTGATCGACGCCGTCACCGAGCATCTCTTCGACAAGCCCTACGATCGCAATGGACGCCTGGCCGCGCGCGGCGAGCCCATCGAACGCGTGCTGCGCGAGCTGCTGCGCAATCCGTTCTTCCGGCAGAAGCCTCCGAAGACCGCCGGACGCGAGCAGTTTGGCCGCGAGTTCGTGCGCGAGTTTCTTCGCCTCTGCCGGCGCGCCGACGAGAACGACATCGTCGCAACCGCAACAGCACTCACCGCGCGGTCGATCGGCATCGCGGTTCGCAAGTTTGTGCTGCCGCTGGTAGAAGCGACGCCGGCGCGCTTCCGCGAGTTCGTCGCCTCCGGCGGCGGCACGAAGAACGCCACGCTGATGGCGCATGATCCGCGAAGAGCTTGCGCCGCTGAAGATGCGCGTGCGCACCAGCGACGACTTCGGCATGCCGTCGGAGGCAAAGGAAGCGGCGGCGTTCGCGCTGCTCGCCTATCAGACGTGGCGACGGTTGCCGTCGAATGTGCCTTCCGCAACCGGCGCCGAGCGGCCAGCGATTCTCGGCAAGGTCAGCTATGCGTAGAGTCCTGTTCACCACGGAGAGCACAGAGGCACAGAGAAGATCAGCCACGAGAGGCGCAAGAGCAAGAGTAGAATCAGAAGTCACGATCGGCAGACGTGTTCGCGAAAACTCCGGAGCTTTTTATACAAGTTCTTCTCTGTGCCTCTGTGTCTCTGTGGTGATCCTTCTTTCCGGCCTGCTCCCGCAAGCCCGATCCCAACACGCTGGTGATGATCATCGAGAGCAGCCCCATCAATCTCGATCCGCGCGTCGGCGTCGACGGGCAATCGCAGCGCATCGACGAGCTGCTCTTCGACTCGCTGCTGCGCCACGACGATCATTTCAACCTGCAGCCCGAGCTGGCCGATCGCTGGGAGATCCCCGATCCGCTGACCTACGTCTTCCATCTTGCATCAGGGCGTGCGCTTTCACAACGGACAGCCGCTCACCTCTCGCGACGTGAAGTGGACCTTCGACTCGCTGATCAACGGCAAAATCCGCAGCCCGAAGGCCGGCACGTTCGCGCAGGTCAGCCGCATCGACGCGCCCGACGACTACACCGTCATCTTTCATCTGAAGCAGCCGTACGCCTCGCTGCTGTGGAATCTGTCGGGCGCCGCCGGCATCGTTCCTTACGGCAGCGGCGAAGACTTCAACCGCAATCCCGATCGGCTCGGGCCCGTTCCGCTTCGTCAGCGCGCAGCAGGACAAGAATGTCATCGTCGAGCGCAATCCCGACTACTGGGGCACGCCTGCCAAGCTGCATCGCGTGGAATTCAAGGTGATTCCCGACGCCACCACGCGCGCGCTCGAGCTGCGCAAGCAGAGCGCCGACGTGGCCATCAATTCGCTGGTCGCCGACACCGTGGTCACGCTCGCAGCGCGATCCCAATCTGACGGTGATGGAGGCGCCGGGCACGATCTACGCCTACATCGCGCTGAACCTGCGCGACCCCATTCTGAAGGATGTGCGCGTGCGGCAGCGCCATCGCTTACGCCATCAACATCGCAGCCCATCATTCATTACCTGCTGCGCGACGAGGCGCGGCCGGCCTACAGCATCTTGCCGCCGCAGCACTGGGCCTACGACGGCGACGTCGCGCGCTATCCGCACGATCCCGAGCGCGCCCGCCAGCTTCTCGATGAGGCCGGATATCCCGCGAAGAACGGCGTGCGCTTTCACATCACCATGAAGACTTCGACGGAGGAGTCGACGCGATTGCTGGCGGCGGTGCTGCAGCAGCAATTGCGCGAGGTCGGCATCGCGCTCGACATTCGCTCTTTCGAATCGGCGACGTTTCTGGCCGACGTGACCAAAGGCGCGTACCAGATTCATTCGCTGCGCTGGATCGGCGGCAACCAGGACCCCGACATGTTCGAGAACGTCTTCGCCACGTCCAGCTTCGCGCCCAAGCGCGCCAATCGGACGTTCTACTCCAATCCGCGCGTCGATGAACTGATCCAAGAGGGGCGCAGCACGCTCGACCAGGCAAACGCAAAGTCATCTACGACGAGATTCAGCAAATCCTCGCCGAGGACCTGCCCTACATCAATCTGTGGTATCTGGATAACGTGCTGGTGCACACCAATCGCGTGCACGGAATCGAGCTGTCGCCGGCGGGAAATTACGATTTTCTGAGGACGGCGGAGCTGGTGCAGTAGAGGAACAACAGATCCCTCGTCAGCCTGAAGGCCTCCTCGTGATGACAAGTTCTCTGAGTGCTTTGTGCCGCTGAGGGTGGGCCTCAACAGCCAATCTTTTACAACTCGCTACAGGCCCTCATGCAGCGAGGCCAAACCGAAGCGATCGCCTTTGAATATTTTATGCGGCACCGCCTGCCGTTCGTGCTCTTCCTGGTGACACTGCCAGCAGAGTGGACACGTGTGTTCCAGCGTGGCCTGTAAATCCTCCGGTTTGATGTCGCGCAACTCGAAAAGCTCATGATGCTGGTCGAGCACGCCCAGCCGGCCCTGCCGCCAATCATCGGGAACGATGGCGCGGGTGCAGATTGCGCAAGCTTTGCCGTCACTCCACTTCAAGAGCAGGCGCTCCAGGTTCTCCGGCGAGGGGTCCACCTGCGCCAGGCACTCCTGCCCGCAGTCGCCCTTCTCCGGCCAGCGTGAGCACGATTGCAAACGCGAATGCTCCAGCCCGCGCAGCGATGTCTGGAATGCGTACTCGTTATCGATTTCGACATCGACCGGTTGACCGTTTTCGGGACACTTCACCGACTTGCGTCCGCGATTCTTGTAATAGTCCTGTAGCGCCAGCGCCACCGGCGCACCGGTCACCAGGGCTGCTGCCAGAAAGAAGAGAAGGAAGGGAAAAATCGCGAGTATTAAGTAGTCGGACATTACGCACCTGCGGCCGCGGGAGCAGCCTTGCGTCTGTTGTACCGCCGACGTCACACGGAATCAGTGACATAGCTCACAGGAGGTTGTGACACGATCGAAGGCGCAGCACAGTGAAGCGGCTCGGCCGGTTCCGCAGGGTCGTTTCGAAGATGTGCGTGATAGCGAGTCGTCTGCTAACAGCTAAGCGCTAACGGCCAACAGCCAGGCGCGCAGCCCCTCCGTAACATGAAATTAACATCCCCTCCATCGCGCCACCGTATAGAATGCAACTCTATGCAAGAGAAGCCGTTGCAGATTGAGAAGGTCGAGGATGTTCCCGGGACCACGGTGCTTCGCATTCATGGGCCGCTGCTATTAGGCAACTTCTTTCCATTGCAGACCATGGTTCGTTCAGACAACGCCCCGGTCCTCATCCTGGATGTGACCGCCATGCCGTACATTGACTCGGCCGGCATCGGCTGCCTGGTGGGCGCACACGTCTCGCGCGAGAACTCCGGCCGCAAGCTGATCCTGGTGGGCGCCAACGAGCGCCTGCAAACCTCGCTCAAGGTCACCAAATGTGACCAGCTCTTCACCATGGCGCCCACGGTTCAAGAAGCGATGACCATGGTGGGCGGCGCGTAGCCAAACGGCCGCTCTGGCCAATCCATCTTTCTGATAGACTCTCCCGCTAGATGTGGGTGCACCGGGCCGTCCGGCTTTCGCGCAGCTCTCCCATTGCGGCGCCCCCGTCGATCAGGAGGAGTCTTATGTCTGCTACCGCAACCGGTCCTCAACTTCACCATCGCGTAGAAAAATTCATCTCTCATCCACGCCAGATGTTCATCGACGGCAAGTGGGTGGCAGCCGCTTCCGGCAAGACCTTCCCCGTATATAACCCGGCGACCGGAGAAGTGCTGGCGCAGGTTGCCGAAGGCGATCGCGAAGACATCCATCGCGCGGTCAAGGCAGCGCGCAAGGCGTTCGAGGAGGGGTCATGGTCGAAGCTGACATCCTCCGAACGCGGCCGCCTGATCTGGAAGCTGGGCGACCTGCTCGAGCAGCATCTGGAAGAGTTCGCGCAACTGGAATCGCTCGACAACGGTAAGCCGCTCGCGGTGGCAAGAGCTGCCGACGTCCCGCTGGCCGTCGACCTGTTCCGCTACATGGCCGGATGGGCAACCAAGATTGAGGGCAACACCATTCCGATTTCGGCGAGTTCGCCGCATGTGCAGTATTTCGCCTACACGCGCTGCGAGCCGATCGGCGTGGTCGGGCAGATCATTCCCTGGAACTTCCCTCTGCTGATGGCCGCCTGGAAGCTCGGACCGGCGCTGGCCACCGGTTGCACCGTGGTTTTGAAGCCGGCGGAGCAGACTCCCCTGAGCGCGCTTTTGCTGGCTGAACTGATTGCCGAAGCCGGTTTTCCTGAAGGCGTGGTGAACGTTGTGCCCGGATACGGCGAGACCGCGGGAGCCGCGTTGGCCGCGCATCCCGACGTCGACAAGGTCGCATTCACAGGATCGACTGAGGTCGGCAAGCTGATTCTGCAAGCCGCCGCCGGCAATCTAAAGAAGGTTTCGCTCGAGCTGGGTGGCAAGTCCCCCAATGTGGTATTCGATGATGCGGATCTGAAATCCACCATTCCGGGCGCGGCCAACGCCATCTTCTTCAACCACGGCCAGTGTTGCTGCGCCGGATCGCGTCTCTATGTCGAGCAGGCAATCTTCGACGACGTGGTCGGCGGCGTGGCTGAACGCGCCAGGAACATCAAGCTGGGCCACGGCTTCCATCCGGAAACGACCATGGGACCGCTGGTCTCCGAAGAGCAGATGAACCGCGTGTGCAGCTATCTCGACGCCGGTTTGAACGAAGGCGCGGAAGCGGTTGTCGGCGGCAAGCGCTGCGAGGGCCTGGGATACTTTGTCGAGCCAACCGTGATGGTGAAAACCAATTCGGACATGAAGGTGGTGAAGGAAGAAATCTTCGGACCGGTGGTGTGCGCCATGCCCTTCAAAGATCCGGACAAGCTGGTGGCCGAAGCCAACCAGAGCGAGTACGGATTGGCCGCTGCCGTGTGGACGCGCGACTTGAGTAAAGCCCACCGCATCGCCGAAAAGTTGCGCGCCGGCACGGTGTGGATCAACTGCTACAACGTCTTCGACGCTGCCATGCCCTTCGGCGGTTATAAGCAGTCGGGCTGGGGCCGCGAGATGGGCCACGAAGTGCTCGAGCAGTACACCGAAGTGAAGGCCGTCTGCGTCGCGATTTAGAAGACAGTTGCCGGTTGCCGGTGATCAGTTGGCGTGATCGGGCAATGGTGGTCGGTAAGAAGTGATCGATCATTAGATATCGCTGACAAGTGATGGCTGACTAGTGATAGCTGGCTAGGGATGGCTGGCTAGTCAAACCTCGAGGGTGCCCCGTTCTAGCCCTGATTTCGGGCTAGGGCGGGGTCTTTGACTTTCAACCAGAACATAATCCGTATTTCTGCGTTTCTCACGACACCAGGTTCTGGCATCATGTGTCTCGCACCAGCGAGCACTTACTATGAAGCCAGTCCATCTTCTGCATTCGTTTGCCCTGCGCCCCGCACGTTTTCACACAATCGCAATCTTTGCAATTGCTGCTGCGTTCCTGTCTGTACCGCTTACCGCTCACCCCCAGACCAACCTGCCGCCACCGCCTCCGCCGAGACCGGCCACGCAAATCCCCGCGCCCAGCCTGCCCCACAACCCGTCGGTGGTGATCACGCTCGATCAGGCCATCGAATTCGCGCGCCACAACAATCCCGAACTACAGGCACAACGCACCCTCGTCTACCAGAATCGCGAGGCAGGAAGTGACCGCCAACCTGCGTCCAAATCCCACATTGTCGTGGGACGCGCAGTACCTGCCGCTCTTTCAGCCCCATACGTTCTCGTCGGATTACATCGATGAAACGGCTCAATTCGATGCCGGCATCAGCTACCTCTTCGAGCGCGGCAAGAAGCGCCAGAACCGCCTGCTGGCAGCCAAGGACGCGACCGCCGTAACCGCGGCGCAAGTAGCGGACGCCGAGCGCACCACCGTTTCGCAAACCGCCCAGCAGTTCGTGACCGCGCTGCTGGCCAAATCGAACCTCGACTTTACCGAGCATCAGCTCGACAGCTATCAGCACACCGTAACCGTCAGCCAACAGCAGCAGAAGAACGGCAAAATGACTACCGCCGACCTGCTGAAGATCCAGTTGCAGACGCTTCAGTTTCAGAACGACGTTAATAGCGCTCGCATTGCCCTGGTACAGGCGCTCAACAGCTTGCGTCAACTGATCGGCTTCGACTCCGTGCCCCGTGACTACGACATTGTGGGAGCTCTGGAATACAGTCCCATGACTCTGACACTGTCTGACCTGCAAACCAGAGCACTGGCCTCGCGGCCGGACCTGGAGGCCGCTCGCCGCGGCGTTGCCGCCGCTCAAAGCCAGATTGGTCTGGCCAAGGCTGATTCCAGGCAGGACCTGAACGTTACCTTCGATTACACCCACGTGGGCGCTGCCAACCTTGCGGCCTTTTACTTCCAGATCCCACTCCCCATCTTCAACCGCAATCAGGGTGAAGTGGCGCGTACCTATTACGCGCTCGCGCAGTCGCAGTTCATGGAGAAGGCCGGGGAGCAGCAGGTGCTGACCGACGTGAAGAATGCCTACGAGACGCTGCTCAACGGTCGCGACATTCTGCAGATGTACGACGCCAATTACCTGGGAAAAGCACAGCAGTCGCTCGATCTGGCGCAATCCGCCTACGCCCACGGCTCTGCGGACATGATGGATTTTCTCGACGCCCAGCGCAGCTACCGCTCCACCGAGCTGAGCTACCGCCAGGCGCTGGCGTCCTATATGCAGGCCTTGGAGCAGCTGCGGCAGGCAGTGGGCACGAGAGAGTTGCAATAACGACGTTTTCGATCCTCGGGTGCGCTCGGAGATCGCCCCAGCCGCCTATAATCGCGGTATGCCGTTCAAGCGCTCGGCCCGCACCTACGACGAAGATTCGCTTTACGAATACGCCGTGGGAGCGCTGGGCCGGCAGATGCGCACGGTCGCCGAGATCAAGCGCCTGATGCGGCGCCGCGTGGGCGATCAGCCTCACGGCGAGCTGCTGGTGGAAGTAGTAGTGGCTCGGTTGAAACAGTACAAGTATCTGAATGACACGTCTTATGCCGAGAGCTACACCCGCTTTCGCAAGGAGAACGAAAAGTTCGGTCGGTTGCGCGTCACCCAGGACCTGAAGGCCAAGGGCGTGCACGCCGACATCGTCGACAGCGCCGTTCGCTTGGCTTACGACCAGGTCAACGAAGAGGAGTTGGCGCGCGAATTTCTGAAGCGCAAGCGCCTGGCGAAACCGGAAAACCATAAGCAGGCAGCCCGTGTCTTCCGCACCTTGTCGCGTGCCGGCTTTCCCAGCCGCATCATCTTCGGCATTCTCAAGACCTGGGACGTCGACGATGAAACCATCTCCACGCTGGAAGAGGAGAACAGCGGTAGTCAGTAGTCAGTGGGCAGTGGGCAGCCGTCAGTCGTCGGCAGGGCGTGGCCGATGGCCGATAGCCTTTTCCCTGCTATCCTGACCCCATCCGATGATGCGTCCCGTCAGCCGCACCTCCAAGATCGCGCTATTCGTCACCCTCGGCGTATGCATCGCCGTGGCCGCGACGGTGCTCAGCACCAGTTGGATCATCCTCAACTTTCGCGAAATTGTTCCTCTCATCCTGGGCGTCATCTTTTTCGGCTTCATTATTGCCGGCATCATTCTGAACACCATTTTCCTGGTACGCGAGGTGCGCCGCAACGAGCAGCAGGACGGCTTCCTGAACGCGGTCACCCATGAATTGAAGACACCGATCACCTCCATCCGCCTGTATCTGGAGACGCTGCAGAAGCGCGAGGTCGACGACATAAAGCGGCGCGAGTTCTACCAGGTGATGCTCGACGACACCGACCGCCTGATGGGCACGGTGGAGGGCGTGCTGCGGGCCGCCCGCGTCACCCAGAAGAACGCCGTGCTGTCGCGCAGCGAAATTGCGGTCGGTCCGCTGGTGCAGGAAGCCGTGGATCTGGCGCGCTCGCGACACCATCTGACGCCTGAGGCTCTCGACTGGACGCCCGACGGCCAGCCCGGCGAACAACTCACGGTGATGGGCGACCGCGAGGAGCTGTTCACGGCGGTGAGCAACGTGCTCGACAACGCCGTGAAATACTCCCCGACGCAGCCAACCATCCGCGTCGCGGTTCAGACTCCGGACCTGAAGCGGGTGCAGATTCGGGTGCGCGACAACGGCGTCGGCATCCCGCGCGGCGAACTGAAACGTGTGTTCAAGCGCTTTTATCGCGTACTTACGCCGGGCGCATCCCAGGTGAAGGGCAGCGGCCTGGGGCTCTTCATCGTGCGCGCCATCGCTCGCCGCCACGGCTGGCGACGCCCGCGCCGAGAGCGAAGGTGCGGGCCGCGGAACCACTGTTACCATTGAACTGCCGAGGAGCTCGCAGTGAACGACATCCTGCTGGTGGAAGACGAAGAGCACCTGGCGCGCGGGCTGAAATTCAACCTCGAAGCCGAGGGCTACCACATTGAGGTAGTGGGCGACGGCGAGCGCGCGCTGGAAATGCTGCTCAACGAGCGCCGCGAATTCGATCTGCTGGTGCTCGACGTCATGCTCCCCGGCAAAGACGGTTTCACCGTTGCCAGCGAGTTGCGCAAAGCCAGCAATTACATTCCCATGCTGATGTTGACGGCGCGCAGCCGCCCCGAAGACGTGCTGAAGGGCTTCGCCTCCGGCGCCGACGATTATCTGCCCAAGCCCTTCGACCTGGCGATTCTGCTGGCCCGCATCCGCAGCCTGTTGCGCCGCCGCGACTGGGGACGCACGCTGCTCACCGATCCTCCGGCGGAAGCGCGGGTTGCCGAGGCCCACGATGCCGGATCGCTGCGCGAGTTCGATGTCTACGCCTTCGGCGATAAGCAGGTGGATTTCGGCACACTGGAGCTGCGCGCTAACGGCAAAATCTTTCGCCTGACCCTGATGGAGGCCGAACTGATGCGCCACCTCATCCGCAACAGCGGCCGCGTAGTCTCACGTAAGTCGATTCTTGAAGAGGTGTGGGGGCTGCACGAAGACACCGACACCCGCGCCATCGACAACTTCGTGGTGCGGCTGCGCAAGTACATCGAGCAGGACCCCGCGCATCCCGAACATCTGCTGACCGTGCGCGGCGTGGGCTATCGCTTCATGCCGGAACCGGCGGAGATGTAGCCGTCAACCCACGAAAAACGCCCGGTGGGACTTCCAGCGAAAGGCGAACAGCGAAAAGCGCACTTCACATCACCGGCGGCACCGTAATCCCCATCACGCCGAGCACGCGAATCAACTCACGCCGCACCGCGGCCGCGGTCGCCAGCAAAAACTTCTTCCGCTCCTCATCCGCTTCGGTGAGGATGTGATGCCGGTGATAGAAGTTATTGAACTGCTGCGCCAGCTGGAAGGCATGCTTGGCGGCGAACGCCGGCTCGGTCGTCGCAATGCACTGTTCGACAACGAATGAGGTCTTGCCCGCCAGCAGCCACAGCTCCCAGATCTCCGTCCCGCTGGCTTCGGCAAAGTGGTGTGCATAATCGATCTTGGCAGACAACGCCTGCTCGGGCTCAATGCCCGCCTTGCGAAAGATGTTGGTCGCGCGCACGACCGCGTATTGCGCATACGGCCCGGTCTCGCCCTCGAAGGCCAGCGCCTCCTTGAAGTCGAAGGCAATCACCGACTGCTTGGTGAACTTCAGCATGAAGTAGCGCAGCGCCCCGATGGCGATCTGGGTGGAGATGTGGATGCGCTCCTGTTCGCTCAGCTCGGCGTGGCGCGCGTCGACTTCTTTCTTCGCAGCGACGATCAGCGCGTCCAGCAGATCGTCGGCCTTGACGCCAAAGCCTTTGCGGCCAGATACCTCAATGTAGGACTTCGCGCGGTCTTCTTCGCTTAACCTCGTACCCCAGCTCAATCGCGCAACGGGGCGTGAGCGCCACCATCTCGTACGAGAAATGCGTGTAGTGCGCGGCCTGCTCCGTATAGCCCAGCAGCCGGAGCGCTTCGACCACCGTGTTCTGCGGATCGCTCTGCCGCGAGTCGATCACGTTGTAAATCGCGGCGACATTGCCGAAGTGCGGATGGTCCGGCTCGCCCTGCTCCGCCGAAATCCAGACCTCGTGACTGTTGGGATACTTGTAGAAGCGGCGATAGCCGAAGTCGCGACCCAGCAGCCCAAACTTCCACAGGTGATAGGCGATGTCCTTGCCGACATAGCCGACCGTGCCGTTGGAGCGCACGATAACTTTGGCATCCTCGTCGGGCCCGGACGGTTTGCTTCTCCTGAGTTCCGATGTCGGTGAGAACTTCGTCGAGGCTCTTCTCTTGAGGGATTTCCGTGGAACCGGAAGGATTCTCTCCGGGATCCGGGTGCCCCATTTCAGCACCTTCTTTTGGGGCTGAAGTGGGGTTTTTCGTGGACACGGAAGGATCGGTCGATTCCTGCGACAACTTCTTCGACGAAGGCCGCGTCATCACCCAGCAACCTTTGTTCTTTCCCTCGGTCTCGTAGTACAGCACGCCCTTCTGCTTTCAGCAGCTCAAACGCCGCATCCCAGAAGTGCAGGCGCAGAATCTCGCTCTCGCGCGGCAGGAAGTCGTACTCGATATCCAGCCGGTCCATGGTCTGCAGATGCCGGCGCAGCACCGCGACGGAAATCATCTCCGCGATCTCGGCCAGGCTGTTGCCGCCCTGCTCGATAGCGTGCAGCGCGTGCTGGCGCGCCTTCAGCTGCTCCTTGTCCTCTGCGTACCACTGCGAAACACGCGCGTACAGGTCCCAGCAGTGATAATCGAAGAGCGGCGTCCAGCGAATCAGGTCGGCGATCTCGGCCTTCGATTTCTTTTCCAGCGTGACGAAGCCGACCACTACATCCGCCACCTGCACGCCGGTGTTGTCGATGTAGTTCTGCACGTCGACTGTGTGTCCGGCGGCGCGCAGCAGGCGAACGAACGTGTCGCCCAGGATGGCGTTGCGCAGGTGCCCGATGTGCGCCGCCTTGTTGGGATTGATCGAGGTGTGCTCGACCAGGATCTTGCCGCTGACGTCGGCCGCGCCTTCGCCCTCGTGGGTTGCGTGCGCGATCGTTTCTCCCGCCGCCAGCGCTCTGGCGGCAACATCGCGCTTCAGGCGCGCGTTGATGTATCCCGCGCCGGCGACCTCGAACTTGTCGAAGCCTTCGGGGACAGGCAGGAGGTAAGCAATCTCCTCGGCGATCTTGCGCGGCGCTTTGCGCAGCCGTTTGGCCAACTCGAACGAGAAGGGCAGGGCGAACTCGCCCATCTCAACATTCGGCGGCTGGTCGATGACGATGTTGGGCAGGTCGACATCGTACTTTTCGCGCAGAAAGGCGCGGACGTGGGTGGCGAGGATTCTTTGTTGTTCCAGGTACATTAACTGTTAGCTCTCGGCCTTTAGCTTCGGGGTGGAGCACTGCTTCAGCAGTGCAATGCAGAATTATGTTCCTTTCCCCGGCTTCAGCCGCTGCGGTCAAAGGCATTACCTCAGGCGCTAAAGCGCGGACTTAAGGTCGTGCTGCATGCATGCACGCCTGAAGGCGTGCTCCACCCTGCAAAGACGACTCTTGAGAATAACAAAGCCGCCACCGGTGGACCGCTGGAGCTAAAAGCTATCGGCTGAAGAGCCTCGCGAGGTTCGCGCAAGCGAACAGCGAATGGCGAAAAGCGAACAGCGGCTTTCCCAGGTTTGACGCTCCCACGCGCGTTACCTATGATGAAATCTCTCCTTTCTCGCGCGCATTTGCGCGCGATCCGGGCGGCTCCCATGCGCATAGCCTATCTCGATTGCTTCTCCGGCATCAGCGGCGACATGTTCCTTGGCGCCCTGCTCGACGCCGGAGTTCCGTTCGCGCTCTTCGAGAAGACTGTCGCCGACCTCAACATCGGAGCCACGCTGGAGATCTCGCGCGTCGATCGCGGCGGCATCTCGGCAACCAAGCTCGATGTGATCGTGAACGGCGAGAAGGACCTGCCGCGGGAAGAGTTCTGGGAGAGGCAGGGTCAGGGGACAGGGGTCAGGGGACAGACGGAAGTGGCCAGTGGCCAGTGGTTCGTGGTCAGACATCCGACCACGAGGTTGCGCCTTCGCAGAAGCATGAGCACCGCCCCGCGCACTCCCACGCTCATTCGCACGCGCATGACGATGCGGAACGCGGGCATTCGCACTCTCACGACGATTCGCAGAACACTCTCACTCCCACGGCCGCAGCCTCAGCGACATCCTGCATATCATCTCCGCCGCTCCCCTCAGTGAGCGCGCGAAGCAACTCGCCAACGAAATTTTTCTCGCGCTGGGCGCGGCTGAAGCCAAGATTCACAACGTCGACCTCGAAGGCATTCACTTTCACGAGGTGGGCTCGGCCGACGCCATCGTCGACATCGTCTGCGCCGCCGTAGGCGCTGATGCGCTGGGAGTCGATCAGTTCATCTGCTCGCCGCTTAAACGTTGGCGGCGGGATCGGTCACCTGCGCCCACGGCGTGCTGCCGGTGCCCGCGCCCGCCACGCTGGAACTGCTGCAAGGCGCGCCGATCTATTCCGGCGAAATTCAGAAGGAGCTGGTCACGCCCACCGGCGCCGCTATCGTGAAAGTTCTGGCGTCGAGCTTTGGCTCCGCGTCCTGTCGATGACGACCGAGCAGATTGGCTACGGCGCCGGCTCGCGCAATTTCCCCGGACACGCGAATGTCCTGCGCATCGCGATCGGCGAGACCGCTGCCGTCGAGACGCCGGCCGGCAGCCTGGGCGAGGAAGAAGAGATTGCGATCCTCGAAGCCAACCTCGACGACCTGAATCCGCAACTCATCGGCTACATCATGGAGGTGGCGTTCGCCGAAGGCGCGCTCGACGTCTTCACCACGCCGGTGCAGATGAAGAAGAACCGGCCGGGCACGGTGCTGACCATCCTTGCGCCCACCGGATCGCGAAGAACACATGCGGGCGCTGCTCTTCCGCGAGAGCTCGACGCTGGGTATTCGCGTGCGCCGCGAGAAGCGCTACGCGCTGCCGCGTCATCATGAAGCCGTAACCACGCCCTGGGGCGAGGTGCGCATGAAGGTTGCCGGCGTGAACGGCAGCGCAACCCAGTATGCGCCCGAGTATGAAGATTGCCGGCGCATCGCCGCCGAACATCAATGTGCCGCTGAAGCACGTGATGCAGGAAGCCATTCGTTTGTATCTGGACCGACAGCATGGATAAACCCGACAAGTTTTACATCACCACGCCCATCTATTACGTCAACGCGCGGCCGCACATCGGGCACACGTACACCACGGTGGTGTGCGATGCCATTGCCCGGCGCCAGCGCATGATGGGCGTGGACACCTTCTTCCTCACCGGCACCGACGAGCACGGGCAGAAGATCGAGCGCTCGGCGGCCGCCGCCGGCTGCTCGCCGAAAGAGTTTGCCGACAAAGTCTCCGCCGAATTCCGCGGGCTGTGGGACAAGATGAAGATCACCTACGACGACTTCATCCGCACCACCGAGCCGCGCCACATGCGCGGCGTGCAGGCCATGTTCACGCGCCTGCAGGAGCGCGGCTACATCTACAAGGGCTCCTACAGCGGCCAGTACTGTGTCTTCGACGAACTCTATGTCGATGCGGTCGGACCGGGCGCGCCTTGTCCGGAGTGCGGCCGGCCGACCGAGACGGTTCACGAGGAGAATTACTTCTTCAAGCTGTCGGAGATGGGAGACCGGCTGCTGAAGTATTACGAGGAGCATCCCGACTTCATCCGTCCGGAGACGCGCCGCAACGAAGTGATTGCCTTCGTGCGCGGCGGCCTGCGCGATCTGTCGGTGAGCCGCACTTCGTTCAAGTGGGGCATCCCGGTGCCGGGCGATCCCAAGCACGTCATCTACGTGTGGCTGGACGCGCTGGCGAATTACATGACCGCGCTGGGCTTCGGCTCCGACGATCCCAAGGACCAGGAGAAGCTGGCGCGCTACTGGCCGGCCGACGTGCACATGATCGGCAAGGAGATTGTGCGCTTCCATTGCGTGTACTGGCCGGCGTTTCTGCTGGCGGCCGATCTGCCGCTGCCGAAATCGATCATCGCGCACGGCTGGCTGCTGTTTGAAGAGAGCAAGATGTCGAAGTCGCGCGGCAACATCGTGCGCAGCGACACCATCCTCGACACCCTGGGACAGGACGCGCTGCGCTATTTCCTGCTGCGCGAAATCGTCTTCGGTCAGGATGGCTCCTTCAGCTTCGACGCGCTGGTGCAGCGTTATAACGGCGACCTGGCGAACGGGATCGGCAATCTTTCGAGCCGAACCCTGTCGATGATCGTGCGCTACTTTGGTGGAGAGGTGCCGTATCCCAGCAAGACACCGTCGCTGAATCCCGGATTCGTTGAGAAAGAAACCGCTGTTAAGCAACACGCGGAAAACACCATTCAGCAGTTCAACGAGAAGTTCAACAAGTTCGATTTTTCGGGCGCGCTGAAAGACCTGTGGGCATTCATCGGGGTGGTCGACGGCTACATCGCCGAAACCCATCCCTGGTCGCTCGCCGAAGAGAAGGACGCAGAGTCGCGCGCACAACTGGCCACCGTTTTGTATACGGCGGCGGAGGCTTTGCGCATCGTCACCGCGTTGGCGCATCCCATCATCCCGGAAGCCACCGAACGCATCTGGCGGCAACTGGGACTGGGGAATATCAGCGAGCTTCCGCTGACAGAGTTGAAGTGGGGGCAGCTGCAGATTGGCACCAAGCTCGGTAAAGTCGAGCCGGTCTTCCCGCGTGCCGACAAAAGCATGATCGAAAGGATGCAGAAGATGGAACAGGAACGCTCCACGGAGAGCGAGACGAAGACGACGGAAACGAAGGTAGACGAAGTTACGGGAACACCGCCCGCTGACGCTTTTTCGCCCGATCAAAAGGCCGAGGGCGGAGCGACCTTGCCGGGCTCGCCCGCAGGAACTCCGGCGCCATCCGCCGCAGCCCCCTCGTCATCCCCGGGTGCCCCATCCTCGTCGCCTGCCGTTGGCGACAGGGTGGGACCAACCGACAACAAGATCACCATCGACGACTTCCTAAAGGTCGAGTTGCGTGTGGGGCAGGTGAAGTTTGCCGAGAAGGTCAAAGGCGCCGACAAGCTGCTGCGTATCGAAGTCGATATAGGAAGCGAAGTTCGCCAGATCGTGGCCGGCATCGCCAAGGCCTATGACCCGGAGAAGCTGATCGGCCGCAAAGTCGTCATCGTCGCCAACCTTGCGCCGCGCAAGCTGCGCGGTCTGGAGTCGAATGGCATGATCGTCGCCGCGTCGCTGGGTGACGAAGGCCAGCCGGTGCTGGCAGGATTTCTGGAGGACGTGCCGGTGGGAGCGAAGCTGAAGTGAAGCAGTTGTCAGGGGTGAGGACTAGAGCGGAATGCCGCACGGCGGACTACAACAACATTCTCAAGCAGGCAGGACTAAAGTGATGCGGTTCGCAGTCGTATTCGAAAAGACGGACACCGGTTGGAGCGCGTACGCGCCAGATCTCCCCGGATTGGGCGTGGCTGGCGACACCGTTGAGGAAACGAGACAACTGCTGCGCGAAGCAATCGAGTTACACATTGACGATCTTCGGTCAACGGGCCAGCCTATTCCTACGGCGGCTTCGCAAACCGACTATGTTGAAGTTGCGTTACCAGCCTAGGCTAATTCAGGTTGGGTGTGAGACGCGGACTGGAGCGGCGCGAATCGAAAGTGTGTCGATACAACCATGGCTCCGGCCGCTATAGCGGTCCTTCGACTCCGCATCGCCAAAAGCAGGCGCTGCTCCGCTCAGGATGACACCTTGTAACTATCAGCCACTACCTACTACGCACGCGCCAACCGACAACTAACAACCGGCAACCGCCTTTCACTGCCGGAACATGTTCTTCGCGATGAAGATCACGTTCGCCGGGCGCTCGGCCAGCCTGCGCATGAAGTACGGATACCACTCCGATCCGAACGGAATATACACGCGCAAGCCATAGCCCTCACGCACCAGCTGCTGCTGCAGATCGCGGCGCACACCGTGCAGCATCTGGAACTCGTACGCCGACGTGGGAATGTTTTCCGAATTCGCGAACTGCTTCAGCTCCGCAATGATCTTCTCGTCGTGCGTGGCCAGGCCGTGGAAGACACCGCTCTTCATCAGGGTGCGCGCCAGCTTCAGGTAATTCGCGTCCACGTCCTCTTTCTTGGGGAAGGCTATCTCCGGCGGCTCTTTGTACGCGCCCTTGCACAGGCGTATCCGGATGCGCTCCGACAACAGGTCGTTGACATCCTGCTCGCTGCGGAACAGGTACGACTGGATGACGGTGCCGACCTTTCCGGCGTGTCCGGGCTCGCGATGCAGGCCGCGCACGAAGTCGAGGGTGCGCTGGGTATAAGGCGAGCCTTCCATGTCGACGCGCACGAAGTTATTGATCTTGGTCGCGTGATCGACCAGTTCCGTCACCTGCCGGAACGCCAGCTCCGGATCGACGTCGAGCCCCATGTGGGTAAGCTTGAGGCTGATGTTCGCGTTCAGCTTGCGCTGGTCGATCTGGTCGAGCATCTCGTGATAGAGCGCGGCGCTGTGTTTGGCTTCGTCGGCATTGGTGACGTTCTCGCCCAGGTTGTCGATGCTGACGCCTGCGCCCCAGCCATTGACGACCTCGGTCTCGGCGATCACGTCTTTCAGGTGCGTTCCGGCGACGAAGCGTTTGGAAAACTTCATTCCCAGCGCCGAGTTTTCCGCGAAACTGCGCAGTGATTTGCTCTCCGAGAGCGCGATGAAGGCTGACCTTAACATGCCGCCTCCGGAGAACTCGAAATGTAGGAATGGCGGAAGGCGTAGCCTTGGAGGAGAGGGATATAGCGCGCGAAGCCCACGCTCCGCAAAACGAAATGGCTCATAGGTCAGACTCGCGCCGGCTCTTTCGGCCGGCTCCGTACTCTCTTGTTTATCACATCTGAGCGGCTTCGCGGCTGTGAGCGTCGTCACACCCGGCCTGTCCTCATGATCCAGCGGCGTCCCATCCGACCGGCCCACGCAACGGAGACATGCGCGCCCCTCCAGCGATACGGCTTGGATAGCAATAACGATCCATTCGGATAGAGCCTAAGTCAAAGTTGCGTCCGCGAACTTTCCAGCCTCCTCGTAACTCGCTCTGAATTCAGCATGACCCGATTGGCGGCCGCATTGGCCCCCGGTGTGCACTCTACAGACGGCGTTCGCCACATTTTGGCGAAGGAAAAAGGGCGGCACCGGACGCCGACTCAATTCAAGACGATCCGGATTGCCAACCTGAGGAGGATCTATGAAGAGCAAATTTTACGGCGTATTGACCATGCTCGCAGCGATGATGGTCCTCGCATTACCTGCGCTCCAGGCGCAATCTGCGGTGGTCGCCTATGTGCCTTTCAGCTTCCACGTGGGCGACAAGGCGATGCCAGCCGGGAATTACCAGGCACGCTCGAACAGCGACACGCTGGAGACCCTGCAGAACCGCGACTCCGACGCTGCAGCGTTCCTGCTGAAGGCGGTCCGCATTCAGGCCAGGCATGAGCAGCAAGCCAAGCTGGTCTTCGAGAAGTGCGGCAGCCAGTATTTCCTGTCCCAGGTTTGGGACGGCGCCGGTGATACCGGCATCCAGTTGCCCCGATCGAAACAGGAGAAAGAGCTTCTGCTGGGAGCGAATGCTTCCGCCGATAGCCCGGAGATGATCGTGCTGGCAATGAATCGCGAGTAACGGCCCTCGGCCCCGACGCACCACCTCCGGTCGCAGTCGCACCCACTCGAGCGTCCTGCTTGGGTGGGTGTTTTCTTGGGAAGAATACGCTGAATGGCGGGCGGCCTTGCTCCCGTACTAACGCTTGACGGTAGTAACGCATTGCGTTAGTATCGGGTGATCCAAAGCTTTCGGGATGGCCTGACGGAGCGACTGTGGAAGGAAGAATACAGCCGCCGCCTCCCGGCTAGCATTCATAAAGCCGCATTCAGAAAACTCCAGATGTTGAACGCTGCCGCGACTTTGGCTGATCTAACGATACCGCCGGGAAATCGACTGGAGCCGCTACGAGGATCCCGCAAGGGGCAGCACAGCATTCGCATCAACGATCAATATCGAGTTTGCTTCGTGTGGCGAAATGGTAACGCTCACGAAGTCGAGATCACGGACTACCACTGAGGAGGCATCATCTTGGCTCAGTCAAAGCGCAAAACCATCGCCGCGCATCCCGGAGAGATCCTGAGCAGGGAGTTCATGGAGCCTATGGGCATCAGCGCGTACGAATTGGCTAAGGCGCTGCACTTCGCCGGCATCTATGAGATCGTTCGGGAAGAGCGGTCCATCAGCGCGGACGTGGCGCTTCGCCTGGGCAAGTACTTTGGCATGACGCCGCAATTCTGGATGAACCTGCAGGCCGACTACGACCTGCGGCTTGCTGCCGCGCGCGCACCTCTCAGCAAAATCAAACCTCGCTCAGCCGCATAAGCCCCTCAAGTTCTCTGCGTAGTTCAGCCCTGTGATCAGGGTCGCCTCATCCCGCCTGAAAATGCTGGAGTAAATTCGACCCGCCCCGTAACCTTTCCCCATCCCTGACGGTTTACCTGTATGAAGGCGCAATTGCCGGAGATGGGTTTGAAAGCTGTCGAAGCTGAAACCGACGAACGACTTCTCATTGAGGCCGCCCAGCGCGATCCTCGCCGCTTTGGCGAGCTTTACCAGAACAACTTCGACCGCGTTTACGCGTTCGTGGCGTCGCGCGTCTTCGACCGCACCGAGGCCGAAGATCTGACCGCAGAGGTCTTTCATCAGGCGCTGGCCAATCTCGGGCAGTTCGAATGGCGTGGTACGCCGTTCGTGGCGTGGCTGTTGCGCATCGCCTCGAACGCCATCGCAGACCGCTGGCAAAGACGCTCGCGGCATCCGGAGATTTCGGACAACGATCTGGAGGAAGCCGGAGCCGACGACGGTACCGAACGCCGCGTCATGCTGGCGCAGTTGCTCGAAGAGTTGCCAGCGGACCAGAAGCTGGTGATGGTGCGGCGCTTCCTCGATCAGCGCAGCATTCGCGAGATCGCACACGAACTGAAGCGCAGCGAGGGCGCCATCAAGCAACTGCAATTTCGCGCGCTTGAGAGCCTGCGAAACCGTATGGGAGAGAAGCGATGAACAACCAGGCGATTTACGAAGAACTCGACGACGCGGTCGATTCCCTGCTGCAAGGCGACAGCGCCGGTATTGAGCACGGCGATTCCAAGGTAGGTGAACTTTTGCTGCTGGCCAGCGCCTTGCGCGTGATGCCGAGCGCTGCATTCCGCTCGCGCCTTCGCCTTGAGTTGCAGAGCGAAGCCGCGCGCCTTTCCAGCAGCGACGCGACTCCCCGGGCAGCCCGGCACAGCCCGCTGGTTATCGCCGGTGCTGCTTCGAGAAGATCTGCCGACGAACAGATTCTGCCGACACTCTTCGGCACGGGCTACGGCAACTATCCTGTACACCGCTTGAACTTTGCGGTCTCAGCGGTGCTGCACGCCGCTGCGATTGCCATCGTTCTCGCTTCGAGCATCTGGATTGCCGGCCACCCGCAAGAAGTGAAGCAGCAGGTCATTTCGTTGATCGAACCCGGCGACTACACGCTGCCCGTCGCCAAGACAAAGGCAGGCGGAGGCGGCGGTGGTGGCGATCGCGATAAGCTGACCGCATCGAAAGGCAGCGCGCCACGGTTTGCCAGCGAGCAGATCACGCCGCCGGCTATCGTGATTCGCAATGACAATCCAAAGCTCGCCGCCGAGCCTACGGTCGTCGGACCACCGGACATCAAGCTACCGCAAACCGCGACGATTGGCGATCCGTTGTCGCGAATCCTGACGTCATCGAACGGCACCGGCTCGGGCAGCGGAATTGGCTCTGGAGACGGCGGGGGTATCGGAAGCGGAAGCGGCCCAGGCGTGGGGCAGGGTCATGGCGGGGGTTTCGGTGGAGGAGCGTATCGCGTAGGCGGAGGCGTCAGCGCCCCGCGCGTGATCTACGATCCCGATCCCGAATACTCCGAAGAAGCTCGCCAGGCGAAGTACCAGGGAACAGTCGTGCTCTGGATCGTCATCGGCCCCGACGGCCGGGCCCGCGACGTTCGGGTGCAGCGAGCTTTGGGAATGGGCCTCGACCAAAAAGCCGTTGAAGCCGTGCGCAGCTGGCGCTTCCAGCCCGCGATGAAAGACGGGCACCCCGTTGCAGTGCAGGTCAATGTCGAAGTGAACTTCCGGTTGTACTGACAAAAGTTCCCACTCATTCGAACACCGCGAATGAGTGGGGCACCCGTGTCTCCTGAGAAATGTGGGTGCTACGGCGTCAGCTCCCACACCACGCCCATTCCGCTGCCATCGTTCTGCGTGGTGCCGTATACGTTCCCGGTGGCATCGAGGTTGAGGTCGCCAATCGGACCGCCGCCGTCATTGCCGCCGCGGAAGTCGTACAGGTCAATGTAGGTCCAGCTATTGCCGGAAGGAGTCAGCTCGAAAATGTTTCCCTTCCCATGAACTCCCAGGCTGTAGGTTGCGCCGTAGAGGTTGCCGCTGTGGTCCATCACCAGATTGCCCACCGGACCCAGGTTGAATTGCGACGTGCTGAGGAAAGCGTGCAGTGAGGTCAACTGCCAGGAGTTGCCGGAGGGCGACAGCTCGAAGACTTCCGAGGTACCGCTGGCGCCGATTCCGGTGGTAGCGCCGTAGAGATTGCCCGCCGCGTCGATGATCAGTCCAGCCTGCGGCTCAGCTCCGGCGGGAAAGCTGGTGATGATGTTTTCGGTCCAGCTGCCTCCGGAGGGCGCCAACTGGAATACCGTGCCGCCGCCACTGGCTCCGCCCTGGTAGGTGGTGCCGTACAGATTGCCGGCATGATCGATCACGACGTTGTGCAGCGGGTAGTAGCCGTCGCTGGCACCCGAGCCGAAGCTATAGAGCACCGTCTCCGTCCACTGCTGACCGTTGCGAGTGAGCTTGTAGACCGTGCCCTTGTTGTTGGTCCCGCCATATTGCGTGGTCCCGTAGGCATTGCCTTGCTGATCGAAAGCCAGGGCACCGTAAGCCGGCAGCGAGCCGTCGGAACCTGAGAACGACCACACTGTCGTCTCGTGCCAGGGACAACGCGTCGTCTTGCAAACCGTAGCCTGCGGTTTCAGGTTGAAGGCCGTTCCGTTACCGCTGCCGCCCAGCGCGGTTGTCCCATAGAGCGCGCCGTCGGGACCGAACACCAGACTGGCGTAGGGCGAGTTGCCGTCGCTTCCATTGCCGAACTGGTAGAGCAGGGTGAACGACCACGCCGAGCCGAAAGGCTTCAACTGATATGCCACTCCGCCCTGATAGGTGCCTCCGCGCGAAGTGGTGCCATACAGAACTCCGCCGGAGTTAATGGTCACGCCGGCGTAGGGATACTCGCCATCCGATCCGCTGAAAGTGTGCAAGACGGTAAATGTTTGTGCCTGAGCCGTAAGAACGCAGATGAGGACCAGGGCGAAAAAGATCGCAGTTGTTCGCAAACGGACGTGCAGGCGTGAGGCAAATGGTGCAGAGTACAACATCGTGAGCTCCTTGGAAGGTCGCCAGAAGGCGCCTTTTTTTACGCAGGGCACTCTACACCCAAACCTAAGCTCATTCCAACCCACCAGAAAGTACGACATGGCTAACCATGAAGCTTAGGGGGTAAGCTCCCAGACCACGCCGAATCCGTTGCCGCCGCTTTGCGCGGTGCCGAAAACGTTGCCATCGGAGTCGATACTGAGATCGCCGAGCGAGCCTTTCGGGCGTCAGGATGACCTTCGCTCTCCACCACTCACTAATCCTCTACGCCTTCGTCGTTTTGACGGCCGATGTCGCACAACACCGCCAAGGTTCGCCGCGTGCGATTGACGTCGTCCTGGCCGACGCTGGCCAGCAGTTCGGCGTCAACCTTTTCGCGGGCGTCGCGCTGAACGCCGGCAGCGGCCTTGCCACGGTCGGTGAGGGTGATCGTTAGCTTGCGGCGGTCGTCTTTGTCGACGGCGCGCTCCAGGTAGCCGCGGGTCACCAGCGTGTCCACCAGTTGTCCGGCGGCCTGCTTCGAGATGCGGAGCTCGTGGATGAGCTGCCCCAAAGGAATGTCGGGAGCGCCCAACGCCAGCCCGCCAATCACGTACAGCCCGTTGCCGGGAATGTCGTCGTATCCAGCATCGGCCAGCGCCTGCCGCATCGCGCCGCCATACGTCGTGCGCGCATGCCGCAGCAGTACCGGCAGGCCAATCTCTCCGTACCAAGGCTTTTCGTCAGTCATGGCGATAGACTTTATAGTCCATATTGATAGATTGTCAATATTGTTTACTGTTATTGTTTTTGACTAAAAGAACGCCCGCTGTGGACGCTAGTGTGTCTGGGGTGACACTTTGACCCGGTCGCTGAGCTGCGACCGCCACCCTGGCTTGGCTTCGACAGCGAGAGCTAGCTGCTGCCAGGCTCCATTGAAATCCCCTTTCTTGAGCAGCGCCTCACCGTAGTTGTTATGAACCTGCGCCAAGGTCGAGGGGTCCAGCTGGAAATTGGCGCTGAGGATGGCCTTGTACCCGGCGATGGCGCCATCCACGTCGCCGGATCGCAACAGCGCATCGGCCAATCCGATCTGGGCATAGCTGGCGTCGGGCTTCAGCTTGAGCGAGCGCTGGTAATAGTCGATGGCGTATCGCAGGTTGCCGAGATGGTATTCAGCCTCGCCCAGGCAGAAGTAGACGTAGTCGTCGTTGGGATCGAACGAGTAGGCGGACAGCAATTCCTGCCGGGCGTCAGCGTAGTTACCGCTTTTCAACAGCGCGATGCCGTCGTACTTGTGCTTGAGAAACTCGCTGTGCCGCGCTGCCGGACTATCGTTGAACCACCACCACAGCGCGCCGCCAAGAACACAGGCCGCCAGCAAGACGGCGACAAACGGTTTGCGGGACGTCCGGGGAAGTGTCTTCTGTTTCTCCTTCTCCAGCCGCTCCTTCTCCAGCCGCTCCTTCTCCAGCCGCTCCTTCTCCAGCCGCTCCTTCTCCAGCCGCTCCTTCTCCAGCCGCTCCTTCTCGAGCCGCTCTTCTTCTCTCAGCCGCTCCTTCTCCAGCCGCTCCTTCTCCAGCCGCTCCTTCTCCAGCCGCTCCTTCTCCAGCCGCTCCTTCTCCAGCCGCTCCTTCTCCAGCCGCTCCTTCTCCAGCCGCTCCTTCTCCAGCCGCTCCTTCTCCAGCCGCTCCTTCTCCAGCCGCTCCTTCTCCAGCCGCTCCTTCTCCAGCCGCTCCTTCTCCAGCCGCTCCTTCTCCAGCCGCTCCTTCTCCAGCCGCTCCTTCTCCAGCCGCTCCTTCTCGGCTCTTTGTTTCTCGGCCCGCTCTTTTTCGGCCTGCTCTTTCTCGACTCGTTCTTTCTCGATGCGCTCTATCTCAGCGCGATCCTTCTCGGCTTGCTTATCGTCCACCACAGGTGGCGGCTCGGGTACGATCGTTTCCTCGCTGGCGCCGGGGCGCACCTGGTCGCAGTACCAGGCCACCAGCCGCATCAGGTTTTCGAGCGACGAGACCACGTCGTCTTCCGTGACCGCCTCGCCTGAGCCGTGAATGCCGACATTGCCGAGCTCGCGAACGCTGTTGGCGTAAGCCACCATCGTCCGCGGCAGCTTGCCCGCCTTGGCAAGTTGTTGCACAGAATTTTCCAGCGGCTGCGTTCCGGGCGAGCGCCCGAACTCGCGCTTGTACAGGTCAGAGATGATGAAGTCGAGAACCTTGCGGGCCCGGCCCAGCGCCATGTCGGGATCGATGTTCGCCAGCGTGATGGCCTTCTTCACGCCATCGCTGATCTCAACCGGAACCAGAAGTGTGCCCACCTGGCTCAGGCCATGCTCAATGCGCCGAATTCGCTGCTGCAGTTCCGGGCCGGGGATGGTCATGGGCTGGCTGCCTGCCGGGCACCAGCTGTTTTACTAAATTGCAGGAGTGAAAGAAAGGAGATTGAATCGATGTCGCCGGTCGTTATCGCCCGGTGAATGTTTTGGTGAGCGTGTTAGACCAGTGCATGGGAGCTTTCAGACAATCATGGGGCCAACCCCAAGTCTGATTCACGAGGCCGTAAAACTAACGCGATTTCCGGGTGTAACCGGCTCCTTTAAATCAGCGGCCTTTCCCAACAAGATTCGGTTCTGGTTGTCATAGAAGAAGAAGTTTGCGCCGTCAGTCCCTGCGAGAGTGCCAGCGTAACTCTGGCCTGATGTGGTCGTAGCAACATAATGCTCATTCCAGCTGAAGTTATGACCGTCGAAGTGCGAGATCAGCTTCGACAACGGTTGAACCCGCTCCGTATCTGATATTTCATCTGTCAATCTCTCCATCATGGACAGGTCGCCATTCGCAGAGAGGATGCTCGCCTGAACCAGACGCTCTCGACTAATGACCTCAAAACGGAGCTTGAATCCCAAACTGTCACAAAGTTGACGCACGAACTGGCGCTGTGCGCGCCCATTGCCTTCCCTGAAGGGATGTATGCGGTTGATTTCGGAGAGTAGCCAGGCAATTCGCCGCGATAGGTCTTTCCGTTGCAGGCTCCTAAAGAAATTCTCGTCGGCAACTATCCGAAAGACATTCTGAAGCTCTTTCTCAATCAGGTCAGGCGACGTAAACCTCGTGACTCGCCCACCATGAATGTCGTTCGCCTTGGCCAAAGGCATGACGCGAAACTGCCCGGCCCATTCGTAAACGTCCTGAAACAAATATTCATGAATTCGCTTCAGGTGGCCACAATCAAAGTTGCCTTTTAGGGGATTCAGTTGGAGTAGAACTGAGCGGACGGAAACCACATCCGCCTCTTTTGTATCGAGGAGACGTTGGTCAGTGATGCCCAATTTATTTCGCAGAATTCCAGATCGTAGTTCGAGGTAAGGATCGTCCATTAGGAGAGAACAGCGGCAACCAATTCGTTTTCGCTTAATCTCCCGGCAATGAACTCTTCAAAAAGACTTTGGACCCGGGCAGAAGGGTGAAGACCTTCGAGGCGAAGATCCGCAACTGCATTGGAAACTGCTTCCAGACGGCATAAGCTCTCGGAGACTGCGATAGAGCGAGGTCCAACTAACGTCGCCATTTGTGTAATTCTACCAAATCGTTGATCGCTTAGTAATGAAAGTGTTTTTGTAACACCTTGGCTGATTAAGTTCCTCACTCCCACTCAATCGTTCCCGGCGGCTTGCTCGTGATGTCGTACACCACGCGATTGATTCCCTTCACTTCATTCACAATCCGGCTGGAGATGGTCTTCAGCACTTCGTGCGGCAGCGGAACCCAGTCGGCGGTCATGCCGTCTTCCGAATGCACCGCGCGCACCGCACACGTGTAGGCATAAGTGCGCATGTCACCCATCACGCCCACCGACATTACCGGCAGCAGCACGGCGAACGATTGCCAGACCTTGTTGTAGAGTCCGGCGCGCTTGATCTCGGTGACCACGATGTCGTCGGCTTCCTGCAACAGCGCGACGCGTTCGGCGGTGACTTCGCCTACGATGCGCACCGCCAGTCCGGGTCCGGGGAAGGGCTGGCGCTGCAGAACGTCTTCCGGCATGTCGAGGTCGCGCCCGATCTGCCGCACCTCGTCTTTGAACAGCTCTTTCAGCGGCTCGATCAGCTTGAGCTTCATCTTCTCCGGCAGGCCGCCAACGTTGTGATGGCTCTTGATCACCTGCGACGGCCCGCGCACCGAGCGCGACTCAATGACGTCGGGGTAAAGCGTCCCCTGCACCAGCCACTCGACGCGGCCTTCCATCTGCTCGATGCGATGCGCCTCTTCCTCGAAGACCACGATGAACTCGTTGCCGATGATCTTGCGTTTCTTCTCGGGATCGGTGACGCCCGCCAGCTTCGTAAGGAAGCGCTCGCTGGCATCGACCGCGTCGATCTTCAGGCCAAGCTTGTCACGCAGGTTTTTCTGCACGCTTTGAAATTCATTCTTACGCAGCACCCCGTTGTTCACGAAGATGCAGGTCAGCTGATCGCCCACCGCGCGATGCACCAGTTCGGCCGCGACCGAGGAATCCACACCACCGGACAATCCACAGATCACGCGCCCGGAGCCGACGGTCTTGCGCACGTTGGCGATGGTGTCGTCAATGAAGCTTTGCGGCGACCAGTTCGGCTCCAGCCCGCAGATGTAGAAGACAAAGTTGCGCAGGATCTCTTTGCCTTGCGGCGTGTGGTGAACTTCGGGATGGAACTGCACCGCGTAATACTTCTCGGCAGGATTCTGGATGGCGGCGACGGCGTTGGAGGTTTTCCCGATCAACTCGAAGCCGGGCGGAAGTTCGTCGGCCTCGTCGCCGTGCGACATCCAGACTGGCAGCGGGCCGGTGAGTCCTTTGAAGAGCGGTGATGCCGGATTCAGGATGTCAACCTGCGCGTGGCCATACTCGCGCTTGTCGGCGGCACGCACTTTTCCGCCCAGCTTGTAGACCATGAACTGCAAGCCGTAGCAGATGCCGAGTACAGGCAGCCCAAGATGCAGCACCTGCTCGTCGGCAGGAGGGGCGTCGGGATCGTAGACGGACGACGGCCCACCCGACAGAATGATGCCGGCGGGACGATAGCTCTTGATTTCTTCGAGCGAAGCCGTGCAGGGGAGGACGACGGAGAAGACGTGCTGTTCGCGGATGCGGCGGGCGATGAGCTGCGAATACTGCGCGCCGAAGTCGAGGACGACGATCGATTGCGTTTCCACCATTTACTTTGCCAGAGACCGGTGAGCAGTGTAAAGCCGCAGAAGAGGTTCTGCCTAGTTCGCCCTACGCCAGAAGGAGGCGCAGAACGGGGCACCCTCAGTTTCATGTCTCTGAATTGGGATAGTTGTTCATCCGGACCCCGAGTTTGTTGGCCCCCAAAGCCCAGACGCGAACCGTTACGGTCGACTGCGAAACACATTCATTCCGATGTCAACCCGGGGGTGCCCCGTTCTAGGCCTTCTTTTGGCCTAGGGCGGGTGCGTTCAACGACCCTCCACATTTCTCCTGTATCCTTGATCCAACTGCATGCCCGCAAGCGTTTTATTCCGACCCTCGATCACGCGCCGTTTCAAGTCAGCTCTGGCCGGAGCCCTCTTCGCTTTGCTCCTCACCAGCGCTCTCTGGAGCCAGTCCGCTCCGGCGCAGCCGCAAACGCCACCGCAACCGCAGCAACCGGCCACTCCGGCTCAGCCCAATGGCTCTTCGGCCCAGCAGGTTCCCGGCACGGGCGCGGCCATCCAGGACCAGCAACCGCCATCCGGCGCATCGCCCGATCAGCAGAACAATTCCAGCGAATCGCAGGAGCAGCCCGAGCCCGAAGGACACATCACCAAGCAGCAGGCCAAGGACTTGTTCCGCTCGGTCGACGAAATTCTCGGCTTCGTCAGCGGCGACACTGGCCTGCCCATCCTGCACAAGGTCCATCGCAACCTCATCACGCGCGAGCAGGTGGAGAAGTACGTCGGCAAGCGCATGAAGGACGACAAAGACGAGAAGCGCCTGGAGCAGGAGCGGCTGGTGCTGCAGAAGTTCGGCTTGCTGCCGCCCAACTATGACCTGCACGCCGAGTTCATCCGGCTGATGGGCGAGCAGGTGGCGGCGTTCTACGATCCGCACAACAAGAGTGTGAACGTTCTGGACTGGCTGCCGCCGGATGCCCAGAAGCCGGTACTGGCGCACGAGCTCACGCACGCATTGCAGGACCAGCAGGTGCCGCTCGACAAGTGGGAGCTGGCCGGCGCCAAGGATGACGCGGCTCTCCCCGATCAGCAGGAATATTTCGTGGAAGAGGCGCAGGTGGCGCGCCAGTGCGTCACCGAAGGTCAGGCGCAGGTGGTCTGGTTCGATTACACCCTGGCACCGATGAGCAAGACCATTCTCACCGCGCCGGAGTTTGTGGACGCCGTGCGCGCCCAGATGGGCGACAACAAGGACTCGCCGGAGTTCGGCAAAGCGCCGATGTTTCTCCAGGAATCGCTGCTGATGCCCTACACTTTCGGGCTCGACTTCGTGCGCACCGTGCTGGCGAACAAGGGCAAGGACGGGGCGTTCAAGGGACTGCTGACCGAGCCTCCGGTGGACACGCGGCAGATCATGCAGCCGGAAACTTACTTGCTGCACCAGGTGGTGCCGCAACTCACCATTCCTAATCTCGATCAGATCGTCGCACCCACTTATACGCGCTTCGACTTCGGCGGGATGGGCGAGTTCGACGTCTACCTTTTGGCTAAGCAGTATGGCGTGCAGGATCCTCCAAATTATTACCGGCACTGGCGCGGCGGATATTACTACGCGGCGCAGGCGAAGAATGCTCCGAAGGATCAGATCGCGATGCTGTATTTTTCGCGCTGGGATTCGCCGGAGGCGGCCAGCGATTTTGCGCGATTGTATATAGGCTATTTGCCCAAGCGAACCACCGTCATACCGGAGGCGATTGGTTCGGCGCCTCACTCCTCTCCCAGCCAGGATTCTCTGGCTGGCGAACCGCCCAAGCTGCCCCTCTTCACGAAATATCAGGCCGATACCAAGGATGGCATGGTCTACATCCAGCAACACGACAACGACCTGCTCATCATGGAAGGCTACGACAGCAGCGTGGTGCAGAAGGCGCAGCAGGTGCTTCTCTACAACATGACCTTGCCGACGGAGACGAAGGGAAAAGGCTCGAAGTGAAATTACGAACCGCCGTGTGCGCGCTGCTGTTCTTGCTCTGCTGCGTCCTAACCATTCCACTCGCCGCGCAAAGCTTCAATGAAGAGGCCTGGGGCAAGAACACTCCCGGCATCGAACTGCAAGCCGTCGAAGGGCGCGCGAACATACCGCCAGCGGCACCACACTGATCTACAACCTGGTAGGCAAGGGCTTTCCCGCGAACGAAACTTATTCGCTCTGGGGATGGATTCCGGGGCAAAAACCGCGCAAGGCGATTGCCGGCGTCAGCTTCGATAAACGCGGAGTACTGGTCTGCAGCGGCAGACCCGGCGGCTGCACCGGGCAGGGGCTCGACGATCCCGTGAACATCAAGACCACGGCCGTGCTGGGGGAACCGAAACGCTTCGCCGTGGTCTCCGATGATGGCAAGGTCGCCGGCTTCACCGAGGCTGTGCCCTTCCCGATCGAGGCAAGCAACAAGAAGTGCAAGCTGTCGGTGATTCGCCAAAGCCCGCTGGCTGAAACGGTCCTGGTCATAGCCACGGGCTTCGTGCCCTACGAGATGCTCAACATTTCGGCAACCCTCGGCGGAGCGGATACGGTCCACAGTCCCACCGCATCAGTCGACGGTAGCTGGCAGGCAGTCGTCGGGACCAAAGCTCCGGGCAAGGATTCCGGCACGGCCAGCATCAAAGTCAGCGGCCAGCAGTGCTCGGTGTCGCTCACCTTCAACTGGGGCGAGGGCAGCGCGAAAGTTCAGTAGCCGGAAGGCAGTTGCCGGTTATCAGTAGCCAGTAGTCAGTAGTCAGTAGCCGGTTGTCGGTTCTCGGTTGTCGGTTCTCCGATTCAATTCCGGGGTGCCCCGTTCTAGCCCTGATGTTGGGCTAGGGCGGGACCTCAATGTTGCCGATGCCCAGTAGCTTGTGTCCGCAGCAGTGCTCATCGCTGACTCGACATCCTCGAGTTCGCAGTGCTCAAGTCCCGCCCAGCGGGACGGCGACATGATAGCCCAGCGCTTCAGCGCTGGGTGAGACGCAATAGAGATCAGAAGCCCCTTCAGGGGCGGCAGGTTTTGTGTCGGACACGAAAATCCTCCCTCCTATCACAACCCCCGGTGACAAAAGTATTACAAACGCCTCTCCCCGAACTTGTTAGTCTGAATTCACTTCTCACGCGAACTTCGCGGAGGATGGCAATCATCAACGTCAGGGGAAAAATGGCTCCGAAAGATCAAGACACTAGCGTTAATTGGCTTACTACCGGCTTCATGATCGTCTTTCATCTGGGCGCGCTGGCTGCGCTCTTCTTCTTCAGCTGGAAGGCGTTCTTCGTCGGACTCTTTTTCTACTGGGTGGCGGGCAGTCTGGGCATCGGCATGGGCTATCACCGGCTGCTGACGCATCGCGGCTTCAAGTGCCCCAAGTGGGTGGAATATTTCCTCACGGTCTGCGCCACCCTGTCGCTCGAGGGCGGCCCGATCTTCTGGGTAGCCACGCACCGCGTGCATCATCAGATCACCGACAAGCCGGGCGATCCGCATTCGCCGCGTGACGGCGGCTGGTGGGCGCACATGGGCTGGATCCTTACCGGCAAGACCTTCCACAACAAGAGCACCGAACTGCTGGCCTACGTCCCCGATCTTCGCAAAGATAAATTTCATCTCTGGATCAGCGAGTATCACTGGGTGCCGATCACCGCGCTCGGCGTCATCCTGCTGATCATCGGCGGCTGGAAGTTCGTTCTGTGGGGCATCTTCTTCCGCACCGTGTTCCTGCTGCACTCCACCTGGTTCGTGAACTCGGCAACGCACATGTGGGGCTCGAAGCGCTTCGCCACCGATGACGACTCGCGCAACCTGTGGTGGGTGGCTTACCTGAGCTTCGGCGAAGGCTGGCACAACAATCATCATGCGCATCCGCAGTCGGCGCGCCACGGCCTGGCCTGGTACGAGCTCGACATGAACTGGTACGGCATCAAGGCCTTCCAGGCGCTGGGGCTGATCTGGGACGTGAAGCTGCCCAAGCTGGGATCGGCGCGTGTAAAGGAGATTGGCAAGGACACCGTGCCGGTCGAAGCAGAAGCGGTGCCCGTAGCGGCCGCAGCCTACAGCGGCGACTAAGACAGATTTCTGGGATTGAAAAGGACGGCAGAGATGCCGTCCTTTTTTTGTTGAGATCGCTGGCCGGCTGCTCTGAGTGTGGAACAGTTTTGTCTGCCCCTCCTAAAGAAGTGTCATCCCGACCAAGGGCTTCAGCCCGCGCGGAGGGACCTGCTGCTTCTTCACCAGGCAAAATGTTTGGGCTTTCGTAAGCGACGCCTCACTGTCGTTCGCGTCTTAAGCGGATACCGCGATCGCGATTCCCTGTTTGAAGCCCCCGGTCATGCTCCGAAGTGAATACAATGTTTCTCGAGGTAATGAGCCCATGAACTTTTCGCGGCTGCGCGATTACGCCGGTCACGCTGTATTACTTCTACTTGGGTTAATGACCCCGGCGCTTCTTTCTGCCCAGCAGCAGCAGGCCCCAACCTGGTCCGCGCAGGAGCAGCCTATCTTCACGCAGATCAAGTCACTGCGCAGCCTGCCCGACGACGTTCGCGCCAAGAGCACCAAAGACATTGCGCTGGAGATTCGCACCCTGCCGGCATCATCCCCCGGCAAGCTTGGTCTCGCGGAATATCTCGCCAGCCGCGCCACCGAAGGCGACTTCGGCCGCCAGACTTTGCAGGAAGTGACGACCACGCTCTGCGAAGCCTTGCAGCAGCAGCCTCCGCCGGAGAAAGATGGTCAGCCTGCCGGTGGTTATGTCTCGCTGGCCGAACTCGCGCGTTACGAACACATGCAGGTTTCGCTCGACGCGCCGCAATACAAAGCCGCGATGGCCAAGCTCGAAGCCGACGACGCCAAGCGTCAGGACACGAACTTCACCGCTACCGATCTGGCAGGAAAATCCTGGACGCTAAAGGATCTGAAGGGCAAGGTCGTGCTGGTGAACTTCTGGGCGACCTGGTGCCCGCCGTGCCAGAAAGAAATGCCCGACCTGGAGGCGCTCTACAACCAGTACAAAGACCAGGGCTTCGTGATCCTCGCCTTCTCCGAAGATGACGAGACCAACAAGGTCGCGCCCTTTATTGCCGAGCGCAAGATTACCTATCCCATCCTGCTCGATCCGGGGCAGAAGATGGGCAATCAGTTTCAGGTCAACGGCATTCCCAAAAGCTTTCTCTACGATCGCGAGGGCAAGCTGGTGGCCCAGTCCATCGACATGCGCACCCGGCACCAGTTCGAGGAGATGCTGGCGTTGGCCGGATTGAAGTAGTCACACAATGTAGGACTCTGACAACCAAAGACTCATGCCCAAGAAACTCGATCACACCAATGCTTGTGAACAGCTGTCGCGCGTCGACAAACAGCTGGGCCGCATCATCGCCAAGGCTGGCGACTGCCGGCTGATGAAAGAAACCACGCAGAGCATCTTCGCCGCGCTGCTGGAATCGATCATCTATCAGCAGCTGAACGGCAAAGTTGCCGCAACCATCACCTCGCGGGTAAAAGCCCTGTTCCCCGAGAACACGCAGCAGATCCGCACCCGCCGCGGGCTGGTCGAAGGATTTCCCACGCCTGAGCAGATTGTGTCTGCCTCCGAAGAGCTGCTGCGCTCGGCCGGGCTGTCGCGCAACAAGATGCTGGCCATCCGCGACCTCGCCGCCAAGACGCTCGACGGAACCGTGCCCACCGTGCAGCAGGCGCATCGCATGAGCGACGACGAGCTGATCGAGCGGCTGACCGCAGTGCGCGGCATCGGGCGCTGGACGGTCGAGATGCTGCTGATCTTCCGCCTGGGCCGGCAGGATGTGCTGCCGGTCGACGATTACGGCGTGCGCAAGGGCTTCGCCAAGATGAAGAAGATGGGCGAGCTGCCCAAGCCGAAGGAGCTGGCGGCCTACGGTGAGAAGTGGAAGCCGCATCGCAGCGTGGCAGCCTGGTATCTGTGGCGCGCGGCGGAGATGAAGGATTTGCCGTTCGCGGGAGATGTGGCGAAGAAGACTGCCAAGGCTGCAGCAAAAACGAAGAAGGCCGCGCCAGCGAAGAAGAAGCAAGGGGCCAGGGGATAGAGGTCAGGGGTTAGTAAGAGATCTTGGTGTCATCCTGAGCCGAAGCAGAGCCCGCTTTTGGCACTGCGGAGTCGAAGGACCTCTACCGGCGAATCAATTCCGGTTTGCAACTCGCGAGAAGCTTCCGGGATGTCGTCCCTGAATGATCAAGAGACCCGCCCTACGCCAAAAGACGGCGTAGAACGGGGGCACCCCCGCGTTTGGGCTCGGCCATCGATGATCACTGCTGAACCCACGCTCCCGCGCCAGGTTGAAGAAGCCAGTCACCCCACGCGTCCGCGCGGGGCTGAAGAAGTGACGCCCCGCCCTCGGCGGAGCTAGCGGTGCCGATGGTCCTACTCGCCAGTAGCTGGTGGCTAGTCGCTAGTGGCTAGTTGCTATGAGCTAGTCACGAATTGCCAACCGCCGCCTTACGGCGTCTTCTGCAAAAAGTTCACAAACGCCTGCGCCGCTTCGCGGTCGTCGCCGCCGACCTGCGATGGAATGATGGCCGGAACGTTCGTCGGACACGCTTTCAGTCCGGCGCAAACGTTGGCCGCGCTGCCCAATGCCGACATCAGCACGGGATTACTTTTGGCGTCATCCGCCGAATCCAGCACGATCAGGTCGACGTCCTGATTGCTGCTGGTTTGCTTTTCCAGCATCTGTTTGTAATCGCCGGTCGAGCTTTCCACCATGATGGGAGCTGCCGGAGGGCAACTTCGGATCGGTACCCTGAAAATCCAGAAGGCGATGATCGAGTTCGGTGCCGTAAGGAGAACTAAGATTGCGCAGTAGATGTACCACGACGGTAGGGGATTTGTGCCTAGGCTTGCAGCCAAGAAGCAGTGGCGCCAGCAGAAGCAGGGAAACGGCTTGGGCAAACCGCAGTCGTTGTGCCATCCCGACATCATAGCTGGAGAGGCGGGCTTCTCCTAGTCGAGAGCCGCCCCCACTTGCGGTTCTTCAGGTCAACCTCCCAGATCACATTGCCCACACTAGATTCCAGAGAAGACGTTGTTTGCTCCCAGAATTCGAGCGACACGGCCGCCGGTAGGTATCTCGCCACTCCGAATCGAACGTTGCCTGCGGCGCGGTTTATTCCGGAAGCCCGGGTGGTGTGCTCCGCTGGATGTGTGGAGTCTCCGCCGGTGAATTGTTAAAAAATTCAACAGCTGGCCCGTTCGCTGGGTTCTCAGGTTGCCAAATACCTGAAAATTAATTTTCTGAGTCGCAGAACACCCTTTCGCAATCGCGCGTCTTCATACATAATGCACGCACAGTAACCGTGCACGGTGGGGACATGAAGCTAGGGGCAGCACTCTTCCTGGGATTGGGCTTATGCGGAACCTCCTTGCTCGCTCAACAATCACTGCTGGCTTCCGCTCCCTTGCCGCCGCTGCCGCTCTCCGAATTTGTCCTGCCGGCGCCGCCGGCTTCCACTGCCGCGGTAAAACTTCCGGAGAGAGTTCCTGAACTGTCAGCCACGCTGGGCGTGGGCCTGCCGCATGTCAGCCTCTACAATTCCATCGAGCCGCAGAATCCGGCCGCGGTCTGCGCCCAGCTGCGCGCCGTCTCCTGGGTACCGGCCGAAATGAGCTCGTACGCCTTCAGCAAAGCGCAGTTCAGACTGGAGTCGCTCAAGGCATCGTTCGAGCACGACAACCTGGTCAAGATGGCGCACAACTTCGTTCCCGGCCAGCCGCTGCCCGACGCACCCTCTTACGTTCCGCTGACCACGAAACAGAAATTCGATTTGTTTGTACGCAGCACGCACTCCGCCGACATGGGCTTCAGCATCATGGCCGACGCGCTGATCGCGCAGGCCTCCGGCGCCTGGCCAACCTTGGGCGGCGGGATGGGCGGCTTCGGCCAGCGCTTGGGCGTCTCAGCCGCGGGAGAAGAAGCAGCCTCGTTCTTCAGCGGATTCCTCTTTCCCACGCTCTTCCATCAGGACCCGCGCTATTTCCGATCGCATCAGACCCGCATCATCGATCGCCTGGCTTATGCCGCCAGCCGGGTAGTGATTGGCCGCAGCGACGATGGCCGCAACGTGATCAACTACTCGGCCATCTCGGGACAATTCGTGCAGGCGGCCGTCTCGAATGCCTACGTCCCGTATCGCAATGAGTCGGTGAGCGGCACCATCGAGAACGCGCTAACTGGCCTCAGCGGCGTGGCCCAGGCGCAGATCCTCAACGAGTTCTGGCCCGACATCAAACAGTTCCTCACCTCGCACACCCCGGGCCTGCGTCAGAAGGAACCGTCCGCCAGCGCCACGTTTACCTTCCGCTAGGTTTGCGCCGTGCCTCGTACCTCTCCAGAATTTTTCATGGCGTCATCCTGAGCGAAGCGAGGAGGCGTAGCCGACGAACGCAGTCGAAGGACCGCTATCTCTCAAGGGAGTCTGCCCATTCTTGTATTCTCACCCTTGGAAGTAAACCCTCTTCGCAGGAAACATCATACGAGGGTAGCGGTCCTTCGACGCCGCGACCGCCGACCCGCAAAAGCTGCGGGTCGAAAAAGCTTAGCGGCCGCTCCGCTCAGGATGACAACCGCTTTGATGGCTGGCGGCGAACGATGGCTCGCCTCCGGTCGGAATGAGGACCTCTGGATTGCTGCTCATTATCACCATCAATTTCGAGGCAAATGACAATTGTCATTTGCCTCGCCTGACAATCCACACTGATGCTGATCCCCCGCAACCTGGACAATCGTTTCATACCGGATATCCGCGCGGGCGGTTGGCTGAAAACCAGCGGCGGGCTGAGGCGGCTGCCCTTTCAAACTTGCGGCAGGAATGCGATGCTATCAGTGGTTGAAACTCCGGACTTGGCTATGCGGGAACTGAAAGACGACCTGGCATCCTTGCGCATCGACCGCGAAGCGCCGCGCCGCAATCGCTGGCGGCTTCCGCTGCTGGTGCTGGTGCTGCTGGCGATCCTGGTCGTGGGCGGATTCTATTACCAGCGCGCGCATCCGGTCTTCGGCGCTGTCGAGGTCGAAACCTTCCAGCCCACCGTCGAGAGCAGCAGCGGCCCCGACGCGGGCACGCCCATTCTCACCGCCTCGGGATACCTGGTGGCCCGGCACCAGTCGGTGGTCTCGTCGAAGATTCAGGGCCGCATCTCCTCGCTGCGGGTGGAAGAAGGCAGCGTGGTGAATGCCGGCGACATCCTGGCCACGCTCGATAATCAGGACGCCGAAGCCGCCATCGTGAAGGCCAAGGCCGACATCGATTACGCCAAGGCCGATCTGGCCGAAGCCCAGCGCCAGGAGCAGTTGCAGGAAGATCTCTTCAAGGAGAAGGTGGTCTCGCAGGACGCGCTCGACGCTGCTAAAGCCAAGGTCAACCTCGCCGCGGCCGCTATCCAGCAGGACGAAGCGAACCTCCAGGTGCAGCAGGCTTATCTCGACTTCACCACCGTGCGCGCGCCCTTCGCCGGAATCGTGGTGAAGAAGATGACCGAAGTCGGCGAGAGCGTCGCGCCCATTCCGCCGGGCGTGAACATCTCGACTTCGTCGGGCGCCATCGTCGCCATCGCCGACATGAACTCGCTCGAAGCCGAGGTCGACGTCAACGAGTCCAACGTCGGCCAGCTCCAGCCGAACCAGCCCGCCGAGATCCAGGTGCAGGCGGTTCCGGGCCACACCTATAAGGGCGTCGCTGCGGCAGGTGATTCCGACGGCCGATCGCACCAAGGCAACCGTCACGGTAAAGGTGTCGATCCTCGACAAGGACAAGTACCTGCGTCCGGAGATGAGTTGCAACGTGACCTTCCTGGAGCCCCGAAGCACACTGAGACGGCGGGCGCCACGCCACAGCGGATTCTCACCGTCCCAAAGGATGCGGTGATCCAGCGCGACGGCAAGCCGACGGTCTTTGAGATCGAGGACGGCAAGGCCCGCGGGGTGACGGTAGTGACCGGAGCCGATCTGCACGGGCAGCTCATCGTGAAACAGGGGCTGTCCGGCGGGGAGACACTGGTCAGCAACCCTCCGCAGAAGCTGAAGGACGGAGATGTGGTTAAGCTCAAGAGCCAGAGTTAGTTAGCTGCGAACGACGGCTTAATGGCATTAAAGTGTCGTGATACGGCAGAGGATTGCGGCACTATATTGCTATTAACGACTGTCACTAGAATGCCTCGCAATTGCGTTTAGAAGGCCCAGGAACGACGATCGCCCTGCGGGCGCGGTAAGGAGGGGCATCAGGGTAGTAAACAGTCGCTCTGAAGGCAAATATGCGCGTTTTCCCCAACTGGGAAGCCGCAGAGCGGCGAAAACGGCGACGGTTTGTGATTTCAGGTCAGTGGCAAGAAAGTGAGTCCGCTGCTGAGGATGGAATCAGAGCCTTTGTGTCAGGACACGACTCGTGCAGAGGGAGTGCGCTCTTAGAAAGCGGTGGCGCTCTTAGTTGGTTGTCATCTTGAGCGGAGCGTCCGCGCGTTGCTTTTCCGCCGCGTTTTTTTGCGGCGGGCGGATGCGCAGTCGAAGGACCTGCTGTCGCTCGCAGGGGCAGGTTGTTTCCGCGGCGAACAACAGCAGGTCCCTCCGCTTGGGCTGAAGGTCGGGATGACAATTTTGGTCGGGATGACAATCTTGTAAGAGGGTCGGGTTAAAACCGAGCTCACGGCTCATAGCCCAGAGCTCACGGCCACAATCACAACGGAGCAATGATGACTACATCCACCACCACCGCCGTCAGCGTGCAAAACGTGCGCAAGGTCTACCAGCGCGACACCCAGCAGATCAAGGTCCTCGACGGCATCAACCTCGACGTGCCCCAGGGCGAATTCGTCGCGCTGATGGGCCCGTCCGGCTCGGGCAAGACCACGCTGTTGAACCTGATCGCCGGCATCGACCGCGTCACCTCGGGCAAAGTCACCGTCGCGGGCACCGACCTGACGCCGCTTTCCGAAGGCGAGCTCGCCAAGTGGCGCAGCCGCAACATCGGCTTCATCTTCCAGTTCTACAACCTCATCCCCGTGCTGAATGCCGTGGAGAACGTGGAGCTGCCGCTGCTGCTGGCGCCGCTGTCGAAGAGCGAGCGCCGCCAGCGTGCCATGACCGCGCTGCGTATCGTCGGCCTGGAAGATCGCTCGAAGCATTACCCGCGCCAGCTCTCGGGCGGACAGGAGCAGCGTGTCGCCATCGCTCGCGCCATCGTCACCGATCCGACCGTGGTGGTGGCGGACGAGCCCACCGGCGATCTCGATCACCAGAGCGCGGAGGAAATCCTGACGCTGATGGAGACGTTCAACAAGGAGTTCGGCAAAACCATCGTGATGGTGACGCACGATCCGCGCGCCGCCGCCCGCGCCCGCGTGCAGCATCATCTCGACAAGGGAGTGTTTAGCGCATGATTTTTTCACCACGGAGGACACGGAGAGCACGGAGAGAAAAGAAATTTCGTTTAAGTTCGATAAAAATTCGGTGATCGCCCCGGCTAAGGCTGCAACGATCCGACAAGCAAAACCAAGTGTTCCTCCGTGCGCTCCGTGTCCTCTGTGGTGAACAAGTTTTTTACGAAGGTTCGACGTTATGAAATTCGCACCTCTGGTCCTCAAGCATCTTCGCAAGAACTGGATTCGCACCCTCTCGACGGTGCTGGCGATGTCCGTGTGCATCTTCCTGTTCTGCACCCTGCAGACCGTGGTGGAGGCGGTGAACTTCGGGCTGCACTCCGGCAACGCCTCGCGCCTGGTTACGCGCCACAACGTAAGCCTGGTCTTCAGCCTGCCGCTCAACTACAAGCAGCGCGTCGAGGCCGTCCCCGGCGTGAAAGAAGTCGTGATGAACTGGTGGTTCGGCGGCATCTACAAAGATCCGAAAAACTTTTTCGCTAACATTGCCACCGAGCCGCAGGCCTTTCTGGAGGTCTATCCCGAGTTCATGCTGCCGCCCGATCAGAAAGAGAAGTGGCTGCACGACCGCCGCGGCGCCATCGTCGGCCGCAAGCTGGCGCAGCGCTTCGGCTGGAAGGTGGGCGATACCTTCGAGATGGAGAGCTCCATACCCCCCTACAGAGTGGGACATCCGTTTGAGTTCGTGGTCGACGGGATTTATGACACGGATGAGGCGAAGTATCCCGGCGCCGATCTCAACTCGATGTACTTCGACTACAAGTATCTGTACGAGGCGACCGGGCGGAACCTCGGCATCGGCTGGCTGGTGGAGAAGATCGACGATCCCAACAATGCGGGCGCCATCAGCAAAGCCATCGACGCGCAATTTGAGAACAGCGACGCCGCCACCAAAACCGAGACGGAGCAGGCCTTTCAGGCGGGCTTCATCGCCATGGCGGGCAATCTCGCGTTTCTGCTGAACGGCATTGGACTGGCGGTGGCGTTCACCATCCTGCTGGTCACGGCCAACACCATGAGCATCGCCGTGCGCGAGCGTCAGCAGGAGATTGCGGTGCTGAAGACGCTGGGCTTCTCCAGCGGGCTGGTGATGACGCTGATTCTCAGCGAGGCGCTGCTGATCGGTGTGATGGGCGGAGCCGTGGGACTGCTGATCAGCGCCGGGGCGCTGAAGGTCCTGCCGCAGGTGCCGTTGCTCGGCGACATCGTGGCGCAGTATCCGAACTTCGGATTGTCGACGCATACCGTGCTGCTGGGAGTTGCGCATTGCGCTGCTGCTGGGACTGTTCGCCGGCTTCTTCCCGGCCATGACCGGCTACCGGGCGAGGATCACGGAGACGCTGCGACAGGTGTAGAAAAGCGGCAGTTGGCGGTTGGCAGTTGGCAGTTGGCTGGGTGCCCCGTTCTAGCCCTGGTTTTGGGCTAGGGCGGGCGACGGGACATCAAAGCGAGATCGAAGCGTTTAAGGTCGGACGGGCAAGAACCGAGTCTCGCGAATGCGAGACGGAAGAGTTTAGCCCAGCGCTTCAGCGCTAGGTAGGTTCAGTCAAGGGATCCGAGTCCCGAAGGGACGACAGGTCTTTGTCAGGCACTAAACAGCAGGTCCCTCCGCTCGGGCTGAAGCCCTCGGTCGGGATGACAATTTCTGGTTTGGGGATTCGGCGGCTTTGCGGGTCCAGCACGAGTCGCATCCGTCATTGAATAGATTTGTTTTTTGCTAATTGCTAACGGCTAATTGCGAATTGCGGTTTTAAAAAACCATGGCCCTACCTCTTTCTTATAACGTCCGCAATCTTCGCCAGCGCTGGAAGGTCACGCTGCTGGCCGTCGTCGGCATCGGGCTGGTGGTCGCCGTCTTCGTCACCCTGCTGGCGATGGAGAACGGCTTCCGCATCGCGTTGCGCTCCACCGGATCGCCGCTCAACGCCATCATCACCCAGCGCGGCTCTACCTCCGAGCTGACTTCGTGGGTCGCCATTGCCGACGCCGACGTCATCGCTGTCGATCCGCATGTGGCGCGCGACTCGAGCGGCAAACCGCTGGCTTCGTGCGAAGTCGTCATCCTGGCCAACAAGCCGCGGCGCAGCGACAATCAGCCCGCCAACATCACCTTCCGCGGCGTGCAGCAGTCGGTGTTCAACGTCCGCAACAACGTGAAGATCGTCGAAGGCCGCAACTTCACGCCCGGACTATACGAGGTCATCGTCGGCAAGAAGATGGCCGACCGCGTGACCGGCCTGGACATCGGCGACACCATCAGCGTGCAGAAGCACGACTTCAAAGTGGTGGGCCTGTTCACCGCCGACGGCAGTTCGTTCGAGAGCGAGATCTGGGGCGACTATGACGCCATGGGTCCGGCCATCGGACGCAACGGCGGCTGCAGCTCGCTGACCGTGCGCATGAGCAACCCTGCCACATTGTCAGACTTCGACAAAGAGGTGCGCGCCAATCCCCGGGTGCAGCTGGAAGTCGATTCCGAGCCGAAGTATTACGAGGACCAGGCTGGCCCGGTGGCGGGCGCGCTGCTGGGACTGGCGGCCTTCGTCTCGATCGTCATGGGCATCGGCGCGGTCTTCGGCGCGATGAACACCATGTACGCCATCGTCTCGCAACGCACGCGCGAGATCGGCACTCTGCGCGCGCTGGGCTTCTCGCGCTTCAGCATCCTGGTGTCGTTTGTGCTGGAGTCGGTGCTGCTGGCCGTGATCGGCGGCGTGCTGGGCTGCCTGCTGGCCTTCACCATGAACGGCTACACCGCCGGCACCGGCCAGACGCAAAGCTTCAGCGAGATGGCTTTCGCCTTCAAGATCACGCCGCAGGTGCTGATCTTCGGCATGGTGTTCGCCGTGCTGATGGGCTTGGTCGGCGGCCTGCTGCCGGCCTTCCGCGCGTCGAGAATGGCGATCACCAGGGCACTGCGAGAAGCGTAGACAGTTGTCAGTTGTCGGTTGTCGGTTGTCGGTTGTCGGATCGTTGTTCCTTCCAAAATCGGGGTGCCCCGTTCTAGCCCCGGTTTTGGGCTAGGGCGGGGATGTTCCCAACAATCACGGGTGCCCCACTCATTCGCGGTGTTCGAATGAGTGGGGTCTAAATTCATTTACCCTGACATGGAATGTATCTCGCCACCCTGATTGCCGGACTCGTCTGTGTCGCGATATGGGTGTACCTCCTTGTGGGACACGGACACTTCTGGCGGATTCCACTCCCACCCGCCCTGGCCAAAAGAGGGCCAGAACGGGGCACCCCCGGAACCTCTTTCTCCCCTGGTGGTGTCATCCTGAGCGGAGCGACGCCTGCGGTTGGCGCTGCGGAGTCGAAGGACCCCTATACCCAACCGGCTGCCCCATCCTGCTCGCCTTCTGTTGGCGAGAGGGTGGGAGCGAGCGTCGCTGTCGTCATCCCCGCACGTAACGAGGCTGACGTTATCGGCCGAGCGGTCGCTTCCCTATTGCGGCAGCGTTTTGCATCGCCGACCCTCTCGCCAAAGTCGGGCGAGGAGGATGGGGCACCCGCGGGCAAGCAGGATGGGACACCCGGCATTTCTCTCCACATCTTCGTGGTTGACGACAACAGTAGCGACGGTACCGCCGACGTGGCCCGCCAGGCAGCGCTGGAACATCCAGATCGCATTACCGTCATCTCCGGACGGCCGCTGCCGCCAGGCTGGACGGGCAAATTATGGGCGGTGCAGCAAGGCGTCGAGCAAGCGTTGATGCTCCGCCCCGACTACATTTTGCTGACCGACGCCGACATTGAACACTCGACTCCCACAATGTGGGATCACTCATCGAAATCGCGGGCGGCGGCGGCTACGACATTGCCTCCTACATGGTGAAGCTGCACTGCCGCAGCTTGGCCGAGAAGCTGCTGATCCCGGCATTCGTGTTTTTCTTCTTCATGCTCTATCCGCCCGAGTGGATTCGCGATCCCCGCCGCAAGACTGCCGGAGCGGCCGGCGGCTGCATCCTGATTCGGCCTGCGGCTCTGGAGCGTATCGGCGGCATTGCAGCGATTCGCGGCGAGATTATCGACGACTGTGCGCTGGCGCGGGCAGTCAAGCAGACCGGCGGCAAAGTATGGCTGGGCGCGACCGCCGACACCCACAGTGTCAGACCTTACGAATCGTTCGGCGAAATTGAGAGAATGATCGCGCGCACCGCGTTCAATCAGCTGCGGCATTCGTTCTGGCTGCTGCTGGGAACCGCGCTGGGGATGCTGCTGATTTACGTTTTGCCGCTGGCGTTGATCGTCAGCGGATCATCGAAGCTGGCGATCGTCGGAGCCATTGCATTCGGGCTGATGTGTGCGACGTATTGGCCGATGGTGCGGTTCTACGGGTTGAATCCAGCGTGGGCTTTGACGCTGCCGTTCAGCGCGATGTTTTACCGCATCGCGACGATTCATTCGGCGGTCAAGTATTGGCGCGGGCGCGGCGGTGAGTGGAAAGGGCGGGCGCAGGATGGGTGAAGGCGAAGGGTTCACCACTGAGGACACGGAGAGCACGGAGAATTCGGATATCAATAAACGCCTGTCGCCCCTGAAGGGGCTTTGATCAAACAAGGAAGGCATTTACGGCACGACTGAAGTCGTGCCCTGATACAAAGCTTGTTGGCATCGCCGCAACCCCAGTCGGCCCTGATACAAAGCTTGTTGGCCGCCGTGCTCATCAGCATCGCCGCAACCCCAGTCGTGCCCTGATAAAAAGCTTCTTGGCGTCGCCGCGCTCATCAGCATCGTCGCAGACGAAATCGTGCCCTGACACAAAACTTGCACCACGGAACAGCCATGTTCTTCTTCTCTGTGCCCTCTGTGCCTCTGTGGTGAACCAATCCCCATCGGCCAAGACTGACAGCCGTATTGGCGATAAGCGAACGGCGAGAAGCGTACAGCGGCCCTTAAAACAGCTTCTTCCACTGCAGCTTTACATCGGGCTTGTCGCGGGTGCCGGTGATCTCCAGCGGCAGCCACGTTCCCGCACCGTGTTTGTTGAACAGCGGATCGAAGGGCTTCAGCAGAACCTGTTTGGCGCCGGTCATGGTGTCTGAGACTTTGGCATCCAGGCTTGCCTGGCCCGACGAAATTCAGGTCGCCACTGCTGATTCCGTACGAGCCTTTGACCTCGGCCCGCGCTCCCGGTTCCTGCGAACTGCAGGCTGGCAAACGTGATTGTTGAGTGCCGCAGCGTGAAGTCTCCGCGAAACTCGGCCGCAACATTGTCGATGGTGGTGTCGTTCGGCTTGCCCTGGCCGCGGCGGCTCAGCTGCACCAGCGCATCTTTCATCTTCGGATGCGTGAAGCGTGCGTCCGTCAGGCTGAAGCGGCCGTTGAGCTGCATCTTCTGCAGCACCGGTTCCTTTCCCGGCGGCAATACAAGCTTGGCCTTGAGTTTCATCGGTCCGGTCAGCATGGGCGGCGCAGCTTTTGCAGCCAGCGCCAGCACGTCCTGCACGTAAGCCTTCTGCATGCTGACATCGAGCGAGATGGTCTTGCCCTTCTTCCCTTTCTGCCCCGCGACCTCGCCGCTGGTCACAATGTCGGTGTTGAGGAAGTGCGCGTTCACCGGCTGCAGATACGTATTGCCGTTGGTGCCGTCGACCACGGCGTGAAATTTCGTGGTGAGGTGAACGGGCTGGCCGCCGCGATCGAGCTGGAAGTCGGGCACGTCAGTCGTGCCGTCGACCGTGATGTTGTTCAGCTCGCCCTTGTAATCGCCCAGCGACGACAAGATGCCGGAGATGCCGGGGAAGACGGACAGATCCGCATGCTGAAAATCGTAGTGCCCATCAACCTTGGTCGCCGAAGGCTCGTCGAAATCCCACGGGCCGAAGTGGCCTTTGGTCTGGATCACTCCGGGCGGCGTGGGATTCGTCAGCTCGGCGGTGAAGGTCATCGGCTGTCCCACGCCGGCGCTGCGCAGCGCCAGCTTGCGGAGTTCGAAGAGCATGGGCTCCTGCGCTGGGATCTTTGCGCAGGATGTACAGCATGGTGCCGCCGGCTTCGACGCGGTCGATGACGAAGTTCGCCAGCCGGGTGTGATACTTCGGCTTCTGCGTCGAGTGCTGCGACTGGCTGGTGCCCTTCGGCGCGACCTTGATTTCCATGCCGTCAAGCTTCACCACACTGAGGTGAACCGGCGAGCGCAGCAGCAGTTCAAGGAAGTTTGCCTCAACCGTCAGGTGCTTGACCGTGATGAGTGGCGGAACATCGCCATGATTGCGATTGGGCAGCACGAAATTGTCGGCGGTAGCGTAAACGCTGGGGATCAGCGTGACCCGCAGGTTCTGGAGCTGGACGTCGGCCTGATAGTGCTCCCGCAGCGCCAGCAGCATGCGGGCTTGCAGCCAACGCTCCAGCGGCGCGGAACGGTCAGCAGATAGATAAACGCCGCGACACCGACGATCGACTGATCAGCCAGCAGCACGCCACAGCAGAATTTTCGTTCTTCGACGAATTGGCATCTTACAAAATTGTTAGATGCAGAGAAGCTGGACTACAGGGCCAGCGCTTGTCGAATTCTCAGCTACGATCGTCTCCGTTGAAAGCCGAGCGTCGACGGTCACGGCATCGGGCGGCTCCTCCAGCGTGGCGAATTGACTGTCGATGAGTGCCGGATTCATGTAGTGATTCTGGCGTCCGGCCAGCCGCGCGGCCACCAGTTCTCTGCTGGCGCGCAGGTAGACCAGCTTCACCGCAGGCGCGATCAGCAACTGCCGCCGGTATGCCGACTTAAGCGCAGAGCAGGCCAGAACCACGTTCTCGCCCGCAGCCAGCCAGCCGGAGATGGCGCGTGCAGCGCTGCCAGCCAGGGTTCGCGGTCGCGATCGCTCAGCGGGATTCCGGCGCGCATTTTGGCAACGTTGGCGGCGGAGTGGAAGCTGTCGCCGTCAGCGAATTTCCAGTGCAATTCGGCCGGCGAGCGCCTGGCCCACCGTGGTTTTGCCGGCTCCCGTGACTCCCATCAGGAGGATGACCATGGCCATGATCTCGCGGAAGTAGTGTAGCGGAGGGGCGGCTATGTTTCCGCACCGGGAATTAGTTCTGCATTCATCCTGAATTCACATTCAGGCCCCTCGCTAATGTGTTATTTTGAAATTTCGTTACTATCTTCATTCCTGCTGGAGGCCCTCACACATTGGCCAAGGACATGGTCCCAAAGCGCATCTTTCTGACGAAAGGCGTAGGGAAACACAAAGAACGGCTGACATCGTTTGAGTTGGCGCTGCGCGATGCCGGCATCGCTGCCCAAAATCTGGTTCGCGTCTCCTCCATTTTTCCACCTCACTGCAAGCTGATCACCCGCAAAGAAGGCCTGCGCTATCTCTCGCCCGGCGAAGTTGTGTTTGCCGTGGTGGCTGAGAATTCCACGCGCGAGGCGCACCGGCTGGTGGCGTCGAGCATTGGATTGGCGATGCCGGCGGACAAAACCACGTATGGTTATTTGAGCGAGCATCACTCGTTCGGCGAGACCGACGACACCGCCGGCGATTACGCCGAGGAACTCGCCGCCGAGATGCTGGCAACCACGCTCGACGTGGAGTTCGACGCCGATAAATCGTGGGATGAGAAGAAGGAAGTGTACCGGCTGTCGAACAAGATCGTGCGTACGGCAAACGTCACCCAGAGCGCGGTAGGCGATAAGCGCGGCTTGTGGACGACGGTGATCGCGGCCGCGATTTTGATCTTCGAATAACAATCTGCAGTTAAGAGCGATCCCCGTTTCAGCCTTCAGCGGCGGAGCGGGGATTTTTGTTTGTGGCGAAGACGGCATCCTTGAAGTTGTGTCATCGCAAGAAGTTGTTCATCCAGAACGCAGCCGAGGGACCCCTATTCCTACGAGAAGGTGGCGGTCCCCTTCGGCTGCGCTCGGGCAGGCGCTTCGATTCCGGCGTCGCCTGCGCTCAGGATGACACCCGAAGACTCGCGGCAAGGTTCGTCCAGAACGCAGCCGCTGTCGCCGCCGTCCGCTGACCATGAAAGCAGTCCCGCCACGCGGGACAAAAGAGCTTGGCCCTGCGCTTCAGCGCGGGGTGGGCTTCGAACAAGAATTCGAGTCCCGTCAGGGACGGCAGATCGCGGTGACGGTAGGGGTCCTTCGACTCCGACGTCGCAAACCCGGCGACGCCTGCGCTCAGGATGACACCTGTTCAAGGGCGACCATTTCCCAATTGACGCTTCAAGGATGCGCCAAACAAAAAGGGCCTGCATCGCTGCAGGCCTTAGACGACCCTGGCTTCGCTCTTATTGCTGAGGAGGAGGGTTCGACGTTCCCGGGTTGCCGCTGTTGCCGGTAGTGTCGCCGGAGTGATTAGCCCAGGGAATGTCGGTTGCCTGCCGTTCATAGAGCGGCTTGTTCTGATCGTTGGCATTCGGCTGCTGCTGCTGCGGGTTGGACGGGGCAGCGCTGGGAGTCGCCGGCGATGACGGATTCGCGCCGTTGGCGCTTCCCGTATTCGCGGTGGTATTCATCTGACCCTGCCGTGCGCCTTGCGCGTTCTGATCGACCTGGCTGCCGCTCATGCCGTTAGTATTGCTGGGAGAGGTGCTCTGCTGGCCGGTGCTCGTCGTGCTGCTTGCGGGCGGATTCCCCTGCTGCGCGGAATTCGTCGACGCTCCCGGAGTGGCCGGCGTCTGGCTGGTCACCGGCGGCACCGTCTGCTGCGGATTGGCTCCCATGTCAGGCTTGCTCTCCTGCTGCAACATGGCGATGGTCTGCGGCTGAGGAGGCTCGGCGGCATCCGGAGTTCCCTTCGGAGTGGCGCCGTTGTTGTCCATCGAAGATGGGCCGCTGGAGTTGCCTTTCGTGCAGCTCCTGGCTATGTCGCGAAGGTTCGAGACCTGCACGCTGTTCGTCGTGCTTGCGGTGGTCTGATCGCCCCGGGTGCTGGTGGCGCTCGCCTGGTCCTGACGGGTGCTCACTTCCACTTCATGACCCACGCTGGCTTGCAGCTGGTTATCGGGACCGTTGATCTGGTATTGCGTGCCATTCTGATCGGTGATGGTGTAGTTGCCGGCCGACCCGCTCAGGCAGCCGCGAATGAGGCCGCTGGTGGTCTGAGTACTCTGGCTGGTCTGCTTGCTCGGGCTTGGATCTGGGTTGCTGCTCGCAGGCATGTCCTGGGCGGCTGCCAGAGTTGTTGCCAGCAAGCCTGAACCCAGTAATAGAAATATTGATTTCATGGTTCGTCCCTCCCTCGTCTCCGCTTCGCTGCTCTTCTCTCGTCAATACTTGGAACCCACTTAGCCCGGGTTAGGTTATCCAGCACAAGCGAGAAATGCGGAGTTGCGGCTGGAAGTTTGCAGAGAGTGTGCAAAATTGGGTGCCCCGTTCTACGCCCTCTGTTGGCGTAGGGCGGCTGGCATAGGCGGGATTCCTCATGCTCCCGCCCTAGCCCAAAATCGGGGCTAGAACGGGGCACCCTCGATGTCTCACCGCTCCAACTCAGGTCGTCTTCTCGGCTAAACTGAAATCGATGACCAACGGGGACTTTCACCTCTTCGATTTTGACGCTTACTTGTTCGACATTGACGGCACCCTGGCCAACACGACCGGCGGCGTACATTACAACTCCTTCCACAGTGCGTTGCGCGAAGTGTTCGGTTGCGAGGGCCGCATCGACGGCGTGCCGGTGCACGGCAATACCGATCCCGGCATCCTGCGGGCCGCCCTGCAGCACTACGGTCAACTGCCGGCCGACTTTGAGGCGCGGCTGCCGAAGGCATGGGAGATCATGCGGTCGGAAGTGGCGCAGAACTCGGAGGGAATGGGCGTCGAGCTTTGCCCGGCGATTCCCGAGCTGCTGGCTGAACTTCGCCGCCGCGGCAGGCTGATCGGCGTGGTCACCGGGAATCTGGAGCAGGTGGGCTGGCTGAAGCTGGAGCGCGGCGGCATCCGCCAGTTCTTCGACTTCGGATCGTTCAGCGACAGCCGGGAGAAGCGCGAAGAAATCTTCCGTCACGGCGTCGAGCTGGCGCGACAGTTGCGCGGCCCGCACACCACGGTCTGCTTCATCGGCGACACGCCCAACGACGTTCGCGCCGCCGCTCATCTCGGCATGCCGGTCATCGCGGTGGCGACAGGCATTTATTCGCGCGACGAGTTAGCCAAGGAGTCGCCGACGGTCTGCGTTTCGAGTTGTGATGAACTTCTGCCGGCCTGACGCGACAAGCTCCACGCCGGTGGCTTACAATTTCTTCACGCATGCGGTTGTTTGCCGGAACATGGCTCGCCCTCGTCTTGGCGACTTCGCTCTTCGCTCAGCAGGACGCCGCCACGAATGCGTCCTCCGCGAGCACTGCCAGCAGCGCTACTCAGCCGGCAACCTCAGCGCCCGCGACTCCGCCCGATAACGTCATTCTTGAGCGGCAGACAATCACCGTGCAGAAGCTACCTCTCGCCGTGCCGATCGCGGTGGGCGCGCCTGCGCAGGCGACACCCCCGCCAACTGCGGCGTCAGTTCCCGCGCCTCAGGCCGCCGCGAGCCGGCAACCGGCTGGCGATCAAGCCAGCGGACAGGCTGCACCCGCTGCCGCATCCGCGCAGCCGGACGCAACGCCTGGATCTGCCGCGGGCCAAGAGCCAGGAGCAACAGCGGCATCGTCTGCGCAGCAAGCGGAACCGGGCGCTGCTCCGCCTTCCGTCCAACCCGGAACCGCCATTTTCCCGAACGTCAGCAAGAAGCAAGCGCAGGAAGCCAAGCGGCAGTTTGAAGTTGGTGTGAAGCTCAAGGAAAAGGGTAAGCTCGATGAGGCATTCAGCAAGTTCAGCAGCGCCTCCGAACTCGACCCTACCAAGCTGGACTACATCACCGCGCGCGAGTTTACCCGCGAGCAGCTGGCCTACCAGGCGCTGCAGCGCGGCAACAAAGCCATGAACGAGCACAACGAGATTGTCGCCATGGCCGAATTCCGGCGGGCGCTCGACTACGATCCCACCAACAGCTACGCGCTGCAGCGGCTGCGCGATGCCATTCCGGCAGACCAGGTCACCGACCATCCGATCAGCGTGGTAGAACAATCGCTGCCCATCGATCTTCGTCCCACGCCGCAGCATCACGACTTCCATTTTCGCGGCGACTCGCGCGCATTATTGACCGAGATCACGCGGGCTTACGGCATCAAGGCGCAGTTCGACGATTCGGTGAAGCAGCAGCGGGTGTTTTACGACATCCAGGACGTGAACTTCGCCAAAGCGATGGAGACGGCCGTCGCCGTCACCAAAACCTTCTGGGTTTCGCTCACATCAACGCAGATCCTCTTCCTGGCCGATACGGTGGAGAATCGCCGCAACTTCGAGCGGCTGGGTCTGCAGACGTTCTACCTGCCTGACCTGAGCGATCAGCAACTGGCGGAGATGACGAACTCGCTGCGCGTGCTGCTGAACCTGCGCTACATCGCGCTGGACAAGGAAGCGAACACCATCAGCATTCGCGCCGAGTTGCCGCATGCTGAATGCCGCCGATCAACTGCTCCGCAGTCTTTCCACCGGACGGCCCGAGGTACTGCTCGACCTGAGCGTTTATGCGGTCAGCACCAGCCTGGCGCACTCACTGGGCACAGCCCTGCCCACGCAGTTCAACATGTTCAACATCAGCCCGGCGCTGCTGGCGGGACTGGGCGCAAACGCGCAGAACCTGATCAACCAGCTCATCTCCTCCGGCGGAATCAATGCGGCAAACTCCACCGCGATTTCAGCGCTGCTGGCGCAGTTACAGAACTCAACCACCAGTTCCATCCTCAGCCAGCCCTTCGTCACCTTCGGCGGCGGACTGACGTTGTTCGGTCTGAGCGGCGCAGGCACGGGAATCACGCCGACCTTCAGCCTGAATACCTCCGACATCCAGGACCTGGAGCACCTTTTACTGCGCGCCTCGCACAACGATCCGGCGGTGGCCAAGATCGGCGAGCGCTATCCGGTCATCAACGCGACCTTCGCACCCATAGCCAACAGTGCGGCCATCTCTTCGGTCATCGGCAACCAGAGCTTCATCGCGCCTTTCCCGTCGTTTAACTTTGAAGATCTCGGCCTGAATCTAAAGGCCACGCCTTACGTCCACGGCGATCAGCGATGTGACTTTAAAGCTGGAGCTGCAGATACGCTCGCTGGGAACGCAGAATGTCAACGGAATTCCGATCATCAACAATCGCGAGTACGACGGCCAGATCACGGTGAAGGACGGCGAGTCCAGCGTGGTCACCGGGCTGATCGATATGAATGATTCGCGCAGCATCAACGGCTACCCTTTCCTCGGGCAGGTGCCCGGCCTCAGCTACGGGGCCTCGGTGCATAACAAGAACGTCTCTGAAGATGAACTGCTGATCGTGATCACGCCGCATATTTTGCGCCTGTCAGAGCAGACTCCGTTTGCCATGGAATTGCCGCCCGCGCACTGACATCTGCCGTTCACAATTCGAACCTGGATGCCCAACGCAGGTGGTGCAGGCAGATTCAGCTCTCATCATTTATGATGGGGTAGTCCTTGGAACTCGGTTGGGATGTGAGGTCCGTTTCGCCCCCAATGAGACTTTTTACCGCGCTCGCACGGCGAATGCCTATTCTGCCGCTGCTGCTGCTCGTTCCCGCAGCTTTCGCGTGCGATCAAATACCTGCCGGCCAGGCTGTCTGGGTCCGGCTGACCTCGCCTGTCTCCAGCTACACCGCGAAACCGGGCGACACGGTGAACGGGGTCCTGACCGAAGCCATCCAGTGCGAAAGCGACACGGAATTCCCGGTCGGCACCCACGTCACCGGCGTGGTGCATTCGGTACGCAAGGTGGGATGGGGCATTCGCCACGAGACCGCGGCGCTGGATATCGAGTTCAACGAACTGCATCCCGATGGCGGCCCGCCGGTCAAATTTGTGACCTCGCTGACGGAAGTGGAGAACGCGCGCGAGCAGGTTTCGTCAAAGGGAATGATCCAGGGCATCCGCAGCAGCGATACGCCCCAGGGCCGCATCAACAGCCGCCTGCATCCATCTGCCCACCTGGAATCCATACTCCGATCTTGGGCTGATCGTTTATAAAGCGACCTTCCCCATCTTTCCTGAGCCGGAAATCTATCTTCCGCAGGGCACGGATTTGCGGCTGAAGCTGGACAAGCCGATCCCGCGCGGTCACGCCGGTGGCGCAGCCTGCGGTCGATACCGAGGCTTATGCCGCCGACGATTTCGAGTGGCAGGAATTTTCCCGCACGATCCCAAATCGCACCACCACCACCACCATGGCTGCCGCCGACCTGATCAACCTGGCTTTTGTCGGATCGCGCGAGCAGATCGTTGCGGCTTTCCATGATGCCGGCTGGGTCAACAGCGACACCTTCAATCGTCACGCCTTCATGCGCGACTTCTACGCCTTCCTGAACAACAGCGGCTATCCCAAGATGCCCATGCGCCCGTTCCTGCTGAACGGCGAGCCTGCCGACATGAACTGGCAGAAGAGCCTGAACAGCTATGCCCGCCGCGACCATCTGCGCATGTGGGAGTGGACGGATTCGTCGACTGCGAAGACGGTGTGGCTGAGCGCTTCCACGCACGATACCGGCGCAGCCTTGTCGCTCAGGCATCACCAGTTCGTGCATCACATCTCGCCCGACATCGACGAGGAGCGCAGCAAGGTGATTCGCGATCTGACCGCCGCCGGCTGCGTGCAATCCGTACACATGATTCAGCGGCCGGGCGTCCCGACCTACACCGAAAGCTATAACGGCGATCCCGTTCGCACCGATGGATCGCTGGCCGTGGTGGAGTTGAAGAATTGCCAGAGCCCCACACCTGAGCTGGCGGAGGTCGAGCGCGTCGGCCACCTACAAGCCGGGCAACAAGGTCTTCCGCTACTTCCGCCGCCAGATTCTGACCTTCCGCAGCGACATCTGGCGGGCCAACATTATCTACGGCATGTACGACCTCGGTCACATGAGCATCGTTGCCCTGAAGCATCACAACACCCTGGAAGCCTACGAGCACGAACAAGAGCGCCAGGCTGCAGCGACGGCCAAGACCGCGCCGGGTGAGTCTTTCGAACCACGCGGGAGCTCGATCCTGATGGGCTCGCAGTAACCGCCACCAACCTGCCTGCCAAAAACCCGTTACTTGATCTTGAGCAAAGACCGGCGTGCGCCCGGACAACGACCGTCAGGGATTCCCCGTGGCATTCTCAAAGAAACCTGGGCGGCAGGGCGTGTGGGCTGCAAAAACTGCCGGTTCGGGGAAGTGCGATGACGCATGCACGACGAGGGCCGCCAGCGATACCCCCTCCCGGCGGCCCCCGTGCGCTTTCCTTTCGAGTCCCACTCTGCCAGACCTATCATCTTCCCTGGCGTCTCCAGATCTGCGGTTCGCCGCTGTGAGCGTCGCTGCGCAGCAGGTATTCTGTCAGATCGGTAACGGAAGTTTGCAGGCAGGCGACGATGCTCTCCAACTCCGCCGCGCCTGCACGCGATACCGGACCGTATCCCTGCATGTGACGCGGGGCGAGTTCGGTGACGGCGATGTCAATGAATTTGAGGTTCACGTAAATGGAGTGGGTTACCGAGATACGCGGCTCTTCCGGCGCCAGCGACTGGCTGGCCAGCACCTCGAGAAGCCGGCTGCGAATGCGCGCCACGTAGTCCTCGATCGTCTTACGTTCGTCGGCACTGAGATCCGTGGTGTAGTTGGGGAAGACGCTCTTCGACTCCGAGGCGTGCAGCGTGGCTTCGATGTCTTCCAGCAGCCTGTCGACATGTTTGCAGGTGATCAGCAGGCGCTGCCGCTGGCTGGCGTTCAACGAAATGGATGGGTCCGGCAATCTGGTTCGCTCCTCATGCCAACGTCAACTTCCGCGTCCCGGCGGAATGGCGTGTCCTGGTTGATGGAAACTTGTGGGCAGACATGATTCCGCGACAAGCTTCGCTTGTCAGGAGTCATCATCTGTCCCGTCGGTCGGACGGACAGCGGTTGGGGTGAACTCCTTCACCCTTAGTGATCTACAGCTTAGATAGCCCCGCCGGAGTAGAAAGTCAAGTTAGAGGAAAACGCCTCCGGCAAGTGCGGGCCGCGCCGCTTAGTCGCTGACATTTCTGGCGTGCCATGCCGTGATTCGGCCACCACTTGGCCGCCATTATCGTGCCGTGCTCAACCAGTCATCTTTGCTGCGCGGCGGCGAATGGCGTAACCTTGTGCACACGCAGTTGTGGCGAGACGCATGGCCGTGCGCAGCCCCAGGGTGGTCTTTCCAGCGCAGGCCGTGCTCCGCGGATGGAGAGGAATCTCATGGGAACGATTGGCCGCAGCTGGGAACTTCTGAAACAAAGCTTCTCGATCTTGAAATCTGACAAGGAGCTGATGTGGCTGCCGGTGCTGTCGGCGATCTTCTGCCTGATGGCGACGGTGACCATCTTCGGTGCGGGCTTCTTGCTGTTGGTGCCTCCCGGCCCACTGCCGCAAGATCCAGCCGGGCAGAAGTTGCTGGAACAGCAGATGATGCCCGTCCTCTTTGTGTTCTACGTGGTCACCTACAGCCTGACGATTTACTTCAACGTGGCTCTGGTGAGCATCGCGTCCGACCGGCTGAACGGCGGGCAGGCTACCTTGAACGACGGCTTGCAGATTGCCTGGCAGCGTAAGTGGAGCATCCTGCAATGGGCGCTGGTTGCCGCCACGTTCGGCATCCTGATGCAAATGCTGGAGCGCCGCCTGGGCTCCTTCGGCCGCCTGTTCCTGCGCGGCGTCGGCCTGATGTGGGCGCTGGCCACCTTCTTCATCGCGCCCGTGCTTGCCGCCCAGGATATCGGGCCCATGCAGGCTGTCTACAAATCGGCGCACATCTTCAAGCAAACCTGGGGTGAAGAAGTTAGCGGCGGCTTCAGCTTTGGGGCAATTGGCTTTTTGCTGGCACTGATTGGAGCGCTGCCGCCGGCGATGGGCGTACACCGCTTCGGGCAGACCGGCTTGTTTGTGGGCCTGGCCATCGCGGTGATCTACTGGCTGCTGCTGGGAGTGGTGATGTCGGCGGCGCGCGGTATCTTCGTTGCCGCACTGTATCGCTACGCCACCGACAAGAAAATTCCGCCCGGCTTCAGCCGCACAGACTTCGCCGAAGCCTGGGAGCCGAAGCTACGCTACTGAACTTTTTTGCGGCTGTGCCCCAGGCCAAGATCGGCAGAAGATTCTCACGCGGGACGATACAACACCCCATAATGCTCTAGCTGCGACAGCGGCGGCTACGAAGTTAGTCCGGGGCGTGAGCCCCGGGGTGCCGGTCAAAAATCTGGTCCCGAGCCGGCTTCAGCCGGCGCCAGCGCCACATGTATTGCTGGCCATCATGCCGCCACTGCGATACCGTACATGTTTCATCCGTCAGCTTCGAACCGCACAAGGAGACCCAATGCCCACAAGCACCAGCGCCCTCACTCTCACGGTCGAGCGCAACGGCGACACCGCCGTCGTGCGCTGCAGTGGCAAACTGGTCTACGGCGTCAACGATCTTCTCAGCTCGCAGGTCAAGCAACTGATCCCCGAATGCAAACGCATTGTGCTCGACCTGAAGGATTGCAGGCACATGGACAGCATGGGCCTGGGGACAGTTGCGCGCCTGTACGTCTCCGCCAAGTCGGCCGGCTGCGCTTTGGAGCTGATGAACATCGGCCCCTCGGTCCGCAACCTGCTCGGCGTAACCCACCTGATCTCGGTGCTGGCCGTGGTGGGGGAGAACAATATCCGGTTCTGAAATCTTAAGATGCCAAAGCGCAGCCGGAGACCATTTTCGCGCCCTGCCTGAGTCCAGCCAATGCTGTATCCAGAAAGAGTTTTGTTTCTCCGGATAGCTTTTCTCACGAACGAAACCAAACCGGTCTAGTATGTGCTAGTCGATCGTCGGCACCGCCTGCGCTCCCAGCGGTAATTCATCGCGATTTGCGAAGAACCCGGCCTATGAATGAAATGGGACGTTGGATTTCGGTCATCGTCGCAGTCGCCGCCGCCGTGGTGTTTGGGCATCGTCGCATCCGGCACGGTGGCGCTCACAGTCGCGGCACCGGATATCTTGTTGTTCGGCTGAGCTTGCTTGCGACTGCCGCCGGCTTCGGTGCAGTTGTCTTCTATAAAGCTGCGCTTAGCGTTCACAGCGCCGGCTACTCCTTCCAGGCGCCGCTCCACGCTGAGGATTGGTTGGCATTAGCGGTGACCCTTTCCCTGATCTTCAATTCACAGCGGGCACGGTCCGAACCAGGAATTGCCGGCAAGGGTTCTCCTTTCAGGTGGGCATTAGTTTGGCCGGTCACCTTGATTGCCGCCCTGACATTTCTGGTTTATTGGCGAGCCCTTCATTACCCGTTGCTGGCTGACGACTACCTCATTGTCAGATACGGGCAGGACTGGAGCTGGACCGGTATCGTTCAACAGTTTCGAGTTCCGGGTGGAGACCGGTTCTTCCGGCCGATAACGAACCTGACCCTGTCGGCCACAAGGCAATGGGCCGGAGCTGGAAACCGTCCTGAAGTTTGGAGGCTCATCGCCTTCGGGCTTCACTCTGTCAACGCGATCCTGGTCTATTTGTTTGCGTCGCAGTTGAAGTTCTCGCGCACCGCAGCCATTACCGCGGCGTGTATCTTCGCAGTTCACGCAACCCATCCCGAGGCGGTGGCCTGGATCGCGGGGCGATTCGATCTTGTCTCGACGCTTTTTGTTCTGCTGGCGCTGGTGCTTTTCAAAGCTGCGTATGAGAGTGGGCGCTTCAACCTTCTGGTCGGACTGGCTGCCCTGTCCATGATCCTGGGCGCGCTGAGCAAAGAATCCGGATTGATCTTTCCTGTGCTGGCAACGCTGGTGGCATGGCATGCCGGAGAGAAGTCAAAACGCGTGGCGCTGGCGTTGGGATTGTTTTACGCAGGCATGGCCGCGCTGTTTGCGTATCGCTGGCACTTGCTGGGCGGAGTCGGCGGGTACGTTGATGCCGGCGGCAGAGCGCAGGCGCTGCACTTCAGCCTGGGTCGAGCCTTCAACACCTTATTCCTGCGCTTGTGGACCGCGCTCTACTTCCCTGTCAATTGGAGCCTTCAGCCGGGCGCGCTGCTGGTATTTCTGCTGGCTGTCTATATCGGCGCGTTGCTCTGGCTGATGCTGGGGCGCCCGTCATCTCGCGATATCGCATTAGGCATTGGACTGGTGCTGGCAACCACCCTGGTTCCACTCCATTTGTTGTTTCTCGACAAGGATTTGATAGGGGCCAGGATGATTTATCTGGCGTCGGCAGCGTTTTCAATTTTGCTGGGAGCAGCACTGACCGGTCTTCGCCCGAAGGCCCGTAGCTGGTGCGCCGCCATCCTCCTCCTGTTCAACTACGCCGCGCTCACTCATAACCTGGACATCTGGGGAAAGGTATCGCAACGCGCGCAGCAGGCGTGCAAGGATGCATCGCGTTACGCGGGCGCTTCGACGAATCGCATACTGGTGCAGCAACTGCCCGAAAGTCTGGACGGCGTATTCTTCTTCGGCAATGGGTTCCCGGAGTGTGTTGAAGCCACCACCGGCAGGAAGATCGAAGTGCAGCTGGATCGAGGCTCGGCCCCGCCTCCCTTGGACAGCCCGCTGGTGTTGCACTGGAATCAGCAGCGGGAAGAACTGGAATGCCGCGGAGACGGCTGCCGGTAGCATTCTCGCTCCCTCAACGGTCAGTTCAATGCGACAGTAGGGTCGAAGCCCGTAAGCATTTCTGGGCGTTGGTCAGATCGCCCATGGCCTGGTAGGCATAACCCATATTGTTGAGAGCTCGTGCCTTCAGTTTGGCATCAGCGGCGTTAGCTACCACGATCTTGTACGCCGCAATGGCGGCGGCAAGATTATTCTGGGTTTGCTCATAACGCCCGATGTACATGTTGGCCAGCGGGTCCCGGGGTTCGATCGTGTTCGCAGCCCGGAAATGCTTCATGGCTTCCTCAGTCTGGCCCCGTGCGATCAGCGCCGCGCCCAAGTCAACTTCTGCGATGGAATTCGCTTGAGTCACCTGCAGCGTGCGTGTCCACAGGCTAACGCTGTCCTGCCAATACCTAAGCTGCTGACGCGTGAGTGCGGCGAATGCAAGAAGCACCAGCAAAGCAGCGGCCGTCTGAAGACCTCGAGGAACATGCCGGTTCTCCGCCCAATCCGCTAGCCCCCAAACTGTCATGAGAAACAGTCCGATGAACGGCAGATACGCGTAACGGTCGGCCCTGGCCTGTGCACCCACCTGCACCAGGCCGCTCATGGGCAGCAGCGTGATCAGGTACCAAAGCCAACCAACTCGCAGAGATCCGCCGTGCCGGAGCGCGACGCTGGTCAACAGTACCAGCAACGTCAGCGAAAGTAGCACCTGCGACAGGCTGATTGCGCCGAGCGGGTGGGGATAAAACAGCGCCAAATGGGCAGGCCATATGGCCACGCCCAGGTAACGGACGCAGGACACGATGGCGTTCTCAGCGCGCATCCACAGCGGATACCAGCGCAGGGCGGACCCGGCGCGGTGAGCCAGCAGCGTGATCGCCGCGCTCATGGCAGCCAACACGAACAAGGGCAGCTTCTCCCAGGTCAGCCGGCTGAAGCTTTCCTCCTTGGCCTGCGGGGACGTGCCCAGCGACATTCTCCGCAGCGGCCAGTCATCCCACAGCAAGAGCACCAGCGGGAGCGTAATCACCTGCGGCTTCGCCATCAACCCCAGGACGAATAGCCCGGCAACGGTGAAGTAGCGACGGCCGCGCGGTGCGCTCGCATACCAGCGGTACGCGCCCAGGGCAAGCAGGAAGAACAGCGCGCTCAGCAGGTTCTTGCGCTCAGCAACCCAGGCCACCGACTGCACGTTCACGGGATGCAGCGCGAACAGCAGCGCCACGACCGCGCTGCGATAGGCGCGTCCCGTAGCTCGCCACAGCACCCAGAACAGCACGAGCACATTCCCTGTGTGCAGCAGTAGATTGACCAGGTGCGGCCCGGCAGCATCGGCGCCGAACAGTTGCCAGTCCAGCGCGTGCGACAGCCAGGTCAGGGGATGCCAATTCGACGCCTGGTAGGTTGTAAAAGCCCACTGTACCGTGTCCCACTGCAGGCCGGACTGCACTTGAATGTTGTTGGTGACGTAGAGATCGTCGTCGTAGTTGATGAAAGGCAGATGCCGGACCGGCTGATACACCGCCAGCGTGACCGCGGCCAACAGCAGCACAAGCAGCGCAGCTTCACGCGGAAACATTTGCGGCTGCGCCCTGCGAAAATCGTGGATGCGCCTCAGTCGCACGAGCCTAGTTTCGAGCTTCCGGTTTCGAGTTTCAAGTGCCGGATGCCCCGGTACACCCAGTCCCGTAACTTGCGCTATGGGGATTTTACGTAAGTTGTCGCGTCAAGTCGTGTTCGGCGCACCACAAGACCTATGGAATGCTGAACTTAACAGTCCGCCATTCCGAATCCCGACCAGCTGAATCGGAAGCCTGTACTTCGAGCTCGTAAGACCCCTGTTGCGGCTTGTCCACGTCGATTTTCAGTCCAATCGGAATTACTGCGCTCCCCGGCACAACCGAATCGGTTGCGTTCACCCGCTGGCTGCTCATTACTTTCGAACCGGTTTTCTGGTCGAAGATTCGCCACTGATAGTACGGATTCGCTCGGGTCTTTATCTGGGGTTGGTAGATTTCGAAGTAAATGTAAACTGGAGTGCCTTTTCCCGCATACACAGCCGACTGCGAATCCGGAAAATACTCAAGATCCTTGCTAACCAGAGGAGTCGGAACAATGGGTCCGGGAGCAGTAGTGGCTGCGTCACGTAGTACCCACTCGGTCGAACGAACCACCCCTCCTACAACCAAGTCGCTCAGCGTGAGACCGTTGTAATCTTGCTTATCGACGTGCAAAGGAACATGTGCCCGCCCAGAGTTGTATCCGTTACTAACGACGACTTCCAGATCATAGTCACCCGGTCGCAGGCTGATCTGCGTGTCAAGCCTATTTGGTGCCAAAACATAACCCTCAGGGGCGTGTATGCTGTTGTCCTCGCCAGCATAGATAATTGACCACTTAGAGGTCATGAAGCAGCTATAGCTCCAGGAATGCTGAGCAGCAAGATGCCCGTCTGACGTGCGAACGTTGGCGAGCACTTGGATGGGCGCTTCGTCCTTGTGACAGGGATAATTCCAAAGCCCGCCCCCCCGAGGTCTACATCCAAATGCACGCTAGCTTGAGAGTCGGCACGGTACTCCTCGACTGCATACGACCATCTGCCCAAACGGTGTTCAGAAGAGGTGCTCGTTTGTATTGCTTCGGCTCCGAAGCGCAAAACACCGGAAGACCAAAATGTGAAAGTTCGAATCGAGACTGCGAGAGGCTTTATCGAGCGATTGGTCGGTTGCGGGCCCGCATTTAGGGTGGGTCTGTCCGCAGGCTGATTGGAGGCAGAGCCACTCAGTGGGCAGTATTCGTCACGACTTAACTCAACGTCTCGGCCGTGGACGATAACTTTTACTGTGTGACATTCGCCAGGGCTTAGTGATCGAAGAACATAACCGATGACGTAGCTGGCTGGAGGAAAGTCGAAATGTGGACCGCGAACCAGAGTGCCCCAAGTGCCATCAAAGCTCCGAGCAAACGACCATACACCAATCAGATCATTTGCGGGTTTATCGGCGGCCCGGAAGTAATTGACCGTTTGCTCCACTCCATTATCAAACACCTGGAAATCACTAGGAGCCAAGCCAAGCACGGGCTCGGGCAGCTCCCCAAGAAGCCGGTACGCCTGGCCCTTTTGATCGGGCACGCCATACCAATAGCCGACCCAAGGACGCCGAACTTCTTTATGGCCCTCGTTCCAGACTTGGGCTTCTATGATGACCTCTCCCGGCGGTTGATAAGAAGTAGCTGCCGCTGGCGAAGAAGAACTCTGCGCCACGGCGAACAAAGCAAATGTCAGTATCAGCCAGCAAATGCTGAGACCTGCGACGACAGGCTGCCGACTCACGGATCGCCTCCCTCGGAGAGCACCTAGATTCTAAGTACATCCGCGGCGGCTCGCGTGTTAAGTCGAGTGAATTTACGTAAAGTTTGTCAGATTGGGAATGGCGACCGAGCGCCAATTGTCGCGAACAGGGCTTATCACAAGCTACGCCCAAAACGATACACCCTCCCCGTAACTTGCGATATGGCGATATAACGACAGTTAGCGCACGGTTGCTGTTCGTTCCGCGCAGCAATGTCTATTGTATGTTGAAGTTAGCTGCCCGCCATTCCGACTCGTGTCCCGCTGAATCGGAGGCTTGCACTTCGAGTTTGTACGCGCCCCTCTTGAATTTATCTATGTCGAGCTTTAGTCCCACACGGATCACCGCACTTCCAGGTATGACCCACTCGGATGCGGTCATATGGTCGCTGTTTGACACTACCGAACCAGTTTTCTCGCTGGTTATTCGCCACTGATAGTAGACGGCACCGGCGTCAGTTGGAAGCTGGGGCTTATAAATTTCGAAATAGAGATAAAGAGGGAGGTGCTTCCGCAGGCGCATTCCCGAATCCGAGTCGGGAAAATATTGCGAGTCATTGCTGACTAGGGGGCTCGGAATTATCGGCGACGGAGTAAGGGCGGCTGCGTCAAGCAAAACCCAGCCGGAGTAGCGGACGACACCTGCCAGAACGAGGTCACTGACCACGAGGGAGTTGGGGTCTAGCCGCTCAACATGTAAAGGGATATATGTTTGTCCAAAATCCTTGCCATCGCTAATCACAAAATGCAGTTCGTATTCACCAGGCGTTAGCTGGACTTGGGTATCGAAGCGATCGGGAATGAGAATCCTCTGCTTTCGCAGATCCGAATCTGTCTGGCCGGGCTGCTCATCTTTAGTGACTTTCTGGCAGGCATAGGTATCCTCGAACTGTCCGGCGAGGTCACCTTTCGACTTGTAGACAGCAACAAGCAGCTGAATCGCAGCACCCTTGGGGCAATCGGAAGCCCATGCGTTAGCCCCGCCTGCGAGTCCAGGAAAACCCGCAACCACTTGCACCGTCGCCGGGGCCTTGGCATCGTGCACCTCAACCGTATATCTATACTCTGTTGTCGGTTCAATCGGCGGGTTTTGGAAGGCAGGCGCTTGCCGCATCAGGGACAAAACACCGGAAGACCAAAAGGTGAAGGCCTTCACCGAAACGGTGATCGACCCTTTTTTGTGGGACTTCATTATCTCTTGCATTTGCAAGCCCACCTTGGTCGACATTAGAGAATCGTCACTTTGAACAGAGCAATATTGTTCGCGATTCAATTGAACTTCGTAGCCTTGTGCAGCTACTCGTAGTGTTCGACATTCACCGGTCTTCAGTGCGGGAGGGGCATATCCCAGCAGATAAGTGGCTGTTGGAGGACCCAGCGCCAGCCCACCCATAAAGAAGCTCCAGGTTCCGCGATTATCGACATGAAAAGACCATTGGTTACTCTGGTTTGCTCCCGGAAAATCAACCTCCTTGAAGTAGTTGATGGGTTGCTCGATGCCGTTGTCGAAAACGTGAAAGCTGCTTGCATGTAATCCAAGCACAGGTGGATGAATCGTGAAGAAATTCACCGTGGGCTTGTCTTCTTTCTTGCCACTGATCTTCGGAATCCACGAAGCGTCTATTTTGTTGGGGTCTCGGACTGTCGCTGCAATGAGAATCTGCCGTGATTGCGCGTAGAACTTCGGGATTCCGACTGGTTGGTCATCGGGCTGTGTGGCTGCGGCTGGACTTGCTTGTGGCACTTGCGCGAACGCAGCAAACGACGAGAGCAGAACTAGACCGAGAAACGCCTTCCAGGAAGCTGTCATTTTACTGAGAATGTCGATTCCATCCGCTTAAATATAGCCGAGTGAGGCTCACGCGTAACATTGTTGGCGTTATCGCATTATAAAAGGGCGCCCCTTTAGGAGTAGGTTGTGATTGTTCGCACCACCACCTACGAAAAGGAGCACCCTATGAACAGTGAAAAGTATATTGGGCTCGACGTTCATCAAGCAACCATTGTGGTCGCGGTCTTGGATTCGTCCGGCAAGTTGGTCATGGAATCCATTCTAGAGACCGAAGCGGCGACCATTCTGCAGTTCTTTGCAGGCTTGCGCGGAACCGTGTCGGTGACTTTCGAAGAAGGGACCTGGTCCGTCTGGCTTTACGATCTGCTCAGTCCTCACGTCGACAAACTAGTGGTGTGCAATCCACGGAAGAACGCGTTGCTCAAGGACGGGAACAAGAGTGATCGGATCGATGCCCGCAAGCTGGCCGAGTTGTTACGCGGTAATCAACTCAAACCGGTCTACCATGGCGAGACGGGCGTACGGATGTTGCGGGAGTTGTCCCGAAGTTATCTGACCATCGTCAAAGACCTGTCTCGGGTCATGAATCGGCTGAAAGCGGTGTATCGCAGCTGGGCGATTCCCTGTGCGGGAAGAGATGTCTATTACACGCGGAATCGAGCTCAGTGGCTGGGCAAGATTCGGGAAGCCGGCGTGCGGCGTCGAGCCGAACGACTCTATGAGCCACTGGACATGTTGCAACACCTGCGTCAGCAAGCGCGGCGGGAACTACTAGCGGAAAGTCGGAAGCATGCCATCACCGCCAAGCTGCGACAGATTCCCTATCTCGGACCGATTCGATCGGCGCTGGCGGTGGCACTGATCCAGACTCCGCATCGTTTCCGCAGCAAGCGACAATTATGGGCGTATAGCGGACTGGCCTTGGAGACCCGCATCAGTGCGGAATACCGCTTGGTTGAAGGTCAAGTGCGGCGTTCGAAAAAACTGCTTTCCATTCGGGGCCTGAACAAAGACCACAACCATGATCTGAAAGGTCTATTCAAAGGTGCGGCTACCATGGCCAGTGTGCGTCCCGGACCGTTCCAGGACTTCTACCAGGCTGCGCTGGCCAAAGGCATAAAGCCAACCATGGCGCGTCTCACGCTGGCCCGCAAGATTGCAGCCATTACGTTGACTCTGTGGAAGAAGGGAGAAAACTTCGACGCCGAAAAACTGAAATCGCAAGCCGCTTGAGCGTCTCGGGTGAAGAGCCCCTCCATCTCCGGTGATCTTCTCTGGTGGTGGCCAGTCGGTTCTGGAGACGCTCGGGTTCGAGGGTGAGTATGACTATGGCCTGTAGACGACACGGTGCCGATGGCACCCAGTCTCTGTGTAATCCCTATGCCCCCTCGGATAACCCGAAAAAGCACTAGGCCCCGAGCCTCAGATAGATCCATGGTTGACACCGTACAACCGCACGGCTTGTTCAGTTTCGAAACTGATTGGCGTCGTCGCTACTAACGAGATGCAGCTGCCGAGATGGAATAACCCAGGGGCACGACACCACACGAGCATCTTCTATGGTGAGAGGGGCTGGATGTCGCGAACCAAATCCGCGCCTCCGGCGGAGGGAGAAAAATGTTCTTGACATCCCCTTATATAGATCAGGCCATATCGCAAGCTACACCGGAAGCTCAGTGCAATGTAATCAGAAACCACCAAGTTATCAGGCTTAGCGCCGAACTGACTCGTACTCCGGCACCCTGTGATCCGACCCTTCGTTTCCGCGCCAATACGAATGCCAGAATGCCCAACGGAATTCCTACCGCAGCAAATCGAACGGAGTAATCCACGGTAAGCGACCGGATCGCGATCAGGATCACAAATATGGCAGCATCCAGCAAACTGAGCGTTACCAAAGCTGCTGGCGTCCAGAGGGTCTGCTCCCGACTTTTGCTCCGTGCCGCTGATATCCAAGCCGGAATGACAAACCCGGAAAAGGCTCCGATGACCACAACCGTTGTTTGGGATTCGGTCATACCTTAACTGTTGGCACTGCGCTCCGTACATATTTCCAACTGTTGTGAACGCATTATAAGAGGACGCCCCTTTTGGAGTAGGTTGTGATCGTTCGCATCACGGCCCACAGAAAGGAGCACCCTCATGGATAATGAAAAGTATATCGGGCTCGACGTCCATCAAGCCACGATTTCAGTCGCAGTGATGGATTGCACCGGCAGGATCATCATGGAATCCATTCTGGAGACGAAAGCCGCAACGATTCTGGAGTTCTTTGCCGGACTGCGTGGAACGTTGTCGGTGACTTTCGAAGAAGGAACATGCGCTGCCTGGCTATACGATCTGCTCAAACCCCACGTTGGCAAGCTGCTGGTGTGCAACCCGCGAAAGAACGCGCTTCTCAAGGCCGGGAACAAGAGCGACCGCATCGACGCCCGCAAACTGGCCGAACTGTTACGTGGCAACCAGCTCAAGCCGGTTTACCACGGCGAGACGGGAGTACGCATGCTGCGTGAGCTGTCGCGCAGTTATCTGACGATCGTCAAAGACCTATCGCGGGTCATGAATCGCCTGAAGGCGTTGTATCGCAGTTGGGCAATTCCCTGTGCCGGAAGAGATGTCTACTATAACCGTCATCGGGCCGAGTGGCTGGAGAAGATTCGCGAACCCGGCGTCCGCCGACGAGCCGAGCAACTGTACCAGCAACTGGACATGCTGCAACACTTGCGACAGCAGGCGCGGCGGGAACTATTAGTCGAAAGTCGCAAGCATCCGAGCACCGCGCAACTACGACAGATTCCTTACCTGGGGCCGATTCGATCGGCCTTGGTGGTGGCGCTGATTCAGACCCCGCATCGTTTCCGTACCAAGCGTCAACTATGGGCCTACAGTGGACTAGCTCTGGAGACCAGGGTGAGCGCGGAATACAGCTATGCCACCGGCCAACTGCGGCGCTCAAAGAAAGTCATCTCTATTCGAGGCTTGAACAAGGACCACAACCATGATCTGAAAGGTTTGTTCAAAGGGGTGGCCACCATGGCGAGTGTGCGCCCCGGACCCTTCCAGAACTTTTATCAGGAGTTGCTGGCCAAGGGCATGAAACCGACCATGGCCCGCCTAACGCTGGCACGCAAGATTGCAGCCATTACGCTGACTCTGTGGAAGAAAGGAGAAGGCTTCGACGCGGAAAAACTAAAACCGCAAGCCGCTTGAGCGTCTCGGGTGAAGAGCCCCTTCCCATTTCCGGTAGATCCTTCTGGTAGTGGTCAGTCGGTTCTGGAGACGCTCGGGTTCGAGGGTGAGTATGACTATGGCCTGTAGGCGTACGGTGCTGCTTAGCACCCAGTCACTGTGTGAACCCTATGCCCCCTCGAACAACCCGAAAAAGCAATAGGCTTATAAGTCGCAGATAGAACCATGGTTGCCACCATACAACCACAGGGCTTTGCAGGTTTCAGAAACTGAGTGGCGTCGTCGCGACCAGAAAAATGGAACTACTGAAACAGGGCACAACCCCCGAATCCCATCGTCCTGCGTCGTTGACAGGGGCTGGATGCCGCGAACCGAACTCGCGCCTCCGGCGGAGGCAGAGGAATGTTCTTGACATCCCCTCTTATAGAACAGGCGATATCGCAAGTTACCCCCGAAACGATATACCCAGCTCCATAACTTCCGATATGGAGAGTAGAGTCGAGAACAGGCGCAGTGACTGTAGTCTCCCGGTGGTAGTTTGACGAGGCTTTCGCCGCGTCACCTCAGTCCGGTTTGGCTTGGTTCTGTTTCCTGTTCCCGCTCATCGAACCGGACTGGCAGATTTCCCGCATCCGGCTCTCGGAAAAGACACACGATGTTCTGTGTGACGCCGCCTGCAACTTCTGAACACTACTCGGGGTGGATAGACTTATCGTCAATCCCCATGTCCTTCGTTGCTTCTTGCGCCCGTCTTTAACTGAGGCCCCTTCCCTCCATCGGCGTTACCCGACTTCCTCGGTACTACAAGCCTCTCCGCCACCCCGCACGGCCCGACCTGTCCCTCACGGGCTGTCAGTTGATCCTTACCGCGATCACCGCTGGGGCTTCCCGTGTTGCGTCTGGTCTCCTATGCGTACATGCCATCGCCATTACCCCGGCAGGTTTGACGGAGCTTGTTCGCTCGTCCCTCTCCGTCGACGGCGGCCTTCCCTGTGTAACAGTCAGGTCGGCTCCTGCGATTGCTTTTTCGAGGCCTGCTCAGCGTTCACTCACGTTATGGCCTGCACGCTCGCGGAGTCGCCATGCGACCCTTTACACCGAAGGCTCCGACAGCTTTGTTACCTCCGCTGCCGCTTCGATTGCTACCGAGTGGAGCGAACCAGTTCCCGGGCGGGAGTTGCACCCGCTGAAGTCCAGCGCCTTTCACGGCGCACTGTTACGGAAGCTATCAAAGGAGGTCGTGTTTTGAAGCCGCTAACTCCTACTGAATGCTAAAATTCGCTGCTCGCCATCCCGACTCTCGTCCCGTAGAATCGGACGCCTGCACCTCGACCCGGTACGAACCTTTTTTCAATTTCCCCGTGTCGAACTTCAAGCCAATGGGAACCGCAGCATTTCCTGGAAGCAACCATTTGTTCGCGCTCAGTGGGCCTGTATCCAGGACAGATGAGCCCGTCTTCAAGTCCGTGATTTTCACTTCACAGAAGAGCGAGGACGCCTGGGCCTGGAGTGCAGGCTCATAGATTTCGAAATACAAGGTAAGAGGAGTTCCTTTTCGGAGCACTGGGTCTAGTTCCGGAAAGAATTGGATATTCTTGCTGACCAGCGGACTTGGAATAATGGGGAAGGGTGAAACGGATGCGGCCTCAGCCAACACCCACGATGAATCACGTGCGATGCCTGCTGGCACCACGTCGCTCATGGCGAGGTCTTTACTATGAGAGGGTGGCACGTGTAAGGGCAGCCGGGCCGTGCCAAGATTCTTCTCATCCAGCACTGCCACTCGAAGCTCGTAGTCTCCCGGCGGTAGCTGGACTTGAGTGTCGAACCGAGTCGGTTTGAAATATCTATCGATTACCACCTGATGCTTGGAATACTTGGTGAGATTAGACGATGCCGACGGTGTCGGCTCCAGACAGGGGTACGTTTCATCAAACTGCGCTGCAACTTGCCCTTTCGATGTGAGCACTACTCCAGCAACGCGGACATCCGGATTATGTTTTCGGCACTCTGAGCCTTCCCAATATCTTTGCGGTAAATCAAACTGCGTAGTGATGTGTACGGTAGCCGGCGCCGGGGCATCATGTACTTCAATATGGTAGGCGAAGTCTGTGGCGGGCAGCGCATGACTTTGGTCCTCCGAAGGTGTTTGGTTCACAAGATGCAGCACACCCGAGGACCAGAACGTGTAGGAGTTGGTTGAGAGTTTGACGGATTGGCGCGTCGTTGAATCTATCCACTGCTGGATTCGGGCAGCGACGGTAGATGCTTCCGGCATGCCCTTGTCATCAGAACTCTTGTCGTCACAGTATCGGCTACGGTTTATATCAACCGCCTTACCTTCCACAAAAACCTGTATGGTGCGACACTCGCCAGGCTTCAAAGGGGCGGGCGAATATCCAAGGATGTAGCTGGCCGTCGCCACGGTCCAGGAGACGACTCCGCTCGGACGGCCCAACCCTGCTGGCGTGGCTTGCTCAGCAGCCTAAAGGAAGCCCCAGGTTCCACCGAATACAGGATGCATGTTCCATTGCCCTGTAGTATCGACGGCAGGAAAGTCAGTTTCGTGGAGAAAGTTGATTCTTTGCTCCACACCATTCTCGAGCACTCGAAAGTTTTGGAAGGTTAGGCCCTTGGCCGGGGCCGGCGAGTTTGGCAAGTTTGTAGCCCCGCCCAGACGATCAAGCGATTCCTTGGGAATGAGTGAGGCATCGGACTTGCCATTTGCTGCGGGAGGAGTCCAAACCTTGGCTTCCACCAGGATCTGCCTGGACGGGGCGTGAAAGGTCGGAACCAGGTTTGTCTTATCGTCTCCTTGCGGACTTTGGACAGGAGTCGGCGGCGAAGGACTCTGCGCCAGGGAGAACAGAGCCAACACTAGCGTCAACCCGCAGACGCCTACAGCGGCGACAACAGGCTTCCAATTCACAGATCCCCCCTTGAGAGCCTTCCAAAGCCTAAGTGGCAACGGCCTAACTCACGTGTTAATTCTGGTGAAGTTATGTGAAGTTTGTCGGATTGCCAGTACGACGAGCAGACTGTTGAGAACAGCCATGGCGCAAGTTTCCCCAAACGGCCGACAGCGGCCAGCGTTACTTACGAGGGCTTGTACGCTGGGAGCAAAAGCCAGCTCGCCAGGCGCCGGAGTGAGCTATTTTGCTCATACGCTGGCGTTTGTGAAGACTATACTGCGTTGCCGGGAATTTTGAGTGCGGCTTATGAGCAGCCATGAACGCGGCTTGGATGATTTAATTTTTCAAAGTTGAGGCAGGATCACGTAACTAGGAGAAGAACATGGACCTTGGTGCAGGCATTAGAAAGATAACGCTGGGCGCGATTGCCGTGTCCAGTTTCCTGGTGGCAGGCGGAGGCGGGCTCGCCCATGCCCAAACGGCAGCGGGACCGAAGAAGCCGAACATCCTGGTGATCTTTGGGGATGACATAGGCTACTTCAACATCAGCGCTTACAACCTGGGCATGATGGGCTATAAGACGCCCAACATCGATCGCATCGCCCATGAAGGTGCGATCTTCACCGATTATTACGCCCAGCAGAGCTGCACCGCCGGACGCGCGGCCTTCATCACCGGACAAAGTCCCATCCGCACAGGACTGCTGAAGGTTGGCCTGCCCGGCTCGACCCTCGGATTGCAGAAGGAAGATCCGACTATTGCCGACCTGCTTAAGCCGCAGGGCTACATGACATTTCAGAACGGCAAGAATCACCTGGGCGATCGCAACGAGTTCCTGCCTACGGTGCACGGCTTCGATGAATTTTTCGGAAATTTCTATCACTTGAATGCGGAGGAAGAACCGGAAAACGTGGACTACCCGCGCAACCCGACTTTCAGGGCAGAGTTCGGTCCGCGCGGCGTGTTCAAGTGCAAAGCTACCGCAACCGATAATCCCGCTCCCTCCGATCCGCGCTTCGGACCCTGGGGCAAGCAGGTGTGCGAAGACACCGGCCCGCTAACCAAGAAACGCATGGAGACCGCCGACGACGAGTTCCTGGCGGCGACGCTTGACGATATGGATCGCGCAGTGAAAGCGGGCAAGCCATTCTTCATCTGGCATAACACCACCCGGATGCACATCTGGACGCACCTGCCGCCGAAGTATGCAGCCATGGAAAACGAGAAAGGCCTGTATGGCGCGGGCATGACCCAACTCGACGACAACATCGGCGTTCTGCTGAAGAAAATTGATGATCTCGGCATTGCCGATAACACCATCATCATCTTCACCAGCGACAACGGGGCGGAAGTGATGAGCTGGCCCGACGGTGGAACCACCCCGTTCCACGGTGAAAAGAACACCAGCTGGGAAGGGGGCTATCGCGTACCCTTCGTGATTCGCTGGCCGGGCGTGATCAAACCGGGAACGATGGTAAACGGCGTGGCCGCGCATGAGGATTGGGCAACCACACTGCTGGCGGCGGCGGGCGTGCCTGACATTAAAGAGAAGCTGCTGACCGGCTACCAGGCTGGGGACAAGACGTTCAAAGTTCACCTGGACGGCTACAACCTGATTCCGTATCTCAAGGGCGATACCGAGGTCGACCCACGCCGCGAATTTCTCTATTGGACCGATGACGGCGAACTCGCTGCTTTGCGTTATGACAGGTGGAAGGCGATGTTCCTGGAGCAGCCTGCTCACGGATTTTCGGTTTGGGAAACGCCATTCGTTCAACTGCGCGTACCCAAACTGTTCGATCTTCATGCCGATCCCTTCGAAAGGGCTGAGATGGAGTCGATCGACTACTCGCATTGGCGGATCGATCGGGTCTATCTGCTGACGCCAGCACAAGCCTTTGTCGGACAGTGGCTGACCAGCTTCAAGCAATTCCCTCCGCGCCAGAAGCCGGCCAGCTTCAACCTCGATCAGGTAATGAAGCAGATGGCAGAGGCAAACGACTAGACACCGAGTCTGTCGTGCTGTTCGAGGCGAGGCTTTCTTCTGCGAAAGCCTCGCCAGACTTTACGAGCTACTACCGGCGGTCGTTTTGGATTAAAGAAGCCGTCACAAAGCTTGGCACCTACTGGCTATTTACGAAGGTCGGACGAGTTTGCTAACTTCACCGCACTAAACTCCCTGCTGATTTCTTGCTAACTAGATGGTTTGCTTGCTGTCCAACGCCACAGCAAGCGCGAGTTAAATTCGTTTCGACAATTGTCGACCACCTAGAACTGTTTTTCGCCCACTTCAGTCTGCGCATTTTCTGCTCCCGATTCTCACGAACCTGATCGTTCGTTCGCACGTGCACGTCTGAGTTGCACGGTTTTCTCCTTTGCTCCAGCCGCCGTGGGGGATGCTGGAGGGCATGAACCATTGCCAAGGTGAATATGCTGAAGACGCTTGATGTACTCATCGGCACGACAACCGTCATTCTGATTTTCAGCATGGCCGTGACCGTGATCACGCAAGCCATATCCGGCTACTTCGGGCGCCGGGGCAAGCATCTGAAATCAGGTTTGTCCGACCTGTTGCAGCAACTCGGCATTCCGGAGCGCAAAACCGCCGAGACCATCGCGCAGGCCGTGTTGACCCATCCCCTGATTGCGGATGGGAAGGGCAAGCTGGGGACCGTGATTCACCGCGAGGAATTTACCAAGCTGCTCATGGACCTGGCTGCCGGCAACGGCGTGGTCTCGCTCAAGGACAACGAGAAAACCAAGCTCGTGGACATGCTGCAGCAGAGCGGCATCTCCGATCCGCAAGCTACGCTCAAGAACGTGCGCGCCATGGAACTGCAACTGGAGGCCACGAATCCCGAGCTCGCCACCGATGTACGCCAGGCACAGGCTCTGATTTCCGAAGCCACCAGCGATTACGTCGCGCGGGTGAATTCATGGTTCGACCAGACCATCGATCGCGTCAGCCAGCGCTTCAGTCACTACACGCACTGGATCACCCTGGCCGCTGCGGCCGTAGTGGTGTTGAGCATCCAGCTCGATGTCATCGCGGTGATCGACCGGCTGTCGATCGACGACCAGTTCCGCAACACCGTTGTCAGCGCCTCGGCCAACGACTTTTACACCGAGACCAAGACTCCGACGGCGGCCCAGGGTACGACGCCTGCGGAAGCGAAGCCGGTGCCGAGCGTAGCTCCGGGAGCGTATTACGATCTGCTGGGCAAGGCCGGGTTAATTACTTTGCCTACGGACCGCAACTGGCCTGCGCAACTGAAAGATGCGCGCCGCTATCCCGGCATGGTGCTGGCCATCCTGATGATCAGCCTGGGCGCGCCGTTCTGGTACAACATCCTGAAAGATTTACTGGGCCTGAGGTCAAGCCTTGCCAAGAAGGATGATCTGCAGCGGGTCATCCGGCAAACCACGCAGTCAGACGGCGGAGCCGGAGGCGGAAGCCAGTACGCCGTCGCAGCTCCCGATTGGATTAAGGGAGAGCGGGGAGATTTGACTCTCGTGGGTTAAGCAGAGAGCAGTCGCGAGCGCGGGTTATGCACGCGAGTCGCGAAAACGGCCGCGGCTAAAACGGCCGGCAAGAGGGGCGAGATGTACGAGTTCATCGGCTGTTCTACGTCCAATTTTTGCAAGGGGCGTCCCTTCGGGTTTCGACCGGAAGCCATCGTCCTGCACATCATGGACTCAAGTTTGGCCGATGGCGAAGCGGTGTTCCGCAATCCTGCCAGTTGCAAGTCAGCGCATTACGGCGTCTCCCGCGCGGGCGAGGTCCATCAATACGTCGACGAAAACGACTCCGCATTTCATGCGGGCATGGTTGTCAATCCAACGTGGGAGCTGCTGAAGCCGCGGGTGAACCCGAACTTCTACACCATCGGCATTGAACATGAATGTCTGGCGGGTCAGCCGTGCAGCAAAGATCAGCTCTGGGCCAGCGCGCAGTTGATTGGTGAAATCGCCGAGCGTTGGGCCATTGCGCTGGACGACCGCCATATCATCGGCCACCAGCAGATCCGGGCGTCAAGGCAATGTCCGGGAAGTTCGCTGGTTATCTCCGAGCTGTTGCGGCGGGCGCTGGCCCGTCCGGTGAAGGCTGCGGCGGCGGTTGTGAGCGAGCCGTCAATCGCGCCAAACGTCACCGCCGCGATAGACGCCGCCCCGGCGATTCCCGCGATCCATGCTGCGGGGACGGAGATTGCGATTGACCCCAATGGTCACAAAGAGCCGGCCAGCGCAGTTCAGCAAAGCACGGCGGCCGCTTCGTCGAACGGCGACGGGAGCGCCGGACAAGCCGTGGCGATTACCGAACCGATCCTGATTCGCACCCTTCGAAGCGTAAAGCTGCGCAAGGCAAAGCCGGCGATGACGGCGCAGCTGGTGCGGGTGATACCGGCTTTCACCGACATGGTGATCATCAGCTTCGAAACCGGAGATCGTATCGAGGGCAACGCCTATTGGTACGTCGACGCGCAGGGAAATTATTTTTGGGCGGGCGCTACGAACGCCCCCGATCCCACGGTGCTCGCCAAACAGCGAGCGCAACACTGAAACGGCAAGCGGCGCGAGGAGACGATCGACCGTGGCAACGCGTGGCGTAGTATGGGCGGATTTTCGCACCCGGCCAGACCGTTCCGACCTTTGCGGCAGCTTGCCGAAGACCTACGGAGCGCAGCGCGTCACCCTGATTGCCGATCTGCTGGCGGCCGTGCAGCTGCTGCTGCCGTGGGCGGTCTGCTTTGAATACGACCGTCCGGATGCACGCGGCCTGGAGGCGCTGGCCGAGACTCGACGCCGTTTCCGTTCGTTGCCAACCGTGGTCGTGGCGGAGCCGGATTCGCGGGCGCTGGTGAAATGCGTGCGGCACTGGTGCGTCTGGGACTACCTGGTCAAGCCCATCTCGTTGCGCCGGTTGTGTAATTCCCTGTCCAGCATCGACCTGGCTGCGCCTCCACGCACCGTACAGGAGGCGGCTGTTCCCGGTTTGTCGGTGGGTGCGCCGGTGCTGGGGTTGCCGCCGGCATTGTGCGTTGCGGGTCGGCTTGCGCCCGCAGTTTCGTACGTGAATGCCAATTACGCCGAGAAGCTTCGCCTGGCAACGGCGGCCCGGCTTTGCGATTTGAGTCCGTGCCAGTTCAGTCGAAGCTTCAAGAAAGAGAATGGACTGGCCTTCCGCGATTTCGTGGTGAGGACCAGGATCGAGCGGGCTGCGGAACTGATGAAGCAATCGAAAATCTCTGTTACTGAAGCGGCATTTTTTGTTGGCTTCAACGATCTTTCCTATTTCGCGCGCATGTTCCGCCGCCAGCTGGGTGTTTCCCCTTCGCATTATCGCCATGACCAGGTCACGGAGCAGCTTTGCCTGTTCACCCCGCCGCAGCGCAAGCAGGATTGACGCAAGAAACTACCGGTCGATCTGCAAAAAACTCCTAGCCTCAAAAAATGGATTCGCGATATTGAATACCACACACGCAACTTCCCGCACCTTGGCTAAAGTTGTCTAACGTCTGAGCCGGTAAGGCTAGGAGCTGGTCTTACCAGGGAGGAACCCATGGCCGTCGCAGTCTCCTATCCCGGCGTTTATGTTGAAGAAATTCCCAGCGGCGTGCGCACGATTACCGGCGTTGCCACGTCGATTACCACATTCATCGGCTGGGCGGATCAGGGTCCCATCGGTTACGCCGGACTGGTGCTCAGCTGGTCGGACTTCCAGCGCATCTACGGCGGTCTGGACGCGCGCAGCCCCTACCTTGGCTATGCGGTTGCACAGTTCTTCATGAACGGGGGGAGCCAGGCCTACATCGTGCGTCTGGCCTACACCGGCGCGGCCGGGCCCGGATTGAAGCCGGCGGCTTCGGCAACGTTGACGCAAGGTGGCCTGAAGTTCACCGCAGGCAGCGTAGGCCCGGATGGACTGGTGGCGAATGCCGCCAATCCCGGCGTATGGGCGCAGAACTATGGCATCGCCATCAAGAACCAGGCAGGCGGCACCAATCGGTTTCGCGTGCAGGTTGTCTATAATCCGCCGGGCGCGCCGCAGGAAGTCGTGGTCGAGTCGTTCGAAAATCTTTCCATCACCGCTCCCGACGCGCAAGGGCGCTATGTCGCCGACGTCATCAACAAGCAGTCCAGTTATATGACCGTCGCGGTCACTCCGGGCACTACGACTCCACCCGCCGACACCACTTTGCCCTCGCCGAAGTTGCAGGGCACGGCGGATGACGACGGCACGGTCTTGCTGCCCAGCACCGACATTGGAACGGGCGGCCAATTCGAGACCCAGGTTTCGGCCAGCGAAGCTCTACTCGACCAGATTGATTTATTCAACCTGCTGTGTGTTCCCGGCGAGATCGTCACGGCCACGCTCAGCGACCTGGAGGAGTACTGCGAAACCCGGCGCGCGTTTCTGATTGCCGACTCCGATCCCGGAATTACCGACATCAGCAAACTCGCCGGTCCGCCGACCTCAGGCAAGAACGCGGCATTCTATTTCCCCTGGGTGCAGGCGCCGGATCCGCTGAATCAGAACCGTCCAGCTTATTTTCCGCCGTGTGGATTCGTGGCGGGAATCTACGCGCGCACCGACGGCACGCGCGGCGTGTGGAAAGCGCCGGCAGGCACGGAGGCGACCCTGGCCGGAGTTTCCGGAGTTGCGGTGCAGCTCAATGACAAGCAGAACGGCGTGCTGAATCCGCTGGCAGTGAATTGCATTCGCAACTTCAACATCTACGGCATCGTGCTTTGGGGCGCGCGCACCATGCAGGGCAACGACGAGATTGGCTCGGAGTGGAAATACATTCCGGTTCGCCGCACCGCGCTGTTCATCGAGGAGAGCCTGTTTCGCGCGTTGAAGTGGGTGGTGTTCGAGCCTAACGACGAACCGCTGTGGGCCGAGATCCGGCTCAATGTCGGAGCCTTCATGCAGAACCTGTTCCGCCAGGGCGCCTTCCAGGGGCAGACGCCAGCCGATGCCTATTTCGTGAAGTGCGATAAGGAAACCACTACGCAGAACGACATCAACCTCGGGATCGTGAACATCGTCGTCGGATTCGCTCCGTTGAAGCCGGCGGAATTTGTGGTGATCCAGATCCAGCAAATGGCCGGACAGATCGCGACGTAAGGGGGGAGTCTCATGGCGCAATTCACCGCCAATGCACAACGCTTCGATCCGTATAAGAACTTCAAGTTCCGGCTCAAGTGGGATGGCAAGTACGTGGCCGGGGTCAGTAAGTGCGGCATGCTCAAGCGCACGACGGAAGTGGTCAAGCACCGCGAGGGCGGCGATCCTTCCAGCAGCCGCAAGTCTCCGGGACGCACCGAATACGACGCCATCACCCTGGAGCGGGGCGTGACTCACGATGTCGCGTTCGAGCAATGGGCGAACAAGGTGTGGAGTCTGGGTGCGGGCCTGGGCGCTGAGGTTTCGCTGAAAGACTTCCGCAAGGACATCACCATCGAGGTCTACAACGAAGCGGGACAACTGGCGATTGCGTACAAGGTCTATCGCTGCTGGGTTTCCGAGTACCAGGCCATGCCTGACCTGGACGCCAATGCCAATGCCGTCGCCATCCAGCACATCAAGCTGGAGAACGAAGGCTGGGAGCGCGACCAGAACGTTACCGAGCCGACGGAACCTTCGTTTACCCTGCCGGCCGTGGGGTGACGAGCCATGCGCCCGTTTTCGGTCCCGGAATTGCTGAACGTGTGGGAGCGCGGCCTGGGGGCTCTTCCCTGGCAGCGCGCGCTGACCATTCTGTCGGCCGCGAATCCGCACTCGCCTCCATCGGCGCTGGCGCGCTTGAGCATTGGCCGTCGCGACACCGACTTGCTGCAACTGCGTGAATGGGCGTTTGGAAAAGAGCTCACCCTGGTCGCCACCTGTCCCGCATGTCAGCAGACGCTGGAGTTCACCTTGCCGGTCGAGAGGCTGCGCGGGACTGCGGATGTCTCCGAGACGGAAGGCCGGGTCGAGTTACACGACACCAGCCAACGCAATTACGAACTCCGCTTTCGGCCGGTAAACAGTGAAGACATTGCCGCCTGTGCCGGACTGGATGTGGCTGAGGCGACGCGCACACTGGCTAGCTGCTGCGTGCTGGAAGCGCGGCGGCAGGGCGACTCGGTATCGGCGCAAGAGCTGCCGGATGAGTTGTTGCAGCAGCTACTGGAACCACTGGCCGCGAGCGATCCGCAAGCTGAGCGGCGCATCGAGCTCAGCTGCCCCGAGTGTCATGAAAACTGGAGCGAGGTGTTCGACATCGTTTCGTTCTTCTGGACGGAGATCGACGCCTGGGCGCGGCGCACCTTGCGCGAGGTTAACTTTCTGGCTCGCGCCTACGGCTGGCACGAGGCTGAAATCCTGGCCTTGAGCCCGCTGCGCCGGCAGATTTACCTGACGATGGCACAAGCATGAGCGACTTTGTCAGCAGCCTGATCAGCCGAAGCTTCGCCGGGCAGCCGGCGCTGCGGCCGCGTGCGGCTTCCCTGTTCGAGCCCACGGTGGCCGCGGATTTTGCCCATGCCGAAGCCCCACGGCCACGCTCGGCGGAGACGGCCAGTGAAGTTGACGTGGAGCAGGAAGCCATCCCGAACGCGGGTCGTCAAGCGACGTTCCGCAATCAGAGAGTCCCGCAGATCGAGCAATCCCGCGATGCGAACCCGGCAGCATCGTTCTCGTCGCAAGTCACCCCGGCACGGCGGGCGCTCGCCGGCGCTGAAGAGCGGATGCAGGAGCCGGTGGTTCCAACCGTGCGTCCGCACAAAACGCCCACACGCGTAAACCCGGGGCGCGTGCATGATCCCACAATTGAAGACGCCGCGCTCATCGAGCCTGCGTCCAGATCTTTGTCGGCGAGAATGCCGGCTCCGCCGCACCCGCGCGAACTCGCTGTGCAGACCGAGCCTCTTCCCCAGGTGCTGATCGCGACTCAGGCAGTCCCCGAAATCGCAGTCGCACAGCAACGTGCCGCATCGCAGCCGGACGAGCACATCCAAACCCGCAGGCAGCGTCGAGGGGCGGATCCTTCACCGCTGGTGAAAGCCACTGCCGAAAGCACCATCAACGTCACCATCGGAACCGTTGAAGTGCGCGCGACGATGGAAAGCAAACCTGCGCCGGGGCGAGCGCCTTCGGCTTCGCCGGTGATGAGTCTCCATGACTACCTGCAGCGGCGTCAAGCGGGAGGCAGCCGGTGAGCAACCCGCTTGCGATCGCCGCAACCACCTTGACGCTGCAGCAGATTTTGCAGACCAACATCGTCTCCGATCCGGCCGACACCGATCTCAGCGATACGACGGTAACCATTCTTCCGCCCGACAAAGCGCGCGGCAGCGGCAACGCGAATCAACTCAATCTTTTTCTTTACCAGATTCTTCCCAATGCGGCCTGGCGGAACATGAACATTCCCAGCCAGGTGTCTTCGCTGGAGACCGGCAGTCCACCGCTGGCTCTGACCTTGCATTACCTGCTGACCGCATTCGGCAAGGACAACGACACCACCTTGCCCTACGGCCACCACCTGCTGGGCAAGGCCATGAGCATACTGAACGACAATGCCGTGTTGGGCCCGGAGGAAATTCAATCGGCGAATTCGGCGAGCTTCCCCCTGGCCGATCTGGATAAGCAGGTGGAGCGCGTGCGCATCACCTTGCAGCCGCTATCGCTGGAAGATATCTCGAAGCTGTGGTCCGGACTGGTCACGCAATATCGGCTGTCGGTGGGATACGAAGTGTCGGTGGCGCTCATCGACAGTACCCAGCCGCGAAAGATGCCGCTGCCGGTACTGACGCGCGGTGCAGGCGACAGGGGTGTTCTGTCGCAGGCCAACCTGACCTCGCCATTTCCGACACTTGATCAGATACTGCTGCCCAACTTCCAGACCTCGGCGCGTCTGGGCGACACCTTGACGCTGACCGGCAACAACCTGGACGGAACGAATGTTGGGGTGCAGTTCAATCATCCGCCGTGGACCGCTCCGGTGGAAGTGGCGCCGCAACCGGGTGCGACCGCCACGCAGGTGAGCGTGCTGATTCCCAATCAGCCAGCGGCCTGGCCGGCGGGCTTCTACACGGTAAGCGTGCTGGTGCAGCGGCCCACCGAGACCTACCGTCGAAACTCCAACCAGCTTTCATTTGCCCTGGCGCCCACCATGACGATTGCTCCGGCAAACGCAGCCGGACCCGATATCACTTACACGGCAACCTGCAGTCCCCAGGTGCGGCCGGAACAATTCGCTTCGCTGCTGCTGGGAGATCAGGAAGTCGTGGCGCAGCCGCACACGGCGCAAACCGCCACGCTCACCTTCGACGCCCTGAACCTCGCGGCCGGCGATTACTTCGTGCGTCTGCGCATCGACGGGGTGGAAACGCAACTGGTCAATCGCGCAGTGAAGCCGCCGGTGTTCGACACCACGCAGAAGGTGACGGTGACATGAGCAACGGCAGCGATTGGCAGAAAGGGAACGGCCAGTATCTCTCGGCGTCCATGGCATGGTTGCGGGCTTGCTTCGAGCAGTTCCTCGCGCGCCAGGACCGGGCCCAGGGCGGAGCAGCAGTCCAAGTCCTGTCGGATGCTGCGCCAGGCAAGTCACGCTGGCGTGATTTCGTGCGCCCCGGCCAGGGACAGGAGAAGCCGGTCAATCCGCCACTGCTGCCCGGCGCAGCCAATCACTCCGACCGGCGCGTGCTGGACGCCGCCGCTGCCATGCAGGACGCGGCCACTGGGATGAACCCTCCGCCGGCGATGATTCTCCTGACCCAGCGGTTGGGACTATCGGTTTTCGAGCAGCAGATCCTGCTGTTGTGCCTGGGCATGGAACTGGATCCGGAGGTTGCGAATTATTGCGCGCGCTGCCAGCACGATCCCGCGCGAGCGTTTCCAACTTTCGCGCTGGCCTTCTCGCTGTTTGAGGAAGCCACCTGGGACGCGCTTTCGCCGGAGCGGCCGCTGCGCTATTGGAGGCTGATCGAGATCAACCAGCCTGGAGCGCAGCCCATCACCACCAGCGCGCTGCGTGCCGACGAACGCATTGTTAATTACCTGAAGGGGCTGAACTACCTCGACGACCGGCTGCTGCCATTCCTCGCTCCCCTCGATCAACAGCTTGGCGGGGCAGAGCTGCCCGCCTCTCATATTGAGCGCGTGGAAAATATCATTGCGCGTCTGAAACTAGCCGAGGCCAGCCGCAGCCTGCCCATCGTGCAATTGCTGGGGAGCGATGCGGCGAGCAAACACCTGCTGGCCGCCGAAGTGGCGAATACCGCTGGTCTTCAGTTGTACCGCTTGCCCGCTGCATTCTTGCCCACGCAGGCGGCAGAGATCGAGACCCTGGTCAGGCTTTGGCATCGCGAGAGCCTGCTGTTGCCGCTCGCACTGTATGTGGACACCTTGGGCTACAGCACGGAAGCGGCTACACCCAGCCCCTCTTCTCCGGTGACTCGTGTGCTGGAGAAAATGGATGGCGCAGTCTTCGTCGATGCCCGCGAGGCGTGGCTGGGACTGCACAAGCCGACGATCACGGTTGATGTGAACAAGCCCACGGCGGCCGAGCAGGCTGCGGTCTGGCAATCGGCGCTGGGGCTGGCCGCCGGAGACAGCCCCGCCCAGCTTGCCGCGCAGTTCAATCTTGGCTACACCGCTATCCGCCAGTTGGCGAGGGATGTACTCGCCGAACCGAATGATCGGGTCCCGCTGCCCGATCGCCTGTGGGACGCCTGCCTGGCCAGCACCCGGCCGCAGCTTGATCTGCTGGCCGAACGAATCGATCCTAAAGTGACTTGGGATGACATTGTGCTGCCGGAAAGCGAGTCGGCGCTGCTGCACCAGATTGCGCAACAGGTGGAGCAGCGGACGACCGTGTATGAGAAGTGGGGCTTCGCCGAGAAGATGAGCCGCGGCCTGGGCATCAGCGCGCTGTTCAGCGGCGACAGCGGCACAGGCAAGACCATGGCCGCCGAAGTGATCGCCAACGAGCTGCGTCTGAATCTTTATCGCATCGATTTGTCGGCGGTGGTCAGCAAGTACATCGGGGAGACGGAGAAAAACCTGCGGCGGTTGTTCGATGCGGCCGAGTGCGGCGGCGCAATCCTGTTTTTCGATGAAGCCGACGCGCTCTTCGGCAAACGCAGCGAAGTGAAGGACAGCCACGACCGTTACGCCAATATCGAGATCAACTACCTGCTGCAGAGAATGGAATCCTACCGCGGGCTGGCGATCCTGGCGACCAATATGAAGAGCGCCCTGGACACAGCTTTCCTGCGCCGCCTGCGCTTCATCGTTCGCTTCGTTTTTCCGGGAGTGGCGGAACGAAAAGTGATCTGGCGAAAGGCTTTTCCCGCCAGCCTGCCGAAAAGCGCGCTGGACTATGACCGGCTGGCGCGGCTGAATGTGACCGGCGGCAGTATCCACAGCATCGCGCTGAACGCGGCGTTTCTGGCGGCGCGGGCCAATTCGCCTCTGACCATGCCGCTGGTGCTGGAAGCCGCGCGCGCCGAGTTCCGCAAGAATGAACGGACCGTCAACGAGGCCGAATTCCGCTGGTCGGAACCCGGCGTGGCGGTGGTGGCATGAAGATCAACGTCCATATCGAGCGACTGGCGCTGGAGCAGGGATTACCGGTGACGACAGCGCAACGTTCGCAAGTCCGGCGCGCGGTTGCGGCAGAACTCGGCAAGCTTCTCGCCTCCGGCGGCTTGTCGGGTGAGCTGCGGGGCGGAGCCGTGGTGCCTCGCATACGGAGTGGGGCGATCTCACTGCGAAGAGATAGCAGCTCAAGCAAGGTGGGGACGGAAATTGCGAAAGCCGTTCATCAAGGTATCGGCCGAAAAGTATGAGCACCCGCACTGCATTGCCGACACAGAAGACCGCAGCGGAGAGTCCCGCTCCTGCCGGTGGGCTGGTGATCGGGCGTCAGTGCGCTTGCGGCCAGCACACTCACGGAAGCGAATGCGGGCAGTGCAAGAAGAAGCAGATGAACCTGCAGCGCAAATCCGATGGCGGCAGAGCTGCCGACGCTATGCCGACGATGGTGCACGACGTATTGCGATCGCCGGGTCAGCCGCTGGATCACGCAACCCGGGCCTTTTTCGAGCCCAGGTTTGGACACGACTTCAGCAGCGTGCGCATTCACTCCGATGCCGCGGCGGCACAGTCGGCGCGGATGGTCAATGCGCGGGCTTACACCGCAGGCTCGAATATTGTTTTCGAGTCCGGCCAATACGATCCCGTCTCCTCTACCGGGCGTTCGCTGCTCGCCCATGAGCTGACCCACGTAGTGCAGCAAGGCCGTGGCGCAGTCGAATCGCAGAGCGCGGGGGAAGGTCTGACGTTGGGCGAGCCGGGAGATGCCTGGGAGCAACAAGCCGAATTGGCAGGCCGCAATCTCGGCGTTTCGCATCACGACACGCTGGCAACTCCCGACGGTTCCCTGCGGTTGCAGCGCGCACCTGCGGATACGGCTAATACGCCTGGGACTGGAACGGCGCAGCCGGCCAATACCGCACAAACCGCCACGGCGCCGGCAGCGCAACCGGCCGCGGCACCCGTCAGGCCGCAAAATCCCCAGCCCATCGAGAATTTTGTCTACCAGTCCACGGACGCGATGGGAATGTTCGACGCAGCCCTGGATCGCAGTGCTTGCCTGCTGACCATCACCAAAAAGTTGAAGTTCGAGTTCATCGACAATCCACCGGTACAGACCTGGGGCACGGGCTTCGGACCCTGGCCTCGCGGCAAAGCGGAACACTTCCAGAGCACATTTCTTCAGCAAGCTTCAGAGGAGTGGAGCGGCAAACATGCATTGGTACCACAAAATCCTTGCCCGGCGGAAAGCTGTCCATCGGTGCGCGTCCAGGTGCAGGCCGTAGCCGTGCAAAGCGGCCAGCACACCAGCTTGACCGTCGGCTACCTGTCCCCCGGTGGCATGCCTCCGCCCCCGATGGGGGTGGAACAGACTGGTCAAGCCGGGCGTCTGCACAGCGGCGAAATCGAACCGCGTACGGTGGATGGCTCAACCCAGCTGGTGAGCGCTCACGAGTTCGGCCACACGCTGGGCTTGTCGCACAGCAACATTGCGCACTGTGGGAGCAGCAACCACAACAACCCGCACTGTTACGACCCGTACGACATCATGGGCAAGGGTTCCGTGGTCAGCGAGAACGACTACGCTCCGTTCGCCGCCGTCCTCGCCCGCTTCAATTCTTGTTCCTGGAAGGCGATTACCGAAGCCAGCGGACTGGAGAAATTCTTTCTGCATACTGCCCTCGGAAGGTTCCTGGGATTGACCGCAGCCGGGACTGCACTTGGCGCGGGAATCGGGGCGGCAGCCGGACACGCCGGCGTGGGCGCACTGATTGGGCTCGGCGTGGGAGCGGCGGCCGGGGGGATCACCGACCTGGTGGCCTGAAACAAGATGACAGAGAAAGCACAACTCGGAATCGAATCGCAAAGCGCCAGCCTGGGCTCGCCCTCGCCTGCACGCTTGCTGCAGCGCCAGTGCGCTTGCGGACAGCTGGCGCCAGGTGGCGAGTGCGACGAGTGCAAGAAGAAGGATCTGCGGCTGCAGCGCAAATCGAACGACAGCAGCACCCCTGAGGTTGCGCCGCCGATCGTGCACGACGTTTTGCGTTCGCCGGGCCGGCCACTGGACCGTGAAACGCGCAATTCGATGGAGCCGCGCTTCGGACAGGACTTCTCCACCGTCCGGGTGCACAGCGATGCCAGAGCGGCAGAATCGGCGCGCGCGGTGAATGCGCTGGCGTATACGGTGGGCAGCGACGTGGTTTTTGCGGATGGCGAATTCCGCCCGTCCGAGCCCCAAGGCCAGACCCTGCTCGCTCACGAACTGACGCATGTGGTGCAACAGGGTGGAGCTGCCGGCTACTCCGAGCCTCTTGTCGTCGGGTCGCCGCATACAACCGCAGAGGCGGAAGCGCACCGCGCAGCCGCCGCTGTTGGCGCAGGCGGCTCCTCAACCATCCATGCGCGGGCCAGCAGTGGAACCATGCAACGCACGGTCGCGGGCGACATTGGCGGTGGGGTTGTGGGCGCCGCTGCCGGTGCGGCTTTGGGATCGCTGGGCGGGATCGGCGGAGCCATCGCCGGCGGCGTCCTCGGCGGATTAGCGGGAGCGGTCATCGGTGATCTTCTTACGGCGAACACACGGAGTCTGACCGGACCTGAAGCGAACGCGGCAAAGTCGGTTTTCGGCAGCAGCCTGAACCTTTCTCCGATCAAGCTGGCGGAGGCTCCCTTGATGGCTGCGGGTGGTTACGCCCGCACGCCCTTCAACACTGTTTATTTTCCGCCGGGCACCTTTCAGCTTCCCTTCAGTCAACTGATGCCGTGGCTGATCCATGAACTCACTCACGTCTGGCAGCATCAGCACGGGGTCTCCGTGCTCACCAAGGTTTGGTGGGCGCTGCACGGAGCAAGCGCCTATCCCTACGGCGGCGAGGCGGCCCTGCGGCGCGATGCTAAGGCAGGCAAACACTTCAGGGACTACAACACTGAGCAGCAGGCTGACATTATGAAGGATTTCTACGTGGCGCAGACGTCCGGCGCGGATACTTCCGCATTCGATCCATTCGTCGCGGAGGTGAGAGGCCCGGTGCTCAACGATCGCAACCTGAAAACGAGTGGCAGCGCCACGTCGGCCGTCGCCTGACGTGGCTGTCGAGCAGAAGCAGGATTGGCGCCAGAGAGGAAAGGAACCAAGAAGTGAGTTCTGAAATGCGATTGACGCGCCTCCGGCAACGAAACATGACGGTTCTATGAGTAAGGTATGACAGAACGTTCTCACAACCGGACCCAACGTACTCTTGGGAGCTTCACACCTGCGAATCGTGGGGTTCTGCAACGCACGTGTGCCTGCGGCCGGCATACGGTCGCCGGCGGACCGTGCGAGGAGTGTAAGCAGGGGGGAACGCTGCAGCGGCGTTCTGACGGCTCGGCGGAGGCTCTCTCCACACCGACGACCGCCGGAGTCACCGCGATTCTGTCCAGGGCAGCCGGGGAAACAAGCGACCAAATCCGCGAGCCATTGCGAAGCTCTCTCGGAGACCTGTTGGGGCAGGACTTCAGTCAGGTGAGAGTCCATAGCGGGCCCGCCTCAGCTGATGCCGCCGAGAGCATCGGTGCGCGAGCGTACACTCTCGGGACCGACATTCACTTGGGTGCTGAGGCCCGCGGCCTGTCCAGTCAGACACTCGACCGGCTCCTGGCCCACGAGGCGGTGCACACCATTCAACAAGGCAGCCGCGCGGTGGCACCTCATCCGGGACTGACGGTCAGCAGTCCCAGCGATCCGGCCGAGCAGGAAGCCGAGCAGATCGCCAGCCGGTCAACCGGGTCCGACCCCATTACAAAACGATCGCCATCGTTGGCCTTGCGCGATCAGATGCGCGCTTCGATGTTCGGAGCGGGCATCTCGCGGTCGGTGTCGCCGCAAGTTCAGCGCGATATCGCTGGAAAGTATCCGACGAAAGAAGGCGAATTTGCCATGGACCTGAAGAAAACTCAACAGGGCCCGAGGGTCGGGTTGCTCGGAACAATTGCGTTCACCGCCAACGACAAAGCTCCAGACTCGGCTAGCATCCGGCTTCTGCAGACGGTAAAGGTCCTGGATAAAGCCACCGGCAAAGATCTGGTCTGGACCGGGGCCGAGGCCAATCGCAATAAGGCGATGACCAAGGAGGACAAGTCCAAGGGTATCGAAGGAGGCTGGTTTGTGGATCACTCGGCGGCAGCCGCTAAACAACGCACGGCAAAAAATGATCCGGCGGTGTCGCCGTACTACCGCGACTACTGGCCAAACCCAACCGTGAGTCACGATGGCAGCAAGAAAGGTAAGACCGTCGTCGCCGCCTCCCTGGCTGATTACCCTTCGTCCGGGGCGAATATGAGCTTCTCCTTTGAGACTGCCGCGAAGGCGACGGACACCGGCCATATCTACGGAACGGTTATGTGGGGATTTGCGATCACCGACGCAGCGAAAGGCAAGATCGAAAAGGAAAGAGCAGTAGGGCGAGATGTGACGCTTTTGTCTTCCGACAAGGCCGTCGAGGCGTTCGACAAATTTTACAAGAATCCGGGTTCTTCAACGGCCCCGACCAAGTGAGACCTTGAGCAAAGACGAAATCCATTACGACGGCACCGAACTCGCCGCGGCAATCGCGGCACTTAACTCAGAGGACGCTCTGACCCAGAACGACGGCGTAGAACGAGCTATCCGGATTGGAAGTCCTGCGGTGCCGGAGCTTTTGCAGGTACTGGGAAAAGCTGTAGGGAATCGGGCGCAAGTCATGTATGCCTTGTCTCAAATCGGCGACACACGCGCGGCTTCCGCTTTTCTCGCGGGCTTACGTGACGAAGATGAGCGAGTTCGAGCATACGCCGCTCAAGGGTTAACCCGGATTGGGAATCCAACGGCCATGGCGGCGAGTATCCAAACCTTAAACGATGCCGCCGACGAACTTCATCTGGATATGACGCCGGCTGTACGTTCCCTTGGTGAAATGGGACTCAAAGCCGTGCCTCCGTTGTTGGATTTACTGATGAATGTCGACGAAATGACGCGCCTTCACGCTCAGCGCGCATTGGAAATGATCTTGTCTCGGCGACATGGTTTTATTCCCGCTCAGGGCTACTCTTCGTCGAAGGCCGAAGAGGCCATGCGGTCAGAATGGCGTGACCATGGCGACTATGACTATTCAGCGGACGCCAACGCACGTTCTGCATCAGTGGCGAAATGGCGCGAATGGCTCGAGAAGGCGAAAGGGTCAATATGAGCATTCATGCCCTGGTTTCAATTGACACGGCACAGGCCCCCACGGAGACCACTCCGGGTCTGTCTCAGCTGGAGCGGCAAGTGGAGCGCGGGCAACTTTTTGCCCACACTGCCTTGGGCGAAAACGCTCTCCGTCTTGGCGAAGTCGAGGTCTTTCTTCATGGATTGGTAGACACACTGCTGGCGAAAGGTGTCGTCGCCGAAGAAGACATTGTCGCCGCCATGAGCAACGTGCGAGCTGAACTGGAGCAGCGAAACGAGCTAAACGGAGCCCGGACCATGGTTCGAGCGGACGATCCCGCAAGTGAACGCACGACCGCAAGCAAAGTCAATTGCCAGGACCGGCTGCATATTTGTCATGCCGCCTGTTGCAGATTGGATTTCGCTCTGAGTATCCCGGAAGTGGAATCCGGGAAAGTGAAATGGGACCTCGGACGGCCATACTTCATCCGGCACGACAGCCATGGTTCCTGCGTTCATTTCGACCCCCAGTCGGGCGGCTGCCAGGTGTACAGCGATCGACCAACCGTGTGCCGGGAATACAGCTGCGCCAACGATCACAGAATTTGGAAGAACTTCGAAGAGATGGAACTGAACCAGGAATGGATTGATGCTCATCTCTCCGCCGCTACGGAACCACATCTCGTACGAGCGCTGATGCATGGTCCAAAGCAATTGACAGAGCTTAGCGGCGCGGAAAAGGCACCCGAGCAGGGCGGCACATCATGAGCGCGTTTCCCGGATCTCCGCGCATTCTGAAAGGCGGGCTGGTGCTGCTCGATCCCGACAGCTTTGCGGTGCTGCCGAACGGCATCATCGTCCTGCAGTACAACCCCGACACGCTCACGCGCACGCTCAAGGTGCAGGGCGCGGAAGAGGGTGGCGATCGCTCTGAAGCGCTGCGCCTGAAAGGACCTCCAGTAGAAACCATCAAGGTGGACGCAGAGATCGACGCCACCGATCAACTGGAAGCGCCCGACCAGAATCCCAGCGCGGTGCAGAACGGAATCTTCCCGCAGCTGGCGGCGCTGGAAACCATCGTCTACCCGGCCAGCACTACGCTGCAAAACAATTTCAACCTGGCACAGGCGGGGACGCTGGAGATCATGCCCATCCTCTCGCCGCTGACGCTGTTTGTGTGGAGCGCCAATCGCATCGTGCCGGTGCGGATCACCGACTTCAGCATTACCGAAGAGGCCTTCGATCCCGCGCTGAATCCCATTCGCGCCAAGGTAAGCCTGGGATTACGCGTGCTCAGCGTCGACGACTTCTACTTCAACGACAAAGGCGGCAGCCTCTACATGGCCTATCAGCAGCAGAAAGAAGCGCTGGCGCAGGCGTATCAAGGCGGCACCTTCGGCGCCTTGGGAATTCGAGGTATTCCATGAGCAACGGTGTTCCCACTGATCCAATTCAGGCACTGCTGGCGCAGACTTCGCTGCAGCGCAACCTCTTCCTCGGCACCAGCCGTTATTACGGAATGGACACCGAAACCATGACCAGGCCCGACGGGACGGTCGTGGTCTACCTGACGCGCCGCTTCCTGCCGTCGCCCGATCTGTTCCAGCTTTTGCAGGAGCACACCGTGGTGCAAGGGGAAAGATTGGACAATGTCGCCGCCAAGTTTCTGGGTGACCCGGAGTTGTTCTGGCGCATTGCCGATGCCAACGGCGCCATGCGTCCCGAGGAATTGGTCGAGACCGTGGGCCGGAAGTTGAAGATCACGCTGCCCCAGGGAATCACGGGAAGCTCGTTATGAATCGTGGCTTCTACCTGACGCTGATGATGGGCCCATTCCAGGCGAGCCCGGTGCCGCAGCCTGTCATCGATGCGTTGACGGAGGTGCAGGTCACCTCCACGGTGGGCAGCCAGGGAGGATTTCAGCTCAAGTTCACGCTGGGTAAACAGTCAAAGGTACAGCAACTCCTGAACACCGGCTTTTTCGATCCCCGCCAACGGGTGATCATCGCGGTCACCGTCAACGGCTCGGTTGAGGTGCTGATGGACGGCATCATCACCAAGCAGGACATTACGCCCGACAGTAAGCCGGGCAAGTCGATGCTGACCATCACCGGCATTGACTTGACCGCGCTGATGGATTTCCTCGACCTCACCGGAATTCCCTACCCTGCGCTGCCGGAATTTCTGATCGTCGAGGCCATCCTGGCCAAGTACCTGGTGCTGGGAGTGGTTCCTCTGGCTATTCCCGCGAGCATTCCAAACATTCAGAATCCGCTCGATCATTTCATCAAGCAGGTGGGCACCGACTACGCGTTTGTCACGACGCTGGCACGCACCACGGGCGCCGTGTTCTATCTCGATCCGGGACCTACCCCGGGAAAAAGTATGGCGTACTGGGGACCCGATTTGAGCAAGCTCTTCGGCGGCCCGCAGCCGGCGCTCAGCATCGATTTCGACGGCAGCACGAACCTCGACTCGTTGAGCTTCTCTTATGATGGCACCATCGCGACGCAGTACATCGTGACCATCATCGAGCCCAATACCAAGATCCCAATCCCCATTCCTGTTCCGAATCTCGACCTGCTGAAAGCACCGCTGGCAGCGCATGCTCCCACTCCACTTCGCACTGAGATCCTGGCGCCGGTCGCGAATGAAAGTCCGATGGGCGCGGCGCTGGCGGCGCTGGGCGCGCTGTTCAAAACGGAGGACGTCATCAGCGGAAGCGGCCAACTGGATGTACTGCGCTACGGCCGCATCTTCAAGGCCCGGCAGCTTGCGGCGGTGCGCGGCGTGGGCACGTATTACGACGGCAAATACTACGTGAAGAGCGTGACCCACAACATCAAACGCGGCGAATACAAACAGAGTTTCAGCCTCAGCCGCGGGGGCACCGGATCGTCGGTATCGTCGGTGAGCGTATGAAGGAGAGCCCCAGGTATTACGGCATCTATCGCGGAACGGTGGTGAACAACGTTGACCCGCTGCAGACCGGCCGCATCATGGCGACCGTGCCCGACGTCAGCGGGATTGTTCCTACCACCTGGGCGATGCCCTGCGTTCCGCTCGCGGGCAAGCAGATGGGAACCTTCATGGTGCCGCAGATCGGCTCCGGCGTGTTTGTGCAGTTTGAAGCGGGCGATCCCGATCGCCCGGTGTGGACCGGTGGCTGGTGGGGCAGTGCGGCCGAGGTTCCGGCGCTGGCCCTGGCCGGCGTGCCGGGAGATCCCAACATCGTGATTCAGACCACGCTGCAGAATGCGATCGTGGTGAGCGATCTGCCCGGTCCTACCGGCGGCATCATGCTGAAAAGTACGACGGGGGCAACCATCATCGTGAACGACACCGGAATTTATATCCAGAACGGAAAAGGCGCGAGCATCGTGATGGCCGGCCCGTCGGTGACCATCAATGAGGGCGCGTTGGTCGTGATCTGAGGAGGAACGAGCATGCCGGGATTTCTGGTACACGTGGGCGCGACGGTGCTTTGTTCGCATGGCGGGCAGGCGCAGCCGACAGCGCCCAATCCGCAAGTGACCGTCAGTGGCCAGCCTACGGTGACGATTGCTGCGCCCTACGTGGTGGCGGGTTGCGCTCTGCCTCCGCCCCCGGCGGCGAACGGTCCCTGCGTGACTGCGCAGTGGCTGGTGGGCTCAACCCGGGTGACCTCGAATGGACAGCCGCTGGTGGTGTTCAGCAGCCAGGCCATCTGCGCACCCAGCGGCACCCCGGTGATCATCGCCGTAACCCAGACACGCGCAACCGCGATTTGAAGGCGAGAACAGGACAGTCGCATGAACATCGATTTCCCGTTTAGTTTGGATGGCCGAGCCCGGACGGCGACCACCGACGACCAGGACCACATCCGCGACATGATCGAGCAGTTGCTGTTCACCTCTCCCGGCGAGCGCGTGAATCGTCCCGACTTTGGCAGCGGCCTGCTGCAAATGGTATTCGCGCCCAACAGCCCCGAGCTTGCGGCCGCGCTGCAGTACACCACTCAAGCGGCGTTGCAGCGGTACTTGGGAGACATAGTGGATCTGCAATCGCTGCAAGTGACAGCCCAGGATTCAACCTTGAATGTGGTGGTGCAGTACGTAGTGAAGGCCACCGGCGACGCTCGCACCGAGAATTTCGTGCGCAGCGCACCCAGTACGTAGGCGCAACTGGACGGAGTTGCTTTATGAAGACGACGACTAACGCTTCGAACCTGAGTTGCGGCGACGAACGCCGGCGCGAGGACGTGCGAGCCGCCAGCTTGTTTGGTGTCGACTACGTCGAGGTTGCGGACGAACAGCAGCTCACGCTGAACGTTTTCTTCCTGGGGAAGGCGCCGGCGCAGGTTGTACCGGCGAACGTTGTTCTCAGCGGCGGGCGTCGCATTCGCGACGTGAAGATCACGTCCATGAAGGTCAAGCGCCAGCCCGATCCTACGCTCGACGATTATCTCGAGGTGCACGTAGACAAAGCCGGGGACTTTTCCACCTACACCATCAGCTTCGTCGATGTGCAGAACGGACAGCCCACGGGCCAGCCGATGAGCGGCTTCGATCCGCGCTACAGCCAGGTTTCGTTCAGCTTCAAGGCGAGTTGTCCGACCGACCTGGACTGCAAGCAACCGTGCACCTGCCCGCCCCCGCGACGCGCCCAGTCCGACATCGATTACCTGGCCAAGGATTATGAGAGCTTTCGCGAGCTGATGCTCGATCGGCTGGCGCTGATCATGCCGCAATGGACGGAGACGCACGCGCCCGACCTGGGCATCACCCTGGTCGAGTTGCTGGCGTATGCCGGCGATTATTTGAGCTACTACCAGGACGCCGTCGCCACCGAGGCATACCTGGGTACAGCGCGGCAACGGATTTCCGTGCGCCGCCACGCGCGGCTGGTGGACTACGCCATGCACGATGGCTGCAACGCGCGCGCCTGGCTCACCCTCTGGACTGACTCCGATCAGCAGTTCGATCCAGCCCAGATCTACTTTACGACTGCGTATCCCGGCGCTCCGCTGGACAACCACATTCTTACGCCTGCCAATTTGATTGGCGTGGATGCTTCCACCTACGAAGTTTTCCAGCCGCTGTACTGGAATGGAAGCGGGGACATAAACATTCTCGCTGCTCACAGCGAGATTCCTTTCTATACCTGGGGCGACTGCCAGTGCTGCTTGCCCGTGGGATCGACAGCGGCAACGCTGCTGGATTCGTGGGTTGACGCGCCTGCGCCGCCGACACCTGCTCCGAGCACCCCGACAACGCCGGGCACTCCGGGAGCGGCAAAGCCCAGTTCATCCGCACCGGCTCAGCCGCAGAGCGCAGTTGCAGGGAGCGCGGCTCCGGCATCGGATGCGCCGCCGGAAAAAGTTCGCAGCCTGCAATTGAACGTCGGCGACATATTGATCTTTGAGGAAGTGCTGGGCCCGAAGACCGGCCAGGCGAGCGATTACGACCCAACACATCGGCAGGCGGTGCGGCTGACCAAGGTGACGCCGGGGACCGATCCGCTATACGGAGAGAAGCCGCTCGGAACACCGATCGTTGAAATCGAATGGGCTTCGGAAGACGCATTGACCTTCGCGCTGTGCATCTCCTCGCAGCAGCCGCCGCCAGATTGCGGCTGCCTGGAGAACGTAAGTGTCGCGCGAGGCAACGTCATCCTGGTCGATCACGGCAGCACCACCGTCGAGATCGCTGGCACGGTACCAACCGATTCTTCCTCGGCACAATGCCCGAAGTGTTGCGAGCCGGCAAGCACCACGGTAACGCCGGGATGGTTTCGGCCAGTGCTCAGCCAGCAGCCGCTGACCTGCAGCGAGCCCCTGCCGCCAGCGTGCTCGGCGTCCGACTTCATCCTGCAAGACCCACGCCAGGCGCTGCCGCAAGTTTCGCTGACCAGCATCCCGGCGGCGCCGGATTGTGCAGCGCTTCCGGATCCGACGCAGCCTCCACCGCCCTGCACGATTCCTCCTTTATTTACCTTCGACGATCTGGCCAACCCGCTCGGCCTGGCCAAGAGCCTGCACAGTGCGGCGACGGCGAACGTGCAATTTCTGTTGGCGCTGTTGAGTTCGGCAACGCAGCAGGCACTGGCCGCGTGGGACGGTTCTTCACCATTAGACCCCGCTGTCGCTGCCGCTCTGGTCACCGACTTAACGGCTGTATTCGAAAGCTGGTCGGCCGCCCGCGATCTGCTGGCAAGCGGCGCCAGCGATCGCCAGTTCGTCGTTGAAGAAGACAACGACGGCATGGGCCACCTCCGTTTTGGCGACGGCGTTTGTGGATATTTGCCTGACGCCGGCAGGCTGTTCCGCGCGAACTATCGCGTGGGCAACGGCGTCTCCGGCAATGTGGGCGCCGAGTCGATCGGCTACATCGTGCTCCGCAGCGAGAAGCTCAGCGGCGTCGATCTTCGCCCGCGTAATCCGCTGGCCGGCAGCGGCGGGACGGACCCGGAGCCGATCGAAGACGTTAAGCTGTTCGCGCCGTACGCTTTTCAGAGCCAGCTTGAGCGGGCGATCACCGCCGCTGATTACGGCAGCATCGCGGCCGACAACCAGCGTCGCCTGGAGGCACGGGCTGCTCTTGAGGCGGAAGATCCTGCTGTCTGCACCGCAACGTTCACTCGTTTGCAGGCGGCCAAGGGCGATCTGCGCTGGACGGGCAGCTGGTACACGGCGCTGGTCGCAGTCGATCCCGTCGGCTCGGAAACCGCTCCCCGCGAGCTTCTCGACGAGTTGACGTTGTTCCTCTCGCCCTTCCGCCGCATGGGATGCGACCTGATGGTCAGCCCCGCCCAGTATGTTCCGATCAAGGTTAGCGTCTCGGTTTGCGTGCTGCCCAACTACTTGCGCGGCCACGTAGAAGCTGCGGTGCTCGACGCCCTCAGCAATCGCGTGCTGGCCGACGGCACGCTGGGGTTCTTCCATCCTGACAATTTGAGCTTCGGCGATGGCGTGTCCGTGAGCCAGCTGATCGCCACGGTCCAGGCGATTTCCGGCGTGCAGAACGCGATGGTCACGGAGCTGGAACGCTTTGAGGCCAGCGAGCCGGTATCGGGTGACGAGCCGGGCGAGGAGTTGCCGCCGAATTCGCTGCTGTCGCTCGGCCCCTTCGAAATTGCGCAGCTCGACAATGATCCCAATAACCCCGAGCATGGTGTGCTCGTGCTGGACGTGCGAGGTGGGCGATGAAGCAGGCTTGTGGATGCTGCACCGGCATCGAAGTGGTCACGCCGCAGCCGGAACAGAATCGGCCGGGTCTACCAGCGCTTAACTACCGCGCGGGAACCTACGCCACATTCTTCGAGACCATGCTGGCGCGTATCTCCAGCGTGTACCTCGATGTGCCAGTGCCCGATGGCAGCGGAAACCTGCAGCGAGTCTTTCCCTTGAGCGGATTGGTGTGGAAGGCGGGAACGCTGACAAAGGTTAGCGCCGGGTTGAGCACGCGCGAACTGAGCGACCCCTCGATTGCCTTGCTGGATGCGTGGGCGACGGTAGCCGATGTGCTCACGTTTTACCAGGAGCGGATTGCGAATGAAGGCTACCTGCGCACCGCGGTGGAACGCAGATCGATTCTGGAGCTGGCAAGGCTGGTGGGATACCGCCTGCGTCCGGGAGTTTCCTCCAGCGTGTATCTCGGTTTCACCGTCAGCGCTGGATTTGACGGTATTATCCCCGCCGGAACCCGCGCACAGAGCGTGCCCATCGGGTCAGGCGACAAGCCGCAGCCTTTCGAAACCTACGTCGATCTTCCCGCGCGCGATGTCTGGAACGACATTGGGCCCAGGCTGACGCGTCCTCAGGTCATCACGCTGGCCACCAATCCCCAAGGCCAGATGGTCACCATCGACCAGGGCACCGATGCGACTACGCGGGACACTCTGTACTTCAAGGGCATCTCGACCAACCTGAAAACCGGGGACGCGTTGCTGATTGTCTCTGGGGATGGCGGTGGCGAGCAGGGGCTCCGCATGGTGGAGTCGGTGAACGCCGAGGCCGACCAGCAACGCACTGAGGTCACGCTGGTGGAACCGCCGTTCACGCTGAATGCCAGCGGGTCGACGGGTGGTCCGGCGGGCCGCGCCGTGGCAGCCTTGCAGGCGGCACTCGAACCGTTTATTACTGACGCGACCATTCTGTTCAACGGCGGTGATCTTGCGATGCAGGTTGCAGCACTGCTGCAGCAGCTCATCGCTGACGCCACTGCGTTAGCGGCTAATCCGAACACCTCGACCAGCGACATTGCGAACCTGATCGTTCCCGTCATTCCGGAAGTTGAGGACAAGCACGACACCGCGGTGCGGCGCGGCTTCACGCGGCTGGAGCCGTGGATTGCCGAGGTGAACCAGACCCTCGGATCGCTGCTGGTAGAGCTCCCCAACCGGGATGACGGAGAAGGTGGAGGGGGCGGAGTAACGATCGGCAACCTGGGCGCGCTGGTCCCCGCCGCGCTCGGAAGTCTGTTCAACATCGTCGACCGGCTGGCGCTTCCGCCATCGTTGCAGCCGGCCAACAGCTTCCGCCTGGCGCGAAATGTGCGGCAGGTTTTTGCCCCGCAGTCGGACACGGCGCCGCGCCTGCTCGCTACATTTCGTCCGCGGATCGCGCCGACTCTGTACAAGGCATGGGGGAGTGTCGAAGCGCCGTCCACGCCCATTCAGGTTTACGCGATGCGGGTGAAGGCGGGGCTGTTCGGCAATAACGCGCCCATGCAAATCCAGTTCTCGCCGGCTGGAGCTGTGACCAGCGTCTTGGATTGGCCGGTCTTAGATGCCGCCGGTGTTTGGCATGAATCGCCTTCTGCGATCTCCATGGACGCCGGTTACGACAAGGTCCTGCCCAATAGTTGGATCGTGGTGCAGACTGCGCAAACCACGCTTACCACCCCCAACACTTTCTTCGCCAAAGCCGGCGCCCCCGCAGTAACCAGCCGTGGCGACTATGGCATGTCCGGTAAGACCACCAATATCAATTTGCTCTCGCCGGCCGATCCGAATGAGCGGGTGTTTTGGTTTACCGAGACGGGCACGCCATCGAACACCCCGCCCGGCGACGACTTTCAGGCGATCCGCCAGACCACGGTCTACGCCCAGCCGGAAGAACTTGAACTGGCGGAAGAGCCGCTGGACCGCGATGTCGAGGGCAGCACGATTGAGCTCGACAGTCTCTACGACGGTCTGGAGTCGGGCCGCTGGATCATCGTTTCCGGCGAGCGCACGGATATCACGGACTCCGGCGGAACAACCAACGCGACGGGTGTCATCGGCAACGAGCTGGTAATGATCTCGCAGGTGACGCAAGGCGCCGGCAAGCAATCCTGCATGCCACTCAACGTGCAAGGCATTCCGTTCGACAGCATCTACGCCATCGCCGGCCCCAATTCCGCCGGCGACCTGCTGGTCGTGGGGCATCCCGCACCCGGCTTCCTGCAATTTCTCCAGAATTTTCCTTTGCCGAATGTGGGCGACGGCAGCCAGCAAATTTGCAGCCCGGTGCAACTGGCGCCGGGCGTGTACGCCAACGCTTACATTCCGACTCCGGACGAGCGAAACGGCACCTTCAGCGCATTTGCCGGACTGTTACTTGATCCGGCAAACAACAATCAGCCTTTTCCCGGCGGCATCATCGATCCCAGCCGCTTTGATCCTGCGAGCACAAGCGACGAATTTCCAATTTATGCCTGGCGCATCAGTAATTTCGCCAGCGGTACAGACACGCTGCACACCAACCTGGTTCTGGCCAACATTCTCGCCTATAGCTACGACGCGGACACAGTCACTATCTACGGCAACGTCGTGAAGGCCACCCATGGCCAGACCCAAGGCGAGGTGCTGGGCGATGGCGATGCCAGTCAGCCGCTGCAGAGCTTCCAGCTTCATCAGTCGCCGCTGACTTATCTTCCGGCTCCTACTCCCAGCGGCGCTGTGAGCACGCTGGCCGTTACCGTGAATGAAATCGAATGGCAGGAAGCCGACAACCTCTTCGTTGCCGGGCCTTCCGATCGCGTCTATGTCACCGACACCGACGACAACGCCATCACCAGCGTGACCACCGGCGACGGAGAACACGGATTGCGCGTTCCCAGTGGCACGGCGAATGTGAAGGCCGTCTATCGCAGTGGAACCGGCCAGGTAGGAAACGTTGAGGCGCAGCAGATCAGCCAGCTCGCTACCCAGCCGCTCGGCGTCAAGAGCGTCATCAATCCATTGCCGGCCGCCGGCGGAGCCGATGCCGACACTCGCGATCAGGCACGGCGCAATATTCCCATCGGGCTTATCGCGCTGGATCGGCTGGTTTCTGTCCAGGACTATGCGGACTTCGCGCGCAAGTTTGCCGGCATCGGAAAAGCCAGTTCGCGGCGCCTGACCGATGGCCGCAAGCTGGTAGTACACCTGACCATCGCCGGGAAGGACGACGTCCCCATCGATCCCACCACCGACCTCTACCAGGCGCTCATTCAGGCACTGGCGAATGCCGGCGATCCGCATCAGCCGGTGCAGGTCGCGCTCCGGCGGCTCAGGCTCCTGGTCATCAGCGCCGGGGTAAAGATTCAGCCGGCTTACGCCTGGGAGTCGGTGGCCGCGAACCTGCGCACCACGCTGCTCGCGTTGTACAGCTTCGACAACCGCGATCTCGGCCAGACCGCGTTCCTCAGCGAGGCGGTGAGCGCCATGCAGGCCGTTGCCGGCGTGCAATACGTCGACATGCGGGTCTTCGATTCTGTCGCCGAGTCGGTGACCGCGGCGGAACTGGCGAACTTGGCAAGCACCTTCAGCAGCAATGAGCCCAACAGCTTTGTGCAAGCGGAATTGGCGTACGTGGATCCGACGGCCACCGATCCCACGCAACGGATCCAGCCGGCTGAGTTGGTGATCCTGACGCCCGACATTCCCGACACCCTGATCCTGACGGAGATCACGACATGAACGGCGGCAATCCCGATCGGCTGTATGACCTGCTCCCGGCGGTGTATCGCATGCGCGATGCCGACCGCGGCTATCCTTTGCGCGCGTTGCTGCAGGTGATCGCCGAGCAGGTGAACGTTGTGGATGCTGACATCGCTCAGCTGTATGACAACTGGTTTATCGAAACCTGCCAGGACTGGGTAGTTCCCTACATTGGCGACCTTGTGGGATATACCCCACTGTATGACAGCGGTGATCCCAGCGCTGTGAGACGGCGAGCGCAAGTGCGCGAGCGAATTCTGATTCCGCGCAGCGACGTTGCCAACACCGTGCGCTTTCGCCGGCGTAAGGGAACGGTTGCGGTACTGGAAGACCTGGCCAATGCAGTTGCGGGATGGCCGGCGCGCGCCGTGGAGTTCTATCGCAGGCTCAGCTTCACCCAGAACCTCAACTACCTGCGCCTGCACCGAGGCTGCACCGCGGACCTGCGCGATGGCGACGCTCTCGACGATCTGAACAACGCCTTCGACGAAAGCGCGCACGTTGCGGATGTCCGCTGCATCGGGTCGCGGCATTTTCCCGAGTTCTACAACATTGCTTCGGTGGGAATGTTTGTCTGGCGCCTGAAAACCTATTCCGTGACGCAAGCTCCGGCTTACTGCGAAGAAGAAGAGAGCCCGAATTGTTTCGTGTTCAGCGTGCTGGGCAATGACACACAGCTCTACAACCGGCCGCAGAGCACGACGGCACATACTCCGGGACGATTGAACCTGCCCACCCCGATCACCCGCCGACTGCTGCAGAGCTTCGAAATCAGCGAGGCGGGCGAGAAGACAGTGAGCGGCATTCCCTATTACTACGGACCAGGCAAGAGCTTCGAGATCTTTACCGGCCCGCCGCCGCTCACGCCCATCGACCCGTCAGCCATCGTGGTTGCCGACCTTACGGACTGGACCTACCGTCCACTGCCGGGGACGGTGGCAGTCGATCCGCTGCTGGGCCGCATCGCTTTTCCGCCTACCCAAAAGCGCGTACCGGGCGTGTGGGTCAGCTACAACTATGCATTCAGTGCGGACATGGGCGGCGGCGAATATCAGCGCACCCTGTCGCAGCCTGCGGCCCACAACCTCTACCTCGTCGGAGCAGAGGAAAAATTCACACGGATTAATGACGCGCTGACTCGCTGGCAGACGGACAGTCCCGCCAATGCGGTCATCGAAATCACCGACAGCGGAGCCTATGTTGAGCCTATCAACATCACCCTGAAGGCCGGACAGACTCTGCAACTGCGTGCCGCCAACAACAAGCGACCGGTGATACGGCTGCTGAACTGGCAGACCACGGCGTCCGACAGTCTTAGTGTGACCGGCGTCGCGTCCGACGATGCGCCCGGTGCCGAGCCGACCAACTGGTTCACGCTCGACGGCATCGTGGTTACCGGGCGCGGGGTCCAGGTACAGGGCGAAGTTGGCGGGGTCACGATTCGCCACTGCACCCTGGTTCCGGGCTGGGGGATCGACTGCAATTGCGAGCCGCAGCGTCCCACCGAACCCAGCCTCGAACTTAACGATGCGCCCAACTGTGTGCGCATCGAACACAGCATTCTGGGCGCGATCCAGGTGAATCGCGATGAGGTCCGCGAAGATCCCTGCCACATTTATGTCAGCGATAGCATTCTGGACGCCACCAGTCCCAGCGCGATCGCATTAGGCGCGCCAGAAAAACTTTGCGCCTTCTCGATCCTCGACATTCGCCGCTGTACGGTTTTCGGCCAGGTGCAGACCCACGCCATCGATCTCGCGGAAAACTGCATTTTCATGGGAGTGATCCAGGATTGCCGCCGCCAGCAGGGATGCATGCGTTTCTGCTATATCACGCCGGGCTCGCGCACCTGCAAACGCTATGAATGCCAGCCCGACCTGGTGGAACGCGCGGTTCTGGCGCAAGCCACGCAGGACAATCTCAGCAATGCCCAGCGAGCCGCGCTGCTCCAGCAGGAGCGCTCGCGGGTCGAACCTGAGTTCAACAGCACGCGTTACGGCGCGCCAACCTACTGCCAGTTGTCCGACCAGTGTGCTCCGGAGATCAGCGCCGGAGCGGATGACCAGTCGGAGATGGGCGCGTTTCACGATCTCTATCAACCCCAGCGCGCCGCCAATCTGCGGGCTCGTCTGGGCGAATACACTCCGGCGGGCATGACGACCGGAATCATTTACGCCAGCTAGGGAGGACGACATGAAGGCCGATCTAACCCGCGACACCTTTTTCCCCTTGAAGCACTTCTCGCGCGTGCTCACGCAGCAAGGCCGAGTTCAACTCGACGCCGACATGAATGAGCAGGCATCCATCCTGCTGCGTTATGTGCGAACCCTGGCAGCCGACATCATCGGTCCTGCCGGCGGCCCCGGCGACAATCTCGGATTCGGCATCCTCGACTTGTCCCCTGCGCCCAACCAGCCAGACTTCCAGATCGGCTTCGGACACTATTACGTCGATGGCCTGCTCTGCGAGGCGGACTTCATTCCTATCGCATTTGTGCCGACCACCGCGGCAAACGTGTACCAGGTGATGAACTGGAATTCGGATTTCGAGCAGACAACCATCCCCTATTACGAAGTGTTTGACGCGGCGTCCTCGCCGGCCGCTCCTGCCCCGGTCCCCGTGCAGATCACCAGCCCCAACAAAGGGCAGAACCAGGTCACGTTCCAGAATGCGCCAGACCTCAGCAAGTTCATCCTTCCCCGGCTGCGACGGCTGATCACCTATCTACACCAGCCCGACTACGTTTTTTCCAATCAGCCGGGAGCCGTGAGTCCGCCCCCGTTACCCAGCTCGGGCGTGGTGCAGATTTATCTGGATGTTTGGGAACGGGCCATCACCTACGCGGAGGACGATAGCATTCGCGAGGTCGCCTTGGGAGGACCCGACACCACCGCGCGCATCAAGCTGGTGTGGCAAGTAAAGTGGCAGCAGCCCGACAACCAGAACAACCAGGACTGTTTTGCTCCGCCGGTGCCTGCACCGCGCGGCTGGCTGCAGGCCATGGCCAAGCAAGCTTCGCCTTCCACCACTCCGTGCATCATCAATCCCAGCTCCAGCTACACCGGGCCGGAGAACCAGCTCTACCGGGTCGAAATCAATCGCGGTGGAGCGGCGGGAACGACGCCAGGCAAGTCGGCGACCTTTAAGTGGTCGCGCGAGAACGGGTCCGTGATCTACCCCATCTCCGGCGGCGGTGGAACTGCCAAAGTCATGGTAGAAAGTCTGGGACGCGACGATCGTTTCGGCTTGAGCGAAGGCAATCTGGTCGAGGTGCAGGATGATCGCTCGGTCTTGCTCAACCAGCCGGGGACTCTGCTGCCGGTGCAGTCCGTCGATTCCACGAGTTTGGCGGTGATGCTGGGTGGAACTCCCGACTCAACCATCGGCGGCGACGAAACCCTGCACCCGCTGCTGCGCCGCTGGGACCAGACCAACGGCGATCCCGACGAGGGCGGCTTAACCCTCGACACCGACAACGCTGCGTTCGTGCAGGAAGGTGTCTGGCTGACACTCGAAGACGGAATTCAGATCCGGTTTCAGCCCGCAGATCCGGCTGCAACGTCGAACCCGCCGCTGAACCAGTACCTGACCGGGGACTATTGGCTGATCCCGGCAAGAACCGCTACCGGCGACGTCGAATGGCCCAAGGTGACGGACATTCATGGCAACCCTGAAACGGATTCTCAGGGAAATCCCGTGCCAGTGGCTTTGCCGCCGCACGGCATCAATCACTATTACGCACCGCTGGCGGTTGTGTCGATCGAGGGGAATACGATTACGCTGGAAAACGACTGCCGTAACCAGTTTGGCCCGATCGCCACTCCGGTGCAACAGGACCGATAGCGGGGATCAGTCGTTATGATGCATGGTGCCGCGAGGGGGGGCGAATGCCCATGACCCGAAGGTCGCCGGATTTGAGTCCGATTTTGGCTGTTTTGCACAGAGCTGTATGGTGCTGTGTGACTCACCGTAGATACCTAAAATTAAGTGGGTTAATAGCGATTCGATCTTTGCATAGTGATGCATTCGGATGTACAGAATCCCGGAACGGAGTATCCCCAAAAGTATCACCAGCAACCGGCTAGTTGCCATTGAAGAACTCGGCATTTCTTTCACAGGATGTGGACATCATTTGCGAGTGCCAGCAACGATTCCGCAAATTTTCTGGCGGATTTCTCGTCTACGTCTGTCCGGTGCATCGACATCTTCCAACCAACCGTTCTAGGTCGGATCGCGCTCTCCTTAAATACGCTCTTATTTCGTCCCAGGGTCGTGTTCTGTCGACGCCCTTTGCGGTTCTGGCCCGGACACGGGAGGGGACGGAGGCTCCTCGGTTACCGTGTAAAGCTTTCCATCGCGTAGATACAGTTTCTGCATTTCCTGAAGATTGAACGGCCGCGCGCCACGACGCCCGAACACGGACAATTGATTTCCACTTTCATCTACCGCCCGGTCGCGATCGATACCCTTGGAAATAGCCAGAGCCGGGCCCGCTGTGCGACGGCTGGCGATGAGCCTGGGCATGGGCCGTGCAGCGAAGCCCGAAAACGAAGGGTCATCCATCGGCGATAACAATTGCAGGACCCGCAAGCCATTCTTCCCGTCGGCAACGTAAGCGAACACTCCCGCCGAGACCATGCCGATCTTCAGATCGTTGACGTCATTCATCACACCGTCCGCATTGAAAACCTGATCGGGCCTGGGCTGCTCGGGATGTTCCACATCAACGATCACCACGCCCTGCTTACCAGCTGAGACATAAGCATAGGTACGGGCGACGTAGATGTTGCGAGCATCTTCGATGGGCACCAGCGCCCCCGCGACCGGCACAGGATGGTCGAGGTGGGTGATGTCGAGAACCTTAAGCCCTTCGCGATCGACCACGAATGCGTAACGGAACTGCACCGCCAGCCCGCGTGGGTCGTTGAGGAACGGCGCGCCGATTTCGGCGCTGATGCGAGGCTGCAGCGGATTGCTCAGGTCCACGACCACCAACCCGCGGTCGCAAAGAACGTAGGCATAGGTGCCGGCAATGGTGATGCGGCGGGCGCCCTTAAGCGCTCCGTTGGGATTGAAGGTCACGGCGCGCTTGAGGAAGTTGTTGGTCGGGATCACCGTCGAGCAAGGTGCCCACGCCCGGGCTCCTGCCTTTTAGATTGGGATCGCCGACTACGATCAGCCCTTCCTCACGATCGGCTACATAAAGGAAGCCATAGAGCAGGTTGATCGTTTGCTCTTCATTTTGCGGCTGGTGGGTGCGCAGCGGATCGACACCCAGCGTCGTCGGCGTGGCGACTGCCGTTGCATACTTCGTCGGCAGATAGAATCGCTGGCCCAATGGGGATACGGGGGCGGTTATGGTTCGTTGCGATATGTCCTTATCGTCGATATTGGCGATGTCATAGATTCGGAATCCGCCCTTGCCCATGGCCGTGTAGAGGTACTCGCCACGGGCCTGTACGTCCAGAACCTCGCTCCCCGCGTGCCCGTAGGTCTCCTTGAGTTCACGCTGGTTGTTTTCGTGCCGGTTGTAGTCCTCGGGATAGGCGAGCTTCTGCAGGTCGCTGCCGATGACGGCGGGAGGTTCGTCGTGCTCGGTTACGGCGACGATCTCGTAACCCTTGCTTCCGGTGGCGACGTAGATATATCGCCCCATGAAGTTCATCAGGTTGGTCCCAAGCAAGAGCAGCTGCGACATCCACGCGTTGTTATCGCCGCTGCGCGCAACGTGGCAATCGGTGCAGCCTTTTGTTTCCTTAGCCCTGACCGTATGCGGGACGAACGTGCTGAAGGCCTGCCCGCTGAAGCCCTCTGCTGAAATGGTCTGCTGCTGGTAATAAATCCAGTCGCGATCAGCATTCTGCGAACTCACCAGAATGGCGCAGGCAGACCGCACCGGGGCGACTCGATGTCCCGTGACCGTGCCGTCGATGCCCAGGCTGTATACATCGTCGCGCAGCACCTGGAAGTTGTACGACGTCCAGTTGCGCGTCAGGGTGCCTTCGTTGTGCAGCATGGGCATGCGCTGATTGGCGGTCATGGAAAGATGACATCCGTAGCAGGTGGGCGCCCATGAGCTATGGCACGCATAACAGGTCATGCGGCTGTTCTCATGTGCCAGGTTTGTGGGCTGCACGCGAGCGTCGCCCCAGGTGCTGCCGTCTTTCTGGATGGTCTTGGCCAGGAGGGATTTTTGGTTGTAGTGCGAGTTGCCGGGCGTGATCGAGTCCAGTACCTGTACCACCTCCCACCGCTGGTCCTTCTCCAGCATCGACCGCTGGAATAGAGAGCCGTCTTTCCAGTAGAAGCGCCGCTCTCCCCACGGCGTCCGCAGTAACTCCAGGTTCGTTCCTCCGGCAGGAGCGGCAGTACCCGACGTCGTCAGCGCCGCCCGCTGCTCAATGGTCCCGTGACAGTCTACGCAATCCACCTCGATAGCATTTCGCGATTCGCCGTACAGTTTGCCGTTGCCGTGAGCGTCCTGGACAAAGTGGCAGTCGATGCAGTGCATTCCCTTCTCGAGGTGAATGTCCTTCAGATGAACGGCTTTGCCGAACTTCTCGGGATCATCGAAGGCGACGACATTGCCTTCGGCATCGAGTAACTGGCCCTTGCGGTTGTGCTTGTAGACGGCGCGATAGACCCAGCCGTGGCTGTGGAAGTCGGCGAACTGCGTGTTCTTCAGAGTCTTGTTGAACGCCGGCGTGCCCGTCTGCGCCAGGAAATCTACGTTGGACCACAAGCCGCGGATCGCAGTGCGCTCCGGATTTCTGCTCTGGATCTGCTGCTGCTCGGCGGCGCTGGGATGGCGTTGCTTGGCTGGATACATCTTGTCGCCGTCGATTTCGTTGTCCCACCAGGTGTAACCGAAGTAGGTCGTGACCATGTTCGTTCCGGGATGAACGTGGCATACCATGCACTGGCTGGACGGAATCGCGCGGGTGAACTCGTGCCGGATAGGATGGCCAGGCTGGTTCTTCGTAATTGTCGGATCCAGCGTGGCCGTGTGTCCCATGTCGCCGTACTGAGCGTAGTCCGCGGAATGCTCTTTGGAACGATCATTGGCATAGATCACGTGACAGGCACTGCATCCGCTGGCACGGTAGTCGCCCGGCTGATCGTTGGTGCCGGGAAACGAAAGCATCGGATCGAGCAGGCGCGTCTTCTGCAGGCCCAGGAAAGTTGGGTCGGTGCGCAGGATGGTTCCGAAGCCGCGCGGACCGAGCTTCACGTCCGGACGTCCGGGATCTTCGTCGAGCAGGGGATTGCCGGTTTCAGGCTTCTTTCCGCCACCGCGCTCGAAGACCCGCAGAACGTTTCCTGGCTGGGAGACCTCCCAGCGTTGCAGCGGCTCTAGCGAAGGCAGCACGCCCTTCTTTTCGGTTTCCTCCGCGGTCGGCGGCGGATAGGTCCAGCAGGGTCTGCGGCGTTCCATCGCGGCTGTAGCTTTCGCCGAAATGCGGATCTTTGAGTGGGAAGGCTCCGTTGTTGTAGAGAGCGGCTCCCCAGAGCATGGCGCCGTGCGTCATCATGCTGGTGCGGACACGCTGTACTTCGGCTGTGTGACAGCCGGAACGGCCGCAGGTTTCTTCCGCCACCCGCAGATCGCCCGGGATTTACGAACTTGATGTAGTCGGGATCTTCCTTCAGCCATTTGGTGTAGGCGCGCACCGGATTGGCGGAGTTCCACGCATTCTCCAGTATCCGCGGCTGAGGATGTGCCTGCCGGGTCAATGCCAGGTACTCCGGACCAGACGTGGCTGCGCCAGCCGCGAGAAAGACGCTGCGCGTTACCGCCGTGACAATCGGTACATCCTAGCCGTACCGTGCCCGTGGTATGCATGGTGGGACTATCGGTCGCGGTGTGGCAGCTTACGCAGCCATCGGACTTCTGATTGACCTGTTCAGGCGATTGCTTGAGCAGGATCTCCGAAGTTGCCTGCTGGCTGGAGGCAGACTGTGCCTGGCAGGTTGCGGGCGCAGCGGCCGACGAGGCTATGCGGAATGCGGGGCCAATGGCCACCAACCACACGACCGCACAAGCCGTCAGCGCAGCGACTCGTACAAAGCGAAATGGTGAATAAGGCCGCATTATCGAGTGATCAGAACGTCAACGCCAGGCTCCCAAAGCCGGAGAGCAGCACCTTGCTGTTGTAGATATTCTGTAGCCCGGCTCCCGGGAACAGCGCCGCGGTTCCACCCGTTACCACAATGTTCTCGTTCAGCTTGGGCCGATACTTGACTCCGAAACCGACATCTTCGCCAATACTGTGTCGAATCGGAGACTGGAACAGCAGAATTTCCAGCGGCTCCGTGCGATCGAATCGCAGATAGCTGGCATTGGCGAAGGCGCGCAAGTTAGTCGTCAGGTTGAACTCCGCTCCGGCATTGAAGATGTAGATTCCCGGATTGACGAAGTTCGCCTGCCCTTCCTCCTTGTTGCTTCGCAGGCTGGGCAACAGGCTGCCGGGGCCGGTCAGGTTAACGCCCGTGCTGGTCAGCATGATTCCTTGCTGGTCAAAGAAGCTGAAAGCGCCTCCCGCGAAATTCGTGTCGTCCACAATGGTGTCGAAGCCATGCGCTGTGCCGCTGCGTTGACTGCCGAACTTGTAGCTGGAATCGCCCGAGGCATAGAAAAACGAGGTGTAATACCTTACCCAATCCTTGTCCACTGACAATTCCACCGCTGCCATTTGCGCGTCGATGTTGACGGGACGCCCGGCGATCGGATTAAAGGTATCGTGCCCTAATGCCTGATAGAACGCATGATTGATGTTCAGGCGCTTGATGTGTCCATTGCCGGTCCATCCGAGATAGTAAGCGCGGATACCGTGTTCGATAACGCCGCCATTGACCACGTCGCCGATCGGGGCAGGCCGCACCAGAAAGCCGTTCTCGTCGTAGTGCAGGCTGGGATCGTCACGGTTGTAGAGGAAACTGAATTCCGTGGTGTATCCCTTGGCGAAGAAATCCTGGATATAAAGATTGCTGATGTAAACCTGCTGGTGCCGCTGGTTGAAGGTATTCAGGCCGCTGTTGGTGTCTTTTTCGAGGAAGTAAAAGTAAGCCAGGTTGTAGTTGAAGCGGTTGGAACCCAGGTTGCCGAAGATGCGAATTCCGGGCTGCTGCTCGGAAAAAATGAAGCCGCGAAAATCGCTGTTGAATTGCTGTATGCCGGCACGGATCGAGACGAAATCGAAGTTCGGGCTCAGATCGTGAATCTTCGCTTCAACGAACGCTTCTTGCATGCCGGCGTGCGTGTCAAAGCGATCAATACCTTTCGTAGGATCCACGTTCACGAGTCCGCGCTCGCGAGTTTGCAGGAAATTCAGGTTGATCTCAGGCGTAATGCGGATGCGGAAGTCGACCGGTCGAAAACTCGTGTCGCCTTGAAACAGGTCGAAGGACAACAGAAAACTTTGCGAGGCGAAGAACTGCTCACCTTTGCCGAAGAAGCCTTCGCTATTGGGCTGCTCGGCGGAGACACCGCTGGGAACCGGGAGCCGGCGCACATCGATGCCCGAGAGACTGGTGCCCGTGAAGTTGAAGAACCAGCTCTGGCCGAAGATTGGCTGGTCGCCTTTCATCTTGTTGCGATTGAAAGGGTCGTACCAGTACGACTTTACATAAGGAAACTCACCCGGCTTGCCATAGCGGTTCCAGGGCGGCATGGTTACATCCCAGCGATCGGAGGTCTTCGCGAAGTTCTCGGAATCGGGTGGCACTTCAGCGGGAATAGCGGCCAGCGGCCACGGCGTCGGGGGCTTCAACGTGGTTATCGGTGTGGGATAGGACGAAATCAGCGGCGGTTCTGACATCTCTGTTCCGCTGGTGCCGGGCAGTCCCATCGCTAATTTGTATGAGGGCGTCGCCGCGCCGGACGCCTGCAAGCTCACTTCCAGCGTCAAGAGTTCGCCGCCAGTTAGCTGAACTCCGGAGAGGGCCTCTGGGGAGAATCCGTCCCTGGCCGCCTGGAATTGATAAGTCCCCAACGGCAGATCGAGCAGGCGGAAGATACCCTCACTATTACTCATGACGCAGCGGCTTACGACGCCAGCACGGTTGGCGGTGATGGTCACGCCAGGAACGGGGCGGCCGGTCTCGTCACGCACCACGCCTTGCACCGAAGCGGAGGTGTTCGGCGCATGACCGGGGATTCGCTGCAACATGAGAACGGAAGAACTACTGGAGAAAGCCGGAGGACCCTGCTGGGCAGGCGTATCCATCGCCACGGCAAGCGTACATGCGAACGCATTGGTGGCGAACCACAACTTCCAAAACAGCGAGGCCCTTGCAGATCGCATCCTCACCGCCAGAAGTACGGATGTTGCCTATTCCCGTGTATCGATGAGGGTATGTGTTATCACAGCGCCGGGCCGGTAGCAAGCATTCCTTGACTTCGCCTCAAATATCGTCATAATGACGGCGCTACCAATCACACCTTGGGGCTCTACTCCGGGGCATTTCGCGCAGTACAAGAAGTGCAAGCAAGCAGTGGGGCCCCCGATGCGGCATTTGCTATAGCAGGTGAATCATCCGGAACGCTAGTTCCTGCGGTTCAATTGATCGGCGTGAGTTACAAAATGTTTCATAACAAGCGCCTAGCGCAGTCTTGCTGTCTGGCGATGCTCTACACCTGTGTATCGCTGGTGCTACTGTCCTGCGGCGGCGGGGGAAGCTCTTCCAGCGGCGGTGCAGGCAGTGATCCCCCGTCTGCCCCAGCGGCTCCGCCAACTCTTACGGCGGCGAACGTGGATGCTGTAGTGCATGCGGCTGTTCAAGCCGTTAATGTTCCGATCGTGGTTGCCGTGACCGATCGGCTCGGCAATATTCTGGGGGTCTTCAATACCCGCGGAGCGCCGGCCACCGGCACCGGCAACTTCGGGACAACGCCGGATGCTGACAACCTGGCAGTAGCCCTGGCGCGAACGGCGGCTTTCTTCAGCAACGATCAGGCACCGCTCTCGTCACGTACAGTGCGTTACATCAGCGGAATACATTTTCCTCCCGGTGTGAACGGCGCTCAAAATGCTCCTCTCTACGGAATTGAAAATACAAATCGCGGCTGCCCGTTCAACACGACTTACCTTCCGGGTCAGGCGATTCCACCTGCAACCCTGATCGACGGGAGTGCGCCTGGACTCGGCATTATCACGGGAAAAGCGAATATCGATGACAGCGATCCCAACGCAGTGAATCCCGGCGGTGTGCCCCTGTTTGCGAACGGGACGCTCATTGGCGGCGTAGGAGTTGTCGCCGCTTCGCCCGATGTCGCCGAATATGCTGCGTACTCAGGTGCAGTGGGAGCAGGATTCGGCGCTAATCCCGCGGCGCCGGGGGTTGTGGTGATCAACGGCATCGCTTTGCCATTTGTGAACCAGACGACCGCGCCTGATGGTGTGACCTCCGGTCCTTTCACCGGCACTTACTCCCAGGGTCCAGTGGCCAGTCCGGGTTCTCCTCCAGATGGATATCTGGTCGGTCCGCTTGCCAGCTCCTATAGTGGGCTCACCAAGGCGGACGTAACTTCCATCGTCACGCAGGCTGTGTCAACTGCCGAGATTACTCGCGCTGTCATTCGCTTGCCGATCGGCTCCCGGGCGAGAATGATGATCGCCGTTTCCGATCTTGATGGAGGTCTGCTGGCCTTGTATCGTATGCCCGACGCGACCGTGTTCAGCATCGATGTAGCCGTAGCCAAGGCGAGAAACGTTGTCTACTTCAGTAGTCTGCCAGGGCTGCCGGGTGCTTATGCGGACAGCCTGCCAGGTTCTACGGATCTGCCTGGAATTCCATCTGGCACGGCCGTAACGAATCGAACCATCGGCTTTGGAGCTCAGCCGTTGTTCCCTCCGGGCATCGACAACAGCGAGGCCGGCCCGTTCTTCAATCTGTATGTAAGCGACACAGCCAATGCGTGCACCCAGGGCACGCAGCCGAAAAATCCCAATCAGAATGGGATTGTCTTCTTCCCCGGAAGCGCGCCGCTATACCGCGGCGGCAAGCTGGTCGGCGGACTTGGGGTCAGCGGAGATGGTGTCGACCAGGACGATTTCGTTACCGCTGCCGGCACTGCGCTCGAAACGCTGTCGGATCCTTCCGACTCCGGGCACGGCTTCGAAGCACCGACCGCAATTCGCGCCGACCAGATCGTGATCGACAACGTCCGGCTGCCCTACATAAAGTTCCCGCGCAATCCCACGCAGTGATGTACGAAATCGGCAGGATCATCTACGGCACTCCTGCTGCCGAGCTGCTCATTTGCTGAATCGTCAGGTGGTTCTTGGGAAACTGCTCCTTGCGCCAATCGTGATACTGATGACATTCGGAGCAGCGTCCGTCGGCCGCATCGTGTTCCGGGCCGGCTTCTTTATGACAAGCGCGGCATGAGGCGATTCCCGGCAGCAGGATGTCCGCGGTCTGACGGCTTTGCGGGCTCCGCGTATGGCAGCTGGTACAGGTCAGCATGCGATGCGCGTCGTGCTCGAAGTCGGCATGCTGCAGCCAGCGCTCGGGAATCGATGATTTTGCGACAGCGGGCACTGGACCCTCGTGCTCGATCATGGTGTGACAAAGCTTGCAGCCTTTGTCGAAGAGCAGCCTGTCTGCATAAGCCACCTGCCACCTGATCCATTCCTCGCGCGTCTTAGGCGGTGGTGGTAATGGAGCTGGCACGCCAGCCAGAGTAAGAGGTCTCGGCAGTGGCTCCGACATCGCATTGGGATGCTGCGCAAAGTAGTCGGTGTATTTCTTGATTAGAAATGCCTGCACCACCTCCGGCTTATCATGCGGAGCGGCTTCGTTGAGACGGGGATCGAACTGCAGGTCCTTGACATGACACGCGGCACACTGCGTCGCATAGCGGATCGGCGCCATGTACGCTCGGGAACCTGCTTCCCGGCGAGTTTCGCCCGTCGGCATGGAAGCCGTCCTCACCTCTCCCATGGCGTACGGCCACGTTCCTTCCGCGCCCAAAGGCCGGTGACAATCCTGGCATGTCAGTTGCACCGGTCCGTTGGGGCCGGCCAATTTTGGCTGCAGATGCGCGTAGTGGTTTAGCTTCACCGTCCCCGGGTCGGTTGCGCCCGATCGCAGCACGGCAAAATCTGGATGGTGGTTATCGAAGTCGCGGATTGTCTTGTAGTACTTCAGCTCGCCGCTCCTGATGCGCAGATCGGTGTGGCACTGGGCACACGCTGAGTCCCTGGTGTGAGCCAGCCGGGGCGAGCCCTTGTGCTCCAGATGGCAGGACCCGCAAGTCGGAGTGAACGTCACTTGCTGAGTATGGTGTCCCGGAGCGTCGTGACAGCTGAGGCAGGCCTTATCGCTGACTTCCTTGCGAAACACTCCGCCCTGAGTCACGTGACACAGTTCGCACTTCTTGCCGAACACCGCGTGCGAGGCGGATAGCGGCCCACTGCTGTAGACCTTTTGTCCCGAAGCTCGCTGCGAACTAAACCAGGCTACCGCCACTACTGGGACGAGAATGGACAGATACAACCGCCATCGCCGCAACGGATGCGGATGGCTGAAGTACATCAGGTCCATGCGCTTGGCGAGTGTCTTGGTTGTACGGACTCGTCGCGGCATCGTTTCGCCTCAGTATCGCAACGCCACCACTGCGTGTATCGCTCCCAGCAAAAGCAACGCATACGAAAGCGGGATGTGCACCAGCAGCCAGCCATGCAGAACGCGGTGGTAACGCGCCTGCTGGTCTAATTCGCGCTTCTCTTCGCATATATTTTCCAGGTCATCGACGATGGGGTGCAGGGTCGACGGCAGGAGCAGACGGAGCTGCTGGAACTTGGCCTTGGAAGCGGCGCGGTCTGCAAGGGCCAGCTTGCGCGAGCCGCCCTGCTCCAGGAACCGCCGCAACTCTCGCTGGAAGAACTCTCGCAGCTGCGTGTCCGCTTCCTCGTCGGCTTGCAGGCCCGACGCCACGGTCAGCCCGCCGACAGTCCCCGCACCTGCGGCGGCCGCCCGCTGTTGCATGGATGCTTGCGACAGGCCGCCATTCAGCGCGGCGGAAGCTTCTTTCACCAGACTCTCGGCTTCATCCACAAGCTGCGCACGCACCCGGCCGATCTGCTCATAGATGGTCTCCATCGGAATGCGCTCCGTGGTGAACCTCGGCATGTAGTGTTGCAGCACTGCTCCGAGGATTCCGCTGACAAAGACCACCAGGAAGATCCACATCAGGACGTTGGTCAGGCCGAAGCCGAAGCGGAACCCGGCATGAAACAAGATAAGAGGAAAGCTGATCGTGCCGAGCCAGAGATGGCCGCGCATCCAGGTCTGCGCCCTGCCGATCCTCCAGATGGGGAACTTCTTGCGCGCTCCCAATAGGCCGGCGAACAACATGAAGGCCGAGCCGATACTTCCGTAAGTGAGCCCAATCACGCTTCCGCCGCTGGGTCCCTGGGGAGAACTGTGGCGATACGGCAGATACACCAGCGACGCCAGGATCAACAGCCCTAAGCTGCCGATGAACCACCTGCGATGCGTGTGATCGATGCGCAAGCGTCACTGCTCCCTTTTCGCCGGCGCAGGTTGTTTCAATAGACCACCGAAGAATTCCGTCGGGTTGACACGATGAGCGGCATCGTGCGGACAGGCGTATACGCAACTGGGTTCCGCGTGATCCGTGCACAGGTCACACGAGGTGGCCTTCACCTTGGTGCTGGCAATCATCCTTCCCGGGTGAGTGGGATCGTCCGTCTCCACCGCGAACGGGTGCATGTTGATATTGCCGTACGGACAATTATTGGCACACTGTCCGCAGCCGATGCACCAGTCCTCGATGATGACTTCCAGCGAATTGCGGCGGCGTATGGAACCCACGGGACAGCCGACCATGCAGAGTGGGTCTCGACATTGGCGGCACGAAGTCGCCACCAGATATTTGTCGAACCGTAGTCCTTCCCGAATCAGGCGGCTCACACCGTCGTGCGCATCCGCACAAGCCCGGACGCATTGGTCGCAGCGAGTACAGCGGTCGAGGTCCAGAATCAGCAGGCTTTGCGCTTCCATCAGCCCCTGATTCAGGAACTGCTCAACGGGAACGCTCTCGATCTCCAAGAGTTTTTGATGATTGGCGGTTGTATGCTCGGCTGCAACTAGTTCCAGTTTCTGGCGCACCTCGGGAAAGCGTTCCAGCATGAGCCGGAAGTCGTCGCCGGGGATACGCACCACTTCTACGTGATCGAGTGCAGTGCAGGTTGCGGTGCGCGAGGTGTTGGACAGGAAGGCCATCTCACCGAAGTACGAGCCGCGTGCCAGGTATGCCAGTACCATGTCGCCGCCCGGCCTCTGTTCGGTGACCTTCACAAAGCCGAGGCGTACAAGATAGAAGCTGTCGGCAGGCTCGCCTTGAGTACATATCACCTGTCCCGGCAGATAACGAATCAGTTCAACGTGCTCCTTCAGCCGCTCGATAAATTCGGGCGATAGCGAAGCTAGTACCGGTACGCCGCGGAGGTGTGACTCCAGCGCGCGCTGCTTGTAGGTGCGGTCAAGCTGTTCGCGGAAGGTCTTGTTGCGCTGCATGACGTCGAGCACGTTCCGCAGCATTTCGAGCATCGTACAATCGGTTGCTGCCCGCACGGTTGCCGAACGCGGGTAGTAACTCATGCAGGTCATTTCTCCGAATAGTTCGCCGGGACCTAACTGAGCTATGGGTCTGTCATACGGAAGATCAACCGATGCATCGATGGGAATAGAAGCCCGCACCCCTTCGTCTCTTCGCGGATGACGTTCACGGGTGGCCAGAAGGCTTTTGAGCTTGCTCACGAAACCGTGCGCCCCGCCCTCGGTCCTGACGTGCGCCATAGGGCTGGCCAGATACACGTCCACGGTCCCTTCCAGAATGTAGAAAGCCGTAGCACCGAAGTCGCCCTCGCGGCAGATGATGTCTCCGGCGCGGAAGTGCCGCTCGACTACCGCGTTGCGGTTCAATTCAAGAAATGTTCCGGAGACGTTCTTAAAGATTGGAAGTGTCAGCAGGACATCGGCGTCGACGGCATCGCCGGATAAGTGAGTACCGATGATCTTGCGATTGGTCAAGGCGCCGGTAGGGCACGACACCATGCATTCCCCGCACGAGACGCAGGTGGAATCCCCCATCGGGAGATTGTTGTCGAAGGCGATACCAGCCTGATATCCCTTGCCGCGTCGTGCCAGCACCCAGTTGTGGCGGATGGCATCGCAACCACGGATGCACCGGTCGCAGAGTATGCAGGCTTCGTGATCGACCGCTATGGCGAGCGAAGAATTGTCGTGACCGCGCGGGGTACTGCGCTTGGGAAAACGCGGATGTTCAATGTGGGCGGCAGCCGCCAACGCTTCGAGTTCGCAGTCCCCGGAGCGCTGCTGACGGGCGCAGGGGCTGGGATGGTCGGCCATCAGCAGTTCCAGCAAAGTGCGCCTGACGGACTGCACCGGCTCCGTGTTCGTCTTGACTGCCATCCCGGCTTCCGCCTGACGAATACAGGAGGCTGCATAGACCCTCTGTCCCAGATCCACCACACAAACGCGGCACACCCCGACAGGATTTTCATTCTGCTGGTGACACAACGTCGGAATCGCGATTCCGTTCAGCCGGGCAGCATCGAAGATCGTTGTTCCCTGGGGGACGGAGACTGTGGTTCCATCGATGGTTAGCTCGATCTGAGGTTGCGTCAGCGGCTTCGTGCCCGTTCCGTCGGGGCTCATTGCGCCGCCGCCGGCTGCGAGAAGCAAACTGCGCCCGGGCAGCGATGCCGGACAAGGTGGTCGTCCACGACCTCGGGAAAGTGCTTCAAGATCGAAGCGATCGGCACGGGAACCACCTGGCCCAGTCCGCAAATGGATGCCATGCGCATGGCGGTCGAAAGCTCCTCGAGGGTTTGCAAGTCGTCCTTGGAACTGCGGCCTTCTGTCCAACTCTTCAGCATTTCGACCATTTTCTGCGAACCCACTCGACAAGGTACGCACTTACCGCACGACTCATTCCGGTAGAAGCGGGTCGCATTCAGAGCCATGTCGAGCATGCAGCGATCCTCCCCGCAAACGACAATTGCTCCCGAACCAACCATCGAGCCGGCCGCGGCTACCGCGTTCCAGTCCAGAGGAAGGTTTGCCATCGACGCCGGAAGGTATCCCGATGACGGTCCGGACGGCGCATACGCCAGCATCCGTTTCCCGTTCGGGATGCCGCCGGCATATTCGAAGATCAGTTCTGCGTACGTCGTGCCCATCGGCACCTCGAAGATCCCCGGCCGCACCACGTCACCGCTGATGCCGACAAACTTCATACCAGTAGAACCATTTTTTCCCTGGGCTTTGTACCAATCCAACCCGCGCGCCAGGATCACAGTAGCCAGAGAAAAGGTCTCTACGTTATTGATGACTGTGGGCTTATCCCATAGGCCGTTGGTTCCGGGAAACGGAGGTTTGTTGCGGGGCTCCGATCGTTTGCCTTCTATAGCCTCCAGCAGCGCGCTTTCTTCGCCACAGATGTAGCCGCCGGGACTGACGAAGATTTCCAGGTCAAACGTCAGGTCGCTGCCCATCACGCGAGAACCGAGCACACCATTGCGATAACAACGGTCGAGTTCGGTCTGAAGAATGTCCTTTGAAGTTTCATATTCATGACGGATATACAAGATGCCCTTTTGCGCTCCTGTAACCAGCCCGGCCATGATCATGCCTTCCAATACCAGGTAGGGAAGGTTCTCCATGATATGGCGGTCCTTGATGGTTCCCGGCTCACTTTCATCGGCATTGCACACGATGTACTTGGTTGAGCCCGGAGCGTTGCGCACGATTTCCCACTTCATGCCGGTGGGAAATCCGGCGCCCCCCATGCCGCGCAGCCCGCTGGTCTTAAGCGTCGCGACAACTTCCTGCCAATCCCGCTTCTCCAGGAAACGGCGAACAACCTGGTAGCCGCCCAATCCGTTGTAAGGATCGCAAGCTGCCGGGGTGCGCTGTGGCGGGGCATGAGGTTCGGGCAGCGTACCACCTGCCAACACAGCTTGCGCCATTGCAACCGTGCCGCGGCCATCAACGTTCGCGAAGATCTCGTCGTTCACCATAACCGCGGGTGCGTGGTCGCACTGGCCCAGGCACGAGACTTCGCGGATAGAGACATCCTGTGCATTAGCGCCGTGAAATGCAGCTTCCAGGTCAGACATCAACTGGTCGGCCCCGCGCAGGTGGCAACTCATGTCCGCACAAACTCGGACGTCTACCTTCGTTGGAGGAACCAGATGAAAATGAGGATAGAAACTGGCTACGGCATGAATCTGGCTCAAAGGCGTTTTGCTGCTGATGGACAGGGCTTTCAACTGGTCGGCGGAAAGATAACCGAATTGACGTTGAATCGCTCTTAGCTCTTCGAACACGTCAGCAGAGCTCCGCTCCGGAGGATTAAAGAGCCCGTTTTCAAGTGATGCTGTAAAGAGAGGCGCAAATGTATAGCAAAAGTGCTGTGATGTCCAGATACGAAATCAGATCTGCGAAAAACCTGCTAAGTGGCCATTACAATCCTTAGTACTTCTCATTGCTTTCTGGACAAATTAGTCGTATAAACCCTGCACCTCAATAGTTTGACAATCAAAGCCCTCGGGCTGCGACGGGCGGACGGGACTATGGCAATCGGCTGGAAAGCATGCTGGTTAGGGTCCCTCATCTTACCTTGGGCGTTCGGCGCTACAGGTTTCGCGCTAAACCCCGGTGATACTTTTGCGTCTGCAGTGGGCAAATACAATGGCCCGGGCGGCTGCGCCGCCAGTAGTTGTCACGGTAGCGTCCAGCCGAAGCAGCTAACACGCATTTTTCAAAACGAATACAGCATCTGGATTGCGCAGGATAAGCACGCTAAAGCATTTTCCGTTCTCTCCAATCCGGTCTCGGTGCGAATGGGAAAGATTCTTGGCATTGGGCCGCCGTCGCAAGCTGCCAAGTGCCTGGCCTGCCACGCTCTTTCTGTAGCGCCCGAACAACGTGCCCAGACCTTTGAACTGGATGACGGGGTGAGCTGCGAGTCCTGTCATGGTCCGGCTTCAGGCTGGTTGGGTCCGCATACGCTGAATGACTGGCCGCACGAGAAGTCGGTTCAGCTCGGAATGTATGACAACCGCAACCTGATTAAGCGCAGCGAAAAGTGTTTAGGTTGCCATCTGGGAACCACGGACAAGTTTGTAGATCACGAGATGATTGCGGCTGGTCATCCCGACCTTACCTTCGAGATCAGCTACTTCACCTTCTACATGCCTCAACATTGGAAGACGCCCGAGCAGAACAACGCGTGGCGAAGCGTGCAGGCTTTGGGAGTGGGACAAGCGGTGCAGCTGCGTGAATCGCTTTATCGCCTTGCGCGGCGGTCGGAGGGTCCGAACTGGCCGGAATATGCCGAACTCGATTGCTTTGCCTGTCATCACAGCTTGACGGCCGCGACCGATAGTTGGCGGCAGGAGCGTGGCTACAGCGGACTGCGTCCCGGGAATCCTCCTTGGAACCAGGCTCGGGTTGTGGTTTTTCGCGACTTGGTCGAAGAACTTCATCCCGATACCTCCAAACGTCTGAATGACGAGCTGCTGAAGCTCGCTGGCCTGATCAACCAGTTGAACGGCAACCGTGCTGAGATCGCCGCCACCTCTAAGCGTGCCGCTGTGCTCGCGGGCGACGTGGCCATCCAGATCGACAGCCAACCTTACGATCCAGCAATTACCCTGCGCGTGATGCGGCGCATTGCGTCCGACAACCAGGTCATTGCCGCCGATGGTGAACGGTCAGCGGAGCAGGCGACGATGGCTCTCGACGTCCTGTACCGGGCGTACCAGCAAAATACGAAGCCGGCGTTGGACGCCGGAGTTCGCGCTTCGCTGGATGCGATGCTGCAAACGGTGCAGCAGAATCCTTCGGCCTACTCAGCTCCAAAGTTTGCGGCACAGATGCAGAAGGTAAGCGACGCCCTCGGGCATTAAGGTGCAGTCCGGAGCAGGACGGGGTGGCAGTTCTACGTCAACCGTTTTCGTATTGCCAGGCCGTTGCGTGTGGCGTCAGCATGAGCAAAAAGGAATCAAACTCCGCAAACTCGAAGGCGGGCTTCGTAGACGCGGCGCCAGGTCTGCCCGGTACCGCGGAACACCTGCGACTCGCTCAGCCAGGTTCCGGAGGCGTGGCTCCGTGGCGCAAGTGGGGGCCGTACGTCGGCGAGCGCTCTTGGGGAACGGTGCGTGAGGACTACAGCGCCGATGGCAATGCCTGGGGCTACTTTCCGCATGATCATGCTCGCAGCAGGGCGTATCGCTGGGGCGAGGACGGCATAGCCGGCATCTGCGACCGGTATCAATTGCTCATCTTCGCGCTGGCGTTCTGGAACGGCCGCGATCCGATCTTGAAGGAGCGGATGTTTGGCCTTACCTGCAACGAAGGCAACCGCGGCGAAGATGTCAAGGACTACTGGTTTTACCTGGACAATGTCCCCACACATAGCTACATGAGGATGCTCTACAAGTATCCCCAAAGTGAATATCCCTATCGGCAGCTGGTGGAGGAGAACCGGCGCAGGCAAGGCGAGCGCGAATACAAGCTACTGGATACTGGGATCTTTGATGATGATCGGTACTTCGACATCATGATCGAGTACGCCAAAAAATCACCGGAGGATATTTGCATTCGCCTTGAAGCCTTTAATCGCGGCCCAGAAGCGGCTGAGCTGCACATCATTCCCCATCTATGGTTTCGAAACACCTGGGCGTGGACCGATCCGCGCGGCCCTGAACCCGCGATTAAGAAGGGCCCTTCGGGCAGAGATTACGTTAGCCTCCTGGCGGACGACTCCAACGGTCCGCATTTAGAGAATCTGCAATTCCGCTACAGCCTTGGGCGCCGATTGCTCTACGGTCCTTCCGGAGGTGAACTCCTTTTCACGAACAACGAGACGAATGTGGCACGCGTCTACGGCGAGGCCGGCGAACCGAACTTATATGTAAAGGATGCATTCCACCGTTACATCGTCAACGGCGAAGCCTGTGTGAATCCGAACCAGGTTGGCACGAAGGCCTGTATTCACTATTCGTATAGCATCCCGGCGCAAGGCTCAGTCGCGATGCACCTCCGGCTCGTAGACGGCGAGTTGCGTGGAGCCTTACCGGATGTCGACAAGGTCATCGACCATCGGCGGAGGGAGGCTGACGAATTCTACGAAGCTATTCATCCTCCCAAAGCCACGGCGGAGGAGAAGCTGATTCAGCGGCAGGCTTTCGCCGGCATGTTGTGGGGCAAGCAGATCTATCTCTTTGATGTGAACCGCTGGCTCGACGGCGATGCCGTTACTCCTCCCGAAAGTCGCAAGAGAATCCGTAACGTGCACTGGCGCCACCTGAACTCCATGCGCATTATGTCAGTCCCAGATAAATGGGAGTTTCCTTGGTTTGCCTCCTGGGACTTGGCTTTCCAATGCACCACTCTGTCATTGGTCGATCCGGAGTTCGCCAAAGAGAACCTCTGGTTGCTGCTCTTCGAGCAGTTTCAGCACCCCAATGGACAAATCCCTGCGTACGAGTGGGAGTTTTCCGATCTGAATCCTCCGGTGCATGCCTGGTCGGTTTGGCGCGTTTACCAGAACGAAAAAGCGCGGACTGGTAAGGGCGATACTGCCTTCCTGGAGAAGTGCGTTCACAAGCTGCTGATGAACTTCGCATGGTGGGTGAACCGTGTGGATCGCGAAGGCAACAATGTGTTCGAAGGCGGGTTTCTCGGTCTCGACAACATCACCGTCATTGATCGCAGTGAGAAGCTTCCCGGTGGCGCATCTTTAGAGCAATCGGACGCCACCGGATGGATGGGCTTCTTTTGCCTGTACCTCATGCGAGCTGCGCTGGAACTGGCAAAGACCAACAAGTCTTATGAGGTGCTGGCGACCAAGTTCTTTGAGCACTTTGTCTACATCGGCGCGGCGATGAAGAAGATGGGCGGCCGAGACTATCAGTTATGGGACGAGCAGGACGGCTTCTTCTACGATGTGTTGCGCCTTCCCGACGGCACCTTTAAGAAGTTTCGGCTGCGCTCGGTGGTGGGCCTGATTCCTCTGTTTGCCGTCGAGGTACTGAATCGTGAAGATCTTGATCCACATCCGGAATTTCTGGCCAACGTCGAATGGTTCATGAGAAACCGTCCGGACCTGGTAGGGCATGCTTGTTACACGCTCAACGGCTCGCGCTATGTGCTGTCGATCGCCGATCCCGAACAACTGGGCCGCATCTTGCACCGACTGGCCGACTCGGAGGAGTTTCTGTCGCCGTACGGGATTCGAAGTCTCTCGAAATATCACAAGGACCACCCATTCTGTTTTGGCGGTAAGTGTGTCGGCTACGAGCCCGGCGAATCTGACGAGAAGATCAAGGGGGGGAACTCGAACTGGCGCGGGCCAATATGGTTTCCGACTTCTTACTTGCTCATACGAACCCTGATGAAATTTGGACGCGAGTTCGGAGAGCAACTCGTGCCCGGCGCGCCGCAGCGCGATGGCAACCCTGTTATTCCAGTCGCACTGGCCTGCGACATTGCGAACCGCATGATCAGTATCTTCAAGAAAGGTCAGGACGGACGACGGCCTTGTTTCGGTGTGTATGAGAAATTTCAGGCGGACCCGCACTGGAAGGATTGCCTGCTATTCAACGAGTACTATCATGGCGAGACTGGTCAGGGATTGGGGGCGAGTCACCAGACCGGCTGGTCAGGACTGGTCGCAAACTTGATTGACGAATGGCGACGTTAGAGAGAGCCTGGCTGGCAAACAGCACAGCAGCGTTGAAGGGCTGAAGGCCAAGTATGGAGAATGCGGCAGCATTACGGGTCAAATTCTGGGGAGTGCGTGGTTCGATCCCCGTTCCGGCGCGCGACTACCTCGTGTTCGGAGGCAACACTGCCTGCGTGGAAATACGGGCTGGCAAATCCATCATCGTGGTTGACTCTGGAACCGGCATACGTGGATTGGGGACGAATCTTGAGCAAGAGTTTGCGGGGTCAAAGCTTGAAATCCACATCCTGCTAACGCACTTTCACTGGGACCATATTCAAGGCCTGCCATTCTTCACTCCCCTCTACTCAGCAAAACACGAAGTCAAGTTTTATTCGGCTCAGGCGCCAGACAGACTGCAGGCCCTTCTGGAAGGCGAGATGTCGAACCCCTATTTTCCAGTTAATTTCGAGCTTCTGCCGGCGAAAAGGAGTTTTACCAGCCTGACAGACGATGGGCTTCGACTGCCCGATGCTTCTGTGTACCCATTTCCTATGAACCATCCACAGGGAGCTACGGGGTTTCGCATCGAAGCGGCTGGCCGAGTGATTACTCATGCCAGCGATCTTGAACATGGAAACCCGCAGCTCGACCGAATCTTGCGAGAATATGGCACGAACAGCGACCTCTTAATCTACGACGCGCAGTACACGCCGGAACAGTATCCATCCAAGCAAGGATGGGGTCACAGCACCTGGTTGGAAGCGACGCGCGTGGCACGGGATTGCAATGCGAAAAGGCTGCTCCTATTCCACCACGATCCTGGACACGACGACTCCACCATGCAAACGATTCTCAATCAGGCAAGACGGCATTTCCCCGAAACTGACATCGCTCAGGAAGGAATGGAGATCATCTTCTAGCTGTTGCTGTTGTTTACCTGTTATGGATCATAACGAGCCGACGAAGCGCATCAGCCGAGAAGATGATTGTGAGATGAAGCCTTGACCACCAGTAGGCGCCTCATCATCGGATGTTGTCTGATGCTTGCCGTCGGAGCTATAGCCGTCGTCGGCTACCGGATCATCGGCGGGCCCGACATTACCCTTCTGGATGCCATGTACATGGCTGTGGTGACGCTCTCCGGAGTCGGCTACGGAGAGATCGTCGATACCTCGCACAACCATACCTTACGTATTTTCAACATGTTCATCGTGATGATCGGCGTGGCGGTCGCCGTTTATGTTTTCTCGCAACTCACAGCATTTCTCGTCGATGGTGAACTTCGCAACGTATTTCGGAGGAGCAGGATGAAGAAGCGAATCGCCGATCTGAGACAGCATTACATTATCTGCGGACTGGGTGAGACCGGCCGGCATGTGGCTGATGAACTTCTGAAAACGCAGGCGCCCTTCGTGGTGATTGAAAGTTCGACGGAAGCTCTCGCCCGTCTGACGGAAGGCCACGACGAGCGCTACAGCGACTTACTGTATGTCGCTGGGGATGCTACCGACGAGAAGGTTCTGGAACAGGCTGGCATTGATGTAGCCGCCGGACTGATCTCCGTTTTGCCCAGCGACAAAGATAATCTGGTGATCATCGTTGTTGTTCGGCAAAGGAACCCAACGATCCGAATCGTTTCTCGCTGTACTGACCTCAGGTATGCGGAGCGCATGGTAAAAGCAGGAGCCAATTCCACCGTGTCTCCTAACCACATTGGCGGCTTGAGGATGGCAAGCGAGCTACTTCGGCCAACGGTTGTTGGATTTCTCGACCTGATGTTGCAGCAGAAGTCCCGAACCCTGCGCGTGGAAGAAATCGCACTGCCAGGAGCATCAAGCTGGGTGGGCAAGACGCTGGGTGAATTGGATCTGCATGATCGCTACGATCTGCTGCCCCTGGCCGTCAAGCAGGCAGACGAGGCGGATTCGCCCCTTATCATCAATCCCCGGGCCCCAACGAAATTGTCTGCAGGCTCTATCATTATCGTTCTGGGCGACAGCGAGAACCTGATTCGCGCCCGGGCTGATGCGAGCCGGTGAAGAAAAAGGGAAATCACTTTTCGCCCAACGTGAAGTTGATTCCTCCAAAGTATTTGAAATTGTTCTGATTGGCGCTGTAGTTCTTATACCCAAAGCGTGTGAGCTGGTAGTCCACTTCCGCCGCTCGAATCTGAATGGTCTTCGACAATGGAATATCGATACCGCCTCCAACGTCCATGGCGAAGGCGTTGCTCGTACCGTTGCCCGTCAATACGTTCGAGCCATCGCCTCTCGCTTTTAGCGCTGATGCATAACCCTTGGAATGAGCTCCGCCATAAAGCGACTCGATAAAAGGCTGCCATTTATGGGACCGCCACTTGATCTGGGGCCCAAATTGATAGGTGAACAGATTCGCGCTCGCCGACCCCACATATCCAAGCTCGTGGAGGGTCGTACTCCAATTCGATGAGAACGCATAGTCCATGAATTCGCCTTTGAATCCGAACCAGTCGTTGAAGTTGTAGACCACGGCTCCGCCCCCGCCATTCAGGTTTTGGCTGGTGAGCGAAGGCAGATTGGGGTGGAAGTTGATGTAGGAATATCCACCCGCTACTTCCGCGACGGGCAGGGATTGTGCGGCCGCGGATAAAGCCCCGGTGAGCAGGATCAACACAACAGCAAGACAATCGCTCTTTCTCACTCGCAACTCCTGGGAGAGTCGACAGCGTCGAAGCTGCCGTGTTTCATCGACCTAACGGTGTTACCGTCACGGGGATCACAGCCGAGTAGACGGTTCCATCTGCCCCCGTACCCTGCACAAGAACGAGGTACGACCCACTAGGCGTGGTTTGTCCTACCCCGCCGCACCCCACGCCGGCCAGCAAAACTAATAACGCGAGGAACAGCCCAACCCATCGCAGCAGCTCCTTGCCCGGACGCGGTCTTCTACGGAATGATCCCAGCAGCACGACGCCCGGCAGTCCGAACCAGAGCGAAGCGTAGATGCGAGTGCCGGCTCCTAACTGCGCGATCGTACATCCCGTGATTGTGACCACCACCGGATCTGGCAGGCTGGTGGTTGTCTGATTAAAGCTGCATACTCCGCCGATCAGACCGAAATCCTCGGTGCCCGTGATACCCGTCCCAGAAACCAGCGAACAGGAAAAGTTGGTAACCACGGCCGGACCCGGACCGAAGATCACCGGAACGGGTGGGCCAGCCCCTCCCGTTACCATGGTTAATCCCGTGGTTTTTTCATCTACAGTCAGTCCCAGCGTAGCGCTATGCATAAGACCTGTATCGTCCTGCGCCTGTATGGTCACGGTGTAGGGGCCCGTTGGCGTGGTCCCGCCGACGCTGATGGTGAGCGTTGTGCTGAGGTTCCCTGCCGCCAGCAAACCGGAAGTTGGCGGATTCACCGTGCAGCTGCCTCCGTTCAGCACCGGGCTAACGCTGCACGACAGTTGCACCGGGTTGCTGTATCCGTTAAGCGGCTGAACCGTCAGGTTGATAGCTTGCGCGTGGAAGGGATCGTTGTTGTTGTTGTAGGTCTGCGTTACCTCCACTGAGGCAGGTGAGATATGTACGGTAAAGTCCCCACACCCCGTAACCACTTGCGGAGGATTGTCTGTCCCGACACTGGGGAGATAATTCTTATCGCCGCTATACCTTGCAACGAGCTGCGAATGCGTGCCGCAGGCCAGAGTTGCGGTCGAGCATCCAGCCGTGCCTAGTTGGTTCAACTGGACGCCCGAACAGAGTGTCGTCTGGACGCCATTGAACGTGTCAGTGAACGTCACTGTGCCAGAGGGCGCTGGGCCGCCCGGCGGTACTGTAACACTGGCGGTGAAGTTGACTGGCTGCAGATGAGGGGAGGGATTCGGCGAGCCGCCGAGGGTGGTCGTGCTTGTGATCAACCCGCAGCCCATAACCGACACGGTATTCGAAACGCTGCCAAAATAGAACGCGCCGTTGGGCGAAAAGCTACTCTGAATGCTCTGATCGCCGACGCCGCAAACCTGGATATTGTTCAGTTGTGCGGTCGCGACGGTATCGCCCAAAAGGACGCTCGTCGTATTGTCTCCATTGTTGGCGGTTGCTAAGTCGGGAGCGCCATTTCCGTCGAAATCCCCGGCGGCGATGCCATAGGGATTCACTCCCACCGGATAGCTCTGTTGAGTCCCGAAGCTCCCTTGAGTATCGTTCAGCAGCACGCTGACCGAATTGCCGGGAGCATCAGCCGAATTAGAGACCGCGATGTCAGGAAACCCGTCGCCATTGAAGTCGGCGACCACAACCCCATAAGGCAAAGAGCCGGTTGTGCGTGTCTGCTGCGTCGGGAAGGTGCCGTCGCCATTGCCCCTCAGCACGCTGATCGTATCATCCTGGAGGTTAGCGACAACCAAGTCTAACTTGCCATCGAGTGTGAAATCGGCAACCGCTATTCCCAATGGGTTCCCGCCCACCGGCGTCACCATCTGTTGACGGAAGGTACCGTCGCCATTACCAAGTAGGACGCTCACCGTGCCATCGTGGAAGTTAGTCACGGCCAGATCGGCATTGCCATCACCATTGAAATCTCCCACGGCAATTCCCATGGGATCGGAACCAACTGGATAAAGGTCCTGTAAATTGAAGGTGCCGTCGCCGCGGCCCAATAAAATCCATACCCCATTGCCGGTGGTATCGGTCACGGCCAAGTCGGCCATGCCGTCATTGTTGAAGTCCCCTACCACTAACGCAAATGGAGAAGACGTGGGGCCAAGGGAGGCCGTGGTTTGGGTGAATGTCCCCTGCCCGGTCCCTTTTAAGATGCTGACATTTCCAGCACTCGCATTAGCCACGGCCAGGTCCATTACGCCGTCGGCATCGAAGTCCCAGGCAACGATCCCGGTGGGCCCAGCTCCGGTCGCGGAAGTTAGCTGTGTCTGAAAGGTGCCATCGCGATTACCCAGCAGCACGCCGACGTTGTTCGCTAGATTATTCGTTACTGCGATATCGAGATAGCCGTCGCCATTGAAATCCGCTACGACCACTCCTACAGGCGCCAGTCCGGTAGCTTTGCTGCTCTCCGGCAGGAAGGTGGATGCACCGGTGGGAACCAGGATGTTGCCCAAGAGTACGCCATTGGTCAGATTGTTTAAGGTCGCGGTGCCTGACAAAGGAGCGTTGCCCGAGCCGGAGACCGACAGCGTGAAATCATAATTCGGGCCGGCAGGTGTAACCGATAACGTACTGACCGTCGGCTCGGTACCGCTCACCGTGAGCGGCTCCGCGGAAGACTGGCTGTCCAGAAGAACGTCATTGCCCTTGTATTGAGCCGTGAGCGAATAGCTCCCAGGCCCAAATCTCGTTTTAAGCGCAGCTGTGAATCCGGATGAACCGTTTGCCTGGACTGTCCCCAGAACCTGCTCTCCACTGAAAAAGGTCACGGAACCGATGGTCACCAGGGTGCCGGCTTGGTTACGCACTGTAGCCTCAAGGGTCACTGGCTGCCCCGCCGGAGAAGAGGATGGCGCCAATAAGGTGGTAGTAGTCGAGTTGCCTGGACTGCCCGAAAGGGTAAAGGACTCCGATGGAATAGTCCCAATCCCATTTTCCGATGCTACAGAGGGGCAGCCCGGAGACTGACAGTTGTCGCCGCTATTTTGATCCCACAAGACGGAGTTGCCGGTTGGAACGCTGGCATTCTGCAAGTTCACCCAGTAAGTGCCGGCGCTCAACGTCGGGCCGCTAAACGAGGCCGTCTCGGTGCAAATGGTGAACCCAAAGTCGTTGGTGTAGCAGTTACTCTGAGTGAAGTCTAACGACTGGTCAAAGAAGCTGGTGCCGCCGAACTCCGAAGAGGTGATCGACACTTCGGCAGAGGTCAGAACATCGCCCTGCATCAGCCAGGCCCCAAAGCTGAACCCGTTAATGTTAGAGCCACCGTTCGATACGACGAAAGCGTCGCTGACAACAAAGCCTTGGTTAACCGTCCAAGCATTGAAGCCACCGTTGATTGGGCCGTTTTCGTAGATGTATTGATCCGGTTGCAGGGGCGAGTATGTCTCGAGCTTGTAGGGCGTGGAAGTATTATGTCTGACCTGTCTGACCGCGGACTTACCCGGGGCAGGCACAATTGCCTGGCGTGAAGGCTGGTTCTGTCCGGCAAGGGGCAGCCCAAATCCGGCCAATGTCAATATAGCGCTGGCTGCCAGCAAAGTTGTCCACACGCCGGAGCGCGGAAGCTGCGGTGAACTGGGGTTCAACCCGCCTCGGGACGACGAAAGCAGCCTTGCGAACGAGACGCAACACGGCGAGAGACGGCAGCGACGCACCATTCGACCTCCACCAGCGGCGTGGCAAGACTCTGAGGCCCGAGTGCACTAACTGAATAAGTATTTAGGAAAGTTGAGGTGCGACAGTAGCACTCTCCTGTAGAGGAGTCAATTGGAAATTGGTCGCAGTCGCTGCTACTTCGACTTCATGACGTACACCCCATCCCAATCCTCAGGTGGTGGGTCTTCCATGAATTCCAGGCATCGTTGCAAGAGAACCTGGGTAGGTCCGTCGAGCGGGTCCTTCGCCATGATGGGGCCGAAGGTTCCGGCAGCTTCCAACCAGTCGTGGGTGCGATAACACGCTAAAGCTGCGTTGTAAGCCAGCAAAAGCGGCTCGAACTTGCTTTGCTCGCTAGTCGGTCCCATCAACTCATAGATGGTTACAGGATGCTTCTTACCTTTCACCCTGATCTTGTCTAGTTCGCGAGTGACGAACCGGCCTTGGACACTGTGGTAGGTGCTCTCGCTGATGATAATTGGAATGCGGTACTGCCTGGTCATGCCCTCCAGTCGGGAAGCCAGATTAACGTTGTCGCCCATGGCTGTCCATGACAGGCGTTGTTCGGAGCCCATGTTGCCGACATTCGCCGGACCACTGTTCAGGCCAATGCCGATTTCGATGGAGTCCATTCCTCGCCTGCTCCACTGCTGATTCAGCTCTGCGAGTCGCGAAGTCATTTCCAGCGCGCAGCAGCAGGCGTGATAAGCATGATCCTTCTGCGGATAAGGCGAGCCCCAGAAAGCCATGATCGCGTCGCCAATGTACTTATCCAGTGTTCCTTCGTGGCGGTAAAGAACCTTGGTCATGGCATCGAAGTATTCGTTGAGCAAGCGCACCAGATCGTCCGGACTTAAGCGCTCCGAAATCGTCGTGAAGCCGCAAATGTCGCTGAACATTACCGAGAGGTCGTGAACTTCGCCGCCGGACCGGATGTACTTCTCCGGATCCTTCTCGATAAGTGCAATGACGCTCGGCGAAAGATATTGCGAGAATGTCTTGCGAATTCTGCGCTTCTCGCGTTCTTCGAAGATCACCCGGAAGCTCGACGCCGATACATAGGAAATGACCAGTGTGGATGCAGGCACAACGAAGCTGTACCAGCGTCCCCAGTGCACGAAGCTGAGATACAAGAACGCGCTGAATCCGAGGAGCACGGCAACCACCGTGATTGTGGCTGTCAACGGCCGGCAGCGCCCGAACCAAATCCCCAGACCGGCACCGAATAATACGATGAAGGCCAAGTCCACCATCTCTTCGTGGAACCCTCGAACCAGGAAGGTGCGGTGCGGCTCGCTGCTGTGCAGCAGGTTATCAATAATATTGGCGTGTACCTCCATGCCCATATACGTCATACCTGCCTCCTGGAAAGGGGTGATGGGCGTGTCTCCCATGCCAATCGCGGCAGCGCCTATCAGGACGATCTTGTCGCGAAAGGTGCTTGCCGGAACCTTGCCATTCAGCACGTCTGCCATGGAATAGTGCGGATAAGACGCATAAGGCCCGACGTAGTTGATTAGCGCGGTGCCGTCGTGCTGCGGATGAAGTTCATGCGACCCGAACTGGATGCGGTCCATTCCGTCTGGGGATATGTAGGCGGCAATTTGCTGATCGGGGATGTTCTCGTACTGTCGCACAGTCTGCAGAGCAAGAGAAGGAAAGTAGTCCGCGTCCTTATAGCGGATTACGAATTCTGCCCGCCGCAATGTGCCGTCCAGGTCGGGAATGATGTTGAAAAAGCCATAGGAAGCCGCTGCTTCAGCGAATTGAGGCAGGTTGACTTCCATGCCTTCCGCTACCGCGCCTCCTGCCTGCGCCCAACTCTGCCCCATGCTTTGTGACTGCTTGCCAGAATTTGTGGCCAGAACCTGGGGGAACGTCTTTGCCCAGATAACGTTGTAATATGCCTCCTCCAGTTTGGAATCGGTGGCCTTGCCGGAATCTCCCATCAGCAGCAGGTGCCCGAGCACCACATTTCCAGAGGCGCTAATTGCTTCCGCAAATTGTGCGTCCACATCAGCCTGCTGGCGGAGCAGCTGAACCTGCTTTCGCAGTTTTGAATCGGACCTGGTGCCGAGCGTCTGGGTCAGCTGTTGCAACATCGACAATGCCTCACTGCTCTCAGGCACCGGGAAGGTCTCGTCGAAGGCGACGACTGCTGCTCCAGCTTCTTTGAGTTTGTGCAAAAGGAGAGAATAATTTCGCCGGGGCAGAGGGAAGGCGCCGATCTGGCCTATGGTCTTCTGATCGATATCGACGATGACGATGCGCGCGTCGGCTGCACGCGGGCCGCGCAGTCCGAAGCGTAAGTCGAGCGAGCGCTGTTCAATGTCGCGCAGGAAGGCGATACCGGCTTCGCGGCTTTGGCCAATACCGGAGTAAACAAACAGCAGCAGTCCGAACACGGTCGCCGCAAGAGCGATGGCAACGTGCGTGTGCTCCGAGATCCACTTGGCTAGTTTTTTCCAGAGGCGCATCATTGCAGCAGCGCACTATTTGCAGCCGCAGGGCTTTGAGCTTGAGTTGGCTTGCGTAAGACCGATTGTCAAGCCGGCAACCACCGCGATGGCCGCGATCGTAATATTTCTTCCCCGGTGAGATTTTGCGGCCTGTTCTTCTACGCTGGTGTCACGCATGCTGGCATTCACTACTTTGGCAGGCGAAGCAACGGGCTGCGAGACGGTCGCGGGGGTGCCGGCAACCACAACCATCTGTCCGGCAGCAACCGACACCGTTCCTGGGTTGTTCTGTTCTGAGCCCGGGGCGCTAGTCAGTAGGGTTACCGAGATCACGCCGTCATAGCATATGACGGTTGTCTGATTGTTGGCATAGGCTACGTAGAAATCCGTGCCGATCACGCCTATCACCGCATTCGGTGTCTTAACCTGATACTTTCCCCCGGGCTGGGTTATCTTCACTACCTGATTTCGAAGCTTGCCATAGTTCAGATCCATTTCCGTCTGCTGCGACTTGGCGTCGTGCTGGACTACCCTCAACTGGCTGTTCGAGCCCAAGCTCAGGATGGATCCGTCGGTGAGGTTGGCGCGCAAGCGCCCTTTGGTATTCGTCTGCAGCAGGTCGTTCCACTGCAACGTTGCGTTGACGGCGACCGGCTGTGCATTCCTCGTCGCATTTGGAATGACTCCGCCAACCACGCCAGCCGTCTGATCGGGCGGAATGCTCCACGCGGGAGCTGCTACAAGAAGGAGCGATAGCACGGTGGAAAGTGATGATCGAAACATGCAACTCTCCAATCGGGCACAGATTGTTCCGGGGTGATTGCTGCATTGTCTACTAAATGCTGCACAAGTCAAGGAAGTTCGACGGCCGCGAAAAGGATCGACGAAAATCACCTCGAGGGCCGCGCCAGCCTCTGCTGGAGCGGTCTTCCTGCATCCTGGGCGTGGATCGTCAAACGAGCCGTTGCCGCTCTAGCGTGTGCCTGGGTGTCGAGAGGTGATTTTCGACTTGCCAAGGTGGGGTAGTTAGCCTTCGCCAATTCGATTGCGGCGCAGACGTTGGAAGAATTGGTTGATCTTTGTCGGCCGGGGGAAGACGTACACGACCCCAGGGAGCCCACCTAGCCCCTAACACGCTTCCATTCCGCAGTGGAGTTGATCAGGGTCCCGGGGCATAAAGCAGGGACAGAGTATCCCCAGCCAGTCGCGCGGAATCTCCGCCTCCAAAAAGGCAATGGCTAGATCCGCTACATAAACCTGATTCTTATGATACTTCGGCTTGGTGCCGGGAGGGGGGGTCGAACCCCCATGACCCGAAGGTCGGCGGATTTTGAGTCCGCTGCGTCTGCCAGTTCCGCCATCCCGGCTTAGGGACAGGGCGTCTTCACAGATTAGTGTAGCGGTTCCAGCTTTGCAACCTGCTCCGCGTCTCACGTTGAGACGCTAAATGCATCTTCGGCTCCGCGCCTCATCAACCTGCCAGCTGTCCAACTTTGCAACACTCAGCTGAATATTGTGAGATTTCGCTGTGTCGTTTCGGGAGGGGTTCCTCAAAAGGAGTGCGAGATTACAGACAGAGGGGGCCGGTAAGCGCTAACAATGAAGGCACTAGTTGGAGGTAGCGCATGCCACTCCGTCGCCTTCTTTTTCTGGCGTTCGTACTTTTCTGTGCAGCACTTCCGGTCGTGACTCAGGCCCAGTCCGCGTTACAGTTCGTGCCCGTGGTTCCGCCTTGCCGCGTGGTGGACACCCGCGGCGCTAATGGGCCGTTCGGCGGCCCGGCGATTCCGGGCAACAGTTCGCGCGATTTCACCATTCCGCAAGGCGCCTGCGAGATTCCCAGCAGCGCGGCGGCTTACGCGTTCAATGTCACGGTCGCGGTGCCGAACGGCGCGCTGCACTATCTGACGATCTGGCCCACCGGCCAAACGCAACCGAACATTTCCACGCTGAATTCGCTGGACGGCCGTACCAAGGCCAATGCCGCGGTTGTGCCCGCAGGCTCCAACGGCGCCGTCAGTGTGTATGTCACCGACACCAGCAACGTCATCCTCGATATCAACGGCTACTTCGTGCCGGCGACGAGTGCCACCTGGGCATTCTTCCCGCTCACCCCGTGCCGCATCGCCGATACGCGTGCTGCGAATGGGACTTTCGGCGGCCCCTATCTTTCCGGCGGCCAGCAGCGAATCTTCCCGATCCCGCAGAGCTCTTGCCAAATTCCCAACGCGGCTACGGCTTATTCGTTGAACTTTACGGCGCTGCCTCGCGCCGGTCACCTGGGATATCTGACGGTGTGGCCAACTCCGATCGGGCCCGGCAACCCTCCGACGGTTTCAACCTTGAACGCCCCGACCGGAACCGCTACGGCCAATGCCGCCCTGATTCCGGGAGGCGATCAGGGAGCCATCAGCGTGTATGCAACGCAAGATACGGATTTGCTGATCGACATCAACGGCTACTTCGCGCTTTCCACGTCCGAGCCGCTGCAGGCCTTGTCGCTGTACACGCTGCCGCCGTGCCGGGTGCTGGACACGCGCCAGGGCAACGGATCGTTCGTGGGAACTCTGCCGGTAGCGGTGCTCCAGAGCCCGTGCAATGTTCCCAGCGCGCAGGCCTATGTCTTGAATGCAACCGTGATCCCAAAGAACCACGGGTACTACGGCTATCTGTCACTGTGGCCCGATGCGGAAGGCCAGCCGGTGGTGTCGACGTTGAATGCGCGCGATGGCTACGTAACCTCGAACATGGCGATCGTGCCTACGCTTAATGGCGACGTCGACGCCTACGGCTCTCATCCCGGCGACCTGGTTCTGGATATCTTCAGTTACTTCGCGCCGATCCTGCCGCTGACCATCACCACAACTTCGCTGCCCTCGGCCACGGTGAACTACACCTACAGCACGACGGTGGGAGCCAGCGGCGGCGTAATGCCTTACACCTGGAGCCTGAGCTCGGGTTCACTGCCGCAGGGGGTGAACCTGGATCCGGCGAGCGGCGTCATCTCGGGCACTCCCATACTGTCAGAGGACAGTTCTTTCAATGTACGAGTGACCGACGCCGAATCGCCGGCGCTGGCTGCGGTCAGTTCGTTCGAAATCGACGTCGAGTCCAGTATTCAACAACTCAGCGTTGTGACCGCTTCGCTGCCGGCCGGTACGCAAAACGTGGGCTACAACACCATGCTGGCGGCGACGGGCGGCATAACACCTTATACCTGGAGTGTCAGCTCAGGTTCGCTGCCCGCAGGCCTGCAGTTGAACCACAGCACCGGAGCCATTGGCGGCACTCCCTCCGGAGCCGGCGTATCGAACTTTAGCGTGCAGGTGGTAGATAGCGAAGGTCCACCGGTCACGGCCAGCAAGGCCTTGAGCATCACCATCACACCGGCTGTGCCGTTGAACATCACTACGACATCGCTGCCGGCCGGAACTGCGGGCACGGCCTACAGCGCGCCAATCACTGCGGTTGGCGGTGTCTATCCTTATACGTGGAGCGTAATCTCGGGTGCGCTTCCCGGCGGGCTAAACCTGAACCCGAGCACGGGTACGATCAGCGGCATGCCCAATCTGGCCGGAACTTTTCCGTTCACCGTGCAGGCCGCCGATTCGGAAACTCCCGGCGTGAATGCCACGGCGCAGCTCAGCATCGTTATCAACCCCAGTGGCGGCGGCAACCTGGGACTGCTCAGCGGCAACTACGCTTTCTACGTGAACGGCTTCACCTCGGCGGGAGCGTGGACGCTGGCCGGCAGCTTCATCTCTAATGGCAATGGCGTTATCAGCAGCGGGATGATCGACTACAACCCCCTCGGGGGCCAGCCGATCAATACGGCTGTCAGCGGCAATTATTCCATCAGCACCACCGGCGTGAACTTGATCACCCTCCAGGGTGGATCGTGGGGGCCGGTCACCTTCTCTTTTGTTCTCGACGGCAACGGCCGCCTGATCGAGTATGACGACACCACCGGCCAGGGCAGCCGCGGCTCGGGCGCGCTGCGCAAGGCCGATTCCACCGCATTCTCGTTAAGCGGGCTCAACGGCGGTTGGACGCTCGGAATGACAGGCGTCGACCGGACTGGACGCTTCGTCGACGCCGGCGTCTTCACATTGTCTTCCGGAACCATCAGCAATGGAGCATCCGAGATCAACGATTCGGGAACCTACGTAACCGGCACCTTCACTGGCAACGTGCCGGGCATCGACGCTCAAAGCGGCCGGGGGGTAGCCACACTCCAGACCAGTTTTGGCGATGTCCGTCATGAGGCGATTTATGTTGTCAACTCCAACGAGATGATTCTCGAGCAAATTGACGCCACTCCGAACTCCGGAATTCCCGTGGCTGTGGGTGACGTCTTTAAGCAGAGTGGCCCGTTCAGCAATGGCTCGGTGAATGGCACCAGCGTCATGATCATGCAGGCGATTCATGGCAGTGACGGCCTGGACCAGAGCATCGCTGGAATTCTCACCGCCGATGGCCAGGGAAACTACACGGTTCCTGCCATGGACGAAGACAAGGCTGGCACCATTACGCAGGACGCGCCGCAGCAAGGGACCTACACCGTGCAGTCGAACGGCGCCTTCAGCTTTCAATGCCAAAATGGCGGATGTCCGGTCGGCTTCCTGATCGCTCAGAATAAGGGCGTGATGATCGGAACCGGCAACAGTACCGTCTTTGGGCAATTCGGGCCGCAAAGCGGTGGGCCATTTTCGAATGCTTCTCTTGCCGGGACGTATGCTGGCGGCTCGCTGGCGCCGCTGGATTACTTGAACGGGCAGAATGAAGTCGATAGCGGAGCCGCCGATGGCGCCGGCACGTTAGATCTCAACGGCGACAGTAGCCGTTCCGAAGGACTCGATCAGTGGTTCGGACACGTCATCAACTACAGTATCGCGGCGAACGGACGTGGCACCGCCGAGGGCTCGGGAGATCAGCATACCGCCGTGGTTTACATGATCTCGCCGACATTCTTTGTGGTGCTGATGCCCCAAACCGACGCGGAGGTGGCTATTTTCCAGCACTGAGCTGACGTGCGTGTGGTGCACGAGCGCCTGAACGCACGAGGTTGCAGGGATGTGGCCTGCGTTCAGGCTTCTTTCAGATAGATGTTGACTCCGGGTTTGGACGAGTATCCGTACCAACTCGCCGCAATGGTGACGAGCGCCATCGCCATGATGAGTGCGTAGCGGGCGCGCGGGGCTAGCAAGCCTTCGGGCAGGGGAGCGAAGGCCAGCACGAGAGTGAGGAGCAGGCCGCCGAAGATCAGCCACTTGCGTAGCGGCGGGCCGGGCATTAAGCCGCAGGAAAAACTCCTGCGCTCGCCGGGCCACAACTCTACTTCGAGCGTCTGACTGTAACCGTACACGCGAGTGATGGTCACGCTGTCGCGAGCGTAAGCCCTGACGTAGATGGAATGCGGGCCGGGCGCGAGATTCGTCGTGTTGCGCGTCCGATATCCGGTGAGCTCCCCGACCTTTCGATCGTCGATGAATATCTCGTAGTGCTGCGGGTTGATGAGCGCGGAGAAGAACGACTTAATGCCGTCCTGATGGACGGTGATCGACGCGTTGTTCATCTCGTCCGTAGGCATAACTCAGCGATGAGTGAGTTGCACTCGGACCGCGATCCTGACCCGCACTCCCGCAACGGGCAACGATACGACAGGCAGACGCTGCACCGCTACCGAATTCTTAGGGCGCTCTTTTCGGCGCTTCGATGTCCGCCATCTGCTTCGCGCTTCCTCTGGCCTAACCCGGTGGAACGAACTACGCCCCAAGTGAGCGTCCACCCATAGGACGCGAACCTGGGGCACGCGGAAAACCGTCAAGCGATCTACTGCGTCGCCGGTGTCTTTGCCATTGCCTTGATCTTGGACTCCACCTGGTCGGTTCTGATTATGTACGCGGCGCAAAACAGCTGGGACAAAGTTGTCGCGGATTATACTCCCCGATGCCCTTGTCGAATCCGCAAAAACATGTCACACAGCGTGGTACCTCGCCGGCGCGAGCACCCCACCGGTCAAGATTCTTCCCCGGAGCGGGTGGTCGCCACATTATGAATATTCGTTGAAGAGTGCGAGAATGTTGGTGTCCAGCGCTCGCCCACGATGTCCAAACGAACCTGACGGCATTAAAATGGTCGTCTATTTCCGTGGTTAAACATCCATATGAGCACACCAGCAAAAGCCGCATCAGCCCGCCGGAAACGAACGCCGGCCCGCACCGCCTCCACCTCCGAACGGCGCAACGGAACTGCCCCCGTGCGGGAGCTCGACGATCCTTCGCTTTACATCAACCGGGAACTCAGCCTGGTGGATTTTCAGCGCCGGGTGCTGGAAGAAGCGCAGGACAGCCGCAATCCGGTGCTGGAGCGGCTGATGTTCCTGTCGTTTGTCGGCTCAAATATCGACGAGTTTTTCATGGTGCGCGTCGCCGGCCTGAAGCGGCAGATCGAAAAGGGTGTGTCGGAAACTAGTGCCGACGGCATGACCGCCTGCTGAGCAGCTGCGCGCCATTCGCGCCTCCGTGATCCGCCTGTTTCGCAATGCGCACGATTGCTGGACCAAGGAGCTGGTGCCCGCGCTCGATGAATCCGGCATCCACATCCTGAACTACGCCGATCTGACGGAAGAGCAGCGTGTCGACGGCGAACTCTTATTTCCAGGAAACCGTCTTCCCTACGCTGACGCCGCTGGCGTTCGATCCCGGGCGGCCATTTCCCGCACATCTCGAACCTGAGCCTGAACCTGGCCGTGATGCTGCGCGGCCGCGAAGACGAAGAGCATTTTGCCCGCGTCAAGATTCCCGACACGCTGCCGCAGCTTGTCCCACTGAGTGGGACAGCCAAGCCGAAGAGCCGCACCAAGACCGCGATCAAGGAGCAGTCGTTCGTGTGGCTGGAGCAGTTGGTGATCGCCAACCTGGGCGACCTGTTTCCCGGCATGACGATTCTGGAGGCGCATCCCTTCCACATCACGCGCGATGCCGACAGCGAGATTCAGGACCTGGAGGCGGGCGACCTGCTGGAGTCCGTCGAAGAAGGCGTGTGGCAGCGGCGCTTTGCCGACGTGGTGCGGGTCGAGGTCGACGAGGCGAATGCCGGCTGAGATCCTGGACATCCTCATCAAGAACCTGGAACTGGAGCGCGAGGACATTTACCGGGTCAGCGGCGGACCGCTATCGCTGGTGCGTGTGCGGATCCTGACCAAGCTCGATCGGCCGGACCTGAAGTTCCCCACGTTTGTTCCGGCGATGCCGGCGGCGCTGATGAAAGACGGCGAGGAAGAGGAGATCTTCGCGGCCATCCAGCGCGGCGACATTCTGCTGCACCATCCGTTCGATTCGTTCCAGCCGGTGGTCGGGCTGCTGCAAAAGGCGGCGCGCGATCCCAACGTCCTGGCCATCAAAGTCACGCTGTACCGGGTTGGCCGTAATGCGCCGATCGTGGATGCGCTGGTCGACGCGGCGGAGAACGGCAAGCAGGTCGCGGTGCTGCTGGAACTGAAAGCGCGCTTCGACGAGGAGAGCAACATCGAGTGGGCGCGCAAGCTGGAAGAATACGGCGTTCACGTGGTGTATGGCCTGATGGGCCTGAAGGTGCATTGCAAGGCGCTGCTGATCGTGCGCAAGGAAGGCGACGTGATTCGCCGCTACGCGCATCTTTCCACCGGCAACTACAACAGCGTGACCGCGCAGCTGTATACCGATATCGGCATGATGACCTGCGATCCAGCAGATCGGCGCCGACTGTACCGATCTGTTCAACTTCCTGACCGGGTACTCGGCCAAGAGTTCGTATCGCAAGCTGCTGGTCTCGCCAGTGACGTTGCGCAAGGGCATCGAACTGCTGATCCGGCGCGAGATCGAACATCAGAAGAATGGACGCGGCGGCCATCTCATCTTCAAGATGAATGCCCTGGTCGACAAGAAGATGATCGAGTTGCTCTACCAGGCATCGCAGGCTGGGGTGAAGGTGCAGCTGCTGGTGCGTGGCATCTGCTGCCTGATTCCGGGCATAGCGGGCGTCAGCGAGAACATTACGGTGACCAGCATCGTCGGCCGCTTCCTGGAGCACAGTCGCATCTTCTACTACCGCAATGGCGGGGACGAAGAAGTGTACCTGGGCAGCGCGGACCTGATGCCGCGTAACCTCAATCGCCGCGTGGAGGTCGACTTCCCGGTGCAGGACAAGAACCTGATCCGCTTCGTGCGCGACGAAATCCTGGGCACCAACTTGAAGGAGCAGGCCAAGGCGCGGCATATGACCTCTGACGGAAAGTATGTGCGCGACCCGAATTACGACAAGAAGAACGCCTTCAACAGCCAGGAGGTTTTCCTGGCACGCGCGGCCAAGCGGCAGGCCAAGTAGTTCTCGCGAAGAGTTCACCACGAAGACGCGGAGGTTTTGAGAAGTTGCTGCGTCCTGCATTGATGAAGGCAATTCAGCAATCAGCAATCAGCGATTGGCAAAGCAATAAGCCAACTCAAATGGTGTCATCCTGAGCGCGGCATTCGCCGCATTTGCGAATGCGGAGTCGAAGGCCCCCTACGCCAGCGCATCGGCTTCAGTGCCTGTCGTCCCTGAATCAACTAACACATATTTGTCGTCTTCTTGATCCGATCAGAGATCTCCGCCCCTTCCGAAAAGAATTCTTAGCAGCGAAGACTCCTAGGTTTCCTCTGCAACCTCCCGCTTTTTCGATCGCGGCCGCATTGCCCGGGCTGCTTCTGGGCGTGACCAACCGCTCGTCCCACAATAAAGATTCGGTACGCTGACGAGTTACCATGGTGTAGTTTGGGTTTAATCAGACGTCAGCGCGTGTCCTTGCAATTCCACTTACGATTGCGATCCGGCGGTGCACTCCGCGAGCCGGGCTGCACTGCGGGCTGCTTGCCTGCGGTCGTCCTCCTGTTGTGCGTGGCTATGGGGTTTGCGCCGAGCATCTCGTCTGCACAAGGCCAATCCGGAAATCAGCCAATCTACAGCCTGAGTGGTTCGGTGGTGAATTCCGCCACCGGTGAGCCGATTTCGCGCGCCTTGGTGCGCACCAATGGCGCGGCGCGGCGCGACGCCTTCAGCGATGCGCAGGGGCGTTTTCAGATCGACAGCCTGCCGCAGGGCCAAGTCAATGTAACCGCGCAGAAGCCCGGCTTCTTCGGCCAGCAGGAAGAGAATAACGGAGGAGGAGGAACCTGGGTTGAGGTTGGTCCTGACAGCAGCGCGGTGAGCCTCAAGCTGATCCCGCAAGGCGCCATTTTCGGAAAAGTCACGGACTCCGCCGGTCTGCCAATCGAGCACATGCCGTTGCGGCTGACGGCGCGAGCCGTTCGCGAGGGTCGCCGGCATTGGGAGCCGCGCGCCATGGTAGAAAGCGATGAGGACGGGCTCTTCCGTTTCGCCGCGCTGATGCCGGGAACCTACTACGTGTCGGCTGGGCCGCGCGAAGGCGAGTTGCAACTGATGCCCGAGGGGGAGAAGCAAAAGAGCGGCTTTGCGCACGTGTACTATCCCGGCGTACCCGATTTTGCGGCGGCGTCGCCGATCCAGCTCGGTGCAGGCCAGCAGATGGAGGCTGATTTCTCGCTCAGCGCGGGTCCGGTGTACCAAATCGCGGGAGTTGTGAGTGGACACATGCCGGAACAGGGCGTCGGCTTTCAGATGCTCACGCCGGCTGGCGATGAAATTTCGCTGCCCACAAACTTCAACATGGAGACTGGCGCCTTCACGCTCGACAATGTGCCTGCCGGGAACTACATGCTGCGCGCAGTTTCGCAGTCGGGGACGCAACCGATCCGGGCTGAAACGCGCATTACGGTCAACTCGAACCTCGATGGCTTGCGGCTCACGCTGGCGCCGGCAGTGACGATCCCGATTGTCCTTCGCACCGATTCACGCGCTTCGGGGTCGAATGGCGCGCCAGCGAATCCGCAGCGACCGCCGCTTTCGGTGCAATTGACGCCGTCCGAGATGGGTACGGCCGAAGCCTTTTCTATGTACGATTCGAGTCGCGGTAGCTTCGCCATTCAGAATGTCGAATTCGGAACCTTCGCGGTGGAGCTGCGGCCGCATCCGCCCTGGTACGTGCAGTCGGCAAGCTACGGTCAGACGAATGTGCTCTACGAAGACATCTCGGTTTCTCCTGGCCAAAGCTATCCGCTCGACGTGGTGCTGCGTGACGATAGCGCCAGCCTGTCAGGCACGATGAAGTCTGCCGACGGCACGCCTGTACACGCGACGGTGGTGGTTGTTCCCCAGCCCATCAGCAGGCTGGAACCGCATATGTCGCGTGGCATTACCGACAGCTTCAACCTGAGCGGGCTGGCGCCGGGTGACTATCTGGTGTTCGCCTTCGACCAGGCGGAGGGGCTGGAACTCAGCGATCAGGATGTGATCGACACTTATGCTTCGCAGGCGGCACACATCACGTTGACACCGAATCAGAAGGCGCAGGTTCAACTCGACCTGATTCATGTGGGGAAGGGGCAGTGACCTCGGTGTTAACGCGGATCACATGCCTGGTCTTGCTTTGCAGCGCAGGGTTCGCGCAGCAACTCCCACAAACGGGGACATCGGCAACTCAGCCGCAGACCAAGCCGGCAACGCAGGGGCTTCGTATCGGCGGCGTTGTCGTTAATTCGCTGAGCGGCCAGCCGGTCGCATCGGCGAGAGTGGCCATCGCACGCGTCACGCAGGGCACGGACCGTGATATCAACCAGGCGGTCACCACCGGCCCGGACGGCAAGTTTGCCTTCACCGGCCTGGTGCGCGGTAAGTATTCACTGATGGCGACCGCCCATGGCTACTCGCTGCAATACTTCGATCACCACGATCCTTACGCGACGGCCATCGCTGTCGGTCCCGATCTCGACAGCGGCAACCTGGTATTTCGTCTGGAGCCCGATGCGGCCATCGACGGGGTAGTGACCGACGATAACAACGAACCTATTCAGTACGCCTCGGTTCGACTTTTCCAGCGCAGCACCGAAGAAGGCGTCCGGAAGACGGAGCCGATGAACCAGTCGCAGACCGACGATCAGGGCCACTACCATCTTGGGCATCTGGAGCCGGGCACGTATTACCTTGCAGTGTCGGCACGGCCCTGGTACGCGCAGAACCGGGCCATGAAGGGTTACGAGCAATCCGCGCACGATTACGCCAGTCCGGCAAAAGCCGCCAGCGACAATTCCGACCTCGACGTGACTTACCCGCTCACGTTTTATGCCAGCGCTCTCGATTCGGCCGAGGCCACGCCGCTGCAACTGACTCCGGGTGAGCGCGCCACCGCCGACGTTTCCCTGCGGGCGTTGCCGGCGGCGCACTTGCGTATTCATACCGGCGCGGCTAACAGCCCGGAGTTGGGACGCATGATCTTCCCCCGGGTCTGGCAGCGCATCTTTGACGGCTATCTCGATTCGGTTTCGAATGCGCCGGACTCCTGGGTGTCGCCGGGGGTGATCGAAGTCTCCGGCCTGGCTCCAGGCCACTATGTGGTCGAAATTCCGGCTTCCAGCGGAGCTAGTGAAAAGAGCGGCACGCGCGGCTGGTATCGCGACATCGACCTCTCCGGTGATGCTGACATCAACATTTCCGAATCGCCCAGCTTTGCCACCATCAGCGGGATCATTCTATTTCCCGACCATGTGCCTCCGCACGTCGCCATCCAGCTCTCGGACCCGACCACGGGCGAGACCATGCGCAGCGATATCAACCAGCGCGGCGAGTTCGACTTCAAGTCTGACAATGTCAGACCAGGACGATATTTGATTGGGCTGGAGGCCTCCGGAGGCTACTCGCTGGTGAGGCTGGCGGCAACCGGAGCGAAGGTGTCGGGGCGAACCATCGAAGTGGGCGCCAGCGCGAACGTCCGCATCAGCGGCATTGCTACACATGGTGCCGCGCAGGTAACCGGTACCGCGCTGCGCGAGGGCGAAGCTTTTGCGGGAGCGATGATCGTGCTGGTGCCGCAGGACCCCGTGAACAACCTGCCGCTTTTCCGCCGCGATCAGAGCGACAGCGATGGTACCTTCACGCTGTCAAACGTAGTGCCGGGAGAGTACACGGTGCTCGCCATCGCGAATGGCTGGGACCTGGAGTGGGCGAATCCCACCGTGCTGCAGCCGTATATGAAGACCGCCCAGACGGTGCAGGTGCCGTCGGGAGGCAAGCTGGATTTGAAAGTGCAGGTGCAGTGAGAATCTCTATGTGTCGCACGATCCCGTCGCGATGAAGTGACGGAGCTGCTATTCGTAGTGCGTCCACATCCGCAACACCTTCACAATCCGTTCCTCTTCGAGAACCTGGTAGACAAGCCGATGCTGGATGTTAATGCGGCGAGAGTACGCTCCCGCTAAGTCTCCGAGCAGCTTTTCAAATGGCGGCGGTTTCTGGAATGGATCTTCGGCGAGAATTTCCAGCAGGCGCTCAGCCTGCGAACGAAGGCCGCCGGCAGCAAGCTTGCGCGCGTCCTTTTGCGCTTGCCCGGTAAATAGAACCTGCCATCGATTCACCAGCCGGGTTCCTTATGGAGATCTCTCACCGGGGTCGTCATTCCTTCGCGGATCGACTCGCGCATCCCGGGAACTGAGAGCAGGTACAACGTCTCTTGAATGGCATTCCAATCGTCTTCGCCGATCAGGACAGCATTCGATCGGGGAGCAGTGATCAACACCGGTTCGTGCGCAGCGGCTGTTTCGTCAAGCAGTCGATAGAGTTTTTCGCGCGCTTCGCTGGCATTCATGCTCTTCATTCGCTAAGCGTACGCTTTTTCGTACGAGCTGACAAATGAACAGATTTCCTTAGCACTCGGCCGCTTCGACTGCCAATCTTGACACCACTCCTGCTACTTCCTAGAATGAATATGTTGGATTGTATGTTGCCATTCTTGTAAATTATTGCGGCACAGCAACTTACGATCCTAAGCGACACATTTTATGGGCTCACCTTCTGGCATCGGAAAACGGGAACGCGACATTCTGACCGCGATCGTGGAGACCTACATCTCCACGGGCGAGCCGGTTGGTTCGCGCACGCTGGCGCGCAACAATCGCGAGAGCCTGAGCGCTGCCTCGATCCGCAACGTCATGGCCGACCTGGCTGACGCCGGTTTTCTGGAGCAGCCGCATACCTCGGCTGGACGCGTGCCCACGGCGCAGGCCTATCGCTTTTACGTGAAACAGTTGACGGGTGAGGCGCGGTTGTCGCCGGCCGACGAGAGCCTGATCCAGGGCAACTTGCAGGGGACGCAGGATCTGCAGGAATTCATGGAGCGCACCTCGCATGTGCTGTCGCTGATCTCGCACGGCGTGGGTGTGACCGTGAGCGCCAAGCCCGGGCAGCGCAATGCGCTGGAGCATGTGTACTTTCAGCGGCTCGCCGACAAGAAAGTTTTGGCCGTGGTGGTGACGCGCAGCGGACTGGTGCGCGATCGCGTTCTGCGCCTGGGCGAGGACCTCTCGATCTCCGACCTGGAAGCGGCGGCGGCTTACATCAACCAGAACTTCCGCGGCTGGGAGATGGAATCGCTGCGCGAAGAGATTGCCAAGCGCATTCAGCAGGAGCGCAGCGAGTACGACCGGCTGATGTCGTCGGTGGAGCAGCTTTATGCGCAGGGGGCGCTGGCCACCGAGAGCGCGTCGCAATCGGTGTACGTGGAAGGCGCGTCGAACCTGGTGCTCACCGAGCAGGACAAAGAGCGGCTGCGGCAGCTGCTGGCGACGCTGGAAGAGAAGCAGCGGGTGGTCGACCTGCTTTCCGCCTACCTGGATACGCGCCAGGAGGCGGTGCGCGTGGTTGTGGGTCTGGAAGACACCATGCCGCATCTAAATAACTTCGTGCTGATTGGAACGCCTGCGCGCGTGGGCGACGAGGTGATGGGTTCGCTGGCCGTGATCGGCCCGACCCGCATGGATTACGAGCACACGATTACCGCGGTGTCGTATATCGCGCGCATGTTCGATCAGTTGTGGAACGAGTCGACCTAAGAGGAATTCGGTTTGAAGGGCACGGCTTCAGCCGCGCCGGCATGATTTCCTTTTGAGGGATTGGATCGAGGCGGCCTCCAGGCCGACCAGCTATCCGCCGACTCGCTGTGGCATTCAACTCAGGGATACGCTATGGCATTCAAGAAACGAATGGAGGCTCCGAGACAGAGCTGGATCTGGATCACGAATTACCGCCGGCGGAAGACGAGGACCAGGGCGGGGCACAGTCTGCGTCCGAAGCCTGCCGCGGGCGATCTGCAGGCCGAGTTGGAGAAGGCTGCGCACCGAACGCGCAGCCTTTCTGGACCGCGCTGCGCGCCTGCAGGCCGAGTTCGACAACTTCCGCAAACGCAACGCCAAGGAACAGCAGGATTATCGCGACTACGCGCTGGCCGATGCGCTGAAGTCGCTGCTGCCCATCCTCGACAGCCTGGATCGCGCGCTGAAGACCGATGCCGCGTCGCTGAAGGATTTTCACGACGGCATCGAGCTCATCGACAAGCAGTTTCATGATGCACTGGCCAAGCTGGGCGTGCAGCCTGTCGCTGCCGAGGGCGAGCTCTTCGATCCCAATCTGCATCAGGCGATCCAGATGGTCGACACCAACGAGGCTGAGGACAATCACGTCATCGACGAATTGCAGCGCGGCTACAAGTTGAAAGAGCGGCTGCTGCGTCCGGCGATGGTGCGGGTGGCGCGCAATCCGAAAGCGGTGAAATGCCGACGGCAGCTGTGAATTTGAGGCGATCAAATCCGACGGCAGTTTTGAAGGGGCACGGCTTCAGCCGTGCCGTAAGATCCAATATTTATTTATCGGGGCTTCAGCCCCTGTGGTAAAGAGGTAGAGTTCTGGCCACCACAGTGAAACGTGACTATTACGAAGTTCTGAGTGTCTCGCGTACCGCCAACGATCAGGAGATCAAGAGCGCCTATCGCAAGCTGGCGCTGCAGTTCCATCCTGACCGCAATCCCGACAATCCCGAGGCCGAAGAGCGCTTCAAGGAATGCAGCGAAGCCTACGCCGTACTGGCGGACAGCGAGAAGCGCGCGCGCTACGATCGCTTCGGCCACGCCGGCGTTGGCAACGCGGCGGGCAGGGCTTTGGGGGATTCGACGCACGGTCTTCAACGACTTCCAGGACATCTTCGGCGACCTCTTCGGTTTTGGCGACATGTTTGGCGGCCAGGGCGGCCAGGGTGGCCGCCGCCGGTCGCGCGCGCAACGCGGCGCCGATCTCCGCGAGGACCTGACGCTGGAGTTCGAGGAAGCGGTCTTCGGCGTCACCAAGCAGGTCGAAGTACGCCGTCACGAAGAGTGCGAGCAATGCAAGGGCAGCGGGTGTGGCGCCCGGCAAAGCGCCCATCAACTGCACCACCTGCGACGGACGCGGCCAGATGCGCTATCAGCAAGGCTTCTTCTCGATCACGCGCGCCTGCAGCACCTGCGGCGGATCGGGCAAGCTGATCGTCGATCCCTGCAACCAGTGCCGCGGCCAGGGACGGGTGACGCGCGATCGCACGGTGACCGTGAAAGTTCCCGCGGGAGTGGAAGAAGGCGCGCGCATTCTGTACTCCAACGAGGGCGAAGCCGGCGTCTTTGGCGGACCTCCGGGCGATCTGTACGTCGTGCTGCACGTGAAGGAGCATTCGTTCTTCGAGCGCGAAGGCAAGAACCTCTACTGCGTGGTGCCGATGTCATTCACGCAAGCGGCGCTGGGCGCGGAGATCCAGGTGCCAACGCTGGAAGGCGAGCAGGCGCTGAAGATTCCCGAGGGCACGCAGACCGGCACGAACTTCAAGCTGAAGAACAAAGGCGTGCCGGTGCTGAACGGCCACGGCCGCGGCGATCTGTTCGTCGAAGTGAAGGTGCAGACGCCGGCGAAGCTCACCAAGCGGCAGCGCGAGCTGATGCAGGAACTGCATAGCACGCTCTCGGTGGAGAACAAGCCGGTCAGCCGGTCGCTGCTGAATAAGGTGAAAGAGATCTTCGGGTAGAAAGAACCACCGGGTGCCCCGTTCTACGCCTGACTTTGGCGTAGGGCGGGCCGGGATGAATCGCTACTGGATTCTCGCCGGGTCTCAGGCGAAAATAGCAATGCTATGAATTGGCGCGAGAGATTGTCATCGACCCGGCCGTTCACCACGGGGACCCGTGTATCAAGGGGACCCGCGTGCCGGTCAGCGTTATCGCTGGCAGCCTCGGGGATGGCGATACGCCCGAGCAAGTGTTACTGGCATATCCCCAATTGGCGATGGACGATATCAAGGCAGCATTGAAGTTCGCCGCTGAAGCCGTCAACAATGCGGATTTCGTACCTCTCCATGTAGCCGGTGAACAGTGACGGCACGCCTCAAGGTAGACCAAGACCTTCCTCCACAAGTCGCCGAGGTTCTTACTGCTTACGGTCATGATGCAAGGACGGTGGTAGCTCAGGGATGGCGCGGCTTCCCTGACTCTGTTGTGTGGGAGGGTGTGCAGCGCGAGAGGCGTTGGCTGGTCACCGGTGACAAGGGTTTTGCCGATCTTCGCGCCTATCCACCCGGCAGCCACACTGGCGTCATCCTCTTGCGACCGCAAGAAGAGAGCCGCCGTGCTTACGTACGGTTGATTGAGGCTGCAATGGCTCAGCTTGACCTTGATACAAACGCTGGCGCGACTGTCGTGGTTACTCCACACGGCCTTCGCATTCGGCGTCCGAACAAGCCTTAATTAACGAGCATATCTCCTTGGAAAAAGCCCTCCACATCTACGCGTGGTTTCTATTGATCGTCACGGCTCTGCCCGCGGCGGCACGACTGGCGAAACCGCGCGAGTTGGCCCGCATCGTTCTGCTGCGCTACCAGGATCCTAAGCGGCGCAAGCGGGCGCGTATTGGCGGCATCGCTTACCTGATCACTTCCCTGTTCATCATTCCTTACTTGCTGGTCGCCAAGATGCATCAGGAACGCTGGCTGGTGATGGCCGCGCTGGTCGGCGTGGTCTCCGCCATCGAATTCCTGATGAATAGCCGCGTCTTCGACGAGGAAACGCTGACCCGGCAGAATCGCCTGTTTGGAGGGGTATACGCCGCGATGGCGATCGCCACAGCTCTGCTACTCTTCACTCGATGACCCGCCGCCGCTGGATTGCCGACGAATTCTCCGCCGACCGGGCCGCTCTGCTTGGCGAGCACGCAGCCCATCTGGCGCGAACTCTGCGAGCACGCGTGGGTCAGGAGTTCGAAGTCGCCTGCGGAGATCGGGTTCGGCGAGCTACCGTCGCCAGCGTTGCCGATGATCGGGTGGAGTTCACGCTGGGTGCCGAGATCGGCTCGAACGCCGTCGCGCCGATTACGCTGTTGCTGGCCATCTTCAAGTTCGATCGCATGGAGTGGGCAATCGAGAAGAGCACGGAACTGAACGTGGCGACCATCGTTCCGGTCATAGCCCGGCGCACGGAGAAGCACCTGGCCCTGGCCGCGGAGAAGCGGGTCGATCGCTGGCGGCGAATCGCCCGCGAAGCAGCGCAACAATCGCGGCGCACAGCGCCTCCTGAAATCGACAACCCGAAGCCACTTGCCGAAGCTCTCCTGATCAACGGTAACCTGAGAATTGTGCTGGCGGAGAACGAGCGCGGGATCACGCTCAGCGAGCTGCTGCAATCGCGCGCTACCGATTCTCTCGCGCTGGCTATCGGTCCCGAAGGCGGCTGGACAGACGACGAACTGCGCAGTTTTGACAGCGCACAGTGGATTGCAGCGTCGCTGGGGAATACGATTCTCCGTGCGGAAACCGCGGCGATTGCGGCAATGGCAATTGCAACCGCGAACCTGTAGGCATCTGCCCGGCTTGCGTTCCCCGTTGGGACAGTAGTACCTTCACGCGAGGCGTTTCAAATCCAGGGCTCTGGCCGATCAGCAAACCTCCGCTGAAACGGCGGCAAGGAAAATTCATATCATGCCTAAGTTTGTTATTGAGCGGGAAATCCCGGGCGCGGGCAAGCTGTCGCCCGAGCAATTGCAAGCCGTCTCACAAAAGTCCTGCGGGGTGCTGCGGGATATGGGTCCTGCCATCCAGTGGCTGCAGAGCTACGTTACCGACGACAAGATTTATTGCGTCTACATCGCTCCCGATGAAGAAACGATCCGCAAGCACGCTACGCAAGGCGGGTTTCCTGCGAATCGAATCTCGCAGATCCGTTCAGTGATCGATCCCACCACGGCGGAGTAGGTTGGCTTTTTGCCCGCCGGAGTGGAGCGGACTCTGGTCCGCTCTCGCTGTTTGCCATGCGACCCGCGCTAGTCTTTCGCCATCGCGTAGTAGCCCTGACGGGCCTGCACCTTGTCTTCGCCGCCCTTCGCCTTGATCTGGATCTTGCGATAGGTGCCGTCGAGCTTGTTGTTGGTCGGTGAATAGCCGATGTTGTACTGGCTGCGCAGTTCGTTCTGGATCTGATCGAAGGCCTGCTTCAGCTTGTCCTGCTTGTTGCCGACCTCGATCACGCGGCCGCCGGTTGCCTGCGCCAGTTTCTGCATGTCGGAGTCGCCGCTGTAGCCGAAGCCGCCATAGAAGCCGCGGTCGGCGATCAGGATCACGTAGCAGATGGTGTCGGCTTTTTGCGCCGCTTCCACCGCGTCCTGGATGCGCAGGCGGCTGCCCTCGTCCTCGCCGTCGGTGAAGATGATCATCGCCTTGCGCCCGACTTCGTTCTTCAGCTTCTCGTCCGCGCCCAGATAGATGGCGTCGTAGAGCAACGTGCCGCGCGGCGTGGTGGGCACCGGTCCGCCGCCAAGTCCGGGAGGGCCACCGCCCACTCCGGCGTTGATCTGCATCTTGTTCAGCGCTCGCGTCAGGTCGCGGATGTTGTTGGTGAAGTCCTGGTCGAGGTCGACATCGACATCGAAGTTGATGACGAACGCCAGGTCTTTGGGACGCAGCACCTGATGCAGGAACTCCGCGCAGGACTCCTGTTCGATATCCAGCACGCGGGTCTGGCTGGCGCTGGTATCGATCATGATGCCCAGGGTCAGAGGCTGGTGCGATTCGGCCGAAAAATATTTAATGGTCTGCGGTTTGCCATCCTCGAATACCTGGAAGTCGTCCTTGGTGAGGTTGGGAATCAGCAGGCCGTGCTTGTCTTTCACGTTAAAAAACAGGTTGACGACGTTGACTTGCGCCTTGAAGGTCTGCAGGTTGTCGTCGTCGGCGTTGGCGGGTGGCTGCCCTTGCTGGTCCTGCTGCTGGTTTTGCTGGTCAGGCTGCGGCTGGGTCTTGGGCACGATCATCGGGCCGTCCTGCGCTGCCAGGCACAATCCCAGCAGCTCATCCCGAGACAGGAAGACACACCAAGCTGGTAAAACCGCTTTAACAACATAGTGACTCTTTTCGTGGCGGACACATCCATTCTATTGCAAGGGCGGCTTTGACGGCGATTATGCTGCCGAGTCGCGTCTGTACATTTATACTGTGCAGAGTTCCGGCAAACCCTGGAGACAACTCGAACCCATGTCTGTTCGCCGCCTGAGCTTTCGAATCCGAACTGTAGTTCTGACTGCGGTTCTTGCTTTGACGGCTGTCCTTGCCTTCGGTCAGCAGCAGCAGACGCTTCCTGACGCTCCGGCACCGCAGAATAACGCGCCCTTGCCCAGCCCAAAAGTCTCGCCCCAGAACAGTCCGGACGATCAGGGTTCTTCGACCTCTAGTGGAAACCCGGAGCAGCCGGGAAACACTCGCCCGGACGAGAAGCCGAATCCGCAGCCGCCGCCTCCTGGATCCCAGGAGATCAAGACGGTTCCCCCGGGAAGCGTTCCGGCGGAGGAGAGCGGCCGCGATGAGCTGTTCAGCCTGACCAAGAACGTCAGCTTTGTCAGTGTTCCGGTCACGGTGAAGGACCATGAGGGCAAGCTGGTGGAAGGCCTGCTGGCTAAGGACTTCAGCATCTGCGAAAACGGGTCGCGCAGAAGCTTACATTCTTTACCAGCGACCCGTTTCCGCTGGCGGCGGCGCTGATCATCGATCAGGGCTTGCCTGATCCGGTGCTGCGCAAGATCAATCAGACCTTCGCGGCGCTGGGCGGCGCTTTCGGACCCTTCGATGAGGTGGCCGTCTTCACCTACGGAAACACGGTCAACAAGCGGCAGGACTTCGGCAACACCACGCGCATGAGCCTCGCGCTGCAACGCCTGAAGGACGAGACGCGGCGACAATGCCGGCGCCTCGGTGGTGGGCGGCCCGTTCGGATCGGGCCCGCAGACCAACAGCAAGCCGATGCCGGGCACGCTCGCAGGTGATCACGCCCACCCCTGAATATCACGTCCTGAATGACGCCATCCTGCAGGCCGCGCAGGAGCTGGCTCACCGCTCCCCGACCAGCCGCAAAATCATCTTCATCATCAGTGACGGCCAGGAATACGGCAGCCGCGCCAGCTATGCGCAGGTGTTGAAGGTGCTGCTGACGGACGGAATTGCGGTCTACGGCATCGGTGTCGATACGGCTGCCATGCCGGTGTACAACAAGGTCGCGAAGGCGCGCATTCCCGGATTCGGCTACAGCAATATTCTGCCGAAGTATGCCAATGCGACCGGCGGCGATGTTCTGGACGAGTTCTCGCGCGAGTCCATCGAGAGCGCCTACTCGCGAATCACGGTGGAAGCCACGCAATCAGTACACCCTGGGCTACAACACCGACCAGCGGCCGTCGAGCAACTATCGCGACATCGAAGTGCGGGTGAAGCGGCCCGGGCTCGAAGTCACTGCCAAGCACGGATATTATCCGCTGCCGCCGCAGCGCGAAACGCCGCCGCCCCCGGCGGAGACTCCGGGCGACCAGGGCACAACCCAGCCACCGCCGCCAGGGAATTAGCACTTGGCAGTTGGCACTTGAGCTATTCAGCTAAGAACAAATACCTCAGGGACAAAATACAAAAGCGCGGATCGTACGCCGCGCTTTTGTATTGCTGATGGCCAAATGCCAAGTGCTAACTGCCTGTTTTATTTCCTCTCGATCGCCGTTCCGAACTCGCGGCCGCCCCGGCTTGCGCCCGACACCTTGCCGCCTTTGCCGGCCGCCGCGGCATGCGCGGAGGCGTCCGGTCCGTAGCGTTCCAAGCAGCACCGGCACCAGCGCGCCTTCGGCTTCCTTCACAAAGGTCATCTTGCCCTTGCTGTCGAGGTCGATGCGGATGAAGTCGCCCAGCTTCACCTGTCCGGTGGCGACCAGGTTCGCCAGCGGGAAAACGATGTTGCGTTCGATGGCCCGCTTCAGATGGCGCGCTCCGTAGCGCAGGTCGGTTCCTTCCTGCAGCAGGTATTGCTTCACCGCCGCAGTGCAGCTGAAGACGAACTGGTTGTTGCCGGTCGCCTGCAGAATTCGCTGCTGCACCATGCCGAGTTCGATCTCCAGGATCTGCTCCAGGTGTTCGCGGCGCAGCATGCGAAAGACCACGACCTTGTCGATGCGGTTCATGAACTCGGGCGAGAACTTGCGGCGCGCCGCTTCCACCGCCGTGCGATCGATCTTCTGATCGAGCTTGGCGTCCATCTGCGCCGGCGTCTGCGCAAATCCCATGGTGCCGTTGATCATCTCGTTCATCTCGGCCGCGCCCAGGTTCGAGGTCATCACGATGACGCACTGCGACAGGTCGACGCGGCGATTGTCGCCCAGCGTCAGCGTCGCCTTGTCGAGGATGCCCAGCAGCAGCTGCCACAGCGAATCCGAAGCTTTCTCGATCTCGTCGAACAGCAGGATCGAGAGCTTCAGCTTCTCGGTGTGCCACTGGTTGAGCGCCTCCTGCGTCAGCAGGGGATGGGTCTCGCGATGTCCCAGATAGCCCGGAGGCGAGCCGATCAGCTTGGCGATTTCGTGCGAGTGCTGGAACTCCGCGCAGTCAATCTTGATGCAGGCGTGAGCGTCGCCGAACAGCGACTCCGCCATGGCTTCCACCACGCGCGTCTTGCCGGAGCCGGTCGGCCCCAGGAACAGAAGATTCCCGACCGGCCGTCCCGGCGGATTCAGCCCGGCAAGAAACATCTGATAGAGTTCGGCGACCTTTTCGACCGCCTGGTCCTGGCCGACGATCTTCCGCCGCAGAGCGGCTTCGAAATCCAACGCTTCGCTGCTGCGTCGCGTTGGATCCAGGGTTGCGTTCAATCCAGTTTTCATAATAAGTGCCAACTTGCCGGCTCGCGTCCTCACCTGAGTTCACAGCCGTGTGAATGAGATGGATGCAGGCCCTGCTTGAGTTGTTTCAGCTGCCTTGTCTCATTCGCGTCCCGGCAAGACAAGCTGCCTTCCCAAGCTGAATCATTGGATGAGCCAGAGCTGCCGCGCGACGGCTTACTGATTAGTTAACTTTTTGAAATCAAGGTGTGTCGGATTGTTCATACCTGAGCATTTTCAAGACGATGGAAGCACGGGCTAGTGAACGGAGAGAGCAAATAAAAAGGGCGCTCCAAAGACGCCCCTTGTCGCCAACGTTTTGTAATTCTTCTACGGCACTTCGATCAGCTCGATCTTGCCGTCTTTGCGCCGGTGCAGCACGTTGACTTGCCTTTGCCGTCGCGGAAGATGAAGACCTCGCGGTCGCGGAACTCGCATTCCTTCACCGCTTCCTCCACCGTCATGGGACGCATGGCCACGGCATCCTGCGAGCGCACCAGGTGCGCTTCGGTGGTGCGGGCTATCGAGGGAAACTTGTGCACGACCACGGGAACGGCGGTGGCCGCGGTGGCGCCGACGGTAATCTGCGCCTCGGCGTCGGCCTCCACCGGAGCCTTCCAGGCTTTGTCCTTGGCCTTGCGATGGGTGGCGCGGCGGCGGCCGTTGTGCTTGAGCGCCTGGGTCTCGATGTGCTCAATGGCCTGGTTGACGGCGACCATCATGTCGGTCGCCTCGGCCAGTCCGACCAGGTGCCCGCGCGGCGCTTGCACCGTAATTTCGGCGATGTTGCGATGCTTCTCGACCGTGAGGATGACTTTGCTTTTGAAGTTGTCGCCCAGGATTTTTGTGAGTTTGCCGAGGCCGGATTCGACCTCGTCACGAATGGCGGGAGTTATTTCAAACTGCTTTCCAAAATACTCTACGTTCATTGAGCTCCCTCCTCGCCCCAGCCTGATTCTCTGTTTCTTGTTTGGCTGCGGCGGTTTCACCACAACGCGTCCGGTTCAACTTCGACTTCCTGTCACATTAGACGTGCCAGGATCCGATCGAGGCGCCGGTACAGCAGCTAGTTTTTCACTCTGCGCTGGTGGGTGCTCGGGATGCGCATGTCCTCCCTGTACTTCGCGACCGTGCGGCGAGTGACCTGGATGCCCTGCGACTGGAGGATGCGGGTGATCTGCTCGTCGGTCAACGGCCTGGATGGGATCTTCTTCCTCGATGAGCTTCTTGACCCGGCGCTTGAGGATCAGCAGCGAAGTGCTGCTGCCCTCCGGGCCATTGACGCTCTCGCTGAAGAAGTAGCGGAGTTCGAAGACGCCTTGCGGGGTGTGTGCGTACTTGTTGGCTACCGCGCGGCTGACGGTCGAAGGATGGACGCCGATCTCCTCGGCCACCTCCTTGATCATCATCGGCTTCAGCTGATCGATGCCGTGGTCGAGGAAGTCGCGCTGGCGGTCCAGGATCGAATAGCACACGCGCAGAATCGTCTGCTTGCGCTGCTCGATGTTCTTGATCAGCTGGATCGCCGACTTGTAGCGCTCCTTGACGTAGTTGCGAACGTCCTTCTCGGCGACGTCGCGGCTCAGCAGCCGGCGATAGGAAGGGTTCAGGCGCAACTGCGGAACTTCTTCGTCATTCATCAGGACGAGATATTCATCGCCCTGCTTGACGAAGGCCACATCGGGCTCGATCAGCCGGGTCTCCACTTTGTTGTAGCGCAGGCCGGGACGCGGATCGAGGGTGCGGATGAAGTCCATGCCCGCCATCACCGCTTCCAGCGGGCGGCCCATGGCCTTGGCAACTTCCTTGTAGTGCTTGTTCTGGAGCGCGTGCAGATGCTGGTCGACCAGCACGATGGCGTCGTCCAGCGCTTCCAGTTCGGCCACATGATTGCCGTTGCGCGTTCTTGCGATTGACCCGCTTCAGATCGTGCAGCTGGGCCAGCAGGCATTCGCGCAGATCGCGCGCGCCCACGCCGATCGGGTCCATCTGCTTCACCACGTCGATGGCTTCGCGCAGGGCGTCGCGGCTGAACGGAACGCGGGCGGGGGCGGTGCGCGGCGGAACCAGCGTTGGACGCGGAGATTGCGGTTGCGCGGCTCAGTTCCGGCTCGGCGATGGCAGCCTCTTCCGGCAGTTCCAACTCTGCCTCGTTTCTGCTTCGGCAATTCTGCTACAGCAACCGTAACGCTCAAGGTTTCCGACTCGTCAGATCCACGGCCGGCGATGCTGACGGCCGCAGTGGCGGCGCTCAGGACTCGCCGCGACGTCCGGCTGGACCACTGGCCGGACGCGGCATCCTGCGCTTCTTCCTGCGCCAGGCCGAGCAGCTCGTCGTCGGTCGCGGTCAGATAGCCTTCCTCGTTCAGGTTGCCAATCACCAGCTCGGCCGCGCGATAGACATCTTCATTCACGTGCAGCGAGCCGAGCTGCCACATCAGGTGGTCGGCCAGGGTGCTGGGCTTGGAGAGGAAGTTCTCGAACGAGGGCTTTTCGCTGTCTTCCATCTCGATCGAGGTGCGAAGGCCGGGATCGAGATATTCGGAGAAGAAGGAGCCGAAATCGATTTCCTCGAAGGGATCTTTTTCTTCGGGGGTAGTGGCCGGCTGCTCCTGCTGCGCCAGCGAGCTGTCGCGCTCCAGCTTCTCTTCGCGGGCGGAGACTTCGTCCAGCAGCGGAACGGAATTGTCCAGTTCTTCGAGAACGGGATTCTCGGTCAGCTCGGCATTGATCATGTCGGCCAGCTCAAGCTTGTTGAGCGCCAGCACGCTGACCATCTGCACGAGCCCGGGCGTCAGAATCTGCTTCTGGGAAACTTTGAGGTTTAATTTGGGCTGCAATAATGCCATGCAACGGAACCCTGAGGAGCTTCGCCCCCTCGACTCAAATTTTAAACCAACGAAAAGCTCTCGCCTAAGTAAACTCGCTTCACTTCCGCATCATTTCCGAGCTGTTCCGGCGTACCGGTCCGGAAAATTCTTCCCTCGTTAATGATGTAGGCACGATCGGTCACCGACAACGTCTCACGAACATTATGATCCGTCACCAGCACTCCGATTCCACTCGCCTTCAGATCGGAGATGATTTTTTGCAAATCCAGAACCGCAATGGGATCGATTCCAGAAAAGGGCTCATCCAGCAGGATGAACGACGGCGAGATACACAGGCAGCGCGCGATCTCAACTCTGCCGCCTCTCGCCCCCCGAAAGCGCATAGCCCCGGTTCTTGCGGATCACCTGCAGGCCCAGCTGATCGATCAGCCTCTCCATCCGTTCGCGCCGCTCGTGCCACGACATCGACTGCGCTTCCAGCACCGCCAGGATGTTGTCCTCGACCGTCAGCTTGCGGAAGATCGAAGGCTCCTGCGGCAGGTAGCTGATCCCATGATTGCGCGCCCGCAAGTACATGGGCACGTCGGTGATGTCCTGCCCGTCGATCAGCACCCGGCCCGAATCGGAAGGGATCAGCCCGACGATGATGTAGAAGCTGGTCGTCTTGCCGGCTCCGTTAGGGCCCAGCAAGCCGACTACTTCACCCTGTTTTACATGAAAACTTACGCCGCTGACGACCCTGCGACCGCGGTAGCTTTTGCCGATCTCATCAGCTGATAAAGTCTGCATTTACTTCGTGGTACGAGCGCGTGTAATGGTGGGGGAAGAGCGTTTACTCTCCACCAGAACCCTATCATCGTGACTGTAGAAAGTCAACGAATCGCCCCACACCGTCCCGTGTTCGGCATCAAAAATGCTAGGCGATTTCCCGGTCAGAACATACTTGCCGTCGTCCGCCGTATAAACCAGCCGATCACCCACCGCCCGGCGGTTTGGTTCGGTCACCACGACCTTGCCGATCGCGACCATGTGATCGATCTGGCTCGGGGTGATCTGAGCCCGGAAGCGACGGCCCCTTGGGCTTCTCGCGCGCGTCGTCGCATTCTTTGCGTCCGGGATCAGCCTGCTTCAGGTAGACATCAAGCTGTTCGGTGGTGACCGTGGCGGTGGGCGACTTGGCCAGCACATTTCCGGTGTAACGCGCCCGCCGCTCCTCATCGACGTAGGTCAGCTTGTCGGCGGTCACGTCAACCGGCGTGAGTTTGCCATCCTGCGACTGCTGCACGAACAGGCTGGAAACCGTCTGCGACTTGTCGGACTCGGCCAGGATGGAGCGCTTCACGTTGTCGAAGTCGATCTTCGGCGCGCGCACCACGTTGGCCGTCTGCCACAGCCGCACATTGCCGGTGTAATGAGCGATGCCCGGCTGCTTGGTCGCGGTCATGTGCTGCGCCGGTAACGTGAATGGGATCGGAGTTCGCCAGCAGCGCGCCGTCAGGCTGCGGCTTCAGATCGCTGTAGGTCGTCTTCACATCGTCGTCGGCAAAGCCTTCGCCGGTCTGGCGGTTCATCTGCACGTGGATCGCGGTGGTGGTCATGCCGCCATCAATGACGCGCGGCGAGCCAGTGAGCACCAGGATTTCGTCGTTCGGGCGTGTAGGTCGCCATGTCGGCGAAGGCCGAACGTCCGCCAGTTGTGGGGATTCGGACCTGGCTCGTGATATTCGAAGTTGCCGGTCTGAATCAGCTTCTGCACGCCGCCATCGGGCCCGAAAGTCACGTCCAGTTTGTCGGCGGTGCTGGTCTTTTCGGGCTCACCCGGGGAGGTGGAGACGATCTTCGAATTCGGCCAGCCATGCAGCGTCTGAACGCGATTGTTGCCGAAGGTGGCGTGGAACTTGCCGGCGGTGGCCACCGTGGTGGAGTTCGATCCGCCCATCTCCTGGCCGGGCTTAGCAGGCTTGGTCTGCTTGGTTCCGGGCGGCGACGGCAGAATCGTGATCGCGGCCTTGCCCACCGTGTCGGCGGTCTTGAGTTGGTTTCCGCCCGCCAGCTGGAAGTTGAGCTGGTCGGCGGCAATCTCCATCGGCTGGCCGCTGGAGCCGGACTTACCCGGCTGCGGATCCTGCTTCATCCGCGCGTTCTTGATCATGTGGAACTTCGAAGCCTCGTTTTTGCCTTCGAAGTCGACGATGAAGGTGTCAGCCGAGCCGTGCGCGACGCTGCTTCCCTGGGTGTCGAACCTGGCTCCGCCGGAAACAATTGCCTGCTCCACCGTGTTCTTCACACCCATGTTGAGATCGCCGCGCGGGCCGTAGACGTCGATGGTCGACGGACCGCGGCTCTGCACGTGGACATTGCCTTCGGCGATGACGTGTTGCACGGTGTTGTCAGGTGAGAACACCAGTGTGCCTTTGTCGGCAGTCAGGGTGCGGTCCGGCTGCTCGATCCGCGCGTTCATCAGCACCGCCTGCCGCGGGTTCTTCTCGATGACCCCGCTGCTGCCGGTAATAACGGCAGCGCGATTGCCGGTGGTGACGACGTGGATGTCGGACTTCAGCTGCAGCTCGTTCTGCTTGGAATCGTAGTAGGCGCCTTTCGCCGAGCCGCTGTGCCTGCTCGGTCGTGAAGTTCACGACGTCGTCGGTTTGCGCGATTCCCGTCTTCTGGTTGAAAGTCAGCGAGCTGGTAACCAGATGCAGCGGATTCTTCAGTTCGGCAGGGGGAGCCTGATCGGGCTTACTCGGCCCCTCGGCATTGCCTTGCAGGTCGATGTGGACTTCGCCGACCGCTTTGATGTCGCCAGTGGCCTGGTCATAGGTGAAGTGGTCGCCATAAATCTGGTCGTAGCGGTCGTGATTCTTGCCGTAGACCACGATGTCCACGTTCTTCAGTTCGGCGTGCCCGCCCTGCTTGAACTGCACTGCCTTTGACGCCTTGATGGTGTAGATAGTGCGGCCGCCCTCGGACTTGGAGAGCGAGAAGCCGTCGCTGGTCTGCTGAATATCGATCCCGAGTTGCTGCGGAACATTGTGCAGGACGGGTTGCACCCGGGAACGGGCGATCCAGTATGAGAGGGTGACGGCGGCGACCAGCACACACACGCTTCCCACCAGCCACTTACGCACCTGAGCAATCGATTGGAACATCTGCTTCGATATTACGCCAAGGCCGCAGCCCGGCCCAACTGGAAGGAGTTGCTAGTGGTGGAGCAGGGAGAAGGGCTTTACGGGCACTCGGATGACCAGGCAGTCACAGGGCATGTCGTGCAGAGCCTGGCGGCGCTTGGTCCAGCCGGACATCAGGAAGCCGATCATCAGGATGAACAGAGACAGGAATTTCATCAGGTGACGGACCGTGGCCACGCCGAAGGTCGTCCGGCTACCATCCGCGCACACCACTTGAAGTCCCAACAGGCGCTTGCCAACGGTCGCCCGCCAGGAGGAACTCTCGGCGAAAGCGCAGTAGAGCCAGGAGCCGACCGCCAGAATCACGATGAACGCTTGTCCCGCGGCCACCTTGGAATCGAAACGCGAGAGTCCAAAGAAACGATCGAAGCGGCTCAGGCCAAAGTAGAGCGCAAAGGTCAGCACGAACGCACCCAGGCACTCAATGACGATGTCAATGGCGCCGGCCCAAACGCGCAGCCAGAATCCTGCATATTCGAACGAGTCGGAGGTGGGGTTTCCGGGATGCAAGAAACGCCTGAAGGATTGCGAGTGGGCGGCCTTCGGCCCTGCCGGGTCAGCCAGCACGTCTCCGCAGAAGAGACAGAAGCTTCCATCCGGCAAGCGGCTGTTTCCGCAGCTTGCACATACTTCGTCGAGCACCGTCTCCATTGGATGGGAATACTAAACCCGTGTAGCTGGCATGTAAAGTGACGAGAAGGCTGTTTGGCCCTGAAATCGGCCTGATGGGCAAGGCTTTGCACATGAATGTGCAAGATTTTGCACTCGTTACGTCCGGATCGTGCAACATACGGCTTGCTTTCAGTTGATTGGAGTGTAGCTCGGTGGCGTTCGACGTGCATAAAGTTGTCTGAATATTCCTATCTTTACAGCTGAAGCGGGAGGAAGAACAGCCCATGATTCGGAAATTATGCCTGGCAATATGCTTCATGGCTCTGTTGTCCACCTTGGCGTTTGCCGGTGACGTTCCTTTCAGCGGTTCGGGATCGAGTGGCACACTGCAGACTGGCCAGGAGTTTTCCTATGATTTTGACGGTGCCCAGTTCGCCCCCGATTTCGGTATTCCCGGCGTTGGCAATAATCTGGCGGTGTGGAATGGACCAACCGTCTCTTCGTTTGAAATCACCTTTAACCTGCCATCGGGGATCGAGATCGATCCCGCGCTGGTAGCTGCGGGACAGACCGGCGATTGCGTAGGTGGCTATGCCGGTGGCACGGCGTTCTGCGCGCAACCCTATACGCAGCCTTGGGCGGTGCAACTGATCGGCACCAACGAGTTGATCTTCACCGCTACCCCAGGAAATGCGCTCACCAACGGCGATCCGTTCTTCCTCAACGTTTTCTTCACGGGCGGTGATCCCAGCGGCGCCAGCTTCTCCGGAGCGTTCCAGACGACCACACCGGAACCCAGCAGCATTCTGCTGTTAGGCAGCGGACTGCTCGGCGCCATTACGTACGCGCGCCGTCGCAAGTTGTAGGCAAGCCCTCCTTTGGGCGGAACAAGCAGAAGCCGGAGCCGCAGGGTTCCGGCTTTTGCTTTTGTGTTGGTAATTTTAGGATCGTCGGGTCCTGAAAGAGCACGGCTTCAGCCGTGCCGTACAGAGGCTGCCCTGAATGGTGTCATCCTGAGCGGAGACGGCAGCGCTTTAGCTCTTTTCCAAGGTGTCATCCTGAGCACAGCGTCCGCGCCTTAGCATTTTAGCCGCAGCTTCTGCGGCGGGCGGACGCGCAGTCGAAGGACCGCTATTCCGGTTACCCGGCCCATCTACTCTTCCAGCTTCTTCGCCAGCAACTCATTCACCAACCCGGGATTGGCCTGTCCCTTGGACGCTTTCATCACCTGTCCCACAAAGTAGGAGATCACGGTCTTCTTTCCCCCGCGATACTGCGCCAACTGTTTGGGACTGGCACCCATCACCTCATCGATGATCTTCTCGATAGCGCCTGTGTCGGTGATCTGCTGCGGCTTTTCCTTCTCGTAGATGGCCGGAAAATCCTCGCCGCGCTCGAAGGCCAGGTCGTAAAGGTCTTTCAGCATCTTGCCGCTGATGGCGCCGCTCTCCACCAGGTCGGCGGAAATGGCAACGCCCTTCATCGAGATCGGCGACTGCTCAATCTCAATACCCTTCGCTTTCAGGCGTCCCATCAACTCGCCCTGAACGAGGTTGGCAACGCGTTTGGGGTTCTTAGCCGCCCCGGCGGCTTCCTCGAACTGATCGGCCAACGCGCGCGTGCTGCTCAACGTGGTGGCATCGTATTCGGTTATCCCGTACTGCGCCACCATGCGCGCGCGCCGCGCCTCCGGCAACTCCGGCAGTTCGGAGACGATTTGCTCGCGCCACGTCGCATCGATCACCAGCGGCAGCAGATCTGGCTCGGGAAAATAGCGGTAATCGTGCGCCTGCTCTTTCGAGCGCATGCCATAGGTTTTGCCTTCGGCCGCATTGTACAGGCGCGTCTCCTGCATGATCTTGCCGCCCGACTCAATCACCTGCTCGTGGCGCTCGATCTCATACTCCAGCGCCTGGCGGATATAGCGGAACGAATTCACGTTCTTCACTTCGGTCTTGGTGCCGAACTCGCGCTGGCCGCGCGGCTTGATGCTGATGTTGGCATCAGCGCGCAGCGAGCCCTCTTCCATGTTGCAGTCGCTGACGCCGGTGTACAGGATGATCTCCTTCAGCCGTGTCAGATATTCCCAGGCTTCATCGGGCGAGGCAATGTCGGGCTCGCTGACGATTTCGATCAGCGGCACGCCGGAGCGATTCAGATCGATCGAGGTCCACTCGCTGCTGTCGGGCAGGCCGTCGTGCAGGCTCTTGCCCGCGTCTTCTTCCAGGTGCACGCGGGTGATTCCGATCTTCTTCGGGCCGCTGGGAGTCTTGATCTCGATGTAGCCGTGCTCGGCCAGCGGTTTGTCATATTGCGAAATCTGGTATCCCTTGGGCAGGTCAGGATAGAAGTAATTCTTGCGCGCGAAGATCGAGGTTTCACGCACCTGGCAGTTCAGAGCTGTCGCGGCGAGTACGGCAAATTCCACTGCGCGCTTATTCAGTACCGGCAGCGCGCCCGGCAGTCCCAGGCAGACGGGGCATACGTTGGTATTCGGCGGATCGCCGAAGTGCGTCGAGCAGCCGCAGAAGATCTTCGTCCTGGTCAGCAGCTGAACGTGGACTTCCAGTCCAATGACGGGTTCGTACTTGGAGCGCGCCGCAACCGGGGCTTCCGTAACCATGGCTCGATTATAGCGGCGCTACGGAGTGAAGTTCAGGCTGCACACAAACGCGCTGCCCCACACGATGATGCCCGCGATTCCCACCATCACATACAAGCGTCGCTCGAAGGCATTGTGGAGTGTAGGTAGAGGAAGCGGCGATCCCAGGCTGCGATGAAACCAGGTCACCAGAAGGCCGCCAAATCCGACTACGGTGACGGCCCCGCCAAACGCCAAGCCCGCCATGATGAGCACATATCCGAGGGAGAACACGGGAACACCCCACTGCTGCTGACAGGCTAGCGCCGGAGCAGGGGATTCTGCAAGCGGGTTTATCGCCAAAACCCTGCCGCTTTCTCGCATACCTGAAGGAAATTTGCACATCTAAGAATCGCCCGCCGAGGTGGGGGTGGAACTCTCGTCCAACTTCGGCGCGGCTTACATCTACCGTTAGAGGTCTTGATGACGCAACCTTCGCGCTTCCTCCCGGCATTTGCTTTTTTGCTCGTTGGTATTTCTGCGTGCTCTCAAAACCAGGCTGCAGCGCCCGCGCCGAATGCTCCCTTCAGCGACTACCGCTCCGAGAAGCCGGGCGCAACCCACAAAATTACGCCCCAGGATCTACCGGCGCCCTATGCCACCAAGTCGGCCACCAATGGCCCCAAGGTTGTCGACCGCCCCAAGGATGCCTGGCCGCAGGCGCCTGCCGGCTTCAAGGTAGAGCTGTATACCTCGGCCGTCAGACAGCCGCGCAATATCCTCACCGCCCCTAACGGCGACTTCTTCGTGGCCGAGAGTCACGATGGCGACATCCGGGTCCTTCGCGGGATCGGGGCGGACGGAAAGCCGCAACAGTCCTTGGTTTTCGTCAGCGGCCTGACCGAGCCTTACGGAATCGCCTTCTATCCTCCAGGACCGAATCCGCAATACCTGTACATTGGCGACACCGACGCCGTGCTGCGCGTCCCGTATCACAATGGCGAGCTGAAGGCGACCGGCAAACCGGAGCATCTGGCGAAACTGCCCGAGGGCGGGAATCACACGACTCGCGACTTGGTCTTCTCGCCCGACGGCAAACAGCTTTTCGTGGGGGTGGGTTCGGCTTCCAACGCCGACGATCCCGATAAGAACTCCGACGAAAAGGGCCGCGCGCAAATCTGGGTGATGAACCCTGACGGTTCCAAGCCGCACATGTACGCCTACGGAATCCGCAATGCCGGCGGCGGGCTGGCCATCAACCCAAAGACGGGCGAGTTGTGGTGTTCGGTGAATGAGCGCGATGAACTCGGCAACAACCTTGTGCCTGACTACATCACGCACGTCGAGCAAGGCGGCTTTTACGGCTGGCCCTACTACTACATCGGAGGCCATCCCGATCCTCGACTGAAGGGCGCGCATCCGGAACTGAAGAGTAAGGCCATCGTTCCCGACGTGCTCCTGCAGGCGCATAATGCCTCGCTGGAACTGACGTTCTACGAGGGCAAGACTTTTCCGGCGGAGTACCAGGGCGATATCTTCGCCGCGCAGCATGGATCGTGGAATCGCTCGCCGCGCGCCGGCTACGAGGTGATTCGCGTGCCCCTGCACCAGACCGGCAAAGCCAGTGGCGACTACGAAGATTTCCTGACCGGCTTCGTGCTGCCGAGTGGCGACGTGTGGGGACGTCCGGTAGGCGTCGCGGTCGCCCCCGATGGCTCCCTGATGGTTACCGATGACGCTTCGAACTCCATCTGGCGGGTGAGCTACACCGGAAAATAGGGACGAACTGCGGGTAGCGGGATGGCGGCGGTGGGACGCTTGTGCAGCCTCGCCGTGCCGGTTCATACTCTTCGGGCTTGAAAATTTCTTGCGGGGCGATGTCGATTCTGCCGATCCCGGACGTCGTACCCGTGCCTGACCAAAAAAGGGCAATTCAATTCTGGAGAGTTGACCATGCGTTACATGCTGCTGATTTATTCGACCGAGCATGCCCAAGCACAAGCCGATCCTGCCGAAATGCAGACCATCATGCAGGGACACCAGGCGGTGATGGAAGGTACCGCGAAAGCCGGGATCCTGCGCGCCGCCGACCCGCTTCACCCCACCTCCACGGCTACTACGATCCGCGTACAGAATGGTAAGCCGATCGCGACCGACGGGCCCTTCGCGGAAACCAAGGAGCAGTTGGGCGGCTATTACATCCTCGACTGCAAAGACCTCGACGAGGCGATCCAGTGGGCCGGCAAAATTCCCACGGCCTGCAAAGGCGGCTCGGGATGCGTCGAGATCCGACCCATCCTGGAAGTCGCTCAGCTGGAAGAGCAGATCCGGCAAATGGTGGCACAGGCCACTTAGCATTCCGTCAACCAAGTCATTCGGGCCGGAGGTTTGTACGGGCCGGCTCGATCTTACAGTTCGTGACTCTTAGCTCTTGGCTTTTAGCAATTGGGCGCCGACTTGCCTGGCTAACCGCCAAGAGCCAAAAGCTGAAAGCATCTCCTTTCAAGGAAAATTCATGCGCACGATTCTGCTGTTGCTGTTCGTAGGTACGCTGACCTCGCTCGCGTCTCCGGCGGAAGTTACCGACCAGGCGGCTAACGGCTTCACGGTGAAGATCGCAACCGTCATCCGCGCCAAGCCGGACGAGGTCTACAACCGCCTGGTTCACAACGTCGGCGACTGGTGGGATTCCGAGCACACCTATTCCAACGACTCACACAATCTGTCGATTGATGACAAAGTGCTGGGCTGTTTCTGCGAAAAGTTTCCCGGCGGAGGCGGCGTGCGTCACGCCCAAGTCATCATGATCATGCCGAACAAGATGCTGGTGTTGTCAGGTGCGATTGGGCCGCTGCAAAAGTTCGGGACGACGGGCACGCTGACCTTTGCCATCCTTCCCGTGCACAACGACACGCGTCTGGAGGTCACGTATGCGGTCGGCGGATACCTCTCCGGCGGCCTGAACACGTGGGCCGATCCTGTCGACAAGGTTCTGACCGAACAGGTGGGACGGCTGAAGAACTACGTGGAGACCGGAGCTCCGGTCGCGCTGAGCGGCAACAAGCCATGATGGGCGAAGGATCTTGAATCGAGTCACCACGGACGAGAGCCGGGTCGCGACTGGGCGCCGAATCGAGGCGGTCTTCCGCGCAGAGTCGGGCCGCATCATCGCCAGCCTGATCAGAATCTGTGGCTCCTTCGACCTGGCAGAGGAAGCCATGCAGGAAGCCTTTGCCGTAGCTGCGGCCGAGTGGCCGGAGAAGGGCGTTCCCGCAAACCCTGGAGCATGGATCACCGCGGTTGCCTACCGCAGGATCATCGATGGCGTTCGGCGAGAGCGCACTCGCAGCCAGAAAGAGCCGGAGCTTCAGTATCACACTGTGATATATCACAATGTGGGATACGAAGACGGTAACGAGAATGACATGGCGTACCCGGACGACCGTCTGCGGCTGATGTGCACCTGCTGCCACCCGGCCTTGAGTCCTGAAGCGCAGGTTGCCCTGACCCTGCGGACCCTGGGAGGTCTGACAACGTCAGAGATCGCCCGCGCATTTCTTCTCCCTGAAGCCACCCTGGCGCAACGGCTGGTACGTGCCAAAGGCAAGATTCGCGATGCCCGCATCCCGTATGAAGTCCCTCCCCTGGAGGCCTTGCCGGAGCGGCTGCAAGCAGTGCAGGCCGTGATCTACCTGGTCTTCAACGAGGGCTACTCAGCTTCAACCGGCGACAATCTTATTCGGCGCGAGCTCTGCGCCGAGGCCATCCGGTTGGGCCGTGTCCTGTGCCAGCTCTCGCCTGACGATCCCGAGAACCTGGGCCTGCTTGCGCTGATGCTGCTGCACGATTCACGTCGTGATGCCCGTACCAACGCGGCAGCGAGTTGGTCACGCTGGAGGAACAGGACCGCTCGCTGTGGGTTGCCGATCAGATTGACGGAGGGCGTGCGGTTGCTGGAGCGCGCGCTTGGGCTGCACCAGGCCGGGCCGTATCAGTTGCAGGCGGCCATCGCCGCGGTTCACGCCGAAGCGCGGACTGCAGCCGACACCGACTGGCCGCAGATTGCCGCGCTCTATCGTGAACTGGCGGAGATCAACCCTTCGCCGGTGGTCCTCCTGAATCATGCTGTGGCGGTCGCGATGAGCGAAGGGCCGGAGAGAGGCCTGACGCTCATCGATGCGCTGGGTGAGTCGGGAGAGCTGGAGAAATATCACCTCTACCACGCGGCCCGCGCCGATCTGCTGCGGCGAATGAATCGGCGGGAAGATGCGCTGGCCGCCTACCGCAAAGCAATCGCCCTGGCGGCCAACAAGGTAGAGGCCGATTATCTGCGGCGAAGAGCTGCCACCCTGCAAGACTGAGGATCTCTACGGCTCGCTCCAGTTCACCATGTTCGAGTGGATCAGCACGTTGGTCGTGTCGCCGGGCGCGGATTGCTCCCAGGTCGTGAAGAAATGCAGCTGCGGCGCCTGGTTTTTTCCGGAAAGATCAGCGTAGATGAACGACCCGCGATTGTAGTCGCCAATGAATGGATTGGTGGAGTCAAGGTTCCAGCTCCAGGTATAAGCCGCGCCATTTTTCACCGCCAGCGCGCTCTTATCGGTCCACAACAGCCCGCGGCGCACGGCCATATAATTCGCGGTCGAAGCACCCTTCGCCGGGACATCCATCCAGTAGACCAGGGTCGCGTCGTAGAGAGGATCGTTGCCTTCGTCGGGATGGAATTCGAAGCGGTCGGTAGGAACAAACGTTGCCTGCAGGATGGAATGGCCGCTTTCACCCTTGATCAGCAATTCGGAGTTCACCGTGGGACTCTCATCTCCGGCAGTCCGCGTAACCACCATCATCACCGCAGCGACCTGCTGATTGTTCACCACGCCTGAGTACATCACCAGCACGTCATCGACATCTGGGGCGCCCCAGCGCGCGATGCCGACGCTCGGGACTGCCTGGCAGCGACGCCGTCCTGCAGATTCGACGACGCCACTTCAGCGCAGTCCAGAGGCTCGGAGAGCGTCTGGTCCTGATACTTGAAGGTGGCCGAATCCTTGTCTTTGAAGGTGGCGCCATAATCGTCCGACCAATAGAGCTTGGGCTCGGTGCCTTCGCAGCGGAAGGCGTAGACACGGTGGTTCGGCGTGGTGGTGATCACCGTGGGATTGCCGCCGTTGTTGGCGTTCTGGCCGGGAAGCAGTGCCGGGGCGAGCCAGTCATCTCCGCCGTCAAACGACTTCAGCACCATGGTCTTGCCGGCCTTCGGTCCCAGGCGAATCGCTGCCGTCAGAAAAACGGTAGCCTTCACCGGGAAGGGAGAGAAGGCGTCGACCCAGACTTCGGGACGATCGATCGCGTAACTTCCCTGGCCCGTGTTGCCCTGCGCATCCCACTCGGGCACCGCCCACGCGCCGTCCATGAACTTGGGATCGTTCAGATCGATGACGTTCTTCTTCACCCAATTGTTGCCGCAATCGGTGGAGCGCACGATGGCCAGCGAGCAGGTGGTGAACGGATTATTGCAGCCAACAGGTTTGGTCTTGTCGAGACGATTGGGAACCGGCGTTTTCGGCGGGTGATTGGCCATCACCAGATAAATGTGCAGCAGATCGCTGGTGGCCACGCGAGTCATCAGCGAATCGGTGTACCAGATGTTGTCGCGCGGGATGGTTTGCGTGGGCTCCTGGTTGGGCTTGCAGCTGAAGTTCTGCGGTTGCCCGGAACCGTTCCATTCGCGGCTGCTGGTAAAGGTGATAGTGTCGCCTGACAATTCGCTGGCAGGCTGCTCGGAGAAACAACCGGCAGTGCCGTTCAGGTAGCAAGTAAGATCGTTGCTGGCCATGCGCTGATGCGCCGTACTGGCGTCCATAGGTCACCAGCATGCGTCCCTTGGGACAACTGGAATTGATGCCTGGGGGCATGACGGCGGAGCCGGTTTCGACCTGCTTGAAGCTCGTCCGGCAAGATGGGAGAAGAAGAGTCGAGACGCGGCGGTGGGCTGGCCCGGGTGGCCTCCGCACGCGCTCAAGAAGAGCGCACTACCGACTGCCAGGCACGAGGCCAGTGACGACAGTTCTCATAGCTCGCCCCCGCTCGATGATGCATGGCCGCAAGTCGACCGCTGAGTTCCGCTCGCAGCTTTATCAGGTAGAGCAAATCAGAGCACGAATCGAGCAGGCGCGCACAATCGAACAAAGGTGGCTCAGTGTCGCTTCTATGCACCTCCTTCCGTGCGGTGGGCTGGCCGACAGCGGAGTTTGAGGCACGGGCGCCGCTCCATACCAATCAATGTGACGCGTGAAAAACATCACGGCGGCGATCGCCGCAAAGCTTGCGATCGCGCCCACCAGCAGTGCCTGATCCTCCAGGCGCAGCAACAGATAGATCAGGGCATACAGCGTCGAGAAAGCGGCGAGAGCGCGCACGCCATAGGTGCGGCTCGCAAACACCCAGCCGGCATAGACTGGAGATCAATCCGACCGTGGCAGTGGCTGCGACCAGGAACGCCCAATCAAACCCGATGCGTTCCGCAATCGACAGCAGCAACAAATAGAAAATGATTGAGCTACGCCGATCAGGATGTACTGCGCCGGATGGACCCGCGTGCCGGCGGCGACTTCGAACAGGAAGTACGACAGGAACACCAGTCCAATGAACATCGCGGCATATTTCAGCGAGCGGGTCACGGACTGATAGGGATCGGCAACATCGACGAAGGAAACGCCCATGGCTGTCGGTCCCAGCCGATTCAGGATTTCCGCTGTACCCTCGGCGGGCACGCCTCGAGCGATGAAGGGAACGGACCAACTTGCATCAAAGCCGGAGGGGGTGACGTTTTGCGTCGCCGGCAGCAAACCCCGTTGAAGCTGGGATCGGCCAGTCGCCTTTCATCGTCACTACTGTTGTTCCGGCAAAGGCGAGAAAGCTCAGACGCTGCGCTCCGCTGAATTTCATTTCTGCGGCAACCTCGAACTTCGACCCAAGTTGCGCCAGGGCTTTTGCCGGAGTGCCGAAGAACGTCAGCTGCACCTCGCCTCCGTTCTCCAAAGTGATGCTCGTCGGAGGCATTACTGGGGCCGGACCCAGCGTAAACGTTTTGCCACCCGCGGTTAGCGTGATGTCGCTGCGCGCTCCGCGCGGATCACTGGTAGCAACCACGAACTCCGCCCGGCTCCAATCGAGCTCAGCGCCGGCCGGCACATTGCTCAGCACGGCAGGGACATCGAAGGACGCACGAAACGCGATGTCGGAATGATAGACCGGCACCTTGAACAGCGAGCGATGCCGCACTTCAGCCTGCGTGGTAGCGGCCGCTTCGCCGTGCGTGGGAAAGACAACGTACGTCCCTTTCTTAACCGTCTTGTTGTCGCTCTCCAGCGCCGTGTAGGGGACCGCCAGCACAGGGCCCAGGAAAGTTTGCGGACCTCCCACCAGGTTACTGACCTCAGTCACCACTTGCTGGGCGCGCTCACTGCGGTCTTCGATCAGCGCCCACACAAACAGCGCCGGGATGCTCATGACCAGCGCGAGAAAGCATACGACGATCAGTTTCACTCCCATGGAACGGACGGGCAGAATGATGCGAGGAAAGCCGGGTTGCGACATGTAGCACTCCACGAACGCTCGAATTTCAGCTTCGCGGAAATCATATCGCCAACTACTTTGTATTGTAAAGTGATTTAATAATCGCCTCCTGCTGCCGAGAGCGGCTGATTCTGCTGGCTCCGGAACCGTGATTCGGTCATAGACAAGCACAGCTCTTTGCGGGAAGATGCGCGTTGCCAGGCCTTCGATCGATCGCCCCCTCGACAGCAGGCCAGGAATGCTCGTCCGTTTCCCTGTACTGCTTTCGCTTGATGGAGGCTTACGATGAATGGTCGACGGTGCCCTCGCGCACATCTACTCACGCTCGCCGCTGCAGTCATGGCATCTGTCGCTCTTGTGTGTACGGTTCCAGTTTCTGCGCAGACGTATCAAGTTATCCATGACTTCAACGTTACCGACGGACTTTACCCTTTTTCCGGCCTGACCCCAGATGGCAGAGGAAACTTCTATGGCACAACATCCGGTGGAGGGCCCGGGAACGAAGACGGAACGGTCTACAAGCTATCGCGCAGAGGTACGAGTTGGCAGGTCACTTCTCTCTACGGTTTTACCGACCGTGGGTCAGGCGGTTATAGCCCTATTGGCCGTGTAGTTTTTGGTCCTAATGGCAGCCTCTATGGAACGACCTCCGCGGGAGGACTGGGGTGCGGCGGTGTCGGGTGCGGGGTGGTGTTTCGACTCAATCCGCCTCCAACAGCCTGCCCGACGACTTCCTGCCCATGGATCGAACACGTGCTTCACCGCTTCGCAGACAACGGGCAGGATGGCAACTATCCATATTCGGAAGTTGTTTTCGACCGCAATGGAAATCTCTACGGCACGACCACCGAAGGGGGCACAAACGGCCTTGGCCCAAACGGACTCGGCACTGTTTACGAAATCACCCCGTCCGGATTGGAGAGCGTCATCTACAGCTTCACAGGGGAAGACGACGGAACGTCTCCGGAGGCGCCGGACATTCTGGACGCAGCCGGAAATTTGTACGGGACGACATTCATAGGTGCGAACGGCGACGGTGGCGGCTCGGCATATGAGTTGTCCCCGACTCAACCAGGTTTTCAGATTCACGTCCTGCACAACTTCTATTACGAAGGCCTTCCCGCCGGCGGACTGCTGTTCGACGGCCTTGGCAACCTTTACGGAACGACCAGTAGTGGGGGATCGCAATTCGGAGGCACGGTTTGGGAATTGGCCGGGGGCACGATCTTTTCAACCCTCTGGAACATTGCCGGCATAGGAGGTGAGGGGCCAAGCTCCAGCCTTGTGATGGATGCCTCCGGGAACCTCTACGGAGCCAATTCAGGTGGCAATTATGGCGGTTTGGGATCCATATTCAAGTTGTCGTTCGCTAGCGGCGTTTGGAACTACACCGTCTTGCACGACTTCGCGGGCGGGCCGGACGGGTGGAAACCGAACGGGCCGCTCACCATCGACGCACAGGGAAATATCTACGGCACCACGAAAACCGGCGGCACCGGATGTAACGGCAACGGCTGCGGCGTTATCTTCGAGATTACGCCCAACTGATACGCTTTACGCCCCGACCTTCATCCCGCTCAGGATCTCTTCCACGGCCTTGATGGCGCTGGAGATCTCCTCGTCCGTGTTGTAGAAGTGCGGTGAGAAGCGCACGCCAGCCTTGGGGCGGTAGTCGACCAGGATGTCGCGCTTGAGCAGCTCGGTGCAGACTTGCTGCGCGTTGGGCATATCGATCGAGACTGTGCCCGCCCGCCGCTCGGGATTCTGCGGCGTATTGACGCGCCAGCCGTGCTGCGCTGCCAGGTCCATCAGCAATGCAGTCTGGCATTTCGACTTCTTGCGGATGTTTTCGACGCCGACTTCCTTGATGATCTTCAGCCCGGGCTGCGCGACTTTGAGCGCGGGAATATTCGGCGTGCCTTGGGTGAAACGGTAGATGGTCGGCGTATAGCGTGTCGGCCCAATCTCGAAGCCGAAGGGATTTTCGTGGCCGATCCAGCCGGTGAAGGTGGGCTCCAGCGTCTTCGCCAGGTCGGGACGCACGTATAGATACCCTGTTCCGGGTCCACCGCACAGCCACTTCAAAACGCCGCCAGTACAGAAATCCACGTTGAGCTTCTGCACATCGAAAGGTAGCGTGCCGGTGGACTGGAAGGAATCGAGCAGCACGTAGGCTCCAACGCGATGCGCCTTTTCTACGATGGCTTCCACATCCTGAATAAACGCGCTGCGGAAGATGACGTGCGAGATGGGAACGATCAGCGTCTCTTCGTCGATGGCGTCCAGCAGGCGCTCGGTGTTGACGTGGATGGTGTCGTCATTCGGCACCATGTTGACGCGGGCTCCGCGCGAGCGTTGTGCCTCCCAGAAGTACATCACCGAAGGAAAATTCAGATCGCTGTAGACTACCTTGTTGCGACGGACGCTGAAGTCGAGGCACGACGCCACCGTGGCCTGGCAGTTGGTGACGTTCTGCAGGCAGGCGACCGAGCCGGCGGGGGCATTGAAGAGCGAGCCGATCGCGTCGCCAACTTCCAGCGCCAGCATCCACCACTGGTCTTCCCAGGCGCGCACTCCACGGGTGTTCCACAGGTCGGTGTAGTTGTGCAACGAGTCTTCTACGCCGCGCGGCATGGCGCCCAGTGAGTTGCTGATCAGGTAGGTGGTCTTCTCCAGGATAGGAAACTCAGAGCGGTAACGAAGAATTCCTTCAGGCATGAAGGATATTGTAGCGGGTGACAGGCAGACACACCCACAGTCTGCAGCCACAGGGACGCTTGCCAGGACGAAAAGCAATCTTTTGGACACGGGCCAGTTGGCGCAACTCAGAATAAACGGAGGTGTTGTTAAGTGTTTGCGGACCTCGCGAGTGGAACTCTTACCGGACCCCGCCGAATCTGAGTGAAGCCCCGATTCCTTATGAAACGCTATTCCTTCACCCTGCTTCCTATTGTCCTGCTCGCCTTTGTCGCCGGGTGCGGCACGGGCAACAGCAATCCATCGAACTCCGGACTCTTCGGAAATTGGAATATCGCGATGTATCCGACTAACAATGCCAACCCCTCTTACGTGTTCGCATTGGCCATGTCCCAGCTAGGCAGCGAGACCTACAGCGGAGCTTCCATTGCCTACAACGGAAGCGTGCCTCAGCCCGGCAACATGTGCATTGACGCCAACAGCCTGCGGGCTACCGCAACGGTCAACAGCAACAACAACTTCACCATGACCATTACCGATACCTCCACGAATACGATTATCAGCGTGCAGGGATCGTTGAGCACGGTGACCAATTCGCTTTCGGGCAACTACACCAACGGAGCCAGCCAGGACTGTCCCCCATCGCAGGGCACGGTCACAATGGTTCCGCAGTAGTGCGAATGTATCTCTTGCCCAAGGGTAATTCTGCTTCTGAGCAAACTTTAGACTGCGACAATCTTTCCATCGCGGAGGGAAAACAGGTTCCACCTCCACTCCGGCGAGCAAAAGAAGGCTCGCCTCCTCGGGATGACAACCAGAAGAAGAGATGTCCAGGGAACCGCCGAACGGGCTGCGACGGCACTACGCTGTTGCTGTGCTGGCTTTTTCATGTGGCCGGAAGATTTTAGGCGCGACAACCATCATCAGCGCAACCGCAATGGCGTAACAGGCTACGACGGGCAAGGCTTCGCGGCTATGCATGTATCGACCGGAGATCAGCAGCGCCAGGCCTACGTGCCGATTGGCATTGCTCACCGCCATGGTGCGCACCACGACGGGATCGTCAACCCGGAGCAGCAAATACATCACCGCGATCGACGCCATCAGCAACAGCACGACCGCCAGCACGATCCAGGGCGTGATCGTCTTCAGCTGCGGACCCATCTTCCATAACATCAGGATAAAAACCAGTATGAGGACCCCGTTGCCGGTGCGGTTCACCGGGCCCTGCGCTTTTCGGCAAAAGACCGGCGCGAAATACATGAGAGCCATCCCGACTAGTAAAGGCAGGAACTCCTTTTCGGCAATCTGCAGGAGCAGCACGCGCGGCGGAATCCAGATGTTGCGGTCGTACAGTTTGGCGGCCGCGAAAACCATCAGCGGGATCATGATCGGCGTAAGCACTGCGCCCCACACCTGATAGCTCGCCGCCAGATGCATGTCGAAGCCGCGCCGAGCCAGGTTTCGGGTAAGCAAAGGCGCGCCCGGGGTGGCTCCCACCATGAACAAGCCGGCGGTTTCATGCAGGGTCAGCGGAAAAATGCGGGCCAGCACCAGCGCCACCGCCGCAGGGGCCAGGAAGGTTGCCAGCAGCAGCCGGGACCATTCTCCCCAACTGAGCTTGCTCCAGTTGGAAACCAGCTCCGGCACACGCAGGCTCATCCCGATGGAAACCATCAGGACGAATACCGCTGCTGGGAGAAGAAGTTGCATGGCCGCCTAAGTCCGCAACCCATAGTACGGCAGGGCAAGCGGGATGTCCGCTTATTGTCTCTGGAAAGCTGCTCGGTTCAGAGCAGTGTCAATTCAGTTCACGGCCTGAATGAGTGCAAAAGAGTCTCGGAAGCGTTGCTGCCGGAATGCTGCGCGTTCAGCGAGCAACCTCGACGCCAGCGCTTGATTCTTAGATAGCTGAACGCCGCAGCGAAAATACTCACATTCCATCTCTCCCATGCAGGAATTCCCAGGAGGAACTTCCCAATATGTATCACCATGTAAAGCAATTGATGTACACCGTAAACATCGGTGAGCCCGATCCGGCCTTTGGCAATATGCTGCTCGAGCAGTTCGGCGGAGCTAATGGCGAACTGGCCGCAGCTATGCAGTATTCCATCCAAGGCTTTAACTGTGAAGATCCAGCTCGCAAGGACTTGCTGATGGATATAGGCACCGAGGAACTCAGCCACCTCGAAGTGGTTGGCGCCCTGATCCGCATGCACCTCCAACCAATGAAGTCGGAACGCGGGGCCGCAGAAGCGGATCCCCTGGTTTCCATCGCCGGCGGCGGAGGCGTGGCCCTGTTCAACTCCGTGGGCGATGCCTGGACGGCCGACTATCTGAAGGTCACGGGCGATCTGGCCGTCGATCTTCGCAGCAATATTGCCGCCGAGGCACGCGCCAAGATCGTTTACGAGAGACTCATCAATTTCACTGACGATCGCGGCACGAAAGAGGCTCTGCAATTCCTGATGACCCGCGAGATCACACACATGCGCGCGTTCACTGCCGCTCTGGAAACGATGGAGAAGCCCGCGTTTTCCATCGGGACGATCGCGCCGACCGAGGGCCTGGTCGACGAGTTCTTCAATGACTCGACCGGCGAGGGGGATGAAGGAGAGGACGGTCTGGTCGATCCGATCCTCGAGGCGGCTGGATTGAAGAAGGTCAACTCACCCATCTTCGACGGCGAGGGACTGGAGACCACACCAACGGCTCCGGAGCCTGATTCCGAAGTCACGTCTCCGGTTGATTCGACGCCTGTAGGTGACAAGCGACGCCCGGTAAAGAGCCAGTCGGCGCCGCAAAAAAAGACTGGCACCCGATCGAAGTGAGACTGATAGCGATGCTCAGGGTCGGCAGCGATGCCGGCCCTGATCCGCAAAAGAACGGAGTTAGGGTCTAGGGGTCAGGGGCTATGGGCTAGGGATTAGAAACGCATCGTGCACGATTCGGCAGATGTTATACGCAGATGTCATACGACGTGAGACGTGTGCTTCGTTTAGAGTTTTCCTGGCCCCCTAACCCCTAACGCCTGGCCCCTATTCCCGAGCCTGGGCTGTCTGAGGTAACCCTATCGCGAATTCCTTATAATCAATGGTTATGCCCTCATTCCCCGAGGTTGACGAACAGCTAGCCTACTTGCGCAAAGGCTCAGTCGAGATCATTCGCGAGAGCGACCTGCGCGAGCGCCTGGAGAAGTCGCGCGCCGCAGGCAAGCCCATGCGCGTGAAGGCAGGCTTCGATCCCACCGCTCCCGATCTGCATCTGGGCCACACCGTCCTCATTCGCAAGCTGAAACACTTTCAGGACATGGGCCACACGGTCATCTTCCTGATCGGCGACTTCACCGGCCTGATCGGCGACCCGACGGGACGCACGGCCACAAGGCCGCCACTCTCGCGTGAACAGATCGACGCCAACGCCGAAACTTACAAGGCACAGGTCTTCAAGATTCTCGATCGCGAGAAGACCGAGGTTCGCTTCAACAGCGAGTGGCTCGACAAGCTGGGATACGAGGGTATTATCCGTCTGGCAGCGAAGTTCACGGTCTCGCAGATGCTGGAGCGCGAGGATTTTCACAAGCGCTTCATGGAGGAGAAGCCGATTGCGCTGCACGAGTTGCTCTATCCGCTGGCGCAGGGATATGACTCGGTGGCGCTGGAGGCGGATGTCGAACTCGGCGGCACCGACCAGAAGTTTAATCTGCTGATGGGCCGCGAGCTGCAACGCCATTACGGTCAGCCTCCGCAGATCGTGCTGACTATGCCGCTGCTGGAAGGCACCGACGGCGTGCAGAAGATGTCGAAGTCTTACGGCAACTACATCGGCATCACCGAGGCGCCGCAGGAGATGTTCGGCAAGGTGATGTCGATCTCCGACGAACTGATGTGGCGTTACTACGAGCTGCTGACCGATGTAAGCATGGCCGACATCGAGCGCATGAAGAGCGAGGTCACGGCAGCTACTGCGCATCCGATGCAGCTGAAGCAGGAGCTGGGCAAGCGCATCGTCGCCGACTTCCACTCGCCAGCTGCGGCGGAGCAGGCGGCGCAGGACTGGTCGCGCATGTTCCAGAAGGACGAGGTGCCGGAAGACCTGCCCGTAATTGCCGTGCGCTTTGAAGAAGTGGCCGCGCCGAACGCGGCGGTCAGCGACGGCGAGGTCCAGGTGAAGCTCGACAAGCTGCTGGCGCGAACTGGGCTGGCGACTTCGGTCACCGATGGGCTGCGCAAGGTGAAGCAGAACGCGGTGAAGGTGGATGGCGAGTTGAAGACCGAGATTGTTACGGCGGTGAAAGTGGGAAGCCGAGTTCACACTGCGCGCCGGCAAGAAGATGGTGAAGGTGTCGGTGAGTATGTAGGTCGTGTGACGTCCTTCCGTGACCGCGGAACAGCAGATCCCTCGCTTCGCTCGTGATGACAATTGCTTCTTATCGGATGTCGTCCGTCATGGACGATCCCACCAATAGACGATGACCCGACTCACCGACGATGCATCGACCACTCATGAACAATCATCCCACTCATGAACAATCATCCCACTCATGAACGATGGTCCCCCCGCAAACCGTCTCCACATTTTCTGGTGTCATCCTGAGCGCAGGCGCCCGTCTCTGGCGCCGGAGTCGAAGGACCGCTATACCCACGAAATTTCTGCCAGACACGGACAGCAGATCCCTCCTCGGGGCTGAAGCCCTCGTCGTGATGACAATTCTCGAGAACCTCCGCTATTTCAAATCGGTACAGACGTCCGAATTCGGACAGCGGCAAGTATCGCTCGGACACAGCGCAATCTCCTTCCGCAGGTCAGCTCCTCTCCTAAACATCTTAACTTCGAGCGGTTTACGACGCCCCAGCGTTGGCTCGCATGCGTGCAATCCAATCGATGGGGGTAAGGATGTCAACGATCCTGCAGGATATCCGTTACGCGATACGGCAGTTGCGCAAGGCTCCGGGTTTCACCACTACGGCAGTACTGACGCTCGCTCTGGGTATCGGCGCGAACACCGCGATCTTCACGCTGGTGTACGCAGTGATGCTGAAGTCGTTGCCGGTGGCCAATCCCTCGCAACTCTACCGCATCGGCGCCAACGACATCTGCTGTGTTTATGGCGGCCTGCAGGATGACGACGGCGGCGGCTGGGGGCTGTTTTCGTATGGGCTTTATCAGCATTTCCGCGACAACACACCGCAGTTCGAGGAGATTGCTGCCTTCCAGGCGAACACGCCGCCGGTCAGCATCCGCCGGGGCGGCTCTCAATCCGCAGCCGAGACCTTCCCCAGCGAATTCGTCTCCGGAAACTATTTCTCGACCTTCGGCATTCAGCCTTACGCCGGACGCATGCTGACGCCGCAGGACGACCAGGCAGGCGCTGCTCCGGCGCTGGTGATGAGTTATCGCGCGTGGCAACAGCATTACGGGCTCGATCCCGCCGTGATCGGCTCGACCTTGATGGTGAACGGAAATCCGTTTACCGTGGCGGGCGTCACGCCTCCGGGATTTTTCGGCGACCGCCTGCGCGATGATCCTCCCGACTTCTACATCCCCATCGCATCCGAGCCGCTGCTCAACCAGAAGAGCTCGATCCTGCACATCGACAATCAGCACTGGCTGTACTTGATCGGTCGCATGAAGCCGGGAGTACAGGCGTCGCAAGTGGAATCGGAACTCACCACCGAACTGCGGCAATGGCTGCCGACCGCCGCCAGTATGCTTCCGCCGTCGGAGCGGGCAAAGATTCCCAAGCAATATCTGAAGCTCGGGCCTGGCGGGGCGGGCATTACCAGCCTGCGTGGACGCTATAAGGCCGGGCTCTACATGCTGATCGCCGCTTCAGCGCTGGTGCTGCTGATTGCGTGCGCCAACCTGGCAAACCTGCTGCTGGCTCGTGGCACGGCGCGCCGACAGCAAAGCGCGGTGCAAGTGGCATTGGGTGCCAGCCGCAGCCGGTTGATCCGGGAGTGTCCTTACCGAGAGCGTTCTGCTGGCGTGCATGGGCGGAGCGGCAGGACTGGTGCTGGCGCATTTCGCGACGCGCGCCATCCTGCTCATCGCCTTCCGTGGCTCAATGTTCGTTCCCATCAGCGCCAGCCCATCGACTGCGGTATTGGGCTTTGCGTTTGGACTTTCACTGCTTACCGGAATCATCTTCGGCGTGGCGCCCGCGTGGATGGCATCGCATTCGGATCCCGCCGAAGCGCTGCGCGGCGCCAACCGGTCTACCCGCGATCACTCGACCATGCCGCAGAAATCGCTGGTGATTGCGCAGGCCGCACTCTCGCTGGTGCTGCTGGCCATGGCCGGCCTGGTGACGCAAAGTCTTGCGCAATATGGAGCATTTAATTTCGGCTTCGACACGGGCGGCCGGTTGATGGTCCAGATGAATCCCATGAAGCGGCAACTACACACTGGAGCGACTGCCCGGCCTCTACCAGCAACTGCGCGAACGCCTGGGGCAAATCCCCGGCGTCCAAAGCGTGAGTTACTCAATGTACAGCCCGCAGGATGGCGACAGCTGGAACGACAACATCCTCATCCAGGGCCGCACGCCCGAATCGACCGAGGGCAAAGGCGTGGGATGGGTGCGCGTCAGTCCGAAGTATTTCGAGACCATCGGTACGACCGCTGCTGCGCGGCCGGTCTGATTGGCGAACAGGACACCGCGACCTCGCAACGCGTGGCGGTCGTGGATGAGAATCTCGTCAAACAGTTCTTCCCCAATCAAGATCCAATCGGTCAGCACTTTGGATTTGCATCTCCGGGTCACGGCGGCGACTTTGAGATCGTCGGCGTGGTCAAGAACACGCGCTATCGCAGTCCCAACAGCGAATATCCGCAGAACCCGATGTTCTTCGTGCCGTATTTCCAGACCATCACCTTTGCGCGAGCCGCTCTACAAGCGCATGCAGGCACAGTCGGAATACGCCACCATGATCGAGATCCACTATTCCGGCTCGGAGACGGAGATCGGTCCGCAGGTCCGGCAGGTCATCGCCAGCATCGATCCTAACCTGAGCATCGTCGAAATGCACAGCTTCGGCGAGCAGGTGATGCGCGTTTTCAATCAGGAGCGGCTGATCGCACGCCTGACCGAACTGTTCAGCCTGCTGGCACTGGCGCTGGCATCCATCGGACTGTACGGCGTCACGCATACAACATTGCGCGTCGCACCAGCGAGATCGGCGTGCGCATGGCGCTGGGCGCCGATCGCGGAGACGTCGTGAAGATGGTATTGCGTGGCGCGTTCTCGCAAATCGGCGTTGGACTGATCATCGGCGTGCCGTTGGCGATCATCGCCGGTCACCTGATGGCGACGAAGCTGTATGGCGTCGCCGGATTCAACCCGCTCATTCTGGCGAGGAGCGGTAGGTGCGCTTGCACTTATGCGCATTCATCGCCGGAGTTGTGCCGGCGCGGCGGGCGGCGTCGATTGAGCCGGTACGGGCGTTGCGAGTGGAGTAGTCCAAATCGGGAAGGCCAGAGCAGCGCGCGTGACGCGTGACGGAACTTTTCCGCTGACGCGTCGTACCATTATGCAGGTGGCGTTATGCTTGCGTTCCTGCTGTGGTGCATTCTGTTGATTTTCTGCTGGCCTCTGGCCCTGGTCTTCCTGGTTCTCTATCCGATTGTGTGGCTGATTCTGCTGCCGTTCCGGATTATTGGGGATCGCCGTGGAAGGCGTGCTGGAGTTGCTAAGGCGATTATCTTCCTGCCGGCACGAGTCTTGCGCGGTCCAAGGCGGGCGTGGTAGAGATCGCTTCCGCAGCAGCTCTTGTCACAGCGGGAGTCATTGGTCTTTCTGGGCCGGATACAAGTCCCGCGCCGCTTCGTCGTCGAAGGACGCGGCACGATGAGGGTCGCCGAGTTGCTGCCATGCAGCCGCGCGCCCCAGAGCGATCTGATAGCGAAAGCTGCCCATACCCTTTTTCTCAACAATGTCAGCAGGAGCCGTACGCACCGCTTCATCAAATGTTTGGAGCGCCTGTTTCGGCTGTTTCGTGTCCAGGTAGAGCTGCGCCAGCTTAACTAATTCGTGAGGCTGGGCGTTGTACGACAGATCAATGGCCTGCCGTTGCGCGTCTATGGTTTCAGATATACGACCCTGATGCTTGTAGCAGGTGGCTAGCGCGAACCAGAACGCCGACTCGCCCGGCTCCAATTTTAATGCCGCCCGATATTCCCGCTCGGCATCATGGTGACGGTCCATCAGCTCAAAGACGTTGCCCCGCAACCACGGAATGAATGGATTGTCCGGGAATATCGCGCGAGCGTTCTCCACCGCACCCAGAGCTTCCCGGTTCCGTCCCAAAGCCGCCAGAACGCCGGCTGCATCGGCCCACTGCTGGAAGGTGGATGCTGACGGCGATTGCGGCAAACGCGCCATGGCACAATCGACTTGCGAACGTTGGATCAAGTCCTGGGTCTCAGGTCTGACGCGCACGAAAACGGCAGAAGTTTCGTCGAGATAGACCGGCCTCCAGGCTTTACTGTTGCAGAAGGTTCGCAGCGAATTCAGAACACCCTCGAAGCGGGACAGCGGCAGGAGGATGGTGTTGATGTCGTACCGATCTGCCTCCTGCTGCCACACCGAAGAATCAGGCGAGATCTCCGAAAGTTGGGCGGCACGCTCGAAACGTTCAGGCCCAAAAGGAATGGCCCGGCCGTCGAAATAATCGGGGTACGTCTGGCCGAGTCTCCACAGCATGTAACCACCTTCATCGTAGGTGTTAAAGATCTGCCCCGGAGGCTTTTCGCGCTCGATGAACTGCACTCCGCCCTCGGGCAGCCACGAACTCAACCCTCGGCCGAATGTCAGAAGCGAATAATTGCGATGGCGGACGAATTCGACCGTACGAACGCCGGCTAGTGCCCCAAGCAAGACCACAACGGACACCGCTACTGTTGCCCGAACTTTATGGGACGCGATACCCACGTAACTCTTCGCCAGTACCCATCCTCCCACCACCACAACCACGCACGCGGCGACCCCCTCCATGCGAATGTGCCGGGTTCCCGCGTACGCCGCCACCACGAGCAAAATGGCCGCTGCGAACTCGCGTTGGAAAATCGCGACCAAAGCCGCGATTACGGCGATGCACAGCAGGAGATAGAAAGTAGCGTTGACATTTCGAATCGAAAACGCCGTAGCGGCCGCCGTCCAGTTCAAAGGCAAGCTGCCCCATTCGGCGATCCAGGCAGAGTGCAGACGGGTCGCGCGGCTCTGGCGTACGAGCACCTGATAAATATTCCAGCCCCAGGGATTCACCAGCGTTGCCAGGGCTGTCACTGCCAGCCACATCATTAATTTTCGAAATCGTTGGAGCGCCTCGAGTCGACCCTGCGGAAGCGAAAGCGCCCGCAGACCTTCAAAACCGGCGAAGACTGCGAGCGCGGCTAATCCGGCGACAAATCCGGGATGCAGGTTTACCCAGGCCAGCATCATCACAGGCAGCAGCCACAGCGGCGCGCGGCCACTCTGGAAGTATTCCCAGAGAATGGACAAGTAGGCGACAAATATTACGAGCGTGAACATTTCCGCGCGCGGCGTAGAGCGCATGACGATCAGCGGCACCGCGATGATTGCCACGGCTGCCGTTGCCGCTGAACCCCGTCGCAGCAACAGCGCGGTCGTCGCCGCGCACGATACCGCGCCCATCAAAGAGATCAGGCTGTATCTGCCAATCAGGAACGCCAGATAGAACAGTAATCCCGAGCCAACCGGATAGATCCAGGGCTGACCGGTTGCGGTATAGGAAAAGATGTCGGTGGAGAAAACGTGGTGATGCTGCGCCACCCAACGTCCCGTGGCCAACTGCCAGAAGAGATCAGGGTCAGAAACCTTACGGAAGTTACTGAGAAAAGCGTAGACCAGCGCAATGAGAGCGAGTAAAAGGAAGTAGCCGCGGTTCAACGCGGTAACGGTGGCCGCGTTCCCGTCCGCTGGCGCCGAAATCGCAGTTCCGTTTGTTTTGCAATCGGTCAAAATCTGGAAGATGACTGAACGTTGCCGTGCTCAGCGATGACGAGCAGCCAATTTAACACAAAGCAAGAGCGCATCGCGGCATACACCGAAATGCGCTCGGTCAAACAGTGAGTGTAAAAGCTCTACCCAACTTTGGCTTCCGTCTTCTCTTCCTGAGCTACCGGGAATTTGCGATGCTCGACGCCGGTGTAGAGCTGGCGTGGCCGGGCGATCTTCTGCTCCGGATCCTGTACCATCTCGTTCCACTGTGCCAGCCAGCCGGCTGCTCGCGGGATCGCAAACAGCACGGTGAACATATCGGGCTGGAAGCCCATCGCCTGATAAATGATGCCTGAGTAGAAGTCGACGTTGGGGTACAGCTTGCGGGTGACGAAGTAGTCGTCCTGCAAGCGCAATGCGCTCCAGTTCGAGCGCCACATCGAGACGATCGTTGCGGCCGGTCACCTCGAAGACTTCGTCGGCAACCGCCTTGATGATGCGGGCCCGCGGGTCGTAATTCTTGTAAACGCGATGCCCAAAGCCCATCAGCTTGATCTCGCCTGCCTTCACCCGCTTGATGTAGGCGGGAATGTTCTTCATCGAACCGATCTCGTCGAGCATGCGCAGCACTTCTTCATTCGCTCCGCCATGCAGAGGACCGGCCAGAGCCGCCGCAGCGCCGGCCATCGACAGGTAAGGATCGGTCTGCGCGCTCCCGATGACGCGCATGGTGCTGGTGCTGCAATTCTGTTCGTGGTCGGCGTGCAGAATGAACAGGACATCCAGCGCGCGGGCAATCACCGGGCTCGCCATATACTTCGGCTCGGTCATGCGCCACAGCATGTTCATGAAGTTTTCGGTGTAGCTGAGGTCGTTATCGGGATAAACATAAGGATGCCCGCGCCGGTGCCGATAGGAAAATGCCGCCAGCGTTGCCATCTTGGCGATGATGCGCACAATCTGCTTCTGCCGGTTTACAGGATCGTCAATGTCTCTTCGCCTCGGGATAGACGGTGGAAAGCGCCGCCAGCGTGCTCACCAGGATGCCCATGGGATGGGCGTCATAACGGAAGCCGTCAATGAAGTGCTTCGTGGTCTCGTGGAGCATGGTGTGATGCGTGATCTCCCAGATCCAGTCCTTCTCCTGCTGGGCGTTCGGCAGTTCGCCGTACAGCAGCAGATAAGCGACCTGAAGATAGGTGCAGTGTTCGGCCAGCACTTCGATGTCGTAACCGCGATAGCGAAGGATGCCTTTATCGCCGTCGATATAAGTAATGCTGCTCTTGCAGGCCGCGGTGTTCATGAACGCGGGATCGTAGGTCATCAAGCCGAAATCATCAGGACCGGTCTTGATCTTTCGCAGATCCATGGCCCGGACGGCCCCGAGCTCGATCGGCGACTCGTAGGTCTTATCGTTGCGCTGGTCGGTGATGGACAAAGCATCCTTGGACATGACCGGTACCTCCTATCAGAAACGATACGTATAAATTCCAATTACCCTGATGCGAACAACCGTTCGAACGAAAGTTTATTCTAAAGCCTGGGCTGCCTCGTACCCTTCAGGCGCACATGCCTGGGCGACCGAAATCACAGGCGTTTGTGACGTAACTCGCACGGCGGCGGGCTATTTTTTGCCACTCGACGAGTCGGAGCTCGATCCGCTCTTCTCGGCGGAGGTTGAACCGGAGTTGCCCGCGCTTTCCGACTTGTTCCCTGAGTCCGACTTGCTTTCCGATGCCGGATGCCGTCGACCCGTTGCTACTGGAGGAGCCGCCTTTCGACGACTTCTTCGCATAATCGGTGACGTACCAGCCCGAGCCCTTGAACTGCACCGCCGGAGCGGACAGCAACTGTTCCAGTTCGCCGCCGCAATGCGGACACACGGCCAGGGGCGGGTCGGAAAATTTCTGGATCCGCTCGGTCAGGCTATGACACTTTTTACATTGATATTCGTAGAGAGGCACGATTCCCCGCAGTTGTTCTAAGTTATTGATTCTATTTTTGTGGATTGGTTGCGGTCAATTCGAAGGCCAATCAAAAAGCGGGCGCGCGGCCCGCTTTCCAAGTATTCGTTGCTCGTTACCGTTACCCGTGCGGACTGACTTTCTCCGGCTCGATTTTGTAAATCACGCGCTTCTCACCCGGCTCGGCGAAGGGATACTTGTCCTTATCCAGATACTTTTTGGATAGCTTATCGATGAGCTGATCGGCTCCCTCGTGTGTGATCTCGCTGATACGGCCGCGGATTTCCAGATACCGGTACGGATTGTCGGGATCGATGAGAGTAATCGCAACCCGAGGATCGCGCCGGACGTTCTTGTCTTTCTGGCGTCCCAGGGCGGAATTCACCAGAACCTTGCCGTCGGCAAAGTCGACCCACACCGGCGTGGTCTGCGGGCTGCCATCGGACATCAACGTGGTGAAGCTGCCAAAGGCCTTTTTATGGAAGAGATCAACGTGGCTTTCGGGAATCTTGGCGGGCATGACAATCTCCTTGCAATCTGCTGAATCAAATTTCCGTGGTCAACCGAGAATTGGATTCCACAGCCATTGTATGAGGTGCAAGCCGCGTTGCAAATCTCGGGCAGCGCCGCCAGGGCTTAGCGATGTTGTTGCAAAATCGGGAGAAGCGGTTGCCAAAAGGCGCGGATTCTGTTCGTCGAGCGCGACAAATTCAGCTACAATCCAGCACGATTTTGTAAGGAGCAGAATGTGAATCGCAAAATAAGCCTACTCTTGTTGGTCGTCATGCTAGCTTCAGCGGTTTTCGCTGACGAACACAAATCCGCCATCGCGCCGAACGCCTCCTTTGACAAAATGAAGTCGCTGGATGGTTCCTGGACGGGAGCCATGGTGGATGCCGGCAAGGAATATCCCGCTACCACCAGATTCATGATGGTCTCTGACGGCTCCGCCCTCATGGCGTGGCTGGGCGAAGGCGGCCCCTACGAGATGGTGACCATCTTCCACATGGATGGCAGCGAGTTGATGGCGACACACTATTGCGCTGCGCACAATCAGCCTCGATTCATCGCCGTGCCAGGCGACAAGCCCAACCAGGTGGTCTTTCGATTCAAGGATGGGACCAACATTGGCCCTCATGACGGACATATGCAGGCGGTGACCTTCACCTTTGACGGGTCCGATCACCACATCGAGGATTGGAGCTACGTCGACGCCAAGGGTACGGTCACCACCTCCCGTTTCGATTTCAAGCGCAAGAAGTAAGACGGTTAGCCGTCAGGAATCAGGGGACGAGTCATGAGTCAGATCGAAGTAGACCGCGAGGGTGCGGTGATGCGAATCGCGATCAACCGCCCGGAGAAGAAGAATGCGTTGACGGCCGACATGTACGACGCCCTGTCGGACGCAGTGGAGGAAGCGAGAGGCGGATTCCGGCGTTCGCGTCCTGCTGCTGCACGGCAAGGGCGATGCTTTCACCGCCGGCAACGACCTTGCAGGATTTCCTGCAGAAGCCCTGGAAGGGTCAGGCGAAACCTCCGGCGGTGCGTTTTATTCATGCCGTGGCGCATGCGAATAAACCGATCGTCGCGGCTGTGCATGGCTTGGTCGTAGGCGTGGGAACAACCATCCTTCTGCATTGCGACCTGGTCTATGCGGCCGAAGACACTCGCTTCATGATGCCCTTCGTCAATCTTGGGATCGTGCCCGAAGCGGCTTCGACCGTGTTATTGCCGCTGCTGATCGGCCGGCAGCGCGCGGCGGAGTTGTTCATGCTCGGGACCCCTCTGACTGCGCAACGAGCTTACGAAATCGGCATGGTGAATGCGGTCCTGCCCGCCGATAAACTTCTGCCCACCGCCGCCGAGGCAGCTCAAGCGCTTGCGGCAAAGCCTGCGGCGGCCTTGCGTGCCACCAAGGATCTGATGAAGCGTCACCTACCAGGCGGAGGTGGATCGTGCGCTTCGTGAGGAGGTGGAAGTGATCTCCGAACGCCTGGATTCGGCGGAAACGCGCGAAGCTCTAGCGGCATTCCTGGAGAAGCGAAAGCCGGATTTCTCCAAGAATGTAGCTTATGCGAGCACTGCAAAACTTCCAGGAAGCTTCAAGCCAGGATTCGTTCTTGACGGAATAACGCGGGAAGGATTACCTATTGGGATAGTCTGTGCGTTTGTGGGGTAACGATCACTCCTGTGAGCGAAGTCTTGAGCCGCGACATCTTTGATCGCCTGCAGCAAGCGACGGCGACCCAGCCGGGCGTCCTGGCGGAGTTGTGCCGCGACTATGTGGCAGAGGCGCGATCCACGATCTCGCAGTTGCGCGATGCCCTGGCTGAAGACAATGCCGCTGAATTTCGCGAACGTGCCCATTACTTGAAGGGAAGCAGTATGATGTTGGGTGCCCAGCGAACTGTCGCAAACTTGCGCAACTTTGGAACTGATGGGACGCGATTCGAATCTAGCTGACGGCGGCACCCGTGCTGGAACAGGCCATGGCGTGCGCTCAGGGAAGTCGAAATGGTGCTGAAGGAAGTAGTCGGCCCGACTGCGCTCCCAGCCGAGGGATCGGCGGCCTAGTGTCTAATAAGAAGACCATCCCTCGAAAGGTGAGGAAACAAGATGGCAGCTACTCCAATTCGCGTCCTGATTGCAGATGATCATCCGGTAGTCCGCATTGGCTTGCGCAACATGCTGCAGGCCGATCCCCACATCAAGATCGTTGCCGAGGCTAAAGACGGCATCGAAGCGCTGCACATGGTGCGTACGCTGCGTCCGGATATTCTTCTGCTCGATCTGGCCATGCCGAAGATGCCCGGGCTGGAAGCTTTGCGCGAGATGACCGGCGACAGCGGCGACACGCGCACCATCGTCCTCACCGGACAGGTCGACAAGCGGCAGATTCTGGAAGCGCTGCAACTGGGCGCGCGCGGCGTGGTGCTGAAAGATGCCGTGGTGGCTCATCTCTCAGCCTGCATTCGCGCCGTAATGCAAGGCCAATATTGGCTGGAAGGCCGGCCGGTGCAGAACCTGGTGCAGGTGCTGCGCGACCTCACTGCGCAAACCGCGCCTCCTCCGCGCAAGACGTTCGGCCTTACCGCGCGCGAGTTGGAAGTCGTCACCTTGATCACCGAAGGCTCGACCAACAAACACATCGCGGAAACTTTCGGCATCAGCGAAGAGACGGTCAAGCGTCACCTCACCAACATCTTCAACAAGATTGGAGTTGGAAATCGGCTGGAGCTGGCGTTGTTCGCGCTGAATCACAATCTGCTTCCGGATGCTTCCAGCACCGATGTCACGCGCTAGTAACAACTCGTAGCACGTAACTGGCGCGGAATCGGGCACTTCGGCTGCTCGTTACTCTCCTGCTTCCTGCACAATCAGGCACTTTCCTGCCCGCCGGGACACCGCTAGCTTAATAGAGAGTATCTTATGGCCAACGGTGATCGATGGGAGCCGATTCTGAGCTCCGTTCCTCTCCTGGAAGCTGTTCTGTGTGCCGACTGTGAAATCATCAGCAACAGCGGAGGCGAAAGCTGCGAAGTTTGCGGCAGCCGCTCCCTGCTGAGCCTGGGACGCGTGCTGGGCGGTTGCATTGGGGACGAGCGCGCCATCCTGGTTGACGGCGACGCGAGTCGTTTTCGCAACGGATTCACTGTGCTGGTCAATCCCGATGCCGCCAATGTCCTGCACCGTCGGCGACGCAACGGGCGAGGCTGACAACTTCAGGCTGGAATTCCCTTCCAGCCGCATAACTTCTATTTGGCGCCGGCTTTCCTCCTCAGCATGCCCTGCTGTTAAGAATCTTGCCGTTCGTTGAATTACATCCGTTAACCTGCCGGCCTCATCACATACGTTGCACTTTTAATTTCTCCTGTGAGGAATAATGGATAACGACAAGCAACTTCGTCAACAACTAGCGAAAGCATTGGACTGGCACGAAGCCCATGCCGATCTTCGGCTGCGGTTGACAAATTTCCGGCTGAGTTGCGCGGAAAAGTTCCGCAAGGGCTTGCCGCATTCGGCGTGGCAGCTGCTGGAACACATTCGAATCGCATTGTGGGACATCTACGAATTCTGCCGGAATCCGCGGCACAAATCTCCTGAATGGCCGGAGGGCTATTGGCCGAAGACGCCTGCTCCTCCTAACGATGCAGCCTGGGAGCACAGCATTCAGGCGATTCACGAAGACCTTGAAGGCATGCGCACGCTGATCACCGATGCCAAACACGACCTGTTCGCTCCGCTCGGTGGCGGATCGGGACAAACGCTGTTGCGCGAGGCGCTGCTCATCGCCGATCACAACGCCTACCACTTGGGCCAATTGGTGTTGGTGCGCAAAGCGCTGGATGCGTGGAAGGGATAGAACGCAGCTACGACGCATTTGGCAATTAGCATTTGGCTGCTGCGGTGGCACGAGCTGAGTTCTGGCTAGAATGCCGATTGCTAATTGCCAATTGCCGCTTTCAAATCAACGACAGCGCATCCACGTCGACCACCACATTGTTCCGCGGAATCTTCTGCTGCACCGCGTGATCGAGCATGGACGCGCAGAACGCTGTTCATGCGCTCCCGGCTGGCCGACTTCAGCAGGAAGTGATAGCGGTATTCCGTTTTCAACCGCACGATGGCCGCGGCTGCCGGCCCCATCACGCGTACTCCTTCCAGCCGCGTGCTCTCGAACCACTTGCCCAGAACTCCCGACCACGCCAGCGCTTCGTCGAGCTTCTGGCTGCGCACCAGCACATTGCTGACTGCGTTGAACGGCGGGTAGTGCATCCAGCTGCGGAAGCGGATTTCTTTCTCGTAGAAGCCGCGATAGTCGTGGGCCGCGGCAAATTGAATCGCGTAGTGATCCGGAAAAAACGTTTGTAGCACAACCTTGCCCGGCGTCTCGCCGCGGCCGGCGCGCCCTGCTACCTGCGTGAGCAGTTGGAAGGTGCGCTCAGCCGCACGAAAGTCGGGAAAACTGAGCGCTGCGTCCGAGCCGACTACGCCCACCAGCGTAACCTTCGCGACATCGTGTCCTTTGGCGATCATCTGCGTGCCGACCAGCAAATCGATTTCGCCGGATTGCAGCGCCGTGAGCATGCGCTCGAAGTCGTCGCGCCCGCGTACCGTGTCGCGATCCAACCGCGCGATGCGGGCCTGCGGAAAAAGCCCGTGCAGGATGTGTTCCAGCTTCTCCGAGCCGGTGCCCAGGTACTGCACAAACTCGCTGCCGCACTTTGGGCAGGTCTTCGGCGCCGGCCGCATGTACCCGCAGTAATGGCACACCAGGCGGTGTTCGCGCTTGTGGTAGGTCATGGAAATGGCGCAGTTTTTGCACTGGACCGACTCGCCACACTCGCGGCAGAGCACGAAGGCCGAGTAGCCGCGCCGGTTCAGCAGGACCATCACCTGCTCGTGGCGCTCCAGCCGCTCGCCGATCTCGGCCAACGAGTTTGCGGGAGAGGGCTTCGTCCTTCTTGGTGCGCTGGAATTCGTCGCGCATGTCAAGGACTTCCACTTCCGGCAGCGGCCGCTTCTCGATGCGCTCCGGCAGTTCCAGCAACCGATACTTGCCTTGCAACGCGTTGTAGTACGTCTCCAGCGAAGGAGTTGCGGATCCCAGCACAACCGCGGCGTTGCTCATCTTGGCCCGCATCACGGCGACGTCGCGAGCGTGATAGCGCGGCATCTCTTCCTGCTTGTAGGAGTGATCGTGCTCTTCATCTACCACAATGAGGGACAGGTTCGGAACGGGCGCGAATATGGCCGACCGAGTTCCTACCACAATGTGAGACTCACCATTGCGAATCCGCTTCCATTGCTCGGCCCGCTCGTCGTCGCTCAGGGCGGAATGCAGAATGGCAACTTCGTCGCCGAAGATCTGATGCAGATCGGCTGCCATCGCCGGGGTGAGACCGATCTCCGGTACCAGCAGGATTGCCGAGCGGCCTTTCGCCAGTAGCGCCTGCATGGCCGACAAGTAGACGGCGGTTTTGCCGGAGCCGGTCACGCCGTGCAGCAGCATGGGCAGGAATTTTCGCTGGTCGACGGAGGTGGTGATGGTCTCCAGGGCGGCCTTCTGCGCCGGCGTGAATAGGAATTCCAGCTTGCGCGGCTTCATGCCAGACATTCGAAATGCCGCCGCCTCTTCGCTCAGCTCGACGATACCGCGCCTGACCAGCGTTTGCAGGGTCGTGCGCGGGACCGCCAGTTCGCGCAAGGCCTCCACTGGCGCTCTTTGACTTTCCTGTACCCGCAGGTAGGCGATGATCGTCTGCTGGTTGGCGTTGAGCTTTCCTTCCACCTCCTTCAACGTTGCGATCTGGACAGTCCGGCTGGCGTCCCGTACATCGCTTAGATCTTCGCGCGCGATCCACTTCTTGCGCACCATCGTCTGCAGCACGGCTCGGGTAGCGCCGGAGGCCGAGCGCAAAGTCCCTTCGCGAACCACCTCGCCATCCGCAAGTCGGTTCAGCACCGCGTATTCCAGCATCTGGTGCTCGGGTTCTTTGCGCGACCGCAGAGACGAGCCGACGGTCGAAGCCGCATGCAGCGCGTCAATGCCTTTATCGGTGATGCGATAGCCGATGACGCGGCGAAACTCCGCCGATAGCGGCAGCATGGTGCGAAACACCTCGCCGATGGGCGCAATGTAGTACTGCGCGATCCAGCGGCCCAGCTCCATCAGCTCAGTGGTAAGAGCGGGCGTTGTGTCGAGGATCTGGCTGATGCGTTTTACGGTGAAGTCCGGCTCGCGATCATGCAGCTCGGTGACGATGCCGCACAGTCGCTGCTCGCGAAACGGCACAATGACGCGGCCGCCGACGACCGGCTCAGGTGAATCTTCCGGGATGCGATAGGTGAATGTGGCGTCGAGCGGAACCGGCACGGCCACATCGCAGAATTGCGGCATTAGTCAGCGAGACCTTTTTCTGGCGTGGGGTGGAAAGTTGAACACGGTTTTCACAGGACAGCGAAATCTTGTTGTGGCATGATCTCACGATGGCGGAGAAACCAGAGAAATCCGATCATTCCGCCGCCGTTCTCGATGGCGAACCGGAAATAAGCGACGTCGACTCCAAGGGGCCATTCGGACCACATATTCGATGTCCGCTTTGCGGCTGGCAACCCAATGCAAGCAGTCGCTGGTGGTGTAATTGCGGCCACTCCTGGAACACCTTTGACACGGGAGGCGTCTGCCCGGCCTGCCTGTATCAGTGGACGATTACCGCCTGTCTATCTTGCCACCAATACTCGCCGCATTCCAGTTGGTACCAACACTAGCGGATTCTCATTCTTCTGGTGCAGGTCGCTGCGGCATGGGCAAACCAAGATGGCGCATCACCATCTGCAGATCTTTCCACGTTTCCTTCTTCTGCCGCGGATCGCGCAACAGGAACGCCGGATGGTACGTCACGGCCAGCTTGCATTCGAAGGGATCGCTGCCGTCGGACGGCGGAGAGAAGTCGTAGAAACGGCCCCGCATCGAAGCCATGGAGTCATTCATGCCGAGCAGGTTCTTCGCCGCAGTCGCTCCGAGCGCCACGATGACCTTCGGCCGGATCACATTGATCTGCCGCATCAGGAATGGCGAGCAGGTGTCGCACTCGTCGCGCTCAGGCGTGCGGTTGCCCGGCGGACGGCACTTCACGATGTTGGCAATGTAGACCTGTTCGCGCTTCAGTCCCATGGCGCCGATCATGTTGTTCAGCAGTTGACCGGCGCGTCCGACGAACGGCAGCCCCTGCGCATCTTCGTCCGCACCCGGACCTTCGCCGATGAACATCAACTCGGCATGAGGATCGCCGGTTCCGAAGACGATCTGCTTGCGTCCCAGTTTCGCCAGCTTGCAGCGCTGGCAGTTGGGGCCGATGTCGTCGAGGATGACGCGAAGTTGTGCGTCGCGGTCGGCAGCTTTGGGAACTTTGGGCGATTTCACAGGCGATTCTTCAACGATCTCGTCTTGCACGATCTCCACGAATCTGAGGAACGGCATAGCCTGACACTTCACGCCGATACAACGGGCCGACGCCCAGTTCACGATAGAACTGCAGGCGTTCGCGAAGCGTGTTGCGGTCGAGAGTCATGGGCGGAAGTTCAGTTTACAACGGGCCGCGAACAATCTCGGCATTTGCGTTGTCGACCAGATCTCCAATCTTACCGAAACAACGAACAGCAGGTCCTTCGACTCCGCGTGCGCCGAGCCGCAAAAGCGGCGACTCGAAAAGGCGCGCGAACGCTCCGCTCTGGATGACAAACTCAAAGGGAAGGCTGAGAAAAGGATCGGCTCAATTACCGCTGCGCGTTTCAGAGGTATATATAGCTGAGTTGTCTCGCCGTAGCCGCAGCACAGCTTCCAGGATTTTCGTCGCCACATCGAGTTTGCTGGCCTCTGGGATTGCGATCGTGTCATTTGCGGTGACGATCGTCACTTCATTGCGATCGGAGTTGAAGCCGATGTCCGTGCGCGAGACATCATTCAGCACAATAGCGTCGACGGCTTTCTTGGTCAGCTTGGCGCGCGCATTCTCCAGGCAATTTTCGGTCTCGGCCGCGAAACCAATGAGCATCGGCTTGCTCTTCCCTGCTGCCTGTCGCAGGCTGCCCAGATCGGCCAAGATGTCGGCGTTGGGTTCGAGCTGCAGCTCCATGGCGCCGTTGCGCTTGATCTTCTCCTGCGAAACATTCTTCACGTGATAATCGGCGACCGCCGCTGCCATGATGATGATGTCGGCCTGCTCCCAGCGATCGAGCACGGCGCTACGCATCTGCTGCGCGGTCTCGACGAATATGGTTTCGGCCGCACTAGGTGGCTGCAAAGCCGTCGGGCCGCTCACCAGGATGACTTTCGCTCCGCGCCGCAACGCCGCTTCCGCCAGCGCATACCCCATCTTGCCGCTGGAGCGGTTGCCGAGATAGCGCACCGGGTCGATCGGCTCATGCGTCGGTCCGGCGGTGATCAAAACCGTTTCTCCTGCGAGGTCTTGCGTGACGCCAAGCCGCTGCAAGGTTTCGGCGACAATCTGTTCCGGTTCGGCGAGACGTCCCGCGCCGACCATGCCGCAAGCCAGATATCCGCTGCCCGGCTCGACGATATGCACGCCGCGCTGGCGCAGGATCTCCAGATTGGCTTTCGTGGCCGGATGCTCCCACATGTTCACGTTCATTGCCGGAGCAATGACGACTGGAGCTTTGGTTGCGAGATAGAGGGTGCTGAGAAAGTCGTTGGCGATGCCCTGCGCAAATTTTGCGATGGTGTCGGCCGTGGCCGGAGCGACCAGCAAACAGTCGATGGATTGCGCAACTGAAATGTGTTCGACGGCGGAGTCGAGATTGGGCTCTTCGCGCCGAGGAGCCGAACATGGAGGTGATGACCTTTCTCGCCCGATAGCGCCGCAAACGTGAGGGGACGGACGAACTCCTGCGCCGCGGCGGTCATGATGACCTGCACGCGCACGCCGCGATCCTGAAGATGACGAACGATTTCGGCGGCTTTATAGGCGGCGATGCCGCCACTCACGCCTAAGGCGATTTTCATGTTGAGCCTCGGCTGTTCTCCGCCAGGCGGGCGGTAGAATGCCACTCTCCTGCTACAGATGCCGCCAGAGCAAAACAGCTTCCGGCTAGTCGTCGGCTTCGCCGCCTACCGGCCCGTCGGCGCATCTCGGCGAAGCTTCCATGGCAGCCGCGCTGCCGGCGGGCGGAATCTCCCACTTCACCTTGCCGGCCTGCACTTCTTCTTCCGCGATGCGGCACGGTTTGCGCGAATGCGGCTCCACCGCCGGCTGAGCGCCATTCTGAATCTGGCGGGCGCGGCGCGCGGCCACCAGGACATACCGATAATTGCTATCGAAGCCTTCAATCAGTTTCATAGATCACTCCGTGACGGTGGGAAATCGGGAAAGATCGAATGTCGCCAGGATCGACTCGACTTGCTTCATCATGTGTCTGCCGCAAGGCGCGATCGGCGACCGCCAGCATTTGTTGGTCCCTGGAAGACGGAGCAGCGTGGGAGCGTTTCAGCCGCTCAGCTTCCACAATCGACGTGAGGGTGTCGATGGACTCCTCCAGCCGATCGTTCACCAGAATATAGTCGTATTGTCCGAAATTCTCAATCTCGTGGGAAGCCGTGGTAAGCCGGCGTTGGATGATCCCCTCGGTGTTGAACAGCCGCGCGCTGTCGCCCATAAGCTGCTTCTGCAGATTGTCGTCCGCCTCGGCCCGGCGGCGTAGCCGGCGCTCCAATTCCTCGCGCGAGGGTGGCAAAACAAAAATCGATACCGCGTCCGGCTCCTTGCGCTTTACCTGTGCCGCTCCCTGCACGTCAATGTCGAGCAGCAGGTCGTGGCCTCTGGCCGCAGCTTCCCGCGCGAAACACTTCGCGGTACCGTAATAGTTTCCGAAAACCTCCGCCCACTCCAGAAATTCGTCTTCGTGGATCATGCGCTCGAATTGTTCACGGCTGACGAAGAAGTACTCGCGCCCCGATTGCTCGCTGCCGCGTGGCGGACGGGTGGTGTAGCTGATGGAGAATTCAAGGTTGGGGACGATGCGACGCAGCTCGTTGGTCAGGGTTGACTTGCCCGAGCCGGACGGCGCCGAAATGATGAAGACGATTCCGCTCATTCGAGGTTCTGCACCTGTTCGCGGGCCTTTTCGATCTCCGATTTCATGGACAGTCCGAGCGCAGTGATTCGTAACGCTTCACCCGCGACGCCCGTGGTCTTCGACATCAACGTATTGGCTTCGCGGTTCATCTCCTGCAGCAGGAAGTCCAGCTTCTTTCCGACTTCGCCGCCGCCGTCGAGCAACGACAAGAAATGCTGGATATGGTTCTTCATGCGCACCAGCTCTTCCTGGATGTCGCTACGCTCGGCCAGTATGGCAGCTTCCTGCAGGATGCGTTCCTGGTCGATATGGCCTCCCAGCAACTCCTGCATGCGTCCTTGCAATTTGTCTTGATAGGCCTTTAGAACGCGATCGCGCAGTTGGTCGACCTCATGCGTCGCGGCCGACAGATGTGTCATGCGACTGCGCAACTCGGCAACGGCGCCGCGGCCTTCTTCCTCGCGCATGTGGTTCAGCCGCTCAATACATTCTTCCAGTGCGGCTGTTACCTGCTTCTCCAAAGCTTCTGTCCCGTCGCCATCGGCAACTGCATTCAACGCGCCCGGCATCTTGAGCACAACATTGAGGTCGGGCTCAGCGCTGACGCCGAACTCCTCGGCCACCTCGCGAAACGTCCGCAGGTAGCCGCCGACCAGCTCGCGGTTGACAGCAAATCCCGCGCCGCCAGTGCGCTCCACGCCGATGCTGACCTCCAGATGACCACGATGCAGCCGCTCCTTGAGAACGCGGCGCACCTTCATCTCGACGGGGTCTAGTTCCGATGGCATGCGCAAGTGCAGATCGAGGAAGCGGTGGTTGACAGATTTCAGGCTCAAGGCCAGCGTGAGTTCATCACTGACGTGGGCTTTCACCTGCGCGTACCCGGTCATCGAGCGGATATTCATGGAGCGAGTTACTCCGTGCCGGAAGCGGTCTCAATATCCTCGAACTGCAAATCATACAACCGGCGATAGGTGCCTGTATGTGCGAGCAGACCCTCATGTGATCCCTCGTCGGTAATCACACCATTTTCCAGCACCAGGATGCGGTCGGCGCGGCGTACGGTCGAAAGCCGATGGGCAATCACAAACACCGTACGGCCCTGCATCAGGTTTTGCAATGCCGATTGCACCAGCGCCTCGCTCTCGGTATCAAGAGCGGAGGTAGCCTCGTCGAGAATCAGGATGGGAGCGTTCTTCAAGATGGCGCGCGCAATCGATAGCCGCTGACGCTCACCGCCGCTCAGGCGCAAGCCACGCTCGCCGACCACGGAGTCGTAACCGTTGGGCAGGGCCATGATGAAGTCATGCGCCAGCGCGGCGCGGGCGGCTTCTTCCACCGCCTGTACGGAAATCTCCGGATGCCCGTAGGCGATGTTGTTGCGCACGGTGTCGTTAAACAGGATGGTGTCCTGGGTGACGATGGCAATCTGCGAGCGCAGCGAAGAGATGCGCAGCTCGCGCACATCCTGTCCGTCGATCAGGAGACGTCCGCGGGTGACGTCGAAGAAGCGCGGCAGCAGGTGGACCAGCGTGGTCTTGCCCGAGCCGCTGGAGCCGACAATGGCGACGACTTCTCCAGGCGCGACCTCCAGGTTGATATCATGCAGGACTTCGCGTTCGTCGTCCGCCTGGCCGTAGCCGAAGTAAACGTGATCGAAGTGGATGCCGCGATGGAAAGGCGCAAGCTTGACCGGGTTCGGCTTCTCCCGCACTTCGTCCTGGGCGTCCAGGAAGTTGAAGATCTGTTCGGATGCGCCCAGGGCCTGCTGGAAATTGTTGTTGAACTGCCCAAACTTGCGCACCGGCTCATACATCTTGAAAACCGCGATGATGAAGGCGATGAAGAAGCCTTCGCTCAGATAGCCGTGCTTGATGCTGTCGCGGCCCAGAAGGATCAGCAGTGCAATGGCGACGGCGCCGAAGGCGTCCATCATGGGCGAGTTCAGCGCAAACGCTGCGGCCGAGCGCAGGTTGGCTTTGAACAGGCGCCGGGCAGCTTCGCGGAAGCGGCGCATCTCCCAGGCTTCCATGCAGAAGGCTTTGACAATGCGAATGCCGGTGATTGTTTCGTGCAGCAGATTGTTGATTTCGGCGAGTTTGTCCTGGCCTTTGCGGGTCGTCTTACGAACCCGCTTGCCCACCCTGCTTGCCGAGGCGACGATGAAGGGTACGAAGATGACCAGGACCCAGGTCAGGTGCCGGCCTAGTCCGATGACTGCGAATGCGATGAAGATGAAGGTAAAGAATTGCTGCAGGAACTCCGCCAGCACGCTCGACATGGCGAACTGCACGCGCTCCACGTCGTTCACGATCGCCGACAGCAGGGTGCCCGTCGAATATTGCTGAAAGAATCCGACCGAGCGGCGCAGGGTCGCGCGATGGAGTTCATTGCGCATGTCGGTAACCATGCCGAAGCCGGCATAGTTGGCGAAATACGTCCCGGCATAATCGAAGAGGCCCTTAAGAACGGTTGAGATAATCAGGGCGAACGTGACCACGGACCAGACATTGTGCAAGTTCTGCGGAACGAACGATCGCAAATCCAGGTGATGTCCGAAGACCGGAATCGGCAGCAGCGGCAGCGCCCGCGTTTGCGAGGAAGGATTAAGTACCTGATCCAGGATGGGACCGATAAGCAGCAGGCGGAACGCGTCCAACAGTCCAACCAGCGCCATCGAGACGACTGAGGCGAGCAGGTAGAACCAGTAAGGCTTGAAATACCGGAGGAGGCGGCTCAGTCGACGCATAGTCTCCGCGGATTACGGCGCTGCGCCAGGGAAATCAGCGCAAGCCAGAACGCATTCAAACGAATCAGGTGCAAGGGTTGATTTTACTGGATTTGCGCGGACGAGGGTAGCCTCTGAGGCGGAAGGGCGATGGCGCGCAGGCCCGGTTTCGTTGTCTCGATGCCGCCGCTTTCGCGTAAACTATAGGGTTTTCTCCGCTGTTCCCCACGATAGGAGACTCACTTGCACAGACTGGCGCCCGTCGCGATGCTATCGCTTCTCGCTGCCGTTTCGCTCTTCTCGCAGACCACGACGCCTGCTCCTGTCCACCCGCCAGCAGCCAAGCCGGCGATACCGCAAGTTGCAGGGCTTCCTCCCGCGGCTGAGCAAGCGATGGCGGGCGTCGAGGGGCAACGAATCCGGGCGCACGTGAAGTTTCTGGCCAGCGATCTGCTCGAGGGACGCGGCACCGGGCAGCGCGGTGGTGACATTGCCGCCGAATACATTGCCACTGAATTCGCGCTCTATGGATTGAAACCCGCAGGCGACAACGGGACTTATATGCAGAAAGTCCCGCTCGATGGCATCGCCACGCAAGATGAATCGACGCTCAGCCTCGTCCCAAATAGTGGCGCGCCGCTCGACCTGGTCTATCGCAAGGACTTCGTCGCGACCGATGAATCCGGCAATGCTCGCGACGACTTGAGCAGCGACCTGGTCTGGATGGGTTACGGCATCGATGCTCCGGAGTTCGATTGGAACGACTACAAGGATGTGGACGTGAAGGGCAAGGTGCTGCTGATGCTGGTGAACGAGCCGCCCTCCGACGATCCCAAGTTTTTCGCGGGCAAGGCACTCACCTACTACGGCCGCTGGACCTACAAGTATGAAGAAGCCGCGCGCAAGGGCGCAGCCGGAGTCATCCTGATTCACAAGACCGCACTGGCCAGCTACGGCTGGGACGTGGTGCGTAATTCATGGTCGGGCGAGCGCTCGTTTCTGCGCGATAGCTCCGAGCAGAAACTAAAGCTGGCTGCGTGGATTCAGTTTGACGTCGCGCGAAAGCTGGCGCAGGCGTGCGGCATGAATATCGATCAGATGATTGCCTCCGCCGGGAAACGTGGATTCAAGCCGGGCGTATTGCCGGTCAAGGTCAGCGCGACCATGGTAAGCAAGGTCCGGCATTTCGATTCCAGCAACGTGATCGCCATGCTGCCTGGCTCGGACGCGAAACTGAAAGATCAGGCGGTGCTTTACAGCGCTCACTACGATCATCTCGGAATCGTGGCAGGCATGACTGGCGACAACATCTACAACGGCGCGCAGGACAACGCCACCGGCTGCGGCATCCTGCTGGAGATCGCGCGTGCCTTCGCAACCACCAAGCAAGCCCCCAAGCGCTCAATCTATTTTGCGGCAGTCACGGCGGAGGAGCAGGGTTTGCTGGGCTCGGAGTATCTCGGCAAACATCTGCCAGTGCCGGCCAAGGACATTTCGCTGGCGCTCAATTACGACGACGTGCCGCCGCTCGGTGTGCCGGAGGAGTTGAACGTCGCCGGAGCCGAGCGCACCAGCTTCTACTCCATGGTTGAGCGCACGGCCGGAGACTTCAACCTGACCATCGTGCCCGACGCGCAGCCCGCCGCCGGCCACTACTATCGCTCCGATCACTTCAGCTTCGCCCGCGTCGGCATTCCCTCATTCTCCATCGACGAGGGGGATTTATATCGCGGACACACTCGCCTATGGGGCACGCAGCAGGCCGAGGAGTATGTCTCCAAGCACTACCATCAGCCTAGCGACGAGTATCGTCCGGACATGGATTTCCGCGGCGACGCGGTCATGGCTCGCTTCGGAATTGCCCTGGGCTGGGAGGCGGCGAATCAGTCCACGGTGATTGGATGGAAAGCCGGCGACGAGTTCGAGAAAGCCCGTACTGCCAGCGGAAGCCAGTAGTCATTACCGGAAAACGCTCAGGCGGCAGTACATGTAATTTCAACGGCTTTGCAACGCCGGCTCTGCGTGCTTGGCAGGCTGATACCGGCCAGGTTCGCTGCGGAAGCCGATGCAGAAACGGTTCCAGCCATTGATAGCGACCACTGCCAACGTCAGCTTCACCAGTTCCTCTTCCGAAAATTGCTTTCTCGCCCGCGCAAACACTTCATCGGGCACATGGGTTTCGCTGACCCGGGTAAGCGACTCGGCCCAGGCGAATGCGGCCTGCTCACGTTCCGTGTAGAGATCGGTTTCCTCCCACACGCTCACCAGGTCAATACGCAACTCGTTCTCGCCCTCCGCACGTAGATCTTTGCTGTGCATGTCGATGCAGTATGCGCATCCGTTGATGCGCGATACCACCAGGTACACCAGATGAAGCAGCCGCGACTCGAGTCCACTGTTGCTGACCTTGTTTTGTAATTCGAGCATGGCTTCCAGGGCCTCGGGGGAAGCAGTTAAGAAGTTCAGTCTGGCCGACATGAGTTCTCCTTGAGAGCGTTGCTGATTAACGCGCCTCCAAAATTATTGACACCGATCTAGATGAGTCGGCGCGTTGCATCGATCTTCGCAACGGGATAACTTGCTCGAAATGCGGCGGAGTCCCCGTCAAGCAATGTGGTGAACGACAATCCCGGGGAACCTGCTCGGCACCGGCCCGTCGGGAGGCGGTGCGTATCTGTGCACTAAGCAGGCTGGTTGCAGCGTCATCTGGGAGATGATTCCGCGGCCCGACTCGGTATGGAACGAAGCTCCGTTCAAGCTCACTTGGCTGGGGCGGGGCTTTCGTGTTTCTCGCGGAACTTGCTAACCTTCACAAACGCGCGTCCGATGGTGCCGTAGCCGATTACCTCTTTGCCGTTGTGGGCGCTGACGCGGAAGGTCAGAAATCTGCCGTTGATCGATTCCAGTACGGCTTCGCAGTTAACCACGACTCCGATACCGGTGGGTGCGCGGTGATTGACGTTGATCGCAGTGCCTACGGTGACCTCATCGTCTTCGCAGAAGGGGAGCAGTGCGTCGAAACCGGCGGCCTCCATCCAGCCGATCATGTAGGGGGTCGACAGCACCGGAGGCAGTTCAGGCTTCCAGGCGCTCAAGGTGTGTTGGAATTCGACGCGCCGTTCCACCGCAGCGCGGGTTCCGATGGGAACAGGTTTGGCCATAGATCGAGACTAATGCGCCGCTCGAGACCTTGTCACTTTCTGTCCCGCACCGGGAACTCGTTCCAATTCAACCGTTTTTCGACACTCTTCTGCTACGAATCTTCCGCCATTTGGACAAAAGTGGGTGTACCATATCGCTGTTCAAAATTGCAGGCGCACATGGCTAAATAGCTCGGCCATCCGGGGGATTTTTCGCAATGCCCCGGGGGTCTTCAGGGGAATGTATTCCCAAAAGGCCGACGCGCCGACGGCTGGAAAGCTCCGCCAGCCCAGGCCCCATTTCTGTATTTCAGTTGGTAATTTTCAAGCTCAGGGAGATTCGTGTATGCGTCGGGTCCTGTTGTCCTTGTTGATCGCCACTTCCTTCTTCGTGATGCCGGCCGGTGCGCAGAGTTCTGCAGCGCCCGCAGCATCGTCTGCGCCCACTACCGCACCCGCGCCTGGAGTTCGCAGGAAGCGCGTCGCCATTTTCGATTTTGATTATGCAACCGTGCAGAGCGCCTCGGCAGCAGCGTTCGGTACGAACGTCGACGTCGGCAAGGGTATCTCTGACCTGCTGGTGCGCCATCTGGTACAGGACGGCACTTATTCCGTGATCGAGCGCAAAGCCATGGACAAGATTCTGGGTGAGCAGAACTTCTCCAACAGCGACCGTGCCGACGCCAACTCCGCGGCAAAGATCGGCAGGATCCTGGGGGTCGACGCCATCATCGTCGGAAGCGTAACCCAGTTCGGCTATGACAACAAAAACACCAACGTGGGCGGAGGCGGCGGCGGTTGGGGAGGCTTTGGGGTCGGCGGCTTCAGTCACAAGAAGAGCAAGGCTGTGGTCGTGGTCGACGCCCGCCTGGTGAATATCGACACCGCTGAGATCATGGGTGTCGCTGATGGAAAGGGCGAGTCTTCGCGCGAGAGCACTTCACTGCTCGGCGGTGGAGGCAACTGGCATGGATTCGGCGGCGGCGCCGTTGATTTCGGCAGCAGCGACTTCCAGCAGACGATTCTGGGTGAAGCCGTGAATGCCGCGGTCACCCAGATGAGTGAAGGCCTGGTCGCCGACGCTCCCAAACTCGTCGCTCGCACCATCAGCGTGGAGGGCGTGGTCGCCGCCGTGGACGGCGGGCAGATTGTCCTGAACATTGGCTCAAAGGCCGGCTTGAAGGTGGGCGACCAGCTGACGGTAAAGCGGGTCACGAGGGAGATCAAAGATCCCACTACCGGCAAGACGCTGAGAAAGATGACCTCGGACGTGGGCGTGATTAAGCTGACCGATGTGGATGAAGTCTCCGCGGTGGGAGCACCTGTTTCCGGCTCGGGATTCAAGGTGGGCGATGAGGTAAAAACGATTACCCAGTAGGCAGTATTCGCAATCCACCTGCGATGAACATACAAATGCCCCACACAGCAAAGAGCTGGTGGGGCATTTCTTCAGCCGCGGACTTCACGCCGAGTGGCATTACGTACGAGTCGCACTCAAGGAACCGCGCTATGCGCTCTTGGCGCTCCAGAACTTCATCTCATCGGCGGACGGCCCGTACATTCCCGGAAGCTCAATCTCATTCAGCCGCAGGTACACACCTAGCTGTGCGCGGTGATGAATCATGTGACTCATCACCATGCCGCGATAGCAGGCCGCACGCGGCATCGCCATGATGGTGTCGCCCTTGGTGTTCTTCAGGCTCCAGATGACCGGGAAATCTTCGTCTTTGGCGGCGGCGAGTGCCTCGCGGCCAGCCTTGGCATTCTTATCGAAAGCGTCCAGCACTTCCTGACGGGTCTTGGGTTCGAAAGGAACAAAGTTGTCCATGTCGAGCTCCAGCACTTCCCGGGTGAAGGTCTCCTTCGTCCAACCCGGCAGCTCGGCAACGTGACCGGCCAGGCGGTGCATGGGCATCGATTTATCGTGCGGTTTGAAGTCAGAAAGATTTTCGGGGAGGCGCTCCAGGAGCTTGCGAGTGTTCGCCATCTCGGAGTCGAATTCGGGGAGAAGCATGTCTCGGATTGCCATAGAGAACTCCAGCCGCGGTTGCGGCAACCGGATTAGCATACCACGAACAAAAGGCGAAGACATTCGCATGGGATTGTGAAAGTTCGATGACATTCTGCTGGCGTCTGCCGTGTGCCGGGAGCTTTCCGCCCATGGGCGATGAGTGCAAAGTAGAAGGCAACTCGTCGGCGAAGGCTAGCAAGTGATTCGTAATTTCGAAGGACGGGGAAGGCATTACAAACATTAAGTGACGGACAACCTGCGAAGCTTCTATTTGAAGCATGGATCAGCCCGACGCGTCCGGTGCGGCGACGCGGGCAAGAAAGTAAGCCCGGTTCCCCAATTGAACTGCTTTGGAACTGTATGAGACTTCTTTGGTTTCTCTCAGTTATTGCGAAAAAACAATACTGCTTCCCGAAAGCACAACTCGGTATTTAGTTGACCGTTCTGCCCGTTAGAACAAGAATGAATTCCGCGAAGTACGTCTCGTGAAAAGGAGCTGGTAATGAAGCGATTATGTGTATCGGCTGTTCTAGCGGTACTCAGCATCTCGCTCGGTTATGCCCAGGAGGCAACGCCTCAGGCAGGGGGTAGCCAGGGAACGACGGCACAAGCTGCGCCCAGTAATTCAGACAACCAGATCAAAGGTTCCTTTCCCGTCAGACTGGAAAAGAGCATCGATTCCAAGAAGCTGAAAGAGGGCGACACAGTGGTGTGTCAGACGGTCACCGCAGTGCATTCCCGCAGCGGACTGATGATTCCCAGCGGATCCAAGGTCATTGGCCATGTGACCCAGGCGCAGGCCCGCTCGAAGGGGAATTCTGACTCAACGCTGGCCATCGCCTTCGACAAAATCGAGTATTCCAAGGGGGAAGAAATCCCGATGAAGGGTACCCTGCAGGCTGTGGCGCCAAGCTTGGGTGGCGCGGCCTTGGATACCAGCGCGTCACCACCGCAGCTTTCAACGGCTAGCCATGGTGCAGCAGGCGGGAGCTCAGGAGGCTCGAGCCCGCCACCGACCTCCAGCATGCAGATATCCGGACCTTCCAGTGGTACTCCCATTCTCCGGCCGAGTTCTCAGGGTGTTTTGAGTGTCAAGAACCTGCAACTGGATGCGAATGGAGTGCTCACCTCTCCCGGCAAGGAAGTGAAACTGGACAGCGGAATGCAGTTGTTAATTAAAGCTGAGATCGATCTTCCCTCACGCTAAACCAGCACAATTTCTTTCCCGGCCGTTTTTGTAGTAGGAAGCAGAAGGAAATCCTCACAGGTACAGACCTTAGGCGAAAGGAGCTAGCAATGAAGCGATTGAGGGTGTGGGCGGTCTTTGCGGCACTTAGCATCTCGCTCTGTAATGCGCAAGGCACAACGCCTCAGGCGGCGGGCGCTCAGGGGACGCCGGCACAAGCTGCGCCGAGTAATCCAGACAACCAGATCAAAGGTTCCTTCCCCGTCAGGTTGGAAAAGAGCATCGATTCCAAGAAACTGAAAGAGGGCGACACGGTGGTGTGTCAGACGGTCACCGCAGTGCATTCCCGCAGCGGCTTGATGATTCCCAGCGGATCCAAGGTCATTGGCCATGTGACCCAGGCTCAGGCCCGCTCGAAGGGGAATTCTGACTCGACGCTGGCCATCGCCTTCGACAAAATCGAATATTCCAAGGGGGAAGAGATCCCGATGAAAGGCACCCTGCAGGCCGTGGGGCCAAGCTTGGGTGGCGCGGCCTTGGATACCAGCGCGTCACCACCGCAGCTTTCGACAAAAGGAGGAAACGGCTCAAGCCCGCCGCCGACCTCCAGTATGCAGATTGGCGGACCTAGCAGCGGCACTCCGATTCTAGGGCCGAGTTCCCAAGGTGTTTTGGGAGTCAAGAATATGCAGATGGATGCCAACGGAGTGCTTACCTCTCCCGGCAAGGAAGTGCGACTGGACAGCGGAATGCAGCTATTGATCAAAGCTGAGATCGATCTGCCCGCACGTTAGCAGTACAATTCGTTTCGGCCGCTCCTCCGGAAGACGTTCGGAGCCCGCCAAAAGCGGGCTTTTTTCTGTAGAGCAAAACTTCAGGCGCAGTCTTCAGAGAGAGCATCTTGCAGGAGTTTTTTGTGAGGCGTTTTGTTGACGGTTGCGTGTTCCTCTTTATCGCGGCGTCGTTGTCCAGCGCACAGCCGCTGGCCCCTGATCTTGGCTGGATTTCGTCTGCCGCCAGTGCTGCCATGCAGGATGCCGCTGCGGCGAGCCCGCCCGAGATTCATGGCACCTTTCCGGTAAGGTTAGTCAGAAGCTTAGACTCCCGGAAGCTGAAGGAAGGCGATACCGTCCTCTGCGTAACCTCGGCCGTGCTGCATGCAGGCAGCGGGTTGATGGTACCGGCCGGATCAAAAGTGGTTGGCCATGTGACCCAGGCGCAGGCGCGCTCGAATGGAAATCCGGACTCAAGGCTGGCTATTGCCTTCGACAAAATTGAGTACACCAAAGGAGAAGAGATCTCGATCAAAGGGACTGTGCAGGCCATCGCACCGAGTCTGGGTAACTCAGAGCCCAACACCGGCCCCGCTGAGTCGGGAAGCCTTGGGGGAGCCGCCCGTGCTAATAACAGCAGCCCCGGCACCACCCCACCGCCGACTTCCAGCGTTCAGTTATCCGGACCCGGTAAGGGCACTCCCGTTCTGAGCGCGGCCTCCCAGGGCGTCATCGGGGTCAAGAATCTGCAGCTGGATGCGAACGGCGTGCTCACCTCCACTGGCAAGGAAGTGAAGCTGGACAGCGGAATGCAACTGCTGATCCGTGCGGAAATCCAGGCTCGGTCCCGGTAGAAATCAGCCCGAATGCGCCGCTTCTCCAAAAGTATTCACTCGCCGGACAGCGGCCATTGAAAGACTTCTCCTGATTCTCATTCCACTTCGACGGCAAGGACGGTTTGTTGATGGCGCAGGAGGCGACTGAAAAAGTCGCCCACGGTTTTAATCAATCCGTATTTCTGCGTTAACAATTCCTGGGCGTGGGCTGCTTCGCTCTCCGCGCAGATTCGGGCGCGTCCGTCGATCCACATGCCACGCACCGATCCGCGTACCGTGCAAGGCGCCAGCCGAACGTGCGAATTGTTGCGCAGACGCTTTATTTTGCCCGCGCCAGCTTCGGAATACACATAAAAGACGGTTATGGATGGATTCGTATGGGAGATATCCTGCGCGAACCAGACAGGAGTCCGCACGCCCGCGCCCGTCTTGCGAAAGGTTTCCAGGTTCAAGTGCTTCGCCCGGGCAAATTGCACAATGGCTTCCGGCATCATGGTCATAGAGCTTATCGTATTGTCCTGGTTTCGGCTTCGACCCGTTGTGACCCGGCAGGATCGCGACCAGCGCGGAGTTGTTCACGGGGGAAGCTAGTCAAAGATATTCACGTCGAAATTCTGCTTCGCGGTTGCGCCGCCATGTTTGGCATTCACTGCCACACTCCAAGGTCCTGACATATCGACGCTCCTCACCGATGCCTGATAATCGCCACTTCCTTCGGGCTTGAACTTCAGCTGAGTCGCGCCCATATCCATCAGCTTCATGGTCAGCGCGCCATTGACCTCCGCATCGGTTACCGGCTGTCCCTTGCCGTCGGTCACATGGACTTGGAGGGTCATGGGCTTGTTCATGCTGGGCCGCTCCGGAGACACCGTCAGAACCAGATGCAATGGCCCGGCCGACCCAGGGTCTTTCTTAGTGCAACCGGGCATCAGCACGAGAATGGCGACGAAGGCCAGGAGAGCAAGAAGTTGGCGAAAGGGTCTCAATCGAAGCTTCCTTTAGTGGGCGTGCGAACCATGTTCGTGAGAATGGCCGGGGCTGACTGGAATCACGCACCCGTCCCTCACCTCGCAGGCATTCAACTCGAACTGGATGGTGGTGTGATGAATGTGGAATCGCTGACTCAGTTCGGTCCGAATTTGTTCGAGGATCACCGCACACTCTGAGGCCGGTATGTCCTGGATGCCGATGTGGCAGGACAGCGAATGCGTGTCGCTGCCGATGCTCCATACATGCAGGTCATGCACTGAGCACACCCCGGGGACCGTGCATATGGAAGTTTCGATGGCAACCAGGTCCATGCCGCGCGGCGTGCCTTCCAACAGAATGTTAAGGCTCTCGCGAATGATGCCGATCGACGACCAAAGAATCATGACGCCGATGCCGACAGACAGCGCGGGATCGATCCAGTGCTGGCCGGTGTAGGCAATAGCGATGCCACCCACAATGACCGCGGCGGTGGAAAGCGTGTCGCCAATCTCGTGCAGCAATGCGCTGCGCACATTGATATCCCTATGACCGCGCATCAGCATCAACGCGATCGCGCCGTTCATCGCCACACCCGCAGCCGCCACCCAGATCATCAGGTGAGCGTCGACCTCGACCGGCGCCTGCAGCCGTCGGAAGGCCTCGTACCAGATGTAGAAAGAGATGAGAACCAGGGTCAGCCCGTTGACAAATGCGGCCAGAACCCCAGCCCGGTTGTATCCGAAGGTCTTCTGCGCGCTGGGCGGGCGTCCCTGCAAATAGACCGCGCCCCATGACATGAGCAGGGCGAGGAAGTCCGTGAGGTTGTGACCCGCTTCGGAGAGCAGCGCCAGACTGTGCGCGCGAAAGCCGGCGATGACCAGCAGAACGATATAAACCAGCGTTACTGCAAGCGACACTCGCAGTATCCGTGAGGTTTTCTCGCTCCCGGCGCCTCCTATCGGCAGATGCATATCTTTAGTCTAAAAGGCCTACGGCGGGCATTCAACCTCTCCGCGGGCGCAAGCGTATCGGCAAGCTGTTTTTGCATTTTGTCGACACCCTCCGGCAGGCGAGTTGCCATCCAAGTTAGCGGGGGCTACACCATGAAGATCAATGGGTTGTTATGGGCAGTGTTTCTCACAGGAGGAGCGATGCTGGCGGCGGGCCAGAGCTCCACGTCACCTCAGGCCGCTTCGCCCAGTGATCCAGGCTCAATCGCGTACGGCAACAACACCTACAACCAGGGTGCTCAAACCCCGGCCAGCGCGAACTCCGGTTCGGTTGCTCAGAGCCCGTCGAGCAATTCCGTGGGCAGCGCCGGGACGCCGCAAGCACCGTCCCCGGATGCCAGCGGCAATGCCGGATTGCAGTCGCGAATCGACGATGCGTTGCGCAACGAGCCGGCTCTGGGCGCCAGCCATGTCGTTTCAAACGTCACCGACACCGGCATAGAACTGTCAGGTACCGTTGGCTCTGCCAAGGATAAGCAGACGGCCGAGCGGATCGCTTCATCCTTCAACGGAAACCGCAAGCTGACTGACAATATCGTCGTGACCGGAGCGGGACATTCCGATCTCGCGCCCAATCATCCTGCGATGAATAACAGTGGAGTGGGCAACGCGCCGAATCCGTCGACGAGTAACGGAACCAGTAATCCGCAGAAATAGCGCGACAACTCAGATTGCAAGAAGGTGGGAAGTGGCGTAGCGGCGTCAGTATTTGCGCAGCACGCCGATTACCCGCCCCTGTACCTGTACGGTTCGTGCAGGAACAATAATGGGCTGCATGCTGGCGTTCGATGGTTGCAGGCGAGTGTTCGCGCCCTCACGATAAATCCGTTTGAGCGTGGCGTCGCTGCCATCCACCAGCGCAACCACAATCTCTCCATCGCGCGCGGTGTCGGCTTTCTCCACCAGCACGTAGTCGCCATCCAGAATGGCCTCGTCCTGCATGCTCTCGCCCTTCACCTGCAGCACATAGACATCCTTCGAACGCGTGAAGTCGGCCAGGGAGATGGACTCGGGGTTCTCCACCGCCTCCAAAGGCTGACCGGCAGCGATGCGGCCCATCAGCGGCAAAGTCATGTTGGTCTCAGCGGCCACCGCCAGCGACTGCTTCATACGGCCACGCGGCTTCAGCAGGTCGATGGAGCGGCTGCGGTTGTAGTCGCGCCGCAGCAACTGCTTCTCTTCCAGATTCGTGATGTGCTTGTGAACGGTCGCCAGCGAGCTGAGACCAAGGCCCTCGGCGATCTCCTCAAACGACGGAGAATAACCGTGTTGATCCACAAATCCGGAGATGAAGTCGTATACCTGTTTCTGGCGACGGGTCAGAGCCATGGCGTGAGCTGTGCCTCCGCCCACATTGTCAGCGAATAAAAGGCGAAATGTCAACGTGAGAAACGGGTAATCAGGTGGATACCCGGCGGCGCCTTTCTCTTGCGTTGTACCGCGGCGGCTGCACCTCCGCTTAGATTTGGGCGGGCTTGCGTTTCCAGGCGCCGAGGATGATGCCCATCAGGACGCAGCCCAGGAGCGGATAAGCAGCAGAGATCAGGATGAACGACGGAATGCGTGCCTCGAAGACCATCTCGGTCACCATCGCAACCGCGGTGCCCAGACCGATCAGAAGACCTACCGTGAGGCCCCGCAATATTCCATGGCTGGATGCGCTGGCGACCAGGCGGGCGATCACATAAGCGAGCAGCGCGCTGCACAGAAATGCGATGATGTATGGCCAAAAGTTGGGGTGGGCCATGTTCGCTTGGAGTTCTTCGGGCGACATGCGCAAGCCGGCCTGCCATTGCTTGGAAAAAACTGTGAACCACACCGCTCCCAGCAACCAGTCGGCGATGCCGGCAACCAGGATCGCAAGCCAGTTCAGTCCCATGCGTTCGCCCTCCTCATTCAGGCGAGACCATACACCGCCCCCCCGCGTTGCGGCAATTCCAAATTCAGAGCCGATCGTCGCCTGCGAAAAAAGGCGGGTTCACCACGGAGGCACGGGGGGCACGAAGAAAACGAAAATTTGCTGGTTTGTCTGTGGACGTCAGAGGCGAAGTAAAGCGACGAGGGACGGATGCTTATTTGGGTGCCTTGATTTCTCCGTGAACTCCGTGCCTCCGTGGTGAAATCACTCCGCAATTCGGCCTGCATCGCACCCACGCAGCACCTCTGCCGGCGAGCGGCCCAGAGCCCGCTGCGCCCGCAGGCTCAACGCATCATGTCTCTTGGCCAGCCTCGTCCCCGCTCCATCTCGCACCAGGTCGCAATGGTAATACGCCGGAATCGCCAGGCCGAGCGCACGGATCAACAACAACTGCCGGGCAGTGGACTTCAGCAGATCGGCGCCCCGTACGACCTCTGTGATCTGCATGGCGGCGTCGTCGGCGACGACCGCGAGCTGATACGCCGGAACATCGTCGCGCCGCCAGACCACGAAGTCGCTAAAGTCGCGCCCGGCAACATAGCTTTGCGAGCCTTGATGAAGATCATGGAATGCGATCTTCTCGTCATCCGGAACCCGGAGCCGCCAGTTCACTCCAACCGGAGCATCGTAGCGTTTAGCGGCGTCAATCTGTTCCCGGCAGCGGCCGGGATACATCGGCTCATCATCGTTTTCGTTGGGCGCCGAGGCCGACAACATCAGATCCTTGCGCGAGCAGGTACACGGGTAAATAAACCCACCATCCCGCAGTTGCCGCCAGGTTTCTAAGTACGACTCGCGCCGACGGCTCTGTTCATAGGGTGCGAATGCGCCTCCCACGTCCGGCCCTTCCTGCCACCGAATCCCTATCCAGCGCAGATCTTCCATCATCGCCGCCGCGAAGTTCGCTTTCGAACGTTGCGGGTCCAGATCTTCGTTGCGGAAGGCCAGCGTGCCGCTATGTTGTAACGCCCGCTGATATGCCACCCAAAATGTACACGCGTGTCCGACATGGAGCAGCCCCGTTGGCGACGGAGCGATGCGGCCGCGATAGGGTAGCTGCCGGGTGGTGGAGGTGAAGTCCACGATGTGATTGTACGAGGACGATGAATTCACTACAGAGACACGGAGAATTCCTATTCAGTCGAAGGGGTGCAGCTTGGTTGATCGTCCGGGCTATAGAGGTCTTTCGACTCCGGCGCGCAAAGGAGGCGCGTCTCCACTCAGGATGACGCCTAATGGTGATTGGGGATGGGATGCTCTAGAGATGGATCTACCTGGCGTGAGCCTTTGAAAAACCGTTTCTCCGTGCGCTCCGTGCCTCTGTGGTGAAAACGCCTTTCAATTCAGCGAGACACACCCACAAGCTCAGGCTCGGCTTCCTCGACCTTTGCCGGAATTTCAAGACGTTTCGCAGCGGGGGTTGTTTTCACATGCGGATGCAGATCGCGTGCATTGCGCAGCAGGAGCAAGAGGGGCAGCATCGCCCAGAAGATCATTGCCATCACCCAGAACGCTTCCACAAACGAGAGCATGGCCGCCTGCTGCTGCACCATCAGGTAAACCATGCCCCAGGCTTTGTGTGTAGCGTCATTCGGATTTGAGAGCCCGTGCAGCTGAAACCAGCTTTGCAGGCCACGAATGATGTTCTGGGTATGAACGTCTGAAGGTGTAACGTGTGCGATCAACTGGCTCTGATGCACCTGCTGCCGGCGCGCCAGAAACGTGGTCATGGTCGCGATGCCGAAGCTGCCTCCGATATTGCGCATCAAGTTGTAGATGCTGGTGGCGTTGCCCATCTTCTCTTTGCTGATATTCGACATGCTGGTTGTCATTAGCGGGATGAACAGGAACGCCATGGCGGCGCCTTGAATGATCTGCGGCCAGAAGATGTCCCAGTAACCCGCATTCAGGTTCAAGTGCGAGAGCTGGAACATGGTGAAGCCACCGACGACAATGCCCACCGCCAGCAGCTTGCGCGGATCCATGCGATTGGTGAGCTGTCCGGTGATGGGCGTGAATATCAGAGCGCCAATGCCGCGCGGCGACAGCGCCAGTCCGGACTGCAGCGCGGGATAATTCAGCAGCGTCTGCAGGAAGATGGGCAGCAGCATCAGTGAGGCGTAGAGCACGAAGCCCAGCATCGTCATGAGAAAGGTTCCGGCGCTGAAGGTGCGGTCCTTCAAGACGCGCAAATCGACGATGGGATGTTTGGCGGTCAACTCGCGAATCACCATGCCCACCAGGCCGATTACGCACAGCGCCGCCCAAAGCCGGATTTGGGGACTGCCGAACCAATCTTTGCGCTGCCCCGTATCGAGCACCATTTGCAGCATGCCAAAGCCGAGCGCGAGAAATCCGATGCCCCATAAATCAATGCCGCCGGAAATGCGCTTGCGCAGGTAGTGGGGATCAACAATGAAATGGCTGATCATCAGCAGAGAGAGGATGCCGACCGGAAGATTGATGTAGAAGATCCAGCGCCAGGTGTAGTTGTCGGTGATCCAGCCACCGAGTGTGGGTCCCAGGATCGGCGCGATGATGATACCCAGGCCGAATGCCGCCATCGCGGTGCCGTGCCTCTTTGGGGGAAAGGTTTCAAGCAGAACCGACTGCGACAGTGGCTGTAGGCCTCCGCCGCTCAGGCCCTGGAGAATGCGGAAGAAGATCAGCCATTCGAGGCTGGTCGCCATGCCGCACAGTAACGAGGTCAGGGTGAATCCGCTGACGCAGACCATCAGCATGCGGCGTCGGCCGAAACGAGAAGCCAGCCACCCCGCCATAGGCAAGATGATGGCGTTCGACACCAGATACGACGTGACTACCCACGTACCTTCTTCGTAGGTAGCCCCCATGTTGCCCGCCATGTGCGGGATAGAGACGTTGACGACAGTGGTATCGAGGACCTCCATGAATGTGGCCAGCATGACTGCAATGGTCACGATCCAGGGATTCACGTGGGTGCTGCGGTCGGACATGTAGCTGCCGCCAGCATAGGCAAGCCGGGGCACAGGAGTCGGTGACGGGGCTCACATCCGCGAGGAATATCTCAGTCGGACGAAGTGAGATACAATGTATCTCAGAGGCAAGTTATTATGGCGACCACCATGGTGCACATACGGATCGATGAGAAAGTTAAGAAAGAAGCGGCCAAGACCTTGGCCGCAATGGGTATTTCTGTATCCGACGCCGTTCGCATGCTGTTGGTTCGTGTAGCCTCTGAAAAGGCGCTTCCGTTCGAAGTCAAAGTGCCTAATGCGAGAACCGTTCGAGCGTTGCAGGCGGCCGAACGTGGCAAGGGCAAGCGGTACAAATCCTCCGCGACACTCTTTAAAGACCTGGGAATTTAACTCTTGCGTAATCTCATCCTCGGGAACCAATTTCGCCGAGATGTGAAGCTGGCGGAAAGACGCGGCAAGAACACGGATAAACTTCGTGGCTTGATCCTGCTCCTGGAGCAAGGCGTGGCCCTGCCACTGCGTTATAAGGATCATGCCCTGTCCCGTAATTGGCAGGATTCCCGAGAGTGCCATCTCGAACCCGACTGGTTGTTGATCTACCGGATCATTGGCGACGATGTTTATCTGGTACGAACCGGCACTCATTCGGATTTGTTTTAGTCTTTACCTTTTGTGACTCGAATCACAAGCCGGGGTGACCGCCAGTGCTACGATAAGTCTTTATGTCCGCACCTGATTCCCTCTTCATACGTGCCTGTCAGCGGCTTCCGGTAGAGACCACGCCGGTCTGGTTCATGCGCCAGGCTGGACGTTATATGCAGCAATATCGCGACGTGCGCAAGCATTATTCGCTGGTCGAGATCTGCAAGAAGCCTGAGATCGCTGCCGACGTTACCATCACTGCCGCGGAGTTCCTCAACGTCGACGCGGCCATCATCTTTGCGGATCTGCTGCTGCCACTCGAGGTAATGGGCTTGCCCTTTCACTTTGCGGCCCGCGAAGGTCCAGTGATTGAGAAGCCGGTCCGCACGGCGGAAGACGTAACCGCGCTTCGTACCGACCGGGCAGCGGACCTGGGCTACGTGTCGGATGCCGTGGCACTCGTGGCCAGACATTTCGGGGCGAAGCTGCCGGTCATCGGCTTTTGCGGCGCGCCCTTCACCCTCGCCAGCTACATGATCGAGGGCGGCGGCTCGCGCCACTACCTGGAAGTCAAGAAGCTGATGTACAACTCGCCCGAGGTTTGGGACGAACTGGTTGGCAAGTTGGTCGATGTGCTGGCCGAGTATGCCGCTGAGCAGGTGCGCTCCGGCGCCGACGCTTTGCAGATCTTCGACAGCTGGGTGGGCTGCCTGAGCGTCGAGGATTATCGGCGTTATGTATTGGTACCCACGACGCAACTCATTCAGCGCCTGCAAAAGGAAACCAAGGTTCCCATCATCTATTTCGGTACCGACAGCTCAACGCTTCTGCCGTCCATGGCGGAGACCGGAGCTGAGGTCATCGGCCTCGACTGGCGGATTCCGCTGGATGAAGGATGGCGGACGGTGGGACACAATCATGCTGTGCAGGGAAACCTCGACCCGGTGCTGCTGTTTGCTTCCTGGCGTGAGCTGAAACACAGGGCAGAACATATTCTGCGGTTAGCCGATGCTCGACCGGGCCACATCTTCAATCTCGGACATGGCATCTTGCCGCACACTCCCGTAGACAACGTGAAGAACCTGGCGCAGTTCGTGCATGAGTTCACGGCTGCGGCGGCAACCGCGAGGAAGTCATGAGCAAGCAGGCCGTGCTGCTGATTGCGCACGGAAGTCCCGAGAAAGTCGAGGACATTCCCGCGTTTCTGCAGAACATTTCGCGCGGACGTCCGATGTCTGACGCTGTGGTAAAGGAAGTCCAGCACCGTTACTCGCAGATCGGAGTCTCTCCTCTGACGTGTCTGACATTGGGGCAGACGAACGGAGTCGCAGGCCAGTTGGGGATTCCGGCATACATGGGCATGCGCAACTGGCATCCATTCATCGCCGATACCCTGAAGCAAATGACCAGCGACAGGGTCGAACAGGCCGTCGCAATCTGCCTAGCACCGCATAATTCCCGCACTAGCGTAGGTCTCTACAAGCAGGTGCTGTTTGGCGCCGGTGCGCCGTTCGCCATCGACTTCGTCGAAGAGTGGCACGATCATCCTCTACTAATCAAGGCCTTCGCCGATCGCCTGCGTACCGGATGGAAAGCCGCCTGCGAGCAGCACGGATCGGCGTTACCGGTGATTTTTACTGCGCATAGCGTACCCCAGCGGACGATTGCCGAAGGCGATCCTTACGAAGCCCAGACGCGCGAGACGGCGGCGTTGGTTGCGGCGCAGGTCCCGGAAATCGGTGCCTGGCGGTTCGCCTTTCAGAGCCAGGGCATGTCGGGGGGCGAATGGCTTGGTCCCACAGTGGAGGACACGATTACCAGCCTTCAAAAGGCGGGGCAGACCGGCGTATTTCTTCAGCCCATCGGTTTTGTCTGCGATCATGTCGAGATTCTTTACGATATCGATATACTGTTTCGCGAGTATGCGGAAGCGCGCGGCGTGAAGCTTTACCGCGCGGAATCACTGAACGATTCGCCGCTCTTCATAAACGCGATAGCTGATTTGGCAAAAACCCGCCTGGCCGCCATGAGTCCCGTGGCCGGCAGCGGCATCCAAGGCTGAGAGGATTTCGTAGTACCGCATGAAGCGGATTGCAATCATCGGCGGTGGTATCTCTGGGTTGAGCGCGGCGTTCTATCTGGAAAAGGCGCGCGCTGCTGGCCTTGAACTCGAGTACACGCTCTTCGAAAGCGTCCAGCGGCTGGGCGGTTGCCTCTCCTCCGATCGCATCGAGGGCTGCCTGGTCGAGGCTGGTCCTGACTCCTTTCTCACCGAAAAACCGTGGGCGGTCACCCTCTGCAAAGAACTGGGACTGGGCGATCAACTCATCGGCTCTAACGACGCGCAGCGCAAGACCTACGTTGTGGTAAAGGGTCGCCTGGTGGTCATGCCGGACGGCCTGATGTTCATGGTGCCCACCAAGCTTGCGCCTACTGCGTTATCGCCGCTTTTTTCCTGGAGCACCAAGCTGCGGATGGCGCAGGAGCTACTGCATCCGCCGCGCCCCATGCACGAAGACGAAACTGTGGCCCAGCTTGTAGAACGTCACTTCGGTCCCGAAGTCGTCGACCGTCTGGCTGATCCGCTACTCTCCGGTGTATACGGAGGCGATGCCGCGAAGCTGAGCGCCCGTGCCGTTCTGCCGCGCTTCGTAGAAATGGAAGAGAAGTACGGCAGCTTGAGCAAGGCGATGATCGCCGCGCACCGGAAGATGGTGCAGTCGGCCGGCAAGCAACCGCCGCGTCCGCTGTTCACTTCGCTGCGCGATGGTATGCAGCAACTGGTGGACACTATCATCGAACGGCTGAATCCCGAGTGGATTCGAATGCGCCGCCACATCCGCCGTATCTACCCGGAGAACGATGGTTGGCGCATCTCCATCGAGATGAATGGCGATGAGCGTTACGACGCTGTGATTCTGGCTACGCCGGCGAATGTCGCGGGCGAATTGCTCGATCCTGTCGATCACGATCTCGCGCGCAATCTTCTGGACATTACCTACAGCTCTTCGGTTACCGTCACGCTGGGCTACTACAAGGAACAGCTGGCCAAACTGCCTCCCGGCTTCGGATTTCTCGTACCCCGCAGTGAAGGCACGCGCATGCTGGCCTGCACCTTCGTCCACAACAAGTTTCCGCACCGCGCTCCCGAAGGGAAGGGCATCTTGCGCTGCTTCCTCGGTGGCGCCCGCGATGAGGCGGTTTTAGCACTTAGCGACGAAGAGCTCCTGGAGATCGTGCAGCGCGAGTTGCGGGACCTGGTGAAACTCAACGTGCGACCGATGTTCTCGCGCGTGTACCGTTGGCGAGAGGCGATGGCGCAGTACGAACCCGGCCACATCGCGCGGGTCGCTGCCATTGAGAAGCGCGTCGCCGAAATCCCCGGGCTGGCTCTTGCCGGAAATGCCTACCACGGCATCGGTGTTCCCGACTGCGTCCGCTCTGGTATGGAAGCTGCCACGTCAGTAGTCCAACTGACCCCCGAATCGCAACCCAGCGAGCGCTAATCGTGGCAAATTTTCGTAGCAAATTCCGACAAATTGTGTCTAAAATCAATACCTCCTTTGGCGGGAAAGGCGTATCGTAAAGATAGTCACCTGCCATAACTGACAGGTTTCGGAGGTGACCGATGCCCATCCTCTGGATTGCCGTCTACTGCCTCATCGCGGTTCTGGTGCTTTTCGCTCTTACCTTCCACAACGAAATGCTCGACGAAAAGAGCCGCTGCGATCACATGGTGAAACCGCTGCCTGCTGATGGCAAGAAGCCCATCGCCAAGGACGCGTCCCACATCCACGTAGTTTAGGATGTTGGTTCAAACCCGCAGTGCTTAGGGCGGGCTATTCTGCACATTTTTCTAACACTTGGAGGTTCGCATGGCGGACGTTCGCCGAGGACTGATCATCGTTAACACCGGCCCGGGCAAGGGCAAGACCACCGCTGCCATGGGCACGGCCCTGCGCGCCGTGGGCAACGGGATGAAGGTGCTCATGCTGCAGTTCCTCAAGGGCTCCTGGCATTACGGCGAACTCGATGCGGTACAGGCGTTCGGCGATAACTTCGTCATGCGGCAGATGGGCCGGGGATTCGTGAAGGTCGGCGGCGCGGAAACCGATCCTGAGGACGTGCGCCTGGTGGAAGAAGCGTGGGCGGAGGCCGAGAAAGAAATTCTGTCCGGGCAGTGGGACCTCGTGGTGCTGGACGAGATCAACTACGCCATCGGCTATAAGATGCTGGATCCGCTGAAGGTCGCTGAGACGCTGAAGAAAAAGCCCGACATGGTGCACGTCATCCTCACCGGACGTAACGCGCATCCCGCCATTGTCGAGATCGCCGACACCGTCACCGAGATGCGAGAGGTGAAGCACGCGTATCAGAAAGGCATCGAAGCGCAGCGGGGGATTGAGTACTAGAACAGCGGCAATTGGCCGTTGGCACTTAGCATTTGGCAGAAGCAGGGATAACCCTGACTGCTTTGTGCGTCAACGCGTAACTTATGCGTGCCGGGATCAAGTGCTTCCTCGCCCTTCTAACCCTGCCCAATGTCTTCCTCCCCTTCAATACGGTCCCGCAGCTGGCAACGCGTCGACGGCATCGACCTCATTCGCGGGCTGGCTATTTTCTTCGTGTTGATGAATCACGTGAACATTCGCCTGCTATTGGCGAAGGTGCCTTACACCCTCGGCGTTCCTAAACAACTGGTTTCGTCCCTGGTGTGGAATGGCCAGTTCGGCGTGCAGATGTTCTTCGCTGTCTCGGGATTTCTGATCACGACCACCAGCCTCCGGCGTTGGGGATCGCTGCCGAAGATCGGCGTCCGCGACTTCTACCTGATGCGCTTTGCCCGCATCGCACCGTTGCTGCTTCTCCTGCTGATTGTCCTAAGCGCATTTCACTTTGCTGACGTCAGCGGATTCGTGGTGGCAGCCAGAACCGGAGGTCTTGGGCGAGCGCTGGTCGCGGCACTGACATTTCACATCAATCTGCTCGAGGCTCGCCGTGGATACCTGCCTGGCCCATGGGACATTCTCTGGTCGCTTTCCGTGGAGGAGATGTTCTACCTCTTCTTCCCGTTGGCGTGCCTGCTGTTCGCTCGCAGGAAGTTGCTGGTCCCGCTAATGTGCGGCTTTGTGATTCTGGGGCCGTTTGCGCGAATCGTGTTTACAAACGGCAATGAGATCTGGCAGGAAAAATCTTACCTCGGCGGAATGGACGCGATCTCTCTCGGGTGTCTGACCGCGCTTCTATGCTCGCGCATCCGGTTCCCGGCTAAGTCGCTCAAGAGTATCGGCTGGACAGGCGCAGCGGGGCTCGTCTTCATGCTGTGTTTTTCACGTCGCGCCTACGCCTGGGGACTGGGAAATGCCGGCCTCGACCTGACCGTACTCGCCGTCGGCACCTGCCTGGTCATCATTGCTGCGTCGCAGTCGCACTGGAAGGCGCCGCGCCTGCTCAGTCCCCTACTTGATCTCGGCCAGCGAAGCTACGAGGTATATCTCACCCACATGTTCGTTGTACTGGCGCTGTTCGGAATTTTTGTGAAGCTGGGCAAGCCGATGCCGCTCGTGCCGGTGCTGTTTGTCACCACAATCATCCTGGCCGCAATGCTCGGTGGTCTGGTTGCGCGCTGCTACTCGGAGCCGATGAATCGCCTCTTGCGCCAGCGCTGGGGAGATGGTCCGGAGCAGTTGGGGGGCGGCCGTTACGCCGGACAACGAGACCTCCGCAAAGCGACATGCGGCGGCGATCTGACTGAGAATACTAGCCTTTTTCCGGCCCGCGAATCGAGGCTGTCGAGGTCCTCGGAACCCGCTTAAACAACGGCCAAGCGGCTCTCTCCGTGGTATAATTTGTAGTGCTCCTCAGCAGAACAATCTCCTGAATTTGCAATGACTTGCGGGTGATCCGGCATAACGTGTTGCGACCTCAGCAAACGCCTGATCTCTGCTCGCCACGGAGCAACGGGCGGTCCTCATCATCATATCCGACAGCACTCATTTGCGAGTCGACCGCCAACGAAATTTGAGAAGGAAAGAGTTGACGGCTAAGAGCTGAAAGCTAAGAGCTATCTATGGCAGACGATCCAAACCAGCAATTACCACTCGACAACATCGGCCCGGGCGCGGCCAACGTGCAACCCGTCAACATTGAAGACGAGATGCGGCGTTCGTATCTCGACTATTCGATGTCGGTGATCATCGGGCGCGCGCTCCCCGACATTCGCGACGGTCTCAAACCCGTGCATCGCCGCATCCTGTATGCCATGCACGATATGGGCGTGCTGCACAATCGCAAGTACATGAAGTGCGCCGGTGTCGTGGGCGAATGCTTGAAGAAGTATCACCCCCACGGCGACAGCGCGGTCTACGACGCCATGGTGCGCCTGGCGCAGCCCTGGAGCCTGCGCTATCCGCTGATCGACGGCCAGGGCAACTTCGGATCCGTCGATGGCGATCCGCCCGCAGCCTACCGGTACACCGAATCGCGCATGACTGAGATCGCCGAAGAGTTGCTGGCCGACATCGATAAGGACACCGTCGACTTCGTCGCCAACTTCGACGACTCCACCGTCGAGCCGTCGGTGCTGCCCACGCGCATTCCGAACCTGATCATCAACGGCTCCGACGGTATTGCCGTCGGCATGGCCACCAAGATTCCGCCGCACAACCTGACGGAGATTGTCGACGGCGGCCATCACGCTGGTGAACAATCCGCATGCCACACTGGCGGACATCATGAAGTTCGTGCAGGGGCCGGACTTCCCGACCGGCGGCTTCATTCATGGGCGCAGCGGCATCATGGAGGCCTATCGCACCGGACGCGGCCGCTTCCTGATGCGCGCGAAAGCTGCCATCGAGCACGTTACCAAGGACAAAGACGCGATCATCGTCACCGAGATTCCGTACCAGGTCAACAAGGCGACGCTGATCAAGCGCATCGCCGAGCTGGTGAACAACAAGGTGATCGACGAGATCAGTGATGTCCGCGACGAGAGTGATCGCGACGGCATGCGCATCGTCATCGAACTCAAGCGCGGATGCGAACCGCAGATCGTGCTTAACCAGCTCTTCAAGCACACCTCGATGCAGGAGAGCTTCAGCATGATCTTCCTGGCCGTGGTCAACGGCCAGCCGAAGGAAATGGGCCTGGTGCAGGCCATCCAGCACTTCGTCGATCACCGTATCGACGTGGTGCGACGCCGCACCGCCTACCTGCTGATGAAGGCGCGCGAGCGCGAGCATGTCCTCGAGGGCTACCAGGTTGCGCTCGATCGCGTCGATGACGTGATCCGCATCATCCGCGGCAGCGAGAATCGGGCCGATGCGCGTACCAACCTGGTGGCGTACTTCACCGGTAGCACGGTCAATGTTTCCGAAGGCAAGGCGGGCAAGGCGGCATCGCTGAAAGGCGTCTCGCCGACGACGCTGACAACTCCGTTCGACGCGATCCAGGCCGATGCAATCCTGGAATTGCAGCTACATCGCTTGACCCGGCTGTCGATCGACGAAATCCTGAAGGAACTCGCCGAAGTTCGCGGACGCATTGCGGAGTACGAGGCGATCCTGGGCAGCGAGAAGAAGCTGCGTAGCGTCATCGTCAAAGAGCTGGAAGAGATCAAGAAGAAATACGGCGACGCTCGCCGCACGGAAATTCAGGACGAAGCCGCCGAGCTTAGCCTGGAAGACCTGATCGCCGACGAGCAGGTTGCGGTCACGGTCAGCCACTCCGGCTACCTGAAGCGCACGCCGATATCGACCTATCGCCAGCAGCGCCGCGGCGGCACCGGGCGCAAGGGTATGAGCACGCGCGAGGAGGATTTCGTCGAGCATCTGTTCGTCGCCTCCACGCACGACTACATCCTGGTCTTCACCAACACCGGGCGCGTGTACTGGCTCAAGGTGTATGAGATCCCCGAGCTGAGCGCGGCGGGCAAGGGCAAAGCCATCGCCAACCTGGTGGCGCTGCAGCCGGGCGAAACCGTGCGCGCATGGCTTACGGTTCGCGATCTGGAAGAAGAAAACCGTTACGTCTTCTTCGCCACGCGCAACGGCACGGTGAAGAAGACGCCGTTGAAAGATTTCAGCAACGTTCGCTCTATCGGCATTAATGCGATCGGCATCGACAAAGAAGACGAACTGGTGGCCGCCAACTGTACGGACGGCAATCAGATCGTCTTCCTGGCGACGCATGACGGCCAGGCCATCCGCTTCGAAGAGGATGATGTCCGGCCCATGGGACGCGCAGCCTTCGGGGTTCGCGGCATGAATCTGGAGCGCGGCGACTACATTGTTGGAATGGCGGTCACCTCCAAGGAACGTAAGAAGGCAAAGGGCGGCGAGGCCGAGTCAAACCTCATCCTGTCCGTTACCGAGCAGGGCTACGGCAAGCGCACCGACGTCGACGAATATCGTCTGCAGACGCGTGCCGGCAAAGGCGTGATCAATGTCAAGACCACGGCGCGCAATGGCAAAGTCGTTTCCATCATGCTGGTGAACGAGTTGTCGGAGGTGATGGTGATCAGCCAGTTCGGCAAGATCATCCGCATCGACACCAAGACGGTTCGCGAATCCGGCCGCTCCGCTCAGGGCGTACGCCTGCTGCATCTGGAAGAAGGCGATCGACTGGCGGCAGCATCGATCATCCCGCCGGAAGAGGCCGTGGAGAACGGCAACGGCGAAACCGGTACGCTGGTGCAGTAGCAACCGGCAAGAAACCCGAACCCCATCCAGGCTGAAGTGGCTTGGGTGGGGTTTTCTCCGCAAGGTTGCGAATTGATCCGGGGAACCAGCCTCCGGCGACGGCACAACCTGTCCACATGTTGAATAATATTGGCGATGGATAGCTCCCACATCGCTCACCTGCTGCAACCCTTTACCGGCGCCCAACTCGCTCCTGACCTGCTGCAGCAGCTCGATGTTTATCTCGAACTGCTCGTGCGCTGGAACGCCCGCGTGAATCTGACGGCAGTGCGCGATCCTGAGCAGATCGTCACACGACATTTCGGGGAATCACTGTTCGCCGCGCATCAATTGCTCGACTCCGCTGACCCGGCGACCACGATTGCCGATATCGGTTCAGGCGCGGGATTTCCCGGCATTCCAATAAAACTTTGGGCGCCGCACGTCAGCCTGACTCTCATCGAATCGCAGAACAAGAAAGCGACATTCCTTCGCGAAGTAATTCGCGCACTCAAGCTCGACGGCGCGGAAGTCTTTTGCGGGCGTGCCGAACACTGGGGCCGCACAGCCAACATCGTCACCATGCGCGCAGTCGAGCGGTTCGAGCGCGTGCTGCCGGTTGCTGCCGGCCTGGTTGCTTCCGGTGGCCGACTGTGTCTGCTGATTGGAGAACAGCAGATGCCGGCCGCAGCCGCCGTGCTGGACAAGCCTTGGCACTGTGTGGATCTTCGCGCGATTCCCGGAAGTGATGATCGCGTCGTAGCCATCTGGGCTAAGAGTTGACGTGATGCGTACTGGTCGTTTCCGAAGTGACATCGGATATACTCTTCGTGAACCAGAGGACGAGCCTCGGTTTCCCGTCCCTTTCAGTCCCGGGCGGCCACGGACAATTCCGGTCCGATGTAATCGGGCGTCCCGCATTTCTATCTAGGAATGGCTTCTTCGTTATGAAAAGCGTATTGACCAAGTTCGTCCACTCTCCTCTGTACATGGTACTGGTCGCGTTCGCCATACGAATTGTCTACACGCTGATTACGAAGTCGTATCGCTTCACCGGACTCTGGCTTCTGTTTGAGATGGCGACTCTGGCAAGCTCGCTTGCGACCGGTCACGGGTTCAGCGATCCATACGTCGTCCACACCGGTCCGTCGGCCTTGACCGCTCCGCTTTACCCGTGGCTGACTTCGTTAGCCTTTCGGGCGTTTGGCGTATATTCCTACGCGGCAGGCCTGACCATGGTGGTGTTCAACAGCGTATTTTCGGCGCTGACGTGTTGGACCATTTACCGGATTGCGCAGCGCGTGTTCAACGGCACCATTGCGGCATGGTCAGGATGGATTTGGGCGCTGTCGCCCTTCGCCATCTATTACTCGGTGGACTGGATATGGGAGACGAGTCTTTCCGCGTTTCTGCTCAGCTTGCTTTTCATGCTGACGCTGGAATGGGAAGGCGATAATCGCCTATCGAGATGGATTGTCTATGGTCTCTTGTGGGGCATTGTCGCACTGACCAACACATCTGAAGTATCTTGGCTGCCCTTTTCGGGGTGCTGGCTTGCCTACCATCTATATCGAAATGGCAAACGGTTTTTGTTGCCGGCCGTGGTTAGCGCCGCGGTTTTCTGGGTAGTATTAACACCCTGGTTGGTCCGCAACTATGAGGTGTTCGGGCATTTCGTGTTCATCCGCGACAACTTCGGTAACGAGTTCAGATCGGGCAACAACCAACTGTCCGAGGGATGGAAGGTAGCAGCCTACGATTCCGGCCGTGATCCCAAGCTTCTGTATCTCTACCAGCAAATGGGCGAGTATGAAATCAACGTAGTGATGGCTGACGATGCGAAAATATGGATTGCTCAACATCCTCAACGGTTCCTCACTCTTTGTGTCCACAGGTTCTATTTGTTCTGGGCCGGCACTCCCAGAAATTATTCCGGCGTAGCTTTCGGACTGCTGAAACAAGTCAAGAACATGGTGTATGTGTTGACATCGATAACCGCCATGTTGGGAGCATTCTGGGCATTCAGGAAGCGCATTCACGGCTGGTTTCTCTTCGCATCGCTCTTGCTCATCTACCCATTTCCGTACTACATCAGTGTGCCTGAACCGCGCTACCGGCACGCGATCGAGCCGCAGATATTGCTTCTCACCATTTACTTGTTCTGGTGTGTGTGGGATCGCTTCTCGCGCAATAGGGAGCCAGAGCAGGCTGAAGTAGTAGCGGTGCCGAGGGTCGGCTAAGCGGATCTCAGTAATGCTGAAACGCACCTGGGCCAGTTAAGCCGACACGTAGAGTCATCCTCCAGAGGCAATCCTTTGCGGCTCGCTTCGGGCTGCAACTGGCAGAGTGTCCAGCCCCATGGACCTAGTTCATACTGTTGCGCGCATTCACCAACACTTGGTCGGCGGAATCGATCCGAATCAGCCCGAAGCGCGGATACTCCAAGTCGAGAATGACATACAGCGTGCACGACATGATGACCGCATAGACCACCATGTGTACCAGGCTGCGTTTCTTGCTGCCCGCCATGGCGTATCCGGCAAGCAGTGACGTGGCCAACACCAGCAGTCCCAAACCATAGAACACGACCTCCGGGGGATGGGTTTGCTGCGCCACCAGGCGGGTGGTGGAAATGTCAATCATGTCGTTCATCGAAGACAGCACAAGCGTCGTGACTGCGGGCGAGTTTTGCGCCTGACACCCCGCTACAGCCGCGTTCCAGATCTTGGTCTGCAACTCCGTGGACTGTTGATAATCCTGAAGGGCCGCGTCATAGTTCTTTCGAACCACACGGAATATCCGCAGCCGCAGATCGACGTAGTCTCGAAAATCCTGCCGCAAAGCCGGCTGCGCCGCCGCCGGAAGTAAATCGATACGCAGGTAAGCTGTACCGACGGCGTTGGCTTCGCGACCAATGAGTTCACGCCGTCCATCGAATCGATTCGCCGCGCCGGAAAAAGTGAACGCAATCAATAAACCCATCAGGCCGAAAACCGCGCCTTCCAGAGCGCCAAGCCCGCTGCTGGAGCCCTCCGGATCAACCCGCCGGCGATGCATTCCAATGCGTCGTCCCACTTCCAACAAGACGAAAATTGCCAGCAGTAAACCACCGGCAAGAAACCAGAAGTCGATCGCTCTAACCATAGATGTATCTAGTTTCACACACTCGCTGCAATTAACCATACGGGAAGATGAGTGCGCGAACCTTCGGCGTGTACCGGGATTGGAGTATTTTGGACGGTGCCGGAGACCTACATCAGGCGGAAGGCAGCGCGCTGGACTGCTGGCGTCCCTGGATCTCGATGTACACATTGATGAGGGATACAGCGGCTGGCGTTACGCCGGGAATGCGGCTGGCCTGTCCCAACGTGCGCGGACGCACACGTGTCAGCTTCTCGTTCATCTCGCGCGACAAGCCGGACACCTTGCCGTAATCGAACCAGTCGGGAATGGTGCGCTGTTCTGACTTCTTCAGACGTTCAATCGCCTTCGTTTGCTGATCGAGATAGCCCGAGTACTTGATTTCAGTCTCGACGGCCTTCAACTCGTTACGGATTTCCGTTGGAAGGCGGGAATCGGTTGTCAGTTGTCGGTTGTCAGGTGTCGATAATTGGCTGTCGGCTGCCGGTTGTCCCTCGTCGACTTTTATGGACATGCCGGCGAGGCCGGTAACTTCGCTCCCTTTACAGGTTGTCATCCCGACCGAAAACTTCAGTCCGAGCGGAGGGACCTGCTGTTCGCCCGTAGCGGCAGGACTTGCGTACTCGGTCTCACCGTAGAGCAGTCCTTCCACCGAGCTCCCTTCGGTCGCTTCGCTTAGAATGACGCCGTCTTCTCTATCTCCTATCCCCTGATCCCTGACCCCTCGTTCGAAGAACTCCGGCATAAGCTGACGAAGTATGGGCGCCAGATGGTCGATCTGTACCTCCGGGCGCTTCAGCAACTGCGCCAGCGTGGCGCCGGTAGCTTTTGCTTCACGCAGCACTGCCAACGTCGCATCCGCTTCGCCGGCAACCGACAACTGACAACTGACAACTGCTTCATTCACCCGCGTCTTCTCCAGCAGCTCGCGTATGCTCGTCATGCGCTCCTGCTTGGCGAGATGATCAGCCCATGCAGCATCGTTGATCAATCCCACGCGGCGGCCATGCGGCGTCAGCCGGCGATCGGCGTTGTCGATGCGCAAGTGCAGGCGAAATTCGGCGCGCGAAGTGAACATCCGATAGGGCTCGTTCGTTCCCTTGCTGATCAGGTCGTCGATCAGAATCGCGGTGTAGGCTTCGGTGCGATCGAGGATCAGCGGCGGCTCGCCTTTCACCTTCAGCGCGGCGTTGATCCCGGCCATCAGTCCCTGGCAGGCAGCTTCTTCGTAACCGCTGGTGCCGTTGATCTGCCCCGCGAGATACAGCCGCTCGATCTTCTTCGTTTCCAGCGTGCGCTCAAGTTCGGTGGGATCGATAGAGTCGTACTCGATGGCGTAGCCGGGGCGCAGCATCTCCGCGTTCTCCAGCCCTGGGATCGACTTGATGATCGCCAACTGCACCTCGATCGGCAGCGACGTGCTCATGCCGTTGACGTAAATCTCGTGCGTGTTCAGACCCTCCGGCTCGAGGAAGAGCTGGTGCATTTCCTTGTCGGGAAACTTGACGATTTTGTCTTCGATCGATGGACAGTACCGGGGCCCGACCGACTGAATCTGGCCGCTGTACATCGGCGAGCGGTGCACGTTTTCCCGAATAATGCGATGCGTCTCCGGCGTGGTGAACGCGATGTAGCAGGGTACCTGCTTGTCGTGATGGGCGACGCGCCTGGTACGAAAGCTGAAGGGCGTGGGATCGTCGTCGCCGGGCTGCACTGCGAACTTAGACCAGTCGATGCTGCGGCCGTCCAGACGAGGAGGCGTGCCAGTCTTCAGCCGGCAGCCACGCAGTCCAAGATTCTTTAGCGCTTCACCGAGCAGCACCGCCGGCGGTTCACCGCTGCGCCCGGCAGGATACTGCTCCTCGCCGCAGTGAATCAGCCCGTTCAGGAAGGTTCCGGTGGTGATGATGACGGCTTGCGCGCCGACAGTGCGGCCATCGCGCAGCTTGATACCGGTGATAACACGCTCTTCGCCATTCGCTATTCGCTCTTCGCCAGACTGAGCCAAATCAGAATTGTCATCCTGAGCGGAGCGCAGCGGAGTCGAAGGACCCCTACCGCCGGAATCGGCCATCTGTCCGGGAGTTAGTACTTGGGGGCTCGAAGCTCGAAGCTCCAAAACTAATCCTGCCACTTCTGCCTGCTTGATGTGCAGATTCGGCTCCGACTCCAGCACCTCGCGCATCTTCTGACGATATTGCTGCTTGTCGCACTGCGCTCGCGGAGACCATACGGCAGGTCCGCGCGAGGTATTCAGCAGCCGGAACTGGATGCCGACGGCGTCCGTCACTTCGCCCATGATGCCACCCAGGGCATCGACTTCGCGCACCAGGTGTCCCTTGGCAATGCCGCCCACGGCAGGATTACACGACATCTGCGCGATGAGATCGACGTTGAGCGTGAAGAGCGCGGTCCTAAGGCCCATGCGCGCAGCCGCCATCGCGGCCTCGCATCCGGCATGGCCGGCGCCTACCACCACGACGTCATAGTTTTCTGTGAACTGAACCAAAATCACCCCAACGATCCGGCATTTTGCTGCCGCACTTCTATTCTAGCGAACGGACGGCACGTCCGCTGATGGACAAACCGGACCAACTACGGACACCATCAGCCACAGCCCGCCCGGGCCTCCTCCTTTCACCTCAAGCACTTGATGCGTTACCCGTCCGGCGGAGCAATTGCTCTAATACCGCTGGGTCGAAATGTGTAAACCTCCCGCCTGCCCGGAGAAATCGCCATGCGAGCGCTCCTGCACGACGTCGCTTACAGCTTTCGCGTTCTTCGCAAGAGCCCAGTATTTACTCTGGTGGCGGTACTTACCCTTGCTTTGGGCATCGGCGCGAACACGGCCATCTTCTCCATCTTCAACGCTGTCCTGCTGAGCCCGTTGCCGTATCCGCATCCCGAACAGTTGGTCGCCCTCGGGGCCAGCAAGCCGAACTTCCAGAACGGCTCCATCTCCTTTCCGAACTTTCGCGACTGGCGAAAAGACAACCACACTTTCCAGTCGATGGCGATCTCCCGCTCGAACACCTATAGCCTCACTGGTCTGGGTGACGCCGAGGAAGTTCCCGCCGAGTTGGTGTCATCGGATCTGTTTCCGATGCTGAACGTGCGGCCAGTACTGGGCCGCCTGATCGCGCCGGGAGAGGACGAAGTCGGCGCTGCGCCGGTTGCATTGATCAGCGAGGGCTTATGGGCACGGAAGTTCGGATCGTCGCCGAACGCCTTGGGCAAGAGCGTCACACTCGACGGACACGACTACAGTCTCGTCGGCGTCGTCCCCGCCAGCTTCTCCTTGAACATGAACATGCTGCATCCGTCTGACGTTTACCTGCCTATCGGGCAGTGGTCAAACAGTCTGCTGATGGATCGCGGCGCTGGATTGGGCTTTCATGGAATTGGCCGGCTTAAGCCGGACGTCACGTTGCAGCAGGCACGTGCCGACATGGCGCGTGTGACGCAAAACCTGGCTGCGGCTTATCCGCAGAAAGACCATGGCATCGGCGCGCATATCGTACCTTTGAAAGACGCTGTGGTGGGAGATGTGCGTCCGCTACTGATGATTCTGCTGGGCGCGGTCGGCGTGGTGCTGCTGATCGCATGCGGTAATGTTGCCAACCTCATGCTGGCGCGCGCCACCAGCCGCAATCACGAGTTCGCTATTCGCGCCGCGCTGGGCGCAGGCCGCGGAAGACTGCTGCGTCAACTCCTGACCGAGAGCGTAACCCTGGCAGCCCTGGGCGGCTTACTGGGCGTGGCAATCGCCTATTGGGGGACCGCTGCCGCACTCAAGGCCTTGCCTGACACCCTGCCTCGGGCCGGCAACATCGGCTTGGACAGCCGCGTGTTGCTGTTCACCGCCGTCATTTCCCTGCTCTCCGGCATTGTCTTTGGATTGGTTCCGGCACTGCGGGCATCGCGACCTAATATCAACGCCAGTCTGACCGATCGTAACCGCGGCAACAGCGCCGCCCATTCGAAGGCTCAACGCGTCTTCGTTGTGCTGGAGATGGCGATGGCGCTGGTGCTGATGATCAGCGCCGGTCTGATGATTCGCAGTCTCTCTGCCTTGTGGAGCGTCGATCCCGGATTCCAGCCCGACCATCTCCTCACCTTCGGGTTGACGCTTCCGCCCTCCATGATGAAGGCGAGCCCGATGCTGTCCGCGCCACCTTCCGCAATCTCGACCAGGAACTGAATGCTATTCCCGGCGTTGAGGCGTCTGCGGTGTCGTGGGGTGCGTTCCCCATGTCGGGCGACGACGAAGTGGTCTTCTGGGTCGACGGTCAGCCCAAGCCGGCAAGCCAGAACCAGATGAACTGGACCCTCAACTACGTGGTTGGTCCGGACTATCTGCGCACCCTGGCCACGTCAGTTGCTGGGGGGACGCTTCCTAACGGTGCACGATGACGACCACGCGCCGCACGTCGTAGTCATCGACGAAACCTTCGCGCGCAAATTCTTTCCGCACGAAGACCCCATTGGCAAGCGCCTGAACCTGGTCACGCCCGACGCGGACAACGTAGAGATCGTCGGAGTCGTACGGCATGTGATGCAGTGGGGACTCGACGCCAACGGCGACCAGCCATTGCAGGCGGAGATCTATCGTCCGTTTATGCAGCTGGCGGATGCAGCCATGATACAAGCCGCTTCCGGAGTGAACTATGCCGTACGCTTGAGCCCGACCAGCCACACGGATTTCGCTGCCATTCGCCACCGCCTGCAGCAAGGAAACGCCGAGCAGGCCGTGTATGGCGCGCAGACGATGAACGAGATCATCGCAACTACGCTGGCCGAGCGCCGGCTGTCCATGATCCTGCTGACCACATTCGCCATCCTCGCGCTCTCGCTGGCCAGCATCGGCATTTACGGCGTCATCTCGTACGTTGTGGCGCAGCGCACGCAGGAAATCGGCATTCGCATGGCGATGGGCGCGCGCCGTGTCGACGTGCTCGCCTTGGTGGCGGGTCAGGGCGTACGACTTATCCTGATCGGCTTGCTTTGCGGGACCGCTGGCGCCCTGGCCGCAACCCGGGCGCTGAGCACGATGCTCTTTGGGGTGAAGCCCTTTGATCTGCCGACCTTCCTCGCGACCGGACTTCTGTTGCTGCTTATCGGTATGCTGGCAATCTATGTGCCGGCAGCCCGAGCCGCAAAGGTTGACCCCATGGTCGCACTGCGCGACGCCTAACGCGGCTGCGCGTCCGATTCGGGAGAAGTAGCGCCGACTCTTACAATGGACTGTTGCGGTCACTGCCGCCGGTGGTACTCTCATCTTTCGTTGAACCAGCCTATGACCCGCTTCTTTCGCTGTTTCTGCCTTGTTTTATTACTCGTCATTGCTGTACTCCCCCTCGGGTTGCACGCGCAGGATTCCACGCCGGTAGGCAAACTGCCCATTGCAAAATTGCAGGAGTTAGCCGATAGCGGTGATCCGGCAGCGGAAAACGAACTTGGCGTCCGCTACCGTGTGGGCACTGACGTCGATAAAGATCCGGCGAAGGCCATACCCTGGTTCTTGAAGGCCGCCAGGCAGGGTTACCCCAAGGCCTACTTCAACCTAGGCGCGGCGTATTACAACGGCGACGCGGTTAGCGTTAGCGATGAGGACGCTTGCGTCTGGTTCACGTTGGCCGCGGATGCCGGGGATCAGCGCGGCATCGAAGCGGTTGCCCGCACCCAACAAGAATTCACACCGGCTCAAATGACCCGGTGCGAGTTGTTGGCCGCAACCGCCTATCAGAGCGGCGAGCGAGTCGAGCAGGACTACGGCAAAGCACTGCAGTGGTATAAAAAGGCGGCCGACAACAAAGACGGTCTTGCCTGCGAACGACTTGCTTACATGTATCAACGAGGGCTGGGTGTGGCAGCGGACCTGCAAGAGAGCCTGAAGTGGTTGAAGCGCTCTGCCGACTTGGGCTACGTCCCCGCAATTTACGACATGGCATACATGTACGACAAAGGCGGCATGGGTCTACCGCAGGATATTACCAAAGCGAAACGAATGTATGAAACCGCGGCCGCGGACGGGCAACTCGAGGCACTCCTGGCTCTCGGCGGGATGTATAGAGACGGCCGCGGAGCCAAGCTGGATCGCCAGGTAGCGCTGAGTTTCTATCTGGCCGCAGCCGAACTCGGAAGTCCGGACGGAAAGTCCATAGCAGACAAACTCTCGGCAGAGCTCACGCCGAAGCAAATATCGGCGGCGCAAACTGAAGCGAAGAGAATCAAGGCACAATCCCGTTCCCAACTCGCGCTGATCAAGAAATGACTCCATGCGCTCTGCTTGTTTGTTGTCTCGCTCCTCCCGTATAGTGTTCTCACGTTTTCCGGCATAAATTTTTGTGGGGGGAATCATGGAATTGCAAGCTTTCTTGACTGCGCTCGAAGAGCGCATTGCCCGTTACGATCTTCTCTGCCATCCGTATTACAAGGCGTGGACCGCCGGTGAACTGACGCGCGAAGATCTGCGCGGGTATGCCGCCGACTACTACCATCATGTCGCCGCATTTCCGGCTTACCTGAGCGCGCTACATTCGCGCCTGGAAGACGGTGAGCAGCGTCGCGCCGTGCTGCGCAACCTCTGCGAAGAGGAGATCGAGGGTCGTCCGCATAGCGAGCTTTGGCTCGACTTTGCCGAGGGAATGGGGGCCGATCGCGACGAAGTTCGTCAGCGCGAACCGCTGGCAGAGGTAAAAGCCGTGATCGCCGAATTTCAGCGCGTCGCACGTGAGGGCGCAACCGCCGAGGCCCTGGCTGCGTTCTATGCGTATGAATCGCAGGTTCCCCGCGTGGCTAAGGAAAAGGCCGACGGCCTGGCCCAGCGCTACGGTGCCGACGCAAAGACGTGCGGGTATTTCAAACTCCATCAGTTCGCCGATGTGGAGCACTCGCACGTGTGGCGCGAATTGCTGGGCGCGGAAGTAAGCGTGAATCCCGAGCACGCCGAGGCGGCGCTCGAATGCTGCCGAGAAAGCTGCACAGTCGCTATGGCACGCGCTGGATGCGATGGAAGCCCGACGCACGGTTGTGGCCGCGTAGATCGAAGCTAAAGAATCAAGAGGGTGCCCCGTTCAAGCTTCCTTTGCTTGGGTGGGGCCTTTTCGCTGTCCCAGCAAAAATCCCCGCCCTAGCCAAAAGATGGCTAGAACGGGGCACCCTCTAGGTTCTTCGCTAATTAAAGCCTACGCGCGCTCAAACGCGTGTTTCAGGTGCAGTTCTTCCAGGGCATGATCTTTCGACGCGATAAAAGCTTGCGACTGCGCCAATAGACCATCGCCCGCGCGCGCGTGATCCCCATCCAATCAATCAAGCCGCGTGCTGCAAGATCCTTCGCAGCAGCCAGTAGCTTCTCTGCCATATTGGCGTCGGATGCGCCCAGATACTGCACATCGCAGGGATCGGCAATCAAGACTGGCTTGACGTTCCGTGCCACTTGCCCAGAAAACTTTGCGCGCCACAAACTCACCCACTTCTTCCGGCTTCACGGTGGCAAAGGTGAACTGCTGCAGCCGCATGCTATAGCAGCGGCTGTTGATGGGCACGGGCTGACGCTTGCCCGACCGCAACAACTCCAGCTGCTTGATGTCGAGAGTTTTACGCGCAGTGTTTACCGCCACCCAAAATGCCAGATCGCCATCGAGCGCAGGCAGCACCTCGCGCACGGTCTGCGCCAGATTCAGCGCCATGTCGGCATGCAGCGGGCCGCCATCGTTCAGGCTGACCTTGCCATGCAGGACATACCAGTCGCTGCCGCCCTCGGAGCGATGAAAAGGAAAATCCAGATCGATACGCACGGGCAAGCCGTGCAGGGTAACTCCGGTATAAGTTTTTTCAGTTGCCATAACAGATCTCAGCGCGGGAAATGTATGTCTAGAAATTTACCAGATTAGTTCTGTGGTGGACCGGTGATAAGGAATGTTACCGGCGCGGAGCTCACAACGGCGTAGGAATCGCCAACATCTTTATTGCGGCTATACATCCCCTTGGCGCCTGGCGGTTTGGGATACATCGTCCAAGTACTTTCGATAGTGTAGGTGCCAGGCTTGCTGGGCAAAAGCCCCATCAGCTTCAGCGAATGCTCTGTCGGAATAAGGTCGCCGGGAGGAAAGTACGGGTTATAGGTACCGTTTTGACTGCAAAATTCCTGGTCACCGGTTGGCTCGATCTTGTGGCCGCTCTGGTCGCGCACGGTGATCACGGCGTCGGTGCATAACTGAACGTGAAAGCTGCGGTCAGGAACCGAGATATTTTTCAACGCAAGATGCAGAGGAACATCTTCTCCCAGCGAATAGTTCGTCTTATCGAGAGCAATATTTGCGGCGAGTCCTTTCACGGGCGGACCCCAGGTGCGCTCAACTTTGTAGGAATCGTCGAGGCGATAAGTAAATCTGTCGGACTCCGCCAGGAGCCGCCAGGAGTTTTGGCTGCCCGGCGGATCATACTGCAGGAACTGTATCTGATAGTCGCCGAGTTCACGATAGACATTGGCGAGCAAGGTCACCTCCAGCGCCGACGAACCTGCCGAACCCGAACGATATGCTGGAATTATCTTGCAACGCGCGTCCCCTCCTGCCATCGGGACATACTGGATCACCCCGTTGGGATAACGGATGCGCTGCTGGAAAAACGGACAGGGACTACCGGGACCGGGAAAGCTATCACCGGCAGTGGCATTCACGACGAGCAACATATGTTCCCGGGGGAAATACGTCGACTTCGGAGCTGAGACTTTCAACGCGGCAACGTGGGCCATCTCTTTTGCAGCACGCGGATCAGGCCCTGGCATCAGCGGACCTGCATTGACCGTCGAGCAGATCGGTATTCCAGGTGACCCCGGATAGAAGTTGAAAGCCCCGGCATTGAGGGTGAAGCCAACACCCATGGAACCGATGGCAACGCAAGGAGTGCCACTGGTGTCGGGCACGCCCTGCCAGCTGATATCTGCATGTAAGACTTGGTTCGGACTGAGGATGATGGTACGCGGACGCTGGGCACGTCCCCACTGGTCGCAGTTCTGGCACACCTCGACATGCACTTTCTGCAATATGTGATTGGTTGCCGTGCCCGCGCCCATGAATCGTGCTGTGACATAGTCGAGTCGGCACGGCTGGGTTGAGATGTTTCGCGTTTCGACGGTGACCGTGAACAAATGGTTGTGCTGGTTGTACAGGTGCATCGACGAATCTAATTGCTCACCCTTGCACTGCTCATTGTTTGGGGTCACGGCAGGCTTAGATTCGAGTGCGGCGGCCCGGTCGGCCCATATCTGCGCCTGCTGCGGATCCTTCTCCACGCCCCGTCCGTCGCGGTACATCTCGCTCAGTGGTTTCATCGCGCGCGGGTCACCGAGCATGGCAGCCTTCTGCCGCCATTCGAAGGCCCGTTTCTCGTCCTTGGGAAAACCGGCAGCTCCCTCGTAGATCCCCGCGATCCAGCTCGCCGCATTCATTGCCAAGTCGGGGTCGTCCCATTCGGCCGGCGGAGTTTCGACGACGTTCCGGAAATACTCGATGGCGCGGCTTGGGTCGCGTGGAACACCCCACTGTCCAAACAAGTAGGCATTCCCCAGCGAGAACTCCGCAGTCCGGCTACCTTGCGCCGCGGCCTTCTCCAACAACATGCGGGCGCGCGTGTAATCGGGCAACGGGAAGCCTCCGGCGTACCACTGGCCGAGCCTGGTCAAGCCCTCGACGCTGCCGAGTTCTACGGACTTTTCATACAGCGGCTTGGCGAGATAGGGATCAACTGGAACCGCAGCGCCGGTCTGATACATGTATCCGAGATTGGCCATGGCGTCCGCATCATTGCAGTCCGTGGCTGCTTTCTCGAAGAGGCGGAGAGCACGCCAGTCGTCTTTTGGCACTCCCTGCCCTCGAAAATACTTAAGGCCCTCGCTGTTGAGAGCACCGCCACCGCAGGTTGAGGTGTCGCCGGGTAGGGTTTTGACTTTTGATGCAGACTGCGCTGGCACGAGGGGCGAGAAGAAAAGGCAGACTAATCCAAGAGCTACGAGCCAACCGATGGGACTGCTCAGCAATCGATTCATGTGGATTGCCTCGCGCAAACCGAGCGAGCCTTCGCCAGTGAAAACCGGGGGGGTAACGGCCCATGGTAGCACCGCTGGTCGACGCTACTGGCAGGTAACGCTAAACTTCAGCGACGACGGCGCCTGCATGCCGGGCTTAAAGATCGTCGTCCCCGCCATAGTAGGCGGCTGATTATTCTGGCTGGTGATGATGCGCGAGGTTTCCCAGGACATCTGCGGCGCATCGCTCGAGCGATGGATGCAGCTTACCTCCCACAGCGAGTCATCCGCCGCTGTGGGCGTGCTCCAGCCTCTACACTCCGGACGCCAGCGGGTGCCGGCAGTGCCCACGGTAGCATACGTGTAGAAGAGGTACGTATCCAGCGGAGCGACGGTGGCGTCACCCATAATGTCGAGCCGGTACTTCCCGGGGGCAAGGATTTTGCAGGAGGCGCTGCGGATCACAACCTTGGGGGCTGCATTCCCGGCGGTTGCCGCGGGTTGGGATGGTGGAGTCTGGGCTGCCAAACCTCTCTCCTTTGCTGCCGCGGCCGCTGCGGCCTTCAAGGCAGACTGCTTAGCGGCGGCCCGTTCAACAGCTCGGGCCTTCGCCCAATCTTCATCGGCACTCTTGCCGGCGTTGGCTGCAGTTGGAGTTGGCGTCTCAGCCGGTGGCAAATCCGAAACCAGCAAATCGATCTTGCCATTGACCTTCACCCTCTCTCCGGCCTGCGGGAACTGTTGCAGGATGGTGTCGCGAGCGACGCCGGGGCGGGCCTGCCGCTGCACATCGCCGACCACGAGCTGATGCTCGGCTAAGGTGTGGATAGCATTGTCCAGCATCTGGCCTGTGATCGTGGGCACTTCTACTTGCGCGGTCGCGCCCGACACCACCAGATCAACTGCGGCTCCGTTCCTCACGCGTTCGTCCGACGGAGGATATTGGCTGAGCACGAGGTTGGCATCGACCGTGGAATCCTGCCGCACCGTGGTCTGTCCGACTTTGAGGTGTGAACCTTGCAGCTTGGAGGTGGCCAGCGCAACCGTGTCCCCGCGAAGATCGGGAACCGTGACTTGCCGGTTCACGAAAAAGTAAGCTCCGAGCGCAATCGCGACAACGCATATCGCGGCCCCAACCAGGAACAGGAGCGGATTCTTGCGCTCAGGGGAAGCACCTGTCGACGAAGTCTGCGGGATCGCGAACTGCGGATCCGCATTAACGGCCGACGGGCCAGCCGCGGCCCAGCCGGCAGGATCCGCCACCGGAGTCAAAGGTCCAGTCTTCTCGATCTTTAACTGGCGGCGCAGCGCGTTAACCAGGAGCTCCAGATCGGAGCTCCAGCGCGCATGGGTCAGCTCGACACAGTTCCGATAAGCGAGATCGTGCAGGTCGTCGGGCAGATCTTCGGCCCGCGGCATCTTGGAGCCGCGCACGAGAATTGGGATGACAGGGATGTCGCGCCGCAACGCCGAAGCGGTCTCCAGGCGGACAAAGTCGGTCGGGTCGTCGAGGCGGCGGCGTCCGTTATCGTCCTTGGCATCAACCCAGTTCTTGCCGATGATGGCGAGCAGCACGCCGCAAGTGGAGACGCTCTCGTCGATCACTTTGCGGAAGTCGCGACCGGCCTCGATGGCGGCGACATCCATGAAAACGGAGTTCTCGCCAAACTCGGAAACCAGGTCGTCAAACAGGCGGCCGGCTTCGCCCTCGGTGTCGTTCCGCCGATAACTGATGAAGATAGAGCGCAATCTGATCGGTCCTCGCAGTGGCTGGTATGGCTGGCATGAACGTATCCGTATTTCCGGACGGGGTCAAGAACAAGAGTGTTATCACCACAGAGGCACGGAGAACACGGAAGAAAAACGTTTTCATTTCCCCGATCTCCGTGTTCTCTGTGCCTCCGTGGTGAAATCCTCTAATCCCCATTTACAATCGCACTACATGTCTTTCCGCTTTGAGATTGAGGCCCGCGAGGACAAGGCTCGCGCCGGACGGTTTTTTACCCCGCATGGTGAAGTGCAGACGCCGGTCTTTATGCCCGTCGGCACGCTTGCCAGCGTGAAGGGTGTGCCCCAGGATGTGCTGGAAGAACTTGGCGTCCAGATTCTGCTGAACAACACGTATCACCTCTATCTGCGACCGGGCGTTGAGATGGTGCGCAAGCTTGGCGGCGTGCAGAAGTTCATGGCGTGGGATCACCCCATCCTTACCGATTCTGGCGGCTTCCAGGTGTTCAGCCTGAGCGATCTTCGCAAGGTGACGGAGGAAGGTGTCATGTTCCGGTCGCACCTCGATGGGTCATCGCACTTCTTCAGCCCTGAAAGTGCGATGGCGGCGCAGATCGGGCTGGGCGCCGACATCATCATGGCCTTCGACGAGTGCACTGAACATCCGGCGGAGTATGCGCGGACACAACGCTCCATGGAGATGACGCTGCGCTGGGCTGCGCGCAGCAAGAAATACTTTGAGGAGCACAGGCACGAGGTGCCGTGGTTTAAAAAACCTGAGACCCTTCACGAGGAAAATCAAAAACCCCGCCCTAGCCCAACAGACGGGCTAGAACGGGGCACCCTCCAGGTCGATGACGGTTCAGGCTCCTTCCCTCAGGAGAAAAGTTTGCTCATGCCGGCAGAAGGGCAGACACAAACTCTGTTCGGCATCGTGCAGGGCGGGATGTTTCCTGATCTGCGGCGCGAGTCGGCACAGCGAACCATTGAACTGGACTTCCCCGGCTACGCGATCGGTGGCCTGAGCGTGGGCGAGCCGCGTCCGCATGACCTACGAGATGGTCGACAATGCCATCCGCTACCTGCCGGAAGACAAGCCGCGCTACCTGATGGGCGTGGGTACGCCGGAGGAGATTGTGCATTACGTCGCGCAGGGCGTGGACATGATGGACTGTGTGCTGCCGACCCGGGCGGCGCGTCACGGCCTGCTGTTTACCTCCGAAGGCCGCATCACGATCAAGAATGCCCGCTTCGCTGCCGACGAAGGTCCGCTCGATCCGGCTTGCGGATGCAAGGTGTGCGCCCGCTATTCGCGCGCCTATCTGCGTCATCTTTATTCGTCGAACGAATTGCTGGCGCAGGTGCTGAACACCGTTCACAACCTGGCCTATTACCTTGACACCATGCGTAAGGTGCGGCAAGCTATACTGCTTAGGAAGTTCGCGAGTTTTCTCGCCGGCGTCCGGCCACCGCACCTTGTTTCCGAGTCCGCGCAGAGTCGGCGGGGATCGGAATCCCAGGAGATTTGAGCGTTCCCGGCCAAGTCGCATAAGGGAATTCACCGGAACGACGCAAGAATTGCGCCTAAGGGAGTGCCGGTTTCCGGAAAAGCGCGATAAAATAGCAGATCAAGGGAAAAACCTTCTGAGCTCGCGCTGCAGTTTGGCCGAAACCAAGTAACAGGCGACGCAGGCACCGCTACGGCGGCGCACATTCGGCCAGAGATCCTGGTATTCAGTTGGAAGTCCCCGAACATCCCAGCCGGGGGTCCCCAACTCGCCCGCAGTCGGCGAGAAGGGGTGACGAAGTGCCCCGGACGCAAGGGATGTAGTATGCCGCTGCCGCAGTCTGCATGGAGTAGCCCGGCAGCGTTAAAGAAGTTCTCTGGAAAATTTTGCAGTCGAGTTCGCGTCGCAGCGGGGCGAAGTCACGAAAGTCACAATGGTTAGATTGGCAGCTTTGTTTGCTCAGGGTGGTGGCATAGCCGGTTCGGCGCCCATCCTGATGATGGTTGCGATCTTCGCAATCTTCTATCTTCTCCTGATCATGCCGCAGCAGCGCCGCCAGAAAAAATGGCAGGCCATGCTGTCGCAGGTCAAGTCGGGCGACCGGGTCGTCACCAGTGGCGGCCTCACCGGTATGATTATGTCGGTGAAAGATGACGTGGTCGTCCTGCGACTGCCCCCTGATAACATCAAGGTTGAAGTTACCCGCGCCTCGATCGTGACACTGACGACCAACGAGAGCGAAAAGTCTTAAGGTTGCTGTTATCTCATGAACAATAAGAATCTTCTCGCCAAAACAATTCTGATCGTCGGGGTGCTGATCGTCTTTGTATTCGGCATCATCGGCATTCCCAGCAGCTTTACTGGACAGGGCTTGAAAGACTCCTGCAGAAGCGCATTCACCTCGGACTCGATTTGAAGGGCGGCACGCACCTGATTCTCCAGGTGCAGGTCAATGACGCCATCAATGCCGATACCGACCGCGCCGTCGAGCAACTCAAAGATTCGCTCAAGTCGGCCAACGTTGCTTTCGGCGAGATTTCGAAGCCGAACCCACAGCAGAACCCCGAGGTCATCGACATTAAGGGTGTGCCGCCCGAGGCTTCCGGCGACCTGCGCCGGGTGGTGACGGACAAGTTCGCGTGAATACGATCTGACCTCGGGCGCCCAGAACACCTGGACGGTGGCCATGAAGAATTCGGTTGCGACCGATACCAAGAAGAAGGCGGTGCAGCAGGCGATCGAGACCATCCGCAACCGAATTGACCAGCTGGGCGTCTCGGAGCCGGTGATTCAGGAGCACGGACTGGGCGACTATCAGATCCTGGTGCAGCTGCCGGGCGTCGACGATCCGGCGCGGGTGAAAGAGATCATGCAGTCCACCGCCATGCTGGAAATCCGGCAGGCGGTGAGCGGCCCCTACGCCAGCGAACAGGCTGCCATGCAGGCCAACAATGGCGTGCTTCCTCCCGACACCGTGCTGATGAAGGGCACCAACGGCGCGCACGGTCAGGACCAGGGTGCCGAAGCCGAAGTTTACTGGCTGATCAGCCGGACGGCGGCAGTCAGCGGCAGCGATCTGCGCTCGGCAGACTCGAACCAGGATGAGAATGGCCGGCCCGACGTGAACTTCACCTTGACGGGTGAAGGTGGACGGCGTTTTGCGGCATTCACCGGCGCACACGTTGGCGACAAGCTGGCGGTGGTGCTCGATGGCCGCGTCAAGTCAGTGGCCACCATCCAGGAGCAGATTCACGATACCGGCCGCATCACCGGTTCCTTCACGTCAGCAGGAGACGCAGGACCTGGCTCTGACCTTGCGTTCGGGCGCGCTGCCCGCAGGCATTAAGTACTTGCAGGAAGTCACGGTTGGTCCGTCGCTGGGTGCCGATTCGATTCGCGAGGGCGTACGCGCCGCGGTAATCGGCATGGTCGCGGTCATGATCTTCATGCTGATCTATTACCACGCTGCCGGAATCAATGCCGACCTGGCGCTGATCCTGAACCTGGTAATCCTGCTGGGCTTCCTGGGATTCAGCGGAGCAACGCTTACGCTGCCCGGAATTGCGGGAGTCATCCTGACCGTCGGTATGGGCGTGGATTCGAACGTGCTGATCTTCGAGCGCATTCGCGAAGAGCTGCGACACGGTAAGACGCCGTCTTCGGCGGTAGACCAGGGCTTTGCTCACGCCTGGACAACCATTTTCGATACTCACGTCACCACGATTGTTTCGGCCGTCATCCTGTTCCTGTTCGGAACCGGACCGGTCCGGGGATTTGCTGTGACGCTGAGCGTCGGTCTGGCTGGCCAACCTGTTCACCGCGGTCTTCGTTTCACGCGTGATTTTCGAAGCCGTTCTCAACCGCCATCAGCGTGGCGAAGCATTGAGCATTTAATCGTGATCTTCGCGGTTCCCGCCGGAGTTTTCAACACGGAGGCACGGAGAACACGGAGGGGTTTAGATTTGGCTGGGGATGGGACAACGGTTGCCGAGTTAGGGGTACTGGATCGAGGGAATTGCTCGAAGCGGACCTCACCAGCAACATCATTGCAGCGGCGATGGATGTGCATCGGGAACTTGGGCCCGGACTGTTGGAATCGGCTATCAAGCCAGCCTGTGTCACGAGTTGGCATTACGAGGCATTCCATTTCGTTCGCAAGTGGAGTTGCCTGTCGAGTACAAGGGAGTCCGGCTGGATTGCGGCTACCGTATCGATTTGGTAGTCGACAACCGGGTTTTGGTCGAACTCAAGTCGGTTGAACGTTTTGTTGCCGTTCATGAAGCGCAGTTACTGACATATCTCAGGCTGAGTCGATTGCATGTCGGTCTGCTGATTAATTTCAACGTGCCCGCCTTGAGGCGAGGCATTTTACGAAGAGTTTTGTAATTTTTGATCTCCGTGTCCTCCGTGCCTCCGTGGTGAAACTCCCCGGATGGCCTGGAAGAAAATGGTAGCAAGGGGCTTACGGTGGAGTTATTTACATAACACCAACATCGATTTTCTGGGCAAGAAATGGTACTTCCTTGCCTTCTCTCTGATCTTCAGCGTTGCCGGAATTTTCTCCATGTTGTTCTGGCACCATATTCCGCTGGGCGTTGAGTTTCGTGGTGGAACTCTGGTCTACGTAAAGTTCGCGCAAGCGCCGAACCTCGACCAGATTCGCACCGACATGAATCGCGCCGGCCTGCACGATCCCAAGATTCAGCCCTACGGTCCGGCTGCCAACAACGAAGTACTGGTTGACCTCGGCATGCAGGAGACCAGCGAAGCGGCGCTCGATCAGGGGAAGAACACGATCATTCGTGCTCTGGAGCCGCAAAACGCCAGCACCGGCAAGCAGGATCTGAACAATACCGGCGAAGCCAGCCTGGAGCAGTACCTGATGCAGAAGGACCCCCTGCATCTGGGTACGGACGCTCAGCAGCGCTACTCCGGCCATCGCGCACCAGATCGACGACTTCCGCAACAAGCAGCGCGGCGGCATTCTTAACTCGGTGGACGAGCTGAACGGCATTGTTCCGCCGGAAGTCGTCAGCCAGCTGCAGCAGGACTTCTTCACCTCGAGTTTCGTGGTGCGCAACGTTGAGATCGTCGGCCCGCAGGTCGGTTCGCAGTTGCGGCACCAGGCGGTCATGGCGACCCTGTACTCGCTGGCCGGCATGCTGGTCTATCTGTGGTTCCGGTTTGAGCTGATTTACGGTGTTGGCGCCGTGGTCGCCTGCTTCCACGACACCATCATCACGGTGGGCTTCTTCTCGCTGCTGGATAAGGAAATCAGCCTGACGGTCATCGCCGCCATCCTGACCCTGATCGGTTACTCGATGAACGACACCATCGTCGTCTTCGACCGAATTCGCGAGAACCTGAAGCTGATGCGCCGCGAGTCGCTGTCCGACATCGTCAACAAGAGCATCAACCAGACGCTTGAGCCGAACCATTCTGACTTCGGGCCTGACGTTCCTGACGGTGCTGTCGCTGTATGTGTTCGGCGGCGAAGTGTTGCGCCCATTCTCGCTGGCCCTGGTGATCGGAATTCTGATCGGCACGTATTCGTCGATCGCGATTGCGGCGCCAATGCTGGTCGCTTACCAGGACTGGCGCGCCAAGAAAGCTGGGCAAGCGGCAGCAGAGCGCATGGCTCCGGCCCGCGGCAAGAGCAATAACGACAAGGCAAAAGTGAAGGTGAAGGCGTAAGCAGCGAAATCCGGCTGGTCAGCATTCCCGAGCTGCGGGACGCTGACCAGATCCGGAAGAGGTCCCGATACGAAGTTTCACTTCCCGGGCTAACCGCCTTCCGAAAACATAGATTTACCGGACCCTGTGCAACCGTCGTTGCGGGGTGTATACTGCGGCTCGCCGTTTTCCGGCCGCCATTCTCGTCATCAGTTGCTTCCCCGGGCCCAAAAAAATCGTGTGGCTGCTTTGCTTTTCAGGGCACAAATACTCGAAAAGCCGGTGTCTAAGTAATCCAGAGAGTTCTTCGGAGAAACAGGTATGTTTGAAGACAGCCTCGTAGAATCGGGAGGCAGACTTAAGACCAAGCGTGGGGCGACCACGGTCATCTCCTTCTTGTTGGAGTTCTTGTTCCTGGGCGTATTGGTATTGCTGCCGTTGATTTTCACTGAGGCGCTGCCTACCAAGCAGCTCATGACCCTGATCACCGCGCCGCCGCCGCCGCCTCCTCCTCCACCGCCTCCAGCTGCCGCTCCGGTCATCGTCAAGAAGATTCAGAGCGAGTTGGACAACGGTCAGCTGCGCACGCCGACCGCTATTCCTAAAAAGATTCAGATGATTAAGGAAGACGAGCCGCCACCGACCGCCGGTCCTGCCGGCGTGGTGGGCGGCGTTCCGGGCGGCGTTCCGGGCGGCGCCATGGGTGGCGTTCTGGGTAGCGTGATGAGCAGCGTACCGACGGCGGTGCCGAAAGTCGCGACTCCGCAGCGCGTGCGCGTGTCCCAGGGCGTTTCGCAGGGCTTGCTGGTCCACAAAGTCACGCCGCAGTATCCGCCGCTGGCCAAACAGGCGCGTATTCAGGGCGTGGTTGTGCTGCAGGCGCTGATCGGCAAGGATGGCAGCATTCAGAACCTGCACGTGGTCAGCGGACATCCGATGCTGACCAATGCGGCTCTGGAAGCAGTAAAGGAATGGCAGTACAAGCCTTATTACCTGAATGGCGAACCGGTCGAGGTGGAAACCACGATCAACGTGAACTTCAGTTTGTCGGGTGAATAGGCTCCGCAACGATATCGATATTTGCATCTAAGTTTCAGACCGGTGCTGCTGTTCGGGGTAGCAGCTCCGGTTTGATTGAAGGCAGGTAAGCTGCACATGGCCCGAAAGCCCGTTCCGCCGTAAGTATTTGGGCTTATACGGCTCGAATCACCGCAGGAACCCAAGTGTTCTGCTGTAACCGAAAGCTCCGAGGAGGAAAAGTCAACTCATGTTCCTAGCTAACCTAGCTACCTATGCCCTCAGCCACGTGCCCACGGCTGCCACCTGGATGTTCCAGGAAGCCACCGTAGGTTGGGATCCCTGTCTCCCTGTGGAAGCAGATGGGATGGATCGCGAGAATCGTGGTCATCATCCTGTTCATCATGTCCGGATGGTCGATCGGCGTGATGATCGATCGTGCCATGGCGTTCAGCGCCGCCCGTAAACAGTCGCGCGCCTTTGCTCCCGCCGTTGCCGGCGCCCTGCGCGAAGGCAAGATCGACGAAGCCATCAAGGTTGCCGAGCGCAACAAGAAGAGCCATCTGGCCAAGGTCGTCACCGCCGGCCTGCAGGAATTCAAGGCCCACGGCGATTCCAACGACATTCCCGGTGAGCAGATCGAAGCTTCCAAGCGCGCCCTGGAGCGTGCCGAAGCCATCGTTCACGCCGAGTTGAAGCGCGGCTTGGGCGGTCTGGCCACCATCGGTTCCACCGCTCCCTTCGTGGGACTGTTCGGCACCGTGATGGGCATTCTGAACGCGTTTAAGGAAATCTCCAGCCAGAAGGCTACCGGTCTGGGCGCCGTCGCTGGCGGTATTTCGGAAGCGCTGGTGACCACCGCTATCGGACTGTTCGTCGCGATTCCGGCCGTCATGATGTTCAACTACTTCACCAACAAGGTGGAAGCCTTCGACGTGGAAATGGACAACAGCTCCAGCGAGCTGATCGACTATTTCCTGAAGCGTCGCAGCGTTCGCCGGTAACTGGAGAAGGCTCGGCTCAGACAGCTGAGGCTGTCTCCAGCCGACGGGAGGTTGAACTTTTATGGCACTGAAGTACGGAACGAAGGCAGTAAGGTCAATTCGAACATCAACGTCACCCCCATGGTGGACGTGATGCTGGTGCTGCTGATCATCTTCATGGTCATCACGCCCATGTTGCAGAAAGGGCAGAGCGTGGACATGGCCAAGGTGAACAATCCGACGCCCATGCCGGACGCGGACAAGGATGATGCCTTGCTCGTGGTCGTCATGCGGGACGGGCGAGATTTACTTTGGTACCGATCGCGTCACCCTGGATGAACTGACCAACAAGGTGAAGGACCGCCTGGCCAATAAAGTGGACAAGCAGGTCTTCATCCGCGCCGACATGCGCGCCAAGTACGGCAGCGTAGTGGACGTGGTCGATAACGTCCGCTCGGCCGGAGTGGACGATGTGGGTTTGTTGACCGAGCAGAAACCACGCAACCCCGGACGACCAAGAAACCGCCGGCAGGCGCCACGTCGGGCGCCGGCGCGCAGTAGGGAGTTACGTTATGGGAATGGCAGCCGGAGGGTCCAGCGGGCCCTCAGCCGATATCAACGTAACCCCGCTGATTGATGTGTTGCTGGTGCTGCTGATCATCTTCATGGTGATCACGCCCTTGACCCCGAAAGGCCTGGACGCGCTGGTTCCCCAGCCGCCCAAGGACAAGAAGCAGGCAGCCGCAAAACAACGACCGCACCATCGTGGTGCAGGTTCTGAAAGGGCCCGGCGACAAGCCGGCGCTCAAGATCAACCAGGACGACGTCACGTGGGAGAATCTGGAAGGCCGTCTGAACGACATCTTCAAGACCCGCGCTGAGAAAGTCATGTTCGTCAAGGCTGATACGGATCTGCCCTTCAACGATGTGGCCCAGGTCATCGACATCGCGCACGCCGCCGGTGTCGACAAAGTAGGACTGATTACCGCCAAGATCGAAGCTGGCGGGTAGTTCCCCGGCGCTCCGCCCTCGCGGGATGCCGTGGGCAGTATAGGAACGTGATTCGGGCTACACTCCTCTTTCCCTAAGCGCGCGGGACGTCAAGCACGTCCCGCCGCCTACGGGACCCGAACAACGCAACGGAGAGTGATACCAGACATGAACAAGAGCGGACGGGTACTGACGGTACTTGCTGTTCTGCTCGCGCTGTTCTCGACAGTGGGCTGCAACAAGCTGAGAGCGCGCGACCAACTCAACAAGGGCGTCCTGGCTTATAAGAACGCGAAATACGAAGACGCAATCGAACATTTTAAGAACGCGGTTGATCTTGATCCCAGTTTGACCAATGCCCGCCTTTATCTGGCAACCGCGTACATGGGGCAGTACATTCCGGGCGCCGATTCGCCGGACAACAATCGCTACGCCGAGCAGGCCATCGAAACCTTCAAGCACGGTGCTGGACCAGCATCCGCCCAAAGAGCAGCAGATCCACAGCCTGAAGGGCATCGCCTCGATGTACTTCCAGCAGAAGAAATTCGACCAGGCGAAAGAGTATTACCAGAAGATCGCCGCGCTGGATCCGAACGATCCCGAGACCTATTACTCGCTGGCTGTTATCGACTGGATGCAGGCCTATCAGCCGGACCAGAAGGCTCGCGCCGAACTCGGCTTGAAGCCGACCGACGAGTTGAAGGACAAGAAAGCCTGCGAGACGCTGAAGACCGGCCAACGCCGCAGCAAGGTCGAGGATGGCATTCAGAACCTGCAGAAGGCGCTGCAGCTTCGTCCCGACTACGACGACGCCATGGCGTACCTGAACCTGCTTTATCGCCAGCGCGCCGAGTACGAATGCGACAATCCCGACGCGCGCAAAGCCGATCTGAAGACGGCGGACGAATGGGTCGACAAGACGATGGCCACCAAGAAAGCCAAGGCCGAGAAAGCCGGCCCGAGCGGCATCGTCACCACCGAAACCACGCAGTAAGACGCCGGATAAATTCATCCACTCAAGCCCCTCCGCGGAGGGGCTTTTCTTTCGCAGCCATCCTTCCAAGAAAATAGGCCGGACCCGAGGATCCGGCCTCTTCGTCTGGCCATTACGAAATCCAGTCCGCTAGTGACGATAGGCGCTGACGACCGCCTGCGCGAAAAGCTTGTGCCCGGATTGGCTGGGATGCACGTCGCAGACAGGCGGGTTCTGGGCAGGATTGCTGTTGTTCAGCAGACCGGCGACGCAGGTCTTGCCTTGAGCAAGCGGATTTGACTCCGCCACTGTCTGGAACGCCGAAAAGACGTCGGCAACGGAAGCTCTGTAGGTCGATGCCGACGAGGTGATCGCTTGATTTAACCCCGCCGTCAGCTGGGTCTGCAACGGGTCGGTGTAATCGAGCGAATAGTAGTTTGCGACCACAATTTTTCCGCGATAACCGGTGGCGCGCAAAGCCGCCAGGATTGTGTTCATGTTGGCGGCCACCGTCGCGAACAGCTGTGGCGCACCGTTCTCAATGCACGTCGGATCGTAATTGCACTGCTCTTCGAGCAGGAGACCATCGTTCGCGCCGAGGTTGATGCTAACCAGTCGCGTGCCGCGGTGGTGACTCAGATAGCCGGTAGCGAAAGCAAGTTGCGTCGACCCGTAGCTGACGTGGAGGGGAAACGCCTGTCGATAGGCACGACATCCGTTGTCCTGACCAGTCGAAGAGATAAAGCTGCTCGTGGTCTCGCCTGGGCAGCCTGCATCGATGAGGTCCAGATAACCGGCCAAGGCAACATAATCAGCGTAGCCTACGAAGTTGGTCGGGTAGAGGTACTCGTAGCCGGCATCGGCAATGTAGCCGAAGGTAATGCTGTCCCCTAGCGCGAGGTAGTCGTTACCAAAGCCGTGATCGCCCGCGAGAGCCGTGCCGATCGCGGCAATCACGATCAGCAGAAGGAGAACCACAACCGAACGCCATTTCATCGCTTCCTCCTCACAAACCGAAACTGGAATCCGCAAAGCATAGCAGTCCGGCGGGCGGGCCGGATGCCCCACGCAAGCGCCTCCGTTCAAGGGAACTTTAGTCACAGGAAAAAACTCCGCGGGGCGCCCCACCGTGCGGTTCCTCAAGGCCTTGAAACGCCAGTGCAGTTACAATCACCGGATGCCCCGCACATGGAGTCGCGCTCTTATACTTGCACTTCTGCTCTGCTGCTTCACCAGCGCCAGCTTCGCGCAGAACCAGCCGCCCATCTCGGCCGACAGCGTGAATTCCGCCTCGAAAGATCTGGATTCGTACATCCGCTCCAGCATGGACGCGACGCAGGTTCCGGGCGTCGCGGTGGCGATCGTGTACAACGGCCAGGTCATGTTTCTCCACGGATACGGCGTGCGCAAAGTTGGAGAATCCGCACAGATCGATCCCGACACCGTCTTTGAGATTGCTTCGTTCTCAAAGCCGATCACCTCGAGCATCCTCGCCTCGCTGGTGGGACAGGGAAAGATCAGCTGGGACGATCGCATCTCCGATCTCGATCCCAAGTTTCAGCTTTCCAGCCCTGAGACCACGCGGCAGGTTACGATTCGCGATTTCCTCTCGCACCGCAGTGGCCTGGCAACGCTCTCCGGCGACATGCTGGAGGACTTAGGCTACTCGCGTCCGCAGATTCTGTACCGCATGCGCTACCTCCCGCTGCCCGGCCAGCTCGGTAAGACCTATGCGTATAGCAATTTCGGCTTCACCACGGCAGCCATCGCGGCAGCGCTGAAGGTCGGCAAACCGTGGGAGGAAATTGCGGACGAGCAACTGTACAAGCCTCTGGGTATGACGGAGACCAGTTCGCGCTTCTCCGATTACCGGAACAATCCCAACAAAGCCGTCATGCACATTTTCATTGACGACCGTCCGGTCAATCGCTTTGTGCGCGACGCGGATGCAGAGTCGCCCGCCGGAGGTGTTAACTCCAGTGCTCGCGATCTAGCCAAGTGGATGCAGCTACAGCTCGACAACGGCAAGTGGAACGGCAAGCAACTCATCGACGCGGCGGCGCTCGTCGAGACCCGCAAACCGGAGGTCTGTCGCAACGCTCCTGACCCGGCAAATCCGGACCAGTGTCCTGGCAACAGCTATTACGGTCTGGGATGGGATGTTGGAAAGGAAATCCATGGGCACGCGGAAATCAGCCATAGTGGCGCATTTTTTCAGGGCGCGGCTACCGCGGTCTACCTTGTTCCCGACGAACACCTGGGCATCCTAGCCCTCACGAACGCCCTGCCCGTCGGTCTGCCCGAGGCAATCTGCCTGCACTTCCTCGACATGGTGAACTACGGTAAAGAACAACACAACTATCTCGCATTAGCCGGAAACGCGTTGTCAGCGATGGCCAAAGAAACGCAGGATTCGTCGCCCGATTATTCCACCATGCCTGCGCCGAAAAATCCGGCGCTGGCGAAACCGCTCAGTGCCTATGCTGGCAAGTACACCAACCAGTATTTCGGGGATCTGGAAGTTGCTGTCGAGGGGGGCCGCCTGATCCTGCGCTTGCCGCCACGCGGGGCGTACTACGAACTAAGCCACTGGGACGGCGATACCTTCACCTACTATTTCGCCAGCGAGAACACCGGGATGGGCCGTAGAGGCGCGAAGTTCTCCCCCGACAAGAACCAGGTTCTGATCGAAAGCCTCGCACCCGAAAACAATGCGGTCTTCACCAGGTCGGCGGCCCAGCCATAACGTCTGCGCGTACGGCCTTACAGCATTGATCCTGGCGCAGGTGCTCCTCCCGACGGCGGCACTGACTCTTGCGGAGGCTTCGGCCCTTGCGGAGTTGCACCCGGCGCGTGCGGCGCACTCGGCGGAGAAGATTGACCCGCCGGCGGTGCGGGCATCGCTGCCGGCTTTGGCTCCTCGAATCGCGCCGCGTCGATCGGCACATTTTGCTTCACGTCGTCGATCTGAATCGTGAATGCTCCGCTGGGCCGTGCAATCGTCCAGCGGTACGGCGTCTTCACTCCGTCTACCGCGCGATAATCGGCGAAGTCGACTTGGGTAGGATTCAATCCCAGCGGCGTTTCGGTGTAGTGCACCATCCGCAGCAGCAGCCCGGAGCTCTTGTCGAAGTAAAACTTTACCGGCGGCTGACCCTTGGTGATTCCCAACACCAGGTTCGTTTCCTGGCCCGCGACTTTTTCGGTATTCTCTTTTGACTTCAGCTCGGTGAATTGCTGCTGAAGCAAGTTGGGATAGAAAGCTTCCGCATCCAGCTTCGCGGCCAGCTGGTCAGACGCCGACATCTCGCGCAACGGGCGTCCCGGGAACGACAGCCATCCTCCCTGACCGTTGTAGGCGGTAACGCTTTCGCCCTTCGGCGTGTGCATGACGGAAACCCGCTTATCCGGAGCCTGCGTATAGATGCTGATCGGGGTCGCGGGGCCCTCGGGCATGAGGGCCTTCCCCGTCTCAACGCGCGATGTGACCTTGGCCAAAGCGGCCTGCCCACCCAGCGCCTGAATGTACTTCGCCAGAACAGGATCACCGGATGGCAGCTCGGCCGGGGTCATGTTGGGCTCGTGTTCCGGAGCAGCCTCGGGCTTGGAAGCTTCCGCCACAATCGCCGGGATAGCCTGGGGATGCGGCGCTCCACGATGACAGGTGTTGCAGGTGACCTCGCGCTCGCCCTTGAAGTTGCTCTGATTGATGGCGAACATCATCTGCATCATCTTCCGCGCGGTTTTCTTCTCGTCCTTATCATCCTTGTCGAATTCCATCTTGCCCGCGTTTTCGACATGGCAAAAGTTGCACTCCACACCCAGCGACGCGGAGATGAACTGCATCGAAGGAATCAACTGGTCCGCGGGGATATCTTTCAGCACCTGGACGTTCTTGAACTTCTTGCCCGCCGTTTCGCCGGCAGCCATAGCCGGAGCGGCTTGTCCTTGCGCGGCCTGCGCGGAAAGCCCGCCGATTGCACCGGCAAGAATCAATACGGCAACTCCAGTCATTTTCACAGCGAAGGTCGTCCCCCGACCGGTCGAGACCTTGGTTTGTTTTTGCAAGCGCCATCCCCTACAAGTTGAGTACTGGAAGTCTAACAAACTGCCGTGGACTAGAGTTGACGGCATGGTCACTACACAAGCGACCCGCTGCCAAAGATTGTTTAGGCAGGCCGGGTGTTCGGCTTATTTCCTGTTGGGCTGGGTTCAGGAAACATGATGTAATGCGACCGAGGGGAACATGCGTAAAGGTTTGCTCTTTTTGATCGTGTTGGTGCTCCTGGTGCCGTGCGTGGGCCAGCAGTCGAACCATAGCATCACCTTCGCGGGATGCGTGATGAGTGTGAATGGCGAATTTCACCTGCTCACTCGCGACCGAACCTACATCTTGAAGGGAAAACACGACTCACTGCTGGCCTACAGCGGCAAACAGGTTGAGGTTATGGGGACTACGGACCCCGGCAGCTCCTCATCACCACAGGGCGTTCCAGTCGTACTCCACGTCACCAGGCTGAAGAAGGTCGCCGATTTCTGTCAGTGAAGGAGTAACACCCACGAAAGGCGTAATTTTACAGTCCCGAAGTGAGGCTGGCTCTGGATGCCATTTCAGGCAACTTACAGGTGGAATCCCCAGGCATTTGCCCTCCGGTGCCTCAATGCCCATTAACACGAGCAACGCCGGCTGCCGGAAACCGTTTCGGGTAACTTGCGATAAGGCTGGTTTCGACAAATACGATTCCAAACTTGCTGTTGCTTCGGTTCGTCACTGCCGGTCCGGCCAGGAGTCACTGACAAAACGTTCCCGACCTGTTGACATTTAGGTGGGTCTCTGCGGATTGACGGCCTTCCCTGACCTGATCTCGTTGCTCCCGCGTGCCGTGAAGTAAGACCTTCAGTTTGCTTTCTCCCACATGCAGACGGCAGGAGGGACTATGTACGGCAAAGCACACTCTCACAGTCCAATTTTCGAGATGAGCCGGAGTCCGGTGAATGTGGCGCTCACCATCCTGCTCACGCTGACGTTCCTGATACTCGTAATCTTCTTCATGATGCTCATCGCCCAGCCGTCCCAGGCGCAAAGCTACCAGGTCATTCACTATTTCAGCCAAGTAGACGGTGCCTTTCCTTACGCTGGTGTAGCCGTCGGCACGTCAGGAGAGATCTATGGGACCACCCAATACGGTGGTGGAGGCAATTGCACCTATTACCACTATGTTGGGTGCGGCACCGCCTACCGGCTGAGCAAAACCATGGCCCGGATGGGTGCTGAATCCCCTGCACATTTTCACCGCCACTCCTGACGGAAGCTACCCTGGCCGCGTAACTATTGGCCCTGATAGCGCCTTGTATCTCACTACCAGCGTGGGTGGCGGAGGCGCGGGTGCGGCGTATAGCCTGAAGTCTCCGGCAACTGCATGCCGTACCTCCTTGTGTCCCTGGACCGAGACGCTGTTGTACGCCTTCCAAGGCTGCTTCACCGATGCCACCGGTGGCGGCCAATTGAGCTTTGACCAGCACGGACGAATGTACGGCACCTCATGGGGTTGCGGCACTCACGGCGGTGGTGCGGTCTATCAGTTAACGCCTGCCGGCGGCGCGTGGAACGAGCGGGTGCTGTACAACTTCGAGATTGGCATTGACGGCTCCAATCCGGTGGGAACCATCACTCCCGACGAATCGGGCCACCTTTATGGCACGCTCTTCACCTACGCGGCCATTTTTCAATTGACTCCGGCCAGCACCGAGAACGAAAGCGTCGTTCACCGCCTGCAGAACGACGATGGCTGCGATCCACACGGCGGGCTGCTCTTTGATCCCTCTGGCGCCATGTACGGGTCGACATCTTATTGCGGAATCCTGGGAGGCGGCACCATCTTCAAGCTGATGCCCTCGGGCAGCGGCTGGTCATTTTCTGTGCTCTACAACATGCCGGGAGATGGGGCAACTACAACCAACGGCAACTTGGTCATGGATGCCGCCGGCAACCTTTATGGCACCACGCTCTATGGCGGGCAGTACGACATGGGCAGCGTGTTCAAGTTGACACCTTCCGGCCAGGGCTGGATTTACACGTCGCTGCACGACTTTACTGGGGCCCCTAACGACGGAGCCTATCCGGCCGATGGCGTAACCCTTGGCGGAAACGGCAAGATCTACGGGACTACACCCTCGGGTGGCCTTGCCCTGTGCTCCGACATCAATATGGTTCCCGGCTGCGGCGTCGTGTTCGAGATCACCCCGTAGCGTAGTGCAAGCACGCGCCGTGCAGCTCGAGCTCGATGGGCGAGTTTCTCAGTTGGCGTGATATCCCCTTATCGTAAGTTGAGGGAATGAATCGGCACGACTGCCGATTTCGGCTTCGAGGTGTTGTGGCACGAACCCCGTCCCGCGACTGCGGGACGACTCAACTCACCCCTGGAAAAAGTCCTGGGTGGGCGGTTTATAAAAGGCTCGAATCCCGGCAGGGACGGCACCTGCCGCCGGCTGAAGCCGGCTCGAACGTTTAGGTGCGCTCACCCAGGATTCCGCTGCGCTCCATCCTGGGCTATCGTGATGCCGCCCTCCGGGCTTTGCTGCTCGTTGAACGCACACACCTCGCCAAGGCGGCGATATCATGACGCCCACTCCGGGGCTCTGCTGCTGGTTGAACGAACACTCGCGCCAGGAGGGCGATAAATGGTGCGATGGCCTGGCCTAAGGTCTCGACGCGTGATGTTGGTGCCCCACGTTCGCCCTCTTTTGGCTAACGTGGGCCAGCGTTCCACTCCACCCAGGTTAGGGTCCAAAGGCCGGACGCGAACCTGGGGCACCAGCGCAGGACCCGAACCCGGGGCACCAGCGCGCCAGCGCAACCGGTGCAGGCAAAATATGCTCTTACAGGCATCTGTGACATTCGCACTCCCCGCCCGTGACGGATGCAGTAGAATCCAAGTTTCTGTGGATGTGCGTGCTGGCTACCTACATTTCGCTCCATGTTCCGCAGAACAATATGCAAGCCGCGCTCGCCGGTTTCAATTCGGCGATCGCTTTTTGAGGCATCGTTATGTTTAAACGAGTGCTGATCGCTAATCGCGGCGAGATCGCTGTGCGCGTAATTCGTGCCTGCCGCGAGATGGGCATCGAGTCGGTAGTCGTCTTCTCCGACGTCGATCGCAAAGCGCTGCACGTGCGCAAGGCGGACTACGCTTACCACATCGGTCCGGCAACAGCGAGCGAATCGTATCTCAACGTCGACAAGATTCTCGATGTCGCCCGGCGCAGTGGGGCGGAAGCGATCCATCCCGGTTACGGCTTCCTGTCGGAGAATGCGGGCTTCGCGCGCGCCTGTCGAGATGCCGGCATCAAGTTCATCGGCCCCTCACCCGAGTCGATGGAAATGATGGGCTCCAAGACGCGTGCCCGCCAGAACATGAAGCGCGCCGGCGTGCCTTTCGTTCCCGGCTCGGAGCGTGGACTCGATCTCGATGCCGCCGAACGTTTGTCGGAGCAGATCGGCTATCCGGTCATGTTGAAGGCGGCGGCCGGGGGTGGCGGCAAGGGCATGCGCATGGTTTCCTCACGGGACGAATTGCGTTCCGCCTACGAGAACGCTCGCAGTGAAGCCCAACGCGCTTTTGGTGACAACGAAGTCTACATTGAGAAGTTCATCGTCAATCCTCGTCACATCGAGATGCAGATCTTCGGGGACGAACACGGTAACGTCGTCTATCTGGGCGAGCGCGAGTGTTCGGTACAGCGCCGTCATCAGAAAGTTTTGGAAGAGGCGCCTTCGTCGATCGTCGATGAAGATATGCGCCGCCGCATGGGCGAGATCGCCGTCCGCGTGGGCAAAGCTGCGAATTACTACAATGCCGGCACGGTCGAATTCCTGGTCGATCAGGATCGCGACTTTCTACTTCCTCGAAATGAATACGCGCCTGCAGGTGGAGCATCCGGTCACGGAGCTGGTCACCGGCCTCGACCTCGTACACCTCCAGATGCACATTGCCGCAGGTGAGAAATTGCCGTTCACGCAGGAAGAGATCAAGCTGCGCGGGCATGCCGTCGAATGCCGCATCTACGCCGAGGATCCGGATAACAGCTTCTTCCCTTCACCAGGACAGATCACGCGGCTGATCTCTCCCTCCGGGCCCGGGCATTCGGCGCGACAGTGGCATGTATGAAGGTTGGGATGTTCCCCTGGATTACGATCCGTTGCTGGCAAAGCTCGTTGGCTATGGAGAGACGCGCGAGCAGGCGATCCATCGGCTGCTGCGAGCGCTTTATGAATACTTCGTTGGCGGGATCAAGACCAATATTTCGTTGTTCCGGCGAATCCTGAAAGATCCTGACTTCCAGGCGGGAAACATCGACACTGGCTTTCTCGATCGTCTGCTGACCAAACCGAGCAATGAAACCGACCCGCGTCGACCGGTCATCGCCGCACTCGGTGCTGCAATCTTTGCCGACGACAGAGCCAGAGCGGCAGTGCCAAACGGAAATGGCGCGTCTGGAAATACATGGCAAATCGACCAGCTCCACCGCCGGCCTCGAGATTGGAAGCGCACGGCGCGCACGGAAGCGGTACGAGAGCGCTAAACGTTAATACTAGTTGCTAAGAGCTATCTATGACCTACGACGTTATAGTCGATAACAAAACGCATCAAGTCGAGCTGACGCGCGGCGAGAAGACCTGGCTATGCAAGGTAGACGGCCAGGAGATTGAAGTGGACGCCGAACTCACCACCCGCGACGTGCTGTCTGTGCTGGTCGGCGGAAAAGCTTACGAGATCAAGCGCGAGCGCTCCCTGCAAGGCGAGTTGCACATGGTCATTGGCAGCGCCCGCTATGCCGTCGATGTTCAGGATCCGCGCTCGTTAAAGGCTCGTCGCGCTGTCGCCGGGACAGAAGCCGGCCCCCAGAAGATCAAGGCCCCCATGCCGGGCAAGATCGTTCGCATCATGGTCTCGGAAAAAGATGAGGTGAAGGCCGGCCAGGGCGTCATCGTCATGGAAGCCATGAAGATGCAGAACGAAATGAAGTCTCCCAAGGACGGCAAGGTACAGAAGATCCTCACCGCCGAAGGCTCGGCCGTCAACGCGGGAGACATTTTGGCGATCATTGAATAACTTCCGCCGCCTGGTTCACCCCTCTTAAACCTCAAACGCCCCAGACCTCGGCATTTCAAGCCCGTCGGAAACAAATCCGTAAGTGCCTCTCCTATAATCTGGCCATGGAGAAGCACTGGAAGACTAAGCTGATTCATTCCGACGCAAAAGTTCCTGACGGATTTCGCTCACTGAACATTCCGGTTTACCGCGGTTCTACCGTCCTGTTCTCCCACGCGGCAACCCTGACCGACGCCTGGGACCAGTACGACGTCGGCTACACCTACGGCCTCTACGGCACTCCGACGACCCTCGAACTGGCCGCCCGCGATCTGCGAGCTGGAGAATGGATACCGAACAATCATCACTCCGGGCGGGCAGGCTGCAATCTCCCTGATCCACCTTGCATTGCTTCGCGCAGGCGATCACGTGCTTCTCCCCGAGAGTATCTACGGCCCTAACCGCAAGCTCGGCAACGATGTCCTTCGCCGCTTCGGAGTGGAAGTGTCGTACTACCCTCCCACAATCGGCGGCCAAATCGCAGGGCTGATCCAACCGAACACCCGGGTGATCTGGTGCGAAAGTCCCGGTTCCATCAGCATGGAAGTACAAGACGTTCCGGCAATCGTTGAGGCGGCACATGCTGCGGGCGTGCTTGTTGCGATGGACAACACCTGGTCAGCCGGAGTGTATTTCGACGCGCTGGCACACGGCGTGGACGTGACCATGCAGGCGTTGACGAAATACATAGGCGGACACAGCGACCTGCTCCTGGGTTCGGTGACGGCAAAAGAGAAGGGCACCTATCAACGCCTGGGAGCCACGCAACAATTGCTGGGATGCGCGTGCGTCTCCGGACGACTGCAGTCTGGCGCTCCGCGGCATGAAGACACTCGCCGTACGTCTGGAGAAGGTGGAGGCGTCCGCGATTACGATCGCTCGCTGGCTGGCTGGCCGTCCTGAAGTCGAACGCGTGCTTCATCCTGCGCTGGACTCGTGTCCGGGACACGAGCTATGGAGGCGGGATTTTACGGGCTCAACCGGCGTCTTCTCAATCGTGTTGCGCGAAGGCTTCAGCAAAGAGCAGGTGCTGCGGTTCGCCAACTCACTTGAGTTATTCAAGATTGGATACAGCTGGGGAGGCGTGACCAGTCTCGTGGTAGTTTACGATTTCAGTGCCTACAAAGGTCGAGCTTCCTATCAGCACAGAATCGTGCGACTGAATATTGGCCTCGAAACCGCCGAAGATCTGGTGAGTGACCTGGAGACTGGTTTTAATCAGCTAGCGTCAATGTAGCGTATAGAGCGGGAGCAACACCGTAATCCTACCTACTCATACTCGCTGACGACATGTTATTCCCATTATGGAACTACTATCGACTACGACTTAGGCGAATATTACTTCCCACTTTGGGAACAATAGTTATGAATGCTTCCGAGCTATAGAGTAGAAAGCACTTCTCATTACTTCCTATTTTGGGAATTACCCTAAACCCACTGGTAAATCCTGCGAACTTAGTTGCAAGCCCTTGCATTGATCGATTGTAGTGCGAACCTATTTTCAGCGACTTGAAGCGGCAGTCCAATTGCACTTTCCCAAGCTGATAACGACGGAGAGCCTTCCCACAATTCTCGCTTCGTAAGATGGGCGAGTCAGCATCGGGATCGGCAATTGGTTCTGTACACGTTCGGCGCCGGCTTGGTCTCGGCCTTGGCTTCTCATGGCGCTGGAAGTCTGATGTATTTTTTCTTCTTTTTAAGTCGAGGCACCGCCCATCGTTCGAGCACTCCGAATCGGCCGTGTGGCCGGTTTCGGGACGGTCGGCTTCTCATGACTCGCCACGGCGAGTCAGCACGGCCGCAGGGATGGTGGGCTTATATCCGGCAGCAGCAAGCTGTTGCCGAAACGTTCAGATTTCTAAACCGAAGGAGGATTCTTCCTTGAAACTACGTATCGCTTCGCTGTCACTGCTCGTACTGTGCCTGGCTGTAGTCCCGGCCGTCGCCCAGGATATCTATAACAACGGTGCAACCAATGGTCAGGACCATGGTTGGACAATCAACTTCGGCTTCGGCGTCAGCGACCAGTTCACACTGGCCACCGACTCGACGGTAAACGGCATCCAGTTCGCAGCTTGGCTGTTCCCTGGTGACGTCCTCAACAGCGTCGACGTTTCGATCACCTCCAGCGAGTTCGGCGGCACCAGCTATTTCTCCGGTACCGTCAACTTCACCGCCGGCACCTGCTTCTCGAATGGCGGCTTCAATGTCTGCAACGAGAGCGGCAGCATCACCCCGACCGCCCTGAGCGCTGGCAGCTATTGGCTCAACCTGGACAACGGCGTCGTCGCCAATGGCGATCCGGTTTACTGGGATATGAACAGCGGCCCGTCGCATGCTTCGCAGAGCTCTTTGGGAACGATTCCTTCTGAGTCCTTCACGATTCTCGGCACCAACACCACGACTCCTCCGGGAAGCACGCCCGAGCCCAGCAGCATCCTGCTGCTCGGCAGCGGCTTGCTTGGTGTGGCCGGATTACTGCGGCGCAAACTGTTCTAGTTGACTGTGGCAGGTTCTCTAGACGTAAGTACGGCAAAGCCGGGGCTTGTGAGCTCCGGCTTTGTTTTACTCTCGAGCAGCTCTCGTGTGGAACTCTCTTGCCGCCCTTTCTCATCCTTGTAAAATAAATCACTTCTGCTTGCGAGAAGCTGGTGTATGCTGATGCAGTCAGGTCTTGCTTCACGGCCACTTCGCCAAGAGTGAGAGCTTACTGAGACAACCTGCTTCTCACTTCCTCGTACTAAGAGTCTGCTCGTAACCCCTGCTAAGAACCTCTTACTAGTGAAATTAGGGTCACAATATAGTTGAATATAGGTCCAACCACTGCTTTCTCCAGAGTTGATGCGTCCCTAGTCTGCCAACAGTGCAGTAGCACGGTCCACATCCTCGGGAGGAAGTTTTGCGTAAGGTAATTGGAATCGCGGTCATTTTATTTGGCCTGGCAACACTATCGATGGCAAGCACAGACTATACGATGATTCACGCAATGTCGGGATGGCAGACCTGTAACAGTTGCGCCGGAAGTGGATCCACGCCACATTCGATGACCCAGCATGTCAGCACTCCATCCATGACTGGGAACTCTACCCAGTATTGGTTGGGTGGGAGTTCGCCATATCACAACGCAATCTGGTGGAAGCAACTTGGTGCGAATGCGAATGCCAGCCATTTTGTCTATGATTTGTACTTCTACCTGAAGACTCCTGGTGCAGCCCAGTCGCTGGAGTTCGACATGAACCAGTCGGTAAATAATCGAAAATTCATTTTCGGTACTCAATGCAATATCAAGGGCGCACATCAGTGGGATGTCTGGGACACGGCAAACGGAAGATGGGTGCATACGGGAATCGGCTGCTCACAACCTCCGTCTTACAGCTGGAATCACCTGGTGCTTGAGTTTCAACGGGTAGGGAATCAAACGAAGTTTATTTCCGTGACACTTAATGGACAAAAGAGCTACATCAACCGGTCCTTCAATACCTATGGCGTGCATGCTTCCGAACTAAATACAGCAGTGCAACTTGACGGTGACTACAATCAGCAGGACTACTCGATGTGGGTGGACAAAATGCAGGTCACGGCCTGGTAGGTTCGGCCAATCGATTACAGAAGAGGCGCCCGCCAAGGGCGCCTCGATGTTTTGGGACAGACAAGGGAAAGTCAATTACTGGCTGGCAGGTTTCCCGCCCTGAAGGAACTGCTCCGGATCAAAAAGACTCTCGCTCAGGGAAGGATTTATCTTAATGTCGCTGTACAACTCCTCGAAGACGATCTTTCCCTCGGAAATAATCGCCACGTGTTCGGCAAGCCAGCTTCCGCCTGGTTCCTGCTTATAGTCCTGGAAGCGAACGTCCTGCACGGCGCTCGGCTGTTTTTCGCTGGGACGCAACAGTCGAACAAAGTACAGCCGATCCTTGTCGATCCAGAACTGGAAGGTCTGCAGGTCGCCTGGTTTGGCGCCGACCACATAGGTTGGCCTGCCTTCGAAGCTTTCTTCGTGCATCAACGTCATGTCGACATTCAGTTCATTGAGTTGTTGCATGGTTTTATCGACAGGTTGCGTATAGACATCGAAGCCGAGAACTAACAGGGGGTGAACAAAGTCTTTCTGGTTAGTAAGCTTCCCGTCTTTATAGATATAGAGATGACTATTGTTGAACAGCATGCCATTGCCTGCCCCACGATCGCCGATGTCGATCCGCAAGCGCCCGGGAAGCAGCAGAGCTTCGTGCCATAGCTCCGTCGTTTCACTTCCGTCAGGCTTGTGGGTGACACTCTTCTGCTCGAAAGTCAGTGTGTGGTACCACTTGGACGCATAACGATCATGCATTGCTGCGATCAACTGCGCCGGACTTGATATTGTCTGCGCCGAGGCGCTCGCCGAGAACATCGCCAGAGCGAGAGTAAAGATGAACCGCATAACCACCAACCATAAGCGAGATTCAAAACATCACAAGCCTAAGCCCGAAAGTTTTCCTGGTAGCAATGGTCATAACCAGACCACAGTTTACGCCGTCGCTGCTTGCGTCACAGACTGTGGCTCAGCTTGCTTCTTCGACGCCATCCAGCGCGCCCGGATCTGCAGGAAAGGCCACTCGATCAGTTGAAAGGTTACAAACGCAATACCAACCGAGATCAGGATGGATACGATGTACAGGACCCAGAATGCTGCTTCCCCTCCGCGCTGACGCAGCGGTAACAGGAGATCGCGCAGACGGCCGAGCAGTCCAATGTGGTTCAAGTACATTCCATAAGACAGGCGGCTGATGATATAGAAGCCATGCCAGTTCAGTAATCGTGGGGTCTTTTCGAGACCGATACCCCACAGGGCGGCCGCGCCGAAAATCAGTCCGAGAGAAGTATAGTTAAACAGCACCTGATTGATGGCATACAGAACGATTCCCAGGACCACCATAGCCCCACACAGGGATAGCCGAAAGCGCTTCGACTTCATCAGCTCTGGGTAATAGACTGCGAACCAGGCCAGCAACAATCCGATCGCGAGGCCGTCCGCGTGGGTCGCCATGGGCAGATACAGTTTTTGGCGAAGCGCTGCAATACTTAAAGTCGAGTAGTGGATGACAACTGCCCGGTTGATCAGAAGCACGAGCAAGCCACCCGCCGGTACGATCCACAGCCGCTGTGGCTTGAACATCAGCGCAAATAGCGCGATGGATACCGGCGCGAGAATATAAAACTGCTCTTCGGTTGACAGAGACCAGCCTCCGCCCACCTGGCAGTGGAAGTAATTCGAGAGAAAACAGGCGTCTGACCACAAGCCACTGATATTTCTGCCGAAGAGCCCCTCGAACGCAACGAACGCCACAAAGGCGTAGTAAAGAGGCCAGATTCGCAGGCCGCGTCGCAGCAGGAAACGGCCTATCTGGATCCGATTGTTCCGCTTGATCTCCTTCCAGAGCTGGCTGCCGATCAGGTATCCGCTCAGCACGAAGAACAGGTCGACCCCAGTCCACCCCCAAAAGAACATCGGCAAGGCCTGGACCCAGTGCGCACCCTGAAACTCGAATCCGTAGTGTCCGCTGAAAACCACCAGAATGGCGATGCTGCGCAAAACATCAAGCGTGGGAACGTTCCCCCGTGGCCTAACCCGCAGATCCTGAATGGCTCCGCGGAAGAGATCTGGAACTAAAGTCATACCCATAAAGTAACCCTTAACCCAAACTCGTACCCATGCTTCAAGAGGGAACTCCGGCAAGCTCAGGTCGAAATTATCTTTGCGCTCCTGAGTCGATCTTGCTGCTTCTCACTCGCTCGTCGAACTGCCGGACAAATTCCTGAAACAGAACGCACGTCTTTCGGAATCAGCAAAAACGTAGCAACGCCCGGTGCTCCGGAAGATCAGCTGCGCCGGGGGGACCACTGTTCCGCCCCAAACCGGAGTTGCGCGGGCACACGGATTTTACACCTTTCCAGAAAGCCCTACTGGCAGGTGACTTCTGTCATCACTAGTAACTATTACATAGTTACTTTCGTGTTTTCTGGTGCCCCTTTCCGGTGCACACTCTTGTGCCGAAACAGCGATACTCACACCGACCCAGCACTTCAATTTGATCTTCGGCGGCCTCGTCCTGAATTGCGTCCCGGCCGCCCGATAGCCGTTTTCGGCTTAAGCAAAGAAGGAGAGTTTAGTGATGACATCAGTACGCACCATGTTCCCCGGGTCTGAGTCTGGTTGGTGCAAGCCCATCTTCCCGCTGATTGCAGCAATTATCATGGCACTTGCAGTAAGCCCGCTTTCTGCCACCGTGAAGCCTGGCGAGATTGTTCCTGGCAGTGTTACCGCCACCGTAAGCAACACCTTCGATCCGGTCAATGGGTATTCGGTTACGTTCCAATGGACGACGGTACACCCGGGCACTTCGGTCGTAATCATTGAGAATTCCTCCGACTATAACGCGAACAACAACGCTCCCTCCCGGCAAATCACGGATACCACCCTCACCAGGAATCACACTTTAACCGTCGACCATTTTCCCGCGTACACCCCCTATCCGACCTGGGGCTATTACGTCGCCAGCCGGGTCCAGGTGCCGGGCTGCAATACGCGAGTATCGGTTTGCTACATATGGGCGACCTACCCCGGCCCGGCGACCGCCGCCTGCGGTCACCCCGCAGCGCCGGGATGCGGCGGAACGTATTTGACCTTCAATATGCCAACGCAACCCACCGATACCAGCGGACCATTGGTCTTCACTCTGTGGCCGATCGGCGGACTGAATGTGTATCAGGGCGACCCCACGCAGTCTCCGGCTTGCACCCCCACCAGCAAAGCCAGCCGCGAATGTAACGACCTTTATGTGAATCTGCAACCCAATTTGATGAGCGGTCCGACCTACATGTTGGTGCAGATGCAAAATGTAGTGGTCACTAATCTGGATAGTGGAAATGTCGTTAATGATGGAAGCATCACTTCGGAATACTTGTGCAGCTATGATGCCCCCAGCAACCCTCCACCACCCAGTTGGGACGGCGACTATAACGATGCGAGTAAGACCTGTTCGAATGGAACGGTAGCCAGTATCAACTCCGCCTTGCGGCTTAGAGTTAATTCCGCAGCGGTGCCGGGACATTATGAATTTACCGCACAGTTCCGCGCACAATATGGCGGCAGTTACTACGGCAGCGCGGTGCCTGTAACCTACAACTTTACCGTGCTACCTAGCGCCGCCTTTACTGCGACTCCGCCTGCAACGTTTCCTCCGATTGCAAACCAGGCAAACTGGGAAAATAATATGGCGAACCAGACACCCTATTCCGGACAAGGTCTTCCTTACCGTTCCGGTGAGTGGTGGTGTACCAACAATACGGATACGAATCCGTGGTGGAGCCTGGATAACGGCAACTTTATCGGATGGTTCGATATTCCTTCTTCGATCTACTTCGAAGCTTGGAATTATGATGGTGGACGCATCTACCAGCAAATAGCGGATTACGACTTCGGACGTTCTGGGAATGCCGGGGTATCAGGACCCGAGCATCCGCGATCACTGGAAGCGCTGCGCCCAACTCGCGATGGAGCCGTACAAGGACACGCTAATCGCAACCTTGGGAGGCCTTACCAGAGAGCCCAACCAATTTCCCTACGGGATGGAGATGAACCAACTCCGAACGGGAGACCCCACCAACCAGGAGGCCATCGACTATATGCAGCAGGCTCCTGGTTATTACAACTTCTTCAGCGGCAGCGCGTACGCCTCCAGTGCCCGTCTCAGCGCTTACATGATGGACGATCGCCTGGCAGCCGAACTGGTGGGTGAACAGAGAGATTCTGCATTTCTGTTGCGCCAGGTCGACGTCATGCTGGGTTATCTGGATCAGAGCTACAATCTGAATTTCAACAACCCTAACCAGCAGAACTACAGCATCCATCCCTTTACTATCGGGGTTACGATGGAAGCTTTGATTACCTATTACGAGCTTGACCTTGCTGAAGGCAACGCACCGGACGCCAGAATACCGCTGGAGATCAAGAAGGTGCTGGACTGGTGGCAGGCGAAGCAATACATTCCGTCAACCCACACTCTCGCATATCAGGTGTACGACCTGCCGGTAGATCCAAGCAAAGTTTCGGGACTCTTCGGCGCTACCGAGTTAAACGATCTCGTCTCCCCGGCTTATGCCTGGTACTGGAGCAAGACCAATAACAACACCGTCCTGTCCGAGGGCGACGATCTGTTTAATCATGTCTTCGATACTGCTGGTAACCAGGGTGTAGGCGGCGGTTGGACCTACTCGGTGAAGGAATTCAACCAGGTCTACAAGTGGAGCTTCGATTACGTTCGCTGGAGAACAGGTCAAAATCCGGACGGATCGTCCCCCGCGATCGAAACTGTCCAAGCTGCCGCGAATCCATGCGAACAGGGCGGAAGTCCTTGCAATGCACCGTGGCCGGACCTATCCACGCCGGTAGAGTTTACCTGGCTCCCTGGCACGAATGGTCAATCGCCGCAAGTTGGTCCTAACGCATTGCCGGCTCCCGTGGTCACGGCAACCACCGCGACTTTTACCTTCAATGTGTTCAAACCGAACACTACCGCAACTGTCTACTACGGAACTACTCCCCCGGGTACGTGCAATCTCAACAATCCGGCGCCGCCGCTCTGCATGCAGCCGTATCCGAACTTCGGGTTCCTTGACATGCTGAACGCCAACTACTCTAACCAGTCGGGGACAGTTACCGGAACCCAGGACCCGGTTGCGCTCAGCCAGGGAGTAACTAACATTTACGATGAAAACATCACCATCACTGGTCTCAGCCCCAACACCACCTATCACTGGCGGCCGTTGGCGACGGATGCTTCCGGCAACATGGCAGCGTTCTACGACCAGAGCTTTACTACCCCGGCCCAGTAAGATCCCGCCGGTCACTCGGGATGAGCCAACCAGCTCATCCCGTTTTTTTTGGCGCGCGCGAAAATTTGGGCGATCGTTGTGGAGCGGACACTGCAAAGTGGCCGTCTTTTGTATCGAAAGCTAGTTATTCCGGTGCAACGTCCAAGGCCACTCCCGGCCGTCGCGGCAAGAAAGCAGCCAGGCCTGATACCCAGGATTGGAACTCGGCATCGGAAAGCCCGCACTGGTCCAGCAAGCGCGGAAGAAGATAGGAATCGCTAGCGCTTCCCGCGAGCCCATTCATGCAGGTCGTAGCCGAAAGCACTCCGGCTTCCTTAAGCCAGGTAATGAATTCCGGACGATTCGCGCCGCTGGGATAGCAGAAATGCGTGTAGTCCCCGGAACCAGCCAGCTCCTGAAGGCGAGCCCGATTCTCCTCGATCTCGCGAATGAATTGCTGACGATCCAGCGGCGTGCGGTGCCGATGCGTGTGCAGCTGAAAATCGATCCCGCCCCGCGCCATTTCTGCAATCTCCGCAGGATTCATCAGATGGAAGAGCCTCTGCCGGAGCAGTTCGTTGTACTCGAACCCAACGGCCTCGGCAAATTCAGCGACCAAATCGTCCTTCTGCTTGCCCGACAAATCCAGCCTCTTGGCGTATTCGTCCATGTGCCAAAGCAGTGCCGTCCGGCTTTCCTCGGTTCGAAGATCAATCGCTCCGGGACACCAGGGAGCAGAGTGGGCCTCAATGTAAGTTGCGCGGCGCTGCCACATGACATAAGCAAGTGCGAAACGAAATAAAGGCCGGTTGAACAAGCAGTAGTAGGTTGTGAGATAAACTGTCGCCGGAAAACCGAATCGCTGGAGGATAGGAAAGGCACTCTCCCGGAAGTCAGCCCAACCATCGTCGAAGGTAATCGCGACGCTTCTCGGAGGAAGCCTTCCCGCTTGCAACAAATGCAGCGCTTCGCCCAGAGGAAGAACGCGGCAGTCGCTTTGCGACAGAATTTCCATGCGGCGGGCAAAAATCGCGGGAGGCAAGAACATCTCGGGATGCGATCCAGCTTCGTTTCCCATGGCGATGCCGTGATAGCAGAGGATCAGCAACCGGTTCTGACGCCAGCTGCTGCGCGCCAGGGCAACCCCCATTCCTAAGCCGTTGGTCGCGAGAATGGCCCGTTTAACACGTTTCGCCAGAGACATAACGATTAACGATCAGCAGCCGCTACAGGCGAACATCTCGCGTGGATACGTCACGCAACATCTTTGCCAACCTTGAAGGTCGACTGAACCGAATTCGTACCTTTCGCAGGATGCTCTCATAATAGGTAAAGCCCGCTCGTTCGATCGCTTTTCGCGACGCGACATTATCGGCGAGCACCGCAATATAAATGAAGTCTGTGCCAGGACTAGCGGCTGCCTCGCTCATGATCTGCCTGAGTGATTGCGAGTATAGTCCCTGCCCGCGCGAGGCGGGATGGGTGTAGAAGTCCCACATCACGGCCGTATTCGGCGGGTACTGATACGGATGCTGCACTTCCGTGATGAACGACTGTTTACTTCGTTCCGTGAGCCAGCCGTAATGCAGCAGCCGATTGTCACGTACCACCGTGTAGCAGTGAACGCCCGACTCGATCCTGGTCATCACGTCGCTTAGAAAATTCTGCTTCGACCGTTCGCTCTGATCGGCGACCTGGTAGCGCAGGAGGTCGTGCAAGTTGTCCTTGCATGCAATATTTGCGGCGGATGGTTTAACCTGGGCGGCCTCGATACGGTAGAAGAGCATTTCCGTGGAACTCCACAAGCGTCGCTTCGCCAGTCTGAGCAGAGAACGTAATGCGCGGAATGGACTCGCTATAGCTTTCTTCGCCAAGGATGACAGGCGAGAAAGGCGATCACGATCCAAGTGCAGCGGTCGCGCTATGGCTTTTGAGACTTGGCGTAACCCGCTCGAACATCCGGTGCGATGCCAGCGCCTTGCTGTCGAGGAAGACGGTCAGCGCATGCGCTTCATCGTACTCCGTGGCCCGGTCGTCCTTATAGGCATCGCCTCCCGGCGTCAGGTCCAGACGGGCAAAACCCTGGTTGTGCAGCATTAGTCCGAGTTGCAGGATGTGCAGTTTGCCGGGTGAGTGCTCCGCCAGGAAGGGCGAGTGGGCGACGATGCCCAGCATGACTTCGTCTTTGTTGCGAACGCCGATGTGTGCGCCCAGCAGCCGCTCGCCGGACTTGAAAACGGTTACGTGCAGCAGACCGCGCTGCTCCATCAGTGCGCGGTAGAAGCCGCGCTTCCGGGGATCGTCGTGAAAGGGGCAGCTTCCGTGAACCGCGCCCTGGCGAAAATCGCAAAAGTCGATGATCTGGTCGTAATAGACGTCAAGCTCTTCCGGACTCCGAAGCTCGGCGAACTCCAGCGACTGTCCTGCCTGTAGTTTTTCGAGCCTGCGCCGGTTCTTCTTCTTGGTCAGCGACTCGGTCATTGCATCCGGATTGCTGACGGTGAGCAGCGGACGCCGCACCACTCGCACGCTGGATCGCGATTTCCATTCAGGTTCAAGCCAGTCCAGCGGCGTACCTGGAGGCAGATACGTAAACGATATGGACGAGAAGCCAAGTTTACCGATCCTATGAAGGGCTTCGGAGATGAAGGTCCGATCACCCGGCGGTGCCAGCCAGACGTTGTACTCGGACTGGTGAGCCCCGGCGAAGGTCAGCCGGCTGGTTGACCGTTCGACGGCCAGGAGCAGCAGTCCGTCCATTTGCCCGCTGGTCCCGTACCGCAGCAGGATCAGTGGGCTATAGCGCTCTTTGTAGCATCGGTACCAGGTGCAGGCGAACTCCGGAGTTTGCAACGCCGTGCCCCACGGGCATTGTCGCCATAACGTCCGCCATTGCGACTGAAACTCCGGGGATTCGAGAAGACGCTCGGCATCGGCCTGCGCATGAACCTGAACGCTGGTTGGGTGGCAGGTAACCGGCTGAGTCGTCATAGGAACGTTCCGAAAGTCTTGTGGCAGCGGGGTTTAGACTTGCACTTCCGCAACGGATCGGCCCAGAAATGCTCCAGCATTCAGAGCCAGTCGTACAGTTCTTATACTACAGGGCGAGGCAGAAAATGGGGTTTGCCCGCGCGGATCGAAGGCGATAGCGACAGTGTAGCAACGGCCCTCCTGCTCTTCAACCCCAGCCTTAGTCATCGGCAGGCTAACTTCCGCCAGTTCAATAACTCGGACGGAGGCAACTCCATGGCTTGACACTGCTTGGCGGTAACTTTTATTCTTATATCTTGCGTTAGAACGATCCCGCCCATCTGTACCTGCCAGTGTTTCCCGTCAGGAGGTTGGCCAGCAAGACGGCGTCGCGCGATCCGCGCCGCGTTTGTTTTGCTTAGAGCGCCTGACATTCGGGAATTGGTCGGGCAGGCCGGTGGCGTCGTTCTAGGCAGAGGCCAGGTGCTGCTATGCTGATTCGTGTTCGGGAATTGGAACTCCAGTAAGCTGGAGTTTGACGAAAACTATCAGCCCGGCGCAATCGAATTTGGGCCGGATTTCCGCCAGATCGGCCGCTGCACAGCAAAGGCCGTGCGGAGTTGATCGTCGAACATCGCGGGCACCATCAGGATGTCGAGGACATACGCCTGGTGGGTGACGTGGAGGCGCACTTGGAGTTCAGCTGTGCCCGTTGCCTGGATCCGGTGGTTCACGATGTCGACACGAGCTTCGACCTGATCTACCGTCCCCTGGGCGTGGATAAGCGGGCCGACGAGTCGTCCATCAGCGAGGCCGAAACCGAAATCGGCTATTATCAGGGCGAAGGCCTGTTGCTGGAAGACGCCTTGCGTGAGCAAGTGCTGCTGGCGACGCCGGTTCGGGCTTTATGCCGCGAAGATTGCAAGGGGTTGTGTCCGCAATGCGGACGCAATCTGAACCTCGAGGAACAATGTGATTGTGAGCAACATGCGAGCGATCCTCGCTGGGACGCGCTCAAGCGAGATCAAGAAGAAGCTGCAAAGCTAAGTTCAAAGTTACGGTCGCCAGGGTTGGCGGTCCGGTTGAGAGGTTGTCATGCCTAATCCAAAACGGCGTCATTCCAAGGCGCGCACGGCCAAGCGCCGCGCCCACGATCATCTGACGGCGCAGTCGCTGTCCGAATGTCCCAACTGTCACGAGCGCAAACTGCCTCATCGCGCCTGCCTGAAGTGCGGTTACTATAAGGGCCGCGAGGTCATCGAGGTCGAAGAGGCTGCCAGCTAGTCCAGCGCTGGCCTGCGTCCGGCCATCGGGCAATCACATCTGCACATCGTTGCAGAATCTAAAGCTCCGTACCAATCGAGGTTTGCAACTGACAGGCAAAAATGCCTACCATCATCGCTCTTGACGCCATGGGCGCTGATCGCGCGCCCAAACCCGAAGTGGAAGGCGCCATTCTCGCCGCACGCCACTACGACGTGGAAGTCGTGCTGGTCGGCAGAGAGGAAGCGATCCGCGCCGAGCTCGAACTGCATCGCTTCTGGCGCAGGCTGCCTATCAGCATCGTCAATGCCCGCGAAGTCATCGGCATGCAGGAGAAGGCGGCGCAAGCCGTACGCTCCAAACGCGACTCTTCCATGCGCGTCGGACTTGCGCATGGTGCGCGACGGCAAGGCCGCCGGCTTCGTCACCGCCGGCAACACCGGCGCCGCCATGGCCACCGCCAAGATGGTGCTGGGGGCCATCCCGGGCGTCGATCGTCCCGCTCTAGCCGCGGTCTTCCCTACCGCGCAAGGCACGGCCACCATCCTTATCGATGTCGGGCGCAAACGTCGATTCCAAGCCGCAAAATCTGCAGCAGTTCGCCATCATGGGCGACGTCTACTTCCGCACGATTTTCGCCGGCAGGTTTCCCAGCGCCGAACATCCGCGCATTGGCGTGCTGTCCATCGGCGAAGAAGAGACCAAAGGCAACGATCTTACGCGAGAGGCCTACAAGCTCATCAAGGAGCTGCCGATGAATTTTGTCGGCAACGTGGAAGGCCGCGATCTGTACAACGGCAAAGCCGACGTCCTGGTGTGCGACGGCTTCGTCGGCAACGTCGCGCTCAAGATTTCCGAAGGCATGGTGGAGACCGTGCGCTTCCTGCTGAAGCAGTCCTTGCAGGCGACCATCAGCAGCCAGGTGGGATTTCTGCTGTCGCGCAAGGCATTTGCCGACTTCAAGAAGCGGCTCGATTATTCCGAATATGGCGGCGCGCCGCTGCTGGGCATCAAGGGCGTTTGCATTGTGAGCCACGGCTCGTCGAACTCCAACGCCATCAAGAATGCCATTCGCGTGGCGATGGAATTCGCGAACAGCAAGTTGAATCACACCATTGAGGAGCGCATCGCGGCTGCCAGCAGGAATTTGAACCACCACGCGCCGGAGCCCCCGGAAGCTGGACCGGTCGGTACCAGGCTCGGTTTAGTTGCAAGTTTATGCGTTGCATTCGGACTTAACCTTCAAACTATGACAGCACACTCTTCTCCGCGTCGCGTTTCTCTTTCCTGGGCAAGGCTCTCAATCCGTCGGCATGGGCAAGGAACTTGCCGCCATGTATCCCGTCGCGCAGGAAACCTTCGACGAGGCCGACGCTGCCCTCGGCTACAAGCTCTCGCAAGCTGTGTTTTGAAGGACCGGAAGATCAGCTCAAGCTCACCGAGATTACCCAGCCCGCAATTCTTACGGTGTCGGTTGCGGCTTGGCGGGTGCTGCAATCCAAGGGCATCACGCCCTCCTACGTTGCGGGACATAGCCTGGGCGAATATTCCGCCACACGTGGCTGCCGGCACGCTTAGCTTTGCCGACGCCGTCCGCACCGTTCGCAATCGCGGCAAGTACATGCAGGAGGCGGTTCCGGTCGGCATCGGCGCGATGGCCGCGGTGCTGGCCTTGCCCATCGACAAGCTACAGCAAATCTGCGAAGAAGCTGCGCAGGGAGAAGTCTGCTGCGCTGCGAATCTTAACTCCCCTGATCAAACCGTGATCTCCGGCAGCAAGGCAGCCGTGGAGCGGGCCGCCGAACTGGCTAAGCAGCGGGGCGCAAAGCGCGCGATTATGTTGCCCGTTAGCGCTCCTTTCCATTGTGCGTTGATGCAGCCGGCACAAGACCGCCTGGCAGCAGACCTAGCAGCGCTTACGTTTTATACGCCGGAAATTCCGGTCATGTGTAACGTGGACGCGACATTAGTCACCACTGCTGACCAGGCACGCGAAGCGCTAATCCGGCAGGTCACCGGCGCGGTGCAATGGGACAAGTCGATGCGCGCGTTGATTGCGCTGGGCGTGGAAACTTTTGTGGAAGTTGGTCCCGGCAAGGTGCTCTGCGGCTTGATGCGACAGATTGATCGCTCCCGAACCTGCTTCAATGTCGAAGACGAAGCATCCCTACAGAAAACCATCAACCACTTCAGTCCCACCTCGCCCAAGCCAGATTAGTTACCCCTCTAGTTCGTAATGCGATCCTACGGTTACTCGTGTGTCATGCAACCAGCCATGAATACGCCGCGCGGCAATTTCGATCCTTCCCCCTAACCACTAAAGCGCCCACTCGATCGGGAAATTTCTTGCTATCCCACAAAGTGGTAGACGGTTAAAAAATTACTCGCTGTCCTACAAAGTGGTACAAATTTGCATCTCACGTTTTCCCTGACCTCGAGCTATGTTGTGTCAAGCATTAGCCGCTCTCGATCCTTCCCAAGTGGAACAGCGATTGCACTATCCATGCTTGCTGTTGGGGTCCCATCTGTGGTACATGAGCGACGATCCCGTTGAAACGCCAGCGATTACCTTCAACCTGTTTTCTATTACTGCTGACGTTACTCAGCAGAATGTTGCAGGCGAAGGCATGCGGAAACGAATCATGATTGCGCCCAGCCCTCCCAGCGGAGGCTGCAACTTCGCGATATGTGCCAGTCACTCCTCCGCTGTGAGGCAGGGCCTTTTCGTCACAACAAGGAGGAACGATGTCACACGCAGGCAATTTCAGGTCGCCAGTTTTTAGCGTACCGGCCGCGCTTTGCGCCGTTCTGGTACTGATGATCGCGCTCACGTCTGTTCCGTGCTTTGCCAACAACCTAGACACTCAATCCTACGTGGGTACGGCATTTGGAACTTCAGCCTTCGTGGGCAGCACCGTGCTGATAGGTCAAACGGCTCCCGTAACATTGGGAGGGACCTGCGGCACGTCGCAGCAACCGTCAATGTTCCCGGCACAGCCGCCGGAGTCAACTTGTTTCCCGTGATCCGCGGAGGCGCTGTCAACACAGACGTTTCCAGTTCCGCGCAGACCGCTCAGGCCAGTTCCGACACGGCTGCGGTCACCCTGCTCTCCGGTCTCATCTCAGCCCAGGAGATCAAAGCGGTGAGCACCACGACGCTGCAAAGCGACGGCTCGTTTCAAGTCAGCTCAGCGGGATCCACCGTCAGCAATCTGGTGATTCTCGGACATGTTTACAACGGGTCGATACCCGGCGAACACCAGGATCGACCTGCCGATCATTGGGTATGTCGATCCTTAACGAACAGACCTCGACACATCCAGACTTCAATGGCGAACCTGACAGTGAACATGATTCATATTCATATAACCGTCGCGAATATCCTGGGGTTGCAGGTGGGCACGGAAATCGTGGTCTCAAGCGCAACCAGTGGGATGCTGAATGTGTTTGCGCCCGCCATCATGAACGGGCAGTCGTTCGGGACCGAGGTGCTCGGCCAACTGCTAAGTTCCGCTCCGACGGCGCCGGTCATGACTCCATGCCTGGGGACCACGGATCCGTAATGACCAACACCCTCGGTAGCTTGAATCTTCCGCCGGTCCTCACCTCGGGCACGGTCATCAATACCGGCTGAGACGAACCTGACAATCCCGATGTCAAGTGGCCGAAGCACCTCGACGGTGCAAGGGTCTGAACTTGTTGAATGGCTTGTAACCGCCAATGTGATGACGGCCCAGGTAGTGGCGTCAGCTAACGACACCTATCTGGTTACTTCCAACGGTACCGACGCTTTCATCGGAATATCGGTGGCCGGACATCCGGAAATCATCGATAGCGTTCCGTACAATACCAGCGTTTCGCTTGCAGGTCTGGGCACTCTATATTTGAAGCGCATCGTGCACTTCAACCCCCCGACGCACAGCCTCGAGGTCCGCAGCCTGGAACTTGTCGTCAACCGAGAACAACAGCTTATGGTTTGCCGATCGGACTAGACGTAATTGTGGGCGATGCGGCGATCCAGGTAGTGCCGGACACAACGAGCCCTAAGCAGGACAGGGTCAGGGGAAACGGAAGTTCTTCCCGTTGCCGTCAGGACGTGGAAGCCGGGGACGCTCCCTCGGCTTCCACTGTGGCCTATGTATAATCGGCTCCGTACTTCGGCGCTCGCCGGAAACGACGGAGCGAAACATGACAACTTCTCCCTCAACGCCTGCTGCGCCGACGCAGCAGAAGTCCGGCAAACTTGGCTGGTCAGCGGTTGTGTCGTGTGTCTGCTGGTTGGGCTATTTATCGGGCACGCCCTGACCTATCACTGGATGGAGCATCGCCAAAGCTGAAGGTTTTCTGACACCCTATCAGGCAGTTTTACTGAGTAATGGGGCGGTCTACTACGGCAAGCTGGCGGGTTATGGCTCGCGGCACACCGATGTTGACGGATGTCTATTACATCGTCACCAAAACGGATCCAACTACCAAGCAGGTCACGAATGTCCTGGTGAAACGGGGCAAGGAACTCCACGGTCCCGACCGGATGTATTTAAACCCGAGTTAGATTGTCTTCGTCGAACCGGTGGGACCGGATTCGAAGGTAGCGCAACTCATCGACCAGGCGGGCCACTAGAGCGGATCCAAACCAAATTCGTCCGTCGCAGGATGCGACTTGGCCGGCTCCCATACTTCGTAATGAGTCCAAGTCGCGAAAGATCTGCCGCTCTACGATTCTGGAGTTAAAATCGGACCCAGATAATCTCGCCCGACTTGCGCCGCAGCGCAAAGATGCCGCGCATGCTGCCGTCTTCCATGAACTGCGAGAACATCGGCCGAACATGGGCGCCGGATGGAAAGCTGATGTCGTCGATCCGCATTGTCAGCAGTTCTTCGCTGGTGTAGCCGAGAAGTTCGCAGGCAGAATCGTTTACGGCAATGTAGCAGCGGTTGGCGTCTACTTCAACTTCGGCTGGCGGAGACAATGGAACCATGACGAATATTTTAGATGACGTTCGTCCTGATCCCGTCGCGGATTTCTATGCAGCGTGCCTAGAAGCCGTAGTGCAGATTGCCGCAGACCCCTCCTTGTAGGCGTCCCGCGCTTCTTTGGCCTGCTTTGCAGCGTCCTGAACGGCAAAATCCGCTCTGTCCCAGTGTTCCATGGCGGTTTCGGAATGATCCGGAGTGGCCAGCGCTTCCTCAGCGCGGATCGCGGCAACCCATTGGTCGACCGCCTGTTTGTAAGTTGCCTGCAATTCATCAAGGTTCGGCTTGCTCATAGAGGTCGGATGGTAGAGCACGCGGCGGAGCCGGTCAATTACCCCGGGTCAGCTTTCACGGAAATTTAACCCACGGCAGGCAGAGCCTCCAGGACCAACTTGCAGACGGTTCCGGATACAGGTCTACGGCTGGTCACTGTTCGCCAGGCTGGGCCGCGATAAGATCGAAGTATGAAGAAATTGCGGGTTGGCGTTCTGTTTGGCGGTCGCAGCGGGGAGCACGAGGTTTCCTTGTTGTCAGCAGCCTCAGTGCTTAATGCGATCGACAAGAGCAAGTACGAAGTCGTTCCGATCGGCATCACCAGGGAAGGCCGCTGGGTAACCGCCGCCCATGCAGAACGCCTGCTGCGAGGCAGGCAAGCTGAGGCGCCCGAGCCGCGCCATCTCCGCGCGGGCGATCCGGAGACCACTTCGGCAGCAGCGGTGCTGGCGCGCGGCGAAGGCGTGGTCGTGCCCCCGATGCCGGGCGAGAACCATTCCTCGCTTATGCCGTTTGAAACCGACGCACGCGAGCTGCGCGCGGCAGTCAACCCTGTCGACGTGGACATCATCTTCCCGGTCCTGCACGGAACCTTCGGGGAGGATGGGACCATCCAGGGGCTGCTGGAACTGGCGGATATCGCCTACGTCGGTGCGGGTGTACTCGGCTCCGCCGCAGGCATGGACAAGGACGTGATGAAGCGGCTGTTCCGCGACGCCCGACTGCCCATCGTGAAGCACGTCACCATTCTCCGCAGTGCCTGGCGCGAACAACCGAAGAAAGGTGCGCAAACAGATCGAGGAAAAGTTGAGATATCCGGTGTTCGTGAAGCCGGCGAATCTGGGCTCGTCCGTCGGCATCAGCAAAGTTCACGATTCCAGCGAACTGGCCGCTGCGATGGACGAGGCCGCACGCTTCGACCGTAAGCTGGTAATCGAGGAAGGCGTTGGCGGGAGGAAGGCGAAGGCGCGCGAGATCGAGTGCTCGGTGCTGGGCAATGACAAGCCGATGGCCTCGGTAGCCGGCGAGGTCGTCCCGATCAAGGAGTTCTACGACTACAACGCCAAGTATCTCGAAGAAGGCTCTGAGCTGATCATTCCAGCCAAGCTGAGCAAGGTGAAGATGAAGGAGCTGCAGCAGCTTGCTGTGTCGGCCTTTCAGGCGGTGGAGTGCGCGGGACTGGCGCGCGTCGATTTCCTCATGGATCCGCGCAGCGAGAAGATTTACGTCAACGAGATCAACACGCTCCCGGGCTTCACCTCGATCAGCATGTATCCCAAGCTGTGGGCCGCTTCCGGCATACCTTACGCCGAGCTTATTGATCGACTGATCCAGCTGGGGATGGAACGGCATGCCGAGAAAAAGGAAAACCAGCTACAGCCGTTAATGAACCTGGGCGTGGAAGCGGCTATAATTGCGCGTTCCCAGTCAGCCGTGGAATACAGCAGTTCCGCCTGGACTCGCCAGCGACCCATTTCACAATGCTTCGTAATCGATGCTCATGGATATAAAACGGAGTCTGCTCGAATCCTTCAAAGCGGACGCTGAACCGGGCCCGGCAGTTGCGGCCGTCGGTCCAGATGCCGGTCAGGCGACTTCAGTTCTGGAGCGACGCCTATTTTTGCTTCTGGGGGCGATAGCGCTCGTCTTTGCGTTTCTGTCTGGATTGAGAACAGTGGCTGAGCCGGACTTGTTCTGGCAGCTCGCCACCGGGCGATGGGTAGCTCAGCATCACCAGGTTTTTTCTACCGACGTCTTCTCCTTTACCGCCGCCGGACAGCCGTGGGTTTATCCGGTCGGGTCCTGCCTGTTCTTCTACGGAGCGTACCTGCTGGGGGGCTATGTCCTGCTGTCCTGGATTGGCGCTGCGGCCTCGGTGGGTACGGTCGCTCTGCTGCTTCGTAAGGGCTCGGCCATGACTGCCGGGCTTGCCATCATCGCTGTGCCGATCGTGGCAAGGCGTACCGGCCCACGCTCCGAGATGTTCACCATGATCCTGTTCGCGGTGTATCTCTCAATCCTTTGGGAGCACTATCGATCCGGTCGTGGGCGCCTCTGGATTCTGCCGCCGCTGATGATCCTATGGGTCAACTGCCACTTGGGATTTGTTGCCGGGCTCGGTCTCATATTTGCATTTGCCGGGATGGACGTCCTGGACATGTTGCGTGGCCATGACAGGCGCCGCCTGGCTATCCAGCGCCTGAAGCGTGCAGCTCCGATATTTGTGGTTACGCTGTTGTGCACGCTGGCCAATCCCTGGGGCTGGAAAATTTATGAAGCGATCGTGCGGCAGAACAGCGCGATGGCGGAACACTCGATGTGGATCGTGGAGTGGGGCAGGCTTCCGCTAGGTTGGACCGTCCTATCGAAGGCATTTATTCCGTGGAGCACCAACCCGTTCTATTTGTTGCTGATCGTCGTGGTCGTCTCCGTGATCGTTGCCGTCCTCAAGAGAGAATTCGGCGTGGCGATCCTGCTGCTCTGCGCCACATATCCGGCGATCCAGCATGTCCGTATGGATTGCCTGGGTGCTTGCGTGATCGTTGTAGCCGGTGGATCCACCCTGTCAGCCGCGGTTATGCGCTTCAGGATCTGGGTGCCAAATGCGCGCACCCGGATCACGATCGCTGCATGCGCGGCGGCACTGATCGCCGCGCTTGCGATCACCCAATCATTCGGGGCAATGAAGATCAGCGAGGGTTCGCTGGCGACTTTTGGCGCCGGACCAAGCTGGTGGTTTCCGGAGCGCGCTGTTGATTTCATTCAGCGTGAGAACCCGCCGGGAGAAATTTTTAATACCTATATTCAAGGCGGATATTTGACGTGGATGTTGGGTCCGGGACGTCGCGATTACATCGACGGCCGAGCCATCCCTTTCGGCACCGAGGCTTTCCTGCGTCAGGCTGAAATGTTGCAGTCCTCGCCCGATTCCGCAATATGGAAAGCCGAGGAAGATCGCTACAACATCAACACCATCATTCTTCCGTTGAACCGCTTTGAGACCGTTCTGGGAGAACTTAAGGCGTACTGCAGCAGCAAGGACTGGCAGGTAATTTATCTAGACGAACTTGCGGGGGTGTTCGTTCGCCGTACGGCGGCGACGGAGGCGCTCATCAAGCGAACTAACCTTGACTGCTCCAACGTACCCTTCGGCAACACGACGTTTGCCGGATCTGCTGCGGACCGCTTTAATCGCTGGGCCGATACCGCCAGCGTTCTGGCCGCACTCGGCCGCAATTCAGAAGCACTCGCTGCCGCCGACCAAGCCGATCAAGCCTTTCCCGGCAGCGCTTTCGTTCCCTGGCTGCGGGGAAATATCTACTACATGATGGGCGTTCGATCCGACGCAGAGCGTGAATACTTGAGCGCCATCTCGGTCAATCCGAATGTCCCTCTGTTCTGGTTCTCGCTGGCCGTGGTCTACAAGTACGAGGGGCGCATACCAGAAACGATCGACGCCCAACGTAAAGGGATTGAACTCTCGACCATGCCTCAACCGGCGCAGCTGCTAAAGCTTGCTCGCCTTTACCTCGAGGCGGGGCAGCCCAAGGCTGCCTTGGAAGCCTTCGATCAGCTTGAGCGTGTGGCCTCGCCAGACCTGCGGGCGGCGACCGGGGCATACAGTCTCAGCTTTGAGGTCGATCAAGGGCGAGCTGCGGCCTGGAAGGCCTTAGGCGATCCTAAGCGGGCCGCGGTTTTCGATCAGAAAGCTGTGCAGGATCTTGTGCCGCGAAACTAGAAGGTCCGGACAGTCGAGAATTCTCATATTCGCGATCCACGGCAGCGACTCTCAATACCAATTCTGCGTAACTCCCCGTACTTTCAGAGCTTGCATAAAATCCAGCAAGACCTCACGCTGCCGGCGCGTTTTTGCTAACCCTTTTTCGGGACCCTCGTCTATCTATACAAGCAGGGAGCGATGCTCATGAGGGGCATGCGGGACGTTCCACTCCGCTAGATCGCATGCCCCGGGCACCGCAACATGCCCTCCTTATTCTCCTCATTCGCAACGGAACTTGCAGGAGCTCCTTCTCGTATAACAACGAGGAGGAGCACTGTGAGCTTAAAGTCGGCAATTCTCCTGCTCTGTCTCGCCGCCTTCAGCCTTTCCGCCTATGCGGACGACTGGAACAAGACCTACCAGGTCGGCAATAATCCCAATCTGCACGTCGATACCAACGACGCCTCCATCGACATCACGCGTGGGGTAAGCAATACGATTTACGCGCACGTGATTGCCGACTGGCGTTTCGATCGGCAACTCCGGTGTGCGCATCACCGAACACCAGGATGCCGACAAAATCGATTTGCAGGTTCATGTGCCCAACCAGTGGGGAGTACATATCGGCATGCACCGCGGCGTGCGAGTGGAGATACAGGTTCCACCGCAATCTGCCCTGGATCTGCATTCAGGCGACGGTCACATCAATGTATCGGGAATTGCCGGACAAGGGCGAATGGATACCGGCGACGGGTCAATCGAGGTGCGGGATTTCAATGGAGGCTTGCACGCTCACACGGGTGATGGACACATGACCATCGACGGGGTCTTCACCGATCTCGACCTGCGGAGCGGCGACGGTCACATCGATCTCACCGTGCGTCCTGGTTCGAAGCTGGCGAACGGCTGGCTGATTCACACCAGCGATGGCCGGGTAGAAGCCCGTCTGCCGCAGGACCTGGCGGCTGAGCTCTACGCTCACACCGGCGACGGCCATATCCAACTGGACCTGCCTGTGATGGTGAATGGCTCGATAGAGAGCTCGCGCATACGCGGCAAGCTTAATGGCGGTGGACCGCTGCTGGAAGTGACGACCGGCGATGGCAGTATCCACATCTCGAAATTCTGACTGGCGCAAGAAGCGAAGACGGACCGGTGCTCCCGGTCCGTATCTTTGCGTTTAGACGCCAGCCTTAACGACGAAACGGCTTGGCCAAAGGCGCTACCCGGCTCTTGGCTTTGTCGGCCCAGTCTGAGCCCTTATCGATCCAGTCACTGGCGTGATCGCCAAGATCATCCATGGCCTCGCGGGCATCTTCGTACCTGCGGCGGAGAGTCCTGCGCATCTGCTTACCGGTTTTTGGCGCCAGCAGTAGCGCAGTTAGCGCACCGATAGCTAACCCCACAAACAACATTGCCAGGCCCACGCCGCTATTACCGCCTGAGGAGCGATATTCCCCTTCACGTGCGAAATCATTGTTCTGATCGTCCATCGATTGACCTTCCTTTCCGCTTAGCGGCGCCACTGGCGCGCGCCGAAAGCAAGTCACATTACTGCTTTCCGATGCCATTACAAACCAAACAATTACGCTTTCCTAGTTAGACGCAAAGCGGGGCGGTTGTTGCCTCGCACCTCACCCTTTACAGCATTCATATCTTATTGAAAAACTAGGCTCTTAGCGACTAGAACAGGGCCAGAGCGGCGGGCCTCCGCTCTTGGCCGTCCGCTTTTTCTTCTGCGGCTTCGCAGCCACCCGGCCCGCAGGACGCTCCTGCAACAGGAGTTCCGTAGCTTGAACACGCGCGTCGATCCGAAACCACTTCTGTACCACTGAATCCTGCAGGAAGTTAGCGATCGCCAGCAGACTCATGCCCTGGTGATGCACCATCCAGGAGCGGACCAGCGCGAAGCGTTGACGCCGCGAGGGTCGCACGTCAGCGGTAAAATCCGCCGCTTCGTAGTAGCCGTACCGTGCCGAACCAGCCCTTCTTCTTCATCCAGCGCAGATTGCGGAGCGCCTCGGGAGGATCGATGCCAAGAGCCAGCATAGTCGCGTAAGGTGCAACCACCAGGCGATCTTCGTCCTGCTGCAAAGCCAGTTGCGGAATACCGAAGGCGCGGTAACCATACGCGCCGTTATCTTCAACCTTGGCGAAAGCACACTCCGAGATTCCCCACGGAATGCCTTTGTCGTCGGCATAAATCTGCTGCGCCAGCACCGAGACTTCCTTGCTGTTCTCCAGCATGGTCGCGGGATAGGAGCGCATCCACAGCTGCGGCATCAGGTACTCGAACATGGTTCCGGTCCAGGAGATCAGCACCGGCCGTCCATCTACCACAACGTGGGAGCGGCTCATCTGGAACCAGCTCTCCTGCGGGATATCGCCTTTGGCGATGGAAATAAATGCGGCAATGCGCGCCTCCGACGCCAGCAGGTCATAGCAGGCAGCGTGTACCTTGCGGGTTTCGGCGTCATACCCAATGGAAAGCAGTTTGCGGCGCCGATCGAGCAGGAAAGCGAAGTCCATGTCGCGGACCAGGCGATCGCATTGCGCAGCGATGGTGCGCAATTGCTCGATCAGCCGCAGGCTGTTCAGACGTGCCCCGGGAAGCAGCACCAACAGCTTCTTGCGCAGGTCAGCCGCTTCCATCCCGAGACTGATGCTCACTTCCAGCTTGATGCGCAGCTGCTCGATACATTCAGGCATCTGGGCCAGCCCGTAAGAGTCGCACTTCAGCAGCGAAGCAAGTGTGGTGTCGTCACGAAGCGGAGCGAACTCCGGCAACAGCCAGGGCATGTAATCGTTGATGGCCTGCCGAACCTGCTGAATCAAGCTGCGTAGCCTGTTCGCTGAACCAGGCGATATCGGCGGCATACTTGCTGGCCTTCTTCGGCTGGCGGAATCTCCACCGACGAGAGCAGCCGATCCAGCCAATGCAAGTCGTTTGGCCGCTCGTAGGAGCGCGCCAATTTGTGCGACAACAATTCCAGATCGGCCAACGCGCAAATGATGATCGGCGTAACCGTCGAGCAGTGCGGGACTCAGCAGAGGCCGTTGCAGCAGGTCGAGGCAGCCGCCCTTCAACGTAATAAGCGAAGCAGCCAGGTTGCCGCTATCTACTGTAGACACGAAGCGCGGGCGGTCCGGCTCCAGCGTGCGCGTGTCGTACCAGTTGTAGATGTGGCCGTGGTCCTTCGGCAGACGCTCAACTGTCTCCAGTGTGCGAATGTTCTGCTGCACGAACTCCGGCGTCGGTCAGGTATCCAAACTCAACGGCCACCTGGCGCGTATTAAACAGGAATCCAAGATTCGTTGGCGAAAGCCGCGCCGCCACTCGCGGCGGTTCTTCCTGCACATTGTCCGGAATCAGCCAGTTGTGCTCCGCATTGCTGAAGGTCGCGTAGTAGCGCCAGATGTGCAGTGCGGCCCGGCGAAGGAAGCGTTGGTCCTGCAAGGTAACGTTCTTATGAACCGGACGCGGTGGCCGATTCAACCATAGGCTAACCGGCTTGCTGATGGCCCACAAACACAGGATCGGCAAAGCATCATAAAGCGAGTGCCGGTGCGACAGATAGACGATTGCGCCTACAATCAACGCGACCGCGGGCGTCCAGTTCAGCAGGACATCGACAAACGTGCGCTTTCCATTGCCCAGCTCTGCTTCCGCCGCCGTCTCCCATTCCAGCAGGCGCTCCCGCGATACCAGCCTGCGATAGAAAGTCCGGAACACGGCATCGGCGGAAATCAGCGCCTGATGAGCCAGGAAGGTCAGTATGAGAAACACGTTGACCATGGCCTTGCCCAATCCCGTGACCGCGTCGCCTAAGGGCCGAAGCTGTCCCGAGGCCAAAGTCCGCACGACCGAGAAGGCAAACTGGAACCACGGCGGCACAAACAGGATCGCAATCGTCACCAGCGTCCAGTAGAGCGGCTTGCCGGGCAGCACAGTCCAACCCAGCACGAAGAGCAGGAAAATACCCGCCTCAACCAGGCTGCGGCGCAGGTTATCAAGAATCTTCCAGCGCGACAGAAACGAAATCGGGTTCGGCACCCGTCGGCCAGTTTCATCCGGCACGCGCGAGAACAGCCAGCTCACGATCTGCCAGTCACCACGAACCCAGCGATGTTTGCGGCGATTGTAGGCGCTGTAGTGCGACGGATAATCGTCGATAACTTCAACGTCGCTGACCAGGCCGGCGCGCGCGTAAGCGCCCTCAATCAGGTCATGGCTGAGCAGCGCATTGCGCGGAAAGCGGTGCTCGAGAACCCGGCTCAGGGTCTCGACCTCGTAGATACCCTTGCCGGTAAAAATGCCTTCGCCCTTCAGATCCTGGTACACGTCGGAGGTTGCGCGCGTGTAGATATCGAAGCCGGTCTGGCCGGAGTAGATGTTGGCCAGGCGCGACTGCGAAGCGCTCTGCACGCTGATGCCGACCCGCGGCTGCAAAATGCCGTATCCCGCCACGACGATGTTGCCGCCTGCAGGATCGACGATGGCCTGATTCAGCGGATGGGCCATCGCACCTACCAGCCGATGCGCGGTGCCGCGCGGCAATTCCGTGTCGCTGTCAAGCGTAACCACAAAGCGAACCTGCGGCAGCAACGTAAGATCGCCGATCTTCACCGGGAAGCTGTCGTACTTGCCTTTGATCAGCCGATTGAAATCGAGCAGCTTCCCGCGCTTACGTTCCCAGCCCATCCATACGCCTTCGCGCGGGTTGTAAATGCGGTGGCGATGGAAGAGCGAGAACGTTCCCACGCTCCTCGCCGGCGTATTTTTCATTGAGCTCGCGAATCAGTCGCCCGGCACAATTCGACCAGCGGATCGTCTTCGTTAGGCGTCTCTGCCGAATCGGGCATGTCGGTCAGCAGAGCGAAGTGCAGGTTCTGGCTGGCGTTTCCCAGATAACGGATCTCCAGATCTTCCACCAGCCGACGCACCTGCTTCTCGTTCAGCAAGCAGCGTCGGCACGACGACCATGGTCACGCAGTCGTCAGGAATGCCTTCGCAGAAATCGAGCTTGGGCAAGATGCGCGGCCGCAACAGGGCCGTCGTGAGATAGTTCATCACTTCGACGGCGCTCTGGCTGACCGGAAGAAGAAGCAGAATGATGGCGAAAATCCGGCCCAGGAACGTGTTGAACGCGTTGAACACCGGCGTCATGATCGCGATCACGATCAGCAACGTCAGCAACTCAACGCCGCCCAGATAAAACTCGTCGGGATGGCGGCGGAGGAATTCCTGTACGCTCTCGCCAAACGGCAGGCTGACTCCGGCGCGCGCGCGCAACTGCTTGGCGCCTTCGCCGATCAAGTAGTAGCCAACATGCGATTTTCGCCACGCCAGGCGCGGATCGACCGGCGGATGCTTCACCGACTCGTGGGTCAACTCGATCGCCTGCTGCGCAATCTCCAGCTCGGAGCAATCGGAATGCTCGGCGAAGTGGGCCACGGTATGGCGGTAGAGCTCACGGCTTTGGAAATCCATGCGCGAGTAAGCCTTGGCGGGATCTTGCTGCCAGCACCGGCTCGAAGACGATCAGCGGCTCCAGCAGTTCCTTCCACGGAGCTTCCGACAAGCTCGCGCATGCTGCCCATCAGGTCGCTGATATTCCGCGGCTGTTCCGGCTGCTTCAGCACTTCCCTGCCACGAATGACGAACTCTTCCAGCACCACCAGCTTCAGTGCCGGAACCAGCAACGAGAGCTCGCCCATGTTGAGTCCGGTCACGGTCTGGAACGCCTCCACATAGGCGGTGAAGGAGTGGTCGGAATAGCGATACTCGACAGCTTGCAGGAAAGCCTGCGCGATAGCGAGCACCCGCGGCATGACTGTCTTGTCTGCGCTGCTCGCACATGCGGAACCCGCCGCAACGAAGCGCAGCGAGCCCTGCACCTCGCTCTGCGTGGCGCGCACCAGGCGCACGTTGTCGTGCATCCACTGCAAGTCTTCCGGAAGCTGTTCGTCGGGGCCGAGCTGAAAATCGACTTCGCTTAAGAGCGGCTCCAGCTGCCGGTTCAGGGCCGCTCCAGCGTTCCGCGAAATGATTGGATTCCCTGGTGGCGGGAAGCCACGCAATCGCCTGCGCCGAGTTACGGCGCTTCCGTGACCAGCGCGGTATCTCGTTGCGGAGTTCCGGCCGGAGCGGGTTCCGCCCGTTCGGCCATCTCCACCAGCACGTCTCTGTGATTGGCGCCTGTCATTGTGCTTAGCGATAGCTTGCCGCTTGCAGTTCGAACATCTCCGCGTATTGGCCGCTCAGGGCCATCAGTTGCTCGTGGCTGCCGTCTTCGGCAATTTGGCCGTCGGCGAGAACTACGATGCGGTCGGCCATACGTACCGTCGAAAATCGATGCGAGATGAACGAGTGCCATCTTGCCGCGCGGTCAGCTCGGCAAAACGCTCGAAGACCTCATACTCGCTGCGAGCGTCTAGGGCCGCCGTAGGCTCGTCCAGAATCAGCAGCTGTGCATTCCGCAAGTAGGCGCGCGCCAAGAGCCAGCTTCTGCCATTCCCCGCCGGAAAGGTCGACCCCATCTCGAACCGTCGCCCCAGCATCTGATCATAACCGCCGTGCAGCTTGGCGATGACTTCATCCGCCAGGCTCTTATGAGCCGCGGCCGTCAATTCGTCTCTGTTCCCAATCTGTTCGATGCGTCCAACGGCGATATTTTCGTGGGCCGTCATCTCATATCGCATAAAATCCTGAAAAATCACTCCGATTTCGCGGTACAGGTCCTCAAGGCTGTACTCGCGAAGGTCGACTCCATCGAGCAGAATCTGTCCCTCGGTCGGATCGTAAAGCCGCGTAATCAGCTTCACGATCGTGGTCTTGCCCTGACCGTTCTCTCCGATCAGCGCCACCCGCTCGCCGGGATGAAGGGTGAAGTCCAGGTTCTTCAGGATTCGACGCGAACTCCCGGGATAGGCAAACGAAACATTGCGGAACTCGAAGCCCCGCCGGATAGGCCGCGGCGCCGGCAAGGCGTTCTGGTTTCGAGCGGATCGTCGGCTGCATCTCGAAGAAGGCCAGCAGGTCCGTAAGGAACAGGGCCTGGTCGGCAACTCCGGACAGGGTCGAAAAGATCATCTGGATGTTGGTGCTGGCCTGCAGGATGGCGCCCGCAAGCAGGTACAACGTTCCAATGCTGAGCGCGCCCATGACCGTCCGCCAGATCACGTAGACGTATGCCGAGTAGTAGCCGAGCGAACCGACGACGGAGAGCAGCGCTCCGGCAATCAGCTTGCGCTTCGAGAGCGCGACATTCTCCTCGTAAACGTCATCCGACAAGCGCGTGAAGCGCTCGGTCAGGAAGTTGCTCAGACCAAATAGCTTCAGCTCTTTAGCGGCTTCCTTGCTGCCGCCCAGGATGCGCAGGTAGTCGAGTTGGCGGCGCACCGGCGTCTGCCGAAAGTTCTTGGCATAGCCCAGGAACGCGAAGTGACTTTCACCTAGAAAGGCGGGAATAACGCCGGCAATCAGCAACAGCAACAGCCAGGGCGAGTAGTAGACGATCGTGATCGACAGCGTTATCGTCGTGATGACCTGCTGCATCAGGCGGCCCAGCATCTGGATCATGGCCAGCCGGTCCGTCGCCTGCACCCGGGCCCGCTCCAGGCGGTCGTAGAAGACCGGGTCTTCATAGGCGATGACGTCCAGTTCGGCCGCGTGCTTCATTACCTGGATGCTGACGTAGCGGGTGTATTTGTCGGCCAGCAGCGAATCCAGGTAATCGATGGTGCGGGTGAGGATGTTTCCCAGCACGGCGATGACGAACTCGATCGCCACCAGCCACCAGAGGCGATGCGGGAAAGCCTGGTGCTTTGCGGATGTGAGCAACGGTGTCGAAGATCAGCTTGCTGACATACAGAATTCCGACCGGCTGCAAGGCTGCAAACAGGCGGAAAACGAAGCCCAGCACTACCACCAGCGGTCCGGAATCCCAGACGATCTTGAGCACAGGCGGCAGGTTGCGCAGCGCCGACATGCGCTCCTGCCAGGCGCTCGTCATGGTTTTTGGTTTCCGTCATTCGTCGTGCAGACTACCCCTCTTGGCCGCCTTAGGGGCTGAATCTCCATTATTCGACGCTTTGAGAACTACATGAGAACCGGAGGATTACCATTTGAGAGATGCGGAAAACGAGAACAGCAGTTTCACGGTGCTGCGACGGGTTCCGGATAAAAATTGGAGATTTGTCGGAATTCCGAAGTCGCAGACCGGGACCGGGTTGAGCCAGAATCTGCCGGACGGCTGTAATATCACAGACTTATAAGGCTCCTAATAGGCTAAACTGTGGTTTTTCGGAGGCTCGGCTATGAACCGCGTCATTTCCGCATTCTTACTGCTGTCTTGCTTGATTCTCTGTCTGGCGTGGCTGCCTTGGGCGCAAGATGATTCCGCGGGCGCACTCGGCAACCTGCAACTTTGACGAGGACAAACAGCTGGTCGTGCAGTATCAGCACATTCCCATCAACCCCAAGAAGCCTGTGTCGCGCGCAGGTTCCCTTCGGCAAGGTCTGGGCGCCGGGCGGCAAAGCGATGACGCTCTTCACCAATACGCCCATCCAGATCGGCTCTCGCACTCTTCCGATTGGCGCCTATACGCTGTTCGTAGTTCCGAACTCGAAGCAGTGGACGCTGATCGTCTCCAAGAGCACCGACACTTCAGGGTGCCTATGATCCGCAGCAGGACCTGGTGCGAGTGCCCATGGATTCCGGCGAGCTGCCCAGCCCGGAGGCGAACCTGAGCGTCTCGTTTCGCCCACGTCGCTCCACAGCAGTGCAATATCCGGATTGATTTGGAGAAACTCGGGCACTTCGCCCTCGATACACCAGCAGTAGAAAACTCAGTCGGCGAAAACCGGCACTTCTTCTTCCCGCTTGGCCGTCTTCTTGCGCCAAGGCAGGTGTGCAACCACCCAGTCCTTGAACTTGTCCATGTAGAGATAGACCACCGGCGTGGTGTACAGCGTCAGCGCCTGGCTGACGATGAGGCCGCCGACGATGGCGATGCCCAGCGGCCGGCGAATCTCCGATCCGACGCCGTGCCCAAGGCCAGCGGCAACGCGCCCAGCATGCGCGGCAGCGGTGGTCATCATGATGGGACGGAAGCGCACCAGCCCTGCTTCGTAGATCGATTCCTCCGCGGTCTTGCCGGTGCGCTCCACTTCCAGCGCAAAGTCGATCATCATGATGGCGTTCTTCTTCACGATGCCGATCAGCAGGATGATGCCGATCAGTCCGATGACATCGAGCTGCATGTGGAAGAGCATCAGCGCCAGCAGAGCGCCCGTGCCCGCCGAGGGCAGCGTGGACAGAATCGTGATCGGGTGGATGTAGCTTTCGTACAACATGCCCAGCACGATATAGACCGCGACCAGCGCCGCCAGAATCAGGATCGGCTCCGAGGAGAGTGAATCCTGGAAGGCGGCGGCCGTGCCCTGGAAGCTGCCGTGAATACTGGCCGGCATGCCGCATCTCGGTCTCAGCCTGATCGATGGCGCGCGTTGCCGTACCCAGATCGCCTCCCGGCGCGAGATTGAACGAAAGCGTCACCGCCGGAAACTGTCCCTGGTGATTCACGGACAGCGAAGTAGTGGACGGCTCAAAATGCGCGAACGCCGACAGCGGCACCTGCGCTCCGCCGTTCGTAATCACGTAGACGCTCTGCAACGCGTCCGGCGTGCGCTGGTATTGCGGAGCAACTTCCAGCACCACGTGATACTGGTTCAGGGTCTGATAAATGGTCGAGATCTGTTCCTGGCCGAAACGCGTCATACAGCACGGCATCGATCTGCTGCGGCGGTGATTCCCAGCCGCGAGGCCGTGGTCCGATCGATGACCACGTTCTCTTCCAGGCCGCTGACCTGCTGATCGCTGTTCACGTCCTTGAGCTGCGGAATCTTGCGCAGTTTCTCCAGCAGCTTCGGCGCCCATTCGTACAGCTCGTCCAGGTCTTCGCCGGAGAGCGTGTACTGATACTGCGCATTCGACTGCGCCCGCCGATCTGCAGATCCTGCACGGACTGCAGAATACAGGGTCGCGCCGGGAATGTGCGAAAGCTTCGGACGCAGGCGCGCAATGACCTGGTCGGCGCTCATTTTGCGCTACGTTCAGCGGTTTCAGCACGACGAAAACACGGCCCTGGTTCTGCGCGCCGTTGCCGCCCACGAAGGCCAGGACGTTCTCAACCGCCGGATCCTTCTTTACGATGCTGATCAGCTCATCGGTCTTCGTCTTCATCGCCTCGAACGAAACATCCTGCTCGCCCATCACCATGCCGGCCAGACGGCCGGTGTCCTGCTGCGGGAAGAAGCCCTTGGGAACGATGACGTACAGGTAGACATTGACGAAGACCATGAGAATGGCGACCACCAGAATCAGCCGCCGATGGCGCAGCACCCACCCTAGCGAAACCTTGTACCCATCGGGTCAAATAATAGAAGCCGCGCTCGCTTATGCGGTACAGCCGGCCGTGGCTGCCGGCATCGTGCGCCTTGAGGAAGCGCGCGCACAGCATCGGCGTAGTGGTCAGCGACACTACCAGCGAAACCGCAATCGCCGCGCTGAGGGTGACGGCGAATTCGTGGAAGAGCCGGCCAACAATGCCGCCCATCAGCAGGATGGGGATGAACACGGCAATCAGCGAGGTGCTCATGGAGACGACGGTGAAGCCGATCTCGCGCGCGCCGACCAGCGCCGCCTGGTAGGGCTTCATGCCGGCTTCCACGTGGCGCATCACGTTTTCCAGCACCACGATGGCATCGTCGACCACGAAGCCGGTCGAGATGGTCAGCGCCATCAGCGACAGGTTATTCAGCGAATAGCCGCACAGGTACATGACGCCGAAGGTGCCGACAATGGCCAGCGGCACGGCGACGCTGGGAATCAGCGTGGCGCGAACTTCGCGCAAGAAGACAAACACCACCAGCACCACCAGGATTACCGAGATGATCAGCGTGCGCTGCACATCCGATAACCGACGCGCGCACCGTGGTGGTACGATCAAGACCGATTTCCAGGTGAATGGCCGGCGGCAGAGAGGCTTTCAGAAACGGCAACGCCGCAATCACGCGGTCGGCAGTGGCGATGATGTTCGCGCCCGGCTGCCGGAAGATGACGACCAGAACGCTGGGCTTGCCGTTGAAGCTTCCCGCGTTGTTGACGTTGGAATACGAATCCTGAACGTCGGCAACGTCGCTCAGCCGGACCGGAGCTCCGTTGCGGTAGGCGATGATCAGCGGCTTGTAATCTTTCGCCTTCTTCAGCTGATCGTTGGCCCGGACCATCCACATCTTGCTGCCGTCGTCCAGCGAACCCTTCGCCTGATTTACGTTCTCGGCGGCAACCGCCGTGCGCACCGCCTCCAAACCAAGGTTCAGTTTGTTCAGGAGGTTGGGATTGGCTTCAATGCGAACCGCCGGTTGCGAGGATCCCCACACAAAAACCTGGCCGACGCCTTCGATCTGCGACAGCTTCTGTCCCATGATCGAGTCGGCGACGTCATACATCTGGTCCTGCGTCATCGCCTCTGAGGTCATCTCCAGAATGATGACTGGTGAATCGGCGGGATTGATCTTGCGATACGTGGGATTGCTGGGCAGATCGGCGGGCAGATAACCCCGCGCCGCATTAATCGCCGCCTGTACGTCGCGGGCGGCCGCATCGATGTTGCGGTTCAAATCGAACTGCATGGTGATGCCGGTCGAGCCGAGCTGGCTCGACGAGGTCATCTGGTTGATGCCGGCGATGCGACCAAATTGCCGTTCCAGCGGAGTCGCCACCGCAGAAGCCATCGTCTCCGGACTGGCGCCGGGCAATGAGGCGCCGACGGAGATTACCGGGAAATCGATCTGCGGCAGCGGCGCCACCGGCAGCTGCAGGTAGGCCAGTGCTCCTGCGAGTAGCAGAGCAAAGGTCAGCAGCGTAGTCGCTACCGGCCGCTCGATCGCTGGTGCGGAGATATTCATGAATCAGTTGCCAGTGGTCAGTGGCCAGTCTTAGTGGATACCGTTTCAGTCGCTTCCGACCATCACTCATCTGCGTAATCCAGCGTCAGTCGTTGCCAGTCCGTAATTCTTTTCTGGCCACTGCCACTAGCACTTTCAATCTCCGGTAGCCTCCACCGGCTTAGGAGCGCGCACGTGGCGCAGGCTGGGCCAGGCGGTCGAACCACAAATAGACCACCGGCGTCGTGTACAGAGTCAAAATCTGGCTGAAAATCAGGCCGCCGATGATCGTGATGCCCAGCGGCCGGCGCAGCTCCGAACCAGTTCCAGATCCCAGCGCCAACGGCACAGCACCGAACAAGTGCGGCAAACGTCGTCATCATGATGGGCCGGAAGCGCAGCAGGCAGGCTTCATAAATCGCGTCCAGCGGCGACTTGCCCTCCTTGCGCTCGGCTTCCAGAGCGAAGTCGATCATCATGATGGCGTTCTTCTTCACGATGCCGATCAGCAGGATGATGCCGATCAATGCCATCACGCTCAAATCCAGGTGGAACAAGGTCAAAGCGCAGAATCGCGCCGACACCGGCGGAAGGCAGCGTCGACAGAATCGTGATCGGATGGATATAGCTCTCGTACAACACGCCTAGTACGATGTACACGGTTACGATGGCCGCCAGAATCAGCCAGCCCTCGTTCGCCAGCGAAGCCTGGAAGGCTCGCGCCGTGCCTTGGAACGCCAGCTGAATGCTGGGCGGCAGATTGACGTCCGCAGCGGCCTGCTGAATGGCTTTCACCGCGTCACCCAGCGACGCGCCATTGCCCAGGTTGAACGAGATGGTCACCGCCGGGAACTGTCCCTGGTGGTTGATCGTCAGCGGTCCGGTGGTGGTTTCCCAATGCGCAATCGCGCTAAGTGGCACTTGGCCTGCAGTGGCGCCGAGCAGATTGGTCGTGCTCGCAGCCGCCGCGGGCTGGCTTCCCAGTGTCGGCGTCGCCATACTTTGCGCTCCACCGGCCGGCACATAGATATCTTTCAGAGAATCAGGATCCGCACTGAACTTAGGATCCACCTCCAGCACCACGTGATACTGGTTCAGCTGCGTGAACATGATCGACACCAGACGCTGGCCGAAAGCGTCATACAGCGTGTTGTCGATCGCACTGGCCGTGACCCCCAGCCGTGAGGCGGTGTCGCGATCGATCACCAGGGTCGCCTGCGCGGCCTGGTTCTGCTGGTCGGTTGCGACATCGCGAACCTCCGGCAGAGTCTTCAGCTTGTCCATCATCTTCGAGGTGTACTGCCGCAACTCCTTCGCATCCGCATCTTCCAGCGTGAACTGGTACTGCGTGCGGCTGACTCGATCCTCGACCGTCAAATCCTGCACCGGCTGCATGTAGAGCGTGATGCCCTCGACGCCCGCCACTTCCTGTTGCAACCGCTTCATCACCGTGGTCACGTCATCCGAGCGACTTTCATGCGGCTTCAGGTTGATCTGAATGCGTCCGCTGTTCGGAGTAGTGTTGGTGCCGTCGACTCCGATGAACGACGACAGGCTCTCCACGTCCTTGTCTTTCAGGATTGCCGCCGCCAGCGCCTGCTGCCGTTGCGCCATGGCGTCAAACGAGATGCTTTCCGGCGCATCGGAAATGCCCATGATCACGCCGGTGTCCTGCACCGGGAAGAAGCCTTTGGGTACGACGATGTACAGGAAGATTGTTGCCACCAGCGTCGCAATGGTCACCAGCAGCGTGATGGTCTGATGCTTCAGGACGAACTTCACCGTGCGTCCATAGAACGCGATGGTGTTGTTGAACATCCGCTCCGACCATTCGTAGAAGCGGCCATGTTTCTTCTCGACATTGGACCGCAGCAGCAGCGAGCACATCATCGGCGTCAGGGTCAGCGAAATGACCGCCGAAAGCAGGATGGTGACCGCGAGCGTAACCGCAAATTCGCGGAACAGCCTGCCGACGATATCGCCCATGAACAGCAGCGGGATCAGCACGGCGATCAGCGAAACCGTCAGGGACACGATGGTGAAGCCGATTTGTCCGGCGCCGCGCAGCGCCGCTTCCAGCGGGGTGTGTCCTTCCTCGATGAAACGATCGATATTCTCGATCATCACGATGGCGTCGTCCACGACGAATCCGGTGGAGATGGTGAGCGCCATCAGCGAAAGGTTGTCGAGCGAGTAGCCCAACGCGTACATCACCGCGAATGTCCCGACAATCGAGAGCGGTACCGTGATGCTGGGAATGATGGTCGCCGACAGGGTGCGCAGGAAGAGGAAGATCACCATCACCACCAGCGCAATGGTCAGCATCATCTCGAACTGCACGTCCTTGACGCTGGCGCGGATGGTGTTGGTGCGGTCGGTCAGAACCGTGACCTTGACCGAGGCGGGCAGATTATTCTGCAACTGCTGCAGCCGCAGCTTGATGCTATCGACTACCTTGATGATGTTGGCGCCGGGCTGCCGCTGGATGTTGAGGATCACCGCAGGCGTAGTATTCATCCACGCTGCCTGGTAGGTGTTCTCCGCCCCCATCACCACTGAGGCGACATCCGAAAGCCGAACTGGATTGCCGTTCTTGTAGGCGACGATCGAGTCCGCGTATCCCTGCGGGTTCAACAGCTGATCGTTAGCTCCGATGGTGAACGACTGGCGATTGTCCTGTAGTTGGCCCTTCGCCTGGTCAACGTTGATCTGGGCAATTACGGAGCGCACTTGCTCCAGGCTCATGCCGTACGAGGCCAGCGCAGTAGGGTTCGCCAGAATGCGGACCGCCGGTTTCTGCCCTCCGCTGATGCTGACCAGTCCGACGCCCGGCAGCTGCGAAATCTTCTGCGCGAACGTCGTATCCGCAAGATCTTCAACCTGCGGCAGCGGCATGCTGTCGGAGGTCATGGCCAGCGTCAGGATGGGAGCGTCGGCGGGATTGACCTTGCTGTAAATTGGCGGCGTCGGCAGGTCGTTCGGCAGGTAGGTCTGCGCAGCATTGATCGCAGCCTGCACTTCCTGCTCGGCCACATCGATATTCTCTTCCAGGTTGAATTGCAGAGTGATGACCGAGGCCCCAAACGAGCTGCTGGAGGTCATCTGGCTGAGACCGGGCAATTCACCAAACTGCCGCTCCAGAGGAGCCGTGATCGACGATGCGGTCACATCCGGACTGGCGCCCGGGTAAAACGTCACGACCTGGATGGTTGGGTAATCAACTTGCGGGAGTGCGGAAATGGGTAGCTGCTGGTAAGCCACAATACCTACCAGCAGCAGTCCCACCATCAACAGCGAAGTCGCGATGGGCCGAAGAATAAACGGCCGCGAAATACTCATATTGCCGATCCAATGTTACCGCTGGACGAGCCACTACTCTGGTGCGCAGGAGCCTGCGGCTGGACCTTCATTCCTGCCTGCAGCTTCTCCTGCCCATCCGTTACCACGCGCTGTCCCGCTTTCAGTCCCGAAGTCACGACTACGGTTGCACCCTGGGTTAGGTCAACCTGCACATTGCTCATCTGAACGTTGTTTTGCGCGTCAACCACATAAGCAAAAGCGCCATCCGGACCGCGCTGCATGGCGCTCGCAGGCGCGGTAATAGCGTTGTTCAGCTTCTTCAGGAGCAGGTGTGCATTGACGAACTGATTCGGCCACAAGGTGTTATCCAGGTTGTCGAAAGTCGCCTTCAACTGCACGGTGCCGGTCGTCTGATCGATCTGGTTATTGATGGTCAGCAGCTTGCCGGTTGCCAATTTCGTCTGGTCGTCGCGGCTGTAGGCATCCACCTCGAGCGGCCCCAACTTCATCTGCTGGGCTACTTCCTGCAGCTGATCTTCCGGCAGCGTGAATACCAGGGAGATAGGATGCAGTTGGGTGATGACCAGCATCGCTGTACCGCTGGCCGCCGTCACATAGTTACCCGGATCGACCTGGCGCAATCCCACTCGGCCATCGATAGGCGAAATGATGCGGCAGTAAGTCAGGTTAAGCTTGGCACTGTCGATCGCCGCTTTGTCGCTGGCAATCGTGCCTTCGTAGGTACCGAAGGAGGCCTCGAGGGTATCGAGATCCTGCTTAGCGATGACTCCCTGCTCGTAGAGGACCTTGTTGCGATCGTATTGGGCTTTGGCGTTAGTGAGCTGGGCTTCGTCTTTCTGCAAAGTCGCTTCAGCCTGAGCCAGAGCCACCTGATAAGGGCGGGGATCGATCAGAATCAGTAATTCGCCAGACTTAACATCCTGGCCTTCCCGGAAATTCACCTGCATGATCTGACCATCGATGCGGGTCTTCAATGAAACCGTATTAAATGCCTGTACCGAACCTAACCCTGTCAGGTAAACGTCGAAGGGGCCTTGTTTTACCGTGGCAACTCCCACGGGAACCGGCGGCGGCGGACCGCCCGCTTTCGCGCTTTTCGACTGGTGGGAACTGCATCCGGCCAGAACAGCGCAGATCGCAAGGGTCACCCCGAGCCCCAGGAACGCCGCTACTTTCCGCCTCCCGGGTTTTTGGAATGGCCAACTTTTCACGAAAACTCCTCCTCGTCGTGCACTACTGACGTGCGCCCGCCTGATGCGGTATCGCCACTCGTCCCAGGTGCCCTAACTGCAATCTGGCGCGACGGTTGCAGTACTATTACATCCATACTATTAGAGCGGACGGGGCCCCTGACCGCAGTTAAGAGTAGGTGAAGGAAGGTTAAGAAGTGTGAAGGTTAATAACACATCACGAAACAATTCTTCACCGCAGGGCCGCGCGGGAAAAGGCAAAATAAATCCCGTGAATCGCCTTCTCATCGTCGATGACGATCATGGCCTGGTTAATCTCCTAAAGCGCTTTCTCGAAGGCGAGAACTTTCGCGTGGACGCAGCCTATGATCATGCTACCGGCCTGAGCGCCGCCCTCTCCGGCGAGCATGAATTAATCATACTGGATGTGATGCTGCCCGGCGGCACCGGATTTGAGCTTCTCAAGACTTTACGGCACGAATCCGCCGTGCCTGTGCTGCTGCTTACCGCCCGAGGCGAGGCGGTCGATCGTATCCTCGGTCTCGAGATCGGCGCCGACGATTACCTGGCCAAACCGTTCGATCCTCGTGAACTGGTCGCCAGAATTCGCGCTATTTTTCGGCGAACCCGCGAAGCGGCTGCCCCCGTCGCTCGCGACGGGCATGAAGAACTGCTCGCCGTCGGCGACATCAGCATGTCGATGAGTACCCGCACCGTAACCTGCCGCGACAATCCTATCGACTTGACTTCGGTAGAGTTCAACGTACTGGAACTTCTCCTCCGCCACGCCGGCAACGTCGTTACCCGCGAACAGATTGCCGAGGTTGCGCTTGGTCGACCTTTGAATGCATTTGACCGCAGCGTCGATGTGCATGTCAGCCGTTTGCGCAAGAAGCTGAGCACCTGTGCCGATTCTGCCGAGGAATTGATTCGGCCGATTCGCGGCATTGGATACTTCCTCGCCGCTGAGTCTCCCGAAAAGAGCAGAGTATGAACCGGCGCCTTTTCTGGAAGATCTTCCTTCCCTTCTGGGTCGCCCAGGCGTTGCTCTTGGGTGCGCTTTACCTCCGCGTACACTACCGCATCAACTCCGAGCATCCCTGGTGGATCCAGCCTGAGCGCCACGAGATGCCCATCCTGGCCGACCTCGCGGCGCGCACTTTCCGGGAGCAGGGTCCATCCGGACTTGCAGCAGTTGCTCGACGGTCTCTCGTTGTCGAAGCGCTCGCGATTCTGGCTGGTCGACGACAGCGGACGCGAACTGACTGGGAGGCCCGTCCCGGACAACATTTTTCGCGGAGCGGTTGCGGCCGAAAAGAACGAAGGACTCTATCACTCCTATGAAGCCAACGTATTGGCGGCTCGCACTAACAGTCCGGAGGGCCAGTACCTGCTGATCGCGGAGCTCACGCCGCCCGCGCTGGGCGAGCGCGTGCCCGGCGACATTCTCTGGACCTTGAAGCTGGGGACCATCATTTCGGCGCTTCTGTGTTTGCTGATCGCGCATTACCTGACCAAGCCCATCGAACGCCTGCGCGATGCTACCCACGAACTGGCGCGCGGTAATCTCGATATTCGCGCCGGCGAGAATCTGGGCAACCGGCAGGACGAAATCGCCGACCTGGTACGCGACTTCGACATCATGGCCGGCGAGCTGCGCAACCAGATTCAAAGTGAACGCAATCTGCTGAGCGGCGTCTCTCATGAACTGCGTTCGCCCATCGCCCGTATGCGTCTCGCCTTGACGATTGCGCGCCATGCCAACGAGCAGGATCGCGCTGAAATGCTGGACCGTATCGAGCAGGACACGGTGCAACTCGACTCCATGCTCGAGCGCATCCTGACTGTCGCCCGGCTGGAGAGCGGCCAGCTTCAGCCCAGGTTCGAGCTGAATCGCGCTCAACGATGTCATTGACGACGTGCTGCACGATGCGAAGTTTGAAGCCGTGGCTACGGGCGCCGACATCAGCTATCAGGGCAGCGGCGATATCCAGGTAACCGGAGACGCCGGCCTGCTGCATAGCGCGGTCGAGAACCTTGTGCGCAACGCGATGTTCTATTCCGGCCGCGAGGGGAAGATCGAAGTAAAGCTGGCAAAGATCGATGGCTCAGCCGTCATCACGGTTCGCGATAACGGGCCGGGCGTGCCCGAGAGTGCCCTGCCGCTGCTGTTCAAGCCGTTTTATCGAGTGGACGATTCCCGCGGAACCACGACCGGCGGCATGGGACTGGGATTAGCCATCGTGCGCAACGCCGTGGCTGTCCACGGAGGCACCGCGGTCGCGCGCAATGTCTCGCCGCACGGCCTCGAAGTTGAACTGACACTGCCGATCACACCCACTCCCGCAGGCCGCCGCAGCGCCGAGTTCCGGACGGCAGCGCTTAGCTCGTAGCTATTACCTTTAGCTCTACCAACTCTGTGTTTCTTCGATTGTCATCCTGAGCGGAGCGTCCGCCTGGCTTTTCGACTCGCATCTTTTGCGAGTCGGCGGATGCGTAGTCGAAGGACCTGCTGTTCTGCGCTTCAGAAGGATCCTGCTGCTGCGCACGAACAGCAGGTCCCTCCACTCCGGCGGGCAAGAAACAGCGCGCCTCCGGTCGGGGTGACACTCAGTTGGATAGCAGATGTTACAGCTGCGGCAGCGGCCCTCACTGACACGCTCGCACCACGCGTGCTAGCTTATCCCTTCCGGAAGGAAAATCATGTTCAGCAACGATCTTCTGCAAGGAAAACGCATTCTCATCACGGGCGGCGGCACCGGTATTGGCCGCGCCATGGCCGAGCGCTTTCTGCAACTCGGCGCCACGGTGTACATCTGCGGCCGTCGGGCTGAAGTCGTGCAGCAGACGGCGAAAGAGCTTGCAGCATCCACGGGAGGCAGCATCGAAGGCCTCGCCTGCGATGTGCGCTACACCGATGACGTCGAGCCGCTCATCGACAAGCTGTGGGCCGCCGGCCCGCTGGACGTTTTGGTGAACAATGCTGCCGGCAATTTCCTCGCGCGCACGGAAGAACTTTCCTCGCACGCCTTCGATGCCGTCATTGGCATCGTGCTGAAAGGCACCATCAACATGACCATGGCGTGCGGGCGCCGTTGGCTGGCGGCCAATCACAAAGGAACCGTGCTCAGCATCGCGACCACCTACGCCGATACCGGTTCAGCCTACGTCGTACCCAGCGCTGTAGCGAAAGCCGGAGTGGTTTCGCTAATGCGCAGCCTCGCCGTGGAGTGGGGACCGCGCGGCATTCGCACGGTAGCGATTGCGCCAGGAGCCATCCGCACCGAGGGCGCGTTCTCGCGTCTTCTGCCCACGCCCGAGCTGGAGAAGAAGCTGCTCGACCACAATCCCCTGCACCGCTTCGGCACGCTGGAAGAGATTGCGAACCTGGGCGCATTCCTCATCAGCGATCAGGCGGGCTACATCAACGGCGAGATGGTATACATGGACGGAGGCGAAGCGCTTGCCGGCTCCAGCACCTTCAGCCTCATGGGCCGGCAAATTCCAGACGCTGCCTGGGCAATGATGAAGCCCAGGAAGTCGAAGGCCGAATAGCTTGCATCAGCCTCAAGTCGACCGCATGAATGAGAAGATCGTCATCTCCGACCTCGGCCCCCGTCGGCACCGCTCGCCCCTGCGGCTGGACGCGCTCGGCTCTATCGAGAGCACCTTCATTCACGATGGCATGTATTATCGTGATCCGCTGAGTGACGATGGTCCGCTCTTCGAACGCTCCGGCCCGCGCGAACATTTATTCTTCGAGCCCGCTCGCACCAAGGTTGCCGTCGTAACCTGCGGCGGATTGTGTCCCGGCCTGAATAACGTTATCCGCTCGCTTTATCTGCAGCTTCACTATCATTACGGCGTCCCGGCGGTGATGGGAATCCGCTACGGCTACTCAGGGTTTGCACCGGAAGGTTCCACTCCGCCTATGTGGCTGAATGCCGAGATCGTGAACAATATCCACCAGCTCGGCGGAACACTGCTCGGCACCTCGCGCGGCCCGATCAGTCGCCGACATGGTCGTCGACTTCCTTGATCAGCGCGGCGTCAGCATCCTGTTCACGGTTGGAGGAGACGGCACGCAGCGCGGAGCGCATGCCATCGTCACAGAGATCCAGCGCCGCAATCTGCCCATCTCGGTCATCGGCATTCCGAAGACGATCGATGATGACGTGCAGTACGTGAACCGCTCCTTCGGATACTTCACGGCCATTCAGAAGGCCAAGGAAGTCATCGACAGCGCTCATGTGGAAGCGCATTGCGTGACGAACGGCATCAGCATCGTGAAGCTGATGGGACGCGACTCCGGATTCATCGCCGCCGGTGCGACCTTGGCCAGCCAGGAAGTAAACTTCACTCTGGTTCCTGAAGTGCCGTTCAAGCTGGAAGGTGAGTGCGGGCTGCTGGCCATCCTGCATCGCCGTATGCTGGAGCGGCGGCACGCGGTGATCGTCGTGGCGGAGGGAGCGGGTCAACACCTGATGCCTCCGTCGGAGGAGCGCGACGCCTCGGGCAATCTGATTCATCGCGACATCGGACTATTTCTGCGCCACAAGATTCGCGATCATTTCGAGGCGCAACGTTTTCCGGTGGTGATCCGCTACTTCGATCCCAGCTACTACATTCGCAGCGTGCCGGCCTCGACCGTAGACTCTGTATTGTGCGATTCGTTCGCGCGCCACGCGGTACACGCTGCCATGGCCGGCAAAACCGACATGATCATCGGTCTGCAGCACGGCGTGTTCATCAATGTGCCTATCCCAATGGCCACCACGCAACGGAAGCGGCTCTCCGCCGAAGAGTGGGCGATGGTCGTAACAGCCACCGGTCAGCCCGACCTGGCATGACAAAAGGGCACAGCCGAAGCCGTGCCCTGATGTGCACCCTTACCTGTTGAGTTTTAGTGTGAGCTCTTGGAACTCTTCTTCGCCTGCGTGGCCGGCGCCGATTGCTTTGCCTGTTGCGTGATCTGATCCAGCATCTGGTAGAGCTGGTTCATGTCCTTCACTTCGGTCACGGGAGCCATATTTGGGACGTCGGTCACGATGTAGACGGTGGGCGTGTGATCGAGCGGAATCTGATTGCCCAGGTTGCGATCTGCCTCCACCTTCTTGGTCAGTTCCCCGGAAGGATCTACGACAAACGGGAACGCGACTCCATGCTGTTCGGACCACTTCTCGGTCATGCCCTGCAGGTTCTGTTTGGTTACATAGTTCTGGTTCTGAAAGATGTAGAGCCGGTATTCGTCGCCCAGCTTTTCTGACTTGGTGTCGAAGAAGCGCGCGTTCACCGCTGCATCGAACGACCAGGGATGCTGGCGGAGCGGGAAGTCGTGCTGGATCAGCGGAATGTCATATTTCTTCGCGGCTTCATGCAGCACCGGCGCAGACTTGGCGCACTGCGGGCATTCCAGGTCCTCAAACACAATAATGGCGACCTTCGAGCCCTTGGGCGGACGCAGCATCGACGTGTCGGACCAGGCCAGGGTGTTCGCCAGCAACAGAATTACCGCCGCAACGAACTGCATCAGAGTGAAACGCTTCATTGAAAAAGCTTCCTTTAAGAAGATCAGCAGGTGTCCCGACTATAGTAACGGAATTTCGGCTGAAGAGTCTCGCCCCGGCTCAGGCAGCGGCTACGCGACCGGAACGCCACTTGCCCGGCGAGGTTCCCTCCCAGCTATGGAAGGCGCGGAAGAACGGTGAGGCGGCGCTGCAAGGTCACGGTCACCGAAGCGAAGCCCCGTTTGCGACAGGTTGCAGCCTTGTGCGCTGCCCGGCCGCCAAACGATTTCGGCCGACCGGGCAGACTTTTCACTTACCGATTCAGCGACTTCATATCGATCACGAAGCGATACTTCACATCGCTTTTCAGCAGACGCTCATAGGCTTCGTTGATCTTCTGGACCGGAATCACTTCGATGTCCGAAGTTAGGTTGTGTTCGGCGCAGAAATCCAGCATCTCCTGGGTTTCAGGAATGCCGCCGATGCTGGAGCCGGCGACCGAACGCCGCCCGGCAATCAGGCCGAAAACTCCTAGCGGCACCGGCTTCGGAGGTGCGCCCACGAAGGTCATGGTTCCATCCCGCTTCAGCAGGTTGATGTAGAGATTCACATCGTGCGGAGCCGAAACCGTATTCAAAATGAAGTCAAAGCTGCGCTCGTGCTTCTGCATCTCCTCAGGGTTCCTGGAGATCACCACTTCATCGGCACCGAGTCGTTTCGCGTCATCGATCTTGTGCGCCGAGGTGGTGAACAGCACGGTATGCGCACCAAAGGCATGAGCGAACTTCAGTCCCATGTGCCCGAGGCCACCGAGTCCAACGATGCCAACCTTCTGGCCTTTGCTGACCTTCCAATGCCGCAGCGGTGAGTATGTCGTAATTCCGGCGCACAGCAGAGGCGCGGTGCCGGCTGGGTCGAGCCCCTCAGGAACGTGCAGCACGAACTTCTCGTCGACGACGATACTTTCCGAGTACCCGCCGTAGGTCATGCCGCCAAGAATTTTGTCTTCGCTGTTATAGGTGAAGACCGTGGCCGCGTTATCGCAGTGTTGCTCCAAGCCTGACTTGCAACTGGCACAGACGCCGCAGGAGTTCACCATGCAACCCACCGCCGCCATGTCGCCTTCTTTGAACTTCGTGACCGCGCTGCCCACCTTGGTCACTCGCCCTACGATTTCGTGTCCGGGCACGCACGGATAAACCGTCGGCATAAAGTCGACCCACTCATTCTTGGCCTGGTGCAGATCGGAGTGACACACTCCGCAGAAAAGAATCTGGATTTGCACATCGCTGGGTAAAGGATTGCGCCGCTGAATGGAAGCGGCCGCCAAGGGTGAAGTTGGGGCCGAAGCCGCAAACGCCTTGACGGGGTAGCTTGCGGATTTGGATTGAACCGGTTCTTGTAAGGTAGCGTTGGTTGTCTCACTCATCTTGCTTAACTCCTCCCACGAAATTGACTGTACGCGCGATTACGTTTGGATCCACCAGCACAACGCGCCAATGTACTTGCAGGATACGTCCACTATGTCGAATGCGAGTTGCAGCTTGATCTCAAAGGAACGCAAATGAAGAATTCGCCGCTATAGTAAGCGTTTGCCCGGTAGCCGGCGGCGTAAGGCCACAAACTATTAGATTGCACACGTCGTCTGAGGACCCAGAGAATCATCGTCTGGCCAAAAGCAGTTTTGTTTTGTTATTACCGGCCGATGCGCATTTCGGCGCTGTCGGACCAGCGTTGTAATCAGAAACGTTTGTAGCAGGTATTGCAGCAGCACGGCCTCAATAACGGCCCAGGGAAATCCAGACTACCTCGTTTTATGATGCCGATCCCAGGGTGAAATAGAACGCTGCGCCCTGGTCGGTATGCGCCAGATCGAGGATGGTGGGCAGCTTCTTTCTGCGGCATGTCCATCTTGATGCCGGGACTGACATAATCTGGCGCCAGAGCGCAAAATGGCCTCAAAAAATCTGTGACGCGAACATCGCCAGTGTTTATGCGGGGAAAAGATTGGAGGCGCGGGTGGGAATCGAACCCACGCATAAAGGTTTTGCAGACCTCTCCCTTACCACTTGGGTACCGCGCCCTTCTTTCTACCGTATCGTGTTCTGCGGCCAAAATCCAGAGCCGCACCCAGACCCTGCTCCGGCATTTACAATCCTTAAACGTTCCGCTCGAAGCCTCAGAGCAGAGCCTGGGCTCTTAAAGCAACTTGGCAATCGCTCAACTCGCAGTCAGCATGAACATTCTTGAATTCAGCAGTTTCGTTGCGCTCGGCTCGTTTCTGGCCGGCCTGCTCGGCGCCCTCACCGGACTGGGTGGCGGAGTTGTGGTGGTGCCCATGCTCACGCTGCTGTTTCATGTCGACATCCGCTACGCTATCGGGGCGTCGCTGGTCTCGGTGATTGCTACTTCTTCCGGCGCCGCTGCCGCCTACGTGCGCGAAGGCTACTCCAACATTCGCATCGGTATGTTTCTGGAGACAGCTACGACCGTCGGAGCCGTGGTGGGGGCTGCGATCGCTCTGCATGTTCCGACCAGTGCGATTGCAATCGTGTTCGGTTTAGTGCTGCTGTACTCGGCTTATCTCTCCAGCCGCCACCGTGAAGAGCACGGACCCCAGATGCAGTCATCGCCGCTGGCTGAGAAGCTGAGACTGAATGGCACGTATCCGACGCCGGAAGGTAAGCAGGCGTATGCCGTAACCGGGGTTCCTGCGGGATACGGTCTGATGTTTGGCGCAGGCGTGCTTTCGGGACTGTTAGGCATTGGTTCGGGTGCGGTGAAAGTGCTGGCGATGGACCAGGCGATGAAAATTCCGTTCAAGGTCTCCACCACAACCAGCAACTTCATGATCGGCGTTACGGCTGCGGCGAGCGCGGGCCTGTATCTGAGCCGCGGATACATCGCTCCCGGCATCACCATGCCGGTGATGCTGGGCGTGCTCGCGGGTTCGATGATCGGCGCGCGGCTGCTGGTAAAAGCCAACGTCAAAGCGTTGCGTTATTTATTTGCGGCGGTCATCGTCGCCCTCGGCATCGAAATGATCTTCAACGGAGTGGCGGGACGCATATGAGCGATCAACAAATTCCGGCGGAGCAGGCCAGCGGCTGGAACGACTATCGTATCGAGATCATCGTGGGCACACTCCTGCGTACGGGAGTGATTATTGCCGCGTCAGTGGTTCTGTTCGGAGCTGTCTTGTATCTGGCGCAGCACGGACATGAGTTCCCCAATTACGCTTCGTTTCACGGTGAGCCGGAGAATCTGAAGAGTCCTGTTGAGATTTTCCAAGGCGTGATGCACATGAGCGCGCGCGCCATCATTCAGCTCGGACTGCTGCTGCTGATTGCGACTCCGGTGGCGCGGGTGTTGTTTTCGGCAATCGCCTTCGCCTTGGAACGCGACCTTATGTATGTAGTGATCACCTTGATCGTGTTTGCGATTCTGATGTTCAGTCTCTTCGGCGCCATCTAGTGCCGGAAGAAGCGTACCCACCTTGCCGCTTCTCGCGATTCGGCGAAACCGTGCGAGCGGCGTCACATCTAAGTTGTTGTTTTCATACTTGGGAGGACAAATGGCAGGAGTAAGTCTGGCAGATGCGCGCCGTGTTATCGCTGCGGCGGAGAAGAAAGCTCAGGAAATCGGACAGCCTATGAACATTGCGGTAGCCGATGAAGGCGGCAACCTGGTCTCGCACGTTCGCATGGACGGCGCGTGGATGGGCAGTATCGACATCTCGATTAACAAGGCGTTCACCTCGCGCGCCTTCGACATCGCAACCAAAGACCTGGCGACCCATTCGCAGTCGGGTGGGCAGTTTTTTGGCATTCACGTTTCGAACCACGGCCGTATCATGATCTTCGCCGGCGGCATTCCCCTGAAGCGCGACGGCAAGGTGGTAGGAGCTATCGGCGTCAGTGGCGGCTCGGGCGAGCAGGACCACGCCGTTGCCGAGGCGGGAGCGGCTGCCTTCTGATTATGGCTGACGATATTTTCACCGCAATCCACGAGAGCGACTTGCCGACGATTCGGCAGTTGATTGCCGGCGATCCGCAAGTCGCCCGTGCGCGCAATGGCAACGGCGTTTCGGCGCTGATGCAGGCTGTTTACGAAAACAAGCCGGAGGTAGTCGATAGCCTGCGATGCGCGGTGGGAGAGCTCGATCTATACGAAGCCGCTGCTTTGGGCGATGTTAGCGCGCCTGCACGCTTTGCTGGGCAGCGACGCAACTCAAGTGAATTCGCGCAGCAGCGACGGCTTTACTCCGCTTCATCTCGCAAGCTTCTTCCGGCATCTGGAAGCGGCGCAGGTTCTGCTTGCCGCGGGCGCCGATCCGAATGCGGTGGCCGCAAACGGTATCGCCGTGATTCACAGCGCGGCGGCCTCTCGCGACGCGGCCATCGTCAAGCTGGTGCTGGCGGCAGGCGCCGATCCGAATGTGCAGCAGCAGGGCGGCTACACTGCGCTGCAATCGGCGGCGATGCACGACAACGTGGAGATGGCGATGGCTCTCCTCGAAGCCGGAGCCGATCGCATCGATCAAGAATGAGGAAGGGCTGTACTGCGGCGGATATGGCGGCGAAGGCCGGAGCTAAGAATGTCGTCGGAGTTCCTGCGCTCCCATCGACGGGGCGCGACTGCGGACTGAAGGAAATTACATCTCGGGTTCGCCGGCGAAGGTGGCAGCGGAGGAATGCGTCCGCAGAATTCCGGTACCGATGATCACGGCACAACCTAACAGCAGCACGCGCAGAATATTGGCGTGCAGCACCGGGTCGCCCAGCAGAATTCTCACCAGTCCGAAGGCGGCGCTGGCTGCGCATAGGCCAAAGTACAGACGCTCCTTCGTGCAACTGGAGAAGCGCAGCAGGATGAGCAGCACCGTGGTCACGATCACGTAGATGGTCAGCAGGATCGCTCCGGCAACTACCTTTTCGCCGCGTGGGGAAAAGGGCGCGGCGTGCGAGATCGCCAGCTGGACCGCCGGCGACTCCGAGGAAGAAGACGGAATGAACCAGCGCGATAATGGCGCGCTTGCGATTATTGATGATGGCAAAGCGGTCCATAAACATGCTCCTAGTGTGCCGAAAGAGCCGCACATCTGGCTGTGACGAAAATCACAGAAATGCGGGTTTGTTCCAGAAATGGACTGCCGAACGGCGCGTCCAGCATGGCGCTGACGTAATCTGATCCAATGGAGGTGTCGCTTGGAACAAGGTCAATCTCGCGCAGAAGTTTTCTCTGTTTTCAGAGCATTACAGCCCGAAGATCGTCGGCGAGCTCAACGACTCGTTTGTTAAGCTGGCCAAGCTGCAAGGCGACTTCATGTGGCATCACCACGACGCGGAAGATGAGCTGTTCCTCGTCGTCAAGGGCGAGCTGCGGATGAGAATTCGCGAGAACGGCGTCGAGCGCGAAGAGGTGATTCGTCCGGGCGAGTTCATCATAATCCCGCATGGTGTCGAGCATTTCCCCTCGGCTGACGAAGAAACGCACATCATGCTGCTGGAGCCGAAGAGCACGCTCAACACCGGCAATTTGCAGAATGAGAGGACGCTGGCGGAGTTGGAACGAATTTAGGAGGAGACGAGAGCGTGACGCATCTATTTCGAGATTCAAGCCGATGACGTTCGCGCGGGCGCGGCAGTTTTACTCCACGAAGTGTTTGGGTGGAATTCTTCGCTGGTGCCGGGACTGCCGATTGAGTACTGGCACATCGAGGGCGGCGATACCGACGGAGGGCTGTTGCGGCGACCGGCGCCTCGTCCGCCCGTGCAGTCCGGGACGAACGCGTTTGTCTGCTCGTTTGAAGTGGCAGAGCTTCGATGCGACCGCCGAAAAAATTCTGCAGGCCGGCGGCATGGTCGCGATGGAAAAGTTCGCTGTCCCCGGCAAATGCTGGCAGGGATACTTCGTCGACCCCGAAGGAAACACCTTCGGCATCTTTCAGGTGGACGAAAACGCCGGATAGCAGAACGAGCGAATTAGGCTGAATCGGCTGCTAGCCGTGGTTTATGGCTGCGTCTTCTCTCCTGCACCCTGCAAGCGCCGGGCGAGCCTGGGGAATCGCGCCGTCAACTTGGTGAGGACGTGGCTGGCCCACAGATATTCCGTCGACAGGATCAGTAGACCCGCGATCAGGAAGAGTACGCCGGGCAAAATCGGGACGAATAGCCCTACAATCCCGAACAGCATGAAGGCCCAGCCACAAGCCAGAGCGATCCATTTGTTTTTCGGCGCTTTCAGCGGTCATCTCCCTGCTGGTCTCTAGTCTGAACAACCCAGATTCGCCACACGATGGCGAACCCGGGGCACCACGCACCACGCCAACCTGGGGCACCACGGCACCACGTCTCACGTACAACGGTTCGGGTTAGACGCCTTCCTCACCTGTCCGGTATCAGACGGCAGCGTCTGCAACAGTTCGCCGACAGTTTTCTTCAGCACCGGATGCCGCGCCTCGGGCGCAATCTCAGCCAGCGGCTCCAGCACAAACCGGCGCTCCTGCATCGCCGGATGCGGTATCTGCAGCTCCGGCGTCGAGATCACGGAATCACCCAGCAGCAGGATGTCGATGTCGATATTGCGAGGCCCCTTCGGCTGAATTCGACGGCGGCCCATCTGCTGCTCGATCACTTGAATCTTCGACAAAAAAAGCTTTGGCTTGAGTTCGGTGCAAAGCGAGACCGCGCAATTCAAAAACCACGGTTGCGCGGTAAAGTCCACCGGCTCGGTTTCGTAGAACGAGGAAACAGCCACAATTTCACCTAGCTCGCCAAGCTTGGCGATGGCGGCGCGCAAATTCTCTTCGCGATCACCGATGTTGGATCCCAGCGAAAGATAGGCGGTCGTCCCCACGGGTTCATCTTAGATGCAGAAGCGGGTGAGCAGAATGACGGACGAGGTTCGTGCCGGGGCCGGCTAAAGGCCGGCTCTTTACTGCTAGGCGGGGCTGTTGCGGGCTTACGCCCTGCGTGTCGCCGCTGCGCGGCCGAGATCCGCTCTCCGCATCGACCACGGCATAGCCGCCGCTTGCTGCGGCTGGGTTCTTGGCGGATGACGCTGCCGTCCTTCGTTGTGAATTGTTGATCGGGATGAGGTGCCGGGACCGATTTTTCAGACGCAACCGGTTAGCGGGTTAGTCGGCGACGGCGAGGTGCTCGTCGGGCCAGTCGGCAATGGCCTCTTCACTAAGGGTGATCTCTTCCGCGTAGCTCTGGTCGCGCAGGATGCGCGAGACGATAGCGGTATGCAGCGCGTGGCCTGCGCGGTCGGCCTTCACATAGCCGAGAATGCGCTTGCCGAAGAGCGCCAGATCGCCGATCAGGTCCAGTACCTTGTGGCGCACAAACTCGTCGGGAAAGCGCAGCGGCGGATTGTCGATGCCTTCGCGAGTCAGGACCACGCAATTCTCACGCGAGGCGCCGCGGATCAGTCCCATGTTCAGCATCGCGTTTTGCTGCTCGATGAACCCGAAGGTGCGCGCCGCGGCGATATCGCTTACGTAGCTGCCATTGGAGAGCTCTACCTGGAAGGTCTCGCTGCCAATCAGCGGGTGCGGAAAATCGATGGCATAGCTGACCGAATAGCGCTCGGCCGGATACACGCCGATAAACTTGTCGCCCTCCTGCAATTCATAGGGACGCAGGATCTTCAGGTAGGTGCGTTTGCGGCGCTGCTGGCGAACCCCGGAGGCGGTGATCATCTCGACGAAGGGCTGAGCGCTGCCGTCGAGGATGGGGACTTCAAGGTTGTCGAGCTCCACGATGGCGTTGTCGACGCCCATGCCAATGAAGGCGGAAAGCAGGTGCTCGGTGGTGGAGATCAGCACGCCCTTCTTCATCAGCGAGGTGGCGTAGCTTACTTTGGCGACATTGCGGCTGACGGCTTCGACTTCAAAGCCATCGAGGTCGGTGCGGCGGAAGACAATTCCAGCTCCTGCAGGAGCTGGAAGGATGCGAAGATGACAGGGGGCTCCGCTGTGGAGACCGACGCCGCTGCACTCTACGGAATTGCGGATTGTACGTTCGTAGATCAAATCAAAGAGTTAAAAGCAGCGCATGCAACAGATTATAGGTTTTGACGGCCGCGGGTTGTTGTATTTTAGCCACAACTCAGGCCGAAAGCCCACGGTGCAATCGGGACGAGCTGCTTCCCTTTAGGGCTAAGGTGCTAGGCCCGAATGCTTTAGCTCCACTTGGGATCGCACAGTGACGGCGTGCAATATGCGGTGCCAGCTACTCCGAAGGTACCGAGTTTGGCATGACCTAAGGCTACCAAGCCCCAATCGGAGTGCAGGACGATCGACCTGCCGTCTTCGCCTCGTCCTACAGTGAAGCCACAGGTTCATCCCCGCTGACACTGCTGGACTTTCGCCCCACGCTGCGTAGAATGCTCTATTCCGCTCACCGCACTTCTTTGGGACAGCGCGTCCAGAGCGGTGCAAGGAGGCCCTATGATCGTCGGTGTTCCCCGGGAGAGCTTTCCGGGAGAGCGTCGTGTGGCGCTGGTGCCTGGCGTGATCCCCAATCTCGCCAAGGCGGGTCTGGAAGTCGTCATCGAGGCGGGCGCCGGGGTGGAGGCCGGCTATCCCGATGCGCAGTACACCGACAAGGGCGCAAAGGTTCTGGCCAGCCGCGGAGATGTCTTCGGCGCGGCCGACATCATCGTGCAGGTGCTGTCTTACGGCTCCAACGACCGCACCGGCCAGGCAGACATTCCCCTGCTCAGGCGCGGCCAGGTGCTGATCGGCTTTCTGCGGCCGCTCGGCGAGGTTCACACCTTGCAGGAGATCGCGGCTGCGGGCGTGACCTCGTTCTCGGTCGAGCTGATGCCGCGCATCACGCGCGCGCAGAGCATGGACGCGCTCTCCTCGATGGGCACGATCTGCGGCTACAAGGCCGTGCTGATCGCCGCCGACAAGCTGCCTCGCATCTTTCCCATGCTGACCACCGCGGCCGGAACCATCACGCCGTCGCGCGTGCTGGTGATCGGCGCGGGCGTGGCCGGGCTGCAGGCGATCGCCACGGCACGCCGGCTGGGCGCGGTGGTTTCGGCCTACGATTTGCGGCCCGCGGTGAAAGAGCAGGTGCAGAGCCTGGGCGGACGATTCGTCGAGCTGCCGATCGAAGTCGCCGACGCGCAGGACGCCGGCGGCTACGCCAAGGCGCAGGACGAATCGTTCTACCAGAAGCAGCGCGAATTGCTGGGCAAGGTCGTGGCGGAAAGCGATGTCGTGATCACCACGGCGGTCGTTCCGGGCAAGAAATCGCCGGTGCTGGTGACGAAAGAGATGGTCGCGGGCATGGCGCCGGGCTCGGTGATCGTCGATCTGGCTGCCGAGCGCGGCGGCAACTGCGAGCTGACGCGAGCCGAGGAGACATCGCCGTCCATGGCGTGACCATCATCGGCAGCATCAATCTCGCCAGCACGGTTCCGTATCATGCCAGCCAGATGTACGCCAAGAACCTCGACCAACTTCCTGCTCCACCTGGTGAAGGACGGCAAGATGCAGATGAATCTTGACGACGAAATCACCCGCAGCACGTTGGTGACGCAGGGCGGCGAAATCGTGAACCCGCGCTACGGGAGTTCTTCGGGCTGCCGGCTCTTGGAATCAGCCGAGCCAAGGAGGCAAGGTAGTGGTTACAGTCGATCTGTTTAGCAGCCTCTACGTCTTCATGCTGGCGGCATTCATCGGCTTCGAGGTGATCCGCAAGGTGTCGCCGCTGCTGCACACGCCGCTGATGTCGCTGACCAATGCGCTGGATGCCATCGCGGTGGTCGGCGCCATCATCCTCGCCGGCGAGCGCAAAACCACGCTGTCCCTCATCCTCGGCACCATCGCCATCGTCGCCGCGACCAGCAACATCGTCGGCGGCTTCATCATCACCGACCGCATGCTGAAGATGTTCAAATCCAGCCGGACGCAGAAACCATGATTCCAGCAATCGCAGCTGATTGAAGTGACGTACATCATCGCTGTCGTCCTCTTCATCCTGTCGCTGAAGTGGTTGAGTTCGCCGGCGACGGCGCGGCGCGGCGTGTGGGCGGGCGAAGTCGGCATGCTGCTGGCCATCGTCGGCACGCTGCTCTACAACGGCATCGTCGACTACAAGTGGATCGCCATCGCGCTGGTGCTGGGCGCCATCATCGGCGTGCCGCTGGGCAATGTGCAGATGACCGCCGTGCCGCAGCGGACCGCGCTCAGCCACGCGTTCGGCGCGCTCTGCGTCACGCTGGTCGGCACTGCCGAGTTCTATCTGCGCACGCCGCACGTTCCGACATTCGTGATGTCGGTGCTGTCGCTGGAGGTGATCCTCGGAGGGCTGACCTTCACCGGCAGCTTGATGGCCGCAGGAAAGCTGCAGGAGGTCCTGCCGCAGCGGCCGATCACTTATAAGGGCCAGAACTTCGTCAACCTGGGGATGCTGGCGATCGCCGTGGTGATCGCGGTGCTGCTGGTGCGCAATCCCGGCAACACGCAGCTGTACCCGATCATGGTCGGAATCGCGCTGATCTTCGGCGTGATGATGATCATTCCCATCGGCGGCGCGGACATGCCGACGGTGATCTCGCTGCTGAATTCTTACGCCGGACTGTCGGCGGCGGCGATGGGCTTCGTGCTCAACAGCAAGCTGCTGATCGTGGCGGGCTCGCTCGACGGCGCGTCGGGCTTCATCCTGTCGGTCAACATGTCGAAGGCGATGAACCGTTCGTTCACCAACGTGCTGTTCGGCGCCTTCGGCCAGGTGCAGACTGCGGCGGCCGGCGCGGTCGAACAGCGCACCGTGCGCAGCGCCACTCCGGAAGAAGCGGCGGCGATTCTTTCGGCTGCGAACAAAGTGGTCATCGTTCCGGGCTACGGAATGGCGGTGGCGCAGGCGCAGCACAAGGTGCGCGAACTTTATGACGCGCTGACCAAGCGCGGCGTCGACGTGAAGTTCGGCATCCATCCCGTCGCCGGACGCATGCCGGGACACATGAACGTGCTGCTGGCCGAGGCCGATATTCCTTACGACAAGCTGCTGGACATGGACGAAATCAACGGCGAGCTGCCGCAGACCGATGTCGCGCTGATTATCGGCGCCAACGACGTGACCAATCCGGCGGCGCGAACCGATGCCAGCAGCCCGATCTACGGCATGCCGATTCTGGACGTGGATAAGGCCCGGACGGTGATGGTGATCAAGCGCAGCATGAGTCCGGGCTTCGCCGGCATCGATAACCCGCTGTATTACCTGGACAACAACCTGATGCTGTTCGGAGATGCCAAGCAGTTCGTGAACTCAATTGTGCGCGAGCTGACCGGCGGCGGCGGGCATTAACGCGAACCCGGCAGATTCTGAGACGAAGACGGTTCGGAAGCCGAGCTACAGTAGGTGTATAAACCCTGTCGCCGCTAAAGCGGCTGGAGAAACCTTCCTACCGCACCCAGGACTCCGCTACGCTACGTCCTGGGCTAAACACCGTAGCCGCCCCTTCGGGGCTTGAGTTTCGCAGGTTCGTTTCGACTTTCCGACACGAACGGTAGTTGTCGCTCAAGCTCTATTCGCAGGTTCGGTTCGACTTTCCGACACGAACGGTAGTTGTCGCTCAGGCTCTAAAGGACCGGCCCCGCCGAAACCTCACCTCGTACCAAATTTTTAGAGCATAGCAATAGCGCCAGGCGTCATAACAGCAAAAGCCCGGGAATCGATGTCCCGGGCTTTCTTGCTTGTTCGCTAGTTACCAATTGCCGGCTGCTAATTGCTATTTGCAGCCTACTCCTCTTCTTCCACTTCCTCGCCGCGCTCCGCCTTGGCTGCCGCGATGATCTTCTCCTGCTGCCGCCTGCGGAACCACGTCGTAGTGATGCATTTCCATGGAGAAGCTGCCGCGGCCCTGGGTCATCGAGGTCAGGTCGGTGCCGTAGGTCAGCATCTCGGCCATGGGCACTTCGGCCTTGACGACGGTCTTGCCGCCCTTGTTGTCCATGCCCTGAATGCGTCCGCGACGGCTGTTGAGGTCGCCCATGATGGCGCCGGCGAACTCGTCGGGAATGGTGATCTCGACGTTCATGACCGGTTCCAGCAGCGTGGGCTTGGCCTGCTCCATGGCCTTGCGGAAGGCGATGCGGCCGGCGGTCTTGAACGACAGTTCGTTGGAATCGACGTCGTGGTACGAGCCGTCGTAGAGGATGACCTTGAAGTCGACCACCGGGAAACCGGCGAGGAATCCGCGCTGCGCCGCTTCCACGATGCCCTTCTCGACCGCGGGAATGTAGTTCTTGGGAATCGCGCCGCCGAAGATCTCGTTGACGAACTCGAAGTTGCCGCCGCGCGGCAGCGGCTCCATCTTGATCTTGCAGTCGCCGAACTGGCCGTGACCGCCGCTCTGCTTCTTGTGACGGCCCTGCACGTCGGCGCGGCCGCGAATGGTCTCGCGATAAGGAACCTTCGGCGCCTTGAGGTTGACTTCGGTGTGGTAGCGGTTCTTCAGCTTCGAGACGACGACTTCGATGTGCTGCTGGCCGGTGCCGGCGATGAGGAATTCCTTGGTCTGGGCATCGCGGAAGAAGCGCAGCATGGCGTCTTCTTCCATCAGCTTGTGGATGCCGTTGCTCAGCTTGTCTTCGTCGGCGCGCGTCTTGGGCTCGATGGCGAAGGTGATGGCCGGCTCGGCGAAGGTGACCTGCGGATACTGGATGGGCGACGGCTTTGTCGCCCAGGGTGTCGCCGGTCAAGGTGTCTTTCAGCTTGGCGACCGCGCCGATGTCGCCGGCGTGCAGTTCGTTCACCGGGACGGCGGTCTTGCCCTGCATGGCCGAGAGGTGCGCGAATTTTTCGGACGCTGCTGCGGGTGAAGTTCTGCAGCGTGGCGTCGTTCTTCAGCACGCCGGAATAATACCTTGAAGAAGGAGATGCGTCCGGAGAAGGGATCGCTGATGGTCTTGAAGACGTACAGCGAGAGCGGTTCGGAGTCGCCGACCTTGCGCATGGCGGGCTCGCCGTTGTTCGGCGTGGGAGCGGCTGTGACGGTGCCGCGCTCGACCGCCGTGGGCATGTAGTCGACGAGGAAGTCGAGCACCTCGTCGGTGCCGATGTTGCCCAGGCCGGAGGCGAAGAGCACGGGGAAGATCTTGTCTTCGCGAATGGCGTTGTGCAGGCCGCCGATAATGTGCTCTTCGGCGATGGTGCCCTTGTCGAAGAACTCTTCCATCAGCGACGTCGTCGCCTTCGGCGACCAGTTCCACCAGGCGCTCGTGCGCGGCCTTGGCCTGCTCGGCCATGTTGTCGGGGATCGGGCCGACCTTGGCTTTGCCGTTGCCGCCCATCTCGTAGGTGTAGGCCTGCATCTTCACCAGGTCGACGACGCCGGTGAAGCTCTTCTCGGAGCCGATGGGCAACTGCACCGGAACCACGGTGCGGCCGAAGGCCGAGGTCAGCGATTCCATCACGCGGTTGAAGTCGGCGCGCTCGCGGTCCATGCGGGTGCAGACGATGGCGCGCGGCAGCGCGAACTTGTCGCAGTAATTCCAGATGCGCTCGGTGACGACCTCCACGCCGCTGACGGCGTCGACCACGACCAGCGCCGCCTCGACCGCGGGCAGCGCCATCTCGGCTTCATGGATGAACATGTTGAAGCCGGGCGTGTCGATGAGGTTGATCTTGGTTTTGCCCCACTCCACGACGGCGGTCGCGGCGGAAATGGACATGGCCCGCGAGATTTCTTCCTCGTCGTAGTCGGTGGTGGTGTTGCCTTCATCCACGCGGCCCAGGCGCTGCGTGGCGCCGGCGGTGAACAGCATGGCCGATGCGAGCGAGGTCTTGCCCGAATGTGAGTGCCCGACCAGGGCGACGTTGCGAATGTTTGCGCCTTCGTAATTCTTCACGTAGGACTCCTCCGTACTGCTGGCAACACCCGCGAAAGGCCGCTCACTCCCACCGTAACGAACGTATCAGGCGCTTATGGGAGCCGATAACCTCGCCGCAGTCTCAAAGGCGAATGCACCTTGCTGCTCCGCCGCTGCGGACGCAGACAAGGCCCCGGTAGCACGCATGTGTCTCGTGCCTGGACAACCCCGAGGTTGCCGGTGAGGCAAAAAGGCGGGGCACCATGCCGGCCTGCGCATGGTGAAGCTGTAACAAACTTGAAATGCTAGCATACGCCCTTTGCTGGCTCAAACCGGGGCAAATCTGGGGCAGCTCTGCGCGGGCCGAAGCATAGTATCGCGTCGGGCTTTGACGAAAGAATAACCACAGAGAACACGGAACGTACGGAGGATTTGGGGATTTACCACGAGGCGCTGTTCATTTTGAAGGCGTCATCCTGAGCGAAGAGAGGGGGCAAAGCCGACGAACGCAGTCGAAGGACCCCTATACCCGAGTTGCTGTGCACATGACGCGTTCGCGAGGATCTCTGCTGCTGAAGGACCTCTACGCTACGATTGAGTTTGTCAATTTGGAGTCTCCACACCAGTTGCCGAGGGCAGTTCCCAGACAGTGGAGATATCTCCTCCAAACCTGACTTTGAACGTAGTCCCGTCATTGGTGGTGACCAGGGCCGAATCAACGTTTTCCGCATCGGCCTCCGGAGGATCGTAGGTGTAGTGATAGACGCGGCCGCCGGCAAGTTCCTGCTTGGCCAGGCGGCCGCCGCGGTAGTAGTTGCGCAACACAAGTTGAGGGATGCTGTTGGCGTCGCCGGCCACGCTGAAGGTCAGCAATCGCTGGCTGTCGTCGTAGGTGTAGCTGTAAATCTCGCCAGAGGGGTAAGTCACGGTCACCAGCCGGTTGCGATCGTCGTAGCCGTATTCCACCTTGCGCCCGCGGCTATCGGTGATTTCCGTGATGTGGTTCGTCGGCCCGTAACTCAGGCTGATCCACTCGCCTGCCGGTGAAGTGAGCCTGGTCAGCCGACGCTGCGCGTCGCGCTTGAATACCAGTTCCTTCCCGTCGCGATTGCGATATCCGGTTTCGTAGCAGAGCACCTTGTCGTCGCAAGGGAGATAGGTTTCCACTTGACCGTCGTAACGGGTCAGCGAGAAGTTTTCGAAGGGCGTAAGGTGGTGGCGCAATTCGTAGTAATTTCCGGAATAGTTCGTGTCCACATATTTAACCAAGTCCAGGACAGGCAGCCATCTTGGATCGCGCCGCAACAAAAGCCAGTTACCTTCCGGCTGAATCACCTGAATGTGCGCCATGTCGTCATGCGACGCCAGGTATTTGTCGTAATTGTGAATGCCGCTGACCCCAAAAGCGATCGGAGAGCGCCAGCCTTCGCGGGTCACGCGCTCGAACTCAATCGGAGCGCTGTCCGGCAAGTAAAAGTCGGTGTGCCGGTCGAGCAACACCCCGTAGCGCAAGGAAAGAACAAACGTCTCCGGTGATTCGTCATGAACGGGAAAATCCTTGTCCGGGCAAGTCTGAATCAAGTCGCCCGAGGTAGGGCGAATGCCTTCCTTCGGCGTGTAGCGGAGCACGACACACGGATCACCTTCCGCACGCCCCCATTTTCCCCGGCCAGGATCGAGGTCGGCAACACGAATGTCTTCCGTCGGAAGGTCCGGAGGCAGGAACCGCTGAAGCAGGCTGGAAGGATTCTCGTTGACCGGCAGGCGCCAGTACAACCGGGCAATGTCCTTAAGCAGAAACCGCCGTAGCCGGGCTTCCAGATTTTCAACGGGAACCTGGGCACTGACCCCGAGCTGATCGAAGAACGAGTCCTGCAGACGAGCCGCAGAGATCACGGCTGCGCGCTTGCTGTCGCGCTGGGTGTGACTGAACTTCCACGAATACTCAGCGGAAAACATGTCAGCATCGGTCAAGCCGATCAGGTAAGCATTAGGATCCGCTGCCAGATCCGGATGCTCGCGCTTAAGCTGCTCGCAGAGCATCTCGGCCACGTACTGCTTGCGCGTTGGATTCCAAGCCGCGTGATCCAACTTCATCGGCGGCAGGATTTGCACATCCAGGTGATACTTCGACCGCAGCCACTCCGCCAGCTTGTCGAGGGAGTACGGCGCTTTATGCGGCCCCATCTGCGCCAGGTAAATGCGGCCGTTCCCATGGAGCTGATCCAAGCTGACGACCGGCGAGTCGTGATGCATGGCTGGCGGATGCGCGAGCGACCAGCGGTTCTGACGGACCAGGCCCAGGTAACTCAACGTGACGAAGAAGGAGACTGCCGCCAGCAAAACGAACAGGAAGTTTCTGACGATCCATCTCGCATGCGCCTTGCGCCCGGAATCATGCTGCCACGGGGCTCCGATGGGACCGCATTTCGGACACAGCCGCGCCGTCAGCGGACCTCCGCAGCGCGGGCAGGATTGGGTGGGGATCACGCGAATCAGGATGGGTCAAGCCTTGGGCAAAGGCAACTGAAAATTTGGACGGCGCAACTTTGAACACAACAGCGAAAGACTTTATTTCTTCTTCAGTTCGGCTTGCCAGTTCTGCACCAGGGTCAACGATTGCGAGTTGCCCTCGCTTGGGCTGATGGCGATGAAGCGCTGACCGTCCTTCGTGGGCGAGTATTCGCGGGCGATGATGCCGCGCAGGGGAAGTTTGAACAGCAACTGGCTGGAGCCTACCTGGAATGCCGAGGCGGAGCCATCGACCTGCACGGCGACAAGGCCTGTGAGATCGAAGTAATAAAGTTCCTTGCCGTTGGCGCTCCATCGCGGAGAAGCGCCGCCGCCGTTCGAGATCTGCCACTTCGCACCCGTCCATGGGAACGGTGCCACAAAAATCTCCGGCCGCCCTGACTCCTGGCCCACATAGGCGACCCAGCGGCCATCCGGCGAGAAAGTTCCGCGACTCGCCTGGTTTGTATACAGGAACTGCTTGTGATCGCCCGCCACCGGCAGAACCCACAGGTCGACGTTGAAGCCGATACCTTGTTCGTACATCAGGTAGCGGCCATCACGCGACCAGTCCGACAGCGCCTGGAAGATCGGTTTCGGTGAAGAGATCAGTGTCTGCTCGGGAGCGCTGCTGCCCAGCGTCTTGACGGCAATCGAGGCCTGCTGATTGGCGGTAAACGCGACCTGCTTGCCGTCCGGCGACCATAGAGGCGTCATGTGCGCGCCGCCGGTGAACGTCAACCTGGTTTTTCGATTACTGGCCAGATCGTGCAACCAGCCGGTCGCTGTCGCGGTATTCAACTCAGTGGTGACCAACTGCTTTTCGTCAGGCGACAGGTCGACATCGAAATATTCTGACTGCTCGCCGACCGTGCCCAGTTTCTTGCCGCTGCGGTCGTACCAGGTAAGGATCTCGTTTCCGTTGGACGTGCCCGAGGCATACACCATGATGCCGTCGTTGGAGGTGCTGAGGTTCATGCGCCACAGGCCGGAGTCGAACTGCACGTTCTCGCTCATGGTCTGCAGGTCGCCGGAGAGCTTTCCACTGGAGGGATCAAAAGCCTGCGTCACCAGGGAGTTCTCGCGCTGAAAGAGCAAGCGTCCGGAGACGAAGATGGCGTTCGACAAGGTGTGCAGCACCAGCCGGCTTTCCTTGCCATCCAGCGATCCCATGAAAACGGCGGTGTCCGGGCTGGTCGGAGCGTTGTGTTTGATCGCGATGTAGAGAAAGTGTTTGCCGTCGGGCAGGAACCAGGGCCAGCGGTGCGAAGAGTAGGTGTCGTAATCGACGTTGGTTACCGGAGTAGGCGTGCCGCCGCTTGCCGGCACTCGCGAGATGCCGGTGTTGTAAGAGAGGGCCGCGATGATGGTTCCATCCTGGTTCCAGGAGCCGCCGCGCCCCAATGCCGATTCGCATATCGTGACCGCCGAGCCCCCGGCGGCCTCGATGCGCTTCAGCTTGTCATCGGTGAAGAAAGCTATGGAGTGACTGTCGGGCGACCAGAAGGGGAACATCGCGCCTTCGGTCTCAGGCAGCGGCTTCGCCGAAGTGGAATCGAGCGCGCGCAGGTAAAGTTGCGTGCCGTTCGCCCCGTTGGCGGAGAACACAAGGTAATGCCCGTCGGGCGAGATCGCCGCGGGACCGCCATGGTCGCCCGACAGATTGAACTGCGTCTTGTCAGGAGGATTGATCTCGACGCGCAATACCGGCAGCTCTTTCTGGCTCGCCTGATAGACAAAGAAAATCGCTACCGCCGCGGTAACGGCCATGAGGGCGGCGCTGATGATCCAGGGCAGCGAGCTGGCGCGTTTGCGTGGGGTAACCACGACCGCTGACGAGGTGATCTGCGATCCGCCTTCGATGATGTGCCTGAGCTGCAGTTTGACGTCGTGCGCCGTCTGCCAGCGCTCGTCGGGATCCTTGGCCAGGCAGATCTTTACCAGCCGCTCGAAGGCCGGCGGTGTCATAGGCTGGATCGAAGTGATGGACGGCGGATCGCGCTCCAGTACCGCAGCCATCGCGCTGGCTGGGGTTTTGCCCTCAAAGGCGCGCTTGCCGGTGGTCATCTCGTACAGCAAAGCGCCGAGCGCGAAGATGTCGGAGCGCGCGTCGGCAGGCTTGCCTTCAACCTGCTCGGGCGCCATGTACTGGAAAGTTCCAACCACGGTGCCCTGCGCGGTGAGGGGATGGCTGCCGGCGGGGTGCTGACGGTCAACGACATGTTCGAAGCGGACGCTGCACTCGCTACCGAGGTCTTCGCCAGTCCGAAATCCATCAGCTTGGCGCCGACCTTGGTCAGCATGATGTTGCCGGGCTTCAGATCGCGATGGACCACACCGCAGCGATGCGCCTTTTCCAGTCCTTCACAGATGTCGACGCCGTAGCGCAGGACCTGGTCGATGGGCAGAGGCCCTTTGCGCAAGCGATCGGCCAGGGTCTCGCCTTCCAGATACTCCATGACCAGATAGTCGGTGCCGTCCTGGTGGCCGACGTCGTAGAGCGTGCAGATGTTGGGATGATTGACCGAGGAGATGGTGCGCGCTTCCTGATCGAAGCGCTGCCGGGCTTCCGGGTTCTCCGATAGATGAGAGGGAAGAATTTTTACCGCGACAGTGCGTTCAAGCCGGGTGTCGCGCGCGCGATAGACCTCACCCATGCCGCCTGCGCCCAGGGGCGACTGGATTTCGTAGGGCCCAAGTTTTGTGCCGGAGGTGAGTGCCATCCCGTGAGCGTCATTATGACATGCCTGTCTTAAAGCTGCTATGCAGTGACGGGCGGCCGTTTTCTTCAGCAAACCTGCCGATGGAAACGACGGTCCACCGGGAATGTCCGAATTATTTGTGATGACACGGAATTCCACAGGCTGTGAGAAGGTTGGAGCGTTGAGGCTCGCTCCGCCATCCAATTCCCGTGCGAAGATAGAACTCGAGCCATAGCACCTGACGGAGCCCATGCAAACTTCGACCCCTGCGCGAACCTCGGCCCTTCGTCGCATCTTCAAGGCATTCCATTACCGTGATTTCCGGCTGATGTGGGTCGGGGCGTGCACGTCCAGCATTGGCACCTGGATGCAGATTGTGGCGCAGGGCTGGCTGATCTACCGCCTCAGCCATTCGGCGTTCCTGCTGGCGCTGGACCAGTTTCTCGGCGGCATCCCGATATTTCTTTTTTCGCTGATCGGCGGAGTGGTGGCCGACCGCGTCGAACGCCGCAAGGTGCTGCTTGCCTCGCAGTACATTCAGATGGCGAGCGCTGCGACGCTGACCTTCCTGGTGGCGCATCGGGCTTGACCCACGTGTGGCCGATCCTTTGCCTGTCGTTCGTATCCGGACTGGCGCAGGCTTTCGGTGGTCCGGCATATTCCGCGCTCATTCCGACGCTGGTCGATCGCGAAGATATGCCGAACGCGATCGCGCTGAATTCCATTCAGTTCAACCTGGCTGTAACGGTCGGTCCGGCGCTGGCCGGGCAGGCGTTGGCCAAACTCGGCGAGAAGTGGTGCTTCGGGCTGAACGCGCTTTCGTTCCTCGCGCCGATCGTCACGCTGTTGACTGATTCGTGCGCGCTTTCAGCCCGTGCCCACGACGGACTCGATGTTCAGCAGCCTGAAGGAAGGTATCAAGTTCGTTCGCAAGCAGGCTTCCATGGAAGCGCTTATCGTGCTGGCGTTTTGCATGACGGCGCTGGCCATGCCCATGCGGACCTATATCCCGGTGTTCGTCAAAGATATCTTCCATCGCGGTCCGGAGACCTACGGCAATTTGCTGTCGGCGATGGGAATCGGCTCCATTTGCGGCTCGTTGATGGTTGCGGGCCTGGGCAACATTCGCCGCAAGGGCCGGTTTGCCGTCATCGGTCTGATCTGCCTGGGTGCCGCGATTGCCGGCTTCGCGCTCTCGAAGACTCTGCCCCTGAGCTACGGCATGCTGGTTATCGTGGGCGCGTCCATGATGTCAGTGTTTGCGATGGTGACCTCGCTGGTGCAGTTGATCACGACCAACGAAATGCGCGGCCGGGTGATGAGCGTCTATAACTGCGCCTTCCGCGGCGGCATGCCGATGGGAAACCTGCTGTCGGGATGGCTGGTCCCAATATTCTCAGCGCCTTTGATTTTGAGCATCAACGGCGTGTTGCTGATCTTCATGGCGCTGTACTTTCTGGTGATTCAAAGGCGCGTGGCCGCGCTGTAACGGTTCGCTCTTTTATGTTAAGGCAGCGGGATCCTGAACAAATTGCGGCGGGTGTTGCTACGCACGTAGGCGTAGGTAGTTTGGTTTACGGCTGACTGGACGAACCCGGGCACAACGCCCACGGGTTTCGATTTCTTGAAATCTTCAACATTCGTGAAGCCTTCTGGGGGAATCTTAGGCAGTCCGGTATCACGATTCATGGGCAGGATGTAGGTCCCGTCGTGAAGCGAGAAGAAATGAAGGAAGACAAACTTGCCTGAACGGTCCCAGTTCAACTCGCAGTAGCCCTCGCACAGAGGAAACGACGCTCCGCCATTGACGGGGATGGCCCTGGTCGCAAAGGCGTTTTTGACGTCGGCCGGAGCGGACGTGGCAATCACCCATCGGCCATCGGGCGAGACCGAGAGCAGATCAAACATGGAACCGTCAAAAATCTTCTCGCGGCCGCTGCCATTGGGCTTGATGCGATAAAGAAAATTCTGCGTTCCTTCGACCGCGCGAAAGACAATGTCGCCGTTCGGCAGGAAAAATGGCGAGTCGTCATTGCTCCCTGACGATAGCTTCTCCGGGGCAGAGCTGCGGTCGGTCGGAGCAACCCATAGTGTTCCGCGTTGGCCCTGGTCTTTTACCGCGAAGGCCACCATTTTTCCATCGTGCGAGACCGAATAGGTGTCGATGGAGACGGGAAGAATCTTCTCCTGCTGGCCGTTGCTCAGATCCCGGCGCCACAGTTCGTTGTTGTGGTTCTGTCCGTTGATCATCAGGAAGTACAAGCTGCCACCGTCGGCGGAGAATGACGGTGTCTCGGCGCTGCCTTCGGAAGAAATCTGGCGGTCTCCATCTTTGTCGTGCAGCCAGACCGCATTGTCCTGGGAGCCAACGGCGGTGATCAGCGATTTGCCATCTCCGGCCATTGCGATCCCAACCTGCGACGTTGGTCCGAAGGTAATCTGTTCCGGCTTGCCGTTGGGAAGCGTCTGCCTCCACAGATGGAAGTCATCGGTCCACGCCGATACATAAAGCTGCTTGCCGTCCGGAGACCATGCCCCATCGTTGCAAAGCGCTCCCGGAGGTCCCACTTGCTGGCCATGGTTGCTGCCGTCAAAAGGCACGACGCGGCACGGAAGAAGGTCGCCGTGATTGTCCATCTCGACGATCAGCACCCAGCGACCGTCGGGGGAGAGATACGCATGGTGAACCATGCTGCGCTCGCCTGGCGGCGCGTACACCAGCCGGCTGTCCCCGCGGCTCTCAGCGGCGGTCACCACTACCATGTGGGACCCCTCTGCGATTTCGCTGAAGAGCAGCCGCTTGCCGCCATCAATCCAAGTCAGCGAAGAAGAGTTCGGCAAAAACAGGTGAGGCTCACCACCGATGACCGGAACAATCCAACTATTCCAGGGTTCGGCGGTGCCGTAGGCAATGCGCGAACCGTCCGGCGAGAACACGGGGCTCAGCTTCTCAAGGTCATCGTGCGTAAGCTGCGCCGGATCGCCATCGGGCAGCAGCTTCACATAGACCTGCCCCTTGCCGAAGAAAGCGTTGTCGCCGCGGATGAAAGTCAGCATGCGTCCGTCCGGAGACAACGACGGGTAGACAGCGGAGTCAGTAAAGAACGTGAGCTGCTCCCACTGCTGGGTTGCCAGCGTCGCCGGTGTCGTGACGGACGGAGCGGTCCGATGCAGGAAAAAAAATGGCAATGCCGCCGCGATCAGCAGCACCGCAGCGCTGATCACGTACCACCGTTTGCTGCTGGCGTGATGCAGAGCGCCTGATACCAAATTTTGCGAGTCAGGAGCTTTCGGTTCGGCCGCATTGGAAACCGCCGGTGTAGATGCGCGTCCCGAACTGCTGTCCCGCAGCAGACGGCGCAGGTCCGTCAGCATCTCCGCAGCCCGCTGGTAGCGTAGAGTGCGGTCCTTCTCCAGCGCCTTATCGATGATATGTTCCAGCTCGGGCGGCACATCGGGATTCAAGCGAATCGCCGGCAGCGGAGCGCGGTTCACGATCGCCTCGCAAATCATGGCCGAGCTCTCGCCACGAAAAGGGAGAGCGCCGGTTGCCATTTCGTACAAGACCGCGCCAAAGGAGAACAGGTCGGTGCGGTTATCCAACTCGCGCGCTCGCACTTGTTCCGGAGACATGTAAGCCACGGTGCCCACCATGGTTCCCGGACTGGTCAGGTGATCCTCGCTGAGCGCGGTTTCCTGTGCTGTCACCCCGGCGCCGACCCGGCCTGCACTGACCTTGGCCAGACCGAAATCCAGAATCTTGGCGTGACCTCGACCGGTCATGAAGATGTTTGCGGGCTTGATGTCGCGATGAACAATCCCGGCTGCGTGGGCTGCGTCCAGGGCATCGGCTATATCGATCGCAATGGGCAGCAGAACTTCCATTTCCAGAGCTCGCCCCGCAATGCGATGGCCCAGCGTCAGACCATCCAGAAATTCCATGGCAATGAATGGGCGGCCATTGTCGTCGCCAATCTCGTAGATCGTGCAGATGTTGGGATGGTTGAGCGCTGATGCGGCCTGCGCTTCCCGCTGAAACCGTGCCAAGGCTTGCGGATCGGTGGCAACATCGGCGGGCAGGAACTTCAAGGCCACAAAGCGGTGCAGGTTGATGTCTTCGGCTTTGTAGACAACACCCATCCCTCCGCCACCGAGCTTTTCAACAATGCGGTAGTGTGAGATGGTCTCGCCGATCATTGCTTGTCGCGGTTCGGAGGGAGCGGTTGCTCCATCTTAGGGGTGGCATGGCAGGTAGTCAACGGATCCGAGGCGTTGGCCGCCCGCAAGTACTGGTGACAGGCTCATGACAACCTTGGCACGCCCGCGAAAGTAGCTCACCTCAGCAGGTCTGATAACCCCAAAGCCGCGATCACGTTCATGCCGTTGGTATGTGTCAGCACGCCCGGGCGCATTTTGTAGTCAAAGCGCATTTCACCATTCTCGTAATGCTCCTCGAAGTGAACATTCCTGAGGCGGCCGATGTTGAGCGTGACCAAATCGGCGAGCGCCAAATCGTGGGTTGTCATGAAACCGATCCCTCCGCTACGCAGGATTCCCTCCAGCACCGCTTCTCCAACAACGAATTACCTAGAACTCCACCCGGTCAACAAAGATTGCCCGCATTAGCAGCTCTTAACCTTTCCAGACGCCGCGCAAGCAAGAGAAGCCGTCTAAACGCAGACGCTTTGCCTGCTGTTTGTGGCATTTGCCTGCCTGCTGAGCAGCATTCCGGAGACGCCACCCTGCCGCCAATCCAGCTTGGTCACCGATTTGCTTATAGAAATTCTGCTGCTCGCCGATGTAAGAGCCGGTGGAGGAAATAATTCCATGCAGTCGAGCCCCCCTGCTGATATTGCCAACGATCTGCTCAGTGAGATGGCCGAGGTCATCCAGGAGTTTCTGGTGGAGAGCAATGAGGGTCTCGACCGCTTCGATCGCGACCTGATCGCTCTGGAGAAAGACAAAACTTCGCGCGAGCTGCTGGACAGCATTTTCCGCGCCGTCCACACCATCAAGGGCACCGGCGGAGTGCTGGGATTTGAAAAGCTGGTTTCGATTTCCCATGTAGGCGAAAGCGTGCTGAGCCGCATGCGCGACGGCGCTCTGGTGCTGTCGCCGGAGATCGCCACGGTACTGCTCGCCATGGCTGACTCGCTGCGCCGCATGCTGGAGAATATTGCGACGGCCGGCAACGAAGGCGACGACGATTTCGGCGGCGTGCTGGAACGTCTGAAGTCGCTGCTGCAACCTGCAGCCGCGACGGCAACCCAGCCTGCTGCAGCCCATCCGCCGGGCGGCGCTCCGCCGAGGCTGGGCGAGATCCTGGTCAACGCGCAGAGCTGCGATCCGGCGGATGTCCACAGCGCGGTACAGTCCCAGGGCCAGGGCGATCCCCGGCTGCTGGGAGAAATCCTGGTGGCTCGGGAAGCGACCGATGCCGAAGCCGTGGCCGAAGGCCTGAAGGTACAGAGCGACTTTCATGAGCTGGCCAGCAACACCATCCGCGTGGATGTAGCCCTGCTGGACAAGGTGATGAACCTGGTGGGCGAGCTGGTGCTGGCGCGCAACCAGGTGCTGCAATTTACCGACGCGCAGGAGGACAGCAACTTTCTGAGCGCGGCCCAGCGGCTGAACCTCATCACCACCGAGCTGCAGGAAGGCGTAATGAAGACCCGCATGCAGCCCATCGGCAACGTCTGGAGCAAGCTTCCCCGCGTAGTTCGCGACATGGCGGTGGGGTGCGGCAAACAGGTTGAGGTGCTGATGGAGGGCGCCGACACCGAGCTGGATAAGACCATCATTGAAGCGATCAAAGACCCGCTTACTCATATTGTCCGCAACTCCATTGACCACGGAATCGAAATGCCCGAACAGCGCGTCTTGAGCGCTAAGCCGGCGCCAGGGCATCTGCTGCTGCGGGCCTTTCACGAAGGCGGACAGGTGAACATCGAGGTTTCCGACGATGGCCGCGGAATCGATGTCGACAAGCTGAAAGCCAAGGCCATCGCCAAAGGATTGATCAGCGCCGAACAGGCGGCGCGCATGGGCGAGCGCGAACTGCTGAACCTGGCCTTCACTCCAGGCCTCTCCACTGCCGAACAGGTCAGCAGCATTTCCGGACGCGGCGTCGGCATGGATGTGGTCAAGACCAACATCGAAAAGATCGGCGGCACCATCGATCTGCAGAGCGTCCGGGATAAGGGTACGCTGCTGAAGATCAAAATCCCGCTTACGCTGGCCATTATTCCTGCCCTCATCGTCACCAGCGGAGCCGAGCGTTTCGCCATTCCGCAGGTCAGCCTGATCGAGCTGGTGCGCTGCGAGGGAGAACAGGCGGCCCAGGGCATGGAAAACGTGCACGGCGCGGCGGTCTACCGCCTGCGCGGCAACCTGCTGCCGCTGGTCTATCTCAACCGCGAGCTGCAACTGGCCTCCAAGCCGAACGACGATTCGGTGAACATCGTGGTGCTGCAGGCGGGCGACCGGCAGTTCGGGCTGGTGGTCGACGAGATCAATGACACCGAAGAGATCGTGGTCAAGCCGCTGTCGAAACAATTGAAGTCGGTGTCGTGTTTTGCCGGCGCCACCATCATGGGCGACGGACGCGTGGCACTCATCCTGGATGTGCTGGGGCTGGCGCAGATGACCCACGTGGTCAGCCAGCAGCACGAACAGAGCGCCGCGCAGCAGACCAGCAAAGCCGGAGACGGAGACGCCGCCAGAGAGTCCTGGCTGCTGTTCCGGCTGGGCAAATCCGGGAGGATGGCCGTTCCCCTCTCGCTGGTTTCCAGGCTCGAGGAATTCAACCTCTCGCAGGTCGAGCGCTTCGCCGGACACGAGGTGATCCAGTATCGCGACCAGATCATGCCGCTGCTTCGGCTGAGCGATGCTCTGGGCTACGACGGTTCGACTGCCGGGGAGTTGCTGCAGGTGGTGGTGACTTCCAGACAAGGTCAGAACATCGGGCTGGTGGTCGACGAGATTCTGGATATCGCCGAACAGTCAGCTGCCGTCCAGCAGATCGGTGAAGCCGAGAAGCTGAAGGGCGCGGCCGTCATTCTGCAACGGGTGACCGACCTGTTGGATGTGCCTGCCTTGCTGGCGGCGCAGCATCTGGAGTGCGCGAAGGGGGCGCAGGTATGAATCAGCCTCGGCAACTGTGCACGTTCTATCTGCAGGAGCTGTTATTCGGGGTTGAGGTCGAAAAGGTTCAGGAGGTAATCCGCTACCAGGAAATGACCAGGATCCCACTGTCGCCATCGGTGATTGCCGGGCTGATCAATCTGCGCGGGCAGATTGTCACCGCCATCGACCTGCGTCATCAACTCGACCTGCCGGCCCGGGCCGGCGACCAGCTTCCGATGAATGTGGTGATTCGCCGCGACGATGGCCCTATCAGCTTGCTGGTCGACGAGATTGGGGATGTGGTGGAGGTCGATGAGCAGTCCTTCGAGGGCGCTCCCGACACCTTGCACGCCCGCGGCCGCGAGTTCATTCGCGGCGTTTACAAGCTCAAGGAGCAGTTGCTGCTTCTGCTCGACACCGAAAAGACCATGAAGGTCATGGGTACTCACGCGGCGTAAGCGCCGACCAGGCATTCGCAGTTCAAAGGAGATTCCATGTCACAGGCACATACCCCAGTTCCTCCACCCAAGGACTTCGCCGCGCTTCCCCCTTTGCGGCCGCGGAAGACCGGCCCCAGCGCCCCCAGCAAGAACCATGCGGAGCTGTTCGACCTGGTTCCGGGAATTGTAGTGGTGATGGACCGCGAGCACACCATTATCGATCTCAACCGGGAAGCGGCGCGCACCATCCGAAAGACCCGGCAGGAATGTCTCGGGCATAAGCTGTGGGAGTATTTTGACAATCCGGATTGTCATGAAGGCAAGTGTGCGGCGGCGCGAGCCATCCAGACCGGAGCCGTGCAGGAAGGAATCGCCCGCTCCGCGGTGCATGGCAGCGATATCGCTCTCATGATCACGGCCGCGCCTCGCTTTGGAGCGGACGGAAGCGTTACCGGGGTCGTCCAGCTGGGAGTACCCGCAACCGGCTTTGCCGCTCTTTCCGACGAAGTCGAACGGCTTGCCGAAGCCGTCTCCGCCGGGAACCTGAACCAGCGCATCGCGGTGGAGAAGTTCGATCCGCGAAACCGGGAGTGTGTCGAGCGGCTGAACCGGATGCTGGACGCCATCGCGCTGCCTGTCCAGGAAGTCGCCTTGGTGTTGCGGCGCATGGCCAAGAACGATCTGACCCAGAGAGCGTCCGAGCACTTCGTCGGCATCTTCGCCGAGCTGTGTGCTTCCACCAACGAGGCGCAGGACCGGGTGCGGAACGCCACCCGCATTCTGAACGATATCGCCAGCGGGGCCTTCGCTCAGGATCTCGAAGAGATGACCAAGATCAGCAAGCGTTCCGAAAACGACACCCTGGTGCCTTCCCTGGTGCAGACCATGCAGGCCGTCGCAGCCCTGGTGACCGATGCCGAGATGCTGGCTCGGGCCGCGGTGGCGGGACAACTGCAGACCCGCGCCGACGTTTCCCGGCATAAGGGCGAATACCGCAAGGTAGTGGAAGGACTCAATGCCACGCTGGATGCGGTCATCGGCCCGTTAAGCGTGGCGGGCGATTACGTCGACAAGATCAGCAAAGGGAATATTCCGGCACGCATCAGCGACAACTACAACGGCGACTTCAACACCATCAAGAACAACCTGAATACCTGCATCGACGCGGTGAATGCTCTGGTCGGCGACGCGAACCTGCTGGCCGAGGCCGCGGTGGCAGGCAAGCTGTCCACCCGCGCCGACGCCGGCAAGCACGGCGGCGACTTCCGCAAGATCGTGGAAGGCGTAAACACAACTTTAGACGCCGTGATCGGACCGTTGAACGTGGCTGCCGATTACGTCGACAAGATCAGCAAAGGGAATATTCCGGCACGCATCACCGACAACTACAACGGCGACTTCAACACCATCAAGAACAACCTGAATACCTGCATCGACGCGGTGAATGCCCTGGTCCGCGACGCGAATCTGCTGGCCGAGGCCGCCGTAGCAGGCAAGCTGTCCACCCGCGCCGATGCCGGCAAGCACGGCGGCGACTTCCGCAAGATCGTGGAAGGCGTCAACACAACTTTAGACGCCGTCATCGGGCCGCTGAACGTGGCTGCCGACTACGTCGACAAGATCAGCAAAGGGAATATTCCGGCACGCATCAGCGACAACTACAACGGCGACTTCAACACCATCAAGAACAACCTGAACACCTGCATCGACGCGGTGAATGCTCTGGTCGGCGACGCGAATCTGCTGGCCGAGGCCGCCGTAGCAGGCAAGCTGTCCACCCGCGCCGACGCCGGCAAACACGGCGGCGACTTCCGCAAAATCGTGGAAGGCGTCAACAGCACACTGGACGCGGTCATCGGGCCGTTGAATGTGGCTGCCGATTACGTCGACAAGATCAGCAAAGGGAACGTCCCACCCCGCATTACCGACAACTACAACGGCGACTTCAACACCATCAAGAACAACCTGAACACCTGCATCGACGCGGTGAATGCTCTGGTCGGCGACGCGAACCTGCTGGTCGAGGCCGCCGTGGCAGGCAAGTTGTCTACCCGCGCCGATGCCGGCAAGCACGGCGGCGACTTCCGCAAGATGGTGGAAGGCGTCAACACAACTTTAGACGCCGTCATCGGGCCGCTGAACGTGGCGGCCGACTACGTCGACAAGATCAGCAAAGGGAACGTCCCACCGCGCATTACCGACAACTACAACGGCGACTTCAACACCATCAAGAACAACCTGAACACCTGCATCGACGCGGTGAATGCTCTGGTCGGCGACGCGAATCTGCTGGTCCAGGCCGCGGTGGCAGGCAAGTTGTCTACCCGCGCCGATGCCGGCAAGCACGGCGGCGACTTCCGCAAGATCGTCGAAGGCGTAAATGCCACGCTGGATGCGGTCATCGGACCGCTGCAGGATGTCGCCCAGACCCTGGACAAGCTGGCCGGAGGCGACCTGACGGTGGAGGTGGCTACAGAATACGCCGGCGACTTTGGCCGGTTGCGCATGGCGGTCAACGCTACGGCCAAACAGGTGCGCGAGGCCATGCAGCAGATTGGAGCCAACGCCGCCTCCCTGGTTTCCTCAGCCGAGGAACTCAACCGGGTCAGCCAGCAGATGAGCGCCAGCGCCGATGAGACGGCCACTCAGGCCAACGTGGTTTCGGCTGCCTCCGAACAGGTTGCCAACAACGTGCAGACGGTGGCCACCGGAGCCGATGAGATGGGCGCCAGCATTAAAGAGATCGCCAAGAACACCGCCGACGCCACCCGCGTAGCGACCACGGCGGTGAAGTCGGCTGAGGCGACGAACGAAACCATCGGCAAGCTGGGCCAGAGCAGCGCCGAGATCGGCCAGGTGATCAAGGTCATTACCTCGATTGCCCAGCAGACCAACCTGCTGGCCTTAAATGCCACCATCGAAGCCGCTCGTGCCGGCGAGGCGGGCAAGGGCTTCGCGGTGGTAGCCAACGAAGTGAAGGATCTGGCCAAGGAGACGGCCAAGGCCACCGAGGACATCAGCCGGAAGATCGAGGCCATCCAGACCGACACCAAGGGAGCGGTGGAGGCGATTGGACAGATCGGCAGTGTGATCGTGCAGATCAACGATATCCAGAACACGATTGCCAGCGCGGTCGAGGAGCAGAGCGCGACCACCAACGAGATCAGCCGCAATCTCGCCGAAGCGGCGCGGGGCAGCTCCGAAATTACCAAGAACATTACCGGGGTGGCGGAGGCGGCGCACAGCACCACCGCCGGCGCCACCGATACCCAGAAATCGGCGCAGTCGCTGGAGCGCATGGCCGGCGAGTTGCAGGGCCTGATCGCGCAATTTAAGTACTGATCGAAGATCGCCGATGGTGGCTGCGGGAGGGTTCCTGCAGCCGCCGCGGTGGCGGCCATGACGAGAGGAGTATCGATGCGTGCCCTGGTGGTGGACGATTCATCCGCGATGCGTGCAATCCTGGGCATGACGCTGAAGCGGAGAGGTTTCGAGATTCTGCAGGCCAAAGATGGGCTGGATGCGCTGCAGGTGCTGGGCAGCAGCGGAAACGTGGAGCTGATCCTGATCGATTGGAACATGCCCGGGATGAATGGCCTGGAACTACTGCAACACATCCGTCGGCTGCCGCAATATGCCGCGACGCAGATCCTGATGGTGACCACGGAAACCGGTACCGGGCAGATGAGCGAGGCCCTCTCCGCCGGCGCCAATGAATACATTATGAAGCCGTTCACGCCCGACGTGGTGATGGACAAGCTGGAACTGTTGGGGCTATGAGCGAAGCTGCGCGGAAAACTCGCGTGCTGGTGGTCGACGACTCGGTGGTGATGCGCCGTCTGCTGGCGGAGGTGATCTCCTCCGATCCCGAGCTGGACGTTGCCGGCTACGCCGCTAACGGACAGATCGCTCTGGCGCTGCTCAACCAGTTGACGCCGGATGTCATGACGCTCGACATCGAGATGCCGGTGATGAACGGCCTGTGCACGTTGAAAGCACTTCGGGCTGCCGGCCACCGGTTGCCCGTCATCATGTTCAGCACTTTGACCAACCGGGGGGCCGAGGCCACCATCGAAGCGCTGGCCGCAGGAGCCAGCGACTACGTGGCCAAGCCGGCCGGAGCCGGCAACTATGACAGCGCCCGGGAGAGCATTCGCCAGGCTTTGGTGCCGAAGATCAAAGCCCTCTGCTGCAGAGTGGCCGCCGCCCCTCCCCTGCCTGCCCAGGTCGCTCGTTTCCCCCGGCGGACTTTGCAGCACAAGCTCACAGCGGAGCCGGTGCGCGTGCTGGCCATTGGGTGCTCGACCGGAGGCCCGAACGCGCTGGCGCAGCTGCTGCCCAACTTCCCCTCCGACTTTCCCGCGCCAGTCCTGATTGTGCAGCACATGCCGCCGGCGTTTACCCGCTTTCTGGCACAGCGGCTGAGCGGTCTTTGCCATCTGCCGGTTGAGGAAGCGGAGCAGGGCACGGTGGTACAGCCGGGAAAAATCTGGATCGCGCCCGGCGGGCACCACATGCTTGTGGAACGCGTTCAGCAGCAAACGGAGATCAGGATTACCGAGGACGCTCCGGAAAACTCCTGCCGGCCGTCGGTGGATGTTCTGTTTCGCTCGGTAGCGCAAGTCTTCGCCAGTCGCGCGCTCGCCGTGGTGCTGACCGGCATGGGACAGGACGGGCTGCGGGGATGCCAGCAGTTGTCGGCGGCGGGCTCCGAGATCGTTGTCCAGGACGAAGCGACCTCGGTAGTTTGGGGTATGCCGGGCTTCGTTGCCCGCGGAGAACTCGCCGACGCCGTGCGGCCGATCTCGGAGATCGGCCCATACCTGGTCGAACGGGTGGCGGCCCGCCGCTTGTTCAGCGGTTCGTTTCGGCCCGTGGCGGTGGCGCGGTGAGCCTGGCCACAGTCGAGTTCGATTATCTGCGTACGCTGGTCAAGAACCACACTGCCATCGTTCTGGATGCCGGCAAAGAGTACCTGGCGGAGACGCGGCTGGCGCCGCTGCTCAAGGAGCAGGACTGCTCCTCGGTACAGGAGTTGCTGTCGCTGCTGCGGCGGCAGAGCTTTAGTGGTCCGCATCGCAAGGTGCTCGATGCCATGACCAACAACGAGACCTGGTTCTTCCGCGACGCGAATTGTTTTGCCGCACTGACCGGAACCATCCTCCCGGAGATGATCAAGCGGCGGGCGCAGCAGCGCACTCTCGCCATCTGGAGTGCGGCGTCTTCCAGCGGCCAGGAGGCCTACAGCATCGCCATGGCGCTGCGCGAAGGGTTTAATCTGCCGGGCTGGAACTTCTCCATCCTGGGTACCGACTTCAGCACCGCGGTTCTGGAGCGAGCGCGCGGCGGGCTCTACCGCCAGATGGAAGTCAACCGCGGTCTGCCCACGAAGCTGCTGACCCGTTACTTCAAGCAGCATGGCCTGCATTGGCAATTGCAGCCGGAGATCCTCTCCATGGTGACGCTACGCTCGCTGAATCTTGCCGAGCCCTGGAACGAGGTGGTTCCTCCCGCTGACATTATTTTCCTGCGCAATGTGCTGATCTATTTCGACATCGAGACCCGCAAAGCGATTCTCGCCCGCGTGCGCAGAGTATTACGCCCGGACGGCTTCCTGTTTCTCGGCTGTGCGGAGACCACGTTGAATCTGGATGACGAATTCGCCACCGTGCAGGCAGGAAATTACGTTTGTTACAAGCTAAAGGACCGGTGAGTTCATGATCTGTGAAATCTGCAATGCTGACCTGGTATCGGTAGTGGACGAGATTTTCGGATCAATGGCGGGAATGCAACTTGACGCAAGCCCAACCATCGTCGATTTTCATACCCGCTCCGGCTATGTAGTCTCCGCGGTGCAGATCGTGGGTGACTGGCAGGGCGCAGTGCGTCTCGACATCGACCTGGATCTGGCGCGGCAGGCGTGTGCCAACCTGGTAGGTTTGGAACCCGCCGATCTTTCTCCTCAGGACATTCGCGATGCGGCCGGCGAACTCGCCAACATGGCCGGCGGCAGCGTAAAAGCGCTGTACGCGCCGACCTCGCGGCTGTCGCTGCCCGCGGTCGCCATGGGACTCGATTTCGAGTTCACCGTCTCTCAGGGAACCGTGATCCAACAACTGTCCTTCCTCCATCCCTGCGGCGCGTTGACCGTCAGCGTGATTGAGAAGCAATCGTCGGAGGCGAGGGCAGGATAACTCCAACTCTGTTTAACGTCCCTCCTCAGGGATGCACTACCCGGGGCAGGTTCCAGTGGCGCCAGACCGCGACCAGGCGCAGAACGAAACAGGTGATCGCGCCGGCAAACGTCATCAGGGTTGGCGCCAGTCCGGCGCTCAGACCGGCGACCATGACGGCCGCTCCGGCCAGTGCCGCCACGGCATAAATGTCGGAGCGCAACACCGTCGGGACGCGCGCCAGCAACAGATCGCGCACGGTCCCGCCGCCCACCCCGGTAATGCCACCCATCAGGATCGCCAGAAAGGGATGAATGCCGTAATCCAGTGCCTTGGCCGCTCCGGCGACCGCGAACAGCGATAACCCGGCTGCATCGACGACTACCAGAAACGATTGGGGCACGCGGCTGACGTAGTTATGCCACAGGAAAACGGTTGCACCCGCCAGAAAAGCCACAGCCGGATAGCGCCAGTCGCGGATGGCGCCGGGAGGGATGGCGCCGATCAGTAGGTCTCGGATGATACCGCCGGCTAAGGCTGTCGCAAACGACAGCACCATCAATCCCAGCAGGTCCAGCTCGCCTTGAATAGCGGCCGTCGCCCCTCCACTGCAAACACAAACGTTCCGATCAGATCCACAGTCAGCAACAGCTTGGCGGAGTCGTATCGCACGAGATCTTTCCTTGTGAGTGGTTACGCCGAAGAGGTTGATCTTACCACTCGGCTTCCCGGCCTCCGGGCTCGGCCAGGGCGGCATCCCGCGTTATCGCTAGTCGAAACGATCCACCCCGATCTCGTGGTCGTATCACTTCAGCGATACGGGCGGCCCGGCTTTCTCCTGGCGAGGCGATGGCATCCTGCGAAGCAGTGGGTATTACGCGAGGGTTACGAATTGTAAAGCTCTCCGGGCCACCTGCGCCCGCGTAGTAGGATATTGAATTCTCCGCAGTGCAGTGCCTTGGACGCAAAGGAGAGACATGCGCGGATTCATCCTCGGTATTCTATTCACCCTGATCATTGGATTAGGGGGCGCCTACTTTTACGCCACAACCGGTCACTTTGATGTACGTGCTGTCGGCAACACCCCGAGCACCTTCGAACGGCGCACGGCGAATCGCTCGGTCGATGCCTGGACGGATGCGAATGCTCCCAAGCAATCCAATCCCTTTCAGCCCACGATGGACAACGTCATGGACGGCTCCATGACCTACGACAAGAACTGCGCCTTCTGTCATGGCAGCCTGAAGCAACCGGTTTCGCCCATGCGCAAGCAGTTTTATCCGTCGGTGCCGCAGTTGATGACGCACACGCCTGACGATCCCGACGGAAACCTGTTCTACACGATCAAGTATGGAATCCGGTTTACCGGCATGCCCGGCTGGGATGGCGTGTTAAGCGATGACGATATCTGGAAGACTGTGGTGTTCATCAAGAACTCCAGTCAGATGAAGGACACGGGACAGCAGCAAAGCCCGCAGAACCTTCAGCACATGGACAACGCGAAGCCGGGGCAGAAGAAATAAAGCATTCAGCACTCGGCCAACTGCTGATGGTTCCAGCGGAGAAATTCCTGCCGGTGGGTGGACGACGCTGGTCTCACTTGCCTTGACTGAGTGCTGACGGCTGAGTGCGAGAATCCTACCCGTTAGGCTTCACGACTTTGGTCTTGCCGCTGGTCTTGAGCTTGAACACATCGTTTGAGATCTTCTTATTGACCTGGATGTTGCTGTACTTGGTCAGCCGATAGTCCCCGGACGGCTCATCGAAACGCTGCTGCACGCTCACTCCCAGCGCAGGATCGATCCACAGCGTGATCAGGTTGAACATGTTCTTCACCTTGGGAGACTTCGGGGTCAATTCCAGTTTCGCGGCGCTCACGCCTTGCGCCTGTTCCATCCCGCCAAATTTTATGTCGTAGGATTTTTCCAGGTCATGGCCGCGGCCGCCAAAACCCAGCACCAGAAAGCTCTCGAAGTCGGCTTTGTTCTTGCCGGCGTCGTACTCGGTGACCTGGTTGATCTTGGGCTGGTAGTAGCTGACCAGTCCTTCCGAGAACAGCACGTATTTCTTCTCCGGCGAAGTAAAGTCGGCAGCCATGTCCACGCTGTCACCCTGCTTGCGAAAGTAAATCGTTCCCTTCTGAAAATCGTGGTCGTCGACTACCTTCTGATACTGGTCGGCAACAAAATCGGCTTGTGCATTATGGAAATTGCCCGCCGCCTTGTCCATCGAGGTCAGCACCGTCGCCAGGTCCTGGGCGTGCGCGGCCGCGGCCGCGCAAAACGCAAGCCATCCAACCACCGCAATCATTCGCTTTTTCATATTGTCCTAAGAGAGAAACCAGAACTGCCTTCGGAGTTGCTTGCGGCTGCAAACTTCCTAGCGGTGCACCCATACGTTATAGGCCACAACGTTGTTCTTGCCATCGCGCACCTGCTGGTACTTCTCGATCATGACGGAGCCGGCAATAGGCTCGATAATGCGCAACAAAGAGTCCCGAGTCTCGACGTCGTTGCCGGTCTTCACGGTCGCGGCGTCCACTTTGTAGAGAAAACCGTCGCCCACTTGCTGCACGACAACTTCGGATTGGCGCGCGGGCTTTTGCTGCGGTTTGTCGCGAAAGTTGACCCAGAGCGGAGTAATGAAGATAAACGCCAGGATGATCGTGACCATCGCGTCGTAATGGACACTGCCGCGTGGATAGGTCCACCAGAAATATCCCCGGAGTGTCTGTCCAACTTTGCTCATCGCTGTAACAAGTCTAGAGGGATGGCAGGGCGGAGTGCAAGGTTGGGAGGAAGCAGTTGTCAGTTGTCAGTTGGCGGTTGTGTACGTCGCTGGTGAAAATTCGAGTGCCCCAGGTCTCGCGGGTTTCGAGACCTGAGGTTTTTCCACCACGAGTTATTGCTCAAGGATCGGGCTGCATCGACGCGGGGATAGCGGTCCTTCGACTACGTTCGGACGCTGCGCGCCTCCACTCCGCTCAGGATGACAACAGCTAAAAAGGAAACCAGCCTCGAGTTCCCTCCGGGGCGGTTCCATCTCCTCCGGCCACCGTTACTGCTGCGGCGGCGGTGCCGGCTGATCCTGCTGTGGAGTGACCGGTTGCGTCTCCGGGGTCGTCGCCGGCTGGGTGGCCGACTCCGGCGGTGGACCCAACACATTGTTCTGCTGCGGCTCTCCTTCGGGCGCTCCCGGAGCATTCTGTGCGTTGGCCGGAACCACGCCATTCACCGCAGGAGAGTGCTTCACCTTGCCGGACTCGGCATCCCCAATATCAATGCCCAGCTTGGAAAGCGTTTCCGAAGTGGTGAAGTCGAGATTCACCTTCGACTTTTCGTAGTTGGCGGCAGCGTTCAGCACATTCGATTCCGCCGTCGTCAGGTTGCTGGACGCCTGCAGTACCAGCGTGGGTGTGGACGCGCCGTAGGTGAACTTCTTCTGCTCGGCCGTCAGACTTTCACGCGCATAGTCGCGGGCAGCGATCGCCGCCTGCAACGCAGCGTAGTTTTGCTGCATGGCAAACTGCGCTTGCCGCACCTGCAGCGTGATGGTGTTCTCCGTCTGCTGGAGCGCGACCTGCGCCTGGCGATACTCCAGGTCAGAGCGCACCTGGTTGGCCTGCGCGGCGCGATTGCGGATCGGGATGTTCAGGTTCACTCCAACGCCTTTATTAGGTCCCGTGCTGTTGAACAGGTTGCCGAACGCCGAGTTGTAGGTCGTCGGAATGATTCCTGGCTGATAGCACGCGGGCTCGTTTGTCGGGCAGGTAGGAACCAGGGGATTTTGCGGTCCGGCCACGCTGGACGCGCCGTAGAACGCATAGGCGTCGAGCGTGGGCAGTAATGCGTTGCGGATCGACTTGCGCGAGATCTCAAGATTCGTGAGATTGATACGCGCCGAAGCGATTTCCGGACGGCCTTGCAGCGCCTCTTCAATGAGGTCCTGGATCGGCCGCACCTGGTACTGCTCATCCGGCTTTAACGTGTCTGTCGGGATCACAGGAGCTTCGGCCAGCAGCGGATCCTGCATGTTCTTGGTCATGGCGTTCTTCATCAGCAGCTGCTCCAGTTGCAGGTTGGTCTGCGACAGGATCAGATTCTGCTTGGCTGAAGCGACGCCACTCTGCGCCTGCGCCAGCGTGATGGGCGCCATGGTGCCGATCTTCACCTGCTCCTGGTCGTCGGAGAGGACCTTGTCCGCCAGTTGCAGAGCGCGTTCATTCACCTTCACCGCTTCGTACGCAGTCACCAGGTCCCAATAAATGTTCTCGACCTGAGAAACCGTGGTGATGATCTGTTGGCGGAAAACCACGTCGGTGATCTCGCGGTTGTTGCGCGCGATGCGGATGTAACGCAAGTTCGGATCGAAGCCGAAACCCTGAAGGAGATGTTGCCGCAACTGGAAATTGAAGGTGGGTTGCAGCGTCGGATTGACTAATTGGAACAGCGAATTGGTGGTGATGTAGCTGTTATCGAAAGTCACGCTAAGCAGCGTGCCAGTGGAGAAACCCTGGGTATAGCCGAAGTTGTAGACGTTGGTATTTTGTGTGAGCACCGGCACGCCGTAGAAAATTGGGCTTTGCTGCGGTGTCGCCGCACGTTGCCCCTGGACGTTGCCGGTCAGGGCCGGATCAAAGTTATCGATCGGCGGTCCGGAACCCAGAGTCGACGAGACGATTCCGAGTGCGCCGGCGCCCGCGCCGCCCGCGCCAATCTGCGTTCCGCCTGCACCGGTGCCGCTGGCACCGGTCGCGGTCGTTCCGGTTCCTCCGGTGGAGGTTCCGCCTATCGCGCCGCCCGGCGTTCCCTGCACCACGCTGGCGTTTACACCGCGTGAAGGGGAGCCGGAACTGGTCAGCAGGATATCCGTATCGGCGATCGACAGGTTATACCGCTGCAAGGTGATGTCGAGGTTGTTCTCGATCGCCATTGCCACGGCATCATTGATCGACAGGTAGATCGTGCCGTTGCGGAACAGCTTGTCGGTCATCGCCGAGTTGGTCAGGTTCGGCGCCGGCACAAGGCGCGAGGTGTACGGCTTAATAAAGTTGGGAAAGCCCGACATCGGCTTGGCATAGTTCTGATCGGAATATAAGTGCGCATTATGCTGCGGCGCGGGTGCCTGCGGCATGGGCGTCAGCGGAGGCGCGCTCGGCTGCGCATTCTGCGGCGTGGAGGGGGGCGAACTTTGCGGCGCGGCGTCCTGCGCCCAAACGGCCGTGCCCAGCAGTGCTATGAGTCCCAATGAAAGCGCTTTGCGAGCCGCCGACCTCAACAACGTTGCAACGAACATTTCCCATCTCCTGGAACGGAAGCTCCGTTCCCGTTTCTCGACTGCTGAATTGCTGCTGGAGCCTCTCTGTAATACGCACCAAGGTGCTGAAAGGTTCAAGCTTGCCCCGGCGTAAGCACTAGAGGCTGTAAGACTGAAATCAGGTGACGCCGGTGAATGCAGAGATCCAGACCTAATTCTAACGTCCGACGACCGCTATACCGCGAATCCTCGGGCCGCGCGTGATAAATCGCAGTGGGCCTGGCTGGAAATCGACTGCCGCCCCCCGGCAATCGTGAGCGACCGTACTAAGATTGCGTGAAACGGCCCAACGATGCGGATAAACCTGGAACGTTGGCAACGGACGCGAAAAAATAGGCCGTCGATTTTGCCTGCTGGTGGCGACCCTTCGCGCAGATCGCCCTTCTAAATCAGGAGCGTTAAAGGATGTCACTTTCTGTCCGGGAATTCCCGAAGCCATCAGGAGAATCCAAAATGATAAAGAAGCAGCTCAGAGGTTTCGCCTTTGGCATTGCGCTGGTAATAACACCGGTAGCGCTGTGCCCGGTGCTCATGCAGGCTCAGCAGGTGAATGAGGATCAGCGGGCTTACCAGACCGGATATCAGAACGGTGTGAACGCCGCCCGCGCCAACCGGCCCATGAACAACAACACCGACGATTGGCATGGCGATCGTTTGAATGCCTATCAGCAGGGTTACAGCGAGGGCTACAACAGCGTTCGCAGCCAGTACGCGGACCGCGGCGATCGGGGCGAACAGTATGCCAAGGATCCGGAGCGTGAACGCGCCTATCAGACCGGATACCAGAACGGCGTAAATGCCGCGCACAATAACCGTGCCATGAACATGAACACCGATGACTGGCATGGCGACCGGCTGCAAGCCTACCAGGAAGGATACCAGCGGGGTTATCGCAGCGTCGGCGATCATCACGACCACGATCACGACGACCACTAGGATTAGCGAATGAGAATGGAGAGGTCGTCGAGATCAGCCGACGATCTCTTCGAACCTCAGCGGATCGGGACGGACGGGAATAGGCGGCGGCTCAATCTCGCGCAGCACCTGGTAGGTATAGCGGATGCGGTGGATCACCGTGATCGTTCCCAGCGCGGCAATCACCCAGAGCACCGGCCCCATGCGGTTGAACAGCGCGCCGATAATGATCAGCACAATGCGCTCGGGCCGCTCCATAAAGCCAACCTTGCAAAGCGGGATCAGCGATTCAGCGCGGGCGCGGGTGTAGCTGATCATGATTGAAGTGACCATCACCAGCGCCACCAGCACGACATAGAAGAAACGGTTGGCGCGGGCGTAGTAGACCAGCAGTCCGAAGAAGATGGCTACATCGCTATAGCGGTCAATCACGGAATCGAAAAATCCGCCGAAGATGGTCACCTGATTGGTGGCGCGGGCGACGCGGCCGTCGACCATGTCGAAGATGCCGGCACCAATAATTACCAGTCCGGCGTAGACGAACATCCTGCGCTGATTGTCGGGGTGGGCGTAGCCAAAGAGGATGCCGGCCACGATGTTGATCAGAAGTCCGATGAAGGTAAGAGCGTTAGGCGAGATGCGGGTTAGTGCCAGGCCGTGGACAATCTTGTACAACAGCCATTTGCAGGATCGGCCAACTGCGCTCGTCCAGGTCATACTCATCGTCTACGCTTCGTCGTGAATGGTGGTCAGCTTGAGCACCTCAAGCTCACGTTTACCCGTCGGTGTTACAACTTCGCTAACGTCGCCTACCTTCTTGCCCATCAAGGCGCTGCCGATGGGCGAACTGGTAGAGATTAACCCCTGTGTAACATCGGACTCTTCGCTGGTCACCAGCTTGTACTGGATTTCCTCGCCTTTGGTGGAATCGAATACCACCACGGTGGAACCAATGGCCGCCCGGTCCTTGGGAATGTTGGACATGTTGACCATGGAGAGGTCAGCCATGCGCTGTTTCAGCTGGCCCAGACGGGCACGCACGAACTCCTGCCGCTGCTTGGCCATGTGATACTCGGCGTTTTCGCTGAGATCACCCATGGCCACCGCCTTCTTTAATTCTTTAGGCAGTTCGTGGTTAAGCTCATGTTCGAGGGTCGAAATCTCCTCGGCCAGCTTCTTTTTAATGTGTTCAGTCATACTTCTGGAATGACGTGATCGGCTCACGAACGTGCGCCGGACGCATCAAGGAATTATACGCGATTGCATGGTAACCCTGACGGTTCGCGCCAGGTAACGCCAGGCATAACGCCCTTCGAAGCCCGTTGCGAAAGCGGCGGCGGCATAATTCGGCGCATCAAGACCCGCGTCAATTGACCATCTCGGAAGGCTCGAAGTATAATCTAAGGTATAGTGTAGTTGTTCCCCTCATACTCCAGGGTGAGCCTCTGGAGACAGCATCTCCGGCCCTCATGAATAACCAAAGTTTCAGCATCGGAGACAAGGTCGTTTACCCGAATCATGGGGTAGGCGTCATCGAGCAAATCAGCAGCAGAACGATCGGCTCACAGATTGAAAGGTTCTACCTCCTCAAAATCAAAGCCAGCAGTCTGAAGGTCATGGTGCCGTTCCACAATGTGGACAGCGTCGGCCTCAGGCGGGTGGTGCGCAATGGCGAGGTGCAGAAGATTCTGGATTTTCTGACTGACGGCAAGTGTGAAAATCACGCCGACTGGAAATACCGGTTCAAAGAAAATTCCGACAAGATGCGAACCGGTTCCCTCCTTGATGTTGCCGTCGTTCTAAAGGGCCTCCTGCTTCTCTCCCAGGACAAGCCGCTCAGCTTCCGCGAAAAGAAAATGCTGGAACGTACCCGTTACCTGCTGGTCAGCGAGCTGGCGATGTCGAAAAACTGGGAAGAGTCGGAAGTCGAGGACATGCTGAATAAGGCTCTGGCAAAGTGCAAGCTTCGTTTCCCGGAAGCTTCCAGTATGGAATCGTAAGACTTTTGTAGCGTCTGTCGCGGCGGGGATCGGTCCCCGCTATTCTTTTGCCCGCTCGACTCTTGCGGAGAGAGCGACGCCAATCATAAAATGCAACGGCGCCGTGATGGCGGACTTCTCAGCTGAGCAGGGGGACCCACACCATGCCAGGAACATTGCACATCTTCCGCTTGAAAGCCGAGCCGCTGCAATATCAGGTGAACTACAACTTGGGGGCGAACTCCTGGGTGCAGGTCATGGAAACCGATCGCCTGGAGGAGTTTTTGCAACTCGCTGCCGCTCTGCCGGACGACGAGATTCAGGACATGATGTCCGAGCTGCGCACCGACGGCCACACCACCGAAGCCAACGTCGACATCGGCGAAAGCCACCTCGGCGAAATGGGCTTCGCGGAATCGCCTACTGAAGAATAGCTGCCGGCGCTTTCCTTTCAGGACGGAGGCTTGGTCTGCCGGCTCAACCACCATCGCTCGACATCTTGCCAGCCGTTCCCGCTGATGCTTCCGTTCATCTCTTCCCTGGCAGCCAGCGTCGGATGGTGCTGCTTGGCGGCTGTTTCTTCGCCACACTCAGCATCTTGACGTTCCTGGCAATGACTATGTTTTCCGCTCCCAACCCAGGCTCCTGGGTAGTCGGGACGGCGAGTCTGGTGTTCTTGCCAATCGGCGCCCTGTTCGTTTATGACTCTTTCCGTCTTCGCTATAGTGTCGCGGTCAGCCCGGTGGGTATCTGGTATTTGCCATCCAGCCGGCTGTCCATCCACCTTGCCTGGAGTGAGGTCGGAAAGGTACGAGCGAACGACGTCATGCAGTGGCTGGTAGTGAGCGACGTGTCCGGAAGCAGGAGCTTCCGTGTGGATTATCAAATCGAAAATTTCTCCGGGCTGCGTGACTTCATCCTGAAGAACACGACCGCGGCAGCCCGCCTCCATCCCGAACCTGTTACCGGCTTTCACCGGAGCTGGATTAACAAAGCGGGACTGCTGGTTTTCCTTGCCGGTGCCCTGGTCGTGTTTAGCGAGATCCGTTTGAATCAATTCGAGCGCCTTGCGTTTCTCATAATTTTGCTTTTTCTGATCGCGGCGCTTGTACGTGATCCTGTGCGACTCCTGATCACGCCTGGTGCTGTTGTGATCACCTATATAGGCTGGAGGCAGACGATCCCTTTTAGCGCGATCACCGGAATTGCGATTCAGGACGTCAGCTATCGCGGGAACAAGTTCCAGACTGTGATTATTAACCGTCAAAGCGGGAAGCCGATTAAACTGTTTCGCTTCCGCGAAGGTTTTATAGCGCTGCACGACGCGCTGCAGACAGCGTGGCGGTCGTCGGCACCCGGAAAATTGAGCAGCGACGATTGAGTGATGCCGCGCTCATTTGTCGCCGCTTACGCGGCTCATGCCCGATTGGGATGCCTTCCCGGGGCTTGCGCCCCGGGCTCAAATCATAGCCGCCGCTTCGCGGCTGAATCGTTCCCTGCTACCCGGCACTAGTCGCAGAAAACCAGAACGCGTTTGCCTGACCGGGTCTCCATATCGTAAGGTCACTGCCGGCAACACAACTTCTTGATCTTGGGGAAAACATGCAATTGTCTTCCATTACCGATTCCACTGCGCAACCCATTCAACAGGCTGAGCTGATCCTGAAGCTCTACGAAGTTCGTCGTGAAGGCGTCATGCGGCAGGCGCGCGGCTTTATCGGCGGCGAATTTCTGCCGCAGTCGGCGGATGATCTGGTCGCGCAAGTCAGCGCCGGCAATCAGCACTCAGGCTTCATCCTGCAGGTCTACGGCTATTGGGACATGGTGTCGGCCTTCGTCATCCACGGCGCGCTCTCCGAGCCCATGGTCTATGACACCTGCCCGGAAATGTATTTTCAGTACTCGAAAATTCAACCCTATCTTGAAGGCTTCCGGGTGAAGATGGACCTGCCCGAATGGATGCGCAGCCTGCAGTCAGTTGCCGAATGCTCGGAACAAAGCCGTGCGCGGGTGAAGCTGATGCGAGGGAACATGGATCGAATTCTTGCAGTGCGAAGAGAAAATAAATCTGGCGAGTGATGCCGACGCAAGTTCACGTAATTCGAGTGCCCGGGGCTAACCTTCCAGCGCGCGTGAAAATGGAACCATGTATTTATCGGCTAGCGGTTTGCGTTCCATATCTCGACCGACCACGAAATGCGAAGACGTTCCGGTCGCCAACAGCTTGTTGTCGGATTCCCGAAAAACCTTGTACCCGAACTGGATCAGCGAACGGCGCAACTTTAGGATGCAGGTGTCTAGGAGAATTTCGTCGTCATACACCGCCGCTCCTTTGTAGCGGCAGGTCACCTCGGCCACTGGAAACAGGTACCCGTCTTCCTCGATCTCGCGATAGCTGTGGCCAAGTTCACGCATCAACTCAACTCGGCCGATTTCGAACCAGATCAGGTAGTTCGAGTTATAGACGACACCCATTTTGTCGGTCTCGGCATAACGGACACGCATGCGGGCGCGACCGACGGCGGCGCTGAGAACTAATTGTGGGAGCATGACTCTATTGTGTAGCGTCGGGCGGCTGAGTACAAACCTCGTACTCCGGGCGCCCCGGATTTAGAGGAATGGTCTAGCTTTCGTGCGGTATGCGAGCGCTCTCGGCGAACTCGGCGTCCATCTTGTCCTGAAGTCTCTGGAGGTAGCTGCTGAGTGCTGCCGGCATCGGACGAAATCCTGGGCGCTCCGACAGCATCTTGTCCAGCGTGCAAAGCACGGCCGTGCTGGCTCCAAATCTCACGTCGCTTGCCCGGAAGCCGTGTGCCAACTGGCTCTGGTGATAGTCGGTAGGATGCCGGCCAATCAAGCTCTGCAGCAGGACTATGCCCAGCGAGAAAATATCGGAGGCGCAGGACAGCGACTTTTCCCCGCGCGCCTGCTCTGGCGAAAAGTAGCCCACGGTGCCGAAGGGCCGGCGTGCGGCAGGGCTATTGTCTTGCTCCAGATGCCTGGCAGCGCCGAGATCGATGAGCACTGCGCCGCCGGAATTCCGCAGGATGATGTTCGACGGCTTGATGTCGCCATGAACAATGCGTCGCGACCAGATTGCCGCGATCGCGGAAGAAACGTCGCGACCGATCGCGAGCACTTCCGACTCCAGCATCCGTCCGGCTTTCAGGCGCTCACTCAGCGGTTGGCCTTCAATGAATTCCCACGCCACGTACAACGTGCGCCGGCCTCCCACCTCGCAATAGCCATGTTCGATCACCCGAGGCAGGTTGGGATGCGAGATCTTTTCCATCGCGGCGATCTCGCGCTGGACACGAATGTCCTGGCCAGGGTAAATGTGCAACTTGAGCGCGACCAGGTCGCCCGTCACGGTGCCGTCCGGCCGGGCAGCCCGCGTCGCCTTGAACACGGCGGCCTGCCCACCAACGGCGACCTCTGGCCCGACGACATATCGCCGGCCAAGAGCGACTTGCACATCTCCAGGCACGAATGGGTTATCGCTCATGCAATGCCCTACGTTAGGGGCAGCTCCGCTGCGTTCACCTTACACAGAATGTGACAGATTTCTTATAGAGTACACCCACGAATAGTGGCATGAGGAGAGGCTTCTTGCCTTAGAGACTCATGTCCCCTCCCGAAAAGGCGAAAATTTATCAGGCACGATAGTGCCTTTGCAGGCGCGGCTCAGACGGCAAAGTGCTTCACTTTTTATCTTATTTTTGTCCAAATTTCGGACTTCTGCGCAAAATCGGACGGGGCGCGAGTTACGTTGGGGCGCTTCCTTGTGTGAAATCAAGCTCGCGATTGGCAGTCGGCGTGCCTCGTTAACTTCTACAGCCGGCAGGAGGCGCGATGGGAGCATTCCTACAAGACGTTCGGGTTGGCCTGCGAATGTTGCGGAAGAGCCGTGGCTTTACGGCACTGGTGATCCTGTCCCTGGCGCTGGGTATCGGTGCCAACAGCGCGATCTTCAGTAGCATCAACGCATTGATGCTGCGCACCCTGCCGGTGCGCGATCCGCACTCCCTATATCTCCTGCAGTGGTCGATGAAGTCGATGGACATCGATCCCCTGATGGATGACCTCGAAGGCTACGAAAGCAAGGACGCCCGCACCGGAGGGGCGACCAGTTATTCGATCTCTTATCCCGCTTACCTCCGGATACAAAAGAACAACACCGTATTCAGCGATACATTCGCGTTCGCCGCCAATGAACAGGAGGCGAATGTCGGGTTGGGTGGGGCCTCCACCTCCGCCGTGGTGCAGGGGGTTTCGGGAAATCTGTTTGCCGGACTAGGTGTCGCGCCGGCGCTAGGGCGGACGATCCTGGCCGCCGACGATGATCCATCGGCCACCCCAGTCGCCATCATCTCCTACGGCTTCTGGAAATCGCGAATGGATGGAGAAGCCGGCGCCATCGGCAAAACCATCTCCATGAACGGCACGCCATTGACGATCATTGGAGTCGCACCCGCCGAGTTTTCCGGATTGAATCCCGGGGTTGTGCCGGATTTCTGGGTACCGTTGAGCGTTTACGCACAGCAGAACGCCAGCCGGGTAAGCGAAGGCGCTCCTCCGCTGACGGGCGATAAGACGTGGTGGTTAGGTGTGGTGGGCCGCCTGAAAGCCGGGGGTCTCCAGAGAGATCGCCAACAGCCAACTGAATCTGCTTTTCAGCCAAAGTATCCATGCCTACCTACCCGCTCTGCCGGCCGCTACGGACCTGCCGCAAATGGAGCTTTTGCCGGCCGCTACGGGACTCAACAGCCTCCGCGAGCAATTCTCGACGTCGCTTTTCCTGCTGATGGGCATGGTGGCACTGGTGCTGTTGATCGCTTGCGCAAACATTGCCGGATTGCTGCTGGCGCGCGCCACTTCACGCCAGCGCGAGATGGCGATGCGCATCAGCCTGGGAGCGACGAAGGCCAGGGTCATCCGCCAATTGCTGACCGAAAGTACGACCCTCGGCTTGCTGGGAGGAGTGGCCGCGCTGGTGGTCGCGCGTGCTGCGAGCGCACTGCTGGTCAGCCTGTTGAACAGCGGGTCCGACCCTGTGCACATCGTCCCGAGCATCGACGGTCGCGTTCTGGCGTTCACGGCAGCAGTCTCGATGGTGTGCGGAATCGTGTTCGGCCTGGCTCCGGCGCTGGCGGCGATCCGGGTGCAGCCCTTGATTACGCTCAAGCAGAACAGTGGAACCGCCACCATGACCGCGAAACGATTCCGTTCGGGAAAAATATTGGTTGGCGCGCAGGTTGCACTGTCGTTTCTGCTCCTGGTCGGTGCCGGGGTGCTGCTGCGCAGCCTGCAGGCCCTACAGCGAGTGAATCTCGGTTTTGATCGCCACAGCGTTGTGCTGTTCACGGTTCGGCCCGGCCTGAACGGATACGACGGACGCAAGCTGATCTCCTACTACGAAGAGCTGGAGCGCCGGGTGCGATTGATTCCGGGTGTGCACTCAGCGGCATTTGCCCAGCGCAATCCGATCGGAGAAGGTGGCATGATCATGCAAGTCGAGGTCCCGGGTTACACTCCCAAGGGCAAGCCGGTAATTGCTTATCGGCATATTGTGGGTCCCGGATATTTCGACACGCTGAAGATCCCCATCCTGGTTGGCCGAGCCCCGGGTGAGCGGGATACGGCGACCTCGCAGCCCGTATTGGCCGTCAATCAGGCATTCGCCAACAAGTATTTCCATGGCAACAATCCTCTCGGACACGAAGTGCAGTTCGGCCGCCATGTTCAGTCTGACATGATGCAAATCGTCGGTGTGGTTGAGGATGTGAAATATGAGCACATCCGGGACGAAGCGCCGCCGACGATATATGTCGCCTATACCCAGGCCCGGAGTGTTTCGCCGTTCATGACGTATGAGCTAAGGATCGCTGGTGACCAGCAAGCGGTGGTAGGGGCAATCGGGCGCAACGCGCTGGCTGTCGATCCTAATGTGCCGGTGGTCAACATTCGCACGCAGGACGAAGTGATCAGCCAGGCCCTCTACCTGGAGCGGACGTTCGCGCTACTAAGCTCCACCTTTGGCGCACTCGCGCTGTTACTGGCTTGCGTGGGAATTTACGGCACAATCGCTTACCGGGTGGCGCAGCGGACCAACGAGATTGGCATCCGCATCGCTCTGGGGGCAGAGCGGGCGAACATCCTCAATATGGTTTTGCGCGAGACATTCACGGTAGTCGGCGCCGGACTACTGGTGGGCCTGCCGCTGGCGTGGTTGTGCACTCGCTTGCTAACGCGACAGGTCTATGGACTATCACCGCATGATCCGGTGACGATAATAATGGCAATCCTGGTTATCGGCGCTGTGACTACAGCGGCTGGCTTTGTGCCGGCGCGGCGGGCATCGCGAGTCGATCTTATACGCGCCCTGCGGTACGAGTGAGGAAGGAAGCTACCATGCGACGACGAGACCTGTAACGACTCCAGGGCGTCCTTGCCCGGGAGGGCGGGCCGTCAGGGAGTAAAGTGAAACGGTGTTAATCCTGTCGACTCCCGAGACCATCGACTCAGGCGGTCCTCCACGTCAGCGGGGTGCTGGAAACAGCGCTCATCGTCGAAGACGTAGAGCGTGCGACCCGTTTCTATCAGAGAACTGTTCGGATTTGAGGTGCTGACCCAAAGCGAGAGGCTGTGCTCGCTGAATGTGAAACCTTCGCAAGTCTTGCTTCTGTTCCGGCGCGGCGGCTCGCTCGATGATATTGTCTGCCCGGCGGGGTTATACCCGGAGGCATGGATGCGCAAGGTCGCAGCCATATAGCTTTTGCCGTTGCGGCGGAACACCTCGAATCGTGGCGACACTGGTTAGAGCGGAATGCAGTTGTAATTGAAAGCACAGTGCGGTGGGAGCGAGGCGGCAGCAGCCTCTATTTTCGCGATCCCGATGGAAATCTCCTCGAATTGGCCACGCCGGGAGTATGGGCGAATTACTGATGATGCGGTAACGTCGCCCGTTCACCAATTGACCCGATCAGGGTCTTGAGCGTAGCCCACCCCCTCGCCTGTCGGGCTGCCTGATTCGCAGGTTGGCGTAATATCGCTTATCACAAGCAATCGTGACTGCGCCTCCGTCGGGATTGCTTGGGTAATCGCCTGTTCCAGTACTGCTGCGGGATTTGCAATCGAACCGATCCGATCGCCTCCCAGCCGGAGATGTTCAATCCCTTTATTATTCTGATTTGCATTTTTGTCAGATTTCTATTAAGACGAATGGGTTCACAACGGTCAGCTTACGATCCGCTACTTTTACTACTGGTGAAGGGCGCCAGGCTGGGCGAACCGGGCGCAGGGGCGAGTGCTTAATTATGGCTGCGTTTCTCACGCGATTCTTTCAAGCGCAGGCGAGTCATTTGGCTCGTTCTGCTACTCTGCGTTTCGGCTGTAGTTCAGATTATTGTCGCCTGCAAAGCTTCGGAGACAACTGACGAGCTACTGCATGTCAAGTATGGGAAGCAGATTCTCCAGCTCATACCGGATCGCATTACTTACGGCTTGTGCGACAGTCAGATGCCTATTTCGGCATTGAATGCTGCGCCCCTGGAGATCGTGTCTCACTTAGAGGACCGGCATCTGCTGGGTCCCGTTTCTGCACAAGCCAAGCTTCTGCTGGCCCGTCTCGCCACGATCCTGGCTACTCTGGCATTGGCCCTGTTGGTTTACTTCTGGGCCTATGATCTGTACGGGGCAGCCGCCGCCTTCGCGTCTTGCCTTCTTTGTACGCTTTCACCCAACTTGATTGCGCATGGAACCTTGGCAACCACCGACATGTACCATGCCGTTGGGGTGGTGGGATCGCTGTTTTTCTTCCGTCGATTCCTTCTCCGGCCCACGCTGACGAATGCATTTATCAGTGGTCTGGCGCTGGCCCTCGCCCAGATCACAAAACCCTTTGCCCTCGCCTTGTACGGGGTTGTTTTCGTCGCCATTGCCCTGGTGATGTTCAGGCCCACCCCGGTTGCATCTTTAACGTCCGACGTGCTCTTCTCTTTACGGCCATCGCGGCGCTGTGTTTTGTCGCCGTAATTAACCTGGCGTTCTGCTTTGACCGGACGTTCAAGCCGTTAAGCTTTCACCTGGAGCAGGCGCGCCAGCTCAATATGTACGACATGTCTTTTGAAAGAGTGCGGCAGCTGCGCTTGGCCAGTTACATTCCCGTCCCCTGTACCGTATCCCTATGTACAAGGATTCGTGTTGATGAAGCATATTGAAGGGAACGCACTCCCTGGCGATATTTATCTGCTGGGGGAGCGGCGCAATCCTCGCGATCCAGCGGTTCACGGATTCAAGTCCTATTTCGCGGTGGCTTACTTTTATAAAGAACCCATCGCGCTGCAGATCCTTTTTGTCTGGGGTCTGGTCTGGGTGTGCAGGAACCGCAAATTCTGGGATTTTGTGGCCGGAGAGGGCCTGCTGTTACTGGCCGCTGCAATTCTGGTGATATGGTTTTCCTTCTTCAGTAAGGCCCAGATCGGCATCCGGCACATCCTACCGGCATTAGCTATTGAGACCATTATCGCGGGAGCAGCATTTTCCAACTTTCCACGGAAGCCGTGGCCTCAGAAAACGGTGCTTGTTGCCCTGGTCTTGTGGCTGGCCGGTTCTGCCGCAAGCTATTATCCGCAGATGATTCCCTACATGAACGAATGGGTGCGGGACTCGCCGTTTTTCGACAGGATTCTGGCTGACAGTAATCTGGATTGGGACAAGACGCCGCCGTCGTTCAGGAGTTCGTGAACAAGAATCCTGACGTCATTGTCGATCCAAGGATGCTGGCGGCCGGTCGTATTCTTCTTCGGGCGGACGTGGTGACGGGAGTCTATAAAACGGATTGGGTAACGTTCCTGGCTAAAGGTTATTTGCCGGTGGCCCAGGTGGGATATGCCCATTTTTTGTTTGTCATTCCCGCCAAGGACATCGCCTCCGGTCGGCCGCTATCAGCTCAGAATCCATAGCCGTCGTTCAAAATCACTTCCCGTCCTGATCCGCTGTACTTGGAAGGAATTCGTGGGTGAAACGAAAAGGACGTCTCGAACTGGCATTCCCAGGGGCGCAAATTGCTCGCTATCCCTGGAGCTGACTTCGATTTTTATCAGGTTTTCAGTGATACTAGTGATGTAGCTCTTTTTGAAAACTTCTATGACATCGTCGCATTCACGTAGTTCCTTCTCCCTCCCAACAACAAACTTTGGCGTACGATCCGCTGCTCGACGACATTGGATTCATGACCTGCATGACCCTGGTGCTGCTGGGCAATTACGCGCAGACCGGGCATCTGGGCGGACCGCTGGCCTACACGCCGTACAACGTTGCGGCGCATTTGGCCGGTCCTGAAAACGGCGGACTGCGTTACGATTACCGCCGGCCGAAGCATCCTTACTCCGACAAATTCATGATGGCGGCGGGCCACTCGGTTCCCACCTGCTACGCGCTGTGGATGATCATGGGCCAGGCGCTGTATCGCAAGTATCAGCAGACCGGCGATCCGCGTTATCACGTCGATCCGCACGTCGCGATGCTGCCGATCGACGCGTTGGGATTCCGGCGCGGCGCGGGCGCGCTGAAGACGCTGCTGCAGGACACGGGGCTGGAAGACAATCCGCTGTTCGCGCAGGCGAAAGGCCGCGGCATTCGCGCGCTCGTGGGACATGCCGAAAGCACCGACTTAACCAACGACGTGAACGGCGGCCCTTCGGGCATCGGCATCGCGACGGCGGCGGGCAAGGCGGCGTTCTGGGATTGCGTGGGCGCGCCCGAGTCGCCGAAGGTGATCGCGCTGGAAGGCGAGTTCGCGCTCACCGAAGGTCACGCGCAGGAGTTGAAGACGCAGGCGCTGGCGCTGCAAGTGGGCAAGCGTTTGCGGGTGATGATTTCCGACAACAACGCGGGCATCGACGATTGCCTGATTGGCGGCCCGATTGGCGGCGTGATCTCCTCGCAGTTCTGCGACGTCTACGACCTGGTGGGTCAGTGGACGTCGTATGGCTGGAACGTCTTCACGCTGGCGAACGGTAACGATTACGGCGAAGTGACCGCGGCGCTGAAAGCCATGGACGAAGTGGACCCGCAGGACCGCCGTCCCATCGTCGCCATCGGCAAGACCATCAAGGGCTACTGGCCCGCGGCCGCCAACGGAAAAATCCCCGGCTACACCGGCGATCAATTGGTCAGCTACGCCAGCCATCCTTACGCGCTGAAGATGAACTCGGAGTATTTCCTCGCGCTGGCGCTCGACCTTCGAGAAGCATTACGGCGTGGAGTTCGAAGGAATTCGCAAGGGCCCGGTCACCGACAATCGCGAGCGCTTGATCCAGTTCAAGACGAACATCGACGTGGTGATGTCGCTGCTCGACCGCAACGGATTGGGCGATCGGCTGGCCGACCGCCTGGTGGAAATCGGCGACACCGTGCGCGACGACGTGAAGTTGCGCATCTCAGCCGCGAGCGATCCGTTCCTCGACGATCGCCTGCGCGTCGCGGCGCTGCCGGAAGAGCCGCAGAAGGTCTCGATTCGCAATGCGATTTCCGGCGCGGAGAAGCAGGTCAGCATCGCGCTGTTCAAGAAGCCGGGCGAGGTGGCCGGAGCGCGGCGCGCGATTTCCGAAATCATCAAGTGGATGAACTACGTCACCGACGGCCGCTTCTTCACCGTGGCCGCCGACCTTTCCGAGTCGATCAACGTGGAGCACGGCAGCTTGTGGGGACACTACAGTCCCACGGACAATCCGCTGGGCACGCGCCTGAAGGCGCCCATTCAGGAAGCGGGCAATGTTTCCACCGCCATCGGGCTGGTGAGCCAAAGCGCTTCCGTCGATCCCGAAGAAATTCGCCGGCGTCTGGGCGTTGAGCGGCACCTACGGAGCGTTCACGCCGCTGATGTACACTCCGGCGCGCGTCTGGAGCCAGCAAAATCAGGACAGCAAATTCCGCGTCGGCGTGCTGCATATTCTCGCCGCGCACTCCGGTCCTGAAACCGCGGCCGACGCGCGCACGCACTTCGGCATCTTCGCGCCGCAAGTGTGGAAGCTGTTCCCGCGCGGCCAGGTGATCAACCTGAGCTTCTGGGATTACAACGATGTCGCGCCCGGCTATTTCGCGGCGGCGGAGATTGCGGCGCGCGATCCGCACGTGGGCATCATCACCCTCGAAGTGGCGCGTCCCGATTTCCCGGTCGCGGACCGCAGCCAGTTCGCCGACCCCGATCTGCGCGCTGCGGCCAAGGGCCTGTACGTGATTCGCGATTTCGCGCCCGGACAAGCCGCGCCACGGTTACGTGATCGCGCAGGGATCGAGTTCCACGGTGAATCTGGTGAAGGTGCTGCCGAAACTCGAAGCGGCCGGCGTGAACGTGAAGGTGATCGCGGCCATCAGCGAGGATCTGTTCGATCGCCAGCCGCAAGCCTATCGCGATTCCGTGCTGCCGCCCGAGGCTCGCTACGATTTGATGGTGGTCTCAACCGGCACGCGACGCGTGTGGCCGCTGCGCAACCTGGGTCCGCTGACGGACGAGTATTCACTCACCTCCGACTTCGACAATTGCTGGAGAACCGGCGGCCTCGAAGCGGACGTGATCACGGAAGCGCATCTCGATCCCGATTCGATTTTCGCCGGGATGGAGCGATTCGCCAACGAACGCGAGCGCCGCATCGGCGATCAACGCAAAATGATCGGCTAGTCGAGTGGGGTGTACGCACTGTTCCCCAGTACCGGGGAGCAGCCCGAACTTGTTTCAGCCCACCAGCACCGCGCCGCCGTTCACGTTGAAAATTCTCCGGTGATAAATCCGGCGTGCTGCGTACACAGGAACAGAATCGGCGCGGCGATTTCGTCCGGCGTGCCGACCCGGCCCAGCGGAATCGCGGCAAAGATTTTCTTGCGGCGCTCGGCATCGCCCAGCGTGCCGGCCGTCATGTCGGTGTCCACCCAGCCCGGCGCCACGCAATTCACGCGAATACCGAGCGGCGCCAGCTCGGTCGAAAGTCCTTTCGTCATGCTGATGAGCGCGCCCTTGGTGGCGGCGTAGTCGCAGTGGCCGGCTTCGCCACGCTGTCCGGCGGTTGAGCTGATGAGCACGATGTGCCGCCGCGGCCTGCCGTTTCATCTGCGCCACCGCGTGCTTCATCAGGGCGAACGCGCTGTCGAGGTTGATGGCGATGGTGGTGTGCCATTGCTCATCGCTCATCCTGTCGATATCGACGTCGTCGGCCGGCCAGATGCCGTGATTCACGACCAGCGCATCGAGCGCGCCGAAGCGTTCGACCGCGCGCTCGCACCAGGCTCTCCGCGCCGGCGGTACCGGTCAGGTCGGCCTGCACCGCGTGGCAAACGATCGGCGCCGCATGCCTCGCACCAGCTTCTCCGCTTCGGCCTTGGCGCGCACGTAGTTGAAGACCACGCGGGCTCCGGCGCGCACGAACAGCCGCACGGTGGCTGCGCCGATTCCGCGTGAGCCTCCGGTGATGAGCGCGACTTGTCCTGTCCAGCGACAGCGTCGGTTGCGAGCGTCATACGTCATGACAAAACGTTAGCACAGCGCTTCCCAGACGCGAGCTCCTGCGCTAAACTGCTCATGAGCTGCCTGTGACTATTGCCGTCCGCTAGACGAAACTCCGCTCCCGACACGCGCTGCTCGCGGCGTGACTACCACGTCTGTCCTAACCGAATTTATAGGAGTTTCGCATGTCTGAAACGTACCGCTGCGGCTGAGAGCAGCTTGCCCGATTTTGTTGATCTTGACTTCGCCCGCCGTCTGGAAATGGCGGAAACCATCTCTGCCCGATTGTTCGAAGCACTGCGCCGTTCGCCCGTCCGATCCCATCGCGCTGATGAAAGTCGCCGGAGGCTATCGCCTTCTTCGGCGGCCCGGACTATCCCGCGAACCAGATCGTCGGCATGGGGCTGTATGACGAAGTGACTGCCGCGGACCTGGATCAGCGTGGAGGATTTCTTCCGCAGCCGCGGCGTGCCTGCGACCGTGGTGCTTCGCCGCTGGCGCATGAGTCGCTGCGGGCCCTGCTCGGCGAGCGCGGCTACCGCATTGCGGAATTCAACTCCGTGCTGATTCGCCGCATCCAGCCCGGAGGAGCCGTTCTCGCTGCCGCCGGGCGTCACCATCGAACGCGTAACCGACGGAGACCGTCGGAGCCGTGGATGCGGCCATCGCCAAAGGCTTCGAGCAGGACATCGTCGTCGCCGAGAGTGTCTTCGGAGGATTCGCGGTGCTGCCGGGAGCCCTGGCCTTCCTGGCGCGCATCGAAGATAAAGTGGTCGGCGGCTGCGGCGGGCGGGTCATTCCGGAAGCTCGCATCGCCGCGTTTTTCGGGACGGCAACGTCTGCCGGAGTATCGCGGCCGCGGCGTGCAGACTGCGCTGATCGCGCAGCGCCTGCACGAGGCAGCGCTGGCAGGCTGCGAGTATGCTGTGGTCAGCACGAATCCCGGCAGCGGTTCGCAGCGCAACATGGAGCGTCGCGGTTTCCACGTGGCTTACACCAAGCCGGTCATGATGCGCGACGTGGCCGGAACTACGCTAAGGACGAAGTATGGACATCGAAACGCATTCGGCGCTGTTGCCTGGCATTTCCCCACGCCACTGAGAATGTGCAGTGGGGATACGACCTCTGCTTCAAGATCGACGGCAAGCTGTTCGCCGTGACGCCGCTGGAGCCAGCGCCGGTGCGGCTTTCGTTCAAGTCCAGCCCGGAAAACTTTGCCGAACTGTGCGAGCGCCCGGGCATCATCCCCGCGCCCTACATGGCGCGCGCGCAATGGGTGGCGCTGCAGCAACTGAACGCGGTGCCGGATTCGGAGCTGCGCGAATTGCTGCGCGAGTCGTACCGGCATGGTGTTCGCGCGCCTGCCGAAGAAACGCCAACTCGATTTGCAGGGTGCGGTGGTCGAAAGCGCGGCAAAGAAGAAGCGAAGCCAAGCGAAAACGAAAGAGAAAGCGAAGCTTCGAAGCCGCCGGGAAAGAAGAAAGCCAACCGAAGCGAAGCGCGGCGAAGAAAGCGGCAAAGAAAAAATCGGCCAAGGCAGGAAGAGGAGGATGAAGTTGTTGGCTCCCGCGGCGCGCTCGCGGCGTGTTCTGCTGGTGTTCAGTGCAGCGATCGTAAGGGCTCAATCGGTGGCTCCTGAGAAGGCCACTGAATCCTCGAAGACGTTGGAGCAGAATTTCTTCGCCGCCATTCGCACCGGCGAGCGGCAAGGTCCTCTCCTATATTCCGGAGCGGGTGTGAACGTCGGCTCCGACGCGCAGCACCTCAGCCGCAAAGAAGTCGAAGAGCAGTTTCAGTCGCATCGCGGGCTCTACTGCAGGCTCTTCGATTCCTCCTGCATCGACGCGACCATCGATCTGGGCAACAGCTCTGCGCACCTGCTCGGACCGCGAAATGCTGACCCATTCTGAGAAGGTCCGCACCGCCTCCAGCGAGGTGACGCGCAACGGGGTGCAGCAGGCGGTCCTGGTAGCGGAGATCAAGAACGATCGGTGCTCCAATGACGGTCTGATCGACTTCATCTTCAACCTCGAGGCTGACGGCTGGAAGCTGTTCTCGATTCCGTAACGTCTGATCTCGGCGTCCCAGGAGGCGAGCCGTACCCGGGTTAAACTTGTCAGCCGTGGAGGGATCTTCAACAGTATTCAGCCGGAATGGCGAACAGCTGGCGGGATTCCGGCAGGCGAGTGTACCACATTTTTGCCAATCGAGATATTGCGATACGATGCTGATTCACCAATGATGCGCGTGTTTCCACTAGCCATCGCCGGCAATCCCCTGCATCATGGCTGACGCGTCATAAAGCAACATACTGAAGGAGCAGGTAGCGGAATGATCGAACGACTTACGTGAGAGTTCGGGTGGAGTAATGGGTTTCGGGTTGTCGGGAAAATGACGGCGGAAGACATCAAGGAGTTCGAGCCGCAGTTAGAAGTTCTCATCCGGGAGCGAAAGCATAAGCCGATCGGCATCCTGGCCGACCTGTCCAGATGCACGGCGCCGACTGGAAGGCCGCTGGGAAGAGTGCGCTTCCTGCAAAAACATACCGACCACATCGCCCGCATGGCCGTCGTCGGCGCCGACAAGTGGGAAGAAATTATGGCGATCCTCACCGCGGGTGCGGCGGTTCTGGAAGCTGAGACCCGTTACTTCGAGAAGTCCGAAATGCTGCGCGCCTGGGAATGGGTGCGCACCGCCAAGCACGCCGAAGATATGCCCGTCCGCCAAATCTCCGCCGGAACCGGCATCTGGAAGGACTACCATCCGGAGTACATGGACCTGTAAAGTGCGGTTCCCCGCTATGTGTCGAGTAACTTCGTAGAAGATCGAGGTGCCGCCATCGCGAGGGCCGGATACGATCGCCGCGTTGGCCACACTGCGCTTCCGTGCTGGGTCGATCCTGGGATCATTGGCGCGCGCCCTAGATCTTCTCCAGCACTGCCTTCAGATATTTCCAGAAGCCTTCGACCGACGGAATCTCAACTCTCTCGTGCCGGGCTGTGCGGTCCGACGATGGTCGGGCCGAACGAGACCATCTGCATGCCCGGATACTTTTCGCCGATGACGCCGCACTCCAGGCCGGCGTGCATGGCGATCAGCTCCGCCGGATGTCCGAAGACCTCCTCGTGCACCGACTGCAGCTTCTGCACGATGTCGCTGTTGGGCTCGGGCTTCCATCCGGGATAGCTGCCGGTGTTCTCGGTCTCGAATCCGGCCAGGCGGCAGACGCGTGGCCACCATGCGCGCCGCCGCCAGCTTGCTGCTCTCGATGGCGCTGCGCTGGCTGGTCACGATCTCGACCATGTCGCCCTTGGTCGCGATGGTCGCCAGGTTGGTCGAGTCCTGCACCAGGCCGGGGACGTCGGGACTCATGGCGAGCACGCCGTGATGCAGGCTGGCCAGCAGATCCACCGAGCGCTGTGCGTCGTCCTGCAGCGAAAACTTCCTTCGGGCGATCGACTTTTTCCACGCGTGATCTGCAGGCCGGGATCGAAGCCGCCGAGGTCGGCCTTGTATTCGCCTTCGATCTTCGCGACCAGCGCTTTCAGCTTCTGCTCGTCGGCGGCATCGAGGACGACGACGCCGAAGCCTCGCGCGGGATCGCATTCTGCGCGCTGCCGCCGGTCAGGTTGGCGACCTCCGCCGGTGAGCGCTGCCATCACGCTCTGCAAGCGTTGCCGCCGAGAATGCGCAGCGCATTGCCGCGGCCCTGGTGAATGTCGACGCCGGAGTGGCCGCCCTTCAGGCCGGAAACTTTGATGCGGAACGCGGCATCGCCCTTGGCGGGCTGCAGCGTGATCTTGCGGCGCGCCGTCGTCTTGATGCCGCCCGCGCAGCCGATGCAGATCGTGTCCTTCTCTTCGTTGTCGAGGTTGAGGAAGTACTTCGACTTCAGCAGGCCGCCGGGAAATTCCGCCGCGCCGGTCAGACCGGTCTCTTCGTCGATGGTGAAGACGAACTCCAGCGGACCATGCGCGATGTCGGTGCTCTCCATGACCGCCAGCGCGGCGGCCACGCCGACGCCGTTGTCCGCGCCCAGCGTGGTGCCCTCGGCCTTCAGCCAGTCGCCGTCGCGCCGCACCTGGATGGGGTCGGTATCGAAGTTGAGGGCCGTGCCTTCGTTCTTCTCGCAGACCATGTCGAGGTGGCCTTGCAGCAGAGCCATGGGCGCCGACTCGCGTCCGGGGTGCGCCGGCTTGCGGACGACGGTGTTGCCGACTTTGTCCTGCACCGCTTCCAGAGCCGAGCCGCTTGGCGATGGACAGAACGTAGTCACGCGCGGCGGCTTCTTTGGTGGAAGGACGGGGAATCGCCGCCAGCGCGGCAAAGTGTTTCCAGACCGGTTTCGGTTCCAGATCGGCAAGTGCAGGTGTCATGACACGCTCCAGTGAGAAACAGCAAACTCCTAATCCTACAGCGAAGGCGCGCCGGAGATGAAGAGCCTTCCCGTTTCGGGAGCGCATTGCCGATTTGTTCCCGATAAATCTTGTTGGGGAGGTTTTCCTGCGCTAACGTCGAGATTGGAATCTCAATGTGGTAGGTAACCGGCGCGATTGCAGTCTGGCCGCGAAGTGCACTCGCGCCGCGAGCCTCTCCTGCTGTCGATGCTGGCGGTCTGCTTCCCGACCCTCTAACAAGCTGCTGAACCGAAGCAACGCTGCTATGACGATCTGCAGCGATCGAAGCTTTGCAGTGGTTGTGGCTCGCCGGGAGTTCGACGCAATGTTCACGAAGAGCGAAGAGGATGGCCTGGCGTGTGGCCGTGTTTGGTGATGTCGGCGTCCCGCTGCTGGCGGACAGACGCTGATCACGAATGTACCGTGGGCTACTATATCCCGTTGCCATCGCGGTGAACGCGAACGCAACAAGATCTACGTCGTCAACCAGAAAAGCAACAACGTGACGGTCATCGACGGGGCGACGAACCTGACGGCCACGGTGACCGCAGGGCGTTTCCCATGGCGCTGGCGATCAATCCGCTGACCAACAAAATTTATGTCGCCAACGGAAATGGCAACAGCGTGACCGTAATCGATGGCGCCAGTAACCAGACCACGACCGTCGTGCGGACCCTCGACCCGATGCGATCGCGGTGAATGCCGTCACCAACCGGATCTACGTCGCGAACTTCATTCCAACAGCGTGACCGTAATCGACGGCGCACCAATCGCAACCACCTTCAATGTGGGACAACGCCCATGGCCCTGGCGGTCAACTCCACAACGAACCGGATTTACGTTGCCAACTTCGTCGACGCTACGGTGAGCGTGATCGACGGGGCAACGAACGGGGTGACGACGATAGCGGTGGGCGCGCGGCCCGCGCGCGTCGCGGTCGATGAAATCGGCAACCAGATTTATGTCGCGAACTACCGGTCGCGCAGCGTGTCGATGATCAATGGCGCGACCGGCAGCGTGCCGCCCAGGTGAGCGTGGGACTGTATCCGCCGGCGGTGGCCGTGGACCCGGTTCGAAATCTGATTTACGTCGCCAACTCCGGCGACGGCACCGCAACTGTCATCGATGGCGCAACGATGTACGACCACCACGGTCACGGTTGGGAGCTGGCCGAGTCGCAGTCCATGTGGACTCACTCACAGGCAAAGCGTATTTCGCGATCCAGGCGAACACGGCGCGGTCGACCATGGTGGATGGCCTGGATGCCTCGACTAGTCAGCGTGAGGTCGGCACCTATCCGTCGGCGATTGCGGTCGATTCCAGTCAGAACAGGATTTACACAGTGAACCAGGGAGACAACAGCGCATCGATTATAGCGGGGGCGGAGTAGATCCGTTGCAATTCATGCCGGTCCCGCCCTGCCGCCTGGTGGACACCCGCTTGGCCCGGGCCCCTTCGGCGGCCCGGCGATCGGCGGGCGGCAACGTCGCGCAGCTTCGCGCTGCCGGAGAGCGACTGCGGCATTCCGGCGACGGCGCTGGCTTACTCGCTGAATGTGACCGTCGTCCCGACACGGGTCTTTAGGGTACCTGACGATATGGCCGACGAGAGAGTCGCAACCGACAGTCTCGACGTTGAACTCGCCGGACGGGCGAGTAAAGGCGAACGCCGCCATTGTCCCGGCGGGCGCGGCTGGGGCGATCAGCGTCTTTGCCAGCAACACGACCGATGTCGTGCTCGACATCAACGGCTACTTCAGGCCGGCGAGCGCGCAGACGTTGCAGTTCTACCCGCTGACGCCGTGCCGCGTGCTGGACACGCGCAACCGGACAGGCCATCTCGGCGGGCCATACCTGCACGGCACGCGCGAGCGCGATTTCCCGGTGCTGGAGAGCAGCTGCCCGGTGCCGGCGAGCGCGCAGGCGTACTCCATCAACTTCACCGTGGTGCCTTGGCAGAGCAAGCCGCTGGGGTATTTGTCGGTGTGGGCGGCGGGCGAACTCAGCCGCTGGTTTCGACCTTGAACAATCTTACAGCGACGGTGGTCGCCAATGCCGCGATCGTGCCCGCCGGAGTCGGTGGCGCGATCGCCGTCTATCCCGATCAGGACACCGACCTGGTCGCTGACATCGACGGATATTTCGCCGCGCCGGGCGCGGGCGGCCTGTCGCTCTATCCCGCGGCGCCCTGCCGCGTGCTCGATACGCGCCCAATGGCGGCGCCTTCCAGCGGGCAGCGCAATCCGCCAGTGAATGTGGCGGCCAGCCCGTGCGGCATTCCGGCACTGCGCGGGGATACGTCTTCAACGCGACCGTCGTGCCGCTGGGCCGCTGGGCTACCTGACGCTGTGGCCCGATGGCGAGACTCAGCCGGTGGCCTCAACCCTGAACGCGTTGGACGGATGCATCACGTCGAACATGGCGATTGTGCCCGAGCGTCAACGGTAAGATCGATGCCTACGCTGCGGGCACTGACGCAAATGATTCTGGATATTTCCAGTTACTTCGCGCCGTAGGCATCGGCCCGACGCCTGTGACAGACGGGAAGCTCACAGCTCACCTCCTTGCTAACCCCGCGCTGCTTCCTGTAACGTTCGGCAAGTGGAACATCCCTGCTATCGCTGCCAGGCCGAGAGTCCCGGAAGGCACCGCCTTCTGCCCGCACTGCGGTGCGCCGCAGATTCGCGTCATTCCCCCTGAGGCAGAACCCCAGTGGACACCGGACCCGACTCCCGATCTCTCCGCGCAACTGCTTCCGCCTCCTCTGCCCACCGCGCCGCCATCTCCGATGTCGTCACCGGGTTCGCCGTACCCCCCTCTCCCCACCGCCATTCGCTGGGACCTGGCGTGGAGGGGCGCGCTGCTGAGCGGCGTGGGCCGGCATCCTCACTGCCATTCCCATCGTCTCCGTCGGCCGCTGCCGCTGGATGCTCGGCGCGGGCGCGCTACCGTCTTCGCTCTATCAGAAGAAGCGCGCCGGAAACGCTGATCACCCCGGGTATGGGCATGAGGCTCGGCGCACTCGCTGGCCTTCGGCTTTGTGGTCAACTCCGTCGTGCACCACCGCGGCCTTCGTTGCCTGCCGTCCCGCGGCGATTTCCGCAGGCCATGCAAGAGCAGATGAAGAAACAGATGGCCAGCACCCCCGATCCCAAAGTGCAGGAAATGATGCAGCGCATCGTCGATGGATGACCACCCCACAGGGCTCAGCCACAATAATCCTGCTCTTCCTGCTCATCATGGGATGGTGTTCGTCTTGTTCACCGCCGCCGGCGGGGCGCTAGGCGCTTCCATGCCGGTCGCCGCCGCGAGTTCCGCTGAACATTCCACTCCGGACAGTTCGTAGTTTTTCCGCTGACCGACTCGCTTCCGACGTTCTTAGTTGTGCCGCTGACCAACTCCGCTCCAGACGATTCCTGATCGTGTCGCTGTTTCAACTCGCTCCTGGCGGTTCCTGATTGTGTCGCTATTCAATCACAGACACACGGCTGTTCCATCGCATCAACATCGACTTAACCACGGCCGAGCCCGAAGGGGCGGTTACGCCATTAGCCCAGGACGGAGCAAAGCGGAGTCCTGGGCTAAGCTGGTTTGAAAGCTCTGAGTGCCGTAGGCACGGCGAGCATTTGGGCAGCGGAAAGATAACGGTTATTGACTGAGACTCCCGCGAATAGAACCCTGTCGTCGCCACGCGACTCGGCCCCTTTTTGCGGCTTTACCCAGGACTCCGCTGCGCTTAGCCTGCCCTGAGCTAAGCCGAAGGGTCCAGGGCTAGAGGCGGAGCCACGCTTCCGGCGTTTGCGCGTTGATGAGCTCGCAATGGATGCGACAGACCATCCGCGCGTTTAGGGTTGAGCACATCGAAACAGCGCGGGTAATCCGCGAGGTGGGGTCGCAAAGGTATTGCTTCGATTCCGCTGCGGGCATGCAGCAGGTCCCTCCACTCCGCGTTCGCCGATCCGCAAAGGCGGCGGATCGAAGAGAATCGCGAACGCTCCGGTCGGGATAACAACCAATAAGGTTCTTGGCTTCAGTCGTCCGACCACACGCGTGCTCACCTCACAGCACCGTGTGATCCATTTGCTCCGCTGCTTGCGCATTTCGTATGATTCGAGCGGCATGACCAAAGCCTCCACGCAGACTCCCAACCTTCGCGAGAAAGCGCAAATTCTCTCCGGCTTCCGAGATCGAGCGGACGCTGGTGCGCCTGGCCCACGAGATCGTCGAGAAGAACAACGGCGTCGCCAACCTGGGGCTGGTCGGAATCATGCGCCGGGGCGTGCCGCTGGCGCAGCGCCTGGCCAAGATCCTGGGCCGCATCGAGAAAACCCAGGTGCCGGTGGGCACGCTCGACATCACGCTCTATCGTGACGACCTTTCCACCGTGGGCCATCGTCCTGAAGTGAAGAAGAGCACGATGGAGTTCGACATCCAGGACAAGGACATCGTGCTGGTGGACGACGTGCTCTACACCGGCCGCACCACGCGCGCCGCGCTCGACGCGCTGTTCGATCACGGCCGCCCGCGGCGCATCCAGCTGTGCGTGCTGATCGACCGCGGCCATCGCGAGCTGCCGATCGAGGCCAGCTTCGTCGGCCGCAAGATCCAGACCACGCCAACGAGATCATCGAAGTCAAGCTGCAGGAGAGCGACGGCGCCGACAAGGTGCTGCTGATGGAGCGGGTGCCCGAAGACGAAATGAAGCCACAACTGGGTTCACTGCTGAGCATCAACCAGCTTACGACCGAGCAGATCGAGGCCATCCTGCGCCTGGCGCGGCGCATGGATCCCGACCGCCCGTCGCGCGTGCTGCACGGCAAGCGCGTGGTGCTGCTGTTCTACGAGTCCTCCACGCGCACCCGCACCTCGTTCGAATTTGCCGCCAAGGCGCTGGGCGCGGTGACCACGCTGGTCACGGCAACCTCCTCGAGCATCGAGAAGGGCGAGTCGCTGATCGACACCGGCTGGACGGTGGAGTGCATCGGCGCCGACGTCATCGTGATGCGCCATCCCAACAGCGGCTCGGCGCACCTGCTGTCGCGCTACATGGCGTGCCCATCGTGAACGCCGGCGACGGCATGCATCAGCATCCCTCGCAGGGACTGCTGGACGCGATGACCATGCTGAATCACAAGAAGAGAGCTGCGCGGGCTGCGCGTCGTGATCGTCGGCGACGTGTATCACAGCCGCGTGGCGCGCTCCAATGCGGAACTGCTCTCGCGCTTCGGTGCGGATGTGATCTTCTGCGGCCCGCGCGATTTTGTGCCCGAGGTCGCGGCGACGCTGGCGCCGGGCGTCACCGTCAGCCACGATCTGAACAGCGCGCTTGCAGGGCGCCGACGTGGTGATGGCGCTGCGGGTGCAGAAGGAGCGCCTGGCCGGGACGGCATCACAGCGTCGAGGATTACATCTGCGCACTACCAGGTGACGCCGCAGCGCATGAAGCTGGCCAAGCCGGACGCTATCCTGATGCATCCCGGCCCGGTGATTCGCGGCATGGAGCTGACCAGCGAAGTGGCCGACGGTCCGCAGTCGTGCATTCACGAACAGGTGCGCAACGGCGTGAAGACGCGCATGGCGATCCTGGCGATGGCGCTGGGGGCGGCCTGACATGGAATCCCTACTCATACAACGCGGACATGTGATCGATCCGGCGAGCGGCATCGATCAGGAGATGGACGTGCTGCTGCGCGATGGCCGCGTCGCCGAAGTCGCGCCGCCCGGCAAGCTGCGCGGACAGGCCGACAAGACCTTCAACGCGCGCGGCGCTCATCGTCGCGCCCGGCCTCATCGATCTGCACGTGCACCTGCGCGAGCCCGGCCAGTCGCACAAGGAGACGCATCGTCACCGGCACCGCGGCCGCTGCGGCCGGCGGCTTCACCTCGGTGTGCGCCATGCCGAATACCGTCCCCGTCAACGACTCGGCCGAGATCACGCACTGGATGCTGTCGCCGCAGCGCGGCGCGCTGGTGAACGTGTTTCCCATCGCCGCCGCCACCGTGGGCAGCGCGGGCGAGAAGCTGACCAACTTTGCTGCGCTGAAGCGCGCCGGCGCCGTCGCGGTCAGCGACGATGGCAAGCCCATCCTCGACGACAAGCTGATGCGCGATGCGTTGGCCGCCGCGGCGCGGCTGAAGATTCCCGTGGTGCAGCACGCCGAGGACACGCGTGTCACTGCCGGCTGCTCGATGAATTACGGCCCCACGTCGTTCCGCCTGGGCGTGCACGGCATGCCGAATTCGGCGGAGTCGAGCGTGGTGGAGCGCGACATCGCGCTCGCGCGCGAGACCAAGGGCCATGTGCACGTCGCGCACCTCTCCACGCGCGAGGCGCTGGAGGCCGTGCGCGCGGCCAAGAAGGCCAAGCTGCGCGTCACCGCCGAGGTCACGCCGCATCACTTCACGCTGATCGACGAAAACGTCGGCGAATTCAATACGCATTACAAGATGAATCCGCCGCTGCGCTCGATCGCCGACCGCGATGCGCTGATCGAGGGCATTCTCGACGGCACCATCGACGCCATCGCCACCGATCATGCGCCGCACGCCTTCCACGAAAAGCAGGTCGAGTTCGAGCGCGCCGCCTTCGGCATCACCGGCCTGGAAACCGCGCTGCCCATCGCGCTCACCGTGCTGCACCATCACTTCAAGCTGACGCTGTGGCGCATCGTCGAGCTGCTGTCGTCGAATCCCGCGAAGATCTTCCGCCTGAGCGGACGCGGCACTCTCGCCAAGGGCGCGCACGCCGACGTCACCATCTTCGATCCCAAGAAGAAGTGGACGTTCGACGCCTCGCAGTCGTTGTCGAAGTCGCAGGAACACGCCCTTCGACGGCTGGAATTTTACGGGACGCGCCGTCGCGACCATTGTCGGCGGCAAAGTGATTCACGAAGGGTGAAGCTGTGAAACCGTCGGCTCCTGATTATTGTCGTATGCATGCTGGCGGCCGCGGCTGTCATCTGGAAGTTCGCCGCGCACAAGCAATCGTCTAACTTAGATAACGTTGAGGGCGCAGCGCCCGTTTCCGCGCCCGCCGCCAGCGTAATGCCGGCCGCAGCTTCCAACTCGAGCGCAATGCCCGCGGCTGCTCCGACCTCCGCGGCAATGCCGGACACAAAGTCCAATTCGCTCTTCGGACCCACCAAGGCCAACCCTGGTCCGCCTCCGGTGAACATTCCCAAAGGCATGGTCTGGATTCCCGGCGGCGAGTTCTCCATGGGCGCCAACGATCCGCCCGACATGGACGAAGTCGGCATGAAGGCCACCGAGGACGCGCGGCCCATTCATCGCGTCTACGTCGACGGCTTCTTCATGGACAAGACCGACGTCACCAACGCGGAGTTCGCCAAGTTTGTGAAGGCCACGGGATACGTCACGGTCGCCGAGCGCAAGCCGCGCGCCGAAGATTTTCCCGGCGCGCCGCCGGAGAATCTGGTCGCCGGCTCGGTAGTCTTCGCGCCGCCCGATCATCCCGTGCCGCTCAACGATCACATCCAGTGGTGGAGCTACGTTCACGGAGCGAACTGGCGGCATCCGCTGGGCCCGGGCAGCAACATCAAGGGCAAGGACAACTATCCCGTCGTGCAGGTGGCCTACGAAGATGCGCAGGCCTATGCCAAGTGGGCGGGCAAGCGTCTGCCGACCGAGGCGGAGTGGGAGTTCGCCGCGCGCGGCGGCCTGGCCGGCAAGCCGTTCGTCTGGGGCGACGAGTTTCGTCCCAACGGCAAGTGGATGGCGAACACGCACCAGGGACACTTTCCCGACCACGACACCGGCGCCGACGGATACGCCGGCATCGCGCCGGTGGCGCAGTATCCGCCGAATGGATACGGGCTTGTATGACATGGCCGGCAACGTGTGGCAATGGACCAGCGACTGGTATCGTCCCGACTACTACCAGCAACTGGCGGCCAGCGGCGTGGCGCGCAATCCCAAGGGCCCGGATTCGTCCTTCGATCCCGCCGAACCGACCGAGCCCAAGAAGGTGCATCGCGGCGGATCGTTCCTCTGCACCGATCAATATTGCTCGCGTTACATCGTGGGCACACGCGGCAAAGGCGAGGTCAGCACCGGAACGAACCACCTGGGATTCCGCTGCGTGGAAGACGTGAAGACAGCCGCCAAAGCCAGCTAGAGTTCCTCATTCTCGCTTTGTCAGCTTGAGCAGGAGAAGGCGCAGCCCACGAACGCAGCGAAGGACCGCTGTTCCCCGAAGGATCTCTCCGGCTGGAGCGGCCCTTCGACTCCGCGTCCGCTCGCCTCAAAGACAGCGGCGGAAAGACACGCCGACGCTCGCTCAGGATGACACGCTTACAATGTGGAGTTGCAAGCGCTACCACACTACTCGAACAAATCTCCCTTCACCAGCTTCTGTCCGGCCAGCGCCGTATAACATCCCCACAGCGCCAGCGCGGCAATCAGGCGAAGACGAAGACCGGCGCTCCGATGTAGAAGCTCGACCAATCGGTAGTGATCGGAACGTTGCCCAGCAGGTCGACGGTAAAAATTCCCACCGCCAGCGCAACGAATCCGAAGCGCAGCACCACGAACGCGGCGATGCCATACACCGCCGCATACGGCCGGGCCAGATCAGACACAGGTGATGGTTGTCGTACATCTTGAGCGCCGACCAGAAGGCGACGAACACCACCGCCGCCAGCCACGGCTTGCGGAAGATCACGCGAAAGACGAACATCAGGAAGAAGAAGACCAGCGTGGCCTGCACCGACGTGGCCACATGCGTCAGACATGGTGCCCACCACGTGGCGCGGGCCCGACAGGAATTCGGTGGAGCCGAAGCCGGGCTCGGCGCCGATGTGCTTCAGCGCCAGGCCATGATCGCGAAGATCACGCCCAGCACCACGCCCAGGATCACGCCATACAGCGTGTCGCGGCCGACCAGCGGATCGCGAATGCGTCCGGCCATCAGCCGCGACCAGGAGATGATGGCGTGCGGCCAATGCCGGCGGACGTACGGCTCGATGGCCAGGTACACGATGTAGAAGACGGCGGCCAGGAAGACTCGAGCCGCTGCGCGGCGAGCACAAACAGCGCGAACGAGTCCCAGGCTCGGCACGAAGTGCCGTTGAAAATCCACACCAGCATCTGCAGGCGAAGATCAGCAGGCCCAGGCGCAACGCGCCCTGCGGATCGCTCTTCTGCGGCGGTAATTGCGCCGCGCCAGCCACACCGCCCCGCCCAGCATGATCATCAGGAAAATCACCAGCAGCACTTCTGGCGTCTTCGAGCTCGAGCTGTCGGCCGAGGGCATGTTGTCCGGCTTGGTCCACTCGCTGATCAGCTGGAAGAAAACTGGCTTGCCGTGCCAGCGCGGCGGCTTCGACGCGCAGCGGCTCGTAGTCCCGGGCCACACGCCCGTCCAGGCCGCGCGCTGGTCCGACGTTCCCAGCGAAGTCCACTGCGGCTGCGCCGGGTGGAATTGCGTCATGTCCAGACCCGCGACAGCAAACAGCGTGCTTCCAGTCGTAAGGCTGCGCGGCCGGCGGCGAATCATCTTTCTGCGGCGGAAGCGCGGAGAACTGCACCAGCCTGCCCTGCGGATCGAGCGAGACGGCGACCATGCCCGACAGCGTGGGCGGCGGATCGTCGAGCGTCACAATGCCCGGCGTCAGCAGGTTGCTGTGGATTTCCGTGGCGACCAGGTAGTCCGGGACTTTGCCGGCGCCAGTAATTCATCAGCGACGGACGGTTCTTCAGAACCAGGTCCCAGTCGGGATGCTCGCCGCCCGCATGGTCCAGGTGCTCGAGGTAGTCGTCGTCCCATTCGAAGCCGCCGGCGGCGTCCACGGGCGGCGCGGTGTAGCCAAGCTGAGTGGATCGATGTCGCGCGCGCGTTGCGCCAGCACCTCGGGCGAATACGGCATATCGATCTTCGCCATGCCGCTGGTCCGCGCCGAGCAGCACGATAGAAGACGATCATGCCCGATCGAGCGCATGCGCCAGCGATAGCCAGACGCGGTGCGCACCGGCAGTCCTGCGGTTTCGCCGGCGGCGGCGACCACTTGCGGCGACGGCGTTTCGCCCGCGGCCAGCGCGGCGGCCAGCGGATCGCCTCCCGGCAAGCGCGGCCGCCACCATCAGCGCGGTGGCCGGCCGGTTCTCGGGATCGGCCTCCAGGCAATGCAGGATGACGCGCTCCACCAGCGGATCCATGTCGCGCACCAGCGTCGACGGGCCGGTGCGGCGTGCTGTCGCGGCGCACGCGCACAATCTCTTCCAGCGTCTTGCCGTCGAAGGCCGCCTTGCCGGTGAACAGTTCGTACAGCACCAGGCCCAGCGAGTAGATATCGCTGCGGGCGGTGACTTCCTTGCCGGCAAGTTGCTCGGGCGCCATGTAGGCGGGCGTGCCGCTGCGCACGTCTTCGATCTCGTGCGCGACGCCGGCCAGGCCGAAATCCATGATCAGCACTTCGCCGCGGCCGTCGAGCATGATGTTGGCGGGCTTCAGGTCGCGATGCAGCACGCCTTTGTCGTGCGCGGCGGCCAGCCCGGCGCAGATCTTGCGCGCAATCTCCAGCGCCTTGTCGGACGGCAGCCGGCCGATGCGGCGCAGCAGCGACGACAGGTCTTCGCCGTCGACGTACTCCATCGAGAGGAAGACGCTGGTCCTCGGCCTCGCCGATGTCGTAAACGCGGCAGACGTTGGGATGCGAGATGCGGCGCGCGATGCGCACTTCGTTGCGGAAGCGCTCCAGGGTGTGCTCGTCGGTCATCGGCCTCGGGCAGAAACTTCAGCGCGACCGGCTGACCCAGGCTGAGGTCGTCGGCGCGATAGACCTCGCCCATGCCGCCGCGGCCCAGCAGCGCGATCAGGCGATAGCGTTCGGCGATGACGATGCCCGGCGTGTAGCGGCCCTCATCGCGCGAGGCGTGCGAAGACGGACGTGAAGCCGGACGGCGCGGCGGCGAAGGCGGATAGGTCGGCGAATCGGGGCCGGCGGCGACCATGGTGGGAGCGTCGGCCTTCGATCCGGCCGAGGAAGTTCTTCTGGAGCGGACTTCCGCACTGCGCGCAGAACGGCGAAGGTTGCGCGGCTTCCGAACCGCAAGTAGGACAACGCTGCATGATCGGAAGCTCCCACAAACAGGTACGGCTATATTACAGCGAGATCAGTGCGGCATTTTGCGAAAAGCGGGGCGGAGGAAAGGGAGGGCACCGAGGCCAGGCGAGCCGCGAAGCGGTGGCTATCGGCGCAACGTTACTGGGCTCAACAACGCTCGCGTTCGGTACAGCAACTCTGCCGACATCAGACCAGCCGCGAAGCGGCGTCTACGGTTTAAGCCTAGGGCGCAAGCCCCGGGTTGACGGGGGTACAGACCGGGCACATACCTGACAGATTGAACCGGGGACATCCCTGACAGTCTGGCTCGTTTGAGCGAGACATGCTGCACTTCGGCATGCCTTGGAGAACGAGCGGTGTCATGGATGAGACGCATGCGGTTTGTGATGGAAGTAGAACGCGGAGAACATTCGATCAGCGACTGTGCCGGATCTACGGGGTGGCGCGGGAGACGGGATACGTGTGGCTGCGGCGTTACCGTGAAGCCGGAGTGGAGGGGCTGCGGGACCAGAGACGGGCGCCCGAACGGCATCCCAACCAGACCCCGGAGGCGATCGAGCAGGCGGTGCTGGCGTTTCGGCGGGCGCACATGAAGTGGGGTCCGCGGAAGCTGAAGGACTCGCTGCAGAAGCAACAGCCGCGGCGGAGGTGGCCGGCGGCCAGCACCATCGGTGCGATGATCGCGCGCGAAGGACTGGTGATTCGCGCGCAAGCAGCGTCGGCGGGTGCCGCCCTACACGCAGCCGTTCGCCGTGGCCGACGCGCCCAACCGGCTCTGGTGTGCCGATTTCAAGGGCTGGTTCCGCACCGGCGATGGCGCGCGTATCGATCCGCTGACCATCTCCGACGCGCACAGCCGATACCTGTTGCGCTGCCAGGCGGTGGAGAAGACCAACACCGAGCGCGTGCAGGCGATCTTCGAAGCTGCGTTTCGCGAGCATGGGATGCCGGAAGCGATCCGCACCGACAACGGGGCGCCCTTCGCCTCGCGGGCCCTGTGCGGGCTGTCGCGGCTGTCGGTGTGGTGGAGAAAGCTGGGCATTCGGCCGGAGCGCATCCAGGCTGGACATCCGGAGCAGAACGGACGTCACGAGCGCATGCACCGCACCCTGAAGCAGGAGACGGCGATGCCGCCGGAGCGCCATGGCCGTGCCCAGCAGCGCGCCTTTGATCGCTTCCGCCAAGAGTACAACCAGCTGCGGCCGCACCAGGCGCTGGGGATGCAGACGCCCGTCGCAGGTTTACAGCGATTCGCCGCGCCCGTTTCCGGCGCGCGTGCCAGAAGTGGAGTATCCCTCGGCGATGCAGGTGCGCAAGGTAGGCGACCGAGGCGAGATCAGCTGGCGGCATCAGCCCGTGTTCCTCACCGAGGTGTTGATCGGCGAGCCGGTGGGACTGCTGCAACTCGACGATCGCTACTGGCAGGTGTACTTTCTGGACTTACCCATTGCGTGCTTCGACAGTGGCAAGCTGTGTATGTTGCCGCTGCCCCAGCACGAAGGTTTCGTAACGGATGAAGCAGGGGAAGAGGGCCAGCCCCCTTCCCCTGCACCCCATCCCCCAACCGATCGAACCAGAAAGTGTCAGGTATGTGCCCGGTCTAAAATGTCAGGGATCTCCCCGGCCGTTCACGGGAAAAAGGTCGGAGCCGCGGTAGCGGCGACACAAGTCCCTTCAGGGACCACACGGCTCCACGGCTACATTCATCCGCTGCGTGGCCTCTTCGCTCGGCATGAAAACTCGAACGGATGATGGCTGGGATAGGGGTCCTTCGACTCCGGCGTCGCAAAAACCGCGCCGCCTGCGCTCAGGATGACACCCTAAAAATTAAGCGCGAGTGTACGGCCTCGCGTCGCGTGGATGCACAGGCCTGGGAAGGATCAAGCTGAGAGCTGACGGCTCAGAGCTCACGACTAATTTGGAGGTGCGGGTCGGAGTCGAACCGACGAATAAAGGTTTTGCAGACCTTCCCCTTAGGCCACTTGGGTACCGCACCCCTGGAGACGCTATGCGAAAAACCCTCGCCAAGAGCGAGGGCAGGCATAAAGACTGGAGCGGGAGACGGGATTTGAACCCGCGACTTCGACCTTGGCAAGGTCGCACTCTACCACTGAGTTACTCCCGCTCGGTGAATGAATTATAGCGAATGCAGGAAGATACGGGCAAATCGAGAAGGCAGCTGTTGGCCATGAGCCGTGAGCTAAAACAAACCCACCCTCCGCGTATGGTCATAACGGAAGCAGCTTCAGTCGGGATGAGCACCTTCCTTACGCGGTTTGCTCAGAGCTCAAAGCGCATGGCTCAGAGCCTCTTCTAGTACGCCCCGCCGTGCCCCGTCGCGTTCTCCGCGTTCACCTTCGACGTGATCTCGTTCCGCACGTCCCACAGCTGCCGATACAGTGGGTACTCCATGCGCTGCTTCAGCACTTCCACCGGCGTTCCCATCGTCCCCACCACGCCGCCGCCGATGATGCGTTGCGCCAGCTTCAAATGCGCGTAGCGGAAGAGCTGAACCTGCTCGTCGTAATCGAGTAGCTCTTCGGCGATGTCGTGCAGTTCGAAAAACTCCGCGTGCCGGTAGTAGAGCTGCTCCAGGGTTAAGCCCGCCTGCTTCACCTGGTCGAAGAAGGCTTCGCCCAGACGAGGCGAGATGTGCAGCAGCGCCAGAAATCCCGGCGAGTCGAGTCCGCTGCCGTGTCCCAGTCCCGCGCGAATGATGTGGTACTCGTACGGCGTAATCGTCTCCAGCAGCGCCAGCATGCGCAGCGGGTGGACCAGCATCTTATTGGCCCGGCGCAGCAGGCGCGCGGCATTGCGGTAGTCGCCCTGTTGCATCGAGATGCGCGCACGGTCCAGCTCCCAGGCCGCGCCCTTCATCAGCAGCTCCGATGCCTGGTGCGTCACCTGGAAGGTGAGCTCGTCGGGATGCAGCATCTCGTCCGGCGGCTTCTGCAGCGCCAGCAATTCGTCGGTGCGCAAATAGCGTTCGTAATCGGACGCGCCCTTTCCCTGCAGGATCGGCGTGCGCATGTCTTCAGTCATGAGCGTGACTCCATTGCGGATCTTTTTCCGGGGGCACGATCCCGCCGTCGCGCATGTGAATGATCCGGTCGCCATAGGTGGCGGCCTCGGGATTGTGCGTGATCATGAGCACCGTTTGTCCCAGCTCCTGGTTCGAGCGGCGAAGCATGCTCAGCACGATTTCAGAATTTTCGGAATCAAGGTTGCCCGTGGGCTCGTCGGCCAGCACAATGGCCGGGTTGTTCACCAGCGCGCGCGCCAGTGCGACGCGCTGCTGTTCGCCGCCACTCATCTCCGACGGCCGATGGTCCATGCGTTTGTCGATGCCCAGCAGTTCGGTGACGCGACGAATGCGCTCGCGGTCGGCGGCGTCATGGTGATGGCCGGAGATGTCGCGCGCGATCTCGATGTTGCCCTCTGCGGTCAGCGTCGGCAGCAGATTAAATTTCTGGAAGACGAACCCGATCTTCGAGCGGCGCAGTTTAGTGCGGCCTGCGTCCGACATCTCGGTAAAGTTGACGCCGTCGATGATGACGCGGCCGGTGTCGGCATGCGTAAGGCCGCCGAGAATATAGAACAGCGTCGACTTGCCGCTGCCCGACGGGCCGACGATGGTGACGAACTCGCCCTTTTCGACTTGCAGCGATACGCCCCGCAAGGCCTGCACATCGACTTTGCCGATGCGGTAGGTCTTGCGCACGTCCTCAGCTTGAATCATCCACCCCATGCGAATCTTCGATATTACACGATTTTGCGCGGCTGCCACTCGGCGGGTACTCCCGTCATGAGCGTTTTCGCGCTACAACGTTGATGTGGCAAAAGCATCACCTGCAATAAAACACGCGCAACTGGTAGGGCGCGCCGCCGACTGGCTGCGCCACCGGTATGGATGCGGCATCGTGTTGTCGGAGCAGTACTGCGCCACCGGCGAAGTTCCCGACGTGATTGGATGGAAAGCTTCGTGTCAGTCGGTGCTGGTGGAATGCAAAGTGTCGCGCGCGGATTTTCTTACCGATGCCAACAAGGCATTTCGACTGAAGCCTGAAGAAGGTTTGGGCAGCAAGCGGCTGTACATGGCTCCGGCGGGAATGATTCTGCCTGCCGAGTTACCGAAACATTGGGGGCTGCTGGAGTGCCGCGGGCGCGAAGTGGAGCTGGTCATCAAGCCCGCGCGCCTCGATCTGCGTACGCAGGTCGGCTTCACGAAGGAGATGAACCTGCTGCTGGCAAGTTTGCGCCGCGTCGAAGTGCGCATCGAGCCGCAAACGATTACCGACTTCTTGAAGTGGAAGAACCGCATGGCCGAGTACAACGGGGGCCAGTTGCCGGAAGGAATTACCGCGCCGGAAGAAGAGGCTAACGGGTACCTGGTGTCGTAGAAACCCTCTGCCAATTTCCACTCATTAATTTCAAGGTGTCATCCTGAGCGAAGTGAGGACGCGAAGCGTCGAACGTAGTCGAAGGACCTGCTGTTCACTCCCCGGAACGAAGTCCTAGTCCGACATCACACCAGCCGCGAAGCGGCGGCCGTGGTGTGAGCCCGGGGCGCAAGCCCCGGGTGGTGGCGTGAAAAGAGCCCAGCCGCGGCAGCGGCGACACGAAGTCCCATCAGGGACGGCAGGGTTCGTTGGGGCTATAGCGGTCCTTCGACTACGCGTCCGCCCGCCGCAAAACTGCGGCGGAAAAGCAGGTACGCGGACGCTCCGCTCAGGATGACGCCTTGGATAGGGATGTTGGAAACCAACTCAAAAATAATAAGGTCGGTATAAATAACAAGGCCCCATCCTCACCGGACAGGGCCTGAAACTTTTGCCGATTCGTTACGGCTTAGACGTTGAACGACGATCCGCAGCCGCAGGTGCTCTTCACGTTCGGGTTATCGAACTTGAAGCCCGCGCCTTCCAGCGTCTCCAGGTAGTCGACGTTGACGCCCTTCAGATACATCAGCGAGGTTGCGTCGACGAAAACCTTCAGGCCATCGAAGTCGAAGGTCTTGTCCATCATGCCGGCGCCGTTCTCGAACGACATGGAGTAGGAGAAGCCTGAGCATCCTCCGCCTACCACGCCGACACGCAGTCCAGCCGGGACCGGATTCTGCTGGGCCATGATTTCCTTTACCTTCGAAATTGCATTCGGGGTAAAAGTAACCGGCTTCGGCTCCGCGGTCGTCGGGGTTGTGGTGGTGGGTGTAGTTGTCGTTGTTGCCATGCTTCTATTCCTCCAAAATACTAGCCGGATTATAGCAAAGTCGCTGGATGGTACCTGCGCCAAAAGGGGCCAAGTACAGGATATCGTCAGTAGTTGGATGCCGGTGTCAACTAACAGGTCGCAAAAGGCTTTTCGGCTTCAGGAACTCGCATTCCAGCACACCGGGAATCTTGTTGCCACTCATGCTGGGGGGAGTCATAATAGGTGGCCGTGAGGCCCAACCCGGTGGGTAAGGCCGACTCATCAGGCGGGGACTGGTTCATCCTGAACCGAGGTGGCTAATGTCGACTCTGATGATGTTGCTCGTTGTCTGGGGCGTTCTGACTGTCCTGCTGGTTCTGCTGCTGATCTATCGCAGCACGCTCAGCATGCACGAAGATGATCAGTTGTTCCTGGACGATTCCAGCAAAAACATGCGCGAAGAACAAGAAGCTCTCCAAGTTCGCATGAAGAAGGTGACACCCTGGGTTCGTGCCCTGGGGGCCGCATCCGCCGTGCTGATCTTGGTCATTGCGGGCATGGCGGCCTATCAACAGCTGAACAATGGCTGAACCGTAAGTCAGTTGCAGAGTTCCGTCGCAGTCAGTTGACACAGATTCAGGCGGTGGTTTGGAGATGCTCTCCACGATCCGCATAACCTGCTTGAACATTTTCGAGACGCGCAGCCAAAAGCTGCGCGTTTCTCTTTTGTCGATAGCAGGGGTGAACATAGGCCAACAACACGCATCCACAAAAACATCATCCTTCCTCTGCTAAAATTGAACCATCACCCGTGAGGCAGGCTAAGCATAGATTTTCTCTTCTCTCCCAGCGTCTGCCGCTCTTTTTGCGCCTTCCTGTGGCAGGCTCGCCGGATCGCCGGCGTAAGCAGAATGACGCGTCCCGTGCAGAGCGGATAAGTGTCATCCAGACACGCACTTGGCAGGAGTCAGAAAGAAGAAGCCGGGTGACGGTCCCAGCATCTGTAACTGATAGAACTATTGCGGGCGACCGATGTTTCCATTAAGCGCCGAATTGTCGGCCCAACCGGCTTTCATAACGCCGTAGAGGATTGAGGGCACAGTGGCTACACAAGAGATTCACCAGGTACTCGAATTTCCATCCACTCCAGAGATCGAATCCGAAGAAGAGGTTGCGGAATGGCTTGAGGCCTTCGACCAGGTCGTGGAAGGCGAGGGATCGCATCGCGGTTGCGAACTGCTGGATGCATTGATTCATCGCGCGCGCGAGTCGGGCGTCGAAGTGCCGGTTCAGCTGAATACGCCCTACGTCAATACCATCCCGGTCAGCGAAGAAATTCCCTACCCCGGCGATCGTCAACTGGAGCGCCGCATCAAGAGCCTGGTGCGCTGGAACGCGATGGCCATGGTGCATCGCCAGAACAAGAAAGATCCCGGCATCGGGGGCCACATCTCCACCTACTCGTCGTTGGCGACGCTGCTGGAAGTCGGATTCAATCATTTTTTCCACGCGCAGTATGGCGATCAGCCCGGCGACTTCATCTATTTCCAGGGACACTCCTCGCCCGGCGTTTATGCGCGAGCGTATCTGGAAGGCCGGCTGAGCGAAGCACAAATCAAGAATTTCCGCCATGAGTTACGCGACACGCCCGGACTGCCGTCGTATCCGCATCCTTGGCTGCTGCCCGACTTCTGGCGCTTCCCCACCGTGTCCATGGGACTCGGCCCGCTGAACTCCATCTACCAGGCGCGCTTCATGCGCTATCTGGAGAACCGCGGCATCATCCCGGTTACTGAGCGCAAAGTGTGGGCCTTTGTCGGCGACGGCGAAAGCGATGAGCCCGAGTCCATGGGCTCGCTCACGCTGGCAGCGCGCGAGAAGCTCGACAACCTGATCTTCGTCATCAACTGCAATCTGCAACGGCTGGATGGCCCGGTACGCGGCAATGGCAAAATTATTCAGGAGCTCGAAGCGGCCTTCCGCGGCGCCGGCTGGAATGTGATCAAGCTGGTGTGGGGCTCCGATTGGGACAAGCTCTTCGCCCGCGACAAAAACGGCATCCTGCTGAAGCGCATGGGAGAGGTCGTCGACGGCGAGTACCAGAGCTACAAGGCAAAGGGCGGAGAATACATTCGGCGCGAGTTCTTCGGCAAGTATCCCGAGCTGCTGGAGATGGTCGCTGACATGAGCGACGACGAGTTGCATCGTCTGAGCCGCGGCGGCCACGATCCGCAGAAGGTTTATAACGCGTACAAACGCGCGGTGGAACATCGGGGAGGGCCGACGGTCATCCTGGCGCACACGGTCAAGGGCTACGGCCTGGGTTCAGCCGAGGCGCGCAATGCGACTCACCAGGAGAAGAAGCTTGCCGACCAGGCACTCATCGCCTTCCGCACGCGTTTCGAAATTCCCATCCCTGAAGACGCAGCCCGCGAAGGCTGGCTCTATCGCCCGGCGGATGACAGTCCCGAGATCACCTACATGCGGCAGCGCCGGAAAGAACTCGGCGGTTTCATGCCGAGCCAGGCCGACCTCACCTCGAAAATTCAGACGCCGCCGTTGAGCGAGTTTGCGGAGTCGCTGGGCGGCTCGAAAGACCGCCTGGTCTCTACCACAATGGGGTACGTCAGCATGCTGCGGCAGCTGCTGAAGAACCCGCAGATCGGCAAGATGATCGTGCCCATCATCCCCGACGAAGGCCGCACCTTCGGCATGGAATCCATCATCCGGCAGGTGGGCATCTACGCCAGCCAGGGGCAGCTGTACAAACCGCACGATCAGGACATGCTGCTCTATTACCGCGAGGAGAAGAACGGTCAGATCCTGGAAGAGGGCATCACCGAAGCCGGCTCGATGGCGTCGTTCACCGCGGCGGGCACGGCGCACTTCAATTACAAAGTGCCGATGATTCCGTTCTTCACCTACTACTCGATGTTCGGATTCCAGCGGGTCGGCGACATGATCTGGGCGTTTGCCGACGCGCGTGGCCGCGGCTTCCTGATGGGCGGCACGGCGGGACGAACGACACTCAACGGCGAAGGCCTGCAGCACCAGGACGGGCACAGTCTGGTGCTTTCCAGCACGATCCCGACCTGCCACAGCTACGACCCGGCGTACGTGTACGAAATCGCGGTCATCGTACAGGACGGCATGCGCCGCATGTATCAGGAAGCGGAAGACCGCTTCTACTACATCACGCTTTACAACGAAGATTACGCGATGCCCCAGATGCCGGCTGATGTGGAGGAAGGTATTCTGCGCGGCATCTACAAACTGCGTACAGCCGCGAACGGCAACGCTTTGGTGCAACTCTTCGGCAGCGGGCCGATCCTGAACGAAGCGTTGCGTGCGCAGGAAATGCTCGCCGAGAAGTATGGCGTCGGCGCAGATGTGTGGAGCGTGACCAGCTACAACGAGCTGCGGCGCGATGCGCTCGCCATCGAACGCTGGAACCGTCTGCATCCGGCCGAGCCGCAGAAGCAGCCGCACATTTTGAAAGCGCTCGAGGGAGCGCAGGGACCGATTGTCGCCGCGACGGATTACATGAAGGCAGTGCCCGATCAACTGGCGCCGTGGCTGGCCGATCGTCTGGTGACGCTTGGCACCGATGGCTTTGGACGGAGCGACAATCGCCAGCATCTGCGGCGGCACTTCGAAGTGAACGCCGAATCGATGGCTGCGTCGGCGCTCTCACGGCTGGCGCGCGAAGGTAAGTTTGACGCGCAACGCGCACAAGACGCGTTTGCGGAGTTAGGTGTCGACACCGAGAAAATCGATCCTGCCATTGCATAGACAGGTGCGCTCGTGCACGCCGTCCGGTGACTCTCTGTGTTCAGTTTTGGTAGGTTGTCATCCCGACCAAGGACTTCAGTCCGCGTGGAGGGACCTGCTGGTTGCTCGCGTCGCAGAGATCCTTCCGAGGCCACGACCAGCAGGTTCTTCGACTTCGTTCGTCGGCTGCGCCTCCTCGCTTCGCTCAGGATGACAACCAATTAACCTAATCAGCGTCACAGCGTCGGGACCCGGAAATTCTTTATCCCGCCAGCAACTCCTGCAGACGCTGCTGGCGGAACTTGAAGATGGTCTCCACATCCCGGCGTACCATCAAGGCATGCGCCATCTCACCGAGAATTCCAAAGGGCAATGCGTAGTCGACATGGTCGCGGATTAACGTGCCGCCGTTCTGCTCTCTGAAGCTATGTTCGTGATGCCAAATTTTGTAGGGACCGCGCAGCTGGTTATCGACAAAGCGGTAGGGCGGCTCCCACACCGCGATCTCGCTGGTCCAGCGCATGGGCAGGCCGTGGATGCGCAGCTTGTAATTGATCAGCGAGCCGGCATGCAGCTGCTTGTCGCTGCGCACGATGTGAAAGCCCAGCCAGGGCGGCGTGATCTCTTCCAGGTTCTCCGGTCGCGAGAAAAAGCCAAACGCCTCGTCGATGGGCCTCGGAATCCACTGCTCGCGAATCAGCTGATGCATTCGAGTCACCCCACATCTCACTTTCAGTACTCATGATATTGGACGCCGTTTGAGCCCGGGGCGACAGCGCTGCAAGTTGCTGAGAGCGGTTTGAATCACAGGAAAAAATCGACTCTGCCAGAGACATTCTCAGAAAGCCTGCTCCGTACGCTGGTATCCTCCTTCCATGTCACGCAGCAGCGCGCCCACACCATTTCGCGACGGCTTTGCCGCACTCGGGCATGACCCCACATTACTGGCGGCTGAGCTGGCGTGGCGCTGGTGCTTCGGATTTTCCGCGCTTGTCCTTGGCGCTGTTTCAATCGGACTTTATCTCGACAGCCTGAATGTCTCCAAGGCCGACCAGTTCCTCCTCGGCACGGTGCAGCCTCAGCTGCTGGCCGAGGCACTGCGTCACATCTTTCGCGGCAGCCTCTCGCGATTTCTTCTGGAGCAGGCTGTGCTCATCCTCGGCCTGACGCTGCTGTGGTCCTTTGCCTCGGCCATCGGGCACGCGGCCACGCTTCGCCGCCTCGTCGCCATGTTCAGCAGCAGCGACGAGCCGGAGTCGACGGAGTGGCATTTCCCCTCGATCTTCCTGCTGCAGCTGGTGCGGGCCATGTGGACGCAGATCGCCGTGGCCGTCGGCATCGTGTTGTTCCTGTACGGCAGCGTAATGGCAGGCCGTGAGCGGCCGCTCGCGGCAGCGCTCTCGCTTTCTTTCGGAGTCGGACTCGCCGCGCTGGCAGGCTTCTACTTGAACTGGTATCTCGGCATTGCGCCGCTGTTCTGCATTCGCAACGATGTGAGCGCGAGACTCGCCGTCGACCAGGCCTTGTCGTTCTCTGCCGAGCACGGCGGCCGGCTGTTGCTGATGGGAGTAGGGTTCTTCCTGCTTCGCCTAGTCTGGGCGGGAACGATGTGGCTGGTCTTGCTGGCGCCACTTAGTCTGGCAGGAAAGATGAGCGATCGTTGGATTGCCTTGCTGATGGGGATGATCGCGCTGGTCTACTTCGCCGGAGCTGATCTGCTGAACCTGGCACGGTGGGGATCGTATGTTTCGCTGACCTACGAGGATTTACGGCCGGCTCAGGTGGAAGACGTCCCTGCGCAGCTGCTGCCACCACCTGAGATGCTGTCTCTCGAAGGGCTGGCATAGAGGCAGTTCTGCCCGAAGCTACATCGCCTTCTTGTTGGCTTCTTGTTCCTTCAAAGTTACAAACCAGAGGTAGATTTCGTCGGCCCGGGCAATGTCCTCGTTCAAGACGGGCTGATCGGCATACTTGTGGATGTCGGCTCCGCTGTGGCGGCGCTTCAGATTGGTGACGATCTGGTACAACTCGTCAACCTTTGAGTGCATGATCCGCAGGTCACTTACCAGCCTGACTTCGTCCACATCGAGCCAGCGTTCGCGAATCGGTTGTTTATTGTGATCGGACTTTTTCATATGCATCATTACGCTACCGGACTCCCAGACATTGTGATCGAGCCAGTGTTCCAAGGCTGAAGTATACTCCCGCTGCTCGATATTGCACCCATGAGGATCTTGATTCGCGATCGACAAACAGACGCCCCGCCCAAGCAAGACCGGCTTGAACGGGGCAACCTCGGACTCTGCCTCGGGAACGGCGTTGTCGTTCTACCTGTACCGTTTACATGGGCGGTTGGTAGGGCCTGATGATGGTGATGTAGGCATCGCCCACAATCAGATCCAAACCTATCGGCAGCCCATAGCTGTTGCTCTGGTCCACCTCGAGTTCCAGGCTACGCACTTCGATCCCGGCGGGGTTCGAGAGGTTGATGATGCGCTTCAGGTACAGCGTTCCCAAGCCGAGCAGTGGGATGCTGGTGTTCTCGGGAATGTTGTCGGTGATCTCGGGATGGCCCGCGATGGCGATGCCGACATAAGAATCCTGTCCCGTCAGCGTGATGTCGAAGCTATCGTCGACCGAGGCATCCACCTGTGCACGCAGTACGCTGGCGGTGATCAGACCGTTAAGCAGGTTCAGCCCCTGGATGGTCGAGGTGTTTTCTCCGCTGGAGAAATCCGGCGTCAAGTTCGACTCCGCCGTATCGACCACCGTGCCCGAGGTGAGGATGCCCGGCACCGTAATGCCGGCCTGGGTATCGGTCGCCACTGCGCCGTTGGTTCCCTGGCAAGGCAGGACTTCCGGCACCGTCACCGTGGAATTCAGAAGCGACCCCAGGATCTGCGATCCAAACGAGCCGCCCTGGATGATGCCGGGAGCGAGTTCGTTGTAGATGCCGCTGGTTGCATTCGACACGATGATCTCCGTGCCCACCTGCAGGCCAAGCAGATTTCCAACGCTGATGTGAACGTGGATCATGTTCACAGTCATGGTCGCGTTCGAGCTGCCGATGTTCGAGGTCTGCTCGTTGAGCACGATATATCCCAACAGTGGAAGGTTGATGCGCGTGTTCGCCGCGACCGACCCGTTATAGACGCGTCCCAGGACGATCAGGTTGTTGAAGTTCGAGCCGGCGCCGCTGACATGGAAGTTGCCATTGCCGTCGATGGTGGTGGTGCTGACGGCAGTAATCTCCTGCGCGGAGACCAGGCCACCAAGCAGGCTGATCGCGGTGGTATCGGCCTCGGCCTGCGCTTGCTGGGCGGCGCTGGATACCTGAGTGTTGACCGCGCCGCCGGTGATCAGCGGCAGCAGCGTAACTCCAGCGGCGGTGAAGGAAGCGCTTAACGGCTGCTGCGAGGTGCCGCAATAGCCGGCCAGCGATGCCGGAGCGGTTTGGCCAACCAGCACCGTGTTACCCACAAATGCAGAAGTGCCATAGGCCGAGGGCAGATAGGTTTGGGTGTAGACACCTTGCGCCAAGCCGTTCACCGGCGCAAATGCAATGGCCACCAGCAGCAGGATGCCGACTGCCGTCAACCGGGTGGGATCCGTAAGCCGTCGAGACGCAGCATTCTTGGTACAGGGCATTCGATGTCTCCTTCCTGTTTTCGGGTTGGGCCTTCGCCTCAGCACACGTGTCCAACGCGCGGCGAAGCTGGCGCGGGGCGAGTCGTGACCTTGAGCGGCTGAAGTCGGAGGATGGGTGGTAACCAACTGACAAGCGGACGCACACGGGCAGTCGCACGGCATGCGGCGTGGCCAGGGCGCCGGAGTTCACTACAGACTTCAAGAGCGGATACCTCGTCTCCATGGGACGCTGTTCATGGAGCCCACAACTTTTCCGAACCGGCGAGAACCTAAGCGTGGTCCTAAGCTGCTTACCGGTCCGGGCAATGAGCGCTGGGTATCTCAGCCGAGGTTTTGCAAGGACGTGGGTGCTGAGTACCCGGGTCGATCTTGTGACTCGTTGTTTGCCTTTCTAGTCGCCTTTCGAAGGGAACGATGGAGTCAGGCACCGAACGGGGTTCGTGAATATCTTATGGTTTTTCGTTATCCCACACTGTCGGAATCTGACAATGTCGCAGAGTATAGCGCGAGTCATGGTATTTGCTACGCCGAAGAATTGATTTTTTTCGTAATGTCATTTTGGTGCTGGGTAAGAATTGGGTGGCCCCCACCGGCTGCTGACGATCATCGGGGTTCCCGATGGTTTTGCAGGAGAGATTTGGCCGACGCCGCGGAAGGGGAATTGCCGGTCTGGATTTGCCGGCACAATTCCGCCTGAAACCAGAGTTGAACTTATGGCACTTTCGCCGCAGGCGTTTCCTGGAGGCTCCCACAACCGCGTAGTGGGATGGGTAATGGTAACGAAAAGTAGCTTCCAGAATGCTATGATTGTGTCTAGAGTCAGGCCAGCGGAGCTTCCGCCGTCTGACTCGTTTGCTTTGTAGATCGAATTCGAAATTTTGATGGGTTGCGCGACTGCTGCCCTCCCTACGGAAATTGGTTTTATTTTGTCGCAAGGAATTTACATCTCCGTCCCGTTTTGCCGCTCGAAATGCAGCTTCTGCAACTTCGCCTCGGGAGTATTTTCGCGCGCGGTATTCGATAGGTATGTGGAGCACTTGTGCTCGGATGTCGCCGCGGCGGACGTCATCGCCCGCGAGGCAGGTGCGGTCCTGGACCGCAACGTTGACTCGATTTACCTGGGCGGAGGCACGCCTTCCGTTCTCGCTCCCGATCAATTGGAGCGCATATTTCACGCGCTTCGCGACAATTTCGATGTGGCCTCGAGCGCCGAGGTGACGGTGGAGTGCGCGCCCGGCACCCTGAGCAGCGAAATCCTGGACTCTCTTCTCCGCTGCGGTGTCAACCGGGTCAGCCTGGGCGTGCAGTCCTTCGTCGACAAGGAAAGTTCTTCCGTCGGCCGCCTGCATACCCGCGCAGTCACTCTCGATGACATTGCGCGGCTTCGTGCCGCCGGAATCGGCAACATCAGCGTCGACTTGATCGCCGGCCTGCCGCACCAGACGGCGCAGAGCTGGGACTTCTCGCTGAGTGAAACGCTCGCCACCGGCGTGCCGCACGTCAGCGTTTACATGCTGGAGGTAGATGAGGACTCGCGTCTGGGCAGCGAACTTCTGGCCGGGGGCAGCCGATATCATGCACACTTCGTTCCCGACGACGATCTCACCGCCGATTTCTATCTCGCCGCGTGCGAGCGCCTGGCGAATGGCGGCGTCGAGCAGTATGAAATTTCCAATTTTGCGCGAGCGGTTACTCACGGTATTGGACTGCGCGACTCGCGCCACAACTTGAAGTACTGGACACGCCAATCCTATTTAGGCTTCGGCGTCGATGCCCACTCCATGCTTAAGGCCGGCGCTGAACTGAACTCGAAAGGCGTCGAGGCCGTGCGCTTCGCCACGCCGGATTCGCTGGAAGCATTCTCGGCGATGGGAACAGAATCCCGCGTCCGCACCGAACAACTCAAGGTTTCACGCACATTGGTCGACGAGCGGGCTGCCGTTGAGGAATCGTTTTTTCTCGGACTGCGTCTGAATCGAGGTGTGTCGCTGGAAGATCTTCGTCAACGTTTCGGCTCAGCCGCAATAGACGGCTATCAACCGATCATCGATGAGTTGATCGAAGCAGGTCTTCTGGAAACGTCAGGGCTTCGGCTTCGCCTGACGCCGCGCGGCAGATTGCTGTCCAACGAAGTCTTCGAGCGCTTTCTCGCCGAGGACGAAGTCGAACTTCCGACGAAGACCTCAAAGCACTAACCTAAGCGCGCCTCGTGCTTATTGGCGCTCTGTGTCAGGGCACGACTTCAGTCGTGCCGCAAACTGCGCAAATAAAGATGGGCTTTAGCCCCTGCGCGCGGTGAAAGGCCGCTAAAGCCCTCACCTTCTTGTCTCATTCGGCGAGGCTGAATTCGTGGCCTGACACGAACATTACAGCCATAACACCTTCACCCCACCGCGGCATCCAGCGGCACATTCGACGTCACCAGGTACCGCTTGGCCTTCTCCTGCAACGCCGCGGTCAGCGGAATGCTCTTCCCGGACTCCAGGCTGGCCTGCACGGCGACGCTGTCGCAGGTCGCCACCAGCTTGCCCGTCTCGTCGTCGTACATCTGATGGATGAAACGAAAATACTTTTCGCCGACGGCCAGGAAGCCGCTCTTGATCTCCACCAGTTCGCCGCCGCGCAGCTCTTCCAGAAACTGATAGTTCTGGCGCACGATGGCGATGCGCTGGTTTTGCTGCTTGATCGATGCCGGCGTCACCCCGATGGCATGCAGCAGAAACCACGTCGCCTGATCGAAGCGCGACACATACATGCGCGAGTTCATGTGGCTGGCATCATCGTACTCCGAAGCCAGCACCGCGCCTTTAAACGTGTGTACCCACTCAGCCATTGATGACCCCGCTTTTCGCTTTTCGCTTTCCGCCCTTAGCTTTTCGCTTTTCGCTTTTGGCTCTTAGCTTTTTGCTTTTTGCTCTTAAGCTTTTCGCTTTTCGCGTTTAGCTTTTAGTTCTTGCCGAACCTGCACCCACGACGCTGATCTGCACCGCCTATTCCTCTGCGCTCATTCACCGGCGTCATCCTGAGCGAAGTGAGATCGCGCAGCGATCGACCGCAGTCGAAGGACCGCTATACCGAAGCCGATCTCTCTGCGTCCGGCCTTCCCGCTCACCGCTTCCCCACGAACTCCGCCACCAGCCTCCAGCGTCTTCTCCGCCTGGTCGCGATGCGGCGAGTGCTTGCAATTCGGCAGCATCAGCAATCTCCGTCTGCGGCGCCCCGGCCTTGATCGCCTCGACCTGCGCTATGGTACCGTACTCATCCTCTTCGCCCTGGATGCACAGCACCGGACACGTGATCCCCGGCAAATACTCTTCGATGTTCCACGAGCGAAACGCCGGGTCGAGCCAGATATCGTTCCATCCCCAGAAGGTCGCGTCGACGTTCGCGTGGTAGCGTCCGAGCCGCTGCGGAAAATCCGTCGTCTCGTAGGTCACCTTCGCCTGCGCGATGCTCGCAATGCTCAGGTCTTCGACGAAGACGTGCGGCGCCTCCAGGATCAACCCGCTCACCGCATCAGGATACTTCCCGGCAAAGATCAGCGAAATCGATCCGCCATCGCTGTGCCCGATCAATATTGGCTTCGCGACACCGAGCTTCACGAGCAGCTCCGGCAGCACCACTTCGCCCTCGTGATGCATGAAGCGCACCGGCCGCTTCTCCATCAGCTTGTCGGAGTTGCCGTGCCCGTAGCGCGAATACACCAGCACACCGCAGCCGGTGCGCGCCGCCAGCTGCGCCGGAAAATCCTTCCACAGCGCAATCGAACCCAGCCCTTCGTGCAGCATGACGATCGGTCGGCCGTCCGGCTCGTTGTGGCTCAATCCACAGCGTCTCCAGCCGCTTGCCGTCAACAATCACTTCGCTGCGAATGGATGTCGTCGTAAACAAAACTTCAGCTCTCCGTGAGGTGTTGCCGATGCCAAATGCCAGCTGCTTGAGCGCTAGCCGCTAGTCGCTGCCCTTCCGCCGTTCCTTTCCGCTTCGCACCAGCAAATATCGTTGCAACTTGCCGGTCGCCGTCTTCGGCAGCTCGGTCATGAACTCGATGTAGCGCGGATATTTGTACGGCGCCAGCCGCTCCTTCACAAACTCCTGCAATTCCTGCCGCATCACGTCGCCTGCCACAAAGCCCTCTTTCAGAACGATGAAACGCTTTCGGCTTCACCAGCCCGCTTTCGTCCGTCGCAGCGATCACGGCCGCTTCCAGCACCGCGTCGTGCGCGATGAGCGCCGACTCCACTTCCATCGGCGACACCCAAATGCCGCCGACCTTCAGCATGTCGTCGCTGCGGCCGCAATAGATCAGGTAGCCGTCCGCATCTTGCGCGATACTTGTCGCCGGTGCGCATCCACTCGCCGAGAAACGTCGCGCGCGACTTCTCGCGATTATTCCAGTAGCAGTTAGCCGCGGTCGGTCCGCTCACTTGCAGCTCGCCTATCTCACCCTGTGGGACTCCCACACCGTCATCATCCACCAGTCGCACCCGATATCCGGGCACTGGCACGCCTGAAGTCCCGTAGCGCACCGCCCCCGGACGGTTGGAGACGAAGCAATGCAGCATCTCGGTCGAGCCGATGCCATCGATGATCTCGACCCCGGTATGTTCGGTCCAAGCCGCGCCGACCGGCTCCGGCAAAGCTTCTCCCGCCGAAGCGCACAAGCCGCAACGCGTGCTCGCCGCGGCGCGGCAGGTCCGGCGAAGCCAGCAATGAACTGAACAACGTGGGCACGCCGAAGAAAACCGTCGGACGCTGCTCTCGCAGGATGCGAACGACTTCCGGCGGCTTCGGCCGTCCGGGAAACAGAATCGCCGTCGCGCCCACCGCGATCGGGAACGTCAGCGCATTGCCCAGGCCGTAGGCGAAGAACAACTTCGCCGCCGAATAAATTACGTCGCTCGCGTTGATACCGAGCACGCCCTGACCGTAGAACTCCGCCGTCTGCGCCAGGCTGGTCTGCACGTGTACCGCGCCTTTCGGGCGTCCGGTTGATCCGGAAGAATACAGCCAGAAACAAGCGTCGTCGGGACGCGTTGGATAAGCCTCGCAACTCGGCGAGGCCGGTTCCATCAGCTTCGACAGTTCAGGATAGGCGCCGTCGCTATTGCCCGCGACCACGATCTGCCCCGTCCAGCCGCTGATCTGCAGCGCCTCCAACATCACGGGCAGCCGTTCTTCGGAGACGATCGCGGCCTTGGCGCGGCTGTCGCTGAGGACATAGGCGTAATCCGCTGCCGACCACATGGTGTTGATCGGCACCGGAACGATGCCGGCCTTGATCGCGCCCAGGAAGCACGCGGGGAAATCGATGCTGTCGTACAGGCAGAGCAGGACGCGCTGTTCGGCTTGAATTCCGAGATCGCGCAGCGCATTCGCGCAACGATTCGCGCGCTCGGCCAGCTCGGCGTAGGTGTGCGAGCCGCTCTCGTCGATGATGGCGATCCTGCCGGCGCGCTCCGGCGTCAGATTGCGCTCCAGCAGATCGACGGCTGCGTTGTAGTACGAAACCTCCACGTCGCGGCTCTCGGGTTGAGCACGCCTTCAGGCGTGCATAGGAATCAGAATTTTAAGTTCGGCTTTAGCCGCCAGGGTCATTCACTCGACTCTCACCGTGACGGTTGAAGCCACCCTGATTTTCTTTCGAATGAATGCGCGCCTTAAGGCGCGCTCCACCCGACTTGTTCGCCAGCTACTCGTGCGGATCCGCCGACTTCTCGCTGAGCGCCGTCAACGTCGCAGCCCGATCCCTGCATGGCGACGCGCTGGTGATAGAACCACAGCCCGTGCAGCCCGCCGAGTTCCTCGCCGCCGCCGGCGCGCCCCGGACCGCCGTGCATGCATGACGGCAGCACGATTCCGTGCCCGGTGTGGCTGTCGCCGATCGAGGGATCAATCAGCATCACGCGGCCGTGCGTCGTTCCCAGCGCCACTCCCGCTTCCGCCAGAAACGCTGCGTCGCCGCTGAATACCGACGCGGCAAGCGATCCGCCTCCGCGCCGCGCCAGGGCGAACGCATCCTGCTTATCGCGATAGGGAACGACCGTCGCAACCGGGCCAAAGACTTCCACCTCGTGAATGACATCGGCATGGTTGCTGTCGCGCACCTTCAACAGCGTCGGCGAAACGAACGCTCCGCGCGCCGCGTCCGCATCGACCGGCGCAAAGTTTTCTGCCGTATAAGCCACATCGGCCTGCGTCTTCAGCTTGGCGATTCCCTCTTCCACCGCCTTACGCTGCGCCATGTTGACCACCGGCCCCATAGTCGTCATCGCATTCGCCGGATCGCCGACAACCACCGCCTTCAGCGCCGTCGAGATCGCGTCGATCGCGGCCTGCGCCTTGTCTGCCGGAACCAGGATGCGGCGGATCGCGGTGCACTTCTGTCCGGCCTTCGCGGTCATCTCGCGCACGACTTCGCGCACAAAGAATCCGAACTCCGGCGAGTCCGGCGCGACATCCGGGCCGAGCAGCACCGAGTTCAGACTGTCAGCTTCAATGTTGACGCGGATATTCTGCTGACGAATGTTTTCGTGCTGCTGGATCGCTTCGCCGGTGTCGGCCGATCCGGTGAAGGCCACCACATCGCCCAGCCGCAAATGATCGAGCAGATCGTTCGGCGAGCCGCACAGGATCGACAGCGCCCCGGCGGGAAGAATGCCCGCGTCGATCACCGCGCTCACCATCTCCTGCGCCAGCCAAGCCGTCGAAGTCGCCGGCTTGGCGAGCACCGGAACGCCCGCCAGCAGGCTGACCGCAGCTTTCTCCCACAGTCCCCACGCCGGAAAATTGAAGGCATTGATGTGGACTGCGACACCGTCGAGCGGCACGCCTACATGCAGACCCTGGAAGTTCGCATCGCGCGCCAGCCGCATCGGCCCGCCGTCGCGCAGCATGTGCGCGTCGCCCAGCTTGCCGCCGATCTTGGCGAAAAACTTCAGCGTGCCAATCGAGCCATCGACATCGATGGAGGCGTCGGCCTTGGTATTGCCGGAATTCTTGCGCGCGATCTCGAACCACTCGTCGCGCCGCGCCGCCAGCGCATCGGCAATCTTGCCCAGCAACTCCGCCCGCTGCCCATAGGTCAGCTTGCGCAGCTCCGGGCCTCCCACATTGCGGGAGTACTCCAGAGCGCCCTTCAAGTCCAGCCCTTTCGAACTGGCCCACGCCACGGTGTCCCCCGTTGTGGGATTCACCAGCGCAGCCCCCTGTCCGGCGCCCGCCTGCCATTTGCCGCCGAGGTAGCTTTGCAGCACCTTGGCGTCCGATCCAACGCGATTTTCTACTGTAGTTGCCATTATTTATGCCATCTCCAATATTGCTTACGCTTGATGAAGTGGCGCCAGATGCTGCTCCACCCAGGGCACGACCCACTGCGCCGCCATCTTCCTCGGGCAAGGTACCCGAACTGGCGTCGTGCATCAGCATCTCGCCCGCGCGCCTGGCGCCCAGTTCCGTGAGCAGCTTGTCGAAACGAATGCCGCCCTGGCAGAACGTGTCTTTGTAGGTGGTGTCCCCGAGCGCAATCACTCCGTAGGTCACATTGCTCAGATTCGGTTTCTCAGTTTCTAAACTGCTGAACAATGCCTGGGCATTGTCGGGCACGTCGCCATTGCCGTAGGTCGAAGTGCAGATGAGGAAGGTGCCGCCGCCCTGAAAGACGCTGGCGTCCAGGCCGTCCATGACCTGGATGGTGGCCTGGTGGCCGGCAGTCTCCAGCGCCTGCTGGACCTCCTGCGCCACCATCTCGGCGGTGCCGGTCATGGTGCCCACCAGGATCGTAATGTCTACGCCCATGGCCTTCGTCCCCACAGCGAAGCTGGCTTGGTGGACCAGCTCTTCCTCAGCTTGGCACTATTATACGTGCCGTCTCGGAAGTATAATGCATCCACCGTGGCCCGGAAACGCGACATAGTGCATGTGGAGGAGAACGAGCAGGCGGATATCCTTGTCCCCGCTCCATCCGAGTCACCCGACCAACAATCAGCCGCGGAATCTGAATACCTTAAGCTGCTGGGCGAGCGTGTGCGCGAAACCCGAGCCCGTCGCGGCATGACTCGCAAGATCCTGGCACGCGACTCCGAGGTTTCCGAGCGTTACCTGGCGCAACTCGAAACCGGGCAAGGCAACATCTCGATTCTGCTGCTGCGGCAAATTGCCAATGCGCTCGACATCCCGTTGGAGGCGCTGGTGCTCGAGGGTCCTGAGCCGCCCGTCGACCTGGTCCATACCACGGAGTTTCTGCGGCGGCTTCCGGCGGCGGAATTAGCGGAGGCCCGCCGTCTGCTGGTGCAGCATTTCGGCGGAGTCGATCTTGAAGCTCGCCGCGGACGCGTCGCGCTGATCGGATTGCGCGGTGCCGGAAAATCCACGCTGGGCGCGATTCTGGCCGAACGCCTCGAAGTGCCGTTCCTCGAACTGGACCGCCTGATCGAGCAGGAGAGCGGCGTCGGCCTGAGCGCGATCTTCGATCTCTACGGGCAGAGCGGATTTCGCCGGCTGGAGCGCCGCTGCCTCGACCAGGTCATCGAACGTCATCCGCGCTTCGTGCTGGCGACCGGCGGAAGCCTGGTCTCCGAGCCCGCAACCTTCGAGCGCCTGCTCACCATGTGCTACACCGTCTGGCTGCGCGCCACGCCTGAGGAGCACATGCAGCGCGTGATCGCGCAGGGCGACATGCGACCCATGGCCGACAATCGCGAGTCGATGTCGGACCTGAAGCGCATCCTGGAAGTGCGCGAGCCGCTCTACCGCAAGGCCGATCTGACCATCGACACCAGTGAAACCAGTTCCGAGGAATCGGCAGATCGACTGCTGGAAGCGCTGAGAGAGCGCTAATTCCCAGCAAAAATATGCAAAATACTGCCTAGCCCGTTTGTCTAAAATGCACTATAATGCATCTATCAAGAGTGGGGATTTGACCGCCTGTCCGGCGCTGTCCTAGAGGAGATTCACCTGCATGCCTGAAGTGAAAGAGGCGGAGCTCGTCACCTTTGACGCGCCTGCCGGAAACTACCGCCATTGGCGGCTGACCATCGACGGCCGCATTGCCACGCTGGCCATGGACGTCAACGAAGATTGCGGACTGAAGCCGGGCTACAAGCTCAAGCTCAACTCCTACGATCTCGGCGTCGACATCGAGCTCTACAACCTCCTGCAGAGCATCCGCTTCGAACATCCCGAAGTCGCCTGCGTGGTGCTGACCAGCGCGCGCGACCGCATGTTCTGCGCCGGCGCCAACATCTACATGCTTGGTACCTCGACGCACGCCTGGAAGGTGAACTTCTGCAAGTTCACCAACGAGACCCGTAACGGCATGGAAGATTCCAGCCGTCACGACGGGCTGAAGTTTCTGGCGGCGCTGAACGGAACCACGGCGGGCGGCGGCTACGAGCTCGCGCTGGCTTGCGATGAGATTGTGCTGATCGACGATCGCTCCAGCGCCGTGAGCTTGCCGGAAGTTCCGCTGCTTGGGGTATTGCCGGGAACCGGCGGCCTGACGCGCGTAGTCGACAAGCGCAAGGTGCGTCGCGATCTCGCCGACATGTTCTGCACCAATCCCGACGGCGTGAAGGGCGAGCGCGCGAAGGAATGGGGCCTGGTGGACGACGTCGCCGTGCCGGCAAAGTTCCCGGAGGCGGTGCGCGTTCGCGCAGAAAACCTGGCGCAGATTTCCACGCGTCCGGCGGATGCGAAAGGTATCAAGCTGAACCCGGTCGGTCGCAAGATTGACGACAGCGGATATCACTACAAGTACGTGGACGTCAGCTTTCGATCGCGCTGCACGAACCATAACGCTGACTGTGCGTGCGCCTGAGGGCGATCAGCCGCGGACCATCGAAGCGATTCATGCTGCCGGCGACAAGTGGTGGCCGCTGCAGATGGCGCGCGAACTGGACGACGCCATTCTGATGCTGCGCACCAACGAGCTCGAGCTCGGCCTGCTGCTGCTGAAGACCGCAGGCAGCTCCGCACGCCGTTCTCGCATCGGATGCATTGATGCTGGCCAATCAGAATGACTGGCTGGTGCGCGAGACCATCGGCATGCTGCGCCGCACCTTCGCCCGGCTGGACGTTTCATCGCGCACCATGTACGCCATCATCGAGCCGGGTTCGTGCTTTGCCGGCCTGCTGTTTGAGCTGGCGCTGGCAGCCGATCGCAGCTACATGCTGGCGTTGCCGGAAGAAGAAGGCGACGCGCCGAAGATCGCGCTCGATGAATTCAATTTCGGCTTGCTGCCGGCGGTCAACGATCGCGGCCGCCTGGAAACGCGCTTCAGCGGCGATGCCCGGCACATGGCCGCGGCCGTCGAAGCCAAGGGCAAGCTGCTGGGACCGGAAGAAGCGTTGTCGCTCGGGCTGATCACGGTTGCGCCCGACGATCTCGACTGGGAAGACGAGGTGCGCATCGCTATCGAGGAGCGTGCCAGCCTCTCGCCCGATGCGCTCACCGGAATGGAAGCCAGCCTGCGCTTCCCGGGCGGCGAGACCCTGGAGACGAAAGTGTTCGGGCGGCTTGTCGGCGTGGCAGAACTGGGTCTTCATCCGCCCGAATTCCACCGGCGAGCATGGCGCGCTGAAGTTGTTCGGCACCGGATCGAAGGCGAAGTTCAATTGGGAGCGAGTGTAGGCAGACTAGCAAGATGCTAATTGGGCGATAGGGGTCCTTCGACTCCGGCGGCAAAAGTCGCCGCCTCCGCTCAGAATGACACTCCGTAACGATAACGACGTAAATGGAGTCATATGGCAATCAATTATCAGGACCGCATTCCTAACAACGTTGATCTGGGCTCGAACCGCACTCTGCAGCGCGCGCTGGAGCACTGGCAGCCGGAATTTCTGAACTGGTGGCAGGAGCTCGGCCCGAAAGATTTTCAGGTCGCCGACGTTTACCTGCGCACCGCGACCTCGGTCGACGCCAAGGGATGGGCGACGTACGGCTTCGTGCGCATGCCCGATTATCGCTGGGGCATCTTCCTCGCCGATCGCAACCCGATCGCAAGATCGGCTTTGGCGACAGCTACGGCAAGGAAGTCTGGCAGCAGATTCCGGGCGAATACCGCGCCACGCTGCGCCGCCTGATCGTCACCCAGGGCGACACCGAGCCCGCGTCGGTCGAGCAGCAGCGCATGCTGGGCCACACGGCTCCCTCGTTGTATGACCTGCGCAATCTCTTCCAGGTGAACGTCGAGGAAGGCCGCCATCTGTGGGCGATGGTTTATCTGCTGCACGCCTACTTCGGCCGCGACGGCCGCGAGGAAGCGGAGGAGTTGCTCGAGCGCCACTCCGGCGATGCCGACAAGCCGCGCATCCTGGGCACGTTTAACGAGCCTATCCGCGACTGGCTCAGCTTCTTCATGTTCACCTACTTCACCGATCGCGACGGCAAGTTCCAGCTGAAGTCGCTGGCCGAGTCGAGCTTCGATCCGCTGGCGCGCACCTGCTCAGTTCATGCTGACCGAGGAAGCGCACCACATGTTCGTCGGCGACACCGGCATCAGCCGCGTGATCAAGCGCACGCTGGAAGTGATGAAGGAGTTGAACACCGACGATCCGGAGGCGATTCGCAAGGCCGGCGCCATCGATCTGCCGACATTGCAGCGCTATCTGAATTTCTGGTTCAGCTCGTCGCTCGATCTGTTCGGATCGGAGACGTCCGTCGAACGCGGCATCGTATTTCGCGAATGGGTTGAAGGGCCGTCCGGATGAGTCGCGCTACGAAGATCACGTGGCTGCCGATCAGATTTACACCATCGACGTTCCCGACGGTAACCTGGGCACCAAGACCGAGGAAATTCCGATGCGCAACGCGATGAACGACGTGACTCGCGGCTCGTATGTGAAGGATTGCGAGATGGGCGTTACGCGCTGGAACCGGCTGATCGAGAAGGCCGGGCACGTCGTTCCGGCTGGCGCTGCCCAGCACGCGCTTCCGCCGCAACATCGGCATCTGGGCGGGCGTGCCAACCGATCCGGCGGGAAAGCCGATCACGCAGGAAGAGTTCAACGCGAAGATCGCAGGCTGGCTGCCCAGCGAGGCCGACCAGGCTTACATCCTGAGCCTGATGCACGGCGTTTACGAGCAGGGCAAGATGGCAGCATGGATCGCGCCTCCCGATCGCGGCATCAACAACAATCCCGTCGACTACGAATACGTGCGGTTGCAGTAAGTCAGTGGTCAGTAGCTAGTGCTTATCGCGGCAGTTTCGTCGGCGAGAGTTTGCACTGGTTAACAGCCGCGCCGCGCAGCGGCGGCTTCGAATTTGAGCCCGGGGCGCAAGCCCCGGCTAGCCACGCCTAACAGGCTGGAGCCGCGTCAGCGGCGACCGGGCGGTTGCTAAAGCCGCTCGTTAACGGCTGATAGCTTTCTTATGAACATTGCCATCATCGGCTCCGGTCCCGCGGGTTGTTACCTGGCGGACCACCTGCTGCGGCTCATTCCCGTCGCCTCCATCGACATCCTGGAAAAGCTTCCGGTGCCGTTCGGACTCATTCGTTACGGCGTCGCTCCCGATCATCAGAGCACCAAGAATGTCGCTCGCGTCTTCGATCGCGTCCTCTCGCGCGACCGCGTCACGTTCTTCGGCAACGTTGAAGTCGGCCGCGACGTAAAGCTGAACGAGCTGCTGTCGCTCTACGATGCAGTCGTGCTCGCAACCGGAGCGGCTCGCGATCGCCGGCTGGGGATTCCGGGCGAGGATCTTGCTGGGCGTCATCGGATCGGGCGCATTCGTTGGCTGGTACAACGGCCATCCGCACGCTAGCCCGCCATCCGTGAATCATGTGCGCGAAGCGGTCGTCATCGGCAACGGCAACGTTGCATTCGATGTCGCGCGCATTCTCGCTAAGAGCCGCGAGGAGATGCAGGCTCCGATCTGCCGCAGCGAAGTGCTGCACTGGCTGCACGCGCAGCCGATCGAGAACGATTCACATTGTCGGCCGCCGCAGCGCCGCCGAAGCCAAGTTCAACGATCACGAACTCGCCGAGATCGGAACGTTGCAGCGCGCCCGGCCCATCGTCGATCCCGCTCGGACATCACCGGCGAGGCTGCAGTGGCAAAGGTTCTTCGCGGATTCGCCGAAGCTCCGCAGCGCGACACTCCGGTCACGATTCAATTTCACTTCAACCTGACGCCGGAAGCGTTCGTCGGCGACGATACGCTTCGCGCCGTGCGATTCCGCTCTGCCTCCGGAGAGATCGTCGAAATCCCCGCGCAACTCGCCGTCACCTGCATCGGCTACGAATCGCTTCCCTGCTGCTCAGCTACTCCGCAGAATGGCGTCTTCACGAATCACAACGGCAAGATCGACGATCGCCTCTACGTTGTAGGCTGGGCCAAGCGCGGGCCGTCGGGCACGATTCCCACCAATCGCGTTGAAGCGCAGCAGGTGGCGCAGAAGATCGCGCAGGAAATCCAGAGTGCGAGTCGTCCCGGAACTCCGGCCCTTCGCCACCTTCTGCAGAGCGCGGCTGCCCCGTGGTGGATTATGACGGCTGGCAAAGGATCGATGCCGCGGAGCTAAGCCCGGTCGATACAGGAGCGCTGCCGTGAAAAGCTGTGCAGCACCAGCCAGATGCTGGACGCCGCCCATGCCGGCCAGCTTCGGCCTGCGTGAAACTTTATTCTTTGCATCGCTCTTCTAGAATGACTACGATACCAAGCCAACGGCAGTGTGCGAACCGGGAATCCAACCAACACACCCGGCGCGGCTGCAACGGGATCGGGCAGACTGTGTCGCGCGACCGACAGATGCCTTCTCAGGGATGAGCAGTATCACCACCATGAACGAACGCCAGATCAGGCGGCGCCATTCTCATCGGGCGGGCCTGCGGACGGTTGCGTTTGTCGAGGCGCTCAAGGGCGGGCTGGCGCTTGGTGGCTGCCTATGTGCTCATCCGGCTGATCCGGCGCGATGTTGACTTCGAAGAAGCTGCCGAGCACATCCTCTTCTTCTTCCACATCAGCACGCATCACCGGATTGTCGCAGCAGTTTCTGAATGCCGCCGACAAGATGTCGGACGCCAGCATCGCCACGATTCTCGGCGTCGCCATTGCCTATGCCCTGCTGCGCTTCATTGAAGGCTATGGCCTGTGGAGGCAGCGCGTCTGGGCGGAGTGGCTGGCCATCGTCTCCGGCTGTCTCTACATTCCGTTCGAAGTCTGGAAGCTGATCCGCCATCCCAACGAACTGCATGTGGTCGTCCTGGCCATCAACATTCTGGTCGTGCTGTACATTGCGTGGGTGCGCTGGGACGAGATCAAAGCTTCGCGGGCTGCGATGCCGATTCAGCCCTGAGATCGCCGGGCTTCCCATTTTTTTACCGCTGCTATTCCGTTATTGCTTTCGTCCCATTATTGGCTTTCATCTCGATATCGAGTTCATCCAGTTATTGACTTCATCCCGTTGCCGATTTTTCCGCCGTTATCGATGTCATCCCCGTTATCGATTTTTCCGCCGTTATCGATTCCAACCCAATACTGGTTGTCATCCCGACCGGAGGCGGGCTTCCTTTGCCCGCCGGAGTGGAGGGACCTGCTGTTTGTCCGCGACGGAATCCTCGTTTGGATGACAGCCACGAAAAAGTTTGCGGGAGGTAGCGGTCCTTCGACTCCGCGTCCGCCGCTCCGCGAGTGCGGCGGAGCGAAAAAGGCAAGCACCGCTGCGCTCAGGATAACAACCGTGGAAATATCGCCGGCTTCTTTCACTTATCTCTGGCCTGCCCGGCTTCTTCCCGCAGAACTTGCAGCACGCCTTCGCGCGCGGGCTGGTTCTCCGCTCCGAATTTTGGCGGCTCAATCTGCTCCAGGTATCGCCAGGCGGAATGTGTCTGAGACATGTCGCCTTTGGCATGATGCTCCCGCGCAGCGTCGCACAGCAGCGCAAAAGCCAGCGTCTGGCTCAGCCGATGCAGCAGTTTGCGCGCGTGCCGTTGCCCGCTTCGCTGGTCACGCAGTGTGATCCGCACTGCCTGGAAGTCCCCGCGCAAACGTTTTTCCAGCGCCAGACGCAATCGATTCAGGCTCTCCGGAAGCTTCTTACAATATCCTGCACGCGCGCCTGATACTGCTCCCACCCGCGATACTTCGGACTCAGCAGCCGCAGCAATTCCAGCGCCTGGATGTTCGCCGGGCCCTCCCACACCGTGAGCACCTGCGCATCGCGCAGCAGCCGCGCCACCGGATAATCGCTGGTGTAGCCGTTTCCGCCGATCAGCTCCAGCGCCGCCCGGCTCGCCGGCGATGGCATATTCGGCCGTGAGATACTTCGCCAGCGCTGTCGAAAGCCGCAGCCAGGTTCGCCGCTCGGGATCGCGCTGCACCTCGTCGAAGGTGATGGCGGCCTCGAAGGCCAGCAGCGCTCCGGCTTCGAACTCCACGCGCATGCGCAGCAACTCATCCTGCACCATCGGATATTCCGCGAGAACATGTCCGAAAGCATGGCGCGACTTCGCCCACGCCAGCGCCTCGCGCAACGCCCTGCGCTGCACGCCCACCGAGCCAACGGCGTTATGCACGCGGCTGTACTCCAGCGCCTCCATCATCAACTTGAAGCCGTGCGGCGGCGGCGCAATCTCAAACGCCGCGGCCCCAAGCAGTTCAATCTCGCCTGTCGGCAAGCCCTTCGTCCCCAGCTTGTCCTTCAGCCGGCGAATGCGGTAGTGGTTGGGCCTGCCATCCTCAAGATGACTGGGCACCAGGTACAGTCCCAGGCCCGCCGAGCCCTCGGGCGCTCCTTCGGGACGCGCGGTGGCAACGGCGAGCCCACTGTTGGCATTGCTGGTAAACCACTTCAGCCCGCTTAGGAAAACGCATCGCCCCATTTCACGCGCTTCACTCATCGCCGCGGGCGGGTTCGTGGGGGTAGCTACCGTCGTCGTCGCACCTACGTCGCTGCCGCCGTGCTGCTCGGTCGCCCAGGTGCCGCCGGTTTTTGCCAGCCCATCCATGCGCACGACGTCATGCAGAAACTTTTGCCGCACTGCTTCAGGCGCGTGCGAGCCGAGCACGTAGGCCACCGCTCCGGTCAGCGTCACCGGGCAATGCAGGCTGATGTCCGACTGCGACAGCAGGTAGCCCATGGCGAAGGTCAGCAGATGCGGAGCGCCTTCGGAATACGGCAGGCCGATGATGCCCCGGCGATAAAGCTCGGCGTGCTGCTCGTCATACTGGCGGTTCGCGACGATGCGGTTGATCACCTCGCCATTGCGATCGTAGGTTTCCAGAGCGGGCGGCGCGTAGCGGTCGGTGTAGTTGGCTTGCGCCTCGACCTCGGTGCGCACCCATTCGTAAAACTCGGCGAGCTTCGACGAGTATTGGCTCATGCGCGGAACCCGCGCTACCAGCCACGGTTCCAGATAGGAGTCGAAGGTAGTTAGGCTGCTCATGGGGCCTCCGCAAACGACGGCGGGAGAACTCTTCAGAGGTTAACCCTTGCGCGCGCAAGAAGAAATGAATTCCTGCTTGCGTTTCCAATCGAAACTGTGGCATCTTAGAAACTCCTTTCTGGAGAAGACCCATGATTGTGCGCAAAACAAATCGGTGCACCGACAGTTGCAGCCTGCAAGGGCGTGCGACCGGTCATGGGCTCGGTCTACCTTTCGTCGTTCAACGTTTCCGCTAAACGCAGCGGACGAATCCACGAATCCTGAGCCAAACTCCCACGCAGAAGCAGCTTTGCGCTGTCTTCACGCAGCATTTGCGCATTTGCAAGGCGCAATGCCGATCGTTGTTTTGAGGTGAGCCATGTTGACGTTGAACATCCTCGGAACCCCCAAGCGCCGCGAGGCGCTGTGCCCGACGTGTACCTATGCGGTCGTGCAGAAGGGATTCAGCGGAGAAGAGCTCACCTGCTGCAACCTGGGAGGCGCGCTGCGCGAGCTGGCGTTCGCGGTGAGCGAGTGTACGGCGTATGTCGATCGCCGCGTCCGCAAAGCCCGAGCGCGTGATCGGATTCGTCCGTCCCGATCCTGAGAGCAAAACCCGTGGTCACCGTGATCAGGATCGCCTGTCGTACTACCACATTGTGAGACATAGCACGTGCGCCTGCGAAAACGTTGTGCGTGCCTAGACGCCGGCCCTGCGCCGGCTGGAAAGAATGTATGACCACCATCTACGTAAAGAACGGCACGCCCGCCGACTCGCAATCCAAGTGCGCGTCCTGCGTGCACGCCCACATCCTGCGCGGCTTCCGCGAGAGCGAGGAGCTCGCCTACTGCACCGTGTCCTACGGTCCGCCGCTGAAGGTGCCGTTCAAGGTCTACGAATGCTCCTGCTACCTCGACCGGAATCGTCCAACCTGGAAGCAGATGACCGACCTGGCCATCGACATCCTGCCGCTGTCGTCGGCAAAGCCCGCCGGCTTCCGCACACAGGCCGATGGCGCTGCCGAAGACGATGAAGACGAAGAGGAAGAAGAAACCGAGGCCGCGACGGTGAACCATTAACTTGCTAGAGTAGAAACCAGCCGGAGGCCGCTCCGGCTGGAGTTTTTCTTGCAACCCATACTGCTGGAGATTTGCTGTGGCTCGGCCGAAGATGCCATCGAAGCGGCAGCCGGCGGCGCCGATCGCGTCGAGTTGTGCTCCGCGCTGTTTCTCGGCGGGCTGACACCGAGCCTGGGCTCGCTGGTTGAGGTGAAGCAGCGAACGCAGATTCCCGTGATCGCGATGAACCGTCCGCGGCAGGCGGGCTTCTGCTATTCGCCGACGGAGTTCGCGGTGATGGAACGCGATGCAGACTTGCTGCTGGAGCACGGCGCCGACGGAATTGTGTTTGGCGTTCTCAACCTCGATGGCACCGTCGACGTGAAGCGCACGCGGTTCGATGCGCCAGCGCATCGGCACGAGGCAGGCGGTGTTTCATCGCGCCTTCGACGTCACGCCCGATCCATTTCGCGCGCTGGAAGAGTTGGTCGACCTCGGCATCACCCGCGTGCTCACCAGCGGCCAGAAGAACGGCGCGCCGGACGGAGCTGGGTTGATCAAGCAACTTCTGGAGCGCGCCGAGGGTCGAATTGAAGTGTTGCCTGGCGCGGGAATTACGCTCGAGAACGTTCGGCAATTTGTAGTACAGACCGAGCTGCCGCCAAGTCCACATGACCGCATTCCAAACCCGGCGTGATGCATCGACGCTGGCCAATTCCGACATCTATTTTGGCAGCCCCGGCGGCCCTCCGGAAGCGGAGTTCCCGATGACCGATCGCGAATATGTGCGTCGAGTGAAAGAAGTATTAACGAGCTTGTGAGAGACGGTGGTGGCGAGACGTTCCAGTCGGCTGTCGGCGAAACGCTAACACGAGATCGTCACATTGACTGCAAGCGCATCGCCGGCTCGAACCGTGATACTCCAGTCCCGCGAAGCGGGGCGGTGGCATGACAGCCCAGCATGAAGCAAGCCGCAGGCGAGCGGAATGCTGGGTACGATGTTTAATGAAGGCTCCAAGTCCCGGAGGGACGATATGACCGGGTATAGAGGTCCTTCGACTTCGCGTCCGCTCGCCGCAAACTCGGCGGCGAAAAGGCAAAGACGCGGACTCTCCGCTCAGGATGACGCCAACAGATTTTTGGGAGCTGCACTCGTGATCACCAGCGTGAAACATTTACTGTTCTATCTCTGCGTCACCGTCTTGGCTGCCTCATGCGTGCTCGCTCAAAATCGCACCGCTCCCGTCCCGCCTGCTTCCAAATGGACCGACGCACAGAAGGCTGAGATGGCCGAGCGCGTTCGCCAGGATTTTCTTCACGCCTGGGGCGGCTACAAGCAGTACGCCTGGGGACACGACGAGTTGCAACCGCTGACGAAGAGCTATCGCGACTGGTACGCCCCTGCGAAGGACGCGAAAGGTCCGGCGGCTGGGGAGCCCGGCAGCAACGTCGCTGCTGATGACGCCGGTCGATGCGCTCGACACCATGGTCCTGATGGGCCTGAAGGACGAAGCCGATAAAGACCGCGAACTGATCGACACCAAGCTCTCGTTCGACAAGGACATCTACGTCAAGAATTTCGAGATCACGATTCGCCTGCTCGGCGGCCTGCTCAGCAGTTATCAGCTTACGGACGACAAGCGCCTGCTCGACCTGGCCGACGATCTGGGCACGCGCCTGCTTCCGGCGTTCAACTCGCCAACCGGGATGCCGTATGTCTTCGTCAACCTGAAGACCGGCGCCACGAAGGGGGTTGAGAGCAATCCGGCGGAGATCGGCTCGCTGCTCATTGAGTTCGGCACGCTCAGCAAACTCACGGGCAAGCAGGTTTACTACGACAAGGCCAAGCGCGCGCTGCTCGAGGTTTACGATCGCCGCTCGCCCATCGGACTGGTCGGCTCCAGCATCAACGTCGAGACCGGCAAGTGGATCGATCCGGCGAGCCACATCAGCGGCGGCATCGACTCGTATTACGAATACCTGCTGAAATGCTCCATCCTCTTCCACGACAAAGATTGCGAGCAGATGTGGAAGACCAGCATCGCGGCGCTGAATAAATATGTCGCGCATCCGACACCGAACGGCCTCTGGTACGCCCAAGTCAACATGAACACCGGCGCCAGGATCTCGACGCATTACGGCGCGCTGGACGCCTTCTTCCCCGCGGTGCTGGCGCTCTCCGGCGATCTGGATCGAGCCGCGCAGTTGCAGCAATCGAGCTACAAGATGTGGACGACCTGGGGCATCGAGCCGGAAGAATTCGATTACTCGACGATGAAGATCACCTACCCGGGCTATGAACTGCGGCCGGAGATCATCGAGTCGACCTACTACCTGTACCACTTCACCGGCAAGCCGCTGTACCTCGACATGGGCCGAACGTACGCCGACAGCCTGGAGAAATATTGCCGCAGCGACACCGGGTTCGCCGCGCTGGTCAGTGTCGAGAGCAAGCAGCAGCGCGACGATATGGAGAGCTTTTTCCTGGCTGAAACTCTGAAGTACCTGTATCTGATATATGCTCCGAAGTCGACCTTGGACCTCGGTAAGGTGGTCTTTAACACCGAGGCGCATCCAATTCAGAGAACGTGGTAGGCGCAACATTGCATCTAACTGGACGGCTGTAGGAGAGCGGGAAAAATCTAGGTTGTCATCCTGAGCGGAGTGAGGGGGCAAAGCCGACGAGCGCAGTCGAAGGACCTCTGTTGCGGAAAGATTTTCGAGGTGTAGCGGTCCTTCGACTGCATTCGGCCGCTGCTCGTCCTGACTTCGCTCAGGATGACACCCTAAAAGAAACGTACACTCACAGGTGAGCATGGCACTGGGAGCGCAGCAAAACACGACGACCGTCAGCACCACCGGCCCGGAACGGAATTACACCGGACCGTTGGCGATGGTGACCACGTTGTTCTTCATGTGGGGCTTCCTCACCTGCCTGAACGACATCCTGGTGCCGCACTTGAAGTCGATCTTCGACCTGAATTATGCCGAGGTCATGCTGATCCAGTTCTGCTTCTTCTCGGCGTATTTCGTTTTCTCGATACCCTCGGGCAAGATCATCGAGCGCATCGGCTATCAGAAGATGATGGTGGCCGGCCTGCTCACCATGGGCCTGGGCGCGCTGCTGTTCATTCCGGCGGCCAGCGTTCCGTCGTTTCCACTGTTTCTCGCAGCGCTCATCATTCTGGCGGCGGGCATCACCGCCCTGCAGGTATCGGCGAATCCCTACGTGGCAGTGCTGGGCCCGGCGCGCACCGCGTCCAGTCGCCTGAATTTGACGCAGGCATTCAATTCGCTGGGCACAACCGTCGCGCCGTTCTTTGGCGGGCTGTTGATCCTGGGTGCGGCCATTCCGAAGACGCCCGAAGAATTGCACGCACTATCGCCGTCAGCGCTGCACGCCTACCGCCTGGATGAAGCTTCGTCGGTGAAGTTGCCATACCTGATCATCGCGGTAGCCCTGATCGCGCTCGGCATCGTGATCGCGAAGTTCAACCTGCCGCACATCCCTGAAGCCGAAGGCGGGCACGCCGTCTCGAACGACAGCGTATGGAAGCATCGCAACCTGGTGATGGGGGTCGGCGCCATCTTCTGCTACGTCGGCGCTGAAGTTGCGATTGGCAGCTTCCTGGTCAACTTCATGAACCTCGCCGAGATCGGCAACCTGCGCCCCGCAGTCGCCGCAAAGTATCTGACCTTTTATTGGGGCGGCGCAATGATTGGTCGGTTTATCGGCTCGGCCGTGCTGCAAAAAATTTCCACGCGCGTTGTGCTTGGCTTCAATGCGATTGTCGCCGTCATGCTGGTTTGCCTGGCCATGCTCAGCGCCGGTCATCTGGCCATGTGGGCGCTCCTGCTGGTGGGACTGTTCAACTCCATCATGTTCCCCAGCATTTTCACGCTGGGCATTGAAGGGCTGGGCCCGCTGACCGGTGAAGGCTCGGGCCTGCTGATCATGGCCATCGTCGGCGGAGCCATCATTCCTGAAGTGCAGGGAGTGCTGGCCGATCGCGTCGGCTTGCACCACGCGTTCGTGCTGCCGGTGATTTGTTATCTGTACATCTTGTTCTTCGCGGCGAAGGGGCTGCCCAGGAAAGCTGCATCGAGCGCAGCCTGACGGCCAGCGAAAGATGCTTACGCAGCCACCTGCCACAGCTTGACACTGGTGCCTGCGCATCTGCCCACAGCGCGAGTTTTCTCTGTGCTGTCTGCTAACGCCAAGCCCTCTTGCCAACCAATGCCAGCGCTCCTAGTAAGCACGAGACCACCCACCCCAGGCCGCTCGGCTCCGGCGTGCTAATGCATTCCACGCAAGAACTTGTGGTGGCCCCGAGAATGGTGAACGATTCCGACGGGATGGTGCCGATCGAGTTGTTCGAGGCCAGGGATGGGCCTGCATTCTGGTCCCAATACGCCGGATCGCCGTTGTTCACCTGAGCATTTTGCAAGTTCAGCCAATAGGTTCCGCTGCTCAGATAGACGCCAGGGAAACTGCCGCTTTCCGCACAGACGTTGAAGCTCATGTCGTTGGAGAAGCAGCCGCTCTGGGTGAAGCTAACGGTCTGGTCGAAGTACGTAGTGCCGCCGAATTCGCTCGAAGTGATGGACACTTCGACGCTCTGCAACACATCTCCGGGGAACAGCCATGCCGCGAAAACCAGCCCGTTGATCGGGCAGGGTTGTCCGCCAAACCCGCAGTTGTTTGGGTTGTTGTAGGTAAAGCTGTCGCTGGTAACAAACCCAAAGTTGATGACGTAGGCCCAATCCTGGCCGTCCGTCGGCCCGTTGTCGTAGACATCGTTCTGTGCCACCGCGGAAGTCGCGGCGATGACTACCAGGATTAATGCAAGTGAAGTACTACGGAGAGTCATAAGGTTTCCTTTCATCGACTGTTGGAGGAAGAATTCCTGATCGTTTCACCTGACTCACAGATATTTGCGCGAACCTGTCAGCAGTAGCCCTAACAAGCCCGCGGCCAGCCACCCTAAGCCTGCCGGCTCCGGAGTGGTGAAACACCAAGGGCAAGCGGTCGTCGTGGTTCCCAGTATCGTGAACGATTCCGACGGAATGGTTCCGTAATAGCTGTTGGAGGCCAGGGAGGGGCCGCTGTTCTGATCCCACCACACCGGATCGCCGCTATTGACCAGCGCGTTCTGCAGGTTCAGCCAGTAGGTGCCGGTGCTCAGGTACAGGTCGGGAAACCTCCCGGTTTCGGTGCAGATGCTAAAGTCAAGCCCATTGTCATAGCAGCCGCTCTGGGTGAAGTTGACCGTCTGATCGAAAAACGTAGTACCGCCGAACTCCGACGAGGTGATGGAAACTTCCGCCGACAGCATGACATCGCCGGGAACCAACCAGGCCGCGAAAGATACACCGTTAACGGAGCAGGGGGCGCCGCCCCACCCGCAGTTATTCGCGTTGTAATAGTAAAAGCTGTTACTGGTTGCGAACCCAAAGTTCAACGCCCAGCCCCAGGTTTGACCGTCGCTAGGCCCGTTGTCATACACATTGTTTTGAGCGGCCAGGGGACTGGCGGCCAACGCTGACAGAACCACCAGCACAAGAGTAGCGCGGAGAGTCATACGTTCCCCTTTTTCTTTCGACTCTGGAAAAAACCGAGCGTTTCACCTCACTCACAGACATGCGCGCGAGCCCGACGCTGCAGCAGTGAACCGCCGAAGGCTTCACCTCGCTAACGGAATTTGTGGACGCCGGCCAGCAACAGCGCCATCACGCCTGAGCCGAACAACAGCAAGCTGCCGGGTTCAGGTGAAGTCGGCTCCCCGCAGGCGGCGCCGCAACCGCAGGGCTCGCAAGTAGTACCGGTATCCCCAAGTATTGAAAAAGACTCGGAAGGCATCGTGCCAACGGAACTCTGAGAAGCCCGGGATGGGCCTGCGTTCTGGTCCCAGTAAATTGGATCGCCGTTGCTAGCCGCGGCGTTCGACAAGTTCAGCCAGTAGGTTCCAGCATTCAGGGAAAAGCCGGGGTTGAAGTTGGCTGTCTCGTTGCAGACGTTGTAGAAGCCATTACCGAAGCAGCCGCTCTGGGTGAAGTTGACGACCTGGTCGAAGTAGCTGCTGCCGCCGAATTCGCTCGAAGTAATCGACACTTCGGCGGTCTCCATCACATCCCCCGTGAACAGCCACGCCGCGAAAGCCACTCCGTTGACGTCGCACCCGGGGTTCACCCCGCAGTGGTACAAGGTGAAGCTGTTGCTGACGGCAAAACCGTAGTTGATCGTCCAGCCAAGGGTGTAGCCGTCGGTCGCACCGTTGTTATAAATGTCGTTCTGCGCTGTCGCAGAAGAGGTCAGCATTCCGATTGAAAGAACCAGTAAAAAGAGCGTGGGGTTTTTCATGAGGCCTCCTTCCAACAACCCTTACGAGGACCCGGGGGTCTTCCTGGCGCTCGAACTATCGCCGCCGCCCTCCAAGCAATCCGAGCAGCATCATCACGCCTGAGCCAAACAACAGCAGGCTGCCGGGCTCAGGTGAAGTAGGCGGCGGCGGCCCGCAGTTGGGAGAACTTTTGCCGCCGCAACCACTAAACCCATACAGTGAAAATGACTCGGAGGGAATCGTTCCGACGGAACTCATAGAAGCTCGGGACGGGCCTGAGTTCTGGTCCCAGTAAGCCGGATTGCCGCTCTCCACAGTCGCGTTGTCGAGGTTCAGCCAGTAGGTACCAGGGTTCAGGGAAGTGAGGAGAAGGCCGCTCTCGTTGCAGACATTGAAGCCGCCATTCGAAAAGCAACTGCTGGGGGTGAAGCTGACCATCTGGTCGAAGAACGTGGTACCGCCGAATTCGCTCGAAGTGATGGATACTTCCACGCTCTCAAGGACGTCACCGGGAAACAGCCAGGCTGCGAACTCGATGGTGTTCATCGTCGTAGCGGCACCCAGTGTGAACTGGTCACTGACAACAAAGCCGAAGTTGATGACTTGGCCGAGCGTGTGACCATCGGTGGGCCCGTTGTTATAGACATCGTCCTGGGCCGCAGCCGGAACGATCAAAACGCCAAGCAAGAGAGTGCCAAGAAAGATGGCTGGCTTGTTCATGATTGCTCCTTTCAGTAATTACATGCGGAAGCGGAGCTCTTCTCCGGAGCAATTTGGACTACTTGTGTCGCAGCGTTCCTAGAAATCCAAGAAGCGTCATCACACCTGAACCGAACAACAGGAAGCTGCCGGGTTCAGGCGAGGTCGGTGGCGGCGGGCCGCAGTTGGGAGAACTTTTGCCGGCGCTGCATGCGCCATCCAATGAAAAGGACTCGGACGGAATGGTGCCGAGGGAACTCTGGGACGCCAGCGAGGGACCGCTGTTCTGGTCCCAATAAACGGGATCGCCATTGGCGACGACACCATTGTCCAAGTTCAGCCAATAACTACCAGCGGCCAGGGCGGTGGGGGTGATGCTGCCGCTCTCGTTGCAGACATTGAAGCCGCCATTTGAGAAGCAGGTGCCGGCGGTGAAGCGGACCGTGCCATCGAAGAACGAGGTGCCGCCAAACTCGCTGGAAGTAATCGAGACGTCCACGGTCTGGAGGACGTCACCAGGGAATAGCCAGGCTGCGAACTGAATGCCGTTCATCGTGGTGTCGGCGCCAAACGTGAACTGGTCGCTGACCCCAAAGCCGAAGTTGATGGTCCAGCCAAGGGTCTGGCCATCCGTCGGACCGTTGTTGTAGAGATCCTGCGCCGCCGCCGGAACGATCAGCACGCTGATTAGAAGAATGCTGAGGAAAATGCCTAGCTTGTTCATGATGTCTCCTTCCGGCCACTGCCAAAGTAGTGGCCTTCTTCTCCGGGCAATTTGAATTACTTGGGTCGCAGAGCTCCTAAGAATCCAAGCAGCGTGGCCACACCTGAAGCGAACAACAACAAACTGCCGGGCTCCGGGGAGGTAGGTGGCGGCGGACCAGAGCCAACCCCGCCGATCGTGAAGGATTCAGAGGGAATGGTCCCCAGGGCACTGTCCGAAGCCAACGATGGGCCTGAGTTCTGGTCCCAGTAAACCGGGTCGCCATTACGGACTACCGCATTTGACAGGTTCAGCCAGTAGTTACCCGCATCGAGGTAGAGAAATACATAGGCTGTCTCGGTGCAGACGTTGAACCCGGCATGGTTGGGCATGCAGTTCGAGGCGCTAAACGACAACGTCTGGTCGAAGAAAGAGGTTCCGCCAAACTCCGAAGAGGTGATCGAGACTTGGACCGTCTCCAGCACGTCACCGGGGAACAACCAAGCAGCAAACTGCACAGACCACAGCGGGGCGGGCCAAGGTAGCGGGAACTGATCGCTCCCCGCATACCCGAAGTTAATCGTCCAGCCATAGTCCTGGCCGTCGGTGGGCCCGTTGTTGTAGAGATTCTGCGCCGCGGCGGGAACGGCTGCGACGACCAGGCATACCAGCAGGATGCCTGCGAAGCTCAGCTTCATGGAGTACTCCCCTTCACCACCAAGTGAGGCGGTCAGAAGCCCGTAGAGAGATATTGGGCGCTCAGGGACCTTGGTAGAAAACCTGGCAACGGAAGAGGGGTTGCCGCCAAAAAGCGTTTACCGCCAGGACAATCAGGTAGTGGACTGCGTAGCGAAGTGTCGGTTGCGAGGCGCAGGGACACTCTCGCCGTGATTATGCTCCGCGGTGATCGATAAGAGAACAGGAAAGATCAGGCGGGATGAAAACCGGCGTCTTATTTCGGGAAGTCCAGCCAGGCGGATTGCCGCAACCAGCATAAAAAATCGCGGAGGCAGCGGTGCAGGTTCGCATCCGTCCTCCGCGAGTCGACGACCATGAGTCGGCGAAAACTTAAGCTACGCGATCCCGGGCCGTGCCGCAGCTGTGGCAGCTCGAAGTAACGTCGACGCGGTTCTTGCGCAACTGATCCTCAAAGGCAGACCAGCGCCGGGCTCGGGCGCCTTCGGAAACATAAACGTCATTCGGATTCGTCAGATGATCGCGCTGCGCCTCCACCGGATCGTTCACCATGCTGTCTTCGGCCTCTTCAGCGGCCAGGGTCGGGATTTCCTGACGCTGCGATTCCCCGGGCAGGCGTGAGTCTTCCGCATCGGCAGCCAGTCCCGAAGGACGCATGCGGATCTTGCTGGGATCGGGCGCGGCGCTGGTGAACTTACCCGCCAGGCGGTCGGGCATGTACGCCTGATCGTCCACCCCGGAGCCTCGGCCGGCGGGCATCTCGCTGGCTTCGGGCGTGATGCTGTGAGTGCTGCCTGGCTTGTGCATTACCGGACCCGAGCCCCAGGCCTCGCGCTGCTGGACTTCCTGCTCAGCCCACTGCGCGTCGGTGGCGGCGTTCTCGTCGTACTTTGGAAGCGCCTCAATCTCTTTCCTGGTGGCGTTGATGGAGAAGTCGTCGTCGTTCTTGCCGTAGGGGCGGATACGGTCGGCGGGTACCAGAAACTTCTTGCTGCTCAACCAGCCGCCGGTATCGACCACGGCATATTGAATCGTTCCGGTAGCGTGATCGAAGATGACGTCATCGATCTTGCCCAGCTTGTCGTCGTCAGAGCCGTAGAGAGCGGCGCCGCGGATATCGTCCACATCGTTGGAGAAGCGGTAGTCGCGAAGCATTCCGTAATGACCAGCCATAAAGCGCTCCTGTGCGTTCGGTTTCGTCTTCTTCTGTTCTGATGCAACGGGGAAGGGCGATGCCGCCTCGGAAAGCAGCAGTCAGTAGTCAGTGTCAGCAGTCAGTAGTCAGTAGTCAGGGGTCAGGGGTCGGCGGTCGGGGAGTCAGCGGTCAGCATTCAGCACTCAGCATTCAGCATTCAGCATTCAGCATTCAGCACTCAGCACTCAGCATTCAGAAGTCAGCAGTCGGCGGTCGGCGGTCGGAAGTCAACGGTCAGAGTCAGCGGTCAGAAATCAGGAGTCCCGCCTAGCGGGACGGCGACATGATAGCCCAGCATGGAGCGACGCCGCAGGCGAGCGGAATGCTGGGTAGAGATTCTTTACAAGGTGTCATCCTGTCTATAACGACGTTGGCGCGCTTTCTGCTGGTGGAAGCCGCACAGAGTGCGGCCCGCTACGATGCCGAGCTGAAGCGCATGTATGTGCGTTTGAGTTTGCGGCGCAGCCGGGCGCAGGCGAAAGTGGCGGTGGCCCGGCGACTGGCGACACGGTTGTACTGGATGCTGCGCACGAGTAAGAACTATGCGCAGCTGCTGAGCAGTGGTGCAGGCGAGCCCGAGTCATCCTGTGGCACGGTTTAAGAGCCGAGCGCTTGAGTGAGCAGCCTGCCTCCCGCCGCTGCGAGGCGGGAGTTCGAAAGCAATCCTGGCGGACAACGCCGAATAGATGGGTGGCGAAGCTGCTGCTTTCGCCCGCAGATTGGAGACGAGCCCCTGGTCAGGAAGTTTCCATGAGAGCGAACTGGCGCATCTTTTGTGCGTCGCCGCCCCCGTATGCCTTGACAACGCCAACGTCGTTATAGACAGGATGACGCCTTTAGGAAATAGGTGTTGTATCGGCTGAAGGCCGACAGCTGAAGGCTAATCGTTAGTCGTTAGTCGTTAGTCGTTAGTCGTTAGTAGCTCGTAGCTAGTGGCTCGTAGCTGCCCCTCAGAACTTCGCCTTCAACCTCTCATACGTGGTCGACAGCAGCTCCGGAATCACCCGGGTCTCCCCGATCACGGAGATGAAATTCGCATCCGCCACCCAGCGCGGCAGAGCATGCATGTGAATATGTCCGGCAATCCCGGCTCCTGCAGCTTTGCCGACGTTCATCCCGATATTCAATCCGTCCGGGTGGTACAGCTCCAGCAGCGCCGTCTCCAGCTTGCGGGTCAGGGCCATCATCTCCTGCGCCCCGGCCTCCGGCATCTTGTGCAGCCGATCGATATGCTCGTAGGGAACGATCATGCTGTGTCCCGAGGTGTAGGGAAAGGCATTCAGGATGACGAAATTGAATTCGCCGCGATAGACGATCAGGGCTTTTTCATCATCGCCGGAGCGCAGCAGCTCGCAGAAGACGCAGGATCCGGCGTTGTTGGACACGTCCGCCGTAGTGATGTAGGAGTAGCGCCAGGGGGTCCAAAGATAGTCCATCGTATTGGCAGGGTATCACTAGGTTTTTCGCGGGCCCAATCCCGGACATTTTCGTCACATTCACCTGTGACGAAAGTGGCTTGACAGGCGGCAAACTTGTTGACATTAAATGTCGATAAAAGCTTGCAAAATCCGGTGTCATCTAGCACTTACGCGTTTGACACCACCCCCACCGGTTGCTATAGTCGAAGTGTTCCCTTGGATGCGCAGCCCGCTCCATCGGATCCGGCCGCTGGGTTGTCCCAACCCGCTATTAGCGGGACAAATCATACCTGTAGAGACTCAAGCCAGCAGTCCGTTTTAACCAGGCTCTCTGCACGCTTTTAAAACGTTCAGAGTGTGCGTACGCAACCCATGTCTTTCGAAGAAACCCACAACGCCCCGACCACACAGACCCAGGAAGCCGGCGCTGCCGAGCAGCCCGAAACGCAACCCGTAACGCCTGAACAGCCCCAGACCCAGTCAGCTGCCCAGCCTCAACCCGAAACGGCCTCGGAGACCAGCCAGCCCGCTGAGTCCACGCCGCTCCCGGTCCGCGCCGAAAAAGAGCCCGGCATGGAAGACTTCGCCAGCGCTCTGGAATCCTTCGAACAGGAGCAGGCCCAGACCGAAGCCGCTCTGAACGAAGACCAGATCGTCAGCGGAACCGTGCTGAAAGTCACGCCCCAATACGTGGTCGTCGACATCGGCTACAAATCCGAAGGCGTCATCCCGGTGGCTGAATTCCAGGACCACGAAGGCAACGTCTCGGTGCAGCGCGGCGACGAGATCGCCGTCATGCGCGAGCCCGGCCACACCGAAGAGGGTTACATCAACCTCTCGCACCAGAAGGCGCAGCGCCTGAAGGCCTGGGACGAAATCGAGAAGGTCTTCAACGATAAGGCGCCGGTGAAAGCCCGCGTCATCGACCGCATTAAGGGCGGCCTGACGGTCGACATCCTGGGCGCGCGCGCGTTCCTGCCCGGCTCGCAGGTTGACCTGCGCCCGGTCCGCAACCTTGACGCGCTCAAGGGCACGGACATCGAAGTCCGCATCATCAAGCTGAACAAGAAGCGCGGCAACATCGTGGCTTCGCGCAAGCAACTGCTGGAAGAAGAGCAGTCGGAGAAGCGCGGCAAGACGCTGGAACAGCTTCACGAGGAAGCCATCCTCACCGGCACGGTGAAGAACCTGACCGACTACGGCGCCTTCGTCGACCTCGGCGGCATCGACGGCCTGCTGCACATCACCGACATGTCCTGGGGACGCCTGACGCATCCGCGCGACCTGGTACAGGTCGGCGATCAGATCCAGGTCAAGGTCCTGAAGTTCGATAAAGACAAGCAGCGCGTGTCGCTGGGCTTCAAGCAGCTCACGCCTGACCCGTGGCTCGACGCCTCGGAGCGTTACCCGATCGGCGCGCACGTTCGCGGCCGCGTCATCAGCGTCACCGATTACGGCGCGTTCATCGAGCTGGAGCAGGGCATCGAAGGGCTGGTACACGTCAGCGAGATGACCTGGTCGAAGCGGATGAAGCATCCCTCGAAGATGGTCAACGTTGGCGATCAGGTGGAAGCGGTGGTGTTGAACGTCAACCCGACCGACCGCCGCATCAGCCTCGGCCTCAAGCAGCTCGAGTCGAATCCGTGGGAAACCCTGCACGAGAAGTTTCCGGTGGGAACCATCGTTGAGGGCAAGGTCCGCAACCTGACCGACTTCGGCGCGTTCATCGAGATCGAAGACGGCATCGACGGACTGGTCCACGTCAGCAACCTGAGCTGGACCAAGCGGGTGAAGCATCCTTCGGAAGTACTGAAGAAGGGCGACAAGGTGAAGGCGATCGTACTTGCGATTGAGCCTGACCAGCGCCGTCTTTCACTCGGCGTGAAGCAGCTGCAGCCCGATGTTTGGGACACGTTCTTCGAGCAGCATCGCGTGGGCGATGTGATTCACGGCAAGGTGCTGCGCCTGGCAAGCTTCGGCGCATTCGTCGAAATCGCCGATGGTGTCGAAGGCCTGTGCCACAACTCGGAAGCGGTCGAAGGCGACGGCTCGCCGCTGAAGCTGGAACCCGGCATGGAGCACGAGTTCAAGATCATCAAGATGAACGCGGCGGAGAAGAAAGTCGGTCTCAGCATCAGAGCGGTTGGCGAAGAAGGCACCCGCGCGGATGTGGAGTCATACAAAGCTCCGGCGGCAACGTCGACTTCGTCCGGAAGCGGATCTACGATTGGCGAGTTCATGTCGTGGAAGCGCGCCAGCAACGAAAACAATTAGTTCGCAGTAAAACTCGGTCGCACACCGAACAGGCCGCCAGCAATGGCGGCCTTTGTTGTTGGAAGGCCGCCGTTCGCGTCTAGGAGTGGGCTCTGAGCTTTGGGCTTTGGGCTCTGTGCTCTTAGCTTTTAGCCCTTAGCTCTTAGCAAAAATATCAACGGGTGTCATCCTGAGCGAAGTGAGAGCGCGCAGCGCTCGAACGAAGTCGAAGGACCTCTACCGTCACCAGATCTGCCGTGAGGTATCGATGCTTCGCAGGTATCGATGCCTCGCGCGAGATCGACGCGAGCGAAACCGAACGCGCCCTACGCCCGCGAACGATTGCCGTATCCACGCAGCTCCATAGGCGGAGCGAGACTTCTTCAGCCCCGGGCGGGAGTCCGGTGTCAGTCGCGCATCAATGATCGAGGAGCCGGCGGCACTCCGAGTCCTCAAAATACGTCAGGAGCACGCCCCTTATCCCCGAAGCAGTGCTCTGCGCAGGTCCACGAAGGCTTCTGGCGCAATTGAAAATGGTGGGTGAGTTCGGATCTCGTTCAAGGTTTCGATGTAGGCATCCACCATCTCGGGTTGAAATTGCTGCAGGATGATTTCCATGGCCGCAAGTTTCGAGTGAGCCTCAGAAACTCGCTTGGTTATCTCGGATAGAAGTTCCACAAGAAGACTGCAGGTTTGCTCGTCCATAACGCCGCGATTATACCCTCAAAATAGAGCAGCCTGACACCCTGCCGCCGGCTAAAACCGGCAGATCGAAAGCCCTTGCACGACCCGTTTACCGCGCTGCCTGTGCCTTCTCGATTCCGTCACCGCTCTTTGCCGGCGGTGATGATCCAGCCGACCACCACGGTATGTCGAAGAACATCTCTACTACGGGCTCGCCTTTCTGCCACACGGCGAACATCGTCATCCCGGGCGCCTGGTTCAGCATCGCTGACGCGATGGCCACATTCGCCACCGCTTCAATCTCGGGATCGGGCAAGGCCGCCGCCTCCTGTATGGCGAAGCCTGGATCCAGATGCTCGGCCACGACGAACGTCCCCTTCCACGCCGCCGTCGAGGGCCACATCGATTTGGGTGCCTCGTTCGCCGGATCGGCGAAGGCATCCGTCCGGTAGAGATCGTCCGCCGCCTTCATCGCCTTGCTGAGATACTGCTTGGCGCCCTGTGGATCGCTGGCCTGCGCGCTGAAAGCCGCCGCCCTCACCAGGTAGTGCGCGCGCGCCAGCGGGGGCAGGTCCTGCGCCGCATTCGCCAGCGCCTTGGTCGCCGTGATGGCCGCCGGAAAATTCTTGCGGCCCACTTCCATCGCCGCAATCTTCTCGAGCGCGCCACAGCGCGGCGTCATCACGTCATAGTCCGACCGCGGGGCGTTGCTCAATGTCTGCGCGCTGGCGATGGCAGCATCCACATCCTTCGCGGCCGACTCGGCAATGGTATTCGCCATCTGCCGCTGCTGCAGAAACGCAGGGTCTGGGCCGGCCGGCGCTGGATCTTGCGGACCACTCCTCCCCACCATCATGTTCATGCCCGCGCTGTCGGGGCTGAGCGACGACCGGCCATTGGGATACTTAGTATTGAGTGCCGCGACGGTCGCGTGATCGCGTCTCAGTGCGTCCGCTTTCGCCGGATCCACCTTATCGAGCACCGGCAGCAACTCAAACAACTCGAAGTCATACATGCTGCTGAAACTCGCCTGCCCATTCTTTCCGCCCACGTTGATGGACGCATGTTGCTGCTGCTCCTGGTCGCTTGCCTGTTGCTTCGCTGCCCTGTCCAGCACTACATCAATCGCATCCACCACCATCGCAGGCGGAAGCACGGTATAGGTTTCGAGGATCAGGTCCGGCATCGCGTCCGCAAACTGGTTCGAAGCGTCGACACCGCTGTTTCGATACGCCGCCACGGCTGACGAAAACACTGCCTGCCGCTCGCCCGACTGCTGCGCCGTCAACTTGTTGATCAGGTGTCCCGCTTCACTGTAGGGGAAGGTTAGCGAAGTGTCCCACTGCGAAAGCCGCTTGGCCGCGTCCGTCAGCCGTCCGCGATCCATGTCCTGCTGCACCAGCAGCGTCAGCACAACTTCGCGCACCTTGGGATCGGGCGAAGACTGCATACTCAACAGCGCCGCCGGATCGGCGACATTCAGCGCCTCCACGATCGCACGCTGCTGCTGCGTGCGGTACGGCGTCTCCGGCATGTCAGCCGCCGACTGAAACGCTTCTTTCAGTAACGCCACCTGCCGGGCGCGATCAAGATCCTTGTAGGCCCGCGCCATCTCCTGCAGCAGGTAGGTCTGCATCTCCGGCGAATAGCGCCCCAGGTCGCTCTCAACAGCCTGCAGCAGCGACACGGCCTGCTTCTGGGTGGCGTCGAGCGGCGGCTTGGCTTTCTTCTCCGGCTTCGCTTTCGAACTCGTCGCCGGCCGATCAGGCGCGGCGGTTTGGCTAGCGTCTGCTGGATTGCTCTTCGGGGTTACCGCGGGATTGGTCTTAGGCGCAGTTGATGACGGCGTGGACGGAGTGCCGGGCGCAGCCGCTGTCGTCTGGCACACACCTCTCCCCCAGCCGAGCGCCAGGAGCATAACGAAAATGCTCCCATATTTTGTAAGCGGCCCCACCCCAATAATTGTAGGGAAAGCTGACCAGCGGCGCTACTTATTCGTATTGATCTCCAAGTTGATGGTGGCCTTGGGACGATCGTCGAACTGGCTCAGGGTTTTGGCTTTGCTCTTCATGCCGTTCCTCTCGGCGTAGACTTCGTAGTCGACATTGGTCGAGAGTTCAGGGAAGCGATAGGTGCCGTCCTTCTGCGCGATGTAGGTCTTCATCGCCAGCGTCTTGGTGTTCTTCAGATAAACAATTGCTTCCGGAACCGGCTTGTCGCTCTTGTCCGTCACCGTTCCCGTCAAGGTGCGCGAGGTGATGTGCGGCGTCTTGCGGTTCGAATCGGAGGAACTGCTCGATCCGCCCATCGGGATCGTCAGCTGCGCACTGCACGCAAACGCGACGACCATAACAAACAGCGCGATCCCAAATAGTTTCTTCATCTGCATTGTCCTTCACGATCAGTGGTGCGAGAGTTCCTCTTTGGTGAGGTGAATGCCAATGTCCTGGCGCTCATCATTGTCAATGTGGGCGGTGACTTGCGGTTTGGGCTGGCCCTTCGGCGTCTTGATGTCGGCTTCGATCACGTAGTCCTGCCTGCCTGCGGGAACGCGCTGCGCGAATTCGCCGGTGCTGTTGGAAACCAGTTCCCACTTGGCCTTCTTCGCCGACGCCGGCCGGATCTTGATAGGCACCCCGGCAAGCGGATGATCGTCCGGTCCCCAGACGGTGCCGTAGATGATCGCATAATCTTGCTTATTCGGATTGGAAGAGGATTGGGGAAATGCGGCGTTGCGTGCAATTGCAAAAGATGAAAACAGGATCAGCCATAAACCCAAGGCAGAGGTCGAGCAGGCTCGGATGTGCCATCTTCCAAGCAAGCTAATACCCCTCTTCCTCTTCGTCCTCGTCGTCGTCCTCTTCTTCGTCGTCGTCCTCCACCTTCGTCAATTCCAACGGCTCGATCGCGACGACTTCAAAGTCGCTGCCGCATTCCGTACACGATACGATTTCGCCTTCGTCCACTTCATCTTCTTCGATGTCCAACTCGCTTTCACATTCAGGACAGATCACCATAATTGCCTCCTAGCCCTCTTACCTCTTTACCCTCGCCCCGGACGAAACGACAGCTCGCGGCCCGTGCATTTATATTTAGAATCTCTTGGCGGCACCGTCAAGTCATAGACGCCGCCAGAACCAAGAGGTTTCTCGAACTTCTATGTTTCCCCACAAACGGAAGCTGACCGGAATCGCGGGTGTGATGGCCCTGCTGTGCGTGGCGGTTGCTTCTTCCGCGCAGCAAACCTCCACCGCTCCCGCCTCGTCAACCGATCCGCAGATCGCGGCTGCATTGAAAGAAGTGTCGGCTGCGCAAATCCAGCGCAATATCGAGACACTCGTCAGCTTCAACACCCGGCAGACACTCTCCGCCGGAATGCCCGGCATGCAGGACAAAGGCATCGACGCCGCCACCGCCTGGATTGAAGGCGAACTGCACCGCTATTCCAGCCAGTGCGGCGACTGCCTGCAGGTCAAGACCGATCAGTTCATCCAGCCACCCACTCCGCCGCGCGTGCCTGACGCCGTTACCATCACGAACATTTACGCTATCCTGCCGGGTACCGATCCGGCAAATGCCGGCCGCATTTATGTCGTCAGCGGCCACTACGACTCCTTCAACAGCGATTGGACCCACGTCGTCGGAGCCGCGCCCGGAGCCAATGACGATGCCAGCGGCACCGCCGTCAGCCTGGAATGCGCACGCGTGCTCAGCAAGCATCGTTTTCCCGCAACCATCATCTTTCTAACGGTGGCCGGTGAAGAACAGGGACTGCTGGGCAGCGGACATTTCGCGAAAATGTCGAAAGCCGTCGGCTGGGATATTGAAGGCGTGCTGAACAACGACATCGTCGGCGGCGATCGCACGCCCGGAGATACGCTGCGCGATCCCCACGTGGTGCGCGTTTTCTCCGAAGGCATTCCGACCACCGCGACTGCGGACCAGGTGAAGCATATTCTGGCGCTTGGCTATGAGGGTGACGGCCCTTCACGTCAGCTGGCGCGCTATGTTGAGGAGACCGGCAAGCAGTATCTGACGCCGGAAAAATTTCAGGCCATGCTGGTATTTCGCCATGATCGTTTTCTGCGCGGCGGCGATCACATTTCGTTTAATGAGCAGGGATTCCCGGCGGTGCGCTTCACCGAGTTTCGCGAGAACTTCCATCACCAGCATCAGAACGTTCGCACCGAGAATGGCGTCGAATACGGCGATCTGCCCAAGTTCGTGGACTACGATTACACCGCCAACGTGGCGCGCTTGAATGCAGCGACACTGGCGTCGCTGGCCTCGGCTCCCGCACCGCCTGCCGAGGTTAAGCTGCTGACCAAGTCGCTGGAGAACGATTCCACGCTGGAGTGGAAAGCCTCGCCGGGAGGCCTGGCCACGGGCTACGAAGTTTTGTGGCGTGATACCACGGCGTCAGACTGGCAGCATGTGCAGGCAGTGGGCAACGTGACCCACGCGACTTTGCCGGTATCGAAGGACAACGTCATTTTCGCGGTGCGCGCGCTCGATGCCAAGGGACATCGCAGCGTCGCGGTGGTGCCCGAGCCGCAACGGTGAACTGAGAATTCGCATCCCCATCGGGTTGTCATCCCGACCGGAGGCGGGCCGTTTTTACCCGCCGGAGCGGAGGGGCCTTCTGTTTGTCCTCGAGGGAGAGTGCTTCCGATGCGCATGAAACAGCAGGTCCCTCCACTTCGCTTCGCTCCGGTCGGGATGACAACCGGCTTAGTGAAGCTGAAGCCGTGCCCTTTCAAGGCGCCGATATGGACTAAAATATAGGTTCTGTTATGCGACGTACTTCCAGCATGGGATTGAGCTTCCCGCCCTTCACCCGGGCGGTAAAGCAACTGCTCATCGCCAACGGTGTGGTGTACCTGGTGGTCGCGCTGCTCGGCGTCTTCGCCGAGGGCGGAGAGCGCTGGGTGCAACTGCACTTCGGCCTGGTGCCCGCGCTGGTGGTCTTCCGCGTCTGGATCTGGCAGCTGGTCACCTACGCCTTCCTGCACGACGGCCTGCTGCACATCTTCTTCAACATGCTTGCGCTGTGGATGTTCGGCGCCCAGCTGGAACAGGACTGGGGCTACAACATCTTCATGCAGTTTTATTTTTTCTGTGCCGTGGGAGCGGCGCTGACTACGGTCGTGGTCTCGTTTACGGGTTTGCTCGGCGCCAGTCCGCTGATTCCCACGGTCGGCGCGTCGGGCGCGATCTTCGGACTGCTGCTGGCCTTCGGTATCCTCCACGCCGAAGCCGAGATCATGCTCTTCCCCATCCCCTTCATGATCAAGGCCAAGTACTTCATCATCGGCCTGATCTTCATCGAAGTAGCTCTGATGCTGGGCTCGGCACACCGGCCGGGCGAGTCGGTCGCCTACATGGCGCACATGGGCGGCTTGCTCTTCGGCTACATCTGGCTGAAGTTCGTGCCCCGGCGCGGCTTCGCGCATGCGGCATCGGAACGCGCCTTTGGCCTGCGCAATTCCTACTATCGCTGGAAGAGAAAGCGCGCCGCCCGCAAGTTCGAAGTCTACATGCGCAAACACGACGATCGCGGCGACTATAAGCACGAAGACTATTTCGACGAGTACGGCAACTTCCGCGACCCCGGCGCCCGCGACGACCGCAAGACGAATGGCGATTCCAGGCCGCCCTGGGTGAATTAGCTTTGGGCTTTGGGCTGGCTTTGGGCTTAGTGGGCAATCAACGCTCACCCCTTCTAGAAGTGTCATCCTGAGCGCAGGCGCCAGCATTTGGCGCCGGAGTCGAAGGACCCCTACCCTCACCAGATCCGCGGTCAGCCGTCGATGTCCCTGGGAATAGCTCCGCCGAAGGCGGAGCGCACCTTCTTCAGCCCCGCGCGGAAGCGCGGGGTGTCATCGCGTTTGAAGAGCCGGCTTTAGCCGGCGAAAGGCGTGTCGCCGGCTCTTTCCTATTCCTGATCGCGTGCCCATGCGCTTCTCCCCCGGCGGCGCGGTCGCTCACCGGCCGACATGGTTTCGATCTTGTCTCTCACAGGCCGCTTCCTTGCGGTTGCGAGCGCAACGCCATCGCACCCTAGCTTTGAAAAACCGTTTCCAGGCTCTCGTGAATGATGGGGATAGTGCACAACTCGGGAAGCCGTTGCCAGTAGCGGTGGACTTCAGGGTCAGCCTGGGCTTCGGCGCGGGTCTCGGCTGATGTCCAGTAGCGCACGTGCAGCAGACGGTCGGGACGCGCCGGATCGCGCCGCAGCGTATCCCGCGAATATCCTTTTGCGTGCATCAGGGTGTAGAGCTCACGCAACGTCGTCAGCAGCTCTTCTTCCTTGCCCGGCAGCGCCTCCAGAACAGCCACGGACACGATTTCGTCAGCCATTCGCTCGCCCTTTCATGCGGATGTTTTTGGCAGGCTACCGGCAATCATGAGCCGCAGGAAGTTGGTCGCACCCGCGCTTTGACTGGTGCCCGCGATCAGCCCGAACACCTCGCCCTCACGCACCACCTCGAGCCGGGTCAACTCGGCCTCGGCAAACTCTCCCATGCGCTGCACCGAGAGCCCGGCCGGACAGTGGAGCGGCGTGACGCCCCACAGTAAATTCATACGGTTGCACACTGCCTCATGCTGAGTAAAGGCATAAATGCGCGGTATCGGCCGATATTTCGACAGCATACGGGCCGTCGCGCCACTGTCGGTGAAGGCCACGATGGCACGCAGATCCAGGTCGCGCGCAGCGTGGGCCATGGCCTCGCAAATGGTTTCGGCAATCGACAGGCGCTCGCCCGGCTGATGCGTGGGAACCAGCCTCTGCCCACGGTCCTTCTCCGCCTCTACCACAATGCGGGACATCATTCCGACGGTCTCCCGCGGATACTTGCCCACCGCGGTCTCGCCTGAGAGCATCACCGCATCCGTGCCGTCGAAGATGGCGTTGGCCACGTCGCTGGCCTCGGCGCGCGTGGGCCTCGGATTCTGGATCATCGACTCCAGCATCTGCGTCGCGGTAATCACTGGCCGCCGGAAATCGAGAGCGCGGCGAATGATGTGCTTCTGGATCAGCGGCACCTTCTCGGGCGCAACTTCCACGCCCAGGTCGCCGCGCGCCACCATCACGCCGTCCGCGATCTCCAGGATGGCGTCGAGATTCTCCACCGCCTGCGGCTTCTCCAGCTTGGCGACCAGCGGCAGCGCGCAGCCACGAGCCGCCAAGGCCCGGCGCGCTCGCATCACATCGTCTGCCGTGCGCACGAAGGAGATGGCAATCCCGTCGACTCCCTGCTGCAATCCGAAATCCAGGTCGGCTTCATCTTTCCCGGTCAGCGACGGAATGCTGACGTTCGTTCCCGGCAGGTTGATGCCCTGGTGCTCGCCCAGCGCGCCGCCGTTCAGGACGCGGCACACCACATTGCCCTCCACAATCTCGGTGATCACCAGCTCGATGCGGCCATCGGACAGCAGAATGTGCTCGCCCGGCTTCACATCGTTCGCGAGTTCGCGATAGGTCGTGGGGATCAATTCGGCGCTGCCCAGAACATCCGCCGAGGTGATGGTCACGAGCTGGCCGGTCTGGAGCGTGATGGGCAGGTGATCTTTCAGGCGTCCAGTGCGGATCTTCGGGCCTTGCAGGTCCTGCAGAATGCAGATCGAGCGGTCCAGTTCAGCCGCGACCTTGCGCAGGCGCGCGATGACCTGGGCGTGCTCCTCGTGCGCGCCATGGGAGAAATTCAGACGCGCAACGTCCATGCCCGCCAGCATGAGTTCGCGGATCATCTCCTCCGAGTTGCTGGCCGGACCGATGGTGCAGACGATCTTGGCGCGGCGGCTTGTGTCGTCCCTGGAGAGAGCCATGTTGTTCCTTCGTCTCCCAGGTCACTAAAATCGCGAGACCCGGGGTCGAGCAGCCTTGCAAGGGCACGGCTACACAGTCTGCTGAAAATCCAATGTCGAGCCGTAGCTTTGAAAGGGCACGACTGAAAGTGCGCTTTCAAATCCCAACTTCGCCTTCACCGCTCCGCCTGCCTGCGCTCGGGCTCGATGTCGGAATGCGCTCCGAACAGGAATCGCGGATAGCGCAACGCATTGAATTCTGCGCCAATCAGGATGACCAGCGACACCAGGTGCAGCCAGATCAGCAACGCGATCGCGGTCGCCACCGAGCCGTAAATGATGTTGTAGTTCGCAAAGCGCCGCAGATAGAAACCGAACAGCACCGTCGAGACGAACCACAGCACCGTCGCCAGCACCGATCCGGGCAGCACGCGATGCCACGGCTGCGTGCGTGGCAGTCCGTGATGGAAGATCAGGCCGATCACCGCGATGCTGGTTAGCCCCGCGATGATCCAGCGCAGCATCGTCCACAGGCCCAGAATGTACGGCCCCAGTTCATGACCGACCCGGTAAACAATCCAGGCCTCGATCTGGTTGCCGAACACCAGCAGGAACGATGCGAAGAACAACGGCACGCCCGCCAGGATGACCAGCAGGAATGCGATCATCCGCTCCTTCACCAGCCCCCAGATCTTCGGCATCTGGTAGGCCGCCTGGAATCCCTGCATCCATGAAATCATCACGCCCGACCCGGTCCACAGCGTGATCACGATCAGGGTCAGGAGAAACTTGAGGCTCACCGGTTTGTTGCCGGTGAAGTATTGCATCACGGCGGTGTCGGTGCCTTCGGGCAGGATGCGCCCGACGGCGTGGCTCAGCTCGCGCACCACGGGCTCCGTCAGATGCGACATGGAGAGCAGCGAAGCCAGCACCAGGATGCCGGGGAAGAGCGTAAGAATAGCGGAAAAGGCGGCGGCCTTGGCCACCGAGAAGGCGTCGTGTTGAAACGCCCGCCACAACGCCAGCCGGAAGTGTCTGAAGAACCGGGACATTTGAGAGTAAAGGGAAGTTTACACAATCGGCCGTAGCCAGGTAATCCGGGCACACGTCCACCACGAAAATCACGGATGTTGCAAAAAACTTCGGGCCGCGTGAGGGAATTCTGCTCGCAATATCGCATACCTGATTGAGCGCCAAAAAAAGGCAGCCGTACCCGCCCAAGGCAAAGCGTTCTTTGAGGAGAAAATCCATGAAGCTCATCCCCACGAATTGGGCAGCCAAGGCAGCCCACTTGATACTGTTCTTCGTCCTGGCCTCGCTTACGTTATTGGCGCAGGCTCCGCCGAGCGCTGACACATTTAGCGCTGTCTCCAGTCCGCGCACTAACTACGGCGGTTGGCCGCTGCTGGTGGTTCAGCAGGGCAGCAACAGCTACGTTCAGTTCAACCTCTCGACTGTGCCGGCCAACGCCACGGTAGCCAAGGCCAGCTTACGGCTGTTCGTCAATTCCGTGAATCGTGGCGGCAACTTCGATGTTTTCGAAATCGACAGCGCCTGGAGCGAAGGCACTCTGAACTACAACAACGCTCCCCTGCTAGGAACGTCGGCCACGGGCGCACACGCTACCACGGTGTCCGCGACCAGCGTCAACCAGTTCGTTGTCATCGATATCACCCCGCTGGTGCAGGAGTGGGTGAGCGGAAGCCTGCCGAACCACGGTTTGGCGCTTTCGCTGACGTCCTCCGGCGGCAGCTTCTCCTTCGACAGCAAGGAATCGATTTACACCAGTCATCAGCCGGAGCTGGAGATCACGCTGAACGGTCCAGCCGGTCCACAAGGACCCGCCGGGGCACAAGGACCAGCTGGGCCAGCCGGACCACAAGGAGCGCAGGGCGCTACGGGTGCGCAAGGACCAGCCGGACCGCAGGGATTACAGGGTCTCAACGGCGCTCCCGGAGCGCCTGGACCGCAGGGCATTCAGGGACCGGCCGGACCGGCTTACAGCGACAACTGGTTATTCAGTGCTGTGAATGTGCCGGCAGGTGAACTGGTCGCGATCGATCAAGATTGTGGATCAGGAAACATCGCTATAGCGGGAGCGTGTGGATACGCTCCTCTCGATCCAGGCGGCTTTAGCATGACCGTTGTTTACTCCGGCCCGGACTCGGGCTTTCACCAAGTCTGGCGGTGCGTGGCCAGAAACAGCGACTCCGCCGATCATTCCCTGACTTACGGAGCCTTCTGCATCACGCCCGGAGGAGGTGGAACGTTGTCGCAGGTCAATAAATCGATGCAGCTTTCTACCGGAAACTTGAAGTCGCAGAAGTAAATTGACAAGGACAGGAAGCCTGAAAGCGAAGCCCCGTTCCAGCAGAGCTGGAGCGGGGTCTTTGCCTTCGAAATAAAAACCCCAGGTCTGGAAAACCGCCAGACCTGGGGCACCCGAATTACGTCGTGAAATTTACTAGCTGGCGGAGGCCGTCGTTCCGCAGTGCTGCTCGAAAGCCTTCTTCAGCTCGAAGGCGATCTCGGCGGCTTCGCGGCGCTCGATGTCGCTGCGCTGCATCATGTAGATTAGCTTGCCGTCGCGCAGAATCGCGATGGACGGCGAGGACGGCGGATAGCCGGTGAAGTAGCTGCGGGCGCGCTGGGTCGCCTCCACGTCCTGCCCGGCGAATACCGAGTAAACCTTGTCCGGCTTAGGACCGTTCTGCAATGCCGCCCGGATGGCGGGGCGCATGCGGCCGGCGGCGCATCCGCAAATCGAATTCACGATCACCATGGCGGTGCCGGGCTGCGTGGTGATGGTCCGGTCGACTTCCTCGGCGGTGCGCAGTTCCTGAACGCCCACGCTGGTCAATTCCTCGCGCATGGGCACAAGCATAATTTCGGGATACATAGTTTTTCTCCTGGAGAAGAGTACTACGTTTGGATGCTAATGGGTCGCCGCTCGACGCAGAGTCTGAGCAAACGTAATCCCGGTGCCCCGGGTCTCGCGGGGTCCGAGACCTGGGGATTTTTGTGTGCTTCCCGATGAAAGTGTGCGGAAGGAATAGATTTCCGATCCGGAAGGTATCGGTTTCCGATCCCGAAGCTTATCGCGGTTTCATGGAAAACCCCAGGTCTGGAAAATCGCCAGACCCGGGGCACCCGAATTTCGCTATCCGCAACCAACGTTAAAACCGGCGAGCTTCACGCTTACGCCAACGGCACGAGATCCACTGCTATGGTCTGTTTCGCGGCAGGCATCACCAGCAGCGTTCGTTCCCACGGCTCAAAGCCGCTTTTCACCAAACGCACCTTCCATTCACCGGTCGTGAGCGGAAGCTGAGACGGGGTGCTCCCCAGGAACTTGTCGTCCACGTAGATTTCCGCGCCGGCGGGATTGGAGGTGATCGTGACCAGGGAGATGGTGGCGCCGTACGACGGGCTCGCAGGGCCGAAGTCCGGCCGCGCCATCTGCTCCCGAACGGCCTCCAGCCGCAAGCCATTTTCACGCAGGATCTGCGCGGCAAAACCGTGCTCCTCGCGCAGCAGTGCCAGAAGAAGATGACCGGGAACGATCTGCTTTTGCGATAAGGCCGCCGCTTCTTCGGAGGCAAAGACGATCACGCGCTTGCCTTCGTCGCTCAAGGGCAGATCGACGGAGGTGGACGTCTTGGGAGCCATGCCCGCGTGTTGCTCAATCTGCTTGCGAATGGCCTCTATCGACATCTGCGAGAGCAGTTGGTTTGCGAGAGCGTTGTCGGCTCGAAAAACTCCCAGCAGGATATGCTCGGTCTCGATGTAAGGACTGCCGAATTGGCTGGCCTCGTAGCGGGCAAAGAAAATCACACGGCGGGCACGTTCGCTATAGTTCTCGAACATCGGAAGCGCGCTCCTGGTCCTGCCAAGACATGAATGTTAAACAGTGTAAACGCGATGTTAGTTCGACGCTCGTTTCCGTATGGCAAAAAGCGCGCGACACGGGTATCCGGCTAGAAGCGGTAAAGTTCCAACCCGGTGATCCGGGAGAAATCTTTGTCCAGGGTAAACACGCTGGCGCCGTGCTCGAGAGCGATGGCGGCAATCAGGCTGTCGATGGTGGTGAGCGAAACCCCGGCCGCTCGCGCTTTGCGGAAGGTGGTTGCGGCCGAGCGGTAGGTTTCGAAGCCCGAGGGTTCCAGCATGTCCCACTGGGACAGGAAGCGTTCGATGATGGTGGCATCGCGCACCAGCCCTTGCAGAACTTCAGCAACGACCACTCCGGTGATGGCAAAAGGCTCGCCGTGCTGGATCATGCGGCGGAGTTCGCCACCCGCCGGCCCGGGCCGCGAGCTGAAGAAGTCGATCCAGACCGAGCTATCGACCAGGATCAAACGCGGTTTCTCCGCGATGCCTTGAGGTCGCCTTTCCAGACTCCGCTGCCGTAGTAGCGCAGAATGCCTTTGCGGCTCTCGGTACGAACCAGTAACTCAAGGGCATGGTCAACGATTTCACGCTTGGTCTTGAGATCGGTGAGCTTGCGGGCCTTCCGTATCAAGTCATCGTCAATTTCGATGTTGGTGCGGGACATAAATAAAGCCTACACCAATTCAATGGTGTTTTGGTGTATTAAGAACAAGCCGCGTTCGGGCCGGGTGCCCCGTTCAAGCGAAGCTTGGGCGGGTCTTCCGGGGTCAACGAAAATCCCCACCCAAGGCCAAAAGAAGGCCTTGAATGAGGCACCCGAGTCCTTCGTGAGTCGACTTCCAATCACGAAAAAAGCCCGGAGCTTTCGCCCCGGGCTTTTGCTTCCACAGCTGGTTTAGCTTTGTTCGGTGATGATTTCTTCGGCTTCGTTCTCGCCTTCGTGGCGGAGCAGTTCCAGCGCGCGCTCGGCTTCTTCGTACGCGGCCGTAACTTCCTCCTGCACCTTCGATGCGGCCTGCTCCATCTCATGCGACAACCGGACATTGCGGTAGTACTCCATGCCGGTTCCCGCCGGGATCAAGCGGCCCACGATGACGTTTTCCTTCAGACCGCGCAGATGATCGACGGCGCCCTGGATGGAAGCTTCCGTCAGTACACGCGTGGTCTCCTGGAACGATGCTGCCGAGATGAACGAGTCGGTCGAGAGCGAGGCCTTGGTGATGCCCAGCAGCAGCGGACGGCCGGTAGCCGGCTTGCCGCCGTTCGCAATCGTCTTCTCGTTCTCTTCGCGGAAGCGGAACTTGTCGATCTGCTGTTCCAGCAGGAACGACGTATCGCCCACATCCTCGACTTTGACCCAGCGCATCATCTGGCGAACGATCACCTCGATGTGCTTGTCGCTGATGTTCACGCCCTGCAAGCGGTAGACTTCCTGGATCTCGTTCACCAGATAAGCCTGCAGCTCCTTCTCGCCAAGTACGGCAAGAATGTCGTGCGGGTTCAGCGGACCATCCATCAGCGGTTCGCCCGCCCGGATACGCTCGCCTTCCTGCACGTTAACGTGAACGCCGCGCGGCACCTGGTATTCCTTCTCGGTACCGTTGTCGGCCACGACGTAGATCTTGCGCTGACCCTTGGCCACGTCGCCGAACTTCACCACGCCATCGATCTCGCTGATGACGGCAGTCTCGTGCGGCTTGCGGGCTTCGAACAGCTCCTGCACGCGCGGCAGACCACCGGTGATGTCCTTCGTCTTGGTGGTTTCACGCGGGATCTTCGCCAGCACGTCGCCTGGAGTTACGGTGTCGCCATCGAGCGTCATCAAGTGAGCACGCGAAGGCATCAGGTACCGCTTGTTGCCCTTGGCGCCCTTGATAACGATTGCCGGCTGGCGCTTCTCGTCCGGCGAGTCGACAACCACGTGACGCGACAGTCCGGTCACTTCGTCGACTTCTTCGTGCAGCGTCAGACCTTCCTGCAGGTCCTTGAACTGCACCGTGCCGCCGATTTCGGTGAGGATGGCGAAGGTGTAAGGATCCCACTCGACCATGACATCGCCGAGCGAAACCTGCGAACCGTCTTCCACCTTCACCTTGGCGCCGTACACCACCGCGTAACGCTCCTTTTCGCGGCCCTTCTCGTCGACCACCGCGATGGAACCGTTACGGTTCATGACCACCAGGTTGCCTTCCTTGGCGCGCACCGTGATCAGGTTGATGAAGCGCACCGTGCCGTTGTTCTTCGCATCCAGGCGCGACTGCTCGCTGACTCGCGAGGCCGTGCCGCCGATGTGGAAGGTACGCATGGTGAGCTGCGTTCCCGGCTCGCCGATGGACTGCGCCGCGATGACGCCGGTAGCTTCGCCCAGCTCGACCAGTCTTCCGGTCGCCAGGTTACGGCCATAGCACATCACGCAAACGCCGCGCTTCGACTCGCAGGTCAGCACCGAGCGAATCTTCACCCGCTCGATACCGGCAGCCTGCACCGCGCTGGCCAGGTCTTCGGTAACTTCCTGGTTGATGTCGACGATGATGTTGCCTTCGTAGTCCTTGATCTTCTCCAGCGAGACGCGGCCCACGATACGGTCGCGCAGCGGCTCGATGATCTCGCCCGACTCCACGATGGAGGTGACGTAGATGCCATCGACCGTTCCGCAATCGTATTCGCTGATGATCACGTCCTGCGCCACGTCGACCAGGCGGCGGGTCAGGTAACCCGAATCCGCGGTCTTCAAGGCGGTATCAGCCAGACCCTTACGAGCGCCGTGCGTCGAGATGAAGTATTCCAACACCGTGAGACCTTCACGGAAGTTCGCCGTGATCGGTGTCTCGATGATTTCACCCGACGGCTTCGCCATCAGTCCGCGCATACCGGAGAGCTGACGGATCTGCTGTTTCGATCCGCGAGCGCCGGAGTCGGCCATGACGTAAATCGGGTTCATCTCGCCCGCTTTGTCGTCCTGCTGCATGGCGCCGAACATTTCGTCGGCTACCTTTTCGGTGATGGCCGACCAGATTTCGACGACCTTGTTGTAGCGCTCACCGTTGGTGATGGCGCCATCCAGGTACTGCTGCTGCACGGCGATGGCCTGCTTCTCGGCGTCGCGCACCAGTCCAGCCTTGCCCGCCGGGATGACCATGTCGTCGATACCGATCGACAGGCCAGCCTTGGTGGCGTAGGTGAAGCCCAGCTGCTTGATGCCGTCGAGCAACCGCACCGTGGTCTCAAGACCAAAGCGCAGGTAGCAGTAGTTCACCAGGTTGCCGCTGCCCTTCTTCTTGAGCAGGCCGTTAATGTACGGCATGTCGGCAGCGCCACGCTTGATGTGATCGTTCATGATGGCGCGGCCCACCGTGGTCGAGATGTACTGCCGCTCGAACATGGTCGGCTCGGTGTGCGCCACATCCTGATCGTCGTACGCGGTGGTGAGGTCGATGACCTCGCCCGAGTAGCGCAGGCGGATCGGGGTCAGCGTTTCCACTTCGCCCATTTCCTTGGCCAGCAGCACTTCATCGATGTTGGCGAAAGCGCGGCCTTCACCCTTGGCGCCCGGCTTGGCTTTGGTCAGGTAGTAAATTCCGAGGACCATGTCCTGGGTGGGCACGGTGATCGGCTGACCCGAAGCGGGCGAAAGGATGTTGTGCGAGGCCAGCATCAACACGCTGGCTTCTACCTGCGCTTCCGGCGACAGCGGAATGTGTACGGCCATCTGATCGCCGTCGAAGTCTGCGTTGAACGCGGTGCAGACCAGCGGATGGATCTTGATGGCTTTGCCTTCCACCAGCACCGGCTCGAAGGCCTGGATGCCGAGGCGGTGAAGCGTTGGCGCGCGGTTCAACAGCACCGGGTGGTCTTTAATCACCTCTTCCAGGATGTCCCACACGATGGGCTCCTGCTGCTCCACCATTTCCTTGGCCTGCTTGATGGTGGTGCAATGTCCGGTCTGCTCCAGCCGGTGATAGATGAACGGCTTGAACAGTTCCAGCGCCATCTTCTTCGGCAAGCCGCACTGGTGCAGCTTGAGGTCGGGACCAACCACGATCACCGAACGGCCCGAGTAGTCGACGCGCTTGCCCAGCAGGTTCTGACGGAAGCGGCCCTGCTTGCCCTTCAGCGTGTCGGACAGCGACTTCAGCGGGCGGTTGTTGGCGCCACGCAGCACGCGGCCACGGCGTCCGTTGTCGAACAGCGCGTCCACGGCTTCCTGCAACATGCGCTTTTCGTTGCGCACGATGACTTCAGGAGCGTGCAGGTCCATCAGCTTCTTCAACCGGTTGTTGCGGTTGATGACGCGGCGATAGAGATCATTGAGGTCAGAGGTGGCGAAGCGGCCGCCATCCAGTGGAACCAGGGGACGCAGCTCCGGCGGAATGACCGGAATCACGTCCAGGATCATCCAGTTCGGCTTGTTGCCGCTCTTGCGGAAGGCTTCGGTGACCTTCAGGCGCTTGGCATACTTCAGGCGCTTCTGGACCGAAGTTTCCGTGCGCATCTTCTCGCGCAGCTCGACCGACAGGGTCTCGACTTCAACCCGCTTCAGCAGTTCCTTGATGGCTTCAGCGCCCATCATGGCCTTGAAGCCCGAGGCGCGGTGTTCCTGGTCGAGCTCGCGGAAGCGGGCTTCGTCCTTGATCACCTCGCGCTCTTTCACCGGAGCTTCGCCGGGCTCGACCACGACGTAGGCTTCGAAGTAGAGCACGGACTCAAGATCGCGCAGCGAGATGTCGAGGATGTGCCCGATGCGGCTGGGCAGACCCTTGAAGAACCACACGTGCGAGCAGGGCGAAGCCAGCTCGATGTGGCCCAGGCGTTCACGGCGGACTTTGGACAGCGTGACTTCCACGCCGCACTTGTCGCAGATCACGCCGCGGTGCTTCATGCGCTTGTACTTGCCGCACAGGCACTCCCAGTCGGTGACCGGCCCGAAGATGCGGGCGCAGAACAGGCCATCGCGTTCCGGCTTAAAGGTACGGTAGTTGATCGTCTCCGGCTTGGTGACCTCACCGTGCGACCAGCTGCGGATTTTTTCCGGCGAAGCCAGGCTGATACGAATGGCGTCGAAGTCGGCAATCGGATTTCCGAGATCAAATGGACTCGAGCGATACATGTTTAGTCCTCAGATTCTTTGAAGGGGCACGCCTTCAAGCATGCCGTTACGTTTCTTCTTAAAGCGCTGGGTGCCCCAGGTTCGTCCTGGTGCCGGGTGCCCCAGGTTCGTCCTTCTTTTGGACTAACCTGGGTCTCTTCCGATCCCAGGTTAGGGTCCAAAAGAAGGACCCGAACCTGGGGCACCACTAATCAATCGGCCGCGACGGGTTCGGGAGCGGGAAGTTCCTTGCGCTCCTTGGTCTTGATCAACTCCACGTCGAGACACAACGACTGCAATTCGCGAATCAGCACGTTGAACGATTCAGGTACGCCAGGCTCAATGGCCGCTTCGCCTTTGACGATGGCCTCGTAAATCTTAGTGCGGCCATAAACGTCATCGGACTTCGCGGTGAGCAGCTCCTGCAGGATGTAAGCTGCGCCATATGCTTCCAGCGCCCACACTTCCATTTCGCCGAAGCGCTGGCCACCGAACTGAGCCTTGCCGCCCAGCGGCTGCTGGGTAATCAGCGAGTATGGCCCGATGGAACGCGCGTGGATCTTGTCATCAACCAGGTGCGACAGCTTCAGCATGTAGATATAGCCAACCGTGATCGGCTGCTCGAACTTCTCGCCGGTCATGCCGTCGTAGAGATAAGCCTTGCCCGAGGTCGGCAGATCGGCTTCCGCCAGCAGCGACTTGATCTCGCCTTCCTTCGATCCGTCGAATACCGGCGAAGCGAAGTAGACGCCATCCTTCATGCCATCGGCTGCCTTCTCCAGCAGTTCGTCGTCGAGCGCGATCAGGCCGTCGACAAACGGGGTGCCCTTGAACAAGGCTTTCAGCTCCTTGCGCAGGTGCTCCGCTCTTCGAGTTCTCCTTGATCATCTCGCCGATCTTCTGGCCCAGCGCAAAGCCGGCCCAGCCCAGATGCGTCTCCAGAATCTGACCGACGTTCATACGGCTGGGCACGCCCAGCGGATTCAGGACGATCTCCATCGGCGTTCCGTCGTCGAGGTACGGCATGTCCTCTTCCGGCAGAATGCGCGCGATCACGCCCTTGTTACCGTGGCGTCCGGCCATCTTGTCGCCGACGCTCAGCTTGCGCTTCATGGCGATGTACACCTTCACCAGCTTGATTACGCCGGGAGGCAGCTCGTCGCCCTTCTGCAGCTTCTCGACCTTCTCGCGGACGATCTTGCGCAGTACATCGATCTGGCGCGAGGTCATCTCTTCGATTTCGTCGATCTGCTCGTTGATGCGCGGGTCCTTATCGGGGAACTTGATGCGCTTCAAGTTGCGCGTCGAGATCCGCTCGATGGTGTCGCGGTCCAGAATCGCTTCCTTGGTCAACAGACGCTTGTTGGTGCGCTCGTCGTGCAGGTCGGCCAGGACTTCCTTGCCGCCCAGCAGCGCTTCCAAACGCTTCAGGCGTTCGTCGGTCAGGATTCGGATTTCGTCCGCCAGGTTCTTCTCCAGCTTGGCTACCTGCTCAGACTCGATGAACTTGGCACGCTCGTCCTTCTCCTGCCCCTTGCGGGAGAAGATCTTCACGTCGACCACCGTTCCTTCGATTCCGGGAGGGCAAGTCAGCGAAGCGTCGCGAACGTCGCCGGCCTTTTCGCCGAAGATGGCGCGCAGCAGCTTCTCTTCCGGCGTGAGCTGGGTTTCGCCCTTCGGCGTTACCTTGCCCACCAGGATGTCGCCGGCCTTCACGGTCGCGCCGATGCGGATGACGCCGCTCTCGTCGAGATCGCGCAGTGCCGACTCGCTGACGTTGGGAATATCCCGCGTCACTTCTTCCGGTCCCAGCTTGGTGTCGCGCGACTCAATCTCGAACTCCTCGATGTGAACCGAGGTGTAATAGTCGTCCTTCACCATCTTCTCGGAGACCAGGATGGCGTCCTCGAAGTTGTAGCCGCGCCACGGCATGAAGGCCACCAGCACGTTACGGCCGAGCGCCAGCTCGCCCATGTCGGTGCAGGGACCGTCAGCAATGACCTGGCCCTTCAGAACGCGGTCGCCCTTCTTCACGATCGGGCGCTGGTTGATACAGGTGTTCTGGTTCGAGCGCTTGAACTTGGTCAGCTGATAAATGTCGCTGCCCACTTCACGCGAAAGCTGCATGGGATGATGCTCGCCTTCGACGCGCACGATGATGCGCTCGGAGTCGACGGAATCGATGATGCCGGAGCGGCGAGCCAAAACCACCGCACCGGAGTCACGCGCCGTGACGCCTTCCATGCCCGTGCCGACCAGCGGAGCCTGAGCCCGCAGCAACGGCACCGACTGACGCTGCATGTTCGCGCCCATCAGTGCGCGGTTGGCATCGTCGTGCTCCAGGAAGGGCACCAGCGAGGCAGCTACGGAAACCAGCTGCTTCGGGCTGACGTCGATGTAGTCGACTTCGTCGCGGCTTACCAGGACGAAGTTGCCGGCCTTGCGGGCGTTGACCAGTTCCGCAACGATGCGGCCCTTGTCGTCGATTTCCGCGTTGGCCTGCGCGATGACGTGGCGATCTTCTTCCCACGCCGACAGGTAGAAGGAGAACGGCTCGAAGTCGATCAGCTTCTTCTTGCGCTCCTTCAGGTCGGCATTGACCTTCAGGATCTCCGCCTTCTCCGCGTGATCGCCGACGCGATAATCGCTGTCGCCGGCATTCACCACGGTCAGGAAGTCGAGCACGCGGCCAGCCTTCACCTTGCGATACGGCGACTCGATGAAGCCGTAGTCGTTGATGCGGGCATAGCAGCTGAGCGACGAAATCAGGCCGATGTTCGGACCTTCCGGCGTTTCAATCGGGCAGATACGTCCGTAGTGCGTCGGGTGAACGTCGCGGACTTCGAATCCGGCGCGCTCGCGCGACAGACCGCCCGGGCCAAGGGCCGACAGGCGGCGCTTGTGGGTGATCTCCGACAGCGGGTTGGTCTGGTCCATGAACTGCGACAACTGCGACGATCCGAAGAACTCGCGAATCGCAGCCATGACCGGCTTGGCATTAACCAGGTCGTGCGGCATGGCCGTCGACATTTCCTGGTACACGCTCATCTTTTCCTTGATGGCGCGTTCCATGCGCACCAGGCCGATGCGGAACTGGTTCTCCAGCAGCTCGCCGACCGCGCGTACGCGGCGGTTGCCCAGGTGATCGATGTCGTCCACCGAACCGATGCTCTTGCGCAGCTTCAGCAGGTACTTGATGGTTCCGTAGAAGTCATCCGGCTCCAGCGTGCGGTTGTCGAGCTTGGTGGCGTCCTCGCTCTCGAACAGCTTGATGTTGAACTTCAGGCGGCCCACCCGCGAGAAGTCGTACTTCCGCGGATCGAAGAACATGCCGTGGAACAGCGCAGTCGCGGTGTCCAGCGTCGGCGGATCGCCCGGACGCAGCTTGCGGTAGATCTCGATCAGCGCTTCCTGCGGCGTCTTCACTGAATCGCGGCGCAGCGTGGCGCTGATGACCGTGCCCACATCGTCGCGCTCCGGGAAGAAAAGGTGAACTTCGGCAACGCCGGCGTCCATCATCTTCGACAGCTTGTCGGCGGTCAGTTCCGTGTTGGCTTCCAGCAGCACTTCGCCGGTGTTGGTGTCGATGACGTCAGCCGCGACGAATGCGCCTTCCAGGTCGGTCAGGTCGGCTTCGATCTCGGAGATCCGGTGCTTCTGGATTTCCTTCATCACCGCCGCCGTAACCTTGCGGCCGGAGTGCGAAATCTCGTCGCCGTTCTTCGCCGTGATCGCCTTGGCCAGCTTCATGCCCAGCAGGTTGGTCGGCTTGTCGGAGCCGGGATCAAGCGTCCAGAACAGCTTGTGGTCGCGAATGGCAATGCGGTCGACGGTGTAGAAGGTGCGCAGAATCTCTTCGTCGGAACGTAGGCCCAGCGCGCGCAGGAAGATGGTTCCCAGGAACTTGCGCTTGCGATCGATACGCACGTACAGGATGTTCTTCTGGTCGTATTCAAACTCGACCCACGAACCACGGTACGGAATGATCTTGCCCAGGAAATAAGTGCGATTATTGGCGGTCTCAAAGAACACGCCCGGCGAACGGTGCAACTGGCTGACGATTACGCGCTCAGTGCCGTTGATGATGAAGGTGCCGTTGGTGGTCATCAGCGGAATATCGCCGAAGAAGACTTCCTGCTCCTTCATGTCGCGGATGGAGCGGTTGCCGGTCTCCGGGTCTTTGTCGTAAATGGTGAGACGCATGGTGACCTTGAGCGGCGCGGAGTAAGTCATACCGCGCTCCTCGCACTCGGCCACGTCGTACTTCAGCTGCAATCCCACCGGATCGCCGCACTTGTTGCAGAAATCGGGGGTATTGGCGTTGTAGGTGCCGCACTTGGTGCAGAGCACGTCGCCCAGGTGGAACGGGTCCGTCTTCACCGTGTGACCACAGTTACGGCAGGTGGTGCGCAGGTGATTCAGACCTTTAAGGTGACCACACTTGCATTCCCAATTGCCGATGGCAAACTCGACAAAGTCCAGCTGCGAGACGTTGCGAAAGTCGGAAATCGGAAACACCGACTGAAACACCGCCTGCAGGCCGGCATCATCGCGCTCGCTCGGCAGCGAGTCCATCTGCAGAAAGCGATCGTAGGAACGCTTCTGCACCTCGATGAGGTTGGGGATCTGAATGGTCGCCGGAATTTTTGAGAAATCAAATCGATTTCGGTTGGCAGTCTTCTGTTGCGCCATGTATAAAGCTCCTAATCAGTGGCAATCAGCGCCAGTCCGCTGACCGTCGTGGCAAACCGTAGTGCGTTGTGCGCGCGCCTGGCGCGATCGCACATGAGATAACTTGAGGTAAGAACGGTCCGGTTGCTGCAGTTTTGCGCGAAAAGTAGAGTGCGCTCACGGAGGCATAGCTCCCCGTAAGCGCCGCTTGAGGCGTCGTGCAATCCCATAACCAATCGGCCTGGGATGGCGGCGCTTTTTGCACCGCAATGTTTGTAACTTCCCGCGCCAGTATTTTCAGGCCTTGTTCTCGTCCGGCATGCCGTCGCGTCCGAGCTGACGCGAGGGTCCGACACACCAGCCGCCCGCCAATCATGTTTTGATGCTGGAAATCCCAAAAGGACTCCAGATCACTACGATGCCCGGGAATTCCACGGTTCCCCGCTGAGAGATCCGCTCTTCTTCCTCGGCTCCATCGCGCCTCTCCCCGCCTGCTCCGGCGTGGAGAAGAACGTAGCCGCCGCCTCGTTTGTCCGCAGGCAGCAGCAGCCAGAAACTCCGGTCAGCGCGCCCGGAGTCAGTCGCCCCGCCGTTGCCGGATACGCAGCCAGGCGCTAAGACCAGCGCATGCCGGGTACCCGCCGCAAACGGGGCGGTAATTCAATCGGCCGAGCGCCACCCGAGGCAGCGCCCGCCGCCAAAACCCACTACTTAATGTCGACCTTCGCTCCCGCGTCGGCGAACTTCTTCTTGATGGTCTCGGCTTCTTCCTTGTTGACGCCCTCTTTCACCGTCTTGGGCGCGCCATCGACCAGGTCCTTTGCTTCCTTCAGACCCAGGCTGGTGACTTCGCGGACAGCCTTAATCACGTTGATCTTGTTGGCGCCCACTTCGGTGAGAACGACCGTGAATTCGGTCTTCTCTTCCGCCGGAGCTGCAGCTGCGGCACCACCGCCGCCCGCCACCATTACCGGAGCCGCGGCCGCAGCCGAGACCCCGAGACGCTCTTCCAACTTCTTTACCAGCGCCGCCGCATCCAGCAGCGACAGGGCTACGATTGATTCTTCTAACTGCTGTAGATCTGCCATGTCTTTATCCACCTATTCGTTATTCGTTGTGTATCGATTTCGCTCCCGTCTCTGAGGTTTCCAATGTGTCCCCGAACGCCAGACAACACCCGGAGATCACCCCTCACAACGGATAACGCAATCTTCTCGGAAGCTCGCGCCTCCAAACCTTTGCTAACTACCAAACCCTTGTCATCCTGAGCGGAGGCGGCCTCTTTTGCCGCCGGAGTCGAAGGACCCCTATACCGTCAGAACTCCGGGTGCCCCGTTCTACGCCGTCTTCTGGCGTAGGTGGGGAGCAACAAACCAAACTCTGGAGACCAACAAACCAAACTCTGGGTGCCCCATCCTCGTCCCCCGTTTTTGGGGACAGGGTGGGACACCAAACCTAAGCCTGCGCTTCGGCAGGAGCCTCAGCCGGTGCTTCCACCGCAGCCGCTTCCGCCGCCGGAGCTTCCTCAGCCGGCGCCGCAGCGCCGCCAAACTTGCCCTTCTCCACGCCCTGGTTGATGACCACGGCGATGTCGCGGCCAACCGCGTTCATCACGGTCACCAGGCGCTGGGCCGGAGCATTCATCAGGAACAGCAGCTTCGAGTAAATCTCTTCCTTGGACGGCAAGGCCGCCAGGGCATCAATCTCCGGGATGGCGATGACTTTGCCATCGACGATACCGGCCTTGAAGCTGTACTCCGGATTATCCTTGGCGTACTTGCTGAGCGCCTTGGCCAACGCGACCGGATCGCCGCTGGTATAAGCCAGCGAAGTCACTCCGGCGAGGCTCTTTACCGCTTCCTCAATCGCCGAGCCCTTCGCCGCCCGCTCCGCCAGCGTGTTCTTCAGCACGCGATAGCGTCCGCCTGCGCTGCGTACCGCCTTGCGCAGCTCGAAATCCTTCTCCACGGTCAGCTTGGCGAAGGTGCCCACGATGCCATGCTTGGCACTCTTGAGCTCTTCGGTAAGCTGCTCGACCTGTTCGATCTTCTTTGCTTTAGTAACGGCCATTTTCGATTCCTTGTCGGCTCCCACCCTCTCGCCAAAATCTGGCTAGGAGGACGGGGCACCCAATCAAAATTTGTCATCCCGACCGAGGACTTCAGTCCAAGCGGAGGGATCTGATGTTCTTCCCGGGTGGCTACGCTTTCGCCGCCGCTTCCACGGCCGAGATGTCGATCGACACGCCCGGTCCCATGGTCGAGCTCAGGAAGCAGCCCTTGACGTACTTGCCCTTCGCCACCGTCGGCTTCGCCTTGATCACGCTGGTGATCACCGTGGCCGCGTTCTCCACCAGCTTCTCCGGCGGGAACGAAATCTTGCCCACCGGCACATGCACCAGAGCAGTCTTGTCGGTGCGGAACTCCACCTTGCCGGCCTTGGTCTCAGCCACAGCCGAGGCGACATCCATGGTCACCGTGCCGGTCTTCGGGTTGGGCATCAGACCACGCGGTCCCAGCACCTTACCCAGGCGGCCTACCGACTTCATCATGTCGGGAGTGGCGATCACGGCATCGTAGTCGGTCCAGTTTTCCTTCTGGATCTTCTCCACCATGTCTTCGCCGCCAACAAAGTCAGCGCCCGCGGCCTGCGCCTCGCGAAGCTTCTCGCCGCTGGCAATCACCAGAACCTTCTTCGACTTGCCCAGCCCGTGCGGCAGAACAACTGTGCCGCGGACCATCTGGTCGGCATGCTTGGGATCGACTCCCAGGCGCATCGTCAAGTCGACGGTCTCGTCGAACTTGGCGAACTTCACTTTCTGCAGAAGAGGCACGGCGTCCTGAAGCGGATACGACTTCGCTTCCATCCCCGGCGCGCGCCTTCTCGATATTCTTTCCCGACTTCTTCATGTGTGCTCCTTGTCTCCCACCGCGGATCGTTGTTTTGATAAGCCGTGGTATTTACGCGATCCAAAACCTGTCGCCCCTGAGGGGCTCGGACCGTTGAGGGTCCGTATACCCAGCATTCCGCCTGCGGCTCCATGCTGGGCTATCATGCCTGCGCGCCTTCGGCGCTCTGAGCCTTCCAGTCTGACGGCGTCATCCCCATCAGAATTGTCATCCTGAGCGAGCAGCGCCGCTTTTGCGCTGCGGAGTCAAGGACCCCGATACCTCCAGAACCCGGGTGCCCATCCTTCTCCGCCTCTTTTGCGAAGGGTGCCGCATTCCCCGAAAGCTGACAGCCGATGGCCGACAGCCTTGGGTCCACCTTACGCGACGACTTCAATCCCCATCGACCGCGCGGTACCCTTTACGCTCTTGATCGCGGTCTCAATCGAGGCGGCATTCAGATCCGGCATCTTCTGCTTGGCGATCTCCGGCAACCTGCTTCTCGGTCACCTTGCCGACCTTGTCCTTGTTCGGCGTACCCGAACCCTTGGCCACGCCCGCGGCGCGCTTCAACAGAATCGCGGCCGGCGGCGTCTTGGTGATGAAGGTGAACGAGCGGTCGGTGTACACCGAAACCACCACCGGAATAATCAGGCCATCGAGTTCCTTGGCGCTGGTCTTGGCGTTGAACTGCTTGCAGAACTCCATGATGTTGATCTGCGCCTGACCGAGCGCCGGACCAACCGGGGGAGCCGGAGTAGCCTTGCCCGCCGCAATCTGCAACTTCACTGTACCGGTAACTTTTTTTGCCATTTAAATTCTCGCTTTTCGCTATTCGCTTTTCGCTCTTCGCCAGAAGCGTCGCAGATGATGCGAACGGCGAAAAGCAAACAGCGGCCTTCCTACGTAATAACTTTTTCGACCTGTCCGAATCCAAGTTCCACCGGAGTGGAACGTCCGAAGATGGTGACCATGACTTTCAGGGTCTCGCGATCTTCGTTGACCTCGTCCACGATGCCAGTAAAGCTGGCGAAGGGACCTTCGCGAGATTCGTACGGATTCGTTCTTCTCGAATTTGACCTTGAGCTTCGGCTTTTCCTTGCTGTCGGCGACGCGATAGACGATCTGGTTGACTTCGTCCTGCGACAGCGGCGTAGGCTGCTGGCCGGTGCCCACAAATCCCGTCACCCGCGGCGTTCCTTTCACCACGTGCCAGACGTTGTCGTCCATGTCCATCTCCACCAGCACGTAGCCGGGATAGAACATGCGCTCGCTGGTGTACTTCTTGCCGCCCCGAACTTCGGTGACGGACTCCGTCGGGAATCAGCACGCGTCCAATCTTGTGCTCCAGTTCGGGATAAGCGCGCACCCGCGACTCGATCGACTCTTTTACCTTGCGCTCGAATCCCGAATAGGTGTGAATGATGTACCACTTGAAGTTGGGATTGCTGGGCTGCTCGCCGGCAACCACCGCCCCAGCTTCCGTAGGAGGTTCCTGGGGCGACTGTTGCTCAGCCCCGTTGTTCTCCGGTTTAATTTCTTCTGTCATTTTTCCGCGCATTTAGTGAGTCAGGTACTTCAGCAAGTGGTCGAGACCCTTGCCGATCAGCGTATCCACCATCCAGAAGTAAACGCCGAACAGAAACACCGTGATGATGACCACGGAGGTCGTGCCCTGCACTTCTTTCCGCGACGGCGTGGTGACCTTCCGCATCTCGGTGCGCACGTCGTTGTAGAAGCTCTTCGCGCGCTGCGGCCACGCTTTGATCGTGTCCAGCCTGCCCTCGCGAACGCTCTCGATTGCTGCTGACTTCGCCATCTTGCTACCTTTTTCCGGCGCTTCCCGCGCCTGAACTACTTTGTCGCTCTTCCCGGGTGCCCTATCCTTCTCCGCCTCTTTTGCGGGGAGGGTGGGCACGAAAAACACTGGCAGGGGCGGAGGGATTCGAACCCCCAAGTTCGGTTTTGGAGACCGACAGTTTAGCCATTGAGCTTACGCCCCTGTTTTGGCTGTCGGCCCTCGGCTATCGGCTCTCAGCCACTGCAAATTCGAAGTAAGCTCTCCGCCACGACCACTCAGCAGCAGTCTTAGCCGACAGCCGAGAGCTGACAGCCGACAGCTTATTTCACTTCTTTATGCGCCGTGTGCTTGCGGCACGTCCGGCAGAACTTGTTGAACTCCAGCCGGCCCGTTGTGGTCTTCTTATTCTTGGTGGTGGAGTAATTGCGGTTTTTGCAATCACCGCACTGCAACGTAACAATCTCTCGAGGCATGTAACCAATCCCTTTCGTTTTACCTTCCGGCTGGGAGCCGGAAAGCCTTGTCCGCGTCGAAGCGCGGATATCAGCGGAGCGTTTCCGCTCCGCCGAGAATTCTGTTGTCCACACCCGGGACTCACGTCCCGAGTAAAACCGCGTCGCCCCTGAAGGGGCTCGAACCTATTTGATTCGCCTACCCCGGACTACACTTCGCTTCATCCTGGGCTATCATGCCACCGCGCCTGCGGCGCTTGATCTGGCTTCTATCGCGGGCCCCCCGTTCTAGCCCTGATTTTGAGCTAGGGCGGGAGACCGGTTTCGCCTCACTTCGGGTGCCCCGTTTTAACCGACAGCTGACAGCTGAGAGCCGCCTTACTACGCGATGATTTCCGAGATCGTGCCCGCGCCTACCGTGCGTCCACCTTCGCGGATAGCAAAGCGCAAGCCCTTCTCCATGGCCACCGGCGTGATCAACTCGATCTCCAGTGCCACGTTGTCGCCCGGCATCACCATCTCCGTGCCCGCCGGCAAGGTCGCCACTCCCGTCACGTCCGTCGTGCGGAAGTAGAACTGCGGCCGATAGCCCTTGAAGAACGGCGTGTGACGGCCACCTTCATCTTTCGACAACACGTAAACTTCGCCCTTGAACTTGGTGTGCGGCGTAATCGAGCCTGTCTTCGCCAGCACCATGCCGCGCTCCACATCTTCTTTCGGAATGCCGCGCAGCAGCAGGCCGGCGTTGTCGCCCGCCATACCTTCGTCCAGCTGCTTCTTGAACATTTCGACGCCGGTCACTACCGTCTTGCGCGTCTCGCGGAAGCCGACGATCTCCACTTCCTCGCCTACCTTCACCTTGCCACGCTCGATACGGCCCGTAACCACCGTGCCGCGGCCCGAGATCGAGAAGATGTCTTCGATCGGCATCAGGAACGGCTTGTCGATATCACGCGCCGGCAGCGGCACGCTCTTGTCCACCGCTTCCATCAGCTCGTCGATCTTGGCTTCCCACTGCGCTTCGCCGTTCAACGCGCCCAGTGCGCTGCCGCGTACCACCGGCAGATCGTCGCCTGGGAAGTTGTACTTCGAGAGCAGCTCGCGAACTTCCATCTCCACCAGGTCGATCAGCTCGGGATCTTCCACCGCATCGCACTTGTTCAGGAACACCACGATGTAAGGCACGCCCACCTGGCGGGCCAGCAGCACGTGTTCTTTCGTCTGCGGCATCGGGCCATCGGTGGCGGCTACGACGAGGATGGCGCCATCCATCTGCGCCGCGCCGGTGATCATGTTCTTGATGTAGTCGGCGTGGCCGGGACAATCGACGTGCGCGTAGTGCCGGTTCGCCGTCTCGTACTCCACGTGCGCCGTCGCGATGGTGATACCGCGCTCGCGCTCTTCGGGAGCGTTGTCGATCGAATCGAACGAACGGAACTTGATGTTCGGGTTGTGCTTGCCCAAGACCTTGGTGATGGCCGCCGTCAACGTCGTCTTGCCATGATCGATGTGCCCGATCGTGCCTACGTTTACGTGCGGCTTGCTGCGATCAAATTTCTCTTTCGCCATAATCTTTCTACCCTAGTAGTACCGGTAAAGTTTGTTGAACTTATTACGCAGGCCGGCTTCCACCGACTCCAGCGTCGTCAAATAAAATTCACGCATCTGCGCCTGGTCGCTGACCGGCAGCGCATCGTACAACTGCTGCGCCGACTTACCGCTGCGCCCGAGCTTCGCGTCCGACTGCTCCAGCAACTTCTCGCGCAACAGGCGATGGAAGTCGCGAATTGGAACATTCTTGCGTTGCAGCAACCGCAGAAATTGCTCGACATCGGCGGAAGCGAAAATCCGCGTCATCGCCGAGCGCAGCTGCTCAAACTCATCCAGCTTTTCGACTCGAATGCCCGCTTGCTGAAAGGGCTCGCGCCCCACTGACTCATCCATCGCAATATTCACGTATCGGAAAGCCGTATTGCCCGCGTAAGGCGGGCCTCTCTTAAAAATTCTGGAGCTGATGATCGGGATTGAACCGATGACCTCTCCCTTACCAAGGGAGTGCTCTACCAACTGAGCTACATCAGCGCCTGGTACATCACAACAACAGATCCCTCCCCTTCGCTCAGGGTCGGGATTTCGGCTGCGGGCTCCCACTGCGCTCACGCCCGCAAATCGCCTCAACTCTGGAGCGGGAGACGGGAATCGAACCCGCGACCAACAGCTTGGAAGGCTGTGACTCTACCACTGAGTTACTCCCGCCTGACAAACCAACCACACCGGCCGCTCGACTTAAGCTCCCACCTTAAATAACTGATGCCCAATCATGTACTGCACACCCGCAGCATTCAAATCCAAAGCCGGGGAACGAACCGGATCCCAATAGCTGGTTCCGCCTTGCGTTACGGTTTTTTCCACAAAAACCCGGACCAACTCTTTAACAAGCTGTCTATGTGCAAGCGGATCAGCGGTCGTCACTTGGAACTTTGACTTCAAGATATTCAATCCATCTTTTGTAACGTCAACCGTAACCTTCTGCGTCACGTCTCCAGAAACAAGAACGACATCAAACCGTTCAGCAGCACGAACTCCGCCGTCCGAGCCGACTGCGTAGCCGCCAGGTAGAACGTTTCGGACCTGCCAGTGCGCTCGAATAATAACGTCGATCTCCTCGTCAGGGTGAGCGAGCCTAACATCATTGGCAACATCCGCAATCTTGTCTGCGACTCCGGCGTTGAACAGGACGAGTTCAACGAAGACCTCAGAAGGCAAATCCAGAAATTGCGATTCGCGCAAGTCCAGACTAGCCCATAACCCAAGAGCCTCTAGTCTGGCTCGAAACTCCTTCTTGACCTCAGCCGCGGCTATCATCTCAGTGCCTTTTCCGCTTCCATACAAAACCAGTACACATGGGTACGTATGTTCTTCAACTGTCGCGATACGGCAATTACCGAAAACCGCGCCTCTGGCTCGTAATCCGCTTCACGCCTCGCAGTCAGTGCGCTTTCGTATAAATCACCGACCATCGCACCCCACCTGCGACGCACCAGGCGAGAAACAGTTCCATGCTTCAGACGAGCACCGACGTCCTTGTCATTAACCGTAAGTAGCACTGCTTGAGCCGAGTGAAACAAAGCGTAGTACGCTCGCGACAGCGCTGTTCTCATTCCAAGCTCTTCGGGCAAGTTCTCGAGCAACTCATCTGCGACCATAAGTCGCGCAAGATCAACCCGAGACTGAACCTCCGCCCGCATTAAACCTGACGCCGCCTAAACATCTCTGCCGCCATCGCCGTCCCGCTCCTGCTTCCGGCTCCACGACCAGGTTCTCAGCGCGAACAGTGCCAGGATCGCCAGTGTCGCGTAGCGGAACTTCGGCTCGCTCAACGTCGTCCAGGCCAGCGCCGCCAGAATCGCATAAATCGCGAAGGCGACCAGCAACTTCTTTGTTCCAGAAATGCCCGCCACCTCAACCTGCTCAGCCACAGCCAAAACCCATCTGCGCCCGTGGCGCGTAAATACTGGTGCACAGGGGAGGATTCGAACCTCCGTAGCTCCTGGGAGCGGCAGATTTACAGTCTGCTGCCATTAACCACTCGGCCACCTGTGCACGTTCGACCACCCCAACCAGCGCAAAATCGGCGCTTGCCCGGGGGCCTGGCTCGACCGAGCATTCGCTCTCGATAACCTCTGCGAGAGACCGACTGCCGAGGCCCGAAATCGCTCCGTCCCTGCTGTCAAAGAACTTCACCAAACGCGCCCACAAAACTCTGCAACAGCGGCGCGATGCTGCGCGCGCGTCGTACTCAAGGAATGCTGCTGCTGGATTCAGTTCTCTAGGAGAGCTGCGCGTCTCGTTTGGCTTGCTCCTGCTACCCGCCGCTGCGGGCGGCGCGCTCAAGTTACGATTCTGGAGCTGGCGAAGGGATTTGAACCCCCGACCCTCTGATTACAAATCAGATGCTCTACCAGCTGAGCTACGCCAGCACTGCATGGGTCACCGCTTTTGCGGCACACCGATGCATATTTCAATCTGCCAGCCGGGACAAACATTGAGCCTAACACAACGGTACTCCGCGTGCAAGCGCACAACCAGCTGAGTTTCCAACAACTTTGCGAACGAACAGCAGACCTGAACTCGCCACTCCCGCCGACCGGTAGGTTGGGGATTCTGCAGAGCGCGTCCGCCTAAAGCGAACGCAAAAGTGCGGTCGAAAATAATTCTAGCGCAGGAACCCGGGCGCGGCAAATGCACGGGCGCCAAGTCTTTGGTCGGGCCCTTGGCTTATTGATGGGTGTCATCTTGAGCGGAGTGAGGACGCGCAAGCGTCCGAACGCAGTCGAAGGACCCCTATACCCGGAATCATCTCTCCGCGATACTGGTTTTTTAACGGCGCCGACGATTTGCCTCGGACAACAATCTTGATGAGAGGATGTGCAATGTGGCGCGCCTGAGGGCGCTCGTGCCGCCGGCTGAAGCGGGCTCGGGATCGTATAGACGCGCTACCCAGGACTCCGCTGCGCTCCCTCCTGGGCTCACGGCACACCCATCCCTTCGGGATTCGGCCATTCGCAGTGAAACAGTGATGCGCCGAAACTACCGGTTGGTTTTCGGCCGCAAGCAAACAAAGCATCCAAACATTCGGGCTCAAACTAAACGGTTGTCATTCCGAGCGCAGGCGAGCTTCCCGCCGGAGTGGAGCGACCTGCTGTCTGCTCGCACTGAAAGGATCGTTCTGAAGCCACGAACAGCAGGTCCATCGACTGCGCGTCCGCCCGCCGCAAAAGCAGCGGCGGAAATGCAAAGGCGCGGACGCTTCGCTTGATTTCATAACGACGTTGGCTCGATCGGCCGAGTACTCTGAGTTTGTGTAAGACCAGGGGCTCGGGGAGGGAGCCAACGCGATGTTGATTATAGGTTGTGATTATCACCCTGGGTTTCAGCAGTTAGCGATTTTTGATACGGCAACCGGCGAAGTGAGCTACCGGCGCTTGCCGCGGGCCGAGGTAGAAGAGTTTTACCGGGGCCTGAGCGAGCCGGCGCTGGTGGGCATGGAAGCCTGTGGCTTCACGCTGTGGTTCGAGGAGCTGCTGGCCGAGCTGGGTCATCGGCTGTGGATCGGAGACGCAGCGCGGATTCGAGCGGCGGTGGTGCGCCGGCAGAAGACGGACCAGCGCGATGCGGATCACATTTTGACCTTGCTGCTGGAGAAGCGTTTTCCGCGGCTGTGGGTGCCGACGGCGGAAGAGCGCGATGTGCGGCAGTTGCTGTTGCATCGTCATGCTCTGGTGCGATTGCGGACGCAGGTGAAGAATCAGTTGCACGCCATCGCGCTGAATCAGGGGCTGCAGAAAAAACGGCAGCTATGGACGGAAGCCGGGCGGGCGCAGTTGCAGAAGCTGGAGCTGCGACCTTATGCGGCGCGGCGGCGAGCCGAGTCGCTGCTGCGGCTGGATGGCTTGGACCAGCAGATCCGGGAGCTGAGCCGGCAAGTGGTCGCTGAGGCGGACAAGCGCAGCGCGGCTCGGCTGCTGATGAGCCATCCCGGAGTAGGTCCGCAGACGGCGCTGGCCCTGGTGCTGAGCCTGGGTCCGGTGGAGCGGTTCAGCAATGCCAAGAAGGTAGCCAGCTATGTTGGGCTGATTCCTTGCGAGCACAGCTCGGGAGGCAAGCAGCGGCTGGGACACATCAGCAAACAGGGGTCGCCGCTGTTGCGCTTTCTGCTGGTGGAAGCCGCACAGAGCGCGGCCCGCTACGATGCCGAGCTGAAGCGCATGTATGTGCGTTTGAGTTTGCGGCGCAGCCGGGCGCAGGCGAAAGTGGCGGTGGCCCGGCGACTGGCGACACGGTTGTACTGGATGCTGCGCACGAGTAAGAACTATGCGCAGCTGCTGAGCAGTGGTGCAGGCGAGCCCGAGTCATCCTGTGGCACGGTTTAAGAGCCGAGCGCTTGAGTGAGCAGCCTGCCTCCCGCCGCTGCGAGGCGGGAGTTCGAAAGCAATCATGGCGGACAACGCCGAATAGATGGGTGGCGAAGCTGCTGCTTTCGCCCGCAGATTGGAGACGAGCCCCTGGTCAGGAAGTTTCCATGAGAGCGAACTGGCGCATCTTTTGTGCGTCGCCGCCCCCGTATGCCTTGACAACGCCAACGTCGTTATAGACAGGATGACAACCACTAAATCGGAACGACCAGCGTACCGATTGAATAGCGAACCTTACAACCCTTACAACGAATAGCTGAACCTTACAACGTGAGTAGCTGAACCTTACAGCGTGTCCTTGTCGCTGTCGTCACCCCGGGTGCGGATAAATACGGTGCCAAAGCGCGTGCCCGATCCGTTCGGCTCGATCGATACCAGGTGCTGGTTATCGTTGGTACCGGTCTTGATCTCCCAGCCATCGCCGGAGCTGTCGGAGCAATTCAACTTTTTATCGTTGTCGCCGTTGTCCTTGTGCGCATTCAGGTGATACACGTGCGTGTCAGATCCGTTGCTGCTATGCCCGTTGCAGACCAGGACGGTTCCAAACGATTTCATCTTGTCCTGGTAAAACGCCTTCACCTTGTCGGGCGAGTCGGGAGTGTCATACTCGGCGGCAATCACCTTCAGTCCAAAGCCGAAGGCGCCCAGGTTGATGTTGGCCGAATGATTGTCGCCATCCTTCTCCGCCGGACGCAGCTTGGCTCCGGGATAAACGGGAATGCCGTTGTCCACCGCCTTTGCGCTGCTGTCGACCTTCAGATTCGCGAAGGGCGTCTGGATATCCACCTTCTCGTTCTTCTTGTCCTTGTCGTCTACGTGGACGCTGCACGCGCTCACCAGCAGCAGCGCCGCCGCTGCGATCACCACCGCGATCGACATCCTTGCAATCTTCATTGTGTTCCTCCGCTGGACATGCTCATGCCCGCACCACGCGCGGCGATTCCGGGAATCGTCACCGGCAATCGGCCGGGCGTCGGGATCTCGCCGAACAATGCTTTCACCGCACTCAACTCCGAAACCTCGGCATCCGAAAATGTGCAGAGATAATTCTGCACCTCCGGCATCTGGCTGGCGATATAGGGATTACCCATCGCCACAACTACCGTCTTTGCCGCCGCGTCCTGCACCACCTGATGCAGCAGTCCCTCCGGCCCGCTCGACAACGCCGCCATGTTCGCCGCCGCACCGCCCTGCGGGCTCAGGTACACCGCTGCGATCACCGTCTGCGCCTGCGCCGCCTCGTAAACCGCCGGCTGCGCCCAGGCCGCGGCATTACGCGGCTCGATGTAAATCGTCTTCACATCCGGAATGCGCGCGCGCAGCTGGCGCTCCAGCACCCATCCGGCGTCGGTTCTAACGTCCGGGGTGAAAATCAGCAGCAGGGTTCGCCCGCGGTTTTCCGCTGTTGAGTGATACGCATTCTGTGGCGAATTGGTTCCCTGAGTAACCGCCTTCAACGGCAGCACCGCATGATTGTCGCGAACCAGTGTGACGGCCTGATCGGCAATCTCCTGGGCGATCTCGAGACTCTTGGGCGTGGCAACGAGCCGGCTGACGGCATGGATGTCGACGAGCTTAGCCTTGTTCAGCCCGGCTTCGGCTTTGGCTTGCAGGATCTTCAGCACCGACTCGTCGATGCGCGACTCCGGAATCTCGCCGCTGCGCACCGCTTGCAGCAGTCCATTGTAGGAGCCGGCAAGATCGGACGGGATGATCAGCACGTCGTCGCCCGCCTTTACGGCCTCGACCGCGGCGCGTCCGGCCGCCGCCGATCCACCCTCCGGAAAGAGCTTCATCAATCCCTGCATCAGCAGCGCGTCGGTCACCACCAGTCCTTGAAAACCCATCTGTTGTTTGAGCAGGCCGGTGACCACGGCCGGCGAGATGCTGGCCACGTGATTCGGGTCGGGATCGAGCGCGGGCACTTCGATGTGCGCCACCATCACCGCATCGACTCCCGCCTTGATCGCCGCGCGAAACGGCGGCAGCTCGATGCTGTCAAGATGAGCGCGGTCGGCATTGATGACCGGCACGCCGTGATGCGAGTCGACGTCGGTGTCACCGTGTCCGGGAAAATGTTTAGCCGTAGTGAGCAGGCCGCCGGCGCGCGCGCCTTCGATGTTCGCTGCCACCATCGCGCTCACCGCCGCCGGGTCTTCGCCGAAGGAGCGGGTGTTGATGATGGGATTGTTGGGATCGGAATTCACGTCAGCATCGGGAAACCAGTTCCACTCGACGCCGATGGCGCGAGCCTCCTGGGCGGTGATGCGTCCGTACTCGCGCGCGTAGTTGGGATCGCGCGCGGCGCCGAAGGCCATGGCGTGCGGGAAGCTGGTGACGCCGGTCAAGCGGTAAGCCAGTGCGCGTTCGAAGTCGGCGGCGAACCACAACGGAAACTCCGAGTCGCGCTGCAGCTGGTTGGTCAGCATCGCCGCTTCGAAAGGCGGGGTTTTGTCGAGCAGGCCGTCGTCGAACGAGACGGTGAGCGCGAATCCACCAATGTGGTACTTGCGCATGGTGTCGCGCAGCGAGAGATATTCGGGGCCATCGAAGTTGGTGAAGCGGGCGAAGGCCCAGATCATGAACATCTGCCCGACCTTCTGCTCAAGCGACATCTTCTTCAGCGACGCGCGCGCCCACTTGTCTCCCTGCTTGTCGAGATGGATGGACTGGGGCTGCTGGAAGCGGTCTTTCGCGTAGCTGGGCATGGCGAGCAGGAGACACAGCAAGCAAGCGGTCAGACGAATCATTCCGAATGACGATAGCAGAAGAGACAGCGTGTCGCTCCCTGATGGGGCTGGCTGAAGCCGTCGTGTTGGAACAACCTCAGGGTGCGTCGGAAAAATCCCGAGGGTGCCCCATCCTAGCCTGATTTTGGCTAGGGTGGGAGCAAGTCGGCAGGATCGCTGGCTTGGGCGAGAAGTCATTCCGTTTCGGGGTGCCCGTTCCAGCCCTGATTTTGGGCTAGGGCGGGAGGAAGCGGCAGGATCCGTGGCTTGGACCAGAAGTCATTCCTTTTCGGGGTGCCCCGTTCTAGCCCTGATTTTGGGCCAGGGCGGGAGGAAGCGGCAGGATCCGTGGCTTGGACCAGAAGTCATTCCTTTTCGGGGTGCCCCGTTCTAGCCCTGATTTTGGGCTAGGGCGGGAGGAAGCGGCAGGATCCGTGGCTTGAAGGAGAAATCATTCCAGCCCGACCCGCCCTACGCCAAAGGACGGCGTAGAACGGGGCGCCCCCAGTCGGTCTATTTTCGGATTGTCATCCTGTCTATAACGACGTTGGCGTTGTCAAGGCATACGGGGGCGGCGACGCACAAAAGATGCGCCAGTTCGCTCTCATGGAAACTTCCTGACCAGGGGCTCGTCTCCAATCTGCGGGCGAAAGCAGCAGCTTCGCCACCCATCTATTCGGCGTTGTCCGCCATGATTGCTTTCGAACTCCCGCCTCGCAGCGGCGGGAGGCAGGCTGCTCACTCAAGCGCTCGGCTCTTAAACCGTGCCACAGGATGACTCGGGCTCGCCTGCACCACTGCTCAGCAGCTGCGCATAGTTCTTACTCGTGCGCAGCATCCAGTACAACCGTGTCGCCAGTCGCCGGGCCACCGCCACTTTCGCCTGCGCCCGGCTGCGCCGCAAACTCAAACGCACATACATGCGCTTCAGCTCGGCATCGTAGCGGGCCGCGCTCTGTGCGGCTTCCACCAGCAGAAAGCGCAACAGCGGCGACCCCTGTTTGCTGATGTGTCCCAGCCGCTGCTTGCCTCCCGAGCTGTGCTCGCAAGGAATCAGCCCAACATAGCTGGCTACCTTCTTGGCATTGCTGAACCGCTCCACCGGACCCAGGCTCAGCACCAGGGCCAGCGCCGTCTGCGGACCTACTCCGGGATGGCTCATCAGCAGCCGAGCCGCGCTGCGCTTGTCCGCCTCAGCGACCACTTGCCGGCTCAGCTCCCGGATCTGCTGGTCCAAGCCATCCAGCCGCAGCAGCGACTCGGCTCGCCGCCGCGCCGCATAAGGTCGCAGCTCCAGCTTCTGCAACTGCGCCCGCCCGGCTTCCGTCCATAGCTGCCGTTTTTTCTGCAGCCCCTGATTCAGCGCGATGGCGTGCAACTGATTCTTCACCTGCGTCCGCAATCGCACCAGAGCATGACGATGCAACAGCAACTGCCGCACATCGCGCTCTTCCGCCGTCGGCACCCACAGCCGCGGAAAACGCTTCTCCAGCAGCAAGGTCAAAATGTGATCCGCATCGCGCTGGTCCGTCTTCTGCCGGCGCACCACCGCCGCTCGAATCCGCGCTGCGTCTCCGATCCACAGCCGATGACCCAGCTCGGCCAGCAGCTCCTCGAACCACAGCGTGAAGCCACAGGCTTCCATGCCCACCAGCGCCGGCTCGCTCAGGCCCCGGTAAAACTCTTCTACCTCGGCCCGCGGCAAGCGCCGGTAGCTCACTTCGCCGGTTGCCGTATCAAAAATCGCTAACTGCTGAAACCCAGGGTGATAATCACAACCTATAATCAACATCGCGTTGGCTCCCTCCCCGAGCCCCTGGTCTTACACAAACTCAGAGTACTCGGCCGATCGAGCCAACGTCGTTATGAAATCAAGCGAAGCGAGGAGGCGCAGCCGACGAACGCAGTCGAAGGACCCCTGTCCTGTGAAGAGTCTTCACGGTTGTCATCCGTTATTTTCGGATTGTCATCCTGAGCGAAGCGAGGAGGCGCAGCCGACGAACGAAGTCGAAGGACCCTATTTTCTCTTAGCTGCCCCGCTCTGAATGCAACCAAACCCCCGAAGGTTCTTCCGGCGGTAGCGGTCCTTCGACTCGGCGTCCGCCCGCCGCAAAAACAGCGGCGGAAAAGCAAACGTGCGGACGCGCCGCTCAGGATGACAATTTCAATTAAAGGTGCCGCTTAGGGATGCGGCGCGTCACTAGTTCTGCCGCTTCGTTTTCCACTTCCGCCTCGTCCCCGAACCCGTCCAGCCAGCGCACCTCGGGCTCGCGGCGAAACCAGGTCATCTGCCGTTTGGCGCAATTGCGATGTCCCTGCTGCGCGGCCGCGATTGCCTGCTCCCGCGACAACTCGCCGCGAAGAAACTGTCCCGCTTGGCGATAGCCCAGCGAGTCCAGCGCGGTCGCCTGCTTCCGTTCGCCATAGCGAGCGACGAGCGTCTTCGTCTCCTCGATCAGACCGTCGTCAAACATCTGTTGCGCGCGCGCATTAATTCGCTGGTAGAGCTCCTGACGATGCGGGCTCAGTCCGATCCGCAGAATGCGATAGCCGCGCAAGGGATCGCGCTGCTGCCACAGCTCCGCTCATCCGCGAGCGCGAGGCCAGGCACACCTCGATAGCGCGTATGAGCTTGGCTGCGTCGTTGGCATGAATCTTCATGGCGGCCGTGGGATCGAGCCGTTGCAGGATGCGATGAAGATGCCGCGAGCCGCGCTGCTCGGCGCGTGCCCGCAGACGTTCGCGCAATTCCTCCGAGCGCTCCGGCCCGGGAAACAAGCCCTCCAGCAGTGCGCGCAGATAAAGTCCGGTGCCGCCGACCACAATCGGCAGCTTGCCACGTTGCGTGATTTCGCGGATCACCGCTCGCGCCTGCCGCGAGTATTCGCCGGCTGTGAAGGGCTCGCCCGGCTCGGCTACATCGAGCAGATGATGCTCGGCCAGCGCCCGCTGCCGCGACGACGGTTTCGCGGTTCCGATCTCGAAGTGGCGATAGACGGCGACCGAATCGCAGCTCACGATCTCGCCGTCGAAGCGTTGCGCCAGCGCGACGGCGAGTGCGGATTTCCCCGAAGCCGTCGGTCCGAGGATGACGACCAGCAGCGGCTCAGCTTTTGCGGACACGGTCATCGATGGCGGGAGCCGCTCATCGCGCGCCCCAGGGAATGTGCTTGCCGAAACGAACGAAGGTGAGCAGCAGGATGAACACGACGATGACCAGCAATCCGATCACGCGGATGCGATCGTGCGTAAGCCGGCGCTTTTGCAGTGCCAGTTCGCGTTCATCGGGAGAATCGGAGGCCATGGGATAATTTTACGCCGACAGTTTCGTCTCCCACCCTAGGCCAACATCGGGCCTAGGATGGGGCACCCGCGTTCGTTTCGGATCGTCGTAAATCGGAGGTCAAAACAGGGGCTAAAGCAGGAGACCGAAGAACCTGTGGGTGCCCCGTTCTAGCCCTGATTCTGGGCTAGGGCGGGTGATCGAACGAACCTCGTGGCAGATCGAAGACCCGCCCTACGCCAAAGTCAGGCGTAGAACGGGGCACCCACTTTTATGACTGAATGCTGAGTGCTGACGGCTTCTTATTCCAGATCGCCCTTGCCGGGGTTGTAGTAGAAGCGGAAGCGCAGCGCCAGGTACGGTCCGTGGAACTGGCTGGGCAGCGGCGCGAACGGCGCCGATGCGGTAATGCCGCCCCAGGCCGCGCGGTCCAGAGGCACGTCGCCGGAAGGTCCGAAGAGCTGCATGCCGGCAATCTTGCCGTCCGGCAAGATCGCAAACTCGATGGCGACCTTGCCCTTCTTCATCAGCGGAGGGCGCGCTTCCTCGGGAATGAGGTTGTACCAGTTCATGCGCACGGCCTGCAGCACGCGCTCCAGGTACGGGCCGAAGTCGACGCCCTGGGTGTCGCTCAGAACTTCCAGCGGTCCCATCTTGCAGCGCCGATCCGCCGGGTCCGGCTCCGTAATCGCCGCTACCGCCGCCATAGCTGGCGCCCCGCCACGACGCGAGGCCACGGCGCGCGCGGCCTGCTCAATCGACGAGCCCGGCGACATCGATCCGCCGAAGGTGCTGGGGAACTTTGGCGCGGTGTTCCCTCGGTCGGTGCAGGCAGCTTGGGATTCTCAAGCGGAATTCGCCGGCTGCAGCTGCGCCATCTGCTGGCCCTGCGCCTGCTGTTGTTGCTGCGGCTGTTGCTGTTGCGGGGCGCCTGCCGCTGCTGCTGCGGCGGCGTGTTGTGCGCCTGCTGCTGCGCCGGCGGCGCCTGTATCTTGGGCGGGCCCGCGCGCTTCAACTCTTCCAGCGTCTTCTTGTCGAGCGAGGGATGGCGGCTCTCGGCGATGCGGTTCTTGTCCGACAGCACGTCCGTCTTGGGCGCGACCTTCGGCGCCTTCTGCAAGTCGGGCGGCAGATCGAGATAGGTCATCTGCTGGTTGCGCATCAGTCATCCGGCGTGGCCAGCACTCACGCCCTTCATCCCGGGAAAAATTTTCGGCGACAATGCCAGAAGGATCACCACCATCAGGTGAACGACCACCGAGATCCAGAACGCCTCGCGCATACGCGAGCGCTCCAGATCGTCCTCCAGTTGCATCAGCAGGTGCGGCGTGAGGTCGAGCTCACCGCCATCGCGCGCTTTCCCAAAGCGCAAGCTGGCTGTCTTCGCCGGAGGGGAAGAGGGGTGGTGTGTCTGGCGGTGTGAGAATCGATGGCCATCCGTATGGATCAAGTACGCCTGGAGTTCAAATACATTAGACGCCCGTGACCCTTTGAAAGCAAAAACTTCCTTGGGGATGGCGCAACCGTAGTAAACCCGGAAGGCTGGTGCTAGTTTCTAGACTACTATTTTCGCACAGCTTGCCCCTTGAAAGCATTCGCCGCTACGGCTGCCGAGAGTTCCACAAACTCCCGGTACACTGATCGCCATGAAAGCGGTCATCGTCGGCACCGCCGGCCACATCGACCACGGCAAGAGCGCGCTGGTGCGGGCCCTGACCGGCATCGATCCCGACCGCCTGGAAGAGGAAAAGCGCCGCGGCATCACCATCGATATCGGCTTTGCCAACCTCGATTTGACCAGCCCCTCCGGCGAGCCCATCCGCATCGGCTTCGTCGATGTTCCCGGCCACGAGCGCTTTGTCCGCAACATGCTGGCGGGAGTCGGCGGCATCGACCTGGTGCTGCTGGTCATCGCCGCCGACGAAGGCATCAAGCCGCAGACCCGCGAGCACTTCGACATCTGCCGCCTGCTGGCCGTACAGCGTGGGATCACCGTTCTGACCAAGTCGGACCTGGTCGACGCCGAGACGCTGGAAGTGGTGCACGCTGGAAGTGGCGGAGTTCCTGCAAGGGATCGTTCCTCGATCCGGCGCAGTCGCCCATCGTCGCGGTCAGCTCGAAAACCGGCGCGGGACTCGACCGGCTTCGCAGCGAGCTGGCGCGCCTGGCGGCGGAAATTCCGGCGAAGGATTCCAGCGCCGTCTTCCGTCTGCCCATCGATCGCGTCTTCAGCATGAAAGGCTTCGGCACGGTTGTGACCGGCACGCTGATTTCCGGGACCGTTCACAAAGAGCAGGAGCTGGAAGTCCATCCCGCGGGCAAGCGGTTGCGGGTGCGCGGCGTGCAGGTGCATGGCGCGGCGGCGGAGCAGGCCATCGCCGGCCAGCGCACCGCGCTGAATCTGGCCGGCGTGGAGACCGCCGAGCTGGCGCGCGGCATGATGCTGACGCCGCCGCGGATGTTTCGCCCGACGAAGCGCGTGAGCGTGACTCTGGATCTGCTGCGCTCGGCCAAGCCGCTGCGCGATCGCGCGCGGGTGCATCTGCACGCCTTCACGGCGGAGACCATCGCCGAGGTGAGCCTGCTCGGCGCAAAGCAGTTGCCGCCCGGGCGAGTCGGGCTTGGCGCGGCTGAAGCTCGACGATCCGCTGCTGCTGTTGCCCGGCGATCGCTTCATCATCCGGCAGTTCTCTCCGGTGATCACCATCGGCGGCGGACGAGTGCTGGATGCGGCCGAGGAGCCGCGGCGGACGAAGGCGGCGGAGCGCGCTGGCATTTCTGCAGGCGATGGCGAACGCGGATGCCGCAGACAGTCGCTGCTGGCGCGGGTGGCGCGGCGCGGCGCGATGACGGCTTGTCGATATCCCGACGCTGTGGGGGAAACGGGATGGCTGCCGGCCAGGGTCGAGCAGCTTGCGGCTGAACTGGTGAAAGCCGGCAAGCTGGCGCGCTTCGACGATCTGTTGCTTCGCCCGGCAATCGTGTTCGGATTGCGCGAGTCGAGCTGCCGCGAAGGTCGAGCAGTTTCACAAGGCGAATCCGCTGGTGGCCGGCATCGGCCGGGAGGAGCTGCGCGAGACACTGGGGTTGCGCGAAGAAGTCTTTCGCGGCGTGCTCGATTCGCTGGTCCGCGACAAAAAACTGCAGGTCAGCGGCGAAGTGGTGCAGGCCGTCGGCAAAGGCGTGGTGCTGCGCGACGAGGAAGCCGAATCGAAGGCGCAGATCGAGCAGGCCTTCGCCAAGGCAGGCCTGAAGGTTCCGCTGCTGAAGGATGTGCTGGCGTCGTTGCCGGTCGACAAAGTCCGCGCGCAGAAGATCGTGACCCTGCTGCTGCGCGATCGCGTGCTGGTGAAGCTGGCCGACGAACTGGTCTTTCATCGCGACGCGCTCGCCGAGCTGGGCAGCAGATCGCGGCGCAGAAGGCGAAGACGCCCAAGCTCAACGTCGGCAACTTCAAAGACCTGTTCGGCATCACCCGCAAGTACGCCATCCCGCTGCTGGAGTATCTGGACCGCGAACGGGTGACGCGGCGGGTGGGCGACGAGCGGGTGATCCTCTGAATCCCGTAAGTTGTTGTCCCGAAACGGGAAAACGCGTTTAGCTGACTTATAGGCGACGATAAACCACCCGGTGGGCACAAGCACCCTCCGCCGACTTATCGTCGCCCAGACGGGCTGTAACGCTCAGAAACGGCATCTCAGCGACCACCTTTAGCGGCAAAATCGTGGCATAGGTTAGGCCATTTTAGTGCCGATTGGGAAAGCGGAGCCAAGGCTCTGACCGCCGGGGACTTGGCGCGATTTTCAGGGAGGCCGGGGGGCATATCCCCAGCCCAGAGCGGGAGCGCTGGGTAAAGACAGTGGAAGCTAGATTTTCTCCGCCGGCGTCTCCAGGTCCGCTCCCAGCGGATCGGTCAGCCGGTTGGTGAGGTTCGCCAATCCGACCAGCATGTCCAGGTCGACAATCTGTTCCGCGGGAAAATGCGGCTTCAGCGCGTCGACATCGGCGTCGTTGATGTTCGTGCGACTCGCGCGTCAGCTTCTCGGCAAACTTCAGCGCGGCCTGCTCCTTGGGAGCGAAGCTGCTGTACTCGCCGGCCTTCAACGCCTGCCAATCGTTTTCCGTCAGCCCTACGCGCTTCGACGCGGCCAGGTGATGCTGCAGGCAATAGTGGCAGCCGTTGATCATGGAGACGCGGATGTAGACCATCTCGTAGATGCGCCGCTCCAGCGTGCGGCCCACCGTGCCGTAGAACGCGAGAAACGTGCGCAGCACCTCGGGACGATGCGCCAGCAGCTTCTGCACGCTGCCGGGCTTGCCGCGCAGCGCGGTCTCGTAGATCTCGCGCACCTCGGGCGGAGCGTCCTGCATTTCGACGTACGGCAGTCTGGCCATCGCGATCTCCTCCAGAACAGGCCCGTATAATAACTCAAGTTCTCAGCCCGTCCCCATGCCAAAACCTATTCGCATCATCGGCGCCGGACTGGCCGGCTCGGAAGCCGCGTGGCAATGCGCCCGCCGCGGCGTCGCTGTCCGCCTTTCGAAATGCGGCCGGTGCGGTCGACGCCCGCGCACCAGACGGCGAACTTCGCCGAACTGGTCTGCTCGAACTCGCTGAAATCCGACAGCGAGAACACCGCGCCCTGGCTGCTGAAAGAAGAAATGCGCCGCGCCGGATCGTTGCTGCTGGAGATTGCGCGGCAAACTGCGGTTCCCGCCGGACACGCGCTGGCTGTCGATCGCGAAAAGTTTGCCGAGGCGGTGACCGAAGCCATCGAGCGCGAGCCGCTGATCGAAGTCGTGCGCGAAGAAGTCACCGCGATCGACGAAGGCGAGTGAGATCACGGTGATCGCAACCGGGCCGCTGACCTCCGACGCGCTCACCCAGGAGATCCTGCGACTGAGCGGCAGCGAGCAGCTTTACTTTTACGACTCCATCAGCCCCATCGTCGAAGCCGACTCCATCGACATGACGCGCTGCTACATGGCCGCGCGCTACGACAAGGGCACCGCCGACTACATCAATTGCCCGATGACGAAAGAGGAGTACGACCGCTTTCTCGACGCGCTGCTGGAGGCGCATGCGGTCGACGCCAAAGATTGGGAGAACCTGAACTACTTCGAGAGCTGCCTGCCCATCGAAGAGATCGCGCGCCGCGGCCGCGATACCCTGCGCTTCGGGCCGATGAAGCCGGTGGGCCTGCGCAATCCGCATACCGGGCAGATGCCCTACGCTGTGGTACAGCTGCGCCAGGAGAACCTGCGCGCCGACTCCTACAATGTGGTAGGTTTCCAGAACCACCTGAAGTACGGCGAACAGGCGCGCGTGCTGCGGCTCATTCCCGGGCTGGAGAACGCGAAGTTCCTGCGCTACGGCCAGATCCATCGCAACACCTACATCAATGGTCCGACGCTGCTCAACGAGACGCTGCAGATGAAGCAGCATCCGAATGTGATTTTCGCAGGACAGATTTCCGGCGTGGAAGGCTACGTCGAATCGATTGCGACAGGTCAACTGGCGGGTATGCATGCGGCTGCGTTGGCGACGGGAGCCGATCCGGTTGCGCCTCCGCGCGCGACAGCGTTCGGCGCGCTGGTGAACTACATCTGCCACGCCGAGGCCAAGAACTTCCAGCCGGCGAACATCACCTTCGATCTGCTGCTGCACCTTGACGAGGAAACCAAGCCAAAGGTTCGCGACAAGAAGCGGCGACACGCGATGGTGTGCGAGCGAGCGTTGGCGGAACTGGATGGGTGGCTGGCAGCGACGCCGGGCTCAATGGCCTTGAGCAGACCTAGGTCTTAGGCTCTGCCAGTCCCGTCAGCTTGATGGGGGCTCCCGAGGGGAACGTGGCGATGAGGTCTAGCTTTCCACCCATTGCCTCGACAGCTCTCTTCAACGTTGAGATGTGCATGTCCGTTCGTTTTTCAATGCGCGAGATTTGTTCCTGCTTAATGCCGAGGGTCTTGGCCATTTCGGTTTGGGTAATCTGTCGCGCCTTGCGCAGTTCGCGCATCGTCATTTCTTCGGCGACCAGCAAGGCGGTTCGCCGGGCGATCTTCTTTCTTCGGGCAGCGGGGAGAGTTTTTAACTTCTCACGCAAAGTCTTCATCGCTTCTTCCTTCCCGTCACTCTGTTCTCGTTGGCCTTCTGTCGCTCCAGGTGTTGCTTGTACCTGAAATCCGCCTTTGCGATTAGCCGCTTATAGAACTTTTTCTGGCTTACACCGCGTTTATCTCCGGCAACCAGCAGAATGGCGCGACGCTTCGGGTCAAAAGCAAACGCTACCCGCCACTCGCCATCTTCCGCCTCAAAGCGAAGCTCTTTCATATTGGCGTAGCTGGAGCCCTTCAGCTTGTCCACATGTGGGCGCCCAGTTTCCGGCCCGAACTTCTCAACGAATCTTGCTTCTGCCAAAAGCTCATCCTGCACTGCTTCGGCCAGCGCGTCGAACTCGGGCTCGAAGTCCTCATGAAACGCGACCGTCCACATCATTAATTATGACCTCAGAAGCATATGCTGTCAAGCGCATACAAAGGCAGAGGAAGAAAGAGAAGTCCTGCAGGCTTTAATTACGCCAACCCTCAACAAATCCACGCCGGGCGACATCGCGGCGAGGCCTGCCGCTAGTCTGCTATTTCTTCCCCTCGTTCCGCGCCCGGTTCTTGATCCAGATCGGCGTACCCACAAATCCAAACGCCTCGCGAATCTGGTTCTCCAGAAATCGTTGATACGAGAAGTGCAGCTTCACCGCCCGGTCGGTGAACAGGATGAAGGTCGGCGGCGACACTGCTGCCTGCGTCATGTACAGAATCTTCACCCGCTTCGACATGGGCACGGAGGCGCGCTCGAAATCGATGTGTTTGAGGAAGCGATTCATCTCGCCGGTGCCGACGCGTTTGCGGCGCTCGCGTGCCACCAGCTCCAGCGTGGAAAACAGCTTGTCCAGGTTCTTACCCTTAACCGCCGAGACAAACACCACTGGCGCATAGTTCAGAAATTTTAAGTGACGCCGCGCCTGTTCTTCGTACACCTTCGGATCAGCCGGGGGCTTGCCATCGGTGCGGGCCGTGGTGACCAGGTCCCACTTGTTGATGACGATGATTACGGAGCGCCCGCTCTCATGCGCGTAGCCGGCAATGGTGGCGTCGCCGGCGGTCACGCCCTCGACCGCGTCAATCACGATCAGCGCCACATCGGCGGCTTCCAGATGTTTGCGCGCCATGACCACCGAAAGCTTTTCGGCCATCAACTCGGTCTTGCCCTTGCGGCGAATGCCGGCGGTGTCGATGAAGCGGTAGCTGAGGCCATCGCGTTCCAGCACCTCGTCGATGGCGTCGCGCGTGGTGCCTGCCACCGGCGAAACGATCGCCCGTCCTGTGCCGGTCAGCGCATTCAGCAGAGTTGACTTGCCGACATTCGGCCGTCCGATGATGGCGACCTTCACTTCCTTCTCGTCGGGCTCGTCTGCTTCAGCCGCATCGCCTTCGCCGTCGTCTTCAGTAGCTGAATCCAAGGCTGCGTCCGCTGCTGACTCCCGGGCCATTTTCCTTTTAGACTTTGTCATCCCGACCGAAGTGACGTCGCCGGAGGCGGCGGAACGGAGTCGAGGAACCTGCTGTTCGTCCGCAGCCGATTCTCGGGTGCCCCGGCTCTCGCGATTTTCGAGACCTGGGTCGGAAGCGGCTTCGGGCATCACGCTGATCACATGCTCCAGCAGTTCTGCGATGCCGTTCCCGTTCTCTGCAGAAATCGGAAACAGTTCCTTGATCCCCAACCGCCGAAACTCCTCGGCATAGGGCTCCAGTTTCGGCGTGTCCACCTTGTTGACGGCCAGCAGCAGCGGCTTGCCGGTGCGCAACAACTGTCGCGCCAGTTCGAGGTCAGGCGAAGCCAGCTCGGTCCGGCCATCGACCACCATCACGATGGCGTCGGCTTCTTCCAGGGCCACGCGCGCCTGGCGAAAGATCTCCGACGGAATCAGCGCCTTGTCGTCGGGAACGATGCCGCCGGTATCGACCACGCGCAAGCGCCGTCCAGCCCACTCGATATCGCCGTACAAGCGGTCGCGGGTGATGCCGGGCTCGTCGCCCACAATGGCGCGGCGCGAGCCGACCAGCCGGTTAAACAGCGTGGACTTGCCGACGTTCGGCCGTCCGACGATGGCCAGCGTTCCCAGGGTCGGCGGATCGCCGCGCTGGGCCTTGCTCTTCTCTTCGTATTGAATGCGGCGGCTCAAGTAAGCTCTTTCGGAGTTGTGGAAACTCGGTACAGGGCAGGTGTGGGGCTTAGGTGAAGTTCGCGCCGGATGCCGATCATCCAGCGCACCACACTGATTCGACCCGTACGGCTATTATAGGGACAAGACTCCTCGCACCGTGTCGTCCACCTCACAACCCGCTACCCTGGCCGCCCGGCTGCCGTCGCTCTACCAGTTCTTCGGCCCGGGAGGCTTGCTGGCGCGCACCCATCCGGCGTACGAGTTTCGCCGCGGGCAGTTGCAGATGGCCGAAGCCGTCGAAAAGGCGCTGCAGGAGAAGCGGCACCTCATCGTCGAAGCGGGCACCGGCACGGGCAAGACGCTGGCCTACCTGCTGCCGGTCATTCGCTCGGGCAAGCGCGTCATCATCTCGACTGGAACTAAGACCCTGCAGGAGCAGCTCTTCTACAAAGACGTCCCTTTTCTCAAGGAGCATCTGGGCGAGCTGCGCGTCTGCTACATGAAGGGACGCGGAAATTATCTCTGCCGCAAGAAGCTCTACGACCTGACCACGCAGCCGGTACTGAACGGGCTGGAAGAGATCAACCAGTTCCGCATCATCAGCGACTGGGAGAAGACGACTGAGACCGGCGACCGCGCCGAGTTGGCCGGGCTGCCCGAGACCAGCCACCTGTGGCCCAAGCTGGATGCGCGCACCGATCGCTGCATCGGCGCCGATTGCCAGCAGTTCGATCGCTGCTTCATCACCGAGATGCGGCGGCGCGCGCTGGAGAGCGACATCATCATCGTCAACCATCATCTGTTCTGCGCGGATTTGGCGATCAAGGCATCGATGGATCGCTCGCCCGACGCCGGAGTGTTGCCCGATGCCGGTGTGGTGGTCTTCGACGAAGCGCATGAACTGGAAGATGTCGCGGCCGACTACTTTGGCGTAACCGTGTCGAACCTGCGCATCGACGACCTGCTGCGCGATGTGGAGAACACGTTGCGCCGCGCGGATATTCCCATGGCCGACGTGTTGCAGGCGTCGGCCCGCGTTCGCGACCATTCACAACTTTTCTTCGCGATCCTCCCGCCGGGTGAGGGCCGATTCGCCTTCGAGAATCGCGCGGAATTTTTGGAAGAAAATGGCGACGAGTATCTCGGCCTGCAAAACGCGTTGAACCATCTCTACACCGAGCTGCAGGCTATCCCGAAGAAGCCGGAAGAAGTACACGCGATGACCCGGCGCGTCGAAGAACTGCGCATGCAGTTGGGCTTCGTGATGGAGGCGCAGCAGAAGAACACGGTCTTCTGGATCGAGCGGCGAGCGGCCGGAACGGCGCGGGTGGCCAGCACAATGTGTTCCTACAGGCCACGCCAATCACCGTCTCCGACATTTTGCGCACCGTGTTGTTCGAGCACCTGGAATCGGCGGTGCTGACCTCGGCAACGCTCGCCGTCTCCGGCGGCTTCGAGTACATCACCCACCGGCTTGGCATCCAGCACGCGCGCGAGCTGGTGGTGCCGTCGCACTTCGACTACGAGAGCCAGGCGCTGCTGTACATTCCGCCCGACCTGCCCGATCCCCGCGATCCGCGTTTCGTGGAGAAGGCGTCGCAACGCGTGCGGCAATTGCTGGAGATCACGCGCGGGCGGGCGTTCTGCCTGTTCACCAGCTACGCGCTGATGAATCAGCTCTACGAGCGGCTGCTGGGTGAACTGGAGTTCCCGATGCTGCTGCAAGGCTCGGCGCCGAAGAACGCGCTGCTCGACGAATTCCGCATGACGCCGAACGCCGTGCTGTTCGCGACGTCATCGTTCTGGCAGGGCGTCGATGTGCAGGGCGAGCAGTTAAGCTGCGTGATCATCGACAAGCTGCCGTTCGCGGTGCCCAACGATCCGGTAGTTGCGGCGCGCATCAAGGCGATTGACGAAGATGGCGGCAACGCCTTCTTCGAGTATCAGGTACCGAGCGCGGTGATCTCGCTGAAGCAGGGGTTCGGAAGACTGATCCGGTCGCTGCACGATCGCGGGTTGCTGTGCCTGCTGGACAATCGCATTCTCAATAAGCGATACGGGCGCGTGTTCCTCGACAGCCTGCCGAAGTACGGACGGACGACAGATGTGAAGAAGGTGGAAGAGTTCTTCGGGGGCTGAGTGCTTTCATTCGCGTCTTCTTCCATTGGCATTCAAGAACACGGCGTCATCCTGAGCGGAGCGTCCGCGCCTTTGCTTTTACGCCGCTTCTATTGCGGCGGGCGGACGCGCAGTCGAAGGACCGCTATAGTGGAAAGATCGCCGTACGATAGGGGTCCTTCGACTGCGGCGCAAACACAGCGCCTCCGCTCAGGATGACACCTTAAAAGAGATGTGGGCCCGAGAGCGGTACCGGCTTCGCCAAACACGCTAAAATACTTACTTCGCCGCAACCGCCTGTTTTCTTTGTTGCGGCTGGAGGTTCGGGGTCTCCGGCGAACGCCGATCTTGCGTTGGCTGGGGTGAAAGCTCATGTTCGAAGTCACTGTTGAAGACACGTTTTCTGCCGGGCACTACCTGCGCAACTATCGCGGCAAGTGCGAGAAGCCGCATGGCCACAACTATCGTGTGCGCGTCACCCTCAGCGGCGCCGAGCTGGACCAGGCCGGCCTGCTGCTCGATTTCAAGGAGCTGAAGGACGTGCTGCGCCCGGTGATGAACTATCTCGACCACGAGATGATCAACGAGCTCAAGCCATTCGACACCATTAATCCGTCGGCGGAGAACCTGGCCAAGTACTTCTACGACGAGACCAATTCGCGGCTGAAGCAGAGCACCAACGGCCGGGTGAAGGTGAAGGACGTCACCATCTGGGAGACGGACACGACGACGGCGCGGTATTGCGAGTAGGAGAAGCGCCGCCTTTCGCTTCTCGCTTTTCGCTCTTCGCAAGAGATCGTCGCAGAAGTGTATCGCCAGGCTTCTGGCGAAAAGCGAATGGCGAACAGCGAATAGCGTCTTCCTGCATGCAGATCATCGAGATTTACAAGTCGTTGCAGGGCGAGTCTTCTTACGCCGGGCTGCCGTGCATCTTCGTGCGGCTGGCGGGATGCAACCTGCGCTGCTCCTGGTGCGACAGCGAGTACACCTTCAAGGGCGGCTCGCGAATGACACTGGAAGAGATCGAAGCGGAAGTCCGGCGGCTCTCTCCCAACGGCGGCCTGGTCGAGATCACCGGCGGTGAGCCTCTGCTGCAGGAGCGCGAGGCGGTGCCGCTGATGGAGCGCCTGCTGCGCTGCCGGATACAGCATGCTGCTGGAGACCAGCGGTGAGCGTCCGCTGGAGCGTGTCCCGAAAGAGTGGTGAAGATTGTCGACGTGAAGTGTCCCGACTCCGGCGAAGGCGGGCGCTTCCGTCTCGACAACCTGGATCACCTGACCCAGCGCGATGAAATCAAGTTCGTGATCTCCAGCCGGCGCCGATTACGAATTCGCCCGCGACTTCACTCGGCGAGCACGCGCTCGACTGCGAAAGCCTCGGTCATTTTTTCGCCAGCGTTTCGCAAGACCGCTGCGGGCACTCGCGATGTCGCCAATTGCCTGCTCGATCCGCAGGAGCTGGCGCAATGGATGCTGGCCGATGATGTCAATGCCCGGCTGGGACTGCAGATTCACAAGTTCATCTGGGAGCCGCAGGTGAAGGGGGTATGAGAGGCCGTGTCGCTTTTCAGCTCTTGGCTCTTCGCCAGAGGATTTATGCAGTTTCTAGCGAAAACGTAGGCATTCGAAGGACGCGGGTGCCCCGTTCCAGCCTGCTTTTGGGCTAGGGCGGGTCCGGTGATCTGGTTCAATGAAGACCCGCCCTACGCCAAAGGATGGCGTAGAACGGGGCACCCTCGAATTTGTTGCCAATCGTCATGAGTTTTGCCGAACGTAAAGCATCATGACCAAGACCCACATCCCAACTCGTCGTCTCTCTCAGCGGTGGCATGGATTCCGCCGTCTGCGCCGCGCTGGCCGTTCGCGACTACGGCGCCGAAACGTGGCCGCGCTGCACATCAGCTACGGACAGCGCACCGAAGCTCGCGAGCAGACTTCGTTCCTCGGCATCTGCGAGGCGCTGGGCATTCATCGCCGGCTGATCGTCAAGACGCCGTTCTTCCGGCTGATCGGAGGCTCGGCGCTGACCGACGCCAGCATCGCTGTGCCCGACGCACCGTCAGCATATCGGCGAAGAAATTCCGGTCACCTACGTTCCCTTCCGCAACGCGCATTTTCTGTCGGCCGCGGTCAGTTGGGCCGAGGTGCTGGGCGCCGAGCGCATCTATATTGGCGCGGTGCAGCAGGACAGCTCCGGCTATCCTGACTGCCGTCCCGAGTTTTATGAGGCGTTTAACCGGGCCATCGTCGCCGGGACCAAGGAAGGCCGCATCCAAATTGAGACGCCGCTGATTGCGCTGCGTAAACACGAGATTGTGAGGCGTGGCCTTGAATTGGGCGCTCCGTTCCATTTAACGTGGTCATGCTACAGCCGGGAGGACCAGGCTTGTGGCAGTTGCGACAGTTGCGTTTTGCGGCTGCGGGCCTTTGCGGCGGCGGGCGCGGTCGATCCCATCCCTTACCTGTCGCAGACTGCGGTCCAGGACTTTTCATGAACAAATTTTCGACGATCAACGCCGGAGACCGTGCGACAAGCGGTACAGACGCGGCTTCAATGCGCTGGAGGAAACAATGCGGAAATACATAAATCTCGCTGTCATGCTGTTAGTGCTGGGCATGTGCGCCGCCCCATTGTGGGCGCAGATGGAAGGCATCATCCGAGGCACGGTCAAAGGCCAGGACGGCAAGCCGCTCGCCGGCGCCACCGTCCAGATGTACGACTCCCAGACGGGCAGAAAGTACACAGGTCAAGACCAACAGCAAGGGCGAATACTCGATGAACGGCGTCTACATCGGCACCTACAAGAGGACGCTGATGATGAAGGGCAATCCCGATCGACGAGAAAAACAATGTTCCTATCGCGGCCGGCCAGGAGCAGGTGGTCGATTGGGATGAGTCCGGCCGCAGCAGCCGCGAGTCAGCGAGGAACAGCGGCAGAAGATCGAAGCCGCCCAGAAGGAGAACGAAAAAATCAAGGGCCTGAACGAAACCCTGAAGCAGGCCAAGGAGCTTGAGGGCGCCGGCAATTACGACCAGGCCATCACTATCCTGCAGCAGGCCACGCACGGTCGATCCCAACCAGGACCTGGTGTGGGCCTACCTGGGCGATGCGCAGCGTGGCGCCAAGAAATATTCCGATGCGGCCGAGTCCTATCAGAAGGCGCTGGCGATCAAGCCGACCAGCGGCCCTTACATGGCGCAGCTGGCGGATGCTTATGCCAAGTCCGGACAGACCGACAAAGCTGTCCAACAGTATGCCGCTGCGGCTGCGGCCGATCCCACCAATGCCGGCACCTACTACTACAACGAAGGCGCGGTGCTGACCAACACCGGCAAAGTCGACGAAGCGATTGCGGCCTTCGACAAGGCGATCCAGATCGATCCCAAGCGCGCCGACGCCTACTACTGGAAGGGCGTCGACATGATCGGCAAGGCGACGATGAAGGACAACAAGATGGTCGCGCCCGAAGGCACGGCCGAGGCATTCAACAAGTATCTGGAGCTGGCGCCGGATGGCAAGTATGCCCAGGCCTCGAAAGACATGCTGGGCACCATCGGCGCATCCGTCCAGACCAGCTACGGCAAATCGAAGCCGGCGAAGAAGTAGAGCTGGACACGAAGCAATTCTTGTCAGAGTGCCCTAGGTTCGCCCTTCGGTTCGAGCTGGCATGGGCTGATCTGTCTGCCTATCTGCACTCCAGCCGCGCAGCGGCGGCTGCGGTTTTGAAGCCCGGGGCGCAAGCCCGGGTAGCCTCGCGAAAAACAGCGGAGCCGCGGCAGCGGCGACACGGGCCCCCTCCAGGGATAATGGTTTTTTCGGGGCGGCTGGGCGCGGCCGCGAACAGCAACTCCCTCCACTTCGCGTCCTGCCGATCCGCAAAATCGGCGGATCGGAGACGTCGCGGACGCTGCGGTCGGGATGACACTCCATTTGCTTTCGTTCCCGCGAGACACCCCTCAGCCCGGTCCTTCGGCATTTAGAATGGCTCGGCATGACCAGCAAACACCCTCCTGAGATTCCGTCGTTCCTCGAAGCCCGGCAACGCGTCGAACAATACGCCTCCGCGCTTCGTCCGACGGCTGCGAAAAAGTTTTCGCTGCTGGAGTCCGCGGGACTCGCCCTGGCCGAAGACCTGCTTGCCGACCGGGATTTCCCTCCCTTCCCCAGATCCACTCGAGACGGCTTTGCGGTACGTGCTGCCGATACGAAGACCCTGCCCGCTCGCCTGCAGATCGTCGGAGAAGTTCGGGCCGGAGCGGCGGCGGCGGAGAGCGAGGTTCGCCTGAAGGCCGGCGAGGCAGTGGAGATCATGACGGGTGCTCCCGTTCCCGCAGGCGCCGACGCCGTGGTGATGGTGGAGTACACGGAGCACAGCGGAGAATCCATCACGCTGCGGCGGCCGGTAAGCGCGGGAGAAAACGTGGTAACCGCGGCGTCAGAAGCGCGCGCGGGCGACACCATGGTTGCGCGCGGCACCCGGGTGAATCACGCGGTCGTGGCTGTGGCTGCGGCGATCGGGCGAGCCGAGGTACGGGCACATCGCCGGCCACGGGTAGCCATTCTGGCGACCGGCGACGAACTGGTCGACATCAACCTGCGCCCCGGTCCAAATGAGATTCGCAATTCGAACAGCTACTCGCTGGCGGCTCAGGTGCGGTCAGCCGGCGGAGACGCGCTGATTCTGCCGGTCGCCCGCGATGAAGCCGACGAACTGGCACTGCTCTTGCGCAAAGGCATGGAAGCCGATCTGCTGCTGATCACCGGCGGCGTTTCCATGGGCAAGTACGATCTGGTGGAGCAGGTGCTGGCATCGTTTGAAACGAGGTTCTTCTTCACCGGGGCGCTGATTCAGCCGGGCAAGCCGGTGGTCTTCGGAGAAGTGAAGACCGGCGTAGACGCAACTCCGTTCTTTGGCTTGCCGGGGAATCCGGTGTCGACGATGGTGACCTTTCAGCTCTTCGTGCGGCCGGTGCTGGACGCGCTGGCCGGAGCCGCGCCCCAGCCGCTTGCCTTCGCGCAGGCTGCGCTCAAGACCGAGTTCACCAGCAAGACCGGGCTGACCAGATTTCTGCCGGCGAGGCTGGCGGGAAGCATCGCGCGCCCCGAGGTAGAGTTGATTCGCTGGCAGGGATCCGGTGATCTGATGGCCGCGGCGCAGGCGAACTGCTACATTGTGGTACCTCCGGACAAGGGGAAGTTCGGCGAGGGTGAGAGCATTACCGTATTGATGAGTTGATGGAAGGCAACAATCTGGGTGCCCCGTTCTAGATCTGTTTTTGGGCTAGGGCGGGTCCGGGCTCTTGTTCGGAAAAACGCCCGCCCTACGCCAAAAGACGGCGTAGAACGGGGCACCCCCAGTTTTCCCGGTTACACACTCTCGAGTTTTCCCGGTACACACTCTCGGAGACGATCATGTCAGAAGAGAACCGATGGGTTCGATGAGGTGGGGAAAAACTGGGTGCCCCGTTCTAGCCCTGTTTTTGGGCTAGGGCGGGTCCGGGCTCTTGTTCGGAAAAAGACCCGCCCTACGCCAAAAGACGGCGTAGAACGGGGCACCCCCAGTTTTCCCGGTTACACACTCTCGAGTTTTCCCGGTACACACTCTCAAGTTAACGGAAACGATCATGTCGGAAAAGAACCGATGGGTTCGATGAGGTGGGAATCATCTGGGTGCCCCGTTCTAGCCCTGTTTTTGGGCTAGGGCGGGTCCGGGCTCTTGTTCGGAAAAACGCCCGCCCTACGCCAAAAGACGGCGTAGAACGGGGCACCCCCAGGACGCGATTGCTTTATCATGCAATCCGCACACTATGGCGAAGAACAAACCGAAGCTATCGCATTACGATGAGGCCGGGCGCGCGTCCATGGTTGACGTGGCGGGCAAGACACCGACGGTGCGCGAGGCCGAGGCGTCGGCCTTCGTCGCCATGAGCCGCGCGGTTCTCCGCGCCCTGCCGCAGAACCCGAAGGGCGATCCGCTGGAGGTGGCGCGAGTAGCCGGTATCATGGCGGCGAAACGAACGGCGGAACTCATTCCCATGTGCCACCCGCTCCCCCTGAGCAAGATTGCGGTTGATGTCAAGATACAGAGCGACGGCATTGCGATCCACACCCTGGTGCGCACCACGGCTGAGACTGGCGTCGAGATGGAGGCGCTGGTGGCGGCTTCGCTGGCAGCTCTGACAGTGTATGACATGTGCAAGGCGCTGGATAAAGGCATCGAGATCCGCGAGGTGGTGTTGCAGCGCAAGTCCGGCGGGAAAAGCGGGGATTACCAGAGAGAGTCCGGGAAGAGGCAGAAAAAGTGAAAGCCGCACCGCCGGGTTTTATCCTGGATGGAGCAGGCATTCAGGCCTGCACTTGAAGCATAGTTGAGTAACCAAGGCGGCTTCAGCAGCGGCTCAAGCCGCTAGACCTTAGAGGAGCAGTTTTATGCACGCCTGAAGGCGTGCTCCACCCTCATAATTTCATTGGTGCTCCATTTTTATGACGCAAACCGCCGCCGTTCTCACCGTCAGCGACTCCAGCAACCGAGGCGAACGTCCCGACCTCTCCGGTCCGGCGGTGGCCGAGCTGCTGCGCCAGGGCGGATTCGAGGTTACGCGACAGCAGATCGTTCCTGACGAGCAGGCGACGATTGAAGCCGCGCTCATCGATCTCAGCGATCAGGTGCAGCTGCTGGTCACCACCGGTGGCACCGGCATCGCCGAACGCGACGTCACGCCGGAAGCGACGCGCGCAGTGTGCTCGCGGCTGATCGAAGGCATTCCCGAGAAGATGCGCGCCTCGGGATTGGCGCACACACCTTACTCAATCCTCAGCCGGGGAGTATGCGGCATTCGCGGACGTACGGTGATCCTGAATCTTCCCGGCAGTCCGAATGGGGCGGAACAATCACTACGAGCGGTGATCGAAATTCTGCCTCACGTGGTTGATCTGCTGGCCGGCAAAACCGAGCACGAATAAAATCCGGCTGCCCCGGGTCTCGCGGGGTTCGAGACCTGGGGGGTTCCAGTGTCAGAATCCAGAACACCCTTACCTGGACTCGGTCCATTCCTGGCGCGTGATCGGTTAGGATAGAGCGCTTGGATCCTGTCACACATATGCTGACCGGGGCGTGCATGGGACGCTCCGGCTTCAACCGCAGAACGGCGCTGGCCACGGTGACCATGGTGCTCGCCGCCGAGGCTGCCGACATCGACGTGGTCTGGTCGTTCCGGGGATCGATCGCCGGACTGCAACATCATCGCGGCATCACCCACAGTTTTGCCGGGGTGCCGTTCGTGGCCGCCGCCGTTCTCGGCCTGGTGTGGCTGGGGCATCGCTGCCGCGAGCGCCGCCGCGGTTCTGCGATCACCAAAAGCCCACCGGTGCGCTGGGGATTTCTCTACTTCTGCGCCCTGCTGGCCGCGCTCAGCCATCTGCTGCTCGACTACACCACGGCGTACGGCATCCGGTTGTTCGAGCCCTTCAACTTCCGCTGGTACTCGTGGGACATCGTCTACATCATCGAGCCGCTGATGCTGCTGGCTCTGATTGCGGGGCTGGCGATCCCCGGACTGCTCGGCCTGGTCAGCCAGGAGGTGGGTGTACGCAGCAAAGTTCCGCGCGGCCGCACGGGGGCCATCGCCGCGCTGATCTTCGTGGTGCTTCTGTGGGGCTATCGCGACTACCAGCATCGCCGCGCAATCACGGCGCTGAATTCGTTTGTGTATCACCAGGAGCAGCCGCTGCGGGTAGGCGCGTACCCCTACATGATCAACCCATTTCGCTGGCACGGCGTGGTTGAGACCACAGACTTTTTCGAGACGGTGCCGGTCAACTCGCAGGGGCCGGAGGTCGATAACGAAGCCGGGATCCAGTTCTACAAAATGCCGCAGACGGATGCCATCCGGGCGGCCGACAGTTCACCCTTCGGCAGCGTTTATCTCGACTGGGCAGCCTTCCCGTATATCCGCGAGCAGGAAAATCCCGAGGACCATCCCGGATACCTGGTGGAGTTTCAGGATCTGCGCTACACCTATCCGGGATCGCGACGCGGGCCGCTGGGCGGATTCGTGCTGCTGGACCGCAAGCTGCGCGTGGTGCAGGAAGGCATGAACTCCAGCAAGCCTCCCGCGCTGGAGAACCTGTCGTCCGGACAAAGGTAGCTGTTACGTATTTGCAAAATCCTGCTATCGCGCTTGACGGGTGGCCCAGCGATGGTCACAATCTACTGACGAGGTGTTCGATGCTGGCTTATCTGTTTGTCGTTCTTGCTGCGATTGTCCACGTTCGGTGGCTCGCACTGCCGTTCAGCTTTACTCCGGTCCTCGCGTCCCTGCTGTACTTTGGAGCGCGCATGCCGCGCAAGCAACTGTGGGCGCCGATTGCCATCCTGGCCGCTTCCGACATTTACCTCAATCGCGTGGTCTACAACTTTCCATTCAACGTCGACCAGCTGATGACCTGGGCGTTCTATGCCGGCGTTCTGCTGCTGGGCGCGTTCGCCATCAAGGGCTGGTTGCCGGTGCGCATTGGCGCGTCTGCCCTGGGCAGCTCGGTTGGCTTTTTCCTGGTCAGCAACTTTGCCGTGTGGCTTGCGGGCACCCTGTATCCCATGACCGCCAGCGGCCTGGCGACCTGCTACGTGGCCGGCCTGCCGTTTTTCCGGAACGCGCTGCTCTCGGACCTGCTGTTCGCGTCGGTGTTCTTCGGAGCGGGCTATCTAGTGAGCCTGCGGAACTCGGACGAGTTGGCCGTCGCCGTCCAGCGCACCCGTTAGCAACGTTCTGAACCATTCAGTGCACGAGAAAAGCCCGGATGACTCTGGGCTTTTTTCTTTGCCTTCTCGAAGCGCTTACATATCATTTTTCACGTATGAGCCAGATCGACGTTAACGAGCAGTGGCGCAGGTTGCAGGAGAACTACGCGGCCATGGCCGACGAGGAGTTGGAGGCCATCGCCAAGCAGGCTTACGACCTCACCGACATCGCTCGGCAGGTGCTGCAAGCGGAAATTTCTCGGAGACAACTGACGATTGCATTGCTGCAGACACCGGCAACCGAGCCGGAGCCTCCAGCCGAAGACGAACTCGCGGCTCAAGCGGAAGGCGAATCGCGGCGAGGATATCCGGAGGGTTTCGACCCAGAAGATTGGGGCCTGGTTAGCTTCTCGCATGTCGACGACATCGAGCAGGCGCGCAAGCTCAAAACATGTTTCGATGACGCCGGCATCCCTTCGTATTTTGGACCCGACGTGGTGGACGACCTGCGGCTGCTGCCCTCCGCCCTCAAAGGGACGCTGGAGGTGAAGGTGCGAGAGGTTGACCTGGGCCGGGCGCGCGTGGTCATGAAAAAATGCGCTGCTGCGGCCGCCGGCGGGAGTGAGGAAGAGATCGTCGAGTTCAGCGCGCATTGCCCAAGTGCCACTCCAGCGAGATTGTCTTCCAGGAACTCGACGAATCAGAAGCTGGCGAGAAATTCAGCTGGAGCTGCGACGCCTGCGGCTATCAGTGGAAGGACGACGGCATCGAATCGCCGGGCTAGAAGCTCAATAGCGACGGCTCGCCGCCTGGAGTTAGTCTGTCCTGGTGAAACTCAAGATATTGAGGAATCGAGGCTCTGAACCGGTAAGACTCGGGGGTGCCCCGTTCTACGCCATCTTTTGGCGTAGGGCGGGTCTTTACTGACAAAAACCCCGGACCCGCCCTAGTCCAACACCGGGGCTAGAACGGGGCACCCAGATTCTTCCACTCCGCCGAACACTTCCACACTCTCCCCGTTCGTGATCGTAGGTACTGGTAAAACATAAAAGATCTTGCGGTACAGAGAGTCTAACCGGAAAACTCGGGGGTGCCCCGTTCTACGCCATCTTTTGGCGTAGGGCGGGTCTTTACCGACAAAAACCCCGGACCCGCCCTAGTCCAACACCGGGGCTAGAACGGGGCACCCAACTACCCACTAAGTCAGCATTTCGTCCACGCGAAACATTACTCCTGCGAAGCCGATAGCTGAGAATTCCTGAGGGAACGGCGTTTCTTCCGCAGCCGCAACACCCACCAGCTGATGAGGAACGTCACCGCGACTACCGCGATCAGGTAACGCAGGTGGTTATGCACCACGCCGCCGACGAAGCCCAGTATCTGTGGGCCGTAACGAATCACGATCAGTGAGACCAGCGAGAAGCGGATCAGCCGGCCGAAGAAGATGGCGGCAAGAAAGCGGCCGAAGCTCATCTCGGCCACGCCGGCGGAGAGCACGAATAGTTTGAACGGAGTCGGCGGAGGCAGCATGGAAGGCACCATGATCGCCAGCACACCGTGGCGCTCGAACGACGCCGTGATGCGGTCGAAGCGCTGCTGCCCGATGCGCTTGACCAGCAACATCTCTCCCCCCTTGTAGCCGATGAGGTAGATGACGATGCTGCCCAGCGCCGATCCCGCCGCGCCCATGGCGGAGTACAGCAGGAAGCGCCTGGGGTCGGCGTAGGCGTAGCCGGCGACGATCGCGTCCAGCGGCATGCCCAGGAACGCGGCGTCGACGGCCGCAAAGCCCAGCACACCCCAGACGCCGAGCGGCTTCAGCACGGCCAGGAGAAAGACGGTCCACTTGTTGAGGAGATGTTTCAAAGGCAGTTGTCGGTTGTCAGTAGCCAGTTGTCAGTAGTCAGTTCCCTGTCGCTAATGACCCGCTGACGGCACGGCTTCGCCAAGTTTGATTTTACGCGAGATGTTGCGCTGTGCGTAGCCTCCTACCTTTTCCGGATTGTCATCCTGAGCGAGGTGAGGCCACAGGCCGAACGTAGTCGAAGGACCTGCTGTTTCTTGGTTGCGAAGCACCGCATCTGGGGTGACAAGTCAGCGCCGCCGGCGCGATAGGTGATAGCCCCGCCCTCAGCGCAGGGTTGCGCATTGATAAAGGATCCAATCCCTCCACGGGCGACAGGATTCCTCGCGCCCATAGCGGTCCTTCGGCTGCGCGTCCGCCCGCCGCAAAAGCGCGGCGGAAAAAGCAGGGCGGACTCTCCGCTCAGGATGACAATTTAACGAGACTGCGTTTCCGCTGCCTGACGCCGATAGATGGCTGACGGCTCTCCGCTGGCAACTGACTACCGGCTACTGGCTACTGCATAATATCTGCATGCCTTCCGGCAAGAACCTGCAGCACACCCTCGACTCGCTGCGCGACAAAATCCGCTACCACGAGCATCGCTATTACGTGCTCGACGATCCCGAGCTCTCCGACGCCGAGTTCGATCGGCTGATGGACCAGTTGATCGATCTGGAGGCGAAGCATCCCGAGCTGGTGACTCCCGACTCGCCGACCCAGCGAGTGGGCGGGCAGGTGAGCGGGCAGTTCGCCAGCGTGCAGCATTCCACGCCGATGCTCTCGCTGGCCAAGACCACCAGCGAGGCCGAGCTGCGCGACTGGGAGCGCCGCGTCCACGATCTGACCGGCGTGACCAAGGTCGATTATGTCTGCGAGTTGAAACTCGATGGCATGTCGATGGCGCTGCGTTACTACTCAGGCAGGCTGGCGCTGGGCATTACCCGCGGCAACGGGACTGCAGGTGAAGACGTCACGGCCAACGTCCGCACCATTCGCAGCATCCCGCTCAACATCTCTGCGCAGCAGTTGAAGAAGGCCGGGCTGCCCGAGGCTTTCGAGGTTCGCGGCGAACTGCTGATGCCGAGCACATCCTTTGTTCGCATGAACGAAGAGCAGGAAGAAAAGGGCCTGGCGAAATTTGCCAATCCGCGCAACGCCACCGCCGGCACGGTGCGGCAGCTGGACCCGAAGATCACGGCGCGCCGCCGCCTGGACTTTTTCGCCTACGGCCTGCTGGTCGACGGCCACACGATCTTCGACCGCCACTCCGAAGCGCTGAAAGCCTTGCAGGCCGCGGGCTTCAAGGTGAATCCCAATCACCGGCTGGTGCATAGCATTGATGAAGTGTGGAAATTCATCGGTGAGTGGGAGGCCGAGCGCGAGACGCTGCCCTACGAAACCGATGGCATCGTGGTGAAGGTTGACCGCATTGGCTTGCAGCAGGAGCTGGGCTTCACCGGCAAGGCGCCGCGCTGGGCCATCGCCTTCAAGTACGCGGCGCACTCGGGCGAGACGCAGATCGAAGACATCCAGGTGCAAGTAGGCCGCACCGGTAAGTTGACGCCGGTGGCCTGGCTGAAGCCGGTCCCGATCGGCGGCACCACCGTGAGCCGAGCCACGCTGCACAACCTGGACGAGATCGACCGCCTGGGCGTGCGCATCGGCGACTGGGTGCTGGTGGAACGCGGCGGCGATGTGATTCCGAAAGTCGTGAAGGTGCTGGAAGACAAGCCGCGCGGGCACAAGAAATTTCACATGCCGGAGCGCTGCCCGGTGTGCGGCGGCCACGTCGTCCGCGCCGACGGCGAAGCCGACCATCGCTGCGTGAACGCCAACTGTCCGGCTAAGCTGCGCGAGAGCATTCGACACTTCGCCTCGCGCGGCGTGATGAACATTGAAGGCATGGGCGACGCGCTGGTGAATCAGCTGGTCGAAGCCGGCATGGTGAAGAATGTCGCCGACATTTACAGCCTGACCGAAGATGGCCTGCTCAAGCTGGAGCGCATGGGCAAGAAGTCGGCCGACAACATTCTGAAGGAGATCGAGAACTCGAAGAAGCTGCCGTTGGACCGCGTGATTTACGGGCTGGGGATTCGCTTTGTCGGTGAGCGCACGGCGCAGTTTCTCGCCGAACACTTTGGCTCGCTCGAAGCGTTGATGGCCGCCGGCGAAGACGAGCTCCAGCAGGTGAACGAAATTGGCCCGCGGGTGTCGGCGGCAATCTGTGAATTCTTTGCCGAGCCCAAGAACGTCGCGCTGGTTAAGCAGCTGGAGAAGGCCGGGGTGAAGTTTACCGGCGAGAAGAAGAAACGCGGGACCACGCTGGCGGGAAAGACGTTCGTGCTTACGGGAACACTGGAGCGGCACACGCGCGATGAGGCGAAGCAGCTGATCGAAAATGCCGGGGGCAAGGTGGCAGGCTCAGTGAGCAAGAAAACCGATTACGTTGTCGCGGGCGCGGAGGCGGGATCGAAGCTGGACAAAGCGCGTGAGCTGGGGGTAGCGGTGATCGGAGAGAAAGAAATGGAAGAGCTGTTGAAGGGTGAGTAGGAAATACCGGGGGTGCCCCGTTCTACGCCTTCTTTTGGCGTAGGGCGGGTCTTAACTAACAAAAGCCCGGCGTAGGGCGGGTCTTTACTAACAGGAACCCCGGACCCGCCCTAGCCCAACACCAGGGCTAGAACGGGGCACCCAAATTCTTCCACTCCACCGAACACTTCCACACTCCCTATTCATGATCGTAGGTACTGGTTAAGACGTAAGAGATCTTGCGATATCGAGAGTCTGAATCGGAGAACTCCGGGGGTGCCCCGTTCTACGCCGTCTTTTGGCGTAGGGCGGGTCTTAACTAACAAAACCCCGGACCCGCCCTAGCCCAACACCAGGGCTAGAACGGGGCACCCAAATTCTTCCACTCCACCGAACACTTCCACACTCCCTATTCATGATCGTAGGTACTGGTTAAGACGTAAGAGATCTTGCGATATCGAGAGTCTGAATCGGAGAACTCCGGGGGTGCCCCGTTCTACGCCGTCTTTTGGCGTAGGGCGGGGTCTTACTAACAAAACCCCGGACCCGCCCTAGCCCAACACCAGGGCTAGAACGGGGCACCCAGATTCTTCCACTCCGCCGCGGACCCGCCCTAGCCCAACACCAGGGCTAGAACGGGGCACCCAGATTCTTCCACTCCGCCGCGGACCCGCCCTGGCCCAACACCAGGGCTAGAACGGGGCACCCAGATTCTTCCACTCCGCCGCGGACCCGCCCTAGCCCAACACCAGGGCTAGAACGGGGCACCCAGATTCTTCCACTCCGCCGCGGACCCGCCCTGGCCCAACACCAGGGCTAGAACGGGGCACCCAGATTCTTCCACTCCGCCGCGGACCCGCCCTAGCCCAACACCAGGGCTAGAACGGGGCACCCAGATTCTTCCACTCCGCCGCGGACCCGCCCTAGCCCAACACCAGGGCTAGAACGGGGCACCCAGATTCTTCTCCGCCCCGCCGGATGCTTCCACTCTCTTTGTTCATGATCATGTACTGGTAAGACTCAAGTGCGGTTCGTCCTGCCTTGGCGCAACCTGGCACCGGGTTGCGGGTTCCTGCAGAAGGTGGTCAGGAGCGGCTATGGCCGCAGCCCATCTGCCCTAGTACAATGTAAATTCCTGCTGCAATCTTCGATACAGGTTTGGCAGTCCAGTGTGGGAGCGTGGATGAAGGTTTCGCGTAAGACCGTCTTTATAGCATTGATCGCATGCGCGTTGATGGCGGAAGTGGGATGTGGAGACCAATACCGGCCGGTCGCCAATCCGATCATCAGTCCGGGAGGACAGCCGCAAACGGCCCATTTCGCCTTCGTGGTGAATTACAACCCACAGGGCGACGGCAGCACCACCGAAATCAACGTCTCCGGCGACACCAACCAGGCGGTCAACTCCATGGGCAAGGGCACCAGCGCGGAAGCCTTCCCTACCAACTCACTCTCCCTTTATGTGGCCAATGCCGCTGACGACACGGTAATGCAATTCCTGCCTACTCTGGCGGGCGCCATCACCACCGTCTCATTGCTGCCGGGATCGCATCCCATCGCGCTTACGTCGTCGCTCAATACCTCCATGTACGTTCTGAATTCCGGAACGAATTCGCTCTGCCAGAACACCGGCTCGATCAGCACCATTAGTACCGCGACGCTGTCGGTATCGAACACCACCTGTGTCGGCGTGAATCCTACCGCCATGGTGCAGGCGCCGGGCGGCGGCTATATCTACATCATCAATAAGGACGACAACAGCGGCGAAGGTTCGATAACGGTATTCAATCCCTCGGGACCAAACGTGGTAGCCACGCTCAACCCCCCGACGAGCGGTAACCCGGGAAACGGTCTGGGACCGAATCCGGTGGCGCTCGCGGTTAGCCCGCAGGGCTGGATCTGTATTGTCACCCAGGGCAACCAGACGCTCCCGCCAACGCTGGACCTGATCTTCAAGGGAACTGCCAGCATCGTTGCGACAGCTCCCCTGGGCGTGCAGCCTAACTACGCTTTCGCCGACCCGGGCCGTAATCGCCTGTACGTAACCAACGGCGGAGACAACACGGTCAGCGTCTTCGATACCTCTTCGGTAAATTCTTCCGGGAATCCGCAGATCCCGCTGCTGGGCACGGCCCAGGTAGGAACGAATCCGATTGGCGTGACCGCGCTGCTGGATGGGTCGAACTTCTTCACCGTGAATGCGGGCTCGAACGACGTCAGCGTCATCAGCCAGAACAGCTTCAGCCCGCTGACCACCGTCGCGCTGCCTGGCGGAGCCGACCCGGTGTGGATTGCCTCGGACCCGACCTCGGCGAAGGTTTACGTTGCCGACCAGGGAACCTCGGAGACCACGATTATTCAGACCTCGAACAACACCATCTCCGGAGCCATCTCGGCGCCCCCGCAGGTTTCCACCTGCACCAGCAATTGCGCGCTGCAAACGCCGCTGATGGTAGTGACGCAGTAAGGCGGCTTTCCGCTTTTCGCTGGGTGCCGCGTTCTACGCCTTCTTTTGGCGCAGGGCGGTTCGTTACCAGCAAGAACCCCGGACCCGCCCTGGCCCAAAACCAGGGCTAGAACGGGGCACCCAAGTTCTCTCCACTCCGCCGACTCTACGTAAACATGAATTCTTTGGTCCGCAAATCCCGTACCGTATCCCGCAGCTTCGCCGCCTTCTCGAACTCGAAGCGTTTGGCGGCCTCGCGCATGTCGGTCTCGAGTTTCGCGATGTAAGTGTCAAGATCTTCCTGCGAGCGAAACTCCGGCATGCCTTCGACCTCGTTGGTCAGGTCGGCATAGTCTGCATTGGCAACCGCAACCAGCGACATATCCAGCGGCCTGACAATGCTCTCCGGCGTGATGCCGTGTTCCTCGTTATAGGCCTGCTGAATGGCGCGGCGACGATAGGTTTCGTCGATGGCCCTCTGCATCGAGTCGGTCATGCGGTCGGCATAGAGAATTGCGCGCCCTTCCACATTGCGGGCGCAGCGTCCGATGGTCTGGATCAGCGATCCCCACGAGCGCAGAAAGCCTTCCTTGTCGGCGTCGAGAATCGCTACCAGCGAGACTTCCGGCAGATCGAGCCCTTCGCGCAGCAGGTTGATGCCGATCAGCACGTCGAACTCGCCCTTGCGCAGGTCGCGCAGAATCTTGATGCGCTCCAGGGTCTCGATCTCGGAGTGCATGTAGCGGCAGCGCACCCCGACCTCGCTGTAATACTCCGACAGGTCCTCGGCCATGCGCTTGGTAAGAGTCGTCACCAGCACGCGCTCGTTCTTCTTGGAGCGCTCGCGAATCTCGTGCAGCAGATCGTCGATCTGACCTTTCACCGGGCGCACTTCGACCTCGGGATCAATGAGCCCGGTCGGCCGGATGATCTGCTCGATCACTTCGCCGGCGGATTTCGTCAGCTCGTACGGCCCCGGCGTTGCCGAAACGTAAACCACCTGGTTGACGCGATGCTCGAACTCCTCGAAGGTGAGCGGACGGTTATCGAGCGCGCTGGGCAGGCGGAAGCCGTACTCGATCAGGTTCTGTTTGCGCGAGCGGTCGCCGTGCCACATGCCGTGGATCTGCGGCACGGTCTGGTGCGACTCGTCGATGAAGAGCAGGTAGTCGCGCGGCACGTAGTCCAGCAGCGTCGGCGGCGGCTCGCCCGGCAGGCGGCCGGTAAAGTGCCGCGAGTAATTCTCGATGCCGTGGCAGTAGCCCATCTCCTTGATCATCTCCAGATCGAAGCGCGTGCGCTGATGCACTCGCTGCGCCTCGACGATGCGGCCCTGCTTTTCCAGCTCAACTTCCCACCACGCCAGCTCTTCCAGGATCGAGGCGACCGCGCCATTCTTGCGCTCCGGCTTCATCACGTAGTGCGTCTTGGGATAGATAGGCAGGCGCGCGTGCTTCTGCTTCACGGTGCCGAAGAGCGGATCGATCTGCGAGAGCGATTCGACTTCGTCGCCCCACAGCTCGATGCGATAGGCCGAGTCGTCGTAGGTGGGAAAGACCTCGATGATGTCGCCACGCACGCGGAAGGTGCCGCGGCGGAAGTCGCCGTCGGTGCGCTCGTACAGGATTTCGACCAGCTTGCGCGTAATTTCGTCGCGCTTGATCTTCTGCCCTTTTTCCAGGAAGAGCAGCATGCCGTAATAGGCTTCGGGCGAGCCCAGGCCGTAGATGCAGCTCACCGAGGCAATGATGATGCAGTCGCGGCGCTCGAACAGCGACTTGGTAGCCGACAGCCGCAGCTTGTCGAGCTCGTCGTTCACCGTCGCTTCCTTCTCGATGTAGACGTCGCCGGCGGGAATGTAGGCTTCGGGCTGGTAATAGTCGTAGTAAGAGACGAAGTACTCGACCGCATTGTGCGGGAAGAACTGCTTGAACTCGTGATAGAGCTGCGCGGCCAGCGTCTTGTTGTGCGCCATGACGAGCGCGGGGCGGTTCAGGTTCTCGATGACCTTGGCCATCGAAAACGTTTTGCCCGAGCCGGTGACGCCCAGCAGCACCTGGTGCTTCTCACCGTCGGCAATGCCGCGCGTCATCGCCTGGATGGCGCTGCCCTGATCGCCCTGCGGTTTGTACGGACTTACAAGTCGGAATTCCATGACCGATTGGCCCCGCCCCAGGGCCCGCTCAATTCGTTGGGAAGCCTCACAGAAGTGAATTTCGGCGAGTGGGCATCTCTTGATTATACGACGGGTGAAGCGCAGGAATTCCGCGCGGAGACACTGGCATCGCAGGTCACCGGCGGTGCCCAGTGGAATCCTGGGCCGGAGCGGAAACGAGTAAAATTGAGGGGTGGAAAAGAATTTAGCCGACTTAGCGGATACCGGTCTGGAGGTTCTGGACCTCTACAGCGATCCCGGATTCCGGGATCGGCTTCCGCGCTTTCGCAGTCCAGCCAGGCAGCTGGAAGGCATGCGTCGCGTGGCCCGGGCTTTCGTGGAAAATCCCGAAACCATTCTGCAGGAGTTGGTCAACACGGCGGTCGATCTGTGCGGAGCCGAGAGTGCCGGTATCAGTCTTCAGAGCAGAGATGAAAACGGTGAGGCGTCTTATCGCTGGGTGGCCACGGCCGGCCGGTATGAGCGCTTCCTGAATGCAATCCTTCCCAGCTTTCCCAGCGCCTGTGGATTGACCATTGAGCGCAGGCAGCCGCAGCTGTTTCGGGTATCGCAACGCTTCTTTGACCTGATGGGCGTGGACGCTCCCGTGGTGACGGATGGCATTCTCATTCCGTGGGAAGTGGAGAACATCTGCGGCACGATCTGGATCATGTCGCATGAAAAGACGGAAGCCTTCGATACCGACGATTCGCGGCTGATGCAATTGCTGGCGGATTTCGCGGCCATGGCCATTCGCCAGGACCAGCAGCAGAAAAAATTAATGGAACAAGCCAATGCTGCTGCGGCCGCGGCGATGGCGAATCAACTTGCCCATCAGATCAACAATCCTCTGCAGAGCATGACCAGCGCTCTGTATCTCGCTTCGCGACTGCCGGCGGGAAATCAGCAGTATCTGGAACTCGCCTCCCAACAGCTGGAGCATCTCTCGTCGCTGGTGAAGAAAATCCTGGCGCTGCACTTCACGGCCAAGGCGTAAGACCCGACCGATTTGGATCCTCGGCGACGGGCCCTGCCGAAGCGACGAACAGCAGATCCCTCGCTGGGCTCGTGATGACAATTTCAGCAATTCAATACGGCAACGCACGGGCGCGGTGGGAATCGGTTTAGCTCCTTGCCAGCGTCCTAGCTCCGGAGTTGTCATCACGCTTTTTTAGACTTGTCATCACGCTTTTTTGGTTGTCATCACGAGCGCGCGAGGGATCTGCTTTTCGTCACCTGCCACAGAAATCAGAGTTGCCCGTCGCCCGCTACCCCGGATACTATCTCTCCGCCAGCTCAACCATTGAGGGAGACCATGTATCGTCGCTGCCGCTGTGTGGGCTTCTTCGTTGTTCTCGCCGCGTGTACCGCCGCACTCGCGCAACAACCCCCGACTCCGAATGGCGAGGAAGCCGCCATCAAGCGGGTGGTCGACGGCATCATGGAGCGCTATCTTTCCCTGAATCACCTTCCCGGCGCGATCGTTGGCGTCTCGCTGCACGGCCGGCGATACTACTTCCCTTACGGAAAGGCCACCGATTCCGGTGCGCCGTTTACGCCGGACACGCTGGTGGAAATCGGCTCCTGCACCAAGACCTTCACCACCACGTTGTTCGCGCTCGCCATCAATCGCAAGCAGATGGATCCTAACGCGTCAGCGCAGAAGTACATGCCCGCGGGCTATACCTTGCGTCCTGAGGCGCAGGCGGCCACCGCGCTCGAGCTGGCTGATTTTACCTCCGGCATGCCCGACGACCCGACCAACCTCCCGGCCCGGCTGGAGCAGCGCAGCATCGAGCACTACACCACCAAGGACTTTCTCACCTGGGTATCGCGCTGGAAGCCGGTAAGCGAGCCGCCTGCCCCTTATCTTTATTCGAATGCCGGCGTAGGCTTGCTCGGCTACCTGGTTATGACCGCGACTACCACAACGTGGGATAATGAGCTGGAGCAGCAGATTCTTTCTCCTCTGACAATGTCAGATACCGCACTGCGTCCGACAGCGGAGCAGATGAAGCGCATGGCCAAGGGGCACATGCACTATGGCAACGACGCGCCACCCTGGCCGGTTTACGCCTGGTACGCGGCTGGAGGATTGCGCTCGACCGCGCAGGACATGCTGAGCTTCGGCGAGGCCAATCTAGGACACCCGGAAGTGAATGGCAAACCGGTTTCCGCCGGGCTGATCGCAGCCATGGAGCTGGCGCAGAAGCCCATCTACACCATGCCGAACGGCATCAACAAGCAGGCCATGGCCTGGGTGGTCAACACCGGCGATCGCAATCCCAACCTGCGTCCGGTGGTGCTGAAGGACGGTGGCACGGTGGGATTCAGCACGGCAATCGCTGTGAACCACTCGAAGGACCTGGCGGTTTTCATTGGCATCAACCAGAGTGGCGCGATGGCCGCAGGCAAGGCGGTCGAGATCGCCCGCCACCTTCCGTAGAAAGGCTGCTTTTCGCCATTCGCTATTGGCGAAGTCAGGCCCCAGGTCTGGAACAGCGCGACACCTGGGCACCCGCTTTGGCGAAAAGCGAAGAGCGAAAGGCGAACAGCAATGAGCGACGAGCGAAGCGCGCGGTTCTCCCACCAGAGCTGCGGCTGGATTAGGCGCTCCGCCACTTTGTTAAACGCTTCTGCTGATTTATCCTGAAGGTTCTGGCCAAGTCTCGTAGCCGTTCCCACCCTGGCCGTGCGAACGCAATCCTATTTCTGTTTGGCAGGTCAATCATGAAAATTCTAGTAATTGGAGCCGGAATGATGGGGCGGGCCGCCGCCTACGATATGGCCCGCAGCGGAGCGAGTGCAGTCGGTGACGCTCGCCGACAATGACAAAGCGCGACTGGAGCAGGCGGTCGCGCAGGTGAACCAGCTGGCCGGGGGCGACAAGGTTCGCGCCGCTCAGCTTGACGCCGCCGACACTGCCGCTGCGCTTGGAGGTCATGCGCGGTCACGATGGCGCACTCTCCGCCGTTCCTTACTTCTTCAACCTGGGATTAGTGAAGGCGGCGATCAGTGCCAGCTGCCATTTCGCCGATCTTGGCGGCAACAACACCGTCGTTCGGCAGGAGCTCGCGCTCGAGTACGAGGCCCAGGCCGCCGGGCGTGGCGATTGCTCCCGACTGCGGTCTCTCGCCTGGCATGGCGTCGATCCTGGCAGGTGAATTGCTGCGCCGCATTGGGGGCAAAGCCGACGCCTTGAAACTTTATGTCGGCGGATTGCCGCAATCTCCGAAGCCGCCGTTCAACTATCAGCTGGTGTTCTCTGTCGAAGGTTTGATCAACGAGTACTGCGAGCCGGCGAGGATTTTGCGCAACGGAAAGATGACCATCATTGAGCCGTTGACGGAAATCGAATCGTTCCACATGGAGGGATTTCCGGAGCTCGAAGCCTTCCACACCTCCGGCGGTACCTCGACCATGCCGGAAACCTTCGAGGGCCAGGTTGGCGAGTGTTTCGAAAAGACGCTGCGTTATCGCGGCCACGTCAGCATGCTGCGTGCGCTATACGACCTGGGGCTGTTCTCCAGTGAGAAGCGGCGCATCGACGGCGCCCTGGTCTCGCCGCGGCAGATGATGTCGTCTTTGTTCGTGGAGAAGCTTTCGGGCGATGAGCCCGAGCTCACGATCATGCGCATAGAAGCGCATCACGGCGACGTTACCGCATCGTTCAGCATGGTCGACTATACCGACAAGACGACGGGCCTGACCTCGATGATGCGAACTACGGCGTGGCCGGCGTCGATTGTGCTGCAGATGATGATCGCCGGACAGGTCGCCAAGCGCGGCGGCGTTCGCCAGGAGATCGACGTTCCGGCGCAGCCGTTCCTCAACGAAATGGCGCAGCGCGGCATCGCCATCAACTACCGCATTCAGTCGGCCCAGGATTCCCGCGGCGTTGGCCGCCACGGCACAGGAGAACTAATTGAACTTTTTGGAGCGGATGCAGCCGCTGGGCCTGCTGGTCTTGCGATTGGTGCTGGGCGCAATCATGATTGCGCACGGATACACCAAGGTCTTCGGTGGGATTCCTCACCACGTTGAGATGGTGCGCGGTCTGCACATGCCGGGCTGGCTGGCTTATCTTTCGGCGGCGCGGAGTTCGGCGGCGGCATTCTGGTTATGGTCGGGTTCTTCACGCGATTTGCCGCGCTCTGCATTTGCATCAACATGCTGGTCGCGATCTTCGGCGTGCCCCTGAAGAACGGCTTCACCGGACAGGGGAATTACCAGTTCCCGCTGGCGCTGGCGGCGATTGCGTTTTCGCTGATCTTCACCGGGGCGGGGCCGATCTCGATCGACGGGATGAGGGGCAGGGGACGCTAGCGATTTTTATGTCAACCTATTTGGGGTTGTCATCCTGAGCGAAGTGAGTTCGCGCAGCGGACGAACGGAGTCGAAGGACCCCTATACTCGCTTTAACTCCCGCCGGTCGGCCCTGCTGCGAATGCTCGCTAATGAACAAGGGCTTCAGCTCTGCAAAATTCCGCAGCCGCTGAAGCCCTAAATTCCCGACGCACTTAGTAGTTCGCCAGCTGCTCCATCGCCTTGAACAGGTCCTCTGCCTGCGGCAGAATCTCATCCTCCAGAATCGGCTGATAGGCGACGAACGTGTCTTTCGCTGCGACCCGCTTCACCGGCGCATCCAGATGATCGAACAACTCATCGGCGATACGCGCGGCGATTTCAGCGCCATAGCCCCAGCTCAGCATGTCCTCGTGCGCAACCAGCACGCGGCTGGTCTTTGCGACCGAGGTCGCAATCGCCTCCCAGTCATACGGGCTAAGGGTGCGCAGATCGATCAACTCAACGCTGACGCCGTGCTCGCGCTCCAGACGTTGCGCCGCCTGCAGGGCACGAGGCACAACCGCTCCGTAGGTGACGACCGTAAGGTCATGGCCGGGACGAACAACCTTCGCTTTGCCGAACGGAACCATGTAGTCCGGGCCGGGATACGGCGAGCGGCCGAAGGTCTCGCGGTAGAGGCGCTTGTGCTCCAGGAACAGCACCGGATCGTCGCAGCGAATGGCCGTGCGCAGCAGGCCGTTGGCATCGAGCGCATTCGACGGAAACACCACCCGCATGCCCGGCGTGTGGGTGAAGATGCTTTCGCCGCACTGCGAGTGATAGATCGAGCCGCCGGTCAGATAGCCGCCGATGGCGACGCGCACCACGGCAGGCGAGGAGAAGTCGTTGTTGGAGCGCCAGCGCATCAGCGGCAGTTCATTGCGCAGCTGCTGCATGGCGGGCCAGATGTAGTCGAAGAACTGAATTTCGACCACCGGCTTCAGTCCGCGCGTGGCCATGCCGACGGCGCGGCCGACGATGTTGGCCTCCGCCAGCGGCGAGTTGAACACGCGCTCGTAGCCGAACTCGGCCTGCAGGCCGGCGGTCAGCTTGAAGACGCCGCCCTTGCCCTTCACCTGCTTGGCCTTCAGATACTCTTCGCGGCTGCAATCGGCCACATCCTCGCCGAACATGACGATGCGCGGGTCGCGCTTCATCTCGTCCTTCATGCAGGCATTGATGAGGTCGGCCATCGTCTTCTCTGGAGCCTTGTCTGACGGAGTGGGATGTACCGCTTCCGTCTGGAACTCCGACGATGTGGGATCGAGGTCGGGCGAGTAGACGAACTCGACATAAGAGCCCGGCTTGGGCAGTTCCGCCGCTACCGCACGGTCACTGGCGTCCTGGATCTCGGCTTCAACATCCTTCTCCAGGGTCGTCGATGCCCTTCTCGTCCAGAATGCCTTCGCGCACCAGGAAGAGCTGGAAGCGGGTAATGGGATCGCGCTCCACCTCCGCCTGCCGCTCGGCGTCGGGACGATAGAGCTTCTCGTCGTCCGACAGCGAGTGCGAGTAGGGACGAATCACGTGGCCGTGCACAAACGCCGGACCTTTGCCGGAGCGGCAGTAATCGACCGCCTTCTTGAAGGCCGCGTAGCTCACCAGCGGATCGGTACCATCGATCTCGGAGAAGTGGAAGTTGGGGAAGCCCTGCACCAGCTTGCTGATATTGCCGCCGGCGGTACCGACTTCGACTGGAACGGAGATGGCGTACTCGTTGTCCTCGACGACGAAGAGCACCGGCAGCTTCAGGTTGGAGGCGGAGTTCAGCGCCTCCCAGAATTCGCCTTCGCTGGTGGTGCCGTCGCCGCAGGAGACGTAGGTCACTTCGTCGCCCTTGAACTCCACATCCTTGAACTGGCGATAGTCGCCCTCGGCCTTCTCGGCAGCCTGGGGATTGTTGCTGAAGTAGCGGCCGGCCTCAGCGCAGCCCACGGCCTGCAAAAACTGGGTGCCGGTCGGCGACGACTGGCTCACGATGTTGAGCTTCTTGTGTCCCCAGTGCGAAGGCATCTGGCGGCCGCCGGAGTTGGGGTCGTCGGCGGCGCCGACGGCTTCCAGCAACTGCTCGTAGGGCGTCATGCCGAGAGCCAGGCAGAGCGCGCGGTCGCGGTAGTACGGGTAGAACCAGTCATAGCTCGGACGCATCGCCATGCCGGCGGCGACCAGCAAGGCCTCGTGGCCCGCGCCTGAGATCTGGAAGAAGATCTTCTGCTGGCGCTTCAACAGGATCTCGCGGTCGTCCAGCTTGCGCGACATGTACATCAGGCGGTAAATGTCGATCAGTTGCTGGGGAGAAAGCCCTTCATACTTGTCATTGATTTCCGCCGGCACAACGGCACTCTTGGGCTGTGCTTTCGTGGTTGCCATCCGTTACCTCAGAGTAAAATGCGGTACCCAAACCGGGTGAAAAAGACGTGACACTATTGTAAATGCTCGGCCCGAATTCGCCTTGCTCATCCCAAAGGACTTACAGCACGAGGAACCAGTTGCTTAAGCCAGCTCTGACCCATCGAAAGCGACAGCACCCGACCTGAAGTCAGTGTGTAGAACTCCCGTCGCCGCTACAGCGGCTCTGAGACATTTTCCAAGCGCCCCAGGACTCAGCTTGGTTTCGCGGGTTCGGTTCCATTACCCGAACGAACAATAGTTTCCTGAACACGGAAGTTCGTGTCGAATTTCTCAGACCTCAGCGGCGATCAACTCTGCAGCTCACAGCGCTGCACCGAATCCAATCGCTATACTGAAAGCAGAACGCCATGATACGCATTTCTCGTCCTATTCCGGCCCGGAAAATCAAGCTAGTCGTATTCGATTTAGATGGCACGCTGATCGATTCAGAACGCGACCTGGCGGCCGCGGTCAATGCCATGCTGGTGAAGTATGGGCGCAAGGAGCTGCCCATCGACGTCATCGGCACCTACATCGGTGACGGTGCGCCCATGCTGATTCGCCGCGCCCTGGGCGATCCTGCCGATCGCGAGTTCCTGCAGGAGGCGCTGAACTATTTCCTTCTGTATTATCGCGAGCACAAACTGGACAACACCTACATGTACGACGGGATTTTAGAAGCTCTGCGGCAGATCGCCGGCAGCGACGGCACGACTCGACGTATGGCCGTGCTGACCAATAAGCCGGTGCGCGTGTCGCGCGACATCATCGCGGGACTGGGACTGGCGGGCAGCTTCTTCCAGGTTTACGGCGGCAACAGCTTTGAGACCAAGAAGCCCGATCCGCTGGGCGCACACACGCTGATGCGAGAGGCGGGTGTGGCTGCGGAAGAAGCGGTGATGGTCGGCGACTCGCAAGTCGACATTCTGACGGCGCGCAATGCCGGGATGTGGAGCGTGGGCGTGACCTACGGCTTCGCGCCGCAAACCCTGGAACTGGTGGTTCCCGACGTGCTGGTGGACACTCCGGCGGAGCTGGCGATGGCGTTCAGCGGCGAAGCCCTCGCCGATCCGAAATAAAGCAACCGGGTGCCCCACATCTCGCGCTTTTCGAGACATGGGGTTTTTGACTTTCACTTCCCTGGCATACCTGAAGGTGTGCCCCTTCAAAACTGAGGGCCATCGAGTTTTTTGGCAGCCTGTTCGCCGGGCGACAGCTCATCACCTCTCGATTGACGCGCAACATTCGCATACACTGAACTTCCTATGCCGGCGAGCCAGCGACGAGCCGTGGTGGTTGGAGCAGGGCCGAACGGCCTGGCAGCGGCCATCGTGCTGGCGCAGGCCGGACTGCGGGTCGAGGTCTTCGAAGCCGAGCCGCAGCCTGGCGGCGGCGCTCGTACCCTGCCGCTGACTCTCCCCGGATTTCAGCACGACTTCGGATCGGCTGTGCACCCCATGGCGCTGGCCTCGCCGTTTTTCTCCACGCTGCCGCTGCAGGATTACGGGTTGGAATGGATTCAACCGTCGGCGCCGCTGGCGCATCCGCTGGACGACGGGACGGCGGTGATCCTGGAGCGCGACCTGGGCGAAGCGGCGGCCGCTCTTGGGCAGGACGGTAAGCAATGGCGCAGGATGTTCGGTCCTTTCGCCGAGCGCTGGTCGCAACTGGCGCCCGAGGTGTTGCGGCCAGTCTCGCCGTTTCCGCGGCATCCTTTTCTGATGGCGCGTCTGGGGCTGCTCGGGTTTCCTTCCGCAAGCGCGGTTGCGCATTTCTGGTTTCGTGAAGCGCGGACCAAGGCGCTGTTCGCGGGATTGGCGGCGCATTCGATCCTGTCGCTGGAGGAGCCGCTCAGTTCGGCCTTCGGCATCATGCTGGGCGCGACGGCCCACGCTGTGGGATGGCCGATTCCAAAGGGCGGGGCACAATCGATTACCAATGCGCTGTGCGGATATCTGGAAAGCCTCGGCGGCCAGGTTCATATCTCAACCCGGGTCGATCGGCTTGCCGACCTTGGCGACTATGACGTCGCGCTGTGCGATCTGACTCCGCGGCAACTCCTGCGCGTTGCCGGCGAACGCTTCTCGTCCGGCTATCGCCACCAGCTGGAGAAGTATCGTTACGGCCCGGCAGTTTTCAAAGTCGATTTCGCTTTATCGAGCCCGATCCCATGGAAAGCGCGGGAGTGCGCGCGCTCGGTCACCGTACACGTAGGCGGCACGCTAGAAGAATTTGTCGTCTCCGAGGACGCTATGCGGCACGGCAAACACGCCGAGCGGCCATTCGTTCTGCTGGCGCAGCCCACGCTGTTCGATCCGTCGCGAGCGCCTGAAGGCAGGCACATTGCGTGGGCGTACTGTCACGTGCCCAACGGCTCGCAGGTCGACATGCTGCCGCGCATCGAGGCGCAGATCGAGCGCTTCGCGCCCGGCTTCCGCGATTGCATTCTCGAACGGCGGGTCTTTTCGCCGGCAGCGCTGGAGGCGATGGACGCCAACCTGGTGGGCGGTGATATTGGCGGCGGCTTGATGAGTTTTTCGCAGTTCCTGCTCCGGCCCACGCGGCGCTTTTACGCGACCTCGGCGCGCCAGATTTATATCTGCTCCTCCTCTACGCCTCCCGGCGGCGGAGTCCACGGTATGTGCGGCTATAATGCGGCAAAACTCGCATTACGACGCCTGTGAGCAGTGCTCCCGATCTCGGCAAGCCCGGCAAGATTGCCGTGGCCCTGTTTCTGACTGTGGTTGGCGGATTTGTCGATGCCGTCGGATACATCGCCCTGTTCGAGATCTTCACCGCCAACATGAGCGGCAACAGCGTTCACCTTGGCATGTATCTGGGGCAGGGCAACTGGATGGAGTTGCTGCGCCCGCTGTGCGCGATCGTGTCCTACGTTGTGGGAATGGCCTTGACCAGGATCGCCATCGGGATTGCGGGCCGTACCGGGCTGCGTAGAATTGCGTCATTCACATTAGCTGTAGAAGCTTTGCTGCTCGCCAGCTTCGCGCATGCCACTCCGGCGATGCACCTGGGACGGATTGTCGATCTGCAGTCCCCCGCGTATTTCCTGCTGGTGGCCCTGCTGGCCTTCGCCATGGGCGTGCAGACGGCTACGTTGACGCACATCGGCCCGCTCACCGTTTACACGACGTTTGTCACCGGCACGCTCACCAAGCTGACCGAATCGTTCACGCGCGTGCTGTTCTGGGCCTACGATCATCTGCGCCAGTTCGGTGCTTCAGGCATGGCGCGCCACGCCGCCGCCCAGCCGGATGTGCAGGAAGGCGCGATGCTGGGCTCAACCTGGAGCTGCTATGTGGTTGGCGCGGCCTTCGGAACTGCGCTGAAATTGCGCTGGGAACTGCGGGCTTTGTATGTTCCAGTCGTGGTGCTGATCGCGTTCGTGGTGCTCGATCTCTTTCGGCCAATCGATCTGGAAGAGGAGCAGCACCAAACCGGGCAGAAGAGAGCCTAGCGTCGGTTGAGAGTCGCCGGCCAGCTATATCTCTCAACGTCGTACTGCCTCATTGTGGGAGTACTGCCAATTCTGTTCATCCGGGATTCATGTAATTTTCCTGCCATCTTGCTTTCATCAAGATTTCACTCGCAGTTCACCAACGATCCCGCTAGTACCGCTAAAGTCCTCTTGATTAGCACCTAACAGGAGGCAGTTCGATGAAGTCCCTGCTCGCTTCTTTACTGGCGTTAGCGATTGCGACAGCTCCGCTGGAGCTATCCGCCGCCAACCCTTCCAAAAACCTGCATACTCCCCACAACATCATTGATCGGGTCTTACTGATCAGCATTGACGGCATGCACTCGCTGGATTTCGTCAATTGCGCCAAGGGCGTGGCCGGGGTGAACGGCGGCGCTCCGTATTGTCCGAACCTGGCCTCGCTAGGCGCAACCGGAACCACGTACTTGAACGCTTCCACCTCGAAGCCGTCCGACTCCTTCCCGGGCTTAATGGCGCTGGTCAGTGGCGGCTCGCCGCGCAGCGTGGGCGCCTTCTACGATGTGGCCTATGACCGCTCGCTGGCGCCGCCGAAGGTCACCACCGGCAACGGGCTCGCGGGAGGCCCCTGCGGACTTTCGACCAGCACTGGAACCACCACCGAATTTGACGAAGGCATCGACATCGATCAGACGCAACTCAATGGCGGCGCGGCGTCCGGCGACGGCGGAATCGCCTCCATCGATGCCGACCGGCTGGAGCGCGATCCCAAGCGTGGTTGTGCGCCGGTGTACCCGTGGAACTTTGTGCGCACGAACACCATTTTCGGCGTGGTCCACGGCGCCGGCGGCTACACCGCGTGGTCAGACAAGCATCCCTCCTACTCGTCGGTCTCCGGGCCCGGCGACGGAAGCAACGTCGACGATTATTACTCCCCTGAGATCAACTCGACCGTGGTCGCGCTGCCCGGTGTCGTCACTCCGACCGGATTGCCGTGCAGTCCAATTCCCGATCCCTCGCAGCTTGGCGCCTGGACCAACAGCTTCCAGAACATTCAGTGCTACGACACGTTGAAGGTGAACGCCATCCTCAACCAGATCGACGGCAAGACGCACAACGGACAAGGCAGTGCTCCCGTACCGACGCTGTTTGGCATGAACTTTCAGGCCGTGAGCGTCGGCGAAAAACTGATCGAGGCCAACGTTGGCACGGGCGGATACGTTGACGCCGCCGGGACGCCGACCGCGGGACTGCTCAGCGAAATCCAGTTTGTGGACGCCGCAGTCGGTGAGTGGATCTCCGAGCTCAGCAGCAAAGGGCTGCTCGACTCCACGCTCATCATCATCACCGCCAAGCACGGCCAGTCACCCATCGATCCGAATCGCTTCTTCCCTATCCCGGGACCGAATCACAACAACGGCACGTCACCGGCGAACCTGGTGGCATCGTTGCTGCCCTGGTCGGAGTCGCCGCTGAACCCCACCGGCATTGGCCCTACGGAGGACGACATTTCGATGCTGTGGCTGACTTCTGCCTCGCAGACTGCAAACGCCGTTTCGATCATTCAGCAGAGTGCGACCCAGGCGGGACTGGGCGAGATGTTCTACGGGCCGTCGATCACGACCATGTTCAATGCGCCGGGACTTCCTCCGAACGGCGACCCGCGGACCCCGGACATCCTCGATCACACCGAACTATGGCGTGGTGTACACGGGCAGCAGCGCGAAGCTCTCCGAGCACGGAGGCTTCTCGCATGACGATACCAACGTGATCATGCTGCTCTCTAACCCAAGCTTCACGCCCAGCACCGTCAACACGGCGGTGGAAACCATGCAGGTGGCCCCCACCGTGCTTCACGCGCTGGGTCTCGACCCGTCGCAGCTGCAATCGGTGCAGATCGAGGGAACGGCAGTGATGCCGGCAACGCAGTTCTAAACGCAGATCGAGGTTGTAAGGAGGAAGCGGCGTCCCGGAATTGCGGGGCGCCGTTTCGGTTTTGGAGCGCTGCGCCTGCTATAGTGTTGCGTCTGAACCAAGGCTGCTGCCTCGGGAGACGCGCATGCGTCCTCAGCACCGTCGCCGGAAAATCGTCCGCTCACCGTCCTCTGCCTGGCCAGCTACTTACAAGGGCACCGACTTTATCCGCGAATGTCATCGCCAGGGCTGCCGCACGCTGCTGCTCACCTCGCACAGCATCAAGGACGAAAACTGGCCGCGCGAGAGCATCGACGAAACCTTCTACATGCCCGACGTGCAGAAAGAGTGGAAGCTGGAAGACGCGCTGCTGGGCGTGAGCTTCATGGCGCGTAACGAAACCATCGACCGCATCGTCGCGCTCGACGACTTTGACGTAGAGACTGCGGCGACTCTGCGCGAGCATCTGCGCACACCCGGCATGGGCGACACCACGGCGCGCTACTTCCGCGACAAGCTGGCCATGCGCACCAAGGCGCGTGACGAAGGCCTGCTGGTGCCCGAGTTCATTCACGTGCTGAACTACAAGCGCTTGCGCGAGTTCATGCAGCGCGTACCGCCGCCCTGGGTGCTGAAGCCGCGTTCGCTGGCCGGCTCTATGGGCATCAAGAAAATTCACAACTCTGACGAATTCTGGGCGGCGCTTGAGCTGCTCGGCGACAGCAATCGTTCTACCTGCTGGAGCAGTACGTGCCCGGCGACATCTTCCACGTCGATTCGATCTTTTACGAGCGTGAGATGCTGTTCTCCGTCGCCAGCCAGTACGGGCGGCCTCCGATGGATGTCTCGCAGGAAGGCGACATCTTCACCACGCGCACGCTTGCCGCTGGGTTCGAAGGAAGCGCAGCCGCTGATCGACATGAACGAGAAGACCATGACGGCGTTCGGCCTGCTGCGCGGCGTTGCCCATAGCGAATTCATTCGCGGCCGCGATGACGGCAAACTGTACTTCCTGGAAACTTCGGCGCGCGTGGGCGGCGCGCATATCGTCGACCTGATCGAGGCGGCGACCGGCATCAACATGTGGGCAGAGTGGGCGAAGCTGGAGATCGCGGGAGGCAAAGCTCCGTACAAGGCGCCCCAGCCGAAGAAGGATGCGGCCGGACTGCTGGTCTCGCTGGCCAAGCAGGAGCGTCCGGACACGTCCGCGTATAACGATCCGGAAATCGTCTGGCGCATGAACGAGAAGAAGCATCACGTGGGGCTGATCGTGCGCTCGCCGAATCCGGCGCGGGTGCAGGAGTTGCTGCAAAGCTATGCGGAGCGCATGCGACAGGACTTCCTGGCGTGGCAGCCGCCACTGGAGCGGCCGAACTTTTAGAGGCAGTTGTCAGTAGCCAGTAGTCAGTAGTCAGCATCCGTTAGACCCGGAGCTATTCACCCTCATTCAGCAGCTTCGATAGCGTGGGCTTATGCTTTTCCGGCTTGCCCTTGCGCTTCTTCTCCGCGGGTTCGGCGCGAGTAGGCGGAGGCGTGCCCAGGGTGGCGCGAGCTGCGGCCTTCACCGCAGAGGCGGCGCGAAACGGCTTCGGCTTGCGAGGCTTCGAAGGCATGGCCTGATCCACTCACATTCTAGAATACCCGGCGTTTACAATTGATCTGCCTCGCATCGGAGGCACCATCTTCATTCGAGAATTCACACGAGAGTTCCTTTAGTAACCACATCGGAGGGCCCATGATCCGCGAAGATATTCTCCAGCAATTCTCAGAGCTGTTCGGCATCAAGAAGGTGAATGGCCGGGAGGTCAACGTTGAAGAGACGATTGCGACGCTCACGCGCGAGCTGCGTCCGGCCATTGCCGAGGCCCTGAATGCCCGCCGCACGCAGCTGGAAAGCTCCGAGCCGGCGCGCACCAAGTATGCCTGGCCCAAGTGGGAGGAGTCGTTCGAAGATCCCGATCAGCGGAGCGTCCCTGGACCTTTCGCCAGATCGTCCAAGGGACGATCGACAACTTTCTCGATCGCAAAAGCGAATGGTCCTGGCGACTGAACGACGAGGTGCCCGTTCCCGCCGACGTTCATCCACTGAAGAATCCCGGGCTGGAGCTGACGGGCCCGTGGCATCCGCTGGACATGGCCTTCAACGCGCTGAACAGCGCCGCGCCCATGAACATGCCGGACTTCGAAGACGCCTCGCCCGCGCACTTCCAGCCCGCCGGCGCCGGCAACAAGCAGCCGGTCGCCACGTTCGCAGCACTGCGAAATGCGAAACAGATCTTCGCAGGCGCCTGGTCGACGAAGTCCTACGATGTGGTAAAGAAGGGCAAGACGCGTTCGTACAAAATTGATCGTGAGCCCGCGAAGTGGCCGACGCGACTGGTGCGTCCTCCCAGCATTCATATCGTCTACGAACACTTCACGGTTGACGGCCGGCCCGTCCCCGGCATCGTGGCGCTGGTCGCAATTTGGGTGCTCAACAATTTCGACGCGCTGAGGCGCCTGGGCACCGGCATTTATTTCTACATCCCCAAGATGCAGAGCCCGCGCGAGGCCCTCATCGTGGAGAAGCTGCTGGCGCGGGTGGAAAACATCATCGGCGTGCCCGCCGGCACCTTCAAGATCAAGATCCTGTACGAAGAGGGAAACGGCGGCCGCTACCTGCCGGCGATCGCGTGGACCTTCCGGCGTCGCCTGCTGGGCACCAACGTCGGCCGCTGGGATTATCTTGGCAGCCTGATCGAAATGTGGAAGGACGATCCAAAGGGAGTCTTTCCCGATCCGCAGACGGTCGGCATGGCGGCGCCCAACATGATTGCCTACCAGCGCTACAACGCGCAGACCATCCTGATGGCGGCGATGAAACACGGCGAGTTGACGCAGGGCGCGCCCATCGGCGGGATGGCGGCGGTGATGATGTACCAGGCGAACGATGCCTATGGACGTTCGCGCTACAACCCCGTCGCGATGCGCGCGGTCGTGATCGATAAGCTGCGCGAGCGGCTGCTGGGGCTGATATTCGTTCCGGAGGAAACGGGCGAGCAGCATTTTGTTTTGGCTGACATTCTCGCAGGACGCGTTAAGGGCAAGCTCTATGACTGCTATCGGCAGAGCTGGGTGGCCAGCCCGGAGCCGGCGTATGTGGCCGCGGGCAATGGGCCGCTGCAGGTTGGGCTCGAAGAACTGCAGGCGGTCCTGGATGCGCCGCGCGAGACCGTCGACGCGAACGGCAAAGCGGTTCCAACGGCCACGAGCGGACTGACTGATTCCGAACGCGCGTTGCTGGAGTCGCGCGGGCTGCTGAATTCGGCGGCCAAGATCACGCCGTATGTTCTGCGCAAAAACGCAGTCGACACGCCGGAGAAGCTGCTGAATCCCACATTGTGGGATGCTATTTACGACGTGCCCAAGGGTGAAGTCACCATCGAGCACATTCAGCACGCGTTCTACATGGCGGCGAATTATGGCTTCCAGATTCTCAACGGCAACTTCGCCGCCGCTATCGACGACTACGAACTGAAGCAGCGTTTCATGAACGACCTCGCCACCTACCGCATCGACGTTTCGTGGCTGTGGACCGTGGTGCGCCATCAGGCGGCCATCACCAAGGACGGATATTTCCAGCGAGCCGCGCGGACGGAAGACGGCGTGGTACTGGCGCCGAGTGATGAGCAGGTGAAGGCCGGCAGCCACTTCACGCCGGAGCTCTTCCAGAAGATGTGGGATTACCACAACGAGTGGACAGCCGAGTTCTTCGCGGAACTGGACCGCACGGGCGATCCGGGACGCTTCGACCGCAGTAAAGCGCCGCTGATCATGGAGTTGCTGCGGCGGCAACTGCTCTCGCCTCGATACCTCCAGCACAGCGCGCGCCTGCTGTTTGTGCTGGCGCAGGCGAGCGAGGATGAGCGCGGGCAGATTCTGGATGCGGTCTTCGATCTTTCGCGCGAGGAAATTGTGAAGCGAGTGGAGACGGGCAAGATGAAAGCAGCCGCGCTGGCGACGCACGATTATGTGTACGACATTCACCAATAGAAAATAGAGATGACGTCCTGCCATGGTGACATTGGAGAAGCAACATCCCTCACCTACGGCGTCATCCTGAGCGCAGCGTCCGCAAACGCTTTTCCGACCCGCCGCCTTTGCGGGTCGGGCGGACGCGCAGTCGAAGGACCGCTATAGCCCCCTGATTGCCCTTGGTGGCTTCTCGCTAGATATCTGCCTCGATTTGCACAGCCCAGCACAACTTTCCAACGTTTGCTTTGTGAATTGCGCCGTTCACCCGTTGCACATCACCAGCAGCGCACGTTAGATTCAGAGACAACGTGAGCACAGCACCCGACACATGTCCGCTCTGCGGCGGCACCGGATGGCAGACCGTTGCGAACGGTAAGGAGCGTGAAGCCGTCCGCTGCGAATGCCGCGTGAAAGGCCGCGCCGACCGCCTGCTGGAAGCCGCGCACATCCCCGCGCGCTACGAGCATTGCGAGATCGGCAACTTCGAGTGCGATCCGAACTACACCGACCAGAAAAGCCTGGGACACGCGAAGTGGCTGGCCGGGCGCTTCGTTGAGAACTATCCCAACGAAAAGACGGGGCTGCTCTTCGTCGGCACGGTCGGGGTCGGCAAGACGCATCTGTCGGTGGGCATTCTGAAGGCGCTGATCCGCGAGAAAGGGATTCACTGCCTGTTCTGCGACTATCGCGAACTGCTGAAGTCGATCCAGAACTCTTACAACTCTTCCGTGCAGGCCACCGAGATGGAGATCCTGCGCCCGGTCTTCGACTCCGAGGTGCTGGTGCTCGACGAGTTGGGCGCGGTGCGCAGCACCGAGTGGGTCTTCGACACGGTCAATTACATTCTCAACAGCCGCTACAACGAGAACAAGACGACCATCATCACCACCAACTTTCCCGACCGGCCCGAGCAGGACAAGCCGGAAGTCGACAACCTAAGCAGCCGCTCCGCCGCCGACCGCGCCGCCCGCCGCGAGACCCTGGGCGATCGCATCGGCGAGCGCATGCGTTCACGCCTGCACGAGATGTGCAGAAAGGTCGAGATCGAAGGCCCCGATTATCGCGAGCACTCCAAGCGCGCGCAATTTCAGCGCATCCATGCCTCCAGCAAGCTGTCGCTGCGGAATAGTAAAGACAGGGATTAGGGGCTTGGGGTTAGGGCCAGGAAACGGTGGGCTGCGCCGAATCAAACAGCCTATGTGGACCGCGGCCACTACTAAACGATCCGCGGTGCCACGAAAATCCGAGTACCCCCGGGTTTCGCGATGTTCGAGACCTGGGGTTTTCGCTGGATCAGTCAAGTTGTCTTTTCGGACAAAGAAATCTAAATCGTAGATATCCTACCTGCTCCCTATCCCCTGACCCCTAACCCCCTCGCTTACACTAAAATCGTCCCGTGTCCTGGATGCGCCTGGAATTCTTACCCGATCGCGATGCCGAGCTGTTTGCCGCCGCTTCGGCGAGCACCGCGGTGTTCGTGCTTCGCGGCGACGAGGGCAGCGAGCCGTACGTCGGCAAGACGTCGAACCTGCGCCGCCGCCTGCAACGGTTGCTGGGCGCCATCGAAGGACACACGCGCAAGCTGAGCCTGCGCGATCGCCTGCGGTCGGTGGAATGGGCCCCGGCGGGCTCGGACTTCGAAGCCGGGTTCGTGCTCTATCAGACGCTGCGCCGCGAATTCCCCAAGAGCTACGACCAGCGCCTGCGCTTCCGTTTTGCGCCGCTGATGAAACTCATCCTCGACAATGCTTACCCGCGCGCGACGGTGACGACTCGCATCGCCAGGCTGAAAGGCGGTGCGCAATATTTCGGACCGTTCGCCACGCGCATCGCGGCTGAGAAGTTTGCCAACGACGCGCTCGACTTGTTCAAGATGCGCCGCTGCGTCGACGAGCTGAATCCCGATCCTGCTTTCCCCGGCTGCATTTATTCCGAGATGAAGATGTGCTTGGCGCCCTGCTTCAAGGGCTGCACCGACGAAGAGTACGCGGCCGAGGTGGCACGCGTGCAGGAATTCCTGGAGAGCGCCGGCCGGTCGCTGCTGCGCGAGATCGAACGCCAGCGCGACGACGCGTCGGCGAAGCTGGACTTCGAAGGCGCCGCCGCTTTGCATGCGCGCTTCGAGAAGGTGAAAGCGGTGGCGTCGCAGTTGCCGGAGATTGTGCGTCGCATCGACGAACTGAACGGTGTAATGATTCAGCCGGCGGCGCAGCGCGATTCGGTCACGCTGTTCAAAATCGCCGGCGGACGAATCTGCGATCCCGTGCTGCTCGATTTTGGCAAGCAGGCGGAAGCTTCGCAGGTCGGCTCGAAGCCGCAATCGATGGAGTCGCGCATCACCCTGGCGCTGGCGGCCGTCGAGCCGCCAAAGCTGCGCAGCGCGCTGGAGTGGATGGAACAGCTGGCTCTGCTGAAGCGCTGGTTCTATCGCACAAATAAAGTTGGCGAGCTGTTTCTCACCGACGGCGGCGAGCTTCCCATGCGGCGCATCGTCCGCGGCGTCTCCCGGGTCTTTCGCGGCGAGAAGGCTTCCGGCGACTTGAGCGAGACGGCCGGCGACTACTGGCAGTTTCGCGCGCGCGAGGCCGGCATCTCCGACAATTAGCCGGCTGCCATTACAATTTTCCGATGAGCTCTCAGCCCAAACGTTGGAATTCCGAACTCTATCAGTCCAGCCACTCCTACGTGTGGAATTACGGACGCGACCTGCTGGGCTTGCTGGATGCGAAGGCGGGCGAGCGGATTCTGGACGTGGGCTGCGGCAGCGGCCAGCTGACGTCGGAAGTTGCGCAGTGCGGCGCCGAGGTGACGGGCATCGACGCGTCGCCGGAGATGATCGCTACGGCACGTAAGAACTTTCCGCGGATGCGCTTCGAGGTAGCCGACGCCACCGCGCTGCCCTTCGCCAACGAATTCGACGCCGTACTGTCGAATGCCGCGCTGCACTGGATTCGCGATCAAAGCGCGGCCATCGCTTCCATCGCGCGTGCGCTTAAGCCGGGCGGCCGGTTCGTTTTCGAGATGGGCGGGCAGCGCAATCTGCGGCAGACCATGGCGGCCGGATGCGAAGCCATGCGGGCGCTTGGGGTGCACGATCCCGAGAGCCGCATTCCCTGGTACTTCCCCTCGATTGGTGAATACGCGCCGCAGCTTGAATCGCAGGGCTTCGAAATCAAGTTGGCCGCGCATATCGATCGGCCGACCAGGCTGGATAACGGAGAAGCGGGATTCGCGTACTGGATCGAGATGTTCGGTGGCTTCGCGCTCTCGGCCGTTGCTGACAAGGAACGCGAAGAGTTAAGCCGGCGCTGGCAAGAATTCGCGCGTCCTACGTTGTGGCATGATGGCGTCTGGATCCTCGATCACACGCGGTTGCGCATGGTTGCGGTGAAGAGCTGAGCCCGATGCCACGCCCACCTGCCAACTCAAAGTTCAGCAACTCTGCAACTGTGACGGCTGCGGAGCTGCGCGCTGCGCCGGCTCTCGGTCGCGGCTTCTTCAATCGCGATGTCGTCAGCGTGGCGCGTGGACTGCTCGGCAAACTCCTCATACGGCGCGAGGGCCGTACTCTGCTGGCAGGCCGGGTGGTGGAAGTGGAAGCCTACCTGGGCGAAGATGATCCCGCGGCACATGCCTTCGCCGGACAGACCGCGCGCAACTTCGTGCTCTTCGGGCCGCCCGGACGCGCGTATGTCTACTTCATCTACGGCAATCACTACTGTCTGAACGTTTCGTGCACGCCGGAGGGCCATGGTGGAGGCGTGCTCTTTCGCGCCCTCGAGCCGGTCTTCGGCCTTGAAGCCATGGCGCGGGAGCGTGCTATCGATCTGCTGCCATCTCCCCGAGCGACGCAGCTGCGGCTGATTTCCAGCGGCCCGGGCCGCATGGCTGAGGCGCTGGGCATCACCCGGGAACGCGACAACAACAAGGACCTCACCACGAAGAAGTCGGACTTGTGGCTGGCCGATGAGGGCTTTCGCCCGGAGCGCATCGTCGCCACCCCGCGTATCGGGATTACCAAGGCGGTGGAGAAACCCTTGCGGTTTTCCATCGGCGGCAATCTTTTTGTGTCGGGAAAGAAAATTACGTAGAGTTACGATCTCAGCTCAACCACCGTCGCGCCTCCGCCACCCTCATTTTGCGGAGGCTCGCTGACCGTGGCGACGTGGGGATGAGTTTTCAAGAACTGCCGCAGCGCCTTGCGCAGAATTCCCATGCCGCTGCCATGCACCACGCGTAAACGCACCGCTCCAGCCAGGAAGGCGCGATCGACGAACTTCTCGACCGCCTGGGTGGCTTCGTCCACCGTCTGTCCGATGACGTTGATCTCGGTGGGCACGCTGTCGTCCTCGCGGGCCAGCGAAACACTAATGCCCTTGGAGCGCGCGGCCTGCACCGGATTTCCGCCAGCTTGCGCGACCACGTTAGCGATATCGTCACGCGCGACCTTCATCTTCATCGGTCCAACAGCGATCTCGAAGCTGTCATCGTCGAAGTAGCGCAGCACACGGCCATCGCGGCCGAGCGAGCGCAGGCGCACGGTGTCGCCGACCGACACTTGCTTGACGATGTGCTGCTGCGCGTTGGGATCGCCGCGGTCGGCCCCGGTGCTGTGCGCCACGACGGTAGAGTCGAATTGCTCGCGGAATTCGCGGCGCATCTTGGCGATGCGGCGCTCGGCGTCCTTCGACAGTTTCTGCGCCTGCGCGCGATCCTGCACCGCGTTCACCGTCTCGCGCACGCGATATTCGAACTCGTGCAGCAGGCTGTCGACCTTCTTCTCCAACTCGCGCAGCTTCTCGCGCTGCTCCTTGCGGCCTTCGAGCTCCAGGTGCTGCTTCTGCCGCGCCACTTCCTGCTCGCGCCCGCGCAATTCCGCTCGCTCGGTATCGAGCTGCCGGAGCTCGGTGTGCAGCCGGTCGAGGAAGCGGGACACGTCCTGCGTTTGCGAGGTCAGGCGCTCTCGTGCAGCTCCTACAATGTGGGAGTTCAGGCCGAGTTTCTGCGCGATATTGATGCCGGCCGAGGCGCCGGGCACGCCGATGCGCAGCTCGTAGGTGGGAGCCAGGGTGTTCTCGTCGAAGCCCACGGCGGCATTCAGCACTCCCTCTGTGTTGGCGGCATAGACCTTCAGCGCGGTGTGGTGCGTCGAGATCACGCTGATGCAGGCCGTCTGCCGGAAATAATCAGCGATGGAAACCGCCAGCGCCGCACCTTCTTCCGGGTCGGTGGCCGATCCCAACTCGTCCAGCAGCACCAGCGAGTGCGCGGTCGCCTGGTGCGAGATGTAGTCGATGTTGGTGACGTGCGCGGAAAACGTGGAGAGGTTCTGCTCGATCGACTGGTAGTCGCCAATGTCGGCGAAGACGCCATCGAAGATCGGCAGCTCGGCGCGCTCGGCCGGAACCGGCACGCCCGCCTGCGCCATCAGCGCCAGCATTCCGATGGTCTTCAGGGCAACGGTTTTGCCGCCGGTGTTCGGGCCGCTGATGATGACCTGGCGGTGCTGGCCGTCGAGCTCCACCGTGATGGGCACTACGACGACGCCCTTCGGCTTCAAATTGCGCTCCAGCAGCGGATGCCGCGCGTTGCGCAGTGCCAGAGCGCCGCCTGCCGCTGCTGTTTCCGCCGGCTCATCGGCCAGCAGCTTCACCGCGACGCAATCAAACTCTTCGGCGAAGCGCGCCTTGGCGAATTGCTGCTCCAGCTCCGCCAGAGTTTCTACCGCTGCCAGCAGTGCGTCAGCGTTCTCGCCTAAGCGCGCGGTCATCTCCAGCAGAATGCGGTGGATCTCGGCCTGCTCATCTTCCAGGAGCCGCACCAGGTCGTTGTTTTGCTCGATCGTCTCCAGCGGCTCGATGAAAACCGTCTGCCCGCTGGACGAGGCTCCGTGGGCGACGCCCTGCACGCGCCGGCGCTGCTCCACCTTTACGGGAATGACGAAGCGATCGCCGCGAATGGTGACCAGCTCTTCCTGCACCGCGCCGCCTTCGGAGAGCCGCCGCAAGTAACCGCGCAGCGATTCCTGGATGGAACGTTTTTGTTTCTCGATGTCGCGGCGAATGCGCGACAGCTCCGGCGAGGCTTTGTCGTCGAGCGTGCCGTCGGGAAGAATCTTGTTGCCGAAGTAGCGCAGCAGCCCGGAGAAATCCGCAATGCTCTCGGAGAGTTCACGCACCGCCTGCCAATGTTCGGCAACGTTCGCGGTCGGATGCAGAGCAATCTCGCGCCACTCGGAGGCGCGGTCGGCGACCAGCAGCAGATCGCGGATCTCCAGGACGTCGAGGGCGACACCGCTGATACGCGACTTGTTGATCAGCTGGGTTGGATCGAGCAGTCCGTGAAAGTCGAAACGCCCGCCGGAGCGCAAGTATCCGCGCAGCTCTCCCGTAAGCTGCTGTTGCCACTCGATCCACTGGCGGTCGCGGGAGGGCGTAAGTTGCGCGATGCGCTCGCGTCCCAGCGGCGAAGAAGTGTACGCCGCCAGCAATTGCCGCAGCTGATCGAATTCGAGCACACGCTCGCTGAAGTTCAGAATAGGAGTGCGGGGATTCATCGTTACCTGTTCCATGGTACAGGAGAAAAAAGCTGATCCAGAAACAGGCGCGGATTGCGGCGGCGGGCGTTTACAGCTTATTCACGAGCTCTCGACTACCGTTCCAGCCGCCATACAGATAAACTGATTCGGCAGATTCCTGGGGTCTACCCACCCTCTCGCCAAAGGAAGGCGAGAAGGATGGGGCGCCCATGCACCCGTGGAACATGCGCGTCGCGGTCCGCATATCGACAACTCAGAGGGATGATGGCAGCTCACTCGGATGCATTCGTGTTCTTCGGCGCTACCGGCGACCTGGCATACAAGAAGATCTTTCCCGCTTTGCAGGAGATGGTTCGGCACAACACGCTCAACGTCCCCATCATAGGCGTGGCGAAATCCGGCTGGACCGTGGAGCAACTACGCGAGCGGGCGCGTGACAGCATCACCAAACACGGTGGCGGAGTCGACGACGAGTCCTTCGGCCGTCTCTGCGAGCTCATGGATTACGTCGACGGAGACTACAAGGACGATAAAACTTACCAAACGCTGCACGACAAGTTGGCTGCCGCGAACGTGCAACTGCCGACGCACTATCTGGCCATTCCGCCCAGCATGTTCCCAGTAGTCGTCAAAGGATTGGAGAAGTCTGGCAGCGCAAAAAATGCGCGCGTCATCCTGGAAAAACCGTTTGGCCGCGACCTGGTCACTGCGCGCAAATTGAATGACACACTGCACCTGGCGTTTCCGGAAGAAAACATCTTCCGCATCGATCACTACCTGGGCAAGGAAGCGGTGGAGAACCTGCTGATCTTCCGCTTCGCCAACAGCTTTCTGGAGCCCATCTGGAACCGCAACTACGTACACAGCGTGCAGATCACCATGGCCGAATCGTTTGGCGTGGAGGGTCGTGGCAAATTCTACGAAGAGGCGGGCGCGATCCGCGACGTGGTCCAGAACCACATGCTGCAGGTCGTCGCGTTCCTGGCCATGGAGCCGCCGACCATGATGTACGTGGATTCCGTGCGCGACGAGCAGGTAAAGATTTTCCGCACCATTCCACCGCTCAGTCCCGCGAACATTGTGCGCGGACAGTTCGAGGGCTATCGCGAGGAGCCGGGAGTTTCGCCGCACTCGGATGTGGAGACCTTCGCGGCGTTGCGCCTGGAGGTCGATTCGTGGCGTTGGGCGGGCGTGCCGTTTCTTATCCGCGCGGGCAAGCGCCTGCCGGTCACCGCGACCGAGGTCTTCGTGAAGCTGCGCAAGGCGCCGCTCAGCAAGATGGGCGGCGATGGGCGAAATTATTTTCGCTTCCGGCTCGGTCCCGATATCGAGCTTAGCCTGGGTGGGCGCGTGAAGCGGCCCGGCCCGCTGATGGTTCCCATGCCGGTTGAGCTGTCGGCGGTGAAGTACACCAGCAACGATGAGATGGACGCGTATCAGCGCCTGCTGACCGACGCGATGAAGGGGGATCCGCTACTGTTTGTGCGGCAGGACGCGGTGGAAGCGGCCTGGGCGATCGTCGACCCGATCCTTGGCGAGTGCTGCCCGACGGAGCTGTATCAGCCGGGCACGTGGGGTCCGCCGGACTCGCGTGAACTGGCGGCGGACATTGGCGGGTGGCACGATCCCGCGTGAAGGGAAGCCGGCAAGTTGCATTTTTGGAAAGCCGGCCGGTGTTTGCCAGTTGGCGAGAGACCCTTCACAGGCAATCGTGAGGCTGCCCGCTTTGCGATCACTTGCGATATCGCTGTTCACAGCAGCTACACTGGTTACGCGCCTGGGTTGCGACGGCTGCTGAAACGAGCCGCATGCCACACCTTCCATCGGAGGTAGTCTTGAACTTAGCCTTGCGCCGCCCGCCCTTCGGGACGGTTGTATTGTTCTGCATCGCGCTGGCAGTTACCTCATCTGCCCAAGTGCTTAGCACTTTGGCAAGCTTCGATCAGAGCAATGGTTCAGAGCCAGAAGCGCCCCTGGTGCAAGGCGCCGACGGCAATTTCTATGGAACAACCAGCACCGGCGGCTCCGGTGGCCTCGGCTCGATATTCAGAATTACTCCAAGCGGCGCGCTAACTACTCTGTACAGCTTTTGCGCACAACATCCTTGCCTTGACGGTGTCCTTCCCGAGGCTGGACTCGTCCAAGGCACCGACGGCAATTTCTATGGAACAACATCGGCTGGCGGGTCTGACCAGGGCTCAGGCGGTGGTGGCACCGTCTTCAAAATCACCCCCGACGGCACGCTCACCACGCTTTACCGGTTTTGCCTGCAAACAGGCTGCACGGATGGCGGCGCGCCTCTGGCAGGGTTGGTGCAGGGAAGCGACGGGAATTTCTACGGAACCACCAGCTACGGAGGCGGTCCTAACCTCGACGGGACGGTCTTCAAGATCACTCCAACTGGAAGCCTGACCACGCTATACAGTTTCTGTTCGCAAGCGAACTGCACCGACGGCAACCAGCCCCACGCTGGACTGGTGCAGGCTACCAACGGAGACTTCTATGGGACGGCTCTAGGTGGCGGGGCAAACAACTGCGGCACAGTTTTCAAGATCACCTCCAGCGGCACGCTGACCACGCTCTACAGCTTTTGCTCGTTGGACCAGCGCGCTGACGGCGGAACTCCGCAAGCCGGACTGGTGCAGGCTACGGATGGGAACCTGTACGGCACGACCAGCGATTATGGCGCAAACGATGGCGGTACGATCTTCGAAATCACCCCGAGCGGCGCGCTGACTACGCTATACAGCCTCAACCCTCTGACTGACGGCTCCACTTCCGTCGGCTACTTAGTGCAAGCCAGCGATGGCAACTTCTACGGAACAACTTCGTTTACCGGAGCTCATGGGGGCGGAACCGCTTTCAAAATCACCCCAGGCGGAATTTTTACGACGCTTTACAGTTTTTGCTCCGAGCCCAATTGCAGCGACGGCACTTATCCCCACGCAGGCCTGGTGCAAGGCAGCAATGGAAACTTCTATGGGACGACGGAGGAAGGTGGCGCGAATGGCCCGTATGGCACGGTCTTCACCATGTCTGGACCCGCTCTCCCTCCGCTCCAATTCGTTGCAGTTCCGCCTTGCCGGCTGCTGGACACTCGACAGTCCGGAGGTAACGGTCCGATCCTGGGTGGAACCTATCAGAGCTTCGAGCTTCCGCAGCTGGCGCAAGCGAACGGCTGCGCCAATCTTTCCACCGCCTCTGCGTATTCGTTGAATGTTACGGTGGTGCCGCAGGGACATCTGCGATATCTGACGATCTGGCCTACCGGCGCGAGTCAACCTTCAGTCTCGCTCATGAACTCGCAGGATGGCAGGGTCAAAGCCAATGCTGCGATCGTGGCGGCCGGCGGCAATCGTGCAGTGAGCGTATACGCGACTGACACGACTGACGTCATTCTCGACATTGATGGCTACTTTGTTCCGCCGACGCAAGGCAGCTTACAGTTCTATTCGCTAACCCCATGCCGGGTGATCGACACGCGCAGCGGATCGAACCAGCCGCAAGGACTCGGGCCGCCATCGTTCGGCGCTATGGAGATGCGCGAGATGCCGGTGCTTTCGAAGAGTCCATGCTTGCAGAATCTGCCCAACCAGCCGCTGGCCTACTCGCTGAATGTAACGGTGGCGCCTAATCCGGCGGGTCAACCGTTGAGTTATCTCACCGTGTGGCCAAGCGATGAGCCACAGCCGACGGTTTCCACTCTGAATAATCCCAAGGCATTGCTGGTCGCCAACGCAGCAGTCGTACCCGCCGCGGCCAACGGCGACATCTCCATTTACACCCGCAACAGCGCCGACGTGATTGTGGACATCGACGGTTATTTTGCCGCCTCGGGGCTGAACGGGCTGTCGTTCTATTCTTCACCGCCGTGCCGTGCCTATGACAGTCGCAACAACAATGGTCAACCGTTCAGCGGCGAGCGAACCGTGAATATTGCTGACAGCCCCTGTGTGCCGCCCGGCAACGCACAAGCTTATGTGTTCAATGCAACGGTGGTGCCGTCTGGGCCCCTTGGGTATCTGACACTCTGGCCCGATAGCGAACTGCAACCCGTGGTCTCGACGCTAAACGCACCGGATGGGCAAGTGACCTCGAACATGGCCATCGTTCCCAATATCAATGGCAACACGGATGCCTGGGCGCAAGGCATAACGCAACTGATTCTGGATATGGCGGGATATTTCGCCCCGTGATCCGCTTTATAGTGTTCCCCATCGCGTGAAACCGACCTCGCCAGCGGCACTTCCGGCTGCTCGCGGCCGATGTGTTCCCTCTCGGTCGAGCTTTCGAGCTTTTCGACCTTTCCACTTTTCCCGCATCTCCCGCTAAAACCAGGAGCTAAAAGCCAGAAGCGGCCTTTGAGTCTTTTTCTCCCCTTCCCTCGTATATCTCGTTAGTATGATCGCCTCCGCGTTCAGTTTGATGATTCCGATGGAGACCGAAGAGGCCCAAATCGCACGTGGGCTCCGGCGCCGCGATCCTGATGTGCTCGATGCTTTGATCGAGCAGTATCAGCACCGGTTGCTGCGTTACCTGCTGCATCTCACCGGCAATCGCGCCGTCGCCGAAGACCTGTTCCAGGAGGTCTGGGTGCGGGTGCTGGAGAAGGGGCATCTCTACGACGGGCGCAATCGCTTTGTCACCTGGTTGATGTCGATCGGCCACAACGTCGCCATCGATTATCTGCGCAAGCGAAATCCGGCCTCGCTCGACGAAATGCAGGACCCCGAGGACGGCGCGCCCTTCGAGCCGCCGTCCAGCGAGCCTTCACCGTTCGAGCAGGTGGCGACGCGTCAGCAACAGCAGAGGTTCGACGAAGCCCTAGAGCGCGTGTCGCCGCTGTTTCGCGAGGTGCTGGTGCTGCGCTTCCAGGAGCAGATGAAGCTGGAGGAGATTGCCAGGTTGATTCACATCCCACTGGCGACCGTGAAGACCAGAATTTACCGCGGCGTGATGGCGCTGAAGCCGCTGCTACAACCCATGCCGCGCAAGGACGGCGCGGAACCGGAGCCGAGTAAAGGAGGCGCGCAATGACAAACCACGATCACGAACGCGCGCTGGAGTTGATCATGCGCCGGGGCACCGAAGACATTGCCGCCCGCGATGCCGACTGGTTGCACGCGCACCTGAATGAATGTTCGAAGTGCGCGAGCTATGCCGAGGACTTCGCAGGCACGGGACAGCTATTGCGAACATTTGCGGTGACCGCTACTCCGTCGCTGGTGGCCCGGACACAGGAACGCGTCCACGCCCGCGCAGTTTACCTGCAGGAGCAGCGCTCGCGCATGGTGCTGATCGCAATCTCATTCACCCTGGGCGTGCTGTCGTCGGTGACCTCAGCGTGGCTGTGGTGGAAGTTCGGCGGCTGGGTCGCCGGCAGGATCGGCTTGCCGTCACTGGTCGTGGAACCCGGCATTTTGCTTTTCCTGTTATTGCCGGCGCTTGTTATCGCCGTGCTGATGTTGGCGTTCCCCGGTCCGGCGCTGGAGGAAAAATTCATGGCCGCACTGGCAAGAGAACGCGAGGGAGGTAACCAATGAACGGACAATCTCAATTCAAACGCGAGATCGCAATCATTCCGCCGATTGCCAAGGTGTTGGCGGTCATTTTCTTCGTGGTGGTACAGATCGCCTTGCTGGTCCTGGTGCCGCACTACGTCGACGCGAAAGAGGTGCCGCCCAGGGCCGCGCTGATCGCCATCAGCCTGGTGGGCGGTGCGTTCCTGGCCGTCATCATCCTGATGATCGGTTACGTGAACGTCGACTCCAAGCGCCGCGGCATGAATTCGCTGCTGTGGACGCTGCTGGTGATCTTCATCCCCAAGGCGCTCGGGTTCCTGGCGTACTTCCTGCTGCGCAAGCCGCTGATGACGCCCTGCCCTAATTGCAGCACGGCGGTGGGGGCGGATTTCCGCTACTGTCCGAAATGCGGTTACGCGGTAACGCCAGCCTGCCCGCACTGCGGGCGCGGCATTCAGCGCGATTACGTGGTGTGTCCGTACTGCGGGAAGAATGTAGGCACTCCAGCAGCCTGACGGTGAACGTTGCCTGCGAGCCCGGCTGCGGCTGGGCTCGTTTTATTTGCGTCAAGGCTCAGCCTGGCTGTGGACATTGAAGTCACCCCACCATCGGGGTCCCGCAATGTTCTCTTAACCATTCCCCACGCAAATGACAACTCGGTGACGATGAGTTTGGCGGATGAATCGCTTCCGTAATGTCGCCCCCGCCTACCCGGTTTTCGGCATCTAACCCGCAGAGCAGGAATTACGAATGGCAACTACCGAAACCTTGCGGCGGACCGCACACGAGATCTTCGAGAAGGTCGAGGACAGCGCGCACCAGGAGCTACGGCGCTCCCCGAATGCGCTGGCGTTCTCCGGCTTTGCCGGAGGCCTCTCCATGGGCCTGACCGGTATCGGGGTAGCTGCCGCCATGGCGGCTTTAGGTAATACGCCCGGCCGCGAATTCATTGCCTACATGATGTACCCGATCGGATTTATCGCCGTGATTATCGGCCGGGCGCAGCTGTTTACCGAGAACACGTTATATCCGGTGGCGCTGCTGCTGAGCGAGCATCGCCACTTCGGCGACACCGCGCGCCTGTGGACCGTGGTGCTGATCGGCAACTTGCTGGGAGCGACTGCATTCTCCGCGCTCGCCGTGTTGACCGAAGCGTTGCGGCCGCCGGTACGCGAGATCCTGGTGCAACTGGGAATCGCCGCGGTCCAGGGCTCAGGCTCGCGCATCTTCTGGAGCGGCGTCATCGGCGGCTGGATTATTGCGCTGGTAGCGTGGCTGGTGACAGCCAGTCACTGGACGATCGGGCAGGTTGCGGTCATCTGGATATTGACGTTTGCTGTCGGTATCGGACACTTCTCACACTGCATCGCCAATACCGGCGAGATCATGTCGGCGGTATTCGCGGCGCCGTGCCCTTCACCCGTTATCTGGAATGGCTGGGGCTGGCGGTGGCCGGAAATGTTTTCGGCGGTGTGACCATTGTTACCGTACTGAACTTCGGACAGGTGAAAGCCGGCGAAGGTAACGAATACTAGTCGCCATCGTTGGGGGAATGAATGCGATTGAAACATGCTTTGCTGGCCTCGGCGGCAGGGTTTGGTGTCGCCGGAACCGTCGCTGGTCTTGGCGCAGTCATGGTAGGACGGGAGCTGTGGAAACGGAGCCGCGCGGTGCCCGGGTTTGCAGGACAGGTAGTGGTAATCACCGGCGGCTCGCGCGGCCTGGGATTCGCCATCGCGCAGGAGTTCGCCGCGCGTGGAGCGAAGATCGTGATCTGCGGCCGCGATCAGGAGATCCTGCACGAAGCCGAGCAGCGCCTGCTGGCCATGCGTGTCGAGGTGCTCGCTCTGCCCTGCGACATCGCGCAGCAGTATGAGGCCGAGAACCTGATCCGGCAAGCGGCGGAACGCTTCGGCCGCATCGACGTGCTGGTAAATAATGCCGGGCAAATTGCCGTTGGACCCATCGAGTCGCAGACCATCGGAGATTTTCAGGACGCGATGGGAACCATGTTCTGGGGCACCGTCTATACCACCATGGCTGTGCTGCCGCAGATGAGGCAGCGCGGCGGCGGACGCATCGTCAACATTGCATCCATCGGCGGCAAAGTCGCTGTGCCGCACCTGGTGCCGTATTGCAGCGCGAAGTTTGCCACCGTGGGTTTCAGCGAAGGCATTCGGGCGGAGCTGGCAAAGAATCACATCAAGGTGACCACGGTGGTCCCCGGCCTGATGCGCACCGGCTCGCATGCCAACGCCGTGTTCAAGGGCGATCATCACAAGGAGTACAGCTGGTTCGCGCTCGGAGCAACGCTGCCGTTCAGCTCGATGGATGCGCATCGCGCCGCTCGTCGCATTGTCGATGCAGCGGCCCGCGGTACATCGGAAATTGTGCTGACGCCGCAGGCCAAGCTAATGGCGTTGGCCAATGGAGTCGCGCCGGGAACCGTGTCGGACATACTGGGCGTGGCGAATCGTTGGATGCCCGGCACCGGCAACCGCGATCCGCATCGCTTTACCGGCAAGGAGAGCGAGACCTCGGTCTCGCGTTCGTTCCTTACCGCGCTGGGACGGGCAGCAGGTCGAGATCTGAATCAGCATCCTGAGCGTGGCCCGGTGGGCGGCGATGCCAACGTAAGTTCGCGGCCCTTGGGACCACGTCCCGTCGGCGGCGGGCGTAACGAAGTGCTGGCCGATTGAAACGATGAGTAGAGGAGCTTATGGTAGCGAACACTTCGTCGAGGGTTACCACCGATCATGAGGCCATACGCCGGTGGGCGGAGGAACGCGGCGCCAAGCCCGTGCTCGCCGGCAAGAGTGCTGCTAAGCCGGCGAGCGTTCGCCTCGAATTTCCCGGTTCCCGCGATCGATCGCTGCGTGAAATCGGTTGGGAGGAGTGGTTCCAGAGGTTCGACAAGAGCAAGCTGGCACTTCTCTATCAGCAGCAGACGGCGGATGGCGAGCGCAGCAACTTCTGCGAAATCGTGCCCTGCGAGAAAGCAGACGAGGTAGAGGAAGCCGTAGGCGGACGAGGCCGCAGCGCCGCGCGGCGCGGCAAGCCCAGGGAGAGCAAGCCGGTGCGGCTTCACCCGGTGACGGAAGCTGGAAGGGCTTCGCCGGCAAAGAAGACGTCACGACCGCCCGCTCCCGGAAGGATCGCGCCAAAGATCATACGTCCGCGTAAGCCCGGAGCGACGAGCGGCCGGGGCGAGGCCATCGGCTCGTAGCAGCAGCGCCTCTCGCACATCAGACTATGCACATCTCTAGATGGAAAGGACAGCCGTGATTGCAGCTCAAACTTATGCCGATCCAATGATCATGCGCAGCGATGAAGATCCTCCGATTCCGATTCCACCGGGCGAAGATCCTCCGCCGCCGGTGCAGGAGCCGCCCGACAAGCCGGTGATCGCGCCCGACGCTCCGGTGCGCGAGCCTGGTCCGCAGGAGCCGCGGCGGTTGTAGGTCAGGAAGAGCCTTCCATTCCGCCGAGCGGTAGGAGGAACCTTCCTGGCTCGTCACGATTGCATGCGATGAACAGAAGCCTTGTCAGGACAAAAGCTCTGCCGCGTTCGCATATAATCGAGCTCTCGCATGAGTTCTTCTACTGGCCCGCAAGTAGCTTCTCCACGCTACGAAGAATCCAGCGCCCCTCGTTCTCGTGTCTGGCTCTGGATTGTGCTGTTGTGGGCGATCGTTTACATCCCTGGATTATTTTCACCGGCGCTGCTCGACGATGCTGATTCAGTGCACGCCGAGGCCGCGCGCGAGATCGTGGTGCGGCACGACTGGACGACGCTCTACATCGACGGCATCCGTTACCTGGAGAAAGCGCCGCTGCTGTACTGGGGCATGGCGGCCAGCTTCAAGGTATTCGGCGTAAGCGACTGGGCGGCCCGCCTGCCGCTGATCCTGGGACTGTTGACGCTGTTGCTGGTGACCTATAGCCTCGGGCGTCGCACCATGGGCGAACGCGCGGGCTTCTGGGCAGCGGTGATCCTCGCGGTATCGATCGGTCCATACCTGTTCACGCGCATTCTTATCCCGGACATGCTGGTGGCGCTGTGGCTCGCGTGGGGCCTGGATTTCTTCCTGCGGACGCTGGAGGAAGAGCCGCCATCGCGCCTGTCGTGCTGGGGCTTCGCCGCCGCAGCCGCGCTGAACGTGCTGACCAAGGGGCTGATCGGGATTGTCTTTCCCGCGGCGATTGCGGGACTGTATCTCATCCTCACCGGGAACGTGAAGCATCTGCGCCGCATGCGGACCCTCTCGAGCACGCTGGTGTTGCTGCTGATTGCCGCGCCCTGGCACATTGCCGCCGGACTCGCCAACCCAGCAGCCGGACAGTCGCGAGGATTCTTCTGGTTCTACTTCGTCAACGAACATTTTCTGCGCTACCTGGGCAAACGCATTCCGCATGACTACGACACGGTGCCGCTGCTGGTGTTCTGGGGACTGATGTTTCTGTGGCTGTTTCCGTGGTCGGCGTTCCTGCTGCAGTCGCTGGCAAAGGTACCGCATCGCTGGCGTGAGATTCGCAGCGCGATGAATCGGCGGCAGCGCGCCATGCTGCTGTTCGCGATCTGGGCGGCGGTCACACTGCTGTTCTTCAGCTTGTCGACACGGCAGGAGTATTACGTGATTCCGGCGCTGCCCTCGCTGGCGCTGATGATCGGCGGCTGGCTGCAACAGGAAGCGGATTCGCCCGAGGGATCGGGCGAGCGCAGAGGCGGACGCATCGGCTCGATCGCGCTGGTCGTGATTGGCGTGCTGGTTTTTGCCGGAGCAATGTTTCTGCTGGCGCAGAGCACCAGCACACCGGCCGATAGCGACCTCGCCGACCTGCTCAAGAAAAATCCCAACGAGTACGCGCTGGCCTTCGGGCACATCTTCGACCTGACGCCGCGCGCGCTGGGACTGTTTCGCGTACCGCTGGCGACGTTCGGCATCGCGCTGCTGGTGGGATCGGTACTGAACCTCCTATATCGCCGCCGCGAACTCCCGATCGCGGGCAACTGGGTGCTGACGATGATGATGGTGTTCGTGCTCTTCGCCGTACACCAGGGACTGGTGCGGTTCTCGCCGATTCTGTCGTCGAAGAAGCTGGCCGATGCCGTGCAACAGGAGTTCCGGCCGGGCGATGTAATGGTGTCGTATGGGACCTACGAAGACGCTTCGACCTTGAACTTCTACGTGCGACAACCGATTCATGTAGTCAACACGCGTACCGAGGGCGACATGTATTACGGATCGCTCTTCCCGGATGCTCCGGCCATCTTCGATGACGATGCTTCGCTGCTGAAATTGTGGACCGGGCCACACCGCGTTTTCCTGTGGGTGGAAGAGGATAAGGTGCCGGCGTACATCCAGCAGAGCGGAAGTTATCAACTGGCGCGCAGCGGGGGAAAGCTGATCCTGATGAACCACACGGTGGCGGGGCAGCGGTAGACGCGCTACTGAGTGATCCGTACGGAAGTTCTACGAAACAGCATTCTTATACAAGCCATTTATTATCAGCAGCTTAAATAGCATGAAACCGTGTGGTGAGCGATAGAATCCCTTGCTATCGCTCATGGATTTGAGAAATGTAAGCGATAGAACACATTCGGCTGGCATGCGTTGACACAAAAAAATGCCGTGCCGGTCTGGGCAGCAAAGGGGGGTAGGATTGCTGCATGGTGTGCCGGCACGACAATGAGTGAGTACAACTCAACGGTAATGGAGACCGGCGATCGGCGCAGCGAGAAGCGTCACGCATGAAAGTGCGATAGTACCCGTGAACCGGTGACCTGCGTCGCAGGCGGAGGTGCGCAGCGAAAGCGGGTTTCGACAAAACAAAAGCCGCGGTTCAGGCCGCGGCTTTCGTAGTCATCAGAGCTTGCAGCTAGCGGCGGCGGCCCTTCTTCGCAGCCTTTTTCTTCGCGCCGGCTTTCTTGGCAGCTTTCTTCACGGCCTTCTTCTTGGGCGCAGCTTTCTTGGCCGCCTTCTTCACAACTTTCTTGGCCGCTCTTTTAACCGGAGCCTTCTTGGCAGCTTTTTTCGCTGCCTTCTTTTTGGCAGGAGCCTTCTTGGCCGCTTTCTTAGGTGCGGCCTTGGCGGGCGCGGCAGCCTTCTTCGGAGCGGTCCCCTTTGGCACTGCCTTTTTGGCTGCCTTCTGTGGAGCTTTCTTAGGCGGGGCAGGAGGCTTGGCCGGAGGAGCTTCAGCTTCTTCCGTCTCGGGCTCCGCTTCCACGATCTCTTCCTCAACTACGGAAACCGATTCGGGTTCCTCTTCTTCTTCCTCTTCCTCTTCGTATTCTTCGTCGTCGAGGGATTCGCCGTAAGCGCCGTCTCCGTAGTCATCCATTTCGTCGTCTCTACGACCATAGAGCGTTTCGTCAAAACTCATATGCTTGTCCTCCTGGTGGTGCCGGGCTCCGTATGAGTGCACGGAGGCAGCTCGCAAGGCAAAACGGTTTTATACCAAAAGACAAAGATCGCACAACTTGCGTGCGAATAAATACAGCGTTACAGATGACGGTCCCGCGCGAACGATGCGGAAAACCGCGACGCGCTTGTTGTAACAGAACATTGCGGCTAAGGGAAGGGCGCAATCGCAAAATGCTGGTGAACCCGCACGGCGAAGAGACTACTTGCGGACCAGGAGAACATCCCCGGCCTGGAGATTGGCCTCCAGCTTGGGGTTGTAGCGCTTCAACTCGGCCACGGAAACGTGGTTGGATTCGGCAATGCTGCTCAGGGTCTCGCCCTTCTTAACCTTGTGATATTTGGCAGGTTGCGAGCTATGAGGCTTGCTGCTGGGGGTGGCGGCGGCCCGCTCCGGCTGGCTTTCCTCAGAGGCGGCCTCGGCGCTGTCGGGATTCAGCGGCTTGTAAATGACCAACGTTCGGCCCGGAACCAGCTCTCCATGCAGGTGGTTCCATTTCCGGAGCTTCTCCACCGGGACTTCAAAGTCGTCGGCCACCGATGCCACCGTATCGCCCTTGCGAACCTTGTAATGCGTTGGGTGCTTCGAATAAGCCGCCGTCTGCACGCCTGGGCGCGCCGGCGCGATGGGAATGATCAGCTTCGTTCCGGCCTTCAGATCGCCGTCCGCGAGGTTGTTGGCCTCCTCGATGGACGAGGTCGAAGTGTGATACTTGCGCGCCAGCCCGGGCAGCGTGTCGCCGTAATCCACCCGGTGGTAGCGCCAGTACGTCCGCATGTCCTGCGGGATGACGGCAATCGCGGTCTCGTACTTGTCTTTGGAACCGGCCGGAAGATTCAGGGTGAAGGTCTCGTCCTTGGGAGTGGTCATGCGCAGCAGGCTGGGATTCAGCTCCTGCAGGTAGTCCACCGAGGTGTCCACGCACTCGGCAACCAGGCGCAGGTCGACGGGATAGGCGATGGTGACCTGGTCGAGTTGCGGGGGAGGGTCTGTCTTGACCCGCTCGAGCCCGTACTGCTCGGGATTCTTGGCGATAATCGTTACGGCCACGATGATGGGAACGTAGTTTCGGGTCTCCTGGGGGAGCACACCGCGCTTGTAGAGCTCCCAGAAATCGGCATAGCCGGTGCGTTCCACCGCGTGCTGCACGGTGCCGGCGCCAGAGTTGTAAGCCGCCATGGCGAGATACCAGTCGCCGAACTGGTTGTAGAGCTCTTTCAGATACTGGGCCGCGGCATGCGTGGCTTTCTCCGGATCCTGCCGGTCGTCGACCCACCAGTTGCGCTGCAAACCGTGGAGCTGGCCGGACTGCGCCATGAACTGCCACATGCCACGCGCGCCGGCGCGGGAGAGAGCGAGCGGCTGGAAACCGGATTCGGCCTGCGCCAGGTAGATCAGGTCCTGCGGCACGCCTTCTTCCTTCAGCGTCTGCTCGATCATGGCCTTGTACCGGCCGGAACGCTCCCAGGCATGCTCCAGCGTGGCCTTGCCTCGTGGGCTGGAGAAATAGTTGATGAACATCGCGACCTGGTCGTTCATTACCAGCGGCAGGTCGGACTTGGTGGTCTTGATCTCGGCTTCGGCCTTGGCGCGGACGTTGGGATCGACCGGGAAGGTAATGTCGTTGGCTTCATCGATTGGCGCCGGCTCCGAGCGCTCTTCCTGGAAGCCGTCGCCCTGCTTCAGGGCCGCCATCTCCAGTTCGTGAACCGCCTCCACCACCTTGTCGAACTCGCGCTGCAGGTTTTCGTTGTTGCGAACGTCCAGGTTGCTGGAGAGCAGGGTGTTGAAAGCCTGGTCGAAATCAGATTTGGCGGCTTCCAGGTGGCCGGCCTGATAGTTGGCCTGCCCGGCGGCGTACTGCTTCTCGGCCTGCGCAATCAGCGCGTCGACCGGAGTGGACTGAGACTTAGGCTGCTGTGTTTCCTGGATCTTGGGCTGCTGGGGGCTGCTGGGTTTCTGGGTGGTTGGCGAAGAAATCTCAGGAGCCGTGGCTTGCGCGGGCAGCGAGGCGGGCTTTTTGGATTCGTCGGTCTCGCATCCTGTAAAAAAGCTCAGGAACAGCACGACCGCGACCGGAACCATAACGCGAAGCAGTCTCATCGTATGCAACTATCAGCCTTCTCCTGCGTTCCACCCGGTTGGCTTTGATGTTACTACGCGAAGAAATTCAGGGTCAACGAAACGGGATGAAGTCCAGTGTGACCGCAAGCGCATGGGAAGGTTGAGGGGGCGCCCCGTTCTAGCCCTTCTTTCGGGCTAGGGCGGGAGACAACAGGTTGATCCGCGTTACACATTCTTTCGGCGCAGCTGCAGGCAGAAACCACGCCCGCCCTACGCCAACTGATGTTGTAGAACGGGGAACCCTGGCGTGGTTACTGCCCATCGGCCACAGGCACAATCTTGGTGTCGGTGCGGAACTTCTTGTAGTCGCGGTCGCTGATGTCCATCTCCATGCCGAGATCCTTCAGCAGCGCCACCCGGGCATCCAGCTTCAGCCCGATATGCTGCTGCAGCCAGACCTCATCGTTCACCCGGGTGTTCTCGACAATCACCCGCGAACCTTTGTGGATGCGGGCGATAAACAAACCCCAGGAAAAGGTGTCGATGATCTGCACGTCCAGCTTCTTCATCTGCACATCGTCTTTGTCGATCCATACCCGGAAGCGCGTCTTGGTCAGGATGCCGGCATCCTTGTGGACCGGCTTGTAGCCTGGCTTGGGGTCGCCATCGATGACGTAGTTGTCGCGGCCGTTCAGCTTTTCCATACCGGCGAACTTGAAGATGTAGGCATCGGCAATTTCGCGCACGAACTCGCGGTCGTCTTCCCGCTCCTTTTCTTCTTTCTTCAGGCGCTTCTCGCGATCGGAGTCGGATTCGTTCTTCCGCTTGTCGATGATCTTCTGGATCTTCTCGTCTTCCTTGCGGGCATCCTTGTCGGAAAGCGGCTTGTCGTTCTTGGCGACCAGTTTCTGTACCTGCTCGTCGTAAATTTCCATGACGTCGTAGGTTTCCGTCTCGGTGGACTTCACTTCGCCCTTGCCGTTGAGCTTGCGCGTCTCCTGCCGCTCGACGTAGGTGTAGTCACGCTGCTTCTTGTTGTTCTGGACATCGTTGTCGGCGGAACGGCGAATGAGGTCGCGAATCTGATCCTGGGACAGGGTGGCCGGAGCGGTGGCGTCACCGGGGACGGCCGCGTTCGCGTGTGCAATCCAAAGGATTGAGGCGGCCAGCAGCGCGATTTGGATAGCCCGTTGAAGCTTCATACCTGCGTGATTCGAACCCGTGGAAGAAGGTGAAGTTCTGATGATGATACGTTGGGAACGCTCGGCAGGTTTCGGGAAAAAGTTGACGGGCTATAGGGGTCCTTCGACTCCGGCGCCAGAAGCAGGCGCTCCGCTCAGGATGACACCAGGGTGCAGCACTCCGAAGGGTTACGCTCGCGCCAGGGCCTGCTCTAAATCCTCCAGCAAATCGTCGCACTCCTCAACCCCTACCGACAGCCGCACCGTGGCAGGTGACACTCCCAACAGTTTCAGTTGTTTTGCATTCAATCCAATGTGCGACGCCAGCACCGGATAGGAGACTGTCGACTCTACTCCGCCCAGGCTGGCTGCGAGGTACCACAGCTTCAGACTATCGATAAATTTCTCGGCTGCCGCCCCACCCCCTTTGATATCGAACGAAACCATCATGCCGAAATCGTTCATCTGCCTGCGCGCGGCTTCGTGGCCTTCGTTCTCCGGCAAGCCGGGGTAATACACGCGCGCGACTTTGGGATGGCGCTTAAGCGAATCGGCGATCAAGGCGGCGTTGCGGCAGGCGCGCTTCACCCGCAGGTGTAATGTCTTAAGGCCGCGAATCAGCAGATAAGCACAACCGGGATCGAGACATCCGCCGGTCAGAATCATCATCTGGCGGGCCGCGGCCATCCACTTCTTCGATCCGGCCAGCACACCCGCTGTCAGATCGCTGTGGCCGCCCAGGTATTTCGTAGCCGAATGAATCACCATATCGGCGCCCAGCTCCAGCGGCTTCTGCAAAATCGGCGTAGCGAAAGTATTGTCGACCAGGACGCACGCTCCCCTCTTGCGGCCGAGCGCGCACAGCGACTCCAGATCGACACAGCGCAGCGTGGGGTTGGTCGGCGTCTCCAGAAACAGCAGGCGCGTCCTGGGCGTGAAGTAGCTCGCGGCATTCTTGATGTCGTGATACGGGATAAACTTTGTCTTAATACCACAGCGTGGGAGTACTTGCTCGAAGAGCTTCACCGTGCCGCCATAGATGTCGAGCATGGAGACAATCTCGTCGCCCGCCTGGCAAGCGGCCAGGACGGCAATCATCTCCGCGGCCATGCCACTGGAGGTTGCCACCGCCGCCTCGGCCCCTTCGAGCGCCGCAATCTTCTCTTCCGCAGCAGTAACGGTGGGATTGCCGTAGCGCGTGTAGAGATACTTGCCGCGGCTGTCCTTGGCGTATTGGCGCAAGGCCTCGACGTTGGGCAGGATATAGACGGCGGTCTGCTCGATGGGCGTGGTGAGCGGCGCGGTTTGCCCATGGCGCTCTTCACCGGCGTGGACGCAGCGCGTGGAATCAGATTGCGAAACTTTGGGCTTGGACTGGCGCATGAGGGCTCACCTCGGGAGGGACAGATGATTGTAAATGGGAGGCCGTGCTGCCGGTGCGCGAGCGTATGATGTGCGTGTGCAGTTTCACTTCGCCGCCGTATTCCGTCCTGTGCCCGAGGGGTTTATCGCTTTTGTCGAGGAACTGCCCGGCGCAAATACTCAAGGAAAAACTCTGGACGAGGCGCGCACCAATCTACAGAAAGCAGTGGCTCTGGTGCTTGAGGCGAATCGATTGCTCGCCCAGGAAGCGGCAAGTGGTGCAGACGTGTTTCGGGAACCTCTGACGGTCAGTGCGTGAAACGGCGTGACCTGGTGAGACACCCCGAACGACAGGGATGTGAACTTCTTCGTGAAGGGGCGAATCACTCTATTTTCGTTAACCGTGCGTTAGGCAAAAGTATCAGCGGTTCCCGGTCACACCGAAATCAATGATCAGCTCGCTAAGAAGATCTGCAAAGATCTGGGCGTCCCCTCGCAGTTGGCGTAAGCGTCCAGCGACTCGTTTACTCATCCTGCAATCTCAATCCCTGCCTTAGTTCCCTGCTTGGTGGAGACCGCCCATGCCATACGCGGCGTATTGTGCGCGATGCCGATCCTCCCGCGGGCGTCCACCAGGATGATGCCGCCATGCCCGTTCAGCCGCGACTTCAGGTAGTACAGCGCCTGCCGCGCCGCTTCTTCCGGGGCGATGCCGCTCTCCACGCGATCGGCGGTCCATTTGGCCAGCACCAGCTTCATCATGGGCTCGCCCCAGCCGGTGGTAGACACAGCAGCACTGCGATTATCGGCATAGCAGCCACAGCCGATCAGCGACGAGTCGCCTACGCGGCCCGGAGCCTTGTTCAGCGTGCCGCCGGTAGACGTGGCCGCGGCGATATTGCCATCCGCATCCAGCGCAACGGCGCCGACGGTGTCATGCGAGCGCGTCGGCCCAAACTCGTCGGGCATCTGCAGATAGCCTTGCTTCTTGGCCTCGCGCAGCCGCTCCACCTCGCGCTCGATGATCAGCTCGTCGTTCGAGCACAAGTCGATGCCATGTTCCTGCGCAAAGCGCTCGGCTCCGGTGCCGACGAAATAGACGTGCGGACTTTCAGTGAGGATTTTCTTGGCCGCGCGCACCGGGTTGCGGATGTGCTCCACGCAACCCACGCCGCCGGCGCGCAGGGTAGCTCCGTCCATGATGAGCGCGTCGAGTTGCACCCGGCCGTCCATGTTGAGGAACGAGCCGCGCCCGGCATCGAAGGTCTCATCCTCTTCCATGGCTACAACCGCTGCTTCGACTGCATCGAGCGAGCTGCCGCCCTTGCGCAGCACCTGCCAGCCCGCGCCGGCCGCGGCTTCAACACCGTGCCGGTGAGCGTCAAGCATGTCGTCAGGAATGGCCCACGCGCCGCCGTGGACCAGCATTACAGGATCAGCCAAGTGCATACCTTTCGGGAAGGAAGTGGCCTCGTAGTGAGAGGCAAACTCGAAAGCATATCAGAAGCCGCGGCTTCGGAATTTGAGGAATAGGTTTACCCAGCGGTCGCCCGCTGCACTCGCTGGCGCAGGACTTTTTTATAACGCCAGGTGAAGACAGCACTTGCTGCCATCATGATCAGCGGTAGCAGCACGCCCACCACCAGGGGATTGTGATGCGGATTCAAGGCAATGCTAACCAGCACGATGTTCACCACAAACGCTGCTCCCCAGACCATGCTGATAAGCAGGTTGGCGCGCAAGAAGCCAGGACTATTCCAGTGCTCCGGCGGCGCCGATTCGCGGGCATATTGCCGGGTAAACGGCGCCCACCAGGATCGAGATCCAGGTCACAGCGGCATACAGCACCCAGATCACGACCGAACTGAAGGCAGGAAATCCGGCTGATCGCACCACGAAGGTCGCGATCGCAGCAATCGCAAAGTAGGCGAGCAAAATCCAGTCCAGCAGCTTGACCCTCACGTGCTGACTGGCAGCGAAAACCAGTAGCCCGGTGCTGGCGAGAAATCCGAATATCACCGCGGCCGGCCAATGCCGCATGCCCTGCAATGTCCCGTAGACCACCCAGATTACGAAGCTGGCAGAGAGGACAAACGAAGAAAGCCGCTCGGCGCTCATGCCAACATTATGCGACCGTCACGACAGTCGGAATACCACGTTGTGAGAGCTGGCGACGACGCTTGCCCAAAAAGGGATGACGAGCGCTTTTCGTGCTCAATGTGAACAGTTCGTTACAGCACTCCTGAGCGCGTGCACAAGGATGCGGAAGCGTGATAAAACTCCCAAGCTATGAGCTACAAATCGGCGCTTCGCACTCTGATTTCCATCGCGATCTTCACGATTACTCTTCAGTTCGGCTTCGCGCAGAGCAAGCCGGTGAAGAAGAAGACGGTCGAGCTGAAAGACGCCCAGGGCACTGATGTGGGAACGGCGACGATCTTCTCCAAGGGAGCCGGCGTGGAGGTGAAGCTGGAGCTGAAGAATCTGCCTCCCGGCGTTCATGCGGTGCACTTCCACCAGAAGCCGCAATGTGATGCGCCTGACTTCAAGTCTGCCGGAGGCCACTTCAATCCCGCTGGCAAGCAGCACGGCTTCGACAACCCGCAGGGCCATCACGCCGGCGACATGATGAATTTCACGGTTAAAGAAAACGGCACCGCGAAGGCCACGGTGAAAGACGACGACGTGGTGCTTGGCACCGGAAGTGAAGCGAATTCCCTGCTGGCCAGCGGCGGAACGTCGATCATGATCCACGCCAAGGCCGATGACTATAAGACCGACCCGGCCGGCAACTCCGGCGACCGTATTGCCTGCGGGGCGATCGCCCCATAAACCTGTTTACGAGTCACACTGGCCCCATTCACGGAATCGGGAGCAGAATACGAGGCGAGGCCCAGTTCATGTCGAGCGCAACCCTCATTTCGGTGCAGGAATACATCGCGACGACATACCGCCCAGACTGCGACTTCGTAGACGGAGAATTGCGGGAGCGAAACTCAGGCGAACTTGAACACAGCCTCTTACAGGGAATTATTTTTGCATGGTTTTGGAACAAGCAAACTGAGTGGAAAATTTTGCCGCTCATCGAAGCAGCGGGTACAGGTGGTCACGACCCGCTTTCGCGTGCCTGATATCACAGTTCTGAAGGCCGATCAGCCTCGCGATGCAATCGTCACCGTCCCTGCGCTCATCTTGATCGAAATATTGTCGAAGGACGACACTCTGCGAAGCATGCAGGAGCGCATCGACGATTACCTGCATTTCGGTGTCGAGCACATCTGGATTCTGGACCCGGCACTGCGCCGCGCATACGTCTGCAGCGCAATCGGCTTTCAGGAGCCGCAATCCGGCAGCTTGAGCGTACCCGGCACCCCGATTCAACTCAACCTCGCGGAACTTTTTGATCAGGTCGCTCGAGCTCTTTGAGTCTGAGTTTTTTTCTCAGAAATGTTGCGTGAGCTCACGGGGTACCTCACCGCTCGCCAATGCTCTAAACTACGGCCATGGGCGACCTCGGCCGCATGCTGGTGATTCTGGGTGGGATCATCCTCGTCGTCGGCTTGATCTTCATCTTTGCAGGCAAGGCCAACCTGCCGATCGGGCGCCTGCCCGGCGACATCGTCTATCGCGGAAAGAGCACCACGTTCTACTTCCCCCTGATGACCTCGATCCTGCTGAGCGTGATTTTGTCGCTGGTGTTGTACTTCGTGAACCGCATGAGATAACTGCAGCTCTGAGCCTTGAGCCGTGAGCTTGACTACACCAGGATTTTGACCAATCGGTAGCGTAGTTTTCACTTTGCTGTCTTACCGCGGTATTCCGACCTGGCCCACGGCCCACGGCCCATGGCTCAGAGCCCATGGCTGATCACGGATCTCCGACGTGCGCCAGCACCTTGATAAACTGCCTTCAGGCTTCCATGGCCGAGACGGAACAACTCGGGCTCATTTTTCAGGTGCCGCAGCGGAAGATCTATCCGGTGCGCGAGCTGGTGGCTGCTCTGCGTACCCAGCTGGAGCGCGCCTTCACCGACGTCTACGTTGAGGGCGAGATCTCGAACTATCGTCCCGCCGAGTCCGGCCACCTGTACTTCACCTTGAAGGATGGCTCGTCGCAATTGCGCGTGGTGATGTGGCGGACGCAGGCGCGGCTGCTGCGCTTCCGGCCAGAGAACGGATTGCAAATCATTGCCCGGGGACGGGTCACGGTCTACGACGAGCGCGGCGACCTGCAATTCCAGGCCGAGCACCTCGAGCCGAAAGGCGCGGGTGCGCTGCAGATTGCCTTCGAGCAGTTGAAGGCCAAGCTCGCCGCCGAAGGCCTGTTCGATCCGGCGCGCCGCAAGCCGATTCCCGCGTTACCGCGGCGCATCGGCCTGGTGACTTCCGCACGGGGCGCGGCCGTGCAGGACATCCTCAACATCCTGCGGCGCCGGCACGAATCGGTGAACGTACTCATCTATCCCGCACAGGTGCAGGGCGAAACGGCGGCGCACGAGGTCAGTAGCGGGGTGCGCTGGTTCAACCGGCAACGCGGCGTCGACGTCATCATCGTGGCGCGCGGCGGCGGCTCATTCGAGGACCTGTTCGCCTTCAACGACGAAGGTCTGGCGCGCACCATCGCTGCTTCAGAGATCCCGATCATCTCCGCCGTCGGACACGAAACCGATTTCACCATCTGCGATTTTGTCGCCGACCTGCGCGCGCCCACGCCGTCGGCCGCTGCCGAGTTGGTGATCCGCTCCAAGCAGGAGCTCGCCGACAAAGCTACTGGCCATCCACAAGCGCATGACACAGGCGGTGAACTACAAGCTGCTGCGAGCCAACAATGCGCTGTCGAACCTGGTACAGCATGCGGTGTTCGCGCGCATGCAGGATTCGATTGCCCGCCGCCAGCAGCGCTGCGATGACCTGGTCTTCCGGCTGGCGCAGGCGCAGTCTCGAATACTGAAGAACCAGTTGCGCCGGGTCGATGCGCTGGAAGCCAGTCTGCGCCGCCACGACCTTCGCGTCCGCACCGGCGAAATGCGGCGCCAACTGGAGACCCACACCTCCCGCCTGAATTCGGCCATGTCGCAGCAGCTGGTCGCGCGCCGCACCGAGCTCAATCGGCTGCTGACATCGCTGGGAAGCGCTGGCCCCAACCTGCTGTTGCGCCGCCGCTCGCACTGGGAGCGTCTGCACAGCAACCTTCAGGCGCTTTCCCCTAAGGCTATCCTCGACCGCGGCTACGCCCTGGTGTTTGACCAGAAGGGACAATTGATAAAGCAGGCGTCGCAGTTAAAAGCTGGCGAGCAGGTAAGGACGCAATTGGGTAGTGGTGAGTTCACATCCAAGGTAGAGCGCATCAAGAACGAGAGTAGTTAGGAACGACCTATCCTGGTAAATAGAGCTGCTGCTTTAGCCAATCACGCTAGTTTTGATGGAATACCACCAGTAATCACTGTAACCAGCGATCTATCAAGCCTCGCAGCCCGCAACTATTCCCCGCCGCTATTTCCCTATGCATTAGAATGAGGGCAATCGGCGGCGTATACGCGCCTGAGGAATCTCTGTGTTGCAAAACTTCCGCCACATCCCGCAGTTCTCGATGATCTCGGTCATCGACATTCTGGTGGTGGCATTCCTCATCTACGAGTTCCTCAAGCTCATCAAGGGTACGCGCGCTATACCCATGCTGGCCGCCGTGGTTCTGATTGTCGGCGCGTTCTGGATCGCGCACATCGAACAACTGCGCACCGTCGACTGGCTCATCACCACGCTGTTTCCTTACGCAGTCTTTGCGCTGATCGTGGTGTTCGGCGCGGAAATTCGCCACGCGCTGGCGCGCCTGGGACGCCGGCTCTCAGCCCGGCGCGGTGGCGTCTTCAGCGGCGCCGACAGTTACGAAGACATCGTGCTCGCTGCCGATCACTTCTCCAAGACCGCAACCGGCGCGCTGATCATCATCGAGCGCGAGATCGGCCTGCGCACCTTCATCGAGAGCGGCGTCCCGCTCGACGCCAATCTCTCCTACGATCTGCTGATCACGATCTTTCGACCCAGCGCTCCTTTGCACGACGGCGCCGTCATCGTTCAGAAAGGACGCATCGCCGCCGCCGCCTGCTTCCTGCCGCTGTCGATGAACCCGGTACTGTCCACGCAGTACGGCACCCGGCATCGCGCGGCCATCGGCATCACCGAAGAGACCGATGCCATCTCCGTCGTGGTGTCGGAGGAGACCGGATCGATCAGCCTGGCTGTGGGCGGCGCGATCGAGCGCGACATCACGGTCGAGTATTTGCGCGAGCGGCTCAGCGAAGTGCTGCGGCGCTATGTGCCGACCGCGACGCTGCCTACCACGGTCACCGACCGCGAACTGTCCACCGAGGTGCGCGGCATCGAGCACCTTGGCCGCGAGCGCGATCTGGCCGACGGAGCGGAGCGCTAGACCGATGGGCAAATTTTTCCGCAAGTACGTCCTGAAAAACCTGCCCTTCAAGCTGGTCTCGCTGGCGATTGCGATTTTGCTGTGGTGGGCGGTGGGTCGCGATCAGCCCATCGAGATTCCCATGACCGTGCCGCTGGAATTTCAGAATGCGCCGGCCAATCTCGAAGTCAATTCGAACTATCCCTTCGAGGCGCGGGTCACGTTGCGCGGTCCCGAGCGCCTGATGCAGGAACTACATCCCTCCGAGGTGCACGCCGTCCTGGACTTGCAGGGCGCCGGCCCCGGGCGAAAGCACGTTCGATCTCACGCGCAGCGACATCCACGTGCCCCGCGAGGTGAAGGTGGTGCAGATTGTGCCCTCGCAATTTCACATCAGCTTCGACCGCAGCGTCACCCGTACGGTGCCGGTGCAACCGCGGGTGATTGGCACATTGTTGAGCGGCTATGGCATAACAGAGGTGAAGGCGGACCCGCCGACGATTACGATTGTGGGACCGGAGCGCCGGGTCGACTCGATTCAGGCGGCCATGACCGATCCGGTGGATGCCACCGGCGTGGTCGGCCAGGCGACATTCACCACCCACGTATACGTGGCCGATCCGCTGGTGCGAGTGCACACTCCCGCAACCGATTCGGGTGATCGTAAATACGGCCAAGACTTCCGGACGGGCGGGCCAACCTTGAGCAGTGCGGCAACCACAGGAAAAATGCGGCAACTATTCGGCACAGATGGAATTCGGGGTGTAGCTGGCGAGTATCCACTCGACCAGAAGACGGTGGTCGCCATCGGACGCGCGCTGGGCGAGCGGCTGGCGGCACGCGACAAGTCAGCCCGGGTGATGATCGGGCAGGACACGCGTGAGTCGAGCGCCTGGATCGGCGCGGCTTTGGCGGCAGGACTGGAGTCAGCCAACGTGCACGTGGTGAGCGCTGGAGTCATCACGACTCCCGGCATCGCCTACCTGACCCGCTTCAACAAGTTCTCCGCCGGCATCGTGATCTCGGCCTCGCACAATCCCTGGCAGGACAACGGCATCAAGGTCTTCGGAGCCGACGGCTACAAGCTTTCCGATGAGCTGGAGCATGCCATCGAGGCCGATATCTTCGCCCACATCGAGCAACTGGCGGAGAGCGCCTCCCACAACGTGGTACCAGCCTCTGAGATGCTTCCCGGCGATGCCGAGCTTGCGCGAGCAATATGCGCACTGGCTGGCCGACTTTGTTGCGGGCGTGGACTTCAGCCGGTTGCGCGTCCTGGTCGATTGCGCCAACGGTGCTGCCAGTCAGCATCGCGCCGCTGGTGTTTCGCGACTGCGGCATCAACGCCGACTTCCTCCACATCGAGCCTAATGGTAGAAACATCAATGCCGGCTGCGGCGCCCTGCATCCTGAGCACGTTGCACAAGCCGTCGCCGCCTCCCACGGTAAGTATGACCTGGGCATTACATTCGACGGAGATGCCGATCGGGCGCTGTTCTCCGATGCCGCGGGACGGGTGGTGAACGGTGACGCAGTTCTGCTGCTGGCCGCGCGCGACATGAAGACCCGCGGCCGGCTGCACGGCGAAACCGTGGTGGCGACCACCATGTCGAACATGGGCCTGGAGGCGGCGCTGAAGCGCAGCGGCATCGGCATGATGCGCGCGCCCGTCGGCGACAAGTACGTGCTGGAGCAGATGCTGAAGACCGCCGCCACCCTGGGCGGCGAGCAGTCGGGTCACATCCTGTTTCGCGACATCGACACCACCACGGGCGACGGCATTCTGACCGCGTTGCGCGTGCTGGAAGTCATGGCCCGCACCGGTAAGCCACTCGCCGACCTGGTGGCCGACATGAAGGTCTTCCCGCAGGAGATCAAGAACGTTCACGTGCGCGAGAAGAAGCCGCTGGAAGAGCTTCCGGCGGTGATGGAAACCATTCATGCAGCGGAACGCGATCTGGATGGCAATGGCCGCGTGGTGGTGCGCTACTCAGGCACCGAGAAGCTGGCGCGGGTGATGATCGAAGCTGAATCCGAAGCGACGATGCGGCGCCATACCGACGCCATCGCCGACGCGATTCGGCAGGCGATCGGGGTGTGAGCGCATTACGCGGCCGTAGCCCGTTCCTTCGCGGCTTCAGCCTTATATTTCCCCAGCGGAATTACGAATAGTAAAGCCAGGACTGCGGCGGCGGCTGCGACAAAAACCGGCCACCTGAAGTCGTGCGTGTAGTCGACCAGCACTCCGGCCAGCGGCGGACCGACGATGCAAGCCAGCCCGAAGCCGGTGAACATGATTCCCAGCAGCTCGCCCAGCCCGGCGACGCCGAAGATGGCGGCAGCAACCGGCGGGGCCATGGCCGCGATTCCGCCGTAGCCTACGCCCATCACGATCCCGAACACCACCAGCGTAGCGTAGGAATGCGCGGTGAGCCAGAGCACGAAGCTCAGCATCAGGATGCCGTAGGCGAGCTGGTACATGAACATCAGTCCGAAGCGCGGCGCCAGTGCATTGAGGCCGAGACGTCCCACCACGCTGGCTGCTCCGATATAGCCGATCACGGCCGCAGCGGCCACGCGGGGGATGCCAAGGTCGGCGGCAAACGCCGGTATGTAGACCAGCGAAACGTAGACCGCAACTCCGGCGAACATCAGGCTGATATACAACAGCGCAAAAGCCGGCGTGCGCAGCTCCGTCGAAATCGCGACTTCCTTTTTCTCGCCGCTGTCCGGAGGCGGTGAAAGCAGGGCGGCGGATACAAGCAGCAACACGCCGCTGGCCCAGCCAAAGATTTCCATCGCGGTACGCCAGCCATAACGGTTGATGAGGACCGCGGAGAGCGGCGCGGCGACCAGCGTTCCGCAGCCGATGCCGCTGATGGCAATGCCCATGGCGATGTCCCGCCGTCTTACGAACCACTCGCCTACATTCGAAATTGCCGGGATGTAAATACAGGCCGCTGCCGTACCTAGTCCGCCTCCGTAGGTAAGCATCAGGAGCCAGAAGGAGTGGACCCGTCCCGTAGCAAGCAGCGCGACACACATCAGCACCGCGCCGAAGCCGACCACCGGGCGGGAACCATGATGATCGGCCAACTCACCGGTGATGGGAGCTACGAAAAACGTGAGCGCTGCAATGACGGCGAAGAGCACCGACATGACCGCGTGAGTCACATGAAACGTGTTGGCAATGGGGCGAAGAAAGACGCCGAAGGTGTAGGTGACTCCGAAGCTGACGAAGGCTCCGATGAAGGCGGCAACCACCACCAGCCACGCCTTCAGCCCCGGATGAGAATTTGGATTTTGTGGCATGGCCCGGTCCCAGAATCAGTGGCGCAAGAATACCATGCAAGATGTTGTCTGGAATTTCGTCGCGGTACTTGAGTTGTGTTAATCGTGACGCGCGCGCTTCACCATCTCCACAAACACTTCCCTGGTCTCTGCCGAATCATGCACCTCTCGCAAGAAGGCAATGCGCGTTCCCTGCGCCCTGTCCTGGGTCTTCAGCCGCAGGTGAAATCCCAGGCGATCGACTGCGGTCATTTCCGCCTCCTGCGCCTCAATGCCGGCATTCTGTTTGGCCAGCAGGATGAGGGCATCCTGGTGATCGGAATTCATGTGCTGCATGATTTCCCGTTTGCATTCAGCCAGCGGATCGGCTTGCGCCTGGCAGTAGTCGGAGGCGGTCACCCATCCCATCACTCCGAAGCCGCCCACGTAATAAACGTCCACCACATCCATGCTGTAGAAGAAGAAGTCGTCGAAATCGACCCAATACTTACTGTCGGGATAGCGCGTGAGATAGATCGCACGTGCTGCCTCCAGTTCTGCTGCAGGCGTTCTGCTGACGTTGCCTATCAACGTGACTCTGGACGCACCGAGCGGGTCGCCACTGGCCTCAGGCTCGGTCACAAAGAGGCTGGCGCGCGGATCCGCTTGCAGGTTCTGCGTATGCATGGCCATGGTACTGACCAGGAATATCGGATTGCCTTGCTTGTCCAGCGCATATGGCATCAGCGAGCCGAAGGGGAAACCCGGTTGCTTTCGCGACAGGCTTGAGAGACTACCGATTCGGCCCGAGTGCATCAACGTGCGGGCACGCTCGGAGAAGGAAGGTTCGGGAATAGCAGGCTGAGTACTGGTCGCGCCACTCGCGTGTTTTCCGAAAGATGAGGAAGACATGTTTGAGCACCCCTATGGGTATCAGGATAGTCCCCATCTTGCCATCTCGTGCCTCTGGCCGGTTACAAGATCGAACATCGCAGGCAGTTCGCGTATTTCAACGACACTGAGAGGCAGGCATTTCCCTGCGCGGATGAAAATAGGCACATCCTTCCAACGCCAGGAATTGATTTCGAGGCGCATCGCCGCGAAGGTCTCGACAGTCGAGTTTGTGCCAACCACCTTCGCCGTCGACGTAGCGCAACAGCCCGCTGAGCTTCTCAAATGCCTGCGGGCCGAGGCCGCATCGTGTCTCCAGGCTCTCCTTCGCGCGTGCGCGAAGCTGGTCCACTTTCCAACCTGCGTTAGCGACCCCGATAACAGGAATGTCCAGATTTCCGCGTTTGACCATCGCCTGCAGGGCAGGAAAGATCTTCTTGTAAGCCAGATCGCCGGTGGCACCGAAAAATACCAGTGCGTCGGAGCGGGCGCTCGTCATGATTGTCTCCTCCAGCCAGGGCTACGGTTCAGGTTTGATTCAAATTAGGAAACGCACGTGTAACGGCAAGTAAATCAGCCCGCCGCAACACTAAGCGCTGTGGGGTTCAAGGGATTCAGTAACTTTCGGGGAGCCGGTCAAGGAGGCCGACTTCCTCAAGCTTCAGCTCCTCACCCCCGCGCTAGCCCGCTGTTCCGGGCGGCGCACCAGCCAAAGCTTCGACGTGAGCCAGCTGACCAGGATGCCGACGAGGCTGCCGAAGATCACTTCGCCCACTCTGTGCAATCCGCGAAAGAGTCCGACGCGGGTGGAGGCACTGGCGATACTGGCGGCGATGACGATAGCTGCCGTAATCGGCGCCTGCCGCCACATGGTCTTGACCCGAACCAAATAGCTGGAGATCAGCACCGTCACGGCGAGAGCTACCGGGACCATCCGTTGACTACCGCTGCCGAAGAGGAGGAAAAGGAAGCCAACGGCACAGCCGACGAGAACGTTGGTCATCCGGCTGCGAAAAAGCTGACGCGCCTGCTCGGGTTCAGGGTCGGCCGCGGCAACCAAAGATGCGATTGCCCAGATTGGGTTCGTGTCACGGATTTCATGGAGTGTGAACCACACGATGCTTGCGGCAATTAAGACATTAATGGCAAAGCGGAATCCGAGGAGATGATCGTAAGAAAGGCCGAGGTGGTCGGCGAGCGTCTCGGCCTTTCCTGACAGTGATCGCGATACGGTCATTCGTGCGACTTCGGAGGATTCCCTAACAGTCGATACACCGTTGCCGTCTTAGTGGCACCCAGGTTGATGTAGGCTTCAGCGGCGTACTGCAGCGAGATGAAGAATGCTTCGGTGCGGCGCAGGGCATCTTTGCTGAGTTTGTCGCGGTCCTGGAAGCGGAACTGGTAGGCGAATTCGCCGATGAGCGGCCGGTGCTCACCCCGGGTACGCCAGATGGCCACGTTCGCTTTGCAGGTCAGGCCGTCACCGAAATCAAGCAGCCCGATGTCCTGCAGGACCTCTTCGACAATGGTGTTGCTGACCAGATGGATCGCTTCCTTGGGTGACTTTCTGACTTTTGCCAACACCGGGAGCATTTCAATCAATGCATCCATGTCATTGATATTTTCGCGGCCTAATCCGATTGCTCCGCGGGTGAACTGCACGTTGTGAGAGTAGAGCAGACGGATGCCGCCCAGCTTCCCCTTCAAGGGCAGTGCCTGCACCTTGAACTTCACGCGGTGGTCGCCGAGGATGTTGGGCCGGACGTCGGTCTCGGCAGCCGTCTGCAACTCGGGATGCCTGAACTTGAAGACGATCTCGGGCTCGCCGATGGGAAAGCCGTTCTTGTAGGGAATGCGCCGGCGCAGAATGAAGGCATTGTTGTACAGGCGAAAGTCATCGGTATCAATGAACAGCACTTCGCGGATCTTGACCGGTTGCTCCAGGAAACCTTCTGTCGTGTACTTGACGCCGTGTTCCTTCGCGGGCTCCTTGAACACCTTGCCGAAGTCGAAGAAGCTCTCCCGCGAGTGGAACTTGTTGGGCCGCAGAATCAGCTTGCAGCAAACGTATTCGGGTGCGTGAATCGGCATACCATCGGCGTATTGAGCGGGCTTGAGTTGTGGGACGCGTCCCACCCAACTTGAGGTTACAAGCTCGCTTTTCGCCGGTTGTTTGCCGTTTTTTGTGCGGCTTGGTGCAGTTGCTGTTGCGCTTGGCATAGTCGCTCCTCAGTAGCGGATATCGATTGTTGCAGCTCGTCATTCACGTCCTGGCCAATCGGCCGGAGAGTGTCAATGATTAAGCTTCATCCTCGGGCTCAGCTGCGGTAGCAAGTGGGCGCCTTTGCTTCAGCCGCGAGAGTTTGCAAAGACGAACGCCTGGTCATAGTTTAGCTTCGGCCACATTGTCGGGCCATTCGTCGTAGCTCCGTTGCCAGGTCTTGTCCGGATTGTAGCGCTCCATCTGCTTGACGATTTCGAGGGAGTCGGGTCCCAAGTCTTTTTGGCAGACGACTCCATCATAGTTGACGATGAAGGTCTCGACGCCGGTCACGCGATATTCGGCGGGCACGGCGACCCGGGCAAAGCCGCCAATCATCACGCCCTCGATGACATAGTTGATGGCGCCATTGGGGGCGGCTGGTCCTTGTCCCTTGAGGATTTTGAAGTAGTAGCCGTGGAACCCGCCCTGTGGCGTGCGGTAGCCTTCCTCCAGCGCGTTGGCTACGGCTTCGCCAGTGGGACCGGCCGGCGTGCCGTCGGCATTTTTCCAAACAAACCATCGTTAATGCACGTCGAACGCCAAGCGGAAGTGGCACTGCGGAAATGTCTAACTAATTGCATTGAGGACAAGTTGCGAGAAGGAAGGTCTCACGCCACCTCGTAAGGTCCTCCAAAGGCCTCCAACATATTGGATTGACGCCTCCCGGTCAGCAGCCTAAGCTGGTCTCATATCCCCAAGCTCGGTCCCGTACTCGCGTACCCGCTGAGTCGCAGGAGCGTGCATATGAAGGACTTGAGCCATGGCTCCTCCGGTTTACGAGTGCCGGAAGTCGAGCCTGCGGTATCCAACCAGCAAGACATTCGCATGCCCAACGATTTGCTCAGTCTTCCGCTCGCCCTGCGGAACCGCGTGGAGTTCTTTACAAATGGGCCTACTGCGATGCTGGTATGCGGCTCGGACGGGCGAATTCTAGACGTCAATGCCCGCTGCCTGGAGATGTTTGGGTACACACCCGAGGAATTAATCGGCGCGAACCTCGAAACATTGATTCCGCTTCGCCACCAGGCCGCGCACAAGGCCCACCGCGACCGCTATGCAAACGAGCCCAGACTCCGTCCGATGGATATGGGGCGTGACCTGTGGGGATTGCGAAAAGACGGAACTGAAGTGCTGGTGGAAATCGATCTCGGTACGGTGGAGTGCGATCAAGGCACGCTGGTTCTCAGCGCCATTCGCGACAGGAGCAAAAGAACTCTCGTAACCCAGCAGTTGGAGAGCGAGGCGGAATTCGGTCGTGCAATCTCAGTGCTGTCCACGAAGTTCATCAATCTCCCGGCGAGCCGTGTAGACGGAGAGATCACCGATGGACTAAAAACTCTGGGCGAAGCCATGGACGGAGACCGCGCCACGGTGGGCCTGATCGAGCCTGAGTCGGGCGACTTGCTCATCACCCATGCGTGGGCCCGAGCCGGACTTGAAGCGTTCCCCAAGCGACTTCTGAGTGGAATGTTGCCGTGGCTTTTCCGGCGCTTGAAGGAAGGTGAAACGATCGCTGTAGGAACCGCGGAGGACTTGCCGCTGGAAGGACACGTGGAACGAGAGTACATGCTGTCGCAAGGGCACAAGTCTTCCCTGGTCGTACCGCTGCAGGTGGCTGGCAAGGTCGTGGGGGCATTCGCTTTTAGCTGCTTCCGCCAACACCAGAAATGGGACCCGTCGACGATTTCGCGCTTCCAGGCAATGGCTGATGTGTTTGCCAATGCACTGGCGCGCAAGCAAGCTGATGAAAAGCTCCAAACCGCCTACGCTGAGATCCAGCAGTTGCAGGAACAGCTTGAGCGGGAGAACTCGTACTTAAGACAGGAAATCAAGCTTGAGTACAGTTACAAATTTGTGGTGGGCAAAAGCCCGGCAATGCGCGCCGTCCTGAAAAAAGCAGAGCAGGTTGCGGGCACCGATTCTACGGTTTTGATTCTTGGGGAAACGGGTACTGGTAAAGAACTCATCGCCAGGACCATTCACGAGCTGAGTCAACGCAATAGCCGGGCCATGGTGAAGACGAACTGCGCAGCGCTCCCGGCTACGCTGATCGAGAGCGAGCTTTTCGGCCGCGAAAAGGGGGCATACACCGGAGCTCTGGCCCGCGAGATCGGAAGATTCGAACTGGCGGACCGCGCCACGATTTTTCTGGATGAGATTGGTGAACTACCACCTGAAACGCAATCCAAGCTGTTGCGCATCTTGCAGGAAGGCGAGTTTGAACGCCTGGGAAGCTCGAAGACGATCAAGGTGAACGTTCGGGTGATTGCAGCCACCAGCAGAGATCTTTCAGCAATGGTGAGGGAAGGTAAATTCCGTTCCGATCTTTTTTACCGGCTCAACGTTTTTCCTATCCTGGTTCCTCCCCTGAGGGAGCGCATGGAGGATATTCCAGAGATTGTTTGGCACGTCCTGGAAGAGTTTGGAGCCCGCTTCGGACGAACCATAGACGGAGTGCAGGCCGGCACCATGCGCAAATTTCAGAAGTACGCGTGGCCCGGAAACGTGCGCGAGCTTCGCAATGTCATCGAGCGAAACCTCATCCTGAATCCCGGACCTATGTTCAAGGCCGACATTCCTGAACTGGACGAGAGGCCAGCACCCAAGCTGCGCCGTCTAGGCGACGTTGAATCGGAACACTTTTACCGAGTGCTGCTTGCCACGGATTGGCGTATCCGGGGCAAAGGCGGCGCTGCGGAAATCTTAGGGTTAAAGCCGACGACTCTTGAGGCCAGGATGAAGAAGCTCGGCATTGTCCGGCCCACCTAGCTCGCTGCCAACTCCTCAAACTCCAACCTATTGGAGAAAAACTCCAAAACCCAACGTCCTGCGGAACATCTGTTCCTCTTAAGCACAGCTTTTCTTCCACGTATCTCAAGCGTTCCTTAATGACTTAGCTCCCCGCATCAGGGGTGGCTCGAGCTTTGGCCAGCGCCCTGCAACTACCACTTCATCCGCATGGCTTCGACGGCACGCTCCCTTTTCGCATCCGCGCGTTGGGAACCTGACGGTGTGAGAACGGTTTCACCGGATGGGGAGAAGAAATGATTATCGAGCAGCTGACCATTTGTGCACCGAAGGGAAAACGCCAGGAAGTGGGCAGCGCTCTGGCTTCGCTGTCAGGACCGACCCAGGTGCAACCAGGATGTTTGAAATGCCGGCTGCTTCAAAACTTCCGAAACCCGGACGAGCTTGTGCTGGAAGCGAGTTGGGAAACCACAGAGGATTTGACCCGCCATCTGCAATCCGACAACTACAAACGGCTATTGCTCTTGATGGAGCTGAGTCCGGTTCCACCGGTTGTCGAGTTCTGGACGGTGGAAGGAGTCAGTGGATTGGACCTGGTGCGAACCGCTCGAGGTGTGTCCGATTGAATTCGCCGCAACAGAAAACAGCTTTCCCTCATGACGAGGCTTAAGGAGAGATAAAGATGAGCACGGCAACTCAGGAGAAACCAGCAACTACGAAACTCAGCACCGTACCGCTGGACTGGAGCGAGGTGTACTACACCAATTGTCCCCTGGTTTCGGCCAGCAATGTCGATCAGGAACTGGGCTGGACCAAGGAGCAGTACAAGAAAATCGGCATCGAGTACCGCTATCTTCGGTCCCGCGCCGAGAACGACTGGTACCCGCACTACATCCACAACCTCGACAACCTTATCCGCTTCGGCGGTCTCTTCCCTCCCATACACGTTCAAGCAGACATACGGCGGACCAGGCTTCTGGGTGTGACGCACGCCCCTCGCGAAGGCGGCGTCATGATGGTGCGCTCGCGCGACGACATCTACCGGATGGCCGATCTGAAGGGCAAAAAGATCGGGCTCTCCCGGAGCCAGAACAGAATCAAGACCGACTGGTGGGGTATTCAGGAAGAACAGGGCATCGAACTGATGCTCCGGCTGAACGGCATGACTCGCAAAGACGTTGAGATCGTGGAATTCCCGTATCCCGACGACTGGTATGACAAGCCGGAGATGATGGGCCCACTTATGGAAAACCCATCCGAACTGTGGCTGCGCCGTGACCACAAGCATGACTTGGCCTTCCGTCCGCTGGAAACAGCATTGGAGAAAGGCACCATCGACGCGATGTACATGCAAACCGGTCCCTTGCAGCAACTGTCAGAGGCGACTGGCAAGTTCAAGGCGATCGAAGACCTGTCCCGTTATCCGGATTGGACCTTACAAGTAGCCAACATTCCCGCCGCCATTACGTGTACCGATGTCATGGCCGAGAAGCATCCGGAACTGGCCGTCACCTTCATGAAGGGAATGATCAAGGTGGGACGCTGGGCCAACGAGCATAAGCAAGCGGCCGCGGCCATCCTCGACAAGCAGACCTTCTACCTCGACGTTGAGCACACCTACCTTGGCATCAAGCACATCGACATGGTCCCGAATCTTTCGCCGCAGAACCTGGTGTCGGTGGAGATCGGGAAGGACTTCATGCTGAGCCACGGCTATATCAAGAACGACTTCGATGTGAACGAGTGGGCTGCACCGGAGTTCCTGGAACAGGCAGCCAGGGAACTGGTGGAAGAGGAATGGAAGAAGAAAACCACCTCGAAGCTGCCGGAGCCGGCTGCGCCGCTGTCGGCAGGACGGCGCTTGGGATAGATGGTCTTTAGCTGGCAGTTCATCAGGCTGAGAGCTGCGTTACCGGCGGCTCTCACCTGGATCATTCACGAATTCAAACTTAGGAAGCAGGAGAAAACATGGTACGCAGCAAATTACATAAGTCAGTATTCATCACCCTTTTGCTGGTGTCGTTGAGCACCGTCGTATTCGCCCAGACGGTGAAGGTGGAGGGCGTAATCAAGGGACGCAGTGGCTCGCAGGTCATCTTGCAGACGGCTGATGCACCCAAGGTCGTTGTTCTTCTTGAGGACAGCACCGATGTCGCCCAGGTCGAGGGCATGCTCAAGGCGCGCAATAAAAAAATGTCGATGGCGGCGTTGATACCCGGGCTGCCGATCCAGGTGGAAGGCTCCTACAACAGCCAGCAGCAGCTTGTGGCCACCAAGATCCGGTTCAAGGGCAATGACTTCGAACAGGCCCAGGCCATTCAGGCGGGTCTCCATGAGACCCAGAAGCAGTCTGCACAGAACCAGGAAGAGCTGCAGAAACAGAATGCGGCATTGGCCCAACAGAACGCAGCTCTGCAACAGCAGCAGGCCGCTTTGGCCGAACAGCAGAAGGAGATTGAAGCCAGCAAGGCTGCCATCGCCGCCAATACCGCCCGCTTCGGTCAGCTTGATGAGTACTACATCTACGACGAAGTCACCGTTTTATTCGGCAACGGCAAGATCAGTGTTGATCCCAAGTACATTCCCCAACTGACCGCCCTGGCAGAGAAAGCCAAGACCGTGAACGGCTACATGATCCAGGTGAAGGGCTATGCCTCGGCAACGGGTAGTGTTGCCCTGAACCAGAAGCTCAGCGAGCAGCGTGCCGCCAATGTCACCACGGTCCTGCTGCAACAAGGTCATGTTCCTTTGACCAACATGCTGGCGCCGGGTGCGATGGGCGAGAGCAGACAGGTAGCGACTGACAAGAGCGTCGAGGGTCAGGCGGAAAACCGTCGCGTCGTCGTTCGCGTTCTCCAGAACAAAGCGATCGCGGGGATTCAGTAAGCCGATTGCTCGGCCCGAGCCGTATGCCATCTCTGGGCTCAGCCCCGTGAGTTGTTGGGGCTGAGCACCAGGCTGATGATCTCTGCAGGCTGAAGGAGAAGTGAATATGACCGAACCCAATGCAAGTCTGCCTCAAGAAAAACAAACGGCACTCGGGCTCTACGTTTCCGCCTGGGAAGCCTACCAGCGGTGGCTGGCCGAACCGGACAAAGTCAAAATTATCGATGTCCGCACCCCCGAGGAATATCTGTTTGTAGGCCATCCCGTTATGGCGTGGAAAATTCCCGTTGCCCTCCAGAGTTATGAGTGGGATGCCGAGAAGAAGAAGTTTCCCATGAAGCCTCTTCCGGATTTTGTGTCGCGGGTGCGAGAGGTTGCTAATCCCGACGACATCCTCATGCTCATCTGCCGCTCGGGCGGTCGCAGCGCCATCGCGGTCAATCTGCTGGCGCAAGCCGGCTTCACGCATGTCTACAACATCGTGGACGGCATGGAGGGTGACACGGTTGAGGACCTTGACAGTGTGTTTGTGGGTCAGCGGCTCAAGAACGGCTGGAAGAACTCAGGCTGTCGTTGGACATACAAACTCACTCCCGAGCGGATGCTGCTTCCGAAACCGGCTAGGGAAACGACATGCGATTGAGACCGGAACAACTAGGGCGATTCGGCAGCTGCGTTTTATTCTTTCTCCTTATCTCCGCCGCTTGGGGTCTGGGGCAGGAGAGCGCTGCCTCACCTTCCGACCAAGGCGTAGACAAGAACGCTGCATCTGCGCCTGCTCAAGGCGGAGGAGACGCTTTACGCAAAGCTGCGCAAAATCCAATCGCCAGCCTTATCAGCGTACCCCTTCAGAACAACACTAATTTCGGCATCGAGCCTGGCTCACGGGTACAGGACGTGCTGAACATCCAGCCTGTCATCCCAGTCGGTGTTGGCAAAGATTGGAACCTGATCATTCGCTGGATCACGCCCATTATTTGGCAGCCGCTGCCGGCAGAAGCTCCAGCACCGGAAGTCGGCAAGTATGGATTCGGCGACATGCAGCCCAGCTTCTTCTTTTCGCCAAACCAAGCGAGCACGCTGATCTGGGGAGCGGGCCCGGTATTCCAGTTGCCAACCGCGACGGACCAATACCTGGGTCAGGGTAAGGTCGGCATGGGACCGACTCTCGTCGGCTTGACCCAGCCCGGCAACTGGACGGTTGGTGCACTCACTAACAATGTGTGGTCGGTCGCTGGATCCGGTGGACGACCTCCTGTCAATCAGTTCCTCTTGCAATATTTCGTTAACTACAACCTGAAGAAAGGTTGGTACCTGGGCACGCAGCCGATCTTAACTGCCAATTGGGAAGCGACCGATGGAGGTCGCTGGGTAGTTCCGTTTGGGGGCGGTATCGGGCGAGTGACGCGTCTGGGGATGCAGCCGGTAAACCTACAGCTCGGTTTCTACGGCAACGCTGTTCACCCCGCTAACACATCGCCCTGGAGTATGCGAGTGATGTTCGTGCTTCTGTACCCGAAGAAGGGCTAACGATTCTGCTACCGGCGGATTTCGCACGAGGAGAAGGCATTATGAAAGTCATCATTGTTGGTGGAGTAGCAGGTGGTGCATCGTGTGCAGCGCGCTTGCGCCGGTTAGACGAAAAAGCTGAGATCCTCATGGTGGAACGCGGGCCATACGTTTCCTATGCGAACTGCGGGCTTCCGTATCACATCTCTGGAGTCATTCCAAAGGAATCGAGTCTTCTGGTTGCCAGCGAGCAGCTCTTCCGCAACCATTTCGCTATCGACGCAAGAACGAATTGCGAGGCGATCTCCATCTCGCCCAAACAGAAAACCGTCGACCTGCGTAACCTCAAGACCGGCGAAGTCACGACCGAGTCCTACGACAAACTGGTCTTGTCGCCGGGCGCGCTTGCGCTCAGCTTTCCCCTGCCCGGCATCGATCTGCCGGGAATTTTCCATGTAAGGACTGTGCCGGACGCACGAACTATCCGCGAGTGGGTGGAGCGAGGCACAACCTTCCTGACGGGCATGTTCAATTATTCGGGAATCCAGGCGGTGAAGCCCGCACGGCATGCCGTTGTTGTGGGCGGCGGCTTCATCGGTCTGGAAACGGCGGAGAACCTGGCCCATGCCGGCTTCGACGTGACCCTGGTCGAGATGCTCGATCAGGTGCTCGCGCCGCTGGACCGCGAGATGGCCAACCTGGTCGAGGGCCATCTGGAAAGCAACGGTGTTCACCTGGCGCTCAACGATGGCGTAGCCGGATTCACACAAGTGGACGGCGGCGCGCTCGAGGTACAGACGAAGTCCGGTAAGACGTATCCAGCCGACATCGTCATCCTTGCGCTCGGGGTACGACCCGACACGGCGCTGGCCAAGGCAGCTGGCCTTGAGATTGGTGAACGTGGTGGTATCCGGGTTGACGAGCACATGCGCACCAGCGATCCAGATATCTTCGCGGTTGGTGATGCTATCGAGGTGAAGGATTTCGGGACGGAACAGTGGAGCCTGATCGCACTCGCCGGCCCAGCCAACCGTCAGGGACGTATCGCTGCCGATGTGATCGCCGGACGCGACTCCCGTTTCCGCGGCACCCAAGGTACCTCGATCATCGGGCTATTTGGCGGTGCAGCAGCGTGGACCGGCATCAGCGAGAAGACGCTCAAGAGGCGGGGTGACACCGATTACGAGAAGATCTACCTCTTTCCGAATTCACATGCCGGGTATTATCCAGGGGCCAAGCCCATCGCGATGAAGTTCATCTTCCGCAAGTCCGATGGCAAAGTATTGGGAGCGCAGGCGATCAGCCAGGACGGCTCGGCAGTGGACAAGCGCATCAGTGCCTTGGCCATGGCGATCCAGATGGATGCGACCATTTACGACCTGGAAGAAGCCGAGCTGTGCTACGCCCCGCAGTTCGGCAGCGCTAAGGATCCCATCAACTTCGCGGGTATGGTTGCTGCGGACGTACTTCACGGCGATATGCCGCTCACGCACTGGGATTCCATCGCCCAGGCGTTTCTGCTGGATGTGCGCGAGGCCGCAGAACTGGCGGTCGAGAAAGTTCCCGGCGCGCTCAACATTCCGATGGGGCAGTTGCGCTCGCGTCTGGGAGAGCTCCCTCGTGATCGCGAGATCAACGTCATTTGCCGCTCGGCGCAGCGTGCTTACTACGCGACACGCATTCTGTTGCAGAACGGATTCAAGGCCCGAAACATTTCCGGTGGCATGATGTCGCGCGCCATGCTCACCGTGGATTTGAAGTCAAAGCCGGCGAAGAGTGGCAGGTAGGCCGGGAGCGAACAGGTACGAAGAGAGTGAGCCGCGAATCGCATTTTTCGGCTCACGCCGGCGGAAACAGAGCATGCCACGCGCTGATATCAGAGTTACCGTCACCGCACCATGACCTTCTGAACAAGGCCAGGGAAAGAGACTTTCTATGAATGCTATTTGGATGGTCCTTTTTAAGATCTCCCTGGCGATCTTCATGGCGGGCAGCTTGCTCGAAATGGGGCTCAGGCTCAGCCTGCCGGATGCCCTTCGGGGACTCAGAAATGTGCGCTTCGTAGTCCATACGCTGGTATGGAGCTTCGTTATCTGTCCCGCCCTCGCTTATGGGATCACCCTGATTCTTCCGCTTGGGCCCACATACGCGATCGGCCTTATCTTGCTGGGCATGGCGCCCTGTGCACCCTTTGTCCCGATGTTGGTGGACAAAGCAAAAGGCGATCTCGGATTTACGGCTGCGTTCATGCTGCTGGCCTCCGTCGGCACGGTCGTTTGCATGCCCTTCACCGTCCCCTTACTAGCGAAGGGCCTGACCACCAGCGCCTGGGCCATTGCCAAGCCGCTTCTGATTGCCGTTCTGCTGCCGATGGCGATCGGAGTTGTCATCCGCCGCAATTGGGATGGCCTGGCGTCTAAACTGCTGCCCTTTGCGAAAAAGACGGCTGGGACCGCCGGACTGGTTTGGGCAATATTGTGCCTCGTCATTTACGGGAAAGGCCTGCTAACGATGGCGGGGAGTTTTGCCGTCGCATCCCAGTTGCTTTTCTTCGGACTCATCTATCTCGGTACACATTTTCTTGGTTTAGGCTTGCCGCGTGAGCAAAAGGTCGTACTGAGCGTCGGAGTTACCACGCGCAATCTCGGGGCGTGTCTCGCGCCTCTGCTCTCAGCGCCCGAAGTCGACGACCGAGCCACTCTCATGATCGTGCTGGCGCTTCCGATCATGGTCATCGTGACGTTATTGGGGACAAAATTGTCTGGCCGCCGCCCCGCCGCCGCCGCGGGAGGCAGAGGATGAGCACTTCACCGGCCGTGTCCGGCCAGCCCCGCCGTATGTGCGGATTCCGGGTTGGGAGCGGAACCTAAGCTGCTCGAGGAGAAACGTGTGGCCGATAGAGAACTCAAACTTGTCGACATGCTGGCGCTGGACCGCAACAAACTGGCTGCCGAGCGCACCCTTATGGCATGGGTTCGAACCGCGCTGTCCATGATCAGCTTCGGTTTCACCATCTATAAATTCCTGCAGGTCATTGACGAGCAAAGCCCGGTACCGGTTTTGCGGCCCAACGCGCCGCGGAACGTGGGGTTGGTACTCACCGGCCTCGGAACCTTCGTTGTGGCCATCGCTTCCCTTCAACATTGGAGCTACGTAAAGAACCTAAGAACGGATCAGCCCTATAAGCCATGGGACCTGAGCTTCATCGTGGCATGTCTGATCGCGATTCTTGGCGCCCTGCTGTTTGGAAGCATCGTGTTTCGTTCCGGTCCCTTCGGCTGATCCCGTGGCCCAACAACTTCACAAAGCGGCAGGCGCAGCAGCGGCTCGTGCAGACAATACTCCCCAAAGAGCAAGAGAATGATGAGCCGACGCCGGTAGTGCACGGCCACTCTGGTGTCACAAGACGTGACGGTGGCCTTCACTTCGGCGATGTGTGATCAGGGCTCCGCGGCTTGAGGCACATAACGGCGCAACTGGAGCAATCGGGAGCAACGCGAAAGACGAAAAGTCTCGGTAAGCCCTTGAGGTATATGGTGGGCGCTACAGGATTCGAACCTGTGACTTCCACCGTGTGAAGGTGGCACTCTACCGCTGAGTTAAGCGCCCGAGGGGTCAAACGCAGGCACTTAAAACTTTAGCAGACAGGCACGCTTGAGGCAAAGCAAACGGCCTTCGGAAGTGTCTCAATTGAGCTACGATTCGCCCTTCACTCGGCTAGAACCGAGTCGGCCATCTTGCGGGCTTCCTGCATGTTTTGCGAGATGGCCGCCGCCTTCAATCTTGCGATTTCGGCTGGTGCTGATTGTCCGGTTGCGTCCAGCGCGCTGGCCAGCAGCAGGTATCCCCAGTCGATGGGATTGATCCTCAGCGACGTCTGATAGGCGGCGATGGCGGCAGTCGCGTCTCCTGACTTGTAGGCCATGATTCCGATCGCGAGCCAGGAGCGAGAGTCGTCGGGATTGATCTCGACGGCCTGCTGGAAACTCTGGCGAGCATCCGGGCAATCCTTGAGCTTGCGATAGGCAAAGCCCAGGTTGCTGAAGGCCTGCGCCCGGCTCTGCGCATTTTGCAGAGGTGAGTTCTCGGTCAACGCGATGACCTTTTTGTATTGGGCGATCGCGCCGGTCAGGTTGTCGTGTCGCTGCTCGGCGGCGCCGACGTTCACGTTGCTGTCGGGGTCGGAGGGATTGAGCGCCGCCGCCGCCCGGAAGTGCGGAATCGCTGCTTCTTCGGCGCCGATATTGAGCAGGGCATGGCCGAGAACGTCCTCGGCGACCCAGTTGTTGGGATTGTTCTTTAGGGCTTGCGACTCGACCTCGACAATGCGCGACCAGAAGACGGCATCGTCGCTCCAGAAGGCTAGTTGCCGGCGCGACGCAACCGCGAGCGGCAGCAGGATGACGACGCCGGCGGCGGCCTGCCAGGCAGGAGCGATGTGCCGCTGCTCGGCCCAGTCGGCGACTGCCCAGCAGATCATGATGAACAGGCCGATGAAAGGCAGATAGGCGTAGCGGTCGGCCATAGCCTGCACGCCTACCTGCAGCACTCCGATCATGGGTACCAGGGTTCCGAGAAACCACAGCCAGCCCACCAGGAGAAAACGCCGTTGCCGGCGGGCAGCGATCGCCAGCGCGGTCATTGCCAGCACAAGCAGCAACGCGGCTGAAACCTGCCATGCCCGGAGCGAAGTCCCCGGATGCGGATAGATCGCCACCAGGTTCGCGGGCCAGACAGCTTTTCCCAGATATCGCGCGTAAGCCACCACGGCGTTTTCGAGGCGCGCGGAAAGCGGCTGCCAGTGCGGGCCGCTCATTGAGCCCGACTCATATTGCGCAAGCACGGTGACCACGGCGCTGCCTGCCGAAAGCGCCAACAGGGGAAGCTTCTCCAGCACCAGCCACGACAGCGGCCTGGGTGGAAACTCTTCAACGCGGGCTGCGCTTGCCGCCGTCTGCCTGGGCCGATCCATCCGCTGGAGCGGCCAGTAGTCCCACAGCAGAAGCACGAAAGGCAGAGTAATGATTTGCGGCTTCGACATCAGGCCTAAGGCGAAGAGGAGGGCGACGGTGAGGTATCGCGACAGCCGCGGATTGCGGGCATACCAGGTGTACGCTCCCAACGCCAGCAGGAAGAACATCAGGCTGAGCAGGTTCTTGCGCTCGGCAATCCAGGCTACCGTCTCGACGTTGATGGGGTGAAGCGCGAAGAGCGCGGCTACCATCGCGCTGCGGCCCACGTACCCGGTGGCTCGCCACAGCACCCAGAACAGCAGCAGCCCATTGATCGCGTGCAGCAGCAGATTGACGACGTGCTGCCTGCCGGCGTCGAGGCCGAAGAATTCGTAGTCGGCCGCATGCGAAAGCCAGGTAAGCGGATGCCAGTTGGAAGCGTAAAAAGATGTGAACGCCCACTTCACGGTTTCCCAACTCAAGCCGGCTTTCAGGTGAGAGTTGTGCACTATGTAAACGTCGTCGTCATAGTTAATGAAGGGATGGGTGCTGACTGGGAAGTAAGTTGCAACGACGGCGATGGTGAGGCAGGCGCAGAGCAGCAGGATCCAGCCTCGCTGCGACAAACGCCACCAGAGCTGGGGCGGGGCAGCGCTCTTGCCACGAGTTTCAGCTCTGGTCTTCTTGTGAACAGTTGCCACTCGTTCCGCCGTTTCGCTGAGGCCCACGGAGCGCGGATCTACGAACTTATGTTCGAGTAGAGTTCCCGCAGAACAGCTTGCAGCACCGCGCGCTCCTGTGTTCATCTAAGTGCGCATGGCGCTCGAAGAATATAAGCGGAAACGAGATTTCAAACAAACCCCTGAGCCTCCACCCAAGGTGGGCAAGGGGGCGCAACGCCGATTCGTGGTGCAGAAGCATCGGGCTTCGCGGCTGCATTATGACTTCCGCCTGGAGATGGATGGCGTGTTGAAGTCGTGGGCCGTCCCCAAGGGACCGTCGCTCGATCCCGCCGACAAACGGCTGGCGATGCAGGTGGAAGATCATCCCGTTTCGTACTTCGATTTCGAAGGCACAATTCCCGAGGGCAACTACGGCGCAGGCACAGTCATGGTGTGGGACGTCGGCACCTGGGAACCGGAAGGCAACCCGCGCGAGATGCTGGCCAAGGGCGACTTCAAGTTTCGCCTCGAGGGCCAGAAGCTGAAGGGAAGCTTCGCGCTGATCCACATCAAGTCTCGTAAACCCGGCAGCAAGGGTACTGAGTGGCTGCTGATCAAACATCGTGACACCGACGTGCAGGCCGGCTACGACATCGACAAGTACGACAAGTCGGTGCTGACCAGCCGGACGATGAACGAGATTGGTGGAGACAAAGGCTCGGCCGAGTGGACAAGCAGCAAGAAGGCCACGGGCGGAGGGAGCTCGAGCAAGAATGACTGGCTGGCGGATTCCATCGCCAAGGCCGACGCGAAGAAGGCGCGAGCCGCCAAAGCAGCGGCCAAAACATCGCCTTCCGTGAAAACAGCTGCGGCAAAATCCGCGGCGAAAAAGAGCGCACAGGCGCCGGCGAAGGCGTTAAAAAAAAACTCCAGGGCGCGCAAGACGGCGTAGTCCCTGATGCGGCGAGCATGGGACGCAAGACGCCGATGCCGCACTCGATCCGCCCCATGCTGGCTACCCTGGTGGACAAGCCCTTCGACAGCGACGAGTGGCTGTACGAGGTCAAGTGGGACGGATACCGGGCAGTGTCGTTCCTCGACGGCAAGTCGGTGCGGCTGGTCTCGCGTAACCAGAACGACCTGACCGCTGCCTATCCCGAGCTGCACGAGCTTCCAAAATCCATCAAGGCGCGGACCGCCATTCTGGACGGCGAGATTGTTGCGCTCGACGGCGAAGGCCGCTCGTCCTTCAGCCTGATGCAGCAGCGCACCGGCGTAGGGGAAGGCGGACGCCGCATTCGCCGCACCCGCGACGACATCCCGGTGGTGTATTACGTCTTCGACCTGCTGTACCTCGACGGCTACGACCTGATGCACGCCGACCTGGAATTGCGTAAGCAGCTGCTGGCGTCCGTTGTGACCACGGGAGATCTGATTCGCTATTCCGATCACTACGTCGGGCAAGGGACGGTGCTGTTTCAGGCGGCGGCTGAGCATGGTCTGGAGGGCATCGTGGCGAAACGACGCGCCAGTTGCTACGTCCAGAAACGGAGCAGCGAATGGCTGAAGATCAAGGTGGTCCGGCGGCAGGAGTGCGTGATCGGCGGCTACACCGAACCACGCGGCGCGCGTGAAAACTTTGGCTCGCTGGTGCTGGGACTTTACGACGACAAGGGACGACTGATTCCGGTCGGGCAGGCCGGCAGCGGCTTCACCGGGCAGACCCACGAACAGATGTGGAAGAAGCTGCACGCACTGGAGACTTCGACGAATCCGTTCGCCGGCAAAGTGGAGAGCGATCGTCGGGTGCATTTTGTGAAGCCGGAGCTGGTGGCCGAGATCAAGTTCACCGAGTGGACCCACGAGGGGCAGACCGGCGGGATCAAGATGCGGGCGCCGGTGTTTCAGGGATTGCGTCTGGATAAGAAGCCCACCGAATGCAAGTTCGAGATCGCTACCAGCACGGAGAAGGAAGTGCAGAAGGCCGAAGCGGGGAAGGGATAACTCGCAACTCTTCCTGGTTGTCATCCTGAGCGGAGCGTCTGCCTGCCTTTGCGCTCCGCCGCAGTTGCGGAGCGGCGGACGCGCAGTCGCAGGATCTGCTGTTGCTCGTCGCGGCAGATCCTTTCCGCTGCGAACAAGCAGGTCCCTCCACTCGGGCTCAAACCATCCCAACAAGCGCAAAGCCGGCGCTTGTCGGGAACCCTGGTCAGCCCTCGGTCGGGATGACAATCTTGATAAGGGCAGCACGTTGATATCAGCGCGCAACTTAGAAAAACGAGCTGCTACAAAAGCGGATCCATCACAGGCCTTCGGAATGACTAGAGGTTATTTCTTGCGGACGGCCTTAACGACTTTCTTCACGGCCTTCTTGGCGGGCTTGGCGGGGGCTTTCTTCGGCGCCGGCTCGGGTTCTTCCTCAACTTCCTCGGCCGCGCGACGCTCCAGCGCCTTGGTTACCACGTAGGCCATCTCGGCCACCGGCGACGGCTTGCCGGTCCAGATCTCGAACTGCCGCGCCCCCTGCTGAACAAACATCTCCAGCCCGGGAATCACCTGCAGATTCTTGGCGCGCGCCATCTTCACCAGCTTGGTCTCGGCGGGCGTGTACACCAGGTCGAAGACGTACTTAGTGTTCAGCTCTTTCTCTTCCAGCGGCGATTGCTTGCTATTATTCATGCCCACCGGCGTGGCGTTGATGATCACATCGAACTGCTGCTTGGCAACGTCGGCGCGCTTCATATACTTCACCTTCGCCTGCCGGGCCAGCGTCTGTCCTTTTTCCACGGTGCGGTTGGTGAGGAAGACCTCGGCGCCCTTCGCCTTCAGCCCGAAGGCTGCCGCCCTCGCCACTCCGCCCGCGCCCAGGATGAGCACGCGAACGCCGGTCAGGTTCATGCGCTGCTCAAGCGGCACGATGACTCCGGCGACGTCGGTATTGAAGCCGTACAGCTTGCCGTCGGCCGCGCGTACCAGCGTATTGCAGGCGCCAATCTGCCGGGTCAAGCGGGTCGGAATTCTCCAGCAGCGAGAGCATCTCCTGCTTGTACGGCATGGTGATGCTGAGGCCGCGGATGGGAATCTCGTGCACGCAGGCCATCAGATCTTTCAGGCTCCGGGCATGCAGTGCCAGGTAGACAGCATTGACCGTCTCGCGTCGAAAGGCCGCGTTCATCATGACCGGCGAGAGCGAATGCGAGACCGGGTCGCCGGCCACGCCGTAGACCTGCGTCGCCTGGTCGACCATCTCGATGCGATAGACGTCGCGGAGTTCGCTGGCCAGCACCTGTCCGGGGGCAGTCTCCTCTCCCTTGGCGGCCGAGCCAAACGTAAAGACGCTGCCGGCTCTCACGCCCAGCACCCGGCTGATAATGCCCTGCTCGCCCATGCACAGGCCGACCATCTCGTGCTTGCCTGAGTTCTCCTCCAGCAGCCTCATCATCACGACGTTGTCGTGGAGGCTGGTGGCAGTCGAGACCAGCTTGTAGAAGTCGGCCGGATATTTGGACATCTCCTTGAACTGGCGGTCGATGTTCTTGGTGGCCTTGAAGTCGTGGTAGGAGATGATAAGTCCGACGCGGTCGTAAAGCTCGCGCAAGTCATTTGCTTTCAGCGACTCAACGCTTTGCAGCTCGAGGTCGACCAATTGGAAGCCGAGGTCGGCCGCCTTGCGCAGCACCGCGATCTGGGCGGCGACCGGGCCCTTGAATTTGCCGCCGTTTACGGCACGCCGGCAGGTCGCGATGAAGGTGGCCTCGGGGTGCAGTTCGACGAAGTTCTTCAGCTTCGGCAAAGCCGCCAGCGGCTGTGCGATGTAGTCTAAGCTTAACTCTAAAAAGGGGTTATCCCGCACCAAGGACTCGGCGCGTTCGACCATCGTGGCGGCATCGGCACCCACCACGGCGATACACAGCCGAGGGAGCCGGAAACGACGGATTCGTGATGCGTAAGTGCTTGAAGACTCGCGCATGTAGCTGCAAGATCGTACCGATGCACAAAGAAAGTTGCAACACGTTATTACGGAAAAGTGAAGAAGAACGCGGTTAAGCCCATGAAATGACACGAATCAGCGGCGGCACTAGAGGTCGGACTGTGGCACAAGCTAGGGCAGGCAGGCGCCAGTGTCCTGTTGGCAGCAAAATACGAAAGTGGAAGTAATATCGAATGCCGTTGGTTCTAGATAATAGAGAGTGGGAAAAATCTTGAATAATCAAGGAGTTTTTCTGGCATAGATTCCATTGACTGCCTAAAGAAGGCCTGCCACCGGCTAAAGCCGGTTCTGTCCTTGGACCGTCCGGTGACCCAGCGCTTCCGCGCTGGGCTAAAGAAGTTACGTCCCGCCGAAAGGCAGGACTTCGGTCCTAGTTGTTCCCAACCGCAAAGTTGTTCCAACCGCAAACCTGTCGCGGGACTACTCTTCTCCAAACACTTCCGCTGTAAAAGCCTGCAGCTCCGCTCCCCGGAGCCAGGCATCCGGAGGCAGTCCCGCTTTCATACAGGTTTGCGAGAGGAATGTCTCACGGTCCCAGCCCCACTCCAGCGGGACCTGGGGCAGGAGCAAGCCGCGCCGGCTGCCCTGCATGGCAACCAGCCCGTGTCTGCCGATCACCACATCCCCGGGCGCAATTGGCCTTGAGGGCCGATAGCACGCTGATTTCGATTTTCAGCTCAGAAGCCTCATCCCGGGTCACCGGTTCAAATCGAGGATCATCCGAAGCTGCCGCTTTCGCCGTCTCGGCTACCGTTCGGTAGAGCGACTGCGTCGGGAAGACATAGCCGATACAGCCGCGCAGTTTGCCCCGCAGGTGAACGGTAGTGAATGCGCCACGTTGTTCAGCGAGGTGCTCGCTCGGGGCAGTCGTATCCAGATGACGGCCATCCAACGCTGCTTCGATCGACTGATGTGCCAAGCGCAGGAGTAGCAAACGTTCCTGGGGTGAGAACTCCGCAGCCTCGGAAGCGAGTGGCGGAAGAGCGGATTCAGATTGCGGGAACATCGTTGCGCTTCCTTCGCCGGCTCAGCACAAAGGAACGTTTGCGGCGACGCCGCTCAGAGGCCTGGTCAATCCGTTTCCAGAAAGCGACGAAATAATCGACGGCCGACCACAGGGAGAGTGCAACCATCAGCCATATCGAAGCGACGGCGACTGGATACATGGGCACGCCGAGTAGGTACGCCCAGTGATGGTCGATGATGGCAGCCAGCACGCAGAAAGTCTGCACACACATCTTCAATTTGCCCAGATCGCTGGCCTGAATGGTGAAGCCCTCGGAGGCGGCGATCGACCGCAGGCCACTCACCAGGAACTCGCGCCCCACAATGATGACGACCATCCACGCGGGCACTACGCGGGGATTGAACTGCAACCAGCGTCACAAAGGCCGCGGCGATCAGCAGCTTGTCGGCCACCGGGTCCAGCAGCATGCCCAGCGTGGTGACTTGAGAGCGACGCCGTGCGAGGTATCCGTCGATAGCGTCGGTGAGTGAAGCGGCAAGGAAAACAGCGCAGGCCAGCAGCTCCCGTTCGCCATTGGTGGAGCTGAAACGGCTGCTGGTCAACACCCAGATGAGCACAGGAATGCTGAGGATCCGGACCAGCGTGATGTAAGTCGGGAGGTTCACAAAACACCAGGGTGGCACACATCCGCGCCTGCCGCGACGCCACAACTGCCGATTATGCGCTACAGGTTAGATTGAAAGCAATCGCGGAAAAGAGGCCCAGAACTCACTATTCGTCGTGATGCACTACGATTTCGTCGAGCATGACCGGCGCTTCGTACTGCTCCCAGTAGCTGTACCCCACGGGAATTGCCTTCACCCAGTCGCTGACGCTCATCCACAGCCGCAAAACTTCGCGGGTGCGGCGAGAGCCGCGCCGCACCGCGCCGAGGAAATGAGCACTCCAACTATAGACGATGTAGATCGCGATAACGGGGCTGGCGATCGCGACTGCAACCAGGCGTAGGTAGAAATGCAGACGTGGCATGATGACTCTACACGGGAAGAACGTTTCCACTGGCTGTACAACTTGGACGCTATTATGCCCCAACTGGAGGTTCGCGTCTGCGGGGTAGGCGAAAATTATTTTTGTCCGAAAGTAGAGAACAGCTCCCGCGTGGGGAGCTGCCTCCTGCTGCAAAGATTACCGAATCGTAACTACGCGTAGATGCCGCGTTGGCGAATCGTATACGCCACCCGGTCGATAGCCAGCATGTAGGCGGCAATGCGGTTATTGACGTGGTGGGTTTCGGCGTAGCGCACAACGTCTTCAAACGACGAGACCATGATGTGCTCCAGCTGCTCGTTGACCACCGATTCCTTCCAGAAGTAGCCCTGCCGGTCCTGCACCCACTCGAAGTAGGAAGCAGTCACGCCGCCGGCATTCGCCAGGATGTCGGGCATGACGAACACGCCTTTGTCGGCAAGGATGTCGTCGGCCGCGGCGGTGGTGGGACCGTTGGCGCCTTCGACCAGGATCTTCGCCTTCACCTTGGCAGCGTTGGCGGAGGTGATGACGCTCTCGGTCGCCGCCGGAACCAGGATCTCGCAGTCGGTGATCAGCAGGTCAGGAGTAGTGGCCTTCTCGGCTTCCTTGAAGCCGTGGATGGTGCCTTCCTTCTGCCGGTACTCCCACAGCGCGTGAATGTCGATCCCGTTGGCGTTGTACAGGCCGCCGTCCCACTCGCCGATGCCGATGACCTTGTATCCGGCGTTGTGCATCAGCAGCGCGGCGTTGGAGCCGACATTGCCGAAGCCCTGAATGATGACGCGCGTGTCCTCGATGCGCATGTTGAGCTTCTTGATGGACTCGTCGCAGATGATCATCACGCCGCGGCCGGTGGCCTCGCGGCGCCCGCGCGATCCGCCCATGTTCAGCGGCTTGCCCGTAACCACCGCGGTCACCGTCTGGCGCATGTGCATGGAGTACGTGTCCATCATCCAGGCCATGGTCTGCTCGTTGGTGTTAACGTCGGGCGCGGGAACGTCTTTCTCCGGGCCAATAAACTCGATCAGCTCGGAGGTGTAGCGGCGGGTCATGCGTTCCAGCTCGCCCTTGGACATGTTCTTGGGATCGCAGATGATGCCGCCCTTGGCGCCGCCGAAGGGGATGTTGACGACCGCGCATTTCCAGGTCATCCAGCTGGCCAGCGCGCGCACTTCGTCCAGCGTCACATCGGGCGAGTAGCGAACTCCGCCCTTGGCCGGACCGCGCGCAATGGAGTGCTGCACCCGATAGCCGGTGAAGACTTCCAGCTGGCCGTTGTCCATGTTGACCGGGATGTGCACGATGATCTCGCGGTTGGGCTGGCGGAGTACACGCCACAGGCCTTCATCGAGCTGTAACTTCTCGGCCGCCAGGTTGAAGCGCGCGGCTTGTTGTTCCCACGGATTACTTTCCTGTTCCAGCGAGTGTACGGTAGCCATACTGTCTCCGAGTGAATTGCGGACGCCGTGCGTGAATGGGATGCAGTTGGTTGGGTGCGCGTCCTGTCCTAAGGCCAAACTTGCAAAGTATATGCAGGCCAGAGCTGGGGTGCAAGCTAAGCTATGCCAGAACCGGGCTCTCGTATAATCTCAGTAACCTCCGGCTCCAGCCATGCTCATACCTGACTATCGCAGCTTTCTCGAGCTCAGCCGCAACGCCACTCTCATTCCGGTTGCGAAAACCTTGAGCGCGGATCTACTGACGCCGGTTGGCGCGTTTCTGAGCATCGCTGCTCGGCAGAAGTACGCGTTCCTGCTGGAGTCGGTGGAGGGCGGTGAGAAGATCGGGCGATACACCTTCCTGGGCGCGCAGCCCCGCACCGTGATTACCGCGCGCGGGCAGGAGCTCACCATTCGCGAGGGCGCCAAAGTCCGCAAGCAGCAGGGCAGCGTAATCGAGTTGCTGCGCGAACAATTACGACAGCACAAGCCGGCCACCATCCCGGGATTACCGCCGTTCACTTCCGGCGGCGTCGGTTACTTCGCCTATGACATGGTGCGGCAATTCGAGCACCTGCCGGTAATCGCCAAAGACGACACCCACGCACCCGATTGTGTCTTCACGTTTTACGATCGCCTGCTGGCCTTCGACCATCTCCGGCATCAGGTGCACATCATCGCTGCGGCTGACGTGGGTTCGGAGTCGCCGCGCAAAGCTTACGATCGCGCGCTCGCCGACATCGAGGCGATCGAACAGAAACTGGATCGCGGCCTGCGCGGGCAGCGGCTGCAGTGGGCCAACAACGGTAAAGCGAAGGCAATCAAGGTCCACAGCAGCACCAGCCACGATGATTTCGTAAAGAGCGTTCGCCGGGCTAAGGAATATATTGCGGCCGGCGATGTGTTCCAGGTGGTGTTGTCGCAGCGGCTGGACTTCAAGCCACCGGCTGAACCGTTCCAGATCTATCGCGCCTTGCGGACGGTGAACCCCTCGCCATACATGTTTTTCCTGAAGCTCGACGACATGCACGTGTTGGGCGCGTCTCCGGAAATGCTGGTTCGCGTCTCAGGGCACAAGCTGGAATATCGGCCCATCGCCGGTACGCACAAGCGCGGCGCCGATGCCGCCGAAGATGAGCGGCTGATCGAGCAGCTGCGCAACGACGAGAAAGAACGCGCCGAGCACGTGATGCTGGTCGATCTCGGCCGCAACGATCTGGGACGCGTCAGCGACTACGGCACCGTCAAGGTAAAAGACTTGATGTACGTCGAGAAATACTCGCACGTGATGCACCTGGTGTCGGCGCTCGAAGGCCAACTTCGCGACAAGCTCGATGCCCTCGATGCGCTGGCAGCCTGCTTCCCCGCCGGTACATTAAGCGGTGCGCCCAAGGTTCGCGCAATGGAAATTATTGAAGAGCTGGAGCCGGTGCGACGCGGAGTGTACGGGGGATCAATTTTGTACGCGGATCACGCGGGCAATCTTGACTCGTGTATCGCCATACGAACCATGGTTCTCCACGGTAATCGCGCCTACGTGCAAGCCGGCGCTGGAATCGTCGCCGACTCCGATCCAGAGAGCGAATACCAGGAGTGCATGAATAAGGCGAGTGCGTTGTTGCGCGCGTGCGAAAGAGCGGGGCGCTAGGGATTAGGGGTCAGAGGTTAGGGGTCAGGAATCGACATTGCGTCGGTCGAAAAAGGATTGCGGACGGTAATCACAGACCGGATGGCGCAATTGACCTTAAGCTAGTCCTTCCGGAGGCGTCTGCAATGCCGGCTTTGGTGCAAGAGGTCAAAAACTACAAGGATTTGATTGCATGGCGAAAGGCTATTTCATTGGTCACGGACATTTATAAAATTACCGTGCAGTTTCCCAAGCACGAGCTATATGGCCTGAGCAGTCAATTGCGGCGCGCATGCGTCTCAATCGCAAGCAATATCGCAGAAGGTCATGGCCGCGCAACGTCCGGCGAGTTCGGGCAATTCCTCGGCCACGCTCGCGGATCTTTGTGCGAGGTGGAAACTCAGATCGTCATCGCGCGCGAGCTGGGATATATCGACCAGCTACAGAACTTATCCCTAAGTAAAAGCACGGACGAGTTAGGTCGAGTTCTCAATGGCTTAACCAGTTCAATCCAGCGAAGAAAATTGCATCGGTCATACTGACCTCTGACCTCTGACCCCTGGCCCCTGATCCCTATGATTTTCGTTCTCGACAACTACGACTCCTTTACCTACAACCTGGTGCAATACATCGGAGAACTAGGCTGCGAGGTGGAGGTGCGTCGCAATAACCAAACGACGATAGGCGAAATCGAAGACCTGCATCCCACTCACATCCTGGTCTCCCCAGGCCCATGCACTCCACAGGAAGCCGGCATCAGCATCGACGTCATCCGACACTTCGCTGGGAAGGTGCCGCTGCTCGGCGTATGTCTGGGTCACCAGGCTATCGGCGCGGCTTTCGGCGGTAAAGTTGTTCGCGCCCCCAGCCTGATGCATGGCAAGACCAGCTCCGTCGAGCACGATGGCAAGACCATCTTCCGGAACATTCCTTCGCCGATGACGGCGACGCGCTATCACTCTCTCATCGTTCAGGAAAAGGGCTTACCGGCGGAGCTGGAAATTTCTGCCACCTGCCAAGACCGCGATGGGACGAGAGTCATCATGGGACTGCGCCATCGCAAGTTCGCTGTCGAAGGCGTGCAGTTCCATCCTGAAAGCGTGCTTACCGATCGGGGAAAACAGATGGTCCGTAACTTTCTCGAGTTGTGATCCGTATCGACAGCTACAACGCCCGAACGTATAGTGACCTTCAGACGTTTAGGTTTCTAAGTAAACTTGGCGCTGACCTTGGGAATTTGAAAAGCGAAACTGGAAACTGGGAATACATGGCCGACGTTGTAGAACTGCGTGGAATCCGTAAAACCTACGATCACTTTGTCGCCGTGGAGCGCTTGTCGCTGAACATCCGCCAGGGCGGCGTTTACGGTCTGCTTGGCCCCAATGGCGCCGGCAAGACTTCGACCATTCGCATGATGATCGGCATCACCATGCCCGACGAGGGTGAGGTGCGGCTCTTCGGCGAGCCCTTTCATCGCAAACAACTCGATCGCATCGGCTATCTGCCGGAGGAGCGCGGCCTCTACAAAAAGATGAAGGTGCTGGATCACCTTGTCTTTCTGGGCCGGCTGCACAATCTTGCAGAGCAGGAAGCGCGCAAGCGTTCGCTGGTATGGTGCGAGCGCCTGCAGATGACGGACTGGACCCAGAAAAAAGTGGAAGAGCTGTCGAAGGGCATGCAGCAGAAGATTCAGTTTGCCGCCACGCTGCTGCACGAGCCCGACCTCATCATCATGGACGAACCGTTCTCCGGCCTGGACCCAGCCAACGCGGTCATGCTGAAAGATGTGCTGATCGAGTTGAAGAAAGCCGGCAAAACGATTCTCTTTTCCACGCATCGCATGGACCAGGTCGAGCGGCTGTGCGACTCCATCTGCCTCATCGATCACGGACGCGCGGTACTGGAAGGCGATTTGAAGAAGATTAAGTCCAGCTACGGCAACAACCACGTGCAGATGCAGTTTGAAGGCGATCCCCGCCTGGAGGGATGCGCGCTGGTGCAGTCGTTCAACGATTACGGCAACTATGTAGAAGTGCGATTGGTGCCCGGAGCCGATGCCCAGCAGCTGTTGCGCATCGCCGCGGAGAATGCCCGCATCAGCCGCTTCGAAGTGGTCGAGCCCTCGCTGGAAGAGATTTTCATCGATCAGGTTGGCACTCATGCATAACGTCTGGACACTGATTCAGCGGGAGTACCTGGAGCGCGTGCGCACCCGCTCCTTCGTCATCTTCACCTTGCTGATGCCGGCTGCCATGGCGGGTATTGTTTTCATCCCGACCAAGATTGCACAGATGAGTTCCGGCGGCGAGCGCCGGCTGGTCATCGTGGCCAACAACATGAAGCTGGGAGAAGCCGTGGGCCAGCAGTTGGGGACGCAACAGGCGTCGGCCGCGCGCGACGCCGAGTTCGACCAGGACTACTCCGCGCCAACCACGTATGCCATCCAGGTTGTAACCGATACCAGCGACGCGGAGCGCGACCGCCTGAACAAGCAAGTCTCTGATGGACAGATCACGGGATTTCTGTGGCTGACCGATGACGCGCTCGCGAACCGCAGGATTGTTTACAGCACGAAAGAAGCTGCCGACTTCAGCCAGTCGTCCGAACTGCGCAGCGCCGTGCGCGCGGCCGTCACGAAACAGAATCTGCAGCAGCGGGGAATGAGCGGGGACGATATCGATGCGCTGCTCAAGCCCATCCGGCTGGAGACCATTCGCGTCGAGAAGGGACACCGGGGTGCGAGCGGCGCCACCATCTTTCTGACTGCATTCGGTATGGTGATGCTGCTGTATGCGGTGGTGCTCGTCTATGGGATGTCGGTGATGCGCTCCGTCATCGAAGAAAAGAGCACGCGCATTCTGGAAGTGCTGCTCTCCTCCGTGACCGCAAAAGAATTGCTGGCCGGGAAAATCCTGGGAGTCGGTGCCGTCGGCCTGACGCAGATTCTCGTCTGGGTAATCTTCGCTGCGCTCTTCTCCGTGCCGGGCCTGGTCGCAGCCAAGTCTTTCCTGGGCGAAGTTCACATCCCCATGGTCGGCATGTTTGCCTTCGCCATCTTCTTCCTGCTCGGCTACCTGCTTTACAGCTCGATGTACGCCGCCATCGGCTCCATGGTCAATACCGACCAGGAGGCGCAGCAGATGCAGTGGCCGGCGATGATGCCGATCCTGATCGCCATCTTCCTGATGAATGCCGTCATCCAGCACCCAAATGCTCCACTCTCCTTCTGGCTGTCGATCATCCCCTTCTTCGCACCCATCCTGATGCTGGTACGCATCCTGATCGAGCAGCCTCCCATGTGGCAGATCGTGCTCTGCATCGGGCTCATGCTGGCGACAATCTATGGCCTGCTGTCACTCTCGGCGCGCATCTACCGCGTCGGCATCCTGATGTACGGCAAACGGCCGACGCTGCCCGAACTGCGGCGCTGGTTGAAGTACGCAGGTTAGAATTCAGGCGTGGCTGATCGAGCAAGCGCTGAACCCGGCGAACCGCGCTTTACCCTGTGGCAGCGAGTGCTGCTGGCGCTGGTGTCGTGGCTCGTGCCTGCGATTCTGCGGCTGATCGGCTGTACCCTGCGCGAGACTACCAGCTACGAGGAAGGCGCGATCCAAAGCCTCGATGAAGTCTATCCCGGCATCTTTCCCTTCTGGCATCGCTGCGTCCTGCCCGCCACCTGGATCTACCGGCATCAGCATCCGGCGGTGATGACCAGCCAGAGCCGCGACGGAGAATTCATCGCGCGCGTCATCCAGCGCTTCGGATTTGTGCCGGTGCGCGGTTCAAGTTCGCGCGGCGGTCAACGCGCGCTGCTGGAGATGAACCAACTCCTCGCCGAAGGCAACGCCGTGGCGTTCACCATCGATGGCCCGCGTGGTCCACGTGGCGTGGCGAAGAAAGGGCCGGTGATGCTGGCCCGGATGAGCGGAGCGGCCATCACCGCTTTCTATGTTGCAGTCGAACGGGCCTGGGTGTTGAACACCTGGGACAAGCTGGTCATCCCCAAACCTTTTTCGCGGATCTACGTGCGTTTTGCGCGCAAGATCTTTGTTCCTCCCGATGCGGACGACGCCGCAATGGAGCAATATCACGCCGAAATGCAGGCAGCCCTCGACCGCATCACCGAGTTTGCCGACTCGCAATTTTCCGCTGCTCGCAATTGACACCCGCTCTCTTCCGCCAGTACAGTCGTAGCTCATCCCGGGGCCGGTTTGGTGCGGGATGAGGTATTGCGGGCGTATCTCGCAACGGATTCGCAACCCACGTTGTGAGTTCGACAGTTCCTTCTCAATCAACGTTCGCGCGTTCCGTCATCGGACGGAACTGGGAAGCGGGTGTGAAGCCCGCGCTGCCGCGCAACTGTAAGCGAGTCATGGCGAACAGGCCACTGTGAAAACGGGAAGGCCCCGCCGCTCTGCCTCAACCACCGCAAAAAAGGCGGTTGTCGAGGACCTGTATGCGATTTCGATCGCAACTCGCGAGTCAGGAGACCGGCGCGAACGACAAGGTTCCACGCACCTCGCACCTGCGTTGGACCTCGGCTACCAATCCCTTTCGCGTGAAAAGGAGGAGTCCTTGCGTATGATTCGCCTGTTGTTTTTCTCGCTGCTGTTTTGCGCAGCAGCCCTCGCTTCCGATCTGACTGTCACCGTGCAAAGCCCGGCCGGCGATCGCGTCTCCGGCGTTCAGATTCAACTGTTCCGTAGCAGCGGCGGCGCGGGTGTCGCCACCCAGACCACCGTTGGCGACGGCAGCACGCAATTCCAGAATCTGCCCGACGGAGCGTATCGCGTCGTCATTCTGGCGCCCGGTTTTGCTGAACAGTCTCAGCAAGTAACTCTTCCGCAGACGCAGACCGTTATCGTCGAACTCAAGCTCACAACCACTCCGCAGACCGTCGTCGTCACCGGCAGCTCGACGCCATCGACGGGGGAGCAAAGCGGCGCCTCGGTTGGCTTGCTCGACAGCGATCAACTCAAGCTCCTGAATCCGGTCGCCAGCAGTGATGCGCTTCGTTATATACCGGGCGCGGTGGTGGATGCTTCGGGACAAACCGGCGCGATCTCCAGCTTATTCGTTCGCGGCGGCGAGTCGAATTACAACAAGGTTCTGGTTGACGGCGTTCCGGTGAACGATCCCGGCGGCTACTTCGATTTCGGCGTGGTACCGATGAGCAACGTCCAGCGCCTCGAAGTAGAGCGCGGCCCGGAGAGCACCGCCTACGGCACCGACGCGATGACCAGCGTGGTGCAGATGTGGACCACGACCGGCAGCACGCGAACTCCCGAGGTGACCTTCGGCGCCGATGGCGGCAACTTTTCAGCCGCGCACGGGTACGCCTCGATTGCCGGCGCTCGCGGTATCTTCGACTACAACGCCTTCGCCGATCAGTTCAATACCAACGGGCAAGGCATCAACAACCAGTATTCGAATTCGCTGCAGGGCGGCAATTTCGGGGTGAAGATTTCCGACCGTGTGGCGTTTCGGTTGCGCATGCGGCACTACAACACGTGGACCGGAGTGCCTTCGAACTGGTGGTTCAACGGCGCGCCCGTGCTGCCTCCCGACCCCAATCAGTACGCGCATCAGAACAACTTTCTGGCCAGCGGCGATCTGACCGTGAGTGGGCCGGGATCGTGGCAGCACCAGTTCTCCGGATACGAATACCACCACGTCGCGTTCAACGACAATCCGGTCGACGATCTCGCCCGCCCCTTCGACACCGCCTTCAGCAACCTGACCAAGTACAACGTCGCGGGCTTTAAGTATCAGGGAATCTGGACACCGCGTACCTGGGCGCAAACCACGGTTGGCTACAACTTCGAAGATGAGAACGGATACATCACCAGCAATGACGGAACCGCCGAATTCCCCGACATCAGCACGACTCACGGTCTGCGCCGCAATAACTATCTCTTCGGTCAGGAAGCGATTACGTGGAAGCGGCTGTCGGTGCTGGCGGGCCTGGGGTATGTCAACAACGAGAGCTTCGGCAATAACGTATCGCCGCGGGTGTCGGGATCGTACCTGCTGTTCCGCGGCAACGACACCTTCAGCGGCACCCGGCTGCGCGCCGGATATTCTGAAGGCATCAAGGAGCCCAGCTTCGAGCAGTCCTTCGGCATTGCGGGCACGTTCCCGGTTATTCCCAACCCCAACCTCAAGCCTGAGCAGAACCACGCTGTGGAAGCGGGTATCGAGCAGGGACTGTTCAACAACCGCTTATCGCTGAGCGCGGTTTATTTTCACAACCTGTTTCTCGACCAGATCGAGTACCTGCTGAACTCCGTCACCTTCGTCAGCCAATATGTGAACTTCAACAAGTCGATGGCTCAGGGTGCCGAGGTGGTGTTGAGCGGCCGCCTTCGCAATGATCTGTCGTTGACGGCGTCGTACACCTACACGTCAACGCAGATCCAGGAAGCGCCGCCCTGCGATCCCGCTGCCGGTTGCGATCCACTGATCTATGGAGTCGGCGCGCCGCTGCTGCGCCGTCCCAAGCAGGCCGGGAACATGCTGGTGACTTACACCCGTCCGCGCTGGGGAGCCAGTGCCGGAGTTACAGCGGTCGGCCGCCGTCCCGACTCCGACTTCCTTTTCGGCCTGATTCCCCCGATCTACTACGCTGCGGGATATGCGCGTGTCGATTTTGGCGGATGGTATGACTTCGGCCGTCACATTACGGCGTACGCCAACCTGGATAATGCCTTCAACAACCACTACAACGAGGTGCTGGGTTATCCCGCGCTGGGGCTGAACTTCCGCGGCGGATTTCGCTTCCGCTTCGGCGGAGAGTAAGCGGGCGGCCGGTTTTCAGCAGGCTGCCTGTACAATCGTGATCGCCATGAGTACCGCGGCAGAGACGGTTGTGGATCGGGTGGAGTTGCCGAGCCCGGCGCGGAACCGGCTGTTCTCTCTCGACCTCTTCCGCGGAATCACGATCGCCGCCATGATCGTGGTCAACAACCAGAGCAGCGAGCAAGCGTATTGGCCACTGCGCCATGCCGCCTGGAATGGGTGGACGCCCACCGACCTGATCTTTCCGTTCTTCCTGTTTATTGTCGGCGCCTCGCTGGTCTTTTCGTTTCAAGCGCGGCTGCAGCGTGGCGCGTCGAGGCGCACGCTGGTTCTGCATACCATTCGCCGCAGCGCCGTTTTGTTTCTGATCGGACTGCTGCTCAATGGCATGGCGTCCTTGCAACCATCGACATGGCGTATTCCCGGAGTGCTGCAAAGGATCGCCGTCGTCTACTGCATCGCGTCGATCATCAGCTTGTACTCGGGAACTCGCGCGCGCGTGCTTTGGATCGCAGCCCTCACCGTGGGCTACTGGGCGCTCATGCGTTTTGTGCCGGTGCCCGGTCATGGCGTGCCTACGGTCGACATTCCGCTGCTGCATCCTGACTTCAACCTGGCCGCCTCTCTCGACCGCAAGCTGATGCTCGGACACATGTGGGAGAAGACGCGCGATCCGGAGGGACTGCTCAGCACGATCCCGGCGATTGCGAGTGCGCTGTGCGGAGTCCTGACCGGCGAGTGGCTGCAAACCAAACGTACGCCCTCGCAGAAAGTCGCAGGCATGCTGGCAGCCGGTGTGGCCGGTGTGGTTGCCGGCGAAATTTGGAGCCACTGGTTTCCCATCAACAAGAATCTTTGGACCAGTTCTTACGTGGTGTTCACGGCGGGAGGCGCGCTGCTCTGCCTCGCTCTGTGCTGCTGGGTCACCGATATCAAGCTGCACCGCGGATGGTGGACGAAACCATTTGTGATCCTGGGTACGAACGCGATTACGGCTTACGTGCTGTCGCAGGTGATCGGCGGATGGTTCGGCTGGGACCATGGGTTCGCCTTTCAGCGGTTGGCCGCCAGCTCTCCCGCGCTGGGCTCTTTATTCCACTCGCTGCTGATTCTTTGCTTCTGCTTCCTGCCTGTCTGGTGGATGTACCGCAGGAAGATCTTTCTCAAAGTCTGAGCGCCCCGAACCTGCGAACCTTCTCCGCCACCCATGCGGGAAATGCAAGTTTGACGCTGCTTCCGCCTGCAGCCTAATATCCGTGAGCAATGGCTGAGCCGGCGCCGAATATCGGGCAGGTGTTCGGGCACTACCGACTGATCGAGCAGATCGGAGCCGGCGGCATGGGCGTGGTCTATCGCGCGCATGATGAGCAACTACGGCGCGACGTCGCGGTCAAGCTCCTTCCGCACGACCTGTTCTCCGACGCAGCCAGCCGCGAGCGCTTCCGCAAGGAGGCTCTTGCCGTGGGGCGGCTCAACCATCCCAACATCGCCATGGCCTTCGACTTCGGTGAGCAGGCCGGCGTCGACTACCTGGTCACCGAGTACATTCCGGGCTCCAACCTCGACGAGAAGATCGGCAAGCAGCCGCTGCCCCAGAAGACGGTGCTGGAGCTCGGCATCCAGATACTCAGCGGGCTGGAGGCGGCGCATCGCGAGAACGTCGTCCACCGAGACCTCAAGCCGGGCAACATTCGACTGAACCGCGACGGGCAGGTCAAGATCCTCGACTTCGGACTGGCGAAGCTCAGCGAGCCTTTCGACGAAGACGCCGACACCGTCAATCTCACCAGCAGCGTCTCTATCAGCGGCACCCTGCCTTACATGGCTCCCGAGCTGCTGCGCGCCGAAGAGGCCGATGCGCGAGCGGACATTTGGGCGGCAGGCGCCGTTCTGTATGAGATGGCGACGGGACGGCGGGCGTTCCCCGACAGGCAGCCTTCGCTGGTCATCGACGCGATTCTGCACTATGACCCGGTCCGGCCGACGCTGATCAACAAGAAGCTCACGGCATCGCTTGAGGCGGTGATTCTGAAAGCTCTGGATCGCGACCCTGACCGGCGGTATCAATCGGCACGCGAGTTTCGCGTGGATCTGCAGCGCCTGCTGGCGGGCGGTGAAATCTCCACCGACACACTGCGGCAATCGCAGGTGGTTGAAGTTGCGGCGAATCGGCGGCGGCGGAAATTCGTACTGGCATTCTCAGCGGTGCTGCTTGCCGGTCTCGGTCTCGGCTATCTGGCGAAGCGCCTGATCCCGGTTCGATCGACCCATCAGAAGATCCTGGCGGTGCTTCCCATCGAAACAGTTGGACAGGATGCGGCAACCAACGCCCTGGGGCTCGGGTTGACCGAGACCCTGACAGCCCGGCTGGTCCAGGCCAGCGACAGCAGCTCGATTCAGGTGGTCTCGCCGCGCGATCTTCGCGATCAGAAAGTGAGGACGTCCGACGAAGCGCGCCGGGAATTCGGAACGGACTACGTTTTGGAAAGTAGTTTGCAGCGCGCCGGGCAGGCCATGCGCATCAACTGCTACCTGGTGGATTCGCGGACGCATCGCCAGCTTGCCGCTCGCACCATAGAAGCCGACGCCGGCGATGCCTTCAAATTGCAAGACCAGGTTGCGAATGCCGCGCTGGATATGCTGCCGGAGAGCGCCGGCGGATCGCAGCGTCAGGCACTGGTTACGCGCCAGGATACCCAGCCCGCCGCTTATGAAGCCTACATTCGCGGCCGGGGCTACCTGCTGGAATACGAAAAGCCGGAGAACATCGACAACGCGATCACGGAATTCAACCAGGCGCTCAAGGTTGATGCGCGATACGCCCGCGCTTACGCGGCGTTGGGCCAGGCGTACTGGCTGGGGTTCCAGCAAAATCATGGAGGAGATTGGTTGGCGCTGGCCAATCAGAACTGTCAGCAGGCCGTCAAACTCGCTCCCCAGTTAGCCGAGGCGCACACCTGCATGGGTAATGTTGCCTTCGGAACCGGCAGGTACGAAGAGGCTGTCACCCAGTATCAGCGCTCGCTCGATCTTGATCCCAACGAAGACTATGCGCTCGGACAGTTGGCAGACGCTTACCAGAAGCTCGGGAACCTCGCAGCAGCCGAGGTGGCTTACAAAAAGGCCATTAACGTTCGTCCAAACTATTGGGCCGTTTACAACTGGCTTGGTGTCTTCTATACCAACCAGTCGCGATACAACGAAGCCAGCGAGATGTTCAGCAAGGTCATCGAACTGGCGCCAGACAACTATCGCGGCTATTCCAACTTGGGTGGCACATACGTCTACGAAGGCCGCTATAGCGACGCGATCGAGATACTGAAGAAGTCAATTGCCCTGCGGCCGAACCTCGACGCCTACAGCAATCTGGGCACAGCTTATTTTTCGCTGCGACGCTTCTCCGACGCAGCTGAGAATTTCGAGCAAGCGACGAAGATCAACAATCGCAACCTGGTCGTCTGGGGAAACCTGGGCGACGCACTCTACTGGAGTGTTGCCCGCCGCGGGGAGGCCAAAGCTGCTTATGACAAGGCGTTGGAACTGGGCAAGGCGCAAGAAAAGGTAAATCCTCGCGATGGCGAAACTCTGGCGATGATGGCCGACTATTACGCCATGAATGGCCAAAAATCTGAAGCTATGGATAGTTTGCAGCGGGCCGTACGGCTGGAGCCGAAGAATTCCGAGGTGTTGTTCCGTACAGCACTTGTCTATAACCACTTCGGGCAGACTACCGAAGCGCTCCAATGGCTACAGAAAGCAATCCAGGAGGGCTACTCGCGCTCTGAAGCCAGAGACTTCCCGGACTTTGATTCGCTCCAGTCGAATCCACAATTCAAAGCGCTGCTCGCGACCAACTAATATCCGCGGAACTATCGGCTCACGATCACTTTCGGATCGCAGTTAGTATTATTCCTGGTGACTGTATAGGGATAATCGCAAGTCACGTTGAAAACACCAAAGAATGCGGCACAGGCCTTGGCAGCGGTAGTCAGCGGCCCGGATCGGGTTGGCGTAGCACCAGCGGGAATGGGGATCTTGGTACCAAGAGTGAAGGGACTGATCTGGAAAACGAGGGTTACATCACTATCTTGCACGGTCCAGGCCACCTGATCGCCGGCACTGGCTGAGATCCTCACGTCAGATGATTTGCAATTGCCGGAAATAGGAGCAGGCATGTCAACGAACGCCGCGGGAGATCCCTGCAGTGCCTTGATCCCCACGTAACCACCTACTGCAACCACTGCAGCCGCAACCACTGCGCCCAATACTTTAAGCAATTTCATTTTTCACCTGGATAGCTGCGCTGACCAGCGTCGTTAAGTCGGCTTGCGTCCGCCTACGTTAACACTCCGTCAGTGACTGTCAAGAAAAACATTGTGCAGACGCACGACAGTCCAATCTTCGTGCCAAACTAATCGCCACGAAATTGGGGGCTGGCTGGACTGCTATACCACGGGAGCGGATGTCCTATTCGTTATCCCCGCGAATTTCGCCCTTGATATCGAGATTCCGTATCAGTCTGTGCAGGTAGTTAGGGTGGACTCCCAGCGATTTCGCCGCTTCGGTGTAGTTTCCCTTGTGTTGCTTCACCGCGTCCAGGATCATCGTCTTCTTCAGCTGATTGATCTTGTCGTGGTAGGTTTTGCCGTCAGTTTGCGGCGGCGGTACTTCGAGGATGGCTTCGGGAAGATCTTCGGGAACGACCTCATCGCCGATGCCTAGAACCATGGCATGCTCCAGCGCGTTCTCCAGTTCACGCACATTGCCGGGCCAGCTATAACTGGTCAGCAGCGTACGTGCTGCCGAGGAAATTCCCTTCAGCGGACGCTTACATTTCTCGGCATACTTCGACGAGAAGTACATCGCCAGCAGCGGAATGTCATCGGGACGTTCGCGCAAGGGCGGCACCGTGATCGATACCACCTTGAGACGGTAATAAAGATCCTGGCGGAACTCTCCGTCCTTGATGGCCTCTTCCAGGTTCTTATTCGTCGCCGCAATCACGCGGGCTTCGAGCTTCATGGTGCGCGTCCCGCCTACGCGTTCAAACTCGCGCTCCTGCAAAGCGCGCAAAAGTTTGACCTGGAGTAGCGGCGACATCTCGCCGATTTCATCGAGGAAGATGGTTCCGTCCTCGGCAATTTCCAGGCGGCCTTTCTTCATCCCGATAGCGCCGGTGAAGGCGCCCTTCTCGTGTCCAAAGAGTTCGCTTTCCAGCAAGGTTTCGGGAATGGCAGCGCAATTAATGGCGACAAACGGCTTGCCGGCACGCGGGCTGTTGCGATGGATGGCGCGCGCCACCAGTTCTTTGCCCGTACCGCTCTCGCCGCGGACCAGCACCGTGGCATCGCTCTTGGCTACCTTGCCTATGAAGGTTTCGACCTGGCGCATCCCCCGGCTTTCGCCGATGATGACGCCTTCCAGATCAAGCTCCGCCTGCAGCCGGCGATTTTCGTTGCGCAACGCTTCGGTCGCCAGAACATTGTCCAGCGCCACGGCGGCTATTCCGGCAACCGAGCTCAGGAAGTGCACATGATCGTCCTGAAAGCGGTCTTTCTTTTCCGCCGAAGTCAGGTACAGCACACCGATGATGCGTTCCACTCCGACCAGCGGCACGCACAGGACGGTCTCCCGCTCGCCTGATTCATCGGAAGGGCGGCTGAGAACCGGGGAACGCTCCCAGAGCGCCCGCTGGACCAGTTCGCGCCGGATGCTCAGCTGCGAGTTGCCGCCGTGACGATGCCACACTCTGCTCGAACTGGGTTCTTCGTCGGCATGACGCAGAATCAGGATCGCGCCGGAGTCGGCGGGAATGACCTCGCCCAGCAACTCCAGCAAGCGCTGCTGCAGCTCCTGCAAGTCGCGAATGGAATTCAGGATTGAGGTGATCTTGAACAGCGCGTTAAGATCGCGCGCCATGCGCCCAACGTCGGTACTGGCACGCGACACCGACGAGAAGGCCCGAATGTTGGTGGTGGTCAGCAGGTCGAGACAGGTTCGGCTTCGCGGAACTGCACCATCTGGGCAACGTCTTCCCCGTCATCGGTGATGAGGAAAACCAGCTCGCAACGTCCCACTCGAATGGTATCGCCATGAGTCAGGAGTTTACGGCGCACCGGTATGCCATTGACGAATGTGCCGTTGTGGCTTTTCAGATCGATCAGTTGGAAGGCGGAGTCGGTCTTACTGATGGTGAAGTGCCGGCGCGAGACCGCTTGATCGCGCAGGCAAAGGTTATTGGTATTGTCGCGGCCTACGGAAAGCTGATCGCCCAACAACTTGATCAAGGTCCCTTTTGCAGGCCCCGCAACCACTACAACCCTGGAGCCCAAGCCGCTCTCTCCGGGCACCGAATTTAGTTGATCGTCCAGTGGCGAAACCATAGCAGTCGAACAAACCATATGGATAGTCGTCACTATCCATCCAGATAGTAAAAATAACCGTAATCAGACAGGAAGGAAAGGCTTGCTCAGTTACGACGTGGTATGTCGTTGCAAACTAAGACGGTCCATGTAGCGCACCAGTCCATCGCCAACCTGGCATCTCAACTTGCACTACCAAGTGTATTCGAGCCGAGTCCTCCTAGGTTCAGACAAAGTGCGCAAACAAGATTTGCCTGGAGACATTGCGCCACGGCGCGAAGCAGACTCTCCGATGGCCCGGAGACCGTGATCCGCGCGATCACGTGATAAAAGACCCGGAGTGGGAGCGCTTCGGGTCTTTAATTTTCCGCCAGTCCGTCGCCCATGCACAAGACTAGCCATTTGTGACCCGCCTCACAGACGCCCCCTGATCCATCACCCTATCGTACGGAATATACGAGCCAGCACCTCTGCGTCTGAAAGGTTCAGTGATGTCATCTTCTGTAGCTTCCACCGCCTCTCGCGTTCTCAACTCCAGCATTGCCGACCGCATTATGAGCGCCGAAGAGGCGGCCGCGCTCATCCAGCACGGTCATCAAGTAGGCATGAGCGGCTTCACCGGCTCCGGCTATCCCAAGGCAGTGCCGCTGGCCTTGGCGCGTCGCATCTCCGACGCCAATTTGCGTGGTCAAAAATTCCAGGTCAGCATCTTTACCGGAGCGTCTACCGGGCCGGAGCTCGACGGCGCGCTCGCCATGGCGGGTGGGATTCATCTGCGCCTCCCGTATCAATCCGATCCTGAGACCCGCAAGCGCATCAATGCCGGCGAAATGGAGTACATGGACATCCACTTGAGCCATGTCGCGCAATTCGTCGAGTACGGATTTCTGGGCAAGCTTGATGTCGCGCTGATCGAAGTGACCGCGGTACTGGAAGACGGCCGCATGGTGCCGAGTTCCTCCATCGGCAACAACAAGACATGGATTGAGCAGGCGGAGAAAGTCATCATCGAAGTGAATTCCTGGCAGCCCATGGCCCTGGAGGGCATGCACGACATTTATTACGGTCTGCAGCCGCCTCCGAATCGCGGACCCATCCCTCTTACCCATACCGGCCAGCGCATCGGCAGCCCGTATCTCGAAGTACCGCCGGAGAAGGTGGTCGCGGTTGTGCTCACGGACTCTCCCGACCGCAACAGCCCATTCAAGGCGCCGGACGAAAACTCCCGCCGCATCGCCGGACATATCCTTGAGTTCCTTTCGTGGGAGGTGAAGAAAGGCCGTATTCCTGCCAATCTTCTGCCGCTTGCAGTCGGGTGTAGGAAACATCGCGAACGCCGTGCTGTTTGGCCTGGAAGAAGGGCCGTTCGAAAATCTCACATCCTACACGGAAGTGATCCAGGATGGAATGATCCGGCTGCTGAACTCCGGCAAGCTGACCGCAGCGTCGGCGACGGCGTTTTCGCTGAGCCCGGAAAAGCTCGATGAAGTGAATGCCGACATGGCCAGCTATCGCAAGAAAATCGTGCTGCGTCCGCAGGAGATTTCCAACCATCCTGAGATTATTCGCCGGCTGGGCGTGATCGCGATGAACGGCATGATCGAAGCGGATATTTACGGTAACGTGAATTCGACCCACATCATGGGATCCCGCATTCAAAACGGCATTGGGGGATCGGGCGACTTCGCGCGCAACGGTTACCTGTCCATCTTCATGGCGCCGTCGACGGCCCAGAAGGGCAGCATTTCCACCGTCGTCCCGATGGTTTCGCATGTGGACCACACCGAGCATGATGTTTCAGTGGTGGTGACGGAGCAGGGATTGGCGGACTTACGCGGTCTGTCGCCGCGGCAGCGGGCACACTTGATCATCGAGAAATGCGCCGCGCCGGAATTCAAATCGGCGTTGACCGATTATCTCGGCCGCGCGGAACGGCTATCCTACGGACGGCACACGCCTCACCTGCTGGGAGAATCGCTGGGCTGGCATAACCGCTATTTGCGCACCGGTCACATGAAGCCGCACTCGGAGGACTAGTCCTGCGCAACATGTTGTCGCTAACAAAAAGCCGCCCAGTCCTCGGGCGGCTTTCAACTTCACGACGACGCAAAAATCTATGTGCTGGCCTGCTCGAGTATGCCCTTTTCCAGCTTCTCCTGGCACTCGATACAGTGGCGGGTCCAGGGAACCGCTTCCAGCCGTTTGGCATTGATCTCGGCTCCGCACGAGATACATTCGCCGAAGGAACCGTCGCGAATCCGGTCCAGGGCGCCGTCCACCATTTGAAGCAACTGGCGGTCGTTGTTGCTCTGGTGAAACAGAAATTCCTTGTTGTAGGAATTGGCGGCGCGGTCGGCGATGTCCTGTGCCGATTCCAAGTCGGCATCCCGCCCGTCCTGAGCGGTGCGGCTCACGGCATGGCGTAGCTCGCGCTGCCGATCCTCCAGCCGCTTCTTGAAGGCCTCAAGTTTCTTCTTATCCATGGTCTGTACCCTGCCATTCCGTCGCAAGACGCCCTCGTACGGCCGAGGGCAAAATGCGATGTGCGAAGCGGAATCATATGCGTCGGGAAGAACGCACGTCAACTGGAACCGCTTACCCGATGGGTAAACTCCAGTCCGCCTGAGGTTTGATGATGCCGCTGAGGCGGTCGCAGCCTCGACGCGGGCCTAAATGCAAAAAAGCGGCCGTTAGGCCGCTCTTCAGAAAGAGGCGAGCGAGGTAGGATCTTTCAGGGAAGGCGATGCAAGGTATGAACCCGCTGAGCGGGACATACCGGGAGATAGCGAGACAGACGGTAGAGGGTAATTTTCAAGGTTTTGTGCCTCTTTGATGAAATGGCTTTTGCAGTTACGGTTCCAAACCTGGGTTGCTTACCAATATTTCAACGGAACGCTCATTAAAGTGCCTGTTAATAGCGGCGATATTGTGATTTCCACAGTTTTCAAAAGGAGCTTCGAGATCGCAAGTGGATGGGAGGAAGTGGTATTGAGGTACTTAGATTAGGCGGTGAGATTCTTATTTTGAGCGGCGTTCTGCTCTTCGATTAATTTCAGCTTATTCAAGAGAGCCTTGTAGCTGACCTTCAGGATTTTTGCCGCCTGCCGCCGGTTCCAGCGAGTCTGTGTGAGCACCCTTTCGATCGCCTCACGCTCGGCCAGCATAGCGGCCCGTCGACCGATCTCCAGCAACGAAGGCGACTCGATCTCTCCCGTACCGCTCTTCCCGGCCGTTATAGGAATGGCCGAACCGCCAGTTGGCAGGTGACTCGCTCCGGCCTTATCTTCCTTAGAGATAGGTGAGGCAGGTGCAGCGGAGACGCCGGAAACCGAACTCATGATGGGCTTGTGGGTGGAGAGTTCGCGGATGATCTGCGCCTCGTTTCCCACGATGACATAGCGCTTGACCAGGTTCTCCAACTCGCGGATATTGCCCGGCCAGCTGTATTCCTGCATCCGGGTCATGGCGTAGTCGGTGAAGCGGGGCGGTTGCTTGGAGTAGAACTCGCTGTACTTGCGCAGGAAGAACTCGAGGAAGACCGGGATCTCTTCCCGGCGCTCCCGGAGCGGCGGAATGTGGATCGTTATTACATTCAACCGGTAAAAAAGGTCTTCCCGGAAGGTGCCTTCCTGTACCGCATTTTCCAACGGCTTATTGGTCGCGGCCAGCACCCGCACATCGACCGAAATATCTCGTTTCCCGCCCAGGCGTGAGAACTCTCCGTCCTGCAGAACATGCAGGAGCTTGGCCTGCAACGCCGGATGCATCTCGCTGACTTCATCCAGGAAGAGCGTGCCGGCATTGGCCAGATCGAACTTGCCGAGCTTCTGCCGGTTGGCGCCGGTAAAGGCCCCAGCCTCATATCCGAAGAGTTCGCTCTCCAGCAACTCGTGGGGAATGGCAGCGCAGTTCACTTTCACGAAGGCCTTGTCGTCGCGGCCGGACTGCGCGTAAATCATGCGTGCCACAACTTCTTTTCCGGTGCCGCTTTCCCCGCGGATCAACACCGTAGCCGTGGTGTCAGCCACCTGCTCGATGGTCTCTTTCACTTCTTCCATGCGCGGGCTGGTTCCGAAGAGAGCGGAGAAATCGCGATTGCGGCGAACCTGGTCGCGCAATTGGACGCCGTCGCTGGTCACGCGCTGTTTGTCGAGGATCTTGTTGATACGCAAATCGAGGTCGGCGGCCTCAAACGGCTTCGGTAAGTACTCGTCAGCGCCGAGTTTGGAAGCGGTAAAAACGATCTCAGGATCCTGCCGGGCTGAGATCATAATGATGCAGGTCTCAGGTTTGGCCTGCTTGATACGTCCCAACAGGTCGAGCGCATTGGCGCCGGACAGATCGAGCAAGATCAGAGCCGGGTCGCAGACCCGGAGCGCGCGTAGCGTCTCCTCGCCCCCGCTGGCGCTGCTCACCTCGAAGCCACGGCGGATCATCTGGGCCGCCAGGAACCGCCCCATGGCAATATCGTCGTCCACCACCAAGACCCTGAGCTTCTGCGCTGGAATCATTCCGCTCTTATTTTCGCAATCGATTATGGGGAAGTACGTCCCTCCCCACACAGGGAAACGAACTTTCATTTATGAGAATCGAAATACCCACTTCCGGGTTGCACCCTGCTGGACAGAATGCCTGCTTGCGGGCCTCAGGTGGGCACAACACTGGACTACGGGGGTGAAGAGATTGTACCCCGACGGCGGGCGGCGTGATAGCCGCTACTTTGAATTTTCCGGGGGATGAAACTCTGAGCAGGAGGGAGGCGATCAGGGCGACCGACTCCGGCCGCCCTTCCAGATAGGAGCTAGTTGCCGCCGGAAACTGTCCGCAGTTTGCCGGGCATGAAGTGGTACGGAGGCCATGGCCCGGTAATCGTGACGTGGCAATCCTTGAAATGCCGCGTCGCCGTGCCGTAGCGATTCTGATATTTGGCAACTGAGTTGGATTCGATCAGGTGGGCAAAATCAATGAGGATGCTGCCAGAGTCGGTGCGTTTGCAGATCACATCTTCTTCGATAGGGGAGAAAAGTTTGTGTACCTGCATCGAGAGCGCCCGGGCTTTGGTCTGGCGTTCTCTCTCGCGGCTGGCCTGCTCCCGCAACTTGAGCAGGTACGCTCCGCCAACTCCATTGGGCAACTGAGAGACCGCCTCTTCCAGGTTGCCGTCCTTCACCAGGAGCTTGAAGTGCATTTCGGCTTTGCCCCGCAAACGATCAACCGTCTCCAGGAATGTCTTGCGATTGGCGCGCACCGCGCGCCGCAGTGCTTCATCGGAATCAAAAATTGTGCCGAAACGGAAAGGAAGTACGGTGAGGGTTCGAAAGCATTCGCTGATTACTCGCGAGTGATCAACGATGGCTTGCTGGGTGAGAGTTTGTTCCGGAGCATGGTCGCTGACGATAACAGCGAAGTCTCCACTGGGATACGCCAGGACCGAGGCACCGTTCACGCCTCGGAGATTCTCTAGCGCAAAGGGGCGCCGGGCTCGTGTTCCATTTTGAAGGCCCTGCTGCTCTGTAATACAGTACGCGTACCACGCCATCTTAGTCTCTCCTGGGAGTACTCGCACACCAACATTGAACGAATGCAGTGCATGAGGGATTGCTGACTGTCGAACGTGGAACTGCAGATTTCAGGCTTAGACTGGGAATGGACGAGGAACCACCCCCAACACCTTCATCGTATCCCCCAAAGGGGGTAGACCGCAACCGGGAACTCTCCGATCCGATCACCTTTTTGCGAAATAAGACAAAATCCGGCGGAAACCCGCGAGGGGAGCGAGTTCTGGTGGCCTGCGCCCTTGGTCGCAGCTGCTGGAGAGCGGGACAGACCTCCGCAGGAGGGAAATCGCCCGAGGCATGTCCGGCGATTCGTTAAACCCATGCGCCGCTGGCAGGGGCTCGCTCAAGGCGCGAGCGAACCCTGCCACTCCGGGTTTTGAGCGCGGCTTCCGGGCTACGCGCTTACGTTGGTCGTGGACATCGACACAGCGGTATCCTCCGGCGTTGAGCTGCTTCCCGAAATCTGCTGCCAAAGCTGCTGTACCGTGGCAAACGCCTGTTGTGCCGTGGTCAGGTTGCCTGACTGCAAAGCCTGGTTGAGTTGATCCAGTCCCTGCGACATCTTCCCCTGCATCGGTGGAACGTGGGAATGGGCTCTGACGTAGGGGCCGGGCCAATGCCAGGTGAGCGAACTGAACGCCTGCTGCGCCGCCGATAAGTTCCCAGACTGCAAGGCTTGGCCGACCTGACTAAGCGTTTGCGATACCGGACTGGTGCCACTGAAATGGCTCGCCAAAGACTGTGACAACGTGACGAAATCGGTTTGCGCCTGGGTCAGGCTCCCACCCTGCAGATCCTGACCTAACTGTTTGAACTGACTGCTGATCTGCTGATACTGGCCTTGAATACCCGCTAGCTGCGAACCGCTGCCCGTAACTGCCGTGATCGCCATATCACCTCCCAAGCGGGCGCACCCTCCCGGCCGATCTCTTACGCTTCCGGAGATTCACCGGGCACGAGAGAGCGCTCGCACCATGCCATCGAGCAGCTGGAATTCCAACGAAGGTAAAGAGAATTTAACCTGCGGCAGCGTTACTTGTCTTCGAGCAGCCGCAGCACGATCTCGTCGATGGTGTCCAGCGCTTCTTTGGTGGCCATGTTGTTGTTGTTGGTCATGATGGAGAAAGCGATGTGGGCTCCCGATTGTGTAGTCGCGTAGCCGGAGAGCGCATACACGTGGCTTAGCGAGCCGGTCTTGGCCCGTACCATACCCGTCGCCGGCGTGTTGCGGAAGCGGTCGGCCAGGGAACCATCCGTCGCGGCCACAGGCAGGGTGTCCTCGAAGGCCTGCCCCCAAGGCTGCTTATGGCAATAATGCAACAACTGCACCATCGCTTCCGGCGTCACCAGGTCTTCGCGCGACAGCCCCGATCCATCCAGAAAAACGAACTGGTCCGGCTTGATTCCGGCACTCACCAGGAAGCTGCGCAGTACTTCAAGCCCGCCTTGAATCGAGCCTGAGTTCCCCTTCTCCTTGCCCAGCAGGCGGAGCATCAGCTCGGCATGCAGGTTCTGACTGACCTTGTTGATGACCCGCAAATCCTGGGCGATAGGCTGCGACTGATAACTGGCAAGAATCATGGGCGATGGATTGGGAGGGCGCGAATCCGTTCCTCCTCCCGACGCCATGGAGGTCACGCTAAACGTCTGCATGGACGCCAGCTCGGTGTGATGAGTGCGAGCCTTGCCATAGACGGTTACTCCACGCGCCTCCAGAAGCTGTCGAAATAAACGCGCGGCGAAGTCGGCGGGATCGTCGATGGCCAGAGCTTCGCCGAAGCCGGGATCATCCTGCGGAATATTGCCCCAGAAGGTCAGCAGATTCGCTCCGGGTTCGCGATTGATGGAAACCGTGCGCGGTCCGCTGCCCGCCGGCGTGGTGATGACGCGATTATCGATCTTGTAATACTCGGGAAACGGCGTGACGCTCAGAAACGCGCGCTCCCCGGGCCGATCGGCGGGCATGATGTTGATGAAGATCACATTGTCGTTGATGGTCAAGCGCGAAACCGGCGCGCCCCACTCGCGCGCTAAATCATCCTGCGACCAGCCTTCCCCGTAGCGCTCCCACACGAAGTAGGAATCGTCGGCCACCACGTCGCCGTCAACATACTTCAATCCATGCTGCACCAGTTGATCGGCCAGCGCCTGCAGCACCTGGATGGGCGGCGCTTTGCGTTCGGTATGCATGTTGTAGGGCAGGGTGCGTCCGGAGAGGTTGGGATCGCCCCGGCCCACCAGCACCAGGTCGGAATTCAGCCGCCCGTACTTGTCGAGCGTGCCCATCGACTCTACCGTGGTCTTGAAGCGGTAGTCCGGACCGATCAGTCCGAAAACCGCGGCGGTGGTGAAGAGTTTGGCATTGGAGGCGGGCGTGAACAGCTTGTCCTCGTTCAACTCGACCAGCGAATCTCCGGTGTCGAGCGACACCGCGTCAACTCCCCAGAAACCGCGCTCGCTCTCCGGACCGGCAAGAATGTCCTCGATGTCGTGCGCCAACTTGGCAGGACTCGCCGGCCGCTTCTTGCCGGCAGCCGAAGCGGGAACGAGCAATGCAAGCCAGAGGAGAACCAACCCGAGATAGCGAACCGGGAACATAGGACTGCTCTCAAAATTCTAGCATCGGCAAAAAATAGAGCCAGCTAAAATGCGCTGCGCGGCAAGAATTCAACGGTTAACTTCACGCTCGATTTCGGCTGGCGGATCGGCGGGTACAATCTTTGGATGCGACCACGCTACCGTTGGCAACTGCGCTCCCGATCCCTTGCCCTTGGCGAGCGCACGTTAGTGATGGGCATCGTCAACGTAACCCCGGACTCGTTTTACGATGGCGGCAGCTTCCTGGCTCCCGGGCAGGCGCTGGAACAGGCGCTGCGACTGCTGCAGGAGGGCGCCGATATCCTCGATGTTGGCGGTGAATCCACCCGCCCGGGAGCACGCGTTTCCGGTGAAGAAGCTGCAGCAAAACATATTCCGGTAAGCGAAGACGAAGAGTTGCGGCGCGTCCTGCCGGTAGTCGAAGCCATTCTTCGCTCCCGGCCGGATGCCGTGATCTCCGTCGACACCTACAAGGCCGGCGTGGCTCGAGCCGTTGTGCATGCAGGCGCGGAGGTGGTCAACGATGTTAGCGCCTTCCAGTGGGACCCGCAGATGGCGGATGCCTGCGCAGAATTGCAATGCGGCGTTGTCCTGATGCACACCCGCGGCACTCCGGGGCAGTGGCGCAGCTTGCCGCGGCCAGCCGACATTCCGGAGATGGTTGAGCATGACCTGGCGAATCGTTTACAAGTTGCCCTGGAACGCGGTATCGAGCGGTCGCGGATCGTCCTTGATCCCGGCTTCGGCTTCGGCAAAAACTTCGAGGAAAATTATCCGCTGCTCGCCCATCTCGGCCAGTTGCAGCGCCTGGGCTTCCCCATCCTGGCGGGAACCTCGCGCAAATCGTTTATCGGCCGCACCGCAGGAAAAAAAGCCGGTCACGATCTACCGCCGGTCGAGCGGCTCTATGGATCGCTTGCCGCCATGGTCATCAGCATTCTGCGCGGAGCTCACCTGGTGAGAGTGCACGACGTGCGAGCTGCCGTCGAGGCAGCGGCGGTGGCGGACGCGGTGTTGAACAGTGCACGGCCGGAGGCTTAGGGCGTCTCGGGCCGTTCTTTTTCCTCACACGAAAACGTCATTGCAGAATTCGCAGCGCCCTTCTTCCGCGCATCTTAAATCGTGTTCCAATCGACGTTGTGCGCCGCGATGAAAACTCTCGAGCAGCTGATCGCCCAGCCCCGAGTCACGGTTCGCCGCCCGGGCATCCCGGATTCCGGCAGCCGTTGCGTCGTGTACTGGATGCAGCGCGCGCAACGTGCTCTGGATAATCCCGCGCTCGATGTCGCCGTCGAAGCCGCCAACATTCTCGAACAGCCGGTGGTCATCTTCTTTGCACCAGTTCCGTTCTACCCGCACGCTAATTTGCGGCACTACGCATTTCTGGCCGAAGGTATTGCCGGCACCGCCGATCGCGCCCGCAAGCGCGGCATAGGTTTTATCCTGCGTCGCTATCCTGAGCATTCGCTACTGAAGTTCTGCGACGAGGTAAAGGCGTCTCTCGTCGTAGGAGACGAAAATCCCATGCGCGAGCCCAGCCACTGGCGCAATCTCGCCGCGAAGAAACTGAAACTGCCGTTATGGACGGTCGACGCCGATGTCGTAGTGCCTTCAAAATTGCTGGAGAAGGAACAGTACGCGGCGCGAATTATTCGTCCCCGCCTGAACCAGCGACTACAGGAGTTCCTGGCGCCTCAATTCAATATCAAAGCTAAAACGGAGTGGAGCAAGCCTCGTGCCCTGCAGAGTTTGCCTGATGATGGCTCTTTCGATTTGACCGAGCACTGGAAACACCTCGACCGCTCAGTACAACCGGTCAGCTCTTTCCGGGGTGGGACGGCCGAAGCTCTGAAGCTGCTGCGCGATTTTGTCGCTCATAAGCTCGCACACTATCCCGAACGCCATGGCAAGCCGGAGATCGACGGCACCAGTCGCTTGTCGCCCTACCTTCACTTCGGACACATCGGGCCTCACACCGTAGCGCGTGCGGTAGAGGAAAGCAACGCGCCGCGCGCGACGAAAGATGACTATCTCGACCAGATGATTACCTGGCGCGAACTCTCCATCAACTTCGTCCACTTCAATCCGCTCTATGACTCCATCGAGAGCGCGCCCGACTGGGCCCATCGAACGCTCGGCCAACACATCCACGACCAGCGGCCGGTGGCTTATTCGCACGAGCAAATGGAACGCGCCGAAACCCACGATGATCTGTGGAACGCAGCCCAGCAACAAATGCTCCATGCCGGATGGATGCATAACTACATGCGCATGTATTGGGCGAAGAAAATACTGGAGTGGAGTTCGTCACCGGCAGTCGCCTATCAGACTGCGATCTATCTCAATGACAAATATTTTCTGGATGGGCGCGACCCCAATGGTTACGCGGGAATCGCCTGGTCCATCGCCGGCAAATTCGACCGTCCCTGGTTCGACCGGCCTATCTTCGGCACCATTCGCTACATGTCTGGCAGCGCCGCAGCCAAGAAGTTCGATGCCGGTAAATACATCCAGCAGATGGCGGAGCTGGCGGGAAAGTCCCGGGAAACGACCACCGGCAATCTGTTTGAGAAATAGGCAATCGCTTCCCGCCGCAGCGGCATGACGCAGGCCGCTTTTCAAAATCACCCAGACCCGACCCAGGAATTGTCATCACGAGCGCAGCGAGGGATCTGCTTTCTGCGGGCAGCGGCACTGCTTAAGGGGAAAAGCCGATCCCTCGTCGGGCTAAAGCCTTCCTCGTGATACGTCAAGGGGCGCTGATCGGTGCTGTTCAGTGATTTCCGTCACAAACGCAATACCTCTTTCGTCCGCCATTTTCGCGGCTTCGCGCTACTCTCGCAGTGCTAGAATTTTATTGTTATGGCATTTCCAGTTGATCGTCCCCGCCGCCTGCGTCGCACCGAAGCGATGCGCTCGTTTGTCCGCGAAACCCGCCTCACTCCCGGAAGGCTTCGTCTATCCGCTGTTCGTCTGCCCGGGCGAAGGTATTCGCAAGGAAGTGCGCTCCATGCCCGGGCGTCTACAACCTGTCGATCGACGAAGCGGTGAAGGAGTGTGCTGAGGTGAAGTCGCTGGGTATTCCCGGCGTCATCCTCTTCGGCCTGCCGGAGACGAAGGACGAAGTCGCTACCGGCGCCTGGGCCGATGACGGTATCGTGCAGAAAGCCACGCGCGCCATCAAGCGCGAAGTGCCCGGCCTGCTGCTGATGGGCGATGTCTGCTTGTGCGAATACATGTCGCACGGCCATTGCGGGCTGGTGGACACCTCCGACCCCAACGCCAAGGCGCGCGCGCGAAGCCATGGAGTTCATCCGCGAGCTGGAGTCGAAGGGCAAGGTTGTTATCAATCCCGGCACGCAGTCGCTGGGCGCTGCCATCGCTGCGGCCACCGGCAGTCGCCGCGCCTTCGGCCGAAGAGTACGAGATCCTGAACGATCCCACGCTGGAGCTGCTGGCGCGTACCGCCGTTTCGCAGGCCAAGGCCGGCATGGACATCATCGCGCCCTCCGACATGATGGATGGCCGCGTCGCCGCCATCCGCACCGCGCTCGACGAAAACGGCTTCCAGAACATTCCCGTGCTTGTCCTACGCAGCCAAGTTCGCCAGCGGCTTCTACGGGCCGTTCCGCGAAGCTGCCGATTCGGCGCCGCATTTCGGCGATCGCCGCTCCTACCAGATGGATCCTGCCAACCTGCGCGAGGCCATGCGCGAGATCGAGCTCGACCTGGAAGAAGGCGCGGACATGATCATGGTGAAGCCCGCGATGCCTTACCTCGACGTGCTGCACGAAGCGCGCCTGCGCTTCGATGTGCCGCTGTCGGCGTACCAGGTGAGCGGCGAGTACGCGATGATCAAGGCCGCCGCGCTCAATGGCTGGATCGATTACGAGCGCGTGATGATGGAGTCGCTGCTGTGCATCCAGCGCGCCGGAGCGTCGATTACGCTGACCTACTTCGCCAAGGAAGCGGCGCGGCTGCTGGGATAAGTTGTGTATCAGGGTGGAGCACGCCTTCAGGCGTGCACTCAGCTTCATTCTTTTCCGGTTGTCACTGAGCGCAGCGTCCGCTTGCTTTTTCGTCCCGCCGTTTTTGCGGGACCCGCGGACGCGGAGTTCGGCTAACGCCTTACTCCGCTCAGGATGACACTCTTTGGAGGGTGGTCGCCTTCAACCTCGCCACCGTGCGTTCTTGCCCCAGGTTCACCATCACGGTGAACAGACTGGGCGCGACCCCTTGTCCAGTGAGCATCACCCGCGCGCCGTTGATCAGCGCTCCGGCCTTCACGTTTTTCTCTGCCGCGAAGTCCCGCAGAACCTGTTCGGTCGAAGCCTCGGTGAACTCCGGCGCCTGCTGGTAGCGAGACGCAAGTTCCACCAGCATCCCACGCACGGCCTCGTCCTTCAGAAATTTGTCGCGCGCCGCAGGATCAATCTCGAAGCTGTCTGTGAAATAGGCGCGGCAGAGGGTGGCAAAATCCTTCAGGTTGCGCGCCCGCGCCTTCACCAAATCGACCGTTACTTCCATGGATTCGCGACTGGTTTGAAACGGAATGATGCCAACCTTCATCCACTCCTCTTCGATGAGCGGCAATAACAATTCCGCAGGAGTGGCGCGAATGTATTCGGTGTTGAACCAGTCCAGCTTGGAGCGGTCGAACACGGCATTTGACTTCTGGATACCACCCAGCTCAAACAGATCGATCAGTTCGCGGTCGTGCAGAATCTCCTGCGTGGAATTAGGCGGGGTCCAGCCCAGCAGCGCCAGGAAATTGCGGAACGCTTCGGGAACAATCCCTTCTTCCTTGTAAGCAATCACGCTGGTGGCGCCGTGACGCTTGCTGAGTCTGGTTTTATCGGGTCCGAGGATCAGCGGAAGATGAGCAAACACCGGCTGCGGCTTGCCCAGCGCCTCATACAGCATCTTCTGCTTGGGCGTGTTGGAAAGATGATCGGCGCCGCGGACCACGTGGGTCATGCGCATGTCGATGTCGTCGACCACCACGCTGAGGTGATAGGTCGGCACGCCGTCGCTGCGCAGCAAAACGAAATCTTCAATCTCGGAGTTCGCGAACTCGACGCGTCCAAAGACAGCATCGTCGAACGCGGTGCTTCCACCCTCAGGCACGGCAAAGCGAATTGCCGCGCCCTCACCAGCTTCCACTCTCTGCCTGGCTTCGTCGCGAAACAAACTGCGACAGGCATCGCGGGTCACCCGGCCCTCGGCGACACCCTGTGCGCGCTGCTGCTCCAGTTGCTCTCGGGTGCAGAAGCAGTAGTAGGCATGTCCGCTGTTGATGAGGTGCCCGGCAGCGGCGCGGTAGAGCGGCATGCGCTGGGTCTGGAAGAACGGACCCTCGTCCCAATCAATGCCGAGCCAGCGCAGGCCATCCAGAATGCCGTCCACCATCTCCGGCGTAGAGCGCTCGAGATCGGTGTCCTCGATGCGCAGGATGAGCGTGCCGCCGTAATGGCGGGCATACAGCCAATTGAACAGAGCGGTGCGCGCTCCGCCGACGTGCAGGTAGCCGGTAGGCGATGGCGCGAAACGTAGTCGGGGATCTGAAACGTGATCAGTGTTTGATGCCATATGTGGTGGAACACTTAATCGGATGTTTCTGCGTAAAAGGCGTGGAAAAGCATAGCCATTGACCGCATGCCCACCGGGCTCTTCCCTTCAAGCAGAAATAATATGGAATCCCGCTTCTTTCGCCGCATCCAGCAATCGCTTATCGCAGCAAATGAAATGGCGTTCAAAGGGACGCCCACCGCTCCAAACATAGGCTGCGGCTAATTGCAGGGCGTCTGCGCCGCGAAGCTGATACCTCTCCAGCATGGACTCGGCTATTTCGCGCAACTCTTCCGCCGGTTGAATCTCATACCATCCTGCCCGGATGACATTAAACTTCTGCAAAGCCTGTTTATATTCCAACCGAGTGAGCGTCCCGGCCCTCAACTCTCTGGCAAACGCACTTCGCGCTTCCACCGGTGTCGCCCACCAGGCAACCACGTCGTAGGTCTCGCTCAACTCCCGTACCGAGGGACTGAACCGTTGCTGCAAACAGATCGGCACCAACGCACTGCTGTCCCAGAACGCTGCCTCCATCAACGCCCCTCTTCACGCTCGTCCAGAATCGCGCGCCTCGCAAGATCATCCTTCAAGTCAGGACCGGGCATGGATCGCAACTTCTTCCAATTAATCGGACCGTGGGCTGGCGGTTTCATGGTTCCGGACGATATGAGGCGGCGATCAATTTCGGTGAGGCCTTCCGTCGTATAGGGCAGGATGCGCGCAATCGGCAGGTCACGATCACGCACGATGACTTCTTCACCTTTGCGAACCAGCTGCAAATAAGCGCTAAGCTTGTTTTTCAACTCAGCCACATTCACAGTTTTCATAGCTATATTCTATCACTACATAGCTATGTAGCTAACTCGCTTTGTCTCGCTTCTCGATCTTCGCCCAGCTATCCCGCAGCGGCACCGTGCGATTGAACACCAGCGCTCCCGGCTTGGAATCCAGATCCGCGCAGAAATATCCCATCCGCTCAAACTGGTAGCGATCACCCGGCTTCGCGTTCGCCAGCGACGGCTCCAGCTTGGCATCGGTAATAATCTCCAGCGAGTTCGGATTCAGGTTCGCCGTGAAATCCTGACCCTCAGGCACGTCACTCGGATTCTCGTTCAGGAACAGGTTTTCATACACGCGCACTTCAGCGGCGACTGCGTGTTGCGCCGACACCCAGTGAATCGTCGCCTTCACCCTGCGATTGTCGGGAGCGTTGCCGCTACGGGTCTCCGGATCGTAGGTGCAATGCACTTCCACCACCTCGCCGGCATCGTTCTTCACCACGCTCTTGCCGGTGATGAAGTAGCCGCCGCGCAGCCGCACCTCCTGCCCCGGCGACAAGCGGAAGAACTTCTTCGGCGGCTCCTCGCGAAAGTCGTCCTGTTCGATGTAGAGCACGCGCGAGAACGGCACCTTACGCGTGCCGGCGCTGGCGTCCTCGGGATTGTTGGCCGCCTCGAGTTCCTCGATCTGCCCTTCAGGATAGTTGTCGATCACGACTTTCAGCGGACGCAGCACTACCATCGCTCGCAGGGCGCGCTTGTTCAGATCGTCGCGGACGAAGTGCTCCAGCATCGCCAGATCGATAATGCCGTTGGTCTTCGACACGCCGATGGCGCCGCAGAAGTTGCGGACCGCCTCCGGCGTATAACCGCGGCGGCGAATGCCCGATATGGTCGGCATGCGGGGATCGTCCCAGCCACGCACGCGTCCATCCTGCACCAGTTGCAGCAGCTTGCGCTTGCTCAGCAGCGTGTAGGTCAGATTCAGGCGGTCGAACTCAATCTGCTGCGAAGGGAAGATCCCGAGCTGCTGGATGAACCAGTTGTAGAGCGGGCGATGATCTTCGAACTCCAGCGTGCACACCGAATGCGTGATCTGTTCCAGCGAATCCGACTGCCCGTGCGCGAAATCGTACATCGGGTAGATGCACCACTTGTCGCCGGTGCGGTGATGGCTGGCGTGCAGGATGCGGTACATCACCGGGTCGCGCAGGTTCAGGTTCGGCGACGCCATGTCGATCTTGGCGCGCAGGGTGCGCGAGCCATCCGGAAATTCGCCCTGCCGCATGCGCTCGAACAGATCGAGATTCTCTTCCACCGTACGATTGCGGTAGGGACTTTCCTTACCGGGCTCGGTCAGCGAGCCGCGATGTTTGCGCACTTCCTCCGCACCAAGATCGTCGACATACGCCTTGCCGGCCTGGATGAGCTGCACCGCCCAGGCGTGCAATTGGTCAAAATAGTCGGAGGCGTAGAACATGCGATCGCCCCAGTCAGCACCCAGCCAGCGGGCGTCGGTGATGATCGAGTCGACGTACTCCTGCTCTTCCTTCTCAGGATTGGTGTCGTCGAAGCGCAGGTTGGTCTGGCCGCCGAACTCCTTCGCCAGCCCGAAGTTCAGGCAAATGGACTTAGCATGGCCGATATGCAGGTAGCCGTTGGGCTCAGGTGGAAAGCGGGTGTGCACGCGACCCTGATACTTGTTGGTCTTCAGATCGTCGAGGACGATGTCGCGGACAAAGTTCGATCGCTCGGGGGATTCGCCTGGTGCCGCGGCGGAAGTCTCCTCATCGCGAGTAGGTGCAGACATGATGGCTTAACCTCAGAGGGCGAGACTGCAGCAATCGCCGCAATTCGCCGAAAACTTTATTTTACGCGGTAAGGAGCGCGCCGTGCACTTCGCGACCGATGTATCCGCTTACACGAAAGCTGTCATCACGAGCGCAGCGAGGGATCTGCTTTTCGCAGCAGCGGCATGATTCCAGCAAGGAACAGCAGATCCCTCGTCGGGCTAAAGCCCTCCTCGTGATGACAATTTCTGAGGGGTTGAAATGAAACCGTTGTTCACCGATTAGGCCTGGTGTTCAACGATGGTTCGGGCAAGCCTTCGACTACGGCCAGTTGATCTCAACCAGCAGCACGGCCACGTGTGCGATGGCGGCGTGGTCGGTGCCCATGCCCTCTGGAGTCTTGGCCTTGATACCGACGCGGGATGGTTCGATGCGCAGGAGTTCCGCAACCTTCTTCTGGATCTCAGCCGCATGGGGACCGATCTTCGGTTCAGCCAGGATCAGCGTGCTGTCGACGTTGCCGACCTGGTAGCCGGCCCCGTCCACCAGTCTCAGGGCTTCTTTGACGAAGAGCACCGAGTCGGCGCCCTTCCACTTGGCATCACTCGGCGGAAAGTAGGTTCCAATGTCACCCGCGGCAATTGCTCCCAGCAGAGCGTCGGTGAGGGCGTGCAGCAGGACGTCGCCATCGGAGTGGCCGGAGAGCCCGCTGTGATGCGGAACCGTGACGCCGCCAATCTTCAGCGGGATGCCGGGCCGGAACTCGTGCGAGTCCCAGCCAAAGCCGATGCGCGGGATGCGGGTGCTTTCGGAGGACACGTTCAAAAACCTGTCGTCCCTTAAGGGACTTGATGATTTTCACCCAACCCACCCAGCATTCCGCTTCGCTCCATGCTGGGCTATCATGGCACGCGCCTGCGGCGCTCAAGAATCCTGAACCGGCTGCCTTGGCTCGCGGCTCATGACTCAGAGCTCACGGCTTTGCCAGCCGCCGACAGCCGCTTCACCCGCTCAGGCTCACTTCCCGATTCTCCTGCGCCAGGAAGAACTCGGCCAGTTCAAGGTCCGCGGGCGTTGTGATCTTCATGTTGCGGGGCGAGCCCATCACCACGTGCACTGCATTTCCGCTGCGCTCGATGAGCGAAGCCTCGTCGGTTCCCATGAAGCCGTCGGCCATGGCTTCGTCGAAGGCCTTCTTCAGCAGTCCGAAGCGAAAGCCTTGCGGCGTTTGTGCCAGCACCATCTTCTCGCGCGGGACAGTAGCAATCACAACCGCGCCATCGGCGGTGCGATCTACCTGTTTAACGGTGTCGATGGCGGGTACTCCGGCGATTGCCGCATCGTACTTCTTCACCGCTTCAATGACGTTGACGATGGTCTCCTGATCGACGAAGGGCCGCACCGCGTCATGCACCAGCACGATGTCATCATGGGCGGCTTTGATCGCTCCGAGCGCGTTGGCAACCGAATTCTGCCGGTGTTCGCCGCCCTCGACCACGCGCAGCGGCTTGCCGAACTTCTCGCTCTCGATCTGTTTGTGGAAGCCGGCGGTTTCGTTCTTGCGCAGCGCGACCACGATCTCGCTCACCGCATCGCAGGCGGCAAATTTACGCAACGTGTGTACCAGGATCGGCGTTCCCCCGAGCTCGAAGAATTGTTTGCTTTTGCTCTTGGGACCGCCGGAGAACGCAGACATTCGCGTCCCCAGTCCGGCAGCGGGAATGATCACAACCACTTTCATACGGGCAGCCGAGTATAAATGGCGCGGTGGGGGCAATACAAATCGCGTGGGCGTCAGGTAGACCAGGCCTTCAGGTTCTCGTGTCACGCGATGCGATCGACCTCGAGCGTGGTGCGCCACGTTCACCCTTCTGTTGGGTTAACGTGGGATACGTCACCGCCCAGGTTAACGTCCAAAAGAAGGATGTGAACCAGGGGCACCACATGACGTATTTTGTTTTTCATCGCGCGTGTGCGAAAGTAACGCGGTGCGCGCCGTTGCCCTGCTGGGACCTCACGCCAAGGAGCACCACGTCCGGCCCTTCGAGCTGGCGGGCGTAAATCTTTTTTCCGGCAACGAGCTCGACCCCACCGATCGGCCCGACGCAGCCCTCATCTTTGGCGGCGACGGAACCATGCATCGCCATCTCGGCGGCCTGGCGCTCAAGCAGATCCCGACTCTGGTGGTTCCCATCGGCAGCGCCAACGATTTCGCGCAATCCATCGGCATGGAGAATTACCAGACGGCTAAAGCCGCATGGCAGAGATTCTGCGCCGCCGGCGACAATGTGCAGGCCATCGATCTGGGGACAATCGTGCCTCTCAAGCCGGGTCCCTTTTCGTCAGATCCCTCGAGCGGCGCAGCGAAAGCCAAGGAGCGGGCCGACCCCTGGCAGGGCGAAACCCTCGGAACCATACGCTTCGTTACCGATGGCCCGCGCCGCGACTTGCCCCTGTTGAACGCGCGCATCATGCAATCGCAACTGCGCCGCATGACCGAGGCCGAAAGCGACATTGCGCGCACCAGCTATTTTGCCTGCATCGCCGGCACCGGACTGGATGCGGTGGTGAATCGTCGCGCCCTGAAGCAATCCGCATGGACGCGCAGTCATGGCGGTTATGTGTTCGCGCTGCTGCAGACCCTGGGCGGCTTTCACCCGCCGCACCTCACGGTCGCGGTCGAGAACCAGGGTACGTGGACAAAGGTGGTCGATGAGCGCGGCTTTTTGCTCGCGGCCGGCAACGGGCCGCAGTACGGACACGGCATGCGCATTACTCATCAGGCGCGCATGGACGATGGCCTGCTCGATCTGTGCTTTGTACGCGAAATGCCGAAGCTGCGCCTCCTGCGCTTCTTCCCCATCGTCTACCGTGGCGCTCATATCGGCATGAAAGAGGTGGAGTACCTCCAGGCCGCTCGCCTGCGGATCGCGGCTGACCCGGTCATGGAGGTCTTTGCCGACGGAGAATACATCTGCACAACCCCAGTCGAGTTCGGCGTGCAAGCGCAGGCTCTGCGGGTGGTTCTGCCGGGTTAACGGCTTGCAAAGTGGGGAGTTCCGGGCCGGTGTCCAGGGACGAACTACGCCGAATGTGGGACCAATTGCCCGGGGTAACCCTCATTTTTCTGGAACTTATAAGAAGCGACTGGGTCTATACTGTTAGCAAAAGCCGATGTCTACCCCCGCAGCTGTTAAACCGGCGAAAGAAGCCGTTGGTCAGATTGCGCCGCAGGATCAAGTCATCCCCGCCCTCTTCGGTGAAGGCAAGGGACTCTATCCCCAGCGCAAGGAGACGTTCGTTTATTCGTTCGTCATCCACATGCTGGCGGTGGTGTTATTGATCTGGTCGGGACATTGGGCTCTCGAACATAAAGACGAAATCAAGCAGCAGATGATCGGCGTGGTGACCGACATCAGTCCGTACCTCCCGCTGCCGGCGTCGAAGACGCGCGCGGGTGGAGGCGGCGGTGGCGGCGATCGCGACAAGCTGGCCGCACCCAAGGGCGCCCTTCCCAAGCTCTCCAAAGATCAGATCGTGCCGCCGGCAATCGTCATTCGCAATGACAATCCAAAGCTGGCGGTAGATCCTACCGTGGTGGTTCCTCCGCAGATCAAGCTGCCTACCGTGGGCGCCATTGGCGACCCGCTTTCGAAGGTGCTTGGACCAGCCTCGAACGGCACAGGTGCCGGAGGCGGTATCGGCAGTGGCAGCGGTGGCGGCGTTGGATCGGGGACCGGTCCCGGAGTTGGACCGGGACACGGCGGCGGTTATGGCGGCGGAGCCTATCGCGTGGGTGGCGGCGTCAGCGCGCCCAAAGTGGTTTACGATCCTGACCCGGAATATTCCGAAGAAGCGCGCAAGGCGAAGTATCAGGGCACGGTAGTTTTGTGGCTCGTGGTCGCGCCCGATGGCCACCCGCAACAGATTCGGGTGCAACGCGCACTGGGTATGGGGCTGGATGAGAAGGCGATCGAAGCGGTGCGCCAGTGGCGCTTCGAGCCGGCCAAGAAAGACGGCCAGCCGGTGCCGGTCATGATCAACGTCGAAGTCAATTTCCGTTTGTACTAAGTTCCTCCATCGCGAGAGATGGGAAGCGCGGCGGGGCAGTCAGCCCGCCGCGTAGTTATTTGTAAGCTTGGCCGTGAACTAAGATCGCCTGCGCGTTCGCGATGTGCTTCCCCAGCACAAAACATTTCTACCGGGATGCCTGCAGATTGCTGTGCCCGGCGAGTCTCGCGTTCTCCACCTTTTCAATTCCGATCAGGCCGATCCATTCATTGTTCCGGTTCTCATACATCGGTCACTCTGCCGCCCAGAATTCCCGCGGCTGCTTGCGGCGAAAGATCCTCGTGATAGTCGAAGAAGCGCTCCTGTAGCTGCTTTCCGAAGGTCAGGCTCTGGAGCAGCGGGTGCGGTGGCTCCCACTTGGTACTGAACAGGTAGGCCGTATCGAACTGGTCGGTGGCGTGCGCAGCTCGCACGATCTCGGGCGCGGAGAAGTTCTCGATCCTGACCACCGTGAGCGGCTGCTTCACATAGCCGAGATATGGGCGCGTGAGCTCGTCCGATGCGGGCCAGGCGGTGAGCACCGTTCGCTGCGGATGCTTCGCCAGCTCGTTCGCCGCCTGCTTATGCAGGAGGATGTAGTCGCGATAGAGCAGCGTGTCTTCGGGCGCGATGCGGTAGGGCGGCGGAACGAAGAGCTGCACCACGAACGCGGCCAGCGCGATGCCGACGTACCAGGTCCACTGGCGCAGGCGCCGCCGCATGGTAGAGATGCAGACCAGGATCACCAGCGGCACCACCGGCAGCATGTAGCGGGCCAGCACCGCGCCTCCCAAGACCGATTCGGCGACCACGTTCGCGGCCAGCACCACCAGGAAGACGAGCTGCACGTTGATAGCAATGCGCGGACGAACGCTGCCATCAGCTTCGTCGATGGCGATCGTGCGTCATGGCCTCGATCATGCCGATGGTCAGCAGAAAGAGGTTGAGGTATCCGAAGACGTGCCACAGCCGCAGCAGCAGGGCCAGCGAGATGCGCAGCGGGTTCAGCGTAGCTTGCAGGTTGTAGCGCAGGTATTCGGGATTGCCGAGATAAAAGCCGGTGCGGTGATGGTGATAGGCGAACCAGCTCAGCAATGGCAGCAGGCAGATGAGGAACGACAGCGCATGTCGCGGAGCTGTGATAGAGGAACCACGATTCGCGGCGATGCTTTTCCGCTTGCGCGTCAGCGCAGGGACGCAGCAGCTCCCAGCAGAGCAGCGCCATCGGCGTGACGATCGCCGTTTCTTTCGCCAGCGGCGCCAGACAGAAGAAGACGATGGTCGCCACCGGCCGGCGCTCGACATACATCGCCAGTCCCCAGAGGGTGAAGGCTGCGGCCATCATGTCGAGGTGGGCCATGCGAGCTCTGGGTGAAGAAGACGGGATAGAGTGCGGTGCAGAAAACCGTGGCGAGCGCGACGGACTCGGGGGCCACGTTGCGTGCCAGCCGCCACAGCCCGAGCAGCGCGAAGGCCGCGACCATCAGCATGGCCTCGCGCGTGGTAGTCGGGGTGAAGGCGCTGAACTTCCACCAGAACGCCAGCCACAGCATCACCAGCGGAGGATGCGCGTTGGAGAGCGTGGTGTGCGGGATCAGCGAACCGGTCAGCAGCAGATCGCGCGCGGCTGGGATGAAATAGCCGGCTTCGTCCCAGAAGTACGGCAGGCGCAGCAGAAATGCGTGGGTGATAAAGAGAAAGGTGAAGATGAGCGCGTAGGCGGAGAGATACCGGCGCGCATTGCTCACGCTCTCTGGCTTATTCATCAACCTGAGAAACCTACACCATGATCGGCTATCAAGGTGCCTACGTTTCGCCGGAAAAACTCATGCGTTGACCGTTGCGGAAAACGCGGGCTAACATCACTTCATGGACAAGACCGTACACATTCAAGGCTTTGATCGCATCACGGTCAATCCAGACCAGATGGGTGGGCAGCCTTGTGTTCGCAACCTGCGTTTGACGGTGCGGCGTGTCCTGGAAGCCATCGCAGTCTACCCTGAACGGCGGGAGCTATTCAGCGAGTACCCCGAACTGGAAGAAGAGGACATTAAGCAAATCCTCGAATTCGCCGCCGCCAATCATTTCTGACGAAGCCCTCGATTTTCACAGTGGCATGAAGAGACCTGCTTTTAGATCAAGGGTCTTCCACGGTCGACGACCAGTTCCTACAGCAGCCAAAAATCACATCTTCGCACGCCACAGACGTCGGGTTATCGCAAGCATCGGACTCAGAGATTCTCGCCTACGCCCGACAACGCGATTGGATCGTGGTTACGTTAGACGCTGACTTTCACATGTTGCTTGCAACCTCCGGCGCGGCGTCGCCCTCCGTTATACGGTTGCGGCTGCAGGGATTGAACGGAAAGCAATCAGCAGCGGTCATTACTGAGGTGCTCGAGCGGTGCGCTGAGAGCACTGGAATCCGGTGCGGTGGTTTCCGTCACCAGCACTCTCATACGGGTCAAATTACTTCCACTCGACCCGGCTCCCGCATCCCCCTCTCGCTCTTAGTGAATCGGTCCGCTTCCCGGGCCTACGCGCGGATCCAGTTTGATTTCGCCGAAGGTGTTCTCGTAGTTCACCAGGTTCTGTTGCAGGATGGTGTGCAGCGCCTTGGCCTGCTGCGGGCTCAGATAAATTCCCTGAAAGTTACGTACCTCCACCCGGGTCTCGTCCTGCTGCTGCAGGGTGCCAAAGATGAGGAAGAAATCCCACACATTCACCCGCACCTGGACACTGTTGGCGTAGCTCTCGCGGTAGTCGGGCGTATTGGTGAGCTGGATGGCTGGCTGCGCAACGGCGGGATTCACGGGATTGGGCATCATGACCTCAAACGGATCGTTGTCGAAGTTTGAAGTTTACCAAAAGCAAACGGGATGTGCGGGGAACACAACTCATTGGTAAACCGAGGCGGCCGGCAACTCGGAACCTGATGCGCCAGGCTGAATCGGCGTGCCGGACAGCGGCAGCTCAGCAAGCTCACTGTGCTATAACTTGCGCATTGTCGGCCGCCGGCGTTCCCGCGTCAGCAATGGCGGCAAGGTGAAAGGACGCTCGAATCTTGGGTGAATCGCAAGCACCGGCGGAAAAGCGATCCAGCGCGCGCAACCGCAGCGGACGCTGGAAGCGGCGCTCTCCGGCCCGCGCGCGCTGTACTCCATGTTCGTCGTGCGCTATTGCGATCCGGATTGCGGTTTCGGCGGTGATGGTGCCGGAGTTCCTCGATCCGTACCGCGACCACTGGCACTTCGGCTGGGAGATGGGGCGCATTGCGCGTTCCATCGTGGAAGGCCACGGCTTCGCTTCGCCATTCTTCGATCCCAGCGGGCCGACGGCGATGCTGCCGCCTGCATACCCTTACCTGGTCGCGCTGTGCATGAAGTTGTTCGGCGGCTTCACGGTCGCAACTACCATGGCGGTGCTGACGCTCAACAGCCTGTTCGCATCGCTGACCGTGATCCCGGTTTACTTCCTGGCGAAGCGCGTACTCGACGAGCGGACCGCACTGGTCGCCGGATGGGCGTGGGTGTTCTTTCCCTACTCGATTTATCTTTCCGGCGGACGAATCTACTCCGACGCCTTGACCTGCCTGATCGCCAGTTTGCTTTGGCTGCAAACGCTGCGGCTGGAGCAGAGCCGCGCGCTGCGCGATTGGCTGGTGTGGGGAGCGCTGTGGGGCGCGGCCGGGCTGGTGAGTCCGGTGCTGCTCGGGCCGCTGCCCTTTCTCGCGATATGGCTGGCCGTGCGCGCGATCGCGCGCCGGACTGGCATGGTTCGGACCGGGAGTGCTGGCGGCCTGCGTTCTGCTGCCGGTCGTCGCGCCTTGGACGGTACGCAACTATCGCGCCTTCGATCGCTTCATCCCGTTGCGTGACGGCTTCTGGATGGAGGTCCATGTGGGGTACAACGGCGACACCTCGGACGTGACGCCGGATTCCGCTCATCCCACGACCAGCGCGATCGAGTATGCGCAGTGGCGGCGGCTTGGGCGAGATCGGCTTCATGGATGCCAAGAAGGTGGAGGCGATCGACTACATCCGGCAGCATCCCGGCTTCTTCGCGGCGGTCACGGCACGCCACGTGGTGAACATGTGGACCGGGCTTCTGGTCGCTCGATCCGAAGTTTCTGGCGGACGAGCCCTTCCACATCCCCAACACGTTCTTCGCCACGGCAATGACGCTGCTGCATGATCGGCGGGCTGCGCTATGCGTGGCTGGCGGGAAAGGCAGAGGCTGTATTTCCGCTGGTGCTGATCCTGGTGACGTTTCCGCTGGTGTACTACATCACGCATTCCAGCATGGACTATCGCCATCCGCTGGATCCCATCATCGTGATCTTCGATTGCTATTGCGTGCTGGAGTGGCGCAGACGGGGCACCAAGAAGGCCTGAGCAGGCTAACCGGCGGGATCCCCGCTCTGCGCTCACCCAGGTTCAGGAAAATCGGCATAGGGGGGACGGTCACCCGTCCGCCCCTGCCACACCACCGTACATGCGGGTCCGCATACGGCGGTTCGGTGGGTTAAGTTACCCGGCGAACAAGCGTGGAAGTCCGAGCGAGTCGAAGTAGGCAATGGCAACGCAACCGCAGCGCGGGCTGTTCGCCAGCTCCAGCAGGAGGGCTGTTCCGACGGTTTGCGCCGCCAGGGCCTTGCCCACTTCGTCGTTTCCGAAACCGCGGTTTGTTTCCACCCAGATCACGGATCGCAGCCTGCGCCGTATCCATTGATCCAGCTTCCTGCAGCACCGAGGGCGTCTCGCAGAAGCCGAAGTAACTCTTCCAGCCACGCAAGTAGCTGGCTAGTTCTCTTCGTCATCCGCTCCAGACTGATCCCCCGTGTCCGTCGCGTCAGTTCCCGTATCTTCCGCTTGCAGCGCAGCAGGGCCTTGGGCGCGATGCGCCGTTTCGCCCTGTTCGCGTTGCTGAAGCTAAAGCCCAGAAACTTCCGTTCCGCTGGTCGCGCCACCGCGCTCTTCGACTCGTTCACCTTGAGCTTGAGCCGTCGCCGTGATGAAGCGCGGTCACGCTCGTCATCACCCGCTGCCCCGCTCCGCTCGCTGCGCACGTAGATATTGCAATCGTCCGCATAGCGCACGAAGCGATGACCGCGCCGCTCCAACTCCCGGTCCAATTCGTCGAGCACCAGATTCGACAGCAGCGGCGACAAAGGCCCGCCTTGCGGCGTTCCCTCATCCACCGGACTCACCAGCCCGTTCTCCATCACGCCCGCCTTCAGGAATGCTCGGATCAACCGCAGCATCCTCTTGTCGCGCATCCGCAGCGCCACCGACTTCATCAGCCGGTCGTGGTTCACCCGATCAAAGAACTTTTCCAGATCGAGGTCCACCACCCAGCGGCGGCCTTCGGCGCACATACTGCTGCGCCTTCGCCACCGCCTGATGCGCGCTGCGCCCGGGCCGAAACCCGTGACTGTGTTCGGAAAACGTCCCGTCCCACTGCTTTGCAGAACCTGCATCACCGCCTGCTGGATAAATCGATCCAGCACCGTCGGGATGCCCAAGCTTCCGCATCCCGCCGTCCGGCTTGGGGATTTCCACCCGCCTCACCGGTTGCGGCTCGTAGGTTCCACTCAACAGTTGTTCCCGGATCGCTGGCCAGTGCTGCTTCAGGTAGCCCGGTAGTTCGCCGACTTTCATGCCGTCGATTCCCGGACTCCCCTTATTCGACTTCACTCGTTTCAAGGCCCGCAACAGGTTCTCCCGCTCGCAGACCTCTTCCATCACTTGCTCTGGGATAGCCGGGCTTTCGCACTCGCGTTTCGCCGTGGACGATTCGGTCCCTTCCCGCCGAGCCTTCGGAGCTTCACTCCTCCCCTCGTCGGTGAAGGCCAGCACCATCTGTAGCTGGTTCTTCTGCCGCTTGTCGCCCATCGAGTCCCGCGGACTACTCGCCGCTCCCTTTCCGTTCGGGCCTTCGCCGGCTCACCGCAGCTACTACGCCCTCTGCTGACTTCTGCCGCCGCGGTCAGAGTGAATCGCTTCACCCTCAGTCACGATTCCGCGACACGCAGCAGATCTCCCGAGGTAAGTTCAACCGCCTTCAGCGCACAACCGCCGGATTTACCACCAGCAGCCTTGATGGATATGGGCTTCGCGGTCTATTCGCCCGCTCGCCCGCTGCCGTAGGCCTCATCATCCGGTTCTTGTTCATCGGCTCGCGCCTTTGCTCCACGCTTCTTTCAGACCCCGCCTCGCGACGACGCCCTTGCGCTTCGCTAACCCTTCACCTCCATCAGGTTGGGTAGAGGACTTTCACCTCCAAGCTGTCGAACATGCTCGGCACACAAAAAAAGGCGGCCCCTACGGAGCCGCCGAGACGAAGCAAATCAGATTGACTAGAACACCAGCTTGCCCTGGAACTGGATGATACGTCCCGAAGGCAGGTTGGCGAAGAACGATCCGTAAGGACCGGTCGGGAGCGGGGCCGTGGTGCAAGGATCTGGCCGAACGTTCGAGTCGCCGAAAGTTGCATCCGGGCTGATCGAAGTTCGGGTGGTTGAAGACGTTGTAGAAGTTCGCGCCGACGCCGAACGCCATCCGCTCGGTCAGCTTGAAGTTCTTGTTGACGCGAGAGATCGGAGTCGAAGAACCCAGGTCCGCGATACATGTTGCGCCGCTGGTTGGGGAAGACGCTCAGCGGTGGCCAGTGAGTTGCCGAATGTTGTAATCGGCGTTGAGACAGTTCGCGCGTTCAGACCGGAGTTGGTACGCACGTTGGTCTGTGAACCGTTGCAAGCACGTCTGTCCAGTAGCTGATACGAACCGAGGCTGAGCCGAGTGTTGGGAGTGAAGTTGCCGACACCGGTTGTTGCCATCCATGCACGTGAACGGCAGGCCGGTGCGGGCGAAGAAGTTCTGCGACAGCGTCCAGCCACCGAAGGCGCCGTTGACGAACTTGTTGCCGAACTTCCACGGGGTCTGCCAGACATAGCTGCCGCTGAAGTAGCTGCGGATGTCGTAGTCGGCATTGCCGTAGTTGTTGCAGCGCAGGCAGGAAGGATTGAGCTGATACAGCAGCGAAACGTCGGTGTTGTCGCTGAACGGCTCGGAACCACCGTTGGAGATTTCGTCCATCGCGTGGCTCCAGGTGTAGCTGGCCTGGACGGTGAAGCCGTAGGTCATACGCTGGTTGTAGCTGGCGGTCATGCCGTTGTAGTTGGAAACCGCGCCCGAGTTGGTACTGCGCGACGGTCGTGAACACCGGAGTCGCCGGCGCGCTCGGGCAAGATCCAGCGGAAGGTGCAGCCGCAGCCGGGTTGCAATAGGCGTTCAGCCCGGGTTTTCGACCGGGATGCGAACGCCGTGGTTGCCGACGTAGCCCAGCGACAGCGAGGTCTTGTCGCCAAGGGCCTGCTGGATACCAAAGCTCCACTGCTCGTAATACGGAGTGTGGAAGGTGCCAGCCTGGTTGTTGTAAGGTCGGGCTCTGGAAGGCGGCGCCCAGTTGCGCCTGACAGCGAGTCGTAGGACGCGCCGTTGGCGAAGCCCGACTGGATGGCTGCCGCCGAAGCGGCACCCTGGATGTAGGGGCTGTTCGGGAGTGGTGGTGTCGGCCCACGGAACCGCACCGCCGTGTTGTACACCGTGACCACGTTGGGCATGTTCAGCATGAAGTTGTCCGCCACGCCGGCTGCCAGGGCATCGTAGAAGATACCGAAGCCGCCGCGGACAACCGTCTTGTCGCTGCCGCCCGGTGACCAGGCAAATCCGAAGCGCGGACCCCAGTTGATGGAGTCGACGCCGCGGTACAGGCTGGTCCGGTTGGCATTGATGAACTGAGTTGTACGGAGTGGATCGGACTGATGGCGCCGTTGCCCAACAGAGTGCTGAAGCTGCCGTCCAGCAACGAGCCGCAGTTGGTCTGGCAGATCGGGTTGGAGTTGTGCTCCGCGCGCAGGGCAAAGGTCAGCTTCAGGCTCTTGTTGACCCGCCACTCATCCTGCGCATAGAGGCCGAGACCCCACATAGCGACCGGCTGGGTCAGCGCGCTGAAGGAAGCGTTTGCGGGTCTGGTGCGTAGCCGTTGAAGAAGTTGCGTCCTGGATCGAGGCTAGTCAGATGACTTCGGGATTGTTCAGCACGCTGAAGGTGTAGTCGGTGATGTCGTAACGACGGAAGTTCGCGCCGAACTTCAGGGCGTGCGCGCCCTTGGTCCAGGAGAAGTCATCCACGAACTGATACTGGGTGACGTTGCGGCCCTGCGGGAAGTCGTAGGCCAAGCCGCCCACGCTGGGTCAGGTTGAAGCCGCGTCAGCCCGACATGACGGTAAACGGGAACACGTCGCGGATCGTCCTGGGTAAAGATCGCGCGGTAGTAGCTGCCGGCATAGACGAACTGGTTGGTGAGCGTTCGGGCTGAACACGTGGCTCCACTGTCCCTGTCCATCATAGGACGGCTGATAGCTGTTGGCGCTGAACGCCGGGTTGATGAAGTCGACCGACGTCGGCTGCGTGCCGTGGTCCATGCTGTACCCGCCAGAACAGGTGGTCCTTGTCGGACAGGTTGTAGTCGACGCGTCCGCTGAGCGATGTACTCGTTGCCGGGCTGGCCCGCGTTGGCCTGGTAGTGTGCAGATGCAGTTGCCGACCAGCCGGCGCGTCGCGAACCGCCACCGGCCCAGTAGGTTGTCGCGGCGCCAGCGGTTGCTGGGCATAGCCCGGAGCATTCTGCATGATCTGAAGTACTTCTGGTACAGCGGAAGCTCGAGCAGGATCGCTCGGCTGCTACGTGTCGCCAAGCTGCCGCGCGATGAAGTTCGGCGTCGCGACGCAATACACCTGGCTGCTGGCCGGCAGGATGAAGCGGATACCTTCGTTGTTGACGAAGAAGAACAATTTGTCCTTCTTGATCGGTCCGCCGACGGAGGCTGCCCACTGGTTGTTGTTGGCGAACGGCTTCGGCGTGCCGGTAAGGCATTGTTGAACCAGCCATTGGCGTTCATCGAGCTGCCGTTCCAGTAGTACATCGGCGTTGCCGTGGAACTGGTTGGTGCCGCGACTTGGTCACGTAGTTGACCTGCGCACCCGCCTGCTGTCCGTACTGGCCGGAGTAGGCGTTGCTGATGACCGTCGCTTCCTGCAGATCGTTACGGCCCAGCGTCAGGTTGGTGGCGCCGGAGTTGTTCAGGTTCAGGTACGGATCCATGTCGTTCTCGCCGTTGACCGTGAACACGTTCGAAGTGGCGGGAAGTCCGTAGACGCTGAAGTTGCCATAACCGCCGCCGGTGTTCATGGTGGCGCCGGGCGCGGTCTGGGCAACGTAGGTCAGATCGTTACCGCCGTTCGGCTGAGTTGGCGATCATGTTCTGGTTGAAGTTGGTGGAAAGATCGGCGTTGTCGGCCTGACACCAGCGGCGCAGCGAGGTAACTTCCACGGTCGTCGACGGAAGCACCGACTGCCATCTTCACATCGGCGATCGACGCCTGGCCGACGTTGACGTTGGCCGTGCTCGTGGTCTTGCTGAAGCCCGAGGCCGTCACCGTCACGGTGTAGCTGCCCGGCTGCAGCAGCGAGAAGCGATAGGTTCCGTTGGCACCTGTTGTGGCGGTGCGGGTCGCGCCGGTGGCATCGCTCTTCAGCGTGACCGTGGCCCCGGAAACGACCGCGCCGCTTGGATCGGTGACCGTACCGGTAAGATCGCCGGAAACCAGCTGACTGCGCCATCAACGACGGCGCCATCACTGCGGCGATCACCAGTACGGCCAGGATCCCGGTGATCAGTCTTTTTACTGTCATATCTCCCCTCAAGAACGAACGTTCCTGGTTGTCGTTGTCACTCCGAGAACCTGTCTAGCGTGCTCCAGAATGACCAGCTTCGGGATGGAAACGCCTGGCGAAGCTCGCTCAACGTACTGCCGCCTCGCTACTGAGTAATGCGCAATCTAGGGGCCAGTTTGCATGTCTAAATCGTTGTTCTCGATATTGAGATAAGGGGTCGGTAAGTGATTCACTTCGCAGATTGAGATTGTCGTTTTTATAATACGTTGTTCGGAAACTAGATATTACTACTTTTCACATACTCTGATGACGGCGGAATTCCAATTTCTGGAAGCCGCGGAACTTGCGGTAGGCATATTGCGAAAAGTGGTAGGCTGCGTGAGAATGCAGTTGCAGCAGTCGATGCAGATCAAACAACGGACGGCTCCTGCATTACGAGAGCCTCCGCTGGAGTGTCAGCAGGTTCAGATCCAGATCTAGAACACCAGCTTGCCCTGGAACTGGATGATGCGTCCCGAAGGCAGCCCGGCGAAGAACGATCCGTAAGGACCGGTCGGCGGCGCCGTGGTCTGCAGGACCTGACCGAAGTTGCCGGCGCGCCGTTCCTGCCAGGTGTCGACCGGCGAGGCGAAATTCGGGTGATTGAACACGTTGTACAGGTTCGCGCCGACCCCGAACGCCATTCTCTCGGTGAGCTTGAAATTCTTGTTGACCGAGAGATCGGAGTCGAAGAACCCGGGTCCGCGGAACTGATTGCGAATCTGGTTCGGGAAGGCGGTCAGATTGTCGGCGGTGGCGAAGCCCGCCAGCGTTCAGACAGTTCAGGCCGTACTGATTGCAGCTGCCCTGTCCCGCTCCGACTACCTGCGCCGGGAAGTAGGGAGTGTTGCCGTTGAGTAGTTGCCGATGCTCGAAGTGCTGTCGAGCACCGTCAAAGGCAGTCCGGAGCGGGCAAAGAAGTTCTGCGACAAGCGTCCAGCCACCAAGGCTCCGTTGGCGAACTTGTTGCCGAACTTCCACGGTGTCTGCCAGACGATACGCGGCGTTAAAGGAATTGCGAATGTCGTAGTCCGCGTTGCCGTAGTTGCTGCAGGCAGGCAGAGCGGATTGAGCTGATAGCTGAGCTGGTGAGACCGTTGTACGGCGTTCCAGGAGCTCCGTCGTTGGAGATTTCGTCCAGCGAGTGGCTCCAGGTATAGCTGGCCTGCACCGTGAATCCATACGTCATGCGGCGCTGATAGCTGGCGGTCAGACCGTTGAAGTTGGAAACTGCGCCCGAGTAAACCTCGGCACACGTGGCGAAGTTGTTGCTGAAGGGAGTCACCGGCAGACCACCGACTCCACCGGCGAAAGCATTGGGGTAGTTGGTGATCGGCATGTTGATGCCATGGTTGCCGACGTATGCCAAGGTGAACGAGCTCTTGTCGTCCAGCTGTTGCTGCAATCTGCAAGCTCCATTCCTGGTAGCGCGGAGTCTTGAAGGTTCCGACAAAGTTGTTGATGTTGGGAGCGGAGAAGCCAGGCAAGGCCGGCGCGTCAGCGAGTTGAACGAGCCGCCGCTGGCGAATCCGTTGCGGATGGCCGCAGCCGAACTGGAGGCGATCTGCCAGGCGCCGGCCGGCGGTTGTGTCTGATCGGCCCACGGACACTCCGAAGAGAGTCTCGGGGATCAGGTTGGGGATGTTGGTCATGGAGTTGTCGGCAAAGATCGCGGGAAGGCATCGTAGAAGAGGCCGAAGCCGCCGCGAAGGACGGTCTTGTCGCTGCCGCCCGGTGACCAGGCGAAGCCAAAGCGCGGCGCCAGGTTGATGGCGTCGGTGCCGCGGAAGGTGCCGCCCTGGTTGGACAGTGATCATCTGGTTGTAGGGTGTGTCGCCGCTCGTGCTGGATTGCAGGAACGGAGTGGTCAGGTACGAAGCGCAATTCAGGTTGCAGTTCGGATTGGAGTTGTGCTCGGCGCGCAAAGCCAGAGTGAGTTTCAGGCTCTTGTTCACCCGCCACTCATCCTGGGCATAAGCTCCGAGGCCCCACAGGGCGACCGGCTCGGTGGCGCGCGATGGGGAAGTTCTGCTCGAACACATCCGCCGTGCCGTTGTAGAAGTCGGTGACCGAGGTGATCACGAGACAGCGGGTTGGTGAACGTGCTGAAGGTGTAGTCGGTGATGTCGTAGCGGCGGAAGTTGCCGCCGAACTTCAGGCTGTGCGCGCCCTTGGTCCAGGAGAAATCGTCGAGGAACTGATACTGGGTGACGTTGCGTCCTTGCGGGAACGACGACCAGGTCGCCGCCCATGTTGGTGTAGCCCAGCGGAGCCAGGTACGACCATGCGTTGGGAACACCGAGTTGGCATCGGGCGTCTGGGTGAAGATGGCGCGGTAGTAGCTGCCGGCATAGATGAACTGGTTGGTGGCGTTGGAGCCGAAGCGTGTGTGTCCACTGTCCCTGTCCATCATAGGCAGGCTGGTGGCTGGCGGCGTTGAACGCCGGGTTGATCGGATCGGCATAGGTCGCCTGCGTGCCGTGGTCCATGCGTACCCGCCAGAACAGGTGATCGCGTCGGACAGGTTGTAGTCAACGCGTCCGCTGATGATGTACTCCGTTCCCGGCAGAGCGGGGGTTGCTCCGTACTGACTGGAAGCAGTTGCCAGCGAAAGCGGTGAGGTCCAGACAGCCGTCGCCCGGTACGCCGACTCCGCGGCTGTAGCCGGGCGCCGATTCGTACAGGTTGAACATCTTCGAATACAGCGGCACCGAAGCCGGATCTGGTCGTCGCCAGGTTGGCCAGCGTCGCATTGGCAAATGCCGCGGTCGGAGAAAACACCGTGGTGCGAAGAAGGAACGATGTAGCGAATTCCTTCGGTGTTCGGCGAAGAAGAACAGCTTGTCCTTCTTGATCGGTCCGCCGAGCGAAGCTGCCCACTCGATTGTTGTTGGCGAACGGACGCGGCGTTCCGTTCAGGTTGTTGAAGTAGTCGTTGGCGTCCATGGCGCGGCCGGTCCACCAGTATTCGGCGTTGCCGTGGAACTGGTTGGTGCCGGACTTGGTCACGTAGGAAACCTGCGCGCCCGCCTGCTGGCCATACTGGCCGGAGTAGGCGTTGGTGACGACGGTCGCTTCCTGAACGTCGTTCTTGCCCAGCGTCAGGTTGGTGGCGCCGGAGTTGTTCAGGTTCAGGTACGGATCCATATCGTTCTCGCCGTTCACGGTGAACAGATTGGAAGTGGCGGGCAAGACCGGAGGTTTGGAAGTTGCCGTATCCCATGCCGGTGTTCATGGTGACGCCGGGAGCGGTCTGAGCGATGTAGGTGAGATCGTTGCCGCCGTTAGGCTGGTTGGCGATCTGGGTCTGATTGAAGTTGGTGGAAAGGTCGGCGTTGTCGGCCTGCACCAGCGGCGCCGCGGTGGTGACTTCCACCGTCTGCGAGCTGGAACCGACGGCCATCTTCACATCGGCGATGGTCGCCTGGCCGGCGGCGATGGTGGTGGTGGATTGGGCTTTGCTGAATCCCGTCGCATTCGCCGTGACCGTGTAGCTGCCCGGCTGCAACAGCGAGAAGCGGTAGGCGCCGCTGGCGTTGCGTGGTGGTGGTGCGGGTCGCGCCGGTGGTATCGCTCTTCAACGTTACCGTGGCGCCGGACACCACCGCGCCGCTTGGATCGGTGACCGTGCCGGTGAGATCGCCTGAAACCAGCGACTGCGCCATCAGCGACGGCGCCATCACAGAGGCGATCACCAGCAGGGCCAGGCATCCGTGATCAGCATCTTCTTTACTGTCATAACTCTCCTCGCACTGCACTTGCTTGAATCGGCATCTTGCAGAAACAAGCTGTGCGTTCCAGAAACCGAACTGCATGTCTCCGCCGTTAGACGGCAACCGGCTCGAAGCACGAGGAACTCTTGCGCTTTAGAGAGTGCAAAGCGGTGCCACATTGCGCAGGCGGCGCAATGCGGGCGCAAAACTTCAACGATTGCAGCGAGATGAAAAACAGAGTTGCCGCATCTGAACCAGCCGTCTTCCGCTTTTCACAGTTTGCTCATGCGAAATCCGTTTTCACGGAATTTCGCGTTCTCAAACAGTTAAGAAGTATCGCAACTATGCAACTGAAGCATGATTTGAGCAGTGATTTATGCGGGTTTCGCGACTCGCGATTTAGCAACCGCAGGACTGCGTGATTACGAATGCGATGAAAGGAACGGATGAGCCGCGAGCACGGCTGTTACGAGTTGCTTGTGTTCAGGGCGCGCGCTGCCCGTCTAAACATGCAGGCGAGAGTAGGTCCGAGGTGTGCCAGCTCGCAGATTATTTATCCGGCAGGCGTGATGTTTTACTTCGCGGGCATGGTGTAGTAGCCGGTGCGATGCCGCACGATCAGCTCGGATGGATTGGCATAGTCTTTGGTGGCGGGATCGACCTTGATCTCGATGCGGCGGTAGTCGGAATCGGCCAGGCGGGAACTCGGGTAGTACGCAATCAAATACTGGGTGCGCAATTCGTCGCTGATCTGCCGGAAGGCGGCGTCCAGTTGCTCCATGCCGCTGGCGTAAAAATATTTTCCTCCGGTGTCGCGCGAGAGCTGGATCAGCGCGTGCTCTCCGCCGGTGTCGCGGCCGGCGCTGTTCTCGATGGGCACGATGATGATGCTGTAGAGAATGACTTCCGCTTCCTGCGCCTCGCGCACCGCTTCCTGGTAGTTGGTCTTGCTGACGGTGTCGCCGCCGTCGGTGATCACCACCATGACCTTGCGGCCGCGCCGCGCCAGCAGCGCGTCGGAACCGAGATACAGCGTGTCGTACAGCGCCGTGGCGGCTCCGGAATGAACCCGGTTGATGGCGCTTGATCGATGGTGTGCAGGTCGGCGGTGAACGGGGTCAGCTGATCGACGATCTCGCTGAACTGAAACAGCGACAGGCCGTCGATGGGACGCAGGATGGCATGGGCAAAGCGGCGCGCCGATTCCAGCTCCAGCTTCTGATCGCCGCGCGTGCTCAGGCTGGTGTCGATGGCGACCACGATGGACAGCGGCAACTCCGACTCGCGATGGAAGACCGCGATCTGCTGCGGCTTGCCGTCCTCGAAGACCTGGAAGTCTTCCTGCTTCAGGCGGGAACCGGCGCGCCGCTGCTGTCGGTGACGGTGGTGAATACATTCACCAGCTTTACATTCACTTTGAAGGTCGCGCTGGGCTCTTCGCTCTGGCCGGAATCCGTCGGCTGTTGCTGCTGGGCCTTGTCGGGCGGATGAGGGACCGTCGCCGAGTGCTGTGGCGTAATGGAATCAGGCGGGCGCGGGACGGTGTTCTGCGCAAGCGCACCGAGCGGCGCAGAGGGTGATGGTGAGGATCAAGCCGCCGATGAAGGCCGACCTGTCGCGAAGAGCTATCGAGGCCGGAAAGGCATTCGCAGAATTAAACACCGTTTGCGCTATTTTGACTCGCTCTGGCCCGCGCGCGGGATTTCCGGCGGAAACGGTTCGCCGTCGGCCCACACCGCGCCGTCTTCGAAATACTCTTTCTTCCAGATCGGCACCGTGGTCTTCAAGGTGTCGATGAGCCAGCGGCAGGCGTCGAAGGCCGCCGCTCGATGCGCCGACGAAACTGCAATATAGACGCTGCTTTCGCCGATCTGTAAGCGCCCCAGCCGGTGCACGATGCGCACATCGCGAATCGGCAAAACGCGCCAGCGCGTCGGCGGCAAGCTGCTCCATCTGGCGCAGCGCCATGGGCTCGTAGCCGCTGTAGTCCAGATAAAGCGTGCGCCGTCCGCGCGAGTTGATTGCGCACGATGCCATCGAAGATAGCTACGGCGCCGTCTTCCGGCCGCTTGATTTGCGCCAGGATCGAAGTCGCATCAATCGGATCGCCGACCAGCCTGGCATGCTCGGAGATGCAGCGGCAGTGCGGGCTCGGCTCGCATCGTCTTCGCCGCTTCCGCCACTCACCGGAGGAATCAGCGCCACTTCGTCGTCCTCGTGCAGGACGACTGCTGCCGCCGGCGTACTCATAGTTCACCGCCAGCGCGATCGCGCCGCGAAAATCCTGCAGCTTCGGCATGCGCTGCTGCAACTGCGCGAACAAGTTCTCCCACGCTGGCGCCGTCGGGAAGCTGCACCACTTCCCGCTCGCAGCCCGCGATCTCGCGCAGCATCCCCAGATAAACAATGCGTACCTGCATCGTGATTTAAGGATAGCGCAGGCACTGCGAATACCGCCCCGGCCAGTATCGCGCCTACGGCGCTCGGCTCGCTTCAGAGGCTCAAGCCCCTTCAGGAGCGACAGGCCTTTTCATCCACTGACGCCGATCGCGCCATCAACATTCCTACGCACGTGCACACGTTTCACCCGACAGGCCTTTCGCACGCGCAACATTCACGCGTCTCGTTCCGGCGCATCGCTGCCCACAACATCAACATCTGGCGCCCACCCCGCCCTCCTGCACTTCGCCTCAACCCGCCCCACCTTTCTCTTAAGCGTGCGATTCTTACTAACGGGGCGAACTCTTTTATCATCATCAACCGGAGCCGCCTCATGACCTCGACCATCCGTTCGCTGGCAATCGTTCTTCTCCTCGCCACCTCGGCCTTCGCACAAGTTGACACCAAGGTCCGCCCCGCTCCGGATTTCGGAGCCGATGGCGTCTGGCTCGACCAGGGCGCACCGGTGCCGCACCACATCTCCGACTATCGGGGCAAGGTCGTGCTCATCGACTTCTGGGAATACACCTGCATCAATTGCGTTCGCGATTTCGGGGTAGTGAAGCGCTGGTACACCAAGTATCACCAATACGGTTTCGACGTGGTGGGAGTGCACTTCGGCGAGTTCAACATCGGCTTCGACGTAAACAATGTGCGCGACGCGGCGCAGCGCTTTCAGCTGCCGTGGCCGGTGCTGGCCGATCAGAAGGGATCGACCTGGAAGGCCTACGACTCGCAAGGCTGGCCCGATCGCTTTCTCATCGATCCGCAGGGAAAGATCGTGATGAGCGTCTTCGGCGAAGGCAACAACGTGCTCATGGAGAAAAAGATCCAGGAGCTGCTGGCTGTTGCTCATCCCGAAGTGCTGAGGATTCCGCTGGAGTCGGGTGCGGACGAATTTCGGCATGAGTGCGGGGTCGCCACGCAGGAGACGTACATTGGCGAACGATACGGTCGCAGCGGGGTCCTCGATATGAACGGCCATCACACCGGAGAGGAGGCGGACTTCATGCCGCCGCATTCGCCGCCTGACGGTGGCGTGATGCTGGTGGGGCGCTGGCACGTCGATCAGGATGGCGTCACCGCGCAAGGCGCGGGGCGCCGCCGCGGAAATCCGATATCACGCACGCTCGCTGTATGCGGTGTTGAGCCTGGATGGGGTGAAGCAGGTGAAGGTCTACCTCTTCCAGGATGGCGAGCCCTTGCCGAAGGATGGAGCCGGCTCGGACGTGAAGTTCGACGCCAAGGGAGCGTACGTCGACGTGACCCAGGGCAGGATGTATTACCTGGTGCGCAGCCCAAAGTTCAGCGCGCATTTGTTGTCACTGAATCCGGATGCTCCGGGATTGACGCTGCATTCGTTTACGTTTGGAAACGATTGCCAGTTGGACGATCAGCCATGACAAAGGCCGGTTGCGAACCGCACGCACCTGTTTTTTTGTGGTTGTCATCCTGAGCGGAGCGCGAGCTTTTACGCGCGAAGTCGAAGGACCTGCTGTTCGCCGCCTTGGAACGGCCCTTCACCGCGAAAAACAACAGGTCCCTCCACTTCGGCGGCCAAGACAGCCGCCTCCGGTCTGGATGACAACCAGATTCGGGGCGTGCCTCTAAAACCGCCCCGTCTCAATCCACGACTTCACTTCCGCCTCGACGTCAAACCCCACGCTGCCCATGATGAAGCGCCCATCGAGGTCATAGGCGCAGATCTCCAGCGGTGTGCCCGAATACCCGCCATGCAGATATCCGCGCACATACAGGCGCGCAAACTCATCCACGCCCAGCAGCCGATACTGCACCACGTGCACCATCTCGTGAAAGATGAGTTGCGGTGTGAGCGGATCGTGAAAAACGACCATGTCGTCAAAGGTGATGGCTGCCATGGTGGTGAAGTCCGGCAGGCCGGTGAAGCCCATCTTCTGCAGGTCGGCATAAAACGGGGGATTGGTGACCCGCTCCTGCCCGGGCTGCAAAATGCGAATGCGTTCCAGGTCCAGGCGGAAAAGAAACGCGACCAGATATCGCTGAAGGCCAGCGGCGCGGCGCGGGGAGTAGTAGCTGGCGCGCTGCGCGCGAATGTAATCCGCTACCGCCTGGGTGAAGGCGGCGATTTGCGCAGACGGTGAGGTTTGGCTGCGATTGCTCCTCGTTTTGCTTGCTTGCTGACAAGCCCTTACTCCAGATCCCGCCAGTTCGGTCCCACTCCCACTTCCACCTTCAACGGGACCTTGAGTTCGTGTACCTGCTCCATGCGCTCGGTGACCAGACGCTTCATGGTATCAACTTCGTCCTCGGCCACCTCAAAAACAAGTTCATCATGAACCTGAAGCAGCATCCTCGACCGCAGCTTGCGTTCGCGCAGCTCGGCGTCGATACGGATCATGGCCAGCTTGATAAGATCGGCTGCCGTGCCCTGCAGCGGCGTGTTCACGGCCGTGCGCTCGGCGAAGCCGCGCAGGTTGAAGTTCTTGCTGTGAATGTCGGGAATGGGGCGCACGCGTCCGAAGAGCGTCGACACTTTCTGATCGCGGCGCGCCTGCTCCAGCGTGACGGTCGATGAACTCGCGCACTCCGCTGTACTTTTCGAAGTAGGCCTCGATGAAGCGCTTGGCCTCTTTCGTGTCGATGCCGATCTGCTGCGACAGACCGAACGGCGGACAGTCCGTACACGATGCCGAAGTTCACGGCCTTGGCTCGGCGGCGATGCTCGGCATCGACCATCAGCGGAGGCACGCCGAAGACCTGCGACGCGGTCAGGGTGTGAATGTCCTTCGCCGGTGCGATAGGCCTCCACCAGCAGCTTGTCGCCGGAGAAGTGCGCCAGCAAACGCAACTCGATTTGCGAATAGTCGGCCGCGAGCAGCACGAATCCCGGCTCGGCGACGAACGCGGCGCGAATCTCGCGACCCAGCTCGGTGCGAATGGGAATGTTCTGCAGATTCGGATTCACCGACGACAGCCGCCCGGTCGCCGATCCCGCCATGTTGAACGTCGTATGCAGCCGCCGCGTGCAGGAGTTCAGCAGCGCCGGCAGCGCGTCCACGTAAGTCGACTTCAGCTTCGAGAGCTGGCGATAATCCAGCACCATCTTCGGCACATCGTGCTCGGCGGCCAGGCCCTCCAGCACATCGACGGCGGTCGAGATGGTCTTGCCCTTGCCGTACTTGATCGGCTTGGGCAGGTTCAGCCTGTTGAAGAGCACGTCGCCCAGCTGCTTCGGCGAGTTGATGTTGAACTCGAAGTCACACTTGTCGTAAATCTCGCGCGCCTTCGTCGCGATATCGCTTTCCAGCCGCCGCGACATGTCGGCGAGCACGTCGCAATCCAGCTTGACGCCGGCCTCTTCCATGCGCGCCAGCACCGGCACCAGCGGCAGATCGATTTCGTCGTAAACCTTGCGCAGCCCGGCGTCGTCGACTTCTTTGCTCAGCTTCTCGGTCAGCCGCAAGCGTGATGTCGGCAGCTTCGGCCGGCGACGGTCCCAGTCTTCAAATTGAACTTGCGGAACGCCACCAGCGGCAGCGCGTAGGTCGAATATGTCGGATCGAGCAGGTACGCATACAGCAGCGGATCGTGCTGCACGCCAGTCGAGCGTGAGCCCCAGCTTCCCGCAGAACATGCGTCGCCGACTTGTACGTCGTGAACCGTCTTCGCGACGCTTCTCGTTCGCCAGCGCTTCTTTCAACGGAGCGGCGGCCGCGGAGTCATCCAGATGTCAGCGCGAGCGCCTTGCCTTCTTCGGCGGAGATTGCAACCCGCTGCGTCACGGCGGTCGCAGCCGGAGCCGGAGCGCGCCGCGGTCAGCGAGAGCTGCTCGCTCTCAGCCTCTTCGGCATTCTTCGGCTCTCTGCCGCCGCACTCGCGGCAGCAGAAGATTCCAGCGCGATCGCCAGCATCCTCCCCGGCTTGCTCGCCGCCGTGATCACGGCCTTCACCTCGGCAGCATCCTTGGCGTCGCTGATAATAGGTCTCGCCCAGCTCAATGCTCTCGCTGAGGAAGTCCTGCACCAGCGTGTTGAACTCCAGCTCGGTGAAGAGCGCGCGCGCCGCTGCGGCGTCGGGCTCCTGCGCCTTCATCGTCTCCGGATCGAAGTCGACAGCAACGTTGCGATCGATGGTGACCAGCTTCTTGCTGACCAGGATCGCGTCGCGGTTGTTCTGCAGCGACTCGCGATAGGTCTTGCGCTCGACCTCGGCGGCATGGTCCAGCGCGCCTTCGACCGTGCCGAAGCGCTGAATCAGCTCCACCGATCCCTTGTCGCCGATACCGGGCGCGCCGGGAATGTTGTCGATGGAATCGCCGCGCAGCGCCATCACGTCGACCACGCGCTCGGGCGGCACGCCCAGGATCTCCTCGACCTTGGCGGCGTCGCAGATCAGGTTGTCCTTCGGCGGATTCAGCACGCAGATGCGGTCGCTCACCAGCTGCATCATGTCCTTGTCGCTGGAGACGACGAAGACCGTGTAACCCTCGTCGGCGGCTTTCTGCGGCCAGCGTGCCGATCACGTCGTCGGCCTCGAAGCCCGGCATCTCCAGGATCGGAATGCGGTAGGCATCGAGCGCGCGCCGGATGTAAGGCACCTGCTGCGCCAGGTCGGGCGGCATGGCCGTGCGATTGGCCTTGTAGCCGTCGTAGGCCACGTCGACGTAAGCCTGCGTCTTGCTGTCGAACTTGCGCAGGCTGGTGATCTCGGTGGCCTGCTGGTCGCGGAAGGTGGGCGCGCTGACGTCGAAGACCGCGGCGAGGTACTGCGGCGAGAAGTCGGCTCGCAGCTTGCGCAACATGTTCACAAAGACGTAAGTCGCGCTGGTGGGGATGCCAGTCTTGGTCGACATCGGCCGCTGCCGCGCCATGGCGTGATAGGCGCGGAAGATGAACGACATCGCGTCGATCAGGTAGATGCGTCCCTTGGAGCCGGCTGGCTCAGCGGGAACAGCAATGGCGGACTTGGCAGCAGCCGACTTCGCGGCGCTGGCCGGCTTGGCAGCGCTGGAGACGGTGGCGGACTTCGCGGTTTTCTTCGTGGAGGGCAAGGATCGATTTTACCAAGTGCAAGACGTGCGTTGCGCTTTCCGCGGTTCTGTTTGAACCGTAGACGAATGGCCGTTTTTGCCTGAAACCATGGACGAATGGCTGTTCCGGCGCATCGATGATAGAACCGCCCACGGCCGAATCCCGAAGGGATGGCTCCGCCGTTAGCCCAGGATGAAGCGCAGCGGAATCCTGGGTAGACGCACAAAATAGATAAGAGCCGGCTTCAGCCGGCGGCAGGTTTTGTGCCGCGTTTGACGGCGCTGGTGTCGCCCCATACGGCTTGAGCCATGTTGACGAACGTTCATGCACGCCTGAAGGCGTGCTCCCACCCACTGAATCCCCCAGGACTCCGCTGCGCGTAGTCTGCCACGAACAGAGCCCAGGGGTCCTGGGCTAACGGCGGGCTAACCTGTGTCGCGCCTGCGACGCGGTTACTCTCTGCCGGCAAATATCGAACTGCATTCCTCCGTGCGCTCCGTGCCTCCGTGGTGAACTCGCCCTACTCCACGAACATGCAATCCCCGTACGAATAGAACCGATATTTCTCCCGCACCGCGTGCTCGTACGCTTGAGCACGCGCTCGCGGCCGGCGAAGGCCGACACCAGCATGAGCAGCGTCGACTTCGGCAGATGGAAATTCGTCAGCATCGCGCCGACAACTTTGAACTCGAATCCCGGGTAGATGAAGATGTCGGCCTCACCGGACTGGGGCACGATCGGCTCGAGCGGGAAATCCCCACTCAAGCAAACCCGGCTTGGATGGGGCACCCGCGTAGGGGATGGGTCGGTCGGAACTCCCGCCCTAGCCAATGGAGGGCTAGAACGGGGCACCCCGGTGGGAACGTTCGAGCCGAAATCAAAGTTTGCCGGAGTCAGGGAACTTTCGCGCCGCATATTCCAGCGTCCGCACCGTCGTCGTCCCCACAGCAACGATTCTTCGTCCGGCATCCCGCGCGCGCTGGATCTTCTCCGCGGCTTCTTCTGAAATCTCGTACCACTCCTTATGCAGGACGTTCTGCTCGACCACCTCCGCGCGCACCGGCTGAAACGTTCCCAGTCCGACATGCAGGGTCATTTCGGCGGTCTCGATACCGCGCGCGGCGGATACGCTCCAGAATCTCGGGCGTGAAGTGCAATCCCGCGGTCGGCGCAGCCACCGAGCCCAGCGGCTTGGCATATACCGTCTGATATTGCTCGCGATCCTCAGGCGTGTCTGGCCGGTCGATATACGGCGGCAGGGGAATGTGCCCGATGCGATTCAGCACGCCATAGAAGTCGTCCACGGGATCGAAGCGCAGATGGCGCTCGCCAAAACTTCCGCGATCGATGATCTCCGCCGCACCACCGGAGCGTCAGTGCGCAGCTCCGGCTCCTGCAATTGCTCGCCCGCCTCGCCGCCGAAATAGATTCGCTCGCCCGACTCCCAGCTTGCGGCCGGGACGCACCAGCGCCTCCCACACCATCGGCGACTCCGACACTCGCTTGGTCAGCAGCACCTCCACCTTACCGCGCAGAAATTCCTTCGCCGCGGGGTTCTGCTCCGACACTTTCTGCGCGCGCGCGCCGCTGCGATGTCCGAACAGCCGCGCCGGCAGAACCTTCGTATTGTTGAAGACCAGCAGATCGTCCGGCCGCAGCAGCTCCGGGAAATCGCGGAACGAGCGGTCTTCCAGCAGATTTCCGGTGCGATCGAGGTGCAGCATGCGCGCGGCGGCGCGGTCAGCCAGCGGCTGGCGGGCGATCAGTTCGTCAGGAAGGTGGAAGTCGAAGTCGGAAACCAGCACACATCCATTGTCACCTCACCGCGCGGCGCGGGAAATCGGTTGCGACCCTGGAAATGTAACAAGACATGTGATCGTCCCTTTTCCCACGCCAATAGCTTGCGGTACGATAAAGATATTGGTGTCCCACTTCGGGGTGTCCAATTCCCCAGCATGAAGACGGAGCAACAGCACCGGGAAGAGATCGTCCGCTTCGGCAAATTGCTGCACCAGGCTGGCCTGGTTGCGGCGACCGACGGCAATCTCTCCGTTCGCCTGGAGAACGGCACCATCCTCTGCACGCCTACCCTGATGAGTAAGGGCTTGATGGAGCCGGAGGACATGGTCATTGTCGATGCGCAGGGCAAGAAGCTGAGCGGTTCGCGCGGGGTCTCCAGCGAGATCGCCATGCATCTGCTGATCTACAACAAGCGCCCCGACATCAATGCTGTGGTGCACGCGCATCCGCCGACCGCAACCGGCTTTGCCGCCGCCGGAATGGCCCTGGATCGCGCTCTCTGCGCGGAGCTGATCGTCACCCTGGGCTCGGTGCCGCTGGCAAACTATGAGACGCCGGGCACGCCGGAGCTGGCCGCCGCACTGGCGCCGCTGGTTCCGGACCACGAAGCCATCCTGATGGCGAATCACGGCGTCGTCACTTACGGCGTCGATCTGCAAAACGCCTACATGAACATGGAGACGGTGGAACACTTCGCCAAGATCGCGCTGGTCACGCACATGCTCGGCAAACAGCAGCCCATCGCCGACCATCACGTAGACAAGCTGCGCGAGATCCGCACTAAGTATCTGGCCCACAACCACACCATGGCGCAGGGTAAAGACTAGGCCGGCAACCGTTTAGGCTGAGCCTGGCACCCAGCGTTGCGTCATAGCTCTTTGATGCCATGCCGTAGAGGCTGGATTGGGCCATGCCGACGTTCTGTGAGATGCCGTTTCCCGCGCATCACAGCCCGTCTGACGAGCGATCAACTCGGCGAACCTACTCTCCCACCATCGACTCTTTATCGCGTTTATAACTCAAATAAACGCTGTTTCCCGTTTTGGCACAATCACTTACGGGGATCCGCGTGTCGCCGGCCGGATCACGCCCTGAACACCCTGTCTCGCCGCGCCTGCCGTCGACTGAGGAAAGGGTTGAATCCAGCTGGTGCCCAATTCTGTGCTTTACAAACAGTGTCCGGAAGCGGACACTTCAATCCGAGAGAGGACACAGCCTACTCCAGGCGCGCCTTGGGCTCGCTGCTAACTCTCTGCAAAAAAGGCGATTAGGCGCGTCGGCGATTGGTTCCCTGCTTGCTCCTAGGATTACGCAATGGATATCGCCCGTCCCGAAATCAAAAGGCAAAAGCGCCGCCGGCAAATCATCTGGTCGGCCGCCGCGCTGCTCGTACTGGTAGGAGTCACGGTCGGCATTTCGCGCCTGAAACCGGCTGCGCCCACCGTCGACCGCAGCACCATCTGGACCGACACGGTGAAGCGCGGCTCGATGCTGCGCCAGGTGCGCGGCCTGGGCTCGCTGACTCCCAGCCACGAAGATGTTCGCCAGATCCCGGCGGAGACCGAAGCCACTGTCATCCGCATTGATAAGCTTCCCGGCTCGCAGGTTACCGCCGACACCGTCCTGGTGGAGATGAGCAATCCGCAACTGGAGCAGGAAGCGCTCGACGCGCAGCTCCAGGTGAAGGCCGCCGAGGCCGAGTACTCCAGTCTGAAGGTAAAGCTCGACAGCGATCTGATGACGCAGAAGGCCGGCGCCGCCACCGTAAACGCCGACTACAACGAGGCGCAGCGGCAGGCGCAGACCGACAAGTCGCTCTACGATCTCGGCGTCATCTCCGGCTTGGCGGCGAAGGCCTCGGAAGGCAAAGCGCAGGAGATGGTCACGCGCGACAAGATTGAAGACCAGCGGCTGAAGATCAATGAAGAAGCCATCAAGTCAGCAGCTCGCCGTGCAGCAGGCGAAGGTGGATGAGATGCGCGCCCTGGCCGACTTGAAGCAGCAGCAGCTTGAGCGCCTGAAAGTGAAGGCCGGAGTCGACGGCGTGCTGGTCGAGTTGCCGCTGCAGGTTGGACAGCACGTGCTGCCGGGCACCGAGCTGGCGAAGATCGTCCAGCCGAATCACCTGATGGCCGAGTTGAAGATTCCTGAGACCCAGGCGCGCGACGTGCAAATCGGCGAGCCTGCCTCCATCGATACGCACAACGGCGTCATCGCCGGCGAAGTGAGCCGCGTCGATCCCGCGGTGCAGAACGGCACGGTCACCGTCGATGTGAAGCTGACCGGCGAGTTGCCCAAAGGGGCGCGTCCTGACTTGAGCGTCGACGGCACCATCGATCTGGAGAAACTGGAGAACGTTCTGTACGTCGGACGTCCAGCGTTCGGCCAGGAGAACAGCACCATCTCGATGTTCAAGCTTGATCCGACGGGCAACGGCGCGGCGCGCGTGCAGGTAAAGACCGGCCGCGCCTCGGTGAACCTGATCCAGATCGACTCGGGCCTGAAGGAAGGCGACACCGTGATCCTGTCGGACATGTCGCGCTGGGATAACACGGACCGGGTGCGGCTGGAGTAAGAGCGCGCTCTTGGCTTTTCGCTGTTCGCTTTTCGCCAGAATGATCTTCCGGGATATATGCGAACACCGAACCAAGCACGGGGAGATTGCGTAGATACAGATGGCTGGAGGCTTGCCTCTGGCGAAAAGCGAAGAGCGAGTGGCGAACAGCGACTCTGAGGATTGGACAACCACATGAGCGAAGCAACAGGCATTCCGCTGATTGAAATCGAGAACATGACCAAGGTGTTCTACACCGACGAGGTCGAAACCCACGCGCTCTCCGGCGTACACCTGATGGTGCGCAAGGGCGAGTACGTCGCGATGTCCGGGCCGTCGGGCTGCGGCAAGTCGACACTGCTCTCCATCATCGGGTTGCTGGACACGCCGACCACGGGCAAATACAACCTGAACGGCGCGCCCGTGGCGAACCTGGATTTCGGCGACCGCTCGCGTATCCGCAATCGCGAGATCGGCTTCATCTTCCAGAGTTTTAACCTGATCGGCGATCTGACGGTGTACGAGAACGTCGAGCTGCCGCTGACTTATCGCGACGGCATGCCGTCGGCCGAGCGCAAGCGCCGCGTGCTGGAGTCGCTGGAGCGTGTCGGCATGGCACACCGTCTGCGCCACTATCCTTCGCAGCTCTCCGGCGGTCAGCAGCAGCGTGTGGCTGTGGCGCGCGCGCTGGCGGGATCGCCGTCGATCCTGCTGGCCGACGAGCCGACTGGAAACCTGGACTCGCGCAACGGCGAAGCCGTCATGGAGCTGCTGCAGAAGCTGCATCGCGAGGGCGCGACCATCTGCATGGTGACGCACGATCCACGCTTCGCCGCGCACGCGCAGCGCGAAGTGCACCTGTTCGACGGCAAAGTCGTGGCGGAAGAAGAGCTGCGCCGGCTGATGCAGGAAGCGCAATAAAGCTGCGAGCTGCGAGCCACTAGCTGCGAGCAATTAGCAATTAGCGATTAGCAATTAGCAATTAGCAATTAGCAATTAGCAATTAGTCGGACGTTGCTGAGGCGCTTAGGTTCTGGATCATGAGCGTTGGCGGCCCGCACGTTGTGGGACACGTGGTTTGTGGGACCCGTAGTTTGTGGGACCCGTAGCTTGGCACGATTTCTCCAGCGTTACTTTGTGGGATGCGAATTCAATGCATTGTGCGTCGCGGACTCAAATCGTAATGAACGGGGCTCAAACTGTAATGAACTCTGGCTCAAACTGTGATGAACGCGGGCTCGAAATTTTGGGTTCGGCAAAATTCGCATCAGCCATGAACCAAGTCCCACAAAGTGGGACGGTGACATGATAGCCCAGCGCTTCAGCGCTGGGTCGATGGCAAATATAAGATCAAGCCCCTTCAGGGGCGACAGGCTTTAGCTAATTGCTAATCGCCAATGGCTAATTGCTAACCGCTAATTGCAATCCACGTAGGAACAATGATGTCCACGTTCATTCAAGATCTGCGCTACGCCTTCCGTCAGCTGCGCAAGAATCCCGGCTTCACCGCCGTGACCGTGCTGACGCTGGCGCTGGGTATCGGCGTGAACGCCGCGATGTTCGCGGTGATCGACGCCGTGCTGCTGCGGCCATTCCCGTTTCCCAAGCCCGAATCAGATTGTCCAGATGAGCGAGGCCAGTCCGACCGACGTCGCAGCCGGCGTCTCTGCGCTGCCGAACATCCGCGACTGGCGCGCGCAGAGCCAATCTTTCCAGGACATCGCCTGGTACACCACCGGCATTCGCAGCGTCGATATTCCGGGCTTCTCCGACTTCATCCCGGTCGTTTACAGCAGCGCGAATCTGCTGACCACGCTGCAGGTCGAGCCGCAACTGGGCCGCAACTTCATGGCCAACGAAGATCAGCCCGGCCACGGCGACGTCGTCCTGATCAACTCCATCGCGTGGGAGAAATTCTTCAATCAGGAATCCCCAGGCGGTCGGCAGTTCGCTGAAGCTGGGCAACAAGATCTACACCGTCATCGGCGTGATGCCCGCGGGCTTCGAGTTCCCGTACGTGGGCGACGGACCGGCGGTCTGGAGTCCGCTGGTTCCGGTCAAGGAAAACGAGGAGCGCGACTCCCGCTCCCTGACCGCCGTCGGCCGGATGAAGCCGGGCGTCTCCGTCGGCTGCGGCCGCAGGCCGAGCTGACCGGAATCCAAGCCAATATCTCCAACGCCTATCCCAAGCTTGAACTCGACAAGCGCGTGGTCGTCACCAGCTACCGCGAGGTGCTGACCGGCAACGTGCGTCCTGCGCTGCTGGCCCTGCAGTTCGCCGTGCTCGCCGTATGGCTGATCGCCTGTGCGAATGTTGCCAGCCTGCTGCTCTCGCGCACCACCGGCCGCCGCCGCGAGATCGCTATCCGCAGCGCGATTGGCGCGGCTCGCTCCCGCCTCGTCCGCCAGTTCCTGACCGAGAGCCTGGTGCTCTCGCTGACCGGATCCGCCGTCGGATTGGCCCTGGCCTACGGCTGCGTTCGGCTGCTGAAGTTTTATCTCGATCTGTACCTGCCGCTGTCCGAACACATTCACATCGACGTGCGCGTGGTCGCCGCGCTGGTCGGCTTCTCCGTGATTTCAGCGGTGCTGTTCGGATTGCTTCCGGCGATTTCAGGCAGCGCGTGCTCCGGCGCAGGAGGCGCTGCGCGAGGGAACGCCCGCCGCCGGCACCGGGCGACACTCAGAAACGTTTTCGCGATGCGCTGGTGGTCGGCGAGATTGCGCTGTCGCTGCTGCTGCTGATTTCTGCTGGATTGCTGCTGCGCAGCCTGCTGGCGTTGCGCAACTTGCCGCTGGGCTTCGTCCCCCACAATGTGGTAACCACCTCGATCTTCCTGCCCCAGTCCGGCGGCGGCATGGTCGGCAACACCGGCAAGTACGCGGGCAAAGACATCTCGCAGGTTTTTTACGCGCCGCTACTCGACAGGCTGGCGCATCTGCCCGGAGTCGACTCTGCTGCGCTGACCAGCATTCTGCCGCTGTCGCCGAATTTCCAGGCTGGGGGCTCGTTCGACATCGTCGGCCGTCCCAAGGATCCCGGCAACAAGACCCGTGCCGCTGTTCGCGCCGTCAGTCCCAGCCTGTATTCCACCCTGGGAATTCGCCTGCTGCAAGGCCGTTTGTTCAGCGACTCCGACGGCCCGCAGGCGGCAGCCGCTGCGGTGGTGAACCAGGCTTTCGTGCAGAAGTATTTTCCGAACCAGAATCCGCTGGGCCAGCAACTGAAGATCAGCGAAAAGGGACCGCACGCCACGGCAACCATCATCGGTGTCGTCGAAGACACGCATCAGACGGCGATGTCGGAAGACGCCCAGCCGGAGATCAATGTCTCCTATCTGCAGCTGGGGCCGGACGACGAACTGACGCCTTACATTCTGGCGTCGTTCACCAACCTGGCGCTGCGCACGCATGTCCGACCCTGCAACGGTGATTCCGGAGCGTGCGTACCACATTGCGGGAGTTCGATCCCGACATGGCGGTGATGGATATCCGCACCATGCAGGACGTGGTGGACACCTCGCTGGGCAGCCAGACGCTGGCCGTGCGCCTGCTGTGGATTTTTGCCGGCGCGGCGCTGCTGATCTCGATCGCCGGGATTTATGGACTGCTGGCCTACAACGTCAGCCAGCGCACGCGCGACATTGGCTTGCGCATGGCGCTGGGCGCAACCCGCTCCAACGTCATTCAAATGGTGCTTGCGGCAGGCGGTGCTGCTGCTGGCGATCGGCGTGGCAATTGGGGTCGTCGCCGCGCTTTCGGCGGGCAGCGTTTTGCGCAGCTTCCTTTATGGCGTGGTGCCGTACGACGCGATGACCATCGCCGGCGTCTGCCTGCTGCTGCTGGCCTGCGGGCTTTTCGCCAGCTACATCCCGGCACGCCGCGCCTCGCGCATCGATCCGATCAAGGCGCTGCGGTGGGAATAGGAAAAGGCCGCTCTGGGCTCTTAGCCATCAGCTCTTAGCAAAATAGTGGAGAGCGAAGCCAGAGATGCTGAGACTTGCGGACATTACGTTTGCTAAAGGCTAAGAGCTAACGGCTAACAGCTAATCATGATCACACTGAAGAACGTCGAACGCAGTTACAAAACCGGAGCGGGGCAGACTTGGGTGTTGCGCCGCGTCGACCTCACCATCAAGGAAGGCGAGTTCATCACCGTTATGGGCCCGTCGGGCGCGGGGAAATCCTCGCTTCTGAACGTGCTGGCACTGCTCGACGATCAGTGGGCCGGCGAGTATTGGTTTGGCGAGCAGCCGGTCCACCTGATGAAGCGCAAGGACCGCGCCGAGTTGGCCAAGCGCAAGATCGGCATGGTCTTTCAGAGCTATCACCTGCTCGACGATCTGACCGTGCAGGAAAATATCGATCTGCCGCTGTCCTACAAAGACGTACCCACGCGGTCAGAGACAGGGAATGGTGGCCGAAACGCTGGACCACTTCCAGATCGTCGCCAAGAAAGACCTCTATCCCAATCAACTTTCCGGCGGACAGCAGCAGTTGGTGGGCGTAGCGCGCGCCGTAATTCACCGGCCCGCACTGCTGCTGGCCGACGAGCCCACGGGCAATCTGCATTCCAGCCAGGCGAAAGAAATCATGGAGCTCTTTTCCAAACTCAATCAGGAGGGCACGACCATCGTGCAGGTCACGCACTCCGAGGTGAACGCCTCCTACGGGTCGCGAACCATTCAGATGAAGGACGGGTGGCTGGTGGGCGACACCGGCAATCCGGCGCTGGCGCTCGAGCGGGGAGGCGGTGCGTTCATGATCGGTCCCCGCTCGCGCACCGGCTTGTCTCCCGCAAACCCGCTCCTGGCGCTCTTCTTGTGCGCTTCCATGCTGGGCGCGCAGGCCCAGCAACAGCAGGACGCTGGGACGGCTGCGCCTCAGCCCCCAACCCAGCAGCTCCCGAGCACGCCGCCAGCGCAGCAGCAGACGCCGGATGCGCCCACGCCGCAGCCGGCTCCGTCAACGGTATCCTCTTCGCCGACTCTGTCTGCGCCGCCGCCGCTCGCCATCCGTACGCCACCGAAGCTGGCGATGCCGCATTCGAACAACCCCATCGACGCTTACCGGTCGAGCACGGTGCCCAAGCCCGACCTGGCGAACTCCAAACGTCTGGATCAGCTGATTCGCGATGGCAAGCTCTACATCTCGTTGCAGGAGGCCATCGACCTGGCGCTGGAAAACAATCTTGACCTGGCGATTGCGCGCTACAACCTGCCCATCGCCGACACCGATATTCTGCGCACCAAGGCTGGCGGCTCGTTCCGCGGCGTCAACACCGGTATTGTGCAGGGCACGCCGGGCGGAGGCGTTGGCGGATTTGGAGCAGGCGCTCCCGGAGCGGGAGCCGGTGGTACGACGGGCGGCGCGGGCGGCGCGGGCGCCGGCGCATCCGGCCTGGTGCAGTCCACGCTGGGTATCGGAACCAACGTTCCGTCGTTCGATCCGATTCTCAGCGGCAGCGGAGGCATCGAGCATCAGACGACGCCGTTGGCCAACCTCCAGCTCTACGGCGTTCCGGCATTGCAGCTGAATACCGGAAACGCGAATCTTAATTACACGCAATCGTTTCCCACCGGCACCAGCGTCAGCGTCGAAGTCGACAACAATCGACAGACCGCCAACAGTATCTTCAACAGCCTGAATCCGACTCTGAACTCGATCTATCGAGTGACGGTGCAGCAGCAATTGCTGGCGGGATTCGGCACCGGCCCCAATCTGCGTTTCCTGCGGATCGCGAAGAACAACAAGAAGATCTCCGACATCGCCTTCAAGATGCAGATTGTCGCCACCATCACGCAGGTGGCCAACATCTACTGGGACCTGGTCAGTGCGTATGAAGAAGAGAAGGTCAACGAGCAGTCGTTCGCCTTCGCGCAGCAGAGCCTGGGAAACGCGCAGAAGCAGCTGCAGCTGCAGGCGATCCCGGCTATGGACGTGATGCGCGCCGAGGCGGAGGTCTCGCGGCGCGATCAGGATTTGACGGTCGCGAAAACCAATCTCCAGTTGCAGGAATCGTTGATCAAGAACGCGCTCACCAAGAATCTTGACGATCCTACCCTCGAGGCCATGCCCGTGGTTCCCACCGACCTGCTGGACACCGTGCAGGAGATTCCCGAGCAGCCCACGCAGGAGCTGATCGCACAGGCCCTGCTCGACCGTCCGGAGCTATCGGAGTCGACCATCGACTTGCAGAACCGCGAGATCACGCGCAAGGCCGCAATCAATGCCTTGCTGCCCACGCTTGCGCTGGTCGGCTTCTACGGTGGCACCGGGCTTGCCGGAGATCTGAACCCCTTCTACTACACCCAGAACAGCCAGACCGTTCCCACCAACTGGTGGGGCAGTTTCGAGAATGCCTGGAACGGCTCCTCTCCCGACTACTTCGTCGGCCTCAGTCTGGCTGTGCCCATTCGCAACCGGGTGGCGAAAGCCGATCAGTATCGCTCCGAACTCGAGTACCGGCAGGCCGAGTTGCGCGAGCAGCAACTTCGCAAGCAGATTCGCATCGAAGTACGCAACGCCGAATATGCGCTGGAGCAGGGCCGGGCCCGCGTGGAAGCGGCCAGGAAATCACGCGATCTTGCCAATAAGACATTCGGCATCATGCAACAGGAACAGCAACTGGGCGCGGGATCGAGCTTCCAGACGTTGACGGCTCAGCGCGATCTTGCCCTGGCGCAGCTTGATCTGGTGAATGCCAGCACGGCGTATCAGAAATCCAAGCTCGAATTGCAGAGAGCCACAGGTACCACCCTGGAAGAGAACAAAGTAGAGATACAAAGCGCGGTGGACGGTACCGCACCCTGAGGGAGAGAAGTTTGCCAAGAACACAAAGTCCAGCCAATCCAGCCACGGCGCAGGACGCTTCCAGCGAAGCGCGTAATCGGCAGCGCACCGGACGCATTCTCGCCGCTGACGACCAGCCGCACATCCTCGAAGCGCTGGAGTTGTTGCTGCGCCCGGCGGGGTTTGCGGTCGACACGGCGAAGTCGCCCGGCGCCGTGCGCGAGTCGCTGGCCAGCGAGTTCTATGACGCAGTCCTGATCGATCTGAACTACACGCGCGATACCACCTCGGGCCAGGAAGGGTCTGGACCTGCTTTCTGAAATCGTCGCGCTCGACAGCAACATCCCCGTAATCGTTATGACCGCCTGGGGCAATGTGGGCCTGGCCGTCGAGGCCATGCGCCGGGGCGCGCGCGACTTTATCCAGAAGCCCTGGGAGAACGAGCGCCTGCTGGCCATTCTGCGCACGCAGGTCGAACTGCATCGCGCCCTGCAACGGACGCAGCAATTGGAAGCTGAAGCAAGATTGCTGCGCGCCGAAGGGCGGCCGGAGTTTATTGCGGCTGCGCCCGCGATGCAGCCGGTGCTGCAAACCATCGCGCGCATCGGACCGTCGGATGCGAACGTGCTGATCACCGGCGAACACGGTACGGGCAAGGAAGTGGTCGCGCAAACGTTGCACGCACTCTCGTCGCGAGCTCGGATCCACGCTGGTGGCGGTCAATACCGGCGCGCTGCCGGAGGGTACGTTCGAGAGCGAACTCTTCGGCCACGTGAAGGGGGCATTTACCGACGCCCGCACCGACCGCATCGGGCGCTTCGAACTGGCCGACAACGGCACCATCTTCCTCGACGAGATCGGCAACGTTCCCATGCGGCAGCAAGCCAAGCTGCTACGCGTACTGGAGACCGGCGAGATCGAGCGGGTGGGTTCATCGCGGACTAAGCACATCAACGTGCGCGTCATTTCGGCCACCAACTCCAATCTGCAGGAAGCGATTGCCGCCGGAAATTTCCGCGAAGACCTGCTCTTCCGTCTGAACACGGTCGAGATTCCGATTCCGCCGCTGCGCGACCGCCGCGAAGACATTGCGGTGCTTGCGGCTTACTTCCTCAAGCGCTACGCTTCGCGCTACCGCGCCCCGGTCACCGGTTTTGCCGCGACCGCTTTGCAGACCATGATGCAATACAGCTGGCCCGGCAATGTGCGCGAATTGGACCACACGCTGGAGCGGGCCGTGCTGATGTGCCAGACGGGAGAGATCCAGGTGTCGGACCTGGGACTGAACGTGCAGCAGCGTCAGCAGGGTCAGAATCTGGAAGAGCTCAGCATCGAAGAAGTCGAGGGTATCCTGGTGCGCAAGGCTCTACAGCGCTTCCATGGCAATGTAAGCCAGGCGGCCGAGGCGCTCGGCCTGAGCCGCGGCGCGCTGTACCGCCGGATGGAACGCTATGGGCTCTAGTGCAGGCGGCGGCTTCAAGCCTCCTGGTGCTTCCCGTGCGACGTCTGCGCTCGCCCGGGATCCTGATTCGGCGCGGTTGAGTCCGAGTTCCGGCGACGGCTCCGGAGCTAACCCCTCACCCCATTTCACCCCTGTCCTGGGTGCAAATTCCTACGAAACCGAGCGCCCGCACAAACGCCTTCGGCTGCTCTACGAGAAACGCATTGCCTTGTTCGCCATTCTGGCCGCGTCTGCCCGGGGTGGCGTTCGGAACCGTCCTGATCTGGACGCACAACTGGACGCAGGACATAAAGATCTCGCTGACCGTGCTCGAAGTTTTCCTGTGGCTGGTGCTGACCATCGCGCTGATCGACCAGATTGTCCGTCCCCTGCAGACGCTGACGAATGTGGTCGGAGCGCTGCGCGAGGAGGACTATCTCGTTTCGCGCACGGGGCGCCGGCCCTAACGATGCCATGGGTGAGTTGGCGCTGGAGATCAATGCGCTGGCCGACATCCTTACCGAACAGCGTCTGCAGTCGATCGAAGCCACGGCCCTGTTGCGGCGCGTGGTGGAGGAGATCGACACGCCGCTGTTCACCTTCGATCCGCACCATGTCTTGCGGCTGGTGAACGCCTCCGGCGAACGCCTTCTGCAACAACCTATGGCTCGTCTGCTGGGCAAGACTGCCACCGAGTTGGAACTCGATGCCTGCTTCGAGGCTCCCAACGAGACCCTGGTCGCGCTGCCCTACTCGGCGCCCAACGCCCGCTGGATGGTGCGCAAACGCTCCTTCCGGCAGAGCGGCGTGCCGCACACGCTGATCGTGCTCTCCGACGTGAGCCGCGCCCTGCGCGAAGAAGAGCGCAGCGCCTGGCAGAAGCTGATCCGCGTGCTCGGTCACGAGCTCAATAACTCGCTGGCGCCGATCATCTCAATTGCCGGCAGCTTGTCGTCGCGCTTGCCTTTGCCCGAGCTGCCGGAGGCGCAAAACGCCGACTTCCAGCGCGGATTAAGCATCATCGAGTCGCGCACGGCGTCGCTGCACCGCTTCCTGCAGTCGTATCGCAGGCTGGCGCAAATGCCTTCCCCCACGTTGAAGTCAACCGAGATGCGGCCGCTGGTGGAACGCGTCGCCTTGCTGGAAACCCGAATCCGGGTCGACATTGCACCCGGCGACGCTGTGGCGATGATGCTCGATCCCGACCTGATCGAGCAGATGCTGATCAACCTGGTGCGCAATGCCGTGGATGCCGCTCTGGAGCAGGCACAGTCGCCACAGGCTGAAGGCGCTCCGCCCAAGGTCACTCTGGGCTGGAGCCAATCAGACCATCACCTGACTCTGACAGTGGAGGACAATGGCATCGGCCTGCTCAACCCGAGCAATGCGTTTGTTCCCTTCTACACCACCAAGCCGGGCGGTTCCGGCATTGGATTGGTGTTGTGCCAGCAGATTGCCGAGGCCCACGGCGGGTCAATCGAGTTGACGAATCGCAGTGATGCGCGCGGATGCCTGGTCAAGGTGACGCTGCCCTACCGGCATTTGTAGAGAGATTCGGTTACTTCTGCCTGGCTGCGCTTCCCGAGCTGTCTGACACTGTGGGAGTCTTATTCTGCTCGATCCCGCTTAGCGAAGGAATGGCTTTCTCCGCGCTTCCGCCTTTCTGGTCGAGGTATCTGACAATGAGGGTGATCCTGCGATTCGAGGGATCGGCGGGATCCTTGCCCTCGCGCGGCTCCTGGTCGGCGAAGCCTCTAACCTGCGCCACCTGGTCCTCACGCAAGCCGTGCTACTGCATCATGCGCCGGCTGGCATTGGCCCGATCGACCGACAACTCCCAGTTGGTGTAGTCGGCGCGCCCCGAAAACCGCTCCGAATCGGTATGACCCTCGATTGAGATTTTGTTGGGGATCTTGCCCAGCTCTTCGGAGATGGTCATCAGCAGCTCGCGGCCGTTGCCGTTTGGACTCGTGTCACCACTCTCGAAAAAAGTGCCTTTGCCGGCTTCCAGCAGTTCGATGCGCAGGCCTTCCTCGGTGACAGTGATTTTGATCTGGTCTTTCAGCTTGTCGAAGTTGGCCGTCTGCTGGATGGCCTTCTCCAACTCGGCTTTCACCTTCGCCATGTCGTCCTTGCTGACGATTTTGGTGGGCTGCTGCAGCGATGCCCATCAGTTTGCCCGTACCGGCCGGGTCCTTGAAGTATCCGGCAATCGCTTCCTGCACGGGTTTACTGGTGTTCATCAGCCAGAGCACGATAAACAGAGCCATCATGGCGGTGACGAAGTCGGCATAGGCGACCTTCCAGGCGCCGCCGTGATGGCCGGCGTGGCCACTCTTGCGTTTGATGATGATGGGTTGTGCGCTGGCCGGCATGGTTTCGACCTACGAGGCAGCGGCAGCGGCCTGGGCTTCCGCCGGAGCTGCCGCGACTGCCGCTGCTGTGCCGGATTGCTTGCAGTGCTTCTCGAACTCAGCGAAGCTCGGCCGCAGATGCGCCGGTACGGCGCGGCGTCCCATCTCCACGGCCAGTAAAGGTGAGATGCCTTTCATGAAGGCGATCATGGTCACGCGCAGCACGTGCAGGTATTCGTGTTCTTCGTGCGCCAGCTTGGACAGGTTGGCAGCGACGGGTCCAACCATGCCGTAGCACATCAGGATGCCGAGAAATGTTCCGACCAGCGCGGCCGCGACCTTTTTGCCGATCTCCTCGGGAGGCCCGCCCAAAGCGCTCATGGTCATCACCACGCCGAGCACCGCAGCCACGATGCCGAGCCCGGGCAACGAGTCAGCGACGGTGCTCAGGGCACTGACGGACTGTTCCGCCATATTAGAGTGGACATCCATGTCAGCCTCAATCATCTGATCGACATCGAAAGGCTCGATGCCGCCCATGAGCGCGATGCGCATGGTGTCACAGACAAAGTCGCGAAGATGATGGTCCTTAACGAACGCCGGATAGGCGGCAAAGAACTTGCTCTTGTCGGGCGCCTCGATATCGTTTTCAATGGAGTTTGGGCCGTCGCGCCGGATCTTGTTGAACATGTCGTACATCATCTTCAGCGAGTCGAGGTAGCGTTTCTTGCTGAACTTCGATCCTTTCACTACCTGCAGAATGCCGGCGATCACCCCCTTCAGGGTGTGCAGCGGATTAGCGGCCAGCAGGGTTCCCAGTGCAGCTCCGCCGATGATGAGGATCTCCGACGGCTGGATGAGCACACGGATGGGCCCGTGTTCCAGAAGGAACCCGCCGATGACCGCACCCAAAACAACCAGTATTCCGATGACGGCAAACATTCGTTCAATGACTTCCTAACGTTTTGGTTTGGCCCCCTAACCCAGGCAGCAATCCACTGCCGCAATGGCAAAACGCACCCTTCGGATCCGTCTGCCGGGTTGGCTGGTCAGCATTCGTCATTCAATAGTTGTATCGGCGGAATGACGGAAATCTTGTTGTTCCTATCGGCTGCGCGGCAAAGCTTGTGACCTCAGGCAGCTCGAGCGCCCATCGGCTGCGCTCTGAGATCAGCCGGTCTGCGCCGCGCGACAACTCCTGCTCCCGTCAGCTACACTGACTTACGACGCCAATGGCATGGTTTAAGCGGGAATCCGTCGCCCTGGACACCTCGGGCGAAAAGAAGGTCAAGACCGAGGGTCTGTGGGTGAAATGCGACCAGTGTCGCCAGATCATCTGGAAGAAGGACCTCGACCAGAATTTCAACGTCTGCCCGAAGTGCGACCGTCACTTCCGAATCGATGCCCGCACCCGCCTCGGCTACCTGCTGGACGACGACAAATACGAGATCGAAGACAACAACCTGGTCTCCACCGATCCGCTTAAGTTCACCGACCTGAAGCAGTATGCTGCGCGCCTGAAGCGCTCGCAGCAGGACACCGGACTGAACGACGCTGTCATCAACGCTCGCGGCAAACTGAACGGCAAGCCGGTCATTGTCAGCGCCATGGAATACTCCTTCATCGGCGGCTCGATGGGTACCGTCGTGGGCGAGGCAATCACCCGGGCGGTCGAGAAAGCGACGGCCGAAAAGCTGCCTCTGATTGTCATCTCGGCATCGGGCGGCGCTCGCATGATGGAAGGCGTGATCAGCCTGATGCAGTTGGCCAAGATCTCGGCGGCGCTGGCCCGGATGGATCAGGCTAAAGTTCCCTACATCTCCGTGATGACTGATCCCACCACCGGTGGCGTTACGGCGTCCTTTGCGATGTTGGGCGACCTGAATATCGCCGAGCCGGGCGCACTGATCGGATTTGCCGGACCACGCGTGATCGAACAGACGATCCGCCAGAAACTGCCCGAGGGCTTCCAGCGCAGCGAGTTTCTGCTGCAACACGGGATGCTCGATGCAGTCGTGCGCCGGCACGATATGAAGAGCTACATCTCGCGCTCGCTGGACTTCATGCAAGCCGCTGCCTGATCGCTCCGGCCCTCAGATCCTGCAGCCTGATGCGCTAGCGACAATCGCTTCGTGGGCCTCGGATTACCTCTCAGCAGAACCCCCAGCATCAAACCACATCGTACAATCGACTCTTATGAAAGCCGTCCTGGTTACTCGTGCCGGTGGTCCTGAGGTTCTGGAAGTCCGCAACGTACCCGAGCCGCAGCCTGGGCCGGGCGAAGTCATCGTCCGCGTGGAAGCTGTCGGCATCAATTTCGCCGACACCATGTCGACCCAGGGAAACTACGCCGGAACTCCGCCTGCGCCCTTTATCTCCGGACGCGAGTTTGCCGGAGTCGTGGAGAGCACGGGCGAGCGCGTGATGGGTTACATGCAGTGGGGCGCGGCTGCCGAAAAGATCGCCATCAAGCCTAACCAACTGTGGCCCCAGCCGAAGGGCTGGACCTCGGTGCAAGCGGCTGCCTTCCCGGTGAATTTCCTGACTGCCTATCTTGCCTACTGGAAGGCTGGAATCACGGACGACGCCATGGAGCCGATCCGGTGGAGCGACAATCATCAGACGGCGCGTGCTGATTCATGCGGCGGCCGGCGGCGTCGGTACTGCGGCGGTTGAGATAGGAAAGATCCTCGGCGTCGAGACCTACGGGACGGCGTCGTCAGACGAGAAGCTGGAACGGGTGAAGAAGCTCGGGCTGAATCATGCCATCAACTACAGCCAGGTGGACTACGAAGAGCGCGTGAAGGAACTGACCAAAGGCGAGGGCGTGGATGCAGTCTTCGAGATGCTGGGGGGCGAGCACACTGCCAAAAGCCTGCGCTGCTGCCGGCATTTTGGACGCGTAATCATCTATGGATCGGCTACCGGCCAGCGCCAGCAGTTCGACGCGGGGATCATGATGGCAAGGAGCCTGAGCGCGCACGGACTCTGGCTGAGCGTGCTGGCGAAGGATGCAGCGCTCATCCACCGCTGCCTGAAAGCCATGGAGCCCTGGATCGCGGATGGAAAACTTCACCCTGAAGTCGGCCACACCTTGCCGATGGAGCAGGCGGCCGAAGCGCACCGGCTGCTCTTGCAGCGCGCTAACTATGGCAAGATCGTGCTAACCATCGGATAATTTTTGCAGCCGGGTAACTCCAGAGAACGTTGCCGGAATCCAAGTAGCGGTGACGGGAAAACGGCTACTAAAACGGCTGGTATCGGTGATCCTGGGAATGCTGGGATTCTTCCTGTTCCTTCACGCCGTGGATGCGGATGCAATGACCGCTGTGAGCCGTGAGCCTTCAGCTATGGGCCAAAACGAGCGAGTGTGTCCCCTGGGTTGTCAGCCTTCAGCTCGATACAATCTTTTCCGCTAGTTATTCCTGCCGCCGGCTGCCTCCTTCTTCACCCAATCCCCGCCAGTTTTAGCTCAAAGCTCACAGCTCGCGGCTGATAGCATGATTTCCGTGGATACTCGACGCTGGCTGGGGCTGATCGTCTTCTTCGCCATTTGCCTGGGGGCGGGAGGACTGGGCTCGTTTTTCACGGCCAACAGCGTACGCGACTGGTATCCCGAGCTTCGCAAGCCGGCGGGCACTCCACCCAGTTGGGTTTTCGGCCCGGTCTGGACCACGCTTTACGTGCTGATGGCGATTTCCGCCTGGCTGGTGTGGCGGGAATTCGGGCTGGAGCGCGGCCTGCACTCCTAATCTTCTTCGCACAGCTGGCGTTAAACGCGGCCTGGTCGGGAATATTTTTCGGCCTGCGCATGCCTGAAATTGCGTTCCTGCAGATCGTCATCCTGTGGTTCGCGATCGCCTTCACCATCTTCGTTTTCTATCTTCTTGTCCCATTGTCGGCGTGCCTGCTGATCCCTTACCTGCTCTGGGTCACGTACGCCGCTTATCTGAACTGGGGCATCTGGCGGTTGAACCCGCAGCGCTGATCGTCAGTGCCAGATCTGGCGGGCAAAGAAGTACGCCGGTCATCCCAAAACCTATGACGATGACGATCAGGCGAACGTGAGAGGGTTTGGTTTTCTGGGCGAAGTAAGCTCCGAAGTAGCCGCCTAAAACCGACCCCACCACCATCACGATCGCTTCCGGCCAATAGACTGCACGGTGATAGATGAAGAGCAGCATGGCCACGCCGTTTGAGACCGCCGTCAGCCACGCCTTCAGCGCGTTCATGGCGTGGATGTTGTCCATTCCCAACAGCGCCAGCGTCGCGAGCAGCAGAATACCGGCGCCGGCTCCGAAATATCCCAGGTAGAATGCCAGCGCCAACTGGAGCGCAATGCCGTAAACCGACGTGAGGGCCTCGTGAGGGTGCGACTTGCGCTCACCCACCCAGCGCGTCACCTGGCCGCTCAAGGTAAAGATCAGGGTCGCAGCCAGCAGCAGCCACGGCACCAGGTTCATGAAGGTAGCTTGAGGCGTAATCAGCAGGACATAAGCGCCGGCGATGCCGCCGACAATTCCTGTGACTGTCAGCGGAATAAAAGTCCGGCGCGGGATGTCGCGGATTTCCCGGCGATACGCCCAGACGCTTGCCGGTTGACCGGGCCAAAGCGCCACGGTGCTGGTGGCGTTCGCGTTGATCGGCGGAATTCCGACCAGCAGCAGCGACGGGAACGTCAAGAAGCTGCCGCCGCCGGCGACGGCGTTGATGGCGCCCGCCGCAAGCGCGGCCAGAAATAAAACCACTCCCTGGTTGACATGCATGAGAGACAGAAGAGCTACGGAATGATAATACGGCCTGCGCTCGGCGTCGCCATGAGCTGCGGCAGCCTCCGGAAATCGCTCGTGCAGAAAGTCGATGAAGGCTCGGGAGAGCGGGCGTCCGGAGGTGTGCATATGGGCCAGCCGCAGGGTGAAGACCAGGGCATGCAGAATGTCGCGCATCCTTCAGCCGGACGTAGCCCAGGTGCTTCTTCTCCACTTCGCGAAATTCGTCGAACACTTGCCGCAGCATGCTGATGAGCGCCTGCTGCGCGGGGTTCGGCGAGTGCCTCTTCGTAGACCAGTCCCGAGGCAATCAGCGTCTGCTGGCTACCGCGCCATGTTGGCAAGCGCGCCGATCAACTCGCGATCTTTCAGGTGCCGATCGGTCGTGTGAAACTTTGCTCAGGGTCGCCAGAATTCCGGCCGATCAGCGGCTCGTGCTGGTCGACGAAATCTTGCCGCAGCGCGGATCGCCGGAAACATCTCCTCGGGCGGATTCTCGGGAAAGTCGCGCGGTTTCTCGTGCTGCCGCGCCTGCTGCAGGTAGGGACATTCTGCGGGACAGTCGAGCGTGACCTCCCGCTGCTCGCCGCAGCACTGGGGGCAAATGCGCTCGTGCAGGGCGAGGCAGAAGCGCTTTTCTTTGCGCAGATTGCAGATCGGAACAGCTCAACCAGAGCACCTCGGTGGGCGGGCTGGGAGCCGCGAAACTCTCCTATTATGGCATCTCCGTGCATCGCGAGGTTGCTGAAAACCCGCATGGACGTTGCCTTTTCGAGCGCCCCTGTGGAAAAAACCGCATAAAATATGGTGAAAATGCTTTGCACGAGAATGAGGTTGGTATACGATACGCACAAGTCGAGCAATCATTGCTCACCCTTTCAAGGAGGATTACGAATGGCAACAGGCATGACCAAGACCCAGCTCGTCCGTCACATGGCCGAGAAGAACGAACTGAACAACAAGCAGGCGGCTGCGTTCCTCGAGGCGCTGGCTGAAGTCGCGATCAAAGAAACCAAGAAGAACGGCGTATTCATCGTGCCGGGTCTGGGCCGTCTGGTGAAGTCGAACCGCAAGGCGCGCATGGGCCGCAATCCGCAGACCGGCGAAGCCATCAAAATTCCTGCGAAGACCGTCGTGAAGTTCCGCGTGGCCAAGGCCGCGAAAGACGCGATCGCACCCAAGAAGTAGTTCCTGCGTTTCTGAGATCAGGCCGGCCGCGTGCCGGCCTTTTCTTTTTTGGTTGTCAGTTGTTGGTTGTCTGGTGTCGTTTTACTCAGCTTGATTTGAAGGTCCTGCTTTGCCGACAACTGATCACTGCCTTTCCACCACTGCCGCAAAGAATCCATCGCAGGGATGCACGCCCGGAATTGTGCGCAGGAATTTTCCGTTGACCAGCGAGTCGAGATCGCTCCATACCAGCTCGCCACTTGAGCGAAGCCGCTCCAGTTCCTCGCGAGAGTCGCGCAAGCTGATATTCGTGGCGGATCCCGCAACACTTCCTCAATCACGGCTTCGTTCTCCTCGCGCTCCAGCGAGCAGGTGGAGTAGACAGCGCGTCCGCCGCGGCGCAAGTTGACCAAGGCAGCGCGCAGAATCGCGACCTGGCGTGAATGCAAGTCGGTCGAGGTCCTCAGGCTTCAGCCGCCACTTGATCTCCGGATTGCGCGCGAGCGTGCCCGTGCCCGAGCAGGGCACGTCGGCGAGAACGCGATCGAAGTTGCCTGTCGTTGGAAGGCTCAGCGCGTCGGCTTGAATCACCTGCACGTTCGCACGCGTGCACGCGTTTGCGCAGCAGTTCGGCGCGATGCGCATGCAGCTCCGCGGCGATGATTTCCGCCGTCGGATTGCGCGCGGCCATGGCGGCTGTCTTGCCTCCCGGGAGCCGCACAGCAATCGAGCAGGCGCGAACCGCGTTCCGACCAGCGCGGCCACCAGTTGCGAAGCTTCATCCTGAATGAACACGCGGCCTTCCTGAACGGCTCGCGTGTCGAAAGATGTCGCCGCCGGTGACGATGCGAGCGCTCGACGAGCAGCGCTCCCGGCGCCAGCTCGATGCCTTCGTGCTTCAATTCCTGTTCGACCGCGGGATCGTCGATGCGGAGCGCGACGTGCGGAATTTGCTGATCGTGCCGGCAGATCGAGACTGCGCGCGTTCGACTCCGTATTCGGCCGATCCAGCGCTCGACCAGCCATTGCGGATGAGCAAACTCGCGCGCGAGCGAAGCGGCATTCGCAGTCGCTGTCGACTCCGGCGGTGACTCGACCTTCGTGGCAGCGATCTTCCGCAGCACCGCATTGGCAAAGGGCGCGGCCGAGCGTTTGTGCGCGCGCTTCACCAGCTCGACGCTGTCGTTGATGGCGGCGTGCGCCGGAATGCGGTGAGATATTGCAAGTTGATACGCGCCGAGCCGCAACGCGGTCAGAACTTCGGGATCAAGTTTGCCGAGCGGCACGCGCCTGCCGCCGCTACGATCGCTTCATCCAGCCGCGAGCGCCAGCGCAGAACGCCCATCACCAGCTCGGTGGTCAGCCCGCGGTCAGGCGAGGCTGAGCGAGTCCAGCCGGTCGGAATGCAGCAGCTCGCTGGCATAAGCGTCCTGCTGGTCGACACGCAGCAGAATGTCGAAGGCAGCCGCGCGTGCGGGAGAGATGGGCATACGGAAGCAATCAGCAATTAGCAATTAGCACTTAGCAATTGGCAATTAGCGACTAGCACTTAGCGACTAGCAAGATCACATTACGCGGCCGACGTTGAACGTTGAGCCCTAAGTACAAGGTGCCAAATGCTAGTCGCTAACTGCTAACTGCTAACTGCCCAGCTTTTCCTCACTCTTCGGCCGATAGCCGTTGATGAAATCGCGCGCGCTCATGCGCTTCTTGCCTTCCATCTGCAGCTCCTGAACATCGAGCGCGGTCCCGTGCGCAAAGCCCAGCAGCAGGCGATCGTTCTCGACGGCGAAATGACCCGGCAGCGACGACCGCCACTTCGGGAGCGGCGCTGGGCCGCATGAAGTTGCAGCATCTTGCCGCGAAAATTGGTGAACGCGCCCGGCCACGGCTGAAATCCACGCAGACGGTTCCAGGCATCCGCCGCCGTGCGCGAGAAGTCGATGAGCCCGTCTTCGCGCTTGAGGATCGGCGCCAGCGTCGCCTGGGAATTGTCTTGCGGCCGCGGAGTGATGGTGCCGTTCTTCAGTCCGGCCAGCGTCGCGATCATCAGCTCGGCGCCGGTCTGCGCCAGCCGCGGCGCCAGGGTCACCGCCGTGTCTTCCGGCTGGATGCGCTCCTCCGCACTGCTGAAGGATGTCGCCGGTATCGAGCCCGGCATCGATGCGCATGGTGGTGACGCCGGTAATGCTCTCGCCCATGGCGATCGCCCACTGGATCGGCGCGGCGCCGCGATACTTCGGCAGCAGCGATCCGTGCAGGTTGATGTTGCCCAGCGGCGGCAGATCGATCATCCACTGCGGAATGATGCGACCGTAGCCGACGACGATGATCGCCTCCGGCGCGATGCTCGCCAGCTGCCGCGAAATTCTTCATTGTTCTTGATCTTTTCCGGCTGAATGATTGGAAGATCGAGCTCGAGTGCGGCGCGCTTCACCGGCGAAGCTGCCGGCTCCATGCCGCGACCGCTGGGGCGATCCGGCTGGGTGACTACCAACTTCACGCCAAAGCCGGCAGCCACCAGCTTCTCCAGCGTAGGCACAGCGAACAGCGGCGTGCCGCAGAACACCAGGTCCATCATTGCGGGGCTACCATTCGCCTTGCTTCATCAGCTTGCGGATCTTGCGCTTCATCATGTCGCGTTTCAAGGCACTGATGTGGCCGATGTAGAGTTTGCCGTTGAGGTGGTCGGTTTCATGCATCAGCGCGCGCGCCAGCAAGTTCTTCGCCAGTCACCTCAATGGTCTCGCCCTTCAGGTTCTGCGCGCGCGCCGTGACCTTGAAGCGGACGGGTAACGTTTTCGCGAAACTCCGGCAGGCTGAGGCAGCCTTCGCTCGACGTCTGCCGGCCCTCGGTGTGGACGATCTCGGGATTGACCAGCACGATCTTGGCTTCCGGATCTTCCTTGAAGGTTACGTCGATGACCGCGATGCGCTTGCTGATGCCGATCTGCGGAGCCGCCAGGCCTACACCGTGCGCCGCGTACATGCTTTCGAACATGTCGTCCACCAGCTTGCGCAGTTCGTCGTCGAATTCGGTGATGGTGGCGGCCGGCTTCTCCAGGACCGGATCGCCATATTTCACGATTGGATAGATCATTTAGAAGTTTCGCAACTGTTGGCAGTAGCCTTCGAAATTTCTCCGCAACTCCAGCAGGGAATCGCCGCCAAATTTTTCCAGCGCGCTGCGCGCAAGGGTGAGCGCCACCATCGCTTCGGCTGCAACACCCGCCGCCGGAACCACGCACACATCGGAGCGCTCGTACGCCGCCTTCACCGGCTCACGCGTGGCAAAATCTACCGAGGCCAGGGGACGCCGCAACGTCGAAATCGGCTTCAGATAGCCGCGCACGCGAATATCCTGCCCGTTGGACACGCCACCCTCAAGCCCGCCCGCGTGATTCGATCGCCGGGTGAATCCGGTAAATGAATCCGCACTGTCCCGCTCGTATCCTATTTCATCATGCACTGCGGAGCCGAGTGAAGCCGCCGCCTCAACCGCGTCGCCAATCTCGACCGCCTTGACCGCCTGCAGCGACATCACGGCCGCGGCCAGTTGCGCGTCCAGGCGCTCGTCCCAGTTGGCATACGTGCCCAGGCCCGGAGGAACGTTGTGCGCAATGACCTCGAAGATGCCGCCGACGGAATCGCCGGTGCGCAGCGCCACGTCAACCTGCTCCTTCATGCGCGCTTCAGCATCGGGATCGGCGCAGCCCAGCAGCACTTCATCTTTCGCGGCCAGCGCAGCGATCGCCTCCCAGGTAACCGGCTTGTCGAGTCGCGCGCTGCCGACGGCAATGGCATGGCTCAGAACTTCGATGCCAAGTTCGCGCAGCAAGCAGTTTGGCAATCGCTCCGGCTGCGACGCGTGCCGCCGATTCGCGCGCCGACGCCCGCTCCAGCACATAGCGCGCCTCGGAGAAGTTGTACTTCACGGCTCCGGCAAGATCGGCATGACCCGGCCGGGGAGAAGCCACGCGCTTGTGCTTTGCCGGATCGCCTTCTTCCACCGGCAGAGCCTCGGTCCAGTTCTGCCAGTCGTTGTTGGCGAGCAGCAGCGCGATGGGCGAGCCGATGGTCTTGCCGTGACGCACGCCGCTTAGAATCCGCGCGGTGTCGCGCTCGATGCGCATGCGGCCGCCGCGTCCGTAGCCTTGCTGCCGCCGCCAGAGCTCGCGATTGACGAACTCGAGATCGACGGCAACGCCCGGCAGGCATGCCCGATAGCATCGCCACCAGGGCCTCTCCGTGGGATTCACCGGCTGTGGAAAAGCGCAGCATAGGAATGGTGATTGTAGATACAGGCGCTGGGTACCCGCAACTGGGGCGGGCTGCCGGCGGCGAAACCGCTCGCCAAAAATCCGGATGCCGCGAGTCTTGTGTCAGGATACGGCTTCAGCCGCTCCGCTAAAGCGGTTTGTCGATGATCGGCGGCGAGGCGGACTTCAGTCCGACGAGCCGTCCCGTCAAACGATCAGCAGCTCCTCCGGGGCAAACATCTTCTCTTCCTCCAACCTTCCCGACAGAAGAAAGGAATTCGTTTCGCCGGCCCGCCCGTCCTCCAGCCCGGTGATCACATACGAGCAGCCGATCCAGTGTGCTTCCGCAAGGTCAGTCGGTGACCATTGAGCGGGATGATCGGGATGAGAATGGTAGAAGCCGATGACTTCGAGACCGCGCTCGCGAACGTCACGCTGGGCACGAATCACTTCCCGCGGATCGATATGGTAGTGGGTACGCGGAGACTCGATCGTCGCGTTCCGGCAACGGAGGGTTGCGTGAACCATGCGAGTGGCGCCCTCGAATACGCCGATCAGGATGCCGCAGCACTCGTCGGGATACGACTCTTCGCCGTGGCGGCGAATATCGTCGAGGTGAGCTGCCGTGATCTTGAGCATGAAGTCGGCTTCGGCGGCGAGGGACAATTACCGCAGCCGCTTAAAGCGAATATTCCTAAAAGCGCTGGCAAGGCACGCCTGTAGGCGTGCTCCACCCGCTTCTCGATCCGTCCCTGGTGTGACCAAAAGCATCCGGCTGCGACTTGCGACCTGCTACTGCCCTTCGGGTGCGCCGGCGGTGTTGCAGGTCGGGTTCGCCGGGGTGTAGTTCGACTTGTTCTGCTCGAAGCACCATTTCACCTGCTCCTGCGTGAATTCCTTTACGACGCTGGCCGGAATGTCGTCCTGATGCACCTCACGCACCTGGAAGCTGATGGTCCCGTCCGGTGCCACCGTGCCCAGCAGGTATGCGTAGATATCGGTCTTGTCGATAGTGGAAAGCGCACGATCCGGCGGGAGACGATAGCGTACGGCCCCGGCGCTGCCCATAATCCAGCCGGGCAACACGTCATCCTTGTGGCAGGCGGTGTTGTAGGCGTCGTTCATCACGAAGTGCGAGTGGCTGGCCAGCACATAGACGTTCTTCTTCGCAGTGTTGCGGAAGGCCGACAACTGCGCGTACACCTTGCGTCCGGTCGCCAGCTCCTGCGGCGAATCGTTCATGCTGTGCCCGGCAGACGAGCTGTCGGGCAGCGCGGCATGCATCCCCAGCACGACAGTCTTGATCGCGGGGTCCTTGGCGTCGTTCGCCAACACCGTCTTGAACCAGGCCATCTGCGCCGCGTCGAACATGTCGGTCGAAGCGTTGTCCATCGTAATGAAATCGACGCCGTGCTGGACCCAGTGGTAGTAGGTGGTGAGCTGATGATTGCTGGGATCGTCGGCGAGCCGCTGCCGCTGCAGGACCGGCTGGTTCAACCAGTCGGCGAACTGCGCGATGTACATGCCGCGCGTCATGGGAGCCACCAGTTCATGATTGCCGATGCCCAGGTAAACCGGGAGATCGCCGAAGGGAACGAGCTGGTGCTCGATGAAGTCAGGCCAGGCGTCCTTGAAGTATTTCGTGATGCTCGCATCAGGATGAGTTCGGCGATAGTCTTCGTCGAAGTTCGACATGGCACGGTAATCGCCCAGGTGCCAGTAGAACTCGGCTCCGTCGGCGCGCACGTGGGCGGCGATCGCCGGCATCACGATGTCTCCGCAGTTGCGCGAATCGCCGGAGATGGCAAACTTCCAGCTTTGACCTGCACTCTGGTGGCTCTGAGCGGCGAGACTGGAAGCCAGCGCGAGCGCTAGAAATATCGGAAAGAAAATACGGTGCAGCGTCGCTCCCGCGGCTTGGTTTTTCGGCATCGGTTCCCCAGGCGCATGATGATAGCGGACTGGCGCCGCCATCGGCAATTTCAGCAGGATGGCAACGCGACGCAAATTTGCCATTCCAGCCGCAAATGGATAAGCTGCTCGCACTCGCGATCTGTCCTTGGAGGCCCCTATGCGCGCTGTTCGCGCCATCGCCTGTTTCGTTCTCGCTGTTCTATCGGTGACCACCCTCGGCTTCGCGGGCGTCAAACAGGAACCGGGCAAGCCTGGCGACGCCAGGCTGAAGCCCGCGTACCGCTTCGAGCGGGGCGGCTGGGTGTATGTGCACCTGGAAGGCTCACCTTCGGACATCGGCTACCAGCACGGATACCTTCTGGCTCCGGAGATCGAGGCCGGCTTCAAAGCGGTGCAGCTCAATGATGTCTATCTCACCAAGCGCGACTGGAATTTCTATCGCGCGACCGCGCAAAACATCCTGTGGCCGCACATCGAGGCCGAGTACCGGCAGGAGTTGCAGGGCATCGCGGATGGCCTGAAGGCACGCGGCTCCAGCCTGGATGTGTGGGATGTGGTCGCGCTGAACGCGATGGAGGAGATCCCCGATTACTACATCCCGATGCTGAACCGTCAAGAGAAGCAGGCACATGCGCCGGACCTCAAGGCGCCCGGCAACTGCAGCGCCTTTGTGGCCACGGGTTCCTGGACCAAGGACCACAAGCCAGTCATCGCTCACAGCAACTGGACGGGCATTGCCATCGGCAGCCATTGGACGGTGATCTTCGATATCGTGCCCACCCACGGCTATCACATCCTGATGGATGGCTTCCCCGGCATCATCGTCAGCGACGACGACTTCGCCATCAACTCCGCCGGACTGATGGTGACCGAAACCACGATTGCCGGTTTTTCGCTTTTCGACCCTAACGGCATCCCGGAGTTCGTGCGGGCGCGCAAGGCCATGCAATATGCGAATTCCATCGACAAGTTCGTGGAGATCATGCTCCAGGGCAACAACGGGGGCTACGCGAACGACTGGCTGCTGGCCGACAACAATACCGGCGAAGTCGCGCGCTTCGAGATCGGCCTGAAGCTGCATCGGGTGTGGCGCACGAACGACGGCTACTACGTCGGGGCAAATTTTCCCAGCGATCCGAAGCTGACGAAAGAGGAGACCGACTTCGATCCCAATAATATGTCCAGCTCGCCGAACGCCCGGCACAAGCGTTGGGAGGAGCTGATGCCCGCCAACCAGGGGCAGATCGACGTTGCGCTGGGCGAGAAGTTTCTGGCAGACCACTGGGACACCTACGAGGGCAAGGATGATCGCAACTTCCGCGGATTGTGCGGCCACGGCGATCAGTCTCCCACCCCAGAGCCGGCCTGGGGAGAACCGGCTTACGCCCCGATGGGAGCGGTGACCGCGCAGGCTGCCGACAGCACCATGGCGAAGCAGATGACGCTGCAAGCGCGCGCCGGACATCCCTGCGGCGAGGATTTTATCGCCGATACCTTCCTCAAAGAGCATCCGGAGTTTGCCTGGCAGAAGCCGATTCTGCCCGATATGAAGGGAAATCCCTGGACCGGCTTCAAGGCCGCGGACAAGCAGTAGTTCGAGAGTTTTTGCAACTTGCGTGTTGTAACACGAATCTTTCAAGCGGGCCCTCAACTATGCGACCTGCCCTTACCCCGGGTCCGGTCTCAGGAGGATGACTTGCATAAGCTTCTTTCCACTTCCAACGATTTCACTCTAACCGTGGTGCGCCTGGTTCTGGGCATCGTGTTCTTCGCCCACGGCGCCCAGAAGATGCTGGGCTGGTTTGGCGGTTACGGATTTCACAGGCACCATGGGCTTCTTCACTCAGCAAATGCACGTTCCCGCGCCCTTCGCGTTTCTGGCGATCTGCGCCGAATTCTTCGGCGGCCTCGGACTGCTGGTGGGGCTGCTCAGCCGGATTGCGGCGTTCGGCATTGCCTGCAACATGCTGGTGGCGATTGCCACGGTACACGTGCACAACGGCTTATTCATGAACTGGACCGGCCAGCAGAAGGGTGAGGGCTTCGAGTATCACCTGCTGGCGCTGGCGCTGCTGCTGATCGTGCTGGTGAAGGGTGCGGGAGCGCTGTCGATTGACCGGGCGCTAAGCGGATCGGACTAACAGCAAAAAGCCCCCGCAACAGCGGAGGCTTGATGGTCTGGAGAAGTACTTACTTCTGTGCGGTTTCCGCTTTGGCGGTTTCCGCCGCCTTTGCGGTTTCGGCCTTGCCGGCGTCGGATTTGGCGTACTTGCGGCGGAAGCGCTCGACGCGACCGGCGGTGTCCATCAGCTTCTGCTTGCCGGTAAAGAACGGGTGGCAGGCGGAGCAGATTTCCACGTTGATATCGCCCTTGTGGGTCGAACGGGTAAGAAACGTATTGCCGCAAGCGCAATGCACGCGAACTTCGTCGTAGGCCGGATGGATGGCTGCCTTCATAGGGACTCCTGACTGATCTGACGCAAACTGCTATTTTACCGGAATGCCGCACCTTGCGGCAAACCCGGGCAGGCTTGCCAGACCAGCTTTAGACGACCAAGCCCGCGGGAAGGATTCAAGGCCGCTTGGAATCTGCAGTTTGGCAGCGAAGTTCGCCCACCGCTGCGGAGGCTGTTACGAAACACCGTCGTCCCCGAGGGACTCTTCGCCTTTTTTCACTTCACCCAGCACTCCGCCTTCGGCTCCGTGCTGGGCTGTCATGACACGCGCCTGAGGCGCTCTGTACCTTGCGCTTGTGCCACGCCCCGTACCTTAGCGCTCTGTTCCCTACGCTTTGTGCCTTGCGCTTTGTGCCACTGATGTAGCAATGAACTGAGTTTTGTAGCGCGCGCCGCGGCGGCAGCGCCTTCAGGGTCCAGGAATAACCGGCGCTTATTGCTTCGACGGAGGGGCGGTGCCGGCGTTCTGCTTGGCCAGCTTGACGCGCGCAGCGTCCAACTCTTTCTGCACTTTGGCAACGCTGTCGCATCCACTTCGGCGGGAACCGTCTTGTTCCACTCCTCCAGCGAGCGCTCCCAATTGCGTGGCGGCCAACTTGACCCGGCCTGTCTTCATATACAACTCGCCCAGATGATCGTGGATGGTGGGATCGTCGCCCATGCGCTCCGAGGCCCGGCGCAGATTCTCTTCCGCCAGCTCGTAGTTGCCCATCTTGTAGTAGACCCAGCCGAGCGAATCAAGATAGGCGCCATTCTGTGGATCCAGCGCTACCGCGCGGCGGATGTAGCCCAGGGCTTCATCCAGACGCGTTCCACGATCGGCCAGCATGTAGCCGAGATAGTTCAGCGTCATGGCGTCTTTGGGATCGTCGGCCAGAACTTTGTGAAATGCCTCTTCCGCCTTGTCATACTTCTTCTGGCGCTCGTAGATGGAGCCGGCTACGAACCAGGCGTAATCCTTGTCTTCCGGCTTACTCGAAAGCTCAATGGCCTTGTTGATGCTCTCTTCCGCGCTCGTCCCAATCCTTGATGCGGCTGTACATCTGGGCCAGCGCGATATAGACTTCGCGGTCGTCGGCATTGCCCTTCAGCAGCGCCTTTACGCGCGCAATAGCGGGCTGCGGGATTGCCCATGTCGGCCTGCTGCGAGGCGGCGACCATCTGCAAGCCGCGATCGTCAGGAAACTTCTTGGCGGCTTCTTCGGCAACGGTGGTGGCCTGCTGCCACTGCTTGTTGTCGCGATAGGTTTCGATGAGCTGTTGATATCCGCGGACGGCATTGTCGTCGCCGAGGTCGAGCATCTTGCGGAAGGTCTGATCGGCCAGCTGGGTCTTGCCCGCCTCGCGATAGACGGTTCCCAGACGCTCCAGGAAGACGGCGCGATTGTTCTTGTCGGAGGTCGAGTAGTCGCCGTCGGCGTGCTCGGTCTTAGTCAGCAGGTCGTTCAGGATCTGGATGGCTTCGTCGTACTTGCCCTGCGCCTCGTCGATGACGGCCATGTTGTACTGGACTTCGAGCGAGTCCGGCACCACCGAGTTGGCCTTCTTCAAGCGCCTCCATCGCCTGATCGAACTTGCCGTTGCGGCGATCGATCTCGGCGATGCGCATGTAGGTCTGCGCATCCGAAGGATCAGCGTCGACGATGGCTTTGTACTGCTCCAGCGCGGCTTCGGTCTGACCGTCGTTCATCAGGTTCTGGGCCAGCCCGCGAACCGCGTCCAGATTGTCATGATCCAGTTCGGTCGACTTGCGGTAGGCCTCGACCGCCTGCTTGTATTCCTTTTCCTGCTCGTAGGTGTAGCCCAGCGCCGAGTACAGCTTGGCGGTGCGCGCTTGTTCCGGAACCGTGTTCAGGACTTCCAGCGCGCGGTGCGGAATCGCCTTCTTCGTTGTAGAGGTAGGCCAGCGTGGTGACCGCTTCCTCGGAATCAGGCTGAATCTTGACTGCCGCTTTGAATTCGTTCTCCGACTTCAGCAGCTCATTATTGAGCCGGTACAGGCGGCCAAGCAGCAGGTGGTCTTCCACGCTCTTGGGATCGAGCTTGACGATCTGCTCGTACTGATCGATGGCGAGCTTCAGGATTTCCTGCGATTGCGTGCCGGCCTGCATGTCGCCCAGCGAACGCAGATAGATCCGTCCCAGCAGGCGGCGCGCTTCAAGGTTGTTGCCATCACGCTTCAGGATGTCCTGCGCTTCCAGAACGGCGTCGCGGATTCTGCCCGTCTTGGCGTAAAGCTCCGCCAGTCCGGCATTCAGGTAGTCGGAACTGGGATCGTTCTCGATGGCCTGCCGGTACTCATCGATGGCTTTGTTGGCGTAGTCGGAGCGGCCGTACATCGAGACCATCTCCTCGTACATGTGCGCCATCATGAAGTGGTAATAGGCGGCGGCCTTGTCGGGCTGCTTCGGCGGGAGTCGGTGGCCGGAGGCTGGCGCTGGCGTCGCGGAGGAATTCTGCTGCTTGGCCGCATCGTCCGACAGACTGGGTCGACGGAGTCAGGGTTATGTTGGCAGGAGGATTTTGGGCGACGCCGGCGACGGAGCCGGCAAACAACATCGCTAAGATAGAGACACGGATAGGATTAAGGATCATTCAGGACCAGCCACTCAACAGCGATTGGATGCCGCGCCTCACACTGGAGTCTACAGATATTTTAGCCCGTTCCAGCCGTAATTCGGGGGCAAAAACGAATTAAACCGCAGAGACGGCCCAGTCTTGCTGAAAATTTGATTAATTGTCGTAAGTGAGTTGGACGTTAGCCGAGGATGGAAAGGTCAGTTCTGTCAGAAAGCGGGTACGGCTTCCAGCACGCGCACCTTCCAGGAGTTTTCCGCGGCGGTCAGCAGAACAACATAATGTACCGTAGCGTCTTCGGAGTGGATGACTTTGTCGCCATCCATAAGCTGCAATTGGACTTGCGCGGTGTCGTGCAGTTCCATGGCCGAGCCTTCCGGGGAGTAGAAGACGGCCTCGACGGTGTGTCCCTTGTCCACGATGCGCTGGTGCAGACCGCTCTTACGTTGTTCCAGCGATGGTGGCGGTCAGTTTGTCGTTGGCGGTGCCGGTAAAGTTGAGAGCAAGAACATCGGTGCGGTTCTGGTCGAGAGCCTCGGCCATCGCTTTCCAGGCAGCGGCGTAGTCCCGGGCGACCGAGCGCTGGGTTGTGTCTTCCACTGCGCGGGGACCGGCGTTCTGGACGTTCACGCGAGATGGCGGGCTGCGAGTCGGCAAACGCCGGCAGCTTGGGTGAGAAACGCTGCCAGTCCGGCCACCATCAGGCACGCCAGGCTGATCCGCTGCAGCGATCTTCATTGCCCACCTCTCCACTGGATCTCATTTCCCACGACCACGCCTGATGCTACGGAGATGGTTGCGCTGTTCAAGGCCGGCAAGTTGCGCCTGGGCAATGCCCCGCTTGATGCGCGCATCGACTGTGCTCTTGCCCTGCGAATCGGTTGACGTAAAGGTGACGATGGTTCCGTCGGGAACGGATTGCCGGAGCAATCGTGAATCGGATCAGTACGCACCAGGATGCCGGTCTTGTTCGGCTGCGCGGTCATGCGGATGCTGCAAGGATCGGACGCCACCTGCTGCACCACGCGCCGGACCGAAACATCTCCGCTGGAAGCGACGAACTGCGCCGGACCTTCCTTCTTGGACGAGTCCAGCTTGGTGTAGGCGACGCCACCCTTCGACGTCTCGGTGCGGCTGGTGGTCTGGCCATCCACCGTGAGATCAAATTTCACGGGCTGCGGCTGCAGCACCAGGTTCTGATACTTGTCGAAGAGGAACGCGGTCCCGCTGATGACGTTGGGCGTAGCGGCCGGAACACGCGACGGCCGCGCCAGAAATGCGATCGAGCTGACCGGGCCTGCGGTGACGAAGAAGCTCGCGCTGTCGTCGCCAATGACGACGGTGTAATGTCCCGCGTTTTGCAGTTCGTCGGCACTCAATTGAATATCCTGCCCGAGCTGCACCTGCCGCTTGACGGCTGATCCGGGGCCGAACAGGTACAGCGTCGCGCTGCCGCTGCCGGAAGTTGGAACGCTCAGCCCGGTTCCCGCCGCTACGGTGGCGGGCACGTGCAGATCGGCGGCATGGGCAATCGTCGGCGAAGGCGGCCAGCGCCATGATGCAAAGCGAGATGTAAATACGAACGCGTTCTGGTCATGGCTAGTCTTCGCGGTTCAGGGTGTATTCGTTCACGGTGACGCGATAGTTATGGACATTGGCTGCCATCTTGTCGCTCAGGTCGACAGCGAACGGTACCGGGGTCTGCGGCAGCAGCGCCTGGTCAACGTAGCCGTCCGACACCCAGATCACCTTGCCGGAATTGTCGTAGTACGTCGCCAGCACGTGCGGGATATTCACGGTCTGTCCGCTCTCGTTCAGCAACTCGCCCTTCAGCACATGACGGCCGCGCGAATCGGTTTCTACCCGCTGATGCAGCACTCCGATGACGGGATCGGCCGACGCGGGCACCAGCATGGAATTCGGCTGCATGCGCACGTTCTTCACTTTGGAGAGCGCCACGTTCGGAAAGTCGATACGGAACGGCGAGATTTCTTTCGGCAGCAGGGTGTGCGAGATCTTGTCGAAGCTGGTCTCTTCGCCCAGAACACCGCCATCCTTGCCGATCAGCGTTGCGCCGACGGAAACAAATCCCGGCACGGTATCTTCGTTCTCGATTTCGCCGACGATGATGGTGTTGTTGCCTTGCGGGAATCGCGTTCATCGAAACGATCCGCACGCGTGGAGCCTCGACGTTCTGCGCGCCCCAATCGTCGCTGGCGCCGCGAGTCACAACATCCCAGCGAAGATAGTTTTCCTGAATGACCTGCGGCGGAACGTTGGCTTCCTTCGCCACCGGCCATTCCACCTTCCACTCGCTGCCTTCCTTCACAACTTTCAGGTCGCGAGTGTCGTAGAAACGCACCGACGGCGGTCGCGTATTCCAGACTGGCGCGGACCAGGGCCTGGTTGTCGCTGGCATGGAGAACCTTGGTATCAGCTTGCTGCAGCGAAGAATAGGTTCGCAGGCTGCCGTCGCGTCCGGACAGATCACGGGCGAATGCCTGCTCGTCGGTGTCGCCGGATCTTCGCTACATAGGCAAACGCGCCTTTGTAGTCGTGCGCCTTCACGTGTGCGAAGAGCGACTGCACTGCTCCCTCAGGAGAGGTGGCAGGCGACAACTCGCTCGGCTGCATGGTGGCCATCGCAACCAGCACAACGGTTAGTACGATGAGGATGATTGGCAGTAAGCGCTTCATTACTTGGCCTCCCGCAGGATCATCGGTTCCACGGTCGCACGCGCTGGGAATTCCAGTGTGGTACTCACGCGCCGGCGCTCCGGCACCAGTAGAACCAGGAACAGAGCTAACAGGCTGCAACCGACCGGCAAAATACCCCACATAATTCCCTGCATTTCGGTGGGCCGGAAACCATTGAACTCCAGCGGCCGCGCCGGAGGAACGTCTTCCTTCGTCCACAAGGTGACGTTGCCGTTGTCGTAGGTCTCGGCCTGGCGCCAGCCGGCGAATGCCAGCAGCGGCTCGTAGTAGCGGTCGCGGACAAAGATGTATTTCAGTCCGTACTGGTTGGCATGCTTCAGCACGGCTCGCAAAGCTTCCATACCCGACAGGCCGAAATACTTGGAGTTATAAAGCTGACCGGCGCCGTAAGCCGTCATCTCCGGCAGCAAGCGGGCAGAGTTGTAATCGCCGTCGACGCTGTCGGCCTTGGCTTCGCGCGATACCTCAGCAAACTTGCTGCCGAAGCCCAACGTGATGTAGCGAAATTTTGCGTGCTCATCGCGATCCAGGAACGAAATCACCTGATCGACATTGAATGGCGTGCTGTTGATGGGATGAATCGTGATCCACGAAACCGCCGACGCCATCGTGATGACTGCAGCGATCGCCAGGCCCACCAAGGCTTTCATGCGGAAGCGCCGGATGAGCGTCACTGCCAGCAGTCCGACGAACGGCATCGCCATGATCGTGGCCCAGAAGGTGAAACGCTCATAAGTCAGGACGTTGTAAGCGCGACCAAGCAGAACTCTTCCCGCTGGGGTCGTGCCACCCAAACCGATCAGCGTGGTCACGTACCAGCCGATCAGCAACGGACGCAGCCGCCGGTCGGCCGAGCCGCGAATGATGATGAAGGGAAGCGCCAGGATCAGCGCGCCCATGGGAATGATCCAGAAGTTGATTCCACTGAACGGATGAAGAATGTAATTGTCGCGCGAGCCGTGCGGAATCGGCATCTGGCTGATCGGATTTTTCAACAGCGCGATCCAGTACGGATAAAGGACAACGACGACGCCCGCCAATCGCAATAACCGCGAAAACAACTGCTCGCCCCAGAACTCCGCCAACCGAGGCATGCTCTTCCTCGATTGCTGGCGGCATCGCGATCGAGAATCGCCAGCACCAGCACCGGAATGGCAAACAGCACCGCGCCAAAGAGCAAAGTAACGTGGTGCGCGGCGGCAGCAGTCCAGGAAAGCGCAACCGCCTTTCAGCAGCGAGCTGAATCGTCCCGTCCGCAGCCAAACGTAGAAGAACGGAATCGCATTCAGCGTCAGCGCGGCGGCCGCAGTCGTGGGCAAGCTGGCCCGACTGATACACCAGCATCGACAGCGACCCCAGGAACACCGAACCCAGCGCCGCGTAGCTCGCCGAGACCTCGTCCACCCACAACGCGGCATAGCGATACATGCCGATGGGCAGCAGCAGAATCGCCAGGAACTGCACGAACATGTACGCCATCTTCATGCCCATGAGGTGCGAGAACAGCGCGATCCACTGGTGCGTCAGCGGCGGATAGGTGGTCTGCGAGAAGCCGCCGAACCACTTCGCGTTCCAGGGATTGAACCAGTGATGGGCATAATGCGCCGCGAAGAACATGTGGGTGTTCGCGTCGTAAGAGCTTGCCGGCAGCTGCATCAGCAGCAAAGGCCCGTGCACCGCCAGGCAAATGAACAAAATGGCGGACAAAGGAATCGCTCGCGAGGGGAAAGTGGGCGACTGCGAAATCAAAGGACTGCCTCCGGCGATTGGCGTTTCAGAGCTGTTCGATTCGTAGATCGGCCGTTACGGTTGCCGGAGCAGCTGCACAGCAGAGTTGCCGGCAGGCGGAGTTGGCCCGGTGAAGCGGACCCGGGCTCCTCAAAATGTGAATCCGCGATACCACTTCACAAGCTGAGTAGATGTTGTTCCAAGCTGCCGAACAGCCATTGAGCAGTAATTCGCATCCGACGAGAAGGAATTCAGCTTACAAGCGGAGTTCCTGCACTCTCGACATGTCAGTGAGTCGCCTACGTGAAAATAAGAACTGTTCTCCTGATTCTCTGCTCCCTATTTCTCTCGGTTGCGGCACTGGCGCAGACGTTCGAGGTTGACGGTCAACAGTCGCAACCTGCGCCCAATTCGCCGAAGAACAACCAGAAGAAAAACCAGCCTGCCGGACAAGCCAAGACAAGTGGCGATAACGGCATTGGCTGGGGGAGCAGCATTGAAGTCGGCCGGCTGGCGCGCGCGGCCGAGGATGCACTGCGTCATGGCAATCCCGGCGCGGCCGCCGACTACGCCCAACGCGCGGTGAAAGCCGCTCCGCAGGACAACAAGCTGTGGTTCCTGCTGGGCTACACCTCGCGGCTGGCCGGACGCTATCAGACCTCGGTCGACGCTTATCAGCACGGCCTGCAGATGTCGCCGGGCAATGCCGACGGCATGAGCGGCCTGGCCCAGACCTACGCGCGCATGGGCCGCACGGACGATGCCAAGCGGCTGCTCAGCGCAGGTGATTCGCGCAAATCCGAAGCGCACCAACGATCTGCTTGATTCTCGGCGAGCTCTACATGCGGACGGGCGACACGCAGGAGGGCATCAATCTTGCTGCAGCGCGCCGAATCGCAGCAACCCAGCGCGCACGCCGAGTTGATGATCGCGGTCGCCTATCTGAAGCTGAAGCAGCCCGACAAGGCCAAGCAGATGCTTGACCTGGCGAAGAAGCACTCGCCGAACAATGTCGAGATCTTCCAGGCGGCTGCCAACTATTACCGCGAGGAGCACGACTACAAAGCCGCGATCACGACGCTAAAGAGCGCGCCCAAGATGACGCCGTCCGTGCTGGCCGACCTGGGCTACACCTACGAGTTGGACGGCGACAAGGAACAGGCAGCCCAAGCCTATGCGCGCGCCGCCAACGAGAAGCCGAAGGAGATTGGGTACCAGCTCAGCGCTGCGCAGGCTGAATTGCGGCTCGGCGACACCGAGAAGACGCGCGCAATATCTGAATCGCGCCGCGGCCATCGATGCGAACCATTACCGTCTGCACGCCATCAAGGCGCTGTTGGCGAAGGAAGAAAACCGTCAGGCCGATGCGATCGCTGAATACAAAGCTGCGATTGCAGCGCTTCCGGCAGGCGGCGTTCCCGAAGGCCAGCTCTATCCGATCCAGTTGCGCTTGAATCTTGCCGAACTCTATCGCGCAAAGCGGCGACGACGAGGCCGCGCATCAGCAGCTGGCCATGGCCGAGCAGGAGATCAGCAAACTTGAACGTGCGAGGGCACGGCGAAGGCCGAATTTCTGCGGGTCCGCGCATCCATCAAGACATCAGACAACGATCTGAAGGGCGCTGAAGCCGACCTGCTCGAGGCGCGCAAACTCGATCCCGACAACGACCAACATCACGCTGCAATACGCCAACCTGTTGTGGAAGGAAGGCCGCAGCGACGAGTCGCGCAAGATCTACGAAGACGTGCTGGCGAAGGATCCCGAGAACCGCTATGCCCTGGAGGCCATGGGCTATCTCTATCGCGAAGAGAACGATCCCAAGATGGCCGCCGAGTATTTCAACCGGCTGGCCAAGGCTTATCCGGACGACTACATCCCGTACCTGGCGCTCGGCGATCTGTACACGCAGACCCGGGAATTCCAGCTGGCCGACGACAATTATCAGAAGGCCTACAAGCTGGCGCCGGAAAATCCGCTGATCATCGCCAACGCCGCCAATGCCGCCATCGAAGCGCAGCAGATCAAGCTGGCCGGCGTATGGGTGAACCGCGCCAAGGGCAAGATGAACGACGACCCGCGCGTCATGCGCGAGCGCGAACGCTACCTGTTCCACTCAGGCAATTACGCGGAGTCGGCAAAGCTGGGCTACCAGGTGCTGCAGAAGCTGCCGAAAGATCGCAATGCCTCGGTCTACCTGGCGTACGACTTGTACAACCTGGGCCGCTACGACGACGCGCTGGCGGTGGCCGACAAGTACGATTCGATTCTGCCCAACGAGCCCAACTTCCCGCTGATCGAAGGACACGTTCACAAGCACTCGCAGCTGCTGGACGAAGCCGTCGAACGACTACACCCGATCCATTCAACGCGATCCGAAGATGGCGGAGGCCTACGTCAACCGCGGCTACACGCTGAATGACATGCAGAATGCCCAGCAGGCGGCGCAGGACTTCAACACCGCGCTGACAACTGTCGCCCAACAACGGCATCGCGCATCTGGGCCTGGCGTTCAGCGATCTGCAATTGCGTCATCCGCAGGAAGCGCGCGAGCAGGCGGAGGAGGCGCAGAAGCTGCTGGGTGAATCAGGCTCGACGCACCTGGCGCTAGCCACGGCGTACCGACAGGAGCACCTGTTGTCCAGCGCCGAACAGGAATACCGCGCGGCAATCAAGTTCGCTCCCAACGATCTGGGACTGCAACTGGCGCTCGCCGACACGCTGTACGACATGCGCCGCTACCAGCAATCGATCGACGCGCTGAATGCGGCCTTAGGCATCTCGCCCGACGATCCGCTGATTTACGGACGCATGGCGCACGCCTATGCGCACCTCGGACGCAAGGACGAGACCATGCGTTACGTGGAGGCAGCCGAGAAACTGGGCGGCGAACAGTCTTCGATCCTGCTCGATACCGGCGATGCCCTGTTGACGCTCGGCGATCGCAAGGCGGCGATGGAGCGCTTTGCCCGCGCGCTGGACGCTCCCGACGCGAACCGCGTCGATGCGCGTCTGGCGATCGCGCGACTGATGGTCAAGTACGGCGAGGATGAGGATGCCAAGCAACAGATCAGCCTGGCGTTCGCCGAGAGCCGCATTGGCGAAGCACCTCCGGTGACGGCCGACAATCTGATCGAAGCCGCGAACCTGCTGCTGGCCATGCACGATTTCGACTCTTGCCGCTGACTACTTCCAGCGCGCCGGGCAGGCCGGCGCGTCGCCCGACATCGTCGCCATCGGAATGGCGAACACCTATCTGGCGCAAGGCAAGACCAAGCAAGCGAACGAAGAGCTGGCCACCATCGAGTCGGATCCGTCAGCCAACCAAAACTACGACTACCTGATGGCGCAAGGCGAGGTGTATCGCCAGCGGCACGAAAGCTGGAATGCGCTTAGACGGTGCTCTCGCAGGCAGACCAGCTTGGTGGCAGCGAGCTGGCCCAGTTGGAAGGTATGCAGGTGGCGAGCGAAGAAGGCATGCGGGTGACCGATCACCTCAGCATGCTGACCGACTTCACCACCGGCGGACTTTACGACGATTACACGGTCTATGTTCTCGATCAGCAGATCTTCGGGCTGTCGAGCAAGAGTCCGCAGCTGCCGCCGCCGCGCTCGCAGCAGGAGTCGCTGTGGACCACGGCATATCGCTACCACTTCGACAATAACTTCCCGATGCTGAGCGGATTCTTCCAGATTCGCAACGCAACGGGAGATGAATCGCTGCCGCAGGAGGCGCTGATCATCCACCGCAACACGTTTGACTACAACTTCAATAGCGCATTGAATCCGGTCATTCATCTGGGCGACGCCTGGATTGCGCTGAATACCGGATTGCAATTCACTCTGCGGCGGGACACCTCTGCGCCGCAATACGAGAATCAGAACCTGTTCCGCCAGTTCGTTTACGCGAACAGCAGCTCGTTCGGCAACTGGTTGTCGTTTAACGCCAGCCTGTATCACGAGGCCGGTCCGTTTACGGCGACCGGCTACAAACTGGACTCGAATGATGTCGGCACCACGTTGCAATTCACCGTGGGACGTCCTTGGGGAAACACCGCCCTCATCACCGGCTATACGCGACGCGACCTGACGTACAGCCCCTTGGTGAGACAGTTCTTCACCACCTCGACCTACGCCGGCTTGCAGCGGAAGTTCCTGGACAAGAAACTTACGGCGAGTCTGCTGGCTGAATACATCCGCGCATTCCGCGTGCAAGACACCTTGTGGGCGACGGCGCACGTGCTGCGTCCCGTGGCCAGCGTGCAGTACAACTGGAACCCCTCCTGGAGCGTGAGCGGCCAGTTCGCCTACGAAGGAGGCAGCTGCGTTCCAGGAGTACAACAACTCGTACAGCAGTTTCTACATCAGTTATGTAAGGCCATTACACAGATCCTTTAGCGATGACGCCGGGGAGTACAAGATCGCTTATCCCTTGCGGTTTGCAGTTGGTATCGAGACGGAACAGTTCCCGAATTTCACCGGGACTGCACACAGCGGAACGCTGATTCGCCCCGTTGTTCGTCTTTCGATTTTTTAGGCCCAGGGGAGCTCATGAAGATTTGTTTGATCACGGCATTTCCGCCTAGCCGGCGAGGGCTGAACGAGTACGGGTTTCATCTGGCGCGGGAGATTGCGACGTGATCCCTTCTTGAGTCTGACCATCCTGGCCGACGAACTGGAAACTCCGGCGGAGGAATTACCCGACTTCGACGTCATTCGATGCTGGCGCTTCGACGGAATGTCGAACCCGGCTGCGCTTGACGAAAGTGATTCGCGACATCAAGCCGGATGTGGTGTGGTTCAACCTGCTGTTCTCCACCTTCGGTAATAAGCCCGTGCCGGCATTTCTGGGCTTGGGACAGCCGGCCATATCGCGTCTTACGGGACATTACACACATGTCACGCTGCATCACCTGATGGACAACATCAACCTGGCTGACTCCGGCATTCGCTTTCCCCGGCTGTATCGGGCGGCCGGCTCGCATGGCGACCCGGATGCTGCTGATGTCGAATTCCATCTCGGTTTTGCTGCCCGTATATCGCCGGACGTTGATCGAAAAATATCGTGGCGACAACGTGCATTTCCGCGCGCACGGCATTCTGGGCGGCTGTCCCGAGCCTCCGGATTTCGACAGCCGGGGCAATCCCGAGCATCGCATTCTGGCTTTCGGCAAATGGGGCACCTACAAGCGAGTGGAGTTGTTGCTGGAGGCTTGGAACGAACTCTCGGCGCAGCATGCCGAACGTGCGCTTGGTTGTCGCCGGCGGCAATCATCCGGCCACACCCGGGTTATATCGAGTCGGTTGCCGAGAGCATGAAGGACAATCCGCGTGTCGAATTTACCGGGTACGTGGAAGAAGACGACATTCCCGGACTGTTCCGAAGTGCCAGCGCCTTAGTACTTCCGTATTCTTCTGCGACCGGAGCCAGCGGTGTAGCCCACCTTGCCTGCGAATTTGGCGTCCCAATCATATCGGCGGGAATTGACGACTTTCGCGAGATGGCTCTGGATGAGGGTCTGGCCGTCGCTTTTTATAAAACCGGCGATGCCGACAGCTTGGCGGCTGAATTGCACTCGCTTTTGAATGATCCAGAACTCATGCGCGAGATGTCGGAGCAGAATTTCTCGGCTGCGCTGCGAATGACCATGCCTCAGATTATCCGGCAATACTTGCGCTCGTTTGATTTGCAGCAACGCACCCGCGCCCTTGAACCGATCTCGCGGTTCCGAAGAATTCCCTCCTGGATTCCTTCGCGTTCGGCGATCTTCCGGGCAGCCGCCCCGAGGTGGCAGTCATGGACATAAGGGCCATTCTGTTGATTGGCGGGATTCAGCCGAAGCACGGAGAAGTCGACAGAGCGCTTCGGCAATATTCCGCTCGCTTGCCTCGATGTACTGGGGATGTCGGTGGAAGAGAGAGTAGTGCAACGGCTGCGGCACTTCGGCATCTCCGTTTGCAGCCTCATCTACGGATCTCGCTGCGAAGAGGCGCAGCCGTTTCTTCGCTGCCGTTCTCTCGATCCGCGAAGCAGCACCGTTGCACGTGGAGGGTGAGCAACTCTGGCAGGCGGCCGAGCGAGAGTTTCATGGCTTGTGCCGAGGATGGCGCCGAACTGGTCATCGTGCATGCGCCTGGGCGCTTACGTCGAAGTCGATTACGAAGAGATGATTCAGCACCATCTGGATCGCCGGAGCTGCGTGACCCAGGCCGTAGATTCGGAGAACAAAACACTCTGGACCTGTTCGTGCTAAGCGCGTCGGCTCGCATGGACGCGGCGGAGTTGTTTCAAAGCCGGCTGCAGCACCTGCGCCGGGAGTCGGAGCCGTTTCCGTGTCAAAGGCTACGTCAATCGTCTGCAAAAACCAGCCGATCTGCGGCGACTGGCCGTGGACGGGCTGCTGGCGCGCAATGCGGTCGTTCCGCAAGGCAAAGAAATGAAACCAGGAATCTGGTACGGGCCCTCTGGCGCGGGTTCATCGAAAAGCCCGCATCGTCGCGCCCGCCTATATCGGCGCCGCACAGCAAAATCCGCGCGTCGGCACTCATTACCGAGGCACGGTAGTCGAACAGCATGCCGAAGTTGACTGTGGGACGGTGGTGGAAAACACCACGGTTCTCCCCTTCACCTGCCTGGGAGCGGGGCTGGACGCCATGCATTGCGTGGTCGGATTTCGCCGGGTTGCCCACCTGGCCCGCAATGTCGAAGTGGAAGTGCATGACGAAAAATTGGTCGGGATGATTCCATTAAGTGCTGTTTCTCGATTAGCAGGCAGCACAGCTGCTCTTTTTGCCTTCTTACCAAAGGAGATTTATCGCGGCTTTGCGTTCGCCATGGCGGCGTAAGCGGGCCGCGCGGAGTGCGGAAACTTCGGAGGAGGCAGAGTCCTCACCTGGAGAATCCGGCTTTGGAAGCTTCGGCTTCTGACTGCGGAACCATCAGAGTTCCCTTCCAATTTGGCAGTCGTGAGGAGATATGGAGACCATTAGTCGGCCCGTTGTGGTAAAGAGAATGCCGGAGAAGATGAATTTGATTCAGGCTCGCAAGTTCCTCAAAGAGGTGCAGCCTTTCGTGAATTCGGACCGGCCCCAGATTGTGTTTGACATGTCCCAAGTGCGGCATATCGATGCCGCTGGCGTCGACGTGCTGTTGCGCTGCATGCGCGCGGCGGTTAAGCACGACGGCGATTTGAAGCTGGCAGCCTTGTCGCCGCAGGCCGCGGTTGTGCTGGAATTGACGCGCACCGGCCGTCTGTTCGAGATCTACGAGAACTCGACTGCTGCGGTGAAGAGCTTCAGCAGCTTCCTGCCCAATGCCATGAGGCAATTCGAGCCGCACGGCATCCACGCGGCGATAGTCGCCGGCACCGTCGATTTCGAGCACCACCGATGACCAGCCGGGAACCGGGCTGGCCGCATGAGCGCAAATCCCGACACGATGTTGTTGAGCCCTCCGCAGGAGAGCCGGTGGGACAGGTTCGTGTCGCGTTGGGCTCCGCAATACGCACACCACGCCAAGATCCTGAACGGCAGCATCATTCTCCTGATCGGATCGGTGTTCGTCAGCCTGGCAAACTTCGGCTACAACATCGGCGTCGCCCGCATGCTGGGTCCGTCGGACTTCAGCCACGCGGCCGCGGCCGTCACCATCCTCATGCTGATCTCTGCCATCACGCTGTCATTCCAGCTGGTGTGTACCAAGCTGGTTGCCAAGGCGGATTCCACTGAATCCAAGGCAGCGGTCTTTCAGCACCTGATGAAGCGGGCCTGGATGATCGGAATTGGCTTGGGCGTTTTTATGCTGCTGGCCAGTTCAATGCTGACCGCGTATCTGCGTCTTTCCAGTCCGTGGATCATCATCCTGCTGGCCATCGGTTTGACGATTTACGTTCCGCTCGGAGTGAAGCGCGGCGGACTGCAAGGAACCTGCCGCTTTCGCGGGCTCAGCTGGAACATGGCGGCGGAAGCAATCATCAAGTTTATCGGCGCAATCGTTTTAATCGAATTTGGCTTTGGCGTACTGGGCGCGGTAGCAGCGATTTCGGGGTCGGTGATCTTCGCGTTCTGTCTGCCCGATAGCGCCAGGGAATTGCGCGGTCCGGCCGTAGACCGTCCCTCGGCTCCCGTGGGCGAAGCCCGGCAGGCCATCGTCTTCTTCGTCGGCCAGGTCATCATCAGCAACATCGACATTCTGATGGTGAAGCACTTTTTCCCGCCTCCGAAGCAGGGCTGTATGCGGCAATCGCACTGGTCGGACGCCTTCTTTATTTCGCGTGCTGGTCGGTGGTCAGCGCCATGTTCCCGGTGTCTGCCGAAAAGAAGGAGGAGCAAGCGTCCGGCTCGTTGCTGGCGATTCCGCTCTTCCTGGTTACGGCGATGTCGGTCGTGTTCGTTCTGCTGCTGGCAGCGTTTCCCCAGGCTGGTTTTTCAGTCGTTATTCGGAGCCCATTTCCACGTAGCCGGGATTAGCGGCCTCAACTGGCTGCTGAGCATGAATGCCGCGGCTACCGGCGTTTATTCCATCGCGGTAGTGCTGATGACGTACGAGATGTCGCGTCGCATCGCCAATACAGGCTGGCTGCAGCTGGTGGTAAGCGGGCTGATCGTTCTGGGCATCACGCTGGTTTCACTCGACTTTGTTGGAGGTGATCGTCGTCCAGCAGGTCCTCAGGGTTTTGTTGTTATGTGCGGTCGCCTTTCCCTTCGTCAAGATGTGGGCTACCGCTGGCGGGAGGCTTCATGAAGAAGCTACGGCGCGTTACTGAAGCGGAAGTCATCGCGGAATTCCTGAAGAACGAGTTCTATCAGGAAGAGTTTCATCAGGACCGCGAGCAATTCGAAGACCTCGTTCTGGCTGCGCAAATCACGGACGAACCGGGAAATGCCTTGCGCCGGGCGCTGTTGTTTCGCCGTCGCGGTCACATGTGGCGCGAGCTGCCTGCTGACACGCAATGGTGGGAAGTGCAGATCGAAGCCGCAGGATTTGGAACGGGTCAGAGTCTTTCCCAGGGCGCAGTGGCGCCGGGTGGCGAATGGAAGCTTCCTCCTGAAAGACATTGTGAAGCGAATCCGGACGAAGCCGTTCCGCGGACGAACCCGGAATTTCATCGCCAAAGTGCAGGCCTTGAGCTATTACCTGCGCAACCATGAGGACAACAGCGCAGTTCTGCTCATCGGAGTTGACGACGACAGTCCGGTGACCGTGCTCGAAGGCAATCATCGTCTGACCGCCGCGTTGCTGGCTTCGCCCGATGTATTGCAAGAGCCGCTTTCGGGTTTTCTGCGGATTGTCGCCCAAGCATGTCGGAGTCGTGCTGGTATCAGACGAACCTGCCGAACCTGTGGCGATATGCGCGGAATCGTGCGCGCAACCTGTTCTATGACCCCGATGCGGATGTCGATCGTCTGCTGAAGTCCGATGACGACATCAACTCCACTTCGCAACCCGCGTTGCGAACGGTGACCGCGTCCAAGGGCCTTTCGAAGTTTGAAGTTAACGGCCAGCGGTAAAAAATTTTTGTATGGGAGAGCTGCCCGATGAAGGCTCATCAGAAAATTATCACCAAGATTATGACGTTGGTGGTCGGCTGCGGTAATGTGCGGAGCACCCGAATTTGCCCAGGCGTCGCAACAGCAAGAGACAGCCAATCCGCAGAGCGCGCAACAGGATCAGCAGAACGGTACGACCATCGATCCTTCCAAGGGGCCGCTGCAGCCCGTGCCCACGGCAAAATCAGCCAGACGCAGAACGGCCTGCCAACATGCCTGAGAGTTACACGGAAACCATGCCGGCAACGCCGGCTCCGCAACCCAAAGCCGCAGCAGCAAATGCAGGAGCCATTGGGCGCGGCCACTGCTGAAGGAGTTCCCGTGGTCGGCGGCGCGGCATCACGCCCGGCCGGAGAGGCTATCGCTCCCGATAAGCAGAAGCAGCGCCGCTCGCTGCTGCTGAAGGTCGGCCTGATCGCAGCGGTTGGTGTGGCTGGCGGCGTGGTGTACGGAGCTATCGAAAGGAACGTCCGCCAAGCCGTAGCCGCTGGTCCTCCGAGTCAAAATATTCACTTGGGAAGGCCACTGCGCAATGTCATCGCCACGTCCGCTTTTGATTTCGTTTTCAGGTCTCGACGGTTCCGGCAAGAGCACTCAAATCGCGAACCTGCGAGAGTATCTTGCACGCTCGAGGCCTGACGACGAGACTTGCTGGCGTTTTGGGACGACGTGGTCGTGCTCAGCCGCTATCGCGAGGGATTCGTCCACAAGGTGTATGGCAGCGAGAAAGGCATCGGCGCGCCGGACCGTCCGGTGAATCGCCGCGACAAGAACGTTCGCAAGTGGTATCTCAGCATCGCGCGTCACGGACTGTACCTGCTCGACGCGTTCCATCTGGTGAGGGTCATTGCGAGGGCCCGCCGCTCCGGCGTCGACGTCGTCATCATGGATCGCTACATCTACGACGAGTTGGCGAACCTGCCGCTCTCGAATCGGCTGACCCGGATTTTTCGTTCGTGCTGGTAGCGGCATTCGTTCCTAAGCCCGACGTCGCTTACATTCTGGATGCGGATCCTGAAGCAGCGCGCGCCCGCAAGCCTGAATATCCCGTCGACTTCCTGCATCTTTGCCGCAGCGCCTACCATCAACTCGCGCGCATGCTCGGCAACATGACGGTGATTCCCCCGCTGCCTCTCGATGAAGCCAAGCGCGAAGTGGAAGCGTGCGGCCGCATGCCGCTTCTCGCTCACGTCACCTGCGGAGCAACGAGCCTCTGTGGATACCGTTCAACCCGCCTGATTCGGGATACTCGCTCCTTGCTGTAACAATTACCCGCGACCCGCCCTTACTACTCATCGAGCATCGACTCGGCCAATTCTTAACACTGAAAACAAAGCGCTTATACTGTCTTTCAGGCCGCGAAGTTTGGCAATTCAGTTGTAATAGAAAACAGTGTTGTTGCGTGAATCGTTCAACCGCACAACCGCTGCTGTGCCGCAGTTTCAATTGCAGACGGGACAGAGCGCAAGGCACCGAGTGCCAAAGTTTCTGGAGGATATTGGTAATGAAGACCCCAATTCTACTTGCGTTGCCACTGGCCGCAACTCTGATGGTACCGGCCGTAGCGCAACAGACCACTTCGGACAGTCAGCAGAATTCGGCGCAGAGCAGTTCTCGTCGAGCGCGACCAGCAGCTCTCAGCCGGCCAGCGACCGACTCCGGACGCGAACTCAGACCAGAACATGTCGGCTCGCCAGCCGCTGCAGCCGGAGACCCGGGAAGGCTTCTGGGGCAAGATGAATCCGTTCGCGCGCAAGAAGTATGTGCAGAAGCAGCTCAGCCCGATCCGCAATCGCGTGAACGAACTCGACGATCTGACGGCGGAGAATTCTCGCCAGATCAAAGATGTCGATGCGCGCGCCCAGGAAGGCATCCGCCAGGCAGATGCAAAAGCGACGCAGGCCGATCAGCATGCCGTTGACGCCGGCAATCGTGCGACAGCAGGCGAACCAGACCGCTTTGCAGGCCAGCACTCGTTTGAATACGGTCGAGCACTGTAGTCGGCAACATCGATCAGTACCAGCCAGCCTCGCAGACTGAGATCCGCTTCCGCTCCGGCCACACCGTGCTGGGCACCAGCTCCAAGCAGGCGCTGGATGACATGACGGCCAACCTGAAGGACTCAGAAGGGCTACATCATCGAGGTGCAGGGCTTCTCGGCCACAGGGGGACAGTCTGGCGTGCAGAGCTCGCAGGCGATGGCGAACTCCGTTGTCCGCTACCTGGTCGAGAAGAACCAGATTCCCGTATATCGCATCTTCGTGATGGGCATGGGGAATGCCAAGGTTCCCGCACCCGAAGGTTCGACGGCAAAAGCTCGTGGCAATCGGGTCGAAATCAGCCTGCTGAAGAACGATGTCGATCAGCTGGCATCGGCGCAGAGTAGCAGTCAGATGAGCAACAGTCAGATGAGTAACAGTCGGATGAATAACAGTCAGATGAATAACGGCAGCAGCATCGAGCAGCACGGCAACAACAATCCGACCGGCTACTCGCACCCTGACAATTCCCCCTCAACGCAGCAACAGCCCGGCAACACGAACTCAACCTCAAGCAGCAATCCCACGCCGCCGCAACAGTAACAGCTAGTTTTGGTGCAGCGTCAACGTGGTTCTCCTCCGGCCCCTCGCGCAAGCGAGGGGTTTTTCTATTCAGGAAGGTCGCTCAATATTGAGGTCCGAAAACGGCGACTCGACCGCTGGCTGCTGGTGATAGTCTGCTGAACAAACGTCATGGAAACGCTTTATTACTCGCGAATGTCGTCGCCGGTCGGGCCGCTGCTGATCGGCGTTTCCAAGTCCGCCCTGGTCATGCTGGAGTTTGATCGCGGACTGCCGCAAACGATCGCCGGTCAACCGATCGCATGGGAAGAATCCGAGAAGCGAACCAGAACGGTCCGCGCAGCAACTCGATGAATATTTTGCAGGCCGCCGCCTGGACTTTGAGCTGGAGCTCGACCTGCGCGGGACCGAATTCCGCAAGCGTTGCTGGAACGAACTGCTTCGAATTCCTTATGGCGAGACGCGCTCGTACGCTGAAATCGCTCGCGCGGTGGGCAATCCCAACGGCTTTCGCGCCGTTGGTCAGGCGAACCACTACAACCCCATCGCGATCATTGTTCCCTGCCACCGCGTGCTTGCCTCCGGATGCAACCTGGGTGGCTATGGCGGAGGGCTTGCCGGTGAAGGCGTTTCTCCTGCGGCTGGAAGGTGCGCCGTTCCACGATGAGGCCGGGCGCTTCCGGCGAAGCCAAGCAACTCGCTTTCAGCGCGAGCTAGCTTCCATCTCCGGCGTGGCCGCCAGAAGGGTTCGCGTGTAGGGATGCGTGCGCCGCCGTCGTGATCTGCTCGGTCGTGCCCGATCTCCACAATCTCGCCGTGCTGCATCACGGCAATCCGGTCGGCAAGGTAGCGCACAATCGGCATGGAGTGCGAGATGAACAGGTAGGTCAGTTGGAACTCGCGCTGCAAGTTGCTTCAGCAGGTTGACGATCTGCGCTCCCACACTCACATCCAGGGCTGAGACCGGTTCGTCGGCGACGATGAAGCGCGGCCTTCAACACCAGCGCTCGCGCAATTCCGATGCGCTGCCGCTGGCCGCCGCTGAACTCGTGCGGGTAGCGGCGCAGCGCCGACTCATCCAGGCCCACCGCCCGCATCGCCTCTGCGGCGCGCTGGCGGCGGTCGCGGCCGCTCCTCGCTGCCGTGGATGGCCAGCGGCTCGCAGACAATCTGCTCGACGTTCATGCGCGGGTCGAGGGAGCCGAACGGGTCCTGAAAGATGATCTGCATGTCGCGGCGCAGCCGCCGCAGCTCGGCCCTCCGGCGTGCAGAACATCCTTGCCATCGAAGATCACTTCACCGGAGTCGGCTTCAATCAGGCGCAGCAGCATGCGGCCCAGCGTGCTCTTTCCGGAACCGGATTCGCCGACCAGGCCGAGCGTCTCACCAGCCTCGATGGTGAGCGAGACATCGTTCACCGCCCGGACTTGTCCCGCCGGGCGCATCCGAAGGCCGATTGTTCGGTGTGATAGGTCTTGACCAGATGATTTGCCTGCACCAAAGGCATGCCGCGATGGTAACAAACGCGCAAGTCTGACGAAAATTGAAGATGACGAAAAAGCCGCTTCAGGAGCGATTTTTCTCAGATTCCCACAACCGGAATTACTGCGAAACAGGGGCCAGCGAATCATAAGCGAATGAATGAAAACCGCGTGAATTCTGCGTGAACTGTCTGCCGTGCAATCAAGCGATTACGGGTTTGCACAAAAATCTGGCATGCAGCCTGTGGACGAGCTGCACTCGATTGAAAACAAAGGCATATACAGTTGCGAAAATTTGGTTGACTTCGCCACCGGCAGGAGTAAAAACACACTCGTTCTTTGACAAGTTTCAGGCTCTTCGGTTGGCAGTTTGCCACTTCAAAATGCGCGCAAGCGCGTTGAGAAGACCTCGGCAACTCGTGGCGGAAGCTCCGGTCACATTCTGGTTTGGCCTCGTGTCGAACCGGTGATCGAAGACACCACAAGAACTGGCGCAGAAGACGAGAAACGAGTCAAAGGCGAGACGGAATCCCGAAGCGTTGAACGGTTGTTCCGGTGAGGGGATCGCACGAAGTCTGATCCTGATGCGGTGCCGCATGCGCAAGCATGAGAAGCTGCAAGCAGCGGAAGATAGAAGCGAGTCGCTTTACCAGGAGCAGCGGTGGTTCAGGTCAGGATCGTAGAAGTCCAGCTGAAATTGTGGCGTCGCATACGCAAGTATGCAAAGTCAGAAGAGCAGCGAGGACGGAAGCGAGCCGCTGATCGAGAACACCAGGTTCAATCAGCCTTCGGGATTCTTTTTTGCTTGCTCAGTACAAACGGCTTCGGCAGCTGGAATCGCTGACTCGGGTGCCCTAGGTCTCGATGGCCTTCAGCCGAGAGCTTGATGGCGTTGCTACAGCGGTATGTTCCCGTGCTTCTTCGGCGGATTTTTGTCGCGCTTGTTCTCCAGCATATCCAGCGCCTGAATCAGCTTGCGCCGGGTGTCACGCGGGACGAATGACCGCGTCCAGATACCCGCGTTCCGCTGCAACATAGGGATTGGCAAAGCGGTCGCGGAATTCTTCGATCTTGGCCGCGCGATCGGCTTCCGGGATTCTCCGATTTTTCCAGCTCACGGCGATACACAATGTTCACCGCGCCTTCCGGCCCCATCACGGCGATCTCGGCGGTCGGCCAGGCGTAGTTCACGTCGGTGCGGATATGCTTTGACGCCATGACGCAATAGGCGCCGCCGTAAGCTTTGCGCGTGATGACCGTGATCTTCGGGCACCGTCGCCTCGGAAAAAGCGTAAAGCAACTTGGCGCCATGGGTGATGATGCCGCCATACTCCTGCTGCGTTCCCGGAAGAAATCCCGGCACGTCTTCGAAGGTGATCAGCGGGATATTGAAGCAATCGCAAAAGCGCACAAAGCGCGCCCCCTTGATGCTGGCGTTGATGTCGAGCACACCCGCAAGAAAAGCGGGCTGATTCGCCACGATTCCGACTGGCTTGCCGTTCAGGCGGGCAAAGCCGATGACGATGTTCCTGGCGTAGTGTTCCTGCACCTCGAAGAAATAGGAATCGTCGACGACCGTGTTGATGACTTCCTTGATGTCGTAGGGCTGGTTTGACTCGGCTGGAACGATGGTGTCGAGGCGCTCATCCTCGCGATCGATGGGATCGGTACACGCCTTACGCGGCGGGTCTTCAAGATTGTTCGACGGCATGAAACTCAGCAACTCCCGGACCATGCTGAGACACTCGGCATCGTCATGCGCCATGAAGTGCGCCACACCCGATCTCTCGTTATGCGTGACGGCGCCGCCGAGTTCGTCCTTGGTGACTTCTTCATGAGTGACCGACTTGATGACGTCAGGCCCGGTGATGAACATGTACGAGGTGTTCTGCACCATCAGGATGAAGTCGGTAATCGCGGGCGAATACACGGCTCCGCCGGCGCAGGGGCCCATGATGGCCGAGATCTGCGGAACCACTCCCGAGGAGAGAACGTTGCGCAGAAAAATGTCGGCATAGCCGGCCAGCGAGCGCACGCCTTCCTGGATACGCGCGCCCCCGGAGTCGTTGAGACCGATCACGGGCGCGCCGACCCGCATGGCCATATCCATGATCTTGACGATCTTCGCTGCGTTGGTCTCAGAGAGCGAGCCGCCGAAGACGGTGAAGTCCTGCGCGAAGACAAATACCAGCCGGCCTTCAATGCGGCCGTATCCAGTCAGAAAGCCGTCACCGTAATACTTCTGCTCCTCCATGCCGAAGTCGGTGCAGCGGTGGGTGACCAGCTTGTCGGTTTCTTCGAAGGTGCCTTCGTCAAGAAGAAACTCGATGCGTTCGCGCGCCGACATCTTGCCTTGCTTATGCTCGCGCGCCCGGCGCTCTTCGCCTCCACCGATCTCCGCGAGTAAGTCGCGACGTTTCAGTTCCGCTAGTTTCTCTTCCAGATTCATGGGCGTGATTATAACTAGCGACGGCAGCTCAGCGGAGAAACCATGGTGACGGGTGCCTTACCGAACCCTGCGACGAATGCACTTGTTGCGGGTGCGCTGTAATCGTTTGGGCAAATCCTAATCGAAATGCTGCCAGCCGCCCGGCTTCAGGATTTCCGTTTTCCCATCCGACCGTCGCCAGCTGCACTTGCTTGCCGCCCACAATCTCGCCAATCAGACTGACCGGCACTCCTGCTATCTCTTTGGGAACTTGCCGCTTCGGCGCCGCGGTGAAGAGCAGCTCGTATTCGTCTCCCCCGTGCAAGGCGAGCGCGAGGCCGTCCTCACCAGCTACCGCAGGCAAACTGCCGGCGTACACCACGGCGCCGGTTTTACTCTCCTCGCAGATGTGGCTGAGATCGGTGGAGAGCCCGTCGCTGATATCGATCATCGCCGAAGCCAGCTTCTTCTCACGCAGATATTGCCCCACCGCGATACGCGGCTCCGGATAGAAGTGCTTGCGATGCGACGCCGGCCTGAGCTTCTTTCCCTTTCGCAAGGCATTCAAGGCCGCGACCGGCGACCCTAGATGTTCCTGTCACATAGAGCAGATCGCCGGGCCGAGCCCCCGAACGAAGCACCGCTTTGCCTGCCGGAACCGAGCCGAGCACTACGATGTCGGCCAGAATCGGCCCAGGCGACTGGGCCGTGTCCCCTCCAGCCAGCAGAACGTCATAACGGTCGGCCAGGTGGAGCAACCCCCGAATGAAGCCATTAATCCATCTTTGTAGGAGATCTGCTGGAACAGCCAGCGAAAGGAAGGCAGCACGAGGCGTACCGCCCATGGCGGCTATGTCGCTGAGACCGCGGGCAAGGCAACGATGCCCGATGACCTCAGGCCGAATGCCAGGCCCTCCGGAAATGAACGTCTTCCAGGCTGAAATCGGTCGTGACCAGAACCTCGTGGCCGCGGGGAATCTGCAGCACGGCGCAGTCGTCTCCAATCCCGGTGGACCGTCCGCGGCCTGCGCGCAAGGCAGCCTGGCGAATTCGCTCGATAATGAGCTTTTCCTTCAAGGGCATTGGGAATTCCAGTGCGGTGAAAAGGTCACTATATACGAGCCTGCCGCCACGGCTTAGGAGGGTCTTGGTTGCGCTGGAGCAAGGATGAGAGCGTTCCCGTTATGGTCTTTATTTGCAATACTTTAGTGGTACTTACCGTGGTAGTTTTGTTGACATGCCTACTCTCGTCTGTTACGGTTTGATGTCGTTCATTACATACCAGCCGAAGTACCCGGCGCGCAGTGAATTGCTCTGCCGGAAAGGAAGGCCGTCAGCCCACGGTATTCCTAAGGAACCCAAGGTGGTAGGTCGGATCAGCAAGGCGAAGTGTTCCGGACCTTTATTGTAGTTGGCGTCATAACCGGAACTGATTCTTAGCTGAGGGTTATAGGTTTGCGTAAACGCTTTTATATTCTTTTCGTAGCCCGCGATGCGGAAGGTCAGCTACGTAAAATCCCGATTCCCCTTCATTATCTCTACGTGTTTCTAGCCGGCGCTCTGATCGGCATGTTCACCATTACCGGCATGGCAGGCTCTTACGCGCGCATGCTGTGGAAGGTGGCCAGCTTCAACCAGTTGCGTACGGAGAAAACTGCGCTCCAGAGCCGATACCAGAAGCTGGAGCAGAGCAATCACGAGAAAGACATTCAGGTCGCCTCGCTGGGATCACTCGCCAACGAAGTGTCGGTCATCTACGGCCTGAAACCCAATACCAAGCTTCTGAAGGCTACCGAAGGACCCATCAAGCCGGATACCGTTAAATACTCCATGGACCAGTTGTACGCTTTACGGAGTTCGGCACTCTCAGGCGCGACCACAGCAGCCCTGGGTCTGGGATTGACTCACAATGCCACGCTGACGGATTGGTCGACCGCGGCCTCAGCTCCCACAATGTGGCCGGTGATGGGCCCGATTACCGGAGCCTTCGGCGAGCGTATCGATCCGTTCAATGGTGAAGGCGCCTTCCACTCGGGTGTCGACATTTCCTCTCACTATGGCCAGGCCGTGATTGCTCCGGCGGACGGCATTGTTACCTATGCCGATTTCTACAACGGCTACGGACGCATGATTCAGATCGATCACGGCAATGGCATTTCGACCCGGTACGGTCATCTCTCGGGCTTCGCCATTGCTGACGGTCAGACTGTGCACGAGGGACAAGTCATCGGATACGTGGGGCTGTCGGGCCGAAGCACGGGACCGCATCTTCACTACGAAGTCCGCATCCACGATACGCCGGTGAATCCGCACAAATTCTTGCGGACCACCTTTGCCCAGTTGGGCGGCACACCGGGAGCTTAAGCGCCCGCAGAGAATTCGGTAACCGTTCAGCCGCTGAGGTGGAAAGCCTCCAGCGGCTGAACTTTTTTGGGCCTGTGATTGCCGCAGCTGCCGGCGCAGTACCACACATGCAGTTACAGGATTAGCCGATTACGGAAGATGTCGGTGAAAGCCTGAGCCTCACTTGGTGTAATTCCTGATCGATTCTGCTGCCTGGGGATATTGAGCGGCCAATTCTTCAGGGTCCGCATTTTCGTAATCCGCATAATCGAATCCCGGAGACATGGTGGTCCCCAGCAACGCCCACTTACCTCCCTCGGCCAGTCTGCAACCCTGCCACACGTGGCCGCGGACCACCACTTGCGGTTGCTGCCCGTGAAGAATATCGGGGCCCAGCATCACGGTGCGCGAAGTGCCGTCCGGGCAGAGCTGCAACATCAGCACAGGATCTCCAAGGTAGAAGTGGAAGACTTCTGTTCCGGGCAGCCGATGAAGAGGAGAGAAAGTCTCAGGCGTGATCATGTAGTAGATCGCAGTCCCGATGGAACGGGAACCGCGGAAGCCGTCCGGCAGATATTCAGCGGAAACGTTCCAGCGTGAGCGATAGGTTTCGCGGAAAAAGCCGCCTTCAATGGTCAGAGGCGCCAGCTGCAACAGTTGTTTCACTTCGTCGGCGGTCATGATCGCATCAAGCCTATCACCCGACCGCGGCGATTTCACGTCGCCTGCAAAAATCTGTCAGTACGATCTATCGACTCATCGAGGAAATGTAATCCATCAGGGTCATGCTGTTCATGCTGGCCGCGGCTTGCACGGTTGCGCTACGGGCTTCCTCGGCACTGGTCAGATTGGTGGCGGCAACATAGACGTCGACGATGTTGGTTGAAGTGTCGAAAGACAGGTTCCACACATGCTCGACGATCATGGCGCGCGTGACCCGTCGACCGGCATTGCGCATGAGGTACTCCAACAAGGCAAACTCTTTCGAGGTAAGCTCAATCACTTTACCGCCGCGCTCCACTCGACGGGCGACGCGATCCAGTTCGAGATCTGACACTCTCAGCACAGTTTCGACGGTGCGCGGTCCGCGACGCAGCAACGCCCGCACCCGGGCTGAGAGTTCGGTGAACGAGAACGGCTTGATCAGGCAGTCGTCCGCACCGGTGTCGAGCGACTGCACCCGATCCTCCACGTGACTGCGCGCAGTCAATACCAGGACAGGAAGAGACGGCTTCTTGGGACGGACGGCGTGCAGCACTCCGATTCCGTCCAGCTTCGGCAGATTCAGGTCGAGGATCATCAGATCGTAATCGCTGTCCGCCGCCATCTGGCGCGCCAGTTCGCCATCTTCTGCGACGTCGACAGCATAATGTTCAGCCTCGAGGCCTTTGCGGACGAAGGTAGCTAACGGCGCATCGTCTTCGACAACCAGAATACGCATAGCAGTAACCATCCTGATGATTACTTTTATTGTTGGCTTAGACGGCCTGCGGCGTCAATTGATCTTCCGCAACTTGCGCAGCGAGCACGCCCAAATCGGGATGCTTTCGGTATCAGGAAAGCTCAAGATTTTTATGCATTTATTTGTTTTGCAACTCCTAGCGTGCCGTTCTTTCGTCAGACGCGGGGGGCTGGAAAAATACTGCTCCGGGCCGCGCTGGTTGACTATCGATCAGTAACTTGAAAGGGTTACCTGGCGTTATTCATTTCGGGTGACGGCGGCTTAAGTTGTAGGACCTTCGCAAGTTCAAGGGACCGACCGCACGGCTAAGCGGACTATAATTGGAGCATGGCGCGTGGTTGGGAAAGTAAGTCTGTAGAAGCCCAGATAGAAGAGTCCACCTCCGATTTCTCAGCAAACCAAGAGCAAAATATCTCGCCGGACGAGCGACAGGCGCTGATCAGGAAAAATGATCTTCTTCTGTCGCGCAAGCGGGTTGTGCAGCAACTCGAGGGAAGCACGAATGAGCGCTACTCCGAATTTCTGCAACGCAGCCTGGCCGCTCTTGAGGCACAGATTGCGGACTTGAACTGAGATCGGCCCCGCTGTCCGGTTTGGCCGGACCAGAGGATTCTTATACCCTGTTGCCATCCCGGACGCGCAGATTAAACCATCGCAACTCCCCAACACCTCACATCGATCTGTGATTCTCATCACGGAAGCATGTTCCTCCGCGAAGCACAATGCTCCCAGAGGTGCAGTATGCCAATTCTTGTCATCGCGGTCCTTGTTCTTGGCCATCTTCCTGGTTATGGGGTCCTGGGTGTGACCGCAATGGTCGCCGAGCACCGTGGCCATCTCTTCAGTTGGAGCTGGAGTGACGAGCCCGCGCCGAAGAAATAGCGCCGGAGCAATTTCTCGGGGTGAGATCCGCGTGGGGTGGGGCTTGTCCAGCTAAACCGCTTGCATGGCCCGTGCCCTGCAATCTTCACAGAAACCGCTGTCCTTAATATCAATCCATTCCACCGCATGGACCGGCGCCATGGCGCACTGATAGTCATGACAGTGGGTCAGACGCAAGGTGTGCCCGAGTTCGTGTACGGATTCGATCAGGAGACGATTGGCGAGCAGATCGATGTCTTTGGGCAATCCGTAAAACTGCTGCTGCAAGCGATGGTAGGAAACGATGGCCGACGCCTTGCCCATTTGCGCTTCCCCAAAAACGAAAGTCAGAATTGGTATATACAAATCCAATTGCGTGACTCCCAGAAGCCGCCAGGTGTTGCTGTTGATGTAGCGCTGCATGCTGGCCAGGATTTCAGAGGAATGATATTGCTGACGCTCAACGTGCAGGGCAAAGGCAGGATCGAGAGCAGGCAGGATGATCTCCGCAGGCATGCGAAACTTGTCGTGCAGCTCCTGCCCCAACCATTCGAGCAGATCCGCATCGACAGGACCAATCGGCAGCAGCTGTAGACGCTTCATAAAAAATACAGCGATTAGCTTCGAGCTACTAGCCTCGAGCTACTAGCTAACTTGTGGACACGCTTTGCGACGAGCATCTGCCACCGTAGGAAGCAGGCCTGAAAGCATTCTTTGCAGTTCGGCAACGCTGGACTGCAAATCGTCGTAACCCTGCTCAGAGATCATTCCCAGGTCTCGATAAAGTAAAAGAAAATATTCCAGTTCGACGGCGGATCCCGCGGCAGTATTCAAGAAACGGTGAAAGCCACCATCGCTCCCGCGTCCGTAGCCCTCCGCGATGTTTGCTGCAACGGAAGAGCTTGCGCGACGCATTTGGCTGGTAATGCCATAAACCTCCTCACGGGGAAAAGCGACAGTCGCCCGGTAAATATCGAGCGTCAGCGCATGTGCCTTGTCCCACACTTTAAGTTTTCGGAAATCCTTCATACAAACCTCGGTACTTCCGGCTTTTAGCTCGCAGTTCTTGGCTCGTAGCTGGTAGCTCGCAGCTCGCAGCTCGCAGCTCGAGGCTAGTTGCTGGTTGCCAGCTGCTCCTTCTCCTTCCGATTCCATCCGTACTTCTTCAGCTTGTGATGCAAGGTCACACGATCGATCCCCAGCACCTCGGCGGTTCGGGTCTGGTTTCCACTGCACTCATCCAGAACGCGCAGAATGTGCGTCCGTTCCACGTCCTCCAGACTACGGACATCCCCGATCCCCAGACCGACACCGTTCTTGGCCTTCAGGGTGAAATCCTGCTCGCGTAGTTCCGGCTCCTGCGCGACCACCATGGCGCGCTCGACGGCGTTTTCCAGCTCGCGAACGTTGCCTGGCCAGTTGTATTGCTGTAGTCCGTTCATGGCAGCGGGCGAGACCCGCGTAATCCGCTTGCTCATTTCGGCCGAAAACTTACGCACAAAGTGATCGACGAGTGCGGGAATATCTTCGCGGCGATCGCGCAGCGGTGGTATCTCGATATGGAAAACGTTCAGCCGATAATAAAGGTCGGGCCGGAACTTACCTTCCTCGATGAGTTGCTCCAGGTCTTTATTGGTGGCGGCAACCACGCGGAAATCAACTTTAATGGTTTGATTGCCGCCGACACGGGAAATCTCGCGCTCCTGTAAAACGCGCAGCAGATCCGTCTGCGTTTTCAGGCTGATGTCGCCGATTTCGTCGAGGAAAACGGTGCCTCCCTCGGCAATTTCGAACTTCCCCTTCTTGCGATACTGGGCCCCGGTGAAGGCGCCTTTTTCGTGACCAAACAACTCGCTCTCCAGCAGGGTCTCCGTCAACGCGCCGCAGTGAATCACCACCAGGGGATGAAAGCGCCGTGAGCTGCCGGTATGAATCGCGCGCGCCACCAACTCTTTTCCGGTTCCGCTTTCGCCGGTGACCAGAACGGTTGCGTCGGTGGGCGCCACGGTCTCGATGGCGTCAAAGACGCGCTTCATCGCCGCGCTCTGTCCAATGATGTCGCTGGGCCGCGCGATCTCGGCCACCGTCTCTTTCAGGCGGACATTCTCCTGTTGCGTGCGACGGTGCGACATCGCTTTGGCAATGATGTGCGCGATCTCGTCCGGATCCAGAGGCTTGTTGACATAGTCGTAAGCGCCATTCTTGAGCGCGGCCACGGCGGTTTCGACCGAGGCGTAGCCGGTCATGATGATGACCAGCATGTCGGGACAAATTTCGTGCAGCCGGCGCTGCAGTTCGATGCCATCGGTGCCGCGCATCTTGATGTCAACCAGCCCGACGTCGAAGCTCTGTTCGGCAACCCGGGTGAGAGCTTCGTTCGCATTTTCCGCGGTGGCTACTTCGTAGCCCTCTTCCGCAAACCATTTGGCCAGTGAATCTCGTACGCTGAGTTCGTCATCAACGATCAGCAACTTGCCTTGGGTCATCGTTCTACCTCACTTCAGAAAACGGACGTCCAGCTTCTGCTGTAGGTGCCGGTCTCTGGCTGCCCATGGGCAGCACAATCTTGAAAGTCGTTCCTTGCCCAACAACCGAATTCACTTCAATCGTTCCGCCATGGCGCTCGACGATGCTCTCGCTGATCGCTAAGCCCAGTCCGGAGCCGCCAGACTCTTTGGTTGTGTAGAAAGGCTCAAATATGTGGGGAAGATGTTCGGCTGGAATTCCCGCACCGTCGTCCCGGATCACCAGTTCCACCGCGCCCTCACTGTCCAGGCGGGTGGTGATCCACAGGTTGCCGTCGTGCGGCATTGCGTCGATAGCATTGATCACCAGCGCCAGCACCACCTGCTCGATCTGCGCCGGATCGCAATGTGCAGGCGGCAACTCGGCCGCAAGGTTCAGATTGAGTTGGATGTCGCCGAGATCCAGCTTGTGCTGCACCAGCCGAAGACAGCGGTCAATGACCTGGTTCAAGTCGGACCATGCCAGGTTCATGGGTGAGACCCGCGAGAAACTCAGCAGGTTATGCACTAACTCTCCGCAACGCTTGCTCTCGCTGGCAATCAAATCCAGCGAGCCTCTCATCTCTTCCTGCTTGACCGTGGTTTCCGTATTCTTTTCGATCCAGCGCTTCACCAGGCGGGAATACGTAAGAATTCCCGACAACGGGTTGTTGATTTCATGCGCGACCACGGCAGCCATTTTGCCGATGGTCGCCATTTTCTCCACGTGCAGCATGTGCTGGTGAGCCTGTTTCAACTCACGCGTCTTTTCGTCGACCCGCTTTTCCAGGGTATGTGTCCAGGTGGTGATTTCGGCCTGCGCCTGCTGCAGCCGGCTGCTCATGACATTGAAGGATTGGGCTACTTGCCCGACTTCATCCTGGGCACGAACCGGAATCTGATAGCCCAGATTGCCGCGGGCAATGCGTTCTGTGCCGGTCTCTAATTCGCGCAGAGGATTGTGGACAACGATCCAGACAAACAGGCCGCTCAAGAAAACAACGGCAATCAGGGACACAGCCGTGTACCCAAACATCTCCCTGCTCTCGTGCGCCAATCCTTTGTCGACCCTGGCGAGTGAAAGGTCGGTATCGAGCACGCCCAGGATCTGCGTGCCGGCGGGATGCGCGTGACAAGCAGCGTTGGAACAGGCGGGCTCGTTTTCGATGGGAGTGATAACGCCAAGCACGCGTTCTCCGTTCGCACGATAAACCCGAAAGCGATCGGAGCGATTCAACCGCGCCAGCGGTTTCGACTTTTCATGGCAGCCGTAGCAGGCTTCAGCGGACTTGTCGATCAGCGTTCCCACTTCCGCTGGTGAGGTGGAATAACTGATCTCCCCTTCAGGATTCAGGATGCGTACGCGCACCATGCCCGGTTGATCGGCCATGTTGAGCATCATCTCGTACAGGCCGACACGATCGTTGTTCAACATGTAACGGGATGCACTGCGGCGCAGCACCTCGCTCTGCTGCTCGGCGCTGACCAGGGCGGCGTCTTCCAAATGCTTACGCTGATCTTGAATGATGAAATAGCCCAGGAGACCGAAGATGATAACCAGGACGAAGAAGATGGAGATCATCAACTTTGCACTGATGCTTTGTCCCAACCTCTGAAACAACTTCGGAGGCGAAGCGGGGTTCCGTTCGCGGTTTGCTGGGGAAACCCCGTCCGAGTTTTCAATCACCCGCATGGGCTGGCACCGCAAGCTGGCTTACGACGAGTTCAGGGTTGTGTGTGGCGACGGGAAGATGCGCCTTCTCTTCCGGGAAGATCGGCAGGTATTTCGCCGCGAGTCCAAAAATGGCGAAGCCCAGCGCAACAAACATTCCCGTAATAACCACTTCCGTCCACTTGGGCGTGTAGCGTCCACCCACGGCATTTTCGACGCCGGTGATGGCAACATTCAGTCGATTGGTCACGAATCCCAGCAGGCACAAGACCGCTGCCAGGTAGAGACCTTGCGCGCTCTCTCGGATCTTCGGAACCAACAGCAGGCCGAGCGGGATCAAGACCGAAAGGAAAATCTCCAGCAGGAAGAAGCGCTGCTCATAGCTGGAGACAAACACCATATGAAGCACGTGGCGATGGAGCAAATCTTCAAACTTGAGGATGCCGTAGAGTGCGAGCACCACAACCAGCACTCGGCCCAGGTCGCGAATGATGGGCAACTCGATCTCGCGGCCAAAGTATTTCGAGCTCATCGACGACTCGAAGATCGTCATCGCCAACCCCACCGAAATCGCCGATAAGAAGAAGAACACCGGGAGCAGGGGGCTGTACCAGAAAGGATGCAGCTTGTTGGGCATGATCAAGTACAAGGTGCCCAGCGACGATTGATGCAGCGTCGAAAGCAGCACGCCCAGAATCACGAAGACCACCATCACGCTGCGGACAATCCGCAGAGGCTTCTGCAAATTGAAGTGCTCCAGCACGATCGGGGAAAATTCCAGCGCCAGCACGGTGGTGTAAAACATGACGCAATAGGCGACTTCGAACATTACCGAGTGCGGGTTGCGCATGATCAGCGGATGCCAGATATTCCACGGCAGACCGAGGTCGTACATCAGCGCCGCGCAAACTAAGACGTAACCCAGGAATGCGGTCAGAATGGTGGGGCGAATGATGGAATGAAAGCGCTTGATGTTGAAGATCTCGACCGCAGCCGTCAGGGTGAAGCCGCCCGCTGCCAGCATGACCCCGCACATCACATCGAAGCCGATCCAGATCCCCCAGGGAAATTGATCGGACAAATTGGTGGAGGCGCCCAGTCCGTGGAAGAAGCGGATGTAGCTGCAATAGATGCCGCCGATCATGATGACCAGGAAGACGCCCTTCCAGAAGGTAAAACGCATGCGTGGCACACTCATCGGGCACCGCCTTTGGGTTCGTTGTCCTGCGCCTCTGCTTCAGCAACGTCCTGGCGGCGATGGGTGATCCAGTAAATACCACCCAGCATGGTGCCGAACAGGGGAACAAAATCCGGGATACGCGACAGTACCTGGTAGGTGTACATGGGAAGCGCACGCTCGGTCAGATCAGCGCGGTATCCGAACTGATTGAACGGGACGGAAGAGAGCAGCATCACCGAGGTTCCGCCAACTTCGTTCTCCCCGAAAATGTGGTGGAGGTAGGTGTCGGGATTGTCGTGGATACGCTTCTTCGCTTCTTCCAGCAGCGTATCGCGATCGCCAAACAGGGTTGCCCCCGTGGGACAGATCTCGCCGCACGCCGTCTGTCGTCCCGCCTCAACTCGCTTGCTGCACATGATGCACTTGCGCACGGCGGGAATGGCCTTGTCCCATTCGTACTTGGGAACTCCGAAGGGGCAGGCAGCCATGCAATAGCGGCAGCCCATACATTTAGCCTTGTCGTAGGTCACCGGACCGAGTGCGGTTTTCTTCATGGCGCCGACCGGACAGACCGAGGCACAGGCCGGGTCATCGCAGTTCATGCACAGGCGGCGCATGAACTTGTCCTCTTTGGTCAGGACGACGGTATATTTGTGCGCCGACGCCACTTCTTCAGCGGCAATCTTGTCACCGTAGGGAAGGCCGTTTTCGGCAGCGCAGGCCTGCTCGCACTGCTTACAGCCGATGCACTTGGTGGCATCGTAGAGAATTCCTTTGCTCATGACTTTCTCCAGGGCCGCAACGCGCGCGGAGATGGCGCCGGTTGAAGCCAGATCGCCCAGGCGGCCCAGTCGGACCTCGGCAGGTAAAAGCGGCGCCGATCCACCTAGCGCCGTCGGGCGACGAAGCGAGAAGAACCCCCGCTCCAGCCCGGCATTGGAATGGCCGGCCTGAAGGGGATCAAACCAAACCAGACAACTACTTCAATGCCTTAACGTAGGCAGCGAGCTTGCCGGCCTCAGCCGCACTGACGCCCTTGTTGGCGAAAGCATGCGAAGCTTTCTTTTGTGGCCCGCCATTCTCGATGAAATCAGCCAGCGTCGCATCGGACGCGCTCTGTACGGCTGCAGATGAAAACTCGGGAGCTCCCATCTTCTTGCCGGCCGCGCTTCCTTTGCCATCTGCACCGTGACAACCGGCGCATTTCGCTTTATAGACGTCTTCCTGGGCCCACGACAGATTAGGAAGCGCTAGAAAAAGTGCGAATGCAATGATCAAAACAGCTAAGATGACCTTCTTCATGAACTTCTCCATTAAAGGTACGAACTCGACGACCTACGATTCTGTAACCCACCAAAAGCCGAACTCAGTCACGCTGCCTTACTGAGGACATACTCAGTGTGGAACCTTAGGTTCGAGAGAAGCTGTGATGGGTGTCACTTTCCGAAGTGATACATTTCGCAACAAGGCGGACAGACATCACAAAAGGTCAGTGAGGCATTTTGTCTCATCCGGAACGAGCCGCTCCGCTTTATGAGCAAAATTGCAACATTCGGTTGTCTCATTGCCGACAGGTAGCGATTGATTCTTCCACGATGATTAGCCGGAACTAAAACGCCACAACACCTATAGGCCAGATGGGGCTGAGCAAGCCGTCATTCTCGTCAACTTGGCCACCTATGCATCCAATTAGGCGGTGGGATTTACACATGGATCAATGGGACGTAATTGTCGCGGGAGCTGGCATCGCGGGTTTGGCGGCTGCCGTTGAACTGGGTAAGGTTGGCCTAAAGGTGTTGGTGCTGGAGGCTAGAGACGGGGTTGGTGGGCGGATTCTCACGCTCCCGGGATTGACGCCCGAGCACACAATTGAACTAGGCGCCGAGTTCGTGCATGGAAAGCCTACGCTGTTCGACAACTATCTCGACCTCCATGGGCTGAAACGTTACGAGACTACGGGCCGGAATTTCTGCTTGGAAGAGGCTCACTTGGAGCATTGTGATGAGCCCAGTTCCGGGATCTTCGAGGAATTGTACCAGCTTGATCCCGAGACATTTCCCGATGAAACCTTTGATGAAACCTTGCAGACTCGTTTCGCCGAGGCTCCCCTGGACGAAGTGGAGTGGGCCCGTCGATTCGTACAGGGGTTCCATGCCGCTGACTCCGCCCGCATAAGTACCCGCTCCATCATTATTGACGGACGGGCGGAGGAGGAAACCGAAGGCGACCGCGGCTTCCATGTGGCCGGCGGCTACGCGCGGGTCATCGAGTCTCTGCGTCGCGAACTCGCAGAGAGTGTGTCCATCAGAACCGGCACGATCATGGAGAGCGTTGAATGGCGCGAGGAGCCTCTCCGAATCAAGGCACACACGGCACAAGGCGAGACGCTGGAGTTCGAAGCGTCGAAGCTGGTTGTCACGTTGCCTCTGGGAGTCCTGCAACAAAACCCACCCGTCCCGGGTGCAGTGGTGTTCCATCCTCCGCTCGCTGAAAAAGAAGACGCGCTCGCCTGCATGGCGATGGGGCCAGTGGTAAGACTGGTACTGCAGTTCGACTCGCTGTTCTGGGAAGAGGATGCAATCAACGGTCAGAAGCCGCTTAAGGACCTGCACTTCCTTTTCAGCCGCGATCGTGTCTTCCCCACCTTCTGGAGCGCGATGCCTATGCGGCTACCGGTTCTCGTGGCCTGGTCGGCTGGCCCATCCGCCGAGGCGAAGCGCGGCCTGCAACACCTTCAGCTCGAGGCCGAGGCAATAGGCGCCTTAGCGCGCATCCTTTCCCTTCCTGAAGCCGTGGTTCAGCGAAGATTTGTTCGCTCGTTTTTTCATGATTGGCAGGCCGATCCATTTTCTCGTGGCGCATACAGTTATGTGCTCGCGGGCGGCCTCATTGCGCAAAAGAAACTCGCTGAGCCACTCCAGAACAAGCTTTTCTTCGCCGGCGAAGCCACCCAAAGTGACGGTCACCGAGCAACCGTTCACGGTGCCTTTGCCAGCGGCTTGCGGGCTGCCGCGGAGATTTTGGATGTGCTTCGGCATTAGCCAACGAACACGATGCTGGGACGCAGTGTCAATCCAACTCACTCGGGCAGCGAAAGAAGTCGACGCCACTGCGTTGCGCGATCGGCTCGAGAGGATCAGGGCACACGCTCGCGAATCTGGCACCTGAACACAGCTGATGGCGACGGCTCACTTAAGGGAACCCAAGGCGCATCGGACATTTGATTCTTCTGATCAGCCGATCGCCGATAGGTCCGCCGTCGACGGGAATTTGGGTAGTGAATAGTGTGAATTCAAACTGACCCACTACCGGCATTTGTGTTCGTTGGCAAATGCGTCGCTGTTGCGGACGATGAAAACGGCTCCTATGGTTCGACCGTCGTCGATGACGACGTTTGATTAATCGCGAGCCCAGGCTTTACCCTGCAAGAACTTCGTATGTCCGGTTCAAGCAGCCGCGTGCGGAGCTGGCTGTCACCACTGCGGAAGCGAAGGGGGTCCGGTGATCCTCCCGGTCTTCAAAACCGGCGATTGGCGTCTTTGACGTCAATGGTGCGTTCGACTCGCACACGCTTCCGCCAATTATTTTTTAGCAGCAAAAATAGTATCCGGCGTGCGCTTGAACTGTGCTCGATCCGACCACGGCAAACCCCGGAATGGGCGGATGCTTACTGCTGATTCGAAGCAAGTCTGTGTGCTCAGCAGTCTGAAGTGCGTTATACAGCTAGGTCTCTCTGCCGAATCGCGAGATCTCGTAGCGCAGAAAATAACGCTTCTCCGATTCAATTTCCTTCTCCTGCAATACTCGCCAACCGGCGCGCCGATACATGGACAGCGGACGGGGCGCCGTCGTGGCATAGCCGGTCGTGAATCCTCTTCCACGCAGCAGCGCCAGACAACTTGACCAGAAGTTCGCACACACCCCGAGCGTCTGGGCAGCCTAGAAAGAACGTCAATACCTCGAAGCGGCTCTCCGGGCAAACCCACGACATGATACACAGTCAACGGCGCTCACCGTGAGCCGGGTCGAAGGCCAATGTCCCCTTAGGTCCGCCCAACAAGCGGCGAACCTGGGGGCATCGGTAGACGCTGCTCTCTCGTTAACGGGCTTGCTGCCGGCAAGCACGCAGTCGCGCTAACGCAGCTGGCATATTCGGGGGACAGATGCCGGTTTCCTTGATGGTCGGCACATCCCACGGCAAAGGCCGCTTAGGTCCAAAATCCGACAGGTTGAAGGATTTGGGAGCAGGTTGGAGTTGTGCCGGCAAATCACCGCCGGGCGACACCTTGTAGACGACGCCCGCGAAGTTCGCTCCACCTCCGGGAGTGGTCCCAAAGAGGTTGCCGGCCGAATCGACGATCATGGGTGCAACTGGTTGGCTTCCATCAGTCCCGCCCGAAAAGGTGTGCAGCACAGTCTCCTGGCCGTTTGAGTTCAACTCGAACGCGACGCCGCAACCTAAGCTGCAAGAGCCAAACTGTCCGCCAAGTTCAGTAGTGCCATAGAGGTTGCCTGCGGGGTCCATGATCACACCAGCATTGGGGAAGCCCCCATCGGCCCCGTCTGTGAAGCTGTAGAGGACGGTGAGGTTTCCGGTCGAATTCAGTTTGTAAACCTCACCCGAAAGGTATGCGCCGCCGAAACCGGTGGTGCCATAGAGGTTGCCGGCTGAGTCTCTGAGAAGGCATCCATGGGGATACTGTCCATCGGGTCCGCCGAAACTATGAAGCACGGTCTCGTGTCCCGTGGGATCCAGCTTGTACACGGTTCCTCTGCCCACACCGCCGCCGCCTACAGTAGTTCCGTATAGGTTGTCCGCTGAATCCATAATCACACCAGCAGAAGGGTTCGCCCCATCGGCACCGCCGATAAAGCTGTACAGCACGGTCTCGTTGCCTCTTCGATCCACTTTGAACACCACGCCGTCACCGGCTGAGCCGCCAAGGATGGTTGTTCCGAAGAGATTGCCGGCCGAGTCCAGGATCACACCAGATTCCGGGTAGCCGCCGTCCGTGCCGCCGGTAAAGCTGTATAGCACAGTCTCATGATGATGATTTCTTCTATCCAGTTTGAAGACCACGCCTTTACCGGCTGAGCCGCCAGTGTAGGTTGTGCCGTAAAGGTTGCCGTCCCCGTCTTGGATCAAGTCCCCCAATGGAGTGCCACCATCGGCGCCGCCGGTAAACTGGTACAGGATCGTTTCCTGGCCAGTGTCATCGATCTTATAAACCACGCCGGAGTTATAGGCGCCGCTTGCAGTCGCTGTTCCATAGAGGTTGCCAGCAGAATCTTGCACGACACCAGCTTCGGGGCCGCTCCCATCGCCAGTCTCCTGGAACCCGTTCAGCACGGTTTCGTGACCAGCGGGATCCAACTCGAACAGCGCACCAATTCCGGCGTCGCCGCCTCCGCTGGCGGTGCCGTATAGGTTGCCGGCTGCGTCCCTTACAACGCTGGCGCCGGGATTTGCTCCATCCCTGACCCCGGTGAAACTGTGGAGGACGGTTTCGTTGCCGTTGGGATCGACCTCGAACACCACGCCCGCGTTGGATGATCCGCCGTTGTACGTCGCGCCATAGAGATTACCCGCCGAGTCCTGGACCAGGTTACAGCAACTGGGGTAGCCCCCGTCGGTGCCGCCGGTAAAGCTGTGCAGCACGGTTTCGTTCCCCGTGGGATCTAATTTGAACACCACACCTGCACCTGCCGTGCCGCCGTTGTATGTGGTGCCGTACAGGTTGCCCGCTGAGTCCCGGATTACACCGTTGGGGTAAAGGCCATCATTGCCACCGGTAAAGTCGTACAGCACAGTCTCATTGCCCAGGGCATCCAATTTGAAAACCACCCCATTACCGTATGAGCCGCCGCTTTCGGCGACGCCATAGAAGTTACCGGCCGGGTCCTGGATCACCCCACCAACGGGATTACCTCCGTCTGCGCCACCCGTGAAGTTGTACAGCACGGTCTCATTGCCGTGCCGGTCGAGTTTGAACACCAGACCTGCACCCGCCGTGCCGCCGCTGTATGTGTTCCCGTAGAGGTTGCCGGCCGAATCCTGAATCAAACTCGAATACGGATTGCCCCCGTCCGCCCCGCCTGTGAAAGTGTGCAACACGATCTCATGGCCGGCGCCGTCAATCCTGAAGACTACCCCAAAACCGTTGTAGCCAAATGCCGAGCCGCCGTACGAGGTGGTGCCGTAGATTTTGTCCGCCGAGTCGCAAAGTACTGCATAGAAGGGATACGCCCCGTCCGCTCCGCCCGTGAAATTGTGCAACACGGTCTCGTGCCCGGCTCGATTTACTCTCCATATCACGCCGCCGCCACTGGCTCCACCGGCAGAAGTCGTGCCGTAGAGCATGCCGCCTGGCCCGAGGCACGGATTGCCATCTGGATTCGAGCCGTTCAGTAACGACGGAGCGAAACTATGCACGACGGTTTCGCCGGCGAATGCCTGCGCTGCCGCCAGAGCTGCTAACAGAAGGAGCGCGAACCCTTGCAGGCCCGCCCGCCGCAATCCAGCCCACTTCCACAATCCAGTCGCGGGCATTGCGCCGCAGCTGACCGCATGACTATCGCCGTTATGGTGTGAGCTTGAAGACTGTTCCACACTGATCGAAGTCAACGCCCGAAGTTTCAGGTTGCCAACAACTCTCGTCTTCATAAATTCTCCTTCATTCGGTTAAGGGCGGAGGGAGCAACCGCGTGACAATCGTCAGTCCGAATGCGGCGATGCTTGGCTGGCGCTACCGGCATTCGGACCACCTCGGTTGTGTGAGATCCGTACGCTGGCGCTTAGGGCGTGAGTTTGAAAACAGTTCCGTCACCGTTGGGGCAGCTTCCTGTGCTGCCGCCACAACTGGCGGTGCCGTAGAGATTGCCTTGACTGTCGAACACGAGATTCCCGTTCGGGCTTCCACCATCGCTGCCGCCGGTGAAGTCGTACAGGGAGGTATAGATCCAGGTTCCCATCGAGGGCGTCAGCTTGAAAACCGAGCCGCGGCCATGTGCTCCGTCACACGAGGTTGTGCCGTAGAGATTGCCCGCCTGGTCAAACGTCAGATCGCCTGCGGGCCCGCAAAACTCTGCCCCCGTGAAACTGGATAGCAGGTTGAAGGTCCAGCTTCCGCTTGATAGCTCAAACGCAGTACCGCCGCCACCGGAGCCATCCAAGGAAGTTGCGCCGTAAAGGTTCCCAGACGAGTCAAATATTACCCCGGCGATAGGACTCGATCCGTCCGTGCCTCCCGTAAATTCATACAAAGTATTCTCCGCCCAGTCAGAACCTTCTAGTAGCTGGAAGACCACGCCGTTATTGCCAGTACCACCACTTTGCGCGGTACCATACACGTTTCCTGACGCGTCCAAAGTTTCGCCACCGGCGGGATACGATCCGTCGCTCCCTCCGAGGAAATCATGCAGAACAGATTCGCTCCAGACTCCATCGGAGTAGGTCAGTTCGAATACCCTCCCCAGAAAGTGGCTGCCCCCTCCGGCGGTCCCATACAGGTTGCCAGAGCGGTCCATGGCGAGCGTCCCTGAGGGCGATGTCCCGTCGCCAGATTGCTGAAAGCTGTGCAGGACGCTGTCGACCCAGCGGTCCTGCGTGTTGCGCGGCGTGGTCGGCCGCGGCGTTAGGCGAAAGACAGTGCCACACCCTGGAACCTGGAAAAAAGAGCAGTTGCCGCCGCCCCCGGCTAATGTCCCTCCGTAGAGGGCGCCGTTCGGGCCAAGCAGCAGAGGCGAGGCCGGCCCTGCGGCATCATTTCCGCCCGCAAACTGAAACAGAGTAGTGAAGATCCCGTTGGAGGAATTCAATTCAAAGACGGTGCCGCAACCGGGACCGTAATCGTTACGGCATGTGCCATCCCCACCGGCGAAGGTGGTTCCGTAGAGATTGCCTGTGTGGTCTATTACTAACCCGGCCATGGGAACCCCGCCACCGTGGTCGCCCGTGAAATTGTGAATTACGCTGTAATTTTGCCCTGAGGCTGGGCCAGCGATGATGATTGCCAGGGCAACGATCGCGCAGGCAACTAGTGCCGCGCGAAACTTCAGGCTTCGGGTTTTCGGCACAGTCTCAGCATCGGAAATCATCGGCTGGACTGATGGGCGTTTCGAGATCCGGGACTTCATACAGTTCTCCTTCATTCGGTTAAGGGCGGAGGAGCAGCCGCCAGGTTCTTCGATATCGATTGCGGACAGCGCTGGCCGAGAGTGCCGCTATCAGGGTAGGTTGTGCTTATTCACCCCGTCGTGAAGTCGGAGCGATCCTACTGAGGATGCTGCGACTTCACGGCTGAATTGCGGCGAGTGTGCGGTAGTCTGGCTTCACTGACAAGGCACGCGAGGTAATCTTCGTCTAACTTTTGTGCAACCGCGCGTTCATCCCGTAGTACACTTGCCCAACTTTCCGAGGACACGCCGTCATGAAAGGTACCCTGCCCCAACGGGTCCGCCTCGGTGTCTTTGAACTGGACCTGCGCGCGGGAGAGCTGCGCCAGGATAGTGGCGCCGTCCTGCTTCTTGCCGACCAGCCCCTGCAGATCCTGCGCATCCTGATCGAAGCCGACGGCGAGATCGTTACTCGCGACGAAATTCGCCAGAGACTCTGGCCGACCGATACGGTGGTGGAGTTTGACCACAGCATCAACAACGCTATAAAGAAGTTGCGCCGCGCCCTGGTCGATTCCGGCGACGAGCCGCACTACATCGGAACGATTGCGAAGCGGGGATATCGTTTATTAGTCCCGGTGGAGCGAATTGGGACCAAAGAGAACGGCCCTGCCGAACCAAACCAGACAGCAGGTCCCTCCACCCAGGCTGAAGGCCTCAGTCGGGTTGAACCCGCAGATAAGCCACCTTCTCCGGGACGGATAATCGCCGAGCCGCAGCGCGGTTCCCGCTGGAAGTGGCTGGCCGCCGGCGCGGTGGTGGTATGTGCCGTCGCACTTGCCGCTGTATTTTATTGGCGGCCCCATCGCGCACCTAAGCTCACCCAGCGCGACACCATCGTCGTCGCCGACTTCGACAATAAAACGAGCGATCCTGTCTTCAACGACACCCTGAAACAGGCGCTGACGATTCAGTTGGAACAGTCGCCGTTTCTCAACGTGCTCTCCGACGAGAAAGTAGAGAAGACGCTGAAGCTGATGAACCGGCCGGCGAATGAACGCCTGACACGCGAAGTCGCGCAGGAGGTATGTCTCCGCACGAATAGCAAAGCGTTGCTGGCCGGCAGGGTTGCCTCCGTTGGCGATCAATACGCGATCGGACTGAAGGCTGTGAACTGCCAGACCGGCGATACTCTGGCGAGCGCAGAGGTGGAGGCCGACAATCGCAATCACGTGTTAAAGGCATTGAGCGACGTCGGCACCCAGATGCGCGCAAAGCTGGGTGAATCGTTGGCGTCGGTGCAAAAGTTTAATCAGCCTCTCGAGGAGGTCACCACGTCCTCGCTGGAAGCTTTGCAGGCTTACACCCAGGGCAATATGGCACACAGTGATCCGGAGAAGGTCGCCTACTTCAAGCGCGCCATAGAACTTGATCCGAACTTCGCCATCGCCTACGCGGACTTGGGTACGGCATACGGGTACGAGGCTGAATTAAGTTCGAAGTATGCGTCGAAGGCCTATGAACTGCGCGACCGGGTAAGCCTGCGCGAACGCTTCAGCATCGAGTCAACCTACTACGAAACGGTAACTGGCGAAGCCGAAAAGATCATTCAAACTTACTTAGAGTGGATTCAGAGCTACCCGGATGACTATGCGCCCCATGTCTGGCTCTCAGCTAGATACCGGGTGCTGGGATATTACGAGAAGGCGCTGGAGCAGGCTAAGGAGGCGGTCCGCATCCAGCCGGGGCTGGAAAGTTACAACACACTCGCGGCTTGCTACTTCGATTTGAACCGGATGGCAGAAGCTAAAGCTGAGCTGCGCCGGTTGCAGACGATTGCCCCAAACCAGCCCAGTGTGCGGCAATTGCAGTATTTCCTGGCGTTTGTCGAGGACGACACGGCAACCATGAAAGAAGTGGTGAAGTGGGGGATGGGCACACCGGGAGCCGAGCCCTTTATGATCCTGTTTCAATCCAGCGCTGAGCTTTACCACGGGCATCTCGGCAAGGCGCAAGAACTGGCGCAACGGGCACAGGAGGCGGCGGCGCGTTCCGGCGCGCGCGAGGCGATGGCCCTCATGCGGGTAGTTCACGCGCCGGGAGAAGCGGCAATCGGTGCTTCCGTTTCGGCGCGAAAGGCGGCCGATGAGGCTTTGGCCCTCGATCCAAAAGGAAATCAGGACTTGGAGTCGTCGGCAGCCTTGACTTTTGCCCTGCTTGGCGAAACCGCCAAGACGCGCAAACTAGTCGAGCAAATAAATAAGGAGGCGCCGCTGGACACAATGGTCCAGACCTACACTCTTCCGACCATCCGTGCGGCGATCGAGGTCACGTCGAATCATCCGCGTGAGGCAATTGATTTGTTGAAGATTGCCGAGGCACATGAGTTGGGAGCGACGAATGTCCCGCCCAACGGTGTTTACCCGGCTTATGTGCGCGGGCTCGCCTATCTGAAGTTGGGCCAGGGACAACAGGCTGCCGCCGAGTTCCAGAAGGTGGTGGACAATCCCGGAGTTGTCCGGCTTTACCTGCAAGGCGCGTTGGCTCATCTGCAACTGGGCCGGGCCAAGGCGATGGCGGGCGATAAGGTTGCCGCTCGCAAGTCGTATCAGGACTTTCTTACTCTCTGGAAAAATGCCGATCCCGACATTCCCATCTACAAGCAAGCCAAAGCCGAGTACGCGAAATTGCAATAGAGCAGTAGTGGCCGCGACCTGGTGGGGTTCTTCAACAGCACGGGTTGGGCGTTTTTCGTGCAAGTGGTGATGCCAATGCGTTTGCCGGATGCAGCCTTCGAATCGAAGCGTAGTTCGTCCGCTTTAACCTTCGTTTAGATATGCGACGTTCGCGGCTCAATACCCTCACGGCAGCGCAGGTTTTTCTGAGGTTGGGACAATATCGGTAGCTGGCTGGCGGCAAGGACGGAGCAACATGGGGGGAGATATCCAGCAGGTAGCGGCTAACACTACAAGATCGGTTTCCAACGTTCCGAAATGTAAAGGGCGATTGGGGAGCACCAATCGCCGTTAAGGTTAAGGATGGTTCGGTTTATCCGCAATTACCGGGGCGTGCCTACGAAGCCACTGTTGACCGGGGCATTGCCGTAGAAGCCGACGATTGCGCCTCTGTCGTTGATGCCGTTGACGATGGTTGCGCCCACGCCATTGGGATCGTCAATGTTGGCATACTGACCGCTGCTGATCGTATACAGGAAGCCGTGGGTCAAGCCGGAGGCATCCATGTACGCGCCCACCACTTGTCCGTGGTTGTTCAGTCCCAGAGCCTGAGTGAAGGTGCTGTTGGGATAGTCGAGCTGCAGGAAGACGCCGCCGTTCAACAGCCAGCCATGGTTCACCTGGCCGGCATCGATGAAGAAGCCGCAGACCTCTCCGGTATTGTTGATGCCGGTAGCCTGGGCTCCGCCCACCGCGCCGGGAATCGTGATCACTTCAAAAATGCCACCCACTTCGTCATACACGTAGGGGAAATCGGGCGTGGTGTTGTCGGCGCTCAGGCTGTAGTAGCCGGCGGCTTGCTGAAGGTCGTTCTGGCTCAGCAGCTGGTTAAACGCCGTTCCTGCGAAATCCACGTTGGTGTAGGTGCCGTTCGAGGTGTGATAGAAGCCGTGGGTCGTTCCCCCGTTGTCGACATAGAAACCGGACGTCGTCAGGCTGTTGTTGATGCCGATGACCTGGGTCATGGTCGAGTTGGGATAGTTTTCCGGGGCGAAGTTCGCCGGCAAAGTGAGAACGAATCCCTTGTTGTTAGCGAAATTGTGGTAGCCGGCGATGGCCATGTTGTTGTTGATCCCCAGCAACTGGGTAAAGGGTGCGTTGGAGCCGGTAGGGTCGTTGACGGTGGTAAAGCTGTAGCTTTGCGCCCACGCTGACGTGCTCATGACCAGGGCGATGGCTAACGCGAAAAGTAAATGCAAGCGTTTCATGGTGATTTCTCCTCTTTCGTGTTGGTTTCGCAGCGATGGTTGCAAAGTTTGGTTCGGGTAGGGCGGCAACTCTTGAGCTCAGGTGCTGCGATCCTGCAAGAGCCGCAATCGCCTACACCCTGATATGTGTTATTCGCGGGCAAATCCCCTCACACTTTCGAAAGATTTTTGTGCCGGATTACAGGAAGACGAAGGTGAGCGGAAGTGCAACGCTTTTGGGGTATAATCCTGCGCAGTAAGATGGCGCAACGACCGCTATCCTGCCCATCCCGTAAATTTCAGGCTCTATCGTCTTAGTTCAGTGGGCGTTTCCCGGTTTTGCGGGAATTCTCCTGTGAACCAAGGCCTCAACGAACGGTGCTAGTCAAGGAACCACGATGTCGCCCGATCGGGAGGATGTGACGAGGCTGCTCCAGTTGTGGCGGAGCGGAAACAGCGAGGCTCTCGACCAGTTAATGCCGATCGTCTATGACGAACTCCGGCGCCTGGCGGCGAGATGCTTGCGAAACGAGAGGCCGGGCCACACCCTGCGCGCCACTGCCCTGGTGAACGAAGCCTACCTTCAGCTATTGAATGCCGACATCGGATGGCAGGACCGCGCTCACTTCTATGCCGTGGCCGCGCGCGTGGTGCGCCGCATCCTGGTGGAATATGCCCGCCAGCATGGGCGGCAAAAGCGGGGGAATGGAGAAGCGCCAATTCCGCTGGACGAGGCCGTCATAGTTGGACCCGAGGCTGCCTCGACCGTGCTGGACTTGGATGAGGCCCTGCAGCGGCTGTCCGTCATCGACGCTGCGCAAGAGCGAGATCATTCAACTCTTGTTCTTTGGCGGCATGACCTATGACGAAGCTGCCGCGGCACTCGACATCTCTCCCGCAACCGTCCACCGCGAACTGAAGTTAGCTAAAGCCTGGTTGCATCGCGAACTGGCGCAGAGCCAGTCATAGAGATTGGTATGGATACTGCCGATCGCTGGCGACGGACCGAAGAACTGTTTCACGCAGCGCTCGAGCTCGCGCCGACGGATCGCGACGCCTTTCTCCGGCAAGCCTGTGGCTCCGATTCAGAACTGCTAAAGGAAGTGCAGTCGCTTCTGCAATCCGCCGAAGAGTCGATCGACTTCCTGCCGCAGGCCGTGTCCGAAGTGGCGCACAGCATGAAAGCCGAGGGACGTGCCGATCAGCCGACGGCAGGTCTGGGCACGATCCGAAACCGGGTCAAGATCTCTCCCGGCACATTACTGGCCCATTACAAAGTTGTTTCTTTTTTAGGCGGCGGAGGCATGGGCGAAGTTTACCTGGCCGAGGACACCCGGCTCCGGCGCAAGGTTGCGGTGAAACTCCTGCTGCCCGATCTGATCACCGACCAACGCGGCTTGCTTCGCTTCGAACAGGAAGCGCTGGCGGCTTCGGCGCTGAACCACCCCAACATCCTTACCATCTATGAATTCGGGCAGGCGGATGGGTTCAACTTCATTGCCTCCGAATTCGTGGATGGCGGCCACGCTGCGCCAAAAAATCGGCAAGGGCGGCTCTGGAATTGAAGGAAGCGATCGACATCGCCATCCAGATGGCAAGCGCGCTTGCGGCGGCTCATGCGTCGGGCATTGTGCATCGCGACATCAAGCCGGAGAACGTGATTGTTCGTAGCGACGGCATCGTCAAAGTACTGGATTTCGGAATCGCCAAACTGGAGGTTGGCCGGCTGGGTGCCGTGACCCGGCGCTCCACCGGAGGTGTGGTGGCGGTGCAGACGACGGAGCCCGGAGTCGTGCACGGCACTCCCAGGTATATGTCGCCGGAGCAGGCGCGCGGCTTGCATGTTGATGCTCGCAGCGATCTCTTCAGCCTGGGCTCGGTTCTCTACGAAATGATCACAGGTGCCGTTGCCTTTAATGGTTTGACGACCAGCGACGTCATTGCCGGCATCCTGAAAGATGAGCCCGCGCCCCCTACGAAGTTTGCACCGGAGACGCCGCCGGAGGTCGGGCACATTATTGCAAAATCGCTGCGTAAGGACTGTGAGAGTCAGATACCAGTCGGCTCAAGAATTGCTCACAGACCTGCAGAACTTAAAGCGGCGAAATGGCGTTCCAAGTCCAAGCTCCAGGAGACTCCCCGCTCTCAGCCAAAAAACGAGCTCACCCCAACCCCCGCCGCTCCGCTAAGCGCTCTAACTGGCGCCCCACCTCGCGCAACGCCGTGGATGTGGTGGACGATGCTCTTGCTGGTCGTGGTTGCGGTGGCTGGTTACTTTGGCATGAAGAAATACCAGCAGGCGCAGCTGCCAAAGGGTCCGCGAAGCTTGGCCATTCTTACCTTTCCGCAATCTCAATGGAGATCCGCAGACAGACTTCCTGGGGTTTTCGCTGGCCGATGAAATCATCACCAAGCTGGACTACGTCAATTCGCTGGTCGTCCGCCCCTCGTATTCCGTAGACAGGTATCGCGATCGCGTGGTCGATCCCAAGACGGTGGCCGCGGATTTGAAAGTCGATACGCTGCTTACCGGTACGTTTATTCGAGACGGCGACACCCTGCGGATTACCACCCAGCTGATCGATGTGAAAGCCGACAAGATTCTGTGGCGCGAGGCTCTGGACCTGAAGTATGACAAGCTCCTGACGGTTCAGGATCGAGTCGCGCAGCAGATCATCAATCAATTGGAGTTGAACCTGTCGCCGGCCGAAGCCGCTAGTCTGAAGCCCGAAAAGCCGATTAGCACGGCCGCGTATGAAGATTATCTTCGCGGCATCGATCTTTACTCTTTGAATGAATTCTCGCAGGCCATCGAGATGCTGGAGAAAGCCACCAGCCTGGAACCGAATTACGCGCCGGCTTGGGCGCAACTTGGGCGCGCCTACACCACCAGCGCCTCGTTGCTGTTTGGCGGTCAGGAGCAATACGGAAAAGCTCAGGCTGCCTATGAGAAGGCGATCGCGCTGAATCCTGCACTGGCCGAAGCCCGTATCTACATGGCCAACTTGCTGACGGATACTGGCCGCGTTGAACAGGCTGTCCCGATGTTGCGCGCGGTTGTGCAGGAAAATCCCAACAATGCCGAGGCCCACTGGGAGCTTGGTTACGCTTACCGCTTCGCGGGTATGCTGCAGGAATCCGTGCAGGAGTGCGAACGAGCGCGCGCCAACAATCCCGAGGTCAAGATCAGCAGTTCGGCCATGAACAGTTATCTATATTTGGGAGACTACGAGAAATTCCTGCAGAGCCTGCCGGCGAACGATTCCGTTTATATCCTCTTCTATCGCGGCTTGGCCGAGTATTACATGGACAATCGCGAAATGGCAGCCCGCGACTTCGACCGGGCTTTTGAGAAGGACGCTTCTCTGCTTCCCGCTGCCGTGGGAAAGGCCTTGAGCTATTCCATCCATCATGAAAACGCCGACGGCAAGAAAATTGCTGGATGCCACCGAAGCAAAGATCGAAGAACGCGGCGTCAGCGATCCTGAAGGCATGTACAAGGTGGCTCAAGCGTATGCGGTTCTAGGCGACAAACCTTCGGCGCTTCACATGTTGCGTCATAGCATCGGAGGAGGGTTCTTTTGTTATCCCTACCTGGTGCGCGATCCTCTGCTGCAAAGCCTGCACGCTGAACCGGAATTCCAGGTTCTGACGGATCAGGCGCGCCAAAGGCACGAGCAGTTTAAGAAAAGGTTTTTCTAAGGCAAACCTCGCAGCGCCGCGTTTTTCAATCACCCTGTTCGCCCGGCTGCTTCCTCATGGCACCTGCGGGCATGAAGCTATACGGAAGTGCCTCAATTTGAAATCGCGCGACGATCCTTGCGCAGAACACGCAGACACGTTCCGTGAGAGATCGGCGGGTCAGCGTTCATTTTTGAACAGTTCTCGACGTTACCGAACATCCTGCCGGCCGATATCCCCTCGCTGGCGCAGTTCGCCTCACTCCAACAGTCATTAGGCTCATGTGCAGGCGGCGGACAAATTGCTCCACTACTACTATTCGCCCTGTCGCGTCGAACGGAAAGTTGGGGGTGAGGCATGGCCATGTTGCTGCAAGACATTCGTTACGGCCTACGCTTGCTGGGCAAAAATCGCGGGCTCACAGCGGTTGTGGTGCTCACGCTGGCGCTGGGAGTGGGCGCGAACACGGCGCTATTCTCCGTGGTGGATGCCGTCCTGCTGCGGCCGCTCCCGTTCTCCCATCCTGAGCAGTTGGTGGCCGTCAAGATGGACATGCCCGGGCTCAATCTGGTGGACATTGGTATCTCGCAACCGGAGCTTCAGGACATGCAACGGAACTCCGGCGTTTTCGATGACATTTCGGCGGTTTGGCCGATCGATGCCAACATCACCGGCCGCGAAAAACCGTGGCGCGTCGAAGCCAATGCCGTAAGCACAAATTTCTTCTCGCTGCTCAACGCCCGGCCGCAGCTGGGGCGCGTCTTCAATGCCGGCGATTCGCGCGAAGGCTTCTGTGAAGGCGCGGTCATCAGCGACAGCCTGTGGCACAAGATGTTCGGCGGCGATCCCAGCGTAATCGGCAAGAGCTTCCGGCTCGACATGGATCTGTACACCATCATCGGTGTGATGCCGCCGGAATTTCACCATCCCGGCAATACCCTGCATCAGGATGTGGAAGTGTGGATTGCTGCCGGCTTTGCCGCCGACCCCTTTCCCAAGCCTCCGGTTCGCACCCAGAGATTCATTCCCGGCGCGATCGCCCGACTGAGGCCGGGGCTGACCGTAGCGCAGGCGCAGGCGAAGCTGAATGCCTATGCTGCTCACCTGGAGACACAATATCCCACCGACTATCCGGCGCACGCGCGGTGGGCAGCGCGGCTTGTGCCTCTGCAGGTAGATATCGTAGGCGAGACCAGCTTCATGCTGCTGTTGTTACTGGCGGCGGTGGGCGCTGTATTGCTGATTGCATGCGTAAACATCGCCAGCCTGCTGCTGGCTCGTTCGGTGACTCGCTATCGCGAGATTGCAGTCCGCCAGGCTCTGGGCGCGAGCAGTTGGCGGCTGATTCGCCAGTCCGTGACGGAAAGCATGGTACTCGCACTGTGCGGCGGCGCGCTGGCCATTCCGGTCAGCTTCGGGCTGAAGAGCCTGCTGCTGAGCCTGATGCCTTCCACCCTGCCACGAATCTCTGAGATCAGGCTGAATGCGGCGCCCCTGCTGTTCGCGCTGCTGGTATCGATGCTCACAGGATTGCTATTCGGAATCGTTCCCGCCATCCAGCTTTCGGACCGGCGCGTGATGGACAAGCTGAACCAGGGCGCGCGCGGCGTGGGCGTGGGAACGCGCCAGCATCGCTTCCTCTCCAGCCTGGTGGTTTGCGAATTCGCGCTTTCGCTGATCTTGCTGGCCGGTGCCGGCCTGCTGTTGCGCAGCTTCTGGAAAGTTCTGCAGGTGCAACCCGGCTTCAACGCTGAAAACCTGGTGACGGCCCACGTGTGGCTGCCGGAGCCCAACGATCCCAAGAACAATCCTTATCGCACCCAGTCCAAACGTAATGCATTCCTGCAGGAAGTTGTGCAGCAGCTAAGCGATCTACCAGGCGTGCGTGCGGTCGGTATCGGCGCGGGAAACACTCCTTTCGGAGGCACGCGCAACGCTCGCAGTTTTGAAGTGCAGGGACGGCTTGCAACCGCCGGTGAAGCGCCGACCGCCGAACTGGGCTCGGTTACAACCGATCTGTTCCGCACTATCGGCACTCCCGTCGTTCGCGGACGCGGATTCATCGACAGCGATGACGACAAAGGCGAGAAGGTGGCGATGATCGACGAAACCGCAGCCGAAAAATTTTTCGCGAATGAAGATCCGACCGGCAAGCAGATACGCTTCCCGCAATTCGGTCCCACCCAGCCCTGGCGACGTATCGTTGGCGTAGTCGCACGCACTCGCGGCGACGGCCTGGATGCGCCGTACACCCCGCACATTTTTCTGCCGGCGCGGCAGGTTCCGCTGAACCCGATGATGTTCTACATTCGCACGTCGGTGGATCCAGATGCGCTGGCCGAGCCGGTGCGCCGTGCCATTCAGGCAGTCGATCCTGATCTGCCCGTTTTCGGTGTGCGCTCCCTGCATGGAGTCATTGCCGACTCGCTGGCCGCACGCCGGTTTGCCATGCAGGTACTGGGAGCCTTCGCCGCCACTGCGCTGCTGCTGGCAGCCATCGGAATCTACGGCGTAATGGCGTACTTCGTCAGCCAGCGCTCACGCGAGATTGGCGTGCGCATGGCGCTGGGAGCGCAACGTAGCGACGTGCTTAAGCTGGTGGTGCGCCAGGGAATGGCGCTCGCTCTCTGTGGAGTACTGCTAGGCTTCGTCGCAGCCTTGGGGCTCACCCACTTCATGTCGGGACTGCTCTTCAGTGTCAGCGCTTACGATCCCATCTCACTTGCGGGCATCACCGTGCTGCTGGCAGGCGTCGCCCTGCTGGCCAACCTGGTTCCAGCACGACGCGCGTCCATGGTCGATCCGATGGTGGCGCTGCGCTACGACTGAGTTCGTCCCTGCCGCAGCGCGAAATTCTCGGCCAGGCGCGGCTGCTTACGGCGTTACCTCAAAGACCAGACCAACCTGACCATTGCCGCCGCCCTGGGTCGTGGTGTAGAAATTGCCGCTGCTGTCGAAGACCACGTTCCCGCAGGGGCTGTTTCCCTCGCCGGCCCAGGAGCCCGTCAGCGCCCAGCTTCCGTTCGAAGGCGACAGCTTGAAAACCTCGGGTTGATTGCTGTAGACCGTTCCGTAAAGACTGCCGGCAGCATCCATGGCCAGCTGTCCTATGACACCCTGATTGGTCTGGAAGGAATGCAACGCCGTGAATATCCAGCTGCCATTGGACGGGCTCAACTTGTACACGACCACCGGGGTACCGTTAGTTCCAAAGGTTGCGCCGTAGAAATTGCCTGACTGATCGGCGATTAAGCCGGCATAGGGGTTCGCCCCATCGTTGCCGCCGTGTCCCCCGGCGAAATCGTGAACTATGTTCTCTGTCCAGCCGTCTCCCGATGGAACCAACTCGTAAATCGTGCCGTCGTTATAAGTCCCACCGAGCGAAGTCGCTCCCCATAAGTTGCCGGACTGATCAAAGGTGAGACCTGCGTACGGAACAGCTCCGTCGTTGCCTCCGTGGAAGGTGTGAAGAATGGTCTCCGTCCAGACGCCATTGGCGTGGGTAAGTTTGTACACCATGCCGTTGCCGGCATGCGGAGTGGTGCCATAGATATTGCCGGCTGCGTCGAAGATCAGGTCGCCAAACGTGGGCTGCGCTCCATCGGAGCCGTGGAAGTTATACAGCACGGTTTCCTTCCAGGGGCAGAACGTGGTTTTGCAAGGAACGGGCGGTGGCCGCAAATTGAAGACCGTGCCCTGTCCGCCGCTGCCGCCACCCGCCGTCGTGCCGTAAAGACTGCCGTCCGGGCCAATGACCACCCGGGTCTGCGGATACGCGCCGTCGGGACCGCTGAAGGTGTAGAGCGTCGTATAAACCCAGTCCGAGCCCCGGCGCGACAGCTTGAACACTGTTCCGCAGCCATCTGGATTGCGGTCTGCGCAATCCCCGGCCGTGTTGCCGCCGGTGCTGGCCGTGCCATAGAAATTTCCGGCCCGATCCATACTCAGGCCGGCCAAGGGTTCGCCGCCATCCGGCCCGTTGGTAAATTCGTGCAGCACGGAAAAGGTCTGCGCCTGGGCAGCGGGAGCGGCCATGATAATCGTCGAGAGTAGGATCAGCAGGAAAACGACAATTGCTGCCGTCCCTAAGTTAGTGTCGAAAATTGAAATGAGACAGTGTTCCTGACGTCGCATTGTGGTTCACCCCCGCCCTCTAGTGTTGACGAGTAGAAAGTACTTCCCTCTCGCCGTAAGGTCAAATTACTTTCGGATTACGGTTTAAGGAATTGACAGCATGGGCTTTATCATCGAGTCCATCGTTCGCGGCCGCATAACAACGCTTCCAGCTTTCCATCGCTAATGCAAGTACGGCGGCCGCAGAAACCGTTATTGTCAGGGAGGCCCGGTCAGCGCGTCCGCGCTTCTCTCGGAGTTGTGCCGTAAAGCCTGCGCCAGGCTCGGCGTAATTGCCGGCTCGAACGAAAGCCGGCACGTTCGGCTACGTGCTCAATGTCGAGGCGCGTCTGGTTTATGAGTTCATGCGCCAGAGTCACGCGGAGCCGATTCACGTAGTCGGTTATGTTCATGCCCGCATGCTCGTGGAATAGCCGGGAGAGGTGGCGATCACTGGATCCGGCGATTCGTGCGAGCCCACGCAAGTTCCACGGCTTGGCCGGGTCGTGGCTGATTGCGTCCTGAACCCGATGGACCGTGGGATGAATGTGATTGCGACCCTCCAGCCAAGGCGACAATTGAGGGTCGGAGCCGCTGCGGCGCAAATACACCACCAGATAGCGAGCGATAGCCGCTGCACAAGCTTCGTTGGTGAGGCGGCCGACGAGATGGAGCATCAAGTCCACCCCAGCCATGATTCCGGCGCTCGAGTAGCGCTCGCGGTCCTCTACGTAAAGTCGATTCTCGAGGACCTTCGCTTTCGGTGCGATGGCCGCCAACTCCTCGCAGCAGGCGTAGTGCGTGGTGCAGCTATAGCCGTCGAGCAGCCCGGCTTGTGCGGCGATCAGCGCTCCCGAGCAGATCGAGATCAGCTTGTGCCCAGGCTTGATCCTTTCTTGCAACCATCTGACGATCCTCGCCTGGTGTGCGGCATCGGTCCTTGATCTGCCGGGATCGGCGCCGGCGGCGGAAGCCATCACGTCGTCCACATCGCCGGCCAGAACCACCATCGCCTCATCGGGCAGCGTTGCGGGCAGAGGTTCTACCGAGGTGACGGGCAAACCTATCGAAGTGAGAATGGTTGTGGATGCCCCCACGTAACGCACTTCAAAAACTACCTCCGACTGTTCAAGGTTAGCCCGTCGCAGAACTTCCATCGGCCCGGCGATATCGAGCAGGGTGAGACGCGGTGGAAGCACGACATAAACCTTTATTCGTTCCATCTGCGTTTATCTCCGGGTTGTATATCGCGATCGCATCACGAAATGCAGCCTTCACCGACAAGCTCGGCCTTTTGCCCGGCAAGAGCTTCTTCAACGGTGACAATGCGCGCGAAACGTTCGTCGAGGACGAGCTCTGTCCGAGCCTTGATCTCCTCTACGCTCCACTGCCGTCCTTTCGCGTCCGTCATAGGAAATGTCAATGTGGCTTCCGTAACGTAATCAACTTCATATCCCAGATCGGAGGCGTGACGGGTCGTGGTCTCGCAACATTGTTCGGTGCGTATCCCTGAGATGATCAAGCGGTGAATTCCATTCTTCACCAGCCACACATCCAGTCCGCTGCCAACAAGCGCGCTGTGACTACGCTTGTGAAATACAGCATCGGCTGTGAACGAGATGCCTTCTATGGTTCTTACATAACCGGATACTGTAGAAAAAACTCCATCCTCCTCTACGTGAAATACCTGCACTACCGGAATCCCTTGAGCCTTGGCTCCCTCGATAAGTGTTTGCAGTCTTATACGAAACAATGGTGCGTCGACGTCATTCCAATAAGGCCGATGCCGAAAGGACTCTTGTGCGTCGATGACCAGAAGCGCTGTTGCATGGGACATTTGTGAACCTCCTTTTCGACCACTGGTCCTATGTTATCGCCATGTTTTCCCGGCCAAAATACCGGGGCAGCCGAAAATAGGACAAAAAAGGACATATGTGTAAAACGGGCCGAAAGCGCTGAAGCTTTTGACGTACAGTCCCGTCTATTTGGGTAGATCGAAATACGATAAGGAAAGATGACACGTTGGGGAATTTAAGTCGTTCCTCCTGAGGGCGGTCGGCTCCCTTGTGTATTGTCGTCACGCCTGACTGCACTTCGCCACACCAGCACCACAGAAAAAGTGACGGGCTTGTCACAAAAGCTTGACACAAACCTTCAGTCGAACAACTTATGTTGATTTAACGCTCCCATTTTCCTTTGGAATTCCAGAACGCGTGTTCCGGTCCATGCCACTTGCCATTTCTTCAGAGGCATAGAGTGCCTGTTGAAGGCGCCGCTGTTAGCTGGCCGAAACAGCTCCATTATGCGGCGGTGACGTCGCTTTGATTCGGTTGCGTTTCTTTTAGAGGAGAAAGTTTGTCATGGGATCGACTATGTCGTCAGCCGCGATTCCGGCTGTCATTACTGGAAATGTGGTACCGAGTGAAATGTCAGAAGTGCCTCAGAGTTCTGAGAGGAACGGCACGGATGTATTGTTCAGCACCTTGTACGGGCAACTTCATTCCTTGGCGCGCCGGGAACTGGCGCGCAGAGTTGCCCCTTCGAATCTGAGTGTAACCACCCTTCTGCACGAGGCCTACCTTGATATCTCCCGGCGTCCAGCAGCGGCGTTTGAGGACCAACCGCGGTTCGTAGCGTATGCGGCTCGTGTCATGCGCGGAATCATCATCGATCACGCCCGCAGCCGCAGCGCCTTGAAACGCGGCGGCGAGTATGAGTTTGCACCGTTGGCAACGGACTTTGGGCAGGAGGCCGGCAATATAAAAGAACTTTCGCAGATTGGCGATGCCTTGGACGAATTGTCAGAGGCAGAACCTCAACTTGCGGAAATTGTTGAGCTGAAGTTTTTCTGCGGATGCTCGTTCGCAGAAATCGCCGCGTTGCAGAAGCTGTCGGAGCGCACCGTACAGAGAAAGTGGGACAAAGCGCGCATGTTTCTGCGGGCAAAGCTGGCGCACGAGATCGGCGAGGAGGGCAGATCATGCCGGCGCTAGGTCATGAGCGCTGGAGGCTGCTGAGTCCGCACCTCGACGAAGCCTTAAAATGTCGAATGCAGAACGGTCCGTCTGGCTGGAAGCACTGCGTCACAAGGATGCCGACCTGGCCGGCGATCTGGAGATGCTGCTCGCGCAGCAGCGTCTGCTGGTTGACGAGGGATTTCTTGAAGGAGGATCGGCCCTCGTCCCGAGCGACCGGTTCTTCGCCGGACAAACCGCCGGACTCTATACGCTGCTATCAGAAATCGGTGTCGGCGGCATGGGAACCGTGTGGCTCGCGGAACGGAGCGATGGCCGCTTCGATCGCCGCGTCGCCGTCAAGTTCCTGAACATCGCCCTGTCGGGCATGGGCGCCGAACATCGCTTTAAGCGTGAAGGCAATATCCTCGCTCGGCTGTCCCATCCCAACATCGCCGAGTTGATTGACGCCGGGGTCACGGTTGACGGTCACTCGTATCTTGTCCTCGAGTACATCGAAGGCGATCACTTCGACAAATATTGCGACCGGCTTAGGCTCGACGTCCCGTCCCGCATTCGCTTGTTCCTCGACGTTCTGGCGGCGGTTTCACATGCCCACTCCAGCTTGATCGTGCATCGTGACATCAAGCCCTCGAATGTCCTGGTGCGAAATGATGGCCAGGTCAAGCTGCTCGACTTTGGCATTGCGAAACTCCTGGCCGACGACCGCGCTCGGAAGAAACGACCTTGCTGACCATCGGAGGGCTGCGGCCGATGACGCCCGGATACGCAGCTCCTGAGCAACTGCAAGGAAAAGCCATCACCACAGTCACGGATGTTTATGCGTTGGGCGTACTGCTTTACGAGTTGCTGACGGGCCGCCATCCCATGGGCGACAGTATTCACTCTCCCGCAGAGCTGGTGCGGGCGGTGTTGGAGCAGGAAGCTTTGCGCCCATCCGTTGCGGTGGATCCAGTTGGAAAAGGGGTTGAAGTCGTCGAGCGCGCGGCCCTGCGCGCCACTACTCCGGAGAAGCTAAGACGGACGCTTCGCGGGGATCTGGATACCATCCTTTTGAAAGCGTTGAAGAAGGAGCCTGCGGAACGTTATTCCTCCGTCGCCGCCTTGCCGAAGACCTGCAGTGCTATTTGCGCAACCAGCCCATCAAGGCCCGCCCCGACACGATTAGCTATCGAGCCGCCAAGTTCGTGCGCAGGAATTCCATCGCGGCGGCACTTGCGGGGTTGACGGTGGTCGCTTCCGTGACCGGCGCAATCGCTACCTTGAGCCAGGCTCGCACGGCCCGGCGACAACGGGACTTTGCCCTGCACCAACTGCTTCGCGCGGAACGCATCACCGGACTGAACCAGCTGCTGTTGAGCGAAGTCGCTCCTTCCGGCAGGCCGGTAACAAAGCATGAACTGCTCGAGCGCGAAGAACACATTGTGGAGCGCGAGCAATACAATGACGCCGCCGACCACGCCGAGCTGCTGATTTCGATCGGTGCCCAATATTCGGGCGAGGAAGAGAATGGGAAGGCGCGCCGCCTGCTCGATCAGGCATACCAACTGTCCCGCAAAGTCTCCGGATGTGGCCACGCGCGCCAAGGCATCCTGCGAACTAGGCTGGACGTTGCTTCCTGCCGGAGAACTTGCGCACGCGGAAGAATTGTTTCAATCCGGATTGCACGAGCTGCCAGCGGATCCGCAGTTCGATCCGGCGCGGGTGTTGTGCCTTATCGATGGCTCCGAGATTGCTTACCGCAATGGTGATGCTCACGAAGCACTGCTGCGAACAGAAGCGGCGGAGCGAACCTTCAACCAGTCACTGGTGCGCTCGCCTGTCGAGGAGCTGAACCTGTTGCTCGCGCTGGCGGATGGCTACGCAACGACGGGACAATTTCGTGAATCGGATGCAGCCTTCCGGCGGGCCTCCGCCCGAATGAGCAGCCTGGGCTACGACGATACCCAGAAGGCGGTCAAGCTGTTCAACGATTGGGGGCTGATGTTGTCGGATGCGGGACGGCCTTTGCAGGCGGAGGACGCGTATCGTCGTGCGATTGAAATCGGCCGCACCAATCAGACAGAAGATGAAGTGCTGCCGGAGATTTTGCATAATTATTCCGCCGTCCTGCGGGAGCTTGGGAAACTTCATGAGGCGCAGGACTACTCGGAGCGAGCACATCAGAAAGCTCTTCTCACCGGCAACCAGATCCTGGCCAACCAGTCAGATCTGCAACGGGCACGAATCTATCGCGACGAACATGAGTACGATCGGGCAGCGGCAATCCTGGCGGAAGTTGAGCCGAAGATGCGGAGCTCGTTGCCTCCGGGACACTATGCACTTGCGGTGTGCCAATCCGACAAGAGCCTGCTGGCAGAAGCGCAGGGCAACTTGACCCTGGCATGGCAGCTGGCAAACGAAGCGGTAGTGACGGACGAAGCGTCGATCAAAACCGGCGGACAAGGGGCCGTGTATCTTCCCAGCTTTCTGGTTCGCCGCTCCAACATCGAACTTGAGGTGGGCAAACCTGATGCAGCGGTTGCCGATGCTGCCAAGGCCGTGAGCCTGCTGCAAGACAAAATGGAGCCGGGCACGCTCTCCAGTAGTCTCGGCCGCGCCTACCTGGCATTGGCGCGCGCATTCGCCGCCCAAGGCAAGCGTGAAGATGCGCGCGAGAGTTCGCGTGCTGCGTTCGAGAACCTGCAGTTCAGCGTAGGTGCAACTCACCCTGACACCCTGAGTGCAAAGAAACTTCTGAGCTGACCGCGTTTCATCACCGCGGCAGAGCAGACCGTCACCTTGTAGTTCTACGTTGTCGTATTCCTCCTGCTAATTCCGATTGATCAGGTGTGGGAAGAAAAACAAGCTTCCCACAATCCGATGGAGTAATAGCAAGGAGGAACAATAATGAAGAAAGCACTCTGGGCTGCGGTGTTGGCGACGGTAACCATGTTGGTATCGTCGCCCCAGGCATTCGCGGCCGACACCAACACTTTCAACTTGGCGCTGGCCCCAGGGGTCACTTGTCTGCCCGCCACGGCTAGCGCTCGCGTCACGGTTAGCGACCTGGGACCGGTTCAGAAGCTGCATTTGGAGGTCTTCGGCCTCACCCCGAATAACGAATTCACGGTCTTCGTCACCCAGCATTCGAGCCGGCCGTTTGGCTTTTCCTGGTATCAGGGCGACGTCGACACCGACTCGAAAGGTAACGGAGTCGCGGACTATACCGGCATCTTCAGCGATGAAACGTTTCTGCTTGCGGACCAGCCGGTGGCCATGGGTCACCTGGGTATCTGGTTCGGCGATCCGAACGATGCCGCCCGCGCAGGCTGCCCGGATATAAAGACTCCCTTCGACGGCGATCACGAAGGCGGAATCCTTGTGTTCAGCACCAGCAACTTCCCCGACGGTCAAGGACCTCTGCTTCACCTGGGTCGGGCAGCCACCACTTCCCCAGTCGCTCCGGTCACTCGCTGATCCTAAGCGTTATGTGACTCGGGACTTTCTTTCAACCTATTTCTCCTCAACCCCGGAGACCTGCTCCCCTACCTAAGCAGGCCTCCGGATTTTTGCGCTTCACCAACGTTTCGGCGCTGAGATGGTTTCGGAAACCGGTTTCCCGCCTTTCGTCCCCTACTAAAAGACCAATATTGTTGAGTGTGCTAAGTTCTCTGTTTGCGGTCTTAAGGCGGCTTCGGCTCTCACAATGCTTCCGCCAGTTCCCAAAAGACCATAGGCTCGCTTCCGAACTATCGGCCCTGCACGGACATCATCGGGCTCGCAGCCTCAGGAGGAGTAGTGTTCCGTATCGTGAATTTGTTTGTCGCGACTGGACTCTTAAGTTTGGTGGCCTCTGCGCAAACGCAGCCCGCAAAGGCCTCGCAACCGCCGACGCCGGCTCCCGCCGAAAACTGGATCACGATCAGCAACGGTTACGCCAAGCTGCTGACCGATGTCTCGTTTGCGCACCATCCCGAAGCTGGGTCGCAGCAGGGCCTGAGCCAGTACGACAACAAAGTGTGGGCAGCCGACCCTGGCCGATGAAGACCAGCAGCGGCAGCAGACGGAAGCCGTACTGCTGAAGCTGAAGGCGGCGGCCGCGGAGAAGCAGCCGAGCCAAGTTGCCGAAGACCTGCAGATCATGATCGACCGGGTCCAGCTCGACTTCAAACAGCAGGACTACGCTCGCGCGCATGAAGTGCCCTACTTCAATGCCAGCGGTGCGGTGTTTGGCGGGCTGCACATCCTGCTGGATGAGCAGACGCCCGACCGAGCGCCGGCCCGCGGCGGTGATGCGGATCCGCGAGTATGCCGGCCTGGAGCCGGGCTACAAGCCGCTCACCGAGATCCTGAAGCAGCGCGTCGATGGAGCAGATGGCCAAGCCGGGCGTGATGTATCCGGCGAAGGTCGAGATCGAAACCGAGATGGGACGCAATTCCAACTATGTCGATGGCATTGCGACGTTGATGGAGAAGTACAAGCTGACCGGCTGGCAGGAACCCTACGCCACGCTGAAGAAGCAGTTGGCCGACTACGACGCCTGGGTGCAGACCACGCGTTCTGCCCAAGGCGCGCACCGATTTCCGTCTGCCGCCCGAGGAGTACGCGCTCGACCTGCAGAGCTACGGCATCGATATTCCGCCGGAGCAGATTGCAGCGATGGCGCACCAGGCGTTTATCGAGATACAGGGCGAGATGAAGGGAATCGCCGCCCAGATTGCGAAACAGCGCAACCTTCCCTCCAGCGACTATCGCGACGTGATGCGCGAGTTGAAGAAGAAGCAATTGGTCGGCGACGCCATTCTGCCGTTCTACGAAGACCGCCTGAAGCAGATCGAAAAGATCATCGTCGAGCAGCAGATCGTGACCTTGCCGGATCGGCCGGCGAAGATTCGCATTGCCACAGCCGCGGAGACCGCGCAACAGCCCGCGCCGCACATGCAGCCTCCGCCGTTCCTGCATAACACCGGACAGAAGGGCGTGTTCGTGTTGCCGCTGAATATTCCCGCCGCTCCCGGCCAGCCGGCGTCCGAGAAATATGATGACTTCACCTTCGATGCGGCGGCCTGGACGCTTACCGCGCACGAAGCCCGTCCCGGACATGAGTTGCAGTTCGACTCGATGCTGGAGCATGGAGTCTCGCTGGCGCGCGTGCGCTTCGCCTTCAACAGCACGAATGTCGAAGGCTGGGGACTCTACTCCGAATACCTGATCAAGCCTTACATGCCGTTGGAGGGGCAATTGGTGTCGCTGGACTATCGCCTGCTGCGAGCGGCGCGGGCATTTCTCGATCCGGAGCTGCAGAGCGGAAAGATCACGACTGCCGATGCCTATCGCGTGCTGCAGGACGACGTGGTGTCGTCGCACGCTTTTGCCGAAGAGGAAGTGGAGCGTTATACCTACCGGGCGCCCGGCCAGGCCAACAGCTACTTTTACGGCTATACCAAGCTGATTGACTTGCGCGAAGACACGGAGAAGGCGCTATCCGCAAAAGGAGTGAAATTCGATCAGAAGAAATTTCACGATTTCATCCTGGCTCAGGGTCTGCTGCCGCCGGATCTGATGCGCCAGGCGGTGATGGAGCAGTTCGTGCCGGCGCAGAAATAGCAACGGAAGGATTTCCGACCATCAGGAAACCATGTGCGCGCCTCCGCCAGGAACAGCTTGAAGAGGCGCGCACATAGAAATCAGTCCTGACACTTGGAGCACGGCTTCCTTAGGCAGCGACATCCTCCAGATCCCGTTCTTCTTCCTTCGCTTTGCTGGAAAACGCCGTTAGCCACGTCTTCAGAATGACGTACAGCACCGGGATGAAGATGAGGTTCAGAACCGTGGAGAACAACATGCCTCCGACAATCGCAGTTCCCACGGAGTGGCGTCCGATCTTGCCGGCGCCGCTGGCAAAATAGAGCGGCAACACGCCCAGGATGAAGGCAAACGAGGTCATCAGGATCGGCCGCAACCGCAGTTCGGCAGCCTCGATCGCAGCATCGGTGATCGAGCGGCCGCGCTCGATCAGCTGCTCGGCAAACTCTACGATCAGGATCGAGTTCTTCGCCGACAGACCAATCAGCAACACCAATCCGATTTGAACGTAGACGTCGTCGATCAGCCCGCGCAGCGAAACGAACAGCAGCGCGCCCAGTACCGCCATGGGTACAGCCAGAAAGAATGATGAAGGGCAGCGCGAAACTCTCGTACTGTGCCGACAAGGTCAGATAGACCACCAGCAGGCCCAGTCCGAAGATGATGATCGCCTTGCCGCTGGCTTCCACTTCTTCCAGCGCCAGCCCCGACCAGCTGTACGACATGCCTTGCAGCATGTGCTGCTTCGCCAGTTCCTCCATCGCCTTCAATCCTTGGCCCGAGCTGTAACCGGGAGCAGCAGCGCCATCGATTTCCGCCGAGCGGAAAAGGTTGAAGTGATTGATGACCTGCGGCCCGGAGCTCTCCTTCAACGAAACAATGTTGTCGAGCGGCACCAGGCCGCCGCTATCCGAGCGCACATAGTATTGCCGCAGGTCGCGCGAGTTCATGCGGAACGGCTGATCCGCCTGCACATACACGCGATACGAACGATTGTTGAAGTCGAAGTCGTTGACGTACTGCGAGCCCATGTAGACGCCCAACGCCTGGGTCACCTGGCTGAGCGGCACGCCAATGGCTTTAGCTTTTTCGCGATCAATCTGTACCAGCTGCTGCGGATCGTTTGCGGTGTAGCTGGTGAACAATCCGGTCAGGTCCGAACGCTGCCGGCTGGAGGCGACAATCTGGTGTGCCACAGTATCCAGATCTTCGAGCGTGTTGCGTCCCAGGTCCTGCAATTGGAACTGGAATCCACCGAAGCTGCCGATACCGTTGATTGCCGGCGGCTCGAAGGCGACGACGATCGCGCCCGGTATGCCAAACAGCTTCGGCGAGACGCGAGCCACGATGTCACTGGCGGCGTGTCCCTTTGCCTTGCGCTCATCAATCGGTCTTCAGTGGAGCAAAGACCAGTCCGTAGTTCGGCGAACTGCCTCCGGAAAGCGAGAATCCCGGAACCGCAAAGGTGCCGAAGACGTCGGGATCGGCACGCAGAATTTGTTCCGCCTGCTTGGCGATGTTGGTTGTGTAAGACAGCGACGCCCCGGGGGGCGCCTGCACTACCACGATGAAATAGTTCTGATCTTCCTGCGGAACGAACCCGGTGGGAACGTGCAGGTACATGTAACCGGTGAGGGCCAGTCCCACAAGGAACAGGACAATAACCGCGTAGCGGAAACGCAAGACCACCGGAAATGAAGCTGCCGTAGCCGCGACCCAGGCCGTGAATGGCGCCATCGATGCCGTGCGCAAACTTGCGGTAGCCGCGGGACAGCGGTCGAATGTGTGTCCAGTCGAAGCAGTGAGTATTTGTGCTCTTCGTTTCGCAGCAGAATCGCCGCCAGCGCTGGAGATAGCGTAAGTGCATTGAACAGCGAAATCGCAATAGCAAACGCGATGGTCAGCGAAAACTGCTTGTAGAGAATTCCAGTCGTGCCCGGGAAGAACGATACCGGCACGAACACCGAAATCAGCACCAGCGAGGTTGCGATGACGGCGCTGGACACCTCGGCCATCGCCACCGAAGTTGCGGTATGCGAGTCCGTCTTGTCCTCGTTGATATGGCGCTGTGCATTCTCGATGACGACGATGGCATCGTCCACCACCAGACCTGTGGCCAGTGTGATCCCGAACAGAGTCAGTGAATTGATGGAGAAATCGAAGATCTTGATGAAGGCGAACGTGCCAATCAGCGAGACCGGGATGGTGACAGCCGGAATAATGGTAGCGCGCCAATCCAGCAGGAACAGGAAGATCACGATGATGACGATCAGGACCGCCTCTTCCAGCGTAGTCACCACTTCCCGGACCGAGTCACCCACAACGGTCGTGGTATCGAACGCAATGACGTACTTGATGCCGGGAGGAAACGACTTCGACAGCTCCGCCAACGCAGCCCGCGCCGCCTTGTCGACTGCCAGCGCATTAGCGTTCGACAACTGCTGCACGCCAACACCAATGGCTTCGTGTCCGCTGTACAGAAGGTTGGTGTCGTAAGTTTCGGCGCCAATCTCGGCCCGCCCAACATCCTTCAGCTGAACAATGCTGTTCTTGGTGTTCTTGATGATGATGTTTTCGAACTGCAATGGGTCGGAAAGTCGCCCTACCACGCGCAAAGTGACCTGGAAGTTCTGCTTGGGATCGGCCGGTGGACGTCCCAGTTGACCTGCGGGAATCTCGACGTTCTGCTCCTGCAGCGCAGCCACCACGTCGGCAGCGGTCAACTGTCGCGCTGCCAGCTTCGTGGGATCGAGCCAGATGCGCATGGCGTACTTGCGCTCTCCGAAGATGACTACATCGCCCACGCCCGGTATGCGCTTCAGCGCGTCTTTGACGTATACATCCAGGTAATTCGAGATGTACTGGATCGAAAGGCTGTTGTCGGGCGAATAGAATCCGGCGGCAAATACGAAGTTCGGATTCGCCTTCGTAATCGTGACGCCGGTGTTCTTGATCTCCTGCGGCAAGCGGCCCTGAGCGGTCGCGACGCGGTTCTGCACGTCAACTGCTGCGATGTTCAGATCGTAGCCGGTGCGGAAGGTTACATTGATCGCACTGGTGCCGTCGTTGGAGCTGGTCGAGGTGATGTAGTGCATGCCCTCGACACCGTTGATCTGCTGCTCCAGCGGAATGGTTACCGCCGACTCCACCACCTGCGCGTTCGCACCAACGTAGTTGCTGGTGACGGTAACCTGCGGCGGCGCCAGATTCGGGTAGAGCGAGACCGGCAACGTGGGAATGCAAACGGCGCCCGCCAGGATGATCAACAGGGCGCAAACGGTCGCAAAAATGGGCCGCTTAATGAAGAAATTAACCAATGTGGCTCTCGACTTCTCCCGCACCCGTGGGCCCGGGATGAAAGGTTCGGTTCGAACTAGCTGGTCGGCTGTACCGGCGTTCCGTCGATGAGAAATTGGGTACCGGAGATAATCACTTTCTCGCCTGGCTTCAGTCCGCTCTTAACCGCGTAATCATTTCCGACGGTGTCGCCCAGCGTTACCGAACGCTGCTTAGCCACCGTGCTGCCGTTGACGTCCGTGGCCACATAGACGAAGGGCTGTCCACCGATACGCGTGATCGCCAACACCGGAACGGTGGGCGCGGGGCTGGTGCTCCAGATGACTCGCGCCTTCACCAGTTGCTCGGTGCGAAAGCGATCTAAAGATTCATGGATGGGAGCCTTTGCCAGAACGCCCTGAACTGCGTTGTCGACTTGTTGCGAGATGAAGTCGATCTTGGTGTTCTCGATGACCTCGCCGGTGGTCGTCACAATCTGCACTGGCAGACCCATGCGAACATCGCCTGCCCGTTCCGTCGGAACATAAATGTAGGCTTCCAGTTCGGCATTCTCATCGACCGTGGTCAGCAGGGTCTGCGGAGAAACGTAGTCGCCGATGTGTACCGGAATGTCGCCGACAATGCCGGCAAAGGGCGCAACCAGGTTGTAGTAGGCAAGTTGCCGCTGCTGCGTGACGCTGCGCCGCGCTCGCGGATTGCCAGTCGGCCTTGGAATTGTCATAGGCTTGCACGGCTTGTTCGTAGGTTTGCTTGCTGGCCACGCCCGCGTCGAACAGATGCTGCTGCCGGTCCAACTCGCGCTGGGCATATTCATATACGGCTTTCTTCTGGGCTTCGGTGCTTACCTGCTGATCGAGGGTAGCCTGCTGCTTCAGCGGGTCGATCGTCATCAACAACTGGCCGGCACGAACATGGTCGCCCGATTTCACCAGGATGCGCGTCAGCGACCCATCCACCTGCGGCTGGATAGTCGCGGAGCGGCGAGACTTAATCGTGGCTACGTAATCGTCGCTCTGCGGTACCTGGGCCAGGTCAATGGTTTTGGTGCTGACCGGCAACGCGTGCGGAGGCGGTTGTTTTGCTTCCGTTTTGCCGCAACCCGAATTCGACAAAACAACCAGGCCCAGAACCGCTGGAAGAATTGCGGAAAAGCTTTTCAAAATCCTCACCCCATCCGAGAAAAGCGATGAGTTACAGATGCCGCTGGGCGACGGAGAGGTGCAGGATTTGATTTCGATAGGCGTCGAAATGTTAGCCATAATCGTGAAAACTTAGGCCCCTAACTTCTTGACGGCAGGACGGGTGCAAGCCCGGAACTCCCGGTAGTGCTCGTCGATGTTTGATTCTTGCTGCGGGATCCTGCAGGTCCAGCATCAACCCTGCTCCTTACGAGTTGGCCGCTTTGGCTTCCGCATCCAAGTTCCAATTCCGAACCCTCCTCTCTGACGAAAGCTGCTGGTTTTGCTTTCGTTTTGAGATAAAGGGGTGTTAGGTTTCTACCCAGGAGGCTTTTTGATGCGCCTGCCAGCTTATTCCATTCTCGTTCTCCTCTGCCTCTCAACATTTGCCTCGGCTGATCTGAAGATCAAGACCCGTACCACGGTCATGGGCCACAGTAGCGAAAGTACGGTCTACATCAAAGGCTCCCGCGAGCGTACTGAAATGAGTTTTGGCGGGCACGGAGGAGTGGTCACGATCCTGCAATGCGATCAGAAGAGAATGGTTAGCGTCATGGGCGACCACTGCACGGTTACGCCGTTCGGCGGGAACGAAACTTCCTGCTCCGCGACGCCTGACATGAGAGGCGTGGATGGGGATGAAACGGGCGCCTCGCACAAGGGCGGTATCGTGACCATGACCCGCACCTCTACCGATACCGGAGAGCGCCAGGAGATGTTTGGCTACAAGGCCCGCCACATCAGAAGCACCATGATGATGGAGTCCACCCCCGACGCCTGCAATCAGTCACACATGAAGATGGAGATGGATGGCTGGTATGCCGATCTGGCTAACTTCTCGTGCGGCGACGAATCCTACCGGAACTTGGCTTGCGGCGGTATGGGAGGCAAGCGCGGCTGCACGGACCGCATCGTGATGAAGGGCAGTGGCGGCGCTTTGGGCTATCCCCTGAAGCAGACCATGACCATGACCACGCCGCAGGGAACCTTCACAACCACGACCGAGGTTATCGAGCTGACGAACACAACCTTGGATGCGCCTTTGTTCGACGCCCCGCCGGGCTGCAACGTGCCCAACCCGGCAGACGTCAGCCCCAGCGCTCCGGCGGCGAGTGCTTCTCCGGCCGCAGAATCATCGGCAAAGGCGCCTGCTGCGCAACCCGCGGCCGCTCCTGAGCCAGCCGCTCCTCCTAAAGCAGCAGGTGTAATTCGCGTGGGCCTGGTCGGAATTAAGGATGCTACCGGACAGTCGTTGCCTACCGACAGTTTGCAGCTCGACCTGGTGAGCGAGTTTGGCCGTCATCAGCTTGACGTGGTAGCTCTCACTGCTTCGGGACCGCTGCAGGACGTGGAGAGCGAAGCCCGCGCGAAACAATGCGACTACTTCGTGTACACAGTTCCAACGCTGTTGAAGGACCCCGGAAGCGGTGGCCTTCCCTCATCGTCTGTACCCAAGGGAGTGACGCTGGACCCTGCCAAGTACCAGGCTTTGACTTTGATCACAATGTATAAGGTGGGAAAGCCCGCACCTGAGTTGAAGGACGTCCCGCTCGCGGCGGACGCTAACCAGTTTGGGGTGGATGCGGTCACGGCAACCTTCACGCTGGAGTCGGATCGCGTGGCTCAGCAGATTGCAGACGACGCGCATCCCAAGACCGCGCCTAAAACTTCCAAGCCGCCGGTGCATCATCCGGCCGGCAAGTCGCAATGAGTTGAGCTTCATGCGTGCAGATCAGATCTTCGCTCCGCTCGAAGACAGAGCAGACACGTTCATGAAGAAGGTTGGGGATGGCTGCAACTAACGTTTGCGCGTCCACCACCATGCTCCGGCTACAGCAGCAGCACCTATCAACGTCGCCAGGCCTGCCCGTCGGATGGAGCGCTTTTGCGCGGCAATCCTCGGCTGAACAAACTGGGTCTCCGGATGCGGCTCGCCGCTGTCAGAATTTCCACCTCGCAGTGCAAGCGCCATAACCTCCGCCAAGTGCAATGCGTGCCGATCGCTGGCCTGAGCAATCTGCTCTCTGCAACTGAAGCCATCGGCGATTAGCAGGGTTGATGGATCCGCCGTGCGCACGGCAGGCAGCAAGCCGCGTTCGCCGATCTGCATGGAAATTTCATACTTCTCCGCTTCGAAGCCGAACGATCCGGCCATGCCACAGCACCCAGAGTCCAAGATCCTGCAGTCGAGCCCCATCTTCTTCATCACCGCTTCTTCATCGTAGAAGCGCATGATTGACTTGTGATGGCAGTGCCCCTGCACCAGAGCTTTGCGCGGTAATTGCAGGGGATCATAGTCTTCGACCTTCTTCTCCAGGAACTCGGAGAGCAGAAACGTATTTTCTGCGAGACGATGGGCACGCTCATTCTCCGGCATGAGCCCGTTCAGCTCGTCGCGAAATACCGAGCAGCAACTCGGCTCAAGCACAACGATCGGAGTGCCGGCGTCAATCTCGTGGGCGAGCACGGTCAGCACCTTCTGAAGGTAGCGCCGGGCCTGGTCAAGAAATCCGTAATCGTACAGGGGACGCCCGCAACAAAGATGTTGCGCCGGCACGTGTACCTGGTAGCCAAAATGTTCCAGCACCTCGACGGCGGCCTGCGCGGTTTCCGGGAGGAAGTGGTTGTTAAATGTATCCGCCCACAAAATGACCTTAGCGCCCTGAGGGTTGCACCGCTCTCGTCTTCCGAACCAGTGTTTGAAGGTCTCGGGCGCAAATTGCGGAATGTCTCTCTGCATGGGAATACCCGCAAGCTTCTTGGCAAGCGTACCCAATACGGGGAGCTGCGTAAGCAGATTCACAAATCCCGGCGCGATGGCCGCCAGCCGAGACCACTGGTCGATGAACCCGAAGGCATAGGCGTAGCGCGGCCGCAGCCGTCCCTCCCAGTAATGCGAGAGGAACTCGGCTTTGTAGGTAGCCATGTCTACATTGACGGGACAATCCCCCTTGCAGCCCTTGCACGCTAGACACAGGTCAAGCGTTTCTTTGACGCGCTCGTCACGCCAGCCATTCTCGATGACGTTGCCGTTCAACATCTCCCAGAGGTGGCGGGCTCGTCCGCGTGTGGTGTGCTTCTCCTCGTGGGTCACCATGAAGCTGGGACACATGGTGTTGTCTTCCGGACTCTGTCCGTTCGCCCGCCGGCACTTCCCGACACCTACACATCTCAACGCGGCATGAGAAAAACGTCCGTCGTCCTGCGGCCATTGGAAGTGGGTCGGCGGCTCCCAGGGGCTGTAGTTGGCTCCCAGCCGCAGATTTTCATCCATGCGATAGGCATCGACCACCTTCCCCGGATTCATCTTCCAGGCCGGATCCCAGATGGACTTAAACTCCCGAAAGGCCTGAACCAGCTCTTCGCCAAACATCTTGTACAGAAACTCGCTGTGGCTTTGCCCGTCGCCGTGCTCCCCGCTCAGGCTGCCGCCATATTTCACGCACAGGTCGGTCGCCTCTTCCATGAACAAATTGAAGGTGCGAATTCCCGGCTCGCTGGCCAGATCGAAGTCAATCCGGCAATGCACACAACCATGTCCGAAGTGGCCGTACATCGCAGCGTGGTAGTCATACCTGGCGAACAGATCGCGCATATCGCGCAGGTAGCCACCGAGCTTCTCGGGCGGAACCGCTGAGTCTTCCCAGCCCGGCCACGCGGGCCGCTCACCCGGCACAAACGAACTCGCCCCAAGACCTGACTCGCGCACGCTCCAGACGTGCTGCATGTCCAAAGTTTCGGTGTGGAGCTTCATGTTTGGCGCACCCGGCTGCTGCTGCAATCGCTCCATTACCTGGCGCGCAGCAGCGATCGCGTCGCTCTTCTTCTCGGCTCCAAATTCGGCGATCAGCCAGCCCTTGCCTTCAGGAAACAATCGAAGATACTGGCAATTCGGACCGCCCTTTTTCTCAACGTTGCGATACACGTGATCATCGATGCCCTCAAGCGCCGTGGGTTGGAACGGGGTGATGTCCATCACGTGGTCCGCAGCTTCATACATGTCGGGATATCCCAGCAGGAGAAGCACACGTTGAGCTCTGGCGTCGATGAGGGTGCATTTCGCCTCCAGAATCGTAACCAGTGTGCCTTCACTCCCGACGAGGGCCCGGGCAATGTTGAGACGACCGTCCTTGCCCGGAATGAGCTGATCGAGGTTGTAACCGGAAACACGACGCGGAAGGACCGGGTAGTTCTTGCGCACCAGGTCAGCGTAGTGATCGCGCAGCGAACGCAGATAACGATAGATCTCACCCTCGCGGCCGGCCTGGCGCATCTTCGATTCCCAGTCAGCTTCCGCCATCCACCCGACAGTCATGCGAGTACCGTCGTACAACAATATTTCCAGCTCCTCGATGTTGTTGTCGGTCTTGCCCGACATTTGCGAATGCGCGCCGCAGGAGTTGTTGCCGAGCATGCCGCCAAGGGTGCAATAGGCGTGTGTGGCTGGATCCGGTCCCCAGGTCAGCCGGCGCTCGCTGACCTTCATAGCAGCGTCGCGCAACTCGTCGCAGACGGTGCCGGGCAGCACACGGGCCCAGCGCTCCGACGTGTTGATCTCAAGGACGCCGTGCATGTACTTCGACCAGTCGATAACCACGGCAATATTGCAACATTGTCCCGCCAGGCTCGTGCCTGTACCGCGGGATAGCAGTGGAGCACCAAACTTCCGAGCGGCGGCAACTGCCTGTACGACGTCTTCTTTCGATCGTGGAATCACCACGCCAATGGGGACTTGGCGATAATTGGAAGCGTCGGCCGCGTACATCGCGTTGCTACTCGCGTCGAAGCGCACCTCTCCAGCGATCGTCTTGCGCAACTCCGCTTCAAGACCGGCGACATCGACGTTCGCTCCGCTGGTCCGCCAGTTGGCAGCACGCGATTCCAGCAACTGCTTCAGTGTGACGATCGAGGTATCAGGAGCCGACATCGCTTCTCCTTCTGCTCAAACCGCGGCCTTCTGACGCCGCTGTCTGCCGATATGCTAAATGAGCAGGCAAGGCGATAGCTGCTTGAGGGGGATAGAGTGGGTTCTGGCCGGGTTTTCGAATTGCCGGAGAGGAAGAAGCTACGGGGTAGCAGCTTCGTCGGAGGGGACGCTTTCCTGCTTTTCAGGCGAGGTCTTAGATGCGCCTGCCGCCGCGGCTTCCTCTTCCTTGGGCGGAGGAGGAACGAAGTACAGAATGCGGTTGCAGTAGAAGCAGGTGACGAACTGCTCATTGCCCATCACGTCCTGAAAAACTTGCGGACGCAGACGAACCCGGCACGCCGAACAGCTTTCGTCTTCATGTACGGGAGCCAGGGCCGAGCCGCGCAGCTTCAGCACGCGATCATAGTGAGTGAGCGGCTCCTCGGAAATGCCGGAGCGAAGCTCCTTGCGCTGAGCATTCAGTTCCGCCAACTCCTTTTCGTCTTCGGCGGTCTGCTGCCGGGCATGCTCTTTCTCTCTCTCGTTCTCCGCGGTATCAGACTTGAGCGCCGCCTCGGCTTGTTTCAGCGTCTCCTTGCGAGCGTCAGCAGCCACCATGATCTCCAGGATCTTGTCTTCCAGTTTCTGGATTTCGGCTTCGGCGTGCTCGATCTCGCTGAGCAGCGCCTTGTACTCCTGGTTAGTCTTGACCTTGAGCGACTGATCGCGATACTTGCTGATCTTTTCCTGCTGATCTTTAATGTCGGATTCGTGTTTGCGGCGGGTGGTGTCATCGGCCTTGATCGCGGCCTGCGCCTTTTCGACGGCCGCTTTCGAATCGGCCAGCTTGGCCTCGATTAGCGCCACTTCTTTGGGCAGGGCGGCCACTTCCGCTCGGAGCACCGCTGCACGGGCATCGACCTGTTGCAGGTCGATCAGTTTTTGCACGTCTGGATTCATCGGGGGACTGCTTGGATTCTAGCACGCAAAGACTGGACCCTCCGGCCCGGGAAAGGCTCAAAAGCCCACCTGCATTTTCCCGGTTCGCCGGAATCTGAGGTGCGGAACCGGCGAGATCGACCCATACAGTGCCGTTCTGCTGCCGGATGCAGGCCAGAGTTAAGGTTTTCGGCTTATTGAGTGACCCTCCCAATCCGCCTTAGGATTGCGCTATGGCAATTGAAATTGCGCGACTTCTACTTGGCCTGATGATCGCGGCGTGTCATCGCCGGATCGCTGATTACATCATGGAGCGAGAACGCTCCCTTGTGCTGACGTTTCGAGAGAAGGGTGTGCCGCTGCCGGCGGCCCTTAGCACCGAGACGGCGCACAACCTCTACTTCGGCGTCGGCATCTTCGTCGTGCTGGTCGAATTGCTGCGCATCTACCAGATGGCGCACTAGCCGGGCGGTCATTCTCCTTTCACCACCCCTGCCTCATGCGGGCTGCCGTGGCTCGTCCCGCGCTGTAATATAAGCTTTCACCCAGCAATATCTTTCTACCGGAGCCGCCGTGAAAGTTCGTTTGGCTGTTTGTTTCCTGCTCACCTTCTCCTGTTCCGTCTTAATCGCGCAAACTGAAGCCTCTTCCGCTCCAGCCACACCGGGTCAGAAGGAATTGACCATTGAAGACATCTTTCAGCCCGGCGGCATCCTGGGCCGCGGACCGGAGAGCGTGAAGTGGAGTCCTGACGGCACCAAGGTTTCCTTCGTGCAGCGCGACGATACCGGTGAACAGGGCGAGCTTTACTACGTCGATGTTGCTACCGGCAAATCGGCCGTGCTGGTGGCCAGCGGCAAGCTGGCGGCGCTGGCTCCGCCTGCAAGTTCCATCCAGGACGAACGTAAGAAAGAAGCGGCGCAGCGCTACTCGTTAGCGGCCTATCACTGGGCGCCCGACTCAAAGCATCTGCTGTTCGATTCCATGGGCCAGCTCTGGTTCTATAGCCTGGATACCGGCACCGCGGTACAGGTTACTTCGAACTCCGGCGATAGCGTCGATCCGAAGTTTTCTCCCGACGGCAGCGAGGTTTCCTATATTCGCAAGCACAACATTTATGTGCACTCTCTGGGCCATGACAGCGAGCGCCAACTTACCAGGGACGGCAGCGATAACCTTCTCGACGGCGAAGTCGACTGGGTCTACGAGGAAGAGCTGTATAGCCGAAGCAATTATTTCTGGTCGCCAAATGGCAAGCAGATCGCATTCCTGCAGATGGACGAAGTGGAAGTACCGACCTATCCCATCACCGACTGGATTCCCACGCATCCCACCGTCGACCAGGAAAAGTATCCTCAGCCCGGCGATCCCAATCCCGGCGTTCGCCTGGGCGTGGTGAGCACAGGTGGCAGCGGCAAGACTAAGTGGATCACGGTAAAGACCGAAAACGGCTCGCTGCCCCTGGGCAATGATCCCAATGTGCTCGTTCCCCGCTTCGGCTGGGTGCGCGATGGCCTGTTGTGGGCGATGGTTCTGAATCGCGTCCAGGACCGGCTGGACCTATACTTCGTCGACGCCAACAACGGCAAATCGCAGCTCATGATGTCAGAGAACAGCGACGCCTGGATCGACATGCACCCTGAAGTCGATTTCGTCCTCCTCGATTCCGGCGATGGCTATCTGTGGACCAGTTGGCGAGACGGTCACAATCACATTTATCTCTATCGCTTCGACAAGAAAGATCCATTGAGCGCTCCCGCCAAAATGGAAGCGCAGCTTACTCACGGCGACTGGGAGGTCGAAAGCCTCGACGCCGTTGATGCCAAGCAGGGCGTCGTGTACTTCTCGGCGAACCAGGGCGACTGGCGGCAGCGCAATGAGTACGTGGTCGGACTGAACGGTCAGAACTTCCATCGCATCACCAGGCAGGATGGCACACATTCCGTCGACTTCGATCCCAAGAATACTGCCTACTACGTCGACGACTTCTCGGCTGTGACCATTACTCCGACTGCCTCGGTGTGCACGGTTGCAGGCACCTGCAGCCCGTTCTGGAAGCCACGCAGCATCGAAACCTACAGCCTGCTGACGCCGAAGTTCGTAGACTTCAAAGCCGCCGACGGCTTAACCACGCTGCAAGGCACCATACTGCTTCCTTCCGGCGGGCCGATGGTGGCCAACGGCAAGTTTCCACTGATTGTGAATCCCTACGGTGGACCCGGAGCGCAGACGGTCCTCAACGCCTGGTCGGGAGGAGATCTGTTCGATCAGGTTTTGGCTCGCCAGGGATTTGCCGTATTGCACGTCGACAATCGCGGTATGGCGAACCGCGGCAAAGCTTTCGCTCTGCCCATCAAACACCACCTCGGCCCCATCGAGTTGAGCGACCAGGTGGAATGCGTCAAGCAGGCGCTGCAACAGTTCCCGCAACTGGATGGCAACCGTCTCGGCTTCTGGGGCTGGAGCTACGGCGGATACTTCACCCTGTACACGCTCGAGCACAGCGATCTGTTCAAGTCGGGCGTCGCGGTGGCGCCGGTGAGCAATTGGCTGCTGTATGACTCCATTTACACCGAGCGCTACCTGGGCCTGCCCAAGGACAATCCTGAAGGCTACAAAGACAGCTCCCCGGTAAGCTTTCCGGGCGATCTGCATGGTAGCCTGCTTGAGGTGCACGGGACCAGCGACGACAACGTGCACATGCAGAACACCATCCAGATGATCAACGGCTTCATCGATGCCGGCAAGCAGTTCGACTTGATGCTGTATCCGCGTAAGACCCACGGTATCGCCGGCAAAGCGGCGCGTACCCACCTGTTCCACCTGATCGACAATCACTTCCTGGAAACCCTGGCGCCGGGGAAATAACTGTCGAAGCGATAAACCTAAGCGCTTAGGTTACAATTGCGATGCCGACCATCCTGCGTTTCGGCGGATTGCGAGTGGTGGTTTATCCGAACGATCATCGCCCGGAGCACGTGCACGTGATCGGCAATGATGCGGAAGCTGTATTCCTGCTCGGTTGCCCGCGAGGGGCCATCCTTTTGCGAGAGAACTACAACTTCGGGCGCGCCGAAATTGCCTGGATCCGGCGAGTCTTGAAACAACATCAGCAGCGCCTCTGCAGGGAGTGGGCGAGAATTCATGGCATTGAAGGATAGCTATTACAACGCGACCGAGCGGGGCAAGAGGCAGCGCAAGAGAACGCCGCCCGCCGTTGCTGCTCATTATGATCGCAAGACTGGCAGAGTTGTCGTAAGTCTCAGCTCCGGGGTCGACGTCAGCTTTGCGCCGTCTGCCGCGGAAGGGCTGGAGAATGCCACGGCTTCGCAGCTTCAGCCGATTGAAATAACTCCATCCGGTCTGGGAATTCATTTTCCCAAGCTCGATGCCGGCGTTTATCTGCCGGCGTTGCTGGAAGGAGTGCTGGGCTCTCGTAAATGGATGGCTGCGAAACTGGGTGCGACAGGCGGCAAGAGCACAAGCGGTGCGAAGAAAGTAGCCTCGCGCGCGAACGGACATCTCGGAGGCCGTCCCAGGAAAGTCGCGGCTGGTTAACTACGCCTGCCGCACTTGCTCAGTCCTACTGTTTCTGTTTGAATTCAACCAGCCGATTTCACTACTCCCGGGAGCGTTCACCTGGCGAACCAACTCTTCGCGTGCAAATCCATTGACAAGCTGATCTCGGAGTCCGAGGAGCCGGAACATCGGCTGAAGAAGACGCTCGGTCCCTGGTCGCTGACGGCGCTGGGTATCGGCGCCGTAATCGGTTCCGGAATCTTCACCGTCATCGGCACCGCGATCGCCGGCCAAAAGTTCGATACCTCTTCCATACTCAACGCCCCCCTTGCCGACTACATCGTGCATCACACGGCATCGCTAGGCCGTCCCGGAGCTGGTCCGGCGCTCGCGATTTCGTTGATCCTGGTCGCCATCGTTTGCGCCTTCACCGGCCTCTGCTATGCCGAGCTGGCATCGATGATCCCGATCGCGGGCAGTGCCTACACGTATACGTACGCGACCATGGGCGAGCTGATCGCCTGGATCATCGGTTGGGACCTCATCCTGGAATACGCCGTCAGCAACATGGCGGTCAGCGTCGGCTTCGCGGCCCACATGGCAGCCACGTTTCAGTGGTTCGGATGGCATCCCGCATTGCGCTGGATCACGCCTGCGTACCTCCCCGGCGGACTTACCGACCTGCAAGGCAACACGCTTTACGCTCCGGGCTGGCATTTCGGTTTCAACATCGCGGCATTCCTGATCGTCATGCTGTTGACCATCGTCCTGGTCCGCGGCATTCGCGAGTCGGCTGAGACCAACAACATCATGGTCTTGCTGAAGATCGCCGCCATCCTGGCATTCGTCTTCGTCGGAATGCGCTTCATCCATCCCGCGAACTACCACCCGTTCATTCCCGAGGGATGGTCGGGCGTGCTGACGGGCGGCTCCATCATCTTCTTTACGTATATTGGTTTCGATTCCGTCTCAACAGCAGCGGAAGAAGCACGCAATCCGCAACGCGATATTCCGATCGGCATCATCGCTACCCTGATTGTCTGCACGGTCCTCTACATTGCAGTCGCGGTCGTGCTCACGGGAATTGTGAATTGGCATTCTCTCATCGACGATGCCGCTCCCGTGGTCAACAGCATGAGCATGCTGGCCGGAACGACAAAGTCCGCACTGCTGCACTGGACCGAGCTAGCTGTGCTCTTCGGTGCGATGATGGGCATGATCTCGTCGCTGCTGGTCTTTCAGCTGGGACAGGCGCGCGTATGGTTCTCCATGTCCCGCGATGGCCTGCTGCCCAAGCTATTTGGACGCGTGCACCCACGCTTCCGCACACCGGCTATTGCCACCTGGATCGCCGGCGTGCTGGTCGGCATTCCTGCGGGCATTCTGGATATTGGCACGCTCTCCGATCTTTCGAACATCGGCACGCTTTTTGCTTTCGTTCTGGTTTCGCTCGGCGTCATCATCCTGCGCTACAAGCAGCCGGAGCGGCATCGCGGCTTCCGCGCTCCCGGTGGTCTGGCTGCCCCGATCCTCAGCGTCATTTTCTGTATTCTGCTGATGGCCGGTCTCCCGATTCTGACCTGGTTACGCTTCTTCTTCTGGCTGATCATCGGACTCGTGGTGTACTTGCTCTACAGCCGCCACCGCAGCGAGTTCAGCCCGCGCAACGCCAGTCCCGTGCAGGCAACTAACAAGCCGTGAACGATGAGATGATTCGGGCGCTGCCAAAAGCTGAGCTCCACCTGCACCTGGAAGGTTCCGTCGATCCTCCCACATTGTCGGAGCTGAGCCTGAGGCATCCTACGCCACTGTCGACTTCGAATAATCGCTATACGAATATCGAAGACAGCGGCCGTATCTTCACCCAGGACGAGGCCCGGAAACTTTACCAGTACAAGGATTTCACCGGCTTCCTGATGGTCTTCAAGGCGGTAACCGAACGCCTGCGCAGTGCCGACGATTACGAGCTGGTCACTTATCGCATGATGCAGAAGCTGCATGCGCAGGGCGTGGTTCATGCCGAGGTTTACATCTCCGTTGGTGTGGTGCAATGGCGGGGACAGGAGTTCGCTCCGCTTTTCGAAGGCGCCGAACGCGGACGCAAACGCGGCGAGCGCGACTTCGGTATGTCGCTCTATTGGATCTTCGACGCCGTCCGGCACTTCGGAATCGAAGAAGCCAGACGCGTGGTCGACGAAGCCATTCGCCTCAAATACAGCAGTGTCGTCGGAATTGGTATTGGTGGCGACGAGCGCCGCGCCGGACCCGAGCAGTTCCGCGACGTCTACGAGCATGCTGCGAAACATGGCCTCCGCCTGACCGTGCACGCCGGAGAGACAGTCGGGCCTGAAGGCATTTGGGCGGCGCTGCGTGAGCTAAAGCCCGACCGCATCGGCCATGGCTTGCACGCGATCGAAGACCCTGAACTGGTGCGCTACCTGGCTGGCAGGCAGATTCCGATCGAAGTTTGCGTCACCAGCAACCTGAAGACCGGATGCTGCCTGGGGCTGGAAGAACATCCCGTGCGTAAGCTCTTCGACGCGGGTGTGCCCATCGTGCTGAACACGGATGACCCCGACATGTTCCACACCGACCTCGTCAGCGAGTACTGTATCGCCCGGGATGTCTTCCACTTCGACGAGTCGGAATTGCGAGAGCTGGCGAAGAATTCCTTTCGCGCGTCGTTCCTTTCGGAAGACCGCAAAACAGAGCTCCTCGCCGGCCTCTGATCTCTGCCGCGTTAGCGGTTCGCTTCCGTCGAGACAGTCAGCACTTTCATGTCTGGCATGTTATGGTTCCATCCCGCGGGTATGCGGCTGGCTCTGACGCGGAAAGGCCGGCTCTCACTGGGTCCCAACGGATCAGTTGAGAAATCCTGCTTGACCAGCGTATCGCCCTTTTCCGTCATACCCTCCAGCGGTGCTGTGGCGCTCCCCACGATTGCCCCGCTGGCATCGCGGAAGGTCAGCCGTGCCATGGCTCCTGTGATCGCGTGGCCTCCCGCGTTCGTCACCTGTCCGTCCAGATTCAACGCTCCGCCTGTTGGCGTGAGTGCCAGTTGCATTACGCTGAACTGCAAATGACTGCCGTTTGGCTGGACAGGCACCTCGGCCGCAGATGGCAGTGGAGGCTTCCTGGAAATCCTCGGCATGTAATAGGCAACAGCCCTGATGAGTGCGACAGCCACAACGATGGCGGCCAGAACTCCGGGTACACTGCTGCCCGGACGTTGCGGGCCTGGGGCCGGTACAAGCTGCGGGCCTCGTTCGGGTCTGTCTGTCACTTCGCTCGATGGAATGCGAGGATTTGTTGCCATGCTTCCCCCTTGGATAGTTGCGGTCCTCCGCTGTGTTGGTAGCTCTTTAGGATGATCGTCACAGGTTGCGGAGTTTGCAGCTAATGCAGAGTTGCCTCCAACTCATTGGGGCATAACAACATCTGAAAAGTAGTGCAGCTTTTCGATCCGCGCGCAGCCAGAGTTCTAGCTACCGTCACCATCTTCATTGCGGTGGGCGCATTTCTTTATGGTGTACGGCACACCCTGGTTATCTTCCTGTTTGCAATCCTCTTTGCCTACTTGCTGGAGCCGCTGGTCAACCGCATACAGAGTTCACCTTTGGCCAGAGGCTCGCGCAAGCTGGCGATTGCCGAAAGCTATGTGTGTGCTGCGGTTGTGGTGGGCGGATTCGCCGCGATCTTTGGCCCGCGCGTCATCGAGGATACGCACCGCTTGATCAAGACTCTTCCCAACCTGCTGGAGAACGTGACCAGCGGAAAGATCGTGTGGCAGCTCGGAAGCAAACATAACTGGAGCTACGACACACAACACCGTATCGAACTGTTTATCGCTGAGCACCGCGACGCCATCCTGAACTGGATCGGGCAAACCGGTGCGCAGGCCGCGCAGTTTCTGACCAACATCGTCTGGGTAGCGCTCATTCCGATTCTCGCTGTCTTCTTCCTGGCCGACGGAAACAAGTTCGCGCAACGCTTCATCGGCGAGTTTGACCGGCGCGATCAACGCCGCCTGCTGCGCAGCATCGTAGAAGATCTGGATCAGATGCTGGCGCGCTTCATCTTCTCGCAGCTCATGGTTGCCGGTCTGTCGCTGTGCGCCTACAGCATTGTTCTAACTGCCTTGAGCTATCCGTATTCGCTGGCATTGGCGGTGGCAGGCGGGATCATGGAATTCATTCCAGTGGCGGGTCCGATGGTTGCCGCCGCGGCAATTCTCGGCGTGGGCTTTCTCGCCGGCTTCGGCAAGCTTTGGATTGTGGTGCTTTTTCTGGGAGTTTGGCGGCTGTGCCAGGACTACATCGTCACGCCGCGCATCATGGGACACGGGCTGGAACTTCATCCCTTAGCCGCCATCGCGGCTGTGCTGATGGGAGGAGAGCTCGGAGGAATTCTGGGCGTGTATCTGGCGATTCCGATTGCCGCCGCCATCCGCGTGATCTGGAATCGCTGGCGCGACTACTCAAGCACGCCCGAGGAGCCCGAGCGCGCTACTTTGGCGACCGTTGCCACGCGGCCGACGCCAACTCGGGCTGCCGGCTGATCACTCTCCCGCAACCGTCATTCCGTCGATGCGCAGCGTGGGCGATGCGATCGAACTCCGGAACTCCAGATCGTTGCCGATCTCGGAGATATTGAAGAACATGTCCTCCAGATTTCCCGCGACGGTGATCTCTTCGACCGGGAAGGTCAATTCGCCGTCCTGAATCCACAGACCGCTGGCGCCGCGCGAGAAGTCTCCGGTCACCAGATTCACACCGAAACCCAGAAACTCGGTGACAAACAATCCTTCCTTGATGTCGGCAATGATTTCCTGCAGGCTCTTCGCTCCGGGCTTGAGGAAGAAGTTTCCCGGACCGATTCCCGGCGTTCCCGCCAAACCGCGAGAGGCGTTGCCCGTCGTCTGCATGCCGAGCTTCTTGGCCGTGTAAGTATTCAGCAGGTAAGACTTGAGGACACCGTTCTCCAGAACAACCGTCTTGCGGCTGGGCACGCCTTCGGAATCGAATGGGCTGGTGCCGAAACCACCCGGCATGGTGCCATCGTCGATGACCTGGATGTTGTCGCCCGCAACCTTCTCGTTGAGCTTGCCGCTCAGGAACGAGGCGCCGCGATATACCGAATCACCATTCACGGCTTCAAAGATGTGTCCGACCAGCGCGCCTGCAATTGTACGTTCGAAGACGATGGGAACTTTCGCCGTCTTTACCTTGCGCGCGCCCAGGCGTCGCAGCGTGCGCTTGGCGGCGATCTGTCCCACTTCCTCCGCCGATTCAAGTCGCTTCAGCGAGTTTGCCACCGAGTACCAGTAGTCGCGCTGCATCGCCGAGCCTTCCACCTGCGCAATCGGGACCGCCGAAACCGAACAGTAAGAGCGCTGATAGTCGCCCACGAAGCCGTGAGAGTTCGCCAAAACCTTGTAGCCGATGGCAGCGTCGAAGGTGCCGCCCTCCGAGTTCACGATGCGCGGGTCGACCTCCATCGCGGCCTTCTCAGCGCGACGCGCATAGTCGATGCGGTCAGGGGTAGAGAGCGAATAGACATCTTCGTAGTACAAACCGAGATCGCCCTCGAGCTTGCCCAACTGGGAAGGATCGGGAATTCCGGCAAACGGATCTTCGCTGGTAATCTTTGCCAGCTTGAGCGCGGAATCTACAAGTTCCTTCACGCCCGCGGAGGTCAGGTCGCTGGAGTAGGTGCTGGCCGCACGCTGTCCGAAGAAAACGCGCACGCCAATGCCCTTCGAGCCCGATTCCTTCAATGTCTCGACTTCGCCGAGACGCACGACCGTCGAGAATTCGCTGCCATCCATGGCAACAGCTTCAGCGGCGGTGGCGCCGCCCTGCATGGCGCGCCGTACAACGTCAGCAGCAATTTCTTTCAGATCGGTAGGGGCAGCCTTTTCCCGGGCGGGGCTTTCCTGAGTCGAAACAGTCATGAATTAAGTCCTATTATGTGGTAGTCCCACAATGGGGTATATTTAATGCCTAGCCTGCGGGTGCACCACTCAGGCCGGGCGCCCCACTCAAGCTGGTTTTGCTTGAGTGGGTCTCTCGAAACTCTTAGCCGCCGGTCCCGCCAACCGTCATCCGGTCGATCTTGAGCGTCGGAATTCCTACGCCCACCGGCACGGACTGTCCATCCTTGCCACAGGTGCCGACACCCTCATCCAGCTTCAAGTCGCTGCCCACCATGGAAACTTTCGTCAACACATCCGGACCGTTCCCGATGAGCGTCGCGTTCTTCAACGGCGAGGTAATTTGACCGTTTTCGATCATGTAGGCTTCTGAAGCGGAGAAGACAAACTTGCCGTTGGTAATGTCCACCTGCCCGCCGCCGAAGTTTACGGCGTACACACCGTACTTCACCGACTTGATGATGTCTTCCGGCGAATCCTGGCCCGCCAACATGTAGGTGTTCGTCATGCGGGGCATGGGAATGTGCTGATAACTTTCGCGGCGGCCGCTTCCGGTATTCGGAATGTTCATCAGCCGCGACGACAGCTTATCGGCGAGATAGCCCTTCAGGATGCCCTTCTCGATCAGGACTGTGTTCGTGGTCGGATTGCCTTCGTCGTCGACGTTCAGCGAGCCGCGGCGTCCTTCGATGGTGCCGTTGTCGACCACCGTGCACTTATCGCTGGCCACCCGCTGATTGAGCAGACCCGAGAACGCCGAGGTCTTCTTGCGATTGAAGTCGGCTTCCAGGCCGTGACCGATCGCTTCATGCAACAAAATTCCCGGCCATCCCGGGCCAAGCACCACTTCCATCTCGCCGGCCGGCGCCTCGCGCGCGTCGAGCTGAATGATCGCCTGGCGCGCAGCTTCTTTCGCAAAATACTCAGGCGAGGCCTCGCCCTGGAAGTAGTCGAGCGCTACGCGTCCACCGCCGCCGGCGCTGCCACGCGCCGAGCCGGATGCTTCCGACTTTGCGATGCAGAAGACACTCATGCGCGACAGAGGCTGCGAATCCTCAGCAAAGCTGCCGTCCGAGCCGATCACCAGGATGCGACGCAGCTCGTCGGCATAGCTGACTCGGACCTCGTGAATGCGTGGATCGTAGGCGCGTGCGGCTTTGTCAGCGCGCTGAACCAGGTCAACCTTGGCCAGCACGTCGGCCTCGACCGACGGCAGCGGCACTGGATACAGATTGTGTGCCGGCTTGTCGGTCAATCCCACCACCGGCTGCTGCGCCGGGCCGCTGGCAATCATTGCCGCGGTGCGTGCCGCATGCAGAATGCGTTCCTGCGAGAGATCATCCGTATAGGCGTAGCCGGTGCGTTCGCCGGAGAGCACGCGCACCCCGCAACCCACGGAAATGCCTTGGGTGGCCGATTTCACCATGCTTTCGTCGAGCGAGACCGAGGTCGAGGTTTGATATTCGAAATAGAGATCGGCAAAATCGCCGCCCGCCGAAAGCGCCGCTGACAGATAGCGCTCGATGTCGGCTGACGTCATTCCGTATCGGTCAAAGAAAAACTTATTGTCCATAGTCACACTCGATTGGATGTCCCAACTGCTCGCAAAGGCGCGGCATGAGCTGGAACGAAAACTATGCCCGGAATGGAAAAGACTTTCCCTGAACATCCATTATCACACGCCATTGTGTCCCTGGTTGCAGCGCGCGGCCGCCGGCTGAACTAGCCTTAAGCTGAGCATGGCCGCCAGCGCAATCTCGGTCGAAACGCTCGCCCACATCCTGGAACAATTCCTGGGCGACTATCCGGACGCTGTCGTCACCGAAGAGGGAGCGCTCCTCTTCGACTTTGCCACAGCCAGGTATTCCCTCTCGGGCGAAGGTAAGTGCGTCCTCCACCTGTGGTCGGAGGAGCGTAACGTGGTGCGGCGCGTCCTCGAGGCTGAGGTCCTGAACCGCACTTTGCGTCTCCAGGTAGTCCGCTTCGGGCAGTCGCAGCCGAATCTCCTGGAAGTGTGCGGCGATCGTCGACCTTGCAGTGCCGGTAGCCGCCGCCGATCACGCGCTCAATACCAGAAGTTGCTCGAACGCGTGATTCGCCGCGAGTATCCAGGCTTCCACCTCGACCGGCTGAGCAGCAGCCCCGACCTGGAACACTCCATCAGCCCGGTGTACACCCGGGGAGTCTTGCGGGCGGGGCAGACACTCTTTGCCTTTCTTGGAGCGGGGGCGGACGAAACTCAGCCTTCCGTCGATGCCGCTTTGACCTTCGGAATCCTGTGGATGGACTACCAGCGTCGGCAGTTCGCCGGCCGCGCCCAGGTCGAAGGCCTGAAGCTGTTTCTGCCGCCGGGACGCTCGGAGATTGTCCGCCAGCGTGCCGCGAATCTGAACCAGGAAGCGGCTAAATGGCAGATCTATGAACTGGATGAGCGCGCCGAAACTGTGGAAGCCTTCGATGTCGCCGATAGCGGAAACATCATCACCCGCATCGGCCGCGCGCTCGATACCCAAGCTGCCCACGAGCGCTTCGCCACTTCGATCGCTCGCATTCAAGCCGTCGCTCCCGCTGCCGAGATCAGCGTCGAGTCGGCAGCGGAGATCGTTTTCCGCCTTCATGGCCTGGAGTTTGCCCGGGCCCGCATGACTCCGATGGCGGGATCGTTCCGCAACAGCGAGTCCATTCTGTTCGGGCTGGGGCCAGCCGAGTATGTCCTTGACGAGCAGACCCAGCCCCTTTTTGCCGAGCTGCTGCAACGCCTGACCGAGCAGCGCCAGTCCGTGGGCTCGCACACCAACCTGTTCTATCGCATGGCCCCGGAGCGCTGGCTGGAAAGCCTGGTGATCCGCCAGGTACGCGCCATTGACGAACGGCTCGACCAGCGCTTTGTCTATTCCCAGGTGCCGGCTTTCGCCGCCACGGATCGCGCCATGCTCGACGTGCTGACCTGTACTCTGGATGGTCGCCTGGCGGTGCTGGAACTCAAAGCCAATGAAGACATTCACCTGCCGCTGCAGGGTTTAGATTACTGGGCGCGCGTCCGCTGGCATCAGCAACACGGCGAATTTACCCGCAACGGATACTTTGCCGGACGCGAACTCTCCAGCGCGCCCCCGATCCTGTACCTGGTGGCCCCGGCCTTCAGGGTGCACCCCACGACCGATGTTTTGCTGCGCTACCTGTCGCCCGGCATCGAGTGGAACCTGGCCCAGTTAGATGAGCGCTGGCGGGAGGGCGTGCGGGTGATCAACCGCAAGCATCCCGCTAATTGCCCCGCAACCCTCACCTAACTCATTGCTGCGCATCGATCTTCGCCCGCATCTTATACAATCGAGCTTCCAACTTATGAACCGGATGATCCTCTCCAACCTGGTACACCGGCCGTTTCGCACCATCATCAGCGTGGTTGCCGTCGCGGTCGAGGTCACACTCATTCTGTTGATCGTCGGAATCATGCTGGGCATCCTGAAGGATGTCAGCGGGCGCCAGGCGAGCCTGGGCGCCGACATCATGGTGCAGCCACCGGGTTCCTCGCTGCTGATGGGCATGAACGGCGCGCCGGTGTCCGTCAAAGTTGCCGACCGGCTGATGAAGGGGCCGCACGTGATCGCTGTGGCCCCCGTGGTCACCCAGACGACCGTCTCCAAAAGTCTTGAGGTGCTTTACGGCATCGACCTGGAGTCATTCAATTCGGTTACCGGCGGCTTCCATTACATAGCCGGCGGCCCATTCCAGGGACCCTATGACATGCTGATCGACGATCTGGCAGCTGGGTCGTCGCATCTCAAGGTTGGCGATACCGTGCAGGCGTTGAATCACGATTTCCGCATCAGCGGCATCGTTGAGCATGGCAAAGGTGCGCGTAAATTCGTCCCCATCAGCACGCTTCAGGACCTGATTGGCGCCGCAGGCAAAGCGACCATCTTCTACGTTAAGCTCGACGATCCCAAGAATGCCGATGCCGTGGTCCAGGACATCAAGAACGTTCCCGGAATGCAGCAGTATGGCGTGCACTCGATTCAGGAATATCTGTCTCTGATGACCTCGGCCAGCATTCCCGGCCTGACGACCGTCATTAACGTGGTAATCGGCATCTCCATGATCATCGGCTTCATTGTCATTTTCCAGGCGATGTACACGGCGGTGATGGAGCGCACGCGCGAGATCGGCATCCTGAAGTCGCTGGGCGCCGGCAAACTCTACATCGTGAATGTAGTGCTGCGGGAGACGCTGCTGATTGCCGTCGGCGGGATCATCCTGGGGATTCTCTTCAGCTACGCCGCCAAGGCCGGGCTGAAGGCGCACTTCCAGACGCTGCCAGTCGCGATCAGTATGAGTCTGCTCATCAAGGCGTCGGTGATCGCCCTGATTGGGTCAATGCTGGGGGCATTCTACCCGGCCATCAAGGCCGCGCAGAAGGACCCGATCGACGCGCTGGCGTACGAATGAGGGCAGTTCGCTGCGCTATTGAGAATCGCTTTCAAACCCATCCGAATAGAGTTCGTCGCGCGTCCAACGGCCAATGTCAGCGGTTAACTGAGATCGCAAGCGACCAAGCAAACCGAGGGGTGCGGAGACGGGCGAAGATGTCGGTTTCTTTGAAGAAGCGAGACTAGAAAGTTGTTCGCGTTGCCGAGATTTTGCTTTGTCATCCATAACCGATCCCGGCTCACTTCGAGTAAAAGTACCCACAACCAAACCGTCAAATCCCCTCAGATCCGCATCGGCATAACCACGTAGCGGTACTTGAAGCCATCGTCCCCACCGTCGTCGGGACGCATCTGGCCGGCGGACTGGGCATCCTTGAACTCCAGCCGTACTTCGCCGCCGCTGGAGGCCTTCAGGAAGTCGATCAGGTACTCGGAGTTGAAGCCGATGGTCAGAGGATCAGACGCGTAGGCGATTTCAATCGAGTCTTCCGACTCGCCGGAATCGGTAGAAGAGGAGGAAATCTTCAACTCGTTCTTGTCGAGCTTCATGCGGATGGCCCTCGAGCGCTCGTCTGCGAACTGTGCCACACGCTGGATCGCGGTGCTCAGGTCGGAGCCATGTACCACTACGGACTTGGTGGTCTCCTTCGGCAGAACGGCCTCGTAGTTGGGGAACTGTCCGGTCAGTTGGCGCGAGGTCAGCAGGCGTTCGCCGATCCGGAAGAAGAGGGTCGATTCGTCCTTGGCGAACTCGATGAACTCCACATCGCTGTTCTGCAGCAGCGAGTAGACCTCGCTCATGGCCTTCTTGGGTATCAGCGTCTTGTTTTCGCCGCTGACATCGAATTGTTCGCCCGCTTTCTCGATGTGCGCCAGGCGATGCCCGTCGGTCGCCACCATGGTGATCGACTCCGGCTTCAATACCATCAGCCCGCCATTCAGGGTATAGCGCGATTCCTCGTTCGAGATGGCGAAGATGGTGCGGCCAATCATGCTGCGCAAGGTCTGCGCCGGAATTTTGACCATGCCGCTGGAAGGGAAGGTTGGCAGCCCGGGGAAGTTCGCCCGGGCCATGCCGACCATCTTGGTGTTGGAGCGGCCGGAACGTATGTTGACCCAGTGGTTCTCCAGCAACTTGATGGAGATGTCGCCGTCGGGCAGCAGCTTCACGTAATCGTATAGCTTGCGGGCGGGAATGGTGCAGGCGCCTTCGCGCTTTACCTTGGCGGCACAGGAGGTGCGGAGGCTGAGATCCAGATCGGTGGCCGTGATGGTCAGCCGGTCGTTGGCGGCTTCGAACAAAAAGTTGGAGAGGATGGGGATCGTGGTCTTGCGTTCGACGACTCCCTGGGTGGCAGTCAGTTCCTTCAAAAGTTCGAACTTGCTGACACTGATTTCCATCGCAGTACCCTGCATTGTGCCCGTTGCTTCGGCAGCCATTCGTCCCACCTCGGCCGGCGTCGTGTTGGCGATTTCCGGCATGTTATTACTGCTTCTCCTTATATCAAATCAAAAACATATAAAACCAGTAGTAACAGCAGGCAGCGCGGAAAAGTGGATATTTCAGGAATAATCGCGCTGCCAGCGGACAAAACTCGCGTTCGGCTGTACAAAACCACCGTTCCGAGCTGCGGCTGAGTGTGCCCAATCGAGAGCAATCTCCCGTTTCGTCCGACTCTTCCTCGCGATCCACACCTCATCCACAGAGCTGGCCGGAGAAAACTTCCTCCCACAGTGAAAAACCGCGCTTAGCGCGCGGTTCATAGCCCCAAGCTCTCCGTGAGCTTATTCAGTACCCTGTTTAAATCCTTGTCGGTCTTCCGCACCTCCTCGATCTTGTCTACCGAGTGCAGCACGGTCGTGTGGTGCTTGCCGCCGAACTGACGCCCAATCTCCGGCAGCGACGCATCCGTGAGATGCTTCGCCAGGTACATCGCAATCTGGCGGGGGAAGACGATGACGCGCGAGTTGTTCTTGGCCTTGATCTCTGCCTGGCGCAGCCCGAACTGCTCGCAGACCGCCTTCTGGATCGACTCGATCGTTACCTTGCGCACCTGCGAGTCGATCAGGTTTTTCAGGACGTCCTGTGCGGTCTGCAGGTTGATCTCTCCGCCGGTGAGCGAGGAGTAGGCCGTCAGGCGAATCAGGGCGCCTTCCAATTCGCGGACGTTGCTGCGGATATTGGAGGCGATGAACAGCGCCACATCCGTCGGCAACATCACCTGCTCCGACTCGGCCTTCTTCTGCAGGATCGCCACCTTCGTCTCCAGGTCAGGCGGCTGGATGTCGGCAATCAGTCCCCACTCGAAGCGGCTGCGCAGCCGGTCTTCGATCTCGGCCAACTCTTTCGGCGGACGGTCGCTGGCGATAACGATCTGCCGCAGGCATTCGTGCAGGGCGTTGAAGGTATGGAAAAACTCTTCCTGCGTGCGCTCCTTGTTGACCAGGAACTGGATGTCGTCGATCAGCAGGACATCCATGTTGCGGTACTTGTCGCGGAACCCGGTCATCTTGCTGTAGCGCAGAGCGTTAATCATGTCGTTCGTGAAACGCTCGCTGGAAACGTAGCAAATGGACTTCTCGGGCGACCGCTTCTTGACCTCATGGCCAATGGCCTGCATCAGGTGGGTCTTGCCCATGCCGACGCCGCCGTAGAGGAAAAGCGGGTTGTAAGCCTTCGAGGGACGCTCGGCAACCGCGCGCGCCGCAGCATGGGCAAACTGGTTGCCGGCACCGATGACGAAGTCGTCAAACGTGTATTTCGGATTCAGCTGCGCCGCTCCATCCCAGTCAAAGCGTTGCTGGGTGATTGGCCCCGGTCCCGACCTCTCCGCGGGCGCGGAGTCGTGATGTCCTTCGGCGCTGCCGTTTGACTTGGTCTTGCTCTGCTCGTCCTCGGTGACGAACTCCACATCGCGGAATTCGAGTCCAAGGTTTTCGATGGCCTCACTGATCAAGTCTCCGTAGCGCTCGCCGATGTGGCAGAACTCGGGATTGGGAACCCGAACGAACAGGATCGGTCCTTGTGCGTGATCGTAGCGCGTGGGCTTAAACCAGGTTTCGTAAGAAGTTCGATTGACTTTTTTTTCCAGTGCGTCGAGAACGAGCACCCACGGATTGGAGGAGGCAATACCAAAGGAAGACATAAATAGCAGTCCTGAGACCGGAACGGCCTCGCTAAAATAAACAGACTTGGGTAGAGGGAAACAGAGCCGAGCAAAAGACAAATAAAGCGGTACGAACTAACCGGAAGACAGCATCTGGCAAACCCGTCTAGCGGTGTCGGAGAATTGCACCGCATTTATACAGCTTGCTTTGTTTTTGACTGCACGGATACTAGCACGAAAAAAAAGTCGCGCCAGATAAATTATTGCAGTCGCATTTCAGTTTCGGCGTATCGATTGATTATGGGAAAGTTAAGCGGTGAATTTTTTTTACCGAGTGTCGCGGTCATGGTGCAGCAATAATTTGGCGAGTCAGCGTTCGTTCGAAGAAGTGACGATCTGGGTTAATGCGAATGCCTGAGCGCTGACGAAATCGTATTCTCCATCCTTCAGCCTCAGGCTTGCGTGCACCAGCCCGTCGCGGCGGGCTGCGGTTGCCAGCAAGCCCCATCGACCGGTATACTTTTGGTTTGCTCAGTTCAATTTTCTTGTGCTAGTGAGGAGCGCAGTTTTCGCATGCCTAAGCGCACTTTCCAACCCAACCGGCGTCGCCGCTCGAAGACGCACGGATTTCGTTCTCGCATGAAGACCAAGAGCGGCCGCGCAGTTCTGTCACGCCGGCGCGCCAAGGGACGCAAGCGCGTTTCCGTGAGCCCGGGCTACCGCGACTAAGCGGAAGCCGTAAGTCGTTCTGCACGATCGTAGTCTTGCCGATACAATTGTGAGGGTCGTCGCTGTCTTCGCCGTGGAATCTTGAACCGTCACCGGCGGCAGCTGACGAACACGGAATGCCTGGTAAGATCTCCGACCCCAGCAAGTTTCCGAAGTCGAGGCGCCTGCTGAAGCACGCCGATTTTCAGCGCGTATACCAGGCCGGACGCCGGCAGTTCACGGGAAACATGACAGTTTTCTTTCTGCGGCGCGAAGCTGCGTCGGCAGGAGAACCGCGGGTAGGACTTACGGTCGGCAAGGTACTCGGCGGAGCGGTGGAACGTAACCGCATCAAGCGCCGGATGCGCGAGGCTGTTCGCATGTCGGGCTCAGCGTGCAGTGGTCCGGTGGACATCGTTTTCAACCCGCGCAAGAGCGTTCTCGCGCTGCCGTTTGCCGAGTTGGCGAGAGAAGTCTCGCGGGGACTGCGGGTTGCGGCCGAGCGTGCCAGATTGGCGGAAGTGAAATGAAGCAGGTCCTGCAATTGGCGCTGCGAGGGTACAAGCGATTCATCTCGCCGCTGTTACCCCATTCGTGCCGCTTCGTGCCTACCTGCTCGGAATACGCGCTGGAGGCGATTGAGTGCCATGGCGCTATTCGTGGAAGCTGGCTGGCAGTCGCCAGGCTTTTACGCTGCCACCCATTTGCCCGCTCCGGTTATGACCCGCCGCCTGTCCCGCTCGAGCGGGCACGCTAAGTCGGCAACGGAGCTATAGAATTTGTCGCCGCTGACTTGAGCAGCGGGTCGGATTGAACGGAACCTGAACTTGGCTGAATATCGCAATCCACAACAAGAGCCCGGTGGCGATAAGCGCATGATGACGGTGTTCGCCGTCGTCTTTGCGCTGATCATTCTCGGCCAGATTTTCCTCTTCAAGAAAACTCCTGCCACGCAACCCAAGACGGACGCGGCACCCACTTCGCAGAGCAGCGCGACCACAACGCAGTCGTCCACTCCGGCTACAGTCACATCCGCTAGCCCGGCTCAACCGGCGGCGCCGACGGCGGCTGCTCCGGTCGAAGCGAAATCGGCCAGTGCCGAAACCGAAACAACGGTCGAGAACGATCTGTATAAGATCGTGTTCACCAACCGTGGCGGACAGGTGAAGTCGTGGATCCTGAAGAAATATAAGGACGACGAGGGACATCCGCTCAACCTGGTCAATAAGGAAACGGTCAAGTTCGGCCTCCCGCTCAGCCTGTACACCTACGACCAGAACCTGCGCAACCAGGTCAACTCCGCGTTATACGTTGGCAGCTCGTCCGGCAACCTGAGCGCCCCTGGCGAGCTGTCGTTCGACTACGCCAAGGCCGGGGTTTCCGTCCACAAGAGTTTTATATTCGGCAGCACCTACGTCATCTCAGTCGAGACCTCTGTCACCCAGAACGGTCAACCGGTAGCCGCACTTCCGGTGTGGCCGGCGGCATTTGGCGACGAGACCACCGCTCCCGGATACGCCTCGCAGAAGATCGAGTACATGGCCGATGGCAAGGTTGAGCGTCTTGCTCCCAAGAAAGTAAGCGGCGGCAATACCTTGCGCGGACCCTTTAACTGGGCGGGAGCACAGGACCAGTTCTTTGCCGCCATCTTCCTGCCTGACAGTCCCGACCAGGCTTTGATGGTGACGCTGCACGAATCGATCACCGTCCCCAAAGACCCGAAGAAGCCAGACGCGAACGACACCGTGCATTACGACGTCCTGGGTGCTGCGGTAGGCGATGCCGCCGGGCCGACCCGGCTACGTCTGTTCGTGGGCCCGAAGGCGCTCGAGGTCCTCGAATCCGTTCGCTCCAACACCGCGCCGGGACAGATGAATGGTCCCGATCTGCGTGATGTGGTCGACTTTGGATTCTTCCACCTGATCGCCCGGCCACTGTTCCTGTGGCTGAAGTGGACGCACGAGCACATGGCCAGCAACTGGGGCGTGGCCATCATCATCCTGACGGTCATCATCAACCTGGCGCTGCTGCCCTTGCGCATTGCCAGCATGAAGTCTGCGCTGAAGATGCAGAAGCTACAGCCGCAGATGAAGGCGATCCAGGAGAAGTACAAGAAGTACCCGATGCGCGACCCCAAACGCCAGGAGATGAACAGCGAGATCGGGGAGCTCTACAAGCGCGAAGGCGTCAATCCCGCCGGCGGCTGTCTGCCGCTGGTGATCCAGATGCCGTTCCTGTTCGCCTTCTACTCCATGCTGGGGAACGCGATCGAACTTCGCCAGGCGCCGTTCCTCTGGCTGCACGATTTATCGTCTCCCGACAAGCTGTTCGTCATGCCGGTGCTCATCGTGGTCAGCACTTATTTGGTGCAGAAGATGACGCCGAACTCCGGCATGGATCCCAAGCAGCAGCAGATGATGACCCTGATGATGCCGCTGATGATCGGCTGGTTCAGCTTCAATCTGCCTTCCGGCCTGAGCGTGTACTGGATCATCGGTAACGTCATTGCGATCATTCAGCAGTACACCATGAACCGCACCGGACTTGGCCGCGAGATGCGCGCAGAGATGGAAAAGCGGGCCCGCAAGAAAGCCCTTAAGTAGAGACGGCACAAGCTTATGCCCATTCAAGACAAGATCGACGCAGCCAAGAAAATCAGTGAATTCCTGAACAATATTTTCGCCGCCGGAGACTTCCGCCTGCGCTACAAGATCACGGTTGATCCCCAGGTGGGCCCGGAGCGCGAATGGGAGCGCCCCGACATCCTGGTCGAGCTTTCCGGCTCCGACAGTTCGCTGGTGCTGGAGAATGGCGGGGAACTGTTGCGTGCGTTTGAGCACGTCTCGCAGGAGATGCTGCGACTTGGCCCTGACGAGCACGAGAAGATCAGCTTCGACTGCCAGAATTTCCGTTCGGCCCGTTTACAGGAGCTTCGTCTGGCCGCTGACGTTGCCGCCGAGCGAGTCCGCGAAACCGGAATGCCCTATGCGTTCGCTCCCATGTCGTCGCGCGAGCGTCGCATCCTGCACCTGGCTTTGCGCGATATCGAGGACCTTCGCACGGAGAGCGCGGGCGAAGCGGCGCAGCGTCACGTCGTGGTCTATCCCAAGGACTACAAAGGCCAGCCGCCGGCGCCACCGATCTCCCGGCGCAGGCGATAGCAAATTTACCTGCTTCCAAGTCCTTCCTTTTTCACACATTCTGGGCCAGAATGTTGTGACATTCTTCCGGCCAGAGTCGGTCAGGGTTGCCGATCTCTGTCAACTCACTTGCATCACAGGCTCCAGTAAGGCATACAGAAAGTCGCCTTCTGAACTGTTCACCGAGGTGGCGCGAACCTTCAATGCCGAAGTTTGCGAACGCCGCCGACTGGCACGATCCCGGAGAGAAGGAATGCGGCTCTTCTTAGTTACTTGCATTGTCCTGACGGCGATTTCGTCTCCTGCGCAGAATTCTTCCTCCTCTGGCCCGGTCTTCAAGGGCACATACGCCCAGCTCAAACCGCAACAGAAGAAGCTGATCGACGAGTGGTATGCCGATTACAACAAGATGATGCACGAGGACCTGCCGCCCTCGGACTACGACGAGCTATCTCTGTCCACGCGCACCACCTTTGAGGCCGTGACCCACGCCCTGATGACCACCCATCTCACCAGCAAGTCCGGTGAGCCGATGGGCGATGCCTTGGACCTGGTGCAATCCATCGAGACCATCAACGGCAAGATTCCCAAGGCGCGAGGCGATCTCCAGTTCCGCGTGTACGTCATGTTGCGTCCGGAGGCGCTACAAACGCTGCGTACCTCCACGCAATTCTTTCGCGATCGCGACAACACGGTCTATCACCACGGCTATCCGCTAAATTGGCGGCAGGACGGTGGAGCTCCTTCGATCCAGATCTCCATGGCCGCCGACGGACGGCATGCCGATATCGATGTCGATTACCGCTCCTCGAAATTTCCCGCAGCGCTCCTCAACGGCCATCTGACCGCAGCCAACTCCGATGTTCGCGCCGGAAATAACACCCAGCGGCATCTGCAACGCTGGGAAGGTCTTACGGATTGGTGGCGCAATCTGTTTGGCCTCGACACCGCAGAGCCGCCGGACGCGGAAAGTGTTGCCGAAACCACCGGCGATGTGCCTCCGGTTCCGCGCCAGGGCTCCGGCAAACTCGAGGATGCGGTGCTGGACTTTCTCACGTCATGGCTCATGGAACACAAGCCGGAAATGTCGGCAGCCTACCTGTCTTCCCGGTCCTATAGCTGTCTGGAAGAGTACGGGCCGCAATCCGGCAAGGAGATCAGTGCCGCCGCCGCTCCGTATCTCGCTGCGAAAGACATGGCTGCAGTCAGCAAAGCGCTCGGAACTCCCGCGAACCTTCAGGACGCCGTAATGGCCTCCAAGGTCGACGATTCCCGGCTCAAAATGGTGAAGCAGCAATACGGCAACATGTTCACGGTTTATGCCGTGCCCGACGGAGTTGCGCCGGAATTCGAATGCGACGATCAGCGGGCGCTGAAAGATTTCGAAGACGCCCGCGTCACCGGCATGAAGAAGAAGTACAACCGGTATTACGCCTCAGTCTTCCGGCTGGAGCAGCCGCATGAGGCCGGACAGCTCATCACCATCCTCTGGACAAAGGAAGGCGCGTACTGGAAGGTCGTCTCCTGGGATGCTGAACCGGAAGATGCCAAACCCCAGCCCAAAGTGGACACGCGCACTGCCCAGACAGCCGAAGCTCCAGCGCAGCATACGAAAGCCGATGCGGCCTTGCTGCAAGCCTCTCACGACTTCCTGCGGGAGTGGCTAATCAAGCGCGACTATGTATCGGCCATCACCTACTTTTCGCCCAAGAGTTACTCCTGCATCGATGCCGTCGTCTCCAGTGATCAGCCAAAGCCAACCACGCCTCCGCAGTACCTGAACTACATGCAGGCGGCCATGCAAGCCGTTGCCGAGGACCTGGAGACAGTGCAGCACCTGCCGGATGTAATCGAACCTGCTGCCGCCGATCATCCGGGACTGAAGCCGGTCAGCCACAAGGGAGATAACGCCTACGGGGTAGTTGCCGTCCCCGACAGCCTCGCGCCGGCGATGATGTGCCAGCAGGAGTCGGTGGAACATCCGTATCAGGGCGACGAATCGCAGGAGCTCAAGTACGGTGATTACTACGGAGTGCTCTTCAAACTGCGTACCCCGGGTGAACACCCGGCAGCTCTATCGTTGCTATGGTCAAAGGACAACGGGCAGTGGAAGATTGTCGCGTACCGGATGGTTACGCCGTAACCAGCGTACTCCGGGGCCGGGTGCCCCCGGATTTAGCGATGCACGCTACTTGGCAGCAAGGCTGCCTATTTTGTGGCCTCGGCGGAGCTTGGCTGCCTTCACCGTATTGCTCATCAACATGGCGATGGTGAGCGGACCTACCCCGCCGGGCACGGGCGTGAGCGCTCCTGCCACTTCGGCGACCTTGGGATGAACATCTCCCATCAGGGTTGAGCCTTTTTCGGCAAAACCTTTCTCGCGCTTCTCGTTTCCGCCGAAGAACTCCTTGAACTCCGCCGGATCGGTGACAGTGTTCATGCCGACGTCGATCACCGTCGCGCCCGGCTTTACGAAGTCGGGTGTGATCATTCCGGCCTTGCCAATCGCAGCGACGAGGATGTCCGCACGTCGGCACACTTCGGCAAGATCGCGCGTCTTCGAGTGGCAGACGGTCACCGTGGCATTGCCGTTCAGCAGCAGCATGGCGACCGGTTTGCCGACGATGTCGCTGCGTCCGACCACCACGGCTTCGGCTCCGGCGATCGGGATGTTGCTGCGCTTCAGGATCTCGATGATGCCGGCAGGCGTACACGGTACCAGGCCCGGGCGCTGGGTCGACAGATAGCCGACGTTCATGGGATGAAAGCCGTCGACGTCTTTCTCCGGCGACACGGCCAGCAGCACCTTCTTCGAGTCGACCTGCGAGGGCAGCGGCAGCTGCACCAGGATGCCGTCGATCTCATCGCGCCGATTGAGGTCGTCGACCAATGCCAGCAGCTCTTCGGTGGTCGCGGTGTCGGGGGAGTGTGCTTCTCGCTGTAGATGCCGAGCTGCTCGCAGCTCTTGACCTTGTTGCGGACGTAGATTTCCGATGCCGGATTGTGCCCGGCGAGCACGACTGCGAGTCCGGGACGCAGGCCAGCCGCGGTGAGCTCCTTGACCTCTTCGCCAACCTCGGCTTTGATTTGCGCTGCGATCTTGGTGCCGTCAAGAATGATGGCCGACATGACTCCCCCTTGCGGATGATGAATGAATATCTAGTTTATCGTGGAGCCTGTGCCCCAGGTTCGCGTCCCGGTTTTGGACGCTAACCTGGGTTGTAGTCGGAAGGACCCAGGTTAGCCAAAGGAAGGCGAACCTGGGGCACCACGCGCTACAATTAGTTTATGATTTCTCCTGACCTCCTCGAAATTCTTGCCTGCCCGGTTTGCCGCAAGCCGCTCGTCCTGCGCGGTGAGGATAGCCTGAAGTGTAACGAGTGCAAGCGCGTTTATCCGATCCGCAATGGCATTCCGATTCTGCTGGAGCCGGAAGCGACCATCGAGCAGCTCTGATCTGCGGCCACTGAATGCCCGTTCAGTGAGTTGTATCCCGCACGTTCCCATTCCCGGATCGGTCAAATTGCTCATGCGGTCGCCCGAACATCCTGAATTTGGTAGTTGACGACCGGCTATTCCGCTCGAGCGAAACTGTTGGCTCTTGTCCTGCGTACAACAAGCGTGGGACGTAACCGGCCCAGGGCTGATGGGGTAGAACCCTATCTAGCAACTATTTAGCGATATAAGGGTTGTAATTTCGCAAAGGCCCTGGGGTAAAGTAGCAAGCAACTCGGGTTCGGCAATTGAATTGCCTGCAACTAAATAGCCGGTTGGCGAGTCTAAGTAGCAAATGCCCCGTAAGGGTCGGAGGTGAGGACGATGATGGCAGAAAAGTTTTCCGTCCCGGAACTGGCGGCACTGAGGAGCGAACTGCTCCATGGGTTCGACTCTAAAGATGCGGCTGAGTTGCTGCAGATGTTTCTCGCCGGACACGGCTATGGTGTGTCGGCTGAGGAAGCCCGGAACGCGGTGAGCCGGGTCGGCATGCTGGGTGGAACCTTGGAGGCTTTCCGCAGAGAACTGGAAAGCATCGCACTGGTGATGTAAATCCGTCGCGGTGACGGCAGGAGACAAGAATTCGCTTGACCTCAAATGGAACGAACGCGGCCCTCGCCAGAACCTGGACGTAGGCACGATCGGCAGCGAAGTGAAGAGCCCAGGCAAAACGGCCTGGGCTTTCCTATTGCCTTCGTGAAAACTCAACTCCACTTACGCACAGTCGTGCCGCCGTGAACCCGGCCCTGCAATACCTCGTCGAAAAACATGTAAGGATGCGCCGGATCCAGCCGGCTCACCTGGTTGAGCCTGGCGGCCGCGTCAGCAGGCAGATCGAAGGTGATCGCGTTGAGGTTCGTCTCCAGCTGCTTGAGACTGGTCGCACCAATGATGGTTGACGTCACCCCGGGCTGATGAGCGACCCAGTTCAAAGCAATCTCGGCAGCGGACCGGCCCATCTTCCGGGCGATCTGCTGCACGGCCTCAAGGATCGCCCAATTGCGCTCCGTGAATTTGTCGAACACCGGATTGTTCGACTCTTTCAGTACGTCGAGGCGGCTGCCTTTGCTGCTCACGGGTCCTTCCTTGGTGTACTTGCCGGTGAGAAAGCCGCTGGCCAAAGGGCTCCATGGGCAGACGCCCATCCCCAGTTCCCGGGCTGCGGGAATATGCTCACGCTCGATGGTGCGTTCCACCAGCGAGTATTCCAATTGCAACCCGATTGGTGGTTCGACGCCTTGCTGTTCGGCAAGCGTACGAGCGCGCGCCACGTACCAGGCTGGGGCATCAGAAAATCCGAAGTAGCGGATCTTTCCGGCGCGCACCAGATCGCCCAAGGTTCGAAGGACCTCTTCCACCGGCGTCACCGTGTCCCACACGTGCATCCAGTACATGTCCACGTAGTCCATTTTCAGACGGCGCAGGGAGCCTTCCAGGGCGCGATAAATATTCTTGCGTCCATTACCTCCGGCATTTGGATTTCCCGGCTCGGGGTTGATGGTGAATTTGGTTGCAATCACGAGCCGGTCGTGCAGACTGCCTTCAGCGACAAACTTGCCCAGCAACTGCTCGCTATTGCCGTCGGCATACACATCGGCGACATCCATAAAATTGCCGCCGGCCTCGACATAGCGATCGAAGATTTTCCTGGACTCGGCATCGGCGGAGCCCCAGCGATCATTGCCGAAGGTCATGGTTCCCAAAGCCAAAGGGCTGACGCGCAGGCCCGACCGGCCCAGCGTTACGTACTCGTTCAGTTGCATGATTACGGATCTCCTTGGGTATGCGGACAAAGTCAAAGGGCGCGAGGGACACGCCTCTACATACGATTACATCCGCCGGAGTCCGGTTTCAGTGGATATCGATTTAGCCGTCCGTGCCGGTCAACAGGACGGAGTGCGATTTACCTGCAGTACTGTCGGAGCTGTCCGTAGGAGGCGCCTCGTGCGCCTCAGGCGAGCCGTCGAGAGATTGTCGCAGGAAAACGGCGACTGCCCGGGTGAGTATCTCGTCATGCGCATCGGCATGCAGGATGGAATAGATGCCGGGATAGGCTTCGGGCTGCTGATCCTCGTCGGCAAACAGCAGGATGGGCGTGCGCGGGCTCTGGCGCTTCAGCGCGGCGCAGATGGACCTGCCCGAGCGATGCGCGCTTTGCTGAATCAGAACAGCGTCGACGACAACTTGTTTCAGGATGCTGTTGGCTTGATCTTTGTCGCGAGCGACGACCAGGTGAAAATCTGCCGATTCCAGGGCTGAGGTGAGAACGGGATAAAGCTCACGCTCATTGCAAACGAAAAGGAGGGTCAATCTGGAACTCATCAGCAACCTTTCGAGGCCAGATTGATTGTCGGGCAGCAGATCGGCGCAGAACTCCGCCTCCCGTATAACACAAACTTTGAACCTGAAAATTGTGTGTGACGCGCCTGGCGGTAATATTCTTTCAACAAGGCGCTTACGTCAAGACCAAATTGATCCCGCGCTTCCGGTTAATTTTCAGCCGTAACAGCGGAAGACCTTCCAAAAGTTGGGCCACGCCTGGCGCAGTTTGTCGCAAAGGTAGATGCCGGGTGCTCCATCCATTGGTTCCTGATGCCATCCGGATTCGTTCTGGTGAGTTTGAGCGCAAGCGTACATTGGTTTATTAGGCACGCCGGTGTGGCGTCATCAACTTCACCAGTTCATTGAGGTCTGACACCTGGATATCGGGCTGCGCCCGACAATACTTGCTGGCCGCCGCCGCTTTTCCCTGCCGCCGATTCACCCACACAGTCGCGATTCCCAGCGAAGCCGCGGGCGCGACATCGTGATAGAGGCTCTCGGCCACATGCAAGAGGCGGGAGCGAGGCACGGCCAGCTTTTCCACGAGCACTTCGAAGTTCCTGAGGGCAGGTTTATAACTTCGCGCCTGCTGCGCCGTGACCACACAATCAAGCGGCGCCTGCAGCTTCTGGGCGGAGTGCTGGAACAACTCATCATCGATGTTGGACAAAATTGCTAAGCGATAGCTGCGCTTCAATTCACGCAGTGCGGGCACGGTTTCAGGGAACGGAGTCCACTGACGAATCGAGTTCGCCAGTCCTAAGGCCTCCGCTTCGCTCACCTCGAACTGCAGCTCACGTGCGAAGTCGCGTACGACGCTGGCCAGTACTTCGCGATAGCTTCGATATTCGCCGGATTGCTCGCGTGGTTCGAACTCCGAGTACAGGCTGAGGATTTGAGCATCGGCCAGGCTGTGCCCTTTGCGCTGCAACATTGGCCGGAGATAGCCCAGGATGCCGGATTCCCAGTCGATCAACGTGCCGTAGCAATCGAACGAGATCCAGTCGAACTGCGAGAGGTCGAGCACGGATTAGTGCGTTTTGCCCGCCGTGGGAGTTACGCGGTGCAATTCAAATTTGCGCTGCAGAGCATCCAAGGGGGACGCCGGCGTCTCCTCTGGCGGAGCGTTGGTGGGGCGATGGCGGTTGCTCCGCAGGCTCGCTCTGAGAAGAACTCTTTTGCGCTTCACCGTCCGAGTCAAAACTCTCGGACGAAGCCGCCACGGCCGCCTTTACGGGCTCAGCCGGTTTAGGTTCGGGCTTCTTTTCGAGAAACTTCCGGGTATTCAGCAATGGCCGCGCCAGCGATGGGTTGTAGCTCGTCCACGGAGTCTCCAGATCACCCTCGCGCTCGAACTGGGCCCGCATGGCTTCCATCTTGGAATCGAGATCGTCGAGGTAGTGCAGCATCAGCGCCTCGGGAAACATGGGCAGCTTGGGCGATCCGAACTCGTACTGCCCGTGATGGCTGATGATCATGTGCTCCAGAAGAATCTTCAGGTCGTCCGGAAAGCCGGGTAGGCGAGTGAGCTTCTCGTGCAGCATCTCCAACTCGATAATCATGTGGCCCAGCAGCTGACCCTTCGTGGTGTACGAAATGGAGCGCTGATAGCTGAGCTCGTGCAGTTTTCCGATGTCGTGCAGAAAGGCGCCGGTCAGCAGGAGGTCGCGATTAACCTGCGGATAGTTGCGCGAGGCCAGATCGCAGACCGTGAACAGCGATACCACGTGGTCCAGCAGTCCGCCGACAAAGGCGTGGTGCAGAGTTTTCGCGGCGGGCGCATTCTTATACGCCGCTACCAAAGCTTCGTCCGACATGAACTCGTGCAGCAGCGACTTCAGCCACTGGTTCTGGAAGCTGTCAACGTAATCACACAGCGTCTTCCAGAGCTGGTCGACGTCTTTGGGCGTCTTGGGGAGATAGTCCGAGTAATCGATTTCCGACTCGCCCAGCTTGCGAATCTTGTGCACCGTCATCTGCCAGCGTCCGTTGTACTTGTGCAGGATGCCTTTGGCCTTGATGAAATCGTCCTGCTCAAAGCTGGAGATAGTGTCGCCGACGTTGTCCCACATGTTGGCCTGCAACTGGCCGGTGCGGTCGGCAAGCATCAGGGAAAGGTAGAGTTCACCGTTCTTCTTCGACTTCACCTGCTTTACGGCGACGACGAAGTGGGAGGTGATGGTCTGGTTTTCCAGACGCGCGCAATCGCAGATATAGAAATCCTTCATCCGGACCTGTGGGGCCGCATCGGAGTGCCACGATGCAAGCTGAGGGCTTATGGTATCGCACTCGGCACGTCAGCGCCGAAAGAACAAATCGCGGGCCGGGTGATTCAGGCTAGAAGATTCCCAGCTTTTTCTTCTTCTTTTCCTTGCCGGGGTTGGAATTATCGGTGCTCGCCGTCGTGTAGATGGGCTGCGTCTCGTTCGGGCTGGCGCCGGTGTCGAGATAGCCGGGCTTGATATCGATGTAGGCTTCCTCGCGCAGCTTGGTGAGATAGTCGCGCAAGGCAGGCTGCATCTTGACCATGTAGACCTGTTCCTGCACCTGGGTCTCAACGTCCTTCAGCGGAGGAACTCCGCCACCCTGGTGCTCGGTGACCTTCAGGATCACGAAGCCCTGGTTGGTGCGGGTGGGTTCCGTGTAGGCACCGGCCTTCAAACTGAAAACCTGCGTCTCCAGCTCCTTGGAAAGCGTGCCGCGTTTGAAATATTCCAGGTCGCCGCCAATCGCCGCGGTGGGTCCGTTGGAGTATTTCTTCGCCAGATCGTCGAACTTGGCGCCTTTTTGCAGCATCGCGTAAACCTGGTTCGCTTTTTCCTGCGCCTGGGCGACTGCTTCCGGGCTCGCCGTTTCGGGCAGCGCCGCCTCGCCCTTGTCGTTCTTAACGGCGGGCGTGGTCTGCGTGGAGATCAGGATTTCGCTCAGTCGCACTTGCTCGGGACGGTCCAGTTCGGTCTTGTGCTGATCGTAATACTGCTGGATTTCCTGACTGGTGACGGTGATGTGCCCGCCAACTTCCTGCCCGATCACGCGCTGGGTCAGGATGTTGTTCTTCATGTTCTGTTTGAAGTCTTCGAACGATATTCCCTGCGCCTGGGCCGCCTTTTCCAGCTCTTCCATGGAGTCGGCGTGCATTTGTTTCCGCAGCTCATCCAGCCGCTTCACCAGTTCGGTGTCGGCGGTGATACCCAGTTCCTGTGCCTTTTCCAGCAGCAAGCTGCTGATCGATCAGATCGCGCAGCAGGTCTTTTTCGTGTTCTTTGGCGTCCTGATCCGCGGCAACCTGGTCGGTCTGCTGGCGGGCTTCGGCATAGAGCTGCTCACGAGCCTTACGCATGTCGGCGCGGGTAATGATGTTGTTGTTGACCCGCGCGACAATCTCTTCCACCACGGTGTCGCTCGGCGTGGTGGCTGTAGTACCAGCGGTGTTGGTCTGGGTTTGAGATGGGAGCAGAGGCGCAGCAAACAGCAAAATCAGACAAAGGGCGGAGAGTCTCTTCATGTAATACCTGGTCAGGCGGGCCTGCACACGCGGGAGTCTCACCTGGTTCCCTATGAGGGTCGTAGTTATTCCAGTATTTTACCTTGTTCCGGACAGTCCTGCCGGAGAAAAGGGAGCTTTTGAGCCCCATATATCGCGAGTTCCCTTTGTTTCGTTCAGCTTCCTTTAAGGTTCCTCCCGGCATTCTGAGCAGTACGTCGTGAGGAAGCCGTGCTCTGGAAGTCCATCAGCCTGATCACCGTTCTGTGCTTCGCTACTGCCGGAGCTTCGGCGCAGAGGCCCGCTTCCCCGACGCCTCCTGCAGGCCCGCAGAGCACGATTTCGCTAACCCTGGCCGATGCCCTCGCCCGCGCAAAAGCCAATAGTCCGCAGTTTCAGGCGGCGCTGATGCGCCTGGGCCTTGCCCGGGAGGATCGTGTCCAGGCACGCGCGGCGCTGTTGCCCGGCGTTGACTACAACAACAGCTTTGCCTACACCGAAGGCAATCACACCGCAACTCGGCGTTTTCATCGCCAACAACGGGGTTCATGAGTACATCAGTCAAGGCGCTGTCCAGCAGACGTTGGGAGTGGGACAGTTTGCGGACTACCGGCGCGCCGCCGCCGCTCAGGCGTAGCCCGCGCGAACGCCGAGATCGCAGCCCGCGGCCTGGTCGTTACTGTTGTCCAGGACTACTACGGACTGGAAGCTGCGCAGGCCAAAGTCGGCAGCATGCAGGCGGCGAACGATGAAGCGCAACGCTTCCTGGATTTGAGCCGCAAGTTTGAGCAGGCCGGCGAGGTCGCGCACTCCGACGTGATCAAGGCGCAGATTCAGGCCAACGATCAGCAGCGTGCTCTGCAGGAGGCCCAACTGGCGGCACAGAATGCGCGGCTGAACCTCGCAGTGCTGCTGTTTCCGAACTTCTTTCAGGATTTCACGCTGGCTGACGACCTCGGAGCTGCGCCGTCTCTGCCGGCAATGGCCGAAGTGCAGCAACTGGCGGGAAAGAATAATCCCGAACTGCAGGCCGCCTTTGCCGCGATGGATGTAGCCAACCACGAAGTCGCCGTAGCGCGCGCGGCGCACCTGCCCACGCTGGTGCTGGACTACTTCTACGGCATCGACGCGAACCAGTTTGCCACCTACAACGGCGACATCCGCAACCTGGGATATGCCGCGACGGCCACGCTCAATATTCCCGTGTGGCACTGGGGAGCGATCGAGAGCCGGGTCAAGCAAGCCGAACTGCAACAGCACCAGGCGAAGGTGGAACTGAGCGCAGCGCAGCGGCAGGCGGTTGCCGACCTGCAGTCGTTATATGGCGAGGCGCAAACCGCGCGCAGCCAGCTCGATCTGCTGCAGAACTCCGTCGACCTGGCCGCCGAGAGCATGCGGCTGACGAACTTGCGCTACCAGGCCGGCGAAGCGACAGCGCTGGAGGTAGTGGACGCGCAGAACACCTTGACCCAGGCGCGCGATGGTTATCGCGACGGACAAACCCGATATCACGTGGCGATCGCCAATCTGCAAACTCTGACAGGGAGCTTCTAGCGTGAGAAAACACGGTGCGTCACAAGACGGGGCTGCTGGCATTGCTCGCCGCTGTTGCGCTCGCCTCTCAGATGGGGTGCTCCAAGAGCGAAGAGAATCCAAAGCCGGTAGTCACAGTGCAAACCGCTCCTGCCGAGCGCGGAAGCATTCAGCAGATCATCACCTCGGAAGCGATTCTCTTCCCCCGCGACCAGGCGGCCATCACACCGAAAATCGTCGCGCCGGTGAAAGCAGTTTTACGTGAACCGAGGCAGCCGCGTGCATCGCGGTCAACTGCTGGCCGTGCTGGAGAACCGGGATCTCACGGCCGCCGAAGTGGAGAACAAAGGCGCCTACGAGCAGGCCGAAGCCGCTTACGGATTGGAAACGAAGTCGGCTCTGCCGGAAGAGTGGCAGAAGGCCGAACTCGACGTAAGAACCGCGAAGGAAGCGTACGACGCCGAGCAGAAGGTTTACGACGGCCGGAAGGTTCTGTTCGAGCAGGGAGCGCTGCCGCGCAAGGAACTGGACGCCTCTGCGGTTTCGCTGGGGCAGGCCAAGGCGCAGTACGAAATGGCGGAAAAACACCTTCAGGCGCTGGAGTCCGCGGGAAGGCGCGACCAGCTGAAATCGGCGAAGGGCCAGCTCACCTCAGCCCAAGGCAAGTACGAAGGCGCGGCGGCACAGCTCGCGTACACGGAAATCCGCAGCCCTATCGACGGCGCGGTGACTGATCGTCCCTACTACGCGGGGGAGACCCCGGCCGGCAGGTACGCCTCTACTGACCGTGATGGACACGTCGTCCGTCATTGCTCGCGCACACATTCCGCAAAGCGAGGCAGCTTACCTGAAGGTCGGTGACACCGCGACGATCTCCGCGCCCGGCGACATCCACGTGACCGGGAAGGTGACGCTGGTCAGTCCCGCGCTCGATCCTAACAGCACCACGGTCGAGATCTGGATTGAAGCCCCCAACCCCGATGGGCGCTTGCGTCCGGGCACATCGGCCACCATTGCCGCTGTGGCGCAAACCCTGAAGGACGCGATTGTCATTCCTGCTTCCGCGCTGCTGAAAACTCCCGATGGCGGTACCGTGGTGATGATCGTCAGCGGCGATCACGCCCATCAGGTAGCGGTGGACGTCGGCATTCGCGAAGGTGATCGCGTGCAGATCACCAAAGGCCTTGGCGGCGGTGAGACCGTAATCGTGAACGGCTCATACGGCCTGCCCGACAACACGCAGGTGAAGATCGCTGCGGCTCAAACCTCGTCCGAAGGCGCCGAGGACAAGCCATGAGCTTGCGCGAAAGGATGAGTTCCTGGACCCGTCGACTCCACACTACTGGTCCAACCGACGAGCGCTACTGGTTTAGCCGGTATTCCAAGTCGCTGGTGTTCCTCATCCTGGTGCTCGCGGGAGCGGGCGCCTATCTCGCGTTTACCATCCCCATTTCCGTTTTCCCGCAGACCAATTTCCCGCGCGTCGTGATTGGGGTGGACAACGGCGTGATGCCGATCGATCAGATGATGGTCACCATCACGCGGCCCATCGAGAATTCCGTGAACAGCGTGATCGGCTTGCAGCAGGTGCGGTCAATTACCAGTCGCGGGTCGGCGGAGATCGACCTGTTCTTCGACTGGCATGTTGACATGGTCACCACGCTGCAACTGGTCGACGCAGCGCTGTCGCATGTGCGAGCGCAATTACCGCCCACGGCCAACATCGAGACGCACCGGCTCAGCTTCGCCAGCTTCCCCATCATCGGCTACAGCCTCACCTCCGACACGGTGTCCGCAAACGCAGCTTTGGACGCTGGCTACCTACGATCTCGCGCCCCGGCTGAATCGGCTTGACGGTGTCGCCACGGTAGTTGTGCAGGGCGGCCAGGAGCCTGAGTTTGCCATCACGCCCGATCCCTCCAAGCTGCTGACGGCCGGGGTCACGGTCAGCGACATTCTCGATGCGGTGCGTCGCACCAACCTGGTCGATTCCCCCGGCCTGCTGCCTGAGAATCACGAACTCTATCTCACGCTGATCGATGGACAGGTCAAAGATCCTTCGGAGCTCGGGCACATCGTCATCAAGACCACGCAGACCGGTGTGCCCGTTCGCATTGCTGATGTCGCGTCCGTCGCGCCCGGAGTCAAGCCGGTTTACACCATGGTCACGGCAAACGGCAAGCAGGCGGTGCTGCTCAACATCAGCCGCCAGCCTGACACGAACACGGTTGCCGTCGCCGATGAGGTGCATGCCGAGATCGATCGCATTCGCCAGAGCCTGCCACCCGGCATTCAGGTTGAACCGTTCTACGACCAGTCGGAAATCGTCCTCGAGTCAATCAAGAGCGTGCGTGATGCCATCATCATCGGCTTGATTTTGGCGTCGATCATCATGGTGCTCTTCCTGCGCGACTGGGGAACCTCACTCGTGGCCGCGCTGGTGATCCCCGCGACCGTCATGATCACCTTCATCGCACTCAAAGTGATGGGCGAGAGCTTCAACCTGATGACCCTGGGCGGATTGGCCGCGGCGGTGGGACTGGTGATCGATGACGCCATCGTCGTGGTCGAGAATGTTGCGCTGCACCGCGACGCCGGACAGGGGCGCATCGAGGCCATTCACAGCGCCCTCGCGGAGATTACGGCCCCGCTGGTCGGATCGACGATTACGCCGATTGTGGTCTTCCTGCCGCTGATCGCCATTACCGGAGTTACCGGCGTCTTCTTTCGAGCGCTGGCCATCACTGTCGGTGTGTCGCTGATGACCTCTCTGGCGTTGGCGCTTACCTGGACGCCGACTCTGAGCCAGTACTTCATTCACAAGAAGGACTCGGCAGTTCCGGTGGACGAGAGCCTCAGCGAGAAGGATCGGCTTTTGGCAGCCGAAGACGCTGCTCTCTCCGGACGCTTCCGCCGCGTCGTCGACTTTTACGAGCGATCGCTGCGTTTCGCGCTGGAGCGGCCCCGCTGGATCGCCATCTTTGCCGCGCTCCTGGTGGTGGTTTCCTACTTCTGTTATCGCGGACTGGGATCCGACCTGCTTCCCGAGATGGACGAAGGCGGATTCGTGCTGGACTACATCACGCCCGCTGGAACATCGCTGGCCGAGACGAATCGGATGATCAACCACATCGAACAGATGATTCGCAGCGTTCCGGAAGTGGAGAGCTACTCGCGGCGCACCGGCCTGCAACTCGGGCTGGCCGCGGTCACCGAGGCTAACACCGGCGACATCGCCGTCAAGCTGAAGAGCAAGCGCAGCCGCAGCGTCGAAGATGTGATGGACGAGCTGCGCTCGCAGATCAAGCAGCAGGAGCCGGCGGTTGATGTCGAGTTCACCCAGGTCTTGCAGGACATGATCGGCGATCTGTCGAATGCGCCGGAGCCGATCCAGATCAAGCTGTTCTCTCCCGACGCAAGCTTGCTGGCCGAGTGGGGACCGAAGGTCGCCGACAGCATCTCTAAAGTGGACGGGGTGGTCGACATCCTCAACGGAATCGATAACACGATCAGCGGACCGGCAACGGTCTTTAGAGTGGACCCGGCAGTAACGGCCCGCGCCGGTTTTACTCCTGAAGAAGTTTCGCTCGACGCCTCGGCAATACTGGAGGGCGAGCCCGCCGCCGCGCCGCTTATTGCACAAGACATTCCTTATACGATTCGGGTACGCTATCCCGATAGCAATCGGTTGTCGCTGGCTGCGATGAGCAACACGCTGTTAAACAGCGCCAGCGGACATACGGCCAGCCTCGGCTCAATCGCAACCATAACGGAGCTGCCGGGACAGACCGAGATCCGCCGCGAGAACCTGCAGCGCGACATCGCGGTCACGGCTCGCCTGGAAGGACGTGATCTGGGCAGCGCGGTAGCCGCAGTGCAGAAGGTGGTCGATAATCTGCATATGCCCTCCAGCATTCGCGTGGACTACGGTGGCACCTACGCCGAGCAGCAGCAGTCCTTTCACGATTTGATGATGGTGCTGGTGCTCGCCATCGTGCTGGTCTTTCTGGTGCTGCTGTTTGAGTTCCGCACGCTGGCTGCGCCAATTGCGATTCTCGCGTCGGCAGTGCTGTCTACTTCAGGCGTCTTTCTGGCGTTGCTGATTACCCGGACCACATTCAACATCGCGTCGTTCATGGGGCTGATCATGGTAGTCGGCATCGTCGCTAAGAACGGCATTCTGCTGCTGGACGCCGATCAGCGTTTTCGCGCGGCTGGCCTGACGCCGCACGATGCCATGATCCAGGCCGGCCGTCGCCGCCTGCGCCCCATCGTCATGACCGCCATGGCTGCGGTAGCCGGAATGCTGCCCCTGGCGCTGGCCCTGGGCGCAGGATCGCAGATGCTGCAGCCCCTGGCAATTTCCGTCATTGGCGGTATCACCATTTCCATGGTGCTGTCGTTGATCATTACTCCCTCGGTTCACTATTACCTGAGCCATGAGGAATAGCTCTTTTTCACTAGATGTGCAGAAAGGAATTGAACATGAAGAAAGCTCTTATGGTTGTGCTGGCAACCGCAATTCTCGCCAGTGTTCCTGCGTTTGCGCAGCAGTTCAAAGTGGCCGACAAAGTCACACTTGGCGGCGAAGGTGGCTGGGATTATCTGGTGTATGACCAGGTCGGCCAGCGCCTGTTCATCACCCGGGGCAGCCACGTGATGGTGGTTGACGCCAGGACACTGAAGGTCACCGGCGACATTCCCGATCTGTCGGCGATTCACGGAGTGGCTTTGGATCACGAAAACAATCGCGGCTTTATTAGCAATGGAGGCGACAACACCGTCACCGTTTTTGATCTGAAAACCTTGAAGAAGCTGGATAGCGTGAAAGTGGGCGAGCGCCCGGATGCGATTCTGTATGAGCCCTTTTCCAAGCACGTATTTACCTTCAACGCGCGCAGTAAAGATTCGACGGTGCTTGACGCAGCCACCGGAAAGGTCATCGCGACTATACCGTTGGGCGGCAAGCCGGAGTTCCCCGCCAGCGATGCCAAGGGCAAGCTCTACGTGAACATCGAAGACAAAAGCCAGATTGCCGAGGTGGACGTGGCGAAGAATACGGTGCTGAATACCTGGTCACTGGCCCCGTGTCATGAGCCCAGTGCGCTGGCCTTCGACGTCGAACACCACCGCCTGTTCGCTGGTTGCGACGACAAGGTCATGGCCGTCGTCGACTCCGACAGCGGTAAAGTAGTGACCACGGTTCCGATTGGCGATGGCGTGGACGCGGGCCGCTTCAATGCGAAGACCCAGCAGATCTTCATGTCCTGCGGCGAAGGCGTGCTGACCATCATCCATGAAGACAGTCCCGACAAGTACACCGTGCAGCAGAATCTGCCGACCGCCAGAGGCGCGCGTACCATGGCCCTGAACCCGGATAGCAACACTGCGTACCTGGTCACGGCACAGCGCGGACGACAAGCCGGTCCCTGCGGGGCAGCGGCCAACCATGGTGCCCGGCAGCTTCTCGCTGATCGTCGCCAAACCTTGATAGCCGACGCTGTGGGACTACCACATTGTCGTACTAATGCTTCGCTGCACTCTTCTGGGCGCTGGGCGGCACCAGGTTGTTCAGCCGCAAATACATGGCGGCAGCGGCGTAATGATCGGACCAGGCAGCCGCCATTCTTACCAGCGCAGCCCCACGGGTGGCTGGACTGTCGAACAAGGTGACGGTCTGGCCCAGGGTGCTGTCGTCCACCTTTCCCAGCGCCAGCTCGCAATAGGAGAAGGAGTCCTGCACCGCTTTGCTGAGCACGTCCTTGGAGTCGGTCTCGCTGGCCTTCTCTTTCGGGGCCGTCTCTCCACTGGCCGCGGCACAGAAGGCATAGTTGGCCTCCGCCGTATGCGCCATAAGATGGGCAAAGGTTATTTGGTCCGGCGTGGGTTTATAGCTGTACTTGTCGGCGGGCATTTCGTCGGCAGCGCCGGTTAGGTTCTTGGCAAAGCGGCCTTCCATCTGACGGATCGTGGTAATAATCGGATTAGCGGTGTTCGGCGATTGTTCTTTGGCCGTCTGCGCGGTCAAAGCCGCAGCGAAGGCCAGCAATAAGGCAGCAGTAGCGACTACTTTCATCTTCCTCTCCCCCACAATGTGATGCGAAGAGGATACTCCAAATTGATTGACCGGGCATGTCAGGAGCTAAGGAAGGGATTCACGATTTGAAGATTATCGAATTTCTGGCCGTGCTGAAAGTCTTCGCTGTAGAGAGTGCTGCACTGCGCCTGCCGGGCTGCTTGCACGATCAGTGCATCGTACCAGGACAAGCGATAGCGGGCCTGCAACCTTAGACCTCCCGCATAAAGCTCTTCCGAGGAATGGACGGAGAGCAAGGGAGACAGGACTGTGGCGAGGTATTCTTCAGCCTCCGCGGAAGTCATTGGCCGTACGAAACGCTTCAGCGCCACCTGGAAGAACTCTTGCACCACCTGGAAACTTACCACTCCCTTTCGGGTGCCGATGGCGTCACGGATCAGTTGGGTAGCCCGGCGTAGTTTGGGCGGGTCTGAACGGTCGACTGCGTAAACAATAATGTTCGTGTCGAGAAAGAATTTACCGTTCATTCATTTCGTCTCTGGTAAATTTCCTGCCCGCATTGACGTGTTTTAAGCGGCGCATTAACTCGTCGAACGCCTGCACGTCACCGGACTGACCCGCAAAATGTCGCAGCCACTCGCGAAAAGCCGCGTTCAGTGTGGTGTGTCGCAGGCGGGCAACGGTTCTGGCCTGTTCAATCAGGTCCTCGTCCGCACTTAACGTAACGTTTCTCATACTATTTCAGTGTACACGAAAACAGTGCGACCAGTGCCTTCCTCCAAACCGGCCCCATCGACTCCGACTTGATACACTCCAGTTTTACGGCGCGTGAGCGAAAGGCACACAACATCAGTTATGTCCCGCAAACTTGACCAATCCCGCAGCTTGCAAAAACGAGCCGAGCAGCTCATTCCCGGCGGAGTGAATTCCCCCGTCCGGGCTTTTCGATCGGTCGGCGGCGAGCCTCCGTTCCTGGTTCGCGGCGCAGGCGCGCACGTTTGGGATGCCGACGGCAATCGCTACATCGACTATGTCGGCTCGTGGGGACCGCTCATCCTCGGCCACGCCGAGCCCACGGTGATCGAGGCAATCGTGCAGGCGGCACGTAACGGCACCAGCTTCGGAGCCTCTACTCCGACTGAAGCTGAGCTTGCAGCCTTGGTGATCGAGGCGTTTCCAGCCATCGAGAAAGTCCGCTTCGTCAGCTCGGGTACGGAGGCGACGATGTCGGCGATCCGGCTGGCGCGAGCCGCCACCGGTCGCAAGATGATCGTGAAGTTTGAAGGCTGCTATCACGGCCACAGCGACGCGCTGCTGGTGAAGGCAGGCTCCGGTGTGGCCACGCTCGGCATCCCCGGCTCAGCCGGTGTGCCGGAGGAGTTCGTCGAGTTCACTCTCGCCTTGCCCTACAACAGCGAGGGCGCGGTTGAAGAGGCGTTCGGCAAGTTCAAGGGGCAGATCGCCTGCGTGATCGTCGAACCCGTTGTCGGCAACATGGGATGCGTGCTGCCCACCCCAGGCTACCTGCAAGCCCTGCGGTCGATCACCGAGCGCGACGGCGCGCTGCTGATCTTCGACGAAGTGATGACCGGATTCCGTGTCGCCTTCGGTGGAGCGTCGGAGCTTTACAACATCAAGCCCGACCTCACCACGCTGGGTAAGATCATCGGCGGCGGCCTGCCCGTGGGCGCCTATGGCGGAGCGGCGAAGCTGATGGACATGATTGCGCCGGTCGGCCCGGTGTATCAGGCAGGAACATTGAGCGGGAATCCGCTGGCGATGGCCGCGGGCATCGCGACGTTGGGTCAGCTCAAGGCCAACCGCGAGCAGTTCTATCGGCAGCTCGACGAGATGTCGGGCAAGCTGGTGGCCGGTATTACCACCGCTGCGAAAGAAGCCGGAGTTGCGATGACCGCGAATCGCGTGGGCTCGATGTTTACCTTCTTCTTTACCGACAAGCAGGTGAAGGATTGGGAGACTGCTGCGACTTGCGACACGGCAAAGTTCGGCCGCTTCCATGGCGCGATGATGGATGCCGGAGTGTGGCTGCCGCCCTCGCAATTCGAAGCTGCCTTCCTGAGCATTGCACACACGCAGGGCGATATCGACGACTCGGTTGCGGCAGCGAGAGAAGCGCTGGCGTTAGTGTAGATGGATTGGGATGTGGGCCGCGAATGGAAGAATACTTCCGGCTATAGCGGTCCTTCGATTCCGGCGGCCAAAATCGGGCCGCCTGCGCTCAGGATGACACCTTGAATCTTATGTGGATCCTTGATGAGATGTTGTACGTTTTCGCTAGTCGCTAGTCGCTATCGTCGCTAGTCGCTAGTCGCTAGTCGCCGTCTTTCCATCATCTCCGGGATCGTTACGAACTCATAGCCCTCGCCTTTGTAGCGCGTCAGGATGCGGTCGCTGGCTTCGACGCTGCGGCTGCGGTCTACGCCGATGCGGTGGAATTCGCCGTCGTGCAGCAGGATGACATTTCCGCCATGGATCTGGCGCTCGGCATGGCGACGATCTCGTCGGCCGACTCGGCGTTCCAGTCTCGACAGGTCACATTCCACATCACGGGTTGCAAGTCCAAGCGAGCGAGCGACTCGCAACGATGCCGGACGGCGTCCGCCGAAAGGAGGCCGGAAGAGCTTTGACATCGACGCCGGTGGCGTCGAAGATCGCCTGCTGCGTCTGCTGCAGTTGCCGGCGCAACCTCGGCCGAGGAGCAGAAGATCAGGTTGGGATGGTCCCAGGTGTGGTTGCCGATAGCGTGTCCCGCGTCGACCAGCGTTCGTGCGATGTCGGGCCGCTGCTGGACGAACCTGCCGATCAGGAAGAACGTCGCCTTCACCTGGTGGCGATCCAGCACCTCCAGCAGACGCACGGTCCAGGGATCGTTGGGGCCGTCGTCGTAGGTGAGGGCCAGCAGGCGCGAGCCGGCGTCAGACCGATGAACGTCCGGCCGTAGACCTGCGAAGTCGGCCACATGGTTTGAAAGCCGGCCCACGTGGCCAGTCCGGCGACGCCGACTGCGCCTAGAAGTTCCGGGAGCACATCATCGATTGTAGCTGGGAGGCCGCCATTCGCCATTCGCTTCGCTTTCGCTCTTCGCCAGAAATGGCCTGAACGAAATGTTTGACAACCCGCGAACCTCGGGCATGCAAGTCCGAAGCAGGCGTTCCCTGTCTACTCTGGCGAAAAGCGAAGAGCGAATAGCGAAAAGCGACGCGCGAATGGCGACTCGCGAATCGCGAAAAGCTTCTTTCCCAACCAGACAATTGCCACGGACGCCCGGGCAAGTTATTCTGCGAATCGTAGCCTTTCTCCGATCATGGCGAACCTCTTCGAACCACCCCGGTATATCGCAGTTGAGGGCCCCATCCGGGTCGGCAAGAGCACGCTCTGCCAGGTGATTGCCGAGACCCTGCACGCCCAGCGCATCAGCGAGCCAGAAAACAATCCCTTCCTGAAGCCGTTCTATCAAGGGCAGCCCGGAGCCGCGTTTCAGGCGCAGTTCGCGTTTCTGATCGCGCGCTACGAGCAGCTGGGAGCGCTCGATCCCAAGCACAATCCCAACAAGACTTACGTTGCCGATTACATCTTCGAGAAAGACAAGCTCTTCGCCTGCCTGAACCTCGGCGATGTCGAGCTTGAGGTCTACAACCGCTATTACGATCTGTTCCGGCAGAACGTGCCCACGCCCGACCTCGTCATCTACCTGCAGGCCACGCCCGAGGTGCTGAAGAAGCGGCTGAAGAAGAAGGGCGCGCCCGGCGAGAAGGCGATCAGCGACGATTATCTGGAGGAAGTGGTGAAGGCCTACGAGCATTTTTTCTTCCACTACACGTCGTCGGATCTGTTGATCGTGAATACGTCGGAGATCGATTTCGTCGAGCGCAGCGAAGATTTGCAGGCATTGCTGCGGCGCGTCAGCGAGCCGATCCGCGGGACGCAGTATTTCCTGCCGCTGGGATCGGACGAGCAGGCGCCGCGCGAACGCCGTAGTCTCGACATCGTTCACCGATACTATTTCATCCACGATCGGCTCACCTTCCGAGCACCGTAATCCCCTTTGCGCTATGCTCCTTCCATCCCTAAAGGAGCCCGCCATGGGAGTCTTGTTTCAGGCCTTCTACTGGAATTGTCCGCAACAGGAGCAGCAGGACGGAACCTGGTGGAACTTCGTCGCCACGAAAATCCCTGAGCTCCAGCAGGCCGGATTCACCGCGCTATGGCTGCCTCCGGCTCAAGGCGGCGAACCTCGGCGGTCCGTCGATGGGCTACGATCCCTACGACTATTACGATCTCGGCGACTTCAATCAGAAGGGCCGCACCAAGACCTGGTTCGGCAACCAGGCTGAGCTGATGGCGCTGATCAATGCCGCGCACACGGCGAACATGCAGGTCTATGCCGACCTGGTGCTCGACCACAACAACGGCGGGGACGCGCAGGAGCAGAATCCCATCGACGGCAAGACGCGCTGGACGGTGTTCAATCCTGCGCAGCGGCAAGTTCCCGCGCAACTGGGAATACTTTCATCCCTCGCCCTACGAAACTTTCGACGAGATGACCTTCGGCGACATGCCCGATCTCTGCCATCGCAATCCCAAGGTTTACGCAGAGGTCATCAACCTGGCGCAATGGATGGTGGAGACCTCGGCTTTGACGGCTTCCGCTTCGACTTCGTGAAGGGCTACGCGCCCTGGATGGTCAAGGCGATCGCCGAGCTGCGCTACCTGAATAAGGGCGATGCAGGGCTTCTATCCGTTCTGCGTGGGCGAGTGCTGGGACGGCGAGCGCACCATCGACGACTGGCTGACCTCGATCAACACGTTCATGGACAATCCCGTCTCGGCGTTCGATTTTCCGCTGCACTACGAGCTGAAAGGCCTGTGCGACACCTACGGATACAGCCTGCGCAATCTGGCCGGCGCCGGAACGCGTGATGCAGGACACGCCGTCGCAGGCGGTCACGTTCGTCGACAACCACGACACCATCCGCGACCCGAACAACGCCATCAACAACGACAAGCTGCTGGCCTACAGCTTCATCCTTACGCACGAAGGCTATCCCAGCGTCTTCTGGATGGACTGGTACAACTCTCGGGCTGGCGATGAGCGGCACGCCAAATGGAATTGCGGCGCTGGTTGCGGCGCACGAAAAATACGCAGGCGGTGCGACGCAGGTGCTCTACGCCGACGACAATCTCTACATCATGCAGCGCACGGGAACGGGCTCACAGCCGGGATTGGTTTACGTGCTGAATAATCTAGGTGACGCGTGGAATGGGATCACTGTGCAGACGCAATGGTCGAACGCGCAATTCGAGCCCGTAGCGTATGGCGGAAACGATACCAGCCGTCCGCAGGACAAGACGACGGCAGCAGATGGGCACGCCGATTTCTGGGCCGCGTCCGCGGGGCTGGGCAGTGTACGTCCGCGGTGAAGCCGCTGCGGAAGTCAGCCGTGAGGCGATTCGAGCCGTTCTATCAGCTGTCCAGAACGGCGTCATTGTCAAAGCGTTGTTGTCATCCCGACCGAGGCACTGCTCAGTCCGAGATCGCACGCAGTGGGAGAACGCTGTCCGGCAACACACGCTCCCTGGCATCGAACCAAGCCTTCATCCACGGGACCAGTAGCAAGGTATATCTCGTGCCGTTTGCGCGGGCGATCGCTGTCGTTTTTCGCGCGCCGGCGTAGCGCGGCTTCGGGCGCTTCCAGCCACAGAATCAGGTCGGCGAATCCCATCGCGCGGCGTTCGAAGGCTTTGCGATACAGCTCACGTTCGACTGAGAACAGACTGCTGTTGAGGGCGTCCCGACTTCCACAGGGACCAGGCGAAGTAGAGGTGAAAGGGATCTCCGTCGCATACGGCGACGCCGTGCTCGCGCTCGAGTTCCAGCGCGCGCTGCCAATTCGAAGCGTTGTGTTTGACCCAGAATCGTCCGACCTCAGCCGGGTCGGCGTACAGATCGGGTGCGGGTATGTGGTACGGAGCTTCCTGCACCCACGAATTCGCACAGTGGGTTCGGCACCAGGTTGTCTTCCCGGCGGCGCTTGGCCCTTCGATGGCGACAATCATTCCGGATTTCGCAGGTCACTGCGTGGGCGGGACGTATTCCTTGGGCTTCTCGGCGCCCTCGCCAAAGAAGTAGGCGTCCATCTGCTGCACGATGAACTCCTGGTGCTCTTTCTTCCAGGGCTGCAGGCGGTATTCGTTGAGCAGCATCTTCATGTGCTCCTGCCACTGCTCCCAGGCGAGCTTGGAGACGTTGTTGTAGATCTTCTGCCCGAGTCGTTATCGAAAGGCGGCTCGTCGAGGCCCTCCGCTTCGCGTCCAAGCTTTACGCATTTCACCATGTGTGCCATGAAGAACTCCTTTCTACCCGGAAGACGATTTAGCGCGAAGTCTCCGCTTTTCGCAGTTCGCGGGATCGCCATACGCTGTTTCGCTTTTCGCCAGAGGCTTATCGGCGTAATTCGATCTTCGCCCGCTCGAGTTTTGCAGGTGGTCTACGGCAATACTCGCCGAGGGGCTTTTCCTTTAATCGGTTTGACTCCAATCCGATAGATGTCGACATTGGGGCAGTCTTTGTAGGAGCCCTCCCCCGGAATCAACCGGGCGATTTCGTATTGACCGAGTGCGAGTTGGGTGCAGTCCTCGTGGGGCAGTTCGCAGCTGAGCAGAACCTCGGATCGTCGTCCCGCTAGAATATGGCGTACAGAAGCGCGTAAGCGTTAAGTACGCTTTTCTTCCCGCCGAAGCTCGACTGGCGGGCTATCGTGATTCGTTCGTTCTGCGCAGATAACAACGGCGCGATGGCGAGAACGAGGAAGAGCGTTTTTCGAAGCATTTGAGCTTTCAGCTGGGTCAGTTGCTGGATTCTATCAAGATAACCCTCTGTGTCGATGGGCCAGAGCGAAGAGCGAAGAGCGAAGAGCGGCTACTCTCCCAGCCACGCCCCGTACGGCCGCAGGCGTTCGATGTGGTCGCAGATGATCTTGAACGCGCCCGTGATCGGCACGGCCAGAATCAATCCCATCGCGCCCCACAGCCATCCCCAGAACAGCAGCGCCAGGGTCACGGCCAGCGGATTCAGTTGCAGGCGCTTGCCCAGGATCTTGGGATAGAGGACATTCATCGCGATCAGGTGCAGCCCAATGATGGCGCCAATGACCAGCAACGCGACGCCGGTGGTGAGGTGTCCCAGATCGGCGACCAGCGGCGGCACCAGCGCGAGCATCACGCCGAGGTAAGGGATCAGGCTCAGGAATCCGCTGATGACTCCGAGGAAATAGAAGTACGGCAGGCCGATAACGCCGAAGATGGCGATGCTGCAGACGCTGAGGAACACTCCGATGATGAAGATTGCCCAGGATGAACGACCGGATCATGCGCGCGATCAGTCCCAGCATCACGTAAGCCGAGTTCCGGTTCTCCATGCTGAACAGCATCACCGTCTGCGAGCGCACGTGGTCCTGCCAACTCAGCATGAAGAAGACGAGGAAGGGAATGAAGGTCAGCGCCAGCACCAGCTCCGAGACCGAGCTGGCATTCCTGCTGACCAGGTCCGTCCAGCTGCTCGACTGCTTCACGGTCAGAGTCTTGCTGTCCTCAGGGTTTTCCGGCAGACACCGTGTCGGTGGTCTTCTGGATCTGTTCTGCCTGCTCGCGGATCTTGGCGCCCAAGCCCTGAATCTTGGCCTTGTATTTGGGCAGCTCCTGCATGAAGTCCAAAGCGCGGCTGTAAGACGCGTAGCTGGCAGAGCCGAGCGCGCCTACCAGCATCAGCACGGCGAGCAGCGACTCCAGCGTGCCGGGGATATCTGAAAGCGAACCGAGAGCGTCGACAATCGGGGCCAGCACAAATGCCAGCAGGATCGAGATCAGTACCACCACCAGGATCAGCTTGCCGAGATAGATCAAGGTCAGCACGGCTCGCGCTGGCCAGAATCACCAAGGCCGCGGTCTGCAGGTGCATAAGCCGGCGCCGCTCCAGTTCCGCCACCGTGGAGCGATTGATGCTGACCTGGGGAACCGGCGCAGCGCCTCCCCCGGCGTTCGCTTCAACGTCGGGATCAGGCTGCCCGTCGTACCGGATTGTCCAAAAGCTGATCTGGCATTTTGCCTATGGTACTCGCAACCATAAGATTCCGAGCATGATACTTTTGCTGTGTCCCAGATGGAAAATAATTCCCAGCGACCCTCGAGTCGCGTCACCCGGCCGCCGCGCATCCTGGCGATCGACTTCGGCGCGCGCAAGATCGGGCTGGCGGTCAGCGACGAGCTGGGCCTGACCGCGCAGGGACTGGCGACCTATTACCGGAGCAACAAAAAGACCGATTTCGATCATTTCGCCGCGTCATCAAGCAATACGGCATCACCGAGATCGTGATGGGACTGCCCCTGCGCATGAGCGGCAGCCGAAGGCATCCAGGCGGAAAAAGTGCAGGCTTTTGCCGAGGAACTGCGCCGCAGATTCAAGCTGCCGGTGCAGCTCTTCGACGAGCGCCTGACGTCGGTGGAGGCGAACCGCCTGCTGCGCGAGACCGAGATGAGCATTCGCCGCCGCGCCGAAGTGGTGGACCAGTTGGCCGCGGTGCTGATCCTGCAATCGTTCATGGAGTTTCGAAAGTCGTCGCCACAGAGCCGAGTAGCGTGAGTGCAGCACTAGAACCGCTAGCATCTCATCTAACCTACTGAGTACTCGTGCGAACTCTATTCAAACTCGTAGTCGTGCTGGTGCTGGCGTTTGCGATCTGGTTCGCCTGGGCGGCGCTGCTGCCGGTTCAGCCACCGCAGACGACGTTTGTCCTGCTGCGTCCCGGCTGGAGCACCCGCCACATCGCTCGCGACCTGCAGAAGCAGGGCATTATTCGCAGCTCGGCTGCATTCCTCATGGTGCGAATATGCTAAGGGCCTGCGAACTCTGAAGGCCGGCGAATACAAGTTCGATCAGCCGGCCAACGCCTTCGAAGTCTGGCGGCGACTGACCCGGGCGATGTGTACGCCCGCACGGTTGTCGTGCCCGAAGGCTTCAACCATGTACGACATGGCAGCTGCAGTCGAGCAGGCGGGACTGGGATCGGCGTCGGACTTTCTGATCGCCGCCAGAAGCGATCTGTTTCTGCTCGAAGGACATCGATCCCAGACGCTAAGTCGCTGGAAGGCTATCTCTTTCCCGGACACCTACCAGTTCACCCGCATCGACAGCGCGCACGAGATTGCCGCCGCCATGGTGCACCGCTTCCGGCAGGAGGCGCAGAAGATTGGCCTGCTGGGACGGTCGGACACTCATCGCGTCGTCACAATGGCCTCGATTGTGGAGAAGGAGACCGCGGATCCCGAGCGAGCGGCCGCTGGTGGCCGGCGTCTACTACAACCGCCTGAACCGGAACATGGCGCTGGCGGCCGACCCCAGCGTCATCTATGCGGCCCTGCTGGCGGGCCGGTATCGAGGCACCATCTACGCCTCCGACCTGCAATACGATTCGCCTTATAACACCTACAAATATCCAGGGCTGCCGCCAGGGCCGATCGCCAATCCCGGAGTAGCTTCTCTGCAGGCTGCCATGCATCCCAAAGCAGACCGATTACTTGTATTTTGTCAGCGACAACAACGGTCACCACCGTTTCGCCCGCGATCTGGAGGAGCACGCCCGGAACGTGGCTGCTTATCGGCAAATCGGTGGCGGCCCAGTAGGCTGTAAGTCGTTGCCGCTCTGCCGAGCATCTGCCGTATACTACGAGATTCAGTCCGTTCCCCGGTTCTATGATTCGATCCAGAATACTTGGCGTCCTCTTCATACTGGCCTTCCTGCTGGGCGAGACCGGATGTCTCTTCCACACCCGCACGGTGGAGACCCGCACCAGCACGGCCAAGCTGGAGACCGCCACCCGGCAGCAACTGGTGGACTACATCAACACGCGAAGCCGCCAAGATCAAGACCCTGAACGCCACGGTCAACATTGCCACCTCCGTCGGGCGGCGAAAAGAAGGGCAAGGTCACCGCGTTCGAGGAGATTCGCGGCTACATCCTGGTCCGTAAGCCGGACATGCTGCGCATGATCGGCCTCTTTCCCATCGTCCGCAATAAGGCGTTCGACATGGTCAGCGACGGCGATCAGTTCAAGCTGTCGATTCCGGCCAAGAACAAGTTTTACGTTGGCCACAACGAGATCATCCATCCCGGCGGCAATCCGGTGGAGGACCTGCGGCCCGCAGGTTATCTATAACGCGCTGCTGCTGCCCGAGATCGATCCGAACAACGATATTGCGGTGATGGAGGACGGCACCGAGATCATCTACGACAGTAAGAAAAAGAAAGACGCTGGAGCAGCCGGATTACGTTGTCGACATCATCCATCGCTCCGGCAAAGACTGGAATCTGGCACGAAGAGTCGTCTTCGACCGCACCAACTTATCGGTTCACCAGCAGATCATCTACGACCAGAACGGCTCGATCGCTACGGAGGCCACCTACCAGGCCTACCACGACTACAACGGCGTCAACTTCCCGGATGTGATCGAGATCAATCGTCCCAGAGAGGAATACTCGATCCGTCTGACGGTCGAAAAGCTGGTGATCAACGAACAGCTTCGCGACGACCAGTTCGCCCTGCAGCAGCCGGTGGGCTCGCAACTGGTCAACCTGGATCAGCCCCAGCCAAGCCAGGCAGCATCGAATCACAGCGCCCCTTCTGCACCCGCCGGCAACCCGCAAGAAGTAGTTTCAGCTCCTCCCCTGATACGAGACTCCCGGGCCTGCGCCCAAAGTGCGGCGGCGATATAACCTTCTAGAAATAAATAACTTACATTGAAACCCTGAATTTTACTTGACATTAAGATATATCTTAAGATATATCTTACCTCACAAGGAGAATGAACAATGACTGAATATGTTTTTAGAATTCACGATCGCCGCAGATGCGGCGAGGCGCGTGGGGAGCGAGAGGGTTTTCGCCGAGGATTTGGCCGCCACGAGCATGGCTGCGGACCGGAAGCCAGCTTCGAGCGCGGCTTCGGCGGCCGGCGTGAGCACCGTCATGGTCGCGGCCGCGAGCGGATGTTCGACGCCGGAGACCTGAAGCTGGTGATCCTCAAGCTGCTCTCTGAGCAACCAAGCTACGGCTATCAACTGATCAAGACCATGGAAGAGCGTCTGGCCGGCGGTTATACCCCCAGCGCCGGGAGTGATTTATCCCACCCTGACCATGCTGGAAGAAGAGGGCCTGGCGACTTCCGCGACCGAGAACAACAAGAAGGTGTTCTCCGTGACTCCGGAAGGAACAGCGTACCTGGAGGAGAACAAGCGCCGGGTCGAGGCATTATTCGAGCGGCTGGAGGAGGCGGGAAAAGGCTTCCAGCGCGGCCGCTCTCCGGAAATCATGAAGGCCTTTCACAACCTGAGGACGCAGTGGTAGCGCGGGTTTCGCGGGAGAGCGTAACGGCGGAGCAGATCCGCAAGATCTCCGAAGCCATCAATGCCGCCGCCAAAGCGATTGACGAGCTGTGAAACCAATATAGGCCCGGCGGTTCCCGGCCAAAGAAAAGCCCGCTCCCGTGGATAGGGGGCGGGCTTTGTATTTCCAGCGGAACAGTCGCGGGCGCTGTGAACCGTAGCTCAGAGCCGGCGGCCGACAGCTGTTTTACCGCTTGGAAGTGCCGCGCGCCAGCTTCTTAACTTTGCGCTTCTTCTCGCCCCGGGCGTGGGTGCGTTCGGCCTTCGGTGCTGCCTTCTTGCGAGCGGTACGCTTCAACTTCTTGCGTTCCAGCTTATCGGTAGTGCTCTTGGTATTTGCCATGAACTCTGCGTTCCTTCGATAACGTGATTTACGCCTTTTGCAATTGGGCGTACTTTTCGACCAGCTTTTTCAAACCGAATCTTGGAAATTGTACCGTAATCTTCGCATCTTCCCCATCACCCTCGCGCTTGTAGACGGTTCCCTCGCCGTATTTTGGATGGATCACGCGCTGCCCGGGCTTGAATCCGGTGCGTCCCGACGATGCGGGAACCTCGACTTTGGGCCGGGTAAATTTCTTGCCGCGCGAGGCGAAAAACTCCGCGATGTTGTCGATGGAGTTGTAGGTCTGCCCCGCGAAATTGTTGCGTTGCGGCATCTTCGGACGGCCGTACTGCGGCCGCTGGTCCTCATCCTCATATGCGTAGTGGCGGCTGCTTCCGTAGTCGCTGCTGGATGTCGTCTTGGGACGCTGCTGTGGCGAGCCGAGGTCCTGGATCAACTCCTGCGGGACCTCTTCCAGGAAGCGCGACGGCACGCTGGCTTCCGGCATGTCGCTGCCGTAGCGGCGGCGATAGCGTGCCCGCGACAGGATGAGCGTGTCCATCGCCCGCGTCATGCCCACGTAGCACAGGCGGCGCTCCTCTTCGATATCGTCAGGCGCAAGCAGCGTGCGCGAGTGCGGAAACAGCCCCTCTTCCAACCCAATCAGGAAGACCAGCGGAAACTCCAGGCCCTTGGCAGCGTGCAGCGTCATCAGCGTGATGCGCGCAGTTCTCATCGTATTGATCGGCGTCGCTGACCAGCGCAGCATGGTCGAGAAATTCCGTCAGGGTCTCGCCGCGATCGCGTGAATCCATGGCCGCGTTCACCAGTTCGCGCAGGTTCTCAATGCGCGCCAGCGATTCCGGCGTATCTTCGCCTTCCAGCAGCTTGATATAGCCGGTGCGGTCGATGAGAAACTTCAGCAGCTCGGCGGTAGACGCAGGATCGCCAGGGGCGCGGAAGCCTTCCACCCGCTCTTGCGATTCTTCTGTTGCGGCGCCTTCTTCAGAATTGCCATCCCCGGTAAAATTGTCATCCCGACCGAAAGATGTGCCGCCCTCAATAAAATTGTCATCCCGACTGGGCCCAGCCGAGGAGGGCGTCGCTGCCTCTTCTTGAGGGTTGTCATCCCGGCCAGCGGCGGCCCGCTGTTGGCCGCCGGAGTGGAGGGACCTGCTGTCGTTGGCAGGCGAATGAAGCCCGGCATCATCCGCCCTAAACATCTCCGCCGAGAATTCCGTCGCTTCCTCCTCAAAATCCGCCGGGGAAAAATCAATGGACTGCTGAAAATCCTCGTCGCTCTCAGATGCCGGCTCCACCGCACTCTTCACCGCAGAGGTTTCCGCTACGCGCTCGCGAAACGTCCCCAGGAACATCGCACGCCCATCCTCGATCAACTCGCGAAAGCTGGTCAGCGCCGACAGCGCCCGTGGGGGAAGCAGTTGCTGCCGAATGGTCTCATGAATGGCGCCCCACATCGACGTGCCGGTCTCCAGCGCGATCCGCTCGATCGTCTCCAGCGTGGTTTTGCCCAGCCCGCGCGGCGGATTGTTGATCACCCGCTGCATGGCGATGGAGTCGTCGGGATTTCCCACAACCTTCAGGTACGAGATCATGTCCTTGATCTCGGCGCGCTCGTAGAAGCTGAAGCCTCCCACAACGTGGTACTTCATCTGGTAGCGGCGCATTGCTTCTTCCACCAGCCGCGACTGCGAGTTGGTGCGATACAGCACCGCGGCGCGGGGAGTCTCGCCGTTCTCGGCATGCGCCTGGCGCAGATATTTCGCGATGTAATCGGCGGCGAACAGCGCTTCATTCTCACCGTCAGGCGCTTCGTAGTAGCCGATCTGGGTGCCGCCGCTGCGGTCCGTCCACAGGTTCTTTCCCTTGCGCTTGATATTCCGTGCGACCACGGCCGACGCAGCCTGCAGGATGTTCTGCGTGGAGCGGTAATTCTGCTCCAGGCGAATGATCTTCGCCTCGGGAAAATCCTGCTCGAACTCCAGAATGTTGCGGATGTCTGCGCCTCGCCAGGAATAGATGCTCTGGTCCTCGTCTCCCACCGCGCAGACATTGTGCTCGCTGCCCGCCAGCATGCGCATCAGTTCATACTGCGGGCGGTTCGTGTCCTGATATTCATCGACCAGGACGTGTCGATACCGGCGGTTGTATTTTTCGCGCACCTCGGCCGACGACTTCAAAACTTTCACGGCATACAGCAGCAGATCGTCAAAATCCAGCGCGTTCGATTTCGCCAGCTCCTGCCGGTAGATCTCGTAGATGTGAGCGATGCGCTCCGTCTTCGGGTCGGCCGAGTCCAGATAAACCTGCTGCGGATCGAGCATGTGGTTCTTCGCCCACGAGATGCGCCCCAGTACATTACGCGGCGTCAGTTGCTTGTCGTCCACGCCCAGCCGCTTCATGGCGGCTTTCACGACACTCTGCTGATCAGATTCGTCGTAGATGACGAAGTCCTTGCGATAGCCTTTGCCGCCGATTTGCAGCGTCTCAATATCGCGTCGCAGCGTGCGCACGCAGAACGAATGGAAGGTCGAGATCAGCGGCTTGGTCACGGAGCGCGTGCCGACCAGCGAATCGACGCGGCTGGCCATCTCCGACGCGGCCTTGTTCGTGAACGTGACCGCCAGGACGGAATCCGGCTGCACGCCGATACCGTCGATCAGGTGCGCGATGCGATAAGTGATGACGCGCGTCTTCCCGCTGCCGGCTCCGGCCAGAATGAGCACCGGCCCCTCGGTCGTTTCGACGGCTTCGCGCTGCTGCGGATTCAGTTTGGAGAGATACGAGGACAAAGTAGACAGCACTCAATTCAGTTGACCACAGAGGCACGGAGGCACAGAAGCCTCCTTTTCAATATATATCGCCCAGAGCTCCGATTTCTTGTGTGAACCAGCAGGCAGAGCCAACTGGGATCTGCTTGAAGATCACTGTGCCTCAGTGTCTCTGTGGTGAATTAATTCGGCTTGCTACCGACTGCGGGCGCTTCCATCGCGCGCCGCGCCCTGCACAAGGTGCACGGACAATGTTCGCGCAGGTACGTCCATGAATAGATGCCGTGCTCGTGCCCATCGTTCCAATGGAAGCTGATGGCGTACTTCCCCACCGGCTTGACCTCGGTCGGACGCGCCGCTGCCTTGAACATAGGCAGAGCTCCTGCCACCGGCTTGAGCGGATCACCCGCCTGGCGGCCATCCTTCTCGCGCTCTTCATTGCACAGGGCACAAGGACAGGCATCGCGCAGGAACGGAAACGTGTACGAGCTCCGGTGCCCGTCTTTCCACTCGATTTCCACGCCGGTACCGGTGGTGAGGTTAACTTTGACGGATTTTGGATCAGCGACGAGGTCCATAAACTTCCACCTCTAGTATCGCACGCGAAAAAGCCCGGGGAGGAAATGGCCGACTCCCATTCGACCAGATCCAGCTCCGGGCTTCTCGCATCACCTCCGCCGTCTCAGGCGGGTCACTACATCTTCAGGACACCCTGCTTACGATTGGACGTGCCTTACCGGCGATCGTCATCATCGTGACGATGGCGGTCTCTATCACGGTCCCGGTCATAAGCATGCCAACGTCCGTCGCGGTCATACCAGCCGGCTTGCGACCGATAATACGGCGCGGGCGGAGGCGCCACGTAATACCTGTTGCTGTAGTAGCCGTTCCCGTAATACGCGGGATATTGATACTGGTAACAGCCGCGGTCGTCCCGATCGCCATCCCCGTCACAGCGGCGATGGTCCACATCCACCAGGCCTCCAGCCTGGTTGGGATCGAACGTCGCGTACCGTACCTGTGCCTGGCCGCCGATGCTTCTCGACTGCTCCTGCGCTGCCGCGCCCGCTCCGAGGACGCCCGTTCCTAATGCCACGAACAATGCGAACTTCAGTTGGCTTTTCATGGATCCTCCGATCCTTACTGCACAGCAGCGGCCGCTGTAACTGCTTTCGAAATTGAAAACCCCGCATGAAGTGGAAAGTTTGCGAAGCAGTCGCACCTTCACTCTTCTTAACAACGCAGTAGGAAAAAGTTCCAGAAAGTCGCGGGAATTACGCGCAGCTGTGGAAGTTCCTACGCAGAAAGCTGAGGTGAAGATGAAGACGAGGAAGGAGCGATCTGACAGAGGGCCGATGCTATTTCAGCTAATTCGTTCCTTCCAACCTTGTCATCACGACGAGGGCTTCAGCCCGAGGAGGGATCTGCTGTTCGCCGCCGCCGGAACTATACCATGCAAAACAAAAGGGCGCGGCTGCTCGGACCGCGCCCTCCGGAGATCATGACGCCTACATCACGATCTCTTGCGTTCGCCGTGCAATCGGATGCTGCATCTCTTCCAGGTCGCCCCTCACCAGATTCAAGCCGTACACACAGGACTCAAACTCTTTCGACAGTTTGGCGAAGAGTGGCGCCAGTCGCGCATATTCAAACTGATCGAACTTAGAGACGATGTAGTAACTCTCTTTGCCGGCCTTCATGAAGTCGACAAAATTCTCCAGCCGCTGCCGGCGCAAGCGAAAGTGGTTGATGCTCTCGGGAAACATGCCGGACAGAAACAGGATGTAGTCGCCGACGTGCTTGCGCACCTGGCGCTCGCGGTCGAATGACGGCGCGGGCCCGTAAATCGGATCGGTCTCCAGCAGCATCTCTCCGACATCGCTCAGCGCGCGGCCTTCAGCGTTGCGTACCTTATAAAGCTGCTCCACCTCGCAGAACTCGCTCAGCACGTTGGCGATGTAATCCTGCACCTCGGCATCGCGCAAGCCAACCTCGCGGTCGAAGTGATCATGAACCAGTTCGGTGAACAAACCTTGTAGGGCATGCGATTCCGGGATCATAGCTTGCCTGTGCTGCCTCCGTTTCCCGTGCTCCTGATTGGATATTGATGCGAATTCATACCGCACTTTACCTGCGCGCACAAACAGTTACTCACGCACATCGTTACTCAGGAGGTTCATTGCTACAAACCCGAGTGCGGACGAATCGCTTCGCTACCACAACGGATCCAGGGGAGGATGTCAGGTTTGACGGCAATTCAGGCGCTTGGGGTTTGCTGCCGAAGTGCGCCGGAAGAAGCGCGTTGCAACACTTGTTAGCAGAGTAGCTGGTTGACTGCCAAAATCGCGAGACAACCCTTGGGGAGCTGCAGTGGCTCGTCGCCTCGCTGAACCGTAATAAGGAATCTGCGGCACAGCTGAAGCGGCGCCCTTTCAAGGCGCCAGCACCCTTGGCCGGTTATTCTGATATTGGGCCGGCCTTTGCCGGCGACACTTCTTCCGCGGAGGATACGCATGCAGCGCCAGAACATCTCCGGTAATTCGCCTTATGAGCCGATCGTCGGATTTTCCCGAGCCGTGCGGGTGGGACCGTTCATCAGTGTTGCGGGCACGGTGGCTACCGGGCCTGACGGCAAGATCGTTGGCGGCGACGACGTTTATGCCCAGGCGGTCCAGACCCTGAAGAACATCGGCGCGGCGCTGGAGCAGGCCGGAGCCAGTTACAAGGATGTAGTGCGTACGCGCATGTTCGTCACCGACATCAGCCAGTGGGAGAAAGTAGGCAAAGCCCATGGTGAAGTATTCGCGGCCATTCGCCCCGCAGCGACGATGGTTGAAGTCACCGGCTTCGTCTCGCCGGAAATGCTGGTCGAGATTGAAGCCGACGCGATCATTGCGGCAGAGACGTAAAAGGCACTTCTTTGCCGTTCGCCATACGCTCCTGATGGAATCAAGCTCTTGGAGGAGTCAAGCTCGGGTGGAGCACCGCTTCAGCGGTGCATTCCACAGTACCCCTAGTAGGACGGCTTTAGCCGCTGAGGTGGTCTCCCTCCATAGGAGCCGCCCCGGCGGAGATGTGAGAGCGGGCCACCTGGCTCGCGAAATTCCAAATCGAAGTTGCATGGTGCGACATCGAAACTCGGCAGAGGTGGCAAGCACTGTGGCATCACCACCGATGAAGAAGATCGGAATCTGGACCAGCGCATTCGAGCGGCAGCCTGCCAGCCAGATGAAAGCAGCCGTCGCCGGGCTGGAACAACTGGGCTACGGCGCCGTGTGGTTCAGCGAAGCCTTCGGCCGGGAGTCGCTGACCCAGGCAGGATTGCTCTTGTCGGCGTCATCCCACATTGTGGTAGCTACCGGCATCGCCAATATCTACGGGCGCGATCCGGTTGCCATGGCTGCCGCCCAGAAGACCCTGAGTGAGGCTTATCCCGAGCGATTTATTCTGGGCCTCGGTGTAAGTCATATTCCGCTGGTCGAGAAGCAACGCGGTCATGCGTATGAGAAGCCCGTCGCCAAGATGAGCTCCTATCTCGACGAGATCGACAGAGCCTCCTATCAGGCTTTCCCGCCGAAATCGACGTACCGGGTTCTGGCTGCCCTGGGGCCGAAGATGCTGGAGCTGGCGGCCCACCGTTCCGACGGCGCTCACACCTACAACGTCACTCCCGAGCACACCCAATCGGCCCGGCAGATTTTAGGCGCTGCTCCGTTGCTGTGCGTCGAGCAAGCCGCGGTGCTGGAGAGCGATCCGGCGAAGGCGCGGACGATTGCTCGCACGTTTCTGGCCTTGTATCTCACCTTGCCGAACTACACCAACAATTTTCTCCGTCTCGGATTCACCGAGGAGGATTGCAAGGGCGAAGGCAGCGATCGGCTGATCGACGCCATCGTGGCATGGGGCGATGTGGAGGCGATTCGTAACCGCATCGACGCGCACCTGGCTGCGGGCGCCGATCACGTGTGCGTCCAGGCGCTCAGCGCTGATCCGGAATCCTTGCCGATGCGGGAGTGGCGCGAGCTGGCAAAGGCGTTGATCTAGAGGGGGGATCGCCTCGCGTCATACGCGTACGGAAGAGTCATCCGGCGGTAGCGGTCCCTCCGCTCCGCAGCGCCAGAAGCCGGCGCTGCTCCGGTCGGGATGACACCCTGAAAATTGATGGAGCGACTAGTGACTAGCGCAAAGCGAAAAGCGAAGGGCGGCTAGCGAAAAGCGACTAGCGAAGCGAAAAGCGAAAAGCGGCCTTTCACGGCGTCACTTCGATTGCGATTGGTTGGCCTTCGAAGATCCGTTGACCCGCCGCCGGTGAAGTCTTCACCACTATGCGGGTTGCGGATGGTATTGCCGGCGGCACGCCAGCCGGTTGCGCCTGCGTGTTGATCGTCGGCACATGCAATCCCGCGTTGACGATCGCATTGATGGCATCATCTTCGCTGCGGCCGACCAGGTCCGGCATGACGAACGAAGCAGGGTCCGGTATCGCAGCCATGAGCAGGCTGATCTTCGGCTCCGACACGTTCACCGCATTCGCCGGAGGACTCTGCGCGATGATCTGATCCGGCGGCGCGTTCGGAATGGTCGCGTTGGCCACGCTTCCCAACTCCAGCCCGCGCCGGCGAATGTTGATCTCCGCGGCCCGCTCGCTGTTGCCGACCAGGTCGGGAATCACCACGCGCTGCGGTCCCATGCTTTCGGCGACGCGCACATGCCATCCGCGACGCACCTGAAGACCTGCAGCCGGAACCTGCGACATCACGCGTCCGGGCGGAACGTCAGAGCTGAAGTAGCGATCGCCCTGATCGAGGATGAGCCCGTTATCGCCGAGCAGGCGTTCAGCCTGGCTTTGCGCGAGGCCGATCACCTTCGGCACCGTCGTCTTGCGCCCGTGAATCGCGAAGCGCATCGCCGTCAGAAACGATGCCAGGAAGACGACGACCAGGATCAGGGCGCGAAAGACGAAGCTGAAGAAGCGACGCATCAGTGGGCCTCGCTGTCGCCCGGCTCGCCGTCAGGCGTGTCGACCTTCTGCGCCACCGCGCTCGGCGTCGCAGGCGGAGGTGCGGCAAAGTCTTCCGACTCGCGACCCTTCAGCGCCACCCGCATGAAGTCCATCCAGATCGGCAGCGCGGCCACTGCGCCGGTTTCCTTGTTGCCCAGGGTTTTCTTCTCGTCGTAGCCGACCCACACGCCGCAGGTAATCGACGGCGAGAAGCCGACAAACCAGGCGTCGGTGAAGTCGTTGGTGGTTCCGGTCTTGCCGCCCAGCGGATGATTCAGCTTGCTGGCCTGGAATCCGGTGCCGTGCAGAATCACCTCGCGCAGCATGCTGACCATGATGCGGGCGGTGCGCGCGCTGACCACGTCGCGCACCTCGGGATAATCTTCCTCCAGCACGCGGCCGTCGTAGTCGGTGACCTTGCGGATGTAGCGCGGCACCACGCGCACGCCATCGTTGGGGAAGGTCGTGAACGCCGCAGTCTGCTCGGCCAGGGTGATGTCGGCTGCGCCCAGCGCGATCGGCAGATAAGGCAGCAGCGGCGAGGTGATGCCGAACTTGCGCGCGTAATCGATCACCGTCTTGATGCCGCCGACGCGCTCCGTCACCTTCAGCGCCGGAATGTTGCGCGACTCGGCCAGCGCGTGACGGAAGGTGATGACGCCCTCAAACTTGCCGTCGTAGTTGTGCGGCGTGTACGGTCCTGACGACGTGGTAAACGTGATCGGCGCGTCCAGCACGGTATCGTCGGGCGTCAGGCCCTGGTCGATCGCTGCGGTGTAGATATACGGCTTGAACGACGAGCCGACTTGCCGCAGCGCTTGCGTGGCGCGATTGAATTTCGATTCCTCGAAGTCGCGGCCGCCAACCATCGCCTTCACGTCGCCGGTGGAGTTGTCGAGCGCCATCAGCGATCCCTGCACGCCCGACTCCTGCTCCAGCGACACCTGGCTGGCCGTGCCGTTCAGCTCACCGACCTTGACGTAGACAATGTCGCCTGGCTTCAGGAACTGTTCCGGCGAAGTATGCTTGGTCCACTTGATCTCCTCGGGACCGAGCCGCGCTTCGTAGCTGGCGAACTTGATGGTGGCTGCCATTGGCTCCACGCTGGTGACCAGCGCATGCACGTAGCTGCCGTCGGCAATGGTTCCCTCCCAATCGACATGGCGATAGGACGCGATCGAGTCGCCATTGGCGACGACGTTCAGCAGGTTGCCCTTCCATCCGTGACGGCGCTCGTAGGCCGCGAGCCCGTCGCGCACGGCCTGCTGCGCGGCGTGCTGCATCTCCAGGTTCAGCCCGGTGTAAACCCGCAGGCCGCCTTCGTGGACCTGCTCGGCTCCGTACTTCTTCTCCAGGTACTGGCGAATCTCCTCGACGAAGTAGGGCGCGATGTCGTTGGGCTCGGCTTGCAGGTTCAGCACCAGCGGCGCGGTCTTGGCGCGCTCGGCTTCGGCCGCGGTGATCTTGCCGTCCTCCAGCATGTTGTTGATCACCAGGTTGCGGCGGCGCAGCGAACGCTCGGGATTGTTGATGGGCGAGTAGTAATTCGGCGCCTTGGGCAGACCGGCGAGCACCGCAGCTTCTTCCAGCGTCAGGTCTTTGGCCTTCTTGCTGAAGTAATAATTCGCCCCGGCTTCGAATCCATAAACGCCGTGGCCGAGATAGATCTGGTTGGCGTAGAGGGTGAAGATCTGCGGCTTGGTGAAGCGGCGCTCGATCTGGATCGACAGCATGACCTCCTGCATCTTGCGGCGGAAGTTGCGGTCGGGCGAGAGAAACAGGTTGCGCGCCAGCTGCATGGTCAGGGTCGAAGCGCCCTGCGCGCGCTGTCGAGCATCAGGTCGCGCCAGGCCGCGCCGAAGACGCGCCAGACATCGACGCCCCAATGCTGCTCAAACTCCTTGTCCTCGGTGGAGATCAGCGCGTCGCGCAGAACTTTGGGGAAATCGTTGTAGCTGTCGATGACCCGGCGCTGCAACGCGAATTGCCCGATGACGCGGTTCTGGTCGTCGTAGAGCTGGGTGATGGTCGACGGGCCGATAGTGCTCGAGTTCGGTGACCTGCGGGAGGTCGGTGGAGTACACCAGCAGGAAGCCGGAGATGGCGCCGGCGATCGGCCGCGAGCAATACCAGCAGAACAAAGAGTGCGGTGCCGACGAACCTGATACGAGTACGCCTTGGCGCACCAGTGGTGTCCGTCGCTACAGCAGGTTCTTCATCCACGCGCTTCATCGTCGATTCACGCCCAGCATAGCATTGAAGAGGTGCGCTGGGGCGAGAGCCGTTGCTCTGCGGATTCTTGCTCCTGATGGAATCCCAGGGCCAATCCGGGAGAGCCAGGATGCAACGCGTTGCTTTCGTTACTGCCCGCTCACGAGCCCAGCTCAACTCCTGAGAACATTTAGGCGCAAAGATGGAATCCCGCAAAGTCTTCTCAGCGTGCAGAGCAAATGATTACCAATATTGCGGCTGGCTTCTATGGTTAAAGTGGAAATTAAACTCAAAATTTACGACTTGATATCGATAAAAGTGGAACACTACTACTACTAATAGTCAAAATATACCGTTAATATGGGAAACGCTCTCACAGCATATTTAGTGATGTTCGCATTTTATTCGCCCTGGGATTGCGTGAGAACGCGGATTTCGGATCCTGCGCCTTCTTTGTCACGACGTAGTAGCTGTCACCCCCCTGAGCTCCGTGTCGGCATGAACTCGTCTTGGCCAAGGGAGGATCGTCAATGCCGGTTAACAGTCGTGGAGTAGAAATCCTCGGCCCTTCCGGTGTTCCACGTGGAACATTTGGAAAACTGCATTCTTAATGACGCCATAACAGACCTGCGATATATTGAGCCCCGCGATCTCAGGAACAATCGGATTCTCAGGGGATACCCTCATGACCACTTCGTCTCAGCGATCAAAGTCGCGCTGACCTGCTTCTCTCATTCTGCCCGCTAGCTGCCGTTCTCAGCCTCGGGGCTACGGCTCGATCACAAACCTATTCCGTGCTGTACATCTTTGCCGGCAACCAGTGGCCGACCGCAGGCGTCACCATCGACACAGGCGGAGACTTTTACGGCGTAACCCAATACGGCGGACACTCGAGCCGGTATTGCCAGGTTGGCTGCGGTACCGTCTACCGCTTGAGCCAGAGGAATGGCCATGGGCCATGACGACCTTGTACTCGTTCGCCGGGGGCGAAGACGGCGCTTACCCGATGGCGCGAGTCGTGCTTGGGCCGGATGGAGCTCTGTACGGTACCACGCAAAGCGATTGGCAATCCTGCGCACAATGGGGAGACTGTGGCACCGTTTTCCGCTTGCAGCCGCCGGCGCGAAGCTGTCCCAGCACCAACTGCCCCTGGAAGAAAACCATCCTCTATAAATTTAGCGGAGGTTTGGATGGGAGCCTGCCCGGAACCGGCGACCTGATATTCGACCATGCCGGGAGGATCTACGGTACGACGGAAGCCGGTGGCGCCTTTGGCGGAGGAGCCGTTTACCTCCTGACGCCTACCGGACGAAGCTGGAATGAGAGTGTTGCCTACAGCTTCAGCGGCTTGGGCGGCCTTACGCCCGTTGGCGGGGTGATCCTTGACCGAAACCTGAACATTCTGGGAACGACGGCTTACGGAGGTCCGGCATATCATCCCCCACAATTTAATGGTGGCGGAACCATTTTCGAACTGACTGCGAACGGTGCCGCTTGGAACTATACGATTCTGTTCAACTTCGTCGGCGATGCCAGAGGATACATGCCGTACTCAGCGCTCACGATGGACGCTGACGGCAACGTTTTCGGCACGGCTGGTGCCGGCGGACTCTCCTGGCGCTCAAGAGGAGGAGATGTACGGCGGCTGCGGAGTGCTCTTTTCGGGCACAGTCAGCGCCACAGGGCTATATAGTTTCCGGGAACGTACGAATTGGGCGGCCCCGCCGGTCCACCAGCTCCCATGACCGTCGACTCTGCCGGGAACCTGTACGGCACGTACTACGGCAACAGTACGGACAGAGCAGGCGGAATCTTCGAACTTACCGCTAGAGGACATCAGTATGTCTCGCTGCACGATTTTGAACCCGGAGAAGAGGACGAAGATCTAGCCAGGAATGTCGTAGTGGACAGCGCGGGCGATTTCTACGGCGTTTCCGGAAATGTGGTCTGGGCGATCATGCGCTAGTTTGCATTGTTCCACGTGGAACGCTTTCGGCCGCCCCCGAGGGATCTTACCTGTGGAGGCAATGTTCCACGTGGAACCCCGTTCCTCAACCGAAGATTGATCTCAGTCAACGATTCTCAGTGCGGCGCGCAGCTATCTGCCGGTGAAGGTTTCAAGGGAGGTTTTTTCCACTTAGGGCTTCTAAATGGCACAGCAAGCAACGATTTCTCCCACATGCCGCTTTAGAATGGAAGAAATTGCCCAGAAGGATCACTTCACGCAGCACGGGTGATCGAAGCACGACCTGCCGTTCATCAATTTGCCCTTCTCTGGTCTGCCCGGCTGACTTTTCCTTCCAGATTCCACAATCGGTGAGGCCTCCTACGTCTTGCGGAATCAGCGCCTTCGCACCTCCGCCAGGAGAATTGCACAGTTTTTCCAACGGAAAGATGCGACCTTCCTCGACTGTCCCTTGTCCATCGCCAGCGCTCGTTCTAAGCTGCTAGACGAGAGCTATGGGACGGATCATTGCGGTCACCAATCAGAAGGGCGGAGTGGGCAAAACCACCACCGCCATCAACCTCGCGGCCTCGTTCGCCCATCATGGAGCGCAGACCCTGCTGCTCGATTGCGACCCCCAATCCAATGCCTCCAGCGGGGTGGGCTTTCTGCGCGATCCAGACCGCCCCAACACCTACAAGGTCATCATGGGCGAAGTGACGGCGGAAGAAGCGACCCAGCAGACCAGCTTAGCGAATCTCAGTGTGATTCCCGCGCACAAGAACCTGCTGGGAGCAAACATCGAGCTGGTTTCATTGGACTACCGCGAATATCGCCTGCGGCACGCGCTACAGCCCTTGCGAGAGCGATTCCAGTACATTGTGCTGGATTGCCCGCCGGCGCTCGACCTGCTGACCCTGAACGCCCTGGTGGCGGCGGATACCGTCCTGATACCGATGCAGGCCGAGTACTTTTCCTTGGAAGGGGTCACGGAACTGCTGGACACGATCGATCGCATTCGTGTCGAGCTGAACCGGGGCCTGGCCGTCGAGGGGGTGGTGCTGACCATGTTTGACGATCGCACCAACCTGGCACAGTCGGTCGCAAGCGAATTGCGCGGCTTTTTTGGCGACCTGATGTGCCAGACCACCATCCCCCGCAATGTGCGTCTGGCCGAAGCGCCCAGTCACGGCCTGCCGGCGATTGCGTACGATCCCCGCTCCCGAGGCGCCGAGGCCTATTTGAATCTGGCGCTGGAAATCATGGAGCGGGTCACCAATTCGCACACGCGGCAAACCCAGAACGCCGGCTGAACCGCGATCCCGATCAGCGAAGTTTTTCATGGGGAGCGATATCCCACATTGTGGGATATCAGGAAATCGCCAGGAGCAGAACGCCTGGCTTCCAAGCGCTGCGGGGAATAGCTAGATTGATTGCGAGGCCGTGGTGCGGGTGCGGAGGGCAAATGAAAAAGCCGGAGCTGAGCTCCGGCTTTTGCTGCGTGCTAAGCGATTACTTCATCAGCTTGCGGCGCATGGTTCCGAAGGCTCCGATCAAGCCGGTTCCCAACAGAATGAGGGAAGAGGGCTCGGGAGTCGTTCCGCCGGGGGCGCCACCGATGATGTCGAACGCGCCCTGAGGCTGCGTACCATTGGAATTCCAGGTGCCGCCGCCGTCGGTGGAGTACAGATCCAGACCGGTCGCGGAGTTGCTCCAGTTCCAGGCCAGCCAGGTATCGTCGTTGATGTTTGAGGGACCCAGCACGAGGAAGTAGTTTTCGCCGGCAGTGAGGCTAATGCCACTGATGCCGGTGATGCTTACGAGTCCGCAGCATCCGCCTTCTTCCTGATTGCTGGTCAGACCGCCCCAGAAGCCAAGCTGCGTGCCCGGCAGACCACCATTGTCGGTGTACAGAGCGGCATAGAATGTGTCGGTCGAGTGCAGCACCCAGCCAATACCGATGTCGATTTGGGAGATGTTGCCACTGGACATGGCAGTGAATTCATTAGCTGAGGTGAAGCTGGTGCCGGTAGCGGCAGTTCCGGATACCGTCCAGCCAGTGCAGCACTGATACACATCGCTTCCGGTTCCGAGGTTGCTATAGAGGGTATTCGAGTCAGCCAATGCCGGCAGGCTTATGCAGAGAGCGAGTGCCAGCAGACCAAACGACCAAACCAATTTCTTTATCAAGGGTTCCTCCTCCGATTCGCGCAAATCACGTCTACGTTCTAGTCAGTCCACTCCTGACGAACTAAAAAGCCCGAAGCTCCTTACCCTTGGCCCCACATCTGAAAGTCTCACAGGGAAATACACAAATGTCGTATGAGCTATTGCAATCGAGGTGCCGATATTAAGTTGTTTATAATCAGCACATTAATTTGATACAGAAGGGGCGGCGCTGCAAGAGCTTGCAGCAGTGTTCCTAGGATTTTCCTTTACGAGGAAGGGAGTTAGAGTGGTTGAAGCACCTATCCGACAGGCCCAATGCTCCCAAGGTGCCTGCGCTGACTGCACCGTTTGGTGGATAGGCTGACACAAGTCAGGATCGCGCGCCTCTCCCCTCAGCCGAGGAGGCGAAGGCTTATCGTGTCAGTCCGCGACGCATGGTGATGAAGGCGGCCATGAGGCCACCTCCCAGCAGGATCAGCGAGGAGGGTTCGGGGGTGGTTTCGCCAGAGTTGCCGATGATGTCCATGCAAACCAGTGAGAGCCGGCGGGCCGTCAGCGATGCGAGCGCAGCCGTGGAAGTTACGTTCGATTTAGCAGCGTTGTCATAGGCCGTCCCGCCAGCATAGCCGGTCCAGGGCGCCTCTCGGCCGTAGCGAGCGCCGAAGGAATCGGCCGATGCCGGCAGACTCGCGCACAGTGCGAGCACCAGTATGCCGAGCGAAACCATCCCTTTCTTCACTCCAAAATCTCCAGTCAATGGGCAACGAGCAACTGATGACAGGGTACACCAGCTTGAGCCGGAGTTTCTGACTTATCGTGTCGCGAGTTCCCGAAGTGGATGGGTTTTACCGGCACAGACTGATACGGATTTCAGTGCGAAAAAATGTACTCACGATACAACAGCAACCCGCGCGGCGATCTCTGAATCGTGCATGTTCACTAGTTGTTGAGGTGAACGAACCACGCTATTCGGCCCGAGGTGTGACATGTTGTCTTCCCTGCGCAACTCTGCGCTGTATCTCGCTACAGCGCTGGTGGCTTTCAGCCTTCCAGCATTCGCTCAATTCAACGCTTCCGTTCAAGGTACGGTGACGGACTCATCGGGTGCGGTCATTCCCGGCGCTTCCGTCACGGTCACAAACCAGGCTACGTCGGTAGGCCGAAGCACCAAGACTTCCGGCAACGGCTTTTACAACGTGACCGCACTGCCGCCTGGGAGCTACACGGTCCAGGTGGAGGCGCCAGGATTCGAGACCAGCACCAACCGCGATGTCGCCGTCGCCGCGGAGCAGCCGCGCGGTCTGAACGTGCAAATGAAGACGGGCTCGGCCTCGCAGACGGTGCAGGTAACGGTGAATGCTCCAGAGCTGCAAACGGAGAACGCCAACGTCCAGGGCGAGATCACTTCGCGCCAGGTACAGAACCTGCCATCGTACGGCCGCGATCCGTATTCGGACCTGCGGCTTGCGCCGGGAGTGTTTGGAACGGGTGCGCTCGCGAACGGCGGAGGCATGGCCACCTTGCCGAACACCACCGGCCCGGGCGGCAGCAACCTGGGCATCTTCCAGACGGAGAACCAGATTCCGATTTCGGCGAACGGCCAGCGTGTCTCGTCGAATAACTACATGATCGACGGCGTCAGCGTGAACAGCCAGACCTGGGGCGGCGCTGCCGTGGTCACGCCGAATATGGACGCCGTGCAGGAGATGAGCGTCACCAGCAACACGTATAACGCGCAGGACAGCCGCAACTCAGGCGCGATAGTGCGCGTGGTGACCAAGAGCGGCACCAACCAGTTCCACGGGGATGGCTGGTTCCAGTACCAGGATCCGAATTTCAACTCCTATAACAAGTACGGCGGCCCGATCGCGGGAGAGCCGACGGTGCGGGTCGATAATAACTGGAAGCAGTTCGGCGGCTCGATCGGCGGCCCGGTCATCAAAGACAAGCTGTTCTTCTTCTTTTCGTACGAGGGGCTGCGCAGCTATTCCGATTCATTTTCCACGCCGACGTGGATCGAGACCTCGCAGTACCGCTCGATGGTGGCGAACCTCTTTCCCGGATCGTTCGCCGACAAGGTGATCAACGCGCCGGGCATGGCGCCGCGCATCAATGCGGTGCTTTCGCCGTCGTGCCAGATTTTTGCGGCAGCGAATTGGCCGTGCCAGGTTGTCGGCAACGCCCTCGACATCGGATCGCCCAGCGGCGCGCTGGGAACTTATACCCCGAACGTTGCCGGTGGCGGACTGGACGGGATTCCCGATCTGCAATATGTGCAACTGATTCAGCCGAACACGGCGACGCCGAATCAGTACAACGGACGGGTCGACTATCACTGGGGGCAGCAGCTGTTTTCGGCCAGCGGCTTCATCACCAAGAGTTTCCTCATTACGCCCGACGGATACTCGCGTCCGGCCGACGACGTTCGCTACGAACCGACCAACGAAGCGCTGATGCTGTCGTGGGTATCGACCCTCAGCCCAACCTTGCTGAACGAAGCGCGTTTCAACGTGACGCGCTGGGCCTACAACGAACTCAGCACTGCCATTACGAATTGGGGAATACCCGGCGTCGATGCCGAGCAGTTTCCCACCGATTTCCGCGTGCAGTGGGGACAATCCGGGAACAACAGCGGCACGCCGGCGATCTTCGCCGAGAACACCTACGAAGCCAGCGACATGATGACCAAGGTCTTCGGCGTCCACACTCTGAAATTCGGCGGACAATATGACTGGGAGCAGGACAACGACATTCCGGTCGGACAGATCCGGCCGCAGTACGCGTTCAGCTTCTGGAACCTGGTGAATTCGGCGCCGCTGTTTGAAGGCATCACGGCGAACCCTGTCACCGGCCAACCCACCACCGGCCCCAGCCACTTCCGCACTCACTACTACGCGGCTTTTATCCAGGACGACTGGAAGGTGAAGCCGAATCTCACGGTCAACCTGGGATTGCGCTATGAGTTCTTCAGTCCGCTGAGCGAAGTGAGTGGTCTGACCACCAATTTCTTCCCCGGCCCGAACTACAATACGGCGCTTACCGATGCCAGCGTGCAGCAGGTGTCGCAGTACTACAAACCTGACCGGAATAACTTTGCGCCGCGCCTCGGCTTTGCCTGGTCGCCGTCGCGGTATGGAAACAACATGGTGGTGCGCGGCGGGTTTGGCGTGGCTTACGACCGCATTCCCGAGGCGCTCGAGGTTCCTTCCCGGCAAAACCCGCCCTTCCAGTCGTCGTTCGGATTCTGTTGCGGCAGTGCGACGAATCCCTTCGACGGCGGACTGATCGTGCTGGGAACATCGAACTCGATCTACAACTACCCCGTCAGCCCGCTGATTCCCACGCAGTTTCCGCTGGGACCCAACAACTTGCCCTCCGGCCCAGGCGCGTCGGTGCAGCTCTACGGCACGCCGCAGAACATGCCGAACCCTTACACGTTCGTCTACTCGCTGGAAATCGAACAGCAGTTGCCGGCGAACTTCGTGCTGACCATGGGCTACCAGGGCAGCGAGACCCGCAAGGAAACGCGGCTGCTGAATCAAAATTACGTTTACAGCACGCCGAATCCGGTGCTCGCCGGCGGCGTCTTCCTGATTGAGCCCGACATCAACGGCAACTTCAACGCGCTGCTGGTGGAGGTGAATCGCCGATTCTCGCATGGCTTCCAACTGGTAACGAACTATCGCTGGGGCAAGAGCAACGATGAGCTGTCATACGGCGGCCCGGGCTTCGTCACCAACCAGACCTTTCCATCTAACCTGAAATACGAATACGGCCCGTCTGATTTCGACGTGCGCCACTACGTGAATGCGGCTGCCATTTGGGACTTGCCCTTCGCGCGTGGTAACAACTGGCTCGGCACGATTGCGGGAGGCTGGCAGCTGAGCGGCATTTTCACCTTCAACACGGGCTTGCCGTGGACGCCGGTGCAATCCGCGTATTGTCTGCCGCAGCCTGGACAATGCGTCAGTCCAACGCGGCCGACGGAGATCATCGCTAACCCCGTCTACAGCAACTCGACGTATGCACTCACCACACCCGGCGTGAATTTTCCGGGCGGCGGGGCGGCGTATTTTGCCTCGCCGCAGGGCAGCACGATTGCCGGCGATCGGCCGCAACAGCTTCCGCGGGCCCGGATTCAAGTCGGTGGACATGAGCATCCAGAAGAACTTCCGGCTCCCGGATACCGGCGCTCTCCGAAGGCGCCTTCATTCAGTTGCGCATGAACGCCTACAACGTCTTCAACATTCTCAACCTGACGCCGTTCAACTTCGGAGATTCCAACACCAACTACCTGGACCCGACCTTTGGCCTGGCGAATCGGCTACCTCGGGCCGGGTGCTGGAACTGGAGGCGCGCTTCCAGTTCTAGAAAAGGTAAACAGCTGGGCTCGGCGGCCTTGGGGCCGCCTCGCCTGACCCTTAACCAACGCTACCGCGGCCCGCCTGAAGGCGTGCCCTTTCAAAGCAGAATGCGGAGTGAACTTCCAGCGCGTTTCTAAGGCGTTCTCCGGTTGTTGACCAGGCGGTTAATAGATAAACTCGATAGACAGATTGATGCATATGCAGAGGAACGTTGGATAGAACCGGCCGCGGCATGAAGTCCCGTGGCGATCTTTCAAGCTCTCGGGAAAAAGGTTTAACGCGCCGCGAAATGCTCTCGCTGATCGCGAAGGGCGCGCTGGCCTATCTCCGCTCCTCACCACCCGCAGTCTGCGAGCCCTGTCCGGCAACCATACGCAACAAACGCCGGTTCCTCCGGAGTGGCGTCTTACCGACGAAGAGCTGCTGGAAGAAATTGTCAGCCGCGCATTTCTATTTTTCTGGAATGAAGCCAGCCCGCGCACCGGCCTGGTGCGCGACCGCGCGCTTGCCGATGGCACTCCCGACAATCGCAAGACTGCCAGTATCGCGGCCACCGGATTCGGCCTGGCAGCGCTGTGCATCGGGCATAAGCGCGGCTATCTGCCGCCGCACCAGATCGGCGCCCGCGTCGTAGCCACGCTGAGCCTCCTGCTGGATCGCGTCGATCAGCAGAACGGCTTCTTCTATCACTTCCTCGACATGAATACCGGCAAGCGGGTGCACTTCTCGGAAGTCTCGCCCATCGACACCACCATCCTGCTGTGTGGCGTGTTGATGGCGCGCGAATACTTCGACAACGCCAAGATCACGCAGCTGGCGAACATCATCTACCGGCGCGTGAACTGGCGCTGGATGCTGAATGGCGGCACTACCTTCGCGATGGGCTGGACGCCGGAATACAAGTTCATCGGCGCGCGCTGGGATACTTACTGCGAACTGATGATGATGTACCTGCTGGCCATCGGCGCGCCGGCAAACAACATCCCACCGTCGTCCTGGAACGCGTTTCTCGCGGCCGATGATGGAGTTCGAAGGCTATCGCTGGATCAGCGGCGCCGATCCGCTCTTCGTGCATCAGTACTCGCACGCCTGGTTCGACTTCCGCAATGTGCGCGATCAGTACGCCAATTACTTTCAGAACTCGGCGATCGCGACCTACGCGCACAAACTTTTCTGCGAGTCGCTACGCTGGCGCTTTCCCGATTACGACGACAACACCTGGGGCATTACCGCATCGGATTCGCGGCTGGGATATCAGGCCTGGGGCGGCCCGCCGGAGATCGGCTACATCGACGGAACGGTGGTGCCCTGCGCTGCCGGAGGCTCGGTGCCGTTTCTGCCGAAAGAGACGATTGCCTGCCTGGCCAATCTCTACAACAGCTACGGCCTGCGCGCATGGAAGAAGTATGGCTTCGTCGACGCCTTCAATCCGCGCACCAGCTGGACCGATGTCGACGTGCTCGGCATCGATCAGGGCATCACCATGCTGATGATCGAGAATTATCGGACCGGCTTCATCTGGGAATACTTCATGAAGGCGCGCGAAGCGCAGCGGGCAATGAAGCTGGTGGGCTTCCAGCCTGTCGCCCAAGCCGCACCTGCGACCTCGCAGCCCTGAATGAAAGCGGCGGGCCCGGCATGTTTCCATGCGCGGGCCGCCCTTCTCAGGTTAGTCTGGCTGGCCAGAGGCGAACACGTTCAAGGCAGGTGCATTGCCGGTGGGCACCATGGCAAATTTCTCCGGCCCGATAACGTACAAGTAGCCAAACGGATTGTTGTTGTGGTCGAGCACCACGCCGCGGCCGGTTGAGTCTACCTGGTACGTGAGGGGAATGCTGGTGGGCCCGGTGTTGCCTCCCGAACCGCTGGTGTACTGCAAGGCATTCATGTTTCCGACGCCATCAGCGAACAGATAGGTCACAGAGTTGGTTACCGACGATAGTACTGGGGTGACGGTAGCCCCTACATAATTCCCGGCGACCGAGGAGTTCGAGAAAGGCTGGCCGGGTGCCGAAGGCAGCTGTGTCTCCATAATGCCCGACGTAACCTTGGCGTCGGTGCCGACGAAGTAACCGCCATTGTTATTGGGGCCGCTCCAGATGTACATCACCGCCCCTCCTGTACCGAACTGCGGGAATCCGTTGAACAGGAACTGTCCAGTCTTCGAACCGACGGTGCCCACCGCAACGGTGCCCGGGGCCGCCGTTTGCTGGCTTAACGTGCCGCCATCATTTTCGTCCGAGGTGAAGGCGCCATTGCCCGCGTGATCCGTGGTCATCAAGCCGGCAGTCACATCCGCCTTACCGCCATCGTTCGCGCTCAACTCCATAATGTTATTGGCGCTGATATTCGAGACGTTCCAGCCGGTTGTGGAGCGCTGGCGCAACGCCGACCACAGCGTGAGATTGGCGTACGGGGTACCCGACGAGCTTGTCGGGTCGGTGGAGATCATGTACATCTCCTCATAATTGATGATGTAGTAGGCAAAGCCACAGTTGTAGTGGCCATTGAGCGCTCCCAGACATAAGCCTTGCGGATCACTGTTGAAAGCCAAACTGACAAAGTTGCCTCGGCCGGTGGTGCTGATCAACATCGGCGGCGAAGGTGCCACCGTAAGGATCGGGCAGCGTCGTTCCCGCTCCGTTGTTTCCGTTGTCGTTGGTATCCAGGGGACATGCACTCAGCCCCCAGCCATTGGCGTTGCAATCAATGTCGACACCGGTGGCCGGATTCGTTCCCAGCGCTCCCGCAGCCGCGTAACGATTCGCCGCGGGATCCGTGCCGTTTACCAGCAAACCGAAGTTACCCGGGAAGAAGACTGCCAAAGATAGCTGGGTCCTGGACCTTGATGACGCCCGAGCCATACTCCTGCGGAATCGACTCGATCAGTCGACCGCATGAGGAATCCGCCCTGGCGGCCTGGCAGGAAGAGCCGGTTCCCGAGACTGCGATGTTGAATCGTAGGTGTGCTGGTTCTGCTGGTAGTCGAGCGTGTTTAGCGTAATCGTGCCCGGTTCCATCCCGGTCGTGAGGTCATAGGCCGAGCCGGATTGGACTACCTGCGCGATGGGACAGATTTGGGTTCCGCGACACTGGGTTGGATCGTTAGTGTTCGCCGGAGCCGTCGTTGTAGTCAAGCTTGCCGCCGGTGATGTTTCCGTTGCCGTCGGCAAGGAACGAGCCTGCCATGATGAAGGGATTGACCGTTCTTGAAGCCGTTAAGAGCGATCGCGTAGGTCCCGTTCAAAAGTGACATTGGTAGCCAGGGGTCCGACAGTGATGCTCAGATCCAGCGGGGCGCTAGCGGGCGGCGTCTCTCCGTCCGTCGACCGTCAGAGTAAAGTTCGAGGTGCCCACCTGGGTCGGCGAGCCCGTAATCGCGCAGGTGGGATGCGGGGGCGCACGCAAGTTCCCAAGCTCAAGCCCGGCGGCAAGGTGCCGGTCAGAGTCCAGGTGAAGGGTCCGACGCCTCCGATCGCGCTGACGTTCTGATTGTAGGGCGTATTCAGCGTGGCGTTGGGTAACATCTTGGGGCCGACATCGAAAATGGTCAGCGTCAGGTTCATGCTGCCGCGCGAAACGACGTCTCCGAATCGGACACCTGCACCGTGACCGGCTCGGGCGTGCCCGGAACGGTCGGCGTTCCTGAGATCACGCCTTGGTTGTTGCACGGTGCGTGATGGTTAGTCCAGGTGGCAACCCTCCACCAGAGCCGTTATCGCAGGTGCTGCCGTCGGTCTCGACCGCGCACCAGGTATAAGGCGCTTTCCGCCGGTAGCCGACAGGGTAGCGCTATAGGCGACTCCGGATTGCCGTACGGCAGCGGATGAGCCCGCAGTGCAGGAGTCGCAAGTGATGATCACAACGCCTTCGACCGTCAACGTGAGATCCGAGCTCGCCACCGTTCCGCGCCATCCGTGACCTGGAACGTGAACGGAAAGATGCCGTCCTGAGTGGGCGTGCCCTGTCAGTTCATCCGTGGGCATCGCTGAACGCCATGCCCTGGGCGGACGAGCCTTTGGTGATGGCCCAGGTATAGGTTCCGGTGCCGCCATGGCCTGCATTGAAAGAAGTCGTAAGCCACGTTACACGTGGCCAGAGGCAACAGTTGGGTCGTGACGTCAGAGGGGCGGGCGGAGGCCGGGGTGTCGATCCGCCGCCGCCGCAGGCTGCCAGAATGATGGTAAACTATGAAAGCAAGTATCGATAGCGCAAGAACCCGGAACGACTTCATCGCGTCTCCTCGTTGACGTGAGGCTGTGTGCTCTGGTCACTCGAGTAGTGAAGAATTAAGTTATCTCTGTTGCGAACTTGCAGGCCAGCTGGATCGCATAGCGGCTACACTGCACCGAAATGCGTGGCCTTCGCCAAACCAGAGTTGTCGAACATGTTAACTCTGAACAGGCTTCGCGTGCGAATGAAAATCGCCGATTCCGCACAGCACGGCAGCAATATTCGATAGTGCGCCTGCATGACTTCAGTCCAATCGGCGGCACTAGCCTGAGACGAAAGCGGCGATTGCACGAGCCGCCTTAATGCCGCCGGGTTAAGGCGCTGTGGACATGAAACGCATACTACGCGTATGATCGCGATCAGCGGTTTCTGCTTTGGCAAGGGTCTCACCGATCTCGACCGCATCGACGCTCGCGCGTCGCGCAGGTCGGACAGTAGCCGATCTGCATCGCTGGCCGCCACCGCAATCAGCAACCCTCCGGCTGTTTGGGGATCGTACAGCAACGTCACCAGATCTTGTGGAACGTCGGGACTCGACCTCCACGCAGCCCTCGGCGAACTGGCGATTTGATTTCAGTCCGCCGGGAACATGTCCGGCGCGAACACACTCCAACGCTCCCGTCATGAGCGGGACCTGCGAAGCTCGGATCCGCACGCTGACCTTCGAGCCGAGGGCCATCTCGCGAACATGGCCGATCAAGCCAAAGCCGGTGACATCGGTCACGCTGTGGACTTCGTAGTCGCCGGAGGTGATGACCTCGGCCGCGGCTTTGTTCAACGTCGTCATGGACCGCACCGCGGCGCGGATCCAGGCGAAGTCGGCCTCGCCGCGCTTGATGGCGGTCGAGATCACGCCGGTACCGATCGCCTTGGTGAAGATCAGGCGGTCGCCGGCTTGCGCCGCGCTGTTGGCCAGGATCTTCTGCGGATGAATGGTTCCGGTGACCGCATAGCCGAGCTTGATCTCGTCATCGCGAATGCTGTGTCCGCCGATGACGGTGCAGCCGGCTTCCATCATCTTCGACAGTCCACCGGCCAGCATCTCCTCCAGCACCTTCACATCGCCGTTCTCGGGGAAGCAGACCAGGGCCAGCGCGCTGATCGGTTCGCCGCCCATGGCGTAAACATCGCTGAGAGAATTGGTGGCAGCAATCTGTCCGAAGACGTAAGGGTCATCGACGATGGGAGTGAAGAAGTCGACCGTCTGGACGAGCGCCAGCTCGGGCGTGAGTTGATACACGCCGGCGTCGTCGGCTGTGTCGAAGCCGACCAGTACGTTCGGATCGTGTTGCCGGGCTAATTTCCCAAGCACCGAGTCCAGCACCGCTGGACTTAGCTTGCTGGCTCAACCAGCGGCTTTCACCATCTCCGTCAGACGGGTTGTCTTGACGTCCGCCATGCAGCTTCATTCTAGAGCAGAGCGGCGCGCAGCAGTCGCATCGCTGCGGATAGTTGCGGTGGGATCGACAGGAAGCAGTAGTTACGCGTAACGCTGACCGCCGGCGGAGGAGCGCAGAGAGCGGCTGCCACGTTTGGTGGCGTACATGGCCCGGTCGGCGGAAGCGCAGAGCTCAACCGGGTCGATCCCGTCATCGGGATAAAGCGCAAAGCCGATACTGACGCCGGTGCGCACCAGCTTGCCTTCCACTTTCAACGGGCAGCACCAGCGCGGATTCCAGGGCCGACAACCAGGGTGTGGGCGCCCTGCTGGTTGGCGACTTCGCTGATGACGGTAAACTCGTCGCCGCCGGTGCGGGCCAGTGTGTCAGAGGCGCGCATGCGGCTGGACAGCCTGGCCACAACCTGCTGCAAGGCGGCATCGCCGATGCGATGTCCGAAGGTGTCGTTCACTTCCTTGAAGTCGTCGAGGTCGAGCAGCAGAACCGCGACCTTGTGGTTGGCGCGATCGGCGTGGGCCATGGCTTGCAGCAGCCGATCCTGCAGCAGGCGGCGATTGGGCAGCCCGGTCAGCGCATCGTGATAGGCCAGATGCTCGCTGTAGCGAATCTGGTCTTCCAGCAGGGTGACGATCATGCCCGACGGCAACCAGGTATTTCGGGATATTCCAAACCTCGGCGTCGTGACCCAGAGAGGAAGCAACATGGGCAGCCACAAACACCGTCGGGAAAAGGCCCCAGGCGGTGAATCCGAATACCGTCGCCATGACTCCCGCCGAAATGCGATGGAGCCTGATACCAGAACAGGCCGGCAGCAAAGAAGTTCAGTGCCGCCAGGATCAGATGAACACCCAAATCTCCTTTGTCGGTCGCGACCGTCCAGGCCACCAACCCAGCCAGCGTGATCAGACCGGCTGACCACGGTGACAACATAACACTGACCTTCCGATACCAACGGGCGACGAGCAGCAGCAGGCTGCGACTAATCCCAGCAAGACGAGCGCGTAGTAGAACGCAGTGGCTCTCAATCCCCAAATCATGCCGTAGGTGTAGGCGAGCGCCGGCATCGCCCAGCAGCGGCGGCCAGAACGAGCTGGCGCCGGGCGGTCGTGGCCCGGGGCGCCACAGAAACGACGAAGGAGACGCTGGCCAGTTCCAGCGCAGTCATTCCGACAGCGAAATCTAAGATTGATCCAGCGTAGACCCGAGGGATGAACGAATAGGACAACGGAATGCAGCAGGACGAACGCCCAGCCGATCAGCCAGAGCCTGACCCGCTCCTTTGTATGCTGGCGAGAGATGGCGGCAAAAACCGCCACCAGAATCGCCAAGCGCGATAAGCGCAGGAAGAGCTTTGAAATTATAGCTGCATGAGAGTCCGTTCTTGTGGACCTGGCTGGGAGAAGACCGGATACCACGCCTTGCCGATAGCGTAATGTACTTCGCTTGCTTATCGCAATGGCGAAGTTTAGTCGGGAGCGGAAGGTCGGAGTTTCCAAGTCGGGAAAACCATGAGTTCAAGCGTATCCGAAGCGCGCCCTTAAACCGTTGAGAAGGTTCGGGGAACATCGCCCACATAGCGATCCTAGAAAGCTCCTCCGCCGCCCCCGCCGAAGCCGCCGCCACTGAAGCCGCCGCCACCACCGCCCCCGCCAAATCCCGATCCGCTGCTGCTGGCACGCGGCGCGGCCACAAACGCCTGGTGCGCGTCCGACGCCATGGCATGCATGGAGCCGGCAAAGAAGATGGGATTGAAGCCCACATAGGGGGTCGGTCCCACATACCACGTCGGCGGGTTCTGCACGATACCCTGAAAGGCTTTGGCCCAACGGTTCTCAATGCCCAGCGCCATGGCGTACGGCAGGATCTTTTCGAAGGTGTCGGGCGGCATGCGCTTCAGCCGGTCGGCATCTACGCGCGTAATGAACTCCTGCAAGCCCAGGATCTCGACCTTGGTCCGCACGCCCTTCAGCGATTTGCCGTCATGATGCGCGCGAAGATGAAGACGATGATCAGCGAGATTAAAGCCGAGACGATGAGCAGCCCGACCGAGTCGAGGATGCTGCCCCAGCCCAGCAGCTGCGCAGCCACGAACGGAATCGCGGTGAGCAGCATGCCGGCAAACACATAGGCGTGCGCGGAGTCGGGATCGACCGAATACATCCCCTTGCTCTTCAGTTCGGCCAGGATGTCTTCCTTGATGGTCGGAATTGCCACGTAGAACTGGTTGCGCAGCTCCGACATCTGGATCTGTGTGGCGCCGTTGGCAAACAGATGATTCAGCATCACGCGCTCATGGGCTTCCAGCGAACCTCCGGGTCCAGGTGCCTGGATCTTTCAGCGAGTGGAAGATGTAATCGCGATGCGAAAACAGCAGCGTCTTCGACTCGGTCTCCTCGATCTTGATGAAGCCCTTAACCGCCAGGTCCACCAGGGTTGCGGTGATATCGCGCGGGTGAACACTGTCGTCGATCAGAGCGCCGACCTCGGCTGGCGTCATGCCGGCGGGAGGCTCGTACATGGGCGCGACCGAATGTCGGCCTTGGGATCGCGTCCCTTGGTCCACCAGAAGAAGAACATGACGATGAACGCCCACAGCGGCAGCAGAACAATGACGTTGCTGCGAAGAAACCATATGGCGAAGGTCAGCTTGCTGGGCTCATTCAATACGCCTTTGCTGATCATGACGTCGGCGGTCAGGCCTTCGCGCATGTCGAGCGGATCGTTCGTCTGGATCCTGACCACGTTGCCGTTGACCACCACGGTCGCGTCCTGCGCCTGCGATCCGTACGTGCCCGGTGAAGGCCTGAGCGCGCAGATTGCTCACCGCATTCGCCGGAAACAGGATGATGGCGGACGCGCTGTCGATCGGCACAGGCCAGTCGTTGCCGGTGACGTTCCAGTAGAGTTCGTCGTATCCGTCGAACCAGCGAACGCCGTTCTGGACGTCGTAATTGATCTCGACGGTCTGCGTGCTGTCGGTAGCTCCCGGGACATAGATCTTCAAATGGCGGTAGCCGTTCTGCACGCTGGAGTCATATTTCAGCTTGTGGCCGATGCGCGTCGGTGACGCCGGTGACCTTGAGAAACAGCTCGTAGTTGGAGCCGTGCGGGCCGGGATACTCGATGGGAATGTCGCGATAGATGCCGTGGTATTCGCCAGTGAAACGGGACCACCAGGTGTCTCGTGCACGTTCATGGTCCCGTCCTGCGCGACGGTAACGTTGCTGGCGAAATGAGTGATGCGCCATTCGCGCGCAAAGGCGGGCGCGTTGAAAGCGACGCACAACGCGAAGAGGACAGAGAGTCTTAAATATGACCTAGCGCTTGGCATTTGGCATTTGGCACTTAGCATTTGGCAAAGACGTTCTTACGACGGTTCTCTGAGCGACCTTGCGCCACACTTTCCCGATCGCTCTGTACTTTGGATGACAAGCGGTTCAGCACTCGACGCATAGTAAGGACTTCTTGTGCAACCGAGCGCATGCTGCTCGGGAGTCCAGATACTCCAGATCACGAGCTAGCAGAAGGAAGTACTCCAATTCGCTTGCCGAACCCATTGCCATTATCAAGAAGCGGCCGAACTCGGCATTTCCTGATCGCCCGCAACCTTCGGCGATGTTTGCGGCTACCGAGGCGCTGCACCGCCGTAACTGACTCACAATTCCGTACGTCTCTTCGCGAGGAAAGTCCCTTGTGCAGCGATAAACAGTTAGCGTGATCTGGTGGGCAGCTTGCCAAACCTTCAAATCTCGAAAGTCCTTCACAGGAGCTCCTGTCTTTCGATCAATTTGAGGGTCTGTTTCGATTTTAGGCCAAGTGCCAATTGCCAACTGCCGCCTTCTAGAACTTCACCGCTACCGGTTCGCGCTGCGTCGGATCGGTGACATCGAAGAACTGCTTGGTCTGCACGTGGAACATGCCGGCCACGATGTTGCTGGGAAAGGTCTGGATCTTCGTGTTCAGGTCGCGCACCACGGCGTTGTAATAGCGGCGCGCGTTCTGGATGGCGTCTTCCAGTCCAGTCAGCGAACCCTGCAGCGACTTGAACTGATCGGAAGCCTGCAACTGCGGATAGGCCTCGGCCACCGCCAGCAGCCCGCGCAACGCGTAGGTCAACTGGCCTTCCGCCTCGCTCTTCTCGGCCGGAGTCAGGCAGCCATGGCCGCGCTGCGAAACTTCGCCACATTCTCGAACGTGCCTTTCTCGTGCGCGGCATATCCCTTCACGGTTTCGACCAGGTTGGGGATCAGGTCGTAGCGGCGCTTCAGCTGCACATCGATGTCGGCCCAGGCATTGTCGGCGCGCACCCGAAGCTGCACCAGGCTGTTGTAAATGCCGATCAGCGCGAACGCGATGATCGCCAGTATGACGATGAGGACAATGAGACCAATCATGCAGGTCGCCTCCAAGCCGCTCAAAACAGGGGACGAGCGGAAGGTATCACAGGCCGTAAGGGGCAGGCAATTCAAGCCGGTTGCAACCCGTCAGCCGCCGTGCTCGGCCAGAGGGCGAAAGTGCCTGCAAAAGGCGTAAAATAAAGGGTTACCTCGGGCTCCGCATCCCCTAGACCGGCTCCGGCATCTAGTAAGAGTCACCCCGAAATTAAGCTTCTTGAGAGGACGCACTTATGGCTACCACCACGACTCCGGCGCGCGAAGGCACCCGCATCGCCGCCACCATCAACAACGCTCGCATTCCCGACCAAATTCACCAACGAGCCTTCCGTCGATTTCAGCAATCCCGACAACGCCCGCAGCATGCGCGCGGCCATCGAGAAGGTTCGCAATGAACTGGGCCGCGAATACGATCTGGTGATCGGCGGCCGCCGGGTGAAGACCGCGGAGAAGACGCAGTCGCTGAATCCGGCGAAGCCGTCGGAAGTTGTCGGCGTGTTCTCGGCCGCCGGCGCGGCCGAAGTTGAGCCCGCGATGCAGGCGGCGCTGAAGGCCTTCGAGACCTGGAAGTACAGCTCGGTCGAGGAGCGCACCAACCTGCTGTTCCGCGTGAGCCACCTGCTGCGCGAGCGCAAGTTCGAGCTGATGGCGTGGATGGTCTTCGAGGTCGGCAAGAACTGGGCCGAGGCCGATGGCGACATCGCCGAGCTGATCGACTTCTGCGATTTCTATGCGCTGGAAGCGATTGCGCCTCTCGAAGGCCGAGTCTCCGGTGCAGCTGCCGGGCGAGCGCGACTGGCTGCGCTACATTCCGCTCGGCGTCGGCGCGGTGATTCCGCCGTGGAACTTTCCCGGGCGCGATCATGGGCGGCATGACGCTGGCTTCCATCGTCTGCGGCAACACCGTCATCCTGAAGCCCTCGGGCGATTCGCCGGCCATCGCCGCGAAGTTCTTCGAGATCCTGGAAGAAGCCGGCCTGCCGGATGGCGTGGTCAACTTCTGCCCCGGCCACGGCAACAGTTTCGGCAACGCCGTCGTCGAGCATCCCAAGACGCGCTACATCGCCTTCACCGGATCGAAGGAAGTCGGTCTGCACATCAACCAGCGCGCCGCGGTGCAGCAGCCCGGCCAGCTCTGGATCAAGCGCACCATCCTGGAGATGGGCGGCAAGGACTCGATCATCGTCGACGCCGACGCCGATCTGGATGCGGCGGTCGAAGGCGTGGCCAGCGCGGCCTTCGGCTTCAGCGGCCAGAAGTGCTCGGCCTGCTCGCGCGCCATCATCGACGAGCGCATCTACGACAAGTTCCTGCAGCGCCTGAAGGAGCGCGTCGAGAAGATCACGGTTGGCGATCCGACGCAGAACCCGAACATGGGCCCGGTGGTCAATGAGAAGTCGATGAAGACGATCCTGGGCTACATCCAGAAGGGTGTCGCCGAAGGCGGACGGCTCATCACCGGCGGCGCGAAGGCGACCGAAGCCGGCGACGGCTACTTCATCCAGCCGACCGTCATCGCCGATGTCGATCCGATGGGCGACAATCTCGCAGCAGGAGATCTTTGGGCCGGTGCTGGCGGTGATCAAGTCGAGCAACTTCGAGCATGCGCTGGCGATCGCCAACAACACCGAGTTCGGCCTGACCGGCGCGGTCTACACCAGCTCGGACGACAAGATCAACGCCGCCAAGGAGCAGTTCCACGTCGGCAACCTGTACATCAACCGCAAGTGCACGGGAGCCATGGTGGGCGCGCATCCCTTCGGCGGCTTCAACATGTCGGGCACCGACTCGAAGGCGGGCGGCCCGGACTACCTGCTGCTGTTCACGCAGGCGCAAGTCGATTGGGGAGAAGATCACGAAGTAAGTGGATAGTGAATAGTGGTCAGTGGATAGAAACTGCGGCCGGGGCGAAATGCTTCGGCCGTTTCTTCATGGCAAGGCGTTTCACCACGGAGGCACGGAGACACGGAGAGTTCACAGTCGTATATCTCGCGCAACGATGCGCGATGATGTCACACGGCAGGAGCTGTTGCTCGGCGGAAAGCAGTTCCCGCTCCTGATGACAATTTAACACATACTCTGTGCTCTCCGTGTTCTCCGTGGTGAAAGAGCTTTGCGTAAGAAGTGGGTGCCCGTTCTAGCCCCGCTTTTGGGCCAGGGCGGGTCCGTTCGCTATAGTATTTCCATCGACACCATGACTGGCGAAGTCACTCGCGCTGCGGTTGCAGCTTCCGGGCCAACCACCACTCTCATCTACGACGACTGGTATCCGGCGATCCGCGCGTCGGAGATTTCCGGCAAGCAGATGGCGAAGGCCATGCTGCTGCGGCATTCCGCTGGTGCTGGGGCGCAAGTCGGACGGGAAGTACTTCGCCATGCGCGACCTGTGCCCGCATCGCGGCATTCCGCTGTCCTATGGATGGTTCGACGGCGAGAAGGTGACCTGCAAGTATCACGGCTGGGGATTCGAGCCGGTGTCCGGACAGTGCCGCGAGATCCCGTCGCTGACGAAAGCGGACACGCTCGATCCCTGCCGGATCTTCGCGACGGCATATCCCTGCGAAGAGCGCGATGGGCACGTGTGGGTCTATGTCCCACAGAGTGGGAGAGGAAGGATTACGGCCCGCCCTAGCCCAAAAGAGGAAGAACAGGTCCCCGACGCTCGCTCCAGGATGCAGAACGGGGCACCCGGCTCAGATACGGGACGTCAGCTCAGACATTCCCAGCTACCCCGGTTCCCGAGGTGCCGAAGTTCAGCGAGCGCTTTCACTCGGCGCATCTCACGGCCGATCTGCCGTGCAACATCGATCACGGCATCATCGGACTGATGGATCCGGCGCACGGGCCGTTCGTGCATCAGTCGTGGTGGTGGCGCTCGCAAGCCAGCATCCACGAAAAGGAAAAGCACTTCGAGCCCATCGAGCAGGGCTTTCGCATGACCGCGCATCAGCCGTCGGCCAACAGCGCGCCTTACAAGCTGCTTGGCGTTTATGGCGAGACAGATCACCACGACCATCGATTTCGTTCTGCCGAATCGCCGCTATGAGATCATTCGCGCCGGCGAGAAGTGGTTTGCCAGCCTGACCACGGTCACGCCGACCATCGAGAACAACTGCCGCATCGACGTGTGCGCGGCGTGGAATGTTTTTCTCAACGTGCCGTTCCTTACGCCCATCGCGAAGTTTTTCGGCAACCGCTTCGTGCGGCAGGACCAGGTGACGATGATCCAGCAGGCCGAAGGGCTGAAGTACAATCCCAGCCTCATGCTGATCGACGATGCCGACCGTCCGGCAAAGTGGTACTTCGAGCTGAAGCAGGCGCGGCTGGAATCGCAGGCGACCGGCAAGCCCATGCGGCATCCGATGGACGGCCCGGTGACGCTGCATTGGAGAAGCTGAGAAAGCGGCAATGAGCAATAGCAGTTAGCAAAGGTCTGCAAGTGCAGATTTCCTGGAAGCTCAAATCGCGGCTGCGCATGTTTGCCATCGCGATGCTGCTGGGCGCCGCGGTCGGCATCTTCGTTCTCTATCCCACCAACGAGTTCGTCTACTTCTACGAGTACCAGCCACGTCGGATACCAAGCCGGTGCGATTTCGCCGTCCACCAGATGCAGCGCTCGCTGCAAGGGCAGACGCCGCGAAAGACTATCTTCTACGCCATCGTCGGCATGATTCTGAGCGTTGGCGGCGCCGGGCTGTACTCCAGCATGCAGCGCCGCTCGGCAGCGCATCGAGCAGCTGAGCGCCGCGCTGGACAGCGATCTGCAGACGCTGATCGCGCAGGGCGAGAGCGCCGACCTGGAATTCAAGTCGTCGTTTCGCTGGGACCTGCGCGAGAACAAAGTCAACCGCGCGCTCGAGGGCGTGATTCTGAAGACGCTGGCCGGCTACATGAACGGCAACGGTGGAACGCTGCTGATCGGCGTCGCCGACGACGGCGCCATCGTCGGCCTGGAGAACGATTACAAGACGCTGAAGAAGCAGGACCGCGACGGCTTTGAGCAGGGGCTGATGACGGCGGTGGCCACCAAGCTGGGCGGCGACGCCTGCCATCGGTGCAGATCGTGTTTCATTCCGTGGAGAGCAAGGACGTCTGCCGCGTGATGGTCGCTCCCATGCAGCGCCCGGTCTACGTGAAGGACGGCGACACTCCCAAGCTCTACGTCCGCACCGGCGCTCTCACTCGCGAGCTGAACGTGCAGGAAGCCATCGACTACACCTCCTCGCGCTGGCCGAAATAAAATCTCTCCGCCAACTCCGTTTTCTGAAACCGAAATCTTCGCTCGCGGTGTCTGTGTAGGCAACCAGAGAGGAGGCCAAACCATGTTCGAGGACAGCCTTGTTGAATCGAGTGGAAGACTTGGCTGCGCGGCATCCGTGGGCGACTGCGGTTTCGTTCGCGGCGCAGAGCATGGTCGTGGGATTGCTGCTGCTGCTTTCGTTGCTCTACACGGAATCGCTGCCCACGCAGCGCTGGATCAATATTTTGCAAGCCCGCCTCCGCCGCCATCGGCGGCTGCTCTCCGCACAGCGTCGTGCAACTTGCGTCAAGGAGATCCGCGCATGACAACCAATGTGCTCACCGTGCCGCCAGAGAGATTCCGCCGAGCATCGCTCAGGTTCGCGATGACGTCGCCCGATCGCGAACCTCCGCAGAGAAGCGGACGGGTGTTGTGCGGACAGATGTCCCGGACGGCTGCCAGACGGCACCGTGATCGGAGATGCTGCCGAGCCGGTTGCTCCGCCTCCCGCTAAGCCGTCCGTCAGAAGGTGCGCGTGTCGTCAGGAGTTGCCGCAGGCATGCTGATTCGCCAGGTGAGGCCGCAGTATCCCGCTGCGGCAAAGCTGGCGCGTGTTGAGGGAAGCGTGATTTTGCAAGCCGTCATTGGCAAGGACGGCAGCATTCAAAATCTGCACGTGATCAGCGGACATCCGCTGCTGACGGCAAGCCGCGATGGACGCGGTGGAACAGTGGCGATACAAGCCTTATTATCTGAACGGAGAACCGTGGAGGTCGAAACCACAATCGTCGTCAACTTCACTGTTAACACACGACTAGTCGGCGGTTGCGCGGAATTTTTCCCGATTGCCATGTCCAACTTTGGGGACCGAGGTTGCCGATTGCCGCATTCCGTGTGCGACAGTGTGAGTTCCCGGCCGCTGAGCTGCGAATAATTACGCCTGCTCAGGCAACGGCGCACGTCGCGTCCGATATCGCATCGCGTAGGCGGCGACCTAGTGATTCGATCCCGCGCAGCCGCAGAGGCAGATCAACATGGCAAGAAATGTGAAAGCAAATCGTTCGAAGACATCGTCTCATGGTTTCGCGATCATGGTTTCGAAATCACGGAGGCGCCCGGCGCAAATGGCCGAGTGTTTCTGAAGAAGTACCAGGTCTCGGCGGCGATCGATCGCGCCGACGACGGTGGCGCGAAGATCTTCGCTTATCCCGGCTACCTGATTAACGGAGAGATTTCCAAACTGGTGGACCAGGGGTACCAGAAGGTCCTGAAGACCTCCAAAGCCACGTATCCCGCAACCGCCGATCATCTGAAAGCGATGCATGATTTCTCGGAAGAACTGAAGGAAGGACTGGGCGGCGTGAGTCTCTACAACGAAGAGTCTCGGAACGGTCAGCGAGTCTTATATGTACGATCGCGTCCGCGACCGGGATCTTCCGGAAGGCCAGCGTCCCAAGCGGCCCTGGCAGCGGACCGCCGCCAGCAAGAAGCCAGCGTAGAACCGCTTCAGGATGTGCATGGCATTCTTAATGGTTGTAAGCCTGAATCTACAAATAGTTTCTGCCTCGCCTGTAAACCCTCCCGGCAAATTTCTTATCCAACTACCGTAGGACGAAGTGACTAAGGTCCCGTCCGCAGGTTTTTCTCCAGGGAGGAGTCAGATTTATGAAGCGAATTGGAATTCTTATTGGGTTGTTGGTGCTGAGCGCGGGCATGATGTTCGCGCAGGACAACACCTCGAGCTCAAGCACCACCACGAATACGGCCACCAGTAGTGATCGAGATGCGGCGCAGGATGCCCAGGAACAGAGCCAGCGTGATTCACACAAGTCCGCTGCCAGTCAGGACGCCGATATGGCGGCTCAGGATAAGGCCAATGCGAAGGACGCGGATACGAAAGGTGGCGAGAATCACGACAAGGTTCTGGCCCGTCTGGATGACTCTGCCAAAATCTTGAACGAGCTTCTGGGCGCGCCGGACAACGGCATTCCTGACGATGTCTTCAAGAGCGCGAAATGCGTTGCGGTCGTACCCTCCATGGTGAAGGGCGGATTCGTATTCGGCGCTGAGCATGGTCGCGGAGTAGCTACGTGCCGCACTGCCAAGGGTTGGAGCGCACCGGCACCGTTCGTTGATCACCGGTGGCAGCTGGGGCGCACAAATTGGTGCGCAAGCCGTCGACCTGGTCATGCTGATCATGAACGACAAAGGTATGAACGACCTGCTTAGCTCGAAGTTCAAGCTGGGCGCCAACGGCAGCGTTGCCGCCGGCCCGGTGGGCCGCGATGCCAGTGCCTCTACTGACTGGAAGATGAAGGCCGAAGTGCTGACCTACTCGCGCACCCGCGGTCTGTTTGCCGGCCTGACCCTGGACGGCGCCGTCATTAAGCAGGACGACGATTCGACCAGGGGCTTTGTACGATCACGAAGCCAGCCTTCCGCCAGATTCTGATGGGTAAGAGTTCCTGCACCCGCGGGCGCGGAGACTTTCCTGGCCACGGTACGCCGCAGCAAGTCGGAGGCGAATGCGGCCGCTCACTAAGGGCGATTCAGATTGGCAAAGCAGCCCACGGCAAACCATCCTGAGGCTGCTTGAGGAAGTTACAAGCGGTGGGCTGCGGCTCACCGCTTTTCCTTTGTATGCAGGCCTCCGATAGACTAGCGCGCGGTGGAGGTTTTTATGCGCACATCGCTTGTGGCATTCGTCCTTGCCGCCATCGTCAGTTTGACGGCGACAGCTCAGAAGCAAGGAGCAGCGGCTTCTGCAACCTCATTCGATCCGGGCGATGCGATCCGGGCGGTGCTGAGTGCGCAGGTCCAGGCGTGGAACCATCACGACCTCGAGGGCTTTATGGCGGGCTACTGGAATTCTCCCGAGCTGACCTTCTTCTCCGGCGCAACGGAAACGAAAGGCTGGCAACCGACCCTGGAACGGTATCGCCACTCGTACCAAAGCGAAGGACATGCAATGGGGACACTGTCTTTCAGCGACCTGCAAATCGAGCTGCTGGGTGCGGATTCTGCCTTGGTTCGCGGCAGGTTTCAACTGCTCATGCCCGACGGCAAGCAGCCGCACGGGGTGTTTACGCTGATCTTTCGCAAGTTCCCCGAAGGCTGGCGCATCCTCCACGACCACACTTGCTCGGGTTAGAAGTTCCGGGGCTCCTGGAGGGCGCAATTACAGTTAGCGGAGCCCTTCGAGCGGGTGTACAATTCATTCGTCTCGCTGCTGGAGATCACATTCCGGTGTGACGAGCGACAGGCGGTATCCGCGAAGCGGAACTGCACTGGAGGTAATTGTGAGTATCACCACCGGCGACTTCCGCGCCAAAATCACCGCTTCCACTCTGCTTGAAAAGAAACAACGGCACGAACTCATCACCTGCCTGACGGCCTACGACTATGCCAGCGCCCGCCTGGTGGACGAAACCGGTATCGACATGGTGCTGGTGGGCGACTCCCTCGGCATGGTCATGCTGGGCTATGAAAACACTCTCCCGGTCACGATGCAGGAGATGCTGCATCACACCCGCGCGGTGCACCGCGGCGTAAAGCGGGCTTTTCTGATCGCTGACATGCCCTTTGCTTCGTATCACGTCTCGCAGCGCGAGTCCCTGCGCAACGCGGCGCGCTTTATCAAGGATGCCGGCGCCGAGGCGGTGAAGATCGAAGGCGGCGAGAAGCGCGCGCGCCTGGTGGAGCGGCTGGTCGCCGCCGAGATTTCGGTGGTCGGCCATATCGGGCTGACGCCGCAGTCGATACATGCGATGGGCGGCTACAAGGTGCAAGGCAAGACGTTGAAAGCTGTCGAGCAGTTGATGCACGACGCCCTGGCGCTGGAGAGAGCTGGAGCCTGCTGCGTGGTGCTGGAAGGCATGCCGCGCGAGGTTGCTGCGATGATCACGGCCGAGCTCGAGATCCCCACCATCGGTATCGGCGCCGGTCCGGAGTGCGATGGCCAGGTGCTGGTGTTTCACGATCTGTTGGGACTGACGTTTGCTCCTCCGGCAAAGTTTGTGCGGCAATATGCCGATGTCGGCGCGGTGATCGGCAACGCGCTGCAGGCTTTCAAGGACGACGTGAAGTCGGGCGGCTATCCTTCCGATGCGGAGTCGTACCACTTGCCGAAGGAGACGCTGACCGCGCTGCAGTCGATTGCCGAACGCAAGCGGGCTGTGCAACTCTAGAACGATGCAGTCGCTGTTCCGTGTAGGATTGCTCGCGCTGATCTCGATGCAAACCGGCGTCGTGGCCTTTGGCCAGACTGCGGCGAACGCTCACCCTGCCCATCCGTGGAAGCACTACTGCCAACCCAATGGCGGTTTCTGCTTCAAATATCCGCCGACCTGGAAGATGCTCGGCGAAATCTACGATGGCAACGGGGTGGTGATCGCGCCCGCGCAAAAGGATGAGCAACCGCTGTGGGACGTGGTCACGGTCGCGATGGTTGCGCCACCCTCGGAAGATGGCGGGCTGGGCCTAAACGGCGTCATCGAGGAAGCGGCAAAGGGAATGCGGGATGCGGGCCAGGACTTTCAGACGTTGCGGCGCCAGGTGAGTACGGTCGACGCGAAGCCTTCGGAGCTGTTGAAGGCGCAATACCGGGAGAAATCCACGGGTCGCGATTGGATTGAGGAACTGGTTTTCATTCAAGGTCCGGACAACGAGATTTACTCTGTGGCCTTGAAGACATCGCCGCCAAATGCGGTGCGCCTGGAGCCGGTGTTCACCGAGATACTGCGGACGTGGATGCTGCCCGAGCCTGAACCGCCGGCAAACCTGGACGAATCTGCTCCTTCCCAAGCGCCTGCCGCAGAGAAGCCGCCGACCGACGCGCCGGCTCATCATTCGTGAAACAACTTCCCACCATCGCCGCCATGAAGGCTGCCTGCCGCGAATTTGCGCGCAACGGCAAGACCCTGGGTTTCGTGCCGACCATGGGAGCGCTGCACGCGGGACATCTCTCGCTGGTGCGTGCTGCGAAGTCACGCTGCCATGCGACGGCCGTCTCCATTTTCGTGAATCCGCTGCAATTCGGTCCGTCCGAAGACCTCGCGAAATATCCGCGAACCCTGGAACGCGACATCGCGCTGCTGGAGGAGGCAGGCGTGGATCTGCTGTTCCTGCCGTCGGTGGAGGAGATGTATCCCGCGGGAGCGAAAACGAAAGTGCTGGTTGAGGAGCTGAGCAGCAAGCTGGACGGCGCATCTCGTCCCGGCCACTTTCTTGGAGTGTCGACTGTGGTCAATAAGCTGTTCGAGATTGTCCGCCCTGACCTGGCCTTCTTCGGCCAGAAGGACGCGGCACAGGTAGCGGTGCTGCGCAAGATGGTTCGCGATCTCGACATGGACGTTGAGTTAGTTGTGTGTCCGATCGTGCGCGAGAAGGACGGTTTGGCGATGAGCTCGCGCAATGCGTATCTCACGCCTGAGCAGCGGCAGCAGGCGCTGGTGCTGCATCGCGCGCTGATGCGAGTGCAGACGGCAGCCGACCGCGGCGAACGCGAGGCCGAGACGCTGCGTCACATCGGGGAACAGGTGATTGCGGAAGAGCAGGGGGCGCGGCTGGATTACTTCGCGATCGTGGATCCCGAGACCCTGGATCCGGTTCACGATATGGGGCGGGGCGCACTTGTCGCCGTTGCGGCCTATGTAGGAACGACGCGACTCATCGATAACATTTTTCTGACCTAGAAGCCGGGGTGGGGGAGGCGGCTACGAAACAGTGTCGTCCCCGAGGGGGCTCCTCAGCTTTTTTCCACTTCACCCAGCACTCCGCCTTCGGCTCCGGGCTGGGCTGTCATGACACGCGCCCGAGGCGCTCTGGACCTTGCGCTCACGCCCGAAATCCACACGCCCGCGAGCAAGAACACAACGGGATAGCACTCCAGCGTGTAGCGCGGCTCGGGATTGGCCAGTGTTCCAAGGAAGCCGGTCCGCAGCAGAACGAACAGCAACATCATGCCGACATATCGTGGCCGCGGTCCGCGCACCAGCCCCATCACCGCGGCCGCAAGGAACAGCAGGTTGAGCAGTCCCCAGATTGTCGCCAGGACACAATCCTGCAGGTCGGAGCTGTACTCCCACCAGCGCGAATTCAGCGGCAGCATTTCGGTTCGAGGACGAATCCACATGTCCAGGCTGCGCATAGCCGGCAACCACGCGTAATAGCGCAACGGACTGCTTCGGATGCGCTGGTTGGCGAGTTCCGTCAGCCGCGCATTCAGCGCGGGATTGACCACCAGAATCTTGTGATAGTCGTCGAGGATAGCCTGGGTTTCCCGGCGCTGCTCGGGCGTGTCGAAGGCGCGCGAGGGTATGTCGTTAATGTTGACCTTGTCGCCGGGAATCTGCCAGTAGACCTCTTCGGTAGAAACGTAGTCGAGCGCCCAGGTCCGCACCCACTTATCCAGCCCGTCGGGCACGAACTCGTTGGCATCGCTCGCCGACTTCGGGACCAGCGGCATGAACTGGTGGAAGTCTACCCAATTGCGAATGGTCCAGGGCACGAGCGGCGCAATCGAAATTGCCAGAACGAGGGCGCCCGCCCAGAACAGATGCGAACGCGGCTGCGGAGTACGCCACATCCTCCACAGCAGGTAAAGACCGAGGGTGATCAGCAGGATGCCGCCGTCGGGGCGCAACAGAATGCCGCACGAGATCGCCGCTCCGCACCAGCCAGGCCGACCACGCCAGCCGACCTTCGTACTGCGCCGCGAATCCTGCCACCGCGGCATCCAATGCTACCGCGGTAAAGAAGATGCTGAGTGTCTCCGCCAGCGGAGCGACCGTATAGTTCGCGGTGAATGGACACAAAGCCGCCAGCAGAAAAGTCCATCGGGCAGCCCGTTCCGACACGGCGCGCCGCGCAAGATCGGCGACAAAAAAGCAGGTCACCATGTCGATGACGATCTGCACCAGCAGAACGGCGTTGTAATGTTCGCGACCGAACAGCACGAAGCATGCGGCAAGAAAGGCTGGATATCCCGGCAGCCGAATCCAGGTAGGCTGCACCATCCCGTTCTGATGAGTCAGCCCAAAGATCCCGTGGTTGAGCCAGTTCTTGGCGATATCGCCGTAGATCAGGGAGTCGCCGGCGACCAGAGGAAACTTGAAGAAGAAGAGCAGCCGCAAGGCCAAAGCGGCGAGGGTCACCGCCAGGAAGAAGAGTGCGGATTCGCGGACCAGGCGCCAGAACGGGAGAAGGCTCGGATTGCCGTGCGCTGGGCCCACGTGGCGACTATAGCAGGAGCCATCTGCTATCGAATGCCGGCCTTCAGATACGGCTGCCCAAGCTCGAAGGTGCTCTCATCTTCACTCATGGAGCACGAAAATCTTCTTTACCCGGCGAGTGTCCGCGGCGGCAGTCGTGTTCCTACATCCAGATCGAATTTGGAAGCATGTGTCCCTGACTGATCCCCGAAAGGTGGAACAGCCGAGAGCTCAATTTGCCTACCAACTTGCCGCCAGTTACGATTAGTTGACCCGTAAGATGCCGCAATCCAAGCAGATATTCTTTGATCCCGACCGCAAACGCTGGCGTCGTTTACGCTTTGTCCTTGACTCGAGCGTGATTATCGTCACGTTGCTGGTGGTGTTATTTGTTTTCTCGATTGTGCGCGGCTCGTCGGTTCCCGGGTTCACACTGCCTGAAGTCAAGAAGCCGTATCACGCTCTGAAAAGTAGTCAGAAGCGGCAGGCGCCTCGCCGTCCGAACACCCATCGCAAGACCAAGCAGCCGGCGTCACAGGTGGTTTTGAATTCCGATGAAGGCATTCGCGGCGCGTTCTATGTCCAGTGGGACGCCGCCAGCTTTGCCTCGTTGAAGGAATACTACCCTCAGATCGATCTGCTTTTTCCCGAGTGGATGCACGTGCTGACGGCGGATGGCCGCCTGCAGGGAGCGACGGAGCTGAATACTCTGTACGACGTCATCGATGCAGACGGCAGGGTACGCCCGATTGATGAAAAGGTGATGGCCTTCCTGAAGAGCGAGAAGGCGCAGACCGAAGTCTTTCCCCTGGTCAACAACCTGTCGCCGATCACCAATAACTGGAACCTCGATACCGACAAATTTCTGGCCGACCCGGCTGCACGCGGGCGTTTTCGCGAAGAGTTGCTGAAGTTTCTCGCCACCGATCAGTACAAGGGAGTCACGCTCGACATAGAAGGCTTTCCGGAAAGCTCGCGTGACGACTTCAAGACGCTGGTGCAGGAACTCATTACGGATCTGCACGCCAAAGGATTGAAGCTGTACGTCGTCGCGCCGGTCAACGAAATCGACAATTATCCCGGGATTGCCAATCTTGCCGATGGCTTCATCCTGATGAACTATGACCAGCACTTTCCCGGCGGCGATTCCGGCCCTGTCGCCAGCCAGGACTGGTTCGTCAAAAATCTTCAGACTGCTCTGAGCGTCATTCCAAAAGAGAAGCTCATCTGCGCCATCCCCAACACCGGATATGACTGGGCGATGAAGCAGGGGCAGAAGAAAGGCACGCCACCAGAAAGCGTTCACAGCGTGTCAGCGCAGGACGCCTGGCTTGAGGCTTCCGAATCCGAGACAGACATCAACTTCGACGACGACGCGATGAATCCGCATTTTGCGTATCTGGATGAGTCGAATATCCGCCATGATGTCTGGTTTCTCGACGGCGTGACCGCGCTGAATCAGATGCGCGCGGCTCACTCCCTCGGGATCGATACCTTCGCGTTGTGGCGCCTGGGATCCGAAGACCGCTCGCTGTGGGCTGTTTGGGACCGCCCGTTTGAAGCCGCAGCCACCTCCAGGTTGAATGCCGTTCCTCCCGGACAGGATGTGGATGACGAAGGCGTCGGCGAGATCATTCGCATTCAATCGCGTCCGGCGGGCGGGGAGCGGACCATCAAGGTCGATCCGGACACAAATCTTGTAAGCGACGAGATCTTTCAGACTTTGCCCATGCCCTACGTGGTCGATATGTATGGCGGAACGCAGCGCAAGCAAGTGGCGATCACCTTCGATGACGGTCCCGATCCCGAGTGGACTCCGAAGATCCTGGATCTGCTGAAGCAGTACGGCGCCAAGGCGACGTTCTTTCAGATCGGCGCTGAAGTCGAAAAGTTTCCTGGCGTGGCGAAGCGCGCCTACGCCGAAGGCCACGAGATCGGCAATCATACCTTCACCCATCCGGACATCAGCACCATTTCCAAGCGCTACTTTGAGGTGGAGCTGAATCTGACGGAACGTCTCTTCGAGAGCAAGCTGGGCGTAAAGCCGGTGCTGATGCGGCCGCCGTATGCGATCGATGAAGCGCCCGACACTGCCGACCAGGTTCGTCCGCTCGAAATCGCACAGGACCTTGGCTACATCTCCGTCGGCGAAAAGAACGATCCCAACGATTGGCGAGACAATCCCCGGCGCTCAGGAGATGAGATCGCCGCCGACGTGCTGGCGAACCTGCCTCCGTGTGCGCCCAAGAACCTGCGCTGCGGCAACATCATCCTGCTGCACGATGGCGGTGGCGACCGCAGCCAGACGGTGATCGCATTGGGCTTGATCCTGGAAGGTTTGAAGGAGCGCGGCTACCAGGTTGTGCCGGTCTCGGAGTTGATGGGCAAGAGCCGCGCCGACGTCATGCCGCCGCTGACCACCAACGAGCGTTGGGCCGCACGGATCGACAGTCTGAACTTCTCGCTCTTCGGGCTGATGCAATCGTTCATCATCTTCGTGTTCTTTGTGGGCGACGTGCTGATGACCGGACGTCTGGTACTGATTGGTGTGCTGGCGATTTACGATCGCTTTCACCGGCGTAAGACAGTGTTTGATCCGAACTATCAGCCGGCGGTCGCGGTGCTGGTTCCGGCCTACAACGAGGAGAAGGTCATTGAGCGCACGGTGCGATCGGTGCTCGACTCGGATTACAAGAGACTGCGCGTGATCGTGATTGACGATGGATCGAAAGACGCAACGCTGGAAATCACCCGGGCGGCGTTTGCCAGGGAGATCGCCGACGGCCGGGTTACGGTCCTCACCAAGGCGAATTCCGGCAAAGCCGATGCCCTGGATTATGGATTGGAGCAGGTGACGGAAGAGTTGTTTGTCGGCATCGATGCCGACACCATCATCGCGCCCGACGCCATCTCCAAGCTGGTACCGCACTTCAGCAATCCACGGGTGGCGGCGATTGCCGGCAACGCCAAGGTCGGCAACCGGGTCAACCTGTGGACCCGCTGGCAGGCGCTGGAATATATCACCAGCCAGAACTTCGAGCGGCGCGCCTTGAATACGCTGAACGCCGTCAGCGTGGTGCCGGGAGCGATTGGCGCCTGGCGCAGCGAAGCGGTTCGCGCGGCCGGCGGCTATCATCACGATACCGTGGCGGAAGATGCCGATCTGACGATGGCTCTGCTGCAGGCCGGATACTGGGTGAATTACGAGGATCGCGCGCTGGCTTTCACCGAGGCTCCCACGACAGCGAATGCACTGATGCGGCAGCGCTTCCGCTGGTCCTTCGGGATTATGCAGGCGGTGTGGAAGCACATTGCCGCGGTGAAGCAGAGGGGCGCGCTCGGCTGGGTAGCCATTCCCAACATGATCATCTTCCAGATCCTGTTGCCGCTGGTTTCACCGTTCATCGATATTATGTTTGCCGTGGGCATGATCAGCTATTTCGTCGACAAGTATCGTCACCCTGAATCGGCCAACCCGGCGGACTTTCATAAGCTGGTCGTCTACTTCGCGTTGTTCATGGTGATCGACTTCATCGCATCGACCATCGCCTTTGCGTTGGAGCGGCAGCAACCAGGCGGCAAGCGCGACTTCCTGCTGCTGGGCCACGTATGGTTGCAGCGCTTCGCCTATCGGCAGCTGTTTTCGCTGGTGCTGATCAAGACGCTCAAGCGCGTCATGGAAGGCCGCGCCTTTGCCTGGGACAAGCTGGAGCGTACAGCCAGCGTCAAGCAAACCGTTACCCTGGCCCACGAAAGGCAGGCGCAATGAACGCGCTGCCCAAGCCCGGGCTGGACCTCGGGGTCGAAGTTGCCGGCATCGCGTTCAAGAACCCCGTGCTCGCGGCCAGCGGAAGTTTTGGTTACGGCGTCGAGTTCGAAGACGTGGTTACGCTCAGCCGCCTGGGCGGGTTCGTGACCAAGGGGCTATCGCGTGAGCCCATGCCGGGCAATCCTCCGCCTCGGCTGTTTGAAACCGCAGCCGGAATGCTCAATGCGATCGGATTGCAGAACATTGGCGCGCGCGCATTTCTGGAAGAGAAGCTTCCGCTGCTGCGCAAGATCGACAACATCACATTCCTGTGCAATGTCTTTGGGCACGCACAGGATGAATACGAAGAAGTCGTGCGCATCCTCAACGACGGCGAAGGAATCGCCGGCTACGAGTTGAACGTCTCGTGCCCCAACACGAAGTGCGGCGGCATTGCTTTCGGCAGCGATCCGAAAATGCTGTTCGACGTGGTCCAGTCGGTGAAGAAAATCGCGACCCGTCCGCTGATCGTCAAGCTCTCGCCGAACGTCACCAGCATCGCGGAGATGGCACGCGCCGCGGAGGATGCGGGTGCCGATGCGCTGTCTCTGGTGAACACGTTCGTTGGGATGGCGATTGATGCGGAGACACGCAAGCCTCGCATCTCGAACATCACGGCTGGACTCTCCGGCCCGGCGATCAAGCCGATTGCCATTCGCATGGTCTGGGAAGCCTCGAAGACCGTGAAGATTCCCATCATCGGTCTCGGCGGCATCAGCACGGCGGAGGACATCGTGGAGTTCATGCTGGCTGGCGCCAGCGCCATCGAGGTGGGCACGGTGAATTTCTGGGATCCCTGCGCCTGCGAGAAACTGGTGGATTCGCTGGAGAAGTGGTGCCTGGAACACCGGGTCGACAAGATCAGCGAACTGACCGGAGCTTTGGAGATCTAACTCCGATCACGCGGTGCTCGCGGCCTGGCTTTGCTGTAGCTTCTGTACGCTGGTGACCAGGTCGGCATCGACCGCCAGAATCGCTGACGTGTGGGTGATGTCGAAAAGCCGGCGCACCTGGTCGCGTGGTCCCGATATCCGGAATTGACCGCCGCGATTCGTAATTTCCCCGAACATTCGCATGATGATCCCCAGACCTGCACTGTCCACGAAATCGACGTGCGTCAGATCCAGCACCAGTTTGCGAACTCCCTGGTCCAGCATAGTTTGAACCATAGCCTCGGTTTCACTTAGACGGGTTCCCAGCGTGAACCGGCCAGAGCAGGAGATTCCGGTAATGTCGGGCTCGAAATGAAAGATTTCGGTGGCTAGCAGCATGGTGGAGTTATTCGGATAGGGCGGGTACACAGTACCACGGGTTCGCTGTCTGTTGAAATAGCAAATCATCTTTCCAAAACCTGCTGCAGCTTTAAATTTCGAGAAGGATACGGGCACGCGCCTTGTAGTGGGTACCGGGAAGCACTATCCTGTTTGCACCCTGCGCGCTGCACGCACGCCGCGCCTTCATTCCAGGAGCGTTGCCATGAATGCTTACCGCCCATTCCAGCCAGCTCGGATCGGTGTCGTTATCGCTGTAGCTTCGTTGTTAACCTGCGTGGCTTTCGCCCAGAACTACGTCGCGCCCAGCATGCCCGTGGTTGGCTCGCCCAACACGGTGACCGCGAATGCTCCCGTGCCGCGCCCGGCTACTCAGCCCTGCACCGTGACCCTGTTTCAGAACTTCGATTTTGCCGACTTCAATCCGAAGCCGTTCAACTACACGCCTCCCGCGGCCTGTCCCGGTCCGTGGGCTGCGGTGGTATTTGAAGCGGATTGGTCAGTCGATCCCGGCGTGCAGTTTGATCGGACGGCCAACATCTGGATTGCTGGAGCGAACATCTTCTTCGGCACCACGGCCGAGCCCTCCGGAACTTTCATGCGCACCTGGCACACGGAAAGCAATCTGACCGAATACACTCCGCTGTTCACGGTGGCGCAACCCGGCCAGGTGACGCTGGGTAACCTGGTCAACGATCAGTACACCAGTCACTATCACGGCAGCGCATATCTACAGTTCTATCCGCTGGCGCAGGGACAGAATCCTCCTGCCATGGCGAGCGTTGTCCTGCCTCTCTCGGCTGGGCCGACGGGCGGCACCGTCACCCTCAACAGTCCGACCGACCAACTGGCCGGTACGTTCACCATGCCGACGAACGTCAAAGCGGCCTACCTCGATGTCTTTGCGCAGGGACAGCAGAATGACGAGTTCTGGTACACCTGCGCTCCTAACGACGTTGCGGCCGAACTCGCCAACTGCGGCAACAGCTCCTTCCGCGAAGCCGAAGTCACCATCGATGGGACTGCGGCGGGCGTTGCGCCGGTCTATCCCTGGATATTCACTGGCGGTATCGACCCGTTCTTGTGGCGGCCGATTCCCGGCGTGCACACGCTCAACTTCGAGCCCTATCGCGTCGACCTGACACCCTTTGCCGGAATTCTCAGCAACGGCGCGCAACACACGGTAGCTATCAGCGTATATAACGCCGACCAGTACTTCTCGGCGACGGCGAATCTGTTGCTCTACCAGGACACCGGCTCAAACCAGGTGACTGGCGCCGTGACCACAAACACCATTGGCCAGCCGGACCCGGTGATCACGGAGAACATCTCTGCTCTGCCGGCAATCGTGTGGGGAACGCTTTCGCTGCAGGCGAATCGCGGCTTCACTGTGGAAGGCTACGTGAATACGTCGCAGGGACGAGTCGATACCAAGGTCGTCCAGAGCATCGATTTCAGCAACGCGCAGAAGTATTACGTCAGGACCGACGGCTCCATCTATGACCAGTACGTCGGGCAGGATACCAGCATCTCTTCGGCGACTACGACGACTGTCGGAAGCAACATCACAACCGACACCAAGCAGTACTCCTGGCCGCTGGTCTTGACCTATGACTTCAAGGCGAATCCTGACGGCTCCTTCCAGCAGTTCAGCGAGATCCACCAGGGATTCACGAAGAGCGTGCTCGTGAAGCTGAATGGCACGGCAACCTACTCCAGTTCATTCTCGGATGCGGTAGCTCCAACTGACATTCTGCTGGTAGATGCTTCGGGACATGGCACCAGTCAAGGTCAGTCGAGTTCGGAGACCTACCAGTACTCCAATTCGCTGGGCGCCTGCTGGAATGAGACGATTCACGCGTCGGCCGGGAACTTGACGTCGGTGCAAGGCGGAAGCTGCCAGCGCAAGCGCGGCACGAAGTAGGCTGGGCAGGAAGTTAGACAGCGGAATCAAGCCCTGTGGCTGCCGTCAAGCTACGGGGCTTTTATTTTGTCGGGCGCTTCCAGTTGCGCCAGTAAGTCGTCGATGCGCGCCTGAAGAATATTGCGAATCGAGCAGATACCCAGCACCTTGCCGTGTTCGTCCACGATCGGCATATGGCGGTAGTGGCGTTCGAGCATCACCTCGAGCGCCTCGCTGGTCGTAGTCTCCTCGGTAGCCATCTCTACCATCGGGCTCATCATTTCGCGTACCGAAGTCTGCTTCGGGTCCCGGCCGCTGAGGGCAAACTTCGCCAGCACGTCGCGCTCGGTAAACATGCCCGCGACCACGCCCTGATCATCGATCACCGCGACTGCTCCGACAGCTTTGTCGATCATGGTTCGGATGGCATCCTCGACCGTCGCGCTCATTCCAACCGTGGCGGCACCCTCATCACAACATTGCAGAAGACTCATAAGATAAATACCTTTCCCAGACAAGCAGCGAGGTTATGTGCAGCGCCCGTCCCGCGTCAAGGGCATCCGGCACGCCTCGCGGTGCGACGAGTTGAGCAACCCTGCCTGGAAAGCGGATAATCCGGTATGCTCTCCCGACGTACGCTTACTCTTTTGGCGGTTGTCCTGACCCTGGCGCTCGGATCCATGACCCTTTGGGCGGCGAAAGAATTTGTTGCTCCGCGCCCCGAAAACGCCAGCACCTATGCCTGCAAAGATGCACATCCGAACGAGAAGGTGACGGCGGCAATTGAGCTCTACAACTCGCCGCCCAAGAGCGATATCTTCATCACGCCATACGTTCAGGAAGGGCTGCTGCCCGTGTTCCTAATCATCACGAACGATGGCGATCAGCCGATTGCGCTCACCAGTATGCGAGCCGAACTGGTGACTGCCGGCCGCGCGAAGCTGGAGTCGCTGAACAACGACGACATCTTCCGGCGCGTGGCCCACATCAGCGGGAACAGCACCAGTCCGCAAAGGGTTGGACCAGTTCCCCTGCCGGGCAATACCAAGAATAAGAAAGCCCAAAAGCAGTATCAGGAGATACTGGCGGCAAACTTCGCGGCTGAAGCCGTCGAGCCGCATACCACCAAGTCAGGATTTCTCTTCTTCGATGTGTTCAATGTGCAGCAGCCGGTGCAAGGCTCGCACATTTACCTGACCGGAATTCGCGACGCGGGTGGAAATGAGCTGATGTACTTCGATGTCCCGGTGATCCCGGCGAATGCCGCAAGCGGTGCGCAGTAGCAGGCGAGAATACTTGTCAGCTGGAGGAATCGCTTCCGGAGCTCGACGAACGTACGGCTTTAGCCGAGCGTTCGGTCACGGTGCGTAACTGGGATAGAGATTCTTCGTCACCCAGGCCGATACGGTGGAGCAGATCGGTATAACGGCGATCGTCGCGAATCGAATCGTAGATAGGTCCCACTTTGAGGTAGTACAACAAAATGTCGCGAGCTTCGGCAGCTTTCTCGAGCCACTCGAACGCCTGCTCTGTGTCTCCCACGCCCAGGTACAGCATGACCCATGACATGGGCGCGACATAGGCCTGCTTCGCGGCCTCATTCAGGCCGTCCAGCAAGCTGAGAGCCTTCTCTTTGTTTCCCGAACCGCCGTAACACGATCCCAGCGGGCCCAGGATTAACGGATTCCGGCCGGCGAGTTCGTATGCCTTTTCCAACTCGGCGATAGCTTGCGGGTATTCCTTCTTCTGCTCCAGGTTTATAGCGATAACGATGTGCGCCTCAATGTCGTTAGCGTCTACCTCAAGCGCGCTCCTCGCTTGTTGAATCGATCGGTCATAGTCCCGGCGGTAGTGATAAACGCCCGCGAGATAAATGTTGGCCGGAACGGACAGCGGATCACTGGCCAGCGCCAGCCGGATCTGCTCTTCGGCTTCATCGAAGCGGCCGGTCTGCACCAGAAGCAGGTTGTAATAGACGTGCGAAATCGGCAAGCCGGGTTTGAGCTCGATCGCGCGCAAAAATTCGCGTTCCGCCTCTTTCCAGTCCCACTCGTACCACATGTGGATGACACCTAGCGAAGCGTGCGCCTCTGCCAGGGAGTCGTCTGCGGCCAGGGCCTTCTTCACCGCGTCTTTGGCTTTGGGCCACGCCTCCGTCGGAGCTTCCAGCCCCCAGGAGGCGACCGAAACGTGATAATCCGCGATTCCAGCGTAAGCCGGAGCATAGTTCGAATCGAGCGTCAGAGCTCGTTCGAAGTATTCCAGCGCCTTTCCAAAACCTTCACCGCTGCGCTTGTTCCACTGGAAGCGTCCGCGAAGGTAAAGATCGTAGGCTTCGAAGTTTTCTGTGTAACGCTTGACCAGTCCGCTGCTTCCGATCCTGGAATCCAGTTCCACCCTCAACAAATCAGTGATTGATTTTGCGATCTCCTCCTGCACGTCGAAAATGTCGGTCATCTTGCAATCGAAGCGCCGCGACCACAGGCAGAAGCCGTCGCTCACATTCACCAGCTGCGTGCTGACGCGGATGCGGTCCGCCAGCCGCCGCACGCTGCCTTCTACTACCGCCGACACGTTCAGCTGCTCGCCGATATTGCGTATGTTCTGCGCCTTGCCCTTGAACTCGAAAGCCGAGGTGCGCGAAACCACTTGCAGTCCGGGAAGACGCGAGAGCGCGTGAATCAGTTCCTCGGTCAGGCCGTCGCTGAAATATTCGCTGTCGGGATCGGAGCCGGAGCTGAGATTCAGGAACGGCAGCACTGCCACCGAAGCATGCGGGCGCGGCGCAACCGGGAATACCGGTACTGTTCCACTCACCACCGACAAGGAGCGCAAGACTTCGATCAGTTCGCCGGCATTATCGGGACGCTTGGTGTGATCCTTCTTGAGCGTCTGTTGAACCAGCTGATCCAGGGCCAGAGGAACGTCGGGCCGGCGTGCTGTCAACGACGGCGGATCAAGGTCCATGATGGCGCGCATGATCGTGGCTTCGGTATTGGATTCGAAGGGCCGGTCACCGGCCAGCATTTCGTAGAGGGTAACGCCCCAGGACCAGATGTCGGTGCGCCGGTCGAGCGGATCGCCGCGCAGTTGCTCAGGCGACATGTAGGGAACGGTGCCGACCACGCCGCCGGTGTTGGTCAAACCCACATCACGAGGCAGCTTGGCCAGTCCGAAGTCGACGATCTTCACCTCGCCATCAGGCAGCAGCATGATGTTGGCCGGCTTAATGTCGCGATGAATGATGCCCAGGCTGTGAGCCTTCGCCAGTCCCTGGGCAACTTGTTGAGCGATGCTGACAGCCTCTTTCAGCGGAAGCGGTCCGCGCTCCAGGCGCACGCGCAGGTTCTCTCCCGGGCAAAAGCCCATCACGATAAAGAGCTCGCCTTCAGGCGTCTCGCCAAACTCGTGGATGGTGCAGATGTTGGTGTGATCGAGCAGCGATGCGGTGCGCGCCTCCCGCTCGAAGCGCGGTGCGCTGCTCCGGGTTGAGAGCGATTTCCTTGGAAATGAGCTTGATCGCGACCGGGCGGTCGAGTCGAAGGTCCTGGGCCTTGTAGACCAGACCCATCGCCCCCCGTCCTAGTCGTTCCACGACGCGGTAGTGTGAGATTGTGCTGCCGATCATCCGTATGGCCCTGGCAGAAGCTGTACTGATATCGATTCGTTGGAAGTTTATTGTACAGCTTCGCTGACTACGCGAGTGAGCAGGCTGATGGTTTGGAAGGCGCTGATACCCATCAGACTGTGATGTTCGTCGCTGAGCGGAAGGGAATCGAGAGCGCGGTCCAGGTCGTCCCGATGGGTGGGATCGAGCTTTCCGTGCAGCAACAGATTGCTGAAAGCCTTACGTGGGACGCCGATGCGATCCGCAGTGGCTTCGAAGAACGCAACGTCGGGAGGCGTTCCTTCCAGCACCGCGATGAACCCCAGCAAGGCCACCGGGTGGACGTGCCGTACCCAGTAGTATTGCGCGCCCGCCAGAGCGGCTGCCGACGGCGGGGGTATGCGCTTCAGCACGTCCTTGCGCGCGAAGCCCAGCAACTCCAGGTCGTCCAGCACCCACTCATCATGACCAGTCTCTTCCGGAATGTGGTGGCGGAAGTAGGCGAGCATGCCTTCGGCAAGAGGGTCCTTGCCCACCAGTTTCTCAGACTCTTCAGCGGCCGCCTTCATAAGCGGAACGCTGCTGCGGATGACCGCGTGGTTGCGAAAGAGAAACTCCGGATAGATTTCGCGCAGACGAGGATGGGTCCACAGCGTCTCCGCTACGGTGTCCATCTCGCCGCGCAGCAGACGAATCTTGTCGCGCAGACGACGGCTATGGCTCAAGCTGTTCATGGTTCCTGGCCGGGGCGCGAGCTCAGAAGCAGCGATGGCTGCGGACACTGAGCTGCGCCGTAGTCCTAAAACACAATGCCGATGGAGCGGACGTTCGGCGCCGGCTGTGCAGACTGCACGCTGCAATGCTGCTGCAGGAACGAGGCGGGAACTTTCTGGCTGATGCTGATCAAGGCGGACACTTCGTCATCCGTAAGGCTGTCAAGCGTGGCCTGGTCTGCCTGGTTGAAGGTGGCATTGCCGGCGATGATGCCAGCCGCGGTGAGTCTGCTCAGGTTCGACATGCGAATCCTCCGTCCAACATTAAGTTTGAAAACTCTACATCTGAGAATAGAAAGCCGGCGAAAAGTGGCCGTCGCCAGTTCCAGTTGGCAAGTATGACCGCGAAGAGCCGGGGCTTTGATCCGGCCAGTTACCCATGCGGAGATTGATCGTCGTCAATCTCCCTGCGGTTGCCGGATAAGTTTCCACAAAGTACCACATCGGCGAGCATTGTCAAGCGCAGTGAGTCACGGGCAAACCCTCGGTTCCAGAGCACATCCTATTTCCTGGAGGAGCAAGCCGCCTTGTCGAACTCCGATCTGACCGCCATCCTTTGCATACTTTTGCTTCTGGTAGGCCTGGCACAGCTATTGGGCTATCTCTTCGTCAAGCTGCGGCAGCCCAAAGTGGTTGGCGAGATCGCGGCGGGAATCGTCCTTGGACCGGCATTGCTCGGACGTCTGCCGGTGATGCAACATCTGCTGCATGACGGCAATCATCAGGCGTACATTCTCGATTTCGTCTACTGGCTGGGACTGCTGCTGCTCATGTTCCTTTCCGGGGCTGAGACGCGCCAGCTTTTCACCCGCGAGGAGCGTCGCGAAGTGGGCTGGCTGACGATTGTCGGCACTGGACTGCCATTTCTCCTGGCGCTGCTGCTGGGACCATGGTTGATCCGGCCTGTACTCTTTGGTCCAAACGGGAACCGTCCATCGCTCATCATTGTGCTCGCAGTCGGGGTAGCGGTGACCTCGGTGCCGGTTGTTTCCAAGATCTTTGCTGACCTGAAAATCCTGCACACCCGCTTTGCCCGCCTGGTTCTGGGCGTTGCGGTGCTGGAAGATATCGTGCTCTGGCTGGCATTGGCCGTAGCTACGGCATTAGCCGGAAAAGCGGCCCTGAACCCGCGCGCGTTGTCCTATCACCTGTTGGCGACGGTAGCTTTTTTCGCGCTGGGGCTGACCATCGTTCCGCGCATGGTGAAGCGCATCAACAAATCGCGCTTCAACGTTCTAGCGCAGCATTCGCCAGTAGGCTACGCGATTGCGGTGTTGCTTCTTTATTGCGTTGTCGCAGGCGCCCTGGGCGTCAGCCTGGTATTCGCAGCGTTTCTGGCCGGGTTTGCGGTCGTACACAAGAAACGCAGGCTGTTCTCCGACGCTCTGGAGGCCATCGGGAAGGTTTCCTTCGCATTCTTCATCCCGGTGTACTTCGCCCTGGTTGGTCTTAAGCTGGACCTCGTACATGGATTCTCCTTCTGGATGCTGGCGGCATTTCTACTCGGAAGCTGCCTGGTGAAGGTACTCTCGGTATCGCTGGCCGGCAGACTGGCGGGCTTCCGCGGGGTGGATCTGATGAATCTAGCGATCACCACGAACGCCCGCGGCGGGCCTGGAATCGTGCTGGCCAGCGTCGCCTTCGAGGCGGGGATCATCAGCGCGACCTTCTACACCACGCTGGTCCTGGCAGCAGTGTTGACCTCACAGGTTGCCGGCGCATGGCTGGACTTCGTGATGCGCAAGGGCTGGCCGTTGCTGACCCCGGCTGCGGCTGAAAACGCGGCCCCCGCACCTGAAAGCGCACCGTACGCAGCGTGAGCTTCCGAGCGTTTCAGATACGCCCGGCATGTTCATATCCGGGTAAGGCTTTTCGCCCTCGGTAGCACCGCACGCGCTTTTCCGGCAAAATCAAAGAATGTACGCGCGCAAGGTCCGGGTGCAATATGAGGAAGATGGGCACAAACTCGCCTGTCCAATGAAGTGGCTGGACAGCTTCAGCATGCGCAATTTCACCAACGAGCAGATTTTCGACGACACTATTCCGGTCGCAGATGGTGAGATGGAGATCGGACTGCGCGTGCCGCTCGATCGCCTGCGCTCCTCGATGGAAGACTGGTTCCGGCGTAAGAGCTATCTCCCAAAGAACGCGACTCTACTGGTGGAAGAGGGGTAATGGCGACCCGAATCGTTTTTATCGCGATCGCCCTGGCTTTGGTGGTGGCCGCATTTTGGGCCTATCATCACGACCAGCGCCTGCGGGAGAACGCCAGCCAGGTGACCATTGGCGATCCCAACGAAATTGTGCGCACGTTATTGGGCGATCCTACGAGCGATGGCCCCTGCGGGTCGCTGACAGCAGTCCCTAAGGGGTGCGCCAATGAATACGTGTACCGCTATTGGTATTCCATCTTCCAGCCAAAGTATGAGGTGATCTGGTTCGACAACTCCGGTAAGGTTTTGGGCGAACAGCATGTGCAATCGCAGTTCTAGAGCGATTTCGCCATTACGGTACCGGCCTTGAAAGGGCACGGGTTCAGCCGTGCGGGCTGGAGACACAAAGGAGTCCGCCTTTAAGTCCGAGGGAGCTCCCCCTCAGCGGCTGAAGCCGATCTCATGCTTTGCCGGTGCGGCACGCCTGAAGACGTGCCCGTCTAGACGCGCTATACCTGCGCCGAAAGCGCCATAAACCAAAAATGGCACAGCTTGTCGCTGTGCCACATTGTGATACTCCTTGATTGTGGGACTTACTTCCGGGGCTTCGGGCCGGCGGCTTTGATCTCGGCCGGGGCATCGAATTTCTCGAAATTCTTCTGGAACCGCGCTGACAGATCGGCTGCCATCTTGTCGTAGGCGGCCTTGTCCTTCCAGGAATTGCGGGGCGCCAGCAGCTCGGAAGGAACGCCAGGGCAGGATTTAGGAATGCTCAGTCCGAACGCCGGCTCAATTTCAAATTCGACATTCGCCAGCTCACCTTCCACCAGAGCGTTGACCATCGCGCGGGTATAAGGCAGGCTCATGCGCTTGCCAACGCCATACCGACCGCCCTGCCAGCCGGTATTCACCAGCCAGCACTGCGCATTGTGCTCGCGCAGACGCCGGCCAAGCATCTCGGCGTAGACCTTCGGCGCCAGCGGCATGAAGGGGGCGCCGAAGCAGGTTGAGAAAGTGGCTTGCGGCTCGGTGACACCGGCTTCTGTTCCCGCGACTTTTGCGGTGTAGCCCGACATGAAATGAAACATCGCTTGCTCGGGCGTCAGCTTTGAAACCGGAGGGAGCACACCGAAAGCGTCGGCGGTCAGGAAGACCACGTTCTTAGGATGTCCGCCGATGCCGGGAATGACTGCATTGTGGATGTGTTCCACCGGGTACGCGGCCCGCGTATTCTCGGTCTTGCTGTCATCGTCATAGTCGGGAATGCGGGTGACGGGGTCAAGGACAACGTTTTCCAGCACCGATCCGAAGCCAAGTGCGTTGTAGATCTGCGGCTCGGTCTCCGGCGAGAGATGAATGCACTTGGCGTAACATCCACCCTCGAAGTTGAAGACCCCGGTTGCGCTCCAGCCGTGCTCATCGTCGCCGATCAGGCGGCGCTTGGGGTCGGCCGACAACGTCGTTTTTCCTGTGCCGGAGAGACCGAAGAACAGCGCTGTCACCCCGTCTTGACCGACATTCGCGGAACAGTGCATGGGGAAGACATTGCGCTGGGGCAGCAGGAAATTCATGATGCTGAAGATCGACTTCTTCAATTCCCCGGCATACTGCGTCCCGCCGATCAGCACCAGCTTCTTGGTGAAGTTCAACATCACGAACACTTCGGACGCGGTTCCATCTCGTTTAGGGTCGGCCAGGAAGTTGGGTGCGCAGACGATGGTGAATTCGGGCTTGTGGCTCTTCAACTCTTGCGCGGTGGGACGGATGAAGAGTTGCCGCACGAAGAGGTTGTGCCAGGCATACTCGTTGATGAACTGCACCGGCAGCCGGTATTGCGGATCGGCGCCGCAATAGAGGTCCTGAACAAACAGCTCCTTGCCGGCGAGGTGTTCTAGAACGCGCTCATACAATGCGTCAAAAATCTCGGGTGAGGTAGGAATGTTGACCGAACCCCAATCCACTTTATTTTCCGTGATCGAATCGCGAACGATGAACTTGTCCTTCGGCGAACGCCCGGTGCGCGAGCCGGTCTCGGCGACCAGCGATCCGCGGGAACCCAGCTCCGCTTCACCGCGGCTCAACGCCGCTTCAATCAACTGCGGCGGGAAAAGATTGCGATGGACGTTGTTTTGTCCGAGCAGTTGCGAAACCTCGGGAGTTTGCAGAACAGAGGACATATGAGAGCTCCTTCAATAAAGCCGAAAATCAAACCTTACGAAAGCTGGAACGGAATTCCAAAACAGCGCAGAAAAATATAGAAACTCACCAGAATAGATGCAAGTAGCCCGCCGAGAAGAGGTCAGCGAGCTGCGGGTTGGAACGCTTCGTCCATCACGGCCTTCAGCTGGTCGAGAGTTTCCTCAACCGTCAGGGCGTACATCTCGCGGCCGTTGTCCTCACCCGACTCAATCGCCCACTTCAAATAGTGACCGGCAATCTGCACTGCCATAGGATCGCTGATGACCTTCCCCGTCTGCCGGTTATATTCCACCCAGGCGACATGAGGAAGGGCTATCCACACGGGACGATCGCCTACCAGGAACTTGATGTCGATGGCATCGGCATGCCGCGTAGCGATAGCAACAATGAGGGCCTGATAGCGGCAGTGCACCGGTTTCCCGGTCCAACGATCAGCAGCCTGGAAGTCGTCGTACATATCCTAAGAATGATAGCTGAGAGCCGAGCCGAGGAGCAACGGGAGGAAATCGGTCGTTTTGTGATATGGCAATAGCTATCCGACGAGGCCTGCGAGTATCGTGTGGTGGCTGGAACACGGACCACCCGCCCGAGAATGTTGGGTCGCTGCGAGGTCGCAGAATTTCAGCGAGGCGTGATCTCCCCGGATGGTTCTCCATCCGTATCGTCTCCGTCTCGTTTGGTGCTTCCCTCTACTCCCGCAAATCGGCCTCGAGCCGACCGCGATTTCGGGTTACGGCGCGAAGTAGCTGGAGATATCGAGGATCAGTTGCGTGATTCCGGACGCGTAGGCGTCGACCTTGCCATTGGTGCTCGGCACGATCGCCATGTTGCTGGAGACGGACCCATCCCCCGCGTTCAAGGTCGAGACCGTAGGCCGGGCGCCCCCGTCGGGCCAAAGCGTCAGGTAGCCCAAGGCGCCTGTTGGCACCACCGTCGCATTGAAAACATAACCCTGAGCCTCGGGGGGTGTTCCACAAATGCTGGCCCCCACATCCACCGGCGGATTCAGAGTCCCGCTGAAGGGCTGACCATTGCCTACCTGGCGCGTGTCAATCACCCGGCAAGGCGACACTGCATAGAGCGAGAGCCCGCCCGTCCCGGCTGGCGCGAAATAGCCATTGACGTCGATGATTAAGTCCGTGTCGTTGGTCGCGTACGCCGAAACCTCACTTCCAGTGCCCGCAACCGCAATCGCTGCGTTGGCGATGGTCCGGCCAAGGGCATCGTTCAAAGTGGAGACCGTCGGCCGTGTTTGACCGGTGGGCCAGACTGTCAGATAACTCAGCCCTCCGTGAGGCGCGACTGTAAGGTTCAGTGAATAGGCAGCCGCACTGGATGGAATGTTGCAGCTTGCGGCATTCAAGATGGGGAAGGAGCGTTCGTGGCCGGCCGTCAGAGAGGGCGGACCCAAGCCCTGGGGAAACGTGCCATCGCGCGTGTCAGCAACGCGACAGGGCGGCAGAGGATAGAAAGCCAGCGTGGACGGCGTGACTGGCGCAAAGTAGCCATTGATGTCGAGAATCACATTGGTCGTGTCGGTGACATAGACATTGACCGCTCCGTTGGTGCCCGCCGGCACAATCGCAGCGTCGGCCTTCACGCGGCCATCGGGTGAGTTCAGGGTAGAAACCACAGGTCTCAGATCGATGCCCGCGGGCCACATGGTTAAGTAGCCTAGTCTGCCTGTGGGCACAACCGAAACATTGAGCGAGTACGCCGCTGCGGTCGCCGGAATGTTGCAGCCACCTTCTTGCGGAATGGGGAAGGTTTGGAAGGTGCCGCCCGCAATAGGGCCGCCGCCGTTCGGCGGTCGGGTATCCACCAGCCGGCAAGGAGGTATGGTAACCAATTGATAAGGAATGGGAGGGGTATTTGTGATCTCGAACGCCGTTCCCTGATTGGAAGCGCCGCCAAGGTAGGTAGTGCCGTAGAGATTGCCGCCAGCATCGAGGGCCAGCCCCGCAATGGGATTTTTCCCATCCGCACCGCTGAAGCTGTACAGCAAGACTTCACCATGGGCGCTAAATCGAAATACCGTCCCCCCGCCATAACTCCCGCCGTATCGGGTCGTGCCGTAGAGATTACCGGCGGCATCGAAGGTCAGCCCGGCCCAGGGACCGCTACCGTCCGTGCCATTGCCGAAGCTATGCAGCACCTGCTCCGTCCAGGTTCCGCCCCCGGCGGGCGTCAGTTCGAACAGCGTTCCCAGGTTGTATGCGCCACCGCCGAAGGTCGTGCCGTAGAGATTGCCCGCGGCATCGAAAATCAGCCCGGCTTGGGGATTGGCTCCGCCGGTGACGTTGAATCGAAGCAGCACCTTCTCCGTCCAGTTTCCTCCCCCCGCGGGCGTCAACTCGAACACCGTCCCCTTGCTGGAAGTTCCGCCAAACGCGGTCGTGCCGTAGAGATTGCCGGCGGCATCGAAGATCAGCCCGGCGGCGGGCTGCTCCCCGTCCGTACCATTGCCGAAGCTATAGAGCACCTTCTCGGTCCAGCTTCCACCCCCAGCGGGCGTCAACTCGAACACCATTCCTGCCCCGTTGGTGCCGCCGGTTTGGGTCGTGCCGTAGAGATTACCGGCCGCATCGAAGATCAGCCCGGCGGCGGGAGACGTCCCGTCCGTACCATTGCCGAAACTCCACAGCACCTTCTCCGTCCAGGTGCCGCCGCCTGCGGGCGACAACTCGAACGCCGTGCCTGCGAGGTAAGTGCCGCCTCCGATCGTGGTGCCGTAGAGATTGCCGGCCGCATCGAAGATCACTCCGCCGAAAGGACCATTACCGTCCGCACCGCCGAAGCTATAGAGCACTTTCTCGGTCCAGGTGCCGCCCCCTGCGGGCGTCAACTCGAACACTGTGCCTACGCCTGCGGTGCCTCCTTGGAAGGTCGTGCCGTAGAGATTGCCGGCCGCATCGGAGGTGAGCCCGGCCTGGGGATAGCTCCCGTCCGTGCCGCCCTGGAAGCTATGCAGCACGTTGTCTGCGGCAGTCGCTTGAACGGCGCTAAGAAAAGGGATTGTAAAGATGGCCAGGGTGGCGATCAGTCGGATGGAAGGTTTCTTGATTTGCACAGTTGTCCTCCTTAGTACCGCAGTTACCGCGCGAAATAGCTGGGTACGTCGAGGACCAGTTGGGGAATCCCAGACGAATGGCATCGAACTCTTCGTTGGTGCGGGTTGGATTATGCCGCCATTCTTGTCGAAAAACAATCTATTTGTTCTATTTTTGATGACCGCAGGGGAAAACGATTGGAAGGGTCATGAATTCGTCCAGAGACCCTTTGTCCGGCGCGACCAGGATCTCTGTATGGAAGGATCTCGACGATGGTTTACCACTCGCTGTCGATATCAGCGATGGCAAAACGACTCGCTTCGAACGGCCCAGACTTAGTTACGACCGCTCGCGCACTTCTCCCAAGACGACCGGCACATTCATCTTGCGCCTGCCGCGATAGATCGTCACAAACACCCTGTCACCCGAGCGATGTTTGTTCATCACGTTGGCCAGGTCTTGCTGATCGCTGATGGGATCGCCGTCGATGGCCACGATGAGATCGCCGCCGATCATGATGGCGCTGGCTCCCAGGTAGGCGCGCTCATTGCCACCCTTCAGGCCGGCCTGTTCGGCAGCTCCGCCGGGAACTACGCGGATGATCAGGATGCCGTTGTCTGCGGGAAGTCCCATTTCCTGCGCCAGCTCGGGTCCGATCGGAAGAGACACGATTCCCAGCGAAGGCCGCCGCACTGTTCCCAGGGTGATCAAGTCGTTTAGAACCGCTTTGGCCGTGTTGATGGGAATCGCAAATCCAATGCCGGCACTCTGATTCGAGCCTCCGGTGGCGATCATGCTGTTGATTCCGATTACCTCGCCATGCGAGTTCAGCAGCGGTCCGCCGGAGTTGCCCGGATTGATCGCGGCGTCGGTCTGGATGGCTTCCTCGATGTAGGCGCCTTCCGGACTGCGGATGGGCCGCAGAGAGCTGATAATGCCGCGCGTCATCGTGCCCGATAATCCGAAAGGATTGCCGATGGCGAACACCTTCTGTCCCACCTGCAGGTTCTTGGATTCACCCAACGTCGCGGCGACCACCTCGGGCGCCTTGATCTGAATCACTGCCAAATCATGGGCGCGGTCGCGGCCAATCACGGTAGCTCGATAGGTTTTCTTGTTGTGCAGGGTTACATCCAGTTGCGACGAGTCGCCGACCACGTGGTAGTTGGTGAGGATGTGACCTTCCTTGTCGATGATGAACCCCGATCCCTGGCCTTCCTGCGGCACCGGACCGAAGAAGAAATCGTAGGCCACACTTTTTGAGGTGATATTGACGACCGAAGGAATGACTCGCTTGTAAACCTCAATGTTGTTCTGTTCTTCGGGGTCGAGCTTCTCCGGACCGGCCGCTTCGCTGAGTTCGACATGCGTGGGCTGCGAAATGATGCCGGCGACGGGGTTTGTTCCCTGATGATGCGTGGTGAACCAGTAGAACGCGCCGGTCAGAACAACTCCGAGAAGAAAAGGTCGTAGGAATTTCATGCGTTAAGACGGTCCAATCGGTTGAGAGTTGCGGAACAAAAATAGACGTCTGCAAAAGAAAAGTGTAACGAAATGGGCCAGAGAGCGCACCTTAGCTGACTAGCGCCGAAGGCAGGATTGCAGTTGCGCCCAGAGGTGCTCGACCTTGGGTTCCAATTCCTCGAGGTTGCCTGAGTTTTCGATCACGTAATCGGCGCGCCGCGCTTTCTCCTCGTCGCTGAACTGCGCCGCGGACCGACGTTCGACCTCGACCCGGGCAGCCTTCAATGGCAGGCCAGTTCGCTGCGCATAGCGCTGTATCTTGCAAGCAGAATCACAGGTCACGGCGATGACCCTATCGAAATCTTTTTTCGCACCGGCCTCCAGCAGCAAGGCAGCCTCCACCACAGCGATGGCGTTTGGGTGCTCACGCTCAACCTCTGCCATCCACTTATTCTGGGACTGGACCACGGCAGGATGAACGATAGCGTTCAGCTCTTCGATGCGGTTCGGGAATGCGAACGCAGCCAGCTTTTTGCGATCTACTGTTCCGTCGTGATTGAGAATCTCCTGCCCAAACGCGCGCACCACGCCTTCGTATGCAATTGCGCCCGGAGCATACAGTTGGTGGGCCAGTTCGTCGGCTGAAAGATAGTGAGCGCCGCGCTGCCGCAGCATCTGGCCAATCGTGGACTTTCCGCAAGCGATGCCGCCGGTGAGGCCTACGCGCAGCATTCGTCACCGCGAGCGATAAGCGCCGTTATGTGGGCAGGCGGCATGAGATTGCCCGGAACCTCAGCAGTATAGTTCCCGCTGAGGTCATCGCGGAAAATTTGGCGGCCCGATGTGCTCCTCCACCGGCCCGCTCACGGGATAGCTGAAAATTTTCCACGCAATATCATCGATCGCCATGTTTGCATTGGACAGGACCACAACGCCGATCTTGCGATGTGGATCATAGCCTAGAAAACTGTGATAACCATTCGTCTGTCCGCCGTGAAAAATGACGCCGGAGCCCTTTACGATGTGCCAACCGAGGGCGACCTGAGAGCCTGGGCCTGCCGTACGCCGGACGCTGAGCATATTTTTCATCGCAGGCTGCAACGGAGAGTGAATGATGCCCATATTGGCCGCGAGGAAGATGAGCAGATCATTTGCGGTGGAACGAATTCCTCCTGCTCCCATGAGAGCCGGTACGGTCCATGGCAATGCCTTGTCTAGCTTGTAATCGTGCCCGGGAGTGAAGTCTGCTTCCAGTTCCGGCGTTAATTCCACCGCGGTGCAATTCATGCCCAGGGGCGCAGTGATGCGGGCGCGCAAGAGAGCCTCGTAGCCAGTATCTGCACGGCTCGCCAGGAGCATTCCCAACAGCCCAACCCCAAAGTTCGAGTACTCGTATTTCTCGCCCGGATCGCGGGTTAGCTGGTAGTGGTCGAGGAATTCGTACATCTGTGGGCGGATGTAATCCCCGTTGGAATTAGCCGCCTCGCGGGGCAAACCGGAGTGATGCGTCGCCAAGTCGAGTAGCGTGATCTGCTTGCCATTTCTCGAGGGCGCGTGGACCGACGGCGGAAGATACTTGGAGATCGGGTCGGAGAGCTTTACTTCGCCATCGAGCACCATCTCCGAAAGCAGCAGAGAGGTAAAAACTTTGCTGACCGATCCGATTTCGAACAACGTGTCGCCGTTCGGCACGCGCTCGTCATGGCGATCGAAATGCCCATAGCTGATGATCTCTCGCGCCTTTTTGGTAATCACTCCGACGACAATGCCGTCAGCCTTATGCTCGACGTCGATCCGCTGTACCAGCATGTCCTGAATCTGCTTTGCGGTGGCTAGCGGGCCGGAAATCGCCTGGGCGCCGCTGCTCGCTGAAAAGCAAGCCAGCGATAAAAAAATGCCAAGCGCGCTGAGCAGGGTTCGTGGTTTGGGCGCCATCGAAAGCTAGCCTAACCGATTTGAGAAAGGCGCGTTCGCCATGGTTGCTTTATAATATAAAGTACTTGACAAGCGCGACCTCCGGGACTAAGCTGACTGCGATGAAGGATTCGCGTCCCTGCCGCCGCAAGAGTACTCGGCCGCTGTCTCCTGACGAGCCGGTTGCGCTCGAGCACCTGCGCGTCATTCGCCAGACCATGGAACGCAGCTCGGCCTTTACTGCTGTACCGGGGTGGGGGTTCTGCATCATGGGTGTAACCGCACTCCTGGCCGGCCCCATCGCTTACCGTCAGAAAAATGCGGAAGGATGGCTGGCCGCGTGGCTATTGGAAGCGCTGGTGGCGGCAACCATCGCGCTGGCGATGATGCACCAGAAAGCCACGCGCCTGGGCACGGAGATTTTCTCCATCTCAGGACGCAGGCTATTTATCGGCTTACTGCCTGCGCTGGCCGCCGGCGGCCTGCTCACCATCGCGCTGATGTGGAGCGGCCCGCTTGGCCTGATTCCCGGAGTTTGGCTGGTGCTTTACGGAGTTGCGGTTATGCAGGCTGGTGCATTCTCGGTGCGAACGGTGCCGGCCATGGGTGCAGCCTTCGTCGTCTTTGGCGCGCTCGCACTGCCGCTGCCATGGTTGTGGTCAAACGTTGTTCTGGCTGCCGGTTTCGGACTGCTGCACATCGTTTTCGGAATGATCATCGCAAGGAGACACGGTGGGTAGGCACGCTCTCAATCCCGAAGAACGGCAGTCAGCCCGGGTTTCGCGAACCACGACTCGACGGCACGGCAGCTCCGAAGCGCTCAGCCTCGACCCCGTGATCCACGAACGCGTTCGCCTGGGCATCATCAGCGCCCTCGCGGTCAACGACACGCTCACCTTCAACGATCTGAAGAGCCTGTTGGAGATTACCGACGGCAACTTGAGTGTCCACGCCCGCAAGTTGGAAGATGCCGGCTATGTGCGCTGCACCAAGTCGTTCGTTGGCCGCCAGCCCCGGACCGAGTTCAAGCTGACCGCGACGGGCCGGCGAGCGTTGGAAAACTACCTGGAGCAGATGGAATCCGTCATTCGATCGACCCGCACGAACTCCAAGCAATAGTCCTCAAGGAGGACCTATGCAGTCGCAGCGAATCAATCGCAGCAGCAGTCGGGTTGCACTCGGCCTCTCAGGCACTGCACTGCTCACCGTGTTAAGCGGTTATTTTCAGCCGCCCCAGACCGACGAAGGCAGCGCCGCCCACGTTTTTCAACTCTGCATCGTGATGCTTGTGCCGACCATCCTGCTTTTTCTGGGCACGGCTGACTGGAAGAGGCCCAGGCAAAGTCTGCGCTCCATCACGATTCCCGCGGTCATGCTGCTGGTTGCGTTTGGAGCGCTGTATTACCTGGAGCATTTTCACTTCTAGCGCTGCGCTTGAGATTTTCGCAGTGCATTTTTTTGGCCCGATCGCTTTGTATAAAAAAGTACTTGTCGGAGAGAACCGTGTACCGAAACATGAACCTGGACGCCCATCTTGCGGCCCTGCTTTTCCTGGGAACTGCTCTACTGTTGTTGCTGCTCATGCTGGCGGCGCCTGTTCTTTATTTCTGTCGCCGGTCGTGGGTGCGGTATTCGCTGTCCGCGGCTGCAGTCCTGGCGATTGCGTATATCGGAGTGCTGCTCGCATTCTCGGTCTTCAGTCGAGAGCGTGCGCTGGCGCCCGGTCAGGAAAAATACTTCTGCGAACTGGATTGCCACCTGGCTTACTCGGTACAAAATGTCCAACGGGTGAAGCAGATTGGCGACACCATTGCTAACGGTGAGTTCTACGTGGTCAGCGTGCGCGGACGCTTTGACGAGACCACGACTGCACCGTGGCGGCCGCGCGACGTGCCCGTCACCCCCAACCCCTTGAGCTTCGCGCTGGTAGACGGCCAGGGGGACGCCATTGGCGTCTCGGTGACAGGCCAGAAGGCGTGGGAAGCTGCTCATGGAGCTTCGCCATCGTTACTCGAACCCTTGCGTCCCGGCGAATCTACCCAAGCGACACTGGTCTTCGACGCTCCACCTGCAATGCGCGATCCCAGGCTGCTGGCGTCATTCGGAGTTTTCCCAACGCAGTTGCTGATTGGAGATGAAAACAGCTTGCTGCACAAAAAAACATACTTCGCGCTGTGATTCCCACTTAAGCCCCGGCACCTGTCCTTCGCCATCTGGCCAGGCTGGCAAAGCGTCTCTGCCAGGCCTCGCTGTGGACTGTGCCGCCTGACAGGTCCACGTGGAGATTCGCTCAGTCCCGCCACGCATGGTTCCAAACTTCATCAACTTTCCCGCAACCATGTAAACTGGCATCCAAATCGACGGTAGAAAGTAATCCATGTTTTGGTTCGCGCTATTCTTTTTTCTTTCGGGACTGTGCAGCATCGTCTACGAGTTGGTGTGGCTGAGGCTGGCTATGGCCAGCTTCGGTGTGACCACAGCCCTGGTATCGATCTTGCTCTCCGTCTTCATGGCGGGACTGGGTGCGGGATCCTGGTTTGCCGGAAGATGGGTGCGCCGCTACGGCGACCAACTCAAAGTTCCTCCGCTTCGCCTGTATGCCATCTGCGAACTCCTGATCGGCATCTCCGCCCTGCTGGTCCCGCTGGAGCTTCTCTGGGGAAGCCGGCTCCTGGAAAGGATCGCGGGCAGCGCGACCGTGTCGTCGGGAGGCTTCTACCTGCTTTCAGGTGCATGGCTGGCGTTGACGCTGATTCCCTGGTGCGCCTGCATGGGCGCGACGATTCCGCTGGGAATGTTCGCCATCCGTCGCGGTTTGCAGGGACAGTCGCAACGCTCGTTCAGCTTCCTGTACATCGCCAACGTTCTGGGAGCTGTTGCCGGCGCCGCCATCGCTCCCATGCTGATCGAGCTATATGGATTTCACGGCACGCTGCGCAGCTGCGCCATGCTTAACGGGATCATCTTTGTATCCGCGTTCGCGCTGGCGCTCTCACAACGTTGGCGCAGTGGAGAAGCACGGCAGCCCGATACCCGGGCGCCGCTCATCACCAGCAGCGACCGGTCAATCCTGCTGCTACTTTTTGCGACTGGCGTCGCCACCATGGCAGCCGAGGTGATCTGGCTTCGCCTGTACACATATTTCGTGGGACCGTTCGTGTACTCCTTCGCGGAGATTCTTGCCGCATACCTGTTGGCAACGTTCTGCGGATCGCAAGTCTACCGCTTCTGGAGCCGGCGCACGTCGCGCCAGGAAAGCCGCCTGCTATGGGTTTCGCTGGCTTTTTTCGGGCTGCTGCCTTTGCTCACAGCCGATCCCAGATTTACGATGCAGAGCGATCTGCGCGTCTTCCTCGGAGTGTTTCCGTTCTCAGCGGTCATCGGTTTTCTAACCCCTATGCTGGTCGACCGCTGGTCGGAAGGTGATCCTGACCGCGCCGGACGCGCTTATGCCGTCAACGTGGTCGGCTGCATCGTCGGGCCGCTGCTCTCCGGCTTTTTGCTGTTGCCGGTTCTCGGCGAACGCAAGTCGATGCTGATTCTGGTGCTGCCGTGGATTGCGATGGCGCTTTTCGGACGCAAACGCGAGGAGCGAGGATTGCAACTTGCGGCGACCGCAGCGCTATTGATCGCAGCGGTGAGCCTGTTCTTTCTTACCAAGGATTACGAAGTCGACTTCCCGGGCAGCCTCATCTTGCGCGACCGCACCGCTACCGTCCTTGCCTACGGCAAAGGAATGGACAAGATACTGCTGGTCAACGGCGTGGGTATGACCAGTCTTACGCCGATCACGAAAATGATGGCGCACTTTACCCTGGCGCATCTGCAGCAGCCGCCGCAAAACGCCCTGATCATCTGCTTTGGTATGGGGACAACGTTCCGCTCAGCGCTGTCATGGGGTATTCCGGTCACCGTGGTTGAGCTGGTGCCGAAGGTGCCCAAGCTGCTTCCTTATTACCACCCTGACGGCCGCGCGTTGCTGAAGTCGCCCAACGCTCACATCGTGATCGATGATGGCCGCCGCTTCCTCGACCGCTCGAACCAGAAGTTCGACGCCATCATCATCGATCCTCCTCCGCCCATCGAAGCCGCTGCCTCGAGTTTGCTGTACTCGCGCGACTTCTACGCCGTGGCTAAACAGCACCTGACCGCAGGCGGCATTCTGCAGCAGTGGATCTACGATGGCGGCGACAATACCGATCGGGCGGCAATCACCAAGGCACTGACGGATGTCTTTCCCTACGTGCGCGCATATCAATCGCTGGAAGGCGGGCCTGCGTATCATTTCCTTGCCAGCATGAGCCCCATCCCTGACTTTACGGCCGAGCAACTGGTTGCCCGTACGCCAGCCAACGCCCTCACCGACATGATGGAATGGGGACCTGCAAAGACCGCTCTGGAGCAGTACGGATTGCTGGTCTCGCACGAAGTCCACACCAAGGACCTCATCGCTCCCGCGGCCAATACTCCGTCTCTGCAGGACGATCGCCCCATCAACGAGTACTACTGGCTGCGCACGAAATATCCCGGGTTGATCAAGGCCCTGCAGTGACGTGGCTTACTCTGCGCGCAATACTTCTACGGGATCGACTCGGGTAGCACGCAGCGCGGGAATGCAGGCCGCGCCCAGGCCTATTGATGCGAGCAGAAGCAGCGCGAATGCGGCAGACATCGGATCGGCTGGGGCGATGTCGAAGAGGATCGCGCTGAGCAGGCGTCCGACCGCGAGCGCTGCGACCATGCCTACCAGAACGCCCGTACCCACCAGGACTGCGCCCTCTTTTAGAAACAGACGCATCACCTGCGAGCGCCGGGCGCCTAGAGCCATGCGAATTCCAATCTCACGCACTCGCTGACGGGCGGCGAACGCCAGCACGCCATAGACTCCCAACGCCGCCAGTCCCACCGACAACAGCGCGAAGAATCCCAGCAGCAGCGACGACAACCGCGGCCTGGCGAGCGAGTCCGAAAGCACGCCGTCCATGGTCTTCACCTCGGAGACGCCGAGATTGCGGTCGAGCGACCTGACGACTTCGCCCACGGACGGAGCCACCGTCGTCGGGTCAAGCTCGGTGCGAAGCAGCAGGATCTGCCCGTTCGGATATCCAGCGCTGTAGACCACCGGCTCGGTTTCAGCATCGACACCAAGATCCTTCGCGTTGGCGACCACGCCGATCACCGGCACCACATTGGGCTGCGCGGTCAGCACGTTCATCAGAATCCTGCTGCCTATGGGACCGCGGTCGGTGAGGTAGCGCCGCGCGAACGCCTGGTTGACGATGAACGTGCCTGCCAGGTCGTCGACATCTTTCTGCTCAAACATTCTTCCCGCTTGAAGTCCGATGCCAAGCGTGCGGAAGTACGACGGGCTGACGGTGCGTATCTGCGTGACCGGGAAATTCCCGGCGGTTGGAGGCGGCGCGCCCTGGACGGCGAAGCGCGTCATCGACTTTGAGGGCGTCAATGGCAGCGCGTTGGTAATTGCGGCTGAGGTGACGCCGGGAATGTGCTCCACCCGTTCCTGCAGCCGGGTCGAGAAGCTTTCCACTTGCTCGGGCTTGCTGTAGACGTTGGCCGGCAGATCGATCTTCACCGAGAGAAGGTGATCGGTGCGGAAGCCGGGATCGACCGCCAGCAGTTTTTGAAAGCTGCGCAGCAAGAGCGCCGCGCTGAAGAGAACGACAACAGCCAGCGCCAGCTCACCGGCGGCAAGAACGTTGCGGAGTGTACTGCGTCCGCCGGCGACGCTACGTTGGCCGTCGCGCAAATCGTCGTTCAAAGCCGGTGAGGACTGCAGAGCCGGCAGGCAGCTGAAGAGCACGCCGGTAAAAATGGCCAACAGCGCGGTGAACGCCAGCACCGGCAAGTTCACGGCGATAGGTTCGGTCAATACGAACTGCGCGTCGGCGATGTGCGAGAGGCCGTAGTTCAGCAGGGGCATGCTCATGGAAGCCAGCAGGACTCCTGCCGCGGATCCAAGAATTGAGAGCACCAGGCTCTCGGCCAGAAACTGCCGCAGCAGACGCGCGCGCGTGGCACCCAAGGCGGTGCGCACGGCAATCTCGCGCCGGCGGTTGCTGGCGCGAACCAGCAGCAGGTTGGCGATATTGGCGCAGGCGATGAACAGGACCAGCGCGACCGAGGCGAACAGCGCGAGCAGCATCGGACGAAGCTGACCGACCAGCGCATCACGCAGTGATGTAACTCGCACGCCGATCGACCGGTTGGTCGCGGGATAGCTTTGCGCCAGGCGGGCGGCGATGGTGTTCAACTCGACGCTGGCCTGCTCCGGCGTGACGCCGTCGCGCAGTCGGCCGATAGCATCGGTGGCGTGATACTGGCGGTTGTTGCGCTCGTCTTTATCCAGCTGCGCCAGCGGCAGCCAAAGATCGGTTTGCAGAGGATACTGCCGGCCGGCAGGCATGACGCCGACGACGGTGAAGCTCTGGCCGTCGAGCTGCACGGTCCTGCCGACGACCGAAGGATCGGCGGCGAAGCGGCTCTCCCACACGCGATGGCTGAGGATCGCGACGTGGATACCGCTGTCCGTGTCCTCGGCTACGGCGAAGTTGCGGCCAAGCTGCGGACGAATGCCGAGCGTCGGGAACAGATCGGAGGAAGCGCAGGCTGTGCGCACGGAATAAGCGTCGCCGCCAGCGATAAGCTGAGCGTGGCCGTGATGCACGTCGCTGTAGGCGGCAATGCTCTCGAAGCTCCTGGACTGCGCGCGCCAGTCGAGTAGGTCGCGATAGCTGGCCGAGATGGTTCCAGCCTTCGGATGAGTCTCCCTGATCAGCACCAGCCGGTCCGCGTGTGCGAACGGCAGCGAGCGCAGCAGGACCGCATAGACGGCGCTGGCGATGGCGGTGTTCGCTCCCACACCGAGGGCGAGCGTGAGGATTGCGATCAGGCTGAAGCCGGGCGCATTGCGCAGCTGCCGGATTGCGTAACGTAGATCGTAGCAGAAGCCGGTCCATGTTTGTTCCAGGTGAAAGTTAGACTCTGCATCCGCTCTTCCAAAGACGGTTGCGCGTAAGTAGCTGATCAGCCGCGCCTTAGAATGCCCTCGACCCGCGGGATGGATGTCTATGTGTCCACCATCGAACGGCGCTGGCTGGGATAGAACACCGCCCATCCTCGCAGGCCCATCATCACGCGGAGTTCAAAGGTAGAATGTCGAACGGCAATGATCGGCCGTCCCTGAGGAGCGAAGCAGATGGCGCCAACCATTGGAAACGGAAAAGTTTGCTACATCGAAATCCCCGCCACGGATGTCGCACGCTCGGCGGATTTCTACAAGCAGGCCTTCGGCTGGAGCATTCGCAAGCGCGGTGATGGCGCGACGGCATTTGATGACGGGGTGGGCGAAGTCAGCGGCGTCTGGGTGCTCGGACGACAGCCAGCGGCGCAGCCGGGACTGCTGGTGTACATCATGGTCGACAGTGTCGTCGCGACCATCGACAAGGTCGTAGCCGCAGGCGGCGTGATGGTTCAGCCGATTGGAGCCGATGCGCCGGAGATTACGGCGCGCTTCCGCGATCCGGCTGGAAACGTGATGGGGCTGTATCAGGAGCCTGCTAAGTGAAATATGCCCGAAAATAGAGGCCAGTCGTGTACAATAACGATGTACGAGGCCCGCTTCGGCAGGGCCATTGGACCGCCCTTTCATTGACATGGCGGGTCCCGGTAGTCTATTCTTAGTTCTTTCGCAGTCCTGCGTTTGCCCGCCTGTAGGTCTTTAGCGCGTCCAGCGCCAGAACCAAGCGGCTCTTTCGCGGTTTTTTCAAATATCTGGGAGAGTTTGAGATGTCAACCTATTTCCCCAAGGGGGAAATTGCGCGCAAGTGGTTTGTCATTGATGCTGATGGCGAAACGTTAGGCCGTCTGGCGTCACGTGTGGCGCGCATCCTCTCTGGCAAAGACAGCCCCAAGTACACGCCGTTCATCGACACTGGCGATCACGTCATCGTGATCAACGCCGCCAAGATCCACATTTCCGGACTGAAGGCGGACAGTAAGGTCTATCACCACTACTCGGGATTCCCCGGCGGCATGAAGTCCGAGGAATACAAGAAGCGCCTGCAGCGCAAGCCTGAGCAGATTGTGGAAGAAGCCATTGTCGGCATGCTGCCCCACACCAAGCTGGGACGGGCGATGGCCGGCAAGCTGAAGGTTTATCGGGACGACAAGCACCCGCACACGGCGCAGAAGCCCGAAGCGCTGGCGCCGGCAAAGCGCGCATAAGTTTCAGCCTGGACTCCTGCGAATCCAGGATTCGGCAGGAAGCATAGACTGTAAAGGTCAAGCGCCGTAGGCGCGAAACAGCTTAGCCCAGCACGTAGCGAATCGGAGTGCTGGGTAGGCAAAAGATCAGATTCGAGTCCCGTAGGGACGGCACAAGAATAGGAATCACAAACAATGGCAGAACTGGTTCAGTACTACGGCACGGGACGTCGCAAGTCTAGCGTTGCCCGCGTGTTCCTTCGCCCCGGGAATGGCGAATTCAAGGTCAACGGCAAAGCGTTCGATGAACACTTTGTGACCGAAGCGCAGCGCATCATGGCGAAGTCGGCCTTTGTGCTCACCGAGACCGCAGCCAGCTTCAACATGACCTGCACCGTAAACGGTGGCGGCGTGAATGGCCAGGCCGGCGCGGTTCGCATGGGCGTTGCCCGCGCGTTGCAGGAGTTTAATCCTGAACTGCGTCCCAAGCTGAAGGCCGAAGGCTTTCTGCGTCGCGATGCCCGCGGCAAGGAGCGCAAGAAGTACGGCCAGAAGGGCGCTCGCAAGCGCTTCCAGTTCAGCAAGCGGTAAAGATTTGGTTTTCGGTTGTCAGTTTGCAGTTGTCGGATTTCACTGACAACTGACAACCGCCGACTGACAACTCGCTCTTTGGTTCCGGGGGCGAGCGGTGCAAAGCAGTTCAACCGGAACGAATCTTTCCCGCACTCGCGTGCGGGTGACTGGGAAAAGCAATCTGGAGCGCGAATTCCGCGCAAAAGATGCAAGCCAACCGAGGAGGTAGCTTGGCAAATATCACGATGAAGGAGTTGCTCGAAGCGGGCGTTCACTTCGGGCATCAGACGAAGCGGTGGAATCCGAAGATGAAGGAATACATCTTCGGCGAGCGCAATGGAATTTACATCATCGACCTGCAGAAGACGCTGAAGATGTTCAAGGAAGCGTCCAAGTTTGTGCAGGACCAGACGGCGGAAGGCAAGCTGGTGCTGTTCGTGGGTACCAAGCGCCAGGCGCAAGACGCAATCGCCGAAGAAGCGACGCGCAGCGGCATGTTCTACGTGAACTCGCGCTGGTTGGGCGGACTGCTCACCAACTGGGTGACGGTGCAGAAGTCGGTGAAGCGGTTGAAGGAGCTTGACGAGATGGCCACCGATGGCCGCTACGAGCTGCTGCCGAAGAAGGAAGTCATCAAGCTGGAGCGCGAGCGCAAGCACCTCCAGGCGAACCTTGCCGGCATCAAGAATCTGAACCGGCTGCCGGACCTGCTGTTCGTGATCGATTCCAACAAGGAGCAGATCGCGGTGAAGGAAGCCCGCAAGCTGGGCATTCCGGTGGTGGCGGTGGTCGACACCAACTGCGATCCCAGCGAAGTGGATTACGTGATCCCCGGCAACGATGACGCGTTGCGCGCGATCCGGCTGTTCGCTTCGAAGATTGCGGATTCGGTGGTCGAGGGATCACAGGCTGCGACCGACAAGCAGACAGCAGAATTTTCCTCGGGCGTGCAGTATAGCGAAGCTGCGGAAGCCGCTGCCGCCAGTCCCGAGGCTGAAGAAGGCGCTGTTGCGTCGGCGGAAACGTCGACCATCGACGACTCCGAAGAGGTCAGCATGGAAGAGGTGCTGGGCCGCGGAGGCCGTCGCGCCGCAGAAAATACAAGCGCGTAAGCATCGACTCGAGTTTTACGAGGATCATCCGCCCGCGCCGCATCTATGCGCGGGCATTGTTTTCTGAGGGACGCTCTTCGCAGTTCGCTTTTCGCTCTTCGCCAGAAAAGAAGAACGCAGTGAACGTGGGAGTGCGATCTAAGTTTTCATAAAATGCGCCTTTCGTCCTTCGTCGCGAAAAGCGAGTAGCGAAAGGCGAAGAGCGAGGACTTTCCGAAAGATGAGTACTACCACCGTGAACAACATTTCAGCAGCACAGGTAAAAGAGCTTCGCGACAAGACCAACGCCCCCATGATGGACTGCAAGAATGCCCTGACCGAAGCCAAGGGCGACATCGAGGCAGCCATCGTCGTTCTTCGCAAGAAGGGCATTGCCACGGCCGCCAAGAAGGCGACGCGTACCACCAGCGAAGGCTCGGTGGCCAGCTACATTCACGCTGGAGGCAAGATCGGCGTCCTGGTGGAAGTGAATTGTGAGAGCGATTTTGTCGCCCGCACTGACGACTTCAAGGGCCTGGTGCACGACATTGCCATGCACATCGCCGCCACCGATCCGCGCTTCATCCGCAAGGAAGATGTGACGCCGGAAGCGTTCGAGAAGGAAAAGGACATCTATCGCGCCCAGGCTGCGCAGACTGGCAAGCCTGCTCCGGTGATCGAGAAGATTGTCGAAGGCAAGATGGCCAAGTTCTACGAAGAGGTTTGCCTGTACGAGCAGCCCTTCATCAAGGACCAGACCATCACCGTCTTCCAGATGATCGCCACCGTGGTCGGCAAGTTGGGTGAGAACATCTCGGTACGCCGCTTCGCGCGCTTCAAGGTGGGTGACGTGGGCGAGACCATCGCCATCAGCAAGGCCGCCGATCAGGCCGCCGAATAACCCCGGTCAGCAAACCCGGCGAAGACCCTCAGGGCGGGAGCAATCCCGCCCTTACTTTTGCCTGTATGAATTGTCGCAGCTGCTCACAACTCGCGCTTACTGCTGCGGCTTGGTCAGCATAACTTTGGTGATGCGAATCGAATTGTCGTTGCCCGTCTCGTATCCCACCGTGATGGGCTGATTCGCGTAAGCCTTCACGGAGTTCGGGTTGCTGATGGTGTAAGTAGTTCCGTTGCCGTTGAAGGTCTTGCCGTCGGCGCTGATGGTTCCGGATAAAGTCTGCGAGCCATCCGACGTTTGCGGGTTCGTGCCGCTTACGGCGGCTCCCGGATCCGGCTGGGTGGGCGCCGGCGCACTCATCTCCGGCTGCTGCATCGGTTGACTACCGCTCTGATCCGTTTGCTGTCCTGTACTCGGATTGGCCGGAGTTGACGGCTGAGTGGTGTCTTGGGCAAACGCCGGCAATGCGATTGCCAGTGCGAGTGCTACAACGGCTAACATCGTTACCTTGATCTTGGTCATAGTCATGGCTACCTCTTGAAAGCCAGTAGTATCTCCGCTAGACCGGAGGTACTAGTGAGACGATGTTTTCGAAGAGGGGGTTCGCCGGAATCGGGTGCTGCTGGTGAGAGCTGTTGGGCGGGAGAGATCCTGCCCTTAGTTGTTTTGCGTGTGGTTTACAGGATGGTGGCGTCCAGGCCGGCGATGAAGTGAATGCCTTCGATTACCAGCTTTTTGAGGCCAGCGTCGTTAGATAGGTAAAGGTCCACCTTGGCCACGGAGGCGCATGCGAGATGGATTGCGTCGGCCGGAGAGACCCTCCATTGCGCCCGGATCCTGGCATAGCGCTCAGCCGCTTCTACATTGAACGGGAGTAAGCGGATGGCCCGGCTCTCAAAATAATCGCGGATCTTCTGGGCTTCCGCATTACGGCCGGCTTTGTAAGCGCCGGCCAAGATCTCGCCTATGGTAAAGACGCTGGTGCAAAGCTGGTCGCCGCGCTCCGCCATACGCTGGTGGATCTTCTCCACTTGCTTTGCATGCTGCGGATGGGCCTCCAGCCAGTAGATGAACAACATGGTGTCCCAGTAGACGAGGCTCACTTGTTGTCCGATCGATCGGGGTCATGAAACCGCTCGCGCTCACGCCGGAGAAATGCCTCGCCTCCGCCCATGGACCGCAGCGCGTCTTTCAACAGGCCACGCAAATTTCCGAAGTCGTGCGCGGCATCGCTTTGATCCGATGAACGTTTTTCATCAGCCAGCAGGTAGGTGTAGGCAACTCGCGTGCCCATGCCGGAAGGAGGACCAGAAACCGCCTCAATCACCAGACCGTTTTTCTCAAGAAAGGTTCGCGAACCTAGCACGCTGCACACATTCGGCACGCGGTTTTTCAAGCGCATGCCGCGATGTACATCGCCCGCAATGATTCGTATGCGACGCTCGCCCTTTTTTCGGGCGGGCTCGACGTATTCCCGCTGCGCGTACATGCGAATCGCTTCGGCGGAGTTAGGTTCCATGGCTTCTATGTCCCAAGGAAAATAATAACATAACAGCACATAACATTACATCACATAGCAACACTGGCATCAAGAGCCCAACGATCTAGCTTCCCTTCACCGCCGCCAGAAACGCCGCTCCGTACTTATCCAATTTGGCGGGGCCGATGCCCTTGATTTCTGCCAGGGCCGACAGGGTTTGCGGTGCCGCGCCGGCGACCGCGAGCAGGACGGAATCGTGAGCGATGCAGAACGCCGGCACGTCCTGCGCCTGGGCTAGCTTCAGACGTAGCTTCTTCAGGCGCTCAAGTCGGCCGAGGCCGAAGTTGTCCAATGTGCGAGACTCTACTTCCGGAACTCTGCGGTTGCCGGAACGACGTGGTGAGGCGACCGCATCGGCCTGCGCAGGCTTATTCATGCGGACTTGCCCGCGGCAGACATCGCAGCTGCACTGCGTCGGCACGCTGTCATCGCCGAAGTATTCCAGAATGGTGAGACGGCGACAGTCGCGCCGATAGGCATAGGCGAACATCTGCTCCAGCTTTTGCCGGGCGTGCGCTTGCAGCATCATGATCTGGGCCTGCGTGATCGATTCGTTGTTCTCGCCGATCTTGTCGATGAAGAACTCCTGCGTGTGCCGATCGCGCGGGCTGCAGTAGAGAACGCATTGCGCCGGCTTGCCGTCGCGCCCGGCGCGTCCTGCCTCCTGGTAGTAAGCCTCGAGGCTGGCCGGAATGTTGTAGTGGATCACGAAGCGAATGTCGGGCTTATTGATTCCCATGCCAAAGGCGTTGGTTGCAACCACGACCGCGCCCTGAGCTGACATGAAATCTTCCTGACTTCGCTTGCGGGCTTCGGGGTCCAGGCCGGCGTGATACGCGCGAATTGTTCGTTGCGGAAACTTCTGTTGAAACAAGGCGGCCAGCTGCTCGGTCAACTTCCGGGTTGCGCAGTACACGATGCCGCTGCCCGGCTGCTTCGAGAGGCCGTTGAGTAGCGCGGCGTCCTTCTCGGCTTCCGTGTCGAGCCTGCGGCAGGCGTAGGTCAGGTTGGGACGATCGAATCCGGTGACATGCACCTTCGGACTACGAAGCCCAAGCATGCGGACAATGTCGTTGCGAACGTTGGGCGTGGCCGTCGCGGTCAGAGCGATTGTCGCGGGAGAACTCATCAGCTCCCGCACCTCGCCCAGGCGCATGTATTCCGGGCGGAAATCGTGTCCCCAAAAACTCAAACAGTGAGCTTCGTCTACCACCAGCAGGTTGGGATGCAGCTGCGGCAGCAGTCGCTGGAAGGAAGGCGCCGCGAAGCGTTCGGGAGCTAAATACAGCAAGCCTGAGAAGTCGCTCCTGAGCTGCGTCAGGACTCGGGCCTGTTCGCTCGAAGACTGGGAGCTGTTCAAGAGCAGCACCGGAACGTCCAGCGCCTGCAACTGGTGAACCTGGTCGGCCATGAGCGATATCAGCGGTGAGACAACGACGGTCAGCCCCTTCAGCAGCAGGGCCGGAAGTTGGAAGCAGAGGCTTTTGCCCGCCCCGGTTGGCATAACGCAGACAACGTCGTGACCCGCGAGCACGTCCTGCACGATCTCACGCTGGTGAGGACGGAATTCCGAAAGCCGAAAAACCCGCTGCAGAAGATCGTCAACACTGTCCATTCTGGTGGCCTGTTCTAACTGTACCTGTTGTTGCGCAGAAATTGCGTTGTGGGTTACCGAAGTTTCCCGGGGAAGCGGAGCGGTTCCGATATTGGACCCGAACCGGCTGGGACGGGCCGCCTGCTAAACTAATCCGTACTTTCCAGGTGGGAACGATCAAGCATGGATGCTCCGGCTTACAAACGGATACTTCTCAAGATTTCTGGTGAGGCGCTGGCCGCCGGTCAGGGTTTTGGTGTCGACAATACGCGGGTACACGAGATCGCTGCCGAGCTCGCCGAGGTCCACAGCCTCGGAACAGAGATCGCGATTGTAGTGGGTGGCGGCAACTTCTTTCGCGGCGTGGCCGAGCAGGCCAAGGACATGGACCGCGTTTCCGCCGATCACATGGGAATGCTGGCGACGGTCATCAATGCCTTGGCGTTGCAAGACGCGCTGGAAAAGCAGAACGTATTTACCCGGGTAATGAGTGCCATCGAGATGAATCAGGTTGCCGAGCCGTTTATCCGCCGTCGGGCTATGCGTCACCTGGAAAAGGGGCGCATCGTGGTGTTCGCCGGCGGGACCGGCAATCCCTACTTCTCCACTGACACAGCCGCCTCGCTGCGGGCCATGGAAATTAAGGCCGACGCGATCCTGAAGGCGACCAAGGTGGACGGCATCTACACCGCCGATCCGGTGCTGGTCAAGGACGCCACCATGTTCGATCACATCAGCTACATGGATGTCCTGCGCCTGGGATTGCGAGTGATGGATGCCACCGCAATAGCGATGTGCCGGGAAAACAACCTTCCTATCGTAATCTTCAATTTGAACAAGCGCGGCAACATTCACCGGGTGGTGATGGGCGAGCGTGTAGGCTCCGTCGTCAATCAAGGTTGAGGACGGCGTTGCAACCAATTTGCAACCATAGCCAGAGGCTACCCTCGATTTTGTGAACGGCTCCTGGTAATAGCGTTACAATCACCGTTAGTTCCCCGCTGATACTGTTATGGCTGAGCACGCTTACAAGCCATCAGAGGCGGTTCCGGTCTCGGGAGTTTACCGGGTCGAGCACAACGGCCACCGGGAAACGCACGATGCGACCTTGCTGCAGGGCGAGGTCTTTCCTGCCTGCGCTACTTGTGAAGGTCGGGTGCGGTTTACCCTCAAGCATCGCGCCCACGATATCCGTCAGGACAAAGATTTTCCAGCCGGCAAGTAAGCTTCGCCTCGTCTTTCGGTGCCAGGCCTTGCGATTTTGCGCAACTCGCACTTCACAAACCATTGAATTTCAGCTAACTTTTAGCGAACAGTAAGCAAATGATGAACCGGGGGTTTCCCCATGAGTCTGCGGGCTCGCATCGGAAACGCGGGGTTCGGTACTGCGGCACGGAATCTGCGTCCCAGCGGAACGTCGCATTTCAACTTCAGTCAGAGAACGTTAAGAGTGCCGGCCACGGCGGTGGAAGACCGAATGGCGGCCGGCGCTATCGTTGCGGAGAAGTCGTGCGCCAGTCCGGCATCTACGAAGTACTCCATGATCGGGAACATCGCGAGGCGCACGAGGTGGTAATGATCAGCGGCGAGAAATTTCCTGACTGCGAAACCTGCAAAGAAAAGGTCCGCTTTCGTCTCATTCGCACGGCGCCGTACATCTTCCAGGACGAGGACTTCGAAGAAGAAGGCTAGCTGTGAGCCATGAGCTGTCGAGCCATGAGCTTGGCTGTCCTCGAAACGGGCTCTGATTCGAATTCAGGCTGCTGTTGCGCCCGTCCGAGGTTTGAGCGTTCTGCCAACCTGCCGGTAAATCCCGCCTTAGCTCGAGACCTCAGAGCCGATGGCCCACAGCTGCAAACCGATAGCTTATAATCGTGAGTTTGTGATCTCATTCTGAGGCGAACCGTGATGGCTCAAGTATCAATGGCGGCGATACCCGCTCTGAAGGACAGTTTTGCACAGCTCAAAACCCGCATGGAGAAGGCAGTAGAGGATTTTCGCAAGGAAATGGCCTCTACCCGAACTGGGCGCGCGTCGGTGCACATGCTGGACGGAGTCACCGTCGATGCTTACGGCTCCCAGATGCCGCTGAACCAGCTGGCCAACGTGAGCGCCCCGGAGCCCCAGTTGATCACCGTGCAGCCTTGGGACGTCAGCCTGATCGGGGCCATCGAGAAGGCCATTCGTGCCGGAGATCTCGGGCTGAACCCCATGAACGACGCAAAGTTGATCCGGGTACCGGTTCCGGCATTGACCGAGGATCGCCGCAAGGACATGGTGAAGCACCTCCATAAAATTCTGGAGGAGCATCGCACCGCCATCCGGAACATTCGTCGCGACGGCAACGATCTGATCAAGAAGGCCATGAAGGACAAGAAGATCACGGAAGACGAAGAGCGTGGCGCGCTGGAGCAGATCCAGAAGCTGACCGACGACGAGATCAAGAAGATGGAAGAGCTGGCAAAAGGCAAAGAGAAGGAAGTGATGTCGATTTAGCGCTCTTTTTGCTTCACCCGAATCGATACGGGTGCGAACCGTGCTCTGCCTCCGCTTGCGTCCGGTGTTCTCGCGGTGCACCATGTTGCAAGGATGCTGCTCGATCTGGGAGACCTTCACATCCGGCCGTGGCGCAAGAGCGACATGGATGCTCTGCTCCGCCACGCCAACAATCCGAAGATCGCAGCCAACCTGCGCGACCAGTTTCCTCACCCTTACACCCGGCGGGATGCCCTCGACTATCTGAACTATGTGCGCGACGATGGACGTTCCCATGTCGTTTGCCGTGGAGTACGGCGGCGAGGCCATCGGCGGGATCGGGTTCAAACTGGGGTACCGACATCGCACGGCTCAGCGTCGAGATGGGCTATTGGCTCGGGGAGCCATTCTGGGGCCGCGGCATCGCCTACCCGGGCCGTGATGGCCAGCTCCGAGTGGGCGTTCGACGCCTACAAGGTGGTGCGCATCTTCGCGACGGTCTTCGTCGCACAACACGGCGTCGATTCGAGTGCTGGAAAAATCCGGGTTCGCGCGCAGAAGGTATTCTGCGCCGCAGCGCCATCAAGAACGGCGAGATTCTCGATCAGATCATGTACGCCAAAGTGCGATAGAGCCTGCGATCGCTCGCAAACATCCGGCTCCTGCTAGCATAGCTTTGTGGCGCCGCTCCTCGACATCCAGAACCTCACCATAGAATTCGCCACCGCCCAGGGACGGTGACCGCGGTCCGTGATGTCAGCTTTCACATCGCCGCCGGCGAGGTGCTGGGCCTGGTGGGAGAGTCGGGCTCCGGCAAGTCCGTCAGTTCGCATGGCTATCTTGCGCCTGCTGCCGCCGCAGGCTCGCATCCACGGAAGCATCCGGTTTCGAGATCAGGACGATCTCCTCAGCCTGCCCTTGCCGCAGATGCAGCATATCCGCGGCGCCGGTATCAGCATGATCTTCCAGGAGCCCATGACCGCGCTCAATCCGGTGATGCGGGTCGGCGACCAGATTGCCGAGGCCGTCCTGGCACATTCCGGGAACGGCAGCGGTCATATCAGCAAGGCCGACGCCTGGCGCCGCGCTGTGGAAGCCCTGCGCACGGTGGCTGTCGACGACGCCGACCGGCGCGCTCGCAGCTATCCCCACCAGCTCTCCGGCGGTCAGCGCCAGCGGGTCATGATCGCCATGGCCGTGGTGAATCGGCCATCGCTGCTTGATTGCCGACGAGCCCACGACCGCGCTGGACGTAACCATCCAGGCCCAGGTGCTGGAGCTGCTGGCCGAACTGCGGGAGAAGTTTTCGCTGGCGATGCTGTTCATCTCGCACGATCTCGCCGTGGTCTCGCAGGTTTCCCATCGCATCGGCGTGATGTATGCGGGAAGCGTGGTCGAGATGGGAAGGGCGGCCGACGTTTTTCGCAATCCCCGGCACCCTTATACGCGTGGCCTGTTAAACTCGGTGCCGACCTTGCGCTCCGATCGCTCCAAACCGCTGCAGACGATTGAGGGCACCGTTCCCGCTATTTCGGCGCCGCCGCCCGGGCTGCTCCTTCGAGCCGCGCTGCACCCTCCGCGTCCCCAGTTGCGCTGCTTCCCTGCCGCCACTCGTCGAGGTGGCTCCCGGCCATTTTGCGCGCTGCCCGGTGCTGGCGCAGGAGGTGCGCTGAGTCATGCGGCTGCTCCTGCTCAGCGACGTTCACGCCAACCTGGAGGCCCTGGAAGCCTGCCTCAAGGCGGCTCCGGAGTACGACCGCATGGCGAACCTGGGCGACGTCGTCGGCTACAATGCCTCCCCTAACGAGGTTTGCGAACGTATTCGCGCCATGAACTGTCCAGTGGTGCGCGGCAATCACGACCGAGCTTGTTCAGGGCTATCGAATCTGTCGGAGTTCAACCTGGTGGCGGCGATGTCGGCGCGCTGGACCCAGATGACATTGGACCCGGACCACCAGGAATGGCTGCGCAGCTTGCCGGAAGGGCCGTTGCGCCGCGAGGAGTTGCCGGGCATCGAGCTGGTCCACGGCTCGCCCTCGCGACGAAGACGAGTACGTGCTGAACGCGCCACGGCGGCGCATGGACTTCCATCTTCCCGGCCATTCCGACGTCATCTTCTTCGGCCACACGCATGTGCAGGGCGGGTTCGCTTATAGCGTCAAGGACGGCAAGACGCGCCCGATTTTGCCCAAGTATCCGAACACCGATCGGATCGCGGCCTTGAAGATTGAGTTGCGAGCCGGGAGAACGATATCTGATCAATCCGGGATCGGTGGGGCAGCCCCGCGACAATGACCCGCGGGCGGCGTTCGCGCTTTATGAGACCGACGGCAGAACCGAGGCTAGTGTCACTTTTTACCGTGCACCCTACGATATCTCGCAGGCGCAGGGCCGAATTCTCGCCGCCAATCTTCCTGAACGCCTGGCACTGAGGCTGGCTCTGGGCCGCTAAAGCCGCGCTCCGATCCCCTCTTTCGAGCAGCTACTCTAAAGCCCCTCTTGGCATCGAATTTATTAGAGGTAAACTACAAGCCATGCCGATACGTCCTTTTCCTGAAAAATCGCGCTACCATTCGCAAGAATTTATTGGCGGCCCCATCACCAGCCACGATCAGGGATTCCTGGTCGCCAACGTCGACGGAGGCGCTCGCGGTAATCCTGGACCCGCAGGATACGGCGTTGTCATTGAGGATGAGGTTGGCCGATCGGTAGCGGAGCTGAGCGACTATCTGGGTCATCAGACCAACAACTATGCTGAATACTCCGGACTGCTGGCGGCGCTCAACTATGCCCTGCGCCACGGCTTCAAAGCGCTGAAGGTGGTCAGTGACTCAGAGCTGATGGTGAAGCAAATTAACGGGCAGTACAAGGTGAGCAGCCCCACGTTGAAGGAGCTCAACCAGCAGCGCCATGAAGCTGATCGATCAGCTTGACTGCTTCGAGATCAAGCATGTGCTGCGCGAGAAGAATCGCGAGGCAGATCGCCTGGCCAATCTGGCGATGGACCGCGGGATCGCGAAGACGGCGCCAGTCGTGTTGCCCAGAGAGGCAGGAGGCGCGCGTCCGTGGTTCCGGAAATCAACGGCGTTGTGCGCGATGGGGTGGTTCAGTTCATGGGCACGCCGCTGCCGGAAGGAACGCTGGTCAAGATTCGCGCTGTGAAGCCCTGAATAACGAGCCCTGCCGGTGCGACGCGAATTGTAGATGTACCCCCCGATCGGCTCAAGTCTTACAAGTAAGATTCGTTACAATTTTCCTATTTTTCCGACTTTTCGCATTTGTCTTACGTGTAAGAAAATCTGAGAGCCCGCAATGCCTCCCCTGAGCCCAAATTGGGAAAAGCTGCCCTACAGACCAGACCCAATCTTGAGAATAAGTAGTCGAAGCCTAGTGTTTCTTCTGGCTGCCCATGATCTGATTCAACGCGTCGCCCAGCGGATTAGCTGGCTGCTGCTTCGGCGCCGGCTGGCCGGGTTTCGCCGGTTGTTGCGCCGCCGGTTGCTGCTGTCCGCCCAGAAGTCCCCCCACCAGTCCGCCCAGATTGCTCCCGCCCTTGCCATTCATCAGGCCGCCCGCCGTCGGCAGCAGGTTATTCAGCTTCATCTTCGCGATCTGCTGCACGTCAGGAGTAACCATGGGGTGGTTCATGTTCCCCGTATGAAGCACCGGCAATACGAGTTCGCCATTCTTGTTGGCCAGTGCCGTGTTCAGATAGCCACCCACGCCCGTTCCGCCCACCGACTGGCTGAATCCCTTGTTCAGCACTGCGGTCACGTGCATGTTCAGGTCTTGGTTGACCAGGTTGATGGTGCCATCGGCAGCCATGGTGCCGATGTCCAGCGCGGCCTTGGTATCGTTGGTTTGCGCGACGCCGTTGTGAATGTTGTAGCTGCCGCTCATCTGCGATGATGGCCGTATAACCCTTCGGACTCACTCCGCCGAACTTGCCGATCTTCGACAATTCGCCCGGCAAATCGAGCTTCATGATTTTGCCGTTCGCCAGGGTCATGTTGAGCGTTCCATTCAGCGTCTGCGCGATATCGCCTGAAGCCGGCGTGGAGAAGGTCACGTTTGTTGTCGCCCCCAAGGTCCCGTAAAGCGTGTCTTTCACGGATGACACCGACGACAGCATCTTGTTCGCGTCGACGCCGGTCAGTTTGGCATTGACCGCATAGGTCATCGGATCGGGCCGGGTATCAACGGTCACGCTGCCGCTTTGCTGTCCGCCAAAAACCTGCGAGGTCAGCGGATTGAGTTGGATGATGCCGTGATTCAGCGCAACGTTGGAGTGCACGTTGGTCAGCACCGTCTGCTCGTAGAGGATCGTGCCGACGGCGATGGTGCCGTTGCCGGTAGCCAATTGCAGCAGGCCGGGCTGCGCCGCCTTTGCAGGAGCTGCGTCTGCCGCCGGTACCAGGTCCACGAGGCATCGGCACGCTTTTGCGGGGGCGCTTTCTGCGGCGCGGAACCGCCGGCTGATCTTTTCCAGCTCGGTGACGTTCAGCTTGTCGGCGGTCAGCGCGAAGGTCAGGTGCGGCGCCTGGAAATTAGTTACGCTCAAATTCCCGCTGGCGTTGGTTGAACCCAAGCGATGCTGCCAGGTTCGTCACGTTCATCGAGTTTTGCGTGAATTGCAGATTGGCGTTGCGGATATTCAGCGGCTGCGTCAGCGAAGGCATTCTCAGAGAGGCATTCTGCAACGCTCCCGATCCGCTGAATTTCATTGCGTCCGTGTTCTTGATCGGGCCCGGTCGCATGAATGTCGAGCGTGATGTTGCCGCTGCCCGTCATGCCTTCTGCCGCGCTTACTCCGTAGGCCTGCGCGATGTTCAGCAACTCGTTGACCTTGCCGTTGATGGTCTTCACCGTTGCATCAACGTTGGGCGAGACCGACGCGTATTGCGTCAGCGTCATCTGTATCGCCAGGGATGTGCTGCCCGAAGTCGCGGTGAAATTGTTCGACTGAATCTGCTGCGGGGTCATGGTCAGGCTGATCTCAGGCACCTTGACCGGCTGGGGAATCTGCTTGCCGGTCATCTCCAGGTTGCGGGCGCTCAGGTTTCCGTTGAACGCCATCTGACTGGTCGGACCCTGCGCGTGCACGTTGGCTGTAATCTGACCGGCAATGTTGGCATCCGGACTGAAAGCCACGCCGAATGCGGCGGCCAGCCGCGCTGCATCCTGAATCGACGCGTCCGAGGTGCTCAGATTCACGTCCACGACCGACGTGGCGGGATGCGTGTTGACCGTACCATTCACCGAGACAGGTGTAGACCCAAGTTTCAGATTGCACTTTTCTGATCTGAATGACGTCAGAGTTCAGGTTGTCGGAGACGTCGAAGTCGGCGGTGATGGGATAGCCCACCTTCACGCCATGAACCACGGCATTTTCCATCTTGAGCGAGCCCGCCGCGCTCATGTTGCCGGCGGCAGTGGTTACATCCGTCGAGCCCGAGATGACCGCGTCAGTCCCTTCCAGGGCGCTTGAGTTCAGAAACTTCTGCGCACTCGCCAGCGAAACCTCGTTGAGCTTCACTGTGCCTTTGAACGGGGTGCTCGCCAAGTCGGCATTATTGACCGGGCCGCCGTCTCCGCTGATGCTGAATGTCTGCGAGCCGTTGCCGGGAAGATGGGCCGTGAGATCGAGCGAGAACGGCTTGACCGGGGGCGTAATCCTTCAGGGTCAGGTCGATATGGTCATACACAGCGCGGGGCTGGCGTTTCTGTAGATCGGTGACCGCGATCTGCCCATCGGAGATTTGCAGCTTGCCCAGCGTCAACCCATTCGAGGTCGACGGTGCTGGTTGCGCCGGAGCCGGTTTTGCGGGCTGCTGCGGTTTTGCGGGAGCAGGCGCGGTTGCCGGCCCGGCCGGAGCGTTGGCTACCGTGGAGAAATTCCAGACGCCCTGCGCGTTGCGAATCAACTCGATCCGTGGGCGCTTCAGCTCCAGGCTCTCCACCTCGATGTTCTTGGCAAGCAGGGGAAACAGCTTCACGCTGACGTCCAGTTGCGAGACTTGCGCGAACGGCATGTTGCTGTGAAAGCTGGGATCCTCGCCGATGGTGACATTGTTAGCTTCCACCCGCAGCGGAAAGACGCCCAGTGAGAGTTCCCCCAGTTGAACCGGACGATTGAGGCGCTGCTGCAACTCTGCCTGGATCTGTGCCCGGTATTGGTTGACATCGATCAGGTGAGGGAGTGCCAGCAATGCCCCCACGATAATGACCACGAGCACGACTACCACGATGACAAGTTTTTTCATGAGAGCACCCAATGCCGCGCAAGTTGCGCGTCGACCCTAAGCTCCAGAGGCATATCCACTTTCAGATAGAAGCCCGTTGCCGGAGCTCAGTTGCATTTCTTTGAAGGGACAACATTCCGCTCAACCGTTCCCAAGCTTCTGTTGCTGGGGTGAGCAGAGCCGCTACTGCCGGCCAGAGATGTTCTACGTGACGAGTAGCGCCAGGCGGACGTCTTTATCCAGATCGAAGCGCCGCCCTCAGATGAGGCTTAAGCAAGATAGTGACACGAGCAGGTGAATTTTGAAAGCCGCTGCTGGAAAACGGCAGAGCTTAGGACGTTGCCGCTGAGGGTTCATCTTCCTCGGCCTCGGCGCGAATCAGCCCGAACTTCTTCAGCTTGTAGCGCAGCGCATCGCGGCTGATATCGAGCAGCTTGGCAGCATGGGTCTGGTTATTATTCGCCTGGGACATGGCGAGTTCGACCAGTTCACGTTCTACTTCTTCCAGCGAAGTACCGCCTTCGGGAATTTCCAGCTTGGGCAGGCTGCGGCCATCAGGCAATTGCTTGCCGGCAGGAACGCCGTTGTGCCCCGAGGACAGCTCGAATGCCGTGTATGCCGAATGCTGCTGCGCGACCGCAAACGGCAGGTAGTCTGGCTGGAGTTCGTTGTTCTCCTCCAGAATCATGCCGCGTTCGACCGCGTTCTTCAGCTCGCGAACGTTTCCCGGCCAATCGTACTTCAGCATCAGCTTACGGGTGTCGTCGGTGATGCCGCTGACGTTCTTGCGGAACTTGCTGTTATATCGCCCGATAAAAAACTCTACCAGGGGCAGAATGTCTTCCTTGCGCTCGCGCAGCGGCGGAAGAAAGATGGAGATGATGGCCAGGCGATAATACAGGTCCTGGCGGAAGGTGCTTTCGCGGACGGCGCGCTCCAGGTCGCGGTTGGAGGCGGCGATCACGCGAACGTCCACCTGCATGTCGCGCACCCCGCCTACGCGACGAATGACCTGGTCCTCCAGCACGCGCAACAGCTTGGCTTGCAGCAGAGGCGAGAGTTCGCCGATCTCGTCGAGAAAGAGTGTTCCGCCATCCGCCATTTCGAAGAGGCCCTTTTTCATGGCCTTGGCGTCGGTAAACGCGCCGCGTTCGTGACCAAAGAGTTCCGCTTCCATCAAAGTTTCGGGAATGGCCGAGCAGTTGATGGCGACGAACGGCTTATCCTGGCGGCGGCTCTCGTAGTGAATGGCCTTGGCGATAAGATCCTTGCCCGTACCGCTCTCGCCCTGTACCAGAATGGTCGTCGCCTCGCTGCTGGCTACCTTGTCCACGAAGCCCAGCAGCTCCGACATCTTCTGCGAAACACCGATTACGTTGTGATAGCCGGTGTGGCGGCGCATTTCGCCGCGTAGCGATTCCACCTCGGAGCGCAGGCGGGTGGTTTCCAGCGCGTTCTTGACGGCCACCGCCAGCTCGTCGAAATCCAGCGGCTTGCCGACGAAGTCGTAGGCGCCCAGCTTCAGCGCGGTCTTGACATCTTCGAGCTGCGGGTCGGCAGTGATCATGATGACCGCCCGCGCGTCGCCGGATTTCTTGAGTTGTTCGAGGACTTCGATGCCGTTCAGGTCGGGCAGGCGCACGTCCAGCAACACGAGGTCTGGTGACTCGTTGTGGGCCACGCGGAGCGCAGCCGTGCCGTTGTCAGCCTCCAGTACGTGATAACCCCACTCTTCGCACTTTTGCCGCAGAGACCAACGAACCAGCTTCTCGTCGTCGACGATCAGAACTTTTTCCGAGGGCATCGATTCTTCTTCGCACTAGGTTACTACAGGAAAGCCGGGAAGACGGATGTTCTACCACCAAGGGGGTAGGTCTGGCTCGTATCTATGGGCGCTCGCAATAAAAAAACAATCCCGCCGTCCATATTCCAATCAAAAACGAAAGTCCGCAGGTAACCGGGTCCCCTTCCTTGCACATCCAGTATTTGCGGGGTGGATCATGTGGGGAGAAGCATCTGCGCTGGCGCATATTGCCCGGCATTCTGTCGGTTCTCTCGGCGCACACCGGGGCAGGATCGACGCAGCAAATCTCAGCGGCGAATTCGCCTGTGTCAGCGTCGCGCTCAAGCTGTTTTGGGCGCTCGCCGATAAATCCAGTGTGCAGAGAACGGCGATGATTGCCGGATTGTCTCTCGCCATGGGCGGCGCGACTCTGGCCGGTATTGGCGAGTGGTCCACCTACCGTGTAGACGTAGACGGTGTGGGGCCCGACAGCAGTACCTCCAGTCTGCTGCGTCGGCAGCTACAATCGCAGCCCTGGAGCCGGTGCCCCGGTTCCGCTGCCCGAGCTTCCCGCCACCAATGACCACATGCCCGCGAACTCTCCGGGATTCACCTTTCATCGTGACGTGCCGGAAGTGCGCCTGCAATTCACCGTGGCCGACGAGCGTGGACGATTGGTGAATGACCTGACCTCGGGCGATGTTCGCGTCTTCGATAACCAGTCACCGGTGGCGCACTTCAACGAGTTCGAGCGGGACGACAATCTTCCCCTGCAACTTGGGTTGCTTCTGGATACCAGCGACTCCGTGAAACGAGTGCTGCCCCAGGAGAAGCGCGGCGGCGATTGACTTTCTGGACCAGGTGATGCGGCCACAAACCGACAATGCCTTCGTTATTGCTTTCGGCGGAGATTACAAAATATGGCAAGGTCCTACGCCGGACCGGCGCCAGCTGATCGAGGCGATCAACCGGTCTGAGGAGCCGGGATGGGGAACTCGCGTCTTCGATGCCCTGTATGCCGCTTGTTCCGGGCAGGCCTCTTCCGGCGACAACGATCAATCGCTGCATCGCGCCATTATCGTGCTCTCCGACGGCGACGATACCGACAGTCTGCACACCCTGCCTGATGTGATTGCCGCTGCGCAGCGCAGTGAGATCCAGATCTATCCTCTGACCATTCATTCGAAAAAGGTCTTCACTCGCGGCGACCGTGTCTTACAGTTGCTTGCCGACAGCACCGGCGGGCAACTCTACGTAGCCCCGTCCGCTAAGGATTTGGTCGCCGCCTTCGCGCAGATCGAACGGGACTTGCGGACGCAATACTACATTTCCTTCCCGCCGCAGCAAGCCACTCCCGGCTATCATTCTCTTCGGGTCGAAGTGCGGAACTCCAGGAGACTCGAAGTGCATGCCCGGCAAGGCTATTACGCACTCGAACAATAGCCGCTGCACCCTGTAATCGGCGAAGAATAATCGGTATACTCGTCGAGCGTAGGGGGGATGGTGAGTTCGGTCGGCTTGCAACCTGGCGAGCAAGTGCATTCGCGTCCGGCCGCCCCAGCAGCCTTCTCCGGCGCGCGTCCTTACCTGTTCTCTCTGCTTCTCATCGTCCTCAGCGTCGGCCTCTATTACCCGGTCAGAAGTCATCCCTTCGTCAACTATGACGACAACGTTTACGTCACTGAAAACTCTGCATGTGCAGAATGGTCTGACCTGGGAAACCGTGAATTGGGCGTTCGTTTCCTACGATGCGGGCAACTGGCATCCGCTGACCTGGCTGTCGCACGCGCTGGACTTCCAGATGTACGATCAGGATCCCGCCGGCCATCACCAGACCAGCATGCTGCTGCATGCGCTGAACGCCGTACTGCTTTTCTGGGTGCTGTGGCGCGCGACGGGCTACGCCGGGCGCAGCTTCGTGGTGGCTGCGCTGTTTGCCGTGCATCCCATCAATGTGGAGTCGGTGGTGTGGGTCTCGGAGCGCAAGACCGTGCTGAGCATGGTGTTCTTTCTGCTCGCATTGGGAGCCTATCGCTGGTATGTGAGCAAGCCCAAGGCTCGGCCGCTACGCCGTAGTCGCCGCTGCTGTTTGCCTTGGGGCTGATGGCCAAGCCGCAGATCATCACCTTCCCCTTTGTGCTGCTGCTATGGGATTACTGGCCGCTTCGCCGCATGTCGATCGGGAAGCAGCTGCAGGCGATCCCGGCTTTCCGCAGAAGAGCTTTCGCGCGCTGGTGGAAGAAAAGCTTCCGCTCTTCGGCCATCGCGGCCGCCAGCGCGGTCATGACGATGAAGGCGCAGAGTGCCGGAGGCGCCGTGCTCTCGCTGGCCTCGTCTCCGCTGTCGATGCGGCTGTCGAACGCCATCGTCTCCTATGTGAAGTACATCGCAGAAGGCGCTCTGGCCGACGCGTCTTGCGCCCATGTATCCTCATCCCGGAGATTCGCTGCGCGCCTGGCAGGTTTACGGCGGGCTGTTGATTCTGCTGGCCGTGACGATGTTGGTGGTCGAAAGAAAGTCGCGCCGCTATCTGCTCGTGGGCTGGCTGTGGTTTCTCGGTACGATGGTTCCCATGATCGGCCTGGTGCAGGTGGGCCGGCAGGCCATGGCCGACCGTTACGCCTATCTGCCGCTGCTGGGCATCTTCATCATGATGTGCTGGGGTGTGTCGGACTATGCGCAGCAGAAGCATCTTCCTACGCGCTTTGTTGCCCGTCGATCAGCGGTGCTGGTCATTATTGGCGCTTGGGGCTCATGGCCCATCGGCAGATCGGCTACTGGGCCGACAACGTCACCCTGTGGACGCACACCATCGCAAGTCACGGCTCCCAATTACATCGCGCAGGATGACCTGGGCGGAGCGCTGATGAGCGGAGGCGGCTGGAAGAGGCCATCGGGCACTTCCGCGAGGCGGCTGCGATCCATCCCGTCGATCCCATCAGCAACTTCAATATCGGCTTCTACGATCAGCAGCATGGCAATCTGGCAGAAGCGATCGAGCAGTACAAGAAGGCGATCATCCTGACCACCAGTCCGATCCTTGAAGATCAAGGCCTGGAACAACATGGGATTGGCCTATCGCGATCTGGGCGACTCGGAACAGGCACGCGAGTGCTTCGCAGCTGCGCAGAGAATGCAGGGGCCGTAAACTGATGACTCCGAGAAGCGTGGTTGAGTTCGGCTTGCGATACGCGCAGATAGGCCGCCCATCGAGAGGAACGGAATGACATCTGTTGACCTGCAGCCCGCTCAGCAGAGTCAGAGGCCCTCCCGTCCTTGTCATCGCCGCGCGCACAGATGCTTCTTCTGAGCCTGGCGCTGGCGGCCGGGGTACTGGCAATCTACTATCCCGTACACTCGCAGCCCTTCGCCAACTACGACGATCCGGACTACGTAACCGACAACCTCCATGTCAAAGCAGGCCTGCATTGGGAGACCGTAACGTGGGCGATTCAGACGCGAGATGCCGCCAACTGGCATCCGGTCACCTGGCTGTCGCATGCGCTCGACTGGCAGCTCTTCGGCGACAATCCCGCCGGCCCTCACGACGTGAATGTCGTGATTCCACCTGATCAATGCTTTGTTGCTGTTCTGGGTGCTGCAGCGGGCGACCGGCTCCATCGGGCGAAGTTGGATGGTGGCTGCACTGTTTGCCCTGCATCCCATCAACGTTGAATCCGTGGCCTGGATCGCCGAGCGCAAGAACTTGCTCAGCATGTTCTTCTTTCTGCTGACGCTGGGCGCCTATCGCTGGTACGCGCAGAAACCGAAAGACACTCGATATGTCGTGGTTGCGCTTCTGTTCGCGCTCGGGTTGATGTCGAAGCCGCAGGTGATTACGCTGCCTTTCGTGTTGCTGCTGTGGGACTACTGGCCCTTGCAGCGCTTCTCTTTCGGCGCCGCGAGCCTCGGCGGCGAACCTGCACGCGATTCCGCAAATTCCCAAACGCCGCTGTCCACTCTGATCTGGGAGAAGGTCCCGCTGTTCTTGTCTTTGTGCCATGAGCGCGGTCCTCACCATGCGGGCGCAAGCGGGCGGAGGAGCCACCAGCGGCTTTGCCCGCGGACTTCGCCTGGAAAACGCCATCATTTCCTACGTGCGATATATGGGAAAGGCCTGCGTGGCCATCACAGCTGGCGCTGTTCTATCCGTTCCCGCTGATTTATTACAAAGTGTGGCAAGTCGGTGGAGCGGTGCTTCTGTTGCTGGCGGTCACCGTTGTGGTCGTCCTCGCCTACCGCAAGCGCTATCTGCCGGTCGGGTGGCTATGGTTTCTGGGAACGTTGGTTCCCATGATCGGCATCAAGCAGGTGGGCACCCAGGCAATGGCCGACCGCTATGGGTACTTGCCGTTCGTCGGACTGTTCATCATGGTCTGCTGGCTGATAGGAGATTGGGCCGGCCAGATTCGTCCGCGATTAACGCTGGTCCGTGGTCTCGCCGTCGTGGTGTTGATTGCCTTCTCGATGTTAGCGCACGCTCAGGTTGAACTATGGGATGACTACATCACGCTTTGGACCCATGCCCTGGATGTGACCCACAACAACTGGGTTGCGGAGAACAACCTTGGCACCGCGTTGCTCAAGCAGGGGCGGGCGGAAGAGGCGATTCCGCATTTCCGCGCCGCCTACATCGATTATCCCTATGACGCCAATTGCATCTTGAACCTCGGCGTTTACGAGCAGCTCCATCATCACTATCCCGAGGCGATCGAGTGGTACAAGAAAGCAACCGAAGTCGCCCGCAACCCCAGGACGCAATCGCGCGCCTTTAACAATCTTGGATATGCCTATAAAGCCACCGGCGATTTGATCGGTGCGCGGGAGAATCTGCAGAAGGCAGTGCAAATCGATCCCGAATTCGTAGGCGCCTGGATCAGCCTGGGCGTGGTGGCGCAACGCACCGGGGAACTGCCTCTGGCTGTGGAAGCCTACTCCCGCGCAGAGCAGATGCGTCCGACGGATTATGGTTATCTTTTGCTGGCGGGAGCCTTGGAAGCCAGCGGCCAAAAGGACCAAGCCGCAGCGGCTCGCCAGAAGGCCGAACTCCTGTCGACCAACATCCGCGACGCCCAGCGCCAAGCCGATGACATTTTGAGCCGCAATGGGAGCTTGCGCTTGTTTCCAGGCCGCTCTTACCGGATATCATCGCCATCGTGGAGCTTGATTGACCCAGTGAAAGCCCCGATTGGCCAAAAGGAATTCAGAAGCATCCGAGAGATCTACGCGGCGAAGGGTCGCACTTACAGGCTGCCCGTTCGTTCCCCCGCTCATCAACATTCGATCTTGATCCGGTGTCTGAAGTGTAAAGGAGGCTTCAGGACGCGGGTCGCCAAACCTCGAGAATTCTAGAACTTTGCCGCCCTGGTCCAGTTTGAAACTATAGAGCTGCAGGTTGCCCTGCATGGGCTGAATGGTGAGCAGGTCAGGAGCATCGAAGATGACGTGATGCCAGCGTTGTTTCTCGGTTACGAGGGCAGGTACCGAAACATCATTCGACACGAACTGTTCGACAGACCAGATGCCCCGTAAAGGAGCCGCGACCCGCGCCTCGTCCCCGCCGCCGGGGCATAGCAAACATAAAACGCGAGCGCCAGCGAAGCTGCGCAATACAAATATTGAAGGGTCAATACGCCGCGATTGAGCAGGTTGTCCTTCAGGAACGGCACGGTCGGACTGGGCTCTGCGGTGCGGTTGAAGATAAAAAGGTTGAGTATGCGCTTTGTGTCGGGGAGCACAAGAAAGACCGCCATAAGAATAAGGTGGATGGTGAATATCTTCTTGGCACGTCGTAACACAGATTCAGCATCAGAACGTTCGACAGTACTGCGAGGCTGACCAGAGCCCCCAAGGTACTGAATGCAGGCACAATCAGAAGGGCGCCAAGCATCTCTCCAGCACCGCCCCGAAGAAGCTGTAGGCTCGCGAGTATCCCATAAAGCTCCACAACAAGCCCATTGGCGCCAAATGTCCGAGGGGGTCCAGCAGCCTTCCAAGCGGGATTTCGGCGAACTGCATTGGCAATAGCTTGCTGGCGCCGTAGATCATCATTGTTGCAGCAAGATTGAGACGTACAAACAAGCGTAACCACTGATAAGCCTGCTGATAACTCTTTCTCTTTCGATCGAGCACGGACCAGACGGCGGTAGAACCAGGAGCGCTGTTACGAAGATGCAGAGGATAAGGACGTAATCGTATAACTGGTCGCCACTGCCGTTTGGAATCTCATCAGGTTCCCCTTCAACCCAAGGACCGACGTGCCCACCCAAGGCACGATTTGCTGCCAAAGTTCGGAAAAAACGGCACGATAGGAACCGGGATGTTCGGCCACACCCAAAGACCCAACCGCTCCCGGAGCGATGTACAGAAAGAAATAGCTGAAGGCGAACCGAAACCCGATCCGCGTTGCTAAAGACCATTCAACGTCGGGGCGACTATGGACCACCGGCAAATCCTGCTGTAACTGGGGTAACATGAGTCCCTTCTCAGGCCATTTGCCCGTGAATTGCGAGCGCTCTGGTGACGCCATTCACGGTTCAGGCATTGTCCCTCGGATGTTCGTTTTCTGCAACCAAGGCGCGATCGCCGGCTTCCTCGCTTAAGATTGGCGAGACAGATGCCGAATGAGGGCGGAGCGGTTGCAGAATTCGTGTATTCGAGAGAAAATGCCTGAGCTTCGACTCTGCGCCAGGGCCATAAGATCAGCGCTGAACACAGGGAAAATGCGTTCGAACAAGAGGGCCTCATGATACCCCAGTTGCAGCGGGAGACACCGGTCTCTCCCTCCCAGACAGGTCCCAATGGTCCCTCCCGACCAAAATTGCTTTTCGTTTCGTCTTCAGCTACTTCCTGCTCTACATCGGTCCGGGCCCGTGGGATCATTCGGACCCTACAAACGAGTAAGGAAGTGGAGGCCAATCTATGGAGCAGGATTTGGCACCCATCGTCCCTTGGGTTGGCGACGAACATTCTGCGGCTCAACGGCAATTTCGCCGAGGTCCCGAACGGCAGCGGAGATCAGCTATATGACTATGCGCTCATTTTTTGCATGGTCGATCGCTGCAATAGGTATCACGGCGGTGTGGTCGGCACTTGATAGGAAACGGACGGAATTACGAAAGCTTGTATCAGTGGCTTCGGCTCTTTATGCGATGGTGGCGGCCTGGGCAATGCTGGGCTATGGCGTGAAAAAGCTCTTGGGCGCCCAGTTTCCCACCGCCGATTTGGTCAGGCTGGTGCAGCCTTCGGCGCAGGCCTCGCCGATGGGAATGCTTTGGACCTTCATGGGAGTGTCCGCGCTGTACAGTTTCTTCGGCGGGCTTCGGGGAGACCCTGGGCGGAGCGCTGCTTTTTTTCCCGGCTTGGCAACCCTGGCGCCCTGGTAAGCGGCGCCATGATGACGAACGTTCTCATGCTGAATCTGGGCTACGATGTTCCGCGAAAAATATTGTCGATTCACCTGGTATTGATGTGCCTGTTCCTGCTGATCCCCGAATTTCGCCGATTGGGAAATGTCTTCATCTTCAACCGCGCCACTGAACCGGTCCCCCAAGTGCCATTATTTGATGACAAGCTGCTAAACCGGATTGCGTTAGTTGCACAAGTGGCATTTGGCGCCTACGTTCTCTGGGTGGCTGGCGGCCAGTCCTTGCGAGACGTAAAGCGCATGAGTAAGACCTGCCCGAACCGATCCACGGGGTGTGGTCCGTCCGCGAATTTACGGAAGATGGGGTTCTTCGGCCACCCTTATTGACGGACACCGAGCGATGGTCCAGTCTCATCTTCGACGCCCCGAAGGTGTTAACAGTCTTTTCCATGGAAGGCAGTCCGGATCGCTACTACATGGAACTCGATGAACAACAAACAATCGCGAAGCTATGGAACCTGAAGAATCCAAGTCACACTGCAAAGCTGTCTCTACAATTTCCTAAGCCGCAAGAGATGAAGATGGCAGGGCAGGTGGATGGTCACCCTGTGGTGATCACGATGGAAAGGGTCGACATATCCGATCCGGAGAAGTTTCCCTTGATGAACAAAGGCCTGCACTGGGTCAATCCAGCCATCGATAACCGTTGACAGTCCCAGCGAGCAAGCTATTTCCTGCGAACGAAGGCGCCAATTCCTAAGGTCATAGCACCGGCATAATTTGCTTAAGTCGGTCCGCTCGGGACTGGTAATCCTGAGCCTTTGCGAAGTCTCCGAGATGACGGTAAGTGGCGGCTAATGAGAGATAGGCGCTTAGCGTAGCGTCTCCTTGATAGCTTCGAATACCCTCCGACGCCGCTTTATTGAAATAAGGAATGGCTTCTGTAAATTGTCTTTGCTCGAAGTCATACCAGCCGATCTGGAGATTAGTCCATGGGTCATTTGGATCCAGGGCCCACGCTCTGTAAAAATACGGCATTGCCGCGGAGCGGTCGCCCGAGGCTGCCAAGGCATTGCCCACACTGTACTCGGCAAGGGCATTGTCTTTGGTTACCGCGACAGCGTGTTTCCACAGTAACAGATCGCTCTGCCAGTAATCGACTTGCACCCGGGCTACGATGGCGAGCGCCGCCAGGACCACCACACCGGTGGCAATAGCGAATGTCGCAGGAAGATGCTTTTGCTGGAAGCTATCGCCGACGGCCCAGCAGATCATCAAGAACAATCCGATATATGGCTGGTAGGCGTACCGGTCGGCCATGGCTTGCTTGCCAACCTGCACAATTCCGATCATCGGCACCATCGATATCAAGAACCACAACCACCCCACCATCAGATATCTTCGACGATGAAGTCTTAAGACGGCCACAGTTATCGAAATTAAGATGGCGAGGCATAGAAGAACCAGAAACTTATTCAAGCTGCTGCCAGGATGGGAATAGTATGGCGATAACCATTCTGGCCACAGCGCCTTTCCAATATATCGAACATACGAAACGATGGCATTTTCGATGCGTATCCCGATAGGAAAAGGTTGTGAGCCTGGGCGCGATACTCCTTGAGCCTTCAGCGTCATCCAGGCATCCGCAGCAGCAAACACAAAAAGAGGAAGCTTCTCCGCTATGAGCCAGCCGAAGCTCTGCTTTTTAAAACATGACGTCGCGGAAGGTTGTTCATCGGGACTCTCGAAGCCTATATGCATCGCCGCAACGGCCAATAATCCCAGAGCAACAGCAGCAAAGGGAAGGCGATCACTTGTGGCTTGGCCAGCAATGCCAGGATAAAAAGGCCCGCGACTACCCAATAGCGCGTCTCTTCAGGCTTCCGGACATACCAACGATAGGCCCCTAGAGCCAACAAAAAGAATGTTGTACTCAGAATGGTTTTGCGCTCAGCCACCCATGCCACGGATTCAACGTTAATGGGATGGAGCGCAAACAGTGCAGCCACCATCACGCTGCGCCACGTATATCCAGTTGCCTTCTGTAAGACCCAAAATAATATGACTGCATTCAAGGCATGAAAAAAAACATTCATCAGGTGGTGGCCCATCGGATTGATGCCAAAGAGTTGGTAATCGAGCGAATGGGACAACCAGGTGAGCGGGAACCAGTTGATGTAATGACTTTTAAATGCCCAGACTACGGTGCTCCAAGTCAGCCCCGCATGGACGTGTGAATTTTGAATGATGTATAAGGCATCGTCAGGCCCGAAGTACGGGTGGGTTCGGACCGGGAAATAAAGGGCGAACGTCGCCAATGCCAATCCCAAACTGATCGCGATACCGACCCTCGACGAGAGCGGGGCCGGTTGTTTGAGTGTTGCAACTGGTGTTGGCAGTGCGGCATAATCATCAGGCTCTACTTTCCGGTTCGGCGCTATGGCACGTGACTGAGGAACAGCGCTCCCAATCGAATCAGTGGCAACCGTGGCGTTGCAAACAGCTCAATCCGTCAGACTTTCGATCGCCTGCAGTAGCCGAGCATTGCTATTTCCAATAAAAAGCCGGAGCATTGGCTCCGGCTTTGAAATGACCTGGGGGAAGGGTCGGTTTGAATTTAGAACAGCTTGCGGCGCAGAACGCCAGCCAGGCCAAGGATGCCAGAACCGAACAGCATGATGCTGCTGGGCTCAGGAGTCGAGGTGTCCGGTGGCTGGTCGTGCCGGTGGCTGGTGCCGCTGGCGGCGCCCATGATCGTGAAGGACTCAGAAGGAATCGTTCCCAAAGAGCTCTGCGAAGCATGCGACGGACCGCTGTTCATATCCCAGTAAACCGGATCGCCGTTGGCGACGACGCCGTTGTCCAGGTTGAGCCAGTAGCTGCCAGCGGCCAGGGCGGTCGGGGTGATGCTGCCGCTCTCGTTGCAGACGTTGAAGCCGCCATTCGAGAAGCAGGTGCCGGCGGTGAAGTTGACGGTACCGGAGAAGAAGCTGGTTCCGCCGAACTCGCTCGAGGTGATCGAAACGTCGACGCTGTTGAGGACGTCACCAGGGAACAGCCAAGCTGCGAACTGGATGCCGTTCACCGTCGAGTTGCTGGCCAGTGTGAACTGGTCGCTAACGCCAAAGCCGAAGTTGATTGTCCAACCAAGGTCTTCACCATTGGTTGCACCGTTGTTATAGAGATCCTGGGCGACGGCCGGAACTACAGCCAAGCACAGTGCGAGCAGTGACAGCGAAGCGATACGCATTTTCAAGGATCGAACCCTCCTTTAGGTTCAAATCTTTCGTACAGACCTATGTTTGCCCCATAGCGAGAGAGGCTGTCCTAGAGAAGAGCAATCCTTGTGCCACGATAAACCCAATGAATTCGGTGGTTTTCCCGTTTGCTAAGTGCAGGTGTTTGCGACATTGTTCTAGGCAATTTCCCTCTCAATCAGGCCTTATCGAGCATTAACATGGCATTAACTCAACACTTTAGAGCCATGTTGGGGCTGTTCGGTGGCTTCCCGCCACGGCAGCGAGGCCTTCGCCGCCGACGAAGGAGCCGAAGCGGAGGGGAGTTAAGTGATTGTAAAAATTGGCTTATCAGGCCAATACGTCGGGGGATCGCTGCGCCCTCAAGTAGGCAGCGACAAGGTCGGCGCTCGCTAGGGTGTGCTGAACATCTTTGCTTGTCTGGCAGCTTCGCGGGAGTCTTCCTGGTCGCCAATTGCTTTGTACGACTTAGCCATTCCCAGGTAGGCCTGTTGCAAGATTGCGGGCTTCGCCATCGGTTGCTTGACCACGACGCTGTAGTAACTGATCGCTTTGACGAAGTTCGTCTGCTGAAGTTCGTAAATCGCCAGCCCCATGTTGCTGGTGACGTCCCTTGGGTTGATGGCGAGGGCGTTGTTAAAGTGTGGAATCGCTTCTGTGACGTGTCCGTGCATCGCCAGTGCTGCCCCGAGTTCGCTTTCCGCCACCCAATTCGGACCGGTGACCTGGAGGGTATGAGTCCAGAGGTCTTCCTCCACGCCCCAGTAATCGATTTGCCGACGTGACGCCATGCCCAGAGCCAGCAAGACAATGACGATCGTGATTGCAAGGGCAATCGGCGAAATTGCCTTGCTCTCGGCTAAGTCTGAGACTTGCCAGCAAATCATGATGAAAAGGCCGACGAAGGAAACGTAGGCATATCGGTCGGCCATCGCCTGTACCCCGACTTGGACGATACCCAGCATCGGTATCAGGGTCACCAGAAACCAAAGCCAGCCCACAATGAGGTAGCGGCGCTGGCGGTTCAGAATAACTAAGACAGTAATGATAGAGAGAACGGCCGCCGAGCAAGCCACTTGAGCCCAAGGGATGGATTCCGTGGGATGGGGGTAGAGTAGCGCCAGATTAGACGGCCACAGAGCCTTCTTGATGTAAAGGCCATACGACAGGATGGCATTGCCCATCCGCGAGGGAAACGGATACCAGATTCTTGCGTGCTGCTGGGCGTGCAGTGTCAGTGTTGCGCTCGCCGCAGCCAGGATGAACAGCGGCCGTTTTTCGTTGATCAGGTCCCGCCAGCTTTCCGTCGCTGCTTGTCCAGGAGATTCCCCTTCTACGCCGGGCGGAGCCAATCTTCGTAGAGGCCAGTAGTCCCACAAAAGCAGAACGAAGGGCAGAGTAATGATCTGCGGCTTGGCCATGAGCCCGCAGGCAAAGGCCACCGAGACCAATGCCATGCGCGCTGGCCGAGGACGCCGAACATACCAGCCGTAAGCGCCCAGCGCGAGCAGGAAGAACAACATGCTCAGCAAGGTTTTCAGTTCCGCGACCCAGGCAACCGATTCAACGTTTATGGGATGGAGCGCAAACAGCGCCGCTACCGCGAAACTGCGACCGGCAAAACCAGTCGCGCTGAACAGGATCCAGAACAGCAGGACGGCATTGAGCGAATGCAGCAGAACGTTTGCATCGTGATGAGCGGCGGGATTATCGCCGAATATCTGACACACCGCCGCATGCGCCAGCCACGTCGCTGGATGCCAGTTGGCGGCATTGGTCGTGGTGAGCGCCCACTTTATCGTTGTCCAACTCAGCCCCGATAACACCTGCGGGTTCTGATAAACGTATTCGTTGTCGTCGTAGTTAATGAACGGATGTTGATGAACGGGACTGTAGAGAGCTACCGTCGCCAGCACCAATAAAACGCTAAGAACTGCTGGGCGCTTTAGCAGCGCCGATAGCGTTGTCTGCTTCGGCTGTGAGGTCGATGTCTGTTGCTGGACTGCGGTTACGGAAGCCATGCTCCTCCGGATAACAAGCAACAGCGCTGCCGCCAACAATGGTTTCTGGTTGAGCCGATTCGTCGTCTCCCGCCAGGACAGGAGGAGCGCGCTCGCGCGCCGGCGATTCAGGCTCTTAAAGTAAAAGCCCGGGACGAGCTCTGCGCCAGCATCGTCCCGGGTGAGCGACTGCGTGCAGGATTGCTCCCACGCGCACGAAACTAAGTGCGTTAACTCTTGGTGCCGTTAGCTCCGTGCATTTTCGCGCGCTCAATCAACATCTGTACCTGGTCCTTCTGCGCGTAATTCGGATTGGTCTGCAGCAGTTTCTCCCAGGCCACCACGGCGCCCTTGGGATCTTTCTTCCCCTGCCATCTCACGATCCCCAGGTTGAAAAGCGTGTCCGGATGATTGGGACGAATGGCCAATGCTTTTTCAAAGCTCGCGATGGCCTTGTCGGCATCGCCGGTATACCAGTAGGCAGTTCCGAGATCGGTGCGCACGTCCGCATTATTGGGCTGCAGGGAGACGGCTTTTTCGTAGTACTGAATGGCTTGTGGATACGCCTGGCTGTCGTAGTAAAGATTTCCCAGCTTGATCACGGTCTCGGCATCATTGGGATTGCTTTGGAGTTGTGTCAGCAGTGGTTCGGCGGCCTTGGCAAGCATTTCCGGCGAGGGCGCTTGTTGTTGCTGCGCCGCACCGATTCCCGGCAGTTGCGCGGGAGACATCCCCATACCGCTGGCGCTGGCTGCCGCAGGTGCGGCAGCTTGCGTGGTCTCCGGAGTTGCGGTTGGCGACGCCGAGCCGCGGGCGAAGTATCCAACTGCAATTCCGATGACCAGGGTGATCACCGCGAGGGTATAGGCTTGCACGGTGGTAAAACCGGCGATTGTGTTGCTTTTGCTGGTTTGCGCAGTTTGAGACATGGTGCGTACTCCTTCGTTGTTTGTGCCTGGCTTTTAGCACTTGGCATTTAGCATTTGGCAAACCTAACCTTGACCCCATCGCTCACCGCTAATCGCCAAGTGCTAACTGCGCTGCCTTTCAGTTCTTGGTGCCGGCGGCAGCTCTTAAGGGCTGTTCGAGATGAAACAGACGGCCGACCGCTGCGGTCAGAACGTCTTGTTCCGCTCTTTCTGGAAGTTCCTTCAATTCACGAGCCAATGAACCAGCAATGCGTTGCGTTATATGAGTTGTTAAGGCCGTCAAAGCCTGGTCCTGGTCTTCCGTGAAAGGGCCGAATTCCCGGCGCAAGACTTCCAATTCCTGCCGGCAAAGTTCATCGAGACGGTTGACGCAGGGCTACGATGGTGGGCACAACCCGTTCCGCCATCAACTTGTGACGGAAGCCCTGCACTTCCGCCGCTACAATCTTTTCTGCTGCTTCGGCAGCCGACTGGCGTCCGATCGCATTGCGCTGTACCACTTGCTCCAGATCGTCCATGTCGAACAAGTGAATGCCTTCCACCTCGCGTACTGCGGGATCAATATCCCGCGGGACCGCGATATCAATCATCACCATCGGCTTGTGTTTCCGTTCGCGGGCAATCTCTTCAGCTTCTTGACGGCTGAGGATCGGAGTGGGCGATGCGGTGGAGCTGACTACGATATCCGCTTTCTTGATCTGCTGAAGTCTCTCTTCGAACGGAGCCGAACTCGCTCCCAGCTTGTTCGCCAATTCCGAACCTCGCGACGGCGTCCGATTCATGACCGTGACGTGACTGGCCCCCGCTTTCATCAAGTAATGCGCGGCCAGTTCGCTCATCTTCCCGGCGCCAATTAACAGGACTTCCCGTCCGGCCAGGTCTCCGAGTACCCCGCGTGAGAGCGCAACCGAGGCATAGGGAACCGATACAGCCGATGAGCCGATCGCCGTTTCTGTCCGTGTACGTTTCGAAACCGTAAGCGCCTTCTGCATGACTGCGTCCAGGAATCGACCCGTGGTTTCCACTGCCTGGGCCTGCATCCACGCTTCTTTCATCTGCCCGGTAATCTCGGGCTCACCCAGAACCATGGAATCCAGACTGGAGATGACCCGGAAGATATGGGTCAGCGCTACATCGTCCATCAGCCGATAAAAGTGAGACCATTCACAAAGTTTGAGCTGGTATTCCTGGGTCAGAAATCGCAATACCGAATTGGCCGCCGTAGGTACGTCACTGGCCCACAGGATGAACTCCGTGCGATTGCACGTGGCCAGTACGATGACTTCCTCGATCCCTTCGGAGCGAACCAGTTGCAGCAAAGCGTCGGCGCGCCGTTCTGGGCTGATCCAGAAGCGCTCCCGCACGGCCACTGGCGAAGTTCGAAAATTCAGGCCGATTACCGCTAACGTCGGTTCCACGGGAAGCCTCTCTTACCAATCAAGTCTGGTTGTAGTAATCGCACCGCAGTTGCCAAACCATTCCGTTCCTCCGTATGCCAAGCTAAATGACGGATAGGATTAGCTTTAGTGGGCTCGATACCGTTTTTGGTGCGATTCGGCGAATGGGCGGTTTAGCGGCATATCACACGGCATAAAGCGGCTTTTCGCACCCGTCAGCCTCTCACCTTGAATCGATTCACGGGCAACGCCGTCCAGCTCTAGCGGGAAGGTCCTACCCTCAAGGTTGTATGGCGAACCAGCGTTCCGAGGATTACAGTGTTACGGTCATTGCGGCGGCTTTACCCCAAGAAGACGCACGCTTAGAGGAGACAACAAACGTGAAATGGTTGCAGCGAATTGCCCTGTTTGGCTTATTTCTCGCCTTCGCCCTTCCCCAGATTGCCGCGGCGCAGAGTGCTGCCGATACCTACAAGGCAAAATGTGCCATGTGCCATGGAGCTGACGGCAGCAAGAGCATGATGGGAGCAAAACCTTTGAATGGACCTGACGTGCAAAAAATGTCCGATGCCGATTTGACCGAAGCCATCACCAACGGCAAAGGCAAAATGCCCGCCTATAAAGGCAAGCTCAGCGACGCCCAGATTAAAGACCTGGTTTCTTACATCAAAACCCTGAAGTAACACCATCTTTCTAGGCTGAAATGGCGATCCGCAAGGGTCGCCATTTCTGTTTGGGGACGGAGATCCGTTTGGGGAGACGGAGATATGTTTGGGTGACGGAGATCTGTTGGGTGAGGGAGATTCGTTGGGTGACGGAGATCTGTTTGGGCGACGGAGATCTGTTTGGGTGACGGAGATCTGTTTGGGTGAGGGAGATGCGTTTGAGTGACAGAGATCTGTTTGGGTGAGGGAGATCTGTTTGGGTGGCGAAGATCTGCTTGGGCGAAAGAGATGCGTTTGGGCCAAGGAGATGCGTTTGGGTGAGGGAAATCCGTCTGGGCGACGAAAATCCGTGTCAAGTCGCCGTGCTGCGGCGCAGAAGGCAGAAAGTCAACTCGCAGCCACGTTGAACCCAACCTCGAAGGCTGGAGCAAGGATCAGGAGAAGCCGCAGTGCGATACGATCTCGAAATTTATTCGGACACGGCCTGATGAAGATTCGCGGGGAGCAGCGTGCGGCCACAGCGATTGCGATTCTAACGATGCATCCAGATAGTCAAAACGTTCAACGCTAGCCAGAATCGCCGTGGCTGCTATAATCAGTTTGCTCGCAAGAGCGGCCCGCCCATGGCGGGTTCCCGCCCGACCCGGAGAGGTGGCCGAGTGGCTGAAGGCGGCGGTTTGCTAAACCGTTATACGGTCAAAAGCTGTATCGGGGGTTCGAATCCCCCCCTCTCCGCCAGATTTTTCAAGAGCTTGCAACCCGATATTTTGTACCAAGTGGAATATTAGTGTAGCGCAGCGAGTTCGGTACTTATCCCGCCGCAGTCAGGGGTGTGGGAAAGTGGAAAGCGTTCTTTGCTTTCCAGTTTTCCATGCCCCGTATTTGCTTGCCTCTGCTGGGCTGCTAGTGCCGGTGGTCGATAGCCTAGTGAAGAGTGTGGCCTCACCGTGTTGTAATAGACGCGCCAACGTTCCGCCAGCACCTGCACTTCTTTCAGCGAGTAGAAGATTTCTCCGTTCAGAAATTCGTCGCGCAGCTTCGAGTTGAAACTCTCACAGTAATCATTTTCCCAAGGCGAGCCCGGTTCGATGTACAGCGTCTTCGTTCCTACGTCCGCCAGCCAGTTCCGCAACTTCTGGGCTATGAACTCCGGGCCATTGTCCGAGCGAATATGTTCCGGGATTCCGTGCTCGATCATGGCGTCGGCCACAACCTCGATCACGTTCCGACTGTTCAACCTACGTCGAGGACGGATGGCCAGGCACTTCCGCGTGAACTCGTCGATGAGATTCAGCATGCGTACTGTCCTGCCGTCATGCGTATAGGTGCTGACGAAATCGTAGGACCAGACATGATTGGGCCGCTCCAGGCCGCAGCCGTACGCACGACCCGTCGTTCGAGCCACAACCGCCCTCGTGGCTTCTGCTTCTGCGGAACCTTCAGCCCTTCGCGACGCCAGATGCGTTCTACCCGATCCTTGCCCACCGGCCAGCCCGCTTCCCGCAACAATGCGGTGATGCGGCGATAACCGTAGCGGCCATATTGGCTAGCCAACGCGAGAATGGCCCGGGTCAAAGCATCTTCATCGTCCCGTTGTGTCGGCTGGTAGCGTTGCGTGCCCCTGGGCTGATTCACCAGTTGGCACGCTCGCCGCTCGCTGATCCATGCTCTTCCCGCGCATGGCTCACCGCACAACGTCGCCGTTCCGGGCTTAGAAGTTTCCCGAGGCGATGTCCTTCAGCACCAGCTTGTCCAGGCTCAGCTCAGCCACCAGCCGCTTCAGCTTCGCGTTCTCCTGCTCCAACTCCTTCAGCCGCCGCGCCTGGTCTACTTGCAAACCGCCGTACTCCTTGCGCCAACGGTAATAGGTTTGCTCCGTGATCCCAGCTTCCCTGCAGGCTTGCGGCGTCAGCTTCCCATTCGCCCTCCCCACTTCGATCTGCCGTAGCAAACTCACGATCTGTTCCGCCGTGTGTTTCTTCCCTCGTGCCATACCAAGCTCCTCTCATACCAGTTTGCCTCATCTCCACTGGTACAAAATTCGCCGGCAATATTCGCCCTGACGGCAAGGACCTTTACGCCGGATTGGTGCAAGGCAGCGATGGAACCCTGTACGGAACCACCATGCTAGGCGGCACTAACGGTGACGGCACCATTTTCTCCATCACTACTGGGGGCGTTTTCACCACCCTGCACCAGTTCAATGGGCAGGACGGCGGCAACTCTATGGCGCCCATGATGCTGGACAGCGACGGCTACCTCTATGGAGCCACCACCAGCGACGGGATGAACACCGGGGGTACGATTTTCAAGATAAGTCCGGAAGGGGTGTTCAGCACGGTTTACAACTTCTGCTCGCAAGCCGACTGCACCGACGGCAGCTTTCCCATAGGAGGGCTGCTGCAAGCCAATGATGGAAACCTCTACGGGACCACTTACCTGGGCGGCGCCGGCAACTTCGGCACCGTTTTCAAGCTAATGCCCTACGGCCCAACCCCGATGCGCTTTGTGCCGCTGGCGCCGTGCCGCGTGGTTGACACCCGCCTGGAGAACGGCACCTTCGGCGGACCGGCCATTGCCGGCGGCAGCGCCCGCGCCTTTCCGCTGGCCGAGAACGACAATCCTTGCAACCCTGCGAACAACGGTCCGCTGGCCACATCCAGCGTGGCTGCCTACTCGCTGAACGTTACAGTGGTGCCGCATGAAAACCTGGGGTATCTCACCCTCTGGCCGACGGGCGGCGACCGGCCGCTGGTCTCCACCCTGAACTCACAGGATGCACGCATCAAAGCCAACGCCGCCATCGTGACCGCGGGCACGCCCTCGGGGTCTGTCAGCGTCTTTGCCTCCAACACCACGGACGTCGTGATCGACATCAATGGCATTTTCATCGCCCCACTTCTTAACTCCACTCCCGCCGGCGTGTCCATGCTCCAGTTCTATCCGGTGACGCCCTGCCGCATCGCCGACACCCGCTCGGCGATCTATCCCCAAGGGCTGGGCGGGCCCTATCTGACCGCGCAGGTGGCGCGCGACTTCCCGGTGATGGACTCCTCCTGCATTCCCGACGGCGCCAGCCCGCTGGCTTATTCGCTCAACTTCACAGTGTCGCCGTATCCCGCCATGGGCAGCCCGCTGGGCTACCTGGAGGTGTGGCCCACCGGCGCTGAACCCGAGGGCCCGGTGTCCACGCTGAACAACCTTACGGGAACTTATGTGGGCAACGCGGCCATTGTGGAGGCGGGCACCGACGGCAAAATCACCGCCTATGGCACCAACGATACCGACCTGGTGATCGACATCAACGGTTACTTCGCGGAGCCGAATGGTGAAGGTTTGTCGTTCTACACGGTGACCCCGTGCCGGGTGCTGGACACGCGCTCGCCCCAGGTCGCTTCTCCGAAGAACACGTTTAGCGGCGAGCTGACGGTGGATGTTCAGAACAGCCCCTGCCAGCCGCCGGCCAACGCCCTGGCCTACGTGCTCAACGCAACCGTGGTGCCACAGGGTACTCTCGGCTATTTGACTCTCTGGCCTGACGGCGAGGACCAACCGGTTGTCTCGGTGCTGAATGCGCTCGATGGTGCGATCACTTCTAACATGGCCATCGTCTTTACCGACAACGGCGACATCGATGCCTTCGCTTCCGGTACCACCCAACTGGTGCTGGATATCTCCGGTTACTTCGCTTGCGATGCAAGCGAGAAAACGGCGTGCGCGGCTTCACGACAAGGTTCGAAGAAATGAGGTGCGAGTAGACAAACTCCGATGGCCGACAAGTGGCGTTTACGTCATGGCCGAATCTGGATCTGAAGAACGGCCTGTGGCACATGCGGGCAAAGCCTGAGCTTGGGTTCAAGCCCAAAGATTACGAGGAGCGGACCGTGCAGCTTCCGGATTGGCTAGTCGAAGATCTGAAGACTTCGCGCAAGAAGCACGGCCGCGGTTATTTAGTCTTCCCGCGCGCTGACGGTGATGCCGAAGGTCACATGCTGCGCACTCTGAAGCAGATTGTACTGGAGGCAAAACTGAACTGCTGGCACTGTACTAATCGCATGGGGCTGTCGTGCAAAAAGCACCCGTTTGCTCTCGCTGGTATTTGCACAAGTCTACTGCGGCGACAACACGGTTGCAGAACGACATCGATATCAGAACCGTACAGAGACCTGGCTGGGTCACTCTGACATGGAATCAACTTTGCGATATCTCAAGGCGGCATCCGCCCGCAAGCGGATCGTGAGAGAGAAGGTCAACGCGGCCTTTGCCGGCATGGTGAGCTAATTCTCGTCGCATTCTACTTGTTGAGCATGGATTGGCACACAAAATCTCTTTCGATTAGGGCCCCCAATCCTATATTCAGTACCACATGAGCGTTTATTGATAGCTATTCGCAAATGGAGCAAGATAGGTTCCGAATTGCTCGTCATCCGCTCGTGCATACAGACAGGATCGCCCTACTGCGGTAATCCTACGTCCTGCATCATCTTGACGTAGCGCGGGTCCGAGCGTAGCGGATCAAACAATGGATTTCTTATCTCGTAGGGAAATTCGCTACCATGATTGGCGGCGGACTTTTGCAACCACGCCATAGCCTGCTCCCGATCTCCTTCTGCCGCATACGACACAGCCCACAAGATATCGCCAACCTGGCCTGTTTTGCTCAGGTCCGTCAAGTTGGCCCGGTACAACTCGGCAAAGCCCTTCGCGGTGGCGCTAGGCGGCGGCAGATTCTTGCTTCCAACCGAGACGGCGAAGGCGCGGTACTGCTGATCAGCCTCGGCCCATTTGCCCATGACCGCATACGTCTGAGCGAATTTCCGGTTAGCAGCAAAGAAGTTCGGATCCATTTCCAAGGTCTTGCGGAACTGCTGCACGGCTTCATCGTAGCGGTGGGCTGCGCTTAGGGTGTATGCGTAATTCGTGTTGATGATGCCGGAAAGCGGATCGAGCAGCAAAGCGTTGCGAAACTCGCCCAGTGCAGCGTCCATTTGTCCCACGGCTACCAGATATAGAAATGCATACGCATAGTGGAATTGTGCGTTGTTAGGCTCGAGTTCCAGGGCATGCCGAAATTCCTTCTCCGCTTCTGCCCATTGAAAACCATCAACCAGCGCCGCAGCCAGTGCCGCGTGGGCATCGCCAAGCTGCGGGTCCAATTCCAAGGCCTTGTGCGCCGTCGAGAGCGACAGCGTATAGGCTTCGTGCTCGCTCATCCCAGTCCAGGAAGGGGCGATGTTGTACGCGTCCGCCAGCCCGGCATAGGCCGGCGCATAAGCGGGATCGGCGGCAATCGCCTGTTTGAAGAGCGCAATGCTCTGATTGATGTTGTCCGTGCCGCGTTTGTGCAGCGCGTTGCGGCCTTTAAGGTAGAACTGATATGCGTCGGAGTTCTGCGTGGTACCGTGCGCCATTTCCTTCTGCTGCTCGCCCGTGAGCCGAGAACGCAGCTTCGACGCAATGTCGTTGGTAATCTCCTGCTGTAACGTGGAAACGTCGGCCATGTTGCGCGAGTACTGTCCACCCCAGATCTCGCTTCCGTCGGAGACATTTACCAGGTCGGCAGTGATCATCACATTGTCGCTACGACGCGTGATCCTGCCCGTCAACACCGCGTCGACATTCAGCGACTGGCCGACTTTGGAGGGATCGTCCTCCTTCCCCTTGAAGCGGAAGACCGTGCTACGCGCCATCACCTTCATGTTCGGCAACTGGGAAAGCGTGCCGATCAGATCCTCCGTGAGGCCGTCGCTCAGAAATTCGTTGTTGGCGTCCGAGGTGGCGTTGACGAAAGGCAGGACGGCCATCGAGGAAATCTTCTTGTTCGATCCGGACCCGCGCCAGAGAAATCCGCCTACAACCGCAGCGATCATCACGACCGCAGCAGCGCCCGCGATCCAATATTTCTTCTTCGAACTGGGGGCGCCGGTGGTTGCAATGCCGCCACTCGCCGCAGCCGCGGAATTCCCGACCCCGATCGATGCCACCGCTGCGCTGCGCCCTGACTCGGTATCGCGTTTCAGTCGCTGCAGATCGGCTCGCATGTCGGAGGCAGACTGGTAGCGCAGGCGCGGGTCTTTCTCCAGCGCCCGGTGGATAAGGTCCTCCAACTTCGGCGGAATGTCCGGATTCATCCGCAGCGGCGAAGTCGGCGCCTTGTTCAGGATGCCGTCAAAAATCGCCGCGCTGGTATCTCCGCGAAATGGCACTGTGCCGCTCACCATCTCGTAGAGCACCGCACCAAAAGAGAAAAGATCGCTTCGCGCGTCCAGTTCTTTGCCCAGCGCTTGCTCGGGCGACATGTAGGCGGCGGTGCCCATCGTGGTTCCGGGACTTGTCAGGTGCTCCTCGGGCACAGCAACCGCCATGGTGGCCGCAGACCCGATCATCTCCGAGTGCCGTTTGGACGCGGTTACCTTCGCCAGTCCGAAATCCAGAATCTTCACGTGGCCGCGGCGGGTAATGAAGATGTTGGCCGGCTTGATATCGCGATGGATAATGCCCTGGACGTGCGCCGCGTCCAGCGCGTCGGCGATCTGCACCGCCAACTCGAGCACCTGCTCCACCGCCATCGGCCTGTTGTCGATGACGTGTTTTAGAGTCGCGCCGTCCAGATACTCCATGGCGATGAACAGGCGCTCGTCGGCTTCGTCAATTTCGTAGATGGTGCAGATGTTGGGATGGTTCAGCGCCGAGGCCGCGAATGCTTCCCGCCGGAACCGCTCCAGCGCGCCCGGGTCTTTGGCCATGTCGTCGGGCAGAAACTTCAGCGCAACGTGGCGCGGCAGTTTCAGGTCCTCGGCTTCGTAGACTACCCCCATGCCGCCGCCGCCAAGCTTGCCGACGATGCGGTAGTGGGAAATCGTGGTATCGATCATGGGTCAACGCTAGGAATTAATGCCTGATCATAGGGTGCTACCCCGCGGCAGTCAATTGCTTCTGAAGCTTGTTAATGGATGACTTCGGGACAATGGACGGTTGAGCAGGAAGACCACCGCGGCGTACCGGTCGCGGCTGGATTTCTTCCTGGAGTTCTGTGAAACCGGGCCTAGCTACATCGACTAGATGGATGAGCGGGTTCTCTGCTCGCGCCTGAAGCAATTGGCGTTCCGTCATGCAGCACGTCAAAGATGCCGCCGAAGCGCGAATGGTAAAGGCTATTCAAACGTCGCCTGGCCCGCGAAAATCCGGGTGCCCGATATATTCGCGGCGGGCAACGCTGACCTGCTTCTGGGGATGACCCAGAGTCAGCCAGCTATCACCTGCGGGCGTGACCTGGGACACCGACAAACTGCCAGTGGCGAGTTATTACTCGCCGTTGTGGCGCGCTGTCGTGCGCCGTGTGTTTGCGTGGAGGAATGCCATGCAGACCTCAATACCGTACCCTCCTCCGGTCTGAGACTCGGCCCATTCCTCTTCTTTCCTCAGAATAAAACTACGCCCTGCTGCGCAGGCGTGTCTGCCCCCAGGCAGGTAGGGAAAGGGGCTGTATGCGGAACCTTACCCTGCTGAAAGTGCTGTGCCTTGCATTGGCTATCTGCACAGCATTCGTCGTTTCCTCGCCCGCACAGACGCTCATCACCCTGGCTGCTTTCAACGATTCCAACGGCCGTTATCCCTATGTCGGTCTCACCCAGGGCAACGACGGAAATTTCTATGGAACCACCTATGTTGGGGGCGCCAACGGCGCCGGCACGGTCTTCAAAATCACTCCCCAAGGTACGCTGACCACGCTTTACAGCTTCTGCTCACAACAGGATTGTGCGGACGGCTATAATCCCACCGCCCCGCTATTGCTGGCAGCGGACGGAAATTTTTACGGAACCACCCGAATCAGCGGTGGCCTCAACCTTGGTGGGACGATCTTCCAAATCACTCCTACCGGCACGCTGACCACGCTTTACACTTTCTGCCTGGTAAGCGGCTGCCCGGACGGCATTACCCCCGGCTCGGGTGCGCTGGTGCAAGACAGCAGCGGAGCCTTCTATGGCACCACCGAGTGGGGCGGCGCCAACCATGGGGGCACCGTCTTCAAATTTGCCTTGCCGGTCGGCAGGTCGAAATCGCAAGGCAGCAAGTTCAGCTCGCAGGTCGGCCTGACCACCCTTTACAGCTTTTGCGTGTCCGAAGGCTGCCCGGATGGCGAGGTCCCCTATGGCGGGCTGGTGCTGGGCGCCGACAGCAACTTTTACGGCGTCACCCAGTACGGCGGAGCTGCGAACCTCGGCGTTGTTTATAAGCTCACCCCCGGCGGTGTGCTCACCACCCTTCACCAGTTTTGCGCGCAAACGGATCCTGTTTGCCTTGACGGTGTAAACCTCATAAGTGGGTTGGTGCAGGGCGGCGATGGAACCCTATATGGAACCGCCTCGCAAGGAGGTGCCAACGGCGACGGCACGATTTTCTCCATCACTACTGCAGGCGTTTTCACCAGCCTGCACCAGTTCAATGGGCAGGACGGCGGCAACTCTATGGCGCCCATGATGCTGAACAGCGACGGCTACTTCTATGGAACCACGGGCCAAGGCGGGACGAATGGCTTGGGTACGATCTTCAAGATAAATCCGGCGGGAGTGTTCGGCACGGTTTACAGCTTCTGCTCGCAAGCCGACTGCGCTGACGGCAGCTCTCCCATGGGAGCGGTGCTGCAAGGCAATGATGGAAACCTCTACGGGACCACTTACCTGGGCGGCGCCGGCAACCTCGGAGTCGTCTTCAAGCTATCGCCCTACGGCCCAACCCCGCTGCGCTTTGTGCCGCTGGCGCCGTGCCGCGTGGTTGACACCCGCCTGGAGAACGGCACCTTCGGCGGACCGGCCATTGCCGGCGGCAGCGCCCGCGCCTTTCCGCTGGCCGAGAACGACAACCCCTGCAATATTCCCAGCGGCGAGGTGGTGGCCTACTCGCTGAACCTCACCGCGGTGCCGCACGAATCGCTCGGTTATCTGACTATGTGGCCGACCGGCGGCGACCGCCCGCTGGTTTCCACCCTGAACTCGCAGGATGGACGCATCAAGGCCAACGCCGCCATCGTGGTCGCGGGCACGCCTTCGGGGTCCGTCAGCGTCTTCGCCACCAACACCACCGACGTCGTGATCGACATCAATGGCATTTTCATTGCCCAGGAGTCCTTGCTCCAGTTTTATCCGGTGACGCCCTGCCGCATCGCCGACACTCGCTCGACGCTCTATCCCCAAGGCCTGGGCGGGCCGCATCTTGCCCCCAAGGTGGCGCGCGACTTCCCGGTGATGGACTCCGCCTGCATTCCCGACGGCGCCAGCCCGCTGGCTTATTCGCTCAACTTCACGGTGTCGCCGTATCCCGCCATGGGCAGCCCGCTGGGCTACCTGGAGGTGTGGCCGACTGGCGCCCAGCCCGAGGAGCCGGTGTCCACGCTGAACAACCTCACCGGAACTTACGTGGCCAACGCGGCCATTGTGGAGGCCGGCACCAGCGGCAAAATCACCGCCTATGGCACCAACGATACCGACCTGGTGATTGACATCAACGGCTACTTCGCGGAGCCGAATGGTGAAGGTTTGTCGTTCTACACGGTGACCCCGTGCCGGGTGCTGGACACGCGCTCGCCTCAGGTCGCTTCTCCGAAGAACACGTTTAGCGGCGAGCTGACGGTGGATGTTCAGAACAGCCCCTGCCAGCCGCCGGCCAACGCCCTGGCCTACGTGCTCAACGCAACCGTGGTGCCACAGGGTACTCTCGGCTATTTGACGCTCTGGCCTGACGGCGAGGACCAACCGGTAGTCTCTGTGCTGAATGCGCTCGATGGTGCGATCACTTCTAGCATGGCCATCGTCTCCACCGACAACGGCTACATCGACGCCTACGCTTCCGGTACCACCCAACTGGTGCTGGATATCTCCGGTTACTTCGCTTGCGATGCAAGCGAGAAAACGGCGTGCGCGACTTCACGACAAAGTTCGAAGAGATGAAGTGCGACTAGACAAACTCCGATGGCCGACAAGTGGCGACCGGAACTGGTGCCATGCCTCCCTGGCCCGGCGTCGCAAGATAGCGGTTGATGGTTGGTATGGGACGACGTTCCGTTGACCCACTACCGCGCTTGCGATCCGGGCTGAGCCAGTTCGAGCACGGCGTTCGCTGTCGGCTTTCTCACGTCGATCACAATCGTCTCAGCAAGACGATCCTGTGCACATTTGCGATTGCGGTCCCAAAAGAACTGCAGGAATCCCAGACCTAACTCCAGCACAGCAGCGCCATACCCCAGTCCACGCTCGATCGATTGCCACAGCCCCATCCTTTCGCCGGTAAGCGACACGGCCCTTGTACGGGCAACCCACTTGCCCGGCGTTTGACCGTTGCCGAAATAGTTGGCCAATCCCAAATAGAGCACCATCACAACAATATTGCCGGGTTCGTGAAAGTCCCAGACGGCGTGAATGTCCTTCTGATGAAGCACAAAACGGCGCCAGGAGTACTCAGCAGGAATCCAAATGATCACAGCCAGCAGCAGGTCGGCGCAATATCCAAACAACCTTTGCCAGAAGGTAGCCAGTAGGGTGCCGTCGAGCGAACTTGTGCGTGTCTCTAGGTGAGCGTGAAAGCGGCGTCTCGCTTTCTCCGATGGCTGGCTCATGTGGATAGTCTATCGATAAGCCTTTGGCGAACACATATCGCTGGACGGAATAATGCGCACTTATTCCGAAATGTGGAAAAAAAGGCGGTAGACGGAAGGCGCCGTGGCTGCTGACTTGACCGCAAGCCAGCGGTGACCTTACGGCATAGCGGCTTTTGTATTCGCTAGTGGCGACTGTCAACAACTGTTGTGTGGACCAATCGAGATACGCCGTCGAGATCTGCTTCGATCGCTGCGTCGCCTCCTGCAATGGCAGTGACAAGGCCGGAGGTCGACACGATGGCGACCGATTCGTGTGAGGAGGACCACTTTACAACCGAGGTGGCATCTTTGCCTTTGCCCTCAGCGATCCCAACTGCCGCAAATTGCTTGCAATCGCCCGCAGCAAGTTTGCTGTCCGGCGGCAAAACCATGAGGGTAAGCTTCGGACTCGGCGTGCTGGCTTTCGCAATTGAGGCGTTCACCCCCTGCACGAATGCCTTCCCCTCCCAATGCCGTGCGGTTGAGTCCTGCGCTGGCAGCGCTTCCCGTGTGGGTAACTCACTTCCTTGCTCCGAGACCAGCGACTGGCGGGTGAGCGGTTCGCCGGCTGATGCCCATTTCTCTATCCCACCGCTGGCAGCCAGGACGAGAAGTTCGGACTGCTGCAACGCCACGATCTCACTCAGCAGCATGCCGAATTTTTCTTCATCCCGGATCTGGCTCGTAATCTGGTCACCTAATGTTGCCGTGGTGGAGGCGCTCATCCTGGTAGCGTCTCGATGGGAGAGATAATAGGCGAGCTGCGCGGCGTCCCGAGCGGCAGTGAGTTCCTTAATATGTGCGCTCAACAGCGCGAATCGATCGTGGGAGGCAGCCGACTGTTGGGAATCGCCGTGATCTTCTATTGCAGGTGCAGGTAGCGCCGGCACAGAATCCGGAACGATTTCCAATGACGCCTCGGACACTCCGATTTGAGCCGCCAGCGCCTGGCGTAACGCCAGGACCTCTGCTTCGGCGCTGGCAGCCCGCATCCGAGTCTGGGCTTCCAGAAGCTTGGCCCGATACAGCACGACGTCGTCATCCACCCCAGCTCGAGCTCGCATTCTCTCCACTACGACCAGGCGTCGAGCCAGTTCATGCTGCTGCTTCCGGGCTGACCATTCAGCAGAAGCCCATACCAGCTGTATATATTCCATTGCGGTATTCGTCACTGCATCGGAACCAGCGCTGCGGCCGACAGCAGGACAACCTGGTTCCAGGATCGATCGAACCGCTCGCGGCGGCAGGGATGTTTGACAGCCAACTCCTGCAAGAATTCCGGCTGGAAGGGAGTCGCAGTCAACTTCGGAACGATCCGAAACGTCAGGAACCCGCAGTTGAATTGCGAGACGCTCGGTGTGGCAAGCGCTTTCGCTATCCACCGCCGAGCCCATTCCTGCCACCTGCTTCTGGCTTAGTTCCAGCGCGCGCCCGAAACTTATCGACTGGGCGCAGACATTGAAGCGTACCAGTAGCATGAAACAGCAACAGAGTAATAGTCGGCTTGTTTTTCGCATGCTGCCCTGCAATTTTCTCACTGGCGTGTCAGGTTCCAACTCGAGCTGTCGCCCGTGTTAGCTAGTGCCGAGCCGGTCAGATGCTGTCCGTCGGTGGTGACCGTGCTGGTCCAGGTATCTTCACTCCCGGGTTCGGTGAGAGTCACGTTTCCCGTCAACGTGTTCGATCCATCCCAAGTCATGGTCCCGGTTCCTGTTCCAAGCGAATCTCCACCGGAGACCTGGAAGCCGCCGTCGCTAATCGTTCCGGTTACATCGACACCATCGGGGTTGCCGTTGGTGAAGGTCGAGAACGTTACGGTGTTGCCGTTGACCTGTCCGCTCACGGTATAGGTGTTGGCTCCGTCTTCCCCTTGCACCATCAAGGTTGCGCTGAGTGAGTTCCCCGTTTGAGTAATCGACGCCCCGACCGTGTAGATGGACTGAACCCCGCTGTCGGTGACAGTCGCGCTCCCAGCCCAGTTGCCCGTCAGGAAGTAGGTAGGCGCAGGGCCACCGCCGGTGCTGATCGGCGCGAAATAGCTCGAGACATCCAGGATCATCTGTGTGAGTGCCGAAGCATAGGCATCGATGGCGCCGTTGCTGGTGGGGACGATCGCCATGTTTGAGGTGATGGCGCCATCAATCGCGTTCAACGTGGAAACCAGCGGTTGATTCTGTCCGTCCGGCCATAGCGTGAGATAGCCGAGCCCCCCGGAGGCACTACCGTTGCATTGAAGACAAATGCCTGCGCGGCGCTGGACGGGGCACACGCGCTGCCTGAGACGTTGACCGCCAGTTGGCCCTGGAACGGGGGGCCGCCCGCGAGTGTCGATCACGCGGCAGGGCGCCACCGTGTACAACGACAAACCGCCTGATCCCGGCGCCGCGAAGTATCCATTGGTGTCGATGAGAAGATCGGTATCGTTGTTGGGATAAACCGCGATCGCGCCCATCGTCCCCGCCGGCACAATCGCTGCGTTGGCCACGTTGGTTCCGGTTGGATTATTCAGGGTAGAGACCACAGGCTGCGTCTGCCCCATGGGCCATACCGTGAGATATCCCAGCCGCTGATGCGCGGGGTGGGGCACAGCCGTTACATTGAAGGAATATGCTGCCGGAGTGATACCCGTCGGAATGCAGCTGCTCTCCAGGATGGGGAAGTTTCGCTGCTGATTGCCGGCCAGGAACGGCCCGCCCAGGTCGCCATTGCCATTGCGCGTATCCACGATACGACATGGTGGGAGAGAGTAAAAGGCGAGAGTGGATTGGCTGGGAGTAGCGAAGTACCCGTCAATGTCGAGGATGACGTCGGTTGTATCGCTGACGTAGACAGAAACCGCACCCTGATAGCCCCCCGGGACCACGGCGGCGTTTGCCTTAACGCGGCCGTCCGGCGAATTCATGGTGGAAACTGTGGGCTGGCTGTCGCCCGTCGGCCAGATTGTCAGATAACCCAGCCGCCCATGAGGCACCACGGTCACATTCAGGGAATACGCCGCCGCGGTTGCGGGAATATTGCAGTTTCCCAGCTGAGACACGACGAAGCTCTGCGCTGTACCACCTAAAATCGGACCGCCGCCTCCCGAGCGTGTGTCCAGCAGTCGGCACGGGGTCACCGGCACAAACTGCACCGGATCGGAGTTGGCATCGGTAATCACGCTGAACGTGTTGTCGCTATTCACCACATACACGCGGTTGGTGACCGGATTTACCAAAGCGCCACCCGGCGCCGGACCTACCCCGACTGTTCCTACCCGAGAGTTGTTGGCGAGATCGTAGACGGAGACCGTATTGTCGCCTGAGTTCATTACGTAAAGCATGTTGGTGACCGCGTCAGATTCGACATCCGCGGGAGCATTGCCGACGGTGATAACCGTGCTGGTCAGCGTCGCACCATCGACGATGGTCACGGTATTGTTGGCGGTAATGAGCGAGATTTTATTCGACACCTGGTCGACGTCCATCGACGACACGCCGTTGAAGGACAGGGTTTGCACGCCAAAAGAGGGAGAAGTCCCATCGATGATGCTCAAGGAAGTGTTGTTGCCATGGCCATCGCCGTAGTTAGCGACGTACGCTTTGTTCGTAACCGTATCCAACAACAGCACCAGAGGCAGTTGCCCCACGGAGCAGGTATGAATCACAGACTCAATAATGCCGTCGATGATGCTGACCGTATTGTCACCAGTATTGTTGACGTAGACACGGTTCCTCACCGAGTCAACCTGCGCTAGACCGGGACTGGTGCCCACCGGAATGGTCTTCGTAACCTGGTTGGTATTGCCATCGATCACTACCACTGCGTTGGCCTGACTCTCCACCGCGTAAATCGTATTTGTCACCGCATTCACACTTAGCGCGGTGGGAGCCGCTGTCAAGTTGATAACTGCGTCGATATGATCGTTGGCTCCGTTGACAACAGCGACAGTTTTGTCGGTCGTGTCGCCGATGTAGATCTTGTTGGTGGTCTCATCGATGGCGATGGAACTCGGATGCGAGCCCAACTGGCCCAAGTCGGTGACAGTGTTCGAAGAGCCGTCGACCACTTGCAACCTGGTACCGACGATGACATAGATCCGGTTCGTGGCGTGATCAACAGCGCCGTTCACCACGTTTCCGTTAAACGTGATGGTGGTAAGCAAGCGTTGCGCGAACACCAACGGAGCGGTTGAGAACAGCACCAGACTTACGGCAAAGACAGAAAAGTGACGAAGCGTCCGCATAGGGATCTCCTGGCGACTCCAGAGGCGCGCGTGACCGACGATTGGGAATGGAAGCGCCGGCTCAAGGGAGGTCACTGCGGAGGCCATCCCGCAGTGGTGCTGAACCGCGCATCAACGGAAGCAGATTGCAGTAGGTTGCATCCAGTGTCAATAGAAAAAGCGCATACAGATCCGAAAGCTGGCGACCCACTAGCCTACTCTCGACCTATCGCCCTGTAAGTGCCACGAGACTGACCTATTTCAGCTACAACCAGGTAAAGTACGAGGTTCCGCCGGTAGGAGCTCGGTAAGTATCCCAAGACTTAATGCGACTGCGACGAAAGTGGGCCAGCAATAGTCACGCCTGCGCCAACAAGGGCAGCAGAAGCGCAAGGCTAATTAGTCTCTATCAATCTATCTCCAAGGATGTTAGGCGAAGACAATCCAGTCTGGGGAAGAAGCTGCCGTCGGTTGGAGTGGAGCCCCCGCGATGGCGAAAGCTATCGCTTTCTACTCCATCTATAGAAATTTATCTCGTTCCGATTGCTACGGAAGCAGGGTCATGCTACCATTCGCCGCAATCAGCCACCCAGGAGCACACGATGCCGACTTCGTCCACCAGACTTTCCTGGATTCTCTGTCCTTTTCTGTTGGTTTTAACGGTGCCGATGTTTGGGCAGGTGGTCACGGCGACGCTGCCGACTGGCATACAGCCGTTCGGTATTGCGGTCAATCAAAGCTCGAACAAGATTTATGTAAGCAACCTCACCTGCAACCAGACGCCTTGCCCCAGCCCGGGAACCGTAACCGTGATTGATGGAGCTACGAACACCACCGCCACGGTTAATGTGGGAGTGTTTCCGATCGCGGTGGCCATTAACCCGACAACCAATAAGATCTATGTGGCGAACAACTGCGGCGGCGACGTCAATTGCGCCAGCACCGGCACGGTTACGGTCATTGATGGCGTCACCAACAACACCACGACCGTCAATGTCGGCTATTTTCCATATGCGCTGGCGGTGAACTCCACCACCAACAAGATTTACGTGGCGAATAGGTGCGGCACTGATTCCACTTGCACCAGCGCGGGAACAGTGACCGTCATCGACGGCACCAGCAATCAGACCACGACTGTTGCGGTTGGCTGGTATCCGGTAAGCCTAGCGGTGAATGCGACCACGAACAAGATCTATGTGGCCAATGAGTGTGGCAACGATGGCAGCTGCGGCAGCGTTGGAACGGTCACTGTCATTAACGGCATCAACAACAGTACCGCTACGGTGCTGGCAGGCTACTCCCCGCTGTTTGTAGACATTAACTCCGTAACCGACAAGATCTACGCAGCGAACAATTGCGGCAACGATCTCTCCTGCGGTAGCGCCGGCACGGTTACTGCAATTGATGGCGTCACCAACAATACTGCGACGATCAACGTAGGGTTCTTCCCTTACAACCTGGCTGCTGATTCGGGTAACAACAAGATCTACGTCCCGAATTTCTGTGGCGATGACGCTACTTGCGTAAGCATGGGCACGGTCACCATCATCGACGGCACAAATAACACCACCAGCGAGGTAACGACCGGGTACGCGCCCTGGAATGTGGCCGTGGATACGTCCGGGAACAAGATTTATGTTCCCAACTACTGTGGCACCGATCCGAGTTGCTCCAGCGCCGGCAATGTAAGCGCAATTGATGGCACCAACAACTCCATCGTGCCCATTGCTGTCGGCGATGGCCCGGGCAATCCTGCGGTCAAATCACTCACCAGCAACATCTATGTGACCAACATTCTAGACAACACAGTCTCCGTGATCGGTGGCGCTGCCAGCTTGCAACTGATCAGCATAGCGCCCTGCCGTGTGGTCGATACCAGGGGCGCGGACGGGACCTTTGGCGGACCGCCCATAGCAGGCGGCACGGTCCGCAACTTCCCGATTCCCCAGGGGCCATGCGACATTCCCGCTACCGCCGCGGCCTATGCGCTGAATGTAACCGTTGTTCCCATGGGACGGCTTGGGTATCTCACGCTCTGGCCTCAAGGTGAGCTGCAACCCTTGGGTTCGCTGATGAACTCGCCCGATGGCCGAACCAAGGCCAACGCCGCCATCGTGCCCGCCGGAGTTGACGCGGGCGTCAGCATTTATGTCACCCAGACGACGAACGTGATCATCGACATCGACGGATACTTCGCGCCAGCCAACAACTCGAGCCTGGCGTTCTATCCGCTGCCGCCCTGCCGTATCGTAGATACCCGCCACCAGAACGGCGACCTCGGCGGTCCTTTCCTGCAAGGCAATCAGGAGCGGGATTTTCCCATTCTCGAAAGCACCTGCATACCCTCGGGCGTGACGCCTGTGGCGTACTCCTTCAACGTTACGGCCGTGCCTCATCCGGCTCATCAGCGCTTGGGCTATCTCACGGTCTGGCCGGTGGGAGTGCCGCAGCCCGTCGTCTCTACACTCAATAACCCCACAGGGACGACCGTGGCCAACGCCGCCATCGTGCCCGCCGGCACCAGCGGGGCCGTTGCCGTTTTCCCCAACGACGACACCGATCTCCTCATCGACATCAACGGATACTTTGGCGCTCCGGCCGCGGGTGGACTCTCACTCCATCCCATAGCGCCTTGCCGCGTCATCGACACGCGCAACGTAGGAAACGGCCAGCCGTTTAGCGGGGAGCTGACCGTCGATGTCATCGACAGTCCCTGTAGCCCGCCGGCCAATGCTCAGGCTTACGTATTCAACGCCACGGTGGTACCGCCGGGGGCGCTCGGTTTTCTTACGCTTTGGCCTGATGGCGAGCAGCAGCCAGTGGTGTCAACGCTGAATGCCATCGACGGCTCGATCGCGTCCAACATGGCGATCGTGCCCACCAGCAACGGTTCCATCGATGCTTTCGCCTCAGCGCTGACCCAGTTGATCCTGGATATCTCCAGTTACTTCGCTCCATAAAGAGCAATAGAAGAATGTCAACTTGAAATTCTTCGGTGCGGGCCAGCGTTATTTGAGGCACGCATCGCCCGACGCGGATGTAATCGCAGGAATTGCTGAGAAGAGGGAGTTGTCCCATGCGTTCGCCAATCGTCTATAGCAAGATCCGGCCTGTGATATTGAATTTTCTGGCGGCAGTGTTCGCTCTAGTTGTGCTGCAGTGCGGAGCGATGGCGCAAGAATCCTATCTGGTATCGGCAGTTGATGGCAGCTTGAGCGCCTACAACCTGGCCACCAATAGCCTTATCGAGACGACCACCGCCGGTCTGGGTAAAGGCAACATCACGATCGGTCCCAACCAGCGACTGGCATTTATCGCGACAGGAAACTACATCTCGGTGATCGATCTCGCCATTCAACGCGAACTACAGCACACGTACGCCTATTATGTCGCGGGCGGCCGGCTGGTCTTTACCCCTGATGGCCAGTATCTACTCTCGTTCGATACCGCCAATCAACCTCCCGATTTTCCGGTGGCGCTCGATGTCTTCGACGCTGCCAGTATGCAGTTACTTCATCAAATCTCACTGGAGTCGGTCTTAGGAAGTGCCGCGTTTACCTACCCCGTGGGCTCTATCGTAGTCGTGGGGCACAAAGCGTATATTGCACCTGAAGCTCCCGATGGGACCAGTCCAAGGATGGCGGTGGTCGATCTGCAGACTTTTCAGGCCAGCGCCATTCCGATTCCGCTAGGCTCGTTCGATGGTCAAGGCTTGGCCGGCTATCCGCCCAACGCAGCCCTCACACCCGACGGCCAGTATGTCGTGATGTTGGAAACGTCGCCCGATTCCACCTATCACCTGCTGTTCATCAACACGACTAACAATTCTCTGGCGATGGACAATACAATTACCTACGATCCGTTGGGGATCGCGATTTCTCCATCGTCCAATTCCTCGTACGGCTATCTGGCGGCGCTTGATCCTCAGGGCGATTTTGCGGCGGTCGTGATCGACCTCAATCCGGGATCGCCGACCTTCGGGCAACTTCTACCGCAAACCGAGGTGGACCTATCCGCGCACTTCCCCAGTGAGTCGGGATTGGCGGTGAATGCCTCAGGCAGTCGGCTTTTGATATCAGGATTTCAGGCGGGCCAAAGTCCTCAGCCGAACGTAATTGTTATCGATACCGGCCAGATGCTCACGAACCCCGATCAGGCTATCGTCGCCACCACTACTGTTGCTAATGGAACGCAGACGAATGGACTGACGGTCGCGACCATCTCCACCACGATGCCACCGCTCGCACCTGCCGTTCACTCCGTGAGCGGACGGACCGTCAACAATACCGCGAATACGTTGCACATCTTCGGAGCCAATTTTCAGCCGGGTGCGATGGTTCGGATCGGGAGCATGCTGCCGATAGCCGCCACAGTGAACAGCCCTAGAGATCTGGAAATAACCCTCCCGGCGAACGCTCCGGCCGGACCAAACCAGGACGTTCTGGTCACCAACCCCAATCTCTCCGGTCCGCCTTCACGGCAGTACCTGAGCGGAATTCTGCGAGACGAGGTGAACATCCAGCTGAACCCTGCTTACAGTACTCGATATCAGTTCGCTGCGTGCAACGTGCAAGATGGCTCGGTCTCGCTGTACGAATCGAGCCAGCGGGCGATGGTCAATGTAAGCCTGCATACGCCGGCGAATGTTCCTGCGAGTTGCGCCTTTAACGCCGGAGGTACGGATGTCTATGGCGCGAGTCGTGGATTTTGGTATACCCCGCGCAAGCCGCAGGTAGTTGATTTGAACGTGGCTAGTAATGAGGAAACAGTCATCACGGCTGCCGGCAACCGGCTCTTCGGCAACAAATCGTTGGATGCTTCGGTGAATCCCGCAACCGGCAAGTCGGTGGTTTATGAGTGGGCCGGTACTTCCGACATTACGGTAAGCATGATTGACGCCGACCCGTCTTCACCGACATTCAACACCGTGATCAAAACGCTGGCGGGCAACTTGGGTTCGGACTACTATGCGCCGTTCTCGGGCGCGTCAACGCCGGACGGCAAATACGTCTATGTCAATGTATACGACGCTAGTACGGGTACCTCCACCATCGACATCTTCGACGTTGTACACGGCGGCAACCCGGTCGTGCTGTCGACAAGCTCACTGGGAGTTACCGATCAACAGCAGAACATGTATGTTTCGCCAGACGGCGCCTCCTTGCTGTTGGGCTTCGCTGCTTCGAGTGGCGCAGGCGGTATCGAAGTCTTTGATATCAGCGCGAACCCTCTGAATCCAACCCCCGTCACCAGCATTCTGGGTAACGACGATCCATACGTCGGACTCCTGTATTCCTATGTGATCGCAGGTAATCGGCTGTTTGCCTACGACTACATCGACGCTCCCATACTAAACGTTGTGTGGATCTACAATTTCGACCGGCAACACAATAACTACAGCGTGCTGGGTTACGCGCAAGAGCAGGGTAGTACGTATGGCAACAAGGTGATTGCGGTGTCGCCGGACGGCAGCCAGCTGTTCGTTTCGGGGGACGAGTCTATCTCGATTTTCGATGCTAGCCAGATCGTGAATGGCCAGGCTCCGCTGATTACCCAAGTCGCCTCATATCACGGGCCAGCCGTGCTGGCTGTAAGCCCGGCACCGGAACAAGGTCTGGTGCGTAGGCCGTTTGCTCAACCGCCGCGCAAGGATACTAGGACGACGTCACGTGTTGATGACAAACCTGTCAACGAACCACAGCCGCCAAAAGCTTTGCGAGACATAGAGAACACGCATCCTACCCGCGGAAATCGGCGCTTGATGCTGGAACCTTGATCGTGGCAAATTGCAGGATTTCCCGGCTTCAAATGAGGCAATGCTGACCATGCTCGTGCGCTAGCAACTACGGATTACAGCGAGGAAAAACAGTTCCCAATGCGAACTAATGCCAAGAGATGTGAACAACGCGGTAGTTACGCGAATTCCACACGGCGATTCAGGGCTAACTGCCTGGCGCTCGCGTTCTGTGCCAGCGCGGCCGTTGCCTTGCCGGCACAAACCCTCTCAACTCTGACCAGTTTCAACGGTGTCAACGGCGCCAATCCTTATTTAATGGCTCTGGTTCAGGGAAGTGATGGCAACCTGTACGGGACCACCTATAGCGGCGGTGCGCACAATTCAGGAACCGTCTTCAGCGTCACTACGGCAGGTGTATTGACCACCCTTCACAATTTTGGCGGCGGAGGCACGGATGGCGCGTTCCCCGTGGCGGGGCTGGTGCGAGGCACGGATGGGAACTTCTATGGGACAACCTCCTCGGGCGGAGCCAACAATGATGGAACGGTCTTCAAGATCACTTTGACCGGTGTTCTTACCACTCTCTACAGCTTTGCTGGCGGCACGGACGGAGCGAACCCGTATGCTCCGCTAGCGTTAGGCCCAGACGGGAATTTCTACGGCACAACCCTGGCGGGAGGAATCGAGTTTGGAACCGTATTCCAGATCACTCCGACAGGCTCAGTGACTCCACTCCACAGCTTTGCCGGCGGCTCAGACGGCTCGGCCCCTTATGCCGGACTGGTGTCAGCCACTGACGGAAACCTTTACGGAACCAGCAGCGGCTCGGGTGACGAGAGTCCGGGAACGATTTTCAGCGTGACTACGACCGGTACATTCGCTACGCTCTATAACTTTTGTCAACTCAGTGGCTGTGCGGATGGTCAGATCCCCAACGCCGGGCTGGTGCAAGGCGCCGATGGAAACTTCTACGGAACTACCTACAATGGCGGCACCGGGGGCAATCGTGGAACGGTGTTCCAATTCGTCCTTTCCACGCGCGTAGTGAATACGATTCACACCTTTACCGGTCCGGACGGCGCTAACCCTTATGCCGGGCTTTTACTAGCCGCTGACGGAAACTTCTACGGAACGACGAAAGCCGGGGGCAGCGCTAATAACGCCGGAACGATCTTCAAGACCAACTCAACCGGCAGCTCCTTCGCCACGCTGTATACGTTTTGCACCCTGACGAACTGCCCGGACGGGCAGTACCCCGATGGCGGCCTGGTTCAAGCCGGCGACGGGAACTTTTACGGAACGACTTACCAGGGAGGCGCCAATAACGATGGCACCGTCTTCAAACTCGCGGCGTCCTCCTACACCTTGACCGTATCTGTCAGCGGCAGCGGCACCGTAACCAGCACAGATGGAATCGTCAATTGCACCAGCGTGTGCAGCTATGTTTATGCGGCCAATGCGGTGGTAACGCTCAATGCCTCGGCGGCAACAGGGTGGAATTTTACGAACTGGGGCGGGGCTTGCAGCGGGACCGGGCCGTGCAACATAACCATGACCCAGAACATGTCGGCCACGGCCACGTTCACCCAGCAGGTCTTTCAACTAACGGTGTCGACCAGCGGTAGCGGAACCGTCGCCAGCGTGGACGGCGGTATTAGCTGCCCCAGCACCTGCGTGAATTCATATCCCGCAGGCACACCCGTCACTCTTAACGCCACGCCGGCTGCAGGTTGGAGTTTTACGAGCTGGGGAGGAGCTTGCAGCGGCACCGGTTCCTGCAATGTCACCATGTCCCAGGCCCAGTCCGTCACGGCTACCTTTACCCGGCTGCCGAGCTTTTTCAACCTGACCGTGTCCATCAGCGGCAACGGCACTGTGACCAGCAATGACGGCATCATCAACTGCCCGGGCACGTGCAGTCACACCTACGCCGGCGGGACGCAAGTGGTTCTGACGGCCACGGCCAGCGCGGGAAACACATTTTCCGCCTGGAGCGGAGGAGGCTGCTCTGGCACCGCTCCCTGCACCGTCAACATGACGCAGGATCAGGCTGTCAGTGCCAGCTTCACCGGCCAGCAGGACCTGGTGGCTCACAACTTCGGTAACGGTAACGACGGGCAAAACCCAGTTGGGGGATTGGTTGCCGATACCGCCGGCAATCTGTATGGCACCACTTCCACGAATGGACTGTATGGCAAGGGCACGGTCTTTAAGGTGGCGGCGTCCGGCGGTGCCGAGACGGTTCTGCACAACTTTGGCAGTGGCAATGATGGCCAGACCCCGCTTGGGAACTTGGTCATCGATCACGCCGGCAACCTGTATGGCACCACGTCAGCGGGCGGAATTTACAACGATGGAATCGCATTCGAAATTGCTCCGAACGGCACGGAGACCGTGCTGTACAACTTCGGCAGCGGCACCGACGACGGCCGGAATCCACAATCGGGACTGGTCTTCGACACCGCCAGCAACCTGTATGGCACGACCGCGAACGGCGGAGCGTTCGGCGCCGGTACCGCGTTTGAGCTGACGCCCGCTAACGGCAGGTGCTGCCGCGAAGCGCCGGTGTACAACTTCGGCAGCGGCGCTGACGACGGTAAGAACCCACAATCCGGGCTGGTCTTTGACACCGCCGGCAACCTGTACGGTACGACCGCGAACGGCGGAACGAATTCCGGAGGCACAATCTACGAGCTGTCACCTCAGAACGGCAGATGCTGCCGCGAAGCACCCGTGTATAACTTCGGCGGTAGCGGTGACGGAACGAACCCGTACGGTGGGGTGATTTTTGACGCTGCCGGCAACCTTTACGGCACAACTGTGAACGGCGGAGCCAATGGCGGCGGCACCGCCTTCGAAGTGTCGTTGAGTGGTGAAAGCTGGACGGAAACGTTCCTGCATAGCTTCGGCGCCGGCTCTGACGGAAAAAATCCTTACGCTGGGCTGGTTCTTGATAGTTTCGGCAACCTCTATGGCACCACGGCAAGTGGCGGGCTTTATTCCGACGGCATGGTCTTCGAGCTGTCGCTCAATGAGAATCGATGCTGCCGGGAAGCGCCGGTGTACAACTTCGGATTTAGCCCGAACGACGGTCAGCAGCCTAAGGCTGCCTTGATTATCGATAGCACTGGCAAACTCGACGGCACCACCGTGAGTGGCGGAGCGTTCGGCGGCGGCACGGTGTTTGGGATCTTACCCATCTCACCACCCGCGCCATCGCAGTTCCTGGCACTCACCCCGTGTCGCGTCGTCGACACCCGCAATCCCAACGGAACCTTCGGAGGTCCCGCCATCGCAGGCGGCACCGCCCGCTCGTTTCCGCTGTCCCAGGCTGGCAATCCGTGCGGCATTCCGGCGAACGCGGTCGCCTACTCGCTCAATGTCACGGTCGTCACCACCGGGCATCTTGGCTACCTGACCATCTGGCCGACGGGGCAGAGCCAGCCCCTCGTATCGACCATGAATTCGCGCGATGGACGCACCAAAGCCAACGCCACCATTATCCCCGCCGGCACGCCAAACGGTGCGGTCAGCGTCTACGTGACCGACACGACCAATGTCATTCTCGACATCGACGGCTATTTCGCCGCACCAACCGGCTCGACGCTGGCTTTTTATCCTCTGACACCCTGCCGCGTGGCCGACACGCGCAATCCAAATGGTGATCTGGGTGGGCCCTTCCTGACCGGCAGTCAGGAGCGCGACTTCCCAATCCTCGAGAGCTCTTGTATTCCCAATGGCGTTTCTCCGTCTGCCTACTCGCTCAATGTGACGGCCCTGGCCCATCCTGCTCGACAACGTCTGGGGTATCTCACCGTGTGGCCTGTGGGACAGCCGCAGCCCACGGTCTCAACCTTGAATAATCCGACCGGAACTAACGTGGCCAACGCGGCTGTGGTGCCGGCAGGAACGAACGGCGCCATAGCGGTATATCCCAACGACGACACCGATCTGCTGATCGACATCAATGGCTACTTCGCTGCGCAAGGCCCCAACGGCCTGTCGCTGTACACGGCCGCGCCGTGCCGCGTGCTCGACACGCGCAATGTGGGCAACGGGCAACCCTTTCAGGGCAACCTGACGGTTAACGCTGCCTTTAGCATGTGCGCCCCACCGAACAACGCTCAAGCTTTTGTCTTCAACGCGACGGTAGTTCCGCCGGGATCCCTCGGCTATCTGACTCTATGGCCAGATGGCGAGAATCAGCCCGTGGTCTCGACGTTGAATGCCCCCGACGGCTCCGTCACCTCGAACATGGCGATCGTGCCGACCAGCAACGGTTCGATTGATGCCTACGCTTCCGCACTGACGCAGTTGCTACTGGATATCTCCAGTTACTTCGCTCCATGAGCGTGGCAGACGAAACCGTGGTTTGGAATTTAGAAGTGCGCGCAAGTTTTACTGCGAGACGCGGACCGCTCGACGCAACTTGTATTTGCGGGAATCGCTGAGAATTGGAGGCGTACCATGCTTTCGCCAATCGTCTACCGCACGACCCGGTCCAGGATCGGGGTCGCTCTGGCCGCTGTCTGCTTCCTTGTTCTGCTCCCCTTAGCCGCGGCACAGGAAGCCTATCTAGTGACGGCTGCCGACGGCAGCCTCAGCGCCTACAATCTGGCTACCAATAATCTTATCGAGACGACGACTGCCGGCTTAGGCAAAAGCTATGTGACGGCTGGTCCCAACCCGCGCTTGGCGTTCACCTCAAATGGCGGCTATGGGGTTTCAGTGATCGATCTCGCTGTGCAACGCGAGATACTGCACGATCTTAGTTACTACGTCTCAGGACCGCTGGTCTTTACCCCGGACGGAAGATATCTCCTCACTATCGACAACATCTATGTAGCTCCCAATTATGTGGACGCACTCGATGTTATCGATGCTGCCAGTTTGCAACTGGTACATCAGGTACGACTGGATACGGTGCTGGGAATTGGCGGCACTCAAATTCCACTCGGATCGGTTGTCGTGGTTGGACAAAAGGTTTACCTGGCGCCGCAAAACACCGATCCGGATACTCCGACGGCTGCCGTGGTCGATCTACAGAGCTTCCAGGCCAGCCCCATTCCCATTCCGGCCGGCTATTTCGATGGCCCAATCTACTCCTCTGGAACCCAACCGAATGCAGCGGCCACCCCCGATGGTCAGTATGTAGTGATGGCGGAGACGGAATCGGCGGATGGAAGTTACCACCTGCTTTATATCAACACGACAACCAATTCGCTGGCTGTGGACAATGCCATCACTTACGATCCGTTAAGCATCGCCATCTCTCCGACTTCCGCTTCCTCTTACGGCTATCTGGCAGGGCTTGATCCGCAATTCAATTTTGCGGCGGTCGTGATCGACCTCAATCCCGGATCGCCAACGTTCGGGAAACTTCTACCGCAGACCGAGGTCGGCCTCTCAGCTTACTTCTTAGGTGACTCGGGATTGGCAGTGAATTCCTCAGGCAGCAGGCTGGTTGTATCGGGATTTCATTCGGGCCAAAGCCCGCAGCCCAATGTAATCGTTATCGATGCCGCACAGATGTTGATTAATCCCAGCCAGGCCATCCTTGCGACTACGACGGTTGCCAACGGGGCGCAGACGAATGGATTGGCGATCGCAACCGTCTCCACCACCATGGCGCCGCTTGCGCCCACGGTTCGCTCCGTGAGTGGACGGACGGTCAACAACACCGCCAACACCTTGCGCATTTTCGGAGACAATTTCCAGCCGGGCACGATGGTGCGGATTGGCAACATGCTGCCGATCGCTGCAACGGTGAATAGCCCAAGAGATCTGGAGATCACCCTCCCGGTGAACGCCCCGGCCGGGCCACATCAGGACGTTCTTGTCACGAATCCCAATCCTGAAGGTCCGCCGTCGCGCCAATACCTGAGCGGGGTTTTGCCGGGCGCGGTGAATATTCAGGCGAATCCAGCTTTCAATAGCAGGTACCAGATCGCCGCGGTCAACTCGGTAGACGGCTCGGTGTCGCTGTACGACCCGAACCAGCGGGCAATGGTAAACGCAGCCCTTAATCCACCGGCTATTCTGTGGGGGTGCGCTTTTAACGCCGGGGGCGCCGACGTGTATACGCCCAGCAACGGTTATCGCTATGCGCCGCACGCGCCCTACCTGCTCGGATTGAACGTGGCGACCGAGACCGAAACCGCCATCCAGACTACGGGCAACCGGCTTTCCATCTACAAGTCCATGGATCGCTCGGTGAATCCCGCCACCGGCAAATCAGTGATGTATGAGTGGACCGGGTACCAGGACATCACGGTGAGCATGATTGACAGTGACCCGTCGTCGCCGACATTCAACACGATAATTAAGACGCTTGCCGGGAACTTGGGAACAGACGTCTACTTCCCTTTTTCAGGAGCAGCGACGCCGGACGGCAAGTACGTCTATGTCAACGTCTTCGATGCCGCCACCGGCGCGTCCTCGATCGACATTTTCGATGTCGTGCATGGTGGCAATACGGTCGTGCTGGCCACCAGCACGCTAGGGGTTTCCGATCAGCAATTCGATGTTTACGTTTCGCCTGACGGTGCCTCGCTGCTGTTGCTTTTCTACGCCGCGAACGGCTCCGGCGGCATCAAGGTCTTCGACATCAGCGCCAATCCTCTGAATCCCGCACCCGTTACTACGATCGTGGCGGATGACGATCCCAACACCATCTGTTGTATTCCTACGCGATCGTCGGCAATCGGCTGTTCGCCTATGACTACATTGCTTCGACAGCCGTGGCTAATAAGATCTGGATCTTCAACTTCGACCGGCAACATAATAACTACTCTGTGCTGGGGATCGCGACAGATCTTACTTATGGCACTGGCAACAAGGTGATTGCGGTCTCGCCTGACGGCAACCAATTGTATGTTACGGGAGACGAGGCAATCCAGATTTTTGACGCCAGCCACATCGTGAATGGCCAGGCTCCGCTGCTCACTCAGCTCGCCTCGTATCACGGCCCAACGGTAATGGCCGTAAGCCCGGTGGCCGGCCAGAATCTAATCAGGCCGTATGCCGGAGCGCCACGCCACCAGACCGCAGCGCCTCAGGTCGAGGAGCAGAAACCGGTCGACGAACCGCCGGCTCAGGCTACGCGACGCCCCGAGAGAATTCACATCAACCCTCGCAATCCGCGCTTGACGCTGGAGCCTTGAGCTCGATGTTGAGCCGGTTGGTGCCTTGTCCAGACCGCAAGCACAGCGGTAAACGAACGGACGTCGATTCGTGTTTTTGCAGCCGAATGGACGAAAGCTAGTTCAGACGCTTGAGTTCGGCCCGGGCGGCGGTGAGGATAGGTAGATCGGCATCGGCGTCCTTCCACAATCCCAGGAAGTCTTCGTAGTGCTTGCGCGCAGACGCTGTATCACCGCTCACGGCGGCAGCACGCGCCAGTTGAAGCCGCGCCAAGGCGCCAGTTACAAAGTTCACCACCACACCGCGATGATCCAGGATCTTCTGAAACTCTCGCGGCAGCCTCGTGCCCGCGCCCTAACTTCAGATAGGCCTCGCCGCGAAGATAGGCAGGGTACATATGTCCTTGCAAACGCTACTCCCAATTCGTAAGGGGTGGTTTCATCCAGCAGCTCGAGAGCTTTGTTGGGATTTTTATTCTGCAGCTCGATGGCAGCTCGAATGGTGGGAAGCCAATAGTTCTGCACCATGGTGCTGCGTGGCCGTTCTGTATCGAGCGTCGCTGCGATTTTTTCGGCTTGTGCTGCTTGTCCAGCCCGTGCCAAGGCCAGCGCAACCTGGACCGCGACATCACTGCCGCGGCTTAAATCCAGCGTGTCAGCGGCAAGCTCTCGCGCCTGAGCACTGTTCCCGACTTCTGCTTCGCGCAGCGCTGCATTGGCCATCCATCCGGCAGCGGCCTCCGCCGTATCCGCATTCTTCGCCGACTGTGCCGCTCGCTTGGTAAGACTTCGCGCGCGCATCGAATCGTCCAGAGAATGCCTCAGTGTCCGATTCCGCTGAGAGCAGCGCGTCCTCGGCTCCCGGTTTCCCTGTAGCCCATGCCAGCTGCTTTTGCATGGTCTCGCCATCACTCTGCAAGAAAAGCAGTGTAGTAGCGGTAAAGAGCGAGGACGCTATGCTCAAGCTTTTGTTTTTGTGCCTGTTCAAAAATATTGTTCGCGTTCTCAAGCTGGTCAAGGGCAAGGTAGTCGCCCATCAGCGCGGCAAATCCATTGACATTGTTCGGCTGGAGTTTCCGGACAATGTTTACTTCTTCTATTGCCTTGTCATACTGGCCTGCATTGCAGTAGTTCAATCCGAGGTTCTGGTATGGCCGGTGGTCGTCGGGATAGATCTGAATCCATTCCAGGTAGATTTGATTTGCCTTTTCCATCTCGCCGGTCACGGAATCGTAATACTCGGTCTCGATATGAAATCTCTCACGTTGACTGCTGACATGGTCCCGAAGCTCGTAAGCTTTGCGGGAGTTCTCGGCCCAGAGTGAATCTTCGCCCAAATCACTGTAGGCCGCGGCCAGAGCAGCATAGGCTTCGGCAAATTCAGGATCAAGTTCGACGGCCCGTTTGAAAAAAGGCACTGCGGCCTCGGAGCCCTGTGCGGCCTTCATCTTCAGGCCAATGAGCATACGCTTTGGTCGCTTCGAGGGAAGCGCTGGTAGTTGGGGGAAGTGGAGTGCTGTCGCTTTGCACCGACGCCAATGATTCGCCGAGCTTCTGCCGCAGTTCGTTACTGGCGCCCTTGAGCGCCGCTATTACTTGTTCCTTACTGTCGGCATCGGCATCCGCGCTTGCCAGGGCCCTTCCGGTGGCACAAGTTTACGGCTCTCAGGTCGAGATGGTATCGTTCGCCCACCTTGGCAATCGAACCTGTCAGCAGCGCCTTCTTCCCGTTTCGCAGGCAGACTTGGGTCGCCAGTTCTTTGGTCAGATGCTCATCCGGCTGACGCTTCATCATCTTGAGCGTCTCGCTGACCGTCTGATCAGGAAGCACGTTGAGATACTTGGAGTTTTCCAGGTCGTTGGTCAGAGCTAGTTTCAAGGTGGAATCCCAGTCACTCTCCCCGGTTCGATTGTCGAAATCAGCCACGAACGATGGTGTCTTTTTCGTAGAACTTGCTTCCGCGAGGAAGATACTTCATGCCGACGGCAACCACACCCGCAGATAAGCCGGCCGCGATCAGCGCTACCAACGCCACTTTCGGCCACTTTGGTTTATCCAGAACAAGAGGTTGCGTCGCGGAAATCCTATGGGCTCCGCTGTCCCTCCGCATGCGCAGCATGTCGCTGCGGATTTCGCTTGCATGCTGGTAACGCAAGCTGCGATCTTTCTCCAAGGCCTTGCAGATAACTGCTTCCAATTCGGGCGGCACTTCCGGATTGATTCGCGACAGCGACTCTGGTTGATCGCGCAAAATACCAGTGCAAATCTCGGCCGAACTGGTGCCGGGAAAAGGCGTTCTGCCAGTCGCCATTTCGTACAGCACTGCCCCAAAGGAAAACAGGTCGGTACGCGGGTCCAGTTCTTTGCCGCTCAATTGCTCCGGAGACATGTAAGCCAGCGTCCCGGGAACGGTTCCTGGAGTTGTCAGATTCCCCAGGTCAGACGTAGTCATTCCCGTGGCCGTCGCCGCTTTGGCAGCGACTTCAAAAGTCGCCTTCGCTAGTCCGAAGTCGAGAATCTTGGCGTGTCCGCGCCGAGTGACGAAGATGTTGGCCGGCTTGATGTCGCGATGGATGATGCCTTGGCCATGCGCTGCATCCAGGGCGTCGGCGATCTCGGCTCCAAGGTCTAGAATCGATTCGATATCGAGGGGTTTTCCGGCTATGCGGTCCTTCAGAGTCGTGCCATCCAGGAACTCCATGACGATGAACGGGCGTCCCTCATGGGTTCCGATTTCGTGAATGGTGCAGATGTTGGGGTGATTCAGCGCCGAAGCCGCGCGAGCTTCCCATCGAAAGCGCTCCAGCGCCACTGGATCAAGCGCCAGATCGTCAGGCAGGAATTTTAGGGCAACAAAGCGGTGGAGGTCGTGTATCCTCGGCCTTGTAAACCACACCCATCCCGCCCCCGCCCAGTTTGGCGAGGATGCGATAGTGCGAAATGAGCGTGTCGATCATGACGAAGCCGTCAAAACCCCTGATAATAGGTTGCTTGCGGATGGCGGTCAATTGCTATTCCAAGCTGTCTTTCAGCCGGAAGATGCTGCAAAACGCCAGGCTGCGCATATCAGAGATTATGGGTGCCCGCTCAAGCTTCCAGAGCTCCCAGCCAACTGACAGGCGCGGAGTTGTAGCAAGCGATAGGACAGTGCGAACGAAACCGTCCAGTTGCCTCTGCTTGACAACCTGGAGAAATCCGGTAGCAGTGCCTTATCGGCCGAGGAAGTTTTCCAGAACCGCAAGATCGCCTTGCGTGAGGTCGGCATAGCGTTGAGCCCGCGAAGCGTCGCCATGCTGTAACGCATCCTGCGCCTTTGCCAGGTTATTTTTCATGCTTGCCTGGCGCGTGACCATGTCGCCTCGCATACCTACGCCCTGCCGATGCTGCTGCTCCTGCATGATGTCCAGGCTGTTGTTCACGGCCACGGCCCGCGATGAAAGCTGGTCGATCTGGTGCTCCAGTTCGTCCAGTTGGGCGGCGCTGGCCGGAGCAGGTGCCGGCGAAGAAGAAACGTTGACGCCCGAATCGCCGGGCTGCGTTAAAGGTTTCATCGTGCCGGAGGCGATGCGGGTTTGGGCGGAAGCTTTGATGGCCGCAGCATTGGCTGCTGCCTGCGCCTGCCGGAGTTCCAGGTCATGCTGGTTGGAGGTTTGTGTCGCCTTCGACGTTACAGGTTTAACCGGGGTTTGAACCGGCTTACTCAAGGCAGCCGGAGGTGTAGTTCCGGTCTTCGTGGTGGTGGCTTCCGTGCTGTAATGCCGGGGCAAATAGTATGCAGCAAAAGCTAACGCCGCTATTGCCAGCACCGCGCCTAGTACCATGTACAGCCCGCGATTGCCGGAAGCTTGCGACGCCGGAGGTGGCGGCGTTAATCCCGCGGGAGTAACTCTGGCGTCCAGCATGGTGCCCGTCGAAACACTCGGCCTCGGCGTAACTTTCGCGTCAAGCATGGTCGGCATGGAGGCGCTTGGCCGGGGCGTGCCGCTGGCGCTGGATAGGGGCGCCGTCATTGAAGGCGACATGGATGCCGCCGATGCAGTTGCGGTGTTGCGAAGCGTCGGCGGTACCGGCGTCTCCAGCACAGTGCCGCCGTGCACAGGAATTGGGGTGGCGCCGCGAACATTGTGCAGAGCATTGCGGAAAGCGTCGGCGGACTGAAATCGTTGTCCGGGATCCTTTGCCATGGCCATGAGGATGATTTCGTTGAGAGCGGCTGGCAGTCCAGGCTGCAACTCGATGGGCGGCCTGCGGCAGCCTCTTTGACTTGCGCAGCCATGATGGAGAAATCGCTGTCGCCTTGGAAAGGACGCTGGCCGGTCACCATTTCGTACAGTGAAATGCCGACCGAGTACAGGTCCGAGCGCGCATCGGCGCCCTGCCCCATAGTCTGCTCGGGCGACATGTAGCTGAGCGAGCCCAGCGTGGCGCCGGTCATGGTCAGCCCCGCATCCGCTTCGGTACGCGCGATACCGAAGTCCATGAGCTTCACCACGCCTTGCGGCGTCAGCATCATGTTCGCCGGCTTGATGTCGCGATGAATCACATGCTGCTGATGGGCATAGCTGAGCGCATTCAGCACCTGGTCGGTATAGTTCAGCGCATCGCCGATGGCGCGATGGGGCCGCGCTCGATGCGTTCCGCCAGGATGGTGCCCTCGACCAACTCCATGATCATGACCAGTTGATTGTCGATGGTCACGGCGGTGCGCAGCTGGGCGATGTTGGGATGGTTCGAGACTGGCGAGTACCTTGATCTCGCGCAGGAACCGCGCCGCCAGTTCCTGGCGTCCGGCCAGATCGGGCAACAAAACCTTCATGGCCTCGATGCGATCGGAGAGAACGTTGCGGACGCGGTAGACGCTGCCCATGCCGCCGCTGCCCAGCTCTCCGAGAATTTCGTAATCGCCCATCCGCCGATTGGTTTCCTGGCTCACAATGCGACTCCTGTGGAGATGATTAGACGCGAGAGCTGAGGCGTACCTGGGCGCCTTACAAAGTCTGGGGGCGATGAAATGGAAAGGCTAGATAAACGAGGTCCACCCATTCGCGCCATTATGCGCTGCACGTTTTTAAGGGTCAAGAGAGTTAAGAGCAACGGCAGGAGTTAGCTTGCAAATCATAAGGCTCAATCCGCGGTAGTCTTTTACTCTGGTTCGAATCCTGCTCTCTTGTCCTATTCCTGCATAGCACGGATGGGCTTCACTTAGGCGCTTGGGTTCGTCTTGTTCCCAATGCAGAGGTCTTGTACGATGGCTCGCACTCGGGGTGATCCATGCCATCTTCTGCGCCGTAGCTCTTGGCTTCCTGGCTGATTGGAAGCGATAAGTGCCTGCGACATCGTGGTCAGCCATCCCATGGTCTCCGGCCAGCACTGCCGCCTCTATCAATATAACGCCAGTTCACACTCGAAGACATGGGCTCGACGAACGGAACCTATGTTGACGGGGTACGCATCTCGGCGCGCTCGCCGATACCTGTCATCTGGCGCGAGAGCAGCGAGTCACGCTAGGTCAGAATGTTCCCTCCTTGGCCGTGACAGCGGCTCGACTAGCCACCAACCCCCTCCGCCCGGCACACCGATCGCTCCCCCCGTCAGCCACGTACCGATCGTCCGCGCGATTCGCGAGTGATTAGCATTGGCCGCTCGCCTGATTCCGACGTCGTGCTCGACTATCCCATGATCTCCTGGGAGCACGCGCGCATTGTCGAGCGAATGGCCAGCACATTCTGGAAGACTTGAACTCGCGCAACGGGACAGCGATCAATGCTCTGCAGAACCGGATCACCCGAAGCGCTGTCACCTGGCGACGACGTCTTATCTTCGCGTCGTTCAAAATTCCCGCCTCGCCGTTTGCTTTCTGGCCAGCGGCACTGCTGTCGGCGAAGCTGCATTCGAAGCGGTCGAGTTCACCCGCGACTCCATCATCATCGGCCGCGATCCCGGATGCGAGCAGCCGCTCGACAATCCCATGATCTCGTGGCATCACGCGCGACTGCAGCGGACGCCGGAAGGAACCTTCGTCGAGGATCTGGGCTCGCTGAACGGAACGTTCGTCGACGGAATACGCATCAGCGGGCGAGTGCAAATTACGCCCGGACAGGAAGTCGCGCTTGGCCAGCTTTCGCTTTCAGTTAACCGAGACAGGAGCGTTGCAACGTCGCGAAAATCAGGGCAACGTTTTGATTCAGGCGGTGGAGGTCACGGTCAATACTTCCGACGGCAAGCGGCTGCTGGATCCAATTTCGCTCACGGTCTATCCCTCGGAACTGGTTGCGCTGATGGGACCGGCCGGCGCCGGCAAGACGACCTTCCTCAAGGCGCTGAATGGCTACACTCCTCCGGCTGCAGGGACAGGTGTTGTTCAACGGATCGGACCTGTATCGCTCCTACGATTTGTTCCGCCAGCAGCTGGGATACGTGCCGCAGGACGACATCGTCCACTCGCAGCTTACCGTGCGCGAGGCACTCTACTTCTCCACCAAGCTGCGCACCGATTTGTCGGACCAGGAAATTGAGCAGCGCATCGACAAGATCCTGGACGAGCTGGGAATCCTCGACAAGAAGGATTCCATCATCGGCTCGGCCGAGCGCAAGGTGCTGAGCGGTGGCCAGCGTAAGCGCGTCAACATCGCGATGGAGTTGATCAGCGATACGCCGGTGCTATTTCTGGATGAGCCGACCTCGGGGTCTGTCTTCTTACGATGCGGAAGGCGTGGTCGATCTGCTGAAGCGGCTGTCGCGCGAAGGCAAGACCATCATCACCACGATTCACCAGCCCAGCATCGACGTGTACCGGAAGTTCGACAACCTGATCATGATCTCGCGCGATGCGGGAGGCGCTGGTGCGCTGGCTTTCTTCGGTCCTGCCTATCCCGATTCCATCGAGTTCTTCCAGGGCCAGACTGCCGAGAGCCCGCCAGACGCAGGGCGAGGAGCCGGCGGCAGAGCAAAGACTTGAGCCCGGAGATGCTGCTGACCGGGCTCTCCAAGGCGACAACCGCGGAGTGGTGCCAACCGTTACGCAGAAGTCGCGCTATCGCAAGCAGTTTGTGGAGGACCGAGCGGGCAAGGTTCCTCCTTCGGCAGATGCAGGCCGGAAAGACTGGCCGACGCTTCGGCTTCGGGCAGTGGCTCATGCTGGTGCGCCGCAACCTCGTGCTCAAGGTGCGCGATCGCGCGCAACTGATCATTCTTCTGCTGCAGGCGCCGCTGTTCGCGGTGCTGATTGCGATGGTTTACAGCGTCATTAAAGAGCCGGCCAGCGGGGCCAATCCCACGCTGCCGCAGTCCATCCAGGCCTTCGGCGAGATGGGCGCCAACATTGTCGGACTGGAATTCCTGATGATCGTGGCCGCCATCTGGTTCGGATGCAACAATGCGGCGCGCGACATCGTCGGCGAATGGACCATCTTTCAGCGCGAGCGCATGGTCAACCTCAAACTGCCGTCGTATGTGTTCTCGAAGTTCGCGGTGCTGGTCGGCATTGTGCGTCTTTCAGTGCCTCACGCTGCTGACCATCGTCTACTTCGCTTGCCATCTGAAGGGCAACTACCTGCAGACCGCGGCGATCCTGGTGACGTCTCGTCGCTGGTGGGAGCGGCGCTGGGCCTGGCCATCTCCGCGCGCAGCAGCACGACCGAGAGTGCGATCGCGTTGCTTCCCGTGGTGCTGCTGCCCGTCATCGTCCTGGGCGGAGGGATTCGCGCCATCTACAAAATGCCGGCGCCGGCGCAGTGGCTAAGCTATGCGGTGCCCTCGCGCTGGGCGTTTGAAGCTAACGTGGTCAACGAAGCGCAGGGACATCCCTGCGGACAACTGCTGGGCACCAACTGGGATTCTTGTGCTGCCGGGAAAGGGAGGGTGGACGTGGCGACCGGGCAGCTTCCGGAAGCCGTGAGCGAGCGCGAATGGAGAGAAGCAGTTCCCAAGCCCTCAGCCAATGGAGGAGAAAAGCCTGCGCCACTCGTTCGGGCAATCGATCGGAGCGCTGGGTGCGATGCTGGTGGTTCTGCTGGGAGCGGTGCTGGGATTTCTGAAGATGCGGGATATTCACTGAGCTCGCCCGCCATAGAAAATCGCCGCTACGGAAACCGATAGAGAATTCGGGCCAAAACCGCTGGCAGGAACCTTGACAGGCATGGGCTCACACAGCCCTGTGCCCTCCGCCGTTCAATCGTATCTGTCCAGGAAGCAATCGCTAACAGGCTTACTTGTACCGCCCCCCTGAATCTTCCGGGATTCTCCGAAACGCCAGCAGCGTTCGCACGAACGCGGTGCGAGCCATCGCCTGAGCCGCAGTAGGATAGGGAGAGGAGGCAAGTCACATGCTCATCGTCCACGTGCATGTACACGTCAAGCCGGAGTCGGTAGTGAACTTCAGGGCAGGCCACTCTCGAGAACGCACGCCACAGCGTTCAGGAGCCGGGTATCGCGCGCTTCGACGTCGTACAACAGCGGGACGATCCGACGCGGTTCATCCTTGTAGAGGTGTACCGTACGGCCGAAGCGGCGTCCGCGCACAAAGAGACCGATCATTACGCGAGGTGGCGTGACGCGGTTGCGCCGATGATGGCCGAGCCTCGCAACAGCAGGAAATACGACGCCGTCTTTCCGGATCCACAGGACTGGTAGAACAATGCGCTTCGAGTTTGCAACCGCAACCCGCATCATCTTTGGCGAGGGCACGGCGGCTACGCTGGCGCAAGTGGCGGGTGCTTTCGGTGCTCGCCCGCTGATAGTCACCGGAGCCTCGACAAGCCGCGCTGCAGCGCTGGTCGCTGGACTTTCGGCAGCGACCTTCGCGGTGGCTGGTGAACCGACAGTCGATCTCGTTCGTCAGGGAGCTCGAAGGGTTCGGGATAGCGGCTGCGATGCAGTCATCGCCATTGGCGGCGGCAGCGCAATCGATGCCGGAAAAGCGATTGCCTCCATTGCCGCAAATGGCGGCGAGCCGCTCGACTTTCTCGAGATCGTGGGGAAAGGCCGTTCCATCTCCGCACCATCGCTGCCGTTCATTGCGCTGCCAACCACTGCCGGCACCGGCAGCGAGGTCACACGCAATGCCGTGCTTGGATCGCCGGAGCATGGCGTCAAAGCGAGCCTGCGAAGCCCACTCATGTTGCCGCGAATGGCGTTAGTTGATCCCGAGCTGACGTACGGGCTCACCCCGGCGGTTACCGCCAGCACTGGCCTGGATGCTCTGACACAGCTCATTGAGCCCTATGTCAGCGCGCGAGCCAATCCACTGGTCGACGGGATTTGTGTCGAAGGCATCGGACGAGTTGCCGGCGCGCTGCGCCGTGCCTACCACAATGGCGGAGATGTCGACGCGCGACGGAATATGTCGCTGGCAAGCCTCTTCGGTGGCCTCGCGCTGGCGAACGCAGGACTTGGTGTCGTGCATGGCTTTGCCGCACCACTCGGTGGGACGTGGAATGCTCCCCACGGCGCGCTTTGTGCGGCGATTCTGCCCTATGGCATGACAGCCAATGTTGCCGCGTTGCGCGCCCGCGCTCCTCAGCATCCGTCCCTCGCACGTTACGCAACCATAGCGCGCCTGCTTACCGGCCGGAACGCAGCTCGAGCGGAGGACGGCATCGAGTGGGTCCGCGAGCTGTGCGTTGAACTCAACATCCCTGCGCTACGCGCCTGGGGTATCACCGAAGCCGACTTGCCAGGCGTAGTCGAGAAGGCTGCCCGCGCCAGCAGTATGCAAGCCAATCCGCTGCCGCTCACGAACGGGGAATTGCTGGCCGTGATAACCGCAGCGCTGTGAAAGGGGAACGAAGTACTTCCGTCCTCAGTCCCGTTGGCAGGCGTCCCGCATCTGCTTCATCAGCAAACGTTGTGCCCGGCTCTGGTAGTGATTTCGCGAGCTGATGATTCCCACCTTGCGCGTGCTGTGCTTGCCTGAGATCGGGACGAACGCGCATCCTGCTTGCGGCTGCACCGCCATCGCCGGCACCGCCGACACACCCATCCCCGCACACACCATCGCCAGGATGGTGGCGAACTGGCCGCTTTCGAAGACCACGCTCGGCGTCACCTTCGATTTATGACAGGCGGCGATCAGGCTGTCGCGGAAGCAGTGTCCTTCCTTCAGCAACAGAAACGGCTCGCGGTTCAGCTCCGCCAGGCTGATGGACTTGCTGGACGCCCGCTGATGAGTCCTGGGCAAGACGGCATAAAACTTCTCTTCGAACAGCTCCTCGGTGTCGAGATCGCTTTCGGCGATCGGCAATGCGGCAATGGCCATGTCGATGGTGCCATCGTGCAAGCGCTGCAGCAGGGTTGGTGTAATGTCTTCGATGATCTTGACCGAGATCAACGGATGCCGCGCGGCAAAACCCCTGAGCAGTTTTGGCAACAGGTAAGCCGCGATCGTGGGGATAATGCCAACCGCGACGTCTCCTTTTTCGTTGCCTGTCATCTCCTGCAACTCGGTCTTAGCTTCGTCCAACTCGCGCAGAATACGCTCTGCTTTAGGCAGGAAGGCCTTGCCGAATACGGTGAGCTTGGCCGAGCGCGGCAGGCGATCGAAGAGCCGCGCCCCCAGCTCGGCTTCGAGCTTCAGGATCTGCTGCGAGAGCGACGGCTGCGCAACATGCTCGATCTCCGACGCCCGGGTAAACGTGCCGTGCCGGGCAACTGCGCAGAAGTACCTGAGTTGATGGATCTCCATCGGGCCTCCAGATCAAGACGCGTTTCCTATGGTATACATAGGAAACATATATTTTACCTTTACTTCACATAGTACGAAAATAGGAGATATGGAAAAACAACTAGCGACCGCAGCCGGGGCAACCGCCACCGGTAATGAGCAGAACGCATCCACTGAATCCAAATGCCCGGTAGCGCATGGCGCTAGCAGACCTCAAAACAATTCAGCCTGGTGGCCGAATCAGCTGGACGTCAACATCCTGCACCAGCATTCGCCCAAGTCCGACCCCATGGGCAAGGAATTCAACTACGCGGAAGAGTTCAAGAGCCTTGATCTGAACGCGGTGGTGAAAGATCTTCACGCCTTGATGACCGATTCGCAGGAGTGGTGGCCGGCCGACTTCGGGCATTATGGTCCGCTCTTCATTCGCATGGCCTGGCACAGCGCCGGCACCTATCGCATCGGCGACGGCCGTGGTGGAGCAGGCTCTGGCGAGCAGCGCTTTGCGCCGCTTAATAGCTGGCCGGATAACGTGAACCTCGACAAGGCGCGCCGGCTGCTTTGGCCGATCAAGCAGAAGTATGGCAAGAAAATCTCCTGGGCCGACCTCATGGTGCTGGCGGGCAACGTCGCGCTGGAATCGATGGGCTTCAAGACCTTCGGCTTCGCCGGCGGTCGCGAAGACGTGTGGGAGCCCGGTCAGGACATTTACTGGGGTCCTGAAGGCAAGTGGCTGGCGGATGAACGCTACAGCGGCGATCGCGATCTGGCGAATCCTCTGGCCGCCGTGCAGATGGGCCTGATCTACGTGAATCCGGAAGGCCCAAACGGCAACCCCGATCCTCTGGCGGCGGCGCGCGACATCCGCGAGACCTTCGCCCGCATGGCGATGAACGATGAAGAGACGGTGGCGCTCATTGCCGGCGGACACACGTTCGGCAAAACGCACGGTGCTGGTGATGCGGCTAACGTGGGCGCCGAACCGGAAGCGGCGACCATCGAGCAGCAGGGCCTGGGCTGGAAGAATAAGTTCGGCACCGGCATGGGCGGCGACACCATCGGCAGCGGCCTGGAAGTCATCTGGACGACGACGCCGACCAAGTGGAGCAACAACTTCTTCGACAACCTGTTCAAGTACGACTGGGAGCTGACCAAGAGCCCGGCAGGCGCACATCAGTGGACGCCGAAGAATGGCATGGGTCTCGGCACCGTGCCCGACGCGCACAATGGCTCCAAGCGCCATGCGCCCTCGATGCTGACCACGGACCTCGCGCTGCGCTTCGATCCAATCTATGGACCAATCTCCAAGCGCTTCTACGAGAATCCGCAGGAGTTCGCCGACGCCTTCGCCAAGGCGTGGTTCAAGTTGACGCATCGCGACATGGGACCACTCTCGCGTTACCTCGGCCCGCTGGCTCCGAAGCAGGCGCAGATTTGGCAAGACCCGGTCCCTGCGGTCGATCACGAACTGATCGATGCCAAAGATGCGGCGGCGCTGAAGGCCAAGATTCTCGCTTCCGGATTGTCGACCCAGCAACTGGTATCGACTGCCTGGGCGTCGGCGGCTTCGTTCCGCGGCTCCGACAAGCGTGGAGGAGCGAACGGCGCACGCATTCGTCTGGAACCGCAGAAGAACTGGGAAGTGAATCAACCCGCCGAACTGGCGAAGGTGCTGCCGGTTCTGGAGAAGATCCAGAAGGAGTTCAACGCTTCGCAGTCCGGCAAGAAGAAAGTTTCGCTGGCCGACGTGATCGTTCTGGGCGGCAACGCAGCAGTCGAAGAAGCCGCGAAGAAGGGTGGTCACGAAGTGAAGGTCCCGTTCGCACCGGGACGCACCGATGCCACGCAGGAGCAGACCGACGTGCACTCCTTCGCGGTCATGGAGCCGAAAGCGGATGGCTTCCGCAACTACGTTCGGAAGCAGAATGGAACGTCGCCGGAGGAATTGCTGGTGGATCGCGCTCAGCTGCTGAAGCTGACGGCTCCCGAGATGGCGGTCCTGGTCGCCGGCCTGCGCGCTCTGAATGTCAACCACGGCGGCGCCAAGCACGGCGTCTTCACTGACAAACCGGGCACGCTGACGAATGATTTCTTCGTCAACCTGCTCGACATGAACACCGAGTGGCAGCCCTCTTCCACTGATGGCGTGTATGAGGGTCGCGATCGCAAGACCGGAAAGGTCAAGTGGACGGGAACGCGCGTCGACCTGATCTTCGGTTCGCACTCGCAGCTGCGCGCGCTGGCGGAAGTCTACGCTTGCGGCGATTCGAAAGAGACGTTCGTGAAGGACTTCGCCGCGGCCTGGGGCAAGGTCATGAACAACGATCGCTACGACGTTGCCGCTGGCGGCAAAGCCGCTGTCAACTAAACCGGAATCAAGAGCCCCGCGAAGCGAAGCCGCGGGTTGCTAAAGTGCCAGCCTTTGTCCCGGACGGAGGCTGGCATTTTTATTCATCTGCGATTGTGCCTTTGGGCGTCTCTCCCGAAGGAGGCGATGCGAGACATCGGTCTATGCAATTGCGATCACCATTCGATGCCCCCATCCTGAGCGCAGGCGTCGCCGGAAACAACCGGAAAACCTGCAGCCGTTGTCCCCAATCCACAGGCAAGCCCCGAACTCTACTTGCCTGGCCGCGACCCGGTAATGAGGATGTCCACCAGTCGCTTGGCGCTTTGCTGCCAGTCCGGGCTGGTGGCCACGTTCGACACGCCGATCAAAGCCCGCAGCAGGTCGAACGGGTCGAGATCCTTCCGTATATCGCCGCTCTTGATAGCGCGCTTCACTAGCGCCTCAATCGCGCCCTGCACCTGGCCGCGCGAGGCCTCATACATCTTTGAGGGACCTCCAACCAGCGTATTCAATGCGGGCGCAATGATCTGTTTGGCGGCAATATAGTCGACGAAAAGCAGCATCCATGCCCGTAGCGCTTCCACCGGAGGCATGGCCTCGCTGAATTTCCGTTCCGCGGCCGCCAGCTTTTCGACCTCAGTGCGGTAGACCGTTTCGAGCAGCGCCTCGCGGGTCGGGAAATGGCGATACAGAGTTCCGGCCCCCACGCCTGCGCGCGTGGCGATCTCGTCCAGGCTGGTATTCGCGCCCGAGCGGGTGAACTCTTCCTTGGCAATCTCCAGGATCCGCTCGCGATTCCGCTGGGCGTCTGCCCGAGGCTTGCGTTCCGCTTGTAATTTTTTTTTCGGCATCGCACGATTTCTTGCAACCGGAGACTGTCTCCGAATATCTATACTAAACGGAGACGACCTCCATTTTATTAGATGCGGCACTCACCGTCAAGATTGAACATCGCACGAATAAGGAGACAGTTATGAGTTCAGCTACCACAGCAACGCAAGTCTTTGGAGCCACGTCGACTACTGAAGATGTTTTATCGGGTATCGACCTGCACAGCAAACGGATTCTGGTTACGGGCGTGTCGGCCGGCCTGGGTGTTGAAACTGCGCGCTCGCTGGCAGCGCACGGTGCCGACGTTGTCGGCGCGGCTCGCGATTTGAAGAAAGCCGAGAAGGCCACAGCCCAGGTCAGGAAAGACGCGGCCGCGAATGGCGGAAGTTTCGAGCTGGTGGAACTCGATCTAGGCAACCTGAAGAGCGTTCGCGCCTGTGCCGACAAGCTGCTGGAGAAAGGCCAGTTTTTCGATGTCGTGATCGCCAATGCCGGCGTGATGGCCACGCCGTTTGGCCAGACCGCCGACGGTTTCGAAACCCAGTTCGGCACCAATCACCTGGGCCACTTCGTCTTCGTCAATCGGATTGCGCCACTCATCCGCGCCGGCGGCCGTCTCATCAACCTTTCCTCGGCTGGTCATCGTTACTCCAACGTCGATCTCGAAGATCCCGGCTTTGAGCGGACGCCTTACGATCCTTTCGTCGCCTATGGCCGTTCGAAGACCGCAAACATTCTCTTCGCAGTGGAGTTCGACAAGCGGCATCGGGGTCGCGGCGTACGCGCAGCAGCTGTGCATCCGGGAGGAATTCAGACCGAGTTGGGCCGTCATGCGGATCCCGCCCGCATCGAAGAATTGATCAAGCAGATCAACCAGCAGCAAGCCGCGGAGGGTAAGCCGCCGTTCCAGTGGAAGTCCATACCGCAAGGATCGGCAACTTCCGTATGGGCAGCCGTGGTCGCTCCCGCCGACGAAGTCGGAGGCCAATACTGCGAGAACTGCCATGTCGGCAAGGTTGTGCCGGCAGACGCGGCGATCGGCGTCATGAGTGAAGGCGTGCGCGCCTACGCGCTCGATGCGGCCAACGCGGAAGCCCTTTGGAAGAAAAGCGAAGAGCTGGTAGGGGAGTCGTTCTAACCTCCCGCTACTGCTGCGCACCAACGATTTCGAAGTGCAGAAGGAGAACGCAATGCGTGTTTTTGTCACAGGAGCTACAGGTTTCATTGGGTCCGCCATTGTGCCGGAGTTGATCAACGCAGGCCATCAGGTGCTGGGACTGTCACGCTCGGATGCGGGCGCCAAATCTCTGGCCGCCGCCGGTGCTGAGGTGCATCGCGGAGATGTCGAAGACCTCGACAGCTTGCGCAGCGGAGCAGCCAAGTCCGATGGCGTGATTCACACCGCGTTTATTCACGACTTTTCGAAGTTCGAGGAAAATTGCGATATCGACCGGCGCGCCATCGAGGCTCTGGGCGCGGCGCTCGCCGGATCGGACCGGCCTTTTGTCGTGACCTCCGGAACGGCGGTCGCTCATACCCCAGGCCGCCTCACCACTGAGGAAGATGTACCCAACTCTCCAATGCCCCGTGTAGCTTCGGAAGCAGCAGCGGCTTCCCTGGCGGAGCAGGGCGTGCGTGTTTCCATCATGCGCCTCCCGCAGGTGCACGATCCATTCAAGCAGGGACTCATCACTTACCTGGTCGCAGCGGCTCGCGACAAAGGCGTGTCGGCGTATGTGGGCGATGGGCAGAACCGCTGGCCGGCGGTGCATCGCCTCGATGCTGCGCACCTCTACCGGCTCGCGCTGGAGAAGGGTGTAGCCGGAGCCCGATACAATGCCGTGGCCGAAGAAGGCGTGACCCTGCGAGAGATCGCCGAGGCAGTTGGCCGGGGTATGAAGCTACCGGTTGTCTCGAAGTCCGCTGAAGAAGCAGCCCAGCATTTTGGCTGGCTCGGAACGTTCGTCGGCGCCGACATTCCGGCATCGAGCGCGCTAACCCAGCAGCGCCTGGGATGGCGTCCGACTGGTCCTAAGCTGATGGATGACCTTAACCAGGGGCGCTTCGCCGGAGTGTAAACGAGTGTCGTTAGAATTCGGGCCTCGCCGTCCCCTTAGCCAATCCAGCGATCATGCTGCCACCAACGCAGGCGTATTTTCGACAGTTTCACGCGGTCGAACCTGCCAAGGCTTGGTGCAGGAGAGCTCCCGGTTTTGGCTGCATCCGTGACCCTGTTTCTCTCTTCCTATAGGGAGGAAAGGTCAATCCACGCGAGGGGTCTCCGACCATGTCTGTGAAGCAACTGATCAAGGGTGTCCAAGTAGTAGCGATGGGAAAGGCAAATGCGTATCTGATCGAGGGTGAAGACGGGTTGACACTGATCGACGCTGGTTACCGAGATAAGGAGACAGCCGTGTTCGAGGCGATCCGGGGGCTTGGCCGTTCACCAGATCAGCTTAAGCACCTGATTTTCACTCACGGTCACCCCGACCATATTGGGAGCGCGGCTGCGATCGTGCACGCAACCCATGCCAGAACCTACATGCACCCGCTCGATATTCCCATGGCCGAGAGTGGAGGTCCTTTTCGCCCGATGCAGGCCGCGCCCGGTCTGTTACGGCAAGTGCTGTGCAAGTTGCTCTACCATCCGGACAAGCGAGTGGCGCCGGTAGCCATCAATCAGCCTTTGAACGCCGGAGAAATACTGCCGATTGCTGGCGGCATAGAAGTAATCCCTACCCCAGGACATTGCGCAGGACAGGTGGCGCTGCTGTGGCGTCCGGGAAGAATGCTGTTCGCCGGCGATGTTTGCATGAACATCATGGGCCTCGGCGATCCCGTCGGCTTCGAGAGTTTGCAGGAAGGTCGCGCCAGCCAGCGGAAGCTTGCCAGCCTTTCCTTCGACGCTGTCGGGTTCGGTCATGGCGCGCCTATCGCACGCGATGCATCAATTCTTTTTCAGAACAAGTGGGGCGGAAACTAAAAAAATAATCGAGCGAAAGAATTAGCAATCAGCGGCGGAGGGCCAGGCCGGTTCCGCTGAAAGACCATCCCTGAATTGAGCAGAGGAGAACTTAACGATGACGAAAGCAGAGAATCTTGGCGGCAGGTTTACGCTCCCGGGTACGTCGCTGACAGTGAACCGCATGGGCTACGGTGCGATGCAGCTTGCCGGCCCGCAGGTCTGGGGTCCACCGCCTGACGCCGACGCCGCCGTGGCCGTTCTGCGCGCAGTGCTTGCCGCCGGCGTGAATCACATCGACACCAGCGATTTCTACGGGCCGCATGTGACCAACCAGATCATCAAGCGCGCCCTGCACCCTTATCCGGAGGACCTGGTCATCGTGACCAAGCTGGGTGCGCGCCGTGGTGAAGACAAATCGTGGATTCATGCCCTCTCGCGCCAGGAACTGATCGATGGAGTGCACGACAATCTTAGCAACCTGGGGCTCGACAGGTTGGAGGTCGTCAACCTGCGCGTCGGAGGAATCTCAGAACCCTCGGAAGGATCCATCGAAGAACCGCTCACCGTGCTGGCCGAACTCAAGCAGCAAGGGCTGATCCGTCATCTCGGCTTGAGCAACATCAGCCCCAGACAGTTCGCCGAAGCGCAGAAGATCACGGACATTGTCTGCGTGCAGAACTTTTACAACGTTGCGCACCGCACCGATGACGCGTTCATCCAGGAGCTGGCGAAACAGGGCATCGCCTACGTGCCCTTCTTCCCGCTGGGCGGATTCACTCCCTTGCAATCGTCAGTGCTCGATGCGGTGGCGGCGTCACTTCAGGCAACGCCGATGCAGATTGCGCTGGCATGGCTCCTGCATCAGGCGCCCAACATTCTGCTGATCCCCGGGACATCCTCAGCCCAGCATCTACGGGAAAATCTCAGCGCTGCAGCGCTGCAACTTTCTTCCGAAGTAATCGCCAGTCTGGACGCGATAGGTGCAGACGAGAAGGCAGGAGCAATTCATTGACACCCGCAGTCTGACGGAAATGGAATGCGTGTTTTTGGGTGATGGAAGCAACAGGCTCGATCGGCAGCGCAATCCTTTAGGAACTGCTCGCACGGGACGCCAGAGTGCGGGCAGTGCGCTCTCGACTTTACGGCATCGAGGAATGATGTCTCTGCTTTAGTAGTAAGATGCGATTCCATGGCCGTTACCGAAGCACATCTGGAGCCAGCCCGGAAATCCCGCGCACTAACCTGGATTCTCGGGATCCTCGGCGGAATCGTACTGACCCTGGTTGCGATTGGCGCGGTGGTGTGGGGCTTCGCTGGGCTGAGCCTGTATGAAGTCGGCAGCATGCTGCACGGAGGACAGGTTCACATTCGCGTCGACCAGCCCACGGTGGTCCGCCAGATTCGTGCGCTCCAGCGAGTGGAAACCGCCAGCTACACTATGGACAAAATTATCAGCGGCGAGCGCGAAAATCCCATCCTGCCAAACTTTCTCGCCGGCGATCGCCTGCTGCTGATTGCGCATGGAGAAGTGATCGCCGGACTGGACCTGTCAAAACTCCAGCCGGGCGACGTCGAAGTCCATGGCCGTAGAGTTTCGATTCACCTGCCGCATGCGGAGATCTTCACCACCACGATCGATAATGCCAAGACGCGCGTCTACTCCCGCGACACCGGACTGTTCTCCACTGCAGACCCCAACCTCGAAGGCGACGTCCGCGCCGAAGCCGAACACCAGCTCCAGTCCGCGGCCTTGCAGGACGGCATCCTGAAGACGGCGGAGACCAACGCGAAGCAGACTGTGAATAGCGTGCTGACGAGCCTGGGGTTTGAGAGTGTTGAGCTACGCTGAAGAATGCTGTCTTAAACCTGTGGGTGCCCCAACCGGCGGGTGCCCTAACCGGCAGGTGCCCCAGGTTCGCCTTCTTCTGGCTAACCTGGGTCTTCGACACTCTTTTCACTGCGACCCAGGTTAACGTCCAACGGAAGGACGTGAACTTGGGGCACCAACCGGGGTCGGGATGAAAAAGACAAAGAAAAATCCTCGGTTGCAATATCAACCGAGGACAGATCGAACAAGCTAGTTGCTAGCTGCTGATTGCTAGTCGCCGCATCATCCAGCTTGTCGTGGCCGGATGTCGTACTGGCGAATCTTGTAGAGCAGCGCTTTGTAGCTGATGTTGAGCTTGGTGGCGGCGCGCTTGCGGTTCCATGCGGTCTCTTCCAGAACCTGCGCGATGACTTCCATCTCGGCGCCGTTCTTCAGATTGCGCACCATCTCCTTCAGGTCGGGCTGCTGCTGCGCCTTCTTCTCTTCCATCGAGATGACGGTGCCGGTCTCGCGTGCCGCGCGAGGTGCCGCGTTGCAGCTCGGAGATGGCGACCGCTTCGTCGCTCAGGACCAGGAAGCGCTTCACAAAGTTTTCCAGCTCGCGGATGTTGCCCGGCCAGGGATAGTTCTCGCAGGCTTCCAGCAGCCGCTGCGAAAGGCTGAGCGGCGCGCAGGCGTAGCGGTCGGCAAGGTGGATCATGAAGTGCCGCAGCATCATCGGCGATCTCTTCCTTGCGCTCGCGCAGCGACGGCATCCGCAGCACAAAGCTGTTCAGGCGGTAGTAGAGATCTTCGCGGAAGGTCTTCTGCGCGATGGCCTGCGGCATGTTGATGTTGGTTGCCGCCAGCACGCGGACATCGACTTTCACGGTGTTGCGTCCGCCCAGGCGCGAGAACTGGCCGTCCTGCAGAACCTGCAAGAGCTTGGCCTGCAGCGCCGGAGACATCTCGCCGATTTCGTCCAGCAGCAGCGTGCCCTTGTTGCAGAGTTCGAACTTGCCCGGCTTGGCCTTGTTGGCACCGGTAAAGGCGCCCGGCTCGTAGCCGAAGAGCTCGCTCTCCAGCAGCTCGCTGGGAACCGCGGCGCAATTGACCTTCAGGAAGGTTCGGTGCGCGCGATCGGAATACTTGTGGATCAGATGGGCCAGAACTTCTTTGCCGGTTCCGCTCTCGCCCAGGATCAGGACAGGGAAATCGAACTTCGCGACCTGCATGGCGTGCGCGCGAAGCTGGCGCATCTGCGGGGTCGCGGAGAAGAAGTAAACGCCCTGGCTTGACTTCGATGGCTTCGCCCGCGCCCGGCGCCGCCGGATCGGTGTTCTCCAGGCAGAAGCGCAGGACCTCGTCCATCTCTTCTTTCTGGACGGGCTTGGAAAGATAGTCTTGCGCGCCGAGGCGCATGGCCTGCGCGACTTTGCGAGTATCGCGCACGCAGGACAGCATGACGACCTTGGTCGACGGACGCGTTTCGCGAATGCGCTGCAGCGTTTCCAGCCCATCGGCTCCGGGCATGACCATGTCGAGTAGAACCAGGTCCGGACTGTCGCGTTGCACTTTCTCTACAGCTTCGAGGCCATTCGAGGCGGTCGTTACCCGGTATGAGTCCAACTCCAGAACCGTCTGGAGATACCGCAGCATACTCGGTTCGTCGTCCACCACAAGGATGTGGCCAGTACTCATTGCTCCTCCGCAACGCGCTTTGGCTGGGGATTCAGTAATACCAGGAAAGAGAACTTGCTGCCTGTGCCGGGTTCGCTCTCGACCCAGACCTTGCCGCCGGCCGATTGTACCAGGCGGCGCGCAATGGCCAGTCCGAGGCCGTAGCCTTCGGCGCGTGTGCCCTGCGGCGTCAGACGGAAGTACTCTTCGAAGATCTCTTGCTGGAACTCAGGGGCGATTCCGGGACCGGTATCGGAGACCGAAATGCGGCAGCAGTTGGGGCCGATCACCCGCTCTTTGCGGCGCTCCACCAGAGGAGGCCGCGAAACTGTTCGCCGCTCCCAGAAATACGGTTCGACGTGCAGCCATACCGTGCCCGACGACGGCGTGTACTTCATGGCATTGTCGAGCAGGTTCGAGACCACGTGCTGCACCTTGTAGTAGTCGAACGGGAACTGCTCCAGCTTCTCGTTGGGCAGGAAGTAGAAGGCAATGGCCTTGTCGTGGAAGCGCTGCGACCAGACCTCGGCGATCTCGCGGATGCAGTCGTTGATGTCGCCGAGCTCGTAGTGCATCTCAAGCCGGTCGACCTTCAGCGAGGTGTAGGTCAGCAGGTTCTGGATGAAGTTCGACAGGCGAACGCCATTGGCCTGCATTTCGGTCAGCACTTCGATCTGGCGAGGACTCAAGGGGCCCAGTTTCTCGGTCAGCAGCAGGTGGAGATACCCCCCCATAATGGCCAGAGGCGTTTTCAATTCGTGGGCGGCGGAGGCCAGTGCATCCCGGCAGCAGCTGCAGTGCTCTTCGGTAACTAGCTCGAGCTTTTGCCGCACCGGAGACATCTTGGCTGGTTGCATCTGGACGACCCCTTTTTCGTTCCGAGTAGCGCGAACCGACTCCTCCGCACCCTCAGGAAAAATCCCCGACCTTTGTTCCACAGGCATACTCTCGACCAAAGTCAGCCTTAGGTTTAGCCAGTTGCCGTGTTCCTCGGGAAATAGAGCGGAAGCACTCTACAGGGGGAGCACTGATATTACCGCAAACCCATGTATTGTCAACGCCAAACTGATGAAAATTCGGGCAAAGTGGCAAACTAGTTTCTGTTTTCGGAAGCAATTTCCACTCGAAACAGGTATTCCTCTTCTCCTCAACCGCAAGAGATTGCATTCTGCGCACCTTCGATGACCACCGCCACATTCATTGTATGTGCAACAAACAAAGGTGCTTGTCGATTCGGACGATTTGGTTATCGATGTGCGTCACTTACAGGTATCACGCAGGAGATTGCAGTGCGACGAACCGTATCCGTTGCCGAGCGCCGCGGCTGGGAGCGGCTTCCCATCTCCATCCCCTTCTTCGTCCGCGGCACCACTGCGTCTGGCGAAGAATTCCTCGAATTTGCCACCGCACTAAATCTTTCGGCCGGCGGCGTCCTCCTCGCTACCCGGCGCTACCTGGAGCCCGGCACTCAACTTTCCCTGGAGATTCCTGTGGCTTTGGCAAATAAGGCGCAGCTGCCTCGCTCCGTCTCGCATGTTAGCAGGCGACGGTGCTGCGATGTACCGCCGACCGCCAGTACTTTCTGCTGGGATTACAGTTCCGTGAACCGCTCCTGGCCCAACAGACGGGCTGGAATTCGGCAAGGTGCGGCTGCAGGGAAAGTGAGTTCCCCATGGTGAAAATGTTTTCACACTTTTGAGCGCAAAACCGTGCTTTTCGGACTAGTTTTCGGGCGCCTGGGTTGCCTGTCGATTGCGCATTTTTTCACCTTAAAACCAGCAACTTACAAGTAATATGCGCATTGTTTTGCAATGTGCAGGAACTTGGCGCAAGAAATGCAATTCATTTCCCCGGTTCTTCCCGAAAGGCAATCCTGAGGACGCGATGCCCCTGCTGGCTGGCTCGAATAACGAAAGTGCGCTGTCCGTGCATCAGCTTCCTCCGGAGCCTGTGATTTTTGGCCAGACCCCTACCATGCGGGATGTGCGACAGAAGTTGGAGCGCGTCGCCGGCGCCAATCTGTCGGTCCTGATTACCGGAGAGAGCGGTACCGGAAAAGACATCATTTCCCGGCTGCTGCACCTGTATTCCCCCTGGTCTGCCGGTCCATTCGTCAAGGTAAATTGTCCAGCCATTCCGGGCACGCTGCTGGAAAGCGAATTGTTCGGCTACGAGCGTGGGGCTTTCACGGGCGCGTTCAATCCCAAGCCCGGCCGGGTCGAGATGGCGCATCGCGGCACCCTGTTCCTGGATGAGATCGCGGAACTGGACTCGATCCTGCAAGCCAAGCTGCTGCAGTTGTTGCAGGATGGGCAATTCAGCCGAATCGGCGCGCAGGAAGACAAGAAAGTCGAAGTCCGGGTGGTGTGCGCCACCAACCGCGAATTGCATGAGGAGATTGAGCAGGGCAACTTCCGCGCCGATCTGTTTTACCGCATCGCGACCATGACGATTCACCTGCCGCCATTGCGCGAGCGGGTCATCGATCTGCCGATCATCTGCGATTACCTGCTGCAGTACTACAACGAGAGATTGAATGGTCGCGCCGTTATGGTGCGTCCGGCCCTGATGGCGAAGATGCAGCGCTATTCCTGGCCGGGCAATATCCGCCAGCTGGAAAACCTGGTGAAGCGCTACGTCGTGATGGGCACCGAGGACGTGATTTTGAGCGAACTGCTGGAGCCCAATGAGCGCGATCCGGTGGACAGCCTGATGATGGACGGTCCGGTTTCGCTAAAAAAATTGACCCGGCAGACCGTCCGCAAACTGGAAGCGCGTATTATTCTTAACGCACTGCACGCGAATAATTGGAACCGCAAGAAAGCGGCGCGTTCGCTGGATATCAGCTATCGCGCCCTGTTGTACAAGCTGAAGGAAGTCGGCATCCCCCAACGCCGCTCCAGCTCCACTACGAAACACGACCAAGATAAGGCCGAGTAATCCACAATGAGGTGAATGATGTTTGGGCAAGGACAGGCTGTAAGAACGCGCAATTTTATGGTGGCCTTGATACTGCTGGTTGGGCTCTGCTCGATCGCGGCTTACGCGCAGGATAGCGCCGCGCAGGGGACGGACTCCACGGATGCGGCCAAGCCGGTGCTGCCGGCCAGCGCGCCGGCCCCCGATGAAGCCAAGGCTGCACCGTTGCCGGCTTCGAATACCCCCACGACTCGAGTGCCCGCTGTCCACCCGGCGACCTACGTTGTCGGCATCGGCGACGTACTGGAAGTCAGCGTGTGGAAGGAAAGCGAGCTGTCCAAGACCGTGCCGGTTCGTCCCGACGGGATGATTACCCTCCCCCTGGTTGGCGAGATCAAGGCGGTCGGCCTGACTCCGGACCAGCTGAAGGATCAGCTTACTTCGGCGATGCAGAAAGTCGTGTCGGATCCGCAGGTCACCGTCATGGTGGTATCGATAGTAGCCTGAGTTTCAACATCATGGGGAATGTGAATCGTCCCGGCTATTATCCGCTGACCCGCCCGATGACGATCCTGGACGCGATCGCCATCAGTGGAGGCTTCCGCGATTTCGCCAAAGAAAAGAAGATTTACGTTCTCCGCACCGGGCCCAACGGTGTGCAGGAGAAGATCAAGTTCAACTACAAAGACGTGATCAAGGGTAAGAAGATGGCTCAGAACGTCATGCTTCAGCCGCACGACACGCTCGTGATTCCGTAGGCAGTTGAGACCGGAGAGCGTCAGGAGAATGATCATGAAACGGCAACTCGGAACGGTTTTAGCAGTGCTCGCGCTGTTCTTCGTTCCTCTTGCGTGGGCGCAGAGCGACTCCACGGACTCCAGCAGCAGTAGCGGCAGCAGCAGTTCCGGTTCAAGCGCCTCTGACTCCAGCGGAGCCGGCAGTTTGGGTGTGCCCGGCATAACCGCCGGCGGGTTTACGGATCCTTCTTTTCAAACCGGCCAGACCGGTTCGGCTGACTCGTCCCAGAGTGATTCCGGCGACAGCAGTCAGGACGGTATACAGACCAATCCGGACGGTACACAAACCGTTACGGGCCCGCAGTCCACGTTTAATCACCCTGAGCAGTTGCCGCCATTGAGCATGATCAATGACGTGACCAGGAACAGCGGGGTGGCCTTCTCGATGAATGTCGGGACCCTCAACGACTACGTCTTGGGCGGTAAAGGGCAGCCCAATTACTGGGAAAACATGCTGATGACGACCGGCGGCATCGGCTATTCCCAGCTGCGGCAACATTCTCTGGTGCAGCTGGGCTATACCGGCGGCGTAAGTCTCACGGCCTTAACCTTCGGTCCGTCCAGTACCTTCACGACCTTGAATCAGACAGGGAATGCCAGGATCTTGTGGAATTTCTGCGTCACTGGCAGTTGCGTGTGAAGGAGAACTACCTCTACTCGGATGATCCGTTCGCGCCATTCCAGGAATATGTGGCGATCCGACGCCGAACCAGCCCAATCCCACGGTGTATTTTCCCGAACGCGGTCATCGAGCAGAACCAGGCCACTGCCGATATTTCCTATCGTCTATCCGCACACGACAGCCTTGACTTTCAAGGCGGCGAATCGCTGCAGCACTACATTCGAGGCGCCAGCGGATTGTGGAACTCCTACACCTGTCGGGTGGCGGCTTTCTATCAGCACAACTTCAGCCGACAATTTGGCTGCGGGTGGCGGGTATAACTTTTCCGCGCTGGACTTCGGTCACGGGCAGTCGCGCGCCGGCGTGCAGATGTTTGAAGGCTTCGTCTCGTATAAGTTCAATCCGGCCTTTTCTGTCTCCGGCTGGATAGGTCCGGAGCTGACGGCGACCAAGGACCTGATCACCTGATCTGCATTCCGCCTTTCGGTTGCCTGATCGAGGAAGAGCACCGCAAGCAATGGGATGTCGCCGAAGGCGGCACGTCTCAGCTATATCCATAACGGCAACTCGATCCGTATGCAGTTCAGCCACGCGTGACCGACGGTGGCGGCATATTGGGAGCGGTCAGTCTTTATACCGCGACGCTCGCTTATGCGCGGCCTATCAACCGCCGTGGGGATTCTCCGCGGCCGCCATGTATGACAACAGCAAGTCGGTTTCGCTACCAGGTCGAGTCAGTACTGGGATGCGGCACAGGGAATGATCAATTTCACGCGGAAGATTCGGGGATTCCTGGAACGGCTCCATGTATCTCCTGTTTATTCATCAATCCCAGAATTTCTACGGCACGCCGGGGACGAACTCGACTGCTGGTTTGGGACTAACGGTCCGTTACATTTGGGGCCATTCACTTGGACGGTGATGCATTATGGAACAGTTTGACGAGCAGAGATCAGGACAAGGTTTTGGTGAGTATTGGGCGATCGTGCTCCGCCGCAAGTGGTGGATCCTGGGACCACTCTTTCTTTGGGTGGCTCATCGTCTTCGCGTCCGCGTGGTTTCTCCCGCCGCGGTACGTATCCGAAAGTACCATCCTGGTAGAACCGCCAAAGGTTCCCAGCAAGTTGGTTGAGCCCAACGTGCAGGTCGACTTGGCCGACCGCGTGCAGAGTATGAGTACCCAGGTGCTGAGCCGTACGCGCTTGCTGGGTCTCATCAAGCGATTCCACCTGTATCCGAGCTATGCTTTTTCGCCGGACGATCAGGTCGACAAGATGCGCGACGACGTCAAGATGGACCTGATCCAGGGCGAGTCGGCATTTCCGGTAAAGCGGAACTGCTCGCGTTCCGGATCTCCTACAAGGCGCCGAATGCGGGCGTTGCGCAGAAGGTCACCATCGCGCTGACTTCGTTCTTCGTGGACGAAAACGTTCGCGCCAGCCAGGAGCAGTCGGAAGCTACGACCCTCTTCCTGGACGGTCAGGCTCGCGTCATCGGCGAGCAGCTTGCCGATCAGGAAACCAAGTTGCGTGCCTATAAGGCGCAGCACGATGGCTCGCTGCCCGAGCAACTGGATAGCAACATCAAAATCCTCGACGGAATTCAGCAGCAGCTGCAGACCGCCGACACACAGCGCGAGCGGGCACTGCAGCAGCAGACTTACCTGAACTCGATGCAGAATCAGTACCAGAGCATGAGCGACTCCCAGCATCGTTCCGAGCGAGCATCGATAAGCAGCTCGATCTCCGCGCAGACCAATCTGGCTGCTATGCAAGCTCGCTACACGGACGATTATCCGGACGTCAAGAAATTGAAGGAAACCATCGCTGCGCTGGAAAAGGTGAAGAAGGATATGGCGGCGGAGGCGCGCGAGAACATCGCCTCCGACCAGGCTACGACCGCACAGGTGCAGGCCGGCATGCCGATTCTGCAGTTGAAGACGCAGATGAAGGTCAACCGGGCGGAAATCGATCAGGCCAACCAGCAGATCCAGCGTCTGCAGCAGGCGGCGCAGGTCTATCAGGCTCGCCTGAATGCCACTCCGCCAGGTCCAGGCTGAGATGGAAGACCTGGTGCGTGACCGCGAGAACATGCAGAAGTCGTATGCCGACCTGCTCTCCAAGAAGCAGGAATCGGCCCTCGCCACCAGCTTGGAAATGCGGCAGGAAGGTGCGCAGTTCCGAATCATCGATCCGCCCAGCCTTCCGGACAAGCCGGAATTTCCGGATCGCTTCAAGTTCTCGCTGGCCGCCATCGGTGCAGGCATCGCCTTGGCGATTCTGTTCGGATTCGGCTCAGAGTTCCTGGACGATCGCATCCGTGGAGAGCAGGCGTTGTCAGATGCGACCAGTCTGCCGGTGCTGGCGGAAATCCCGTCGCTGCCCACTCCGAGAGAGTTGCGCTGGGCTCGCCTGGCGCCTTGGATGGCCGTCGCTGCGGTGGTGCTGATCTTGATAGCGCTGCCCTCCGGCGTTGCCTACGCCTATTTCTGGGGATAGTGCATGTACAAACAACACTTCGGGTTGACGCGAAATCCCTTTGAGATTAGCCCAGACCCGTTTTTCTACCACCCTACTCCGCGTCACAACGAAGCCCTGGCCAACCTGCATTACGGGGTTGGCCGGCGCAAAGGCTTCATCGTAATTACCGGCGAGGTTGGTACCGGCAAGACGCTCCTGGTTCGCTGCCTGCTATCGGAGCTGCGCAAGAACAACATCGCCTTCGGATATGTCTTCAATCCGTTGCTGCCGGTGGTGGAGTTTTTTCAGTACATCATGGCGGACCTGGGGCTTCCGTATTCCGGTCGCACCAAGACCGAAATGCTGCTCGATCTGAATCGCTTCCTCATTCAACGTCATGCCCGGGGATTGATCACGGCGCTGGTCGTGGATGAGGCGCAGGCGCTCAGGAACGAATTACTGGAAGAAATCCGGCTGCTGACCAATCTGGAGACATCGCAACAGAAGCTGCTTCAGATTGTGCTGATGGGTCAGCCGGAGTTGGAGATCGTGCTGGACTCTCCCGAACTGCGGCAACTGAAGCAGCGGGTCTCGTTGCGCTGCCAGTTGCAGCCGCTGGACGCACCCCAGACCCACGCCTATGTGCTGTCGCGCCTGGAGCGGGCGGGAGCTCCGAAAGATACCCCCATCTTCACCGAAGAAGCTTTAGACAAGGTGTACGAGTATTCGCGCGGCATTCCGCGCATCATCAACAATCTTTGTGAAAATTCCATGGTCAACGCTTTTGCCCACGAACAGCGTTCGGTCACCGCCGATATGATCACCGAGGTAGCAGCTGACTTCCGGCTGATCAGTCCAGCCCTGCCGGAAGAGGTGCCGCTGTCGGTGGTCGGCCGGGAAGAGAGCAGCGCCAGCCTTCTGCGCAATCTTTTCCGTATGCTGAAGACCATGGACAACCAGGAACTCGAAGGTGACAAACCGATGCAAACCACTGCAGCGAGGAGAATCTAAGCCATGAGTCGAGTGTTCGAAGCGTTACAGAGGTCCCAAGGTGATAATCCCAACTCGCCCTTGGTTCCAGATCAGTCCGAAATGTCTGCAGTTGGCGGATCGGCGACAGCCCTCGCCGATTCAGGTCCCATCGATGCCAATTGGCTGAAGGTTCCTCCGGATCGTATTCTGCGTCCCACGCCCACGCCCGAGCAGCGTCTGGTAACCATGACCGAGCCCGATGGCCGCGGCGCGGAAATGTTTCGCGTGCTGGCCACGCGTCTGGCGCACATGCAGAACAAGCGCCGCCTGCAGAAGCTGCTCATTACCAGCTCGGCTGTGGACGAGGGCAAGTCGGTCATCACGGCGAATCTGGCGCTTACCTTGGCGCGCCGCCCCAATGAGCGCATCCTGCTGGTGGAAGCCGACCTTCGCCGTCCGACCGTCAGCGATTTGTTCTCCGCCACACCGTTGCGTGGCATCACCGAATGGAATGAAAACAAGATCTCCATCGATGAGTCGCTCTACCAGGTCAGAGACATGCCGTTGTGGATCCTGGCGGCCGGCAAGCCGGTCGACGATCCGCTGCCGCTGCTGGAGTCGCACCGCTTCGCCAAAATGATCGATACCCTGGCTCAATCTTTCGACTGGGTGTTGTTCGACGCGACGCCGATGTTCCCCATGGCGGATGCTACCTCCCTGTCACGCCTGGCCGACGGAGTGCTGGTCGTGGTGCGCGAAGGGTTCACCCGGCGCAAGGTGCTGAACAAGGCCATCGAGTCGATCGAGAAGTCCAAGTTGCTGGGTGTGGTCTTCAATGAAGCTTCCATGCTGAACGTGGACTACTCACACTATTACGGACGGTATTCGAAGAAGGACGCAAAAAAGGAAGCGAGTCAGGTTAAAGCGGCCTCGGCATGATTCGTCTGTTCAACGCCTACTTCCCCACCCGCACACTGTGGCTCACGGTGACCGAGGCTTTACTTGTCACACTCGGTTTTATCGTAGCCGTGGTGTTCTGGGCGGGGACGGCGATGGACGCCAATATCTACCTGCTTTACGAAAACGGCTTGGGACGAATCGGTCTCGTCGTTGGCGTCTTTCTGCTGCTGATGTACTACTTCGATCTGTACGACTCCATCGTGCTGTCCAACCGGCGCGAGGTGGTCACGCGGCTCGTCGGCGTTTTGGGCTGCTCCTTCGTCACCCTCTCTGTCCTCTATTACGCGTTCCCTGAAATCCGCTTAGCTGGCACTACGCTGTGGTTAGGCGTAGCCATTGTCGGCACCACGGTACCTGCCTGGCGAAAACTTTTTTTCGTGATGAACCGCTCTGCGCGGTTCTCCGAGCGCGCTGTCCTTTATGGTGATGGACCCCTCGCCCGTCCCTTGATGGAAGAAATTGGAGCGCGCGCCGATCTCGGCGTACGCGTGGTTGGGTTCGTCGGTTCCGACACCGACCTGGTCGGCGGGGTCTCGCGCTTTGATGAAGACGACCTGGAAGAGATTGTTGCGGATCAGAGCATCCGGCGCATTGTGGTCACCATGGGCGATCGCCGGGGCAAAATGCAGGTGGAAAAGCTGCTGCGCCTCAAGACCCGGGGGGTCTACATCCAGGATGGCCCGGAGTACTACGAGAGCATCACCGGAAAAATTCCTCTCGAGTCGCTTCGTCTCAGCTGGCTCCTGTTTTCCCCGGGCTTTCACGTGCGTGCGGCCTTGCGTTTGTACAAGCGCCTGTTCTCGCTGGTGCTGAGCAGCCTGGCCATCCTCATCACTTCGCCCATCATGCTGCTGGCGGTGATTGCGGTTCGCCTGGACTCGGCCGGCCCGGTGATATTTCGGCAAAAGCGAGTGGGCGAGCAGGGACGGCTGTTCACGGTGTTCAAGTTTCGCTCGATGTACGAGGGCTCAGACAAGAAAGCTCTGACCCCGGCCGAGCACGGCGATGCCCGCGTGACCCGCGTCGGCAAATGGCTGCGGCGCACCCGGGTAGACGAGTTGCCGCAACTGTTCAACATCATGAAAGGCGACATGGCCTTTGTCGGCCCGCGCCCTTTTGTGCCCGAGCAGGAAGAAGAGTGCGCCGCCAAGATCCCGTTCTATCGCGAGCGCTGGCTGGTGAAGCCGGGCGCGACCGGCTGGGCGCAGATCAATCGCGGCTATAACGTGACTCTGGACGACAATCGCGACAAGCTGGCCTACGACCTGTTCTACATCAAGAACGTTTCCTTCGGACTCGACCTCTTCATCATGTTTTCGACCATGAAGATCCTGCTACTCGGCAGAGGCGGACGCTAGCCAGATATACGGGCCGACGCGATATTTGCTGTATGCTTTAAAGAAAGAATTTGCTGCTAACTAGCCGCTTGTTTTGCGCTGAAACATCGCGACAAGCCTCGGAGAAAAATTTTCTTATGAAGAAAGCACTAATCACCGGCCTCTCCGGCCAGGACGGCAGCTATCTTGCCGAATATCTTCTCGAGCTCGGCTATAGCGTTTACGGTCTGGTGCGGCGCGAGTCCGCTACCATGCGCTGGTTGAACCACGTGCAGGACAAATCGAAATCCTGTACGGCGACATGCGCGACCAGGTCTCGCTCGAAGTTGCCTTCGCCAAGGCCACGCCCGACGAAGTCTACAATCTCGCCGGCCAGGTGTTCGTTCCTACCAGCTGGCACTTGCCCGCCGAAACCTTCGACATCAACGTCGGTGGCCTGGCTCGTCTGCTGAACATCGTCGAGCGGCTGAAGCCCGATACTCGCGTCTATCAGGCCTCCAGCTCCGAGATGTACGGCAACCTCAACGGTCTTCGCAACGAAGAGACACCGCTGAACGCTGACCTCGCCCTACGGCGTTTCCAAGACCGCTGCCCACAAGCTTTGCGAGGTGTATCGCGCGCGCGGCATTTTTGCCGTCGGTGGAATTCTCTTCAATCACGAATCACCCCGCCGCGGTCCTGAGATGGTGACCCGCAAGATCACGCTGGCCTCGGCCGACTGGGCCAAGGGCAAGAAGAACAAGGTCAAGCTGGGCAACATGCAGGCCCGGCGCGACTGGGGCTTTGCCGGCGACTACGTCCGCGCCATGCACGCCATGCTGCAGCAGGAGAAGCCCGTCGACTACGTCATCGCGACCGGCCAGTCGCACAGCGTCTATGAATTCGTCGTCGAAGTTTTGCGCGACGCTCGATCTGATTCCCGCCGGGAGCGAATGTTGCCGACGTGGTGAACGAATACGTCGAAGTCGATCCCAAGCTCTTCCGCACCGGCGAGATTCACGATCTGCGCGGCGACGCTTCGCTGGCGCAACAGGTGCTGAACTGGAAGCCCGAGGTGGACTTCGGCGGTCTGGTGCGCATGATGGTGGAGTCGGACGCCGGCGGCGTGAAGCATGAAGCGGCCAAGCCGCAGTTTGCCGGACGCGGTGTGTAAACGCCGTCCGCTATTTTCAGCCGGCAGTTCAGGCTGAGACAGGGTCCTATCCCATGACACTTCCTGAACGAGCACCGTCTGCAACACTGGAAAGGCCGAAGAGGAGTTTCATCGGCCGCCTGGTGCGCTTGGCGCTCGTTGCCATCCTGATTGTCGTCGTGTTGTTCGCGGTGGGCGTGCTGAATAACAACTACTCGCTGCATCGCGCGTCGCAGGCAGAGTTCACGGCGCAAATGGATCGAGCGATCGACAGCGCGACCACATGGATCGTGCAACAGCCGGACATCCAGGGCAATCCGCCGCTGATGTTCATGATCGGCGACATGGCGCAGATGTCGGGCGATCCGCGCCTGCGCAGCTATATCCAGACCTATTTGGCCAGTCCCCGGGTGCGTCAGCCGGGCATGCCCGCTACGTGGTACCACGCGCACTGGGTTGATCCCTCGTGCCCTTGCCGATGGTGCCTGCGGCCGATGTCCCAAGCCTGGGGTGGCAGGACAGTTGGTTCATGTACGCAACCGCACCGGACCGCGTGCCTCTGCCCGCAGAGTCCCGCGCTAATCTCTTCTCGCCAACAAAGTACAGTTGGGGAACACGGACGCACATGCAGTTGATCGCGCTCGATATCTACCGGCACTTCAACGGTCCTACACCTGAACTTGAGGCGGTCATCAATCCTGTCGCTGAAGGCATCGCGCACGACGCCTATTGGGACTTCCGGGTCAGCGACTCTTACGAGCAGCGCAGCGCCTTCATCCTCGCTGCCGGCAGGCCTGACCTGATTCGCAGCCGCTGGATCGATCGCATTCTCGACAACCAGCAGCCGAACGGCGCCTGGAATTATTGCTGGTACGGCTGGTGCCGCGGCGTCTTCGAATTCCGCTTCGGCGAAGGTGATCAGGGCCACTCCACCGTGCAGGCAGCATGGGCGTTATATCAGCTCAAGTACAAGCATCAGGACTGGATCAAAGAGCACTACCAGTAGCGACGTTGCTTGTGCCATGGCGATGTCACGCCAGCTTTAGACGATCGACGCGAACGGCGGTTCTGACTGCACTCTCCCAGCCGGCCATTACGTCTGCCATGCAATTACGGCGTGATTTCCCAGACGGTGCCGCCGCCGCCAGGCCCATTTTCCGATGCCGTTCCATAGACGTTTCCGTTAGCATCGATCGCCACGCCTCCAATCGGAAGGCCGCCGCCATCGACAGGGAAATTTACCAGTTCAGACCATCCCAGCGGCCCTCCCTTGAAAACCCCGCCGTAACCACCGTATGGGTCCGCGTATTGCGTGCCGTAGATATTGCCTTGTGCATCAAGCGAAACTGGGCCCATGGGACCAATTTCTCCCATACATCCTGGTCCTGAACCGCTGGGGAAAAAATGAAGCGTAGAAAACTCGCCCGTATTATCGATTTTGAATACCGTGCCGAGATCGGGACATACAGGATTCGGAGGACCTACCATGGTGGTGCCGTACAGGTTTCCGGCACTGTCGAATGCTAATGACGCGGACGGGAAAGCGCCGTCTGGAGTATTTCCACGCATGGTGTCTTGAAATACGTGGATCGCGCTTGCGGTCCAGCCGGAGCCCGACGGGCTAAGTTTGAACACAGCGCCATACGAGTTGGAGCAACCCATCGTGGTTCCCCAGAGATTGCCTGAGCGGTCGAAAATGACGCCGCCCCTGGGATTGCATTGCAGGTATTGGTCGCCCGGAAGATTGTAGACGATGCTCTTCGTCCATTCCCCGCCAGAGCGTGTGAGCTCGAACACTGTCCCCGCGTCATAGCGGCCTCCGGTCCCTGTAGTGCCGTACAGGTTTCCTTGCTGGTCGAAAACGAGGTTGCCGTATCCGGGAGGGCCGCCATCACTGCCACCGGCGAAGCTGTAGAGCACGGTCATCGTCCAGGGACAGCTTACGGCAGCACAAATGTGAGCCGGCGGACGGAGGTTGAAGACTGTACCGTAACCCCAATGGGTCGTCCCATAGAGTGAGCCGTCTGGGCCGATCGTCAGACCCGATCGAGGCTGACCGCCATCGCTGCCGCCCTTAAACTCGTAGATCGTCGTCAGGAACCATCCGCCAGAGCGGTGAGTCAGCTTAAATACGCTGCCGCATCCACCCCCGCAGTCCGGTGAACCGCCATGGATGGTTGTTCCATACAAGTTGCCGGCCGCATCAAGCGTGACTCCAGCCCACGGGTTATATCCGGCGCCTCCCGAAAACGCGTGCAGAGTCGTGAGCGTCTGGCCCTGCGCGGCGTTTGTCGTAATCACTGCCAGCACGCCAACTACGAGGAGCGATAAAGCCATCCACTGCAAGATGATTTTTAAGGTTGGCATGGAAAGGCGAGTGGAGTTGGGCATTGGTGCTCCTTAACGATTTATCAGCGGGACCGTTGATGGTCGCCATTCAGAACCGCAGTACTATACACCGATTCGCAGTCGCCGGCGTTTAGAGGATCGAAGCAGGATAACCGTTGTTAAATTCCGAGACCGGCTGCCGTCACGACCGCCTGCGATAGGGCGATACCTCGTAGGCGGTGCCGTAAGCTCTCGTTGCAGCTTCATCTAGGGTTCACTGGGTGCCGCAAACTCTACATTCTGTACCGGAGCGCCGCCGAACGAGACCCGGCCATCGGTCCAGGTAATGTAGGCGTGGTTCTCAAACGCCGTGGAGTAGTCGTAGTCGCCCGCATAACAATCGGGGACAAAAGGATCGTTTGCAGGAGGTTGAGGAATGAGGCCAGTGCTGATCTCGATATTGGCTCCCCAGGTGTTGCCGTTGTCGTGCGACTGAATCCCGTACCGCTGGTACTTGCATCCTGCGTCGGTCGCGACGACGCACTGCGTGCTGGCCTGTCTCCGGTCATACCAGGACACGGTGACATCCGCGGGCTGCGTCAAAGAAGGCGGATTGAAGTTGACCGATAGCGACGGCATCCAGTGGCTCTGGTACTGATTGCTTTCGGGATCGTTGAGCACGATAGGGGTCGACCAGGTTAGACCGTTGTCCAGCGACCGGGTGTAGTAGATGTCACCGCTGGACAGCGAACCCTTCCCGGCATAAGCATAGTGGACCACGCCGTGAGGACCGACCCCGGGCTCGCCCCAGCCCATATGCCGCCAGATAGGATTGATCTGGGCGAAGTAGGCATTGGAAAGGCAGACATGGTCTCCGGCGGCATTGAAACGCGGACCCATGATGGCGGAAGTCCAGGTGACGCCGCCGTTGGTGGAGCGATACATCACGTTCTGCCGAGTGGTAAGACCGCCACTGCCCTCATCCATTGCCGCAACAAAAACGCTGCTGGTGAAGGCGACATTAAGCGGCGCCGATGGCGGTGTTCCGGTCAGTTGCACATCACGAATGAACGCGGTGCTCAACTGCGCCGGAGTGCTCCAGGTGTTACCGTCGTCGGAGTAAGTGACGAACAGTGCGCCGCCGCCCACCGAAAAATCGTTGTAAGAGATGTACATGCGTCCGTACTTGACGCTGAAAGGATTGTTGTCGACCCACATCGACTCGCGATCGTCCGATGTACCGCGGTGAGCACAGGCACCGGTCGTCCAGTGCTGACCATCGGGGGAACTCCAGAGTCCCACGCCCTGTCCGCCGCACTCAGTAGTCAGGTCACCGCCAAACCACTTACTTAATTTCTGGTTGTAAACCAGTATCGGGTCTCCGACGTTGAAGCCGTGGCCCGTAGCAAAGGGCGGTGGATTGATCTGCGTGAAGGTGTTGCCGCCGTCGGTGGAAAACGACGTGCCGGTTATGCTGCCGTTCTGGGCGGTGTCGTCGTTGTAATTGACCACGACGGTGTTATCGCCGCTGCGCGTGCTGTGCCACACCACGCTTTCGCTGCGAGTGCAGGCGTCCGACGTGCACGTTCGATTCGTAACCAGGATGTTGGGAGGCTGCGGCGCTTCATCCTCGACACCGTAACTGCCGCTGCTTGGTCTGCCACCTCTGATCACGCCGCACTCGATCAGAACCCGGCCTGCTCCCAGGTTGTCCTGCTGCAACATGTGGTATTTCGGAATGTTTGAGCACGGAACGCCGAGCGACGTGATCTGCGCGTACGCCAGCGGTTGAGGACCGACTGCCATGATGGGTATCGAGAGTATGAAACAGCGAAGGGACGCGGTTCTAAGGCTGATCTTCATCTCTCAACCTCCGCATTTTTCTGCGTTGTTTGGGCCTGGTTCCTAAGGTTCGCTGATAATACCTGCTTGCGTGAGCGTATCCAAGGTGTAGTAAGAAAAAATCGAGGGGCCGGCGCGCCGCAGGGGCCCGATGTTCTGCCAGCCACTCTGCCAAGTGGACGACGCCATTTACACAATTAGCAGATGCAGACCATCAAGCCGCGCGCCACTTACTGGCCGATTCTCTGGTCGAACCTGGTCACGGACCATATTCCCTGATCGAAGGCCAGGTGGTAAACGCCTCCGGCCATGCATTGGCTGCCGCACAGATAGCTGCCTTCCACCTCCGCTTCCGTTGGGCTGCGCCACAGAATGCCACCCAACCCGAACAGGACGGCGCTCTTCTTTGTGCGCTTGTCGACGATCGACATGGTGAAGGTCTTGGTGTCTTTCTGCGTGCAATCGGACTCGGGCCTGACCGGCAATGGTTTCAGCCTGTCGAGAAACTCCTTGTCGGCATCCTGCCCTTCACCCGGAAGCAGTAAATGTGCGCCGTCAGCTGCCATGACTTGATCTGATAGCGGGCAACGGCCTCGTAGACCGCCGCAGTCTCGGCAGGTGAGGCGGTTGAAACGTCGCGGTGCTGATCGGGCGTCTGAGCCCCTGCGCTTCCCGCCAAGGTTGTGCATTACCACCAGGGCTATCATCAGGAGTTTCATCGGCGTTCCTTGTAGTGCGGTCGGACTCTTTTGGTAAACGGGAAATCGTTGGTGCCCCAGGTTCGCCCTGACTTTGGGCTAACCTGGGTGCTGCTGACCTCGAACTCGCAGCAGCGACCGGTAATACTCTTCCAGCTGTCCAATCGTCTTCTGCACCTCGAACAGCCGACTACAGCGCTCGAAACCCTTCGCACCCATACTCGCACGCAATTCCTCATCGCGCAGCAATTTGATGATGGGCTTCGGCAAACTCTTCCGGCGAACGTTCGGGTACCAGGTACCCGGTTTCCCCGTCAACGACCGCATCGCGATTGCCGCCAACATCGATGGCCACTACCGGCATACCCGCCGCCATGTACTCCATGATCGCGTTGGAGAAGCCTTCGCTGATCGAGGTGAGGCAGCCGATCGACATGCGCGAGAGCCAGTCCATCATGTTGCCTTCGCCCTGGTGAAGAAGACACGATCGCCGATGCCCAGCTCGCTCGCCAGCTTGCGAAGATCGTCGTACAGTTCGCCGCGTCCCGCCAGCAGAAACGCGACATCCGGAATCTGCTCGGCCACGATCTTTGCCGCCCGCAGGAACAGCGCGTGATCTTTCACCGGACGCAGATTCGCCACAATGCCCACCACGCGGGCATTTCGGGGAACGCCTAACTCTTCGGCCGCCGAAGCATCGCCCAATCCGCGGCTGAACCTGCGTCATGTCCACGCCCTGGTACACCACCTTCACACGATCGGGATCGAGCCTCTCGGTCTCCACGGCAATGCGTTTAGCCTCGAGCGAATTCGCCATGATGCCGTCGGCCCGCAGATTCATCACGCGAAACATCCGGCGCAGCGAAGGCGTGTACCAGTAACCGGTGTTCAGCCGGCTGGTGATGGCGATGCGCTCCGTGCCCAGCGCCGACAGCACCGCGAACAGGCTGGTCTTGTTCATGTAGCCGTGCAGGATTTGCAGGCCGTGCTCGGCGGCATATTTGCGGAACGCCAGCACCTGCTGCAGGCCCTGCGGGAGAGTTCACGCTGGCAGTAGGAAAGACGGCGGTGTGGACAGGCGACGCCAAGCTGCGCAGTTGCGGGCTGTCTTCCAGGCAAACGACGTGGACGTCGAAACGGTCTTTATCGAGCCGCTTGGCGGTTTCGACCACTTGGCGCTCGGTGCCGGCATCGAGTCCCACAGTGTCAGACAGCAGGGCGACGGCGATTTTTCCGGAGGACTGCGGGATCGATTCCGGCGTTCTCCCCATGGATGAGGCTATCCTTTAGCGATGCGAACGATGCCGCCCTGCACCGTGCCGGCGGAACGGAAGTAGTCCAGCGTCTCCTGGTCGAACCAGCGCAACCCGCCATAGCGCTCGGGATTTTCGTTCAGCTCAAGATGCAGCACGCCTCCGGGGCGAAGATGCGACAGCGCATCATCGACGAAGAAGCGCCATTCGGCCGCGCCCCACTCGTCCGGCTGGCGATGGCGGTTGAAGCAGATCCAGTAGGCGGTGATCAGGTCGAGATCGCCGACCGGCAGCGTCATGGGCACGATAGCGCTCGATCAGCAGCGGCGAAACCCGCTTCTCGATCGACAGCGCCCCCAGCATCTCGCTATAAACCCGCGCTTCCACCGTGGTCAGGATCGTCTCGGGCGCGTCGATTCCATAGCAGTCGTGTCCGCAAGCCAGCGCCGACGGCAAGGAAGTATCCCGGCCCGCAACCAATGTCCAGAATGCGCAGAGGCTTGGAATGATGCAGTCCCAGAGCGGCAACCCGAGCGACATTGAACGGCACCCAGTGATCGTAATCGGTGTACTTGGCGGCGCTGGTAGGATCGCGTTCCACCACCGGCGCCATCTCGCGGCCCAGGGCTTCGATGCGTCGCAGATCGGCGGCATCGCAAACGCGTGATGGCAAACGGCAGAGCGCCCACCGAGCCATAACGGCACAGGCGAAGCCAAATCTTGGCGATCTCCACTTTGCGTTCCGCGGATCGATTGGACATGAACGAACGCGCGATCGGCCCTCGAGGGGACGGCGACTGGCTCTTGCGCGCGCGCCTCCATTAAGCCAGCGCCGGCTCCGGAGTGGGTTCCGCCGCCGCAAGTTTGGCCTGCTCCCATTCCTTTGCCTCTTTTTCCGTACCGCCTGCTTGTAGGCCGCGGATATACCCAGGATGGCATAGAGCAGTCCGCTATACGCAATGCTGAGGAAGAACGCGCCTATGCAGGACATCAGCACGCGCAATCTGCAAGAACAGGGCTCCGCGTCCGACGCGCGTGAATTTGTAGCTTGCGATCGTATCTTGGACAGCCCTGAGTACGATCGCCAGAAGGCCCACAGGAAAAGGCCCAGGCCCGGGAAGTCCGGTTTCGCTGGAAAGCTCGGTGTAGGAGTTGTGGGTGAAGTGCCACATGGCCTTCTTGCCGGCCAGCGCAGCCTCCTCGGCTTCCGCATCCATGAACTCGCCCGGACCCACGCCCAAAATCGGATGTTCAAAGCGTCAACTGAATGCTTCGGAGAAAGAGCATCTTGCGGGTTTCGGCCGAAGATGCCGCCTCCTGCTGGGCCGCGGACGACGCCTTGAAAAACGTCGTGAAACGTTCCGCAATCCTTTGCGGAAGCAGCGACATTGCCAGCGCCAGGAAAAGGATGCCGCCCATCAGGATCGCCATGCGTTCAATGCCCGTGGCAAAGCAGAAGAACAGCAGCATGCCGGCGGTCAAGCGCCAGCAGTCCCATGCGCGAGCCGGTGCGCGCAAATCCCGCCAGCACCGGAATCAGCATCAGGAACAACGCTACCCGCATGATGCCCTTCTTCAGGCTCATGGCAAAAATAATGAATGGAATACCGACGACCAGGTACAGTGCCAGGAAGTTCGCGTCTGACAGCGTATCCGAAGCGGAGCCCAGTCCCAAGCGAATCTCTGTCGCGCTGCCACCGGTGCCGCCGCCCATCACCATGGTGAGCACGCCGATGGTCGCCATGGCCAGGGCCACCATGTACATCGCTCGATAACAATCATCCAGGCTGCGAATGAACGCCGCCATGAAGAACAGCAGAACCATGGCTTGCAGGGTCGTAAGCCAGGTGGTAAAGCTGCCGCCCTTCCATACGCTGAAGGGTACGCAGAGCCCGATCCAGAGGGTGAAGGCGACCATGGTCTTGCCGATGTCGGACTTGAAGATCGACTTCGTCGTCCCGGTCATGAACATGCCGATCAGCAGAGCGGCTGCAGTGCGGCACCGATGTGCAGGCCCGGCATCAGCTCCGGAATTCGGCTGCAATACAGGTACAGATAGACCATCAGGATGAGGTGGAAGGGCTTGTAGAACTCCAGTCCTGCGTTTCTTCCCGAGCATGCTCCGGATCCCGGTGGTGCGCCGGCTTCGCCTTAGCGGTGGTCGGCACCGGCGCGAGCTCCAGCTCGGGCTCGGCAACAATCAGATTTCCGTGGACGTCGTACTCTTCATTGCCCGCAGGCCTGGGCGGCTGTGTAGCTGGACCAATTCACGTGAATACCCCATTACCCTCTAGCTGTCGCGATTCTTCTTTGATGACTCGTGCGGGATTGCCCACGGCGACGACTTGTGCAGCAATTGGCCGGACAACGACGGAACCGGCGCCAATGGTGGTGCCGCTTCCAATTGGAGCCATTATGATCGAAGAGGCCCCAATCCAGCAATCGGCACCAATATCAATCCACTCAAATTCTCCCTCGGCCGATCCGCTGATCTGGCCTTGGGCATCACGACTGTGCTGGCGCCGCCCGCTCAGAACCTGAACCTGCGACGCGATCTGTGTCCGGTCGCCAATCGAACAGCGACCCAGAATGCAATACGACCCGATATAAACTCCGTGCCCCAAAGCGGCGTCGGAATGCGCAAAAAACGACCCGAACGACACCCGGCTGTACAGGGAACACTGTTTTAACGTCAGCTTGTAATAGGCGATCCGGAAGTAATCTCCCAGGATTCCGGGAATCTGGGCGAAGGCGTGCGCCCCCATGGTGAACGTCGCGGGAAAACGGCCAAAACCGGCAAACGCCGCCGCCGGCAGCGAGAGCGCCAGAAACAGCGCGTGCAACCCAAACTTGAGTGTTTTCTTCATTCTCCGGGCGTGCGGAGTCTACGGCTGGGGGTAAGCCGCCAGCGAGTATACCATTAACTCGCTGCGCAATATGCAAATATTTGCATATAACAATACCTGCGACCTCGGCTTGCAAGACTTGCATCCTGAAAACCGAGCTAATATCCTGTATCCGTAATGGGATAAACTGCTCAGGGTTCCCCTTCCATGCGTGTCCTGTACTTCTCGCCGCGAATCTGCTGGCCTACCATCTCCGGCGCGCACCTGCGCGACTTCTACTTCGCCCGCACCCTGGCTCGCAACGCCCAGCTGACCTATGTCGGACTGGTGAACGAGGACGCCCAGGCCCAGGCCGAGCAGTTGCGCCAGCGACTGGAACCGCAAAACGGGACCAAGGTCTACGCCCTGCGCCGCGACGCCGGATACCGGCCGGTCAACATCGTTCGCGGACTCATCGGGCCGACGCCACTCAACGTTCTGAACTACACCTCCGACAAGGTCATGGCCGCGCTGGATCCCATCTTGCGCGAGCAGAGCTTCGACGTCATCCAGATCGAAAGCATGCACCTCATCGCCTACGCGCAGCACATTCGCCAGGTTGCGCCGCGTACCCGGCTCATCCTCGACTGGCACAACATCGAGTCGGAGATCCTGGCTCGCTATGCCGAGAACGACTCCAATCCGCTGCGCGCGTTTTACGCGCGGCGAACCTCGGTGTTGTCGCGCGATGTCGAAGACCAGCTGCTGCGACCTGTGCCACGCTCACACCGTTTGCAGCGAGCGCGAGCGCGAGGTGCTGCTGCAACGCGTGCCGGGGACGCGGATCGAAGTCGTCGGCAACGGCGTCGATTGCGAATTCTTTGCCGACGGCGCGGCGCAAAACGGCGAGCAAGCGCGACGTGCTCTTCATGGGCCGCATGGACTACCACGCCAACATCGACGCTGCGCTGTACTTCGCGCAAGACCACCTGGCCGCTGATTCATGCGCGCCGGCCGGAGCTGCGCCTGGTGATCGTGGGCGCGCAGCCGCCGGATGCAGATCCGCGCGCTGGCCTCTGACAGTGTGGTAGTCACCGGAACCGTGGACGACGTGCGCCCTTATTATCACAGCGCGCTGGTCTCCGTTGTGCCGTCTGCGCGTGGGAGGAGGGACCCGGCTGAAGGTGCTGGAGGCGATGGCGGCGGGCACGCCGGTGGTGTCGACCACGCCTTGGCGCCGAAGGCCTTGCCGTCACTCACGGCAAGGACATCCTGATCGCCGATACGCCGGAAGCCATGGCCGACGCGGTGGTCGCGATGCAGGCTGACTCGCCACAGCGCACGGGAACTGATCGCCAATGCGCGGCGGCTGGTGCAGACGAAATATGACTGGAAGGTGGTTGGCGAGATCCTGCTGCGCCTGCACGCCGAGCAGGTGGAGATGGGGGCGGCATGCCTCGAGAGCCCCGTAGAGACGAAGCCTGCGCCGCCGTCGGATCGTTCCGCGCAAGCGATCGCGCTGGATCAAGCCGCTGGTCTTATCCTGCTTGCTCGTCTGCGCTTGATTGGCGCTGGCGCTCTATCTTCTCTCCCGCGCCGGATCATTCCTGGTAATCCATGCTCCCCAGCGCTCCGAGGTCATGGTCGTGCTGGAGGGAGGTCTGGGGCAGTTCGCGTTTCGAGCAGGCGCTTCGGCTGCGCGGGCAGGATATGCCCCTCGCATTCTGGTCGACGCCGATGTCACGCCGCGAGCTTCTACGGCAAGAGCGAAGCCGACATGCGTCCTCGGATTTCCTGCGCCGCTCGCGCCTGCAAAGCGTCGAGGTATGTCCCACAGTGGCGGACTCGACGTATTCCGAAGTTGCCGATGTAGAGCGCTGCATGAAGGCTGCGGGCGCGACCTCGGCGCTCATCGTCACCTCCGACTTCCACACCCGCCGGGCGCTGTCGATCTTCCGCAAGCGTCTGCCGCAATATGAATGGTCGGTGGCCGCTTCGTCATGGCCCGGCAATGCCGCCGAGCAGTACTGGAAGCATCGCTGGTGGGCCAAGAGCGTCCTCGACGAGTGGGAAAAGTATTTGTGGTGGCAGGCGGTAGACCGCTGGAGATCGGACGTGGTGTTGAGAGTGAAGTGTGCGCCAAGAGCCGCTACTCAGACCGAGCGTCCGATCCTTCGCTCAGGCCTGGGTCGAACCCCTATCCTAGAAATTAGCCATCCGAGCTGCGCGTCCGCCGACTGCGATCCGCACAGCTCCTCGGAGCAGGCGGACGTTATTCGAACGAACCGCATGTCTTTGACCGGCTTAGCCGCTGCCACGACTGCGCACTGTCTCCTGATAGAACTCCACCAGCGTCCGCCGATACGCCTCAGGCGTATGCGCCGATTCCGCCCTTGCCCTCGCCGCGCTGCCCAGGCGCGAGCGCAAATCCGCATTCGACAACAGCTGAAAGATCGTCTTCGCCATCGCCTCCGGATTGCGCGGCTCCACCATCAACCCGGTCACTCCATCTTCAAGAATTTCCGGAACTCCACCAACCCGGTTGGCCACAATCGGCAGTCCCGCCGCCATGGCTTCAAGTACCACATTGGGGGATCCCTCACTGTGGGATGGCACGGCTACAACGGTGGCTAACGCGTAGTAGGGCCTGGTGTCCCTCTGAAACCCGGCAAAGGTGATGACCTGGTCCAAACCAACTTGCGCTGCCAGCTTGGCCAGCGACTTCCCGCTCAGGACCGTCGCCGACGATCACCAGGCGAAAAGGCGATGTTCCCGGCATTCCGGCCAGTTTGGCTGCAGCACGAATCAGGTCGGCGTGGCCTTTCTCATAGGAAAGCCGCCCGACCGAGAGAATCACAGCCTCATGATCCTGAAGCGCCAATTCCCGGCGCACCCGCTCAACATCTTCCGGTGAAGGCGGCACAAAGGCCTTGACCGCGTTATGCAGAATGCTGATCCGGTCGCGGTCAACGCCGAAGCCGGCAATCTTGTCGGCGAACGGCTGGCACACCGTCACCACGCGATAGGCTCCGCGCAGCGACCAGCGGTCCAGCCGCGTATAGATGCGGTCCAGCGAGCTGGTTTCGGTGTAGCCATGGTTCCATGCAACCCACGGGTACTTGCGATGCAGTCCCAACAGGCGCACCAGGAAATGCGATTTGACATTGCGAGTTTCGAGGATGTCGGGATTGATTGCCGCGATGACCTGCTTCAGTTGCGCGAAGACTTGCGTGTCCCAGCGGCGGCGTTCGGCGACCAGTCGGACCGCAAGGCCGGCCTCGCGCGCGGCCAGTGCCAGCGCGCTGGGCTCCGGTCCGCGCTGGTAGGTGACGATCGTGACCTCCACCGCCGGCAGATCGCCGTCGGCCTGCGCCATCATCTTTCCGTATTCAATGACATTGCGCGCCGGTCCGGTCACGGTGGCGTTCTCGATCAGCGTCAAGACTCGGATGGGAATTTGGGTCACGGTGGATTCGGCGCGAACAAATTGCGCTTCGCTGCAACAATAGCATTGTTAGAGGGATAGAGGCCTTCGACTGCGCGTCCGCCTGCCGCAAAACGCGGCGGAAAGGCAAAGGCGCGGACGCTACGCTCGGGATGACAACCAGGTAAGGGGGCGTTTGCGGCACGGCTGAAGCCGCGCCCTTTTCCAAGCAGCGGGATAGATACGACGCCAGCCTGACCGCTAGCTCGATCGCTAGTCCTACGTTGTGGGACTTGGTGCGCCGGCGCTGCCGCTGCTGCCTGGTTGATGTTCTTCACCACCACGCGCGCGGGATTGCCCATGGCCACGCAGTACGGCGGAATGTCGTTCACCACCACGCTGTTCACGCCGATGATCGCGCCTTCGCCGATGGTCACGCCCTTCATGATGAAGCTGTTGTGGCCGATCCAGGCATAGCGGCCGACGCGCACCGGCTTCACTTCTTCCGGACGCGGCGGCAGGTCGGCAATGCGCTCCATCGCGTCTCGCGGATGCGCGTCGGTATCCATGAAGCGCACGCCGGAAGCGACGTTGATGTCGTCCTCCAGCACGATCTCTTTGTTCACCAGGAAGACCACGTTGTGCCCGAGATCGACGCGGTTGCCCAGCACCAGCTTGGGCTCGTCGAACAGGCGTCCGCTGAAGATATCGACCTTGCCGAAGAAGTTGACGTTGTCGCCGATGTAGATCTTGGCGTGTCCCACAACGAAGGGGAGCTGCCACATGCGAAACTTCTTGCCGACCGAGGCGCAGCGCGCCGCGGAACATCGGCTCCCACAGGAAGTAGCTGCACAGCCAGCGAATTCCCATGAAGCCGTTCTGCTGGGCGCTGAAGCCGAAGCGAAGCAGCGGATACAGAAATCGCGGCAGCGGCAGATTGCTCGACACCGCCGAGCGCAAGCGGTTTTCTTCACTCCGCTGTAGAAGGGAGTGTCGCCGCGCCGGATTTTAAGGAGCAAGGAGGACATGGTCTCGTTGAAACCGTTCCTACGCCGAATTCAAGCCCGCGCAGAACAGCAGGTCCTTCGACTGCGCGTCCGCCCGACCGCAAAAGCGGCGGTCGGAAAGGCATTGCGGACGCTCCGCTCAGGATGACAACCTCAAAAAAGATGACAAATAAAGCCGACCTGAAGGTCGGCAATACCCGAACAAATGTCGGCACTACCCGAACTACCGGTCGCACTACCTGAGCTTTTCTTCCAGCAACTCCACCAGAAACTTCTCCGAGGTTATCACCCACGCAATGCGGCGTCCGCCAAAAGCTACCGCCGGCTTGGGACGGCTGGCAATCGCTGCGCCCCGCGACACGAAATGCCGCCAGCTCCGCTTCCAGGTCGGCCACCTCATAGCAGAGGTGATGCATGCCCGCCACCCTGCTGCAGAAAGCGCTGCACCGGCGAATCGTCTCCCACCGGCTGCACCAGTTCGATCTGCGCGTCGCCCGGCCGCGTGGTCATGAACGCGACCTTGGCCTTCTGCAGCGGATCTTCGAAGATCTGTCCATCCCACTCCGCCGCCATCGAGCGCACGAACGCGGGCATTGCGGCTGCGATATCGGCCACCACGAATCCCATGTGGTGCAGGCGAAGCGTGGAGGCCATCAGGCCACCTGCTGGCGCTTCAGCAGATACGCGTGGATCTTCTCGAACGAGTCGAGGTCGGCCAGGTCGTCCAGGTCCATCTCCAGGCGGAACTCGTCTTCCAGGACGTTCATCATCGTGATCGCGGCGACCGAATCCCAACTGGCAACGGTCGCCGTCGAAGCCGCAGGAATTTGCGTCCTGCGGACAGGTCGGGAAATACCACCTGGAAACAGTTGATCAGCCGTTGTCGGGTTTCATCCATGCGCTTCTGCTCTCCTCATCTCGCGCACCTCATGATATAGGGCGGGACACTTCTGCCTCGAACTGCGAACGCGTCAAGCGGAACTCCGACTGCGGCTCCTCGCCCAGCAGGCCGGTAAAGAAATCGCGCGTAGGCCCGTTTTTTGCCGTGGGCGTGAAGTCGAATCGCATCTCCGTGGCGCCCGGTGCCGTCGAACAGCATCTTCAGAGCCTGGTGCTCGATGCGGCGGGCGAAGGCGCGGCAGCTCATCACCCAAGTTTCGACATGAAGACAGTCGCCATCGACACGGCCGCCAGCACCGCAATCGTCCCCAGCGGTCCGATACTTGTCTTCGTAGCTGACGGCGGCCAGCACCGCGCCGGGCGCGGCCAACAACTTGTGCCAGTCGGCCTCGGTGTAGCGGCGGCCATTCAGGTTGAACTGGTTGGTTTTGTTCACCAGCTCGAAGACGCGCGGCTCACCGCCCGCGCCGAAATCAAAGGTCACGACCGCGTTGATGCCCTGCAGAAAACTCTCAGGCGCTGCGCCGCCCGGAGCTCTGTTCGCGAAAAGCGGCGCTCTGGCGAATGCTCTCCAGCCGCAGCGCATCGTCCTTCGAGACGCGCTCTTTACCGCAGCGGTCGCGCAGGTGCCGCAGCATCGCCAGTCCCGCGGCGTAATCGTTCTTCGGGAAGAGCACGCACTCGATGCCGGGATGCGCGGCAGCCACTTCCGCCAGCTCCATCGGGCTGTCGTCGACGAAGATCACGCTGTCGGCGGCGATGTTCCACGTCTCAAGAATTCGCGACACGCTGCCCGACTTCGCGTTCCAGTGCACTTCGATGGGGAACACCTGGTCGGAGCGCAGCAGCAGGTCCGGCCGCTCGAAGGCCTGGTGCACGACTGCGGGATCGTTCTTGCTGGCGGCGCCGATCAGCGTGCCGGAGTCGGCGAGCGAGCCCAGCAGCTTCTGATACAAGCCGTGCAGCTGCGAATGGCTGGCCAGGTCCCAGGTCACGGCGTCCGGCCCAACCTCGCCGACGATGCCGCTCCACAGCGTGTCGTCCAGATCGGAGATGATGCCTTTCTTCGGCGGCGGCGGCAGCAGCGCCTGCGCCAGCTGCGCGGCCAGCCGATCGGCATGCTGCATCGTGTACGGCAGGCCGGTGTAAAGATCGCTCTTCAGATCGAAGCGCTCGTCCGCCGGAGAATCTTCGGCCAGCCGCTGCATGTTAACGATGGCGATGCGGCCTTCCTGCGCGATGTCGGCGGCCAGCCGCAGCAGGTCCGACTCCAGATGAAGCTGATGCGCGGAGGCCTGCCATCCCGGCGTATGAAACAAGGGCGGCAGCGGCAGCGTCGGCAAGGACAGCGCAATGCGCAGCCCGGACGGGATTCGCACCAGCGCCGCGGCAAGGCGATCCAGCATCGCCTGCGAGCTGCTGACGATGTCGTTGGCTGCCGAGGCGCCCCAGCTGCCCGCGCTGCGGTAATCCAGCCGGGCATCCAGGTCCGGCCACTCCAGCGCGATCACCAGCCCGTCGGGAAGCTCGGCGGAAGAGATCGCTTCCAACGTCCCGACCAGATTGCCGTATAGGCCGGAGGCGATCGTCACCTTGCGGTCGGGCAGCGCCTGCTGCAAATGTGCGGCGAGGAATGTCTGCAGATGCAGCGGCGTGAAGCCGCAGGCCAGGGTGATGGCGAACGGCCGAGCGTCACGTGGAACATTCTGCGTGATCTTGAGCGCCTCGGTGATGTTCACAGTCGGGATACCTTTGGGTCGGTTACGCCTCACTATATGCAATCGGGAGAGAAGGATGCAAGGTGAGGTCCTTCGGATCCCACCCTACGCCAAAGGCGGGCGTAGGATGGGGCACCCACGATTCCTTCCGGTCGCTCCCACCTTACGCCAAAGACAAGCGTCAGAACGGGGGCACCCGCGGATTTCCCGGTTATACTGGTAGGTCAGGCTTCCACCGGCAATCATCCCAGTTAGAATAGAAGGTTATGACAACACTGAAGCGGATCACCATCGTGGGCGGGTGCGGGCACGTCGGTTTGCCCCTCGGAATCGTATTGGCGAGCAAGGCCGGCCTGCAGGTCGATCTGCTCGACATCGATCCCGCCAAAGGTCGAGATGGTGAACTCCGGCGCCATGCCGTTTATGGAGCGCGGCGCCGACGAGCTGCTGCGCCAGGTTATAGGCAAGTCGCTGAAGGCCACGCTCGACCCCTCCGTCATCAATACTGCTGACGCGGTCATCACCGTGGTTGGCACGCCGGTTGACCGCCACCTGAATCCGACGGTCGGCGACGTCTACCGCAGCATCGATGCACTGCTCGACCGCATGAAGGACGGCACGCTGCTGGTCCTGCGCAGCACCGTCTACCCGGGCGTTACCAAGCTGGTGTACGAGCGCCTGCGCCGGTTGAATCGCAAAGTGCTGCTGGCGTTCTGTCCCGAGCGCATCGCCGAAGGCAATGCCATCGAAGAACTGGTCAAGCTGCCGCAGATCGTCTCGGCCTTTGAGCCCGACGCGATGGCCGCCGCCGGCCAGCTTTTCGGGATGATCGCGCCCAGCCTGATCGAGCTGACGCCGCCCGAGGCCGAGCTGGCCAAGCTGTTCACCAACTCGTGGCGCTATGCGAATTTCGCCATCTCGAACCAGTTCTACATGCTGGCGGAAAATTGCGGCCTCGACTTCTACCGCATTCACGATGCCGTCACCCGCGATTATCCGCGCATGCGCAGCTTCGCCAAGGCCGGCTTCGCCGCCGGGCCGTGCCTGTTGAAGGACACGCTGCAGCTCGCCGCTTTCTCGCAGAACAATTTCTTCCTCGGCCACGCGGCCATGCTGATCAACGAAGGCCTGCCGATGTTCCTGGTGCAGCAGCTGCGGCCGCACGATCTGACGAACAAGCGGGTGGCGATCCTGGGCATGGGCTTCAAGGCCGAGTCCGACGACAAGCGCGACAGCCTGTCCTACAAGCTGAAGAAGTTGCTGGAGGTGGAAGCGCTGGAAGTGCTCTGCACCGATCCTTATGTGCCGGACGCGGACCTGGTTCCGCTGGAGACGGCGATGCGCAAGGCGGACATCGTCATCGTGGGCGCGCCGCATGCGGTATATCGCGACATCGAAATTCCGGCGGAGAAGATTGTGCTGGATCCCTGGAATTTCCTGCCGGCGCGGCAGTTGGCATCGGCCACGGCCTAGGCTGGCTTGGTTCGGGATGACACCCTGGTCGGTTGCGTTCGCTTGAGTACTGATTCGTGCTCGCTTAGCTACGAGACGAATGGACTCTCTGACCGCCAACGTTGACGTTCGCAACGCGACAACGTGCGAGCCATGATCGCGCCAGCCGCATTGCGGCGGGATGGGCTCTAGCCCGGGGCGCAAGCCCCGGGTAGCAGCAGGTTAAGAATGAGCCGGCTTCAGCCGGCGGTACAAAGTCCCTTAAGGGACGACATTTTCTTGAAGGACAAAGACAATCGCTCTTATGAAAATTCTCGTTACCGGCTCGGCCGGCTTCATCAACGGTTATCTCATCCAGGAACTGCTGGACGCCGGACACACCGTCGTCGGCCTCGACAACTTCAGCAAGTACGGCCGCGTCGAGAAGAGCTACGACAAGCACCCGAACTACAAGTTCGTCGAGGGCAACGCCAAGGACCGCGCGCTGCTCGATGAGCTGCTGGAAGGTTGCGATCACTTTGTCGCTTCGGCGGCGATGATCGGCGGCATCAGCTACTTCCACGAGTTCGCCTACGACCTGCTGGCCGAGAACGAGCGCATCACCGCGACCGCATTCGACGCGGCGATCCGCGCCCACAAGCACGGCCAGCTGCAGAAGATCACGGTGGTCTCCTCCAGCATGGTCTTCGAGAACACCAACGAATTTCCCACGCCCGAGGGCGCGCAGCGCCGCTGCCCGCCGCCCAGCTCGACCTACGGCTTCCAGAAGCTGGCGACCGAATACTTCACGCAGGGCGCGTGGGAGCAGTATCAGCTGCCGTACACCATCGCGCGGCCGTTCAACTGCGTCGGCGTCGGCGAGAAGCGCGCGCTGGCCGACCGCGACATCATGAGCGGCAACGTGAAGCTGGCGATGTCCCACGTTGTGCCAGACCTGGTGCAGAAGGTGCTGAAGGGCCAGGATCCGCTGCACATTCTCGGCATCGGCAACCAGATTCGCCATTACACCTACGGCGGCGATCTGGCCAAGGGCATTCGCATTTGCATCGAGCATCCGGCGGCGAAGAACAACGACTTCAACCTGTCGACGCCGGTGCGCACCACGGTGCTGGAGCTGGCCGAGCTGATCTGGAACGAAGATTCACGGCGACAAGAAGCCGTTCCGTTACGTCTCCGATCCGCCGTTTGAGTACGACGTGCAGGAGCGCTCGCCCGTGGTGACCAAGGCGAAAGAGATGCTCGGCTTCGAGGCGCTGACCCCGCTCGGACGAGATCCTCGATGAGGTCATTCCCTGGATCGAGGAGCAGATCGCCGTCGGCCAGATTTGAAGGCAGCAACGTAGCAGCATAGCAATCTAGTAAAACAATCGGAGTGCCCCATCCTGCTCGCCCTCCGTTGGCGAGAGGGTGGAGACCACCAGCCGCGCAGCCGCACTGCACTATGAAATCACTTGACGATTTCAGGCCGACCGAAGGATCTGCGGTTCGCCACTAGCAAGAAGCATGCCCAATCCGTCCGCTCACCGTCGTGATCCCCGTCTACAACGAGGGCGCCAACTTCAAGGCGCTCTGGGCAGAGATCGCGTCGAGCATCAAGACTCCGTTCACCGCGATCGTGGTCTACGACTTCGACGCCGACAACACGGTGCCGGTCGTGCAGGAGGTCATCGCCGCGGCGAGACGCGTCTGACGCTGCGCCGCAACGCCTACGGACGCGGCGTGACCGGCGCGATCAAGACCGGGCTGGAAGCGGTGGAGTCGGGTCCGGTGCTGGTGACCATGGCCGACCTCTCGGACGAGATGACGCAGGTCGACCGGATGTACGAGCTCTACTGCAGGGCTACGACCTGGTTTGCGGCAGCCGCTACATGCCGGGCGGCAAGCTGATCGGCGGCCCGTTCTTCAAGCAACTGCTGTCGCGCATCAGCGGCCTGACGCTGCACTACTTCCGCGGCGTGCCCACGCACGATGCCACCAACAGCTTCAAGCTTTACGACGCGCAGATGGTGCGCGAGTTGAGAGTGGAGAGCGTTGCCGGCTTCGAGCTCGGGCTGGAGCTGACGGTGAAGGCTTTCCTGAACGGATATCGCATCGCCGAAATTCCCAGCGTCTGGCGCGACCGCACCGCCGGCACCTCGCGCTTCCGCGTGATGCACTGGATGCCGCATTACCTGAAGTGGTATTTCCACGCGTTCCGACCGAAGCTGAAGCGGAGCGGGCGCCGGAGCGGGGATTCAATGCGGACGAACGAACCGCGCTTTAATACCAGCGGCGGCCTGTCGCCCCTGAAGGGGCTTCTCAGTCGATGTTTCGATCGCGAGCGGACATGCTCGGGCATCACAACGTAGCCAAGACTCCAGTCCGTACCATTGCGTACTCGCTAACGGTTCTTCGAAAATTCTCGGCGCATCCGGGAAGACGACAAGGGTTGACTGGAACAACTGCATGTAATGAAATGCAGATCGCCATTCTGCTGGTAGCGTTTCAAACCATCTGACATGATCAGAATTTATGTCCGGCGGGAAGTCTGATCGTGATGACGGTCACGAAGGAATGGTTCGCCGACGAGCCCGCCCGCCTATCGCCAAAGGCGGGCGAGGAGGTGGGCACTCCGCTCATTGCCTATCGATCGATAATCTCCGCCAGCTTCTTGGTCTGCTCTTCGGCGTTGAAGTTCGTCCGAAACCACTCGCTGGCTGGCGTCGCCGTATTCGGCAGCCGCAGGAACTCCAGCAGCTTCTGATCCGCACGTCGCGCTCGTCATCGCCATAAACGCAGACATGCGGGATCCCGGAATTCCGCAGGATATGTTCGATCGCCGATGCGCGCGGCACCAGCGCCAGGATCGGACGGCCGATGCAGATGTACTCGAAGAGCTTGCCCGGCACCTGCACATCGCTTTGCGGCTGCACCAGCAGCAGCGCGTCGGCTTCTTCCAGCAGGCGCTGTGCATTCGAGCGCGGCACCTGTGCCCGCATCTCCAGCCAGCCCTCCCGTTGCGCCGTGTCGTAGAGCGCCTGATTCAATCCGGTCTTCACGTCGACGTGGCCGACCAGCAGAATCTTCGCCGCCATGCGCTTCGGGCGTACCGCTCGCGCGCAGGCGAGCCAGCGATTCGACGATCGCGTTCGGCGTGCGTCCGTGATACAGACCACCCGCATGCACGATCAGCTTTTGCGAGCGCGGCGGAATCTCGCGTGCCCGCGGTGCGTCCTCGGGATCGAAGCCGTTGGGGATGACATGCAGCTTGCGCGCCGCGCGTGGATAACGCTTGCGCCACATCTCGGCAGCGCCTTCCACATTGGCGATGACCGCGCTGGCCTGGCGAAAGACGCGCGCTTCGAGCTGATGGTTCCAGAAGCGCTGGTTGCACGGAGACGAACTCGTCGCCCAGGCCGGAGCTGAGCGGATCGCGGAAGTCGGCGATCCATGGCAGCCGGTCGCGCAGGTAGGCCATCAGCCCGGCGGGAATCACACCCAGCGGCGGATAGGTCGAGAAGACCACAAACTTCTCTGCTCGGAGATTTCTTCACCAGTCGATGACAACGCGCGGCCGCCGCGAACGACCACATGATCCCGATGTGTCCCGGGAAAGCAATCTTGCGGACCAGCAATTCCTGATATGCCTTGAACGATTTATGCGCTGCTCGCCGGCGCCGTCCCAGATCTCGCGCAGATCGTCGGGATGAACGTCACGTCGGGATTGGTTTCGGTCTGCGCTGACGCGGTGATCACGTGGCAGGCGGTAGCCCATGCGCTCGAGGTATTTGTAGAAGCGATAAGGACGGACCGCGCCCATCTCCGGGCCGGGCGGGAAGTGATAGGCAATCAGGATGACGTGGGGCTTCGGCATCATGGCGTTTCGGAAGGGACAGAGTAGCAGACGGGGAGCTTCGCTGTTCGATCGCAGCTTAGGCGACTACGTGATGGCATCGTCGGAGCGAATGGTCTTGGTCGGACAGCGGCCGCTTCGACTCCGGATCGCGAAAGGCGCGCGATCCTGCGACTCAGGATGACACCCTTTGTGGCGCGATCCTGCGCTCAGGATGACACCCTGTATGCGATCGCATCACTCGTCGCGTCGTTTACAATGTCCCGAAGGCCATCTCCCATCCTGCTTCGACGATGAAGCATAGGATGGGGCACCCTCGTTCTTATCCTGTGACGAATCCCATGCTTCCAATTCGGCTGGCCGTGGTTGCCGGCGCCCGTCCCAACTTTATGAAGATTGCGCCGCTGATGAAGGCGCTGGCGGGCGACCCTGACTTCGACGCCGTGCTGATCCACACCGGCCAGCACTACGACGACAACATGTCGGGCTCGTTCTTCCGCGATCTCGGTATTCCTGAGCCGCAGCATCATCTCGAAGTGGGCTCCGGCTCGCACGCGCAGCAGACCGCCGAGATCATGCGGCGCATCGAGCCCGTGCTCGATCGAGGAGAAGCCGGTTGCGATCATCGTTGTCGGCGACGTGAACTCTACCGCGGCCGCCGCTATCGTCGCCAAGAAGCTGCTGCATCGACGTGGTGCACGTCGAGGCGGGATTGCGCAGCTTCGATCGCACCATGCCGGAAGAGATCAACCGCATCGTCACGGACTCCATCTCCGATCTGTTCTTTGATAACCGAAGAGAGCGGGCGGGTGAACCTGCTGCGCGAGGGCATCGCGCCGGAGCGGATTCACCTGGTCGGCAACCTGATGATCGATTCGCTGCGGCAGAACGTCGAGCGCGCGAAGGAGTCCGACATCGCCGACCGGCTGGGCATTGGCGGCATGACGTATGGCGTGGTCACGCTGCATCGCCCGGCCAACGTTGACGACCCGGCGGCGCTGGAGGAGATCATGGGCGCGCTGCGCGTCATTGCCGAGAACACGCCGCTATTCTGGCCGGTGCATCCGCGGACACGTGCGCGGTTGGAGAGCGGTACGCTGCCGCTGCCGCGCGAGATGCGATTGCTGGAGCCGCTGGGCTATCTCGACTTTCTCAGCCTTGAGGCGGGCGCCTCGGTGGTGCTTACCGACTCGGGCGGCATTCAGGAAGAGACGACGGTGCTGGGCGTGAACTGTCTGACATTGCGGGACAATACCGAGCGGCCGGTGACCATTGAGTTGGGGACGAACCGCTTGGCCGGGACGAAGAAAACTTCTATTCTGGCGGCTTGGGATGACCTGCAGCGTTCGCCGCGGCAGGCGCAGATTCCTCCGCTGTGGGATGGCGAGGCGGGCGTGCGGTGCCGGGAAGTGTTGCGGCGAGTAGTAAGGCTGGGGCGGGCAACCGTCGTCCGAAGCGCACAAGGCAGGTTGCGCCTAGATCTGTAGTCATCCGGTCGCGGAGTAAAGCCGTTACTCTGCGATGTGGCGAGCAGCGTCCCTCCACTCCGGCGGCAGAGGCGCGCGCGGCCTCCGGTCGGATGACCGTTCGTAGAATAGAGAGATCAGTGATCGACGTTTCGGCAATAAAAAGAGTGGTCCGACGCTGTCAGAGTGGAGCGTATCTGCGGCCTTCGAATTTCAAGCTCGCGATGGGCCAGGTGGTCGACGTTGAGCGCAATCTGCGCGCCCACACCGGATCGCGAGCATCTGCTTGCCGCCGCCAACTGGTTGAAGCGTGCGCAGGATGCTACCGAGCGATGGCGGATTTGTCGGCCGCTACAATCTGCGCAGCGGATGGTCGTCGTCCTATCCCGAGACTACCGGCTACATCATTCCCACGCTGCTTCGCCTGGCCGACACACTGGGCGATGACGATTACTTCAAGCGCGCCGAACGTGCCATCGAGTTTCTGCTGTCCGTGCAATTGCCCAGCGGAGCGTTTCCCGGCGCCGAGATCGCCGAGAACCGCACGAATCCGTCGCCCTTCAATACCGGGCAGATCATGCATGGCCTGCAGGCGTGGACGAAGCGCACCGGCGACGAGCGTTGCCGCACGGCGCTGTTCCGCGCGGGACGCTGGTTGTGCGAGATCCAGGATCCGTCGGGCGCATGGCTGAAGTTTTTCTACCAGGAGCTGGCGACCACCTACAGCGCGCACCTGACCTGCTGGCTGGCCGAGGCTGGAGAGTTTCTCAGTGACGAACCGATGCTGCAGGCTTCGTCGAGGCATCTGGCGTGGGTGATGCGAGCATTACGATGCGGAGCGCTCGTGGTTCAACCTGTGCGGCTTCAGCGCCGAGGACCATGCCGCAAATCGCTCGGTGACGCACACCATCGCTTATACGATCTGGGGCGTGCTGCGCACGGCGGAAGTCGTGAAGTCGGCGGAGGGCAAAGCCGCCGCCGAGAGCGCTGCTTACGCCGCGCTGCGCCGGCTGGAGCTGTCGAAGCGGCTGCCGGGCATTCTCGATCATCGCTGGAAGCCGCTGGCGAAGTTCACCTGCCTGACCGGCAACGTGCAGATGGCGCTGATCTGGCTGCACATGTATACCGAGCAACGGCGACCCGCGCTTGCTGAACGCGGCGTTGAAGTCGATCGACATAGTGAAAGCCGCGCAGGCGATGGATGCCGCCGATCCCGGCGTGCGCGGCGGGATCGCGGGGTCGCAGCCGGTGTGGGGCGACTACATCTCGCACGCCTTTCCCAACTGGGCAGCAAAGTATTTCGTCGACGCGTTGCTGGCGAAAGATAATGCGCTGGCGAAGGAGATTCCGTTTCGCACGAAGCCGGTTGCGGCGGCCGAGCCGGTGCCAACGGCGTTGCCGGCGAGCTCGGGCGCAGCGGCGACGAAGCGGCCGCGCGTCGCGCTGCTGACCAGCCGGTCGCGACCAAGGTCATGGAATTTGATAAGGCATGGTCGGCGTGGGGATTCCGTCCGGACCTGGTGCTGATTGAACGCTGGCCGGTGCCGCCGCTGTCGGCGCGCGTCGCAGGCGCGCATTCGCGAAGGACGCCTGACGAGCAAGCCCGGATTCATGCAAAGCTCGACCGCCTCGACAAACGGTGCGACGAACGGCGCAGCCAGCAACGGACTGCCGCCGGCCGGGTCGGTGATGCAGTTCTGCGGGCAAAAGGGTTTCGAGGCGATCGAGGTGGACTCGCTGAACTCGCCCGAAGCCGTGAAGCTGCTGCGCGACAAGCAGATCGATTTCTGCATTTATGCCGGCGCGGGCATCATGCGCAAGGACATCATCTGCGGCGGCGCCGCTGGGGATGCTGAACGCGCACATGGGGATCCTGCCCGGCTATCGCGGCATGAACGTCACCGAGTGGGCGGCGTGGAATGGCGATCCGGTTGGTTGCACGGTGCACCTCATCGATACCGGAATCGATACCGGCGACATCTTGATAATGCGCGCGGTTGACATTTCGCAGGCCGGCAATATTGCCGAGCTTCGCCAGTTGGTGGACGAGAGCCAGATCGAATTACTGGGCGAAGTTGTGCAGTACATCTTGTCCGAAGGGAGGCTGCCGCCGCGCCGCTCGCAGACGGCGGCTGAAGGACTGCAGTATTTCCGCATGCACCCGGTGCTGGTGGAAAAGCTGAACGCGCGGCTGGCGCGGCTGCACTCGCGGAGCGCGGCTTCGTAGCTGGAGTCGTTGATGTCGAGAGACGATCGGATTAGAGAAGACTGGCCCTTCGCTCTGTCCGTTGAAATTGGTTATCGTGGTAGAAGCCGGCACGGCAAAATTGAGGTAGCCCTGGGAGAGGGAATGCAGACTGCGGAAAAGAGTGTCGGAACCTTGGAAGCACTGAAGCAGAAGATCGAAGCCAAGACCGCGCGCGTGGGCATTGTCGGTCTGGGCTATGTCGGCCTGCCGCTGGCGGTGGAGTTCGCCAACGCCGGCTTCGCCGTCACCGGCATCGACGTGCAGCAGCCCAAGGTTGACGGCCTGAACCGCGGCGAGTCGCACGTGCAGGACGTCCCCTCGGCTGAGATCGCGAAGTTTGTCGGCGAGAAGAAATTCCGCGCGACCACCGACTTCTCCGTGGTCCGCGAGCTCGACACCATCAACATCTGCGTCCCCACTCCGCTGCGCAAGACCAAAGACCCGGACATGAGCTTCATCGTCTCGGCGGTGGAGGAGATTGCCAAGCACTTCCATCCCGGCCTGCTGATCATTCTGGAATCGACCACCTATCCCGGCACCACCGACGAACTGCTGCTGCCGACGTTCGAGAAGCTCGGCTACAAAGTGGGCGAAGATTTCTTCCTCTGCTTCTCGCCCGAGCGCGTCGATCCCGGCAACCCGACCTACCAGACGCACAACACGCCGAAGGTCGTCGGCGGCGTCACGCCGGCCTGCACCGAAGATGGGCGCGCTGTTCTTCTCGCAGGCCCTGGAGAAAGTTGTTCCCGTCGCCAGCACCCGCGTCGCCGAGATGGTGAAGCTGCTGGAGAACACCTTCCGCATGATCAACATCGGCCTGGTGAACGAAATGGCGCTGATGTGCGATGGCATGGGGATCAACGTCTGGGAGGTGATCGACGCGGCCGCCACCAAGCCGTTCGGCTTCATGCCGTTTTATCCCGGCCCCGGCCTGGGCGGGCACTGCATTCCCATCGATCCGTTTTATCTTTCGTGGAAGACCAAGCAGTCGGGCATCGAGGCGCGCTTCATCGAGCTGGCCGGATACATCAACGGCAACATGCCGCACTTCGTCGTCGACAAGATGCAGAGCGCGCTGAACAACCACGGCAAGCCGGTGAAGGGCTCGCACGTGCACGTCGCCGGCGTGGCCTACAAGCGCAACATCGACGACATGCGCGAGTCGCCGGCGCTGGACGTCATCCTGCTGCTGCAGAAGCGCGGCGCGAAGATCACCTACAGCGATCCCTATCGTGCCGCAGCTGCGGCTGGATGGGATGTCGCTGAAGTCGGAGCCGATGGCGGCGACGGCGGCCAAGGCGGACTGCGTGGTGATCGTCACCGATCACACGGATTTCGATTACCAGGCGCTGCTCGAACTCGGCGAAGCTGATCGTGGACACGCGCAACGCGATGAAGAAGTTCGACGTCGGAAAAGATCGTGCGGTTGTAAGAACGCAGCTTTCAGCTTTCCGAATTTCACCCTCGGCAGCAGCCTCGAACCGGCGCCGAATTTCTTGGGTGTCATCCTGAGCGAAGTGAGATGCAAAGCAATCAACCGAGGCCGACAGGAGGCTTCCGGCTACAGCGGTCCTTCGACTCCGTCGGCGCATATGCGCTGTCTCCGTCGCTCAACATCGCGCTCACGACCACGGTCGCCCAGCCACCCTCAATGGCTTGCTTCCCCCGGCTCCGCACCGTAAATCGTCAGGTTGGCGACTCGCTGTCTGATCGTTCCCCGCATCGCTCACCTGAACCGTGAACGTTGATTCGTCTTACTCCTCAACGATCTTGTGCGATGGCCGGTCGTCACCGGAGATCGCGCCGGTAGTACTCATTCGCAATCCCGCGGTAACGAGCCGGAGGTAGCGATCCAGCGATAAGGAGCTGTCCGCCGACGCCTGCAGCTGCGTCACCGGATACGCTTTCCTACCGTGCCATCCGGAAGACGGCGTCGTGATCAGCAGGCGTCGCACTGTCGCAATCGTCAGCACCAGCTTCGCGCTTGCCGGCGGCGTGCCTTGCGAGTCCGAGAGCGTGAAGTTCAGGCGGTACGCTCCTGTCATGCGTCGGCGTCCCTTTGATCTCGCCGGCCGTGGTCAGCTGCAAGCCCGGTGGCAGCAGCGAGAGAGTTGGACCAGCGGTACGGCGGCACGCCGCCCTGCCCGCGCAGGAACACGTCATAGGCAACGCCCTTGGCTTGCCGGCGGAAGCGAAGTCGTCAGGATCTGCAGCGGTGGCGCCGGCGCATTAATCGCCATGCTGCTGGTGCCGCTCAGACACTGCGGCTGCGGCGTGGTGCTGTCACATACTTCGACGGTGAAGCTGTACATGCCCCGCCTGCGTCGGCGTGCCGGAGAGCAGACCCTGCGCGCTCAACTGCAGGCCCGGCGGCAACGAGCCCTGGGTCAGCGCAAACGTGTACGGCAGCAACTCCGCCGATGGCCGTGAACTGATACCGGTACGGGCTGCCGAGCGGTTGCGCCCGTCAGCTGCGATGGGAGGATTGAATTGCAGCGGCGAAGCTGCCCGACGGCACAATCTGCATCGCCGAGATGCTCATGCCGTAAGGACTGGTCGTGGTGTCCTGGCGATCGCGCGCCACGAAGCTCAGCACTCCGTTACTCACGGTCGCCGCGTAGCTTTGGGTGTAGCCCTTGTACTGGCCTTGCGCCAGCAGGAAGGCGTCCTGCCAGCTGGCCATGACCGTGCCATTCACCTCCGCGTCATAGACGTTCTGTCCGGCTGCGCTTACGCCCAGCCCGGACTCGCCCTTGAGGTTGATGGTGTAATGTCCCGTTCGGCAAAGCCACGTGCAGCGCCACATCGTTGTGCTGCGAGATGCTGGCGCCATACAGCTTCGCGTCGGCGTAGCTTCCCCAGTTGCTGCGGATAGAAATTCCACGAGCCATACAGCGGCCCGTAGATAAGCCCGGCGCCCGGCTGATACGAGTTGGTCACCGCGCGCTGGGTGACCTGGCCGAACCACACCTGGCCATGACTGTCGGTCACCGTCTGCTTCAGGCAGCCGAAGCACAGCCGCAGCGAGCCGTCGGGCGACCACGGCATGAACTCCACCGTGGCGTAACTCTTCGCCTGAGGCGCAGCCGTCGACGGTGCAGACCAGCGTCGTGATCGCCGGAGCCGTCAGCGGTTTCCCGCGACGGAGCGGTGATGAGTCCGTCGTCGTTCGCCGAAGCTCCCGCCACCGCGGGCGACAGCGTGCAGCTATGGCTGGTGTCCGGATTGCCGTTGACCCACACCTTCGCCTGATAACTTCCGCCTGCCGGAATCAGCGGGATGCGTTCCGGATCGATGCCCACTACCGTTCCCTGCAGGTTCACGTCGGCACAGGCCGAACCGTTCACGCACACGGTCACGCGATTCTGATTCGCGGTTCCCTCCTGGTTGCCGGAACGAGGTAAGCGTTCGGCGTCCAGAACGGCTGCGTGTTGGCCGGATCGACCACTTCGAGGGACGACTCGATCGGATGCCAGTTGTGCAGCGCCGTGGCCGCGTCGACCAGTTGGTCGGGATAGAAGCCGTTGCTCATGATGCCGGTGTCCCAGTCGTCGGCGGGCGTGGTGCCGTCCAGCAGCACCATGCCATAGACCTTCAGGGTGTTCAGAATCGCCTTCTCATACGGGCAGGGCGTATTCAGGCCGCCCGAGCAGATATCCATTGACGTTGAAGCTGCGTTTCAGGCGGAAGCGTGTGCCGTACGGCGCCCAGTCGAACATCGTGTACTGGTTGCCGTTCCAGCGTGCCGGCGCCCAGGCTTCGGCCATCGACCGGAATGGTGAAGTGATAGCTGTCGGTCACCGCCGTCGCGTAGAAGGTGTTGGTGTGATCGACATTGTCGTTGAGGATCGACCACGCGCCGGTCAGCCCGATAAACACGATGTGGAATTTGCAGCCCGGCGCCACCGACAGCCAGGGCGTCGGCGACTCGCAGCCGTCCAGCCCACTGGTGCCGAGGTTGTAATTCGACTTGCACTGAATCGGATTGGTCGGCGTACAGCTGGCCAGCTGCATCCGAGGATGTCCGCCGGCCGCGTACAGCGATGCCGGAGGAATCACGCGCGCCGAGATCATCTGATTACCCGAGCGTCGTGCGCAGCGCGTGTTGGAAGGCAGTATTGCAGCCGCCGCAGTTGGGATCGGCGTAGTTGTTGACCACGCTGTTCCACCACTGCACCGGATCGCCGCTGGTGGCGACGATGCTGGATCCTCCGGCATCGGGTCCGCCATAGACCGAGTTGTCAGCCGGCGACCAGACCGCCATCGACCCGACATTCGCGGCGCGCAACATTGCTGGACGAACCTGCCAGCCAGGCGCTGCCCTAGATCGCCGCCGGAGCAGCTGCGCGAGTCGTAAGGAATGGTCGCGCGTCACGTGCCAGGCGTAGCCGTTGGTGGCCGCCGTCTGGGTGACGATGGTCATCAGAAAGCTGGTCGCAGGCGTAGCCGTTGAAGTTCATGCCGGCACACGCGCCGGTCGGCGCCGTTCACCTGCATGCGCAGCGGCGTTTGCAGCTTGCGGACGACGTTGGTATCGAACTGCACCTGCGTAGGATTGCCCGGGGTGAAGACCACGTTATGGCTGTCGGTCATCACCTGGTAATACTCGTATTGCAACTGCGCGACGCGATCGGCCTGCAGCAGGTGCCGGTCGGGGCCGGTGCCGTTCGCTGCTGGCGCCGTAGACGTCCTGCTCCAGCCCGACTGCATTTCGACGAACGGAGGCTGCAGCATCGGCAGCGGCGTGTCCTGGCAGCCAATGCACCAGGGCAGCACGGCATGCACCAGCTGCTTCGGGGTGGTATCGTCGATGCTGTTGTTGAACATGTTCTGGAAGAAGCGCGGCGGCGGTCCCAGTTTGAAGTTGTGATAGCTGCTCTGCGTGGGAGCGTCCGAGCATAATGCGCTTCACCCACACCGCCGAGAGCGGATGCACCGGCCAGTTGTAAACCGACACGTTATAGGCGTTGCTGTTCGGCAGCTGCTGGATGCCGCGCGAGTAGTTCTGCGGGTAGATGGTCGTCGGCGCGCAATATTGTCCGGTTTGATCGAGCGTGCCCACGCCGGTAAGAGTCCAGTTCACCGAGCCGCAACCGCTGGCGCTGAAAGTGAACGCACTCGCCGGGCATGGCGGGCTGCGGTTGAGAAGGGTTGATGCTGCAGCTCTGCGACCACACCGGGATACACAAACACACGATGACCAAAGCAAAAATGGTCGTCTTCACTTCAGAGCCTCGTATCGCAAGCAGTGCCGCATTCCCGCTCTTGGACCGCGAGAAGCGGACACGGTATGAATTTCGGCGACACGACACGTGCTCCCCAGGGGACGCCAACAGGCGACTCCGGCAGAGGGGGCATGATTTCCTTCTCTCAAGCGCTTTGGACTACTGCCCTTCGTATCGGCACCAAAGCTCCATAATCGAATGGGCATATGTAGCATTTATAGGTCAATCACATATGAAGTCTTTAGTGACAGCCGACACCGCTAGTAGTGACAAATCTCGACTTCACCGCGCGCATGAAGTGGAAGCCTCCGTTGCCAACGCCGACGTTGGCAGCAAAGCCCATGCAATGCTGGATTTTCGCGGAAGGCGCCTGCGATGGAGGGAGCGCGGATGGAGCGATGTTTTCGTCTAATTCGAAAGCCTGAAATGGAGTCTTATCTGCTTACTGTTGAATGGTTTACCGATCTGACCAACACCGGCAGCCGGGAGCCGGCCGCCGCGGCCTCGCGTCTGCTCTGCGACATCCTCGCCGACAGGGCTTTCCCCAACTGTGCTGATGTGATTCAATGAGTTTCCGAAGAGCGATTTTTGCGGGTTGAATAACCGGAAAGGTTGCCTCGAGCAACGGAATTCTGCTGGAACTTTGTGTGCAACAGATTGCACATGAAATGACTAAGGTCTTGCGCTTCCCAAAATCACGTTGCGTAACTTATTGATCAAAAAAGCGTATTTACCTCATGCTAATTCAGAGACTCGGCCAAATAATTGCACATACCCGTTCGTTCCGCGATTGAAACCATAAGGGGCATTCATAACTGTGGCGCTTGCTGGCACCAAGACCTCGGGTACCTGCGCTGTCTGCGGAAGAAGAAGTCTTACCTGGCGGGAAGCCTCCCTCAAAATTCGCGAGCTTTTGGCAGACGTTAAAGCCATTTGGCTGGCAGGGGCTGCTGCTTGCGGCGGCGCTGATTTTGTTGTACGCGCCCGTCCTCAAGCTGCTGGTCTGGCAATGGTACAACGATGCCGACTACTCCCACGGGTTTCTGGTTCCTGTGTTGTCGGCGTATCTGATCTGGGCCCGGCGCGACAAGCTCCGCCAGATTCCCCGCACGCCGTCCGCCTGGGGAATGGTCATCGTGCTGTTCTCGCTCGGCGGTGCTGTTCATCGGCAGCCTGGGCGCGGAGCTGTCCCTGGCGCGCTTGTCGTTCGTCGGTTGCATTTGCGGCCTGATCGTGTACTTCGCGGGGTCGAAGATGCTGCGCGCCATGGCTTTCCCCATCGCGTTCCTGCTGTTCGCCATTCCGATGCCGGTGTGGTCTACAACGAGATCGTCTTCCCGTTGCAGTTCATCGCCTCGAAGTTCGCCACCCGGACGCTCGAGATCCTGAACCTCTTCCCCATCATGCGCGAGGGCAACGTGCTGATTCTGCCCGGCATGCAGTCTGGAGGTGGTGGAAGCCTGCAGCGGCATCCGTTCGCTGATGTCATTGCTGGCCCTGGCCGCCGGATACGGATATGTGGTTGAGCGCAGTGTTCCGGTGCGCTGGTTCATGGTGCTGGCCATGGTGCCGCTGGCCATCATCAGCAACGGACATGCGCATCATGATCACCGCCATCATGGCGCATTACATTGGGCCGCAGGCGGCGGAAGGTTTCATGCACGAGTTTTCCGGCTGGGTGATTTTCGTGGTGGCGACAATCCTGTTCCTGCTGTTCCACAGCCTGATCACCTACATCCGCAAGAAACTCGGCTGGTATGACGGCGCGGGCAATCCTGAATTGGCTCCGGCGAAGGTGGCGCAATGAAGGCGGGTGGACGTTACTGGCTGATGGTGGCGGTGCTGCTGGGAGCCACCGCGGGACTGGCTCATCTTTCGCACGGCGAGTCTACGCCGCCGGCCAAGCCGCTGTCGGAGTTTCCCAAGAAGATCGGCCCCTGGGGCATGATCACCGAATGGCCGCTGGACAAAGAGACCATCGATCTGCTGAGGGTGACGGATTATCTGAACCGCGGATATTGGGAACCCGGCATGAAAAAGAACATGCTGGGACTCTACATCGGATACTTCCGCAGCCAGCGAACCGGCGCCACCATTCACTCTCCCAAGAACTGTCTGCCCGGGCGCGGGCTGGAACCCTACCCGAGCGTCCATTTACCAGTTGCAGCTGGACGACGGCCGCAAAGTTCCCATCAATCTCTACCTGATCCGCAAGGGTCTGGAGTCCGAGGTGGTGCTGTACTGGTACCAGTCGCATGGCCGCATCATGGCCAGCGAATACTGGGGCAAATTTTATTTAGTGTATGATGCGTTGCGCTTAAACCGTACCGACGCCGCACTGGTTCGCATCACCGTGCCGGTCGATGAACGGCGATGAGGCCACGGCCCAGGAGCGGGCGCTTTCCTTCGCAAAACAAATTACCGGTGATCTGGACCAGATCATCCCACGGTGAACCCAGGAGAAGTCATGCGGAATCGCTACATCGTTTCTATTGTACGAGCACACTGCTGGCCGTCGCTCTCGCCGGCTGCAGCAAAAACCCCGACGTCGCCAAGAAGAAATATCTCGAAAGCGGCATGAAGTACATGGAGCAGGAGAAGTACGACTCGGCCGTCATCCAGTTCCGGAAAGCCATACAGATCGATCCCAAGTTCGCGGAAGCCCACTATCAGTTGGCTGAGGCCGACATGAAGCTGACCGCACAACCAGGACGCCTTCCATGAGATGAGCCAGGTGGTCGAACTCGATCCCAACCACTTCAAGGCCCGCGTCGCCCTGGGCGGAATGTATCTGGCCTCGGGTTCGCACTTCTACACCAACGCCGAAGAGCAGGCTCGTTACGTCGCCGACCACGATCCCAACAACTCCGAAGGCTACGTGCTGCTGGGCAACGTGCTGCTGGCGCAGAAGACACTATGACGATGCGCTGGCGGCCTTCAGCAAGGCCATCGCCATCAAGCCCAGCGATGCCAGTGCCTACATGAACCGCGGCGCCGTTTACGTGTTCCTGAAACAGGACGACGCGGCCGAGAAGGATTTCAGGAAAGCCGTCGAGACGGATCCGCACTCGCTTGCCGCCTATGCCAACCTCGCCGGCTACTACCTGTACAAGAAGGACGCCAAGAAGGCGGAGGAGATCTACCGCGACGAGATGGCGAACAATCCCGATTCGCCGGTGCCCTATCTGCGCCTGGCCGGTCTGCTGCTGCGTGAAGGCCGCAAGGATGAAGGCGAAGCCATCGTCCAGCAGCTTCGCACCAAGCAGCCCTCCTCTGCCGACGTGGCTTCCGCCATCGGCGACTTCTATCTGGCCGGCGCGCAATACCGACGCCGCTCTGAAGGAATATCAGCGCGGCTTGTCCTACGATCCCAAGAACCAGACGCTGCAGGTGCGCGTGCTGGAGACCATGATCAACTCCGGCCGGAGTGACGACGCGCAGAAACATGGTCGACCATCTGCTGAAGGAAGATCCGGGCGACACCACGGCGCGCATGACCAATGGCCGTCTGATGGCGATCAAGGGCAATTTGCCTGACGCGACGCCACCACCCTGCGCGGCGTCGTGAAGGACGCTCCGGAGAATCCGCAGGCCCATTACATCCTCGGCCTCATCCTGCGCCAGACCGGCGACATGGCCGGAGCCAAGAGCGAGTTGCAGGAAGCCAACCGCATTCAGCCGAGCAATCCCATGACCCTGCAGGCGCTGGCCGAGGTCTATCGCGATAGCCACGACTTCGATACCGCGATGGAATATGCCGACAAGCTGCAGCAGCTGAACGACGATAACCCCAGCGCCCACTTCCTGATCGCCACCATCGATTTGGGCAGCAAGGAGTATGACAAGGCGATCGATGAGCTGAAGCAGGTGCAGAAGCTGGCTCCCAACGATCCCACCGTCATGATCAACATGGCCTATGCCTACGAGGGCAAGAAGAATTATCCCGAGGCCGAGAAGATGTTCCAGGCCGCGACCAAGGCTAATCCGACCTTCGACACCGCCTGGGCCGGCTACATTGCCATGATGTTCACCAGCAACCAGCCGGCCAAGGCGTTGGCGATCGCCCAGCAGTACGCGTCCGCCAATCCCACTCGCGTGCCGGCGATGTTCATCTACGCTCGTGCCCTGGCCACCACACAAGAAGTATGACCAGGCCCTGGCGGAGTATCAGAAAGCGGCCGCTGCCGATCCCAAGAACGCCGCGGCTTATCTGCACATGGGACAGATCTACCAGGTGCAGGGCAAGCCGGACGCCGCTCTGGACTCCTACCAGAAGGCGCTGGCGATCTGCAGCCTTCGTCCACCACGCTCAACAACGCGATCGGCGATGTCTACCTGGCGAAGGGCGATCTGAAGTCGGCGGGCAAGTACTTCCAGGCAGGCTCTCTCGGAGAATGCTCACGATCCGATCGCGGCCAACAACCTGGCGTGGGTCTATGCCCAGCAGGGCGACAACCTCGACATGGCTTTGAGCCTTGCAACCCAGGCCAAGCAGATGGCGCCGGAGATGAATGCCGTCAACGACACCCTGGCTTGGATTCAGTACAAGAAGGGCAACTACCAGGTCTCGGTTTCGTTCGCCGAAGATGCGGTACGGCGCGCTCCTGAGAACGCCGCCTTCCGCTATCACCTGGGCATGGCCCTCACCGGAGCCGGCGACAAAGACCGCGCCCGCACCGAGCTGCAGAAGGCCCTTAGCTTGAACCTGAAGGGACCCGACGCGCGGACGCGCAGAAGACCCTGGCGTCGCTCAAGTAGTCAGCGTTATAGCAAAACTTCTGGGATACCACCGGCGGCCTGGCGAAAGTCAGGCCGTTTTCTTTGCGCCAAAGCATGACATCAAGTTACCGAACGACGAATCATTGGACAAGGCTTCTTAGCAGTTGTAGGATCCCACTGGGTATTCGCGGGAGAATTATCCGGTTTTCCTATCGATCCGATTCACGCCCAAGGCGATCAGAAGTAATCTTCTCATCCTTTCCCGCATGCTCCATCGCACTCACACTAGCGGGTAGTAAAGCCTCATCGCACATAGTCTTTCCGGGCCCACGCACATTGACTGACGCGAGGAGTAAGTCATGGCAAGCCTGATACAACGTCTCATCTCCGTTTCTCGCGAGAACATTAGAGTGCTACTCACATCAGCCGGATTGACCGTGATACTTCTCACGTCGGCTGCCATTTCTGTGTCCGCACAAAACCCAGTTCCCCCAGGGGCAGTTGTGGCGGCAAGAAGGCCGCAGATTGGGGTGCGCCTGGAGCATCCGTTCTCTCGCCCGGCGCGCCGAACCAACCTAACACCAGTACGCCGCAGTGGCTCACCGCAGGGCCAGGACTTCTACGACAACGGTCCTACCGATGGCTTCGACTACGGCTGGACGATCAACTTTGGATTTGCCGTAAGCGATTCATTCCCCGGTGTCGCTCAGGCGCAAATCGACGGCATGAGTTTCGCGGCCTGGCTCTTTCCGGGCGATACTTTGCAGTCCGTGGAGGTGTCCATCACCTCGTCAGAGTTTGGCGGCACGACCTACTTCGACAGCGTGGTGAATTTCACCGCGAACGGCTGCTTCTTTAATGGTGGTTATAACGTCTGCACTGAGACCGGGAGCTTTCAACCTGTTTCACTGCCACGGGGGGAACCTACTGGGTGAACCTGGGAAATGCTGTGGCCAACAACGGCGATCCGGTGTACCGGGATCAGAATTCCGGTCCGTCTTTGGCTTCGCAAAATTCTGTTGGTACCATTCCTTCCGAATCGTTCTCGATATTGGGGAATGCCTGCGATAACCGTCCGGGTGAGAAGAAGCCAATGAGCCAAGCGAAGGTGGTGACCGTCCCGCCCTCTCCGGGCCAGAGCTACCGGGTGATCCACAACTTCACTGGCCGTGGAGACGGCGGCGCGCCCTATGCGGGTCTGACGATCGATGCAGCCGGAAACCTTTACGGGTCGACCAGCTATGGCGGCGGTCCGCTCGGAGGAGGTACGGCGTTCAAGCTCTCCCCCAACCCGAACGGTTGGCGCTTCATGCGCGTGTATGCGTTTCCTAGTACCAGCGGTACCAGTCCGTTCGCGATCGCAGCGGATGGCAGACTCTTCAGCACAACTGGCAACTGAGGTCAGGGCGGCGGTACCCTATTCGACCTGACGCCGCCCGGACATATCTTACCGGCCGTTTACAGTAACTGGCTTCAGACCTTGCTGTACAGTTTCAGCGGGAACGACGGTGTAGGCCCTGACGGCAGCCTCGTGCTCGACGGCTTAGGCAACATCTTCGGAACGACATACCAGGGAGGCGTGAACCACAACGGCACTCTTTATGAGTACGCGAGCGGCAGCCTCCAGGTATTGCACGCTTTTCCCGCCTTCCAGCAAGACGGCGCTCATCCGACGGGAGTGATTAGCGGCTCTGACGGCCTGTACGGCCTTACGACATCGGGCGGTACTGCTGGAAGCGGCACGCTCTATACCACAGCAGGAGGCTACCAGGTTCTGCACAACTTCAGCGCAGACCCGCCGGAGGGCAATCCAACAAGTCTGGCCGCAGACCAGGCAGGAAATCTGTACGCCGCCTCCAGCTATTCCTACTGGACCTGCTGGGACGGTCAGCCCATTGAGGCTTATGGCAGGTCGGTCTTTCAGTTATCTCCACCCGACTGGAATCCTTTAACCCTGGAGAATTACGACTCTCGATTTGATCCGGCGGCGTCGTCCTGGCTGTCGACCGACGCTCAGGGGAACGTTTACGGCACAACCGACTTCGGGGGAACCAACTTCCTTGGTAATGTATTCAAGCTCGCCTGTTGCTGGACCTACACCGACCTGCACGACTTCATTAATGTGCCGGGTGACGGATGGCAGCCTACCGCCGCCCCTGTAGTCGATTCGCAAGGCAACATCTATGGCACGACTCTGAATGGCGGAGCGTACGGCTTCGGAGTGGTCTGGGAAATTTCTCCATAGGAGGACGGCAGTGCGCCCGCCCCAGTGTTCGCTCAAGCGCGACCCGCGTTCTCGCAGTCCAAAACGTTGACTGATGCGAGGCGGAAGCCATGTAAGTAGGTGCCGGCGACAAGAACCGTGCCCGCACCGAACTGCAGAAAGCCCTCAGCTTGAACCTGAGGGGACCCGATGCAGCGGACGCGCAGAAGACCTTGGCGTCGCTCAAGGAGTCAGCGTTGTAGAAAACCTTCTGGGATATCACCGGCGGCCTGGCGAAAGTCAGGCCGTTTTCTTTTACTGTCGCTGGCCGGTGGTCGAGCCAGTTAGCAGCGGCTGCCAGACGCAGAGAACTGGCAGCCGTTGCAACCCTTAGTTACTGACTACCGACTACTGGCTACTGCTTCTTGTCGTAGATCCACTTGTTATTGTTGGCGCCCTTGCCGCCTACGGTGGTTTGCGATTCGTACGCCTGCAATGAACCGTCGGGCATCAGGGTGTAGGTCACGACGTCGCTGACCTTCGTTCCGTCGGACGAAGTGATCTTCTGCTCCAGCACCAGCGTGTTCTGCTGCCAGTACACCCGGCTGTCGGTGACGTAGCCGGGGCCGTCTTCCTGGACCGGCTTGGGATCGTCGACGGTAGCGGCGAGCTTCCAGTTAAAGCTCTGATCGCCGTAAACCTGGGTGCGCACGAAGCTGATCTGGGGATCCTCTTGCTTGATCTCCATGGTCATGCTCGAAGGCGGTGGAACCACCAGCTTGCTCTTGTGGGCGTCAAAAACCCACATACCGGAATAGTTGGGCTTGGCGGCAGGCGGAGCCGTCTGTCCGCAAGCCAGAACAGCGGTCCCGAGGAGAAGTAGCGAAACAATTGCGAATCTCATGGAGGGCGTTATTGTAGCAAAGCGAAAATAAAGATTTCATAAATATCGCCATTCGCCCCTCGCCGTACCATATTGGGAAGAAATATTGATGTACTCGAGTATTTTCGGCGCTGATTGCCCAAGGGCAAGCTTGTTGTTTTTGCGTGGCGCGGAGCGCTGTTGAACCTTTCCCCTCCGTCTGCTAATCTAACTAACTAGTTAATTAAATGTCCAGCCAGCTCAAATCCGCCGAGCCCCGCCGCGGCAGCCGCCGCCAGCCCCAAGCCAGCCGCAACGCCATCCTCTCCGCCGCCCTCGCCGAGTTCGCCCAGGAAGGGCTGGCCGGCGCTCGCGTCGACGCCATCGCCGAAGCCGCCGGCGTCAACAAGGCCCTGCTCTATTACTACTTTCGCGACAAGGAAACGCTCTATGGCGCCACCCTGGAGAACTTTTTCGCTCCCTTGCACCAGCGCGTCATGGAAGTTTGCGACCGGCCGGGCACAGCGGGCGAGCGCTTCCTGCGTTATGCCCGCGAGCACTTCGATTCCATCGCCGCATCGCCGCATCATGGACGCATCTTCATGGGCGAGCTAATGAGCTTCAGCCGCGGCGGCAAGACCTATCTGGACCGCATTCTTACCAAGTACATGCTGCCCATCGGAATGCGCGTGCTCGCCCTGTTGCAGGAGGGTGTCGATAGCGGCGAGTTCCGCCCGGTCGATCCGGCGCAATTTCTACCCACGGCCATCGGCTCCATCGTGCATTACTTCTTGACCGCGCCGCTGCGGCAGCGCTTCCTCAAGCTCATGCCCATGCCGGAGCCGTCCATCGAAGACCGCCGCGCCGCGGTGCTCGATTTCATCGCCGCTGCCTTGTTTACCGATCGCGAAAAGGGAATCAAGCTGGCTGCCAGAATCGCGGCCGGCGATCCGCTTCAACCGCAGCCAAAACCCGCGCTGTCCCGCTCGAAAGGGAAACGCAAATGAGACCGCATAAATTCTTTTTCTTCTTACTGATTCTCTTCGCCATTGCAGCCGGGTATTACTTCTACTCCACCGACCGCACCAGCGACACAGTGTTGATTGGCATTGTCGATGCTAACCAGGTGATTGTCAGCTCCAAGATCATGGGCCGGGTGGAGAAGCTTTATGTCGACGAGGGCTCGAAGGTGAAAGCCGGCGACCTGATTGCCGAGATCGATTCCGCCGAACTCGAAGCCCAGAAGAACGCCGCCGCAGCCACCATCGACGCCTACGGCTCGCAGGTATCGTCGATGCGCGCCACCGAGGCGCAGACGCTCGGCGAAACCAACAGCGGCGTGGTGAATGCCGACGCCCGTCTGGCCGCCGCCAAGGCAGCGCTGGTACAGGCGCAGGCCGATCTGGTGCGCATCCAGAGCGACTCGCAGCGCATGATCCAAATGGCGAATGCGCAGATCGCCTCCGAGCAGGACCGCGTGCGCGCCGAGGAGCAGCTCAATGCGCAAAAGGCCGTCGTGGTCAGCGCGCAGAAGAATGTCGACGCCGCACAGGCTGACCTGAACACGGCGAACGCACGACTCCATCAGCAGCGCGCCGCGGCCAGCAACGTAGCGATGAATGAAGCGCAGGTGGCCAACGCCAAGGCGCAGCTCGCCGAAGCCGACACCCGCCTGGGTTATACGAAAATCTACGCGCCGGTCAGCGGCACGGTTTCGGTGCGTGCCACGCGTCAGGGCGAGGTTGTGAATCCGGGTACGCCGATCGTCACCATCATCGATTTCAACGACACCTGGGTACGCGCCGAGGCGCCCGAGACCGAGATCCGCTTTGTCAGCGTCGGCGACCGCTTGAAGGTTCGCCTGCCACAGGGTCAGCCTATCGAGGGCACCGTGATCTTCAAGGCGGTGGAGAGCGATTTCGCGACGCAGCGCGACGTCAGCCGGCGCAAGCGCGACATCAAGACCGTCGGGCTGAAGCTGAAGGTCGATAACCCCGACGGTGCGCTGGTCCCCGGCATGACAGCCGAGGTTTTGCTGCCCGCAGATCTGGGGAAGGGCAAGAAGTGACGTGTTTCTGATTGTCATCCTGAGCGGAGGCGAGGGGTTAAGCGCCGGAGTCGAAGGACCCCTAGCGTACGACGATCCTTCGAGCTATAGAGGTCCTTCGACTGCGTGTCCGCCGCTCCGCAAAAGCGGCGGAGCCAAGAAAAGAAAGCGGACGCTTCGCTCAGGATGACAACACATATGGGTTCATAGGGTTTACATCATGACTGCGAAACCGAATTCGGCCACGTTCACCGGCGATGCCATCGTCGTCGATCACATCACCAAGAAGTACGGCGACTTCACCGCCGTCGACGATGTCTCCTTCAATGTGCATCAGGGCGAAATCTTCGGACTGCTCGGGCCCAACGGCGCGGGCAAGTCGACGCTCATCCGCATGATGACGACGCTGCTGCCCATCACCGCCGGGAGCGCGCTGATCAACGGCTTCGACGTCAGCAAGCAGCCTGACAATGCGCGGCAGTGCATGGGCGTGATTCCGCAGGCGCTCACCAGCGACATCGATCTCACGGTGGAAGAGAACCTCAACATCTACGCCAAGCTCTACGGCGTCGGCGCTGAGGATCGCAAGCGCAATATCGACGACTTGCTCGAAACCGTCGACCTGACCAAGTGGCGGCACGCCCAGACCAAAACTTTGTCGGGCGGAATGCGCCGCCGGCTGGAGATTGCGCGCGGCCTGGTACACAGTCCGAAGATCTTCTTCCTCGACGAGCCCACCACCGGCCTCGATCCCGTCTCCCGCGTTGCCGTCTGGGAGATGCTGACGGCGATCAAGGACAAGCGCGCGCTCACCATCCTCATCACCACGCACTACATGGACGAGGCCGATCGCTTGTGCGACCGCATCGCCATTGTCGACCACGGCAAGCTGGTCGCGCTCGATTCGCCCGCGGCGCTGAAGGCGAGCGTGCCGGGAACGAACGTGATCGAAGCGCAGTTCAGCAACGCTCCCGCCGACTGGCAGCAGCAACTGGAGAAGCTCGACGACGTGACGTCTGTGCAGCCGGAGGCGGCGAATATGTATCGCATCCTCACTTCGAACGGGTCAAAGACCACGACCGAGCTGGTGGAGATTGCGGTGCATGAGAAGGTCGAAGTCAAATCGCTCTCGGTACAGAACACCACGCTGGACGACGTCTTCGTCCATTTCACGGGACGGCAACTGCGCGACGAGCAGGTAAAGGCTTTCAGCTTCGTGATGCCAGACCGTCCGGGGATGCGGCCATGACGGAGGTCGAATGGGCTCTTCCTGGATTTTGTCATCCTGAGCGGAGCGTCCGCGCATTTGCATCTCCCGCCGCTGCTGTTGCGGCGGGCGGACGCGCAGTCGAAGGACCGCTATCGCGCGAATGATTTTTCGGGGTGTAGCGGTCCTTCGACTCCGCAGCGCAAAAACAACGCTGCTCCACTCAGGATGACAAGGGTGAAGAGTTTTTGACTCAATACGCGGCTGTTAGCTGATCGATGGAAAGATATGGTTAGTCACTCATGAATCGAATGTGGGCGATTGTCGAGCGCGAGTTGCGCAAGTTCTTCCGCTCTCCGGCGCTGATGCTGGTGTCGATGGTATTTCCCCTGGTGCAGTTGATCGTGCTGGGCAACGCCTTCGGCGGCAAGATCAAAGAGGCGCGGCTAGGCGTGGTCGATCAGGACCAAGGCACGCAATCAGTGAAGGTGCGCGAGGCGCTGGCTGCGGTGCAGTCGAACGCGAACACGTTTTACACCGTGCCTTATCACAACGACCAGCAGGCCATGGAAGATGTGCGCACCGGCAAGCTCGACGGCGCCATTATCATCCCGCCGGAATATTCGCGGCGAGTTTACGAAGAGAACCATCCGCGCATCGCATTGATTGTCGACAACACCGACAACTTCATGAGTTCGACGCTGGAGCAGCAATTCAGCGACCTGGTGAAGGCGCTGAACAATCCTGACGTCGATCCCTCGCGCATCCTGCAGCAGATCACGCTGGATACGGTCGAGCTCTATCCCTACATCGAGTACATGAAGTACCTGCTGCCGGGCTCGATCGCGCTGGCCATGTTCGTTTCGGTCATGATCGGCGGCGGCATGCTGTACATCGACGACAAGGCGCGCGGCGTACACGAAGGCTACCTGGTCACGCCCATCACGAAATTCGAGCTGGTCGCCGGGCTGAACATTGCGGGCGCGATCAAGGCGATCCTGGCGGGCGTGGTGATCACGATATTGGGAGCGCTGCTGTCAGGCCTCGGCACGTTGTTCACGCCGCTGAACCTGTTCTACGTTTTCCTGATGGTGCTGGCCACAGCGCTGGCCTTCAACACCATGATGTTCCTGATGATGGTGCGGGTGGAAGACCCGCTGGTCCCGCGCGCCACTTTTGGCGTGTTGAATACGCTGCTGTTTTTTCCCAGCGGCTCGATCTATCCCATCAAAGCCTTTCCGAAGTGGCTGCAAATGATCGCGTATGTCGACCCGTTCACGTACTCGGTACACGGCTTCAAGGCGATTCTGCTGAAGGATGCAGGCTTCGTCGCAATCCGTATGGACCTGCTGTACCTGACGGTGTCGGCGGCCATCATGATCACGATTGCGACGGCGCTGTTCAAGCGGACGCTGTAGACGTCGCTGAAGCCGGCTCCGGATCATCATCTACGAGCCGAGTTTCACCAGCCACGTGCCCTGATGCACGATTCCGTCACCGTCCGATCCATCGACCGGCGTTCATTTCCGCTTCAACGCTTCCAAGTCGTCCAGACTTCTCGGCCAATCCGAGCCCAGCAGTCGCGACAGGCTGCGATCCGCCAGAACTTTCCCCCCGCTCTGGCAGCGCACGCAATAATTGGTTTCGTTATCCGCATATCGGATGCGCTGAATTTTCTCGCCGCAGCGCGGACAGGGCTGGCCGTATCGGCCATGAACCGCCATGTCTTTGCGAAATGCCGTCACCTTCTCAGGGAATCCCTTCTCCGCCTCCGCGCGCAGGCGCTCGATCCACAACTGCATGGTCTGGCGCGTCGCCTGAAACAGCCGTTGCCACTCGTCGTCGTTCAACTTTTGCGTCAGCGCGATCGGCGACAACCTGGCCGCGTGCAGAATTTCGTCCGAGTAGGCATTGCCGATGCCGCTGAGAAATCGCGGATCAGTGAGCGCCCGCTTCAACGTCCGGTTCTCCGAGGTGAGGACTGCGCGAAACTCGTCCAGGCTGCTGGCGAAGATGTTGATGCCGCCGGGATCGACTGAGCGCAATGCTTCTTCTCCCGCGAAGAGTTGCAACGACGCCCGGCGTTTGCTGCCCGCCTCGGTGAGCACCAGTGATCCGTCGGGGAAATCGAATGCTGCGAGATTCTGCCGCCCGCCCAGCTTTGCGCCCAGGGGACGCCAGTGCAGCCGGCCGGCGATCATCAGGTGAAGCACCAGCCAGAGATCGTTCTCGAAACCGAAGACGATGCGCTTGCCCACGCGGCGCAACTCACGCACCACCTGGCCTTCGACGCTCGACAGCGGCGGCTCCGCCGTGCGCAGCAGAAACGGGCTGGCAATGCGAACCTTCGATAGCCGCTTGCCGAGTACGCGCGTGCGGAGTGCGCTGAGGTAGGCTTCGATGTCGGGCAGTTCCGGCATGAGTATCAGATTGCCGTGTTGCGGAGGAAGTTGGCAAGGTGGGTCTATGGCTGATGACGGAAAAACCCTCGAAGGTCGCGAGACCCTTCGACAAGCTCAGGGCAGGCTCTGGGCCACCCGGATCTGCACGGGCTTAGGGTTGTGGCGGGCCCATAGGTTTGTTGCGCACCGATCCGGCCACCAGGCGGATAAACACCAGCACACCGATCACGGCCAGGATGCGCAGCCACCACGGCCAGTGCGTCTTCGGCTTGTCCTCGGGAGGCAGCGTGACCATCGCCAGTCCAGCAACACTGTTGGATAACGTCGCCGTCGGCTGTGCCGAGGCCGCGGATTGCTGCATCAAAGAGCGCGAGCTCGCGCCGGAGGTGATCCGCGATTGAGCCTGGGCGGCGCCCACCGCACACAGCAACACGACAACAGCGGCGATCTTTGTCATTGAACGCATGGTGTGAAGACCAGCTAATTTGCGCTGCTCTCGAAATTCCTGTCAACAAATACTAACGCTGGAGAGCATACCAGACTCTTCATGATGGCTTGCGTCCCCAGGCGGCGACGAAGTTGATGGCGCTGGTCCAATAGTGCGGATCCTGAAAGTGGGAATAGAATTCTGCGAACAGCTCGTCGCTAAGGTGTCCTGCTTCCGCCAGCTTCGGACGAAGCTCCCGCATCGTCTCCATGCAATAAACCGCCCACGCCGATCCGCCATTGAACTGAACCGTACGTCCTTCGGCCGCGACATCGCGGAGACCCAGCGAGTCCATGAGCGGCGCGACTTTGCTGCCGACGAAGTAATCGATCCCCGAAGCTTCTGCCCAGCGAAACCAGCCTTCCCAGAATTTGCGCACCGGCTCCGGCTCAGCCACGGTCGCCGCGAGCATGTCCGGCTCGGTGACTAGAAGAACGCCGCCGGGCTTCAACGCGCTGATCATGCGCTGCAACGCCTGCCGCGGAGAAGGTAGATGGTGCAACAGTGCGCGCGTCACCACCAGATCGTAGTGGGCCTGCTCGACCGGCCCTTGCAGGATGTCGAGTTGCCGAACCTCGAGGCAGGCTAATTCCGGTCTCGCGATGAAACTGATCTCGAGGTCGCTGGCGACCACGTGTCCCGACGGACCGACTTGCGCGGCCAGCCATTGCGCGATGGAGCCGTTCCCGCAACCTACCTCAAGGCAGCGCCAGCCCGGCTGCAATCCTAGCCGCAGAATGTGCTGGCGCTCGGTGGGATCGAGCAGCTCCGACATTAGCGCCAGCCGCTGCCGCTCGCCGTCCAGATTGTGGGACAAGACGTATGCGTTCATCGTTTCGCATTACCTGCGGGGCGATAATTCGGCGCCGCGCTCACAAGACTAGAATGAGACAGATCTCTGGTACTATACGCGACCTGTCAACCGCCGTTCTCCAGGACTACCGACTTTTGGATTCGCAGAAAAAATCGTTCTGGCTGCTGTTTACGATCCTTAGCCTCGGAGCCTTCTTCCTGCCGTTCTGGTGGGGAGTGGGTGAGACCTTCGCCGCCGTCTTCGCGATCTGGTGGATCATCTACCGCAGCGGCCTTTTCTAAACCCGGCAACCCTGCTCGCCACTTGAGTCCAGCGCTTTATCCCAACGCCGTTCGGCTCGTCCCCAAGTCACTTGCAATTTGCAAGTTAGTGTTGCTAGTGTGACCCTCGTGCCTGGAAGGCCGAAATCGAAGCGGCGTTCCGGATGCCCGGTCAGCCGCTCGCTGGAAATTTTCGGAGATCGCTGGTCGCTGCTGATCATCCGCGACCTGATGATTCGGGGCCTGCGCAACTTCAACGAGTTCCAGCAGTCGGGCGAAGGAATCGCCAGCAACATGCTTGCCGACCGTCTGCGCAGGCTTGAGAAGTCAGGGATCATCTCTGGCGAAACGGGCGAGAGCGATGGCCGCAGGGTGGACTATCGGCTGACACAGAAGGGCATCGACCTGGCGCCGGTGCTGCTGGAGTTGCTGCTTTGGGGCGCCCAGTACGAGGACAGCGGAGCGCCCTGCGCCGCAGTGAAGAAGATGGCGGAGCAGCGCGAACTCATCCTCGCCGAGGTGCGGCGGCGCTGGCGGGAACGCGATCGAACTCCGCTGCAGGCCAAGACCGGCGAGTGGCTGTTGCCGAATTCGGCGAAGTAAACAAGAGTAAAGCTTCAAAAAACCAAACACGGAGAGTCAATGGATATCAACGTCTACCTTCTTTTTAATGGCGACTGCGAAGCGGCATTCAAGTTTTACGAAAAGCACCTGGGCGGCAAGATCGAGATGATGATGCCGCACAAGGGTTCTCCCGCCGAAGGCCAGGTGCCGGCCGAGTGGGGCGACAAGATCATGCATGCGCGCATGACCGTGGGCAATCAGTCGCTGATGGCTTCCGATGCGCCTCCGGGACGCTACTCGAAGCCGGCAGGTTTCTCCGTCAATATCGGTCTGAAGGATGCTGCGGAAGCCGAGCGGATTTTCAGCGCCCTGGCGGAGAAAGGGCAGGTGCATATGGCGATCGGAGAGACCTTCTGGGCCGTTCGCTTCGGCATGCTGGTCGATCAGTTCGGAATTCCCTGGATGGTGAACGTCGAAAAGCCAATGTAGTTCAGGCAAACGGGGCGATTTGCACAACCATCACACGTAGTCACAGCGGAGATTGAGGAGATGTCATGAGAACGTTAGCAATAGCAACAGCGTCGATGTTCGTGGCCCTGGCCGCTCTGAGTTCAGCCTATGGAGCGTCGGGAGATTCCAAGGAGCAATACAGCAGCATGGCGCCTCTCCGCATGTACCTTGAGGATCGCGATAGCGAGATCGCAATGGCGCGCAGCGCGGCGCCCGAAGCCATTTCGCGTGAGGCGACCGTCCTGGTCCTGGGCGAGCACGGCTACGTGACCGCGGTCGAAGGCAAGAACGGCTTCGTCTGCGTGGTGGAGCGGGCGTGGATGTCTCCCGTGGACTCGCCCACCTTCTGGGATCCCAAGCTGCGTGGCCCGATCTGCTTCAATCCTCCGGCGGCGCGGTCGATCCTGCCAGTCACCTTTGCACGCACCAAGTTGGCCATTGCCGGCAAATCGAACTCCGAGATCGTCGCCGCCAACAAGCAGGCCTACGACAATAAGGAGCTGCCGCCGCTGGAACCAGGCTCCATGAGCTACATGATGTCGAAGCAGGGGTATCTGACTCCGAAGGGCGGTAACCTGGCGCACATCATGGTCTACACGCCGCATGCGGATCCGGCAACCTGGGGCAACGATGTGCCGAACTCGCCGGTCATGCTGAACCCGCAATTCAAGGATGCCGAGCCCATCGATGTCTGGGTAATTTCGGTGGGCAAGTGGTCCGACGGATCGCCAGCGCCGGTGATGTAGGAATTCCGGGGCGCGGCGTCGCCGGCAAGTATTCGAACTCAGGGGAAATGAATGGCGATCGAAGTGGGCAATCGTGTTAAGTCGAAAGAGATGTTGTGGACGGGCCGCATCGTGAGCTGGGTGATCACTCTGCTGTTGTTGCTGGATGCAGTGATGAAGCTGTTGCAGGTTCCTCAGGTAATGGACGGCACCGTGAAGGCGGGCTATCCTGCCGGCGCGGTGCGGCCCATCGGGATCATCCTGCTGCTTTGCCTTATCTGCTATGCCATTCCGCGGACGTCGGTGCTGGGAGCCATCCTGCTAACCGGATATCTGGGCGGCGCCGTCGCCACGAACCTTCGCATCAGTACTCCTCTGTTTTCGTACATCCTGGTTCCCGTGTACGTTGGCGTACTGGTGTGGGGCGGATTGTATCTGCAGGACGAGAGGCTGCGCGCTCTCATTCCGTTGCGGAAAAATGCAGATTCTTAACTTCGGGTTGTCGATTTTCACAGCTGACAAACGTCAATCTCATGGGACTGCCCGTGCCGGCAGCCGGAAGGAGACAGGATGAGTAGAGTACGCGTGCTGGTTGGAACGAAGAAGGGGGCATTCATTCTGGAGGGCGATGGCAAGCGAGACAAATGGGAGGTCAGCGGCCCGCACTTTGCAGGCTGGGAGCTGTATCACCTGAAAGGATCGCCGGTCGATCCCAACCGCATCTATGCCTCGCAATCCAGCGGCTGGTTTGGACAGATCATTCAGCGCTCCAGCGACGGCGGCAAGACCTGGGAGACACCCGGCGGCGGTCCGGAGAAGTCGCCGCAGGGCTGGCCCGCGGGTGAGAGCAATAAGTTCGTCTACGACACGACTGCCGACAGCGGCAAGACCCTCACCACGCACCAGTGGTACGACGGCACGCAGCATCCCTGGGAGTTCAAGCGGGTGTGGCATCTGGAGCCATCGCTCAGCGATCCCGACACGGTGTACGCGGGCGTCGAGGACGCCGCATTGTTCCGCTCGACCGATGGCGGAGCGAGCTGGCGGGAGTTGTCCGGACTGCGCGGCCACGGCACCGGGCCGAACTGGCAGCCGGGAGCGGGCGGGATGTGTCTGCACACCATCATCCTCGATCCCAGCGATGCGGGCCGCATCTACATCGCAATCTCAGCCGCGGGAGCGTTTCGCACCGACGACGGCGGCAAGACCTGGAAGCCGATCAACCGCGGCCTGCGCTCCAACTTCATGCCCGACCAGGATGCCGAGGTTGGTCACTGCGTCCACCACATCGCGATGAATCCCACGCGTCCGGGCGTGCTCTTCATGCAGAAGCATTGGGACGTGATGCGCAGCGACAATGCCGGCGACCAGTGGCAGGAGGTCAGCGGAAATCTGCCCACCGACTTCGGCTTCGTCATCGACGTTCACGCCCACGAGCCGGAGACGATCTACGTGGTGCCGATCAAGAGCGATTCGGAACACTATCCGCTCGACGGCAAGCTGCAAGTCTTCCGCAGCCGCAGCGGCGGCAATGAGTGGGAGCCGCTGACCAAGGGCCTGCCGCAGAGCAACTGCTACGTGAATGTCCTGCGCGATGCCATGGCGGTCGACACGCTCGACTCCTGCGGCATCTACTTCGGCACCACCGGCGGGCAGGTATACCTGTCACCCGATGCCGGCGATAACTGGTCGCCCATTGTTCGAGACCTTCCCCCAGTGCTATCGGTTGAGGTACAAACGTTGGCATGATCCGAGTCGTGTTGCCGCAACATCTGCGAACTCTCGCGCATGTGAATGGAGAGGTGGAACTGGAAGTGGAGGGCCGGGCCACGCTGCGCTCGGTCCTTGACGCATTGGAAGCGCGCTATCCCATGCTGTGCGGCACCATCCGCGATCATGTCACCCAGCAGCGCCGTCCTTTTCTGCGCTTCTTTGCCTGCGAGGAAGACCTGTCGCACGAGCCGGCGGATAGCCTGTTACCGGATGAGGTGGTGAGCGGGAAAGAGCCGTTCCTGATTATCGGGGCGATTGCGGGCGGATAATTACCGCGGTGCGTCGACATCGCTAGGGCTGGCCAACCAAAGAGACGAAAGCTCTTGCTACCTGCCAAGAAACTTGAGCATTGATCCCCAGGGGGGTGGAGTGCCCGGCGAATTTTGTACCAGTGGAGATGAGGCAAACTGGTATGAGAGGAGCTTGGTATGGCACGAGGGAAGAAACACACGGCGGAACAGATCGTGAGTTTGCTACGGCAGATCGAAGTGGGGAGGGCGAATGGGAAGCTGACGCCGCAAGCCTGCAGGGAAGCTGGGATCACGGAGCAAACCTATTACCGTTGGCGCAAGGAGTACGGCGGTTTGCAAGTAGACCAGGCGCGGCGGCTGAAGGAGTTGGAGCAGGAGAACGCGAAGCTGAAGCGGCTGGTGGCTGAGCTGAGCCTGGACAAGCTGGTGCTGAAGGACATCGCCTCGGGAAACTTCTAAGCCCGGAACGGCGACGTTGTGCGGTGAGCCATGCGCGGGAAGAGCATGGGATCAGCGAGCGGCGAGCGTGCCAACTGGTGAATCAGCCCAGGGGCACGCAACGCTACCAGCCGACACAACGGGACGATGAAGATGCTTTGACCCGGGCCATTCTCGCGTTGGCTAGCCAATATGGCCGCTACGGTTATCGCCGCATCACCGCATTGTTGCGGGAAGCGGGCTGGCCGGTGGGCAAGGATCGGGTAGAACGCATCTGGCGTCGCGAAGGGCTGAAGGTTCCGCAGAAGCAGAAGCCACGAGGGCGGTTGTGGCTCAACGACGGGTCGTGCGTACGGCTGCGGCCGGAGCGGCCCAATCATGTCTGGTCCTACGATTTCGTCAGCACCTATACGCATGACGGCAGGACAGTACGCATGCTGAATCTCATCGACGAGTTCACGCGGAAGTGCCTGGCGATCCGTCCTCGACGTAGGTTGAACAGTCGGAACGTGATCGAGGTTGTGGCCGACGCCATGATCGAGCACGGAATCCCGGAACATATTCGCTCGGACAATGGCCCGGAGTTCATAGCCCAGAAGTTGCGGAACTGGCTGACGGACGTAGGAACGAAGACGCTGTACATCGAACCGGGCTCGCCTTGGGAAAATGGTTACTGTGAGAGTTTCAACTCGAAGCTGCGCGACGAATTTCTGAACGGAGAAATCTTCTACTCGCTGAAAGAAGTGCAGGTGCTGGCGGAACGTTGGCGCGTCTATTACAACACGGTGAGGCCACACTCTTCACTAGGCTATCGACCACCGGCACCAGCAGCCCAGCAGAGGCAAGCAAATACGGGGCATGGAAAACTGGAAAGCAAAGAACGCTTTCCACTTTCCCACACCCCTGACTGCGGCGGGATAAGTACCGAACTCGCTGCGCTACACTAATATTCCACTTGGTACAAAATATCGGGCAGGCCATCCACAAAAGCCTTGCCGGTCAAGATAACTCTCGTAGCCCTGGTAGTCTGGATGGCGGCTTCGGCAGCAAGCTATTACCCGCAGATGATCCCATACATGAACGAATGGGTGCATGATCGGCGGTTCGCATATCAAATTCTATCGGACAGTAATCTGGATTGGGGTCAGAACCAGGAGATCGTCGATCACTATCTGCAAAACAATCCTGACGTTATTCTGAATCCGATTCAGCCGGTCACCGGCCGCGTGCTTGTGAGGGCGAACTGCCTAACCGGAGTTTATCAGCCGTTTAACTGCGACGCTGCCTGGATGAAGCAATACAAACCTGTAGCGCAGGTGGGCTACGCACATTTTCTATTCGTGGTTCCTCCCAATAGCAAAGCCGGAGCAAATTGACTCCGGCTTCAAATCACAGTCCGACTGCCCCAGCCTCCTACTTCGAGGTTCCTGCCTGCTTCAGAATGCTTTCCGCGAAATAGTTGTCGATCTTGGACTGGTCGCGGATGGTCTCGTAGTAAGCCTCCTTGAGTAGCTGTTCGCGGCGATCGCGCAGTTGTTCGCGGATGGCCTGCTGCACGCGCGGATCCTTCAGTTCGCGTTGGCCGGCGACTTCCCGGCTCATCAGTTTCACGATGCGAAATCCGAAGACGCCCTTGGCGCTGGGATCGAGCACCGGCAATACGGCAGTATATTGTCCCGGCCTCAGTTTGTTGATCGCGTCATAGGCGAGCTTGTCGGTCTTGAGCGATGACTCCGGGATGAAGCCGAGGTCGCCGCCATTCTGCGCGGTTTCGGGCTGCTCGGAGTAGCTCATGGCGACGGTGGCAAAATCCTCGCCGCTGTCGAGGCGGTTCTGGATCATCTGCATCTTCTTACGCGCTTCCACCTCGTTCTGCGCCTTCATGTTCTTCACCTGCGGATTCGGCTGGGTGGTGACCAGGATCTGCGCCAGGTGGTATTGCGGCTCGATCAGGTTGAATTCCGCCTTGTGCTGGTTGTAATAGTTGGTGATGTCGTCATCGGTGACGTTGATCTTCGAGGTGACTTCCTTATTCAGCACCTTGTCGATGGTCAGCGAGCGCCGCAAGTCCTTCTTGAAGTCGTCGAGCGAGATCTGCCGCTCTTTCAGGCGCTGATCGAACTGCTCCTGGGTAAATGGCGCCTTGATCTCCGTGAGCTTGGCGTTGACTTCCTCGTCCGTCGCCAGCAGGCCGAGCTTCTCAGCGCGCTGCATCAGGATTTCGTTGTCGATCAGATCGCTCAGGATCTTCAGGCGCAGCGTGTCGGACTGTTCGGCGCTGGGCTGTTGGGGAGAGCCGGCCACCTGCGCGTCATAGAACTTCTGCACGTCGGTGCGCGTAATCTTGCGGCCATTGACCGCAGCCATCTCGTCGCTGCCGACCTCTTTGTTGGAGCAGCCGAGGCTGAACAGTAGCGCACACAGGGCCAGCAGACTGGCCATCACAGCGAAACTTATCGATCGGTTATGTTGCAGTTCCAAACTTCGCCCCTCCTGAGAGGCATACAACTCACCGCGGAGCTCGTGGCCCGAACTAAGTCCGCAGATACGACAACTCTACCTACAGCAGAGGTTCTACCGGGTTATTGCTTGCCCCCTGCGGGCGGGGCTTGCGCGGCCGGTTTAGCAGGCGCCGGCGGTGGAGGCGGAGGCTCCACACCCGCGGCCTTGAGCTGACGATTCAGCGCCAGTCTCAGCTCGGCGGCGTCCAATGCGCCTTCTACTTTTTCACCATTGATGAACAGCGTCGGGGTCGCGCTGATGTTCAGCTTGTCCCCTTCAGCCATGGAAGCCTTGATGGCGCTGTCTGACTGCGCCTTGATGCAGGCCTGCAGCTTGGTCGCATCCGCGCCGTTCTTCTTGCCGAAATCCAAGGTGGCCTGGTCCACGCGGTTGGTGGCTTCCTGCACATTCTGCTGACCGCCGCTGATCTCACGCTGGTTGGCATGCAGATAATCGGCCAGCTGCCAATAGGCCGGAGCGCTCTGGGCGGCAAGGCAATTCGCATCGATGGCGGCGCGTTGCGCCCAGGGATGGATCTGCAGGAGCGGAAAATCCTTGTAGACAATCTTGATCTTGTCTTTGTATTCCGGCAGAATCTCGCCCATCAGAGTGGAGTGCATGCGAGCGCAGAAGGGGCACTCGAAATCATCGAAATTAACCACGGTGACCTTGGCATCGGGATTGCCGCGCACCGGACGTCCGGTGACGGTGATCTTGTTCATCGTCTCCGCGTAAATGTCCTTGGTCAAGTCAATCTTGGTAAATCGAATCAGGGTTTTCCCGTCTTTGGAAAGCAGGAATTCAGCCTTCTGGGTTTTCCCCTCGCGCGTCATGGTAACGGGCAAGGTCTCGTAGTTCGGAAATTCGCTGCCCAAGGGCTGGCCCACAGAGATGTCGACATCCGGCGGAATGTTAAAAAAGGCCCGTATCTGCTCCTGCACGTGCCCGGCAACATCCGGAGGCACCGGCGGCAAAGGAGAAGGAGCGCCAGAGTTGTTCTGCGCCAGGCTAAAAGCACACAAGAGCAGCCACACGACTGCCAATCGCTGTAGGAGCAAGCTACGAAAACCGCCTTTCGGAGGGAACGATAGTACCTGGGTATTATCTCATGGACGCGGCTGACCGCCTGCCGGCTATCCGCCGAAAAGCCGTGCGGTTAGCTCCGTTCCGCAGCGGATCGCCGGAGGTGGTCGAGCGATAGCAGGGCATTCATGGAGCCGGAACGGAAGCCCTCCAGGTCGAGCGTTACGTAGGTGAAGCCGAGAGCTTTGAAGATGCGGGTAAACTCGTCGGCCATCTCCGCGGTCAGGGCTCGTGGCAACTCATCTTTCGCGATCTCGATGCGCACGATCTGGCCGTGATGACGCACCCGGAGCTGCCGGAAGCCAAGCTGCCGCAACGCCTCTTCTCCCTGCTCAACCGCCGACAAAGCTTCGCGGGTCACGGCGCGTCCATACTCGATGCGCGAGGCCAGGCAGGCCGACGCCGGCTTGTCCCAAACGCGAAGACCGGCCTCCTCCGCCAAGCGGCGAATGTCTTCCTTGGTCAGACCGGCATCCAGCAGGGGAGCGGCAACACCGTGCTGATGCGCAGCCTTTTGTCCCGGGCGGAAATCGCCCTGATCGTCAACGTTAACTCCGTAGGCGATCGTGTCGTATCCGTTTTTCGCGCGGAATTCTTCCATCACCGTGAAGAGCTCGTCCTTGCAGTGGAAGCAGCGGGCTCCGTCGTTGCGGCGGTAGTCGAGGCGTTCCAGCTCATCGGTGTTCACGATGGTGAGCGGGATTTGCTGCTCCCCGGCAAAGGCCACGGCGTCGCGCATCTGCGAGCGGGCCAGGCTGGGTGAGTCAGCCAGCACCGCCATCATGTTTGTCGCCAACTCGCGGCTGGCTACCCAGGCCAGGAAGGCGGAATCAACTCCGCCGGAGTAAGCGACCAGCAACCGGCCCACGCCACGCAGGCTCGCGCGCAAGGAAAGCAGCTTCGCTTGTGGATCTTCCCTAAGCAAGGGCAGTTTGGACGGCAGAGCAGACATAGCTCCATTGTAAGACAGCTGGCGGCGGGGAAAGGTTGTGGCTAGGGAGACTCTGATTAAGTTCTCCCTTTCCACAGAGAGCATAGGTAAAGTCGCGTCAGTATGAAGCAGAGGACACTGGCGACGATGAATGGATTTGAGCGGTACAGCAAAAAGACGCGGCGGGCGGTATTTCTTGAGGAGATGGAACAGGTAGTACCGTGGGCCGAACTGCGAGCACGGATCGAGCCCTATTACCCAAAGGCAGGCAACGGGCGACCTCCGGTGGGTGTGGAGCGGATGCTGCGCATCTACTTTTTGCAGCAGTGGTTCAACCTGTCGGACCCGGCGGTGGAAGAGGCGCTGTACGATTCGGCGGTAATGGGCAGCTTCGTGGGCATCGATCTGGGTCGCGAACCAGTGCCGGACGAGACCACGGTGTGCAAGTTCCGTCATCTGCTGGAAGAACACGGTTTGGGCGGGCAGATGCTGAAAACAGTGAACCTGTACCTGCAGAGCCAGGGAGTGCGGATCACGACGGGAACGATCGTAGACGCGACCATCCTGCATGCGCCCAGTTCGACCAAGAACCGCGAACAGAAGCGTGATCCCGAGATGCACCAGACGAAGAAGGGCAACCAGTGGTACTTCGGCATGAAGGCACACGTGGGCGTGGACAGCAAGACCAAGCTGATTCACACCGCGCTGGTGACAGCGGCCCATGTGGCGGACGCGAGCGTGTTGCCGGAGTTGTTGCACGGCGAGGAGACCCGGGTGTGGGGCGATCAGGCGTATCGCGGACAGAGGGAGGTCATCCAGCAATGTGCGCCGCGGGCGCAAGACTGCACTCACCGGCGCTACCGTTACAAAGATCACATCGACGAAGTGGAGCGGGCGAAGAACCGGACGAAGTCGACGGTGCGCTCCAAGGTGGAACACGTGTTTGGAGTGATGAAGCTGAAGTTCGGATTCGTGAAAGTGCGCTACCGGGGACTGGCGAAGAACGCCAACCGATTGTTTGCCACCTGCGCTTTGGTGAATCTGTTCCTGGTGCGCTAGTACAGTCGTTCCAGCCTGCGGATACTGCCGAAGGTGCCAACATTCGTCAGGCTGAAGGAGAAGCGGAAGGTGTTCTCCTGGCTGACGGCGCTGAAGTCCCAGCGCGAGTATTGAAAGGCGATTCCACAGCAATCCCAGTTGTAGTTGCTCTGGATGGTCAAGTTCTGGATTTGGTTCGAGCGGGCATCCATACCCAGGTTGAAGCCGGCGCTGAGTCCTCTTCGCGCCATCCCGCCCCAGATCAAGCCCATGCGCCACTGGTTGTAGACGTTCGGAATGGCCACACCGTTTTCGACGGTTAGCTCTCCCGGCGCATTGACGTAGGTGTAGCCGCCCGTCCAATAAAAATTGGAGAAACGATAGCCGGCATAGATGGTGTTCGCATTGATCTGGTGCAGCACCGGATCGTAATCCAGGTCCCACTGGAAATCGGTGAGACCGGCTGAGGCTCGCATGCGGGAGATGATCGGCGACCAGATTCGAGGCTCGGTAAGAAACGCGATGCCGGTAAAGTCCACGGTGCTGTCGAAGACGTTGCGAGCTCCGGGCACCAGCGCTCCGCCGAAATTTGAGTTGGCGAAATACTTTTGCGCGATGGCCCAGCTGAAGATTTCGTTGGCGGCTGCGGACTTGTCCTCGCAAACATTGAAGCCACCGCCCACGGTCGATTTCAGCTTTTCCGAAAATTCCGAATTCTCGGGATGCTGATAGCACTTGGGGCTCAGCTTGGTCTTCTTCGAGAACAGACGGTTCACAAATCCGTATTCGACTTCGTTCGTATCGGCCAGGATGTCGCGCTCGTCGAAGCGGAGAATCTGGCTGAAATTCTCGATGCCCGACTGGTAACGATAGATCGCGTACGGCTCGATCGTATGCTTGATCACGCGGCCGAAAGGCTTACGCTCAAAGATCCGCGAAAGCGTGGGCGGCCGCAGCTCGAAGGAAGCATTCACTACGTTGCGATTGATGGGATTATTGACCGCGATACCGACCACGGTCGTCGAAGATCCCGGCTCCAGCCGTTGTGAGTAGTAGGTTTCGCGCGCCCCGACTTCCGGACGAAACGTCCACCCATCGAACAGCTTCGGCCATGCGATATACGGCGCGGCATCCACACGCCCGACGAACGGCGCCGTCTCAAAGCCAATCTCGTTTCGAGAAACGCCGGCGGCCGCGACGTCGTAGGAATACACGAAGCCCGAGCGGCTGAACGGCCGCTCCGCGCTGGAGAACTCGATGGTCGGCGAGTGAACAATCTGAATGTAATCGCCGGGAGCGTCACTCTGGTAGTCCTGGTAGCTGTCGGCCATCACACCAAAGGCATAGCCATCCCAGTTCTTGTAGAGGAAGCCGGTGGAGCGTACCTCGGACTGGATGGCTTCAGAAAATCCGAGCGCGAAAGCCTGCCGGAAGATGTACGAGGAGAGATAATCGGCGTTGAGCACCGCCTCAAAACCATCGCCCAGCTTTTTGAAGGCGTTGACCCTGACGTCTTCGCCACCCTGGTTCTGCTTGTAGTAGGGGCCCTTAGGCGCACCCTTGCTGTCGATCACGCCGTAATAAGCAGCTTGAACCCCGTAGGTGTACCCGATGGCGCGGAAGTCGCCGAACTGCGCCCAGCCTCTGGCCGAGTACAAAGCGGCGCCCAGGGTCGCGTCAGCATTGCGGCTGATCACCCAATAAAAACCGTCGCCGAGGATCGTTCCGCGGGTGTTGGACGATCCCACGGTCGGAATCAGGAAACCGCTCTTGCGGCCCAGGTTGTCGACCGGATGCTCGACGTAAGGGAAGTAGAAAACCGGAATGCCATGCAGCTTCAAGGTGGCGTGGTGGAGGATGGCCTCGTCGCCAACTTCCACGTTCGCGGTTTTGGAATCGAGCTGCCACTTCGGCCTCGGCAACTGGCACGAGGTCACATATCCGTGGTTGACGCGATAAAGATCCGGCCCCAGTTTGTCGACCACTTTGCCGGTGAAGAAAAACGGCGTCGAGGAGGTGAGGAACATCTGGCGGTTCTTCACCTTCACCCCGGTCGAGCCGGTCACGTCGTAGAACTTTCCGGTGTCGCGGCTGATGTCGTAGGTAGCACTACTTCCCACCAGGTGCGCGTTGTGTACCGAGCTGTCGAAGACGACATGCCCCTTGGCTTTTAAGATTCCCGTGGTCGAATCGTACGTAGCCTCATCCGCCAGCACAGTATTCGGGCCGAAGCGAATCTCAACATGGCCGCGTGCGTTATAGATGTCCTGGTTTTTGTCCTGCTGATCGGCGCGAATCAACACCTCGTTGCGGCCGAGAGGAACGTTCCTCGCCGGCCGTTGCGGACCCAAGTCCTGATCGCTCTCCTGCAATCGCTGTTGCACCAGGCGCTCGGTGTCGGCGTCTTCGTTTCCGGAATCGGTTTTGGCACTGATGGGCGGGGTGGGGCTTTGCGCTTGAATTTGCTGGGCTTCCGCAGGACGCAACTGGCTGGTTAATACACTGGGGAACGCAAAGGCGTGACACAACCACAGCGCCATGATAATCAATCGAGTGCGGGGAATCATCGACAGGCGTGCGTCCCTTTGCCGGTGCCTTTAGTTTAGCGGTACCCTGCAACTTAGCACGTTGCAGCGAGGCAGGCAAAATACGAATCGCACTGCTGGTTCCACGCGGCTCTGGACGTTCTTCTAAACCCGACCGATGTTTGCTGGTTGCGCAATCGACGCAATTCGAGTGCACGGTTCAGCTGTGTCTGAACATTCGGCGGACGACCTCCCATCCTCACTACTTGTACGATCACGGCTGCAAACAGGGCCCGCTATGCGCTACGGGCAAGAAGGATAGTCGCGCCACGACATGACCGAACAGCAGATGTTACGCTCCGACACTTCTGATTCGTTGCCATCCGCCGAAAAAGTTTGGCGCGATGAAATCCAGGCCAGGGTTGCGCGCTATCGCACTCGTCGCGGACGGCGCGTCGAGGGAACCTACAGCATGCGTTTTCCCTTCGGGCCTGACGACCAGGAATCGCCCAAGGGTTCGCAATCGTCGGCGAATGCTGTGGCCGAAGCCGAGCCGGAGATCGACGAACTCTCGCAGGAAAGTTTGGTCGCCGCCGCGGAGGAAGCGATCGATCCCCCAATCGATCACGCCGCGCCAGAGATCGAGTGCTCTTCGGCCGTGGAGATGACGGCCGCTGAGCTGATCGAAGAAGCCGCAGAGCCCGTCATCCAGGCTGAGACAGAGTCGCAAGTTTCTTCTCACTTTGCGGGTGAGACTGAGCCCGGACTGGAAATTTCCGCGGGATCCGACTTCTCCCTGGAGTCCGATCTTGAGCCCCTGCCTCCACCGCTGCCCCGGCCGCCGGCAAAGCGCAAGATCATTGCCTTCCCGCGACAGGCGACGAACCAGGAAGAGGTCTATCGTCTGGCCGACCCCGTCGTACCGGAGCAGCCGCGCATTCTGGATGTGCCGGAAGAGCTGGAGCCATTTCCAACAACTCCGTTGCTCGAAGGCCTCCAACTTCCTGCCGCGCAGCAGTCGGCTGTGCCTTCGCCGGATCACATCGAGCTGCCTTTCCAGGCGGCCAGCATCTCCCGCCGGGTAAGCGCCGGGCTTCTGGACTTCGCCATCGTCGCAGTAGCGAGCGCGGTCTTCGGCGGAGCCGGGTACAAACTCCTGCCCAAGCTGGAACTCAGCAAGCCGCTGATTCTCGGCTTGGCGACAGTTCCCATTCTGCTCTGGGCCGTTTATCAGTACCTCATGATGATGTACGCGGGCAGCACCGCCGGCATGCAAGTAGCGAAGATTCGCCTGAGCACCTTCAAAGGCGGAGCTCCCAACCGGCGTCATCGCCGCAGCCGCGTGATCGGCCTGTATTTTTCTACGGCCTCGCTCATGATGGGGTTGCTGTGGTCGCTGGTCGACGTCGATACCCTTTGCTGGCACGATCGCATCAGCCACACCTACCTCACCCGGCGGGACTAGCGCGGGATCAAAATGTTCGCGACAGTTCCGCATTTTTCTCGCTGGTTAACCAAGCTGTAATCTCCCGCCTGCTGACAAGTTCCGGGTAAACAGATACATTCAAGCCAGCCCATCGGTCGAAGCGTCCAGCCGCCGCTGGCATCAGTAATAGCAGTACACTGAGTAAGCTCCCTTTCACCGGCGTGTGCCGGGGAAGGTGCCGGGAAACTCCGGCGACCACTTATGTCTTCACAGATCCAGAATCTCCAACGACCCGCAATCAAAGTTTTCGTCGCCACGTCGGTGATGCTGACGTTCATCTCCTTCTGGCGAGCGGCAGCCATCGTGCTGTCCGATCTGGCTTCCTCCGCCTATTACGTGGGCGGCGACGCCGAGAAGGTCATCGGCAAGAGCGCTCCCTGGTTCGTGCTGGCGGTGATGCTCTTCAGCTATGCGGTGCGGGCCATCTACATCGAGTCCAGCTCCATGTTCGTGCGCGGCGGCGTCTATCGCGTGGTCAAACAGGCCATGGGCGGGACGCTGGCCAAGCTCTCGGTTTCCGCGCTGCTCTTCGACTACATCCTGACCGGACCGATCAGCTCGGTCGCGGCCGGACAATATGTCGCGGGATTCCTCACCGACACGTTCCACCATATCGGCTACGCCATCACTGTTCCCGACAACAGTTTTGCCGCCGTCTTCGCCATCGGCGTCACCCTCTATTTCTGGTGGCAGAACATCAAGGGCATTCACGAGTCCAGCGAGCGCGCCCTGCAGATCATGAAGATCACCACCGCCATGGTGGTGATGCTGATCATCTGGTGCATCATCACGCTGGTGAAGAAGGGCGGCCAGCTGCCGCCGTTGCCCTCGCCATCCGCGATTCACCACAACAAGGAGTCACTGGGCTGGCTGCTGGGAACGTGGGCGCAGAGAATTCCGGTCATCATGCTGCTGGTGGGCTTCGGACACTCCGTCCTGGCCATGAGCGGCGAGGAATCGCTGGCCCAGGTCAATCGAGAGATTGAGCACCCCAAGCTGAAGAACCTGGAAAAGACCGGGCTGGTCATCTTCCTCTACAGCCTGTTCTTCACCTCGCTGGTTTCGTTCTTCGCCGTCATGATCATTCCCGATGGCGTGCGCCACGAGTACTTCGCCAACCTGATTGGCGGACTGGCGATGAACGTGGTCGGCCCCTACACGCTGCGACTGATCTTCCAGGGATTTGTGGTGCTGGTGGGCGCGCTGATTCTTTCCGGCGCGGTGAATACGGCTATCGTCGGCGCCAATGGTGTGCTGAACCGCATGGTTGAAGATGGCGTACTCACCACCTGGTTCAAGCGGCCGCACAAGCGCTTCGGCACTTCCTATCGCGTCATCGACATGATCGTCCTGCTGCAGATCCTGACGATCATTGCCAGCCGCGGCAATGTGTACCTGTTGGCTTCGCTGTACGCCTTCGGCGTGGTCTGGAGCTTCTCTTTCATGTCGCTGGCGGTGGTGGTGCTGCGCTACACCAGCCCCGGCAATCGCGAGTGGAAGGTGCCCGGCAACATCCACATTAAGGGCGTGGAGATTCCGATCGGTCTTGGGCTGGTCTCTCTGCTGCTGTTCGCAACCGCGATCACCAACCTGTTTACCAAGCAGATGGCGACGATCGCCGGCGTCTCCTTCAGCCTTATTTTCTTCTTTATCCTGACCATCTCGGAGAAGATGTCGGCCGTGGAGCATGCCTCCGGGAAGTCAGGCCTGGAGCAGTTCAACGTGGCCGCCGACCTGGAACTCAGCGGCGAAGCCATGGAGGTTCGCCCCGGCAACATCCTGGTAGCGGTTCGCGATCCGCGCAATCTCTATTACTTGCAAAAGGTATTGGCAAAGACCGACACCACCCAGACCGACGTGGTGGTCATGACCTCGCGTGTCTATCAGCGTGAGCCCTCCTTCGGCGGCAGCGATCGGGTCGACACTTCCGAGGTCTTCCGCAAGTACGAGCAGGAGCTGTTCACCACCGTGGTCAACGTGGCCGAGAAGCTGGGCAAGCACGTTTCCTTGCTGGTGGTGCCGACGAACGATGTGTTCGAGAGTATTGTGGCTACGGCCCAGCGCCTGCACACCTCGGTGATCGTCTGCGGCAAGTCCAACCAGCTGACCGCCGACGAACAAGGCAAGCTCACCGGCGATGCCTGGGAGCGCCTGCCCGAGCCGCGTCCGCGCCTGCGCCTGGCCGTCTTCGATCCCGAAGGCAATAAACATGAATACATGCTGGGCCCGCATACGCCGCGCATGCGCCAGGAAGATGTCGACCTGCTGCACGGCATGTGGAAGGAAGTTACGGCTGACCCAGGCTATCGTGAGCTGCATCACTATCACGTGTTGAACGTCGCCCTGCAGGAGATGAAGGCGCGCATGCATGACGATGAGCGCAAGACGGAAGTCATGCAGGACATCCACAACGAGATGAATCGCAACAGCGAGGAGCCCATCCCCGAAGACGACGCCCAGGAAACCCCGCCAACCTAGAGCTGAGAATTGGTGCTGAGAGCTGGTGCCCCAGGTTCGCCCGTCTGTTGGGCTAACCTGGGTCGCGACCACGCGAGTACTCATCTTGTCGAAATCACTCAGCATCTTCCTGAAAGACACCACACTTTCACCCAACTAGGATCGTTAGCGTCACTCCAGCCTGCGGGCGCGCAGGCAGAGGTTTGTAGTTGAACCTCGACCGCGAAATGTGCGCGTCATCCTGCAACAGTTGCCATTCGTCTTAACTGAAAACTGCGCGCCGCCGTTGCCAGCCGGCATCGCGTAGAGTGTGACGTCGGGCTTCACGTCGCCGTCGACAGCGGCGTACCCGGATCCGCCACTTCGTCCAATCTAACCAGCAAGGGATAAGGAGAGTTGTGCGAATTTCCAGGACTGTGGCGTTTATTTTTCAAACCACACTCATTCTTCTTTTCGCGGCGGCCATGGCATCGGCCGGCGAGAATGTTCTCTATACGTTTTCGGGTGGAAACGACTGTGCCGCTTATGGCTCGCTCCTTCTCGATCCAGCCGGCAACTTATATGGCACAACCACGGGCGCCTTTGGCAGCCGGGGCGAAGTCTACGAGCTGACCAACAGCTCCGGTACTTGGACAGAGACCGTGCTGCACTCGTTCGGCGTCGCTCCCGACGGAGAGAACCCGGAAGGCGGTGTGGTGCGCGACGCAGCCGGCAACTTGTACGGCACCACTTCGCGTGGCGGCGCTGCTGGTGAGGGTACCGTCTACAAGCTCACGCCAGCTTCCGGAGGCTGGACCGAAACCATCCTCTACAACTTCACCGGCGGAAACGATGGCGCCAGTCCCGAAGGCAGCCTGGTGATGGATGCGGCCGGCAACCTGTACGGGACGGCAACCTTCGGCGGAGCTTCCAACAATGGCGTGGTGTATGAGCTGTCGCCGACTTCCGGAAGCTGGACCCAGACCGTGCTGCACAGCTTCACCGGCGGAAACGATGGCGGGCAGCCGCTCGCCGGCCCAACGTTCGATCCGGCCGGCAATTTGTACGGCACCGCTTCGCAAGTTAATCAGGACGATACCGGCGTTGTGTACAAGTTAACGCAGGGCTCGGCCGGCTGGACCGAGAGCACGCTCTACAGCTTCACTCTTGGTAATGACGGCGGCGATCCCGAGGGTCCTTTGACCCGCGACCAAAGCGGCGCAATCTACGGGCCGGCCAACGCAGGCGGTACCGGCAATGCCGGCGTGGTCTTCAGACTTCGTCCCGGCATGTTCACTCCGCCGTCGCTACCGTCGGGTTGGAGTGAGGAGGTTTTCTACAACTTCACCGGCGGCGATGACGGCAACGGTCCGAACACGGGCGTGGTCTTCGATCAGGCCGGCAACCTGGACGGCGCAACTTCGCAAGGCGGGAGCGGCGGCTTCGGCGTGGTCTATCAGCTCACACCGGGATCGCCGAGCTGGAGCGAAAACGTTCTCTACGCTTTCACCGGCGGCGCCGACGGCGGCTTCCCTGAATCCACGATCGCTCTCGACAGCTCCGGAAACATCTACGGCACCACCATAGCGGGCGGCAACCGCTGCGGCGTCGTCTATCAAATCCCCGTTCCCGCACGTTAGACGCGGATCACAATCGCTTCGCCGGCACGAAGCGGCTTCAGAAGCAACAGAGGGTGCCCCGTTCTAGCCATCCCTTGGCTAGGGCGGGGTTTTTCGTTCCACCCCGGCCTTAGCGAGGCGGGGTCTTTCCGTCACTCACACCGAATATCTTGTTACCATCGAAGGGTGAGCTCTTCTCCGAAGAAAGTCCGCGTCCGCTTCGCTCCCTCGCCCACCGGCCACCTGCACGTCGGCAATGCCCGCACGGCACTCTTCAACTGGCTGTTCGCGCGCCAGGCAGGAGGCGTGATGGTGCTGCGCATTGAAGACACCGATGTTGAGCGCAGCGAGGCTCGCTTCGAAACGCAGCTCCTCGAAGACCTGAAGTGGATGGGCATCGACTGGGACGAGGGTCCCGACGTCGGCGGCGAGTACGCACCCTATCGCCAGAGCGACCGCATCGCCGTCTATCGCGAGCACGCCGAGCGGCTGGTCAGCGAAGGCAAAGCGTACTACTGCTTCTGCTCGCAGGACGAACTGGAACGCGATCGCGAGGAGAAGCTGAAGGCGCAGCTTCCGCCAATCTACTCCGGCAAGTGCCGTGCAATGGATCCGGCCGAGGCGCAACAGCGCCGCGACAACGGTGAGGCTGCGGCCATCCGTCTGCGCATTCCCGAGCACCCCATTCGCTTTCACGACATCGTGCACGGCGAGGTCGAGTTCTCGAACGAGGTGGTGAGCGACCCCATCATCCTGCGCTCCACGGGCATTCCGGTCTACAACTACGTGGTGGTGGTCGACGACGCGCTGATGAAGATCACCCACGTGATCCGCGGCGACGATCATCTCTCCAACACGCCCAAGCAGGTGGCGCTGTATGAAGCGCTGGGCTGGCCTGTGCCGGAGTTCGCGCATCTCTCCACCATTCTCGGCGCCGATCGCGAGCGCCTGTCGAAACGTCACGGCGCAACTTCCATCGCGAACTTCCGCGACATGGGCGTGCTGCCCGAAGCTCTGATCAACTACCTTGCGCTGCTGGGCTGGGCTCCGAGCGGAGGCACGCGCGAAATCTTTTCGCCTGACGAACTGAAGCACGAGTTCACGCTAGCTCGCGTGACGCCGTCGCCCGCCATCTTCGACATGGAGAAGCTCTACTGGCTGAACCGGCACTACATCAAGCAGAGCCCGCCTGAGCGCATCGAGAAGCTGGCCGAGCCATTCTTCGTTCGCGCCGGACTGCTGCCGGAAAATCCCAGCGAGCGAACGCGGGCGTGGTTCGCGAAGGTGGTTGCCCTGCTCGCGCCCTCGGTTGACAAGCTGGAGCAGCTACCCGAGCGCGCAGCGTTGATCTTCCACTACGATCCGGCTGCCGCGGTGAGCTCGCCCGACAATGCCGAGGTGATGGGCGCTCCTAAGACTACCGAAGTGCTCGCGGCGTTTATTCAGCAGGTCCAGGCAGACACCTCGCCCATGACGCCGGAGCGCTTCAAGTCGATCATGAACGAGGTCAAGGCGAAGAGCGGGGCCAAGGGGAAGGATCTGTTTCATCCGGTGCGGGTGGCGCTTACCGGATCGCATTCGGGTCCGGAGTTCGACAAGCTGATACCGATTCTCGAGGAAGGTTCGAAGCTGAATTTGCCGCAGCCTGTGATGAGTGTTGACGAGCGCCTGACCGCGTTCCAGGCGGTGAAGATTTTCTAGCGCAGCGCCTCGCGCAAGGCAGCGCGGGCAAGAATGCGCGTCGAATCCAGCGTGGGCAGCGGGCTGTTCGTGTCGTCGATCAGCAGCGGAATCTCGGTACATCCCAGCACCACCGCATCGCAACCCTCATCCATCATGCGATTGAGGATGCGGTGGAACACGCTTCGCGATTCGTCCAGGAACTCCCCCCTGACCAGCTCCTCGAAGATGATGTGATGGATACGCCCGCGCTCCTCTGCATTCGGAGTCATGCACTCAATTCCCTGCTGCGACAATTTCTGCGGATAGACTCGACCTTCCATGGTGTAGCGCGTACCCGTCACCGCGAGTTTGTGAAAGCCCTTGCGCTTGGCCTCGGCCGCCACCTCTCCGGCAATGTGCAGCCAGGGTAGCGGCGATTTGGGCGCGACCATCTCGAACGCTGTATGCAGTGTGTTGTCCGGACAGATCAGGAACTCCGCTCCGGCCAGCGCAAGCTTGTGCGCGGAAGAAAGCATCAGATCGGCGACGCCCTGCCAGTTGTCGGCGTTAATGAAGTCCATGTAATCGCCGAGAGAGTGCGTGTGCATACCGATCTCGGGATGATGGTAGCCGCCAAGCTGACGGTCGCCCTCCGCGCAGATGGTGCGGTAACAGAGCGCTGCGCCCTCGGCACTACAGGCAACGATTCCGATGTGCTTCGCCATCTCCCAATTGTCGCAGAGCGGATGCCCGTTCGGCGGAATCGGATCGCGGAGTAGAATCAGCACATGTCCGAGCTGTTCAATCCCGTCAGGCAGGAAGCGCAGGAGCGTAACCGGACGCCCTTCATCATCGGGCTGGTTGCGGTGATCGTGGTCGTCGGCAGCATCGCGCTGCTGACGCGCCGTACCGGCCAGAAGGCGCAGCCGGTCGATCCTTACGTCTCCAGGCTGCAGATCACGAACGCCAAGGTCAGCGCGGCGGAAAACTATGTTGGGGGCACCGTCACCTATCTCGACGCCGACATCACCAACACCGGCGGCAAGACCCTGGTGAGCGCGGACATGAACCTGGTCTTCAAGAACACCATGAACGAGATTGTGCAGAAGGAAACCTTGCCCCTGCACGTGCTGGTGGAAAACCAGATGGGCGGCTACCCCGACCTGGTGGACATGAGCCGCTCGCCCCTCACGCCCGGCCATACCAAGTCCGTTCGCATGACCCTGGAGCATATCTCCACCGACTGGGACCAGGCCCCGCCCCAGATGGCGCTGACGAATTTGAAGCTGCGGTAAATCGCCAGGCAGGAAACGAATCGATCCCGGTCACCCGAAGAACCCTGTCGCCGCTACGCGGCTGGATTGATGTCCGATCGACATCATTCCGTCACCACGAGCCTTTGTCACGAATTCCGTGCTGAGGTGGCGACGCAGAGCGAGGCCGTGCTCTGCGGACGATCACCTGAAACCGGACGCTTGACCCGCCGGGCTCGATCCTCCACCTCAGGCATTCACCCATCCGCATTCTTCCTTTGCTAATCTGAACCCATGTCGAGATTCGGTCTTGCCGCGCGCATCGGCGTTGTCGTCCTGATCGCCGCATCCCTTCTGCCGGCGCAGCAGAAGAAATCGAAGCCGAAGAATCCGTCCGGGGCCGAGCCTGGCGTGGTCACCGTTACCTCGTTCGACAAAGACCACACGGTGATCGGCTGGCTGGAGATCGTTCCCTTCGAGAGCAAAACCGATCACACGACGCGCATGCTCCGCGTGCTGGTACCGGCCAACTATTTCTCGCCGCATAATCGCAGCCGCAGCTATCCGGTGCTCTACATGCAGGACGGGCAGAATCTTTTCGACGAGGCCACGGCACACTCCGGCGAGTGGCACATGGACGAGACGGTCGAGCATCTGGTCGGCGGCTTTAAGATTCCGCCGATGTTTGTGGTCGGCATCGACAACGCCGGAGAGAAGCGCAGCTCCGAGTATCTTCCTTGTCCCGATCCGCTCAACACCAAGGACGCCGTCTCCGATGAGAAGAGCGTTCACGGCAAGGAGTACGCGCGCTATGTCGTGAATGAGGTGATACCGTTTATCGAGAAGCGATATCGGGTCTCGCGCGGCGCCCTGAATACCGGAATTGGCGGCTCGTCGTACGGCGCGATTGCCGCGCTCTACACGGCCCTGCAATACCCGGGGACCTTTGGGCATCTGCTGATCGAGAGCCCGCCGCTGTGGATTGGTGATGGTCAACTGCTCAAGGACGTGGAGAAGGAAAAAGTGTTGCCGCGGAAAATCTATCTCGGCACCGGGACCAACGAGGCTTCCTGGGACGCGAAGCTCAGCGCGGAGGTGGTCAAGGATGTGCAGGATCTGGAAGCCGACCTGCGCAAGAAAGGCCTGGGCCCGACGCGGCTGAAGGTAGTCGTGGACGAGGGCGGCGAGCACAACGAGGCCAACTGGTCGCGGCGCCTGCCGGAGGCGATGCTATTTCTGTATGGGCAGTGAGGGCGCCGGTCGAATTTTTCCCAGTTCGCATTGAAGTGCACCGACGATGAAGCAAGCTGCCGCCTGGGGCTGAAGAAGTTTCGCGCCGCCTGCGGCGGTGCTTAGGTACTCGCAGACTCCGGAAGCTGCTCCGCGGGAATGGGAATTCAGGTACCAATGCCCCGACGAGTTCTATCAACGGTATCGCTCGGAGCCATACCTTGAGCCCCCGTTACTTCAACCCAAACGTAAAGCTCAGCCCTGAGCTGGTTCCGTAATCGCTGCCAGAAAGATGCGGAGGGGGCTGGTTGTCCCAGTTGCCGTAGAACGAAACATTCCACGATAAGTCGCCGGTAATTTTGATGTAGTAGGTCGCGTTGGTGTTCACGAAGATGCGCCCCGGTTCCGACAATGCCGGAAATGCGGTGGCCCGGATGTCCAGGTTCGTCTTGTTGAACTTGAAGAACTTCATCTCCGTGCCAATGAGCGCGGCGGCAACGTTCTCGACGGGAATCGGACCCTGGCCCTGATCGTATTTTGTGCTCTGCCACGCCGCGCCGCCGATGATGGCAATGGTGGCGCGATTGGTGTTCTTGAAATACCGACCGATGCCTCCGCCGATGTTGCTTTGCAGGCGGATATCCTGCTCGGAGCTCTGCAGGAACGAGCCTATGCCAGTGTAAAACCAATTGTTCCAGCGCAGCAGCCGCAGGCCGCTCAGGTTCAGCTGATTGCGGGTGGCCGCCGACTCCGCGCCGCTGCTGGAGGAAAGTGTCGAACTGTAATTGGCATTTCCTGACCAGCGTTCACGCAGGTAGGCGAGGTCGGCGCCCAGGTTGTACTGCGTGGTCTGGTTGCCTTTGGAATAGATGATGCCCGAGTCCAGGTCGCCACTGAAGCGTTGCCAGAATTTGTCGGAGGTCTGCCCCATCTTCACTACGTCCGTTCGCGGCAGCACGGTCTCCTTGCCCGCAGCTTCCGTCACCTCGATCTGCACCGGCCGCTTCTCTTCCACCTCGGCGGTGCCCAGCGATCCGGTGTACGAAGATCCGTCGGCCGTCTTTATCACGAACAGCTGCTTGCTCTGGATGTAGGCGACCTTGGACCACTGCACCGACGACGTCCCCAGGATGTAATCGAAGCTGACGTAAAGCACGCCGGAGTCGAGGCCTTTGATCTCGCACGTCAGGTGATCGCCATTCTTCATCACCAGCACATCGGTTTTCGCGCGCGCAAATAAGGGCGCAGCGGATAAAAACAAGATGAAGCTCAGAACAGTGACCCGCATGCTCATAGAAGCTCCCATTCCCGTCCTTCGAGGCAAACGGAGAGTGCGCCGACCGGCTGGTCAACTTCGACACGACAGATTGTCCAGAGACAGCAGGACTATCCTACGGCTTAAGCGGCGCGGGCAGGAACAACGAACTTGCGAGCTGTGATCAACGGCAACGCCGCGAACAAAACCATTAGCGGCAAGTTGCGGTGAAGGGCGAGAGGCCTAGCGTCTTGTCGTCCTTCTGCACCCACAGATTCGCTTTGTCAGCCACCCGCTCATTCACCGTGACGACCACCACGACGCCGCTGGCGGTGGCGAAGGGCGAGCCACTGTAGCCGCTGGGGACCGCGGTGCAGTCCACGTGGTGGCTCTTGATGATGCCCCACTCGCCGCCTGGGCCCCAGTCCTTGATGAATTCATTGTAGGGATATCGCGTGTAGCGGTCGGTATGCTGCTTCCAGTCCGGGTCATGCATCCAGATACCGTATGCGGTTTCGAACCTTTGCTGCTGCAAGGACTCGAAGAACTGGTTGACGACGTGCTCTTCCGGATAGAAGCGATTCAGCCACAAGGCCGCGGCAATGACGATGACCAGGGCGACGGCGGCAATAATGATTGTCCTGCGCCGGCGGGCGCGTGCCTCGTCATACGGCTGGGCTTCGAACAGGGTCATGGACGATCAGTTTACCCGTTTCGCCGCCGGCTTGGTAAGTGAAAGGTTGCGGAGGCTCGCCGGAGGGAAGAGCCTCCTCGCCCAGTCCGGCACACAAAGAAGCTCGTCCCCAAACACTTCGAGCCACCCCAAGCGAGGTGGCTCGAAAAGATTTCCGTCATCCAACCATGCTTACTGGTTCTTGGCTAGCAGCTGCAACTTCTGGCCGGCAATCTCGGCCGTGACGCTGGCCGGAGCTTCCTTCTGCATCTGCTCGTAGATGTGGCGAGCGTCGTCGGGCCGCGCCATCGATTCATACAGCGACGCCAGCGCCAGTTGCGCCGTGCCTTTGCCCACCGAAACCGTCGGATGATCGATCAGCTGCTTATAGATATCGATGGCGTCGATGTTCTTGCCGGTATCGTGATCCACCTGTGCCAGCGCCATCTTGGCCAGGCTGGCAATCTCCTTGTAGCGGCTGCCGGAAACCTGCTGCAGATCGTTCACCGCCGCAGTGTCGTTCCCCAGGTCGCGATAGGTGAGGCCGGCGAAATAGCGGGCCACCTGCGCAGTCTGCGTAAAGGTGTACTTGTCGGCGATCCGGGTGAAGTCCGCATTGGTCGTCTGGTCGCGTTCCTGCGCGGAAGCGAAGCTGAGCATGTCGGCCGTAGCCGGCGTTCCGGTCGGACGAACCGGAGCTTTGTACTTCTGCAGGGCCAGCGCCAGATCGTTCTTGGCCGCGGCGTCGCGATAGTTGATGTAAGCCCATCCCCCGCCTACGAGCGCCAGGATGACGACCACGATAACCCCGGTAATGATGACCGGGGCGCGATTGTCCCGTGCCCAGGTAATGGTTTCTGCGGTGGACGTAGTAAACGAGTCCTGCTTAAGCTGATGTCGAGTGTAACTGCGCACGGGAAGTCCTTCTCTGATTTGCCACTAAGGTGGGAAAAGGTAAGTGTACCAGCCTGCGGAATTGGGGGTCAAACCGTCGCGCGCCGTCGACCCTGAACGCTCTGGACGGATTCATCACTTCGAACATGGCGATTGTGCCGAACAGCAACGGAACGATTGACGCGCATGCTGCGGCGCTGACGCATTTGCTGCTCGACATCTCCGGCTACTTCGCACCCTAAACTAATCAGCCCAGGTTAGCGTCCTCAGGAAGGACGCGAACCTGGGGCACCAGTGCGATTTCCGCCGTCAAAGAGCAGGCTGAGATTGTCATCACGAGGAGGCCTTCAGGCCGACGAGGGATCTACTGTTTGCGCACGCGGCAGAAAAGCAGATCCCTCGCTTACGCTCGTGATGACGATTCGTGAAGAGAAAGTCTAGCCTGCGATCCCGGCCTTCGCCTTCTGCCGCAGCTGCTGCTGTTCCAACGCCAGCTTATACGCCACGTAATACTTGTAAATGTTGCTCACGTAGGTCACCGTCTCCTGCCCGATATCTTTCGCGGCGACCAGTTCGACGTTGCCGAACCACACATTCGGATTCAGTCCCATGTCCGATGCTTCTTTGCGCAGGCGCGCAATTCGGTTGGGGCCGGCGTTATAGCTGGCGAAGACCATCAGGGTACGGTTCACCGGATCGATCTTCGGATCGTCGAAGTAGGTGTCGGCGATGTTGCGCAACATCTTCGCGCCGGCATGAATGTTTCCGTCGGCCCCATTCACGTTCGGAATGCTGATGGGCGCCGCCGCCGCGTACTTGGGCTGCACTTGCATAATGCCCACCGCTCCGCGCGGGCTGCGGCGATCCTGCTGGAGCATCGACTCCTGGTAACCCTGCGCGGCCAGCATCAGGTAATCGAAGTCGTATTCCGCCGCATACTTCTTGAACAGGTCCACGGTCTGCAGAAACCGCTGCATGTCTTTCTCTGAGGTGGCATTCGTCACCCATTTCGTGTTCTGCAGGTATCGCCGGATGAGCGTATTGCCAAACGACGTGCCGGCGGCGTGGGTGGAGATGTACTCGTCGAGCAGCGCCTTCAGTTGCGGATTGTTCTGCCGCATGACCATGGCCATGTCGACGTTGGTGGCGATGGGCACGGCCGACTGCGCTTGCAGATTGTCGAAGACCTTCGTCCAGAGCCCGGCGCGCTGCGTGGTTGTCACCGTTGCCGGCAGCAGCCCGGCATGCACCATCTGGATCAGGTCTTCGTCGCTCAGATTCTTGTCCGCGGCTTTGATCTGGATAGGAGCTTTGCCGTCTTTCTTGAGGTCGGCGTTCACCTTCTCCAGGTTTTGGTAGTACGTGGTCAGAGGATTAACGTAGATGACCTTGCCCGCAAGATCGGCCACGCTGGAGATGGTCCCAAAGTCCGCTGCGCTTACGATCACCTGGTTGACGCCGGTCATGATCGGCGTGGAGAATGCCACTCGCTTGGCGCGCTCCGGCGTGACCGCAATGCCGTTGACAATTACATCGCCCATGCCCGTGGTCAGGGCCGCCTCCACTTGCGAAGGCGCCACGGGCAGGAATGTGACCTTCAGACCAGGCGTGCCCAGCCCCAGCTTCTTATTGGCGAAGCGCTGAAAATCCTCCATCGTCTCGTACATGATTCCGTGCGGCTGTCCCTGGTCATAGAAGAACGCGACCGGATTTAACATGACCAGCGCGCGAATGTTCTGTCGCTTCACCATCTCGTCCAGATCGCCGGTGTGCTTGTTGAAGTTCAGCGGCAACTGCATCGTGTTCGACGGCGCGGGAGGTTCGTCCGGCGAAACCGCAGCGGAGGCTTCCTGCGCGGGAGCGGCGGATTGCTGCGGCGTTGTCGCAGAAGACCCCGGCTTGTCGGGAGTGTTGGCTTCCGGTTTCTTGCTGCAAGCCACAAACAGAAGGAGAGAGCAGACACACAACACCGACAATAGCCGGCACAGGCGCGTGAGGTTGGTCATTACGTTATCCGGCAACAGGTTAACGGATTCAGAGGGAAATGTTTAGGACCTTTGCTGGTTCGGGATGCGGACTGGTTAAGGAGGGTCGCAGCTTTAGCTGCGTCTCCACGGCATTGAAAGAGGAGAATTGGTCAGAGGTGCCGCCAGGAAAGGAATGAGGAGCACAGTCCCTTGTATTAGGGCGCAAGCATTCGCCGGTCGTATTCCCTAAGTACCTTAAACCTCGTTTCGGCCCATGTGACGGTTGCGCCCCTCTGACTTGTCAGCGCTCCGAGTTCAAGGCAGAGGCGAACTACCTCACACTATGTACCCTGGCGGTTGTTCTTCGACCGTAGGCCGCTGCAGGCCGGGCGTGAGTAAGTCCGTGGCGATGGCCTTCACTCCCCACGTGTCGCAGCAAATTTGGCTGATGCGGACATGGAAAACCCCGGGCCTCTCGACATGAATCGCCTCTGCCCCTTCGTACGATTGGCAGCGCGCGACTAGTCGCGCATAGTCCGTCTCCCATAGCGATCTTGCAAGCGATGTCATGCTTCGTCGACTCGAAGACTTGGGCTTTGATTTCGGACGAAACGTCGCCTACTCCGCGATGGCCGCTCTCGCCTGCTCGAACGGCAGCACCGTGGGGACGATGGTCAGCATATCGGTCTGCACCTTGTCCCACTGCTGGATGAGCAGGCCCTTGTCTTCGAAGGCCTCGCGAATCCGCGCCGAATCCCAACCCACGACTTCCTCGAGGATGGGCACCAGGATCGCCAGCGCGCTGTCACTGATCACCGAGCGCTTGGCGATCGGCGCCAGGTACCGGTTCTCCGAGACCGCAATGGTGAAGCCGTCGCGGCGATTGATGTGCAGCATGACGTGAATGTCGGAGCTGCCGTCACCGACGTACACAATGCGGTCGGGCCCGGTCCGTAATGTGTCCAGCAACTGATCGATGACGGCCACCTTGCCGTAGCCGGCAGTCACCTGCTTGATGCGCTCAATCTCGCCGTCGGCGCTGTACTCGAACTCGGTGCCGAAGATGTGATCCGGCGGAATGATGCCTTCGAGCGCCGAGCGAATCACCTCCACCGGTCCTGCCGAGATCACGTAGAAGTCGAAGTGGAAGCCCTCGACCTCTTCCGACAAAAAGCGGTAAAGCAGGTCGATGTTCGGCTTCAGGCGCACGCGCTTGCCGGCTTCGTACAGATGTTCGGGCCGAACCTTGCTGCGGAACTCGGGATCGTGCAGCAGCAGATAGGCGAGTTCGCCTCCCTGCTGCACCAGGTTGAGCTTGGTCATCCCGGTGGTCTTGCGCTCAAACTCGGCGGCAGAGATTCCAAGCAGCTCGGCCAGCACATAGCCCGAGTCGTTGAAGCTCAAGGTCTGGTCAAAGTCGCTGGCGAAGATGTAGCGCTTCCTGGGTTGTATCTTTTCCTGCATAAACTCGAATTCGGGTAGATCTTTTCGCTGCTGCATACGCACACGCAGCCCTCGTAAGCTGTCACTTGTCATCGTTACATGATTAGATTCGAGCCGTGGTTGAAGGATGATGAAATTGCCGACGAAACGCGTAAGCAGCTCTGGATCAGTGCGTTAGATAATCCGCGAGATCCGCTCCCCCCGAATTACCCGGCTCGCAATGACCTTTTTTACGGGGACTAAGCCTAAACCGGTGTAAAGTGTTGCCGCCGAGGTTCCGCTGATGCGTATTGCACCCACCGCGTTTCCTGAGGAGGCCATATGACGAAGCCGGCTGAGCAGTCCCCATGGCTTTCGACCCTGAGTCTGCGGGGAGCAGCCTTGGCTTTCACGCTGCTTTCGGCATTTGCCATCCAATCAGCATCCGCACAAACCTTCACTGTGCTGCACCAGTTCACAGGCGGAGTGGATGGCGGTGGACCTCTAGCTGGACTCACCATCGATCAAGGCGGGCATCTGTTCGGCACCACGGCCGGCGGAGGAAGAGGCAACGGCACGGTCTTTGAGATGAAGCAAGCGGGAAGCGGATGGACACTCGCTTCCCTTTATAACTTCCTGGGAGGAGACGATGGCGCGACTCCCGAGGCCAGGGTAGTGTTCGGTCCCAGCGGGATCCTCTACGGAACCACGGCCCAGGGCGGAGGCGGCACCCGATGTCGCGGCGGCTGTGGAACCGTCTTCAATCTGCGCCCGCCGGCCAGGATTTGCAATCGTTCCTCGTGCCCGTGGTCAGAAACCGTCGCTTACAGCTTTCGCGGCAACCGCTTGAATGATGGATTCGGGCCGCAAGGCGATCTTCGATTCGATCAAAGCGGGGTCATCTACGGCGTCACCAGTGGGGGCGGTGCGCAGTTCAAGGGCACCCTCTACGAGCTGACGCTGGCCGATGGAAGCTGGACAGAAAATGTGCTTTACAACTTTGTCGGCGGTAACGATGGCACTGGCCCGACAACCGGTCTGGTCGCCGACGTCACGGGCAACCTGTACGGCACGGCCGTTCTTGCCGGCCAATACAATGGAGGAGTGGTTTACGAGTGGACCATCCCCGGTGGGTCCGAGAGCGTCATTCATGCTTTCAATCCGACGACGGATGGGCGATCTCCAACCGGCTTGATCACCGATGCCGCGGGCAACTTTTACGGCGGAACTACGTATGAAGGGCCGTTGGGCGGAGGGACAGTCTTTGAACTGAGCCCATCGAACGGCAGCTGGACGTTCACTGTGTTGTTTGCGAACCCCGATGGCGGTTGCGGGATCGCGGGTCCGATAACCATGGACAGCGCTGGCAACCTGTACGGGGTGACCTGTAACAAAGTGTTCAAGCTAACGCCCTCAGGCGGAGGCTGGGACTACACCGAACTCCATCAATTTACGGGTGTCGAGGCCATCGGCCCGAATGGCAGCCTGGTCTTCGATAGCAACGGCAATATCTATGGCACAACGTACAGCGGCGGGATAGGAAACTGCTTCCGCGGCTGCGGCACGGTGTGGGAGATTACGCCGTGAGGTAGTCGATCCGCATGCTGTAATGAGGTTGATCCGGGTACTGGGCTCTTAGTTTGGCAAACCGGTGATCCCGACGTCGGTGATGGCCTGGGTCTTGACGTCAAGTAAATGAAGAGCTGGATGGATGGGAACACGATTCAGGTATGACTTCTCCCAGGTAAAAAAGGCGCCCGTATTGCCATCGGCCGACAATCTGAAATCGCTGGCATAGCTATCGTTTGAGGTGACTCGTTCGAGCTTGGGTGAGTCCAGTGCTTTCCGGTAAATGTCGTAGGTAAAGCCCTTCGAACTGTTGCTAGCGGCCATCAACCATAGTTCTTTATCTCCTGCCGCGAAGTATGCGCTCACGATGATTGCATACTTTGGCGAATTCGGAATGTCGGGAGTCACTTCGAGAGCCGCACGGTCTTCGTCGTACAACCGGTAGGCAAGCAGTCTATCGCCTGACCTGGTGTCCCATTTCATCAACACCAGTGAACCGTCGTGCGAGAGCCCGACTGGATAAAAAGAATAGGTGACGTCATTCTCGGCGCCGAAGCTACGATGGGTTAGCTGTTTCACACTCGAACCGTCGAGGTCAGTGGAATACATCTCGAAGCGGCGGTCACGATCGGGCGAACTGAGGCGGGCGAAGATGATCGAGCGCCCGTCCGGCGAAAAATTTGGCGCGAAATCGTTGCCGGCATTCGCCAGCAGAGGATGCAAATCGGTCCCGTCCATTTTGCAGACCATAATCGTTGAGGCGCCGCGCTGAGCGCTGGATACAAACGCAACCAGCTTTCCATCCGGAGAAATGGCGGCTCCCTCCTGTAACCCGTTCTGCGGCGCTGTGAGGGGAGTGGCTTGGCCGCTACGCGTGTCGACTCTGTATAAAACGGACGAATTCGTTCCTGACAGATCGAGAATCACCGTACCGCCATCATTGGAAACTGCATCGATGACAGGTCTGTTGTCGGTAGAGGGGCCCGTCATCCTGGGCCACTTGAGAAGCAGATACTCGGTCATAGGGACGAGCAGCAGCAGGAGGATTGTTCCCCGCGCAATCACACGCGGCGATACCTCGAAGCCGCGTGCGATCCGCCGCCAGGACAGGGCCAGTCCAACCGCTATACCGGCCATGAACCCCAACCCTGCCGCGGTTAACCCGAACCATTCGCCCGCTTCTCCGTGGATTATTCCGGTGGCGCGAATTACGTCGCCGATCAGGAAGGCTGCGAAAGTGCAGCCGATGATCGCGCCGATGAAGTATACGATCGCCAGAAAAATTGCCTTGGCGATTTCGCCTGCGGTTCGGTTGGGCATTGGTTACGGCGATGTTAGCTGAGCAGAGCGACGATCACTACTGGTAATTAGCGGAGAGACTTGGGATAAAACCCCAGGTCTCGAACGTCGCGAGACCCGGGGCACCCCGAATTACCCGTCCGGATTATCTATCCCAATTACCTACATCGTCAGTACGACGCGGAACTGCGCTTCGCCGCTCATCATGCGGGCGTAGGCTTCGGCGGCTTTCTCCAGCGGATAAGTTTCGATCATGGGACGCACGCCGGTGAGCTCTGAGAAGTGTAGTGTGTCTTCGGAATCGGCCGGCGTTCCCGCCGCCCAGCCCTGAATCGTCTTACTTCCGGTGATGAGCTGTATCGGACTGACCTCGATGGGATCGAAGGCCGCGCCGATCACCATGAGCTCGCCATTCGGACCCAGGCCGTCAATCAACTGTGACATCGCCTTCGAGTTAGGAGCCGTGGCCAGAATCACGCGTGCGCCGCCCCGCTTCTGCAACTCTTCGGCTGCGTTCGTCGCCTGGCTGTCGAGGTAAACGTACGCGCCCAGCTTCTTTGCCAAAGCCGCATTCTCCGGCCCGCGTCCGATGGCGACGACGTCATAACCAAACTTGTTCGCGAACTGAATGCCCAGGTGGCCCAAGCCGCCGATGCCCTGTACCGCAACCAGATCTCCGGGCAGCGCGCCGCTGTGGCGCAGCGCATTATAGGTGGTGATGCCGGCGCAGAGCAGCGGGCCAGCTTCGACGTCCTTGAGGCCGTCCGGGATGGCCACCAGCGCCTCGATGGGAGCGATCATGTATTCCTGGTAGCCGCCGTCGTAGCTGATGCCGCAGATTTTCTCGTTGCGGCAGTTACGAAAATCGCCGCGCCGGCATTCCCGGCAGGTGTTGTCGTGGCCTCCATGCCAGCCCACGCCGGCGCGCTGTCCTTTCTTCCATGAAGTAACGCCCTCACCCACTTCGTCCACAACGCCGGCGACTTCGTGTCCTGGGACGCGGGGATACTCGATGCCCGGCCACAAGCCGTCCTTGGTGAGCACATCGCTGTGGCAAACACCACAAGCCTGCACCTTGAGGCGCACCTGTCCGCGGCCCGGCGATGGAATCTCACGCTCGACGATCTGGAAATCCGCTCCCGGCTTCGGAACCTGCACTACTTTCATTGTCGCCACCACAGTCGCTGCCATGAACTCCTCCTTATAAATTCTCAACCATCCTCGTAAGAATGTACTGCTTCGATGCTTCACCTCTGGGGATAGCGCGAAAAAAATAATCGGCGGACATTACCAGCGTGTGACGACGTCCTGGTCAGAGAAAATCTGGGGCACCCGGATTGACCTACTCGTAGCGCAGGCTTTCGATAGGGTCGAAGCTGGCTGCTCTGGTGGCGGGCGCGGTGCCGAACAGCACTCCAACCAGGCTCGACACGGCCACGGCAATGATCACCGACCAGCCTGAAACCGGCACCCGGTAGTTGGTGATGAAGCGCACCGAGAAGGGCAGTGCCAGTCCAACGATGATGCCCACGGTTCCGCCCGACAGCGAAATCAGGATTGCTTCCATGAGGAATTGCGCGCGAATCTCGCCTTTGGTTGCGCCCACCGCTTTACGCACACCAATCTCGCGCGTGCGCGCGTTCACCGTCGCCATCATGATGTTCATGATGCCGACGCCGCTCACGATCAGCGTCAGCACGGAGATCAGCAGCAGCACCGTGGTCAGCGCATTGGCGGTCTTCGCTGCCACGCTCAGGAGTTGCGTCAGGTTGTCCACACGATAGACGGACTCCGGCCGGTGCCGCGATTGCAGCACTTCGCGAATCTGGCGCGTGGCTCGCGGCACTTCATTCGAATCCGAGACCGAGAAGAACATCTGCTTCACCTGGTCGGTCGGCGTAAAGTAGCGGGCGACGGTGTAGGGCACCAGGATGGTGTCGTCGGAAATCTCGGTCTGGCCGAAGGTATCGACGCGCTCTCGAAAGACGCCGATCACGGTAAACGGCAATCCGCTGAGCTTCACTTCTTTGCCGATGGCGTCTTCTTCCGAGCCATAGAGCGTGATCGCCAGCTTCTGCGTGACCACGGCGACCTTGTCGCGCGCCTGCGTGTCCGGATCGTCGAAGAAGCGCCCGGCCAGCACCTGGAGATTGCGCACGTACAGGTACTCCCAGGAGACGCCGAGCACCAGGATGTCGCGCTCCTTGCCGCCGGGCACGACGATGCGATCGTGGAACTCGATCATGGGCGAGGCGTTGCTGATCCCGGGCACCTGCTCCCGCACCGCGTTCAAATCGTCCAGCCGGAGGTAGTCGCTGGTGTCGTTGCGGCCGTAGACGTTGCCGCCCGCGTACTCGGCCACCATCATGTTCGAACCGATGTTCTGAATCTGTTGCAGCAGATACTGCTTGCCGGTGAGGCCGATGGTCACCACCAGGATCAGCGACGCCGTCCCAATCACCATGCCCAGCGAGGTCAGGATGAAGCGCACCTTGCTGACCCGGAAGGTCTCGATGGCGACGGTAAGCGTCTCGCCAAAGACGAGCTTGGGATAGCGGCGCTGAGGTTGCACTTTACCAGGCATGCCTGAGCTTTAGACTACTTCTTCGCCAGCGGGGCTTCAATCGTCGGAATTGTGCAGGTCTTGTGCCGTCGGCTGAAGCCGACTCTCGCCCAGAAATAAACGGCTTGGCCGCTGGCCTGAAGGCCAGCTCTACCCGAACAACTCGCTTCGTTGTTGAACCCGGCCCGCCGGTGGTATCGTCAAGATGGTGTCGCTCGACACTTCGAACTGATGCAGTCGTCTCTCCATCGCCTCGCCCTTCCGCTGACTTTGTCGATAGGGATGTTGCCTGCCGTGGCCGCCGGCCAGCAGGCGCAGCCCATCGGGCAGCTCTTCGCCAGCGATGCCAGCGTAAAGGGATCGGTCATGCTCGCCGGCTCGGGGACCAGCGTCCTGAGCGGCTCCTCCATTGAAGCCGGGACCCAGGCTGCCACGTTGAAGCTCGACCGCGGCGGCAGCCTGCTGGTATGCGAGGGAACGAAGCTTTCCATCACCTCGTCGCAATCAGGAAGGCAACTACTGCTCAGCCTGAATGCAGGCAATCTTGAGCTGAACTATCCCCTGGGCACCGAAGCCGATACCCTGCTCACGCCTGACCTGCGGCTGCTGCTGCCTGGACCGGGAACGGTGCACGTCGCCGTGCGCGTTGCTCCGAACGGCGATACCTGTGTGCAGTCGTTGCCGTGGAATGCGGCTGCGGTCGTGATCTCCGAGAGCATGGGCGATGATACCTACCAGGTGAAACCCGACGAAGCCGTGATCTTCAAGGGCGGCCACTTGAAGCAGGCGACCGCGTCGAAGAGTAATTGCGGATGTCCGAAAGAGCTTGCGACGCAGGTTGCGAAAGCCGCAGCGCCAGCCGCGCCGCCCCCAACCGCGCCGGCTACCTCGACGCCGCCCGCAGCCGCCATGATTCCGCCGGCAACGCAGCCGCAGTCGAATCAGCAACTGGCTTCGGCGCCGCCCCCCGAGCAACACATGACGGTAGACGCGCCGCTGATCTTTCACGGCGACGATCCCAGCCCCGACTTGCGGCAGATCGTGATGACCTTGAAGCTGGAAAACACCAGGGTCGTGACCTTCCAGCCAACCGTGCTGCCGCCTCCGGCGAACAACAAAAAGACACCGCCCGCAACCCAGAGCGCGCAGAACCCGCCGCCGCAGAAGACTGAGTCCCATGGCTTCTTCAGCAAGGTGGGAGCCTTCTTCGCATCGATCTTTCATTAGGGCAGGCTCTGGGGCACCCGGATCTTCGCTAGCGACGTACATACCCGGCAAGCGAATGTGGCTCTCGCCCTCTTCAACGGCCCACAGCTCATAGCTCATAGCCCACAGCTGATTCTGCTAAACTTGCTCTTTCCTTATGCCTGACCAGCCACGTTCCCGCCTGTTCCTCTGGGTCTTGCTCGGTGGAGGAGCGTTCTTTCTGTTTCTCGTCGGCATATTCGCGCTGGTTTACTTCTCGGTGCGCTCGCAGCAAAAGAGTTCCTTCAGCGGTTTCGGTGACAAGATCGGCATCGTCGATCTGCAGGGCGTCATCCTCGATCCCAAGGACGTCGTCGATCAGCTGGATAAATTCGCCGACGATAGCTCCATCAAGGCCATCATCATTCATGTGAACTCGCCCGGCGGCGGCGCAGCGGCGTCCGAAGAGATTTATCGCGAGGTCCTGCGCATTCGCGACAAGAACAAGAAGCCGGTGGTCGCTTCCATCGAGACCGTGGGCGCCAGCGGCGCGTACTACGTTTCCTCGGCAACCAGCAAGATCTTCGCCGATGACGCCAGCATTGTCGGTTCCATCGGCGTAATTGCCGAGTGGTACAACTACGAAGAATTACTGAAGTGGGCCAAGCTGCAGCAAATCACGCTGAAGGCCGGCGAGTTCAAGGACACCGGCTCGCCCACGCGCCCCATGACTCCCGAAGAGCGCGCCTACATGCAGGGCCTGATCGACAATATGCACACCCAGTTCATCCACAGTGTCGCCGTCGGCCGCAAGATGGAAGACGATCAGATCCTTCCCTTGGCCAACGGCAAGGTCTGGACCGGACAAGAGGCGCTCCCGCTGAAGCTGATCGATCAGATTGGCGACTTCCGCGCCGCCGTGGAAGACACGGCGAAGTCTGTGGGCATCAAAGGCGAACCTACGCTGGTGCATCCTGAAAAGGATCGCAAGAGCTTGCTCGACCTGTTGTTTGGCGACCTCTCCGAGTACCTGCCCAACCCTGCCAAGCTAATGCAAACTAATGTAGGTTTCTATTACCTTTGGAAATAGTATGTGGCTGGGAACCTGTTGTATTTCGGCAAGTTCAATGTAAACTTCCACTTGCCAACCCGATAGCAATTTGAGAGTATCCGTTGTACCGCCGAAGCGTGGGCGGTCGCGTAACCCGCCTAGGGCTGGGGTGGGACAGGTGAATGTGACGTTGCATCGCGACGAGGGGCGTGCCAGATGACCAAGGCTGACTTGATCGATGAAGTTTCCCGGCTGACTGAACTCACCCGTAAAGATAGTGAGGTCATCGTCGAGACCATCTTCGAGAGCGTGGTGCGCTCGCTGCGCGCCGGCGACAAGATCGAGATCCGCGGCTTTGGCAGCTTCCGCACCCGCCAGCGCAAACCGCGCGTCGGCCGCAATCCCAAGACCGGCGACCGGGTAGAAGTTCCCGCAAAGAAAATTCCCTTCTTCAAGCCCAGCAAAGAGCTCAAAGACATGGTGAACAGCTTTGTCGAAGCTCCCGGTCAGGCCCAGGCCGCTCCGGCCCCGCCGGCCGACGGCAACGGCGCCGGAAATCTATAAGATCCAACTCCTGGCCTTTAGCTCTTAGCTTTTTAGCAGCAACGAACTGCTCCTGGCGGATCACTACTTCACCGCAGAATGGTCATCAGCTTCCGCGGCATTCGTGCGAACGGTGTCTTTGAAAGCGCGAATACCATCTCCCAATCCTTTACCCAGTTCAGGTAGTTTCTTAGGACCGAAGACCAGTAGCGCGATGAATAGGATAACCAGCAAGTGCATAGGTTGAAATAAACCTTCGAGCATCGGAATTTCTCCTCTTTTTCCGGGCTGCATCTCCCCGATGCAGCCCATTGTTGATTGCAACCTAGTAGAGAGTGCTATCCGGTAACTGCATCTGAAGGTTCGCGGAGAGCGCAACGCTACCCTGATTGGCAAGCGCCATTTGTAGTGAATACGCCGGCCCCGTAGATGGATTGAGGAAAGGCGCCAACGCATCTACAGCCGAATGGTCGCCGTGCGCCAGGCTGGTCAACCCATCCGTCTGCTCATAGGTCTTGTTATTCGCCGGACCCTTTCCGCCGATGTCGCGTCCCAGCACGCGATGCTCTGCTTCAACGCAGCCGATCGATGCCGTCACCTTGCTGAAGTAGGCGAGTTGGTCGGAGGTATAGCCCGGCGATCCGTTGACGGCGAGCACGGCGAATTCCTGCGCAGCTACCAGGTAGGCGCCGATAAACGCGTTTTCCAGCGCATCCAGAATGGCCAGGAACGGCGTCAGGGTGTCGAAGGTTCCCGTCGGAAAATAAAAAGTCTGGTACGGGTCCTGTCCGGAGCTTCCTATACCGAGCAGGCCGCGCATGAGGTTAGCGTGATAGATCTCCTCCATGAACGCTGCCTGTATGTAGGAAACATTGCCCGGATCAGAATCGTTGGGATTGGGATGGTGCGGCGTGCCTCCCGGCCCGGCCAGGTTCGGGTCCTGAATCACCAGTCCGGTCAGACCGTTGTAGTAGAACGTGGTTGCCAGGTCTTCCGCTACCAGAGCGGCGGTGAAGATGTCGGAGGGAGTGTCGTGAATGAGTGTGGCAGGCTGGCGCGTGCCGGCAACGGCAGGGTTGTTGCCCGCGGTGATGCCGAGCAGCGGAGTCAAGCTGCCGCCGATGAATCCGGCAGACGCAACTCCCAGCCCAGCCATTCCGGTGCCCTTAAGAAAGTTGCGACGATTCAGAGCCTTCTCTGTAAGGTGGGTAATCTTGGCCCAGTCCATAAAGGTATCTCCTGCGAGAGGTGGGATGGGAAGGCGAGAGGCCCCGAAGCGGCAGCAATAGGGCCTATGCCTCTGCCTTCCGGAGTGAGTACGCTCAACCGCGAGAGGTGGATTGGTAGCGAATGGTTATTTCTGGATTACAAATTCAATCAAGGACATTTTGTGGAGTTCAAGAAAATCTGGGTGCCCCTCAGCCTGCCCTGAGCTTGTCGAAGGGTCTCGCGATTTTCGAGACCTGGGGTCTTTTCAGCACAGTCCAACAACCAGGCGACCTGCCGTCCGCTCGAACGGGGCTAGATAACCAACATAATCAATCGACATGATGACCTGCGGCACACCCCGTCGGCAGCTACTTGGCCTTTCCACAACCCCGGCAAACTCCGCTTCCCGCGACGCGCATCATAGTCTCTGTCGGACAGCAACGCCCTTCTTGCTCCAGGGCCTGGTCTGGGCAGCACACATCGACATCTTAGGGAGGACCATATGAAGAGTTTTCTGGTAGGGCTGGGGCTGGGGGTTGGCCTCGGTCTTCTGTTTGCGCCCATGAGCGGCGAAGAAACGCGTACCAATCTGGCGGATCGCGCCAGTGACCTGGCCAACTCGGCCCGCGACACTTATGAGCAGGGCCGCGATCGCGTGCAACGCGGCGTGGAAAACATTCGCGGCACAGCTGAGCGCGCCGCCGGGCAAGTGCGCAACACCGTCAACGACGCCGCCAGCCAGGTGCGCAACACAATGAATGAGACAGTTCGCGCTACCGGCACCGAGAGCAGCTCTCCCAGCCGTCAGACCACGTAAGCGGGAATCGAAAATTTCTCCTCAACCGGGCGGGTAACTTGCAGCTAAGTTGCCCGCCCCCTTTTTTTGTTTATTCGGCGCGAGCTTTTCGCAAATGCGCACTTGGCGGCACGATCCGCCGCGACGATTTATCCTAGAAACTCATATCGCGGAGGACTTTTACATGCAGGTCTTAGAGAACTGGCAGCCGAAGGGCGTCACGGTTTACATGGACGACAAGCGCTTCATCAACTGCGTGCTGACGGAATGCCGCCTGGTCTATGGCGGCGGCGACGTTACCTGGGAGAACACGCAGTTCGTCAATTGCCAGCTCACCTTCGACGGCGCCGCCCAACGCACTGTCGCCTACCTGCAGAACTTCGGCCTGATGCGTCCGCCGGAGAAGCAGGGCGCACCCACCATCCAGTCGAATTCTGGCATCAACTGAACCAGCTGTCAGCCGTCAGCTATCGGCTGTCAGTTATTGCTCTCTCCCACTCCTCTGCCGAGGAAAACGTTTTCTGCTGCCCCGGCATGGGTTCGCCGCTTGGATTCGGTCAAGCCTTGGGATACTGAAGCTCGTCGATGAAGGAAGCGCTGATCGGCTAGCCTGCCGGCGTCGAATTCTAAGCTGACGTTCTATTGATGACATATCCGGCGAATCCATCCGAACGCAGCAAGCGCACCCGATGCGGATAATACGAGGCTGCCGGGCTCAGGCGTACTGCCGGTCGATGACGAAGACGATCCCTGGATGGTAAACGACTCCGAGGGTATAGTGCCGTCGGCATTCTCAGACGCCAATGACGGACCGCTATTTTGATCCCAGTAAACCGGGTCGTTAATAGTGTTGGTGTCGGCGTTGTCCAAGGTAAGCCAGTAGGTGCCGGCCGCCAGGTTCACGTTCGTTCCGAACGATCCCTTCTCGGTGCAAACGTTGAAGGAGTATTGATTCAAGACGCAACCGCTCTGGGTGAAGCTGACGTTCTGGTCAAAGTAAGAGGTGCCGCCGAACTCACTGGATGTGATCGCAACTTCAGTCGCCTGCAGCACGTCGCCACTGACGAGCCAGGCAGCAAACGTGATGCCGTTGACTTGGCTGGCACTCGACAGGCTAAAGGTGTCGCTAACGGCGAAGCCAAGGTTGATGGTCCAGGCGTAGGTTTGACCATCGGTGGCCCCGTTATCGTAAAGATCGTTTTGGGCGATAGCTGAAGTCGCTCCCAGGCAAAGCGGAAGAATCGCGAGTGACAGAAGCAAGATTTTCAAGCCAGCCTCCTTCTGAATACCGCAAAAGCGTAAGAAGCTTACCCAAGAAGACATAGCGAAACAAGGTCATTGTTGTAATCAGGCGTGCCTGTTGAAAAACTCTTTTGGCGTCTTCGCGCAAGAAACTCGACGCGCCAGGTTGCCCTATCAACGATTTTCTCCGCCTCGGAATACATTGCTGGTGATCCGATTTCGGCAGTTTCTGCTTCAACCCCTAACCGGGTCCATGACGAATCAGCTTAACCACTTTTACGGTCCGCACTATTACGAAGACCCACGGGACAAGCTGCTCATGGACACCGACATCACACGGGCTTGTGATTCCACGTACAGACACTCTTTTCCCCGGCAGGGCAGCCTAGTGTCGCGGTAGTCAGACGTCTGTCGGATCGACGTCCGCGCGAGGCCCCTACGCTCTTCGAGTTTCTACGCCCGACCTCACGCCTCACTGCACCCTGCTTCCCCGGCGCGGAGGTGCGGCGTACACTTGCAGCTGAAAATCGACTTTTCCTTCCCGATCAGTCCTTTAGATTCCCGGCCCCTTGCGGCACCTGCCGCCGATTGCGAAGGGAACGCCAAGCGTTCTACCGCACGTTGTTTCCTGGAGGTTTTCATGCTTCACCTCGATACCGGTAATACCGGGTTCATGATTTTGTGTACCAGTCTGGTCATGCTGATGACGCCGGGCCTCGCCTTTTTCTATGGCGGGCTGGTGGGCCGCAAGAACGTTCTAGCCATCATGATCCAGAGCTTCGTTTCCATGGGTTGGACCACCGTCATCTGGTACCTGTACGGCTACTCGCTCTGCTTCAGCGGCGACTGGCACGGCATCATCGGCAATCTCGATAATGTCTGCCTGCGCGGCATCAACCTGTCGACCCCGTCGGGACCGAACAACACGGTTCCGGCCATGGTCTTCATTGCCTACCAGATGATGTTCGCCATCATCACGCCGGCGCTCATCTCCGGCGCCTTCACCAATCGCGTGACCTTCAAGGCTTACTGCCTGTTCCTCACCGGCTGGCTCACGCTGGTCTACTTCCCCTTCGTTCACATGGTTTGGGGCGGAGGCATTCTGCAACGCTGGGGAGTAGAAGACTTCGCCGGCGGCATCGTGGTGCACAACATCGCCGGAATGGCGGCGCTGGCTTCCATTCTGTACGTGGGCAAGCGGCGGGTAATGGATCGCGGACCGCACAGTATTCCCCTGGTAGCGCTGGGAACCGGACTGCTGTGGTTTGGATGGTACGGCTTTAACGCGGGCAGCGAGATGCGCGTGGATTCCGTCACCGGCACGGCATTTCTCAATACGGACATCGCGGCGTCGTTCGCCGCCGTAGCCTGGCTGATCGTGGCCTGGAATCGCGAGCGTAAGCCGAAGTTCCTCGGCTTGCTGACCGGCGCAGTCGCCGGCCTGGCGACCATCACTCCCGCCGCAGGTTATGTTTCGCCGACCACTGCCGTCATCATCGGTGTAGTCGCGGGCGTGGTCTGCTACTTCGCGGTGGAGATGAAGAACAAGCTGCACTGGGACGATGCGCTCGATGTGTGGGGCGTACACGGAGTCGGCGGCTTCCTGGGCATTTTGCTGCTGGGACTCTTCGCCAACAGCGCGTTCAACCCCGCGGGAACCAACGGCCTGTTCTACGGCAATCCCGGCTTCTTCGGCAAACAGGTGGTCGCGGTACTGTTCTCGTCGGTGTGGGCCTTTGGCTTCACTTACGGAATGTTGCGCATCATCGACATGTTCACGCCGGTGAAGGTCGAGATGATGAGCGAGGAGATCGGACTGGATGAATCGATCCACGGCGAGCACGCGTATGAAACGCTCGAGGTGGAAGAAATGTTCAACGACGAACGGCACGCACAGACCAAATGATGGGCTGCGTTTTTTCCCTGCCTCCACAGCAGTGCGCGTGGGATTACTCAAGGTGCCGGTGAATTGCAAGATTCATCGGCACCTCCTTTGAGTGAATAACCGCAATCCACACATCTGTCCTTGCGGCAAGCAAAACCTGCGCGATAAAGTCTTAGCTATGAAACGTCTGATCCCTGTCCTTCTACTTGCGACCGCCGTCCTGGCGCAGACGGCGATGACGAATGTGGCCGACATTCGGAAGATCTACATTGAGCCGATGCCGAACAATCTCAACCAGTACCTCACCTCGGAGATCTCGAAGCAGTTTCATGGGAACCTGACCGTGGTGCTGCAAAAAGCGGACGCTGACGCGATCATGAAAGGCGTGACCGCGTCGCAGGATACGACCATCGGCACGGTGCAGATCGTGGATCTTAACGGGAAGACCATCCTGTGGTCGGGGACGGCCAAAGATGGGGACAAGGTCTTGCTCAGCCTGAACCATCGCGGCGAAGACAAGGTCGCCGCCAACCTGATCGGACAGCTGAAGAAAGCGATGCAGGGCAAGTAGGTCGGGACTATCGCAGCGGAAGGATGCGCGCACGGACCTTGGTTGCATCGATGGTGACCAGTGCTCCGCGCTCCAGGTCGTCCTGCAATTGCTTCAAGGCCTTAATGACAACGTGACCAACTTGCGCAGGGGAAGTCTCCTGCCCTCGAAGCTGAACTACGCTAGGGACTCGAGCCGATTTGAGCGCCAGAAGAGTCCCGAAATCCAAGTCGTGAGTGAAAATGACGGCGCCGCGAGATGCGGCCCAGTCTAAGATCTCTCGATCCGGCGCCGACGCGCTTCCTACACTGCTCCAGTGGATCGCATGCCATGACTCGCCCTCGAAAAAGAAACCCACTCCGGCGAGAGATTCATGTCAACAAGGATGGTCACGCCCGGTTTAGTTCGACCTCACGTTCTTCAGAACGAAGTGCCGCGTAGGAAAGAGCCTGAGCGATGTCTTCCGCTTCGAGGTAGGGATACAGCTTCAAGATTTCGGCGGACGAATGTCCCTCGGCAAGCATGCCGACGATCATGCCCACAGTCACCCGCATGCCACGGATGCATGGCTTGCCGCCCATGATTTGCGGATCAACCGTTATCCGATCGATTGCCATTTGCCATTGCCTCCGTGCTCGACTTTATCAGCCACGCGACTGAGGCTCAAGAGAATGATTGCGGCTACCGCTTCCTACTGGTTCACCGGCACCTTGATGATCTTCTTCTGGATGGCGTAGGTCACCAGCTGCGCTTTGTTGTGGATGTCGAGTTTGCGCATCAGGTTGAACTTGTGCGCCTCGACGGTCTTCACGCTTAGACCCAGCAGCACCGCGATCTCCTTCACCGAATTGCCTTCGGCCAGCAGCTTCAAAATCTCGCGCTCGCGCGGCGTCAAGGTCGACATGCGCGGCTGCATGCGGGTGTCGCGCACCCGCGCCCGGAAATCTTCGACCAGTTTTCCCAATACCTGCGAGCTCAGATATTTTCCGCCCTTGTACACATCGCGCACCGCGCTCACCAGCTGGGGCGCAGGCGTGTCCTTCAACACATATCCCGCGGCGCCCACTTCCAGACACTGCAGCAGGTAATCCTCATCCTCGTACATGGTGAGGAAGAGGACCTTGGTCTCGGGACGGTTCTTCTTGATGTGCCGAGTCGCCTCAAACGACGACAGTCCGGGCATGCCGATATCCATCAGCACGACATCGGGGCGCAGATCGCGCGCCTTGTCCACGGCATCGCCGCCATCCGGCGACTCGCCCACAATTTCAAAATCACTTTCGCTCTCCAGCAGGCGGCGTACGCCCTGCCGGAACAGCGTATGGTCATCCACTAACAGGCATCTGATTTTTGGCATGGGTCCTGCGAGCAATTAGCAACTTAGCATCTAGCCATTAGCTAAGAACCAAGAGCACGCTCCTTTCGCAACCGAAAACTTTGTCGTCAGGGATCGGCGCAAGCAAGCACGGCCGAACTTCGCTTAAATCGATCAAGCACCGACAACGGTTAAACTCACCACGAAAACCGGTAGACGCGGAGCGTGGCTTCATGAACTCCGTGCTCCTGCCTTCCTGGTCAGCACGATGCTCGACTACGACGCGCTTTGCGCCACCACTCCCGTTCTGCCGCGCGACGGTTCCTTGCCGGCGGCCACTCCATTGCTCGACACAGGCGCATTTACTTCGATGCGAGTTCCTTGTCCCCGGGCCGAGCTAACTTTCACCTTTCCTCCGATGTTTCCGATTCGCTCCCGCATCCCGGCCATCCCAAAGGTCTGGCGGCCGTTGCTGGGCTTGGGCGTAATTCCTACTCCGTCATCGTCAATGGTCAGCCTGACCAGGTCGCCGTCGCGCTTCATCTCAATGTTTACCGTGGTCGCATTCGCATGTTTGGCGACGTTATGCAGCGCCTCCTGCACCACGCGATAGAACGCGGCTTCCACTGCGGCAGGCAGGCGTCCGAACTCCGGCGACACGCTGACCTTGGCCTTCACGCCCGCACTCTTGGCCAGATCCTTGGCCTCCTTGCGAACCGCGGCGATCAGCCCCAACTCCTGCAGCACCAGCGGCGACAGTCGCGCAATGATCCGGCGAATGCCCTCGATGGTGCGGTCCACAACGTCCAGAGTCTCGCGAATTTTGGCCTTGCCCCCGCGCACGGTGACCGTGCTTTCCAGCATGCCGAGGTAGAGCCGGATCACCATCAGCGCCTGGCCGGTTTCATCGTGCAGCTCGCGGCTGATGCGTTTGCGTTCTTCTTCCTGCGCGTGCATCAGGTGTCCGGATAACTCCGCGATGCGCATTTCGCGCTCGCGCAGCGCGTCGGTCATGCCGGCGCGGTCGATGGCCAGCGCGGAACGGTCGGCGATGGCGCGAAGCAGGTTGCGTTCCGTCGGCAGCCAGTCCAGCGGCCGCGAGAAGCCGATCACCAGCACCCCAATCACTTTTTCCTTAGAACGCAACGGTACGCCCCACAGCGCCAGCGCCCGGTCCTGCAGGATGGGATGAAGGCCGTCGGGCATGGTGGCCCGCAGGTCGGGAAAAACCGCGGGCTCTCCGGTGGCGGCGATCTTGCCGGCAAAACCTTCGCCGATCGAGGTGGTCTTCGCCAGCTCTTCGGAGTCTTCCGCAAATCCGAATTGCGACTCGATGCGCAGCAGCTGTTGCTCGGTGTCGCACATCAGGATCAGCCCCAGATTCGCATTGAAGGTGTAGGCGGCGGTCTTCAGTACGCGATCCAGCAGGATATCGAGATTTTCCGCCGAGAGCTCCGCGTCCAGCACCGACAGCAGCGTCTCCGCCTCGATCTTCTGCGCATCCGAGTGGGCCGCCGACACGGCAACGTAGGTTGCCCACGACAGCGTCTCCATGGCCGCCGACATCTCCGGCAAACGGCTGGTCGGGAAGAGCTTCTCCAGATACGGATCGATGAGCTGCTGATAGATCTCGAGCGACCGGGCGACGGCGCGCGCGCTGACTTCCAGCTTCGCCAGGCGTTCACCGAAATGCTGCAGGTTGCTGTAGAACGCCGCGAAGTCAGTCTGCGAAAAAATGGAAAAGCCGGTGCCGATGGTGAGGCGTTCGAGCGCCGCCATTGCCCGGCCGTCGAAGTTGAACTCGGTAAACATCTGCTGCCGCCAGGCCGCGGTGATCTCGGGAAACCAGGGCTGAAGCGTGCGCGCGACTTCCAGCACCACTTCGCGCGACGTTTCTTTCATGGGCAGCAGAGAGGACATGATGCTCCTACGGGTTAACAACGTTGATGCGCCGGAGCTTAGGGCAGGATGGCGTTACTACCTACACAACTCACGGCCGGCGACGGGCGCCGCGTGCCAGAGTGGACACCGCATCATTTACTGATAGATATTACCTAGATTGTACATACCTTGCCAGAGCGGAGGACGAATCGCTGGCGGTGGTCCGGCATCGGTATGATTGAAGAGCATCTTTACCACGGAGGACACGGAGAGCACGGAGTTCTTTGCGATTTTTGGCCTACCCATCAGGGGCGAACAACCATTTGCCAACGTATCGTGGCTTGATCGACGGCCCTGACGAAAACCTGATCAAACTCCGTGCTCTCCGTGTCCTCCGTGATGAGAGCTTCTCGGTCGTCGTTTATGACAGATGCAACCACGCAATCCGCCGCACTCACCAATGACGAGATCCTGCGCTACTCGCGCCACCTCATCATGCCCGAGGTCGGTATGGCAGGGCAGCTCAAGCTGAAGCAGGCCAAGGTGCTCTGCATCGGCGCCGGCGGATTGGGCTCGCCGGTCGCCCTGTACCTTGCCGCCGCAGGGGTCGGGACGCTCGGTATTGTCGATTTCGATATTGTCGATTTCACAAATTTACAGCGCCAGATTCTTCATTCGACAAACGATGTGGGGAGGAAAAAACTGGACTCGGCCGCCGAGAGCATTACGGCCATCAATCCGAACGTCCAAATCCGCAAGTTTGAAACCCGACTGACCAGCCAGAACGCGCTCGAGATCATTCGCCAATTCGACATCGTGGTCGACGGTACCGACAATTTCGCCACCCGCTACCTGGTCAACGACGCCTGCGTGCTCACCGGCAAGCCCAACGTCTACGGATCGATCTTCCGCTTCGAAGGCCAGGCCAGCGTCTTCGCTACCAAAGACGGCCCGTGCTATCGCTGTCTCTATCCCGAACCGCCTCCGCCGGGCGTAGTGCCGTCGTGTGCCGAGGGCGGCGTGCTGGGAATCTTGCCCGGCCTGCTCGGCGTGATGCAGGCGACTGAGGCCATCAAGCTGATCCTTGGCGCGGGTGAGCCGCTGATTGGGCGGCTGCTGCTCGTCGATGCGCTGGCTATGCGCTTCCGCGAACTCAAGCTGCGCAGAAATCCCGATTGCCCGGTCTGCGGCGATCATCCCTCGGTGACCGCGCTCGTCGACTACGAGCAGTTTTGCGGCATCCGTGGCGAAGAAAAGGGCGCCAATGCTAACATCGGCGACATGACTCCGGAAGAATTGAAGCAGAAGATGGACGCGGGCGACAAAGACCTGTTCGTGCTCGATGTGCGCGAGCCCAACGAATATCAGATCTGCAACCTCGGCGGAACGCTGATCCCGCTGAACGACCTGCCCAAGCGCGTGGGCGAGCTCGACAAGTCGAAAGAAATCGTGGTGCACTGCAAAATGGGCGGACGCAGCGCCAAGGCCGTCGACTACCTGAAGCAGCAGGGCTTCACGAATGTGCACAACCTGGTCGGCGGCATCAACGCCTGGGCCGAGCGCATCGATCCCAAGGTGCCAAAGTATTGAAAGGCAGCAATTAGCAACTAGGGAGACTCTGATTAAGTTCTCCCTTTCCACAGAGAGCATAGGTAAAGTCGCGTCAGTATGAAGCAGAGGACACTGGCGACGATGAATGGATTTGAGCGGTACAGCAAAAAGACGCGGCGGGCGGTATTTCTTGAGGAGATGGAACAGGTAGTACCGTGGGCCGAACTGCGAGCACGGATCGAGCCCTATTACCCAAAGGCAGGCAACGGGCGACCTCCGGTGGGTGTGGAGCGGATGCTGCGCATCTACTTTTTGCAGCAGTGGTTCAACCTGTCGGACCCGGCGGTGGAAGAGGCGCTGTACGATTCGGCGGTAATGGGCAGCTTCGTGGGCATCGATCTGGGTCGCGAACCAGTGCCGGACGAGACCACGGTGTGCAAGTTCCGTCATCTGCTGGAAGAACACGGTTTGGGCGGGCAGATGCTGAAAACAGTGAACCTGTACCTGCAGAGCCAGGGAGTGCGGATCACGACGGGAACGATCGTAGACGCGACCATCCTGCATGCGCCCAGTTCGACCAAGAACCGCGAACAGAAGCGTGATCCCGAGATGCACCAGACGAAGAAGGGCAACCAGTGGTACTTCGGCATGAAGGCACACGTGGGCGTGGACAGCAAGACCAAGCTGATTCACACCGCGCTGGTGACAGCGGCCCATGTGGCGGACGCGAGCGTGTTGCCGGAGTTGTTGCACGGCGAGGAGACCCGGGTGTGGGGCGATCAGGCGTATCGCGGACAGAGGGAGGTCATCCAGCAATGTGCGCCGCGGGCGCAAGACTGCACTCACCGGCGCTACCGTTACAAAGATCACATCGACGAAGTGGAGCGGGCGAAGAACCGGACGAAGTCGACGGTGCGCTCCAAGGTGGAACACGTGTTTGGAGTGATGAAGCTGAAGTTCGGATTCGTCAAAGTGCGCTACCGGGGACTGGCGAAGAACGCCAACCGATTGTTTGCCACCTGCGCTTTGGTGAATCTGTTCCTGGTGCGCAAGAGGCTGCTGTACTGGGCGGCGTAGTGTCCTCTAACAGCGCCCCGACTACCGAATGTGCGAGTCGGAGAGGCTAAACAATCTGCGGGAATGAATGAAAGGATCTGAATTTCGCTTTGGAGTCATTCCTGCCTTAAATGCAAGTGGTTATTCAGAGGTTCCCTAGCGGCTGGCAACTAGCCGAAGCTGCCGGGGTAGATGGCAAGTAGCACTTAGCGCCGGCACATTAGCAGTTGGCTTTTGGCCTTCTCGCTTCGGCAGTTGCAATGAGGCTGCCGCATTCCGCGCTTCGACAGCTCAGGGTTCGACGACGGCGAATTCAGCGTCAGCAACTCCCCCTCGACCATGTAGTCCGTTTAACCATGCAGTCCGAAAAGCCCCACGCAAGCGGGTCGTAGCTTCTTCAGCCCAGCGCTTCAGCGCTGGGTACGCTGCGTGGAAGGGGCTCGGAGTCCCGTAGGGACGACAGCAGTACACGCTGGTATAGGGGGCCTTCGACTCCGGCGCGGAAAAGTCCCGCACCTGTGCTCAGGATGACACCGTTGAGTGTGTGGGAGATCGTCTACGCGGGTCGATTGAAAACTAACGAGTCCTGCGCAGCAGGACGGAAGAGTTTAGCCCAGCGCTTCAGCGCTGGGTACGCCGCGTGGAAGAGGCTCGGAGTCCCGCAGGGACGACAGCAGTACGTGCTGGTATAGGGGGCCTTCGACTCCGGCGCGGAAAAGTCCCGCACCTGTGCTCAGGATGACACAATTCCTACCCCGCCGCGGACTCTTGTCCCACCTCCCGCAGATAAAGAAACAACGGCAGCGCCAGCGACACTCCCACCAGCAACAACCCAACAATCGGCAGCCAGCGCGCGGAATGTTGCGCCTTCGGCTTTCGATTCGCATGAACGCAATCAGCACGACGGCCGACACCAGCACATCCATTCCAAAGAACGCGCTGATGCGGTTGGCAAAGAGTTCGCGCGCGAACAGCGCGAGGCTCAGCCCATGTGCCGAAACCCACGGCACGAATTGCCAGTAAGGCAACACGAATCCCACGAAGCACAGGCCCAGGTAGACGTTCTTTGGTTTCATGCAGAAACCTCCCGGCAGGTTGGGTGCCTCCGATGATAAAGTCTGGGCGGAGTCTTCGGCTAATGTTTCAACTGATCTTTGTCGCACTCGCCGTGCTGGGCGCCTCGATTCACCTTGCTCTCTCGCGCCGGCGGCGCAGCAGTGGTGCCGCCATCGCCGAAACTTACCTGCTGTACCTCCTCGTTATCTATGTTGGACTGATGGGATTGCTGACGGCTTACGCGCATGTCTTCCGGCCCATTCAGACCTCGGCCTCGATTGGCTGGTTGACCAGTCCTTACGAGTACGAAGTGGGCATGGCCGATCTAACGCTGGGCGTGCTGGGAATCTTGTGCGCCTGGTTTCGCGGGAACTTCTGGCTGGCCACGGCGATCGCCAATTTGTGCTGGCTGGAAGGCGATGCCCTGGGTCACATGCGGCAGGTGATAGAGAACAACAACCACGCGGAAAATAACTCTGGGATTTTTCTGTATCTCGAAGTCATGGTGCCGCTAGTGATTCTGGTGCTCACGCTATACCTGCGGCGAAAACGGCCTGCCGCCGGCTGAAGCCGGCTTCAGACTTCCCAAACGGTGCCCTACCCAGGACTTTGTCTCCGGCTGTTCAGGCGCAACCAGCCCTTCGGGCTTCGGCTAACGACGGTGGGGTCATCGATGCGCCGAAACAGCCGAGCGTACGGCGCGCCAACAGAAATCACAACCCCGTCGCAAACGCCGCGTGCGCCGACGACACTGGCGATCACGTGGGCCCTATGTCCCGTTTCCCGGCCAACCCGCCTGTTAACTCCCTCATTCCCAAATCCTTCTACTCTGCTTTTCTGCCGCTTTCCGGGCATGCGGCCGGGCTTCGAAGCATGGTAAAATCGTTGCAGATTCTCGCGAGAGAGAAGTTTGTTTTGATCGAGATAGCGCCGTCCATTCTGTCGGCCGACTTCGCCCGCTTGGCGGAAGATGCTAACGCCGCGGTGCGAGGTGGCGCCACCCTCCTCCATGTTGATGTGATGGATGGTCATTTTGTGCCCAATATTACGATTGGGCCGCCCGTAGTCGCCTCTCTCCGCAAGGCTGTCGACGTCCCCCTCGACTGTCACTTGATGATCGAAAATGCCGACGAGTTCATCCCCGCCTTTGCGGATGCGGGTGCGAATTGGGTTTCGGTCCATCAGGAAGCCTGCATTCACCTGAACCGCACGCTGGAGCTGATTCGCAGCCTGGGCATGTCGCCGGGCGTGGTCATCAATCCGGCAACGCCGGTGCAGACCCTCGGAGAGGTGCTCGATATCGTAGACCGCGTACTTGTCATGTCGGTAAATCCCGGCTTCGGCGGTCAGAAGTTCATTCCCGGCGCGCTGGAAAAGGCGCGCAAGCTGGTAACGATGCGCAATGCGAAAGGTGTGAACTTCCGCATTGAAATCGACGGCGGCATCGATCTGGAGACGGTGGGACCGGCGGCCCGGGCAGGAGTGGAACTGTTCGTGGCCGGCAGTCACGTCTTTGGCAAGGGCGACCCGGCACGCAACGTTGAGTCGTTGCTGCGGGCGGCCCAGGACGCCACATTGCAGCGCGTCTGACGGCAAGAAATAAAATCCCGGCCGCACCCTCCCTGCGCGGGCCGGGTTAATACAGCAAGTTCCCAGAGGTGGTTAGGATGGTTCGTCGCGTACTCATAACAGGCATTACAGGCCTAATGCTGGCAGCGCTGTGTTCTGCGCAGGATGCTTCCGGCGCACCGCCGCAAACCACTAGCGGCAACGTTGCCGGCAGCGGCAGCAGCAGCCAGACCACCACAACTACCGTCCCGCTGCACAGCAGCAAGAAGAAGACGAAGAAGAACGCCAAGTATCAGAACCCGATCGCCAACGTCGACTCCAAGCAGCCCGACAAGGTTCTGTTCGATCGCGCTGAGGACGCCATCAAGCATGGCAAGTACGACATCGCGCGCCTCAGCCTGCAGACCCTGATCAACACCTATCCCGACTCCGAATATGTCGCCCGCGCCAAGCTGGCCATCGGCGACTCCTGGTACAACGAAGGCGGCGCCGCTGCCTACGCCCAGGCCGAGAGCGAGTACAAGGACTTCATCACCTTCTTCCCCAACATGCCGGAGGCGGCGGAAGCCCAGATGAAGATCGCCAACATTCACTTCCGCGAGATGGAGAAGGCCGACCGCGATCCTACTCATGCCCTGCGCGCCGAGGACGAATACCGCCAGATGATCCTGCAGTTCCCGGACAGCCCGCTGATTCCGCAAGCCAAAGAGCGCTTGCTGGAGGTGCAGGAAGTCCTGGCCCGTCGAGAATACGAGATCGGGCACTTCTACTACATGCGCGACAGTTATCCGGCGGCCATCGCGCGCCTGAAATCGGTCACCGACACCTATCCCCTCTACAGCGGTACCGACGACGCGCTGTTTGACCTGGGCGGCGCGTATGAAAGAGAAATTGAAGTGGTCCGGCACTCCAAGCTTCCGGAAGCTGCCAAGGGTCCGCTGATCAAGAAGTACACCGACGGCGCGGTTGCGGCCTACGGTCGAATCCTGACGCAGTATCCGCTGGAAAGCCGGGCTCCCGACGCCAGGAAGCGGCTGGAAGCAATGAAGCAGCCGGTTCCGAAGGCGACGCCCCAGGCGATTGCCGCCGACAAGGCCCAGATCGCCAGTCGCGGTACGCTGGGTACCGTGGGCAAGGTGATGGAGAACTTCCACCGGGGGCCGGATGTTTCCGAAGCGTCCAAGGTGGGCGAGCCCACACTGGTCGATCCCAAGCAGGCCAGCGCGCCGGAGATTATTCGCTCGGCTAACGACAGCGTGAAGACTTACCTGGAAGGCGCTGGTGTTGGCAATCACGTGACCGTCGAAACCGTAAAGAACGGGGAGCCGCTTCCGGCAAACGCGCCGGCGCCGCATTCCGACGCTGCTGCGGGCGCCACCGATCCAGCTGCCGTCAGCGCCGCTCCGGTTGCGGGTGCGACGACCAGTGGCGCAGCTTCTGATGCCGGCGCTCCCAGCGGGCAACCCGCGGGCAGCGAAATGAAGAACGACTTGCCGGCCTCGGGCGACGCCAGCTCAGCGCCTCTGCCTCCGCCCACTCAGGTGAACGATCTGGCAAATCCCGCCTCGGGTGGCGGCACCGCGGCGCCGGCCTCCGGCAGCACGGCCGCTGCCTCGTCCAGCACCACCACAGCTGCTCCGGCGGACACCGACACGGAGAGCTCATCGAAGAAAAAGAAGAAGCATCACCTGTTGCCGTTCTAAGTCGGGCGCGAGAAAAATTAGGCCGCTGCGTAGTAACGTGGCGGCCTTTTGTTTTTCCTGCGGCAGCCGGCGTAATCCCGGACACTGTATTCTTGTCGCTGCCGCACGGGTTGAAGAGAGGAGCCGAAGATGCGTCTGCTGCTGAACTGGTTGTTGAGTGCGATTGGCTTGCTGATCGTTTCCTATTTCATGCCGGGCTTTCACGTGCGCGGATTCGGCGCAGCCTTGATTGCCGCTCTGGTCATCGGCCTGGTGAACGCCACGCTCGGATTGTTCCTGAAGATCATGACCCTGCCACTCACGATTCTTACCCTGGGCATTTTCTGGTGGGTGATCAACGCCCTGATGCTGATGTTCGCCTCGGCCATCCTGAGGCCCAGCTTCGAAGTAAGCGGCTTCTGGCCGGCCTTCCTCGGCGCAATTGTGCTGTCGCTGATCAATGCGGTGCTAAAAGCCGTAGCGCGCGATGTGGAGAAAGCGTAGGCCGCTGAGGGGTGTTGGGTTTTCCGCTGCGATTTTTTTGGCTGTCATCCTGAGCGAAGCGTTCGCCCTTTTTCTTGATCCGCTGGTGTTGCGGATCGGGCGAATGCGGCGTCGAAGGACCGCTTATCGCCGGTAGACAGCTTGGTTACGGTAGGCGGTCCTTCGACTTCGTTCGTTTCGCTTCGCGAACTCACTTCGCTCAGGGTGACACCCCCGGATTGGGGGTGGGCGGCTTCGCCGTCAGCCCCGCAGCCGTTTCACCGTCTCGAACAAATCTCCCGACTGAAACAGCCTGATCCCAGCAACTCCCGCGGCTCCGGCTAACACGCAATCCCGCGCATTGCCAGGATTCACTCCGCCCAAGGCCAGTACGCGAAAGCCACCCCGATACGGCGCCTCCACATCTCCCGGAGCAGCCAGCGCCGAGCAAGCCTCGCGCAACGTAGCCAGGCCGATCGCCGTCGTCCCCGACTTCTCGAAGACCGGCGCCAGCACCGCGAAGTCGGCACCGTGGGCTTCGGCATAGCGCACGCCTGCCACAGAGTGAGCCGAAACTCCGATGAGTGGAGTGCGGCGCGCATATTTCATCCACAGCGTGCGCACCTCCGACGCCGGTAAGCCGCCGTCGGGCAGATGAACCCCGTCGGCGTCGCTGGCTAATGCGATATCCGTGCCACCGTTGATCAGCAGCCGGGTCGACTTGGAATTCTCGCGAACGATTTTCACCGCCTCGCCAGCGAGAGACTCCAATTCGCGCGGCGTCAGATCCTTCTCGCGAAGCTGGATGTAGTCCACTCCAGCACGCGCAGCCTCGCCGATCCGCCCGAGCACGGCGATCCGCCGCTCGCGGTCGCTTCCGGGGAATTGCTTGCGGTCGGTGATGTAGTAGAGAAGCATTCCCGACTTGATTGTAACCAGAGCGAGTGGACGCGTATGCGCCCGAAAGGCTTGCTCCACCCGAAGTCCGGGGGTGCCCCGTTCTAGCCCTCTTTTGGCCAGGGCGGGCCGCAGCACCATGAACCTCCCTGTAACAATGTTGCTCTAGAATGGACTCGTGCCCGCATCTACCCGCCGCAACCTTCCAACACCCGCACGACGAGTCTCGACCGCAGCCAAACTGCCGCTCGAAATACTGCAGGCTCCAGTCTTCGCTTCGCTGCCCTGGCTGGTGCACGGCTTCAGCACGCGGCCGGGTGGCGCTTCCAGCTGCTATGGCGCCAAGACGCTCAATCTGGGATTGACGCCGCACGATACCATCACCAACGTCGAGCGCAATCGCCGCAAGTTTCTAATGGCGGTGAAAGCCGTCGACGCAAATGGCGATCCCTGGCCGCTGGTGCAGGTGAAGCAGATTCACTCGTCCATCATCCACCGTGTGAATGAAGGTTCGCACGAGCCTCTGGCCGGCGACGGCATCATCACCGACGCGCCCGGCTTGCTGCTCGCGATCAAAACGGCCGATTGCGTCCCGGTGCTGGTGGTTGACGTGAAGCGGCGCGTGGTCGGCGCGTTTCATGCCGGATGGCGCGGCGCCGCAGCGCGCATCGTGGAAAAAGGCGTGGGCGAGATGCGGCGTCATTTCGGCAGCCTGCCGCGCGATCTGCGTGCCGCCATCGGACCGTGCGTGCGGAAGTGCTGCTACTCGGTCGGCCCCGAGGTGATTGCCGAATTCGAGTCGCAATTCAATTACGCCGGCGATCTCTTCGAAGAGGTCTTCGACTCGAACGCCATCCATATCCGCTATCCGCTGCTCTTTCTGAATCAGCGTGCTCCCGGCCACGGCGACCTGGGACCGGAGATGCATCTCGACCTGGTGGAAGCGAACCGGCGCCAGCTCGCAGACGCCGGGGTCCGTAAGGAACACATCAGCGTGATCGACGGCTGCACCGCCTGCGACACCAAGAGATTCTTCTCGCATCGTGCCGAGTTCGGCAAGACGGGAAGGATGATGGCGGTGGTCGGGATTCGCGCATAGCTCTTGGCCGCCCTTGCGCGCCGGAGGCGCGACACAGGTTGGCCGGGTGCCCGGTCTCGCGATGTTCCAGACCTGGGGATTTCGCACCGCTCCGTTCCACACTGTTTTCGGAGCTCGAGTTTTCCCCGTTTTCCACAAGCAATTTGTAAGCTCGGAGAGCCGCATCCTGAGCCTATAATGGCTATTCGCGAAAATTGCAGGCTCCCAAGAACTCCCCCATGTCCACCGAGAAGCGAAAAGTTTTAGGCCGCGGGTTAGAAACGTTGTTGCCTCCACGGCATGTGCCGCATGCACCCGTGACGGCCGCACCCGCGCCCAGGACGAATGTCGACGAAGTGCATCAGCTCCCGCTCGACCAGCTCGAACACAATCCTTACCAGACCCGAAGCTTGACCCTGGATGCGGTCGCACTCGGCGAACTGGCGACCTCGATCAAAGCGGTCGGAATCGTGCAGCCCATCGTGGTGCGACCGGTGTCGGGCGGACATTACCAGGTGATCGCCGGCGAGCGTCGCTGGGAAGCCGCGCGCAGCCTGGGTTTCGCCACCATCCCTGCCATCGTTCGCCAGGTCTCGAATGAGCAGGCCATGGAAATGACCATCATCGAGAACCTGCAGCGCGAGGACCTGAACGCCATGGAACAGGCGCGCGCTTACGAACGTCTGGGCCGCGAGTTCGGACTGACGCAGGAGCAGATGGCGCAGCGCACCGGCAAGGAGCGCTCATCGGTCGCCAACTTCATGCGGCTGCTCAAGCTGCCCGCCGCGGTGCAGACGATGGTGGAAAAGAGCCAGCTCAGCTTCGGTCACGCCAAGGCGCTGATGCCGCTGGATTCTTCCGAAGCAATGGAGCGGCTGGCGCATCGCATTGCCGAGTTCGGCATGTCAGTGCGGCAGACGGAAGAAGCGGTCGCCCACCTGGTGCAGCCGCGAGCGAAACCAGAGAAGCCGGCGCGCGTCGTCGATCCCAATGTGAAGGAAGCGGAAAAAGTGCTGGAGCGCTCCCTGGGTGTGCGCGTGACCATCAACGACCGCAAGGGCAAAGGTAAGATCCTGATCGAGTACGCGTCGCTGGAAGATTTTGACCGCATCGTCGAAGCCCTAAGCGACAAGTAATCTCCTGCCGCCCGCATAGTTTCTCCTTGACCCCGCCTGCCAGCTGACGTATATCTCTTACGCCCTGCGGTCTTGCGCCCCATGATTCCAACCGGGGTTGGACGTTATCATCTCGCGAAGTGACAATCACCAGAAGCTCGTTGGAGAGGAGAATGATCGTGCAAAGGAATTTCCTGAAGGTAGTTGTGATGTTGTTGTCGCTGTCCGCGCTCGCCATGAGCGTGCCCCTGCTTTCCGCGCAGGACGCCATGAGCGCCGGCGGCAAAGAAGCGGCGATGCAGAAGCTGGAGAAGATGTCAGCCGCTCTGCAGCTAACGCCCGATCAGAAGAAACAGGTGCGGCCGATCCTGATGGAGGAAGCGCCCAAGCTGCAGGCGCTGAAGGGGAACACCTCGCTCGGGCCCATGCAGAAAGCCATGCAGATGCGCCAGATCGCCACCGACACCGACACCAAGCTGAAGCCGATCCTCACGCCGCAGCAGTATCAGACCTGGGAGCAGATGCGCGAGCAGGAACGTCAGCAGATGATGCAGAAGATGGAGAACAAGTAAAATCACCCGCTTCACATCGAGTGAATTCGGGTCAATCGACCAATTAACGTAATCCGGCTGCCCCAGGTCTCGCGCTGTTCGAGACCTGGGGTTTTTCTCGTGGGGGGGTCGAAAATCGTGTGTCCCGGGTCTGGCGGTGTTCGAGACCTGGGGGTCCTTCACCGCAACCATTTCTCACGAGCAGCTTCGATGCGGAGTAGGAGTCCTTCGACTCCGCGTTCGCCCGCCGCGAAGACAGCGGCGGAAAGGCAAAAGACGCGGACGCTGCGCTCCGGATGACACCGATTGTTGGATGCACGTCTCTGGCAGTAATCCGGGTGCCCCGAATCTCGCGGTTTTCGAAACCTGGGGGTTTTGACTTTAACGATGAACAACCGCTGGGTGCGCTCCTCGACAGCCTGTCGCCCCTGAAGACCCATACCCCCCGGGCTTCCGCCCGGGCTGAAAAATTTCCGCACCGCCTTCGGCGGCGCTTTGACTATCGACAGTCAGACGGCGTCGCCCGGACGCACGCTCGACATCTCCAACTCCAGCGCCGTCAGCGACAGCGTGATGTCGCGAATCGAAAAGTAAATCGACACCACCAGCGATACCAGGCAGGCTGCGAAAAACGGCAGCGCCAGGTAATCCGTATGCAACTGGAAAACCTGTTCGGCGAAGAGCGACAGAATCATCAGCGACACAAAGAAGATGCTGAGCGAGCCGTAAATCATCGATCCGCGCAGCAGGCGTGCGCGCTGATGCGTGTGCCGAAGCTGCTCTTCCAGGTGGCGGACGTCGGCGTTGCTGACGTCGCGGCTCTGCAGCTCGCGCATGATGAGCCGCGCCCGATCGATGGCGCGCCCGTAGCGGTTGGTGATGCTGAGCAGCAGCAGTCCAATGCCCGAGATGACGATCACCGGTGCGATCGACGCGGTCAGGATCTGGACGACCGAGGTTGTGGGCATGCACGCACCTGCCTGAAATCACAGCGGCTGATTCGTTCGCAGCATACAATGTTCCCGAGGTCGAGGGCCAAGAGAAATGCAGACGGCGGAAGTGGTCATTGTGGGCGGCGGCATTGTGGGCGCCAGCATTGCCTGGCACCTGACGGATGCCGGTTGCCGCAATGTACTCATCGTCGAGCGCGAATCGCACCAGGGCAAAGGCTCCACCGGCAAGAGCATGGGCGGCGTGCGCGCGCAATTCGCCACCAAGCCCAACATCCAGATGTCGCTGTACTCCATCCCGTTCTACGCCAGCTTCGACGAGCGCCTGGGACTGCCCGCCGGCTATCGCGCGCAGGGCTACATGTTTGTCGCCACCGCGCAGAAGCACCTCGACTACCTGCTGACCAACCAGGCTCTGCAAAAATCGCTGGGGCTGACCCAGGCGCGCATGGTCACCCGCGATGAAATCACCGCCACCGTTCCACAACTTCGCTCCGACGACATATTGGGCGGCAGCTTCTGCCCCACGGATGGCTTTGTCGATCCGTATAGCGTCATGGTCGGCTTCACCACGTCGGCGTGCGAAAAGGGTGCAACCGTGTGGCGCTCGACGGAGGTCACCGCGATCCATCACCAAGGCTCCGAGGTCATCGGGGTGGAGACGACTCGCGGGCCAGTGAGCACGCCCATCGTGGTGAATGCGGCGGGAGCGTGGGCGGCGCAGTTGGCGTCGCTTGCCGGAGTTCAACTCCCGGTCGAGCCCATGCGCCGCATGCTGATCCCGACCGAGCCCTTCGACGGCGTCTCGCATGAAATCCCGATGGTGATCGACATGAGCAACGGCTTCCACTTCCGGCCGGAGAGTCTCGGCTTCCTGCTGGCGTGGAACGATCCCGAAGAGAAGATGGGATTCAACACCAACTTCGAGCCGTCGTTCATCGAGAAAGTGCTGACCCGGGCGGCCGATCGCGTGCCCTGCTTCGAAAATCTTGCGGTGAATCCCAAGCGCGCCTGGGCGGGACTGTACGAGATGTCGCCCGACCATCACTGCATCATTGGACCGGTGCAGGAAGTGAAAGGATTTTTCTGCGCCAACGGATTCAGCGGCCACGGTGTGATGCACTCGCCCGCCACAGGCAAGATGGTCGCCGATCTGATCCTTCGCGGCCACACCGATGTCGTGGATAATGTCGAGGTACTCAGCCCGGCGCGCTTCGCCAAGGGCGAACTGCTGCATGAGACCGCGGTGCTGTAGATAATTTTTTGAAAGGGCACAGCTTTAGCTGCGCCGGCTCATTGCGAACCTCGCCGTCCCGATGTTCGGGTAGAGCTGGCTCAGGCCAGTGTCTAAGCGGCTGTTTGTTGCTTGGAGTCGGCTTTAGCCGACGTCACAAATCCGGCGAGACGCACGACCGAAAATGTCCCCAACTTCGAGCGAAACAAAATCGGCGGCGGCACCCGCATTCAAGAATGCCACCCGCGTTCAGGTCAGCTTTGTCACCGCTGCCGAGAAGCGCGCGCTGGCCTGGTTCGCCGCGCACCTGCCGGCGTGGGTGGGTTCCGATCAACTCACGATTCTCGGCTTCGCGGCGCAGATCATGGTGGGCCTCAGCTACGCTCTCTCGCGCTACCACCGCAGCTGGCTGCTCTGGGGAATTCTGTTTCTCGCCATCAACTGGTTCGGCGACAGCCTGGACGGAACAGTTGCAAGATTTCGCAACCGTCAACGCCCGCGTTATGGTTTTTATGTCGATCACGTCATCGACGCCATCGGCTCGACCGTGCTGATGACCGGGCTGGCACTGTCGGGCTTCATGTCGCCGCTCATCGCGCTGAGTTTGCTGATCGCGTTTCTGCTGCTCGCCATCGAGGTGTATCTGGCGACCTACACCATCGGCAGCTTCCACCTGTCGTTCTTTAACCTGGGGCCGACGGAGATCCGCATCATTCTCGCCATCGGCAATATCGCGCTTTACGTGCGCGGGCCCTGGGCGCACATCGCCGGACGAACCTTCCTGGTCTTCGACATTGGTGCGGTGGTCGCCATCATCGTAATGGGCGCGATGTTCCTCTACGCGGCCATCAAGCACACGGCGCAACTCTACAGTGAAGAGCGGCTGCCATGAAGCTGCGCTCGCCCCAAGAGTCGTGGGCCGACGTGGCGCGCCGCTCGCTGAAGTTTTACCTGGTCGGCGCCATCGGTATCGGGGTGCAGCTGCTCTTCCTGTTTCTCTTCAAGAGCGAGCTGCACATGAATTACCTGCTGGCGACGGCGCTGGCGGTGGAGTGTGCCGTTCTGCACAACTTTCTCTGGCACGAGCACTACACCTGGGCCGACCGCTGCTCGAGCTATGCCGGAGTTGTCGGCCGACTGCTGCGCTTCAATGGGACCACCGGGGTGATTTCCATCGGCGGCAATCTACTGCTCATGCGCCTTTTCGTAGGGACACTGCATCTGCAATATATGCTCGGCAACATTGTGACCATCGTGGCTTGTTCGCTGGCAAATTTCTGGGCGAGCGACCGCGTAGTCTTCCAGCCGGGCCTTACTTCCAAGGAGTGGTGACCGCAGTGTCGAATCCAACGCAGGAAGCAGTGCGCGAGGCGACAGCCTCCGACCTGCCCGAAATTGTTTCTCTCATCAACCGCGCATTCCAGGTGGAGCGTTTCTTCAAGGCCGGGGACCGTACCGATCCGGAGACGGTTCGGCAGAACATGAAGGACGGGAAATTCCTGGTGCTGCGCGAGGGCAATGAGATGATCGCGTGCCTATGGCTCAGGATTAGGGGCGAGCGCGCGTATCTGGGAACGTTGTCCGTCGATCCCTTGCGGCAGAAGTCGGGGATCGGAGCGCGCATGATGCGCGAGGCGGAATCGTGCGCGCGGGCCGCCGGTTGCAGAGCACTCGACATCCGCATCGTGAATTTGCGGATCGAGCTGCCGCCGATTTATCGCAAGTTCGGCTTCGTCGAGACCAGCACGGAAGTTTTGCTGGACACGGAAAAGTTCACCCAGCCCGTCCATTTCATCAGGATGTCGAAGGGGTTGTAGATCCGTCAGAATGTCGAGTATCCGGTGAGTCCGTGAGAATTTCGACCGTTCCGTAAATCCGGCGCAATGTCGCAGAACCGGTAGATCCGGGTGCCCCAGGTCTGGCGGTTTTCCAGACCTGGGATTTTTCACGGATACCACGATGTGGTACAAGACGGCCTGTCGCCCCTGAAGGGGCTCATCTTCGGACGGCGCCATACCCAGCACTCCGCTGCGCTCCGTGCTGGGCTAAGCTCTTACGTCCCGCAACACTCCGATTCGCGCAAAACCGGCGCGAACCGGAACGGCATGTTGCCCGACCCGGATCGATTGCAATGCCGAGGGGCACCCGAATTACCTTAGCTATCTATTACCGGAATTCACTCAATTCGTATAATCGCTACGAGCCTCTCGTGCCTGCCATCCTCCAACTGAAGGAACAACTCCAGCGCGCCGCCATTGATCTCGGCTTCGATCTGGCCGGCGTTGCCGGTGTGGCCGACACGCCCGAGCATCGCTTCTTTCCCGACTGGATCGGCCAGGGCCGCGCCGGCGAAATGAAATATCTGGAGGCGCGAAACCATGCCGACGAACTGAAGCGCGCTTCGCTGGCCAATGCCGTGCCTTGGGCCCGCTCCGTAGTTCTTTGTGCCATCAACTACAACGTGGATGAGCCCTACTCCTTGCACGCAGGTTCGCCGGCCCAAGGCGCCATCTCGCGTTACGCCTGGTCACAACGCGACTACCACGATGTGGTACTCGAGAAATTGCGCGCCCTGGAAGCGAAGCTCATGGAGATGTGCGGCGAGCCGGCCCCGCGCACCTGGTGTTACGTCGACACCGGCCCGGTCATCGAGCGCATCTTCGCCAAGTACGCAGGCGTCGGCTGGATCGGCAAGAACACCTGCATCCTGAATGAGAAGCTGGGCTCCTGGCTCTTCCTCGGCGTGCTGCTCACTTCGCTGGAACTGCCGCCCGACCTGCCGGCCGCCGATCATTGCGGCTCGTGTACGCGTTGCGTCGATGCCTGTCCCACCAACGCCTTCCCGGCTCCGTATCAAATGGACGCGACCCGGTGCATCGCCTACCTGACCATCGAGCTGCGTGGTTCGATTCCGGAAGAGTTTCGCCCGCAGATCGGGCGGCAGGTCTATGGCTGCGACATCTGCCAGGATGTTTGTCCCTGGAACCGGCACGCACCGGCAACAACTCTGCCTGACTTTCAGCCCCGGCCCAGGCTGGTGAATCCAGATCTGGAGTGGCTGGCAAAGATGGGCGCCGAAGAATTTCGCGAGGTATTTCGCGGCTCGCCGGTAAAGCGCACCAAGCTGAGCGGCTTACGGCGCAACGTGGTGATCGCGATGGCCAATTCCGGCGACTCGCGTTTCCTGCCCATCCTCGAGCAGCTCTGCCATGACCAAGACGCGCTGATCGCCGAGCATGCGCGTTGGGGTGTGGAACGTCTGGCATCTCTCAATCCAGCAGCTCCCACCGCATAACTGGATTTGTCATCAATTGCATAGCAGCGGAACTGCTACGGCGCGGACTTGCACGGCCCGGGTAGGAATTACATCGGCCCATTCCGCAGGCACACTCATAAATCGAACTAACTCACCAAATTTAGTCTGGTACGTCTATTGCAATAAGTAGGACGAAGCGAAGCGATGCAGCACCCCTCCAAGCGTGGACACTTGGAGGGAGACAGACCAGAGGCAGACGGACGTCGCGGCGAAGATCGGGTGCGTTCCCCGCCGCCGCGGCGTTCGATAGCGAGTTTAAGTTTCGTGAGCGTGTGAGTCCCCCTCGCCGCGCCGCGAAAGATGCCAGGCAGTAACCAGCTCCTGAACGAGCTCAGCCCAGTGCATCCAAGCCTTCCTGTTCGGGACAGGAGGGCTTTTTCTTTTTACGAGCAACTTGCTTCGCCCTATTCGGGTTTTCTCGATAGTGGCAGGATGACGACTCCGTGGCCAGTTCGTCCGAGGGGATAGCATGCGTCTCCGTTTTCTAACCCACTTCGCAGGAGTGCTCGTTCTATGGCCGGCAGTCGTGCTGGCGGGTGAGCCGCAGTGGGTGGAAGTGCGCTCCGACCACTTCAGCGTCATCACCGACTCCGGAGAAAAAAGTGGCCGTCATGTAGCCGAATTGTTCGAGCAGATGCGCGCGGCTTTTGGCACGGTCTTTGGACGAAGAGAGAGCAAGCAGCCCGTTCCCCTGCAGATTATCGCCTTTCGCAATACCCGGGAGTTTCGGCAGCACAGCCCGATCTTCAGGGGAAAGCTGGTGGAAGTATCCGGATTTTTTCAGACCAGCAATGACCAGGGTTTCATCGTGGTCGACATGAGTCAGCGGGACAACTGGCAGATCGTTTTTCACGAATATGCGCACGTCTGGTTGCAGGATAATTTTCCCCCCGCAGCCCCATGGTTTGATGAAGGCTTTGCCGAATATCTTTCTACCATGAAGGTTGCCAACGGGACGGTCACGGTTGGCCAAGCCATTCCGGGCGCTCAACTGCTGAACCAGGGCGTGAGGCTCAGTTTGCTCGATCTCTTCCAGGTGCAGCAGCGCTCGGAGACTTACAACCACAGTGGTCCGCAACGTGACATGTTTTATTTCGAGTCCTGGCTGGTGGCGCATTACCTGATCGATGCCGGACTTTTTGCTGAAACCGCGAACTACTTCCGCCTGACCAACCAGGAGAAGATGCCGGTTCCGGACGCCGGGCAAGCCGCCTTCGGAATGTCTCTAGCGGACTTGCAGACCGCGATTTGGGCCAAGTGGCAGACCGGCCAACTGCATGCCGGCAATTACAAGGATGAGGTTTCCACCACTATCAACACCTCTGCCCGGCCGCTGGATGCACTCCAGGCGCGCACACAGTTGGCCGATTTTGATTCACACACAACCGACTACAGCGATAGAGCCATACTGGAATTCGAGGACGTTCTGCACCAGGACCCGAAGGTAGAGGCGGCGCAACGCGGCCTGGCCTATGCCTGCCTGCGCGCCCGCGACTTCAACCGGGCCGAGGAGCATTTTCGCGCCGCCGCCAGTCTGGGTTCGTCTGATCCGCGCGTGTACTTCTACTCTGCCGAGCTCAGGCAGCAGCTCCATCCGGAATCCGCCGGCTCGCAGGAGTTCGTTCGCGATCTCGAGCGGGCGATTCAGCTCGATCCTCTCTACGCTGACGCCTATCATCTGCTGGGATTTGGCCTGATGCGCCAGCGCCAGTATGCGGAAGCCGAGCAGAATATCCGCCGCGCCCTGGAACTCGCGCCGCGCGATGAGACTTACCAACTGGACCTTGCGGTTGTGCTGCTGAACCAGCGCAAGACAAAAGAGGGGATGAAACTTCTTACCGCGCTCTCTCAGAGCACCAACCCCGATCTGGCGCAACAAGCTGCTCAAATACTGGCCAGCGCGGGAAGCGTTGAGTTCGGGCCAGCCGGCGAAGCTGGGAACAAGGAAACCGTGGCGCCTCCGCTCGACAGTCCAGAGGCCAAACCAGCCAGCCCCCATCCGAAGGAACTTGAGCTCGATTAAGCACCAGACGGGCTGCATTCAGCGGCTGCTGGCGCGGATGACACAGAACAGGTTTCTGGCTATAAATGAGGAGTTATGACGGAAGCGCTCAGTCGGCGGCTGAAGCAGGCGCAGTTTCCGAGCCCTGCGCAGGAAGCCATGCTGAGTGTCATTGTCGCAGCCAACACCATTAACGAATTGGTCGACCGCGTATGCGAGCAGCACGGAATCACGTCGGCGCAGTACAACGTGCTGCGAATTCTGCGCGGCGCCCATCCCGAGGGCCACGCCCGCTGCGAGATTGCCTGCCGCATGCTCGATCGCGCTTCCGACATTACCCGGCTGGTCGATCGCCTGCAGGCGCGCCGGCTGGTGAAGCGCTCGCGCGGCAGCGAAGATCAACGCCAGGCCGTTACGGTCATCACCGCGAAAGGATTGAAGCTGCTGGAAGAGATGCGGCCGCGGATTGAAGTAGAAGCCGGCGGCATCCTGAACAGGTTGAGCGAGAAAGATTGTCACGAGCTGAGCCGGCTGTGCGCCCTGATCTTCGAGGCCGAGCGCAAGGACGGGGCGCCATAGGGTAAGCCCTGGCTTGGTCAGGCTCCTGCAGGTCGGGTGCCCCGGTCTCGCACTTTTCGAGACCTGGGGTTTTTCCAGCCTGCGCTCCAAACCGGTCTGAGCAGCGGAACATCTTCTGTCGCCTCTAACGTCCCGCGCTAATTCGATTCAAGTTCTCCATCCAGATTCCTCAGCAGAATTGAATCCTGCGGTTTGCCGCGTTCATCTTATTACGTGTTGTAACACATAAAATAAGTGTTGCAACAAGCTTTGCAGGATCGGACGTGCGTAGCCACTGTCGATTTCGGCCACGTCGAACGTCGTATCTGCGAAAAGGAGATTCGTATGGCTACCCTGTTGATCGTCAATTCCAGCCCGCGCAGCAACTCGGTCTCACGCCGCCTGACCCGCCACGCCGCCGAGCAATGGAAGCAGCGGAATCCCCAAGGCCGGGTGATCGAGCGCGACCTGACCGCCACCACCCCCGCGTATCTGAGTGAAGCCTGGATCCAGGCCATGGGAACCCCGGCGGACAAGCGCACTGCGGAGCAGAACGCGATTCTCGCCGAATCCGATACTTATATCGACGAGCTGCTGGCGGCCGATGTGATCGTGATTGGCGCGCCCATGCACAACTTCTCGATTTCAGCGCCGCTGAAGGCGTGGATCGACCAGGTGGTTCGCGCCGGCAAGACGTTCAGCTACAGCGAGAAGGGACCGCAAGGTTTGCTGCCCGCCGACAAGCAGGTGATGGTGATCGTGTCGCGCGGCGGAATGTATGCCGAAGGCGCGCCCACGGATTTCCAGGTTCCGTATCTGCGGCACATGTTGGCATTCGTTGGGCTGAACCATTTGCGGGTGGTCGATGCGGATCGCCAGGCGTTCGGTCCCGAGGCGGCGCAGAAGTCCGTCGATGAGGCCTTGGCGCAGTTGTCGAGTTGCGAAGAGCGGGTTGCGTTGTCAGCGTAAATCGCGCGGCGGAACCGCAGATCCCTCGCGCCAAAACCCGGTGCTGGTGATGACAACCGTTAGGAAGTTACGAAAGCTGGTGATCACAGCTCAAGCGATGGGTAGTTCTTAAGCTCGCAGGGAATCAACTGGTCACCAAGACCGTCATCCATCACGGATACTCAGCGCCAAGAACCTCCAGCGGCTGTCACACCAGCCGCGAAGCGGCGGCTGTGGTGTGAGCCCCGGGGCGTAAGCCCCGGGTGTGACGGGAAAAAGGTCGGAGCCGCGGTAGCGGCGACAGAAGTCCCTTCCGGGACGACAGGTCCTTTCCCAGCAAAGGCCAAGATGCCGCCGGCTGAAGCCGGCTCCGGAAAAATCGAAAATAGCGCGACCTAACGCGGACCTGAAGGTCCGCCCTACTCGAACCCGTCGGCAATGCCTGGGTCAGCGGCGGGCTTCGGACAGATCATGCCAACGCTCCGGGACGGCAGGTCCCTCCGCTCGGTCTAAAGACCTCGGTCGGGATGACAACCTGCAATCTTCACTCTTAAACGCGCCGGTCACTGTGCAGGAGGCGTACCAAGAGAGAACCCTCCCGGGTGGGAGGGTTCAAGTGGTTCAATCGCGAACTCAGAAGCCTAAAGCGAAAGCGGCGCTTACCCCTGGGCTTCTGCGTGGCGGAGACGTCCTATACGCGCACGACGTTCGCAGCCTGGAAGCCTTTCGGTCCCTTGGTGAGGTCGAACTCGACGGTCTCGCCCTCATTCAAACTCCGGTATCCGCTCTCCTGGATAGCCGAAAAATGTACAAAAACGTCCTCGCCCGTGGACCGTTGAATGAAACCGTAGCCCTTGGCTCCGTTAAACCACTTTACTGTACCTTTCTCTCTCACAACCCGCTCCTTTCGACAACAAACTTAGAATCACCCCTGCTTCGCGGACGTTTCCTGCCCTCTCCTTCGTCTGACCATACCGCGCTCGCACGCGGGCGGTCAGCCTGGGAGCAGGCCGGAAAGACGTCTCCACGTCGCCGGGAAACAAGGGTTGCGGCTCAGCTTCGCAGCTTTGTGTGCAAAGAAAAAAGCCCCACGAATTTACGCGGACGGAGCACGACTGCTCAATCGACGTAGATCCCTGGAACCCGTGCAATGCGTGTAATACAACTGCTGACAGAAACATCAACCCAAATCCGCGTTTCGGTGGACCCGAAAGCTCCTCCTCAGCCCAATCCGAAGGGGAGCAAACGATAATTACAGGGAACTCTGCTTTTTTGCAAGTATTTCTTGCACAGAGACTTCCGTAAGCTCCCAGAACAGAACGGGTAACCCCAAAGCGGAACAAGGTAACCAAGCCTAGGCGGATTGCGACTCTGCTACGATTGCAGAAGACACGATGACAGGCAGCACTGGTACGCCGGGTCTGGGATCGCCTCCCAAGGCCGCTCCACCCTTCGGAGGGACGTTCTTCCACCAGCGCCAGCGCTCCACTTAACTCCTCTGGAACTGCCGACTTACACGCCACGCCCCTGCGTCCGGCACCGCCGCCAAGCGCCTGCTGGCTGAAGACCGCCGCGAGGAGCTCTTCCAGTATCTGCCGGAAACGTACAGTCTTTCGCATCGGCTGCGCTACCACGGACTCTCCACGCTGCGCTACCTGATGCAGACCGAGGTGCACACCTATGCGTTCTCGGTGGCGGCCAATGCCATCCTGTCGTTCTTCCCTTTTATCGTGCTGCTGCTGACCGTGGTGCATCGCGTGTTTCATTCGCAGGCCATGTACGACGTGGTGCTGCAACTGTTGCGCGACTACTTGCCCAGCAACAAAGACTTCGTCATCCGGAATCTGCAATTTCTGGCCAGCGTGCAAGGACGAGGGCAGATACTTTCCTTCGTCATGCTGCTGGTCACCTCGACTGGAATCTTTCTGCCGCTTGAAGTCGCGCTCAACAGCATCTGGGGATTCAAGAAGAACCGCTCGTACCTGATGAACCTGTTGGTGTCGCTGGGTCTGGCTCTCTGCTGCGGATGCCTGGCCATGCTGTCGATCGCGCTGACCGCGCAGAACCTGCGCCTGCTGGAGCGCTACGTCGGCGATGGCAACGTCAGTCTTCCAGGGGGTGGGTTATCGTGGTGATGAAGGCGTTCGCCATCGTCGCGACCATCGGAATTTATTTCCTCATCTACTGGCTGCTGCCCCACGGAAAAGTTCCGGTGCGCGCGGTGCTGCCGGCAGCCATCATCACGGGCGTCGTATCGGAAGGGGCAAAGTATCTCTACATCCTGGTATTGCCCTGGCTGAATTTTCAGGAAGTCTACGGACCCTTCTCGGTATCGGTGACGCTGATCTTCTGGTCGTTCTTGAGCGGCATGCTGCTGCTGGGCGGAGCCTATCTTTCCGCCGCCGAACATAGCTATCGGGTGCAGGCTCGACAGGCGACGGAAGCCAAGAGCTAGCGGGATCTGACCAACGCCGCGCTTTGAAAGGGTATGGCTTCAGCCGCGCCGCATGCGCATTCCTTACGAAGCTTTCCGGCGAGGCCGCCTTCAGGGCCGACGAGCCACAGCGTTAGGGGGCGGGGAGGGAGCGATGATCTCCGCCCTTTGGGGGAGGATTCCCCATTCGAGTTGGCGTGGGTTGGCCGTACCTCGCGCCACGTCCCGAATCGCCTCCACTCGCCTGGTAAGGAGAGCCAGACGACATGCGAGGTTGCTGCGAGTATCCGCCAAAATCCCGCGCAAGACAACGTAAAGCTCACGGGTTATGACGGGGGCGAGGATCTCGAATTCCGGTTTTTGTATCGACCCGGCTGTATACATCCTGGAATTTCTAAATTGACCTGGCGATTTGTACATCCAACCGCTGTATTCCGGGTGCCCCAGGTGTGGCGGTTTTCCAGACCTGGGGTTTTTACCTCGACTGCTATGAACTTCCGAGGCGGAAGTCGATCTCTCGCGCACTCGTTCTTCGGACACCACACAAAAATCCCCAGGTCTCGAACCTCGCGAGACCCTTCGACAAGCTCAGGGCAGGCTCCGGGGCACCCGGATTATCGGTTACGCGCGATCTGCACTCTGGCGCGCGTCTTGGCCGCCGGATAAACGCCCAGCACCTTCACGAACTCGGCAATCTCGGCCAGGTGCCGCAGCGCGTTGCGTGCGGGTTCGTCGTCACCGCGCAGCAGGTCCACGAAGAACACATACTCCCAGGGATGGCCGCGCATGGGCCGCGACTCGATCTTGCTGAGGCTGATGTCGCGCAAGGCGAAGACGCTGAGCGCCTTGAACAGAGCGCCCGGAACATTCTTCAGCGCGAAGGCGATGGACGTTTTGTTTGCGCCGCCTCCGATCTTGTGCGATTGATCGATGAGCAGAAAGCGCGTGTAGTTTTGCTGATCGTCTTCAATGCCCGCCAGCAGCACGCGTCCACCGTATTGTCCGGCAGCTTGTTTCGGAGCGATGGCCGCCGCGTCATCCATCTTTTCGGTGACGACATGGCGCACGCTTCCCGCCGTGTCATAGAACGGGATCGCCTGCACCTCGGGATGCTCGCGGAAGAAATTGCGGCACTGGTCGAGCGCGACCGGATGCGAGAAGACCCGCCGCACCTGCTGGAGAGCGACTCCCGGGGGCGCAATGAGATTGTGGCGAATGCGCAGGTGAAACTCGCGCATGGATGAACAACTCGCGCGCGAGTAGCAGATCGAAATGCTCGGCCACGGAACCGGCCAGCGAGTTCTCGATGGGAATAACCGCCGCATTCACCGAACCGCGTCGACCCGCTCGAAAACTTCTGCGGAACGCGCGCACGGAACCACGGTGGCGCGCGCCAGCATCTTGCCCGCAGCTTCGTGGCTGAAGGAGCCAAGCTCTCCCTGGATAGCGACTTTCATGGATGCGCAGAGAATAACAGAGCGCGGATATTGCGGTCAGGGGATTGAAAATCGGCGCCCCGTTCTAGCCCGCCTTTGGCTACGGCGGGCGGACTAGCTATCGACTGGTGAGGGGAAAACCCCAGGTCTCGAAAGGCGCGAGACCCTTCGACAAGCTCAGGGCAGGCTCCGGGCACCCGGATTACGATGTGTTTTAGAGGACTCTTGATTAGAGTGGCGCCTTAGGTTGCCTGATCGCCGCAAAATTTGCTGGTTCCCGTCAAGTTAAACATAGGTACTCACACACAACCAATGCAGCGGCAGTCGGCTTCCAATGTTCGCGGTAGTAGTTGCACGGGGAACGAATTTCGGAGGTGACAGAATGCTTTGGACCTTGTTTGTAGTACTGCTGGTGCTGTGGCTGCTGGGCGTTGTCTCCAGCTACACTTTCGGCGGATTCATTCACATTCTGCTGGTACTCGCGGTCATCGCGCTGGTGTTCCAGTTGATCAGCGGCCGCAGAACAGTAGTGTAAGAACTCGTCGCCGGTGGCGAGTAACCGCGGGCGACGATCGCATTTATCGATTGTCAGAAGGTACGGACCTGAGCAGGTACAGACCCAAGGAGGCAGCATATGGATAGCGATCGCGTGAAGGGCAAAGTGGACGAAGTGGCGGGACGCGCCAAGCGTCAGGCCGGCGAGTGGACCGGTGATACCGAGTCGCAGGTAAAGGGCGCAGCCCAGGAAGTAAAAGGCAAAGTTGAGAATGCCTGGGGCAACGTGAAAGATGCTGCCCGCGACGCCAAAGACAAGGCGCGAAGTCCGCCACGAAGCAGAACCAGGAAATCGAGCGCGAGGAAGATCGTCGCAAAGAAGATGTAGCCTAGCTATTGCGAGCAGCAGCGAGGCTCATAAGGCGCCTAACCGGGCGCCTTTTCCTTTTTGCGCATGTCGATGACTCAGATTTCCGGCGCGGTCGAGAAAAAATGAGCTGCCGCGCGCGGAATGACCGTGGTCGCACTGTATTCCGTGATGATGCGCCGGGCCTTTCAGTTTTCTTGCCGGCGGCGATCTGGTCGCGATCGTAGACTGCCGTCGCTACGGCCTTGCCCGAGAACCAGGCCCGGCGCTTTTCTCCGCCGCCGGCTCGCTTAGTTGCTGGTGGCCTTAGTGCGGGTATTCGCGGCGATGCCAGGCGCGCTCGCAAGCGAAGCGTTACCACTTCCACCGCGCGCTCCGGATGGTTATACCCGTAGCGAAACTGGTGCTGCCGGTGAAATTCCTGCCAGCGCGGTTTTACTCCAGGGAACATTCAGCTCGAAGCCCTGCCCGCGATAACGCAGGTCGACGCTGCGTTCCAACTTCAGCTTGCCTCGCCAACCCTCATCATGAAACTCGCGCTGCGCGTTACGCTCCAGCTCTTCGAATCGCCGGCCGGCAGAAGTGATCAGCGACGACCTGGAATCCAGGTTGAGCACCACGGTTCGCGAATAATCTTTGACGATGTCGCTGGCCAGAATTCCGTAGGCGGAAAGCGCGCCCGGCATGGCGGGAATGATCACGCGCGGAATGCCGAGTGCCTGTGCGAGTTCGCAAGCGTGCAATCCGCCTGCGCCGCCGAAGGCGACCAGCGCGAACTGTCGCGGATCGTAGCCGCGCTCGACCGAGACGACGCGCAGCGCTCGCTCCATGTTGGCATTGACCACGCGCACCACGCCTTCGCGCGAACTGCTCCAGCGACATGCGCGAGCTCTGCTGCTTCAGCCACTCCGTGGTGATGGCGCGCGTGCGCTCAAGATCGAGCTCAAACGATCCGCCCAGAAACTTGTCGGGCTGCAATCGTCCTAGCAGCAGGTTGGCATCGGTCACGGTCGGCTGAAGTCCGCGTCCATAGCAGATCGGGCCGGGATCGGCTCCGGCGGATTCGGGTCCGACACGCAAGGCGCCGCCGGCATCGAAGCGCGCCAGCGAGCCTCCACCGGCGCCGACGGTATGAATATCGAGCATGGGCACGCGCACCGGCAGCCCGGCGATGTCCGCTTCGTTGGTCGCTCTGGGCGCGCCATCCACCAGCGCGACGTCGGTCGACGTGCCTCCCATGTCGAAGGTAATGATGCGCTCGAAGCCGCTGAGCCGCGCCATCGCCGCCGCGCCCACAACTCCCCCGGCAGGTCCGGACAAGACGGTTCGCACGGGCTGACGGGAGGCGGCTTCGAGCGAGGTAATGCCGCCACTCGATTGCATGACGAAGACGCGCGCAGCTTTGGTTCTGCTCCCACTCTGGCGGATACGCACATCCAGTTGCTGCAGGTAACTCTGCATCACCGGCTGCAGGTAGGCGTTCACCACGACGGTGCTGGCGCGCTCGTATTCGCGAAATTCCGGCAGGATGATGTGCGAGAGCGAGAGCGGCAGCCCGAGTTCGTCCAGCACACGGCCGATGGCGCGTTCGTTCTCGGGATTGGCGAAGGAAAACAACGTCGAGACGGCAATCGCCTCCGCTCCGCTGGTGTGCACATCGCGAGCCAGCACTTGCAGATCTTCGCGCGAGGGCTTCTGCAGGATCTCGCCGTTCGGCGCGACCCGCTCCGGAACGCCGAAGCGCATATTGCGTTCCACCAGCGGCGGCACGCGCTCGAAGGTCAGATCGTAAAGCCTGGGGCGGTTCTGGCGGCCGATCTCGATGGTGTCCTCAAAGCCTGCGGTGGTAACGAAGGCCACGCGCGCGCCTTTGCGCTGCAGCAGCGTGTTGGTGCCGACCGTGGTTCCGTGCAGAAGAATGACGCTACCCGCGGGACTGGCCAGGGCCAGCGCCTCGGCGATGGCCTGCGACGGGTCGGCCGGGGTGGAGAAGACTTTGGCCATGCGCAGCTTCCCGCGCTCCAGCCAGACACAGTCGGTGAAGGTGCCGCCGGTATCGACGGCGATGCGGAGCGGCGGCTGCGAAGTTGTGGGTCGGGATGCGGCCATAACCGGGAGAACCGGGGCTTGGGAAAGCGCCGATTTTAGCATGCGCCGCAGCCACTACCCAGCCCGCCCGAAAAAGCGGCCAGCGTTTGGATGTGAAGGGCACGGCTTCAACCGTGTCATCCAAGTCGCATTGTTGATGTAGCCAGGCGGCCTTCAGGCCGACGAGCTGTCAGCAAGCCGCTTGCCCATCTGGAAGGCGTCGAGTGCGTGGCTGGAGTAATACTCCGGCAACGTGCGCAGGACCTCGTATCCCAGCTTGCGATAGAGACGCAGCGCTGGCTTCATTATCGACGGCGGTTTCCAGGTAGACCTCGCTGCAGCCCAGCGCGCGCAATCGCTCTTCGGACGCGTTCATCAACTGCGTAGCCAATCCGAAGCGGCGCGCCTGGGGCAGGATGTCGAGGGTGAGGATGCGTCCATATTTCCGCCGCACCGGATGTGCAATCACAAAGCCTGCGATGGAATCGTCAGCCGCACCAGTCTGAAACTCGCCCACCAGGGTTATGGCATTGCGCCGCGTGATGAAGCCGCTGAGTTCCATCTGCGTGTAGGCAATGCCGGGCGGAAAGCAGAGCTGATCGATCTGCCACAGGCGATCGAAATCGGCGGCGCGGTAGTCGCGGATGCTGAACGTGATGTCGGCGGTGTGTGAGCTCACGGGCAGGCGGTCGCTCGCTTGGTGCTATCTCCCATCATAGCGGAGACCCACGTTAGCCCAACAGAAGGGCGAACGTGGGCCACCAGCCTGCGACAAGCTCAGGGCAGGCTCCGGGGCAACCGGATTTACGCTAGCGACGTGCATTCTGTTGCGGGTGTCATCCTGAGCGTAGCGGCCGCGCCGTTGCTTTTCCGCCGCGTTCTTTGCGGCGGGCGGACGCGGAGTCGAAGGACCGCTATCCCCGGCTTCGAAGCTTTCCTGGCCCACGAGTATCAGCTGATCACGAAAACCCCCAGGTCTCGAAAGCCGCGAGACCCGGGGCACCCGAACTTACGCGAGTGTGGGGCTGAACTAAGCTGCGCGCTTTCCTTTTTCTTTTTCTTCCGCAAACAGTTCGAGCAGGTTGCGATTGAACTCGGGAAGGTCGTCGGGCTTGCGGCTGCTCACCCAGTTGCGATCGCGCACGCTGGCTTCGTCCACCCATTGCGCGCCCGCGTTCTTCAGGTCGTCCTGAATGGTGTAGTAGCTGGTCATGTGGCGGCCCTCGGTCAAACCGGCGGAGATCAGCAGCCAAGGGCCGTGGCAGATCACCGCGATCGGCTTACCGGCGTTGTCGATGTTCTTCACGAACTCCTGCGCCTTCTTCTCCATGCGCAGCGCGTCGGCATTCATCGCGCCGCCGGGCAGGAGCACGGCGTCGAAGTCATTGGGGCGAGCTTCGTCCAGGGTCATGTCGACTTTTACCTTCTGCGTTTTCTTGTCATGCTGCACGGCCTGGATCTCGCCAGGTTTGGGCGCGATGACGACGGCCTGCGCGCCGGCATCCTGCAATGCTTTGCGCGGCTCGATGAGCTCTGCTTCCTCGAACAAGTCGGTTGCCAGAATTGCCACGCGAAGACCTTGAAGCTGCTTGTCTGCCATATATTCCTCCAAAAATTGCGGGTTGAATTTGTGATGAGTGGATGCTTGGGAACGTAATGGGTGGGATGCGCGTGGTGCGAGAGGGGTGGGAAGCTCCGGGGCACCCGGAAATTTACCCCTACACTGGGGGACTCCCACGCTGTCTCAAATCGGGAAGATTAGAGAAAACAAGGGGTTAGCAATCTGGCACTTAAGAATTCCTCAGTTCTGTGGAAAACTTTGTGGAATACGTGCCCCTCGGCTTGGATCACTCCATTTTTTCAGTCATTTACACACTTTGCCCCGGTGCCGTTGCACATTACAGAGGCAATGAAATCAACCACATATCGAGAATGTCAAAATTCCGGATGATTTTTCAGCCTCTTCCTCAGGCAGCAACAAAGCTAGGGAGTTTTGCACAATCCTAGTCCTTTGGTGGGGGCAGGGGGCGCCTCTCGCTTACTGCGAAGCACCCCCCTCAAAGACCTTCTGCAGGTCATACGGATAGACACGATAGAGGCTGTAGCTGACGCCACTATCGGAGTGTTCCCGGAAGAGCAAGTCGGCCCGGCCGTTGGCGTCGGCATCGACCGCATCGATCATCTCCAGCCGCGGGAAGGCGTCGAGATGGTTGCTGTCGCTGACCAGGCTGAAGATTTTGATTGGCGTTCCGTTAATGTCCTCGCGCGCCACCACGGTGACGTAGTAGTCGAACTCGCCGCCGCGTAACGCCTTCGCGCCCTGGACTGGCAGCGTCGCTGTCAGCACGAAGGTCGGCGAGTTGCTGAAGTCCAGATCGTAAGCGCGCAAATCGTAATCCGAAATCGCCGTCCCTTTTGGCAACGCCGGTGTCTTGCGCTTGGCAACAAATTTGCCGATCTCCTCCATGGCCAGGGCGCTTAGTTGCTGCGACTTGTTGTTGCGCTCGGCCGTATCCATGGAGTACAGCAGAGAGCGGGTCTCATATACGCCGGCATCGGAGATGGCGGGATACGAGCGATGCCCGATTTCCGCCGTCGTGGTCACCAGCTTGCCCTGCGCATTCTGCGCGCTAGCGATCTGCTTGCCGGTTGCCGAAGGAGCCACCGGCGCCACCGCACTCTGCTTCGGCTGAGGCCCGCGGCGCAGGACTGGGCGATTGGGATCGTTCTCATCGGTGGAAGCCGTGCTGGGGGGCGTCGGACTCGGAGCCGATGAGGATGCAGTCGTTGCAGTCGAGTCGGGCGCAGGCGCAGGCTCGGTCTTCTTCAGGATCGGCCGGTCGGGCGGCTCAGGGCCGGAACTCCCGGATCCAGACGACGCGCTCGGCGGCGAAGCGGAACTCCCACTGCCGCTCTGCGGCGACGCCGACGAATCGCTGCCACGCTTCAACACCAGACGATCGTCGTTCGCGTCGTACCCCTTAGGCTTAGGTTTGGGCTGCTTGGCTTTTTGCTGCGCCAGCTTTTCGTCCATCTCCAGGTGCGGCTTCCACTGGCCAGTTGCTACCCAGTTGCCTTTCACCTGCTCGGGAGTCTCCACGGTGAACAGCCCCGTGGGATCGCCGTAGAAGGTGGCTTCGTAAACTGTCTCCGGCTCCAACGCCATGGGTGCGGGATTGGCGCCATACAGGCTGGCGTCGTAGAAGTGATCGTCGATCCAGAGCGCGACCGGGATCAACCGAGCCTTGCCGCCGGGCAGAAATTCAACCACGGCCAGCGCGCGCGGGCCGCGCTTCTTCGATTTAGCGTTGATCTTGGAGTCGTTTGTCGGCAGAGGCTGCTGGTTACGGGTGTGGTCCTGCAGCACCTGCGCGGCGCAAAACGGGACCAGGAGCCCCAGCGTCAGCAGCATGACCATGGCCCGACGGCCCGAATTGCGGTATAGATAGTGCGTCATGAATATCAATTCGAAAGCCCCCGACTTTACCCTGCCCGATGAAAACGGAAACCCGGTTTCGCTGAAGCAGTTTCGCGGACAGAACGTCGTTCTCTTCTTCTATCCCAAGGCCAACACGCCCGGCTGAACCATTGAAGCGCGCGGGTTCCGCGACGCATATAGCAAACTGAAGAAGGCTGGGCTGGTGGTGCTGGGCATTTCGCCCGACACTTCCAAAGCTCAACTCAAGTTTAAGGAAAACGAAGGCTTGCCGTATACCCTTCTGGCCGATGCTGGAAAAGAAGTCGCCATGAAGTTTGACGTGCTGAAAGAGAAAAACATGTACGGAAAAAAGGTGATGGGCATCGTACGCAGCACGTTTCTGATCGATCCGGAAGGTAAGATCGCGCACATCTTCTCGCCGGTAAAGCCCGAAGGCCACGCCGAAGAGGTGCTGGCGCATGTGAAGAAAAAATAGACGAGGGAAGTCTTAGGAAACGACCTGGACCACGTAATTCGGGTGCCCCGGGTCTCGCGATTTTCGAGACCTGGGGTTTTCCATCACGAGGAATAACTCTCGACTTCCTTAAGCTTCAGCACGTTCCACGCATTGACTCAACCCGCTCCCATCCTCCGATTTGCATAAGCGCGAGACCGGGGGCACCCGGACTTACGCTAGCGACGTGCATTCGTACCGGGTGTCATCCTGTCTATAACGACGTTGGCGTTGTCAAGGCATACGGGGGCGGCGACGCACAAAAGATGCGCCAGTTCGCTCTCATGGAAACTTCCTGACCAGGGGCTCGTCTCCAATCTGCGGGCGAAAGCAGCAGCTTCGCCACCCATCTATTCGGCGTTGTCCGCCATGATTGCTTTCGAACTCCCGCCTCGCAGCGGCGGGAGGCAGGCTGCTCACTCAAGCGCTCGGCTCTTAAACCGTGCCACAGGATGACTCGGGCTCGCCTGCACCACTGCTCAGCAGCTGCGCATAGTTCTTACTCGTGCGCAGCATCCAGTACAACCGTGTCGCCAGTCGCCGGGCCACCGCCACTTTCGCCTGCGCCCGGCTGCGCCGCAAACTCAAACGCACATACATGCGCTTCAGCTCGGCATCGTAGCGGGCCGCACTCTGTGCCGGCTTCCACCAGCAGAAAGCGCAACAGCGGCGACCCCTGTTTGCTGATGTGTCCCAGCCGCTGCTTGCCTCCCGAGCTGTGCTCGCAAGGAATCAGCCCAACATAGCTGGCTACCTTCTTGGCATTGCTGAACCGCTCCACCGGACCCAGGCTCAGCACCAGGGCCAGCGCCGTCTGCGGACCTACTCCGGGATGGCTCATCAGCAGCCGAGCCGCGCTGCGCTTGTCCGCCTCAGCGACCACTTGCCGGCTCAGCTCCCGGATCTGCTGGTCCAAGCCATCCAGCCGCAGCAGCGACTCGGCTCGCCGCTGCGCCGCATAAGGTCGCAGCTCCAGCTTCTGCAACTGCGCCCGCCCGGCTTCCGTCCATAGCTGCCGTTTTTTCTGCAGCCCCTGATTCAGCGCGATGGCGTGCAACTGATTCTTCACCTGCGTCCGCAATCGCACCAGAGCATGACGATGCAACAGCAACTGCCGCACATCGCGCTCTTCCGCCGTCGGCACCCACAGCCGCGGAAAACGCTTCTCCAGCAGCAAGGTCAAAATGTGATCCGCATCGCGCTGGTCCGTCTTCTGCCGGCGCACCACCGCCGCTCGAATCCGCGCTGCGTCTCCGATCCACAGCCGATGACCCAGCTCGGCCAGCAGCTCCTCGAACCACAGCGTGAAGCCACAGGCTTCCATGCCCACCAGCGCCGGCTCGCTCAGGCCCCGGTAAAACTCTTCTACCTCGGCCCGCGGCAAGCGCCGGTAGCTCACTTCGCCGGTTGCCGTATCAAAAATCGCTAACTGCTGAAACCCAGGGTGATAATCACAACCTATAATCAACATCGCGTTGGCTCCCTCCCCGAGCCCCTGGTCTTACACAAACTCAGAGTACTCGGCCGATCGAGCCAACGTCGTTATGAAATCAAGCGCAGCGTCCGCGCCGTTGCTTCTCCGCCGCGTTCTTTGCGGCGGGCGGACGCGGAGCCGAAGGACCGCTATCCCGGCTTCGAAGCTTTCCTGCCCACGAGTCACAGCCGATGACGAAAAACCCCAGGTCTCGAACACCGCGAGACCCGGGGCATCCGAACTAGGTGATCACAGCCGCCAGGACTTGGTGTGCAGTGGCACGATCACCGAGCCCATGCGTCCGCTGCCGCTGTCGCGGATGATGTACTTCACTGCTGCGGTCGAGGCCAGCGGCGGCGACGGTTCGTTGACCGACCAGCCGTGCGCCAGCGAATTTTCCGTCTGCTCGGGCGTGAAGTTCAGGTGCGTGAAACGTATGTTGCTGATCACGTCTCCGCTGGCCGTCAGCGGCACCACCGCGATGTCGTAGGCCAGCGTCTTCTGATCGCCGGAGGGGGTCACGATACTGCTCGCCGGCACACGCACCCGCAGCTTCGCGGTCGGCGCTCCGGCAGCATCATCGGGAAGCCGCTCCACCGTGAAGGCCAACCCGGTGTAGTCAATTTTGGCGGCAGCGGCATCGCGAATCATTGTCCCCACCTGCTTCGTAGTCGGCTGGGTCTGCGGCGCCAGGTAATAGTTGGGGCGCGAGCGCACCTGATCGCGTCCCGACACCAGCTTCACTTCCACTTTGTGCCAGCCCGGCTTGCGATCGCTCTGCGGCACATAGAAGCCGAGCAGGTAATAGCTGGTACTGTCCTGCACGGCCTGGTCGATGCAGGTTTTCAACTCGGTCATCGCCGTACACCATTTGCCGCCGGTCTTGTTGGCCAGCAGCTTGATGCCTTCCGTGGGATCGTCGGCCAGCGGGTGGCCCATGCCACGATAGCTGCCGTTGATGTTTTGTGAAGCACCCAGCGTGACGCCGCGATTACCGCCGCCGTAGCTGTTGCCGCGCGCGAAGTTTGGAGTGTCGGTGCTCAAGCCGTTCAGGTTGACGGAATAGATGGCGATGTTAGCGGTATTAAGCGCGCTGAACGTGTCCTGGAAGCGATCCACCAGGTCGGTGTCGAGGCCGGTGAGACCGCCGGTGGAACCGCCGGCAACCCCGCCTGCAATCGGATTGGTCAGCAGCATCGGCAGTCCCCCGGTCAGCCAGATCACCGATTTGCGTCCCGGCACTCCGGCGTAAGCCTGGGCGATTTGTTGCAGCCCGGTCAGGGTCGCTTGCGCTGCAATCTTGGTGGCGTAGGCGCCGTAAATTTGCGATTCATTGAATGCCTGCTGCAACTGGTTTTGATCGCCGGAGCCGAGCGTGTCCAGCGTTACCTCCTGCATCTCGTCCTTGGTGGTGCTGACCTCCATGCGGCGCAGTGCGGCGGCCAGCGCTGCCGGATCGGAGCTGAAGGAGTGGATCTGCCGCAATCCGTACTTGGTGATGGCCACCAGCGCGAAGGGCTGCGTGGGCAAATCTTCCGACAGATATTTCAATAGCTGTTTGCGGGCGCGCCCCTGCTCGAGAAACGGCGTGTTCACCAGATCGATAGCGATGATCATCAACTGCTGCGGCATGCCGCCGTCAGGGACGCTGGAGTAAATCCGCTGGTTGGGCTGCGCCGCCGGCTGCGGACTCGGCGGCTGGGGCGCGGCCGCTCGCGACTCTTCGAAGACGCTGATGGGTTGCGGCTTTCCGTCGCTCTTCAAGACAAAGTCTTCCTGCTTCAGGTTGAGCAGGGGCTTGCCGTCGCTGCCCTTCACCTGCACCGGCACCAGAACCAGTTCCGTCGTCGTCGATAGCGTGGTTGCCGGCTGCCCCGCCGGCGAAGGCTGTTGCCCGTAAAGCGAAGCAGCAGAGATTAGCAGGCAAGCCACCAGCAGAACGGGCGCAATGCGAAGATTCATCGCGATACCTGAATGTGAGGAATTGTCCGAGAAGGGGAGCGGCTGCTCGGAAACTTTCAGCCGCTAGCGTAAGACGAGAGTCTCTGTCTCAGCAAGAACAAACATCGGGTAGATCCGGTGCCCCGAATTACGTGGCAGAAATCACTGGGCGGTGGCGTTGGGGTTGATGGCGAATTCCTGACCCGGCTGCGGAGCCAGCATCGGGATCAGATACGTCTGCACCTGGAAGCTGCCGCCCTTCAGACTGCCGGCGATGAACTTGTACTTGAACGCGCCCATCTTAAAACTGTCGCGGTGCAGGCGGAAAACATACAGGCCATTGTTCGCGCCGCGGAAGCTGACGCCGTCGGACGAGCTCACCTTCGCCACCAGCAGGATCTCGCCGCCCTCGCCTTCGTCATTCTCCGCCTCAGCCGCGCCCGGCTTGCCTTTCGCCTTCCCGGCCTGCTCGCGACGTTCCTCGGCTTCGTGCTCTTCCTTCTGGTTAACGCTGGGCACCTTGTATCCCGGAACCAGTTGGCGTGCCAGCCCAAGATTTGATGGCGGGAAGTTGCCCGGCCGCCACTCGCCGTCCGGTAACTCCTCGGCGCCATCGATCTGGAGGTAGACCACCAGTTGCTCGCCGGCCTTCAGGGTGCGCGTGTCGGGCTGCACACTTGCGGAGCTGATCACCATCGGAAACGCGATCGCCTTAGCTCCCTCGGCAATCACCAGCGGACGCGGCCCGGTATCGGTCTTGGCGGGAACGGCCAGGTAAGCGGCGGTCGTAGTCTCGGCCAGAATTCTTGCCGGACGATTCTCGAGCGCCGCGAACGTTTTGTTGCTGTTGCCGGTGAACACGCCGTGCACCATGCAGACCTGTTCTTTCATGCAGGTCGCGGGCGCCAGCCATCCTGCGGCAGCTTTGCTCTTGTCGCGAGTAGCGCGCGGGATGGGGATGGCATGCGACACTGGAGCGCCGACATTTCCGGCAGCGCGAAACATCACCGCCAGCTCCACCTGTCCTGGCGGAATGGTCAGCGCGATAGTTCCATCGGCGGGCTGCGGCGGCTCGCCGGAAATTTCCACGGACCAGCCGGCCAGCGTAGCGGTCTGCCCCGCGCCAAACGGCAGCGCAAAACGCGTCACGATAAGCTGCGGCATGTTCTCGTAGTCAGCGGGATTTTCCACTACGCTGCCCGAGACGCGCTCGCCCGGCCGAACGTGCGACGGCAGAATGAAGCCAACCTCTTTAACCTTGGTTGCCCCGCCCGGTCCCGACATCGCAGCCGGAGCCGGCGCTGCTTTCGCCGCCTGCCGCGCGCGCTCCAGTTGCTGGGTCACTTCCTGCTCGGTGAACTTCTTCACCGTCTCGGGCGCGCCTTCCGACTCCTCGCCCTCCGGACACTCGCGGGCAACGTAGTTCTGCGTCGCCGTGGTCCACTCGGCGCAATGAAAGACGTTGGTCAGGGGATCGTGCGTGAGCTTGTGTCCGCCAATCTGCTTGCCCGCTTCGTCGAAGACCTGGATGTACTCGGTCAGGTAATTCGAGTTGTCGTCGTAGGTGTTCTCGGTGATCTTGTGCGGCTTGCCGTTGGGCCAGTACGAGGTGCGAAGATTATTCGGGGTATAAGCGTTCGGACGGTATAGCAGCAGGTCCTTCTCCAGCACTTCACCGTTGGGGCCGAGCGTGTCGGTCTCCGTGATCTGGTCGGCGGCGTTGTAGTGCAGCACGATCTTGCGCCCACTACCAGCATCGTTGGTGACGGTACGCTGCGCCACGGCGGGCGCGGCGAACACTGTCAGGAGAGCAAAAAGACACACGATGGAGTGGAGTGGAACAGGCAGCGAGCGTCGCACGAAGTCTTCCCCTTGTGTAAGAACCTCGCAGTGTAGCACGCGATAAAGCGACGCTTTGATTGACCGGGCGTGGACACTTGCTGGTTGATTGCGGCAAAACAAAGTGTTACTAGCGGCCGCTGCTTGTCCAAAAGCGGAACTAGAATGGCTCGAACCCTCGCATCTACTATCGTTTCCGTTGACATTGAATACCCTGCACGATACGATTTTAGCGCCTCGACGGTGGCCATCGTCTCCTCCGCTCCAGCGCAAAATTCAAGTCATTGTCTTGTCAACATCAGCTTGACCAAGAAGGAAAATCTTCGATGAAATCACTGCAATTGTTTTCTCGTCGCGGCAACTGCCGGACGATACTTACCCTTGGATTGGGTCTGGCCCTGGGCGCCGGCGCGGCCGTTTCGGCCAGCGCGCAAAGCGTTTACCGCCAGATCAGCCAGGACAGCTTTACGAATTCCACCAGTCAACACATGACCGAAGTTGAACCCGGCGCGGCCTCAAATGGAGTGGTGATTGTCGCGGCCTTCCAGGTCGCGCGCGTCTTTGGCGGCGGCGGCGCCGACATCGGTTTTGCCACCTCGCTGAACAGCGGCATCTCCTGGAGCCAGGGATATCTGCCAGGTCTGACACAGTGGGAGGGCGGTGGGCCCAACTCCGCAGCCAGCGATGCTGCGGTAGCCTACAACGCCAAGTACCACAAGTGGCTCATCTGCACCCTGCCCATCGGCAACTTCGATACCGTGGCCGTCAGCCGCTCCAGCAACGGCATTACCTGGGACAATCCCATCTACGTCATCACCAACCAGGACGCCGACAAGAATTGGATCACCTGCGATAACTCGCCCACCAGCCCGCACTATGGCAACTGCTATGTCGAGTGGGACAATCCGGACCTGGGCGACCTGCTCTACATGAGCACCTCGACCGACGGCGGCCTCACCTGGGGAACGCCCATGAACACGCAGGGCACCGATTACGGAATCGGCGGCAACCCCGTGGTGCAGCCTAACGGCACCGTGGTTGTGCCCTTCGCCGATTTCAACGGCGGCATGTCGTCGTTCGTCTCCACCAACGGCGGCCAGAGCTGGACGGCAGCGGTCAGCATCGCCAACGCCCCCAGCCACGGTGAATCCGGTGGCCTGCGCAGCGCCGGTCTGCCTTCGTCCGCCATCGACAGCTCCGGCAAGGTTTATCTTTCCTGGCCCGACTGCAGCTTTGAGAGCGGTTGCACAGCCAACGACATCGTCTTCAGCAGCTCGACCGACGGTGTGCACTGGAGCGCGAAGGTGCGCATTCCGCTCGATCCCATCGGCAGCGGTGTCGACCACTTCATCAATGGAATGGGCATTGACTCGAATACCTCGGGCAATTCCGATTCACATGGGCATGACCTACTACTATTACCCCGTCTCAAATTGCGGGAACAGCTGCCAGTTGACCGCCGGCTTCTCCATGAGCCAGGACAGCGGACAGACCTGGACTCCCGGACGCCAGCTGGGAGCCCCGATGCAGTTGAGCTGGCTGCCCAATACCTTCTCGGGCAGGATGGTAGCCGACTACGTAGCCACGGTCTTCCCGGCCGGAGGCCGCGCTTTCCCGATCTATGCCTGGGCGACGGCGCCCACCGGCAGCACCTTCCACGAGGCGATTTTCACCCTGGACTGGGGCTTCACCCAAGACGACATGCTGGTACAGACGGTGAGCTCGGCCGGCGAGCAGCCGATTCCGGGCATCGTCTCCGATCATCCGATGCGGCAGCGCGGCGAGCTGGATAACATCCCGCCAAACCGCATGAAGCCGGACACCAACTAAACAGCCAGGGCATTCCTCGAAACCAAGCCGCCGCGATCAAAAGGTCGCGGCGGCTTTTGTTTGGGTGGGAGGCTACAGCGTCAGCGTTGGCAGAGAAGCCGGCGACGGATCATGCGCCGCTACCGTAAAAGCTTGTCCTCCTGAGCGGAACGTCCGCTATGGTTCTTGCGATTCAGCATCCTTTGCGAATCGCGCGGACGCGCCGTCGAAGGACCTCTATCGCAGGAATCCGGGTGCCCCAAGGCCTGCCCTGAGCACCGGATCCCACCTTCCTGCTGCCGCAACTGCGCGCTGACCTCTTGCGTCCCGGGCGCCTCGGTGATCATCAAATCCCACAAGAAAACGAATATCCTTCAATGGAAATGCCGTAAGCTGAGAGCTGACGGCAGGCGGAAAGACAGCGGACGGCTTCCTTGGTTATCCACGTTCTCCATCTCGGCAGGGTGCCTTACGCGACGGCGCTCGAGCTGCAGCGCACGCTGCTGCAACTGCGCAAGGCCACCCGCATCGAGAACACGCTGCTGCTGCTCGAGCATCCGTCGGTCATTACGCTGGGCCGCAACGCCAGCCTGGACAACGTGCTGGCCTCGCCCGAGTTTCTCTCGCAACGCGGCGTCGAGCTGCACGAGATCGATCGCGGCGGCGACGTCACCTTTCACGGGCCGGGACAGCTGGTCGCGTATCCCATCTTCGATCTGCGCAGCTTCGATCCCAAGGTCGGCGCGGTGGAGTTCGTGCGCCGCCTGGAAGAAGTGCTGATCCGCACCTGCGGCGACTACGGCATCGGCACGCAGCGCGTCAAGGGACTGACCGGGGTGTGGACCTACGCGCTGCGCAATAAGCCCGAGGCCAAAATCGCCGCCATCGGGGTACACATTTCGCGCGGCGTGACCACGCACGGCTTCGCCCTGAACGTGTCGACGGATCTGGACTACTTCACCATGATCGTGCCCTGCGGGATTGCCAACAAGCCGGTAACTTCGATGGAACGAGAGTTGCAGAAGTCCTTAACTATGGATGAGGTGGCGACGGCTGCCTCGCGGAATTTCGGCCGGGTCTTCGGCGCGCAGATGCTGTGGCTGGAGTCGCTGGACGATCTGCTGGCGAACGCCGCTCCGGCGAATCAGGACACGCCCGCGCTCGCTCCCAAAGAACTGCGCCGACTGCATGGCGATGGCAGCGAGATGGTGTAGGAGAATCGCCTTTCGCTCTTCGCCTTTCGCTCTTCGCCCTTTGTAAGAGATCGACCCTTCCAACGGATTGTCATCCTGAGCGTAGCGTCCGCGCTCTTGCTTTTCCGCCGCGCTTTCTGCGGCGGGCGGACGCGGAGTCGAAGGACCGCTACGGCTGCATTGAACCTGCCCCGGATCCTATGCGATGGCTCATGGGTGGAAAACCCCAGGTCTCGAAAACCGCGAGACCCTTCGACAAGCTCAGGGCGAGACCCTGGGGCACCCGGCACGGTTCCGGTCTGCTGGGAAACAGTCGAGTCACCACGACAATCTGTTGATTCCCGATACCGCATCAAAATGGCGATCCCGGCTGACCAGCGGCAGCGAGTGCTGGCGACACAGGGCAGCAATCCAAACATCGTTGGCAGGAATCGGTGTTCCCGCCTGTTTCAGTTCACCGCGAATGACGCTATAGGAGAGTGTGGTTCGTTCGTCGATGTCGACGATCCTGAAGGCGCGGAGGTATTCGGCGAGCCACTGTTCGTAACGCGGGCGATGCCGGGATTGTGAAATGCCGTACCGGTATTCGCCCAGGACAACCACGGGAATGCAAAGTTCGCTTGCCTGCTGGAGGATAGGTTCAAGCTGTTTATCCCCTTCGGCGAGAGCGGAAAGCCCATTCGTGTCCAGAATCACAGCCGGTCCTCGGCTTCCACCTGTCCGAACTCCTCGCCGATTAGCCGATTGATCCGGGCGGTCTCTTTGCGCAAACGCCGCAGTTTACCGAAAGCTGCCATCCAGGGCTTGTCCGCAGCCTTGCTGGTTCCAGCCAGCTTGTCCTTCACCGCCTCGGTAACAAACTCCCGGAGCGGGATCCCGCGCTGGGCCGCTACGGACTTGGCGCGGCGAAAGATGGGATCGGGAATTTCCAGGGTCGTCTTCATGGAGTTATCCTCCCATATTTATGGGAGCGTCGTCAAAAGAGGCTCCCGCCACCCTCCCGCCTGCTTAACGCCGCAACTTGCCTCCTTCCGGCGCTGCGTTTATCGTTGCTTCTGCGACTATGGCTGACAAGAAGCGCCCTAATTCCAGCAGCTCCGATAAGAAGTCGAACCAAGTTCCGCTCGCTCCGGCGAAGCCGTCGAAGACGCCCGCGCCCGACGAGCAGGCCGATGGCTCGCCCAAGCCGACCGACACCAACGCCGACAAGTCGGCGAAGCAATCGCGCAACGGCGATCAAATGCAAGCCGCGCCAGCGGACTCGTCCCTGCGCAGCTACAGCATTCCCGACTATCGCCTGGAGAGACCCGAGTTCCGCATCTTCATGTCGGGCGAGGGCTCGAATATTGAGTACCGCATCGAAGGCGACCTGAGCGCCGCGGCGCCGCCGATTCGCGATTCCAAATATCTCTCGCCCCAGCAGTGCCTCCAGATCTATCGCTGGATGCTGCTGAACCGCCGCATGGAAGTTGCGTTGGAGAATCTTTACAAGCAGGGCAAAGTGGTGGGCGGCGTGTACTTCGGACTCGGCCAGGAGGGCTGCTCGTGCGCCTCGGCCTACGCGCTCGGCGACGACGACTGGCTGGGGCCGATGATCCGCAACCAGGGTGCGATGCTGGTGCGCGGCTTCACCGCTGCCGACATCATGCGCCAGTACATGGCCAAGGGCGATTCGCCCACCTGGGGCCGCGACGCGTCCTCGCACTTCGGCGACTTTCAGAAGCGCAACGTGTGCGCGCCCATTTCGATGCTGGGCGAATTGATCGGCGTGATGACCGGGGTCTGCCTGGGCGCGCGGCTGCAGGGGAAGAACGTTGCGGCCCTCACCTACGTCGGCGACGGTGGACAATCGACGGGCGTCACCTATGAGAGCTTGAATTTCGCAGCCGTACAGAATCTTGGACTGGTGCTGGTGGTGGAGAATAATTTGTGGGGCTACTCCACGCCCGCGGACATGCAGTTCCGGGTGAAGGACCTGGCCGAGCGCTCGATTGCTTACGGCATTCCCGGCGTGATTGTGGACGGTACCGATCCCTGCCAGGTCTATGATGCGACGCACGAAGCTTGCGAGCGGGCGCGGCGCGGTGAAGGGCCGACGATGATCGAAGCCAAGATGATGCGCATGAAGGGCCACGCCATTCACGATGCGGCGCAGTACGTTCCGGCAAAGCTGTTTGAGTATTGGCGCGCCCGCGATCCCATTGCGCGCTTTGAGAACTACCTGGTCAACCAGAAGAAGTGGCTCAGCGCCGCGGAGAATGAAACATTGATTGAGGGCGTGGAGCGCGAGTTGGAAGCTGATCGCGACGCCGCGGTGGCCTCGCCCATGCCCGATCCTGCGACCGATAAAACGCATCAGGGCGTGTACTGCGATCCGTCATGTCATGACATCAAGCCGAAGTATGGGGCGGTGGTGGCGAAGTTGCGCGAGGGCGCGGGTCTGAAGGCGGTTGAGGCCGCCGTGCATTTGAAGTAGCCGGCCCACCCTCTCGCCAAAAGCGGGCGAGAAGGATGGGGCACCCGGATTTTCCGTGATGGTGGACTCGAAGCGCTGACCCGACAACTGCCAACCGACAACTGTTCACTTCCGCCGCGGCCGCTGCTTCGTCGACACTGAGCGAATCATCAGCTGGCCGCGCCCGCTCTCCGCCAGCGGCTTGCAGATGGCAACCGCAGCGTCGATCAGTTCCGCGACCTCGGGACGCGCCAGCGTCTTCGCCGACTCCAGCCTTACGAAGCGGTTGCTCGAGCCCGATCCCTGTAGAACTTGGTGCGGATCCGGCAGCTTCGCACCGCAATATGGAAACGCCAGTCCCACACCGTGGGAGTTGGCTGCCATCGAAATAATGCTGTCGCTGGGCCGCTCCGTCGGAGAATAGCCGATTACGAAAAAGTTGTAGTTGTCGTAGACGAGTTCATGCGCCGTGGGCAGGCGTTTACGCAGCGCCGCGCGTACGGAGCGGATCAGCGCCTGGTTCTCCGGATCGAACTTGTCGAGGAAACCCTTCAGCTGCTCTTCGGGATCAGGTGTCTTGGTTGTCGCCTTCTTGACGGCTGCTTTCAAGGGATGCCTCCTGCGCTCAGGCCGACGCCGCCATGCGGATTGCCGCCGGTTCTCCAAAGCCACGCTTGATTTGCCGCGGCTCCAGGGCGCGAATCTCTACCGCCGGATTCTCCACCGCCCAGGTCAACGTTCGCACCATCTGCTGGAGCGTGACCAGCGCCAGCCGCTCGGCGCCGCCGCGCGTAGCGGGAATCAGGCGGGCCAGAGCATACAACGGGATCAGCATCGCAGGCCAGCGATGTCCGCGGCCCAGCACATACCAGGGGCGCACGAACGTTGCCGGCAAGCCGCTCTGCATGAGCAACTGCTCTCCCTGCGCGCGCGCCGCCTGATACTCCTGCATCACCGGCGCCGGACGCGCCACGCTGAGATAAATAAAGTGCCGCACGTGCGCCCGCTTCGCCGCCTGCACGGCCTGCATGCACGACTCCAGATCGATGGACTTGAAACTCGGCGGCCTTCTTCGGACTGGGATGCGCCACGCCGACCAGGTGCACGAAGGTATCGCGGGAGTGGATCTGGGGCGCGTAAGTGTCCGCGCGCAAGGCGTCGCCATGAACGATTTCGCAGCCTTGCGGCAATTTGCGCTCGGAGCCGGGACGCACCAGCGCCCGCACTCGATGGCCGCGCCGCAGAAGTTCGGTGGCTAAAGCCGAGCCGATATAGCCCGTTCCGCCGGTGAGAAAAACACTGTTTTGCGAGGGGCCCATGGAACACCTCCTCGAACCCTGAGTGATTCTGGTGGCTGCATTGTAATACGAATCGCTGCGGACATCGGATTGGAAATTGAGCGGTTGGGCGAAGGAAAATCGCAAATATGAAATGTACGTCCCCACGGTAATCCGGGTGCCCCGGATGTACCCTGTGTGGATCACTTCAGAGCTGCCCGCAATGCGTCGTCTAGATCGGCGTGGCGAAACTTATATCCTGCGGCTTGCAGTTTCGCCGGAACCGCTCGCGCCGAGGTCAGCAGCAACTCCTCACCCATCTCGCCCATCACGCCGCGAATCACGAATTCCGGCAGAGGAAAAATCGTAGGACGATGCAGCGCCTTGCCCAGCGCTCTCACGAACTCTGCGCTGCGCACCGGCGACGGTGCGACCACATTCACCGCTCCGCTGCAGACTTTCATTTTGCAAGCGACAACAGCATCGCGCCGATCACATCCTCGAGCGCAATCCAACTCCACCATTGCTGCCCGCTGCCGACTCGTCCGCCCAGGCCGAGTCGGAACGGCAGCAGCATCGGCTTCAGCGCGCCGCCATCGCGCGCCAGCACTACTCCGATGCGCAGGTTCACCACGCGCACTCCGGCATCGCGCGCCGGATCGGTCGCCGCCTCCCACTGCTTGCAGACTTCGGCCAGAAACCCCGCACCCGCTGCGCTCTCTTCGGTAAGAACTTCGTCGCCGCGATTGCCGTAGTAGCCAACGCCCGACGCCGACACAAACACGCGCGGCTGCCCGGTTTGCCGGAAACTTTCCGCCGCGGCCGTCGCCAGCGTTCGCGTGCCAGCGGCGCGGCTCTCCAGCACTTCCTGCTTGAACTTTTCCGTCCAGCGCCCGGCAATGTTCTTGCCCGCCAGATGAACGACCGCATCGCAGCCCGCCAGCTTCGCGGGATCGAGCGGCTGCCGCGGATCCCACTGCACCTCGCCGTCGCGCGGCGCGCGCCGCACCAGCGCCGGCGTCTCGTGACCGTCGCTGCGCAGCGCGCGCGTCAACGCCGTTCCCAGCAATCCCGAAGCTCCGCTGATCAAGACGCGCATTCGTCCCCACGGCTTTCTAATTCTATACGTAAAACTGCGGTCCAGCGTTCTCATTCGCAACTGGGTCCGAGAGTCAATGCCGCAATCCCAGGTTGCGTCAGAAGAGGACGCGAATCCTGGCACCGGCTCTCAAAATTGTCAGTCGGAGCGCGTATAATCGGTTATGGCGACTTTGCGCCAACAGATCGCGACCAATGTTCTGACGGTCACCCGCTTCCGCGATCTCCTGCGCAAAGTCCGCTCCTACCGCCCCTGCCGACGATCTCTCCTCCATCAAGAAAGCCTACGAATTTTCGCTGGAGCATCACAAGGGCCAGGCGCGCGAGTCCGGCGAGCCTTACCTGGCGCATCCCTTGCAGGTCGCCACCATTCTGGCCGAGATGCAGCTCGATACCACGGCCATCACCGCCGGCCTGCTGCACGACGCCGTCGAAGACACCTCGGTCACCATCGACGAGATCCAGACCGAGTTCGGCGAGCAGGTCGCGCACATCGTCGAGGGCGTCACCAAGATCAGCAAGATCGACTTCGCCTCGTCGGAAGAGGCGCAGGCCGAGAACGTGCGCAAGATGGTGCTGGCCATGATGGACGACATCCGCGTCGTGCTCATCAAGCTGGCCGACCGTTTGCACAACATGCGCACCCTGAAATTTCTGTCGCCGGCGCGGCAGCAGAAGATTGCCCGCGAGACGCTCGACATCTACGCGCCCATCGCGCACCGCCTGGGCATGGGCAAAATTCGCGGCGAGCTCGAAGACCTCGCGTTCCAGTATGTCGATCCCATCTCCTACAACCAGGTGAAGGACGCCATCGAGTCGCGCCGCAAGGAAGGCGAGGCGTTTCTGGCCGAGGTGCAGGGCGTCATCGAAGCGAAGCTGAAGGAGAACAAAATTCAGGCGCGGGTTGAGGCGCGCATCAAGCGGCTGTACAGCATCTGGCAGAAGCTGCAGCGGCAGCACATCTCGGTCGATCAGATCTACGACATGCTGGCGCTGCGCATCATCACGCAGTCGGAGACGCGATTGCTACGCCGTGCTCGGCATCATTCACAACCAGTGGCGGCCGGTGCCGGGACGCATCAAGGATTTCATCGCCATCCCGCGCAACAATTTCTACAAGTCGCTGCACACCACGGTGATCTCGGAGAAAGGGCACGCCTTCGAGGTGCAGATCCGCACCGAAGAGATGCACAAGATGGCCGAGGAGGGCATCGCCGCGCACTGGAAGTACAAAGACGGCCCGGTGTCGGCGCGCGACGAGCAGCGGCTGGCGTGGCTGCGTCAGGTGGTGGAGTGGCAGCGCGACATCAAGAACTCCGGCGAATTCCTGGCGACGCTGAAGATCGATCTCTACCCGGAAGAGGTGTACACCTTCACGCCGAAGGGAAAGATCGTGGTGCTGTCGCGCGACGCCACGCCGGTGGACTTCGCCTACACCGTGCACACCGAGGTCGGCAACACCTGCGTGGGTGCGAAGGTGAACGGACGCATCGTGGCGCTGCGTTACAAGCTGCGCTCCGGCGACATCGTCGAGATTCTTACGCAGCCGGGACATCATCCCAGCCGCGACTGGCTGCAGTTCACCAAGTCGTCGCGCGCGCGGCAGAAGATCAAGCACTGGCTCAACGTTCATCAGCGCGAGCGCGCCATCGAGATTGGCCGCAAGCTGATCGAGAAAGAAGCGCGCAAGTATCGCATTGCGATGAAGTCGCTGAGCGACGCGGAGCTGATGCGGGTCTCCAACGAAAATGGTTTGGCGAAGCCCGACGATTTGCTGGCTGCCATCGGCTATGGCAAGTTTTCGGCGCGCAGCATTCTGGCGAAACTGGTGCCGCCGGAAGAGGCGAAGTCGTTCTCCGGCCATCAGCCGGCGCAACCGGAAAACGGCGACGCGGGCGGCTTTACCAGCGTAGTGCGGCGCGTCTTTGGCGGCGACAGTTCGGCCATCAAGGTAAAGGGCCACGACGATCTGCTGGTCTATCGCGCGAAGTGTTGTAACCCGATTCGCGGTGAAGAGATCGTCGGCTACGTTACGCGAGGTAAGGGCGTCGCGGTGCATTCCAAATCGTGTACCAACGTTTTGAACCTGATGTTCGAGCAGGAGCGGCGCATCGACGTGGAGTGGGGCAAAGATGGCGCGACGCCGAAGGGTCAGGAAGGCTATCCCGTCAAACTCGCCGTCGCCTGCGACAACCGTCCGGGCATGCTGAAGCAGATTGCCACCGTCATCAGCGACACCAACACCAACATCCGCAACATGGAAGCCAAGACCGAAGCCGAGCACGCGACGGTGGAGATCGTCGCCGACATCGCCGACCTGAAGCATCTGGATCGCATTGTTACCGGCGTGAGAAAGATTGCCGGCGTACGCGATGTGCAGAGATTGCAGAAGCTGTGAGAGCAGCGGCTAGGGACTAGCAGCTAGCGACTAGCACCTCGCCAACCCAGGAACGCACGATCCCCCCGACAAGGTTGTCATCCTGAGCGAAGCGAGATTGCGAAGCAGTCGAACGCAATCGAAGGACCGCTATTCCTGCACACTACTTGGTTGGGGTAGGGATCCTTCGACTCCGGCGGCCAACGACGGGCCGCCTGCGCTCAGGATGACACCAACCAAGATCACACTTCCAAGATCGCACCACCCAAGATCGCACCACCCAAGATGAGATCGGGGTGCCCAGGTCTCGCGATTTTCGAGACCTGGGGTTTTCCCTCACCAGCTCACAGTGCCTTATCGATCTGCCGGAGTCTGCGTCGTCATCGCATGCGAAGGCATGATCTTCTGCGCGTGGGCTGTGCCGGCCTTGTCGATCGTCAGGGTAACGTGCACCGGACGTCCGGGCGTGAGCAGCACCGGGCGGCGCGAGTTGAAGTCCGTCCCGGTTTCGATCGACACCGCGCGTCCGCTGCGCAGCGCCAGCTTCAATTCCGTGCCGTTGGCTTCGCAGACCGTTCCGTAAAGTTGATGCACCTGCGCCGCGCCGCTCACGGCCGCGGAAGCAGCAATGCTTCCCGGGCAGGAGATCGTCTGCGGCACAGACGGCGTGACGGGATCATGGACCGCGCCGTCGGGATGGTTGCTCAGCCCGTAGATGCGCAACTGCATGTTGCTGGCGACATAGACCCGGCCCTTGGCGATGGTGGGCACGATGTTGGCGTTGCTGTTGTCGGCATGGGTCCAGGTGCCACCCAGGATCGAGACCAGCGGATGAGCGAGGTTCGTGGCCGCATAGGCCTGCAGGGTTACCGGTGTGCCGGGATTAACGTCCGAGGAGAGCGAGGGGCGTTGCACAAACCACACCACCGCGGTTCCCGCCGTGGTTCCGTTCGATGACACTACCGGCATCACGCCGCCGTCATCGGGCAGGCCGTTCACCGCCGCCTGCCCGGTCGAGGTTTCCTGCACCAGCTGGGGGGTGGGCGAGGTTTGCAGCTTCCAGCTGGTCACGCCATTGCCGCCGCCGGTAATGACGTGTACCGCACCGTCAGATCCCACATAGTAAGACGGCCCGCACCAGCAGGCGCCCATGTGTATGGTCTGTACCACATTGTCGGGGCCACCCTGAACGTAGCCGCCCAGGTTGTCGCGGTTCAGCAGGAAAGCCCGGCCATCCTTGCCGCCGGCGACGGCGAGATGCGGAATCGAGCCCGGCTGATCGGGCAGAATCATCAAGCCCCCAGCCCCCATGTCGGCGTCATACCCGTCGAGCGAGAAATAGTTGTAGGTGGTGAAGCTGTCTTTCAGCGTAAGCAGGTCGGAGGAGAGGCGCACCATGCTGTCAGGACGGTTGAAGGACTGCGAATAGCTGGGGGTGCTGGGATCGCTGTTTCCGGTGGAGAAGAAGATGTCGCCGCCGGCATCGGCCGCAGGCCCATATCCCGATTGCCAGATGGACGACAGGAAATAGTTCGACTGAGGATGCGTCAGCCGGTCGGTGAGATCTCCGGTCATAGGCAAGAGCGTGGCGGCGTTGTAGCGCAGAATCGTACCGCGCGAAACCGTAGGAACGATGTCGCCGTTGCTGCCGAAGGCGACGTAAATGCTGCCGTTGGCCTCAAGCAGCGCGGGCCGCTGCAGTTGATACTTGGGATTGAAGGTCCAGATGGTTCCGTCGGAGAGCGATTCGGTGAACTGGATGAGCTGTGGAGGCACGGCGTCGCGGCCATTGCTGAGCGCGACGGCATGCAGGCGGAAGTTGTCTCCGCCGCCGCCGAAACTGTCGGCGACAAAGTACATGAGCCCGGCAGTGCGGTCGATGACCGGCGTGCTGAGAATTCCCATCACCGGGAAAACGTTATCGTCGCCGTTCTTGACGCCGTCGGGCACCGGGATGCCGTACTGCGTGATGCCAGAGGATGGCGCCGCTGACCGCGTCGTAGGCATAGATGCTGTTGGTCTCGGTCTCCACGTAGACGACGTCATGAACGCCCTGACCGTCGATGCTCTGGGCGGAGACAAAGAGGGGCTCGGCGTCGATGCGGCCGTCGAGCAGGATGACCTTCTGCAAGCCGAAGCTGCTGCTGGCCACGATGGCCGGGGTCAATTGCGTTTCGGCGGAGAACCAGCCGCTGCGGTTGTTGTCATTGTGATAGGTCAGCACATCCTGCGGAGAGCTGGGGGCCTGCTTCTCGCCGGCCTGCGAAAGCAGCGGGGCGAGAACGAAGATTGCGAGAGCAAGAAATGCGGGACAACGGCGCGTCCGGGTGATGAACATCAAAACACCTCAATGGAATTTCTCTGGAGAGACACGAAAAGCAGGTCTGCTCAGCGTTGGAGTATTAGAACGTAAGTAGCCGGAAGAAGCAACGGCTTCCGCAGCCCCGCGAGTTTGCCGGCCATGGGTGCGTCACCGCCGGCGCAAGTTCCGGCCCGGGAACCGGCGCAGTCGAATTCCTGGCGCCGTCACTGCGGCGCTCCAACGCGGCGATAGATACTGCTGATATGAGTGTCGTCACCGTTCAGGACCACGCCATCGATCAGAGCCGCCCGCTCATCCCCAGTTCCGGCCGGCTTGCTGCTCTCGACAATCTGCGCTCGCTGACCATCGTGCTGGTAGTAGTGTTCCACGCGGCCATGAGCTACATGCTGTTTGCGCCGACCTGGTGGTACGTGGTCGACACCAAGCAGAGCCTGGGCTTCTTCTGCTTCGTCATGGTCGCCGACGTCTTCATCATGCCGGTAATGTTTCTGCTGGCGGGATACTTCGGCTTGCCCTCGCTGCTGCGCAAGGGCGAGGAGGCGTTCGCCCGGGAGAAGCTGAAGCGCGTCGGCATCCCGTGGGTCGTCGGAACGCTGTTCTTCGCGCCGGTCACGACCTACTTCATCTGGCTGAGCCGGACGAAGACGCCGCCACCGTACGTGCACTTCTGGACGCACACGTTCTTCAGCACCTACTTCGAGCAGGCGCAATTCTGGTTTCTGGGCGTGCTGCTGCTGTTTTATTTCGGACTGATGATCACGCGCTCGGCGAACGAGCAATTGAAATGGCTGGAGCCGGATACAGGGCGGCCGTCATGCTGGCTCTTCCCCGGCTTCGTGGCGGTGACGTTCGTGGCGTTTCTCGCGGTCAATCAGCATGTCAACGATTACGCCTGGGTACCGGTTTCGTATCTGCTGGTGATCCAGCCGACACGCTTCTCGCTTTACATTTTTTACTTTGCGCTGGGAGTGCATGGCTACCGCCGGCGCTGGTTCACCGCGAACGGATACAATCCGCGGATCGCGACCTGGCTGCCGCTGAGCCTGGTGCTGGGCACGGCGTTCATGCTGTACAAGCTGAGATTCGGGTTGCAACTGGATCAGCTGCGCTATCGTGCGGGGAATGACCTGCTGCATTGCGCCTTCTGCCTGGCGGCAGTGTTCGCGCTGATCGCAGTGTTCCAGAAATTTCTGAACCGCTCGTCGAAGCTGTGGCGCAATCTGTCGAGAAATTCGTATGCGATTTATTGCGTGCACATGGTGATCGTGCCGCCGCTGGCTTTGCTGGTCAGGCCGCTGCCGTGGAACATCGTGGCGAAATTTGCGGCCACGTCGATCTCGGCCCTGGCAGTATCGTATCTGGTATCGGAGTTCGCGGTCTCGAAGACGCCGCCATTTGCCATGGGAAACAAGAGCTAAGAGTGAGTTAGTTGCAAACAAAGGAACTTTGAGTTTTGTAAAGTTGGTTGCAACTAACGGATAAGAGGCCTAATCTATATAGGCGGATGGGTAAATCCTGAGGAAACCGCGACGTCCTGCAAGGGGTATCGTAAGTGCGCTGTAAGCGCATCGGACTCAGGGGCCATCCCAAACAGGATTCTCTCAAAGCTCCGAAAGGAGCTTTTTCTATTTGGCGGAGCGCCATCTCCTGAAATCGACAATCTATCTCGATGAGAGCGGAGACTTGGGTTTCAAGTTTGATGCTCCTTATCGCAACGGCGGCTCCAGCCGTTATCTGACTCTGGCAGCGTTGTGTGTTCCCAAGGGAAAAGAGCACATCCCGAATCGCGTTGTTGCGGACTTATACCAAACGTTCAAATGGAATCCGAACAAAGAAAAGAAGTGGGCAGACATGTCGCCAATTCCGCGAAGGGAATTTGCCGAATCCGCGCTCAGGCTCTGTCGAAAATATCCCGATATTTATCTGCATGCAATGGTCGTAAAGAAAGAAAATGTTGGTCACCACATACGCAAAGACCCGAACAAGCTTTATAACTTTATGACTAGACTGTGCCTGGCTCGACCGGATGGCGACTTACGAAGAAGTGACCTTGGTTCCTGATCCACGCTCCATCAAGGTCGAGAGCGGAAGCAGCCTGGTTGATTACTTGCAGATCGAGCTTTGGTTCACAAAGAACGTAAGAACAGCCCTACTCTCTAAGCCCACCGACAGTAAGAACAGCCGCGGACTTCAATTCACAGACATGCTGGCCGGATTGGTGCAAAATCGGTTTGAAGACCATCGATTTGAAGAGATCCGCATCGTCTTACCGGTGCTTAAGCTGAACAGGCTGTTTTTCAACACCTAATTGCGAACTGAAGCCATTTCCAAAGCCACACTTGACATCGTTGCCTCCGGGTTCTACACCTGACAGACACGTATCCCGGAGGCACTGTGGCCACAGGTGATGTTCCGTCCCTCGATTTTTCGCTGAAGCTTTCCGATCTGGCCAGCGCCAGCCAACTCAAGAGCCTGCTGCAAGGCCAGGCGATGCCGATGTTCAAGTTTGCCGCTGAGACCGCTCCCTACTGGAACGGTGCGGTGGAGAAGATGCCGCAGGGCAGCAAGCTCAGCTTCAATCTTTCGCAGGACGGCTCCTGGAAAACTCGACCGGGATCAGCTTCGGACTGAGCGGCAGCGCCGGGTGCGGGCTGGAGATTCTGAGCAGCGGCTGCGCGCTTAACTACCTGGCCAATCTCGATGCGACCTCAAAGACGGGCTTGCCCGCCGGCGACTACAGCGGCTCGGTGTACGTGAAGCTGTCGCTGTCGTTCAACATCACCGGCAACGTAAGCGGCGCGGGCAGCGTGGGCGCGCTCGGTATCTGCGGCAATGCCAAGGGAAGCGCGGGCGCGAACTTCGTCTTCGCGCACAAGATCAAATGCGGCACGCTGCTGAAGGACGCGATCACCGAGTCGTTCAACAACTTTGTTTTCCCCTTCCAGCCGAGTTGCGCCGTCGAGATGGAGCCGGGCGATCTGGCGCAGGTCACCTTCAACGGCTGCATGTCTTACGGCCTGAAGCTGAGCTACGGTATCGACAGTACAAGTTCAGCGCACCCAGCGTGCAGACGGTGCTGGACAGTTGCGCCAAGGGAGAGGCGACACTGGCGCTGCCGTCGGGCACGGTCGACATCGGGGCGAGCGCGAACCTCGGACTCACGCACTCCGATGACTTCACGGCGATCGTGCAGAAGTTGGATGCGAAGGACGCGTTCCTCTACCTGATGCGCGCGCGCAAAAACGACGTGAGCGGCGGCGTGGGTATCAACGCGCAGGTCACGATTACGACCGAACCGTCGCTGAGCATCGACCAGCAGAAGCTGCAGGCGGCAGTCGATGGCTTCACCCACGGGTTGGGCGGCAAGCAGGCGGCGGCGTTGTGTGGCGATCTCCAGGGCAAGCTCAACGACAAGCTGTGTGGGTGGATGGACAAAACGGTGCAGGGCGGTGCCGGGCTGGCGGCGAATTGGGACGCGCAGTCGGATGACGACCATGATCGCGCAATACCGGGTCACGCTCGACGATCTAGCGGCGCTGAAAAATAGCTGGCAGGATTTCTGCGTGGGCAATCTGCAATCGGCGGTGGGCGCCGGCGGCTTGAAACTGGAGCCGGGTTCCGGCGTTTGCAGCAACCTCAATCGTTCGTTCACCGTCAAGCGTTACGTTCTTCAATTTTTTTCACGCGCAGGATGTCTCCAGTTATTTTCAGAAGACCAAGGCCATTGTCACCGACGAGGGCAACCTGCGTTTCCTGTTCGACGTGGGCGAGGAGAGCGACTCGACGATGAACAAGATGCTGCAGAAGGCACGCATTCATTTTGTCGCCGAGGCCGAGTCGAAGCAGCCCGCCGATGTGAAGCTGGAGATCGAGCTCAGCGAAACCAACAACCGTGACGAAGCGCGACACCTGGCCGCGATTCCCGGATACCTGTCGCCGGGTCCGCAGTCGGCGGCGGCGGCGGACGATCTGCGCCAGTTTGCGGCGGCGTATCCCAAGGGAACGTTGAACCTCAATTGCGTTCTGGAGTCGTCGGCGTATGGCAAGCTGACGTGCTCGCCGTACAACGGCAACAAGCCTCCGGTGGATCAGACAGCCGATGCCAGGAACTGGCAGGTGTTTCACGATGCGGCGGTGTCGCAGCTCAATCTGGCATATGCGCCGGACAACTACACGACTTGGCAGCAGTGGAATCTGGCATCGAACGGCGCATCCGGAGCGAAGCTCGCCGATCGCCGGCATTGCGGGGACGCCTCAGCCGGCGAAGCCTTCTGGGAAGGGCGGCCGCCGGACGTGCAGCTCAGGCTGAACTACTTTTGCCTGGCGAGTTCGGACTTCATGAACCTGTGCGACGACCTGCAGCAACTGGCGCAGCTGCTGAGCACAACGAAAATTCCAGACGACTGGAACCGCCTGCTCAACGATCTGAAGGGCGTGGTGCTACGCGACGTCAACACCGACTTCGCCAAGCCCGCGGTCGCGTCCATGCTGAAGCTGTGCGCTGCCCAACAGGTGACGTATGACAAGCAGCAGTGCGGCGACACGCTGACTTGTACCATCAGCCTGATGTGAAGAGTGGAAGAGCCGCTACTCTTACGAAGATTTTGCTGACGATAGGGGTCCCTCGACAGCGTTCGTTCGCCGTCGCGGGCTCACTCCGCTCGGGATGACGCCTCCGGTTTGCGCCAGGCTGTAGCTGACACGCCTGAAGGCGTGCTCCACCCAAGACGACTTGAACCCGATCCGACTGACCCAACATCTGCTATTCGTATTGGGCAGAAAAAATCTGACAGGTGGAAGAGGAACGAGTGACGACAAAGCCTAGGCTGTTTGACTTGACCGGCCGGGTCGCGGTGGTGACCGGCGGCGATCGCGGCATCGGCCGCAGCATTGCGCTTGGCTTGGCGGCGGCGGGAGCTGCCGTCGCCGTGCTGGCGCGGAATGAAGAGAAGAGCCAACAGGTGGTTTCGGAGTTGAAGGCCATCGGCGTGCCGGCCATGTCGTTGAAGGTCGACGTTACGGACCGGCCTGCGCTGGAGCCGGCGCTTCAGCAAGTGGAGCGCGAACTTGGCGGCCTCCATATCCTGGTGAACAACGCCGGCAACGCCGTGTTGAGCGGCGGGGTGCTGAACGAGAAAGCGGAAGATTGGGATAGCGTCATCGCGACCCAACTCACTGCCGTCTTCCTGCTGTCGAAGTTCGCCGCGCGCGCGATGCTGAAGAGTGGCGGCGGAAAGATCATCAACATCGGCAGTATGTACTCGTATTTTGGATCGGCGCTGGTGCCGTCCTACAGCGCGGCCAAGGGCGCGATCCTGCAGTTGACCAAGTCGATGGCCATCGAGCTTGCCCCGCACAATATCCAAGTCAATGCGATTGCACCGGGCTGGATTGAGACGGACCTGACGGTGGCCGTCCGCTCCATGCCCATGAACGACGAGATTGTGGCACGAACGCCGGCGGGCCGGTGGGGTAAACCCGACGAGATGATGGGGACCGCCGTGTACCTGGCGTCGCCAGCTTCGGACTTTGTCACCGGCGTGATGATTCCCGTGGACGGCGGGTACGCGGTTCGGTGAGAGGATCCCGCATCGACAGGTCTTGACGGCGTCGTCTTCCGGGTTATGCGGAAGGATCGAGCCGGCGCAGGCGGGGGTTCGGATCTTGGCTGGTTGTCAGCTGATGCGCCGGGTTTATCCGCCTTACGCGTACCAGCTTTCCGCTTGGGACTGAAGGAGTTGCGCTACCCTTGTCGGGGCTAGGCCTTCGGGCGACCCCGAAAATCAATAGCGATACTATCAATCTCTGTAAAATAACGTAAAATTTACATGTCAAGCGGCTTTGCCCAAAAATGGGGCGAAACCCTTGAGTTATTGGGCAGTTTTCTGATTTTTTGGGCAGTGTTGTTGATTGCGGTGTCAGGATTATCGGCCAAGTTTTGGCCTGTAGTTGAGCTTGTATTTTCTCCACCTCCGCTTCGGGTAATTGAATTTCGCGGGGCCAGCTTTAAAGAAGCGCAATTCACTTCCGACTGGAGTGCCCGGCGAATTTTGTACCAGTGGAGATGAGGCAAACTGGTATGAGAGGAGCTTGGTATGGCACGAGGGAAGAAACACACGGCGGAACAGATCGTGAGTTTGCTACGGCAGATCGAAGTGGGGACGGCGAATGGGAAGCTGACGCCGCAAGCCTGCAGGGAAGCTGGGATCACGGAGCAAACCTATTACCGTTGGCGCAAGGAGTACGGCGGTTTGCAAGTAGACCAGGCGCGGCGGCTGAAGGAGTTGGAGCAGGAGAACGCGAAGCTGAGCGGCTGGTGGCTGAGCTGAGCCTGGACAAGCTGGTGCTGAAGGACATCGCCTCGGGAAACTTCTAAGCCCGGAACGGCGACGTTGTGCGGTGAGCCATGCGCGGGAAGAGCATGGGATCAGCGAGCGGCGAGCGTGCCAACTGGTGAATCAGCCCAGGGGCACGCAACGCTACCAGCCGACACAACGGGACGATGAAGATGCTTTGACCCGGGCCATTCTCGCGTTGGCTAGCCAATATGGCCGCTACGGTTATCGCCGCATCACCGCATTGTTGCGGGAAGCGGGCTGGCCGGTGGGCAAGGATCGGGTAGAACGCATCTGGCGTCGCGAAGGGCTGAAGGTTCCGCAGAAGCAGAAGCCACGAGGGCGGTTGTGGCTCAACGACGGGTCGTGCGTACGGCTGCGGCCGGAGCGGCCCAATCATGTCTGGTCCTACGATTTCGTCAGCACCTATACGCATGACGGCAGGACAGTACGCATGCTGAATCTCATCGACGAGTTCACGCGGAAGTGCCTGGCGATCCGTCCTCGACGTAGGTTGAACAGTCGGAACGTGATCGAGGTTGTGGCCGACGCCATGATCGAGCACGGAATCCCGGAACATATTCGCTCGGACAATGGCCCGGAGTTCATAGCCCAGAAGTTGCGGAACTGGCTGACGGACGTAGGAACGAAGACGCTGTACATCGAACCGGGCTCGCCTTGGGAAAATGGTTACTGTGAGAGTTTCAACTCGAAGCTGCGCGACGAATTTCTGAACGGAGAAATCTTCTACTCGCTGAAAGAAGTGCAGGTGCTGGCGGAACGTTGGCGCGTCTATTACAACACGGTGAGGCCACACTCTTCACTAGGCTATCGACCACCGGCACCAGCAACCCAGCAGAGGCAAGCAAATACGGGGCATGGAAAACTGGAAAGCAAAGAACACTTTCCACTTTCCCACACCCCTGACTGCGGCGGGATAAGTAGCGAACTCGCTGCGCTACACTAATATTCCACTTGGTACAAAATATCGGGCAGGCCATTGCCGTTGGCAGCCCGCATCTCTGTTTTCTCCCGTCGCCAGCGGGAAATCACTCGCGGAAGAAGGAGTGGTTGCGGGGCTTTGTCGGACTCATATATCGAAACATCCGGCGGGATATCGCTGTCTTGGTTCGCGATTTGCAATTCGTATCGCGCCGCAACCAATATCGCTGGGGTTTTCCCCACGTTATCAAGTCGGAATGGGACGTAGGGGCGAGTCCCTCTTTCATCCATCATCTTGAATTTTCCGGTGAGCAGCAAATAGGCTCGGTCGGCGCTCATGCTAGCCTTTGTGCTTTTTCTGAGCAGTATGCTTTGGCAAATCAAGACGATAATTCCGATCAGACCTCCCATGACTCCAATGACAGTGAACCGGAGGTAGCAACGATAAAGCCTGTCTTTCGCGGGGTCGTATGGGCCTCGATTTTCACCCTCATGTGTTGGAGTGCTTTCGTAAAGGCACCTTATGCATTCGCGGATGGAAGGCTCTTGGTAGGAATTATCTGGGTGTTTCTGTTCCTGCTGTGTTTCGCGGTGTGTGTTGATTTTCCCGACATTATTGTTACTGGGTGGAAGTGCTGGGTTTGGAGACTGAGATAGGAACAGCAGAGTCGCTAGCAAGAGACGCATAATTTTCACACGGGAAAACGCAAAGCAGAATACAACGAAGGGCCGAAGGTAAGGGGAAAATTCTAGTTCCAGAAAACTGGGTCAATACCAAGTTCATAGGTTTCATGGATCAACACCACTAAGTTATGGCAAAGCACCTTACAAAGCGTCTCGTTGACCATCGCTACATCGGTCTTGCTGCGCAGCGAGTCGCCAAACTTCCGCTTCATCATGCTGAACGTGGACTCGACATTCGAGCGCTTGTGATAGTGCTGCAAGAAACTCCTCCCGGCTGGAACATGAAGTAATGGAACATCTGCTCGAATGTTCCGCCAGCCTTGCCAGTGGCCGACCCCTTGAAAGCAATAAACGGAGTGCCGCCGGCCTTCGTTACGGCGTCCGTGTTCGTACAGGCTGCCGTAAGCCTTGTCTGCCGAGACTTCCGAAACAGTGAAGGTCTTGGCTGTGGTTTCGACCATCGGTGCGAACAGCCAGAGTGTCGTGCGTGTACATCTCCTCGAATGTCAACGGCGGTAACGATGTGAGTTTTGACGCCGCACATTATGTGGCACTTCACCCAATCCTGCTTGACGCGTTGCTTCGCCGTACTTAATATCAAACCAGCGGGTAAAGCGCGACGACGCTGAAGCCGGACGAATCCACGGCAAAGCTGGTTTCAACTGCGCTGAGAGGCTTACTGCTCTGCGACTACAAGGCTACGCAAGATGGGTGTAATATCCGGGTTTTCAAGGTAGTTGAAAATGGAATTGTAGTGCGGGCGTTTTGGCGATGAATCCGCTTGCCCTTGCGCCTCGCGCAGATCGCTCATGAAGCGTCTTCCGCTCACCGTCGAATAAACCTTGAATACGGAGCTGAATATTGCATCAGACAACGGCAACTTAGGGCGTCCGGGTTTCTTCTCGTTTGGCTTGGCGATGCTGCGGCACAGATCAAACAACAAGGCTTGAAACTTATCTTTTTCGTTCGTCTGCGCGGCATTGTAGGCAGGCCACTGCTTGAGGATAAGTAGTGCGCTGTTGCGTGAGGGCTATGGTCTCGGTCACCGTAGTGCTGCCGTCCGCATTGCGTTCACGCCGCGATACGAAGATCGCTGCATAGATGTGCTTGCAGTTCTGGCGGCGCGCCTCGTAGTCAGGGCAAGAGCATTCGGGGTTCGTTTCAGCAAGATGGCGGACTGCATAGACTCCATTGCCGCTCTGCGACGGAACAATCCAGCAATCCCCGTGTTGGTGAATTTGCTTCGTGGCCGCCAGTACGATTCCGCGTTGCTCTCTCAGGTCTTCCATAAGAATCTCGCTTACCTGAGAGGTATATTACTAATTAGGTATATACTTGTCAAGGAAAATATATCACTTGACAGTATATTACTAGCTGGTATAACCTTTGCCTCATGGGACTGGTTAGCATTACGCAAAAGGGGTATAAATGTAACCGATGCTCCCATGCATGGGTTCCCCGAAAGGGTACCGTGGGAGAGCCGAGAGTTTGCCCAAAGTGCAAATCTCCATACTGGAATAAGCCTCGAAAACTCGCGCCCAAAGCGCGATGACTGCTCTCTAAAAAGTTTGGCGGAGGAAGGGAGATTCGAACTCCCGGATCGCTTCTACGCTTGTCACGGCTCGTTGCGATCAGTGGTTTTGCAGACCACCGCTATCAACCACTGAGCCATTCCTCCGCTAATCGCACTGGGTGAGGGGTACGCCTCGACAACGTTGGCCCCTCACTCGGTGCTCGAATTCAAATCATTTCTTCCGACTGACAGGGGGAAGCTGGACTTCTCCAAATCTGCACCGATAGCTCCCGTTTTCGGTCTCATTCGGTTCTATTTCTCCGGCAGCCACAAGTCTGCGAATTACGCTGTGGATCGACGCCATCGGATTGACCTGAGTGCTCAAGTCCCATCCTTCAACAACCAAGCCATCGCGAACCCCCGTTGGAGTCAGCCCCCTTGGGAATACCTTGCGGAAGAGTTCGCGAATAGAGTCCGTGAATCCAAGGGAGACGAGTTCGTTTGCGTGCGAAATAAATGCACGCCGCTCTTCGTCATCGGGGAGCATGTTCGCATTGGCGATTACCAAGGCGCGCAATTTTCCTATCTGCTGTTCGGAATCACGTTTCAGCTTCGCCCAATAAGTAAGCTCTTCCATTACGGCGGCGATGTGCTTTCGATATATGTCGGAAGGGTCGTTCATAGACAAGGAATTTAGACATGCACAAAACAAATGTCAACAAGCAATCCGTTAGGCGAGTCGAAAAGCGCGACCAAAACCTAAACGGGTGGGACTGGGCCATTACGGACGCGAAGAACCGCATTAAGCAGATGCGGGCGTCAATCCGGGTTTTTGAACAGATGCGCGACTCCGGGGAGCCGTGGCGCGGTTCAACCTCCCTATCTGATGAGAGGCGATGAATTGACTCTTACGTATGTGGTTTTTGGGCAGATCAGTGAATTATTGGGCAGGACGGCATTGTTAGGCAAAGCCATGTCAAGCTTAAAAACGCAACAGTTTTGCTCTAAAGTGCTGATTTAAAACAAATATAAAGTGCTAAATTAGTGCCAAAACTACCCCTGAATATGCTATAGTGGAATCAGAGTTGAAGAACGGGAACGGCCTCCATGCGGAACGTTCCAGAGCTGACCCAGCCAAGTGCTGGGTTTTCGTGTTTCTGGACTCCGCCGCACAATCAACAACTACGGCCGCATCCGGCAGAGAATCGGATCTCCGCTTCCCCTCTCGCCTTGTCGCCCCTCAGTGATCACTTGAAAAGCGGCCAACGATTATCACTTCAAAACCGGCCAACGGGATTGGCCGTCCAGGACTGAGAATGTTCTACCCTGCCGCCTCCTGTAGTGGCAAGTCGGTTTTGGTGCGCCAACTGCGCGGGCCGCACTTGAGCACGTGTCCGTGGTGCAGCAGGCGGTCGAGCATGGCGCTGACGGCGGCTGCGTCGCCCAGCAGTTTGCCCCAGTCTTCCACCGGGCGGTTCGAGGTCAGCATGGTGCTGGCGCGTTCGTAGCGGCGCATGATGATCTCCAGCAGTTCCTCGGCAGCGGTAAGCGGCAGCTTGCGCATTCCCAGATCGTCGAGGATGAGCAGGGGCACGGTCACCAGGAACTCCATGTGTTCTTTGCGGGTGCCATCGAGCGTAGCATCGGCCAACTCATCCAGCAGGGTATAAGTTTCGCGGTAGAGCACGCGATAGCCCTGTTGGATTGCGGCCTGGCCGATGGCCTGGGCCAAGTGGCTCTTGCCGGTGCCGGGCGGACCGAGAAACAGGGCGTCTTCGTGGCGAGCGATGAAGGCACCAGCGGCCAGATCGAAGACCAGGCTGCGATTCATCTTCTTATTGAAGTTGAAGTCGAAGTTGTCGAGAGTCTTGTGCGAGTCGCGGAACTGGGCCTGCTTTTTGCGCCGCTCCAGCAGGCGTTCGCCGCGTAAGGCGAGTTCGTCAGAGACCAGGCACGACAGCAGGTCGATAGGGGCGAGCGGTTCGGCTTGGGCCTGGCGCAGACGGATCTCCAGCACGGCTGCCATGCCGCCCAGGCGAAGTTGTCTGAGTGCACGATCGAGTTCGATCAGATTCATTCTTCTATCTCCTTGGTTTTGTAATTGATGAAGTCGCGGTACTGTACTAGCTCGCGGATCAGGGGATCGACTTGCTGCAAGCTGAGTGGGGCTTGCGGGCAGCGTTCCAGATAGCGGCGGACGAAGCGATACTCCTGCACTCCCATATCGAGCGCGGCGGCGCAGGCTTCATCGACCGCAGCCGCGCCGTACTTCTTGGCTAAAGAGAGAACGCCGAGGATACGGCGGACACCGACTTCTCCTTGCTGGTGATGGATGGCCTCGCAGAGCGCGCCGACGTGGGTACCGGCGCGACCGGCGCGCCACAGCAGTTGCGACGTGCGCAGCGGAGTGCGCTTGGATTGGTCTTCGGGCTGGATGCGATACCAGCCGCGTTTCTGGCGCACATGTTCGCGCAGCAGTTGGCCGGTTTTGGGATCGAGTAGCCGGACAAACAGCTCATCCCATTGCACTCGCAGCCGGTGTCCAATCCAGCCCGGTGGAGCGCCATAGTAGGCAGCTTCGATTTCGACGCAGCCGTCCAGATGCACGATGCGTTCGCCGTACTGGTAATAGCGGAAGGGTTCGACGGGCAGCGGCAGTAGGAACGGTTTTTCTTCGGCGAACATGGCCGCGACTTGGCGTTTGGTGGTGCCGTGGATGCGCGTGTCTGCCCAGCGTTCTTCCCAGCGATCGAGGTAGGCTTGGGCCTCTTCCAGACTCTCGAAGCGCAGACCTTTCAACGGGGTTTTCTGTGCGTGGCCGACGCCGGCCTCGACTTTGCCCTTGCGATCTGGATCTTGAATGCGACACGGCATGGCGACCGCGCCGTATTGGGCTAGCACATCGCGGTAGAGCGGATTGAGCGCGGGATCGTAAATGTCGGGGACCAGCACGCCCTCGCGCAGATTGTCGAGCACCACGATACGAGTAGCCCCGCCTAATCGGCGGAAGGCTCGTTCATGCAGTTCGGCCCAGATGCGGGTGCTGGAGCGGAAGGTCAGCAGTCGAACGGCTTTCCGGCTGCAGCCCAGCGTCATCACGAACAGCCGGGTGCGCCGATACTTGTGGGTTTCGGGATCGCGCACCATCGGGCCGGTGCCGTAGTCGACTTGCGCTTCCTGACCAGGCGCAGTGACGATCACCACGCGGGCTTCGGGAGTTTTCGCGCCACGCAACTTGCGCACGAAGCGCTGCACACTCTGGTAGCTGCTGGCGAAGCTGTACTCATCCACCAGGTCCTGGTAAATCGCCACCGCATTGCGGCCCCGGCTGAGTCCCAGCTCAATGGCCTCCCGGTATGGATGGCAGGCACTGGCGCTGGGACTGCGCTGCGGAGACGCCACGGGCGGCGAGGCAAGAGCGCCCACTTCGTCTGGTTGGGATGGTTTGAGGTCGGTGATCACCTCAGAGTCGGTAATCACCTCGTTGGCCGGTTTTGAAGTGGCTCTTGCTTTTCCCTTAGTAGAAAGGTTTTTGGGGTTGCGGTTGGGGTTGCCGTTGGGGTCGGTGAGCACCGCGATGGCCGGTTTTTCCGCGCCAAAGTCGGTGATCACTTCGTTGGCCGGTTTTGCCGCCCGCCGCCCCCAGCCTCCGGACGGACGCACCGCAATCCCGGCCGCTTTCAGGTACTGGCTGGCGGTTTCACGACGGATGCGCGTAGCCTGCTGGATCTTCCGCAGCGGCCAGCCCAGCCGTCCCAGAGCTATAACTTGCTGTTTCTTCTCTTCGTTCAAGACATTGGCCATGCCCTCGGAGGCTACAAGCCTCGGCGGGCGTCAATGTCCCGGACGTTATTCTCGTTGGCCGGTTTTCAGCTGATAACTATTGGCCGGTTTTGGGTGATCGCTGAGGGTCGCCCTCTCATCCTCCAGAGCGAGACATGGCGTTCTGCCCTGGCCCCGGCAACGGCACTTGCGCTCACGATACACCGAATGGACCGATGCGCAGTCGACGTCGTCCGGGGCGGGCAGTCATACCCGTAAAGCCACTTCGGCACAAGGATTCATACTATGGCACGCGTAAAAAGCTCCAGGGGTTTTGGGAAGAAGCAGGCGCCCGTACCGGGGTCGCGGAGCGCGGCCTCCAGGAAAACGCTGGTCGCGAAGAAAGCTAAGAACGGCACGAAACTGTCGGGGAAGTCGCACGCAAGAGGCAACCGGTCGTCGGCAAAGTTCTCTTCGCTGAAATCCAAGCAGATGACGGTGGAGAGTTTGAAGCGTTTGATCTGGGCTTCGCTGCATCGCATCACCGACGCCTTGATTGTGGCCGCAAGTACGGGCAATCTGGCCACCGCTAAAGAGCTATTTCACTTCGCCGGGGTGTACTCGTTGCCTACGTCCGAGGACGAGAATGCGGCGGCCGCCCCGGCTCCTGCGCCGATGGCGGAGATGGCTGCGCCCGGCACCGAGCCGGCAATGGTGCATCCCATTGATGCGTTCTTCAAGAAGATCGGGTTGGAGCCGTCGACCGAGGCGCCGGAATCCGAGGTCGCCTGATTTGCCCTGTAGAATAAAAGTTCGCCTTCCGGCGCTGTCGCGACGGTAAGAGCAAGGGAGAAAGTCGAAGCATGGACATGACCTGGGTGACCAATCGCATTGCGGTTGGCGGCGGCATCTGGACCGACGAAAAAATGATCGAGGTGGTGCGCGCCGGGGTTACTCACGTCATCGATATGCAGATCGAGTTCGACGACACGGCACTGGCTGAGCCCTACGGCGTCAAGGTGCTGTGGAATCCGACGGACGATGACTTTCAGCCTAAGCCGGCGGAGCTTTTCCGGCGCGGAGTCGAGTTTGCGCTGGAGGCGCTGGACGATGCCGAGTCGCGGGTGTTCATTCACTGCGCCGCCGGGGTGCATCGCGCACCCATGATGGCACTGGCGGTGCTTCGGGCGCTCGGCTTCGGCCGCGAGGATGCCATCGACATGATCCAGTCGCGCCGGCACGTGGTCGACTTTGCCGACGTCTACGTGGAGAGCGTGGAAGCGTATGTGCGGCGGCATCATCCGGGAGAGCAGCCGCGGATTGCCAGCAGCGGACATGGAAACGGTGCCGGCCGGGCAGAATAGTTCCGGCCGGATGATCGCAACCCTGAATCGCGGTTCGCATCGTTCGCTACGCAAGTTTTTGGTTTGGGCGGAGTCGCCATGTGTTCCTCCGGCCATTTCGGTTTTGCTGCCTCCCACTCTGTGGGAGACAAAATTCATATCGTAAGAGAGGCATTTGCCATGCCCAGCACTCACCGCCTGACAGGGCGGTTTTTTTCTGTCCTGATATCGCTCACTTTCGCCATTTTGCTGCCGCATAACGCCTCGGCGTTCGATCCAAGTCCCACATTGTGTCAGATTGAGGAACAACTGTTTGGCGCGAAGAACGGCGCCACCAAGAAGGCTGCCGCACTGTCTTTTGTGAACTCGGCCTTGACGGCCACCGACAGCGTAGCGGGCAAGAACGTGGTCGATCCGCAGAAGTTTCAGGACGGTCTGAGCAAGGTGATCGATGGCGTGGTGGCTTGCCTGAACGCCTCGGTGTGGGCGGTCAAACAGTAAAGCTCGCGTGCAGCGCGCAGGGGCGCCAGAACAGCGTGGACGCCGGTAGCGTCATTCCTGAAGTTCTGCGTGCCCCTGGGGCGCTGAATGTTGCGTCGAGCTCCCGCCTACAACTCTCTCCCCAAGCGGCGCGTCGAATTGTCAGATAATCTGGTTGGACAAAGGATCCGCGATGAGCCGGCAAATTTATCTTGCAATGTTCGTGTTCGCCGTCAGCCTGTGGTGCGCCGCACAGGAGCCTGCGACCGCACCGACAACTCCACCGCCGACAGGAAACACTCCGCTGCAGCAGCGGAACAACGCCGCCAGCGCGATCCAAGATAACAGCGCGCACGACCGGCGACCAGATCACGAAGCCACCGGCCGCAAAGGGTTCAACGCTGATCGGGTGCCTGGCGGGGCCGGACAAGGAGGGCAAGTTTGTGTTGCGGAATATGAACTACCGCACGGGCGTGCAGATCCTGGGCCCGGACGAGCTGAAGAATAATTCCGGCAGCAAGGTGAAGTTGACGGGTCAGTGGCAGGCCGCGCAGCCGCCAGTCGCAGGACAAGAACACGACCGAGATGCGGCGCTTCCAGGTGACCGATGTGGAAGTGGTGGCAGCGACGTGTCATCCGCCCAGCGAGACGACGCCGGTGAGCAAGGAAAAGAAGGGCAAGACGACGACGTACGAGGCGCCCAGCGCGGACAGCGGGAAGTAGAAGCAGCGCCGTGCTCCCCGCGCCATGGTCCGCTGCATCAATTAAGAAATGCTTTACAGAATACTGCAGGTACTCACCATGATTGTTTCCGGATTGATGGTGGGGAATGAGTTGAGCCGTTGCGGTCTTCTTGCATCCCACCCTTACGAGATTTCCCTGACGACATCCACGCGCCTGTTCGACGCGCATTTGCGGCCCTCTTTGGAAGGTCATGCCCTTCTGGTATATCGCGGTTGCGCTGCTAACCATTGTGCTGGCCTGGATGGGGCCGCCGTTTGGTTCGACAGCCGGCAGGCTACTGCTGGCGGCGACGATTCTGTGGCTGGTCACGATCGTTTATACGGTGATCTTGCCGGCCCCGCTGAATTCGCACATCGCCAAATGGCAGCTCAAGTCACTGCCGTCAGACTGGCAGGCCCAGGAGCGCCGATGGGACCGGTTACACGCCGTCAGGATGTTCATGCTGGTGGCGGCGCTGGTATGCCTGTTCGCTGGATCACTCCTAGCAGGTTAGAAGGTCTTTTTTGAATCCAGCAGAATGGTGACCGGGCCGCTGTTCACCAGTTCGACGTCCATCATGGCCTGGAAGCGACCGGTTTCGCAGCGCAGGCCCGCGCGCGCGACGCCTTCGACGAAATATTCGTAGAGCTCTCGCGCACGTTCCGGACGTGCCGCCGCATCGAACGATGGCCGCTTGCCACGGCGCACATCCCCAAATAGGGTGAACTGCGAGACCGCCAGCACCGCCCCGCCCGTATCCACCACGCTGAGGTTCATCTTTCCCGCATCGTCCTCGAAAATCCGCAGGCCGGCAATCTTTTCCGCCAGATAGTCGGCGTCGGCTTCGGTGTCTTCCTGTGCGACTCCCAACAGCACCAGCAGGCCGGGCCCGATTTCGCCGATGATTTCGTTATCGACCTTTACCGATGCGCGGGTGACGCGCTGGACCACGGCTCGCATAATCAGCGTTGTATAGGAATGGCGTAGCGGCTAGCAACTGCGAGCACGGCAGCATTGGAAAGCCGGGTGCGATGCTCGACCGCTCTTGGAGCCTAAGTATGGAAGATGAAGTTACGTCCCTGACGGGCCCAGTCGAGAAGGTCGACGGAAAGCTTATGCTGGTGATCCCCCTGGCTGCCGGCGGCGATCAGCTGTACCCCTTTTGCAAAGAGATATCGCGAGTGGATGGCGCATATCTAAAGATCACAATTCCGGATTGGCTCGCCGGCACCTTGCGAATCGACGAGCGCAGTTTGGTATCCGTAGACAATCGAAACGGCAAACTGAACATCACCCCTGTCAACCCGCTGCCCATACAATAACCTCTCGCACTCGGTTAAGCCGGACCCCGGGCCAGTACGGCAGCCCCTCGCGTTGACCGTTGCAAAGCCCACCAATTAGGATGAATCGGGCTTCATATGTCCGGCGCTTCCTGAGCCCACTTGTGTGCATCTGTAGGGGAGCGCAATTTAGGCAATCTTTACAGGGTTCGCGCCTGCAATTTAGACTTACGGGTTTCGCCACCCCCGGCAGTTGCGCGGCGGTGTCAGAAGAGAGGGGAATCGATGGCTTCGGTAGAAGAACGGGTAAAACAGATCATCGTGGAGCAGTTGGGTGTGGATGAAGCGGAAGTAACGCCCAATGCTTCGTTTGTGGACGACCTGGGCGCCGACTCGCTCGACACGGTCGAGCTGGTCATGGCTTTCGAAGAAGCCTTCGAAATCGAGATTCCCGACGAGGACGCGGAGAAGATCCGCACCGTGCAGGACGCGGTCTCTTACATCGACCAGCACGCCAAGACCAAGAAATAGCTGCAGCTTGGCGTCAGGGCGTTACGTCTGCCGAAGTTGCGGATGGCGTCGACGGCGTCGGTTGCGCCCGCACGGCATACGTGGAAAGGAGATTTTGATCTCATGGCATCGGTGGATGAACGGGTAAAGCAGATCATCGTGGAGCAACTGGGCGTGGATGAGGCGGAAGTTACGGCCAACGCTTCTTTCGTGGACGACCTGGGCGCCGACTCGCTGGATACGGTTGAGCTGGTGATGGCGTTCGAAGAGGCGTTCGAGATCGAGATTCCCGACGAGGATGCGGAGAAGATCCGCACGGTGAAGGACGCCGTCGATTACATCAACGCGCACGCGAAAGGATCGAAATAGTTTGAGCCGGCGCGTGGTGGTCACCGGGATCGGGCTGATCTGCGGCGTCGGCAATGACGCCGACACGGTGTGGCAGGCGCTTGCTGGCCGGCAAGAGCGGCGTGGACCAGATCACCAGCTTCGATGCCACCGCCTTTGCCTGCCGCATTGCAGCCGAGGTCAAGAACTTCGATCCGCTGCAGATCATCGAAAAGAAAGAAGCGCGCAAGATGGCGCGCTTTATTCATCTGGCCATCGCCGCCAGCGATGAAGCGCTGCGCATGGCCAACTACAAAGTTGAAAACGAAGAGATGGCCGAGCGCACCGGCGTCAACATCGGCTCCGGCATCGGCGGATTCGACGTCATCGAGCGCGAACACAACAACCTGCTCAACGGCGGCCCGCGCAAGATCTCACCTTTCTTTATTCCGGCGGCCATCGTGAACCTCGCCGCCGGGCAAGTCAGCATCCGCAACAACGCCAAGGGCCCGAACGAGGCCACCTGCACCGCCTGCACCACCAGCGCACATTCGATCGGCGATGCGGCACGCGTCATCAAGTACGGCGACGCGGACGTGATGATTGCCGGCGGCACCGAAGCGGCCATCACGCCTATGGGAGTGGGTGGATTTGCGGCCATGCGCGCGCTCTCGACGCGCAACGACGATCCGCATCATGCCAGCCGGCCCTGGGACAAGGACCGCGACGGCTTCGTTATTGGCGAAGGCGCGGGCATCCTGATCCTGGAAGAGCTGGAGTTCGCCAAGAAGCGCGGCGCGAACATCATCGCCGAAGTCGTGGGCTATGGCATGAGCGCCGATGCCAACCACATCACGCAGCCCGCGCCGCAGGGTGAAGGCGGCTACCGCGTGATGCGCAATGCTCTGCGCGACGCAGGCATCGCGCCCGAGCAGGTTGGCTACGTCAATGCTCACGGCACCTCAACGCCGCTGGGCGATGAACTGGAAGCGACCGCCGTCAAGCGCGCCTTCGGCGAGCATGCCTACAAGATGCTGGTCAGCTCGACCAAGTCGATGACCGGACATCTGCTGGGCGGCGCCGGCGGATTGGAAGCCGGCATCACCGTGCTGGCGCTGCGCGACCAGGTCGTGCCTCCCACCATGAACCTGGAACATCCCGACGAAGGCTGCGACCTGGACTTCGTGCCCAATACTCCGCGCAAGGTCACGATGGAGTACGCGATGTCGAATTCGTTCGGCTTCGGCGGAACCAACGGCTGCCTGGTGTTCAAGCGCTGGACGGAGTAAGGTCGGTTCCCAACCTGCAGTTCTTCGCAGACTTTGGGAGGGTGTCCTAAAGTTGCGTGCCTTGGTTTTGATTTAGGACATCACTCAAGCTCTGGTTGTTCTTCCTCTTCGTTATTTACCTCCTCGTAGTACGATTGAGCTGCTCATCCGTGTGCCAACCGAACTGAGGTGAAGCGGCAAAACGCCGCTCCTCCCAGCCTCGCCCAGTCGAAGAGGTGCATGGAAGGCATCGTGCGGCTCAACGCACACACATTGCTTGTCGTTTATGCTGGGAGGCAGTTCATGAGAAGTGCGCGCCACGCTCTTCGCTTTTTCCTGCTCGTGCTGGTTTGTGTTTCCGCTGCGATTCCGTCAATCGCTCAGAGCTTCTCATCTGTCGCATTCTTCAACCTGAGCGACGGCTTTAAACCCGAAGACCCGCTCATCGTCGGCTCCGACGGCAATTTCTACGGCACAACCTCATTCGGCGGAGATCTCAGCTGCAACAGCCCCGACGGCTGTGGCCTCATCTACAAGATGGATTCGAGCGGGAACATTACTGTGCTTCATAGCTTCACCGGCGCCGATGGCGAGGCTCCGTACGCTCTGGTGCAGGCCACCGACGGCAACTTCTACGGGACCACGCCCTGCAGATTGGACGGAGGCGCGCCTTCACAGCCGACGCGGCCACCACGGCCTCCCCGCAGCGGGACTCTGTCTACACCGGGTGGGGTCTTCTATTGCAACGGTCCCGGCTCGTTCTTCCAATTATCGCCGAGCGGCGTGCTGACTACGCTACACGTCTTCGTCAATCCGGCAAACGGTCTGTCTCCCTCCAGTTCACTGGTTCAGGGCCGCGACGGAAATTTCTACGGCGTAACCTACGGGGGCGGGACCGGAACGAACGGTGTTGGCACGATCTTTCAGATTTCATCAACCGGTACGCTCACTCCGCTGTACAACTTCTGCTCCCAGCCGAATTGTACGGACGGCGCGTATCCCTTCGGCGCTCTGGCGCAAGCTGCCGACGGCAGTTTTTATGGGACGACAAACTCGGGCGGAGACGCCACCTGCAATGCCCCCTACGGCTGCGGCACGGTGTTCAAGATGACACTCGACGGTACCCTGACAACGCTCCACCGTTTTTCAGGCGCCGACGGACAGAGTCCAAATGGGGGGCTGGTTCTGGCCGCCGATGGAACGATTTATGGCGCCACGTCACTTGGCGGGCCCAACCAGAATTGCCTTAACGTCACTTGCGGCACACTTTTCAAAATCACCTCTGCGGGTGTGTTCACGGCGCTGTACAACTTCGACGGCGGGACCGACGGCGCGCAGCCCAGTCCGCTGATGCAGGCGACCGACGGAAATCTCTATGGGACGACGTACTGGGGTGGTGCGATCCAGTCGGGAGCGATTTTCCGCATCACTCCCTCAGGAACCTTGAGCACGCTGTACAGCCTCTGCTCCAACATCCCGGGCGTGGGTTGCGCGGACGGGCTTGCTCCCTCCGCAGGGCTGGTACAAGGCCCCGACGGGCGGCTGTACGGCACAACGAGCCTCGGCGGCTTTAAGAGCGGCACAGCCGGATGTTATGGCTATGGCTGCGGTTCTGTCTTTTCCGTGAGCCCCAACTCGAAGGCGAGCCAGTTCGTTCCCATCACACCATGCCGAATCATGGACACGCGGTTATTCAACAATCCGATCCAGGGCGGCACGGTCCAGGCATATGACATCATCCAGAACGCACGCAACTGGGGCTGTGGCAACATAAGCTCCGCGACGGCTTTCTCCCTGAACGTGACCGTCGTGCCACACGGATCGCTTGGGTATATGACGATCTTCCCGCAAAGCGCAAATCAGCCTGTAGCCTCAACCTTGAACTCCCCGGACGGCGAGCCAAGAGCCAGTGCGGTAATCGTCGCCAGAAGTTCCATTCAATTCGACCCTGGCATCGTCAATTTCTATGCCAGCGACACGACCGATGTGATCATCGACATCAACGGCTACTTCACAGCCCCGGGGTCACAGACGTCGCAGTTCTATCCGCTACCGCAGTGCCGCGTTGTCGACACCCGGAACGGTCAGGACGGCGGAACGCTGCAAGCCGGCGTGGAACGCGACTACTCCATGAGTGGGCAATGCGGCATTCCGGCTGAGGCGCAAGCGTATTCACTGAACCTCACCGCCCTGCCCGCGCCCGGAGGGTTGGATTATCTGACAGTGTGGGCACAAGGCGAGGCGCGGCCTATGACGTCGACGCTCAATGCCGGCGCGGGCGGAGTCGTGGCGAATGCAGCGATTGTGGCCGCTGGAAGCAATCAGGCGGTTGCGTTCTATGCGAACAGCAACAACACAGACCTGCTGGTCGACGTGAACGGATACTTTGCCCCGGCCGGAGCGGGAGGCACGTCGCTGTACACGGTTCCCAACTGCCGCATCTACGACAGCCGCAACAACAATGGTCAGCCATTTACCGGAGAGAAGACGATAGACATTGCCGCCCAGCCCTGCGCGCCTCCAAGCAACGCGCAAGCGTATGTCTTCAACGCGACGGTGGTGCCGGATGGTTCGCTCAGCTATCTGACGCTGTGGGCGGATCCGGAGCAACGGCCGGGGGTATCGACCTTGAACGCCATCGAGGGAGCGATTGCGTCGAATATGGCGATTGTGTCCAACGGGAATGGCAACACCGACGCATTCGCGGCCGGCTATACGCAGCTGATTCTGGATATCTCCGGCTACTTTGCGCAGTAGGCCCGGTGTTTAAGCTCTCAACGGAATGGATCGGGAAGTTTGAAGCGGTTGGGCTAGGATCGCGCGAACATTTCCACGAGCGTCGTAGAAACCGACATCGCCGTCCTGGTGGAAACCGATCCTAACTTACGCACCAGTCGTTGCCGATCTATGGCGCGAAGTTGGTCCAGCGCAACCTGCCCACGTTTCCCTTGAAAAGTCACAGCCACCCGCGTGGGATAAGGCCGTGTCCGCGTGGTCATCGGCGCAATAGTTGTGGTGCGCAGATGAATGTTCATCTCGTTGGGTGAGATGACAAGACAGGGGCGAGTCTTTTGGATCTCCGATCCGAGAGTGGGATCGAGGGCAACAAGCCAGACTTCATCACGGCGAGGGTCGGCGCTCACCACTCCCATCCCTCTTTATCGAATTTATTGGCAGGCAGGTCGCCGAGCAAAAGAGAATCCGGAGCAGATCGCATTGCGGCCTTGAACGCCTCGCTCCATCCCTCACGCGGAGTGCGGTGAGCTGAGATCACAATCTTGCTGTCTTCAATCCGAAGCTCGACCGAGTCCCCCAATCGGCACTGCTCGATGATGGGCTTCGGGATTCGAATGCCTCGCGAATTTCCTATGCGCACCAAGTTTGTCTTCATGGCAGTAATTACATTGTAGGCACAGGCGTGGACGCGTGGTCAAGGTTGATTTCGTCGCAAATAGAAAGTCAGATCAGGGCGATCTTACCGGCTGATCGTGAAACTCCTCTCCGCGGCTTCCGTTCCGTTACGGTTCAGGCGTACGGTCCACAGCCCGGGCGCGTTCTGCGCAGGAGTTCCGGCAATCTTCATCTCAAAACAGTAGTGGCCGCCGGCCTCGGCGTGCTGAATCGCATTCGTCTTGTGGACGTAGCCGTTGGGCTCGATCCAGTCGACGCTCCACTGGTCTGTTGGATTGCCGCGCCGGATAGAGAAGAAGAACCACGCCGCCGGATCGGTGGCTGAGAACTGAGCCTGGCTGGAGGAGGGCAGCGCGCAGGGCGGCGAGCTAGGAGCATTGGACAGAGCCGTTCCCATCAGCTCGACGGTTCCCAGCGCCGCACGGTTGACTCCGCGGGTTGTTGTTGTTCTCCTCGTGCTTCTTTGGATTCGATCCCATCAACAGGTACACCACCACCGCGATCACGATGATCGCAGCCGGGATACCGTACTTTGCCCAGGCGGGAATCACGGACGACCGAGTGCTGTTCGAAGAGCCGAAGGTTTGCGGCTCGGGCGGGCGTGCGGGCACAGCAGGAGGCGGTGTGACTCTTTGTACCTCGGAGGGGGCGGGCCTATTGGACGAAGCCGAAGTCTGGACCGGAGCCGCAGGGGCGGCGTGCTCTGCGGCTGGTTGCTGGCCGATGTGCAGACACTTCCGCAGCTCCTGCAGCATGCGATCGTAGTCGCCGCGGAAGTCCAGGTGCTGAAAGCGGCGCAGGCGGAATGGAATGTCGCACTCGCGATAGAGAACCGGGATCAGCGACTTGTTTTGGTCGAGCGCGAACGATACTTCGTCGAGCACATTGTTGGAATTGACCGAGGCGGGCGAGAGGATGACCAGCACGCTGGGACAATTCTCCAGCGCGCTCTGCACCACGCGGTCCCAACGCTCTCCTGGACCGATGTCGAGCTGATCGATCCACACCGCAGATCCGGCGGCCCTAAGATCGTTCGCCAGGCGAAGAGCGAATTCGGAGTCTTCACGACTGTAGCTGAAGAAAGCGACGGGCGCGTCAGGCAAAGCGGGCTCCCTTTATCTGCATGGTGTGGCAAACATGTTAGACGATTGCAGCCAACGTGGAACACTCAAATTAGAAGCACCCGAGTGCGCGATGGCAGCCAGGGAAGTTTTGGTTAGGCAGGCGACGGCCTGGCGCCCCTGAAGGGGCTTAGCAATCCTGGAGCAATGTTTACCCCGGGTTCCCGCCCGGGGCTGAAGAAGTTGGAAGACTCAGGCCTACAGGTACCCTTGAAGCAGTGTTAGGCTTGGCGTTGAGTCAACGTTAGCCCCCGGGCAGATCTCCTCGGTCCCGTGACCGCTATGCACCGCTTTTGGGCGGCTCCCACAATTCCACGCGATTGCCTTCGGGATCGGTGATCCAGCCAAACTTGCCGTATTCGTGGGCCTCCATCTTGTCGTCGACCTGGACGCCTTCTTCGCGCAGAGCCTTCAGCAGCGCTTCGCAATCGTCGACACGGAAGTTAATCATGAAGCGCCGGTCCGGAGACTTGAAGTAGTCCGTACCTTCCGGGAAGATCGCCCAGATCGTGAAGCCGGGATTTTCGAGATGATCGGCATCGCTGAACATGGCGCCCACGCCAGGTGAGCTGTCGATGCCGAGGTGCTGGCGATACCACCCGTAAAGAGCCTTGGGATCTTTGGCGCGGAAGAAGATGCCGCCGATGCCGGTTACTCGTTTCATGATGTTTGCCTCGTGGTACGAATTAACAAGTGTACGACGAAATATTAGTGTCTTCGAATTTAGGCTCTCCAAGTTTTGCGGAATGAGTTCCAGCCCTAACTCGTCCTTACCGATATTCCGCTCGCCACCGCAATTCTTGCAAAGACGGCACGAGTTGGACCGCATGTCGAGGAACCACAGCAATCGCGGCGATGAGTCTGTGACAAGGCAGATGAAGTGGGTGGAGCCGCGACAGACCATCTGTTCCGGTGCACCGGTGACCAACCGGTCCGTTGGCCGAAGCCCGGAGGGCTGGTTGCGCCGTTAGCCCAGGACGGAGCGCAGCGTAGTCCTGGGTGCGATCGCCTACATGGATATGAGCCGGCTTTAGCCGGCGGCAGCCTTGGTCGCAAGATTGACGCGCGGATAGAGGTCCTTCGACTCCGGCATCGCAAAAGACGGCGACGCCTGCGCTCAGGATGACACCCTATGGGTGGGTGTGCGCGAGCAAAACTCACACTATTCGTACAGATACAAAAGGCACGGAATCTCTCCGTGCCTCTGGGTCTCAATGGTTGGAATTAAGCCTTGGTGGTTTGCGCCTTCAGTACCTCGATCGCTTTATTCAACTGATCGTCGGGCTGCGTGGCTTTCTGTTTCTCTTCCTGCGCGGTGTCGTCCGCGTTTTCATCCTCATCCGGAGCGATGAAATCGTCGCTGGCGTCCGCAATCAGGATATTAGGCGTGACCGCGGTATCCTGCAGAGCCTTGCCCGAAGGCGAATAGTACTTTGCCACGGAGAGGATCAGCGCTGAGCCGTCCGGCATGTCGATGATCTTCTGAATCGAGCCGGAGCCAAACGTCTTGTCGCCGACAACATCGCCGCGCGCGTTCTCCATAATTGCCGAAGCCACGATTTCTGCCGGGCCGGCGGTTCCACGATTCACCAGCACGACCAGCGGAAGATTGCTGGCAACCGCCTTCTGCGGATCAGCATTGAAGGCCTGTTTGGGATATTTCTGTCCCTGCAGGTAGGTGATGGTTCCATGATTCAGGAAGAGGTTCGCCGTAGCCACGCCTTCCTGCTCCTCGCCGCCGCCGGAGTTGCGCAGATCAAGAATGATCTTCTTGGCGCCGTCTTTCTGCAGCGCCTTGAGCTTGTTGGAAATCTCTTCCGAGCGTCCCTTGGGAAAGTCGTCGACTTTGATGTAGCCGATGCCGTCCGTCATGGTCTTGTCGGTAAGCGGCGGATCGGCAACCATCGCCAGAGTCACCGCGGACTTCACCGGCAGCGCCCGGCGAGGACGCACCACCGAAAGGTTCACCACCGATCCCGTAGATCCGCTGAGGCGGCCATCGATTTCCGCCAGCGACATGTCGCGCGTCGACTTGCCTTCGATCGCTTCGATAATGTCGCCGCTCTCGATCTCAGCCTTGTCGGCCGGCCCGCCCGGGATCACCGAGATCACCGCAGCGTAGCCGTAGCGCTTGGAAACGTCGGCGCCGATGCCGGCCTTGCCTTCCTTGCGCTGCTTGTATTCCTTGAACTCCGTGGGATCCAAGTAGCTCGAGTTCGCGTCCAGCGATTCGAGCAGGCCGTGCAGCGCGCCATTGGTGACGGCGGAGATGTTCGGCTCCTCGACGTACTCGGTGCGGATACGCGACAGCACTTCACTGTAAACGCCCAGCTGCTTGTAGGAGCCGTCGTTGTCGTCACTGCTGTCGTCGGCCTTGACGCCCAGTCCGCCAACCACAATGAAGCCGGCAAGCAAGAAGGAAAGAACGAGAATGGTGAGCTTGGTGGTCTTCGACATTTGAAATTCGCTACAGGGAAGGGATTACCGCCCGCTGAATCTCCCCTATTCTAACCCAGTTCGATGCCCGCTCTGACAGGAACGTTTCGGAAACTGGAGCCGACGGGTCTGGAGAGTTGGACGGAAGGTGGGGGTATAGGTAACCAGGAAGCAGGAATTCACCAAGGGGCATGGGTTCACCAAAGCATGAGTTCACCACGGAGGCACTGAGATCACGGAGGTTTTCAAGGCTTTTCGCCGGAATGTTATTACAGACTGCTTTTCTCGTCTGTGTCCTCCGTGCCTCTGTGGTGAATACGATTCTCTAACCCTAGCCCGCGGCGGAGATCTTTCCGTCGAGCGAGACTTCATTGGCGGGTGGGGTTTGGGGCACGGGCTGGCCCTGGGCGGGTGGAAGAGCTTCTAAAGCAGGCAGTTGGGGCGGGGGAGGGGTGGTCGCCACTTTCTGTTTCTCCCGCTCGTCCAATTCGATCTTAAGCATTTCGCCTTCGATCTGGCGTTTCAAATCGTCGCGCATCATGCGGAACTGGGCCATGAATTTGGCCACCTGCCGCATGACCTCGGGCAGTTTCTTGGGGCCAAAGATGACCAGCGCCAGAACCAGGATGAAGAGTACGTCAGGCATGGTAAGCAGCCGCAGGCCGCCGGTGGTTCAGCGGCGCGGGGAGTCGAAGGCGGGGCTTAGACCTTCTTGTCTCCCTCGTTCGGGGTAGGGGCCTCGTCCTTGGCGTTCATCGATTCTTTGAAACTGCGGATGCCTTCGCCCAGACCCTTGCCGAGCTCGGGCAGCTTCTTGGGGCCAAACACAAGCAGGGCGATGAATAGAATCACCAGCAGGTGCATGGGCTGAAACAAGTTATCGAGCATGTCAACTCCTGCTATCAGGATAGCGCATTTCCGCAAGGCGAGTGCAGATTCCTTGCGGACTTCCTGCCACTACCGTGGGATAGCGCTCGTGTTTTGATGAGGCTGTCGTGGGCGATGACGAACTTTATATCAGCGTCGCCAGTTACCGGGTGGCAGCTTCTCAGGCGTCTGCCGGTTGCAGCTGTGCGAGCAGGTCTGAAGCGGCCTTGGCGGCGTCGTCGACCACGAAGTCGCCGCCGAGATGGATGAACTTCGCCTTCCGGGCAAGCGGTTGCAAAGCCGCCGCGACGGTGTCACAGGGCAGGTTCGCGCATTCGGGACCCAGCACGACGTAAGATACGTCAGCCGCGCCTGCCAGCAACTTGGCATCGTGCAAACGGGAGGTGGTCACGACCTCGTAGCCGTGGCCGTTCAGGAGCTTTCGAACGAAGGCGCACAGGTCAAGCGACTGATCGAGGAACAGCACCAGCGGGCCGACGGGAGAAGTGTCCTTTCCCGGAACAGCGGGCTCCTTAAGGAAAGAGACGATGGCGTCTTCCTCGGTGTCGTAGATGCGGAAGATGGCCGACAGCTTGGTCATGTCCAGCAGGCTGCGCAGAAATGGCTGAGGAGCAGCCAGGCGGAAGTCGCCGCCATTGTTCTTGATGCGGCATAGAAAACGGACCAGCAAACCCATGCCCGAACTGTCGACTCGCGAGGCGTCGGCGACATTCAGCACCACGCGGTTGGAGTCCTGCAGGGTGCGCGTCAGGGCAGCTTCCAGGATGCGCGATTCTTCGCCGGCAACGATCTTGCCGGAACACTTGATGACGTAGACTCTGCCACAGGAGCGGCTATCCAGAGAGAGCGACATGGCCCGCCTCGAAAAGAGATGACGTGCCGCAGAACTGTATCACATGGCGCGGCGATGACTTCAGCAGGAAAATGAATTGATCATGAGTTCTTCATACGATTGCAGCCAGGTCCTGGACATTGCCGATGAGCCCCACCATCATCTGGTGATCGCGAACGAATACATGCGCGCCTTCGCGGTGGAGATCCCGCCGCGCACCCGCACGCTGTGCCATCGTCATCCGCAGGAATACCTGCTGTACATTGCCCAGGGCGCTGAGATCATCAGCGCCGCGCGCGATGAAGAGCCCAAGCGGCTGAGTTATGTCGCTGGAGAGTGCGAGCTGTCGAAAGCAGGCCTGGTGCATGTGGTCGACAATTTAGGAGACGGCGCGTTCCGTAATGTTGTGGTCGAACTAGAGCCGGCAGCGGCCGGGCTGAAACGCGGCGCGAAGCCAGTCGTGATAAAAGGCGACGCGCAGATCGAGGAGATCTTGAGTGAACCACCAGGCGCAGTCTCCACCGTAATGATGGAGCCGGCAGCCGAAGTGGAGATTGCAGGACCTGCCGTAGTGGCGGCTCCCTACGAGCCGGTGATGCTGAAGGAGTTGGACGAGTTCGACATCCCGCTGGATAATTTTCGCAAGGTGATGTGGGTGTGCGCGCCGCGAAAGGTAGGCATTCGGAATGCCGCAAAAATCAAGGCGCGAGCGATTGTATTTCAGCTGGGCCGGCCCTGACTTGGGACGAATAAGAGCGCAAGCCCGTGCCTCGCGCTCAATTCAGAATTTGGGCCGCCGATTTGAGCGAACTTATTCCGTGCAGCGATTGCAGAGTTACGGTGTGATCTCAAACGCCACGCCGCACTGATAAGATTCGTAAACTGCGCAGTTCGGGCCGGTAATGCCGCCGGCAAAGGCGGTCCCAAAGAGGTTCCCGTCGCCGTCCATCACCAGGCTGCCTTCTGGATAGGCGCCATCGCTTCCGCCAGTAAAGTCGTGTAGCGAGGTGAAAGTCCAGCTGCCCCCTGACCGGCTCAATTTGAAGACCGACCCGAATCCGAAGCTGCCCTCCCGTTCCGTAATGCCATAAAGGTTTCCTGCGTTATCGATGATCAGACTGGCGGGAACGCCCGGCAGATATCCGGATCCCAGGAGGTCGTGAATCACGTGATAACTCCAGCTGCCGTTCGCAAACGTCAACTCGAATATCGTTCCGCCGCCGCCGGCACCTCCGGCGGTGGTCGCCCCATAGAGATTGCCGGACTGATCGAAAACCAGCCCGGCAGTTGGAAACGCTCCATCAGGCCCGAATTGATTGACAAAATCGTGCAGATCGGTTTTCGTCCAACTGTTGCCGGAGCGGGTCAGCTCGAAAACGGAGCCGTAACCATCGCCCTCGAAAAGGCCGCCTGTAGTGCCGTACAGATTGCCTGCCTGATCGAAAATCAGCTTCCCCATAGGATGTGCACCGTCGCGGGCACCCTGGAACCGGTAAATTGTATTTTCGTTTAAGTCGCCGCCAGGGCCCGGGGTCATCTGCCAGATCAATCCGCACCCCAAACGGCCGCTGCAACGATTCAAGTAGCCCTCAAACTCAGAGCCACCGTAGATATTGCCCTGCTGGTCGAAGGTCAAACCGCCGGGCGAGAAGGTATAACAGCAGGACAGAAACAACATCGTTTCCGTCCATAAGCAGTTAGTCGAGCGGCAAATGGTGGGCGGAGGCTTCAGGTTGAAGACAATGCCGTTGACCGAAGGGATCTCTCCATAGAGGCTGCCATCAGGTCCGAAGACGACGGGAGCATTGGGTTCATCTCCATCCTGGCCATGAAACTCATAGAGCGGCGAGAGATACCAGTTGGAGCCAGAGCGCGCAATCCTGAAGACGTTGCCGCAAGTGGGAGCGCAGTATTCGTTATTGGCGAGCGCGCCAAGTTCCGTGGTGCCGTAGAGATTGCCGCCGCGGTCGAGGGTAAGTCCTGCTCCCGGGTTCGAGCCGTCCTCTCCGCCGGTAAAGGAGTGGACCACCTGGAACGTTTGTGCGGCTGCGATCGGGGCAGCGAACAGCGAAAGCACACCGGCCAGAGCAATAGTCAGTGCGGCGCCGATGAGCCGGCGAATGGCGAAATGCGCAGCTTCGTTCCTGGTCCTCATGATCGTTCTCCTGGTCTGAATCCGACGTTCGGATTGCGATCCTGGTCCCGTCAGTCACGCCGGTCAACTTAATTTCACATTAAGAGGCAAACCATTGATAAAAGGCGGTTTAGGTTGCCCTCCCCCCGCGCGAGGAGGTCCGCCAAGGTGACTCAAGCTTGGTTTGAGCTTATGTGCGCGGCAGCGAGGACGACTCGAATGTGAATCCGGTGTGGGAATCGTGTGAAAGATGCATCGCGAGCGCTGCAGTTGATCGAGGTGGTGAGGATTTCGCGATTTTTTTTGTGTGATGGAATCACCAGTGTTTACGCGGGTCCGCGCGCGTCGACTCAAAATTTCCCGCGAAAGTTGTACCCCGGCGCTTGCAACCGGGGATTCACTCTGCTATAAAAATCAAGTCAGCAACGGAGCGTGATTGTTGCCAGCTGATGCGGGATGAAGTTTTGAGTCCTGCGACAGAGGCTGGCATCTAACAATAACGCTTCAATGAAGCTGCCTCGGCCACGAGGCTGGAAGTCGGGGACAAGGTCCTCGGCAGGTTAGCGGAATCGCGGAACCTCCAGAACAAGATCTTTAATCAATTTCGAACGCTCCGGTGCCTTTGTGCGCTGAATTACAGGTGACAAGGCCAACTGGAGCGGCATGCTGCGCGCTTTGCTTTAGAGCGCCCGGTGCTCCCCGATAACCGTTGAGGTACTCGGGTTGACAGCACGGGACAATGCGTAGTATGTTTGAAAGGTTTCGAGGACGACGGCTAAAATCGCAAGATTATATGCCGTCACTATCCGAAGGCGGCCGCCCAGTGCGGATTTGCGCGGATCTTTGACAAAAGGTTGAACGTGCCAGTCGTGAGAAGTCGTTCGAGTTAAGTTCAAGCGAAACTCACAAAATAGCAATTCCGCCGTCCGGTCTTCGGACAGGGACGGCTGTTTACCGACCTCCGTCGGTAAACATTTTCAGGTTTCAAACGAGAGTTTGATCCTGGCTCAGAATCAACGCTGGCGGCGTGCCTAACACATGCAAGTCGAACGAGAAAGTGGAGCAATCCATGAGTACAGTGGCGTACGGGTGAGTAACACGTGACTAACCTACCCTCGAGTGGGGAATAACCTCGGGAAACCGGGGCTAATACCGCATAACATCTTCGGATCAAATGCGTAAGCAGCTTGAGGAGGGGGTCGCGGCCGATTAGCTAGTTGGCGGGGTAATGGCCCACCAAGGCAATGATCGGTAGCCGGCCTGAGAGGGCGCACGGCCACACTGGAACTGAAACACGGTCCAGACTCCTACGGGAGGCAGCAGTGGGGAATTTTGCGCAATGGGGGAAACCCTGACGCAGCAACGCCGCGTGGAGGATGAAGCCCCTTGGGGTGTAAACTCCTTTCGATCGGGACGATTATGACGGTACCGGATGAAGAAGCACCGGCTAACTCTGTGCCAGCAGCCGCGGTAATACAGAGGGTGCAAGCGTTGTTCGGAATTATTGGGCGTAAAGGGTGCGTAGGCGGTGCGGTAAGTCTGTTGTGAAATCTCCGGGCTCAACTCGGAGCCTGCAACGGAAACTGCCGTGCTCGAGTATGGGAGAGGTGAGTGGAATTCCCGGTGTAGCGGTGAAATGCGTAGATATCGGGAGGAACACCTGTGGCGAAAGCGGCTCACTGGACCATTACTGACGCTGATGCACGAAAGCTAGGGGAGCAAACAGGATTAGATACCCTGGTAGTCCTAGCCCTAAACTATGATCGCTTGGTGTGGCAGGTACCCAATCCTGCCGTGCCGGAGCTAACGCGTTAAGCGATCCGCCTGGGGAGTACGGTCGCAAGGCTGAAACTCAAAGGAATTGACGGGGGCCCGCACAAGCGGTGGAGCATGTGGTTCAATTCGACGCAACGCGAAGAACCTTACCTGGGCTCGAAGCGTAGTGGACCGAGGTAGAAATATCTTTTCCCCGCAAGGGGCCGCTACGTAGGTGCTGCATGGCTGTCGTCAGCTCGTGTCGTGAGATGTTGGGTTAAGTCCCGCAACGAGCGCAACCCTTATTGCCAGTTGCCATCATTTAGTTGGGCACTCTGGCGAAACCGCCCCGGATAACGGGGAGGAAGGTGGGGATGACGTCAAGTCCTCATGGCCTTTATGTCCAGGGCTACACACGTGCTACAATGGTTGGTACAAACCGTCGCAAACCCGCGAGGGGGAGCTAATCGGAAAAAGCCAATCCCAGTCCGGATTGGAGTCTGCAACTCGACTCCATGAAGCTGGAATCGCTAGTAATCGCAGATCAGCACGCTGCGGTGAATACGTTCCCGGGCCTTGTACACACCGCCCGTCACATCACGAAAGTGGGCTGTACTAGAAGCCGGTGCGCTGACCCGCAAGGGAGGCAGCCGTCCAAGGTATAACTCATGATTGGGGTGAAGTCGTAACAAGGTAGCCGTAGGAGAACCTGCGGCTGGATCACCTCCTTTCTAAGAGAGAACGTCATGGCACTCGCGCCGCTCCAAAGGAGCAACCGTCGCAAGACGGTAGTGCGTGGGATGTTGCCATGTACCCCGAACTGTCTTTCACCTGAGAGATGGTATGGGAGCCTCGCAAGAACGTCTCTTTCTCGTACGATGTATCCGATGGTCACGGCAGGCTTAGCCTGTCAGCACGTTCAACTTTGTCCTCGAATCAATTCTTTATAGATTCGAAACTGAGGGCACCGGGCCACGGGTCAGTGGATAGCTAGTGGTCAGAAGACTAGGCAACTAGCAACTAGACTGAGGGCCTGTAGCTCAGCTGGCTAGAGCGCACCCCTGATAAGGGTGAGGTCGGTAGTTCGACTCTACCCAGGCCCACCAATAAACAGCGGTTAGCACTTGGCAAGTAGCAGTTAGCCAAATGCTAAGTGCCAACGGCTAAACTGCAACTGACGTGGGGCTGTAGCTCAGCTGGGAGAGCACCTGGTTTGCAACCAGGGGGTCACCGGTTCGATCCCGGTCAGCTCCACCAGATTTTCGATCGAAGACTGCCTTAAGTTGGGCGTCAGTAGCGACACCGTACATTTCTGTAACGGATATCTTGCGCCAGTCGCTTGACGCCGAACTTTGGGCAGCTGGAAATGCAGTCCAACCCACCTAGTGTGGGACGCCGCAAGGCGGGAGATTTTTGACAACTGAATAGCATTGGGTAACTACAAGGCGAGTAACAAAGAGTCAATTTTATGAGTGCCTTAGATTCTGCTGGGGCTCCGCGGTCCGCAATAACCGTAGGGAGCGATGAGCAGGAACAAAAAGCATCATGAAATTTACGAGGTCATTGGATCGGCTGAAAGGCTGATGTGAGCTGAGTAAATTTTGTGGTCAAGCTACTAAGGGCGCATGGTGGATGCCTTGGCAGAAGCAGGCGATGAAGGACGTGGCAAGCTGCGATAAGCCTCGGGGAGCCGCAAGTAGGCATTGATCCGGGGATTTCCGAATGGGGAAACCCTATACGGTAAAACCGTATAACGGCCCGATAAATACATAGTCGGGTACGAGCAAACCCAGGGAAGTGAACCATCTCAGTACCTGGAGGAAAAGAAAACAACAGTGATTCCGATAGTAGTGGCGAGCGAACTCGGAATAGCCCAAACCTATATCACCCTCGGGTGAAATAGGGGTTGTAGGGTCCGCAACAGTAGAGTTACCAATCCAGTCGTTAGTCGAAGCCCTCTGGAAAGGGGTGCCATAGCGTGTGATAGCCACGTAGACGAAAACGAACTGGACTCGAAGCGGATACCTGAGTAGGGCGGGGCACGTGAAACCCTGTCTGAATCCACGGAGACCATTCCGTAAGGCTAAATACTAGCTTCTGACCGATAGTGAACCAGTACCGTGAGGGAAAGGTGAAAAGAACCCCAGCGAGGGGAGTGAAATAGTACCTGAAACCGTGTGCCTACAAGCAGTGGGAGGGCTATGCCCGCAAGGGAATGCCTGACCGCGTGCCTATTGCATAATGAGCCGGCTAGTTATTCTTGTCAGCAAGGTTAAGCGTAAGCGAGCCGTAGCGAAAGCGAGTCCTAATAGGGCGTTCAGTTGGCAGGAATAGACGCGAAGCGGGATGATCTACCCTTGGCCAGGTTGAAAGTGGGGTAACACCCACTGGAGGACCGAACCGGTGTTTGTTGAAAAAAGCTCGGATGAGCTGAGGGTAGGGGTGAAAGGCTAATCAAATTCCGTGATAGCTCGTTCTCTCCGAAATAGCTTTAGGGCTAGCCTCGTGTGATTTGCAGCGGTGGTAGAGATCTGGATGGACTAAGGGGCTTTCCAGCTTACTGAATCCAACCAAACTTCGAATGCCGTGGACAACCAGCACGGGAGTCAGACAGCGGGGGCTAAGCTTCGTTGTCGAGAGGGAAACAGCCCAGATCGCCTGCTAAGGTCCCCAAGTCTCAGTTAAGTGGGAAAGGATGTCGGAACGCCCAGACAGCCAGGAGGTTGGCTTAGAAGCAGCCATCCTTTAAAGAAAGCGTAATAGCTCACTGGTCAAGCGGTCCGGTGCCGACAATTCAACGGGGCTTAAACTGAGCACCGAAGCAGCGGATGCATGGCGTCAAGCCATGCGTGGTAGGAGAGCATTCTCAACGGATTGAAGCGGGATCGTAAGGACCCGTCGACAGTCGAGAAGAGACCCTGCCGGCATAAGTAGCGATAACGGAGGTGAGAACCCTCCGCGCCGAAAGTCTAAGGTTTCCTGAGGAAGGTTAATCCGCTCAGGGTTAGTCGGTCCCTAAGGCGAGGCCGAAAGGCGTAGTCGATGGACATCCGGTTAATATTCCGGAACTCCCTTTGATTCGTTATTACGATGGGGTGACGCAGAAGGATACGTGCAGCCTGTTATGGCTATCAGGTTCGATGTGTGTAAGCCGGTTTCTCTAGGCAAATCCGGAGAGACATTAACGGTGAGACACAAAGGAGTAGTCCGTATGGACGAAACGCACCGATTTCACACTGCCAAGAAAAACCTCTAAGGAGAATCGACGGGAACCGTACCACAAACCGACACAGGTAGACGAGGAGAATATCCAAAGGCGCTCGGGAGAACGCTCGTTCAGGAACTCGGCAAATTAACCCCGTAACTTCGGGAGAAGGGGTGCCCCGGTAGTGTGCAAGCACGAGGGGGCCGCAGTGAAACGCGCACGGCGACTGTTTAACAAAAACACAGGTCTCTGCAAAGTCGAAAACGACGTATAGGGGCTGACACCTGCCCGGTGCCGGAAGGTTAAAGGGAGAGGTCAACCGCAAGGTGAAGCTTCGAACTGAAGCCCCGGTGAACGGCGGCCGTAACTATAACGGTCCTAAGGTAGCGAAATTCCTTGTCGGGTAAGTTCCGACCTGCACGAATGGTGTAACGATCGTGCGACTGTCTTAACGAGCGACTCGGCGAACTTGTAGTACCGGTGAAGATGCCGGTTACCCGCATCTAGACGGAAAGACCCCGTGCACCTTTACTATACCTTCACTATGAACTATGGCATTTGCTGCGCAGGATAGGTGGGAGGCTTTGAATCCAGGCTCTTGGGCTTGGAGGAGCCAACGGTGAGATACCACCCTGCGAATTCTGTGGTTCTAACCTACTCCCGTTACCCGGGAGAGGGACATAGTGAGGCGGGTAGTTTGACTGGGGCGGTCGCCTCCTAAATTGTAACGGAGGCGCGCGAAGCTACACTCAGGCTGTTTGGAAATCAGCCGTCGAGTGCAAAGGCATAAGTGTGGTTGACTGCGAGTCCAACAAGACGAGCAGGTGCGAAAGCAGGCCTTAGTGATCCGGTGGTTCTGTATGGAAGGGCCATCGCTCAACGGATAAAAGGTACGCCGGGGATAACAGGCTGATCGGAGCCAAGAGTTCATATCGACGCTCCGGTTTGGCACCTCGATGTCGGCTCATCGCATCCTGGAGCTGTAGAAGGTTCCAAGGGTTAGGCTGTTCGCCTATTAAAGCGGTACGTGAGCTGGGTTCAGAACGTCGCGAGACAGTTCGGTCCCTATCTGATGTGGGCGTAGGAGATTTGCGAGGACCTGTCCTTAGTACGAGAGGACCGGGATGGACGAACCTCTTGTGTTCCAGCTGTCATGCCAATGGCACGGCTGGGTAGCGAAGTTCGGTTGTGATAAACGCTGAATGCATATAAGCGTGAAGCACTCCTCAAGATGAGATCTCCCAACCCTCAAGGGTAAAGAAGGGCACACGAAGACTACGTGTTTGATAGGCTGGATGTGAAAGTGCAGTAATGCATGAAGCTTACCAGTACTAATCGCCCGTTCGGCTTGACCATAAAATTTACTTGGCTGCACGTGTACTATCAGCCCGGCGCAGAAATTGGCGCCCCGCTGACATTACCCCGTGCATGCTGGAGAACTAGCCAGTATGCGGAGCTCGACGGAGCTCCAGCCTTAAATTTGTTCAACTCGTTTCGAAAAACTCAATGCTATTCAGTTGTGAAATCGCCCGCGCCATAATTGGCGATGGTTTGGGTGGAGCACGCCTTCAGGCGTGCAAAAACAAACCGGCCAATTATGATTCGGGGCTTTAGCCCCGGCGACAGCGGAAGGTTCTTTACAAGTTTGGCGCAACAGGTCCTGCGTGGAATCACGCCTGGGACCAAGCTGCGGAGACTATCCCGTACGCGCCTCCGAAGCCGGTGATCTTACCGCAGGGGAAACACCCGTTCCCATCCCGAACACGGAAGTTAAGCCCTGCTGGGCCGATTGTACTGCACGCGAAAGTGTGTGGGAGAGTAGGTCGTCGCCGACATAAATAAAGGCTCCATGTGAATAACATGGAGCCTTTTCCTTTTTACACTCTTTTTCAAACTGTTGTCCCGATCGAGCACTTTCGTCAGAGCGAGGGAGTGGGTTTGGAGTGCCCGGCGAATTTTGAACCAGTCATAGTGAGAGTTCCGGTGGGTTGGACCGCGTAACGCAGCCGCCGCCGGAGATGTGGGAAAGTGGGAAACGAGGAGCGTTTTCCAAGGCGGTTTTATCGCCGTCTTTCCCACGACTCTTGGCCGTCATCTGCGCGAACTCTTCCGGCGTCCGGTAGCCCAGCGAGCTATGCGGACGCCGTTGATTGTAATCCTGCCTCCAGATTTCGATCTCCTGTCTGGCGTCGGTAAGGCCGAGGAACCAGTTCTCATTCAAACACACGTCGCGAAAGCGTGCATTGAAGCTTTCCACATAGGCATTCTCGATCGGCTTGCCGGGCTCGATGAAGTGCCAGTCTACGTTGTTCTTGTAAGCCCACTGCTCGACCGCCTTGCTGATGAACTCGGGTCCGTTGTCTGAGCGGATCTGCCGTGGCAGGCCGCGCTCGACCTTCAGACGGTCCAGCACCCGCGTTACGCGCACGCCGCCCAGGCTGGTATCAACCTCGATGGCCGGCGCTTCGCGGCTATAGTCGTCGGTAATGTTCAACGTCCGGAAGCGGCGGCCCGAGGCCAGCGCGTCGCTGACGAAGTCCATCGACCACACCTGATTGACATCTGTCGGCGCCAGCATCGGCACACGCGGTACGGCAATGCGCCGCTTGCGATTCCGCTTCCGCACCCACAACTGCTCCTGGACGTAAAGCCGGTAGACGCGCTTGTGGTTGACAGACAAGCCCTCCCGCCGCAGCAGCGCATGCAACCGCCGATACCCGAAGCGCCGCCGCACCATCGCCAGTTCCCGCAGCTTCTGCCGCAGCTCGTCATTCGCCTGACGAATCACGGCCGTGTACCGGTACGTTCCACGCACCACCAGCATCAGCCCGCAAGCGCGCCGCTCGCTGATCTGGACTGCTCCGCGCGCCACTGCCACCGCTTCTGTCCGAGCCCGCGGGCCTACCACTTTTTTGACAGCACCGCCTGCAATGCCTGTTTGTCCAGCATCAGGTCGGCAACCATCTGCTTCAGTTTGCGGTTCTCGTCTTCTAACTGTTTCAACCGCTGCGCTTCGCTCACGCTCATCCCGCCGTACTTCGCCTTCCAGCGGTAGAACGTCTGCTGGCTCACGCCGTGTTTCCGGCACAGCTCCGGCGTCGGAATCCCCGCTTCGGACTCCTTCAGAATCCCTACGATCTGCTCTTCGGTGAATCGGCTCTTCTTCAAGGCTTCGTTCTCCTCGCTTGGCCCGAGCGGGCCAGTTTAGCCGGAGAACTCCCACTTACGCTGGGTCATTTTTCGGGGCGCACATCACGGAGCAAACCTATTACCGTTGGCGCAAGGAGTACGGCGGTTTGCAAGTAGACCAGGCGCGGCGGCTGAAGGAGTTGGAGCAGGAGAACGCGAAGCTGAAGCGGCTGGTGGCTGAGCTGAGCCTGGACAAGCTGGTGTTGAAGGACATCGCCTCGGGAAACTTCTAAGCCCGGAACGGCGACGTTGTGCGGTGAGCCATGCGCGGGAAGAGCATGGGATCAGCGAGCGGCGAGCGTGCCAACTGGTGAATCAGCCACGCGGCACGCAACGCTACCAGCCGACACAACGGGACGATGAAGATGCTTTGACCCGGGCCATTCTCGCGTTGGCTAGCCAATATGGCCGTTACGGTTATCGCCGCATCACCGCATTGTTGCGGGAAGCGGGCTGGCAGGTGGGCAAGGATCGGGTAGAGCGCATCTGGCGTCGCGAAGGGCTGAAGGTTCCGCAGAAGCAGAAGCCACGAGGGCGGTTGTGGCTCAACGATGGGTCGTGCGTGCGGCTGCGGCCGGAGCGGCCCAATCATGTCTGGTCCTACGATTTCGTCAGCACCTATACGCATGACGGCAGGACAGTACGCATGCTGAATCTGATCGACGAGTACACGCGGAAGTGCCTGGCGATCCGTCCTCGACGTAGGTTGAACAGTCGGAACGTGATCGAGGTTGTGGCCGACGCCATGATCGAGCACGGAATCCCGGAACATATTCGCTCGGACAATGGCCCGGAGTTCATAGCCCAGAAGTTGCGGAACTGGCTGGCGGACGTAGGAACGAAGACGCTGTACATCGAACCGGGCTCGCCTTGGGAAAATGGTTACTGTGAGAGCTTCAACTCGAAGCTGCGCGACGAATTTCTGAACGGAGAAATCTTCTACTCGCTGAAAGAAGTGCAGGTGCTGGCGGAACGTTGGCGCGTCTATTACAACACGGTGAGGCCACACTCTTCACTGGGCTATCGACCACCGGCACTAGTGTAGTGCGTCGTAAGTAGTAACGATTATCTTCGATGCGCGTCCAATACTATGGAGGACGAGAGGGTATGCGCATCGCCGCCGCAGTTACGCTGAGCCCGGAACAGACCGAAGTCCTGGAGCGGATGGCACGAGCACGTTCTTTGCCTGCGCGGGTGGTGGAGCGGGCGCGGGTCGTGCTGATGGCCGCAGACGGGCTGGAGAACAAGGAGATTGCCGGGCGGATGAACATGACGCCGGAGAAGGCGGCGCGCTGGCGGAACCGCTTCCTGGTGGGCGGGGTTGCGGCCTTGCAGAAGGACGCACCACGACCCGGCAAGCCACGCACGATCACGGAGCGGAAGGTGAAGCGCGTGGTGGAGATGACGCTGCACAATAAGCCGGCGAACGCCACCCACTGGTCCACGCGCACCATGGCGCGGGCGGCGGGCATCAGCGAGGCCAGCGTGCGCCGCATCTGGCGTGCGCATGGACTGAAGCCGCATCAGGTGCGGACCTTTAAGCTCAGCCACGATCTCCGGTTCCCGGAGAAGCTGGAAGATATCGTCGGCCTGTATCTGAATCCACCCGAGCACGCCATCGTGCTGTGCGTGGACGAGAAGAGCCAGATTCAGGCTCTGGACCGCACCCAGCCCGGCTTGCCAATGAAGAAGGGCCGCTGCGGCACCATGACCCACGATTACAAGCGCAACGGAACGGCCACACTGTTCGCCGCGCTCGATCCCTGGAAGGTCAGGTCATCTCCATGTGCGACGACCGCCACCGTCATCAGGAGTGGCTGAAGTTCCTGCGCATCATCGATGACGCATGCCCCAGGACAAGCAGATCCACATGATCGTGGACAACTACGCCACCCACAAACATGCCCGCGTCGAGCGCTGGCTGAACCGCCATCCCCGCTTCCACATGCACTTCACGCCTACCGGCTGCTCGTGGCTGAACATGGTGGAGCGCTTCTTCCGTGACCTGACCGAAAACCGTATCCGCCGCGGCGTCTTTCGCAGCGTCGAGGAACTCATCACGGCCATCGGCGACTACATCGACCATCACAACGACAACCCAAAGCCCTTCATCTGGACCGCCAAAGCCAGCGACATCCTGGAAAAGGTTAAACGCGCCCGCGCCGCTCAGAATAATCGGCAATCTGCATGACGCACTACACTAGCAGCCCAGCAGAGGCAAGCAAATACGGGGCATGGAAAACTGGAAAGCAAAGAACGCTTTCCACTTTCCCACACCCCTGACTGCGGCGGGATAAGTACCGAACTCGCTGCGCTACACTAATATTCCACTTGGTACAAAATATCGGGCAGGCCAGTCGCCGTTCCGGGCTTAGAAGTTTCCCGAGGCGATGTCCTTCAACACCAGCTTGTCCAGGCTCAGCTCAGCCACCAGCCGCTTCAGCTTCGCGTTCTCCTGCTCCAACTCCTTCAGCCGCCGCGCCTGGTCTACTTGCAAACCGCCGTACTCCTTGCGCCAACGGTAATAGGTTTGCTCCGTGATCCCAGCTTCCCTGCAGGCTTGCGGCGTCAGCTTCCCATTCGCCCTCCCCACTTCGATCTGCCGTAGCAAACTCACGATCTGTTCCGCCGTGTGTTTCTTCCCTCGTGCCATACCAAGCTCCTCTCATACCAGTTTGCCTCATCTCCACTGGTACAAAATTCGCCGGGCACTCCACATGACCGCCCCCGGAGGCAGAAATCCGTACTGTCCGGCCGACGATCCAAAGGAAACCTGATAGGTTCGTGTCGCAATCTTCTTGCTATCAAACGGTAGCAGGTCGCGCGTTGCTCCACCCGACACGTGGAACACTCCGCCGGTGACGGTGCGGAACTCACGCGAGTTGGAGTGCGGATGTAAACGCAACAGTTGGTACTCGGTGATTGCGACTCCATCGGGAAGCACAATCAAGAACTGCACCGGAGTAGTCAGATGATTTGGACTGGCCGAGCTGTTTACGTGGCCGTTGAGGTCTCCTTTAACGATGCCCACAGTGGCGACGCTTTTCACCACACCACCGGTCTTCCAGTTCACCACCTCCGGCATAACCTCGGTCCAAGTGTCTTTCACCGTGGCATAAACTCCGGTCTCGGTGGGTAATGGGTTCGACGGTTCGGCCTTTGCTGTTGTCAAAGGAGTCGGGATCGGCGCGGTGGGCTGAACCACAGTCTTATTCCCGCCCGAAGAACTACTCGGGTTGCTATTCGACTGCGGGTTGATCATTACCTGAATAACGCGTTCGCTGACTTGTGCCGCTTTCAATTGAAGAAGCTGATCAGTCGAAAGGTCGAAGCTCTGACGCTTGGCTCTGATCTGTTCGATAATTGTGTCGTCGCTGACCCCCGCCTTTGGACAATTTGATGACGTCCTGCACCGTCATGGGCTTGACTGTTGGCGCTAAGTAAATCTCGCGGGATTGTGTAGCGGCAGGAAAGGATAAGCACAGGGAAAGGAGTAGGAAGCTCATACTGGCTCGCAGAATGAACATAGGTTACTTGTCCTCGTTAGTAAAATCGCAGCGCCAAGCGTAAGTGGTACCGCGATCAGCCTAAACGGCAACAACGCCGTCTGGCCGGACTGGCGAGTAAGGGAGCGGAGTGTCTGCTAGTCAGTCCTGATAGGTAGGAGATCGATGGCGGTTCTAGTCTGCGAATCGACGAAGAGCGCAGAGTACCGTAGCTCGAGATCTACCAACGGCATAAATATAGGAGTGTAGTGGCGAATTGTAAAGCACATTTGTGGAGAAGGCTGCCGTCCCTAAAGGGACTCGGCCCTTACATAACTACTTACCCAGTGGGCTGAAGCGCTGGGCTAGATTATTCCGTCTCGCAAGCGAGACTTTGTTCATCGCCAGGCCACCTGCTTAATTCCATCCCGTTCATCACGCCCTGACGACAGCCGCAACCCAACGGGCCTATCATGGTTGCTCACGACGAAGGAGTTGCTATGAGCGAGGTCAAAGATTTTCCCTACGAGACGCGGCTGAACGTACAGTTCCCGCCGCTGGAGGTTATCGACGAAAAGGCGCTGGCCGACGGCGTTACTCACAAGTGGTTCAACCAGACGCTTTGTGCGGTCAACGATTCGGTGGTGCGCCTGGGCGTGGTCGAGGGCGAATATCACTGGCACAAGCACGATGCCGACGACGAGTTCTTTTACGTGGTCGAGGGACGGTTGCTGATCGATCTCGAAGGGAAAACAATCGACCTGGGACCGCGCCAGGGAGTCGTCATCCCCAAGGGCGTGATGCACCGCCCGCGGGCGCCGCAGCGCACGGTGATGCTGATGGTCGAAACCAGCGCCATCGTTCCGACCGGCACCTAGACAAAACCTTTCTGCTTCGATACGGGGCGGGTGGAACATCCGAGATTCTTTTGCTCGGCGGGGCTGGTCGCTACCTGATTACAAATCGTGACCGCAATCCTACTTTGACCGCCGCGTATGCCGTCCCTGAAGGGACTCGAGCGCTGGCAGGATCGCTACCCAGCGCTTACGCGCTGGGCTAACTGCAGTTCCGCCCTTCGGGCTCGGATTTGCTTCCTGCTAGAGTCACGGCCACAAACTCGAAACAACGTCTTCCAAAAATAGCCGGGTGCCCCAGGTTCGCGTCCCTCTTTTGGACGTTAACCTGGGCAGTTGCAGGCGAGATATCAGCTCGAGATATCCTGTCCTCCAGGACTCGTATCCGGGAAAATCAGGTTCGCGCTCGTCACGCTGCTTGGTATCATGCCGTTAACCGAGGTATCCCTTCATGAAGCGTCGCTCGAACTTGGTATTGGTCTCGACAGCGCTGATGTTTTTGTTTGCGTCGAGAGGGTGGGCGCAGCAGTCGTCTGTGGCGGGAGTTCCCAATCGCGCCAAAGGTATCTCCATGCACATGCTTCCTAAAGGCGTGGCCGATCTCGGGTTGGATCAATGGGGGCTGGTGGTGAGCCATGCCGGCGATTGGAAGCCCGACAAGAAGCAGATCGTCTTTCAGACTACACAGGAATTTCTGGACTTCGTGCGGGCCCAGAGCGAAGAGGTTCAGGCTAACGGAGCCTGGATCGTGGTCACGCACCCCGACGCGTACTCCGACGCGGAGAAGCAATTGCTGGAAGAGATTAAAGCTGTGTGCCGCAAGGAAAAGGTTCCGCTGTTCATCTGCCGGGCTGCCGAGCTTCCCAATGGATGGAAACGTTACGACCAGTGAACGGCGGCTGGCTGTCGCCAGTCTGATACTGGCCTGCCGTCACTAAACGGATTTAGATGCCATTCATGGTCCTCACCCAGCCCTGAAGCTGGGCTAAGCTATACCGTCTTGCAGCGGGACTTGGATCATGGTGCCGCAGAAAACGTAGCGGCACGAGTCTGTCGGAATGGTCTGCCATCACGCATGGGCGCGGTGGTGATGCCTGATCTCGCGCAGGCGTTCGAGGTCGACTGTCCCTCCCACAAACAGAAGCGCTACCGCTGCGCTGCCGATTGCGAGAAACCCATCGACCAGGAATGCCGTGTGGATCCCAGCGGGCATCGACGAACCGGAGACGACGATGGCCGTGTTGAAGCCGACGCCAATCGATCCGCCGGCGATCTGGAACATGTACACGATTGCGCCTGCAAGGCTGGCCTGCGAGGGATCGAGCGCGGTGATGGCTGCGGTGGTGATCGACGAATAGAACAGGCCGACCCCGACGCCGAGCACGACCATGCCGAAGATAAGCTGGTCATAGGTTGTGGTGCCGGTGATGCGCGAGAGCAGGATCATGCCCGTGCCCAGCAGCAGTGCGCCCAGGGTGACGATAAGCTTGGGGCCGAGGAGTTGATACAGCCGGCCGGCGATGAAGGACGTCACCATGAAGGTCCCCATCATGGGAAGCAGTCCGGCGCCCGAGCCGATGGCGGTGAAGCCGAGCACCTTCGCCATGAACTGCGGCAGGTAGAGCAGGGCGGCAAAGAAGATGGCCGAAGCCAGCAGCGTTGCGATTCCGGCGGCGAGGAACGCGTGGTGCTGCATTACCGTCGCAGGAACCAAGGCGCTCTCGCCGGAGCGGCGCTCGATGAACAGGAAGCCGGCAAGCGCGACTGCAGCCAGCGTGAAGAGGAAGATGATAAGCGGCGCGGTCCAGCCGAGATCGAGTGCCCAATCGAGCGCGAGCAGGAGCGCCAGCAATCCAATGGAAAGCGCAGCCGTGCCGGAGTAGTCGATGCCTCCGTGGTTCTTGTCGGTCAGGTCAGGAGGCACAACCACCATGGTGATGAGGATGGCGGCGGCGGCAACCGGAAGGTTGACGAAGAAAATCCAGCGCCAGCCGATGGTGTCGGTGAGCAGGCCGCCGAGCAGTGGTCCGACGGCATTGCCAAATCCCGCAGCGCCCAGGATCACGCCGCCGGCGAGTCCGGCTTTCTCGCGCGGGAGCAGGCCGTAGGTCATCCCGAGGATCGCCGGCCACATCATCGCGCCGCCAATGCCCATGAGGAAGCGGCAGGCCAGCAGAACCCAGGCGTTAGGCGCGAAGCCTCCGATTACGGAGAAGCCGGCAAAGAGGGCAGCGCCGATGACGAAGACGCGGCGGCGGCCGAACATGTCGGCCAAGCGGCCCCCGGTGACGATGAGCACGCCGAAGACCATGGCGTATCCGTTGATGACCCATTGCACGGTGGCAACGTTGGTGTGGAGATCGCGCTCGATGGCGGGGAGCGCGACCGAAAGCGCGGTGAAGTCGTTAGCCACCACCAGAACGGCGACGCCCATGGCGATCATGCCCAGGATCGTGGCTTTGCTGAGATGGTCGTCCGCAGGAACAGGAAATGGGGTGTGTACTTTGGAAGTGGCCAAGTGGGTCCCTTTGATGGTGCCGCCAGAGTTTCGCACAAGAACGCGGGAAACGCGATGGCTAACATAACGTAAACACAAGGCGTATCTACATAGCAGCGAGAAATTTTTCCCTCAACGACATTTGATCGGCTTCGGCAACCGATCCTTCGCCGCAACCGCATCTAACTGGACATGATGCCCACAGAGCCGAAAGGACTATGCACGAGTTGCAACCGAGCCGTCGAACTGGATGCCGAAGTTTGTCCTTACTGCAACGCTCCTCTGGACACGAAGACATCCACGACGCCACTGGAGCCGCGCCGGGAGACAGCGGAATAGCCAGCGCGACATCGCACTCACCCTAACTTGACGCACAGACTAATGAGGTCAGCAGTATGCATACGCAGAGTCAGAACAGCTATTCCCGTTCCATCTCCGAGCAGGCGATACGAGAGCGCGCTTACCAGATCTATGTGCAGCGCGGATCAAAAGGCGGGCACGCGGAAGGAGATTGGCTGACCGCCGAAGCGGAATTGAAGGAGCTGAAAGCTAAAGCCGCGGCAAAGCTGTCGACCGTCCAGTCACTGACTGAGGCCGAGTGAAGGTGAGATGGAGAAGTACTAAGTCCCACGAAAGTTATCGGGATTTGTTACTGAGGTCACAGACTTCGATTTGGAGTCGCCTCTAGGCTGAGAATCGCGCCCATTCACCGAAAGGGCTGTGATGCGATTGCTCAGATCGAGCTTGGTTGTCTTGGCTGTACTACTTACGGCGCTGCTGCTGCCAGTTTCGGCCGAAATCGTCTATACCTCTGTCAATGTGTCCATTCCCACAGATGGCCAATACAACCTTGACCTTAACCGCGATGGTATTCCGGATTTCACTCTGCGGTCGCACCTGCTGCAGGACTATTGCCAGCTGGGCGACGGTTATGTATGGAATCTGAGTATCACTCCGGCATCCGGAAACGCCGTAGTAGCTGCCAACGGCAACGATGCTTCAGCACTGCTGCAAGAAGCGCCGGTCGACGCCGACCAACCCTTCCTGTTCGGTCGGGCACGACTAGCGGAGCTGGACTGGGGGACTTGTGGCCAAGGCCAGTATGGCCAATGGCTCAACCTTCCTCATCGATACCTGGGGTTGGAATTCAGGTTGCGCGGCGGTTCAACCGTCTACTACGGCTGGGCTGAAGTCAGCGAGGTGGCCTTCGTGGATCATCACGGCCATCTGCAGACATTCGCCATGCTGCAGGCCTTCGCTTACGAGACCGTTCCCGGCAGAGCCATACTCGCTGGCCAGACCTCCGATTCTGACTGATAGGCGGGGTCGCGAATGGCAAGCCTGGGGCTTGCGAAAGCACGCATGCAAGCCCGAAAGCCACAGAGCACAGGATCGTCAAGGATGAGATCTGCGGGGCGAAGACCGGTCTAAGGTGCTCCCCAAGCCCATGCGGTGATGCGCCAGGCTCCGCTTGCCTATCCCGGAGCGCAAAAAAGATGCGGCGAATGAAGGTTTGGCGCTCCGTTACGGATTACTACCTACAGCCGACTCAGGGCGTTTCCTGCGTGACCCTCAGGTCTTCGCTGCGCAACAGGGTGAGACCTGGAGTGTTAGACCTACCACATGCATTTCCCCTGCCTTGGTCTCATTGCCAAGGCGATCACCAGCCCGGAGACCGTCTACCCGGAAAGACGTCCTCCTTCCAACGGCACGATGCAGGAGCCGAAAGGGGGAACTATGTTTGGGGACGAGGAATTCGGAGGCGGCCGCAACCGTCGACCGATTCACGATCGTAGAATCAAATCCATTTTGCAGGCGATCGAATCCAATCCCGCTTCCGATGTGACCGGGCTTACCGCGGTGGCCCATCTCAGCAGTTCCCGGCTGTCACATCTTTTCAAGCACGAGGTCGGATGCAGCTTGTACGGCTACCTGGCCGATCGGCGGCTGGAAAAGGCTGCTCAGTTGCTGCGTACGACCGACACACCGGTAAAAGAGGTCTCTTACATTGTGGGGTATCGCCACTCACCCAGTTTTGTGCGGGCGTTCAGGGAAAAATTCGGATGCACGCCCAACGATCTTCGTAATGGAGTGATGACAAAAGTGGCGATCGCGAAAGATAGCCGTTTCGGCTAACTGGATTCGGTTGACTGCTTAACAGAAACTGTTAAAGTCACCTCACTCCCGCCACAAGAACGCGAAAGTGAAGAGCACAATTTGGCTATGCGGCACGGCTGTTTGATCGGCTGCGCCCATGCCTGCATTTTTGCTGGAGCCGCCTCTCGTCCTCGCGTCGGTAACTCTTCGTCTGCCAGTCGAGAAGGAACGAAATTCCAAAGATTTCGGCGACCGCACTCACGGGTGCGAGTCCGAGGAGGAGTTCATGTCTTTAAAATCCTTGCGAGGCGATCTGCGGCGTGGACGGCAATATTCGATGATTCTTCTGCTGCCTGCGCTAGTCCTCATGTTTGTCGGCGGATTACACGGAGCCCCTGGCGATACTCAGCAGACCCTAAATAACCAGCACGCGTCGGATCCCGGGGTTCGCGGCGGACCGCCGGGAGCAGGCACGCCCATCGCCGGCCTGACCACGAACCAGTTGTCGTTCTTCAGCGCCGGACTGACCGATTTCGACGAGATCGAGTCGGTGACTGGAACGATCGCCAACACGGGCAGAGGGCTTGGTCCAAGGTTCAATGCCGAAAGCTGCGCGCAATGCCACGCGCAACCTTCCGCTGGAGGCACCAGCCCATCGGTCAATCCGCAAGTTGCGGCCGCCACCGATCAGGGAGCTGCGAACCAGTTGCCGAGTTTCATTACCAGCAACGGACCGGTGCGCGAAGCGCGCTTTCCAAGAACGTTTAGCGGACAGGTTGATGGCGGAGTGCATGACCTGTTCGTGATCACAGGCCGCACCGATGCAGCGGGCTGCAATATTCAGCAGGACAATTTCGCCCGTGCTGCGCAGCAGGGAGACTTGATCTTCCGCATTCCCACGCCGGTCTTCGGCAGCGGATTGATCCAGGCGATTCCCGACGCGACTATCCTGGCGAACCAGAGCAGCAATCAGCAGCAGAAGCATAACCTGGGAATTGGCGGCCGGCCCAATACCAGCGGCAACGATGGAACCATCACGCGTTTTGGCTGGAAGGCCCAGAACAAGTCTCTCGAGATTTTTTCCGGTGAAGCCTACAACGTCGAGATGGGCGTAACTAATGAGCTGTTCAACACCGAGCGTGACCAGACAGCGGGCTGCCAGTTCAATCCAACTCCCGAGGACAGCACCAACTTCGATGCCGATGGAACAGCCTTACCCAGCGACGCCGTGCGCTTCAGCATGTTCATGCAGTTCCTGGACCAGCCGCAGCCCGGACCGAGCTCGCCTTCGACACAGCATGGCAGCCAGATCTTCGGTCAGATCGGCTGTGCGTTGTGCCATACGCAGTCACTGCAGACGGGGCAATCGTCGGTGGCAGCGCTTAGCAATATCCAGGCAAATCTGTATTCAGATGTGTTGCTCCACCACATGGGGCCGAACCTAGCCGACAACGTAGGTCAAGGCGTTGCCGGAGGCGACGAGTTCCGCACAGCGCCGCTATGGGGCCTGGGGCAACGGATCTTCTTCCTGCACGACGGCCGAACCAGCGACCTGGTGCAGACCATCCAGGCGCACTCGAGCAGTGGCAACCGCACCTATCCCAGCTCGGAGGCAAATGGAGTGGTCAGCAACTACAACCATCTTTCCTCTTCCGATCAGCAGGACCTGCTGAACTTCCTACGCTCGCTGTAGGAGCAAGCAGCTGACTCGGTCTTCCCCCGATCGCGGGCCGACTGGCACGATACGGGTGCCCCGTTCTACGCCATCTTTTGGCGTAGGGCGGGTTCTCCGGCTCGCGATCAACTTCAATGGGGCGCGTGCAAGGTACCTTTGGCTGCTGCTCGCGAACAACCTCTACCGCGTGTACTTTCTCCATGGACGCAGCACGGTATAGGCGGGGACAGCGGTCGCGTTTTCCTTTTTGGCGGAGAGTAGTTGTCGCCGCGTCAGCCAGCTGATCGCGGCCTGCACGGAGCTTCGCGAAATTCCGATGGCTTCGGCCAGCTCCTGGTAGCTGATGGATACAGCGGTTTTTCTGCGCTCATGCTCGGCGGCCATCCATAAATACACAAGAAAGGCGGCGGGGCGGTGGTCGTGGCCGACCAGATCGCGCATCAGGACGTCGGTGATGTAGTCGTCGAGCTTCGGCATAGCTATACCGATGGATACTATAGCATCCCATGGCCGATTGCGGCTGACTGGCGAGCAGGTTATTCTCGGCTGCGAAAAGGAGATTTGCCGATGATTCGTGGTATCAAGCTCGCCAGCATTCCGGTCCGCAACCAGGATGCGTCGCTCAAGTTTTACACTGAGAAACTCGGATTCAAGGTTGCCACCGACCAGCCCTTCAACCAGACACAGCGTTGGATTGAGCTGCAGATTCCCGGCGCCGACACTCGCTTCGTCCTGTTCACGCCGGAGGGACACGAAGATCGTATCGGCGGCTTTCAGCCGATGACGTTCTGGTGCGATGATGTGTTCGCGACTTCGAGCCAACTGAAGACGAAGGGAGTGGAGTTCGCCGTCGAGCCGAAGAAGGAAGTTTGGGGAACGATGGCGATCTTCAAGGACCTCGACGGCAATCAGTTCGTGCTGTCCAGCCGGTGATAAGGCGAATCCCTGTGAAACGTAGTCAGGGCTTTCGCCCACCGCATGAACAGAAAATAGGGGATGCTCTGGAGCTTCCAGAAGCGGTGAGACTTTTTGAGGTCTTCGTCCGTGGGAACTGGCTCGCGGAACTCCCGCAGGGTCAGGCCAGCCGCCAGGGGAGCAGCCATGTAATCCTCCAGCGGCCGGTGCCGCCGCAGCACGGTTCTAGTGAACTCGGGCGCCATGTGCTCCTCCCACGCGGTTCGATGGAAATAGTAGTCCACGGCGAAGAACATTGGCTGTCCGCGCTCATCCCTGATCCACCTCGACACGCGAGCCTGAAAGCAGGGATGGGTGATGCTCATGATCAGTTCTCCGGCCGGGCGTAACACCCGCGCGATTTCGCGGATCGCGCCCGGATAGTCTTCCATATCCATCAGCGTCATCGAAGCCAGTGCCCGGTCGAAGCTGGCGTCGGCAATTCCATTGAGCTGATTCGCATTCGCACAGCGAAGGTCAACTGCAGCTCTTTGCCCAGGATTACCTTAGCCGTTCGTAGTTCTGACGGCGTCGAGAGCATTCTCAGGGGTAGCAGGAGGGTCAGTGAACGAAAGACAAAAAAGATACCGAACACCATGACTACAGCGGCTGCAACTATCGTGGCTGCCAGCGTGTATCGGTTGTTCACAGAGGTGATATTAGCGGATGCACAAGGCTGCAGCAATGACATTCCCGCGATTATCATTGCGTGTTTCCACTATCGCATGCTGCGCTGACGAGTGCACCAGCAGCCCGCCGGTTGCTCCCAGAGCAAGGCCCAGAACGAACCGCATGGCGATCCAATTCCGGTGCAGGCCTGTAAGCTCAGTGACTCCATCAAGAAGATTTAGAGTGACCGCGGCGACGAGAAATTGGAGAGCGATGCGTCGCGAAGTCCGCAGCAGCAGGCCAATCGCGGTGCCAAGGTAAATTCCCAGGCAGCGTGAGCAGACAGCGATGGGAGCGCCGAAGAGCCAGAAGGAGCGGTCAGGCCGCTGATGACAGACGAGAGAGAAAGCATGTTGGAGTGGAAACACAATCAGCAGATGGCCGCGTGTCAGAAGATATGGGGCCGAGATCGCGGCTAACGCCAAGATCACCGGGGCCAGCGCCCAACTGCTCCAGCGTGCTTTGAGATGGGTTGAACCGGGCATGGGAAAGGAAGTAGCTTCTTTCGCGCCTCATGTGGTGTATCGGTTGAAACCGGGTCCCCACCCTCACGCCAAAATCGGGCGAGCAGGATGGGGCACCCGCTGTACCTGCTGCGTTACGCCAGAATCCCCATCCGCTTGCCGACCTTCTTCAAGGTTTCCAGAGCCTGATCCAGTTCTTCCTGGGTATGCGTTGCGGTCACGATGGTCCGAATGCGCGCCTTGCCCTCCGGAACCGTTGGGAAGGCGATGCCGGTTCCCATCACGCCTTCCTTGAACAGCTCGCGCGAGAAGTCCATCGTCAGCTTGCCATCGCCGATGATGATGGGTGTGATCGGTGTTTCGCTGGCGGGCGTGTTGACGCCGCCGATGTTAAAGCCGAGCGCGCCCAGTTCCTGCTTCCAGTAGCGCGTGTTCTTCCACAACTGCTCCATGCGCTCGGGCTCCTGCTCCAGGACGTCGAAGGCGGCGATGCAGGTTGCCGCGACGGACGGCGGATGCGAGGTCGAGAACAGGAACGGGCGTCCGCGATGGTAGAGGAAGTCGATGAGATCGCGCGTGCCGCAGACGTAGCCGCCGAGCGCGCCGATGGCCTTCGACAGCGTGCCCACCTGGATGTCAACGCGGCCGTGCAGTCCGAAGTGGTCGATGGTGCCGCGGCCGTTGCGCCCCAGCACGCCGGAGGAGTGCGCGTCGTCGACCATCATGATGGCGCCGTACTTCTCGGCCAGCGCGGTGAGTTCGGGTAACGCGCCGATGTCTCCGTCCATGGAGAAGACGCCGTCGGTGATGACCAGCTTGTGGCCAGGCTCGTTCTTCACCGATTCCAATTGCTCTTCGGCGTGCGCTGCGTCCTTGTGGCGGAAGACTTTGATCTTGGCGCGCGACAGCCGGGCACCGTCGATGATGCTGGCGTGGTTTAGCTCGTCGGAGATGATGAAGTCGTCTTTGCCCAGCAGCGCCGAGACCGTGCCCGCATTGGCGGTGAAACCCGACTGGAAGACCACGCAGGATTCGACATTCTTGAAGCGCGCGATCTTTTCTTCCAGCTCCATGTGGATCTTCATGGTGCCGGCAATCGTGCGCACCGCGCCCGAGCCGACCCCGTACTTCTTCGTAGCTTCCAGAGCGGCTTCGCGCAGCTTGGGATGCGTCGTCAAGCCAAGGTAGTTGTTGGACGCGAGGTTGATGACCTTCTTGCCGTCGAATGTGCAGACCGCGGCCTGCTCGTCGTCAAGCACGCGCAGCTTGAAGTAGGTGCCCTTCTGCTTAAGTTCGTTGAGCTGGTCGGTAAGGAAGGAAAGCGGATCGATGCGGGTAGTGGTAGCCATGAAATCGATGTCTCCAATGCGACTGAATATTCTATCGCGGGAGCGGAACGTGGTGACGCCCCAAAACGATCAAAATGTATGATATAACTGTTATACCAGCATTGAGATTCCATTTCGATCAGCGCAAGAGCAAACGGCTGCGAGCTAACCCGGCACGTGGAATCGGTTTCGAAGAAGCTCTGGAGATCTTTGCCCACCCATATTATCTCGACAGCCGCTCGGATATCCCGGAGCAGCTTCGCGCCGTCGGATGGGTAGGCCAGCGACTCTACACCGTGATCTTCGAGATAAGAGCTGACACCGAGGGAGAGTATTACCACCTGGTGACGCTGTGGAGGGCCACGCGAGAGGAGCAGGAGCTTTATGAAGAAAACAGCTAAGGCCAATAGACCGATTTCCGCGGAAGCCATCGCACGCCGTGCCGACCAGGGAAAGGATGTTTCCGGCTATTTCACGAATCAGGGCCGGATGGTTGCGCCCATCCAGCGGGTAAATGTAGATTTCTCCGCGCCCATGCTCCAGGAACTCGACCGAGCGGCGAGCGAACTGAACATCAGCCGTCAGGCAGTAATTAAGACGCTGGTTCGGCAAGCGCTCGATCAGCACTATTTATCGTCGGCAGTTAGACATAACCGTACGCCGCGACGAGCCTAAGAGCTTAACGGAGGGTCCAAGGGATGAAGAATCCGTCCCAATGGCGGCGCGGTGGTGTTGCAGCAATGCATTCAGCCGTTGGAAACCGTCAGTCTTCGTTCTTGCAGGGTGAAGGTGGAGCACTGGTGTAACCTCCCCAATCCGTTCCGCGTTCTCGAAGGAGTTTGCTTGACCGTGGCAGCAACTCGCACAATCCATCGCATCCATGAACCGTCAGCAGACACTTGCGGTTGATATGGCGAGCGGCTAATTCGGTTGATGTGCTTTCGGGAGTGACTTCTATTCGCAAGCCTTCGCCACTAGGCATGCTGGTGATCGCAAACCAGTGCAAGAAGGTCCTGCGGTCTAAGTCCGTGGCCTCCCTCCTCGTCCACACCGACGGATCATGACTGCCTTCAAGATTCCAGCCGGTCCCCAGTATTTCGTAGCGCCCGACGACTATAAATCCCACCGATACGCCCCTGAGCTTGCCATTTTCCGTGGCCGCAGACGTTGTAAGCCGCCACCATCGCAGCCCGGCCCTGTTGGCAACGTAAAACAGCCTTTCCGCGCAATTAGGGCTGAACGTCCACATCCAATCCCAGTGGCGCTCCAGCCGAAATGCTCCGGCATTTAGGACGTAGACGCCCGCTTCTGTTTTCAACGCGGAGACGGCGTGGTCGTATGACGAGGCAGGATCGCCGAGCCTAAGATTTTCCAGTCGAGTTATCGCGACAGAAGCCTGATGCGCCGAATAGGCCTCCATCGCAAACAGTATGAGGTACAGGAAGACCGGTGCCAGGATGAGGAAGGCGAAGCACCAGAGCCCTACGCGACGCAGACTGATTCTCCCCGAAAGGCGCGGGCGGAGCTTCATGTTTCTTTAGGCACCGTTTCGCTGAAAGAAGTTCCAGAATTCGTGCGAGCGTGGCGGCTATAGCGGTCCTTCGACTCCGCGTTCGCCCGCCGCAAAAGCGCGGCGGAAAGACACAGGAGCGGACGCTACGCTCAGGATGACACTTAATTTAGAGAGGCATGGCCCATCTGAAGGTGCGACGGTTCGTTATCGCGTGCCGTTGGGATACACCAGGATCTTGCTGGCCTCGCCGGTTTTCAGACGCTCCATGCCCTTGGCGAAATCTTTCATCGCAATCTTGTCGGTGATGACCGGATGCAGATCGAGTTTGCCGGCCTTCAGCAGCGCGGTCATCTGATACCACGTCTGATACATGCGGCGTCCGTTGATGCCCTGCACGGTCGCGCCCTTGAAGATGACTTCCTCCGCCAAGTTCAGTTCGACCAGCTTCGACGGAATGCCCAGCAGCGACATGCGGCCGCCTAGCCGCAATATCTTGAAGCCCAGCCGGATCGCCTCGGTTCGCCCTGCCATCTCGAGCACGACGTCCACGCCCGTACCGCCAGTGTTGTCCATGACGGTTTCATAGACATCGTCTTTGGTGGGATCGAGGACGAAGTCGGGATCCATCTGCTTGGCGATCTTGCGGCGATGCTCATTCACTTCGAGCGCGAAGATTTGGGTAGCTCCGCAGGCGCGTGCGACCGCGATGGAGAACAGCCCGATCGGCCCGCAGCCGGTGATGGCGACGCTTTTCGCGGCAATCTCTCCGGCCAGAACCGTGTGCACCGCGTTTCCCAGCGGATCGAGAATGCTGGCGTACTCCTCGGGTATCGACGGATCGAGCTTCCAGATATTTGTCTCGGGTATGACGACGTATTCGGCGAAGGCCCCATTAGCGTCGACCCCGATGATCTTGACGTGCTGGCAGATATGCGCTTCGCCGGTGCGGCATTGCAGGCACTTGCCGCAGGCTACGTGCATCTCGGCGGAGACGAAGTCGCCTTCCTTAACGCTGGTGACATCTTTGCCTACAGCCTCGACAACGCCGCAGAACTCGTGGCCGGGGATGAGCGGCGGATGAATGCGGCGCTGCGCCCATTGGTCCCACTCATAAATATGAAGGTCGGTACCGCAGATGGAGGCCATCTTGACCTTCACCAGGACATCGGATGGTCCATATTGCGGAATAGAAACTTCGCGAATCTCTGTGCCCGGCGCGGGCGTAGGCTTAACAACGGCAAGCATGGTATTGGACATGGATCAGCTCTTTGTTCGTCTTTCGCCCACTTCAGCTTAAAAAAGGCTGAAATGGGGCACCCGGCGTTTCTTCGGGGCGCACGCCGCCCAAGTGGGAATCGGGAACGGTGGGCAAACAATCAAGTTTAGCACGCGGCTTTGCTGCCCGATTGCGCCTCAGGCGAGGGCGATGACGTCGATCTCCACCAGCACATCCTTGGGCAGCCGGGCCACTTCCACCGTGGAGCGCGCGGGCGGAGCCTGATTAAAATAGCGGCTGTACACCTCGTTCATGTTGGCGAAATCGGACATGCTCTTCAGGAAGACGCTCGTCTTCACTACTTGTTGCAGCGAGCTGCCGGAAGCCTTGAGAATTCCCGACAGGTTTTGCAGCACCCGCTCGGTCTGAGTGGCCACGTCGCCGCTGACCAACTCTTGCGTTGCCGGATCCAGGGGAATCTGCCCGGAGATGAACACGAATCCGTTGGCTTTGATAGCCTGCGAATAAGGCCCGATGGCCTTGGGGGCATCGTTGGTTGCGATCACTTCACGCATGAGTTCTCCTTACGGGATGAGTGCAAAGCTCGATTGTCGCACAGGGAGAACACCGCGGCGATGAATTGCCCGATCGTCAGTTCCGATACCGTCTTTGATTCATACGGTGTGCGTCGAATCTGGTGATCCAGGTCACTTTGCCGCAAACCTCAATCCCAAAATTCGCATAGCCTCAATCAGCGCCGTATCTTCGGGCGTGATTGCCTTGCTCTTCATGCGATGAATGCGGCAGGGTTCGAACAGCGCCCAGTTCTCCAGATTATGTCCGTAATGCGAGCGGTAGTAGATTCCGGCGAGTCCCATGTCGTACACGATGCGCGAGACCAGTTGCGTCAGGGTTCGAGGTGACGAGCTTTGCAAGGCCGCGGCGTCCAGATCCTGGATGCCGAGCCGTAGGCAATCAGACACCAGCTTGCGTCGCAGCAGCGCAATCCATTCCGCGGCATAAATGTCGGCAAAGTTGCCATCGGCGGCGGCCGTTCCGATCACGCGATTCGAACACCAGCTGAGCGGAACCTCGCCCAGCGGCAGAAAATCGTCGTCGCCTACGATCTCTTTCAACTCTTCCAGCAACGTCAGGTCCGGACGAAAGCGCGCCAGCGTCTCCACAAAGCACGAGACCTCATGGCTCGACGCGTAGAGCACGCGATACTCACTCTCGGGATCGTCGAAGCGATTACCGAAGGTGCCATCCTTGGCGCGCGACCAGTCGGGCAGTTGCCACGCGTCGGGATAGCGCGCCACGCGATGAATCGATTGTGCGGGAGTTCGGACCTCGAGCGGCAAAATCAGCCCCCGGCTATGAAGGCGCGAGCCGCGGCCAGCACTTCAGGCGCGACCACGGCGAGGTCGCCCTCGCGCAGCAGCCGGAGAGGAACGCGATCGCCGAGTTCCGGGTTCACACCCATCAGCCAAGCCTGGATGACCTGCGGCGAATCATGATCGAGCAGCGTGCGCACGACCTGAAATGTCAGCCGCAGGCGCGACTCCACATCGCCATAAGGTTGAGCGCCGCCGATCCAGCGGTCCACGGCGCGCACGTCCTTCACTCCGGCCACGTAGGCGATGAGCTTGCGGCCGGTAGCGTCCGCCAGCCGCGACACCAGGTCGGGAAAATTCAGGTTGAGCGACTCTCGGTGCGCCTGCAATCCGGGACGCGGGAGCGGCTTGCTGGTTGCTGCCACTATGACTCCTCGCACAGCGCGTTTACGCGGGATAGGATGCAGAAATCACCTCACCATGATCACAGCAATCACATGTAAATTACCTGCAATTACCGCGATAATTTATCTTCTCACAGTTGTGCGACTGCGCGTAAGCGAAGAAAAGACGAATACCACTAGTCACTGGCGATGAAGCCAAATCCCTGGACTTGGGTAGTAGCTCCCACCCTAACCAAAAGAGGGTTAGGATGGGGCACCCTCGGGGTAAATGTCGAACAAACATCTTTCCTACGGCCGGGTATCGGGCACGGTAATGGCGCGGAACATGTAGGGCAGAGCCTCGGAGATGATCATGGCCACCACGATCAACATACCGCCGAAGGCCTGCTGTGCTGACATGGGCTCCTTCAGCCAAAAGACGCTGAGCAGCGCCGCCGTGACCGGCTCGATGCAGAAGAGCACGGCTGCCTCGGCGGGCCCGAGCTGCGTCTGCGCACGAGACTGTCCCCAGAAGGCGAAGACCGTTGACCCGACCGCGAGATAGATGATTGGGAGCATCACGGTCGACTTCGTCAGCATCTGCGGGACATTCTGATAGCCGAACGGCATCGGCAGGAAGGCCGTTACCACCACCGAAATAATTCCGGCAACCATGACCTGTGAACTGGCCAGCAGCCACGCGTCGGTGCGGCGCGCGAACTTGCCCATCAGCAGCAGGTGAATCGCACACAGGAAGGCGCAGAGCAGGGTTTCGAGATCGCCGCGATTCCAGCCCGCCCACCATCCGCCGGGCAGGTGTACCAGCAGATACAGTCCGAAGGTCGCGATCACCGTTCCGATGGCCGTGGTGAGCTTAATGCGCTGGCCGACGGCAACCGCAATCAGTGGCGTGAACAGCACGTAGAGCCCGGTAATGAAGCCGGACTTCGCGGTCGTGGTGAAGCGCATGCCGTCGGTTTGCGACCAGAAGATGACGGCGAGAATCACGCCCAGCCAGACGCCGTCGAGCACGCCCCGCCGCAGGATCGGAGTACGTCTGGCGCGAAGAATAATGAAGAAGACGATGCCGGCCACCAGAAAGCGCAGGCTCATCAGTGCCCCGACAGAGATGCCTCCGTTCAGCGCAAAGCGGGTCATGGGAAAGCCGAATCCCCAAACGACAGCCGTGGACGCGATCAGCAGCACCGCGGTAAGGTGCGAGACCGGCACTGGATGGGCCTGAGCTTGAGCCATGCGGACGACGATCGACCAGCTACCATCCTAGCCGAGTCGGCGGCATCAAGTGCGCTCAGAGAGGCAGGCTATTTTGATTTGGCGTTGGAGTCTTTGTCTTTCGGCAGCTGCACGTAAACCAGGCCGAAGCGGGTGGACTTTGCTTCCGTCTTGTCGATGCCGACGACGCGGAATTGTTGCGGGGTGCCGGCGCGCAACTCGCGGCCCTTCGAACCCGAGTATCCGTTTACCTGAAGCTTGCCTTTCTGATCGTCGTCACAGGTGAGCCCGCTGCGGGTGGTGGTGAGCTTACCGACCGGCTTGCCGTCGTTGCACTCCAGCACGTCGCCGTAGTGTGAAAGCGGCTTGCGATAAAACGAGAGTATTTGGTCAGGCGAATCGCTGGAGACGTAGCTGACGGCAATCAGGTGGAACTGAGAGTCGCCGAAGGTGTAGCCCATATCGACGGAGCTATCGTTGTCCTTGTCTTTATAAGGAGTGGCGCCGGGATAGCCAGGCAGGCCGACCTCGGCCGAGGTAGCCTTGGAGTTGGCATGAAGCTCCATGCCGGAATTCTGGGCGAACAGAGCGGAGTTCCCGCATAGGACGGCGGCAGCGAATACGAAAAGTGCAGGAGCAGCAAGAAGACGCCAAGTGCGCAATGACATGGGGATCCTTCCGAAATAGCTTGCGATGAGAGATACGGTTTTGGGCGGTCGCAGGTTCCACAAAACGCAGGAAGGACGTTTCCATGCCGACGTCGCCCTGTCTCCCGGCTGGATAAGCGACAATTTTGCGGGTTGGGCTGCGATGACGAATCGTGCTCGCCGGAATCCAACGTGTTGTTCGAGGCTAACTCATCCCACTTCCAAATGAGGGGTCATGAGAAGGATCGTTTGCACAGGTTTGTTATTTGTCGGCGCACTACCGCTGTTCGCTCAGGATTGCCATAAGATTTTAGGAAAACAGAAGGCGGATGCGGCTTCCATCAAGCAAGCAGAAGACAGATGGTCGCAGGCCTACACCCAGGGCGGGACCGAGTACCTGGAATGCCTGCTGACGCCTGACTACGTCAGCGTGTCTGCGAAGGGCATACCGCGCGACAAGGCCACCATTGTCAATGGCGCGCAGAAGAATGCGCAGCAAAACCAGGGCAAAAATGACGGCAAGAGTAAGACGCTGCCCGATCTTCCCGAACCCAAGATCCAGCTCTACGGCAATACCGCGGTCGTGCAGTCGAGCCTGGCGGCCGATCCTAATGGCAAGTATCCCGCCATGTATTCGTCGGACGTGTTCGCCTTTCAGGATGGAGCGTGGCGCGCGATCTATTCGCAGCACACCCCGGTGGAAACCAAACAGTAGCGCCGCTCTTGGGTGTGAGGACGAAGGATGAAAACCCTACTTGTATTAGTTCTGGTCGGTGCTGGCATGCATCCACTTCTTGCGGCTGACTGCGGTAAGGTGCTGGGCGCGCAGAAGGCGGATGCCGCGTCGTTGGAACGCGTCGAGGACGCCTGGAATGAAGCTTTCATGCGGGGCAACACTGACTATCTGGAATGTCTGCTGGTTCCGGACTTTGTTACGGTGACGCCCCATGGGAAGCGCGACCGGGTGTGGGAGCTGGAGCATGCGCGGCAGAATCGAGGCAGCACCGTGCCAATTCCGCACTTCTCGGGGACAGTATTTCAGATTGTGGGAAGTACCGGGATTGCGAAACTTTATAAACCTGCGTCAGCCGATGGCCAGCATCCCGCCACGCAGTTGGCCGATGTGTTCACTTTTCAGGATGGAGCGTGGCGGGCGGTCTATTCGCAGCACACGTTTGTTGAGGGGAAATAGTTTGCCGCGTATAGGGGTCCTTCGACTGCGTTCGATTGCTCCGCAATCTTCACTTCGCTCAGGATGACACCAAATGTAAAACGAGGAATGCCGCGCGCGGTCGTTTGTGAATCGTCGAAATGACCAATCCTCATGGAGCTAATTAGCCGGTCGACCGATCCAGTCCAAATCCAACTGTGGGACAGCGCGAAAGTCGGGATCGCCGGTTACTAGAGCGCAGCGATGCTTTTGCGCAAGTGCTGCGGCGAATGCGTCCGCATAGGAGATGGGGTATTGACCCTTGAGGAGGGCCGCATCCCAGATTTCATCGAGTGTCGGGACATTGATAGTGATAGGGAGCGTGCGCGATGAGTTACGCCATAACTCCGCAAGCCCTTCGCTGTGCAGTTTGCGAAGAACGTAGTACACCTCGCCGGCATTGACGGCACTCATGAACAACTGGGCGCCGCCCGCAGCCGATTCATCGAAGAGCCTTTCGACTAATCGGTCGCAGGCTGTCTGCCATTCACCCATTCCAGAATGGGCCACGTATCAAGAACCCGAATCTTCACGTTCGCGCTCCTCCTTCCGGAAGGCGGCGAATTTTTCCATCAAGTCGGGTACATCAGCGGCGGCGCCCCGGAGCTTTCTCCAGGCATCGCCCTTGGAAAGCACAATCTCATGTCCGCGGACTTCCAGAGTGAGCTTGGAGCCTTCGGTGAGATTCAGAGCGTCCCGCACCTGCTTGGGGATAGCAATCTGTCCTTTGGAGGAAACGGTAACCTTCTCCATAAACAGATCTTACCATGAGTAAGCCTACACAGCGAGCGAAGAATCGCTATAGCGTGGGGCTCTTACTCTCGATCAACCCCTTCACCCGCTCGACGAAGGCTTCCACCTTGACCGAGCCTTCTGCCTTCTCCTGGCCGCGAACGCGCACGTTGACCTCGCCGGCTTCGGCTTCCTTGTCGCCGACCACGATCTGGAACGGTACCTTCTGCATGGCATGCTCGCGAATCTTGGCGTTCATCTTTTCGCTGCGCGCGTCGACGTGTACGCGAACCCCGGCGGCTTTCAGCTTGTCGCCAACTTCGTTGGCATAGGCGTGATGCTTCTCGCCGATCGGGATGACAGCCACCTGCGTCGGCGATAGCCATACCGGGAAGGCTCCCGCATAGTGTTCGATCAGCACGCCGAAGAAGCGTTCGATCGAGCCATACAGCGCGCGATGCACCATCAATGGCTGATGACGCTTGCCGTCCTCACCGACATACTCCAGCCCGAAGCGCTCGGGCAGAGTGAAGTCGAACTGCACCGTCGAGAGCTGCCACAGGCGGCCGATCGCGTCAACCAGCTTGATGTCGATCTTCGGCCCGTAGAACGCGGCTTCGCCGGGGATGGTCTTGTACTCGATATTGCGGCGCTGCAGCGCCTGCTCCAGCGAGCGTTGCGCCAGCTCCCATTGATCGTCGCGTCCAGCGTAGGTCTTGCGATCGTTCGGATCCCAGGTCGACAACTCGACCTGGAACTTATCGAAGCCGAAGCTGTTCAGAGTGGCCAGCGCGAAGTCGATGCAGCCCACCACCTCATCTTCAATCTGCTCCGGCGTGCAAAAGATGTGAGCATCGTCCTGGGTGAAGCCGCGGACGCGCAGCAGTCCATGCATCACGCCCGAGCGCTCGTAGCGATACACGGTGCCGAGTTCCCCCAGGCGCACCGGCAGATCGCGATACGATTTCAGCGAATCCCGATAGATCAGAATGTGGAACGGGCAGTTCATCGGCTTCATGCGATAGGCCGCATCGTCAAGTTCCATGGGCACAAACATGTTTTGCGCGTAGTAGCCCTCGTGGCCCGAGGTCTTCCACAGATCCGTGCGTGCCACGTGCGGCGTATAGACCAGCGAGTAGCCGCGCTTCAGGTACTCGTTGCGCATCCAGTCTTCCATCTCCTTGCGGATCAGGCCGCCCTTGGGATGCCAGAAGATCAGTCCCGGGCCAGCCAGCTCCTGGATGGAGAACAGGTCGAGCTGCTTGCCGAGCACACGATGATCGCGCTTCTTGGCTTCCTCCAGCTTGTGCAGATACTCGTCCATGTCCTTCTGGCTGAAGAACGAGGTGCCATAGATGCGCTGGAGCTGCGGATTCTTCTCGTCGCCCAGCCAATACGCGCCGGCGAGGCTGAGCACCTTGAATGCCTTGATCCGCCCGGTTGACGGGATGTGCGGGCCACGGCAGAAGTCGACGAACTTGCCGGTCTTGTACAGCGAGATCTTTTCATCGGGCTGGGTGAACTGCTCGATGAAGTGACACTTCATGAAGTCGCCTTCCGACTTGAAGCGCTCCAGACCTTCGGTGCGAGGCAGGAATTCGCGCGCGTAGGGCAGGTCCTGCTTCACCAGTTCCTGCATCTTCTTCTCGATGGCCTCAAGATCCTCGGGCGTGAACGGCTTCTCGCGATAGAAGTCGTAGAAGAAGCCGGACTCGGTCGCTGGGCCGTGGCCGAGTTTGGTCTCGGGAAAGAGCTCGAGCACCGCTGCCGCCATCAAGTGCGCCGACGAGTGGCGATAGACTTCCAGCGCCTCGGGATCGCGATCGGTGAGGATGCGCAGCTCGGCATCCTGCTCCAGCGGCCGCGCGAGGTCGACCAGGCGGGCGTCGTCATTCTTGGCGGAGTGGGCCGCAGCGGCGCCAGTCGTCTCCGACGGCGGATGATGACCGTTGCCGCCGTTCGACGAAAGCGGCTTGATCTGAGCGGCGAGTGCGGCGTCGGCCAGCCGCGGGCTGATGCTTTTGGCAATATCGAGGGCGGTGGTCCCGCTGGGCACGTCGCGGACGCTGCCGTCGGGCAATTTCACATGAATCGTTTCAGCCATGATTTCGGACCTGTCTTCACTCTAAGGGCACGTCTTCCGGCGTGCCGTTTCGAACTTACATTTTCGTCGGAATAAGCCGTCCAGGGATCTGCGTTTCGACTTGATGAAATTCGTGCCGTCGCTACGGGGCTCCGATTATTTCCCGCCTTAACCCAGGGCTGCCGCCCTGGGTTAAGGTTGTTCCGCCCTTCGGGCTAGGTTTTCATCGCAAGTTTTGAGTGTATCGGAGCAAAGAAGCCGAGGGCAATGACGAGCCCGATCGCAGCCTCGCCTGAGCGAAGCTTACTGGGATGTTCGCTGACGGCGGGCGCGCACTTCCAGCAGCAGCGATCCCACCAAGGCGATCGAGCCGGCGATAGCGGCCACAGGAATGGCAACGTGTTTGTAGGCGTTCGACATATCAACGCTGCTACCTCTTATTAGACCATAAAGCACAGTCCCGAGAATACCCAGGAAAAGCCCTGCTCCCATGCCCGCGGCAGCAAACAATAACGTGCTAAACAGCACCCGCATAGCGGAGGTGAATATGATCGAAATCCGGGTACGCTGGGCAGGGAGGGCGGTGCTGTACATCACCTTTTAGATTACAACACTTGGTCAGCCTCTTGCTGGCGCTCTGCCGCGTTGCCATTGCGTTACAATCGATCTTTCATGTCCTCGACCTCCCAAGCTGTTACCCGAACTCCCGCCGAAGTGGTGCGCATGGCGCCCGTGACGCAGGCCACCAACGGCATCTGCTACTCGGTGATGGGAGAAGTCACCACCGGCATCGCCGATCTGGAGCGCATGGTGAACGCCGTGCCCCGAACGATCGCGGCGGCACTCAACCGCAAGGCTTACTACTTTGTCCCGCTCACCTTAAACCTGGGTGACGACACCATGATCGCCGACCGCTACGACGTGCAGCTCTCCGACAGCGCCGTCTGCCATCGCAATCAGACGCTGGGCGACTCGCAGTGCGTCTTCATCTCCACTCGCCTGATGGAAGACAGCTTCGCTATCGCGTTCGAATTCTTCATCAACATCGGCCACAACTTTGTGGACCACGTCGGTATCTCGCAGGAGTTTGCGGACCTTGCCTGGAAGCAGGCAGAGAGCCGGGTGCGCGGCGAGACCTCGCTGGACGCGCATGAACTGCGCAAGGTCGCAACCACTGCCGGGCCCGAGGCCGAGAAGGCCAAACATGAGTACCTGATGGCGGTCTTCGCCGATTCCATCGCGGTGTATATGCTGTCGCTTTATCTCGACGTGGATTACCAGGATTTGCGCGAGCGCGACTATCCGCTGCTGGCTCCAGATGCCTTGGCCGAGCGCCTGCGCAAGATCAACGAACTGTTCCCGCCGAATCCGGGATTCGACTTCGCGGTGTACCACCGGAGAAGGCAGTAAACACCAGTTGTCAGTTGCCGGTCGTCAGTTGTCAGTGAGGCACATCGCGATTCAGTAGGCGTCTTGATTTTGCTGACAACTGACTACTGACAACCGACAACTGCCTTTATGATTGCTCACCTTCGCGGACGGCTCATCTCGAAGCATCCCAACCAGGCCATCGTTGAAGCCGGAGGCGTTGGCTACGACGTGGTTATTACCGTGCCGACATTTTCCGATCTGCCTGGCCTTGGCGCGGAGATCGCCCTTCATATCCACACCCATGTTCGTGAAGACGCGCTGGCGCTCTACGGATTTTTGCGGCCGGAAGAGAAACAGCTTTTCGAGAAGCTGATCACGGTCAGCGGCATCGGCCCCTCGCTGGCGATCAAAACTCTCAGCGGCATGGCGGCGTCTGACATGGTAGGGGCCATCCGCGGCAATGATTTTGCCCGTCTGACGAAGATCCCCGGTATTGGCCGCAAGACCGCTGAGCGTATGTGTGTCGAGCTGCGCGACAAGCTGGAAGGCTTCGGTGCGGCGCAGGCCGTGGTGTCGCATTCGGCGATCGAGGAGGACGTGATCTCGGCGCTGACCAACCTGGGTTATCAGCGCGCGGCAGCGGAGAAGGCGGTTGAGCGTGCGGTGCAGTCGGCTGGACGCGAGAATTTCGACGCCATCTTCCGGGCGGCTCTGGGGAGCTTGTCGAAGTAGCGATGATCGACAGGGTTGCGCAGGATAGCCGCGGGGGACGCATCGGTGTCGAAGCCGAAGTGGTCGAGCCCGCAAGCGGGCGGCGTCATGATAGCCCAGGATGCAGCGAAGCGAAATCCTAGGTGACCGTGTGAGAGGTTGGAGCCGGCGGCAGAGGCCGTCCCCGCGGGGACTCGATTTTTCATTACAACGCTTACCCAGCATTCCGCTGCGCTCCATGCTGGGCTGTCATGCCACGCGCCTGCGGCGCTCCGCTTTCGGTCGGAACGCGGAATTACTTGCGATATGACGATTTGCACTAAGCCGCTTGCGCGGCAGGGGTGTGCAGCGCGTTGATTGGGTAGAGTTCATGGACACCTGAGGAGGTGTCTATGAGCGAACTACGCCAATGCATGCAGGAAGAACTGCGACTGCGCAACTTCTCCCCCCATACCGTCCGGGCCTACACTGCAACCGTCGCTGACTTCGCCCGCTATTTCCATAAGTCACCTGATCAGCTGGGCCCCGAGCAGGTGCGCCGTTATCAACTCTATCTGCTCAACGAGAAGAAGCTGGCCTGGCAAACCCTGCAGGTTCGCATGGCAGCTTTAAAGTTCTTCTACACGCGGACGCTCAAGCAAACCTGGTTTGACCACGAAGTCGCCAAGCCGAAGGTGCATCGCAAGCTGCCCGTGGTCTGGAGCCGGGAAGAAGTTCGCGCCTTGCTCGACAGCACGCTGAACCTGAAACATCGCGCTCTGCTGGCCACTCTCTACAGCGCCGGGCTGCGCTGCCAGGAAGCCCTGGACTTGAAAGTCACCGACATCGACAGTCCACGCATGATCATCCACATCCGCGCTGGTAAGGGAAACTTCCCGCGCCAGGTCATGCTCTCGCCCAAGCTGTTGCAGTTGCTCCGTATCTACTGGCGGTGGCGCAAGCCCGAGGACTGGCTGTTTCCCGGAGGACTACCCAACCAACCGATGCGTGCCACCAGCGTCCGCATAATCTGCCAGAAACTGCGCCGCCAGTTGGGCATGGTCAAGCCGCTCAGTCCGCATGTGCTGCGGCACTCCTTTGCCACCCACCTGCTCGACGCAGGCACCGATCTGCGCAGCATTCAACTACTGCTCGGCCATCGCGACCTGGAGACCACGGCCCGTTATCTGCATGTCTCGGAACGCCGACTGCATGCCACCGCCAGTCCCCTCGATGATCTGTCCATTCGCGACATCACCACTTCCCATGGAGATGGCAGAAGAAGATGAGACCACATCGGCTCGAAGTAGCCGATGTCTTGCACGCTCACCAGCAAGCGTTCCTGCAACGCTGGGGACCGGTGGTCTCCCGCCAGCAACACAAGGCTCTGCGTGACCTCGGCCTATGCCGCACCGCCGCTCTCGGCGCTCACCTGCAACGGTGCGATGCCTGTTCCTACCAGGACATCAGCTATCTCTCCTGCCGCAACCGGCATTGCCCCAAGTGCCAGTCCACGGCCCGCGATCGCTGGCTCAGCAGGCAGGCCGCCAGCCTGTTGCCCGTGGCCTATTCGCACGTCGTCTTCACCCTGCCCCAGCAACTGGCACCGCTCGCGCTACGCAATCAACGCCTGCTCTACGACCTGCTGTTTCGCGCCGCCTCCGAAGCCCTGCTCGCCATCGCCGCCGATCCACGCCATCTCGGCGCACGCATCGGAGTGCTTGCCGGTACTCCATACCTGGAGCCAGGATCTGCGCCACCATCCTCACCTGCATTGCCTCGTACCCGCCGGTGGACTCGCCCTCGATCATTCCCGTTGGGTCGCCTGCCGACCGGGTTTCTTCCTGCCGGTGCGCGTACTCAGCCGCCTCTTCCGGGGCAAGATGCTGGCCTTCCTCAGGCAGGCTTATAAGAAAGGAGAACTCCGCTGCCTCGGCACCACGGCCAACCTCGCCGACCCGCGTCAGTTCCACTCCCTGTTGCAGCGGCTGCGTTCCATGGAATGGGTCGTTTATGCCAAACCACCCTTCGGTGGACCCCAGCATGTTCTGCAATACCTGGCCCGCTATACTCACCGCGTCGCCATCGCTAACGGCAGGCTTCTCGATCTCGTTAACGGCCATGTGCGCTTTCGCTGCCGCGACTCCAAACACAACAATCGCATCCAGGTCATGAGCCTCGATGCCGTCGAGTTCATCCGCCGCTTCCTGCTTCACATCCTGCCGTCGGGCTTCGTCAAGATCCGTCACTTCGGCCTGCTGGCCAACCGCAACCGCCGACGAGCACTCGCTCTTTGCCGACTCCATCTCAACGCAGCCGCTGCAGAGCCAATCCAGATTCTCACTCCACTGCAGCAACAGGCTCTCCATCGCTGCTGCCCCAAGTGTCAGCGCGGCACCCTGCATATCATCGCCAGGCTTTCAGCCTATGCCTTGGCCAATCTGTACAACACTGGCTTCCACTAGCCCCATCGACTCTTCCTGAACTCCACCTATGACTATGGGCAAAGCAACTCGCAGTCCTATACAAACCAGTCCATGGCTGGTCGCAGCACCCGTGTGCTCAAAATCGCCTACGCCATCCTCCTGCAACCCAGCCTCCTATCCAACCACCCTGCAATCTCGATTCTTCGCTCCGCGTCCTTGTCCCGTCCATGCTGCCAAAGCTGCCCATCCCATATCCTGCCAGCCCTTCAGCCGCATTCAATCTCCATAGAGACGCGCTAGCGGCTTACTGCAAAT
>CAVOSH010000002.1:0-1166996 GCA_963698845.1 uncultured Acidobacteriaceae bacterium
TTGATGGGATAAGGACGAAGGCTTCTGGCGACCTGTATGTTTCTTGTTGAGGACAAGAGCATCCGGGTCAGGAGAAGCCTTCATGATCATTGTAGGGTGTGATTTCCATCCGGGTTGGCAACAAGTAGCGGTTTTTGATTCTGCGACCGGAGAGATCCGGGAGCAGAAGTTGGAGAACGGCAACGGGGAGGCGGAGCGGTTTTATCGTCGGCTTCCGTCGCCAGCGCGAGTTGGCTTTGAGGCGTGCGGTAACACGCAGTGGTTCGAAGATCTGCTGGATAGCTTAGGCCATGAAGTTTGGATCGGCGATGCGGCGGAGATTCGTGCCAGCTACGTGCGTAAGCAGAAGACGGATCGTCGCGATGCGGCGCACATCCTGAAGCTGTTGATCGAGGATCGCTTTCCACGTTTATGGCGTCCGAGTCAGGCCGAGCGCGATCTGCGCCAGTTACTGATTCATCGCCATCGCCTGGTGGGGATCCGTACGCGAGTGAAGAACGGGTTGCAGCACCTGATGCTGAACCGGGGCGTGCAACTCAAGCAGAAGCTGTGGAACGAAGCCGGGCAGAAGGTATTACGCGAGTTGCCGCTGGAAGGTTGGGCGGCACAGCGGCGACAGGATTTACTGAAGCTGCTCAGCGAGTTGAACCCACAGATTGCCCAGTTGGACCAGGCGGTCGAGCGTGACGGCGTACCAGCACCCGCGAGCGCGACTGCTGATGACGCAACCCGGGGTCGGGCCCATCACGGCCCTGGCCTATGTAATCACGATGGGAGATGTGACACGCTTCCAGCGTGGCAAGCAGGTGGCCAGCTATCTGGGTCTGATCCCGAGCGAGCACAGTTCGAGTAAAAGACGGCGACTGGGGTCGATCAGCAAACAGGGGAATCCGTTTCTGCGCATGCTGCTGGTGGAGAGTGTACAGACGGTGTGTCGCCTGGATGAAGGGTTTCGCAAGCAGTACAAGCATCGCTGCCATCGCATGAAAAAGGGAGTAGCGAAGGTGGCGGCGGCGCGGAAGTTAGCCGTGCGATTGTTCTGGATGCTGCGCACCAACACAGCTTATCCGGAGATCGCTCGCATCGAGAGCAGCCCGCGATATGGTGTGGTCGGCGGAAGCTAGACCGGGAAATTGATTGGGCGCTCTCGCATCCAGACCGACCCGTGCAGAAGACGGCGCTGACGCGCCTTGGAAAACGAAGAAGCCGTTTTCCACTTCCGCACCGGTCCGGCGGCTGGATGTTCGCAAGCAACATCATGGTCGAGGTTATGGCCGCATAGATGGATGGTGGAGCGGTTGCTCCATCGCAGATGATTAAAGCGTGATGTTCGGAGCTCTTGGTCCTCAACCGAACTCTGGTCCACACGCGGCGTTACAAACACCGGACAGGAGAACTCTGTCCTTGACACAGCCTTCGTCCTTATAGACGCCCTATCGACAATGCTCCGCCCATCGTCATCGCCATCCTCACGTTCTGCCTGCGGAGCACTGTCGATACGGCACTATGGATATCACGCCAACTACCCGCTACTGCTCCTGCTGAGCTTCTGAAAGTCTGCTTCGTTTATCCAAGTCACGTTGACGTATACGTCACCCTCGGCTGAGAACATGCGCTCCGAGGCTCTGAGATAGGCCAGTGTTTCGGCGGCTGCGCGAGACACGAACAAAGCCCAAGGCTCGTCTGGCTCCCGGTCAATCGTTTGAAAGTACGGCAAGCTCTGCACGGACTCCGTTTTGGGAAGCCACAGCTCAGTTCCGAGGACTGCATATCCGTGCGCGGCCAGCCACTCGATTGCCAAGGGAGCGAAAGCAGGTCGCCACGCTACCTCCTTCTGAGTCACCATAGCGGCAGTCGTCAAATCGGACGGGAAGTTGTCTGGCAAGATGTCTGAGTGTGCTGGCTGATTCATGTCCTCACAAGGTCGAAGCCGATTCGGGTTGACAGAATCACTAGTGATAAGGGGAGTGGCTGTTGAAAAAGTCACTTCCGCAGAGATGATATTCCCCTGGTGTGATTGGGCGCTGGGGTTCTTGTTTTGTTTGTGGTCGGTTTTGCTTAGGCGGCTGCAGGGAGAGCCGGAGTTGGAGCTTGGCTGAGGAAGCGCACCAGTCGTTTGATGTTCTGGGCAGCCGCCGCCAGGAAGAACTGCTCACGAACAAACTTCATCCTGCGTAGCCGCAAGCGACGCAGTCCTATCTGATTCTTGAGTTCCGCGAAGAGGGCTTCCACTTTCTTTCTTTGGCGTTGTGCGTTAGCGAACTCTGGCGTGTTGACTAACTCGCGAGCGCGTTGCCGGGCGGGTTCGTGGATGTGGATGGCGAGATACTTGTACTGGCCCGTGGTGCATTGCGCCTTTTGCGAACACGCACCGCAACGCTTGCGGTTTCCGATGTAGGCGTGGGTTCGATTCCTGACATTCAAACCGACGAAGTTGAGTTGTTGGCCAGCGGGACAGAGATAGCTGTTGCTTTCGGGACGATAAGTAAAACGGTCGGGACCATAGAGCGGACTGTTCTTGCGAAGAGCACTGTCCCGCGTGCGCATGTACGGAGTGATGTCCCGCTCCATTAACCATTGCAGAAACTCGCCGTTGCCGTAGGTGGCATCGGCGGCCACCGTTGCAGGTTCGCGCCCTTGCCATTCAGCGAAGCGAGCGATCATGTCTTGAGCGGCTACTGTCTCTTGGCTCATCCGGGCCGCAGTCCCTTGCACTCCTACGATCACGCAGCTGGCATTGTCCACCAGATAGTTGTCGTAGTAACCCAGCCGGGCGGGAGTGCCGCCCTTGGTAGCGTAGGTCGAATCCGGATCGGTGGTGGATACTTGTTCTTGCTCATGTACCGGCTCTTCCACCGGATTCTGCTCTTCTAGTTCAGACAGATACTGGCGCAGCGTAAGGTTCACTTGGGCGGCTTCGGCCAACTGTGCTCGCGGAATCCGGCTCTCCTTGGCGGCATTGGCCTCGACGAAACTTCCGTCCACCGAGAGGTTGTCCCCGCGCACCAGCCCCACCTCCATGCACTGCTGCACGATCTGTTCGAAAAGCTGCTGGAACAGCTTCGACTCCTGAAACCGTCCGTGCCGGTTCTTGGAGAAGGTGGAGTGATGCGGCATCTCCTGATCGAATCCCAGCCCGGTGAACCAGCGCCAGGCCAGATGCATGCGCAGCTCTTCCACCAACTTGCGCTCGCTGGTGATGCCGTACAGGTAGCCGATCAGCAGGATCCGCAGCAGCAGTTCGGGATCGATCGACGGTCGTCCCATATCGCTGTAGCTGTCCTTCAGTTGCTCGCGGACAAAGGCGAAGCTGATGTGCTTATCAATCAGCCGCAGCAGGTGGCTTTCAGGAATGTAATCGTCCAGCTTGAAGTAGTAAAAGAGAGATTCCGAACGGGCATGTTGGCCCATCATGATCAGCAGGCCTCCGAAGATCAAGATCACGCAGCACATGGAAGGGATGGTTCCTTGTACCGCGCTTTACCTGCAAATCAGAGTGACTTTTTCAACACCCACGGGATATTTCAACAGTGATTTGGATTGTGGAACTAGCCTGACAGAACGTTGATGTACTTCCGCCTGACCCATCCAGACGAACACTCAAGTGCCTTTTGTGCGTCTAGACCGTTAGAAAGAACAGTGCCACACGGCGTGTTCTCGCCCCCATACGAAACCTTGAGCCAATCTCCTTGTTCATCACAGACATATACCGCTTTTCCGCCGACAAGCTGGTCGGTTTGCGGAAACTGCGCCCCCGGCCCCGACCTCACTGGCAAGTGTGCGCCGGGATTGAGATGGTAGACCTTTGCGAAATTACACAGGTATCCCTTGGTAACGTTCTGTTGGACGGTTCCCCGATCCTGCTGCGACGGACTTGACGCGGATGCCAGCGGCACTCCGAACAGCATCAGTGTGCAACTTAGAGCAAAGCGTGTTGCAGCTATGAATCTCACGACCAGCACCTTACGCCGAATCGCGGCTGAGTTCCAGAGTTAATTGGCGAGAACAGATGGGATGAGAAGGCCGGTCTCCGGCGGGATGCTATACGCTCCCAAGTTATCGACGCGCTCGAAGCGCAAACAGATAAAGGAGACCGGCAATGAAAAAGGGTAGCACTGTAGCGGCAGCGAGCAACAAGAATTTCGAGCGGAAATTGACCATCGGTTTGGATTTGGGCGATCGCTCCAGCTGGTACTGCGTACTGGACGAAGCTGGCGAAGTGTTTAGCCAGCAGAAGCTGGGCACGACTCCGAAGGCGATGCGAGAAGTTTTCGCAGCCGATGCCGCGCAGCCGGATAGCGCTGGAGACCGGGATGCACTCGCCGTGGGTGAGTCGATTGTTGAGCGAGTTGGGCCATGAAGTGATCGTGGCCCACGCCCGCAACGTGCGTCTGATTGGCGAGAGCCGACGCAAAGACGATCGCTTCGATGCCATGACCCTGGCGCGGCTGGCGAGAATCGATCCGCAGTTGCTGTCGCCGGTGAAGCATCGCAGCGCCCAGGCACAGGCCGACCTGACGGTGATTCGAGCGCGGGCCAGCCTGGTGCGAGCACGGACGGCGCTGGTGAACGCAGCCCGAGGACTAACCAAGTCGTATGGCGAGCGGCTGCGCGGCTGCAATCCACGCAACCTGGATAAAGAGAAAGCTCAGTCCCTGAGCCCCGAGCTGCAAGCTGCGCTGGGACCGTTGTTGCAAGCCCTGGAATCGCTGAGCGAGTGCATCACCGAGTACAACCGGCAGATCGAAGTCGTCGCGCAGCAGCGATACCCGCAGACGGCGCTGCTGAAGCAGATCAAGGGCGTAGGCACGTTGATCGCGTTGACCTACATGCTGACGCTGGAAGATCCGCACCGCTTCCGCAAGAGCCGCGATGCGGGATGCTACGTGGGACTGCAACCGGGACGCAGAAACTCGGGGCAGAGCGAGCCGCAGATGCACATCAGCAAAGAGGGCGATCCGTATCTGCGAACGCTGCTGGTGCAGGGAGCGCACCACATCCTCGGCCCGTTTGGAGCTGATAGTGATCTGCGGCGCTGGGGACTGAAACTGGCCGAACGCGGCGGCAAGGCGGGAAAGAAACGGGCCATCATCGCCACGGCTCGCAAGCTGGCAGTGTTGCTGCATCGACTGTGGGTCAGTGGAGAAGTTTACGAGCCACTGCGCAATAGTAAGCGAACAATGTCAGCAGCAGCTTAGTTGACTGAAGTACAACAAATGCCCAAAGCCGAGTTCCGGTGACTGCGTCTATGGCCTGGCCCACTTCTATCTTTCGATGGAAGAGAGGTCGCCAAACAGGTGGCAGCACCGGCTGAAATGAGAACACCCAACTTGCACCGAGCCAGAATCGCTCATCAAGAGTGCGGATGGAAGGGTGGCAACAGCGGCGACTCGGCGAAGGAAAACCTTGCTTGGGAACAGGGACGGGTGAAGATCCTGCTTGACTACAACCGGCCTTCTCATGGAAGGCCATAGCACTCACAACCCAATAGCTAAAGACCATTGCGGAGACACGATACCATAGTCAGGTGCGCGAAAAGGTCCTCCAATCCATCCGTGAGAGCGCTTTGTTGCGCGCCGGCAACCGCGTGGCTGCGGCTGTCTCTGGCGGCGCCGATTCGGTGGCCCTGCTGCGCGTTCTGCTGGAACTGCGGCCGGAAGTGGGCATCGTGCTGGCAGTGGCACACTTCAATCACGGATTGCGTGGCGAGCAGTCCAACGCGGACGAGGCCTTCGTCGCTGACCTGGCAAAACATCACGGGCTGGAATTCTTCTGCGGTCGCGGCGATGTTCGCGAGCATGCGTTTACCGGCAAGCTCAGTACTGAAGCCGCCGGGCGCGAGTTGCGTTATCGCTGGTTTGCCGAACTTGCCGGGGAGCAGCGGCTGGATGCCATTGCCACCGCGCACACGCTCGATGATCAGGCCGAAACGGTGTTGCTGAAGTTTCTGCGCGGCGCCGGAACAAAGGGACTGTCGGGAATCTATCCCCTGGTTGAGTTGGCCGCAGAAGAGACCGGGGCTAAAGCCGCATCTTCAGAGGAGGGCTCTGACGACGCACCTGAAGGTGCGCCCTTTCAAAACACGTCACAGGCGATTTTTTCAGCAGCCTGTGAAGCCGACCCCAAGTCGAGAACAAATGCCTTAGACGCTGGACTGAAGGGCGACTCTACCCAAACGCCCCGGCCTTGTAAAGTGATCAGGCCGTTCTTATGCGTTTGTCGCCAGGAGGTCGAATCTTATCTCACTGCGCTGGGCCAGAGCTGGCGAGAAGACGAAAGCAATCTCGACCGGCGTTTCCTGCGCAACCGGGTTCGGCACGATCTGCTGCCGTTGCTGGAGCGCGAGTTCAATCCCAATATCCGGAGGGCGCTGAGCGATCTGGCCGAAATTGCGCGGGGTGAAGAGGAGTTCTGGCAGCAACTGACGGCGCGCGAACTGACGGCGCGTCTTCCGGAGGGAACTTCAGTCGCGGATTCTGCAGGGCTGGCGAACGACATCGGTTCGGCTGCTCGGCTCAATCTTGACCAGTTCGCCCAGCTTCCGCTGGCACTGCAGCGTCGTCTGCTGAAGAGCTTTGCGGAGCGGCAGCGTCTGACGCTCGACTTCGAGCACGTTGAAAGGTTGCGCCGCTGCGCCCTGGGAGAGCTTTCGAAAACGGAGCTCCCTGGGGGAAGAATTGCCCTGAGGGTTGGAGGTGCGCTGTGCTTTCGCCTGCCGTCCGTGCCGCAGGAGCGAACCTCGTATCAATACGTGTTGCCCGTTCCCGGCGAAGTCGATATCACTGAATTGAAATTGACTTTGCGTGCGGAACTGGTGCCCGCCGAATTTGCTCCAGAGCTAACGTCCGGAGAGCTTCTCAGTCTTGATCTGATAGGAGCGGAGCTGACAGTTCGCAACTGGCAGCCCGGCGACCGTTTCAGGCCTGCGCACAACGGCTCGGTTGAGAAACTGAAGCGACTCTTCGCCGAGAAACGCATTCCGGCCGAGAATCGCGCTGGCTGGCCCGTCGCCCTGAGCGGCGAAGAGATCGTCTGGGTGCGGGGATTTCCCGTGGCCCAGACTTACCTGTGGAGAGGGAATGGGGCCGCTATCCGGATCGAGGCGATCTGCGGCTGAAGAAAAGTTCGGAGTAGCGACGGACGTTCCTCTTGGACTTTTTCCGACTCCGAGACGCCAATCGGCGGCTCGGTCTGGAGTAGTGGGGCCGATGATCGTCCTTCCCGCAGGATTCTCGGCTAGGGCTATCTGCACGAAAGGACATGTACTTTCGTTACTTGACCACCGATCCCGCAAGACTAGTCTGGAGTTGGGGGACCGAGCTTCACTGTGGCTGACGTTCTTTGAACCGAATTGGATTTACGGGGATTAGCGATCGTTAAAGCCATTTATTTCAATAGTTTGAGGTATAGAGGGGGCCTAAGTCCGCGAATACGAAGCGGTTTGAGCGCCAGTAGTCTCACAACGGACTGACTTTGGTCTTCCAAGGAGCATTGCCTTTCATTCGCCGATAGAAGCGCCTTCTGGCAACACGGCTCCCGGCTGGTCTGTCGCGAGAGGTCTGAGAACTCACTTCTTCGCAGCTGGCTCCTCCATCAAGGGTGGGAAATGTGGATCGTAGAATGCGATCTTGACAGGCCGGACGTGACGCGGCGTCGTAGCCGTTCCCAATCTGGCTAAAGCCCCTTCGGGCTGTTGCATTTTTGTACAAGTCTCTAGCGCCGTTCCGTTTAACGGCGGGGTACAATCAGAAGTCTGCCGGAATTTGGTATCCGGCGACGGCGGGCAGCATCTATACATGCAGACACGTGTACGTGTCTCCCGCTACCACAGGAGTTTTAAGTGAATTCGACGGTTAAAACGGTCGTCTTTTGGCTCGTTATCGTGCTGTCCGGCGTGCTGTTATGGCAGGTCGTCAAGGGCGCCAATTCGGGTACCAAGGATCGCGACCTTACATTCTCGGAGTTTCTCTCCCAGGTGGACCAGGGCAACGTCACCGAAGTGACGATTGTTGGCCAGGAAGTCCACGGCAAATTCAAAAACGATAAGGCGAGCTTCCACACCACCTCTCCTGTCAGCTATCCCGACATGATCAAGGAGCTGCGCGATAAGGGTGTGAACATCACCGTGAAGGACGCGCAAGCCGGTGGTTGGCCGTCGTGGCTGCTTAACCTCGCTCCCTTCATCCTGTTAGGTGCGCTCTGGTTCATCATGATCCGCCAGATGCAGACCGGCGGAAACAAGGCGCTGTCGTTCGGCAAGAGCCGCGCCCGCCTGCTCTCCATGCAGCAGAAGAAGGTGACGTTTAAAGACGTCGCCGGCGTGGATGAAGCCAAGGAAGAGCTGAAGGAGATCATCGAGTTCCTGCGCGAGGCGCAGAAGTTCCAGAAGCTGGGTGGCCGCATTCCGAAAGGCGTGCTGCTGGTTGGGCCTCCGGGAACCGGCAAGACGCTGCTGGCGCGTGCAGTCGCCGGCGAAGCCAATGTGCCGTTCTTCAGCATCTCGGGTTCGGACTTTGTGGAGATGTTCGTCGGCGTGGGTGCGAGTCGCGTCCGCGACCTGTTTGAGCAGGGCAAGAAGAACGCGCCCTGCATCATCTTCATCGACGAAATCGACGCAGTCGGTCGTCACCGCGGCGCGGGTCTGGGCGGCGGACACGACGAGCGCGAGCAGACCCTGAACCAGTTGCTGGTGGAAATGGACGGCTTCGAATCGAACGAAGGCGTGATCTTGATCGCCGCCACCAACCGTCCCGACGTGCTCGATCCGGCTCTGCTCCGACCTGGCCGATTTGATCGCCGCGTGGTAGTTTCGCGTCCTGATGTTCGTGGCCGCGAAGAGATCCTCCGCGTACATACCCGCAAGATTCCCATCAATGACGATGTGGATTTGGGCATACTGGCCCGTGGAACACCGGGATTTTCCGGCGCCGACCTGGCCAACATGGTGAACGAGGCTGCTCTGGTCGCCGCGCGTCAGAACCGCAAGACTGTGCTGATGTGGGACTTCGAGCAGGCCAAGGACAAAGTCCTGATGGGCGCCGAGCGCAAGTCGATGTTGCTCTCGGATGAGGAAAAGAAGGTTACCGCGTATCACGAGGCTGGCCACGCGCTGGTCGCCGCCATGCGCGAGCACGCTGACCCACTGCACAAGGTCACGATCATCCCGCGCGGTATGGCGCTGGGCGTGACCATGCAACTGCCTATCGACGATAAGCACACCTACACCCGCGACTACCTGGAGACGCGACTGGCCATCATGATGGGCGGCCGTATCGCTGAGGAGTTGTTCCTCAACACGATGACCACGGGCGCGGGCAACGACATCGAGCAGGCCTCGGACTTGGCCCGTAAGATGGTATGTGAGTTCGGGATGTCGTCGTTGGGGCCGATCACCTTCGGCAAGAAGGAAGAGCAGATCTTCCTGGGCCGCGAGATCAGCCAGCACCGGGACTTCAGCGAAGAGACTGCGCAGAAGATTGATGCCGAGGTCCGGCGCTTTGTGGACGACGGCTACAACTCAGCGCGGCACATTCTCGAGACACATCGCGACGTAATGGAGAAGATCGCGATGGCGCTGCTGGAGCGCGAGGTTATCGATGGCAATGATATTCAATTGCTCATCGAGGGCAAGGAGCTTCCGGTTCGCGTCAATCCGAATTTACCGCCTCCGGTGAAGGACGACGTGCAGCAGGTGCTGAAGCCGGCTCCAGGCCAGCCGAATGTGGCTCCGGGAGAACGGCCAGCACAGGCGTAAGAAGCTGTGAGCTCTGAGCCGTGAGCTTTGAGCTGGAACAAAGAACTGGGCGGTCCCACAAGGGCCGCCCTAATTTTTGCTTCGAAGTTCTGCGCAGAGTGCGCTAATGCGCCAGGTGTTTCGATTCGTCTTGTCGTGAGCTCGAACTCGAACGACTCTCATGCGGAGCAGGATTTCAGTCCGCTCCGCTTCGCTACGTAGGAATGATAAGGGAAAGATGGTTGATACAAGAATCCCCACCCAAGCAGCTTCACTTGGATGGGGTTGAGTTCTAGCTCAAGGCTCAGAGCTCGCGGCTCAAAGCTACTTCCTTACCATCAACGTATTCTCGATCCCCAGCGTGCAATCGGGATTGACGTTCTGGATGTAGATATCGTTTTCGCCGTTGCGATCGTCCTCAAAGGCGAAAGCCGACAAGCCTGACGACGCGATATTCGCTACGAGACGCGACTTGTCCGATAGTGTCGACGAGATCGGGAACTGCGCGCACAGCGTGTTTGCGGAGCCGTCCAGCTTGATTGCCTGAATCGTGCCCTGGCCGGTTACTCCTTCATCGGTCCATGCTGCCAGTATCCCGCTGCCGATCTGCACGTTCACCGGATTGATCTGCGCGTCATTACCGAGTGGAACGATGGTTTTGCCGGAATCCGTCCACTGCCTCGCGCCCGCCGAGTTAAACTTCTGCGCCGAGATACCTTGTACGCTCTGGAGTGAATCCTCTTCAGTCCAGACCAGGAAAGTCTCCTGCGTTGACGGGTTGTAGGAAGCGGTCGGCGAAACCCTCACATCGCTGCCCGTCACCGCTCCCGCAGAACCGTTATGCGGAAACGCCTCGGTGCCGTTGCTCAGGATATGTTGCGCCCACGATTGCAGCGGGCTGTTCGTATACCACGAGAACACTGCACCGCCATTGCCGTCGTAGGTGAAGTAGGGGAACTCGCCGAACTGGAGCGACTCGCTGTCTTCGACGTGTACATGCGCCGAACCCCACATCAGCTGGCCGCTGGAAGAGATCTTGTTAGCGTAAAGGTAGTTGGGACTGCCGAAGCCGTGGTTGCGAACGAACGAAACGATCACGGAGCCATTGTCGGCAGCATGCAGGTCCGCGAGGATGTAGCTGAAGCCCGATTCCTGCAGGGTCAGCCCAAAATTCGCGGTGGTCTTGCCCACCCAAGTCGGCATGCCGCTGGGACTGAGCCGCTGCAGCACGACCGCGTTATCCGTGACCCAACCGACGACCGTGAAGCCGTCGCTGGTGACCGTCACTCGCGGCTCGTTGTGCGAAGCCGGACCGAAGGTCAGCGGAATTCCCAACGGTCCCCACAGCGGCTGGCCGGTTGGACTCATTTTGGCAACGGTGACTTGCTGGTTCGTGGGATCACGCCGAGTGTCCAGGAAGGCCAGCAACGCATTGCCAGCTCCATCGGTAGCCAATCCATAATCCTCGGTCGAACTGTTGGTGAGCTGCGCTACCTGAACTCCGTTGTGTGGAAACTGCTCCACACCATTGGCGTTGAGCAGCTGATAATAAACGTCGTAGCCGCCCGGAGGCGGATCATTAGGGTTGTTATTAAACCAGCTCACATACCAGTTGTTGTCATGCAGCGGCAGCAGTTTGGGCTGCACCTGGTCGGCGCCTGGAATGTTCGATAGCGGAAGATTCTGCGATGGATCGGACGACCATTGGGCCCAGGCACTGGTTGCCAGTGTGAGGGCCAACACCAACAACACACAACCGCGGGTACGGTATTTCATGCACGCTCCTTAACCTGTTTTGGGGAGTGCGGAAATTGTACGCGCAAGTGAGCGCGTGGCGCACAGAATTATCTTTACGCCACGCCCAGCCCTCGGTTGTCCAATTCGTGCAGCAACGGCGGGAGGTTTACGAAGCCAGCTGACGCGCTACCGTAATCGGCCGCTTGGGTCCGCGTTTACGAATCAGGAGGACGCGAATACGTTCCAGAAGTTCCATGGGAGCGAATTCACCCTTCGGCAGCCAGGCATCCGCTAGATGTTCCTCGCTGCAACAGTTGACCGAGCCGGAAAATAACAGCGCGGGGGTTTCGGGAGATATCGCTTTGAGTTGATCGATGAGGCGGGCGCCATTGAGCTTCGGCATCATCAGGTCGGTCAGTACCAGGTCGACCCCGCCCGATTTCAGAATGTCGATGGCGACTTCCGGATCGGAGCAAGTCAGGACACGGTAACCGCGGGTTTGGAGGAGTACTTTGCGAATGGAGAGAGAGCGTTCATCGTCGTCGACGCAGAGAATCGTACGTTTCGGTTTCATCTACCTCACACCGAGCCTTCTCTGAGTGGCTGCACAACCGCGCCCGTGCAAACCTGTTAGCCAGTCGCGTGCGGCAGTCACCAAGTGGTTGTTTGTACGCCAGAGCAGTAGCGCGTGATTCGGATAGTACGTCCGGCGATTGCGTCGCACAAGTACTGCGAAGATCAATTCGGAAAAATATTTTCGGCTGGCAGGAAAAAATGTAACAGCACCGAAGATGGTGATCTCAGATTTTCACCCTACGCTAAAAACCGCGTCCAGAGCGGGTTTGAAGCATGCACAAGATATCCTCAGAAAAGTCACATCGTAACCTTTCCGTCAATTACATGAACCACGTTACCGCCCACGCGCACGTTGGTGACGCTGTCGCCGGATTGGGTTGCGCGAATGTGGAGATAACTGGGACGACGCGTTTCCATCCCCTGCTCAATCATGCCCTGCGCGTCGGAAGCAAGCACGCCGTGCTTCACTGCCCAAGCCGTACAGCAGCCGGCGGCGGACCCGGTTGCCGGATCTTCGCCGTTGTAGAAGATCATGCGCGCGTGCAAGGTCGCATCGAGCGCGATCGTTTCGCGGCAGACCAGGTAGAAGAATGCCGGACTGCCAATGGTGGAGAGATACGGCGCCATCTGGCTCCAGCCGATGCTGAGTTTCTGCAGAGTCGATAGCGAGCGAAAGGGAACGATGGTGAAGGGCATTCCAGTCGAAACGGTCTGGATGGGAATGTTCTCGTCCAGCTCGGAAACTTCAACGCCGAGGACGTTCGCTACTTCTGCGTGTGAGTGGGTGCGGCCGAATTGGGGTTCCGCCTGGCGCATTTCGCCGAAGAGCAGTCCTCCGCGTTGTTCGAAGCGCACCGGGATCTTGCCGACTCTTCAGATCAAGAACGATTTCGTCGTCACTGGAATGTTGCCGCAGATACCATGCGGTCCCCAGCGTGGGATGACCGGCGAAGGGCAGTTCCTCGAACACGGTGAAGATGCGGACCTTGTGACCTTCGGTGCGTTCGGTGTCAGCGTCGCGTGGAAGGATAAAGGTGGTCTCGCAAAGATTGGTTTCGCGCGCCAACTTCTGCATCTCGTCGTCGCTAAGACCGCCAGCGTCGGTGAAGACTGCGAGCTGATTGCCCTCCAGCGGCTGTGAGGTGAAGACATCGAGCTGTACAAAAGAGAATTCACGTTTAGACATGGCGAGTCACTCCAAAACCCAAATTTAACAGGAGCTCATGATTATGCGCGACGCGGGAACAGCTCCAAGGGATGAATAGCTTAAAGAGCGCTATAGGTAACTAATCACCGCTACTGGGCGCCAAGGCGGGCGTGCGAGCCGGTTTGTTGCGTGTCCGGGTGGGATTGAAGAAGTTCAAAAACAGGCAGATCACCCAATATCCCGCAGCCACCCCGAAGACGAAAGCCGCCACGATGGTGAGCAGGAGCAAGGTTGAGAGGAAAAATGTCGTCATGTGCGTTCGGTCGATCTTTCCCCGATGCCAAACCCCGATGCATCGAGGAATTCGGTTGTCTGGTACCAGACACGCCGCCAAATCCAACTACTCTGATGTTGCCACTTTAACCCGCGTTGACTCCAATCGGTATTGACCACTAAGATACGTGAGTAGAAGTGCGCTCTACCTCTCCGGAACTCTCCAGAGCCGTACAGAACAAAATTGGGGCTGGCGGGACACCCGGCCGCGCTCCGAATGGGCAATTGCGGGTGAGCGGGTAGTTATCGAGCCGAATGGGTATTTCCAGTATCAGTGTCCGCGGGGCACGCCAGCACAACCTGAAGAACATTCACGTCGAGATTCCTCGCAACACCTTGACCGTGATCACCGGCCTCAGCGGCTCCGGCAAGTCCTCGCTCGCCTTCGACACCATTTACGCCGAGGGGCAGCGCCGCTATGTCGAGACTCTGTCGGCGTACGCCCGCCAGTTCCTGGACCAGATGGAGCGGCCCGACGTGGACAGCATCGACGGACTGAGCCCGTCGATCGCCATTGAGCAGAAGACGACCAGCCGCAGTCCGCGTTCCACGGTCGGCACCATCACCGAGATCTACGACTACCTGCGTCTGCTGTATTCCTCTGTAGGCGTGCCGCATTGTCCGCAGTGCGGGCGCCAGATCTCCCGACAGTCGGCTGACCAGATCGTGCAGCAGGTAATGGAGCTTAAACCCGAAGATAGGGTGATGGTGCTGGCCCCCATCGTTCGCGGACGCAAAGGCGAGTTCAAGAAGGAACTCGACAAGCTCGCGCAGCAGGGCTACACACGCGCCCGTATCGATGGCGAGTTGCGCAACATAGCCGATGACGAGGTCAAGCTCGATAAGCGCAAGAACCACACCATCGAGCTGGTTGTCGATCGCCTGCTGGTAAAGGCGGGTATCGAGCGCCGCTTGGCGGCGTCCGTCGAACTGGCGATGAAGATGGCCAATGGGCTGGTACTGGTGGTGGTTGTGGGGGGCGAAGAGCGGTTGTACTCCTCGAAGCTGGCCTGTCCGGAGTGCGGGATCAACGTGCCGGTGCTGGAGCCGCGCTCGTTTTCGTTCAATAGCCTTTATGGCGCCTGTCCGGAATGCAACGGCCTGGGAAGCAAGTACGATTTCGATCCGGCAAAGGTGGTTACCGACTGGTCGAAGCCGCTGCTGGATGGCGGGCTCGGGCCGGGATCGGCCTCGCAGAACTTGATCCGCACGCTTCAGCTAGCGGCGCAGGCCTATGGGTTCGATCTATCCGTGCCGTTCGAGCAACTGCCGCGCAAAACGCAAAACCTGATCCTCTATGGGCCGGAGGCCAGCGACAAGAAGCGCGGGTTTCTTGGGGTCTTCAACTATTTGCGGCAGGCGATGGAAGAGAGTTCGTCGGAGACGCTATCGCGATTGGCTGCTCGATCACATGTCGGCCACGACCTGTCCCGCTTGTCACGGCAAGCGTTTGCGGCCGGAAAGCCTGGCGGTGAAGGTAAACGGTATGTCGATTGCCGACTTTACGGCGTTGCCGGTGTCGCGGGCGGTTGAGGCTGCGGGAAAGATCAAGCTGTCGGAGCGGGAGAATCGCATCGCCGGCAGGATTCTGAAGGAAATTGCGGAGCGGCTGGGATTTCTGAATGCCGTCGGCCTGGGCTATATCTCGCTCAATCGATCGGCCGCGACGCTGAGTGGCGGTGAAGGTCAGCGAATCCGGCTGGCCACGCAGATCGGCTCGAAGCTGCGCGGCGTGTTGTATGTGCTCGACGAGCCGTCGATCGGGCTGCATCACCGTGACAACGATCGCCTGCTGCACGCTTTGGAGTCGTTGCGCGATCTAGGCAATACGGTGCTGGTTGTCGAGCACGACGAGGATACGATCCGCCGCGCCGACTACGTGATCGATCTTGGCCCCGGCGCTGGACGTCACGGCGGCGAAGTGGTGGCCAGCGGCACGCCGGATCAGATCCAGGCGTGCGCCGCATTCGCTGACCGGTCAGTACATCTCCGGGCAGAAGCAGATCACGGATCGCCACGTGCGTCGTCAGCCAAACGGCAAGGCGATCACGATTCTGGGCGCGCGCGAAAACAATCTGAAGAACCTCGACGTCAGCTTTCCGCTGGGCGTGATGACGGTGGTCACCGGCGTTTCGGGCTCCGGCAAATCGACGCTGGTGAATGACATTCTGTACCGCGCATTGGCCAATAGTCTTTACCGTTCGCGCGAAGAGGCCGGCGAGCACAAGTCGATTACCGGCACGGAGTTCATCGACAAGGTCATCCGCATCGACCAGTCGCCGATCGGCCGTACGCCGCGCTCAAATCCCGCGACTTACACCGGCGTGTTTACGCAGATACGCGATCTCTACGCCATGCTGCCGGAATCGCGCGAGCGCGGCTACAAAGCCGGACGGTTCTCGTTCAATGTCGCCGGAGGCCGCTGCGAGGCTTGCCAGGGTGAAGGCCAGCGGCGCATCGAGATGAACTTTCTGCCGGATGTGTACGTACTCTGCGAAGTGTGCGGGGGCAAGCGCTACAATCACGAGACGCTGGCGGTGAAGTACAAGGGCTACTCGATCGCCGATCTGCTGGAGACGCCGGTAGCCGACGCGCTGCCGGTGCTGGAAAACATTCCGCAGATCAAGCAGAAGTTGCAAACGCTGGTCGACGTTGGGCTCGGATACATTCACCTTGGACAGTCTGCGGTTACGCTGTCCGGCGGCGAGGCGCAGCGCATCAAGCTGGCGCGCGAGTTGAGCAAGCGCCAGACCGGCAAGACCTTGTACCTGCTGGATGAGCCGACTACCGGGCTGCACTTCGACGACGTGAGCAAGCTGCTCGAGGTCCTGCACCGGTTGACCGATCTGGGCAATAGCATCATCATCATCGAGCATAATCTGGACGTGATTCGTAATGCGGATTGGATCATCGATCTGGGTCCGGAAGGTGGCGAGGATGGCGGGCGGGTCGTTGCCCAAGGTACGCCGGAGCAGGTGGCGCGGGTCAAGAAGTCGTATACCGGACAAATATTAGCGAAAGTGCTTCCCCGAGCGTCCAATATGAAGGCGAATGAGGAAACCGTGTTTCCTCGTAGCGCGACATTCAGAATCTGATTTCACGTTCGAAAACATAATTCATGTCATTACCACCAGAGTCATTACCCGATCACATCGCGAGCGCGCCTGCGCCATCGCCTGCTCCCGAAGGGTTCGACCCAGCGCTGCCGCCTGCGGGCGTTGATCCCGCAGCGCCAGCCAGCAGCGTCACGGTACGCCCGGCATTTCCGGCCTGGAAGGTCTGGGACGTGCGTCGCTATTGTCATCTTCAGCCTTGCGATCATCATCGTCTTTACGATCATCGCGCTGTTCGTCGCTCGCGCTGTTCCCGCAATACCGGAATGCGTCTTTCTCCGACCTGGCAACGAACGCCACGGTAGTGATCGGCGCGCAGGCCGCAGCCTACCCCATCATTTTGTTGTTTATCTTTCTGACGGTGCGCAGCCGGTCGCAGCAGACGTTCCGGCAAGGAATTCGATGGCATTGGCCCGGAGCAACTGCGCCCGCGTTTATCGCCTCCGGTGTCATCCTGGCGCTGGTGGTGGATAGTCTTGCGCGCTTCCTGCCTATCCCGAAATCGCTGCCCATGGATTCGTATTTTCACGACGCGACCAGCGCCTACATCATGGCCACATTCGGGGTGACCCTTGCGCCGCTGATGGAGGAGATGTTCTTTCGGGGATTGCTTTATCCGATCCTGGACAAATACTTCGGCGTGGTGGGAGGAGTACTGCTGACCGCAGCCGGGTTCGCCGCTATCCACGGCGCGCAGCTCGGATTCGCGTGGGCGCCCGTGCTCAGTATCTTTGTCGTCGGCGTGGTCTTTACCGTAGTCCGCGTGAAGCGGGACTCGGTGGCATCGTCGTTCCTCATGCATTGCGGATACAACCTCGCTTTATTCAGCGCGCTGTGGCTCAGCAGCGATCACTTCCGTCACCTGGAGAAGGTGACCGGCTGAAAATGGTATCGTGAAGTTATGGCAGGAAGCTCACGCGAACAACTGCTGACTCTGCTGGCGGAGAAGTCGTTTCGCCTCGGTCAATTCAAACTTTCCAGCGGCGGCACCAGCGACTACTACATCGATTGCCGGCTGACTACGCTCGATGCCAGCGGGAGCTTGCTGACCGGGCAAACGGTCTTGCAGGAAATCGAGCAGCGAGGCTGGAAGGCCCACGCGATCGGTGGTCTGACCATGGGCGCCGATCCCATCGTGGTGGCGACGTCGGTCATCAGCGCACAACACAACAAGCCGATCAACGGCTTCCTGGTGCGCAAGGCGGAGAAGGCCCATGGCACCGGGCAGCGCATCGAAGGCTTTCGCGAGAAGCGCAGCGCGCGTGGTGATCGTCGACGACGTTTGCACTACCGGGGCTTCCACGATTCAGGCCATCGAGGCGGCACGGGAATACGGCTTCGAAATTGTCGGGTGTGCTTTGCCTGGTGGAGCGCGAAGAAGCAGGTGGACGCGCCAATGTCGAGCAGGCGGCAGCTCCAGCGCCGTTCGTGGCCCTCTTCACAGCAAATGACGTGCGTGCGGAGCACGTGAAGAATGGTCCGCCGCCGATGTTTGCTGTCAGCGCGAAGTGCGATTTCTGCGATCGCCCCGCGGTCACGAATGTACCGGGAATCGCTGCGAGGCCCATCGGCCGTAGACATATCTCATGATCAAAACTCTGGAATGGACTGACGAAGGTGTGCGCTTCATCGATCAGACGAAGCTGCCCACCGAAGAGACTTACGTAACCAGCAAGACCTATGAAGAGGTTGCGGATGCGATTCGCACCATGATCGTTCGTGGCGCTCCCGCGATCGGCGTGGCTGCGGCCATGGGCGTCGCACTTGGCGTGCGGAACTCGCAGGCTCGCGACAACGCCACGCTGAAGCGGAGTTCGCGCACATCTGCGATGTGCTGGCTGGCTACTCGACCCACCGCCGTGAATCTGTTCTGGGCGATCCGCCGCATGCAGCAGAAGTTCGACGAAGTCAGCGATCAGCCGATCGCGACGATCAAGCAGGACCTTGGTTGCGGAAGCGCAGCGAGTGCTGGTCGAAGACATCGCCGCCAACCAGGCCATGGGAAAGCATGGCGCGGTGTTGATGCCCGCCAGCGGGGGCCGTTCTTACCCATTGCAATGCCGGCGCGCTGGCCACCGCCGGCTACGGAACCGCGCTGGGGGTCATTCGCGCGGCCGTCGATTCCGGCAAGCAACTGCAAGTCTTCGCCGACGAGACCCGCCCGTTCCTTCAGGGCTCTCGTCTGACAGCGTGGGAGTTGATGAAGGATGGCATTCCCACCACCGTCATCTCCGACAACATGGCAGGAGCCATCATGCGGCAGGGGAAGATCAACGCCGTGATCGTCGGCGCCGACCGCATCGCCGCCAACGGAGACGTCGCCAACAAGATCGGAACCTACACCGTTGCGGTGCTGGCGAAGGAACACGGCATTCCGTTCTACGTGGCTGCGCCGTTTTCGACGGTGGATCTGGAGACCCCGACGGCAGCCAGATTCCCATCGAGCAGAGGTCGGCGGTAGAGGTGACACACATGGCCGGCAAGCAGATTACGCCCGACGGCGTGAAGATCGAGAATCCGGCATTCGATGTGACGCCGCACAAATATGTATCAGCCATCATCACCGAGCGAGGCGTGGCTCGTGCGCCCTACGCGGAATCGCTTGCGCAAGTTAGCGCAGTGCAGGTTACTGTCTAGATCTCGCTGGTTAGCTTATTGCGGCAGATTCTGATTGGCGGGATTCAGCTGCTCCTGATACTGCTGCTGCTGTTGCTGCATCTGCTGCAGTTCCTGCATCAGCTGCTCCGGAGTCTTCACGACGTTAGGATCGTTCGGCTGCGCGAAAGGCGATGGGTGCTGGTTCTGTTTTCCATTGTTCTGCTGATACGCCTGACCTCCGGGAGCCTCCCATGGGACGGCGAAACGCACCTGGGGCCACCGGCGCTCTGCTCGGAGCCGCCCGGATATTCCGACTCGCCGCCGTCGTCGCCGGAGGTATCGTCCTGGGGTTCGTCCGACCTCCGGCTGCGGCGTGTTCGACGGCCTGCCGTGGTTGCGCGCTCCCGCCAGCTTTGGGAGTCAGAATCACTCTCTGCACTGCGCCCGGCTGACCGGCCACGCCAAGAATGATGTAGTCGAACTTCGATCCCATTCAGCAGGGTGTTCAGCACATCACGCGGCTGCCCCGGGCCCAACTGCATCGCAACTCGATCGCTGCCTGCGCCGGCAGGCAAATCCATCGTGGCGCCAGTTTGCGACTGCACAGCACGCAGGATCGAGGACAGCGTCGAATTGGGCGCGTCGATCGTCAGCAGTCCATTACGATAGCTCACTTGCGGCGCGGTGGGAGGCTGTTGTTCCAGCGTCGGCGGAGGCGGCGGGGGCTGTGGCACTTCCGCGACCGGCTCGACTTTATTCTTGTGGTGGGTGCGGGTCGGCTGCGGATGATGTCGCCTTGGCCGGAGTCGCGGCGTCGGCAGCAGCCGTTGTCTGAGCTCGGGTCAGGTCGATCGTGGGCGGTCGGGTTGCGCCGGCAGGCCACGGCCGGTATAGCTACCGCCGAATCAGCAGCGCTGGCACACGCAAAATTCTGTTCCGAGGCGTACCATAATGGCTTGGACGGCGATGCGATTGCTTCGTTTCGCCAGCGTTTCTCTATTCTAAACCGCGATGATGACATGGCCGACGGGTCTGGCGGGAATTTCTTCGGCGGAGCTCGGGTAGCTGAGCCACATTCAGCATCTCAGGCAGCATGAAGGATGAGAATGTCAGTGCCGTAATTCTTGTGGGTGATGCCATGATCCGAAGCTCTTCGTCTGTGTTCATCACTCCGTCGCTACTTCGTGCGGATGTCAGGGATCCTGCTAGTAGCCATGCTAGCGTTCGCGCAGGCCCTTCCCGCGCAAACCTGCTCTTCCGGATCTGAACTCGATGCCCCCGCGAAGACGGCGATCAACAGTGCCGCTACGCAATATTTGAATATGTCGAAGAACGGGGATGTAGCCGGATTGAAGGCGAACGCCATTCCCGGCCATTACCGGCGACTTCAGTTCCATCGAGCAGGCGGTAGTTACCAACAAACCGTACTTCGCCGAAGGGCAGGCGACCATCACGGGCACCTATCTGCTGGACGCTTCGACAGCAAAAGCGCCGTTAGCGCGCGCTGATTTCTATTGCGGCATCTACAACTCGCCCGACCGCGTCGGCTTCTCGATTCCCAATCTTCCGCCCGGTAAGTACGCGGTCGTCATTCAGAAGGTGAACGGCAAAGCAGCCCATCACCTTGAGCCTGGTTCTGCAGGATGTTGGCGGTGCCTGGAAGCTGGCAGGATACTACCCCGGCTGGATGCCATCGGCGGCCATGATGGCGACTGGTACCTCACCAAGGCGCGCGACTTCAAGGCTAAAGGCGATATGCACGATGCCTGGTTTTACTATCTGACGGCGTGGGACCTGACGGCGCCGGTGAATTTCATGGGCACGCCCCAGCTCGACAAGATTGCCACCGAGATGCAGAGCGCGCGGCCCAGCGATCTGCCCAGCACAGGCTCTCCCATGAGCCTGTCGGCCAATGGCAAGGTGTTCAAGGTTACCGAACTGGCGGCGGTGCCGGTGGACAACAAGCTGGATCTGCGCATCCGTTACCAGAATCGCGAATGCCAAGAACTCCGGCATCGCTTTCCAGGACAACATGGCGGTGATCAAGGCGGTTGTGGCCAAGTATCCCGAGGTACGAGAGGCCTTCGATTCCGTCATCGCGCGCGCCGTCGATAGCAGCGGGCAGGAATACGGGACTCTGCTGCCGATGAAGGAGATTAAGTAGGATTGGTTGCTAGAAGCTGCCGGGCCAACGGCGCTTGCCATGAAGTATTGCGAGTACGTGCAGCGTGTTCTTGCTCTTGATCCGGTAGACAATCAGGTAGGGGGAGTCGAGGACTGCAAGTTCGCGCGTGTCTTTAATCCGGCCTTGGCGACCTGAATGCGGATAATCGCTGAGCTGATCAACGGCATCTTCAATCTTGGAAACAATCCTGTCCGCGGCAGCGGGATTGTCGCTTGCAACGTACGCATGCGCCTCTGTGAGTTGGCGGGTGGCACTTCTTGCCCACCGAATATTCACTTCTTCTGCCGCAGCTTGGAAGTCATCTTCTTGACCTCAGCGTGATCAACCAAGTCTCCGGCTTCGGCTTCGCGAATGCCATTCTCGATCAACTCGAGATGGTATGCCTGGAGGTCTAAGTAATTGTCTACAGCTTGATTCAAAAGATAGCTGCGGTCACGATCCTGTACAGCCCCCAGCGCGTCGAGAGCCTCGATCTTTTTTGGGTCGGCGCGAAAGCTTATGGTCTTGTCCATAGCATTCCATTATAACGTTGTAATGCAACGTATGACAGCATCATACATGCGAACCCGGTCTGCTAGAACTCTCACTTAGATGACCTCAAAACCTTAGTCACTTCCACTCAACTTTTGCCGCTGTACCATTTAACCCTGTTATAATCAATTTCATTCATGGCACGAAAGCGTTTAATTCGTTCTACTACAGTTCTTTGCGTTCGTCGGGATGACAAAGTGGTGATGGCCGGAGACGGCCAGGTCACCCTCGGCGAAGGCGTCATCAAGCACAGCGCCCGCAAGATTCGCCGCCTCTACCAGGACAAGATTCTCGCCGGATTTGCCGGGTCCACCGCCGACGCGTTCTCGCTATTCGCCCGCTTCGAGTCCAAGCTGGAGCAGTATCACGGCAACCTGGGCCGCGCCGCCGTTGAGTTGGGGAAGGACTGGCGCACCGACAAAATGCTGCGCCAGCTGGAGGCTCTGCTGCTGGTCGCCGATCAGGGCCAGACGTTTCTCATCAGCGGACAGGGCGACGTGATCGAGCCGGATACCGGCATCGCCGCCATCGGCAGCGGAGGTCCGTACGCGACTGCCGCAGCGACTGCGCTCTATGGAGCACACGCAGCTGCCGGCGCGCGCAGATCGCCGAAGAAGCAATGAAGATTGCCGGCAAGATCTGCATTTACACCAACGACCGGATCACGATTGAAGAGCTGTAAGAGAGCAGTTGTCAGTGGCCGGTTGTCAGTTGTCGGTACAATGAACGAATCGAAAAACCGACAGGTGAAACTGACAACCGGCAACTGAGAACTGGCAACTGAATTATGGCAATTTATCTTCCCGCAACTACCGATGACGAGCACGTCGCACTCGACGAGCTCACTCCCCGCGAGATCGTTCGCGAACTCGATAAATATGTCGTAGGCCAGCACCAGGCCAAGCGCGCGGTCGCCATTGCGCTGCGCAATCGCATGCGCCGCCAGAAGCTGACGCCCGAACTGGCCGAAGAAGTCATTCCCAAGAACATCATCATGATGGGCCCGACCGGCGTGGGCAAAACCGAGATCGCCCGCCGGCTGGCGAAGCTCGCCAACTCTCCCTTCATGAAGGTCGAAGCTTCGAAGTTTACCGAGGTCGGCTACGTTGGCCGCGATGTCGAGTCGATGATTCGCGACCTGGTGGAGATCGCCATCGACATGGTGCGCGAGGAGAAGCTGGAAGACGTCGCCGACAAGGCCGAGCTGAACGCCGAGGAGCGCCTGCTCGATCTTCTGCTTCCGTCGATGCCGGCACAGGTTCCGCCGTAAGCCAGCCGATCAGCAGATCGGTTTCAACATCGACAACCAGCCGCTGCTGGCCGGAGAACCGGGCTCGCGCACCCGCGAGAAACTGCGTCAGCAGTTGCGCGAAGGCAAGCTCGACGAGCGCATCGTGGAACTCGACGTTCGCGAGAAGTCGATGCCGGCCTTCGAGATCATCAGCAACCAGGGCGTGGAGGAGATGGACGTCAACATTAAGGACATGTTGCCGAACATCTTCGGCCAGCGCACCAAGAAGCGGAAGATGAAGGTCAGCGAGGCCTTCGAATACCTGATCCAGGAAGAAGAGCAGCGCCTGGTCGATATGGACCAGGTCACGCGCATCGCCGTCGAGCGCGTGGAGAATTCCGGCATCATCTTCCTCGACGAGATCGACAAGATTGCCGGCCGCGAAGGCGGCCACGGTCCCGACGTTTCTCGCGAAGGCGTGCAGCGCGACATCCTGCCGATCGTGGAAGGCACCACCGTCAACACGCGCTACGGCATGGTGCGCACCGATCACATCCTGTTCATCGCCGCCGGCGCGTTTCACGTCTCCAAGCCCAGCGATCTGATCCCGGAGTTGCAGGGCCGCTTCCCGATTCGCGTCGAGTTGCAGTCGCTGACGGTCGAGGACTTCATCAAGATTCTGACCGAGCCGAAGTCGTCGCTGACCAAGCAATACACCGCGCTGCTCGACACCGAAGGCCTGAAGCTGGAGTTCACGCCCGAGGCGCTGCAGGAAGTGGCGAACTTCGCCTTCAAGGTGAACGAGGGCACGGAGAACATCGGCGCGCGCCGCCTGCATACCATCATGGAGAAGGTGCTCGACATCATCAGCTTCGAAGCGCCTGACATGAAGGAGAAGCACGTCGTGGTCGATGCCGATTACGTTCGCAACGCGTTGACCGATATCGTGAAGGACCAGGATCTGTCGCGCTACATCCTGTAAGAGCTTTTCACTCCAGTTGCGAAGGTGCGGATCCGACTCCGCACCTTTTTTATTTTGCTCCGGCCTATCTCGTTAAGAAACAGGAGTCACAAGGCTCTTGCACCCCTCCTCGTGATAGGGGTCACAGACTCGACCATGGTACGAGCATAGCGTTGATCCGTAGAATTTGTGTCTCCCAACGAGACCGAAAGAGGAGGTATAGTTTGAAACCCACAACTACCGATAAGAGCAACGTTGCGGTCGAGGAGCGGCCGACGGTTGCTGAGCCAGAAGAAGTCACCAAGATCACCACATCGATTTTCCCCGGCCGCTATGTGCAGGGAGCCGGCGCGCTGCGCTCGCTGCGCGAGGAAGTGGGCCGGCTGGGCAAAAAGGCCCTGGCCATCGTCGACCGCTCGGTCGACAAGATGGTCGCTCCTTATCTGAAGTCGGCCGACGGCGTCACCTTCGTCTGCAATGAATTTTGCGGCGAGTGCTGCGATCCCGAGATCGAGCGGCTCTCGACCCTGGCACGCAAGGAGAACTGCACGGTGATCCTCGGCATCGGCGGCGGCAAGGCGCTGGATACCGCCAAGGCAGTGGGATTCACTTTGGGCAAGCCGGTTGCCATTGTGCCGACGCTAGCTTCCACCGATGCGCCCTGCAGCGCGCTCTCGGTGATTTACACGCCGACGGGCGAGTTCGCCCGCTACCTGGTGCTACCGCGTAATCCCGAGGTCGTGCTCGTTGACACAGCGATCATCTGCAAGGCGCCCGTGCGCTTCCTGGTGTCCGGCATGGGCGACGCTCTCTCGACCTGGTTCGAGGCCGAGGACTGCCACATCAAGCAGGCCGGCAACATGACCGGACGCATGGGTTCGATGTCGGCCTTCGCGCTGGCGAAGCTCTGCTATGACACGCTGCTCAACTACGGCCCGGCCGCGAAGCTGGCGTGCGAGACTGGCATCGTCAGCCCCGGCGCTGGAGCACGTTGTCGAAGCCAACACGCTGCTGAGCGGACTTGGCTTTGAGAGCGGCGGTCTGTCAGGCGCGCATGCCATTCACAACGGCCTGACCATTCTGCCGGAGACGCATCATTTCTGGCACGGTGAGAAAGTGGCCATCGGCACGCTGGCGTTGCTGATGCTGACCGATCGTCCGCCCTCGGTCATCAAGGAAGCCTTCGACTTCTGCGAGGAAGTGGGTCTGCCGATTACGCTGGCGCAGATCGGGCTGGGCAAGATAACCGACAAGCAGTTGATGGACGTCGCCACCGCAGCCTGCGCGCCCGGAGAGACGATCCACAACGCTCCCTGCGAAGTGACGCCGAAACGTGTGTTTGCGGCCATCAAGGCTGCCGATGCCGAAGGACGTTGCCGCATGGAGAGACACGCGCACGCACACGCGTAAACGAACAACCAAGTGAATTCGTTTTGCGGTTTAGCCAAGCTGCGGTCGGTATGCCAGCGAGCCAGCCGTGAAGCGGCGGCAGGAGGTAAGCCCGGGGCGCAAGCCCCGGGTTAGTTTTTCCAGATTGCTAACGTCCCTTCAGGGACGACCGGCATTTCATCAAGCCAGAGTTGTTCTGTATTCGCGTGAGCCGCAAGGCCATGTATTCCTCATCAATATAGCGATCGCCGATTTTCAGCGCGTGGACTTCGCGACCGAACGGAACGAAGCCGAAGGAACGATACAACGCGATAGCGGCTGCTCTGTCCGGTTGCCACAGCCAGCGCAATCTGCTCCAGGCCGGCGATGACGGCTGCGCGATCCAGAAGAGCTTTCATCAGGCTGCGGCCTATTCCTCGGCGGCGCATGGCCGCATCCAGGTAAACTCCCCAAACTCTGCCCTTGTGGCGCTCCTTCGCGCCGTTCTCTCGGACGAAACCCGCAGTGCCCACGAGTTTGCCGTCGACGAACGCTCCAATCACGAACTTGTTTTCGGGATCGAAGGCAAGGCGTGCCCGAATCTCATCGTGGCTCAGGTTGTGGTGGGCTTCGACGGAGGCGCCAAAGGCAAAGGGCTCGCGTTCGAGAGCTTCCAGACGAAGCCTCCACCATGCAGGAGCGTCGTCTGCTTCGAGCACTCGAATCTCAACTGGGGTCATCTGCAATTAGACTGATCTTCGCGCGATTGGGGTGCGCGGTTAGTCCTCGCCCACGCGCAGCACGGCCAGGAAGGCTTCCTGCGGGATGTCCACGCGGCCGATGCGCTTCATGCGCCGCTTGCCTTCCTTCTGCTTTTCCAGCAGCTTGCGCTTACGGCTAATATCGCCGCCGTAGCACTTGGCGATGACGTTCTTGCGCATGGCTGCCACGGTTTCGCGCGCTATAACCTTGGCGCCGATGGCCGCCTGGATGGCGACTTCGAACATCTGCCGCGGAATCAGTTCGCGCATCTTCGATACCAGCGCGCGTCCGCGATCATAAGCAAAGTCGCGATGCACGATGATCGAAAGCGCGTCGACCGGGTCGCCGGACACAAGGATGTCGAGCTTCACCATCGGCGACTCCCACCTGCCCGCCAGATGGTAGTCGAGCGAAGCGTAGCCACGTGAGACGGTCTTCAGCCGATCGTAGAAGTCGAGCACGATTTCGTTCAGCGGCAGCTCGTAGGTCAGCATGACGCGCGTGGAGCTGACGTACTCAAACGCCTTCTGCTTTCCGCGCTTGTCCTCGACGAGTTTCAGAATGCCGCCGACGTACTCTTCGTTGGTGAGGATCGTCGCCAGGATGACCGGCTCTTCGATTTTTGCGATCTCGCTAGGATCGGGCCAGCGCGAGGGATTATCCACCTCCGCTACAGTGCCGTCCGTTAACGTGATGCGGTAGCGCACGCTCGGCGCAGTGGTGATCAGGTCAAGATCGTACTCGCGCTCCAGCCGCTCCTGGATGATCTCCATGTGCAGCAGGCCGAGGAAACCGCATCGAAAGCCGAAGCCCAGCGCCACGGAACTTTCGGGCTCGAAGAAGAACGACGAATCGTTCAGCCGCAGCTTCTCCAGCGCCTCGCGCAGCAGCGTGTGCTCGTGCGCGTCGACGGTGTAGATTCCGGCGAACACCATCGGCTTCAACTCTTCAAAGCCGGGGAGTGCCTCAATCGCCGGATGATGGTCGTCCGTGACCGTGTCGCCGATCTTTGTGTCGGCGACGTTCTTGATGTTCGCGATGAGAAAGCCGACTTCGCCGGCGGAGAGTTGATCGACTTCAACGGGCTTGGGAGTCAGCACACCGAGCGTCTCGACGTCGAAGGTGCGGCCATTCGACATGAGCCGAATGCGCTGACCCTTGCTGAGCACGCCTTGAATCACGCGCGCCAGTACGATGACACCGCGATAGGAATCGAACCACGAATCGAAGATGAGCGCCTGCAGTTGGTTCGCGGCGCGGCCTTTCGGCGGAGGAACGAGCGTGACGATCGCCTCCAGCACGTCGGGCACACCCAGGCCGGTCTTAGCGCTGATGGGCAACGCGTGCGAGGCATCGAGCCCGACAGCGCTCTCGATCATCTCTTTAGTGCGCTCAACGTCGGCGCTCGGCAGATCGATCTTGTTAATAACCGGAATGATTTCCAAACCGTTGTTGATCGCGATGTAGGCGTTGGCGAGAGTCTGCGCTTCGACGCCTTGCGAAGCATCGACCACCAGGAGCGCGCCCTCGCAGGACGCCAGTGAGCGCGACACTTCATAGCTGAAATCCACATGGCCGGGCGTATCGATCAGGTTGAGCTGGTAAGTCTTACCGTCGGCAGCCGGATACATCATGCGTACCGAGTGCGCCTTGATGGTGATGCCGCGCTCGCGCTCCAGATCCATCGCGTCCAGAACCTGCGCCTGCATCTCACGCGCTGTCAGCGAGCCGGTAAGCTCCAGCAGACGATCGGCAAGCGTGCTCTTCCCATGATCGATATGGGCGATGATGGCGAAGTTTCGGATGAGTGAAGGATCCATGCGGGCTAGCTGCGTGCTGTATTGATTCTAACAGTTAAACAGCCTCGTCCCCTTGAGGCGCGGTAACATCAACGGTGTGAACGCCATTCCATTTTCTGCGATCGATCATGTTCAACTGGCCGCTCCGCCGGACAACGAGAACGGGGCACGGCAGTTTTATATCGAGCTCTTGGGTATGCAAGAGATACCGAAGCCTGCATTGCTGGCCAAGCGCGGTGGAGTTTGGTTCGCCAGCGGTGAGGTGCAGATCCACATCGGAGTCGAGCGGGATTTCCGGCCAGCTCGTAAGGCACACCCCGGCTTACGCTGCAGCGACTATGCAGGGCTGTTGACGAGGTTGCGTGCGGCCGGTATTGAAGTGAATGAGGTCGATGACATTCCGGATGTGCGCCGCGCTCATATCCACGATCCTTTCGGTAATCGCATCGAATTGATCGCCGGGTGAAACAAATTTCCGAATGGCGGGAACGTTGTATTGACTCCTTGCCCGGCCTGAACCCCTGATCGTGGTTATTGACGCATGCCAACCACGATCCCGTGGCGCATGCGAAAAATTCCGTACCAGGCGACGTGTTCGACTTGATGCGAAATACAGAAGCCGGCCTCCGTCGTCATCGCCACCCATTCGGCCAAGGTGCGGTTTGCGTGCGGATGTCCGGCGAATTCTCCGTTCATCACGCTGTCGGAAAACTGGGTGGCCTCACGCTCTATGGCGCCGTGGAAGGTATCCTCCATCACAACCAGCGTGCCACCCGGCTTGAGCACACGCGCCGCTTCCTCGAGAAAGCGGCGGTGCAGGGACTTGGGCACGTGATGAAGCACGGTGATCAGCAACGCAGCGTCGAAGGAAGCTCCGAGAAACGGCAACTGACTGCCGTCCGCCAGAACATAGGGCAGAGGCAGCATCAGCAGGTTCATGATGTCGCAGCCGACGACGTTGCGGCCGGGCGTCCGTAACAGCGCGGCGACATGGCCGGTGCCCGCGCCGATATCCAGTAACCTGCCTTGATTCGGAAGCAAGGTTTCGAAGTAAGAGACGACCTTACGCGAGCGGCGGAAGGTAATGGCATTGAAAGTTTTGCCGAACCATTCATGCTGACGCGCGAAGTCGACGAAGCGCTGCTGGAATTGCCTGCGCGTAGGCGGGCTCGAAACCGTCACTCGTCGCCGCCGATCTCGAGCGCGACACGTCCGGCAATCATGTTCAGCACGTGCTTCAGCGTCCGCTCCATTCCCTGGCTTAGCGACTTGGCCGCTCCCGCGCTGCGGTAAGCGCCGGCAACTTGCACGCGATATTGTTCCGATGCAATCATCTGCGCGTTCACGAAATTGTCGATCCAGTTGAAGGTGTCGGCGGCGCGAATCGAGGGCGTGGCTGAGAGCACACGGGTGGTGAGATCGGCTCCCGCATGCTGTGCCAGAAAGCGATCGACCGCCGCTTCATCATAAAAGCGAATGTTGGCCAGCAAGTCGACGAGCGTCTCGCGCAACTGCGGCTTGGGGAAGGCGGCAGCATCTTCCACGGCCAGCAATGCCAGGTCATGCCGGTCGTAGGAATGCGACAGCACGCCTGCAGCGCGAAGTGTACGGCGGGCATATTCGATGTCGCCGAGGCCCAGCGCCTCGCGGTAGAACTGCGGGATGAACTGCGGCTTGCCGGTTGGCCGATGCTGATCGAAGATGATCTCCGCCCATCCCATGTGCGGCAGCAGCGGATATTTGCTCGAAGGAGTGACGAACAGCCCGCGAGATTCCGCTACGGTTTCGCGCGTCGTCGCCTTGTACTCGTCCAGCAACGAGTCCTCAGGGTTGGGCACAGTTCGCAGAATGTGGAAGCAGGTGTATAAGACTGACTGATGGAACCACGGGCAACCCTCGTGGTAAATACGCGAGAGCTCGCGCACGATGCGCTCCGGATCGCTGCAGCCGTGAACGAAGAGAACGCGCTCGGCCACCTGCATCAGAAAAACGTCGAAGGCCGTACCCTTGTCGAGCAGCACGCGGATCGTGCGCTCGCAGCCGCCATCTACATCTTCCAACTCGGCCAGGCATTCCACGCCCAGCTTGCGGCTGGCCACCTGGCGCGGATCGCGAGAGAACGATGCGAGCAGTTCATCGAGGTTCAGCGGCTGAAAATCGGCTTGCGCCGCCATCACGTGACGCAGCGCGTACTGGAAGACCAGCAGCGCGGGCGGCAGAATCAGGCGCGAAAGCTTGGTTAGACGCTCCAGCCGATTGACGTTTTCGACCCAACCTTCGCGCAGTCTTTCCAGCGTAGGCTGATCGTCGCAATGATGAATCATGATCATCACCGACATCAGCGTGCAACTCTCGACTTTATGAAAGTTTGGCAGGCCGAAGGGCAGCACCATGTTGTGTGCCAGATCGCCGAACAGCTTCCAGCCGGGCTCCGGCTCCTTCTTCCAGAAGCGATAGAGGTACGGGCCGGTGAGGATGCGAACCGCGCGCGAACGGTCGAGCGCGGCGGCTTCCAGTTTGTCTCCGAGCCCGAAGTGATAGGCGACCTCGATGGCGACCCGGCGGCCGTTCAATGCAGATGGCGACAACTCTTTGCCGCGCAGCGCCGCGATCAGGCCCAGCCGCGAGTACGAAAGCAGGCGCTGAACGATGGCCGCAACTCTTGCCGGATCGATGCCGGCGGTTGCGCGCAGTCCAGAGGCGACGCCGTCGCGGTAGAAGGCATCTTCCTTTGCCGCCAGTGCGACCACATCGCTGTCACGATTCTGCTGCAACAGCACGCGCACCAGATACGAGACATCGTCGGCAGCGAGAAAAGGGTCGTCCATGCGGCGGACTTTTTCCGCGAGAAAGTTTGTCTTGGTGAGCAGGTGCTCCAGTTGCGGGTTTGCGCTGGTCTCAAACAGGTGCCCCGAGTAGTAGCGGAGCGGGTAGGTGTCCTGGACCTCGGCCCATCTCCGGCAGTAACCCAGGATTGCCAGTTGGACGCGCTCAAGGTGCACGGGAGCAACGGCGACGTCGGTCGAACGCTCCTGGTTCATGCGTTTGGCCGTCACCGGAATCGAGCCGGAAAACAGAGCCAGCAGGAACTCACGGAACTTGGCGTGGAAGAGCTGGAATGTGGGCAGGCGCTCAGGCGTTTCGCCGTCGCTGAGCAGCGCCACCAGTTCGTAATCGACGGCATCTTCAACGGAGCCCGGGGAGAGTTGAGCGATGGCCGCGATCTGCGCGATGGTCAACGGACCGTGCGCGACGCAAAGCAGCAGCAATGTGTCTCGCAGCACCGGCCACTGACGGTTTGAGGCGAAGCGCAGCAGCAGCTTCTCGAAGTAACCTTCGATGCCGAGAGGAAGATGATCGACGTCTTCAAGGTACAGGCGACCCTGCGAGAAGTCTTCGGCGAGCATGCGAATGTACAGCGGATTGCCGGCGGAGACGCGCGCGATGGCTTCGACGTGGCGGTCTTCGAGGTCGTACTTGGAGACGACCCGAAAAAGCAGGCGGCGAATCTCGCGTTCCGGTAAGCCAGACAGTACAAGCGGCAGAGTCGGTACTTCGGGATCGCGCAGTGGCGGAATCGCACCGCGCCGCGCACCCAACAGGACGAAGACATTCGACGGGCAGACGCTCGCCCTCGAACAGCAGCGCGCTGAGGATGCTTTGCCTTTCTGCATCGCTGCGGCCGACCAGGGCTTCGTCGACACCATCGATTACCAACAGCAGCTTGCCGCGGGTCTGCTCCACGGTGGCGCGTGCTGCATTCGCCAGGTCGGAAGCCACTGCGGTAGTCGCAGCGCCTCTTGTGGGAAGCTGATTAATGAGCGACGACCTGATGACCGACAGCTCCAGGCTGCTTTTATCAGCACCGCAAAGATGAAAGGCCACCTGCAACCGGGCGTCTTGAAGATGCGAGGCGAATCGGCCAACGTCTTCCGAGCGGCCGTACGCGGACTTCGGACCGAGCAGGTCATGAACGATGCGCGATAGCAGTGCTGTCTTACCGATGCCGGGATCGCCCTCGACCACCAGGAATCCGCGGGAACGGTCGGCAATAAATTCCAGCAGTTGCAGCTCTTCGGTAACGCGGCCGACCAGGTCCTCGGAGCGCTCCTGCAGCAACTCCCACGATGTGGTACTCGCCCCCTCGGGCGCGGCGATATCGATTTTCTCGGCGCTGGTCTCGATGATGGAGCGCAGCCGCTCGGTCACGTCCGTGGCCCAGCGATGGTGGGCCATGGAGTAATCGAGGAAATCGGGGCGGCGCTTGACGCTGTTGAAGAAGAAAATCTTGCTGAGGTCGCAGGTGCCGCGGCGGGTGGGATAGCCGCAACGCGCGTGCAACAGCAGCGGCGAGAGCGGCAGCATCCGGTCACCGTGGACCAGGCACAGTTGTCCGCGTGGCAGATCGGCGGCTGCCGCGGGAAGCTGAATCGACTTCGCCTCGGTGCCCATGAGGAGGTGCGCGGAATCATCCTCGTCGTGCAGGACCAGCTGGTACTCGGCGAGAAAGCCCAGGTCCGACAATACTGTCGCCAGCAAGGGCCAGTGCTTCTCGAACTCTTCCTCGGCCTCTTCATCGGAACGGCGCGCACTGTGAGCCAGCCGATTGCGCAGGTTAATCAGCTCGTCGATCCGCTGCTGTTGTTTCGCAACGGATCGGCCGCTCGCGTCGAAGTAGAAATTGACCAGCGCCGGCATGAGGAGCTGCTCCCGCAATCCGCGGAAGGAGCGCAGTACTTCGCGCAGGAAAGCGTTCCACGATCCCAGCGAAGGGATCCGGAAGTGGAGCGCGATCTCCTCGTCGACTTCGAGCGAATGCAAGCCCAGCCGCACGTATTCCTGGATAGCGATGATGGCGCAATATTTCAGCGTGACCTCGAAGACGTCGGTCAGGCCGAAGAGACGGTGCAGCGGGCTGGGTGTCTGTTGCAGCTTGGTTTTATAGGTGAGCGCGATGGGGATGGGATACTTCGCCAGCACAAACTCTGGGTCGAAATTATTTGGTCCCGGAATTGGGGTGGTCTGCACCGCTTTGCCCGTCTGCGTTGGTGTGGCAGTTGTCCTGAATGGTTGCGTGACCTTCTTCGGGAAATTGAACCCCCTTCACCATCCCGCAGATTATCGCCGCGATCCAGATACAGGCGGCAAGCACCAGCACCAGGAAAGCGTTTTCCTTCCACACCGGTTTTTGACCCGGCTTGCGTTTCCAGGGGACCAGCATCGCCGCCACGACCACCAGGAACACCAGGCTGCCGCCCAGTACGATGAACGCTTTTGTACTCTCACCGCCCCTGATGTACTTGGTAAAAGCCTCGAACATCTCGATGGCGTACACGCCGACTATGAAGACTTCCAGGAATTCCAGTTTGCTCTGAACCTCGGCTACCGTTTCGGTGCTCTCTCCGGTCTTGTACGCGAGCTCGTCCATGGTGTCGCGGCGCAGGTACTCGGCGGCGGTTTGATTCAAATCGCGGAGGGTTGCCAGCAGGTCGTCGATTCCCGTGGCGTCGTAGAAACGGCGCAGCAACTCGCTGCCTGGCAGCGTGAGGTTGTGTTTGATCTCCGCCGCTTCGCGGGCGAGAGCTTCGCCGGAAGCAGCAATCTCTTCTTCCGATTTCGGAGGTGCGTCCCGCCAGACGGATTCCAGATTGCGCTCACTGGCGATGTCCTTTCCGTCGGCGATCAACTGGTCGATCTTTTTCGCCAAGGCCACAATGTTTTGGAACTGGTATTGCGTGCCGCCGTCGTCGCCCAACCATTGGTTGGCGGAGGGCGCGACGGGTTTGTAGGCGACAGCAATTCCGCGATCGCCCCACACGCCCACGCAGCCGGGCGCAACAACCAGATGTTGTTGCGCGAAGTTGTGAGGCTTCGCGCCTTGCAGGTCCGGATATAAAACCTGCCACAGTGTCTCGCCAATCTGCTGGGACAAACCGTTGCGTCCCGACAAACCAACAGGTACATCTTCGCGCAGATGAATTCCGGCGAAGCGAAAGCGACGGTCCGCCGAGGGCGGAACGGTCCGCAATTGCGCGACATCATAATCGACCGGCGCGACATCGGACAGGTTGCGCGTGGCCGAAAGATCGGATACTCGTACGCACGCACTGCTGGAGCCGGAAGCCGCCTGATAGACGGAGTGTTCAACTTCGCTGCGCACCGCTTCGGCGATCGCGTCATCTTCAAGGCCGGTGTCGATGCCGGGCGGCGCAATCTCGGTGCCGTGATTCGGCGTAGCAACGATTGTGGCGAAGTAGTTCTGCCCATCGAACCACGGATCGGCGAAATACTTTTCAAGCTGCCCGGCGCGGCCTTCGAAGCCGGAACGTGCGGGCTTCTCGGGAACTTGCCGCTCGCGCAGCGCCGCCACCTCCCTGGCCTGAAGGCGCGCCCACACGCGGTACAGATGACGGCCGTTGGCGCGTTCTGGATCTAGAGCGAAGAAATAGTCGGTGTGATTACTGTTGCCTTCGGGCCGGCCGCTGGAATAGGCAACGGCGGTGAATTCAAAACCGTGACCCATGGCTGAATTTTCCAGATCCAGACGCGCCCACTCTTTGAAGAGCAGGCATTCGGGATCGCGAAGATAAATGCCGTCGGTGGCGACGCGCGGCTGGTCGTTGAGAAGATGCCCCGAACGGATGCCACCGTTTTCGTCGAGCAATGGTGTCTGCTTCAGCTTGTCGAAGAAGACCGTGAACGGCTCTTCTGATCGCTGCAGGTAGACGATGGACTTGCGAGCCCGTCGAAGATCGCGCTGGTAGGCTTCAACCTCACGATCCAGCATTTCCAGTTCTGGCGCGAACTCGCGGCTGTCTTCCAGCACCGAGTCGAAGATCGGATTTCTCTTATGGTCGCGAATGGCAACCTTGATCTCGTCAAACAGTTCGGTGGCACCGCTGGTCTCGCAAAGATAGTCGCGACCGCGCGCGAGCGCGGCGTACAAGATTGAATGCAAAGCCCGGCTACGAGGACACGGGAAGTGCTGACCGTTATCGACAATCGACGCGTAGCTGGCCATTAACAGCGGCCAGCGTCGCTCGGCGCTGACCCCGTGGAGATCAGGCGCGAACCACTTAATCTTCCGCTGCTCGTTGAAATCTTCCCAGCCGTCGGGATGGAGCCCGCAATCCTGCCAATCCACGATGGCCGTCGGATCTTCCAGGATCCAGCGCGCCAGGTACATGGAGCAGAAGGCGTCGAAGTCGGGCTGCTTATGTGTCACCAGCCAGAAGACGCCATCCTGCCTGGCGAATCGGTTGCGTATCAATTTCGCCTTATGAAGAACCGCAGCCGAGGCCGCGGGAAACTGTGCATCGCGCCGGAAGTGATGGTCGAGGATGGCTAACTGGCCGTCGCCGCTGAAGCAGATCCCGCCGACGTCGGTGACCAGTTCATTGGCGAACAACCTGTACGGGCTATCAGAGCCCTGCTTCTCGCTCCGAATGCCTTCAGCGCCAGTGAAGGCCGCTCCGAAGTCGACGAATCGATAACGAAAAGTGAAGGGCATGGCGCAACCTGCGGGTTCGTGACCAGATCCCGCGATGTGGCCTAGTATTTTGCCAGAGAGCATCACTGCGGACAAATGAATTGACGATGGCGTCGTTTCTGCCGCGATTGGTCACATCGAAGGGTGCCCCTGCCTATGCCCCATGGGATAATCGAGGCCGGCTCTGTGTGCCATGAAGAGATCTGTCCATGCCGCGTGTCCTCACGATTGTCCCAGACGCTTGCGCTGTCCTGATCACCGTTGACAACGGCCGTGCTACCCGTATCCAGGGAGCGCCTGACCATCCGGTGACCCGGGGATTTCTTTGCGGCAAAGTGGCGAAGTATCTCGACCGCGTTTACTCGGCCGATCGCGTGATGTATCCCATGCGTCGCGTCACCGCGAAGGGCACGCATGGCGAAGGCGCCTTCCAGCGCATCACCTGGGACGAGGCTTTCGCTGCGATCGTCGCCAAGCTGAAGAAGGTCAGCGACGAGTTCGGATCGGAAGCGGTGCTGCCGTACTCCTACGCCGGCAACATGGGCGTGCTCAATGGCGGCTCCATGGACATGCGCTTCTTCCATCGCTTCGGTGCCTCGCTACTCCATCGCAGCATCTGTTCGGAGACCGGCGGCGCGGCCATGATTTCGATCTACGGCCGCAAGATGGGTACCGAGCCCGAGCAGTTCCGCCACTCGAAATACATCATCGCCTGGGCCGCGAACATTCACGGCAACAACATTCATCTGTGGCCGTTCATCGAGGAAGCTCGTCGCAGCGGCGCGAAGCTGGTAGTGATCGATCCCTACCGCACGCGTACGGCGCTCGCCGCCGACTGGTACATCCCAATCAATCCGGGTACCGACGTCGCGCTGGCCATGGGGCTGATGCACATCATCGTGCGCGAAGGCTGGCACGATCTCGACTACATTACGCGCTACGCCGAGGGATTCGACGAGCTGCTGAAGCGTCTGCCGGAGTTCACGCCCGAATATGTTGCCGGGCTGACCGGTATCAGTAAAGAAGACATCGAGACGCTGGCCCGCGAGTATGCGAACACTCGGCCAGCAGTGATTCGCGTGAACTATGGCATCCAGCGCGCGCAGAATGGCGGCGCAGCGATGCGTGCGGTCTGCATGCTGCCGGTGATCACCGGGTCGTTCAAAGAGATTGGCGGAGGCCTGCAGCTTTCGACCAGCGGAGCCTTCCAGTTCAACCGCGCTGGGCTGCAGCGCCCCGACCTGATGCTGAAGAGCCCGCTCGGCCGCGTGGCGCGCACCATCAATATGGTGGAGCTGGGCAAGGCACTGACCGAGGTGAACGATCCCCCAGTGAAGGCGCTGGTCGTCTACAACTCCAATCCCGGAGCCGTCTGTCCCGACCAGCATCGGGTGATTCGCGGACTGATGCGCGACGATCTATTCACCGTCGTGCACGAGCAGTTTTTTACCGACACCACGGACTACGCCGACATCGTTCTTCCCGCCACCACTTTCTTCGAGCAGAAAGATCTGTTGCTGGCTTACGGACATTACTACGTGCAGGTGTCGCACCAGGCGATCGAGCCGCTGGGCGAGTGCAAGTCGAATGTGGATTTCTTTCGTGAGCTGGCGCTGCGCATGGGCTTTGAAGACGAATGCTTTCGCGGATACGACCGACGACCTGATCGACCTAGCGCTGTCCGCCAGCGTGCCGCAGCTGGAAGGCATCACGCGGGAACGGCTGGAAAACGATCCCAATGTCCGCTTGAACCTCAACGCCGAAGCCGGCGCGTGGCTGCCCTTCGCGAACGGCTTCGAAACGCCGAACCGCAAGGCGCGTATCTACAATGCAGATCTGATCGCCGAAGGAATGGATCCGGTGGCGTCATTTGTGGCGCCCGAGGAGTCGCGACACCACGCTGACGCAAGCCGGTATCCTCTGGAACTGCTGGCGCGCAAGTCCGACAACTTTCTAAACTCGACGTTCATTAACCTGCCCTCGCACCAGAAGATGGAACCGCAGCAGCACGACCTGGAAATTGCATATGAGGATGCAAAGCCGCGCGGGATACTGCCGATGGCGACCGGGTGCGCGTCTTCAACCAGCGCGGCGAGATCTTCCTTCGTGCACGGGTGGAAGGCGCGGTGCAGCGCGGGAGTGGTGGGCGCTCGACTGGGCTGGGCCAAGCTCTCGGAGAGCGGCATCAACATCAATGTGCTGACCTCGGCGCGGCTGGCCGACATGGGCGGTGGCGCTACGTTTTACTCCACGCTGGTGGAGGTGGAGCGCGCCGCTGCTGATCCAAGTGTGTCGTAACGTTGACAGTTCGCAACTTCCAACCGCAGCGAGGGTTAGCGTACCAGTCGCGTGAGTTTGGCGATGCCGCTTTGGTTTCCGAACCAGAGCACCCTTACCGTATAATTGCGCTTTCATCAACTTAGCAAAGAGGTTTCGTCATTTCTTGCCATGATCAGGTAAGACCCGCAAGGTTGTGGATTTGCGGGGCACGCAATTGCGCCAAGGCGATCTGTTTATCTACTCGCTCTTATCTTCCTTGCTGGATCGTGCCTGGCGCAGCAAGACGTCGTGTCTGAGATCGTGATCCACGGCAATCGACGGATCCCGGCGGACACGATCCGCGCCCGCATGTTTACCAAATCTGGCGATGTGTACGACCAGGCTGCGTTGGAACGCGACTTCAACTCTCTGTGGAACACCGGATATTTTGACGATCTGCGCATCGAGCGCGAAGCAATCGGCCAAGGGCTGGATCATTCACGTTTACGTGAAAGAGAAGCCCACCATCCGTGAAATCAAGTACACCGGCCTGAGCTCCGTCACCCAGAGCGACATTCTCGACAAATTCAAGGAGCAGAAGGTCGGCCTCACGCAGGAAAGCCAGTACGATCCGACCAAGGTGAAGCGCGCCGAAGTCGTGATCAAACAGCTTGGAGGCCGCGCACGGCCACCAGTTCGCTACGGTTCGATCGGAGGTCCATCCGATTCCTCCCGCCGCCGTCTCGCTGACGTTCGTGGTGAAAGAAGGACCGAAGGTCAAGGTCGGCAAGATCAAGTTCGAAGGGAACAAGGCGATCAAGAGTCGCGAGCTGCAGAGCGCGATGAAGAATCTGAAGCCCATCGGGATTCCGCACTCGATCTTCCTGGAGAACCTGTTCCCGCGCACTTATGACTCCACCAAGCTGACGGAAGACGCCGAGCGCGTGCGCTATTACTACCAGACCAAGGGCTACTTCAAGGCGCTGGTCGGCGATCCCAAGACGCAGATCCACGACACGAACGGCGTCAAATGGTACTTCCCATTCAAGTCGTCGCCGGGCAAAGCGGTCGATATCACTCTGCCGGTGGAGGAGGGACAGCGCTACCGGCTCAAAGACATCACCTTCACCGGTAACAAGGCCGTGAAGAACACTCAGGCATTGCGCAATCTGTTCAAGATCAAAGACGGCGAGATCTTCGATACGGAGGCTATTCGTAAAGGTCTGGAATCTTTACGCAAGGCATATGCCGCGCTTGGCTACATCAACTTCACCCCGGTTCCAAACACCGACGCGGACGACGAAAAGCGCACCATCAGCCTGCGAATCGATCTGGACGAAGGCAAGCAGTTCTATGTTCGGCGCATCGAGTTCCAGGGCAACACCACGACGCGCGATAAGGTTATCCGCCGCGAACTGGCGCTGGAAGAGGGCAAGATCTACAACGGCAACCTGTGGGAGTTGAGTCTGCTGCGCTTGAACCAGCTGCAGTACTTCGATCAGCTCAAGCCTGAGCAGGATTCCGAGATCAAGCAGAATCCGCAGGACGGCACGGTCGACATCACGCTGAAGGTCAAAGAAAAGGGTAAGAACAGCATCGGCCTGACCGGAGGCGTCAGCGGACTTGCCGGCGCGTTCATCGGCATCAACTACACCACGAATAACCTGTTCGGCAAAGGCGAGAGCCTGACCCTGCAGTTCCAGGTGGGCCAGTATCAGCGCAACGAGCAACTGTCGTTCACGCAGCCCTACTTGTTCGACCGCCCGCTGCAGTTCGGCTGGACGGTGTATCACAACAGTTACAACTACAATCAGGCGGCGTTGACCTCGCAGCAGCTCAACCAGCAGGTCAATTTCCCGGCCAGCTATCAGGCTTATCTGCAGAACTACACGCAGACGGCGACCGGATTCACGACATCGCTTAGCTATCCCATCAAGCGGTCGTTCAAGCGTATCGGCATTACCTACGGATGGGACGACTCCTCGCTGCAGACCTTCAGCACCGCATCCTCGGATTACTTCGAGGCTCTGGAGTTCCGCGGCATTCAGGGTCCGAACGCACTGAACGGAATCATCACCAGCAAGATCGTTCCGAACTTCTCGTACAACAGGATCGACAACCCGCAGCGTCCGCACTCCGGACAGAGCCTGTATTTCGCCACGGAGTTTGCGGGCATTGGCGGCAACGTCAAGTACATCAAGCCGGTCACCGAGTACAAGAAGTTCCTTCCCGTCAACAAGGGTCGTAATACCGTCGGCTTCCGGGTACTGGGCTCATGGATCTCGGGCTATGGCGGCCTGGTGGCGCCTCCTGCCGACCGCTTCTACATGGGCGGCGATACCGACATCCGCGGATTCGATATTCGCGCCATTTCGCCGGTCTCGTTCTTCCCGACCACGGTCAACATTCCGTTGCAGAACCCTGACGGTTCACAGGTTCCGCTGAACCCCGGGAATCCGCGCCAGGGCGTCTACACCATTCCAATCCCGGTTTCGCAGGTCATCTTCCCGGGCGGCGATACCAACGTCGTGACCAACCTGGAATACCGTATCCCGGTCGTCGGTCCCGTCACACTGGCTCCATTCGTCGATACCGGATGGGACTTCGTCTCGCAGGAATCGCAATTGAGGATCGCCTCCGGGCAGGTGCAAGTGCTCGAATGACACCCTGTTCGGCTGCCCTTCCATCTCGTCGACCTTCACCTGCGTCGGCGGCGTGCACATTCCCTACAGCTCGAACCTGCCGATCGTCAACGGAACCAACTACCAGACGCGCATGTCGACCGGTCTGGAGTTGCAGGTAATCTTGCCGGTAGTCAACGCGCCGTTCCGCGTATATTGGGCCTACAATCCAATGCGCATCAATGAGACCGTTAACTCGCCGGACCCGATCACCCGGTCGATGTTCCCGGCCGGTGCGGCCGGCGATTACACTTACGCACAGGCGATTTCGATTTATCAGCCGAAGTACTATCTGTCGGAACCGCTGAAGACCTTCCGCTTCACGGTGGCTACAACCTTCTAGGAGAACTGGTTTCGTGAGGAAAGTTGCCGCTGCGATTGTGCTCTGTCTTTTCGCCGTTATTGCTGCGGTTGGGCAGTCGCCGATGGCGCCGGCGCCGGCAGCACCGGCTCCCAGTCAGCAGCAGCTGGCAATGGGCTACTTCGGAGGTCCCTGGAAAATCACGGGCACAACCAGGATCAGCCCCTCCTCGCCGCCGGTTCAGTTCACATCGACCGCGACTGGCGAATGGGTGCCAGGCAATTTCTTTCTGGAGATCAAGTACGTCACCCACGGCCCGCTCGGCGATGTCCATACGGTTCGCATGCTGGAGTACAACAGCGCGGACCAAGTGTACACCTACAATGAGTACAACAGCCTGGGCGAGCATGTTCTGGGCGTAGGAAAGATCGTAGGTCAGAAGTGGGTCTGGAAGACGACCAAGAAGTTGAATGGAGTGGTAACTACTGGCCGGTATACTGTTACATTCGTTACTAAGGATGCCTACTCGCTCAAGTCGGAAGTACAAAAGCCTGGAGGCGCCTGGCTTACGGTGACCGAGGGTACGGCGACGAGAATGCCTCAGCAAAACCAGTGAACTCTAAGCTGAGAACGTAACCACCCTGTTCGTGAAAGGTAGTCGTTTGCGCTGGGCAGCGGCTTTTCCTATAATCTAGATATCCGCACCGCCGAATTTTCCGGTAGGGAAGCGTTCTGGGCCGTGTTCAGAGCCAAGCGCCGTTACCCGGCAGTCCAGAAAAGAGAGACGCAGGTAGAACCGCCGTCATCGCTGGAAACCTGAAGAATTCCCGGAGCAGTTCAAGGAGCTACACCAACTAAATGAAGCGCACGTACGTAAGCACAGCTGTGCTCACACTGGTTCTCGGAACCTTCTCCCTGGCCCAAACGGCTCCGGCCGCAGGCGCTGCCGCAACGCCGGCCAGCACCACCACCGCAGCAACCACTCCTGGAAGCGTCAAGGTTGGCATCATTGACATCCAGCAGGCCATCGTTGCGACCAACGAAGGCGCCCGCGATTTCGAGACGCTGCAGAAGAAGTTCGAGCCCAAGCGCACTGAGCTGAACAGCCTCAATGCCGACGTTGAGAACCTGAAGAAGCAGCTCAATACCCAGGGCGACAAGATGAATGCGGAAGCCCGCGACGCGCTGGTGAAGCAGATTGAGAGCCAAGCAGAAAACACTGCAGCGCACCGGCGAAGACGCCAAGAACGACTACGAGCAGCAGCAGAACGAGATTGCCCAGCGCATTCTGCAGAAGATGGCTCCGGTGATCGACAAGTATGCCAAGTCTAACGGCTATGGATTGCTGTTTGACTCGTCCAATCCCTGGCCGCAGGGCCCACTTCTCTGGGCGACCGCAGGCGTAGATCTCACCAAGGCGATTGTCGATTCCTACAATGCGCAGTCGGGTGTCGCCGCTCCGCCGCGTCCGGCTGGCGCTCCGGGAGTAGCCCCGGGCAAGCCTGTGGGGACCGCGACGCCTCCGGCGGGAACCAAGCCGGCGTCTGCCAGCACAACGCACTAGACGGCTCCACAGCCCCGGAAACGATCACGGTGCCCTCGCGAAAGCGGGGGCATTTGTTTTTGTAGGCTCGCCCTTAACTTCGTTAGCACCCATAGGGACGAAAAGCTCTTTTTGCGGGTTGTGACGCAAATTTGACATCTGCTGGCTCAATTCCTACTTGCATTTCAGCCCCTAAACCGGAGTATCATTCATAAACCGTCTGGCCGCCTCATGCAGTTTGTGGGAGAAGGCACTATGACTCGCAAAATACTTGCTGCTTTAGTCGTGTTCGTCGCTGCGGTCTCTCTGCCGTGTCTCGGCGAAGATGCACAGTCCTTCCTCGCCTGGGGAACGTGACCGCGTGGTCGACTACACCCGGAGTCTGGAGGACCATCCTCTCGCGAAAGACAGCCTGGAGAAGAGAATGTGGCTCAGCGAGTGGATCGTCAAAGCACCCATATTGAATGTTGACGTATGTTGTGCCGAGCTGAAGTCGCTCGACGCCATCAACAACACATATTCGCAGCAGCTTCGCATGCAGGCCATGTACTCGCAGGCCGCTTTCCAGCTCGAGCACCCGAAGGTGAAGGACGCTGCCGCCATTCAGGCTGCCGGATTAGCCGGCACCTTGCGCGCCTATCGCGCCATCCAGCGCTTCGATCCTTCGGCCAGTTATCCGGTGCTCGATGAACTGATGACCCTGGAGCGCAAAGGCAAGCTGCAAAAGTACGTGGAGCGCCAGACGCGCTGCGTGGAAGATTAACGGACGGATATCGGATGAATTAAGGGCGCGAGCGATCGCGCCCTTTTCGTTTTTCACCGCACGCAACGATCAATGTATCTGGGGCTGAATTCCGGTTTACGTCGGGTAATCTCAAAGACGGCGCCGTCGCTCTTGTTCAGCAAGGTCTCCGGTTATCCGATCAGAGTCAACTAGTTTTCGAATTACGGTCCGATGGATTGAGTTCAGAAGGTTTACGCGTTCCTGCCAAGTACTATTTTGTGGACGAGCATCTTAAACTCACTCCATAATCTCGTCACCATGAGAAATTCGGTAGTCGCCACGCTCGTTCTGTTGCTGGGTATTGCTCCTGCTCTTTGTCAGGAGCAGACATCCGCTACCAAGCAAGATGTTGAGCAACTTCTCCAAATTACCGGCACGCGTGCCAGCATTCAGCGGACCTGGACCCAGATGGGCCAGCAGCTTGCCATGACCGCTGCCGACAGCTACCACTTGAGGCATCCTGACGCCACGCCTATGCAAGTGCATAAGGTCTCTGAGATCGCTTCCAAGAGTTTTGAGAGCAGCATGTCCGTGCTGTCTGTGGATGAGGTGATCGCGACCGTGGTTCCTATCTACCAGCAGCATCTTTCCCATGCCGAGGTGAGGGCGATTATCGATTTCTACAACTCACCTCCCGGCCAAAAGTATCTGAAAGAGCTGCCGGCGATGCAGGCCGACTCCATGAAGGCAATGGGGCCGATTATCAAGAAGCACCTGCCCGAAATGGAGGCAGCGGCTGACAAGGCGGTGCAGAAGGCCATGTACCCGTCAGCGGTCAGTTCGCGGGAGGGCAGATAGGGTCTGCGGTTGACCTCTCCTGCCAAAACCCGCTATACTTCTGTGGTTTGCCTGTACTACCAGCTCCCGTCAGGGACGCCCCTTAACCAGGCTTGGAAGCGCAATGGCGTTTTCGCTAGGAACCGGGCCACTCGGCTCATGAAGGTTTCTTTTCTGGCCAGGGGTAAGTGCAAGCGCACAATGAGTTTAGGGCTGTCTGCCGCCACGTGCGAGACGCAGCCTTTGGAGGCATTGCCATGTACGCGGTCATCCGCGCCGGGGGAAAGCAGTATCGCGTCGCACCCGGGGACGTAATCAAAATTGAGAAGCTGTCGCAAGCCGACGGCGAAAACGTGCAGTTCGACGAAGTGCTGGCAGTAAGCGGCTCTGAAGGCGAACTGGGCAAGCCGTCCAAGGCTTTCGTGACCGGGCAGGTGCTCGGACAGGGCCGCGCCGACAAGATCCTGGTCTTCCACTTCAAGCGCAAGAAGCAATACAAGAAGCTGAATGGGCATCGACAGCCGTTCACATCGGTGAAGATCACTGGCATCAATGTGGACGGACGGGATCTCCAAGCTTAACGGCGGATGCTGCTCCATCAGTTCATCCTGGTGTTTGTCTCCGCCTTGAAGCGCTTCGAGTCGGAGCTGATGACCATTCCCGATCGCCTGCGGCAAACCATGTCGCGAGACGAGATCGTCGGTGCCGAGATGGAAGATCCGGAGACCGAGCGAGCGGCGTAGTGCGGCGCTTGGCAACACGTTTTGAAAGGGCACAGCTTCAGCTGTGCCGTGAGAGTTCGATTTTCGAGAGAGCGGGTTTTAACCCGCGGCACCAGCCGGCTACAGCCGGTGACAGATTTTGAGGACATTGCAATGGCACATAAAAAAGGTTTAGGCAGTTCGCGAAATGGTCGCGATTCCAATGCACAGCGGCTGGGCGTAAAGTCTTTCGGCGGTCAACTGGTTTCCGGCGGCTCCATCATCGTGCGGCAGCGCGGCACGCGCATCAAGCCCGGGCTCAATGTCGGTCGAGGCAAAGACGACACCCTCTTCGCCAAGGTCACGGGCGTAGTTGAGTTCAAGGACCGCGGCTCGATGGGCAAGTTTGTCTCGATCGTGGTGCAGGAAAGCAGCAATTAGCATTTGGCACTTGGCATTTAGCCAAAACTAATGCGTTTGAGCTTTTCCGCGCAACATCACAACCTCGGGTTCATCCCGGAATCTCTTCAATGGAGTTCCTTCAGGCCTCGTTGCAACGAGGCCTTTGCTGTTGAGCTAATCGCTGACGGCTAATTGCTAATTGCTGTCTTCCCATGTTCGTTGATGAAGCCAAAATTCGTGTCAAGGCCGGCGACGGCGGCAACGGCTGCATGGCCTTCCGTCGCGAGAAGTTCGTTCCCCGCGGAGGTCCCTCCGGCGGCGACGGCGGACGTGGCGGCGACGTCATCATGGAATCCAGCGAACGCCACAACACTCTGGTCCACTTCCGCTTCAATCCCGAATACAAGGGCGAGCGCGGCCGTCACGGTGAAGGTTCGAACAAAACCGGCCGCGAGGGTGAAAACGTCGTCCTGAAAGTTCCGGTGGGAACCATCGTCTATGACGATTTCACCGGCGAGCTGGTGCACGATTTCTCCCAGCCTGATGAGAGTGTGGTGGTTGCGCGCGGTGGTCGCGGTGGACGCGGCAACGCGCAATTTGCTACCTCCACGCATCAGGCTCCGCGCGAGCACGAAGAAGGTCGCCCGGGTGAAGAGCGCGAACTACGGCTTGAACTGAAACTGCTCGCCGATGTCGGCCTCGTCGGCTATCCCAACGCCGGCAAGAGCACGCTCATCTCGCGTATCTCGGCGGCAAAACCGAAGATTGCCGACTATCCCTTCACTACGCTCCAGCCGAATCTCGGCGTCGTCGTTGTGGGCGAGCCCCCTGACGATGTCAGCTTCGTGGTCGCCGACATTCCCGGCCTCATCGAGGGCGCCAGCGAAGGTGCGGGACTGGGCACGCAGTTCCTGCGGCACATCGAGCGCACGCGCTTCCTGGTGCATTTGGTCGATGTCTCCGATGCCAGCGGCCGGCCCGATCCCGTCAGGACTACGAAGTGATCAGCCGCGAGCTGGCGAACTTCGGCAGCGGCCTCGACAGCAAGCCGACGGTCGTGGCGGCCTCGAAGATGGATGCCGCCAACAAAGACAAGCTCGCCAAGCTGAAGCGCTACTGCAAGCGCAAGAAGCTCGATCTGTATCCCATCTCAGCCGTGACCGGCGAAGGCATCGACGAGCTGAAGTACGCGATGGCAAAGAAACTGGCGGCGATCAAAGCCGAATGAAGAAGCTATGAGCTATGGGCCGTCAGCCACCAACTGTCGGACCAGTCGGCAATGCTTCCGCCCAAAATGGCGGCCCTCAGCGGTCATTCTTGCTCTCACGTAAAAAGGAAGGTGTCATCCCGAGCGAAGTCAGGGACCGCTATCTCGGAAACGATCTTTGGGTATGTAGAGGTCCTTCGACTCCGCGTCCGCCCGGCGCAAGTTCGCGCCGGAAGAACCAGGCGGACGCTCCCCTCAGGATGACACGGTTTATATTGGTTGCGAACGTTGTTGGCTATGGCTAATGCTTAACTGCTAATAGCTAACGGCTGATTGCCAATTCCTGCATCATGAACATCGCACTCTTCGGCGGCACCTTCGATCCCATTCACCGCGGACACCTCACCGTCGCCCGCGCCGCTGTCGCAGCTTTCGGGTTGAAGCAGGTCTGGTTCATTCCCGCCGACATTCCGCCGCACAAGCAGAAGACGCCGATCACGTCGTTCTATCATCGTTACGCCATGGTGTCGCTGGGGCTGGCTGGCGAAAAGAGTTCATCCCGTCGCTGGTCGAAGCACCCGATCCCGACGCTAAGGAGCGCAAGCCCAGCTACTCGCTGGAGACCGTGCGCCGGGTGAAAAAGTCACTGGGCAAGAGCGACCACTTATACTTCCTTATCGGAATGGACGCGTTCAAAGACATCGCGAAATGGTACAAGTCCGAGGAGCTGCTGGCGGAGTGCGACTTCATCGTTGCTGCGCGGCCGGGGTACTCGCTTGCCGACGTGGCGTCGTCGCTGCCGCCCAAGCTGAGGCCGTCGGCCAGCGTGACCAAGCTGTTTCGCAAAGAGAAAATCGAAGGCCCGCTGGTGCTTTCCGGCGCCACGCTGTACATGCTGCCCGAGACGCACGAGAAAGTTTCGGCAACACAGATCCGCGCGGCCGCTGAAAAAGGCGCAGCGCTCAAGCGATTGGTGCCGGATTCCGTGGCGGAGTACATCCAGAAAGAGCGGCTGTATCGAAAAGCAGGGGTCAGAGGTTAGGGGATAGGGGTCAGTGGGCTTGGGACCAGTTACCGGTGGCCAGCTTTTTGCGGGTCGCAGGTATGCAATAGGCCGAATTGGAAGACTGCAACACTAGCGCCGTAGGCGCGGCAACAGCTTAGCCCAGGACAAGCGCAGCGCAGTCCTGGGTACGGCACAATATTGATCCCGAGCCGCTTCAGCCGGCGGCACTCCTCGCAAGGCAATTAGAATTACCGATAGGACGAGAAGACTTTCACGCATGAAAAAATCTGAGATCCGATCGCAGGTAGCCATCGCTGTACAGGCCTGCCAGGAAAAGAAGGCCGAAAACATCACCGTGCTGCAACTGGACGAAGCGTCCAGCGGCTTCACCGACTACTTCCTGCTTTGCTCGGGCTCCAACCCGCGCCAGGTGCAGGCCATCGCCGACGAGATCGATCATCAGCTCAGCGCCGCCGGCATCGAGCCCAAGCACATGGAGGGCTACAACCAGGCCGAATGGCTGCTGATGGACTACGTCGACTTCGTCGTCCACATCTTCTCGGAGAATGCGCGTAAGTTCTACGACCTGGAGCGGCTGTGGAAGACCGCAACCCGCATCGATCCCGCCGATCTGCTGAAGCCCGCTGCAAAGAAGGCGACGAAGCGCGTGGTGGCGAAGGCCGCCAAGCCGGCGAAGAAAACTGCGGCGAAGAAGCGCGCGCCCGCCAAGCGAAAGAGCTCCTAAGCCGTGAGACTGCACATTGCCTGGATCGGCCGGACAAAGAGCACTCCCATCCAATCGCTGACGGCGGAATACCTGAAGCGGCTGACGCCGTTCGCCTCCTGTGACGCGCACGAACTCGCGTCGGAAGCCGCGCTGCTCAAGCTGCTGGAGAAGAGCACGAAGCGCACCCAGCCCGTGCTGGTGCTGCTAGACTCGCGCGGCCAGCAGTTGACCTCGGAAGAAATCGCCAACTTCCTCGACTATCACCAGTCGCACGACACGCAGGAGATGGTCTTCGCCGTGGGTCCGGCCGATGGCTGGAGCGACGAAATGCGCAAGGGCGCGGGCACGATCCTGTCGTTCGGAAAAATCACGCTGCCACACGAATTGGCACGCGTGGTCCTGCTGGAGCAGCTCTATCGGGGCTTTACGATTCTGAAAGGACATCCGTACCACGGCGGCCATTAGGGAGTGCCCGCCTTTAGGCCGCTTGTGGGCGCGTCAAAGGACGAGCCCCGACGTTTTGGTTTGCCTGCAAAGTGGGCTACGGATACGCCTCGATCACGCGGCTCGTTGCTCGAACTCCTCGGCGAAGGGATCGCTAATAGCAGGACTCAGCTCTGCGAAATGGAGTGTAATCAGACGACGTGGGTCAAGCCTCAGGCGCAGCAGACCGGCAATTCTGCCTGCTGTCGTCTGCAATAACGGAGGAAGCGTGGTGACGACGTCCTCGCGGAAGGCTTGCTTCTTTGTGTCCGTCAGCTGATGAGCAATCACTTCCAGTTCGAAGCCGGTGGGGCGCGGAAACAACGATGGATGGCCGTCGATCTCACTTGTCTCAGGCGGCGGGATGAACTGGACGGTTATTGAGTGACGCTCCTCCGGTCGAAGGTGAAACGCGCGAAGCGTTATCTCAATAAGTTTTTGGGTTATGGCGCGTTTCCGCTCAATCGGCAAGTCTGGCGAGTGGAGTCGTAGGTAAGGCACCGAGCACCTCCTTCTACATTCTCAAATTAATAAGAGCATTCCTTGTGCCAAGTATTCGGTGAGACGCGAGTACAGAAACAAAGGGGTTACCGAAACACCAGGCCGAGCGCCTGAGGAGAAACTGCGGGCCACCTGTAGTTATTGCGGGCTAGATCGTGATGATGGCCGCGGCCAATGCTTCACCAGGATTTCAGTGCACCTGCAGATTAGTTTCAAGTTCCTCAACGCAATTGGGAAACTACGCCATGAAATTCGAGCAAGTATAAGGATCGACTGATCCGGAACCCATCCAGCCCGCCGTGTAAAATCGCAATTTGATGCCGCCTTCCAGCCCAGAAAATTCCAGCACAAGCCAACCCGGCTTCGGGGCTCGGCTGCTGCGCGTTCTGCGGCCTTCGCATCAGCATTCAGTTTTTTCGGCCACCGTCTTGTTGATGGGGTCGGTGATGGCCTCGCGCGCCTTGGGCTACTTACGCGAGATGTACATTGCCTGGGCCTTCGGCGCCGGACATCAGACCGATGCCTACTTCGCGGCCTTCCAGATCCCTGACTTCCTCAATTACATCCTGGCTGGCGGAACCGCATCCATTACCTTCATCTCGATCTACACCCGCCACGTTTCGCGCGATGACGAGGCAGGCGCTCAGCACGCCTTCGATGTGACCGTCACCGTCATGAGCGCGGTGCTATGCATCGGCACCGTCTTCCTCGAGATATTTACTCCACAACTCGTTCGTCTGGTCTTCCCGAAATTTGCACCGGACCAGGTTGAGCTTTGTGTCCATCTGACACGCATCCTTCTGCCTGGCCAGATCTTTTTCTACGCCGGCGGAATCGTTTCAGCGGTGCTGCTGGCTAAGCGGATGTTCCTGTATCCGGCACTCAGCCCTGCGCTCTACAACGTCTTCATCATTCTCGGCGGCGTGGTTGGAGCCAAGTATCTCGGCATCGAGTCGCTTGCCTGGGGTGCCTTGGCAGGTGCCTTCCTCGGGCCCTTCCTGATCAATGCCATCGGCGCAGCGCAGGGTGGGCTGCGCTACGCCTTCAGCTTCGACTGGCGCAATCCTGGCTTTCGCGAGTGGGTAAAGCTGTCGATCCCACTGATGCTCGGGGTCTCGCTGGTCTCCGCGGATGACTGGATCCTGCGTTACTTCGCCTCAGGTGGAGCCGGCGACATCTCGCGACTGAACTATGCCAAGCGCCTGTTCGCCGTGCCGATCTCGATTCTAGGTCAGGCGACGGGCCAGGCCTCGATGCCGTTCTTCGCGTCGCTGTGGGAGCAGGGCAAGCGCAAGCTCTTCGCCGACACCGTGAACCAGACTGTCTATCGGATTTCCGCAGTATCGTTCCTGGCTTCCGCCTGGATGATGACGGCGGCGCTACCGATCATCGACCTGGCCTTCCGCCACGGTCACTTCACCTTCACCGACGCGCAGGAAACCGCGACGTACTTTTTCTGGTTCGCCATGTCGCTGGCGCTGTGGTCGGCGCAGGCTCAGTACGCGCGGGCATTCTATGGTGCGGGCAACACGCTGACACCCATGGTGGCCAGCACGATCATCGTGGCGCTGTCGCTGCCGGTGTATCGCAGCTTCTTCCATCACTTCGGCGTGACTGGATTGGCGGCCGCCTCCGACGTCGGCATCCTGATGCATACGGTCGTGCTTGCCTGGCTGCTGCATCGCAAGAAGATGGTGTCGCTTGGAGAGCTGCCCTGGGGCGAGCTGTCGAAGGCATTGGCAACGGCGGCCTTCGCCGGATTCGCCGCTTATGGAGCCAGCCGGCTGGTTACGATACGTGGCAGTCTCAAGAGCGACCTCGTGGCCTTGGCTTTGATCAGCGTGGTTTGGGCGGCGGCGATCGCGGTGGGATTGTGGGTCACGAAGTCGAACTTGCCGGGCGAATTGCGTCGCAAAAAGAAGCCCGCAGCCGCAACACAACCCGAGCCAATGGTGGATAGAACGACAGGCGGAGTGGAACCGTAAGAACCAGGTGTCAGTTTCTGACTTGCCGAAACGATATTGGCGAGGGGATGACAACGATAAGAGAACTACGGGGAAAGCTTTTGCATCGTCGCCATGGGCCCACCTTGGCAGGACGCCGGTAAAGGCTTCAGCCCCACCGACAACTGACAACCGGCAACTGCTTTACTTCACTACTCTCATCCGCGACCAGTCGTAGTCAAAGTGCTTGCCGCAATCCAGACACACCACGTACGGCTGCGAGCCGTGATCGGAGACGCTGTCCCACGATCCTCCCTCCGCATTCTTGCGAGCGGACGGACTGCTGGAGAATGGCAAGGACATGTGACGATGACGGCAACCTACCGGAAGCAACTGAAGGATTCGGTCCCACATGACATACGCCTTCATCCCGAGATAGCGGGCGGCGCCATGCGGCGACCGCCCACAATCCAGAGACTCTCCCCTGCCTGCGCCGCAGTCAACAGGCGGATTACCTTAGAACACGAGTAAGCAGCCGCTTTTGGAACAACCAGGCATCGCCCCGCTTACGGGAAAACTTACGCCCGCGCTGCTACAACCGTCGGTCCAGTCTCCGTCGTCGTCGCCGACGTGGTTTCCTTCGCCTCGCCGTTCACTTTCTGGCCGGGCTTGCGGATGTCGATGCCACCCTTGAAGTAAGCGCCGTCTTCGATGCTGATGCGCTGCGCCACCACGTCGCCGGTCAGCGAACCTTCGCCGCGGATGTCGACCCGGTCGCTGGCTGTCATGTTGCCGCGAACCTTGCCCAGCACCACGATCTCGCGCGCCGAGATATTCGCCGATACGACTCCGTTGCGGCCCACGGTCACGCGGTTCCCCGGCAGGTTGATGGATCCTTCCACCCGACCGTCGATGTACAGCGATTCCGACCCGGTGACCTCGCCCTTGATGACCAGCGATTTGCCGAGGGTCGCCTGCTCCTGGGTATTCAAGGGAGCGCTAGCCGGACGCGGAACGTTCAGTGGCTCAGCGGGAGGGGTAAAGGTGCGCTGCTGCGGCTCGGGGGTCGGGGTCTGATTGGGAGTAGGGCTATTCGTAGGTTTCCACATGATGGGACTCAAAATCCTTTCTGAAGGTGTAAGTGCTTGGAGAGGCACTTGGTTTGCCAAACCGAAACTCCACAGCTCTGCTTCAGAACCTGCTGGTTTGGTGCGGCTGTTCTGGGATTCTCGCCTCGCTCGCGCGCGCGCCGCGGAGCGCCTAGCGATGTAATTATTGCTACCATACAGCGAGTTCTTATATCAGGGAATACCCCTACGTACTTTTTCCCAGTGACCTAGTTGGTAATCCGGGAACGTGCTACGGGGATGGAACTAGAGGCAGGCGGCCATCGGCAATCAGCAGTTAGTCTGCAGTCGATAGCACCACTCAGAAGATTTTGGCAAGGGCGGTGTTTTAGTCTGACTGCTGACTGCTGACTGCTGAGTGCTGATGGCTGGTTAATTGTGTCATCCTGAGCGGAGGCGGCAGTTTTGCTGCCGGAGTCGAAGGACCCCTATAGCCGGAATTATCTCGCACTTTCGCCGTGGCTATAGGCGATAGCATCCCCGAGAACTGGCCACTGGCTACTGGCTACTGAAACATGCTGACCGACCAAGCCATCCTGCAGCACATCGAGCGTCAGCCTCACCACTCGGCTGGCTACAAGCAACTCGTCCGCGAGATGGCCCTCCGCGGCCAGGAGCGGAACCAACTCGCCGAGCGTCTGCGCGCGCTGGTGAAGAGCGCAAAGCTCATCGAAACGGGCCGCGACCGCTACACCCTGGCCCAGTACGCCGCCGCCCGCCAGAACCTCATCGCCGGCCGCCTGACCATGCATCGTGACGGCTATGGCTTCGTCATCCCCAATCCCGATCAGCGGGCCACCATCGAGGGCGACGTCTTCATTCCGCCTCCGGCCATCGGCTCCGCCATGCATGGCGACCAGGTGCTGGTCGAACTCGGTCGCAAGAAGGAAGACGGACGTGCCGAAGGTCGCATCCTGCGCGTGCTGACCCGGGGCAATCCCACGGTGGTTGGCACCTTCCATCGCGGCTCGAAGCAGAACTACGTTACGCCCATCGACGAAAAAGTCCAGCAGGACGTAATCATTCCCAAGGGGATGGAGTGGCCTTCGATTGAAGGACAACAGGGGGAGTCGGCTGCTCAGTCCACACCATCACCAGCGGAAAAACAGGGCGGTGAGAAAAAGAGGGTGCCCCGTTCTGTCATCCCGAGCGACCGAGGGGAGTCGAGGGACCTGCCGTCTTCGAATCCTTTGGCTAGGGCGGGCGGCAACACTGGTCGTGATCGAGTTCTGGGCACCGAAGCCCACCGGAAGGACTGGACCGACCTCGACCACGTGGTCGTAGAAGTCGAGATCACCGACTGGCCATCCCCCACCCAGCAACCGCGCGGCCGGGTCATTGAGATTCTCGGCTATGAAGACGATTTCGGTGTCGACGTCGAGATCATGATCCGCAAGTTCCACCTCCCGCACCACTTTCCCGTCGAGGTTTTGCAGGAGGCGCAACGCTTCGATCCGGTCCTGCACTCCAGTGAGCTGCACCATCGCCGCGACTATCGCAACTTACCGATCGTCACCATCGACGGAGAAACTGCTCGCGACTTTGACGACGCCGTCCACGTCCGAAATCTGCCGAACGGCAATTTCGAGCTGCAAGTCCATATTGCCGACGTCGCGCATTACGTCCGCGAAGGCTCGCCTATCGACCTGGAGGCACGTCTGCGCGGGACGTCGGTTTACTTCCCCGACCGCGCCGTGCCCATGCTGCCCATGGAGCTCTCCACCGACCTCTGTTCGCTGCGGCCCCAAGTCGACCGCATGGTGCTCTCCTGCGTCATGGAAATCGATCACCAGGGCGAGATCGTCAGCTACACCCTGAACGAAGGCGTTATTCGCTCCGCCGAGCGCATGACTTACACCAACGTCAAGCTCATCCTCGATGGCGACCCCGCGCAGCGCGAGCGCTATCGTCGGCTGGTCGATGGCTTCGAACTCATGCGCGAGCTGGCGATGATCCTCAACCGTAAACGCGAGCGTCGCGGCTCCATCGACTTTGACCTGCCCGAGCCGGTCATCGAGTTCGACGAGAACGGGCTGATGAAGAGCATCACCCGCTCGGAGCGCAACATCGCCAACCGCATCATCGAAGAGTTCATGCTTTCGGCGAATGAATGCGTCGCCAGCTATCTTGAGAACAAGGGCATTGCCTCGCTTTACCGAATCCACGAAAAGCCCGATCCCAAGCGGGTTTACGACTTCGAGACCATCGCCGCGAAATTCGGATACTCGCTGGGCGTGGGCGCGCTGCCAGTCAAACGCGTGCAGTTCAAGGCCGAGCGCCGTGAACGCGCCGGCAGCGGCCAGCGGGCCAAAACGGTCGAGATTCCAGAAAAAGTTCATATCACGCCGCGGATGTACCAGAAGCTGACCGAGAAGATCGCAGGCAAGCCAGAAGAGCGGATTCTCTCCTACCTGATGCTGCGCTCGCTGAAGCAGGCACGCTACTCCGAGATCAATGAAGGCCACTTCGCGCTGGCCGCTCCCACCTACACGCACTTCACCTCGCCGATCCGCCGCTATCCCGACCTCATCGTGCACCGGATTCTGAAAGAGATCCTGCACGACTCTCCTGAGCGCGAGGACCATGGCGTCCCGCTTGGAGAGGGAGGCGTAGCACACAGCGAGACGCCGTCCCCGTGGTCGAAAAGATCAAGTGTCATCCCGAGCGGAGCGAAACGAAGCCGAGGGACCTCTAGTCAAGTCGAAAGTGCGGGTGCCCCGTTCAAGCCGGGTTTGCTTAGGCGGGGTAGTCCGGGACAAGTCTTGGGTCCCATCCCCGAGGACGAGCTTCACAACATCGCCGACGAATCTTCCCAGTCCGAACGCCGCGCCGACGACGCCGAGCGCGAGTTGATGGAATGGAAGAAGATGAAGTTCATGGAGCAGCACTTGGGCGAGGAATACACCGGGCTCATCGTGAGCGTCACCAAGTTCGGCATGTTCGTCGAACTCAAGGACATGTTCATCGAGGGATTGGTGCCGCTCGGCTCGCTCATCGACGACCGCTACCAGTACCACGAGAACACGCGCCAGCTCATCGGCGCCCGTAATCGGAAGACGTATTCCATGGGCGATTCGATCCGAGTGCTGGTCGACCGCCTGGACCGCATGCAGCATCGCATCCAGTTTGCCGTGGTCGAAGAGCGGCCGGTGCGTACCAAGCGGCAGAAGAAGCATTGACGAAGCTTACCGACGCCGCTTACCTAAGAATTTGTCATCCTGAGCGGAGCCGCGTTTGTTGCGGCGGAGTCGAAGGACCTGCTGTTCGTCTCAGGAAGCCATTCTCCGCGCCGCACGCTCTTCGTGTCACCACCCCGGACGCGTAGAATAACCTCATGCGCAGGGTCGCCCCCTTCTTTCTCATTCTCCTGTCGGCAACAACGCTGCTGGCACAAACGCCCGCTTCGCCCGCTTTGCCGGCAACTCCTGCGCCCCCGCCACCGGCGGCAGTCGGCGCCGCCGCGACTGCAAACTGGCCGACAGCGCAGTTCGCCTCGTCGAAAGACGAAAGCGTGCAGAAGGCCTACGTCCTGCTCAATCAGACGATTCGCGCTTTGGGTGGCGACGCTTACCTGAACGTGCAGAACATGCAAACCGAGGGCCGCACCTACGGCTTCTACCACGGCCAGCCCAGCGGGATGGGCACGGTCTACTGGCGCTTCTGGCAATGGCCGGACAAGGAGCGCATTGAATTGACCAAGCAGCGCGACGTCACGGAACTGTTCGTTGGCGACAAGGGATACGAGATCACCTACAAGGGAACGGCTACGCAGGACCCGAAGGACATGGACGACTATCTTCGCCGCCGCGACCACTCGCTGGAGTGGGTGCTTCGCCACTGGCTGCCCGCGCCCAAGACCATGATTCTCTACGCCGGTACCGCGATGGTGGAGCGAAATCTGGCCGACCAGGTGAGCGTGCTGAATGGCGACAATGACAGCGTAACCATCTCCATCGACTCAACCCCGGCTGCCGGTGAAGGTCTCCTACAGCTGGCGCGATCCGGTCGATCGCCAGTTCGACGACGAGTCCATCATCTTCAGCAATTACAAGCTGGTGCAGGGTGTGCAGACGCCGTACAGCACGGTGCGCAATCTGCAACGGCGAAATGTCGAACCAGCGCTTCATCACTTCGGCGACCTACAACACCAATATGGCGCCGACCTTGTTCGAAACCAAAGGCATCACCTACAACCCCGGCAAACAACCGTCGAAGTAACGATTAAGCCGCGCGCATGCCTCATCGCCGCGCCTCCACGTGCTGCAGTTCGATCTCGTAGGTCGCGGGGCTTACCCGCGTGGTCCCGTCAAATGGGCCGTTGTATGCCACAATCAGGTACAAGCTGAAGGACAGGGTTCCGGCCAGCGCTGCGGTCATGGCGGCTTGCCAGGCGACACTCTCGTGTCCAAAGAAGTAGGTGAAAGCGACCAGCACGATTCCCCCACCGAAAAGCAGGTACCACAGCAGGGAGGCACCGTTCCCCGGCTGGTAAAGAGCCGTATGCGACGGTAATTCGACAGATCGTTCAGGTGTCTCAACGATTCGGCCATGTAGATCTGCTCCTTCGTATTGGAGATGCTGCCATTGATGTAGACATCCATGAGTTTCTGCACGGCAGCCCAGGTGCGTGGGCTGTCACGGCCTTCGGCCATGGCAGGGAATTCGTCGTCGATCACCGCGTGAACGTACTCCAGCAGTGCATTGCGAATCATGGTGTGTTGCGGCTCAGGCAGGCCGGCTGACATGCGCGACAGGTCGCCCACCGCGTTGACCTCGCGCTCCAGGTTGGTGCCCGCATCCTGGAACTGCGTCCACACGACGAAGATGGCGAAAGCGATCAGCACAGCGTAAAGCGTGCCGATCATCAGGAAGAAGTAGCTGGCAATATCGAGATGCTTCTTCAGCCAGTCCGATGATCGACAAACCGGCGCACGATCAACAAGCCCAGCACCGAAACAAACATTGAGCCGACAACGAAAATTGTGCCGTATAAGGGGGAGTCCATCTGCGGTCCGCTGGAAAAGAGAAGCATGACCTGTGATTCTGCAGCCTGCCGCGCGATTTCGGAACTTAAAAATGAGTCCGAGAGGTTTTATGCTGTGGTGCATACCCTGGAGATCGCTCCCACAGGGTAAGACTCGCAGGATCAGGGGTGCTGTGTCTGGCTGGCCTGAGGAACCAGTTGGAAGTACACCTGCTGCGGCAGCCGGGTATTCCAGTGGCCGTTCAGCTTGGCATATCCGACCAGGCCGAAGAACAGCAAGGCGATCATTGCCGCCACCGACCAGGCGGGAATCGTCTTACGACGGGGAACCGCGATAACGAGAGTATCTTCGGCGGGGCAGACGGCGACACATTCCAGGCATCCGGTACATTCGGCGGAGCGGATCTGCACCAACTTATCGACCGGCAGCGCCGACGGGCAGGTCTTGGCACACTTGGCGCAATCGATGCAGGTAGGCTCGTTGCGGCGAATGCGCAGCGGGCTCAGCATCGAGACCAATCCCAGCAGCGCTCCGTACGGACAGAGGTAGCGGCACCAGAAATTCTGCACGAAGATCGACGCCACGACGAGTCCGAGCAAAACGAATGCCGCCGTTCCGCCTAGATAGCGGAAGAAGTTGAGCATGCGAACGTCGACAATAAGGCCGTAGGGATCGCTCAGGAAGCCCGCGATAGCAGCGGCTGACATCGTCGCAACCGCATAGCCGAAAAAGGCCAGCAGCAGGTACTTCGTTCCGCGGAGTACAACATCGAGCCAGCGCGGCAGAGAGAAGTTGCGGCGGAAGGTGTAGCGGCCCAGCTTCCACAGGTATTCGGACAGTGTGCCCACCGGGCACAGCCAGCTGCAGAATGCCTTGCGCAGCAAAAACGACATCAACAAAAACGCCGTGAACAGAAACAGCCCAGCGGGATGAATCGTCGGCCACTGATGCGCAACGATGACGTACTTCAATTGCATCAGCCCGGCGATAGGCAGCCAACCCTCAACTCCGGCTGGCCGCTCGACGGCTGGGGTTTGACCACCGGTTTCAGCCCAGCGCACCCATTGATAGAACCGCACGCCGATCCAGACATTCAGCGCGAGAAATGCCAGTTGAAACCCAAGCCGTAATCGTTGCGAGTAGTCGCGATCGGTACGGCGGACGAGCTTCTTTCTTGGAACGGTGTCATCCAGAGCGGAGCCCGCTCCGGCGGGCGGAGCCGAAGGACCCCTATACCCGAGAACACCCGCCCGCTCCTGGTTCCCCCGCGAATCCTGTGCTTGTGCTGCCATGCACTCAGGCTACGAAATCGCGTCACGCGGGGCTATGACATAGGTCACAAATTGGCTTGCCACTAAACGGTCCGTTTTTCACCGGAACCGGTACAACGCTTCGACGTGCCGGCGCACCTATAAAAGGTGTGTCGTCTAACGTGCAGGTTTCTCAATGACCAACAAATCCAAGTCCCTGCTTGCCCTCGCCGGATTCGGCGCCGCGGTTGCCGGTGCCGCCTGGTTCGGTTCGCGCTACAGCCCGAAAGATCCTCGCACCAAGCTCTGGTATAACCGGCTGGATAAGCCCGGCTACAATCCCCCGACTATGTTTTTCCGGTCGTGTGGAGCAGCCTGTACACGCTGATGGCTATCTCCGGCTGGCGGGTGTGGAACGCCGAAGACTCTGCCGGAGCGCTCGCGCGCTTTACGCCTGTGGGCCACGCAACTGGCCTCCAACGCCGAGTGGACAAGGCTGTTCTTCGGCAAGCACAGCCCGTCAGCGCGCTGCTTGATGTCGTCGCACTGGAGAGCATGATCGTCCGCTACATCGCCACCGCGCGCAAAGTCGATACCGGCGCCGCGTTGTGCTTCGTGCCCTATGCTGCCTGGGTTGGATTTGCGACAGTGCTCAATGCCGATATCGCGCGCCGCAATCCAGACGCGTGGAAGAAGTTCCCGAGGCCAAAAGCGGCGTAGAGTTTTGATGTAAAAACGACGGTCTATCCCGGGGTGCGCTACCGGTTCTTGCTCAGTGCTCCCTTCCTGCTAAAAGCTAAAAGCCAATTGCAGACGGAGTTCCTTCACGCCTGATACTGCACCAGCGTTGCCATGCCCGCGGCCAGGTGCCACAGCACGTGGCAGTGCAGGTACCACAGCCCGGGATTGTTCGCGTCGAAGGCGACGGTGACGCTGCTTTTTGCCGGGGACCAGGATCGTGTCGCGCACCGCTCCGTTGAGCGGCTGGCCGTTGATGTTCGATCACCTGGAACGAGTGCCCGTGCAGGTGCATGGGGTGCGACATCGGCGTGTCGTTAACAAACTTCAGATCGATGCGCTCGCCGCGCTTCACCAGCACGCCCGCCTTCTCCGACTGCGGATTGTTAACATCGAAGATCACGCCATTGATCATCCATTCGTATTTCGCTCATGTTGCCACCCAGGCGAAGCTCGTAGGAGCGGTCGACGGCACGCGGGCTACAGCGGCTGCACCGCGACGAACGTCTTCTCCTGATCAAGCGTCAGCAAGCCCGGCGGAGGACGCGCTTTCGCCGGCAGACGCGCGATCTGTCGCGCCCTGCGTGGCGAGGACGATCGCCGGTCTGCTCCGCTCGACAATTCGCGGAGAGCGAGGACAGGAAACGCGCCGCCGCCGGCCGGGAGCTGCACCCGCACATCGATTCGCTGCGCAATGGCCAGTGGAAAGCGGCTGCCGCGAATCGGCTCGATCGGCATACCATCGGTGGCAATCAATTCGCCGTTCAGCTGCCGAGGTCGACGAAAATAGTTTGTGCCCGAGCTGCCGTTGATGATGCGCAGGCGGACGCGTGCGGACTTATCCACGCTGACCACTTCAGGATCGGCGAGCGTGCGATCGTTGGCCAGGTACGCGTCGTAGTTCCGTCGTTCGCGTCGGGCTTGGCTGCGCCATCTTCATCGCGAGCCATACCCATCGGCTTCTTGCTGCCGCCGGCGCGAAGCTTGCGCAAGAATCTCCTTCGGCTTGGTAAAGCTGAAGTCCGCAGAACATGATGACGATCTGCTGTTCGTCGAGCGCCTGCTCGTTCGGTTCATGGACGATAAGCGGGCGCCGCCAGCAGATCGCCTCCTGCAATCCCTGGTGCGAGTGCATCCAGTGCGTGCCGGACGGGAACCAGCGGGAAATCGTAGGAGATGCTGGAGTCCGGCCGGATGGCCGGCTGCGTCACGCCCGGTACGCCGTCTTGATTGTTCGGCGGATGCAGTCCATGCCAATGAATGGCGGTGGGTACGGTCAGCTTGTTCTCGAGGTTCACGCGGAAGGGCTGTTCACCACCGACTCGATACCCTGCGTGCCATTGGGTTGCAACAGGCCCATCACAGTCGCGGCCTTGCCGTTAATTTCCAGCGTGCGCGTAAGGGCCTGCAGCGTGATTGGCTTGGCCGGGCTGCGCCTGATCGAACAAATTGAGTGCAGCGCGCATAAGGGTCCTGCGCAACGCAACGCCGCTGACACAGACGCCAGCGGACGCAAGAAAAGTGCGACGCGAAAGTTTTACTGTCACTGTTACCTCGTGGGATAAGCGTAAAAATCATAGCCCAAGTTCCACGCTGAGAGGAACCGGCGGGATGATGAAGTTTCAAGGCTGGTGCAAGTACAGTGTGGTACGGGTCGACCACCACCTGCTTCACACCGGCGGGCGCGGGGAAGGTAAAGCGGGTTTCGGCGCCTTCGGCGAAGACGCGGCCCAGATAAACCTGGTGATCGTCGACAACGCCATAGACCGGCACGCTGGTGACCAGGTCGAAGGGCGCGGAGTTCTGCTGCATGGTGCCGCTGACGGTGGTTCCGCGTGCGGTGCGGGCGAACTTCACTCCTGACACTTCGAGCTGTGGGAAGGCGGTGCCATTCACCCAGCCATCGAAGAACCAGTCCAGCGATTTGCGATTCTCGAACCACAGCGACTTTGGCAGTACCTGCTCGACCGCCTCTTCGAAATCCGCATTCGTAATCTGCTTGCCCTGGTAACGGTCGACCAGGTTGCGCAGCAGGCCGAGGAAGGCAGCGTCGTCGCCATCGGGATTTGCCGGCGTACGCGAAGCGTCGCGCAGCATCCAGCGCAGCATGTGCATCAGCCAGGTGCCGCGGCCGTAGGCGATCAGCTCGTAGCCATTGGGAAAGTGCGACGACGACAGCCGGCTGCCCAGCGTCACCGGCCCGGCCTCCACCATGCGGCGGCCTTCGCGCGTGCGGACTGGCCAGGATCTGGCGATAGTTCTCCAGCGTGAGCTGCACGTCGGCAGGATGCGAGCGCTCCAGCAGCAGCAGCGAGCAGTAGTTCGCCAGCGCCTCCAGCAGCCACTGCTCGTGATAGCTGGCCCACGAAACCTTGTCGCCGTACCACTGGTGCGCGAGCTCGTGCGGCATCATGACTTCGCTGTAGATGATGGCGTCGGCCTCGGACAGGTTCATCGCGCGCAACTGCGTCGGGCTGCAGGTAGGCGTAGCTGGAGAGAAAGATCAGGCCGGGCCAGCCCTGGCTTTCGACGCTGGGATTTTCGGTGAGCGACAGCGAGCTGTAGGGATACGGCCCCAGCATCTGCGACAGAGCCGTCAGCGTCTCGGCGGCGCGGTCGGCCAGCGACTGGCCCGTGCTCGACGGGTCCTGCAACGGTGGCGGCATCGGTACCGGCTCAACCGTTCCGGGAGCATGCGGCGACAGCAGCGGCGGCAACGGATTGCGCGGCGTTCGGAGCCAGCTGTTGCGACAGGCTTCCACGCGCGGCGTAGGCGTCGACCTCGACATTGCCCGACCTTGGCGGAGTTCTTCACGTATTCGCCCAGGTTGAAGCCGGCGATCGGAATCGGTTGCTCGCTGACCCAATGTCCGGCGAATCCGCTGCCCTCGCGATCCAGCGAAACCCGTTTGCCGGTAGCGATCAGCGACCAGGTGTCGGGAAAGTGGAAGGTGAGATCGTAATCGGCCATCACCATGCCGCGGTTGGGATACCAGGTTCCGCGCGCGCCGACGTACAGCAGTCCGCCGCCGGCATCCGACAGCACCGATCCGGCATAGGTGAAGCGCAGCGGAAAGTGCGCGCCCGGCAGCAGCGGCGCTGGAAAGACCACGGCGATGGTGTCATTGCCGCGGCGCGACAACTCGCTGCCTTCGACGGCTTCGTTCTGGATGAACTCCAGCGGCTTGCCTTCGAACTCCATCTGCTTTACCTGCAGGTAGCGCGACAATTCGAAGAGCACGATGCGCGCGCCGCCCTGTTTCACATCAATGTCGAGCGTGGCGTCGGCCGAAAGGTTGCGCGAAGGATCGAGCGTCGCGTTGATGGTGTACTTGTTGATGGCGAGAACATGCGGCGTCCACAGCGGGCCGGACGGGCCTCCGAAGCGAGCGTCGGAGAGCGGCGTCTTGCGCAGCGAGCGCATGGGGAAGCTCATCCACAGGTCGTAGAAGGTCTGGTCCTCATGGGTGGAGGCGTTGCCGACGACAATCTGCTCGGGGCTGCGGGTGTCGAAGAAAACGTCGAAGACGCCGTAGTGATTGCCGGCGATGCGGGCATGCAGCAGCTGGTCGGGGACGGGCGGAGGCTCGCCGGGAGCAGCGGCCGCCGGCGCGCTGGTGAAGGAAATGCACAGCCGCATGGCATCGATCTGCGCCAGGTTGCGGGCCGCAGCGTCGTTGCGTGTAACGAAGTCGGCAGCATCCTCGGCGGCCGCAGAAACGGTTGCAGCTCCTTCGCCGTGTCGTCGTTGAAGCGCAGGTAGGCGGAGGAGAACGATTCCTCCAGCACGCCGGCACTTGATAAAGAGCCCCAGCGAGGCGCGCTCCATGCGGTCCGGAGGACGGATCAAGCACCTCGCCGTCGCCTTCGAAATACGCGCCCGTGACATGGCCATCAACCGATTGCGTGAAGGCGATGGTGCCATCGTTCAGCGAGATGTGTACGTCTTCGCGATCGATCTCCGCTTCGCGAATCTTGTAGACCGCCTGCGGATCGAGCCCGACCGAGCGCAGCGCTCGATAGAGCGGCAGCACCGGGGCAGATGCAGCGGATGTCGGCATCGATGCGCCGGCACCCGCGGAGGCGGCGGAGCGCTGCCCGCTCCTGCGCCACGCTGCCAGGACCGCACACGCCAAGCAGCGCAAGAACCAGGAAATGCCTGCCGGAAATAGCCGGAAGCCTCATAGACTTATCTTAAGGATGCTACGGAAATGGTACGGTTGTCACCTTGAGTGGGACGAGCGGCAGATAACGGGTATGAGCCTGATCTTATTGCGACATGGCGAGAAAAGTCAAAATCCTGTCGCCCCTGAAGGGGCTCTGGCCAATACTGGGAAGCGTACCCAGCGCTTCCGCGCTGGGCTAAGTTTGTGTCGCGCCGCCTTCGGCGGCGCTCGAGCATTCGTTGCAGATAGATCTCGCGGCCTCTAGCGGGTCGCTACTTTCAAAACCCTGGCGTCCATGAATCGTGTGCCGCGGCTGACGACCGTTTGCTAAGAGCTAACGGCTAAAGGCTGAGAGCTAGTCGGGAACCGAAGCCGGTCCGGAGTTTTCCGCGACTACCAGCTTCTCTTCCAACTCGGCGACGTGCTCCATCAGGTAATGATCGTAGCCCTTGAAGTTGCGCAGGCGATACAGAAACTCGCCCAGCAGCAGCAAGCGGCAACAGACCACCACGATGAAGACCAGCGCCAACGAGGTATCGAGGTTGGCATGGAAGCGGCTGTAGGCTTCCTCAACGCCGGCGCGGTTCGCCGAACGGATGGCTACCACCTCAAGGAAGATGCCGCCCATGAACATCCCGATCAGCAGCAGAATGAAGACGAACGCCCGTGCGATGTGCACCAGAGTGTTAAACGAGTTGTTATGGCATTCGCACAGATTGAAGAGCTTGGAATTGACGGACAGCAGGCGCGCCTTCAGGATCCAGGTGCTCAAGCGCTGCGCCGGCAGGGACAGGAAGTGCCGCACAGTGTCGGCATAGAGGGCAATCAAGCCCGCTCAACACGACCAGCAGGACCTCCAGCGGGAGGGCGTGGTCGTGCAGCCACCATAGAAAATTATTCAGCATTCTAGGGCCAAATATACCACGGAAGCGGTCAGGCAACGGCATGACCTGGGACGCGCCAGCAGCCCAGGCCTAAAAGCGTTAAAAATCGTGGAATAACTTTGAATTCAACGATTTCCGCTGCCGATTCCGACGACTTTTGATATCCTCCGCAAGAGCCTTTTTCAGCCCTCACCCCGGACGTACCCATGAAGATTCTCATCCTCACCACCGACCAGGAACTCGCGTTGTTACGCCAGCGCGTGCTGGAAGCCGCCGGCCACGAAGTCACTCCTCTGGTCACCGAAAAGGAAGTTGTCGAGGCAGCGGAAAAGAATGTTCCCTTCGACATCGCCTTGGTGTGTCATCACCTGCCCAATGCCACCGCGCGAAAGGTCATCCGCATCTTTCGCGAAGGCAAGCGCGACGGCAAGGTGATCTACATCAACCATATTTATGGGGAGTGGCCGGAGGTCGAAGCCGATCGCTACGTGGTCGGAGCCGATGGCCCGGACGCGTTGATCAAGATCGTCGCCGAGAGTGGACCGCAAGCCGCGCCCTCTGCAGTTTGAGTGAGCCGTATGTCGACCGAAATCGATCTGGCGGTACAGCGGGCGTTTGCAGCGCAAAAAGAACGCCGCTACGATGACGCGAAACGTGAATGGACGACCGCCGCCGAACTCTCCCGGCAGCAGAACGATCTACCTGAATTAGCCTGGGCCACACGTTGGCTGGGCGAGATCGAACGAAAGCTGCACAACCTCCCCGCCGCTCGACGGCATTACGAAGAAGCCGTGAAACTGTATCGCTGGCTCCCCGATCCCCTGGTCTTCGCGCACACAATCCGCCACCTCGGCGACGTCTATCGGGAGTCGAAACTGCCCGAGCTTGCCGAGCCTTGCTATCGCGAAGCTCTCGAGGTCTACAGCGCGCACCCGGAAGCCTCGCCTCTGGATGTGGCCAATGCGATCCGCAGCATGGCTGTGCTCAAAGGCGAACTTGGAGAGAGAGACGAAGCCCGCCGGCTTTGGGAGGACGTTCACCAGCGCTACCTCGCGGAGGGCATCGAAGCGGGCATCGCGGAAAGCTCCGCGCGTCTGGCTGCTCTGTCCCAGTAAGCCGGCTGAACCCGTTTCGCTGGTCGCGTCATCTTCCGTCTCACGCGTCAGGCCGACCAGCAACCGCATCTCAGTGCGCAAAGCCGCTGCAATAGAAAATGAGGTTGTGCTGCGATTTGTGCTGCAATTTTGGTGCAAAACGTGCTACAAACAATCCACAACTTCTGAGCGGCGGAGCGTTTGTCACTTCGGCTTCGCAAGTCGGGCGAACATGGCCTGGCGCCAGCCGCCGGGTGGGGAGGCCACATGGATCTGGTCACGATTGCCGTTGTGGGGATCATCGTTGTCAGTTATGTCGTTGGGTCTTTGACGAGCTCGGTTGAGACTGAGCAGAAATTGCCACACCGCTACTAAACGCGGCACAAACTTCTGATAGGCGCGGAGGGTTCACTACCGGTCCGCGCCTTTCTCTTTTCGCGCGCCGAACATCGCCGTTTACTCCGCGCGCAACGCGTCTACGGGATTCACCGACGCGGCGCGCCGGGCCGGCAGATAGCTGGCCAGCAATGCCGCGCAGCCCAGTACCAGGCTGACTGCGAACAGCGTTGAAATGTCCCAGGCGCGCACGCCAAACAGCAGCTTGCCCATCAGCAGCCGCAGCACCAATCGCGCAAGCCAGTCCCGCCATGATGCCAATACCCGTCAGCCATCCGGCTTCGCTCATGATCAGCTGATAGACGGCGCTGCGTTGTGCGCCCAGCGCCATGCGCACACCGATCTCGCGGGTGCGCTGGCTCACCGAATACGCGATCACGCCATACAGCCCAACCGCACCCAGCAGCAGCGCCAACGCTGCAAAGCCTCCGATCAGCCAGGCCGATGTGCGGTGCAGATACGCTGACGGCGAGTTGTAGATGCGCTCGTTCATCGTCGCCTCATCGAAGACGGCGATGCCCGGATCGACCTGGTGAATCGCCGCCACCATCGCCGGCAGCAGCGACTCTGTGCCGCGATCGGAGCGCACAAACAGGGTGAAGAAGTCGTCCGGACTTTGATTGAACGGGTAGTAGATTGCGGGCCAAATTTCTTCTTCCAGCGAACCTTCCTTGATGTCATCCACAATGCCGACGACCTCGGCCAGCGACTTCGGCGTCAGCTGGTTGTCGCCGATCTGCTTGCCTATTGGATCCTCTCCGGGAAAATATTTTTTCGCCAAAGCCTGGTTGATGATGACGACGTTCGGCCTGGTCAGCGTCGTCGGCGTCGGTGAAGTAACGCCCTCGCAGCAGACGTCCCTGCAAGGTCTGAAAGAACGCGGAACTCACTTCGCGCTCGTTCACTTCGTTGTGTTCGCCGTCGTAAGGATGGCCCACGATGCGAATCCAGGTGGTGTTGCCGTTCGAACTCACCGGAACGCGCGAGGTTAAGCCCACCGACTTCACGCCCGGCAGAGCCGAGAGACGGTTCACGATATCTCGAGTCAGCCGGATCTTCTGCTCGTCGCTGGCATAACTGGCAGGCAAGGCGATCTGCGTCGTTGCCAGGTGGTCGGAGACGAAGCCGATCTCCACATGCAGCAGACGGTAGAAGCTCTTGCCTAAGAGCCCGGCACCGGCCAGCAGGACTACGGCCATAGCCAGCTCAACCACTACCAGGTTGGAAGCAAAGCGCCGCCATGAGCTGCCGGAAGAAGTACGCGATCCCTCGGCAAGATCTTCGCGCAAGTCGCCGGAAGATCCGAAGCGCAACGCCGGAGCTAGCGAGAAGAGAATGAGCGCCAGCAGTGCTACGGCAGCGGCGAAGATCGCTCCGCTCCAGCCCACTCCCAAGCCCTGGAAATACGGAGTGTAGGCGATGACATCTTTCGTGAGGAAGCTTAGAAGGATCCGGATGAAAACCGCAGCCGAGGCCAATCCAAGCACCGTCGATGCGGTGATCAGCACCAGAGCCTCGGTGACAAACTGACGGACCAGGCGGCCTCGCGATGCGCCCATTGCGCCGCGGACGGCAATCTCGCGCCGCCGGCTTTCGGAGCGCACCAGTAGAAGGCTGGCGACGTTGACGCACGCGATCACCAGCAGCAGCATCGCTCCTGCCAACAGAAGCAGGAGTATGGGGCGAACGTCGCCGACGATAGTCTCGCGCAGCGGCTCGACCATCGCGCCCTGTCCGCGATTGGAGTCAGGATACTGCTGCTCCAGCTGCGCCGCGATCGTCTTCATCTCGGCTTGGACCTGCTCGATGCTTACTCCGTCCTTAAGCCTGCCCACGCCGTAGAGGCTGTGGCAGCTACGGCGTAAATCGCAATTTCCTTTCACGTGAAGCGTGGTCCAGAAGTCGGGACTGCCGCGCCGGGCAAACTGAAAGTCTGCGCGGCAGAATTCCGACGATCGTGTAGGCATCGCCGCTCAGCGTGACCGGCTGTGCCAATTACGTTCTCCCTTCCACCAAACCATTTCTGCCAGGCCGCGTAGCTCAGGATGACGGTGTGCGGAGCGCTGGGCAGGTCTTCCCCCTTGTAGAAGTCACGTCCCACAATCGGGGACACGCCCAGCGTATGGAAGAAGCCGTCGCTGACGCGAGCTCCCATCACCAACTGCACGCCGTCGGCCGTGCTCAGCATGTATCCGCGGTCGTTCCACACGTCCAATGAACTCAACAGGTGGTCACGCTGCTTCCAGTCGAGATAGTCGGGGTACGAAAGATTGGCGCGCGGAATTACCGCTCACGCTTCCGGTAACGCTGGCCAGTCTGTCCGCCTTCCAGTAAGGCAGAGGACTTAAGAGGGCTGGCATCCACAAACGCGAAGATGGCGACGCTGGCGCCCATGCCCAGCGCCAGGACGACCACCGCCGTACCGCGAGAAGCCGGGATTCTTCACGAACTGTCGTGTGGCAAAGCGCAGGTCCTGAGCTACGCTTTCGAAGAAGGGCACGGTGCCGCGCTCGCGATAGGCCTGCTGCGTCTGCTCCACGCCGCCCAAGCTTCACCAGCGGCTGCGCGCCGCGCCTCTTCCGGCGGTCATGCCCGAGCGGAGGTTGTCGTCAATCTGCATTTGCAGATGGCTCTCGATCTCGGCGGCAAATTCATGATCGCGCTGCGATTTTGAAAACAGTCCCGTAGCTCGAAGGAACCACGCTCGTAGCTGTTTCATATTTATTCCGCCCTCAAGGTAATTGCCGGATCGACTTTCGCCGCGCGACGCGCCGGGATCCAGCAGGCAAGCGCCGCTACCGCCAGCAATGCCGCCGCAACGCCGGCGTAGGTGACAGGATCGCGATCGGAGACGCCGAAGAGCAGCGTGGTTAATGCGCGGCTCGAAGCCAGCGCTCCCGCCAGTCCTATCACGATTCCGATGCCGGCAAGGTTCATCCCCTGGCGAAGTACCAGTCCGAGGATGGCCGCGGGCGAAGCACCCAGCGCGGCTCGTACGCCGATCTCGCGGGTGCGCTCGGTTACGCTGCCCGACAGGACGCCGTAGATTCCAGTTGCCGCGAGAAGCAAGCCAACCAGCGCGAAAGCCTCGAAGAGCACCAGCGCGAAGTGCCGTTGCGCTTCGGATTCGGCGACCAGCGTATCCATGGTTGCGACGCGCACGATCGGCTGATCTTTGTCGACCGACCAGACGGCGCTGCGGATCGCCGGTATCAGCAGTGTGGGATCGCCAGAGGTGCGCACCACCAGCGACTGCACGTTGTCGACCCACGCCCACTGCATCGGCGTGGTGTAGAAAGCGTCCGGATCTTGCAGCGCCAGCGACGCTTGCTTCACGTCGCCGACCACGCCGACGACCGTATGCCAAGAGCGGTCGGTGCGACCCATATCTGGGCCCATTTTCACGCGCTCGCCGAGAGGATCTTGATGGGGAAACAAACGGCGCGCCAGCGAGTCGCTGATCAGCACTGCTCCGGGCGCGCCGGCTTTGTCGTCTTCGGTAAGCAGGCGGCCCCGGATCAGCGGGATACGCATGGTGGCGAAATATCCGGGTGTGACTTCGTAGCGATAAGCTCCAATGGCTTTCTCGCCGGGCAGAGACTCGAAGTACAGGCTGTTGCCTTCGAAATCGCCACTCAACGGCAGCTGGCTGGTGAAAGCTGCATCCTGAACGCCCGGGATTTCGCGGACAGCCTGCAACGCTCGTTCATAGAAGCGCGCGCGAGCGGCGTCGAACTCCGGCCACTGCGGTTCGGCGGCGGGACGCCGGCTATAGTCCTGCACCTGCATGGTGAGCAGATGCGATGGCGTGAAGCCCGGCGGGATGGCGAACAGCCGCTGAACGCTGCGCAAGAGCAGGCCGGCGCTCACCAGCAAGACCAAGGCAATCGCCATCTCGGCAATCACCAGAGCGCGCCGCGTGAATTGCTGCTTGCCGGTTGCCGTGCGCGAGCTCTTCTGCAATCCGCTCTGAGGATCGCCGCGCGCCGCCTGCAGCGCCGGGATCACTCCGACCACCAAGCCCACAGCAGTGGTGATAGCAAACGCGAAAAGGAATGCCGTGCTGTCAACGTGGATTGCATTGAGACGCGGCAGATCGGCAGGGCTCAACGCGACCAGCGCGCGAACTCCGGCTTGCGCCAGGGCGATGCCGAGCACCCCGCCCGCCAGCGCGAGCAGCAGACTCTCGGTCAGCAGTTGCTGCAGCAATCGTGCGCGTCCCGCGCCCAGCGCCACTCGCATGGCAAATTCGCTTTGCCGCTGAGCGCCGCGCGCCAGCAGAAGATTGATGACGTTCACGCACGCGATCAGCAACACCAGCCCTACACCACCGACGATGGCCAGCAGCGCCGGCTTTACGTCGCGCGTGATATCGTCCTGCAAGCGGTAAACCAGCATCGCCTGCGACGCGCCACCAGAACTGTCATAACCCTTCGTGTACTCTTGGCCGAGCGTGTGCAGGATCACCGTGCCCTCGCCCTGCGCTGCCTGCATGCTGACGCCCGTACGCAGCCGCCCGATCATCTGCAAATTATGTCCCCACTCGCGCCCATCCATCGGCAACGCGGGATTGGATTGCAGCGGCGACCACAGCTCGGTTGCCGGGGCCAGCACGTCCTCGAAGGATGCCGGCATGACTCCGATTACGGTGTACGGATTGTTGTTCAGTGTGATCTTGCGGCCGACAATCGTGGCATCGGCGCCGAAACGCGTTCGCCACAACCTGTCACTGAGGATTACGTTGTTGGGCCCGTGGAACTGATCGTCCGAGGCCTGGAAGTCGCGCCCCAGCGCCGGCAGCACCTCCAAGACGCGGAAGAACTCCGCGCTCACCTGCTGTCCCTCCAGCCGAGCGGGCTCGCCGCTCCCGATCATCGCGGGCTGCCACGGACTCATTACGGCCAGCGCCTCGAAGGAACGGTTTCGCTGTCTCATTCCGTAAAAGGTCGCGAAAGCAACGGCCATCGGCCTCTCGCCGCGCCTGCTCTCCCAGACCATCGTGATGCGGTCGGCGCCCGGGTAGGGCAGCGGACGGAAGAGAATCGGATAAACCGCGCTGAAGATCGCGGTGCTGGCCCCAATCCCCAACGCCAATACGATAACCGCCGTGAGCATGAAGCCGGGATTCTTGCGACATTGCCGCCGCGCATAGCGCACATCGTGCAGCAGACTTTCCAGCAGCGGCATGGTGCCGCGCTCTCGATACGCCTGCTTGGTCTGCTCCATTCCTCCCAGCTTGAGGAGGGCCGCGCGCCGCGCTTCATCGGCGGACATGCCTGCGCGTAGATTGTCCTCAATCTGCATTTGCAGATGGCTGTCAATCTCAGCGGCAAACTCCTGCTCGCGGCGATCTTTTGCGAACAGCCCTGCGACTCGCAGCGCCAATGCACGCAACTTCTTCATGCTTGCTCCTCACCAGGAGAAAGAAAGCGAGCCAGGATCGAGGTTGTCGCTTCCCACTCCCTCGCCTCCTGCTCAAGTTGCTTGCGGCCGGCGCGCGTCAGGCGGTAGAACTTCGCCTTGCGATTATTTTCCGAGGTTCCCCACTCAGAGGCGATCGAGCCTTCCTGCTCCAACTTCAGCAGCGCCGGATACAGTGTCCCGTAATTCAACGAGAGCAGGTCGCCGCTGGTCTGCTCAATGCGGCGCGCGATACCGTAGCCGTGAAGAGGTCCCATAGTCTGAAGCGTCTTCAGCACCATCAGGGCAAGCGTTCCCTGCCAAACGTCTTTCTTGTCGCCCATCTCGTAAGCTCCTGTTGGCTTCCCATAGGAATCCTTACACGCCTCTTATGGGAAGGCAATAGGAGGCGGTGCGGTTCGTCACGGAATTGCGCTTCTCCGTAAGAACTCTAGAAGGCGTCATCCTGAGCGTAGGCGCCGCCGTTCTTGCGGCGCCGGAGTCGAAGGATCCCTACCGCACCCGTCGACCTTCGTCCCAAGCCGGCATATGCCGGCATAAACGCTGCCTCCTGAAGGGACTTGTGTGGCGATAGGGGTCCCTCGGCTTCGCTCGGGATGACACCGCGATTTCCATTCGGGCTCCTCGGCTACAATTGAGGCTCGTATTTTTCAGTGGGGACGCGCAACACAATGACTCATGTCTGGCACGACATCTCTCCCGGCGAGCACCTGCCCCTGGAGTTCTATTCCGTCATCGAAATTCCGTTTGGATCCAGCGTCAAGTACGAGCTCGACAAGCAGAGCGGCCTGATCAAGCTCGATCGCGTGCTCTATTCGGCCGTGTACTATCCAGCGAATTACGGCTTCATCCCGCAGACGCTCGCCGAAGACGACGATCCTCTGGATGTGCTGGTGTTATGCCAGGAGGCAGTGGTGCCGCTCACGCTGATTCACGCGCGCGTGATCGGGCTGATGACCATGATTGACTCCGGCAAGCGCGACCATAAAATCATCTCGGTAGCCACGCAGGATCCGGAGTTCAACTCCTACCACGAAGCCGCGCAAATGCCTGACCACCGCGTCGCCATGCTGCGGCGCTTCTTCCTCGACTACAAGCAACTGGAAGGCAAGGCAGTTGAGGTGGATGACATTCAACCCTCGAAAGAGGCGTTGCCCATCATTGAAGACGCACTCGCCCGTTATAGCCAGCAACGGCGCAAAGGGTTCGGCAAAGGCCACTAGGCGGCCATTCGCTGAACCCTCTCCTCACCGTGGGATAGGAACGAATTACGCGGCTGGCTTCCATCGGTTCAGGAAGGCCAGAAGATCCTCGGGGGCCAGCGAGCGAGTCTTCTCAAACTCGCCACCCTGCTGGCTGTACAGCAACTTCCCGTGGCTGTCGAGCACGGCCAGTGCCGGAATGCCCTTCTTCATGGGCACGTGATACTGCTCCATGATGTCCTGGTTCTTGTCGCCCTGGCCCACATCGACGTGCACGACTTCGTAGTTGCGTTGCAGCACCGTGGTGAGGTCGGTGCGGTGGAAAGCCAGGTCCAGGACGTGACAGTCGTAGCACCAATTCGCGCCAAAGACGATCAGGACGTTCTTATGCTGCTTGGTGGCCGCTGCCAGCGCCTGCTTGATCTCTTCATGCGCGTCGAGGCCGGGGGCGTAGATCACCTTGTCGGTCGAGGTTGGCTGCTGCAAGCGCGCCGCGTCCGTTCGCTTGGTGGCCAGCAGCTTCCAGCTGCCACCTTGTTGCTGCCATAGCTGACCTTCGGTCACCCACACCACGTGATCCTTGGCCGCCGTGCCCGAGTGGACCTCCGCCTCGAACACCACCTGCTGAACTCCGGGCTGGGGGGAAGTCGACTGGCTGACATCGAGCTTCACTTGCCGCGCCTTCAGTGCGGTCCAGAAAGCCACCTCCGCGTCGGGAGTGCTGTCGCCGCTCACCGTCATAACGCGCGGCACCGGATTGCTGCTGTACATCGACTTCAACAGGGAAACGTTGCCACTGATTACCGCGGCCTTCCATTGATCGAGCGGTGCAAAGGCCCCGCCCGAAGTAGATCCCGAAGCCCATCCCACAGAAGCGCAAGTTGCAATGATAGCGAGCGCCAAAAAAACACCGCCAAATCCACGTCCCACGAATCGCATTCCTCTACCCCAATTCCCGGTCACAATCAAGTTCGAATCAATGCACGTCGGCACCGGCTTAGCCACAACCTTCGCCTTCGATTCGGTCTGTTAATTCCGCAAAAGGCGAGGCCCAACTCCTTTGGCCCCACGCCCTCCGGCTATGCTCAGGGCAAGCTGCAGCGCCGGGTAATGAGCAAGCCAGAGTCGCCAAAAGCCGTGGCGAATAATATAGAGTAGCAGGGCGGAGAGAACGGCATCAGCAGCTGGAACCTGGCATTTGGAAACGATTGCAAGATACGGCCAGCGTCCTGGAATGATTGCGAGAGATTCGTACTCCCGGCGGGTTTTAAAATGTGTGGTCACACAATCAAATGATCCTCCAGTTGCATCTCAAATGTTTCCGAGCACCTGCCGCCCATGGCTAACGGCCAAGTGCCACTTATGAAAAAACGCGTCGTGATTACGGGAATGGGGGCGGTCAGTCCCAACGGTATCGGCAACCAGGCGTTCTGCCGCGCGGTGCTGGACGGCGTCAGCGGAGTGAAGCGTATTCGCAGCTTCGATCCCGGCGAGTTGCCGGTGCAGATCGCCGGCGAAATCCAGGACTTCGATGAGTTGGCTTGGATGGAAGCCCGCGAACGCAAGCATGTTTCGCGCGTGGTGCCGCTGGCGTTGGCCGCCTCGACTGAGGCGCTGCGCGACGCTGGTTTAGACGTGTCGCAATTCTCACTGGAGCAGCAGCGCGAGATTGGCGTGGTGCTGGGCTCGGGCGGTGGCGCGCAGGAGTTCTCCGAGGAGCAGGTTCGCCTGTGGCTGACCGGACACGTTAAGAACGTCAGCCTGTTCTGCATTCCCAGTGGGACCATGGGCACGCTCTCCAGCGAGATCAGCATGCGCTTCGGGCTGCGCGGCATGAGTCACGTCATTACCACGGGGTGCACCTCCTCGACCGATGCGTTCGGTTATGCGCTGCGGCAAATTCAGTTCGGCTTCCTGCCGATGCTGCTGGTTGGCGGCGTGGATGCGCCCATCGCGCCCGGAATCATGAAGGGCTTCACCCTGATGAAGATCATGACGGCCTCGTGGAACGACGAGCCTGAGCGCGCCTCACGGCCCTTCTCTCTCGATCGTGATGGTTTCGTGGTCGCCGAAGGTTCGTGGATGTTCGCGCTGGAAGAATATGAGCACGCGCGGGCCCGGGGCGCGCGGATTCTCGCCGAGGTCGCGGGTTACGGTTCAACCTGTGAGGCATTTCATCGGGTGCGCTTGCAGGAGTGCGGTGAAGAGCCGGCGCGCGCCATCCAGATGGCGATGGAAGATGCCGGCATAGCGGCCGGCGATGTCGACTACGTGAATCTGCACGGGACTTCAACCCAGCTCAATGATCGCATTGAGACTCGCGCCCTGAAACTGGCGCTGGGCGAAAAGGCTTACCAGACACCAATGTCGAGCCTGAAGTCGCAGATCGGACATCCGCAGGGGGCGTGCGGCGCGGCGGGGATTGCGGCGACCCTGGTGGCCATGCATCATCGCCAGCTTCCGCCGACCACCAACCTGGAGACGCCGGATCCGGAGTGCGATCTGGATTATGTACCCGAGGCCGGCCGCCAGGCTGAGATCGAGCATGCGGTGTGCAACTGCATCGCCTTCGGATCGAAAAACTCCGCGCTGGTGCTGCGCAACCTGGGATGAAGCTCACCCGCGCGGGGCGACCGCCTGCGACCGATCGGACTGCGGCTCATCCAACGCTTCATGAGCCAAACCACGATCGTTCGCCGAGAGCTGCTGGCCGCCGACCTCAACAACAAGAACGTGACCAGAGTCGATGTACGCGAGATCGTTTTTGAACCAGGCCAGGAAACCGGATTGCATAGGCATCCCTGCCCGGTGTTCGGCTACATCGCCGAAGGTGAAGCTGTGCTGGAAGTGCAGGGCGAGCCGGCGCAGACGTTGCCCGCCGGATCCGCATTCTATGAGCCTGAGGGGAAAGTGATCGCGCGCTTCGATAACGCCTCCCCATGCGAGAAGATGCGATTCATCTGCTACTACCTGCTGCAAGGAAAGCAGGAGTTGATCGAAATGCTTTCGCCAGTGACGGAAGAGCGGGAACATGTCTTCATCGCCGATTAGCTGCGTGCGATCTGGCGCGCCGCCATGTTGCCATGTTATAGTCCGGCCCATCTTAGCGATGTGGAGTTGCGCGATGAAACTTGTTCGAAATGCGTCCACTGGCATGTCGCTCGTGTTGTTCGCGGCGACGTTGGCTTTTTCGCAGGCTCCGTCCTCGACGCCCGTAACGGGCGTGACTTCCGGCCAGTCGGATCACGATCTGTTTGGGCAGGCGATGTGGGCTGGCGAGCGTTCGAAGTTTTCCGAGGAGCGCACTCTGCTGCAAAGCCTCATCCAAAGTCATCCTGACTCGGAGCTGGTGCCGCGCGCGAAGTTCGCGATTGCCGATGCCTGGTACGCCGAAGGGCAGTTCGGAGAGGCCAAAGCAGAGTATGAGGATTTGATCGCATTCTTCCCGAACCGGCCCGAGGTGAAGGAAGCGCAGCAGAAGATCGACGAGATTCGCGCGAAGTACAAGCTGTAACGAATTCGCACCGCAGGGCCGATCCGCCTTGCAGGTTCATCGTGGCGCAAGCGACAGCAGTGTCCCCCGGCTCCGTGAGTTCGATCGCTTCGCGCCCGAATCCACTACGCTCGGGATGACAACCCGATATAAAAGGCTAATCACCTTTCCGAATCGTGCCGCGATCCTTTAAGCGGCCTGTGGAGCCAACCCGTTCCATCCCATCTTTTCCATCCTTCCACTCATGGCGCTCGTCTATATAAATTCACGCGTTCGCATACAATCATTAAGGGCTCATGGCTGGAATCCACGAAGAAGAGGTACTGGGCAAGGCGTACGATGCGCGGCTGATGAAGCGCCTGCTGACCTACCTGCACGCCTATCGCTGGCAGGTGGTGGTTGCGCTGATCGCTATCGTGTTGAAGGCGGGCGCCGACGTTCTGGGGCCATACCTCACCAAGGTCGCCATCGACAAGTATCTGGCCAGCAAGACGGAAGCCCACTCGCTGCTCGACCGCTTCCTCAGCCCTTCTCCACTTACCGGCATTGCGCAGATTGCTGGAATGTACGTCGGCCTGCTGCTGTTCAGCTTTCTACTGGAGTTCGCGCAGACCTACATCATGCAGTGGACCGGGCAGAAGGTGATGTTCGATCTGCGCAGCCAGATCTTCCGCCATCTGCAACGGCTGCACATTTCCTTCTACGACAAGAATCCGGTCGGCCGTCTGGTAACGCGCGTCACCAGCGACGTGGATGCGCTGAACGAGCTGTTCACCGCGGGCGTGGTTTCCATCTTCGAAGACATCTTCGTGCTGGCCTTCATCCTGACCATCATGCTGAAGATGAACTGGCGGCTGGCGCTGATTACCTTTGCCGTGCTGCCGGTAATCTTCTACGCGACCTCGATCTTCCGTCGCAAGGTTCGCGACAGCTACCGCCGTATTCGCGTCGCCATCGCCCGAATCAATGCGTACCTGCAGGAACACGTCAGCGGCATCGTGGTGCTGCAGCTCTTCAATCGCGAGAAGCGCTCGTACGAGGAGTTCGAGAAGGTCAACCAGACGCACATGGATGCCTTCAAGGACGCGATCATGGCGCATGCGGTGTACTACCCGGTGGTGGAAGTGCTGTCGTCGATCGCTATCGCCTGCGTGATCTGGTTCGGCGGCAACCAGGTGATCCGGAACGTCGTTACGCTGGGCGTGCTGGTGGCGTTCATGCAGTATGCGCAGCGCTTCTTCCGGCCGATTCAGGACCTCAGCGAGAAGTACAACATTTTGCAGGCAGCGATGGCCTCGAGCGAGCGCGTCTTCAAACTCATCGACACGCAGCCCGAAATCATTTCGCCGGCCACGCCCAAAGTTCCTCAAGGTCCGGGACGCATCGAGTTCGACCATGTGTGGTTCGCTTATCGCACCCTGGCCCAAGCGGCAGAAGAAGCGGCGAGCAAGGGCGAGAAGTTGAAAGTTCCAGTGGCCCCCGGTGAATCCGCTGAGCTCGAGTGGGATTGGGTCTTGCGCGATGCCTCCTTCACCATCGAGCCGGGCTCGACGGTGGCGATCGTCGGACACACCGGCGCGGGCAAGACGACGATCATCTCGCTGCTGCTGCGCTTCTACGATGTGCAGAAGGGCGCCATCCGCATCGACGGCGTCGACATTCGCGACATGGATCTCAACGACCTGCGGCGGCGCTATGGCGTCGTGTTGCAGGATCCGTTCCTGTTCTCGGGCACGGTGGCCGACAACATTCGGCTAGGCTCGCGCTGGATTCAGGATGAAGCGGTCGAGGAGGCGGCCGAGCAGGTCAACGTCGCCGACTTCATTCGCTCGCTGCCCTCCGGATTTGCGGAAGAGGTACGCGAGCGCGGCAGCACGCTGTCGACCGGGCAGAAGCAGCTCATCTCATTTGCGCGAGCGCTGGCGCACAATCCCAAGATCCTGATCCTGGACGAAGCTACCTCCAGCGTCGACACCGAGACGGAGTTCCGGGTCCGCGAGGCCTTGACCCGCATGGTGGAAGGCCGAACATCGATCATCATCGCGCACCGGTTGAGCACGATTCAGCGGGCGAACACGATCATCGTGATGCACAAGGGAAGCGTGCGCGAGATGGGATCGCACCAGCAACTGCTGGCGCAGCGCGGAATTTACTGGAAGCTGTACCAGCTGCAGTACAAAGACCAGGAGATTCCGGTTCCGTCGACCGTCCCTTCCGAATACGCAACGCCGCAGATAACGGCACACGACTGAAGATTTGGAACCGTCCAACCGTTTTCCTATTTCGATCAGCCCGTCTCTCTCAGAACGTCAGCGCACAGAAATTCCTGCTTCAAACAAAAAAACCAGGTCTCGAACGGCGCGAGACCTGGGGTACCCGGATTTACCGTTCAATTAAACGTGTTCTTAGAACTGCCGGGTAGCGTTACCTGCTGACACCAGGTTGCTGTCCGTCTCCAACAGTTGCACCCGCCCCTGGTCAAGGATGTATCCCACGTAATTGCGCGTGCCCTCGACCTGCGTGGTGATCTGTGCCGTAAAACGTCCCGGCGCGGTATTGCCCACACTGTAGGACCCTTGCTGGATCGTCTGATCCGTACTAACGCCCGGTGGATCGTTGATATCCAGCGTGCCCGCCAGCACCCCGTTGCCGTCTGCTGAGATCTGGCCCGTGACCCCGCTGGCGTTGCCGGAGTTTATTCCGCCACCCGAGATGAAGTAGCCGAACTGCTTGGTGGCATAGCTTCCGGCCCAGGCCGAATTGCTGGTCACGGTGCCGGTTTGCGCGGTGATATTTCCTCCACCAACCGCACTGGTTCGCTCATCCACGTAATATCCCGACGTCGGCGAACTTAGATAGAGCGCAAACGGAAGTCCCACGTTATTCACATTCCATGTGCCCTTGACGTAGCCGTTGCTGGCTAGAGTGTAAGCTCCCGAGAGCGAGGCCTGTCCCACGTTGCCGGTGTCATTGACATCGTAATAGCCGCGGGAAACATTCCCGCCTGAGGCGTTGATGGAAATCAACGTGTACGACACTCCCGCCGAGGTGTTGGCCGAGGTGTTGATCACATAACTTCCGCTGAAGTTCGAAGCCGCGAACGACGCCTGCGTTTGCAGGTCGGCGCTGCCCAGGAAGAACGTCGCCGGATCGGGACAGAGGAAGCGGAAGCGGTTAGCCGACACCACGTAGTAGATGAGGTTGGACCTGCCGCTGCTGGTGCCGCTGAACGAGCCTGTACCGCGTCCCAGTCCATCGCTGCTCCCGTAGGAGCCGCTCATGTTCTGGGACTGGATAATGCTGCCGCCGCAGTTCAAATCCTGCGGTCCCAGGATATTGCCGTTGTTCAGCGCGAAGATTCCGGCGGAATTCACAGCCCCGCAGCCCAGTCCGCTTCCCGAGAAGCCGAAGGCGTAATTGCCGAAAGGTGCGGTGACCGACGTAGCTTGCGCCTCCAAGTTGCCGGTGGCGGCAACGACCGAGCCATCAATCTCGTTCAATACCGCATTGTCGAGCGCCTGCATGGCGAAGGCAAACTGGAACTGGCCAATGGAATTGTTCAGGTTCAGCACGCCTCGGCCATCCGTGCCCAGAGTGTAGCTTCCGCTGATCGACGATGCATTGAAGTATCCCGAGGTCACATCGTTCAGGTCTTCTTCACCGCCGGTAATATTCCCGTTGCCATCTGCTGTTACCGCGCCGACAGCGTAGAAGGAATTGCCACTGGAGTCGATGCCGCTCAGGCCAAAGACGTAAGTGCCCTTCAGCGAGGAAAGGCCAAATTGCACGGACGTAATCGTGGCAATGGCGCTGCCGGAGATGCTGGGCACGTCGGTGATGAAGGCTGTAATGGTAATGCTGGCCGGACTGGGAATGGCGGCCGGCGCCGTATACAGTCCCGCACTGGTGATGGTGCCGACCGTTGCGTTACCTCCGGTGACGCCATTGACCTGCCAGGTCACTGTGGTGTCGTTGGTGTTCGTGACAGTTGCGGTGAACTGCTGCTGCGAACCCTCCTGCACGTTCGCCGTCGCAGGGGTCACTGTCACCATGGGATTATTGGGTGGCGGAGGGGTGCCACCTCCACCACAAGCGGACATAGTCAGGACCACAAGCGACGCCAGCGCGGCCAGAATTGTTTTTCTCATCAGGGACCTCATCGACAATAGGGATTGAAGTTGGCTTGCTTGTAAAACAGAAGTTGAAAGAGGGTCGTTCGCGACTCAGGTGCGACGGAGTCTATCACAATCGCGTGGCGAGATTCATCGGGGGAATCCGCAATTCAGGACGAGAAGACAACTGCTCAGGTTCAACCGCGGATGCGCCAGATGGTTACCGCTGGTTTCGGACAAGAAGTCGTGCTACTCTGTCCGGCGCAGTTTCAACGGCGCTAACCAAGGACAAAACCATGCGCAACTTTGTTCGAATTTCTTTGCTGCTGTCCCTGTTATTCCTGATTACTGCCGTCGCCCTGGCCGATTCCCAACCAGCTCCCGTGAATTTGACAGTCAATCTGAGCATGACTTGTCCGCCCCAGACCTGCTTTGTGTTTCCTTTTGGCAACATGCCAGGTACGCCAGCCTCTGGAAGTGTCGACTTCAATGCCATCGGACAGCCCTGGAGTTTCAGCTTCGAAACTGCGGATCCGCTGACCTGGTCCTACAACGACCAAACCGGCCAGTATTCCGCGACTTTCGGAACCGGCGGATCGTTCCTGATGAATGGCCCCGACGGGCTGACCTTCACCGGAGAGATCACCGACGGTGACGCCTATGAGACCGGCGGACCGATTTCAGGAGGAGTGTCGCTTTCCTATTCCGGAGTGTGGAGCAACGGCGTACAAGGCTTCGGCACGTTTACCGACGACTATTCCGAGCAGTTCGGAGAGCAGGCAACGCTGAACACTCAGGTATCGCAGAGCACGCCGGAGCCGGCCAGTTTGATCCTGCTGGGATCAGGATTGCTGGGCGCGCTGGGATGGAAACGGCGAGCGCTGCGGTGAAGGATGCGATACTGGTGCTGGTGCCCCAGGTTCGCCTCCAAAGGCAGGACGCGGACCTGGGACACAAGCCCTGTTCCAAGATAAATCCCCTATCGCTGTCTTTAACCCACTTCTTTCTTGACACAGCCCTGTGCTTCGCATGTAAATACTCGCTTCACATTCAGGTAGCCACCTGACGAGGAGCGACTCATGAACAAGGGGGACCTGGTCGAGAAGATCGCGGCTGCACACGGCATCACCAAGACCGCCGCCGGCGGCGCCATCGACACGATTATTGATTCGGCCACCAGCGCGCTGAAAAAGGGAAGCCGGGTGACGTTGGTCGGCTTCGGCACCTTTTCCATTTCTCAGCGCAAGGCGCGCAATGGACGCAATCCGCAAACCGGAAGCGCGATCAAAATTCCGGCAAAACGGGTAGTAAAGTTCACGCCCGGACTGGAATTGAAGAAGGCGGTCAACAAGAAGTAGCGCGAAGGATTGGCATTCGGGCGCAGCTTAGGCTGCGCCTTTATCATTTCCGGCTTCGCTCTTCCTGGCTGAGATCAGCTTCTTGCGCAGCTCTTCGATGTAGGTATCGGTCATGCCCCCGATGTAGTCGCAAACCACGCGCACCAGCTTCTCGCTCTGGGCGCGCTCCTGGTAAAGGTGGGGCAGGGCTTGCGGATGCGCCATCAAGTGATTGAAAACCTCGGTAATGACCTTTTCTGCCTGGCGCTTCTCCGGCTCCAGTTGCTTGATGTTGTAGAGCGCTCGAGAGAGAAACGCCTTGGCCGCGCGGCGCTCGGCCTCAACCTCCGGACTGAATCCCGCCAGCCGATCCGGATACCGGCGTAGCTCGTCGAGCGTCTTTACTCCGGACTGTTCGACCCGCTGCCGGGTGTTCTCGATTAAATCGGTGACGAAGCGGTCAAGTATGCGCTTCAGCGCTTCGTTGAACTGCAACTTCTCGGGAGCATCGGGATACTTGGCCTCAGCCTCAACGTAGTAGCGCTCGAAGACCGGCAGCTGCTCGCGGATCTGCGGCAGCCGCAGCAGCTTGGCCTCGAAGCCATCGTCCATGTCGGCAGTGTTGTAGGCGATCTCGTCGGTCAGGTCGATGAGCTGTGCTTCCAGCGGAGGCCGCAAGTCGAGCAGGTACTCAGCCAGCTCCGGGTGCTGCGCCTCACTGTAATCGTGCGAGTGCTTAATGATGCCCTCGCGCACTTCGAAGGTCAGGTTCAGTCCGCGAAACTCCGCATAGCGTAGCTCCATTTCCTCAACCGTGCGCAGCGCCTGCAGGTTGTGGTCGAAAAATTCTCCCTGTTGCCGCATCAGCAGATCGAGCGTGCGCTCGCCGGCATGGCCAAAGGGAGGATGCCCGATATCGTGAACCAGTGCGAGGGCCTCGACCAGGTCGACGTTCAGGTTCAGCTGCGCGGCGATGGTGCGCGAGATCTGCGCGACCTCCATGGTGTGTGTCAGGCGAGTGCGAAAGTGGTCGGAGTAGCGGCGGGTGAAGACCTGCGTCTTGTTCTCCAGCCGGCGAAAGGCCCGGGCGTGGATGACGCGATCGCGATCCCGCTGAAATGCATTACGGTACGGGTGCGGCGGCTCGGGATAGCGGCGCCCACGCGAGTCTTCGGCGCGGACGGCATACGAAGCGAGCATAGGCGAAGTGTAGCAGCGGTGCTGTTGTCTCGCCACTGACCTCGTGCGGTGACGGCATGGCTGAAGCCGTGCGCCTTCAATAGGCCCAGAGTGTTAGCATTCGGTGGCGCGGAGATGACACCCCAGCAACAGCAGTCGAGTCCGGTACCGGAGCCGATCTCGCCGTGGAAGCGCGGCGGCTTGTCGTGGCGCGAGCTTGCCGTGCGCTTGTGGCAAGCGCTGAATGACGACGACATCTTCAACCGTTCCGCGCAGCTTGCCTATTACTTTTTTCTTGCCCTCTTTCCGGCGCTGATCTGCCTGACCTCGGTGATGGGACTGCTCGCCGGATCGGGCTCGCGTCTCTACGACACGCTGGTCACCTATCTGGCGAACATCATGCCGCGGGCGGTCTTCGAGCTGGTCTCGAAGACGTTGGAGCACACCATCGCCACCAGCGGCGGAGGCAAGATCACCTTCGGCTTCCTCACCGCGCTGTGGTCGGCTACCGCGGGCATGCGCGCGCTGGAAGACACCCTGAACGCGGTCTACAAGGTCAAGGAGTCGCGCCCGTTCTGGAAAGTCTATGGCATAGCCATCGCCGCCACCATCATCTGCGGCCTGCTGGTTCTGCTGGCGCTGGCGGTCATTCTCTGCGGAGACACCGTAGTCAACTTTGTCGCCGACCGGGTTGCTCTTGGCCCCATCGCCACCTGGACCTGGAAGATCGTGCAGCTGGTGATTGCAATTTGTTTTGTCGCCGTGGTCTTCTCGTTTACCTACTACTTCTGCCCCGACATTCCGTGGCCGCGCTGGCGCTGGATCACCCCCGGCGCGCTGACCGGCATCATTACCTGGGCCGTGGCGTCGGTCGCGCTCCGCTTGTACCTGCACTTCTCGCACTCCTACACCGCGACCTACGGATCGCTCGGCGCGGTGATGGTCTTGCTGCTGTGGTTCTATGTGACCGGGATGATGCTCCTGCTGGGAGCCGAAGTAAACGCGGTGATCGACGCTGCGATTACCGGCAGGCGGGTACCCCAAGCCAAGCAGGAGATCGGGATGGCTAACCATCCTCGAGGCTAGTCGTAGCGCAGGCATTCGGCGGGATCGACTTGTGCCGCCCGGCGCGCCGGAATTGATGTGGCGATCAGCGAGATCGCCAGCAGCAGCAATGGAATCGCGCAGAACGTTACCGCATCTGTCGGTCCCACGCCGAAGAGCAGGCTGCGCATGAGCCGGGTGAGCAATAGGGCGCCCGCGACACCAATCAACACCCCGCCTCCGGCCAGCGTAATTCCCTTGCTGACCACCAGGCTGACGATGGCATTACGCGTGGCGCCAAGTGCCATGCGGATGCCGATCTCGCGCGTGCCCTGGCTGACCAGGTAAGCCAGCACTCCGTAAATTCCAATCGCCGCCAGCACCAGCGAGATGAAGGCGAAGCAGCCCAGCAGCAGCATGGCGAAGCGCCGCCGCGCCAGCGACGAAGCCACGCGATGGTCCATCGTCACCACGTTGTAGAGCGGAAGGTCGCTGTCCAGCTCGTGAATCTGTTGCCGAACGGCGCCTGCCAGCGCAGTGGGATCGGCGTTGCTGCGCAGCACAACGTTCATTGCGCGAACTGGATATTGCGTGTGCGGTAGATAGAAGGCGATGCGGGAATCGGAATCGAGCGTGTACTGCTTCACCCGTCCCACAACTCCGACGACGGTGATCCATGGCGCCTTGGTGTCATCGATGCCGCCGATGTGGAAGCGCTTGCCCACGGCATCCTGTCCCGGCCAAAGTTGCTCGGCCATGTAGGAGTCGACGATCGCGACTCCGGGATTCGCGGGGATGTCATGATCGTTGAAGAGCCGCCCTTTGAGCAGCGGAATTTCCATCGCCTGGAAATAGTGTCCACTGACCATGCGGGTATCGGCGTTGATGAACTTCTCGCCCGGCCGGAGGCACGCGACCTTCGACCGTGATCGGACCCCAGGCGAACATCTGGCTCAGCGGCAAGGAAGTCACCGCGCCGGCTGAGGTCACGCCGGGCAGACTTTCCAGCCGCTGCCAGAGCTGGTGATAGACATTCCACACCGCCTGCTTGTCCTTGTACTTCGGCCCCGACATGGTGAGCTCAAGCGTTAAAACATTCTGCGGATTGAATCCCGGGGCAACATCCTTGGCGCGATAGAAGCTGCGGATGAGCAGATCCGGCGCCGATCAAGAGCATGGTGCACAGCGCGAGTTCCGCGATCACGAGCAGATGACGAAGCCCCTTGCCGTGTCCCCACATTGCGCCCACCCCGGCCGAGGTGCGGCTGGTGTCCTGCAGCGTGTTCTGTACGTTGATTGCCGAAGCGCGTCCGGCCGGAGCAAGACCAAACAGAATCGCCGAGACTACCGAGATGGTGAAGGTGAACAGCAGAGCGGTCAGGTCGATGCCGACATCGTTCAGCCGCGGCACGCTCTGCGGTCCCAGGACGCGGATCCAGTGAATGCTGGTGAAGGCCAGCAGCAATCCCAATGCGCCTCCGCACAACGCCAGCAGCACGCTCTCCGTCAGCAACTGCCGGATGACTCGCGCGCGCGTAGCTCCCAGCGCCGAGCGCACCGCAATTTCCTTTTGGCGCGCGACAGCTCGCGAGAGCTGAAGGTTGGCAACGTTCGCGCAGGCAATCAGCAGCACGAAGCCGACGGCGCCCAGCAGGAGGTAGAGCGTCCGCCGCACGTCGCCGACTACCTGTTCCATCAGCGGCACGATGCCGAAGGTCAAGCCACCGTTTGGCGGATACACCTCGGGATGATCCTGCCGCAGGCGTGCGGTGATCGTGTCCATCTCCGCCTGCGCCTGTTTTACGCTGACGCCCGGCCGCAGCTTGCCGATGATGTTGTAGTCTTCGTGATCGCGCTCCTGGGCCGCATTGGCAGGCATGGGAAGCGGCAGCATCACTTCGGCCTGCTCGGCTCCGTCGAGCGTGGGCATCACTTCGCGCGGCAACGAGAACGATCGCGGCATCACGCCGACGACTTCGTACGGCAGTCCGTTGAGCGTGATCGTCTTGCCCAGGATCGCCGGATCAGAACCATAGCGGCGCGCCCAGGTGCCGTAGCTGAGCAACGCCGTGGGCGTGCGTCCCGGCTGGTCTTCATCGATGACAAAGAGCCGACCTAACTCGGCGCGCATGCCGAGCATGGGAAGAAGATTCGACGACATGCGGATCGTGCCCACCCGCTCCGGCTCGCCCTTGCCGGTAAGGTTGTAGTTCGCTCCGATGGCGATCGCTACCTGCTCCAGCCCATGATGGCCGTTCTTGATGTCGAAGTACTGCGCGGTCGAGAACCAGTCTTCGGTGATCCCGAGCCCGGGCGAGCGGTTCCACAGAATCACCAGCCGGTCAGGATCTTTGTAAGGCAGCGGGCGGAGCAGAAGCGCATTGGCGATGCTGAACACGGCCGCGGTTGCGCCAATCCCGATCGCCAGCGACAAGATGGCGGCCACAGCGAAGCTCGGACTCTTGCGCAGCGTGCGCAGCGAATAGCGGAGATCGAGCAGGATGGAATTCATCATGACCGCGCAGAAGCTTCTCCCGAGAGGAAGGCGCATCGGGATTTTGCATGGTCAGGGACGCGCTGTCCAGGGTTTCGTAAGCGCAGCAGCGAGTAGTTGACCTGAAGCGCACCTGGCAGGTGCGAACTGCCCGCGTCGCCGTCAAGAGTTAGCTTAGTCGCCGGCTGCCATCGCGGGCGTGATGTCTTCCACGTCTACAATGTTCGTCGGATACTTGCCGGTGTAGCAGGCGGTGCAATAGAACTTGTCGTCGCCTTCGCCGGCGGCCCGGCGCAGGCCTTCGAGCGAGAGATAGGCGAGCGAGTCGGCTCCAATGTATTCGCGGATCTCGTCGACCGATTTGTTGGCGGCGATGAGCTGGTTTTTCGACGGCGTGTCGACGCCGTAATAGCACGGGGAAATCGTCGGCGGGCAGGAGATGCGCATGTGCACTTCCTTTGCGCCGGCGTCGCGCACCATGCGGACGATCTTGCGGCTGGTAGTTCCGCGCACGATAGAGTCGTCGATCAGCACCACTCGCTTGCCTTCCAGCACATGCCGCACCGGGTTGAGCTTCAGCTTTACGCCGAAGTCGCGGACGCGCTGCTCGGGCTCGATGAAGGTGCGGCCGACGTAGTGGTTGCGGATCAATCCAAACTGCAGCGGGATGCCGCTCTCATGCGAGAAGCCCATCGCTGCGGTCACGCCCGAGTCGGGCACAGGCACCACGATGTCGGCTACCACCGGTGATTCCAGTGCAAGCTGGCGTCCCATCGCGTCGCGCGTCTGCTGCACTGCGCGTCCGAAGACCATGCTGTCGGGCCGCGAGAAATAAACGTGCTCGAAGATGCAGCTCGATTGCGGTTGCTGCGAGGCATAGAAGCGCGAATGCACGCCTTCGGGGCCGACGATAATCAATTCCCCCGGCTTCACCTCGCGCTCATAGACGGCGCCGATCAGGTCGAAGGCGCAGGTCTCGGAGGCGAAGACAACGGTGTCGGCGCGATGCGCGGCCTGTCCCGGGATGCGGCCCATAACCAGCGGGCGGAAGCCGCGAGCGTCGCGCGCCGCGAAGATGCGATCGGGCGTCAGCATGACCAGCGAGAACGCGCCCTCAAGCCGGCGCAACGAATCGGCCATGGCGTCGGCCAGTGCCTGCTCGCGCGAGCGGGCGATCAGGTGCATGATGACTTCGGTATCGCTGGTGGTCTGGAAGATCGATCCGGCCTGCTCCAGTTGCGCCCGTATCTCAAGAGCATTGATGATGTTGCCGTTGTGCGCCAGGGCGATCTTGCCCTTATTGCACTCCACCATGATGGGCTGCGCGTTGAGCAGCGCCGAGTCGCCGGTGGTGGAGTAACGAGTGTGACCGATGGAAATCGAGCCGGGAAGGCGAGCCAGAACGTCCGCGCCGAAGATATCGGAGACCAGCCCCATCGCCTTGTGCAACTGCACCTTTTCGCCATTGGACGCAGCGATGCCCGCCGATTCCTGCCCGCGATGCTGCAGGGCATACAGGCTCAGGTAAGCCAGCTTGGAGGACTCAGGGTGGCCGTAGATGGCCACCACGCCACATTCTTCGCGCAGCTTATCGGATGTAATGTCCATGGCTCACCTGATCAAAAGGTTGTGCGGACCTTCCGGTCCGCGCCCCGGTAACCCGTTAATACTTTGTCATCCCGACCGAGGACTTCAGTCCGAGCGGAGGGACCTGCTGTTCGACCCGGCCAAGCTGCTTGTTAGCGTCTGCGTACTAGCTCTTCTGCAGCGTTTCCGGTACCAGCCGCTCTTCGGTCTCGACGTGGAGCGCCTTTTCCAGCGCGCTTGCCCACGCTTCCCGCAGTTCGGAGACACTTGCGGCGGCAGCGATTTCGCCCGCCACGCGAATCTCTAACTTGTCCGGAACCGTCTCTCCGATGGCTTCCGCGGAGAGCCCGTATTTTACCGCTATTTCTTTGATTCCCCCCACGTTTTGTGGGTCGCAGGAAATCACGATTCGGCTGGCATCCTCGCCAAAAAGCGCGAACTCCGATACTAAGTCGTTGGAACTAAGGTCGACCTTCGCACCCACGCCGCGGGCGAAACCACACTCGGCCAGGGTCACGGCCACTCCGCCTTCGGAGCAGTCCTTGGCGGACTCAACCAGGCCCGAGTCGATCATCTCGATAGTGGCCTTCTGCAGAGCGGCTTCTTTGTCGAGTTCAAGGGAAGGTGGGAAACCCCAGACCTGTCCGAGAATCTCCTTGGCGTATTCGGACGAGCCAAACTCGGCTTCGACGTCGGAGGCGTCACCCGGCTCCGAGCCCCGCAACAGTACCAGCGACCTGCCAGCCTCGCGGAAGTGCGGCCCGATAGCCTTGTGCACGTCTTCGATGATTCCGACCACGCCCATGACCGGCGTCGGGTAAATGCCCTCGCCCAGCGTCTCGTTGTAGAAGCTGACATTGCCGCCCGTAATCGGCGTCTCCAGCTCTTCGCAGGCTTTGGTCAGGCCGTCGATGGTTTGGGAGAACTGCCACATGATGTGCGGCTTCTCGGGATTGCCGAAGTTCAGGCAGTTGGTTGCAGCGATGGGCGTCGCGCCGGTGCAGGCGACGTTGCGCGCCGACTCGGCCACCGCGTGCATTGCACCCAGCTTGGGATCGAGATAGCACCAGCGGCTGTTGCCGTCGAGCGCCATCGCCAGTCCGCGATTCGTTTCCTTTACCCGGATCACGCCGCCTTCGGCGCCCGGCCCTTCAACCGTGTTGGTCTGCACCATGGAGTCGTACTGCTCATAGACCCAGCGCTTGGAGCAGATGTTCGGGCTGGCCAGCAGCAGCTTCAGGTCGTCGGTAAACTCCGTGCGCTGGCCGAGATTGATACTCTCCGGCATCTCGCGCGGCACCGGTGGCTCCCAGCGCTCCAGCGGACGCATGTAGACGGGCGCGTCGTCGGTGAGCGACGCATTCGGGAATTTCAGCGACTACCTGGCCGTGCTCCAGCACGCGCATGGTCGGCTGATCGATGACCCGGCCGATGGTGACCGCATCCAGTCCCCACTTCTGGAAGACGCGGAAGACTTCGTCCTCGCGGCCCTTTTCTGCCACCAGCAGCATGCGCTCCTGCGACTCGCTCAGCATGATCTCGTAAGGAGTCATGCCGGTTTCGCGTTGCGGCACCAGGTCGAGTTCGATCTCCAGGCCAACGCCGCCTCGTCCGCCCATCTCGCAGGTCGAACAGGTCAGTCCGGCCGCGCCCATGTCCTGAATGCCGACCACCGCTCCGGTTTGCATGGCTTCCAGGCAGGCTTCCAGCAGCAGCTTCTCCATGAAAGGGTCGCCCACCTGCACGTTGGGACGCTTCGCCTCCGACTCCTCGCTGAACTCCTCGCTGGCCATGGTGGCGCCGTGAATGCCGTCGCGTCCGGTCTTGGAGCCGACATAGATCACGGGATTGCCCGCGCCCGCCGCCTTCGCGTAGAAAATCTGATCGCGTCGGACCAGTCCCAGCGCGAATGCATTCACCAGCGGATTGCCCGAATAACAGCTCTCGAATTTGACCTCGCCGCCGACATTCGGCACGCCAAAGCAGTTGCCGTAAGAAGCGACACCGCTCACCACGCCTTCCATCACCGAGTGGTTCTTGTGCAGGGTCGCCTGATCGATAGCGGGTACGCCGGGTGCCCCATCCTCCTCGCAACCGGGTGCCCCATCCTCCTCGCCCGCTTTTGGCGAGAGGGTGGGCTGCACAATCGGCCCGAACCTCAGCGAATCCATGATGGCGACCGGCCGTGCGCCCATGGTGAAGATGTCGCGCAGAATGCCGCCGACGCCGGTGGCGGCGCCCTGGAACGGCTCGATGAACGAGGGATGATTGTGCGACTCGATCTTGAAGGCGCAGGCCCATCCGTCGCCGATGTCGATGATGCCGGCATTCTCGCCCGGCCCCTGGACCACTCGGCGGCTATGCGTCGGCAGCCGCCGCAGATGGACGCGCGACGACTTGTAGGAGCAATGCTCGCTGTACATCACGCTGAAGATGCCGAGCTCGGTCAGGCTGGGCTTGCGGCCCAGCGCCTTCAGGATGCGCTCGTACTCCTCCGGCGAGATGCCGTGGTCGCGCAAAACTTCGGGATTGATGGTGGCTTCTTTGGCGTGGCTGGCAGCACTCTCAACTGGGTTCATAACTAGGAAGGAAGTTCTATTGTCGCACGTCTCAGGGCCTGCGGACACCCTTAAACGATGGCCATTGACCTATCTATAGACATCGCTGCGGTGCGCTACTCGGATGATCGTGACTTCTTTTTTGGGGTCGCTAACAAGGTAAACTACCCGCCAATCTCCTACTCGAATCCGCCATACGTCCTTGTGTCCGCTGAGTTTCTTGCTCCCCGACGGCCGGGGATTCTCGCCAAGTTGAAGTATTTTTCGGTCGACGCGGTCGAATAAGCGGTCATCCAGTTCGTCAAGTTCTCTTTGCGCAGACGAGCTAAGTCGAACGGAATATTCAGCCACGGGAGGGATGCCGTTTCAATCGTTTCGCCCGATAGTCCTCGTAGGAAGTCGTCTTTTCCTTACGTCTGGACTCAGCCACAAGACCGTCCCAAAAGTCCTGCCACGCCGCCCCGTGCTTCCGTAGATCGATTAGGACTGCTACCTTACGTCCATCTTCGTCTGTCACGTACTGGATTCCAGTCATCTCTGTAATCTCATAATTTATTCTCGCACGGATTTCCGAAGAAAACTCTTGTCACTTCCCGCCATCCGCCGCATGTGACCGCCCTGTCGCCGGCTAAACAGTTTGCTGAAAACTCGTCCTGCAACGCTTCTGCCGTCGGCTGAAAGCCGACTCCGAGCAACAACAAAAGACTTAGACAGACTTAGACGCCGGCCTGAAGGCCAGCTCTACCCGAAAAATAACTCCGCCCCATACTCTAGCCGACAAATGTCGACCGTCAGAGACTCCGCCGACCGAAACTCTGCTGGATTTACTCTTCGGCGTCGCGCCACTGATAGCCGCACATCAGGCAGCGCCAGCGGTGGCTGGCCTGGGCGGGCGCTTCGGGGAATGGAATGGCCGCCGACCACAGCATGATCTGACGGGGACTGGTATTCGGCACCTCGCGAATCTCCAGCGACTCGCACTCGGGACAGCAGGCGACTTCTTCGACTTCGCCGTCCTCTTCTTCTTCGTCGAGGCTTTCCAGTTGCAGCGCCTCGGGATCTTCCGGCTCAAAGTCGTCCAGCACCTCGAGGGCACGCACCACCTGGCTGTCGGGAACCTGCAGCCGGATTCCGCCCAGCGCCATGCCCATGTGCCAGTTCATGGCATGCATGTTTTCGTCGCACACGAAGGCCGTGATTCCGGCGGAGACGAGCTTGCCTTGAGCCAGCTTAGCCTCACCCAAGCTCAGAAACTTTGAGATGGTCACCAGTTCTTCCAGCATGGCTGTTTCGGGTAGCCTAGGCTAGCTTTCGGCCCGAGTCAATTGCAACAAATTTGCCCTCCGGCTGTGCTCGGCGATGGCATCTACAATCTGCGTCGCCACGGCCAATGCGCGGCGTCCGTCCTCCAGCGTTACCTCCGGCGCGGAGCGCTGACGGACCGCCCGCAGAAAGCTGCTCAACTCGGCCCGCAATGGCTCCTGCGGTTCCACCTTGGGCTTATACGGCGAGATGCCGGGGAACGCGCTGGCCGCCACACTGGCCGGGTTGAAGGGATCGATGTCAGCCGCATTGTCGTTGGTATCGTCAACCGTCAGCACCAGCACATCCTGCCGAGAATAATCGAGCGAAATATATTGATGCGGCTGGAAGAACCTGAGCTTCCGAATGCGTTCCGTGCTGACCCGGCTAGCCGTGAAATTTGCCACGCAGCCCGACTCAAACTCCATCCGCACATTCGCGATGTCGACTTTCTTCGACAGGATCGGCAGTCCGACGGCGCGGATCTCTTTCACCGGAGAGTTGACGAACGAGAGCACGACGTCGAGATCGTGAATCATCAGGTCGAGAATCACGTCGACATCGAGCGAGCGCGGCGTGAACACGCTCAGACGGTGTACCTCGAAGAACATGGGATGCTTCAGCAGCGGAAGAGTGGCACGCACCGCGGGATTGAAGCGCTCCAGGTGTCCGGCCTGCGCCACCCGGCTATGCTTCCGCGCAAGAGCGATCAGTTCGTCGGCTTCGGCGACGCTGGCGGCCAACGGCTTTTCGATCAGGACATCGACGCCGTTCTCCATCATGGCGCGAGCAACTTCCAGGTGAGAAACGGTAGGCACGGCAATCGAAACTGCCTGCACGCCTGCGGCAATCAACTCTTCCGGTGTGCTGAAGGCCCGGGTGCCGAACTCGCTGGCGATGGTTTGGACGCGACTGCTGTCGCAATCGGCGATGCCGACGAATTCGACATTCTGCGCTACATCTTTGTGCAGGTCGCGATAGACGCGAGCATGATTGCGGCCAAAGGAACCGCAGCCGACCACTCCGACGCGCAGGGCGCCGTCTTTGCTGGACATTCTGTGATTCTCGCCGATTCGGCGGTCAGGAGGCAAAGAGCCGATCGCGCTGAAGCGGCCATTCTTCGCTCAGAATCGCCCAGCGATCGTGGTCGCGCCAGGCTCCATCGATGAAGAGGTATTTGGGCGAGAAACCTTCCTTGCGAAAGCCCAGGCGCGCGACCAGTGCCGCCGACGTAAGGTTGCCGGGTTGCATATTTGCCTCAAGCCGATGAAAGCCGAGTTCGTGGAAAGCTTTGTCGAGGACGAGCGCAAGACCTTGGGTCATGTAGCCTTGCCGCTCGCATCCGGCGAAGGCGTAGAAGCCGAGATAGCCGCTCCGGAATACGCCCATCACGGGCTCGCCGATGTTGATAACGCCCGCGAGCCGACTATTCTCACGCAGGCGAACCCAGAAGGGGAGGGTGCGCCCGTCGGCGATGCGTTGCAGGTATGCCGCATATTGCTCTTGCGTTCGCGGAGGGAAAACCCAGGGATGATGCAGGGATTCGCTGCGAATCGTGGCCGCCAGGAATTCATCCTTGCAGTCGAATGTTGGTGCGGAGAGGAAAACACGTGGCTCCGACGCGAGACGTTGATGGTCCGAAAATTCCATTCGATCGAGCAAGAGGCCCCGGGACAAGTCAGGGCGAAACCATCCGCCGCTTGTGACTGCCAAGTTGAATCCCTAACCAGGCCCAAGTCCCGCACGGCGGGACGGAAGAGCTTAGCCCCGCGCTTCAGCGCTGGGTAGGTATTAGAGATCGGCCAAGTCCCATAGGGACGACAGCCAGCGTTTTAACGCTTGACCATGTGGCAGTTCCGCTAAAGCTGGCGATGCGGGATGTGGCTGACTGGCGTTTCGGCGACGATGCAAATCCCCGCGTCATTTGCGGCGGCGAGCACGGCGTCTTTGTCCAGCATCAGGCAGCGGCCGGCATCGAGTGCCAGGCAGGTCGCTCCCGCCAGCTTCATGGTTTCGATCGTATGCACCCCCACGACCGGCACATCGAAGCGCATGTCCTGATTCGGCTTCGCCACCTTCACCACGGTCAGCGAGCGACTCAATGTGGACGGTTCTTCGCCCAACGTCGGCGATTGCATGATTTCGCCTGCGCGCAGGATGGTCGCATCCGTGCCTTCCATGGCTTCGACGGCAACGCAGGCAGCTTCAGCGATGACCACGGTTTGTCCAATGTCGAAGCGCGATAGATGCTGCGCGACCGCGCGTCCGTAGGTAATGTTGGTCTGCTCGGTATCGCTGGGACTGCGGTTTGTCAGCACTCCTTCGGCAGCCAGCATCGGCTCCAGCAGTTCGGTGGAGTTCATCAGCGTAATGCCTTCGTCGGCGAGCACCTTGCTGACGGCGCCGATCAGCGAATCGGTATTGCGCGTAGTGAGTGAAAGCAACAGCTTCGCCAGCCGCCAGTCGGGTTTGATGCTGCTGAAGATCTGCTTGTGCTTGACCTGTCCGGCCATGATGGCGCGGGTAATGTTTTCGCCCTTGAAGGTTTCGATCAGTTTGGAGAGTTCTCCCAGCGAGAGCCAGTACACGGCCGAGGCGCCGTGTTGTTCGATTTCGGGGGAAGCCTCCTCCTTGATCGCCGCGACCACCACGTCGAGGCCTTTGGAGCGGGCGGCGTCCAGCACCAGCAGCGGGAATTTGCCGTTGCCGGCGATCAGGCCGATTCGTTGTTGTGCCGTGTCTGCCATTGGAAGAAGTAGCCAGTAGCCGGTAGTCAGTGGTCAGCTATTGCAACGAGTTAATCAGTCCGTTGATGATTCTGCCGATTTCAGCGGCATCTTGGAGGATGACAGCAACCGTATCTGCTGACGCGTACCCGAGTCGCTCGGCGATCAAGACCTGAGTTTCAAGTTCCATCAGGGATCCGTTCGCCTGCCGAAGGAAGTGATGAAACTCAGCACGACCGTGTCGTCCTTGGCCCTCCGCGATATTGCTCGGAATAGAAACCGCAGCCCGGCGCAATTGAGACACGAGCCCATAGACTTCTTCGCGGGGAAAAGACGCAGTTAGCCGATAGACTGCCGTAACCAGATCCATCGCCTTCTGCCAGGCAACGAGGTCCCGATAAGGACTTTCCCATCGATGTCTACCGTCCGAGTTCTGCGATGAACCGTTCCCAACTGACTACTGGCAACTGGCTACTGACTACTGATTCACTTGATCACGCCGCGCTTCGCACTCTCTATGAAGCTCAACAGCGCGTCGACGTCCTCGCCTTGCGCGCCTTCGGAGCGCAGCTTCTCGATCGCCTGCGAGGTATTCATCTTCGACGCCAGCAGCACCTTAAACGCGTGATGCAGCGAGGCGATGCGTTCAGGTGAAAATCCACGACGCTGCAATCCGACCTTGTTCAGCATGTAGGCATGGGTGTCGCGTTCCGCGCTGGTCATGGAGTACGGCAGCACATCCTGCGTGATCGTCGTGCCTCCCCCAATGTAGGAGTGCGCGCCGATACGCACGAACTGGTGCACCGGACACAGCGCGCCGACGACCGCCCACTCTTCGACCGTCACATGTCCCGCCAGCGTTGCAGCATTGACCAGCATGGCGTGATCGCCGATTGAGCAGTCGTGCCCGATGTGCGTATACGCCATGATGAGGATGTGGCTGCCGACGTGCGTGACGCCGCCGCCTTTGCTGGTGCCGCGCGTGATGGTCACGTATTCGCGGATGACGTTGTCGCTGCCGACCTCCAGCCGAGTGGGCTCGCCCTTGTAGGTGATGTCCTGCGGATCCATGCCCAGCACGGCGTAGGGATAAATCCTGTTATTGCTGCCAAAACGGCTGGGGCCGCCGAGTACGACATTCGAGATGAGCTCGCAATTTTCGCCCAGCTCGACGCCGGCGTGAAGGATGCAATAGGGGCCAATGCTGCAGGACGCGGGAATCTTCGCGGAGGGATCGACAATCGCGGTCGGATGAATGCTCATGCTGAAGTTATGAAGCTTCGGTCGTCTCGGCCGCGGGAGCCGCTTCGGCCGCTTTCGCCTTGGGCCGTTGCAGCAGCCGGCAGGTGACTACGGCTTCGCAGGCAAGCTTGCCATCGACGTAGGCCTTGCCCTGAAGACGCCCGGCGGTTCCGCGGAAGGCCAGCACATCGACCTCGATGCGCAACTGGTCGCCCGGCGTTACCGGACGGCGAAAGCGCGCGCGCTCGATGCCGGTGAAGACCAGCAGCTTGTCGTCGCGGTCGGTAACCTCGGTAAACAGCAGCGCAGCGCCGGCCTGGGCCATCGCTTCGACGATCAGGACACCCGGCATGATCGGATAGCCGGGAAAATGGCCGACAAAAAATTGCTCGTTGATGGTGACGTTCTTGATGGCGACAATCCGCTTGGCGCGCACGATTTCAATCACGCGATCGATCAACAACAGCGGATACCGATGCGGCAGGAGCTTGAGAATACCGCCGATGTCGATAGTTTCAGGAGCGGGATTGGGCTGATCGGTCATTGTGGCATCGCGAAAAGGTCGATTATACATTTCGAAGTTGGGTGGTTCGTGAAATGTATCGTCGCAAACGCGCGTACGGGTTAGGATTGCCAGCAGAAATATGCCGAAGAACACAGCTCGGGATGTCGATATTCGGAAGGTTGCAGCGTGGCTCTCGGAACGCCAGCAGGAGATGGTGGTCAGCCTGCGCGAGATCGTGCTGCGCGAATCGCCTACCCACAGTAAGAAAGATTGCGATGCTTTGTGCGCGCATCTTGCCGACGCGTTCGCCTCGCTCGGCGGAGAAGTGAAAATTCACCGGCAGCGCACCGCAGGTGATCACCTACAGGTCAACTTCGCCGGACCACGCGCGCGTAAGCCGGTCCTGCTGCTGGGCCACTTCGATACGGTATACGACCTGGGCGCGCTGGAGAAGATGGCGTGGCGCCAGAGCAAGGGCCAGCTTTACGGCCCGGGCGTTTTCGACATGAAGTCCGGCATCGTGCAGATGATGTTCGCGCTGTGGTCGCTGCGCGAGGGGATGGGCGGAGTGCCGCGTCCAGTGAAGGTTCTGCTGGTCTCCGATGAAGAAGAGGGCAGCGTCACGTCGCGCGCCATTACCGAGAAAGTTGCGCAGCAGTGCGCGGCGGTTCTGGTCTGCGAACCCTCGGGTTCGGGCGGAGCGCTGAAGACCGCACGCAAGGGTGTGGGATCGTTCACCCTGAAGGTCACGGGAGTTTCGGCGCATTCCGGCCTGGACTTCGAGAAGGGGCAGAGCGCGATCGTCGAACTGGCGCACCAGATTCACGCGGTCTCGCGGCTGACCGATCTGAAGCGCGGTGTGACCCTGAACGTCGGGGTAGTTCGCGGAGGCACGCGGACGAATGTTGTGCCTTCAGAGGCGAGCGCCGAAGTCGATCTCCGCATCGCCCACAAAAACGATGGCGCGGTCATGGAGCGCAAGGTGTTCGCCCTCAAGCCTGTCAACAACAAGTGTCAGCTCGAGATTACCGGCGGCATCAATCGGCCTCCGCTGGAGCGCACCAAGCAGGTCGCGGCCTTGTTCGAGATCGCACGCGGCATCGGGCGGCAAATCGGCTTCGAGCTGAAGGAAGTCGCGGTCGGCGGCGGCTCCGATGGCAACTTCACCGCGGGTCTGGGGATTCCAACCCTCGATGGGCTGGGAGGCGTGGGCGATGGCGCCCATGCCCTTCATGAGCACGTGATTGCCGCTGAGCTGCCGCGACGCGCGGCTCTGTTGGCGGGGTTGATTCAAGCCATTCCATAACAAAAGCTTGTTTTGACGCGCCTGTGGCAACGGCCTAGAATTCCACCAGATGCACCCGGTGCGCCGGTGACAAGCTGAGATTTGGAGTGAAGACCCGCCCTGCGTCCGAGCCAGGCGTGGAACGGGGCTCCCTCAGGGTTTGTTGCGTGCCCAGCTGGGGCTGTGCTTACGGAGGTAGTTATGGAAGGCCTGTTCCAGCCCATGCACCTGTTGGTGATCCTGGTGATCGTCCTGCTGATCTTTGGTCCTAAGAAGCTGGGCGAACTAGGCAAGGGATTGGGCGAAGGCATCAAGAATTTCAAGTCGTCGATGAACGAGGGGAATGCGGCCAAGACCACGCCGCCTGCGACGACCGCCGCACCCACCCCCACGGTCACGACTCCGCCGGACGAGAAGAAATAGGACCTACCTTTGACGCGGGCCTGAAGACCCGCTCGACCTGTGCCGCCGGCTGAAGCCGGCTCTTTCCCTCTTTTATTGCTGCGTACCCAGGACTTCGTCCTGGGCTAACGGCGGAACCACCCCTACGGGGTTCGGCCGTCAATGGCGTCAGCGGTCATGCGCCTGAACAGCCGCGTATACCACGCTGCGATAATCGAGTGTTGCAGTCCGCTTGCCGCAGCGTTGGATGGCAAGCGAAGCCTTCTCGTCGAGACAATCCTAAAAGAATCATGGGGGCACGGCACGCTTGAAGCCGTGCCCTTTCAAAGCTACAGCAGCTTCTGGCCGGTTTTCGACTCCGCCGCCCGCAGCATTCGGTACACGCGTTCCACCGGCAAGCCCACCACATTGAAGTAGCAGCCTTCGACGCGTCCGATCCAGCGGGACGCGATTCCCTGGATACCATATCCCCCGGCCTTGTCCATGGGCTCGCCGCTGCGAACATATTCCGCAATCTCTTCGTCGGAAAGCCGGCTAAAGTGGACTTGCGTCAGCTCGGCTTCGGTGCGCTCGAATCCCTCTGCGACGACACATGCGCCGGTGATCACCTGGTGCGGCCGCCCGGAGAGCAGGCGCAGCATGCGCGCAGCGTCGTCGCCATCCACCGGCTTCTCCAGCAGATGCTGATCGACCACGACCACCGTATCGGCGCCAAGCACAACATCACCGGGATACCGCGCGAAGACGGCGAGCGCTTTGTCCCACGCCAGGCGCTGTGCATAGTCCAGCGGGGTTTCGTGAGCATGCGGCTCTTCCTGGACATGCGCGGGATCAACGGTGAAGGGAATCGCGGCATTACGCAGAAGCTCGGAGCGGCGCGGTGACGCGGAGGCGAGAATCAGCATGCTTCCGATTGTATCGATTCGGCTAAGTGCATCCTTGAGGCGGGCTGGCACGTCTGATGTGGAGTGAAGTCCGCGACCCAGAATCTTTCTTACGGGACCACCATCAACGCCGGCAATGTGGATTTCCGGGTGTGGGCGCCAATGCCCGAGAAGCTGACGTTGCGCCTGTTCCGCCGCGGCGGCAACTCGCAAGACATTTCGATGGCTCGCGACGGCGAGGATTTTGTTGCGACTGCCGAGGCGTTGCCCGGCGATCGCTACGCCTATGTCTTTCCCGACGGCCTCGCTGCCCCCGATCCGATCTCACGATTTCTGCCCGACAGCGTTCACGGCCCAACTGAAATTGTCGATCCCGCGCAATTCGCCTGGAGCGATGCGACCTGGCGCGGCCTCGATCTGCGCGATTATGTTATTTACGAACTGCATGTCGGAACGTTCACTCCCGAGGGCAGGTTCGACAGCGCGGCCCGCAAGCTCGAATACCTGAAACAGCTTGGCGCCACCGTCATCGAGATCATGCCGGTGGCCGCCTGTCCGGGCGCGCGGAACTGGGGCTACGACGGCGTTTCTCCGTACGCGGTGCAGGCGAACTACGGCGGCCCTGACGGGCTGAAGCGCTTGGTCGACGCGGCGCACCGGCTGGGCATCGCTGTCATTCTCGACGTCGTCTATAACCATCTCGGACCCGAGGGAAATTATCTGCCGAAGTTCGGGCCCTACTTCACCGCGCAACACAAGACGCCCTGGGGCGATGCCATCAATTACGACAGGGAGGGCTCGCAGCCGGTTCGCAACTACTTCGTGCAGAACGCGCTCTACTGGATTCGTGAGTATCATCTCGACGGCCTCCGCCTGGATGCCGTGCAGACCATCAATGACGATTCGCCACAGCACATCGTGGCCGAAATTCAGGAGCGAGTGCAACAGCTGGCTAATCAGTTGGGCCGCACTGTCTGCGTGATCGCCGAGACCGATGAGAACGATTCGCGCTATGTGAAGGACTCCCACACTGGCGGATACGGGCTGAATGCCGTGTGGAGCGACGATTTCCATCACGCCATTCATGCTTTCTTCACCGGCGAACGGCAAGGCTACTACCAGGACTTCGGCGATCCGGAACAGATTGCCCGCGCGCTGCGCGACGGGTATGTCTTCCAGGGCGAAAACTTCAGCTTCTGGAACCGGCCGCGCGGCACCAGCGCCAGGGAAGTTCCAGTGCCGGCCAATGTCATCTGCATCCAGAATCATGACCAGATCGGCAATCGCGCCAAGGGCGAACGGCTGACCGTGCTGGTTCCCCGAGGCGCGCGCAAACTGGCCGCCGCGTTTCTGCTGCTGGCGCCTCACACACCGTTGCTCTTCATGGGGCAGGAATATGACGAGGCGGCGCCCTTCCAGTTCTTCGCCGACTTTCAGGACCCGGGGCTGAAGAAGGCGGTCAGCGAAGGCCGTCGCGGCGAGTTCAAGGATTTCGACTTCAACCAGGTACCCGATCCCCAGGACCCGGCGACCTTCGAGCGTTCGAAGCTCACCTGGGCGGATGCTGCACAGAATGGCGAGATGCTGGAGTGGTATCGGCGGCTGCTGGAGTTAAGGCGCATGTACGTTGTTCACGCCGACCGTACGGCCGATGCGCAGTACATGGACGGCGTGCTGTCGATGGAAGTGCCGGCGCAGAAGCCGCATCTGGTGGTCGAGGCCAGCCTGCAACCCGGGGCAGCGCTGCGCCCAGTTAAGAGCGGCTGGCACGAGATGCTGCGGTCCGCGGAAGACGGGTATGAGGTCAGCGTGTTCGTGCGGTAGGTTCAACGCTCGCTGATCTAAACGTCCACACGCTGGAAAGTTTCAGCAATATGACAAGCCGAGCGGGCGCCGACGAGGATGAAACCGCCCTCGCGACCCGGACTTCTGCATCGCAGGCGGCGTTCTATCGATTCAATGCTCTGGGCTGATTCGGCAGTTGGGTGGGAAATGCTGAAGCACCATTCTTCTCAGCGCGGCCTCTACTTCCACGTGGCCGCGCTGAGAAGATATCAAGGAATGATGACTTGCCAGCACCACTCCTATCGCTCCCTTTGTCTCTAACTAAGAGCAAGCCTCATGCCAAAGTTATCGCCGCGTTGACGAATTGCATTTCATGCTTGATCTGGGGCAATTCCGCGGGATCGACGCGAAACATGCTACGTCCGAGCGGCTTGCGCATCCCAAAAGCGTACGCTGGTTCTATCTGATTGGTGAGTCGCGCTATCCGGAATGCTAGGAAGCGCGTCCATTCATCGGAATTTGTGACATTTCTGTGACACAGCAGGAAGAAGGTGCGATGAGGCGTTTCTTGAAAATCGGCTACTGGCTTGGATTTGCGGCGGCTCTCATTCTGGCTCCAGCGCTCCTCGCGCAGACGCAGACTCCGCCAGGCGACGAACAAACCGCGAAGCCTCCGGCAAACATTCACACCACCCATCAGCTCCTGGTAACCGGCTGCCTGAAACGTGGCAATCAGCCGGGCACCTATGTTGTCGCCGACCTGAATGGCACAACCTGGCAGCTCGTTTCCGGCAACCCTGACGTCGATCTTTCCAAGCACATCTTCCATGCCGTAAGCCTCACCGGAAAGGAAGAGCCCGTGTCGCAGCCATCGGGCTCGCCGGCCCCGAGCTCGCAACCGAACGCTTCGCTTCACCAATTGCGCGTGCTCACCTTGCAGGTGCTCAGCCGGAGCTGCACGCGATAGTTGCACCCCAGAACGCACACGGGAACTAAGGTGCGCTACTTGCATGGCTTCGCCGCTGCTGGCATCATGCCCATACGCCTTCCACAGCCCTGGAAGGACCCCAGCATGACCCTCATCCGTCCAGTCACGGTCCGAACCCTGCATACGTTTTTCGCGCTCACGGTCGCCTTCCTTCTGATTCTGGGCGCTTCCGCGATGCATGCGCAGTGCCCCTCGCAGGACGACGATAGCGACGCCAACGTCGGCCCGATGGCACAGTTTCCCGATCCCAGGAAGCCTCCTCCGCCGCTGGAGGAGCCGATTTTGCCCGAAGCCGGTTTTCTTTCGGACACGCATTACACCAACCAGTTCTTCGGCTTCTCCATGGACCTGCCCCTGACGGTGCAAGGCCACGAGATCATGCTGCCGGTGATGCCCGAGCGCGAGCACGCTCTGCTTTCGCTGCAATTCGAGAAGGGACAGCAGAAGGGTTACCTCACCATCACGGCGCAGGATCCCAGGCCGGGGCTCGACGTGAAGACTCCCGAGCAGCAACAGCAGCAGATGATGAGGATATGGGCGCAGAACGGCGGCCCCATGGGTCTGCCACCGCAGTTCCCCGTGCCCGAATATATGCTGCACTCCGGACACTGGTATTACTCCATGCGGCACAAGAACGAAGTCTTCGCCGCACAGTACTGGACGGCCATCAACAACTACGTCGTGAAGGTCGTGATCAACACGAATGACAAAGACTTCCTGAGTAAGGCGAAGACGGCGATGGCAGAGGTACGCTTCTATTGCCCGCAGGAAGATGGCACGCTGCTGACCACGAAAGGCAAGCCGGTCAGCGTGCTGGGCGAGCCCTACCAGGGTCCGACGGTGCCAACCTTCCGCGTCAACAAGGCGCTCCAGGAGCAGCCGGCCAAAAGCATTTCGCTGGGCGCGATCGACGCCGGAGTCTATCGCAACCCCGACATTGGTCTCGAGTACACGCTGCCGCAGGGATGGCAGGCGCTGCCCCAGAACCGAAGCGATCCGCCTGCGGACGACGCCTCGCGCGAGTACCGGTTTCTGCACGCGTGTTCGCAGACGCTGCTGCGCGCCGTGCCGCAGCCGCCGGCGGGAAGGAATTATCTCGATGGCCCGATGATCGTACTGCGCGCGCTGGACTACAACTGCCTCTCGATGCGGACAGCCGTCACCCTCAGCGACAAGCGCGCGCTCGATGAAACCGCGGCCACCCTGGAGGAAATGGGCGAGTTCGGGGAGATCAATACCGACCAGTTGCGGACGATCTCCGATCACCTGTTCATGGTTTTTCACGGCTACTACGACACCGCCGCGCGGACGGAAGACCTGTCGCACCGGTTGTCGCAGACCGTCTACGCGACGCGCTTCAACAAGCTGCTCCTGGTGTGGTCGCTGATGGCGCCGACGTCGAGCGAACTGGAACACCTGCCCACCGGCAGTATCGTGCTGTCGGGAGCGCCTCCGATTCAGCTTCAGCAATCGCTGCGAGCAAGAAACTGAGAGCTGTTGCGAACCCCGCCGCAGGCGGGGTGCAAGTAATTAGCCCACCGCGGAAGCGGTGGGTAGGAAAAATTCGATCGAGGGTGAGCCGGCTTAAGCCGGCGGCACATGTGTCGCCCCAACATCTCACCAGCCGCGAAGCGGCGACTATGACTTGAGCCCGCGGCGAAAGCCCCGGGTGAGCAAGATAAAAGAGGCCTGAGCCGGGTGAGCGGCGAAATAGTCCCTCAGGGACGGCAGGATCGGAGCGGATCATTCCTGCGCGAGCAACAGCGGGTCCCTCCGCTCCGCTCCAACACTCCACCAAGCGCGCATGCGGCGCGCGGCGGGAACCCCGTTTTCGCTCCGGTACGGGACGACAACCAGATTCGAATGTTCCCGGATGCCGAGCTGAAGATTCGCACAACCAGAGTAGCTGGAATTTCCCGCAGCTCGGGCCAGCCTTGGCCTCTCCACTTCCATCCAATCAGCAGCCATTTCCAATTCCCCTGGCCGTGAGTCTGGTCGCGATCGTTCACCGCGATCGCGCTGTGCCCTATGCCAATTCGACCAAACAATTCGTCCTGGACCGGCATCGCCGTCCTGTTGCTTGTGATCTTCGCCGTCACCTCGGCGGTCGCGCAGCAATATCCAAATGAACTCAGCCAATACACCAACGCCGTGGCCCGTGTGCAGCCTTCAGATCGCGTGATCCAGATGGAGCGTTTCGCCATCCATGCGCAGTCCGGTCCGTTGAAGATCGATGCGCTGGAATTCGTTATCTGGGAATATCTGCGCACGCACAATGACGCGCATGCCCTGGCCTGGGCGCATCCCCTGGCCGAGGCCGATCCGGACAACGCCGTCGCGCTTGCCCTGCTGAGCAACGACGCCCGACCCTCGGTTCGAGAAGGGCAGCATGAAGCCCGATCGCCTGCTGGCCATGTCGACTCGCGGCTTGAATGCCTTGCCGCAGTTGCGGCGGCCGCTCGGAATGAGCGCTGCCGACTTCACCCTCCTCAGCCGCCAGGTGAATGCGATGTTGAGCGGCGCTGCGGGCACGGCCGAGCTGCACTTGAAGGACTACGTTTCCGCGCGCAGTTATCTGCACAATGCGGTGTACGTCAATTCCAATAGCGCACAGGACACATATGCCCTGGCACTCGCTGACCTCAATGGTCCGGACAGAAATCTGAAGGAAGGTTACTGGTACATGGCGCGCGCCGTGGACCTGGCGCAGGGAACTCCGCAAGGCATGGAGATGGCGCGATTCGCCCGCGCCCAGTACGTGAAAGATGGCGGCAGCACCAGCGACTGGAACGATTTCCTGGCGTCGGCGAAGCCCACAGGGAACTCCACGCCCACTTCCTCTTACGCGGCGATGGCCTCACTGCCCACTCCTCCACCCGCTGCCGCTCGGCCGCCGCAACCACAGGCCAAGCCAGTGCAGACAGCGTCGATCAAGCCGCCGTCGATCGGGAAGTTCGAAGTCGCAGCCCGCGCCCTCAGTGTGGGAAGACACCACCAGTCCTCCGATCGTTGCGCAAGCGGCGGATTCCCGCGACCACCGGTCCCATGTCGCTCGGCATCCTGGTAGAGACCTCGCTCGCCACCAAGGAGAATCGCTCCGCCGTGGTCAACAGCCTGATCGACATGCTGCGCCACCTCAACGACCGTGACGAGGCCTTCATCCTCACCTACGACAACAACCTGGTCTTCGAGCAGGACCTCACCACCGATCCGCATGCACTGGAAGAGGCAATGGAGAGCATCAAGCCGCAAAAGGGCGCGGTGCTCGACGACGCGATCGCCTTTGCCGCCGGACATCTGGCGCGTATCGCGAAGTATCCCAATCGCATTCTGCTGGTGATTTCCGACGGCAACAACATCGACAGTCACGCTTCGCCCCTGGAGACCTCGGCTGAGATCAATGCTGCCGGCGTGCGCATTTTCTGCATCGGCGTGGACGTGAATCAGCCCGACGGCCGCGCTCGCCTGCAGGCGCTGGCTGCGAGTACCGGCGGGCAATCGCGATTCATCAGCGCCAGGCCAATTCCGCGACGCCACCCGCCAGATGGCGCAGAACATGGGCATCGACTTCAGGTTCTGAGCGGCCCTTCAGTTTTGAGCGGGAGAGAGACGATCATGCGCGTGCCTTGGCCGGGACGCGCTCTCCGGCGTGATCGTCCCGCCGTAAGCTTCGACCAGCGCTTTGGAGATCGCCAGCCCTAAACCGTAGCCACCGGTATCGCGCGCGCGCGAGCTGTCGCCGCGATGGAAGCGCTCGAAGATGTGCGCCAGTTCGTCCTGCGACATTCCCGGCCCGTTGTCGGCAACCTCGACCGTGCCCCGGGCGGCGTTGGCGTGCAGACGAACCTGCACTCGCCCACTATCAGGACTGAAGCGAATCGCATTCTCCACCAGGTTGGCCCAGACCAGTTCCAGATCGTCGGCATCGGCGCGCACCGGCATCGCGCCGTCGGTGCTGAGATCGATGGCAACGTTGCGCTCGCGCGCGATGGGCGCCAGACGATCGATCGCACTCTGACAGGTAGTCGCGATATCGATGATCTCCAGATCGCGGCGCGCGCTGCCGGCGGCCCACTGCTCGGCGCGCGCCAGACGCAGCATGGAATGCAGCAGCTTCTCCAGCCGCGCCATATCGTCCAGCGCCTCTTCCAGGCCGGCGCGATATTCCTCGGCCTCGACGCGGCCGCTGCAGCAGCGATTGCAGCGTCGACTTCAGAATCGCGACCGGAGTCTTCAGCTCGTGCGCGGCGTTGGCCAGAAATTCGCGCTGCTGGGTGAAGGCGCGATGCAGGCCGTCGAGCATCGTCGTCATGGCCTGGGTCAGCGGCGCCAGTTCGGTCGTCGTCGCGAGCGGCTTCGCTGGGATTCAGCTCCCAGTTCGCGGTCGAGATCGCCGACGCGCTGCCGGCCAGCTCGGCCAGCGGACGCAGGCTGCGCCGCAATCCCCACACCGCCAGGCCGACCGTGATCAGCAGCAGCACCGCGCTGCCGATCGCAATGCCGACGCCGGCGAAGGCCACGGCACGCGTCATCTCGTCGGTCGGCGCAGCATAGATGACGTTGAGCACATCGCCGGGCGCGATGTCGGCTTCGCGATCGAGTACCGGCAACTTTCGGCAGAATGCACCGCGCGATAGTGAACGCCACCGAGATCGAAGTCTGCGTGACTGCGATTCTTCCTTGGCACGGGCTGAAGCTCGGCAGGCCAGTCCGGCGAGCGCGCGATCAGGTGTCCATCGCTGCCCAGTCACCTGGTACAGATCGGGATGCTGCTTCTCCAGCGGCGGCGGCACCAGGTCGTCCTCGAAGATCAGCTTGGGGTGCTCTTCTTCGGAGTAGCGCACCAGCGCGGCGATGCGTCATGGCGCGGCCGCGCAGCTGCGCATCGAAGGCCTCGCGCAACTGCCGCCGCGTGAAGTACACGGCGACGAACACGAGGCCCACCGCCAGCAGCAGCTGCGAGATCACCACCGCCGCAATCAATCGGCGCTGAATGGAGGTCTTTGGCATTCAGCCGCGCAGCATGTATCCCTGCCCGCGCAGGGTGTGAATCAGCTTGTCCTCGCCGGAGTCGTCGAGCTTGCGCCGCAGCCCGGAGATGTAGACCTCGATGACGTTGCTGAAGCGCTCCCAGTTGAAGTCGTAAAGATGTTCGAGCAACTCGGTCTTGGGGACCACCGCGCCCGGCCGATGCGCCAGATATTCGAGCACGCGATACTCCATGGCGGTCAGGCTGATCGGCTTGCCCTTGCGCCGCACGGTCAGGTCGGCGGTGCTGATCTCCAGGTCGCCGACCTTCAGCAGCGCGGCGCTCTGGCCTTTGCCGCGACGAATCAGCGCCTTCACGCGCGCCATCAGTTCGCCCAGGTCGAACGGCTTGGCCACGTAGTCGTCGGCGCCGGCATTGAGCAGCGCGACAACCGACTCCTTCTCATCGCGCGCGGTCAGCACCAGCACCGGAACACCCGATCCCGACAGCCGAATGCGGTGCAACACGGTCAGGCCGTCCATCTTCGGCAACATCAGATCGAGGATGATGAGGTCGTAGGGATTCGATCCGGCCATGAACAGGCCTTCTTCGCCATCGAAGGCGAGCGTCGACGGCATAGCCGGCGCTCTCGCGCAGGCTGCGCGCCACGTTCTCCGCCAGGCGGCGCTCGTCTTCCACGATCAGGACACGCATTACGCCCTTATCCTAAGCCGGAATTGTAGGCCTGTAAAGCTGAATGGCAGCTTAACGACTGCACGTCCGGTACTCTCGGCCGGCAACTCGCTCGCAACCTGCTGCTGCCCGCGGGCGTCTAATTCCGTGTGGACATCCGTGACGGCATCGCCATCGTTGCCAACTTCCTGCTGATCGGCGGGCTGGTCTTCGGCGGCTTTACCCTTTTCGCGCAGTATCACGCCACCGGCCGCTGGGCGAAGAATATCACCAACCTGCTCGCGGGCATGGGCATGCTGACGCTGGCTTTCGCGCTCACCCTGAAGCCGCGCAACGTCGACGTGCTCGCGCGCATCGCGACCACCAAAGCGCCCAGCGTCTTCTTCGGGGTCAGCAGCGTGCTGCTTGCTGGCGGCCATCGCGGCCTTCGGACTCATTACCTATTGGCGCCCGCTGCGCCTGCGCCACGAACGCCGGCTGCGACGCGAGCTGAACCGCGATCTGCCGAACATCCGGTAAGATGCCGCCTTAGTTGCCGGATTTGGCCCGAAAACCGCTATAATCCTTATTTACCCAGCCAGCTTGGCAATCGTCTGGAGTTACTCATGGCACAAGTTTGTGAAGTCTGCGGCAAGAAGCCGCAATTCGGAAACAACATCAGCCACGCGCACAACGTGCAGCGTCGCCGCTGGAACGTCAATCTGCGGCCGGTCCACGCCAAAGTGCAGGGCGGCGCAAAGCGTATGCGCGTCTGCACCAGCTGCCTGCGCAGCGGCAAAGTCACCAAGGCGTAGCGTCGGTTCGTCGCGATTCTTTGAGACCCTCTCCGCCCGGAGAGGGTTTTGCTTGTTGATCGCGAATCGCTCTTCGCCGTCGCTCTTCGCCCCGGAATCAAGGCTCTTCGCTCCGAAAATAAACGATTGCTGTCATCCTGAGCGGAGCGTCCGCTTTCGCCTTTCCGATCCGCCGATTTTGCGGATCGGGCGGACGCGTAGTCGAAGGACCCGATAGCCGGCATTAGCCTGCGTGGCGCTTCCTCATGCGATACCTCGCTGATGCGGGCTGCCGCCCGTTAAAAACCGCTTCATATCATCTGCCTGCGGGTGCGAGAAGGCGTCTCGAAAAACCAGGATCAACGCCCGCAGATTGCGGGAGCAGAAGTCCTTCGACTGCGTTCGGTCGCTTCGCTCCCTTCCTCCGCTCAGGATGACGCCATATTGTTTACCTTCGAAACTCCAATCATTCCCAGCAGAATCCCAAGCGCCGCTCCCACCACCACGTCGGTCGTGTAGTGATACCCGTCGTACACCGCGCCCACGCACATCAGCAGAATCGGAAACAGCAGCCACGGAGCCACGCGCGGCAGGTAACGATACGCAAACATCAGCACCACAAAGGCCAGCATGATGTGCGCGCTGGGGAAGGCATTGCCGTGTACGCCGGCATGGTTCTGGATGTCGCGAACCGCGCGCTCGAAGATGCCGCCGTGCGTGCTGCCAATCTGCTGCACGCCCACGCGGTTGGCCGGGCTCTGCGTCGGAAACAGCAGATAGGTCGCGTAGCAGATGACGTAGCCGGCGGTCAGCGTGTCGGTCAGCCGGCGAAACGCGCCGCGAAATGGCGCCCGGTCGCGCCAGCCCCAGAACAGCCCTCCCACAACGGGGTAGAGCGGGTAGAACGCGAAGTAGCCGAACTCCAGGAACTCGATCACCCAATCGCGCGCGTGCTCATGCATCCACTCCATCGGCGGCACGCGAAACAAGCGGGACTCGAAGCCGATGACGTGCGCATTCTGCCAGCCGCCGCGCAGCGATAGCGAGAGAAACGAAACCTGCTCGAAGACGGTGATGAAGAAGATGGCCGGAAGCCAGTCATGCGCGAAGCGCCAGGCTTCGCTGTCGTGCTGCTTGCGGGCGAACAGCAGGATGAGCAGGATCGCGACCACATCCCACACAAGGTAGGCGCCCCAGTGCGACACGTGCTCATGCCGCGCGCAGATCAGAAGTCCCAGCGCAACATGCACCGCGAGATAGGTGCGGTCGGTAAAGTTCATCGCATGCGTTCTGGCCGCAACCAACGGCAGAGAACGTAACTCCCGCACCTCACGACTGGGCTTTGTATTTCTCAATCATCTTGGCGTTGACCTGCTCGCTCTGGCCCTTGGGAATGCTGAGCGACTGCCACTCCGCGCCCTTCCAGTGCTTAGCCAGCCACACGATCTGACCGGTGTGATAGGCCAGGTGCGACATCGCCCGCTGCAGCGCCTGAAAAACAGTATGCGGCTGCGCCCGGATGGTGACCGTCCGCTCCAGCTCGTCGGGGTGCAGCGAGTTGATGGTCTCGAAGAGGAGTTGCCAATGCTGCTCCCAGCGGCTCATGATCTGTTCGCGGCTCGCATCTTTCGTGAGTTCGAATTCCTGGTCGCGATGCCGGTCGGGCTTCTCGCCGTCGCTGGTCAGGAAATCCGTGAAGCGCGAGCGCAGGTTGCCGGCTACGTGCTTGACGATGATCGCGACGCTGTTGTCCTCTGGATCGGGAGCAGCGAAGAACTGTTGATCGTTGAGCTGCGAGATGGCATTGTCGGCGAGTCGCTTATGGCCGCGCAAGCTGCGGAAGAGGTCGTCAAGATAGGCGTTGCTGATATCGGGCATGGGTTGGTTCCACAAACTGAGTTTAGAGTTTAGCTCTTCGGGCGGGCAATTGCGCCCACAGAAGCATTTGTTACACGCAGGTAATCGGCGGGAGCGATCAGGATCTGGGTGCCCCGCGCCCCGGCCGAGATCGAGATTACGTCCCACAACTCAATGGTCTCGTCGGCATAGACCGGGTAGTCTTTCTTCGCGCCCAGCACGGTCACGCCGCCGCGAATGTATCCCGTCAGCGGCTGTACCTCTTTCAAAGGTACGAGCTCGACCTTGCGATCGCCGCGTCAGCTTGGCCAGCGCTTTGTAATCGAGTTCGTAATTGCCGGGGACGACAGCGAAGCTCGGTCCGTTACGGTCGCCGCGCGCCAGCAGCGTCTTGAAGACCTGATCGGGCGGCAGACCGATCTTGGCCGCCACTGTCTCCGCCGCCAGATCGTCGGGATCGACCTCGTACTCGCGCAGCTGGTAAGAAATGTTGAGGCTGTCGAGCAGGCGAACGGCATTGGTCTTCATAAGGCAGGGATCAGGGGCTAGGGGCTAGAGGTCAGCAAGAATGATAGCTCCGGAAATTGCGATTCTCGCCAGCGAAACCCATTTTCAATTGGGCGGCGATTCGTCTTCAGCCAATTCAGCGGATATGGGCAACCCGCTGCATCCCGTCGTTTACCGACCGGCCCCGTCCCCTCATCCCTGACCCCTAGCCCCTGCTTTTCTTGCTGGTCGACAGGATGCCCAGAATCTCCTGCAATCCCTGGCGCACCTTCTTGATTCCATCCGCGGATTTTTGCTTGGGGAAGGGCAGGCCCGACTGCTTGCGTGCCGGCTTGGCTTCATCTTTCAGTTGCTGGCGCGCGCCCGCAATGGTGAAGCCTTCGTCGTAGAGCAGCTTCTTAATGTGCAGAACGTTTTCCACGTCGCGCTGGCGATACATGCGCTGACCGGTGCTGCTCTTCACCGGCTTCAGCTGGGGAAACTCTGTCTCCCAGAAGCGCAGCACGTAGGCCGGCAGCTTGCACAGGCTGGAGACTTCTCCGATGCGGAAGTAGAGCTTGTCCGGAATGACCGGCTGGGCCGACGCGCTCTTTTTCCGGCGTGTTTGTTTCTCAGCCATGCAGTGACAGTTTCGGGCTTAACGCCTCGAGTTGCAAGAGAATACCCGACCCCACGTCATGTGGTCTGCAGCACTTTTAGCACGAACCCGGGCCCGGAACAACCCTGCACGAGCCACCTGCGGACTTTCCGTTGAGACCGGATCGTTGACACCGGCACAGGAGCAAGCCACAATCTCGGGCATCGTGCCTTCTTTGTTCAATCACGCTGTCGGGCGTCGTCGTCCGCATGGCCGGGTTCTGCTTCTATGCATGCTCGCAGGCGCCTTCCTGCCGTGCGTGTCTGGCGTGAGCCAGGCGTCGTCCAAAGAAAAGAAGAGCGGCGATCGTCCCAGGCTTCCCTACAACATGATGGGACTCAGCCGGGATGAGCTCGATGCCTACGACAGCAAAGCTGAACCCGTGGCCGGCGCCACGGCAGCTCTTATAGCCGTGAATAACAGCGGATGGGAGCTGATCCACAAGTATTTTCCTGCCCTGGGCACGTCGCCCGAGGGAGCCGAGAAGAAGATTCATCCCGAAGACCCAATGAACGCACGCATCGTCGCCTATCGCCTCAGTGAAGACGCGACGGACAGCCCCATGCCGCTGCTGTGCGCGGTCTGGTCGCTGCCGGTTTCTGCACTCTCGGGGCGGCTGAAGGCTCTCCATGATGAACTGGACCCGGCGATGGCTCTGGAAGACTACTCCACCTGGAAGCTGGATGCTCTTCGCGCGGCCGTCAGCGACCTGACCGACCCCGCCAAGACGGCACAGGGCGTGAAGTATCGCAGGCCGAAGACGAAGCTGTCGTTCGGCCAGGCGCTTCGCCTGTATGCGATGACCGTGGCGTTGATTCGAATCGAAACCAAGTGGGCCGATAAGGCTGACTCGCCGCCTCCCGACATGGTCGATTTCTCTAATCGCTTCCGCTCGCAATTGCCGCGGCGAATCGCCGATGGAGAGACTGTGGCATTTTTCCTGTACCGTCCGGGCGTCATGAGCCATCCGCTTGCGAAAGACGAGTTCGAAGAGCGGGCCGACGTTGTGGTGATGAAGCGCACAGCAACCACCTTCGAAGTCGAGCAGTTTCCCGTGTACCTGACCGCCGACGAGAAGGAGTGGAATCCCGCGTGGATCGAACCGAAAGACGAGATGGTGGATAGCACTCTCGTCGCCCGCAAGTTTGAGCATGACTGGACCCGGCTCGATGGACCTTATGTGTGGTTTCGCGGGGACCAACTGAATGGGACTGTGATGTATCGCTCGACGGCAAGGTTTAGTTCCGACGGGGTCACGATCGAAGCGGAGCGAGAGATCCAGAGCCGGGGCGCGGTCAAGCGAGTCGACCGGCCTCGCGATTACAACCCCGTTCTCATGAGCGCATTCCAACCTGATGTCGATACCCCCGCCACTCCATACAGCGTCTTCATGGTCGATCCGATCTCGATCGACGATCAGGGACGGAATTTGAAGTCGGTGCACTACTTCTCGAACGCCTTCATCGCCTGGTGTGCCTTTGGCGTCTCGAAATCGGGCTTGGCCCCCGACGGCAGGACATGGATTACGGTGCTTCCCGATCAACCCCGCGCCGGTACACCCCAAGTTGCGTCTCCACCCGGAACCGCTGTCCAGGCAAACTCGGCTCCCGCAACTTCTCATCCCTAGCCGCACTACTTTTCCCTGGGTTCTACTCTCCTCCGCCGGCTATCGAGCTTCCGCTGCGCCAGGAAAAAGTTCGCGAAGAACACGGCAGCACAGTTAAACGAAGATCGGAGACGGAACAACTCCATTGTGAGCCGCTGAATCCTAGAGTCAGGCAAGGTTTGCCGAATTGCGGCTGAATCTTTGCGCAGATTCGTACTTCCCAACTTTAAGCGAGCTTCGTCAGGTCGCCAGGCAGAGGTAGGTTGCATCTATGTTCCGGCTACGCAGCGCTGCGGCAATGGCAGCATTTCTCTCGATCGTGATCGCCGTCGGATGTGGCGGTGGATCTACTAACAATGGTACCGGCGGCACCGGGGGCACCGGCGGAGGCGGCACACCTCCACCACCTCCACCACCACCACCGCCCGGGCCCACGCTCACCAACTTCACGCTCACGCCAGCCATCGCAGGCACCGGCGCGAACGGTGTGGGCCAGTTCGTCAACTTCAACTGGACGACCGCCAACGCAACTTCGTTGACCGTGACCCCGATTATCAACGGCGATGATCAAGCCCTGCCGCTGCAAGGGCCTTTCCAGGACACCAGCGCGCCGACCAGCACCACGACATTCACCGGTACCGCTTCGAATGGAACCGTGAACTCGGCGCCGGCAACCGTGACCTTGACCGTAGTCCCGGTAACGTTTACGTCATCGGTGACCACGATCGAAGCCGGTAACACGGTCACGTTGACCTATGGTGGACCAAACAACGGCAGCTCCTGGCAGCTGCTCATCGGCGGAAATCCGAATCCCACGCCCTTGCCCAGTCCGGCCTGCAGCGGCAACACCTGCACCGGGACTTACACCACCGCTCCGCTGAATGCCAACACGACTTTTACCGTCGCTGCCAATGGCCCGGTCGGCGGACAGGCGGAATCAACCGCCCTCACCATTACGGTGGGTGGCGCTACCACCATCACCCTGACCGCGAACCCGCAGAATATTCAGCCGGGCGCCAGTTCCACGCTGACCTGGGTTTCGCAGAACGCCTCGGCCGTGACCATCACTCCCGGTCTCGGCAACGAGCCGCTCTCGGGATCGACTTCGGTGAGTCCGACGCAGACGACCACCTACACCGCGACCGCGACTTCCATCTATCCGAACACTCCGCCGGTGACCGCTTCGGCGACGGTGACCGTCAATACCGGCGGCGTGGGAAACCTGAACCACATCATCTACATGCTGCAGGAGAACCGCGCCTTCGATAACTATTTCGGCGTGTTCGCGAATTATCGCGTGAACGTCGATCACATCCCGGGCGCGCAGATGAGCGACGTCAACGATCTGCACACCCTGCCGCCGGGCTACACCATCAAAAATCCGCAGGGCCAATCCTTCGGACCGTTCCACGCCCGCACCGTCTGTATCGAGAATCTCTCGCCCTCCTGGGACGAGACGCATTACGACATGGACCTGGTGGGCAACGACTGGATGAACCTGACGCCAGAGCTCGCAGTACAAGATGGACCGCTTCCTCGACACCACCTTGTCGGGAGGCAGCGGCGATCAGTACGATCCGACGCACTCCCGGCCGCTCGGCTATTACGATCAGACCGATCTGCCGTTCTACTACGAACTGGGCGCGCAGTTTGCCACCAGCGACACCTGGTACTCGCCCATTCCGGCGAATACGGTTCCGAATCGCATGTACTTGTTCTCCGCCACCTCGTACGGACACGCCTTCCCGCCGCAGAGTCCCAGCGATCCCGCCTGGCAGGTAGAAACGTTCTTCCGCGCGCTGAACGACGCGCATGTCACCTGGCGTTACTACTATCAGGACAACAGCGTCTTCCTGGCGAACTGGGCCGATTGGAATGACCCGGCAGATTCAGGGCAATGTGCGGAACATCCAGGAGTACTACAGCATCCTCTCCAGTCCGAACGCGGACCAGAACCTGCCGCAAGTGGTCTTCATCGAGCGCGGCAGCGCGACCGGACTGGACGAGCATCCCGACAACAACATTCAGACCGGCGCCGTCCGATGTGCAGAACATCATCACCGCGCTGCTCAACAGCGCCGCCTGGCCGGACTCGGCGTTCATCTTGACTTACGATGAAGGCGGCGGCCTGTTCGATCACGTGGGGCCGATCCTGGCGACGCCGCCGGACGATCTCCCGCCGCAGGATCTGGGCTCGGACGATCAGCAGGGCCTGTTCAACGTGACCGGATTCCGCGTGCCGGTGATCGTGATCTCGCCCTGGGTGAAGCCGCACTACGTGTCGCACTTGCCCATGGACTACACCGCGATCCTGAAGCTGATCGAAACCCGCTTCAACGTTCCGCCGTTAACCCAGCGCGATGCCACCGCGGGTGACATGACCGATCCGCAGAACGGCTTCTTCGACTTCAGCTCACCGCAGATGTTGACGGTGCCGCCGCTGCCGACCCAGCCGACGAATGGGGTTTGCGATCCAGCACCTGGAGGGGCATCCGTAAACCGAGGATGTTTCGCCAAAAGGAAAGGGCCTCCGCGATACCACATTGCGGAGGCCGTTTTCGTTAGACAAAAAAAGAGCGAGGCCTATTGCCTCGCCGCGATTCAGTTACTGCTTTTTCTTTTTGGCGGCCTTTTTGGTGGCCTTCTTCTTCGTTGCCATAGTTAAAGCCTCCTTTGTAGAACTTGTGAAACTTTCCCCTTGAAGGGCCCAATTTAGCCAACTAGCCCAATATCTTGCATGGGCAATACAGCTACGCAAGATATTGCGGTTACTGTCATGGAATGTCAACAAAAATCGTACAAAATTTTCTTGCGCAGCTCTCAGTTTTGTGGTGATGCACAAATTCTGGAGCAATCTCGCTCGGCAGCGCATTCGCCTGATGTGTCGCGGTACACTCGCCTGCATGCGCGCCGATCCCATCGAGCTGGAAGTCTTCAAGCATCTCTTCCATTCCATCGCCGAAGAGATGGGCGCTGCGCTGCGCCGCACCGCATTTTCGCCCAACATCAAGGAGCGTCGCGACTATTCCTGCGCGCTCTTCGACCGCTGCGGGCGAAGTGCTGGCCATGGGCGATCACATGCCGGTGCACCTGGGCTCGATGCCGATGTCGGTGCGCGCTGCGATCGACGAACTCGACGCTGGCGCCCGGCGATGTTGCCATGCTCAACGATCCGTTTCGCGGCGGCACGCATCTGCCCGACATCACCGTGGTCGCGCCGGTGTTTGTGGCGCGGAAGGGCACGCACGTTTGCCGGTGCGCGCGGTACGCAGCGAAATGTCACTGGGCGGCATGAGGTGGCGGCTCCTGACTTTTATGTCGCGGCGCGCGCGCACCACGCCGACGTCGGTGGGACCTATGCCGGATCGATGGGGCCATGCCGCGAGATCTATCAGGAAGGCTTACGCATTCCGCCGGTGAAGATCGTTCGCGGCGGGGAGATCGATCGCGATGTTCTGGCCCTGCTGCTGAACAACGTGCGCACTCCCGAAGAGCGCGAGGGCGACCTGCGCGCGCAGCTTGCGGCTTGCCATACCGGAATCTCGCGCCTGCGGGAGCTTTGCCGGCGGTTACGGACTGGCGCGCGTTCAGCGCGCCGGCCGCGCTCTGCTCGATTACTCCGAGCAGATGATGCGCGCGTTCCTCGCGACCGTGCCGCCCGGCTCGTATGCAGCGGAAGATTTTCTCGACGACGACGGCATCACCGACGCAGCCGGTCCGTATTGCCGTGAAGATTACGATTCCGCGCGGCGGCAAGGCGAAGCCGGTGATCGTCGACTTCACCGGCAGCTCGCCGCAGGTCGCCGGCAGCATCAACGCGGTTGAGGCCATCACCTACTCCGCCTGCTTCTATGTTTTTCGCTGCCTGCTGCGCGATGACGTTCCCGCCACGGCCGGACTGATGCGTCCCGTCCAACTCATCGCTCCCTCGGGCTCGGTCGTCAACGCCCGGCCTCCCGCCGCCGTCGCGGGCGGCAATGTCGAAACCTCGCAGCGCATCGTCGACGTTCTGCTGCGAGCGCTGGCACAGGCGCTGCCCGATCGCATTCCCGCCGCATCGTCGGGAACCATGAACAACCTGACCATCGGCGGCATGGACGGGCGCGCCGGCGAAGCTGTTCCGTTCGCCTACTACGAGACGATTGCCGGCGGCTCTGGAGCGAGCCCCGCGCACGACGGCGTCTCCGGCGTCCACACCCACATGACCAACTCGCTCAACACGCCGGCCGAGGCGCTGGAGTACAGCTATCCGTTCCGGGTGACGCAATATTCGCTGCGTGCCGGCAGCGGTGGGGATGGCAAGCATCGCGGCGGCGACGGAATCGTGCGCGAGATGGAGATGCTGACCGACGCCGAAGTCACCATGCTCTCGGACCGGCGCAAGACGCGGCCTTATGGACTGAACGGCGGAGCAGACGGCGCTCCCGGCCGCACCACCATCCTGCGTGCCGACGGATCGCAAGAGGAATTACCCAGCAAAGGCAGCACGCGCCTGCGTCGTGGTGAACGCGTTCGCGTGGAAACTCCCGGAGGCGGCGGCTGGGAAGTGGAGTAACCCGGCTCCTCTACACTTACTCCGAATTGTCATGAGCGGAGTGCTTGCCACCTCTCTGAATTGTCATCCTGAGCGGAGAGAGGAGGCAAAGCCGACGAACGCAGTCGAAGGACGCTATCGCCGGTACGCTGCATGGTTAGGAATAGGGGTCCTTCGACTCCGCGGCGCCAAAAGCGGGCGCTGCTGCGCTCAGGATGACACCAGGGATGCCGCTGGGGTGCGGAGTAAACCGATGTCCCCGCACAAGATTGTCATCCAGCGCAGCAAGATTGCGTTAGCGATTGAACCTAGTGGTGTCATCCTGAGCGGAGAGAGGAGGCAAAGCCGACGAACGCAGTCGAAGGACCGCTATGGCCGGTATGGGTGCATGGTTAGGGATAGAGGTCCTTCGACTCCGCGGCGCCAAAAGCGGGCGCTGCTGCGCTCAGGATGACACCAGGCAGCCGCTAGCCGGATTGACGCCGGCCGGAGTAACCGACAACCGACAACTGACAACTGACAACCGACAACCGACTCTAATACCGCTTCAAGCGTCTCGCCTCGCGCACCACATCTTCCACTCGCGGCAGAAACACCTCCTCCAGCGGCGGCGAAAATGGTACCGGCGAATCGAACGACGCGATGCGCACGATGGGCGCATCCAGCGAATCGAAGCACTCTTCGTTGATGATGGCCGCCACCTCGCCGGCAATGCCGCCGGTCTTGGTATCTTCGTGCAGCACGATCACGCGATTCGTCTTCTCGACGGTCTCGCGGATGGCGTCGCGGTGCAGTGGCAGCACCGTGCGCAGATCGATGACCTCGAGCGAGATGCCTTCCTTCGCCAGGATCTCCGCCGCCTCCAGAGCGGTGTAAACCATGGCCGCGTAGGTGATGACGCTGACGTCATGGCCTTCGCGCGCGACACGCGCCTTGCCGATGGGCACGGTGTAGTCCTCGGTGGGCAGCTCTTCCTTAATGCGGCGATACAAAAACTTGTGCTCGAAGAACAGTACTGGATTGTTATCGCGGATGGCCGACTTGATGAGCCCCTTCGCGTCATAGGCGCTGGCCGGGCAGATGACCTTCAGCCCGGGCGTGTGCGCGAAATAGGCCTCAGGATTCTGCGAATGGAAAGGGCCGCCGTGAACGCCGCCGCCCGAGGGGCCGCGTACCACCACCGGAACCGGTGCGCCCCAGCGAAAATGCGCCTTGGCCAGCAGGTTCGTGATCTGGTTGAAGGCGCAGCCGATGAAGTCCATGAACTGGAATTCGGCCACCGGCCGCATGCCGGTGATGGCCGCGCCAAAGCTGGCATTGATGATCGCCATCTCCGAGATAGGCGTGTCGACCACGCGCTCGGGGCCGAAGCGGTCGATCAAGCCGTCGGTAACTTTGAACGCGCCGCCGTAAATGCCGATGTCTTCGCCAATGCAGAAGACGGACGAATCGCGCTCCATCTCCTCCCAGATGCCCTGCCGGATTGCCTCAAGATAAGTAACTGCCGCCATGAATGATTGCCACCCTCGCAGGAGATTCTAAATCAGCGGGAGGGAGTGTGGGATTGGGCGCCGCAGCAGCCTTCGGCGAAAACAATTTCCGATTGTCATCCTGTCTATAACGACGTTGGCGTTGTCAAGGCATACGGGGGCGGCGACGCACAAAAGATGCGCCAGTTCGCTCTCATGGAAACTTCCTGACCAGGGGCTCGTCTCCAATCTGCGGGCGAAAGCAGCAGCTTCGCCACCCATCTATTCGGCGTTGTCCGCCAGGATTGCTTTCGAACTCCCGCCTCGCAGCGGCGGGAGGCAGGCTGCTCACTCAAGCGCTCGGCTCTTAAACCGTGCCACAGGATGACTCGGGCTCGCCTGCACCACTGCTCAGCAGCTGCGCATAGTTCTTACTCGTGCGCAGCATCCAGTACAACCGTGTCGCCAGTCGCCGGGCCACCGCCACTTTCGCCTGCGCCCGGCTGCGCCGCAAACTCAAACGCACATACATGCGCTTCAGCTCGGCATCGTAGCGGGCCGCGCTCTGTGCGGCTTCCACCAGCAGAAAGCGCAACAGCGGCGACCCCTGTTTGCTGATGTGTCCCAGCCGCTGCTTGCCTCCCGAGCTGTGCTCGCAAGGAATCAGCCCAACATAGCTGGCCACCTTCTTGGCATTGCTGAACCGCTCCACCGGACCCAGGCTCAGCACCAGGGCCAGCGCCGTCTGCGGACCTACTCCGGGATGGCTCATCAGCAGCCGAGCCGCGCTGCGCTTGTCCGCCTCAGCGACCACTTGCCGGCTCAACTCCCGGATCTGCTGGTCCAAGCCATCCAGCCGCAGCAGCGACTCGGCTCGCCGCTGCGCCGCATAAGGTCGCAGCTCCAGCTTCTGCAACTGCGCCCGCCCGGCTTCCGTCCATAGCTGCCGTTTTTTCTGCAGCCCCTGATTCAGCGCGATGGCGTGCAACTGATTCTTCACCTGCGTCCGCAATCGCACCAGAGCATGACGATGAAACAGCAACTGCCGCACATCGCGCTCTTCCGCCGTCGGCACCCACAGTCGCGGAAAACGCTTCTCCAGCAGCAAGGTCAAAATGTGATCCGCATCGCGCTGGTCCGTCTTCTGCCGGCGCACCACCGCCGCTCGAATCCGCGCTGCGTCTCCGATCCACAGCCGATGACCCAGCTCGGCCAGCAGCTCCTCGAACCACAGCGTGAAGCCACAGGCTTCCATGCCCACCAGCGCCGGCTCGCTCAGGCCGCGGTAAAACTCTTCTACCTCGGCCCGCGGCAAGCGCCGGTAGCTCACTTCGCCGGTTGCCGTATCAAAAATCGCTAACTGCTGAAACCCAGGGTGATAATCACAACCTATAATCAACATCGCGTTGGCTCCCTCCCCGAGCCCCTGGTCTTACACAAACTCAGAGTACTCGGCCGATCGAGCCAACGTCGTTATGAAATCAAGCGCAGTCGAAGGACCCCTATACCCATATCACTCCGTATCCGTTCGTCCATCACTGCTTGGCCCACCGCAAATTGTCATTCTGAACATGGTCGCTTATGAGCCAAGGACAGCGCTGCTACTCCGTTTACATTCTGGACAGCATCAGCGGAACGCTCTACATCGGGATGACAAACGATCTTGTCGCCCGTGTTCGCCAACATCAGAACCACACATTCGGCGGTTTCACAGAGAGATATGAAGTAACGCGTCTGCTGTACTACGAGAGGTTCACCGATGTGGGCTTGGCAATACGACGTGAAAAGCAATTGAAGGGATGGCGTCGAGAGAAAAAAATTGCTCTGATCGAAGGACTTAATCCGCAATGGAGAGACTTGAGTCGGGAATGGGATCGAATGCGGGTTAGGCCAATGGCCCCGATCGGCATCCAGCCCGAATAGCGGTCCTTCGACTACGTGTCCGCCCGATCCGCCAAACAGCGGATCGGAAAAGGCCGGGCGGACACTCCGCTCAGGATGACAATCGCAGAATTGTTCAACTGGTAGGAAGGGCTAGCGTCAGTCGGCCGCGGTATGGTCGGTGGCGTACTCCTCGGTAATCGCCGGCTGCGGCTTGCTGAGCCGCCGGGGCGTGGTGGTGATCACAACCACGCTGACCAGCACCAGCAGCGTACCCAGCAACGTTCGCAGCCCCAGACCTTCGCCCGCGAAAAAATATCCCAGGATGACCGCGACCACCGGATTCACGTATGCGTAGGTGCCCACCAAGGTCGGCGACTCGTGATGGATGAGCCACACATAGGCGGTGAAGGCGACGATCGATCCGGCGACGACGAGATAGGCCAGCGCAATCCACGCTCCCCGCGAAACATCCTGCGGACGAAATCCGCGGAACTCGCCCAGCGCTGCGGCAACCAGGGCCAGCATCACGCCTCCGCTGAGCATCTGCGCCGCCGAGCTCATGGGCTTGGATTCCGGCAGCGGCAGCTTGCGTGACAACGCTGCCGCGATCGACCAGCTGATCGACCCAATCAGCAGCGCGATAGCGCCTGAAGCCGCGATGGGCTGTTCGCCTAATCCCAGCGAGTGGCTCACCAGCACCAGCACGCCGGCGATTCCGGCCAGCAGCGCGAAAGCCAGCCGGGCGGTGAATTTCTGCGTTCCCAGAAACAGAATCTCCGATAGCGACATGAATACCGGAATCGTTGCCAGCATGACGGCGGTGATGCCGGAGGGGACGGTCTGCTCGGCCCAGAACACCAGCCCGTAGTCGATCACAAAGATCAGAACAGCCAGCAGGGTCGCCGAGCCCCATTGCTTCATGCTCGGAGAGGGAGTTTTTCTGGCGCGCATCCACGCGAACAAGAGAATGCCCGCCAGCAGGAAGCGCATCGCCGCCAGCAGGAAGGGAGGAACTTCGTGTACGCCGATGCGGATGGCAAGAAATGTGGAGCCCCACACGAAATACACGATGGCGAAGGCAAGCAGGATCTTCCAGCGGGATGGGCGCAGTGAATCCATCGGAACTCCGGACAGACCGTTACGGTCGGGCCTGCTCAGTCCAGTAGATCACTGCCAGGCGTGGGAAGACGCGCAGTTCGTCATCAGAAATTGTTATTGGCGGCAAAAGGGTTGGTTATGGCTAGGGCGCCAGCCTTGGGTTGCCACGCTTAAGTTTGAGTGTCATCCCGACCAGAGCGTCCGCAAGGATTTTCCGATCCGCTGTTTTGCGGATCGGCGGACGCGGAGTGGAGGGACCTGCTTTACAGCACACGGGAACGATCTCACCTCTGCGGACAAACAGCAGGTCTCTCCACGCTGGCTGAAGCCGTCGGTCGGGATGACAGGAGGAATTGTTGAGCTGATAGCTGAGAGCTAATGGCCGAAAGCCGAAAGCCTGTATCGACCTGGCAGCCTGTCTCGAACCGCTTGAACACAGCTGCCTACTTCTTGCCCTGCACCGCCGTCAGGCACTGCCCGTACAGATCCAGCAGATGTTTGGCATAATCCTCGGCTTTGGATTCTCCCCCAGACTGAAATCCAGCGGCCGCTGCGCCCGCCCGGCCATATCCTGTCGTCACCGCAATGAACTTCATCATGTCGAGCGCGATGTCCTGATCACGGCGTGTTCCCGGCGCGCTGGCGCCATGTTCCTCCATAAAAATGCCTCCTCACGTAACAGCGAAAATCATAGCAGAGAGCCGCGCCGTCAGACTTCGAGTCCAACCTGGCAGACGCGGCCAATAATGTATTGCGCATAGCTTCGACCCGCCGTGATGCGCACGCTCTGCAACGGCCGATGCGGATCGCGGGTGCGCACCACCAGGCTGTCCTCGACGAAGGCGAGATACCCCGCCAGGCAGCTCTCCCCGAAGTTCACGGCATAGAGGTTAGGATGCGTCCGGCGATACGGCGCGAGCGAAGTGTAGTGCCGATCGATCAGCACGGTGGCGGCGGTAATGTCCCGGGAGAAGAGCTCGCGCGCAGCCGGCGTGTCCGGCTGGAGGAGCACGAAACGCCGCCAGTCGCTGCGATGGTGCTGCTGGCTGGTCTTCAGCTGCCGCAGCAACTTTCTGCTGAAGCCCCGCGTTTCCAGGATCTGCTCGGGAGCAAAGCGCGCCCGCAGGGCGTTCTCGAGCGCCACCAGCGGCACCTGCTCGACGTTCTGATCGCTCTCATAGGGAACCGCGCGCCGCTGGATCTCGTCGCTGCCGATGAGGTCAATCACGCCAATGTCGAGGGTTTGCAGCAGCCGGTCCATGGACTCCAGGCTGAGGCCGCGGCGGAAGTTGAGGAAGTTGGAGAGGTGCCCCTGCGGAAAACCCGCTGCCCGAGCCAGACCGCTGCCGGTCAGCTCTCTTCTGCGGATGCGGGAGCGAATGTGATCACGCAGCTGGTCCTGCAGACTTAGAAACGTCATGTTGAGCAATTATTTCTAGAAGCAATACATGTACTTTAGTAACCTGCATACTGCAACATTTTTGTTGACTGTGGGGATTCCCCGTGCCAGAGTCGAATTGTGTCCCGGTTCTGCGGCTTACATCGACTGAAGGAATAATGAGGGACACTGAACTTAATATGGAAGATACAAGCTTTGCTGAGTTTCGCCGCAAGGTGCGCCACCACGAAGTACTCCAGGCGGCGATCGAGAAGCTTCTCCATAGTCTCCGCTTTTCTGGCCGACTCAGCGTGATCGTGAAGAACGGAACGATTTTGAAATCCGGATATGAAGAGGGTTACTTCACCCGCCGCGAGGATGAGCGGTTGATTCCTTGAAAATCCGGAGGGCCGGCAGCGGAGTGGAGATTGCAACACGCCATCATCTCCGTAGTTGGGTCACCCGCTCCGGCCGCCCCGTTCTCATGAACTGAATAACCGAAAGCAGGTCATCGTAACTGAAACGAGCCCTGCGTACGTTCCCCGGATGTGTAGGGGGTGCGGCGCAGGGCTCGGTTTTTTGCAGGCAAAGGGGACACGAAATGGAACAAGGGACCTATGAACTCAAGTACTGCGAACGCTCCGGATCGTTGGGGACGCGTCGCGCCCGCTCTTCCGACACTTACTGCGAATCTTGTGCGCGAATTCTGACACATTTATTTCTCCCTGACATCGCCAGTCGCCGGCCGCTTCTGCGCAGAGCCAGGACAGAGGAAGAACTGCCGCTGCAGCTCAAAGGCGAAGCAGAATTGGCGCCGGGGAGGTTGCAATGAACGTTTCGCGATTGCGAGCCTACCGGGCAAAGCTGATGCTGGTGGAATCCCCCGGCTTCGCCGGCAATATCGATCCCCGGCCGGAAGTGGTGTGCTTCCGGGGACAGACCCTGGCGCTGATCCGTCACTTCTTCGAGATCTCGTCGCAGGTGGGACGGGTCTCTTCGCTGCTGGGCCGCGAATTCTTTCGCGCGCGCGTCTCGCATCACGCCATTCCCAGTTTCGAGGAGCAGGCGGTTTTCGTTCGCGACGTCGAGCTCTGCCTGGAGAAACTGGGCCCGGATCATCGCGAAGTCCTCACCTTGCTGGGCCTTTACGACTACTCCTACGATGAAGTCAGCCAGATGCTGCACTGCTCGCGGACGCTGGTTCGCCAGTGGTTCAACGAAGCTCTGGACTGTCTGAGCGAGATATTTCTGAGGGCCAAGCTGCTTCGGGAAGCGCATCCCGACCGCCGTCAGCAGCAGCTCAGCCGGCGCGGCCCGGCTGGCGACGTGGTCGGCTCGCGCCGGAAACCGCCGCAGAGCGTGAGGCCGGCAAAGGCCGCCGAAGCGCGCCGCGAAGAGGCCGCCGCCCCTGCTTCCGCAGGCAAATCGCGGCCCGCCTGAGCCTGAACCGAAGAGGGTGTCACCGCCACCCTCTCTCGCCTGACCCGCCGGAAGTGATCCAAAAACAACCTCGCCGTGACACAGATCACGTCCGCCTGTGCCGGACATCATACTGCGATCTGCTGCCGGGAGAGGACACTGCATGGGAGCGCACAAAGAAATTCGAACGTTCGTTTTGTGCCAGCTGACTCCCGATCGGAGAACATATCGATGGTCACCAAGGATGGCCAGGGCAATACCTCAACCATAGGCGAACAGCTTCGCCGCGCCGGTATTCCCCGCCGCGATTTCCTGAAGTTCTGCACCGAGCTGATGATCGTCGCGCCCATCGGCCTGTCGATCACGAAAAAGGCGTGGGCGGGCGAAGTTGCCGCCGACCTGCTGAAGGCGCAGCGGCCGCCGGTGATCTGGCTGCACTTCCAGGATTGCACCGGCTGCACCGAGACGCTGCTCCGCACCTCGCGTCCCGGAGTTGCCGATCTGATCCTCAACATCATCGACCTGGAATATCACGAGACCCTGATGCCCGGCTCCGGCAAGCAGGCCGAAGAACAGCTCGCCTCGGCGATGACGAAGTATGCCGGCAAGTACGTGCTGGTCTGCGAAGGCTCGATTCCGACCAAGGACGCGGGCATCTACTTCAAGCTCGCGGGCAAGCCCGGAACGCAGCTTCTGGAAGAAGCCGCCGCCAAGGCCGGCGCGATCATCGCCATAGGCTCCTGCGCTTCGTGGGGCGGATTGCCTTCAGCCGGCGACAATCCCACCGGCGCGAATGGCGTTTCCGATCTCATCAAGGGCGTGCCCATCGTCAACCTGCCCGGCTGCCCGCCGAATCCTTACAACCTGATGGGAACGGTGCTGGAGTATGTGCGCACCGGCGCGCTGCCCGAGCTGGACAACAATCTCCGTCCGAAGTTCGCGTACGACCGCTTGATTCACGAGCAGTGTCCGCGGCGCGCGCACTTCGACAACGGGCGCTTCGCGCAGGTCTTCGGCGACGATGGACATCGTCACGGCTGGTGCCTGTACAAGCTGGGCTGCAAGGGTCCCGACACGCACGCCGGCTGTTCGACCCGCCACTTCAACGAAATGCCCGACGTGTGGCCCATCGGCATCGGCGCTCCCTGCGTGGGCTGCACCGAAAAGGAAGTCGCCTTTAAGGTTCCGATCTTCCAGCAGGCATCGGTTCACCACTTCACTCCTCCGGCAACTTATCCTCCGATTGCCACCGGCGCCGGGCCATCCGGCGCACATCGCCACCGGCCTCGCAGGACTGATTGTGGGATCGGCGGTCGGCGCGGCCTGGACCGCGGCACAACGATTCCAGAGCAGCCAGGAAGGCGCGGCCGAACATCCGCCGGAGCCGCCGAAGACCATGCCGCCGCTCTCCTCCGAGAAGCCCACCCAGGCGAAGCCCAAACCTCCGCAAGGCGGAGGTCGCTGACATGTCGCTGACTCGCCGTCAGTTGCTGCAAATCGGAGGCGTGGGTGCGGCCTCAGCCGCGCTGGGATGCAATGCGCTCGCGGAAGAACATCTGAGCCGCGCCGCCTCAGGCCGTCGGCATGTTGTATGACGCGACCAAGTGCATCGGCTGCAAGTCGTGCGTGGTGGCCTGCGCCAGTGAGAATGGGCTCTCGCCGGACACGCGCGTGGATCCGCTGCACCAGTCGCCTATCGACCTGAATTCGTTTACCAAGACCATCATCAAGCTCTACAAGCCGGCCGACGGCGAAGGTCCCTACTCGTTCGTCAAGCGCCAGTGCATGCACTGCCTCGATCCCTTCTGCGTCGCCGCTTGCCCGTTTCATGCGCTGCAGAAAGATCATTCCACCGGCGTAGTGGGCTGGGAGGCGGAGAAGTGCATCGGCTGCCGCTACTGCCAGGTCGCCTGCCCGTATGAGATTCCGAAGTTCGAGTGGGAAGCGCTCAACGCCAAGATCGTGAAGTGCGAATTCTGCCGCGATCGCCTGGCCAAAGATCAGGACCCCGCATGCACCACAGTGTGTCCCACCAAGGCGGTGATCTTCGGACGCCGTGATGTGCTGCTGAAGCAAGCCAAGACGCGGATCTCGAGCACGCCGGGCAAATATTTCGAAGACCGCGTTTACGGCGAGAAGGAAGCGGGCGGAACCCAGGTGCTGTATCTGTCGGCCGTGGGCTTCGACAAGTTGGGACTGCCTTCGTTGCCGGCGGACGAACATCCCAGCCACTGGCTGAAGTGGTCCGAGCGGGTGCAGAAGTATTTCCTGCTGCCGATTGGCATTTACGGCGTCATCGTCGGCTTTCTGAAGCAGAACTTCCGCGAGCACGAAGCTGAGATGGATGACGAACAGAAGAAGACGGGATTGATACCGCAGCTATGAGCACTCATAACCAAAGCGAACTTGCCGTTGTACGCTGGCAGCGCGGCGTCCCGGTTTTCGGGGTGCCGATTCTCACCCGGAACTTTATCTTTCTCGCGGCGCTCTCCATCATCGGCTTTACGCTGGTGCTCTACCGGCAGATCTTCGGCCTCGGCGCCGCAACCGGCTTGAGCGACGGCTATCCCTGGGGCATCTGGAAGACCTTCAACGTGATGACCCTGACCGCGCTCGGCTCGGGCAGTTTTCCCATCGGCATCGCGGCCTGGATTTTTCATAAGCGCCGCCTGCATTCCGTCATGCGCATCACTCTGCTGATCAGCTTTCTGATCTACCTGATGGGCCTGATCGCGCTGGGCGCCGACGTGGCGCGGCCGTGGAATGTTTGGAACCTCTTCTCGCCCTGGCGCTGGAACACCATGTCGCCGATGTGGGAAGTGCTCTGGTGCATGCCGGTGTATTGCCTGATCCCGCTGTTTTTGGAGAACACGCCCCCGATCCTGGAGCAATTATATTACTTCTTCCCGCCGATTCGCGGGCTGGTGGTTTGGACAATCCCCGTCATCCGTGTGACCTACCCCTACGTAGTGGCACTAGCCTACACGCTGCCCATGATGCACCAGTCGGCACTCGGCGGCCTGATGCTGCTGACCGGCACGCAGGTCTTCCCGCTGTGGCAGACTCCATTGCTGCCGCTGCTCTACATGTGGGCCGCGGCGTTCATTGGCGTAGCGACGACGATCGGCGCAGTCATGCTTTGCTGCCTGGCGTGGAAGCGGCCGATCGATCAGTCGATCCTCGATGAATTGGTCCAGATCGTGGTCGTGCTGGCGATCCCGTGGGCGGCTGTTCGTTTCCTCGACATCCTACTGCGTGGCAAGTTCCTGTTGATGTTCAATTCGGGCTTCCGCAGCTTCTTGTTCTGGGACGAGATGCTCCTCATCCTGGTTCCCGTTCTGTTTTTGAGGCAGAAGAAATACCGCGAGAGCCACTATCACCTGTTTATGTCCTGCGTGCTGGTGGTGCTGGGCGGCATGGCCTACCGCTTCGATCCCACGACGTTTGCTTACCGGCCCTGGAGTCTTTCTTACTACACGCCGACGGTCATCGAGATTCTGATCTCGCTCGGTTTCATTTCGACCTGCATCGTTCTTTTTTTATGGCGGTAAAGCGCCTGCCGATTTTGCCGGCGCCGGTTGAACAGTGGTACGGCCTGGAAGAGTATTACAAGCGAATCTATCCCTACGTACAAATGAGTGGCTATGGCGACAAGGATCAATATCGACCCAGTTACGCGGATTGAAGGTCACCTCCGCGTTGATGTGGAAGTGAACGGCGGCAACGTCTCGAAGGCGTGGGCCAGCTGCACCATGTGGCGCGGCATCGAAAACATTTTGCTGGGCCGCGATCCTCGCGAAGCCTGGCTCTTCACCCAGCGCTTCTGCGGCGTGTGCACCACGGTGCATGCCATGGCCAGCGTGCGCGCCGTCGAAGACGCGCTACGGCTGCCGATTCCGCCCAACGCGCAGTTCATCCGCAACCTGATTCTCATCAATCACGCGTTGCACGACCATATCGTTCATTTCTATCAACTGTCGGCACTGGACTGGGTCGACATCATGACCATCCCGCGCGCCAATCCCAAGGCCGCGTCGGCGCTGGCTGAGACGCTTTCGGATTGGACCAACAACTCCGACAAGGAACTGGCCGCGGCGCAGGCCAAGGTAAACGGTCTCGCGGCCAGCGGTCAGCTCGGTATGTTCGCCAGCGGCTACTGGGGACATCCGGCGATGCACCTTCCGCCGGAAGTGAACCTGCTCGCCTTCTCGCATTATTTGCAGGCGCTCGACTATCAGCGCAAGGCGTTGCAGGTGGTCGGCATTCTGGGCGGCAAGACGCCGCACATTCAGAACCTCGCCGTCGGCGGGCGTGATGAACGCCATCAACCTGGACAGCCAGGGCACGCTGAACATGGATCGCCTGTACACCATCAAGTCGCTGATGGATGAGGTCATTCCCTTCGTGCAGCAGGTTTACTTGAACGACGCCTGCGCCATTGCCGCGCTCTATCCGGAGTGGATGTCCTACGGTGGGGGAGTACGCAATTACCTCGCGATCCCCGATCTGCCGCTGAACGCGCAGGCTTCGGCCTTCGATCTTCCCGGCGGCGTGATCATGGACGGAAATCTCTCGAGTGCGAAGACCTTCTACACCGCGGCCGACACGGAATTCCGTCACGCCGTAACTGAGGACCTGACGCACGCCTGGTACAAGGGTAACGAGCCGCAGCATCCCTGGCAGGGCGAGACTCAGCCGCAATACACCGACTTCGAAGAGAACGGAAAGTACTCGTGGGTGAAGGCGCCGCGTTACGACGGGCATCCCATGCAGGTGGGCCCGCTCTCGCAAGTGCTGATCGGCTACGCGCAGGGACATCCGCTGACCAGGAAGTGGACCGACCTGGCGCTGGCGAAGATTTCAGCCATCGGCAAACGTAAGGTTACGGTCAACGATTTGCAATCGACCATGGGCCGGCACGTGGCGCGCGCCATCCGCTGTGCCATGTTGTCAGAGCTGGCCGGCAAAGCACTGGGAGTACCTGGTGACGAACATCAGCAGCGGCGACACGGCGGTCTACAATCCCGCCGAAGTTTCCCGACGGCGAGATCGAGGGCGTGGGCACGCACGAAGCGCCGCGCGGCACGTTGTCCCACTGGGTGGTAGTCAAGAATGGCAAGCTGGCCAACTACCAGGCTGTGGTACCTACCACCTGGAACGCCAGTCCGCGCGACAATCGCGGACAGCCCGGGCCGTATGAGATGTCACTGATCGGCAATCCCATCGCCGATCCGGAGAAGCCGTTGGAGGTATTGCGCACCGTGCACTCGTTCGATCCCTGCATGGCCTGCGCGTGCCATACCTTCGATCCCGAGGGCAAGCAGATCGCGACGGTGAAGGTACTGTGATCCCGCGAATCCTCATCGCCGGTGTGGGCAACGTTCTGCTCGAGGACGACGGCTTCGGACCGCACGCCATCGCGCGGCTGGAAGCGGAGTACGAACTCGGCGCGGAGGTCGAATTGATCGATATCGGCACGCCGGGGCTGGACTTCGTCGACTATCTCGTCGGGCGGGATGTGCTTGATCATTCTGGATGCCGTATCGTCCGGCGGCGAGCCGGGGGAGATCGTCACCTTCGATCGTCAGCAGTTGCGCGAGTTCATGCCCAACATGCGGTTGAGCGCGCATCAGCCATGTTTGCAGGAGACGCTGTTTGCGGCCGAAACCGCGGAGGTGTGTCCGGCGGATGTGCTGCTGGTGGGCGTGGTTGGGGAAAGTTTCGAGGTGAGCACGGCGTTAAGTGCAGTGGTCGAGCGGACGATGCCGATCGCGCTGGAGTTGATTGCGGAATTATTGCGTTTGCGCGGAGTGTCGGCCCGCAAGCGGCTTCGGCCGTTGCCATGTAATCCGTGGTGGAGCGTCAGTGACGTGTCGCAGCCGGCGTAGCTCCAGCGTGTGCCGCGACGATACGAGCCGCGGGTAATCTCCGGGCTATAGGGGTCCTTCGACTCCGGCGGCAAAGGCGGCCGCCTGCGCTCAGGATGACACCCGTTGTTATTTTGTGCCCGCTAGCTAATACCGATCAGCACCGCACAAACGCCAACTGCCAACTGCCAACTGCCAACTGCCTACTGCCACTGACTACTGACCACTGCCTACTGCCTACTGCCTTCTCACCTTCCATGCTGTCGCTTGTAGATCTCCTCCACTGCTTCCACCGTATCGATGTCCTTCGGCAGCTTGTCTTCGCGGATCGCACGATGCGCGGGAAGCGCAGCGCGTAGCCGCTGTCGTGCCGGTCGCTGCGCATGATGGCGTTGAAGGCCACTTCCAGAACGATCTTTGGTTCGACCTCGCGCAGATGTCCGTGGTCGGCGGTAGTGTGGACCAGGAACCATTCGGTGAGCTCGGCAATCTCTTTGTCTGTCAGACCTGAGTATGCTTTGCCAATGTTGACCAGTTCCTCGCCCTTGCGAACCGCAAATGTGTAGTCGCTGAGTACGTGAATCCGCTTGCCGTGTCCGAACTCCGCCGCCGTGACTACGACGTCGAGCGTTGCCAGCTCGCGTTTCAGCTTCAGCCACCAGCGCCCGCGACGACCGGGCATGTAGGGCGACGCGAGGTCTTTGATCATCAACCCTTCGTTGCCGCGTGCCATCGCCTTTTCGAAATATGCCTCCAGTTGTTCGACCGAGTCGGCGCGCATGGACGGCGCGCGCAGCACCCAGCCGGACGCAGCTTGCTCGGCGATCTCCGGCTCGAACATCAGGTTGCCCTGCGAGTTGATGACCGGCCGGGGAGCAACGTGCTCAGCCCCGGCGAAGACGCGATCGAGAATGGTGGCGCGTTCGCTGAGCGGTTTGTCCAGCATGAGTTCGCCCCCGGCGTAGATCACGTCGAAGACGACATAGGCCACCGGCACTTCCCGGATGAGATTCTGGCTGACCTGCTTGCGGCCAAGCCGCTTCTGGATTTCGCCGAAGGGCAGCGCGTGACCCCACCCCATCGCGCCAACGTCGGCCGCGCCGGGGGCCCCAGTTCCACCGTGTTCGTTATGGTTATGCCGCCAGGCGACAATCTCGCCATCCAGAATTACTTCGCCGGTGAAATCGCTGAGCGGCCCGACAAGTTCAGGAAACGATCCAGTCACCTCGTCGAGCGTGCGCGAGAACAACCGCGCAGTTCCCGCACCGCAGTGTGCCTGCGCGCGAATGCCGTCGTATTTATCTTCTACCTGCGCGTGCTCGAAGTACTGGAAGGCTTCTTCCGGGTCGGCGGCCGGCGAGGCCAGCATGAAGCCGATGGGATGAAACAGCCGCATGCGAGCCTCGTGCAGGCGATGTTCTGCGGCAAGCAGCAGGGTTCCGCCGATGTCGCCCAGCAGCATGTTGACGCGCTGCACGGTCGCCAGCGGTTCTTCGTACGCTTTGGCAATCGCTTCTTCCACCAGGCTTTCTTTCAGCCCGATGCGCAACTCGCCGGTAATGATCTTCAGGATGTACTTGGCTTCGAGCGCGGTCGCGCGCTCCAGCAACGCCCCGAGCACGGCTGCCTTGGCCGCTGCCGTCCGCGTCTCGGCGATGCGGTCGAAGGTTTCGCGAACCCCGCTCAGGGTAATGGTCGAAGTCGCCGGCGCCTTAGCCAGCAGCACGTCGTAGGCCGCCGCTCCCAGATCGCCGCGCCGCCGATAGGCTGCGGTGAGCGACGCGTCGCGTGCCCCCGTGATCTCTCCCACCAGCTTCCAGAGCAGCGCTCCGCCGATCTGCAGCGTGCGCTCATCGAATGCCGCAAACGCCTGGCCGGAAAGAAATGTAGCCGAGGCTGCGGCGTCCTTAAATTCGCGCGAGCGAAAATATTCGGCAACCATCGAGACCTTTTCGGTCTTCTTAGTGGTTGCGGCGATGCGCTCGCACAATTCAGCTAGCTGTTGCATAGACTCGGCATCGATAGGATGCATCTAACTCCGAAAGCAGGGCTACTACCCTGGACCGTGATTTGGTTTCGTTCCACCAACCTTGTTCACCTCCAGTTTATTTATTTCAGATTTGTAATTGGGATGTGTGCAGAATTGAACATATCCAGACGAACCGGCTGGGTTAGTATGTATCACCGAACTTGCCGTCGCGCCTGAAACGTTGGCTGTCGCGGGTCCGGAGACCATGCCTCCAGGAAGGACACCTTCGTTGCTTACGCACTACACCCGCGGGACATCGGTCTACGTTTTCCTCATTGCGTTGCTCACCCTCTCGGTTTCGGCCCAACAGGCCAAAGACACGACTGCCCAGCTTACGATTCCCGATGGCACTCCCATTGAGCTTCGCCTGGTGGAGAGCGTGTCGTCGAACCACGCCCATAAGGGCGATCGCCTGAATTTCATCGTCATCAAGGACGTGAACCTGGGCGGCTACACGCTCGTGCCCGCGGGAACGATCGCGCAAGGCACCATCACGGAAGTGAAGGGCAAACGCTTTGTCGGCATCGGTGCCAAGATTTCGTTGCGGCTGGATTCGGTCGAGCTGGCCGATGGTGAGATTCTGAAGCTGCGCGCCAGCAAGGTCGTGAAGGGCAGTTCGCGCACCAAGCTGATGGCGGGCGCAATGATCGCGACCTCGATCATCTTCCTGCCGGCCACTCCCGTATTTCTTCTTACCCGCGGACACGAAAGCACAGTCGTGAAGACCACCGAGATTACCGCGCAAGTCGAGGGTCCGGCGTCGGTGCAGGTTGCCGGATTGTCACGCTCGACGGTTACGACCTCTGACCTGGCCGAGATGATGGACTACCTGCCGCCCCGCGTCTTCAGCGGCGAAGGCCGCGAAGGCGACATGGTGAACCTGATCTTCGTAGCGCAGCAGAAGGAATTGCAGGATGCATTTCAGCGCGCCGGCTGGGTGCAGACCGACAAGTGGAATCCGATCCTGGTGTGGCACCTGATGCGGCACGGAACCGGCGATTCCCAAGTTCCTATGGCGCGGTTCTACCTGTTCGGCCGGGTGCAGGATTATTCCTACGCGCTGCCCGATCCGCAGGCAGTGGTCTCGCGCCGTCATCATCTGCGCATCTGGAAGACCAACTACACGCAGAATGGGACGCCTATCTGGGCCGGCTCCGCCACGCATGATGTCGCTATCGAGATCGCCAAGAACGGGCGGCTGATCAATCACCGCATCGACCCCCAGGTGGATGCAGAGCGCGACTTCATTGGCGGCGACCTTACCGAGACCGCATCGGTCAGCAGCCAGGAATACGTGCACGGGGTCAGTCCGGTCTTCGAAGCCCAGACCGCCTCGGGCGAGGCCTATCACTCGGACAGCCGGATCCTCCTGCTCGATCTGCAGACGGTTGTGGCCAACACCGACGCGGCCGTTAAGAAAGCGACGGTGGTTCGGGCTACCTCAGCTTCTCCCGCGCCTCCCGAAAGTTCCTCCAGCTCCCTGACCAATCATCGTTGACGCGCCGGTTCTTCAGCTGAGGCACACGAATCTTCGCACCTGCGCCACGTCCACCGAACGGCGACGAGTGCACCGCCTCAAGTTGAAAGCCGCTAGCCTCCCCGGCGAAACCGTGTAATAGTACTGTCTCTCACGGCCCCCGCATTCGGCCCATCCTCAATTTGAGACGATACCGATGGACAGACGAACCCTGTTGAAGTACCTGGCTGCCGCGCCGCTGTTGTCGCGGCTTTCACCGGACGCGCTCGCATTCCCTGCCGCTGCCCTCAAGAAATCGCGTGTACGCTTCAATGATCCCGGCTGGCCCAGTGCCGCTGCCTGGGACAATCTGAAGAAACAAGTGGGCGGGCGGCTTATCCCGGTGCAGTCGCCACTGCCCGCGTACAAGACAGCCATCGACGACCCGGGCTCGCTCAAGAGCCTGCTCGCGAACCTGCACAATCCGTTTTATCTGGGCGACCAGCCCGGCATTACCCAAACGTTCGGATGGGTAGACGCCTGGACGACCGCGCCCAGCACTTATGCGGTCGCAGCCGAGAGCGCCCAGGACATCGCCGCCGGCGTGAATTTTGCCCGCGAACACAAACTGCGTCTCGTAGTCAAAGGCGGAGGCCACAGTTACCAGGGCACGTCTTGCGCGCCGGACTCACTGCTGATCTGGACCCGCCACCTGAATGACATTGCCCTGCACCAGGACTTCGTTCCCCAGGGATGCGCGGGCAAAGTTGCAGCGCAACCCGCAGTGACCATGGGCGCGGGCGTGATCTGGATCCATGCCTACGACGCCGTCACCACCAAGGCGGGCCAGTACGTTCAGGGCGGAGGCTGCACTACCGTCGGCGTCGCCGGCCTGGTGCAAAGCGGTGGCTTTGGCAGCTTCTCCAAGCACTACGGATCGGCGGCAGCGGCATTGTTGGAAGCGGAGGTAGTGACGGCAGACGGCCAGGTTCGCATCGCAAATGCCTGCACCAATCCGGACCTGTTCTGGGCGCTGAAGGGCGGCGGAGGCGGCAGCTTCGGCGTAATCAGCAGGGTGACGGTGCGGATGCGTGAACTGCCCGAATTTTCCGGAGCCGCCCATCTCGACATCAAGGCCCAGTCGGACGAGGCTTACCGTCGCCTGGTTCGCCAGTTCGTCACCTTCTACCGCGAGCAATTGTTCAACGATCACTGGGGCGAACAAGCACATATCCAGCCTGACAACGTGCTGCAGATCCGAATGGTTCACCGGGGATTCGAAGCGCAGCAGGTGAAAGCCGTATGGCAGCCGTTTCTGGATTGGGTGGCGCGCTCGCCCAAGGACTATAGCCAGCTGGAGGATCCGATTCTGGTGAGCCTTCCCGCGCGGAATCTGTGGAACCCCGACTTCATGCAGAAGCTTGCTCCTGGCGTCATGACGCAGGACCCAAGGCCCGGATCGGGCGCCAGTGACGTGTGGTGGACCGGAGACGGCGGCCAGGCCGGCCAGGTGCTGTATGGCTACGAGTCGCAGTGGTTGCCGGCAGCTTTATTGGAAAGCGGTTCTCAGGATGCGCTGGCCAACGCATTGTTTGAGTGCTCTCGCCATTGGGACGTCGAGCTGCACTTCAACAAGGGACTGGCGGGCGCTCCCGCCGACGCCATTGCCGCCGCCCGCGACACCGCTACCAATCCCGCGGTGCTCGACGCCTTTGCGCTGGCCATCATTGCCGGAGGAACGAATCGCGCGATTCCCGGCGTTCCGGGGCACGAGCCGGATTACCGCCGGCGCGCGGCGATGCCGCACAAATGCATGCCGCGATGAGCGAGCTTCGCAAAGTCGCGCCTGTTCCCGCAGCCTACGTTTCCGAGAGTAATTTCTTCGAGAGCGGATGGCAGCAGTCCTTCTGGGGCGCGAACTATCCACGCTTGCAGGCGGTGAAGGCGAAATACGATCCCGCGGGCCTGTTCGCCGTGCATCACGGCGTGGGCAGCGAAGACTGGAGCGATGACGGATTTACGCCGGCTAAAACAACCTGACGGTGCAAAGCAACCTGATGGTGCGAAGCAACTGATGGTGCCCCAGGGTTCGGCCCTCTTTTGGCGAAGCAACTGACGGTGCCTCAGGTTCGGCCCGCTTTTGGCCTAACCTGGGATCGCCGCTTAATTTCTGGTTGCATTCCCTTGGGCGGCCAAGCCAAACTTGTCGGCACATAAAACCCTCAGCGCGAGCAGCTCTGTCTGCATCCAAACCCCGCGGAGGAGCAATAGAAACGATCGATCGCTATGTTCGCCCTGCTGGCTGCGCTTGGCCTGAGCGCGCCGGTCTCGCCCGCCTGCGCCCAGACCGTCGCCAGCCCGGACCAGAACAAGACCTATCAGGACAAAGACAAGTGGCAGGCGCAAGCGGCGGCTACGAGTATCGCGTGTACCCGTTGCGCCCGACGCAATGGCCCGACGGCGTCGCAAGCGCGCCGGAAAATTGCGGGCTATGACCGCCGCGCAAGCCAGGAAGTACAAGTGCGAGACCATCAGCTACGAAGGCCGCGCCTATTACTATTACACCGGCGAACACGGAAGGTTTACGCGCGCCGGGCCGCGGTGACCGTCTACAGCCAGCCCTCGGACAGCCACTAGAGCGGGCGTCCTTTACGCGGTCACGACTACTCCGGTACACGGCGTCTTGCTCAGGCGGCGATAGCCGTGGCGCACACTCGAATCGAAGTAGATAGCGTCGCCCGCCGACAGTTGGTAGCCGTCGGAGGCGATCGTCAACTCCAGTCTGCCGGCGATCAGGTAGAGCACTTCGATTCCGGGATGATGATGCTGCCGTACTTTCTCGGCCGGCACCTCCTCGAACTCGGCATAAAACGCGTTCAGCTTGCGCTCGGTGGTCTTGAAATCAAGGCTTTCGAAGTGATAGGCCACCGGCCCTCCGCCCGGACTCTCGGGAAAGCGTAGACGCTCTTTTTTGCGCACGATCGACACTACGTGACGCTTACGTTCGTCGGTGAAAAAGTGCTCCAGTCCGACCCCGAAGACCAGCGCGATGCGCAGCAATGTCGGCAGCGTGGGGAAGAGTTTGCCGCGCTCCAGCTTCGACAGCATGGCCGGCGACAAGCCTGTGTGCTGGCCCAATTCCACCAGTCCCATGCTCTTGCGTAAGCGCAGGGTGCGGATCTTCTCGCCGACGCGATACGGCTCCAGTCCATCGATGATCGTCTGGTTCAACATGGCGGTTTTTCCCCTTGAGAAAAGCTGGCGGCGGTTTGTGCCTGAGAGTTACAACAACCGGCCTTCGTCTGAGGTTTTGCTCCTCAGGACAATTTATTTTCTCTATAGTTAAGCAATCGGAACGAAAACGCAAGCGGGAAATTCACCCTTGAACCGGCTCTGGTTAAAGAGCGAAAAGGAAAATGACGATGAAAACCTTGGATGTAGTTGCAATCGTGCTGCTGGTTGTCGGCGGCTTGAACTGGGGGCTGGTCGGCCTGGCGCACTTCGATTTAGTCGCGACCATCTTCGGCATGCACTTTGGACAGACCTCGGTGCTGAGCTCGGCGGTCTACGCGCTGGTCGGCCTGGCGGCGCTGTACCAGGCCGTCGCGTTTAAATCGATGCAGGCGCGCTGGAGCGGAGTACGGGCCGTGGCTCGCTAACTTTACCGGTGCGTGTTGTGGTGCGAATGTTTGTTGAATTGCGTCGGCCCCAGCCTCAAATGGCCGGCGCAGTGCCGCAGAACAGCGCAGGCGGGAACAGCTTCTCCGGGCCGTCGGCGACGGTTCCCGCCGCGAGTGGTTCTGCGGCACGTTTTCATATGAGGTGTTGCTTGCGAATCCTCCAAGGCTGCGACGCGGGCAATCCCGATTGACACAGAACTTCCGGCTGCTTACCCTAAACTAGCGATACTGTGCGTCTTCGCCTATCGAGGAACATCCAATCCCTATGCGTTCATTGCTCCGCCACCTGAAGTTTCTGACTGCCCTCCAACTCTTACCGGCTCTCGAGAGCGGGGAGGAAACTACCTTGGTCGGCGGACAGGCCGTGCTCGAAGGCGTCATGATGCGCTCGCCGCATGCGTGGGGCATCTGCATCCGCCGGGCCGATGGCTCGCTGGCGACGCACTCCGAGCCGCTGGAGAAGGGCTCAGATACGCACAAGTGGATGGCATGGCCGTTCGTTCGCGGCATTATGACGCTGGGCAATGCCATGGCGCTGGGCTTCCGCGCGCTGCGCTACTCGGCCAACGTGCAACTCGGCGACCTGTCGCCCGAGGAAGAGCAGAAGACTGAGGTCAGCGGCTGGGTACTCGCCGTCAACGTGATTCTGTCGCTCGGGTTCTTTGTCTTCATGTACAAGTTCGTGCCGCTGCTGGCGGCCACCAAGCTGAAGAACCACTATCCGGCGTTCGGCAACCAGATCCTGTTCAACGTAGTCGACGGCGTGATTCGCATCAGCCTGTTTCTGCTGTTCATTTGGGGTATCTCGTTGTGGCCCGACATCAAGCGGGTGTACCGCTATCACGGCGCCGAGCACAAGACGGTCTTCGCCTTCGAGAATAACGATCCGCTGACGGTGAAGAACGCGCAGGCCTACACCACGTTCCATCCGCGTTGCGGCACCAGCTTCCTGATGACCGTGATGCTGATCGCCATGTTCATTTACATGCTGGTCCCGGCGGTGACGTTCTGGGGACGCTTTGCCTCGCGCCTGGCGCTGCTGCCGGTGATCGCCGCAGTGTCGTACGAGCTGATCCGCTTTGCCGCTAAGCACGGCTCGTCGCTGTTTGCCCTGATGACCAAGCCCGGCCTGTGGCTGCAGCGCATCACCACGCAGCCTCCTGAGGACGACCAGGTAGAGACCGCCATTGCTGCTCTGAACGAGGCCATGGAGCTGGAAAAGCAGCGCGGCGGCGAACTGGTGATTGCCTAGCGGGGCTCCCCGCTAAAAAGTTATACCCACTTCTAAATTGTCATCCTGAGCGGAGCAGCGCTGGTTTTGCGCCAAAATCGGGGCGCTCCGCTCAGGATGACACCCCAAGATACTTACGAACGAACAATTCACCTTTCCGTACAATAGGGTTGAACCCATGTTTGAACGCTTAGAACAACTCGAATCGAAATACGAAGAGCTGAACCAGGCTCTGGCTTCGCCCGACATCGTCTCCGACTCGCAGCGGTACCAGAAGACCGCCAAGGCGCACAGCGAAATCGCGCCAATCGTGGAAAAGTATCGCGAGTTCAAAGACCTCACGCGCGGCATCGCCGAGAGCAAGGCGCTGGCTGAGGGCGAGACTGATCCCGAGATGCTGGCCTATGCCGGCGAAGAGATGGCCAAGCTCGAAAAGCGGCTAGCCGAGGTGCAGGAAGAGCTGAAGGTCCTGCTGCTTCCCAAGGATCCCAACGACGAAAAGAACGTCATCGTGGAAATCCGCGCCGGCACCGGCGGCGACGAAGCCACACTCTTCGCGGCCGAGATCTTCAGGATGTACAACCGCTTCGCCGAGTCGCACCGTTGGAAGGTCGAGGTGCTGTCGAGCTCGGAGTCCAGCGTGGGCGGGCTGAAGGAAGTTATCGCTCTTATCGAAGGCCAGCGGGTGTATTCCAGCATGAAGTACGAGAGCGGCGTGCATCGCGTGCAGCGCGTGCCCGCGACCGAAACCCAGGGCCGCGTTCACACTTCGGCCGTAACGGTCGCCGTGCTGCCCGAAGCCGAGGATGTCGACATTAAGATCGAGGCCAAGGACATTCGCATCGACACGTTCTGCTCCTCAGGCCCGGGTGGCCAGTCAGTGAACACCACGTACTCGGCGGTACGCATCACGCACTTGCCGACGAACACGGTAGTCAGCTGCCAGGACGAGAAGTCGCAGATCAAGAATCGCGAGAAGGGAATGCGTGTGCTGCGTGCCCGTCTGTACGAGATGGAGCAGCAGAAGCAGGCTGACGCGCTGGCCAAAGAGCGCAAGGCGCAGGTGGGCTCGGGCGACCGCAGCGAAAAGATTCGCACCTACAACTTTCCGCAGAACCGCGTCACGGATCATCGCATCGGCTTCACAGCACACCAGTTGCCGGAGTTCATGGACGGCCGCATTCAGCCGATGATCGACGCGCTGATCACGCACTTCCAGTCGGAGAAGATGAAGGAGCAGTCGGAAGTGATGGCGTGATCGTTTAGCCCACCCTGTCGCCAAAGGAAGGCGACGAGGATGGGGCACCCGTGCTGCCGAGCGATTTCGCATTTTCCTTTTGGTGTCATCCTGAGCGTAGCGTCCGCCTCGCTCCGGCTGTCGCAAAAGCGGCGACACCTGCGCTCAGGATGACACCTGTATAAAATTGCCCTCGACGGCACAACTGGGCGAACCTCTCTATGCAACTCAAGCCAGCCCTGACCTCGGCAATCGATCGCTTGGAAGCTGCCGAGGTGGGTTCGCCTCGCCTGAACGCCGAGGTGCTGCTGATGTTCATCCTGGGCGTGCATCGCGCCTACCTCTACGCGCATCCCGAGCGTGAACTCGCGCCGGAAGAAGAAGCTCGTTACGACGAAGTGCTCGCACTGCGCGGCACGGGCATGCCTGCGCAGTACATCACCGGGCATCAGGAGTTCTGGGGACTGGACTTTGTAGTGTCGCCGGCGGTGCTGATCCCGCGGCCCGAGACCGAGCACCTGGTCGAAACCGTGCTGGAGCTGGCGCGCGAGTTGCCGCTCGCGAAGATTGTTGACGTCGGCACCGGATCGGGCGCGATCGCTCTGGCGCTCGCCCATGAACTGAAGCGCGCGGAGGTTTACGCGGTGGATCTCTCTGCCGACGCGCTGGAAATCGCCCGCGCCAATGCCGCGCGGTTGCAATTGGACGGGCGGGTACGATTCGCGCAATGCGACGTGCTTACGCCAATTCAAAATGAGAGTGTCATCCCGAGCGAGAATGGGCAAGCCGCATCAACCTTGCGTGTCATGCCGAGCGGAGCCCGCCTCGGGCGGAGTCGAGGGACCCCTACCCGCGAAGGCTCTCCTTTCCGCAACTTCGACTTCGTCGTCAGCAACCCGCCCTACGTCGGCTTCGACGAGGCCGACAAGGTGCAGAAATCCGTGCGCGACTTCGAACCGCAGATGGCGGTCTTCGCCGGCGAGCGGGGACTCGACATCATCGGCCCGCTGATCGAGCAGGCGCATCTGGCGTTGAAGCCCGGAGGCTGGCTGGCGATGGAGATCGGCTACTCGATGCGCGACGCGGTGGTCGGCTTGCTGGATCCCACGTTGTGGGAGGGGGTGAGAGTGGTGCCCGACCTGCAGGGAATTCCGAGGGTGGTGGCGGGGCGGAAGCGCTGACCCGCACCACACTTACGTTCCCAACCCGCGAGAGTGTCACCCTGAGCGCAGGATCGCGTGGTTTTGCGATCCGGAGTCGAAGGACCGCTGCCGCAGCAAGAACCTGTCGCCCCCCAGGAGGGCTCGAATCAATAAATCACCGCCTACCCAGCGCTGAAGCGCTGGGCTAAGCTCTTCCGTTCCGCTTCGCGGGACTTGGGCATCGCAATGTTGGGTGCTTAACGTATTCGGTCAGCTGAGATACCGCAAGCAGAACCGCATCCCTCCGCTCCGGCGGCAACAGTAGCCGCTTCCGGTCGGGATGACATTTCCATGCAAGGCTGCTTGTTAAACTGGCAACTGACCACTGACAACTCCTTATGCCTGCCATCCCCTCATTCGCGAAGATCAATCTCGGGCTGAAGATCGGGCCGGCCCGGCCGGACGGCTTTCATGAGCTGCGCACCGTCTACCAGACGCTGGCGCTGCATGATGTGATCCGCGTCGACATCCTGAGTGGCGATGGGATCGAGATCCGTTGCGACGATCCGCGGGTGCCGCTGGACCAGACCAATACCTGCTACAAGATTGCTGAGCGAGTACTGCGGGTGGTTCAGCAGGGGAAGATGGTTGCCGGCGCGGGCGAAGCGCAGATCCCTCGACTCGCTTCGCTCCCTAGGGATGACAAATCAATAGGCGGCGATCTTTACGGCACGGCGCAGGCGGCGCGCTTGCAGCAGGAAATCCAAAACGCAACCCGCGGCCAGGTGGTCATCGAGATCGAAAAGCGGTTGCCGGTGCAGGGCGGCATGGGGGCGGCGTCGTCCAATGCCGTGGCGACGATGCTGGCGCTGGAGCGCGCACTGGGTGTCACGCTCTCGCCCCAAGACAAGCTGCGCATTGCCGCCGAGGTGGGCAGCGACCTGCCGCTGTTCCTGATCGGTGGAACGGTGCTGGGGGTGGGGCGCGGGGAAGAAGTGTTTCCCCTGCCTGACCTGCCGCCGCTGCATGTCGTGGTGGTCACTCCGGCCATTGGGGTGTCGACGCCACGGGCCTTCGTGCGCTGGGACGAGTTGAACACGCTGGAGGCTGGATTGACCGGGGCTTCGGCCACAGGTACAATTGAGCAGTTCAGTCAAAGTGTGTTTGCCTGGCTGAGCGCAGGCTTTCCGCAGGTGGGCCAAGGTGCCCAGACTGCATCCGGTGTTCCCGCACGAGGCGGGGACCGGGCCGAGACACCGCTTCTCGACCTCGTCCGAGCCGGGATCGAAAACGACTTCGAAAAGGTCGTCTTTCCTGAGTATCCCGATTTGCGTGAGGTAAAGGCAATGTTGCTGCGCGAAGGCGCGCGCTATGCCTCGTTGTCCGGGTCCGGCTCAACCATGTACGGGCTGTACGCTTCGGAGCAGGAAGCGCAAACCGCCGCCCAGCGCATGAGTGCCGCCGGACATACGGCGGTCGGCACCAGGACGCTGACGCGGGATGAGTATTGGAAGGCTTTGAGCTTTGAGCTTTGAGCTTTGAGCTTTGAGCTTTGAGCTTTATGAGCTTTGAGCTTTGAGCTTTGAGCTTTGAGCTTGCAACACTTGAGCGCCCTAGGAGTTGCTGGCGGCTTCATGCTTGTTAACCAAGTTTCGAGTTCCGCGAAGCGGGACGGAAGAGCTTAGCCCAGCGCTTCAGCGCTGGGTAGGCAAAGTACAAGGATTAAAGTCCCTTAGGGACGGCAGGGATTGGGGGGCGATAGGGGGTCCCCTCGGCTTCGCTCGGGGCAGGCTCTTCGACTCCGGATCGCAAAAGGCGCGATCCTCCGCTCAGGATGACGCCCTGATATGGGATGCAGCTGAGTAAAGAGCGAACGGGGCAGAGCGAGCTGACGGCTGAGAGCTGACGGCTCGAACACTGGGCGGTCGACTAATGGTAGGTCAAGTGCCTTTGGAGCACTTTGTCTAGGTTCGAATCCTAGCCGCCCAGCCAAAAGTCAGTTGTCAGTTGTCAGTTGTCAGTTGTCAGTTGTCAGGTTGCAACCCCGAATCAGGCGGGGAGTTTGCAAGATCAGGGTTAGAACTCGTCGTCAGGATCACAAGGTCGAATTGAGATCGTGGTGACGGTTTGATCTCCGAGTTCGCCAGGATCAAGTCCCGCGAAGCGGGACGGAAGAGCTTAGCCCAGCGCTTCAGCGCTGGGTGAGTTGAGTAAACGGGGCGAGTCCCGTAGGGACGGCAGGTTTTGTTGTGGTAGCGGTCCTTCGACTCCGGATCGCAAACGAACGCGATCCTGCGCTCAGGATGACACCTAAGATCGAAGCCGATGACTTGGGTCGGACAAAGTTTGCAATTGCTTGAACCGAAAGCTGACGGCCGATGGCTGACAGCTAACAACAACCCGGCGTACAACCAAACCAGGTGAAGCGGGGTATTGATGCGATGGATGCAGCGACGAAAACTGAGCGTAATTCCTCCAGTCGTGGCGCCTGGCCGATGGGGCCGGCGCAAAGCAGGGTCCGGTTGCCGATCAGCGACCGCTGAGCGAGAAGAAGCCTCAGCGAACGCGGCAGGATGATCGCTGGAAGATTTTCTCCGGCACGGCGAATGACGCGCTGGCCAAAGATATCTGCACTTTTCTGGAATTGCCGCTGGGGAAGGCATGTATCAAGCGCTTCTCCGACGGCGAGACCTACGTGCAGATCGAGGAGAACGTACGCGGCGCCGATGTTTTCATGGTGCAGCCCACCTGCGATCCGGTGGATGTGCACCTGATGCAGTTGCTGTTGCTGATCGATGCGTTGAAGCGCGCGTCGGCTCGCCGCATCACGGTGGTGATTCCGTACTTCGGTTACGCCCGGCAGGACCGCAAGGACAAGCCGCGGGTTCCGATTTCGTCGAAGCTGGTGGCCGATCTGTTGACCACCGCGGGCGCCGATCGCGCATTAGTTGTCGATCTGCACGCGCCGCAGATCCAGGGCTTTTTCAATATCCCGGTGGACCACTTGTTCGCGTCGCCGGTGTTGGTCGGGCACTTTAAGGAACAGGCGTTTCCGGATTTGACGGTGGTGTCTCCGGATGCAGGCGGCGTGGAACGCGCGCGCTTCTTCGCCAAGAAGATGGATTCGGCGCTGGCCATCGTCGACAAGCGCCGCGTGGAAATGGATGTGACCGAGGTCATGCACGTGATCGGCGATGTGAAGGGCCGGACATGTCTGATCCTCGACGACATCATCGATACCGCCGGGACGCTGGTGAAGACGGCGCAGGCGTTGATGGAAGCAGGAGCGCGCGAGGTGCATGCCTGCGCCACGCATGCGGTGCTGTCAGGGCCGGCAGTCGAGAGAATTTCGAATTCGGTGTTGGCCGATGTGGTTGTAACCAACACCATCCCGCTGACTGAGGCGGGGCGCAATGAGCCGAGGATCAAAGTGCTGTCGATTGCCGGCTTGATCGGACGCGCCATTCAGTCGATTCACGAAGAGACTTCAGTCAGCAGACTGTTTTTGTAAAGGAAAAGATTATGGCTACAGCAACAGCAGAAAAAAATGTAGAAGCCAAGCCGCGGCAAGGTGGCGGCAAGAACGACGCTCGCCGGCTGCGCCAGAGCGGCCTGATTCCGGCGGTGGTGTACGGCGCCGGCCAGGATTCACAGCCGGTCGCTGTCGATCCTAAACAGATCCGGCGCATCCTGAACTCCGAGCAGGGTCACAACTCCATCTTCGATCTGAGCCTCGACGGCAACACCGCCAAGGTGATGATCGTGGACTGGCAGTACGAGCCCATCAAGAGCGCGCTGCTGCACGTCGACCTGAAGCGCATCGCCATGGACAAGGTCCTGCGCGTCAGCGTGCCCATCACGGTGAAGGGCGAAGCCCCGGGCGTGAAGGTTCAGGGCGGCATCCTGGAGCAGGTTCTGCGCGAGGTGGAAGTCGAGTGCTTGCCGGCCGATATTCCGGGCCACATCGACGCCGATATCAGCAACCTGAACTTTGGCGATTCGATTCGTGTGGCGGATCTGCCGCATGGTGGCAAGTTGAAGTTCATCACCGATGAAGATCAGACGGTAGCGCACGTCGTCGCAGTCAAGGAAGTTGTGGAAGCTGCTCCGGCGGAAGGCGTCGAGGTTGCCGCGACCACGGCCGAGCCCGAAGTCATCAAGAAGGGCAAGGCAGACGAGGGCGAAGCTGCCGAGGGTGGCGACAAGGGCGCCAAGGCCGAGAAGTCCGAGAAGAAGAAGTAAGGCTTGTGAAGCTGATCGTCGGGCTCGGCAATCCGGGCATCGAATACCAGTTCACGCCGCACAACCTGGGTTTCCTGGCGGTGGACCGCATCGCCGAGGAGTGCGGCGTACGCGTGAACAATCGTCACTGCCGCGCGCAGACGGCGCGGACGCGTATTGCCGGGCACGAAGTGGTGCTGGCCAAGCCGGAAACCTTCATGAACCTGAGCGGCGCTTCGGTTGCCGAACTGGTACGCGAGTACGAGGCCAAGCCGGAAGAAGATCTGGTGCTGCTGTACGACGAACTGGATCTGCCCTTCGGCACTTTGCGGGTTCGCCCGCGGGGCCGCTCGGCAGGACACAACGGAGTGCAGTCGGTGATCGGCGCACTGGGTACGCAGGAGTTCACGCGCATCCGGCTGGGAATTGGGCCGGATCATCCGGTGGGCGACGGCGCCAGGTATGTGCTGTCGCAGTTCAAGAAGGCGCAGCTGGAAACGGTAAGCGAGGTTCTGGAGCAGGCGTCTGACGCTGTCAGAGTGATTCTGACGGATGGATTGCAGGCGGCGATGAACCGGTTCAATCGCAAGCCCGAAGAGCAGGGGCCGGAGGATAGGGATTAGGGGTTAGTGCCTCTGAGCCCGAAGGGCGTGATTTTGAGTTAGCCGTGGGCGTAAGCCCGCGGTTGTCGGTGTCACCAGGGGCACAAGTCCCGTAGGGACGGCAGCCCGCCCTAGCCCAAAACCTGGGCTAGAACGGGGCACCCGAGGTTCATAGATTTTGAAGATCGGCACTGGTTGCTAATCGCTAGCGGCTAGTTGCTTAGGAGAAACAATGCAACGTACTTACGAATTGATGTTCATCGTTCGGCCCGACATGCCGGAAGAGGACCAGGACAAACTGATCTCGAACCTGGAGACCCAGGTCAACGGCGCGGGCGGCACGGTGAAGAGTGTAGAGCGCATGGGCAAGCGCCGGCTGGCCTACGTGGTTCGCAAATTCCAGGACGGCATTTACATGCTGATGACCTTGGAAGGCGAGGGCGGCATGGTGAAGGAAGTGGAGCGCCGCCTGCGCGTGGCTGAGCCGGTGATCAAATTCATCACCGTGCGCGTGGACGAGGAGCAGAAGCGCCTGGCCAAGATCAAGGCCATTCGCGACACCAAGGTTCGCGGTAAGGGAACTCGCGCGGCTGCGGCGGAAGCGGCAGCAGCCGAGGCGGCAGCTAACGCCCCGGCTCCGGAAGCGCCCGCACCCGAGAACACTCCGGCTGAAGGCGCCGAGACGACTCCGGTCAGCGCGTAAACGTTTTGGAAGGGCGCAGCTTCAGCTGCGCCGCGAGCGATTTATTTCTTCTCGAAGGGGCTTGAGCCCCGGGGTCGGATCTCCGGCTCTCGAGACAAAGTTTGGGGCTCATCACAGCCCGAAGGAGAATCATGGCAGACGAACCAATCAGATCAGCGGCTCCGACCAGCGACGCACCGGCGTCCCGCCCCGAAGGCGGCGGCGGCTCCGGACCTCGTGAAGGCGGCGGTGGTCCTCGCGGCCCGCGTCCCGGAGGACGTCCCGGCGGCGGCCCCGGTGGTCCTCGTGAAGGCGGACGGAAATTCTTTCGCCGCAAGAAAGTGTGCAAGTTCTGCGTCGAGAAGATCGACGGGATCAACTACAAGGACGTGCGCCTGTTGTCCGGCTTCGTGGCGGAGAGCGGCAAGATCGTTCCCCGGCGTCTGACCGGCGTGTGCACGCCCCACCAGCGCCGCCTGACCGATGCGATCAAGCAGGCGCGGAACATCGCGCTGCTGCCCTTCGGCGGACGGTAGAAACGTTGTCGGTTGCCGGTTATCAGTTGTCGGTTTGAACTTGACTGGTGAGGCAGCCAAGGCTCGGCCACATCGCCGGACCCGCCCTAGCCAAAACCGGGCTAGAACGGGGCACCCGCGGCTGGACGGAGCGAACGGACCAAGTCCCGTAGGGGATTATTGCAGGCTCCCCGGCGGTTCTGATTGTTGCTCCCACCCTGTCGCCGAAGGCGGGCGACGAGGATGGGGCACCCGATGGTTGCCAGGTATCGAGTCCCACGCAGTGGGACGGCATAACCTTAGCCCAGTACGAAGCGAAGCGGAGTGCTGGGTGGGTAGAGTTAACAGGTCGAGTCCCTTCAGGGACGATACAAGAGACGAGGGGCTTCAGCCCCGATGGAGTTTCGACAATGGAAGTCATTCTCAAAGAAGACGTAGATAAGCTCGGCTCCCGCGGTGACGTAGTGAAGGTGGCCGAAGGATATGGCCGCAACTTCCTGCTGCCGCGCAAGCTCGCCATTGAGGCGACCGCGGCCAACCGCGCCGTCATCGAGCAGATGAAGGCCTCCGCGGTGCGCCGCCTGGCCCGCGAGAAGGGCGATGCCGAAACGCTGGCGAAGCAGTTTGCCGGCGTTGAGCTCAGCTTTACGCGCAAGACCGGTGAGCATGATCAGCTCTTCGGTTCGGTCACCTCGTCCGACATCGCGCGCGAACTGGAAGGCAAAGGCTTCAACGTCGATCGCCGCAAGATTCAGCTGACCGACCCCTTGAAGACCGTGGGCAACCACCAGGTATCGCTCAAGCTGCACAAGGAAGTCAGCGTGCCGATCAAGGTGAAGATCCTGAAGGAAGGCGGCAGCGAAGAGGCGGCCGCTCCGGCAGTGACCGAAGAAGCCAGCGCCGAAGCGTAAGCAGCGACTGGCGACTCGTTTTTGCCGGAAGCGTTTTGCAGGGGCGCGCACTCGGCGCACTCGTTCGGGTAGAGCGGACCTTCCGGTCCGCGTTGCGGCCAATTATTTTGGAACATGAGCCGACTTTAGTCGGTGGCAGAGGTGCCGCCGGCTGGAGGCGGTTTTTTTGCGCTCACGATGACGCGACGATCGACGGGAAATGGATTCCGACTATAGCGGTCCTTCGACTTCGCGTCCGCGCGATTCGCAAACGGCGCGAATCGCAAAGGCAAGGCGGACGCTCCGCTCAGGATGACAAGCTTGTGAGGGGAGCTTGGAAGCTGGCCTGAAGGCCGGCACTACCCGAACATCATCCTGAAGGCAGCCTCTTCCCAACGCTGGCCTGAAAGCCAGCACTACCCGGCCTTCATCGCCCCTGCAGTGGGGCGACGTATTGCGGCGGCTCGGGGATTTCGTACTTCTGCTCCATGAACTTCTGGTACTCCTTGCGGAACTCCGCCGGGGGAATTCGCTTCAGGATGTTGCCGCTGGGTACTTCCACTTCGTAGCCCATCGACTGGCAACTGATGCCGCCGAAGTTTGAGGTGCAGGGCACCTGCGCCAGCACCACCAGCGCCGACGAGTCCTTCGTCCAGGTGATTGCCGTCAGGTTGTAGTCGGGGTTGGATTCAATCTTGCGGCACGCATCTGGATCGATAAACAGCGCCTGGCAGGGCGGGAAGGTTTTCACCATGTCCTGAGCGGCAAGGTGGGTGACGTCGAGCGAGCGCAGTTGCGGATCGTCAAGCATATAAACCTGGACGAAGGCAGGCGAGGTCATGCCTTCCCCGGCGTCGACCAGGAACGCTTTCGAGTCCGGCGCCCAGAGCAGATCGTTGCGCGGGCTGGTGAATACGTCGTGAATCTCGCGCGCCGGCTTGCCAGCATGGGTGACGCGCAGATAAGCGCTGCCTTCCTGGTAAAGCACCTCGACCGTGGTGGTTTTGTCGGGAGCGACGATGTGCAGAGAGGGGCATCCGGACTGGCATTGTCCCGCGAAGCCGGTGGCGTGCCTGATCCAGTTGGGCTTGCCGGCAAAGGCAGCCAGGGGCGTCAGCACCAGGAACAGGGCGCAGGTTCGCAAGTAGACTTTCACGGCTCCCCACCTTTCCGGATCTCTGGCCATGATAATCCGACGGCGGAAACCGACCAAGAGGCAGCTGATTCCCGCGTTGGGAAATAGCCTGTCAAGACCACAAAAGTGATACGATTCGAGTTAAGCTGCACATCCGTAGGGAAATATAAAATTGCGAAAACGTGCCAAAATACCCATCGAATGTGCTATACTGGATTTGTAAGATCGAGAAAGGCGAGAGCTCTAGTGCTTTCGCCTTTTTTCTTTGGGCGAAGGAGAGTTAGCTGTCGGCGGGCCGCTACTCGAAGCCTAGTTCACGCAACTCCTCGTCGGTCAGGGGATCGAAGGCGTCCGGAGTTGATGCAAGTTGCCCTTTCATGCTGCCGGGTACGCGCTGCAGAGGGTTCAAAGCAATGAGCTTGGCCACCGGCTCCTTGCCGCGAGTGATGATCACTTCCTGCCCGGCTTCCGCCTCTTTGAGCAGCTTCGACAGGTTGGTCTTGGCCTGGTGGACGGTGTAGCTCATTCAGGTAAGGGTACTTAGCTAAGCCGAAGCGGTCAAGTCCTTGGCCTTTAGCACTTAGCACTTTCCACTTAGCTAAGGCGTTTCACCACGGAGAACACAGAGAACACGGAGGTTTGATTTTCCAAGCTTTCCTCCGCGCTCTCCGTGTCCTCCGTGGTGAATAAGTGTTTCGTTCCTACGGAGGAAACCAAATGCCAACTGCGTTCCTCAGAACCGCGGGGCCGGTTCCCGCGTAAGTAGAACCGGGAGCTATAATTCGCTCACGGTTTCCTGCCGCGCGCGTCTATGTAGTTGCAGACACAAGAATTGGTTTGCAATTGCAAAGGTTAGGTAGAAACCAGCATGCCGGCCGAAGCGGTAGCAGTTCCCCTCACGGTTGGCCCGGGACTTGCAGCCCAACCCGCGGATAAGCGACGCGGTGCGGGAACCCCGGTACTCCGTACTCCTGAGGCGTGGCAGGAGACGGCGTCCGCAATACCCTCCGAGCGAGGGAATGTAGTGGGGCAGGCCCGAAGCCGAATGAACGATACGGAGCTGATCCGGGAAGCACAGCGCGGCAATCGCGCCGCGTTCGAGGATCTCGTACGCCAGTACGACAGCGCCGTGCTGCGCCTGGCTTACCACCTGACCCGCAACGAGCAGGATGCGCAGGATATTTACCAGGAAGCGTTCCTCAAGGCGTACCGGAACATCAACAACTTCCGCTTTGAGTGTTCGTTCTACACCTGGATCTACCGCATCGTCACCAATCTCTGTCTGGATCTGCTGCGAAAACGGCAAGTGCGGAAGGAAGACTCGGCGATCGCGACCGACTCTGAAGGCGGCACCTACGACTTGATGGACTCGGTGGCCGACGATCGCGCAGGGGCGAGTCCCGAGAAGGACTTGATGCGCCGCGAGCTGGGAGGGCGCATTGCGAAAGCGCTGACCAAGTTGACGCCGCGCGAACGCATGGTCTTCGAGATGAAGCATTACCAGGGATTGAAGCTGCGCACCATCGGCGAGATTTTGAATACGACGGAAGAGACCGCGAAGAACACGTTGTTCCGCGGCACGCAAAAGTTGCGGGCGGCATTGAAGGATATGCGATGAAGCCGCGAGCTTCGAGCCGCGAGCTTCGAGCTGACGGGCCGCTGCCGTTGAGATTTGATTTACGCGCAGGCGATGAGTGCCAGGCAAGCGGGGTGGCATACGTCAGGTATTGATGAAATTTAATTAAGCGGGCCATTGAGCGAAAGCTAGAAGCTAGTGGCTCGGAGCTAGAGGCTTTTTATGAATTGCGATTGGGTACAAGAGAACATTTGTCTGTACCTGTACAACGAGCTGGCCGACGATGCGCGGCATGAAGTGGAGCAGCACATCCGGCGCTGCACCAGTTGTGCGGCGGAGCTGGCAGCTCAACAGGAATTTCAGGCGCAGATGAGTGTGTTGCCGGTGGAAGAGCCGTCGGCAAGCTTTCTGGCGGCTGCGCGCATGCGGCTGCAGGAGTCATTGGAGACGGCGGAGCAGAACCGGTCGTGGTATCACCGGCTGGCCTTTGACCCGACCGCGTGGTTGCGGCAGGTGAAGTTCTCGCCGGCGCTGGCCGCGGTGCTGTTGATGGGCGGCTTCGGCTCGGGTCTGGGCACAATGTACCGCGTTGTGGGAGGCAAGACACGGCCCACTCCGAATCAGCCTACAGTGGAATCTTCCATCGGCGGCATTACCTCCATCGACCATAAACCAGATTCCGATCAAGTCCAGATTAATTACCAGCGCATTGTTCCCGACTCCATGCAAGGCACGACCAGCGATCCCAAGATCCAGGAGATGCTGGCATTCGCTGCCAAGAGCAATTACAACAATTCCGGCGTGCGCTTGGACTCAGTCGACATGCTGACCGGCAAAGTGGATGATCCGCAGGTGCGCGAGGCGCTGACCTACGCGCTGCGTTACGATAGCAATCCGGGCGTGCGCATGAAGACGCTCGACGGCCTGAGCAAGTATGTGAAGCAGGACATCCGGGTTCGCAACGCGGTTCTGGAAGCGCTGTTGAACGACAGCAACCTGGGTGTACGCAGCGGTGCGTTGCAGGCCCTGGAGCCGGTGCGCGCCGACAGCAGTGTGCGCATGGCGCTGCAACAACTAGCGAAGGAAGATCCCAGCGCCTACATTCGCACCGAGTCGCAGCGGGAGCTGAGCTCGATGCCCAATATTGATTAAGCAAAGGAACCGATTCTCAGGAATGGGCGAACGTAACCAGAAAGAGGGCCACAATGAAAGGCCAGAGGCAAAAACGGAGAGCAGCATCTTAAAAAAATCGCCTTTTTGCTTTGGTGCCCTGGTGGTGATCTTCAGCGTTGCCATTCCGGTATGGGCGCAGCAGCAGTCGCATATTTATCGCGACGGCAATTCCTGGGTGGAGGAGATGACGGGTACGCTTCCCATGGCGCGCGAGCTGCATGTTTTCACCGATCTGGGTTCGGTGGATGTGCAGGGGAATGCGCCTCGGATCACGTATACGGTTCGCAAGCGTTCGTACGCGCCCACGCAGGAGATGGCGCGCAAGCAGTTCGAGAAGATGCACATTTCGGCGGCCAAGATAGGCGAAAGCGCTGCCATTCAGGGCAAAGTGGTCAGCAAGGATCTGGTCCGATTCGGCGCGGAGTTCATTCTGCAGGTGCCGCGGGATCTGACCCTGGTCAAAGTCGATACGCGCGGCGGCTCGCTGTCCTTCAGTTCGATTGGCGCGACCATCGTGGCTTCGACCGGCGCGGGACTGATCAAGCTGAACGATCTGGCCGGTCCGGTGAAGATTGTCAGTGGCGGCGGCAACATCGAAGGCGGCAATCTGGCCAACGATTTCACCGTGACCAGCGGTGCGGCGGATGTGAGAGTTGCTAACGTCGGCGGCCAGACGCAAGTCAATCTAGGGGGCGGACGCGTTTATATCGGCTCGTCGCATGCGTCGACGATTCAAACCGGCGCCGGCAGCGTTCAGATTCAGAAGTGCATGGGCGATCTGCACGTGACCAGTGGCGGTGGCAACTTGTATCTGGGAGACGTGGAGGGATCGGTTCAGGCCGATACGCAAGGCGGCAGTGTGCGTCTGAGCAGTGCGAGCGGTCCGGTGCGTGTGACCACCGGTGGCGGAAGCGTGGAACTGTTCAACTTGAGCCGCGGCGCTCAGGTGGAGACTGGGGCAGGCCCGATCACGGTGGAGTTTGTGGGCAATCGCAGCGTGACCGATTCGTTTCTGCACACCGCTTCGGGAGATGTGAAGGTCTGCTTCGCGCCGAACGAAGGGGTCAGCGTCCATGCACAGTCTGACATGGCCAGTGGCCAGGGGGTGGTCACGGATTTCCCCAGCCTGAACGTCACTTGGCAGGGTGGGCAGTTCAGTCCGCGATCGGTTTGGGTAGAGGGCGCGATCAATGGCGGCGGTCCCATGCTGCGCATCCGGACCACGATCGGCCAGATTGCTCTGCGCAGGTGTCAGTAAGCTTTGAAAGGGCACGGCTTCAGCCGTGCCGTCATGGCCAGGAAATAATTTGGGCGAGGCGGCTCCAGGCAGGCGAGCCGTCCACCAGGGATCCGATTTCTAATCAGGGTTAGCATTATGCGTAATCGCAATTCAAAATCGTTTCTCGCCGTATTCGCCGCAGTCACGATGCTGACGGCCATGGCAGCCGCTACCGGCGCGCCCCCTTGGCCCGAAGCGCACTCCGGCGCGTATCTGGGCGTACAGGTGACAGCCGTCACCACGGAGCGCGCTACCGCGCTGAAGCTGCAAGCTCCCTCGGGCGCAATCATCGCCTATGTGGATCGCGATGGTCCTGCCTGTCATGCTGGTCTGCTGGAGAACGATGTGGTACTAGCTTTTGACGGCGCCAAAGTAGACGGTCCGGAGCAATTGCAGAACCTGATCCACGTCACTCCTCCGCAGAAGACGATTACGCTGACCATCATGCGCAGCGGACAGCGCCGGGACGTGAAAGTCACGCTGGGCAGCTGGAACGTGATGTCGCGTGCACACACTTTTAATGCAACGAACAATCTGGCCTCGCCCGGTCCTCCGCGCGCGGTTGCTCCCGATCTCGATATTCCGTCCTTCACGCTTCTCTCTGAGCGGCATGGTTTGGTGGTGGAAAGCCTGAGCCCGCAACTGGCGGAATACTTCGGCGTAACCCACGGTCGCGGCGTGCTGGTGCGGTCGGTGGAAGGTGGCAGTCCGGCTGCTGTAGCTGGACTCAGAGCCGGTGACGTCATCCTGAAGGTGAACAACCTGGACGTGCACGATATGTCCGACTGGCAGCGGGGCATGCACTCGCAGGGCAAAGTAACGGTTCAGATCTGGCGCGAGCGGAAGGAATGGAACTTCACCATGAACGTTCCTGGCCCGGGCGACACTTCGCGGCTCTCGCCTGGCGACATGCTGAACTTCGATACCGACGCGCAACTGGTTCGCGAGCAGACGGAGCAGATGAGGTCTGAGATCGAGAAGCAACAGATCGAGATGGCGCAAGCGATGCCGAGCGACAAAGAGATCCAGGAGATGCGCCGCAACATCGAGAAGTCGATGAAGGCCCAGCAGAAGGAAATGCAGAAGATGTCGAAGGCATTGGCCGGGGCGTCGAAGCTGTCGCAGAAGGACATGGAGCAGATGCGCGCCGAAATTCAGCGGTCGATGCCCAGCCAGCAGGACATCGACCAGCTGAAGCAGAAGATGCAGGCGTCGATGCCGACGCAGGAGGAGCTCGACAAAATGAAGCAACAGATGCAGGTCTCAGTGCCGAGCCAGCAGGACGTGGAGAAGATGCGGCAGCAGATTCAGGAGTCGATGAAGAATTTCACGCCGCAAATGCAGCAGGAGATGGAGCAACTGAAGAAGCAGATGGAGCAACAGAAGCTCGACCTGCAGCAGATGATGAAGGGATTCCAGCAGTAGGAGTGCGAGTCCGGCCCGCTCTCGCCAAGTGGCCCGCCCAGCCCAAGCGCCCGCCCCAGGCCAACAGCAAGCCTAGAACGGGGCACCCTCTGTTCGTAACTAGTGTCATCCTGAGCCCAGGCGGGCGACTTTGCCGCCGGAGTCGAAGGACTCCTACCTCTCGTTTGATATCATTAGCCGACGAGTAGCGGCACACCCTACACGGCTCGCCTCCAGCGGCGATCGATCAACTCGATTACTCCATACAAGGCCACGCAAAGCCAGAAATCCACGATCAAGCCCAGATCCAACCGTCCCGGGACGTGCTGTCCCGCGGCCGGCAAATGCGGCATCAATACAAATAAATACAGAAGGTTCCCAGCAACCACGGCAATGGTCTGTTTGAGCAGTCGTCGCAGCACGTACTAGGTTGGACACCGGAAACGGATGGTTTGATGCCATCAAAAAGCTGCTCTTCGCTATTCGCTCTCCGCTTTTCGTTACCCCGTACCCGTTCTGGCGAAGAGCGAAGAGCGAAGAGCGAATTGCGAAGTGCGAGTGATTTACCATCATCCCTGTGCTCGAGCTCTCCACCAGCGTTCAATACGTCAAAGGCATCGGCCCGCGCTTTGCCGAGATCCTGCTGGAGAAGGGCATCAGCACGGTCGAGGACCTGCTCTACTACCTGCCGTTCCGTTATGAAGATCGGCTGAATCCGCGCGGCATTGGCGAACTGCGCGTGGGCGAGATGGCCAGCGTGATCGCGGAAGTGCGCACCTTCGGACTATTCCGCACCCGCCGCATGCCCATCTTCGAGATGACGGTCGGACAGGGACGCGACACCCTGAAATGCATCTGGTTCAACGCGAGGTATCTAGAAGACAAATTTCGCGCCGGCATGCTGGTCGCGCTCTACGGCAAAGTCGAAGCGGGTGATCGCAGCCGGCATCGCTTCCAGATTCTTCAGCCGCAATTCGAAATTCTCCACGATCCGGGCGAGACCCAGGGCGGCGGCAACGACGATGAACAGAAGTGGCAGTCACTCGAGGTCGGCCGCATCGTTCCTATTTACGAAGCAGCCGGCAACGGCCGCCTCACCACACGCTGGTTTCGCCGCGTCATTCACGCCATGCTGGAAAATCTGCAGCCGGACATTGCCGACGCCATTCCGGCAGCGGTTCGCGGCCGCATGCAGCTCATCGATCGACGCACCGCCTTCTGGCAGGCGCATTGGCCCGAGGTCGGCGAGAGCCTGATGAACCTTCAGGCCGCGCGCACGCCCGCGCACATCCGGCTGATCTTCGAAGAGCTGTTTTTCCTGGAGCTCGGACTGGAACTGAAGCGGCGCAAGATGCGCGCGCAAACTGGAATTGGCTTCGCGATCAACGACGGTGTACGCGCCGCCATCAAGCGCATCCTGCCGTTTCACCCGACAGCCGCGCAGAAGCGGGTGCTGAAAGAAATTGCCGCCGACATGGCAGAGCCCGCACCGATGCGCCGGCTGCTGCAAGGCGACGTTGGATCGGGCAAGACGATTGTTGCGTTCGAAGCTGCGGTGATCGCCATTGAGAACGGCTACCAGGTCGCGCTGATGGCGCCGACGGAAATTCTGGCGACCCAGCACTATCTTTCGGCGCGAAAGATTCTGGAGGCGGCGGGCTATCGCATCGTGCTGCTCACCGGCTCGCAGGAAGCTGGCCGCAAGAAGCTGGTACGCCACCACATCGCACAGGGCAACGCGCAACTGGTGATCGGCACGCATGCGCTCATCCAGGAGACGGTAGAGTTCGACAAGTTGGGGCTGGTGATTGTCGACGAGCAGCATCGCTTCGGCGTGTTGCAGCGTTTCAAGCTGATGAAGAAAGCGCCGGGAGCGCCGGAAGACGAAGTTGCACGCGAGCCCGACGTTCTTGTCATGACCGCGACGCCCATCCCGCGTACCCTCGCGCTGACGATTTACGGCGATCTCGATACCAGCGTGCTGGATGAGCTCCCGCCCGGACGCACGGCGATTACGACGCGATGCGTCGGTGACGAGCGCGCCGACGAAGTGTGGCAGTTCGTCAAGAAACAGGTTGCCGCCGGACATCAGGCCTATGTTGTCTATCCGGTGATTGAAGAAGGCGCGATGGAGGGAGAGCTCAAAGCGGCGATCAAGATGCATGAGCGGCTGCGATCGCATGAGTTCGCCAGTCTGCGCGTCGGTCTGCTGCACGGCCGCATGAGCGCCGAGGAGAAAGACGCGACCATGGCTGATTTCAAGCGCGGCGAGATTCACGTGCTGGTTTCGACCACGGTGATCGAAGTTGGCGTCGATGTGCCCAACGCTAACGTGATGGTGATCGAGCATGCCGAGCGTTTTGGGCTGTCGCAGATGCATCAACTGCGCGGTCGCATCGGACGCGGCGCAGCCAAGTCGTATTGCATCCTGATGACCGGCGGCAAGGTTTCGATCGAAGCGCAGCAGCGATTGGACGCCATGGCGCGTACCCAGGACGGATTCGAAATTGCCGAGCTGGATTTGCAGCAACGCGGGCCGGGCGAGTTCTTCGGCACGCGCCAGGCGGGTATGCCGAATTTCCGAGTGGCGAATCTGCTGCGCGATCGCGATCTGCTGGAGGCGGCTCGCAAGGAGGCACGATACGTTATCGCCGGCCCGAATGCCGACATCAGCAAAGGCGAGATCGATCGCGCGGTCACGCATCTGCGCAGCCACTGGAACCGGCGGTACGGGTTGGTGGAAGTAGGATGAAATTCCCCTCAGCGAGCACCCTAAGAGGGTGTCATCCTGAGCGCAGGTCCCTGCTTTCGGGACCGGAGTCGAAGGACCGCTACCGTCGCAGGATTTCGCGCCCTAAGGTGATCTGCAGCGTCAACCGTAACCCGAATGCATCCAATCTCCCAGGAGGCACTCATGCTCGATCCTAAAGAAATCCTGACATCGCTCGCCGACCGTTTCGCCACGACCGGCAAAGTGCAAAATGTTTTTGGCGAGCCGATTGAGGCGTACGGCCGGATCATCATTCCTGTTGCGAGCGTGAAGTATGGCTTGGGTGCGGGCGGTGGTGGCGAGAACAAAACCGGCGCGGACGATGCCGTCGGTGGCTCCGGCGGTGGTGGAGGCGTGAAGGTAACGCCGCTCGGCGTCATCGAAGTGACCGAGGCTGGGACGAGTTTCATTCGCTTCTTCGATCCGAAGATGGCAGCGCGACTGGTGGCCGGAGGAGTTGTGCTCGGGTTGTTGTTGCGGCGGGCATTGCGGTGCCGGAAGTAAAGTTGCTTTCGACCCTCAGACAAGCAGGATCTCCGCTTCGGCACGAATCCCATTCCGAGGCGTCATCCTGAGCGCAGGCGGCCCGCTTCTGGCCGCCGGAGTCGAAGGACCGCTATCGGACGAAGGATGTATGTGTCGTCCAAGCCGAAGCTATGATTCTTGAACCTCGCAACTTGAAACTCGGCGTCCCACAGAGCACACTAATCCAACCGTGACCACCAAGCCTGACCTTTTCCGCCAGCTTCCCGCGATCGACGAATTGCTGCGGATCCCCGCTTTGCGGGAGACGACGCTTCGCTTCGGTCATGCTGCAACGGTCGAGGCCGTACGGAAATTTATCGATGAACTGCGCAACAACATTGCCTGCGGCTCGCTTGACGACGAGGGACTGGAGGCAGCGATCGGTCAAAGCGCACTGACGATCGAGCGACATCTGCGCGAGTCGCTGGCCTACTCGCTGCGGCCGGCCATCAACGCCACCGGCGTCATCCTGCACACCAACCTTGGACGCGCGCCGCTGGGCGATGCGGTGCTGCAACACGTGGTCGAAGTTTCGCGCGGTTACTCGAATCTTGAATTCGATCTCGCCACCGGCGAGCGTGGCAAGCGCGACGTTCACGTCAGTCGCTTGTTTGCGAAATTGTTGAACTGTGGCGAGCGCGACATCTCGACCATTGCGGTCAACAATAATGCCGCCGCCGTGCTGCTGACGCTGAATGCGCTGGCAGAGGGCGGGGAAGTTATCGTCTCACGCGGCGAACTGGTCGAGATCGGCGGATCGTTTCGGATTCCCGACGTGATGACGAAGTCCGGCGCGGTGCTACGCGAGGTCGGCACGACCAACCGCACGCGCATCGCCGACTACGAGAAGGCCATTTCGGACCGGACCAGGCTGCTGCTGCGCGTGCATCGCTCGAACTTCCAGATCGTTGGTTTCACCGAGCAGCCGTCGCTGCGGGAGTTGGCCGACCTCGGCCGCAAGCACGACATCCCGGTGATGGAAGACCTGGGCAGCGGGGAGCTCTTCGATCTGCGCAACGTGGGCGTGCAGGGCGAGCCGATGGTCGCCGACAGCCTGGGTGCGGGCGTAAGCATCGTGACATTTAGTGGCGACAAATTGCTGGGCGGACCGCAGGCGGGCCTGATCAGCGGCGAACGCGAGCTCGTGGCACGGATTCGCGCTAATCCGCTGTTCCGCGCGCTTCGTGTGGACAAGATGTTTTATGCCGCGCTGGAGGCGACGCTGCTGGCGTATCTGCGTGAGGACTACGATTCGATTCCGACGCTACGCATGATGCGCGCCAGCGAAGAAGAACTGGGGCACCGCGCCGAGCACATCGTGCGGAAGCTCCGTATCAGTTCGCCGCAGCTTGAGGTTGAGGCAGTCGAGTCACGAGCGGTGCTGGGTGGCGGCTCGGCGCCCGGAACGACCTTGCCATCGCGAGCGGTGGCTGTGAAAATTGGCGGTGTGTCAGCGGATCACGTTCTGGCACGGCTGCGGCAATGGCGCACACCGATTGTCGCGCGGGTTGATGAGGATCGCGTGCTGCTGGATTTGAGGACGGTTGCGCCGGAGCAGGATGGGGAGATTGCTGCGGCGCTGCAGAGTATGACCGTGGGGTCGGGCTGAAGCGTCCCCGGATGGAGCACGGCTTCAGTGGTGCAGGTAGAGTCGAGGAAAAACGGGTTTAGCCGCAGACGTTGACAGAACTACTCCGGCGGTAAAGCACAACATCAAACACATAGGGATTTGATACTGCACGCCTGAAGGCGTGCTCCACCCGCACCCGAACCGGGCGACATGAATGTGCGCAACCGCAGTTTAATTGCGAAGAGCGAAAAGCGAAGAGCCGAATTTCTTGTCCACCCTCTACACCATCGGGCACTCCACGCGCACGTTCGACGAACTCGCCACGGCGCTGCGGGCGCATGGCGTCTCCATGCTGGTGGATATTCGGGCGTTCCCGATGTCGCGGCGAATGCCGCACTTCAATCGCGAGTCACTGGACGTCGAGCTGCCCAAGCGCGGCATACGTTATGTGTGGATGAAGGAACTCGGTGGACATCGCAAGAAGATCCGCGATGATTCTCCCAACAGCGGCCTGCGCAACGATTCGTTTCGCAACTATGCAGACTACATGTTGACGCGCGAGTTCGAAGCGGCGATTGAGAAGTTGTTGACGATTGCAGAGGAAACGAGGGCAGCTCCCACCCTCTCGCCAGAATCGGGCGAGGAGGATGGGGCACCCGGTTTGTCTCCCACCCTGTCGGCAGAGGCGGCAAGCGAGGATGGGGCACCCGGCACTCTTACCGGAACGACCGCTGGCAACACGGCTTACATGTGCGCGGAGCGGGTTTACTTTCAGTGTCACCGTATGCTGGTGAGCGACTACCTGACGGCACATGGTCACACGGTTCTGCACATTGACGACGAGAAGCGCGCGCCGCGGCCGCACAAGCTGATGGCGGAGGCGCATCTGGTTGACGGCAAGCTGGTCTACAACGCTCAGCAACTCTTTTAGCCGTGAGCTGCGAGCCAGAACTCATCCGGCGCGAAATTTCAATCTGAGACAATTTTGCACACGACAGCATGCGCCGCCTGTTTAGAATGAGAGGGCAACGGGCCTGATCGAGCCCATAGCCCACAGCTGACGGCTCACAGCTTCTTTTTGCTACCATCAAATATCCATGGCAAAACAGGCGGTCTTCCGCGAGCGCAATAAGCGCTACTATCGCGTTCTGCATACTCCGATCTGGATTTGGGTCTTCTGGGTGCTTCCCGGATGGCCGCTGACCTACGACCTCTACACGCATGGGCCCGACCGCCGGCACTGGATCTGGCTGGCGATCATCCTCGCGTTTGTTGCGTGGCGCGGGCTGGCTGGCCGCCTGCCCGGATGCGAGCCGCGTCCGTACATCACGCATTACGGCGAGCATCAGCCGAACCTTTGGTATCGCGTGGTGTGCTACACGGCGGCGTGGGTCGACATCATCGTTCCGTATGCGCTCAACCTCATCGGGCTGATGATCGCTTCCATCAATGGCCGCTGGATCCTCAAAGACCTCTACCACTACGGCTACTATCCGCTGGCGCTGGCCGTGGTGTTGGCAACGGTTTTCGACTGGATACCGCGCGCCAAGCGCGACACCTTCGGCGAAGGTGCGGAGCGTGCCTGGTTCTATGTCGCCATCTGGACGGTGGTGCCGACACAGGTTATCAACTGGGGAGCGTGGCGCTTCGGAAAGTTCATGGACCTGTCGCCGCTGCCGCTGGCGCGCGTGAGGCTGGTTGTGTGTTTGCTCTCGACAGTGTTCTTCTTTGTGCTGGGCTATTCGCAGAAGCTGCCACGGACAACGCGTCATTATGAGGGAGTGGCGGCGGCGGGAGTGTAATTACGAACGCGCTCTTCAACGAACTGGATCGCAGGCTGCAGTTTTTTTCAAGTGAAGAAAGTGCAGTTCGGCTGGCTTTCCCGGCGCCCTGCAACTTGCCGCGGAGGGGAGCGGACATTCCCGCTTATACTCCGAGGCGTGAAGGCTTATCTTGGGTGCGTCTGGATTTTGACGCTGGCGATGTCTGCGTTTTCGCAGCAAAGCCAGCCGGCCCCACCGACGCAGCTTTCGCCGGGAACGGTTATCTCCAGCCAGACCTGCGCCGCGAAACCTGACCAGAGTTACGCGCTCTATCTGCCTTCTCATTACAGTCCGAATAAGAAGTGGCCCCTCGTCTATGCCTTCGATCCGGATGCGCGCGGAGAAATTCCGGTCAAGTTGATGCAGGAGGCCGCCGAGCGCTTCGGTTACATCGTCGTAGGCTCGAACAACTCGCGCAACGGATCGTGGAAAGCCGAGACCGATGCGGCGCAAGCCATGTGGAACGATACCCACTCGCGCTTTGCCATCGACGACCGCCGCATTTACTTTGCCGGCTTTTCCGGCGGAGCCAGGGTAGCCGCAGCGCTCGCCCAGAGTTGCAAGTGCGCGGCCGGCGTGCTGCTGAGCGGCGCCGGCTTTCCCGGAGTTCCTCCCTCACGCGACGTAGTATTTCCCGTCTTCGCTGCTGTGGGCGTCTACGACTTTAATTATCCAGAACTTTCCGAGCTGGATGAGAAGTTGGAAGCTGCAGGCTTTCCGCATGTGCTGCGGCACTTCGACGGTCCACATCAGTGGGCGCCCGTGGAGGTGATGAACGAAGCCTTCGCGTGGTTTGAACTGATGGCGATGAAGCAGAACCGCGAGCCCCGCGACGACAACTTTATTGCCAGCCAGCAGAAGGAGGCGCTCGCGCGTGCTCAGGCGCTGGAGCACTCCGGGGATCCGTACGAGGCCTGGCGCGAATATCGGCAGGCGGCAGCTACCTTCGATGGACTGGCTGACGCGGCGGCTTTCCGTCAGGCAGCAGCAGCGCTGGCGCAACAAAAAGCTGTTCTCGACGGCCAGAAGCGCGAGAAGGAAGAAGCCAGGGAGCAGGCGCAACTCGTCGCCGGCATCGAGGCGGGGATGGTAGGGTTACGTCGAGCCACGGCGGACAGTGCAGACGCCCCGTCGCAACTGGCGCAACAGCGTGGCTCGGCGGCGCCTTCCGCGCCCCAGAATGACGAGAGCCGTGCCGACATCTTTCACGAAACCGAGCAGCAAATTGTCAGCCTGCGCAGTCATACCGCAGCGGAGAAGAACCAGGATCGATTGCGTGTGGACCGTCGGGCGCTGGCGGGCGTCTTTATCGCGGCCGGCGAGTTCGGTGATGAAAGTGTCGATGCGAAGAACTTCGACTTGGCCCGGGAGTATTACCAACTGGCGGTGGATGCCTATCCTGCTTCGCTGGGCGCGTTAAAGGAGCTTGCCAAGGCTCAGGCGCTGTGTAACGACCGCAAGGGCAGCCTGAAGACGCTGCGTCAGGCGAAGGAAGAAGCTAAGGATTCCACCAGCTTCGCGACCTGGCTAAACGAAGAGCCCGCATTTGCCAAGCTTCGGCAGGATCCACAGTTTCGTGCTCTGCTGGTCACCCCTTAAGCTCGGGACTTTTCGGTGAAGCATCCGGACACCCTGTCCCATGACTTGCCGCATCTTTGTGTAAGGTTAAAATTCACGCCAGGCTTTCTGCATGAAACGGTCATTTCGGCTGCTGGTACTAACTTGCGTTCTGAGCATTGCGGCTTCCGCGCAAACGGCCCCGACTCTCCCCCGTATTGAGGGAACTACTCTCAACGACCAGAAAGTCAGCCTACCCGATGCAGTCCGCTATCGTGCAATGGTGTTGATTTTCGGCTTCTCTCATAAGTCAGCCGATCAGACGGAAGCATGGGGCAAACGAGTGGGCGCCGATTTCGGCTCCAATCCTAATGTCGCCTATTTCATCGTTCCCGAACTCCAGGGTGTGCCGGGGATGGTAAAGCCCATGATCCTGCATGGTATGCGGCGCGAGGTACCCGCCGACGAGAAAGCTCACTTCATGCCGATCTACGAGCATGAGACGGACTTGAAGAAGCTGATCCGCTACGGCCAGCCTGAGTCCGCTTATGTTGTGGTCGCAACTTCGGACGGGCGGGTTACCTGGCAGACAGCAGGTGCGGCGACGGACGACCGTTATTCGGCCATGAAGCAGGCGGTGAATTCGATCCTGTCTAAATGAAAAAGGCGGCCCGTGAACCGCCTCTCTCGAATCTCAGGCTCGAACTCTAGACGCTGCACGTTCTCTGCCTGCAAGTTCTTGTGCTAATCGAGCCCAGCACTTATTGCAATCCATCCGCAATGTAGATGGCATACAGTCCGCGCCGCACGCGGTACGCCGCCGTCTTGCCATCGGCGGAGGTCACCATGCGCGCATACATCGAGCCCAGCATGGCCAGAGGCTCGACCGTCTGGATGAGTTGCCGCTTTCCACTGACGACATCCACCTGCGAGATGCGCGACGGCAGTTGCTGGTCCCACACATTAATGCGGCTCCCATCGGCGGTCCATCCCAGGACCTCATCCTCTTTCTCCAGGCCCGGAATATCGCTTACCTTGCCGGAGACGACGTCCACCAGTACGTACTTTTCCGCGGCAACATCGTGGATCGCGATGCGGGTTCCGTCGGGCGAGAGCTTGCCGGAGCGTGTGCCGGCTTGGGTAATGGGACGAACTTTGCCGCTGCTCAGGTCCAGCAGAAAATCGCGGATCTCACCGTTTTTATCGTATGCAGAGAGGGCGGCCAGTCGCCCATCCTTGGAGAAGGTGAGGTCATTCTCAAAAGTGCCAAAGGCGACGGTGAGCTCGCCGATATCGATGACTCGCTGATCGCCAACGCCGGTGGGATACAGGTACACTTTGTGCGGCTGGGAGTTCAGGGCTGCGGCTACTATGCTGGCGTCCGGCGTGATGCCGGCCGCGTATCCATCCCCCAGCTTGACCGGAGCACCGCCGTCGACCTTCCTTACGTAGCTTTCGTAATCGTCGCCCTGGACAAGGTTGTAGACGATCCACTGTCCGTCAGGGGACATGGCGCCCATGTCGACCGCACCGCCGGAAAAATCGCGCGCGCGCTCATCGCTGCCGCGTTTCACTCCCAGTTCAATCTGGAAGCGCACGCTTTCCAGGAGCACCTTGCCTGACGACGAGATGTCCTGGATGACCAACTCGGTGGGTGCATGCAGCACGTTGCGAATCTTCCCCGCCAAGGTGACCGCATATAAGCCGGGATCTTCACCTCCCAGGCTGGCGGTGTACCAGAGTTCTTTTCCATCGGGCGCCCAGCACATACTGCGGCCGGTAGAGTAGGAAGGGGTCAAGCGACGAATGTTCCCTTGCTTGTCGACCAGTGCGACGAGTCCGCGATCGTCAGGCAGAATCGGGTGCTCGATAAACGCCACCTGCGTCTGGTCGGGGCTGATGCGGACGTCAGAGATCCATCCGGGAGTTTCAAACAGCACCTTGCCGATCGGGTACTCCAGCCGCTGTTTGCCTCGTTCGCGCCGGACTACCGCGAAGTCTTTGCCGTCGCGAGTGATGTCGGCTTCATAGACATCTTCCAGAAGCGGCCGGGGCGCTCCGCCCTCCAGCGGCAGTCGCGCCAAGGTTCCGCGCTGCAGCCAGCTAGCGAGGAAGTGGCGCTTCAGAATCACCGCCATGTCGCCGTTGTCGGCAATGCCGAGGACATCGGCATCGAGGTTGAGCGAGGTCCCCTGCTGGCTGTCACTGCGCTGTGAATACAGTTGCCTGGGTCCACCGTTCCACGCCGCCGAGTACACCACTGTGTCGCCGTTGCGCGTGAACCTCGCCGGTCCCGCGTAGCCCGGCTCGAAGGTGAGCTGCCGATAGCTGACAGCGGGCGGCGCCATGTGTCCGCGTCCCAGGGAATAGGCTCCGAGCACAGCTGCCGCAGCGACGATCACCAATACCGCGGCTTTCAGCCCCCGGCGGCGTTCCGCAGGCAGTGCGCGCCCAGGAACAGTGCTGGTGCCCGATGTGCCGGAAATGGCTTCGAGCGCAAATCCCACGTCGCGGGCGGAGTCGAACCTGCGAGCCGGCTCTTTCTCCAGGCAGCGGCGGACAATGCGCTCCAGTCCCGGCGATATCTTGAGCTGATCGGCGCTCAGCTCCGGCGGATCATCCTTCAGAATTGCGTTCATCGTCTCAATGGACGACTCGCCCTTGAAGGCGCGGCGGCCGCTCAGCATCTCGTACAGAATCGCGCCGAAGGCAAAGATGTCGGTGCGCGCGTCAACTTCCTTGCCGCGTACCTGCTCCGGCGACATGTAACCGGCGGTGCCCAGGACCACGCCCGGCATGGTGTGGACGGCGACCGTAGCGGTGGCTCCGTCGCCCGGCTGAGAGCTTCCGGTTTCCGAACGCGCAAGTTTGGCCAGTCCGAAGTCCAGCACCTTGACCCGGCCATCTTTCGTGATGAAGACGTTCTCCGGCTTCAAGTCGCGATGCACCACGCCTTTGTTGTGCGCGGCCGCCAGACCCTCGGCAATTTGCGAAGCGTACTCCAGAGCACGCCGCTGAGAGATTGGGCCTTCCTGCATCTTTTCGCGCAGGGTCTCGCCGTCCAGGAGTTCGCTGACCATATAGGGCGAACCCTGGTGCTGGCCAATATCGTAGACGCCGAGGATGTTGGGATGATTGAGCGCGGCTACGGTTCGCGCTTCCTGCTCAAAGCGCCGGAGGCGGTCGGAGTCGGAGGCGAACGACTCCGGTAGAACCTTGATGGCGACCTCGCGCCCAAGCCGGGTGTCACGGGCGCGATACACCTCGCCCATGCCGCCTGCGCCCAAAGGGGAAAGAATCTCGTAGGGGCCTAGTTTGTTGCCAGAAGTGAGAGCCATTGGATGGGCCGATTATAGTCTCACCGTTCTCGGCAGTCGGTGCCACATCAGGAGGGAAGCGCGCTGAAGGGCGCTAGGGCGGCCCTAGATTCCTGGCTGGCGGAAGGTAACAGAGAATCCAGCTCCAGACCCGGAAGCGAAACAGCACATCTCCAGGAGCGGCCGCCGACCCCATGGTCGCATACCAGTTCACCTTGACGGTCCAGTGACCATCGTCCGAGAAAAAGGCGCGATCTACCTGGGTGGACTGAACGCTGAAATTGGCAGCCTCGCTGCGAAAAAAATAATCGGTCCAAACGATCGAAGAATGACGATATTGAATTTCGTGAGCGTTGCGAAAATCGTACCCGGGAAAGACGAAATTGGTGGTTAAGTTTTCCGATCCTCCAGGCAGCCCCAGGATGCAACCCGCCGTCGTTCACCTGCTTAGCGACCACAATCGTCACCTCATGCTTTACGCTCGGCGGCACATCCGGAGGCGTCTGCGCTACGTTCCACAGGCTCTCGTCCCATTTCACCGTGCCTGTAACGCGGGCTTTGACCGGCTTGATCAGGACGACAACCTGATATGAGAAGCGGATGAGGGTGGAGATACCCAGAACCTGGGCGGTCACAATCAGGGAAATCTCGCCGGTGTCGCTGAGTGAAACCGTTGCCTCGTCGGTACCAAAGGCGAAATCCCCACTCACACTGGTGATGTCACACAGGCCGACGGTTACGCTGGACTGCAAGATTTCGACGGCATACACTCCCAGCTCGATTTTGAATTTTTCGGAACGTACTTGGCCGTCAATGCTCGAGGCGAACTCCGGAATCGCAATGCCGGAGATGACTAACATCGTTTGATTTGATGTGACATCAACCTCGAGAATGGAGGTTGAAGTAAGCTGATGACTGCCAAGTGTGTGCATGGAGCCGTCAATCCCGTCGTGATGAAGTTTCCAGCTACGAGGAATTTCCCGGGTTCCGGCCAGTTGGGGCAGTATGCATCGTTTTTTTGGTGGAGGCAAGTTCCTGGCCGGATTTTCTTATGAAAAACGCTGCAAATATTTCTAGCAACGCCTAAACGGAAAAAGGCGGCCGTTAAGCCGCCGCTAGAAACGACCTGTTTCGACGATCAGGTGTGAACATTGCCCAGCGGCAGCGCAACAATGTCGAGCGCTCCGGCCGAGGCGAACCAACAAAAAAGGCGGCCTATTTGAGCCGCCTTTCCCTGAACTATAGCTCGAATTACAGAAGCTGTACGTTCTCCGCCTGCCAGCCCTTGGGCCCTTTGACTACGTTGAACTGGACAGCCTGGCCTTCCTGCAAACTACGGAAGCCGTTCGACTGGATCGCAGAATAGTGAACAAATACGTCTTCGCCATTCTGGCGGCTGATAAAGCCGTAGCCCTTCGCGTCATTGAACCACTTAACTGTTCCTTGTTCCATGGTGATGCATGTTCCTTCAATATTGGTGTAGCTGCAATTCGATCGGGATGTGATGCAGGCAGGGAGTGCTGCTAGGCAGGAACTTTGCTGCGTACAACGTCGATCAATCGAGCAGGCTCATCATAGCAGTACAGCTCTCAAAGCCCAAGCAATTTCGATACGCTCCAGCGCCAGAGCGCAGAAAACATTCCTATTTCTAATGAGATAGCGATGCGCTTCTCGCCATTCGCTCTTCGCTTTTTCGCCAGACTAGCGGCCCTTCAATCCGTCCGAAATTCCTGTCAAATTGAGTCGTTCGCGCCGCTCGCAATTCAGTAGTCAGACTACCCAGGTTCGCCCCCAGATGATAGAAGTGAGTTGACGAAAAGCGAAAAGCGAAAAGCGAAAAGCGAAGACATGATTGTAGGAACCGGAATCGATATCGCGGAAGTGGACCGCATCGCCAATTCCATCGCGCGCTTTGGCCGCCGCTTTCTGGAACGTGTCTTTACCGCCGACGAGATCCGCTATTGCGAATCGAAAGCCAACAAGGCAGAGCGTTACGCCGGACGCTTTGCCGCCAAGGAAGCCGGCATGAAAGCTATCGGCACCGGATGGAACCACGGCGTGCGCTGGCAGGATGTAGAGGTCCGACGAGCGCCCGGCAGCCGCCCCACCATCGTCTTCCACAATAAAGCCGGGGAATTCTTCCGGAAGTTAGGCGGCGTGCGTGCTCACCTATCCATTACTCACACCAAAGACTCGGCGATGGCGCAGGTGATCCTGGAGTCGGACAGCTAAGTAGCTACAGCGTCGTGGTAGTTCCGAAAAAAGGCGGCGGGCCGCCTCGCAAGTAGTTGATCAGCAGGGTTAGCTGCGCTACAAGCAGGTCGGCTCTTTCCTTGAAGATGGTGTGACCGGAACCGCGCGCAATGATTCGCCAGCTCTGAGGCGAGGAGGCACGGAGAGCCCGGCAGCCGAATTTCTCCATGCTTTGTAACTCGTCTGGCGATCCGGCTATGATTTTGCGGCACGTTCGAGTTCGGCGATGTCGAGCTTCTTCATGCCCATCATGGCCTTCATCGCCTTCGGGTTCTTGATCAGCTCGAGCGCGCGCGAGGGAACAATCTGCCAGGAAAGACCGAACTTGTCTTTGAGCCAGCCACACTGGCTCTCGCTGCCGCCATCGGCCGTCAGCTTCGACCAGTAATAGTCCACTTCCGTCTGGTCTTCACAGCGCACGAAGAACGACACCGCTTCGGTGAACTTGAAGTGCGGTCCGCCGTTCAGCGCGGTAAATTTCTGGCCATCGAGTTCGAAGCCAATCGTGAGAACTTTGCCTTCCGGTGTTGTACTGTCAACCGGAGTGCGAAATTCAATAAGCTTGCGGGAGTTCTTGAATACGCTGAGATAGAAATCGACTGCCTCTTCGGCGTTGGTGTCGAACCACAAAAATGGCGAGATACGAGGAAGGTTTTCCAAAGCACTCATAGCAACCACCTGAGTTGGGTTTACAACTTTGTTCCGGCCTAACCGATTGGTGTTCGGGCGGCCGTCCGGAAATTGTAAACAGGAATCAGCGCGCACAACCGTTATTCATTTGAATCCGGGACGAACCGCACTGGGGTCAGGCCGAGCCGTTTGGCTTGATGACGGAGAACCCAGGCGGACGCACCTGGCTGTCCGGCGGCGCGCAACATGGTTACGTAGTAATCTCGATTCTTCATGATTGATACAACGGAAACACTCGGCTTCAGCTGCGGCCGCCGCTGCAGTCTCGTCGCGCAGCGCCACCATCGCCGTCGCTCTCATGAGCTTTTCCGCGCTGCTGCTGGAACTTGGGCTGACGCGGCTGTTCTCGGTGGTGCTGTTCTACCATTTCGCCTTTCTGGCGATCTCGGTGGCGCTGCTTGGGACTGGGCGCGGGCGCGGTGTTTGCCTGTCTGCGGCGCGAGTGGCTGGGAATGGACGATCAGCCAACTGGGCGCGTGTATTGTGCGCGTCGAACGCGCTGCTGATCTTCTGGCGTGCTGGAAGTGGTGCTCCACACCGCGGTGTCGCTGCAGCTTGAACTGGCCGAACTTCTGGCGGCTGACCGTTCTCTATCTGGTCTCGGCGGTGCCGTTCTTCGTGACCGGCCTGCTGTTCTCGGTCGTCTTCGCGCGGCACTCGGCGCGCATTACGCAGCTCTACGGAGCCGACCTGCTGGGCGGATCGCTGGCCTGCCTGGCGCTGGTTCCGCTGCTGAACTTATCGGCGGCCCGAATACGATCCTGTTCGCCGCGTCGTGGTTGCGATTGCCGGCAGTGCGCTGGGCTCCGCCCGGCAGGCGCCTGGTACCTGCTGGGCTCGCGCGTGCTGTTGCTGGTGTCATTGCCGCGCAACTTCAACGGCAGGCTGATCGACATTGTTTATGCCAAGGGCATGAAGCGCGACGCGCCGCTCTACTGCGCACTGGAATGCGCTCTCGCGCGTCGAGGTCGACAACGCAGGGACAGCGCGAAGGTGATCGTGATCGACGCCGACGCCAACACCTTCCTGATGAATACCGATCCGCATCATTGGCGCGACGACTACCGGCTCAATTCGATGTCGGCCGCGCCGTCGGTGGCGAATGTGCTGCGTCCGCATGGCGACTTCGCCATCATCGGTCCGGGCGGCGGCGTGGATGTGCTGCGCGCCGTTGCCAACGGCAGCCCCAATGTCACCGGCATCGAGATCAATCCCATCATCGCCAACGACATCATGCGCGACCGCTTCGCCGACTACACCTTTCACCTCTACCAGATTCCCGAAGTGCACATGCATGTCAGCGATGGCCGCTCGTTCATCCGCAACAGCCACGATAAGTACGACGTGGTGCAGATGACGCTGGTGGATACCTGGGCGTCGACCGCCGCGGGCGCCTTCGCGCTCAGCGAAAACAATCTGTACACGGTCGAGGCGTTTCGCGAGTACTTCGAGCACCTGAAGCCCGATGGCATGATCGCCATCACGCGCTGGGAGTTTGCCAAGCCGCGCGAGGCCTTGCGGGTGGTCTCGCAGGCGATGGAAGCGCTGCACGAGCTGGGCGTCGAGGACACCTCGCAGAACTTCATCGTGGTCAGCGATGGTCCGCTGGATACCGATGGCAAGCCGGTGCTGGTGCTGGCGAAGAAGACGCCGTTCACGCTGGAAGAGCAGCAGGCGGTGCTCGACCACATCGACGGCAAAGATGGAAACGGCGCGAATCTGAACCTGCACGTGCTCTATATGCCGGCCACGGGTGACGTCGCCGGGCATGGCGCATCCCGCATTCGCGAAGCTGATTCGCGGCCAGGATCCGCGGAGCTTTCTCGGCGTCGTATCCCTACAACGTCTCGCCGGTCACCGACAACGCGCCGTTCTTCTTTTTCACCCTGAAGCCGGAGCAGGTCTTCCGCGGCTCCGACGCAGGCGGCATCGACTGGAAGGTGAATCTCGGCATCGCGATCCTGGGGGTCGTGCTGATCGTCTCCATCGCGGCGGTGATGTTGTTCCTGGTGTTGCCGCTGGCGCTGTCGCCGGACACGCGCTCGGGACGCAGCCTGCGCGTGCTGTACTTCATCGCCATCGGCCTGGGCTACATCATGGTGGAGATCGCCTTCATCCAGCGCTTCGTGCTCTTCCTCGGCTATCCGACTTACGCGCTGACGGTCGTGGTCTTCCTCATGCTGCTCTCCAGCGGGGCCGGCAGCCTGGTCTCGCGCAGGTGGTTCAGCGAGCCGACGCGGGTGGTGGTGGCGCTGGTATTCATCGTGATCGCGCTGTGGCTTACGTTTTCGCGCTGCCGCACATGCTGGAAGCGATGATCGGCTTGCCTTTCGCTGGCGAAGCTGGCGATGAGCGCGCTGCTGCTGGTGCCGCTGGGCTTTGCCATGGGCATGCCGTTCCCCAGCGGACTGCGCGCGCTCTCGTCCGGCGATCTCGACGCAAAGCATGGCGCGGTGGAGTGGGCGTGGGCGATGAATGCCGCGTCCAGCGTGCTGGGATCGGTGCTGGCGATCGTGATTGCGATCCAGTTTGGATTGACGGTGACGCTGGCCTGTGGCGCAGCGCGTATGTGGTGGCGATGTTGTTGCTGCCGACGTTTGGGAAAGCAGCAGCTAGCAGCTAGCGACTAGCAATTAGCAACTGGCACGCGTGGCTTCAGCTCTCGCGGACTGAGCGTACATCGGGATCAGTTCCGCGCGCGGGCTCTCCGTTAGTTGCAACTGTGTTGAGAATCTCAACAATTCGCAATGTCGGCGCACAGAGACGCGCTTTGCGGCAGCAGCCGACTCGCGATTTTTTTCGCATTGCGACGACAGTGCGTTTCGATCAGTGTTTTCGCGGCTCCGCGAGAATCCATAGCGCTGCCTTTTCGCGCCACGCAAATTTTTCTCATCAGAGCTGCGTCCGCCACTTGCACCAAATGCAACTTCAGTTGCTATAATCACTCGTTTGGGTGAGCATGTCACACCAGGTTGTGCTCATCGCTCACCTGCAACCGCACGAACCTGGGTCCCGAGTGGGTAGTCGGAACCCGAACCCGCAGAGTGGAAAACTTCACATAAATGGCCCAGATCTTCCATCGTAGTGCGAATACAATTGCGCGGGCTTCGATCATCGCGGTGGTGATGGTCGTCTCGGTGTTGCTGTGGGCGGCTTTGGAGATGCAGCGCTCGCCCTATGCCACCTATCAGGACGTTGCCCAGGCGCAGCCGGTGCCTTTCAGCCACCAGCATCACGTCGCCGGCGACGGCATCGATTGCCGCTACTGCCATACCTCGGTCGAGAACTCCAGCTTCGCCGGCATTCCTCCCACCAAGACCTGCATGAACTGTCACTCGCAGATCTGGACGAATGCTCCCATGCTGGAGCCGGTGCGCGAGAGCTATCGCACCGGCAAGTCGCTGAAGTGGACGCGGGTGAACTATCTGCCCGACTACGTTTATTTCAATCACAGCATTCACGTGAACAAGGGCGTGGGTTGCGCCAGCTGCCATGGGCCGGTGGACAAGATGCCGCTGATGTTGGAGGCCAATTCGCTGCGGATGGAGTGGTGCTTGAACTGCCATCGCGCGCCGGAGAAGTTCCTGCGGCCGCGCGACCAGGTGTTCAACATGAAGTACGAGCAGCCCAGCGAAGACAACCAAGATCAGGTGGACGGCAGTGCTTATACCGATCAGATCGCGTTGGGCAATGAGCTGAAGCACCGGTACAACATTCGCACGGTGCAAGACATTACGAGTTGCAGTACCTGCCATCGCTAGCTGGGGTTGGCGACGGGCAGCGCAGCGAACAGTAAGCGCTTTATAAGTGTGGTTCCCGCCGGGTGAGGTTGTCGGTCAATCGATCAGGCTCTGAAGTTACGAGCGATTGGGTGACTGAACCGGCGAACAAGGAACCTACGAGAAGATGGAAAACGAGAGTCACGAAGAAATCCGAGGCGGTCTGTCCCAGCAAGATGGAGCTCGCCGAGGTGCAGGACAAGCTGTCGCGCGCCAAGAGCGGCCCGCAATACTGGCGGAGCCTGGAAGAACTGGCGCAGAGCGATGGCTTCGTCGAGATGCTGCATCGCGAGTTTCCGCGCCAGGCTTCGTGTCTTGCCCGAGGGCACGTCGCGCCGCGACTTCCTGAAGCTGATGAGCGCTTCCATGGCGCTGGCCGGCTTGTCGGCCTGCGTCAAGCAGCCGCTGGAGCCCATCGTTCCCTACGTCCGCCAGCCGAACGAGATCGTGCTGGGCAATCCGCTGTTCTTCGCCAGCGCCATGCCGTTCGGCGCGTACGGACTGCCGGTGCTGGTGGAGAGCCACGAAGGCCGTCCGACCAAGATTGAAGGCAATCCCGAACATCCCGCCGGCCTGGGCGGAAGCGACGTTTTCACGCAGGCTTCCATCCTCGACATGTACGATCCCGACCGCGCGCAGATCATCACCTACCTGGGCGAGATCCGGAACTGGAGCGACTACATACGTCGCGCTGAAGGGCGCGTTGAACTCGCAGAAGGCGGTGAAGGGCGCGGGCCTGCGCATTCTCAGCGCGCCCACCAGTTCGCCGACCATGGCGTCGCTGATGGACCAGGTGCAGACGGCGTTTCCGGAGTCGAAGTGGATGCAGTGGGAGCCGGTGAATCGCGACAACGTGCGTGCCGGATCGCATACTGGCCTTCGGGCAGTACGTCGAGACGCGCTACAACCTGGAGAAGGCCGACATCATTCTCTCGCTCGACGGCGACTTCCTCTCCAGCGGCTTCCCCGGATTTCTGTACTACGCGCGGCAGTTTGCGGCGCGCGCAATCCCGATCTCAAAGAGAAGATGTCGCGCTTCTACTCCATTCAGAGCACGCCGACCAACACCAGCGGCAAGGCCGATCATCGTTTGCCGGTGCGGGCGTCGGAAGTGGAGACGCTGGCGCGCGCCATCGCCGCCGGACGTGGGCGCGGGCGGCGGATCGGCACGAGTCTGAAGCCGGAGCATCAGAAGTTCGTCGCCGCGGTGGTGAAAGATCTGCAGGCGCACAAGGGCGCGGCGGTCGTCATTCCCGGCGACAATCAGCCGCCCGCCGTGCATGCCTTGGCGCATGCCATGAATCAGGCGCTGGGCGCGAGCGGCAACACCGTCATCTTCACCGAACCGGTGCAGGTGAAGCCGCAGGACCAGACCGCCGCGTTGAAAGAACTGGTCGGCGAGATGAACGCGCGGCAAGGTCGACATGCTGCTCATCATGGGCAGCAATCCGGTGTACGACGCGCCCGCCGATTTCGGCTTTGCCGACGCGATGGACAAGGTTCCGCTGCGCGTGCAGCACGGTCTCTACAGGACGAGACCTACGATCACGTGCACTGGCACATCAACGCCACGCATTATCTGGAGCAGTGGGGCGACGTTCGCGCCTTCGACGGAACGGCTTCGCTGATTCAGCCGCTGATCGCGCCGCTGTACAACGGCAAGAGCGAGTACGAGTTCATTTACGCGCTGGTCGGCTCGCCGGAGACTGCCGGCTACGACATCGTCCGCAAATACTGGCAGGGCCAGATCAAGGGCGACTTCGACACCGCGTGGCGCAAGGCGCTGAACGACGGCTTCATCGCCGAACACGGCGTTCCCGGCGAAGACGGTTGCGGCCAAGGGCGGCAACATTCCCGCCGACGAACGCGCGTCAGCGCGGAGCTGATGGAAGTGATCTTCCGCCGCGATCCGATGATCTACGACGGCAGCCGCGCCAACAACGGCTGGCTGCAGGAAACGCCGAAGCCGATCACGCAATCTGTGCTGGGACAACGCCGTGCTGATCAGTCCCAACCAGGCGAAGAAGTCGGGGCTGGTCACCGGCGACATCGTCGAGATCGACGTCAATGGCCGCAAGGTGAATGGCCCGATCTGGCCGCAGCCCGGACATCCCGACAATTCCATCACCGTGTTCCTCGGCTATGGACGCACCAAGGCGGGGCGGGTCGGCACCGACGTCGGCTTCAGCGGCTACAAGATTCGCAGCAGCGATGCGCCGTGGTTTGCCGCGGTCAACATCAAGAAGGTCGGCGACGGGCTTCGGCTTCGCCCATCCGCAGGGCTTCCAGTACATCGACTACTCCGATCTGCCCAAGGGCTCACCGAGCCGCTGAAGAACCGGCACATCATCCGCAAGGCGACGCTGGCGGACTTCATCAAGAATCCCGACTTCGCGCACGAAGGCATCGAGTCGCCGCCGCCGGAGATGACGCTCTACACCAACTATCAGTACACCGAGTTGAAGTGGGGCATGACCATCGACATGAACTCCTGCATCGGCTGCAAGACGTGCATCGTGGCCTGCCAGGCGGAGAACAACATCCCGGTGGTCGGCAAGGAGCAGACCATGCGCGGCCGCCAGATGCAATGGCTGCGCGTCGATGTGTATTACGAGGGCGGCACCGAGAATCCCGACCATGTACTACCAGCCGGTGCCGTGCCAGCAGTGCGAGAACGCGCCCTGCGAAGTGGTTTGCCCGGTCGGCGCCACGGTGCACAGCACCGAAGGCCTGAACGACATGGTGTACAACCGCTGCGTCGGCACGCGCTACTGCTCCAACAACTGTCCTTACAAGGTGCGCCGCTTCAACTTCCTGCTCTTCCAGGATTTCACCACGCCGCAGTTCAAGATGATGCGCAATCCGGAAGTCAGCGTGCGCAGCCGCGGCGTCATGGAAAAGTGCACCTACTGCGTGCAGCGCATCACGCATGGCCGCATCACCGCCGAGAAGGAGAATCGCAAGGTGCGCGACGGCGAAGTGATCACGGCGTGCCAGCAGGCTTGCCCGGCGGGAGCCATCGTCTTCGGCGATCTGAACGATCCCGAGAGCCGGGTGTCGAAGATCAAGGCGCAGCAGCGCAATTACAACTTGCTGGAAGATCTGAATACGCGTCCGCGCACCTCGTACATGGCGGTGGTGCAGAACCCCAATCCTGAACTTGAACAGTCGGAGCCCAGTTAGCGATGCAGCAGGGACCAGAAGAAAAAACGATTCTGCAGGACGTGCCCTGGCCGGATGAACCGCCGGTAATGCTGCCGGGGCAGACGTTCGGCAGTGTAACCGACACCATCGCCGATGCGGTCTTGACGCGGCCCATCGGCCTGGGCTGGCTGTTCGGCCTGTTCATCGGCATGACCCTGTTGGGCGTGCTGATGGTGGCGGTCACCTACCTGTTCCTGGTGGGCGTCGGCATCTGGGGCATCGAAGTCCCCGTCGGCTTGGGGCTTCGCCATCATCAACTTCGTCTGGTGGATCGGTATCGGTCACGCCGGCACGCTGATCTCCGCCATCCTGCTGCTGCTGAAGCAGACCTGGCGCAACTCCATCAACCGCTTCGCCGAAGCCATGACGCTGTTCGCCGTGGCCTGCGCCGGCATGTTCCCGCTGCTGCACATGGGCCGTCCGTGGCTGGCGTACTGGATGTTCCCGTATCCCAGCAGCATGGGCGTGTGGCCGCAGTTCCGCAGTCCGCTGGTGTGGGACGTCTTCGCGGTCTCGACGTACGCCACCATCTCGGCCGTGTTCTGGTATGTCGGACTGGTGCCTGACTTCGCCACCATGCGCGAGAAGGCGACGCATCCGCTCGGCCAAGAAGATCTACGGGCTGCTGGGCATGGGCTGGCGCGGTTCGGCGCGTCACTGGAAGAATTACGAAGCGCTGTACATTCTGCTGGCCGGCATTGCGACGCCGCTGGTGCTCTCGGTTCACACCGTCGTCAGCTTCGATTTCGCGGTCGCCATCATGCCCGGCTGGCACACGACGATCTTCCCGCCCTACTTCGTCGCCGGCGCCATCTACTCCGGCTTCGCCATGGTGCTGGTGCTGGCCATCCCGATTCGCAAGTATTACCACCTCGAAGGCATGATCACCATGCGCCACCTGCAGAACTCGGCCAAGATCATGCTGGCTACGGGTCTGATCGTCGCCTACGGGTATGCCTTCGAGGCGTTCATCGCGTTCTACAGCGGCTCGACCTACGAGCGCTTCATGATGCAGAACCGCTGGTTCGGCCAGTACGCGTTCTTCTACTGGTGCTTGATCCTGTTCAACATCCTGATTCCGCAGATTCTGTGGTTCCCCAAGATCCGCGCCAAGACAGGATGGCTGTTCTGCATCTCGCTGGTCATCCTGGTTGGCATGTGGCTGGAGCGTTTCGTCATCATCGTCACCAGCCTGTCTCGCGATTACCTGCCGTCGTCCTGGGGCCATTACACTGCGACGCGCTGGGACTATGCGGTGTTCTTCGGAACCATCGGCTTGTTCACCACGGCGATGTTTATCTTCATCCGCATCATGCCCGCGATTTCGATCTTCGAAATGCGGACGCTGCTGCCTGAGGCGGAGGTGAAGGCCAAATGAGTCACGCACAGCTCTCACCGCCCATTTACGGCCTGCTGGCGGAGTTCGATACTCCGACCGACCTGGTGGACGCCACCAAGGCTGCCTATGCGGCGGGCTATCGCAAGATGGACGCCTACAGCCCGTTTCCCATCGAGGAGGCCAGCGAAGCCGTCGGCTTCCACAAGAGCCGCGTGCCCCTGATCGTGCTGCTCGGCGGCATTGCTGGGCGGCGCGTCCGGCTACGGCTTGCAGTACTGGATCAACTGCATCTCGTATCCGCTGAACATCGGCGGCAAGCCTTATCAGTCGTGGCCGGCCTTCATTGTCCCGACCTTCGAGTTGACGATTCTGTTCGCCGGACTGTGCGGCGTGTTCGGGATGTTCGCCTTGAACGGCTTGCCAATGCCGCATCACCCGCTGTTCAACGTCGACCGCTTTTCCCTGGTGACCCGCGACAAGTTTTTCCTGTGCGTGGAGGCCGCCGATCGCAAGTTCGATCTGGTCAGGACGCAGCGGTTTATGGAGAGTCTGCAATCCGCGTTCGATTTCGGAGGTGCCGCATTAATCGGCTAGCACAAATTAAGACGGCTTCCTCCGAGTCGATGGCGTCGAGCGCAAAGCTGTGGCGCGGCAAGGTTCCGTGCCTGCCTGCTGGCGGCGGCTGGCCTTGTTGCTGCTGGCCGGCTGCCGTGAAGACATGCAGAACCAGCCCTATTAGCGGCCGCTGGTCGAGAGCGACTTCTATCGCCGACCAGCGTTCGGCGCGTCCGATCATCGCGGGCACGGTGGCTCGCGGACATCTGGACGCGGACACCTACTTCTATACCGGCAAGATCGGCAGCAACGACGGCGACTACCTGCCGTTCCCGGTGACCGCCGAGGTTCTGGCGCGCGGACAGCAGCGCTTCAACATTTACTGCTCGCCCTGCCACGGCGAACTCGGCGACGGCAACGGCATGATCGTGCAGCGCGGCTACAAGCATCCGCCGTCGTATCACATCGAGCGTTTGCGCAAGGCCCCGATCGGCTATTTCTTCGACGTGATGACCAACGGCTTCGGCGCCATGCCCGACTATTCGCAGCAGGTGCAGCCGGCCGACCGCTGGGCGATCGCTGCTTACATTCGCGCGCTGCAGTTGAGCCAGCACGCCACCGAAGCGGATGTGCCGGCGGGAACGCAGATCGCCAACACACCGCCGCCGGGCGTCATTCTCAATGCCGCCGTATGACACGCAGGGCGCCACTGCGGCCGCCTCGACTCCGCCTACGCCCGGACTCCGGCAGGCTAAGGGAGGCGCACAGAAGCAATGAGCAAAGACAATTCTGGACTTCGGCAATCCGACGATGTCGTTCCGGCGCAGGCTGCGCACTGGCAGAATATCTGGCTGGGCGTCGGCCTGGTCGGAGTGCTCGCCTGCATCGTCGGCGCCGTGATCTCGCGCGATCAGTTCATGCGCGGCTACCTGATCGGCTTCATGTTCTGGCTGGGCCTGAGCCTGGGCTGCCTGGGCCTGCTGATGGTGCAGTACCTCTCCGGCGGCTTCTGGGGCCTGGCGATTCGCAGCATGCTGGAAGCGGCAGTCAAAGGCCTGCCGCTGATGGTCGTGTTGTTCCTGCCCATCGGCTGTTCCGCGCACGATCTTTATGCGTGGATGAACGATCCCTCGCTGACCGCGCGGAATAGCTGGTATCTGCACACCGGCGGACTGGGCGGCTGGTTTGCGCGCGCTATCATTTACTTCGCCATCTGGATTGGCTTGCGCTACCATCCTGAACCGTCGCGGCGAGCGGCTGTACAGCCCGCTGAGCGGCCCGCTTCCGCGCTTCCAGGGAATCAGCGGCTTGGGCTTGGTGCTGTACTCCCTGAGCATTTCCTTCGCGGCGGTGGATTGGGTCATGTCGCTCGATCCGCACTGGGGCTCGACCATCTACGGCCTGATCTTCATCGCCGGACAGGGACTGTCGGCGCTGGCGTTCTGCGTCATCATGCTGACGCTGCTGACGCGCTACAGCCCGTATCGCGAGATCATCAAGCCCACGCAGTTTCACGATCTGGGCAAGCTGATGCTCGCCTTCGTCATGCTGTTCGCCTACTTCTCGTTCTCGCAGTGGCTGATCATCTGGGCCGGCAATCTGCCGGAAGAGATTGGCTGGTTCCTGAACCGCATCCGCGGCGGGTGGGGCGTGGTTGCGCTCATCATCATCCTGTTCCACTTCGCGTTGCCGTTCGCGCTGCTGCTTTCGCGCGAGCGCAAACGCGCCGGCAGCCGGCTGATCGGCATGGCGATCTTCCTGATGTTCATGCGGCGTGGTCGACATCTACTGGTACGTGGTGCCCAACTTCGCCCACGAGCGCGGACACTTTTACCTGAGCATCTGGTACATCGTCGCCGCCGATTGCGATTGGCGGACTGTGGTTGGGCTACTTCTTCTACAACTTCCGCAAGCGGCCGTTGTTGCCGCTCTACGAGCCGCAGATACCGAACTTCTTGCACCAAGGATCGGGACATGGCCACTGATAACAGCAATCACGATCCTTTGCGCAATCCGCAGGTCGACTACGAACGCTCCGACCTGAGCCCGAGCGGCATTCTGTGGTTCCTGATCGGGCTGTTCATCGCCGGCGTCTTCATCGAACTGGTGATCTGGGGAATGTTCCGCTTCATGGCGCGCAGCGAGGTGCTGTTCCCGCAGGGCCAGAAGAATCCGATGACGGTGCAGAACTCGAAAGACGACGCCAGACACTCCGGCTCGGTGCTGCAGAACACGCCGGGGGTGAATCTGAATGTGTTTCCCGAGCCGCGCTTGCAGACGAACGATGCCGGCGAGATGGCGCAGTATCTGAATTCGGAGAACGGAGCTGCTGGACCCGCAGCAGCCGTTCATGGATGCCAGCGGCGCGGTGCATATCCCGATCGCGCTGGCGATGCAGTTGATCGCCGAGCGGGGATTGCCGGTGCGTCCGAAGTCTCCGCCGCCGAATTGAGCTCTGCAGAGCGGACTGCGAAGGCGTCCGGAGATCCTGCCGCCGGATGACCGGGCTCGCAGCCGTCAGGCGCCGAAAGCGCAGTGCGGCAGAGTAGAGCAGTAGCAAGTAGCCGCGTCAGACGCGCAGAAAGTGGATGTAAAGCAGTGAAGCTTTTGAAACAACTCGTGATGGGATGGATGCTGGTGGCAACGACGTTCGCCTTCGCCCAGGCGCCTTCCACGTTTCAGGACAAGAAGAGCGGCCCCGCGTCGCAGGTCAATCCCGCCGACTTCAAGAACATCGGCATCGATCAGCGGCTCAACCAACAGGTGCCGCTCGATCTCGAGTTCAAGGATGAGACCGGGAAGACGGTAAGGCTGGGCGACTACTTTCCAGTCCGGCCGTCCGGTGATTCTGAACCTGGTGTATTACACCTGCCCCATGCTGTGCGGCGAGGAGTTGGCGGGCGAGGCCAGCGCGCTGGGCATGCTGAAGTTCACGCCGGGCAACGAGTACGAGGTGGTTTCGGTGAGCTTCAATCCGGACGAAACTCCGAAGGACGCCGCGGCGAAGAAGAAGATTTACGTCGACCGCATGAACGAGCATCTGGACCGCAAGACCGACGGCGCGGGCTGGCACTTCCTGACCGGGCAGCAGCCGCAGATCAAGCAACTGGCGCGATGCGGTGGGATTTCACTACCGCCGCGATCCGCGGACCGAGGCAGTACATTCATGCCACCGGCCATCATGATGGTGACGCCGGCAGGCAAGATTGCTCAGTATTACTACGGGGTGGAGTTTTCGCCCAAAGACATTCGCCTCGGGTTGATCGAGGCGTCGCGCGACAAGATTGGCAACGTGGTGGACGAGGTGTTGCTGTACTGCTATCACTACGACCCGAAAACCGGGCGATACGGCGCTGTGGTCACCAACATCATGCGTTTGGCCGGAGCTGCCACCATGCTGATTCTCGGCGGATTTCTTATCGTGATGTTCCGGCGCGATTCGCACGGCAACCAAGATCCGCAGGACAGCAAAAAGGGAACAGGACGGGCCTGATCGATATGTGGAAGAACTTCCCACTCTTTCCTGAGCGTGCCTCGGCACTGGCATGGCAGGTGGACGGACTTTATTTCTTGCTGATCGCGGTGTCGGCGTTTTTTACGCTGCTGATCTTCGCTGCTGATCTTCGTCTTCGCGGTCAAGTACCGCCGCTCGGTCCATCCGCATCCGGTGCAGATTGAAGGCTCGCTGCCGCTGGAGTTGACCTGGACGCTGATCCCGCTGGGCATCTGCATGATCTTCTTTGCCTGGGGCTCGCTGATTTATTTCCAGGAGGCGCGTCCGCCCAAGGGAGCGATGGAGGTTTACGTCGTCGGCAAGCAGTGGATGTGGAAGTTTGAGCATGAGACCGGCCAGCGCGAGATCAATCAACTGCACGTCCCGCTGGGCGCGACGTGAAGATGATCATGAGCTCGCAGGACGTGATCCACAGCTTCTTCGTGCCGGCGTTTCGCATCAAGGCCGACGTGCTGCCCGGCCGCTACACCAGACCTGGTTCCATGCGACCAAGACCGGCGACCTATCACCTGTTCTGTTCGCAATATTGCGGCACCGACCACTCGGGCATGATCGGCCAGGTGATCGTGATGGAGCCGACTGCCTACCAGGCTTGGCTGAGCGGCGGGCGGCGCGACCGGAACGCTGGCGTCCAACGGCCAGCAACTCTTCCAGCAGTTGGCATGCTCGACCTGCCACCGCTCCGATACCCAGGGACGCGGTCCCAACCTGGACGGAGCTTTCGGCAAGCAGGTGCTGCTGGAGGACGGCCGCACCGTGATGGCCGACGAAAACTATATTCGCGAATCGATCTTGAATCCCGGCGCCAAGGTTGTTTCCGGTTTCAAGCCAATCATGCCGAGCTTCCAGGGACAGGTCTCGGAAGAGAACCTGATGGCGCTGGTGGCCTACGTGAAGTCGCTGGCGCAACCGCAACAGGGCGAGCCGGAACAATCGGCCTGCTGTTTCCGAGACGTCGAGCGTGCAGTAAGGCTAGACCCCGAAGGTGTGTGACATGGCAACCGCTGTACAAACCGTCGAGCGCGAGAACTACCTGAATTCGAACTACGGCATCAAGTCGTGGCTGCTGACGACAGACCATAAGCGCATCGCGCTGCTCTATCTCATCTCGATCACCGCCATGTTCTGGATCGGCGGCTTCTTCGCCATGCTGATCCGCCTGGAGTTGCTGACTCCGGCAGGCGACCTGGTTTCGTCCGACACCTACAACAAGCTGTTCACGATGCACGGGATCATCATGGTGTTCTTCTTCCTGATCCCGTCGGTGCCGGCCGTGATCGGCAACTTCGTGATTCCGCTGATGGTGGGCGCGAAGGACCTGGCGTTTCCGCGCATTAACCTGCTGAGCTGGTACATCTACATGGCCGGCGCCATCACCGCGCTGGTCGCCATGGTGACCGGCGGCGTCGATACCGGCTGGACCTTCTACACGCCGTTCAGCACCACCTACTCGAACACGCACGTCATCGGCGCGGCGATCGGCATCTTCATCGCCGGCTTCTCGTCGATCTTTACCGGACTGAACTTCATCGTCACCATCCACCGCATGCGCGCGCCCGGCCTGACCTGGCGCCGCCTGCCGCTGTTCTGCTGGTCGAACTATGCGGCCGCGCTGATCATGGTGCTGGGCACGCCGGTGATCGCCATCACGCTGCTGCTGGTCGCGCTGGAGCGCGCCTTCAACATCGGCGTGTTCAATCCGCAACTGGGCGGCGATCCGCTGCTCTTCCAGCACTTGTTCTGGTTCTACTCCCATCCGGCCGTCTACATCATGATTCTGCCGGGCATGGGCGTCATCAGCGAGATCGTCACCTGCTTCTCGCGCAAGCGCGCCTTCGGCTATGAGTTCGTCGCCCTGGCCTCGATCGCCATCGCGGTGCTCGGCTTCCTGGTGTGGGCGCACCACATGTTCGTCGCCGGCATCTCGGTCTATGCCGCGCTGGTGTTCTCGCTGCTCAGCTACCTGGTCGCCATCCCGTCGGCGGTCAAGGTCTTTAACTGGACGGCGACCATGTACAAGGGCTCGATACGTTACGAGACGCCGATGCTGTATGCCTTCGGCTTCATCGGGCTGTTCACCATCGGCGGCCTGACCGGCGTGTTCCTGGCTTCGCTCGGGCATCGACGTGCACGTCACACGACACCTACTTTGTGGTAGCCCACTTCCACTACGTGATGGTGGGCGGCATGGTGATGGCCTACATGGCGGGACTGCACTTCTGGTGGCCGAAGATCACCGGCCGAATGTATCCCGAAGCCTTGGCCAAGCTGTCGGCGCTGCTGGTGTTCGTCGGATTCAATACCACGTTCTTCCCGCAGTTCATCGTCGGCTACATGGGCATGCCGCGCCGCTATCACGCGTATCCGCCGGAGTTCCAGGTGCTGAACGTGCTCTCGACCGCGGGCGCGTCGATCCTGGCCGTGGGCTACGTGCTGCCGATGATTTACTTCCTGTGGTCGCTGCGTTACGGAGAGCTGGCGCCGCCGAATCCGTGGAACGCCGTTGGGCCTGGAGTGGATGACGCCGTCGCCGCCGCCCACGCATAACTTCGACGAGACTCCCATCGTGACGTGGGAAGCTTACGACTACGAGCATCAGCCGCAAGAGGAGGTCACCGTTGGCCACTAGCGATATCCAGATCGCTGAGCACGCGCTGCAGCATCACTTCGCCGACATGGAGCAGCAGCAGGAGACCTCCACCTTCGGCATGTGGATGTTCCTGCTGACCGAAATCATGTTCTTCGGCGGGCTGTTCTGCGCCTACCTGGTGTACCGCGCCTCCTACTACCAGGCCTTCGTCGAAGGCAGCCAGAAGATGAACATCTGGCTGGGCGCCACCAATACCGCGGTGCTGATTTGCAGTTCGCTGACGCATGGCGCTGGGCGTGCGCGCCGCGCAGACTGGGCAAGCCCAAGCTGATGGCGGTTCTGCTGGTGATCACCATCATTTTCGGCTTCGGCTTTCTCGGCATCAAGGCGATCGAGTATCACGAGCACTGGGAGAATCACGAGTTTCCCGGGCCGAACTTCCACTTTCAGACCGATCGATCCGGCGCATCCGGCTACCGATCCGCAGCACACCGAGATTTACTTCTCGCTGTACTGGGCGATGACCGGACTGCACGCGCTGCACATGATCATCGGCATCGGCCTGGTGACCTGGATCATGATTGCCGGGCTGATGGGCGCTTACAGCCCCTCGTATTACAGTCCGGTGGAAAATGTCGGACTGTACTGGCACTTCGTCGATTTGGTGTGGATCTATTTATTCCCGCTGCTCTATTTGATCAGCAAGAAACATGGCGGCTAAGCGATGAAACACGGAGAACCCAATTTCCATCCTGGCGTCGAACCAGGAACATTTCGACCCCACGCTCGCACATTGTGCCCATCAGCATGTACGTGGGCATCTGGGCGGCCCTGATGGTCTTTACCGGGCTGACGGTGTTCGCGGCCTCGGTGGAACTGGCAGTCTTCAACATCGTGGTGGCGCTGCTGATCGCGACCATCAAAGGGCACGCTGGTGGTGCTGTTCTTCATGCACCTGCGCTACAGCACCAAGCTGACGATGGTGACGGTGATCGCCGCGATCTTCTTCCTGTTCATCCTGTTCTCGCTCAGCATGACCGATTACCTGACGCGCGGCTGGCTTACCTACATCGCTCATTGACGCTTGCCGGTTCGGTATCTCGAGGCGCTCCCATGGTGGAGCGCCTTTTTTGCTGATAGGACCGCACAGCTCCTATACCGTATGTAGTACAACGCGATAAACTTAGCGGTGTATATCCCACGATGTGGGACATTCGCACAGGTCGTGATTCTGCAGGCAGCTCTCTAGTCCCGCTTTCTGCTCCAAGTTTCATCATCCTGTAACAATGATGCATGTAACCTTATAGGCGTGATTCCCACATACGACAGTTCCTCGCCCACCGTCGGCTACAATACAGCCGTGAAGCAAACCATCTTTGCCGTGGAAGACGACACCGATATCTCTCGCCTGGTGCGTCACCATCTGGAAGCCTCCGGATACGGCGTGCGCACCTTCGCCACTACCGCCGGCGTGATTGCCGAAGCCGAGAAGCAGGCTCCGGCACTCTTCCTGCTCGACATCATGGTGCCGGGAGGCGACGGCCTGGAGCTTTGCCGCCGCATTCGCCAGACGACTTCGCTGGCCATGATCCCGGTGATCTTCCTGACCGCCAAGGTCAGCGAGTCGGACCGCGTCATCGGCCTGGAACTGGGCGCCGACGATTACATTCCCAAGCCTTTCAGCCCGCGCGAACTGGTGGCCCGCGTGCGCGCCGTGCTGCGCCGCTTCGAGCGTCCGCTGGCGCCGGCGATCGTGAAGGCCGGCGACATCGAGATCGACAGCGGCGGCATGACCTTGACGGTCCGCGGCAATCTCACCCAGACCACGGCCACCGAATTCCGGCTGCTGGAATATCTGGCGCGCCATCCCGGACGCGTTTTCACCCGCGATCAGTTGCTCGATGCCGTCTGGCGCGATACCCATTACGTCACCCCGCGCTCGGTCGACGTCTATGTGCGCCGCATTCGTGAGAAAATCGAGGAGAATCCGGACGAGCCCCGCTACCTGAAGACGGTGCGCGGCGCGGGCTACCGCTTCGAGATTCCCAAGTCCTGACGAGCTGCAACCGTGAAGAGTCGCATCTTCGTTAAGTTGTTCGTCGCGGCCCTGGTGGTCATCGCCGCGTGCACTCTTTCCCTGGACTTGCTCATCCACAGGGCCTGGGAGAACATGCTGCGCAGCGAGATCGATACCTCGCTGCGGCAGAAGACGCAGATGTTCGCTCTGCGCGTGAAGGCGCGCCCCGGCGATCTCTGCAGCAGATCGCAGAGCAGGCTGCGCCAGCTGCCGGCACTCGCATCACCGTCATCGACTCCAGCGGCAAGGTGCTGGCCGACTCCGAAGCCAATCCGGACAAGATGGAAAACCATGCGACGCGGCCGGAGTTTGTCGCCGCGCTTGCACGGTCAAGTCGGCAGCTCCACCCGCCTCAGCAAGACCATCGGCGTCGAACTGCTCTATGTCGCGGTGCCGATTCCCGGCGGCGCGGTGCGCATGGCCTATCCGCTCAGCGCCATTCGCGAGGCCAATCGGCAAATCACTGAGCGACCTGCTCGAGGCGTCTGCGCTCGCGGTGCTGCTGGCGCTGCTGCTCGCGTTTGCTGCCACGCAATCCATCGGGCGCAGACTGCTGCGCATCACCGATTTCGCCGAGCGCGTGGCGGCCGGCGATCTGTCGGCCCGAATTCAGGAAGAGTCGACGCGACGAGATTGCGCACGTAGCCTCTGCGCTCGACAAGACAGCGCGCAAGCTGGAAGAAGGATTCCGCGCGGTGGAAAACAGCCGGCAGACTCTGGAGACGCTGCTGAACTCCATGCAGGAGGCGGTCATCGCCGTCTCGCAGGACGAGCGCGTGCTGTGGGCCAACCAGCGCATGGAGCGTCTGCTGCCCAGCGGATCCGGCTGGGAGCGCCGCTGGTGCAGTCGGTGCGCGATCCCGAAATTCTGGCCTCGGTGAACAACGCCGTCACCACCCGCGACGTGACCATGGCGCGCGCCGCCAAGATTTTTTCCGGCCGCATCTTCGACGTGACCGCCGCTCCCATGCCCGGCGGAGGCGCGGTCGCGGTGCTGCACGATCAGACCGAGATCGAGCGGGTGGAGAAGACGCGGCGCGACTTTATCGCCAACGTCTCGCACGAGCTGCGCACCCCGCTGACTTCGGTTCAGGGCTATGCGGAGACACTGCTGGACAGCCGCAGCCTGCCGGAGAATCTGCGGGAGTTCGTCGAGATCATCCGCAAGAACGCCATCGCGCATGTCGCGGCTGACGGAAGACCTGCTGGTGCTGGCGCGCGTGGAATCGGGCGAGCAGAAACTTCAACTTCCAGATCGCCATGCCGCAGGAATTGCTGGAAGACGCGGTGCAGACATTCCAGGAGATCGCCGCCAGCCGCGGTATCGAACTCTCGATGATGAACACGGCGAGTTCTGCGGTGTGGGTGGACCGCGACGCGATTCACCAGGTGTTTGCCAACCTGATCGACAATGCGCTGCAAGTATGGCGATCAGGGAGGCAAGGTGCTGGTGGGCGCCTGCGAAACGCGAAGAGGGCGTGCAGTTCTATGTTCGCGATTTCGGCGGCGGAATTCCCAGCGAACATCTGCCGCGGTTGTTCGAGCGCTTTTATCGCGTGGACAAGGCGCGCTCGCGCGAATCGGGGGGAACGGGGCTGGGGCTGGCGATTGCCAAGCACGTGGTGCGCGCGCACTCCGGCAACATCCGTGCGGAGAGCGAGTTGAACCACGGCTCGACGTTTTATTTCACCCTGCCGCGGCAGCCGGTGCCGGTGCCGGCGTAATCCGGTCGCCCCTGAAGGAGCTCCGATCACAATCGGGATCTCGACCCAGCGCTCGCCGCGCTGGACTGAAGAAGAGACATTCCGCCCGTCGGGTGCGATTCAATGCACTTGAAAGGTGCGCCCGTCCGTCTCTCCGCGCCCGTAGCAATCCAACTGCGCCAGCCTGTGAATTCAACCGAACTTCATCCACATTTCATCGAGAATTTACACCGCATTGCCTAAGCTCTCTGTCAGGACTTCCATACACTCGGCTGCAAGGCTGGCTCAGCTGCAAATGGGCCCAGGCAAACGTAGCTGTTGTGTTAACCAAGTCCATGAGAACAGAATGAGTTCAGCCAATCCCACGCTCCCGACTCCCGAAGCAATCTGCGCCCAACTGCAGGAGCAGACCCTGGAGGCCTGCCGGATCGCCAAGGCCGCCGCCGGAATTGTTGCCGAAGGAATTGCGACAGGCGTCGCGTCGGTTCTGGACGGCGTGCGCGATCGCGAGAAGGAACTGGACACCCTGGACCGGGTCATCGATCAGGGAGTGACTTCGATCATCACCCAGGCGGATGCAGAGCATGCGCGCGAACTGCTGGCGTGCCTGAAGTTCATCATCGATCTGGAGCGCATTGGCGATCTTCTGCTGAACTGCAGCAACCGCGCAGCGGCCGTCGGCAGCCGCATCGAACTGCAGGACATTCGCGACCTGACGGTGATGGCGTCGCGGCTGGAGAAAATGCTGGGCGACGTGCACGACGCGTTCAGCCAGCGCGATCTGAATAAAGCGCTGTCGGTGCTGCGCTCCGATGCCGAAATCGATCGCCTGCGCAATCTGATCTTTCTGCGGCATCTGGAAAACCATGACGGCGCGCCGCGCCAGGAGAGCTTCCACGTGCTCTTCATGACGCAGTCGCTGGAGCGCGCCGGGGATCACGCCAAGAATCTTGCGGAGGAAGTCTGCCACCTGGTCAGCGGGCACAGCGTGCGCCACGTGCTTGCGCGCTTACGACATGCCGGTGGAGCAGATGTTCATCGAAGACCTGAAGCGGCGCCAGAAGAACGCGAAAGTAGATGGCCGGGAATTCATCGAGAATTCATTGCCCTCGTCCGTTGACCCGACGAATCCAAGTTAGCTAGTGGAGGTGTGAGCAATGTCAGCGCAAGCTTTGGCGAAAGCTCCCGACCCCAAAGATGCTGATGACTTTGGAAGGACCGCAGTAAGCGCAGAATCGCAAGGAGCGCTCCGACGCATCTGTCGACATAGTTTGCGAGTCATGGAGACGAGGTACATCATCGCCGAGCTTCTGAACCTGCTCGAGAAGCGACGCGATACGACGCTCTGTGAAATGACTTCCGCAGCATAGTCATTTTCAGCGTTTCGCAAGCGTCCAGCTGCCCGTCTTCACGCGAAATTCACTGCCGATGTAACCGGTTTGTAACAACCGGGCGTAAAACTCGATTGGCCTTTATCTAAGCAAAAATTCAGGAGGAAACTACGTGATTCGCTCTCTCAGGGTGCTGCTGTGCATCGCTGTGCTTGCGAGCTGCGCGTTGGCGCAGACGACGTTGAACGGAGCGGGTGCGACCTTCCCGTATCCCATCTATTCCAAGTGGTTCAACGAGTACCACAACGTACATTCCAACATTCAGATCAACTACCAGTCGATCGGCAGCGGCGGCGGCATTCGCCAGGTGCAGGCCGGCACGGTGGATTTCGGGGCCAGCGATGGACCGATGACCGACCAGCAGATTGCCGAATCGAAGGTCAAAGTTCTGCATGTCCCGACGGTTCTGGGCGCGGTGGTGCCGGCGTACAACATTCCCGGCGTGAACGCCGAACTGAAGTTCACTCCCGACGTCCTGGCCGACATCTATCTGGGCAAGATCACCAAGTGGAATGACGCGCGCATCACCAAGGTCAATCCCGGCGTCAACTTTCCTGACCAGAACATCACCGTAGTCCACCGTTCGGACGGCAGCGGCACGACCTACATCTTCACCGACTATCTCTCGAAGGTAAGCTCCGACTGGCAGAACAACGTCGGCAAAGGGACGTCGGTGAAGTGGCCGGTAGGTATCGGCGGCAAGGGTAATGAAGGCGTGGCCGGTACCATCCGCCAGTTGCCCGGCTCCATCGGCTACATCGAGCTGATTTACGCATTGCAGAACAAGATTCCGTTCGGCAGCGTGCAGAACTCCTCGAAGAACTTCATCAAGGCCAGCCTGGAGAGCACGACGAAAGCCGCGCGAGGGCGTGAAGATGCCGGCCGACTTCCGCGTGTCCATCACCAATCCGCCGGGCAAGGACGCCTATCCGATCGCCAGCTTTACCTGGCTGCTGATTCCGACGAATCCGGCGGACGCAGAACAAGGGCAAGATCCTGAAGGATTTTCTCTTCTGGATGCTGGACAAGGGACAGACCATGGTGGAGGCGCTCTCCTACGCTCCGCTGCCGGCGAGGTGGTGGCGAAGGAGAAGGCGGCGATCCAGGCGCAGATGAAACCTAAGAAGCAGCAACTAGCAATTGGCATTGAGCAGTTGGCAAAGACAGATCTCCAGTTCAGCTGGATGAGTGAATAACCAGCTGCTAAGCAGGACTTCGTCGGCGTGAATCGTACGCCTCTAGCTAATCGCCAAATGCCAACTGCTAGTTGCTAACGGCTGCGCGGACTCCTTTAACCGGGCTGTAACACATGTCTGATAGCGTCGATCCCATGAACTCGTCCCAGCCACTGGGACAGCTTCCCAAGCCGGTTACGTCCATGCCGACGCTGGCCAAGGTGGATGCTGGGCGCACCGGCAGTAAGCCGACGGCAGCTCTGGAGAAGATCAGGAACACTTATCCGCGCAGCAGCCGGATCCCGGATGAGGTTTTCCGCTGGATCATCCTTCTGAGCGCGATTTCGGTCTTCGTCATCGTGGTGCTGGTGGTCTGGGAACTGGTCGACAAGTCCAAGCTGTCGTTGCACCAGTTTGGCCTTCATTTCTTCTACGGACACGACTGGGACCCGGTCAACGGCAGCTTTGGCGCCATGCCGTTCATCTACGGCACCCTGGTCTCTTCGTTCCTCGCTTTGCTGCTGGCGGTTCCGCTGTCCATCGGAGTAGCGGTCTACATCACCGAGATGTGTCCGCAGCGTCTGCGGGCATCATCTCGTTTCTGGTGGAACTGCTGGCTGCGATCCCCAGCGTGATTTACGGACTGTGGGGCATCTTCGTTCTCGCTCCGCTGCTGCGCGACTACGTCGAGCCCTTCCTGGCAAAGACTCTGGGCTGGACGGGATTGTTCAGCGGACCGATGTATGGCTTGGGCATGCTGGCGGCGGGCATCATTCTGGCCATCATGGTCGTGCCGGTCATCGCGTCGATCACGCGCGAGGTGATGACGGCGGTGCCGCAGAATCAGCGTGAGGCGGTTCTGGCGCTGGGAGCGACGCGCTGGGAGATGATCCGCATGGGCGTTCTGCGCAACGCGCGCATCGGCATCGTGGGCGGCGTCATTCTCGGCCTGGGACGCGCGCTGGGCGAGACCATGGCCGTGACCATGGTGATCGGCAACCGTCCTGAGGTTGTCGAAGTCGTTGTTTGCGCCCGGCTACACCATGGCCAGCGTTATCGCCAACGAGTTCAGCGAGGCCACCGGCGATCTGTACCTGAGCGCGCTGGTGGAAATCGGTCTGGCGCTGTTCATCGTGACCTTAATCGTCAATGCGCTGGCGCGATTGCTGGTGTGGAGCATCACCGGCGGAACTGCGAGGCCCAGTGCCTAATTCCGTGCCAGCGTCTACTTCGCAGCAAGTCAGTTTGTGGCGCCGCATGACGGACTGGGGAGCGACCGGCTTCGCGGTCCTGGCGGCGATCCTGGTCTTGTTCCGCTGCTCGCGATTTTCGTTTACCTGGTCATCAAGGGCATCGGCTCGGTCAACATCGCCTTCCTCACGCAGACCCCGAAGCCGCCCGGCGAGACTGGGCGGAGGCATGGCGAACGGCATCGTGGGCACCGGATTGATTCTCGCCGGTCGCCAGCGTCATCGGAATTCCCCTGGGCATCGGTTCAGGAATCTATCTGGCGGAGTATGGGCGCAACCGCTTTGGCGACCTGATTCGCTTTACCGCCGATGTGCTGAACGGAGTGCCGTCGATCGTGGTCGGCATCACCGTCTACTCGCTGATCGTCATCCGGCAGAAGCATTTCTCGGCGTTCTCCGGCGGCGTGGCGTTGGGCATCATGATGATCCCCACGGTCGCTCGCGCGACCGAAGAGATGCTGCTGATGGTTCCCAACGTGATCCGCGAAGCCGCCTACGGACTGGGCATTCCCAAGTGGCGGACCACGCTTTCGATTACCTTGCGCACTGCCTCGGCGGGCGTGATTACCGGATGCATGCTGGCTTTTGCGCGCGTTGCCGGCGAGACCGCTCCGCTGCTGTTCACAGCCTTCGGAAACCAGTTCTGGAACCTGAAGCTGAACCAGCCCACGGCGGCGCTGTCGTTGCAGGTTTACACCTATGCCATCTCGCCTTATGACGATTGGCATAAGCAGGCCTGGGCCGGGTCGCTGATCCTGATTGTTCTTGATCGTAGGTGCGGTTGCGGCGGTGCGCATCACCACCAGCCGCGGAAGATTGAAGGGAGCGTAAGAGCTCGTATGGGTGTCGGAATCGAAGTGCGTGGACTGAATGCGTGGTACGGCAAGAACCAGTCGCTGAAGTCCATCGACATGACCGTGCCTGCCAACCATGTGACCGCCGTGATCGGCCCGTCGGGCTGCGGCAAGAGTACGTTCGTGCGCTGCCTGAATCGCATGCACGAGACGATTCCCGAGGCCCGCGCCGAAGGCTCGGTCAAGGTCGGCGAGATGGATGTGTATGGCGGCGGTTCGGATCCGGTTGAAGTGCGGCGCCGCATCGGCATGGTCTTCCAGAAGCCGAATCCGTTTCCCACCATGTCGATTTATGACAACGTGGCCGCCGGACTGAAGCTGAATGGCTTCCGCAATCGCAAGCAGATGGACGAACTGGTGGAGCGTTCGCTGAAATTGGCGGCGCTGTGGGACGAAGTGAAAGACAATCTGCACAAGAAGTCGGGAGCCAGTCTTTCCGGCGGCCAGCAGCAGCGCCTGTGCATTGCGCGCGCGCTGGCGGTCGAGCCGGAGGTTCTGCTGATGGACGAGCCGGCGTCGGCGCTCGATCCTATCTCGACCAGCAAAATCGAGGAATTGATTTTTCAGTTGAAGCAGCACTATACCGTCGTCATCGTTACCCATAATATGCAGCAGGCGGCGCGGGTCGCCGAGCTCACCGGATTCTTCCTGATGGGCAGCCTTATCGAGTACGACAAGACGGAGAAGATTTTTACCACCCCCGCCGACAAGCGGACGGAAGATTACGTGACAGGCAGGTTCGGATAATGCGAAGCCGCTTTCAGCAGGGATTGGACGAACTCAAAGAGAAGCTCTTGCGCATGGGAGGCCTGGCGGAACAGGCCATCGACCGTGCGACGGAAGCTTATCGTACGCGCGACAGCAAGTTCTGTCAGATGGTGTTGACCGGCGAGGCGCCATCAACGAAGCCGAGCGCGAAATCGACGAGCTGTCGCTCGATCTGCTGGCCATGCAGCAGCCCATGGCGGTGGATCTCCGCTTCATTCTCGCGGTATTGAAGATCAATGCCGACCTGGAACGCGTTGGCGACCAGGCGGTCAACATCGCGCAGCGCGTGCTCGATCTGATCAGCGAGCCCGAGATACCGCTGCCAGTCGACATTCCGCGCATGGCCGACGGCGTGAGCACGATGGTGCAACGCGCGCTGGAATCTTTCCTCGACGGCAAAGCCGAAGTTGCGGAGGCCGTGCTTGCAGATGGACGGCATCGTCGATCGCATGAAAGATGAGGCGTTCGTCAACCTGGTGCAGAAGATGCACGACGATCCCTCCTGCACCCGGCAGGCGCTGGACGTTCTGCTGATCGCTCGCAATCTGGAGCGCATTGCCGACCATGCCACCAACATCGCCGAAGATGTGATCTTCTGGGTGCGCGGCGCCGACGTACGGCATGGTGGAGCACACTACCGGGAGTAGAACGAATCGATAACGAGTTGAGCCGGCGTGCGGTAAGGTACTCGGAGCCTTCCTGCACGCTTGGTTCATAACTGCAAATTTCTCGTCAGTCAACTTCCGCTCCGCGTTTTTCTCCGTCGGCAAGCCAAACACCAGTTGGGCCTGAATCCACGTCTGCTCACGCTTACCTCCGATCTAATGGAAATAGGTCACCAAAGAAGATGCGGGAGGCGAAGCTCTATGCAGAAAAAATCATTGCTATTGATTCTTGGTTTTACCTTGTCAGTTTCTCCAGGCTTGGCGGCGCAGAACAATGTAGCGGCGAACAGTTCGCAACCTCAGCCTTCCGCGGATGAAGAGAATACCTTTCGCCGAATCGAGGGCTGCCTGGCGTACAACGGCGTGAGTTATGTTCTGGCGGTTGTGAGCAACGGGCCCAAGCAGTATCGCGTGGTGGGCGGAGACGTCGATGCGCTACATGGAAAGGTCGGACACACCGTCGAGATCGACGGGCCAACCGGGAGGAACAATCCGCAGGCCATGATCGAGAATTGGGATCAGCGGGAGGCGACCACAGGCGTGGGCTGGTACACGATAACCGCCGATCGGGTCCAGGATGTCACCAGCAACTGCAGCTACCCGGGATTCGAACATCCGTTAAGCCAGGTTCACATGAACTGACATGCGACGAGTCGCTCGATAAGAAAGGGCCCTGAGACTCCGCTTTCACGCGCGAGATCAGGGCCCATATTAGAATCTCAATCTAGTTAATTAAGCCTGCTTGCGGCTCTTGTCCTGGTTCTGGTCCCAGTCGGACTGAGGGGTCTTCTGGCCGCTCTGCTGGCCCTGTTTGTTGCCCTGCTGGTCCTGCTGCTGCTTCTTCTGGTTAGGATCATTCTGGTTCTGCTGATTCTGCTTCTGGTCCTGATTCTCCATGGTTAGCTCCCTGTTATACTTTAGTTAGTAACTCAAACACTAACTTCGATGGTCCTCGCTCTTCCCGAGATGTCCGTTTCTACGCCAATCGAACTGCGCTGAAAACCCCAGGCCGCAGCTACTTTACCGAGAGTTGCGGCATTGCGAGCCAACTGGCGTTCTTCCCGTCCGAATTCGAGCTGAAGACGATTTCCTTGCCGCGTCCGGCGTAAGCGGCGTTACCATAGCCCGAGTATAGTCACCGTTTCGGGTGATAGCAGTCACTGCCAATCCCGTGGTAAGAGGACTGAAATAAAACCGGCCTCAATTCACGTTCGCCTGCATTAATCTGGCGAACGGCTTTATCTCTAGTACCGGCCCTAAAGAGCTAAAAAGGTTCGAGGAGGACCTCTATGAGTGCTGGAATCACCACCACGCCCGGCATCAAGACACCGGGCAACTATATCAACGAAGTAATGGCGCTGGTAAAGGCCAAGAACCCAGCCGAACCCGAATTTCATCAGGCCGTCCAGGAAGTACTCGACTCGCTACGCCTCGTGCTGGAGCGCCATCCGGAATACATTTCGGCCCGCATCCTTGAGCGCATCACCGAACCCGAGCGCGTCCTCATGTTCCGCGTGCCATGGTTTGACGACCAGGGCAATATCCAGATCAATCGCGGCTTCCGCATCGAGATGAACAGCGCCATCGGCCCCTACAAGGGCGGTCTGCGCTTCCATCCTTCCGTCAATCTCGGCATCCTGAAGTTCCTCGCCTTCGAGCAGGTCTTCAAGAATTCGCTGACCACACTGCCCATGGGCGGCGGCAAGGGCGGGTCGGATTTCGATCCGAAAGGGAAGAGCGACAACGAAGTCATGCGCTTCTGCCAGAGCTTCATGACGGAACTGTGCCGGCACATCGGGCCGGACACCGACGTTCCCGCCGGCGACATTGGCGTGGGCGGCCGCGAGATCGGCTACATGTTCGGCCAATACAAGCGCATTCGGAACGAGTTCACCGGCGTGCTGACCGGCAAGGGCCTGCACTGGGGCGGATCGCTGATTCGTCCGGAAGCGACCGGCTACGGCTGCGTGTACTTTGCCGAAGAGATGTTGAAGACCCGCAAGGAGACGCTGGAAGGCAAGCTGTGCCTGGTCTCCGGCAGCGGCAACGTCTCGCAGTACACGGTGGAGAAGCTGCTCGATCTGGGCGCGAAGCCGGTAACGTTCTCCGACTCCGACGGCGCGATCTACGATCCCGACGGCATCAACCGCGAGAAGCTGGCGTGGGTCATGGAACTGAAGAACACCAAGCGCGGCCGCATCCGCGACTACGCCGATCAGTACAAGAAGGCGATCTTCATGCCGACCGATCTGAAGCTGGGCTACAACCCGCTTTGGAACATCAAGGCCGACTGCGCCTTCCCCAGCGCCACGCAGAACGAAATCAACGCCAAGGACGCCGACCAACCTCATCAAGAACGGGTGCAAGGTCGTTGCCGAAGGCGCCAACATGCCGAGCACGCTGGAAGCCACCAAGCTGTTCCTGGAGGCGAAAGTCCTCTATGGTCCGGCCAAGGCGGCGAATGCGGGCGGCGTGGCCACCTCGGGTCTGGAGATGTCGCAGAACAGCGCGCGTCTGAGCTGGACTCGCGAGGAAGTGGACCACAAGCTGCACAACATCATGATCGCCATTCACAAGACCTGCTTCGAGACTGCCGAAGAGTACGGCACCCCGGGCAATCTGGTGAACGGCGCCAACATCGGCGGCTTCCTGAAAGTCGCGAATTCGATGCTGGATCAGGGACTGGTGTAGCTCCGGATATCCGGGTTGCGTATCATGCGGGGTGGAGCGATCCACCCCGTGTGTTTTTGAAGGAAGTACCATGGCGACGCGTCTGACTGCCGATCCCGCCCCTCCCTCCGAACGCCTCTTCGAAGGCTTCGAGAACCTGATGCCGTTCCGCGTGAACGACATTCTGCTGGTCTCCAGCCTCTACGACTCGTTCATCCTGCGCGAGGACGGACGTCTCAACGAACTGTTGATCGGCGAATCGCTTGAGCTCAACCTGCACCAGGTCCCCGGAATCACGCATGTCTCCAGCGGTGAGGAAGCGGTTCAGATGGCGCACTCGCAGCGCCGCTTCAACCTCATCGTCACCAACCTGCAGGTTGGCGACATGGATGCCGCGCAACTCGCTCGTCACGTGAAGGCTGCGGGTCTGGATGTTTCTGTCGTCGTGCTGGCCTACGACTATCGCGAGATTCAGAACTTCATTGCCCGTAATCCGGTTACCGACATCGACCGCATTTTCCTGTGGCAGGGCAATGCCCGCATTCTGCTCTCGATCGTCAACTACGTTGAAGACAAGCGCAACGTACTGCACGACACCCGGGCCATGAACGTTCCCGTTCTCCTGCTGGTGGAGGACGACATCACGTTACTACTCCTTGTTTCTTCCGGTGATTTATACCGAGATCATCAGCCAGTCGCGGCGACTGCTGAGCGAGGCGTTAAATGTCGCGCACAAGCTGGTGCGCATGCGCGCACGCCCGAAGATCCTGCTGTGCTCCAACTATGAGGAGGCCGAGCGCGAAGTCTTGAAGTATCGCGAGTACCTGCTGGGCGTGATCTCCGACGTGGAGTTTCCGCGCGCCGGCGAGCTGACCGCGAAGCCGGTTTCGAACTGGCGCGCATGGTGCGCGAAACGGTGCCCGATGTTCCGATCGTGCTACAGTCCAGCCGCACCGGATTCATGGACCCTGCGCATCAGCGAGGGCTTTTCGTTTCTGCAGAAGCGTTCGCCCACGCTGCTTGGCGATTTGCGCAAGATTCTGACCGAAGAGATGGGCTTCGGCGATTTCGTCTTTCCGTCAGCCGGACGGCGTGACCGAAGTAGCGCGCGCTGCCGATCTGAATGCCCTAGAGACACTGTTGCGCACGGTGCCGGAAGAGAGCCTCTGCATATCACGGACAGCGCAATCACTTTTCGCACTGGCTGATGGCGCGCACCGAATTCGCCTTGGCGCAGAAACTGCGTCCCGCGTACCGTCAGCGACTTCGGCTCGCTGGAGCATTTGCGGCGCGACCTCATCGACTCCATCGCCGAGTATCGCCGCGAGCAAAGCCAGGCGCTGATTGGCGAATTCAATCCCGCAACGTTCCAGCCCGGCGAGACCTTCTTCCTCCAGATCGGCGGCGGTTCGCTCGGCGGCAAAGCACGAGGTCTGGCTTTCATTCGCCACATCCTGCGGCAACGCGGCATCGCGCGCGACTTCCCCGGAATTCGGATCACGGTGCCCCCGACACTAGTGCTGACGACAGAAGTCTTCGATCGCTTCCTGAGCGATAACGGACTGCTGGACTTCGCGATTCACAGCGAAGAGGATGCCGAGATCACGCGCAGGTTTTTGCAGGCGCCGTTCCCAATTCCGCTGCTCGAGAACTTGCTTGCATTCCTGGAAGGCGTGCGCTATCCGCTGGCGGTTCGCTCGTCCAGCCTGCTGGAAGACTCGCAGTACCAGCCATTCTCCGGCGTGTACGAGACGTTCATGCTGGCCAACTCGCACCTGGATATTCAGGTGCGTCTGGAACAGCTGCTGGAGGCGATCAAGCTGGTGTATGCGTCTACTTTCAGCCAGCATGCAAAGGCTTACGTGCGAGCAACACCCTATCGCCTGGAAGAAGAAAAAATGGCCGTCGTGCTGCAGCAAGTGGTTGGCGCGACCCACGCCGATCGCTTCTATCCCGACTTTTCCGGCGTGGTACGCTCGCGCAATTTTTATCCCATGGGACACGTCACCGTGGCTGACGGTTTCGCCGCGGTTGCGCTCGGATTGGGACGCGCTGTAGTCAGCGGTGGCAAGTGCCTGACCTTCAGTCCGCGACATCCGCAGCATCTGGTACAGTTCTCGTCGGTGGAAGATGTGCTGGCGAATTCCCAAACCGAGTTTTGGGCGCTGGAACTGGACCACACCGCGGAATCTCCGGATCCGTTGAACAGTCTGCGCGAGGTGCCCTTCGGCTTGAATGTGGCCGAGCACGACGGCACGCTGCAGATGCTGGCCTCCACTTATTCTGCTGACAATCAGGCGGTTTACGATGGACTCAGCCGGCCGGGCGCGCGCATTGTGAGCTTCGCGCCCATCCTGAAGCACGGACGCTTCCCCTTGCCGCAACTGCTGGATCGTTTGATGACGACCGGCGAAAAAGCCTTGGGACGCCCGGTAGAGATTGAATTCGCCGTGCGTCTGCCGCAATCCGAAGGAGAGCCTGCGGACTTCGGCTTCCTGCAGTTGCGGCCTCTGGTGCTCTCGCGCGAAGGCGAAGACATCCGTCTGGAAGAGGCTGATCCGCAGAAACTCATCTGCCAAAGCTCGGTCGTGCTCGGACATGGACGCGTGCACGATCTGCGGGACGTGGTTGTCGTCGACTCACATCGCTTCGAGCGTCCGCGAAGCCGCGAGGTGGCGCAGGCAGTGGCGCATCTGAACGCCAAGCTCAGTGCCGAGAACCGGCCATATCTGCTGATCGGCGTGGGCCGCTGGGGATCGACGGATCCCTGGCTCGGTATTCCGGTTGCCTGGGACCAGATCTCGGGCGCGCGCGTGATCGTCGAGTCGGGCTTCCGCGACTTTCGCGTTGCGCCTTCGCAAGGCAGTCACTTCTTCCAGAATCTTACGGCATTTCAGATCGGATACTTTACCGTCAATCCTGATGCCGGCGAAGGCTTCATCGATTGGCAATGGCTCGCCGATCGGCCCTCCGTCGAAGAACTCGACTGTGTTCGTCATCTGCGCTTCGACTCGCCGCTGGTGGTGATGATGAACGGCAAAGTCAGCCGCGGCATGATCTGCAAGCCCGAGAGCTCGGTGTGATTTGGGGGCAGAGAATCAATAATCTTGTGCCGATGCTAAAAATCCGAGTCGAGCGAATCGCCTGATGGCTGCGAGCAAATACCGGACGCTGATAGAGGCTCTGTACGCAGCGCCCGCTGATCGTCGCTTCGTTACCCTCTGGACGGACGAAGACGAGCAGGAGCGGATCACCTTCGGTGAGTTCCGCAGGCGTGCGCAATTGCAGGCCGCCATGCTTCGGCAGAACGGAGTGGGTTCCGGTGATCGAGTTGTCCTGATCATGCCGCAGGGCATTCCGCTGATGGCGGCCTTTGCGGGATCGATGTTGCTGGGCGCTGTCCCGGCGATCCTCGCTTATCCCAACTTCAAGGTTGACCCGGCCAAGTATCGCTTCGGATTGGAGGGTGTGACCGCGAACTTGCAGGCGCGAGCGGTTGTAATCGACAACGATTTTCCCGACGATCTGTTGGAGCACGTCTCTCTCACGGGCGACACTCTTCTGCTGCGGGCAGCAACGCACGACGGCGACGTTGATGTCGAATTTGTTCAACCTGATTTCACCTCGGACTCGCTGGCTTTCATCCAGCATTCAGCCGGGACCACGGGCTTGCAGAAGGGCGTGGCTCTGACGCATGCGGCCGTGCTGCGACATCTCGAACATCTTTCCGCCGCTTTGCATATCGATGAAGCTCGCGACTCGGTCTACAGTTGGCTTCCGCTATATCACGACATGGGCCTGGTCGCCTGTTTCATGCTGCCGATGGTGTGTCACCTGCCGTTCGTCATGCAGTCGCCGTTGGACTGGGTCATGCATCCCGACACCATGTTGCAGATCTTTACTGAACACAAGTGCACGCTAGCGTGGCTGCCGAATTTCGCATTCCAGTTCGTGCCGCGACGCACCCCGAAGGAGCGCTGGTCGCGTTACGATATGTCGTCGGCGCGGCTGCTGGTCAACTGCTCGGAGCCGGTGCGCGCATCCAGCATGAATGAGTTCTACGAGGCTTTTGCGCCGATCGGCCTTAAATGGTCTGCGCTGCAATCGTCCTATGCCATGGCCGAGAATGTTTTCGCCGTAACTCAGTCCGGCATCGGCGGGAGCGCTGGTCCGGCAGTGATCTGGGGCGACGGGCAGCGCTTCCGCAGTGAACACTTCATTGCTCCAGTGGAGAAAAATGCTCTTGGAGCCATCTCGTTCACCTCTTCGGGACGAGTGCTTCCCGGCAACGAAGCTCGCATCCTGAGCGAATCGGGCGAGCTTCTCGCGCCAGGCTTCGTTGGTGAAATCGCGATCCGGAGCGATTCCTTGTTTCAGGGTTACTACACTCGCGCTGATCTGACGGACAAAGTGATTCGCGATGGCTGGTACTACACTGGCGATCTCGGATTTATGCGGGATGGCGAACTATATGTCGTCGGCCGCAAGAAAGATCTGCTGATCCTCGGCGGCGAAAACATTTATCCGCAGGATGTCGAAGAGATCGTCTGCGGACATCCGGCGGTTCACGATGGCCGCGCGATCGCCCTGGGTATCTACAATCCTGATCTGGGGACAGAGGACCTCGTGGTTGTGGCTGAAGTCGAAGACGAGACTCAATTGCAGCGAGCGGAAGAAATTGAGCGCGAGATCCGCGGCCGCGTTGTGGCCGAGATGGGCGTGGCCGTCAAAACGATATTCTTAAAGCCGCCAAAGTGGATCGTGAAAAGCACCGCCGGCAAAGCTGCACGCTCCACAACTCGTGAGAAGCTATTGCAGGAGCATCCCGAGTTGACCACCGAAGCATAGGAACGAACTATGACATCCGAAGCGCAGCAAATGCTTGACGAAGTGGCGAAGTTGATTCGCAAACCCGGATTGCAGCTGGATGAAACGACACCGCTGGTCAGCTCCGGACTCATCGATTCGATGGCGCTGGTCGATCTGCTCTTGAAGCTCGAAGACGTCACCCACAAGCGCATCCCGGCAGGCAGAGTACAACCTAAGGACATGAACACCGTCGCGCTCATGCTGGCCACGGCCGAGCGCGTCGGAAAACCGAGGAGGTAATTCATAGGGGGTGTCCTCCCGCAATTCGCTTTACGGATTTCTCTCGCCTGCGCATTGAGCTACTCCGGCCAGTTTGCGGTTGCGAAACCGGCGGTGTAGCGACGATACTGCTCAGACCAAGAAGTTGCGGCTGCCGTCACGCTAGCGGTGGCGGGAGTGGTTCCGCATTCCCAGCTAAGAACGCAAACGTCCCAGGAGGCGGGCATGTTCAAAGGTTTTCGTGAATTTGTTCTGCGTGGCAACGTTGTCGATTTGGCAGTAGGTGTCGTGATCGGCGCTGCCTTCGGCACAGTGGTGACGGCTTTTGTGAAAGATCTGCTTACACCTATCATTGCGGCTCTGGTGAAGAAGCCGGACTTTTCCGGAATGGCCTTCGAAGTGAATGGAGCCAAGTTCCTCTATGGCGACTTTATCAATGCAGTCATTTCTTTCCTGCTAGTCGCGGCCGCTGTGTATTACTTCGTGGTCCTTCCCGTCAACGCGCTGATGAAGCGGTTTGAAACAAAAGCCTTGCCCGACAAAAAGAAGTGTCCTGAATGCCAAAGCGACATTCCAATCGACGCGCATCGCTGCGCTTTCTGCACGCAGCCCGTGTGATTACAAATGTGGGTTTTTACTTTGCGGAAGCTCTCCAGCGACCGTGGGAGAATCGGCGCGCCGTTTAAGCTTGATGCGCAAGCTTCTCCAGACCGTCTTGCGCAGATACCATAGCGTGAGGGAAACCGCGAGCCACGCTAGTGTCGCCACGCTCAGTACGGCGACCACCGAGTGGTCTGGTGCCAGTTGCCATACGACGACGGCAAACGCCATGAGCCCGATGCTTCCCATGGCGGCTCCAGCCGCATCCACGCCGGCGACCTGGTGGGCGAAGCGCTCTTTTCCGGCATCTTCTCGCGCCTTTTTTTCTTCATGCTTTTCCACCAGAGTTGCGGCCGCGGGGAAGATAGCCGGTGCTGCCAGAAACAGGCCTCCTACGCCAGGGCCGAAGTGTTTGGCGATCATTGCGGCCACGGTCGTAACTGCGCCCCCGAAGACAAAGCGGACAAGATACTCCTGCCATTTGGTGCGCTTGAGGGCGGCGAAATTGATCTCGATCTTCACGATTTCAGCGCAGCAAACCGTACCACAATCCCAATGAGGCTGCGATCCACAGGAGCAATGCCGCGCTGGTCACCGGCAGAGCAGCCCACTTCCTGCGAACCATGAGCCAACTTGCCAACGATGCGTAGACAAAGAAAGCAACCGCACCCAGGATCATGGAGCGTGCCTCGATACTGGCATACACGCCGCCATGCTCCTTGACGGTCAAGGCCACGGTCGCGAGTGCTACCGAAGGTGCAGCACCAAACAATCCTGCGAAGCTTTTTGGCTTCAAAACATCGCCGATGACCGCAAAGAGAGACACGACCGTTCCGCCGACGATCACCCGCAATACGATGTCGAGCACTTGCCCTCCTGCGTGGGTAGGAAGCAGGACACGACCGAGCCGGTCCGTAGGTGAGCGCGAGAAACGGAACCGATTCTATCGGTTGAAGCTCTCTCGATTTGGGCGTTGTTCTGTGCCACGGATGTGATTGTTACGCTGTTGTCATTAGGCAGGATAGGATTCCGGGTTGGGCTGGAAGAGTTGTTCGGGGCCTAACAAGAGACCGTGGAAAGGCTATTCCAAGTTGCTAATTGCAAAGCAGTTACGCTGAGCTAAGAAGATCGAGTTTGAGCCCCATCTGTGTTAAAATAAGGATGGGTCGATGGTCGCCTAAGTTACTGAAATTCCTAGCTAGATATGCGAGTATCTGCCGAGTTAACTGCTCGGCGGTTTCGACCCCGGTGAAAAGCGGCAATCGGCTGACCACACCGGTTGCTTACGAATGGAGCAGGATGCCCTCGAAAGATTCCCAGTCGGCCGCTGCGGCGGCCCCGGACAAAACAACAAGCTCGAGCAACGTTTCCAGCGAGAAGCCTTCCCCGAAGGGAAGAACGGCAACGGTACAGTCCGATGGCGAGTACAACGCCGATTCCATCAAGGTTCTCGGTGGCATGGAAGCGGTGCGCAAGCGTCCCGCGATGTACATCGGCTCGACCGGCGAGATGGGCTTGCATCACCTCGTCTACGAAGTCGTCGACAACTCGGTGGACGAAGCGCTGGCTGGATTCGCCGATCGCATCGACGTCACCATTCACATCGACAACTCGATCACGGTCGTCGATAACGGCCGCGGCATTCCGACCGACGAGATGGATGTGGATGGCGAGCGTTTGCCGGCCGCGCAGGTCGTGATGACCGTGCTGCACGCGGGCGGCAAGTTCGACAGCTCGACCTACAAAGTTTCCGGCGGACTGCACGGCGTTGGCGTCTCGTGCGTGAATGCGTTGAGCCATCTGCTGGAGCTCGAGATCTGGCGCGACGGTGCGGTGTTTGAGCAGACGTATTCCAAGGGCGAGCCGACTTCCAAGCTGAAGAAGACCGGCACGACCAAGAAGCGCGGCACCAAGGTTCACTTCGTTCCCGACAAAGAAATCTTCACCGTCACCGAGTACAACTACGACACGCTGGCGCAGCGGCTGCGCGAGCTGGCCTTCCTCAACAAGGGCCTGCTGATCACGCTGGCGGACGAGCGCACCACCGATGCCAAGACGGGTGAGTCGAAGAAGGCGGAGTTCAAGTACAACGGCGGCATCGGCGAGTTCATCAAGCACCTGAACCGCGGCAAGAGCGTGCTGCACGACAAGCCGATCTACATGGAGGCCGAGCGCGACGGCGTGGCCATGGAAATCGCGCTGCAATACAACGATGGCTACTCGGAACGGTGTTCAGCTTCGCCAACAACATCAACACGGTGGATGGCGGCACGCACCTGTCGGGCTTCCGCACCTCGCTGACCCGCACCATCAACTACGCCGGCCAGCAGCTCGGGCTGTTCAAGGACGTGAAGGAAAACCTGAGCGGCGACGACGTGCGCGAGGGGTTGGTTGCCGTCGTCAGCGTGAAGCTGTCGCAGCCGCAGTTCGAAGGTCAGACGAAGGGCAAGCTCAACTCCGACATCGCCGGCAATCGTGCAGGCGTTCGTCAATGAGAGGCTGGGCGCGTTCTTCGATCAGAATCCGCCGGTAGCGAAGAGGATCATCAACAAGGCGATCGAAGCGGCGCGCGCGCGTGAAGCCGCCCGCAAGGCTCGCGACCTGACCCGCCGCAAAGGCGCGCTTGACGGCGGTGGTCTGCCCGGCAAGCTGGCCGACTGTTCGGAGCGCAATCCCGACCGCTGCGAGGTTTACCTGGTCGAGGGAGAGAGCGCCGGCGGCACCGCCAAGCAGGGCCGCGATCGCCGCTTCCAGGCGATTCTGCCGCTGAAGGGCAAGATCCTCAACGTCGAGAAAGCGCGCTACGACAAGATGCTGGGCCACGAAGAAATTCGCGCCATGATCACGGCGCTGGGCACCGGCATCGGCAAGGACGACTTCGACGTCTCGAAGCTGCGTTACGGCAAGATCATCCTGATGACGGACGCCGACGTGGACGGCTCGCACATCCGCACGCTGCTGCTCACGTTCTTCTTCCGCCACATGCAGGAACTGATCAAGCGCGGCAACGTGTACATCGCGCAGCCGCCGCTGTATCGCATCAAGAAGGGCAAGTTCGAGCAGTACATCAAGAACGACGCCGAATTGGTGAAGGTGATGGTGAAGCGCGCCGCCGACGGCATCGTGGTGCGCTACGGCGAAGGCGCTGCCGGTACTGGAAGGCGCGCCGCTGACCAAGTTCATGACCACGCTGAACGACTTCATCGGCTTCTTCGACAAGGTCGACAAGCGCATTCGCGACGAGAAGATTACCGAGCTGCTCTCCCAGGCCGACCTGGTGAAGCGCGTGGACTTCGAAGGCGACAGCAAGAAGCCGCCGCAGAAGCTGGCAGCGCTGGAGAAGGCGCTGAAGGCAATCGCCAAGGAGCGCGAGCATCAAGGAAGTGAAGGAGCCGCGCTTCGAGGAAGAGCACAGCCTGTGGGAGCTGACTTACGTCAACTCGCAGGGCGCCGAGCACGTCATCAACTGGGAGCTGGCGTCGACGCCGGAGTACCGGCAGATGATGTCGAAGTACAAGCAGATCGAGCAGTACATGCAGCCGCCGTACTTCATCGAACCGGTGAAGAAAGACGCGGCTCGAACGGCACCGAGGAGTTGAGCGACGCCGAAAAGGCCGATCAGGAGAAGGCGGAGCAGAAGGCTCCCAAGCGTCCAAGCGCAAGACCGAAGCCGCAGACGGTGGAGAAGAGCTCGCCGCGCGAACTGTTCGACTACGTGTTCAACGAAGGCCGCAAGGATTACACCGTGCAGCGCTACAAAGGTCTGGGCGAGATGAGTTCGACCCAGCTGTGGGAGACGACCATGGATCCCGAGCGGCGGACGCTGCTCTCGGTGAAGCTGGAAGACATCACCGAAACCGAGACGATCTTCACCACGCTGATGGGCGAAGACGTCGAGGCGCGCCGCAAGTTCATCGAAGACAATGCGCTGGATGTGAAGAACCTGGATATCTAGGACTGCATTCAACGTTTCTTATAGGGGACGCGACCTCGGCGTCCCTTTCTTACTGACGGCGGCTTTCGCTTCCGGCCCTGCCGCCGTGTTACAACAAAAGCGCATGTCGATTCGCTCTTTGCCCTCCCGTCTTGGTGCGCCGCAGATCATCGCCATTGTTTTGCTGCTGGTTTTTGCCGCGCAGTGCGTCTGGTTTATGGCGCATAGTCCGCTGTCGGCGATGGAAGGCGTGTACGTCGAGGCGGGGCTGCTGCACCTGGAGCGCTTGGCGAACGCCAACACGCCGCAGCACACCGCGCTGGTGCCGCTGATGGCCGGCTGGCCGCGCGCGTGAGCGGCGCAGAGAAGCATGTCGACGAATTCAACAACTACCGCATGATCATGCGGCTGCCGTTTCTGATCGCGGGCGTGCTGCTGGGCGCTTCGCTGTGGTACGTGGCACGCCGTCTCTATGGAAATATCGGCGGATATGTCGCGCTGCTGCTCTACTGCTTTTCGCCGTTGACCATCGGCTCGGCCAGCGAGATCGGTCCCGCCGTGGTCGGAGCCTGGGGAGGCTTCGGCCTGATCTTCACCAGCATTGCCGTGGCCCACACGCTCTATGCTCCGCGCGAGGTGGTGCTGTGGAACTGGCGCCGCATTCTGCTGATGGGACTTTCCATCGCCATCTGCGTTGGCGCGCAGTTTTCGTTCTGGGTGCTGCTGCTGCCGGCGCTGCTGTTCATGCTGTGGGTGGGGCATGTTCGGCCGGGCGCAGTGCTGGTGATCTTCAGTGCCGCTTGCTCTGTTGCGGCTATCGTCCTGTGGGCGTTCTACGGTTTTCGACCCGTCGCCTTCGCGCATGCGCTGAGGAACGCCAACTGGCTGGAGATTGGCGCCAGGCAATACGTTGGCCCGGGCTTATCGTGGCTGCTGCACAGCTTGTTTCTGGATAATGGATTGGGCTGCTATCCTGGTGGCGGTCACGCTGGTGACATTTATTGTCTGGAAGCGCACCCGCTTTTTTGGAACTGCCGCGCCGCTGCTGGTGACATTGTTACTTTTTAGTCTCGCCGTGCGCATGCAGTTTTCGGCAACGTTCTTTCTGTTCCTGGGCTTGCCCTTCCTGATGCTGTTCATCGCTGGTGTTTCGGCCGATTTGCTGGAAAGCCGCTACGCACTGGCCTTCAATGCCGATCATCTTTGGAGCGCTCATCGCCAACGTAATGATCGACGTTTACGATCTGGCAAATCTCACTTCCCGAACCCACTAAAAACTTTCCAGCATCTAAAGGGTTGGAATAAACTGAGGGCATCATGCAGAGCGGGGGCCAATCCGTAAGGCCGATCGTCGGGCATTCGGCGCGCAAGCCTTTTCATCGTTATCTTCGCCCTTTCCATTGCAGCGATGCAGCCGGCGGCCGCGCAGGTCAATATGCATCCGCCCACCACGACTCAGGTCGGTGGGCATACTTCTTGCGCCACCGCCCAGCGTGACTTCGGTTGGCGGCAGGCACCTGCCTCCTCCCGCGCCCAGCGTGACCTCCATCCCCAACTTTGGTCAGAGCGGGCGGCAATGGCTCTTCACAACGGCCATGCTGGCCGCTTCAACAACGGTTTTGTAGGCGGCTGGGCCTACTCCATTCCGTACTACTACCCGGTCGATAATTCGGCTTACGGTTACGACTATGTAGGCGACGGTGGCCCGGATCTGTACTCAGGACCTCCGCTGGGAACCTACGACCCGTCGCTGCACATCGTCGCCGAACAGCCGCCGGCAAATCCTTATCGTCGACGGACCTCCAGAGCAGCAGGCGTACGCTGCGCCGCCTCCCAAGTCGCTGCCGGACGACAAGCCAGGCGATCCCACGGAACTGGTCTTCCGCAATGGCCATCATGAAGAAGTGAACAGCTACGCCATCATGGGCGATGCGATTTACGTTTTTGACGAGGGACGGAAGAAGATTGCGCTGACGGAGTTGGATATTCCCGCACGGTTAAGGCGAACGATGATCGCGGCGTGCAGTTCCGGCTGCCGACGCCGGACAAGAAGGCTGCGACGACCACTCCGAGCGTGGCTCCCAATGCCACGCCCAAGCCGGACGCGACACCAAATAACAGTTCCGGCAATCCGCCGAATGTAGCCGCGATGATGCCGTAGGCATTGTCGACGGATAGATACTGCTCGCCGACCCGACGGCCGCCCCGCTGAGCCAGAATAGGGACCGTGTCGGCACACCTAAGGCTTGCCCTTTTCAAAGCCAGACTGCCCCGACATAGCCCGCGCTTTGCGCTCCATTTACAATGAGAACGTGCACAAGTACTTCGACAATCCGGCCGAGCGGATTGCCCCTTCTGGCGCACGCGTGCCCGCGTCCGTCTCAATCGGCGGAGTTGAGGTGCGCCCGGCCACCGTGCTGGCGCCCATGGCCGGCGTCACGGATACGGTCTTCCGCCGCTTCATCCGTAACCTGGGTGGCTGCGGCCTGATGATGACCGAGTTCACCTCGGCCGACGGCATCGTCCGGCACAAGGACAAGAAGGCCAAGCAATACCTCACGTTCTACGGCAACGAGCATCCGATCTCGGCGCAATTGTTCGGCAGCGATCCTGTGACTCTGGCCGACGCCGCACGCGTGGTGCAGGATCTCGGCTTCGACCTGGTGGATTTGAACCTCGGCTGCCCGGCCAAGAAGGTCGTGAAGTGCAATGGCGGCTCCGGATTACTGCGCGATCTGCCGCTTATCAAGAATATCTTCGAGTCCGTGCGCGCCGCCGTGACCGTCCCGTTCACGGTCAAGTTCCGCGCCGGCTGGAGCGACAAAGAAGTCGTGCACATCAATTTGGCGAAAATGGCTGAGGAATGTGGACTAGCCGCCGTTGCGCTACATGCGCGTACTCGCGAGCAGGGATACAGCGGCCAGGCGAATTGGGAGTGGATTGCCGCGGTGAAGGATGCGGTGAAGATTCCGGTCATCGGCAATGGCGACGTGCGCTCGCCCGAGGACGCAGCCGCCATGGTGGCGCAAACCGGTTGCGATGCCGTTATGATCGGCCGCAGTGCGGCCGCGAATCCGTGGATTTTCCGCCAGATCGAGCAGTACACCCTGACCGGCTTCTACGATCTGCCGACCGACGCCGACCGTTATGCCATGATTCGCACATACTTCGCCATGCTGGTGGACGAGAAGCGGGGCGGCGAGGAAGGAAAGATGAAGCAGTTCGCCGCCTGGTTCACGCATGGCGTACCGCATGGCGCGCATCTGCGCAAGGCGGTGTACGAATCGAAGACGGGCGAGCAGATTCTCGATGCGGTGGATCGATTCTTCGAGGAGTTGTTAAGCGGTGATGCGCCGAATCCCTCTCCGCGGCCCACGGTAGAGGCTGTGTCGGCGTAGCCGACGGGCTACTGAAAAGCCTATTGCCCGTGAAGTGCTCGAATCCACTTGTCGCCTCTATCCCGGACTACCGCCCGGGGTTAATCACTTTCCCTTCGCCTGCCGGAGCTTACTTTTCGCAGATCCTTGGCCGTAATTGCCGGTTGATTTTGTTACCATGGCGTGCGAACGAGGAGGGACCTCATGCCTCATTGCACCAAGTGCGGAACGGAGGTTGGCTCGACGGCGCAGTTTTGTCCGACGTGTGGTCAGCCTCAGCCTGCAGCGCCGGCCCACATTCCGCCTGTCGCCGGCAGCCAAGGCGGCATGACGGAGAACACGGCCGCGGCGCTGAGCTATGTGCTGGGATGGATCACCGGCATCATCTTCTTCGTCATCGATAAGCGGCCCTATGTACGCTTTCATGCCGCACAGTCCATGGTCACCTTCGGCGCCCTGCATATCATCCGAATTGTGCTGGCGATGATCTTCGGCGTCGGCTTCCTCTTCGGTGGCTATCACCACCACATGGGACCCGGCGGTTGGGGCGCTCTCGGCCTGGGCGTTGGGTTGCTGAGTATCTTCTCCCTTCTGACGTTCGTCCTCTGGCTGGTCTGCATCGTCAAAGCCGCTTCGGGATCGCGCTTCGCCCTGCCGATAGCCGGACCGATTGCGGAGAACATGTCCCGGTAAAAGCGAGATCAAACTGCAGCCTCGACAGCACAGCCGCACTTGGGCAGGAACAAGGCAAATGTGGAAAGCGCCCACAACAGGCTTGGCAGCGAACGGCATCGTGGTATCATGCAAACGCATAGGGGCAGTCCGCAGAAGGTAGCTGTGGGTCTTCTGAAGTGACTTGGCGCCGGCGCGACAGGCTGCGGCGCTTTCGAGGGGCGATCGTTTAGAGCGTGCCGAGCGAAAAACAGGTTCGATGGTCACAGCTGAGGGTGGGCATTACTGTCCTCGTCGCCCTGATCACCTTGGCTATTCTCATCTTCCTGATGACCGGAACCACCGGTCTGTTCACCAAGAAAATTATCATTCGCTCGTATGTCGACAACGCCGGCGGCCTGCGCGTTGGCGCTCCGGTGCGGCTGGAAGGCGTGGACATCGGCAACGTTACCGGAATCCGCGTGGTCGCCGAGCCCTCTCATCCGGCCGATCCCGTCCAGATCACCATGAAGATCACCACCAAGTACGAACAGAGTATGGGCAAGGCCTGCCAGGTCCTGCTTACTACCGCTGGAGTACTGGGTGAGGTGTTCATCGATATGGATTGCCGGCAGGCGAAAGGGCCACCGCTGGAGACGGGCGACATCCTGGCCAACAAAGATGTTCCGCAATTCCAGGATGTAGTGCGCGCCAGTCAGAGCACGCTGGCCAATCTGGATGTGCTGCTTAAGCGAGTGGACGGCATCGTCTCCTACATTCAGAGCGGCCAGGGTTCGATCGGCAAGATCATTTACGATCCGTCGCTCTTCGATCGTGCGAACGCCACGGTTGGCCAATTGCAGCAGATTACGAATCAGATCAATTCGCCGCATGGCACCATCGGCAAGCTGCTCAACAGTGAGGAGCTCTACAACAAGCTGGATGCCTCGGTCGATAGCATTAACAAGATCATCGACGAAGTGGACAAGGGTAACGGGACAGTAGGCAAGCTTCTGAAGGACCCGAGTCTTTACGATAACGCTAATAAGGCCGTGGCCGGCGGCAATCAGCTCATCGCCGATATCAACGCGGGCAAGGGCACGCTGGGCATGCTCACCAAAGACCAGGCCGTGGCCCAGAAGATCGATAACACCATCACTCGGCTGAACAATATCGCCGACCGCCTCGATAAGGGTGAGGGTACGGCGGGCAAGTTCCTGAAAGATCCGGCGCTCTACGACAACACCAACGACCTTCTGGTGGAAACGCGAAACCTGATCAAGGCCGTCCGGCAGAATCCGAAAAAGTACCTCACGATCTATCTGAAGATCTTCTGATCACCGGATTTCTGGTGAACTCTGCGGAACAGCACCTGTACGAACTCAAGCGCCAAGGCGACGCCGTCGTTCTTCGCCTGGTATCGACGGATGGCACCAACCGCCTGACCCGGGCCCGGGTTGCCGCGCTAACCGCCGTCATTGAGGAACTCGCGACCGAGCCGCCATCGCGACTGATCATCACCGGCAACCCGCACTTCTTTTCCGCCGGGGCCGATCTCAACGAAATCGCGGCGCTCACGGGTCCTGAGGCCTTTCGCTTCGCCCATATGGGCCAGCGACTGATGCGCGCCGTTGCCGAATTTCCCGCGCCCACGATCGCCGCAATTCACGGCTATTGCATGGGCGGAGGCCTCGATCTCGCACTGGCTTGCCAGCGACGCATCGCGGGACCTCACGCTCTCTTCGGACATCGCGGCGCTGCCTTGGGCCTGATTACGGGATGGGGCGGCACACAGCGTCTGCCGCGGCTGATCGGCAAGAGCCGCGCCCTGCAGATGTTTCTGGCGGCAGAGAAGGTACACGCTCCGCAAGGCATCCAGATCGGCCTGGTGGATGCAGTCGCCGATCAGCCCGTAAGGGCAGCGCTCAGCCTTACGTTGAATTCGGCGCTATCATCTTTCTGATGCCTCCTCCGTTACCACCCGGCGATCAGAAGCTGGTCCAGATCATCGATGCGGCCTTGGCTGACACGGCCCGCCGCAGCGGAGAGTGGCTGGTGTGCAAGCTGGGTTGCACGCAATGCTGCGTCGGCGTCTTCGCCATCAATCAGCTCGATGTCCTGCGTCTGCAACACGGATTAGCTGAACTTGAAGCCAAAGATCCGGCACGCGCCACGCGAGTGAAAGAACGAGCGCGAGATTCGGTTGCGCGTCTCCAGAGCAGATTTCCCGGCGATCCCCAGACCGGCATCCTGGACCAGAGCGATGCAGCAGCGGAGCGCTTTGAAAATTTCGCCAACGATGAGCCTTGTCCGGCGCTCGATCCTGTAACCGGCGGTTGCGATTTGTACGCCTCACGCCCAATGACCTGCCGCGTCTTCGGCCCACCGGTGCGGTCGGAAGAAGGACTTGGTGTCTGCGAGTTGTGCTACCACGGCGCGACCGTAGAGCAGATTGCCGCCTGCGAAATGCCGGTCGATCCCGATGGCCTCGAGGAGGAACTGGTCAAAGAACTCGAGGACTCCGGCTCTTACGGACAAACGATCATCGCCTTCGCCTTGGCGTCCTGAGTGTTCTTCAGCGCCGGCCTGTCTTCACCCACGGGCCCAAACGACTCGATGTAAGAGTTTGCGTATCAGTTGGTTGAGTCGTAATCCAAAATTAACTTGACTCCTTGCCTCTCAGGATTCACTTTTCGGGCCATGGAAGATTCAGTTATTGTTCGCCTCTGGAATCATCGATGTCTTTGGGATCCTTTACCGTAAATTCTCTGCATAGAGAGGTGATGAAACTGCCCATCGCTTGCACCTGTCTGCTGGCTCTTTGTTTGTGCGTCACTCCCGCCATCGCCCAGCAAGACCTCTACAATAACGGGACCACCGATGGCGAAGGCATCGGCTGGACAATGAATTTCGGCTTTACCGTCAGCGACCAGTTCACACTAAGCTCCAATTCGAGCGTCAACGGCGTTAGCTTTACAGCGCACCTGTTTCCCGGGGATGTGCTGGAAACGGCTGAAGTCTCGATCACCTCCAGCGAGTTCGGGGGCACCAGCTACTTCGATCAGACCGTCAGCTTCACGCAGTTTGGCAACTGCCTGGTAAATCAATTCGGCTTTAACGTCTGCGGCGAGAACGGTACGTTTGGCGCCGTGCAGTTAAATGCCGGCAATTACTGGCTGAACCTGCAGAACGGGGTCGTCAATACGGGGGATCCGGTCTACTGGGATCAAAACAGCGGTCCGTCGCTCGCTTCTGAGAGCTCCCTGGGCACGATTCCCTCGGAATCGTTCACCATCCTCGGCAGCCGAAATGGGGGAACCGGCAGCACCCCTGAACCGTCGAGTCTGATGTTGTTCGCCTCGGGAATTTTTGGATTGGGCGCCCTGTTGCGCCGCAAGCTGTTCTAGTCGCCCCCGGCCAGCGCCCCCTGATCGCGCGAGGGCGCTTCCTCTTCAATCAGCCGCCGCGTTTGCGCGCTGTCGCCCCCCTGCTTTATCGTGGATGGTTTGCTTCGTGAACCTATGACTGACCATCCACAGCATCCCGGGGCTCCCTTCGAAACCAAGGTCAAGCCGGACAACTCGCGCTTCGAGCGCAACCAGAGAGCCGTCGCTGATCTGGTTGGCCAGATTCGCAATGATGAAGACATCATTCGACAGGGCGGCGGCGAGAAGGCCGTCGAGTCGCAGCACAAGAAGGGACGCCTCACGGCGCGCGAGCGCATTGTGCTGCTCATCGATCCGGGCCCGCAGTTTTTCGAGCTCGGTTCCTACGTGGCTTGGGGCATGTACGAGGAGTGGGGCGGAGCGCCTTCAGCTGGAGTGGTCACCGGGCTGGCCCGAGTGCATGGCCGCCTGGTCATGCTAATCGTGAATGACGCGACGGTGAAAGCCGGCGCATTTTTCCCGATGACCGCGAAGAAGGTCATCCGCGCGCAGAACATCGCCATCGAAAATCATATTCCCACGATTTACCTGGTCGACTCGGCCGGCGTCTTTCTGCCGCTGCAGGAAGATGTATTCCCCGATACCGACGACTTCGGCCGCGTCTTCCGCAACAATGCCGTCATGTCGGCGATGGGCATTCCCCAGGTCGCCGCGATCATGGGCATGTGTGTGGCCGGCGGAGCCTACCTTCCGCTGATGTGCGATCACATTCTGATGACCGAGGGCAGCGGCCTGTTTCTCGCTGGCCCAGCGCTGGTGCAAGCTGCGATTGGAGCGAAATATTCCGCCGAAGAATTGGGCGGTGCCAAGATGCACTCCCAGATCAGCGGCACCGTCGACTTCCGCGAGCCCAACGACGAAAGCTGTATCGCGCATATTCGCCTGCTGGTCGACAAGATGGGCCAACGCCGGCAGGTCGTCTTCGACCGCAAAGAAGCAGTAGCGCCACGTTACACCGCGCAGGATGTGTACGGCATCGTGGACAGCGATCCGGCGCGCCAGTACGACATGCGCGAGATCATTGCCCGCATCGTCGACGACAGCCAGTTCAGCGAGTACAAGTCCGAGTACGGCGAAACCGTCCTCTGCGCCTATGCGCGCATCGGCGGCTTCGCCGTCGGCATCGTTGCCAATCAGAAGACCCACGTGCAGCAGGTGGATCATGCCGGCAACAAGCGCATGGAGTTCGGCGGCGTGATTTACACCGAATCCGCGGAGAAGGCGGCGCGCTTCATCATGGATTGCAATCAGAACCTGGTGCCGCTCGTCTTTCTGCATGATGTCAACGGCTTCATGGTTGGCCGCGACGCCGAGTGGAGCGGCATCATTCGCGCGGGCGCGAAGATGGTGAACGCCGTATCGAATTCGGTAGTGCCGAAGATTAGCGTGATCGTTGGCGGCTCGTTCGGTGCCGGGCATTACGCCATGTGCGGCAAGGCGTACGATCCGCGCTTCGTCTTCGCCTGGCCGACAGCCAAGTATGCGGTCATGAGCGGTGCGTCGGCGGCGAATACGCTGGTGGAGATCAAGCTCAAGCAACTGGAGCGCGGCGGGAAGAAGCTGAGCGAGGAAGACAAAAAGCAGCTGTACGACGAGGTGAAGGCTACCTACGATGAGCAAATGGATCCGCGATACGGCGCCGCTCGCCTGTGGATTGATAAGATTATCGATCCGGCGGAAACACGTGATGCGATCATTACTGCTCTGGAAGCAGCGTCTCTGAATCCCGATGTGCCGAAGTTCAGTGTGGGGGTATTGCAGACGTAGGGCGGGCGAAGCGCGCGGCTGTCAGCTATCAGCCGAGATAGGGAAGTTTAGTCCGAACGCGCGACATTATGCCCACCCTCTCGCCAAAATCGGGCGAGGAGGATGGGGCACCCGTGGAATGAATTGTCATCCCGAGCGAAGCCGAGGGATCTGCTGTTTCTGGCGAGGGGACACGGATCGCCCTCATTGAATGCAATTGATCGGGATTATGCATTGCTAATTGCTAATTGCGAATGGCTGATTCCATCAAACTCGTCGAATGTCCGCGCGACGCCTGGCAGGGCTTAAGCGGCCAAATTCCAGCGTCCCTGAAGGTCGAATACCTGAAAGCGCTGATAGCCGCGGGATTCAAGCACATCGACGCGGCGTCGTTCGTCTCGCCCCGGGCCGTGCCCCAGATGGCCGATTCGGAGAATGTTCTTGGCGAGCTCGATCCTCCGGATGACGTCGAGATTATCGGCATCGTGGTCAACGAGCGCGGAGCCGAACGCGCCGTTGCCACCGACGCTGTCCGCACCCTCGGATTTCCGTACTCGTTATCGCCGACATTTCTTAAGAACAATCAGAACCAGACGCCGGAAGAAAATCTGGATGTCCTGGAGAAGGTGAAGCAAAAGGCCGACGACGCTGGACTCGACACGGTCGTCTATATCTCGATGGCCTTCGGCAATCCCTACGGCGATCTGTGGAATGTCGAGGAATTGATCGAGGGTGTCAGCTTGCTGGCCGACCTGGATGTCCAGGCAATCTCTCTCGCGGACACGGTCGGGCTGGCCACCCCACAGCAGATTGCCGAGGTGGTTGGTTCGGTGCTGGATCGCTTCGATGATGTTGAGATTGGAGTGCATTTGCACAGCCGCCCTGACGACGCGGCGCCAAAGATTCTGGCTGCCTACGATGTGGGCTGCCGGCGCTTCGACTCCGCCATCGGCGGGCTGGGCGGATGTCCCTTCGCACAGGATGTGCTGGTCGGCAACATTGCGACCGAGAGCGTGTTACAGGCGCTGAATACTCGTGGAGTCGTCCTGCCGCTGAACAAGTCCATCGCCGAATTAACCCGAATGGCCTCCGACATTGGCGATCGCTTCAGCGGGCCCAAGATGTAACAGAATCCGCTGTTCGCCATTCGCTCTTTGCTAGCTAATTCTATGTCCGAACAAAACAGTTCCTACTCGACCCTTACTCTTACCTACGATGGCGCCCTGGCGGTCATCACGCTGAATCGTCCCGAAAAGCGCAACGCCATCAGCTACGAACTGATTGAGGACGTTTTGTGCGCGCTGGACGAAGTTGCTATCTCATCCGCGCAAATCCTGATCCTCACGGGCAGCGGTAAGGCCTTTTGTTCGGGAATGGACCTGGACAACCTGCGCTCCATCACCGGACGCACTGCGGAAGAAAATCGCGCTGACTCGGCGACCATGGCGCGGCTGTTCCGCGAACTCTACGAGTTTCCCAAGGTCACGATTGCCGCCGTGAATGGCCCCGCCATCGCGGGCGGTTGCGGTCTGGCGACCCTGTGCGACTTCACGCTGGCCTCAACTGAAGCGAGGTTTGGATACACCGAGGTGCGTATCGGATTTGTTCCCGCCATCGTCTCCACCTTCCTCCTTCGCCAGGTGGGCGAAAAGCAGGCGCGCGATCTGTTGCTGACCGGCCGGATCATCGGCGCCGAAGACGCCTTCCGTATGGGCCTGGCCAGCGAGATCGTCGCGCCGGAAAAATTGCAAGAGCGAGCCCGCGAACTGGCAGACACTTTATTGCGAAACAGTCCGGCATCGCTGCTGGCGACCAAGCAACTGTTGAAAAGCTATTCCTCGCAGGAGTTGGACCAGCAGATCGATGCCGCCGTCGAGGAGAACGCGCGCATCCGCACCACCGAAGATTTTAGCGAGGGCGTCACTTCCTTCCTGGAAAAGCGCAATCCACGCTGGACCGGGCGCTGAACTCCATAGGAGCAATACTTGGCAAGCTTTTAATGTGGGAATTCGTGTGGAAGGTGCCGAATCGGGTCAGTGCCATTTATGATACAGGTCGAGTCCAGCAGCACTCGCCCTTCTCTTGTTACAATGCCTCTCTTCGAGCATTTTCATTAAGATTCGTCATTATCGGACGAAGGGCTGGAAGACTGCAGTACTCGCGCAAAACCGCCGATCTGGAAAGGGAAAGTTAGCGAATGCGGAGGCTCTTGTCAGAACGAAGGGCTCGCCGCAGCGAACTTGGGGAGAACATGATGAGATTTCGTCTGCATGCGATGGTTGTCATCTTAATAACAGCTTTGCTGCTCTCGGGTTTGGCAGCGGCGCAACAGGGCGCCGCAACCGCGAAGCCAGGGAGCACGCCGCCAGCCGCCCAGGAGGGCACGCCGCCCGCAGCTACGACGAATGAGCAGGCGCCACCGGAAGCTCCGGCCAAGCCCATACTGAGTGGACCGTATCCGGTGATGAGCAAAGCGGCCGAGGACCGTGGCCGGCAAGTGTTCCAGATGTTCAACCATTCCGAAGGCGCCCAGATTTGGGCTTTGCTGGTCGAGGGTCTAAAGAAACGCACGAAAACCGAAGCGAACTACTCCGCCTACAACAAAAAGCTGCGCGACAGGATGGGACCCGAGACCCAGATGCTGGAAGAGAACATTGTTCCTTACATCTTCGCTCCCGACACGGTCTACTCGCGGCTCTCGAATTTCCAGAATGTCCCCGCGCCGGTAATGACTATGATCACCATCAATCAGCGTGGCCAGATTGATGCCATGTCCATCCAGCCCGTGCCCACGGTGGCTGAAGGCAAGTACGCTGGATACTCCAGCAAGAACAATCTGCACCTGCCCTTTGGCGGCGAGTGGCTGGTCTACCAGGGCGGCCGTAATCTCTTTGATGACGGCTATGCGATCAACGACGATACCCGTTTCGCTCTGGACTTTGTCTACCTGAAGGACGGTCGCATGTTCTCAGGGGCGGGCGGTGTCGGCAGTAAGGTGCAAGAGTATTACTGCTTTGGCCAGCCCATCCTTTCCCCGGCAGATGGAAAGGTCATCAAGGCAGAGGGTGGTTACGACGACAATCCTCCGGGCAAGCCGACGGGCGATCCTGCGGATGGGAATGTCGTTGCCGTGGTCTTCGGAAGCGGCGAGACCACCGAGACGGCCGTCATCAATCACCTGAAACAGAACAGCCTGAAAGTTAAGATTGGCGATGAAGTGAAGCAGGGTCAGCAACTTGCTGAGTGTGGCAACAGTGGCGCCGGTCCCGATCCCGCACCTGCACTTTCAATTGCAGAAGGGTGGGGGCAATCCGGTGCCAGCGCTGTTTGTGAATTACATGGCTGATGGAAAGCCCGTCGACTCAGGCGAGCCTAAGCGTGGACAACTGGTGAAGAATAATCCGGCGGCGGCTCTCAGCGCCTCCAGCACTCCCGCTACGCCTCCGCCAGCCGGCAAGTAATTCCGGCAGGTAACGGCCTGTTCAGCGGACGCGCCCGTAAGGTTTGCGTCCGCTTTTTTTCGCAGTTGGAATGGCGCATGAAATCGGCAGAGGCGGTAAACAGTTTGGCGGAAGTCTTCGAGACCACGCTTCGTGTGCGTTATGCGGAGACGGACCAGATGGGGGTGGTGTACCACTCCAATTACATCATCTGGTTCGAAGTTGGACGCGTGGAGATGCTGCGCTCCCTGGGCTTCACCTATCGCGAGATGGAGAAACAGGACGGCACGCATATCGCGGTTGTCGACGTTCGCTGCCGCTTCAAGGCGCCCGCGCTTTATGATGATTCCATCATCGTACGCACGCGGTTACTGAACGTTCGCGATTCACTGCTGCACTTCGGATACGAGGTGGTTCGCGAAGCCGATAGGCGCTCTGCTGGCCGAAGGTGAGACGGTGCACCTGGTGGTGGATGCCGAATTCAAGCGCATGCCCCTGCCGGAAAAGTATCGTCAGCGCTTTCTGCAAGCCGCCGGGAAGGCTTCGCGCGGTACACTGAATATTTATGCAAGCCCTTCATATCAACGGCAACAACCTGACTCTGGAAGACGTGCGCCAGTTGGTGTATGAGCGCCGCCCGGTGCTGCTGCAACCGGAAGCCCGCGCTGCCGTCGAACGCGCCCGCGCCATCGTCGACGATCTGGTGGAGAACGAGCGGGTCGCCTACGCGGTCAATACCGGTGTTGGTCATCTCGCCGACATGCGCATCTCCCGCCAGGACATTCGCCAGCTCCAGTTGAACCTGATCCGCTCCCACTCTGTGGGAGTCGGCGAACCGCTGGCCGAGGACGTAACCCGGGCCATGATGCTGCTGCGAGCCAATTCGCTGGCCAAAGGTTTTTCCGGCGTGCGGCCCGATCATCATCGATACTCTCTGCGAGATGTTGAATCGCGGCGTGCATCCTGTTATACCGTCGCAGGGCAGCGTGGGCGCCAGCGGAGACCTCGCCCCCTTGGCTCATCTTGCGCTGGGGATGATTGGCGAAGGCGAAGCTGTTTTCGAGGGCAAGAAGACGCCGGCGGCTGAAGCTCTGAAGCGCGCTGATATCAAGCCGCTCACGCTCGAAGCCAAGGAAGCGATTTCGCTGATCAACGGCACCCAGGCCATGCTGGCCGTCGGACTGCTGACCATCCTGCAGACGGAAATTCTCGCCGATACCGCCGACGTTGTGGGAGCCCTGACTCTCGACGCGCTCAAGGGAACGGACGTGGCATTCGATGAGCGCATTCACCGGGCGCGACCGCACGCCGGGCAGTTGCTGGTTGCGCAAAATCTACGCCGCATGCTGGAGGGCAGCCTCATTCGCGAGTCCCACCTGGAATGCCAGAAGGTGCAGGACGCTTATTCGCTGCGCTGCATGCCGCAGGTCCATGGCGCGGTGCGCGACACATTCGCACACTGCCGCCAGGTCTTCGAGATCGAGATGAACTCGGCGGTGGACAACCCGCTCGTGTTCCCTGAAGAGAAGAAAATCGGTGCGCCGAAACGTCAGGTCGGAGCGACCGTTCCCGGCGTGATCCTCTCCGGCGGAAATTTTCACGGCGAGCCGCTGGCTTTCGCGCTCGACTTCATGGCGATTGCGCTGAGCGCTCTGGCAGGAATCTCGGAACGACGTCTGGAGCGGCTGATTAATCCCGCGCTGAATGAAGGGCTGCCCGCGTTTCTTGCGCCCGGTGCGGGCCTTAATTCCGGCTTCATGATGCCGCAGGTCACCGCGGCCGCGCTGGTCAACGAGAACAAGGTGCTTTCGCATCCGGCGTCGTCAGACTCCATCAGCACATCCGGCAACAAGGAAGATTTTGTCTCGATGGGCATGACCTCGGCGAACAAGCTGCTGCGTGTCGTGGTCAACACGCGCAACGTGCTGGCAATCGAGGCGCTGGCGGCTGCGCAGGCGCACGATTTCCGTGCTCCCTTGCAAACCAGCAAGCGCGGACAAGTCGCGCTCAAAGCAATTCGCGCAGTCTCTCCGCCAATCACCGAGGATCGTATCTTCGCTACCGACTTCGCCAAGGTCGCGGAGGTCATCGCTCAAGGCAAGATCGCCGCGGCGTTGCGCTAGGAGACCGGTATGGCCGGTTTCGCAGGTTCCGGTTTGCGCTCGGCGGGAACTTGCCCCCAGACGAACCGATCGATGCGCGCGATCACCTCGTCTGCCGGTGTGGCCGCCGGTATCACGATCCAGGTGGGCGAGAGCGCGATAAAGGCGTTTTGCTTGCCCCCGGAAAGCGATTTCATGATCGGCGGTTCCAGCACCTCAGCCACTTCCGCCTCAACCACACGCAGCGGCTGATAGCGCTTGAGGATTCCCAGCACGGTGGGCCCGCTCCAGCGGTAAAACTGCGCATCGGTGCATAAGGCCCCCGCGACCCGCGCCGCAAATTCGCACAGAACTTCATCGCCTACCGCCTCACCGAAGCGCAGATTGATCGCTCGCAGCCTGCTCAGGACAACGGCGAGCACGTAGCGTGTTTCCTGCCGCTCCGCCAGTTCCAGCAACGCTTTTTCCGCCGAGCGACGTCCCGCTAGTCCCGTTACCAGATCGATGTCGGCGTCCAGCCCTCGAGCCGCCAGACGTTGGCGTGCCGAAGACAGTCCCTGGTGAAGCACCTGGATGTTGCTCTCGTCCTGCCGCTTTTGCCGCGTCGCTTCCTGTCGAAGATCCGTCAGACACTCTTCCATACGCCGGCGCAGTTCCTTAATGTCCTCCAGGGCAGAAGCGTGTTTCAGCTGTGAGGCGATTACGTCCAGGTTCTTCCCGGAATTTTCGCTGGCCGAGCTGATGGAGCGCAGGGTAGACGTCAACATCGTAATCATGTTCTGCAACTCGCTACCCTGGCTGCGAACCATTCCAGTGATCAGCCGGTCGTGACGCTCCACGGCCTGTCCCACTAATGCCGCCGCCGCAAACAGCTCCTGGCTTCCTCCGTCGGCTGGAAAATGCTCTTGTATCCCGTTAATTTCACGTTGAAAACGTTCACATTCCGCCAGGTCGAACTCGATCGGCGTGTGAGTGGCAATCTCCACCAGCAGCGTCAGTATGCGTTGGCAGCTTTCGTGGGAGGAAGAATCCAGATAGCGCTTGATGGAGATCATAGGCATCGGCAAGGTCCCTCAATTCCATCGGCCATATACGGACTCAGGTTTAACTTTGCAGCCGCAAGAGCTACCGCTTGCTTCAATCTCGCCCGTAAAGACCTGACGGTTGCGCCATAACCAGCCAGAAAGCCAATTTATCGAATGCGTTAGCTCCGGCTCGCCGGGCATGGTACCGGCTTTCCCCCGACCGCCGCGCGATGATCGTACGAGTGGCTGGAGACGAGCCCTGGACACAACCAGGCCACACTTCTTTCATGGGTCATCGAGCCAAGGGTGTGACCAGGGATCGTGAAAAGTGGGTTGCCCCAGATCGCTGTGCCCAGAGTTCGGATAGAATTTTGGCAAGTCTCCGTGGCAGCAAGAAGGCGTAAGCCCTTGCCGCGGTTTCCGCAGCATCTCGCCCCTGCGATCACTGCTGTAAGGCCGTAACCAGTCAAAGGGACAGGTGTGTGAATGGCGCAATTCAAACGGACCTTATCAATATTTTTTCCACTCCTCGCCTGCGCGGCCCTGCTACTCATGTCGGCCTGCGGAGGCGGAAGCGTTAGCTCTGGCAATCCTCCTGCGGGTACGCCATTTTCGAATTTGGAACTCAGTCCCGCGATGCTCACGGTTTTGCGAGGAAGCTCCGGCACATCCACCCTCAAGACGATCGTGTCAGGAGACTTCCAGAATCCCGTTAGCCTTACTTTTTCGGGTGCGCCCCAGGGAACGAGCGTGAGTTTCGATCGGGACACCATCCCTGCTCCGGGTTCTGGCTCGTCAACCATGACAGTCGCGGTTGGAGTCGGAACTCGTACTGGAAGCTATTCCATCCTGGTCACCGCTTCCGGAGGCGGCATGCAGAAAACCGCGCCGTTGACGCTGACTGTCACCGCTCAGGTGTTTCTGCACTGGGAAAGGAGCGAATCGGGCAACATTGTTGGTTACAATCTCGCGCGTTCCACCCTGCCGGGCCAGGGATACACCAGAATCAATTCCAGTTTGATTACCGACACCTTCTACAGCGATCAGACGGTACAGAGCGGCCACACGTATTACTACGTGGCAACCGCCGTGGACGACTTGGGAAACGAAAGCCCTCCGTCTAACCAGGCGATGGCCGAGGTGGAATGAGCAAAAAGCCGCTAAATGGCCAAGGGAACAAGTTAACGGCTCATTGCTTGAGAGCGCGAAAGGGAAACCGCGTTCCAATCGCGGCGGCGGCCAGCAGCGCCAGCGAGAGCAAAAAAATTACTGTGCCAGTACGCTCCGCCCGGTCCTTCGGAAGCTCAACGATGAGGTCGTAATCGCCTTTGGGAACATCCATCTGGATGAGACCGCCAGGCGACGGGCTTGCGTTAAGAATGGTTCCGGCGGTGCCGACCCGCCCTTGCCATCCTGCGTAATAAAAATGGTTGAGAGTCAGCTGGGAATCTCGCGAGGCCTCGATCTTGAGCACCACATGGCGCGGCTTCCAGCTTTCGACTTGTGCAGTACCGCTTGTTTGCCCGGTCGAGAGCGCCTCAAGCCGCGCGGTTTTCGGCGGATGCATTGCTACAAACCGGTCAAAAACTGCAAAGTCTTCCAGCGCGTCCAGGTTGCCCGGTCTTGGCCACATCGAGGGATAGTCGATTTGCGTTCGTACCATCTGCCGGATCCGTTCCGTCCGGTCGGGGGCAACGGTTCGCCAGGCGGAGAACACCTGGGTGGAGGAGAAAGCGTCCAGCCCCAGCCAGGCTGCGACGATCACACATAGAAGCAACATGATCATTCGAGACCGCCGTTGCAGCAAATGCGTGCCGGCTATCGCCGCCAGCGCCGTGACGCTAAGCACCAGCAGTACGTTCAGACGAAAGGGGAATTGCAGAAACTTGAGAAACGGAGCCGTCTGCCAAATAAAAGAGCTGAATTTGGTCATCAGGAACAAACTCAGGATGGCTACGACCCCGTAAAACATTGCAATACGACGAGGCCGGGCTGTCTCTTCCAACCTACGGACAACGGCAAGCAATCCCGCGATGGCAGCTAGCGTCGCTAACGTGACCGCCAGAAACCGCACCTTGATGAGCGTCTCCCAGTAAATCTGGTGTGCCGTTCCGGCCAGCGCACCGTACAAATACCGGCCCATTTCAGCGAGCTCGCGACCATCCTGCCACAGCCATTGATTTTGGAAATCGCCATGCCCTATGGTTTGCCATGCCACATAGGCCTTGTCCTGGTCCAGCATGGCTGGTAGCAGGTATTCCGCGTTGAGCCCCACACCGAGCAGCAGGGCTGCAGCCATTTTGACCGTAGCCCGAATGCGTTCCGTTCTTTCACTGAAGCAAAACACGTAGGCCACGGGAAGCGGCGCAAAGCAGAGCGATAACGTGGGGTGAGAGAGGATTCCCAGCCCATAACTCAGCGCAGCTCCGGGAATCGCCCACTTGGAGTGCTGAAGCAGGCCTTCAGCTGATAACAGCACCAGGGGAAACCACACGAACACCCAAAACTCCGCCGATGCTCCTCGCAAATAAACGTCGACCGCCAGATGATAAGGCGCAGTGACATAAACGACTGCGCCCAGGAGTGCAGCTCCCGGCCTGGTGATCGACCGTAACCACAAGTAGGCGGTGATCCCTGACAGGATTTCTCCGACCACGATTGCGTATCCAGCAACCAGCCAACCGCCGGGGTCCCGTGCCGCCATGAATGGCCAGAACAGAGCGGAGACGTAACTGGTGAGTGGCGGGTAGAAAAAGCCGGAAGGTCCGCCCAAGCCTCCGTTGACATTGGTGAACCACCGGGGATACAAATCGCCCTGCCAAAACTGGGTGGCGAACTGCTTGGCCCATCGCGCATGGTCCACACCATCGTGCGAGAGGTCGGGAGCGCCATGCATCAGCACAGGCCAGGAGACCAGCAGCCCGACGACGATCAGCAACGCCATGTGGATGGCCATATCCCGGCGGTCCTTGACCACGAACAAGGAAAAATCGGATGCCGAGTGCACGGACTGATTCTGTTGCTCACTCACTGGAAGTCGCATCTTCTGTTACTTCGTGCTGCTGTCGATTTTCGTGCTACCTTCCGTCGTCCTGGACAGAGAAGGTTGCTGGTTTGGCGTTGGCAACTGCTCGGATCGCGTACTGCCTGAGTCAGGAAGAGAAACTCGAAGACAACCTGATTACACTCTGTGTCATGAGGCTGTCACTCCCTGCGGCCAGATTTTTTCCACAAAGGGAGTTATGCCAGAGAATGATAGCTCCTTTTAGAGTTTTGTATCAGGGCACGCGTTTATTGGTGCCGGCGGCACGTCCCTCGGTTTCGCCGCTGAGGGAATTCGCCGTAACTTTGTTCAGAAGTTCCCTAGGGAAGGATGAGCATCTCCCCCTCGACGCGCTTCACATTCTGCTGGCGGTTCTGATATCGGTAGTCGACGATGAGCGTCTTGCTGACTCCCGGAGTGGGATCGCCCAGGTTCTGCGGCGTTACTTTGATCGACAGACGGTTGTTCCGCACCATCCCCTGCAAGTGCTGGGTCACGTTCTGATAGTTTGAGCCGGAACCCCATCGCGCAGAAGTGATCTGCAACATGAAGTTGTTGTTAGAGCCACCACCGTTCCAGCCTGATCCTCCTCCGTTCCAGGCCGAGCCCCGGAACATCGAAGAATCGACCTGCGCGCCTTCCTGGTACTTGAACTCGCGGGTGTTTCCTTGCGCATCACGGCCCTGAATGCGCAGCGTCTTGTCAGCGCCCACCCAGGGGTCGGTACCGAGGGTCTTGTTATTGACTCGGAAATTGGGTCCGTCCACCAGCCTTTGCACGGTCTGCGTAACGTCCTGCCGCCGGTTGCCGGCGCCGTAGTCGGCCCTCTGTACCCACCAACTCTTCGCACCGTTCCCACCGTTTCCAGGGCCGCCATTCCACGCCTGGCCACGGAACATCGCCGAGTTCACCGTTGAACCTTCGCCATACTTGAAGTCCCGGACATTGCCTTGCGCATCGCGGCCCACGATCCGGAGCGTCTTGTCGGCGCCCACGTAGGGGTCGCCGCCCAAGGTGGCATTGTTCACGCGGAAATTCGGACCGCTCACCAGGCGCCGCACCGTATTAGTGACGTCCTGCCGACGATTGCCAGATCCATAGTCGGCGCTCTGTACCCACCAGGTTTGCGCCACTGCCGTGGAAGCGCAGAGGGAAGCAAACAAGTACAGAATGACGGTGGGCAGCAGGGACCGGCCAATGCGCATGGAAATTGCCTTTCTGATTGCGAATCATTCAGCAAGAAAGAAGCGTCATGTTACAACGTTTCGGCGGAGGAGACTATGGCGCGCGTGGGGGAGTGAGCCTGTAGAAAAAATCTGCGATAGGGAGGTTAAAGGGATGGGCCTGAACCTCGGCTGCGATTCTTGGTCCCGCGCGGACGTGGACGACCTTCGGCGCAGACCGTTTACCGGTCCCTCCGGTACAGCCAGACAAAAAGGCCAACGGAGGCTGCGACGGCCAGCAGCATATAGTAGACCGGCTCCATCGGGGCATTATTTCAGAAACCTGTCGGCCTGTCAGTGCCTAATCAATGGCGCCTAACTCGTTTACCCAAAAGAGTTTACCGTCCAAGTCCAATGGATACAGGATTTTGAAGGCCATCCCAGGCTCATTGTTTCAATAGCTTACAGCCAGCGTTGAGGGGTATCGAAGGAGCCAAAGCAAATCCGCAGTTTGCCGCCCTACATTTGTGAGCCGACCGCAACGGTGAACTTCGCTGCCAGCGAGCTAAGCTTCACATCCTAAAAGCCAAACGCCAAGTGCCAAATGCCAACGGCTGAGAAGTGCCAAGTACCGCCTCCGTTACCTGCCAAGCACTTCGTCTATGAGCAATTGCAATCTGCTTTACAATGGAATCTGCTTTGGCCGTAGTGATTGAACTTGACCACGTCAGCTGGGCGGGATCTGGCCTTGTCCGAGCTGAGTTCCTGGAGCGACGAGGACTTACCCGGGTGAACTGGCATCCAAGGTAACGAAAGACGCCATTTCGCCGTCTTATTCTCAAGCACCAGCGGCTTCTCTGCGTATTCATAAACGTGGCAATCAAACTGAAAGTACCTGATCGTCGTCCTGCCGTTCGAGCGTCGAAGAGCGACTCTCGTCCCAAGGCCAAAACGGCTCGCGTGCGCCATTTTTCGGTGCGCGATCCCCTGGTCAAGATCTTCATCATCGCCTTCGTTTGCGCAGGCACAGCTTTTATGGCTGTGTTTGCCTTCTTCTACTTCAAGTACGAGCGCGTGGTCGATCGCCGCATGGCTGGCGGAATCTTCAGCAATGCTGCCAAAATTTATGCTCGTCCATCGGTGATTTCCGTGGGCGAGAAGATGGAAGCTTCCGAGATCGCGACTGAGCTGCGTCGTGCCGGATATGCGGAAGGTTCCAGCGAAAGCAGTTCCGCCATCGGACATTACAAGCTCTCGCGCAATGCCATCGAGATCATGCCTGGACCGCAATCGTTCCACGCCTCGAATACTGCGGAGATTCGGTTCGGCAGCGGCAAGATCGCGTCCATCAAGGAATCTGGCGAGAGCAGCAGTGAACAGCTGCAGGCCTACGAACTTGAGCCGCGAATTGGTGACCGCGTTGTTCGAAGGCCAGGAACGCAGCAAGCGCGAGCTCATCAAGTTCGAGGACATTCCGCCAGTGCTGGTCAATGCGGTGCTCGCCATCGAAGATCGCCGCTTCTTCCAGCATGGCGGCGTGAATTACTTCCGCCTGGTGGAAGCAGCGGTTGTCGATGTGCGCGAAGGCCGCCATGGGCAAGGCGGATCGACGCTTACGATGCAGCTCTCGCGCGGTTTCTTCCTGACGCCGGAGAAGACCATCAAGCGCAAGCTGACCGAGATGTTGATCGCCATCGAGCTGGAGCAGAAATTCTCCAAGCAGCGCATCTTCCAGATGTATGCCAACGAGGTTTACCTGGGACAGCGCGGCTCGTTCACCATCAACGGCTTCGGCGAAGCTGCGCACGCGTACTTCAACAAGGACGTCAAGAATCTGACGCTGCCGGAAGCTGCTCTGCTGGCGGGAATGATTCAGCGGCCGAATTATCTGTCTCCGTACAAGTATCCCAAGCGCGCGCTGGAGCGCCGCAATCTGGTGCTCGACTCGATGGTAGAGACTGGCGCGATCACTCGAGCCGAAGCTGACGCTGCCAAAGCTGCGCCGCTGAAACTGACCGCCCCAAACGTGGAAGCCAGCGATGCTCCGTACTTCGTCGACCTGGTGAAGGATCAGCTCTCGCCCCAGTTCAACGAAGAAGAGCTGAACAACCACGCGATGCGGATTTACACCACCATCGATCCTGATCTGCAGCGCGCCGCCGCTGAAGCGGTCGATGTCGGCATGAAGACGGTCGACGAGCTGGTGGAGAAGCGTCGCACCCACAAAGTCAAGATCGGGACTGGCAAAGACGCTAAGACCGAAGTGAAGATCGAGACTGGTCCAATGCCGCAAGTCGCGCTGGTCGCGCTCGATCCGCATACCGGAGAAGTGCTGGCGCTGGTTGGCGGCCGCAATTACGGCATGAGCCAGCTGAATCATGCCATCGCCAAACGTCCCACCGGTTCGATCTTCAAGCCGTTTGTCTACGCTGCTGCCGTCAATACCGCGGTGACTGGACAGACGCTGACTGCTGGCGATGCTGATCCCGACACGGGCGTGGTAAGCGAGAGCAGCGGTGTATTTACGCCTGCAAGCCTGATCGACGATTCGCAGGTCAGCATCGCCAATGGAGACGATGTCTACGAGCCGCGCAACTATCACGAGACCTTCCACGGTGAAGTCACGGCGCGATATGCGTTGGCTGAATCGCTGAACAACGCTACCGTTCGTCTTGGTCAGGAAGTCGGCTTCGATAAAGTTGCTGCGCTGGCGAAGGCTGCGGGTATCTCCAGCGTGCGCGCGACACCGGCGATCGCGCTCGGCGCCTACGATGCGACGCCGGTCGAAATGGCCGGCGCTTACACGGTGTTCGCCAATGGCGGCACCCGACTGTCGCCGCTGATGGTGAAGTCGGTTCGCGACGCGCAAGGTAATATCCTCGACAACTATCAAAGCGACAGCAAGGAAGTGCTCGATCCGCGCGTGGCTTACGTTCTGACCACGATGATGGAAGCGGTGATCAATAGCGGCACCGGATATCCGGTGCGCGCGCGCGGCTTTCAGTCGCCTGCTGCGGGCAAAACAGGTACTTCGCATGACGCCTGGTTCGCTGGTTACACGAGCAATCTGCTGTGCATTGTTTGGGTTGGCAACGACGACTACACCGACATCAAACTCGCCGGAGGGGCAGCGGCCGCGCCCATCTGGGCCGAGTTCATGAAGCGCGCCGTCAAGCTGCCGCAGTACTCAGAAGTCGAGCGACTTCACCGCGCCTTCCGGCGTGGTCACCTTGCAACTGGACAAGGTGACGAACCTGCTCGCGACGCCCGATCGTGTCCGGAGGACTACACGGTCGCATTCATCGCGGGCACCGAGCCGAAGCAGACCTGCGATCAGGCCTCAGCTGATCATCGCGGATTCTTCACCAAGATCTTCGGCCTGGGATCGCCGCCGGTTGCAGCGCCTCCTCCGAATACAAACGGCCCGGCACCGACTGGACGTCCGAACGGGCAGAATGGCTCAAGGGGCGCAGACTGAGCAGGAACAGCATCGAAGAAGAAAAAGCACGGATTCTTCAGTCGCCTGTTTGGCAAAGGCGACAATGGGGACGAACAGCAAAATAGTGGGACGAACGCCGCACAAAATGGGAACAATTCGAACCCCAAATAGGTCTATTATTGGGCAGTAAAGGGCTCCTTCTGCGCCATTTTTTGCGACAAGATGTGGGGTGCTCGGAGCTGGGAGGTTGGCCATGGCTCGTCTCCGCTCGTGGAAATTGACAGTCCCTAGTTGCTGCTTGAGCTTCGTTCTGTTTGCACCCTGCTGGGCCTTCGCTCAAGACGCACAAACCACTCCCGCTGTTCAAACCGCTCCGCCAATACAGGCTGTAGCGCCCGCAGTCCCTGATAAGAATGCTTCCGCCGCCGAACTTGAAGATCAGGGCGACGACTTGCGCGCTCAGAAGCGTTTTCTGGATTCCATCGATTTCTATCAATGCTGCGCTGGCGAAACAGCCGACCGCTTTGCTGTGGAACAAAGAGGGCATGTCTTATCTGATGATGCAGCGTCCGGACAAGGCGGCCAAGTGCTTCGATCATGCCATCAAGGTCGACAAGCAGGCTCCGGAAGGCTACAACAATCGCGGCTACGTCGAGCAGACGAAGAAGAAGTACGACAAGGCGATCAAGTACTACTTGAAAGCCGCAAAGTTGCGGCCCAGCGACGCGGTGTTCCAGTACAACATCGGATCAGCCTACTTCAGCGATCATCAGTACGCTAAAGCCGCCGAAGCTTACAAGGCAGCATTCGCGCTCGATCCGAACATCTTCATCCGGGTTTCGCGAACCGGCGTAATGGCGCAGGCGACTTCACCTGAGGATCGCGCTGCGTTTTCCTTCATGGTCGCGAAGATGTATGCGCGTGCGGGAGACGTGGACCACACGATCGAGTATCTCCGCAAGGCGATGGAGAACGGCTACAAGCACATCAACGACGTGTACAAAGACCAGGAGTTCGCGACGCTGCGCACCGATAAGCGCTTCGAGGAACTCATGGCTGCAGCGGCCGCAGCCGATTCCGTGATCTAGCCTTCCGCGCGCTTTCGCAGGAACGCCGGAATTTCCAGATCGTCGGAGTTGTAGTTGATGTCCATGCTGCTGCTTACCGTCTCGACCGGTTCAGCCGTGAGGTTGGGCCGCAACAATATCTCTTCCACCGGCTCAGCATGCCGCACAATCTCCGACTCTTCGTCCAGATTGTCGGGAATGTAAGGCATGATCGGCTGATGGTCTTGAGGCGGTTCCAAATCGACGGCCCTGATCGGCCGCGATGCGGCAGGAGCCTTGGTCTCGACGATCGGCGGAATCTCAGGTGCAACTTCGTAGGTCGCGTGAACGCTGGCTGAAGCCGCGCGCGCGGAAGTATTTCGCGCGGCGGTAGTCGGCCTCCAGGTGGTCGCGCCGGCCGCGTACTTCCTTGAAGCCGGTTGCGATTACAGTAATCTTCACCTCGTCCTTCATCTTCTCGTCGAGCACTGCGCCGAAGATGATGTTGGCGTCTTCATGCGCCGCGCTCTGGATGATGCTGGACGCTTCGTTCACTTCGGCAAGTCGCAGCGAGCTGGAGCCGGTGATGTTGATGAGGATGCCGCGAGCGCCGTCGATTGCGCCGGCCTCGAGCAGCGGAGAAGCGATTGCCGCTTGCGCCGCAGCGGTGGCGCGGCCTTCGCCTTTTGCGGTTGCAGTGCCCATCACTGCGTAACCCATTCCCGCCATGATGGTCTTCACGTCGGCGAAGTCGCGGTTGATGATGCCCGGAATCGTGATGATGTCGGAGATGCCTTGCACAGCCTGCCGCAGAATATCGTCCGCCACGCGGAACGACTCGAAGAAGCCCGCATCTTTCGCGACGGCCAGCAGCTTCTCGTTCGGGATCACCACGGTGGTGTCGACGGAGTCGATCAGTTCCTGCAATCCACGCTCCGCCTGGTTCAGGCGGCGCTTGCCTTCAAAGCCAAAAGGCTTGGTCACCACTGCGACCGTGAGCGCGCCCATTTCGCTGGCGAGCGACGCGATGATCGGAGCCGCGCCCGTTCCGGTTCCCCCGCCCAGACCGGTGGTGACGAACACCATGTCCGCGCCTTCCAGCGCTTCGATGACTTTGTCGGCGTCTTCCAGTGCAGCCTTGCGCCCGACGTCAGGATTCGCGCCCGCGCCGAGGCCGTTCGTAAGCTTCACGCCCAGCTGAATCTTTACCGGAGCCTTCGAGCCCTTCAGCGCCTGCAAATCGGTGTTGGCGACCACAAACTCCACCCCTTCCAGGTGCGACTCGATCATGCGATTGACGGCGTTGCCGCCGCCGCCGCCAACTCCAATGACTTTGATCTTGGCGCTGTTCAGCAGTTCTTCGTTGAAGTGGATGCGGATATCGTTTTCCGGCTGATTCTTGTCGTTGAAGTCTTCAATCATCTCTACCTCAGTGAGCGCCTTCGCGCTCGGTTCATGCTGACTCGTTGCTTTTCGGTAGAGCACCGCGCAGCGGTCCCCGACCAAATCCTGCCGAACGTCTTACGCGCCCTGCTTGGCAAACAGCGCCCTGATCTTCGCTCCCAGACTGCGGTCCAGGTTCATGCGCGCCTGTCGCGCCCGATGTCCGTACAAAACCATGCCAATCGCGGTGCCGAACTCCGGCTCCAGCAGTTCGGATGGCAGCTTGGCAATCGGCACCGGATAACCCTGGCGAACCGGACGGCGAAGAATGTCTTCCGCGACTTCCAGCAGACCATTCAGCCGCGATCCGCCGCCCGTGAACACCAGTCCCGCGCCCAGCAGTTCGTCCATACCTGCGTGGCGCAGATGATCGCGCAGCATCTCCATCAGTTCGCGTCCGCGCGGCTCCAGAATCTCGCCCAGCATGCGCTGCTGCATCATGCGCGCAGGGCGGTCGCCGACGGAAGGAACTTCGATCTCGTTGCCTTCAGGAATGCGCGTCACGATGGCGCAGCCGAACATCTTCTTGATGTTCTCGGCGTCAGGCAGCGGCGTGCGGAAGCCGACACCAACGTCGTTGGTGAAATGGTCGCCGCCGATCGGAATCGCTCCGGTATGAATCACCACGCCTTCGTAGTACACGATGAGGTCGGTGGAACCAGCGCCGATATCGATCAGGCAGACGCCGAGTTCGCGCTCGTCGGTCTGCAGCACAGAGTCAGCGCAGGCCAGCGCTTCGAAGATCGTGTCGTCGACGTGAACGCCGGCGCGGTTCAACGCGGTCACGACGTTCTGCGTTGCGGTCGCGCTCGCCGTGACGATGTGGACCCGAACTTCCAGCTTGCGGCCCATCAGTCCGGCAGGATCGCGCACGCCACCCTGACCATCGAGGATGAATTCCTGCGGCAGCAGGTGCAGGGCTTCGCGATCTTCCGGCATGTTGATGCTGCGCGCCTTGTCGACTGCCTGGCGAACATCTTCGCGGCTGATTTCACGCGAACGCGAACCCAGCGTGATTCCGCCATGGCTGTTGATGCCGCGAATGTGCGAGCCGGCGACGCCGACGATGGCGTGTTCCACCGGCGCTTGCGCCATGTTTTCGGCTTCTTCGATGGCCTTCTTGATTGAGGCGACGGCCTTGTCCAGATCGGCAACTACGCCCTTGCGCATGCCGCGCGAATCGGAGATGCCGTGTCCGCGATAACGCAAGGCATAGTCATTTACCTCGGCGACGATAACGCAGGTCTTCGCGCTACCGACGTCGACCACCGTAAGCAGGTTCTCTGTTTGGCTTCCCATCGTTTACGTGTGCTTCTTCACTTTGCCCGGCGTTTTCTTGTGCTCGGTCGCCGACTTTGTTTCTGGCCCGTTCTCGCTCTTCGGCATGTGCCGCATTCGGTTTTGCCGTCTCCCTGGCCGAATCCGGATTGACGATCACCTGGTGGTCGTAGCGCAGATCCACCGAGTCCAGCTGCTGGAACTGCGAGCGCCATTCCTGCACATGCGTGACGTAAACCTGGAAGTGCTCCAGGAAATTGGACGAACCCAGATGCACCAGCACGGCTCCGTGCGGATCGGTTACGGTCGCCCGCACGTCGTCGGGATCGGACAAGTCGACATCGCTGATGTCGGCCGAATAATGCGCGCCGCTGGAATCCAGTTCCTGCATGAAGCGCGTGTAGATCTTCATGCGCGCCGCCCGCATCGACAGTGGATCGTTGTCGGAGACGCCCACGATTACTGGGAACGAATAGCGCGATCTGGTTCGCCGGCAATTCCATGATCACGCCGTTGGCGTCGATCATCTCGATGTGCGAGTTGACCTCGACGAAAGCCACCGGCGTTCTCTCGGTGACGACGATCTTCAGGCGGTTCGGCAGCAACCGCATGACAGCGGCCGATTGCACCCAGGGAATCTGCTCCAGTTGTTTCTTGCGCTGCTCCAGGGGAACAAAGAAGATGTTGCGATCGATATCGCTGGCCATCACGTCCAGAATCTGCGAGCGCGCAACATTGTTCATGCCGGAAACGGTGATGTTGTCGCTGGAGTCGAGACGGAAGCGCCAGGATTGCGTGCCGTAATGCTCCAGTCCGAGCCAGATCAGCCTGCGACGATGCAGGGCGGCTGCGGCGATCTTCAGGATCAGTGCGAACGCGCCCGGCGGCATTGCGCGGCAGCGCTCCGCGGCGGACCGGAACACGCTTTTGACCGCGCAGAAATGGCGATTCGGCCTCTTCGTCGAGGTCGAGCATGCGCTGGTCGAGCGGCGACTCGTCGGCGCCCAACGAGCGAGCATAGGGCTCTCGCGCCCTGCCTTCCAGTTCCTCGTCCGAGATTACCGATGAGCTTTTACGCGCCATGAAAACAGGGTGAAAACGCCGAAAACTTCGGCTATTCGCCTCACTATAACTGTTTTCCCAGGCGTTGCGGCAACGCTTTTGGCGCTAGATGTGCAGGCAGGAGAACATGAACCACAAAGGTAAATGGGGAAGGCACGATCTAGCTTTTGTTCGAGGTTCGCCGGCGTTTTGCCGAAGCAAACCGGGCTAGTTTTACGCCTCCGGGTACTTGCTTGAAAATTGATGCCACTGCGGTCCCAGTCCAAAGCGGTGCAGCATGAGATGCAGCTTGTTGCGATCGACTGCCCCGCTGTCTAGAAATTGCGAGGCGAGCGCCAAATCCTCGGGACGACCGCTTTGCAGCGCGATGCCGACCAGGTGCTCCGGGGTCATGACCCAAGTCTTCACGCCATCAACTTCCCTCGGAACGGACTCGTTAAAGCCTTCGTGCTCGAGGTCATTGGCGAGCGGCAGGAATTTCGTCGGCCAATTACCAATCGTAACGACGCCGCCTTCGACAGCGTGACCGCGCGAAGCGAAGTACTCGTAGACAGGCGCAAGCGAGGGGACAGAGCCGGCGCTCTCGTGCGGTAATTTCACAAAGATCTCTGCGTCGGGAGCAGCACTGGGTTCGATGTAAAACATGGCCCCAGGCGTTCCACCAACGGTATATTGATCGATTACACCATCGGCTTGCGCGCGGTTTATAGCCATCAGCAAGTCTTTAAGACCCGCATTGATCATTGGCTCATGCTCTTGGCAGCGCGGGTTTCAAGCGCCTCGACTACCTGTGGTCCGAGCTGCCAGATGCTGCCTGCGCCGAGCGTGAGGATCATGTCTCCCGGCTTGGCCGCGTGCGACGCCAGGTCGGCCGCCTCGGCGAAAGACGCGACGTACAGCGCTTCCTGGCCGCCGCTTTCGGTGATGCGATTGGCCAGCATCTCGCCGGTGATCCCCGGAATCGGCGGCTCGCTGGCGGCGTAGATGTCGAGCACCAGCACGGAGTCGGCGTCGCGGAAAGAGGTGGCGAATTCGTCGATCAGCAGCTGCGTACGGGTGTAACGGTGCGGCTGGAAGATCACATGAACCTTCCCGAAGCCGCATTGCCGCGCCGCGGCCAGCGTGGCGCGAATCTCAGTGGGATGATGTCCGTAGTCGTCGATCACAGTGACGCCATCGGCGCTGCCGACTAGCTGGAAGCGGCGATCGACGCCGTTGAACCCGGCCAGGCCTTGCCGAATCTGCTCGACCGGAACGTCCAGACCAATGCCGACAGCAATGGCCGCTGTCGCGTTGCTGACATTATGCGCGCCAGGAACTCGCAACTCGAACTCGCCCAGGTCCTGGCCGCGATAGTTCACTCGGAATCGGCTTAGCGCGGCGCTTCCGTGATTGCGCCCGCATTGCAGATTGCGAAATGCGGAAGTCGGAATCCTCGCGCTGGCCGTAAGTCACCGTTCTGCGCTTCACGCCGGCGAGCAACCGCCGCAGGTCGTCGTTGTCATTGCAGGCGACGACCATCCCGTAGAAAGGAACCGAGTCCATGAACTGCAGGAAGGTTCGCTCCACGTCGTCCATGTCGCGATAGCAGTCCATGTGCTCGCGATCGATGTTGGTCACCACCGACAGAATCGGCGACAGCTTGAGGAACGAGCGGTCGCTCTCGTCGGCTTCGGCGACCAGGTAGTGCGATTTGCCCAGCCGTGCGTTGGAGCCCATGGCATCGACGCGTCCGCCGACCACGACCGTCGGATCGAGTCCGCCGGCGGCCATCACCGCCGCAACCATAGACGTGGTCGTGGTCTTGCCGTGCATGCCCGCGACAGCGATGCCGTACTTCAGCCGCATCAATTCCGCCAGCATTTCGGCGCGCTGGATGACCGGAATATGCTGCTCGTGTGCGGCGACGACTTCGGGATTGTCGTGGTGAACAGCTGAGCTGATGATGACGACTTCAGCGCCGGTAACGTTCGCGGCTTGATGGCCTTCCGATATGCTAGCGCCCAGACTGACCAATCTCGCGGTGACCGCGGACTTTCGCAGGTCGGAACCTGAGACCTTGAAGCCAAGGTTCAGCAGCACCTCGGCGATGCCGCTCATGCCGATGCCGCCGATGCCAACGAAATGGACGCGCTGAATCTTTGCAAACATGCAGTGATGTACTCGGGTGGAGCACCGCTTCAGCGGTGCAATTGGGCTCGAGTCCAATGTTCGGCTTTAGCCGCTAAAGCAAGGCGACCCATCGCCTCAGCCGCTGAAGCGGCATCCCGGTTTAATAAGAGGCTCAAATGCACGCCTGAAGGCGTGCTCCACCCAGTTCACAGACTACCTGATCTAGGCTATCGCGTGCTGGGTTTGGATGCCAGCATAGCGCGCAGCCATGGCGGCAATTGTAGCGGCTGCATCGGGATGAGCAAAGCGGCGCGCTGCGTCCGACATCTTCCCCAGGAGAGCGCGGTCGGACATCAGCGAGGCGATTTCGGCCACCAGCCGCTCGCCGGAAAGCTCGGATTGCGGCAGCAAACGGGCAGCGTTGCCTGCAGCCAGGATCTCGGCGTTGTGCCGCTGGTGGTCATCGGCTGCAGTCGGCAGAGGGATAAGGATCGCCGGCTTACCGGCAGCCGTGATCTCGGCGACGGTACTCGCGCCGGAGCGGCACAGCACCAGGTCGGCACGCGCAAAAGCTCCCGGCATGTCGTCGATAAAGGGCGAGACCTCCGCTGCAACCATGTGTTTCAAATAGATTGCCTGCGCTTCAACGTAATCTTTCTCGCCGGTCTGATGAATGATGCAGAGTCCGGGAACCGCCGCAGCCAGTTGCGGCAATGCCTCGAGCACAGCCTGATTGATGGCGTGCGCCCCCTGGCTGCCGCCGAACACCAGCAGCGTAGGCGTCGCATCTTTGGGTCGCGGAGGAACGCTGAAGAACTCGCGCCGCACTGGAACTCCGGTGACCTGGCAGTTGCGGAAGTAACGGCAAGTCCTCTCGAACTGAACGGCCGCCGCCTTCACGGTGCGCGCCACCAGGCGATTGGCAAATCCGGGAACGACATTCGGTTCGAAGGCAATCGTCGGGACGCGCAGAAGGGCGCCCATCAGCATTGCCGGGCCGGAAGCATAGCCGCCGACGCCGATCATTACGTCAGGACGAAACTCGCGGATCAGGCGGGAAGAAGCCATCATCGCGCGCGGCAGATCCAGCATGGTCTTCACCCGCGTAGCCAGATCGACGCGATTCAGCGCCCCCACTTCAATCAGGCGCAGATCGAATCCTGCAGCAGGTACCAACCGCTTCTCGATACCACGCGGCGTGCCCACGAACATTAACTCGGCGCGATAACCCGAGCGCAGCTCCTGCGCAATGGCCAGGGCGGGAATGACGTGTCCGCCGGTGCCTCCTCCCGCAATAATGACGCGCATGCTCACCCTGCTTGCTGACTAATGTTGAGCAGCACTCCAACCGTCGCCAAAGTAATGAACAGGGATGTCCCGCCGTACGAAATGAAGGGCAGCGGGATGCCTTTCGCCGGAACCAGGGCGAGCACCACGCTGATATTGAAGAGGGCCTGAACCACAACCATTGCCGTTATGCCGGTGGCAAGAAATTTGCCGAACATGTCATCGGTGCGCAACGCTGTCCGGATGCCACGATATAGAAAGATGCCAAAAAGCGAGACCACGAGCACCGATCCCCACAAACCCAGCTCTTCCGCCGTGACGGCGAAGATGAAGTCGGTATGCGGCTCCGGCAGGTAAAAGAGCTTCTGCTTGCCCTCCATCAGGCCCAGACCAGTGATGCCGCCGGTGCTGACGGCGATCATCGACTGGATAATGTGGAAGCCTTTGCCTTGCGGATCCTTGAAGGGATCGAAGAAGGCCTGCATGCGAGCCCAGCGCCAGGGTACGCGCACGATGAGGAAGTACAGCGGAACCAGGGAAGCGAGAGCTCCGGCCCACAGATACTTCATGTTCATTCCCGCTACGTAGAGCACCGCCGTCGAGATTGCCACGCAGGCGAGCGCCGTGCCCAGGTCGGGCTCTTTCACGATGAGTAAGGCGAACAACAACGTCGGAGCTGCCGCCGGGAGCAGCACATTCTTGATGTCGGTGATTTGTTGCCAGCGTGATTCGAGGAAGTAGGCCAGATACAGGATCAGCGCAGGTTTCGCGACTTCCGAGGGCTGGAACGACAAGCCGCCGAACTTGATCCAGCGATGCGTGTTGTGCGAGTCGCGGAAGAAGAACACGACGATCAGCAGAAGCGAGGTTATGCCGAGAAAGCTGAACACCACCGTCGGCCGGCGGAATTGCTTGTAGTTCACGTTCATGACGACGACCATGGCGATCAGCCCTGCCGCCGCCCAGGCCATCTGCCGCACCAGGAATCCGTAGGGCGAACCGAAGCGCTCCTTGGCCATTACGGCCGAGGCGCTGAAGACCATCACCAGCCCGATGAACACGAGCAGTAGCGTGACCGTGAACAGCCACTTATCGACGCTAACGCGCTTGGCCATTTATTCGCCGCCTCCAGGAGTGCTGGTGCCGACCTGCTCGCGCTCCTGCTTCCTTGCTGCCAGTTGCCGGACCAGATCCTTGAAGACCCGCCCGCGATGCTCGTAACTTTCAAACTGATCGAAGCTGGCGCAAGCCGGTGCGAGCAATACAATGTCGCCTGTGGTCGCCGCTTCGCTGGCTCGCTTCACTGCCGCTTCCAGGGTGCCAACTCCGACAATTTCCGTGCCGCTGGCCTGCGACTCGATCTTCGCCGCCGCCGCGCCGATGGTGTACACGCGCTTCACGCGCTCCTTCAGCAAATCGTTCAGCACGTCGTAGTCACTGCCCTTGTCCTTGCCGCCGAGAATCAGGTGAATGCGGCCCGGGAAAGATTCCAGAGCCTTGATGGTGGCGTCGACATTCGTCGCTTTCGAGTCGTTGTAATATTCGACGCCGCCGACCGTTGCCACATACTCCAGACGATGCTCGACGGCCTTGAACGCGGCGACGGCGCGACGAATCTGCTCCGGCTGAATTCCGGCCAGCATGCCCACGCAAACTGCCGCGAGTACGTTTTCCACGTTATGCGAGCCCTTGAGGCTGATCTCGCTCAGGGGCATGACATCACGCGTGCCCAGGCTGTCGCGCCATCCGACTTGGTCACCGTGCACAAACGCTCCGCGATCGACTTCATCCCGGCGGCTGAACCAGTACACAGCGGATCTGGTCCGCGCGGCCAGTGCTGCGCAGGGTTCGTTGTCGGCATTCAGCACCGCGAAATCTTTTGAGGTTTGGTTCTCGAAGATGCGAGCCTTGGCAGCCGCATAATTGTCGAACGTGTGATGGCGGTCGAGGTGATCGGGCGTGATGTTCAGGACCACCGCAATCCGCGGATGGAAGCTCTCGATGGTTTCCAGTTGAAAGCTGCTGATCTCCAGCACCAGCCAGGTATCGTCGCCGGCGCGATCGACAAAAGTGATTGCCGGAGTTCCGATGTTTCCCCCAACCAGCGTCTTTCGCCCGCCGGCAGCGATGATGTCGCCAGCCAAAGTCGTCGTTGTGGTCTTCCCGTTCGAGCCGGTGATAGCGACGATATGACCTTTCAGGAAGCGCGCAGCCAGTTCTACCTCGCCGATGACCGGAATGCCGCGCTCGCGAGCATGCACCAGCTGCGGAACGTCGTAGGGAACGCCGGGGCTGACCACGATCAGGTCTTGGTCGCGAAATGTCCGCTCGCCATGCTGACCGGTCTCTACGCTGATACCGTGATCGAGGAGTTGAGGAATGCCGTCGCGAAGCTGCTCCGGCGATTTAGCATCAGAGACGGCGACTTTGGCTCCCCGGCTCTCGAGAAACAAGGCGCTGGCCACGCCGGATTTCCCCAGTCCCACCACCAGCACGCGTTGGCCCTTAACATCCATCACAACTCTGTCATCCTGAGCGGAGCGGCCGCCGTTTTTGCGGGCGCGAAGTCGAAGGACCCCTACAGCAGGTTAACCTCCTGCCCCGTGTCCAACTCGCCATTGTGCCACGTTCTAAGTGCCACTACCTCAACTTCAAGGTGGTGAGAGCAAAGAGTGCAAACACCAGCGAGGCAATCCAGAAGCGCACGATGACTTTTGACTCGCTCCAGCCCAGCAGTTCGAAGTGGTGATGAATCGGCGCCATCTTGAAAATGCGCTTGCGTCGCAGCTTGTAGGAACCCACTTGCAGGATCACCGATAGCGCCTCGATCACGAAGACCCCACCGATGAAGGGCAGCAGCAACTCCTGCTTGATGATGACCGCGACCGTGCCGATCGCTCCGCCCAGCGCGAGCGAGCCGACGTCGCCCATGAAGATTTCCGCCGGATGAGCGTTGTACCACAGGAAGCCGATGGCCGAACCGACCATGGAGCCGCAGAAGATCGTCACCTCCGACACCTGCGGCATCTTCGCGAGCTCAAGGTAATCGGCAAAGACCGCGTGGCCGCTGACATAGGTCAGCACGGTCAGTGCGCCTGCGGCGATTACGGTGCAGCCGATCGCCAAGCCATCCAGTCCGTCGGTCAGGTTCACCGCGTTGCTGGAGCCCACAATGATGAGTGCTACAAAGGCGACAAACGGGAGAAATGCCAGCGGCGCCATATAGCCGTGATCCCACTTGCCGATCACCAAGTCGGGCCGAAAGTGCTTCAGAAAAGGCACGATCAGGCGCGTCGAATACAGGCCGTGGGTTTCCAGCCCGCTCAACACCGCGCCGATCAGGATGGCCGCCAGAAACTGATAAAGCAGCTTGGCCCGTGCGGTCAGGCCCAGGTTGCGCCGGTGCACAACCTTCAGGTAGTCATCAGCGAAACCGATGGCAGCAAAAGCCAGCGTAGACAGAACCGCGATCCACACGAATCGATTGGTCAGATCAGCCCATAAAAGCGTGGGGATCACCATGCCCACCACGATGAGCACTCCGCCCATGGTCGGGGTGCCGGCCTTCTTCTGATGATCCTTGGGGCCGTCTTCGCGGATGTACTGGCCAATCTGAAATTCGCGCAGGCGGCGAATCACTGCCGGTCCGATGATCAGCCCGATGAAGAGTGCGGTTAAGCTGGCGAAGACGGTGCGAAACGTAAGATAGCGAAAGATTCGGAACGGGCCGATGTGGAAGACGACAAATCCTTTTTGGTAGAGCAACCAATAGAGCAAATTCGTCCCCGTCCTGAATCAGTTTGAGGGTGGAGCACCGCTCCAGGCGGTGCAGTCACTCATCTAAAGAACTCGATGCTGAGTTGCTTTGAAAGGGGCACGCCTTCAGTCGCGCCGTCACAGGTCGCCTGCAACCCTTCCAGACCTAATGTGCGCCGGCCGGAGCTTTGCCGGTTAACTTCTCCAGAGCCCGTTCCAGGCGCACGCCGCGCGAGGCCTTCAGCAAAACCACATCACCGGGTTTGACCTCGCGCTTCAGCCATTCGCCTGCTTCTTCCGGCGTGCTCACAAACTCCGCTTGCACTCCCGACTCTCTCGCGCCTTCCACCATGGCTTGGGCCAAGCCGCGCACGCCGATCAGCACATCGATTCCAGCTTCGCCCATCTGACGGCCCGATGCGCGATGCAATTCTTCGCCAGCCGGACCCAGTTCCAGCATCTCGCCAGCAACCACGATCCGGCGTTGCGCGGGAATCTTCGCCAGCGAACGCACCATGCTGTCCAGAGCCTTCGGATTCGAATTGTAGCAATCGTTGATGACGGTCGCGCCGTTGATGTGAAGGATTTCTCCACGCTTGTCACCAGCTGATAACGTGGCCAGCGACTCGGCGGCATCGCTGCAGCGAAACCCCGTATTGCAACCCGACGGCGACTCCGGCCAGCGCGTTGTAGATGTTGTGTTCGCCCAGCAGCGGCAGCAGGGCGTGAGCGCGCTTGCCATCGGCAACAATGTCGAACGCCGAACCTTCGGGGCCGCGAGACTCCACGTTCTGGGCAGACACGTCCGCCGAAGCATGCCGGCCGAACATCACCACTCGGCCATGAAAGTCGCGCCCGAACTGCGAGACGTATTCGTCGTCGGCGTTCAGCACCGCAATCCCGCCGGGCGGCAGCGACTGAATCAGCTCATACTTGGCGCGCGCAATTCCGGCGATCGACTCGAAGAACTCCAGATGGACCGGCGCCACCATGGTCACAACGCCGCAGTCCGGCTCCGCCAGCTTGGCCAGAGCGGTGATCTCGCCCGCGTGCGACATGCCCATCTCGATGACGGCGATCTCGTGCTCCGGCTCGAGCTTGAGAAGCTGCAACGGCATGCCGAAGTGGTTGTTCAGATTGCCCTGCGGACTTCAGAACGCGATGCCGCGTCGAGAGCACGTGCGCAATGACTTCCTTGGTAGTTGTCTTGCCGGCCGAGCCGGTCACGCCAATCAGCGGCTTTCCCCAAAGACGGCGGACGGCGGCTCCCAGGCGTTGCAGCGCGAGCAGCGGATCCTCAACCACGAGCAGCCGCGACTTCGACGGGAAGCGTTCGGCCTGCTGTTTTTCCACTACCGCTGCAACCGCGCCCTTGGCGAGTGCAGCGTCCACATAATCATGGCCGTCGAGCCGCTCGCCGCGCACCGCGAAAAACAGGTCGCCGGGTTGAAGCGTTCGCGAGTCGATGGAGTAACCGCTGGCCACCCCGGCGCAATCGAAGTCGCCGGTGGCGGGCATGAATTCGGCGGCACGGGCCAGGCGTCAGCTTCATGAATTCGCCGCCTGCCCTGTGCCGTTCCGTAACCTGCGGCGAGCAAGGCCTTCGTAGCTTCTTCAATGTCGTCGAACGGCACAGTCCCGGCGTTGGTAACCTGCACTTTTTCGTGGCCCTTGCCGGCGATCAGAACGATGTCTCCGGAGTTAGCTTCATCGATCGCCAAGGCTATGGCTTTGTGGCGGTCGGGTTCCAGCGTGTATCGCGTGCCGCTGCGCTGTAAGCCCGGGCAGCGCATCGTTCATGATGTCGATAGGATTCTCGCTGCGCGGATTGTCGCTGGTCAGGATTACGAAGTCGCTGCCTGCGCCGGCTGCGTCGCCCATCAGGGACGCTTGCTGCGGTCGCGATCGCCTCCGCATCCGAAGACCGTGATGACGCGTCCTGCGCCGCCACGTTGCGCCAGGAAATCATGCGCCAGGGCAGTGAGATTTCGCAACGCATCATCGGTGTGCGCGTAGTCGACGATCACCGTGAACGGCTGCCCGACATCGACGCGCTGAAAGCGGCCATCAACCCGCTCGAGCTGGAAGGCCGCATCAGCGATGGCCTTCGGTTCGACGTTTCGCGCGTAGGCCGCCGCCGCCGCCGCCAGCAGGTTGTATACGTTCACGCGTCCCAGCAGCGGGCTCCAGATCGGATACTTGCCCGATAGGGCCACCAGCGTGAACTTCGTACCGTTACTCTGAATGCTCACATCTTCGGCATGGAAGTCGCCGCTTTCCATCCCATAGGTGAAGACTTCCTGCTGCTTCTTGCAAAGCTTGATGATGCGTTTGCCGTATTCGTCGTCGATGTTGATTACGGCGACGCGCGGCGGTTCCGTCCCTGATCCTTGAAAGAGGATTGCCTTCGACTCGAAGTACTTTTCCATGGTGACGTGATAGTCGAGATGGTCACGCGTCAGATTCGTGAAAATCGCGACGTCGTAGGGGATGCCGTAAACCCGCTGCTGCTCGAGCGCATGCGAGGAAACCTCCATCACCGCCTCGGTGCAGCCGGCTTGCACGGCGCGCGCGAAGAACTGGTTCAGTTCCAGCGCTTCCGGAGTAGTGTGCGGGGCAGGGAAACGCTGATCCTCGATGCGATATTCAACCGTGCCCACCAGCGCGGTCTTGCGTCCGCCGGCGCGCAGCATCGCGTTCAGCAGAAACGATGTCGTGGTCTTGCCGTTCGTGCCCGTGATTCCGGAGATGCTTAACTTTTCCGCCGGGCGTCCGTAGAAGTTCGCGCTTAGCCGCGCCAATGCCTGCCGCCCATGCTCCACCTGCGCCCAGGCAATGTCCGGTCGTGGCGGCAGGGAATCGCTGACGATGGCCGCCGCGCCGGCCTGCAACGCTACATCGATGTATTGATTGCCGTCGGTGGATTCGCCGCGCATGGCAACGAAGCACCAGCCGGGCTTAACGCGCCGGCTGTCGTAATCCAGTCCTGCGATGGGCGGATTGCCTTGCTGCGCGAGGTATCCCACACCATCCAACAACTCGAGGAAGTTCATCTTAGCTACTCAAACCTGAATGCATGCCGTACTAGACTCAGCCCAAATTTTTTGGGCTGGTCATTCCAAGAAAGACAAGGACGGCGCGGTTCAAACGAACCAAGTCTTCGTCAGATAAGTGTCCTATGCGCGTGCCGATCTTGCTTCTCGGAACCGTAGTAATTTTGTCCACCATTAGATTGCAAGCTGCGCGCAACCCGTTGTGGTTGCTTGGCTCGATGGGCAAGCGAAACAATGGGGCTCGAGCCGGATCGGTGGTGAACGCGCAAACTGTTACAGAATTCGTTTTGTCGAAGCGATCATCTTGCACGATCACTACAGGACGTGGTTTCCCCGCATATCCTTTGCCTCCAGCAACCGTCCAAATTTCTCCGCGTCTCACTCACTGCCCCAGGCGGAAATCGCGTCTATAAAATCCTGGTCAGTTTGTTCGTGCCGGCTTCGCGCGACCGCAAGGGACTGGCGATGCGCCTCCCCCGCAAACTTCGGAGAGCGCAAATCGGGCACCCAGATCTGTATGGGCCGCAGCCCCTGTTGACGAAGCCGCTCGCGATGTGCCCGAACCTTCTCTCGTGATGTGCTGGACGTACCTTTCGCTGGCATGCGTCCTCCAAGTCCGCAGGTTACATGTAACCTATCGTACCGTTCGGAGACGTTTTTCGCAAATGCCCCTAACGCCCGAAGCGCACGGTGATGTGCTGGCCGGCGAGGAGCCGGCTGCCTGGGGCGGGCCATTGCTCGCGCGCCACGCCGCTGCCGATCGCATTAATCTCCAGCCCGGATTGCTGCGCGGTCTCTACCGCCGAACGCAGCGGCTTGCCCAGGAAAGAAGGCACCACGAGTCCGCTGCCGACATCCAGAACGACAGTGCCACCCGCCGGGGTGTGGTCGGACGGCGACGAGGGCTCCGCTGGCGGCGAGTTCAGTGTCTGGGCCACCGCTGCGGAATTCGCTGGCGCAGCAACTGTGGCCTTCACATCGGCGAGGGGAGCGCCCTTGCTCAAGCTCGAAGGATGCGTTGCAGGCGTAGTTGATGCCGTAGTCTGATCGTCCTGGATGGGAGCGCCCAGGCGATCGGACGATTCGTCCTCGTCGTCCTTCGCCGAAGCCATCATCGTCTGGCGTTGCACCGGTTTCACGTCCAGGTCGTGGGGCACATGCAGATACTCCAGCACTTGTTGCGCGATGCGCTTAAACACCGGCGCGCAAACCTGGCCGCCCTGGTGTAAACCGGTCGGCGAGTCCAGGATCACCGCAATGGTGATGGCGGGAGTGTTGACCGGCGAAAACCCGATGAACGACGCTACATACTTCGTCTTGGAATAGACTCCGGTTGTCGGATCGACCTTCTGCGCGGTTCCGGTCTTGCCGGCTACCGTGTAACCGTCGAGGATCGCGCGCCGCGCAGTGCCGAAGAGCACCACCCCTTCCAACATCTTCTTCATTTCCGCGGCGGTCATGGTGGAGACCACACGATGTTGTTGCGCGGGATGATAAACGACCGGTAGTGCCTTACTGTCGGGAGGCAGCTCGCCCGCAACGATTCGCGGCGGCGTGTACACGCCGTCATTGGCGATCGTCGATACCAGCGAAATGGTTTGCAGGGGAGTGACGCCGATCTCCTGTCCCATCGAAATTGCGCCGATAGAAACCTTCGACCAGTGATTCACCGTCTTGGCCATGCCGCGAGTTTCTCCGGGCAGTTCGATCCCAGTCTGCTGTCCGAAGCCGTAGTCTGTGAAGGTACTGATAGAGACGGTCCTGGCCCAGCTTCATGCCAACCTTGATCGCCGCAACGTCACTGGAATGCGCGAGGGCTTCGGCAATCGTGATGACGCCCAGGCTCTCATGGTCGTGGATCTTCATCCCGAAGACGTCGATCGAACCGTGCTGGCAATCGACCTTGTCGTCCGGAGTTACCAGGTGCTGATCGATTGCGGCTGAGTAGGTGACGATCTTGAACACCGAGCCAGGCTCGTAGATGTCGCTGACGGCGCGGTTCTTCAGCGCCTCGGTGGGAACGCTGTTGAAGACGTTGGGATTGAAGTTCGGACGATTGGCCAGCGCCAGGATCTCGCCGGTGCGGGGGTTCTCCACCACAACGGTTCCGGCGATCGCCTTGGTGTCTTCCATCCCCTGGTCCAACTCTTTTTCGGCGATGTACTGGATCGTCTGGTCGATCGGTCAGCACCAGGTTCTGGCCCGGGTCAGGGGGACGCTCAACCCGGCTGAACCACTTGCGCCGCGCGTCGATCGAGATCAGCTCCTGGCCGGGAATGCCGCGGAGATCGTCATCGAATTCGCGCTCCAGGCCGCCCAGGCCCTCGTCATCCATGCCCACATAGCCGAGGACCTGTGCTGCCAATTCCCGCTTGGGATAGAAGCGCTGGGGCTCCTTGCGGAAGCCGATGCCTTTCAGGTTCAGTTCGCGAACACGATTCGCCGTGTCGGCGTCGATCTTGCGCTTGAGGTAGACGAAATTCCGGTTGCCCTGCAGGTGGGTGACGATCTCCTGCGGGTCCATGTTGAGAACTTTGCTCAGCAGGTTGGCGGTCTGCTGCTGGTCGGTGATTTCGCTGGGCACTGCAAATACGGAATCAACATCAATGGACATCGCAAGGGCATAACCGTTGCGGTCGTAGATGTTGCCACGGCGCGGCTCGACCGGAATGATGCGGTTCTGCTGGCGTTCAGCCCGCAGCATAAAGTCGTGGTACTTCACCACCTGTAGACGCACTAGCCGGAAGCAGATGATGAGGATCCAAATGAAAAGCAGCACGGCGAAGATGTACAGTCGCTTGCTCGGCGTTTTGGGAGCACTCGCCCGCATTCTCCGGTTAACTCCGTTCTGCTGCGCTCAGCCCTGGGGGAGCCGCGCTCAATGTCGATACTGCAGACCGCTTTACGCGGCGAAGGCGGTCCGTTATCAGCGGACCGCCGGTTGAAACTTATGGTCTGAACTGCCGCGGAGAAGCTCACTTCTTAAACCCAGGCGCGAGCCGAGCTTCTTTCGCTACTGCAATCCTGAAACAACCATGATCCCGCCGGCCTTGGCCATGACCGGAGTGGCTGGATCGGTTGTGCGCCGCATCCATCGACTGCCACTGCCCTTCGGCCGGACGCTGCATTCCCAACTCACGCGCCAGGCGATCGATGCGGGGCAGGTCCTTCAGCGAAGCTTCTTCCAGGCTCAAGGTGCGATTGACTTCAGAGATAGAGTCGCGTTGCGACTTCAGCTGCTCGATCTTGTATCCGTATTCGATCGCGCTGAAGTGCTGCCACAGATACACCATGACGAGAAGAAAGAGCACGGCCAGCGTAATGCCGAAGGTCACCATCTCACGCCGGCGCTTGGGATCGGTCACCATGGCCACGCGCGAGTTGTCGATGCGCTTGGTGAAGTAGATTTCCGGCGTGCCGATAAACATGCCGCGGGGCTGCTGTTGCGCCGCTATCTGCTCGTTCCACTCACCAGCTTGTGCCAAGGTTGGGTACAGAACTCCGGCTGCCATAGCTTTCTCCTGCCGAACCGCCTTTTAACTTGGCGGTGGCGATCATCGTTTGGGTACACGGGCCGAATTCCAGGGGCCCCAGACTTATTCACATTCCCCACAGCTTTTTCCGCAGCCACCCAAAGGAAGGTTGCGAAGTTGCGCAATCATGAACACTGACTAAACTCGTCTAAACGTTCTTTCCGCCGCTCTCAGCTTCGCGCTGCGTGACCGCGGATTGCGATCGATCTCCTCCTCATCGGCGGTCACCGGCTTCTTGGTCAGCACGCGGTACAGTCCGTCGCGCGCTCCATCTCGCAGCGCATCTTTCACGATGCGATCTTCCAGCGAGTGGAAGCTGATGATCACTAACCTGCCGCCCGGCTTCAGGACCTTGCGGGGCCGCGTCTTTACTCAGCAGCGTCCGCAGGTCGTCTAGCTCTCGGTTCACCAGAATTCGGAGTGCCTGGAAAGTCTTTGTCGCTGGATGAATCCGCCTCTCAGCCTGGTTCATTGGCCGGGCCGCGGCCGATATCACACCCGCCAGTTGTGCGGTGGTATGAATCGGCCGCGCCCGAACAATGGCTCTGGCGATTCTCCGCGACCTCCTTTCCTCACCGAATTCGTAAATCGCATCGGCAAGCTCGCGCTCGTCGAATTGATTTACCACTTGTTCGGCGGTCAGCCCCGATTGCGTATTCATCCGCATATCCAGGGGTCCTTCCGCCTGAAAACTGAATCCTCGCGCTGCGTTCTCCAGTTGCATGGAGCTGACACCCAGGTCGGCAAGCAATCCGTCCGCGGATGCCGCCGCCACATGCTGGGCTACCTCGGCGAACGAGGCATGTACCAGCTCGACCTTCGGCCAGTCACTCTGCCAGTTCCGCCGGCGGCTTCGTCAGCCGCTCGCGCGCCCGTTCCAACGCTGCCGGGTCTTTATCGAAGCCAATCAAACGACCCTCTGCGCCGAGGCGGCTTTGCGATTTCCCAAGCGTGCCCAGCTAAGCCGAGGGTCAGGTCGATAAAGGTCCCGCCGCGCCGAACGGCCAGGAATTCGATCGCTGGTTTTAAAAGAACTGGGACATGGCTAAACCTTGCTCTTGCCATGTCCGCCCCCGGGGGCGCTGTTCGCTTCTGCAAACCCGTTGTCCACTCACTCCCATTCCGAGATCGCGAATGGAACCAAAACTTCCCTAAATTCCCAGACCGCTCAGCGTGGCCTCATCGTCTTCGGTGAAGGGCTCGGCAATCGACTTGCGAAGCTCTTCGGCATTCCGCACCACCAGGTGCTTCAGATTGCCCATCACCGCGACCTCACCCTTCAGACTGGCGGTCTCGCGCAGGATCTGCGGCATCAGCAGCCGGCCCTGCCCATCGAACTCGACTACCTGCCCGTAGTAGCTGGTACGTTCCAGGAACTTCTGCTTGGTCTTGTGCATTTCGGGCAGCGCAGCCAGCTTGCGCTCGATCTCTTCCCAGGCCTGCATGGGATAAACTTTGGCACTTCTGCCGTCCCAACTGGTGATATAGAATTGCGCGCTGTAGTTCTCGTCGATTTCGCGCTTGAATTCCGCGGGCATTTTTAAACGCCCTTTTTCGTCCAGTCGGGTTAAATGAGTGCCGCGAAACATAGCTTTCGGCTCTTGACGTCAACCCTCACGAAGGAGGTAAACATCACCAACCCCAAAGTCCGGCTGCGATCGAGCAATAGGAATGAACAGCGTTCGCATCCAAAACTTCTCCGAGGTTGAGGGTTTGGTTCCACCGCCTCCCACTTTGTACCACTTACGACGTATCGTACTCCTAAACCGTTGCCTGTCAAGCGGAAATTGGGTATTTTCTGCATTTCGTGCGCCGTTATCTGACCTTCCACAATTCGTTGGGCCATTCTGCTCCAAGCAGCACAATAAATTGGGTTTACTAAGATGGTTCAGACGGCCGGAAGCCCGCACAAAACGGGGCTTTTACTTAGCTAAGTAAAAAGCCCGCCGGGAAGGCGGGCTCTTTGCAAGTGCAAGGCTGCTCTTTTAGTGATGGTGAGGCGCTGCGGAACTCGATTCCACCAGCGCCAAGGGCGGAGAACCGCTGCCCGAGGTCACCAGGTCGGCCTTGCTTCCCGAGACCAGGTAGCCCGCATACAGTGGACTGCCGTCAGACATGATGGTGATCGCGCCGGTGGTGTCGACAGAATAGCTTCCCAGAATCGCCTGGTTCTGCACTGTGCCGGTCGGTCCACTCTGCGAATAGGTCGACGAGTAGGTTCCGGCGCCGCTGGACAGGCTGCTATCAATCTGGCTCAAGTTGCCGGAAAGATACTGCGGCAGCGATCCCCCCAGGTATTCCCCCAAGTACGAGCTATCGCTAAACGGGCCGGCAGACTGGGCTTCGAAATAGAGCACCTCGGCGCCTTTCACGTCGCCGGTACCGGGGACGGCATTGATACAGAAGCCTTGATTCCCTGCAACCATGTAGCAGACAATTACCGCGCCACCGGGCAGGTTAAGGGCGGTTCTGCCGTTAGCCTCAACGGAGTAGGTGCCGGACTCCTGGCTCTGCAAATAGGTGCCGCCCGTATTGGCGTCAATCGAAATATTCATGTTCCCGCTGCCATCGCTGTTGATGAGTAGAACGATGGCCTGGCTGTTGGCGTTACCCTGGCCGGCATTGTGTATCCGGCTCCCAAATCCAACTCCATTGCCGTTCAGGATGCCATTGTTCATGGTTCCGCTCTGGCGCCTTGCATCGGTGATGGTCAGCAGACCGCCGTTGTCGATGTCTTCAAGGAAGACTTCGTTGGCGGAAACAATATAGGCTGCGTAGTTGATGGTCGAAGTGCCAATGTGAATCTGAGTTGTCGCTCGACCATTCGAATCAGCACTGCCTGTAACCGAACCGGTAAACGACAATTGACTGTGCGTGCCGAAGTCGTTCACATCTTCAGCGCCATTGGTGAAAATTCCATCTGCGCTTTCGCTATAGGTGCCATCCGCCGAGAAGGGATTTCCAGATGAGTCATATCCCTGCAGACCGAAAGCCCAGTTTCCGGCGAGTGCGGATTTGTTGAAGTCGGAAGGATTCTGCTGACGCATCACTCCGGCTCCCCAGGTCCCACCCGACCCGTTCTGGTTGAACGCGATGATGCGCATATCTTCGGCACTGCCGGTCGCAACCAGCATCTGCACATTTCCTCCATGGTCATCCGTCCAATTGATCTGGCCGAGTCCGTCAGGGCCAATCGAGTACGTCCCTCCCGTGATTTGATCGTGCTCGATTCCAGAGGCGGTATTGTTCACGTCCGTCTCGCCGCCGTTGATGTGGCCATTCCCGTCCGTGGTGAAGCTGCCTGCGGCGGCTAGCGCGTGGCTGCTGCCGAAGCCCTGGAAGGTAAGGGCGTAACTTCCGTTCAAGGTGCCGTTGGCTCCCCCAGTATCAATCGATATCGTCAGCGTCTGCGTTGCGGTGTCGTTCTGCACGTCCGTGACTTTGATGGTGACGCTGGTTGTGCCGGCCGCTCCAGGTGTACCGCTAATGAGACCGGAGTGAGGGTCCAGGCTGAGTCCGGTTGGAAGAGCGCCGGAAGCGATGGTCCAACTGAAAGGACTAATGCCTCCGTTGGCTGATAGCAAAGCGTTGTATGGGGTGTTAATCGTGCCGCCGGACAAGGAACTGGTAGTGATAGCTAAGGATCCAGCGCTGCCATTGACCGTAATCTGCAAGTTGGCGGTCGCGTTTGCGGCAGGCGAATTGGAGTCCGTCGCCTTGACACTAAAGCTATAGTTGCCGATGGCTGTCGTGTTTCCTTCTATCAAGCCTGCTGAAGAGAGATTCAGTCCCGATGGCAAATTCCCGCTGGTCTTGATCCAGGTATAGGGCGAAACTCCTCCGACGGCGACCAATTGCACGGTGTACCCGCTGTTCAGCGTTCCGTCCGGCAGGCTGGACGAGAGCACTCCAAGATTGGCGACGGGCGCGAAGTAGCTGGCCACGTCCAACAGCAGTTGAGTTGGATTGCTGCCCGAGGCAAACGCATTGATGGATTCATTCCCCGATCCCGCGGGAACGATAGCCATGTTCGAAGTCACGGCTCCGTCCGGCGCATTGAGCGTGGAAACGCCAGGTTGAGTCGAGCCTTCCGGCCATAAGGTGAGGAAGCCGAGAGCTCCGGAGGGCAGGGCAGTCGCGTTCAACGTGAACGCTTGCGCAACGTTGGGGACACCACACAAGCTGCCAACGATGCCAATGGGGATTGTGCCATTGAACGAGCCAACCGTTTGACGCGTATCGAGAACGCGACAGGGCGTGATGGTGTAGAGCGAAATGGGCCGGCGGCGGAACTGGCGGGTGCGAAATACCCGTTCGTATCGATCAACAGGTTGGTGGTCGCGCTGGGATAAACGGCGGTTTTATTTTCGCTGCCCGCCGGAACGATGGCCGCGTTGGCTACGTTTGTGCCCGTGTAGTCGTTGAGGGTAGAAACCGTAGGCTGAGACTCACCTGCGGGCCAGACGGTCACGTAACCAAGGCTCCCGGAAGGCAGGGCTGTGATATTGAACGAATAAGCTTGCGCGTCGGACGGTATGCCACAGTTGCCCGGGATGGAGAAGTCATGTTCCTGGTGCCCGGGAATGGGTCCGCCACTGCTTCGCGTATCGACAATTCGGCAGGGAGGCAGCGGAAAGAACGCCAGGGCTGAAGCGTCGGCGGCGGAAGCGAAGTAGGCGTTGATGTCGATGAGGATGTTCGTGGTGTCGCTAACGTAGACGCTGACATCGCCACCGTTGCCGGCCGGGACGATGGCGGCATTGGCCTTGGTGCGGCCGTCGAACGAGTTCATCAGAGAAACCAGCGGCTGAGGCTCCCCGGTTGGCCAGATCGTCAAATATCGGACGCGCGTTCCGCCTGAGACCAGCGTGATATTCAGGGAATAGGCCGAGGCCGAAGACAGATCGAACGGCGTGCAGGCGCCTCCAGCTCCGCCTGACAGCGCGAGGCTGCGAAGATTGAAGATTTGAGCTGTCCCGCCTTGGATCGCTTGACCGCTGCGCGTGTCAACCAGCCGGCACGGTGTCACCGCTTTGAGCCGCAGTGGCGTTTGCGCGACGGCGGAAATGATCAGTACCTGACAGAAAAGGGCAACGAGGGACAATAGCGTTAATTGACGGCGCAGCTGTGGCATTCGAGTCTCCGCTGGGTAAGGTAAATTCACTCGGAACAGGCAAACTGATGCGCACATTCGCAGTTGCCTGCAAACGGGCAGTGCGGCCAAGGGCTGCTGTCGGACGAGTGCGAAGAAAAGAAACGCGATTCAGGTGGAATCGGAAATGTACTGCAAAATAGCGGACAGGGGAATAGCTAATTTTGGCAATTATCGGTTTAGCCTAAGGTGGGGAGTCGCAATGCTGGCGCTACCAGCGCAATGGGCAGAACCTGCTCACAGGCGAACGTTGTCGATGGGAGTCATCCGCAGCTACGATAGGCTTGAGAAGATCAGTTGACGTCGCAGCTACCACCGTTCATCATGCAGCAGTTTGACTGGCCGCAACCGGCGGCCGGCGTCGCGGAACTGCTCTTCGCACTGACGGCGAAGGTCGAGAGCTGCTTCTCCAGCTTCTCCGTATGGCACTTGGGGCATTGCGGCGTTTGCTCACCAAAAAGAATCGCTTCGAATTTGTGTCCACAAGATTCGCAACGGTATTCGAAGATCGGCATCAATACCTCCAGCTGACAAAATAGCTTTACTGCGATCCGGCGAACCGGGGCGCAGCATCAGAAGCTCTATTATAGTTGCAGGAGCCACTTCTCATCGCCGCAAACGATCCATCTTTACAAGTCTTCCCAGCGTCGCGCAGTGCGGCCGCTAGAGGAACGCACGCCCACGATTTTTTCGGCGAGCCATTCCGTCCGCGCCGCCCCTTCATTAATGGACACGCACAGACAATCGCCGGCAACTACCTGCCGCGGCAGAACGTTCTGCCACCTCCGGAGGCCCGGCTGTTCAATGTCGAACCCGGGGTCCAGGTGCTTTGCCAATGCCATTGGCAACCGGAGCGTACGACGGCGATGACTGTCGTCATCGTGCATGGATTGGAAGGATCCAGCGATTCGCAATATGTGATCGGCACCGGGAGCAAAGCCTGGGCAGCAGGCATGAACGTGGTCCGCATGAACATGCGCAACTGCGGCGACACCGAACATCTGGGGCCAACGCTCTACAACTCGAGCATGTCGGCTGATGTGGGTGCCATCGCGAAGACGCTGATTTCCGAAGACCGGCTGCAGCGAGCTGGCGTTCGTGGGCTATTCGATGGGCGGCAACCTGGTGCTGAAGCTCCTCGGCGAATGGGGCGCCGATGCGCCTGCACAGGTGAAAGCCGGGGTAGGAGTTTCGCCGGCGATGGACCTGGCGCCTTCAGCAGACGCGCTGCACAATCCCGCCAATCGCATTTATGAGTGGAAATTCCTCAGGGGACTGCGCCGGCGCATGCGCCGGAAGGCGGCGCTTTTTCCGGAACGTTACGACGTCCGGCACCTGAAGGGCACGCGAAGTCTGCGAGACTTCGACAATCAGATTACGGCCCGCTACTCCGGATTTCGTGATGCCCAGGACTACTACACGCGAGCTGCCGCGGCGCAGGTGGTGGATCGCATTGCCGTACCCACGCTTGATCATGCACTCCCTGGACGATCCTTTTATTCGCGTATTGTTGCAGACGCGCGAAAAAATGCTACGAAATTCCGAACATTACCTACATCGAGACCGCTCATGGCGGCCACTGCGCCTTTCTGGCGGATGCCAATGGCTACGATGGACGCTGGGCCGAGCGGCAGGCGTATTGCCTTTCTCCTGCGGGTGGAGCGGGGCGAGCCGGTGAAGCTTTCGGTTCGCTGATGCTGCTGCCTGGATATCCCACAGTGTGGGTGTAGAAATGTGTTTTTATTCTGCCCCGTTTGGGATAGAATGTGCGGCACTTTCGTTCTGAGCCACTGCACCACAGTTCAAATTTCTCTCCCAGCGGCACGTCAACGAAACGTTTGCTGTTTCATTTCGGTTCAGCAAGAAGATCGACAATTTTGCTACGAGCATTATTAACGAGGTCGGGCTATGATTCCGCAACAGGCAAAGGAGAGCTACTGGCACGGATATGGATCAACTGGCCATCAACACCATTCGCACACTGGCGATTGATGGCGTGCAGAAAGCCAACTCCGGCCATCCCGGCACGCCGCTGGGCGCGGCCCCACGGCCTACACCTTGTGGCAGAAGGTCCTGCGCTACGATCCGCAGCAGCCCTGGTGGCCCAATCGCGATCGCTTTGTGCTGTCCGCCGGCCACGCTTCCATGTTGCTGTACGCGCTGATTCATCTGGCCGGAATCAAGGCGGCGAACGCACAGCTACGAGAGAAGGATCGCGCCTGCGGTCACGCTCGACGACCTCAAGACATTTCGCCAGGCAGGAAGCCGCTGTCCCGGTCATCCCGAGTACGGCTGGACGACGGGCGTGGAAGCACGACCGGTCCGCTCGGCCAGGGTGTCTCCGACAGCGTCGGAATGGCGATCGCGGGCCAATGGCTGGCCGCCACTTACAACCGTCCGGGCTACGACTTGTTCGACTTCAACATGTATGCGCTTTGCGGTGACGGCTGCCTGATGGAAGGCATTTCCAGCGAAGCGGCATCGCTGGCCGGACACCTCAAGCTGTCGAACCTCTGCTGGATCTACGACTGCAATCACGTCACCATCGAAGGCCACACCGACCTTGCCTTCACCGAAGATGTGGCGGCGCGCTTCATGGCTTACGGCTGGGAGGTCACGCGCGTCAGCGATCCCAACGACATCGAGCTGGTCGAGCGCGCGCTCAAGCGCTTCCACGACACGAAGGACCGCCCCACGCTGATCATCGTGCACAGCCACATCGGCTACGGCGCTCCGCACAAGCAGGACACGTCCGCGGCCCACGGCGAGCCGCTTGGGTGCCGAAGAAGTGCGGCTGACGAAAGAGTTCTTCGGCTTCTCGCCGGATGAGTCGTTCGTCGTTCCAACCGGCGTTCGCGAGCACTTCGCTGCCGGCATGGGAGCGCGCGGCGCGACTCTGAGCAAAGAGTGGGATGCGATGTTCGCCCGCTACAAGGCGCAATATCCCGATCTGGCGGCCGACATCGAGCAGCATGAACAAGCGCGATCTGCCGGCGGATTGGGAGAAGGCGTTGCCGACGTTTCCCGCCGAGCGCCAGCGGCATGTCGACGCGCGACGCTTCCGGCAAGGTGCTGAACGCGATGGCGCAGAAGATCAACTGGCTGATGGGCGGCGCCGCCGATCTGTATCCCAGCACCAAGACGCGGCTGGAGTTCGAATTTGCCGGCGACTTCCAGGCGCAGGGCGAGCTGGGCAATTACAAGGGCCGCAACTTCCACTTCGGCATTCGCGAGCACGCCATGTGCGCCATCGTGAATGGCATGGTGCTGACCGGACTGCGCGCCTTCGGCTCCGGCTTCCTGATCTTCACCGATTACGCGCGCGGCGCGCTCCGTCTCTCGTCGCTGATGGAGATTCCGGCGCTACACATCTGGACGCACGACACCATCAGCCTGGGCGAGGACGGCCCGACGCATCAGCCGATCGAGCAACTGGTCTCGCTGCGCGCCGTGCCGGGCATGCTGGTGATTCGTCCGGCCGACGCCAATGAGATGACCGAGGCGTATCGCATCGCGCTGTCGATCAAGGATCATCCCTGCGAGATCATCTGCAGCCGGCAGGCGCTGCCGATTTACGATCGCACGAAGTTTGCGGCGGCGAGCGGCTTGGCCAAGGGCGCTTACGTCATGGTCGACGCTCCCGACGGCAAGCCGGATGTCATCCTGATCGGCTGCGGCAGCGAAGTTGGGCTGTGCGTGCAGGCATGGGAGCAGCTCACCGCGCAAGGCATCAAGACGCGCGTGGTCAGCATGCCGTGCTGGGCGCTGTTTGACGCGCAGGACCAGGCCTATCGCGACAGCGTGCTGCCGCCGTCGATCGGCGCGCGCGTTACCGTCGAAGAGGCGTCGACAGATCGGCTGGGAGCGTTATGCCGGCCGCACCGGCGTGGTGCTGGGCATGCACACCTTCGGGATGTCGGCGCCGATGAAGGTTGTGATGGAGCATTTTGGCTTCACCGTCGAGCACGTGGTCTCGGCGGCAAAGCAGGCGATCGCGAATTCGAAGCAGTAGCACAGCGGGCGGAGTCTACTAAACATGTCGAACGGAATGTCGGATGCGTTTGTATTTTTCGGAGCCACAGGCGATCTTGCCTACAAGCAGATTTTCCCGTCGCTGCAGGACCTGATTCGCGACGAAGGATTCAATGTTCCGATCATCGGCGTCGCCAAGGCTGGATGGAATCTGGATCAGCTGAAAGCGCGCGCCAAGGAGAGCCTGGAGGAGCACGGCGGACTGGAGCAGGGTCCGTTTGAAAAGCTCATCAGCCTGTTGCGCTACGTCGATGGCGATTACGCGTGATGCCGCCACCTTCACCGAGCTGCGCAAGCAATTGGGCAAGTGCCAAGGCGCCGCTGCACTACCTGGCGGTGCCGCCCAGCCTGTTCGGCACGGTCGCAGAAGGGCTGGCAAAATCAGGTTGCGCCGACAATGCGCGCGTGGTCATCGAGAAGCCATTCGGCCACAACCTGCCGACGGCGCAGGAACTGAATCGCACCCTGCACAAGTTTTTCCCGGAAGAAAACATCTATCCGCATCGATCACTATCTCGGCAAAGAGCCGGTGCAGAACATTCTGTACACGCGCTTCGCCAATCCGGTCTTCGAGCCCATCTGGAACCGCGAATATGTGCGCAGCATTCAGATCACGATGGCGGAGAACTTCGGCGTCAGCGATCGCGGCAAGTTCTACGATGAGACCGGCGCGCTGCGCGATGTGGTGCAGAACCACATGTTGCAGGTGCTGGGCAATCTCACCATGGATCCGCCGACCGGGGAAGATCACGAAGCGGAACGCGATTCGAAAGCGGCGCTGCTGAAGGCGGTTCGGCCCGCTGAAGCCGGAAGACGTGGTGCGCGGCCAATACAACGGCTACAAGAAGGTCGCGGGCGTGGCTCCCGGCTCCACGGTCGAGACCTTCATCGCCATCAAGCTCTACATCGATACCTGGCGGTGGGCGGGCGTGCCGATCTACATTCGTGCCGGAAAATGTCATGCCGGTAACCTGCATGGAAGCGGTGGTCGAGTTCAAGCGGCCGCCGCGCGAGACGTTTAATGAGATCGTTCCGGTGCGCTCCTCGCACATGCGCATGCGGGTCAGCCCTGACATCAGCATTGGTTTTGGCGTGCGCGTCAAAGTTCCTGGCGAGCGCATGGTGGGCAGGATGTCGAGCTGAACCTGAAGAGCCATGCTACCGCCGAAATGCCGCCCTATCAGCGACTGCTGGGCGATGCCATGCGCGGCAATGGCGAGCTGTTCGCTCGCCAGGATCTGGTCGAGGCGCAGTGGCGCATCGTGCAGCCGATTCTCGATAACGTCACGCCGGTGTACACCTACGAGCCGGGAACACGTGGGGACCGGACGAAGCCGATCAGCTGATCGGCGCCGATGGCCCGTGGATCAATCCCACGACAGCGCGGAAGAGAGCCGATCGCAAGCGGCAGCCGGAGATAAATGAGCGCGAAGAAAAGCTGCGAAATCGAAAAGCCGCGGGTCGCGCTACGTCGACGAAGAGCGTCATGAAGGACTTGGTGTTTCTGTTCGACGTCGACAACACGCTGCTCGACAACGATCGTCTGCAGAGCGACTTGTTCCGCCACATTGAGCGCGAGTTCGGTCGCGACGCGCGCGAACGGTATCTGGAAATTTTCGAGGAACTGCGCGGCCAGCTGGGATATGCGGACTATCTGGGCGCGCTGGAGCGCTACCGGCAGGAGGAGCTGCACGATCCTCGCTTCCTCCACATGGCGAATTGGCTCATCGAATATCCCTTTCGCAGCGCGCTCTATCCCGGTGCTCTGGATGTCGTCGAAGCGGTGCGAAACGTTGGGGCAAGGCGGTGATCTCTGTCGGACGGCGATGCGGTCTTCCAGCCGCGCAAGGTGGAGCGCTCGGGATTATGGAAAGCGGTTGGCGGGAACGTGCTCATCTTTATCCATAAAGAACAGGAACTTGACGTGCGTGGAGAACATTTATCCCGCCCGCCACTACGTCATGGTCGACGACAAATTGCGACTCCTGGAGGCCATCAAAGACATCTGGAAGGACAGGGTCACCACCGTTTTCGTTCAGCAGGGTCACTACGCGAGAGACAAGAAAGCCGTCGCGCAATATCGGCCTGCGGACATCAGCATCCGTCGCATCGCCGATCTGCTGGACATCGAATTGCGCTCATGGGTGCGGAAAAAAGAGGTAAGCGAGATGAAAGCCACGCAGCAATTGAACAAGCTCGGCCAGAGTTTATGGCTCGACAACATCACTCGCCAACTGCTCGACAGCGGCACGCTTAAGAAGTACATCGACGAGCTCTCGGTCACCGGCCTGACGTCGAACCCGACGATCTTCGATCACGCCATGACCCACGGCAACTCCTACGACGACGAGATGGCGAAGCTGATGTCGTCGGGAAGATCGGTGGAAGATGCGTTCTTCGAGATGGCGATCGACGATCTGCGCCGCGCTGCCGACTTGTTCGCCGAAATTCACCAGCGCACTGCGACCGTTGACGGATGGGTTTCGCTGGAGGTCTCGCCCCTGCTGGCCTACGACGCAGTGAAGACCGCGGCCGTAGCGAAGCAGTTGCACCAGAAGGCGGCGCGTCCCAATCTGTTCATCAAGATTCCCGGAACGACGGAAGGACGTACCGCGATCGAGGAAGCGATCTTTGCTGGTGTATCGGTAAATGTCACACTGCTGTTCAGCCGCGATCATTATCTGGGCGCGGTCGAAGCTTATATGCGCGGCCTGGAACGCCGCGTGGAAGCCGGCCTCAGCGCGGACGTTCGCTCCGTAGCGTCGCTGTTCGTCAGCCGCTGGGACAAGGCGACGATGGACAAAGTTCCCGGCGAATTGCGCGACAAGGTTGGTCCGGCGGTTGGAGCGCAGACGTACAAGGCCTATCGCGACGTGCTTGATTCGGATCGCTGGCAGCGGCTGGAGAACCTTGGCGCGCGCCCGCAACGGCTGCTCTTCGCCAGCACGGGAACCAAGGATCCCAAGGCGTCGGACGTGCTCTACATCAGCGCGTTGGCCGCGCCTAATACGGTCGACACCATGCCCGAAGAGACTCTGCTCGCTTTTGCCGAGCACGGCAGCGTCGGGAAGCTGCATTTCGCGCGATGGCGGAGATTGCGAACAGGTGTTGGCTGCCTTCGGCAAGGCCGGGATCGACGTGGCCAAGTTGGCGGCTGATCTGCAATCCGAAGGCGCGAAATCCTTTGTCGATTCATGGAAGGACCTGTTGAGTTCGATCGAGTCCAAGAGCAAAGCACTGAAATAAGGAGCCCTCATGCCGGAGCCGAAGATGAGTACCCAGCGACCCATCGATACCGCAGCCTGGAAAGCCCTACAGGCGCACTACGAGAAGATCAAGAACACGCAACTGCGGCAGTTGTTTGCGGATGACCCACAACGTGGGACACGACTCACCGCCGAAGGCGCCGGCCTGTATCTCGACTACTCGAAGAACCGGGTTACCGATGAGACGATGGGCCTGCTGATCCAGTTGGCTCGCGAGCGCGGGGTGGAAGCGCGTCGCGACGCCATGTTCCGCGGCGAAAAGATCAACATCACGGAACAGCGTGCGGTGCTGCATGTGGCTCTGCGTGCCCCGCGAGGCACGAAGATCGAAGTCGACGGCAAGGACGTTGTCGCCGACGTTCATGCCGTCCTCGACAAGATGGCCGCCTTCTCCGAACCGCGTGCGCAGCGGCGAGTGGAAGGGCTTCACCGGCAAGCGCATCAAGAACGTGATCAACATCGGCATCGGCGGATCGTATCTGGGGCCGGAGATGGCCTACATCGCCCTGCGCGACTTCAGCGATCCCGCCATGACGTTCCGCTTTGTGGCTAATGTCGACGGCGCGGCCTTCACCGATGCGACCCACGACTTGAACGCCGACGAGACGCTCTTCATCCTCTCGTCGAAGACCTTCACTACGCTGGAAACCATGACCAACGCGGCCACGGCGCGCAAATGGATTGTGGATTCGCTGAAGAATGATTCGGCGGTGGCCAAGCACTTCGTCGCAGTATCGACGAATGCCGAAGGGGTCGCGAAGTTCGGCATCGATACCGCGAACATGTTCGGCTTCTGGGATTGGGTCGGCGGCCGCTACTCGATGGATTCAGCCATCGGTCTATCGACCATGATCGCCGTCGGACCGCAGAACTACGAAGAGATGCTCGCCGGCTTCCACGCCATGGACGAGCACTTCCGCACCACGCCGCTGGAGAAGAACCTGCCCGCCCTGATGGGACTTCTGACAGTGTGGTACAACAACTTTTTCGGCGCGCAGACCGTCGGCATCATGCCTTACGCGGACAACATGAAGCGCTTTCCGGCGTACCTCCAGCAGTTGCAGATGGAGAGCAATGGCAAGCACGTCGATCTGGAAGGCAATCACGTCGACTGGCAGACCGGCCCGATCATCTGGGGCGAGCCCGGCACCGACGGCCAGCACTCGTTCTATCAGCTGATTCACCAGGGGACAAAGCTCATCCCGTGCGACTTCATCGCCTTCCTCCAGCCCTGAGCCCGCTTACCGTGATGCACGACTACCTGATGGCCAATGTCTTCGCGCAGGCCGAGGCGCTGGCCTTCGGCAAGACCAGCCGAGGAACTGAAGGCGGAAGGCTCACCCGATTTCCAGACGCCGTTCCGGGTTTGCGAGGGGAATCGTCCGACCAATACAATCCTGGTCGACAAACTGACGCCGCGGGCATTGGGCACACTGGTTGCGCTGTATGAGCACAATGTCTTCACCCAAGGCGCGGTGTGGAACATCGACTCGTTCGATCAGTGGGGCGTGGAATTGGGCAAAGTGCTGGCAAAACGCATCATCCCCGAATTGGAGAGCGATGCTGCTCCGGCGTTGAAGCACGACAGTTCGACGAACAACTTGATCGGTCGCTATCGCAAGGCGCTAGGCAGAAAGAACTAGTCTGAAGGGGCGCACTTGCAAAGTGCGTCCTCATATTGCTGCACAAATTACGCTCAAGAGGGAGTCGCTCTGAACGCATCGACAGCATCGCGCGATCCTCAGGCCGCGTTGAAGAAGGAAGCGGCGGAGTATGCCGTGCGCTACATGTCGTCCGGCATGACGGTCGGACTGGGCACGGGTTCGACCGCCATCTTCGCGATACGGCACATCGGGGCCATGCTGCAAAGCGGAGAGCTTGAAGAACATCGTCGGCTTCGCCACGTCGCAAGGCATCGTGGGATGCGGCGGTCGAACTGAAGATTCCGATGCTGACGGAGGATCTGCCCAAGGGCATCGACGTCACCATCGATGGCGCTGACGAGGTCGATCCGCAGCTCAACCTGATCAAGGGCGGAGGCGGGGCGCTTCTGCGCGAGAAAGCTGGTGGCGCAGGCTTCCAAGCGCGAGATCATCGTGGTGGACGAGAGCAAGATTTCTTCGCGGCTCGGGACACTGCATGTGTTGCCGATCGAAGTGCTGCCCTTCGGATGGCGATCGCAGGCCCGATTCCTGGAGTCGCTGGGCGCGAAGTATGTCGTGCGGCAGACGCCGCGATGGCAGGGAATATCACACGGATCAGGGCAATCTGATTCTGGATTGCGATTTCGGGCCCATCGCCGACGCAGCAAAACTTGCCCGCGAACTCGAACAACGCGCCGGAATCGTCGAGCACGGCCTTTTTTTGAACTTGACCCACACTGTGGTAGTTGCCAGTGCGACCGGCGTTCGCGAGCTGGCGCGAAGTAGATCCGATCATAGCCATGGGTTATCGCCAGGCGATGATGCGCCGGCGAGGGATCTGTTGTTCCGACTCGAACGCTGCGGCAGTCTCTCTGACGAAACCATGCCAACTCCCGTCGATCCAGCCGAGCCGCAATCTGCAAGCAACGCCGAGAAGAATCGCCTCGATGAAGCCGAGCGCAAGATAAAGCCCTGGCGCCGCTGGGGCACGTACCTCAGCGAGCGGCAATGGGGAACGGTCCGCGAGGATTACAGCGCAGACGGATCCGCGTGGGATTACTTCCCGCACGACCACGCCCGCAGCCGTGCTTATCGCTGGGGGGAGGACGGCATCGCCGGTTTCTGCGATGAAAAAGAAACACTGTGCCTGGCGATCGCTTTGTGGAATGGCAAAGATCCCGATCCTGAAGGAACGTCTTTTCGGACTCACCAACCAGCAGGGCAATCACGGCGAGGACGTCAAAGAGCTGTATTACTACCTCGATGCCACGCCCACCTGCTCGTACGCGCGCATGCTGTACAAGTATCCGCAGGCCGAGTATCCCTATCAGCAATTGCTCGATGAGAACCACCGGCGAGGCTTGAACGACCGCGAGTACGAACTGATCGACACCGGCATCTTCGCCGAGGACCGTTATTTTGATGTGTTCGTCGAGTATGCGAAGGCCGACGCGGAAGATGTTCTGATGCGGGTCACGGTCCACAACCGCGGGCCTGAAGCGGCTTCGCTGGTGCTGTTGCCGCACGTTTGGTTTCGCAATACCTGGAGTTGGGGACGCGACCCGCACAGGCCTGAGGTGTCTCAGGAGGGTGCCGACTAGCCTGCTTGCGACCCACTACACGCTGGGCACGTTCCAAATTGACTTCGACCCGCCAGAAGAATTTCTATTTACCGAAAACGAAACGAATGAGCGCTGCGTCTTCAACACCGGAACTGGCGACGGTTACTTCAAAGACGCATTCCACGACTACGTCGTTCATGGCGCGAAGCAGGCCGTAAATCCGGCCAACATAGGGACGAAGGCAGCGGGGCTGTACCGTCTCAACCTGGCACCGGGAGCGAACGCAACCGTGCGTATGCGGATGCGGCCGACGGCTTCGTCCGGCAGCGATGCTTTCGCCGACTTCGATGCAGGTTTTTACTGACCGTTTGCACGAGGCCGACGAGTTCTATGAAGCAGTTCATGCCGGACTGGATAACGAAGATGCACGCCGGGTGCAGCGGCAGGCGCTGGCCGGCATGCTGTGGAACCGGCAGTGCTATCACTACAACGTTTTCGACTGGCTGCAGGGCGATCCCGGGTCAGCCGCCTCCGCCCAAGCAGCGGCAGGATGGCCGCAACCACGACTGGCAGCATTTGAATGGCGATGAAGTCCTGTCGATGCCGGACAAATGGGAGTATCCCTGGTTTGCCGCCTGGGACCTGGGTTTCCATTGCGTCGCGCTTTCGCTCGTCGATCCCGAATTCGCCAAACGCCAGCTAGTCCTGATGGGCCGCGAGTGGTACATGCAGCCGAACGGTCAGTTTCCCGCGTATGAGTGGAACTTCAGCGACGTGAACCCGCCGGTTCATGCAATTGCAGCATGGCGAATCTATCGCCTGGAACAAATGCGAACTGGGAAAGGCGACCGGGATTTTCTGGAGCGTGTGTTCCATAAGCTCATGCTCAACTTCACGTGGTGGGTCAATCGTGAAGATGAGCAGGGCCGGAACATCTTTCAGGGCGGATTTCTGGGCCTGGATAATATCGGCGTCTTCGACCGCTCCCAGCCATTGCCGACCGGCGGCACCGTCAACCAGTCCGATGGAACTGCCTGGATGGCGATGTACGCCCTGAACCTGATGCGAATCGCGCTGGAACTGGCGCGCGAAGACTACATTTACGAAGATGTGGCCAGCAAGTTCTTCGAGCATTTTCTGTATATTGCCCGGGCCATGTCTGACATTGCGGGAGAAGGTATCGGGCTGTGGGACGAGACCGATAATTTCTACTACAGCGTCCTGAACCTGCCCAACGGTCAGAATGTTCCTATCCGGCTTCGTATCGGTGGTCGGCTTAATTCCACTTTTTGCCGTAGAGGTGATCGAGCAGGAGTTGCTCGATGCCATCGCCTCATTTCAATGAACGGCTGAAGTGGTTTCTGGAGAAGCGGCCGGACCTGGCTTCGCTGGTTTCGCGGTGGGGAGAGCCCGGCTCCAATAGCAGGCGCCTGCTGTCGTTGGCCCGCGCCTTTCGCATGAAGAGCATTCTGGCGCGAATGCTGGATGAGAACGAGTTTCTTTCGCCGTACGGGATTCGCGCGTTGTCTCGCTATCATTTGGATCATCCGTACATGGTTGACCTGCACGGGACGCACTACGAAGTGGATTACGATCCGGCCGAGTCCACGCTCCCGGATCTACGGTGGCAACTCGAACTGGCGCGGCCCGATTTGGATGCCGGTGAATTACCTGATCGTCGAGAGCCTGCGCCGCTTCTACGACTACTACGGCGACGACTTCAAGGTGGAATGTCCTACAGGGTCGGGCAAGTATCTCACATTGTGGGAGGTGGCGGAAGAGATCGCCTGCCGCCTGATGAGGCTGTGTCTGCGGGACGAAAACGGGCGTCGGGCTTCCCTGGGCGACGACTCCAAGCTGCAAACCGACCCGAACTTTCCGCGATCATCTGCAGTTCTACGAGTACTTCCACGGCGATACCGGCCGCGGCATGGGAGCGAATCACCAGACCGGCTGGACGGGCTTGATCGCTAACCTGATTGCGGAACACGGGCAGGCGCGAAACGTCAAATCCTGACCAGCTAAAAGACGCCAGGCCGGTTAATCCTTGAATAGCCCAGCCCAGGAATCGTCCAGATTGTCCCAACGGTCGCGCTCCAGCCAATTCGTTTGCGAATCCGGCAGGTAGAGCACGCCGTGTCCCTCGAGGGCACATCATCTCGGTGCCGGACCAGTCGAGCAGGACATGTCCGGGAGCTCCAATCTGGATTGGCGTTCCCAGCCGTTGCAGGCACACGCGACAGCGTTTCTGCTGGTCGCTAATCGCCCAGGACAGTGGCGCAATGGACAGGATAAGGAAGAGCCAGAGCGCAACGGCCGTTGGTCATGGGCTGCACGGATCCGAAGACGTAGATCGACAGCAACGCGCAGGCTGGTCCAGGCGAGCAGCCCGTGAAGGCGAGCAGCAGCACGGACTTTCGCCACGAAGAATGACCACCAGCGAACCCGATCGCGCAAACGTCAGGGGCGAGCGTCCGACGCCAGTACTGAAGCGCGCATACACAATCAGCATGGCGGATCCAATCGCCAGCAACAGAAACAGCAGATACGAGCTGAGGTATCGTCCGCATTTCGCGCGCCCGGAGGTGACGACCAGCAACGAAGCGGGCAGAATATAGCCGGCATTTTCGGTGCGGTCGGCGAGATCAAGTTCCACTTGATGCTCGCGTGACTCCCGGGCGGACGCGCGCTACGGCCCCAATGCGCTCAACGAATTGGTGAATGAGGGCGTGCCGGCGTCCAGCATGCGTCCAGACCGAAATCCCCGGCGACAGCAGGTGGAAGTCCCGCGGCAGAACGCCGATGACCGTGCGCGGGATGCCGCCGACCGTAGACTTGGCGGCCTATGACCGAGCGATCACTGTGAAATTGCAGACGCCAGATCTCGTGGCTTAGGACAACACATCCACTGCAGTCATTTTGATCTCCGGGCCGGAAACGTTCGTCCCGACGCTGGCGTGCAGATCCAGTACCTGGAAGAAATCGGGGGCGACCTGGGCGGAGAGAACGGGCAACGTTCGCTGCGGAGCGTACCTAATTCAGTTGGCGCCCCAGGAGAAGGCGGCGACGTCGTTCAGCAGCTTGCTGCCCTTCCAGGCGGCTGCCAAATCCAGCAGAGTCTCGGAGCGTACGCGGCGAAACTTTCCGTTCAGGCTGATCACGCACACGTGATCAGGATCGGGTATGGGCGACGAAACCAACGAACGGATCGCCGGGAAAATGCCGCTGAAGACGATCAGCACAATGATACGGCGCCAGCGATCGAGATCAGCAGGAGGTGGAGGGAGAACGGCGCAGCCGCTCGTTGCTGCCGGCGAAACTCCTGCTGATCGAAAGCGCAGCCAGAACGCCGACGGAAAGGCGCTCCAGCAGAATCTTGCCAGTTCCAGTTTTCGTTCGCGGTTAAGCTGGTCGGTTTCGGCAAGAAACTGGCACCAGTGCCAAACTTGCCGCGTCCAACTCGCGCCAGCCGGGCGCGTTGCGCCGTGGGCACCAGCCAGCTAGCCAGCCAGATCACCGATCGGCAGCTGGCGAACGTTCGCTGACTGGTCCGGGCAAGCGCATACTAATCGTCACGAGTGAGATGACGAAAATGGCCGGCCGTCGCGGAAAAGCTACAGACGATTCTGGGCGAATTTTGTGGTCGCGATACACCGCCTGGTCGCCGGCAAGCCGGGTTTAGGAAGTTGTGGTGCGGATCAGACCGCGCCCCTAGACGGGGCTGATTATCGACTGGCGATGCGATTGCAACGCAAGTACGGAGCTAGTCGAATGAGTTCTTGCAAATCTTTGTGTTTTGAAGGTATAAAGCGAGACATTCTCTCAGTTTGCCTTGTGGTTCTTTCGGCTAAGAAACGGACTCACTTCGAGCTCGTGTAGGGCTAGCTCATCTGAGCTGGCGCAAGGCGTAGCCAAACCGGGTGTGACATTCCCGGAGTCGGCTTCGTAAGGTGGGGCAAAGCAGTCCAAGAACAGGCTTGGCCAATCGGTGTTCCCGGTCCAAATGCACTCGCGATCAGCGAATTCCGAACGTCATAATCCGGCATCTCGGAAGTGTCGCCCCGATCGCGTTTCTCCTTGGGCTTTAGCAGCGTCTGTTCCTGCTTCTGATGTTCGTCTTCGCGGGTGCGCTCTTTGCGACCACGTCCGGTCCGTCGCCCGTGCCTTCTATCTTCGATCCGGCGTCGACTCCAGCGCACGATATCTATCATCTGTCCTTGTTCGTAATGGCGATATGTGCCGGCATCTTCGCTGTTGTCTTCAGCCTGATCGTTTACGCCGCGATAAAGTTCAGAGCGGCGCGCGTCTGATGACGACTGCGAACCGCCGCAGGTTTATGGCAGTAATCAGGTGGAATTGGCGTGGACCGTCATTCCTGTCCTGATCGTGGTGGTGCTGTTTTCTGGCATCGGCTCGCGTGATCCACGCGGTGGAAGACGCCCAGTTTCCCCCCGACGCAATCGACGTGACGGCGACGGGGCACCAGTTCTGGTGGGAATTTCAATATCCCAAGTACGGATTTGTTACGGCAAACGAACTGCACGTGCCAGTCAGTGCAAACGGGCAATCGCTTCCTGATTCACATCATGCTGCTCTCTGCCGATACCGATCACAGCTTCTGGGTGCCGCAGCTGGCAGGGAAGACCGACCTGATTCCAAATCGTAAGAACGAAATGTGGATCGAGCCTCACGAGGTTGGGACGTACGTCGGGCAGTGTGCGCAGTATTGCGGAACCCAGCACGCCAAGATGCTGCTGAGCGTGGTGGTGCAGTCGCCCGAAGATTTCCAGCGCTGGGTGGAGGAGCAGAAGGCTCCGGCGGTCAATGTCTGCGCAGGTGGACGCGAGGGCCGGCAGCGTGTTCGAGGCCAATGCCTGCATGAGTTGCCACACCATCACTGGGACTACCGCCAATGGGCGGTTTGGTCCCGACCTGACGCACCTGATGAGCCGAAGCACGATCGCTTCCGGCGCGGCTCCCAACAATGAAGACGAATCTGCGGTTGTGGGTGAAGACGCCGGACGCGATCAAGCCCGGCTGTCTGATGCCCGCGATGCAACTGAACGATCACGATGTAGACGCGCTCGTGGTATACCTCATGAGCCTGCACTAGCCCGGAGACGCTGATGGCCGACGCCCAACCCATACTGCCACCGATGGTGATCTCGACCGAGCGCGAGACTTCGCGGCCCATGGTGCAGGCGTTGCACGACTGGGTCGTCACCGTCGATCACAAGAAGCTAGGGGTGATGTACTTCTCTTACGGCATCATCTTCCTGGTGATTGGACGGTATTGAGGCTTCGATCATGCGGGCGCAGTTGGCGGTAGCCAACAATCATCTGGTCTCTCCTGAAGTTTTTAATCGCCTGTTCACGATGCATGGCACCACGATGATTTTCTTCGCGGCCATGCCTATCGTCTTCGGTTTCGCCAATTACCTGATGCCGCTGATGGTGGGCGCGCGCGACATGGCGTTTCCCCGTTTGAATGCCTGGAGCTTCTGGATGAGCGCCTTTGGCGGACTCATCCTGTATTTCAGTTTCATCGGCGGCTTCGGATTGTACGGTGCGGGCAGTGCGCCGGATGTGGGCTGGTTCGCTTACGCGCCCTTGACCTCGCCGGCATTTTCGGTGGGTCACAGCACGGATTACTGGATCATCGGCATTCTGGTGAGCGGCTTCGGCAGCATCGGGACGGCGCTTAACGTGTTGACCACGATCATCTGCATGCGCTGTCCGGGAATGACGCTCAAACGCATGCCGCTGTTCGCCTGGATGAACGGGCTGATGGCGTTCCTGGTCCTGGTGGCGCTTGGACCGCTGACGGCAGCGCAGATCATGCTGCTGATTGACCGTTACCTGGGCGCACATTTCTTCGACACGCAGGCGGGCGGCTCAGCCGTCATCTGGATGCACTTCTTCTGGATCTTCGGGCATCCGGAGGTCTACATCCTGGTGATGCCGGCGTTCGCCATCATCTCCGAGGTGATTCCGGTCTTCTCGCGCAAGCCGATTTTTGGCTACTCGATCATGGTGGCGGCGACGCTTGCCATCGGCTTCATCAGCCTGGGAGTGTGGGCGCACCACATGTTCACGATTGGCATGACGTCTTATGCCAATGCGTTCTTCGTGGCGTCCACGGCGGCAATCGCGGTCCCCACCGGTATCAAGATCTTTAATTGGCTGGGGACGATGTGGGGCGGCAAGATCCGTTTTGCCGTGCCCATGATGTTCTGCGTGGCGTTCCTGTGCCAGTTCCTGATAGCTGGCTTGACGGGAATCATGTTGTCGGCCGCTCCCTTCGACTGGCAGCTGGGCAACTCCTACTTTGTGGTAGCCCATTTCCATTACGTCATCCTGGGCGGCATCGTGATGGCGGTTTTCGCCGGCGTGTATTACTGGTATCCCAAAGTCACCGGCAAGATGCTGAACGAAACCTTGGGCAAATGGCATTTCTGGCTGTTCGTCATCGGCTTCCATCTGACCTTCGACTTCATGCATATCCCGGGCTTGCTGGGCATGCCGCGCAGGATTTACACCTATGACGCCAGTCGCGGTTGGGAGATATGGAACCTCATCGTTTCGGTCGGCGTGGTCTTCCAGATCCTGGGCATTCTGTTCTGGGTCATCAACATGATCTGGACGCATTACAAGGGGGCGCCGGCCGGACAATGATCCCTGGGATGCGTGGACGCTGGAGTGGCATACCACTTCGCCGCCGCCCGACTATAACTTCGCCGAGATTCCGGTGGTGAGAAGCCGGCGGCCGTTGTGGGACTTGAAGCATCCGGAAGATCCTGACTGGAAGTACGAATAGGCCGGTCCCACTATGTGGGAGCTAGGCTGATAAGGAGAGTTGGTTTGGCAGCAGCGACATACACCGTTCCGCAGAGCGAAATGCCGTTGGCGGCGAGCTACCGCGGCAAAGTGGGGATGTGGTGCCTGATTACGGCGGAATCCGCCATCTTCAGCATCTTCGTCGTCGCCTACCTGTATTACGCGGGCAAGAGCGTCAGCGGCCCTACTCCGGCGCAGGTACTGGATGTTCCCTGGTTCAACTCGATCTGCCTGTTCTCCAGCAGCGCTGACGATTCTGCTGGCGGAGAAAGCGCTGCACCACGGAAACATCAAGCGATTCGGACTGTTCTGGTTCCTGACGATCGCGCTGGGCGTGATCTTTCTGATTGGAACGGGGCGGGAATGGTATGGCCTGATCTATCACCGATGGCTTGACCATCAGCACCAATCTATTTGGCACCACGTTTTATTCGTTGGTCGGGCTGCATGCTTTTCACGTGATCGTTGGCGTCACCGGGTTGACCATCATCCTGCTTTGCACGTTGTTCGGTGCGGTGAAGCAGGAGCATGCCGCGCGCGTTAGCGTGTTTGCGATGTACTGGCACTTTGTAGACGCGATCTGGGTGGTGGTGTTGTCGGTGGTTTATTTCATTACGCGATAACTTGATGGCTGAACAGACACAAGCGCGCAACGGCTCCGAACGACCGGGCGTAGTGATGCCGGCTCCTACGGCGTGGCCATTTGCCATGGCGCTGGGCTCGGCCCTAATGTTCACGGGACTGCTCACGGATGTTTCGGTCAGCGTCCTGGGCGGGATACTGACGCTATGCGGGGCGGTCGGCTGGTTTCGCCAGGTGCTTCCGCACGAGCATCACGAGAGTTATTGCCGGTGGAGGCGGCCGAGCCGCCGCGTGTCCTGCCGCCAAGGCGGGTCGAGCGGTTGGAGGTTGCCGAGGAGATTCACCGAGCCTGGGTTCCGCTCAGGATTTATCCGATTTCAGCCGGCGTGAAGGGAGGCCTGGCCGGCGGCGTGGCCATGGCGATTTTCGCCGTGATCTACGGGCTCGTCTCCCATCACAGCATCTGGTATCCCATCAATCTGCTGGCGGGAAGCTTGTACTCGCCGTCCGCTACTCCCACAGTGGAGGAGATGCTGCATTTCCGCATGGATTGGTTTCTCTTCGCCCTGGCGATGCACTTGACCATGTGCCTGCTTGTGGGACTTCTCTATGGCGCGATGTTGCCCTTGCTGCCACGGCGGCCGATTGTGCTCGGCGGAATCATCGGTCCGCTGCTCTGGACGGGATTGCTCTATCACGTTATCGGTTACGTAAATCCGCTGCTGGACGAGCGTATCAACTGGTGGTGGTTCGCGGCCTCGCAAGCGGCGTTCGGGATCGTGGCTGGCCTGGTGGTGGCACGCCAAAACCGGGTCTTGACCGCTGAGAACCTGCCCTTGGCACTGCGCGCCGGTATCGAAGCTCCCGGTCTTATGCACGAGCGCGACGATGAGGGCAAGAAGCCATGAAGAGGCGCGCGGCGTGCTTCGCATTCTCGTTGCTGGCGCTTTTGCTTGTTGGCCGGCTGCAACCTGCCCGGAAAGCCTACTCCGGCAGATATCGTGCCGCAGGCCGTCGGATGTACTGGATCCGGTCGCGCTCTACAGTCAGAACTGTGCGGGATGTCATGGCGCCGATGGCAAGCAGGGGCCGGCGCCCCCTATCGGCGATCCGGTGTATCTGGCGATTGTCGACGACCAGACGCTGCGAAACACGATTGCGAAGGGCAGACCTGGAACTCCAATGTCGGCCTTTGCGGTGAGTGAAGGCGGAATGCTGACGAGCAAGCAGGTGGATGCGATTGTACAAGGCATGCGCCAACGCTGGGGACAGCCGCAGATCCTGCAGAACGTGACGGCTCCTCCGTATGCAGCCAAGTCCGCCGGCAACGCCCAGCAGGGATCTGCGGCATATGCGACCTTCTGCGCTTCCTGTCATGGCGCGGACGGGAAAGGCTCAGCCAAGGTCGGATCGATCGTCAATCCAAGCTATCTCAGCCTGGTTACGGATCAAGGTTTGCGAACCGTTGTAATCATCGGCCGGCCGGACTTCAACGCGCCCGACTGGCGGAACAATGTTCCTGACCATCCTATGACGGACCAGCAGATCACCGATGTAGTGGCGTGGCTGGCCTCGCAACGGCCGGCAACCGCAGCTACGGCTACACCGGCAGCGGCCAATACTTCTGTGCCCGGAGGGCAGCAGTGAGCGAACGAGAGGTCTCGCGACGGCAGTTTTTTGTGAAGCTTGGAATTGCGCTCAATGGCCTTGCCGCCGTCGCCCTGGCTACGCCGATCGTCGGATATCTGCTGGCGCCGCTGATTCGCGGCACGGGAGGCCGCTACCAGAAATGGATCGACCTCGGCGAACTGGACGAGTTTCCCGAGGGACAGACGAGGCTGGCGAAATATAAGAATCCAATCTCAAATCCCTGGGACGGCGAGACCGACAACATTCCATGCTGGGTGCGACGGGTTCAGGGTGAGCAGTTCCAGATCTTCGCAATTAACTGCGCGCATCTTGGATGTCCGGTGCGTTGGTTCCCGCAGTCGGGCCTCTTCATGTGTCCATGCCACGGAGGGGTGTACTACCAGGACGGTTCGCGCGCTTCGGGCCCGCCTCCACGTGGGCTCTTCGAATACACCTATAAGGTGCAAGATGGCCACTTGATGATTGAAGCCGGCGAGTTGCCGACATTGTCCACCAGCGCCAGCCTGCAGGAGAGGAGCAACGGATGCCAGGGCTGATACAGAAAATTGGCGACTGGTTCGATCAGCGTTTGAAGCTTAGCGGTACCATCCGCGACGTCGCGACGCACCAGGTACCTACCAAATCGGCCAGCTGGTTCTATGTGTTTGGCAGCGCAGCGCTCACCGTATTCATTATTCAGATCTTCACCGGCATCATGCTGGCGCTGATTTACGTGCCCTCGGCCGGGCAGGCCTGGAACAGCCTGCAGTATCTGAATCACGTCGTTCCTCTGGGCTGGTACATCCGCGCTTTACACGGATGGGGCTCCAACTTCATGGTTGCCATCGTGCTGATTCACATGGTGCAGGTGGCAATGTTCGGGGCGTACAAATTTCCGCGCGAGCTGACCTGGATCATCGGTGTGTTTCTGCTGCTGATGACTTTGGGCATGGCCTTCACCGGCCAGGTGATGCGCTTCGATCAGGATGCCTACTGGGGACTTGGCATTGGAGCATCGATTTGCGGCAGAGTACCGTTGATCGGCGGCTGGGTGGTACATCTGTTGTTGGGTGGCCCCATCATTGCGGGCGATACGCTGTCGCGCTTCTTCGATTTCCATGTATTCGTCATTCCTGGGCTGCTGATCGCGTTCGTCTCCCTTCACCTGCTGATGGTGTTGAAGCTCGGCATCAACGAGTGGCCAATGCCCGGGCGTCTGGTCCGTCGCGCCACCTACGTTCAGGAATACGAAGAGCTGGCACACAAAGACGGAATGCCATTTGTGCCCGGTGCGGTGTGGAAGGACATGATCTTCGCGGCGTTCATCATCTTCAGCGTGATGGCGTGCGCCGCCTACTTCGGTCCGTTCGGGCCCAGTGGACAGCCCGATCCGACCATCGTCCAAACCGTTCCCAAGCCGGATTTCTTCTTCCAATGGCTGTACGCGCTGCTGGCGTTCCTGCCGCCACAGATGGAAACACCGGCGCTCCTGATCGGGCCGGTCGTCATCCTTGGCTTCCTGGTGCTGCTGCCGTTCTTCGCGGGCGAAGGCGAGAAGAGTTGGAAGCGTCGTCCCATAGCAGTAGTGACGATCCTGTTGAGCGCAGTGACGCTCGGCACCTTGACGCACCTTGCCAGCTATACGCCCTGGAGCCCGATTATGAACGCCTGGAGCGGCGATCCGGTTCCGGTGCAGTATCTGAATGGTCGCACGCCGCTGGAACGAACCGGCTCAGCGGTTTTTCAGGAGAAGCAATGCCGTAACTGCCACTCCATCGGCGGCTCGGGTGGGATGCGCGGTCCGTCGCTGGACAGCGTGGCCGTTCGCAAAACCCACGCTCAACTGGTTCGCCAAGTGGTGCAGGGCGGCGGCAACATGCCCGCCTATGGCAAGCAGTTGAACGCTGCCGAAGTTGATGCCCTGGTCTCCTTCCTCGATACACTTCATCCCGCTAATCAGCCCGGTGCTCGCGATGCCGCGCGGCAGATTTCAGGCGAGACGGAGCACTTTGCCGTCGGCAATTCCTCGGGCGAAAAGAAGTGAGATTTCGCCAGCCCACTGTGGTTTGTGACCCTGCTCACTTGATTTCGTGATCAAGCTAGCAGACATTTGAGAGCGTCTGCGGCACAGTATGGGTAGACCGTTCCGCCGACCGTTCTTGCGGAGGGTAAAGGTCTTGATCCGTGCCATTTCGTCTCGATTATCTGTCTTGTTTTCTGACCGTTCTTTCCACCTTCCTGGTGGGCCGCCGCATGTGGCAGGGCTGGATCATAGCCTCCGCCAATAGCGCTATCATCTGTTTGATCGGGTTCCGCACCGCGCAACTCGGGTTTATTCCGGCCAACATTTTCTGCCTCGCCATCTACGGCTACAACATCGCAAAATGGCGTTCGCCGGAAGCCTAATCATTCCGCAATTCAGAAATTTATAAAGTGACGATGTGCCGGGTGCACACGCGTCCGCATCTGCTTTCGGCTAAGATTGTGGTTCGAGACTACCGTGGTTTGTCGGCGTCATAACCGTGACCCTATTGAGGTGCCAAGAAATGTCAGAACCAAGCTATGAAGAACTAAAAGCGAAGCTAGCCGACCTGGAGAAGCAGGTGCAAGGGCGTAAACGCGGCGCCCTGGATTTCAAGGTGAGCGAGAAGGGCGGCGTCAGTGTTTACGGGTTAGGACGCTTCCCGGTGACCTTGTACTACGAACAGTGGGTCCGATTGCTTGACCAGGCTGAGCAGATCCGGGCGTTTCTGGAGGAAAACAAGAGCCAGCTCAAGATCAAGAATGCGGAAGGCTGATCGCAGCGGGGCCGGGCAGCCACGTGGTGACGTTCCCGTTTCGTGAGATCGCGGCTCAGTTCAGCTACTGCGGGTTCTGCTGTGCTTCCTGCATCTTGGCGACATCGGCTCGCACCCGATCGGCGCGGGGACCTTTGGGTTCTTCCTTCAGAAAGTCCTGAAATTCGGCCAGCGCTCGTTGCTGCTGATTTTCCTGCTGGTAGGCGCGGGCCGCGATGTAGTGCAGGAAAGAAGAATGGTCGCGCCCCGATGAATGCGCCTGGTCTGCATTGCTGATGGCTGCATCGAAGTGGCGATTCATAAACTCGGCATAAGCGAGAAGGGTCACGATCTCAGTATCATTTGGATCGGAGCTTGCGGCCCTTTGCAGCAGTGTTTCCGCCTGCAGAGAATTTTTCTGGCGCAAGCAAAGTTTGCCGTAATTCAATAATGCCGGCGCGAAATGGCCGTCCAGGCTGACAGCCTTTTGCAATGCCTCTTCTTCGTGGGGAATATCGTTCATCTTGTCGTAGAGAACGCCCAAATTGTTATAAGCCGTCACATATTGCGGAGCCAGCGCGATGGCCTTATTCAAGTGCTCCAGCGCCTTGTTCCAGTTGTGCGCAGCCATCTCTTCGTTAGCTTTGTCGACCTCCTTACGGGCTTTCTCAGGAACATTCAGATCCGAAGCGGACACGGTGGAGGATTGCGCCGAGAGCGGCTTTGGGACCGGATTCCTCCAGCTTATTGACAACCACATACTGCGCCTGGCTCATCTTGCGGTCGTCTACTTCGAAGGTCTCGCTGCTCCTTAGCCTGAATCCCATCGCCACTGATCTCTACGTGATAGTCACCAACGGGCACGCCAAGAAATTGGGCTTCACCACGATCATTCGTGTAGGTCGTGCCTACGGCCATACTGCTTGATCCCTGTATCAAGCGAACCAGAAGGTACGGTCCGGCATCCCGATCATTACTCAAGACCACGTGAATGTGAATGTTGCCAACGTTGCTGATGCTAGCCGGACCGCCTCTGAACTGCGCTTGTCCGGTGCTGACGAGAAGAGAAATGAGGATGGGAGCGAGATAACGGAGGTGCTGCATACTAACCTCCACGAGACGGTATTTATGAATCCGATCCCGCGAGTCGAGGGCGTGTTTGCTCGAATGGAACTGCGAAACCTGCCCGGAGCTGAAGGGCGAGATGGCCCGGAGAAAACGAACTCGGAAAGCGTTTCCGGGTTCTCGCCGACGTACGTGGGCTGATTCTATACCCGCCGGAGGCTGGCCGCCGCCTAAATTTTGTCAAATTTTCGTTGCGTACTCGGACAGATGGGGAGCAGAGACTTGCCAGCTGGACAGGCTTGACGTCGTGAGGTGCAGCACGAGAAACAACGCCCCGGGAGAGCCGGGGCGCTGAGTACAAACGGCCCGCCCTTGCATGAAAGGCAGGCGAGGTTCTTTATGCACCACTCTGTGGCCGAGAGCACATCTTCCCGCCACCACAGCAGCCATTGCTGTCCTTGCCTGAGGCCATGTCGCACTTGCCATCGGTGCAGCACGCCATCTTACCGTTGGAATCCTTGGACATCTTGGCACAGGCCTTGCCGTCCTTGCCCTGGCAACAGGTTTCACCTTTGCAGCATGAGGCGCCCTTAGCGCAGCAGCTTGCATCCTTGCCGCAACACGCCATCTTGCCGTCCGCTTTTGCATGATCGGAGCAGGCACAAGTTTTGGCATTATTGTCGGCCGGAGCCGGGGTGCTTTGCGACGTACTCTGGGCCATCAGAGCCAGAGCCATGAATAGAGTGCTAGCAATTATGAGAGCTTTCGATTTCATATCGTCCTCAGAATCTTTGATTGGGGCGGACAACAGTCCGCGGTTGGGTTACGCGCAGCAGGTAAATGCGCCGTAGCGCGGGCGTCGGCGGCTGAACGTAGGTGGATCTAGATTCTGAGGTCGGTCTTCAGGTCGAAGACAGCCTTGGTAAACGCGGGAGAGTGTGCTGCCGAAACCGCCAAAGTCCTTGCTGATGGTCCGGCACTTTCCGCAGCCGAAGTGCGGACGATGTCTGCCGATGGCCTGCCACCGTTCGCCAGGAAGGCGAAACTGCGCGCAGGCTGACGCCGCGCCGTGCAGCAATCCTGGTGACACAAGGACGCAGCAGTGATGATCGACGCTTCCGGCAGAGTGGATGTCGTGTGGAGTTGATTCGGGCAGCAATGGTGTGAACCGCGCTGCTCGGCGTGCATTGCCACATGCATTCCGCGACAGGTGTGCGCGGACGTGGACGAAGGATTTATCGCCGGAACAGCCTCAGCCCAGAGCATCAGGGCAAGAGCCAGGCCTAGCGAAACTGTCCTCCGTAGCTGCCGCTGGGTGCACATCCTGTAAATATTGTTGCCGCTGGAGCCAGCCCAAGTCTGTGATCTCCGTCACTAGCAATCTCGAGTGGAGAAAGCTGGCTGAAAAAACAGAGCGGCACTCAAGCGGTAATGAGATTTCTTGAGCGCCGGGGCAGGATGAAGAAAGCGGCAGGGATCAGCTGGTTGCCGGCGCAGTTACCTGAGAGCGGTTTCCGGTCTGAACGAACGTCTCCGTCTCGTGCAGAATCTGGGAGACTAGCTCGGGGGATGCCGCTTCGCAGTAAATACGTAGTAAGGGCTCGGTACCTGAGGCGCGAACCAGCACCCAGGCTTCGGCGCCGTTGCCGTTGGTGGGCGCGTCGAGGAAGAACTTCACTCCATCCAGAGTTTCAACGTTCTGGACATTGAAGCTGCCGATCCGGTTGGGCTTCTCATGGGCACGCCGCATGGCATCGTCTTTTACCTCGTTGCTGAGATGAAGATCAATGCGGCCGTAATGATGTTCGCCATATTCCTGCTGCAGATCGCGTACCAGCTGGCCGAGCGGTTTGCCTTCCTCGGCCATGATGTTAGCCAGCAGCAGGGAATTCAGAATGCCATCGCGCTCCGGAAGATGACGGGTGATGCCGATGCCGCCCGACTCCTCGCCACCGATGAGAATGTCGCGCTCCAGCATCAGATCGCAGATGTACTTGAAGCCGATACCGCACTCGTTGAGCTTTCGTTCATACTTGGCCGCGATGCGGTCGAGCATGCGCGTGGTGTTGAAAGCGCGAACGACTTCGCCCGGCCACTTCTTGCGCTTCAGCAGCCACTCCAGGATGACTGAAAAGCACTTGTGCGAATCCACAAAGCTGCCGTCTTCCGCGACCGCCCCCAGGCGATCCGCATCACCGTCCGTAGCCAGGCCCGCGTGACAGTCCTCGTGTACTACGGTCTGCTGGAGCATGGCAATGTGCGGCTGGATCGGCTCAGGATTGATTCCGGGGAAGAGCGGGTTCAACTCTCCGCGAATTTCGAGATGGTTGATGCCGTTCTCGCTGAAGATACCCTTCAGTACTCCACGCCCGGCGCCATACATTACGTCGATGGCGAACTTGAAGTTGGCTTTCTTGATCGCATCCAGGTCAACAAACGCCTTGATGGCAGCGATGTATGGCGTCTTGAAATCGGTGATCGTGACGCTGCCGCCGTCACGCTGCAAGCGCGGCGAATCGAGCTCGGTCTCGATGGATCGCATGATAGCTGGCGTCCCGGATCCGCCATAGCTGGCCTTGTATTTCACGCCATTCCAGTTGTACGGATTATGGCTGGACGTGATCATCACCCCGCCGGCGGCGCTGAGGTTTTTTACCGCATAGGACAGCGCCGGGGTGGGCGTGTAATCGTCGGACAGCCGCACTGGGATACCGGCACCAGCCAGCACTTCGGAGATGATTTCGGCGGCTTGCCTTGGAGACGAAACGCGTGTCGTAGCCTACAACCAGCCCTTTGCTCACGTCCTGGTTCTTGTGGACGTAAGTTGCCATCGCGTTGCCGACGCGCCGGACATTGTCGAAGGTGAAGTCATCGGCGATGATGCCTCGCCAACCGTCGGTACCAAACTTGATTTGAGTTGCCATCGATGCTTGTTTTCGTGTGGGATTCGCTCGCGAACTACACCAGCCGTTTCATCTTCTTTTCGTCAAGGTACTTCACAATCTTGCCGACATCCTGCGAGTGTTCGCGGGTGGTGATCAGCAGGGCGTCATCGGTCTCCACGACCACCAGATTGTCTACTCCGACGGCGGCGACAAACTTGCTTCGCGAGTCGATGAAGTTTCCGGTCGCATTCAGGGTGAAGCTCTGATTGGCTAAGATGACATTCGCGCCATCCTTGTTGCCGGAGCTGCGATGTTCATAAAGCGCTGTCCATGAACCCAGGTCATTCCAGCCGAAGCTCGCGGGTATGCAGTAGATGCCCGATTTGCCTTCGCCCCTGGCTGAACATGGCTCGAGAACCGCGTAGTCTACGCTGATGTTTTCGCATTTCGGGTAAAGCTTGGCGAAGGTCTTCTCAAATTTGCGAGTGCCATAGCTGGCCGCGATCTCCTGCAACAGCGGAGCAGTGTTGGGCAGATGCTCTGTGAGTGCGTCAGCCAAGGTGCGCGCTCCCCAGATGAACATGCCGCTGTTCCAGAAGAAATTGCCCGCCCCAACGAAACGTTCGGCGACGTCAAGCGAGTAGGCTTTTCGGTAAAGCGTTTTACCTGAAGAGCGCCGTTCTCCGCTTTGCTGCCCACTTCGATATAGCCATAGCCAGTTTCCGGCCGCGTGGGTTTGATGCCGATAACCACGATGTTCGCGCCATGCGCAGCGATTTCGGCAGCGCGGCTAATGTCGTCACGAAAGCGTTTCTCGTCGAGGATGACATGGTCGGAAGGGAACAGCCCGATGACGGCATTGGGATCGAGCGTGGCCAATAAGAATGCCGCCAGGCCGATGGCCGGAGCGGTGTTTCTGCCGACGGGCTCGGCGACAATCTGCTTCTTCTCCAGTTTCTTCAACTGCCGGAGAATCGGGTTGCGTAAATCCTCATTGGTGATGACCCAGAAATTCTTGCTCTTGGCGAGCGGCTGCAGGCGCTCGACGGTCTCCTGGATCATGCTTTTCTTGCTGTTGAGAGGCAGCAGTTGCTTGGCCATGCGCTTGCGGCTCAACGGCCAGAAGCGCGTGCCACGTCCACCTGCGAGAATGACGGGATAAAAGTTGAAGCCAGCTGACTTGGCGCCAACCTGATTCCTTGTGTTCACCACGGAGGCACGGAGTGCACGGGCCTTATCAAACTTTAAATTGTATCAACAGGAGAGGAATAGGTCGCGAAGCCGTCGCGGTGCGGTTCTTATTTGCCTGGAGTCAAACGTGGGTTCTTGCACACCCCAGGTGCCGAAGCGCCAACTAACCCAGGCTGAGCGATTGCGTCAGGTCGGTCTGGGGCGCAGACGACCGGTCCGCCGGGGAGCGACATGCGCATCACGTCCAGTTCCCACTGCGGCCGCACATTGTATTCGGATACGCACGCAGGAATCACAACCGCGTCGCCGGTCGTAAAGCTCACCGGTTCCATCCCGGTCGATTCTACGATGCCCGCGCCGTTGACCGCGACCAGAATCTGAGGCGAGTCCGGCGAAACCTGACCACGCAACGGCTCGCGCAGGTGCATCTTTTTCGACCTGGAAGAAAGGCGAACGCACCAGGACCTTCGACCCCGGATCAGCGCTGCGCAACGACTTTGCCCGCATTGGTGTGGAGTTTGACGGCCTCCAGACCCTTCTCAACATGCAGCTCGCGCGGACGCCCATAGTCGTAGAGCCGATAGGTGATGTCCGAGGTCTGCTGCGTTTCCACCAGCACCATCCCGCCGCCAATTGTGTGCACGGTTCCCGCCGCGACGTAGAGCATGTCGCCGGCATAGAACGTCCACCCAGTTCAGCAACTCTTCGGCGCGCGTTTCCTCGATCGACTTGCGGAACTCCGCCAGCGTAACCCCGGGTTTCAACCCGAGCGCGACCTGTGCTCCCGGGCTCGGCACGAAGCACATACCAGCACTCGGTTTTGCCGCAGGGCTGGCCATATTTCCGCGCTCCATCGTCATCGGGATGGACCTGCACCGACAGCTTGTCGCCGGGAAAGAGGAACTTGATCAGCAGAGGAAAGCGATCTTCATAGCACGCCAGCGATCCCACTAGATCGCGGCCGATACCGCTTACATAGATTCACCGAGGCTCTGTCCCGGCGAGAGGTCCGTTGGCAACGCGATTGTCTTCCCACGTCAGCCAGCTTTCGCCGATCGGCTCTTTGACGACCCTGGTGTAGACGGGACGCAAATCGCGCACCCCCCAGGGCCGTTCGTCGAAAATGGGGATCATCAGGAATGGATACAGTTGCGACATCGCTTATACGCTGGCGAAGAAGTTGCGCATGCGCTCCAGACCGCGCTTCAGGTTTTCCTGCGAGGTGGCGTATGACACGCGAACGTGGTCCTGCGTGCCGAAGCCTTCGCCGGGAACTACCACCACGTGCGCCTCGTGAAGCAGCCTGCGCGCTACATCGGAACCCGAGCTCATCCCGCCGCGATCGAAGTAGTGGCTGACATTGGGATACGCATAGAACGCGCCATTCGGCGCAGCGCAAGTGAGTCCGGGAATTGCCCGCAAGCCCTCGACTACCTGATCGCGCAGCGCAATGTAGCCCGCGAGCATCTGCTTCACCGGTTCCTGCGAACCAGTCAGCGCCGCAACCGCTGCCTTCTGCACGATCGACGTTGGATTCGAGGTGCTCTGGCTCTGCAGCTTGCTCATGGCGCTGATGATCGGCGCCGGCCCCAGCGCGTAGCCCAAGCGCCAGCCCGTCATGGCATACGTCTTGGACAACGAGCCAATGATGATCAGCCGTTCTTTGACCTCATGAACGCAGCCTGCCGAGAAGGAATGTCCAGTGTGGTTCAGGTACACGTAGCATTCGTCCGAGACCACATAGATGCCGCGATCGTGCGCCAGCTTGAGCACCGCCGTCATGTCCTCGGGCTTCATCACCGAGCCCGACGGATTGTTGGGCGAATTCAGAATGATGACTTTCGTGCGTGGGGTGATGGCGCGTCTCCACCATGTCGGCCGTCAGCGCGAAGTCATGTTTCTCATCGGTCGCGATGTATACCGGCTCGCCGCCGGCGTAGCGAACGATGTCTTTGAACGAAACCCAGTAGGGAACCGGCAGAATGACCTCGTCGCCATGGTCCACCAGCACCTGAATCGCGTTGAACAACGCGTGCTTGCCGCCGGTGGAGGCGATGCAGTCTTCGCGCTTGTAGTCGGAGCCGAAATCCGTCGCGTGCCGCTTCACAGATGGCATCGCGCAACTCCGCCGTTCCGCCCACGGCGGTGTACTTGGTGAAGTTATTCTGGATGGCCGCTATGGCCGCTTCCTTGATGTGCGCCGGGGTATCGTAGTGCGGCTCGCCCGCGCCGAAGTCGACCAGGTCGACTCCCGTGGCGCGAAGCTTTTCCGCTTCTCCGGCAACCGCCATGGTGGCGGAAACCTCGATGCGCTGAATGCGATTGGTGAGAAACGACGAGAGCTGAGTTCCAACAGCAGTCATGGCTTGACCCTTATAAGAGATGCGTTGCGTGAGACAGCGGTCTGGTAATGTGCGATTTTTTCGCGGAGCCGGTCTTCCACCATCTGAAGGCACTAAACCATTCAAAGGTCCGCCCAGCTTGGCGATTTCGCGCACAATTCGTGAACTGAGATAAGAATACTGTTCCGCGGGCATCATGAAAACCGTTTCCACCCGCGGCTCCATCTTGCGGTTCATCAGCGCCATCTGCAGCTCGAACTCGTAATCGCTGATGGCGCGGATGCCGCGTAGAACTGCGTTCGCATTGTTCTGGATGCAGTAGTTGACCAGCAATCCCTCAAAGGTGTCGACCGACACATTTTCCAGCTCCGAAGTCATGGCCACCAGCATCTCCCGCCGCTCTTCCATGGAAAAGAGCGTCTCAGATTTCTCCAGGTTGCGGGCGATGGCTACGATCAACTTGTCGAACAGTTTGCTGCCGCGGTGGATCAGGTCCAGATGACCGTTGGTAACGGGATCGAACGATCCGGGATAGATGGCGACAATGTTCTTCAAGAGGCCTCGGGAGCCGCAGAGTTACGTTCGATGATTTTATTCTGGCGTGGCGGTTAGAGGCAATCGGAATGCGAGGGTAGGCGCTGACGATAAACGCCGTCCCTGGAACAAAAAGGGACTCTGCCCAGCCGCAGAGCCCCTTGGTGGTCATAAGCGGGATACCGACTACTTTCGTCCCGCTGGTCCTTTAGGCACCGGAGTTGGCGAAGCTTCCGCGTTGGCGGCAGCCGCCTGCGCTTTATCCTCAACCGAAATCAGCCCCAGAGACTTACGAACGTCGGTTTCAATCTTGGCCATGATGTCCTTATTGTCCTTCAGGAACTGCTTGGCATTCTCGCGTCCCTGGCCGATACGCTCGGTCTTGTAGCTGAACCAGGAGCCGGACTTCTCCACCAGGTTGCCGTTCACTGCCAGGTCCAGCAGGTCGCCTTCCTTGGAGATGCCTTCGCCGTACATCATGTCGAACTCGGCCTCGCGGAAAGGCGCGGCGGTCTTGTTCTTGACGATCTTTACCCGAGTACGCGAGCCGACCACCTGATCGCCGTCCTTGATGGCGCCGATACGTCGAATGTCGATACGCACGGACGAGTAAAACTTGAGCGCACGGCCGCCAGTCGTGGTTTCCGGATTGCCGAACATGACGCCGATCTTCTCGCGGATCTGGTTGATGAAGATCAGGCAAGTGTGCGATTTGGCCACGATACCGGTCAGTTTGCGCAGGGCCTGAGACATCAGGCGGGCCTGCAGACCGACGTGGCTGTCGCCCATCTCGCCATCGAGTTCGGCCTTGGGAACCAGCGCCGCAACCGAATCGACCACCAACACGTCGATAGCGCCAGAGCGGACCAATGCTTCTGCGATTTCCAGGGCCTGCTCGCCATAGTCAGGCTGCGACACCAGCAGGTTATCGACATCGACCCCAAGCTTCGCTCGCGTAGATCGGGTCCAGAGCATGCTCGGCGTCGACGAAGGCCGCCATTCCGCCCTGCTTCTGTGCCTCGGCAATTACCTGCAGCGCGATGGTCGTTTTGCCCGACGATTCCGGCCCGAAGACCTCAACCACGCGGCCGCGCGGAAATCCGCCCACGCCCAGCGCTGCGTCAAAAGAAATCGCTCCCGTGGAGATGACGGAGATCGGGACAACCGCTCCCTTGCTCCCCAACTTCATGATGGAGCCCTTACCGAACTGCTTCTCGATTTGCGACAGCGTCAGGTCGATTGCCCGGCTCTTTTCAGCTTTCTCGTCGGCCATGAGTGCCGCTCCTTGGCTGCTCGTTCCCCGCGACCGCATCGGCCCGGGAGAGCAGGAAAATATGAGTTGCGATGGGTCAGTGAGGCAGGCGCAGTGGAACGGACTATTCTTGGTGAAGAGCGCATGGATACTGACGGCTTATTATACATCCAGTAATCACGAAAAAGCGAAGAAATAGCGAAATAGGAAAGAACGAAAGTACTAGTACCTTCGTGTCTCACATGGGGATGTGACCGGAGTTACAGAAGGACGGTTCAGCAGGCGCAGATCGCAGCCTTCGGGAAAGGCCATACTGCATGATTACCCTTCGCTTATTAACGGAAAAGTGAAAATCGCGGCATCAATGTGCTTCCGGCAGAGTGTATTCAAAATCGTACGAATGCTTGCCATCCGTGATGATGATGTTCATGCTGCCGGTCAGTCCGACAAGCTGGCCCGTGCCGGAATCGGGGACGACGGTGATCGAAAGTTGTGGGACGCCGCGATTCATCGTTGCGCTGTGCTGCAGGATGAAGCTGCCACTGCGGCCGTTCAGCTTTCCCGTGACCTGCTCCATGGCGACATAGCCGGCCGAGCCTTTGACGTCGGTGGCGCCTATCAGCATCTCGCCCTTGCTGGTCCCCTCCAGATCCCCATGGAACTGCTTATCGATGGACATCCGGCTGAGTACACCTTGGGGCAACTCGGGTGAAGCCTGGGGAGCCAGCTTTACATCGAACGGGCCTTTTGCATGCATTGTTTGCGGCTTCTCCTTCTGATCCCTCTGACTTGTGGCCGCCGATTGGGGCGGACTTGCCTGCGCCGGACAAGACAAACTGCCGAATAGCATCAGGCACAGAATCGTCAGGAGTGGAACGAGCTTCATACCGTTACGGTTATTCGGAATCATCGCTTCAACAGGTCCACGGGCTCGCGTACGTCGGTGACCCGAAAGTATTTCGCCAGCGCAGGATACCGCTTGGCCATAGCCTCGTACATTGCGAAAGCAACATTGCGGTAGGAAAAATGTCCCGCAGCGCCGGTGCGCAGCTCGCTGATGTAGATAGCCTCCGCCAAGTCCATTTTGAAGAGCGTACGTTTGCGAAAGGCCAGCGGGATCACGTATTGCGCCTGCTCTGCAGATTCCGCCGCATCGCGGCTACCTAACTGGGCAACAGCGTCTCGCGCGAGCTGCATGGTGGCGTCGTAGCGTTTTGCCAAGCCCGCCGATTCGATCTCCTCCGGCATCTCGTAGCCGTGTGCGGTCGTATAGTCCTGCATGATCTGCACGCAGCGACGATGGCGATGCATGTCGCGGAAACCGCCGATATCCATCAGGATGTCGAAGCGAAACTGCTGGCCTGAACAGAAGGCGCGCGAGACTTCATCGAAGCGGCCGCGATGCCGCAGTCCAAGATCGATGATTTCGCTACGCCGCTGCTCCGACATGCCGGCGACAATGTTCCTGACCTGGCGATACGAGTGATGCGCGTACTGATAGAGCAGGGTCGCGGCCAATTCAATTTCCAGGGGATCATCGTCCAGCAGATCGACGGTGGGAGCATCCTCGATCGCCGCGCCCCTGAATATCTCGGCTGCCGCTGCGGTCAGGTCGCGGCGGGTTTCGATCTCGTAGGCGTTGGGCTCTGCATACTTCATCAGCGTCGGTGCCACGCGAACATCACGTAATAGGAAGTCGCTGGCGCGCTCTGCGATGTCGGAAGAATCGCTGCTGATCTGCTCCAGCAGCTCGCGGGCTTTCGCATGGCTGACGTTGTAGGCCGGCTCCTGAGCGGCGCGCCGCAGAAGGTCTCCCAGGCGCCTGACTTCGGCGTGCGTGTGCGAGAGCAGGCGTGAAACCTGGTTCTCCAGGGTACGGGCGCTGACGATCTGGCCCAGCGAAGTATTGGTTGCCAGCGGCAGCAGGTAACGCGAAAGGTCGAATGCCCGTGCGCGCAGGGTGCGTTCGTAAGCCTCCTGCTTCATCTCCGTCGGGTTTAGGCGTACGCTCGTTTCAAGTAGCCGAACATCGCATCGGAGAAGGAGCGGTATTCACTAAAAATCTGAGTCGACGGTCTCGATATAAGACTTGCGGGCCGCGTCGTCGCCGGCGAAATCGGGAACGTAGTAGCCGCTTTTCTGGAAGTCCTGATAGCGGGTCGAACGCTCCTGCCCATCCCAGCGCGGTTCATCGACGGCGATGGTCGCTGCCAGAATCGACAGCCGCTCGATAGCAAAGGCTATGTGCGCAAGATCCGCGATGCTCCGATGCCCGTACTGAAAATAGAACGTATTGAGGAATTTCTCGGCCTTCTGGTCATTGATTTCAGCCAGCGATTCGCGCATGGAGAGCGCCGAGCGTGAGTACTTTGCCATGCCGTACGCCTGCACTTCGGGATCGGCGCCGTGGACCGCATACACCTCAGTGCTGGGTTCGTGGTCGGCGGCATGATCGCCGTTATCGGCAGGTTTGTAACCGGAAGACATTGCGGTGAATCATATGCGGTATAAGTGCAGCAGGCAACCAGCGAACCTGTGGGAAATTGTGCATCTCATTGCCAAACGAGAGTCGTCTGACGGTTAGGTTTCAGATACCCGGCAAAACCAATGTCTAGAACCAAAGTTCCGATGGAACCAGGGCAGGAAGATGTCCGAACCCGATGGGTTGGTGCCGACTCGATTCTGTTTGCCACCACCCATCGTCCCTGGCCGCTGTCAACCGCTCCGTGGATCATGACCCAACGCTGGAACGATCTCCTCTTCCTTCATTATTCGCTCGACCCCGAGTTGGTACGCGCCAAGGTTCCAGAAGTTCTGACGCTCGACACCTACCGGCAGCGCGCCTGGGTAACCGTGGCCCCCTTCTGGATCAATCATCTCCGCCCGCCCGGAGTGCCCTCGGTGCCGTGGTTCTCAAATTTCAACGAGATCAACGTGCGCACCTACGTCAGCTACGATGGCAAACCCGGCGTGTACTTCTTCAGCCTCGATGCCAGCAACCTCTCCGCTGTCTGGGGAGCGCGAGTCTTTTATCGGCTGCCTTACTGGCAAGCCTCGATGAAGGTCAGCGGCAAAGGGGGGATGAAGATTGAGTACGACTCCAAACGACAGCACGGCCCCAAGCCGGCGGAGCTGAAATGTTCTTACGGTCCAGCGAGTGCCCGAACCTTCCACGCGCGTCCGGGCTCACTGGAGCATTTTCTCACCGAGCGCTACTGCCTCTACACCACAACGCGTAAGCGTCTCTATCGCGGCGACATTCATCACCTGCCCTGGGACCTGCAGGATGCGCAGGTTGAGTTGCAGCAGAATACGATGGCGCAGCCCACTGGATTACAACTTCCTTCTGAGGCCGACCTGGCTTTCTTCGTACGCGAATTGAAGGTATTGTTCTGGGCACCCGAGCGGTTGCTGTAGCTGCAGGAACTCAGGATCCAGAGTGATAGCGGAAAATTCGAGGAGCTGTGCGGCGGAGTGCCGGCAGTAGCTACTTACGATTTAAGGGTTGAGCCGAATCGGTGTGAGCAACGATTGCCGCGGTAAGCGCTTCTGACTGTAATGCTGCTCTCCAGGTATGTCGCACGGTACAGATACTCTCCTCCTGCAACTCTTCACCATCTTTGTATGTGCGAAGATCTGCGGAGAGGTATTCGAGCGGCTGTCTCTGCCTGCCGTACTCGGTGAAATCCTCGCCGGGGTTCTTCTTGGTCCTTACGCCACCAACATCATCGATCCCAGCGACACCATCATTTCGCTGGCTGAGATCGGCGCCATCTTCCTGTTATTCACGGTCGGACTCGAGACTAGCCCACATGAACTGATCAGCATAGGCGGACGCTCGCTGAACGTCGCCATCGCAGGCATCGTGCTGCCGTTTTGCTGCGGCCTGCTTTATCTGAAGCTGCGCAATGAAACCACTCACGAGGCCGTCTTCATTGCTGCTGCGATGGTGGCCACGAGTGTGGGAATCACAGCTCGCGTCCTGCAGGACATGCATGTGCTGAGGAGTCGTGCCGCCCGGATTATCCTCGGCGCTGCTGTCTTCGACGACATACTCGGTATGGTGCTGCTGGCCATCGTGGTCAGTGTTTCCTCCGGAACCGGCGTGCATTGGGTGCACCTAGGGGTGGTAATTGCCGAAGCGGTGGGCTTCGCGGTCTTCATGATTTATTTCGGGCCCGGGGTTGTGGGGCGAATGCGACCAGGCCTGCAGCGGCTTTCAACCCGCGATGCTCCCCTGATGCTGGCGCTGGCCACGTGCCTGCTGCTGTCGGTGGCAGCAACCAAGATCGGGATGGCCGCTATCATCGGCGCCTTTTTCGCAGGACTTATTTTCTCCGACTACTCACCAGAGTGGGGCTTGCGTTCCCGCGTCTACGGGATCAACGAATTCCTGGCGCCGTTCTTCTTTTTCACCATGGGCGCGCGCCTCGACATTCACGTATTCCGAGGCGGAGTGTTCGTGGTCGCCGTAATCATCTCTGTACTGGCATTGGTCAGCAAGGTGATCGGCTGCGGGCTGCCGATGCTGAGAGAAGGCTGGCGCAGCGCGCTAAAAGTCGGCGTGGGCATGACTCCCCGTGGGGAGGTTGCGCTCATCGTGGCCCTGATCGGACTGCAGATGAACATGGTGTCGCAGCGCGCTTACGCCATTGTCATCTTCATGACGGCGGTAACAACTCTGCTCCCGGCGCCACTGCTGCGCTATCTGTTTCGCGACGAGATTCCTGCCCCCGCCGAAGTTATTCTCGACGAGGAGGAACGAGTTCCCATGGGCTGAGTCGCGCTGGGTATAATCCTGCTTTGCTTCATCCGGGAGGAATCATGGCAGGTGTGGAAGGCCGGGTCGCGTTGGTGACGGGAGCATCGCAAGGAATTGGTCGCGCCTGCGCGCTGGTGCTGGCTAACTCGGGCGCGAAGGTCGCGCTGTGCGCCCGGAATCAGGAGAAGCTCGACCAGTTAGCCAGCGAGATCAATAACAGTGGCGGCGAAGCTGCCGCTTTCAAACTCGACGTGAGCAGTGAAGATGAGATCAAAGCCGTGGTGAAGGCCGTGGTGGCGAAGTTTGGAAAACTGGACATTCTCGTCAACAATGCCGGAATCACACGCGATCAGCTGGTGATGCGAATGAAGCGCGCCGACTGGGACGACGTGATCCACACCAACCTGACGGCTCCTTTCCTGCTCACCCAAGCCGCGATCAGTTCCATGCTGAAGCAGCGCTGGGGACGCATTATCAACATCACCAGCATCTTTGGGCAGATCGGCCAGGTGGGACAGGCGAATTACTCTTCGTCGAAGGCCGGCCTTATTGGTTTAACCATGTCGGTAGCGCGCGAGATTGGTTCGCGAAACATTACCGTCAACGCGGTCTCGCCCGGTTTCATCGAAACCGCCATGACCGAGGTTCTTCCCGCCGAGCTGAAAGAGAACATCCTCAAGAACATTCCTCTCGGACGTGCGGGCAGCGATATGGATGTGGCACACGCCGTCAAATTCTTAGCGTCCGATGAAGCTGGATATGTCACTGGTCACGTGCTCAACGTGAACGGTGGCATTCTGATGGGATAATTTTACCCGGGTGCCATGTGTCTGAAATCGTAGAAGCTATTTCCCAGCAGCAGATCGAACAGGTCCGGACGCTGTTCACGGAGTATCGTGCGGAACTTGCGGTGGAACCGTGTTTTCGCACGTTCGATGCGGAGATCGCGAGCTTGCCGGGCAGCTACTCTGCTCCGCGAGGCAAGCTGCTGCTCGCCAAAGTAGTGGGTCAGCCAGTGGGCTGCATTGGTGTACGGCCATTCCCGGTTGAAGGAAGCTGCGAGATGAAACGGCTATATGTGCGCCCGCCGTTTCGGGGCGACAAGATCGGAAGAGAGCTGGCCGAGCGGATCGTGCAGGAGGCGCGCAGTCTTGGATATCGCTCCATGCGCCTGGATTCGCATCCTCCGAGCATGGGAGCGGCGGTGAAGATGTACCGCCGCCTGGGATTCGTTGAGGTCAGTCCGGATCCGCTGGAGCCCATCGCTGGTCTGATCTACATGGAATTGTTGCTGGTGTAATTTCCTCTGGTCATCCCGTACTGGTTACTAAGCGCTGCAATTTGCATCAGCACTTCTGCAAGTCGTTGCACACGGCGAGAATTCACTTGCCAGTCTCTCCGGCAATGGTTACTATGCAGTCAACCCCATGGCCACTTCCCCTCAGGACGCGAACCTTTCATGAACATCGGCGAGACGATTCGAAACTTCCGTTTGCAAAAAGGCATGTCGCAAGGAGACATTGAAAAGCGCACTGGGCTGCTGCGCTGTTACCTGTCCCGTGTCGAGAACGGTCACACCATCCCGTCGCTGGATACACTGGCGAGAATTGCCACCGCGATGGACATCCCTCTGGCGCGATTTTTCAGCGAGAGCATCGGCGAGAACGGCAACAAGTCGGTTCCTCAACTGGCGGAAGACGAAGTTCGTTTCCTGACGCAGATCCGGCGCTACTCACCGAATTTGAACGAGAGCGATCGCAAGCTGGTGATTGCGATGGTGAAAAAGATGGCAGCCACCGCCGGAAGATAGTCGGGACCCAAGATACCGCAGCGGTCGACGCTGCGGATTTTTTATGCCGCAGCTTTACCGATCTCGCTGAGAGCCAATACCGCCAACTCCAGGCGGTCGCGAGAGCCGGTCTTCGAAAAGATGCTCTGCAGATGCCGCTTGACCGTATTTTCGCTGATGCTGAGGTCGGTGGCGATGTCGCGGTTACGCATTCCTCTGGCCACCATGTAAGAGATCTGCCGCTCACGCTCCGATAGGCGGGCCATCGAGCTGGGCGCCGCCGGCTGGTCGGAGACCATGGCGTCCAGAATCGTATGAGCAATGTCATCGGAGAAGGCCAGGTCACCCTCCGCTACCGCCCGGATGGCAGCAAAGAGCTTTTGCGGATCGTCGGCCTTCAAAACCAGTCCCCGCGCTCCCAGTCGCACCACCTGAACATAATCGTTCTGGCTGTCGGAGCCGGTTAGAACAACCGAGGCCACGCGATTGCCGGCGCGCTCCAGAGTGCGCAGTACCTCAAAGCCGTCACTCCCGGGCATAAAAAGGTCCAGCACTAAAACCTGTGGGCTGTATTGCTGCACCAGGCTGACCGCCTCGTCGCCGTTCGCGGCGGTTCCGAGTACTTTGAAGTCGGGCTGGGATTGCAGCAGCGCAGTCAGCGACTCGCGCAAGACCATGTGGTCGTCGGCGATAACGATGCCAATTTGATTTTGCGTCATCCGTCCAGATTAGATGCACTGGAGAGCAGTGCGGGGATGCGTTATTCTGGATAGAGCAGCTGCCGTGTTTTGCGCCGGCTGGGGCGCCCCAGTGCGGCTATGTCGCACCAACTATTAGGCTTAGCGGGAGCTGGTTACAGCTTAGTACGGCCACTATCATACGTCGCTCCGGCGGAGCGGCCATTCGGAAAGGCATTCATGGCAAAAATTAAGCGAGCAATTCTTAGCGTCACCGATAAAACCGGGCTGGTCGACTTCGCCCGCCGCCTGGCGGCGATGGACGTCGAACTTGTTTCGACGGGTGGTACAGCCAAGTTACTGCGCGATTCCGGCATCCAGGTGAAAGATATTTCCGAGCTCACCGGCTTTCCCGAAATGCTTGACGGTCGCGTCAAGACCCTGCATCCCAAGGTGCACGGCGGCATCCTGCACATGCGCAGCAAGAAGGAGCACCTGGCCGCCTGCAAGGAGCATGGCATCGAGCCCATCGACATGGTAGTGGTGAACCTCTACGCCTTCGAGAAGACCGCCGCCAAGCCCGGCGTCGAGTTCGAGGACATCATCGAGAACATCGATATCGGCGGCCCCTCCATGGTGCGTTCGGCAGCCAAGAATTTTCAGGATGTCGCCATCGTCACCTCGCCCTCCGATTACGAAGCCATTGCCGGCGAGATGGAGAGCGGCGGGAAGTCACTCTCGCTGAAGACGAAGTGGCGGCTGGCGCAGAAAGCTTTTGCGACTACCGCAGCTTACGATTCGGCGATCGCCTCGACTCTCGAACAGATCGCTGCTCCGGAAGGCGACGGTAAGAAGTTCGACCTTGGCGCTGCTGCCGGATTTCCAGAGACAGTGCGGCTCAATTTCAGCAAGGCCTTCGATCTACGTTATGGAGAGAATCCGCATCAGAAGGCGGCGCTGTATTCGGACGGCTCGGGCAAGGGAATTGCGAACGGCAAGCAGCTCCAGGGCAGGGAGCTCAGCTACAACAACATCGTCGATCTGCAGGCTGCGTGGGACCTGGCGCAGGAGTTCGAGGAGACGGTGTGCGCCATTATCAAGCACACGAATCCCTGCGGAACCGCGGTGGGTGCGACTCTGGCCGAGGCGTACAAACGCGCGCTGGAAGTGCGATCCGGTATCGGCATTTGGCGGCGTTATCGGGGTGAATCGCCCGATCGATCGTGACACCGCAACCGAAATGGCGAAACTATTCGTAGAAGCCATTGCCGCGCCCCGCTTTGATGCCGCCGCGCGCGAGATCTTCGCGACTAAGAAGAATCTGCGCCTGGTCGAAGTAGTCCCCATGGAGCAGAAGTGGGTGCTCAAGAACGTTTCGGGTGGCGTCCTCGTTCAAGATAATGACATGCATCCGATTACGGAAGCCGATCTGAAGATCGTCAGCGAGCGCAAGCCCACTGAGCAGGAAATGAAGGACCTGCTGTTCGCCTGGAAGGTCTGCAAGCACGTCAAGTCGAATGCGATTCTATACGCGCGCCATGGCCAGAGCACCGGAGTGGGCGCCGGTCAGATGAGCCGGGTTGACTCAGCGAAGATCGGAGCTATGAAGTCGGTACTTGGGATTAAGGGCTCAGTGGCAGCGTCTGACGCGTTCTTTCCGTTTCCTGACGGCGTTGAGGAGATCGCGAAGGCGGGAGCGACGGCAATCATTCAACCCGGCGGTTCCGTGCGCGATCAGGAAGTCATCGACACCGCGAACAAGTTGGGACTCGCCATGGTATTCACCGGGGTGCGGCACTTCCGGCACTAGAAGAAGACCGCCGGCTTGGGCGCCAGCCGGCAGCAATCCGGTTCTGTCTGATGCAGGCGGAGGCTTTCTTCACCGTTAGCCTCCGAATTCCCCTTTAGTACCTGACTGCGTGAACGGTTAGACTGCCGTTTCGCGCGCCTCATCCTGATTCTTGCACTGTTGGTTAGCTGCCGGTCGAAGCATAGCGCTAGTGTATTTATTCCCAATTCAGAATCGCTGAATGATTGAAGCAAGTGATAAGCTTGACTTAGAGTCATTCCTTTACCGAGAGCTACACTCAGCCCTCCGGATTGGCTCACTCCTTTTACAATTTCTATAGATTTTAAATAGCACCGTGGTGCGAATTTAACGAGAGTTTACAGGATAATTGTGCTACTCTCCTTCGTTACCGGTCTGGCCAGTGTCCGGTGCAGGTCTCCTACGCATTGACCACCCCTAGGTAGGGCTCCGATGCGCTGTCTTCGTCCACTCTCGCCTTCTCCCGGATTTATTGCCTTGCGCAATATACAAACTCTTTGTTACCTGGTATTTATTTTTGCGCTGATCGTTTGCGGCTCTATGCGAGCCGAGGAACAGGTTGCAGTTTCACACATTCCTCTTGCTGTCCAGAACGGCTACGCCCAGCTTGTTGGTCCTTACAATCCACAGCAAATGCTGAGGCTGGTTATCGCGTTGAAGCCTCCGCACCTGGAAGCGGAGGAAGAATTCATCAGCCAGCTGCAAGATTCCAACTCTCCGCAATTTCACCAGTACCTCAGCCAGCAGGAATGGGATGCGCGGTTTGCTCCCGCAGCACAAGATGAGCAGGCGGTAGTGGACTGGGCGGAGAGCCAGGGACTACGGGTAACCCAGCGTTACTCCGGCCGCTTGCTGGTCGATGTCGAAGCGCCCGTCTCAGTCATCGAGAAGGCTCTGAATGTAAGTCTCAACGCTTATCAGATGGCTGGGAAGCAGTATTTCTCTAATGATCGCGATGCTTCGATTCCAGCTTCGCTGGCGGAGGTTATTCAGGCTGTCCTGGGACTGAACAATATTCAGGTAGTACGGCCGGCGTCAGCGCGCAAGGATTTCGATAACCGTGAATTCCCCGTCTACTCTTCGGGCGGTACCTGCGTGGCTGGATCGCACATTCAAGGGAATGGCCATCCGGCGGGCATGCAGAAAGCGAGTACGGCGGAAGGCAAGGTAAAACTTCCGTTGAATGATGGCGCATACGAGCCTCCCGACATCTATAGCTCTTTCGCCTACAATGTTCAGCCGCTAATCAGCTTGGGACACTGTTGTAATCCTCTGAACAATCCCAACAACTCACCCCGGGAAGCCTCCATTGCCATCGCCATTCAGGGAGATTTTCAGAGTTCGGACATAGAGACGTTCGCCTCGACCTATGGGCAGGCCTATAACGTGCAGCGTTATCAAGTCGACGGGGTCACCTCTTGCTGCTCGGATGAAGGTACCATGGACACCGAATGGTCGACCTCAATCGGCAATAATTTCGGTCCCGCCTCCAGCACCGCCAAGGTCTATTACTACATGACGCCCAACTGGGCTCTCAGCACCATGTTGGACGGAATTAGTTGTGCCTCGCAAAGCAACACGGCTCGCGTACTTAATATGAGTTGGGGAGGAGGCGAGGTCGCGACCTTCGGCACTGCTGAGATGAATGCCTACCACAACGTCTTCAACCAGATGGCGGGTCAGGGCTGGACGATCGTGGTAGCGGCCGGCGATGGCGGGGCGACCGCTGACTGCGAGACCATTTCCGTCAGCTATCCAGCCTCCGATCCCGATGTCGTGGCAGTGGGTGGAACCAACCTTTCGACATCCCAGCACCACTTCAGCTTCGAGCATGGCTGGAGTTGGAGCGGGATGCAGCACGGTTGCGACAATAACGATGGAGGAAGTGGCGGTGGGTGCAGCTCGTATTTCGCAGCGCCCGCCTATCAATCCAGCCCCGCCTGCAGTAATCACAAACGCAGTATGCCTGATGTTTCGCTTAATGCTGACTGGGTGAATTCGCCCCAAGTGTTTTACTTTGAAGGAGCATGGAACCAGAACGGTGGGACCAGTATTGCGGCGCCGGAAATCAGCGGATTTATTGCCCAGGAAAACGCCTATCTTTTATACCTGCAAGGCATCATTGGTAATACCTGTGGACCAAGTCATATTGCGCCCTGCGCTCCCCTGGGAAACCCCAACGCATATTTTTATAGCGAGGGATACCACCGTACCGCGCCCCATTATCCGTTTTACGACATCACCAGCGGGTGCAACAACAACGACATCACGCAGCAGGCTCATCTGCAATATTATTGCTCCGCCGCTGGTTACGACCGGGTAACAGGATGGGGCTCCGCCAACATGTTCCAGCTCGCCTGGTCCATCAACTATGCGCTCGCCGGCGATGGACTCGGACCTGCCGTCTCGTTTAGCGGGCCGCCGGTCAATCACTGGTACAACAGCGATCAGACGGTTAACTGGACCTTGACTGATCAAACCGGGAACGGTCACCGCGCGAACGGAGTGGCGGGTTTCAGCACCGCATGGGATGCGGATCCCGGGCGATCCTCCGGCGAGACTCCACGCCGGGCGGCGGTAATAACTTCTACGGTCTGCAGTCCTACGCTGCCACTGGATCCGGTAATGGCCTGGCCAATCTCTCGCAAGGATGCCACACCGCATATGTTCGCGGCTGGGACAATGCAGGGAACTCCAGCATCGCCGGCTACGGTCCGCTTTGCTTCGACAATATTCCGCCTGTTACGCAAATTGTTTTGACCGGAACCCTGCAGCAGCCACAACACTACATGGGTCCCGTGCTGATTTCATTGAGCGCAACCGACAATGCCAGCGGTGTAGCCGCCACCTGGTCTTCGGTGGATTCTGCTCCGTTCCAGCTTTACGCCGGTCCTGTTTACGCTTACTTTCCGGGGTACCATTGCGTTCAGGGCTACAGCATCGACATAGCCGGCAATCAGGAAGGCTCCGAGCTTAGCTGCTTCTATATCGATTCCAACGCGCAGTTCACGTTGTCAGTCGCCAAGCCCGGTACCGGCCAGGGCACGGTGACAAGCATGGATGGAGCCATCCACTGCGGCAGCACCTGCTCGGCCCCATACTATGATCAGCAGCCGGTGACACTGACCGCCAGTCCATCTGCCGGATCGAACTTCATGGGGTGGCAGAACTGCGATTCCAGCTTTGGATTCAGTTGCACCGTAACCATGACGGCCGCCCGCAATGTCACCGCAGTCTTCAATATTCCTGTGGCCTTGCAGTTTGTTCCGTTGCCGCCCTGCCGGGTGGTGGACACGCGGCTGGCCAATGGGCCGTTCGGTGGGCCGGCTATCCCGGGCGGAACTTCCCGCGACTTTGCGATTCCCGCAAGGTCCGTGTCCTAACATTCCTTCCAACGCCGCGGCCTATTCGCTGAACGTCACGGTCGTTCCGCAGGGACGCCTTGGCTATTTGACCGCCTGGCCGACCGGATTTACGCGTCCGCAGACTTCGCTGATGAATTCGTTCGACGGACGGACCAAAGCCGATGCCGCCATTGTGCCCGCCGGACAAAGCAGCTCGGTCAGCGTCTACGTCACGAATACAGCGAATGTGATACTCGATATCAACGGTTACTTCACTACCCCGGGAAGCGCTACGCTGGCCTTCTTCTCATTGCCACAACCTTGCCGCATTGTGGACACTCGCGGAGCCAACGGACCCCTCGGCGGACCGATCCTTTCGAACGGGCAGGTCGCGGGATTTTCCGCTTCTACAGTCGAACTGCAACATACCGTCGGCGGCGCAAGCGTACTCGCTCAATTTCACCGCGCTTCCGAAGAATCAGCAGCGCCTGAGCTACTTGACGGCGTGGCCGGCGGGCTCGCCGCAACCCGTGGTTTCCACCCTGAACTCTTCCACCGGAGTAACGACTGCCAACGCTGCTATCGTTCCGGCGGGAACCGGACGGCGAATCGACGTCTACCCGTCAGGCAACGACACGAATCTGCTCATCGATATCACCGGCTATTTTGCGCCGCCCTCGTCGCCGGGAACTCCGCTTTCGCTGTACACCTTCAATCCCTGCCGAGTGCTGGACACACGACAGGAAGGTGGCGCCTTCAGCGGACAGATCGCTATCAACGTAGCCGCAGTCCCTGCGAAGTGACCGGTACAGCCAAAGGCTATGTCCTGAATGCGACGGTGCTGCCAAGCGGCGCACTGGGATACCTGACGCTCTGGCCCGACGGGCAGGGGCAGCCGACCGTTTCGACCCTGAACGCTCCCGACGGCGCGGTCACCTCGAACATGGCGATCGTGCCGACGCAGCAACGGTTCGATCGACGCCTATGCCTCGGCATTGACGCAGTTGCTGCTGGACATCTCCAGCTACTTCGCTCCGTAGAGCGCTCAACATCAGTTGAAGCGCCGGCACAACTGAATCGTGAACCGGCGCCTCCCCGCTGAAATTCCGGAAACAAGATTCCGGCATTACCCTCTCTGCTCCATTAGGCATTTCTAACTCAGTTTCGCTAATCGATTCCCCCTACTTCTGCCGATGCAAACGGTATCGGTAAACGGTGTTCCCCGGCTTTTTGCGGATGCCAAAGCCGTGCCCCGGAGAAGTAGGCATGTCGAATACAAGGCGATTTCCCCGTCCGCGCGATCTTCTCGTTCTTGTTCTGTAGCGTTCTTGCGATTGCTGGTTTGGCGCAGGTGCAACATGGCCCAACCACGGTACGCCGCGATCTGCACCATGATGTTTCGCCGCCGCTTGATCGACATGATGCGCAAGCTTTCGGCCCGAGCCCTATGAGCAGCACGAAGCCGAACCGCGGCGCCCCATTCCTCTGCCGCCGGGCCTCGCAAAGTCTGCAGGAGGATCCAGTTCTGCAGCCCACGACCTCGGGATTTTCTCCCCAGGTGGGTTTGAACTTCGAGGGCATCGGCGACGGCCAATACGGTTTCACCGTCGAATACGCGCCTCCGGACACCAATGGCGCGGTTGGAGCTACGCAGTACGTGCAGTGGGTGAACACTTACTTCGCCGTCTTCGACAAGCGCAGCGGCGCTTTGCTCGCCGGCCCCATGCCCGGCAATGTGTTGTGGTCCGGATTCGGCGGCGGATGCGAGAGCAATAACGATGGCGATCCCGATCGTGCTCTACGACAAGCTGGCGAATCGCTGGGTGATGAGCCAGTTCTCGGTTTCGACCATCCCTTATCTGCAGTGCATCGCGGTCTCGTCGACCTCGGATGCGACCGGCACCTGGCACCGCTATTCGTTTCAGTACACCTATTTCGATGACTATCCCAAGATGGGTGTCTGGCCCGATGCCTACTACGAAACCTTCAACATGTTTAATGGCAATATCTTTGTCGGCAGCGATGCCTGCGCCTACAACCGCACGGCCATGCTGAATGGACAGTCGGCGACGCAGATCTGCTTTCAGCAGAGCTCGGCGGTCGGCGGTCTGTTGCCTTCGGACATGGATGGTACGACTGCGCCTCCCGCCGGCTCGCCCAATTACATGCTGACCTACGGGACAAACTCTCTTCAGCTGTTACAAGTTTCATGTCGACTTCAGTACCCCGGCCAACTCCACCTTCACCGGACCGACGGACGATTCCGGTTGCCGCCTTCACGCCGCTCTGCAATGGCGGAGTCGCAATGTGTGCCGCAGCCCGGCACCAACAACAAACTGGATTCGCTGGCCGACCGCCTGATGTATCGCCTGGCCTATCGCAACTTCGGCAGCCACGAGTCCCTGGTCGTCAGCCAGTCGGTTGCGGTGAGCGGCGGCGGCGGTGTCCGTTGGTACGAAATACAGGCTCCCAACGGCACCCCGGTTGTCGCGCAGCAGGGAACCTATGCGCCCGACTCCAGCTATCGCTGGATGGGCAGCGCGGCCATGGACAAGATCGGCGATCTCGCCATCGGTTACAGCGTTCTCCAGCGGGGCAGTCTATCCCGGCGTGGCCTTCGCCGGACGCGTGCCCTCCGATCCGGCGGGCGCTTTGGAGGCCGAGACGACGATCATGAACGGCAGCGGCTCGCAGACCGGAACGCTCTCGCGCTGGGGCGACTACAGTGCGATGACCGTTGATCCCGTCGACGACTGCACCTTCTGGTATACCCAGGAGTACCTGGTCACCAACGGAACGTGGAACTGGAATACGCGCATCGCGAACTTCAAGTTTCCCGGCTGCGCCACCGGAAGCTACATAGGTTTTTATCCCGACACGCTGGACTTCGGAGTGCAGCCGGTCGGCACCACCAGCCCGTCGCAGCAGATCACGCTGAGCAACTATCAGTCGGTCGCGCTGATCATCAGCAGTGTCGTCGGTTACCGGCGACTATCAGCAGAGCAACAACTGCGGCGCCTCTGTGGCCGCCAATTCACAGCTGCACGATCACACGTCAGCTTCCAGCCCACGGCACCCGGAGTCAGGCCAGGCACGCTTACCGTGACCGACAACGGACCCGGCTGGTCCGCGTACCGCCAGCTTGACCGGGCTGGGCACCACCCCGGCGACCTGTGTCAGCAACACGCTGTCGAATGGCGGATTTGAAAGTGGCACCCTGGATTGCTGGACCGCCGGCGGCGCGTTGACTCCGGACGTGTCGACGCTTGCAGGCGCACGGCGGCAGCTTCAGCGCGCAATTGGGTGCGATCGGCTTGCCGCAGCCGACTGGCGATTCCTGGATCTATCAGACCGTGACCGTACCCAGCCAATCTGCAGAGTCCAACGCTGAGCTTCTGGTTCTGGCCGTCGAGCGAGGACAGCATCGGCTTCGACTGGCAGGAAGCGCAGATTCGCGATACCAGCGGCAACATGCTGGCCCAGGTGTTAAGGTCGCGTTCCAACACCCAGACCTGGACCTACAGTCACCTTCGATCTGACGCCGTACAAGGGTCAGACCGTGCAGCTGTATTTCAACGTGCATGAAGACGGAGACAGCTACGGCTATCTCACCTCCATGTATCTGGACGATATTGCTATCGTCGAAGGTGCGCCGGCGCTGCGCTTTGTGCCGGTCACGCCGTGCCGCGTGGTGGACACGCGCAATGCTCACGGCGCCTTCGGCGGTCCCGGCGATCAGCGGGGGAACTTCGCGCGACTTTCGCCATCCCGCAGGGAAGTTGCGGCATTCCCGCAACCGCGCGTGCCTATGCGTTGAACGCGACGGTCGTTCCCACGGCCGCTCTCCTACCTGACCATCTGGCCGACGGGAGCGACCAGGCCGGTCGTGTCGACTCTGAACTCGCTGGACGGGCGCATCAAGGCGAACGCCGCGATCATCTCCGGCCGGCACCTCGCAGGCGGTAAGCGTGTATGCGAGCAACACGACCGATGTCGTGCTCGACATCAGCGGATACTTCGTCCAGGACAGCTCGGCGTTCGCGTTCTTCCCGCTGACCCCTTGCCGCGTCGTCGACACCCGCAATGCCAACGGCCCGTTGGGCGGTCCGGCGCTGCAGAACGGGCAGCAACGCGACTTCCCGGTGCTGCCAGGCGACGGCATGCAACATTCCCGAGCTCCGCGCAGGCCTACTCGTTCAACGTGACGCGCTGTCCGCAACATGGCGAAGCCGCTGGGTTACCTCACGACCTGGCCTGCGGGTCAGCACGCGCCCGCTGGTCTCCACCCTGAACGCGCCGACCGGAACCAACACCGCGAACGCCGCCATCGTTCCGGCAGGCACCGGCGGCGACATCATGGCTTACGCCAGCGGCAACAACACCGACCTGATCATCGACATCAACGGCTACTTCGCGCCAGCCAACTGCGGCGCGAATCCCATGTCGCTGTACAACCTGACGCCATGCCGCGTTCTGGATACACGGCAGGTTCCGCCCGGCACTCCCTTTACCGGCGAGCGAACGGTGAATGTGGCCGGCAGTCCCTGCTCGGTGCCGTTGAGCGCCACCAGCTACGTGTTGAATGCGACCGTGGTTCCCGCGGCGTCGCTGGGATATCTGACACTGTGGCCCGACGGCCAACTTCAGCCGTTGGTCTCGACCTTGAACGCCGCGGACGGAGCGATCACCTCGAACATGGCCATCGTTCCGACCTCAAATGGCTCCATCGACGCCTATGCCGCCGGGCTGACGCAACTGATCCTGGATATCTCGAGCTATTTCGCGCCGTAGGTCACCGTCAGCGGGGGAGCAGACCGCACTCCGGGAACGCCAGCTTCCGCCGCATCCTTCTGCGAGCACGAACGCCTGGCAATGCGACACTTTTTTCTAATCCGGAGCTTGACAATCGTCCGTATTTCCACAATTATAGAAATACAGAATCATGAAATACGAACCCGAGCAGATCACCCGTTACGCCGACATGTTCTCGGCTCATGGGCACCGAGCCCCGGCTGCGCATCGTGCGCTTCTTGCTCTCCGCCCATCCCAAGGGCATGGTGGCCGGCGAGATCGGGAGCGAGCTGGACATCGCCGGTTCCACGCTCTCGCATCACCTGGACAAACTGAAGAACGAACATCTGGTGAAGGTCCGCCGCGAAGGAACCTTCCTGTGGTACACCGCCAATACCGATTCGTTGCGCGAGCTGCTCGGCTTCCTGTTCGACGAATGCTGCACCCGCAACAAAGCTGTCAAACCCGAAAAAGTTATTCGCATCGCAGATAGGAGCCAGCCATGAGTACCCAGAGCATCAAGGAAGTGGTCAAAGAAAAATATGGACAGGCGGCGTTGCGCGTCCACACCGGCGGCAGTTCCTGCTGCGGAGCATCGGCGGCGCTGGAGGTTGCTGCGATCCCATCACCACGAATCTCTACGATGCCGCCCAGGCGCAGCAGATTCCGGAAGAAGCGTTGAAGGCCTCTCTGGGTTGCGGCAATCCAACCGCGTTGGCGCAGCTCAATGCCGGCGAAACCGTGCTCGATCTGGGTTCGGGCGGCGGTATCGATGTGCTGCTTTCGGCGCGCCGCGTCGGTCCCACCGGCAAAGCCTATGGTCTCGACATGACCGACGAGATGCTGGCCTTGGCGCGGGAGAACCAGCGCAAAGGCCGGAGTCGACGAATGTCGAGTTCCTGAAGGGCGAGATCGAGGACATTCCGCTGCCCGACAATTCGGTCGATGTCATCATCTCCAACTGCGTGATCAACCTTTCGGCCGACAAGGACCGCGTGCTGCGCGAGGCCTTCCGCGTGCTGAAGCCGGGCGGCCGATTTGCCGTATCTGACGTTGTGGTACATGGCGAAGTTCCGCAGCAAATGCGCGAGAACATGATGCTGTGGGTCGGCTGCATCGCCGGCGCGCTGCAGGATACGGAGTACTCCTCCAAGCTGGCCGCCGCCGGCTTCGAAGAGATCGATATCGAGCCTACGCGTCTCTACAAAACCGCAGATGCCCGCGAATTTCTCAAGGACCAGGGCGTCGACGTGGACGCAATTGCAGCCGAAGTCGACGGCAAATTCCGCAGCGCCTTTATCCGCGCCCGCAAGCCTCAGAATCTGCCCGAAGGACTAGCTGCGATGCCGCACTACAACGTTCTTGTTCCTCTGCACCGGCAACTCGGCGCGCTCGATCATGGCCGAGGCGATTCTCAACTTCAAGGGACGGCCCGCCTTCCACGCCTACAGCGCAGGCAGTCATCCGGCCGGTGCGGTCCGTCCCGAGGCACTCCGTCAACTGGAACTCGCGAATGTCCCGACCGACGGGCTGCGCAGTAAGAGTTGGGACGAATTCGCTCAGACCTGGTGCGCCGCAGATGAATTTCGTCTTCACCGTTTGCGACAACGCGGCGCAAGAGGTTTGTCCCCTATGGCCCGGGCAGCCGATGACGGCGCATTGGGGCGTTCCTGATCCTGCAGCTGTCGCTGGTTCGGCCGATAACGAATCGCACGTGCCTATCGCGAAGCCTTTCTCATGCTGGACGCAGGATCAGCTGTTTCTTTCGTTGCCGCTGGCGAGTCTCGATCGGCTCGCAATTCAGAAAGAGATTAACAGCATCGGCGAGCTGTGACGTGGCTCCGACTTTACAACTTTCGCTTCGGTAGGTAACAATATCGTCTCCAGGACTGCTTTGTCCCGGCGAGGATTCGTTTGAAGTTCGTGGTTGGCTACTGATGTTCTTGTTTGCGCACGTGATGCTGCACCCTTGGGTGCACGCGATCGGCGTAAGCAACGTAGCCAGCAATGATCTGTCCGTGTCCCGCGCCCCAGCCAATGCCGACAATACTTTGGGCACGAGTGATCAGTGCGAACTCTGTCGCGTAGGTCACAATGCCACCGTTACCCCGAAGCTTCCCCAGATCGATTTGCTCAATCCGCGATGGATTCACACCGCGCTGCAAGCGGTCAACTACGCCTCCTTACAGGCTGATCTTCGTCTTCCTTCCCGCGCACCTCCCATCCTCTAGTCCAATTTCGCGACTGAAACATTGCCATGGCATGCCACATGTGTATGCCGCGGCACTAGCAGTTTCGATGCTGCCGTGCAGCGCTGTTCGTGTACTTCGAGCAGTGTTTCCGCGCCGCAGCCTGACCAGAGTTGGAGAGACCAATGCTTTCGACGCGCACACAACATGCCCCGACGTTCCGCCCAGACTAGGTTTCAATCGCTCATTCTTGCGTTATTACTAATCGCTTTCATCGGCGTTTCTTCTTCCGTGTTTCTTCACGCGCAGACCAGTGGTAGTCCTCGTCGCTCAGCGGCGCGTGACCGACCCATCCGGTGCGGTGGTTCCGGGAGCAACCGTAGAGATTCGCAATCCGGTCAGCGACTACACTCGCACGACCAAGACCGACAGCGCAGGGAAATTTCAGCTTCCCAAACGTGCCGCTGAATCCTTATCACCTGACGGTAAATCTAGCCGGGTTTGCGCCGTACGTGCAGGACATCGATGTCCGCTCCGCTGTGCCGATTGAACGTGAAGGTTACCCTGCAGATCTCGGCATCCGCCGAGAACGTTACTGTGCAGGCTGAGGCCGGCGACCTGGTGGAGAACGATCCGACCTTTCACACCGACATCGACCGCGCACCTCTTTCAGAAGCTTCCCTTGGAGAGCACGTTCGTCGGAGCTAAGTTCGCTGGTCACTTTGTCGTCGCCCGGCGTTGCTGCCGATTCCAATGGCCTGTTTCACGGACTGGGCGACCACGCCGAGAATTCTTTCTCGCTGGACGGCCAGCCGATCACCGATCAGCAGAGCAAGGTTTTCTCCAACCAGATTCCGCTGGATGCCGTGCAGTCGATGCAGGTGATCGCCGGTGCTCCGCCGGCCGAGTACGGAGACAAGACCAGCCTGGTCGTCGACGTGACTACGCGCTCCGGGACTGGGCTCCACTACGCCTCACGGCAATCTGACCGCTTCGTACGGCACCTTCGGCACGCTCGAACCTGTCCGGCGATTTCTCCTACGGCGGGAAGAACTGGGGGAACTTTATCGCCCTGAGTGGTCTGAATAGCGGACGATTTCTCGATCCGCCGGAGTTCGTCGTGTTGCATGACCACGGCAACGAAGAGAATCGTCTTCGACCGCTTTGACTATCAGTTCACCACCGCGGACGCTCTTCATCTTGAACGTCGGCTTCACCCGTTCCTGGTTCCAGACGCCGAACTCGTTCGACCAGCAGTTTCACGACATCAACGGTACGTCTGCTGACTGAATCCGCTGACCGGTGCTCCGCTGGGGCCGACGGACCAGCGCTCCAAGATCCTGACTTTTAACATCGCGCCGACATGGACGCACACTCTCAGCCCGAACGCCGTTTCTCAATCGTCACCGGCTTCGTGCGTCGCGATGCCTATAACTACTATCCCAGCGACGATCCTTTCAACGATCTTGGTCCGGCGAACCTGCAGCGGGAAAGCATCGCCCAGCAGCGCACGCTGCTCAATGCCGGCGCGCCTTGCCAATGTCACCTACACCAAGGGCATTCAACAACATCAAGGCCGGCATTTCCTACGAGCAGACATTTCTCAACGAGAACGACCAACTCGGGATCGTCGATCCGACGCTCAATGCACCCTGTCTTGAATCGTGGCGGCGTTCCGGTGAACGGCTTTGCCAATCCAGCGCAGTGTGCCGGAGCTGGATATCAGCCGAACATCGCTGCCAATCCGAACGCACCGAACTCCGCGCTGTATCCTCTGTTCAATCCCGTCCTGCTGCCCTACGACCTCACGCGCGGAGGAACGTCTATTCCCGTTCTATCGGGCACACGGATGTGAAAGAACTGTCGATGTATGTGCAGGACATCATCAACAAGCGCAATTGGACCTTCAGTCTCGGAATTCGCGGCGATCTTTACAACGGCTCTTACCACGGCGAACCAGGCCGAGCCGCGCCTGGGAATCTCCTACAACATCCCGAAGACCAGCACCGTTCTGCGAGTCTCCTACGCGCGCACGCTGGAAACTCCCTTCAACGAAAACCTGGTGCTCTCCAGCATCGGATGCGGCTCGCCGTCCTGAACCCGCTCCTGGGTTGCTCATCCAGCACGCTTGACTCCATTGGCTCCCGGATACCGCAATGAATTTCACGCCGGACTGCAACAAGCCTTCGGACGATATCTGGTCATCGACGGCGAATACATCTGGAAGTACACGCACAACGCTTATGACTTCAGCGTGCTGGGTAATACGCCCATCACCTTTCCCATCGAATGGAACAATTCCAAGATTCCGGGATTCGCGTTACGCGCCAGCGTGCCGGACTATCATGGACTTGACGGCGCTGGTGGTGATGTCCAGCGTGGCCGCCCGCTTCTTCACCCCGCAGATCTCCGGAGCCGGAGCCAATCCCCTGGCGCCGCAAGGTGTCTTCCGCATCGATCACGACGAGGCCTACAACATGACCGCGCACCTGCAATACCAGACGCCGTGGAAGCGCGGCGCCATGGGTTGGCTTCAACTGGCGCTATGACAGCGGACTGGTCGCGGGCGAGGTGCCCTGCTACGGAATTGGTCCCGCCAACGATTGCCCGCAATCAACCTTCCTCGACGGAGTGCCGGCGATCGCTATGATCGATGCGGCAGGTATTCCGCTGACCGCCGACCAGGAATTCCAGGCCGGGTTTACCTGCAACGGCGTGCACGCCACCCCAACCACTCCGCTGCCGTGCGTCTGTCCGGCATCGCAGTTTGGCTCAACGCTGACGCAGGTGCCGACTCCGGGAACGGAGAACGACGACCACAATCCACCGCGCATCGCTCCCGCAATCTGTTCGACCTGGCTATGGGCGCCGACAATCTCTTCAAGGGCGATCGCTACCGCTGGAGCGCGCAAGTCACGTTGATCAACCTGACAAACAACTACGCGCTCTATAACTTTCTCGTCCACTTTCAGCGGCACGCATTATGTAAGTCCGCGTGCAATCACGGCCCAGATAGGATTTCACTTCTAGACCAGGTTATCCGGGGCGGAGAGCCGATGCTTCCTCCCCGGAAATCGCAATGTCAGATTTGGCGTGATATGCTATCCAGTCGTTGGGAGCAGAGAAGTTGAAGCAAAAATGCCACCCGGGAGCGAGTGGCATAGTAGAAATCTTGATGCGATGACCCGGATAGTTCTGACTTACAGTACTAAGACTTCGACTTGCGTTTACGCTCGGCCCAACGCTGCTTCATCATTTCAGAAATGCGTTTACGGGCGGCAGCGCTCATGTGGCGACGTGGGCGACCGGCGGAACTCTTGTTGCCGCTACCGACAGGTCTTCCCCGGCGACGAGGTGCAGCAGCGCCAAGTCCTTCCAGCGCAGCAATTGCCTGATCGATTCGGGCTCACGCTCTCTCTTTAGATCACCGAGTATGTTCTGAATATCCATGCTTCTCCTTTCAGGTTCTAACAACCCCGAGTAGTGTAACAGCATGGTTACAATAATACTGGATACAGACGAACGTAAAGGCTTGGAATTCCAAAAGTATATCGAGTGCCAGGTCCCGCGGCACATAGGACGGAGAGGCGCATCCTTCTAATATGGTAGCTGCATATAGCAAAGAAGCGGCAGACAATTTGGAAAGACGATATCTGTTAGCTTCTCTCGTCAACACAATCGCTCGAAAGGAGAAATTCTCCGTGCCTGAACAGAGTTACCACATGACCCCGCAGCAGTTTCGCGAATTCGGACGAGCCGCGGTGGACTGGATTGCCGACTATTACGAGAATATCGAGAAACTGCCCGTACTTTCGCAGGTAAAGCCGGGCGAGATTCGCGGAGCACTTACCTCGCGAAGCTCCGCATCAGCCAGAGACATTCGATGCAATTCTGCAGGACATGAACAAAGTCATCCTGCCGGGAGTTACTCATTGGCAGTCGCCAAATTTCTTCGCCTACTTTCCTGCCAATGCATCCGGACCGGCTATTCTGGGCGACCTACTTTCTTCGGCTCTGGGCGTCCAAGGTATGCTGTGGGCAACGAGTCCAGCATGCACCGAATTGGAGACCCATGTTCTCGACTGGCTGGTTCCGATGCTGGGACTGCCGGAGAAGTTCCTGTCGAGCAGCCAGGGTGGGGGCGTGATTCAGGACACAGCTTCGAGTTCCTCGTTATGCGCCATGCTGGCGGCGCGCGAGCGCATCTACCAACTTCAAGAGCAACCGCACGGGATGCGATGGCAAGCTTGTCGCCTACACCTCGAACCAGGCACACTCTTCTCTCGAGAAAGCGGCCATGGTCTGCGGTATCGGCACCGACAATCTGCGGCTGATCGAGGTCGACGAGCAATTTGCCATGCGTCCCGAAGCGCTGGCCGAGCAAGTAGAGCAAAGACCGCAAGGCCGGACTCGTACCGTTCTTCGTATCGGCTACAGTGGGGACTACTTCTTCCAATGCGATGGATCCTTTGCCCGCAATTGGCGCAATCTGTCGCGCGAACAATCTATGGTTTCACGTGGATGCGGCCATGTCGGGCACCGCCGCGCTCTGTCCTGAATTCCGCTACTTACAGAACGGACTGGAGTTCGCCGACAGCTATACCTTCAACCCGCATAAGTGGATGTTCACCAACTTCGACTGCAATTGCTTCTATGTTGCCGATCGCAAGTCGCTCATCAATACCTTGAGCATACTTGCCGGAGTACCTGCGCAATCAGGCGACAGATTCGGGGGAAGTGTTTCGACTATCGCGACTGGCACATTCCGCTGGGACGGCGCTTCCGTTCGCTGAAGTTATGGTTCGTGATTCGCCATTACGGAGTCGAGGGACTTCAGTTCCACGTGCGGCGTCATGTTGCGATGGCGCAGCAGTTCCTGCAATGGGTGCAGCAGGACGAGCGCTTCGAGGTCGCCGCGCCGGCGCCGTTGAACCTGGTGTGCTTCCGTCATCGCGGCAGGAGACAAGGCCAACGAAGAGCTGATGAACCGCCTGAATCGCAGCGGCGATCTCTACCTGACGCACACCAAGCTGGATGGCAAATTCACTTTGCGTTTCTGCGTGGGACAGACCAATACAGAGCAGCGGCACGTGGAGCGCTGCCTGGAAGAGAATTCAGGAAGAAGCAGACGAAGCTTTAGTGGATGTTGAAGACGCTTTTCGTTAAACCCGCGGCCGAAGCGCCGGTGCCTACCCAGGGAGTGATGCGCTCCAGAGGTGTGGTGGCCGTGCTTGTGAAACAGCCAGCCAACTCCCAGCGCCAGGCCGACCGATCCCGCCTGCCAGGCCGCGATTCCTCCGCAGGATTGGTGGGAATCCAATCCTCCACGCCGCCATGGGAAATTGATCGACAGGTCTTGATGGTGTCCGCCAGGCGAACTCCGCTGTGCACATAAAGCGCGAGCAGTTGTTGCCGGTCGAAGAACTTGTGCTGCAGGCGGTGGCTCCGGCGTGATCGGTCGAAACAGGGCAGTTCCCGAGAGCAGGGCTCCAGATGTTCAGGCGAGAACTGGCGCGCGGCATTCAACGACGCAGGCGTCAGACGGTCGGCGAATTGTGGCGTTCGACCTGCTGTGCCGAAGCCGAAACAGCGAGCCACGATGAGAGCCAGCAATGAGAGTCAGGAATTCGAACGAGGTGCATGAGTCCTGAACGATAACAAAGACGGCACGTGAGAGAACTCCGGTAAATACCGCAGATTTGCGTGCTTCGCGCTACCTTACGGATACTGCTTTGGTGGCAAAGCAATGTGGGCGCGGTAACGATCGCGTTGAGGAACTTTGACCAGTGCTCGTGAGCGTATGATTCTCGGACCGCAGTACTATTCACGCGAGGGACGTCAATGTTTGCAGCCAGCAATTTCGAATTCAAGTCTCGCTTCTGGATTTTCGGCGCGCTGTTCTGGTTCGCGTTCGCCACCTACTCGATTGACCCTCAGAACGCAGGAGCTGCGATCGTGGAATGCGGTCGCCGCTTGGCGCGGAGTGCAAGCGCCACCGCCGCGGCCTACCACGCAATATTTGCAGTCGGGGCATTGTTCTGCATCGCGGCCGCCGCGGTGCGCACCTGGGGCACCGCCTATCTCAATCCGGAAGTGATGGTCGACGCGCGACTGCACACCTCGCGACTGGTCGCCGACGGTCCATATCGCTACGTGCGCAATCCGCTGTATTTCGGCAATATTCTGCTGGCGATCGGCTTCGGGCTGATGTCCAGCCGGATTGGCTTTGCGATCCTGGTGCTGGGAATGATCTTCTTTGACTATCGCCTCATTCTGCGCGAAGAGGCGGGAATTCTGGCAGAGCCAGGGCGAGAGCTATCGCGCCTACTGCGCCGCGGTCCCGCGCTTGCTCCCTGCACTCGCGCCGCAAGGTGCCGTCGGCGGGACGGAACGCCGCAGCTGGGGCGATGGATTCCTGGGCGAAGCATTCATGTGGGTGCTGGCGCTGTCTGTGGTGGCCTTCGCGATTACCTTGAATCAGCGCATTTTTTACGTCGTGCTGGGGTCGGCGTTTGTGGTGTATGCGATTTGCTACGCGGTGATCAGGATGCGGCAAAAGAAGAAGGGCGACGTCCACCAGGTCCCGCGCTAAGTTCCGCCACCGTTACAGCCGCTCTAATCGGACTCGTTGCTGTAAACCGGCTCCTCCTCGAAGACTACGTCCAGACCGCCGCCTGATCCGAAAGCGGCCTCATCCGCCATCTCGCTGCAATCTCCTGTTCGAATTCCCGGCTGCGCCAGCGCACCACCAGAAGTTCCTTGCGATCCCGACCATGACCATGACAGAGCGGGCAGAGGACTTCCTCTTTTTCCGATTGCATGATGGTTTGCTCCAGACGCCTGTATTGCAAACCCGGCGGCGAAGTGGCGCAGTGAGCGAGGTCACGTGGCGATGTGAGAGCAGGGAAGTCGTGTTGGTAGGGGTCCTTCGACTCCGGCGCGCAAAGCGGCGCGCCTGCGCTCAGGATGACACCGTATGGACAAGGAAGTTCGCCTCCGCATGAAGCACACGCGGAGGCGAGCACAGTCGTACTCTTGGCTAGAGCGACATAGCTGACAGCCGACAGCTGCTTTAAAACGAGTATCCATCCGGTTGCGAAACCGCACCAACTTCGATCTCGTGTCGACGTAGTCGCGTCCGGCCGTGATCGCCTTGCGATCGAGTTCGAGCAGCTTGGGATTCTTCACCGAATGTTCCTCGAGCACGCGAGATCGCCGACTCGGTCGGCAGGCACTCGGTCTCTTCCAGCAGAGCGCCGAGCATGACTACGTTGGCGACCTTGGCCGATCCCAGCTTGTCCGCGATTTCGGAAGCCGGCACGCAAATCACGCGCGCCTGCGGGGCGCTGAAGCCCTCGGGCGGCTTGGTGCGTTGTACAGAATCAATCCGCCGGAGGCGACCGTGGCAGCGAACTTATGCAGCGAGAGTTCGTTCATCGCGACCAGCACTTCGGGCTGCGAAATCAGCGGCGTGCCGATGCGGTCATGCGAAAGCGTGACATGGCAGTGCGCGCTGCCGCTGCGCATCTCCGGTCCGTAGGATGGCAGCCAGCTGACTTCCATGTTCTCGCGCAATCCCATCTCGGCGAGCAGTTGTCCCATCAGCAGAATGCCCTGTCCGCCGAACCCCGCCATCTTTACCGTCAGGTCGTGGGTGTGATGATGACGCCGTGACCACCGGCTCGTTGCCCGTGTCTTCCTCGACACCGAGTGCCTGAGCAATCGTCTTGCGCTGGGACCATCGCGTCCACCGGCAGCTCGGGTTTGCGATCGCGATACACGCCCAGCGGAAATGCCTTGACCAGCGTGTCGGCGACCCATTTGCGCGCCACCACCGGATCCATCTTCATGATGGTCGGGCAGGGCGAAAGAAACTCGACCAGGGAGAAGCCGCCGCCGTCTTTCTGAATCTGAAGCGCCTTCTTCACCGCCTTCTTGGCCTTCATGATGTTCTTCATGTCGCTCAGGGCGACGCGCTCGATATAGGTTGGCGTTTCCAGCGCTGCGAGCAACTCGCAGACATGGAGCGGCAGTCCCTCATTGTGGGAGCGGCGTCCCCAGGGCGAGGTAGTGCTCTTCTGGCCGACCAGCGTGGTGGGCGCCATCTGACCGCCGGTCATGCCGTAGACGGAGTTGTTCACGAAGAACACGCAGATGTTCTCGCCGCGATTGGCGGCGTGAATGATCTCGGCCGTGCCAATGGCGGCAAGATCGCCGTCGCCCTGATACGCCATGACGATCGATTCAGGATTGGCGCGCTTGAGGGCGGTGGCCGCCGCCGGCGCGCGCCCGTGCGCGACTTGCACGTTGCCGACGTCGAAGTAGTAGTAGGCGAAGACGGAGCAGCCGACCGGGCTGACCAGCACGGCGCGGTCCTGCACGCCGAGTTCAGTCAGGGCCTCGGCAATCAGCTTGTGAACGACGCCATGTCCGCAGCCCGGGCAATAATGCGTTTGCTGCTGCAACTCCGCTTTGCGATCGTAATTGTCGTAGAACGCGGGCGATTTTTCGTGAATTACCTGATAGCCTTCCACAATTTTCTCCTGAACTCCGGTTAATCTCACATACCGGGGTCCCCGACAAGCGCCGTCTTTGCGCTTGTTGGGGTGCTTATACGTGGGCTGCCATGCGCGCGAACACTTGCGCCGTGATCTCTTCCGCGCTGGGTACGTTGCCGCCGACGCGTCCGTAGTACTCCACCGGAACGTGCCGTTCAACGCCAGCTTTACGTCTTCCACCATCATTCCCGTGCTCAGTTCCACCGCCAGCACCTGCTTAACCTGCTTCGCTGTCTCGCAAAGCTCGCGTGACGGGAAGGGCCAGAGCGTGATTGGGCGGAACAAGCCGGCCTTCATGCCCTGGGCGCGCAACTGGTCTACCGCCGTCCGCAGCACCCGCGAGACGATACCGAAGCCCACCAGCAGGATCTCGGCGTCTTCGGTCAGATAGCTCTCGTAGCGGCTCTCCAACTCCTGCGCCAGCTGATATTTTGCTTCCAGCTTGCGCACGTGCCGCTCCAGGTCGTCGGGCTCCAGCACGATGGAGCTGATGAGATTCTTCTTCGTCTCCGCATTGCCCTTCACCGCCCAATCTTTCGCGGGCGGCTCGATGGTCGCGCATCTTGATCTCGAGCGGCTCCATCATCTGGCCTACATAGCCGTCGGTCATGATGACCACGGGATTGCGGTAGCGATCGGCCAGGTCGAAGGCCAGCACGGTCAGATCGAACATTTCCTGCACGGAAGCCGGAGCCAGCACCAGGTTGCGATAGCAGCCATGGCCTCCACCTTTCACGACGCAGAAGTAGTCGCTCTGCTCGGGCGCGATGTTGCCCAGTCCCGGGCCGCCGCGCACGACGTCGACGATTACGCCCGGCAACTCAGCGCCGGCCATGTACGAGATGCCTTCCTGCATCAGGCTGAGTCCCGGCCCGGAAGACGCGCTCATCACGCGCTGGCCCGCCGACGACGCTCCGTAAACCATGTTGATCGCAGACACTTCGCTTTCAGCCTGCAAGAACGTTCCGCCGACCTCGGGGATCAGCAGGGCAGCATACTCGGCGATCTCGCTGGCCGGCGTGATGGGATATCCGTAGAAGGCTTTGCATCCGGCCAGTACCGCGCCTTTCACGATGGCGACATTACCTTTACAGAGCTGGCGCATGAGCAACCTCGTTTTTCTGCGGGACGGATGGAACAACCGTCTTTGCGGGCGGCGCCAGGCGTTCCACGATGATGGCTCCCGGCTCGGGGCAGCAATAGAAACAGGCGCCACAACCGGTGCAGTCTTCGCCGGTATATTGCGCCGCATGCACCCCGTAATGATTGAGTTCGGGCGCCAGTTCAAGGCATTCAGGAGGACATGAGTCCACACACAAGCCGCAGCCCTTGCATTCTTCTGGATCGATAATTACGTTACCGCGCGGTTGCGATGACATTTCTTACCCTCGCATTTCCACTTCGTAAGCGTTGTGCTGAAACCAGCGTTGGTGCTCGCAGTACTCGTACAACGAGCCGCGAAAGTCAGGATGAGCAATTTCGATAAGCGCCTGGGCGCGTTGCCGTATGGTGCGCCCGTGCAGATAAGCAATTCCGTATTCGGTGACCACGTAATGCACGTCGGCCCGTCCGGTCAGTACGCCCGCACCGTGGGCCAGGCGGGGCACGATGCGCGAGATGCTGCCGTCCTTGGCGGTGGAGGGCAGCGCGATGATCGGCTTGCCGTATTTGGCGCGCGCCGCTCCGCGTATGAAATCAAGCTGTCCGCCGAAGCCGCTGTAGAAGCCGGGGCCAATCGATTCGGCGCAAACCTGACCTGTCAGGTCCACTTCGATGGCGGAGTTGACGGCCACCATGCGCTCGTTGATAGCGATGCGAAAAGGATCGTTGGTGTAAGCGGCAGGATGGAACTCGAAGATCGGATTCTCGTCGATGAAGTCGAACAGCCTGCGCGTACCCAGGACGAATCCCAGGATGACCTTGCGCGGTTTAAAGTTCTTACGCCGCCCGTTGATGACTCCCGCCTCGATCAGAGGCATCACATTGTCGGAGATCATCTCGGTATGTACCCCGAGATCCTTGCGGTCCAGCAGGTTGGGCAGAATGGAGTCTGGAATTGCGCCAATCCCACACTGTAAGACAGACCCGTCTTCAATCAGGGTAGCCACCCGGGCGCCGATTTCGTCGAAGGTTGGACTGCTCGCCTGCTTCTTCATCTCGCAGAGCGGTCGAGACAGTTCCACGATGGCGTCGAGCTCGCTGACGTGGATGAAGCTGTCGCCGTAGGTGCGCGGCATCTGGGAGTTCACCTGGGCAATCACCTAGCGGGCGTATTTCGCGGCGGTCAGGGTGCACTCCACGCCCACTCCAAAGCTGCAATAGCCATGCGGGTCGGGAGGCGAAACCTGGATGAAAGCGACATCGATCGGCATTTCGCCGCTCTCGAACAGGGCTTCCACTTCGCTCAGAAAAATCGGAGTGTAATCGGCGCGGCCGTCATTCACCGCCTGCCGTACGTTGCCGCCCACGAAGAGCGCGTTGTGACGAAAGCTCTCCGCCATCTCCGGAGCGCAGTACGGAGAAGTGCCCATGGTCATCAGGTGAAGAATCTCCACGCCTTTGACGTAGGGCGCGCGAACCATCAGCGCTTCCACCAGTGCCTCGGGCTCGGCGCAGCCGGGGTGAATGTACACTCGCATCCCCGATTCCACGAAGCTCACCGCTTCGTGGGCTGTAACCAGCTTGCTGCGGTATTGATCGATCCACGACATGAACGCTGCCCCTTCTAGGCCGATACTGTTTGCGTCTTCACCGAATACCCGGCCGTCGTTCGCTCATGTCCCAGCGATGCGTAATAGATGGCCAGATGAAAAAACTTGTCCAGCATCTCCAGCAGTTCAAGCTCGCCGAAGATTTCAGCCGGACGCTCCAACTCGGCATGCTTCTGCAGGTACTCCCACAGGTTTTCGCGCACCAGGCAAATCATCCAGACCACCTGGCTGACGGGAACTCCCTGGGCCGCGCGCTGCGCACCAATCTCCAGGTAGCGCTGCTCGATGTCGGCTTCCGTCTTGCCCAGCAGCCACTCGCCCAGATGGTGATAGACCTCGTAAACTTTGTCCGTCAGCTCGCGGTCCGGCACGTTGGCATAAGCCGAACACTTGCGGCATGCGCGGTAGCGATTTTGCAGGCTACGCGCCAGCCCATCCGAATGATTTTCGATTAACTTGACCAGGCGGTATGCCAACAACATGGCTCACCTCTTCACCTCGGCCCGGCTTGCAAAACGGCAGGGTGCAATCCAGCGGCTCCGGCCCTCACTCTCTTACACCCAAGTTTCACCTTAGGGTGGGCAAAGGGGCCGTGATTGGAATCACCGCGAGAGGTGATGGATGTCACTCCGGGAAACGCCGGGCGGAAAAGGAGTTAAGCGTGCCGGATGCCGATATCCTGGAGGCGCAGGCGGCCTGCTCGACGTAAGTATTGGCTGGTCCGAATTTGGGCTGAACCATAGCGGAAAGGTGGTACGAATTCAGCCGAAGGCTGGCGCCCTAAATCCCCAGCTTCTTGACTTCCTCGTTGTAATACTTTCGATACAGGATGTCCCACTCCTGGGAGCCTTCCAGGATGGTGCGGCGCTGGCTTTCGATCTTCTGCCGGGCGGCAGCGTCGATCTTAGCCTCTTGAGCCATCAGGACTTCCAGCAGCCGGCGAACTTCCAGCCGAATGCTGTTGCGGTCTTCGACGAAATCGACATTCTCGATTTCGGCCAGGGTGTCAGCCACGGCGTGCGCCAGCTTATTGATCTTCTCGCGGCTTATCCTCATAAGACCGCCTTATACTTCCGCACCAGTTCGTTCTTTATTTTCTTGAACATCTCCTGGTAGTTGGCGCCGCTGCGTTGCATCTCGTCCGAATAGGTGTCGAGGATAATGCGGACTTCGTCGTTGATGCGGTCTTCCAGCGTCAGCTCGTCGATCAGAGCAGCATTGACCCGCTCCGTGACGGCTGCCTTGTTGGGAGTTTCGATGAACTCCCCCTCGATCAGCTTGTTGGTAATTTCGCGGGCCAGATAGCCCACATATTCTTTAGAGAAGAGCATGCGAGTTCGAGACGACTGGGAAAACACTTTAGTCTAACACACCGCTTTGGGCCGGTTTCAGCAGCCAGAACCTCCTGCGAGGCCAATGATTTTGGTACGAGCCACTGTGTCTGACTCGGCGCCTTCGGAGTATGATGATTTTCGCTGCGCGGTTTTTCGCGCCGCCCGAGCACCTATGTCCGACGATCTATCCAGCCTGAAAGACGACATGAACGCCTTCATCCTCGGCCACGGCCTGAGCCGCTTCCAGGGCTATGTGACCGAAGAAGTCCACAGCGTCATGTGGGACCCGAAAGACAATCCCGACAGCTGGAAGGACTTCGTTGAGCTCGCCAAGAAGGCGGGCTCGCAGTTCCTCTCCATGGACGAAGAGGTTCTCCAGCGCGACGAACTCGACTACCTGGTCCAGCGCCTGCAACACGCCAGCTTCCCCAGCGACGAAGACCTCGACGAGGCGCGCTGGCTGCGCAATTACATTGGCAAGACCGGCTTCATCCAGCTGGGCTGGCCGCACCAGGGCATCATGTTTCTCTTCGAAGCGACCACCGAGTGGTACGAGCGCTATCAGCACCTGCTCGACCTGGTAGAAGATTTCGGCAGCATGGCCATCGACGACGGCGATCAGGACGACGAGCACTAGCGTGCGCTGGGTCCTTCGTAACGCCGAATCTCAACAAGTCCAGCGTCTGGCGCTTGAGACCAACCTGCCACTCTGGATGGCGCGCTTGCTGGCCGTTCGCGGCATTCAGCGCGGTGCACAGGCCCACAAGTTCCTGTCACCCTCCCTGCAAGATCTTTACGATCCCTACCGCATGACCGGACTGCGCGCGGCGGTCGAGCGGCTGAAGGCCGCCATCGAACGAGGCGAGACCGTCCTCATCTACGGCGACTACGACGTCGACGGCACCACCGCGATCGTCATCCTGAAGACCGCTCTGGAGCTATGCGGCGGCAAGGTGGACTACCACGTTCCGCACCGCATCCGCGAAGGTTACGGCATGCGCGATGAGGTGATTGAGCAGGCTGCCGATCGCGGCATCCGCCTCATCATCAGCGTCGATACCGGCATTCGTGCCTTTGCGGCCGCCGAAACCGCGGCGCGCCGCGGCCTCGATCTCATCGTTACCGATCATCACCTTCCGCAGGCGGAAGGCGTGCCGAAAGCGCTGGCCGTCGTGAATCCCAACCAGCAGGGTTGCGAATATCCTTGCAAATCGCTCTGCGGCGCGGGTGTCGCCTTCAAGATCGCGCAAGCGTTGCTGGTGGAGAGTGGACGGGAGCGGCTGCTGCCGTCGTTCTTGAAGATGGTGGCCATCGCAACCATCGCCGACGCCGTCCCGCTCGTCGACGAGAATCGCGTCTTCGCCAAGCTTGGACTGGAAGGCCTGCGCAAGCCGGTGAATGCTGGCCTGAAAGCTTTGCTCTCGAATTGCCAGCTCGACGGCTCGCGTCCGCTCAGCGCAGGCGACATCGCATTCCGCGTTGCTCCGCGCTTGAACGCCGCCGGACGCATGGACATTGCCGAGCGCGTCATCGAGTTATTCACCGAGAAGGATGCGGGCAAAGCCGCCGAGATGGCGATGCAGCTCAACCAGTTGAACGGCGACCGCCAGCAGGAAGAGCAGCGCATCGTCGACGAGATTCACAAGAAGATCGACTCGACGCCGGAGATGAAGGACGCCTACTGCATTGTCCTCGAAGGCGACGGCTGGCATCGTGGGGTCATCGGCATCTGCGCCACCCGCGTGGTTGAGCGCTATCATCGCCCGGCGCTGATCTTCTCCTGCGAGAACGGCGAGGCGCATGGTTCCGGCCGCTCCATCCGGGCATTTCATCTGCTGGAGGCGCTGGAGTCCTGCCCGGAGCTGTTTACCCGCTTTGGCGGCCACTCCCACGCTGTGGGATGTACGCTTCCAACCGAGCGCATACCCGAACTCCGCGCCCGCATGAATGCTTATGCCCGGCAGCGGCTGACTCCGGAAGACTTTATCCCTGAGCTGGAGTACGATGCCGAGCTCTCGCTGGACGAGATCAACCACGACTTCTGGCTGGCGCTGCAACGCCTGGAGCCTTACGGCGTAGGCAATCAGACGCCGACCTTCGTGGTTCGCAACGCCAAGCTGATTCAGCCGGCTCGCGTGATGAGAGAGAAGCACCTGAAGCTGCGCGCGATCGCGGCCGATTCCAACGCCAACGGTGGCCGCTTTCAGCGGGCTCATGACGTGCTGGGATGGCGCATGGCCGAACGTGCCGCCGAAAATCCTCTGCTGGCGGGCGATGTGCTCGACCTGGCATTTACCGTGGACTACAACGAGCACCCTGACTTCGGCGGCGTGCAGTTGAACCTGCTGGACTTCAAGCGGGTTGTGCCGGCGGCTCTCGCCGCAAGCACCGCGGAAGCCACATAGATTTCATGAGCGCCCCAACGTCCCACCCGATCGCACGGGCATGGGTGGGACGCTCATTTCCGGCGTACGCTGCTTCCCGGCTTACGCTGCTGTGGCGGCCTTCCCGGCTTCGCCTTGTTGTTGTCCCTGCCCCACACCTACCGCACGATGCATCTCGCGATAATGTTTCGGGGTGATGCCCGCCAGCCTGCGAAATACGCTGGTGAAATGGCTTTGCGTCTCGAAGCCTACCTTCATCGCGATGTCGGCCAGCCCCGTTCTGCTTTCGCGCAGATACTCCTGGGCCCGCTCGACCCGCTGGCGCATCACGTACTGGTGAGGCGTTGTGCCGGTGCTCATCTTGAATAGCTTGGAGAAGTAGTACTGGCTCATCCCGGCTACCTGCGCCAATTCCGTGACGCTGAGTTCCTGTCCAATGTTTTCCCGGATGTGAGAGAACACCCGTTGCAGCCGGCGCGGGGGCAGGCCACCTACCACTTCCACGGCGGCCAGCGTGGCGCCCAGGTACGCCATCACGATTTCCTTCATCTGCTCTTCCTGCAGCAGGGGCAGAGGCAGAACCAGGACGTTCATGCCTTCCTCCCTCGCACCGACATGGGCGGAGTGTGCGTCCCCGCAGAGCGCCGCGCGGATACCTGGAACGCGGTTCGCAGCCACTGAAGCGCCCACCGCGCGGCCGGTAATGATGATTCCGCGCTCAGCATCATGGCGCAGAACGGCCAGCGCAACTTGTTCCGCGTAATCCGAAGCGGGACTGCCTACCCCCGACGCTGCCGCATCCGCCAACTCGTGCCCCGCCGATATAAGGGCCGAGCTAAGCCGGTCCCTGATCTCTTTTCCTTGCTCATCAGAAGCGATCGCGATTCGCACTGCTCTTCCTCCTGGTTGCATCCGCTGAAGTCATTGTTCTAACCCCGTCGCCACCGGCTGTCGTTCGCAGAATCGAGCGTCGCCGGGTTGTGCTGGTAAGCTCACCAGAGGTTTATGCGGCAGTTGCAACACCTGATCGCATAACGCATGGAGAGGTTCGCCGGGGTTGTTGAGCGGTTTTGCTCACATCCCGCGCATCTTGCGCGGCGGGGCATCCGCTTCAGACCAACACTTAGGAGTAAAGAAGGGGTGGAGGACGCAGAAATTGCCTGCGATATCGCAGGATAGTGTCATGGGCAACCAGGGAACTGAAGACCCTCTGCACCAGCGGCTGACCGCGGAACAGCAGGTAGTATATGCCCGTCGCGGTAAACCAGAATACGACAATGGCAGGAAGCAGCGTCTTGAATGAGTTCGCTTCGAAGCGCGCTTTGTGAGAATCGTGGGGATAGTTCTGGTGGACTAAACCCTTGCCATGGTAGTCCGGTCTTGCCTGGAGCGCGAACAGGAAGATCACGAAGCAGACTGAGATCGCCAAAATCCGGCGCACGTTGTCGCGATTGGCAAGAAATCTCATGTCGGCCCTAGGTATCCAAATTCCGTTGCCGGAATTTGCCCAATTTAGAACTTATAGTTCAGGTCAGAGGAGCGGTCAAGTCCTCTGGACGACTACCCGCCAGTCAGCCCAGCCAATCGACCCCCGGTACGGGTTCTTTGCGCGGATCGCACCCTTGTAGAAGGCCTCCGGAGCGCCATGTTGCGCCACCGTGTCGTGCCTTCCGAAGTCCACAACCTCACCCTCCCGCAATGAGATAAGCCTCTTTTTGCCATTTACATACGACGTGTATTAGAGTGATATCTCGATTTAAGCCGCCTAAAATCGTATAAACCCAGCCGTCGTCCTTCGATTCTGGCGGCGGCCCGAAAAGCCGTTGCCATGCAGTTGTTGACGCAACCCATTTAGGAGAGGTCCTTGAGATACCAGCGTCGGACATGGGTAACTCTGTTTCTTTGCGCAGTTCTTTCCATTTCCGGTCACGCACAGGTCTCGGCCAGTCTTTCCGGGCGAGTGACTGACCAGACCGGCGCTGCCATCTCGGGTGCCACGGTCACGGCGACCAATCGCGACACCGGTTTGTCGCGAGCGACTGAAACCACCTCCAGCGGCAGCTATTTGTTTGTAGCCCTTCCCATTGGCCAGTACGAACTGCGCGCCAATAAGAGCGGCTTCGCCGAGGAGGTTCGCAGCGGAATCGTACTGGTCGTGGGCGAGGACGCCACCGCCAACCTGCATCTCCAGGTAGGCAAAGTCACCGAGCAGGTGAAGGTCACCGATAACGTTCCCGTGGTGAATACCAGCACCCAGGACATCTCAGGCCTGGTGGGCGAGAAGGAAGTGAAGGCACTGCCGCTGAACGGCCGCAGCTATCGACCTGCTGATGACGCTGAATCCCGGCATCGTGAATTTCACCTCCGAGAAGACCGGCGGCATCGGAGTGTCGAATTCCAGCACCGGCAATAATTTCTCTGTGTCGGGCAATCGGCCGCAACAGAATTTGTTTCTGCTGAACGGTGTCGAATTCACCGGCGCTGCCGAGAACAACATGCAGCCCGGCGGTGCCAGCGGCAACCTGCTGGGCGTAGACGCGGTGCGCGAGTTCAACGTGCTGCGCGACTCCTATGGCGCCGAATACGGCAAGCGGCCCGGGCGCGCAGGTCACCATTGTCACGCAATCGGGCACCAACCAACTCCACGGCTCGGTGTACGAATTCCTCCGCAACAATGCGCTGGATGCTCCCAACTACTTCGACCAGGGCTCGGCGCCGCCGTTTCAGCGCAATCAGTTTGGCGCATCCTTAGGTGGCCCGATTCAGACGGACAAGACATTCTTCTTCGCCAACTACGAAGGCTTCATTCAGAATCTGCACCAGACGTCCGCCGCTTTCGTTCCCGATCTCGCCTCTCGCGCCGCAGCCGTACCCAGCGTACAGCCCCTGCTGAACCTCTGGATCACGCCGCCAGCCAATGCACCCGATTTCAACGGCATTGCCCAGGTGTTCAGCAGTCCGCTGCAGACCATTCGCGAGAACTTCGGAAACGCGCGCGTCGATCACGTGTTCTCGCCGAAAGACACGTTCTCGGCGGCCTATACCATCGACGACGGCAACGACTTCACGCCCACCACGGCCAATCCCTACAGCACAGACATTCTGACCTTGCGCGAGCAGGTCGCCTCGTTGGAAGAAACCCACGTCTTCTCGCCGACCCTGTTGAATGTCGCGCGCTTCGGTTATTCGCGCGCGGGATACTTCTTTACCGGCGAGCCCACGCCGGGAACTCCGGCCGCCAGCGTGCCCGGATTTCCTGCTGGGGGATCAGGTCGGCGCAGTCGTGGTCGGTGGCAGCGCGGCGTCGAATCCGCAGGCGCAGGTCGGGTTGGCGGGCAGCAACAACGGCAGCAATCTGACCGTCGCCCGCAACATCTACACCTACGAAGACCGCGTGAGCTGGACGCACGGCAAGCACCAGTTCAGCTTCGGCGGCTGGGTGCAGCAGTTCCAATCGAACGAAACCATCGCGCTCAGCCAGTACGGGCAGGCGACCTTCGCCAGCCTGCAGACGTTCCTCAAGGGAACCACCGGCTCGTTCCTGTACGATCCTGCTCCCACCGAGATGAACTGGCGCTCGTTGTTTACCGCCGTCTATGCGCAGGATGTCATTCGCCTGACCCCGAACCTTACGCTCAGCCTGGGCTTCCGCGGCGAATCTTCCACGGGATGGAACGAGGCTCACGGGCGCGCAGCCAACTACACCTTCCCTGAACGGCGTGATCTCCAGCCAGCCGCGCATCGCGAGCAATGCATTCACGGCGAACAATGCGAAGTTTCTGCCCGAGCCTCGCATCGGCATTGCCTGGAGCCCGGTCTCCGACAAGACCGTCGTGCGCGCCGGCTTTGGAATGTACAACGAGCTGCAGGACGCGCTCGGCTACCGCATGGACCAGAACGCGCCCTTCAATCCCACCTATAGCATCGCGTCGCTGCCCGTCTCGCAGTTGCCGATCGATCCTCTGGCGCCCGGTGCCGCCGAAGGCGCTGCTGGTTCCCGGCGGAGTCGCAGCCTAACCTGAAGATGCCGACGCTGATCTCCTACTCTCTCGGCATCGAGCAGGAGATTACACCCAACACGTCGCTGACGATTCGCTATGTGGGATCGCACGGATATCACGAGCTGATCGGTGTCGACGCGAACGAGCCGGTGCCGGTGATCTGCCCGGCATCTCCGTGTCCGGCGGTTTATCCCGCGAACTTTCCGGCGCCGCTCGCCGGGACTCCGGTTCCCGCAGGAACGTATTACATTCCGGCAGGAACGCCGAAGGCAAATCCCAAGCTGGCGAATACCTGGACCTGGTTCTCGGTCGGCGACAGCAGTTACAACGCGCTTCAGTTGGACTTCAACCACCGCTTCAGTCACGGGCTCTCGTTCCGCGCCGCCTACACCTGGTCGAAGGCGCTGGACGACGGCGATTCACTCAACCAGACGACGGCAGGGAACGCGCCCGGACTGGTGGCGAATCCCTACGACATCAAGGCAGACTGGGGACTGGCTACGTACGATGTCCGCAATCTGGCGACGCTCAGCACCGTCTACGAATTGCCCATTGGTCACGGAAAACAATTCGTGAATCAGTGGAATGGATTTGCCAGCGGACTGGTGAGCGGCTGGTCGGTGAACAGCATCGTGCTGCTCCAGGGAGGCTTTCCGTTCACCCCGCAGCTCAGTTACAACCCTTCCAACAATGGCGACACCCGCAATCCGGTGCGGCCGTTCATGAATCCTGACTTCACTGGTTCGATCATCACGGGCAACGTGAATCAGTGGTTCAACCCGGCGGCATTCCTCGCGCCTCCGGCCAATAGCGGCTTCTATGGGAACCTGGGCCGCAATACCTTGATCGGGCCAGGACTGGCGACCTGGGATTTCTCCACCGTGAAGGACACGCGCCTGAAGGAGGGGCTGACGTTGCAGTTCCGCGCCGAAATTTTCAACCTGCTGAACCGCGCGAATTTTAATACGCCAAACCTGATTGTGTTCACGCCGTCCGGTGTGTCAGGCACGGCAGGCGCCATCACCAGCACGTCGACGACGGCGCGCCAGGTGCAGTTCGCGCTGAAGTTGTTATGGTGATGCGGCCAACCAACTTCCCTTATCAGGGTTGTCATCTTGAGCGCAGGCGCGTTTTTTGCGCCGGAGTCGAAGGACCGCTATAGTCCGAAGGCGATCCAGGTGGTAGCGGTCCTTCGACTGCGTTCGTCGGCTTCGCCTTCTCGCTTCGCTCAGGATGACACCCACAAAAAATTTGCAGCGAGATTGGAGCTTTATTACTCGCCCGTCTCGGCTGGCGCCGATACGTGCTCGTGCGTGATCACCCAGTGGCCGTCCTGTAGTTCGAACACCGCAGTCCAGCGTAGCGTCAACTTTTGGGCTTCGCCCTGCGGAGAGGCTCCCGCCATGTCCAGCGTGCCCGCAACCCAGGTGTACGCCCCGGCAGGATGAATTTGCACATCGTCGCTCAACGTGTAGGTCACCTTGGGCGTGTCTTTCAGCGATGGACCAACTCCGGCCTTGTACTCCTCCCAACTGTTGTACTTCAGCGGCGCCACGTCGAAGAACAGATGGCCGGGCCCTGGCGCATAGAATCGTGCCTGCTTTTCGATATCGTTCGAACTCCATCCGTCCCAGATGCTCTGCAGGTAAGGGCGATCGACAGGAGCAACGGCATCTGTCTTGGCCGGGGCAGCCTTGGATTGCGCGGGGCTGCTTTGGGCGGCGGACATCACAGAAAGAGCCAGTAAGCAGAGGGCGATCAGTGCGCGATGCATGAGTTCTCCGTACAACAGTGTGGATGAGCGGATTCTCGCAGAGCGGCAGCAGCGATTCAATGGCTGAACGTACCACCTTCTGGTCGCCGCAGGTTTCCGGCGATTTGTTACTCTGTTAGTTTCCATGAAACTACGGCTGCTTGGCCTGATGGGTAGTTCTCTGATGGTGGTTGCGCTCGGCGGGTGCGGAACTCCCGGGGCGCCGTCGCTGCCTTCGCTCAATCTGTCGCGCCCGGTTGAAGACCTGACGGCGTCGCGTCGTGGCAACCAGGTCGATCTTGACTGGACGCAGCCGCGCAAGAATACGGACCGCACCAACGTTAAGCACAATCCCACTACGCTGATCTGCCGCCACGACGGCACCACGCTGATGGACAAGTGCGAACGCGTTGCCGAGGTCGCGCCACCCACGGCCAAAGCTCCGCAGAAGCAAAAAGGTGAAGGCCCGGCCGGCGACGTTCGCATTCACTATGTCGACACCCTTCCCTCGCAACTCGGCATGAAAGATCCAGCGGGCTTCGTGACCTATGCCGTCGAAGAGTTAAACGCGCACGGTCGCAGCGCTGGACTGTCCAACCAGATCGCTATTCCGGTGGTGCCGACCATCGCAGGGCCCGATAAAGTTGATGCGGAGGTCCAAGCCGATGGCGTACACATTTCCTGGTCCGGTCCCGAGTCGCCTGCGCCGCCGCGCGGTGTGACGTATATGTACCGGATCATGCGGCGTCCGGTGGGCGCGCCTGCCTACATCGTTCTGGACGATGTGCGTCCTTCCGCGAGCGGCTCGTTTCTCGACAAGACCTTTGCCTGGGAGCAGAAGTACGAATATCGCATCACCACGCTGAGCCAGGTGCGCGCCGAGGGCATGAACGCCGGAGTCGAAGGCGAGGATTCGCCGCCGGTCGAGGTCTTCACCCAGGACATTTATCCGCCCGCTCAGCCGGGTGGATTGCAGGCGGTGTTCTCCAGTGTCGGTCAGAAGCCATTCATCGATCTGACCTGGGCGCCGAACATGGAGAGCGATCTGGTCGGGTACAACGTTTATCGCTGGGTAGAGGGTGGCCAGCCGGCGAAGCTGAACCCGCAGCCACTGCCAACAGCATCCTATCGGGACGAAACGGTTGAGCCGGGCAAGAAGTATTTTTATGCGGTGACGGCGGCTGACCAGCGCGGCAACGAAAGCCAGCAGTCGAGGCCGGCAAGCGAAGCGGTGCCTGCGAAGTAAATAAAGTGAAGGTAGCAGTCGTTAGCTTCCATGGCGCAACCTGATGGCAGACAGCTCGAATCCCATTAAACTAGCCGCAAAGCAGCGGCTATGAAGTTAGCCCGGGGCGTCAGCCCCGGGTACGCTGCCCTGGGAAGCCCGAGCCGCGTAGCGGCGACAGCGCTGCGGCCAGGACATCGTAAGACGGCGGAAGTTGTCGCGGCTATAGCGGTCCTTCGACTCCGGCGCCAAAAACCGGCGCCTGCGCTTGATTTCATAACGACGTTGGCTCGATCGGCCGAGTACTCTGAGTTTGTGTAAGACCAGGGGCTCGGGGAGGGAGCCAACGCGACGTTGATTATAGGTTGTGATTATCACCCTGGGTTTCAGCAGTTAGCGATTTTTGATACGGCAACCGGCGAAGTGAGCTACCGGCGCTTGCCGCGGGCCGAGGTAGAAGAGTTTTACCGGGGCCTGAGCGAGCCGGCGCTGGTGGGCATGGAAGCCTGTGGCTTCACGCTGTGGTTCGAGGAGCTGCTGGCCGAGCTGGGTCATCGGCTGTGGATCGGAGACGCAGCGCGGATTCGAGCGGCGGTGGTGCGCCGGCAGAAGACGGACCAGCGCGATGCGGATCACATTTTGACCTTGCTGCTGGAGAAGCGTTTTCCCCGACTGTGGGTGCCGACGGCGGAAGAGCGCGATGTGCGGCAGTTGCTGTTGTATCGTCATGCTCTGGTGCGATTGCGGACGCAGGTGAAGAATCAGTTGCACGCCATCGCGCTGAATCAGGGGCTGCAGAAAAAACGGCAGCTATGGACGGAAGCCGGGCGGGCGCAGTTGCAGAAGCTGGAGCTGCGACCTTATGCGGCGCGGCGGCGAGCCGAGTCGCTGCTGCGGCTGGATGGCTTGGACCAGCAGATCCGGGAGCTGAGCCGGCAAGTGGTCGCTGAGGCGGACAAGCGCAGCGCGGCTCGGCTGCTGATGAGCCATCCCGGAGTAGGTCCGCAGACGGCGCTGGCCCTGGTGCTGAGCCTGGGTCCGGTGGAGCGGTTCAGCAATGCCAAGAAGGTAGCCAGCTATGTTGGGCTGATTCCTTGCGAGCACAGCTCGGGAGGCAAGCAGCGGCTGGGACACATCAGCAAACAGGGGTCGCCGCTGTTGCGCTTTCTGCTGGTGGAAGCCGGACAGAGCGCGGCCCGCTACGATGCCGAGCTGAAGCGCATGTATGTGCGTTTGAGTTTGCGGCGCAGCCGGGCGCAGGCGAAAGTGGCGGTGGCCCGGCGACTGGCGACACGGTTGTACTGGATGCTGCGCACGAGTAAGAACTATGCGCAGCTGCTGAGCAGTGGTGCAGGCGAGCCCGAGTCATCCTGTGGCACGGTTTAAGAGCCGAGCGCTTGAGTGAGCAGCCTGCCTCCCGCCGCTGCGAGGCGGGAGTTCGAAAGCAATCATGGCGGACAACGCCGAATAGATGGGTGGCGAAGGCTGCTTTCGCCCGCAGATTGGAGACGAGCCCCTGGTCAGGAAGTTTCCATGAGAGCGAACTGGCGCATCTTTTGTGCGTCGCCGCCCCCGTATGCCTTGACAACGCCAACGTCGTTATAGACAGGATGACACCTCATTGCTTGATCGAGCGCGGATTGTGATGCCCGGGCCCTACACGATGGGTGGTTTGACCAAAGAGAAGAGGATTTATCGTGCAATATTGCAGATTCTCGCACCAGAATGTCACTCGCTATGGCGTGATCGAAGGCCAGACGATCACGCGCACGATAAACAAGTCTCCGCGATCGTTCGCCGATTTCGAAGGCGGTGAAAAAAGCGATTTCCCGCTCAGCGCCGTCCGTCTGCTGGCTCCGGTCGAGCCGACGAAGATCGTCTGCGTCGGCCGCAACTACCGCGAGCATGCCAAGGAACTCAACCACGCTATCCCGACGGAGCCGCTCCTGTTCTTCAAGCCGCTTTCCTCGATCATCGGCCCGGACGAGAACATCCAGCGCCCGGCCGATCTCTCCGAGCGCGTCGACTACGAAGGTGAATTGGGCGTCGTAATCGGCAGGCGCTGCTTCCGCTTGCGCGAAGGCGATGACGTGCGCCCGTATATTCTCGGCTACACCTGCGTAAACGACGTCACCGCCCGGGACCTTCAGAACAAAGACAACCAGTGGGCGCGTGCCAAGGGCTTCGACACCTTCTGTCCGGTGGGCCCGGTAGTGGTCGATGGGCTCGATCCCTGGAAGGGTGTGCGCGTGCAAACTCACGTCAACGGTGAGGAGCGGCAGAACGGCATAACCTCCGACTTCCTGTTCCCCCTTGATGTTCTGCTGCGCTACATCACTTCCGTTATGACGCTCGAGCCTGGAGATCTGATCGCCACCGGCACCCCGCAAGGCGTCAGTCCCGTGAAGGCCGGAGACGTCGTTGAGGTGACGGTGGAAGGCGTAGGCACCCTGCGCAATACGCTAATCGATCGCAAGTAGCCTCCTCACAACAAGTGTCATCCTGTCTATAACGACGTTGGCGTTGTCAAGGCATACGGGGGCGGCGACGCACAAAAGATGCGCCAGTTCGCTCTCATGGAAACTTCCTGACCAGGGGCTCGTCTCCAATCTGCGGGCGAAAGCAGCAGCTTCGCCACCCATCTATTCGGCGTTGTCCGCCATGATTGCTTTCGAACTCCCGCCTCGCAGCGGCGGGAGGCAGGCTGCTCACTCAAGCGCTCGGCTCTTAAACCGTGCCACAGGATGACTCGGGCTCGCCTGCACCACTGCTCAGCAGCTGCGCATAGTTCTTACTCGTGCGCAGCATCCAGTACAACCGTGTCGCCAGTCGCCGGGCCACCGCCACTTTCGCCTGCGCCCGGCTGCGCCGCAAACTCAAACGCACATACATGCGCTTCAGCTCGGCATCATAGCGGGCCGCACTCTGTGCGGCTTCCACCAGCAGAAAGCGCAACAGCGGCGACCCCTGTTTGCTGATGTGTCCCAGCCGCTGCTTGCCTCCCGAGCTGTGCTCGCAAGGAATCAGCCCAACATAGCTGGCTACCTTCTTGGCATTGCTGAACCGCTCCACCGGACCCAGGCTCAGCACCAGGGCCAGCGCCGTCTGCGGACCTACTCCGGGATGGCTCATCAGCAGCCGAGCCGCGCTGCGCTTGTCCGCCTCAGCGACCACTTGCCGGCTCAGCTCCCGGATCTGCTGGTCCAAGCCATCCAGCCGCAGCAGCGACTCGGCTCGCCGCTGCGCCGCATAAGGTCGCAGCTCCAGCTTCTGCAACTGCGCTCGCCCGGCTTCCGTCCATAGCTGCCGTTTTTTCTGCAGCCCCTGATTCAGCGCGATGGCGTGCAACTGATTCTTCACCTGCGTCCGCAATCGCACCAGAGCATGACGATGCAACAGCAACTGCCGCACATCGCGCTCTTCCGCCGTCGGCACCCACAGCCGCGGAAAACGCTTCTCCAGCAGCAAGGTCAAAATGTGATCCGCATCGCGCTGGTCCGTCTTCTGCCGGCGCACCACCGCCGCTCGAATCCGCGCTGCGTCTCCGATCCACAGCCGATGACCCAGCTCGGCCAGCAGCTCCTCGAACCACAGCGTGAAGCCACAGGCTTCCATGCCCACCAGCGCCGGCTCGCTCAGGCCCCGGTAAAACTCTTCTACCTCGGCCCGCGGCAAGCGCCGGTAGCTCACTTCGCCGGTTGCCGTATCAAAAATCGCTAACTGCTGAAACCCAGGGTGATAATCACAACCTATAATCAACATCGCGTTGGCTCCCTCCCCGAGCCCCTGGTCTTACGCAAACTCAGAGTACTCGGCCGATCGAGCCAACGTCGTTATGAAATCAAGCGCAGCAGCGCCATCTTCTGGCGCCGCGGAGTCGAAGGACCCCTACCCTCACGATGAACTTCGCGAATGTAAAAGCCACCTGCTCCACCCTGACGCCAAAATCGGGCGACGAGGATGGGGCACCGGATTTATCGGCGACAGCGGTCCTTCGACTCCGGATCGCAAACGTCGCGATCCTGCGCTCATGACATATTTATTTTCTTGCCCAAGCTTTCCGCTCCCTCGGAACGAACGTTCTAATCCGTCCTCAATTTTCCTGTTTCCTTGCGACCACTCTCCCGCTATCTTCATCTCAACGCTACCGGTAAACCCATGAACTCGGTCAAGCTCTATCCCGTGCTCGCCTTCGGTGCAACCGCAGCCATCATCGGTTACGCCCTGCTGTCCCGCAAAAACAAGAAGCCTCCCGAGCAGCTGGAGAAGGAACGCCGCACCGACTTGACGCGAGGCGGCCGCATCCTCGACGGCAATGTGATCGATGTTCTGGAACTGGAAGACGACCAGACCGGGCAGCTGATGATCCTGCTGGTTTACAACTATGACGTCGCCGGCGTGACCTACGAAGCCTCGCAGGACGTAACCCATCTGCGGCAGTTCATCGACCTGTACTCCTGCCGGCTGGGATTACCGGCGTCAGTGAAATACGATCCGCACAATCCTTCAGACTCCATCGTCATCTCGGAAACCTGGTCGGGCTTGCGCAAGCCCACCATCGTCCTGCCGCAGAAACAGGTTGCGGTGAATTCACAAACTTTAGCGTAACTTTTGCCGCCCCTCAACGTCCTAACCTTAGGAAAGAGCCAGCTGAGGCGGGAAGATATTTTGTTACACGTTCATAACACTCAAGGCCCTACCAGCGTTGTTACAATAACTTATGCATAACCTGCCGTTGCCGCTCGCTGCATTTCTGGCGGGACTTCTTTCTTTCCTTTCGCCCTGCGTGCTACCGCTGGTACCGGGTTACGTGTCTCTCATTTCGGGCGCCAGCGTGGAAGAATTGCAGTCCTCCGAACGTCGCCTCCTGGGCACGGTGATGCTGCATTCCGTTACCTTTGTGCTGGGTTTCAGCGTTGTTTTCATCGCCCTCGGAGCAGTCGCTACCGGCGTCGGCCAGGTCGTCAATGAATATCACTCGCTGTTGTCGAAGATCGCCGGCGTAATCGTCATCATCTTCGGGTTACATCTCACAGGGATACTGAAGATCAAGGCGCTCTATGCCGATAAGCGCATGCATGATGTGAAGGGAAGCTCCAGCGCGTTCGGATCCTTTGCCGTAGGCTTCGCTTTTGCTTTCGGATGGACACCCTGCATTGGCCCTATTCTGGCCACAATTCTGGTTTTGGCCAGCGCCCAGGGGACTGTAATGAAAGGGGTTGTGCTGCTGGCAGTTTATTCCATGGGCCTGGCCGTGCCCTTCCTTCTGACCTCGTTGGGAGTGGATCGGTTTCTGGCTTTTTATGGGCGTTTCCGTAAACACTTGCACACCGTGGAGGTCCTCAGCGGTATACTGCTAATCGCCATCGGAGTCTTGATTTTCTTGAACAACCTGCGCCTGCTCTCCGGCTATTTAGGCTTTTTAAACCGGTTCGCGTTGTAAAGGTATCTTTGTGAAACGAAACGCGTTGGTGTTCGTGGCTCTAACGGTGGCAGTCCTCGCCATGCTGGCGAGCGGCAAGTATCTCGACCGCACTGGCCGTACCCATGGTCCGATGAAGCTAGTGGGCGACATCAAGGGGGTTGAAGCTCCAGACTTCAGCCTGCTTACCCTGGACGGGCAAAAGGTCAAACTCTCAGATTATCGCGGCAAAGCCGTCCTGCTGAATTTCTGGGCCACCTGGTGCCCTCCCTGCAAAGTTGAAATGCCCTGGTTCGTCGACCTGCAAAAGCAGTATGCCAAGGATGGGCTAGTCATTCTGGGCGTTGCCATGGACGACTCCGAGCCAGCTGCGATCGCCAAGTTCGCCCAGGATCTGGGAGTGAATTACACCGTGCTGATCGGCACCGATAAAGTCTCTGACGACTACGGCGACGTTCAGTATCTGCCGACCACATTCTTCATCGGACGCAACGGCGCCGTCGTCGATAAGTTGACCGGACTGCTGGATCGCAAAGACATTGAAGATGACGTGAAGAAGACGTTGTCAACCGACTCCGGCTCGCCCATGAGACCCGCCACGGTGCAGCAGAACCAGGCCCAGGTCCAGCCCAAGCCGGTACCTCCTGAGCCTCCCGACATGAGACTACCTAGATGAAGCGTTTTGTCCTTCTTGTTTCTCTGGCTTTCCTTCTCGCCGGATGGCTGCTGGCTCAATCCACCGATGAAAAGCCCTACGTCATCATGGCTCCCGTAGGGGGCGTGCAGCTACGTCCTGGGGCGACCAAGGATGTGAATCTGGCTTTCCGTGTCGGCTCCGAATATCACATCAACTCACATACTCCCAACTCGCCACTGCTGATTCCCACAGTGCTCAAGCTGGAGCCGGTTGCTCCGGTAACGCTTGGGGAGGTGAAGTATCCAGCCGGGCAGAACGTGAGTTTCGCTTTCTCCGGCGATGAGAAGCTGAACGTCTATAGCGGCGACTTCGCCATCGACGCCTCCGTTAAAGCGCCGGCAAACGCGCCCGCCGGCACCTATCCGGTGAAGGGAACTCTGCGCTTCCAGGCGTGCGATCACAGCGCCTGCTATCCTCCGCGCACCATTCCGGTGGAATTCCAAGTCACGGTAGTTAAGTAGGAAGCGTGGGCCTTCAGGCCCGCGTTGCCGGCTCCCGCTATATTTCTAACTGCTTGCTCCACCCGCGGTAGCTCCCGCCACGCTGGCCACCGTCACCACCGAAACCACGCTGCAGCTCGAGGCCAGCACTCCCGCCTTGCACTTGATATTCGTCGGAATGTACGAAGCATCATGTTGCAGTCGAATCTGCACGCTGTTGCTGATGCAGGCATCGTCGGCAATCGCGCGGGGATTGGGGAAGCCCCACCGCACCGACCAGGACTCGTGCTTCTCATCGAGCGCGTGCTTGGCGTCGACATTGGCGTACATGGCGTAAACGGCGGGATCGAAGTCCACTCCCAGCGCAGCCGCCTTGCACATCATCCAGCCTAGCGTGATGTCCGACAGGCCTGTCTCCGGGTAGCCGCCGCCCACATCGCAATGCACGCCGGTGAAGTAAACTTGCTCGACGGTCTGCCCCGGCACCGGAGGACCGGACCACAGGGTTGCCGGAAACTCGCTGCGCCGCTCGTCGATGGAGACAGCGTGGTAAGCATTCTTCACGCAGGGGTGCAGCTTGGTATCGAGAAAATTGTAGCGCAGCATATCAATGCCGCCGAAGATGGCCGGAATGCCGAGCGAGCCCACCGTGTCCCACACCCCGATCATGGTGATATCGACGTTCTCGACCGCATAGGTCGTTTTCAACCTGGCCATCAAGGTTTGCTTCTGCGCCGGATCATGCTCGCGATAAGCGTTGTAGGCCAGCTCCGTCAGATTATCGTCGGTGTGCTGCGTGGGCAGGCCGCAGGCCACAATCATTCCTCCCAGGCAGCGCGCCGTGTAGGCGCCGCGGCTGAACCCGAAGAGGTAGATCGAGTCGCCGTGCTCGTAAAGATGAGAGATGCGAGTGTAGCCATCTTTGATTTTCTGATCGAGACCCTCACCGAAGGCGCCGCCCAGGAAGTGGGTGATGGGATTGCCGTCCGCTCCTACGCCGTCGTCGTAGATGGGACATTGCTCCGCGGTGAAGTTCATCGCCTTGAAGATTTTGTAAACGTTGGTACTGGTGGCGGCGTCGTTCCAGGTTCCGTCAGCACAGAAGATAATGCGCTTGGACATCGTGGTCCCTCCAGGATATTTGAGGCGGCAACTCCAGTTGAGAGCGCCTGTGGAGTGGCCTGGGAGCAATTGCCCGAACTATAGCACGGTTTTCGGGGAGCGCGTGTATCGGTGGAGATTCACCACGGAGGCGCGGAGGGCACGGAGGATTTTGAGTTCAAGTTGTCGGAACATCTGGCTCATCCGGAGGGGCGAAATGAAACGCGTCGCTGCCGGAAGATCGGCCGTGTTCTGCGGGAAGCGCATTCAGAGGTCGGCCTGATGACAAACTCGCCCGGTCCTGGTTACGGTGACAAACTCGCGCAGTCCTGGTTGCAATGACAGGCTCGCCTAGCCATGGCTCCAATGAAAAAGGGTCCTTGGAGCGTTATGAGCAGACCACACCAAATCGAGTCTCGCGCAGCGAGACGGAAGAGCTTAGCCCACCCCTTCAGGGGTGGGTGGGCATGGATAACAATCTCGAGTCCCTTCAGGGACGACAGGCCTCACCCGAGGAACTCCAACACCCGTCCTGCAAATTCCCCAGGCTTCTCCAACGCGGGCAAATGCCCGCACTGCGGAATCACTTCCAGCTTCGACCCGGGGATGAGCCGGTGCAGGTTTCGCCCGACGGACAGCGGCATCATCTCATCCTGCTCGCCCCACACGATCAACGTCGGCACGCTTAACTGCCCAATGGCATCATCGAGGCGCTCGCGCCCACCCTGCTGATTTCGCAGCACACTATCGATGGTGTGGCCGTCGCCGCGCTCCAGATGCAGTTGATAAGCCAGGTCAATCAGTAAATCGGTCGCCAGCCGCTTGTCGTAGAACAGAAGATGAAACACCTCGCGCAGATGCGCCCGAGTGGACACTCTCACGTCGATCGGCAGCCCGGCGATATCGCCCCACACGCCGGCCGCGTCCACCAGGATCAGCTTCTCCACGCGTTCTGGAAATTTCAGAGCGAACGCCGACGCAATCCATCCACCCAGCGATTCTCCAAGCACCACCGCCCGTTCAATCTTCAAAGCCCGCAGGAACCCTTCCACCACCTCAACGAATCCCGCGATCGTGTAGTCAATCAGCGGCTTGTCAGAGCGTCCGAAGCCCAGCAGATCAAGGGCGATCACCCGGTACGATTGGCGTAGTGGTTCGAAGCAGAAGGCCCATTCGTCGGCATCTCCGCCGATGCCGTGAACCAGCAACAACGGCGGCCCCGATCCCACATCGTAGTACTTGATTGTCTGACCAAAGACTTGAGTGCTGCGCAACTGCGGCAGCGGCGGGAAGACAAGCTGCGCAGAGAGGGATTGGTTAGAGCTCATAAGGATCTTTACTACGGAAGAGTGGCTGCATTTCGCCCACCCTCTCCGCAAAAGAGGCGGAGGAGGATGGGGCACCCGATGAAGCGAACGCTTTACATGATCTTCTTGCCGAAGGCCGACAGCGCCAGCTCGACCGCCAGTTCGGCTGTCTGGTTGCGTTCGTCGAGCACCGGATTGACTTCGACGAGTTCAAAGCTCAGCATGCGCCCGTGGTCTGCGATGATCTCCATCGCCAGGTGAGCCTCACGATAGGTCGCCCCGCCCCACACCGGGGTTCCGACGCCGGGCGCATCCTCGGGATCGATCCAGTCCAGGTCCAGGGAAATGTGATAGCCGACCGTGCCGCGGCCCACCAGGCGCAGCGCTTCTTCCATCACCGCGCGCATGCCGCGCTCATCGATGTCGCGCATGGTGAAGACATGCACGCCGGACTTGCGAATGTTTTCGCGTTCGTGCTCATCGACGTCGCGGATGCCGAGCAGCACACAGTTGTCCGGACGCACCTTGGGGCTGAAGCCGTAAAGATCGGTGAGGGGCGACTTGAACAGGCCCATGATGGCGCCCAGGGGCATGCCGTGCACGTTGCCACTGGGCGAGGTCTCGGGCGTGTTGATGTCGCTGTGCGCATCGATCCAAAGCAGTCCGACGCGCTGATTTCTGCGGCGATAAAACTCGGCGACGCCGGAAACGGTGCCGGCCGCGATGGAGTGGTCGCCGCCCAAAGTGAGCGGGATCTGTCCGCTCTCGAGCGTCTTGATCACCAACTCAGCCTGCGCCGAACAGGTCTCGGTGATCTCGGTTAGATACTTCGCATGAGGATCGCCTTCGGCCTCGGTCTCAAGCATGGCAACCGGGACGTTGCCGCCATCCTCGACGTCGTAGCCCAGCGCTTCCAGCTTGGCTTCGAGGCCGGCAACGCGCATGGCGGAAGGACCCATGTCGACGCCGCGACGCGATTGGCCCAGATCGAGCGGCACACCGATGATACGGATGTGCTTGGTTTCAATGTTCTGTAACGGTTTCGTGATCGGACTAGTCGCCATAAACGTTCCTGGAGGTTAGCGGCGCCGCTTCGATGCGCCAGAAGGTGGCTTGAGCGCACGATCAGGCAGCCCACCAATCTTCCGTACGGAACGGGTTGTGCGCAAAACACCCCGCAGCGCTTCGTTCACTGCGTCCTCGCTCGGAAAGGCCTCGGCAACGTCAGGCTGGAGCAGGACAACGTTACTTCCGCTGCGGTACCGGGCGTAGTATTTGCCGCGAATCCCGCCTTTCATTGAAGCAAAATCGTACTCCGGCTTCAGAGCGTCGGGTTTTCGCCGTTCAGTAGGCTTCTTCATAAAATTCTTGTTCGAACCTTGTAACCGGCCGCGCACTAATGATGCGGATGGTTTGTTCGTCTTCCGTGTGCGCCACAACCATTATCTGCCCACTAGCCGAAGCGCCAATCGTTAGAAAACGTTGCTCGGAATTCGAATGATCTGTGTCCGGAAACGTCGTTGCCAGTGGAGCACCAAAAACTGTGGTCGCCTCTCGAAAGCTGACACGGTGTTTGCGTTGATTGGCTGCGTCTTTGCGCGGGTCCCATTCAAACCGCATTCCATGTCAGTATAAACGCCCAGTTATTCGCCTACGGATACAACCGGTGCAGCATGCGCGGGAAGGGAATGGTCTCGCGCACATGTTCCAGGCCGCAGATCCAGGCCACTGCGCGCTCAATACCCATGCCGAAGCCCGCGTGCGGCACTCCGCCGAACTTGCGCAGATCCAAATACCACTTGAACGCTTCTTCCGGCAGCTCGTGCTCGTGAATCCGCTTCAGCAGCAGCTCGTACGACGCCATACGCTGCGAGCCACCGATGATTTCGCCGTAGCCCTCGGGCGCCAGCACATCGACGCACAGCGCCAGGTCGGGCCGCTCCGGATCAGGCTCCATGTAGAACGCCTTCACCACAGCAGGATAGCGATGAATCATGACCGGACGATCAAACTGCGACGAGATGTAAGTCTCGTCAGGTGAGCCGAAGTCGCCACCGTACTCGAATTTGTTTTCGACCAGACCCTTGGCGTGACCTTCCTGCAACATCTTAACCGCGTCGTCGTACGAAATCCGCGGGAAGGGCGTCGCGATCTTTTCCAGCTTCGCGAGGTCGCGGCCAATCGTTTCCAGCTCCGGCCGTCGCTTCTCCAAACAGCGTGTGACGATGAAAGTGATGAACTGCTCAGCCAGCTCCATCAACCCGTCGAGCTGCAAATACGCGACCTCGGGCTCAACCATCCAGAACTCGGTCAGGTGACGACGCGTCTTCGACTTCTCGGCGCGGAAGGTCGGGCCGAAGCTGTAGACCTTGCCCAACGCCATCGCCGTCGCTTCGATGTAAAGCTGGCCCGACTGCGTGAGGAAGGCCTGCTCCTCGAAGTAGTCGACCGGGAAGAGCGTGGTGGTTCCTTCGCAGGCGGCCGGCGTCAGGATGGGCGGATCGGTCAGGGTAAATCCACGATCGTCGAAGAAGTCGCGCGCGGCTTTGATGATTTCGGCGCGCACTCGTAGAATCGCGGCCTGGCGCGGCGAACGCAGCCACAGGTGCCGGTGTTCCATCAGGAAGTCGACGCCGTGCTCTTTCGGCGTAATCGGGTAGGGATCGTCCGGATTCACGCGCTGCATGATCTGCGCGTCGGTGACGTCAAGTTCATATCCGCCAGGGGCGCGCTGGTCGGCGCGAACCTTCCCGGTAACGATGACGCTGGACTCCTGGGTCAGGCCTTTGATGGCCTCGAACAGTTCGGGCGAAACCTGCTGCTTGGCGACGACGCCCTGGATGATGCCACTGCCATCGCGGAAAATCGGAAAGATGAGCTTGCCGCTGGCGCGCAGGTTGTACAGCCAGCCACGAATGGTGACGGTCTGGCCCTCGTGCTGTCCGATCTCGCGGATCGTACTGATGACGGGTGCTTCGGTATCGGTAGGAATTGATGAGTTCATGGGCTTGTATTCCAGTTTAGCAGCTGGCAATTAGCGACTAGCAACTGGCGACTAGTAACTAGCGACTGTTGTATTACGCGATCGCTCCAAAGGCGCCGGGGAGGAAGTAAGGCCGCATCACGGATCTTTACCTTGCGAAACCGCGCGTGTCCCCAATTCAAAGTGTCATCCTGAGCGGAGCGCGCCCGGTGTTGGCGCGCGGAGTCGAAGGACCGCTATGACCGGAAGGATTGATTGTGACGGTAGGGGTCCTTCGACTCCGGTGTCGCAAAGCCGGGGACAGCTGCGTTCAGGACGACACCTGATAGAACGGAGTCCCACGCGGGCCGCATAACGCTGCATGCGCAATTCAAGGCTGCCTATTCCGGCTTGATTCCTTCACTCACAGCTGCCGGCGTTGGTCCTGACTTACGCACATCCGGCCGCGGCATATCCGGACGGGGATCCATCGGCCTCGGCTCCGTCCGCACTTCCGGGCGGGTGCCGGTCATGCCGCGCTCATCGAACTTGCCGAAGATCATCTTGCCGGCCGTGGTCTGCAACACGGATGTCACCGAGATGTCGACGGTCTTGCCGATCATCTTGCGTGCATTGTCGACCACCACCATGGTCCCGTCGTCGAGGTAGGCGACACCCTGGTTGTACTCTTTGCCTTCTTTCAGGATGAAGACCTTCATGATCTCGCCGGGCAGCACGATCGGCTTCAGCGAGTTCGCCAGCTCGTTGATGTTCAGCACTTCAACGCCCTGAAGCTGTGCGACTTTATTTAGATTGAAGTCGTTGGTGACGATCTTGCCTTCATAAACCTTCGCCAGCTCGATCAGCTTCAGGTCGACTTCGCGGACGGCGGGGAAGTCATCTTCCACGATCTGGATCGACAGGGTTGCGATCTTCTGGATGCGTTGCAGAATGTCGAGCCCGCGGCGGCCGCGGTTACGCTTCATGGAGTCGGCGGAGTCGGCCACCAGCTGCAACTCGCGCAGCACGAACTGCGGGATGACGATGATGCCATCGAGGAAGCCGGTTTCGGCAATGTCGGCGATGCGGCCATCGATGATGACCGAGGTGTCCAGAATTTTGTAGCTGCGCTTGGCCTGTTTTTCGCCGCCAAAGATGCCGCCCAGCGCTGCCAGGTTCAGCAGGTCGCCCTTGCCTGCGCCGACGATCAGGCCGATGTAGGCCATCAGCAGCATGACGAAGAGCTGCAGAAAGCTCTGCGTCGATCCCGGCTTAAGGCTGTTGTGGATAACCAGGCTGAAGAGATACGCGCCGATAATGCCGAGGATACTGCCGATGACGGCGCCGATCAGCCGCTTCAGGCTTACCTGACGCAGTCGAATTTCAAACAGGACCACGGCAGCTCCGAAGAGCACGCCCACGCCTGCGGCGGCCATGCGGCCCAGCCCGAGGGGCTGCAGTTCATAACAAGATAGTGCGGTAACAATGACAAATAAGAACCGTATGAGAAATAGATCCACGCCACACCTCCCATGGCCAAACCTGGGGGTCTGCGGTCGGAATAATGTGCGCCGGGGGTATGAAATCTAAGAGCACCGGCGACTCAGTCCTGTTCCTAGACACGACAAGTGGCCTGACTCGAAACCATCAGTATGAAACTTCCGGGGAATATAAAAGAGGAGCGGTCCCCGATCCGCCAGCCTACGGCGGAAGTATAAAAACGAGAACAATCGAAGTATATATCAGGAACTCGCGTTCACAGGAGTCCTGTGTTCGAAACTCTCCGCCAGGAGCAAGTGGCCGTCCTTCGGAGCCAATCTCAAACAGAACAGATGCGGAAATCCAGATTGGCGGCCGGCGTTTCTTACGAGAAAGCCGCCCCGATGCCGGAAGCCCCCAGGACAAACACCAGCCACCACCCGAAGACCACCGCCATGCAGGTGCCGCGCTTCACTTTGGTCAGGCAGGAGAAGGCAATACCGGCCAGCAGCAATGTCCAGATGGTGAATATGTCGATGGAAGTCAAGAAGGCGTAGAGAAAATGAGAGCTGGGATCTACCAGACCGCCCAGGTTGCTGGCAATGGGGTTCTGGAAGGTGAAATTGTCGGTTGCTCCCAGCAGGATGATCACGATGGCCAGCACTCCTTTGATCACGCTGGGCAGCGAGGTGTACATCGTAACCGCAATACACTGGTTGAAGGTCAACTCCGTTCCCAGCCCAAAGTTGAAGGTGCCCAGCAGCACCGCCGCCACGATAAGCAGGAAAATCAGCAGGATGACCCAGAAGCAGTAAGAGATCACCTGGTTCGCCTTGATGATGGACTGCATCTGTTTGGCGCGGTCATCCGGGGACAACTTATCCAGGCGGTCCGCCGCCTTAGGCTGCATCTGGATCTGCGTGTCGACGATCTTCGCGAAACCGATTCTGACCTGCGCCACGTAGACTACGGCCAGGCTGGAAAGAACCAGGATCACCGCCGGGACCAGCCAGTTCGAACTGCGGCGCAGGTCGGTGAAGGTCTTGGTGGGCGCGATGAAGGTGTCGACTACGCGCTCGGCTTCGGAAAGCGGCTTCTCTTCGATAGGCGGCAAAGGGACAGCAGCGCTCATACGGAAACTCCTCTGAAAGCACCTGCCACAGCCGTAATCAGACCTGGGTCGTTCCACTCACGGCTCGGTTCCATCATCAGGTGCTGAACGAAGATGCGGGCGATTGTAGCACCAGCCGCTGACCACCTCGACCGTCCCTCCACAACGCTTGCAATAAATTCTTCCCTCGGAAAGACATCTGTGCTAAGTTCCCCAGCATCAAAAGCTGGGATGCGTGGGAATATAATTCCCTTAGGAAGTTGCCGGTCCGACGCACGATCATTCTGGTTTGCGGCCTCAAGCAGGTGGAGGATATGGCAAGTGCGTTAACGTCGTGGAAGGAGATTGCGCAGCATCTGGGCAAAGGTGTGCGCACCGTGCAGCGCTGGGAGCACGAAGGCCTCCCGGTGCGGCGTCCGAGAGCCGGCCAAAAGGGCCGCGTGCTTGCCTTTCCGGAAGAAATCGATAAGTGGGTGCGAACCGAGTACATGCGCCCTGACCATGAAAGCTCATCCGAGGTGAGCGGGCTGCACGATGCCGTGGCTAAGCTCCTGGCCGAGAATGAATCCCTACGGCGCAATCTCAATGCGCTGATGGGAATGTCGTCCGGGCCTGACGGGGACAGTCATTCCGATGGCTCCCTGCTGCAACGCTGCTCCCAGGCTCTGGAGGAGAGCATCCTCGTCCGCCGGCGCTGCGCTGAGTTGATGCGGCGAACCGCTGCCACCCGGCAAGCCTGTGCCGCAACCTTGGACGCCATCCGAAATTTGGATGGGATGCCGTCGATGGATGCCATGAGCGAAAAGCTATAGATCCCCACATCTACTTTGCAAGATCGTCCATTTGAGCATCTAATTAAATAAGGTGGTCCGAGAGCCGTCTAAACCGCCGAGACCGGCTGGCTCCTCTTGCGCCCTGAGGAGTTGTCATGGACCTGACCTCTCAATATTGCCCTGATCGAAGAAATCTGGAAGAACGAGTATGGGTGTTGGTCAGCCGTTTGTCTGCATCGACAGGGCAGCTGCTGAACCTCATCGGCAAGAATCACCAGGTCTTCCTCTCAGCCAAGGCCGACTGCGGCCAAACCCGGGATGAAATTATTGAACTACGTCGCCAGCTCGATGGCCATCGATTCGCCCACGGCTGCTGAATCAACGCCGCACTAACCGACATTGGCTTGAAACCCAAGCCGGGTCTGATCGTGACTTTTATGACTGATCGCTTGGAAGACCCGCTCCAGGACAGGGTCACGATTGCAATCGAGGCTGTCCGCAATGCCCGCCTGCAGATCGCCAGATCGCGCGCCCAGAAAATCAATACCTACCTGTTGCGGATGGAGCTGCGAGACTGTCGTCGCCGGCTGAGCGCAGAGATTGCGAAAGCCCGGCTGCTCCGGCAATCCTAGTCCGCCATCGAACCTTCCGGCGCTCCGCTGATCTCGTCATCTTCAATCGCCCGCTGCACCTTGCTGTTCCGGCGCCCGTACGTGAAGTAGATGATCAGCCCAATGATCAGCCAGACCACCAGCCGCACCTGCGTCATGGTGGACAGGCCAATGATCAACGCGCTGGAGAACAGAATCGCCAGGATCGGCACCAGCGGCACCCAGGGCGTCTTGAAGGGACGGTTCAGCCCGGGATGCGTTCTGCGCATCACCAGCACACCCGCGCTCACCAGGATGAAGGCCAGCAGGGTGCCTACGCTCACCATCTCGTCCAGAATGCTCAGCGGGATCAGCATCGCCAGGATCGCGACGAACAAGCCGACCACCATCGAGCTGATATACGGCGTGCGGAAGCGCGGATGAATCCGGCTGGCCCACGGCCACAGCAGCCCGTCGCGCGACATCGAGTAGAAGACGCGCGATTGTCCCAGCAGCATCACCAGCATCACCGTCGACAGGCCGGCCAGCGTGCCGATCTCTACCAGGAACGTGGCCCAGCGGTGGCCCATTACGCGAACTCCGACCACCACCGGATCCGAAACGTTGAGCTGCGAATACGGCACGATGTGCGTCAGCAAGCCCGACACCAGGATGTACAGGACTGTGCAGATCACCAGCGACCCCAGGATGCCGATCGGCATATCGCGCCGGGGATTCTTCGCCTCCTGCGCAGCGGTGGAAACGGCGTCAAACCCGATATACGCGAAGAAGACCACGCCTGCTCCGCGCAGCACCCCGGACCAGCCGAAGATTCCGCGCTCCCCCGAGTTCGGAGGCAGGAACGGATGCCAGTAATTCGGCTTCCAATTGTGCTTCACCAGGAACATCGTCGCCAGCGCAACGAAGACCAGCACCACGGCGACCTTGAGGAATACGATTGCCGAGGTGAAGTTGGCCGATTCCTTGATGCCCACCACCAGAATTGCCGTGATGGCGACGATCACCAGAAAGCTGACGTAGTCATAAGTGACGCGGACGGGAGTGCCGAAGAAAGTGAAACTCGACTGCGGCATGGCAGGCATGCTGAAGCCGAGGTCCTGCACAAATGCGCGTAGATTACCGCCCCAGCCCACCGCAACCGTCGCCGCTCCGAAAGCGTATTCCAGGATCAGGTCCCAGCCGATGATCCAGGCGACCAGCTCGCCCAGCGTCGCGTACGAGTACGTGTAGGCGCTGCCTGCGATGGGAATCATCGAGGCGAACTCGGCGTAGCACAGCCCCGCGAAGGCGCAGGCAATACCGGCCAGCACGAACGAAATCAGGATGGCCGGCCCTGCGAATTGTGCCGCCGCCTGCCCGGTGATGACGAAGATTCCCGCGCCGATGACCGCCCCGACGCCCAGGGTCAGCAGGTTAACCGGACCGAGCGCGCGGCGCAGACAGTTCTCGCCGGTCTCCTCGGATTCCTTCAGCAACGTTTCCACGGACTTGGTGGCGAATAGCTTCATCTTGTATCTCTATGATTGCGGAGAGTTGCGGACGCCCCACGGGGCCCTGCCCTGGCTGCCGAACATGATAGCCGCAAATGTCAACGCCTGGTCACAAGTTGGGACAAGTCGCGCTATTTCGCCACCAGCGTCTCCAGCGATTCTCAAGGCTTCTCTCCCTGCTGTCACAAGCGGTCATCTTCTTAAGCAGTTATCTCGTAATCCAGAATTAAGATGACTTTTCCCGAGGGGCATTCCAGAATCCGCCCCGGGTCTGGAAACAGGATCCGGGCCTTGGAAGAGGTATTCGTATGATGGCTCATCGCAATTCGTCCGGGCTTACATTGCGCATGACGAGGACAGCCGCCATAGTAGTGACATTCCTCACGGTGTCGCTTTTCACCTCGCCTGCACAGGCGCAAACCTTCAACGTGATCTACAGTTTCAATCAGGACACGATTGGCGCCGTACCCAATGCCGGCGTCACCTTGGACGGTCATGGAAACGTCTACGGCACGAATTACTTTTATGGCGTGGGCTATGGCACCGTTTACATGCTGACCTATCGAAACGGTATTTGGGCGCCGACGGTTCTCTACCAATTTCACAGCGGGACGGACGGCGCCTTCCCCGCATCGCGGGTCGTGTTCGGTCCCGATGGAGCGCTTTACGGCACCACCAGCGAGGGCGGCGGCAGCGGCTGCAACGCTCACGGTTGCGGAACGGTCTTCCGGCTCTCGCCTCCTCCTACCGTGTGCAAAACCAGTTTGTGTCCCTGGATTGAAACCGTCCTCTATCGCTTCACTGGCGGCGCTGACGGAGCTATTCCGGAGTACGGTGACCTCATCTTCGACTCCGCCGGCTCTATTTATGGGACCACCAGCGGCGACAACGCTAACTTTGGATCGGTGTACAAGCTGTCGCGTTCCGGCGGCGTGTGGACGGAGACTACGTTGTGGAGTTTCACCGGCGGCAACGATGGATTCTTCCCGGAAGCCGGCGTGGTTTTTGATGGCGCTGGAAACCTGTACGGCAGCATGGAAACCGGCATCTTCGAGTTATCGCCGTCCGGCGGCGGCTGGACAGAAACCGTCATCCACGGCTTCAACGGGATGATGGAAGGCTTAGTGACCGAATGCGGCGTCGTGTTTGATCGCGCTGGAAACCTCTACGGCGGCACGGCTGTGGAAGGACCGGAAGGCGATGGCAGCATCTTCCAGCTGACGCCGTCGGGGCAGAGCTGGAACCTGCAGGTGATCCATGCCGGCGGAGCGCTCGTAGGCACAAACCTGAACTTCGACGCTGCGGGAAATCTTTATGGCACCAGGGCCACCGACCAGAGCGCCTTGGGCGAGGCCTTCAAGATGTCGCTGGTGGATGGATCCTGGACCTACACGCTGCTGCACAGCTTCAGCGGACAGGGCGAGGGAGCAACTCCCTATGACGGGATGGTGATGGACAGCAACGGCAATCTTTGGGGCACGACATCGGGAGGCGGCGTGCACAACTACGGATTGGTGTACGAGATCACACCATAAAGGCGACAGATGTGCGGCCAACGTGAATTGTGATAACCACTTCAATCCTTCATTAACTTGCGAATGAGTTTTGGGTCCTCCATTTAGGTCTAGCAACTCGCCTGCGACGAGAGCTGCAGAATGATCTGCCGGAAACGAGGCAAACCTACCGCGATCACGACGCTCTAACGTGCATCCGTCTGCGCCGGTCCTACTCTCAAGAAGCGTTGCTGCGCAGAACTCTGGATGGAGGTTTCCTAAATGAAGAAAACGTTGGTAACAGTCCTATTCATGCTGGCGACGTTGACCTGGGCAGCGGCACAACAGCCCGGCAGTAACCCGAGTTCGCAGATGCCCGGGGCGAGCCAATCGCAACCCTCGATGCCCGGCAGCGCCGGTCAGAACACCACGCCAGGTGGAACGCAGGCCGGATCGCAAGATCCCGCCGCGAATGCGCCTATTACCGAGGGCTGCCTGGGCGGCAGCGACCCGAATTACACCATCACCGATACGGCCGGTACCACGTACAAGCTGAACATCCCTCCGACCGCCAATACCTCAAAGCTGGCGCAGCATGTGGGAGAACCGGTGCAGGTCGCGGGCAATGTAAACAGCGGTAAGGCGGGCAGCTCCTCGATCGATGTTCAAGGTATCGGTAGAGGAACCAGCAAGTGCCCAGCCAGCGGCTCGAGCGGGGCGCAGTCGCCGCCGAAGCCGTAGGTCAAAACGGATCGCTGGTAGTCGGAGAATTCCGGCAATGTCGTGACAGGCGTCGCCGCGCTTGCCCGGACGGGAGTCGCGGGATCCGTCCGCATCCGGGACGGCGGCGCCAATGTCACCGCTCTGCCCGCAGGACGATTGCATCATTTCGCCAGCAGCTTCTCCAGTTCATCACTAGCCAGGTGCGCCCCCTCTTCAGCGCGGATCTGCTCTCCTATTGACGCTGCCGCCTTGGCATAATTTGCGTCGTGCAGCAGCGGCTCGAGCTCGCGCGCAGCCGTCGCTGCGTTGTATTGATGAATGAAAATGCTGCGCGCGAGGCCCAGCTTCTTTGCGCGCGCTGCATTGTCCGGCTGATCGAAGGCGAAGGGCACAACCAGTGCCGGACGCCCGGAGCGCAGCGCCGGGGCCGTGGTGCCGATGCCCCCGTGATGAACCGTCACCGCCGCGGCATGGAAGAGCTGCTCATACGGCGCGTAAGGGAAAGCTGCGACCCCTGGCGGAAGCCCTTCGCGAAACTGATTCGGCGCGTACAGTCCGACGATCAGGATCGCCCGGCACCTCAGTTTTGCGATCGCCGCCAAGCTTTCTTCGAAGAACTTGCCCGGCGCCATCGAGGCCGCTGACCCCAGCGTGAACACCACCGGCGCCTCGCCGTCAGTTAAGAAATTTCGCAGCGCAGTATCCATCTCCGCCGGCTCATCGTAGAAGGGAAAGCCGGTAATGACGGTGTTCGGAGGCCAGTCCGGCTGCGGCTGCCCGAACACCGGCGAGAAAAGCGCGAGCGTCAGATGCGGTGAGAATTGTCCTTCGAGGATCGCATTCATTTCGGAAGGAATGCCGAGCTCGCTGCGTAATTTCACGATCGGCGCCGTCCATCGGCCGGTAGTGAAGCGGGCGATCTTCATCAACGCGCGATCGAGCCATGGCCCCACTCCAGCTTCGCCAGTTCCGGCGACTGCGTGCGCGCCGAACCTTCGTATACCGAGAACATCCCCATCGGAGCCAGCGCGGTCGAGGCCCAACGGATCCCCGACTTCTGCGCAGCCAGATGTGCGCCATAGGTGATGGGATGGGTGATGAGCAGGTCAGCACCTTGGATCGCCTCCATCGTCTCGGCGAAGCTTTGCCGGCTGTAGGGAATCACGATATCGCGCAGCAGGGCGCGAGGTCCGCGGCGCAGATGCATGCTGTTCTTCATCAGCACCGGGTCGGCGTCGAGATGCGGACCCAGCGGCGCAAATTCCAGTTGCGCGGCCTCTACGCGTTGGCGATGGAAGTTGGTAGTCGCGATCACGCAACGGTGTCCGCGAGCCTGCAACTCGCGAGCAATCGCCAGGTAGGGATGCAAGTCCCCCAGCGATCCCCACACCGCGAAGACGATGCGCCTGGCCATGGTCAAACCATGATAACCAAGGCACAAGAGGTTGCTATTCCGGAGCGAGGTCGGATCGCCGAAGGGTTGTCTACCAGCTCCGCGTGTGTGGGAGTTGCGGTTCTACTCAACTCCGCTTTGGCGCAATCTGCCCGGCAAGGGTAAAACTTTCCGGCCGAGGTGCTGAACCAACACTCACAAGACCAGTGTTTGCTTGGGCTTAGCTTCTGGCCACACCCTTGCTACCTACACTCCCGGGGCGAGAGTCCCTGCAACAGTCGTGCATGACAGGGTTGTGTGCTGGACTGCCCGCAGGTCAAAACAACGATTTCGCGGAGGTACAGATATGAAGCGAATCTTGATGTGTGGAATGTTGCTCGCACTGGCCACGAGCTTGAGCTTTGCCCAACGCAGCCGTGGAGTGGGACCCACCACCGGAGCCGGCTCGACCGTCGGACACATGGGCCCTGCGGCTAGAATGCCGGCGACGGCTCCCATGTCCCCAACAACCACCGCCAGACCGGATACCACCGATACCGGGCGCGTCGCGCCCGATGCCGCTGATAACCACGTGAACGCGCCAGCGAGCGCTACAACAAGTGTCGGTCCTGCGAGCGGCAAAACCGCTCCCGACGCCACCGTTGTCGGACCGGATGTCGCCAGACCGGCCAACTCCACCGGCGTGGGAAGCCCTAACCGTACAGTCCCCGATCGGACGGCAGCGCCGGACGTGAATGGAACCAGCGACCACACCGTGATTAACCCTAATCAGTAACCGGAATCGAAGCGGCTTGGGGGAAAGCCGTGAGATCGCCAGGCGTGAGCTGGCCGTTTGCGGCTCATCCTGGCGTTAATCGATAAGCACCCACAATGTGGGATATGACGAAAATAGAAAGGCGCGGCCGGATGCCGCGCCTTCACCTGCGAATGACCGCAAGCTTATAAATTCTTTTCGAGTGCCTTCTCGATCACGTCGCGGGAAACATAGCCCACGATCTGCTCCTTCACCTGGCCACCTTTGAAAACCAGCAGTGTCGGAATACCACGCACGCCGTAGCGCTGCGGGGTGGCAGCGTTCTTGTCCACGTCCATCTTGCCGACCTTGACCCGGCCGTTGTAGCTCTGCGCTACTTCATCCACGATCGGCGCCAGCGCGCGGCAGGGGCCGCACCACGTCGCCCAGAAATCAACGATGACCGGCTGCTCCGATTGCAGCACCAGCTGATCGAAGTTCGCATCCGTTACTTCTACAATTGCATTACTTGCCATTCTTCCTCCTGCGGGAGCTCATTTGAGCCCCGCCAAAGGCTCGGCGGGCCCATTGATTCATCGTAACATCCCGATATTCAGATTAGATGCACAGAGATGCTGCAGGACGCAAACCGGGCGCCGCCAGCCGCAGGCCGCGGCTCGCCAGGGCAGATGAACGAGGACGAGCGATAGCCGTCAACGAGATGCGGTGCGGCACTTGCTTCCTGGGCAGAGTTGCCGCTTCCATTCCGAGCCCCAAAATCGAGAGCGCTCTACGGAATGAACCGCAGAGCGCCCGGAAGGCAGCCCTCCCCCAGAACTGCCTGACTGCAGACAAAATTGTGCCCCTATCCGCGTGATTTGTAAATACGTTCTCTGTAATTAATCGGTTAATCAATCGTAAACAGTAACCCAGGAGCCAGGCAGCACGGTTGAAGGCCACACTCTCCAAGCCGGCTTCAGTTGGGTTGGAAAGCTTGCCTTTGCAGGCTGGCAATTATGGTGATTCGGCACGGCAGTGGCATAGCGGCGTCGGCCTGTGGGAGCCGAACGTCGGCCACATCGACACGAATTTTCTCGGCAATTTGAAAGCCGATCTCCGGCACCTATCGGCCTACTCGTTCCACCTTTGGGAATTGTCAGATTCCCGAAATAGATTCTTGATACTAGTGGATGGTAGTAGTTCGACCGCCGCGCTACCGTGAAGGCGCGTGATGCTCGGCCCAACTAGGCGGCAACGCCTCGAAAGGGGTCTGCAGATTCATGGAACAGGGCTATTTTTTCACTCAGAATTTTGCCCGCGATCTCTGTCCCATCTGCGGCCAGGCATTCTCACGCTGTGGATTGCCCAACCACATTCGTAGACACCAGCTCGCCAGCGAGCGATCGCAACAGAATCTGGCCGCCAGCGAACTACTACTTTGACCCGTTGCAGAAGCGCTCCTAACATGACGCAAGAATTACATATGCGACCGTGTTGCATTTTCCAGCGCGGATCCCCACTTCCAATCGGACTGGCTGCGGGCCTTCAGTCCATCAAACCACGACTTTGCGAATGCCGCAGGACGCATGGTCTTCATAGGTGCAGAGACTTTATAGGAGTCCTGTTCGTGAGGAGAATTTCATAATGAGGAGAAGCTCGTTTTTACTGATCGTCACGGCCATTGCCGTGTGTTTGACGATGAGTGCGTTTGCCCAGGAGGCGGGTACCATTGTTGCGCCACCCAGCACGCGGGGTCTGCCAAATCTGAAGGTGAGTACACCTCTCTACATCTTCAAGCCGGCCACCGTCATTCCCGCCAACAATCCCAATCCCAATGCGGAGAACCCGGGTTCGTTGGCCTGCATTTACGGGGAAACCACGCTTACACCCGGATGTCCGCGCAGCGGATCGCCGGTAGCGGTGGGTGGATCGAAAGCCATCGCGGTGGTCGACTATGGTCATAACAGCACGTTGCAAGCTGACTTCAACACCTTCAACGCGCAATGGGGCTTGCCCGCGGCGACCATCACCTTCAATTGCGCCTGCGGATCCTGCCCGTCCAGTGATGGTTCCGGCTGGGATCTGGAGACGGCCCTTGACGTCGAGTACGCTCACGCCATGGCTCCCAATGCGCAGATCATCGTCTCCGAGTTCTGCAGCGATCCCCTGGGTGATGGCGCAGAAAGCAATGCGGCGACCTACATTGCCTCTAACTTCGGGGCTGGCGAAATCAGCAATAGCTGGACCTACAACGGTGGCGAAAACTGGTGCGGCGCAGGAAACTGCGAACTCCAGTATGACTCCATGTTTACTCAGAACGGCATTGTGTACTTCGGCTCGGCTGGCGACAGCGGACTAGGGCCGGCGTATCCCAGCATTTCCCCGAACGTAATCTCAGCGGGTGGCACCACCGTCCAGCGCAGCTCCGGTAATTTCACCGGTGAGGCTTGCTGGAGCGGCAGCGGCGGCGGACTCAGCCAGTACGAGCCTCTGCCTCCTTATCAGCAGCCGGTAGTTGCCAAGACAGGTGTGCATCGCGGCACCCCCGACTGGTCAGCCGACGCCAGTCCCGCCTCGGGCGCAGCCGTATACAGCACGACAGCCTGCGGAGGCTGGTGCACGGTGGGTGGAACCAGCCTGGCCTCGCCCTTGCTGGCCGGATACACCAACTTTGCCGGTCGCTTCGTCAATCGCACCACCAACGAACTACTCCGGACCTACTCGTACTATCGGACCACTCAGTATCACCAGTACTTCTTTGACGTCACCACAGGCAGCAATGGCTCGCCGGCCGGAATTGGCTGGGACCAGTGCACTGGCTTGGGCAGTCCGCGCGTTTCCAGCGCCTTCTGATCGTCGTTCATTAGAAGCTCGATAACCCGGAGCCCCGTGACATGCGGGGCTCCACTACCCTCCGCCCCCGATCCCCAAACAGGGCTTGCGCAAAGTTCTGCTCTACCGGACGTAAACTATTGCTCTCCGTATTACAACAGCTGCAATACTTTGCGACTTTATTCCGTCAAATAATGGCAGCAATATTTCGACATGAACGAATCGTGGGGTTAAGACCTTTCAGGTCATCTTCTTAAGCCTGGCCGGGTATTGAAAAAAAACTGAACAAACGTTCTTCATTGTGGCTCCGCAACTGCTACACTCTTTTGCACATCATCCTGACCTCTCTACAACGCCGGTTCGTTTTCCGTTGAATCGCTCCGGCGGCCAGTGAAAGGCAAGTGTCGTGGGGTATCTCTGCTAGAGGATGTAAAAGGCCAACCGTTTCAACTAAAACATTTGAGGAGAAGGTAACTTAATGAAGACACGTTTTGCAGGCGTGTGCCAGGCGTTGGCACTCATTCTGCTCCTGTCAGCTTTCAGCTTCGCGGGCGATCAATCCAGGCCGCGGTTCGTTGTAATTCCTCCCAAGCCTGCTGCTCCGGGTACGGCGATCCCTTCCAATACTCTCCAGACTTGGAATGGCACATTCACCTATAACAACCAACAGTACAACTATGTGATGGTCGGCCAGGATCCTGCCACCGGACAGGCTTCTCTGATCAACACCTACATCGTTCCCGTCAAGATCGTGTTGTCCGACGGCACGATTTACGATCCGTTGGTTGGTGGCACGGCCAGCCCGCTGGCGCGCACCCTTATCTCCCCGATCTTCGACACCACCACGAACTACACCCAGGGTGGCGTGAATGTCGGCACCACGCAGTATGTCGATGCTTTCCAGCGCGGTAACTTCTGGAGCATCGTCCAGAACCAGCCCAACTATCACGTTCTGCTGGGCGGAGCCACTTCGCACGTCAGCGTTCTGCCTGAACTGACCCTGAACGTTCCCGCCGCCAATGGTCACAACGGCAGCGAGTTCGGTCACACCGTTGGTCTCGTCGACATCAATTGGTTTGACAATGCGATCAGCACCTACATGGCGCAGAATCCGACCATCAATCCGGCTGTGTTGCCGATCTTCGAAACCACCAACATGTATTGGACTGAAGGCGGATGCTGCATCGGCGGCTACCACAGCGCTAACGGCACGCAGTCGTACAGCGTCTTCACCTACCTGACCTACGCTGGCGTTTTCTCGCAGGACGTTTCCGCTCTGTCTCACGAAATCAGTGAGTGGATGGACGATCCGCTGACGCCTCACGAGAACTCCACCCCCTGCGGCATCCTGGAAGTCGGCGATCCGTTGGAAGGTGGAAGCGCTGGTCACCCCTACGGAACCTGGACCTACACGTTGCACGGGTTCACCTATCACCTGCAGGACGAAGTGTTCATCGGCTACTTCGGTGCGCCGCTCAGCACGTCCGTCAACAGCTGGTATAGCTTCCAGAACTTCCCGTTCACCCAGATTTGTCAGAACGGCTCCTAGTTCTTCTGTTGGCCTGAAACCCGCCTCGCAAGGGGCGGGTTTTTTATTGGCAGGATCGGCAATTAGCAATTGGCAATTGGCGATTAGCTGGTGGCGCTCAGCCTCTCGCAATCCACAACTGTGCCTGGAGACGGACAACGGAGGAATATTTTTACTTAGGCAGACCCGGGGAATGTGGAGATACGACCGGTGGCGGAGATCGCTTGCGGTGGGACTTCCTGCTACCAACTTCGCCAAAGCTGAGGCTCGTGCCCGGGCTCAGCACTACTTCATGGCGCACTCGGGATGCTTGTCGAATTCCGTGCGTAGTCCGGTCAGCTCGAAGGTACTCGACGTAGGTATTCCCGTGAGGAATGGCGTGAAGGCGATGGAGACGCTGGGCACACTCAGCAGGGCTTGTAGTAACTGGACGCGCTCCGGCTCAGTCTTGCCCACATAGTCGAAGGATGCGAACTTGGTGGATGTGAAAGATTGGTAGGTCTGATGCACCCAATTCGTCGATTGCTTGTGTTCCCCGATGGTCATCTCCAACTCCAGCGAGGTCGAGTTGCCGAAGGATGAGACTTCCTGCTCGTTCACAAAACCTTCCGGCGAAAATACGATGGCATGGATGATTTTCTTGCCCTTCAGCTGGCAGACCACGCTCAGCGTCGGGGTCTTCGCCTGACCGGCAACGTAAGCCTTCTGTGCCTGCACGCTCAGCGTGGTGACACCTTTTTCGGAGCTCACCTGTACGTCTTGTCCCACGAGGTTGGGCGACCACAGCGCACAGCCGATGGCCCCAGATAATAATGTGGCTCGTACGGTTTTCATGTCGCTCCTTATCCTGCACCGGAGAGGGTTGAGATGTGTTCGAACAGTTCAGCATAGCATCGCGCGCAAAATTGCTGCGTCGCAGGCTGCGGGCTAGCAGATCTCACGCCGGCCGCAGGCATGCGAAGTCAGGCTCGAGGTAAATGCTGATTGCTAATTGCTAAGAGCTGCTTCTCAGTGTCCCGCCGACGCCGCACCCTTGCGCGCGACCGCCTTCTTCAGCATGAAGACAATGGGGATGCAGCCGAAGCAGACCAACGCCAGGTAGCGGAAGTCATCCACGTACGACCACAGCCGGGCCTGCGCTTCCAATTGTCCCCCGATCAGGCCTAAAGCCTTATTCGCGGAGTCCACCGGCCCATAACCTTGGTGATAAAGATATTGCTGCACGGCGTGCAACTGGTTCTGGAAGTTCGGACTGCTCGGTGTCAGCGAATGCAGCATCTCGTTCTGGTGCAACTGCTGATGGCGGGCGACGATCGTGTTCACGATCGAAATGCCGATGCTGCCGCCGACATTGCGGAACAGGTTGTAGAGTCCGCTGGCGTTGCCGATCTCTTCGTTGCGCAGCCCGGCAACGGTGGTGGTCGACAGCGGTACAAATACCGAACCCGAGCCAAAGCCGCTGAGGATGATGGCCCAGACGAAACGTCCATTGCGAGATCTCGAGATCCACGTGGCCGAACCACAATCCCGAGACACCGAACATGGCGAAGCCGGTAGCGATCAGGAAGCGGTTGTCGATTTTGCTCGTTAGTATACCGATAATCGGCATAGCAAGAATCGCACCGATGCCTCGCGGAGCGACGGCCCACCCGGCAGCCAGCGCCGTATACCCCAGCAGTTCCTGGTAGAACAGCGGGAGCAAGGTGATCAGGCCATAAAGGCCGCCTCCAAAGATCGCGATGAGTAAAGCAGCCGATCGCAAAGTTTCGGTGTCGAAAAACGCGCAGGTTCACCAGCGGTTTGTCGTGGGTGAACTCGCGTATCAGGAACAGGACCAGCGAGACGCCCAGCAGCAGTGCGGTCCAGCGGATCCAGGTGGCGCCGAACCAGTCGTCTTCCTGGCCTTTGTCGAGGATGATCTGCAATGCGCCCAGCCACACCGCCAGCAGTCCCAGGCCGATGCCGTCGATTCTTCCGGGCTTGGCGTTCTTGATGTACGGCGGATCTTCGACGAACCGCATGATCATCAGGATGGCCAGGATGCCGATGGGAATGTTGATGTAGAAGGCCCAGCGCCAGGAATAGGTGTCCGTCAGATATCCGCCGAGAGTTGGTCCAAGGACGGGCGCGACGACCACGCCCAGCGCGAAGACCGCCAGCGCACTGCCGCGCTTGTCGGGCGGAAAACTCTCCAGCAAAATGGACTGCGACAAGGGTTGCAGCGCGCCGCCGCCGGCGCCCTGGATGGCGCGCGCGATCAGGATGGCGGGCAGGCTCCAGGCCGCTCCGCAGGCAAAGGACGAAACCGTGAAGATGATGATGCAGGTGATGAGAAAGCGCTTGCGTCCGAACTTCAGCGAGAACCACGTACTGGCGGGCAGCACTATGGCGTTCGCTACCAGGTAACTGGTCAGGACCCAGGTGGCTTCGTCGTTCGTGGCTGACAGGCTGCCGGCGATATAGGGTAGCGCCACCGACGCAATCGAGGTGTCCAGCACCTCCATAAACGTCGCCAGCATCACCGATACCGCGATCATCCAGGGACTGGCAACCGGCTTACTGATGGACATTCCCTGGGAGCCAGCCACCGTAGCGCTTGCCATGAATCCTTTCCAGGTGTTTCAGATTTGTTGCGTCGAGCGACAACCAGTGCGGCATTACGGCGGACTACCAAAAAAGTACAGATGCTCTTGGGGCAGAGAACGATTCCTGCCGGATCGAGGCCCAAGGGCGTTTCAAGCGTCCAGGAAGGATCGCTGAGCTCCACTGGTCGGCCCACCTTGCTCGCTGGCGTCGCCGATCCCGGCAGCCGCTTTCGGGTTCATCGTCCTCGGCGCGACGGAGCCCGAGTCTCGCAAAGCGAGACGGTAGAGCTTAGCCCGGCGCTTCGCGCTGGGTTGCAGGTGAGTATCAAGCAAAGTCCCTTCAGCGACGCGCGTCTCCCGCTGAGCAAGGAAGTTTCGCACTTGCGCAAAGGCGTTAGCGCTTGGCTCACGGCTGCTCACAGCCCATTGGCCCCTGGCTCACATCCAACGCAACCCTATCAAAAACCAGTTGCGGATGACGCACATAGCTCCTCGGTGCCTGTATGCTTTTCGACAACTAGGCTATGATTCGCACAGCCCCCTTTTGCTGATTTTTTACGAAAGAACTTGCTGGCTGGCGATGTAGTTTGATTCCGATCTCATGGGAACTTTGAGCCAGGACTTTCGTTACGGCCTGCGGATGTTGAGAAAGCAGCCCGGCTTCACCGCCGTAGCCGTGCTCACTCTGGCTCTGGCCATCGGGGCAAACACTGCTATTTTCTCTATCGTCTATCCGGTTTTGTTGCGGCCTTTGCCGTTTGCCGATCCTAATCAACTGGTGACCGTGGGTGAGAGCCGCCAGAAGATCGATTGCTGCTCCTACTCGACCTCGTATCCCAATTATGTCGACTGGAACGCCAACGCCAAGGGCTTCCAGTCGCTGGCCGGCTACGGCGGCGACGCCTATACCATCACCGGCAATGGCGAACCCAAGACGGTGTTCGCCGCCATGGTCACCACGAACTTCTTCTCCACCCTGGGCGTCACGCCGGTACTCGGCCGCGACTTCCTGCCGGGCGAAGATCTTCCCAGCGGCCAGGGGCCGAACGTCGCCCTGCTGACCTACGATTTCTGGCGCAGCGATTTCGGCGGCGACCGTAAGATCATCGGCCGCGCAGTGCGCCTGGACGGCAAGCCGGTCACCATCGTCGGCATCCTGCCCCGAAACTTCGAACTCAACCCGGCCGGCATTCTGCCGATCTGGGTGCCGCTGCACCTGAACAACTACGAACGTACCGCACGCGACGCGCACTGGTTCAGCGTCATCGGCCGTCTGGCTCCGGGAGTCACGCTGCAGCAAGCGAACTCCGAGATGACCGCCATCGGTTCGCAACTGGCTCGCCAATATCCGGAAGCAGATGCGGCTACGCACATTACCGTCGGCTCCTTAAGCCAGCGGATCGTGGGCAACATCCGCCCCTTGCTGCTGTTGCTGTTTTGCGCCGTGGCTTTCGTACTGCTGATTGCCTGCGCCAACCTGGCCAACCTGATGCTCAGCCGCTCTGTCGATCGCCGCCGCGAGTTCGCCGTCCGCTCCGCTCTGGGCGCCAGCCAGGGACACCTCATCCTGCAATTGCTGATTGAGAGTCTTACGCTTTCGCTGATGGGAGCGGTCATCGGCTTCGTCACCGCCGTCATTGGCATCTGGGTGATGACGGCCTCCGTTTCCGAGGTCCAGCTGGACTTCATGCCCTACCTCAAAGACGTCGGCATCAGTCTTCCGGTACTGGCGTTCGTCGGCGGCATCACCATTGTGACCGCAATTCTCTTCGGATTGTGGCCGGCGCTTTCCATTCGCCGGCTGCCTATCTCCGCGGTGCTGAAGGACGAATCGCGCGGCGGGACCAGTGCTTCCCACACCCGGCTGCGCAACGGCCTGGTGATCGGCGAGATCGCGATTTCCATGGTCCTGCTGGTGAGCGGCGGATTGATGCTGCAAAGCCTGCGCATACTGTTGCGGCAGAATCCGGGCTTCGATGCCGACCATGTCCTGACCTTCATGATCACTCTGCCCTCCGGCCCCTACCCGGTAGGCAAAAGCTGGCCCTTCAGCAGCCCCAACGGACTGCGCTTCGCTCATGAATTCATGGATCGTTTGCGGACCCTGCCCGGCGTGGTCGGCGTGTCCGCCACCAGCGCTTTGCCGGTCTCGCAAAATTTGCAGGGATACCGTTTTGTGATCGAGGGACACGCCGTCAATCCCGGCGAGGAGGAGAGCGCGGTTGGCCGCATTGTCGATGACCACTATGTTTCCGTGATGCACGTCCCCTTGCTTCGCGGCCGGACCTTTACCTCGGCCGACGCGGCCGGCGCTCCACTGGTGGTGATGGTTAACCAGGCCTGGGTCAAGCGATTTCTTGCCCCGGGCGAGAATCCCATCGGCAAGCGCATTCGCTTTACCCTGGCGCCGGAAGAGCCATACCGCGAAATCATCGGCGTAGTCGGCGATGTCGCCGAGGACAGCCTCGACGCTCCCGCGCCTCCGACCACGTATATACCGGTGGAGCAGCAGTCCGGATACACCGCTTATCTCAACTACGTGATTCGCACCAGCGGCGATCCGGCAGCGCTGCTGCCCTCGGCGCGTGCGATAGCGCGCTCCCTCGATCCTGAGTTGGCGTTCGTGCAGCCGCAATCGTTGGAAGACTTTCTGAACCGCACGCCTGCGGTGTTCCTGCGGCGCTATCCCTTCTACCTGATCGGCAGCTTCGCCGCATTGGCACTGGTGCTGGCGCTGCTTGGGCTGTACGGCCTGATCTCCTACTCTGTGGCACAGCGCACGCGTGAGATCGGAATTCGCATGGCGCTCGGCGCCCAACGCGACGACATCCTGGCACTTACCATTCGGCAAGGCGTCCGGGCAGCGATCTGGGGAGTTGGCATTGGACTGCTGACGGCACTGATCGCAACCCGCGTGATGACCAGCATTCTCTACGGCGTCGGCGCTGCCGATTGGTTGACCTTCCTCAGCGTAGCCTTTTTGCTTTTTGTCGTTGCCATGGTCGCGTCGTACATCCCCGCGCGCCGGGCCACCCAAGTCGATCCCATGATCGCCCTGCGCAACGAATAGTGACCGGGTAAGTTGACCTCCACGCTCGCTGTCCTTAGGCTAGCGGCATGACACTTTCAGCACGCAACCAACTCGTCGGAACCGTCGAATCCGTTACCCTCGGCGACATCATGGCGCACGTGGTCATGCGCATCGGCGATCAGCAGGTCGAAAGCGTGATCACCCGCACCAGCGCCGAATCCCTGAGCCTGAAAAAGGGCGACAAGGTTCGCGCCATCATCAAGTCGACCGAAGTCATGATCCAGAAAGACTGAGCACTTGAATGCAACGCGGGTGCCCCAGTTCTCGCGGTGTTCGAGACCTGGGTCTTTCGATTACGGCGCCCGTCGCACCGTAATGGTTGTCACCATTCGCACGCTGCGCGCGGGACGCTTGTCTTGCGGCGCGACGATCCGCACCGGGCCCTGCGTGTCGCCCAACGGCTTGCCGTCGCCGGAGATCGCCACCAGCACCTGGTTCTCCTGGAAGGCCGGATCCAACTCCGCCAGGGCAAACACCGCGCGATAGCCATCCTTGCCGGCAACATCAAGGTAATCGCGCATCTCGTCGCCGCGAAGCTTCTGTCCCGATGGCGTGTTGACCTTGGCCAGCAGATCGCGCAGCAGCACGCCTTCATATTTTGTCGTGGTCTGGGTGTGCGGGTCGAGCATCGAAACGGATTCCTGCGGCATCTGTCGCAGCTGCTCTAGCGTATAGCTTGAGCTGCTGCCGTCCAATCCCGCGATGGTGACAACGGTCTGGGCTTGCGTGGCGAGCGGGGCAAGCCAAAGAAACAGCAACCATACGCTCGCCCCATGCGACACTCGTGATCTCATTTCTCGCTCCAATCGAACCCGACGATACCGTAAATTCGCCACAAGGTAAATCCGGGGTGCCCCAGGCCTCGCGGGCTTCCAGACCTGGGGTTTTTGCGGCAGGTTGAGGACACGGTTCGCCAGGTAATTCGGACTCGGGTCTGATGCAGCGCGATGCGGTACACTGCATTCTCAATCGCGCCATGGCTAAACCTGATATCGGTTTCACTCCCGCCGAGCTGCGGAAGTTGCGCAGCCTGAAAGGCCCTGACGGCATTCAGCGCTATCTCGACCTCATGCCCTACCATCTGGGCGACACTGCCTGGTCGCCGCGGCGGGTGCTGCGCGAGAACACTTCGCATTGTTTCGAAGGCGCCATTTTTGCCGCCGCCGCACTGCGCGCGCTCGGCTATCCGCCGCTGATCTTCGATCTTGAAGCCGAGCACGACACGGATCACGTGCTCGCCGTCTATCAGGTGAAGGGACACTGGGGCTCGATCGCCAAATCGAATTACACCAACTGCCGTGGACGCGAGCCCGTCTATCGCTCGTTGCGTGAGCTGGCGATGAGCTATTTTCAGATTTACTTCAACATGCGCCGGCAGCGCTCGCTGCGGAACTACTCGCGCGCCGTGAACCTGAAGCGCTTCGACGATCAGGAATGGATGACCACGGAGAAGCCTATCTGGTTCGTCATGTATCACCTGCTGGAGATTCCGCACTACAAGCTGGTGACGCGCGCCATGGTCAACCGCCTGCATCGCGTCGACGAGAGAACGTACAAAGGAGAAATCCTGGGGAAGGCGTACAAGCCGCCAAAGTCACAACCGTTTGGCGACTAGCAACTAGCTTTTAGGCATTGGCCATTAGCTTTCAGCCATCCATATGCCGTTTCTTCGTCGGTGCCACGCCGAGGCTGTTTGCCGACCTTTGTCCAACTGCTAGTCGCTATTGGCTAATTGCCAGTCGCTAATTGCTAACGCCAACTGACAACTGACAACTGACAACTGACAACTCCTACCCGCTAACTGCTCTTCTTCAGAATCGTCAAATACTGCGTCCAAGGTCCCACTTCGTGGGAGTACTGTTTGGCGGTGACGCGCGCGATCTGCGAGACATGTCCCAGATCGTGAACCACCCAGGCCGACAAGAGCTGTCCCAGGGTCACGCTGCCCAGCTCCGGGTGCAGACCACGCCGCGAGTAATCGTTACAGCTGAGGTTCATGTTCTCGAGGATGGCGACGTTCTCCGCCCGCATAAATGCGAACTGATCGAGCAGGGCGCTGACCGGCCGGTTTTGGTCTTCCCGGAACATGGCACAGCGGTCGAAGGGTACGAAAGCTTTGCTCTCTCCGTGATCCAGGATCATCCGCACCCGGGGAATCCAGTCGGTCAGCTCGCCATGGATCAGGTGTCCCACAATGTCGTAAGCGCTCCAGGTGCCGGCGCCCTCGGTACACTTCAGCCAGCTCTCGGGCATGCCGCCCACCATGGCGGTGAGCGTCGCCGGTGTTTGCCGCAGGATTTGCGTGGCCTCCGAAAGTTTCAACTGCATGTGCGCTCCTCGAATGGTTTCGACCGGCAGGGAAAGTCCAAACTGGATTCGATGGAGTATACGCAGGCATTGGCAGGAAAGTTCCGGTGCGCGGATTGCCCTGGCTGAAGAGCCGACGGCCGAAAGCCGAGAACTAATTTGGTCGGGACGGGCAGATTTGAACTTGAGCCGTTTTGCGGCGTGAGCGAAGCGGGAGTCCGCAGGCGAAATCCCAAGCACAGAGAGGGATCGAACAAGGTTTGAATTGGTCGGGACGGCCAGATTTGAACTGGCGACCCCTCGCACCCCAAGCGAGTGCTCTACCAGGCTGAGCCACGTCCCGACTGGGTAGGAAAACCGATTCGCAGGAACCGGCAGGGTTTCGAGGTCCTGTTCAGTTTATCACCCAAGGGCGTCTACCCTCTACCCAGGTGTCATCCTGAGCGCAGGCGCCGGATTTGCGACTGCGTTCGGACACTGCGCGTCCTCACTCCGCTCAGGATGACAATCCAAAATAAACGACGCTGCGTGTCCTCACTCCGCTGGATTTCATAACGACGTTGGCTCGATCGGCCGAGTACTCTGAGTTTGCGTAAGACCAGGGGCTCGGGGAGGGAGCCAACGCGATGTTGATTATAGGTTGTGATTATCACCCTGGGTTTCAGCAGTTAGCGATTTTTGATACGGCAACCGGCGAAGTGAGCTACCGGCGCTTGCCGCGGGCCGAGGTAGAAGAGTTTTACCGGGGCCTGAGCGAGCCGGCGCTGGTGGGCATGGAAGCCTGTGGCTTCACGCTGTGGTTCGAGGAGCTGCTGGCCGAGCTGGGTCATCGGCTGTGGATCGGAGACGCAGCGCGGATTCGAGCGGCGGTGGTGCGCCGGCAGAAGACGGACCAGCGCGATGCGGATCACATTTTGACCTTGCTGCTGGAGAAGCGTTTTCCGCGGCTGTGGGTGCCGACGGCGGAAGAGCGCGATGTGCGGCAGTTGCTGTTGCATCGTCATGCTCTGGTGCGATTGCGGACGCAGGTGAAGAATCAGTTGCACGCCATCGCGCTGAATCAGGGGCTGCAGAAAAAACGGCAGCTATGGACGGAAGCCGGGCGGGCGCAGTTGCAGAAGCTGGAGCTGCGACCTTATGCGGCGCAGCGGCGAGCCGAGTCGCTGCTGCGGCTGGATGGCTTGGACCAGCAGATCCGGGAGCTGAGCCGGCAAGTGGTCGCTGAGGCGGACAAGCGCAGCGCGGCTCGGCTGCTGATGAGCCATCCCGGAGTAGGTCCGCAGACGGCGCTGGCCCTGGTGCTGAGCCTGGGTCCGGTGGAGCGGTTCAGCAATGCCAAGAAGGTGGCCAGCTATGTTGGGCTGATTCCTTGCGAGCACAGCTCGGGAGGCAAGCAGCGGCTGGGACACATCAGCAAACAGGGGTCGCCGCTGTTGCGCTTTCTGCTGGTGGAAGCCGCACAGAGTGCGGCCCGCTACGATGCCGAGCTGAAGCGCATGTATGTGCGTTTGAGTTTGCGGCGCAGCCGGGCGCAGGCGAAAGTGGCGGTGGCCCGGCGACTGGCGACACGGTTGTACTGGATGCTGCGCACGAGTAAGAACTATGCGCAGCTGCTGAGCAGTGGTGCAGGCGAGCCCGAGTCATCCTGTGGCACGGTTTAAGAGCCGAGCGCTTGAGTGAGCAGCCTGCCTCCCGCCGCTGCGAGGCGGGAGTTCGAAAGCAATCATGGCGGACAACGCCGAATAGATGGGTGGCGAAGCTGCTGCTTTCGCCCGCAGATTGGAGACGAGCCCCTGGTCAGGAAGTTTCCATGAGAGCGAACTGGCGCATCTTTTGTGCGTCGCCGCCCCCGTATGCCTTGACAACGCCAACGTCGTTATAGACAGGATGACACTTTGTGTTGCGCGTGCAACTGCAAATGCCGCTCTACCGAATCGCTCCATCCTTGCCCGCAATCCGTCGCAGCAACCCAATTTGCCCCGCGTGATAGCTCTCGTGAAAACTGAGCCGCGCCAGAGCATTGCCGATCGATCCGGCCAACGGCGGTCGATTGAACTCATCCGGAACGTTCGCCGCCAGTTCCTCGACCGTCATCACAGCGAGTGCGGGGATGAATTCCTGGTGTGCGTCCGACAACAGCCCGCGCAGTGTCGCCAGATCCAGATAGTGCTCGCTGCCGTCGGGATGGCTGCCTCGTTGATACGGGGTTGCGCGCTCGCCCTCGAGCAGGGGACGCCGGCCGATCATCTTCAGCATAGTGCCGCGATAAAGAACCACGTGCCCCAACACCCAGTTCAGGCAATTGCCCGCGGGTGGCCGGACCAGGCTCTCCTCGTGGGTGACGTCTTCCAGGTTTCGGTTGATGGCTCCGTAGCTGATTTCGTACATTTTGGCCAGATCGCCGGCGTTCATGATGACTCTCGCTTTCAGGAAGGGTAAACGCGATTCTACAGCCGGAAGTTATGGACGGGGCAGAGAACAGCACATCCCTCCTCCGGCTGAAGCCTTCGTCGTGATGACAATGTTTGTGAGGGATTGGGGTGTTCCCGACCCTTGTCGTGATGAGCTGGTCGATAGAAGGCAGCCGGGTGGACGACAGCTGTTTCCTGCGACCCCAGCCACGACCTGCCAAACTGCGTTTGGAAAGGAACCGTTCCGTGGGGCGAAAACCGGCGTTTCGTCATCCCCGTTAAGTGCTTATTTTGCACCGCAGAGTGCCCAATTACGCAACTCGGACCGGGTAGGTTGGGGCTTTCACCGCTGTTACAATAGAGTAATCGTGGGGAAACTCCGCTGATAGCTCGCGGATTCGTATACTAGATGCAGGACGGAATGAGCCAAACTCAAACGAAGACCTTACTTTTGTTGAAGCCCCGCGGCTTCTGTGCCGGCGTGGTGCGCGCAATTGACATTGTCCGCATTGCCCTGGAGACCTTTGGCGCACCCATTTACGTGCGCAAGGAAATCGTACACAACCGCCACGTAGTGGACGAGTTGACCTCCAAAGGCGCCATTTTTGTGGATAGCGTTGAGGAAGTTCCAGCCGGCGAGCGCGTCATCTACAGCGCTCATGGTGTAGCTCCTGAAGTTCGCGAAGCCAGCAAGTTGCGCGAGCTGCGGGTGATCGACGCCACCTGCCCTCTGGTCACCAAGGTACACGTGGAAGCCGTAAAGTTTGCCCGTGAAGGCTACTCGCTTATCCTGATTGGGCACCACGATCACGATGAAGTGATTGGCACGCTGGGCGAAGCTCCGATGGTGACGCAGGTCGTGGATGCGCCTGAGGATGTGAACGACCTGCACGTGTCCGATCCGAACCGCGTCGCTTACTTGACGCAGACTACGTTGAGCCTGGATGAGACCACGCACGTCATTGAAGCGTTGCGTCAGAAGTTTCCCAACATCAAAGGGCCGCATGCTCAGGACATCTGCTACGCGACCGAGAACCGCCAGACCGCGGTAAAAGAGGTCGCCGAAGAGTGCGATCTGCTGCTGGTCGTGGGCTCCGACAACAGTTCCAACTCCAATCGTCTGGTCGAAGTGGCCCGGAATCACGGGACCGCTTCGTACCTTATCGAAAACTATCGCTCCATCAAGCCGGAATGGCTGCAGAACGTGAACACCGTCGGACTTACCGCGGGAGCTTCCGCACCCGAGATCCTGGTGCAGGAAGCTGTGACTTTTCTCGAGGAGCAGGGTTATACCAATATGCGCGAGGTAGAAGTGATGCCTGAAAACGTGCGTTTTGGCTTGCCCCCTGAGATTGTGGAGGCGATTGGCGCCGCGCCAGCTTTGGCGTCGGAGTAATAGAGGAAATGGCAGAACCTCCAAGTACCGCCGAAATGCGTTTCGGCAAAATAGACGACATTAAGAGCCGCGTAGCTGCGGCCATCGACGCCTCGCGGAAATTCCTGTTCGGTATGCAGGACCGCAGCGAAGGCTATTGGTGCGGAGAGCTGGGCGCCGACACGACGCTGGTCTCCGACTACATCCTGCTGCACCGGCTGCTGGGCACCGAAGACGCGGCGCGTACCCGGAAGTGTGCCACCGAGATCCTGAACCGCCAGAATCCTGATGGCGGATGGGCGATCTACGAAGACGGGCCGTCGAACATCAGCGCGTCGGTGAAAGCGTATTTCGCGCTGAAGATGGCCGGCTACAGCCCGGACCATCCGCAGCTGGCGATGGCGCGTGAGCGCATTCTTGCGCTGGGCGGCGTGACCGAGGTCAACACCTTCACCAAGATTTATCTGTGTTTTCTCGGCCAGTACGACTATGACGCGGTGCCGGCGATTCCGCCGGAGATCACGCTCTTCCCCAACTGGTTCTGGTTCAACCTGTACGAGATTTCGTCGTGGTCGCGCGCCATCCTGGTGCCGCTGTCGATCGCCTACGCCAAGAAGCCCTTCAAGAAGCTTTCGCCGGAAGAAGGCATTGATGAGCTCTTCGTCGGCGGACGCAGCAAGAGCCAGATGCGTCTGCGCTGGGCGAAGAAGATCGTCAGCTGGCGGAACTTCTTCCTGCTGCTCGATCGCCTGGTGCATTTCTTTGAGCGCGTGCATATTCGCCCGCTGCGCTCACGGGCCTTGAAGGTCGCTGAGAAGTGGATGCTGGAGCGCCTGGAGATGAGTGACGGCCTGGGCGCGATCTATCCCGGCATCATGAACTCCATCATCGCCCTGCGCTGCCTGGGATATTCGCTCGACGATCCGCAGGTCATCCGCGCCATGGATGAGTTCGAGAAACTCGGCATCGAGGAAGAGAAAACTTTCCGCATGCAGCCCTGCATGTCGCCGGTATGGGACACCGCCTACGCTGTCTTCGCGCTGGCGGAGAGCGGAGTTTCGGCGACGGACCATCGCCTGGTCCAGCCCTGCGAGTGGATGCTGAAGAAGCAGGTCACGCGCCGCGGCGACTGGGCAGTAAAGAATCGCAACGTCGCGCCCGCAGGCTGGTATTTCGAGTTCAACAACGAATTTTATCCTGACGTGGACGACAGCGCCCAGGTGCTGCTGGCGCTGAGCCGGGTGAAGACCAGCAACGAGAGCTACCACACCAAGTCAGTGGAACGCGCCATCGAGTGGATCCTGTCGATGCAGTGCAAGAACGGCGGCTGGGCTTCGTTCGACAAAGACAACGACCGCATGGTCTTTCAGAACATCCCGTTCGCCGACCACAACGCCATGCTCGATCCGCCGACGGTCGACATCACGGGACGCGTTCTGGAGGCGCTGGCGGCTTATGGCTATTCGCTGAAGGACAAACTCGTGCAGCGCGCGCTGGAGTTCATCAAGCGCGAGCAGGAGCCCGACGGCTCCTGGTTCGGACGCTGGGGCGTGAACTACATTTACGGCACCATGCTGGTGCTGCGCGGACTGGAAGCGGTGGGCGTGGACTATCACGAGCCTTGCGTGCAGCAGGCAGCCGAGTGGCTGCGCATGATGCAGAACTCCGATGGCGGCTGGGGCGAGCGTTGCGATTCCTACGACGATGCCAATGCCAAGGGCGTTGGACCGAGCACGGCTTCGCAAACCGCGTGGGCGGTGATGGGATTGCTCGCGGCCAACGATACTCGCAGCGATTCCTTGCAGCGCGGCGTGGCCTATCTGCTGAAGTCGCAGCGGCGCGATGGATCATGGGATGAGCAGTTGTATACGGGCACGGGATTCCCGCGCGTGTTCTATCTGGAGTACACCATGTACCGCCAGTATTTCCCGCTGCTGGCGCTGACGACGTACACCAAGGCAACTTCGATATCGGAAGAAGAGCGCCTGCGGGTTGTCAGCAGAAATTAGCGCCCATTGATGAGGTGGCCATGACCCGCCCTAGCCCAACAAAAGGGCTAGAACGGGGGCACCCGTTGTTTTCACACGGAGTAACGGTCTAGACGCAAGGTCGGGTGCAGCACCGCTTTAGCGGTGCCTTGGAAATTAGTTAAAGCAGTGCGGCTTTAGCCGCGGAGGTGGACGGAATTACCTCCCGCCTGAAGGCGTGCTCCACCCAAAGGGTCCCGGTTTTACTGACAACTGACAACCGGCCACTGATAACTGATTCTCATGAAATGTTTTGTCACAGGAGCGACGGGGTTTCTGGGGAGCCATGTTGCCCGGCAACTTCTGGCTAACGGCGCAGAACTGCGGCTGCTGGTGCGGCCCATCAGTCGCCTGGACAACGTTGCTGACCTGGCGGCCGAACGTGTGATCGGCGACCTGCGCGATGCCGAATCGCTGCGCAAGGGAATGTCTGGTTGCGACTACGTTTTTCACGTCGCAGCGGATTATCGTCTGTGGGCGCGCAATGGTCAGGAACTCTATGAATCTAATGTAGATGGGACAAACAACATCCTCCAGGCTGCGAGAGATTCGGGCGTCCGGCGGGTTATTTATACCAGCAGCGTCGCCACCATGGGTTTCGGCAACAATGGCCACCTCACCGATGAACAGTCGCCGGTGAACCTCGACAACATGATCGGCGACTACAAGCGCAGCAAGTTTATGGCGGAGCGCCTGGTCGTCGAAGCTGGTCAAGGCGGGCAGAACGTCGTGATGGTGAATCCGACGACGCCGATCGGGGAACGCGATATCAAACCGACGCCGACTGGGCAGATCGTGGTGGATTTCCTGAAGAAGAAATTTCCGGCCTACGTCGACACGGGTTTGAACCTGGTCGATGTGGTCGATTGCGCGGACGGACATTTGCTGGCGATGGAAAAAGCGCGACCGGGTGAGCGCTACATCCTGGGCAGCGAGAATCTCACGCTGAAGCAGATCCTCGATAAGCTGGGCGAAATTACCGGCCTGCCGTCGCCGAACATCAAAGTCCCATACGCCGTCGCGCTGGCCGCCGGAGCCTGGGGCTCGGTGGTTGTGGGCGGAATGATGAAGCGCGAGCCACGGGCGACGATCGAGGCTGTGCAGATGTCGCGCAAGAGAATGTTCGTCAGCAGCGGCAAGGCGGAGCGCGAGTTGGGATGGAAGCCGCGTGGCGTTGACGATGCGTTAAGGCGCGCCGCGAAGTGGTTCCAGGCGCACGGCTATGCCACATAAGCCGGTCGCCGTGATTGCGGCGATGCGGGTGGAGTTGGCGCCGCTAATTCGCAAGGTTCGACCGAAGCGAGTAAACGGTGTTGCTCTTTATGATTTGCCGAACGCGGTTGTGGCTATTGGCGGCATCGGAGAGAAGTTTGCGCATCGTGCGGCGGAAGTAGCCGTTGAATATGCGCAGCCGACGCAGTTGATCTCGGCCGGCATCGCAGGCGCGGTTTCGCCGAAGTTGAAAGTGGGCGATGTAGGCCGCATTCGCGAAGTGATTCACGCTGCAAGTGCAACCTCTTACTGGTGCGCCGGCGGCGAATGGATCCTGGCGACGTCGCACCATGTGACCGATGCCAACATCAAGCGGGAATTGCTTGTCAGGTACGCTGCCGACGTTGTCGACATGGAAGCTGCCGCGGTAGCTCAGGTAGCTGATGCGCGAGGCTTGAAGTTTGCGGGGCTGAAAGCGGTCTCCGACGAAGCGGCCTTCCAGATGCCGCCGCTGGACCGATTTATCGACGAGAATGGCCGGTTCGCAATCGGTAGTTTCTTGATGTACGTGGCAGTTCGTCCCCGGTGGTGGTCATCGCTGGGGACACTGAAACGTAACAATGATTTGGCGGCCGCGAACCTGTGCAGGGAACTGGAACATCTATTGAAAGAACAGGGGTCAGGAGTTAGGGATTAGGGGCTGGCAAGAGCAGTTGCTCACCCCTGGTCCCTATCCCCTAACCCCTGGCTAGGAAGGAGCCAATGTCTGTCGCAACACAGCTAGGAAGCAACCTCGGAGATCGAGCTGTTCCCTCGACCATGCGGGCCGCCGTCTATCGCGGCGTCAATGACATCCGACTGGAGACCGTACCCGTTCCCCTGATCGGCGCTGGCGAGATCCTGATTCGTGTGCATACCTGCGGTATCTGCGGGACCGACCTGAAGAAAATCGCCACGGGCTCGCACTCGGCGCCACGCATCTTCGGGCACGAGACGGCCGGCACCGTGGCGGCCATCGGCGGCGGTGTTACCAACTTCAAGATTGGCGACCGCGTGGTGGTCTTCCACCACATTCCCTGTGGCGACTGTTATTACTGCCGGCACAAGGTCTTCGCCCAGTGCCCGATCTACAAGAAAGTCGGCGCGACGGCCGGCTACGAGGCCAGTGGCGGGGGCTTCTCCGAGTACGTGCGGGTGATGGACTGGATCGTTGGCAACGGCGGTGTCGTCCGCATCCCCGACGGCGTCTCGTTCGAGCAGGCATCGTTTATCGAGCCGGTCAACACCTGCATGAAAGGTATTGAAACGCTGGGGCTTAGCCCTGGAGAAACCGTGCTGGTCATGGGTCAGGGGCCGATCGGCATCATTCTGGCCGTGTTGGCCCGCCGTCACGGCGCGCGGGTAATCACTTCCGATTTACTCCCGCAGAGGCATACAATAGCCAAGGCGTTCGGCTTACATGAGAATATCGACGCCTCTACCTCCAACACGGTCCAGGCCGTAAAGGAGTTGACCGAGGGTCGAGGGGCAGATGCCGTCATTCTCGCTGTAGCTGTAAATGGGTTGATCCGTCCGGCGATGGATGCAACTCGCCCGGGAGGCCGGGTTCTTTTATTTGCGCAGACCCAGCACGGGGAAGCCACCATTGACCCCGCAGCTGTGTGTGTCGACGAAAAGAGTCTTCTGGGTTCTTATAGCGCTTCCGTGGACTTGCAGAAGGAATCGGCACAGTTCGTGCTGAGCCGGGAAATGGATTTGGAGCGGCTGATCAGCCACCGTTTCCCCTTGGGCGAGTCGATTGAGGCTTTGCAGCTGGCTGCCCACCCCAAGCCAGACTCGATGAAGATCGTGATTCAACCGGGCAGCGAATGGAAGGACGAGTAGAGTGAACGGACAAATGACCGCGGCAGTCCTCTACGGGAAAGAGGACGTCAAAATCGAGCAGGTACCGATCCCCACGCTCGAAGAGGGGGAAGTACTGGTCAAGGTGCAAGTGGCCCTGACCTGCGGTACCGACCTCAAAGTCTATCAGCGTGGTTACCATGCCCGCATGATCGTTCCCCCGGCGCTGTTTGGCCACGAATTGGCCGGTGTTATCGAAGAAGTAGGGCCCAACGTTAAGGGATTCAAGCGCGGCATGCGCGTGGTGGCACTGAACTCCGCACCCTGTGGCGGTTGCTTTTACTGCTCCAAGCACCAGGAAAACCTCTGCCAGGACCTGCTCTTTAATAACGGCGCTTATGCCGAATACATTCGCATTCCCCGCCGCATCGTCGAAAGCAACATGCTGGCGATCCCGAAACACATAAGCTTCGAAGAGGCTGCCATCGTCGAGCCTCTGGCCTGCGTGCTGCGTGGCCTGCATGAAACCAAGATGGAGATTGGCGACACGGTAGCTGTCATCGGCGCCGGCCCTATCGGCCTGATGTTTGTGCAGGTGGCGAAGCTTACCGGCTGCAACGTGATCTCGATTGTGAAGCGCGACTCGCAGGTAGCGGCGGCTCGCCATGCCGGAGCCGACAGCACCGTGCAGATCACCGAGGTCGACGATCCGGTGAAAGCGGTTCGCAAGCTGACCGCCGAAGGCCGCGGTTGTGACGTCGTGATCGAAGCGGTAGGACGTCCGCAGGCTTGGGAGTGGTCCATCGACATGGTCCGCAAGGGCGGCACCGTGAACTTCTTCGGCGGCTGCGCCAATGGAACCACGGTTGCGCTCGACACCCAGCGTCTGCACTACAACGAGCTGACCCTGAAGGCGACCTTCCATCACACGCCCGAAACCGTGCGCCGGGCCTTCGCGCTGATTTGCGAGCGCAAGATCAAGGGCACCGACTACATCACCGGCGAAGCGCCACTGTCGCGTCTGCAACAGGTTCTGCGTCACATGCTGAACCGTAACGGCGACATCAAGACGGCAATCATTCCCGGGCAGTAAGTCGGTGATCGGTTGTCGGTTGTCAGTTGCGGCGACTGGTAGAGATCCGACGCCAGCCAAGATCTGGAACGTAGGAAGGTCTGAGCCGGTAAAGATCTGAGATTGATAAAGCTCCAGCGGGTGCCCCGTTCTAGCCATCCTGTGGCTAGGGCGGGTCTTCAAGCCCGGGACACAACCAAAACATCCCCGGTACAATTCTTGTAATGTCCTCCATTCCAACCGACATGCATTTTGCTGAGCCCGACCCTGCCGCTGCCGGATGGCAGGCGTTGCCGCCGGAATATGCGATTCCTGCGCAGGCGCCGTCGTTGGAGGAGGCGCAGCAATACTGTTCTCGGCTGGCCCACTCGCATTACGAAAACTTCTCGGTCGTCACCTGGTTCCTGCCGAAGCACCTGCACCAGCACTTCTATAACCTGTACGCGTACTGCCGCATCTCCGACGATCTCGGCGACGAGGTCGGCAATCCGCAGCAATCGTTGGCGCTGCTGGACGCGTGGGAAGCTGAGCTGAATGCGACCTATCTTAGTGCGGCGCCTCAGCGGCTGAAGCCGGACTCCTTTTCGAACTCTGCTGGCACTCCTGAAGGCGTGCCCCTTCAAAGCGCCGATGCGCCCGCGCACCATGCGACCACTCCGCGCCACCCAGTTTTCATCGCGCTGCGCGAGACCATCCGCGAGTTCGACATCCCGCGCGAGCCGTTCGCCAATCTTCTCACCGCCTTCCGTCTGGACCAGACCACCACGCGCTATCCCACCTTCGGGGACGTGCTCGGCTACTGCAGGAATTCGGCGAATCCCGTCGGCCATCTGGTGTTGTATTTGTGTGGTTATCGTGACGTAGAACGGCAGCTACTTTCCGATTACACATGTACGGCGCTGCAATTGGCCAACTTCTGGCAGGACGTTGCTGTGGATTACGGTAAGGGCCGCATCTATCTGCCGCTGGAAAGCCTGACCAAGTTCGGCGTCAGCGAAAGCGACATCGCCGGCCGCCGGGCTACTCCGCAATTCCTCGCGATGATGAAGTTCGAGGTGGCGCGTGCGCGCGAGTGGTTCGCCAAAGGCCTGCCCCTGATCGGCAAAGTCGATAAACACCTCGCGACGGACCTCGACCTGTTCAGCCGCGGCGGCCTCGAGATCCTCAATGCCATCGAGCAGCAGGGCTACGACGTGCTGAAGCGCCGACCCTCAATCTCCAAGCCGCGCAAGCTGTGGCTGGTAGCACGCGCGGCCGTAGGAAAGATGCTGTGAGCGAGCACCCGCTGCAGTTGCGGGCGGCCTACGGTGTTTGCCGGCACATCGCCCGCTCGGCTGCCAAGAATTTCTACTACGGCTTCCTGGTCCTGCCTCTGCGCAAACGTAATGCGCTTTCGGCGGTCTATGCCTTCATGCGGCATGCCGACGACATTTCCGACGATCCCGCTACTCCACCGGAACAGCGCCGCGAGAAGCTCGACGAATGGATGAATGCCCTGCGCCGTGTGGTCGACGGCGAGCGTACTGACGATCCGGTGCTCTTCGCCCTGGCTGACTCGCAGAAGCGTTTCAATATTCGACTTGAACTGCTCGAGAAGCTAGTACATGGGACCGGGATGGACGTTCCGTCCGGGCTCAAGAGCAGCGCCGCCGGCGAGCCGCAGCTCCAGTACGAGACCTTCGATCAGCTCTACGACTACTGCTACCACGTCGCATCCGTCGTCGGACTGGTATGCATTCGTATCTTCGGCTATCGCGATCCCGGCGCGGAGGTGCTGGCCGAAAAAGTTGGCGTGGCCTTCCAGCTCACCAACATTTTGCGCGATGTGAAGGAAGATGCCGGGCTAGGTCGCGTGTACCTGCCGCGGGAAGACTTCGCCCGCTTCGGCCTCGACAGTCATGCGTTGACCAACGGCCCCGCGCCAAGTTCAATGCGTCCGCTGCTGGAGTTCGAAGCGCAGCGCGCCAAGGATTTTTATGCCGCCGCCGTGGAACTGCTCCCGCTCATCGATGAAGACAGCCAGCCTGCACTGTGGACGCTGGTCGAAATCTATCGCCGGCTGCTGGAGAAGATCGTCGCCCGCAACTACGACGTCTTCAGCGAGCGCATCCGCCTCAGCTCCGCCGAGAAGCTGGCGGTGATGGCGAAAGGGTTTGTGCGGCGCGCATGAGCGAGACCCGCAACCATGCAGCGCGCGGCACGGTGGCAGTCATTGGCGGCGGACTTGCCGGTCTCTCTGCCGGAAGCGCTCTCGCCGACGCGGGCTATCAGGTTGAGCTTTTCGAGCGGCGTCCGTATCTCGGCGGCCGGGCCTCATCCTATGAACTTCCGGGAACCGGTGAAGTGGTGGACAACTGCCAGCACGTGCTGCTGGGCTGCTGCACCAATCTGATCGACTTCTACCGCAGGCTTGGCGTCGAGCAGCAGATTCGCTGGTACGACGAGATCAACTTCATCCTTCCCGGCGGCAAACTGTCGACGCTGAAGCCGGGCGGACTGCCTGCACCGTTCCATGCGACCGCTTCGTTTCTCGCATCGTCCGTACTCGATCTGAAAGACAAGCTGGCGATTGGACGCGCCATGATGGCTATGATGCCGTCACTCCCAACCGATAACGGCGAAAACTTTCAGTCGTGGCTCGAGCGCCACGGACAGACGAAGCAGGCCATCGACCGCTTCTGGGCGCCGGTGCTGGTAAGCGCGTTAAATGAAGAGCTGGATCGCATCTCGGTGCCTTACGCTGCTCTGGTCTTTCGCGATTCGTTCCTGAAATCGGCCGAGGCCGGGCGCATGGGGGTCCCCGCCGTGCCGCTGTCGCAACTGTACGGGACCGCAGCGCAGTACATCGAAGCGCGCGCCGGCAAAGTCCACACCCGGGCTGCCGTCGATTCGTTTCGCATGGCTGGGGATGCTGTGCGGCTCTGCATCGGCGGAGAAGATTTCGCGGCCGACTACGTGGTGCTGGCTGCGCCGTTCAACACGCTCGACAAGTTGTTGCCGGATGCTCCCGAACTTAACTCGCTGCGCGACGACGCGCGGCATTTCGAGAGCTCGCCCATCACCGGGATTCATCTCTGGTTCGACCGCGAGATCACGCCGCTGGAACACGCCGTGCTGCTGGAGCGCACCATCCAGTGGATGTTTCATAAATCCAAAATTCTCGCGACCCGCCGGGACGTCGCGCAGAGTGGAAGCTATATCGAACTTGTGGTCAGCTCCTCGAAGACGCTGGTGGACAAGCCGCGGCAGGAAATGATCGATCTCGCGGTGCGCGAACTGGCGGAGTTCTTCCCTATCGTCCGCGAAGCCAAGCTGACGAAGGCCACGGTGGTGAAGGAGATTCACGCGACCTTCGCGCCCTCCCCGGGCAGCGATGCCTTTCGCGCGTCGCATAAAAGCCCCTGGCCGAGATTGTTCCTCGCCGGCGATTGGACGGCCACAGGCTGGCCCGCAACCATGGAAGGCGCAGTACGCAGCGGCTATGGCGCCGCGGAAACACTGAGTGGGAAGAAAGTTCTGGTTCCCGACCTGCCTGCTAAGGGACTGATGAGGTTGTTCGGCTAGTCTTTCACCACGCTTCACCAGTTGGTGCCAAAATAACCACAAGGTGAATCTGATGAGGAGAGCGACCGTTACCATCCCCGACGATCTTGATAAAGCTCTGCAATCCTACGTTCATGATCAGGAAGCCCCGCCCACACTAACCGTGGTCGTGCAGTCCGCGTTGCGGCAGTTCTTGACGCTGAGAGGATACTTGCGCCCGCGCGGTCCCTTTCACATTACGCCTGCGAAACGTGGCAGTGGGCTACGTGACGTGAGCCAGGAACATGACCGTTATCTTGCGGAACGATAATGCGTGCCGTTCTCGCTGACACCGGCCCTCTCTATGCATCCATCGATCCCGATGATTCTCACCATGAGCGTGCTCGTACCGAGCTAAAGCGCCTTGCACACGAAAGACGGGGGGTTATGGTGGCGTATCCGACGGTGTTGGAATCGCATCGTCTGATCCTTCAGAGGCTAGGACGGAGATATGCTTCGACTTGGCTGGACGACGTTCTCAAGACAGGCGCGTTGGCAAATCCCTCCGAACAGGACTATCTGGAGGGTGTGATGTTGCTGTCTGCTTTGCCGGACCAAGCTATCACGCTTTTCGCTGCGACCCTGGCGGCCCTGGGGTCACGACTGAAACTAGAAATCTGGACCTACGATCATCAATTTGATGTGATGCGCGCACGGGTGTGGCGTTAGATCCCTACTTGCTGGAACATCCCTCATTCGGCAACTTGCTCACACGAAATCCTGCCACGATGCGATTGAACAAAACTTCATCGCCAGCGAACATCTTCTCCGGCGACTGCAGCGTGAGCTGATACAGGATTCCGGCTCCTGAACGAAAAGCGATGATCCGGTCCCGGCGGATGGGCACGGAGTTCTCCAGCCAGCGAACCTCTTCCCGCTTCGCACTCAACCCCGCTAGTCTGTAGTCTGCTTGCCGAGGGTGACGAAGTTCTGCTCGCCACTCAGTGCTCCCAACGGCAGGTAATAATCGATGGTCGCGGAGGTGGACTCGCCGTGGTCCTCGAGGTCGTAATAACTGACGACTTCGATACAACGTTGAGAGTCGCTCGCGCTGAGCGGAATTGCCTTGCGTTGGTCTCCGACCGCGGTGCATACTCCCGCAGTCTCAAAACAATCCGTCATTGCGGGACTGACCCGAAGCGGCGTGGCGCTTTGTGAACCACGAATGCCAGTCAGGGTGGAAGTTTCGGTGTAAGTGAGGTGCACCTGGCGCCCATTTCAGACGCCGCTTTGACGCTTCCGCGGTGATGCCTCGGCGCGGTATCCATGTAACAGTTACGAGGTTCCTGTGACACCTGTGACCCGTCGTGAATTCTGCCGCCGAGCCGCTCAAGCGGGAATCACCCTTGCTGCCGCGTCACCATTAGCCGGATTGCTCGCGTGTGGTGGAAGCAGCTACGTCAATCCTCCGCTCGACAGTTACGATGCCATCATCGTTGGCGGAGGCACGGCGGGCTCAATCGTCGCATCCAAGTTGCGGCTGGCCAGCGGCGGAAGCAAACGCATCCTCATCATCGACGCCGGCGGCCCGTTGTCAGCGGCGATGGGCGGCGTCGACCGGCCACCCTGGCTGCCCGCCGGACGCAACGATCTAACCATCTTCGATGTCCCCGGCCAATACTCACAGATCGCTCACGTGACGCCCGGCGTGCCCTACCAGCTCACGGAGACGCTCTTCACCTACCAGGTCATCGGTCTGGGCGGCAACAGCATGGTCAACGGCATGCTCTTTCAGACGAATCCAACGCAGGTGTTCGACCGCAGCTGGCCGGCGGGATGGCACTGGTCCGACATGAGCCCGTACTTCGATCGCGTCCGCGCCCGGGTTCCAGTGACCAGCACGCCTTCGACCGATGGGCTTCCGCAACTCACCGGGCCGGCGGACATCGTGCATCCGCTCTACGCCGCCAATGGCTGGGTGGAAGGCGATACCAGCCTGCCCTTCGACGCATCGGGAGTTTACAGCCGACCGTATGTGGCAGCTTCCGGCGGCAAACGCGTAGGCCCCATCACCGGTTACTTTGCTGAAGTTGCTCCGGGGGGCGCGCCGGTTTCGAACCTGGAAATCCTGACATGCAGCAAGGTGACGAAGATTGATTTCAACGACAACGGTGAAGCCGTCGCCGTGCATTTCAATCAGCGGGCGGGAATCGACCAGTCGCAGACGGGCACGGCCAGCACGGTTCGGTTGAATGCCGGCGGATTGCTGGTGATGGCTGCGGGTGCGCTCATCACGCCGAAGCTGTTGCTGGTAAGCGGCGTCGGACCTCGCGGCCGCGAGTCCGAGATTTTTCCTGGCCAGTCCCACGCAGCGTTCGCCATCGACAACCCGATGGTCGGCGTTGGCGTGTTCGATCACGTGATGTCGAGCGTCACCTATAGCTACGACGGCGCCGTTCCGTACCAGACCTACAACTACGGCGATTACGATGCCAACGCGGCTGACATTCAGCAGTATCTCGAGGGAGGCCGTGGACCCTACGCGCAGTATCAGCCGGTATCGATTTTGAATTACGCGCTGGGCGGCGACATCCCCAACGTCGAGATTTTCCTGAACCCGAATGGACTAGGCACTCCAGGTGGACCGTATTGGGGACCGCGCACCTTCACCGCGTACCTGATGATGCTGAACCCGAAGGCTCGAGGCCTGATTACGCTCGACCCGGGCGGCAACGTCAACTATCCCACCATCTACCTGCCCAACACACCTGACGGCAATGCCGACACAACCTTCATGACGCAGGCAGTGTTCAACATGATCCAGCTGCTGGCCAAGAATCCCGACTTGAAGATTGTCTTTGGGCCGGGCAGTTCGAGCCATCCCAACCTCAATCCCAATTCGCTCGCCGACATTCGCACCTACGTCACCGGACCCTCACCCGTGGACGGCGTGTACTTCAATCGGCTGATCATCAACCATTTCGGCGGGACGGTAGCACTCAGCGAAGGTTCCGGCGGAGTCGATCCCTCCACGCTGATCGTGCGCGGAACGTCGAACGTCGCGGTGGTCGACGCATCGTTGATACCGACGATCGTGCCCGCCCATCCGGTGGGAACGATTATGTCTGTGGCCGACAGAGCAGGCGACATTTTGGCGGCACGGTTAAACGGATGAGCTGCGGAAATCCCGCAGACGTGCGCAATTGACCCTCGCCATCAGTACACCATCTATAATGACTAAGTTAGCTGCTGGGCCGGACGGTCGCTGTGGGCGCAAGCTCGCAGAGGAAAGTCCGAACTCCACAGAGCAGTGTGCCGGATAACGTCCGGGGGGCGTCCTTCAAGGGACGTTTACGGAAAGTGCCACAGAAAATATACCGCCGCGGGCGGCTTCGGTCGCGCGCGGTAAGGGTGAAAAGGTGCGGTAAGAGCGCACCGCGCCGTCAGTAATGGCGGTGGCAGGGCAAACCCCACACGGAGCAAGACCAAATAGGGGAGGAGTCGCGTGCTTCGGCGCGCGGTACGTGCCGGCTCGGCGCGTCACAACTTCCGGGTAGGTCGCTAGAGCCGCGCAGTGATGCACGGCCCAGAGGAATGACCGTCGTGCCGCTCTTTGTTCCCACACTGTGGGAGTGGGAGCAAAGAGCGGCATACAGAATTCGGCTTACAGGCCCGGCAGCTAAATTCAGCTACGAGCGGCTAGCTCTTCGCCTTTCGCTCTTCGTCAGAGCCGACTACCGCCCCAATTCCGACCGCCGGCGGCGTGGCTGACAAGCGTCGAAAATCAATCGGGAGATCGCTGAGGTACTAACGCGCCACCCAGGTGGCGGCGCTGGCAACGTCGTGCCGAGAGTTAGAATGCTGATTCCGAATCGTGCTCGGAGCCTGCGTCTTCGCGCTGAAGCTCGCCGTCTGCACCTCGAGTTCGCGCGAGGTCAGCACGTGCGGCCCCGCAATGCGAACGTCGGCGACGGCCTGGGTCGAGGTCTGCACCCACACGCCGTTCACTTCGCCGTAATTCAGGGTGATGTTCAGGTTCTTGATCCAGAAGGAAGGGTTCTTTGAAGTCTCGCCTGCGATGCGCCGGATGTCGAAGCTCTTGGCATCGATCCAGGCCTTGCCCCGCACCAGGTCGACCGCTTCACGCTTCGGCGAGAGCGCGAGGACGTAACAATCGTGGCCGTCGATGGTTTCGCGGCCCAGCAATGAAAAGTCATAGTTAGCTGGCGTGAGTTCATGCCCATCACTATGCGTGGCCATGCTGGTTTCGTGATCGAGAACTTTGCGTACGATTCCGGTACCGCGATCGCTGCCCTCTGCCTTAACGATGGTGTAATCCTTCTGCGCCGGAGGCACGAAGTTGACCTGCGCCACCACACTGGAGTTGGCCTTGTTCGACCCCTCCGCCAGCAGCTGATATTCACGAGTCACGGTGTACGCGATGCTGCGGTCGTGCTCCGCCACCCTGGCCTGTTGCATTCGGGTTACAACCTGGTCGAGCCGAAGATTCGCTGTCTGAGACCAGCAGAGTAGCGGCAACGCCGCCAGGGCGCTAACCGCAAGTACGACAAGCCGCGTTAGGAAAGGTATCGCCTGCATCACTGGACTCGGCCCGCACGGTCAAACTCTGCGGCTGTCTTTTTAGAAGCACGCCACAGACCAATTGATGTCCGGGATGTCCCTCTTTCAGCAGAAACGATTTGCGGGTGGGTTGCGTCAGACTGCGCAGCTCCAGCTGTTCTGAAATGACTCGCTGGGAGGAAAATCTTTCGCCTTAGATCGAGGGGAGCCTTGGCACTGATAACCCCGATCAAAATGAATTGTCATTACGAGCGAAGCCAGGAATCTGCTTTCTTCCGCTGCGGTCAAACAGCAGATCCCTCGTTGCACTCGTGATGACAATCCTTTGCCGAACTTAGCAAGGTTACGCGTGGGCAACTTCTTTGTAGATCTCCAGCATCCGGCAGACGCTGGCATCCCAGGAGAACTTGCCAGCCTGCGCCAGGCCGCGCGCCTTCAGCTTCTCACGTAACCCGGTGTCGATCAGCACGCGATGTAGAGCTTTCATGATCTCGAAAACGTTCTCCGGATTCACCATGACAGCGGCGTTGCCAACCACCTCGGGCACCGACGAGGTGTTGCTGGTAACGACGGGGGTGGCGTGCGCCATGGCCTCCAGCGGGGGCAGGCCGAAGCCCTCGTAGAGCGAGGGGAAGACGAAGATCTTTGCCTGGTCATAAAAGATACGCAGGACATCGATGGGCACGAAGCCGAGGAAGCGCACGTCATTTTGCACCGCGCCCTTGACGCAGGCCCGGCGCAGGTCGGGATGGCGCGAAACCTCGTCGCCGATGATGATGAGCTTCAGGTCGTCGTAGAGGCCCTCCTTGTTGAGCTGGTTCTTCAGCGCTGCGAAGGCCTCGATGATGCGCACCACATTCTTGTGCGGGCTGATGCGTCCGGCGTACAGCAGGAACGGGCAGTTCACCTGGTAGCGCTCGGCGATGAACTCGCGCTCAGCTTCGCTGGCGTGTCCCTGCCGGAAGCGGTCGTCGATGGCATTGTAGATGACCTCGATCTTCTGGGGAGCGACGTTGAACAGCCGCACGGTGTCGGCCTTGGAAAAATTGGAAACCGCAAAGATGCGCGCCGCGTGATGCAGCACGCGCTTGGTGAACTGGAAGTGCAGCGAACGCTTCAGCGACGACTGGCTGTTCACGCGGTACATATGGTCCAGCAGATCGTGTACCGTCACGACATACGGACAAGGAATTCCCTGCGGCTTCCAGAACAGGTGCGGCACATGCAGCAGATCGCAGCGATTGTCTTTCAGAATGCGATGCAGCTCCAGGTAGCTGGCGACCGAAAACTCGTTAGGCTGTGCCGGAACGGTGATGAAGTTGGGCGGCAGCGGTTCGATGTCGCCCAGCCGGCCGGGAATGCCGATGAGGAAATACTCGTTATCGTGATCAAGGCGGGCGAGCGTGCGGATGGCGTTGCGGGTGTAGGTCCCCACGCCAAACTCGGTAATGCGGCGAATGTCGATCGCAACGCGCAAAGGCTAGTGTAACAAGCGGGGGTTGAGAGCTGTTGCACGGGTCATCTCGAGTTGCAGCTCAGTCGAGGCCAGGGTGGTTGACCGGACAGGCATCCTTCGACTCCGGCGTCGCAAATGCGGCGACGCCTGCGCTCAGGATGACACGGTTCGATTATGTGTTCAAAACTAACCTACACATCGTGTCATCCTGTCTATAACGACGTTGGCGTTGTCAAGGCATACGGGGGCGGCGACGCACAAAAGATGCGCCAGTTCGCTCTCATGGAAACTTCCTGACCAGGGGCTCGTCTCCAATCTGCGGGCGAAAGCAGCAGCTTCGCCACCCATCTATTCGGCGTTGTCCGCCATGATTGCTTTCGAACTCCCGCCTCGCAGCGGCGGGAGGCAGGCTGCTCACTCAAGCGCTCGGCTCTTAAACCGTGCCACAGGATGACTCGGGCTCGCCTGCACCACTGCTCAGCAGCTGCGCATAGTTCTTACTCGTGCGCAGCATCCAGTACAACCGTGTCGCCAGTCGCCGGGCCACCGCCACTTTCGCCTGCGCCCGGCTGCGCCGCAAACTCAAACGCACATACATGCGCTTCAGCTCGGCATCATAGCGGGCCGCACTCTGTGCGGCTTCCACCAGCAGAAAGCGCAACAGCGGCGACCCCTGTTTGCTGATGTGTCCCAGCCGCTGCTTGCCTCCCGAGCTGTGCTCGCAAGGAATCAGCCCAACATAGCTGGCCACCTTCTTGGCATTGCTGAACCGCTCCACCGGACCCAGGCTCAGCACCAGGGCCAGCGCCGTCTGCGGACCTACTCCGGGATGGCTCATCAGCAGCCGAGCCGCGCTGCGCTTGTCCGCCTCAGCGACCACTTGCCGGCTCAGCTCCCGGATCTGCTGGTCCAAGCCATCCAGCCGCAGCAGCGACTCGGCTCGCCGCTGCGCCGCATAAGGTCGCAGCTCCAGCTTCTGCAACTGCGCTCGCCCGGCTTCCGTCCATAGCTGCCGTTTTTTCTGCAGCCCCTGATTCAGCGCGATGGCGTGCAACTGATTCTTCACCTGCGTCCGCAATCGCACCAGAGCATGACGATGCAACAGCAACTGCCGCACATCGCGCTCTTCCGCCGTCGGCACCCACAGTCGCGGAAAACGCTTCTCCAGCAGCAAGGTCAAAATGTGATCCGCATCGCGCTGGTCCGTCTTCTGCCGGCGCACCACCGCCGCTCGAATCCGCGCTGCGTCTCCGATCCACAGCCGATGACCCAGCTCGGCCAGCAGCTCCTCGAACCACAGCGTGAAGCCACAGGCTTCCATGCCCACCAGCGCCGGCTCGCTCAGGCCCCGGTAAAACTCTTCTACCTCGGCCCGCGGCAAGCGCCGGTAGCTCACTTCGCCGGTTGCCGTATCAAAAATCGCTAACTGCTGAAACCCAGGGTGATAATCACAACCTATAATCAACATCGCGTTGGCTCCCTCCCCGAGCCCCTGGTCTTACACAAACTCAGAGTACTCGGCCGATCGAGCCAACGTCGCTATGAAATCAAGCGAAGCGAGGTCGCTTTGCGACCGAACGCAGTCGAAGGACCGCTATAGCCGCCTTTTCCCCGCAAAAGCAAAAGGCCGCAGCGCCAGGCTGCGACCCTCGTTTGTCCTGCAAAGCCCTCTACGCCTTCACCGCCTCAGCGTGCTTCGCTCTGCGCGCCTGCGTACAGCGGAAACGCTTCGGCCAGTCCCAGCACCTCGCGCTGATCCGCGCCAGCACCGCCTTGTCGGTGCGATTGTGCAGCGCCTCGGAGATCCACTTGCCCACCTGCCGCATCTCGTCTTCCTTCATGCCGCGCGTGGTCAGCGCCGGCGTGCCGATGCGAATGCCGCTCGGCTTCATCGGAGGATTGGTGTCGAACGGAATCGCGTTCTTGTTCACCGTGATGCCGGCCTCGTGCAGCGCGTTCTCGGCTTCGGAGCCCAGCATGCCCTTGGCGAAAACGTTCACCAGCATCAGGTGCGTGTCGGTGCCGCCGGAGACGATGTGGAAGCCTTCGTCGACCAGCGTCTGCGCCAGCACGGCGGCGTTGGCGACAACCTGCCGCGCATAATCCTTGAAGCCCGGCTGCATCGCCTCGCGGAAGCACACGGCCTTGGCCGCGATGATGTGTACCAGCGGCCCGCCCTGCATTCCGGGGAAAACAACTTTGTCGATCGCCGCAGCATAGTCCGCTTTGCGACAGGATCATTCCCGCGCGCGGTCCGCGCAGCGTCTTGTGCGTAGTCGTGGTGACGATGTGCGCGTGCGGCACCGGCGAAGGATGCGCGCCTCCGGCAACCAGTCCGGCGAAGTGCGCCATGTCGACCAGGTACAGCGCGCCAACTTTGTCGGCGATCTGGCGCATGCGCGCGAAGTCGATGATGCGCGGATACGCGCTGCCGCCGCCGATGATCAGCTTCGGCCGCTCGCGCTCGGCAATCTGTTCCAGCTCGTCGTAATCGATGGTCTCGGTTTCTTTGGTCACGCCGTAGGGAACGATCTTGTAGGTCTTGCCGGAGAAGTTCAGCGGATGTCCGTGCGTGAGGTGTCCGCCGTGCGCCAGGTTCAGGCCCAGGATGGTGTCGCCGGGCTTGATGACGGCTGCGTACGCCGCCATGTTCGCGGTCGAGCCGGAGTGCGGCTGCACGTTGGCGTGCTCGGCGCCGAACAGCTGCTTGGCGCGGTCGCGCGCCAGGTTCTCGACCACATCGGTGAACTCGCATCCCCCGTAATAGCGCTTGCCGGGATAGCCTTCGGCATACTTGTTGGTGAAGACCGAGCCCGCCGCCTCCAGCACGGCTTCGCTCACAAAGTTTTCCGAGGCGATCAGCTCCAGCCCTTCATGCTGACGGCGCTCTTCGTTCTCGATCGCCTGCGCGATATCGGGATCAGCTTCCGCCAGCGAACGCTCCATAGGATTGTTATTCATGATTCCGTCCCTCATCTGAATTTTGGACCTTATAAATGTCGGGCGTGAACAGCTCCATATGCCGCTCCGGCTTGCTCAACGGCACGAATCCCACTTTGCGGTAGAGCGCGTGAGCATCGCGCGTGGTCAGATGCCAGCGCCGCAAGCCCTGCAGCTCGGGATGTTCGACGACACACTGCATCATCCAGCTGCCCAGGCCCTTGCCCTGGTGCGACTCCAACACGTACACGTCGCAGAGATAAGCAAAGGTCGTGTAGTCGGTAATGACGCGGACCAACCCGATCTGGCGCTCGCACTTCAAACAGGCTGAAGCACAGCGACTGCCGCATCGCGCGCTCAACCGTCTGCCGGGGAATGCCTTCGCACCAATACGCGCGGGATAGATAGCCGTAAACCGCATCGAAATCCAGGCGCGCGGAGTCAGTGGTGATCAGGAAATCGCCGCGACGCGCTTCCCAGGCGGTATGTAACGGCGTTGCCAGCATCGTTTTCATTGTAGCGCGTGGCACGGGGCAGACGCAGTGAGGCCGGCGCCGGGAAATTCAGGTGAGGGTAAGGGGAAGTCAGATAGCGTGCCTTGTGCAAGATTGCATCCGAGGGCACGCCGCCGCGCGCCATCAAGAAATTGTCATCCTGAGCGTAGGCGGGCGCTCTTGCCGCCGGAGTCGAAGGACCTGCTGTTCCGTTGCCTCGGTAAATTCGCTCGCAGCGGAGCAATCGAGTCTCGCGAAGCGAGACGGAAGAGCTTAGCCCAGCGCTTCAGCGCTGGGTAGCGTTCCAACCAGATCCAAGTCCCTTCAGGGACGACAGCCTTCGGCCGAGAGCGGAGAATACTGGGAGAATAAATCGACGATAGGGGTCCTTCGACTCCTCGTCCGCCCGCCGCACAAGCGCGGCGGAAAGGCAAAGCGGACGCTCCGCTCAGGATGACGCGTTTCTGTGGAAGGCCCCCGAATATTTCGCACGGATGCTCAAACGTGACACCAAATGTCTGGTGCCGACACCGCGGCCGGCACGCTAACAAACGTTCTGCTCACCTAGGAGATGCAAAATGCCAGGTGCCAAATGCCAAATGCTGACCGCTCGTAGCTCGAAGCTCGTAGCTAGCAGCTATTCGTAGCACCCATAATCCGTCATCCCGGAGATCACCGTCTCCGTCAGCGCCTGGATACTGAACAGCCGCGCTTCCGGCCGGTTCGAGAAGCCCATCAGCATTGGCGTGGACGCGGTAATGCCGGCGATGCTGGCGTCGATGTTGCCGTGCGTTCGATAGCTGATGGCAGCCACCGCGCCTCCGGGATAATCCGTAAGCAAAGCGTTGGCGACCTTCGCGCCGCCACACAATAACGAACCCACGGCCGCGCGCCGGTTACGCTTCCATAGCCAGGCGGCGCCCAGAAAGAAGATCCCCGCAACCGCATAATCCGCCGCGGCATGCGCGGTCGGAGTCATAACTTTCGGCATCCTGCGTGCAAGCACGCGTGTTCCCTGCTCCCAGAGCGGCATGAGGACCTCAATGTCGAGAATTCGTTCGGATCAGTGCCCGACCGGCGCAGATGATTGTACGCCCGCGCCCCGATCAGACACTTGGGATGAAAGCTGCCGCACTTCAGGCAGAAGGTGGCAACGGGTACAAAAGCCGGTTACGAAGCCGGGAATTCAGCGTCTTCTTTGGTGAATGCGGCTTAAAGAAGATCTCCACCTTCGCCGATGAGATTAGCGAAAGATGTCGGCAAACGGTACGACGCTTTCCGAATCTACAGGGGTTTCCTGGTTGGGGCCTCGATTGGGAGAGGGGGAGCCTGGGCAAGCGGCAGGGGGTCCAGCCTAGCTGCTCTTCCCTCTCGCCAGAGCGCGCTTGATGGTTTCATCCAGCGCGGCTTTGGCCTCGTTGTACTCTTCGGGCGTGAGCTTGCCCTGCTGACGATCGATCTCCAACTGGAAGAGCTCTTCCTTCATCGCCTCCAGCAGCAACGCATTGCGATCACGCGCCGGCGCCGTGGGTTCAACAAAATCGGCAAATGCCGCCGCGGCTTCCGGAGAGTCAATCGCGACTCTGCCTGCCGGGCCACCCGCAGCCATCGCCGGCTGTGGGTGATTCGATCGTGACACGATGTACGCTCCACCCATCACCAGCACCAGCGCGAACGCTCCGATGATGTAAGCCCGGTATTCGTGCAGTGGATCAGGCGCATCGATGGGCGCGCCCAGGCCGCCCCCGGGACGATTGTCGTTGGCCGCCGCCTGCGATCCGGCGCCGCCCATCGCTCCCCCACCAGCATCCGGAGCCTGGCCACCCTGGCCACCCTGTGCACCTTGCGCGGTCTCCGCGGGAAAATCACCCGTGCCACCCACGCGGAAGCTCAGCTCCTGCCCGGCTTTCACGTTGGTCGCCACCATGATGGTCGCCTGCGCATCCTGCATCTGCTGGAAGCTCTGCGTGTTCTTCGCCTCGAAGCTCATACTCTTCGGCGTCATCACCACGAAGTGCTGTACGTCGCGCAGAGGCTTGGGTGCGAAGCTGGCTTCACCGGTATACGGCATGTGGAAGGCGATCTGGAACTGCGTCTCGCCCGGCCGCAGCGGGTACGTCAGGAGGTAGTGACCCTTCTCGGAACCGGAATTCGCTTCCGTCGCGATCGGCTGGCCTCCCGGAGCCCGCGCCTGTGCCGACTCGATTTCAGCGCCCGCCGGCAACACCACTTCGAACGTACCCTTGTCGTTGGCTTCGGTCCGCGGCGGCTGCGACTTGTTACTAAGCGCGTACAGACTTACGCCATCGAGCTGCTTACCGCCGCTCTGGAAGCGATAGACCTCTACCGTCTGGCTCAGCCCGTCAATCTTCTTCGCCGAGTCGTAGACGGTGAGATCGGCGGTGGTGCTGCCCGGCATCAGCGGTCCACTCTCAGGAAAGTAGCTGACACCCTCGTGCGTCACCCGCACCATGTGCGGCGCCTGCGGATCCTTGGGCGCTGGAAATGAGAAGCGTCCCTGCGCATCGGACTTCGCATCTCCGATCACCTGCATGCCCTGCGAGAGCGAGAGCAGTTCCACCTGATCGCCCGCCGCAGGCTTGCCTGTGGTTCCATTGGTAACCGTGCCGGTGATGTTCTGCGCCGCGGCCAGGCTCGCCGTGCACAGTAAGCAGGCGATTAGCTTAAGAGTTGTCATCCTGAGCGGAGCGTGGACGCGTAGCGTTCGCACGCCGTCGAAGGACCTGCTGTTCCCTTGGATAAGCCCCAAAGGTTGAGGATGGAGCACGCCTTCAGGCGTGCAGATATGCCTCAGGAAACTTGGTAGGGCTTTAGCCCCTGCGGTTACCATATCGGCGAAAGCCGACCCCTTTTTCATGTCCGTAGTATGCACCGCTGAAGCGATGCTCCACCCATTCATCGCCGGCACCCCGCTGTCGAATCTCGCCGGGAAGGGCTGCTTTATCCGCACCCTCACGCCCGGCCCCCACTGGGACGCATGTCTGGACGGCGGGTTCCCTTGCGTACAGTCGCACGCGCCTTCTCGATCGACTCCATCTCAGCCAGAATCGCCGCCGCTTCATCTTCCAGCGACGCGCGCTGCAGCGCGTAGTCCTGCTCGCTCAGCTTGCCGGCCTTGTACTCGAAATTCAGGTCGCGCAGATTCTCGTAGGTCGCTTCCTTGCGTTCCAGCAGATACATCAGCCGCGTCTTCTCCTCGCCGGCATCGACATTGCCCGGCTCGTAAAACACGTAGACGAACAGCGCTGCCGCGAACAGCGTGCAACCAAACAGCCCGAAAGCAGTTTCCTGAGTGAATGCCATTGCGATTAAAGAGAGCATTAAAATTCCGTTTCCTGACGAGCCTTCTTGCGCAGCTCGTCGAGTTGTTCCACATCCAGCTTGGGGCTGGGAACCGGTTGCGCCACCGCCCGAGACTTCCACAGCCGCACCAGCCATATGGTCAGGAACACCGCCAGCCCGAAGACCGCGAACGGCATGATCCAGGCAATGCGGTTGAAGCCGGTGGTGGTGGGCGCGGCCAGCACGACATTGCCGTACTTCTGCACAAAACTTTGCAGGATGAGCGAATTGTTATCGCCGCGCGCGATCCCGGCCGACAACTCATCGCGCATGCGGCTGGAAAACGTGCAGCCGACGTGATTGCATTCCAGCAAAACCTGGTTGCAACTGCACATGCACATCAACTGATGGCCCATGGAATTAAAGCGAGCATCGCTATCGGCGCCCAGGAACAACAGCGCCAGCACCGCAATCGCGGCGACCTGCGCAAGGCGAAGTTTTGAAGCGCGAAATTTCAAGTTACGAGTTCTTAGTTTCAACATGATTTCCCAACCACTGCATCATCCCACCACAAGGTGTCATCCTGAGCGCAGGATCGCCCTTACCCGGTGTCATCCTGAGCGCAAGATCGCGCTTTTTGCGATCCGGAGTCGAAGGACCCCTATAGCCAATTCACGGTCCCTTCGGGAGTGCGCTGCCATCCCTCGAAGGGACTCGGCCCCCTTGGCGAACGCCGCTACACTGCTTAGTCTCCGCCCACCCCCACCGCTCCACGATGTTCCGCTTCCGCCAGCGCGCGATCTTTGTCCTTCACTGGCGCACCACGCTGCGGCTTCATGTTCGGAATCAGCGCGATGATGGTGCCAATCAGAATCACATGCACGCCGATCCAGATCCACAGCACCAGCGGATTCACGTGCGCCTTGATGATCGGCTTGCGCGTGTCCGGATTGCGTCCCGTGTACACCAGGTACAAATCCTCACTGGGACGCGAGCGGTTCGCCACGATCGTCGACGTCTGCTGGCTGGCCGTGTAGAAGCGGCGCTCGGGGAACATCTGCCCCAGATACTTGCCGTTCTTGTAGACGTCCAGCACCGCCCACTCGCTGTCGTAATTCGGTTTGCTGTCCTGCGTGTAGGACTTGCAGATCAGCGTGTAGTGACCGATCTGCATCTTGTCGCCAAAGCCCATCTCCTGCTCTTTGTCGACATTGAACGGCAGGCCGGCGAAGCCGATGATCACCAGCACCACGCCAATGTGAATCAGGTATCCGCCGTAGCGGCGCGTATTGCGGCGGGTGATGACCACCATGCCCTGGAAAATATTCACGCCGTTCTGTCGAGCGATCACCCGGCCGCCTCGCCAGAATTCACCGCTGACCGTGGCGATCACGAACATCGACAGAGCAATTGCCATCAGCGAGTAGAAGTATGCTGAATCCTCCCACGGCTTCATGCCGCCTATCAGCAGCACTATGATCGTGAGCACCGCGATCGCTGTCGGCCACACAAAATTACGTTTCACGCGATCGAGCGAAGTCTGCCGCCAGGCCAGCAGCGGACCGATGCCGGTCAGCAGCACCAGGAAAATTCCGATGGGCACGTTCACGCGATTGAAGAACGGCGGGCCCACGGTGACCTTCGAGCCCGTCACCCACTCCGATAGCACCGGAAACAGCGTGCCCCACAGCACCGCGAAGCACGACACCAGCAGCACCAGGTTGTTGAACAGGAAGCTCGACTCGCGCGAGATCAGCGACTCCAGCCGGTGCTCGCTCTTCAGCGTCTCGCGATTGCGCACGAAGAAGTACACGCAGGTCGCAAACGCAATCGCCAGGAACCACACGAACCAGTCGCCGATGCCGGATTGCGCAAACGCGTGCACCGAACTCACTACGCCGCTGCGCGTCAGAAACGTTCCGAAGATGGCGAGCAGAAATGTGGTGAAGATCAGCCACATGTTCCACATCTTCATCATGCCGCGCTTCTCCTGCATCATCACCGAATGCAGGAAGGCAGTCATGGTGAGCCAGGGCAGCAGCGACGCGTTTTCAACCGCGTCCCATCCCCAGTAGCCGCCCCAGCCCAGCACTTCGTACGCCCAGTGCGAGCCCAGGAAGATGCCGCAGGTCAGGAACAGCCACGCCACCATGGTCCAGCGGCGCGTGATGTGGATCCACTTCTCGCCGGGATACTTCATGATCAGCGCGCCCAGCGCGAAGGCGAACGGGATAGTCACGCCGACGTAGCCGAGATACAGCATCGGCGGATGGATCACCATCTCCGGATACTGCAACAGCGGATTCAGTCCGTTGCCGTCTGCAGGAATTGTTCCGCTCACCAGCCCAAACGGATTGGCCGCGAAGTTCACCAGTAGCAGGAAGAACACCTGCACCGCCGCGATGATCGCCGACGCATAAGCGAACAGTTGCGGATCGACCTTGTAACGCATCCGCAACACCAGCGCGTAGCTCGACAGCAGCCACGCCCAGAACAGTAGCGAGCCTTCCTGCCCGGACCACAGCGCGGCAAACTTGTAGGCGATGGGCAGATCGCGATTGCTGTGGTGCAGGATGTAGGCGACCGAGAAGTCATTGCCCACGGCTGCCATGACCAGCGCCACGCCGCCGATAGTGACGGCCGCCCAGCACGCAATACCGGCCCGGCGCGCGGTCTCACCCAGCCGATCGTCCTTGCGGTACAAAGCGATTGCGCCCGCAATGAACGAATAAGCTGCCAGCGTAAGCGCCAGCAGTAGCGCAAAACTTCCGATTAATGGCATGAATTTAGATACCTGTACTCAGCTCAAGACGACGGCGCCATCCAATGCTGCAATTTTACTCGCAATAGCAAAAGCGAAGCGCCAATTATGAGGCTCGCGGCTACAACTTTGCGGGAGCGCAAGGTCCGGAGATGAACCCACGCGCACGCTCCGCATGAGATGACTGGAAACGTGATGGATTGGGACAGACGCGCTTGACCAGATCGCGACCAGCACGAGGCTCGATCCGGATTCGAGAGTCTCTGCCGCGTAGCTTGTTCGCGGCAATCTTACAAACACCAAGCGCCCCGCTTACGAACAGAGCGTCGCGAAACGTCCAGTGCGACCCTGGAAATTGCGGGAAACGACAAAAGAGCCAGGAAGGAGCTACGTGGTGCCTTCCCTGACTCTGAGAACAGTATAGCACATTCAGGTGGCTATTTGGCACATTTTGGCGTTACTATATTTTACTTATAATCATTGTTTTGCGAGGAAATTGTCCTATAAGTGGGGATTGACAACGCGTTCCCGAATCGAGATTTTGCACAATTATCAGTGCAATTACACAGCCGTCCTCCCCCCGCGGACTGGTAACCAACGCCGACGTCATCCGCGAGCGCAGCAACGCCTCCGGTTTTGACTTGCACACCCAGGTGTCATCCTGAGCGAAGTGAGAAGGCGAAGCCGACGAACGCAGTCGAAGGACCCCTCTAGCCACATCACCTTCCCCGGAATTGAATCCATGACTGATCACCAGTTCGGATTGGTCTGCGGTTGCTCCGGGGATGATGGAGCTTGCTGGGAGTCAGGACTCCCTGAACTCGGAGCCGGTTCCTGCGGGGAAGCTTGCCCGGGTGCGGGATTTGCCGGCGCAGTTTCCTGCCGCGGCTGATCCTGCTTCGGCGGCGCCTGTTTGTCATCCGGAGATGGCGGGTTCGCATCCGGCGTCGGCTGCGGCTGATCCGGCTTGGCAGCGTCCTGCTTTACATTTTCAGCCGGCTGGTCAGCCTTCGGATTCTCCTGCTTCGTGTCGGGCGGCGGCTGCTCCGACGCCGGCGGCTGTTCTGGCTGAGCCTGGTCGGATTTCGGAGCTGCTTGCGGCGCAGTCTGATCGGGAGCGCTCTGCGGCTGCTCAGCGTTCGGAGCTGGAGTTGCTGGCGATTGTTCCTTCGGCTCAGTGCTATCAGGCGGCGGTGGCGCTGCCGGCAGCTCCGTCACCGGTGCTGCTTGCTCCTTCGGCTCGGCAGTTTCCGGCTTCGGTTGAGCTTCTGGTTGCGCGGTGGATGGGGCTTGCTGTGCCGGCTCCATCGCAGCGGGTGCGGCCGGCTCGGACGCTTCCGGCTTCACCGGGTGTGCCGATTCCAGCAAGGGTGACTGCTTGCAAGGCTCGAGCTTGGGATCGGAGAGCGAATTCGGATCACTGTTCCGCTTTGGCCACAGCGCGGTGTAGCAGGCTGTTCCCTGCAGCTTGTCGTCGGCGAAGCGATACACTGCCAGCCCGCTCTCCGTCGCCGAGACGCGATGCATGAAGACCACCTCTAAGCCGCCTTCGGCGGGCTTCGCCGTAAAGCTGGCGGCGATGGTGTTCAGCAGCGAGAGAAATCCGTCCTCCGTGTGGCGGAAGACCCAGAACGGACAATTGCCGAGCGCGTCGCAACCGCCCTCCAGTCCAATCGAGGTAGTGAAGATGAGCGGCGCGCCCGCGCCCACATCGACAAAGCGAAGGCGCGTGGTGGTAGCGATCTCGCGGATGCGATCATCATCGTAGCCGGCATCGCCCATCGGCTTCTGCAGGCGCAGCACGATGGCGTCCACCAGCGCCCCGCGTTCGGTCTCGGTCAGCTTCGAGGTGTTGCCCACGCTCGGGTCTTCGCGCCCGATCACTTCCTGGTTGCGCCAGTCCCAGTCGAACTCCGACTTCTGCGCCACCGCAAACGTAGTCAGAAAAACCAGCGCCAGCCCGGCAATCCTTCCGCAAGCCTTCATAGCCCGCTTGTACGCCAGAATGCCGTGGAATGTCCAGAGGCGGTTGTTGTCAGTTGTCAGTTGTCGGTGGTCCATGCGATCGGGTGCCCCATCCTCCTCGCCGTTTTTGGCGAGAGGGTGGGCGTCGCCTGGGAGAGTCCTGGTGACCATAGCGGTCCTTCGACTCCGCGCGCCAACGGCCGGCGCGCTGCGCTCAGGATGACACCCAGGTTAATGAATGTTGTTCCGCAGGACGATGGGTACCTCGACTGGCTTTGCTGAGTGCTGGGTGCTGATTGCTGATTGCTGAGTGCCGACTGCCAAGTGCTAAATGCCAAGTGCCAAGTGCGGGTGCCCCATCCTCCTCGCCGTTTTTGGCGAGAGGGTGGGCGTCGCCTGGGAGAGTCCTGGTGACCATAGCGGTCCTTCGACTCCGCGCGCCAACGGCCGGCGCACTGCGCTCAGGATGACACCCAGGTTAATGAATGTTGTTCCGCAGGACGATGGGTACCTCGACTGGCTTTGCTGAGTGCCGATTGTTGAGTACCGATTGTTGAGTGTTGATTGCTGCCTGCTAAGCGCCAATTGCAAATGCCAAGTGCCAAATGCCAATTGCCAAATGCTGACCGCCAACTGCCGCTTCCCCGAGCCCGGAACCACACCGGTGACATCCAATTCATGAACCTTGCTTTCGGCTGAGGCCGAACTCTGTTAGTCTCGCCGCAAAGGTACGTCAGGCCATGCCACTTGCTAAAAGCGCCAAACGTCGTCCCCGAAAAACTGCGCAACCGGACGCTTCGGCGAAGGCCGTGAGCGGCCGCGCGCACGAGCAGCACGAGCTGGTGATCATCTCCGGCATGAGCGGCGCGGGCAAGGCTTCAGCGCTGAAAACCTTCGAAGACCTCGGCTACTACTGTGTCGACAACCTGCCCGTCGGACTGATGGCGAATTTCGCCGAGCTGGTGCTGGACACCATGGAAATCCAGCGTGCGGCGCTGGTGGTCGACATCCGCGAAGGCGCGCGCCTGGACAAGCTGCCGCAAACCCTGGCCTCGCTGCGCCGGCTGATGAAAACTTCGATGCTTTTCCTCGAAGCCGACGAAGATGCACTGCTGCGCCGCTACAGCGAGACCCGCCGTCCGCATCCCCTGGGACGCAACGTTTCGGTGAAGGCGTCGCTGGTCTCGGAGCGCAGGCGTCTGCAGCCGGTGAAAGAGCTCGCCGACCTGGTGGTCGACACCTCCAAGTTCAATGTTCATGAGTTGCGAAGTTTATTAACTGAGCGATTCTCGCGCGGCAAGATCGACAAAAACATCCTGATCTCGTGCGTGAGCTTTGGCTACCGCGAAGGTGTGCCCGAGGACGCCGACCTGGTCTTCGACGTACGCTTCCTGCCCAACCCGCACTTCATTCCCAAGTACCGCCCCTTCACCGGTCGTCACCCGGCGGTGGCAAAGTATATCCGCTCGTTTCCGCAGACCAAGGAATTCATTCGCCGCATCTCGGAGCTGCTGGTCTACCTGATCCCGCACTACATCGAAGAGGGCAAGAGCTACCTGACGATTGCCTTCGGCTGCACCGGAGGCAAACATCGCTCGGTGATGATTGCCGAGGACGTGAAGAAGCAACTCGCCAAAGCGGGATACAACGTGAAGGCCGTCCACCGCGATTCGCCCGAAGCAGCGTAGTACCTCCGCGCAGATGAGCCGCCAACAATATCGTCCGCAGAAACACGAGCGGGCGCACCCAGCGCTGGGTGTGCTTTTTTGGCTCCGCGAATCCAAGGGACAATCGACGTCTCCACAGGTGTCATCCTGAGCGCAGGCGCGCTGCTTTTCGCGCCGGAGTTGAAGGACCCCTATCGTAACCCCACGGTCTCCGGCGCTGCCCTGCCGTCCCTACGGGACTCGATCCCTCTTTCCTACGCCTACCCAGCGCTGAAGCACTGGGCTAAGCTCTTCCGTCTCGCTTTGCGAGACTCGGTTCGTTCCACTCTGGAGGGGCGATTCGAAGCCCACCGTTGTTGTGATCGGGCGCCTGCGGATATAGGGGTGTACTCAGGGCGGCGGGCATTAAGGGCTGAAGTTCGCAGGAATGGCATCCCCGACGGTAGCGGTCCTTCGATTCCGCGTCCGCCCGCCGCAAACGCGCGGCGGAAAGGCAAGGCGGACGCTCCGCTCAGGATGACACCTCTTGAATGAGATTGATGAAGAAATGAAATCCACAACTCTCTCCATCAAGAAAAAAGGGCGCCCTCGCGAGCGCCCTCCATCGGCCAGATGAAACACCAACGTCAGAAGTTGACGCGGAAGCCGAACTGGCTGCTGAACGACGCTACTGCTGCCGCGCTGAAGCCGGATACCGTGCCTCCGTTGCTGGGTCCGTTGCAATACGACTGTGGAGTGTTGAAGCTCGCGCCTGCGCCCACGCTCTGCTCGTAGCTGTTGCAGAAGTTCGAGCGGTTGAACAGGTCGTAGAACTCCCAATACAGATAGAGCTGGGCGCGCTCGCCGAGATTGAACGACTTGTCGATGCGCATATCCATATCGACATACGGAATGCCGCGCAGAGTGTTCGGCTTGATCATGGTGCAGCCGTTACCCGGCAGAGGGACGATCGGATCGGCCAGTGTGCTACCCACGCAAACCCGGTCCAGCACCGTCCTGCCATCACCATTGACGTCCTGACCTGCCAGGAAGCTGTAAGGCCGGGCTGAAGCGGCGGTGAAGATCGGGTTGATCGAGAAGCCCCAGGGCAGGTTGAAGACACCGCTGAAGACGAAGCGGTTGCGCTCGTCGAAGTTGGTGTAGTTGAACTCGTTGTTGGCAAACTGCTGTTGCGGAGTAACGGCGAGTCCGCTGCCGCCGTAGGACGCCACCGGGAAGCCGCCCCAGGCGCGCGACCACGAGATCACGTCGCTGGCCTGGAACATGAAGCGCTTGCTCATGCGCTTACGCAGCTGGAGGTTGATGCCGTCGTAGAACGAGCGATTGTTGGTGCTGTAATCGTACATCTGGGCGAAGCGGCCTGCGCCCACGCCGGTTTGCACGAAGGCGTAATCCATCAGCCGGGTGTTAACTCCGAGCACGCATCGAGGATTCGCCGGATTTCCGCCGAAGCCGGGATCGCACACGCTGCTGATCAGCGGGTTCTGGTTCACGACGCGCTCTTCGTGCGTGCCCAGAATGTGAACGTAGTCCGCCGAAAACGCATAGTCGTTGTTGATTTGCCAAGCGTAACCCAGGCCAAACTGCTGCGACCAGGGATCGGTTACGGTCGGGCTGACGATACGCGGCACCGCGCCGAAGGACAGATCGCTTTGGGTAGGCGCCGGTGGCGTCGGCAGAGGCGTTATGCCGAATTGGAATGTGCAGAGGTTGACCGGCGACGTGGGAATACAGGGAGGCGCATTGAGCGCGCCAGGCCGGTTCGCTGTGGTGTTGTCGAAAACCGTCTGGTAGATGATGGGCTGCGTCTGCTGAATTGAGAACAGCGTGAGGTTCTGGAAAATCTGGTCCCGGGCAATGCCATAGCCGCCGCGCAATAGATGCTTGCCGGTGCCGGTGATATCCCAGGCAAAGCCCAGGCGCGGCTGGAATTCCTTCCAGTCGGCGGTGGTCTTCTGCAGGTTTCCGGTATTGTTCACAAGATAGGAAATGGTCTGCGCGCCGGGGTCGTTGACCGGGAAATTGGGGCTCTGCATGACCTGGCGCATGTCCCAGATGCCGCGGTTGCTGTCGGATTGACTCTGGCCAAGTTGCGGTTGCAGGAAGTCAACATTGGCGTCCCAGCGGAGGCCGAGGTTCAGGGTCAAGCGCGGTGAAACCTTCCAATCGTCCTGGAAGAACAAGCCCAGGGAACTCCACGGCGGCTGCTGGGTGGAACCGCTGCCCGTGGAATAGAACATCTCCTTGATTGCGCCGGGCGTCGAAATTCCCTCGGGATATAAAGCGCCAGCACAGTTGTTGGCTTCGATGCAGTTGGGGTTATCCCAAAACGTCATGAAATAGCCCAGGCCGGAATAGAAGTAGCCACCCATCTTGGCGAAGTAAATCCAGTTGCCACCAATCTTCAGGTTGTGGGTGTTGTGGGTCCAGCTGAAGACGTCGGCGAACTGATACTTGCGGATCAGGGTCTCCTGCGGAACGTTGACGTTGGTGCCCACGGTGGTTCCGTCGGAGAAGGTGATGTTGGGATTGGTGACGAAGCCGCCGCCGGCTACCGGGTAAGTGAAGCTGTTCAGCGGCGCGGACGGGATGGTGTTGGCCATGTCCTGGAAGTGCGCGGTGTAGGCATTCACCTTGGTCGGCGAAATGGTGGAGGTCCACTGGATCGACAGATCGTGAAAGTTGTTGATGTCGTTGTTACCGGCCGAACCGTCGCTGGAGAAGATGTTGCCCAGCTGATCGTTCGACGTCGTCCACTTCTGCCCACCGTAGCGGAAGAAGATGGCGTTCCGGTCGTTGATCGTCCAGTCGAGTTTGACCGTTCCCAGCGTGTCGATGTAAGGCGAGGGCAGGTTGGTGACGGGCACCGCGTAGGGGCCGCCGGCAAAGCTCGCGGTCTGCGCCGCAAACGTCTGCAGGTTGGTGTAGGAGGTCGGATTGACGATCAGGTTGCCGGGCTCGCGCTTCTGCTCGAAGGCGCCGAAGAAGAAGAGCTTGTCCTTGATGATCGGCCCGCCAATCGATCCGCCGTAGTGGTACCGGTGCAGCAGCGGCTTAGGACAATTGCCGGAAACTCCGTTTTCCGCGCAGGTCTGCTCGGTGAAGTAGTCATTCGCGTTGAGCGCGCTGTTCTCAAACAGCGCGAAGGCCGATCCGTGGATCTGGTTGGTGCCTGACTTGGTGACCACGTTGACCACGGCGGCCACGGAGTGGCCTGCCTCAGCCGTGTAGCGGTTGGTTTCGACGTTGAACTCGCGGATGCCTTCCATGGTGAAGTTCTGCACCAGGCCGCCGACTACCAGATCCTTGTTGTCGCCGCCGTCGACGGAGGTGTCCACCTGGCGGCCATCGCCGCCGTTCACACTGATATTGCCCACGCGGGTCTTGGTCGGGTCAAAGCCTTCAGCCTGGCGCACGCCGGGAATGAGCGTCTCGAGTCCGGAGAAGTTGCGGTCCAGGATCGGCAGGTTCGAAACTTCCGTCGGCGAGACGCTGCCCACTACGTTCGATACCGTGGTCTCAACCATGGGCGGAGCAGAGGTGACTTCGACCACCTCGTTGGCGCCCCCGGCTTTCATCGTTTGATTCAAGGTAATCGTCTGACCGACCTGCAGGTTGATTCCATTTTGCTGGACGGTAGCGAAGCCTTTAGCCTGCACCGTCATGGTGTAGGTGCCGGGTGGGAGAAAGCTGAAATTGTAATCGCCCGCACTCCCGGAGACCGTTGTGCGCGTGGTGCCGTTCGAGGGGTTAGTGACGGTGACGTCGGCGCCGGGAAGCACGGCGCCCGAAGCGTCGGTGACGGTTCCATTGATGGTCGCGGTCGTTTGCTGAGCCACAAGACAGGTTGCCAAGACGAGCGTGAAGAGACAGAGCAGGATCAGCTTCTTCATAAATGCTCCTATTGCTTGGTGACGAGACGGGTGGGAGAGCTCAGTAGGGAAACGGGAGACCGCACCGGCTTGGGATTTCCGAGACATGCCCCTGTCCCCTGAGGAAACGGCAGTTCAACTACGTCTCGGCCAGATAAACTAGGGCGCGGAAACTCTGAACAAGCTGGTGCTGATGGTTGGCGGGATAGATGCACTTGCGAAGCCAAAACCGAGACGGCGTAAGTCTCTGGAGCGATTGGGTGTACTACCGATGTTTAAAGGAAGATTACAAAATCACGTATTGAAAAAATAGTACTTCTACTATTTTTCATAATTACGGGGCACGGTTTTGATAGTTTGCTGCGCGCAGGCACAAGGACGTTACGGAGAAGCCAGCACAAATCGAATGCGACGGGCAGAAGAAGGGCGCCCTCGCGAGCGCCCATGCTTTCGGATCGATAACGTTTAGAACGCGACGTTCAATCCGAACTCCATGGCACGCGGGGCGCCCAGGTTGAAGACGCCTGTGCCGGCTCCGACGCGGTTGGTGACGCGGGTGGCCGAGGTGGTGCCGTTGACCGAACCTGGCGCTCCCGTCAAGCCGCCGGTCAAGGCATTCGGCGGCAGGTCGAAGTTCGCCAGGTTGAACAGGTTGAAGAATCCCGCACTGGGTGAGAACGCAATCGTGTGGGCATAGGCTTCCAGTTTGTACGTCCACTGCAGCTTCAGATCGAAATCCCGAAGATTGCCCATGCTGACCTGGTTGGGAGGGGCGAACTGCAGGCTGCAGTTCGGGCTGTTGACGCCGCCGCCCTGAATGCAGGGAGCTACCGCGCCCAACTGTTGTAGCTGAGCCAGCGTGAACAGGCCGTTCTGGACCAGCGCCTGGCCTGCGGGTGTGGGTTTGTTGCCGTAATTGTTGTTGTAATTGGTAAGCAGATTGTTGATGGTCGCGCCACTCACCTGCGATCCGAAAGCTCCGTTCACCGTTCCGGGGAGCGGGTCCTGCGTGGTGCCGTCTCCCGTAAAGTCCGTCTGGAAGATGGCCCCGGGGCCGCTACCGGGAACTTCGATCGGGATCGACAAGGGCGAATAGAAATGGCCGATGAACGACATCTGGAAGTTCCACGGCAGATTGCCGACTACGCCGAACGATAACTGGTTGGGACGGTTCAGCAGGGAGGGACCGAAGTACTTATTGGGGCTGTCGTTGTCCAGCGAGGGAACGATGAAATCCTGATCGCTGTTGGAAATGCCGCCAAGTGTGCCGCTGATGCCCGATCCGCCGCCCGAGTTCTCGAACGAAGAATAAGAGTAGGCGATCTGCATGTTCACCGAACGCAGACCCTTGAATGGATTGTTCTTCTGGTAAACCAGCTTCACGTCCAGCGCGTTGTACTTGGAGATGCCGGCCGGGACCAGGAACGGCATCGACGGAGCGTTGGGGTTCTCGCCACCGAAGGCGCAACCGCTGCGGTTGATGCACGTACCACCTAAATCGGCTTGTGAATCGAGGCCGTTTACTGCCAGGTCGGAGATGGTCATCGGCCCGGCTGCCTGCCCATTCGCAGGAGGGTGCAAACCTGGGCATGCGACCAGCGCCTGAGCCACGGTGCCTACCCCGCACTGGGCCAGGGTCATATTGATGGCCGAAAGTGCGCCGGCCTTGTTGAAATATTTCACCGATCCGGAGTGGTTCTGATCCACGCCGAGCAGCAGACCGGTGGTCACGTTGCGCACATAATCCACGCTCAAAACCACGCCGGGAGACAGCTCGTGCTGAATACCCACGTTGATCTGCGTGGACCGTGGCGTCTTGTAGTCAGGAGCAAACAAGCCCAGCGGGAAGTTGACGCCTCCGGTGACGAAGTTCAGCAGGTAGTTTGGGTTGGGATTGGTCAGGCTGAACGGAGACAGTGCTTGATATTGCTGCTGCAGTTGAGCGATCGCGCTGCCGGCCTGCCCTATGCGGATTGGATTCGAGGGCGAGCCGCACTGTGCCGTTCCGCCGGCAAGAGGGACACCGGGCAGATTGAATCCTTGTCCACTATCGCAGGCGGTGGGCGTCTGCAGGAACGCGCCATTCGGCAGACGCAGGGGCCGGTCAAATAGCACGTTGTTCCAGATCACGTTCTCGTAATACAGTCCGATTCCGGCGCGGATTACGGTCTTGCCGCTCTTCCATGGGTCCCACGCGATGCCGAGCGAAGGGCCAAAATTCAGGTTCGGGTTCGGAATCGGATTTCCGAGATTCGGCCAGCTCGGTATCAGGTTGTTGAGGTAGGGCTGCCCCGGCAAATCGCTGTCGGTGCGCCCTGTATCGCGGTCATAGCGCAAGCCGAGGTTGACGGTGAAGTTGGGGAACATCTTCCAGGTGTCGGCAATGTAGAGGCCGAGGCGGTTGTCCGGGCCCAGTCCGCCGGCCGGGAATCCAAATGCCGCCTGGGTCGTCGAATAGCCTTGGCCGTTGCCCAGGACTACCGTTTCTACCGGGTAGTTCAGAGGGTTGCTGGCGCCGCCGGGAAACGGGCCGGTAGCTGCGTACGCCTGGTCGTTAAATCCAAATTCGTTCTGATTGGTAACCACCTGCGGCGCCAGTTTGAAGAAGCTGGCAAAGCCGCCGCCCTGGATGTGGTTGAAGTCCACACCGTAGCGAAGGATGTGTTTGCCGACGGTTTTCGAGCCGTCATACTTGATCTGCTTATCGCTCTGCGGCGTGCTCTGCGGAGCCAAAAGGTTTGGACCGGTCTGCGGACCGTTGACCAGGGTGATGTTGAGATATTGTCCGTTGCCGGGGAAATTGGAAAGGGGCAGCCCGCTGCCGATCGTGCTGTCGGCAATCTCGTTCTGAAACTTCAGATAGCTGAAGCGCAGGCTGTGCGTCCATGAACCGGTGGTGAAGTCGGCGCCGCCCACGTAATTGCGCGAGTAATTCTTCGACTGGTACAGCTGCAAGCTGTCGGAGAAGAACGTGCCGTCGGCATTGATCTGCGAATAGCTGTAGCGGAAGAACAACTTCACGTTGTGCGGCGCCACGTAGTCAACGCGGCCGAGGAAGTTCGGATTTTTGTACGGCGCGTCGAAGCCGCCGCCGAAATTCTGGAAGGGGGCAGCATAGACCACCGGGCTGAACAAATCCTGATAGGTCGCATCGCCCTCCGCGAAGTAGAACAGCTTGTCCTGGATGAACGCGCCGCCCAGCGTGCCACCGTATTGATTGCGGTGATAGTTGGGATCGGGCTCACCGGCGGGCTTGGGGAGCGAGGCGTCGATGTTACTGCTGCGGTAGTACTCGTAGGCGTTGCCATGGATGGTGTTGGTGCCGGACTTGGTCGAGACATTCACCACACCCGACGAGCTCAAGTCGTTGGAAAGGTCCATGGTTGACTGGGAGATCTGGAATTCCTGAATGGCGCTAGCCGAGATGTTGCCGGTGGTCGTACCCACCGTCTCATCGGAGATGTCGGTGCCGTCCACCTGAATACGCGCGGTGCGGCCGAAGCGTCCGCCGATGGAGACGGACTGATAGCCAATCTTGGTGGGATCGAAGTTGGTGCCATCCTGAATCTGCACGCCTGGCTCGAGCTGCGCCAGGTCGAGGAAGTTGCGGCCGTTGACCGGCAGGTTCTCGATCTGGTTTGCCGTCAGGACACCTTCCACCGAAGTCGTCTCAGTATTGACGCCGATGGAAGTCGCTTCAACGCTCACGGTTGTGCTCTCGGAGCCCACCTTCAGTTTGAAGTTGAGGGCGCTGTTGTTGCCGATCCTCACGGTCACCTGGGTCTCGGAGGTTTCAAATCCCTTGGCTTCAGTCTTAACCGAATACGTGCCCGCTGCGATCGAGCCGGAGTTGTAGAAGCCGCTGGAATTGGTGGTTACGTTGGTGGCAACCCCCGTATCGATGCGGGTGATGGTCACCTTGGCACCGGTTACGGCGGCATCACTCGGGTCGGTTACGGTGCCGTTGATGTTTCCGGTGGATATCGTCGCTTGACCATGAAGGATGGAAGGCAGAAGCAGAATCGCCAGTGCCAGAGGAACAAACCGTTGGATCTGCCGGTATTTCAGTCGGGCCATGCACCTTCTCCTTTCCGTAAGGCGGCAGACAGAGGAATCTGCCGGTTTCGCCCCAAACGGTTGAACCTCCTTGAAGTCCAGAGGTCAGAGTCGGGAAGGACAGCTCATTGTCTAGCTAATACCGCGGCCGGCCCGCCGCGGGATCCTACTGAAAGTGCCGGTGCCATGACGCAGCGACGACAACGCCGCGAAAAGCAAGCGTCATCGCCGGGATACGAGGACTACAACTGTGGCGCTACGCCAACCACTCCGCGTTTGGCACAGCGAAACCCCTGAGTACTACTCCTTCGAGTGGGCTGGTTTATCGCATTCCAGCTGCCAAAATGACCTTCTGCTAAACGCTTGCGAAAACTGCAACTCGCAATCGAAAACGGCCCATTTGTCCCAAATCATGTATTTTGAGGGTCAGAGCGATTCCATTTCTTGTAGACGCAACAGGGTCGGCGGCCCTCGCTCGCGCCGTCGGCGGGAGCGGGATTTCCTCGCCCTTGTCGAACGGAGGAAAGCCGAAGATGTTTTAAGATTTGGCCGAGCAGGCGGCGGACACTACTTCGAGCGCTTCGGCGCACTGCTCGCGGCTCACGTCCAGGTGGGTCACAAAGCGAATCAACTGCGGCCCCACGCCGTTTGCCAGAACGTTGCGGGCGGTCAGCTTCTGCGAGAGCTCGCCCGAGGTCATACCCGTTCCCGAAATATCGCAGATCAGGATGTTCGTTTGAACCTTGGCCGCGTCGATCTTGATGCCGGGAATCTGCGCCAGCCCCTCGGCAAGAAACTTGGCGTTCGCATGATCCTGGATTAGCTTCGGCGGACCCTGCTCCAGCGCGATCAAACCTGCTGCCGCCAGGATGCCGGCCTGCCGCATGCCGCCGCCCAGCGCCTTGCGGTAAATCCGTCCGCGATCGATGGCATCGGCTTTGCCGACCAGCAGCGATCCCACCGGCGCACCCAATCCCTTCGACAGGCAGAACATCACCGTGTCGGCTTTGGCTGTGAGTCTCGCCACCGGAATTTCCAGCGCAACCGACGCATTGAACACGCGCGCGCCGTCGAGGTGTACCGGTAGTCCCACAGCGTGGGACTTATCGCAAATCTCGTCGAAGATCTCTAGCGGCGTGATGGTGCCGCCGGCCATGTTGTGCGTGTTCTCCAGCGAGACCAGGCCGGTCTTCGCCGCGTGATAGCTCTTCCCTTTCAGCCTGGACTCGACATGCTTCCAGGTGAGAATGCCGTCCTCGGCCCACACCGTGCGCGGCACTACGCCGGAGAAGTGCGCCATCATCGCCATCTCGTAGTTGAAGACGTGGCCGCGCTCCTCACAGATGACTTCCTGGCCGTGCGTGGTGTGCAGCTTGATTGCGATCTGATTGCCCATTGTCCCGCTGGGGACGAACAATGCCGCCTCGCGGCCGAAGATTTCCGCCGCGCGTTTTTCCAGGCGGTTGAGGGTTGGGTCCTCAGCGTAAACGTCATCGCCCACTTCGGCTGCAAACATGGCGCGCCGCATCTCGGGCGAAGGCTTGGTGACGGTGTCGCTGCGAAGGTCGATGGCAGGCGTCGTGGACTTAGCTGTATCGCGATCGGTCTCGGGAGCTGAGGTGTACATGACAGCTCTCAGTGTAATCGACTCTGAACCTGCCTAAGAAATTGTCATCCTGAACGCAGTCGAAGGACCTCTACAGCCGGAACGACCTTTCCGGGTATAGCGGTCCTTCGACCCCGGCGGCCCACAGCGGCCGCCTGCGCTCAGGATGACGCCTGAATAGGTACGCGCCCGACACCACTCCTCACGACCTAACTGGCGTGGTGCGAGGAGTGGTGATGGCCGGAGTGATGATGGTGATGGTGATGATGATGCGTGCTGGCGAAGGCCGGCACCGCCATCACTACCATGGCGACGAGCAGCAGCGGCAAAAGCTTTTTCATGGGCGGATTATAGACGCGCTTTCGTGGCCCGGCGGCACTGCCTAAGGCAAAAAGAACCACGCTTGGCAACAGAAAATCTAGCCCGGATCACGGAACGTCTCCAGGTGAAAAGCCGAATCGAAGAACAGTCGCAACGGATTCAATCAGCGGATTTTGCGCGTTTGTGCTGCTTTCTTGACCGGCCCGCAACTTCACCGCAATCGTGGGGTTGCTATCAACGGACTTGACTATGCCTGAAAGCACAGTAGCAGCTCCCGCCGTCGGCTCTCTGCCCCCCACCTCGTCCCATGATCGGATTCTCTTCGCCGGCAAGCGCCTGTTCGCCCGCAACGGTTACGAGAACACCAGCACGGTCGCTATCGCTCGCGAGGCGGGCACCAGCGAATCGCAGCTGATGAAACACTTCGGCAGCAAGCAGGGTCTGCTGGCCGCCGTCCTCGATTATGGCTGGACGAAGATCATCCGGCGCGTGGATGCTTCGCAGAGCGCTGCCTCATTGTCAGAGCGCCTGATCGCCGCTCTGGAAGCGATGGTGATTGAGCTGGAGAACGACTCCGAGCTGAAGGAACTGGTGACGCTGGAAGGCTGCCGGGTACGGAAAGACAATCGCGATGTGCGCATGAGCGGCGGATATCTCCAGTTTTCGGGACTGATCGGTACCTTGCTCAACGAGATGCGCAGCCAGCAACAGATTCGCGCGGACGTGAACCTGGACGCGCTGCGGGCCGGGCTCATCGGCATGACGGAAGGCCTGCTGCGCGACCAGGTGGTGGCCAGTCGCTCCGAATCCAGCATCGACTATAGCTTCGACGACATGCGCAAAGTGCTGGGCGCGATGGTCCCCGCCATGGGGAGCGAGTCGGAGCAGCGGCTTAAGGTAGTCAACGGGTGAGGCTTGGAATCGCGCTCGGCGCCTGAGGAGTGATAGACCCCGTCCAGCACGTCGCCTCCCACGGGAATCACATGCTGCGGCGGATACCTGGAGTTCAGGTGCTGCGCGACGTAGTCCTCCAGGGTGTTGTCCGAAATCATAAAGTTCCAGCTTCCCCAGAACAACAGACCGGCTGCTACCAGGGCAGCGATGGCGAGGGTTTGCAGGGGAGACGGCGCGTAACGTTCGTGCGCTTCGATTGCCATACTGAGTACGAACTAAGACAGACGCCGAAAGTTGCCCAGCTCTGCTGGAACATTCGCGCCTGATTGTCGAACAGTCTCGCGCAAAGACCCGCCACTTGGCAAGCCACCTGCCCATGCGCCCGGGAATCGAATGACAGTATTCGATTTTTCACCGGAAAGGACCGCGCCATGAAAACTGTTTTCTTCCTGGGCCGGCTGATCTTCGGCGGCTTCTTCCTCTACAACGGACTGCACCACCTCCAGGAAAAGAAAGCGATGTCGCAATATACGGCGGCAAAGGGTGTTCCCCTGCCCGACCTTGCCGTGACCGCGTCGGGCGCGATGTTGATTCTAGGCGGCGCCAGTATCCTGCTGGGCGTAAAACCGAAGATCGGTACGCTGGCAATCATGGCGTTCCTGGGGGGTGTCTCGCCGATCATGCACGACTTCTGGGCGGCCGAGGACCCGGCGACCCGGCAAAACAATATGGCGCACTTCATGAAGAACATGGCCATGCTCGGCGGCGCGATGGCGTTGATGGGCATGGACGAGCCCTGGCCGATCAGCCTGCCCCTCGGCCAACCCAGCCGCCTGGAGCAGGTGAAGAAGTACGTGCGGCGGGCGGTGGCGTAATTACGAGCATGCGCTGTAACGTCGTTTATTTGGGTTGGGATCCCGAGCGGAGTCTGGACGCGCAGCGTCGTTATTTGGGTTGTCATCCTGAGCGGAGTGAGGACGCGCAGCGTCCGAACGCAGTCGAAGGACCCCTATAACCGGAAGGATCTTTCCGGTATTTTGGGTTGTCATCCTGTCTATAACGACGTTGGCGTTGTCAAGGCATACGGGGGCGGCGACGCACAAAAGATGCGCCAGTTCGCTCTCATGGAAACTTCCTGACCAGGGGCTCGTCTCCAATCTGCGGGCGAAAGCAGCAGCTTCGCCACCCATCTATTCGGCGTTGTCCGCCATGATTGCTTTCGAACTCCCGCCTCGCAGCGGCGGGAGGCAGGCTGCTCACTCAAGCGCTCGGCTCTTAAACCGTGCCACAGGATGACTCGGGCTCGCCTGCACCACTGCTCAGCAGCTGCGCATAGTTCTTACTCGTGCGCAGCATCCAGTACAACCGTGTCGCCGGGCCACCGCCACTTTCGCCTGCGCCCGGCTGCGCCGCAAACTCAAACGCACATACATGCGCTTCAGCTCGGCATCGTAGCGGGCCGCGCTCTGTGCGGCTTCCACCAGCAGAAAGCGCAACAGCGGCGACCCCTGTTTGCTGATGTGTCCCAGCCGCTGCTTGCCTCCCGAGCTGTGCTCGCAAGGAATCAGCCCAACATAGCTGGCCACCTTCTTGGCATTGCTGAACCGCTCCACCGGACCCAGGCTCAGCACCAGGGCCAGCGCCGTCTGCGGACCTACTCCGGGATGGCTCATCAGCAGCCGAGCCGCGCTGCGCTTGTCCGCCTCAGCGACCACTTGCCGGCTCAGCTCCCGGATCTGCTGGTCCAAGCCATCCAGCCGCAGCAGCGACTCGGCTCGCCGCTGCGCCGCATAAGGTCGCAGCTCCAGCTTCTGCAACTGCGCCCGCCCGGCTTCCGTCCATAGCTGCCGTTTTTTCTGCAGCCCCTGATTCAGCGCGATGGCGTGCAACTGATTCTTCACCTGCGTCCGCAATCGCACCAGAGCATGACGATGCAACAGCAACTGCCGCACATCGCGCTCTTCCGCCGTCGGCACCCACAGCCGCGGAAAACGCTTCTCCAGCAGCAAGGTCAAAATGTGATCCGCATCGCGCTGGTCCGTCTTCTGCCGGCGCACCACCGCCGCTCGAATCCGCGCTGCGTCTCCGATCCACAGCCGATGACCCAGCTCGGCCAGCAGCTCCTCGAACCACAGCGTGAAGCCACAGGCTTCCATGCCCACCAGCGCCGGCTCGCTCAGGCCCCGGTAAAACTCTTCTACCTCGGCCCGCGGCAAGCGCCGGTAGCTCACTTCGCCGGTTGCCGTATCAAAAATCGCTAACTGCTGAAACCCAGGGTGATAATCACAACCTATAATCAACATCGCGTTGGCTCCCTCCCCGAGCCCCTGGTCTTACGCAAACTCAGAGTACTCGGCCGATCGAGCCAACGTCGTTATGAAATCAAGCGAAGTGAGGCCGCCCAGCGGTCGAACGAAGTCGAAGGACCGCTATCGCCCGAACAATCCCTCCGGCCATAGGGGGCCTTCGACTCCGCGGCGTAAATGCGGCCGCTACGCTCAGGATGACACCCAAGAAGAAACCTGCATCGTTTACCGATTCGCCTTCAACATCTGCTCGGCATGCTTCAGCGAGGTTTCGGTGAGCTTTGCGCCGCTCACCATGCGGGCAATCTCTTTCGTGCGTTCTTCCTGGTCAAGCTGCCGTACCGAAGTCTTCGTCCTGCCGCCGGCTTCTTTCTTCTCGATCAGGTAATGCTGATCGGCAAAAGACGCGATCTGCGGCAGGTGGGTGATGCAGAGCACCTGCTTAGTGCGCGAGAGTTGTTTTAGCTTCTTGCCTACTGCTTCCGCCGCCCGCCCGCCGATGCCGGCATCGATTTCGTCGAAGACCAGCGTTCGTTGCGAGCCCACCCTCTTGCCAACAGAGGGCAAGGAGGATGGGGCTCCCGACGCATTCCCGTTCTTGCCGCCGCGTTTGCTGCTGACCGTCTCAATGCTCGTCTTCAATGCCAGCATCACACGCGACAACTCGCCCCCGGAGGCGATTTCGTCGACCGGACCGAGCGGCTCCCCGGGATTGGCCGAAATTAGATATTGCACCTGGTCGAAGCCGCGGCTCGTCCAGTTTGCTTCCTCGTCAGTGCCGCTGACCTCGACCTTGAAGCGCGCCTTCATTGAAAGCTCGTTGATCTCGCTCTCCACCAGCTTCTCCAACTTGCGCGCTGCGTCGTAGCGCTGCCGTGAGAGCGCACGCGCTGCTTCGAGATATTTCTCGCCCGCCGCCGCCAGTTGCTGCCGCAGCTTGCGCAGGACCTCGTCCTTGTTCTCCATCTCGTTGAGCTTCCGCTCGAGTTCGGCACCCAGTGCGATAACGTCGTCCAACGTCGGACCGTACTTGCGCTTCAGGCGATCGAGTCCGGCCAGCCGGTCCTCGACCTCGGCCAGCCGTTCGGGCGAAGCTTCAATGCCTTCGGAATAATCGCGCAGCCGCGCACCGATGTCTTCGATGGCGATACGCGCCGACTCCAACTCCGGAACGGCGTCGCGAAACTGTTCGTCGAAGCGCAGGAGTTCTTCCATCTGGCGAGTAGCTGCGCGAATCGAAGCCGCAGCCGATCCATTGCTCTCGTAGAGCGCGTCGTAGGCAGCCATCGCCGCGTTGCGCACACGCTCCGAATTCGCCAGCACGCGCTTCTCGGCCTCGAGCTTCAGGTCTTCTTCGGGCTGAAGCTTTGCGTCTGCGATTTCCTTGCGCTGAAAATTCCACAGGTCGAGCAGCTTCAGGCGATCGGTTTCATCGCGTTCGAGATCGGCGATGCGGTGGCGAACCTCGTTCCAGTTGGCGGAAGCATCTTCAACGGGGGAGTCATCGCTGCCGGCGAACGTATCCAGCAGGCTGAGCCGCGACCCCGCATCAAAGCCCAGCACGGCTTCGTTCTGCGCGTGAATGACGGCGAGATACGGAGCGAGTTGCTTCAGAACGGTAACCGTCGCGGGCTGATTGTTGATGAAGACGCGGCCTTTGCCTCCGGCAGAGATTTCGCGGCGCAGGATGATCTGGCCATCTTCGGCATCGATGCCGTTTTCTTCGAGGACGCCGTCGATTGCGGGCGAGCCGACTTCGAAAACCGCGGAAACCGTGGCTTTCTCCGTGCCGTGGCGGACGGCGTCGCTGGAAGCTTTATCGCCCAGCAGCAGGGCAAGCGCGTCGATGAGGATGGATTTTCCGGCGCCGGTCTCGCCGGTCAGCAGGTTGAGCCCGGAAGCAAACTCCACGGCCACGTTATCGATGACCGCGTAGTTTTCGACCCGCAATTCCAGCAGCACGTGAGTTCTCGACCGGCGAAGTTAAGCGAAGTGTAGCAGTTTTTCGCTTTTCGCCTCTCGCTCTTCGCCAGAGCCCCTTTAAGGTTTGTTTCCGTCTTTGACGAAGAGCGAACAGCGAATAGCGAAGAGCCGCCTTAGTTACTCCCCCGGAACCCCGGCCTCCATCTCTGCTTCTCGTGCGTCAAATGCTTATAATGCGGAGTAACGAAAGGTGAGCGTTGTAGGACTCATGAATGTCTCCCATGCCTTGCTCGCTTCGGTTATCGGTGGTGAAATTTCAGGCCTGATTGAAACCAGCGGCCTGGTCGCCAAAACCGTTCTCCTGATCCTGTTGATTTTTAGCGTCGCTTCCTGGGCCATCATTTTCTCCAAGTGGGGACTGTTTCGCCGCGCCCGGGCGCAGAGCAATCGTTTCATGCGCATGTTCCGCAAGTCCGAGCGCCTGAACGATGTGGCTGCGGTGGTCGAGCAGTTCAAACCGAGCCCGCTGGTCGCCGTGTTTGAAGGCGCCTATGACGAGCTGCGCAAGCAGGCCACGCATCCCATCCGGCTGCCCGCCTTGCAGCGCGCCACGCAGATCGCATCGTCAGAAGAGCTTTCGCGACTGGAAAGCCGCCTGCCCTGGCTGGCGACCACCGGCGCGGTGACGCCGTTCATCGGATTGTTCGGAACCGTGTGGGGCATCATCGACGCGTTCCACGGGCTCGGTACCGCCGGGTCGGCTACGTTGCGCGCGGTCGCGCCCGGCGTCTCCGAGGCGCTGATTACCACTGCTGCCGGATTGTTTGCCGCGATTCCAGCCGTTATCGCCTACAACATTTTTACCCAGAATATTCGCGAGTTCGGCGCGCGCATGGACGACTTCAGCCTGGAACTGATGAATGAGGTCGAGCGGGCGCAGGTAGGAGCAGCGGTGCGTCCGCAGCCGGTGGAGCGGCGGTAATGGCTTTTACCAACGCGCAAGGGCGTACCCAGAGCTCGCTTTCCGACATCAATGTCACGCCACTGGTCGACGTGGTGCTGGTGCTGCTGATCATCTTCATGGTGACCGCGCCGGTACTGCAGTCGGGCATCGAAGTTTCGGTGCCGCACACCAAGACCGTCAAAGAAGTCACCGAGGAGCGGCTGGTGGTGACCATCGACCGCGACCAGAACGTGTTTCTGAACAGCCAGCCGGTGAACATCACCCAGATCGGCCAGCGCATCCGCGAGAAGATTCGCGATCCCGAAGGTCAGGCGGTTTACGTACGCGCCGATGAGAATGTGCCTTTCGGCGCGTTCGCGACCGTGATGGATGCCGTGAAGCAGTCTGGCATTACCAACGTAAGTATTGTTACGCAGCCCATAGAAAAGAATGCCAGCCGACGTTGACATCTTCGCCAGCGAGGGCGCTGTTCGCGGGCCCTTGATCGGCTCAGTCGCGCTGCACGCTGCCTTGTTCGCGCTTGCACTCTTCGGCTACCTGATTCCGTTTAACCGCGGAGAAAGCTGGGGCGGCACCACCGGCGGCGGTGGCGCGATGAGCGCGACCTTGGTGAGCAGCATCCCCTTGCCGAAGCCTCCTACCGAAACGCAGAACGTGCTGGCCAACCAGTCGAAGGGGCTGGCGGAATCCAAGCCGAAAGCTGAGCCCAAGGAAGAGCCGAAGGCGATCCCGATTCCCGAGCGCGAAAGCAAGAAGAAAGCGCCGATACAGTCAACCCAGAAGAAGCCTCCGCCGAAGGAAGTTGCGAAGGTTGAAGACAACAAGATTCCGTTTGGTGAAGGCGGACCCATCAGCGGGCCGTATGGGTCATTCTCGACTGCAAACGCAAAGGGCGGACTGAGCTTCAGCGGCGGCACGGGAGATTTCGGCAGCCGCTTCGGCTGGTATGTCGATGGGGTGCGGCGCAAGGTCTCCGACAACTGGATGAAGTACGAAGTGGATCCGCGAGTGGACGCGGCGCGACGCGTATACATCTACTTCGAGATCGACCGCTCGGGCTCGCCGACAAACATTCGCGTGGAGCAGTCCAGCGGAGTTCCATCGCTTGATGAGTCGGCAATGCGCGCGCTGCAGAGGATCGATACGTTTGGACCTCTGCCGCCTGAGTATGCGGGGCGGTATGTTGCGGTGGAGTTTTGGTTTGATTACAAACGGTGAAGACGCGCGCGGGATTGGGCAGCCCTTGTTTGAAGGGCTCAGCTTTAGCTGTCTGGGTGAGGCCAGTTGCCCTGGGTGGAGCACCGCTTCAGCGGTGCAGTTATACAAACTTTTGAGTCGTCATCACGAGGAGGGCTTTAGCCCGCCGAGGGATCCGCTGTTCCGCCGAGGGAGGCCGAATCGTGAGTAACTAACGGCTATAGAGGTCCTTCGACTCCGGATCGCAAGCAGCGCGATCCTGCGCTCAGGATGACACAGTCTTGTAGTAAATATTGGAGCGTCCATTGCCCATGAAACGGTTTGTCGCAATCATCTCGCTTGTACTGCTCGCCACGCTTGGACTTTCGGCGCAGGACTGGATTCGCACCGGCACCGGACTAGGTGTCGAAAAGATCCGCCTGGCGTCACCGGACTTTAAACAGATCACCACCGACTCCGGCACCAACAACCTGGCGACGACCTTCAACACGACTTTGCAGAACGATCTGCAGAACGCCGGCATTTTCGAGATGGTTTCGCGCAGCTTCTGGCCAACTTCTCTTCCGGGCGCGCCGCAGGAAGTACATCTCTCCGACTGGTCTAGTCCGCCGCCCAACGCAAACATGCTGGCCTTCGGTAATCTGAGAGTGCAGGGCGGATATCTCAGCGTGCAGGGCTGGCTCTTCGACACGCACAATACGCAGACGCCGCAGGTTCTGGGAAAGCAATATCGCGAACAGGCCAGCGACGAGAATGCCCGGCTGATCGCTCACCGCTTTGCCGACGAAATTATCTTCCGGCTGGGCGGCGGCATCCAGGGAATTGCCGAGACCCATATTTACTACGTCAACAATCGCGGTGGTTCGAAAGAAATCTGGCAGATGGATTACGACGGTGCTAACGAGAAGCAATTGACGCATCTGGGCTCCATCGCGCTGTCGCCGCACGTTTCACCGGATGGATCGCGCGTAGCGTTCTCAGGGGTGACCAAAGAGGGCTGGCAGATCCTGATGTATTCGTTCGATCTCAACCGGCTGGTCAACTTCCCGCATTTCCCCGGCGACAACTATTCGCCGGCGTGGTCGTCGGACGGTCAGAACCTGGCCTTCTCGTCGTCGCGCACTGGTAACACTGAGATTTATAGCGTTACTTCGTCAGGCGGAAATCTTCGCCGCCTGACCGAGAACAAGGGGCCCGACGTTTCCCCGACCTGGAACCCAAAGACTAACGCCCAGATTGCCTGGGTAAGTGGCCGCACCGGGCTGCCGCAGATCTACACCATGGCATCGGATGGAGGGAATGCCACGAGGGTCACCGACCAGGGTTATGCGGTATCGCCGTCATGGTCTCCTAACGGACAGTTTCTAGCTTTCGCCTGGGTGCGGCACTACGGGCCGGGACAGCCGGGCGCCAGCGATATCTATGTGATGGACATCGCCAGCAAACAGTGGGCGCAATTGACGCATGATGGCGGCAGAAATGATTTCCCATCATGGTCGCCGGACGGGCGACATATCGTATTCCAGTCGAATCGAACAGGTAAGTTGCAGATTTGGACGATGCTGGCCGATGGCAGCGATCAGCGGCAGCTGACTAAATCAGGCGAGAGTTCGCAGCCGAATTGGAGTTTCAAGTAAGCTAAAAGGTTTGAATGAGAGTTGGGGCCGTTGCTTGGGTTGGAACAAATCAGAGGCGTAGAGGCAGTAAGGAATCGCGCCCCTGATTGAATTGGTCTAGCTGTGTGGGTCCTGGCAGGGGCGTGATCATTGACGGGCGACGGAAGGAGCACACTTCTGCCCTTTAAGAACTCATGCGAGTGCTCTCGCATTGAAACGGAGGAGAAAGTTGAAGCGTACACGCAGTCAATGGAGCAAGATCACGATTGCACTGGCCGTAGTCCTGATGGTCAGCGCCTGTGGCAAGAAGAAGGCAGCACCACCGCCGCCGCCACCGCCGCCACCTGCGCCGGCCCCGACTGCCTCGTTGACAGCCAATCCGAATACGATCAATCCCGGTCAGTCGACTACGCTCACCTGGAGCACGCAGTACGCCACCGATGTCACTATCGATCAATTGGGCAAGGTGGATCCCAGCGGTTCGCGCAGCGTCATGCCGAGCGCCTCGACGACCTATCGGCTGATTGCGAAGAACGACAGCGGCACGCAGGAAGCCACCGCGCGCGTAACCGTCAACGCTCCTCCGCCGCCGCCGACGAACCAGAACGGCAACGAGACCGAAGCGCAGTTGTTCGCCTCGAAGATGCAGGATGTCTACTTCGACTACGACAGCTACGACGTGACTCAGCAGTATCAGCGGGTCCTGCAGGCCGACGCGCAATTCCTGCAGCAGCATCCCAACATCAAGTTCACCATCGAGGGACACTGCGACGAGCGCGGCTCCACCGAGTACAATCTGGCGCTGGGCGATAACCGCGCCAACTCCACCAAGCAGGCGCTGGTCTCGCTGGGCATCCCGGGGGACCGCATTCGGACCATCAGCTACGGTAAGGAAAAACCATTCTGTACCGAGAGCACCGAAGCTTGCTGGGCGCAGAATCGGCGCGCGCACTTTGTGTATCAGGGACAGTAGCAGTTGAGGGGTGGAGCACGCCTTCAGGCGTGCATAAAGGTCTCGCGTGATGAAAGAGCGCTTTAGCGGCCGAGGTAGTCTGCTGTAGGGCCTCGGCCCTGAGGCCGGTCTATCATGAGATCGCATGTGCACTGTTAAGCAGTGCTCCACCCTTACCAACAATCGAAATCTCCGGAGGGCGAGCCTCCGCGCTGGAACAACATTATGCGAATTCGTAACTATGTAGCGTGGCTGGCTCTGGCATCGATGCTGCTGGCGCCCGGCGCCCCCGCCTTCGGGGTCAGCAAGGAAATGATTCAGTTGCAGACGCAGGTGCAGGCGCTGCAGGATCAGGTTGCGCGCATGCAGCAGTCCATCGACATGAACATGGGCGTGATGAAAAACCTGGTCGAGCAGAGCGCTGACAGCGTCAACAAAATGAATGCTGCCGTTGGCGACCTGCAAAACAAAATGCAGGGGCTGACCTCTGACAATAATGGCAAGATCGATCAGCTCTCCGGCCAAGTGCAGTCGCTGCACGATTCGGTGGATGAGTTGAAGTCGCGTCTTGCCAAGATCAGCAAGCAGCTCGACGACATGCAGCAGGGCGGGCAGAACCTTGCGGCCGGTCAGCCGGGCATGACCCCGGCGCCGGGTACGGCTCCCGGAGGAGCAGCCGCGGCAGGCGCTTCAGACAATGGTACGGTCGCCGCGGCCCCGCCGGCGGATACGCTCTACAACAACGCGCTGCGCGATTACAACTCCGGCAAGTACGACCTGTCGTCGCAGGAGTTCGCCCAGTACCTGCAGGCCTACGGCAACACCGATCTCGCCGGCAATGCCCAGTACTATCTTGCCGACATCGAATACCGTCAGGGCAACTTCCAGCAGGCGGTGCAGGATTACGACAAGGTGCTGGAGCAGTATCCCGGCGGCAGCAAGGCCGCTGCGGCGCAGTTGAAGAAGGGCTATGCGCTGCTGGAACTTGGTCAGAAAGATGCCGGCGTGCGCGAGTTGAATAGTCTGATCGCCCGATACCCGCGATCGATTGAGGCGTCACAGGCTCGCGACCGTTTACGCCGGCTTGGGGTCACCACCGGCAGCACGGTTCACAAACCGGCGAGTAACCACTAGGTTCACGCCTGCTAACCTTCGAGGGTCAGTGTTCATAGCGATTTGGTAAACAGCTGCAACTTGTTTTGCCCTTATTTGTCAACGAGTTGTAGTGACCTCCCCTTGCCGCAAAGGTTGCAGCGCCTTGCAACCCCTTGCAAAAATTATCAGCCTTGACCGGCTCGCGGGCGTGCGCTTAAATCACCATAGATATCGCCCAGCCGCCTCGGCCTCGGCCACCGAAGCGAAGTCAAATAGTTGACGCGAGCGATTTGGGGGAAATATGAGAAAGCTGCTCCAAACGCGCTACCTTGGTTTACTGATCCTGTTTCTGGGTGCTGCGCCTTTTGCGTTGGCACAAGCTACTCACAGGGTGCCTGAGGGAGGCTCTGAACTGACCTATCTTGTTCTGGCAGGTGGCTCCTGCATCGGAGCGATCTGGTACCGGATTCGCCGCTAAATTCCTGCTGCAAGCGCAGCGCTACTACCACCTAAAACGCGCTCGCGATCAGTGCGTCTGCACCGGATCAACGCGCATCTTCAAGGTACGATTCGGCTGGTCATCTCCTCAGCGGGAGAGCCAGCCGTCATGCCCTGGGCCAGCACAAGCTCGCGCGCCTCGCCGCGGATAGACGGCAAGTGCAACAGGAAGAGTACCGATCCGCCGATGCAAGCCAGTCCCCCTAGAGCCACCGTCCAAGGTGCGCCCAGGTGATGCGCGACGGTTCCCGCCGACAACGATCCGAAGGGCGCCATACCCATAAACATCATGGAGTACACGGCCAGAATTCTCCCCCGCAACTTATCCGGAACCATCGATTGAATCAGCGTGTTCGACGATGCCATCTGCACCATGATGAAGAAGCCCACCGGGACCAGCAGCAGGGTCGACAGCCAGAAGACGCGCGAGAAGGAAAACAGGATCAGGCTGATGCCGAAGCCTCCCGCGCACAGGCCAATCAGCTTGCCCAGTCCTTTGAGGCCAACGCGGGCCGCCAGGCTGGCAGCACCCAGCAGCGCACCTATGCCGGTCGAGCCCATCAGGATGCCCAGGCCCCTGGCGCCGCCATGCAGGATCTGGTCAGCAAACACGGGCATCAGCACCGCATAAGGCACGCCTACGAAGCTGATCAATCCCAGCAGCAACAGGATGGCGCGAATCGGGCCGGTGTTGCGCGCGTACGCGAAGCCTTCCAGGATGTTCTCAAGTGCAGAGCCTCCGCCGGCCAGCCTTGCCGGATGCTCGATGCGCATAAGCAGCAAGCCCGTGATCACGGCGATGTAGCTGACCGAGTTGGCGAAGAAGCACCAGCCTTCGCCGATGGACGCCACCAGAATTCCTGCGATGGCCGGACCGATGATGCGCGCACCATTGAACATCGACGAGTTCAGCGCGATGGCGTTCATCAGGTCTCCGCGGCCCACCATGTCGATGAGAAACGCCTGGCGCGCCGGAATGTCGAAGGCGTTGACCACGCCCAGGCAGGAGGCGAGCACGACCACGTGCCACACCTGCACCCGGTGCGAAAGTGTAAGTGCCGCCAGCATTCCCGCCAGGCACATGGCTGTGGTTTGCGTAGCGATCACGATGCGTTGCCGGTTATACCGGTCGGCAACAATTCCGCCGATCGGCGCCATCAGGAAGACCGGAATCTGGCTGGCGAATCCCACCGTACCCAGCATCAGGGTTGATCCGGTCAGCCGGTAGACCAGCCATGATTCGGCGACCGTCTGCATCCAGGTGCCGATCAGCGAGATCAGTTGCCCGCTGAAGAACAACTGGAAATTCCGGTGACGAAGGGCGCGTACCGCCAACGCCAGCCGGGAGTTTTTCGAGGCCGGGGGCGCGAACTCCTGCTTCTCCTCGGCGACGATCTGCCGCAAGGACTCGTGCTCAGTGGTTTGGGACGGATCGGACATCAATGCTTTAGATGCTTGGCGAGAAAGGCGCTTTCGCCCTTCGCGCGGCGCAGCGAGACCACCATTCAGAATACTGCAATTCGAGGCTAAGCTTTCCTCAGGCAGGAGCACTCTAGCTATACTCTTGTGAATTATGATCACGCGATTCGCGTTAGCGGTGCTGCTTTTACTAATCCCCCCTCTTTCCGGACAAACCAAGCCGATATCAGCGGACGCCGAAGTGCGAGAGGCGTTGGCGAGGTTCGTGCAAGCCTTTGACAACCTCGACTGGGAGAATTTCCGATCAGCATTTTCTGACGATGCCACGGTGTTTTATCCGCGCGGTTTTCCTGAAAGAGCCGATGGACGCGATCAGTTTGAAAAGACATTCAAGCTGGTCTTCCAGCAAATTCGGAATGGAAGAACGGCCCGCCCGTACATGGACATTCAGCCCCAGGAGCTGAAGATCCAGGTCTTCGGTAACATCGCGATCGCAACGTTCCATCTGGATGACCGGCCGGGATTTCTCAATCGCCGAACGATTGTGCTGAACAAGACCGGCGCGGGTTGGAAGATCGTGCATCTGCATGCTTCGGAGGTACCCACACCCGGCGCCCAACGGTAGCGGTTGCACTCCCGCCCCGGCGCCCGATATCTTGCTAGTTTGGCGAACGCGAGCTCAACTTCCGAAACGATCCCTCACTCCCAAGTCCCGGCCTCACGCCGCTTTTTTCGTCGCGTGAAGGGTATCTTCCTGCAGCCGGAGGCGATCTACCGGCTCTCACTGAAGATGAAGTACGGCGCGGCGGGACTCTCGCAGATTCCAGGACCGAACATCGCCAACGGCACGTTGAGGACTCGCGCCGAATGGGAAGCGGCAACCGCGAGAGCGAAGGAGTTGCACGTGCCTTTGCATCGCGGGCCTGAGAAGAACTGGGATCACCTGGCGGCAGTCTCGACGATTCTTGCGCAAACCCGACCGAACGCGCGCATTCTCGACGCCGGCGCAGAAATTTACAGCAACGTTCTGCCCGCGCTATTTCTATATGGCTATCGCGACCTGCACGGCATCAATCTCAGCTTCACGTCGCCCACACGTCGCGGGCCCATCCGCTACATCCCGGGCGATCTGACGCGCACTCCGTATCCCGACGGCTCCTTCGACGCGATCACCTGCATGAGCGTTATCGAGCACGGCGTCCCACTCGGCGATTATTTTCGCGAGATGTGGCGCCTGCTGAAGCCCGGAGGCTTGCTGATCACATCGACTGACTATTACCCCACGCCGGTCGACACGCGCGGACAATCCGTACACGGTGCGCCCATCAAGATCTTCTCTCGCCCAGAGATTGAAGCGATGCCTGAATTGGCGAAGTCGATGGGCTTCGAATCAACCGGCCCGCTGGATCTGGATTGCGAAGAGAAGCCGATTCGCTGGGAGCAGTTCGGGTTGGACTACACCTTCGTTCTGTTCACCCTGCGCAAGCCGGCGGGGGAAGTACGTTAGAACTGAGTCGTTGCTCGATCGACCATCTTTTCTTGAGTCGGCTCTGCCTGTCGTCTAACATCGTGCTATGGAAGACTGTCTCTTCTGCAAGATCATTGCTGGAAAGATTCCCTCGAAGAAGGTCTACGAAGACGACAAAGTTTACGCCTTCGAGGACATCGACCCCAAAGCTCCGACCCACGTGCTCATCGTTCCCAAGCGACACATCGCCGGCCTCGATAAAGCCACAGCGGAGGATGCCGAGATCATCGGCTACAGCCAGCTCGTCGCCGCCAAGCTCGGACGCGAGCGGGGGATCGAAGACGGCTATCGCACCGTCTACAACGTGGGGCCGAAGTCAGGCCAGTCGGTATTTCACCTGCATCTGCACCTGATCGGCGGACGGGATATGAAGTGGCCTCCGGGGTAGCAAGTTGGCGACCATACCTCCTTGATAATCACCGCCGAGGTTCTCCACTCATTCGCGGCGTTCGACTGAGTGGGAGGCGTAAACGATCACCGCTCTGGTAGAAGCAAGCGACAATATTTCTTCATGTCTTCGTAATCATTGTTTCGAAAACTTGAGTGTGCACGGCCGCCCTTCGACGCGCGTGCCCGTTCCCGAGGTGCCGTTAAACTGCGCGTCGATGTTGTAGCCGTACTCTGTGCCCCTTGCGGTATCGCGTCCTGGAACATATTCCTTCGAGCCGGTGCGGCCTTTCGCGTACAGCGATGCCTTGCCGTCATCGGGAATCTTGCCATCGATGACCAGCGAACCCGGCTCGCCCTCGATGCCGTGTACGCCGTGGAAGACGCCATCCTTCACGGTGCTGACGAACTGATACGAGAAGCCGAGAGCGTCGCGGTAGTTGGCGCAGGAGACTGTCGTCAGCCAGTTGCCGTCGAACTTCGAGTCGGCAGCGAACACGGTATTCGACAGCACGAGCAGCAAGACTACACAGATTTCGTTTCTGGGATGGCGCATGACCGCTCTCCTTGGGCTATTAAGGTATCGCAATTGCAACGAAAGCCAAAGATTCTGGCGGGCGGTCCGGTTGCGGATTCGCAGGGCGGTTCTCAGCTGCTTCGTTGTCGTTGCGCTTTTTCACCACGCCTTAACAATTCACCGCCGACAAGCCGCAGCCAACGTCCCCTGAAACGGATTTTTTGAATCGCCCCCGCTGCGCATTGCTCTATTTTCAGGTACTGCAAACCCAGACCATCATAGGGAGAGATTTATGCCGCTCAGTACCGACGAGAAACTCTTACAGCTCAGCCGCGATGTCATTGACGCCTTCGACAAGGCCGATGGCGGTGTCCACGCAGGTTTCAGGCCTGCACACGCCAAGGGCGTTTTGCTCACAGGAACCTTCACACCGTCCTCCGATGCCGCATCACTGACGCGTGCTCCTCACATCCTTCGCAGCTCCACACCGGTGTCGGTGCGCGTTTCCGATTTCGCCGGCGTTCCCAACGTCGCGGACAACGACGGTCAGAATGCCAGCCCGCGCGGCTGCGCTGTCCGTTTTCACCTGGCCGAACATTCGCATACCGACATCGTGGCTCATTCGTTGGACGCTTTTCCGGCAAACACCGCTGAGGGCTTTCTGGAATTCCTGAACACCTTGATTGCCACCGATTTTGCCGGACCGCATCCGAACACCTTTGAGAAGTATCTGGGGACGCATCCCGCTGCTCTGGCATTCGTGCAGGCTCCAAAGCCCATTCCCACGAGCTTCGCTCGCGAATCGTTCTTCTCCGTTTCGGCGTTCAAGTTCACCAACGCGGAAGGTGCGAGCCGCTTCGGCCGCTATCGCATCGTTCCGGTTGCGGGCAACGAATATCTGGACGACGCCGGCGCGGCTGCCAAGTCTGCGAACTTCCTGATGGACGAGATTCAGCAGCGGGTGATGAAGGAGCCAGTGAAGTTTCTTCTCAAAGTGCAACTGGCCGAAGACGGCGACGTCACTGACGATGCGACGGTCCGCTGGCCCGCAGAGCCGGAGGATTCTGACGCTGGGCGAGATTTCTTTGACTGGGGTTGCCGCCGAATAATCCTGCCGAGCAGCAGCAGATCATCTTCGATCCGATTCCGCGCGTCGATGGCATCGAGGCCTCGGCTGATCCGTTATTCGAGCCGCGAGCGAATGTCTATCTCATGTCCGGACGGCGGCGCCGGAGCGCAGGCCAGGCGGCCAACGCCGCAGACTGATGCACAACCGGCATTGAACCCACGCATCCGAAAACCGCGGATGCGTGGGGCACCCGAAATGTTCTGTGCGGGTACAACTATGCATAAAAATTTCCTTACTCTCCCCGCGGTACTCTTCCTCTGCTGCACGGCAATCGCCCAGACTCCCTCGGTCAATGCTGGCGAGAAACTGCAGTCGCAGCTTTCACAACTTTCTGGCTGGCTGGGTGAATGGCGTTGCGACGGCAAGTTCATCAAGAGCGGTGCGCCGATCAACAGCACGGTTCACTTTTCGTCAGCATTGCAGGGGCGATGGATCGAGATGCAGCAGGACGATCTGCCGCCGAACCGGTTTCACGCTATCGAGTTCTGGGGTTACGACGAGGAGGCGGCGAAGTTCACTGCCACTGTCTTCGACAGCTTCGATCCGGCGTCGCGGGTTTTTGAGGCGAAGTCCATGAGCAATGGCGCGCTGACCTGGAGCCGCGAGGTCGCGAGTGGGCCGGCCTCGGCTGAACAGTTCATCTTTGAGAATGTGGATAACAAGCTGAAGATCACCTATCAGGTGAAGCGAGGCGATGCCTGGGCTATTGGGGATGTGCTGACCTGTGTTCGCCACTGACATTCCAATCCCCGCACAATCTCATGTAACGTAGTACTCGATGGGCCGCATCCACGTTCTCTCCGAAAATGTAGCCAACAAGATCGCCGCCGGCGAGGTGGTCGAGCGCCCGGCGTCGGTGGTGAAGGAGCTGCTGGAGAACGCGCTGGATGCGGGGGCGCGCCGTATTCGGGTCAACATCGAAGCCGGCGGCAAGAAGCTGATCCAGGTCACCGACGATGGCTGCGGCATGGTGCGCGACGATGCCATGCTCGCCTTCGAGCGCCACGCTACCTCGAAGATTCGCAACGCCGACGACCTGCTGCACCATCGCGACGCTGGGCTTTCGCGGCGAAGCGCTGCCGTCGATCGCCTCGGTCAGCCGGCTTGCGCCTGGAGACTCATGCGCCCGAAGATGCGGCAGGAACGGTCGTCGAGATTGCCGGCGGCAAGATCCTCACGCGTCGAAGAAGCCGGCCTGCCGCTGGGCACCTGCATCACGGTGCGCGATCTGTTCTACAACATTCCCGCGCGCCGCAAATTTCTGAAAGCCGAATCGACCGAGCTCTCGCACATCGCTTCGCTGGTGACGCATTACGCGCTGGCGCATCCCGAGATGCATTGGGAGCTGCACTCGGCGACGAACGCCATGCTGGTCGCGCCGCCCGTGGCCGATCATTCGCAGCGCATCTACCAGGTCTTCGGCAAGGAGACGCTCGATCAGCTGATTCCGCTGAGCGCGCTGCTGCCGCTGGAGCGCATTGGGCTTGCCGCAGCCTCCGCCGTGGCGTCGCAAGCAAGGATCAGAAGACGAACCGCAGGAAGAGCCGGTGAAGGGCGAGGTCAAGCTGCACGGCTTCGTCTCGCGGCCCGAGATCCAGAAGCTCAACCGCAACTCGATCTTCATCTTCGTAAACGGCCGCCTGATTCGCGACCGCCTGGTGCAGCACGCGCTGACCGAGGCTTATCGCAACATCATTCCGCCGACCGTCTACCCGGTGGTGCTGCTCTTCCTGGAGATGCCGGCGACGGAAGTCGACGTCAACGTGCATCCATCGAAGACCGAGGTGCGCTTCCGCCAGTCGTCGGTGCTGCACGACTTTATCCGCGACTCGGTGCGCGCGGAGCTGATGAAGCGCGCGGCCGGTGCCGTCGTTCATGACCGAGATGCATGCCAGCGCCAAGCGCCTCGCCGTCGCTGACGCCGGGGGCTCAGCGATTTCGGATGCGGCGAGCTTGCACATCACGGAAGCCGATGCGGCCTTCGCGCTGCGAGCGCAGGAGCTGCCGCCGTTCACCGCGCCGCTGCAATTCGAAGGCAGCGGCATTCGAGGTTCATGCGAACGCGGCCATGCCGGTGGCGCGCTTCGGGCCGCAGACCTTCGGAGGTCCGGTCGAGCGCGGCGCCTGGTGTTCCGGCGGCAACGGCTGTTCACCGGAGGTGGCGGACGACGATGCGCCGGTAGGGCTGGAGTCGCTGGCGTCGCTGAAGCCGGTCGGTCAGATTCGCGAGTCGTTCATCCTGGCCATCAATTCGCAAGGGCTGTGGATCATCGACCAGCACGTCGCGCACGAGCGCATTCTGTTCGAGAAAATCTCGAAGCAGCGGCTGGCGGAATCGCCGGAACGGCAGCAACTGCTGATGCCGATGATCGTAGAGCTAACGCCGGGACAGATGGCGGTCTTCGCCGAGATCTCCGACGAGCTGAACCGCAACGGCTTCGAGGTCGAGCCTTTCGGCTCGCGCACGATCGCGGTGAAGACCACGGCTGCGGGGATTGTGGCCGAGCGACGTCGAGCATCTGCTGCACGAAATCCTGGAGCAGTTCGAGCGCGAGGAGCAGTCGCTGAACCTGGACCGGATTCGCACCAACATCGCCGCCAGCATCGCCTGCCACGCCGCCATCAAGGTCAACATGCCGCTGGAGCAGAACAAAATGGAGTGGCTGCTGCGCGAGCTGGCCAAAACCGACTGCCCCATGAGCTGCCCGCATGGCCGCCCGGTGGTTCTGCGGTATTCTGTAAAGGACATTCAGCGGGCGTTCAAGAGGATCTAGCAGTTGGCATCTTAGCAATTAGCGACTTAGCCGCAACGCCTACGACTCACCAGTCGTGCAGTTCCACCGAACATCGGAACTAACTTTGTTGTACGCAAGGTGTCAAGAGTTCCGCTAGCTAAATGCCAAATGCTAGCTGCCAACTGCTGCTCTTTTTATGCACGAACAGCAACTCCAGGAAATGCGCCGCGAGAAGTGGCGGCTGAACGGGCAGCCGGTCCGCACGCTCGATGACGCGCGCGCGTTTATCGACTCGGCCGGCTTCTGCCTGCTCTATCCGCAGCGTCCGGCGGTGCTGGTGCCGACGTTCGTCGGCGCCTACAAGGGCAGCGACGAGAAGCTGCCGATGGTGCAACATGGCGTTCGCCGATCCCGAGGCGCGCGAGGCCAAGGAGCTGATGGTCCGCCTGCTGCGCGAGAAGACGGCGTACGAAGCCAACGTTTTTCCGGACAATAACTTCATCGTCTCGGCCTCGGTGTTCCCGTACTTCTACGGACTGGTGGGCGATCGCAATCCGCGGCAGGCGCCGAAGTCGGGATCGCGGTCGGAGTACTCGCCGCTGGCGGTGGATGCGTTTCGCCTGATTCAGAAGGAAGGTCCGATCTCGAAGTATCGCCTGCGCGAGTTGCTGGGCGGCGACATTTCGGAGGCGGCGCTGGACCGCGCGCTGGACGAGTTGTGGGCGCGGCTGCGCATCACGCGCGTCGACTACAAGCCCGATGAGGGCGTCTTCTGGGATGTGCTCTTTCGCTGGTCGCCCGACGCGGTGAAAGAGGGCATGCACGTTTCGGTGGCCGAGTCGCTGACGGCGCTGGTTTCGAAGTATCTTGACTGCGTGCTGGCGGCTCCGCAGGAAGAAGTCGAGCAGTTCTTCTCTCACCTGATCGGGCGCGCGCGCGTGCGCGAGGCCATCAATGCCTTGCAGGCTGCGCGCGAGTTGAGCTTCGTGCACGTGAATGGGCGCGTGATGCTGCAGGTCACATCGCTGCAGGCGCCGCCGCCGCCGCATGAGTTCAAGCCGCGGCCGAAGTTCGAAGCGCTGCCTCCGCGGCCGGGCAATGCCGCTGGTGGAGCGGCGGCCGCGACGCTCGGCCTCCTCCGCACGACCGAAACCTCCCCGGCAGGACAGCAACAAAGAATGAGCGCGCCGCGAAAGTTGGTCATCGCCATCGACGGGCCGGCAGGATCGGGCAAGAGCACGATCGCCGCGCGCCTGGCGAAGAAGCTCGGCTACACCAATCTGGAAAGCGGCGCGATGTATCGCGCGATGGCGCTGAAGGCGATGGAGCAGCAGGTCGCGCTCGACGATGCCGAAGCGCTGCGGCAACTGGCGCAGAACTCTGTCATCGAACTGGAGCCGCGCGGAGAAGGGAATCGCGTGCTGCTCGACGGCCGCGATGTGTCGCAGCGTATTCGCGAGGCCGATGTGACGCTGGCGGCGTCGCAGGTGTCGGTACATCCGCCGGTGCGGCAGGTGATGGTGGCGCGGCAGCGCGAGCTGGGCGCCAACGGCGGCGTGGTGATGGAAGGCCGCGACATCGGCACCGCCGTGTTTCCCAACGCCGAGGTAAAGATTTTTCTCGATGCCGATCCCACGGTGCGGGCGGAGCGGCGCGTGCTGCAGAACGGATCGCAAGTCGGCCGACGAAGCGCAGCGGGTGCAGGCGGAGATCGCCGCCCGCGACCAGCGCGACCGGACACGGGCGACCTCGCCGCTGGTGCCCGCGTCGGATGCGATCGTCATCGATACCACGCACAAGGAGCATCGACGAGGTGGTGCAGGAGATGGATGGAATGGTGGAGCAGAGGTTAGGGCAACAGGGATCAGGGAATAGGGACCAGGGATTCAGTCCGCAAACGGCACTGCGATTTCCTCTGCTCGAGTCGGATGACTTCACACGAAAAACCCCGGCCAAGCTCGCGCTTGAACGGGGCACCCAAATTGGTTCTGCTTCTCTGTTCGCTATTTTCAGCTTCCGGTGTACTTAGCCAATCGCTGGTACGAGGCCTGCAGACTAACCCCTGACCCCTATCCCCTAGCCCCTGCCTTCTAGCTTTTCGCGATCTTGATGTCGCCGGTATCGGTCTTGACCTGCAGTTTGCTGTTGCCGTTGCCGACGGTGCCGCTGGCCTTGGTGGTTCCGTTATTCTCGTCGACCTTGATCGCGTCGAAATCTGAGGAGACGTCGCCCTTGCGCGTGACCGGCGCTGACCTGGAAGCCTGCGCCCGCCGGCAACGTCAGGGTCACGTCGCCGTGCTGGGTGGCAACGTTTACTTTGTCGGGCGGCGTCTTGGCCGCCAGCGTCACCGCGACATCGCCGTGCTCGGTGGTGACGTTCATCTTGCCGGCCGGCTGCTTGCCGCTGGTGGTGACTTCCACATCGCCGTTGTTCGATTGCACCTGCAGATCGCCGGAGACGTCCTCCAGGTGAATGTCCTTCGAACTGGTGCTGACCCGGCTGGGCCCGGTCAACTCGCTGCCCCGAACTTCATCACTGGCAATGTCGATATCTCCCGGCACGCGAAGCGAATCTCCATATCGGAGCGCGAGGTTTTGAAGATAACGATCTTGGCAATCTTGCTCAGCCGGATGTCTTCGTAGAAGTCGCCATTCAGACTGACTGCGCCGGAGACATCCTCGATGTTCACGCTATCGACGTGGCCGGTGACATCAACGTCGCCGGTGATCTGGCTAGGCGCGGAGCGAGCCCTTTTCCAGATTGACCTGTACGGGCCCGCCGATCGCCGTTCAGGGTAACGTCGCCATGCTGCACCGAGACCTTCACATTGGCCTTGCGGTCATTGACGGTCACATCGCCGCGCTTGCTGGCGATGTCCACGGCCGCGCTGGCGGGGACAGAAATGTCCATATCGGCCGTGCACGCCATGATCTCCGGCGCCATCCGTGTTGGCATTCAGCAGCACCGAGTTGCCGGTCACGGTGATCTGCGGCTTGCTGTCCTGCGTTGTATTTGTTAGCCTCGTTCTGGTCGTGCGCGTAGAGCTTTTTGTGAACCACGACATGAATCGTGATTGTCGTCCGAGGGAGTAATGTTCAGCGCTCCGCGATCGCATACGATGCGCAGGTTGCCATCCTTCGGGAACGACTGCTGCAGCGTGTCGTCAAAGGTGAAGGCGGTTCCGAAGAAGCCGCCCAGGTCGTCGTCCATCTGCAACTGGTCACGCACGCCGCCCCAATTCACGTCGGAGCTGTAGTGCGCCGAGACACCCAGCGGCGACCAGCAGGATCAGCAGGACGATGCCGCCGCCGCCGAGATGGCGCGTGCGGTATCCCATGCGGTGCGCGCTCGAATGCTCGACCAGCGCGATGACGCCCCACAGGATCAGCAGCAACGGCCACCAGTGTCCAAACCAGTGCCACAACTGCCAGCGCTGGATAACGCCCAGGTTGCTGCAGCAGGAACAGCACGCCGATACCAATCAGAATCACCGGCCCGGTAATCGAGCGCCGGTAGCGATACGGCGGCGGTACCGGGGGCGGCGTTGACGCCGGAGGAGGATATTGATTGACGCTAGCCATTGTGTCCTCCTTGCGTCGTCCCGTCCGTTACCCGGAGAGATGAATCCTGCGGGAGCGATCGGGGGCTGCGGCGTGATCGGACCCTGCGGCTGGATACATCGGCGTCGTCCAGGAGGCATAGGCTGCCGTGCGTTCGGCGGCAGGTTCGCACCGTACTCGCGCGGAATGTGCCCGTCGATGGAGGCGCTGTGCTCCAGCAGCTTGATCAGGCCAATCACGATCAGCAGCGCCGGCCAGGTAAAGCCGAAATCCATCCAGTGCATGTGGCCCATCTGGTCCAGCAGAAACAGTACGCCGATGGTGATGAGGACAGCGGGTCCCATGAAGCCATGAGCGCGGCAACGGCCGCACGGACAATAAGGGTTATAACGGTATTTCATGATGTCCTCCTCACCGCATCCTCTGCTGGCGTTGCATCAGGATGCGAACTCCGATGGCGATCAGGATGAGCGGCCAGAACCGCCAGATCCAGTCGAAGTGCAACGCGCCCATCTCATCCAGCAGGAACAGCACGCCCAGGCCGATCAGGATGAAGGCCCCTATGGGAACTCGGGAGCGCGGCTCTTCCTGCACCGGCTCAGTTTGCCACGACGGTTCCCGGGGCCGCTGCCCGGCAGGCGACAGTGGCAGCCGCCGCGTATCCCGCGGCACGATTGGGTTGTGGACCCGAAGCGAACAGGTTGTTGAACCCGAACGGATCGGGAGCCGGCAGGCCCATCTGCTTGGCGCGCGCCGTCTTGTAAGCCTCGATCGGCATGTAAATGTAGAACGCCGCGATGCACGATGCCGAAGATGCCGTTCACGTGATCGGTCATCCAGATCAGGGTGGCGAAGATCAGCACGTGAATGAAGCCCTTGGCGAATTCGCCGTTGTACATGGCGCCCACTCCGGGGATGAATCCCAGGATGGCAGCCAGGTTGGGGCTGGGCGTTCCTGCTGGCGGTTCCACACCCGGAGGCACGGCGGTAGAGCCGGGTGGCGGCACGATGCCGCTTAAATGTGAGGCCAGACATTCCTCACAATAGATAACGCCACGGACGTCCCGCGAGCACGCGCTGCACAGTGGCTTGCCACAAGTGCGGCAGTACGCGACCGCTGGAACATCGGGATGGTTGGCGCAGTTCATACGAGTCTCCTGTTTAGAGTCCCCATCGAAGTGACCAGATGAGAACCCTGCCGCCGGGCCTGAGGGGTTTCTGCTGGAACCATCGCCGGAAATACGGCCAACTCGGGCTGGCCTTGCGCACGGCTGTGGTTCGGGGTTCTGAGGTTGACGATCGCGCCGAAGTTCGCTCTTCGATGGATTCTTCGGATTGGTCGCGGGAGCCTCCTGCTGCTGTTGCTGCTGCGTTGTTCTTGCCGGAGTCGCGGCCCGCTTCAGATCGTGGACCCTCGACTCAATCTCATAAACCAGGCGCATGTTCTCGTAATAGCGAATGATGCGCGCCTCGGTGTCGTAATAGGTCTTCATGATGCCCTTGGAGCTCAGGTCCCAGTGGCGCAAATCGCTCATGTGGAAGCCGGCGATGCCCAGCAGCATGGTGATGGAGAAGAACGCCATGCCGAACGACATGGCAAAACGCGGCGTGGCTACCGGTGCGAAGATCGGAGCCAGGCGCGCTTTCAGCTTGTCGACCCAGCCCTCGCCGCGTGGCGTGACCGGTATAGCGTGCTCCGACGGCAGCGCTCCGATGGTCTGGGCCAGGATGTTGTGGACCAGGTTGCGCGGCGGCTCGGCTTCATCCAGCCCCTTCAGCCAGTGCATTCCGGCCCGGGCCTCTTCCACCATGCTCCGGCAGGAGGCGCAGCTCTGCTGATGGGCCTCGAAGCGCGGCCAGCTGCGAGCCCTGCAAAGTGCCGTCAAGTGCTTCAGCCAGAAGGGCTTCGACCTCAACGCACTGCATTCCGGATTGGTTTTCGCCTGCCATTAACCTGCCTGCTTATAGGTACGTTGCAAGAGCCTTGCCAGTTCCGTTCGTCCCCGATTTATGCGACTCTTCACAGTTCCCTCGGGTACATTGAGCACTTTGGCAATGTCCTTGTAGTCCAAATCCTGCAAATCGCGCAAGATGACCGCTTCCCGGAGCTCGGGAGAAAGCCTCTTCAGGGCCTCGTGGACCATTTCTGGGTCTCCTGGCTGCGCACCCGGGTTTCGGGGCTGGCGCTCCTGTCCTCCAGTTGCTCGGCCAGCGTCAGGCCGTCTTCCTGGTTGCCCGGGGTCGCGTCCAGCGAGTCGGTCACCCGGTCGTACTTGCCTTTACGGAAGTGGTCCACCAGCAGGTTCCGCGTGACCGTGGTCACCCAGGTCATGAACGAAGCCCGCGTGGTGTCATAGCGTACTCAGCGTGCGATACATCTTGATGAACACTTCCTGGGTCAGGTCCGCCGCATCATCTGCCGATCCGGAAAACCGGTAGCAGATGTTGTAAATCCTGCGGTGATACTGCTGGACAATCTCCTGCCATGCCGCAGCGTCGCCAGACACACAGCGACGGACAAGGGCATTGACAGCTTGGTTGTCGTCCAATCAGCGCTCCCCAAGGGCGTGACTCCTGGCCCAAATCCACTTCACAGCTAAGAGGTTATACGAGGCACTGAGGGCCAGTAGTTCGACCGAATCGGGCTGGCCGCAAAACTGCCTTTCGACCGCAGGCCGCAGCCCGATTTCGCCAAGATTGTAGCAGGGGCAGATGCGAGCAGAGGGCGCAGCATCCTGCTCAACCCAAGTGGCTTGTGACCACGATCACATCCAACGGAGTTTGCGCTCGCTATGATCTGTGTCGCAACCCCTCGGACTCGGAGCTTTTGCGGATGATCGACGGTCCCATGACGGTTGCTCCCCGATGCAGACACTTCCGCGAGCCCGGCGGCTTAGTCGTCTGCATATGCAGGGATCTCCGTGGACTCTCGCCTTAGACAGGCCTGAGGCCAAACCTGCACCGGGATCTTGAGGTTCACGTCTAGTCTCGTTGGCAAGGGCACACCGACCTAGCAGCCCGACCTTGTCGAGGGAGCCGCTACGAGAACTTCTCAACCTGAACTTATCCAGAAGCTGCCTTGATAGAGGACTCATGAAGTCACGATTGGCAACAGTCAAAAAGCCGTTATTCGTGTTGATGGCCGCTTTGACCGCACAAGCAGCGGGAGCCCAGCAAACCACGGGCACGCCGGGCTCACCCGAAGCGACCACGACCATCGATGGCAGATATTTGCCCGCTCCAGCGCCAAAGTTTCAGGGCGAAATCAACCTGAATGCGTTGCAGTCTAAACCTGCCTGGCCAGCGCGTATCGTGCCGCCCAAAGGCGCACCCAACATTCTGTTGATCATGACGGACGACGTAGGCTTCGCCGCGCCCAGCACGTTTGGCGGCGTGATCCCGACGCCGACCCTGGACCGCGTTGCCGCTATGGGCCTGCGCTACACCAATTTTCATTCCACATCGCTATGCTCACCCACGCGCGCCGCCCTGATCACCGGGCGAAACCATCACTCAGTTGGCTTCGGTGTGGTCTCCGAAGCTGCCACCGGATTTCCCGGCTACAACAGCGTCATCGGTAAAGACAGCGCCACCATTGGCCGCATTCTGCTGGAGAATGGCTATCGCACGTCCTGGTACGGCAAAGACCACAACACACCTTCCTACATGACTAGCCAGGCTGGACCGTTTGACCAATGGCCGACCGGTATGGGGTTCGAACACTTCTACGGCTTTGTCGGCGGCGATGCCAACCAATGGGAGCCCAATCTTTTCAACGACACGAAGCCGGTCTATCCCTACGTCGGACATCCGGGTTGGAACCTGACCACCGCGATGGCCGACGATGCCATTCATTGTTTGACCAGTTGAACGACATCAGCCCCTCGATCCCGTTCTTCCTGTCCTACGTGCCGGGAGGAACCCACGCCCCGCACAATCCCACGCCGGAGTGGGTGGAAAAGGCGCACAACCTGCACATGTTCGACAATGGTTGGAACGCGCTGCGCGATCAGATCTTCGCCAACCAGAAAAAGCTCGGTGTGATTCCGCAGGATGCGCAACTAACCCCCTGGCCAGACGAACTGCTTAAGAAATGGGACACACTTACTCCGGAAGAGAAGAAGCTGTACATCCGCCAGGCGGAAGTCTATGCCGCTTACCTGATGTACACCGATGCTGAGATCGGTCGGGTCATCGGTGAAGTCGAGCGCGAAGGTAAGCTGGACGAAACGCTGATCATCTACATCAGTGGCGACAACGGTGCCAGTGCTGAAGGTTCACCCAACGGCACGCCCAGTGAGGTGCTGCAGTTCAACGGCGTTGAGCTGCCTGTCGCCGATCAAATGAAGTTCTACGACGCCTGGGGATCGCAGCAGACTTATGCTCACTTTGCGGTTCCGTGGGCGTGGGCATTTGATACCCCTTCCAAGTGGACCAAGCAGGTCCCCTCCTTTTTCGGCGGAACGCGTCAGGGTATGGCCATTGCGTGGCCCGGACACATCAAGGACGCCGGCGGAATCCGCTGGCAGTTCCATCATGTAATTGACATCGTTCCCACCATTCTGGAAGCCACGGGCATTCCTGCGCCGATCATGGTGGATGGCATTGCCCAGAAGCCGATCGAGGGTGTGAGCATGGCCTACACTTTCGACAAAGCTGGCGCGAATGTTCCGTCACCGCACCGCATTCAGTACTTCGAAATGATGGGTGTACAGGGCCTCTACAGCGATGGCTGGATGCTCAGCGCCATCCCGGTCAGGCCTCCCTGGAAGTTGCTCGGCACGTCCATTACGGACCCCGCCAGCGGCTACAAGTTCGAGTTGTACGACATCCGGCACGATTGGACCCAGTACACCGATGTTTCCGCCAAGTACCCGCAGAAGATGCAGGAGATGAAGGACCTGATGTTCGGGGAGTTCGCGAAATATCAGGTGCTGCCGCTCGATGCCTCAGCTGCAACGCGAATGGTTACGCCTCGCCCGAGCACCGCAGCCGGGCGGACCGTATTCACTTACACCGGAGTGCCGGTGGCCGGCATTCCTACCGCCAGCGCACCGAACGTGTTGAATACGTCGTACACCATTACTGCGGAAATAGAAATTTCGCAGCATGGAGCCGAGGGAATGATCAATACCAACGGCGGCCGCTTCGGTGGATACGGTCTCTATCTCTTGAAGGGGAAGCCCGTGTTCACCTGGAACCTGCTCGATCTCAAGCGCGTCAAATGGGCGGGCCCAGATGTACTTACCGCCGGCCATCACACCCTGGAGTTCGACTTCAAGTATGACGGGCTCGGTTTCGCGACGCTCGCCTTCAACAACATCAGTGGCATCGGCAAAGGCGGCACGGGCACGTTCAAGGTGGATGGCAAGGTCGTCTCCACCCAGACTCTCGATCACACCGTCCCGCTGTTGCTACCGTGGGATGAGACCTTCGACATCGGCAGCGACACCGGTACTCCCGTGGACGATCAGGACTATCAAGTCCCGTTCCAGTTCACCGGAACCATCGACAAGCTGACTATTAGTTTGGCTGAACCCCAACTCACCCCTGCAGATATTGAGAAGTTGAAGCAGGCATCGGCGAGTGCAGCCGACGCGCAGTAGAGCCACACGACGGGGCAGCTCGCGAGGGCTGCCCTGCTGAATCCCCTGATCACATCGTCCACTTAGATCGCAGATCGCTCAGCCTCCCCGCGATCCGCGGCGGTAGGCGGCCTATCGCCGAGACCGCAGCTGGGCGTTATCCCCGTCAGCCCGCACCGACAACGATCCGCTCCCGCCTGTATACTTTGAGTTTTCCTACTATGAACTCATCCAAGGTAGTGCAGCACGTCGCAACAGAGTTGATTCCGCGCTCGGTCCTGTTTGGAAATCCTGAACGTTCGGAACCGTCGATTTCTCCCGACGGTACGCAACTGGGGTATCTGGCTCCGGTAAACGGCGTCTTGAACGTCTGGATCCGGACCTTGGGCCAGAACGACGACCGCCCGGTGACCGACGACACCAAGCGCGGAATTCACATCTTCGCCTGGCAGTACGACAACAAACATATTCTGTACGCGCAGGACGCTGACGGCGACGAGAACTGGCGCCTCTACCAGACCGATATCGCCACCCGGCAAACCAAAAACCTGACGCCGTTCGACAAGGTGCAGGCTTCCATCGTTGCCTATGAGTGGGACAAGCCGGAGACGATGCTGGTGCAGCTCAATCAGCGTGACGAGAGTCTGTTCGACGTCCACCGGCTCGACCTGGCAAGCGGCGCATTGGAGATCGACACCGAGAATCCCGGCGACGTAGCGAGCTGGCACGCGGACAACGATCTCCAGGTGCGCGCGGCTCAGGTCATGACCGAGGATGGCAGCACCATTATCCGCGTGCGCGACGACGCGAACTCGCCATGGCGCGACCTCATGCATTGGGGACCGGACGAAACCTTCGGCAGCGTCTTCGGCTTTACCCCGGACAATCGCAAACTGTGGGTCGCAACCAGCATCGAGGCGAACGCCGCGCGTCTGTTGGAAGTCGACATTGCGACCGGCGAGCAGAAGGTCATCGCCGCTGATCCGCAATTCGATGTCTCAGGCATGGAGCTTGAGCCAAAAACGAATCGCCTGCAGGTCTCACGATTCGTAAAGCAGAGAGTGTTCTACGAGTTCATCGATCCCGCCATCAAGGCGGACTATGAGCGGCTGCAACAGGCGCAACCCGGCGACATCGTCCGACTCTCGCGCACTCTCGACGACACGAAATGGGTCGTGACCTACTCGCGCGACGACGGGCCAGTGAGCTGGTTCCTGTACGACCGTCCTGCAAAGAAAATCTCGCTACTCTTCAGTGCCCGGCCTGATCTCGAGAAGTATCAGCTCTCCAACATGGAGCCCATCGAGTACGCGGCGCGCGATGGCATGACCATCTACGGCTATCTCACCGTGCCGGAGGGCGTCAAAGCCGAGCGGCTTCCGATGGTGCTGCTGGTACACGGTGGTCCGTGGCATCGCGACGTGTGGGGCTACAATCCATGGGCGCAGTGGCTGGCGAATCGCGGATACGCGGTGTTGCAGCCGAACTTCCGGGGCTCGACCGGCTATGGCAAGCAGTACATCAATGCCGGCGATCGGCAGTGGGCCGGCGCGATGCACACCGATCTGCTCGACGCGAAAGATTGGGCGGTCGAACGCGGTATCGCCAACCCCAACAAAGTGTGCATCATGGGCGGCAGCTATGGTGGTTACGCCGCGCTCGCCGGCCTGGCATTTTCGCCCGAGGCTTTCTCCTGCGGCGTGGATATCGTTGGCCCGTCCAACCTGAACACTCTGCTGTCGACGATCCCGCCGTACTGGTCAACCATGGTGGCCGCTCTTCACAAGCGAATGGGCGATAGCGAAGAGTTCCTGAATTCGCAGTCGCCGCTATTCAAGGCCCAGCAGATGAAGGCGCCGCTGCTGATCGGCCAGGGCGCAAACGATCCCCGCGTAAAGCAGGCGGAGAGCGATCAGATCGCAGCGGCGATTCGCTCCAACGGTCAGCCGGTTGAGTACTACGTGTTCCCGGATGAGGGACACGGCTTCCAGCGGCCGGAAAACGACATGGCCTTCAATGCTGCGGTGGAGCGATTCCTGGCAAAGTATTTGGGCGGTCGCGCCGAGCCCCCGTCGGAGGAGGAAGCCAAGCTGCTGGAGAGCATCAAACGGTAGATTCCCGGCGCGGCCGAAGCTGCGCCTTTCAAACCCTCGCCTAGCCTCTATAATGGGTCTCCCGGCGAATGTGGGTTTCACCGGGGTTTTGCATCCGCGAAATCATCCGTAGCATCAACGCCAACTGGAGGACGATACAGAATGGCACATGAAGTTCCTGCCTTGCCCTACGACTACTCTGCCCTGGAACCTTACATCGATACGCAGACCATGCACCTGCATCACGACAAACATCACCAGGCCTACGTCACCAATCTGAATGCCGCACTGGAGAAAGCGCCTGAGTTGCAGAAGCTGAGCGCCGAAGAGCTGCTGAAGAGTTTGGAGAATGTTCCCGAAGCGATTCGCGGAGCCGTGCGCAACAACGGCGGCGGCCACGTGAACCACTCCATGTTCTGGAAGATCATGGCTCCGAATGCCGGTGGCGATCCGACGGGCGCTATTGCCGACGCGATCAAGAGCACCTTCGGCGATTTCAACGCATTCAAAGAGAAGTTCAACGATGCCGGTGTAAAGCAGTTCGGCAGTGGATGGTCCTGGCTGGTTCGCGATAACGGCGGCAAGTTACAGGTCATCAGGTCGGCCAATCAAGACAATCCCATGAGCCAGGGCTTTTACCCAATCATGGGCAACGACGTGTGGGAGCACGCGTATTACCTGAAGTATCAGAACCGCCGCGCCGACTACCTGAAGGAATGGTGGAACGTGGTGAACTGGGCGGAAGTGAATAAGCGTTTCCAGGACAGCCAGAAATAGCGGAAGTAGCAGTTATCTATCAAAGGGTGCGGTGAACGCACCCTTTACTATTTTGGAAGGCTTGTCGACCTCGCTCCCGACACCCGTGAGTTCATGGAAGTTTTTCCGGGTGTCATCCTGGGCGCAGGTGGCCGCCGTTGGCCGCCGGAGTCGAAGGACCCCTATAGTCGCAGGAACATCGTTCGCGAGCCGCCTCGTACGTCGACATCAGCCCGGCAATTTATCAAACAGGCACGTCCGATTCGTATAATCAAACGTTGAACTCCGTCGACCACACTCCGCGCCGCGTCGTTTCTCTCCAGCCCAGCGCGACGGTAACGTTGCGCGACCTGGGCCTGCTTGATCGCCTGGTTGCCTGCACAAAATATTGCGTGGATGTCTGCCCTGAAGTGGGCGACGGCTCGCGCGTCATCGTATCTGACTCGTGGACGGCGCAGACCGGGCAGATTGTCGCCGCCAGGCCTGATCTGGTGCTGGCGTCGGTCCCTTACCAACTGGAAGCGGTCGCCGAGATCCTGAAGGCCGGTGTGCGTTTTCTTGGTCTGGCTCCGCGAACCCTCGCCGACATCTACACCGACATTGCGTCGATTGCCGGAGTGATGGGCGCCGCCGAAGCCGGGCACCAGCTCATTGCTCGCATGAGCACTCGCATTGGGGAAGTAAGCCGGCGAACATCGGGCGGCACGAGACCAAAAGTGTTCTGCGAGGAGTGGGGCAAGCCGATTATCGCTTCGCAGCCCTGGGTGGCGGAACTGATCGAAGCTGCGGGCGGAGAATTTGTAGGCTCCCCGGGAAAAACTACGACTGCCGAGGACGTCGCTGCAGCGAAACCGGACGTGATTCTGGCCGCCTGGTGCGGTACCGGGGATCGCGTGCCGCTGGAAAAGATTGTCGAGCAGCGAAGTTGGCAGGATCTGCCGGCGGTTCGAGAGCGGCGCGTCTTCTGCATCAATGACGAACTGCTGAACACTCCTTCCAGCAGCCTGCTTGGAGGGCTGGATGCGATCGCGTGGGCTCTGCATCCGGAGTTGTTCGAACCGCCGAGAGGCATTCGCAGGATAGGTCCTTCGGCCGCCGCTGACGCGGCTCTATGACATTCGGACGCGTCACCCGGGGCTTGCGCCCCGGGCTTACGGCGCAGCCGCCGCTCCGCGGCTAGGGAACCTCTGAATAACCACTTGCATTAAAGCGGGAATGACTTCAAAGCGAAATCCAGATCCTTTCATTCATTCCCGCAGGTCGTTTAGCCTCTCGGACTCGCACATTCGGGAGCGGGGCGCTGTTGGAGGACACTACGCCGCCCAGTACAGCAGCCTCTTGCGCACCAGGAACAGATTCACCAAAGCGCAGGTGGCAAACAATCGGTTGGCGTTCTTCGCCAGTCCCCGGTAGCGCACTTTGACGAATCCGAACTTCAGCTTCATCACTCCAAACACGTGCTCCACCTTGGAGCGCACCGTCGACTTCGTCCGGTTCTTCGCCCGCTCCACTTCGTCGATGTGATCTTTGTAACGGTAGCGCCGGTGAGTGCAGTCTTGCGCCCGCGGCGCACATTGCTGAATGACCTCCGTCTGTCCGCGATACGCCTGATCGCCCCACACCCGGGTCTCCTCGCCGTGCAACAACTCCGGCAACACGCTCGCGTCCGCCACATGGGCCGCTGTCACCAGCGCGGTGTGAATCAGCTTGGTCTTGCTGTCCACGCCCACGTGCGCCTTCATGCCGAAGTACTACTGGTTGCCCTTCTTCGTCTGGTGCATCTCGGGATCACGCTTCTGCTCGCGGTTCTTGGTCGAACTGGGCGCATGCAGGATGGTCGCGTCCACGATCGTTCCCGTCGTGATCCGCACTCCCTGGCTCTGCAGGTGCAGGTTCACCGCTTCCAGCATCTGCCCGCCTAACCGGTGTTCTTCCAGCAGGTGACGGAACTTGCACACCGTGGTCTCGTCCGGCACTGGTTCGCGACCCAGATCGATGCCCACGAAGCTGCGCATTACCGCCGAATCGTACAGCGCCTCTTCCACCGCCGGGTCCGACAGGTTGAACCACTGCTGCAAAAAGTAAATACGCAGCATCCGCTCCACACCCACCGGAGGTCGCCCGTTGCCTGCCTTTGGGTAATAGGGCTCGATCAGTGCTCGCAGTTCGGCCCACGGTACTACCTGTTCCATCTCCTCAAGAAATACCGCCCGCCGCGTCTTTTTGCTGTACCGCTCAAATCCATTCATCGTCGCCAGTGTCCTCTGCTTCATACTGACGCGACTTTACCTATGCTCTCTGTGGAAAGGGAGAACTTAATCAGAGTCTCCCTAGAACTGAATGTTGCGTGGGTATTTCTGTAGCCACGAGCGTAAGCAAGCTAAGAGCTCACGGCTAAGAGCTAAAAGCCAAGCGCAGCGTGAGCCGCGCTCTTGTGATAGAAAAGTATCGGCATGACGCAGCAACAGGAACTCGCGAACGAACTCACGACGCTGGCTGGGGCGGCCGCCAGTGTTGACGATCTCATGACGGTGATCGTCGGCCGGCTCCAGCAGAGACTGCCGCATTACGATTGGGTCGGCTTCTACAAGATCGAGAATGGCGATGTAGCGGACGGCCCCATGCTGGTGCTTGGACCGTATGTGGGCGCGGTGACGCCGCACACACGCATTCCCCTCAACCAGGGCATCTGCGGAGCAGCCGCAAGTTCAGGAAAGACTGTCGTGGTTGACGACGTCGCGAGCGATCCGCGCTACCTGGCATGCTCCATCGAAACCAAGTCGGAGATTGTCGTGCCCATACGAGTGCAGGGCGAGGTCGTCGGCGAACTGGACATCGACAGCCATACCCCCGCCGCCTTTACGGCCGACGATCGCCAGCTGGTCGAGCATTGTGCGCGGCTGGTCGGACTCTACCTGGAGAGAACGACATAAGCCGGGCAAGATGATGCCATCCAAAACAAATCCCATGGTCAAGCAAGTTGTGGCGGCGCTGATTGTGCGTGGCGAAGAGATCCTCTGCTGCCAGCGTAGCGAATACCAGGCGTTGCCGCTCAAGTGGGAGTTTCCCGGCGGCAAAATCGAGCCCGGTGAAAATCCACCCGAGGCGCTGGTCCGCGAACTGGAAGAAGAGCTGGGCGTGCGCGCGGAAATCGGCTCGAAGGTCGCCCAGCTACAGCACCGCTATCACAACGGCAATGCGGTCGACCTGCAATTCTTCCTGGTGGAGCGTTACCAGGGTGAGCTGCAAAACCGCATCTTCCGCGAGATCCGCTGGGTCAACCGCCGTGAGCTGCCGACCCTCGATTTTCTTGACGCCGACCGCTCGTTGGTCCAACAGATCGCCAACGGGGAACTGCTCTAGCCTTTCAATTTCTGCAGCCGCTTCGATGCAGGGAACGGCCTGCTTCGATGAGTGTCATCCTGAGCGGAGCAGCGCTGCTGTTGCGCTGCGGAGTCGAAGGACCCCTATACCCACAATCTGCCGTGCGCCGACTGCCAGTTGTGCCTTACTGAAATTCGTCGAAGACAAATCCAGACCTAACTGCTCCATCCCCCGGTCGCGAACCACGCAATCGTCAGCCCGATCATAATTACCGTCGTGCCCCACGCAATCACATTGAACCAGGTGCCGTTAACGTACTTGCCCATCAACTCGCTCTTGTTCACCAGCAGCAGCATGAAGATGAGCACGAAGGGCAGCACCACGCCGTTCACCACCTGCGACAAAATGATGAGCTTGATGACCGGGACGTTGGGCAAGAGGATGACGCCGCCGCCCGCAACCAGGAGCAGGGTGTAGAGCCAGTAGAAGACCTTGGCTTCGCCGAATTTGTGTCCCACCCCGGATTCAAATCCCAGGCCTTCACACACCGTGTACGCCGTCGAGATCGGCAGGATCGAGGCCGCGAACAGGGAAGCGTTGAACAGTCCGGCAGCGAAGAGGATGTACGCATACTCTCCGGCCAGCGGACGCAGCGCCTGGGCAGCATCGGCGGCATCGCGAATTTGCCGGACACCGTGCGCATAAAGCGTCGCTGCGCAGGCCACTACGATAAACCAGGCTACAATATCGGTGAAAAAGCAGCCCAGGATCACATCCCAGCGCGAAGCCTTGTACTCGCGTGCCGTGATTCCTTTTTCCACGATGCTGGACTGCAGGTAAAACTGCATCCACGGAGCGATCGTGGTCCCGATCAGCGCGATCACCATGTACAGATACGCCGGAGCATGAAATGGGCCGGCCTGTGGTGGTTTGAAGGTCGCAACGAAAGCTTCCTTCCAGCTCGGCCCGGCCAGTACGCCGGCAATGATGTAGGCGAAGTAGAAGAACGACGCTGCCAGGAAAACCTTCTCCACACTCTTGTACGAGCCTTTGACCACCAGCAGCCACACCACGACCCCCGAGATGGGCACGCTGAAGTAGCGCGAGATGTGAAACAGTTCCAGGCTGCTGGCGATGCCGGCAAATTCTGCGACCACGTTGCCGAAGTTGGTGATCACCAGTCCCAGCATCATGAAGAACGTGATTCGCAGGCCGTATTCCTCGCGGATCAGATCGCTCAAGCCCTTGCCGGTGACAGCGCCCATGCGGCCCGACATCTCCTGCACCACGACCAGCGCGATGGTCGTCGGAATCATCACCCAGAGAAGCAGGTACCCGAACTGCGCTCCGGCGGCGGAGTAGGTGTAGATCCCTCCAGAGTCGTTATCGACGTTGGCAGTGATGAATCCTGGACCGATGACGGCCAGGAACATCAGCAGACGAATTCGCCACATCTTCCAACGTCTGGCTTCAGGCATGCTAGCGAGGACTTACGGTGAGATAGTGAAGACGACCCAGAATAAACGCATCGAGTGAAATGCGCCAATCCGCAAATCAATTCATGGTTATGGATGATGGAGTCACGGGCAGAAATCCTGGATAAGCAGCAACGGCCGGTTCGGATCGTGAACGCGGCCGGAAGCTGGATGGGCCCGGAGTCCCATGCCGGAGAATCGCAGGGGCTTCAGACCGTGCAGTCAATCTACTTAGCGAGAGACCTGACGCGCGCTGGCCTGCGTTCCACTTCTTCGGAACTCATAGCGAATTGTCCACTCGCTGGCTTGCGCTTTGCCGTCGCGGACCGGAGGAGTGAAGGTCCATTGCCGGGCTGCGCGTAGCGCCTGGTTCGCGAAGTAAGTGCTCGGGCCTTTCGTAGCCAGCTTCGCGTTCGAAACCCGGCCGTCGGCACCCACGGACACTTGTAGCTTGACCTTTACCGTGCCCGAGATCGTGTTTTGAGCATGGCTCAGCACGACGGGCATCTGCTGGTGAAGCACAGCGCCAGGGCTCGACGCCGTTGCAGTCGGTTGCGTAGGTAAGGTCCTGGCGGCCGGCGCGGCGGAGAGTCTACCTGGACGAGCAACGCTGACCGGGCTCGTCGTGGCAGGATTCGGAGTCTTTCGCGTGAACTGAAGGCCCAACGCGATGGCCAGTACGGCGACGACTGCCACAACCGCCACCAGGATCTTCCGCTTGTTGTCACCGGTATGTGCTTCGACAGGTAGAGAAGCGACGGGCGCGGAGGATGCAACTTTCTCCAGCGGTGCGACTTTCTCCGTCGAGGCGAATTTCTCCAGCGCAGGGGCAGGCTTTGAAACTTCGGCTGCTTCATGGTCAGCCTTGTCTGCTGCGGGCAGTACGATGACATTGGAGGCCGTCTTCGCTGCCTGCTGAGGCGCAATCGCCGATTGTCCTACCGGCTTATCCAGGATGGCCCGGATGGCGCTGAGCGAAAGCCGCCGCTCGCGGTCACGCTCCAGGCAGCCTGCCACGATCGTATTGAACGGCGCAGGCAGTTTCTCTGCCGCTTTAACATCGCCGCCTCCCGGCAGGTGACCGGTAAGCGCCTCGAATAACGTGATCCCCAACGACCAGACGTCGCCGCTGAGCGAGATCGTTCCCGCCGCCTTTTCCGGAGCGTCGTACGGGCTCTCGATGGCCGAGGGATGTCCTTCGCCATTGCGATGGATGGTGTCGCTCGACAATTTCAGCTGATCGCCGTTCGCCAGCAGATGCGAGGGCTTGATCTGTCCGTGCAGCAGACCCTGACCATGGAGATACTTCAACGCATCCAGGGTCGGGCCCAGCATCTGGCGCGCTTCGGCAGGCGTCAGCGACCGTTGCCGCAGCACGTCGGCGAGACTTTCGTCGCAGTACTCCATGACCGCGAAGCGCATGTCCTGCTCCTGGTCGGCGTGCCACAATCCAATCTCGACGATCTTCACCAGGTTGGGGTGCGACAAGCCGCCGGAGAGTCTCCAGCAAGCCGTCTGCGCGGCAGCGCGCGGCGTGCCTGCCGGGATCAACTTGATGGCTGCCTTGGCGCCGCCGATCTCGGTCAGGTAGAACGCGCTGCGTCTCGAGCCTCCCAAATATTGCAGCAGGGGATAACGCGCGTTGACAATACGCCGCTCCCACTGTTGCCAGATTGCGTCGACGGATAGTGCTTGGGCGGGGGTCATAGTTAGGCGAATTCTAGTCCCCGAGCCTTGTCGAAATCCGGCAACTTACAATTATTTCGTTGATGAAGTGTGTAACCCGCAACCATGGTGATGGGAGGCTGTCGCAGGTGGCGAACCGCAAGCGCCATGAATGTGGGAGCGGACTGCGAAAACGGCGTCAGGGCTTTACAATAGGACACACCCCTGCGCAGAGAAATGTGTGCCGTTGAAAAACAGGCGGTCTCGAAACCGCTGGCCGCACCAGCAATCAACGTCGGGGGTCAAGTGTAGTAAAAACGTAGTAACGGAGAGGTGGCCGAGTGGTTGATGGCTCCGGTCTTGAAAACCGGCGTAGGGGAAACCCTACCGGGGGTTCGAATCCCTCCCTCTCCGCCACGAAGTCATTATTATCCGGATGATAAAACAGAAACCACCCAAAACACGCTGTTTACCCGCCAAACCGCACCTTTTCGCGATTGAAAGCGCACCAGAAAAGTAGCCTGTTACGCGTGGGGAGCCGATCCCGATGGGCACACCGTCAAGCCAGGGTCGGCCCGGCGCTCCAGAATCCTACGTTGTGCAGGCCTGTCGCCATCGTCGTCAGTCCGAAACCCATCAAGCCGACAACTGCCGGATTGGCCTACCATTCTTTGTAGATACCTGCGTCCCTCACCTCAGGCACCGCTTGCATCCTTTGCCAATTGAGGGCTTCGCACTGTAAACGATCTCATTATCATCCGGTGCCGAAACAGTTCGTCGCTACCCAATTGCATGCCTTCCCGTTCCTGCCAGTGTTTATCGCACAAAGGCACGTTATCCCAAGTCATTGCCAACATGCCGACCGACTGGCAGATGGCGCAGGCGTGCAGTTCATCCTTGTATTGCATGATGGTTCTCCACCTCCTGGTGAGTGTTGAAGCCGACCGTCCAAGCGAATGAGCCCTGAATTTCTAACGAGCGCTACTGAGACTATCGGACGGACAGAGGCCGGAGATGATCCCGAATAGAAGAAATAATGAGCCGGCGAAGACCCGCATTAGATTGGTCCAATGAACTTCCAAGCGAGGTCCACACTTGCATAAGGCACGTCTACGAGAAATATCCTCGTGATGGCGAGCACCATCTAAGTCGCGGCTGCTGACTTTCTGCTTTAGCGATCGAAGGATGGTACAAGCCAAGGGCTAGCAGAGAAGGATTGCCCAGAAACGCAAGATCGCAGCGCTGACGGCGCAACCGGGAGCCTCGGTTGCTCCTGTGAGCGCTGGGCTTTTCATTGCTTCGGGGCGTGAAAGATGCTGCTGGTCGGGATGATCATCTTAAACCAGAACTTGTCTCCGCCAAAGCGGTCAGCAACCAGAAGTTCGTGCTGCCACTGGACAATGAAGGTCATCTGGCGTGCGTTGGTATAGCCAACGCTGGGCCCGATCGCGAATACCTGGCCCCTGCGCCCCGCGTCCCACCATCCCGGCACTGCCGGTACGGTCTGACCAGCGACCGTATCGTCGGTCGTCTGCTTGAGGGCATAGCCGCTGGCCCCCAACATCCAATTGCCAAGATGTCTCCCAGCCACGTAATCCATATGGAAGTCCGCCCCGGAGTGATAATCGGTGGCCTGGTTGGTGGTCTTGATGTTGTACATGAATTTGCTGGAGAGCTCCCAGCCCGACGGCGGCAGATAGCTGAGAGCAAAAAGCGGCTCAAAGCCATAGTAGTGCGCACCCACGCTGACGCGCGGGTCGGTCTGGCTATATGTGCCGCTGGGCAAGTCGATATCGAAGGCCGCTACTGCATGCCATTGGCCCCAGTTCCAGCCCAGGATGCAAGGATCGATCGTGATGTCACCCACACCGGTGGTGCTGTTCCTGCCGTTCAGGTTCATTGACTGGTAGACCAGCGGGACAATGACGTGCACTCCGTACTCGGCTCCCAGGATCTTGACCTTGGTCATTTCGACGAAACGGAAGGCGTTGAACGTAGCCTGAACCATGGGCACAGCGCCGTTAAGGCGAACGTTGTCGCCGGAAGCGTTCTTTAATTGCCCACTGTAGTATCCAAAATAATTCACATAATAAAGACCGGGGGGCGGGATCACTCCCACAAACCAGTTTTCGGCGCCATTCGGATACTGGTCGCCTCCCTCATTGGCGTGCAGGTTGGGGATCACCAGGAGCGTGAGTCCGAGCACAATCAACAGCCGGGCTAGTACTTTCATGTGGTCCTCAAAGGTTCAACTGGTACTCGTAAGGGCCCGATCTCGCCAAGTCCAGGCGTAGGAAAACAAAACTGGCGTCTCTTCGTTCGCTTGAATCGGCAGAATTAGAGGCGAGGTTTAATAACGGCCGGAGATCGGGTGCGGGCGCCGTCTTATTTGTAAGCTGGAGTAGACGCCTGGGTGGACGCTCCGACTGACCCGTTCCAGAAAACCGAATGGCCGGCAGACCTTGAAGGCTAGCTAAGCCAAAATGCAATCTTGCGATACCTGGTGAAGGTCGGTCGGTGACGGCGGTCACGTTCGTTTGTTTTACCTGGTGATTGGTGACGCTTTTGCGATGCACCTTACGCCACCGATCCCGCCGACGTCAATCTGATGTCGTGCCGGTGTGCCGTTTCGGTCGCGCAGGTCGAATCCGGATTTAGTCGCCGATACGGGTTGTTGCTGAGGTAACAACGCTTCCCGCGTGTTCCGCTCCTTCCAGTTCCACCAACCTCCCTATAAATGCCATTTGGGCCCACCAATCAATACAGCTTTTATGCCGATGGTAAGGAGTGAAGCGAAAGACGCTCGACGGAAGGGAGACATTCCTTATCCGCGGCGCGTCGCGATGTTGGTTCGGGCGAGCAGGAGTTGTGTCCGAAATTCATAACCCTGTTCGCTTCGTGCGCGGGAATGCTTGCCATACGAGGACGGATTGACGTGAAGACCACCATTCTTGCTTTGCTCATCGTGTGTTTGTGTATCCCGGTGTGGTCGCAGACATGCAGCATCAACCCATCTCAACCCCAGCCGGCGTTGCCAGGGGAGTGTGTCCAGTTCACAGCAATAGGTTGCCAGAACGTGAATTGGACCCTCAACGGCACAGGCACACTTGACCAGTCCGGCCGCTATTGCGCTCCCGATACGGTATATGCCTTGAATTACACCAGGGGCGTGCAGGTACTGCCGAACAGTAACGCCATCAACGCTCCCGTCAATCACTGGCCTGCGTTTCCGCATCGCTGCTGGTTAGACCGGGTAGCGACGGATGCTCCGACGCAATCGGCTTACCACAACTTCAAGTTGACCAGCCCTCCGCGATTCTTCGAGGGACTGTTTGTCAACCTGGTTGATTCATCGACTCCGGAGAAGAAAGTGCATGCTTACTATCCGTGGCCGGGCTCGTTGCAGGACACGCTGATGCCCTTCAGTCAGCCGCCATTCATGCACATCCAGTCTGGCGCGAGCATGGACCCGTACGGTGCGACCAATGGGGGCACCGGGCCGGACCGCCACTTCTTCGAGTGCGACCCATCGAATGCAAAGTGCTACGAGTTCTATCAGGTGGTGACGGACTCCCATAACTATTCATGGCGCACCGGCACCTCGCTGGTTGTGGACTTCGACACGAACACAATCCGCAACCCGCTGCCGAGTCCGATGCGCGTGAATCTGAACGGCGCGACCGGCGCCTGCGCAGGAATGAACTTTAACGGCTATGCCGCCAGCAGCTTCCTGGCGGACGTCTTGAGCCAGACCCCGGCTGAAAACGGCTACGCCCAGCATGTACAAATCCGTATCAATCACGACACGTCGGGCTGCTCGCCGGGCAGCTTCGCTTCGTCTACTTTATCCGGGAGCGCAAGCAATATACCCGCGATGAATGTGGGCTCGATGAGCACTACTTCGGCGACCGACAACAGTGCCTATGGCGGAACGGACGCGGCGGGCACGAGTTTTATCGCGACCAGCGGCGATCCGCAACAGTGGTACAACAACGTCGTCAACAATGTCGGCGATCCAAACTGCAATGGCTGTATCACCGGTCCTCGTCATGCGTTGCGTACCACCCTGGGCAATCAAATGCTTCGCGCCGACACCATGATGCCGGCTACGAACTACGCTGCGGGCGGACACCCGCGGATGATGCTGGCCAGCTGTACGCCGACGAACCCAGTGAAATGCACCTCGCTCTACAACCTGGCGACCAGCGGTCTTGCGGCCTGCGAATCCCCGACTCCGTGGCTGGCAATCAACCCAAGCAATTGCCCGAACTTCCACGTGGCTTTCGTCGGTATGACGAGCGTTGGCGGCGGCTGGACAAGTTTGCAGGATGACCTCTATCACAAGAACTCGTTCGCGGCGACGGCTGTGACGGACACCTATCACTTCACGATTCCGGTCGACGGGCGCGCCTTAGGAACGGGGACCTGGAACGGCAACCAGTACATCATGTTCGACTGGGCACCCTATGGCACTCGCATTCGCCTGAAGGGCAGCTTCGATGTTGATGGGTTCTGTTCCGACACCCTGCCTGAGTGCAAGTTCACCAAAGCGTATCTGCGCAGCTTGCAGGTCTACGGCATGATTATTGCCGACGGAACGGTTCCGGCTGACGACTGGGATACGGCGCTGCTGACCAACGGCTTTGCCCCTCCAGAACTGGTTGAGACGGCCTACGATCTGCATAGCTGGTACAACATCGAGCAGTATTTCGAGGTTGTCGATCCCACCGGCAGCGAGCCCTTCTGGTCTCCGGCCGGCGCGGGAATTGCGAACAACCAGGAGAACACCAGCATCTACAACCGCGTTTCGGTATGCGCCAGCAGTACGGCTTGTGCGGACGTGAACATTCAGGGTACGGCTATTGGCACTGACCCCGAATCAATCCTGATCTCCGGTGGTGGAACCTTCACCCCGAAGGTCATCGTCACCGGCACGCAGAGCCCTGCTTACACCTGCACCTGGTCGCAGGCTGTGCCAGGTGCGTCTGTATCTTCGGACGGCACAATCACGGCTCCCGCAGATTCATTAATGACGCAAACGGTGAACGGCCAGGTGGTGTGCTCAGTGGACGCCGCGCCACAAGCGAAGGCCTACATTGACGTGTATTCAACTCCGCACGACGCGGATGGTTCATTGCGTATGCTGTTCGGTCATCTCAAGCCGAAATACACCGATCTTAACGGTAAGATTTGGTATGCAGGCCTGGATCACGGCTCCGGCAACGGCCAATACGCCGCCATGGGCTGGGCCTGGGAAGTTCCGGGGCTCACCTACGGTCCCATGTATCCTTCGTGGAACATGTATCGCAACAACTGGGGAAGCTACCCGGACGGCGAGCTCTATGGTTCCGGTGTCAGTCACAAGAATGACATCAGCTTCACCACGCCGTTAGCGAACGGCAGCTACACGGTTACGCTGGTTGGAGAGGCGGGAGCTGAAACCGGTGGAGCGGGTTGCAACGTGTTCGATGTCGAGATCAACGGTGCTATCCGGGCTTCCTGGCTCGATGGCTGGCTGCTCGCCGGCGGAGCCTTCAAAGGCTACAGCAAAGATTTCAACGTCACCATCACCGATGGCATGCTGCGCTTCATCACCAGGGACAGGCAGGATTCCTCTTGCAGTCCGCTGGGAATGTCGATCAGCGGTCTGAAGATCACGCAGTCGGGATCACAACCGTTCCAGTTCAATCCGCCGGCCCAACTGTCGGCAGCTACCGTAGCACCCAGTACCGCTTCCAGTTCGCGGCCAGTGGTGGCGTTCCTCCCTACAGCTTCACCATGACCCGGGGTTCGTTACCTCCGGGAATGCAGTTGACTTCCGCGGGCCTGCTCTCAGGTACGCCAACCCAATTCGGCGTCTACAGCTTCACGCTTGCGGGTTGCGATACAACCACGCCACAACCGCAGTGTGCAAACGGTTCAACCAGTATCGTGGTGAATACAAATATCACGCTGCTGCAATTCAATCCGCCGGCGCAGTTGCCGGGCGGTGTGCAGGGTCAGCCGTACGCCGGCTTCCAGTTCGTTGCCACCGGCGGCACAACGCCGTATCACTTTACCAGCGCTTCGCTGCCCGCAGGATTCCAGTTGAGCGACGGCGGTTATCTGTCGGGATCGCCTTCCCGTGCCGGGGTCTTCAATTTCTCGGTTTCGGCATGCGATACCGAATCACAACCACAATGCCTGTCGCGGGCAACCAGTACCACGATCACTAATCCAGTACCGTTACTGCAGATCCTCACCACTGCGCTGCCTAATGCCATCAAGGGACAGCCCTACGATCAGTTCTTGCACGGCCAGGGCGGCGCTTCACCTCTGAAGTGGAGTTTGACTACTCTGCCACCAGCCGGATTGCTCCTAAGCATCGCAGGCGAGCTAAAGGGTACTCCCACAGTTTCCGGCTCGTTCACTTTGAATGTGCTTCTGTCGGGTCAGAGCAATGACACCCCGGCGGTTAGCGCGAAACTTGCCCTGACCATCACTCTGGTACAGCCTCCCACGATTCCGCCTGTACAACTGCCGGTTGCATACCTCAAGTCGGTGTACAGGTCGGCCCAGTTGCCGGTGAATGGAGGGCTGGCGCCGTTTACCTGGACAATTCTGAGCGGATCTCTTCCGCCCGGGCTGTCTTTGAGCGCCCCAGGCGTGATCTCGGGAACTCCTCAGCCTGTCGGTATCGTCAATGCAAACGGGAAGGTATACACCTTTACCGTGCAGGTGAAGGACAGTCTGAATCAGAGAGCAACAGCTTCACTTTCGATTACAGTGAAGCCCGCGGGATCTGCGCCGGCATTTGTAAGTAAACTGCCTTCAACTTCCAATCAGGCGGCGGCCTTCAATTGAGGCTCGCCGCTTTTTTACCATTGCACCCAGGAATCGGGCGGTGTTGCGGGGTCAGCGCTTCCTCTCTTTGGCTGTGGCAGCCTGACCCGCAGCCGTTTTCACAGCGCGCAGGAGCTACCAGACCACGCAGCGCTGATCGGCAGGTCGAACCATCGCGGCGGTGTCCTTGCACGAGAATGCTGCTGCGAATGGTGGAAAGTTCGACAGCGGTCCGATTACCCGGAACTTCGCCACCGGATGAGGGTCGCCTTGTACCATCAGGCGCTGGGTCTCCGGTCGAGTCTCGTCTCCTCGAAACTGTCCCCAGGCGATAAAGAACTGCTGGTCCGGCGTAAAGCCGTCAATGGTGGCGCAGCCGGCTTGCCCTGCTGGGATTTCTGGAAGGCAAGGTAAGCAATCTTGACGCCCGCCAAGTCGCCGATGGATTCGCCCAACACCAGCTTGCCCTGGTGATGAATGTTCGGGCTCGATGTAATACCCGTCAAACTGATTCACTACGCAGGCGGTCTTGACGTGGAATTTCTTCAGGTCGTCCTCCGTCCACCAGTTTTGCAGACGGCCTTGCGCGTCGTATTGAGCTCCCTGATCGTCGAAGCCATGGCTGATTTCGTGTCCGATGACCACGCCGATGGCGCCGTAGTTAACCGCATCCGTGGCTTTCATGCTGAAGGCGGGCGGCTGCAGGATGCCCGCGGGAAAAACAATCTCATTCATCAGCGGGTTGTAGTAAGCGTTGGAGGTAGGAGGAGTCATTCCCCAACGCCCGCGATCCACGGGCTTGCCAATGGTGGAGCGATCGTCGTTCACCTGGAATTGAGCGGCATTCATCGTATCGACAAAGAAAGAGTCGCGGCGTGATGTTGACGCTGCTGTAGTCCTTCCACTTGTCGGGATAGCCTACCTTGACGTTGAAGGTGGAGAGTTTTTCCAGCGCTTTCTTCTTGGTTTCAGGCGTCATCCAGTCCAGCCCTTGGATCGTGTCGCCCATGGCCGCCAGAATATTAAGGATCATCTCCCGGGCGCGGGCCTTCGCCTCGGGAGGGAAGTAGCGGGCAACGTAGTCGCGACCCAGCGCTTCGCCTAGCAACAGGTCGGTCAGTTCCGCGCAGCGCTTCCAGCGTGGCTTCAGTTCGGCCACTCCGCCTAACTGTTTACCGTAGAAATTGAAGTTCTCATCGACGAAGGGCTGGGACAGAAGCTCGGCAGACCCATGCAGCACCTGCCACGATAAGATAAACTTTCCAATCGGCCAGCGGCGTCGAGCTGATTTGTTGTGTCCACCTCCGCCAGGAAGGCGGGCTCATCCACGTTCAAGTCAGCTTGCGGGATCCTGGCGTCCGTGTAATACGCCGTCCAGTCAAAGTGAGGAGACATCTTCTGCAACTGGGCAAAGGTGGTCTTATGGTCGGTCGCCTGCGGATCGCGGCGGGCAATGTTGTCGAGTGTGGCGCCGGCAAGTGCGGTTTCCACCTGCATGACCTGGGTGGCGGCTTTGGCCGCAGCCGCATCGCTGTATCCGGCTAGCTTGAACATGTTGGCGACGTGTATCAGGTACAGATCGCGAGCCTGCTTGAAGCGTGGATCGTCCTTGAAGTAGTAGTCACGGTCGGGCAGGCCGAGCCCGCTGGCCCCGACGTCGGCGATGACCTGCGACGGATTGTGATTGTCGGGAACGGCACCCACGGCGAACGGCACCTGCGATTCCGATAGTTCTGCAGATGGATGATCATCTTCTGCAGATCCGCCTGGGTCTGCATGGCATCGATTTCGGCGAGCATCGGCTTGACCGGTTCGACACCTGCCTGATTGACCCGCGCCTCGTTCATGCAGGCGCCGTAGTAGTCGCCGATCAACTGATCGACGCTACCCTTGGGCAGGTCCTTCTTCGACGAAGCTTCATCCAGGATCACGCGCAGCTGGTCTTTGTTGGCCTCGCCCGCGGCCCAGCGCCGGCTCCAGCGATCCATGGTGGCAGGTATGGGATTGCCAGCCCGCCAGGCGCCATTGGAGTACTCGTAGAAGTCGGTGCAGGGGTCGGCTTTGCGGTCTAATCGGAAACTTCAATGCCGGCTTGGGTTTGTCCGATGGCGATGGTTGCACAGAGTAAAGTCAGTAGAGAGATCAGAGTCCGCCGCATTGACGTCCTTTTGCCAGCAAAGATGTTAGAGCGTGACTATTCTACGCAGAAGCGGCGGCATACTTAAGCCGCATGTCACATATATCCCGCGTTTTACCCCTGCCATTTTCAGTGACTTCCAGGACCACGAGGGATCGGGTTCCCGGCCGTTCACGCTTTGCCCAAAGCGAAGCGGCATTCCGGGGTTGTTCCCGAAATGCCGCTTATCGCGTTGCGCGCTTCTCTACGACTCGAGACGTCCCGGATAACTACGGTGCAAAGTAGCTCGAGATATCCAGAATCAACTGGGTTGTGCCCGAGGCAAAGGCGTCGGTCTTACCGTCGGAGTTCGGTACGATCGCCATGTTCGACGCCGTCCATCCGTCGGAAGCGTTGAGCGTCGAAACCACAGGCTGTGACTTGCCATCAGGCCACAGTGTCAGGAAGCCCAAAGTCGGTGAGGGAACGACCGTCGCGTTGAAGACGTAGGCTTGCGCTGTGCCTGGGATTGCGCAAGGACCGTCCACCACGTCCACGGGCGGGCTCAGTGTACCGCTGAAAGGCGCTCCGTTGCCGATCGAGCGAGTGTCGATCGTCCGGCACGGAACCGCAGGATAGAGGGACAGGCCGCCAGACTCGGGCGGTGCGAAGTATCCGTTGATATCGACCGCCAGGTTGGTATTGGCGCTCGGATAAACGGCAATCGCGCCTCCGTTACCAGCCGGCACGATCGCCGCATTCGGCACCACTGTTGCGGTTGGGTTGTTCAAGGTTGAAACCACGGGCTGCGGTTGACCGTCCGCCCAGACCGTTAGATAGCCCAGAGGCTGCCCGTTGTAAGGTATGGCCGTGAAGTTCAGGGAGTAGGCCTGAGCGTTCGGCGGAATCAGGCAAGTGCTCGACAGCAGCGGGAAGTCGCGTTCCTGAGCACCCTGTAGAAAAGGTCCGCCAAGGTTTCCATTCGGACCACGAGTGTCAACCACGCGGCACGGCGTCAGGGGGTAGAAAGCCAGCGCCCCTACGCCAGGAGCCGTGAAGTAACCGTTGATATCGACGATGACATTGGCCGTGTTGGTGACGAAGATGTTCACCGACCCGTCCGATCCTTGCGAGCCTTCCGGAACGATGGCCGCATTCGCCTTGACTCGTCCGTCATACGAGTTCATGAGAGAAACCGTGGGTTGGGTTTCGCCGGTGGGCCAGATCGTTATGTACGAAACCGGACCGCTCACCGGTACGAGGGTTACGTTCAACGAGTAGATCGCGGCCGCAGATAAGTCGGGGCAGCCATTCGTTTGCGCCAGCTGTTTGAGGTCGAAGCTCTGGAAGTTGCCTCCTCCGATCGGTGCGCTGGTGCGAGTATCCACCAGGCGGCAGGGCGTGACCGGAACAAACTGGAACGGATTGGGCGACAAGCTGTAGATGGTTCCGACATTGTTGGTGCCGCCGCTGTAAGTGGTGCCGTACAGGTTGCCGCCAGGAGCCAGGGTAACGCCGGCGTAAGGGTGATGGCCGTCGCCACCGCCGAAGGCATACAGAGTGGTGAAGGTGCCGGTGCTGGTGATGTTATAAACCGTTCCGTTGGCAAAATGTCCGCCCGTACTGGCAGCGCCATAGAAGCTGCCGTCGGCGGCCTGAGTCAGTGCAGCGTACGGGTTCGAACCGTCCGTGCAATTCGTCGGCGAGCAGAAACTGTGCAAGGTGGTTAGCGTCCCCGTCGAGGTGATCTGATAGACGGATCCATTGCCATTCGCCCCGCCCAGGAACGTTGTGCCGTAGAAATTACCGTCGCTGCCTTGAATCAGAGGTGAGTAGGGCTGGTTGCCATCGACGCCTGTGAAGTTATACAGCGTGGTCAGCGTGCCCGTAGGCGTTATCTGGAAAACCGTGCCGTCGTTGTTGGTGCCGCCCTGGTAGGTTGTTCCGTAGAAGTTCCCATCGGTTCCCAGCACCAGTCCCGCGTAAACGGAAGCTCCGTCTGGGCCGGCGAAGTTGTAAAGAGTGGTTAATGCCCCACTGAGGGTGAGCTGGAAGACGGTGCCGTGACCGTTCAGACCGCCCTGGTAGGTGGTCCCATAGAGATTTCCGTCCGTCCCCTGCACCACTCCACCGTAGGGGATGGTGCCACCGCTGCCGCCGAAACTGTACAACAGGGTGTACACGCCGCCCGGGGTGATCTTGAACACCGTCCCGCCGCCTAACGTGCCACCCAGGGACGTTGTTCCGTAGAAGTTTCCGTCCGTGGCCTGAATCAGTCCGGCGTAGGGCCTGGCTCCATCGAAGTTACCAAACGTATGGAGAGAGGTAAGCGTGCCGCCCGGCGTGACTTTGAACACCGTGCCGTAGTTGCTAACGCCACCGTTATACGTTGTCCCGTAAAAGTTTCCATCGGTGGCGAGGATCAGAGGTGAATGTGGATTAGCACCAAGATTGCCGTTAAAAGTGAACACGGATTTAAGGGTTTGCGCAGTGCAAACACTCACTGCCATGGCCGAGCACATCAAGATCAGACAAGCCCACTTCCCGAAGCTGGATTTCATTGTGGTTCCTCCCCGCCCTTCTTCGTTCCAAAGACTAACCTATAATTGCAATTTCGCCACTGGAAATTCTGCTAAACGGTTATGAGTTGGGATTCCCTTTTGGGACTAAGTACGTTCTGTATGACCATCGCCGCAACCGTCATGAGTATTCCCGGCGCGAAAGGACCTTAGCGAGCCTCCACAGAACGGCGGCAGTCGCTGTCAGCCCCGCGCTCCAGACGACGAAAGCGAGTCGTACCACCCAGGCCGGCGCAACGCCTACCCGCCGCAGCAGAAACGGCAGGAAATTCCAGGTGGTGATGTGGACATAATCCCACGGATCCCAATGCATGGCGAAGTTGTCGTACATCCTGCCCAGTGCGAATCCGACGATGTTCTTGAAGCGCCAGGGCAATCACGAACGTGGGATGGCCCAGCGTCTCCATCTGGTAAATCTCCAGCGGCAAGCCAGAAGCATAGAGACGCGATCTGGATCACGCTGCTGATCGCAACCAGCGCGATGCCCGCAACCCAAACCAAGGTGCCATTTTCGCGGCGATAGCGCAGCAGCAGGGGAACCGCCAGCAGCACCGCCAGTTCGACCGCAGTCGACACATAGCGATCTCCCCAGGCGAAGTCGCCGCTCCACACCGTGTAGCGCGCGTAGAAACCGATGTAGGCCAGCAGCAGCAGATATCCCGTGATGACATACGCCTTCACCGCCGGGCTGAAGCGTTTCCAGGCGACGACGGTGAGCACGATCATCAGGATCAACAGCGGATCGAAGAGGAAGATGGATTTCTCCGGCGCGAACAGCGCTCCGAAGAAGCCTTCGTGAAACGGCTTCTCGAAGGGATAGGCGATGGGTAGGGAAGGATCGCGCTGGCGCGCTTCGCGGGCCACAACGCTGACATACGTATTGAAGAACGATCCGAAGCGGTAGTACTGGTACAGCGCGATCGATCAGGCCGAAGACAGCGTAGACGGGTGCCGCGGCCACGACATAGGTCTTGCAGCGCTCCCACAACTCTCTGCCGCGCTCGCCTTCCGAACCACAACACCAGCAGCACGAACAGACCTCCGGCCAGAGGTCGAGGCCCGTAGTCAATCGAGTGAGCAGATTGAGCCCGAACGCGGCTGATCCGATCAGCAACGCGCGCCGGTTGCCGGTTTGCAGCCACTCATACTGATAGGAAAACCCGGCCAGCGTCAGCAGAAAGATGTAGTTGTTCTCCATCATGTTCTGCGTGTAGTGGAGATGAGTGGTCGCCAGCAGCAGGGCCAGCACGCCGAAGCCGGACTGCCTCACGGTGAAATTGAGTTGCCGCAGAAAGCGGAAGCAGAGTAGCGCCGTCAGCACCGTTACCAGAATGTTGGTGCTGTAGCTGACGATGATGTTGCGCACCGTAGGGATCGGTGCCGTCGTAGTTGGCGAAGATGGGGAGCCGCGCGACGTAGGTTCCGACAATGTCGGCTGGGAAGCATCAGCAGCGACTGTCCCATGCCGTACCAGCTCTGCAGCATGCCGTCGCGGCCGTGAACGCCGAACTCGGGATACTCGTCGGGAAATACCGGCGGCTCCGAGTCCAGAAAGCGTGAGCGGATTGCTCGCGATGTTGCGTGTCGGCGGTCCCGAGCTCTCCCGACTGCACCACAAACGCGATCAGGCCCGCCGCCATAGCCAGCAGGAAAACGGGATCGCTAAAGCGAGCGCCGAAGGGAGTGAGTGCCATCGATGCTCCCCATCATAGGCGAAGGGAGAGAAATCTTCGCAGACTGCAGTGGCAAAGCGCCGTGCTGCTGTCGGGACGCTAACCTGGGATGTTGAGTACTACCGCACCCACGTTAGGCCAAAAGAAGCCGAACGTGGGGCACCAGCCTCCGCCGCTTTTGAAAGTGTTCCCACTATTTCGCAATACAACCTTTCTCTGTGCCTGCTCTCCAATGGAGTGTTGCTGATTGCGCTTGCCGCTGTTGTTCAACGAGCTCATCACCAGCGGCATTCAATCGCAACCGTCCGAAGCCGTGCGGGAATTTCGACCCTTCCCGTCTTGCACCGTAGCCGTGCGGCAACAGTTAAACAAATTTCGCATGGCAGTCCGCCCATTTGAGCGCGCGCTGCCTCATGCAGAAGGAGTTCAAAACATGATTACGATTCTGATTATCCTGCTGGTCCTGATGTTGGTGGGCGCTTTCCCGGCGTGGCCTCACAGCCGCAATTGGGGCTATTACCCCAGCGGCGGTCTGGGACTGGTGGTCATCATCCTGGTGATCCTGCTGTTGATGGGCCGGATCTAACCTCGTTCTCTGATTCCGCCCGGGAGCCGTTAGCGATGCGGCTCTCGCGCAAAGGAAAGACATGCGGCCTCTATCGATACTGGGCCTGGTCGTGTTGCTGCTCGGCATTCTCTCGTTCGTTCGTGCCGGTGCCGGTGAACAAGACCCACGAGATCAAGGCGGGTGACGCCTCTGATCGGTATCACCACTCATCACGATGAGAAACTTGCCGCCTGCTGTTGGCGGCGTTCTCTGCGCGGTGGGAGCCGTCCTGCTGATGGCGGGCACTCGCAAAGCGACGGCGTGAAGCGCAACTCGCTGATGCTCGGCGTGAACTGCGACTCCATCCTGACGCCCGCCTATTCCTGTCTCTCGCGGTTTGACCTCGATTTTCCCCGGTGCTACCGTCAAACCGACAGCCCTGATGCTCAACAGATTGCAATACTGGCCGGTTGCGCTACTGGTGCGCCTGATCGGCATCTTACCTCGTCCTCTGGCTCACGCCGTCGGCATCATGATCGGTGGCGCCGTGTATCATCTGCATCCCCGGCTGCGGCGAGTGGGATTGCGCAACCTGGAACTCGCTTTTCCCGACAAGCCCCTGGTTCAGCGACGGAAAATCCTGCGCGGCGTCTATGTCTCTCTCGGCCGCCTGCTGGGAGAAGCCTGCCTGTTCCCGGGCTACACGCGAAAGAATGCCTCCGAGATCGCGGTCTACCAGGGCTTCGAGAATTTTCAGGCGGCGGAGAAACGCGGCAAGAGGCGTTCTGCTGCTCACCGGGCACTTCGGCGGATGGGAGGTGGGATCGTTCTTTCACTCGTTGCAGGGACATCCCATGCAGATCGTTGTCCGGCCGCTCGACAATCCTTACGTCGATGCATTGGTCACGCGCTATCGCGGGCTGCATGGCAATACCATGATCGGCAAACAGGAATTTGCGCGTGGCCTGATCGCCGCCATGCGCAAGAACGCGACCGTCGGCATTCTGATGGATACCAACATGACGCCGCCGCAGGGTGTCTTCGTCGACTTCTTCGGCATTCCGGCGTGCACCGCCAGCGGACTGGCTCGCGTGGCGCTGCATACCGGATGCGGCGGTGGTTCCGGCATTCACGATATGGGATCCGGTGCTCCGCAAATATCGCGTCGAGTTCGATCGCGCGGTCGAGCTGGTGCGTACCGGCGACAACGAGGCCGACGCGGTCACCAATACCGCAATCTTCACCAAGGTCATCGAGCAATACGTTCGCCGCTATCCCGACCAGTGGTTGTGGGTGCATCGCCGCTGGAAGAGCCGGCCGCCAGGCGAACCGCCGCTGTATTAAAGGCCAGGGCTTAGGGTCAGGGGCTCGGGAGCAGCGGATCGTGACTGTTGTAGACCGTCACCCCATTAGACGAACTTCATGACCGCATTTGGCGTGTCCGCCTTGATTCCGCAGACGTTTCGCTCCCCTGACCCCTGACCCCTGATCCCGATTCCTTGCCCTTATCCACTAACCACTATCCACTATCCACTGCTATAACAATCCCATGCCTCACACCGTGCAAGAACTGGCGGAATTTACTGCGTCGCGTCTGATCGGCGATGGCACCGTCATGGTGTCAAAAGTTGCAAGCATCGCGCAATCGCAACCCGGCGATCTGGTGTTCGTTCAGGATGAGAAGGACCTCGCGTCTGCACTCGCCTCTGCAGCCGAGTGCGATTCATTGCCGGCGAATTCGCCGCAACTCATCGGCAGCGCGAAGCAGCCGCTGCTTCTGTCCGCCAATCCGCGCCTCGCCTTCTGTCGCGCTGGAGCTCTCCTGCATCCGCCGAAAACTTACAAGCCCGGCATGCATCCAACCGCAGTGGTGCATCCGTCGGCGACGATTGCGGCCAGCGCCGCCATTGACGCTCATGCGGTCATTGAAGGCGGCGCGATCATCGGCGAACGCGCGCACGTCGGCGCAAGCTGCAGCATTGGCGAGGGAGTAGTCGTCGGCGACGATTGCGACCTCTATCCCTGCGTGGTCATCTATCAGGGGACGACGCTGGGCAAACGCGTCATCGTGCATGCCGGCGCGGTCCTGGGCTCAGACGGCTTCGGCTTTGTGCGCGATGAGACTTACGGTCGCTATCACAAGTTTCCGCAGATCGGCGAACTGGTGATCGGCGACTATGTCGAGATCGGCGCGAACTGCACGATCGATCGCGGCGCGCTCGATAAGACCGTGATTGGGCCGGGGACGAAACTGGACAACCTGGTGCACATCGGTCACAACGATATCGTCGGAGCAAATGTGGTCATCGCCGCGCAGGTCGGCGTCTCGGGAAGCTCGGAGATCGGTGATGGGTGCGTGATCGGCGGGCAGGTCGGTATCGGCGATCACGCCAGGATCGAGGAGGGAACACTTCTTGGCGGCCAGGCCGGCGTCCTGCCGCACAAGGTTTTGCGCGGCAAAGGAAAGCTATACTGGGGAACTCCGGCGCAGCCGCTGCGCGACTACCTGAAGGAACTCGCGGCAATAGCCAGGCTGACGCGGAAAGCATCCAAATGAGCGGAGCTGGGACCATTGGGATACTGTCCCGCTGACTCAGCAAAAATCCCCAAGTCTCGAAAAATCGCGAGACCCGGGCACCCGGCAGTCCAGTAAACTGGCAGGATATGTTGCTCATAGCTCATAGCTCATAGCTCATCATGTCCCTCATCGTGGTAGGTGGACATTCACGAAACGTCGGCAAGACCAGCGTCGTCGCCGGTCTCATCGCCGCTCTGCCCGAATTTCATTGGACGGCGATGAAGATCACGCAGTATGGCCACGGCATCTGCTCGGCCAATGGCAAGGTATGCGATTGCGCCACGGCCGATCACATGTGGGCGGTTACGGAAGAGCGCAACCGCAGCGGTGAAAGCGACACCTCGCGCTTCCTCGTCTCTGGGGCGGTGCGCTCGCTGTGGGTTCGAACCCGGCAGGGAATGTTGGCTGGAGCGATGCCGCGCATTCGCAAAGAACTTGCCAGTGCCGAGAACGTGATCCTCGAATCCAACAGCATCATGCGCTTTGTGCAGCCCCATCTCTACCTCACCGTGCTCGACGCTGCCACCGCCGACTTCAAGCTGTCGGCTCAGCAATTCCTTGATCGCGCCAACGCCGTTGTCCTGCACGACCAGACCGATCAGGTTGCATGGCAGAACGTTTCGCTGAAGCCGGCCCTGGGGAAGCCGACCTTCCGCATTCATCCTCCGCAGTACGTCACGCCGGAATTGGTTGAGTTTGTGCGGGCGAAGCTGACTGTGAGGGCTGCCCACTAGAAGCGCTCAGGCCGCCCGGGTCGGTGAGCTGGCTTTCTTCTTCTTTGAACTGTGAGCCGGTTCCTCCTGCACCTTCGATTGCGCATGCGTTCCCCCGTCGCAACCGATGCGGGCGAACGTAACATCCAGCATCAACCCGGTCATCGCCTGCATGAAAGCTTCGTTGATGCGAACCAGGGAGGACAATTCCTCGCCGTCCATCCCCGCCTCCAGGAGCTGAGCCACTCCGGTTTCTACCCGCACCGGGAGCTCAGTAGCCAGCGCCAGTGCGCTCTCGCCAATTCGGAATTGGCAATCCGCATAGATCGGCGATTGCAGCACGCTCTTCAGAACCGGCCAGAATTCACTATAGAAATCAGGCCAACACGCCAGGGCGCGATGCTCATCGGAAACGAAAGCCGCTTCAAGAATGCGCCTCCGCTCATGCCATGTGCGTTGCACTGCCGGACTCGCCTGCTCCTCGTCCAGCAAACACGGCTCCACGGGAAAGTCAGGGTGGTTCGATGGTTCCAGGCTGCCGCTCTCCCCAACCGGGCCTTCGAAGGCTTGCATCTGGGCGGCGCTGATGACCAGCAGCAATGGATCTACATACTGGTAATAATCCAGCACCTGCGATATCGGGAGCTGGGGCGAAGCGTCGGAACGCGACTCATACGTTGTCAGAGCGCCGATTTCGAAATAGTTATGTGCCCGGGTGTAGGACTCGGCCGCCAGGCGCGCGCCCAGTATGAAGAACTGACGCGATTGCATCGCCGGCCGGAAAGCCTGCCAATGCAGCTCCAGAAACTGGGGAAACGCGGCATATGCCTTGTACAAAACAGGTACTGAAGGCAGGCCCAGGCTGTGCCGAATCTCCGCGAAGATCTCTCGCGTGCGAGCAGGTGCGTCCTCTTCATTCACCAGCGGCAGCTTGTTGCCACGCTTCCAGCGCATGATTGGATTCGATGTGCGAGATTCCTTCTTCGATGTAAGGTGAATACCATAGTTGCCAGGGTTACCGTCCCGTAGTTCAGCGCGGAACCATACCTCAACTTGGGGCAAACAGGATGCAAGAAAACCGATTATGAACTGGAGGTGAAGGCGGCCAGTACGCAGAGATTTCCGTGAAGCTACAAGCTTAGATTGGCGTCGCCAGGTTGGGGGTTGCTGCACCTGCCGGCAATAATTTGGCCGGAAGATAAGGGGCTGGGAGGATGCGGTAAGTTCGGGCCCCCGGGCAGGATAGAATTTCGATTCAGAATGCTTATGAAGCAAAGCCTTGCTACGAACCGGATGTTTGAAGTCCTATTCGATTACGCCGAACCGAGTGCGCTCGATGATCCCTCCTACGCCTCTTATGGCAATCTGGGATTTCCGCCTCCGCCGGTGGATCGGCCTTGGATCTATACCAACTTCGTCCAGTCGCTCGATGGAATTACCACGCTGTTGGGGCAGCATGCTTCGGGCGGCGAGATTTCCCAGTCGTCGGCTGCCGATCGCTGGCTGATGGATCTGTTACGAGCCCATGCCGACGGCCTGCTGATGGGCATGAATACCTTGCGCGAAGAGCAGCGGCAGCGCGGGCCCGATAGCCGCGGCATCGTCTTCCGCGTCGCTGACCCCTCGTTGCAGGAGCTGCGCCGCAAGTTGAAAAAGGCGCGCGAGCGCAACATTTTTGTGACCAGCGCGGCCGGTCTCGACCTTTCACGTCACAAAGTTTTTGACGGCGATCTCGTGGACGCAGCCGTTCTCACTTCGCCGGACGGGGCCGAGCGTCTGCGCGCCCAGGGAGCGCACCCCAATGTCGCCGTCATCGGCGCAGGGGAGAAAGATCGCTTCGACCTGGCAAGAGGAATTTCCAAACTGCGCGAGGAGTTAGGAGTGCAGCACTTGCTCTGCGAGGGAGGCCCCACATTGTATGGCAGCCTGGCACGCGCCGGCCTGGTGGACGAGAAATTCATGACGGTGTCGCCCGTCGAGGTTGGGCAAATGGTGCCCCCGGAGCAGGAGCGCCTTCCCTCCGAGCAAGCCATCCCGGTGCTCCTGCGGCCAACAGTTTTCGGAGGGATGGGTTTGACGCGCGAGCACATGACTCACTGGCGTTGGCTGAGCTGCCGCAAGTCGGGAGAGCTGCAGTTCAATCGGTATCGAAGAAGCAGAGATTAGGGTGGCTTGCAATTCGCCGCCGGGGACGACAATCCGAGCGGTGCGGGTGTGCTGGTCGGGTGGAATGGTGAGGATAGCGGTCCTTCGACTCCGCAGCGCCAAAGACGCGCTGCTCCGCTCAGGATGACACATCGTGGTTAATTGTTGACCGCTAATCGCTGACCGCTAGTTGCTGACCGCTAATCGCTAATTGCTGACCGCTAATCGCAGACCGCTAATTGCTAATTTGCTAGCCGCTCCGCCGCTTTACTTCGCCGCCTCCAGCGCCCCGGCGGCCTTGTCCAGCGCCGTTGTCAGGATCTGCAGTTGCTGCTTCGTCAATGCCAGATCTTTATTCTCGATGGCTTCGTTCACCCCCGGAATCACCACTGCGGCGTAGCCGGTATGCTCGCCCGGCGCATAGATCGCGTGCTTGAACCAGGGCCGATTGGGAAGGCCATCGATCAGGAACATGCGCTCCGTGTTGCGCAGAACCAGGTTGACTACGCCCGCATCGCCGACAAAATTCTCCTGTTTCTGCATCAGGCTGCTCCCCGCCTTCTCGATCCGGTCAGATGCGCTTAAGGCAGCCGCAAAGGATGGCGCTTGATCGCCGAACGCCGCTTTCGCCTTGGTTTGCGCAGCCTTCAGATACTCCGTGATCTCTTTGCCATATTGCCCGTAGTCCAGCGGCAGCACTTCGGTCGAGCCCATTCGAATCACGGCGATGCCGTAGACGCGCGCCATCTCCTGCTCATAGACAAACGTCGGATCGGCGAACTTGGTGAACCAGGCAAAGTTGTCGAACGCGGAATGGTAAACGCCGTACGGCCCCTTCGAGCCTATGTCCGCGGAAGGTACGCCGAGATGTTGCAGGAACGCCGTGTAATCCGACCCGCTGCCCAGGTCGCCGACTTTTACATCCTGCGTAGCCACGGCCGGATCGCGAGCGGGAACTCCAGCCAGCGCATCATCGCCATCTTTGCCCTTCTTGTCTTGTTCAGCCTTCCACTGGTCGTAAACGCTTCCGCCCTTCGGGCTGGGCACGGCCTTGGCAACCTCGCGCAGGTATTGCTTCAGGCTGGGAACCGACGACGCCCCGAAGTTCGGTCCCGCCACTCCTACATCCATATTGAAATATGCCACAGCGTGGGATAGCTCGGTTGCATGCTGTTCCGCATACTCGGTCGAACCGATCAGCCCTTCTTCTTCCGCATCCCAGCTGGCGAAGACCAGCGTGCGCTTCGGTTTCCATCCGGTCTTCAGCAGTTCGCCGATGCCATGCACCGCTTCCAGTTGAGCTGCGGTGCCGCTGTTCGGATCGACCGCGCCAAACACCCAGGCATCGCGATGATTGCCGCTGACTACCCAGTCGTTCGGCCACTCCGATCCCTTCACCATGCCGATCACGTCCCAGATGGTGGTGTAGTGATAGGCGAGCTTGACCGCCAGCTGCACTTTCACCGGGCCGGGTCCTACGTGGTAGGTGAAGGGCAACGCGCCCTGCCAGCCTCGCGGAGACTCCGGCCCACCAAGGTTCTGCATGATCGGCGTGGCATCGCCATAGGACAGCGGCGTCACCGGAATTCGGGTCAGGTCGGTTGCCTGGTCAGGCGGAGTGCGCTTGCTCTCGGGCAAACTCACCAGCGAGGCAATGCCCGGCGTCGTCGGGTCTCCCGGATAGCGAAATAAATATTGCACCGAGCCGCGCTGCACGCCGGTGGCCGGACGCCACGGTCCCTTGGGATAGATATCGCCCTTGTAGTATCCATCGTCCCACGGATCGGAATAGATGATGACACCCAGCGCGCCGTATTGCGACGCCAGGAACGGCTTCACGCCGCGAAAGTTGTCGCCATAGCGCACGATGACGATCTTGCCCTTCACCTCAACGCCCAGCTCCTTCAACTTTTTGAAGTCTTCGGGGCGGCCGTAATTGGCATAGACCACATCGGCGGTTACATCGCCGTTACCGGAGTATTCGTTGAACGCTGGCAGGATGCGCGCATCTTTCTGGAAAGGATCGTCGCTTACCCGCTCAGGCGATGGCCCATGCATCACCACGTTCTGCGGCTCGACCACATCGACGCGAACGTCCAGCGGCAGTGCCATCCAGATCTTGTATTCCTGGATGTGCGCGTCCAGCCCCGCTTCCTGATACTTCTGCAGAACATACTCGGCGGTCTTGCGGTCCTCGATCGAACCGGCGACGTGCGGCACAGCGGTCAGCGTCTGCAAATGCTGCTTCGCCAGCTCGGGATCAGGCACGGCGAGGAATGTTTTCTCCGCCTTGAGCTCCGCAGCCGGATCATGAAAGCCGAGGATCTTGTCCGGAGGAGTAAACGGCGCGGGAGTTGGTGAGGTTTCCTGGCTGGGAGCAACGGTGGAAAAGGTGAGAGCGCAGGTAAGAATAAGCGCTTAGCGAACGGATCAATCCGAGTCTCCTGATGCGGACGCGCAACCAACCACATCAGCAGATTACAACAACCACAGGCTGAGGGCGAATGCAGCCGCCGTGGGCTACGCCACAACGTCAGGTTGCGGGGCTACAGGAGAAATCTGTGCCTGCAGGGACTCTAGCGGAAGGCTTCGGCTCGCTCAGGTTCAGCATCGTCCGCAACTGGGGTACAACCGCGTGCACCGATTCTTCGCCAAGTGCGATCAGCTCCTTGGCGTGATCGAAGCAGTCGTAGGTGAATCCCGTAACGTCCGGCTCGACCACCAGGTCGGCATCCTTCTTCCACAGCTCGCACATTCGGGCTTGCGCAATCGAGAAGCATTGCCCGATCACTTCGAACAGATGACGCGGCGTCCGATCCTGCGCCCAGTGAGCGCTCAGGTAAATACCCAGCACCCGCTCGGCGCCCATGCGCGCGCAAGGGCGTCGTGGGCACCGCGTAGGCCAGCATGCCATCAATGTAGGAGCGGCCGTCAATCTCCACCGGATGGAACATGCCCGGATAGGCGCAGCTGGCGCGAATGGGCGCGACCAGCGGCCCTTTGGTGAACACCACAGCTTCGCCGGTGTGGAAGTCGGTGGCCGTGACCGCAAGCGGAATCTTCAGGTCTTCGAAGGTGGTGACCCGCAGAACGCGGGCACAAAACTGTGTCATGCGGTCGTTGCTGCAAAAGCCGTAGCGCGAGAGCGTCCAGCGCGCGAAATGTTTGAAGCGGGCGGCGCGGGCAACTTCCTCGATTTCGCCGGCATTCATCCCCGCGCAATAGCACGCCCCGATGATTGCGCCCACGCTGGTTCCGGCGACGAACTCCACCGGGATCTCGGCTTCCTCCAGTGCCTTCAGAACACCGATATGCGCCAGGCCGCGGGCAAAGCCGCCGCCCAGGGCCAGCCCCAGCTTCAGGCGCCGCGGGGCCAGAAACTCAGGGCTTGATTGAAGGGGAGGACGGGATAGCTCGCGCGAGAAGGCGCGGACCGAGCGAACGATTCTGTTGAACGTACTCAAGACAATCCACTCTTGCCCGAAAATCAGGGCTATGCACTATTGTGTGATGCTGCTGCATTCGGTTAATGATCTCCGAAACTTTGGTAAAGCGGTGTCACAGCAAAGTAAAAATCGGCTCGAGAACCACGCTAGCCACGGCCGACGGTCTGATTGCAGCCATAAAAAACGGAGCTCCCAAACGAGAGCTCCGCGTATCACCTCGCTTCCACGGATTCAGGCAGTAACGTACTTGCCGGTCTCCAGCACGCGGCTGGCAATCTTTTCCTGCAGCGCGATAATGTTTACCGGTTCATGCTTAGCCAGGCGGCGGACAATCGCCATCTGGGTGCGCAGCATGTCGCCTTCGGCCACGGCCGCGACGACTTTCTTGGCCGCGGCTTCCAGCTTGTTGAACGCGCCTCTCCAGATAGACCTGGGTCATCGCGATCACCAGTCCAGCCTTCTCCTCGCCGTGCGCCGCAACATACTTGCGCGCGCGCAGCAGAGCTGAATCCATGGCGAAGGCTTCGATCACCATGTCGGCGATCGCGCCCATGACCTCCTGCTGATCGGCCAGCTTCTGCATGTACTTCTGCGAGGCAGCTCCGGCAATCAGCATGGCCAGCTTCTTGGCGTTCGCCACCAGCTTCGCTCGGCGGCCAGCGTGCCTTCCAGCTTCGTCGCCCGACGGGCCCGCCATGACTTCGTCCATTACCTTCTTGATGGCCGGCAGCAGCGCGAGCTGTCCGCTCATGGCGCGCTTCAGCAGCCATCCGGTAATGATGAGGCGGTTGATCTCGTTGGTGCCTTCGAAGATGCGATTGACGCGCGAGTCGCGATAGGCGCGCTCCGCCGGATACTCTTCGACGAAGCCGTAGCCGCCATAGATCTGCACCGTCTCGTCGACCACTTTGTCGAGCATCTCGGAGCCCGCCACCTTGATGATCGAGCACTCGACCGCGTACTCCTCGATCGACTTGCGGATGGTTTCGGGATTCTTGTCGATGTCGGCCAGCGCCGTGTCCATCATGCCGACGGTGCGATAGACCATCGACTCGCCCGCGTAAATGCCGACGGCCATCTGCGCAATCTTCTCGCGGATCAGGCCGAAGTCGGAGATGGACTTGTTGAAGGCCTTGCGCTGCTTGGCGTAGGCGATGGCGCTTCTGCAGCGAAGTGCGCGCTCCGCCGACGCAACCCGCGCCCAGCTTGAAGCGGCCGACGTTCAGAATGTTGAAGGCGATGATGTGTCCCTTGCCGACGTCGCCGAGCACGTTCTCCACCGGCACCTTGCAGTCGTTCAGAATGAGCGGCGCCGTGGACGAGCCGCGGATGCCCATCTTCTTCTCCTCCGCGCCCACGGAGAAGCCGGGGAAATCTTTCTCGATCAGGAAGGCGGTGAACTTCTCGCCGTCAACCTTGGCGAAGACGGTGAACAGGTCGGCGAAGTGGGCGTTGGTGATCCACATCTTCTCGCCGTTGAGGATGTAGTGCTTGCCATCGGGCGAGAGCACGGCCTTGGTGCGGCTGTTCATCGCATCGGAGCCGCTGGTGCCTTCCGACAGCGCGTAGGCGCCGATCATCTCGCGCTGACGCAAGTTTCGGCAGATATTTCTTCTTCTGCTCTTCGGTGCCGAAGAAAACGATTGGCAGCGTGCCGATACCTGCGTGGCCGCCCATGGATACGACGAAGCTGCCGCACTTGGCCATGTATTCGGCGATGATGGCCGACGAAACCTTGTCCATGTCCGAGCCGCCGTATTCGGCGGGCACATCGGCGTTGGTCAGGCCCATCTCGGCGGACTTTTTCAGCAGCTCGCGAGTGACGTCCCACTCCTTGTGCTCGATCTTCTCGACCGCGGGCAGGACTTCGTTGGTCGCGAACTCGTCGGCCAGCTTCGCGACCATCTGCTGATCTTCGTTGAAGTCTTCAGGGGTAAAAACGTTGTCGAGGTTGTGATCTTCGAGCAGAAAGCTTCCGCCCGTGGTTTTGGTCTTCGGGAGATGCCGTCGTCGTTGCCATTGGTTCCTCGCTATTACTGAACTTCAAAATCGTTTTCACCACAGAGGCACGGAGGTCACGGAGTTTTCGAATCGAAAAACACGAAGACTGACGTACGCTAAGTTCTTGTTTCTTCTTACAAGAATTCCTCCGTGGTCTCCGTGCCTCCGTGGTGAACTGCCTTACTGCAAATTCTCGAAAATCCCTGCCGCGCCCATGCCGCCGCCGACGCACATGGTCACCATGCCGTAACGGCCGTTGCGGCGCTTCAGTTCGCGGATGATGCTGGCCGTCAGCTTGGCGCCGGTGCATCCCAGCGGATGGCCCAGCGCGATCGCGCCGCCATTCACGTTGATGCGCGACGGATCCAGCTTGCCTTCCTGGATCACCGCCAGCGACTGCGCCGCGAAGGCCTCGTTCAATTCGATCACGTCGATGTCCTCCAGCTTCAGCCCCGCCATCTTCAGCGCTTTCGGAATCGCGAAGACCGGGCCCAGGCCCATCTCTTCCGGCTTGTACCCCGCTGTGGCATAGGCTACGTAGCGCGCCAGCGGCTTCAGTCCCAGAGCCTGCGCGCGCTCGGCGGACATCACGATGGCAGCCGCCGCGCCATCCGACATCTGCGACGAGTTGCCGGCCGTGACCGTGCCTCTCACGTGGAACGCCGGCTTCAGCGCCAGCAGCGCTTCCAGCGACGTGTCGGCGCGCGGGCCCTCGTCCATCTTAAAGACGATGTCGGTGCGCTTGGGTTTGCTGCCGTTGGGCGTGGTGAAGCTGACCGGGCACAGGCACGAGTTCGTCGTCGAACTTGCCGGCCTCGATTGCGGCGATGGCTTTCTTGTGGCTCTGCACGGAGAACTCGTCCGACTGCTCGCGCGTGATGTTGAAGCGCTTCGCCAGCCGCTCGGCCGTCAGTCCCATCGAGAGATAGGCGTCGGGATAATTCGACACCAGCCAGGGATTCGCCGAGACCTTGTTGCCGCCCATGGGAATCATGGTCATCGATTCGACGCCGCCGGCGACGACGACCTCCGCGCCGCCCGCCATGATGCGCTCGGCCGCCATGGCAATCGCCTGCAGCCCCGAAGAGCAGAAGCGATTGATGGTCATCGCCGAAACTTCGACCGGCAGACCGGCGCGCAGCGAGGCGATGCGGGCGACGTTCATGCCCTGTTCCGCCTCAGGCATGGCGCAGCCCAGGATCACGTCTTCAATTTCTTTGGGATCGAGCTGCGGCACACGCTCCAGCGCGCCCTTGATGGCGGTGGCCGCCAGATCGTCGGGGCGCGTCGCCCGCAAGAGTTCCCTTGTAAGCCTTGCCGACCGGCGTCCGGACGGCGGATACGATTACAACATCACGCATGATCAACTCCAGCAATTAGCAGTTAGCAGTCAGCTTTGAGCCATGAGCTTTGAGCCATGAGCCATAGTGTTCACAACGAGGTGTCATCCTGAGCGCAGCATGCGCCTATTTTGCGAATGCGGAGTCGAAGGACCCCTACGCTAGCACAGCGGCTTCAGTAGCCTGCCGTCCCTGAAGGGACTCACACAATATTCTGTCGCCTACCCAGGACTCCGCCTGCGGCTCCGTCCTGGGCTATCATGTTCGCCGTCCCGCTTCGCGGGACTCCATCCTGCTGTTGCAATCGTCGATACCAAAGGGCAGCTGCCATGATGGTTTTGGACTGCTTCGCCAACCGACAACCGCCAACTGACAAGCGACAACTGGCAACCGCCAACTGACATACCGCCAACTGACAACCGACAACTGCCAACCGACAACTGACAACTGACAACCGCCAACTGACAACTGACAACCGCCAACCGACAACTGCACGAACTGACAACCGACAACTGACAACTGACAACTGACAACTGACAACTGTTCTTAATTCCTCAGCGTCTTGCCCGTCTTCAGCGTGTACTGAATCCGCTCCTGCGTCTTCTTCTCGCCGCACAGCGACTTGAAGGCCTCGCGCTCCAGGTCCAGCAGATACTGCTCGCTCACCGGCGTTCCGGGATTCACTGCGCCGCCGCACAGCACCTCTGCTACTTTGTTGGCGATCTTCACTTCGTGATCGGTGATGAACTCGCCTTCGTGCATGATGTGCACGCCCAGCTTCAGCGTCGCCAGAATGCTTTCACCCGGCGCGAGGATGTCATTGCGCGGCACCACCGGCGCGATAGCCTTCCTGCACCAGTTCCAGCGCCCGCTGCTTCGCATCGGTCAGCACGCGCTCGCGGTTCATGGTGACATCGTCGCCACCGGAGATGAAGCCGAGATTTTTCGCCTCAAACGCCGACATCGAAACCTTCGCCATCGCCACCGTCTCAAACGCCTGCTTCATGGCCTCCATCAGTTCGACGCTCTCGCCGCGACCGGCAGGACGTACGTGATACGCCTTGTCGAGCGGCGCGCAGCGTCATCTCCTTGCAGCCACCGCCGCCGGGTAGCAGGCCGACTCCGACTTCGACCAGTCCGCAATACAGTTCCGCGTGAGGCTGGCGTGCCGCCGCGTGCAGCGTAATCTTCGCAGCCGCCGCCCAGCGTCATGCCGAACGGCGCCACCACCACCGGCTTCGACGAGAACTTGATGGCCTGCGTCATGCCCTGGAATTGCTTGATGGCGAGATCGACCTCGTCCCACTCTTCTTCCTGCACCGCCATCAGCAGCATCATGATGTTGGCGCCGACCGAGAAGTTTGCTGCGTCGTTGGTGATGACGAAGGCGTCGAAGTTGTCGCCCGCGCCGCCCGGCTTCAGCGTCTGCGTGATCATCTGCACGATGTCGCCGCCCAGCGAGTTCATCTTGGAGTGGAACTCGATGCAGCCGACGCCGTCGCCGATATCGATCAGCGAAGCGCCGGCGTTCTTCTTCACCACCAGCCCGGACTTCTTCGCGACGGAGACCGACCACACGCCCGCGGGAACTTTCTCCGAAGTGTAGTGACCGCTGTTCAGATCGAAGTAAGCGCGTCCGCTGGCCGCCTTCACATCGTCGGTGTACCAGCGCTCGTTGCCGGAGGCGAGCAGCTTCTCAACGTTCGGCGAAACCGGCTTGCCCTCGATCTGCATGCGCTTTACGGTCTTGGCGACCCCCGCCGCATCCCACAGTTCGAACGGCCCCATCTCCCAGTTGAAGCCGAGCTTCATGGCGCGATCGATCTCCACGACCGAGTCGGCGATCTCGCCGATACGATTGGCCGCATAGGTCCACAGATCCGACAGCGCAGACCAGAGGAACACACTGGCCTTGTCTTTCGACGGCGCCAGCAGCGTGCGCAGCCGCTCCGGCAGATCGTCAATGCTCTTGGCCATTTCAAGGGCAGGAAACTTGGGCCGCTGCGAGGCGCGGTACTCCAGGGTCTTCCAGTCGATGGCCAGCACCTCGCTCTTGCCATCTTTCTTGGTCTTCTTGTAAAAGCCCTGCTTGGTTTTGTCGCCCAGCCACTTGCGCTCCAGCATCTGCTTGAAGAAGTCGGGCAGCACCAGGTCGCTGCGCTCGTCCTTGATGTTGCTGACGCTGTTGCGAACCACGTGCCCGAAGACATCGAGGCCGACAAGATCAACCAGGCGGAAGGTCGCCGTCTTCGGCCAGCCCGCAGCCGTCCCGGTCAGCGCGTCAACCTCTTCGACGTTGAGGTCCATCTCCTGCATCAGGCGCATGATGTTCAGCGCTGAGAAAATGCCGATGCGGTTGGCGATGAAGTTCGGCGTGTCCTTCGCATGCACTACGCCCTTGCCCAGGTGCAGATCGCAGAAATTCGCGATCGTCTCCATGGCCGCAGGGTCGGACTCCGGCGTGGGGATGATTTCCAGCAGCCGCATGTAGCGTGGCGGATTGAAGAAATGCGTGCCGAACCAGCAACGCCGGAAATCCTCGGAAAAGCCTTCGACGATTTTGGCCACCGGCAAGCCGCTGGTGTTGGTGGTGATGATGGTGCCGGGCTTGCGGATAGCTTCGATCTTGCGCAGCAGCGTGCGCTTGATCTCCAAGTCTTCGACGACGGCTTCGATGATCCAGTCAACTTCGGCGAGCTTATGCAGATCGTCTTCGAAGTTTCCGATCGTGACCAGCCGCGCCAGCGATGGCTTGAAGAAGGCAGCAGGCTTGGACTTCACCGCCGCGTCCAGGCCGGCAGCGGCAATGCGATTGCGCGCCGGACTGTCGGCATCAGGCGGAACGATATCGAGCAGATACGAAGGAACACCGGCATTGGCCAAGTGCGCGGAGATGCGGGCGCCCATGGTGCCCGCGCCCAAAACGGCAACTTTCTCTATCCGTCTTTGCATGAGGTGTTTCGATAACTCCGGCTCAGACCCGAATCAGCGGCCTGGGGCAAAACTTGGTGATGTGTTTTTTGACCGCGACAGTGTGGCTCATCTCGTTCGATGGAACCTGCGTATGATTCGCTCCTGTTTTTCACTAGCGAAACCGTTCGCGCCAAACTCTCCTCTGGCAAAATACGGTTACAGAAACGGCCCTAAATACAAGCAGCGCGCGTCGTAAGATGTGGGGTGAGGATGGCAACGACGCGCGCTTTATTAAGTTGGATCGATGGTAGTGAATGAATACTCATTCAGTCAACAAAAATCGTCATAAATCTTTTTCCCATATTGGGTTAGGAGATCAACTTGGCCAGCAGGAAGGCGGCTCCGGCGGCAAGTCCACCGATCACAACGGTTTGCAGAGCTGATCGGAAGGCTCGGGACCCGGTAAAGCGTCCCTTGATGTAGCCAAAGACCGCCAGCGCGATCAATGTTACGGCCACGGACCAGAGCAGGGCAGCTCGCGCGCTGTGCAGCAGCATGTACGGCGAGAGTGGGATAAATCCCCCGCCGACATACGACGCCGCGATGGTGAAGGCGCTACGGTGGGCGCGCTTGGGATCGGGCTCCTCCAGTCCGAGCTCGAAGCGCATCATGAAGTCCACCCACTGCTGGGGCTTGCGGGTCATCGCCTGAATTACCGGAACACTTTCCTCGGGCGACAAACCGTAGTCGGCAAAAACTTTCTGGACCTCGCGCGCCTCTTCTTCCGGAATCTCTTCGACCTCGCGCTCCTCCCGCAGTCGCTCGCTGACGTAGTGCTCGGCATCGCTCTTTGCCGCCAGATATCCGCCCAGCCCCATGGCGATGGAACCGGCAGCAATCTCGGCCAGCCCGGCGATAACAATGATGCGGCTGTTGTCCACTGCGCCGGAAAGTCCGGCAGCCAGCGCGAACGGAACCGTCAGCCCGTCGGACATGCCGATGACCACGTCGCGCACCACCTCGCCGGCGGTGAAATGTTTTTCAACGTGTGGGGTCTGCGGCATGATCTCCCAACTCCGGATGCTCGTTCACGTACGCCAGCGCACGCGCAACCACTTCGCGCTCACCTTTGTAGCTGAGGGCCTTCGGGGCCTCCTCGAGGGGAATCCAGAAAGCCTTCTTCACTTCCACACGCATCTCCGGCGCAATGTTATCGAGCTTGCCCGAGCGATAGAGCAGCAGGTAGAAGCTGACGATCTTGAAGACGCGCGCCTGATTGCCCCAGCTGCGCACGTACACATATTTGATGTCGGCGAGCTTGTGAACGAGGTCGCGGTGAGGCCGGTTTCTTCCTGAACCTCGCGGAGGGCCGTCTGCTCCGGCTTCTCGCCTTCATCGATGGCGCCCTTTGGCAGCGCGGTGATGCTGTGAGGTTCGCTGGGCTTAGTGCGCGAGGATTTCCTGGCCGGCTTCTTGGGACGGTCCATGTGCGGTTCAATGACGGCGAGAAACCAGCGGCCGCGCATCTTGCGCAGCACTACGCCTCCAGCCGAGAACTCGCGCTCCATGCGCCTCCAGGAATGACCGGATAGTTTGGCAGATGTGGCTGGAGGTGACAACAGGAAGCTATGGGCCATGAGCTATGGGCCATGAGCTATGAGCGGCGGGACTTGGGCTGAGGGCTATGAGTTGTAGGTTATGAGCAGTGAGCATGATCCTTTGGCTGGTAGTTATTGGCTTTTGGCTCTTAGCGTTTGGCCGTCCCGACGCCGTCAATGTTTCGTGTCGAATCGGCGCGGAGGTGGGAGCGAACCAAGTCTCGCGCAGCGAGACGACAGAGCATAGCCCAGCGCTTCAGCGCTGGGTGAGCGTATATCAAGTCCTAAAGCCCCTTCAGGGGCGACAGGCCTTTCGCCGGCTGAAGCCGGCTCGTATCCAGGAATAAATGCCGTGAACGCCGGCCTGAAGGCCAGCCCTACTCGAGCTAAACCGCTACCGTAACCGTCGTCTCCGTCCGTGTTACCGGCCGATACAGCGTGTCGCGCTCGAAGGGCACCCGCCCGGCTTCGGTGATCAGGCGAATCAAATCCTGGCGGCGCAGACCTTGCGGCGTAGTCGCGCCCGCGTCGTGATAGATCTTCTCTTCGACCACGGTGCCGTCGATGTCGTCAGCGCCGAAGCGCAGCGTGATCTGCGCCATCTTCGGCGTCACCATCTGCCAGTAGGACTTGATGTGCGGGAAGTTGTCGAGCACCAGCCGCGATACCGCAATCTGCCGCAATGTCGAGCATGCCGGTGGTCTTCGGCAGATGCTGCAGCGGCGTGTTCTCGGGATGGAAGGCCAGCGGGATGAAGGTCTGGAATCCGTGCGTGTCGTCCTGCAGGGCGCGCAGCTTCAGCAGGTGGTCGACGCGGTCTTCGTCGTTCTCGACGTGGCCGTAGAGCATGGTCGCATTCGACTTCAGTCCGACTTCATGCGCGGTGCGCGCGATCTCCAGCCACTCGCCGCCATCGATCTTGTGATCGCAGATGATGTGCCGGATGCGGTCGGAGAAAATCTCGGCGCCGCCGCCGGGCATGGAGTCGAGGCCGGCTTCCTTGAACTTCGCCAGCACTTCGCGCGGCGTCATCTTGCCGATCTTGGCGAAGAACGAAATCTCCACCATGGTGAAGGCCTTCAGGTGTACCTGCGGGAAGCGCTCTTTCAGGCCGGAGATCAGGTCGAGGTAGTACTGGAACGGCAGGTCGGCATGCAGGCCGCCGACGATGTGGAACTCGGTGATGGCTTCGGTGTAACCGGAGGCCGCGGTGTTCCAGACTTCTTCCAGCGCCATGGTGTAGGCGCCGGGCGACGTTCTTCTTGCGGCCGAAAGCGCACAGGCGGCAGGCCGCGACGCAGACGTTGGTGTAATTGATATGCCGGTTGACGTTGAAGTAGGCGGTGTCGCCGTGCAGCCGCTCGCGAACGTGATTGGCCAGCCAGCCGATCGCCAGGATATCGCCGGAGCGATAGAGCGTCAGCGCGTCGTCGGCCGAGAGCCGCTCCTGCGCCATGACTTTGTCGTGGATGGGTCGCAGGCGGGCGTCGTCGGTCTGGAAAGGGTGAAGCTGCTTGGCGCTGGGCGAATCAGGCATAACACATCAATGATATCGCAGGCGGGGGCTGAGAATCACAGGAGGATGTGAAGGTCAGAAAGGTCGCCGCTACGCGGCTCCGCTTTCTTCTGCCGGACTACCCGGGGTTTGCACCCCGGGCTCACCCCGAAGTTGCCGGCTATCGCGGCTCGATCTCAGCAGAATCGGCGTGGTCGCCGTAGGCGAACTTTAGCTTCTGGAATAGATGTTAGATGCGTGCCGCTGTGACCCAGCGCGACATGGCATTTCATTAGCAGAGATCAGCCGCGAAGCGGCGTTTATGCTGTTCGAAGCCCGGGCCGCAAGGCCCGGGTGAGCTCAATTAAAGGAGTTGAGCCGCGTCAGCAGGCGAGCAATCTTACCTCCGCACCAGCAAATCCCCGGCGATAAAGAACAGGAACGCCATCGAGATCAGGCCGTTCATGGTGAAGAACGCGGCATTCACCCGGCTGAGGTCGTCGTGCTTCACCAGCGAGTGCTCGTAGACCAGCAGCAGCGCCACGAAGACGACGCCGACGATCGCGATCTTTCCCAGCCCGAAGGCCACGACCATCCACGCCAGCAGCAGCACGGTCATGACGTGGAAGAGTCTGCGCGATGCTCAGTGCCGTGCGAATCCCAAACGCCTTGGGCACGGAATAGACGTCGGCCTAGCGGTCGAACTCGTAATCCTGGCAGGCGTAGAGGATGTCGAAGCCGGCGCCCCAGAAAATGACGGCCGCCGTAAGAATCAGAATTCGCGGATCGAGCGAGCCGCGCACCGCAACCCAGGCTGCCGCCGGCGCAATGCCCATCGCCAGTCCAAGCACCACATGCGACCAGCGCGTGAAGCGCTTGGTGAAGGAATACAGAAACACGATGCCCAGCGCTACCGGCGAAAGCTCAAAGGACAGCGGATTCAGCTCCCAGGCGGCCAGAATCAGGATCGCCGAGGTGACGACGACGAACCATGCCACAAACGACTTGCTCAGCTTGCCGGCGGGCAGCGCGCGAATCTTGGTGCGCGGATTAGCGGCGTCAATGGTCGCATCCGCCAGGCGATTGAAGGCCATGGCGGCCGAGCGCGCCGCCACCAGCGCGACGATGATCCAGATGGAGGTGTGGAGATTGGGAATGCCGCCGGCCGCCAGAACGGCGCCGGTCAGGCCAAAGGGGAGCGTCAGCACGGAGTGCTCCCACTTGATCATCTCCAGGGTGGTGCCAATGCTGCGAAACAACGCCACAGGGTGATTGTAATGGAAATGAAGTGCAGGCTCTTGGTCTGCATCTCCATCTCCATCCGTTGGCGTCATCCTGAGCGTAGGCGCGCAGTTTGCGCCGGAGTCGAAGGACCTCTATCAACGGAATATGGTCGCGGGAATAACGGTCCTCTCGGCTTCGCCCGGGGCAGGCTCTTCGACTTCGCGTGCGCTCGTCGCAAGAGTGCGGCGGAAAGCAAAGGCGCGGACGTTCCGCTCAGGATGACGCGGCAGCGCTAATGCCCTGTGGCAGCGGCTGCCCGGCCCACTGACGCTCCCAGGCGGGGACCGTCACGCGCTCGGCGACGACGGCGGGCTTGCGCGCCCAGCACACCACGCGGGTGCCGAAGGGCAGGTTGATAAAGCGGGTCACGAAGCGCTCGCAATCCAGCAGCAGCACCATCGCGGCATTCAGGCTGCGCGATTGCCGCGCCGACTGGCGATAGCGATCGATCGACTTGGTGAAGATGTTCTTGCCGATGCGCTCGATGAAGGCGGGCAGGAATCCCGACGCCACCAGGTACGACACCCGCGTGACCTCGAAGCCGGAGTTGTTGAGCTTTCGCCGAAGCTCGCTGGCGGTGTAGCGGCGGCAATGTCCGCGCGCCTCGTCCTGCTCTCCCCACAGCGAGGGATACGCCGGGACCGTGAGGCACAGCATTCCGCCGTCTTTCAACACCCGCCTCATCTCGCGCAACGTGGCCAGGTCGTCCGTCACCGTTTGCAGAACATCGCCGGCAACCACGGCGTCGAAAGAAGTCGATGCGAAGCTGAGCTCCTCCGAATTGCTGCAGACCAGATTGTGGAGCTCCTGTAGCTGATGAAAAGCCAACACCGGCAAGGAGGAGTGGGCGTTGACGGTGCGCAGAGGAGAAGTGCCGTCGAAGTCCAGTTCGGCCGTGCAGCCCAGGTCGAGCACCGTCGCCTCACGCTTGTCGCCGACGGCTTGCGACACGGCCTCTCGCAACAGCTTGCGCCGCGAGATCCACCACCACGAGGTGGTTTCGCGCCGGAGTGCCTCGAACTCGTTCTGCGCCTGCATAGCGGCTCACCATCGGAGCTGGCAACGACTATTTTACGGGAATCTGCTTGCGGTTTTGGCAAAGAAAATGAGCACCGGGTACCGGAGATGATGCGAGCAGCCCGCCGCGTGAGCTACTCGTGCCAGGAAGTCCCTGTGTAATACAGATACGCTGCCGCGAACGGTATCACGAGGTTGCTCAAGAGCGCCTTGCCGAGCGTGATCGTTTTTCTGGTGAGTCGTCCATTGCGTTTACGTTGTGATAAGCCGATATAACAACGGCACCGCGTCAGTCTTGTAAACGAACGTAGTGGCGATGCGATGCGCTCTTCACTTCCGCGTGCTGTACAGCGCCGTTGACCAGCGGTTCAGTCGGGCAGATTAAAAAGTCAGCATAAAGGTTCACCGCGGATGCAGGACTGGCGTATTGCGATTTCTCCGCGTCCGGTACTCCGGCTTCCAGCCATTCCATAACCTTGTCCCACGAAGAGTTGTCAGGCTCATACTCGTGATGCGTGCCAATGTGCCAGATGCGAAGTTGGCCGTCTCCGCCGTAAAAATGAGCACGACCGTGAATTTCCCTGCATGGCCCCGTCGCGAGCGCTGGAACACCGAGCGTTAATAGCCCCAATATCAGAGTCACACGTTTCATGGCTTCCGCTATGGGGAATGTTACGCCAGTGCCGTCAACGTACGACGATTCTGGACCACAGCCCCTTGAGTACGTCGCCCACGCGAATTTCGACAACCAAACTACTCTTCGGCACCACGGCCGTTCAGACTTTTGCACCGCTACTTAAGTGGTGGTGACTTTCCGTCTTTCAGGCCATATAAAATCACTTGAGACTAAAACTTTTCGGGAGGATTCTTGGCGGGTATACCGACCCGACGGGAATCCCATGCTCGCGATCGCGCCGCGCTCTCGCGGTTCATGCCGTCTGCCGGACGACGACGAGGGAAGCATTGGGATCGCGACCACGGTGCAGATCTTGCCGCAAGGAGAGCCAATCGTGTCTGAGATTCTTGTCCTCCGCGGGCTGTATGTTCGGTCACTTGGCCGGAGAATTTTTGTCCTTGGCCTTAGCTTCCTTGCGCTGATATCAATTGCTCCTTCGAATGCAGCCGCGCAAAGCTGCTCAATTACTCCTTCCTTCCAGGCCGTAAAGGCAGGCAGCTGCGTTCAGTTCACGGCCGAGGGATGCTCCGACTGGTCGCTGAGTGGAGTAGGCACGCTCGATCAAACTGGACGCTATTGCGCGCCGCCGACGGTGTTCGTGCAGGATTACTCCAAGGGATCGCAAGTCCTGCCCAACAACTTCGGGGCCAACGCTTACATTGGCAATCTTCCCGTCCATCCGAACACCTGGTGGCTGACGCGCATTGCGACTGCTGGAGGACAGGGTACCCAGCACGACATCAAGCTCGGGGGAGGCCCACGCTTTTTCAAGGGCTTCTATACGAACATGTGTGACCAGAACACGCCGCTCCAGATGATGCACTCGGTGTTCCCCAGTGGCCCGTACCAGGATGTGCTGTTCCCCGAGGTGCTGCCGCCCGATGTTCAGCAGCAGGGCGGGTACAACCTGTACGTGTACGGGGCGCGCCTGAATGGCACCAATCCTGACCGGCATCGCTTCTGCGTCAACAAAGACAGTGGCATCGACTACGAGGAATACAGCACGTATACCGATTCGCACAATCCGGTGGTGCACCCGGGACAGGTCACCGGGCTGGAGTTCGATACCAACGTCATCCGTCCGCTTCGCACCGGCATGGCGATCCAACTCAACCATGTGACCGGCGCCTGCCAGCCGATGGAGTACAACCAGACGGCGGGAAGCAGCTTCGCGTTCACCATCACGAGTCAGCAGCCGGCGACGAACGGCTATGCCTACCACATTGTCGGAACCATCCCATACGACTCGAGCGCCTGCAGCGACGGCAATTTTTCTGGGACGACTTTCGCAACCGGAGGCAGCAATTGCGACGTCTGCAACGTCGGCAGCATGATGGCCTGGCCGAATTATGACAACAGTATCTACGGAGGCACCGACGCCGCCGGTACCTCGCTGGTGGGTACCAGCATCGACCCGAACCAGTGGTACCACAATGTAGTAGATGACGTCGCGGACCCTGCAACCGGCCGGGTCGAGGCCGTCAGCCACCTGCTGCGCACCACCATCGTGAACCCGGCGCTGTCGCCCCGCAATCAGGGCATTGCCGTGTCCGGCGACAAGATTACCGGTCAGCATCCATTCATCTGGGTGCAATGTTATCCCGGCAACCCGACCATGTGCGGCACAGGTATGAGTCTGGCGACCAACGGTTTCAATGCCTGCGAAGACGTCCCCTGGACTTCGCTGGAGACATACTGCCCGCACTTCCACGTGCATTTCCAGGGTATTGCCGGCGGGCAGTGGACGACGTTGAACAATAACGTCAGCCTGACCAACGAGTATCCCGCCACCATCGTCAACGATACTTTTCACTTCACGATTCCGGTGGACAGCACGGGCTGGGGTGACGGCGACTGGACGAACTCTCGCATGGTGTTCGGGTGGCTGCCGTACGGACAGGTGATGCGCCTCAAATCGAGCTTCAATGTGGAGGGATTCTGCAGCGGCGACGTCACCACCGATTGTCCGTTTATGAAGGCATTGTTGCGCACGCTTCAGGATTACGGTGTGGCGGCCCTGGACGGCGCCAGCGGCTTCAACGACGACTGGAGCATCGGCATTCTGACCAATGAGTTCGAGCCGGTACAGATCGTCGGCGCGGCAAAGGACCTCACTACCTGGACCTTTATCGAGGCCTACCTGGAACTGGTCGACACCAGCAGCCTGATGTCGAACATGGGACCCGGCAAACTCAATCAGCTGAACAACCAACAGGGTGCGACCAGCTTCAGACGCACGCAGGTGTGCGTGAACCAGGGCACGGTCTGTGCCGATGCGAACCTGGTCGGCACGGTAATCGGCTTTGCACACGAGCGGCTGCCCCTGATCCAGGCAGGTAAATCGTGGAAGGAGCCGGTGGTGGTCACCGGCAACGTGAACATCGACTATGCGTGTTCGTTCGAAACCCCGGTTTCCGGCGCGAACATCACGCGCGATGGAACCATCACGGCGCCTTTGGCGGTGTCGGCAGAAATTGCCTACAAGGAGAAATGCGTGGCCGCCGCCGATCCGACCGTCGCCGCTTATGCCAGCGGCTACTTCGTCCCAGCCTCTCCGGATGGACACTTGCGGCTGCATCTGGGTGGCGAGAACCTGAGTTACACCGACACGCATGGCAAAATCTGGTGGGAGCAGACCAGCCGGCTGAAGAACGCCGGGCAGGGACAGGTCTTCGAAAGCCCGCTGAGTTGCGATTACTGCCCGCTCTACGGCAGCCAGATCTTGAATCCGCAGCCCGGCTGGACGGGTTATCCCGATGGCGCGGGCTTCTACGGCATGTCGATCTCAGCGCGCAACGATACCGCAATGCGCTACGCCGTGGGCAGCGGCCCAACCACGGTGACCCTTTACGGCGAAGCCGGCCTGGGCGTTTCGCGTGCAGGCTACAACGTCTTCGACGTCGAGATTAACGGCCAGGTGGTCGATTCGATCGATGGCTTTGTTGCCGCAGGCGGGCAATATCGCGGATACTCGCGCAGCTATAACGTTACCGTTCCCAGCAGTGGACTGCTGTCAGTGGTGCTGCGCGATCGCATCGACACCACGGTCGACCCTTACGGCATGAGCATTTCGGCCATCGAGATCGCGGGAAGCGGAAGTCCATTGCAGTTCAGTCCGCCGGCGCAGTTGCCCAATGGGAAGGTTGGCACGCCGTATCAGTTTCGGTTCACGGCGAATGGTGGACTGCCACCCTACACCTTCACCTTGGCGCAAGGCTCGTTGCCACCGGGCACCGCTCTGAACGCTTCGGGTCTGTTATTGGGAATGCCGACGCAGCCCGGGACCTTCAACTTCGTGGTGCAGGCATGCGACAGCACCGTGGGTCAACCGCAATGCCTGAGTGCGCCCACCGCGGTCACGATCACGCAGCAACTGCAGCCTCTGCAAATCCTGACGACCTCGTTACCGTCCGGCGCCGATGGTTCTCCCTACGACGTATTCCTTCGGGGACAAGGCGGCGTACCACCGTACCTGTGGACGAGTTTGTCGATTCTGCCGCGGGGCCTGCAGCTGACGACAGCGGGAGAACTCAAGGGAACACCGATGCAGGCGGGCACTTTCACGCTGAACATCAAGCTGGCTGACTCGGCGGGCACACCGCCGGCAATGGCAAAATTGACGCTCACGATTTCCGGGCAGTGATTCCCGTGATCACGATGAGCAGTTTGTCGGATGACTTATGCTCTCTGCATCCCTACCGCCGTGCGGAAGTATTCCAGCGACATCTTCAGTCCCGTCCGCAGATCGATCTTGGGCTCCCAGCCGAGCAGGCGCTGGGCTTTGCTGATGTCGGGACGGCGCTGTTTAGGATCGTCCTGTGGAAGCGGTTCGTAGCGGATCTTGCTCTTCGATCCCGTCACTTCCAGCACCACCTGCGCGCATTCCAGGATGGTGAACTCGGTGGGATTGCCGATATTGGTTGGCTCGTGCTCGTCGGAATTCGCCAGCGCCAGGATGCCGGCAACCTCGTCGCTCACGTAGCAGAAGCTGCGGGTCTGCGACCTTCGCCGTAGACGGTGAGGTCTTCGCCCAGCAGCGCCTGCTTCATGAAGTTTGAGATCACGCGGCCGTCATTGAGCTGCAGCCGCGGCCCATAGGTGTTGAAGATGCGCACGATGTGCGTGTCGACCTGCTGATAGCGGAGGTACGCCATCGTCGTCGCCTCGGCAAAGCGCTTGGCCTCGTCATACACCGAGCGCGGACCGATCGGGATTTACGTGTCCCCAATACGTTTCCTTCTGCGGATGCTCGAGCGGATCGCCATAACACTCGGAGGTCGACGCCAGAAAGAATTTCGCACCGTGCTTCTTCGCCAGTTCCAGGCAGTTCATCGTGCCCAGCGAACCAACCTGTAGCGTCTCGATGGCATGTTCCAGGTAATCGACGGGACTGGCGGGCGAGGCGAAATGGAAGATGTAATCAACCTTGCCGAAATCGAAGGGCTGGCAAACATCCTGCTCGCGAAACTCGAAGCGCGCCTCCTGGCGCAGGTGGGCGATGTTGCGCAGATCGCCGGTCAGCAGGTTATCGGCGCAAACCACGGAGTGCCCCTCCGCCAGCAAGGCGTCGCACAGATGCGAACCGAGAAAGCCAGCACCACCTGTGACCAGCACACGCATAATCTGAGCGAAAGCCTGTCGTGCCTACGGGACTTCGAACGTTATTTTCGGCATACCCAGCGCTGAAGCGCTGGGCTAAGCTCTTTCGCGCCTGACGGCGCTGTTTATCGCCAGGGGACTTACGCGAAGGTCAGCACGCCGGTGCCGCGCAGGCGTGCCCGCTGATCTTCAATGATGCTTTGCAGCGAATCTTCCAGCGAAATTTTCGGCTCGTATCCGATCAGCCGGTTCAGCTTGCTGACGTCGGGCACGCGCCGCTGCATGTCTTCAAAGCCCTCTTCATACGCGGTGCTGTAGGGAACCAGCACGATGCGCGACTTCGAGCGCGTCATCTCCTTGATGCGCTCGGCCAACTCCAGAATCGTGATCTCGTGATTGCCGCCGACGTTGTAGACCTCGCCGTTGGCCTCGGGATGCGCCGCGATGCCCACCAGCGCATCGACCGCATCGTTCACGTGGGTGAAGCAGCGGCTCTGGGTGCCGTCGCCGAAGACGCGAATGTCGGCGCCGCTCAGCGCCTGCGCCACGAAGTTGGGGATCACCATGCCATAGCGGCCGGTCTGCCGCGGTCCCACGGTGTTAAACATGCGCGCGATGACGGTCGGCACGCGATGCTCTTTCCAGTAAGCAATGGCCAGGAACTCGTCGATCGCCTTCGAGCAGGCATAACTCCAGCGCGCCTTGCTGGTCGCGCCCAGCACCAGGTCATCATCTTCGCGGAACGGAACTTGCTCCTTCTTGCCGTAGACCTCGGAGCTGGAGGCGATCAGCACGCGCTTGCGCTTGGTCACCGCCAGCGACAGCACGATCTCGGTGCCGCGAATGTTGGTCTCGATGGTGCGCACCGGGCTGTCCAGGATCAGGCGCACGCCCACCGCCGCGGCGAGGTGATAGATCACGTCGCTCAGGTCCACCAGCTCCGCCATCAGGTGCGTGTTGTTGACGCTCTCGATGTGATAGCTGAACTGCGGATGAATCTTGAGGTGCTGGATGTTGCCGATGGAGCCTGTGGAGAGATCGTCGATGATGTAGACCTCGTCGCCCAGGGCGAGGTGCCGTTCTGCGAGATGCGAGCCGATGAAGCCGGCCCCTCCCGTGATCAGGATCTTCAATACGGTTCCTCCAAACCCATTAGACTAAACGTGCCGCGAACCACAGCGCAAATTCGCGTGATGCGTATCATGGTAGCGTGCGTGCACCCGCCGTATAATCGCCGGTTTTGTTGGGATTCTCAGACATGGCTGATCGCGAAGCAGAACTGCTGATCATCGGCGCCGGAATCGTGGGCCTGGCCACGGCGCTGGAAGTCACGCGCCGCTTTCCGGCGATGCGGATTATCGTCGTCGAGAAAGAAGACCGCGTCGCCGCTCATCAGACCGGGCACAACAGCGGCGTCATCCATTCCGGCCTCTATTACAAGACCGGGCTCGCTGAAGGCGCGCAACTGCGTGGCCGGCGCGGCGTCGATGAAGCAGCTTCTGCCAGGACAACGGCGTTCCCTTCGAAGAGTGCGGCAAGCTGGTGGTGGCGACCACTGCCGAGGAGGTGCCGCGGCTGGAGGCGCTGCATGAACGCGGGAACGCCAATGGCGTTCCGGGCCTGCGCATGCTGGGGCGCGAGGAGTTTCGCGAGATCGAGCCGCACTGCGAAGGCGTGCGCGCGCTGCACGTTCCCTCCACCGGCATTGTCGACTACACGATGGTCGCGCAGAAATATGCCGAGCTGATCCGGCAGGCCGGCGGCGAGATTGTCTTCGGCGCCAAGGTCATCGGACTTCGCGCAGACAATCGAAGCAACGTGGTCGAGACCAACGGCGGGCGCTTTCGCGCGCGTTACGTCATCAACTGCGCCGGGCTCTACAGCGACGCCATCACCCGCATGGCCGGCCTCGAAACCAATCTGGAGATCATCCCGTTCCGCGGCGAGTACTACGAGATTCGCCCCGAGCGCCGCAGCCTGGTCAAGAACCTGATCTATCCGGTGCCCGATCCGCGCTTCCCATTTCTCGGCGTGCACTTTACCCGGCGCGTGAATGGCAGCGTCGAAGCCGGGCCCAACGCGGTGCTGGCGTTTCGCCGCGAGGGTTACACCGGCACCTCCCGGACATGAGCGAGGCGACCGAGATGCTGCGCTTCGGCGGCTTCTGGAAGATGGCGAAGAAATATTGGCAGCATGGGCATGGCGGAGCAGTATCGCTCATGGGTGAAGTCGGCGTTCACCAGGGCGCTGCAGAAGATGGTGCCGGAGCTCGCAGGATTCGGACCTGGCGCCCGGCGGCTCGGGCGTGCGGGCGCAGGCCGTGGATGCCAACGGCAATCTGGTGGACGACTTCTACTTCATGCACAGCGGCAGCATGATTCACGTCTGCAATGTGCCTTCGCCGGCGGCGACGGCGTCGCTGGAAATCGGCAAAGAAATTGTGAGCATGATGGCGGAGCGATTCGGGCTGACGGCTTAGTCCGCTAAGTCCGGTGCCCCAGGTCTCGAACATCGCAGACCCGGGGCACCCGAGTTTTGCACCGGATTTCTTTCAGGCGCAACCGAGCGCAAACCCCAAGGCTGCGCAGACGTCTGCCAAGCGCTCGCGTACTCAGCTTCGCGACACGGCGTCCCAGATGTTCCTTGGAAACGGTAACGAGGTTATGCAGATTGACGGCGCACACGTGCTTCATGCCGTCTTCTTCCGTCAAGACGACTTCGGATGGCACGCCGCGCACGGTCGAAGTGATGGGCGCGACCGTGACAGTCGACAAATAGCCGAGCGCACTCTCTCGGGTGAGCACCAGCACGGGTCGCTGGTTTGTCAGGAGCGGAAAACCGGTAGAGGCGAATCTCGCCGCGCGCCTAATCGGCCGGCCACGAAGCCACCTGTTCCCACGTCTGAGTTCGAAGTCTCGGGATGCCGCACATAGCCCTCACGGTCGCGTGCTTCCAACTCGCGCGTGCGCAGGTGGGCAAGGTGCTCCCGCAGAGCATTACGAATGAGGCCGACCGATTGATGCGGGCCTTCTTGGCCGCCCCATCCGCGGCCCGAAGCAGAGCCGAATCGAGAACTACCTGGATCGTTTCCATGATGTAGAGTTTACTCCACAGTAAATTCCACAGTCAATCCACGGACCACTGAGCAACCGGTCAAAGCGTCCATGCTAAGCTTTACGGATGGCGCTTTACCTGGTTACCGGCGCGGCGGGATTCATTGGATCGTCCCTGGTGCGCGCCCTGCTGCAACGCGGCGAGCAGGTCCGCGGTTTCGATAATTTTGAGACCGGCCGGCGTGAGAATCTTCAGGAATTTTCCGCGCAAATCGATTTTCGCGAAGCCGACCTGCTCGACTTCGACGCGATCCAATCGGCGTGCCAGGGCGTCGATTACGTTCTGCACCAGGCCGCGATTCCGTCCGTTCCCAAGTCGATTGCCGATCCCGCGCGCAGCAACAAGGTCAACGTCGAAGGCACGCTGAACGTGCTGATGGCGGCGCGCGACGCCAAGGTGAAGCGCGTGGTCTATGCGGCGTCTTCGTCGGCCTATGGCGATAGTCCCACGCTGCCCAAGCGCGAGGACATGCCCTCGAATCCGCTGTCGCCCTACGCGGTCGCCAAGCTGACGGGCGAGATGTACATGAAGGTGTTCCACGGCGTGTACGGACTGCCGACGGTGAGCCTGCGCTACTTCAACATTTTTGGACCGCATCAGGACCCGACGTCGCCGTATTCGGCGGTGCTGGCGAAGTTCATTACCCAGATGCTGCGCGGCGAGCGGCCCACGATCTACGGCGATGGCGAGCAGTCGCGCGACTTCAACTACATCGACAATGCGGTCGCGGCGAACCTGCTGGCGGCAACCGCGCCCGAAGCCGAGGTCGCCGGGCAGATGTTCAACATCGCTACCGGCAACCGCTTCAGCCTGAATGAGACCTTCGAGATGCTGAAGCCGCTGACCGGCTACACCGGCGACGTAGCATACGCAGCCGAGCGCAGCGGCGACATCAAGCATTCGCTGGCCGACATTTCGCGCGCGCAGGCAGAAGTTGAAGTATCAGCCGCTGGTGGATTTCAAGGAAGGCCTGCGGCGCACGGTGGAGTGGTATCGCGCCAGCGAAGCCGGCAAGAAGCAGGAGCTGGCGGCGAGTAGATAAGCAACATCATTTTGGTTGTCATCCTGAGCGGAGCGTCTGCCAAGCGGCAGACGCGTAGTCGAAGGACCTGCTGTTCGCCGCCCCGGGAGGAACCTTCCGCTTCAGGCAAGAAGCAGCTCCCTCCGCTCCGGCAGTCAAATGAAGACTGCCTCCGGTCGGGATGACAAACCAATTTTGATGAGCGCTCGTGAACCGAAGCCTTGAGCGGGCCCACGAGACGACAATTTCAATTCGTGTTGTCGGGCTTAATGAGCGCTCACTCAGTAGCTGATTTCTTGCATCGCTTCATTGCCGGTCGCGGTGCCGGCCTAATTCATCATCGAAAGGAATTCTCATGCCTCGTCAGCCCGGCGTTTACGCCACATTCGATACCACCGAAGGAACCATTGTCTGCCGCCTGTTTGAAAGCGAAGCTCCCGTCACGGTGAAGAACTTCATCGACCTCGCCGAAGGTCGCGCGAGTGGACGCATCCGACCACCCGCGCCAAGAGCAACACCCCGCTGTACAACGGCACGATTTTCCATCGCGTGATTCCCGACTTCATGGTGCAGGGCGGCGATCCGACGGGCACCGGCATGGGCGGCCCCGGCTACCAGTTCCAGGACGAGACCAAGGGCTCGCCGCACAAGTTCGACAAGCCGGGCAAGCTGGCGATGGCGAATTCCGGCCCCGGAACCAACGGCTCGCAGTTTTTCATCACCGTCGCCGCGACGCCGTGGCTTACCGGCAATCACACCATCTTCGGCGAAGTGATCGAAGGGCAGGACATCGCCGACAAGATCACCAAGCTCCCGCGCAACCGCCAGGACAAGCCGAACAAGGATGTGGTGTTGAACTCGGTGAAGATCGAGCGGGTGTAAGAGATCGTTTGGAGATAGGAACGGCGGACCGCGGTCCGCCGTTTTGTTGTTATAGGGGTCCTTCGACTCCGGTGCGCAAAAGCGGCGCACCTCCGCTCAGGATGACGCCAATAAATCCTTGGGCGTGCCGAACAGCAGGTCCTTCCACTCCGCTTCGCTCCGGTCGGGATGACAAAGCGTTGTAGGATAGCGTAAGGCTGAGAGCCGGTGGCAAGTGCAAGAGAGAGCCGACGACTCGAAGAACCGCCAACTGCCAGCTGACAACGGAGAACCGCCAACTGACAACGGAGAACCGCCATGCCGACAACTGAGAACTGCCAACTGCCAACTGCCACCTGCTTCTTATTTCTTCACCGCATCCACCACGAACACCCGATTCGGATTGCCGGGCTGGATGTTGTTTTTCTCGAAGCACGCCTTGATGCGCCGGCGCAGCTCGCGGCGCACGTTGTCCTGCTGCCCGGGCCGGGTCTTCACCAGCATCAGGTAATCCACTTCATCGCCGGTGACCTTTTCGATGCCCGGCACCTCGGGCTTCGCCACGATGCGCTCGGCGAATGCGGGATCGGCGGCAAACTCCGCGCCCACCTCCTGCAGCATCTTGATCACCAGGTCGCTGTCCGTGTTGTAGGCGACCGAGATATGCAGCGCCAGCTGCGTCCAGTCGCGCGTCAGATTGCTGACCACGGTGATCTGGCTGCTGGGAACGTTGTGTACGCGTGCCGTCGGCATCGCGCAGAACGGTGCGGCGCAGCGTCATCAGCTCCACCGTGCCCTGCACCCCCGCGATTTTGACGATGTCGCCGATGTCGTACTGATTTTCGACAAGAATGAAGAAGCCGTTGATGAAGTCATGGACCAGGGTCTGCGCGCCGAAGCCGATGGCCACGCCCGCAATGCCGGCGCTGGCCAGCAGCGGCCCCATGTTGATGCCCAGCAAAGGTAATACCTGCAAGGCAGCAACGAAAACGATGATGAACAGTCCAACACTGTAAATAACGCTGGAGAGGGTGCGCAGTTGCTGGGCGCGCATCGCCGACGGCAGTCCCTGGCTCTTGCTGAACCGGGTCAAACGCCGGGACAGCGCCTTCAGCAGACGCGTCAGGATAAATGCGATGATGAAGACGCCGATGATTCGCGGCGCCTGGTGGCGGACGAAGTCAAAGGTATCGTCGCCCCAGCTGTTCAGCATTCGAACAACTTCATCTTTGGCTCGGTGGGGACCCAGAATGATGGCCTGCAACCGCTGTGCAAGTGGAGATACCATTGAGGCGGATTATAGCAAGCAGTTTCGGCATCGCCAGAGCCGGCCCGGCGATCAAGGTAGCGCTACTCGCACGCAAATTCTTCAGCAACGGTGATTCGATGAAATCAAAACTCAACTCGTCGGAACGGCTGGAAGCGGGCCGGCTGCATCACAACCATAACGCTCTTATTGACGGCGTTCTGCGTCGCCCAACTCAAGAACGAACAGCAGCAGAACCCGACGCAGCCCGCTTATCCCGGACAGACACCGGCCAGTCACAATGAAGACGTGTGGGAACAACAACAGCAGAAGGCGATGCAGCAGAAAGCCGTCTCGCAACGCCAGCAGGAGATCCGAAAAGATACCGAGAAGCTCCTGGAACTTGCAACCGAACTGAAGCAGGCCGTGGACAAGAGTAATAAGGACACTTTATCGCTGGATGTAGTGCGCAAGGCCGAAGAGATCGAGAAGCTGGCCAAGCAGGTTAAAAGCAAAATGAGGGGAGACTAAGTCAGTAGTCAGTAGTCAGTAGCCAGAGCCAGTTCGCTTTGGACTGGTCTTGAAAGAGCACGGCTTCAGCCGTGCCGTAACCGGATTAATTTTGACGTTGTCCCGGCAAGGTCGCCTTCCGTGCCGCGTGAGAACGACCTTCGTTCCTCGCAGGGGAGCGCCATCCGAAGAATGAGCGCCGCAGGCGCGTGCCGTGATAGCCCAGCATGCAGGCGAAGCCGGAATGCTGGGTCAAGCAGGAAAATCGATTGAGTCCCCCGGGGACGGACAACGCAATTGAGGTGAGTGTATGGCTTTTGAAAGTTACGTAAAACTTCCCGGTAGTGAACGCCAGCCCATGGCCGGCGCGAAGAAAACAGCCGCAGCCGATCCCAACGCGATCATGCAGGCGACCCTCGTTCTCCGTCCGCGGCAGTCCAACGCAGAGCCTCTCGCCCAAGTGGTGGCTCGCGGAGAGCGCCTGACGCGCGAAGAATATCAGGCTCGCTATGGCGCCGATCCAGCAGACGTGCAGCAGGTGCTGGCCTTCAGCAGCGGCTTCGGATTGGCGCTGACCAAGGTCGATCTCGGCGCGCGCACCGTGACCCTGACCGGCAAGACCGGCGCCTTCGGCAAAGCCTTTCAGGTTGAACTGGCGCACTACCAGCATGCGGGTGGAACCTATCGCGGACGCACCGGCGCCATCAGCATCCCGCAAGAGCTCAGCCAGATTATCCAGAGCGTTCACGGTCTCGACGACCGGCCGCAGGCAAAGCCTCACTTTCGGATAGCCAGGCACACGTCGCGTCCGAATATTGCCGCGGCGGCAGCGCCTCTCCTACACCGCGCCCCAGGTCGCGAAGGCTTACAGCTTTCCCACCAGCGCAACTGGAAAGGGCGAGACCATCGGCATCATCGAACTCGGCGGCGGCTACACGGCGTCGGACCTCAGCACGTATTTCAGCAACCTGAATATCTCGCCTGCGCCTACCGTGGTTGCCGTCTCGGTCGACGGCGGACAGAACGCCCCGACCGGCGATCCCAGCGGTCCCGACACCGAAGTCATGCTCGACATCGAAGTGGCGGGCGCGGTCGCACCCGGCCGCGCGCATCGTCGTCTACTTCGCGCCTAACACCGATGCCGGCTTTCTCGACGCCATCAGCCAGGCCGCGATGGACACGGTCAACAAGCCGTCGATTCTGTCGATCAGTTGGGGCGGCCCGGAGTCGAGTTGGACGGCGCAGTCGCTGCAGTCATTCAACAGCGCGCTGCAATCGGCGGCGGCCGTCGGCGTGACGGTCTGCGTCGCCTGCGGCGACAACGGTTCCGACGACGGAGTGGGCGATGGCCAGGATCACGTCGACTTTCCGGCATCGAGTCCGTACTCGCTGGCCTGCGGTGGCACTAAGCTAACGATCAGCGGCAGCGCGATCTCCAGCGAGGTGGTGTGGAACGAGCAAGCCAGCAACGAAGGCGCAACCGGCGGCGGCGTGAGCGGAACATTTCCGTTGCCTACTTATCAGGCGAATGCCAACGTTCCCGCGTCGAAAAATCCCAGCGGATTCAAAGGGCGCGGCGTGCCCGACGTGGCCGGTGATGCCGACCCGTCGACGGGCTATCAGGTGCAGGCCGACGGCCAGAGCTTTGCCGTGGGCGGCACCAGTGCAGTCGCACCGCTCTGGGCGGGATTGATCGCGCTGTTCAATCAGTCGGAAGGGAAGTCGCTCGGTTATCTGAATCCCGCTCTCTATCAGAACGGAGAGAACAGGCGGAGCCTTCCGCGATATCACGTCGGGAAATAACGGCGACTTCAAGGCCGCCAAGGGATGGGATCCGTGTACGGGTGGGGAAGTCCGAACGGCGCGGCGCTGTTGACGGCATTGAGTGGCGCGAGCCCGAGCCCGACGCCGAAGCCGCATCCCAAACCGCCCAGACCAAAGCCGCGTCCAAAACATTAACCGGTAATTCCGGTGCCCCAGGTCTCGCGGTGTTCGAGACCTGGGGTTTTTGACTGAATCTCACCTTCGATCCACCGGTGCCATTACTTGGTCTCAGTCGGATTGAATTGCTGGCACGAGACGTCGGGGGGCCAGTTCACAAACGCGCCGTTGGGATTGTCCTTCCACGCCCACACGTGCAGGGTATAGAAAGCCGGCAGCCCGAAGCGGTTTGGCGCTTCGAAGTAATGAAACAATTGGCCCGCCAACTCCGGCGGCGCCGTGTGGTTGGCGTCCCAGGTGGAAGCGATCACCAGGTAGTCAGCGCCGATCAGGTTTAGATGCCCGTCAGCCGCAGGTTCATAGATCACGATCTGCGGACGTTGAGCGTCAATCACGCCGCTGTTCACCAGAGCGCCGTTCACATAGTGCAAGCCCATGGCGCCGGAGTCGGGACCGCTGACGCAACCGAATTGCAGCTGGTACCCCGCAGCCATGGCGTCGGAAACATTCTGGAAACGCGCGGTCGCGGCACGAACGGTCTGGATGAGTGCGCTGGCCTGGGCACTGAGTGCGGCCGGCGCCTGCTGATGCGCGGCCATGTTGTGGTTGTCCTGCGCCAGGACGCGCACGGAAAAGCTGCTGACGAGAATAAGAGCGCATGCCACCGAACCATGCAGGCGTGCTACGAGCTGTCCAATCTTCATTCCGAATCCTCCTGAGAAACTTGAAAATGACAGGGAGGTGGGGAACGGTGTGGAACACTCACCGGTTTCCCCTACCAATCCCCTGTACTTGAGAAATCGGAATCGGCCGGCAAAAGACGACACGCCCGCCAGAAAAGATTGGTCAGGATGCTCCGGGGCACCCGGACGAACTATCCTTTGCCTTCGTCCGCCGATGGCCCGTAGATGGCCGGAACTTTCTCGTCGTTCAGACGCAGATACACCGTCAGCTGTCCGCGATGATGGGCCATGTGATTGATCACGGCTTCGCGAACGCCCTCATAGCGCGTCTGCTCCATCATTAGCTTGCCGCCGGAGAGCATACGCCACTTGGTGTTCAATAGATGTTCGTCGTCGGTCTTCTGTAGCGCCTCGCGTCCCTTCTTCAGGCTCTCTTCGAACTGCTGAATCAGTTCCCTGCGCGTCTTCCACTCCGGCGGCTTGAACTTCGATCCGCCGGGAGGATTGATGTCGATCTCGTCCATGTTCACGACCATGTCGATCCAGCCAGGGGTGGTGGCGACAATGGTTGCCAGCGAGCCCAGCGGCATCGACTTGTCATGCGGCTTCCAGTCGTTCTTGCCTTCGGGAACATTCTCCAGAGCTTTGCGGATACCGATGGCTTCGTGATCGAGTTCGGTGATGAGGAGATCGGTGATTTTTGCCATAGGTAGTTAGATGCGAACAGGAATTTCGCGGCGACAGTCAGATGAGGTCCACTTGAAAATTCAGGTGCCCCAGGTCTCGCGCTTTTCGAGACCTGGGGTCTTTGACTTTATGCATTCGTCAAGGAATGTTTTCCGGGAAGAGGAAAACCCCCAAGCCTCGAAAGTCGCGAGACCTGGGCACCCTAAACCCAGTTTGGCCAAAGGAAGGCCGAACCTGGGGCACCTGCGGATGAGCCATCAGCATAACGCTTTGGCTTTCACGATCCGCATACCGTAGAACGAGCGGTACACGAAGACGAACGAGATCAGGAAGAACACAGTCGCCAGGATGTGCGCGAAGGTCGTGCCTTGCGTAGCGGTCAACTGCACCGCCAGCTCGACCGCCAGCAATCCGAAGAGCGTGGTGAACTTGATGATCGGGTTCATGGCCACCGAAGAGGTGTCCTTGAAGGGATCGCCCACCGTGTCGCCCACAACCGTTGCGTCATGCAGCGGCGTGCCTTTCTGCTTCAGGTCGACTTCCACGATCTTCTTGGCGTTGTCCCAGGCGCCGCCGGCGTTAGCCATGAACATCGCCTGGTACAGGCCGAAGGCGGCAATCGAGATCAGGTAGCCGATGAAGAAGAACGGCTCCACGAACGCGAATGACAACGTGACGAAGAACACCGCGAGGAAGATGTTGAACATGCCCTTCTGCGCGTACTTCGTGCAGATCTCCACAACCTTCTTGCTGTCGCTCACCGAAGCCTTCACCACGCCGTCCAGCTTGATGTTGGCCTTGATGAACTCCACCGCGCGATACGCACCCGTGGTCACGGCCTGGGTGGAAGCGCCGGTGAACCAGTAGATGATGGCGCCGCCCGAGATCAGCCCCAGTACAAACGGAGCATGCAGCAGCGACAGTTTGTCTTATGTCGACGGTCAGCCCATGAGTGAGCGCCATGATGATGGAGAAGATCATGGTGGTTGCGCCGACCACGGCCGTACCGATCAGCACCGGTTTGGCCGTAGCTTTGAAGGTGTTGCCCGCGCCGTCGTTCTCCTCCAGCAGGTGCTTGGCGCGCTCGAAGTCTACATCGATGTTGAAGTTCTTCTTCAGATCGCTTTCGATGTTCGGTTCCTGCTCGATCAGCGAGAGCTCGTACACCGACTGCGCGTTGTCCGTCACCGGGCCGTAAGAATCGACCGCGATGGTCACGGGGCCCATGCCGAGGAAGCCGAAGGCCACCAGTCCGAAGGCAAACACGGCCGGCGCCAGCATCAAGGCTCCAAGGCCGAAGTTGCTGACGTAGTAGCCGGTGGCCATCAGGGCGACCATGGTGAAGCCCAGGTAGTAGCAGGAGAAGTTACCGGCCACGAAGCCCGACAGAATTCCCAGCGACGCTCCGCCTTCGTCGGCCGAGGTCACCACTTCGCGAACGTGCCGCGATTCGGTAGAGGTGAAGACCTTCACCAGCTCAGGAATGATGGCGCCCGCCAGCGTTCCGCAGGAGATGATGGTCGCCAGCTTCCACCATTGCGTCGTGTCGCCGCCCAGCACCGGCACGATCACATAGGACACGATGTAGGTCAGAACGATGGAGATAATCGAGGTCAGCCAGACCAGCGAGGTCAGAGGCGATTCGAAGTTCATCTCGTCGGCATTGCCGAAGCGCGCCTTGGCAACCGCTTCGTTCAGGAAGTACGCCACGGTGCTGGAGACCAGCATCATGATGCGCATGACGAAGATCCAGACCAGCAACTGCACCTGCACGTGAGGATCTTTCACGCCCAGCAGGATGAAGGTGATCAGCGCGACGCCGGTCACACCGTAAGTCTCGAAACCGTCGGCCGAGGGGCCAACCGAGTCGCCGGCGTTGTCACCGGTACAGTCGGCGATGACGCCCGGGTTGCGCGCGTCGTCTTCCTTGATCTTGAAGACGATCTTCATCAGGTCAGCGCCGATGTCGGCAATCTTGGTGAAGATGCCGCCGGCGATACGCAGCGCGGCCGCGCCCAGCGACTCGCCGATAGCGAAGCCGATGAAGCACTGGCCGGCATAATCAGCCGGAATGAACAGCAGGATGCACAGCATGATGAGCAACTCGACCGAGATCAGCATCATGCCGATCGACATGCCGGCCTTCAACGGAATCGCATAAATCGGATACGGCTTGCCGCGCAGTCCAGCGAATGCGGTGCGCGAGTTGGCGTAGGTGTTGACGCGAATGCCGAACCAGGCCACGCCATAGCTGCCGATAATTCCGATGACGCTGAACAGCAGGATGACGGGCAGCGTGACCGCAACCGGTTTACCCGGCACCGGCGCCAGCCATCCGAAGTACGCCAGGATGACGACCGCGATGAACGCCCACAGGATCATCAGGAACTTGCCCTGCGTAACCAGGTAGGTCTTGCAGGTTTCATAGATGAGGCTGGAGATGTCGCCCATGCTCTTGTGGACGGGCATGTTCTTCAGCTGCAGGCAAATCGCCAGGCCGAAGACCAGTCCGAAGGCGCAGAAGATGAGGCCGATGGTGAGCAGCTTGTGCCCATCCATTCCCAGGAAGCTGACGGACGAAAGATCGGGGAGCTGCAGGTTAGCTTCGCCGCCGGCGGCTTCGCTCGGCTGAGCGAAGGCTGTGGAAGCTTGCAGCAGAAACAGAGTCACCGCGGCCGCGAGAAACTTTGCCGGGTTGTTACGGGTTACTGACGACAGCCGCCGCAGGGCAGCTAGCCAGGTGTGCATACAATTAGTCCTCCGAGGGGCGGTCGTTTGCCGACGACCCGCGCCCACATGAATGGCGTTACGGTTTTACACTTCTGCCGCGAATACTTGCACCCATGGTGCCAACCGCAGGCGCTATGGGATTCGAAGCTCGCGAGCATCGTTTCCTAGAGATCGTTGACCACCCAGCAACTCGGGCGCACCCGGACCCTCCCCGCCCGTCCTGACAATCGGACCGCTGGTCTGAAACCGAGGTCCCCGGCAAGTCCTGAACTAGGACCCGCAGAGGTAAATGGAGCTGCTGGAATCCCGGAAACGCGCTTCCACTTCAAGACGAGAAGTGTTGAGGTTTGGCCGCGTCGGGAAAACTTTGCACTATTTGTTGTGCATACACCTGCACACAAACAGCCCGCACAAAAGGCGAATTCTTATAACATTTTAAGCGCAGCAGGGTCAATTGGGAAGGATGCGCCGGTAACGCGTCTGGAATTAAGCCAAGCGCATTCAAGAATGGGATACTGCCACGCCTGCGGTCCCTCGCCCAAGCCGCGTCTGATGAATCCCTTGCCCCCTCGCAGCGCGCACTGTTTTGCTTCCCAACGGTTCGGTCGAAATACCCTGACCTGTTAACCGCTCGGGGAGCGGCTACACATCCTGTCCTGCCTTTCCCGCAACGACGAACCGCCGGCTGGCGCCTAAGTCGTTACAGTCCAGGTGTTTCCGGCGCTTCAGCGGCGAACTTCAGCGCCGCCGTGGATGCGATCCGGTAGCGTTTTCAGAACCCCCCATCCGGGTGGATCAAGGTGAATCAAGCAACGGCTTCGCGATTGGCGTAAACTTAGAGTATGGCAAAAGAGAAGGTAACAAAAGGGAAGGCTAAAAAGGACAAGCTACCGGCGCGTTTGATTCCCGACGGGCGCTTCCAACGCTGTTCCATGTGCGATATTTCGTTTCTTACCGTGTCGGAACGTTCACTGTCCGACGACTTTGCAGGTCATGTACGGAGATCGCATCAGCCCGAGCAAACGTCTGAGGCCTCAACCTAGGCCCAGGCTGCGCCGGTCGTCAGCGCAACTCAACCATGCCCTCCCGGTACGCTGATTCACGCTGATCTTCAGTGGGAAGCACGTCTGATTTTCACTTGCACCACGACGGCTGCACTGCTGCCGGATTCGACCAGTTAGTGGATCAGTCCGCGAACCATGGTGCGCTGCACTTCGCCCGCTCCAGAGAATACCGCGACGTCCGCATCTGCGCCGGGCTTCAGCATGCCTTTGCGGTCCTCGATCCCAAGCGTGCAAGCCGGATTCAACGTCGCCAGCCGGATACCGTCCTGAAAAGTCAGGCGGGCAAACTTCATTACGTTGCTGATCGCGCGATCCATGGTTAACACGCTGCCGGCAAGTTTGCCGTGCGCCTCGCAGCGCCCGTCGCGCACCTGCACCTCGAACGCTCCCAGGCGATAAACGCCGTCGGGCATACCGGTGGCGCTGGTCGCGTCGCTGATCAGCACCGCGCGGTCCAGACCTTTTGCTCGCACAAACAGGTCGACAATCTCGGGCTCGACGTGCAGGCCGTCGACGATGATGTCGGCGCTGAGCATGTCGTTGGTCAGGACAGCGCCCAGCACGCCGGGATCGCGATGCTGCATGCGCCGCATGGCGTTGAAGGTGTGCGTCGCATGGCGCGCGCCCGCCCTGATGCCGGCTTGGGTCTGCGCCAGGTCGGCATTTGTATGCCCCAGGCTGACGCGCACGCCACGGCGCGTTGCGTCTGCGATGAGTTCGACCGCGCCCGTCAACTCCGGCGCAATCGTCAGCATGCGGATGTTGCCGCCGGCGGCCTCCCACATGGGCGCAAACACCCTCGCTGACGGCGGTTGCAGGTACACCGGAGAATGAACGCCGCATCGGGCATGGCTGAGGAACGGACCTTCGAGATGGATGCCCAGCGGTTGGGCGCGATCGGCATGCGCCTCGGTCCGCGCCCGGTTCACCGCCTCGCTCAGCTTCTCCAGCGACGCCAGGGTCTCGTCCATGGGCGCGGTGATGGTGGTTGGGCAATAGCTGGTCACGCCATGTTTCGTCAGCAACTGCTCCAGCGCCGACAAGCCGGCATCGGAGCCTTCCATCACATCGTGTCCGGCGCCGCCGTGAATGTGAATGTCGATGAGACCGGGAGTGAGAATTGCATCGCCGAAGTCGATGACGCGAGCCGTGCTGGGAGTGGAAATATCGGCGCGAGCGCCGACAGCCAAGATCATTCCATCTTCGATGACCAGCGCAGCCTCGTCGATCCGCTCCAGCGGAGTCAGCAATTGCCGGGCTAGAAGAACCGTCACCACGATACGAACCTGAAAAGACTTGCTTGAATTTTAGTGTACTTTTTCCCGCGACGCAGTCGGCGGGGCGGGTGGCTGTGGGCGGCTGGCCTTGGGCGGTGACTGTGAGCGGGTGGCTTTGAAAGGGTTGCTGTGAGCAGGTGGCTGTGAAAGGGCACGGCTCCTCCTTGCCGATCAGCCCTACAGAGGTGTCATCCTGAGCGGAGCAGCGCCGCTGTTGCGCTGCGTAGTCGAAGGACCGCTATACCCGGAAAGATCTCGCCGCACGCGCGTCCAACGCGGAGTCCGGGAGAGCGGCTAAACCACCCGCTTGCGTGAAATAGGGGTCCTTCGACTCCGCGTCCGCCCGCCGCGCAAGCGCGTCGGAAATCAAGGCGGACGCTGCGCTCACGATGACAATTTTGATTAAGGTTGTGAGCGTCAGCCCGTAGCTCACGGCTCATAGCTGCTGGCCTGACTCACGGCTGCGTCAAGGGGCCTCCATCATCTATTCTCTCCAAATGGAAGTCTTCGCTCTCACCCGCAAGCTGATCGACATCGAATCCACTACCGGCATGGAGGCCGCCGTCGGCGTCGCGCTCGACGCTGAGCTGCGCGCGCTCGGCTACAACGTCGAGCGTATGCCCGTCGAAGGCGATCGCGTCAACATCTGGGCCACGCTTCCAGGACATCCGCAGCCGGCGCTGGCGCTCTCGACCCACATGGACACGGTGCCGCCGTTCATTCCATCGCGCGAGAGCGATGACCGCGTTTATGGGCGCGGTTCCTGTGACGCCAAGGGCATCATCGTGGCGCAAATTGCGGCGGCTGAAAAGCTGAAGGCGGAAGGCATTCACGTCGGCTTGCTGTTTCTGGTCGGCGAGGAGCGCGACAGCCAGGGCGCGCAGACCGCGAACCAGCAGCCGCGCGGCGTGAAGTTCCTGATCAACGGCGAGCCCACCGAGAACCGGCTGGCACTGGCGTCGAAAGGCACATTGCGCGTGGAGCTGTTCGGGCGCGGCCGCATGGCGCACTCCGCTTATCCCGAGCTGGGTGAGTCGGCGATCGAGAAGCTGCTGGACGCGCTCGAAGAAATCCGCAAGCTGAAGCTGCCGGAAAACTCCAAAGCCGGCCCTTGCACCCTGAATATCGGCCAGATCGAAGGCGGCCGCGCGCCCAACGTCATTCCCGATCGTGCAGTGGCGCAGCTGCTGTTCCGGCTGGTTGGCCCTGCCGAAGACTTACGGCGGCAGATCACGAAAGCCGCGGGCGACAAAGCCGAAGCGCACTTCAAGTTGGAAATCCCCTACATGGAACTGGGCAGCGTTCCCGGTATTGAGACCATGATCGCCAAGTTCACCACCGACATTCCCGCGCTCACGCGCTGGGGCAAGCCGTTGCTGATCGGGCCCGGCTCCATTCACGTGGCCCACACCGATGGCGAGTACATCGAGAAGAAGCAGTTGCTGGAGGCGATCGATCTCTACGCCAAGATCGCGCGCCAGCTGCTGGGGTGATCGGTTAGGGTAATCGGCCTGGTGCCTGGTGCCCCACGTTCGGCCTTCTTTTGGCCTAACGTGGGTTCTTCCCACACCCACCCAGGTTAGCGTCCAACAGCGGGACGCGAACCTGAGGCCCCACCCGGTTCGATACAATGTGCGCGCATGCTGACCCCGGATGGTGCCCGACGTTCGGCCTTCTTTTGGTCTAACGTGGGTTCTTCCCACCCCACCCAGGTTAGCGTCCTACAGCGGGACGCGAACCTGAGGCCCCACCCGGTTCGATACAATGTGCGCGCATGCTGACCCCGGCTGGTGCCCCACGTTCGGCCTTCTTTTGGTCTAACGTGGGTTCTTCCCACACCCGCCCAGGTTAGCGTCCAACAACGGGACGCGAACCTGGGGCACCACGCGGTTCGGTACAATGTGCGCGCATGCTCACCCTGCTCGACGCCGCCGATCAAATCCGCGCTCGCAAACTCTCGCCGGTCGAACTCACGCGCGAGTGTCTCGGCCGCATCGAGCGGCTGAATCCGCAACTCAACGCCTTTATCACCATCACCGCTGACAGCGCGCTCGACGCCGCGCGCCGCGCTGAATCCGACATCGCCGCCGGCAATTATCGCGGGCCGCTGCACGGCATCCCCATCGCGCTCAAAGATCTCTTCGACACCGCCGGCGTTCTCACTACTGCCGCCAGCAATCAATATCGCGAGCGCATCCCCGCCGAAGACGCTGAAGTTGTGCGCCGGCTCAAGCAAGCGGGTGCGGTGCTTCTCGGCAAGTGCAACATGCACGAATTCGCCTTCGGCATGAGCGGCGTTATCAGCGCCTTTGGCCCCGCGAAGAATCCCTGGAACCTCGAGCGCATTACCGGAGGCTCGTCGTCGGGCTCAGCGGGAGCGGTTGCCGCAGGCATGTGTGTCGCGGCGCTGGGCTCCGATACATCCGGCTCCGGCCGCTGTCCGCCGGCGCTGTGCGGCGTTGTGGGCCATCGTCCCAGCGCAAACCTGATCAGCCTGAAAGGCGTGGTGCCGCTGTGCACGTCGTTCGACACGGTGAGCCCGATCGCGCATACCGTCGCCGACGCCACCGTGCTGCTCGACACCTTGAGCGGCAAGTCGAATTACGCCTCGCTGCTAAGTGAAGGCGTTCGTGAGTTGCGCGTCGGCATCGCGCGCGCGCACTTCTTCGACGATCTTGATTCCGAGGTCGCGCGGGCTATGGCAGAGGCGTTGTACGTTGTGAACCAGTTGGTCGCCGGCACAAAAGATGTCGACGTGCCCCGCGACGCCTTCCGCACTATTTTCGACGCCGAGATTTACGAGTTCCACGAGTCCATGGCGGCGAAGACCCCCGAGCTGTATCAGCCGCTCACGCTCTTTCGGGTGCAGAAGACCGTCGGCATCAGCGCTACCGACTATATTCGCGAGCGGCGGCGGCTGATGGCGTTCCGCAGTAACGCCGAGCGCGTCTTCGAGCAGGTCGATGTCGTGGTCACGCCGACCGCGCCCGCACCCGCGCCGAAGCTGGCCGATCTGGAAGCGCTTGCGATTCCGGATGTGCGTCCCTTCGAGATGAAATATCTGCTGCGTAACACCGCGCCGTTCAGCTCGCTGTTCTGGCCAAGTATGTCGGTACCGTGTGGCTTCAGCAGTGACGGCCTGCCGGTGGGCATGCAGATCTCGTCAAGACCAGGTGGAGACTCGATCGTGCTGCGCGTCGCGCACGCCTACGAGCAGGCGACGGAGTGGCACAAACGCCGGCCGACGATTGCGAGTTGAGTCGCGTCGGTTGGAGCAAGTGCCCCACGTTCGGCCTTCTTTTGGCCTAACGTGGGTTCTGTCGTACCACCCAGGTTAGCGTCCAACAGCGGGACGCGAACCCGGGGCACCACGCGGTTCGATACCATGTGCGCGCATGCTGACCCTGGTCACCGCCAGGTGCTAGTGCCCCACGTTCGGCCTTCTTTTGGCCTAACGTGGGTTCTGTCGTACAACCCAGGTTAGCGTCCAACAGCGGGACGCGAACCTGGGGCACCACGCGGTTCGATACCATGTGCGCGCATGCTGACCCTGGTCACCGCCAGGTGCTAGTGCCCCACGTTCGGCCTTCTTTTGGCCTAACGTGGGTTCTGTCGTACAACCCAGGTTAGCGTCCAACAGCGGGACGCGAACCTGGGGCACCAGCATTTGCCGCTCTTCTTTTCCCGCTGATACACTTGAATGTTTTGCCAGACCGTTGTCTTACCTTCCAAACGCACATGTCGAAAACAATTGATATCGCTATCGTCAACGGCGCCCGCACGCCCATGGGACGCTACTGTGGAAAGCTTCGCGACTTCACCGGCCAGGAACTTGGCGCCATCGCTTCTGTCGAGGCCATGAAACGCTCGGGCGTCGAGCCCGGCGAAATCGATCACGCCGTTTTCGGCAACGCCCAGCAGACTTCGGGCGACGCCATTTACGGTGCGCGTCACGTTGCCCTCAAGGCCGGGGTTCCCATCGAGGTCCCGGCACTCACCGTTAACCGTCTCTGCGGATCGGGCATGCAGTCGGTGGTCAGCGCCGCGCAGATGATCCAGCTCGGCGAAGCCAGGACCATCCTTGCCGGCGGCATGGAATCGATGTCGCAGGCGCCGCACGTCATTCGCGGCATGCGTTGGGGCCTGGGCTTGGGCGAAGGCAAGCTGGAAGATTCGCTCATGGTCGCGCTGATGGACAGCTACTGCGGGCTGTACATGGCGCAGACGGCAGAGCTCTACGCCGAGCAGCAGGGCATCACGCGCGAGATGCAGGATGAGTTCGCGCTGCGCTCGCAGAAGTGCGCCGACGACGCCTACAAAGCCGGACGCTTGCAGGAAGAGCTGGCGCCGGTCGCACTGCGTAATCGCCGCGGCGAACCTACCGGCGAGATGTTCACGGAAGACGATCATCGCCGCCCGGGCACAACCATGGACGATCTGCGCAAGCTGAAGCCCGCCTTCGGCAAGACCGGAACCGTCACCGCCGGCAACGCCAGCGGCATTGTCGATGGCGGCGCAGCGGTTGTGGCCATGCCGCTCGACGAAGCCGAGAAGCGCAACCTGAAGCCGATGGCGCGAATCGTGGCGTGGGGCATCGCCGGCGTCGATCCCAAGATCATGGGCTCAGGCCCGGTACCGTCCAGCCGTATCGCGCTGAAGAAGGCCGGGCTGTCGCTCGACGACATCGACCTGGTCGAAGTGAACGAAGCATTCTCCGGACAGTATCTCGCGGTAGAAAAAGAGCTCGGCCTGAATCGCGAGAAGGTCAACGTGAATGGCGGAGCGATCGCGCTGGGACATCCTCTGGGCGCGACCGGCACACGTTTGCTGATTACCGTCATGCACGAGCTGCGGCGCCGCAAAGGCAAGTACGGCATGACCACGGCGTGCATCGGCGGCGGTCAGGGCATCGCCGTGATTGTGGAGAACCTGCAGCGCTAGTGGAAGGATCTTGAGGGTGGCCCATCCTAGCCCGATTTTGGCTAGGGTGGAGCAAACCGGAAGGAACACGGCTGAGTTTGAAACGGATTCATCAGGACGGACCGCCCTACGCCAGAAGCAGGACTGGAACGGGGCACCCGGTAGCGATGGGGGAGCACGCCTTCAGGCGTGCATGTAGGCCGGTCGAATCCCTCCGGCTTCAGCCGCAGAGGTGAGTTTTGGGGTTACCGCAGCGGCTAAAGCCGGAATCTTACTTGAGGTCGCACGGAATGCACGCCTGAAGGCGTGCTCCACCCAAGTAGATTAAGAAGGTCTTGTGTTGGAGTAGCGATGCGGGTCTTTAGCGGCGTGGTCTTCGGATATCTGCTCTTTGAACTATTGTGGCGAGGAGTGTTCCAGGTGACCGACACCGATCCGCACGCGCCGGCCAGCATCGGCTTTGAATTCGGCGCTGTGATCTGCGGACTGCTGTTCGCCCTGCTCGCCGGCTACATCGCCAGCTTCATCGGAGGACGCTCGCACTTCATCGCCGCCTGGATTGCCGGTGGACTGGTGGCGCTGACCGCCGTCGCCATCATGATTGCCAAAGTAGTAGCGTGGCCTCAGGTGGTTCAGCTGTTCTTCCTGGCGCCGGGCGTGGTGGTTGGAGGATGGACCTACGTGCTGCGGCGGCGCGCGACGACAGGTGGCGATACACAATGACGAACGACGAACGCGCACTGCATGGCATGGTGTACGAGCTGGAACAGGCGTGGAACTCTGCCGACGGCGCTGCCTTCGCCGCTGGGTTCGCCGAGGATGCCGACTTCATTCACATCCTGGGCGGCTACTACACCGGACGCGCCGCGATCGAGGCCGGACATCGCATGATCTTTGGCACCATCTACAAAGGCAGCACGGTGCGCTACGGCGTGGAGAGGATCCGCTTCCTGCGTCGGGAGGTGGCGCTGATTTTTCTGCGTCAGCATCTGCAGCTGTTCGAAGACGGCCAGCCACGAGAGCTGGAAGCACGGCCGACGATCGTCGCCGAAAAAGTTGACGACAAGTGGCGGATCGTAGCAATGCAGAACACAAGAATTTCGGAAGCGGGTGGGAAGTAGCCTTGGGCTCTGAGCCGTGAGCTATGGGCTAAGGCAAAAGCTCTGACGTTGAATGGTGCTCCTAATAAAGATTGTCATCCCGACCGAAGCGAAGCGGAGTGGAGGGACCTGCTTTTCGAGCACCTGCAGCCGTACCGCACTCTTCTCAATGCCGGGCGGGTTGAGTAGGCACGAGTCTCGCGAAGCGAGACGTAAGAGTTTAGCCCAGCGCTTCAGCGCTGGGTAACGTCACGGTTCCGATGCGAGCCGCTTCAGCGGCGGCAGTTTTCCGGGCAACGAACAGCAGGTCCCTCGACTCCGCTGCGCTTCGCTGGATTTCATAACGACGTTGGCTCGATCGGCCGAGTACTCTGAGTTTGCGTAAGACCAGGGGCTCGGGGAGGGAGCCAACGCGATGTTGATTATAGGTTGTGATTATCACCCTGGGTTTCAGCAGTTAGCGATTTTTGATACGGCAACCGGCGAAGTGAGCTACCGGCGCTTGCCGCGGGCCGAGGTAGAAGAGTTTTACCGGGGCCTGAGCGAGCCGGCGCTGGTGGGCATGGAAGCCTGTGGCTTCACGCTGTGGTTCGAGGAGCTGCTGGCCGAGCTGGATCATCGGCTGTGGATCGGAGACGCAGCGCGGATTCGAGCGGCGGTGGTGCGCCGGCAGAAGACGGACCAGCGCGATGCGGATCACATTTTGACCTTGCTGCTGGAGAAGCGTTTTCCGCGGCTGTGGGTGCCGACGGCGGAAGAGCGCGATGTGCGGCAGTTGCTGTTGTATCGTCATGCTCTGGTGCGATTGCGGACGCAGGTGAAGAATAAGTTGCACGCCATCGCGCTGAATCAGGGGCTGCAGAAAAAACGGCAGCTATGGACGGAAGCCGGGCGGGCGCAGTTGCAGAAGCTGGAGCTGCGACCTTATGCGGCGCAGCGGCGAGCCGAGTCGCTGCTGCGGCTGGATGGCTTGGACCAGCAGATCCGGGAGCTGAGCCGGCAAGTGGTCGCTGAGGCGGACAAGCGCAGCGCGGCTCGGCTGCTGATGAGCCATCCCGGAGTAGGTCCGCAGACGGCGCTGGCCCTGGTGCTGAGCCTGGGTCCGGTGGAGCGGTTCAGCAATGCCAAGAAGGTGGCCAGCTATGTTGGGCTGATTCCTTGCGAGCACAGCTCGGGAGGCAAGCAGCGGCTGGGACACATCAGCAAACAGGGGTCGCCGCTGTTGCGCTTTCTGCTGGTGGAAGCCGCACAGAGTGCGGCCCGCTACGATGCCGAGCTGAAGCGCATGTATGTGCGTTTGAGTTTGCGGCGCAGCCGGGCGCAGGCGAAAGTGGCGGTGGCCCGGCGACTGGCGACACGGTTGTACTGGATGCTGCGCACGAGTAAGAACTATGCGCAGCTGCTGAGCAGTGGTGCAGGCGAGCCCGAGTCATCCTGTGGCACGGTTTAAGAGCCGAGCGCTTGAGTGAGCAGCCTGCCTCCCGCCGCTGCGAGGCGGGAGTTCGAAAGCAATCATGGCGGACAACGCCGAATAGATGGGTGGCGAAGCTGCTGCTTTCGCCCGCAGATTGGAGACGAGCCCCTGGTCAGGAAGTTTCCATGAGAGCGAACTGGCGCATCTTTTGTGCGTCGCCGCCCCCGTATGCCTTGACAACGCCAACGTCGTTATAGACGGGATGACAAAGTAATGTTATGGGCAGGCCAATACCGCACCCGGCGAATCACCAACTGAACGCACTTATCACGAGATCAGACTGAGGTACCACGAAATCAAACTAAGGAAGAAACGGCACACATGGAAATCAAAAAAGTTGGCGTACTTGGTTGTGGCTTGATGGGCTCGGGCATCGCGCAGGTTGCGGCTGCCGCGGGTTGCGATGTCGTCGTGCTCGAACAGGAGCAGAAATTCCTCGACAAAGGTTTTGCCGGCATCGAGAAGTCGCTCTCCCGCATGGTCGAACGCGGTCCCGCCAAGGGCGGCATCACCGCCGAGCAGAAAACGGAAACGCAGTCGCGCCTGAAGGGCACCACCAACATGAAAGACCTGGCCGGCTGCGACATCGTCATCGAGGCCATCATCGAAAACGTCGAGCAGAAGCGCAAGACCTACGCCGAGCTCGACGCCATCGTGAAAAAGGACGCGATCTTCGCCACCAACACTTCGTCCATCTCCGTCACCGAACTGATGACCGCGACCAAGCGCCCCGAGCGCTTCATCGGCCTGCATTTCTTCAACCCGGTCCCGATGATGAAGCTGGTGGAAGTGGTGAAGACCATCGCCACCGCGCCCGATGTGTTCGAGTCGGCGGTCGAGTTCGGTAAGAAGGTCGGCAAAGTTCCGGTGCGCACCAGCGACAAGACGGGCTTCATCGTCAACCGCCTGCTGGTGCCGTATCTGCTCGACGCGATCCGCGCGTATGAAGAGGGCGTGGGCTCGATTACCGACATTGACGAAGCCATGAAGCTGGGCTGCGGCTACCCGATGGGCCCGTTCACGCTGCTCGATTTCGTCGGCCTGGACACGACGTATTACATCACGCACGTCATGTACGACGAGTTCAAGGAGCGCCGTTTCGCCGCGCCTGCGCTGCTGAAGCGCCTGGTGCTGGCCGGGTGGTACGGGCGCAAATCGGGCAAGGGATTTTACGATTATTCCGACCCGGCGAAACCGGTGCCGGGAAGCTTCGTATAGGGCTCCGTAACGGGAAGATTTCGCGAAGGGTATAGCATTTTAGTGACACATAAAATCGCGACGCGAAAGTGTGTCTTGAAATAGTGCAATCGGCGGTTTCGAGAATAGCCGTTACTTGGCGATTAGAGGCATTCTGAGCGACGATCGCGGTAATAAACCGGTTGACGCACATGTGTGTATAATGTACCATCCCTTTCATGGAACGACGTAAAGACATTGCAAGGCGCTATCGCCTACTTTAGCGACCGCAACGGGCCTTTGAGGCTGCTGTCTCGTTCCGCTGGCCGGGCGGTAATGTGAATTGTCCGCGCTGCGGCGAGGCGAAGCATTCGTTCATCAAGACTCGCCGCTTGTGGTTCTGCTACGTCTGCAAGAAGCAGTTCACCGTGAAGGTTGGAACCATCATGGAGGACTCGCCCTTGGACTCGACAAGTGGATGATGGCTCTCTGGATGTTGGCGAACTGCAAGAACGGAATCAGCAGCTAGGAACTGGCAAAGGCTATCGGAATTCGCCAGAACTCTGCGTGGTTCATGCTCCATCGCATCCGCGAAGCTATGAAGGACGATGCCGACATTCCAAGTTTGGCGGCCCTGAACAGCGAAGTAGAGAGCGACGAAACCTTTGTGGGTGGAAACGCGGCAAGTTCATGCACAAGGGCAAGAAAGCGCGCTTGCAGAGATCGAAGGAGAAGGGCAAGCGCGGCGACATCTACATGGGCAAGACTGCCGTGCATGGAATCCTTGACCGTGAACTGCGGCAGGTTCGTTGCAGCGTCATTCCCTACGTTCGCCGCGATCTGTTGCAAAACGCGATTCTGAAGCAACGTAGAGCGCGGCTCGAAGGTCTATACCGATGAGAACTCGTCGTACGACGCGCTGACCGAAAGACTTCGCGCACGAAGTTGTCAATCATGCAGAGCGGTACGTTAACGGGCAGAGTCCACACGAACGGCCTGGAGAACTTCTGGTGTCTCCTGAAGCGTTCGCTTAAGGGAACCTACGTTGCTGTCGAGCCTTTCCATCTTGACCGTTACCTTGATGAGCAAGTGTTTCGTTACAACAACCGCGCTACGAAAGACAATCCGTTGAACGACTCTGACCGCTTCGCCTATCTCATGGCGCAAGGTTGCTGGTAAGCGCCTTACGTATGCAATGCTCACTGGCAAGGACACCGACTCGCTCCACCATCCGGCGGCAGAGACGGGGACAGAAGAAGAACCCTTCTAGCTCGCATCCTTGCCGGGCTTTTTGCGGGCGGTAGCTCTTGGGCTTCCGCCTTTTTCTTTGTGCTTGGGCTTGGCCGCAAACACGGCTTTTGCCAATTGTTCAAAATTAGCTCTTGCTTCCGGCCCTTCTTTGTATTCTGCTTTTCTTTTCACCATAAGAAAACTATGCGCCTCTTAGCCACTGCAATTGTCGCCGTCACTCTTTTCCTACCAGCCGTCGGGAATCAACAGCAAGCACAAGCCAAAAAGAAAGATGGCGGAAACCAAAATCAGTCGAGTCAAAACCCAGTCACTGCTGTTATAAGCCAACCATGCACCCAAACTCAGAAAGATAGCCCCTGCGAGCAGCCGTGTAAGGGGCCACCAATCTATTCCAATTGGGCACTTGTGTTCGTCGCTGGCGTAGCTGCGATTGCAGGATTCTTGAACTTGGGGCAAATAAAAAAACAGTCCAAGGCGACGGAGGATGCGGCCAAAGCTGCTAGTGAAAACGCTGAAGCCGTCATGCGCGGTGAGCGAGCTTGGCTGCTGATAGACATTCTTGAGCCTGACGATTATTTCACTATAGACCGAGTTCCGAGGTTCAAATACCGCGTCACCAATTACGGGAAAACTCCCGGTTTTATGCTCTCCGCGACGGGGCGGATGGCCCTGTGGATGGTTTTGCCGTTTAGGATGCTTTATAGGGGGCTTTGCGCAAAGTCTTGTACAAATGCCTCCTCGCGATTTCGTCTCTGAATCGGCACTTTAGTTCTATATTTCGGTGAGCGCTTATTTCGGCTGCCATTCCGCGGCTCTGGGCACGCCCTTCTATTGCAGATCACCGCGGGCTGACGCCCACGGCTAAAACAAATGGCGCCCTGCGGGCTGGATCCAAGTCCCGCGTAGCGGGACGGTGGCATGATAGCCCAGCGCTTCAGCGCTGGGTCCGCGTTGAAATTGGGCCCGAGCCCCTTCAGGAGCGGCAGATGTAAATGGTCCCGTGGGGACGGCCTCCCAAGGGTAGCGGTCCTTCGACTCCGCGTCCGCCCGATCCGCAAAATCGGCGGATCGGAAAAGCAAACGCGGACGCTACGCTCAGGATGACACGTCTTTTGATTGCGCTAATTACTAGTTACTAATTACTAGTTCTGATGCTGATTGCTGATTGCTGATTGCTGATTGCTGATTGCTGATTGCTAATTGCTAATCGCTGATTGCTAATTGCTAATTGCTAATTGCTGATTGCTAATCGCCGATTGCTAATTGCTCGAAAGGAACTCATGACCGGCTTCCAGAACATTAAATCCGAAACCAAGAACCACATCGCCTACATCACCATCGACCGTCCCAAGGTTCTCAACGCGCTCAACATGGCGACCATGCAGGAGATCAAGCAGGCCTTCTCCTCCGCGAAAGACGATGCTGACGTCCGCGTCGTGATCCTGACCGGTTCGGGCGAGAAGGCCTTTGTCGCCGGCGCCGACATTGGCGAGCTGTCGCAGCACACACCGGTCTCGGCCAAGGCGTACACGCACCAGGGTCAGGCCATCATCGACGCCATCGAGAACCTGGGCAAGCCGGTCATCGCGTGCATCAACGGATTCGCGCTGGGCGGCGGCTGCGAGATCGCGATGGCCTGCACCATGCGCCTGGCCAGCGACAATGCCCGGCTCGGCCAGCCCGAGGTGAAGCTGGGACTCATCCCCGGCTACGGCGGCACGCAGCGACTGGCGCGCCTGGTGGGCAAAGGTATCGCCATGCAGCTGGTGCTGACCGGCGAGATGATCCCGGCGCAGGAAGCGCATCGCATCGGACTGGTTAACGAGGTTGTCGCGGCGGCCGAATTGATTCCGCGCGCCGAGGCCATTGCCGCGAAGATCATCGCGAACGCACCGCTGGCGATACAGTACTGCATGGAAGCCGTCAACCACGGTCTCGACATGACCCTGGCCGACGGGCTGTTTCTGGAAGCCACCCTCTTCGGCGTCTGCTGCGCGACGGAAGACAAGAACGAAGGAACGAAGGCGTTTCTGGAGAAGCGGCCGGCGGAGTTTAAAGGCAAGTAGTCGGTTGTCAGTTCTCCGTTTTCAGTTCTAAGTTGGTGCCCCAGGTTCGCGTCCTGCGGTTGGACGCTAACCTGGGCCGCGCTCCATTGGACCCACGTTAGGCCAAAGGACGGCCGAACGTGGGGCACCAGCAGCAACCGTCAAAGTCCCCACTCCTTCGGAAACCGCGAATGAATGGGGCACCCGACACCATTGGCAAGTAGTCGGGTTGTCAGTTCTCGGTTTTCGGTTCTAAGTTGGTGCCCCAGGTTCGCGTCCTGCGGTTGGACGCTAACCTGGGCCGCGCACCATCGGGACCCACGTTAGGCCAAAGGACGGCCGAACGTGGGGCACCAGCAGCAACCGTCAAAGTCCCTACTCCTTCGGAAACCGCGAATGAATGGGGCACCCGACACCATTGGCAAGTAGTCGGGTTGTCAGTTCTCGGTTTTCGGTTCTAAGTTGGTGCCCCAGGTTTGCGTCCTGCGGTTGGACGCTAACCTGGGCCGCGCACCATCGGGACCCACGTTAGGCCAAAGGACGGCCGAACGTGGGGCACCAGCTCACGGTGTTTGGGCTGAATGCTGATGGCTGAATGCTGATGGCTCCTCGCAAAGGGCTGAGTGCTCATTCATTCCGGCTTACCATCTCTGCCTCAGCACGTCTCTCCCTGCAACTCTGATTGGGGTGGCGCACATGCAGCGTGTGTGGATCGCGGCGGGCTCTGCGTTAGCGTCGGGCGCACTTCTGCTGTTGCTGGGATGCGGGGGAAGTTCTGCCTCTTCCGAGCCCATGCCGCCACCACCTCCGCCGCCACCGCCTGCGGGAATCACCCAGCTTAGCTCCGACACGTTTACCAACCCTGAAAGCCAGCACGCTACCCAGGTCGAGCCCGGTATGGCCAGCTTCGGATCGACACTGGTCACCGCCTTCCAGGTCGGCCGCATTTATGGCGGCGGGTCGTCCGACATCGGCTTCGCTACGTCTGCGAACGGTGGCACCAGCTGGAGCAATGGTTTTTTGCCCGGGCTCACCAAGTCCCAGGGTAACGGCCCCTACAACGCCGCCAGTGATCCCACGGTGGCCTTCGATCAGTCGCACAGCGTGTGGATGATTGCTTCGCTGGCAATTGCTGCTGGTCCTGACATTGTGGTAGTCAGCCGCTCTGCCGACGCGCGCACCTGGGGCAATCCGATCAGCGTCAGCAGCACGCACGACGCCGACAAGCAGTGGATCACCTGCGACAACAACGCGAGCAGCCAGTTCTACGGACATTGTTATATCGAGTGGGACGATCCCAGCCCGCCGGCGAACGGCTTGATCTGGATGAGCACCAGCGCCGACGGTGGACAGACCTGGAGCGCCGCGATCAATACCGCCGACGTTGCCACCGGGCTGGGCGGCCAGCCGATTGTCGGGTCGAATGGACTGGTGGTCGTGCCCATCGAGAATGCCGACGGCACCCAGATGCTGGCCTTCACTTCAAGCGACGGCGGCACGAGCTGGAGCAGCTCGGTGATGATCTCAACCATCACGGACCACATTGTCGCGGGCAATCTGCGCACCTCGTCGCTGCCCTCGGCCGCGGTCGACGGCAGCGGACGCGTGTACGTCGTCTGGCAGGATTGCCGCTTCCGCGCGAATTGCGCGTCGAACGACATCGTCATCAGCACGTCGTCGGATGGCAGCAACTGGACGGCGCCCGCAGGGATTCCCATCGACGCCGTCACCAGCACCGTCGATCACTTTATTCCCGCGCTGGCCGCCGATCCTGCGACCAGTGGCGGCTCGGTGCATCTGGTGTTGACGTACAACTTCTATCCGCAGACAGCGTGCACGACGGCAACCTGCCAGCTTGAAGTCGGATCGGTGTCTTCCTCAGATGGCGGCACCACCTGGAGCGCTCCCACCACGCTGGCCGGGCCGATGCAGTTGGCGTGGCTGCCCAGCACGTCGTCGGGCGTGATGGTGGGCGATTACATGGCTACGGCGTACTCGAACGGCAAAGCTTACGGAGTTTTTGCAGTCGCGCAGGCCCCGAATTCCGGAAGCGCTTTCAACGAGGCGATTTTCGCCACGACGAATCCCCTGCCCCAGACCAAAGAATCGCAGCACATGGCAATACGCGCCGACGCGGCCGTGACCCGGCGCTCGGATCATCCGCCGCGCAAGTTCTTCGATCTGGATCACGAGCATCCCATCCCGCAGAAGAAGAAGTAAAAGACGATCACGATGAATTGTCATCCCGACTGGAAAGCTGGTGCCCCAGGTTCGCGCCCCTTTTTTGGGCGCCAACCTGGGTGGGTACGAAATCCCACTGGTCAAGTAATCCCAATCGACCCAGGTTAACGTCCAACAGACGGACGTGAACCTGGGGCACCATCCTTCCCTTACAATAACTACATGATTCGATCGATTGTCTTTCCGCGGGTCGTGGGCAAGTCGCTGGACGATTTGCAGCCCGAGCTGGAATTATTTCGCGCGTTGGGCTTCGCGCCCGGCAACGAGTGGCATGAGGGCGGCGGCCACGGCCTGGAGATGCTGGCGCCCAGCGGCGGAGTGGAATTCATCGCCGCCCAGGACGCGCCTCGGGTGGATGCAACCGTGGAAGTCGCCGACGTCGATGCGGCCTACGAGATTGTGAAGAAGTTGGTTCCCACCCTCTCGCCAAAAGAAGGCGAGCAGGATGGGGCACCCATACATCAGGATGGGGCACCCGCAGCTAAGAATGGGGCACCCGCGGGCGCGATCAAGATTCATCACGAGATTCACGACACGCCGTACGGTGCGCGCATGTTTACGGTCGACGCGGGCGGATTGCGAGTCGCGTTTCTGACTTACGCGAAGAAGCCCGGCGAGACCCGCGGCATGGAAGCCCGGCTGGATGCGCGCGGCAAGCGCTTCGCGCTGGTGGTTAGCCGCTTCAATTCGTTTATCACCGAGCGGCTGCTCGACGGAGCGTTGCAAGCTCTGCGCCAGTGCGGGGCGAAATCCGAGGACATGACGATTGTGCACGTGCCCGGTGCCTTCGAGATTCCAACCGCAGCGCGCCAGCTTGCTGAGAGCGGCAAATACAACGCTGTGGTATGTATCGGATGCCTGCTGCGCGGAGGCACGCTGCACTACGAGGTCATCGCCAATGAGGTCACCCGCGGCGTCGGTCAGTCGGCGCAGGAGACTGGAGTGCCGCATGCGTTCGGAGTCCTGACCTGCGACACGCTGGAGCAGGCGATTGATCGCGCGGGTCTGAAGGCCGGGAACAAAGGCTTCGAAGCCGGACTGGCGGCGGTGGAGATGGCTTCGCTGCGGCAGAGTATGCCGAAGCGGTCCCGCCGCGGAAAACAAAAAGCAGATCCCTCGACTGCGCTGCGCTCCGCTCGGGATGACAATTCAAAAGGGGTGAGGGCCTCTGCTGGGGATGACCATTCAGAAGGCACGGCTGCTGCAGTCTCTGCTGAGCATGAAAAACGCGACGGTGCTTCGACCACGGATGGCCGGCAATGAGCAAGACCGGCACGCGTCGCAAGTCGCGCGAACTTACCTTGCAGATGCTGTTTCAGCTGGATATGGGCAAACAGGACCTTGACCAGGTTCGAAGCACCTTCTGGAGCGAGCGCAAGGATCTCGACGAAAAAGTTCGCGGCTTCTCCGACGATCTGTTCCGCATCGCCTGCGAGCGCCGCGAAGAGATTGACCAGATCATCGAGCGCAACGCCGAGCACTGGCGCATGGACCGCATGGCCGCGGTCGACCGCAACCTGCTGCGCGCCGGCGTGGCTGAGTTTCTCGGCTTCCCGCAGACGCCTCGGCCGGTGGTCATCAACGAATCGCTGGAGATCGCCCGCCGCTATTCCACGCCGGAGTCGGTACAGTTCATCAACGGCGTGCTGGACAGCGTGGCCCGCGAGCTGGGCGATAACAAAGCCAAGTAGTCGGACGGCATTGTCCTTTCCCGTTAATTCTTGATTGTCATCCCGACCGTAGGCGGGCCAGCTTTAGCCCGCCGGAGCGGCGGGACCTGCTGTTCGCGGGCAGTGGTACCCGGTGCGGGACAGAAGGTCCTTCGACTTCGTGCGGACACTTTGTGTCCTCACTCCGCTCAGGATGAGCAATCTCTCCCCAGGGTCTCGAAAACCGCCAGACCCTGGGCACCCGTTTACTTCCCTCACTTCAGCCTGATGCTGTTCAGCATGCTGTAGTACGTGGGCTGAAATTGCTGGAACTGCGACAGCGGCGCGACGAAGACGAAGTACAGCATGGAACCGTCGCCGCGCGGAACCGTGACTAGCCAATCGCGTTCTCTCTGCGGCTGAGCTTTCGCGTCGGGAAACGGCGAGGTCGACTCCATCATGATCGAGCGTCCCTCCGAGCCCGCGACGTCGATGCTCTGAGCACTGCCCGTGGTGTGCAGATCGCCGCCATCCTTCACCAGCGCCTGCACCAGTTCATGGGTCAGCTGATCGAAATCTTCGCCGCCCTGCGGCCGCACACCGTTCAGCAGCACGCCGTAGCCAATGGAGTTGCCGCTCACCCCGGCTTGGGGTGCGATGCGTACATCCGCGCCACGCTGCGAGGGCGCCACCAGCTGCCAGTTATCGGGATAGGAAATCTTCAACGGGCCCAGGTCGGTAGTCACCAGCCTCGAGCTGGGCAGAACATCCTGCAGCGACACCGGAGCTGCCGGCGCGCTCGCCGGGCTTTGCTCCGCAGCGGGCGTGTTCACGGCCACTCCCGCAGGCGCCTGGAACACAGCTCCATTCTGCTTGTTCAGACTCGCCCACTGCCCGCTCTTGGCGCCCGCCGAAATTTGCTGCGCAGTGTAAACCTGCAAGCTCTGCGCGTGTTTTTTGGCGGCGTCGAAGGCCGTGCTGGCCGTGATGTAGCGCTTCGGCGGCCAATTTGCGATCTCCTGCTGGATGGCCTGCTCGCGGTTGCCGGGGTTGGGGTGATCGCTCAAGAACTGCGGACCTTCGCCGCCCTGGGTGGCCAGCTTCTGGAAGAAGTCGGCCAGCGCCTGCGGGTTATAGCCGGCCTTGTACATAATGATCGCGCCCACGGCATCGGCCTGGGCTTCATCGGCGCGCGAGTAATTCAGGATCACACCCTGGGCGCCGAACTGGATGCCTGCCTGCGCCAGTTGACCGAGGATGCTGCCGCCAGTCACCGCTCCCAGAATCGCGCCGGCGATACCGGCAATCGCCGCGGTGGTCTGCGTCTTGCCCGCCTGCTTGGCCGAGTGCTGCATGTAGACGTGCGCCATCTCGTGCGACATCACGCCCGCCAGTTCCGCCTCGCTCGAGGCCGCGGTGATCGTCCCGATATTCACGAACATGGGGCCGCCCGGCAAGGCGAAGGCATTGATCTCCTTCTGGGGGATGACGTGAAATTGGAAGGGCCAGGAATACTGTGCGGGTATTTGAGCGACCAGCTTTTCCCCCAGCCTGCGGATATACTGCGTCTCCGGGCTATCGTCGGGCAGCACCGGCATCTGCTTGTAAACCTGTGCGGCTGCCTGGAAGCCCAGCTGGATCTGCTGCTGGCGGCTCATGGGAGCCCTGCCGGGATCAGGCAGTTGGGGTCCGGCAGTGACGGCAAAGCCCTGGCTCAGCAGAAAAATCCAGGCGGTTGCGGTCGCAATAGCCTTGGCTCTAGTAGAGGGTTTGATCATGAGCTTCGCCCCGGGAGTATCGAAATCCTGTACTAACGCTACCGCAGCTTGAGACAGAAATGAAGTCGAGCGAGAGTTTAACGGCTGGCCGGCTTACAGATGCATTGCCGACTGGACTTTGCTCCTGCCCAGCCATCACCTCTGCGGGTGATTGCGGTCACTGCTCCTTTGGCCATGCTGGGCGAAGGTCATAAAGGAGAGGTCAATGTTCCTCTCAAAACTTCTGACTGCCCGACCGCACCAACGACGCACTTCCGGCAGCGTCTCGCAGCTTATCGTCTTTTGCCGGCGGGGCGTCCTCGCAATCGGCGTAACCGCCATCTTTCGTGCGACCTGCACCGCCTCCGATGCGGTTCCCCACTTCAACAATGGGGGGCAATGGGGCGGACTCTCCCTGGGCTTCACCCTGGCAATCCTCGTCGCAATTTTTTCACGCACTCGCGTCAAAGCTGCCGAAGTCGAACTGACTAGTCTGCGCGAGCTGGCCGACCATCGCGAATACGAGCGCAACGTGGCGCAGCAGGAACTGGTCAAGCGTCTGGAAGAAGAGCGCGAGCTGGCGAAAGAGAAGATGCAGTTCGAGTCGCAGCTCTCCGAGTATGAAAAGTTCGCCTCGCTGGCGCAGCTCGCCTTGGGCGCTGCGCACGAGATCAACAATCCGCTGCTCGGCATACTGTCGCACCTGGAGTTGGAGCGGCGCGAGGCCGACGACGAACGTCGCGAAGAGATCGACCAATGCATCGAAGGCGCCAAGCGGATTTCGCTGGCGGTGCGCGGTCTGCTGGACTACGCGCGTCCCGGTCCGCTGACGCTCAGCAAGGTGAGCCTGCGGCGGCTGGCCGATGAGACCCTGAACTTTGTCGGCCATCAGCCGATGTTCCGCCAGATTGAGCTGCAGAACTGCATTCCTCCCGACCTGCCCGCGATCACCGCCGATTCCAACCAGCTCTCGCAGATCCTGATGAACCTGCTGCTGAACGCGGCGCAAGCCACGGCGCCCGGCGGCCGCATCACCATCCTCGCCGACAAGGTGAAGTTCGCCGAGTTCATCGAACTGCGCGTGCGTGACACCGGCTCCGGCATTCCGGCCGACATCCTGCCGCATGTTTTCGAACCATTCTTCACCACCAAGCGCGGGCGCGGAACCGGCCTGGGGCTCAGCATCACGCAAAGCTATGTGCGCAGCCACGGGGGCGAGATCCAGGTGGAAAGTATTCCCGGCTACGGCACCACGGTGCGCGTTACCATGCCCATCCGGCAGGCAGGCAAGCTGGTGCAGCACACCGAGGAGGTGATCGTCTAGTCATGCAGCATTCCATTCTCATTGTCGATGACGAGGCGCTGACGCTGCGCACCATCGGCCGCGCGCTGGAAGCCGAAGGCTACGATGTGTTTTCTGCCGGCAGCGGAGAAGAGGCGCTGAAGATCGTTGCCGAAGATAAGCCCGACCTGGCGCTGCTGGACGTGGTGCTGCCGGGCATCAACGGCATCGAGGTTCTGCGGCAGGCGAAGAAAACTTCGCCGGCCATGATCGTGGTGATGATGAGCGCCTACCACCTGGTGGACCGCGCCGTGGAAGCCATGAAGCTGGGCGCTTACGACTTCCTCATCAAGCCCTTCCACATCGCCGACATGGTGAACACCATCCAGCGCGCTACCGAGATGCTGGCGCTGCGGGTGCGCGTTCGCGACACCGTGGAGCATGCCAAGGGGCGTTACGATTTCGGGCGTGTGGTGACTGAGAGTCCTGCCATGCGAGAGGTCCTGCACATGGCCCGCCGGGCTTCGGAAAGCGACCACACCACCATCCTCATTCAAGGCGAAAGCGGAACCGGGAAGGAAGTGCTGGCCAAGGCGATTCACTACAACAGTTCACGCGCGCAGGCGCCGCTGATCAGCCTGAACTGCGCGGCCCTGCCTGACACCTTGCTGGAGAGCGAACTCTTCGGCTTCGAGCCGGGCGCTTTTACCGACGCGCGCCGCCGCAAGGAAGGCCTCATCGAGAAAGCCTCCGGTGGAACGCTCTTCCTCGACGAGATCGGCAACACCTCGGCCAGCCTGCAAGCCAAACTGTTGCGCGTGCTGGAAGAGGGAATCTTCAATCGCCTGGGGGGGACTAAGCCGATCCAGGTCGATGTGCGCATCGTTGCGGCGACGAACAAGGTGCTGAAGGAAGCCGTTGCGGCCGGCGAGTTCCGCGAGGACCTGTTTTACCGGCTCAACGTGGTGCCGCTGTTCATCCCGCCGCTGCGCGAGCGCCGCGAAGACATTTTGCCGCTGGCTCTCGACATCATGCAGTTCTTCAACAAGGAACTGAAGAAGAGCTTCGTTGGCTACACACCTGCTGCCGCTGAGTTGCTGAAGGAATATCCCTGGCCGGGCAATATCCGCGAGCTGCGCAACGTGATCGAGCGCACCATGATTCTGTCCAGCGAAGACGAGATCGACGAAGACGCGTTGCCGGAAGAAGTTCGCGATTACCACGACGAGCCTGACATCATTGACGAAAAGCTGTCGCAGTACGATGTCTCGCCCACCGGCGATCAGTTCGTCAGCCTGAAAGAGCTGGAAGACCGCTACATCAGCGACGTGTTGAACGCGATGGGACAAAATAAAACCCACGCCGCCAGAATCCTCGGCATCCATCCGACTTCGCTGATGAGGCGGTTGAAAAAATCTTCTGACTAGTATCGGGAATCCCGCGTCAATCGACACGGTTCTCGATTCCGGACCCTGCACGTTGGCTTGTTCGTTACAGAGTGTCTGAACCGACCCTTACCATCCGTAACGCATTTCTAGTAAAATCGAGCGACAATATTTAGAAAAATCATAGATTTCCGCCCCATCCATTCACATTCGTGATATGGCGCGCGCTTCAGCATTATGGTTTGGGATTTTTAATCTAAGTTTCTTCCCTAACCTCATTCCTATTTCTCAAGCCACGCGGCCGCTCTAAATAAACCGAGGCATTACCAGACATATTTGCAGTCGCTCCCCTGCGATACTCGGAGTGTGCAGTGAGTTTCGGCGGAGCCACGCTCGCGAAGTTTCACTCGTATCACCCTTCGGATTGCCACGCCTCGGGCCGGAAGATGCTAGCCCTCGTCTCCCTCCTCATTACGCTCTGTGTGCTTGCCTACTCTCGGGTTCATTCCTTGCCGTACTTCAACGTAGATGACGGGAGTTATGTGTTTGCCAACATCCACGTCACTGGTCCGTTGAACTGGGGAACCGTGAGGTGGGCTTTCACGCATACATTCGCGCTCAACTACGACCCGCTGGCTTTCCTGGCGCACAGCATCGATGTTCGGTTGTTCCAGACGAACCCGGCAGGGCATCACGTCGTCAACCTCTTCTTGCACACGCTGAATGTAGTTTTGCTTTTCTGGGTGCTGTATCGCGCCACGGATTTCAGTGGCCGCAGCTTCATGGTGGCTGCGCTATTTGCGGTCCATCCGGTGAACGTCGAGAACGTAGCGTGGATCTCCGAACTCAAGACTTTGCTCAGCACCGCCTTCTTCCTGGTGGCGCTGGGAGCTTATGGCTGGTATGTCCGGCGGCCGGCGCGCACAAGGATGTTGGCCGTCGCCACCTTCTATGGAATGGCGTTGCTGGCCAAGCCCCAGGCGATCACGTTTCCTTTCGCTCTGCTGCTGTGGGACTACTGGCCGCTGTGCCGGTTCGGGGCGGGGGCTAAGGACCAGGACCATCCTCCACCCGGCAGAGAGCGGAGTTTTCGTGAACTCGTCAAAGAGAAAACCCTTTTGTTTGTCATCGCGGCCGGTGATGCCGTCATCACCAGCGTTGCCGAGCACAAAGGCAATCAGCCCTACACGTTTCCACTGCGTTTGGGAAACGCAATGGTCTGTTACGTTCGATACGCCGGAAAGGCTTTTTGGCCGCTCCACCTGGCCTACCTCTATCCTCATCCGGGATACGGGTTGCAATGGTTGTCGGTGTGGATTGCGCTGGCCATTCTTGTTGCAGTAACGGCTCTGGTACTCCGGTTTAGAGCGATCCGCTACTTGCCCGTCGGCTGGTTCTGGTTTCTAGGCACTCTTTTCCCCATGATTGGGCTGGTGCAAATAGACGCACCGGCCATGGCCGACCGGTACGCCTACCTCGCTTACATTGGGCTCTTCATTGTTGTTTGCTGGTCGATCAGCGACTGGGCCCTTGCTAATCAGTTACCCAAGCGCATTGTGCCGGCCCTGAGCATCTCAGCGCTTATCCTGCTCACCCTCCTGACCTGGATACAAACAGGTTATTGGAAAGACAGCATTGTCATGTGGAAGCATTCGGATGCAATCAGCAAAAACAACTGGGTGGCCGAACAGGTGTTGGCGACCCTCTTTCAGGAACAGGGAAAGTACGACGACGCGATAAGGTACTTTCTGCTGGCGATGCACAAGCACCCGAACGACGTTTCGATGAGTCTACGTGCGGCCTATCTCGAGCAGCAGCGCGGGTACTATGCGGACGCGATTCATCACTACCGAATTGTCTTGGCCCTCTCCGACGACAATCCTCTGAAGGTGCAGGTGTGGGCGAATATGGGCCACGCTTACGGTGCGCTCGGCGAAGTGGAGCAGGAGCGATCTTGCTACCGCAACGCTCAACTCATCCACCTACCGCCCCCCGCCCCTCCGGATCGCGACGTCATCAACTGGAAGGGCGAATGGTGGAATGATCTGGGTCCTTACACTCGGAGGCGCCTGCACAGTTTGAAGCTAGACATCTTAACCTGGTTCGGCCATTAGGCGCCCGGGCGCGACCGCCAAACTCTTCGATTTGCTCCACACGATACGTGATTTACGCTGCCAATTGCTCTACTGCAAAATGCGAAGGTATCGCTGCAAAACGCAGTGGTGCCGCTTCCTGAATTGACATCTTTCCGCTATCTCCTTTAGATCCACAGCCTCTTCTGGGAAGGCCATGTGCCCTCCACGTGCACTACCAACCGTGGAGCGCGACGCCACTTTATCCACTCCTGCCAGGAGGCCCTGTATGTCGATCCTATTCGTTCTGCTGACATTCTTACTGATTCTTACCGTTATGTACTTCCGCCGTCCCGAGGACGCGGTGAACACATTGCAAGTCGCTCCCGCTAAGAAAATCAATGCGCCTGCGCCCTTCATGATCAAGCAGGGTGGTTTCGAAATTCCGCAGGGCTACTGCTTCCATCCCGGACACACCTGGGTGGTGGATGAAGGCCGGCAGAACGCGCGCGTCGGCATCGATGCTTTCGCCGGAAACCTGTTTGGCAAGATCGACTCCATCGAAGTAGCCGACCTGAACCGCTGGGTCCGCCAGGGTCAGCCGCTGTGCACCGTCACGCGCGAAGGCCGCACCATCCAGATGCTCTCGCCGGTGGAAGGCGTGCTGGTCTCGGTGAATCACGAAGTATTGAAGAACCCCAACCTCATCATCGACGACCCCTACAAGAACGGATGGGTGTGCGTCGTCAAAGCGCCGGAGATGGCCACCAACGTCAAGAACCTTCTGCAGGGCACGGTGGTTTTGCCGTGGCTGCAGAACAGCCTCACTCGCATCGGAGCCATGGTCCAGCAGCTCACGCCCGCGCTGGCACAGGATGGCGGCCTGCCCGTTAAAGGCCTGCTCTTCCTGGTCGACAACAGCACGCAGCATGAGCTGGTACACGAGTTCTTCCTGACCTAGAGAAAGGAGAAACCTAAGGAGGAAGCCATGGCAAAGGAAAAAGCACTTCTCATCGACATCAAGCGCTGCATCGGCTGCTTAAGCTGCGAGACCGCCTGCAAGCAGCTCCACGGATTCAGCACCGACCCGGAACCGGTTCTCTCGGACACCGCCTTAACCGTGGTGGAAGCGCGCAGCGACAAGTTTGTCCGCAAGCTGTGCATGCACTGCGAAGATCCGGCATGCGCTTCGGCCTGCCCGGTGGGCGCGATCGGCAAGACCGCGCTCGGCCCGGTGGTCTACAACGCCGACAAATGCATTGGCTGCCGCTACTGCATGCTGGCCTGCCCTTACCAGGTGCCGCGGTATCAGTGGACCAAGCTGGCGCCCTTCGTGAAGAAGTGCGATATGTGCGTCGACCGCGTGAAGGCCGGCAAGCCGACAGCGTTGCGCGGAAGCCTGCCCGGTGCAGGCGACGGTCTTCGGCGATCGCGACGACCTGATCAACGAAGCCTGGAGCCGCATTCGCAGCGATTCGTCTTACGTCCCGCACATCTGGGGCGTGGAAGAGCTCGGCGGCGGCAGCGTGCTGTTCGTCTCCGACGTGCCCTTCGAGAAGCTGGGATTCAAGCCGGCGCCGAGCGGCAATCAGCCGATGCCGACGCTGACCGCGAGCGCGCTGGGTGACTCGCCCAAGGTAGTGATCATGGGCGGAACGATTCTTTCGGCGCTGTACTGGGTAACGCAGCGCCGCCGTGAAGTAGCGCTGGCCGAAGCCGAAGAGCAGTCGGCGATCAACAAGATCAAAGGGGAAAGGAGCTAGCCATGATCGCGCGAATGAAAGAACAAATCACATTGTGGCGCGTCATCGTAGCCATCATATTTGTCACGCGGAATGTATGCGACGTATATCCGGTTCTTCGAAGGCTTCCGGGCCAGCACCAACCTCAGCGACCAGATGCCCTGGGGCTTGTGGGTCGGGCTGGGCACGCTGTGCGGCGTGGGCTTGTCGGCCGCGGGCTTCGGCATCAGCGCCGCGGTTTAGCTGCTCGGCATGGAACGCTACCGGCCAATTCTGCGCGCGGCCATCCTCATCTCCTTCCTCGGCTACCTGACGGTCTGCGTCGGCTACCTCTACGAGATCGGCTTGCCCTGGCGCTTCTGGCATCCCATCGTGATGTGGAACCACCGCTCGGTGCTGTTCGATGTGTGCATCTGCATCATGACCTACACCACGGTGCTGACGTTCGAGTTCGCGCCGGCGCTCATCGAGAAGCTGCCGTGGAAGCCCTTGCGCGAGACGTGATGCACTACCATCACAAGATCCTGATCGCCGTCGTGCTGGCGGGCGTGCTGCTGTCCTCGATGCACCAGTCTTACCTGGGCGGTCTGTTCCTGATCGCCCGCGGCAAGATCCATCCGCTGTGGTACTCGCCCTACATGCACGCAATGTTCTACCTGTCGGCAATACCGGCCGGGCTGGCGCTGACCGTGATGGCGATCTACCTGTGCATGCGCTCGCTGAATGTGCGCATCGATTTCAGCATCCTCAGCGACTGCGGCCGCATGATCCAGATGCTGCTGATCGTCTACGCGTTCTTCAAGTTCCTGGACCTGATCTCCAACCAGGCACTGGGCTACGCCTTCCAGCGCACCACCGAAGCCGGATATTTCTGGCTGGAGGTGGTGCTCTTCCTCGCCATCCCCATCACGCTGCTCAGCTTTGAGAGCGTGCGCTCGAACCCGGAGCGGCTGTACTGGGCCTCGCGCGTTCGTGGTTGCCGGCTTCATGGTGGACCGCATCAACGTGTCGATCAACTCGATGCAAGCCGCGATGGGCACGCACTACGTGCCCAAGTGGAGCGAGCTGGCGTCGAGCGTACTGGTGATCGCCGCCGGTGTGATGGCGTTCCGCTACGCAGTCATCTACCTGGACATCCTGCCGAAAGCACCGGAGAAGCCGGCGTACCGGTGGATGTCCAACGCAGGACTGCCAGCGCAGGCCTGAGATCGCAGTCTGATCCGGGCCATCAGGGACCTCGCAATCGTGCGAGGTCCCTTGGAGTTTGATCATGGCGAGCCTAGACACTGAAATGCTGGTGCGAAAATCCACCCGGAGCGAATCCGTTTCGCGGCCGCTGCTGGCCTTTGAGGAGAGCGCCGCGCAGCTCGATCTGGAGCCGTGGATCGTGCAGCGTCTGCGTCATCCGGTGGAAGAGAGCACTTCCTATTTGCAGATCGTGCGCGACTCTGGCGACGCGGTATGCGTACCGCTGTTTACGGTTCGTCATAGCGAGATGCCGGGATGCGCAGCCGGAAGCCTTGCGCTGGCTTCCGGGCTGCAGCGGCGCGACTGCCGCGCCACGGGCATGGAGAGGACCTGGCAGTCGGCGCTGTTAGGACTGCCGTTCGGCGGCGCGGCGTATGGACTGGTTTGCGATCCGGCGGAGTGGAGCGAAAGGGAGCTGCTCGCGATCATCCCGGCGCTCGCCCGCCAACTGGATCAACGCCGAAACGGCTCCGTGTTGTTTCCCGGCCAGGGCTGTTGCCGCGAATTCGTGGGACGGCTGGCGGCGCGTTTGCGTAATTCCAGTAACGTCAGGGTCAGCGGCAAGCCCGATTCCATGGGCGGACTCGATCACGATGCGTTTGCCGCTGAAGGCATCGCGGCTCTCATTTCCACGGCACTTCACCACGCGGGGCGCGCAACCATCGGCGCTAAAGTTGCGATCCAGGGGTTCAACGCCCTGGGACGCGCCGCCAGCCAGCGGCTGGCGCGTGCGGGCATGCGGATCGTGGCGCTCAGCGATACGTCCGGCGGCATCTATCGAGCCGACGGCTTGATTCTGGAAGATGTCGCCACGCGCCTGGCGCAGGAGCCGGTGCTGTTGGGATATCCCGAGGCCGAACACCTCAGCCGCGCCGAATCGATGAGCGTGGAAGCGGACGTCTTGCTTCTCACCTCGGGCAGCCATGCAGTGAACGATGACAACTACGGTGGGGTGATGGCTGAAGTCGTCGTCGAAGCCGATTTCAATGCCGTCAGCGAGTCGGCGAGAAATTTTCTTTCAGAGAAAAGAAAGTTCGTAGCGCCCTGGTTTCTGTCCACGTGCGGCACACTGGTGGGGTCATACTTCGAGCTACAGGGAAGTCGAATTCCCGGCCAGACCGATGAGTTGCTGGCCCGGTGCTATGGCATTGTGGGACAAGCGATGGAGCGAGTCTTAGGCGCCACCGAAGACCACAAATGTGCGGCTGAGCAGGCGGCTTACCGTCTGGCGATTGAAACAACTGCAAACTATGTACGCACTTGCGGGGTGGAATCATAACCACCTGGTAACGTCATGATGTCCGAAGTTATTCACAGCCATCTGCTGGCCCGTGAATGGCTTTCCTCCCCCCGGTAAATCTTTCCGGACAACCATTCTTGGCTCCCCCCTAAACTGCTGATTCTGAGGCATGTGCATTTGGCACTGCCGTTGCACTCATCACCCCAGTATTGCCGCCCCACAGCGGCAGACATGGACAGTCTCGAGCTCGCGACAAAGGCACACCATGATGACAACAGCGATCAGTCCGGGAGTGTACATGCAACCACGCCGTAAAGAGATTCTCTGTTTGTGTTACGACAGCAACATGCTGCAGGTGCGAAGACTCTTGCTGGAGCATTTCGGGTATGTCGTCTTGGCGCACAACCTCGCTTGAGGACGCCAAGACCATGGTCAAGGATCGGTGTCCCGACATGTTACTGATGGACAATAACGATTCCGGGACCGACTTTGAACGACTGGCGAAACAGATAAAGGGTGTGTGCCCGGAAGTCATAACCGTGATGTTGTCGCCCTACTATTATTCCGGCAACGGAGATGCGATCGATCGCGTAGTCTCGAAGGACGACGGCCCCAACGCTTTGATTTCGCAAATTGAAGAGTTGCTGGCTGAGGAGCAGGGCAAGGTACGCAAGGACGCTTCCCGCTCGATGTAGGTTGACGTGATCGCACCGCACGCAAGGTTCAATAGATAACGGCTAATTAAAATATCGTGGTGGGAACGGGCGGACTAACCAAGCCGCCCGTTTTTATTTGGCAGTCCGTAACCTGCAAGTCACATATCCGACGCATCTGGCTTGGCAGTCTGCCATCGCTGCTTCCCGAAGCGGAGCACCGATTCCGGAACCATTCCCATCTCCGGCCACTTCGGAGGAATGTCCAGATTCGCCTTTTCTTCGCATCATGCTGAGGCTTGCAGACTTAGCGTCAGTTCATCGGGCGCGAAGAAGTTGGCGCTGTTCTTGCATTAGTCAGGAGGTTGCAGGAAGTCCGATGAGGCCAACATGTCAAGTCCCATGAATGCGCAGACCACGAACTCCACCGTGATCCTGCTGGTCGAGGATGAGTCCATCGTGCGCGAAATAACCGGCGAAGTGTTGTCGCACGCCGGCTACCAGGTGCTGGGGTCCGGCAATGCGCGGGAAGCTCTGCAGATTGCCCGAGAGCACCCGGGAAAGATCGATTTATTGCTGACCGACATTGTCATGCCGGAGATGAATGGCGCAGACCTGGCTCATCGCATGCTGAGCCAGCACCAGACCTGGTCACCGTTTTCATGTCGGGATATGCCGAGCAGGAAGTCCTGAGGAAGACGAAACTGACGTCAGCCGTTCACATCCAAAAGCCTTTCACGGTGCATGCTTTGTTGTCGCGCGTCTCCGAGGCGCTGAATGGGGTTGTGGGGCAGGAAGCGAAACTTCCAAAGGTATCGGTGTAAGCACGGCAGCAATGCAGCGGGGCTGGAGGGCGCTGCGCCGGTTACGGACCGGTTGCGCTTTCGCTTCCAGCCGCCGCGGGCGCCGAAGGGGCAGGGCTGGGCGAGCGTCCGGTACGGAGGATGACGACATCCACACGGCGATTGAGTTGCCGTCCTTTAACATCGTCGTTCGAGGCAACCGGATGGAACTCGGCATATCCGGCCGCTGAAAGCCGGTCGGCGGAAATGTCGTACGCTCGATCAAAGCTTTCACCAGCCCGGTGGCGCGCGCGGTCGACAGTTCCCAGTTGGAAGCGAACTGCGAGGTGTGAATCGGCACGTTGTCGGTATGGCCTTCGATCCGGACCGAGCAGCCGTGCTCGTGCAGGATCCGGGCGACGCGGCCGAAGGCATCCTTGCGCACCCGGCTTGATGCTGGCCGAACCGCTGTCGAAGAAGCCCATCTCGCGCAGGCTCACCACCAGGCCGTCGGCGTCCATGTGCAAGGCTACGTCGTTGCTGCTTGATCTCAGCAGCCAGGGCGCGTTCCAGTTCGTCGCGGATGGCGTTGAAGCTCCTGCTGCCGAGCGATGTCCTGTGCCGAGGGCGTGGCTGGGACTGGTTGTGCCGCGACAAGCCTTCTGCCGACGACGACATCGCTGCCGAGACCGTGCGTCGGGGAGTCCGTTCTGAAACACGCCGAGTTCCTGGAAGCCAGAGTCGATCGCATTCGAAAGCCGCATAGCTTTTCTGCTTGTCGATCTGGGCGGTGGCATACAGCACCACGAAGAAGGCGAACAGCAGGGTGACGAAGTCGGCATAGGAAACCAGCCAGCGATCGTGGCTGATGGAAGGTCGCGCGCCGGCGGTCCTTCATCGCCACGACCTGGTCAGCGGCGCTGTCTGCTTGGGAGCGTCCTGCAGAAAGCCGACCAGCTTGGTCTCGAGCATGCGCGGATTCATGCCTTCCAGAATCGAGATCACGCCCTCCAGCGTCATCTCGCGCACGATCTGCTCTTCGCGAATGCGCCAGCGCAGCTTTCCGGCGCTGGGCAGGAAGAAGAGGTTGGCCGAGCCGACGCCGTAGACCGTGGCCACGAAGGCGACGGCGATGCCTTTGCCGACTTCGTTGATGTTGTCCAGGTGCTGCATGACTTGGATGAGGCCAAGCACCGCTCCGATGATGCCGATGGTGGGCGCGAATCCTCCGGCCGACTCGAAGACCTTGGGAATGTTGTCCTCGTATTCGCTCTGATTGTCGATCTCCAGCTGCATCATCTTGCGCAACTCCTGCGGCTCGGTGCCGTCCACGGCCAGCATCAGCGACTTCTTCAGGAAGGCGTCTTGCAGTTGCGGCAGGTCGGCGTCGAGCGAAACCATGCCGTTGCGGCGAGCTTTGTCGGCAAACGCAATGAGTTGCTGCACGATCTGCTGCGGCTCCCGCTTGTGCTCGAAGAACACCTGCACCAGCCGGCGGAAGGCTGCACCCACCACCGACAAGGGAAATTGCAGCAACACCGCGCCCAGCGTTCCGCCGAAGACAATGATGGCGGCCGTGGGCTGCAGCACCTGCGACAGCTTGCCGCCTTCCAGCAGCAGTCCGGCAACGATGCCGCCGAGTCCCGACCAGTATCCCGATGAAGCTGCTCTTATCCACGCGACGGGTCCTTCCGGGCTGCTCGCACTCGGCAGCACTCGGCCGGTCGACAGGTGAGGAAGCGCTCCGGAGCTCGGCGATCAGGACGGAGCGGCGGAAGTCGCGCACCCGTTCGATGACTTGCTCGGTGGTTTCGCGCACTACCAGCTTCTCGCCGTTCAACAGCGTGATGACCGTGTCCGGCGCCTCCTCGACATATTTGATGAGGTCGGAGTTGACCGCCAGACGGGTGTTGTTCAAGCGGGTGAGCTGAATCATGCAGACTCCTCCGCCGGGGGCGTGGATCAGAGCAAGACATCGGCAAAACTTGCCCAAGCGCTTCAACCGTGTCGTGGAATCAGACGCTTGCACCTGTTTCCAGGGGACTGTCAGCCGGCGCGCGGCATGAGAATTTTCCAGAGAAACGAAGTCCGCGGAAGAACAGGAGGGGCAAGGCTGGACGAACCGGCTGCGAAAAAAACTTCGTAAAACGGGTGGTTCGGGTAGAGGGGGACTTGCAGCTCGGCATGCCAGGCTTGCGGCGAGAGGCGTCTGACTAAAGTTTTTCAGCAGTCCGATTAAAGCCGGAGTGCGTGAGCGCCGATGGAGTGGTTGACATGCAAAAGGTTCCGCCGGTCAGAAAAAGCCCCGGCAGCACATCTGCGGGAACGAACTCGAGTCCGAACTCGGGCAAGGTGGAACTGAGAGAGGAGCTATTCCATGGCAATCAGTATTCTGAACAACATTCCATCCCTTGCCGCACAGAACCAGCTGTCCATCACTCAGGCAAACCTGCAGAAGACGTTGGAGCAGTTGGCTTCGGGCTCGCGAATCAACTCCGGCGCAGACGACGCAGCCGGCCTGGCGATTGCAGACGGATTACAGGCCAACGTCACCGCCCTAACCCAGTCGGCAATGAATGCCAATGAAGGTGTGGGCAAGCTGCAGGTCGCCGACGGCGCCCTGTCGCAGGTCACCACCCTGCTGAACCGCGCCGTGACCCTGGCCACCGAATCGGCCAACGGCACGGTCAATGACGGCTCGCAACGCGAGGCGCTGGATTCGGAGTTTCAGTCGATCAAAGCCGAAATCGACCGCATCGGCACCAATACCACGTATAACGGCTCGGCAATTTTCCAGGGCGGCTCGACCAACAACAACCAGCTCACTACTGCGGTCACCACCCCGGCTGGAACCGCCACCACCATCAGCGGCGATCTTTCGGTCAAGTACTGGGACACCACGCTGGCCACGCCCGCTTACACCACGCTACGTTCAGCGGCGATGCCACGGTGGGCGATCTGATCAACGACGTCAACGGTTCGGGCAAAGGCCTGATTGCCACCCTGGACAATACCGGCAACCTGGTCGTAACCGACACTCAGAATCGGGGCACCGCTGCCGATCCGCTGGCCAGCGCCGGCGCTACCAACACCCTCAAGATCGGCACCGACGCGGCGGCGGAAACGCTGACCAACACCACCAACTCCAGCACCATGGATGTGTACCTGAGCGACTCCACGACTGCCGGCAGCAGCACCATCGGCGTGACCCTGGGTACCTTCGACAGCAGCAACATGAACGGCATCAGCATTTCCAACGACAACCTGCAGACTGCGGCACTGCGCAGTCGGCTCTTACCGATATCAACAACGCGATTTCGCAGGTCGCTGCGTTGCGCGGTTCCATCGGCGCCGGCACCAACCGGTCTGCAGGCAGCCAGCAACGTCATGGCTAACCAGACCCAGAACCTGTCGTCTGCGCAGGACGGCATTCAGGCGGCCGACATCACGCAGACGGTGGCGAACCTGACCAAGTACCAGATCCTGAGCCAGACGGGTATTTCCGCCCTGGCGCAGGCGAACCAGATGCAGCAGAGCGTATTCAAGCTGCTCCAGTAGGTAGGCTGTGTCCGCCGTCAGCAGGTGAACGGCGGACCCGGTTGCACGGGGGAGAAGGTGGGACCTTCGGGTCCCCCTTCTCTCCTCGCTATGCTGCGTCGTAGATTGTCATGACTTGCCAGAGGAGCGGGGGCAGAAACCATGAGTACCTTCAGCACCGGTCTTTACGGCAGCACCATCAGCAGCATCGTCAGCAACGTGAATGACGCCTTCAGCGGCAAAACCTCCGGCATCGATGTCAGCACCGTGGTCAGCGAGCTGATGCAGGTGGAGCGGCAGCCCGAGGTGCAGCTGCAGAACCAGCAGGCCACCATCAACTCGCAGGTCAGCGCGCTCACCAACATCAGCGCCCAGCTGACCGCGCTGTACGACAGCGTGAACGCCTTGAAGGACTTCAACGGCGCCTTCAGCCAGAACACCGCGGGATCAAGCGATTCGACCGATCGTATCGGCCAGCGCCGACAGCACGGCCACTGGCGGGCACGCACTCCATCACGGTCAGCAATCTGGCGACCATCTCCAGCAGCTATTCCGATTACATTGCTTCGGGCACGTCGCTGGCCGGAGCGCAGATTGTGGTCAAGTACGGCAGCGATCCCAACAATCCGCTCAAGACCGACACCATCAACATTCCCGCCACCGACACCACGCTGCAGCAGGCCGCCAGCTATATCAATACCGGCAACTACGGCGTGACGGCCAGCGTGGTCACCGACTCGCAGGGTTCGCGGCTGGTGCTGGTCAGCAAGACTTCCGGCGCGGCGGGCAATCTGAACGTCAGCAGCCCGGCCACGAGTTTCACCAGCGTCGGCCGGAGTGGATGCGCAGCTTACGGTTGACGGCGTGCCGGTGGACAGCGGCACCAACACGTTGACGGGCGCGATTCCGGGCGTGACCTTGAGCCTGGGCGCGGCCGACCCGAATACGCCGGTGCTGGTCAGCGTGCAGCCCGATACGACGACGGCGTCGCAGGCGATCCAGAATTTCGTCGACGCCTACAACGCCGTGATCGGCTCAATCAACGGTCAGTACACGCTCGGCACGACGGCAACGAAGGTGTGCTGGCGGGCGACAGCATGTTGCGATCGCTGCAAAGCAGCTTGCTGAGCATGGTCTCGGGCACGTCTAGCAGCGTCGGGCAGTACGTCAACCTGCAATCGATGGGCATCGAGATGCAGGACGACGGCACGCTGCAAATCAACAGCGCCAATCTGAGCACGGCGCTGAGCAGCAATTACTCCGATGTCCAGAAGTTCTTTCAGTCGACCACGGGATGGGGACAGGCGGCCGGCACGCAGATGCTGCAGCTGACCGATCCGACGCTGGGACCCGGTCGCCGCCGACATCAATGGTCTGAATCAGACCAACACGGAGCCTGACCAATCAGATCAACGATTTCGAAGTGCGAATGACAGCGGTGCAGGAGCAGCTGACCACCCAGTACAGCAACCTCGATGCGTTACTGCAGCAGTATCCCTCGCAAATGCAGCAGGTCGCGGCCCAGCTGGGCAGCTTGCCCAGCGCTAGTAGCAGTTCCAGCAGCAGCTAGAGAGAGGCGAATGAAGACCATAGTCGATGCCCGACAGGATACCGGGACAGTGCGGTTCGCGGCGCTACTCCCATTGAGCTGGTGATCCTTCTCTACGATTCGGCCATCGAGGACATGCGCCGGGCGTTGACGGCGATGCAGAAGAGCGACATCGAAAATCGCTCGGCGCAGATCGCTCATGCGCTGATGGTGCTGCAGCAGTTGCAGGGCACGCTTGATTTCGAGCACGGAGGCAGTGCCGCGCGGCAGTTCGAGCAGTTCTACAACGTGGTGCGGGCGAAGCTGCTGGAAGCGCAGATGCGTGGCTCCAGCGATCTGATGCGGCAGCAGATTCGCTGCATGTCGGAGGTGCGGGAGAACTGGGCGCAGGCCAAGCGCGTTCTTCAACCTACGACGGACGCACCCTCGGCACCCGCCGCCATCTCGGAGGGAGGTCCGGCAAGCGAATGGAGCGCCTAGAAGAGGTTTCCAGTCTGGAGTCTGCTCCGCGATGCCAATGAACGCTTTCGCAGTTTTTTCACGCGTTTTGACGGCTTGCCGGTGGAAGGGAATGAAGAAGAACTCAAGGCCATGCTCCAGATCGAACGCACTCTGCGCTCGGTGGGCGCATTATTTCAGAGCGGCCTTCCCAGCGTGAGGAACGGCGAGCTTCGCCGCGAGCTGGCGGAATATCGCGACAATCTTCTGCACTTGCAACAGGAGTTGAGAAGGATGGAAGAGTCGGCGACCAGCTGCCGTGGCCGCCTGTTCAACCGGGAACAGCACTTGCGTGCGACCCAAGCCTGGTGCGCCACCGCCCGCTCCACCCGCTAGGGTCGAGCTGCGCGAATTCGCTGACCAGGTGCTGACTTCGCGGTCTGGAACTCAGGGTGAGCCAGGCATGATTACAGCCTGGTAAAGCACCTCCTCTGTTTCTGCGTAATCTATCCTTTGGCTGAATTTGTCCGCAGGCGGACAGCGGGTTTTACCGATGGACGCTCCCGCGGTTGCGCGCGCCATCGCATTCCGTAAAACCTTTTCATTCGCAAGGAGTTGCAGGCTCCCAACTATGGCCGTCAACGTGTATTGCTTACATTGGACCCGGAGCCCTGCAGTTCAGCACAAAGTCTCTAACTGTCCTGTGGCTCTCACGTCTTAGGTATGGAGGAGGCAGTATGGAGCGCAGATACCTGGTTGCGGCCTTGGCGATCATTGCGACCTTCGCAGTGTTCTCCCGCGGCTTCCATGCGTTGCAGCGGATGTCGGTCGAGCCCTCGGAAAATTACAAGACCATGGCGGCGGCGCGGTGCTGGGCTAACTCCGCGGCGCAGACCGTGGCGAGGGTGCGCAGCCATTTTCAGCACGGATACCCGCCCGAACAGGCCCAGCTTGTGGCCGAGATGAATATGCCCGGCATGGAGTCGACCATCGCGGAGCAGATGGCGCGGCAGGACACCGCCATCTCGCGCTGTGCACGTGAGCGGGCTCTGCAGCAAGCGGAACGTGCCCGGCACGAAGCCATACGGATGCAGAAAGATTACATGCGTGCCTACGCGCATCCGGCCGCCCAGGCGGCTGCGTTGGCGATTGCCTTGCCTGCCGATCTTGACCAGCGGGTTCAGGCACGCATTGCGGCAAGCCAGGTGAAGATGGAGCTCGCACAGGAAAAGCTGGAGAACCTGCAGATTCCTTCGATGCCGGCGATTCCCGCCATCGACATCGACACGCAAGTCACCACCCCAACCGTGCCCAGTGTTAAGTGCAAAGTGAAGATCTCGAAGCAGGCGATGCGGGATGCGATGCGCAGCCTCCAGTATCAATACCAATACGGTTTTACGTCCAGGTAACAACCCCTCAAGATGGACGCAAAGAAAGCGGTACAGCTGCAAGAGCTGTACCGCTTTTCATTTGGTGAAATTCCGAATAGTTCTGACAATTCCTCTTAACGCTCGCTGATTCGAGAATCCACGGGTGCCCCTCGATAAGAACGAAGGCGTTGTCAAACGACAGTTATCCTGAGCCGGTCAGATTATCTCCCGAAACTTACATTGCTCTGGCCAGGCGTTTGCGGCGTTCCTGCCATTCTTCGCTGGCGAAGATCTTCGGTCCCACCTCGATGAGACGTGGCAGCATCTGGAACACCGAGATGGGCGTCCAGCGCATGCCCTGGCGGGTGCGATATCCGCGGCGGTTGAGTTCCTCGGCGATTGCGTAGTAGGGGCCATCCTGCACGGTGAGCTCCATCATCAGCTTCAGGATCTCCTGCTCTGCAGGATTGTCTTCCAGATGCTGGGCATCCGGCGCGATCCGTAAGCCAAAGGGAACTTCCTCCGGGCGCGGCGCGTCGTCGGTGCGATCGCGTTCCCATTCAACGGCGACCAGTCTCCAGCCCTGTTCCACGTGGCGGGCGATGTCGTCGGGTCCAAACGATGCGGGTACTTCCTGGCGAATCCGTTCCGTTGCCATCCTGTCCTCCTTGGGAGAGACCCTGTCGCCCCTGAAGGGGCTCACCCCTCAAAACCTGTTGCTACCCAGCGCTGAAGCGCTGGGCTAAGCTCTGTCGTCTCGCTACGCGAGACTGGCTCTTTCTGTCGCGAACGATATGGACAACCCCACGGCCGTTGGCGAAAACGCTGACCACCGGCTTGCTGCCGCCGCTTCGCGGCTCGATCGCATTGCGGCGATCGCTACCGCGGGCTTACGCCCACGGCTAACCCAAATGCCGCCGCTTCGCGGCTCGATCGCATTGCCGCGATCGCTACCGCGGGCTTACGCCCACGGCTAACGCAAATGTCGCCGCTTCGCGGCTCAGTCGTCGCGATATGGTGATCGTTCACCAGGCACTAGCCACCGATCAGCAGCCACCGACGACCAACCACGACAACCGACAACCAACAACCGACAACCGACAACCGCAACTGACAACTGCTCCTTTACTGCTCGCGCAGCGTCCGCATCGGATCCAGCCTGGCCGCGCGATAGGCCGGCGCGCTGCTGGCGATCAGCGACACCAGCATCAGCAGCGCGCTTACCGCGAGAAACGTCAGCGGATCGAGCGGCTTCACTCCGTAGAGCAGGTCCGACAAGAATCGCGTCAAGATCACCGAAGCGATAACGCCAATGCCTAATCCGATGGCCGCCAGCAGCAAGCCTCGCCGCAGGATCAATCCGACGACACTTTCCCGCTGTGCGCCCAGCGCCAGCCGCAAGCCAATCTCGAGCGTGCGTTGCGCCACCATGTAAGCCAGCACCGCGTATAGTCCGACGGCCGCCAGAAGCAGCGCCATCACCGCGAAGAATGTAATCAGCACGGTCTGAAAGCGCGGCTGCGCTGCCGACAGCGAGATGTAATCCTCGACGGTGCTGATCCGGTAGAGCGGAATGTTGCTGTCGATCTGTGCCAGCACCGTGCGCAGCGGCCCCAGCATGCTGGCCGGATCGCCGGAAGTCCGAATCACGATGGCCGGTGAGAGAATGATGGCCTGCGGCAGCGGCAGATAGAACTGCGCCGCCGTATCGGCGGTTAACCCCTTACGTTTGACGCTGCCCACGACGCCGATAATTTCGCGCGCCGGGCTGTCGGTGATGCCGTCGCCCAAGCCCGGGGTAATGTGCTTGCCGATCGGATTTTCGCCGGGAAAATACTTGTTGGCAAAAGCCTCATCGATGATGGTGACGGCCGGGGACTTGGACTCATCGGTCGGCAGAAAATCGCGCCCCCGGAGGATGGGGATGCGCATGGTGCGGAAGAAGCCCGGAGTCGCGATGGTGACCGGCGCATCGGGCTCATCGCCCTTGGCGACTGGCCGTCCTTCAATCGAGAAGCCCACGCCGATGTTGTGTTGCGACAGCGGTATGGGATAGCCCGACGATACCGATTCGACGCCCGGCAGCGCCGCCAGCCGCCCCAGCAATTCCTGCTGGAACTGCACTCTCTTCAACGGGGGATACTGATTGTCGGGCAAGTCGATGCTGGCGGTCAGAACATTATGCGGATCGAAGCCGGGGTCGACGTTCAGTACACGAATGAAGCTGTGAATCAACAGTCCAGCGCCGATCAGCAGCACCATGCCGATCGCGGTTTCCGCGATGACCAGCGCGCTGTGCAGACGATGCTGTCCGCGCCCTGTGGTCATGGTGCGCGTACCTTCGCGCAGGGCCAGCGACGGATCGAGCCGCGACATACGCCAGGCCGGGAGCACGCCGAAGAGCACCCCGGTCGCAATCGAAACCAGCGCGGCAAAAATCAGCACGCGGCCATCGATGCCCACCTGGGTGAGACGCGGGAGATCCTGCGGCACGAAGCGCAGAATCGTCTTCAGGAACAGCCCGGACAGCGCCACTCCCAAAGCGCCGCCGCACACCGAGAGAACCACGGACTCGACCAGCACCTGGCGAATGATCTCGAAGCGGCTGGCGCCCATGGCCGCGCGTACGGCAATCTCGGAGCGCCGGCGCGCGGCACGCGTCAGCATCAGCCCAGCAACATTGGTGCAGGCAATCAGCAGCAGGAACATCACCGCCGCGAACAGCACACGCAGTGCTGAGCTGGTGTCGCCCACCAGGTTCTCCAGCTCCGGAACGACGGTGGCGCTTCCCAGCCGCTTATCGGTGTCGGGATACTGGGTCGCAAGATTCCGGGCGATCAGGCTAAGATCGGCCGTCGCCTGCGCAACGGTGACGCCCGGCTTCAGCCGGCCGATGGCGCGGGTCAGCAGGGCGCCGCGCTGCGAAGTAAGCGGTTCCTTGGGATCGTTGTTGTCGTCAGCCAGCGAGGTCCAGAAGGCCGTCACCGGCTTCAGCAGCGGAAAGGTAAATTCCGCCGGCATCACGCCGATCACCGTGTAGCTGTTGCTGTCGAGCGTGATGTTGCGGCCAACGATACTTCGATCGCTGCCGAAGGTGGATTGCCACAACTCATGACTTAGGACGACAACGCGCGTCCCCTTCTTCTCGTCGTCGGCGATGAAGCCGCGGCCCAGCATCGGATTCACGCCCAGCACGCGGAAAAAATCAGCGGAGACGGTCTCCGATTCCAGTTCCTGCGGGGTGCCGCTGCCGGTGAGGGTGTGGCTGTCGCGATGATACGAAGCAATGGCGTCGAACGAATGCTGACGGCTGCGCCAGTCGAAGAAATCGGGATAGCTAAGGCTGGTGGGAATTCCCGGCTTCACCGCAAAGCTGTCGAGCGGAGCGATCATCATCAGCCGGTCGGGCTCGGGGAAGGGCAGCGGCCGCAGTAGCACGCTGTTGATCAGACTGAACATCGCCGTGGTCGCGCCAATGCCGAGCGCGAGGGTCAGGATGGTCGTCAGGGCAAAGCCCGGGCTCTTGCGCAGCTGGCGGATGGCGAAGCGAAGGTCTTGCAGCAGGTTATGCATCCGACATTCTCCGGAGAGGCACCTCGAAGCCTAGACAAGTACACGTCCAGGGCCAACCGGCGGCGACGGTAACGATAGGGAAACAGGAGAGATATGGACTGAAGCGAATGGCTTGGGTGCAAGCTGCCGTCCGGATTCGAGGTTCCTTGTCCACCAGCGGACAAGATAGTCGGAGTTCGGGATTGTGACGGACGCAGAGTGAAGCCGGATGCCCGGATTAGCGGGCATCGAATCCTGCGAAGATGGGCTCGGGGTGCAATGTGATTCCAAACTTCTCCAGCACGCTTGCCTGGATTTCGTCTTTCAGCGCCATAACTTCGGCTGCGGTCGCTCCGCCGCGATTCACGATGGCCAGAGCGTGCCTGCGCGAAATTCCAGCACGCCCCTTGGCGTATCCCTTCACGAAGCCCGCGTGCTCCACCAGCCAGGCCGCGGGAATTTTTTGCGAGCCGTCGGCCGCCGGATAGCTGGGAAGAACTAACCGCTCCGATGCGAGCCGCACGGCCAACTCCTCGAAGAACTTCTGCGACACAACCGGATTCTTGAAGAACGATCCGGCACTGCGCGCGTCCTGTTCACCGGGGACGATCAGCATCGCCTTGCGGTGGCGAATCTCGCGCACGGCGTCGCGCACTTCCGGCAGCGTGGGCTGGCCCGCTCGGCCGGCGAAGTACTTCTCCAGATCGGCGTAACGGATCGCCGGCTGGCCTCCCGGACGCAGCGCGAATGAGACTTGCAACACGATGTACCGCCCGCGCTGGGTGGTGTTGAAGATGCTGGAGCGGTAGGCGAAGCCGCACTCGAACCTCGAAAGAGTGACGATCTTAAGCGACGTACGGTCGAGGGCGCGAACTTCGGTGATGGTCTCGGAAACTTCCTGCCCGTAGGCGCCGACATTCTGTATCGGTGTGCCGCCGACGGTGCCGGGAATCCCGCTGAGACATTCCAGACCCGCGCAACCTGCGTTGATTGTCTGCGCGACGAAGGCGTCCCAGTCGCAGCCGGCGCTCGCGATGAAAATCATGTCGCCATAAGGCGGCGTAAAGTGCGACACGCCCGCGAGGGCGATCTTCAGCACCAGGCCGTTGAAGCCCGCGTCGGCAACCACCAGATTGCTGCCGCCACCGAGCACGAATAGCGCGTGGTTTCGCGTGCGCGCGAATTCGACCGCCTCGATGACCTCGGCTTCCGTCGTCGCTTCAGCGAAATAGCGCGCGGGTCCGCCGACGCCGAGGGTCGTGAGCGGAGCCAGTGGAACGTTTTCGCGGATCAGCATGTGATGAGGACACTATAACTGGAGAGGAATAGGTTGACGTAGTTCCGGGACATCCGGATTACGCAACACGAGTGACCAAGGTCACAATCAGTATTCCTCCGGTTTCTTGACTTGGACTCTCGGCGAACTTGATAATGGAATGTTTGCTCATACGCTCCAACCTCATAAGGAGTTGGCTTCGTGGCTTCTTCAGCCAGTTCTGTTGAATCGAGTGCAACCCGGATCAAAAAAGGAGTAGCTCCCCTGCGTGCAGGCCAAGGCTACTCTTTTCTTTTGCGCCGGCTGCATTCGCTCTCCGGCATCGTACCCATCGGCGCATTCCTCATCGAGCACCTCATCTCCAATTCCGAATCGGCCAATGGCGTCCAGGCTTACAACGATCAGGTGAAATTCCTGACCAGCCTCCCCTTCGTGCACGTACTGGAGTGGGTCTTCATCTTTCTCCCACTGCTGTACCACGCGCTGTACGGCGTCTGGATCTGGTATCGCGGCGACTCCAACGTGGGCGAGTATCCCTGGACGGGCAACTGGCTCTACACCTCGCAGCGCTGGACGGGCATCATCGCCTTCGCCTACATCCTGTATCACACCTACGATATGCGCTTCACCGGCGTGCACCTGATGGGCGGCGGTTACAACAGTGCGTTCTCGAAGGTGTGGTTCGACTTTCAGAATCCCTGGGTGGTTGCCGTCTACGTAATCGGGATCGTTGCCGCCTCCTGGCACTTCTCCTACGGATTGTGGCTGTTTGCGGCCAAGTGGGGCCTCACCGTGGGCGACCAGGCGCGACGCAAATTCGGATATGTCTGTCTGCTGCTGGCGATTCTGCTGGTAGGCATGGGCATGTACAGCATTCGCGGCTTCGTAACGACCCCGGCGGACCAGGTTCCCTACGTCGAACACGATTAACGTTCTCGGTTTTGTTTTTGCTAATTGCTAGTAGCTAATTGCTGGTTTTCTTATGGCTCATCCTAAAATCATCGTTGTAGGTGGCGGACTGGCGGGCTTGTCGGCCACCATCAAGATTGCCGAGATGGGAGGTCACGTTGACCTCTTCTCCATCGTCCCGGTCAAGCGGTCTCATTCTGTATGCGCGCAGGGCGGCATCAACGCCGCCAAGAACCTGAAGGGCGAAGGCGACACTCCCTGGCTGCACTTCGACGACACCATTTATGGCGGCGACTTCCTGGCGAATCAGCCGCCGGTGAAAGCGATGTGCGATCAGGCGCCCGGCATCATCGACCTGCTCGACCGCATGGGCGTTCCGTTCAACCGCACGCCCGAGGGACTGCTCGACTTCCGCCGCTTCGGGGGCACGCTCTTTAACCGCACCGCATTCGCCGGCGCGACGACCGGCCAGCAATTGCTGTACGCGCTCGACGAACAGGTGCGGCGTTACGAGTCCGAAGGCAAGGTCACTAAGTACGAAGCCTGGGAATTTCTCTCCGCCGTCATCGACGATGCGCGCGTCTGCCACGGCATCTGCGCGCTCGATCTGCGCAGCATGCAGGTACACACCTTCCCGGGCGAAGCGGTCATCATGGCCACCGGCGGTAACGGCGCCATCTTCGGCAAGTCGACGAATTCCGTGGTCTGCACTGGATCGGCGCAGTCTGCGCTGTATCAGCAGGGCGCCTTCTATGCCAACGGAGAGTTCATCCAGGTTCACCCTACCTGCATTCCCGGTGAAGACAAGCTGCGGCTGATGTCGGAGTCGGCGCGCGGCGAAGGCGGCCGCGTCTGGGTGCCCAGGCAGCCGGGCGATAAGCGCGACCCCAGGAGCATTCCCGACAGTGAGCGCTGGTACTTCCTGGAAGAGTGGTATCCGAAGTACGGCAACCTGGTGCCGCGCGATGTGGCCACACGCGCCATTTTCAAAGTCGTGTATGAGCACAACCTCGGCATCGACGGCCAGCCGATGGTCTATCTCGACCTGACGCATATCGACCGCAAGACTCTGGACCGCAAGCTGGAAGGCATTCTGGAAATCTACGAAAAGTTTGTCGGCGACGATCCGCGCGACACTCCGATGAAGATTTTCCCCGGCATGCACTACACCATGGGCGGCTTGTGGGTGGACTTCGATCAGAAGACCAACATTGAAGGCCTGTATGCCGCCGGCGAGTGCGATTACTCGATTCACGGAGCGAATCGGCTGGGCGCGAACTCGCTGATGTCGTGCATCTACGGCGGATTTGTCGCCGGACCGAACGCGGTCAAGTACGCGCACAACGTCATCAAGAGCGGTAAGCACGCCGCCGGTCACGTGTACGATTCCGAGCGCAAGCGCCAGGAAGAGATTAATCACCGTCTGATGAACAACGACGGCACGGAGAATCCGTTCCTGCTGTGGCGCGAGCTGGGCGAACTGATGACCAAGAACGTCACGGTGATTCGCTACAACAAGAACATTCGCGAGGCCGACGAGAAGCTGGTGGAGTTGCTGGAGCGCTATCGCCATGTCAATCTGAGCGACAAGTCAATGTGGGCGAATACTTCGTTCGTGTTTGCGCGCCAGCTCTACAACATGCTGCAACTGGCGCGCGTGATCGCCCAGGGCGCGGGCATGCGCGACGAGTCGCGCGGGGCGCATTACAAGCCGGACTTCCCGGAACGCGACGATGCCAACTGGTTGAAGACGACGAAAGCCTACTTCGCTCCGGATGCCGACGAGCCGCGCTTCGAGTTCGAGCCGGTGGATACGTCGCTGATCAAGCCCAGGCCGAGAAGGTACGACGCCGCGACGTAGGGCAGTTGCCGGTTGTCAGTTAAGGTGTCCGGCGCGCAACGTTATAGATTGAGCTTTGTATCAGGGCACGACTTGAGTCGTGCCGAAATGCGGCCTCATGGGAATTGTCATCCCGAGCGGGGTCGAGGGATCTGCGGTTCACGGTTTCGAAGCCGCTGGCAAATCGGGCACGGAACCAGTCTCGCGAAGCGAAACGGAAGAGCTTAGCCCAGCGCTTCAGCGCTGGGTGGACGTAGATTGAGGGGCTGAGTCCCGTAGGTACGACAGAGTATTTGGCAGGATAGGGGTCCTTCGACTCCGCATTCGCAAAAGGCGCGAATGCTGCGCTCAGGATGACACCTTTTGGATTTTGATTTTGCTAATAGCTAATGGCTCACGGCTCACAGCTCACAGCTCACAGCTAAAGGCCAGCAGCTAAAGGCTCATAGCTCACGGCAGCACAAGATACTCGACGCTTTTAACTGACAGCCGATAGCCGATGGCTGGCAGCCGAAGAAAAAACATGGCGAACTCGAAAACTGTACTCATACGAATCAAACGGCAAGACACACCTGAGTCCAAGCCGTACTGGGAAGAATTCGAACTCCCGCACCGGCCCGGCATGAACGTCACTTCGGCGCTGATGGACATCGCCGCCGCGCCTGTCACGAAGTCGGGCAAAGCATCGACGCCGATAACGTACGACGCCAACTGCCTGGAAGAGGTTTGCGGCTCCTGTGCCATGCTGATCAACGGCAAGGCGCGGATGGCCTGCTCGGCGCTGATTGACCAGCTGGAAAAGCCGGTCGTGCTGGAACCGTTCTCGAAGTTTCCCGTGGTGCGGGATCTCGCGGTCGATCGCAGCGTGCTCTTCGAAAACCTGAAGAAGGTAAAGGCCTGGGTGCCGGTCGACGGCACCTACGATCTCGGCACGGGCCCGCGGCAATCGGCGCAGATGCAAGAAGAAGCTTATCCGCTGTCGCGCTGCATCTCCTGCTGCTGCTGTATGGAAGCCTGCCCGCAGTTCAACGACAAGACCGGCTTCGTTGGCGCGGCCACCATCTCGCAGGTGCGGCTGTTCAACACCCACCCGACGGGCGCGGCGCTGAAGGTCGATCGCCTGCAAGCGCTGATGGGCGACGGCGGCATCCAGGAATGCGGCTACGCGCAGAATTGCGTCGAGGTCTGTCCCAAGGACATTCCGCTGACCAAGTCCATTGCCGACGTCGGCGGCCAGGTCATGTGGCAGGCGGTGAAGGATTTGTTTCGGACGTAAGCAGCCGTCCTCAGACACACGGGGGCTTGCGCCCCCGCCTTCGACAGCATAGACGCCGCTTCGCGGCTTGGGAATGCGTTGTGCGGCCCACGCGTTGCGCGACACAAGATTCTGTGCGCAACGTCAAGGTGAGGACGCTGACGGTGGAATTATCGTGGTTGTGCGGCACGCCAAAAGCTGCGGAGCAGCGACTGTGGTCTTGAAGCCGGGGGCGCAAGCCCCCGGTCGTCATCCATTTCGATGGGAGCCGCGTAGCGGCGACATTTCATGGCCAATACATACGACATCAACCTCGTTCATTGCATCTTCGGCACGAAGGGGCGATTGCCGCTCATCCGCGAGCCGGAAAAGTTGTGGAGCGTCTTACGTGCGGTCGCCCGCAATTCGCAAATTGAAGTTCTCGCCGTGGGCGGCACCAACAATCACGTTCATCTTCTGCTGAAACTAGCCAAGACGCGAACGCTGTCGGACGTCATGCGCGAATTGAAGTCGGTATCATCGTTGCGGATTCGCAAGAGCGTCCCGGCATTTGCTTGGCAGGACGGCTACGGCGCAATCAGCGTAAGCCCCCCGGCCATGCAGGCCGTGACCCAATACATAGCGCATCAGCAGGAGCACCACCGGCGCAAGAGTTTTGACGAGGAATATGTGGAGATTCTCGATCGCGCGGGCGTGACCTACGATCCGAAATACGTGCTGGATTAGCTCGCCGCTCCGCGGCTCGGGGGCATCTTTGGCCCGCACCGTACCGGGGCTTGCGCCCCGGCCTTCGACAGCATAGCCGCCGCTCCGCGGCTTGGTTTGCAGTCCATTGTCCACATTCGGCGTAGCCCTGGTACGCAATTCGGTCAACCTCGTCCGACCAGGTACCGGGGCTTGCGCCCCGGCCTTCGACAGCATAGCCGCCGCTCCGCGGCTTGGTTTGCGTCCATTGTCCACATTCGGCGTAGCCCTGGTACACAATTCGGTCAACCTCGTCCGACTAAATACCGGGGCTTGCGCCCCGGCCTCCAACGGCACAGCCGCCGCTTCGCGGCTTGTTCGGGACAGACTCGAGCTGCGGAGCGGCGACTTCGACGTTGAAGCCGGGGGCGCAAAGCCCCCGGCTCTCGGCCCGATTGAGAATTGAAGCCGCGTAGCGGCGACACCCCGTCAGGGATTTCGCGTTGCCGCTTCATTTACAATCCAGACGCGACGAAATCTCTCTTCGGAGCTGCACTCGATTGAAACAAACGCTGTCTGGGCTGCTCGGCTGCGCGCTTCTTTCTTCTACGCTCTCCGCGGGGCAAACGAACGCGACCACTAAGGTTGCGGGACAATCGGCATCGCCGGGCAGGGCCAGCACGTCGCAGGCCGCCTTGTCGAATGGCGCAAAGACGCCGTTGACCCCCGCACAGGCACGCAAGGTGCACGACTCGGCCATCATCATCGACACCCATGCCGACACGCCCGGCCGCTTTGTGGATGAGAACTTCGATCTTGCGCAGGACGCCGGCATCGGCTATTTGGACTTCAACAAGATCAAGGCCGGTAACCTGGGAGCGGAGTTCTTCTCTATCTGGGTTGAGCCCGGCGCCAACAAGGGTCATGAGGCCAAGCGCGCGCTCGACATGATCGATTCGGTATACGAGCAGGCCGCGCGTCATCCCGACAAGATGAGGATGGCCTTCAGCACCCAGGACATTCTCACCGCGCATCGCGAGCACAAGTTCGCGGCGCTGCTGGGCGTTGAAGGCGGTCACGCCATCGAGGGCGACATCCGTATCCTGCGCGACTACTATCGCCTGGGCGTGCGCTACATGACGCTGACCTGGTCCAACACCAACGACATCGGTGACTCCAGCGGCGACATGACCGACACAAAGATCGAGCACCACAACGGGCTCACGCCGTTTGGGCGCGAGGTGGTCGCCGAGATGAACCGCATGGGCATGATGGTCGACATCTCGCACGTCGCCGACTCGACCTTCTACCAGGCGCTGGAGTTGAGCCGCGCGCCGGTGATCGCGTCGCACTCGTCGTCGCGCGCGCTGACCAGCGCTCCGCGCAACCTGACCGACGACATGCTGCGCGCGCTCGCCAAGAAGAACGGTGTCGCGCAGGTGAACTACTATTGCGCCTTCATCTCGCAGAAGTATTTCGACACCGCGCATAAGCTGGCGGCCGAAAAAGATCCCGACTACATGGCGGTGCAGAACCTGTTCATCAAGCCGCAGACGCCGGAGGTGCAGCAGCAAATTGCCGCGGCGAAAGCCCGGCTCGCGCCCAAGCTGCCGCGCCCGCCGCTCAGCGACCTGATCGACCACATCGACCACATGGTGAAGGTTGCCGGCGTCGATCACGTGGGCCTGGGCTCGGATTTCGACGGCATCGACTGTTCGCCGCAAGGGCTGGATTCTGCCGCCGATCTGCCGAAGATCAGCGAAGCCCTGGCCGAGCGCGGCTATAGCGCCTCGGATCTTGATAAGATTCTTGGCGGCAATCTACTGCGGGTCTTCGGCGATGTAGAACAGGTGTCGAAGCAGATGCAGAAAGAGAATTAGGGATTAGGGGATAGAGGTTTGGGGATAGTATTTGGCGGCCGTGTTTTCTGCTGCGTTACTGGTGTCGAGGAAATCTTGAGGTGTCATCCCGAGCGGAGTGACGTCCGCAAGAGCGGACGAACGCAGTCGAGGGACCTCTATCATCACGGAGCTTGTGGCGAGGGTAGCGGTCCTTCGACTCCGGCGCAAGTGCGGCGCCTACGCTCAGGATGACACCTTGTAATTTGTTAGCTCCTATCCCCTAGCCCCTAATCCCTATCCCCAGCCCTTTGGAGGAATTATGAATAAGCTACTCATCACCGTTCTCTGTCTCGCCAGCTTTGTGGCGGCGCAGACCAGCGGCAGCACCACATCGCAACAGCACTCCAACACCGAGAAGACATCCCAAAACGCCAATCAAACCACGGCCGACATCGAGACCACGCTCGGAACCATCCATTGCGTTCTGTTTCCCGACAAGGCCCCGGTCTCGGTGGCCAACTTCATCGGTCTGGCTACGGGTACGAAGGCGTGGAAAAATCCCAAGACCGGCCAAATGGAAAAAGGTGTGCCGCTCTACAACGGAACCATCTTCCATCGCGTGATCCCCGACTTCATGATTCAGGGTGGCGATCCTCAGGGCACCGGCGCCGGCGATCCCGGCTTCCAGATCAAGGACGAGACCACTCCCGACCTGAAGTTCGATCAGCCCGGACGCCTTGCCTATGCCAATGCCGGCCCCAATACCAATGGCTCGCAGTTTTTCATCACCGAGGCTCCGTATCCTTCGCTGAACGGCCACTACAGCATCTTCGGCCAGTGTCAGGACCTCGAACTGGTGAAGAAGATCGCGCGCTTGCCGCGCAATGGCAACGATCGTCCGGACAATCCGCCGAAGATCGTCAAGATCAAGATCACCGAACCGAAGGGCGCGACTCCGGCAGCACACAAGAGTACCAGCGGCAGCACGGCACCGAAAAAGCAGCAGTAGGGAAACCCCCGGTGCGACATTAATTCCGGGCACCCCGCGTCTCGCGCTTTTCGGGACGTGAGAGGTGTACGCTCAAACCCCCCCGGTTTACGGTTGCGGCCCGATTTCGATCCCGCATTGCCGCTTCGGCTACTCCCGTTTCCGGCCCGCATTTTCATCTTCCTGCAACCAAAGTCAGGCATACTCAAATAACCACGCTCCCAGGAAACAAATTGAGACGTCCTAACGTACACAAGAGCAGGGACGTCCCGGGGTATGACTATGTTGACCGTAAATGTTCAGAGCGCGCCGCCAACCGTCACCCTCCTGTGTCAGGGTCGAATCGTGTTGGGCGTGGAAGCGGAAACTTTACGCTGCATCGCGACTTCACGACCGGAGTGCCGCGTGGTGATCGATCTGCGCGATGTCTACGGGATGGACGCATCGGGGCTGGGACTGCTGGTCGAGCTGTATTGCCGCGCCCGGGAGAGATCCGGCTGCCTGGGCGTCGCCAATCCATCGCCCTATGTGCGGCGACTGATGGCGTTGACCAACCTGGAGTCGGTGCTGGAGTTCGAAGGCCTGCAAGAGGAAGATCTCGATCCCTGTGAGCGGCGAGCGATGACTGCCTAGGAGCGTGCCTTTGCCGGAAGCCGGGCCGTCGACCGACAAGCGGGCGTTCAGCGTGGACTTTGTGTTTGCCGGCGATGCGGCCACCATCACCAGTGGCCGCGACGCTGTCATGGAATTTCTCGCCGGTCACGGCATCAGCGAAGACGAAGAAATCGACTTGCTGGTGGCTTTGCAGGAAGCCCTGGCGAACGCTGTCGTCCATGGCTGCCGCGACGATCGTAATAAGAAGATCGAATGCACGGTGAACGTCGACGCCTCCGAGATCAACATCGTGATTCGCGATCCCGGCCCCGGCTTCAACACCTCGATCGGCGACTCCGCCGAAGACGGAACCAATCTTACGCAGCATGGCCGGGGCATCATGCTGATGCGCAGCCTGATGGACGAGATTACCTACCGCCAGGGCGGCTCGGAATTGCACATGAAGAAGCTGCGCGGCACGCGCGGATATTGATCCTCCTGCACCGGAAAACTGAGCCACGAATCGATACGATTCTTCAGGCGTGACACTGAGCGCGGGTGTTGCCTCTCGTCCTCCTAGGGTGCAGACACGAAAATGTTCGTCCATTATCATAGAGTGATCATGGCGTTTCCCATCAAAGTTTGCGCGATCTGTGGAGAGGAGTTTGAGCTGAAGCCGGGCAAGCCTGGTCTTGCGATTCATTGTCCCAGCTGCAGCGAAGAGGAGAACCCGTCGTCGCCTGGGCGCACACTGGATGCCGACGAGCGGCGGATGCAGTCGGAAGCCGATGCCGAACGCAGGAAGGCGATTCGCGACCTGCTCTACCGCAAGGACAGCTGAGGGGCGACGTTACCGCCGTCTCTTCAAAATCGCCATCCTCTCGGCGGGCTCTTTTTAGATTGTCGTCCTGAGCGAAGCGTCCGCTCTTGCCTTTTCTGCCGCCGTTTTTGCGGCGGGCGGACGCGCAGTCGAAGGACCTGCTGCTCGCGCGCTGCGGCTGGACTTGCGCGAGCTCCTGATTCCATCTGCCGAACAGCAGGTCCTGCGACTACGTTCGGACACGGTTTGTCCGCCCTCTGCTCAGGATGACAATTCGAAAATAAGGGCTTATGAGTTCCGGAACTCGCCGGCATGCCTCCATGGTTCCTCAGGGAAGCTGCCGCATCTAATTAGATGGTATAAAACCCCTATGCCTACTGGCCGCTCAGGATCGATCAAGCTATTCCGCCTTCACGGAATCGAAGTGTTTCTGCACTGGTCGTGGTTCCTGGTGGCGGTCTTTGAGATCAACAGCCGCGCGGGCGATTACAGTTCCGTGGCGTGGAATGTGCTGGAGTATCTCGCACTCTTCCTGATCGTGCTCACGCATGAGTTCGGACATGCGCTGGCCTGCCGCAGTGTGGGAGGTATTGCCAACCGCATCGTGCTGTGGCCGCTGGGAGGCGTCGCCTACGTCGATCCGCCGCCGCGGCCGGGCGCTACGCTGTGGAGCATCGCCGCCGGACCGCTGGTCAATGTCGCGCTGATTCCGATTTTGTGGCTGCTGAACTCGGCGGCGCTGAGTGCGGGCTGGGCCGAGACCATGCCGAATGCGATGCGGCTGATCGGCAGCATTTCCTTGATCAACACCTGGTTGCTGATCTTCAATATCCTGCCGATTTTTCCGCTCGACGGCGGGCAGATTCTGCGTTCGCTGCTGTGGTTCGTCATGGGCCGCGCTCGCAGCCTGCTGGTCGCCACGATACTCGGGCTTCGTGGGAGCCGCGGCGTTCATTTACTTCGCCTATCGTGTCAGCTCCACCTGGCTAATCATCCTGGCGGTCTTCATGGTGTGGAACTGCTGGGCCGGACTGAAGCAGGCGCAAGTTCTGCTGAAGATGCAGAAGATCCCGCGGCGCGAAGGCTACGCTTGTCCTACCTGCAATACGCGCGCCGCCGCTGGGCGAGCGCTGGGGATGCGGGAATTGCAAGCAAGCCTTTGACACCTTCGCGACCGGCGGAGTGTGCCCGCACTGCGGGGCGCGCTATGCCGAGACTCGTTGCTTCGACTGCGGCCGTTCCCATCCCATGAACCAGTGGGTGCCAGGGGCGATCGTGGTAGGCCCCGCCATGGTGGCCGACAAAGTTTCGCAGCCGTAGAGTGTTGGGCGAGGCTTGTGTCGTCGGCTGAAGCCGACTTTAATACGGGAATCAGCGGGTCAGCGGTGAGTGCGTAAAAACCTGTCGCCGCTAGAGCGGCTCTGAGATATTCTTCGTCGCACCGCAGGACTCCGCCGGGCTACGTCCTGGGCTAACATCGCAGCCGCCCCTTCGGGGCTCTGAGTTTCGCGGGTCCGGTGCGCTACCCGACGCGAACAGTAGTTCTCACCCAAAACACTGAAGGCCAGCTGCTAGCCAAAACAGTCGAAGGCCGGCTCTAGCCAAAACACTACGGGCCAGCTCTACGCGAAACCGTTCGATTTCGGCGTTCTTCAGCAGACTAATTGCTAGCAGCTAGTAGCTAGTAGCTAAATGCTAGTTGCCGCCTTCCATCCCCAGCTGCCAGAACAGGAAGGAATAGATATCGGTCCACTCCTCGACCAGTTTGGTGATGGGCTTGCCCGGCGCCGTGTCCGGCTTTGGTCTCGATGCGCAGCAGGATCGGATTCGGCCCGCCGTTGTCGGCCTGCAACTCCGCCGTCATCTTCTTGGCGTGCATGGGATCGACGCGCGTGTCGGTGTCGGCGGTCATGAACAGCACTGCCGGATAAACTGTGCCGGGCTTCACGTGGTGATACGGCGAGTAGGCGTAGAGCCACTCGAACTGCTTCGCATCTTCCGACGAGCCATACTCGGGAATCCACAGCTTGGCGATCTGGAAGTTCTGATAGCGCAGCATGTCGAGCAGCGGCACCTGGCAGATGACGGCGCGAAACAGGTCAGGCCGCTGCGTGATCATCACGCCCATCAGCAGGCCGCCGTTGCTGCCGCCGCGAATGGCCAGGTGCTCCTTGTCGGTGTAGCCCTCTTTCTGCAGATACTCGGCCGCGGCGATGAAGTCGTCGAAGACATTCTGCTTCTTGTCGAGCATGCCGGCGCGATGCCAGTCTTCGCCGAACTCGCTGCCGCCGCGCAGGTTGGCCATGGCGAAGATGCCATCGCGATCGAGCCAGGGAAAGATGGTCTTGCTGAACTCCGGCGTCAGGCTGACGTTGAAGCCGCCGTATCCGGTCAGCAGCACGCGGATTGTGGCCGGTCAGCTTCAGCCCTTTGCGCATGACCAGGAACATCGGAATGCGCGTGCCGTCCTTCGACGCATACCAGACCTGCTTGGTCTCGTACTGGTTGGTGTCGATGCCGGTCTGCACCGAATCCCACACCGTGCTCTTGTCGGCGGCAATGTCGAAGCGGTAGATCGTAGTCGGCACGGTGAACGACGAGAACAGGTAGAACGCGTTGGTGCTGTCGTACTCGCCGCCGATGGCGCTGATGGTGCCCAGCGTCGGCAGTTCGATTTCGCCCAGCGGCTTGCCGTCGGTCATGAAGCGCCTCAGCAGCGAGTGCGCGTTCTGCTCGTAGCGCGCGAAGAGTTGCCCGCCGATGACTTGCACCGACGTCAGCACCGCGTCGGACTGCGGAATGATCTCGCGCCAGTGCTCGCGCGTGGGCGTGGTGACCGGCGTCTTGAAGACGCGATAGCGCGGGCTGTCTTCGTTGGTCAGGATGTAGAGATCGCCGTTGTAGGGCTGCGCGAAGTAGAGGAATTCTTTGCCGCTGGTGATGCGTTGCGGCGGCGTTATCGAGTCGCAGGTCCTTGAGGTAGACCTCGTTCTTCGTCCAGCCCTGCTCGACCATGATGCTGAGCCAGCGGCCGTCGTTCGAGAGCGCGACGTTGGGCCAGTCCTGCGGATCGCGGCCTTCGCCGAAAATCAGCGCGTCCTTCGCCGGATCGCCGCCCAGCGGGTGATAGAAGACGTGGCGGTTGTACATCTCCTGCCCGGCGGCAACTTCGCCCGGCTTGGGATAGCGCGTGTAATAGAAGCCGCTGTCGTCGGGCTTCCAGGCCAGGCTGGCGGCGCGGGTGCGCTCGATGGTGTCGGGCAGCAGCTTGCGCGTCGCGGTCTCGATGACGTGCAGCGTGCTGATCTCCGAGCCGCTGGTCGAGGTGCCGTAGGCAACGTACTTGCCGTCGTGCGAAGGTACCCACCAGTCGAGCGCGACCGTGCCGTCCTTGGCGAGCGCGTTCACGTCGACCAGCACTTCGTCTTTGCCGTCGACGCCCTTGCGGACATACAGCACCGGCTGGTTCTGCGTGCCTTCGCGGCGGGTGTGGAAGTAGTACTCGCCGCCGACCTCGGTGCCGCCCAGGTTGCCGATCTGCAGCAACTGCTCCAGACGTGGTGTGCAGTTGGTCGCGGCCCGGCAGCTTGTCGAGAACGCTGCGCGTGTAGGCCAGCTGTTCGGCAACCCAGTGCTGCGTCTCGGGACTGCTGCCGTCTTCCAGCCAGCGATAGGGGTCGACAACTTTGTGGCCGAGGTAGTCGTCGGTGACGGGCTGCTGCTTGGTTGCGGGAGGCTTGGGAACGGTCATCGTCGAAGAAGTCGAAGAATTTTGCGCCATGGCGGTCGAGATCGGGATCAGTGCGGACGCAAGCGCCGCAAGAAAAATTGTCGGTCGATTATTCATGGGATGCCAGCGAGACAGTGGCGGCTCGCAACAGAAGAGCGTAGCAGCTTTGGCGGAAGCGGGCCAATGCAAGCGGGGTGGTTTGGCGAGCAGCATCGTCGAGCGCGACGCTATGTAGCGCCTCAAGCCCCGGCCCATTTACAAATTGTCATCACGACGACGGCTTCAGCCCGAGGAGGGATCTGCTGTTCGTTCGTTGGAAGCCGATGGGAGGCGTCCCTGAAGGGACTGGTGTCGCCGCTGCCGCGGCTCAGGCGCATTCCTGCGCGCGCACCCGGGGCTTGCGCCCCGGGCTCACTTCGATAGCCGCCGCTTCGCGGCTGGGTTCATGTTCGGGGCGGATATTGCGGGTCAGGGTGGCCGCATCGCCCATTCGGAATAGGAGGCAGGGGTGGAATAAGCCGGCGTCCAGCGAGTAGGACAGCAGATCCCTCGTCGGGCTGAAGCCCTCCTCGTGATGACAATTTTGTGGGGTGGATGGTGTGCGAACGATTCAGCGACTAGGACAGCAGATCCCTCGTCGGGCTGAAGCCCTCCTCGTGATGACAATTCCGTGGGGTGGATGGTGTGCGAACGATTCAGCGACTAGGACAGCGATCCCTCGTCGGGCTGAAGGCTTCCTCGTGATGACAATTTTGTGGGGTGGATGGCGTGCGAACGATTCAGCGAGTAGGACAGCAGATCCCTCGTCGGGCTGAAGGCTTCCTCGTGATGACAATTCCGTGGGGTGGATGGTGTGCGACGATTCAGCGAGTAGGGCAGCAGATCCCTCGTCGGGCTGAAGGCTTCCTCGTGATGACAATTCCGTGGGGTGGATGGTGTGCGAACGATTCAGCGAGTAGGACAGCAGATCCCTCGCCGGGCTGAAGCCCTCCTCGTGATGACAATTTTGAGGAACGACACAGACATGAACGCGGACCTGAACGTTCGCACTTCGCGATCGCTTCCTACTTCGCCACAAACATCGCCACGCTCCGGCCCTTCACCAGGTAGCTGTCTTGCGACAGCAACGGAAACTCCTGCCCATCTTCGGCGATGTCTTGCGGCGAGGGCTGCGCGGTGTCGGCCAGGCGAAACCACTCGCGCTCGCCGATCTGCGGCAATTCGAAGTCCAGATCGCCGCTAAACGCGTTTGCAACAAAAAACAAATCGTCACGCGACTCGTCGGGATTGAGTTGCGTTAATTGCATGGCGATGGTCCGCGAACAGTCCCTCCAGTCGGGTTTCATGCGATGCACGCCGTGCCAGGTGATGTGAAATCCACCTTCGCCGTTCAGCTCGAAGCTGTCGCGCCGCAGCAGCTGGCAGCGCTTGCGGAAGGCGATCATCTGCTGGAAGAAGCGCAGCAATCCGGCATTGCTCTCGGCCATGCGCCAGTCGACCCAGCTGATGTCGTTGTCCTGGCAGTAGGCGTTATTGTTGCCTTGCTGCGTGCGGCCGATCTCGTCGCCCGACAGCAGCATGGGCACGCCGTGCGAGACCAGCAGAATCGCTGCGAAATTCTTCTGCTGGCGCAGCCGCAGTTCATCGATGGCCGCATCCCTGCTCGGGCCTTCGCTGCCGCAGTTCCAGCTATTGTTGGCGTTGCTGCCGTCGGTGTTGTTCTCGCCATTGGCCAGGTTGTGCTTCTCGTCGTAGGAGACAAGGTCGCTCAGCGTAAAGCCGTCGTGGCAAGTCACGAAGTTGATGCTGTGATACGGCTCGCGCGCGCTGCTCAGGTAGAGATCGGGACTTCCCAACAGCCTGGTGGCCAGCGCCGAAGTCATGCCGGCATCGCCCTTCACGAACTTGCGAACCTCATCGCGAAAGATGCCGTTCCATTCCGCCCAGCGCCCCCAGGACGGAAACGATCCCACCTGGTATAGGCCGGCAGCGTCCCAGGCTTCGGCAATCAGCTTGGTGTTGGCCAGCACCGGATCGTAGGCCAGGCTCTCCAGCAGCGGAGGATTCTTCAGCACCGCGCCGTCCTGCCCGCGTCCCAGGATGGAGGCCAGGTCGAAGCGGAAGCCGTCGACGTGCATCTCCATCACCCAGTAGTGCAGGCAGTCGACGATGAAGTCGCGCACCACGGGATTGTTGCAGTTCACGGTGTTGCCGCAGCCGCTGTAGTTGACGTACTCGCCCGTGCCCGGCCCCAGAATGTAGTAGGTCGGGTTGTCGATGCCGCGAAACGACCAGGTCGGCCCATGCTTCGTCGCCTTCGGCCGTGTGGTTGAAGACCATGTCGAGGATGACCTCGATCCCGGCCATGATGGAACGCCTTCACCATCTGCTTGAATTCGCGGATCTGCTCGCCGTCGTTCGGGTTCGACGAGTAGGCCGCGTTGGGCGCAAAGAACGCAGTCGGCTGGTAACCCCACAGGTTCACCAGAGGCTCGCCGGTGAAGGGGTTCACGCGATCGGTGTCTGACTCTTCAAACTCATTGACCGGCAGCAGCTCGACCGCGGTCACGCCCAGCTGTTTCAGGTACGGAATTTTCTCCATGAGTCCGGCGAACGTTCCCGGATGCTCAACGCCCGATGACGGATGCCGGGTGAAGCTGCGCACGTGCAGTCTCGTAGATCACGCTGTCGACCAGAGGAATATTGAGGGGCTGATCGTGCGCCCAGTCGAAATGATTTTCCACGATCAGGCTGTTGCGATAGGGACGCGCTCCGGCCTTGAACTCTCCCCAGGCTCCGCCATTGGAAAGCGCCCGCGCATAAGGATCGAGCAGCAAGTAATCCGGATGGAAGCGATAGATCTCCGGATCGGGATTCGGCTGCATGTCGAAGCGGTAGCCGTACTGCACCTCCGGATCGAGCCCTTCGACGAAGAGGTGCCACACCTGGCCGGTGCGGTTCGCCAGGGGGTCGAGCAGAAATTCAACGTAGGGATCGGTCTGGCCGGGATGAAACAGCAGCAGCGAACAGGAGGTAGCGTGGCGCGAGAATACGGAGAAGTTCACACCGCTGCGGCGAATGATGGTGCCCAGGGGCAGCGGAACTCCACGACTGATGCGATGTCCCGGCGCAGTGGTGGCCGATGCCTTCCTGGGCGCGCGGGTAACGAAGGTCGTAGTGGACATGTCTGCGGAGGTTATTGTGCGCCTAAGGCGACAGATCCGAATACCAAAAAATGGCGTCTCGAAAAAGAGCTAGTGCCGCACCGGCACGCAGCCATGAAAATACCACTTCGGGTCCGCGGCTTCGCTGGGGTTACGCGGCCGAAGCCCTAGGCCCGCTTTCGCTTCTTCTGGCAGGTGTCGCAGATGCCGTAAATCTGGAAGCTGTGGCGCGTGGGTAGATATTTGTTCTGGCGGCCGACTTCCTGCTCGATGCGCTCGATGTCAGCGGAGAAAAATTCCACTGAGCTGCCGCATTCTGTGCAGACCATGTGATGGTGGTTGCGGCGCTGATACTGATGCTCGTAACGGGCGATGCCGTCGTTGAAGGCGACCTCGCTGGCCAGTCCGCAATCGGCCAGCAGCTTCAGGGTGCGATAGACGGTGGTGAAGCCAATGCCGGCGTCCTTTTTGCGGACCAGGCGGTAAAGTTCGTCGGTGGAAAGATGGTCGCGAGTATCGAGGAAGGTGCGCAGGATGGTGTCACGCTGTCCGGTGCGCTTCAGGCCAACGCGTTTCAGGTGATCGTGAAAGGCGCTTTCCGCCTCACGCATCATCTCGCGCGAGATCGTAGGCTGATCGTCAATACGTTTCTGGAGCATAGGCAGGGTGCCCGCCGCAGTTGCAGGTTATTTGTTACAGGATAACACCGGGTGCGGTGTCGCCCTGAGCGCGGGCGCCAGCTTGTGGCGCCGGAGTCGAAGGACCGCTGCCGTGGCATTATCGCGGCTATAGCGGTCCCTCGACTCCGCTGCGCTGGGATGACACACTTGATTAGATTGAAATTGTTCCCGACTAGCTGCCGGTCCTGGCATCGATCGGGAATGTTACCGATCCGATGCGGCCGGTGCCGTTGTCGCGGATTACCACTTTCACGGCCGTGGGAGAGCCGTCGCGAGAAAGAGTATTGATCAGACTCCAGCCCTTCTCAAGGGCCTTCTGGGCGGTCTCCGGATTCATTTCGAGCTTCACGATGCGCCACTGCTTATGGAGTGCCCGGCGAATTTTGTACCAGTGGAGATGAGGCAAACTGGTATGAGAGGAGCTTGGTATGGCACGAGGGAAGAAACACACGGCGGAACAGATCGTGAGTTTGCTACGGCAGATCGAAGTGGGGACGGCGAATGGGAAGCTGACGCCGCAAGCCTGCAGGGAAGCTGGGATCACGGAGCAAACCTATTACCGTTGGCGCAAGGAGTACGGCGGTTTGCAAGTAGACCAGGCGCGGCGGCTGAAGGAGTTGGAGCAGGAGAACGCGAAGCTGAAGCGGCTGGTGGCTGAGCTGAGCCTGGACAAGCTGGTGCTGAAGGACATCGCCTCGGGAAACTTCTAAGCCCGGAACGGCGACGTTGTGCGGTGAGCCATGCGCGGGAAGAGCATGGGATCAGCGAGCGGCGAGCGTGCCAACTGGTGAATCAGCCCAGGGGCACGCAACGCTACCAGCCGACACAACGGGACGATGAAGATGCTTTGACCCGGGCCATTCTCGCGTTGGCTAGCCAATATGGCCGCTACGGTTATCGCCGCATCACCGCATTGTTGCGGGAAGCGGGCTGGCCGGTGGGCAAGGATCGGGTAGAACGCATCTGGCGTCGCGAAGGGCTGAAGGTTCCGCAGAAGCAGAAGCCACGAGGGCGGTTGTGGCTCAACGACGGGTCGTGCGTACGGCTGCGGCCGGAGCGGCCCAATCATGTCTGGTCCTACGATTTCGTCAGCACCTATACGCATGACGGCAGGACAGTACGCGTGCTGAATCTCATCGACGAGTTCACGCGGAAGTGCCTGGCGATCCGTCCTCGACGTAGGTTGAACAGTCGGAACGTGATCGAGGTTGTGGCCGACGCCATGATCGAGCACGGAATCCCGGAACATATTCGCTCGGACAATGGCCCGGAGTTCATAGCCCAGAAGTTGCGGAACTGGCTGGCGGACGTAGGAACGAAGACGCTGTACATCGAACCGGGCTCGCCTTGGGAAAATGGTTACTGTGAGAGTTTCAACTCGAAGCTGCGCGACGAATTTCTGAACGGAGAAATCTTCTACTCGCTGAAAGAAGTGCAGGTGCTGGCGGAACGTTGGCGCGTCTATTACAACACGGTGAGGCCCCACTCTTCACTAGGCTATCGACCACCGGCACCAGCAGCCCAGCAGAGGCAAGCAAATACGGGGCATGGAAAACTGGAAAGCAAAGAACGCTTTCCACTTTCCCACACCCCTGACTGCGGCGGGATAAGTACCGAACTCGCTGCGCTACACTAATATTCCACTTGGTACAAAATATCGGGCAGGCCACTTACCCATTGGCGTCCCGTTCTTCGACAGGGGAATGCCGATGATGTCGAAGTTGAGCTTGTCTTCGCCTGGCAGCATCAGGATGCTGGTGGCCGGCACCGAGACTTTGAACATAATCGGAGCGCTGGCGCTGTCCGGCTGGTTGCCCGGCTGAACGTTAAACAGAATACCGGTGTAATCGACAGAGGCACTGATGGCGCCGCGCAAATCTTCTTCCTGCTCGCGCTGCGGCGGTATCCCCAGCGGACGCAGGTAATAGGTACTGCGCGAGCGCACCTCGCCATGATCCACATTCAGGTTGACCTTCAGCTTGTGCCAGCCGGTCTTACGCTTCTGCTGTGAAACGTGGAACGCCAGCAGGTAGTAGTCCGAGCTTTCCGCCAGCGCCTCCTGCAAGCAAAAGCTTACGTTGTTTCCCGCCGTACAGGTTTTGCCGCCGGTACGGTGCGCCAACTCCTTCATACCATCGCGATTTTCCGCTGCGCGATCGGGCATGATCGCCGGGCTCATATGGCTGAACTCGGGATGGATGAAGAGCGACGAGGGCATGGTGACGTCCCACATATCATCCATCGGCAGCCCTTGCACATCCACCGGGTAAACCACCACGTTGCTCCTATTCAGGGCCGTGAAGGCGCGCTGGAAAGCGGGCAGCAGTTCGTTGCTAAGGCGCATGCCTGACGAATAGGGAAGAGATCCGCCGGCGGTCAGCCCGTGCCCGATCATCGCCGGACCGGTCGGCACCATCTGCTGAACCGGAAAGCCGGTGGTGAGCCACATCACCGTTTTTCGTCCGGGGATGGCGGAATACGCCCAGGCAATTTCTTCGAAGTCGTGCAGGGTCGCATAGGTGGCATTCGCTCCGGCGGCCACTTCCTCGGTTTGCCGCTCTTGAAGCTCATTGACCATGCTGGCGTAGCTGTCGATTCTGCCGTTGGGATCCATGCGCGACAACAGCGGCGCCTGAACGTCCTGGCGGGTGAGGCCCATGTGCAGCGTTTTAATGGCTGCGATCAGGGCTGCTGCGTCGGTGGTGAAGGGGTGCAATTGCCGCACACCGCCAGGCGTTATCGCTATCAACTCGATGGGCTGGCGGGGAGGATTCGCCTGCAGGTACTGGATGATCTGCTGCCGCGACCATTCCTGCAAATGAATAGGCGTGTTTACCGTGTCGATCGCAAGAATGTTCAGCTGCTGGGGAATTCCGGTTTCAGGCCGATTCGTGAACTTTGCCGGAGTTGGCGGAGGCGGGTTAGCGGCAATCAGTCGCGGTGGAACCGGAACGAGCGGCGGCGAGGCTGGAATGGAACTCGCCCGCATCTCCTCGAAGATGGCGATGGGCTGCGGGTTGCCGTCGGACTTGAGGACGAAATCTTCCTTCTTGAGCCCGTGTACCGGACGGTCGGCGTGATCCACCACCTGCACCGGTACCATCACCAGTTCGCTGTTGCTGGTAAAGGTCTGGGAGGCTGGCGCGGGACCTTGCGCGGCCGCGAGCCGCGGGAGCAGCAGAATCAGGAATAGGGCGAACGTCAGTTTCGGTGTCGACGATAGTGAGCGCACACACTCCTCCTAGGGAGCGCGAGTGCATTGTAAATCTACCCTCGGCCGAATGGTATTAAGAACTGTTTCCGGCGGGTTACGAACGGTGTAGGGGATGCCGAATCTTTATTTTCCAATCCAACGGCGTCCTCCTGAGCACGGGCACCAGTTTGTGGCGCCGGTGTCGAAGGACCGCTGCCGTGGCATTGTCGCGGCTATAGGGGTCCCTCGGCTCCGCTCGGGATGACACCTTGGGTTAATAGAAAAAGGCGCAGCCGAAGCTGCGCCCCTGTTAAGACCATCGCGAGAGAAGGAAAAGTGCAGGTGCCCCAGGTTCGGCCGGCTTCTGGCCTAACCTGGGGTCGTTCAAGTTACCGCATGGTCGCGCCGCTAACCGTGCCTCCGCCACCGGAACCCCCGACTGCGTTCACCGAAGTGCCTTGCTGCTTCAACCACGCAGCCAGATTGTTCTGCTGCTGGTCACGCAACTGGATGCAGCGTCGATGGATTCCAGCACTTCCTTCTGATTGCGCTCGGTGCCGGGGAAGGGATGCTGCTGGAAGAACTGCTTCACTTCTTCCGCCTTCTCGGTGCTGCAGAAAGTGCCCGCGCCGTAGAGGAAGACTCCGACGCCGCCCAAGCCTCCGCCCGCCTTGGCATGCAGCTGGTCGAAGTTCTTGCGCATGAAGTCCCAGGTCGCATCCTGGCTGACAGGGATTTGCCATCATGGGCAGCAGCATGTACAGGTCCTGTCCGCGCACGGCCGGAGTCAGCGTAGTGGCCAGCGTCTGCTGGATCAGCGACTGCTCAGGGAACTGGCCAAGTGCACGCGCGAACATGTAGTACTGCTCAGGCGAAGATGCCTTCTGCAACTGCGCCCTGAACTGGTTGTACAACTCGGCATTGCCGTGACGCGCCGCCACCGCAACCACCGCGGGCGCCAGCGTTCCGTCGACCGAGGTCGGATCCTTCATCAGCTCCTGCACCATGATCTGTGCTTGCTGAATCACCTGCGGATCCTCACCCATATTGCCCAGACCTTCGAACAACAGGGCACGCTTCTGCTTGTCTTCCGGTGTGTCATTTGGTCGGGCGTCATAACCCAACTGCTGCAGCACAGGCGAGAACTGCGTCCGCAGCCAGGCCTGGAAGGTGGAGCGGTCGCCGTCGGTCAGCATGTGCTGGTTGATGAAGTTCATGTGACGCCCGAACGATGCCAGCAGCACCGCGCCCGGCGTGTTCTTCAGTTGCGCGCCCAGTGCAAGGTACTCGCCCACATTGTGCTTGCCGATCTCCATCAGCGCCCACTCGTTGCCCATCAGGGAGATGCGCTCTTCCGGCGTCAGCGACTTCTCGACGGAACTGCCCATCGCCTGCAGAGCGGCGCTGTCATAGTTGTACCGGTAATAGCCCAACGCGCTCGAGTTGGGGAAGACAAACTTCGAGCAGCCCTTCATCTGGAAGTCCTGCTCGCGCTGGGTCATCAGGAAGCACTCCTGCTTGCCGGCGGTCTCGCCGTTAATGCCCTTGGCGCAGACCGGGATCTGCCACAGCTGGTCGTTGGCTCTTCTCGAACAGCGCCGGATCGTCAAAGTACCGTTTCTGCGTCAGCTTCAGCGTGGTGTTGCCGCCGTCACACTTGGCTTCGACCTCGACATAGGGCGCGCCGGCCTGCATCACGAAGGTCGGCATGATCTGGTCGATGGGCTTGTGCGAAGCACGCGCCATCGCCGTCCAGAAGTCGGCAGCCGTGGCGTTGCCGTAAGCGTGCTCTTTCAGATACAGGTTCACGCCTTTGCGGAAGGTCTCCGGCCCGAGATACGACTCGAGCATGTGCAGCACCGAAGCGGCCTTGCCGTAAGCGATGCCGTCAAACAACTGATCGATTTCTCCGCGTGTACTCGCTTCCTGGTGAATGGCGCGCTGGTTTCGCGACGCATCGTCTCCCAGAGCACCGTTCGTCTGCGCGACCACGCCCTGGCCTTCCATCCAGTCCGGCTTCCACTGCTCGATCGGGTGCGGCGTCATCCAGGTGGCAAAGCCTTCGTTCAACCAGATGTCGTCCCACCATGCGGCAGTGACCAGGTCGCCAAACCACTGGTGCGCCATCTCGTGCGCAATGGTGTCGGCAACATTCTGCTTTGCGCCCACCGACGCGGTCTTGTCGTCGATCAGCAGCGCGGTCTCGCGATAGATGATGGCGCCCCAGTTCTCCATGGCGCCCGCCTGGAAGTCAGGCACGGCGATGTTGTCGAGTTTGGGCAGCGGATACTTGATGCCGTAATAGCTGTCGTAGTAGTGCAGGAAATTCTTCGAAGCCTCCAGCGGGAACTGCGCCAGGTTTTCTTTGCCCGGGACGGTGCACACGCTGACCTTCACGCCGTCGGTGTGATCGGAGATGCACTTCCAGTCGCCCACCGTCAGCGCCACCAGGTAGCTCGACATCTTCGGCGAAGTGGAGAACTTTACCGTGTGCTTGTCGCCGGGGCCCGGAGTATCGGAGAGAACTTCTCCGTTGGAGATGGCCACGTCACCTTTGTCGATGATCGCGGTCATGTCGAACGTAGCTTTATAAGAAGGCTCGTCGAACGAAGGGAAGGCGACACGAGCGTCCACCGACTCCATCTGCGAAACCAGATACTTCTTGCCCTTGTAGGTGCTCAGATAAAAACCGCGCAGCTTGTCGTTGAGATGTCCGGTGTACTTGATGTGGACACTGGCGGCGCCGGCCGGAATCGGATTGTCGACGGTGAAGGTCGCGGTCTCGTTCTTCTCGTCGGTGGAAACCTTGGCGGTCTGCGTCTGTCCGCCCGCAGTCACGGTGACGTCGTGGAATTCGATTTCCAGCGCGTTCAGCGTGATGGTGTTCGTGGGCTTGTCGAGCTTAAGGTTGATGGTTTCATCGCCGTCGAAGCTGTTGGTTGGGAAATTAACGTCGATGGTAAGTGAATAGTGATCGGGAGTTGCGCCGCCAGGCAGACGCTGCGCAAATGCTGTGCAGCAGGCGAGCATGCCGAGGGCAATAACAATCAGGGATTTTTTCATAAGCGACACTCTCAAAAAGTAGGAAAATACCCGTGGAATTAATTGGGAATACGCGTGAAGCCGGGGAATGGTTCCCCATGAAGCTCTTAAGCAGATATTAGACGAATCGATGCGGTCTGTGTGAGCAAAGTGCTGAAATAAAAGCAGTTGTCCATTTTCGTACAGCCAAGTCTATGATTTGTCCGTGAACGAACACTGAAGCGTACGGAAAATTCCATCCCTCAATCTGGCTTCTTGCGTGAATCGCGTCGGCGCGCGTGACCTCGCGCCTCGAGCTCCAGTTTCCAATCCCGGGGAAGCGCGTCGACGCGCAAAGCGCGCTCCAGGATCGCATCATCCTGCGGCATGCCGAGAAACAAGTTGATGACGTCGACGACGCTGACTTTTTCGGGATCGCGATGAACAATCTCGATCGGCGAGGTTGAGTTGAGCGCGCCTTCTTCCAGCACGGAAAGATAGAAGCCGCTGCGCCGGCTGGCCAGGAAGCGCTTGATGATGTCGTCGCGGCCGAAACGCAATGCCAGCTTGTAGCAGGGGAGGCGCGGCTGCGTCACCGTCAACGTCGCGGAACCGATCTTGAATTTGTCGCCAATGTGGACCGCTTCTTCGCGCAGGCCGATGGTGGTCAGGTTCTCGCCAAAGTATCCCCAGGTCAGCGGCATCTCGGGAAATTCGTCGCGCCAGAATCCGTAGTGCTCCGCCGGATACGCGTAGACCGCCTTGTCGGGACCGCCGTGCACGGTGAGATCGGCTTGTCCGTCGCCAGCAAGGTTGAGCTTGCCAACGTTAACGTCGCCCGCCACCGGCTTCTTGTAGATACCGGTGCTGATGGTGATGTCGTTCCAGGGAACCTCGCGCGGAAGTCCCACGTTGACGGAGATAAGTTGCATCGCGCTCCTGGGGCATCAAGAGTTGATTGGTGTCAGGGCACGTCTTTAGACGTGCCCACAGCGAGTAGCCAACGGCAAGCCATGAGTTTTGGAACGCCGGTCCGGCACGACTCAAAGTCGTGCCCTGACACAAGGCTACCCGACGAGACAGCTATGACATAGCGAAATTGCGATGTCCGGTGCGGTCAAGCCGCATTTGTTTTGGCCCCCAGCTTGCGCCCCAGGAAATCCAGAATATGCGCGGTGATCTCGCGATGATGCGTCTCCAGCGCAAAATGTCCGGTATCGAGGAAGTGTACTTCAGCGTCAGGGTTGTCGCGCTTGTACGCTTCGGCTCCCGGCGGAATAAAGAACGGATCGTTCTTGCCCCACACCGCCAGCAGCGGCGGCCGCTTGGTGCGGAAGTACTCCTGGAACTTAGGATAGAGCGCGACATTGCTGGCGTAATCGAGAAACAGGTCCAACTGGATCTCATCGTTGCCCGGTCGCGCCAGCAACGCCGAATCCAGCGTGTACGACTCCGGCGCCACCCGGCTCGGGTCTTTCACACCGTATAAATACTGGCCGTTCTTCACCGCTTCCGGCGAAAGAAATTCGCGGAGCGCGGCCCGGTTCTTGTCGTTCGGCTCCTTCCAGTATTTCTGGATCGGATTCCAGCCTTGGCTTAGTCCTTCTTCGTATGCGTTGCCGTTCTGGGTGATGATGGCGGTCACCCGCTCGGGATGCGCCAGTGCGAGACGAAGCCCGGTGGGCGCGCCGTAGTCAAAGATATAAAGCGCGTAACTCTTGAGCCCGATGCTCTCGACGAACTTGTTGATGGTGGTGGCGATCTGCTCGAAGGTGGCGCGGCCTGCTTGCGCGCGGGCGATTCGGTGAAGCCGAAGCCCGGCAGATCGGGTGCGACAACGTGGTACTCGCCGGCGAGCGCCGGAATCAGGTTGCGGAACATGTGCGACGAGGTGGGAAAGCCGTGCAACAGAAGAACCGTGGGCGCGTCTGCCGGACCGGCTTCACGATAGAAAATCTTGTGGCCGTCAGCGTCGGCATATTTGTAATGGATCATGAGATACCTCCTCGAAGATTTCAGAACCGGGAAGATCTGTTGCCCGGCCCGTTTCCAATGGATCAGATGTGCTAACCGGTAAAACGTTACATTAAAGGTGTTAGTTGTTTGAAGCGAATTCGACCAGCATAAAAAGAGGGTGTCCCGTTCTAGCGCTGGTTTCGGGCTAGGGCGGAGATTTTCTGGGACTGTCCGGAACCCGCCCTACGCCAAAAGATGGCGTAGAACGGGGCACCCCCGAGTTCCTTTCGTTTCTTCACCAACGATCAGAGCCCCACTCTTCCGCCAGCAGGGCGTAGATCACGTCGTCCACCCACTCTCCCCGGAACCACAGGCTCTTCACGAAGTGCGCTTCCTTGCGCATGCCCACGCGTTCCTGCAATCGGATCGACGAAGCATTTCGCGGATCGACCGAGCCGAAGACGCGATGCTTCTGCAAAGCGGTGAACAGATAGTTCAGCAGCGCGCGTAATGCCTCGGTGGCGTAGCCCTTGCCCTGGAATTCCGGCGCCAGCGTCAGGCCGACCTCGGCCTGCGCCGGATCGTTTTCCACCACGCGAAAGCCGCAATCGCCGATCAGCTTACCCCCGTCGAGCAGGAAGATGCCGACTTGATACCACGTGCCCGGCTCTCCCGGCTCAACTCCAGCCAGGCTGCGAATGTAGGTCTGCACTACGTCCACCGACTCGGTGCCCCACGACTGAAAGCGCGCGACCTCGGGATGGCGATGGTAGGAGAAGACGCGCGGCCCGTCATTCGCTTCCAGATTGCGAAGGGCCAGCCGCTCGGTGATGATTTCCGGAAACATGACGTGCGGGGATTGAAGAATCCTGAGGGTGCCCCCGTTCTAGCCCTGATTTTGGGCCAGGGCGGGAGATTCAAAGACCCTCCCTACGCCAACATATGGCGTAGAACGGGGCACCCCGATTGTTTTGAATTCCGAGTTGCTCGAATCCTTTTGAACACCAGGCGAAACAATCGCGGTACTGCACTGACTCAGTAACGTTATTCGGCGGAGGCTTCGCCCTCATCCATGTAGCGCAGGGCAGTCCAGGCTATGCCTTCCACCACCGGCCCATCGCCGGTGACATAGCGCAGGTCCGCAGTTTGCTCCTGCTCATGGACGTCGACCACGGTCAGGACTCCGGCATGGCCCTCAACGGTAACGCGGTCTTGTTCTTTCGGAATGCGGGCTGTCATCCGCCAAGTTTCGACCGAGAGCGGCAGGCTGTCAATATCACACGCTGCCAAACTGCGCCGCCGGTGCAGGACTGAACTGGTTGACGGCGCTGCCTGCTTTACAATGGTGGCAGGGACCCTCACTTGCCCAGACCAGCATTTATAGTCGCCGAACCCGAACCGGAACAGGCTATCTCCACCCGCAAGCTATTGTTGGAGACCTTCAAGTTCAACGTCATCACCGCCCACTCCGAACGCGAGACCGTGGACCTGCTGCACCTGTTCCCCAACGTCAACGCCCTGATCCTGCACTGCGGCATTGAAAACTTCGACGCCCAGAAGGTCATTCAGGTGGTGAAGAAGATCGTGCCCGGGCTGCCGATCATCGCGCTCACCCCCACGGACCGCGAATTCGGATGGGCCGACCACGTGGTCCACAGCCACGATCCGCAGGAGCTGCTGCAGTTGGTACATAAACTGTTCGGAGACCCGAGGAAGAATCCGGCGGGGACGGATAGCTGAAGCTGCCGGGCGCCCCATTCATTCCTGGTTTTTGAATGAGTAGGAGTCGGTGAACTCACACTCGTTTAATTCCATATGATCCACACATTCGAACGGCCGAATGGGTGGGGCGCCCGGCACCCGGCATGGAGCATGATCGCCGAACGGTTTCTGTCTCTACGTCGGCGCGCCGGAGACATCGCGTAACACTACGTTAAGGTCATCGAGTGCTCCGGCGCAGTCACCTGTAAAACTGGAACCATGCATGATGGCGAGCGTTTTGGGTTTCAGGTCGGCGAGCTTTTTCAAGTTCTGCGCGGTCATGGTCGTGTAGGGCACATACTCCGCGAGAATGCCCGCCTGAAATTCCTTCAGCGCCTGCTGCGAGCGGCCCACGATATCGGCCGAGGTGAGCGGTTCGACGTTGCCCATCTGATGGAACAGGTCCGAACAGAGCAGGGTTCCCTGGGTTTCTTCGAAGAGGACGCCCGCGTCCCAGCCGTGGGGCAGATGCGGCGTGTGGCAGTAGCGAAAACGGTACTTCCCCGTGGCAAAGGTTCCGCCGTCGGGGAAGGCGCGTGATTCCCGGCCGGTGAAGTCGTTCACGTTCACCTTGGCGCCAACCTGGCTGCAGATCACATCGGCCTTGGGCGCTGCCGCCAGCCATTCATTGAGCGACCCGCACTCGTCTGACTCAAAGTGGCTGAAGCTGATGTGACGCAACTCGGAGAGGTTGATGAGCTTGGAGACGGCCTCGCGAATCTCCGCGTGCATTACGCGCAGCCCGGTGTGGAACAGCAGCGGCTCATCGTCTTTCACCAGAAAATGATTGAACTGGAAGTTGCCCCATTGAGCAAAGATTGAGATGCGATAGATGTTCGGCGCAATTTCCGTGGTTATCGCCATGTTAGCCTCCTCAAGCCGATTTTTGACGTCGATGTGGGCCCTGATCGATTAAGTCAGCAACTTGCCGGCGAGCCAGTAATCGACACTGAACCTTCCCGGACCCGAGCAGATCAGCCACGCAAAGAAGAGTACGTACAGGACTTCCGGAAGATAGAGAAAATCGTCGAGCCAGTTGAGTGGCGAAAGGCCTTTGGGCAGAGTGGAAAGCGCTTCGGTCAGGGTTGCGACCGTCATGTCGATCAATAAAGCCGCGCAGGCCAGGCTCGAAACAAACCCCACGGTCACCAGGGATCCGCCAACGAACTCGACACCCGCCACGAAATAAGCCGTCTGGCGGGGAAACGGGACTTTGGCTTTAACCAACGTGTCGTAAACAGGTTTCGTGCCGCCGGCGACGAACAATTTGTTTGCCCCGGAGATGGCGAAGAACAGTCCGATCGCAACGCGTACCAGCAGAATGGCGTATTGCTCCAAATCGCTGCTACCCAGCAGCGCAAACTGGACCAACCGTTTCCAATCCATCTCTTATTCCTCCATGCTCAACGTGCCGGAGTTGAGGACCGCGCCGGCCTAGCGCGGGATTTGGCTCAGGTAGTATCCGAGCCGATTTTCGGCGTCGCCCGGCTTGTGGAAGCCGCGCGCCATCAGCGCCTCGATCCCCTCCTGGGCGGCGGGTCGCCCGAGCGAAGCGATGCACGCATCCCACCCGGCACCGAGCTCCACATCCGGCGGCAGGCTGGTGTCGACCAGGCGCTTGGTCTGGGCGATCGCCCATTTGTCGAACTTGGCGATCCGGATCGCGAGCGCCTCTACAAATGCATCCAGCTCGGCGTCGGGCAGGGCGCGGTTGACGTAGCCGTAGGCCTCGGCCTGCTCTCCCCTGAGGTCGTCCGAACTCAAGAGCACCTCGAGGGCGCGGTTTCGGCCGATCAGTCGGGGAAGCCGGGCCATCGGTCCGCCGCCGGCCACCATTCCCACGCCCACCTCCCATTGCGAGAGGATGGTCTTCTCGCGGCTGGCAAAACTCATGTCGCAGGCCAGCGTGATCTCGCTGCCGTTACCGGTCGCGCGCCCGCGGATGAGGGCGATGGAGGCGACGGGCAAGCGGGTCAGACGCACCAGAAAGTCAGGCCAGGGCGGCAAGCCTGTGGGACCGTTCGGCAGTGAGGTCAGGTCCTCAAGCTTTGAGGTGAAATCGGAGTGATTCAGGAAGTAGTCATCAACCGCGCTATCGAAGACCACGACCCTGACCTGCTCGTCGGCCTCGAGAGCGTTGATGACTTCCTGGAACTGCTTGACCATTTCCGGGCCCATCACGTTGATCGGCGGATTGTCGATCGTGACCCGCCAATACGCGGGCGACTTCCGGGCGACGCGAATCTGTGCGGGTTTTGCAGGTGCGCTTGCAGTTGTCATGACATTCTCCTGTGTATTCAAGTTCCAGTAGCCGGGTGAACATGTTCTCGAGATCTGGATTATTTACTCACCGGGAATTGGTTAAGCAATGCCGCGCCCGCCTGGCTAACGATTTCGTCCTGGGAATCCGTGCCTCCCGAACAACCGATTGCGCCGATAATCATTCCCTGGTCGATCAAAGGAATGCCGCCTCGAGACGCAATGATTCCGTCGAACGCGAGTAGATAATTGAGGCGCATAAGCTGGACACCGTCCTCGAAGACTTTGGTTGGGCGCCGGAAGGTCGCAGCTGCTCGCGCCTTGTGCTCGGCAATCTGAATGGAGGCAAGCATCGCGCCGTCCATTCGTTGGAAGGCGACGAGGTTTCCGCCGGAATCGGCCACCGCTACATTCATCTTCCAATCCCGCTTCTTCGCCTCTGCCACAGCCGCGTTGATAACCGCCTGGGCTCGGTCCAGCGATATCGGCGGGCCATACGGAGTGTCGAAAGGAATTTTGTCAGGCACGAAGTCCAGAGGATTTGTATTTACGGGCTGCAGCGCTTGACTCGGACCCGCCGCGTTGACTGTTTTCTCATCTGGCATACGTCCTCCTTCAACGGCGTCGTACCGTCGTTGTCGACTAAGGTTGGAAGCCGTCCGCCATCCACTTAGCGAATAGTTCAATGCGGCCTTGCGACCAGGGACCTTCTCCTCTTGGCGGAGGGGGCGGCATGACCGCGCCGCCGACTCCCCGAATGCGATCGTAGATGGCGGCCGCGTGCTTTTTGACCTCATCGTAACTTCGCAGGTCGAATCCCTTGGTCATGCCTTGAATATCCCGCTCCGTAAAGAGTGGGCGAATGTCGGTTTGAAAGCTTGTCGTTTTCGTCATTGCGCCTCCTACCCGATGTGCAGGCACATCACATCATCACCGCGATAGGAAATCTATTGGACGAAGGTATCGCCGATACCTTGGTATGACGAAAGGATGAAAGGGGAGTAGCGAAAGTAAACCTAAGACTCTATCGGGTATCGGCTGTCAGCCAGAGGAGCCACAGATGCTTCGCGCGATAGCTGGAATCAAGCAATCAGTTCACGCTCGGCGGTGGTTCGTTGCGGAGCGACGAACAACAGGTCCCTCCACTCCGACTAAAGTCGTCGGTCGGGATGCCAATTTTTATGGGGTTGAAGTCGCGGTCGGGATGACAATGTTTGTGGGGTTGAAGTCGTCGGGCGGGATGACAACCTTAATGGGAGATGTGCTTACTCAGGGCTGAATGCTGAGTGCTGAAGACCAAATGCTAAATGCCAACTGCTAATTGCCAACTGTCGCCTCACTGATACGTGACCCGCTTTTCGCCCTTCGACTACTCTGCCGATCGTGTAGCCCTTTTCGCCGCAGCGCTCCAGAATGGTTTGCACTTTCTTGAACTTCTTGGCTGGAACCACCAGGATCATTCCGATGCCCATGTTGAAGGTGCGCAGCATCTCTTCCTGGGGAACGTTGCCGATCTTCTGCAGGTGCTCGAAGATGGGCAGAACCGGCCAGGAATTGATCTCGACGATTGCGCCCGTGCCTTTGGGAAGCACGCGGGGAAGGTTCTCGGTGATTCCGCCGCCGGTGATGTGAGCCATGGCGGAGATGGCGTCGCCTTCGATCATGCGCCGCATAATGGGCCAATAGCTCTTGTGCGGCTTCATCAGTTCGGTGCCGACTTTGCCCTTGATCTCGTTGACGTAGGATTCAGGCGTGTAATTGGCGTGGTCGAAGAAGAGCTTGCGGGCCAGCGAATATCCGTTGGTGTGCAGTCCGGTGGAAGCGAGTCCGACGAGCACGTCGCCCGCTTCGACCGCCTTTCCGGTGATGATCTTCTCGCGATCGACAACGCCCACGATGAAGCCTGCGAGATCGTATTCGCCATCGGTGTAGAAGCCGGGCATTTCGGCAGTTTCGCCGCCGATCAGCGCGCAGCCATTGTGTTTGCAGGCTTCGGCAATTCCGGAGATGACCTTTTCGGCGACATCGGGCTGCAAGCGGCCGGTCGCGAAGTAGTCCATGAAGAACATCGGCGCGGCGCCCTGCACCGCGATGTCGTTCACGCAGTGATTCACCAGGTCTGCGCCGACGGTGTGATGCAGGTTCATCTCGAAGGCGATCTTCAGCTTGGTTCCAACGCCGTCAACGCTCGAGACCAGAACCGGATCTGCATACTTCTTCTTGTCGATGGCGAACAGGCCGCCGAAGCCGCCGATTTCGCTTAACACCCCGCGATTGAAGGTCTTATGCGCCAGATACTTGATGCGTTGCTTGGTGCGGTTGGCGCGCTCGATATCGACGCCGGAATCGGCGTAGGTGATGGTGCGGGGAGCAGTAGTCTGTTGTGCCAAGAGTAGGAGTCCCGTCCAGAGGGCGCATCGCCGCAGAATTGTTTCGCGGAAGACCCATTGTACCATTGCGCGTGGAAGCCGCTCTGGAAGCGCAGCCGGGCCAGAGACGAACCACGAATCGCGCAGGGCTGCAGCCGATTCCAGGGCGAAACTGGCTGGCAACTGAAGCCGGCTTGGAATGCCAGACCTCTGCGTTGCCAGCCATTTCGGTTTCGACAAAGCTCCCGATCAGGGGAACACTTGGTAGACAGCGCCCTCGTTGTGAGCGCCTCCGCCCTGGGTTGCGCCCAGCAGCCAGCCGTTCCACAACATCGGCGGACCGTAAGGCAATTGCCCGTCGCTCCCCGATCTGAATCCGTGCAGCACGACTTGCGTCCAGGTCCCATTGTTGGGCACCAGTGCGTAAAGCGTTCCCACGGAATTGACTCCCCCTTCGGCAGCCGTGCCGTAAAGATTGCCGCGACTGTCGAAGATCACGCCTGCGTACGGATAGGAACCGTCATTGCCTCCGGTGAAGCTGTAGAGCACGCTCTCCTGCCATTGCTGTCCAGCCTTGGTCAGCTTGAACACGGTTCCCACGTTGCCCGGGCCGCCAACGTTGGTGGTGCTGTAGAAGTTGCCGGAAGCATCCACGGTTAATGGCGCCATGGGATAAGCGCCATCGCTCCGGGCGAAGTCATGCACCACGGTTTCGGTCCAGCCGCCGTTTGCGGGACTGAGTTCGAAGACGGTTCCGCAACCGTATTGGCAAGTGCCCGCTCCGCCGTAGGGAGTTGTGCCGTACAGATTGCCCGCGCTGTCGAAGACGAGGTTGGCTTCGGAGCTGGATCCGTCAGCTGCGCCGGTAAAAGCGTAGAGATCGGTCTCCTGCCAGCCGTTCTGCGTGGGCGTGAGTTTGTAGACTGTGCCTCCACAGCCTGGTTGAGTGCAGCCCCAATATGTGCCTAGGATCGGACCCTTGCCGGCACGATCGTAAATGCCATCGCCCTGAACTCCGGGCGCCCAGGTGGTTCCGTACAGATTGCCCGCGGCGTCCAGGATCACTCCGCCGACAGGAATCACGCCCTTGTTTACTCCCGGCTGAAACTCGTAGACGGTTGATTCCTGCCAGGTGTTTCCGGTGTGCGTGAGCTTGAACACCACTCCGCAACCAAGCGCCTGTCCGCCGCTGGTGGAGCAAGTTCCGAGCCCGCCCAACTGCGTGGTGCCGTACAGGTTGCCGTCGTGGTCGAAGGTGAGGCTGGCGACGGGAAATGCGCCATCGGCCCCGGTGAAGTTGTAGAGAACGGTCTCGTGCCAGATTCCGCTGGTGACCGGCGTCAGTTCGTAAACTGACCCGAAGGAGTTCGGGCCGCCATTGAAGGTGGTTCCGTAGACGTTGCCGTGCGCGTCGGAAACCAGGCCGGAATCAGCGGTGCGCCCGTTCGTTCCGTTGAAACTGAAGATCAGCCTTTCGGGTACCTGGGCCCAACCGAGCGCCGTACAAGCGACGGTCAGGACCAGCAGTCTCAGTACACTCTTTAGCATAGCGATTGCTCCAAATGGTTCAGTCGTGCAATGTTGTGGGTTAATGAGCCTAGAACCGGTCTGATGGAACTAGAGATAGCAGCTTAGCGGTCGAACTGACGAAAGCCGGGCGCAACGGCGATCGAGGGAATTGACGCGATTGCAGGTGGCGAGGTCGAGGACACAAGCGCGTTGATCGAACACGCTACGCATTCTAGGCCAAATCGCGCGCCATAACGAGAGTTATGGGTTGAACTCCCCTTCGCGGGAGCTTACCTGCGTGAAGCTGGTATGTATGGCATTGTGGGAGTCGCGAAAGGCGCTGGTTCGACTGCGAAAGTAAAGGGCAGAGAGCCGAAGCCTCTGCCCTGTATGTTCATTATTGGCCGAATCTAGGCGCTGTGCGTTTCTCCCCAGGGATCGAGCACGACCTTGATGCACGCCCGCTCTTTCTTCAGGAAGGTGCTGTACCCGTCGGGCGCATCCTGCAGCGACAAGCGATGCGTGATGATGACGCTGGGATCGATGTCGCCCTTCTGGATGTGCTCCAGCAGCTTGGGCATGTACTTATGCATGTGCGTCTGTCCCATACGGAAGGTTAGACCTTTGCCGAAGGCCGCGCCGAACGGGAAGTTGTCGAGGAAGCCGCCGTAAACGCCGGGAACCGAAACCGTTCCGCCCTTGCGGCAGGACTGAATGCATTGCCGCAGCGCAAACGGCCGGTCGAAGGAGATGCCCATCATCTGCTTGGCGCGATCGCTGTACCAGTCGACGCCGTGTCCGTGAGCTTCCATGCCAACCGCATCGATGCAGGCGTCGGGACCGCGGCCGCCCGTCAGTTCCTTCAGGGTCTCGATGAGATCGGGCGTTTGCGAGTAGTCGACGATGTCGGCGCCGCCCTCCTGCGCCAGCCGCAAGCGCTCCGGGATGCGATCGATGGCGATCACTTTGCCCGCCCCCAGCATCTTCGCGCTGCGAATCGCAAATTGTCCCACCGGTCCAGCGCCCCAGACGGCGATTACGTCGCCATCCTTGATATTGCAGTTTTCCGCCGCCATGTAGCCCGTCGGAAAAATGTCGCTCAGGAAAAGCACCTGCTCGTCCTTCAGATCGCTTTCGATCTTCAGCGGCCCGACATCGGCGAACGGCACGCGTGCGTACTGCGCCTGTCCTCCGGCGTATCCGCCATACATGTGCGAGTAGCCGAACAGGCCTGAGCCGGAATATCCGTAGAGCGCCTCGGCAATCTGCGAGTTGGGATTGCTGTTATCGCATAGCGACCACAGTTGCTGCTTGCAATAGAAACAATTGCCGCAGGCGATGGTAAACGGCACCACCACGCGATCGCCGACCTTGCGCTTCTTTACCTCGGAACCGACTTCGACGACCTCGCCCATGAATTCGTGACCCAGAATGTCGCCCTGCTCCATGGTCGGAATCACGCCGTCGTAGAGATGCAGATCGGAGCCGCAAATCGCGGTGCGCGTGATCTTCACCACGCAGTCGTGTGGATTGAGGATTACGGGATCGGGCACGCTTTCCACCCGCACATCATGTTTGCCGAACCAGCATAAAGCCTTCATCGCGCACCTCCGCCCTGAGTTCCGGTAAATTGCGGTTGCAGTTTTGCAGGCTGCACCTGTTGCGGACCCTTGCGAACGCGCTGCGTCGCCTCCGGTTCCTTCAGGGAATGCAGAGCCTTCACCACCGACGAGCGGCGGCCCGAAGGCTGTCCGACGACGGTGGGAATTTCCCGGGTCTCCATCAGCGCCTTGAAGCGGCGGAGATCTTCGCGCACCTGCAGCTCAGGCTCGCGGCCCAGCATCTTGGCAAACGCAGCGCCTACTTTGCCCGCAGGGTTGTGATAGGTGAGCACGACCGTGACTTCCGTTCCCGAGCCGTTTGGCGCTGGGCGGAATTCAACCGATCCGCGGTTGCTGATGACCGAGCCGGGCAGCGAACGCCAAACCAGGTATTCTCCGGGGCGCTCGTCCACCAACTCTGCGTCCCACTCGACGGCGACGCCCATGGGACCTTCTGCCACCCAGTGGGAGTAGCGGCCACCGCTGGGCTTCACGCTTCTCAGGTGCTTCATGAAGCGAGGCAGGTTTTCAAAGTTGTGCCAGTAGTCGTACAGCTCTTGCTGCGGACGATCAATCGTGAATGTTTTCTGAACGTGAATGGCTGTAGGAGTAAGAGTGCCGCGCCGTGCTCCGGCGACTGCGCCGAACGTGCCCAGTGCGGCCAAGGCCGCGCCGCCTACCGATTTGCGCGACAAACCGTAAACGGCAAGTGCGCTACCGCCCAGGATGGCTGCCCAGGGCTGGATGGATTGCACGCGCGAGTTGCGGGTGCCAGCTCCGTTCGCTGGTGGAGACTTCAAATTCATTGGCTGCCTCGTGATATTGATTTGCTTCTGGTGGGATGCAGTCGCGGTGGAAGGGTTTGCGCCCGTGCGGAGAGAAGTGCGCAGCTACCTTGCTCCGGGTTGCTGCTGAGAAAGAATTGGGCCGAAGATCTTCCCCCGGCCCGGTCCTTCACAATTTCACCGGCATTTTGCGCATTTCAGCGCCTTGTGACCGTTATCACGATTTTGCGTGATCATTTACCACCATCCCTGCCGCCTACAGGCCTAGACTAAAGCGTTACCACTGTGAGGTCTCATGTTTACTGCTGCACCTGCCAAGCCTACTGGAGTTGCTCTGAAAGCCGATCCGTCTTCCGACGTTTACCGCTCCGAAAATCATCCACTGGATCCCCTGTTCATGCCCCGGAGCGTTGCCGTGATTGGCGCCTCCGAACGCGCGGGCAGTGTCGGCCGCTCGGTTCTCTGGAACCTGTTGAGCAGTCCATTCGGAGGCACGGTTTTCCCGGTCAACTCCAAGCGCTCGAATGTACTCGGCATCAAGGCCTACCCCAGCGTAAGAGATCTACCGGAGAAAGTTGATCTCGTAGTGGTCACTACGCCGGCCGACACCGTCCCCGGCATCATTCAGGAGTCGGTAGACGCAGGTGTTCCGGCGGCGATCGTGATCTCTGCCGGCTTCAAAGAATTCGGCGAGCATGGCAAAGAACTGGAGCGCCAGATCTCGGAGATCATTCGCGGTAAGATGCGGCTGATCGGCCCGAACTGCCTGGGCGTGATGAATCCGGTGCGCGGGCTGAACGCCACCTTCGCCCATACCGTCGCCCGGCCCGGCAACGTCGCCTTCATCAGCCAGAGCGGCGCGCTCTGCACCGCCGTTCTCGACTGGAGCCTGCGCGAGAATGTCGGCTTCAGCGCCTTCGTCTCCATCGGCTCGATGCTGGATGTGAACTGGGGCGACCTGGTCGACTATTTCGGTAACGATCCGCGGACGCACAGCATCGTCATCTACATGGAATCGATCGGCGATGCGCGCTCGTTCCTGTCGGCCGCCCGCGAGGTTTCGCTCACCAAGCCGGTCATCGTGATCAAAGCCGGACGCACCGCGGCCGCCGCCAAGGCTGCTGCTTCGCACACCGGCGCGCTGACCGGTAGCGATGAAGTGCTCGACGCCGCCTTCCGCCGCACCGGCGTGCTGCGCGTGAACAGCATTGCCGACATCTTCTTTATGTCCGATGTACTGGCCAAGCAGCCGCGGCCGCGCGGCAATCGCCTGTGCATCCTTACCAATGCCGGCGGACCGGGCGTGCTGGCAACGGATGCCCTGGTTGCCGGAGGCGGAGAACTGGCGGATCTCTCGGCAGAAACCATGAAGGCCTTCGACGAGATTCTTCCGGCACAGTGGAGTCACAACAATCCGGTCGACATCCTGGGCGACGCCGAGCCCGAGCGCTATGCCAAGTCGCTGGAGATTGCCGCGAAGGACGCGAGCATCGACGGCATGCTGGTGGTGCTCACGCCGCAGGAGATGACCAATCCCACGCTGATTGCCGAGAAGCTGAAGCCTTACGCCAAAGGGTTGGGCAAGCCGCTGCTGGCGAGTTGGATGGGCGGAGCTGAAGTTGCCGCCGGCGAACAGATTCTCAACCAGGCCGGCATTCCGACCTTCCAATTTCCCGACAGCGCAGTGCGCGCCTTCAACTACATGTGGCGCTATTCGTACAACCTGAAAGGCATCTACGAGACGCCGGCCATCGCCCAGAATGCCGACGCGGCGCTGCAGCGCGGCAAGGCCGAGCGCATCATTCGCGATGTGCGCAACTCCGGCCGCACCATCCTGACCGAGTACGAATCGAAGCAGCTGCTGAAGGCTTACGACATCCCGACGGTCGATACGCGGGTCGCGGCGACGGAGGAAGAGGCGCTGAAAGCTGCCGAAGAAATCGGCTATCCCATCGTTCTGAAGCTGTACTCGCTGACCATCACCCACAAGACCGATGTCGGCGGCGTGCAGTTGAATCTGCGCGATGCCGCTGCCGTGAAGGCGGCGTTCCAGAACATCAAGCAGGCGGTGACGGAGAAGGTTGGCGCCGAGCACTTCCAGGGCGTGACGGTGCAGCCCATGGCCAAGCTCGACGGCTACGAGCTGATCATCGGCAGCAGCCTGGATTCGCAATTCGGTCCGGTGATTCTCTTCGGCACCGGCGGTCAGCTGGTGGAAGTGTTCAAAGACCGCGCGCTGGCGCTGCCGCCGCTGAATTCCACACTCGCACTTCGCCTGATGGAGCAGACAAAGATCTTCACCGCGCTGAAAGGGGTTCGCGGCCGCAAGCCCATCGACCTCAAAGCGCTGGAAGATTTGCTGGTGCGTTTCAGCCAGCTGGTGGTGGAACAGCGCGTGGATCAAGGAAATCGACATCAATCCGCTGCTGGCCTCGCCCGACCGGTTGCTGGCGCTCGATGCGCGCGTCGTCCTGCACGGCCCCGAGATGACGGAAGACAAGCTGCCGGCGGCGGCGATCCGTCCGTATCCCATTCACCTGGTCGACGAATGGATCGATGAAGGATGGCAAGCCGGTAACGATTCGGCCGATCCGTCCCGAGGACGAGCCGGCGATGATCGACTTCCACACAGAAGTTGTCGGAGCGAAGCGTCTACCTGCGCTACTTCCAGCCGTTGAAGTTTACCCAGCGTACGGCGCACGAGCGCCTCACGCGCACCTGCTTCATCGACTACGACCGCGAGATGGCGCTGGTGGCCGAGCGTGAGGCGAAAGATGGCGGAAGGGAAGTGCTGGCGGTTGGCCGCCTGAGCAAGCTGCACGGCCGCAATGAAGCCGAACTTGCAGCCGTCGCCATCGACGAAGCCCAGCACAAGGGACTGGGCTCAGAGCTCTATCGCCGGCTGATACAAGCTGGCTCGTGACGAGAAGCTCAGTAAGGTCGTCTCGAACATGCTGCCCGAGAACCGCGAGATGCGGGCGATCTGCACCCGGCTCGGTTTCCAGATGCTCTCCAGCCTGGAAGACAACATGATTCGGGCGGAACTGGAACTGTAGCTGCTCGCGAAGCTGTGCACGCATCGCATGCAAAAAATAAGCGCGTCCCTCGCAGGAACGCGCTTTTCGTTGCCTGCATCAGCGTCCACTACTTGACGATGTTTCCACCGAAGCGGAAGGTGGGCCCAACCGAGAAGCGAATGCTGTTCTGGCTGCTGCCCAGGACGTTGGTGAACATGTTGTAGTGCACGTAGTCGACAGCCGTGCGCACGCCGAAATGTTTGCTGAGGTTGAAATCCAAGCCACCGCCGACACCGTAAAACATGACCGTGTCGGTCTTCTGCATGCTTGGTCCGGCCAGAGTCAGCGCGACCTGTGTGGGCAAATGGATCGTTACGCCGGATGCAGCGAAGCCACTTCATGCAGCGATCCCAAAGCCGGTCTTACGAAAATGGTCACCGGCTTGAAATGCCGAATGTTGAATTGCGGTCCGGCACTGTAGGTGTAGGTGGTCGAGCTGGTCGGCATTCTCAGCTGATATCCCGGAGGAAGAACGCCGACCGCCTGCAGGAGCGCGATCTCCCCTGCCAGGGTCTGTTGCAAGCGCCGGCGTCAGCATGCTGGGCGTAATGGTGTTATCGCCGGTGAAGACGCTGAAATCAAAACCCAGTGCCACCCAGGTCTTGGCGTTCCAGCCAAACTCGCCGTTGAAGCCGTTTTGATTCAGGCTCAAACTGGGAGTGCTGAAGTACCCGTAGCCTGCGTAGGCGTCGAAGCGGTTAACATAGTCTTGCTGAGAGAAAGCGGTGAGAGAAGTTAAAACAATGAATAGCACTATACTACAGAGAGAGTCTTGGGCCGCATGTAAAAAATCTCCTTGCCTCTCGCCCTAGGTTCGGGAAGTCGGCCTGATTAGGTCCGCAGCAGTTTTCCGGATGTCGCCCTCAGTTGGGCCGGTGGAGGCGCATGTCCTGGAATTGACTGTGCTTACACTGAGTGTGCTCCCGGCATACTTGTGAATCAGTAACAAAGTGGGAAAGTTTAGATTCCCAGTCCCAGATTGGCACCGAATCGACAGCAAACCTGCGCCAGACTAACAGCAGCATTAATTTGCTTGCAACACAACAAACTGGGGCGAGCATACGACTTCCGTAGGATGTCGGCGGAAATGCGGTTGAAATTCTTCGGGACGTCAGTTCAGGCGCCGAACAGCAACAGCGAGGAGGCCGAAGTTTGCCAGCTCAATGGGGACAGGATGGAGCCTGGCCGCCACAAGCGACCGCCAGGCGTTTAGCAATGACGGAATAAGCAGACGCGTTGAAGGCCAGCCCAATGTGCGTGCCGGGGACTTCAAAGTCCTGTTCCTCTCGCCCCGTCATGCAATACCGCCAGTCGGCAATTCCATCATTGCGAGTATAGATTGCAGTTTCTACCACGGAGTCCGGCAGGTTGCGGCGCAGCGAGGAAAGGAATTCGCAGGTACAGTGCCCGGTATAGCAGGTGGGCAGAACTCCCGGGCCGTTCTCCTCGAGGATCCGTTTGCGGACTGCTTCGGCGGCTTTCAGCACAGTGGGATGGACCACCGTGCCCCGAAAAGGTGAAGCCAGGCTGATCACGGAAGCGATGTCGGCAGGGCGCTGGCCGGCGACAGCTCGCGCCAGAATTCCGCCCAGACTGTGTCCGATCAGATGGATTTTCCTGCCCGTATCCGCCAGCGCTCTTTCGATGCTCTCCTTCAGCCGGCGCTGGATAAGCAGGTTGGGGCACTCGGCATTGAATCCGATACCCGAAAAATAAGGCCGGTAACCGATCCGGCCCAGCCATGAATGAAGTTGTGAAAGATAGGCGTCGGTGCCAAGAAAGCCCGGCACCAGCACCACGGCTGAGCCGTCTCCGCGCGGAATCCCCAGGCCGTAGTAAACAGGGGAAGAGTGCAGCAGCAGAAGGTCGGCGGCAAATAGCGCCTCCTTCCAGATGGTGATGTCTGCTTGTGCGATTTCCGGATGAAACATGCCGGCGGGCGGTGGCGCCATAGACGAGTCGTGCTCTCCCTGAGGTATGTTCGTTGGGAGTTGCCCGCCCCAGTGCTGCCGAAGAGCGGCGAACCGGCGGGAGCTTCCGGGAAGTTAGTGTATTCAGGGAAGCTAAGGGTTGCCAAGTACGAAGTTGATTTCGGAAAGGGAAAGTTCTAATTCCTGAACCTTGCGCGAAAGCATTGAGATTCGGGTTGAACGGAAAAACCCCAGGTCTCGGAAACCGCGAGACGTTTCTGGTTGAAACCTTGTGCCGATCTCCCTCGTATACGGAGCAGGTCGAAAGGAGGGCATCATGCGGAATCGACGACTCCTGTTGCTGGGGTTGCTGGCCGTGATGGCTTACTCCATCACGATGCGCGGAAGACCGACGTCAGTGTTGGCTCGAAGTTGGCGGCAAGGGAGCCAGTCGAACGAGGCAGCCGGCGGCACATCCGGCGCCAAAATGGAGCATATGTACATGACCTCGCTCAGGCAGCCCAGCCCCGGCGACTTGCAGCAGGCCGCTGCCATCGTGGTTGCGGCGAAAGCAGCGATGGCGCCCTATCAGGATTACCGTAAAGCGCTGGCCGACGGCTACCAGATTTTTCTCCCCAACATCCCGCAACCCCAATATCACTTCACGAACCATGATCACGGGCTGCAGGCGCGGCAGCATTTTGATCCGTCTAAGCCGACCTCGCTGCTATACAAGAAAACCGCCGATGGCGGCTACAAGCTGGTGGGCGTGATGTACACGGACCGGGTTGACGCCAGCGAGGAGGAACTGAACCAGCGAATTCCGTTGAGCGTCGCGCGCTGGCATCAGCACATCAACTTCTGCAAAGCGCCGATGGGAAAGAAGCTCGAGTATTTTGGACCGCATGCCAAGTTCGGCTTGTTGGGTTCGATCACTACCAGCGAGGCTTGCGCGGCCGAGGGCGGCGAGTTTTATCCGCATGTACTCGGGTGGATGGTTCACCTGTACCCGTACGAGACGGATCCCACGAAAATCTGGTCCACGGAAGACGACGATCACGGCCACGACAACATGGACCACTCCGACATGCCGGGGATGAAGATGAACTGAACTGCTTCCGGACTACTTCTTTCACCTAAGGAAAAGGACGTGCCGCTCCAAAGCGACACGTCCTTTATGGTGCTCATCAACTCCAGGTTCGGAAGTTAACGCCACCCGAAGCTTCCCATCACTTCCACTACACCGTTTCGGCTTTCAGGTTCACCGACTTGCGAGGCCCTTTCCCCTTGCGGGCGGCTGTGACCTTGATCGTTTTGCGGCCCCGCCGTGCGCCCTTGCGCGTGGTGGAGGCGGCTGTCCGCTTATGCTCCGGCTGATGAACCACGGTATCGATCAGAGCTTTTTCTGCGTTTACGAAGCTCTTCACGCCGTCCCGGGTAAGATCCGGAAGGTTAACGAACGGGAACGGCGCGATCATGTTGAACGTTCTGTCAGCTGCGCGCACGCTGGCATTGGCCTGCTTGCCGGCGACTTCGATCAGCTTTTTCTGCGCCTCGATGAAAGCGTCAGTCGCTTCTTTCGCCAGTTTCGACAGCTGGGTGTGCTTGGTCTCGTAACCCCACTTCGCGCCGGCTGTGGCTTTTGAGGTTTCCTCGGCGATCACGTCGAGAAACTTCTTCTGCGCGCGCACAAATGTTTCCATTCCGTCGCGCGCCATTTCCACCAGCCGGTCGGGATCGAAGCTCTTGCCTTCCTTGACCGCGTCCAACCAGGCATTGGTCTGTTTGTTCGCCATCCGCAGGAACTCCTGCTGCATGTCGACGAACGTATCGAAGCCGCGCTGTACCAGCTCGGTCATTGCGACGGCCACATTGCTGCCGCCGATCCGCTCTTTCACGCCGGTGGTCACGATCTCGTGTTCGCGCTGCGCCAGACCGAGCAGCAGTTTCTGACCTTCGATGAAATTCGACACGACTTCGCCGGCCAATTCGCTGGCGATCTCAGCTGGACGAAACGCAGGGTCGGCAAAGCGGCTGCGGATCATCTTCATGGCATTGGCATTCTGGGTCATCGCCAGGTCGACCAGAATTCGCTGGGTAGCAAAGAAATTCTCAACCCCCTGCTGCACCCATCCCGACAGCAGAGATATCAAGGACGAATCCCCGATGTGGACTGTGGAGGACTCCGACATTCCATTACTAGGCATGATACCCTCCGAAATTGCTGCAATGCAGCATCGAATTTAGAGTAGGATTTGCAATAGGGTATGTCAAGCTGTTTACGCGATAATTTTGCACTGCAACAGAGGCTGGAGTCATGGACCCGGATCGCACCGTCATTAAGAAGTACGCAAACCGCAGACTCTACGACACTTCCCATAGCCGCTATATCAATCTGGAAGACATTGCGGCCCTGGTCCGAAACGGGAAAGAGGTGCAGGTCGTGGATGCGAGCACGGGCGAAGACATTACCCGCGTTACCCTGACCCAGATCATCGTGGAAGATGCGAAGGACCAGCCCGCCGGCCTGCCCCTGGAACTGCTGCGCCAGCTCATCCAGGCCTCCGATCGCGTCGGCCAGGAATTCATCATGTGGTATCTGAAGTCCGCGTTTGATGCCTATTCGAAGGTACAGAGCTCGTTGCAGACACGCCTGACTGAGATGCAGTCGGCCGCCTTGTCGCCGTTACAGATGGTGAAGAGTTTCCTGCAAACTCCTGCGCCGGATAAGGGCACTGACAACGACGAGGAGCTGACCAAACTGCGCCGGCGCCTGGCGGAACTGGAAGCAGAAGAGAAATCCAAGCCCCGCAAACCAGCGAGGTCGAAAAAGAAAGCAGCCGGCAAGAAACGCGTCCGTTAAAGGCGGTCGCACGCCCGGACTGCTGCCATAGCGGGATCCATCGCCATGGCTTGCGATTCGTCAACCCCCAACTTGACAGCGGCGTGTATGCTTAAGCCTCCCCGTATTAAAAATTAGGGTCCTAATTTCAGAACGAGGGATATTCCTTGAGAAATCTCGTGCGGAGTCTTCTGTCTGTCGCCATGCTGTTGTTGGGAATCGCAAGCGTGTGCCCTTTTGCACAGGCTGTCGACAGCAAACCAAACATCGTTTACATCGTTGCCGACGATCTCGGCTGGAAAGATGTTGGCTATCACGGCTCCGACATTCGTACGCCCAACCTCGACAAGCTAGCCCAGGACGGCGCCCGGCTGGAGCAGTTTTACGCGCAGCCCATGTGTACTCCGACGCGCGCCGCGCTAATGACCGGCCGCTATCCCTTCCGCTACGGCCTGCAGACGCTGGTGATCCCTTCCGCTCAAACCTACGGTCTGGCCACGGATGAATGGCTGCTGCCACAAGCGTTGCAGGAAGCCGGCTACGATACCGCCATCATCGGCAAGTGGCACCTGGGTCATGGCGACATGAAGTACTGGCCACGGCAGCGCGGCTTCGATTACCAGTACGGCCCGCTGATTGGCGAGCTTGACTACTTCACCCACGAGCAGCATGGGGTGATCGACTGGTATCGGGACAACCAGGTGGTGAAAGAGCCCGGCTACACGACGACTCTGCTGGGAAAGGATGCCGTCAAATACATTGACGACCACAATGCCTCGGTCCCCTTCTATCTTTACCTGACGTTCAATGCGCCACACACGCCCTATCAAGCGCCGCAGGAATATCTGGATCAGTACAAGAACATCGCCGAACCCAGCCGCCGCGCCTATGCCGCCAGTATCACGGCCATGGACGACCAGATTGGCCGAGTGGTGGAGGCGCTGAAGAAGAATGGCATGCGCGACAACACCATCATCGTCTTCCAGAGCGACAATGGCGGTACTAGCAATGCGATGTTCGCGGGCGAAGGCGATATGTCCAAGATCGTGATTCCGTGCGACAACGGCCCATATCGCGACGGTAAAGGTTCGCTGTATGAAGGCGGCACGCGGGTCCCGGCATTCGTCAACTGGCCCGGTCACATCAAGCCCGGCACCGTGGTCGACGGGATGATGCACGTGGTCGACACCTATCCGACCCTCATCGGGCTGGCGGGAGCTTCCACGGCCAAGAGCAAGCCGCTGGACGGCATCGACATGTGGCCGGCGATCAGTCAGGGCAAGCCGTCTCCGCGCACCGAAGTGATCTACAACATCGAACCTTTCCGCGCCGGGGTTCGCGAGGGCGACTGGAAACTGATCTGGCGGACGCCATTGCCGCAGGCCGTCGAGCTTTACAACGTCGCGCAGGATCCGTCGGAGAAGAACAACCTCGCGGCGCAAAATCCGGAGAAGGTTGCGGAGCTTCAGAAGCGTGCCAACGAACTGGCCAAGATTCAGGTCAAGCCGCTGTTGTTGCAGAACGAGTTCATCGAGTTCCGCAAACGGCTGGCGGTGCCGCCCGCTCTGCCCGGCGAGGAATTTCAACTCGACGTCGAATAAACTGTGCCTCTGGATGCCGCGAAAATGCTGGATGGAATTAAGGTAGTATTGACAAATATCTTTCCACAGTCCACGATTCGCGTGGGACTGAATCGCTCAAGGTGTGTAAGCCGGTAGGTCACCTCCGGTCCTGCTGGTCACAATTTGGTTCGCTGGACCGTTTTGCAGTCGGGACTAACACTTTCTCGCACGGCCAGTTACAAGGGGAATGATGGAGAAAGTGCTCGGCTTAGCCATGACGGGCGGAGGAGCCCGTGGAGCTTACCAGGCCGGTGTTCTGAAACGGATCGGGGAAATCAAACGGGTCCAGGTCAGTGGGAATCCCTTTCCCATTATCGGCGGTGCTTCCGCAGGAGCCGTGAATGGCGGAGCCCTCGCCATGGGGGCGGACGATTTTCCGCAAGTCACGGGCATACTCGCCAACCTTTGGGCAAACCTGAAACCTTCCGACGTCTTCCGCTGTGACCTGGTCTCGCAGGCCCACAACTCCCTGGTCTGGATTCTCGATCTCTCCTTCGGCGGCGCTCTGGGAGGCGGCAACGCGCGATCGTTGCTGGATGCCAGTCCGTTGCGGCACTTCCTGAAGAGGCACCTCGACTGCTCGCGCATTCAAGACAACATCAAGCGCGGGCATCTTTACGCGCTGGCGATTTCAGCGACGAACTACAACTCGGGCAAGAGCTATCTGTTCATCCAGGGTCAGAAGGGTCATCCGATGTGGAACCGCAGCCGCCGTGTGACCCTGGCGACCAAAATCACGGTCGACCATATCTGCGCGTCGGCGGCGATCCCCCTGGTCTTCCAGCCCGTGAAGCTGGAAACGGCGAAAGGCACGGCATTCTTCGGCGACGGCTGTCTGCGGCTACAGCAGCCGCTGAGCCCGATCATTCGACTCGGCGCCGAGAAGATTTTCGCTATCGGGGTGCGTTGCGAGAAGCGCGAGCACCAGGAGGAGTCGTCGGATCAGAAAGACCCATCGCTGGCGCAGGTGATGGGCGTGCTGTTCAACGTAATGTTCCTCGACCACCTGGCCACTGACGTTGAGCATCTGGAACGGCTGAACCAGTTGATGCGCAGCGGCCATCTGAAGCACAGCGGGTTGGAAGGCTGCGAGGAAATGCGTCCGCTTGACCGTCCTGCAGGTAACTCCGTCGGCGGATTTGACTGAGATTGCGGCCCAGCACCAGAAGGACATGCCCTACCTCATTCAATATTTCGTGAACAGCCTGGGGCGTGACGCGGCCTCCTGCTCCGACCTGATGAGCTATCTGCTGTTCACACCGAAGTACACGCGCGAACTGATCCAGTTGGGCTACCAGGATGCCCACAATCGCATCGACGAGATCGAGGAGTACCTGTTCGGAAGCGACAGCAAGAGCTCGAGCGCACCGCGGAATGGCAAATCGCGCGAAGTGGAGCCGGCTTCCCGGCGAAGTGCCGCCACCGCTTCGTTCCTGACCGGTGACCGTTGCCACCGGCCTCGTTTCGAGACTGTGGGAGCTGGAAGCGCTCTTCCTGCCTTGACAATCCAACTCTCACCGACGACGATGCGCTTAGGCATGGTGCTCCATGGTACAGACCGCCAATGTCGTGAGCTTAAAGCCGAAGACCCTCCAGGCCTTTGACGACTACATCCGCGAAGCAGAAGAGGCGATGCAGCCATCGCTCGGCGGACGCGGCGGCATTTCTGTGGTCGGACCTGCACTCCAGCCGCTCACAACAAGTGAAACAGGGACATATTGCGGCCCAGCTCTGGGCAGGCGATGGGCCGGTCAAGGTTCCCAATGGACTGATCCACGACTGGGTGGGTGCGGCCTTCGTTGCCGGCGCGACCGTGGAACAAGCGCTGGCGCTGGTGCAGAACTACGACAACCACAAAAATATCTACAAGCCCGAGGTGATGGATTCGAAGTTCATCAGCCAGGAAGGCAACGACTTCAAAATATTTCTTCGCCTGCTGAAGAAGAAGATCATCACCGTCGTTCTCGATACCGACCACGACGTTCATTACTCTTCGGTCGACGAGAAGCGCTGGTTCTGCCGCTCCTTCACCACGCGCATTGCCGAGGTGGAAGACGCGGGTACGCCGAAGGAGAAGGTGCTGGAGCCCGATACCGGCTACGGATTCCTGTGGCGCTTGTATTCGTATTGGAAATTCGACGAGAAGAACGGCGGCGTAACGCATCGAGTGTCGCGCCATCTCGCTGACGCGCGATATACCGACGGGGCTGGGTTGGATCATCGAGCCCATCGTGCGCAATCTGCCCCAAGAATCGTTGATCCACACCCTGGATGCGACGCGGCGAGGCGCTGGCGGAGTAGGCGTGAGCTGATGTGTGCCGTAACACATGCTGCTTGATCTGTCAGCGGCAGGACTCTGCTGCAACCTGCGCAGCGGCTAGAAGCCGGTCGTCAGTCCAGATGTTTTCCAGCACGACTGAAGTCGTGCGCTGACGCGAACCGCTTCAGAACCGCAAGGGTCTGCGCTCTAGCTGCGAAGGTCTGTTCTTCCACGCTGACCGACTCGGGTTCGCACCGACCGGAGATGCTGTGCAGCTGGCGCGACCTGCTGGCGCTGCGCTATCGGTCTTCGCGGCGGCTGCTTTTCTTCGCGCTCTCGGTCGTTGCTGCCGTGGGAGTCTTCCTTGGCTCGCTCCGGCTTCGGCTCCGCGACTACTGGGATCTTCGCTCTTGGACGCATGCGTTTCGCTTGCTGCCACCGGAATCTTGCCGTTGGGCCGCACCGGCTTCGGCGCGCGGCTATCGGGATCTTCGCTCTTGGACGCTTTCGTTTCGGCCGCTCCGCTACTTGGTCTTCCGGCTTCGCTTCAACCTTTGAACTCTTGCCCGATCTTGCATAGCTCGGCAAAGCTGACCTTCACAAACTTCTCCAGGTTCTCCGGATCGGGCACCGCGCCCACGTCGCAGGTGAATCCGAAATACGCCGTGCCGTTGTAGCTGAGGATGGCGCAGTTGACGCCCATCTCGCCGCCGATCGGGAACATAGGGATACCAGGAGAGCATCTTGTGTCCCAGCAGGTAGAGCGGCACCTGCGGTCCGGGAACGTTGGTGCAGATGATGTTGCACAGGCTGAGCGGCAGCTGGCTGGCGACCGGCCCGATCGCCGCCCAGATCGGCGTCGGAATGGTCGCAAACAATCCGCCGGCAAAGCCGACGAACTCCGCCGCCCGCACGCGCTTCAGAAATTCCATGCGCTCGCGCACAAAGGCAAACAGCTTCTGCGGATCGCGAACGTCCAGCGGAATGGTGACCGGCAGAAAGTAAATCCGGTTGCCCAACTCGCTCGACGCTGCCGTCGCCGCGCACATTTACCGGAATCATGATGCGCACCGAACGTCCTTTCACCTTGACGCCGCGCAGTTCGGAGTAGCGCCGAAGGGCCGCCGCCATCACGGTGAGGATGACGTCGTTCACCGTTCCGCCGCAGCTGTTGGCGCAGGGCCTTGATCTCCGCCATCGAGATTTCCGTCCAGCCGAACTTCTGCGGCCCATGGCAGACCACGTTGAAGGGAAGCCTCTCGGCCGGTGCGGCCAGCTCCGGCATGACGTTCATCAGATCGGCCAGCGGTTCGGCGGAGTTGGCGAACATCTGCTGCGCAATCGCCATCGCCTCGCCGTGCAGCGTGAGCGCGCCTTTCACCGCCGAGAAGTAGGACTTCAGCAGCTGTCGAGCAACTGCGCGCCCGCATCGCGAATCGGCGGCGGCGTCAGGGGCTCCGGCTTCTTGCGCGGCGGCGGCGACTGCAACCGGGCTCTGGTCCATCAGCACATTCATGATTCCCACACCGGCGATTCCGTCCGCCAGGCAGTGATGGATGCGCGCGATCATGCCGGTGCGATTGCCTTCCAGCCCGCGCACGAGGGTCAGGTCCCACAGCGGCTTGCTGCGGTCCAGATGCGTGCTGACGATCTCCGAGGTCAGGGCTTTCAGATCGCTCTCCGTGCCTCGACGCAGCGTGACCTGGCGAATGTGATTGCGAATGTCGAACTTGGGATCGAACTGCCAGGTGGGCAGGCCGATGTTGAATGGCGGAAACACCACATGCTGCCGGTAGCGCGGGAATCAGCGGCAGCTTCGACTCGACCAGATCGCGAACGCTTTCTGAGCGGGATCGGCGCCGTCGAAAATGCTGACGCAGGCGATGCTGAGCGGCTGCCCGGGCGCTCGATGTAGAGAAACAGTGCATCTCCCCAGGAAAACGAATTATTGCGGTTGCGAATCCGCCATGACAATCTCCCTGATCGCAGCAAGCCTGAGTCGGTGCGAGGAACCGATTGCGTCTCATGATGGCCCGTGTGATGACCGTAGCGCGCAGTGACGAGCGACCATTTTGGGAGTGATTCCTGTTTCGGGAATGCAGGCCGGAGCTTCGTCGCTCTGCTCCTCGTCCGCGCTGCTCCGTTTTGTGAGAACGTGGAAGACAACCCAGAGCCGTGCTCCGAGGAAGAGCCATGCAGGACAACACTCGCCAGTACGATTTCGACTTACATCGTCGTGGGCTCCGGCTTCGGCGGCAGCGTCAGCGCGCTGCGGCTCAGCGAAAAGGGCTATCGCGTCGCGGTGATGGAGATGGGCCGCCGCTGGACGCCCGAGAACCTGCCGAACACCAGTTGGTCGCTGAATCGCTGGTTCTGGCGGCCCAGCCTGGCGCTGCGCGGCTTCTTCAGCATGCGCTATTTCCGCCACGTGACCATCCTGCACGGCTGCGCCGTCGGCGGCGGCTCCATCACCTATGCCTGCACCATGCTGCGTCCGCCGGACAAAGTGTGGGACAACGGGATCGTGGAACGGCCTGGCCGATTGGAAGTCGGAGATGCCGCAGCACTACGACACCGCGTCGCGCATGCTCGGGCGTCATCGAGAACCGCATCCTGGGTCCGGCCGACAAGTCTGCTGCAGCGGGTCGCCGACGCAGGTCGGCATTGGCAGACACGTTTCTATCGCACCAGCGTCGCGATCTTTCAGTCGCCCGAAGGAGAGCCCGGCGGTACGACCGTGCCCGATCCGTACTTCGGCGGCGAAGGTCCGGAGCGCACCACTTGCCAGGGCTGCGGCGGCTGCATGATGGGCTGCCGTCACGGCGCCAAGAACACGCTGGACCTGAACTATCTCTATCTCGCCGAGAAGCACGGAGCGCAAGGTCTTCGCCGAGACCAGGGTCGTCGATGTTCGTCCGCTCGACGGCGTCGCCGACGGCAGCGCGGGATACGAAGTTCGCACCGTGAACTCGCTCGCCCGCTTCAACCGTCATCCGCGGCGCTTCACCTGTCGCGGCGTGGTCTTCTCGGCGTCGTCGCTGGGCACGATGGAGCTGCTCTTCAGCCTGAAGGACAAGGGCTCGCTGCCCGCGATCAGCGATCAGCTGGGCCAGATATGTGCGCACCAACTCCGAATCGCTGATCGGCGTGCGGGTGCCGCGCTCGCCAGACGATCTGTCGAAGGGCGTCGCCATCGGCTCCGGCGTTTACATCGACGAGCACACGCACATCGAGGCCGTGCGCTATCCCGAAGGCTCCGACACCATGGGCATGCTGGCGACAATCCTGACCGGCGGCCGCCCCGGGCCCGGGCGCGTGGCGCTGTGGCTGAAGAACCTCGTGGTCTCGCTTGCTGCTGCATCCCTTTCGCACGTTGCGCATTCTGCAGCCGATGAAGTGGGCGCGCGAGTCGGTGATCCTGCTGTGCATGCAGGCGCTGGAGGGCCACATCGACATGCGATGGGAGCGGCATGTTTATTGGCCGTTCCGCAAATTCCTGGTGAGCCGCGGAACAACGGTGCCGACGTTCATTCCCGCGGCCAACGAGTTTGCCGAGAAGTTTGCGCGCATGGCCGGGGGAACCGCCATGAGCATGCTGCCGGAGATTCTGTTCGACGTTCCCGGCACGGCACATTGCCTGGGAGGCTGCGTCATTGCCGACTCGCCCGAGCGAGGCGTCGTCGACTCCCGCCATCGCGTGTTCGGCTACAGGAACATGTACGTCTGCGATGGATCGGTGGTCGCGGCCAATCTCGGCGTGAATCCCAGCCTCACCATCACCGCGCTGGCCGAGCGCGCCATGAGCTTCATCCCGCCGGCCTCGCGACGCAAGTGGGACGATGCGGCAGAACTGGCACGCTACACGCCGGCTGAATTGCGTCAGCTTCATTCGCTGGTGTCATCCCGAGCGAAGCGCAGCGAGCTGCAGGGACCTGCATTTACGTGTCGTCGCGAGCGAAACGAGCGGATTCCTTCGCGACGGTGCGCTCGTCAATCCGCACGCAATTCGCTCAGGATGACACTCGCTGCGCGCTCACTGGATGACGCCGGACGCCCCTCCGTATTACCCTTCCATGCACAGACTGGAGGGGTGATGAACAAATCCTACGACGCAATCATTATCGGCACCGGGCAAGCCGGCCCGTTTCTCGCCATACGAATGGCGAAGGCCGGACGCAAAGTCGCCATCATCGAGCGCGGCACGTTTCGGCGGGACCTGTGTCAACACCGGCTGCATCCCGACGAAGACCCTGGTCGCCAGCGCGCGCGTGGCCTACATGGCGCGGCGCGCGGCCGGAGTTCGGCGTCAACACCGGCGCGGTGTCGCGTCGACATGAAGAAAGTGAAGGCGCGCAAGGACGCGATTCAGCGGCCCTCGCAGGAAGGCGCGGAGAGCCGTCTGCGCGAGCAGCCGAACATCGACGTCTACAAAGGGCAGGCGCGCTTCGAGTCGGCGCACGTCGTCGCGGTCGGCGATGACCGCCTCACCTCGGAGCAGATCTTCATCAACGTTGGCGGCCGCGCTATCCGTCCCGCCCATGCCCGGCCTCGACCAGATCCCCTACTTCAACAATTCGTCGATGATGGGCGTCGATTTCCTGCCCGAGCACCTCATCGTCGTCGGCGGCAGCTACATCGGGCTGGAGTTCGGGCAGATGTATCGCCGCTTTGGCAGCAAGGTCACCATTCTGCAGAGGGCGCCGCGGCTGGTGCCGCGCGAAGACGAAGATATTTCCGACGCGATCCGCGAGCATCGTCGAGAAAGAAGGCATCACCGTTCGCATCAACGCCACCTGCATCAGCTTCGAGAAGCGTGGCGACAAGATTCTTGCCGGCGTCGATTGCACCGAAGATCCCGCACCCGGCGGAGGGAACTCACGTGCTGCTGGCCGTCGGGCGTCAGCCCGAACACCGACGACCTCGGTCTCGACAAAGCCGGAGTCGCGCAGGACGAGCAGCGGCTACATCATCGTCGACGATGAGCTGCGAACCAACGTGCCCGGCATCTGGGCGCTGGGCGATTGCAACGGCCGCGGCGGATTCACTCACACTTCCTACAACGATTACGAAATCGTCGCCGCGAATCTGTATGGACAACGATCCGCGCCGCGTCAGCGATCGCATTCCGGCCTACAACCTGTACATCGATCCTCCGCTGGGGCGCGCGGGCATGACGGAGACCGAGGTGCGCAAGTCGGGCCGAAAGGCGCTGATCGGCAAGTACCCGATGACCAGCGTGGGCCGCGCCAGGGAGAAGAGCGAGACCCAGGGCTTCATGAAGGTGCTGGTCGATGCGGAGACCAAACAGATCCTGGGCGCCGCCATTCTGGGCGTCGGGCGGCGACGAGGTCATTCATTCGATCCTCGACGTGATGTACGCCAAGGCGCCGTACACCGTGATCTCGCGCGCCATGCACATTCATCCCACAGTGTCAGAGTTGATTCCGACCATGCTGCAGGATTTGAAGCCGCTGGATCGTGAAACGCTGCGACCGGGATGCTTCACGCTCACGATCGCCACTGCGTGCCTGACACGCTCCCGATTTCTCCAGTATGATTTATCATGGAGATTGCCATCCAATGCCGCGGTCTGCGCAAGACCTACGACGGCAAAGTCGAAGCCGTGCGCGGTCTCGACCTGACCATCGAGACCGGCGAGTGTTTCGGCCTGCTGGGTCCGAACGGCGCCGGCAAGACCACGACCATCGAAATTCTCGAAGGACTGCTGGCGCCCACTTCCGGGCGAGGTGCGAGATCCTCGGCAGACCTGGCAGACGCACGAGCGCGAACTGCGCGAATGGCATGGGCATCTCGCTGCAGGAGACGCGGCTCTCGGAAAAGCTGACGGTGCGCGAAACCTGCAAGCTGTTCGCCAGCTTCTACCGGCATCCGAATGTCGGTCGAAGCCGTGCTGGAAGAGCTTGTCGCTGCAGGAGAAAGCCGACACCTGGGTCGGCAAGCTGTCGGGCGGCCAGAAGCAGCGCCTGGCGGTGGCGACCGCGCTGGTGGCCAATCCGAAAATTCTGTTTCTCGACGAGCCGACCACCGGCCTCGATCCGCAAAGCCGCCGGCAGTTGTGGGACATCGTCCGCGCAGTTCCAGCAGCGCAACGGCACGGTGCTGCTGACCACGCATTACATGGACGAAGCGGAGCGGCTGTGCGACCGGCTGGCCATCATCGATCATGGCCAGATCATCGCGGCAGGAACGCCGGCGGAGCTGATCGAGCGGCTCACCGGCCATCATGTGGTGGAGTTTGCGATCTCCGGCGACGGCGCCGGCAACGGACATGTCTGGAACACGCTGCCGGGCGTGCAGTCGGTTCGCACGGAAGATGGCTTGTTCTCGCTGCAGGTGAACGAGCCGCACGAAACCATTCCGGCGCTGCTGGCCGAAGTGCAGAAGCAGCGCGCGCAACTGGTCCATCTCACCACGCGGCAGGCCAGTCTGGAGGATGTCTTCGTGCAGCTCACGGGCCGGCATCTGCGGGAGGATTGATGGCAACAGTTGAACAGCCGCCGGTAAAGTCGAGTCCGGAGCAGACCGCCGATCACGAATGGCCGCTGGGCGGGCTATCGCGCGCCTGCTGCAGATGCGCATGCTGGAGTTGTGGCGCGAGCCCGAAGTCATCTTCTGGGTCTTCGTGTTTCCGCTGCTGCTGGCGCTGGGACTGGGCATCGCGTTTCGCGACAAGCCGGCCGACGTGACGCCGGTTGCGGTGGTCGAGGGGCCGAAGGCGCAGCAGGTGATCGATCTGCTGCAGCGCTCGCCCGAGCACGCCGTCATCCATGCCGACGTGGTCAGTGCGGCCGCGGCGTACGACGGCTTTCGCCTCGGCAAGTACGCGCTGGTGGTGAGCGATGGACGATGCCGGCGTGCACTATCGCTACGATCCCGCGCGTCCGGAGAGCGTGCTGGCGCGCGCGCAGGTGGATGATGCGATCGAGACCGCGGCCGGCCGCAAGAATCCGATCGACACATCGGCGACTGCGTCCAGCGAGCCGGGAGCGCGCTACATCGACTTCCTGATTCCCGGACTGCTGGGCATGAACCTGATGAACTCCGGCATGTGGGGCATCGGCTTCGCGCTGGTGGACATGCGCCAGCGCAAGCTGCTGAAGCGTTTTATCGCCACGCCCATGCGGCGCACGGATTTCCTGCTGGCGCTGGCCAGCAGCCGGCTGGTGCTGATGCTGATCGAAGTGGGATTGCTGCTGGCGTTTGGCGCGCTGTTCTTTCACGTGCGCGTGGAGGGCTCGCTGCTGGCAATTTTGCTGGTGGGCGCGTTGGGCGCGATTTCGTTCGGCGGCATCGGACTGCTGACCGCCAGCCGCGCGCAGAAGATCGAGAGCGTCAGCGGGCTGATCAACCTGGTGATGATGCCGATGTGGATTTTCTCCGGCGTGTTCTTTTCCTACGAGCGCTTCCCGAAGATGTTTCTGCCGGCGATCCGGGCGCTGCCGCTGACTGCGCTCAACGATGCCTTGCGTGCGATCATTCTGCAGGGCGCGCCGCTGAGCTCGCAACTCAGCCGCATTGCGGTGCTGGTGCTGTGGGGAGGAGTTTCGTTCGTGCTGGCGCTGCGCTGGTTCCGCTGGAGTTAAAGATCTGAAGTCTAGCCGTTGAATCAGTGCCGGTGCCCCAGGTTGGCCGGTGCCCCAGGTTCGCGTCCTGCCTTTGGACGCTAACCTGGGTCCGGAATGACTTACTTCGTTGCGGCTGCCGGCTCGCCCACGCGCTTGGCTACTTTGAACGTCAGTTTGCCTTCGCGCTTGTCCTTGTCGACCATCACGTGATCCCCATGCAGGATCTCGCCATCCAGAATCCTGAGTGCCAGCGGGTCCTGGATCAGCCGCTGGATCGAGCGCTTCAGCGGACGCGCGCCGTAGTTCGGATCGTAGCCTTCGGTGAAGACCATCTCCTTCGCTGCCGGCGTCATCTCCAGCGAGATCTTGCGCTCGGCCAGCAGCTTCCGCAGGTCCTCCAGCCGCAGATCCACAATCTTCGTCAGCTGTTCTTTGCCCAGCGGGTTGAAGATCAGGATGTCGTCCACGCGGTTGAGGAACTCGGGCTTGAAGTGCGCCCGCAGCGCCTCCATCACGGCCTCGTGCGCTTCCTTCACGCGCTCCGGCGTGTTCAGGTCGAGCAAGTAGCTCGATCCGATGTTCGAGGTCATGATGATGATCGTGTTCTTGAAGTCCACAATGCGGCCCTTGCCGTCGGTCAGCCGGCCGTCATCCATGATCTGCAGGAAGACGTTGAAGACCTCGGGATGCGCCTTCTCGATTTCGTCGAACAGCACCACCGAGTACGGACGCCGCCGCACCGCTTCGGTCAGCTGGCCGCCCTCTTCGTAGCCCACATATCCCGGAGGCGCGCCAATCAAGCGCGATACCGCATGCCGCTCGCCATACTCCGACATGTCGATGCGGATCATCGCGTGCTCGTCGTCAAACAGGAATTCCGCCAGCGCACGCGCCAGCTCGGTCTTGCCGACGCCCGTCGGTCCCAGGAAGATGAACGAGCCAATCGGCCGCCGCGGATCGCTCAGTCCCGCGCGCGAACGCCGTATGGCATTCGACACGTGCGTTACCGCTTCGTCCTGGCCGATGACGCGCTGCTTCAGCCGGTCTTCCATCGTGACCAGCTTCTTCACTTCGCCTTCCAGCATCTTCGACACCGGAATGCCGGTCCACTTGCTGACGATCTTGGCGACGTCTTCCTCGTCCACCTCTTCCTTCAGCATGCGCGCCTGCTTGCCGTCCATTTGCGCGCTCAGCTTCTTGAGCTCGGCTTCCAGCTGCGGAACTTCGCCGTACTGGATTTGCGCCGCGCGATTGTAGTCGCCCTTGCGCGTCGCCTCCTGCTCTTCCAGCTTCAGCCGCTCGATGCGCTCCTTGGTCTCGCGCACCTTGGCGATGGCTTCCTTCTCCTGCTTCCAGCGCGCTTTCAGCGCATTAGCTTCCTCGCGGATGTGCGCCAGCTCTTTCTCCAGCACCGCCAGCCGCTCGCGCGAGTTGGCGTCGTCTTCACGCTTCAACGCCTGGCGCTCGATCTCGAGCTGCGTCGCGCGCCGCTCCAGCTGATCGATCTCCGTCGGCATGGAGTCGATCTGGATGCGCAGCGAAGCCGCCGCTTCGTCGATCAAATCGATCGCCTTGTCCGGCAGGAAGCGGTCGGAGATGTAGCGATGCGACAACGTCGCCGCCGCCACAATCGCCGAATCCTTGATGCGCACGCCGTGATGCACTTCGTACTTCTCGCGCAGCCCGCGCAAGATCGCGATGGTGTCCTCGACATTCGGCTCGCCGACAAACACGATCTGGAAGCGCCGCTCCAGCGCTGCGTCCTTCTCGATGTACTTGCGATACTCGGCCAGCGTGGTCGCGCCGATCGCGCGCAGCTCGCCGCGAGCCAGTGCCGGCTTCAACATGTTCGAAGCGTCGATGGCGCCTTCGGCCGCGCCCGCTCCCACCAGCGTGTGCAGCTCGTCGATGAACAGAACGATCTGCCCCTGCGACTGCTCGATCTCTTTCAGCACGGCCTTCAGCCGGTCTTCGAATTCGCCGCGATACTTCGCGCCCGCCAGCATCGCGCCCAGATCGAGCGAGACCACCTTCTTGTTCTTCAGCTGCTCGGGCACGTCGCCCGAAACGATGCGCTGCGCCAGGCCTTCGACGATGGCGGTCTTGCCCACGCCGGGCTCGCCGATCAGCACCGGATTATTTTTCGTGCGACGCGACAGCACCTGCACCACGCGGCGAACTTCTTCGTCGCGGCCAATCACCGGATCGAGCTTGCCCTGCCGCGCCAGCTCCGTCAGGTCTTTCGCATAGCGCTCCAGCGCCTGGTACTTCGCTTCGGGATTCTGGTCGGTGACTTTCTGATTGCCGCGGACGGTGGTCAACGCGCGCAGAATGTTGTCGTAAGTTGCGCCCATGCGCGCCAGCATCTCCTGCGCCGCGTCGCGCTTGAGCTTGGTGATGCCGAGCAGCATGTGCTCGGTGGAGACGTAGTCGTCCTTGAAGTTCGACGCCTCTTTGAAGGCGTTCTCCAGCAGCTTCGAGGCGGCGTCGGAGAGATGCGCCTGGGTGGCGCCGCTGCCGGAAACTTTGGGCAGCTTGTCGATCTCGCGCGTGGCCTCGGCCTGCACCGTCGGCACGTGAACGCCGACGCGCTCGAGCACCGGCGGCACGATGCCTTCCGCGTCCTCTACCAGCGCGGCCAGGATGTGTACGGGCTGCACCTCGGGATTGCCGTTCTCGCGTGGCGAGATCGTTCGCCCGCTGCATGGCTTCCTGCGCCTTAACGGTTAATTTGTCCCAACGAATTGCCATAATCTTTCCTCGAATTTGTGTCGCCCCTGAAGGGGCTTTGTCTTCTTAACGCAGCCTACCCAGCGCTGAAGCGCTGGGCTATCATGCCACCGTCCCGCGTTCGCGGGACTTGGTCTGACGTGCCGCAAACGTTGTCGCACTATCTGAGGCTCGTGTCGCCACGGAACTTGAACCTGGTGACGCCCCTGAAGGGGCTTTGTCTTCTTAACGCAGCCTGCCCAGCGCTGAAGCGCTGGGCTGTCATGTCGCCGTCCCGCGTTCGCGGGACTAGTCTGATCCGCTGCGCACATTGTCGCGCTTTCTCGCGGTTCACGCGAGTCTCGTCGCCGGTAGGTCGTTCTCTCTTAATAGGAGACCCAGGAGACTCGCCTGGTCAGTTCAGAGTCGCGGTCGCAGTGAACGCAACGCGAGAATTTCGAAACAGCAATTGATGGCTAGTGGCCAGGATCGAGCCGTTCTTCTGCGGTACCCACTCCTCAGCGGTAAGAAGCCGCTGATTTTCGTGCCACATCCACCAAGTCGCGTTAAGATTCTGTACTGCCATCCGACGATTAGTCTCCTACCTCAACTGGCGCAACGCAATATGCGTAACAGTGGAGAGTGGTCAGTGGCTAGAGATCAAGAACGTACAGTTACGACTGCAATGCCCTTTTAGAAGGCAACGGCCGTTTCTCCGATGCTTTCTAACCCCTATCCACTGACCACCAGCCACTGGCTTTCAAACTGCTTTCGCCCTCCGGGGAGTGTTCCTTCGGCAAACAAAAGGGAGGCCACTTTGCAATGTCCTCCCCTTGAACTCCCCAGTTCGTCTCCCTGCGGGAACTTCCTCCCGAAGGGCGAAACCTGACTCAGGCAGCCTGGCCTTTGGCCTGCGCCTGGGCTTCGACCTTCTGGCCTTCCACCGGCTTCTGTCCGCCGATGTTCACCTTGATCTGCTTGGGCTTGGCTTCGGCCCGCTTTGCCAGCCGGATCTTCAGGACGCCATGCTCGTAATCAGCCTTGATGTCCTCGGTGCTCAACGTGGTCGGCACGTGAACGAGCGGGTAAAGCTGCCATAACGCCGCTCCACACGATGGAAGTTTTCTTCTTTCTCTTCCTTGTCGAACTTGCGCTCGCCAGTCACGGTCAAGGTGTTGTTCTCCACCTTGATGTCGAGGTCCTTCTCGTCGACGCCCGGCACTTCCAGCTTCAACTGAATGCTCTGCTCGTCTTCGTAAACATCGACGGGCGGGACAAAGGCGCCGGCGCTCAACGACTCCTCGCCTCCGCCAAACTGCGCGTCGAACAGGCGGTTCACACGGTTCAGTTCACGGTACGGGTTCCAACGGGTCACTAACGTCATCTCCAGATTCCTCCGAAACATTCGCGATATTGGTACTAGGTCGTCGGTATCGCTCGCTATACCAACTTAGACGTCGATATTAGTCGAAAGGAAGCAAAAAATATGAGCTTATTCATATCACATTAAGGAGAATCGCTTTCCGTGTCCAAGTATGGCCTTAAACACCTATTTAACAGCCAGTTACGTTCGTTTAGGAGATGCTGGCCAAAGCGGTGGGCTCAAATCAGGGCGCATCTCTGAGCGACATTGGCCCCAAAATACGAAACCCAGCCGATTGGCTGGGACCGGTTACTGCCTCAATTCTGATTACAGTATAGCACATCGAGGGGGGATTTTGGCACACTTTTAGGACTTTATATCTCCAGCGGGATCTATGGGTTACGGCAAAACTGTTGCGTTTCTCAGCTTGACATGTAAGAACTGCGCCTCACAACACATGGTCAGTAGCGCTGCACCTAAAATCAGATTTCTACTTGGCAAATCAAGCACTTGAGGTATGCGGTCTCCGGGACATTGAGTAGAACCGGATGATCGATGGCCGCCCCGCGCTTCTCCAGGATGCGAACCCGGCGAACGGCGTCGGCGGCGGCCGAGCCCAGCATCTCCAGGAACTCCCCGTCGCTGACATGGAAGGAGCAGGAGCAGGTGACCAGCACTCCGCCACGCCGCAGCATCTTTAGCGCGCGCAGGTTCAACTCCTTGTAGCCGCGCAGCGCGGTTTCGACCGCGCGCTTGCTCTTGGCGAAGGCCGGCGGGTCGAGGACGATGGTGTCGTATTGGCGGCCGGCGGTGGCGTAGTCCTTCAGCAGGTCGAAGACGTTGGCCTCAGTCCATTCGATTTCGCCCGAGCGGTGGTGCTTGCGATTGAGTTGCTCGTTCTGTTCGGCAACCTCGAGCGCCGGACGCGACGAATCCACGGCGGCAACTTGATCGCAGACGCGCGCCAGGTGCAAGGCGAATCCGCCCTGATAGGTGAAGCAGTCGAGCGCCTGTCCATGCGCATATCGAGCGGCGGCCGCATAGTTCTCGCGCTGATCGAGGAACGCGCCGGTCTTCTGGCCGCCGAGAGCGTCGAAGTGGAAGCGAACACCGTTGAAGGTGAAGATCGTCCGAGCCCGCCCTGGCCCAGAATCGGGGCCAGAACGGGGCACCCCCTTTGAATCGGATTTCCGCAGCATCTCCGATTCGTGGGTGCCCCGTTCTACGCCTTCTTCTGGCGTAGTGCGGGTCGAATCAGGTGTCCGAAGAATTTGCGACTCGCGGGGCGGTAGTTGTTCCAGCTCCCGGATGTGCGGGTCCACCCGTTCGATGAGAGATGCGTCAGGAAAATGCTCCGCCAGAGAATCAACCACGGCTCCTCGCAGTTCTTCGCGATCGAAGGCCTGGGTCAGGATCTGCATGGTGAGAACGTCGTTGTAGCGATCGACGATTAAGCCGGGGAGCAGGTCGGCCTCGCTGAAGATCACGCGGTAAGAGTCGGTGTCGCGGGCATTCACATGACGAAAGCGAACCGCCGCCGCGATGCGGTCGCGGACCAATTGCGGGAGAGCGGATTCGGTGAGCGGTTCGCTGGTAAGCAGACGGATCGCAATCTGCGACGAGCTGCTATACAACGCCGTGCCCAGCCGCCGCCCGCGTTCGTCATGCACCTCGACCAGCGCGCCGGGTGGGGCGTCGCCCGAAGCAATGTCGGAGCGGTAGACCCAGAGGTGTCCGCCACGAAGACGGGTTGCGCCGCGCTGGTTGATGGTGATGCGATCGGACAAATATTTCTCCTGAACAGAAAATCCATCTTACCCGAGGGGCATGCCGCCGGCTGAAGCCGGCTCATGCCCGTTTACACGTGGCACCCGGGGCTTGCGCCCCGGGCTCACACCATGGCTGCCGCTGGCGCGGCTGGTTCGTTCGAGGTCGAATGGCTTCGCGCCACAGGGCACGAACGTCAGGGTACAGACGCTGACCTGAAGGCCGGCTCTCCTAGCCTATTTCTCGCCGCGTTTGTTGTTGGGTTCGGGCGGAGGACTTTGTGTTGGCGGCTCAGCCGGCGACTGCGGGCCGAGTTGCACCGGCGGCTCGCTCAGCACCTTCTTGAAGAACGCGTATGGGACTTTCGCGGTCAGCACGGCTTCGCTTTTGTCCTGATGAATCTCCAGGCTGTCGAATGCGGCCTTCACGTCTTTGTCGGGGCCGCCGCTGTCCATCGAGATTTCCAGAGACTTGAACAGTGCGAGGTAGGTATCAACCTGCGCCGCGAACTTCTCCGCTTCGGCTTCGCCTTGCATGACGACCACGGCGCGCAGGTGAATCTCGTTCAGCGGGAAAGCCGAGGCGATGACCACACTGTTGCGCGGCAGCAGGCCACTCCATCCGCCGGGCACCAGCAGTTCGCCGTGTTCTTCGCCGCCGCCAACGGGCGGGCGGGCAATCGTCCAGACAATGCTTCCCAGCGGCACGCGACTGTAATACTGGCCGACCAGGTCGGGCCCGGAGAAGGGCAGCGCCGCCTGCCGGTAGCGATCGATCATCCCGTGAATCACGTCGGCGCTGTCGACATTTGAAACCGCGGCAGTGTCAACGCCTAGCAGCGCGACGCGTACGGTTCGCCCTTCGACCGGAATCATGTAGACGTCGTAGTCCTGATAGTGCTCGGTGCCGGAAGCGAGCTTGTGAAGATAGTCGCTGACGCGCGTGCTGTCGAAATGCCCTTGCAGGATCTCGCTGTAGCGCGTCTCCACCGGCTTGCCCGCAACGGGCACGCCGTAGTGAATCGCGAAGGCCGCTTTGTCGAGGTCGCGCTCGAATTCGAACCCGGTTTGCCGGACGAACTCCTCGTACTGCGGATCGCGTTCCTTGGGCGGATTCTTGCCGAGATCGGTCAGCAGCCGGATGGGCTCGAGGTTAACGTAGAGGACGGCCTCGGAGTTGGGCAGCAGGCGGACAGCGTCCGGAGCCGCTTGCTTGCGCAGCAGTATGGCCGTAACGATGCCGCCGACAATCACGACGAGGGCGACGACAACCCAAAGGTAGTTCTTGCGGACTCGCATCCGAGTGAGACTTGATCATACGGGAAAAGACGGCGCAGTCGTCAAATGTTCCGGCTACACGTCGCTGCTCGGCATGGGCGGAGAGACAGTCGGGAGGAAAACGGAGAACGCCGTCCAACTCCCGCCGCTTTTGCTGGAGCTCTTCAGCCGAATCGTTCCGCCATGCCGCTCGACAATATTTTTGCAGACCCACAGGCCCAGACCTGTTCCGACATCTTTCTTGGTGGTGACGAATGGTTCGAACAGCCGCGGGCGAATCTCCGCTGCAATACCGGGACCGTTGTCGACGATCGTGAAACGCACTCCCTCCCCACGTTCGCCCTTCACAGAACGAGCGGAGGAGATACGAATTCGGATTCGCCCGTTCTTGTCGACCGCATCGATGCTGTTGCTGAGCAGGTTTGCCAGGAGCTGGCGAACTTCTCCCGCGATAGCGAAGATCTCGGGATCGCCTTTCACCTCGGTCTCGACCGCAATGCGCTTATTGCGAATTCGTGACCCGAACACCTGGAGCAATGCAGTCAGGATCGAGTGGAGGCGAACCGGCCCGATACCCTTGGTCTCGCGATAGAAGCCGAGCGTCTGCTTGGTCAAATGCGAGATACGATCGAGCTCTTCTTCGGCGGCCGCCAGGTATTGGCGCGCGTCATCGCGGTCCGGTGCGCTGGCGGCGAGGTAGATCAGGTTGGTGACCGCCTCCAGCGGATTGTTGATTTCGTGCGCCATGGTGGCGGCCAGGCGGCCCGTCGCCGCCAGCTTCTCCGAGCGCCGCAATGCTTCTTCGGCTTTCTTGCGCTCGGTGATATCGGCAGCCGCGCCAAACCATTCCACAATCTCTCCATCGTCGCGAAGTACGGGGACAGCCCGGGACGAAGTCCATGCCAGCGTTCCGTCCCGCCGCAGCGTCGGTGAGCAGCAGGGCCGGGTGCTGCTGCCGCGTCGCCTCGACCGCGCGCTCTCCGTTCTCGACGGCCAGCACGCGATATTCATTGGCCAGCAGGCGGCTAACATATTCGCGCATGTCGGCGTTATCGTCGGCGACAACGATCAGATCACGCTGCGCTTCCGGCACCTCCGCCCTGAGCTGGGAACTATTCGGCGGCTGAGATGCTAGCAACGCCTCGCCAAAAGTCGCAGCTTCGTTCGGCAGCCAGCGTTCGGCCTCGCCGACGTAAACCTCTGCCGACAGCGCGGTAGAGGTCAATGCGCGTTCCGCCTGGATACGTTCTTCCGGCAGATGCTCTTTGCCGACCGGAACCGAAACAACGAAGCTGGTGCCCTGACCAAGCGTGCTCTCGGCGCGCACATTGCCGCCGTTAAGCTTCACCAGCTCCTGCACCAGCGCCAGGCCGATGCCGCTGCCTTCGTAGGAGCGGCCACGCGCGCCCTTCACGCGATGGAAGCGTTCGAACAGTCGCGGAATTTCGTCCGCCGGTATGCCCGTGCCGGTGTCGCGCACCGTCATTTCGACGGCCGATCCGGTCTGCCGCAGCGAAATCTCGATCTCGCCCTCGAAGGTGAACTTGAAGGCGTTCGAGAGCAGGTTGAGGACGATCTTCTCCCACAACTCGCGGTCGACATAAACCATTTCGGGCAGCGGAGGACAGTCGATGACCAGCCGCATCCCGGCGCGCTCAACCGCGGAGCGGAAGACGCTGGCGAGTTCAGTCGTCAGCGCGCATAGGTCGGTGGGCTCGTAGGAGGCGGTCATCCGCCCCGCCTCGATGCGCGAGAAGTCGAGCAACGTGTTTACCAGCTTGAGCAGCCGCACCGAGTTGCGTCGTGCCAGCTCCAGCCGCTCGCGGTTCGCGGCCGACAATCCGGCTGGATCCGCAAGCGTGTCGTCGAGTGGGCCCATCATCAGCGTCAGCGGCGTGCGGAACTCATGGCTGATGTTGGCGAAGAACTGTGTCTTCAGCTTGTCGAGCTGGGCCAACTCCTCGCGCTGGCGGGCGATCTCGCGCTCGTGCGCTTTCTTCTCGGTAATGTCGCGCCCCTCGGCGGTGATGAAGGCGACCTTGCCCTGCTCATCCTTCACCGGCATCAGCGAGGCATCGATGATGATGGTTTCCTTGCCACCGGCGCGCCCGTAGATCTCGGTGTCCCAGCGCACGAATTCGCCGGCGGCGGCGCGGCGGATCATCTCGCGCAACCCGGCGTTGATCTCGGGAGAGACCTGCCACCAGAAGGTCGTCCAGAACGGTTTGCCCTCGACATCGGCAAGCTGAATGCCCACGCCGTCGAGCGCCACCTGGTTGATCTCGAGCACGGTGCCCGCGGCGTCGAGCAGGCCGACGAACTGCACCATCGAGTCCAGGGTGATGCGCGCCAGCTTCTGGCGATATTGTTCGCGGCTGTCGCCGGGCTGAAGTTCGGTGCCGCGCACGCTGACCATGGGAGCGGACATGGAAGGTTTGCCGGTCACGGAACAAGGCTCCCGCAGGCGCGCGCAGTTGCAACGAAAGTCGGGCCGCAATTCCGTGGCAAAGAATTCTGGCTCATGAGCGTGTAGGAAAAGTTGAATTCCTCGGGATGCAGTGAGTTAGATGCAGCGACTCCCAAAGTTCGCTGCTCTCAACTTAACTTGCTGTAAGACCGCAGGTTACTGCTGATTCCGAAGCTCCGAGCGGGCCGTTGACTGTCATTCCCGGATCGTTCCGTGAATCTTACACTCGGAAAAACGAATATGCCAGACAGGATGCGCGAGGGCGACCCTCGCAACATCCTGCCTGGCCGGAACGCTCGGCAAAATTGGAACGGCTGTTGAACTCTTACGGCGCGAAGTAGCCTGAAATGTCGAGAATCAACTGCGTCAGCGCTGAGGCGTAAGCATCGATCGAGCCATTGTTCGTCGGCACGATCGCCATATTGGAAGTAATCGCGCCGTCGGGGGCGTTCAGCGTCGACACCACCGGCTGGTCCTCTCCATTAGGCCAAAGCGTGAGATAGCCAAGCGCCCCCGGCGGCAGAACCGTAGCATTGAGTACGTAAGCCTGCGCATTAGGCGGCGGGCCGCAGGCGCTGTTAACAACACCTACAGTCCGCTCGCCGGTGAACGGCTGCCCACCGCCGCTGCGGGTGTCGAGCACCCGGCACGGCGTCACCGCATAGAACGACAAGCCGCCCGAACCGGCCGGCGCAAAGTAGCCGTCCACATCGATCAGCAGGTTTGTGTCATCGGTGACGTAGGTCGCGATCGCACCGTTCGTGCCGGCAGCGACCAGCGCCGCGTTAGCCACGTTCGTCCCTGTCGGGTCGTTCAGCGTCGAGACCGTGGGCTGAGTTTCGCCGACGGGCCACGCTGTCAGATATCCCACGCGCGGGCCCTTAGGCAGCACGGTGAAATTCATCGAGTAGGCGGCCGCGTTGTTCGGCAGTCCGCAACTGCCTTCGAGCACCGGGAAGTCGCGCTCCTCATGGCCCTGCAAGTACGGACCGCCGAGATTGCCGTCAGGTCCGCGGGTGTCGACCAGGCGACAAGGTGTCAGCGGATAAAACTCCAGCGTCGAGCTTCCGCTGGTTGTGAAGTAGCCGTTGATATCGAGGATGACGTTGGTGGTGTCGGTCACGTAGACGCTGACCGAGCCGCTGGGTGAACCGGCGGGAATGATCGCGGCGTTGGCCTTGGTCCGGCCGTCGGGCGAGTTCATGGTCGATGCAATAGGCTGGCCTTCGCCGGTCGGCCAGATGGTGAGATAGCCGAGATGACCGCTAGTGACGACGGTGACATTCAGCGAGTAGGCGAGGGCACTGGCCGGAATGCCGCAGGGATTGTCGCCCTCTGACAGCGGGAACGAGCGTGAACTGTGTCCTGGAATGGCCGGCCCGCCGAAGGTTCCGTTGGCAGTGCGCGTGTCGACCACGCGGCACGGCGGCAGGGTGACGAACTTCACTGCCGTCGGCACCGGGTTGACGATCTGAACCACGGAGCCCTGGCTGGGTCCATAGTTGGCGTCGCCGGAGTAAGTCGCGACGATCATGTCGGTTCCGGTGGGCAACGATGAGCTTGTACACTGCGCGGTCAGCGACCACGATAGGGTTACGTTTGTGCAGCCCGAGATGGCCGTGCCGTTCGAGGTGAAGCTCACCATGCCGGTGGGCAGCGGCGGTCCGGATGGACCGATGGTTGCCGTGACGGTCACCGATTGTCCGACGGTCGAGGGATTCGGCGTGCTGGTCGCCGTGGTCGTGGTGCCCGGATGGACAACCTGTACCACCGTGTTTGAGGTGCTGCCTGCCAATGTCAGCGAGCCCTGGTAGACCGCGGTCAGGCTGTCGCTGCCGACGGCCAGGCCGGTGAAGTTCAGCACGGCAACGCCCGAGCCGTCGAGAGAAGCTGATCCAATCTGCGTGCCGTTGCTTTTGAAGATTACCGTTCCCGCCGGCGTTGAGCCGTTTTGCGCCGTCACGGTCGCAGTCATGGTGACGCTCTGTCCCTGATAAGACGGATTGGGAGTGCTGGTCAGAACCGTCGTGGTCGGAACCAGCGGAATCGTCAAATGAAAGATGGTTCCCATGTTGTGGCTTCCGCCGGTGGCCGTTGTCCCGTAGAAGCTTCCATCCGGAGCCTGCACCAGCCCGCCCTGAGGATTCTTGCCGTCGCTTCCCGCGAAGCTGTGCAGCAGGGTGTACGAGCCCGCTGGGGTCATGCCAAAGATGACGCCGGCACCGCTCGCTCCGCCAACGTAGGTTGTGCCGTAGAAGTTACCGTCCGCGCCCTGAATCAGCTGAGCGGTGGGGCCGCTTCCGTCATTCGAGTCGAAGTTGTGCAACACGGTCAGCGCGCCGCTGGGCGTAATTTTGAAGACGATTCCAGCGTTGCTTGTACCTCCGTGTACCGTCGTGCCGTAGAAATTTCCGTCCGAGCCTTGCACCAGCGCAGCGGAGGGATCTGAACCATCGGCGCAGCCGGATTGCGAGCAGAAGTTATAAAGCACAGTCGCGCTGCCGCCGGGCGTGACTCGGAATATCGTGCCTGCACCGTTGGCGCCTTGCTGGCTGGCCGTGACATAGAAATTTCCGTCGGAGCCTTGAATTACTCCGTTGAGTAACTCACCATGGGCAGGATCGGAGCCGAACAGGACGCTGAATGTGCCGCTGGGCGAAACCTTGTAGACGACACCACCAAGGCCCAAACCTGCATAAATTGTGGTCCCGTAGAAGTTGCCGTCCGTGGCTTGTATGGGCGTGCTCTCAGGACCAGCACCATCGCCGCAGCTGGGAGACGTGCAGAAGTTGTGCAGCACCGTTAAGGCGCCGTTGGAAGCGACTTTGAAAGACGTACCGTCCCCGCTGGCTCCGGTCCCACCGTTGCCTGCAGCTCCGTAGAAATTCCCATCACTGCCTTGCACCACACCAGCCAGGGGCGCCGAGCCGTCGGCGCACCGCGGTTGCGAGCAAAAGTTGTAAAACACGCTGAAGCCACCACTGGGTGTCGTTCTGAAGATCACGCCACCCTGTTGGGAGCCGCCCAGGAAGGTGGTGCCGTAGTAGTTTCCGTCCCGAGCCAGGATCATCGATGCTGCTGGTCCCTGACCGTCAGCTCCGGCGAAGTTGTGCAGTGTGGTCAACGTCTGTGCAGACGAAGGAATGGCAATTGCGACAAACAAAGTGATCGCAATCAGCAGTAGTGTCGGTAGGTTCGGCTTTTTCATTGACCCTCTGTCGATAGGCCTGCGTTGGGTATTCTTCTGGCCCACCCTCTCGCCAACAGCGGGCGAGAAGGAGGGGGCACCCGATTGAATTGTTCAGGAGCTTCCCCCCGAAGGGCGACGCGCTTTTTACGGAGCGAAATAACTCGATATATCCAGAATCAACTGCGTGGTTCCACTGGCGTAGGCATCGACCTTGCCATCTCCGTGATTCGGCACTACCGCCATATTGGAGGTGACCGATTTGTCGCTGGCATTCAGCGTCGACACACCCGGCTGCTGCTCGCCATCGGGCCACAGGGTCAGATAGCCCAGCGGAAGCACCGGGATTGCGGTCGCATTGAAGATGAAAGCTCCCGTCGAAGCCGGAATACCGCAGTTGCTGGAGGTGACATTCACCGGCGGACTTAGCGTGCCGTTAAATCCCTGGCCGCCGCCGTTGCGGGTATCGATGACGCGGCACGGTGTCACCGTATACAGCGACAAGCCGCTGCCGGCCTCGGCGAAGTAGCCGTTGATGTCGATCGCCAAATCCGTGTTACCGCTGCCGTAGACGGTGATCTCGCCGCTATTGCCGCCGGGAACGATAGCAGCGTTGGCCACGGTGATAGCGTTGGGATTGTTCAGGGTCGAAACCGGATTCTGCGGCTCATATCCCGTGGGCCACACTTCGAGATAGCCCATCGCCGCACCCTGGTACGGAATCGCGGTGAGGTTGAACGAGTAGGCCAGCGCGTTAAGGTTGGCTGGAATGCAGGTGGTGTTGTTCAGCACCGGAAAGTCGCGGGCGGTTCCGCCGGTCAGATGCGGCGCACCCAGACCTTGCGGATACTGCGTGCTGCGCGTGTCGGCAACCCGGCACGGCGGCAAGGGATAGAACTGCAAGGTGTAGCTCTGGGGCGAAATGTAGTAGCCGTCAATATCGAGGATGACGTTGGTCGTGTCGGTTACGTAGACGCTGACCGCACCGCCCGTTCCGGCAGGAACTGTGGCGGCATCAGCCTTCACCCGGCCATCGGAATTCATGGTCGAGACCGTGGGCTGCGTCTGTCCCGTCGGCCAGATCGTCAGATAGCGCACGCGTCCGTGATTGACCGGCACCAGCGTGACATTCAGCGCGTACGCGGTTGCACTGGAGGGAATGTCGGGGCAGGAACCCTGAGGCAGTGGAAAGCTGCGCGAGCTCCCGCCGTCGATCGCCGGCCCGCCGAACTGACCGCTGGGATTGCGCGTGTCGACCACGCGGCAGGGCACGATGGGAACGAACTGCGATGGCTGGCTGGCGGAGGTGGGCGTCGCGATGAAACCGTGCGTCGTGTTGGGCTCGTAGATCCCGACCAGCTGCCCGTTATTGTTGATGCCGAAAGGCTCGACGTAGTGTTCGTTGGTGGCGATGGTGGTGAACGTGCCGTTCTGCCAGAGCCAGGCGACTAGATAGGGAGGATCGTTAATCGTGCTGTAGCCGGTCACGACGCCGAGGTTGTTGATACCGGCCGCGTAGGTCTCGGTGGCGGCGGGATAATCGAGTGTGGTGAAGGTTCCGTTCGAGTAGAAGAAGCCGAGAAAGCCGGTGGAACAATCGGCGCGGTAATCGCCGGCCGCCTGTCCGCTGTCATTCAGCGAGTAAGGTACGGTCCAGCAGGCGCCCGGATAGGCGAACGAACTGAAGCTGCCATCGCTGTTGAAGAAGCCCGTGCTGCCGCCACTGCCGTAGTAGCCCGTGGTGACGCCATGATTGTTGATGCCTTCTCCATCGGTCTGCCCCACGAAACCGGGATAGTCATATGAGGTGAAGGTTCCGTTGTCCAGGGTGAAGCCGTGGGCTTGCGTGCCCATGTCGGTCAGATACAGCCCCGAAATCACTCCGGCATTGTTGATGCCTTCGGCGAACGTCGCTCCCGCGCCCGGATAATCGATGCTGGTGAAGTTGGTACCGTCCCAATAGAAGCCATGATTGTTACCCTGGCTGTCCCCCCAGTAGCCAACCACCTGGCCGCCGTCATTGACCGCCTGGGGAAAGGTGTACATCGCTCCGGGATAGTCGATGTTGGTGAAGGAGTAGTTCTGGGCCGCCAGGCCGGCGGGCAGCAGTATGGCGAGGATGAACGCCAGCGAGCTGGCGAGTCGGATACGGGGCAGCATGGCGAGGGTCACGTGTCACCTTTCAACACAGTTGGGAACAGCAGAGAAGTCAGCGACGATCGGCTGGCCGAGAGCTCGATGTTGGGGCCATGGTGAATCAGCCTTGCCCGATAAACAAGTGACATCAGGGGGCAATAGGGGACATTCGCAAGGAAGTGCTGCCAATACGAATGTTTAGGCGGCGGCCGTCACCAGCGTGTGCGCGACGGTTACATTTCCGTCACAAAGAAGATTCTCGTGCGGACAGCGCGATATTGGGGACGAGTGGAACAGGCGATGGTGGGAACCGCGACGCGAGCGTCGGGTGCTATTCGCCGCGAATGTATTTGTCCATGTCGTTGAACGCTCGGTCCGCCGATTTCATCCGCGAGACGCTGACCTCAGGGACAATCTGGAAAATCCGCGCCGGTAAATCTTGCATGATTCTCTCGCGCTCCGCTTTCCTCGCAATGCACCAGCAGTCGATCCATGTGCCTGGTGTCGGCGTGACTGTAGCTGACAAAGATTTTCGGCTGCGCCATTTCTGATGCAGTCTACCACCGGCGTTCGCACGGCCGATTATGGACGCAAACGCCCGCGACCGTCTAGGGCGCGAAGTAGCCGGAGAGGTCCAGGATCAGGTGCGTCAGGTAGGCAGCGTAAGCGTCAATCGAACCATCGTTGCTGGGCACGATTGCCATATTCGAGGTGATGACTCCGTCGTAAGCATTCAGCGTCGATACGGTCGGTTGGTTTTCGCCATTGGGCCAGAGCGTGAGATACGGCAGTGGGCCCAATGGCAATGCGGTCGCGTTGAACACATAGGCCTTCGCATTGGCCGGCGGAGCGCACACGCTGTCCACCACGTCGACGGTCTTTTCGCCCACGAACGGGAAGCCGTTACCCCCGCGAGTATCCAGAACGCGGCACGGCGTCATGGGATACATCGACAGTCCGCCCGGCCCCGCCGCCGCAAAGTATCCATCGATGTCGAGCAGCAGGTCGGCGTCGTGGTTATGAACGTAAAAGGCAGTCTGCTGGTTGGCGCCCGCAGGCACGATGGCCGCATTGGCAACCACGGTTCCGGTGTTGTCGTTCAGGGTGGAGACCACGGGCATGGCTTCGCCTTGCGGCCAAACCGTCAGGTAATCCAGGCTGCCTTGCGTCGGCAGCACGGTTGCGTTGAAGGAATAAGCGATGGCTTCGGGAGGAACGTTGCACGTGCCGGTGATCGCATAATCACGTTCCACGCTTGCCTGGAGGGTTCCGCCGTCCTGGCCATTGCGCGTGTCGACGATGCGGCATGGAGTCAGAGGGAAGAACTGGTAGGTGCCAGCGCTCGGAGGCGCAAGATAGCCGTTGATGTCGAGGATCACGTCGGTGGTGTCGCTGGCATAGACCGTGACCGCATTATTCGCCGCCGGAACGATGGCCGCGTTGGCCTTCACCCGGCCATCGGGCGAGTTCATGGTCGAAACCGAGGGCTGCATTTCTCCCTCGGGCCAGATCGTCAGGTAGCCAAGCCGGCCGTGCGGGACGACGGTCACATTGAGCGAGTATGCTCCGGCATTGACCGGAATGCCGCAGTCGCCGAGCAAGGGGATGGCAAAATCGCGCGAGGTTCCGGCCTGGATCGGGCCTCCGTGGGCGCGCGTATCAACGACCCGGCAGGGCGCAACCGGCACGAACTGGAGCGGGCCGACGACCTGGAAATCCGCGCTGCTGTTCAAGGTGCCGGAGGGTGTGTGGACCTGCACCCTGCCGGTGGTTGCGCCGGCAGGCACGCTGGTCGTGATGATCGAGGGCGATTGAACGGTAAACGTTGCAGGTGTCCCGTTGAAGGCGACGCCGGTCGCTCCGCCGAGATTCAAACCGACGATCGTAACTGCCGTGCCGGAACTGCCCGAGGTAGGCTGGATTTCGACGAAGGGTGGAAGCCCGACGTCGAAGCTGAACAGGGTGCCGCAACCGTGGAAGGAGTCGCAGTCAATTCCTCCCGCTGAGGTGCTTCCGTAAAACTTGCCGTCGGTGCCTTGTAGTAAGCCGGCCTCGGGCCAGGCGCCATCGTTATAGTCGAAGAAATGAAGGGTGGTAAGCGCGCCCGCGGTAGTGATTTTGAAAATCGTACCGCAGCCGGAAATGCATTGATTCGGCGTCCCGCCTCCGGCGGCACCACCATAAAGATTTCCATCCGTGCCCTGCACCAGTTCCTGGGGGACAAATCCATCAGGACAGTTGTTTTGAGTACAGAAGCTGTAGATGGCGGTCACCGCGCCGCTGGGAGTGAGTCTGAATATCGTGCCCCAATTTCCTGCGCCACCTACCGGTGTGCTTCCGTACAAGTTTCCATCGCTGGCCTGAATCATTGCGGTCTCGGGAGAAAAGCCCTCGACTTCGCCGAAGTTGTGCAACAGGGTGAACACCCCGGCCGAGGTGATCTTGAAAATCGTGCCCGCGTTGTAGGTTCCACCATTTTCCGTTGTGCCGTAAAAGCTGCCGTCCGCGGCTTGCACCAAGGCAGCCATGGGAGACTCGCCGTCGTTCATATTGAAACTGTGCAGAGTGGTGAGCTGGCCCTGAGGCGTGATCTTGAAGACCGTCCCGGAATATGAAAACCCGCCGCCGACGGCGGTGGTGCCGTAAAAATTTCCGTCGCTGCCGAGCACCAGCCCCGCATGGGGAGCATAGCCGTCAGCGCAGGCTGACAAGGCGCAAAAGCTGTACAGGGTGGTGAGTACGCCGGCAGGAGTGACTTTGAAAACTGTGCCGCAGCCGGAATTCGGGCAGGCTGTGTCGTTGGCGCCGCCTTCTATGGTTGTACCGTAGAAGTTGCCGTCCGGCCCCAGCACCAGGGCGCCGGCAGGGATCGAGCCGTCGGGACAGTTGCTTTCGGCACAAAAGTTATAGACGTTTGACAACACGCCGCCTGGCGTCAACCTGAATATCGTTCCGCACCCGCCGGGCGAGGAGGACATGTTGCAAAAACCGAAGGGAGCGGGGTTGCCGCCAGACTGGGTGACTCCGTAGAAATATCCATCGTTCCCCTGAATCAGTTTCGCCATAGGCACCGCGCCGTTCGTCAGGTTGAAGTTGACGAGCGAGGTCAAGGTTTGTGCGAAGGAAGGATTTGCGGCAACCAGGCACAACATCAGCGACAGGAGAAACAGTCTCAGCTTGATCATAGGAATTTGAAATCTGAGCTTGCTAACGATGAAAAATTTTGGCCGGAGCGCCGAGGCCAATACTAGCAAGGCTAAATCCAGAGACAAAGAATTTTCCCACTGCCGAAATAAATTCTGATTGCTTTTGTCCTGAAATTGCCCAAGGTCAATGAAGCGCAGACCGGCGTGAGATGCCGGTAGATACACGAGCTGAAGCGTGTCCGCTCGCGGCCAGCGTTGCTTGCATGTGCCGGTACCCTACGGCGCGAAGTAGCTGGAGATGTCGAGGATCAGCTGGGCCAGGCCCTGCGCGTAGGCGTTGATCTTGCCGTCGGCGTTGGGGACGATGGCCATGTTCGAGGTGACCGATCCGTCGCCGGCATTCAGCGTCGACACCTGGGGCTGGCCTTCGCCATCGGGCCACAACGTCAGGTAAGGCATGCTGCCTGGCGGAACCACCGTGGCATTGAACACGTAACCCTGAGCGACGCTCGGCACCGCGCACGGGCTGTCGACCACATCCACCGGCGGACTCAGAGTGTGAATGAAGGGCTGACCGCTGCCGACGTTGCGCGTGTCGATCACCCGGCACGGGGCGGTAGGGTAAAGCGACAGGCCGTCCGGCCCGCTGAGCGCGAAGTAGCCGTTGATGTCGATGGCCAGGTCGGTGTCGCTGCTGGCGTACACGGTGACATCGCCGCCCGTGCCCGCGGGGACGATGGCCGCATTCGCAACGTTGGTTCCCGTCGGATTATTCAACGTCGAAACCGGATTCGCCGGCCTCTGATCCGTGGGCCACACTTCCAGATATCCCATGGGATGTCCCTGGCTGGGATAAGCGATCGCGGTGAAGTTGAAAGAATAAGCGGCAGGCGTGACTCCGGTAGGAATGCAGGGGCTGTTCAACACTGGAAAATCCCGTGCGATTCCGCCCGACAGATGCGGAGTGCCCAGACCCTGCGGGAAGCTGGAGCTGCGAGTGTCGGCCACGCGGCAGGGTGTCACCGCATAAAACGCCAGCGTCGATGCAGTAGAGGGCGCGAAGTATCCATCGATGTCGAGGATGACGTTGGCGGTGTTGGTGACGAAGACGCTGACGCCGCCGCTGACGCCCGCCGGAAGAATCGCGGCATCGGCTTTGGTGCGGCCGTCAAACGAGTTCATGGTGGAGACGCCGGGCTGACGTTGGCTTGCCGGCCAGATGGTCAGATAGCGGACCGGCTGGCCGTTCTGCGGTACCAGGGTCACATTCAGCGAGTAAGCGGCGGCCGTTGCCAGGCTGGCGCAGCCGTTGGTTTGCGCTAATTGCGGAAGGTCGAAGGTCTGGAACGTTCCACCCTGAATCGGACTGCCGCCTCGAGTGTCCACCAGGCGGCACGGCGTTACGTTCACCAGTTGCAGCTTGGTAGTTCCGCCAATGACGGAGACGGTGTTGTCGAGGAAGTTGGGAACGTAGACATTGTGGGTAGAAGCGTTGACCGCGAGCACGTCGGGCTGATCGCCGGTCGCGATAGGGAGCGTGGCATTGGTCACGCCATCGATGACCGTCACCGTGCCGGGACTGGCACAGGTGGGATCGTTGCCGCAGGTGTTGGCCACGTAAATCTTGTTCAGCACCACGTCGATGTCGAGGAAGACGGGGTGATGAGCCACCGTGACGGTGGTGGTGCTGTAGTTGTTGTTGCCATTAATGACGGTCGCGCTTCCGGGAGCATTGCAGGTGCTGCCGCAATTATTCGCGACATAGGTTTGATTGGTGGTCGGGTTGACCGCTATGGCCTGGGGGTAGAAGCCGACATTGACCGCCGTGGTGTTATTGGTGACTCCATCAATGACGGTCACGGTTCCGGGGCTGGCGCAGTTGAGGTCGTTGCCGCAATCGTTGGAGACAAAAATCTTGTTGGTCACCGCATTCACGGCGAGGAAAAGCGGATCCACCTCGACGTTCACGGTTTGGGTGGCGTTGGTGATGCCGTTGATCGCGGTCACCGTGCCGGCGCTGGAACAAGCCGGGAAGTGGGGGCAGGTTGCATTCGCCACGTAGATGAAGTTGGTGGTCGTATTTACAGCCACAGCTTTCGGGCGGCTTCCCACGCTGACCGTCGAGGTGCTGTAGTTATGAGCGGCATCGATAACGGTGACCGTCCCGCCGCTGCAACTGGGATCACTGCCGCAAAGGTTGGCCACATAGATCTTGTTGGTCGCTGGGTTGACTGCCAAGGAATAGGGCAAGTATCCAACGTTAACCGTGACCGTCGTGTTGGTCGCGCCATCGATCACGGTGACGCTTCCCAGGCTGTTGCAGTTCACATCGCTGCCGCAAAGGTTGGTCACGTAAATCTTGTTGGTCACTGCGTTCACGGCGACCGCGTACGAAAAAACGCCTGCCGTAACCGTTGCAATGCTGTTGCTGGCTCCGTCGATGACCGTCACCACGCCCGGGCCAGGGCAGGTCGCGCCGGGGCAGACAGAATTCGCCACATAGGTTTTATTGGTCGTGGGGTTCACCGCTGCGCTAAACGTGTTCGTGCTCCCCTGGAGAGTCGCCGTGACCACCTGCGCGCACGCAGGCAGCGAGGTTGCAACAAGCATAAGGGTGAGAAGCGACATCAGGAGGTGGCGCAAGCTTCGCATGGTGTTCCTTCCAGGAGTACAGGATTCTGCCGCGGGAGCGATTGAATCACCCCGAGCTTCCGGCCGAGGGCGAGGTGTGCCTCATGGTCGGTCACCTCGCGTTTACAAACAAGAGACAATAAGGGGCAAATTGGGACATTGCCCCTGAAGCGCAAGCCAAGAGTAATGAAACAAAGGCTGTTTCGGCAGGCTCAGGGCGCAAAGTAGCTGGAGATGTCGAGAATCAGCTGGGTTGGATCTGAGGCGTAGCCGTCGGTGCTGCCGTTGGTGTTGGGTACGATTGCCATATTCGATGTGATCGTGCCGTCAATGGCGTTCAGGGTTGAGGCCGACGACATTTGGTCCGGGTCAGCCCACAGGGTCAAATAGTGCATCGGTCCCGGCGGCACCACGGTTGCGTTCAGGACGTAGGCCTGCGCATCGCTGGGCGGGGCACACACACTTCCCACTACGTTTACCGTGGTCTCGCCGTGGAAGGGCTGACCGCCATTCTGACGGGTGTCGATCACGCGGCAGGGAGCGGTCGGATAGAGCGACAGACCTCCCGAGGCCGGAGCGGCGAAGTAGCCGTCGAGGTCGACAACGAGTTGCGAGCTGTCGGAAGCGTAAACCGAGATGCCGCCGCTCGAGCCCGCTGGAACCACCGCCGCATTGGCCAGGGATGTGGCCGTGCCGTTGTTCAGCGTCGAGACCGTGGGCTGCGCCTGTCCCTGCGGCCACACCGCCAGGTAGTGCAGGGGCTGGCCGAAGGGATAATCCACAACCGTCACATTGAAGGCGTAAGCCTGGACGGTGACACCGTTCGGCATGCACGGGCTGGTCTGGACCGCGAAGTCTCGCTGCTGCGCTCCGGCGAGCGCGGGGCCACCGAGTTCGCCGCTGGCTTGGCGCGTGTCGATCACCCGGCACGGCGTCACCGGATAGAACTGATACGTCTGTGCGCCGGGCGCGCCGAAGTAGCCGTTGATGTCGAGGAGGACGTCGGTGGTGTTGCTGGCATAGATGCTGATCGCGTTGCCGGTGCCGGCCTGCGCGATGACGGCCTCGGCTTTGGTTCGCCCGTCGCGCGAGTTCATGGTCGAGACGCCCGGCTGCGCCAGTCCCGCCGGCCACACGGTCAGATATCCCAGTGAGCCGCGCGGCACCACCGTGACGTTCAGCGAATAGGCTGACGCAGAGGGTGGAATATTGCAGCCGCCCAATTGCGGGATGATGAAGTTCTGCGAGGTGCCGCCCTGAATGGGAGCGCCGTTCTGCCGCGTGTCGATGAGCCGGCAGGGTGTGACCGAGCTGAACTGCAATCCGCTGCCGGGCTGGGTGAAGTACGCGCTCACGCCGTAGTTGCCCAGCATAGTGAGCTGGCATTGCCCGACACCGCTGCAGGCGCCGCTCCAGCCGGCGAAGTTCCAGCCCTGAGCGGAAATGGCATTCAGGGTGACCGGTGTGAGCGAAAGATACGTGTGGCTGCAGGCGCCGGGACAGTTGATGAAGCCGTCCGTGCTGCTGATGCTGCCTTGGCCGCTGATGGAGGCAGTCAGGGTGTAATAGTTCTGCGTGAAGGTGGCGCTCACGGATTCGTCGTCGCTCATGGTCACGTTGCAGGTGGGGCTGTTGCCACTGCAGGCTCCGCCCCAGGCGTTCAGGCTCCAGCCTTGCGCGGGATTGGCGGTGAGGGTCACCACGGTGTTCGACAAGTAGGTGTGGCTGCACAAGCCCGGACAGTTGATCAAGCCATCGCTGCTGGTGATGCTGCCACTGCCACTGGGCGAGACCGTCAGCATATAGCTGAGTTGGGTGAAGGTTGCCGTCACCGACTGGTTCTGCGACATAGTCACAGCGCAGCTGGGGGTGCCGCCGCTGCAGGCTCCGCTCCAACTGCCAAAGGTCCATCCGCCGGCGGCAGTGGCGTTCAGCGTGACCGTAGACTGGTCCTGATAAGAATGCCTGCAAGTGCCCGGGCAGTTGATCAAACCGTCTGTGCTGGTGACGCTCCCGTTGCCACTGACCGACACGGTGAGCGTGTACGAAATGAAGGCAGCCAGCAGATTCTGGCCGTTCATGCTTCCCCATCCGGTAACCAGGTCATAGCCGGGGACGGCGTCGTAGAAAACGGACTGGCCGTGGGTGTCGTTATTGCCGACGACGATGTCGTGGAACTCGCTGTTGTACCCGGGACTCTGCCCGATCGCGTAGAGAGCCGGGTTGAGAAAGCCGAGGCCGGCGGGCGAACCACTGGCGACGATTTGCTGGTTGACCAGTGCGACCCAGGCCGCCCATCGCGGTGCGGCAAAGCTGGTTCCACCCCAGTCCGTGACGCATTGGCCGCCGTCATAGCAGACGTAATTGTCGAAGTCCGCTTGCAGCGCCACATCCGGCGCATTGCGGAGAGTGGTCGAGCCGCCATTCGACGAATTGATGACCGGTCTCTGCCAGCTTTGAATAGGAAAATATCGTGTGCCATCGTCTGCCGGCCCGCCGCCGCTGCCTGCGCCACCGTCATTCCATGCCACCTCCGATTGCCAGGGGCCGCCCGGACCGCTGGTGGTCAAGGCAGTGCCGCCGACCGTGATGACATGAACATCCTCCGCCGGATAGCTCTCATCGGTGCGGTCGTTCCCCGTATAGGCTCCGAGGTCGCCGGAAGCGTTGAAGATGGTCTGGCCCTGCGCCGCCATTTCTTCGAAGTAGGGATCGTCGGTCGCCGGGTCATCCGGATACCAATACCAGGAGTTACTCAATTGCTTGGCGAGATTGTCCGTGGCCATCTTGCTGAATATGTATCCGTCGACTCCGGTGCCAAATTGTGTGGGGCCGATGTAGACGCGGAGTTGGGTGAGGCCGGGCGCCACCGAAATCGCCTGTTCGATATCCAGGCAGACCTCACCTTCGTCGTTGACATTGCTCCAACGGGACGCCGAGCCGCCGTCCACGACGACATTGGCGATCGGAACGTGGTTGGTCTGATGAATATTCGAGAAATACCGGCTGATGTCGCTGGCGGTATAGCCGGAAAACTCCGCCAGTCCTACGGTTTGTCCCGCGCCGGTGCTGGAGCCCATGTTGTAGGCGGCTCGCATGTCGCTGCCGAGGAACGAGCCTCCCGGACCGGAGCCCGTGCCTTGGGGAACACCACCCGGCGTCGCTGGACGCGGTCCTGCGCCGGGCCGGGGATAGGAGTAGTTGTTCAAGCCGGAGATGTGCGACACCGGAACATCCAAAGCGATTGAGGGTTCACGATCAGGTGAATAGAAAATCCGGTTCTCCGTCGGATGTTGGTAGGTCCTCATCTCGACGTGGAACGCGGTTTCGATTTGTGCCACTGAGCCGCGAACCACCAGCATCAGGCGATTCGGAGACATGTAGCTGACGGCGAAGCCATTCGCCTGGGCAAAGTCGAGCACCTTCTGGTATTCCGCTTCCGTCCTGCCGAATCGCTCGGTGAACTGGGCCACGCTGAGCCACTGGCGGTAGTCGGGACTGGCCGGATCGGAGAGCCGGTCGATCAAGCTGCTCAACTCCTGCTGATTGCGCACGGGCAGGTGAATGACGAGGTTCAGATTCTGATCGGACGGCAGATAGCCCACCGGGGTCGCGTGCCCGCTGGTAACGGCGGGGCGAACGTGCTGGTGCAGGATCTGAAACGCCTGCGCAGGCTCCGGGGCTGGTTCCGTGGCGCCGCCGTTCTGCGCAAAACAGCCGGGCGCCAGAAACATGAGTAGCATCAGAAACCGAACCATCAGCTTCCCCGGGTATTCGCCGGACACACGGTTTTGGGCGGAGTTCGGCCCAAGATGCGCCGGCACATTCGTTGCGCTGCAAGGCACTGCGGGTGACATGCACCACCCGAGCGAGTGGAAGCTGTTCTCAGACGAAGTTAAATTGCGCAAAGCTCAACCTGCACCGCAAAGCGGCTCAAAGTACGTAGTTCAAATCACAGCCTCGCTCTATGGCCAGAAGGGAAGGCTGCTGAATGTTGGGGAGCTCTCGCGTTGGATGTTAGCAGGAAAATCTCTGTAGCCAAAATGAAAATACCGGTCTGAAGGTGCAGGCGGGCGGTTCTGTTCCGCTACAGGAAAAAGCTAGGGCGCGAAGTAGCTGGAGATGTCGAGGATCAGCTGCGTTGTGCCCTGCGCGAAAGCGTCAACCTGGCCATTGGTGCTGGGAACGATCGCCATGTTCGAGGTGACGTATCCGTCAAGGGCGTTGAGGGTCGAGACCGTCGGCTGCGGCTGGGTGTCGGGCCACAACGTCAGGTAATTCAGCGTCGGTGCGGGCAGCGCGGTCGCGTTGAAGACGTAACCTAGCGCGCTGCCGGGAACGGCGCACTGACTTTCCACCACATTAACCGGGGGAGTCAACGCTCCACTGAACGGCTGACCGTTGCCGACGCCGCGCGTATCCAGAACTCGACAGGGCGGCGCGGGATAAAGTGACAGCCCCTGCTGCGTGGCGGGCGCAAAGTAGCCGTTAATGTCGATGGCCAGGTTCGTGTCGTCGCTGACATAGGCTGTGATTTCACCGCCAGTACCCGCCGGCACGATGGCCGCATTGGCCACGTTAGTACCGGTGGGATTGTTCAGCGTCGACACCGGATTCACCGGCTGCTGTCCTGTCGGCCATAATTCCAGGTAACCGAGTGGAGTGCCCAAAGTCGGGTAGGGCAGGGCAGTGAAATTCAGCGAGTACGCCACTGGAGTAACGCCATTGGAAATGCACGGGCTTCCCAGTACCGGGAAATCGCGCGATGCGCCCCCGTTGAGATGAGGAGTTCCAAGTCCCGGAGGGTACCCCGGATTGCGAGTGTCGGCGATGCGGCATGGGGTGAGCGGGTAAAACTGCAGCGTGGCTTGCGTGGACGGCGCGAAGTAGGCGTCGATGTCGACCACGATATTTGCGTCATTGGTGACGAAGATGCTCACCCCGCCGCCCGTACCCGGCGGAACAATCGCGGCATTGGCCTTGGTTCGTCCATCGAACGAGTTCATGGTAGAGACGGTGGGCTGCGCCAGTCCGGCAGGCCAGATGGTGAGATAGGAGACTCGCCCGTGGTTGGCCGGAATCAGCGTGACATTCAGTGAAAAAGCAGCGGCGGCGGACAGGTCGGCGCACCCTTGCGACTGGGCCAGCTGCGGAAGATTGAAGGTGCTGAACGTCCCTCCTTGAATGGCACCCCCACCAATGCCGGCTCGAGTGTCGACTAATCGGCAGGGAGTGACGGAGCTGAAGCGCAGGCCGTTGCCCGGCTGCATGAAATACGCACTTACGCCCAGATTGCCGAGCATGAAAACGTTGCATGGACCTATGCCGGTACAGGCGCCGCTCCAGCCGCTGAAGTTCCAGCCTTGCGCGGGAGTGGCGTTCAGCGTCACCGAAGTGAGCGAGAGATAGGTGTGGCTGCAGGTGCCGGGACAGTGGATGAAGCCGTCGGTGCTGGTGATGGTGCCCTGCCCGCTGATGGAGGCGGTCAAGGTGTAGCTGTCTTGGGTAAAGGTGGCGCCCACGGATGTGTCTCCCGACATGGTCACGGTGCAGCTGGGACTGTTTCCGCTACAGGCGCCGCTCCACGAGTTTAAGCTCCAGCCCTGTCCGGGGAAGCTGTTCAGCGTGACCGGTGTGTTGGCAAGATAAGTATGACTGCAAACTCCGGGACAATTGATGAGGCCGTCGCTGCTCTGCACGCTTCCGTTGCCGGTGGCAGTTACCGACAGGGTGTAAAGGGGCGAGAATGAGGCGGTGACCGACTGGTTCTGGATCATGGTGACATTGCATACGCCGATACCGCTGCAGCCGGCCCCGCTCCAACCGGTGAAGGCCCATCCGCCGGCCGGCCAGGCGTTCAAGGTTACCGGCGAACCCGCCTGATAGGTTTGCATGCAGGTGCCGGAGCAATTGATGTATCCATCGGCGCTGGTGATGGAACCGCTGCCATTGGTGGAGACCGTCAGGTTGAAACTGCCAAACGCCAAAAGTACCTGGCCCGACGGCGTCTCTCCGCCATAATTGCATTGCGGCGTCGTACCCGAGGTCCAGTCGTTCAGTTCCCAAACCGGATTGTCGATAACGTTGAAATTATCGTCGTACATAGTGGGATTGAACGTTATGTAGTTGTTCGGGGGATAATCGCTGCAGCGCACAATGTCGTAGGCTTCCAAAACCCCGGCGAATGCCCAGTTAAAGGTTTGCCCTTCACTGGGCGTGTTGTTCAGAATTGTAGTTCGGTTTGTGGTGTGGTCCTGGGTTGTAACCTTCCAGGTGGGACAAGAGCGCGTGCCGCTGGGGCAAGTCGACTTGACCGTGCCCACAATAAGATCGCCCGTGCTCACCTGGATTGGCGTACTTTCTAACGCGGCGCCATTGGGACAACAGTTCCAGCTGGCAATTCCCCACGCCCGCCTGAAATCGGAGTTCCAGCCAAGAACAGGTTGAAGAATGCTGACATCGTCATTGATATCCTGGAAACCCGGGAAGAAATAAATCGTCTGCGAATCGAAGGACACGGGAGCGGACGGAACATTCCAGTTCGCAACAATCTCGCCGTACGAGGTGGCAGTGGTGATGCTTTCAGAAACAACCCAGCCGTTGATAGTTGGAGGCAGGACCTTCGATCCCGCCGCGACCCTCTCTCCGCGGGCCGTGTAGTGCGGATACCCGCACACCGGAGCGGTGTAGGTCGTCCCATCGGCTCGTTGAATCACCCGCCCGCCCGGCAGCAACTCCTCGCCCTCTGCCAGATGGACAACGCAGGAGGGATGAAAGAATCCATACGGAGTGACCACAAATTCCTCAGGCACCTGGGGCGGACGGTTCGGTCCAGCCGGCGCTTGAGCCCGCAACCTCACGCCAACCGAGAGCGACATGGCCACGATCATGCCCGTCAATGCCAAGCGCTGACAGGTTCTGGATCGCATGTCAAAACCTCCTCAGGTACGCGCGCTCGTCGCCGCTGGAGTCCGTGCGGGATTGGAATGGCTTGCCCCGTCGAAATTCAATCGGGGTGTGATGGTCTGTGCTGGCGACCGAGTCGCAGTAGCAGGAATCGCAAATACAGGGATCAAGCGCTGCGACCGGCCAGACTTCTTCATGCTTCATCCGCTCCGCGGAACCTTGGGTCAATGAGCATTCAGCGCCGGGTGGGGAGCCGCCGGGCGCGAAAACGCGGACCGGCTGCCATCGGGCGATTGCGATTGTTGGCTTCGGGACACCCGGTTGTCAAGAAAAAGTGTCACCGGTGCCTGTGACTGTAGATCGCAAAATGTTCCCGGCGCAGCCTCACCGCGCCGGGTTGAAGGCTCACGGCGCGAAGTAGCTGGAGATGTCGAGAATCAGCTGCGTGATTCCTTGCGCATAGGCGCTGACGCTGCCGTCGTAGTTCGGCACGATAGCCATGTTCGAGGTCACCGCGCCGTCGATTGCATTCAGCGTGGACACGATGGGCTGGCCTTGGCCGCTGGGCCACAGCGTCAGATACGACAATGTCGGTTGCGGCACAACCGTAGCACTCAACACGAAGGCCTGGGCCCCGTCCGGGATGCCGCATCCGCTATTGACCACGTCGACCGGGGGACTCAAGACTCCACTGAAGGGCTGCCCGTTGCCAACCTGCCGGGTGTCGAGCACACGGCACGGCGTGACCGGATACAACGACAGACCGCTGTTCCCTCCCCCAAGTTGGCCATTGTTAAACCCGAAGTAACCATTGACGTCAATCACAAGGTCGCTATCGGCGCTGGTATAGACGGCGACATATCCATCTGGGCCGCTGGTAGCGATGGCAGCATTGGCAACCGTAACGGCGTTCGGGTTGTTCAGGGTTGAGACCGGGTCGTCCGGCGGGGAACCGCTCGGCCAAATCGACAGGAAACCCATGGGCTTGCCCTCGTAGGGAATGGCGGTGAGATTGAAAGAATACGAGATCGGGTTCACATTGAGTGGAATACAGGAACTATTCAGGATGGGGAAATCGCGTGGCAAACCGCCGATCAGGTGCGGCAGTCCAAGTCCCTGCGGATATTGATCGCTGCGGGTGTCGGCTACCCGGCATGGCGTCAGCGGATAGAAGGTCAGGCCGTTCCCCAGCTGCGACGAAATGAAATAGCCGTCGATGTCGATGATGACATTTGTGGTGTCGGTAACGTAAACGCTGACCGCGCTGTCCGTGCCGGCGGGAACAATAGCGGCGTTAGCCTTGATGCGGCCATCGGAGTTCATGGTCGACACCGTGGGCTGAGTCTGTCCCGTAGGCCAAATGGTCAGATAGCCCACGCGATGATGATTGACCGGCACCAGCGTCACATTCAGCGCATATGCCGTCGCGATGGGCAAAATACCCGAACACGGACCGTTGGGCAAGGCGAAGCTGCGCGCAGTGCCGCCGGTAATCGGTGGCCCGCCGAAATCTCCATTCGGGTTTCGCGTGTCGACCACGCGGCACGGAATGATAGGGATCAACTGCGACTTTTGCCCGGCCGGAGTCGCCAGAAAGCCGCTGGGCTTCGAGCCATAAATACCGACCAGCTGGCCAATGTTGTTAATGCCGTACGGCAAAGGAAGTAAGCTGTCCGTCAGCGCCGTAAGGGTTCCGCTCTGCCACAACCAGCCTTGCGCAAACGGCGGAGCGGTCAAAGCGCTGTAACCCGCCACCACACCGGCGTTGCTGATCCCCGTGGCATGCGATTCGGTATCTCCCGGGTACTCGATGGACGTGAACTGACTGTTCGCATAAAAGAAACCGTACGTACCGTCGCGGCCCGTCGTCTTATAATCGCCCACCGCCTGCTCGAAATCGTTTAAAGCATTGCCGTGCGTGGCTGTGGCTCCGGGATAACTGAAGGAACTGAAGGTGCCGTTGCGATTGACGAAGCCGTTCGCGCCGAAGCCGCCGTAGTAATACCCCGTAGTCTCGCCATTGTTATTGAGGCCTGCCCCGTTGGTAAACCCGGCGTAGCCTGGATAATCGTACGAAGAGTACGTGCCGTCGGATAGGGTGAACCCGTGCGGATTGTTCTCGGCAGTGTAGTACCACCCCGAGATCTCGCCGGCATTGTTGATGCCTAACGCTTCCGTGTCCGTTGCGCCCGGATAGTCAAGATTGGTGTAGTTCGACCCGTCCCAATAGAAGCCATGAACATGGCCGTTATTGTCCTCCCAATACCCAACGACCTTGCCGGAATCGTTGACGCCTGACGGCGTGGTGGAGTCCGCGCCCGGGAAGTTGATGTCGACGTAGGTGTACTGCTGCGCCATCAGGCCCGATGGAAGCAATACGGTTAAGACGAACAGAACAGGGATGGAGACGAGGCAGCGCAATCTGCTAAGGCTCACGAGTCACCTTTGATTATTTCCGGAATTCCCCAGCGTGCGATAAGGGGCGCCGGCGCTTAGCCGGCAAAAGTCGTGCCACTATCCTTAACCCGACTTCTTTTTTTCGACAAGTGAAATCAGAGGCAATCTGGGAATTTGCTTGAGGATTTAGCGTGGATCGATCTCCACCAGCGCTGAATCCGCAGGATGCCCCGCCCCTGCGCGTGACTCCGTGAGGACGAATTCGAGTACGGCTGCCCCGTTTGCCCGCCTTTCCCCCAGCCATTTACTATCGAAGTTTGACTCTCATCTCCTGAACGGACATGCATGCCTCACGATCTTCCCAAGGCCTATGAACCGGGCGCGATTGAACCGCGCTGGGCCGACTATTGGGTCAACGAAAAGCTCTTCCACGGCCCCTACCCCAACAAGTCCAAAAGCGGGACTTGCCGGGGACCCCGGAACCGACACGCCACAGCCGACAGCCGACGGTCGACAGCCGATTTCCGGCCAGACCTTTACCGTCACCCTGCCGCCGCCCAACGTTACCGGCAACCTCCACATGGGACACATGCTGGAGCACACCGAGATCGACATCATCGTCCGCTGGAAGCGCATGAGCGGCCTGCCTACGCTGTGGCTGCCCGGCACCGACCACGCCGGCATCGCCACGCAGTTGATGGTGGAGCGCCAGCTCGCCTCCGAGGGCAAGAACCGCCGCGACATGGGACGCGAGGCGTTCGTCCAGCGCGTGTGGGACTGGAAGAAGCATTACGGCGGCGTGATCCTTGAGCAGATGAAGCGGCTGGGCGCCTCGGTCGACTGGTCGCGCGAATACTTCACCATGGACGAGCGCATGTCGCGCGCGGTGCGCGAGGCCTTCGTCCGCCTGTATGAAGAAGGGCTGATCTATCGCGGCAAGTACATCGTCAACTGGTGCCCGCGCTGCATCACCGCCGTCTCCGATCTCGAAGTTGTCCACGAGGACACGCAGGGCAAGCTGTACGAGATTCGCTACCCCGTTGTGGGACTACCGGACGAGTACATCATCGTCGCCACCACGCGTCCCGAGACCATGCTGGGCGATACCGCCATCGCCGTGAACTCCGGCGACGAGCGCTACAAGCATCTGCACGGCAAGAGCGTCATGCTGCCGCTGATGAATCGCGAGATCCCGATCATCACCGACGACATCCTGGCCAATCCCGAGTTCGGCACCGGCGCGGTGAAGGTCACGCCCTCGCACGATCCCAACGACTTCGAGGCCGGGCTGCGCAACAACCTGCCGCAGATCGACGTGATGAACGAAGTCGCGCAGATGAACGAAAACGCCGGCCCCTACAAGGGTCTGGACCGCTTCGAGGCGCGCACGAAAGTTCTGGAAGACCTGGAGGCCGGCGGCTTCCTGGTGGGCACGAAAGATTACGTGGTGCCGCTGGGCAAATGCGATCGCTGCAAGACCATCACCGAGCCGCGGCTGTCGACGCAGTGGTTCGTGAAGATTCAGCCGCTGGCCGACCGCGCCATCGAAGCCGTCGAGCAGGGCGAGATCAAGTTTGTGCCCGAGATGTACACCAAGACCTACTTCGAGTGGATGCGCAACATTCACGACTGGTGCATCTCGCGCCAGCTGTGGTGGGGACATCGCATTCCGGCGTGGCACTGCAAGGCCTGCGGCGAGATCATCGTCGCGCGCGAGACGCCGGCGGCAATGCAAGTGTGGCGGCGCGCTCGAGCAGGACAACGACGTGCTCGACACCTGGTTCTCGTCGGGACTGCTGCCGTGCTCGGCGCTGGGCTGGCCGGACGGCGACGCCGGACCTCGACGCGTTCTATCCGACGACGCAGCTCATGACCGGCTTCGACATCCTGTTCTTCTGGGTGGCGCGCATGATCATGATGAATTGCCACTTCATGCGCGGCAACAAACATGGCGACGTGCCCTTCCGCAACGTGTACATCCATGGGCTGGTGCGCGACGCCGACCGCCAGAAGATGTCGAAGACCAAGGGCAACGTGATGGACCCCATCGAGATCATCGAGAAGTACGGCACCGATGCCGTGCGCTTCACGCATGGCCGCGATGGTCGCGCCCGGCGGCGACATTGCTTTCAGCGAAAGCCGCACCGAAAGCTATCGCGCCTTCGCCAACAAGATCTGGAATGCCGCAAGATTTCTGTTCATGAACGTGGACCGGGCGACCGAAGCGGGGCTGTGGTCGCTGGCGGAGTTCAAGCGATCGGGGACCCCATCCTCCTCGTCTGCTGTTGGGCGAGAGGGTAGGCCTGGAGCGGGTGGGCCGAAAGGTGTCAGCGGTTTCAACGCCGAGACCCTCGAAGACCGCTGGATCCTCTCCCGTTTCAACCGCGTGGCGCAGGAGATCGGCGAGGCGCTCGACGCCTACCGCTTCCACGAAGCGGCGCACGTGGTCTATCACTTCTTCTGGGGCGAGTACTGCGACTGGTACCTGGAGCTGATCAAGCCGCGGCTGCTCAGCGACAATCGCGAGCAGGCGCGCGCAGCCTACGCGAACCTCATCAGCATCTTCGAAGGCGCGCTGCGGCTGCTGTCGCCGTTCATGCCGTTCATCACCGAAGAGCTGTGGCACGCGGTCTACGACGGCGAGCCGCCGGCGAAGTCGATCGCGCTGTCGCGCTATCCGCTGGCCGACGAGGCGCAGATCAACGCCGACGCCGAAACCGAGATGGCGATCCTGCAGGACCTGATCGTCAGCGTGCGCAACATCCGCGCCGAGCTGAAGGTGGAGCAGAAGGCGAAGCTTCCGATCGAGATCTTTGCCGAGCCGGCGATCCGTTCGCTGATCGAACGCAATCAGGGAGCGCTGGAGCGGCTGGCTAACGTCGAAGGGCTGACCTTTGTCGAACAGTCACTTGTCGAAGGCCGCAGGGGCGCGCAGCACGGCGCGCTTCGAAGTGCGCGTGATCTACGAGCGCAAGATCGACGTGGCCGCCGAGCGCGAGCGCCTGACGAAAGAGCTGGACAAGATGACGGCGCGAGCTTGGCGCGCGGCACGGCGCAGTTGGACAACGAAGCGTTCCTGGCGAAGGCGCCGGCGAAAGTGGTGGAAGGCATCAAGCGGCGCAAAGGCGAGCTGGAGATGCTGATCGAGAAGGCCAAGGGCGCGCTGGGCGAGTTGGGAGCGTAAGGCTGAATTATCTGGCACGCTTGCACTTTCAGCCTGGCGAGTTTGTGGTCGAGTGGCCTGCACCATTGCGTCTTGCGAAGATTGTCATCACGAGCGCAGCGAGGGTCTGCTGTTGCTGGAGTCGCGAAATGGCTCGCGGTTCGTTCGACATGTCCAGAGCCGCTGTTCGATCCGCGTACGCATGTCGCCGCTCCGCGGCCCGACAAAGTCTGCTCGACGAGCTCCCCGGGGTTTGCAGCCCGGGCATCGAACCATGGCCTCCGCTGTGCGGCTGGGATGATGTTAACAAGAAGTCTCACGGTCCCGAAAGGGACGCTCGAAGATATGGACTGGACAACCCGCAAGATCACGGCAATCCTGGAGAACGCGCTGCTGGAGGACCGCGCCACGCGCGACGCCACCTCTTACGCCTGCATCGACGTCAATCAGCGCGCCTCGGCCACCATCCTGGCCAAGCAGGAGTGCGTGCTCTCCGGCGTGGCCTGCGTGCATCGCATCCTCGATGTCTTCGCCGTGCTCGACGGCGCTGTCACCTCGCATCCCGAGGTCACCAGCCACGGCGAAATTTTCGACGGCGTACGCCTGCGCAAAGGGCAGTCGGTCGCCGTGGTCGTTCATAACGCGCGCGTCATCCTCTCCTGCGAGCGCGTGATCCTGAACATCATGCAGCGCATGAGCGGCATTGCCACCCTCACGCGCCGTTACGTCGACGCGGTGGCGGGCACCAAGACCGTCATCCTCGACACGCGCAAAACCGCGCCCGGCCTGCGCATGCTCGACAAGTATTCTGTCACCTGCGGCGGCGGGCACAATCATCGCCTCGATCTGAGCGACGGCATTCTGATCAAGAACAATCACATCGCGCTGGCGGGTGGCGTGGTTCCTGCGCTGGAGCGCGCGCTGCGCAACCGCCGCGGCTCCGAGACCGGTCGAGATCGAAGTGCGTTCGCTGGAAGAACTCGAGCAGGTGCTGGAGCACGGCGCCGAAGCCGTGCTGCTGGACAACATGACGCCTGAGCAGGTGCGCCAGGCCGTCGAGCGCGTGCACAGGTCGAGCCATCCAATCCCGCTGGAAGCTTCGGGCGGCATCACGCTGGAGAACATCCGCGCCTACGCGGAGACCGGCGTGGATTTCATTTCGGTCGGCGCGCTGACGCACTCGGTGCCGGCGGTGGATTTGAGCATGCGGATCATGCCGGTGTAGGAGGCAGCTGTGAGGAGGCAGCCGTGAGCTATGGGCTCTGAGCTAACGCTTACAGTTGGCAGTCAGCATTCAGCACTCAGCACTCAGCACTCAGTCAAAACCGATCCTTCATGATGGTGTCATCCTGAGCGGAGCATTCGCGCTGTTTGCGAATGCGGAGTCGAAGGACCCCTATATACCAATCTCGGCGGGTGGAGCACCGCTGTAGCGGTGCAGTTGACGCCTGGCCTGAAACGGCGGCTTTAGCCGCGCGCGGCCTCAGCGTACAAATTTACGTCTCTCAGGTATGGCAGACACGCTCACGACGCGACGTAGATCGATTGCGATAGGGGTGGCTCTCCTCGTGCTTGTGTCCTTTCCTTTGCGCGACAACAGAACGAAAACCGCGTTCCCATCAACATCAGGGTGGTCGATCCATCTGGAGCTGTCGTATCGGGACGCGTGTGTCAGCGTAGTCGGTCCGACGAAAGACTTCCAATTCTCGAAAGAAGACCGATTCTCACGGGCTGCTGCCGATGGCACTTCATCCGGGCAATTACGACATCACCGTGCGGGCTAGCGGGCTTCAACAAAGACCATTACACATCTGCAAGTGGAAAGAAACTCCCCGCCGGCGCTCGAAATTAAGTTGGCTGTAGGAAGCTGCTCACCTTGTGTCGAAGTAGGTTCGACCCCATTACCTCCTCAACTGGATGTTGGTATGGAAACCTCAAAGTCCAAAACTATGCCGGCCGAGTCCAAAAATAATCCTAAGACTTGCGAAGGATGCGACTGCACGGTCCAAAATCCCAACTAAGGCTTCTGTTGCTGCACTCCACCGCACGACAGTCAGGTACGTTGGGCGCTAAAGCGCATAGCCAATACTGTGCCTCGCCAATGCACGCCTGAAGGCGTGCTCCACCCCCCCACAGTACATTTCTGTCTCGCGTCCCGCATAATCGTCATATCGCGCGCATTCCTCCAACTCGCATCGACACCGACGGCGATCACTCGACCGACGCGCGGCTCAGCCGCATCGTCCGCTTGTTGAGCGACAACGCCACCGTCGTCATCAGCGGTACCCGCATCGCCGAAGAGCTGGGCACTTCGCGCTCCGAGGTGTGGCGCGCGGTGCAGCATCTGCGCGAGCTGGGTGTGCAGATCGCCGGCCATCTGGCCACTGGATATCAATTGGAAGCCGTTCCCGATCTCCTGCTCCCCGACATTCTTGCCCCGCTGGTCAGCGGAACCATCTTCGCCTCGCGCATTCATCACTACTTTCGCATCGGCTCGACCAACGTCGAAGCCATGCATGCGGCGGCGGCCGGTGAGCCCGAAGGCGCCGTCTATGTTGCCGAGCAGCAGACCGCCGGGCGCGGCCGCGGCGGACATACCTGGGACTCGGCGCAGTCGGTGGGAATTTACTGCTCTGTCATTCTGCGTCCGGCGATCTCGCCCATCGACGCGCTGTTTCTTTCGCTGATGACCGGCATTGCCGCCGCGCAGGCCGTCGAGCAGACCACCGGGCTGCATCCCGACCTGCGCTGGCCCAACGATCTGTTATTGAATGGCAAGAAGGTCTGCGGCATTCTCACCGAGATGAATGCGGAGCCGACGCAGGTGCGCTACGTGGTGCTGGGCATCGGCATCAACGTGAATCAAGCCTCGTTCGCGGGCGAGCTGGAGCCGATTGCGACCTCGCTGCGCATGGAAAGCGGACGCGAATGGTCGCGCGTGGAGCTGGCGGCGGCTCTGCTAAAATCGCTCGACAGTGAATACCGCAAGTTCCTGGCGGGCGGTCACGAAGGACGTTCGGCAATCCTTCGCGAATTCGAAGCCCGGTCGTCATTTGCCCGTTCCCGCTATGTTCGTGTCGGAGAAGACGACGCCTATGAGGGCGTCACCGAAGGCCTGGATCCACGCGGATTCCTGCTGGTGCGTACGGAAAGCGGACTGCGCACGGTCTTGTCGGGTGATGTCCGTGCAGTCGATGGGAAATGAAAAATGCTTTTAGTCCTGGATGTCGGCAATACCAATACGGTGCTGGGAGTTTTTGAGTCTGCGGCGAACGAGAGCGCGCAGCATGGGCCGCTGATTGCGAACTGGCGCGTCTCCACCACCAAGACGCAGACGGTGGACGAATACGGCGTGCTCTTCCGCAATCTGTTCGCAATGAACGGGCTCAAGGTGGAGTCGATCCAGGGAATCGTGATTTCGTCGGTGGTGCCGCCGCTGGATTCCACGCTGCGCGAAGTCTGCGAAAAGTATTTTCAGTCGCGGCCGCTGTTCATCGAGCCCGGGGTGAAGACCGGCATGCCGGTGCATTATGACAATCCGGCGGAGGTGGGCGCCGACCGGATCGTCAACAGCGTCGCGGCTTTCGAGAAATTTGGCGGACCGTGCATCATCGTGGATTTCGGGACGGCGACGACGTTCGACGTGGTGTCGAAGAAGGGCGAGTACCTGGGCGGCGTGATCACGCCGGGGATCGGAATCTCGGCGGATGCATTGTTCGCGCGCACGGCGCGATTGCCGCGCGTCGATGTGCGCAAGCCTCCACGGGTGCTGGCGACCAACACGGTCAACAGCGTGCAGTCGGGTCTGTATTACGGATACTTGGGGCTGATCGACGGCATTCTGGAGCGGCTGATCGCGGAGTTGGGTGGCGAGGTGAACGTGGTGGCGACCGGCGGGCTTGGCTAGCTTGATGGGCGGCGGTTCGAAGTACATTCGCGAGATCGACGACCTGCTGACGCTGGAAGGATTGCGGATCATCTACGAACGCAATCAGAACCAGGGCAAGCGGCGCGACGCGAATGCGAACACAACCATGGAAACGCCGCGGGCCGCCGCTGTTCGCAAGAACAGAGTGTCATCCTGAGCGAAGTGAGGCGGCAGCCGAACTCCGCGTCCGCCCGCCGCAAAGAAGGCGGCGGAAAAAGCAAGAGCGCGGACGCTACGCTCAGGATGACACCCGGAAAGCGAAGGACCGGGTGCCCCATTCATTCGTGATTTTCGAATGAGTGGGATCAAGCAACACTTCATTCTCTTCATCGCAGTGGAAAACTACTTCAACTACTTCACCGAAATCGAGGAACACTTCCAGCGCCGCCGGGGCACGCTGCTGATTCTCTCGCCGCTCGACTGGGCACTGATGGAGACATGGAAGGACGCGGGCATTCCGCTGGAAGCGGTGCTGCGCGGCATCGACACCACCTTCGACAAATGGGAGCGTCGGCCGAGCCGGACACGCAAGGTGAACGGGCTCGCGTTTTGCTCGCAGGAGGTGCTGGCCTCGGTGGAAGAAATGAAGGAAGCTGCGGTTGGTGCGGCGTCGCCTGAGAAAGAAAAGCGGGACAGCGGTCTGGATCAATCGGCGGTAGTGGAGTACCTGACGCGCAACGCCGGCCAGCTTTTGCAGTTGCAACTCCCGGCCACGGCGCAGTCGTTAGCAGTGGAGACAGCCGCGACCTTGCGCAGCCTGGCGGAATCGCTTACGGGCAATGCGCCAATCGGAATGGAAGATCTGGAGCGGCGGCTGACGGTTTCCGAGGAAAAGCTTTTTGGCGCGCTGCTGACGACAACGCCGGATGAAGATCTCTATCGCGTGCGCAGCGACGCCGATCGGGACCTGGCGCCGTATCGCCGCAAGATGAGCGCTCCGCAGATCGAGCAGCTACAGAAGCAGTACATCCACAAGCGGCTGCTGGAGCAGTACAGAGTGCCGCGGCTGAGCTTGTTCTACATGTAAAAAAGGCCGCGACAATCGCGGCGGTTACGAAACGGTGTCGTCCGCGAGAGGCTTCTCAGCTCATTTCCAACTCACCCAGCACTCCGCCTTAGGCTCCGTGCTGGGCTGTCATGACACGCCTGAGGCGCTTTCTGTCTTCCGCTCTGGCCGACCGATGTCAAAAAAACTGAGTTTCGTAACAGCCCGATGATCGCGGCCTTTACCAAATGCTAATTGCCAAATGCTACGTGCGTCTTACTTGATCGCCACCAGCTTGTTCATCAGCTCGGAATAATCCTTCTTCTCCACGCCGTGAACCTGCTTGTTGTACTCATCGATCTTCTGCGAATAATTCATCGAGCAGAATTTCGGTCCGCACATCGAGCAGAACGACGCTTCCTTGTAATACGCGTCGGGCAGAGTTTCGTCGTGCATGCTGCGCGCAGTTTCGGGATCGAGCGACAGCGCGAACTGCTTGTCCCAATCGAAGGTGTAGCGCGCATAGCTGATCGCGTCGTCGCGGTCCTGCGCGCCCGGACGATGGCGCGCCACATCCGCCGCGTGCGCCGCGATCTTGTAGGCAATGATGCCGTCCTTCACGTCCTTGTCGTTAGGCAGGCCGAGGTGCTCTTTCGGGCGTGACGTAGCAGAGCATGGCCGCGCCGTGCCAGCCGATGAGCGCCGCACCGATCGCCGAGGTGATGTGGTCGTAGCCGGGCGCAATGTCGATCACCAGCGGGCCCAGCGTGTAGAACGGCGCGCCGTGACAGAGCTCAACTTCCTTGTCGACCTGCTCCTTGATCTTGTCGAGCGGCACGTGGCCGGGTCCTTCGATCATCACCTGGACGTCGCGCTCCCAGGCCTTCTTGGTCAACTCGCCTAACGTCTTCAGCTCGCTGAATTGCGCTTCGTCGCTGGCGTCGGCAATGGAACCGGGACGCAAGCCGTCGCCTAGCGAATAGCTGACATCGTGCTTCGCCAGAATCTTGGTGATGTCGTCAAAGCGCTCGTACAGGAAATTCTGCTTGTGGTGGTGCGCCATCCACTGCGCCAGGATCGCGCCGCCGCGGCTCACGATACCGGTGATGCGCTTGGTGATGAGCGGCAGGTACTCGATGAGCACGCCGGCGTGGATGGTCATGTAATCGACGCCCTGCTCAGCCTGCTCTTCGATGACTTCGAGCATGAGGTCGGCGGTGAGGTCTTCAATGCGCTTCACGCGCGAGACCGCCTCGTAGATGGGCACGGTGCCGATGGGCACAGGCGAGTGGCGCAGGATGGCTTCGCGAATGTCGTGGATGCCGCCGCCGGTGGAGAGGTCCATCACCGTGTCGGCGCCGTAGTGGACCGAGGTGTGCAGCTTCTTCAGCTCTTCATCGACGTTGCTGGTGACCGAGGAGTTGCCGATGTTGGAGTTGATCTTGCACTTCGAGGCTACGCCGATGCACATCGGCTCCAGCTCAGGATGATTGATGTTGGCCGGGATGATCATGTGGCCAATGGCAACCTCGTCGCGGATCAGTTCGGGCGAGATGCGCTCACGCTCGGCGATGAAGAGCATCTCTTCGGTGAGCAGGCCTTTGCGGGCAAAGTGCATCTGCGACATGTTGGTGTCGCCGCTGCGGGCGGCCTCTTCGCGGCGCTTGGCGATCCACTCGGCGCGCGCCTGGGCTGTGGTCGTGCCGTTGCTGCCATTGGTTCCACTCATAATCTTGGGTAACTCCTGGTTGGCCTTTGATTATACCGTTTTGAATGAGAGCAGGATTGCGGGGTGTCGCTGGCTGATGGCTTTGAAAAGAGCGCACCTCCAGGTGCGCCAAGCACGGTACCATCTTCGAGCACAACGGCATTTCTTGGGTTGTCATCCTGAGCGAAGTGAGGAGCCGAAGGCGACGAACGTAGTCGAAGGACCTGCTGTTCGCGGCCTTGGAAGATCCTTCCGCCGCGCGCGACAGCAGGTCCCTCCGCTCCGGCGGGAAGCCTGCCTCCGGTCGGGATGACATCAAAAACGGAAACTCGTGGCCGGGATGCGAAACAACGAGAAGGTAAAGCAAAAATGGCGATAGGGGTCCTTCGACTCCGCAGTGCCAAAAGCGGGCACTGCTGCGCTCAGGATGACACCGGTGATAGCGTCATTACGCGGGTGATACGGTGATTCACATTTGAACTTCACTTTTCTCGACTGGTCCGCGATTGTCGGCTATCTCGCCATCACGCTGGTGATCGGCGTGTGGTTCCGCCGACGCTCCAGCCGCAGCGTCGACGACTATTTTCTCTCCGGCCGCAAGGCCAACTGGTGGCTGGCGGGTACGTCGATGGTTGCGACCACCTTCGCCGCCGACACGCCCCTCGTCGTTACCGGGCTGGTGTACTCGCAAGGCATTTCGGGCAACTGGCTGTGGTGGGGATTCCTGCTGTCGGGCATGATGACGGTATTCCTCTTCGCCCGGTTGTGGCGGCGCTCCGGCCTGCTGACCGATGTGCAATTCGCGGAGATCCGCTACTCCGGCAAGCCCGCGGCCTTTCTGCGCGGCTTTCGCGCAATCTATCTTGGCTTGCTGATGAACTGCGTCATCCTGGGCTGGGTGACGAAGGCAATGACCAGCATCGTCGCCACGACGTTTGCGGGGACGCCGATGCTGACCAACGTCGGCGGCTTCATGACCGCGCACTTCGGCGCTTTGTGGAGCGGTAATGATGGCGCGGCGCTCGCGATCTGCGTCTTCTTCCTGATTCCGTTTACCGGACTCTACGTTTCGCTCGGCGGCTTGTGGGGCGTGCTCTGGACTGACTTGTTTCAGTTCGTACTCAAGATGACAATCGTGATCGCCGTCGGCTACTACGCGGTGGCAGCCTGCGGCGGCATGTCGGCGATGATGGAGAGCCTGCGCCACATCCAGGCGAGCGCGGGAGCGAATGCCGCCGGACCCGCTCGGCTTTCTGCCGCAGTTCTCGCGCGGCATTACCGCCGAGACGTTGTGGATGGTGCCGGTCGCGAACTTCCTGGTGTATCTCGGACTGCAATGGTGGGCGTTCTGGTATCCGGGAGCGGAGCCGGGCGGCGGCGGCTACATTGCGCAACGCATCTTCAGCGCTCGCGACGAGAAGCAGGGACTGCTGTCGGTGCTGTGGTTCAACATCGCGCACTACGCGATTCGGCCATGGCCGTGGATCGTTACCGGTCTGGCGGTCATCGTTCTCTATCCCGGGCTGAAGCATCCTGAGACCGGATACATGATGGTGCTGAATGCGCACCTGCCGCACCAGTATCGCGGCATTGCGATGGCGGGATTTCTGGCGGCGTTCATGTCGACCATCGCCACGCAACTGAACTGGGGCGCGTCCTACCTGGTCGCCGATTTCTATCGCCGCTTCCTGCGACGCGACGCTTCCGAGCGGCATTACGTCAGCGTCTCGCGCGTGTGCACGGTGCTGCTGGTGATTGCTTCGGCGTGGGTATCGGTGCATCTGGCGTCGATCGCGTCGGGCTGGGAGGTGGTGCTGCGAGATCGGCGCGGGCACGGGCGCGGTGTACATCCTGCGCTGGTACTGGTGGCGGATCAACGCCTGGAGCGAGATCTCGGCCATGGCGTGCTCGCTGCTGGTGACGCTGCTGCTCACCCGCTGGCGGCCGTTCAGCGGGAACGAGTCGCTGGTCTTCGCCAAGAGCGCGCTGACTACCACGCTGGTGACGTCGGCTGTCTGGGTGACTGTGACGTTTCTTACTAGTCCCGAACCAGATGACATTCTGTTGCGCTTCTATCGGCTGGTCCGGCCGGACGCTCGCGGCTGGCGGCGGATCGCCGTTCTTGCGCCGGAAATCGTCCAGCATCGCGACATCGGGCAGAATCTTGGAGCGTGGGCTCTGGGCTGCGTAATGGTTTACAGCTGCCTCTTCGGGACGGGCAAGCTGCTGCTGCACCAGACCGGCGCGGGGGTAATGCTGTTGCTGATCGCGGTGATCAGTGCCGGGCTTCTCTATCGCGCCGTGATTCGCAATTTCAAAATGGAACCTGATGAAGCAGAAATGCCCGGGGCGAAGTTGGACGCCTGACTCAGTGGTACTCTTTCAGCAGACAACAAAAACGGGGGAGTTTCGGCTCCCCCAAGCGACAGAGGCGATATCGACTCCAATAGATGTTCGAGGGGAACGCCTTGGTTGCACAGCGTGATTATGCCGCCGGCTTCCCAACTCGACCGCGTTCCGCAAATCGCTGAAATTCAGGGCGCCGAGGAACGGACCATCGTCATCGATGGCGTGAATTGGCGCTACTGGGCTGCCGGTTCCGGACCTCCGTTGCTGCTGATCCATGGCTTTCTGGGCTTCTCGTTTTCCTGGCGCTTCAACATGGAACCGCTGGCCAAACATTTTTCCGTTTACGCCATCGATCTGCCCGGCTGTGGCTACTCGGAGCGTCCCGAGTGCAACGATTGCACGCTGACCGGCGATGCCGAACGGGTGTTGCGCTTCATGGAAGTGCTTGGCATCGAGAACGCCGACATCGTGGGGTCTTCGCGCGGTGGCGGTCTGACCATGATCCTGGCGGCGATCGCGATGCGCACCGGTCAGATGCATCGCATTCGGCGGCTGATCCTGGTGTCGCCGATTAATCCCTGGTCGAGCCATGGAAAAGTTCTCACCCGGCTGCTGGCGACGACGCTGGGCGGGATCTACGTGGTGCACGTGCAGCCGCGGCTGCGCATCATCGCCAAGCGGTATTTCAAAGCTTTGTACGGCGATCCGGCGCGCATGGCTCCAGGAACCTTCGAGGGCTACACCGCCGGACTCGACCCGGCGGGCAGCTTCGAGCATCTGCTGAAGATCCTGCGCTCCTGGCATGACGACCTGGCGGCGATTCATCGGGCGCTGGCTGACATCAGCGGCATTCCCACGCTGATACTGTGGGGCTCGCGCGATCGGGCGGTGTATCCATCGTCCATTCACCAGCTGCAGCGCCAGTTGAAGAATAGCGCGCTGGTGATGTTTCCGGGCGCGGGACACATGCCGTATGAGGAAGTGCCGGAGGAGTTCAATCGCGTGCTGTGCGATTTTCTGTTGCACGATGCGCCGAGGACGGCATTGGAGATTGCAGCGGACCGGGATGAAGGGGCTAGCAAGTAGCAATCAGCAATTCCAACTTCTGGCGAGAGGCGCATCGGGGATATTGAGGGGATAGGGGTCCTTCGACTCCGCGGCGCCAAAGGCAGGCGCCGCTCCGCTCAGGATGACACCAGGCGGGGCGTGGTGAAGCTTAAACGAGTGCAAGGTGCTGACTACTGACTACTGACTACTGACTGCTGACTGCTGAGTGCTAATCTCCAACCAGTTCCTCCTGTTGCCTCAACACCGATTCCTTCCCCCGCACCGGCAGCCAGGCTGCCAACGCTGCACCCAGGTACATCGCGCCTACCATCCAGAAGCCGTAGATCAGGCCGTCGCGATGCGCGGCTTCGCCCACCAGCAACGCGGTGCAGATCTGCAGGGCGCTGGCCACAAACGAAAATGCATTCTGCACGCGTCCCATGAAATGCCGCGGCGCCAACTGCATCATCTCGCTGGAGAGGGCGATGCCGCCCATGCCGCGGCTGGAGCCCATCAGGAAATAGATGAACACGGCCATGGCCAGCCAGCGCGAGACCGGCAACACGAACAGCGAGGCCGCAATCACCGACATGGTCAACGTGACCACGCGATTGGCGCCGTGGCGGCGAACGAAGCCGGAGGCATAGAACACGCTGACGAACGCGCCTACGGCCCAGCCGGCATTCAGCCAGCCGTAGCCGACGGCGCCGCCGTGCAGAATGCGCTCGCTCAGCGGCGCCGAGAGCACGCCCTGCGTCATCATGGCGGCAACAAACAGCGCCCAGGCGATGCCGATCAGCAGGACGCGGCGGTTCTCGTGCACGTAGCGATAGCCTTCACCGAGCTCGTGAATGTAGCGGCCGATCGCGCCGGGTGTCGGCTGAGCCTCTGCGATCTGCGCCGCTGGACGCGAGACGGTCACCCGTCCCTTGCGCACCTGCGAGACGCACGCCAGCGACACGGCATAGCTGGCGCAGTCGATGAGCAGCACTCCGCCCAGGCCGATGTGGTTGTACATGAAGCCGACCAGCGCGCCCGCCATCAGCCAGCCGCCTTGCAGCGCGGCCAGCAGCAGCGAGTTCGAGTCGAGCATCTTGTCGTCGGGCGTCAACTCCTGGATGAGCGCGTTCACCGTGGGGAAGAACATCCAGAAGCCGATGGCGACCAGGATGTTCATCAGGTAAATCTGCCAGAGATGAGCGCGGTGCATGAGCACCAGCACGGCGACGCTCGAGGATGATGAGCCCGCGCGCGCTGTCCAGCCACATCATCAGGTGACGGCGGTCTTCGCGATCGATGAGCACGCCGGTGAAGGGCAGCAGGACGAGCGAGGGCAGCGTCTGCAGGGCGATCAGCGTTCCGAGCGAAACCTCGGAGTGCGTCGCCTGCAGGATGTACCAGATGACCGCCGCGGAGTTCATGCCGCTGCCGATCATGGAGATGAGGTTGGCCGAGAAAATCAGCCTCATCCCGCGGTGCTGCCACATTTCACGCATGCTCGTTCTATCGTAACCGACCGAACCGCGGGGAAATCGCATGCGGGACGAGTGGTGTAGTTACAAATGTGGAGCTACAATAAGACGAGATGATCCTGTTCGAATGGGATAAAGCGAAAGCTGACCAAAATCTCCAGAAGCACGGGATCTCGTTCGAGTTGGCAAAATTAGTGTTTCTGGATCCGTATGCTTTGGTCGAGCAGGACAGGATTGAGGATGGAGAACCGCGATGGCGAACGATCGGCCTGGTCGGTGGGATGGTGATTCTGTTCGTCGCCCATACCGTAGAGCAGCAGGGCCAGCATGAGATCGCTCGCATTATCTCGGCCCGCCGCGCGACTCGGAAGGAGCGAATTCGCTATGAGGAAAATCGTAAGAAGTACGCTGGCTGATCATCGGCTGACCGAAAAAGACAAGCGTGAGCTGCGAGCTCTAGCTGCGCGGCCGGAGAGCGAAATTGATTTATCTGACATTCCGGAGGCGACCGAAAAGTTCTGGAAGAACGCCATCCGCAATCCCTGGTATCGGCCGCGGAAGCAGCAAGTCACGCTGCGCATCGACGCTGACGTGCTGGCCTGGCTGCGGCTTCAGGGCAAGGGCTATCAGTCCAGGCTGAACTCTCTGCTGCGAAACGCGATGATCGAACAGTTGCACAAAAAGAAGAAGAGCGCCTAGATGGGATTGAAACGTCTCTTCAAAAAAGAAAAACAGGAGCACCGCATCCTGCGCGAGGCGGTGCAGCGCTCCGGACAGCTGGTTCCCGAATATCACCGGCCCACGCCGGAGTGTCCGCACCCGGAGCGCTGGAGCATGTACGACTCCATGACCGCCGAGGTCGAGGTGCTGGAGTTCCTGCGCACCCTGGTCACCACCACCAAGCCGAAGCTGGTGGTCGAGACCGGAACCTTCATGGGCGTCAGCACGCTGTGGATTGCCGAGGCGCTGCGACTGAACGGCTTCGGACGAATCGTCAGCTGCGAGTACGATCCCAAGGTTTTCGAGACAGCGAAGCAGAAGATCGATGCCTCGGAATTTCGCGACCTGATCGACCTGCGCAACGAGTCCAGCCTGGAGATGAAGGTCGACGGCACCATCGATCTGTTCTTCAGCGACAGCGACATGCCGATCCGCGAGCAGGAAGTGCGGCGCTACCTGCCGCAGATTTCGCCGTTCGGCATTATCCTGATGCACGATGCCAGCTCGCATCTGAAGCAGGTGCGCGATGCGGCACTGAAGCTCGAGAGCGAGGGCTTGATCTCGGTGGTGCTGCTGCCGACGCCGCGTGGGCTGGTGGTGGCGCAGAAGCGGGAAGGGCGGAAGTAGGCTCGGCGGATGTTTACACCGGAGGCCGAGGTGCAGCTGTGCCGTGCACAAGTTTCGGGGATCAGCTGTTGGGTGGAGCACGCCTTCAGGCGTGCATTGCAGAGTGTCCGGTTGCAGGGCGGCTTTAGCCGCTGTGGTGTTCGAGAAACATCACCTCAGCGCCTAACGGTGTTTGCAAATATAGGAACTTGAATGCACGCCTGAAGGCGTGCTCCACCCAAATGCTCACTGACACGGTTCACAAGAGCCTGATGCTTCACAAGCTCTGGTGTTTCTCTAGTGGATCGAAGGTTTTCTTATGCGCATTGCATTAGTTGGTGACTTCAATCCGGACGTGGTGGCGCACCAGGCGATTCCGAAGGCGCTGGCGCTGGCGGCCGATGGCATGGAGGTGCAACCGGAATGGCTCGACACCGAGTCGGCGCTGCATGCCGATCTCGGCGGGTACGCCGGGTTCTGGTGTGTTCCCGCCAGTCCTTATCGCTCGATGGAGGGTGCGCTGCGCGTGATTCGTTTCGCGCGGGAGAATGATCGGCCTTTCCTCGGCACCTGCGGCGGATGCCAGCATGCGGTTCTGGAGTTCGCGCGCAACGTGCTGAATATCTCCGGCTGCAGGACACACCGAGAGCGATCCCACGACCTCCGAGCCGGTCATCACCAATCTGGCGTGCTCGCTGATTGAGGCCAGCGAAGTGTTGCGGCCGGTGCAGGGAAGTCGCTTTCATGAGATCTACGGAGCCGACGAGATTCGCGAGACCTATCACTGCAGCTATGGCCTGAATCCCGACTACCTGCCGCGACTGGTGCAGGGCGGACTGCGCGTCGGGGTTCTGGGCCCGAACGGCGAAGCTCGTGCCGTCGAGCTTCCCGCGCATCGCTTCTTCTTCGCCACGCTGTTCCAGCCGGAGCGCTCAGCGCTTGCGCACAGCGGCATCCGTTGATCACGGCGTTTACCGCCGCCGCCGCGCAATAGTTTCCCGGACCGCATCCCCCTCCCCATCGGGGCCAGAACGTCATAGCGCCGCAGCGCGAAAAGCGCTACGATTCCGGCGATGCTACATGGCGCTTCCGCAGACTCATTGCGGTTTCGCCGCTGCATCTCGCCGGAGGTGCATTATGCGACTCGCCCGTTGCTGGATTCTACTCGCTGCTCATTCTCTCCTGCCATGCCATGTGGTCGCAGAACGTGAAGATCGTCATTCCCGCCGGAACGTCCGAGGACAAAGAACTCACGGCGATTGCGGCCGAGCCCGATGCGCAGAAGCGCATGGCGATGTACGAGGACTTCGCCAAGAAGTATGACGGCAACAAGGCTGCGGCGGCTTACGCCGATTGGCAACTGTCGCAGCAGTATCTGTCGCAGGCGATCCGGCCAAGGCCCTGGAGTATGGCGACAAGGCGCTCGAGCTGTATCCCAACGATCTGGACATCATCGTCTCGCAGATCAGCGTCGCGCAGGCCATGAAGGATGGCGGCAAGGTGGTCGACTACGCGGTGCGCGGAGCCGCGGTCTTCGATTCCATCGCAACCCAGCCCAAGCCCGCCGATGTTTCCGAGGCGGACTGGAAGACGCATGTGGCCGAAGAGCAGGAATCCGCGCGTTCCAGTTACGACTACGCTGCAGACGGCGGCCTACAACGCCATCGCGGGCGAACAGGATCCGGCGAAGCGCATGAGCGAGATCGAGAAGTTCACCCCCGCCTTTCCCAAGTCGAAGTTTCGACGATCAGATCTCGCAGATGGCCCTCTACAGCCTGCAGCAGCTGAACCAGCCGCAACGACTGGAGGCCTACGGCGAGAAGGCGCTGGCGGCCAATCCGGAAAGCGTGCCTACGCTGCTGATGCTGGCCAACGCTTACTCCGAGGATCCGAAGCAGACCGGCAAAGCCATTACCTATGCGAACAAAGTGATCGCGCTGACCGGGAACGAGCACCGATCCGAAGAAGCAGCTGGCGGCCGGAGTGGCGCACTCCACGCTGGGCTATGCCTATCTGAAGCAGGACAAGCTTAGCTCCGCGGTCGCCGAATTGAAGACCGCTGTCGACATGCTGCAAAGCGATCCGCAGGCGGAGCAGGCGGCGCTCTTCCGCCTGGGATACGCTTATGCGAAGCAGAATCGCAGGGCCGACTCGATGGCGGCATTGCAGAAGGCAGCGGCCATCGATGGTCCCTATCAGACGCCCGGCGAAAGAGATGCTGGCGAAGGTGAGCAAAGCGGGGAAGTAGGGTGCCGATTACTTCTTGACCAGGGCGTCGGACAGCAGGTGGGCCTTGGTGGCGAGATTGTAAGCCCGCTCGAAATCGCCATCGGAGGTCGCCTTACGCGATTGATTCACGAAGGATCGGATCTGCGTGACCATCTCTTCCTGGGCGGACGAAAGACCTTTCAATCCGTTGATGGTCTTTTCCGTATCCTCGAGCAGCTGGGCGGTCGACTGCTTCTGATGCGCCAGTTGAGCGTTGCTGACGTCGGCGGCAATCGCGGGATCGGGAGGCGCGTCGGCTGCCGGGTTGGCGGGAGGATGGGCCGCCGCGACCGTGTTGTTGCTCGAGGCCTCAGCAGCCGGAGGATTGGCAGCCTGCAAACTCGCCGGCGGCGCCGCAGTGGTGACTTTCTTCTTGCTGTGGTGCTTGGGCGGCTTGGCGACCGTTATTTCCGGCGGAGGCGGCTCTAGTTTCGGTTGCGGAGGCGGAGGCGGAGGGACGGTCTCCGAAATCTCGTCGGGCAGGGGCGTCTCAATCGAATCGGCCGGAGCTTTGGCCTGCGCAGGCAGCTGCGGCTTCTTCTTCGCGCAACCGGTGCTCACCAGGAGAACGGAGGCGAACGCAAAGACAGCGAGTTGGCGGCCAAGATTCATTTGCAGGTTTGCCACCCTGCCATGTGCTTACTGTTTTCGCAACTCAAGTGGCGGAGCAAGCGACGGCAATCGTTAGCAATATCATAAACACTTGTCGCGAAAAAATCAGTGAGCGCAGACTCGTATTCTCGCGGCTTGATCTCGCCTGCGTCACATTCGTGCGCTAACTGCGGCGGGTTCCCGCTCGTTGGTGCCAGCCAGTGGTAGGATTAAACGGAAGGTCGTGCCACGGCCGAGCTCCGTTACGAAGTCAATAGCCCCGTTGTGCAACTGGAGCACGCGATAGCTCATGGCCAACCCAATGCCGCTTCCGGTTCGCTTGGTGGTGAAATACAAGTTGAAAACTTTGTCGCGCACTTCCGGCGGGATGCCCTCGCCCTGGTCCCTGACCTCGATCGAAGCGGCCGCATCCTGTTGCCGCGCGGCGATGTCTAGCACGCCTCCATTCGCCATGGCCTGAACGCCGTTCAGAACCACGTTGAGCAGCGCCTGCTTGATCAAGTCGGCGTCGGCCCGCACCGGAAGCGGACGTTCCCGAAAGCTTGGTCTCCAGCTTGACTCCCAGGCGAGCGGCTTCGGGAGAGGCCAGCAAGGCGACGTCTTCCACCACCTTGCGCAGATCGAAATCGGCGAGCCGTAATTCTAACGGGCGGTTGAAGTCCACCAGCATCTGCACCACCCGGTCGAGGCGATGGATCTCGCGCCCAATGATGTCCAGGTGACGGCCGGTGTCGGGATCGACCTCGCGCATCTTCTCGCGCAGAAGTTCCAGATGCACCACGATGGCGTTGATCGGATTCTTCACCTCGTGGGCCACGCCGGAGGTGAGCCGTCCGATGGCCGCCAGGCGGCGGGAGAGCTCGATCTCGTTTTCGATGCGCCGAACCGATTCCGCATCTCTCATGGTGAGCAGCGCGCCAATCCGTTCGCCGCGCTCGGCGATGAAGTCGAGCGCAATCTGAATACGGCGGCCGTTCTCCAATTCGATCTCACGCTGCGGAATGCGCCTGGTGCAGCGCGAAGGCGTCGAGCACGATGCGGCCGAGCTTGGTGGCGTCGGTGAAGACGGCTTCCACCACGCTGCCGAGGATCTCGCCGCGCGGCCGGCCGATGAAACGCTCAGCCGACGCGCTGACCAGCACGATGCGGGTGTCGCGCGTGAACAGCACCAGGCCGTCCTGCAACGTGCCCATGATCTGGTCGAGATTTTCCTTCAGGGCGCTGAAGACTTCCTTCACGTCGCGAATCTGCCGGCCCAGGCGATCGATCTTGGTGTTGACCATCCCATATTCGTCGGTGCGGCGCGGGATCGGGATCGGGCGTGGGGTCGGGCACGCCGGCGGTCATCTGATCGAGACGGCGGCCAATGGCCTCCAGCGGACGCAGAGCGATGTTCGACACCACGGCGGCCAGAGCCAGAGAGACCAGGATGGCGATGATCGAGAAGATCAGCGCGTGCCGCAGCTGCGGCTCGACTTCGTTCTTCAGCAAAACGGTGGAGATGCCGACGCGAATGTCGCCGAACGGCTGGCCTTCGCGCTGGATCGGCAGGTAGACGTCATAGACCCGCGGCTCGCCGAATACTACTTTGAGCTGTTCCAGGAAGCTGACCATTGCGCAGCTTCCGGAAATCTTCCCGCTGCCGGCACAACGCGTGCCGATCGCGGTCGGGTCGGTATGAACGATGGCCCGGCCATTCACGTCGGCGATGGCCGCGTCAAAGATGGTAGGCGAGTAGCCAACCACCGACTGCAGCAGGGTATTCAGACCGGGGTCGGTTTTGAGCGCCTGGTCGAGCACCTCTTCCACCTGCTTGGGATCGTTCTGGTTGACGAAGGCGCTGCTCAGGTCGATCTGCGAGGCATCACGCGCGCTCGTCGCGGATTTCTTTGGCGACGAAATCGGCGCTGTCGTAGGCCTCGGCCGTGCGCTGCCGCACCAGGTGCGACACGTACAGGTAGCAGAAGATCGCTACCAGCGCGAAGACCATGCTGCTGATGGCGAGCACCAGTTTGGTTTTTAAGCGCATTCGACTCATCGAGGGCAACTCGCTGCGCGGGCTGTTGGCGGCATCATAACAGCCTTCGAGGCATAGCGAAAACCGCAACCGGCGGCCAATGGGGTTCACAATCGGGCGCTGATTGACCATGCGGACCTAACGTGATGCCGAACTGCCAATTGTGTTAAGGTGTTCGACGGCATCTGCTGTCAGGCCGCGTTTCGGAGCCGCAGCCAACGTGAGCTCCGGATTCTGCGTCTAACTATCCTAAGGATAGCGCGAGCTCATTGACAGTCGAATGGCGCTATGGATGCCAGGAGAGAAAAACGTGGTTCAACCCGCGACGGACGAGACCAAGAAATTGCCACCGGAGACGGTCGCCAAGCTGCGCACTTTGTCGCACGATCTCAGCAACTACATCGAAACCATCATGCAGGCTTCTTACCTACTTGCCCAGGCAAAGCTCGACGACAACAACAAGAAGTGGCTGGAACTGATCGACAAAGCATCCCAGGACGCGGCCCGCATCAATCGCGAGATTCGCGAAATCCTGCGAGCCCAGGGCTAGAATCCCGCCCTCACCGCCTCAGGGCCTGATCGTGAGGTGCGCCTCGCTCCCGCTTCAGGCGGCCGGCATTCGGACATCTGCGGACGTACCTGGCCGCGCAGGAAGTCCTGGGCCCGGTGAAATCCTTCCATCGTTCCGACGTCGATGTAGGTCTCGCCCACATGATGCCCGCGCACCGTGTTGCCGGCGTCAATGTAGGCATTCAAGAGCGTTCCCAGAAATTCGTCTTCCCGATGCCGCGCTTCCCACAGCAGTTTCAGGCTGTGAAAACTCTCGCCCGTGGTCGTGATCGCGCCCCAAATCCAGTTCGATTGCGGTCGCAGGTGCCTTCACTTCGACTTTGGTCACGAAGTTCTGCGGATCGCAAACCACCGCATCGAATGCGCACGGATTCTGCACCGGAAACAGCACCAGATTCACGTCGGCTGATGCCTGGTTGAGGGCGGGGTAGTAAGCGTTCTCCGGAAACCAGACCGTGTCCGGCAATCCGATCAACACCTGCTCGTGCTGGTGAGCGAATGGCTCGGCGCGAAACACCGCGTCGCAGAGTCCCTGCGGGTGATGCTGCACCACGTAGAAGATCTCGGCGGCATAGCTGCGCTCGGCGTAGTAGCGGACGATGTCGGTTTTCTCCGGCCGAAATAACCATGCAGATCTGCGAGGCGCCGGCGGCGATCATCCGCTCCACCAGGTATTCGGAGATCGCCTTTGGACGCTCGACTGCCGTCGACGACGCGCGAGCCGACAGGAAGAAGTTCCTTCGAGCAGCCGAGCGGTTGAATGCGCTGTCCTGCGCCCGCCGCAGGAATGATTCCGATCATGCCAGTACCTCCTGCCGCGAGCGTTTGCCCTGACAGCGCCTCATGGCAGTGCGCCAGGAATTCCGTCGCACGGCGCTCGCCCGTGTGCTCGTCCAGCGTGCGTTGACGCGCCCGCTCGCGCCGGTTCGCGTAGCTCTGCGGCCGGCATGTCGAGACAGGTCAGGACATCTTCCGGCGTCCGCACCACGTGCAACTCGCGCTCCGGATCGAAGAAAGCGTCGAGTCCTTCCCAATCGTCCGTAAGAATCGGAGTTCCGCAGGCCGCAGCTTCGAAGAAACGACCTGAAGGACAGTAGCCGGAAGCCGCCATCTCCTGCCGCGTGATGTTGAGCGTGGCGCGTGAAGACGAGTACAAGGCCGGATGATCGTCGAGGAGCAACGTGTTCGAAGCGCCTGACGTTTTCCGGCCAGCTCCAGCCATAGGGATAAAGCGACCCCGCCAGCAGAAATTGCAGATCGCCTCGCCGACGCGCCGGCTCCAGAAGCAAATCGTCCAGCTTGGCCTGGCGGTCCGGCGCGTAGGTGCCGAGATAGCTGAGCGCGCTGGCGAATTCTTCGCGCGCTTCGACCCGGTGGTAGACGTCGGGATCGACGCATCCGTAGAGCGGCCGGGCGAGGCGCGCTCCGTACTGCTGCTCAAGCTGGTGCAGCAGATCGCCTCCCGTGAATGAGAGGTAGAGATCGAATTGCGGGATCTGCTCGCGACGCAGATAGTCCAGCGGACCATGCGTTCAGGCGGCTTAGCGTAATGGGCGTGTCCAGGTCGTAGAACACGTGCAAAGGACGCGGCAGCGCCAGAGTCTCATCGCTGATGCGCGCGCCCTCCGGGCGTGTAGCTGGCCGTGACGACAATGTCGGAGTCGCCCGCCTCGCGCAACGCTTCGTTTCGAACCTGGTTCCAGTCGGCGTAAATTCGAAGATCGCAATAAGCGCACGCGTCAAAATCGCGATGCCGGGCATAGTAGGGAGCGTCTTTCTCGTAGAAGATCACGCGCGCTCCGCCGCGATCGAGCGCGCGGAGAATCGCTCGATACGGCGTGGCGTGCCCATTTCCCCAGGAAGAAGAAAGCGTCAGTCCGAAGATCGTAATTTTCAAGATGCACCGAAAAGAAAAGTGTTCGGATCAAGCCGAGGGCCAAAACGTACTTACCTTTTCGATGGGAGGAAGAGAGATAGTGTTGGCTGCTCCCGTGCTCCGGAAGCAGCCGGGTGGCCTAGACGAGTTGGGCGTCCATGGTGATATCGGCGTTCAGGACTTTCGAGACCGGGCAGCCCTTCTTCGCGTTCTGGGTAGCTTCGTCAAACTTGGCTTTGTCGGCGCCGGGGATCTTGGCCTTGACGTCGAGATGAATCTTGGTGATGCCGAAGCCGCCTTCCACCTTTTCCAAAGTAACCGTGGCCGTGGTGTCGATGCTTTCGGCGGTCATGCCTGCACTGCCCAGCTGCGCGGACAGGGCCATGGAAAAGCATCCGGCATGTGCGGCCGCGATCAGTTCTTCGGGATTCGTTCCAATGCCGTCCTCGAAACGAGTGCTGAAAGAATATTGAGTTTGCTTAAGAACTCCACTTTGGGTCGAAACGGTTCCTTTGCCATCTTTGAGACCGCCCGACCAATGAGCAGTGCCAGTCCGTTGCATGTTTTCCTCCTTTGGAAATAGAAGACTATTCCTTCTCCACGTTACACGAATGGCGTGAATTGGCGGTAATAGTGCGGTTGCGGAAGCGGGCGGATTAAAGAACAATTAACGTTTTCGGCAGCACCCGTGCTTCGTTAGTAGAAGTCAGCGCAACTAAGGAAGTAGCCGCAACCCGGGCACACGAGCTTGCAGTGGTTTTCGCGAAGAGTTTGCGAACAGTTAGGGCAGACCTGTAGAGTGGCAGGGTTCACGACCTTGGCATTTTGACCGGCTGAGTTAGCGACCACCTTAGTGCGAAATTGAGAGTCGTCCGTCATGGGCCGGTAAGTGAAGGGAAGTCGTCCACAAAGTGGGCGACATAGCGTAAGCGCAACAGGCGAAACTACTACGTTAGCACTGCCGGTTCCCATTTCGGATCACCTAAAGGTACATGTACCTGCGTCACTGAAATAAAGGTCACATTTCGCTGGCATTTCGTCATTTGATATCTATAATTTCCCCACGGGGCAGTGTTTCTGGCCAACCGCTCCGGTTCAACGGGCGCAGCAAATTAACCTAGGGAAAATTTTGAAAAAAGGCTGATCGCCCGCCAGGAAATCTGAAGGCTTTGTAGTTACTAAATAGTAAATAGCATGGGCCATAAAAGGATCGTTTGTTGATGGCCCGAAACGGGCGTCTTTTCAGCTCGCTATGGAGCGCCGTACAGCAGCTAGGTGTTGAGGTTGGTTTGGACGATATCGGGCCGCAGGCCCGGTGGACGGAAATTCAGCTTAGAGCAGGTGGAGGGTTGCACATCATGAAAAATCTTATTACGGCCATTTTTGCCGCACTCATGTTAGCCGGCGCATTGTGCGCGATTAGCGGTGCAACTTCCACGGGCCCAAGCCATTCGGTCGCAATCGTTGGAGAAGGAACGTCCCCATTCCCCGTGTTGCTGTCCACCAATGGTTCTACTAGCGAGACCACGCTCGCTAGCCACTTCTAAAAGTATTACCGGTCGTAGAACGACCAGGAGACTCTGCCATGAGAAACATTCTGGCTGTGACATTCGCTCTCGTCATGTTTGCCGGAGTAGCTTGCCAGGCTACTAACCCCTCCCAGACCACTTCGACTCCAGTAGTGGCCGCTGCAGTTAGCAGTTCGCAAACAGCTTTGTTGCCCAGTGAAGGCGCACCGATTCCGTCTTGTCAGCCCGGACACTGCCCCCTCCCGGAGTGCAGCCGCAGGTGATCGCCAGTGAAGGCGCACCGATTCCATCTTGTCAGCCCGGACACTGCCCGCCTCCCGGAATGCAGCCGGAATTGATCGCCAGCGAAGGCGCACCGATTCCATCTTGTCAGCCTGGACACTGCCCGCCTCCCGGGATGCAGCCGGAACTGATCGCCAGCGAAGGCGCACCGATTCCATCTTGTCAGCCCGGACACTGCCCGCCTCCCGGAATGCAGCCGGAACTGATCGCCAGCGAAGGCGCACCGATTCCGATCTTGTCAGCCCGGCACACTGCCCGCCTCCCGGAATGCAGCCGGAACTGATCGCCAGCGAAGGCGCACCGATTCCATCTTGTCAGCCTGGACACTGCCCGCCTCCCGGAATGCAGCCGGAATTGATCGCCAGCGAAGGCGCACCGATTCCATCTTGTCAGCCCGGACACTGCCCGCCTCCCGGAATGCAGCCGGAACTGATCGCCAGCGAAGGCGCACCGATTCCATCTTGTCAGCCCGGACATTGCCCGCCTCCCGGAATGCAGCCGGAACTGATCGCCAGCGAAGGTTCTGCTGAATTGGCTCTAACTGCGAGCGGGTTGACTCTATAGGAATAAAACAGCACAGAGGTGTTTACTAATATCGGCCAAAACGGGAAGTAACCAACTCCTGGTTACCTGACTGGGAAAAATCTTTTCTTGTAATGTGCTGACTTCGCGGATATTCTTTCGCTAGTCATGCACTTTCGTCTGGTCGACTACGTTTTGTGGTTTTCTACACCTGTTCTTCAAACGGGGCTGCTGGTGGCCCTGTACAGGCGTGGTCTGCACCGTGACTATCCTTTCTTCTTCAACTACACAATCCTTCAGGTTATTTCAGAGCCAATCCTAGCTATAGCGAGTCGAATTTCTTATTCGGCCTATTACTACGGGTACTACATCAACCTGGGTCTAAGCGTAATTATCTCGTTCGCAGTCTTGCAGGAAGTATTCAAGGATGCATTCCGTCCTTATGAGAATTTAAGAGACCTGAGTGTCATCCTGTTTCGCTGGTGCGCGTTAGTGGCTTTGCTGGTGGCAGTGATGTGGGCGATCAGCGCTTCGCACAATACCGATAGCGGGGTTGTGAATGACGCGATGCAGTTGGCCAACCGCAGCGTCCGTCTGATGCAGTGCGGACTGGTTTTCTTCCTGCTTCTCTTCCATGGCTATCTGGGAATTTCGCCTCGCAGCATGCTGTTTGGCATTTCCATCGGTTTTGGGTTTTTTGCCGCCGTCAACATGCTGGTTTTCACGGGATTGAGCCGCCATGGCATTCTCAGCGAGGGAACGTTGAGCCGCATCAATGCTATCGCTTATGTCGTGGCGATCGGACTTTGGATGGGCTACGCCCTGGCTTCTGCGCCGTCCAGAAGCAAGGTGGGGTCGGAAGCGTTAGTACGGTCCCCGAAGTGGAACTCGGCTCTGGACGAAGCTCGTTTAGCTCCGGTCGACAGCGTTCTCGACAGTATGGATCGCACGGTTGAGCGTCTGCTGTATCCTCCCGAGCAGTCGAAGGTCAAAGTCGCCGGCGACGCCGGTCTCAGAAGCTTCACCGACTGAGCACATCCTGGCCTGCAGATCTAAGCCAAAAAATCTTCTGTGTTCTGCACCTGCCGCGGAGGCGTTCTCGAATCCTCCAACTCTGCGACCTGGCTCCCTCGGGCTCAATCAGAGTGCGGTTCACCTGCGTCCCCGCCGCGTAATGTAAACTGGATATAGCGGTTTCGACTCCCTCCGTTTTGCCGATCGAACGCGGTTTTCCCCAGTCATGAAAGGAAAGCAGTTTTGAGCACGAACTTACGCAACATCGCCATCATCGCGCACGTCGACCACGGCAAGACCACTCTGGTGGACGCCATGCTGAACCAGAGCGGCACCTTCCGCGCCAACGAGACGCATGTCGAGCGCGTGATGGACTCCAACGAACTGGAGCGCGAGCGCGGCATCACCATTCTGGCCAAGAACACCGCCATCTTCTACCACCACATCAAGATCAACATCGTCGACACGCCCGGCCACAGCGACTTCGGCGGCGAGGTGGAGCGCGCGCTCAAGATGGTGGATGGCGTGATGCTGCTGGTGGATGCCAGCGAAGGCCCGCTGCCGCAGACGCGCTACGTGCTCAGCAAGGCGCTCGAGGCCAAGCTGCCTCCCATCCTGGTGATCAACAAGATCGACCGTCCCGACGCCCGCGCGCAGGAAGTACTGAACGAGGTCTACGACCTCTTCATCGATCTGGACGCAGGAGACGACCAACTCGATTTTCCCGTGCTGTACACCAACGCCAAGCTGGGCACGGCAACCACGGATATCGGCGCCACGGGCGAGAACCTGCAGCCACTGTTCGAAGCCATCGTAAAGACCATTCCCGAGCCAGAGGGCGATCTCAACGGGCCGCTGCAGGTGCTGGTCGCCAATCTCGATTACAGCGACTACCTGGGGCGGCTGGCCATCGCGCGCGTCTTCAACGGCACACTGCGCACAGGCGAAGATGTGGCCATCGCCAAGCGCGACGGCACGATGGAGAAGATCAAGATCACCAAGCTGTTCTCCTTCTCCGGGCTGAAGCGCACTGACATTGAAAAAACCGAATTGGGCGACATTGTTGCCGTGGCCGGCGTTACCGGCATCAACATCGGCGAGACCATTACGGACGTCGAGAATCCCGCGCCGCTGCCGGTGATCACCATCGACGAGCCCACCATCGCCATGCAGTTCATGGTGAACACCTCGCCGTTTGCCGGACGCGAAGGCCAGTACGTCACCTCGCGCAATCTGCGCGACCGCCTGCAGAAAGAGCTGCTGACCAACGTGTCGCTGCGAGTGGAAGACACCGGCAACACCGACTCTTTCACGGTGATGGGACGCGGCGAACTGCAACTGGCAATTCTGATCGAGATGATGCGGCGCGAAGGTTTCGAACTGGCGGTCGGCAAGCCGGAGATCGTCACCAAGCACGTCGACGGCAAGCTCATGGAGCCGGTGGAGCGGCTTACGGTCGATGTGCCTGAGTCGTTCGTCGGCGTCGTCATTGAGAAGCTGGGCGCGCGCAAGGCGCAGATGCAGAAGATGCACAACCACGGCTACGGCCGCGTGCGCATGGAATTTGTCATTCCCAGCCGCGGCTTGATCGGCCTGCGCAGCGAGCTGCTGACCGATACTCGCGGAACCATCGTGATGAACTCGCTGTTCGAGGGCTATACCGAGTGGCAGGGCGACATCCCGCATCGCGTAACCGGAGCGCTGGTTGCCGACCGCTCAGGTCCCACCACGGCCTATGCCTTGTGGGGATTGCAGGAGCGCGGCGAGATGTTTGTCGGGTCCTGGAGTCGAGGTCTACGAAGGCATGGTGGTGGGCGAGAACTCGCGCGACAACGATCTGGACGTCAACATCGTGCGCGAGAAGAAGCTGACCAACATGCGTTCTTCAACCGCGGACGATGCGATTCGCCTGGTGCCGTTCAAGAACCTGAACCTGGAGCAGGCGATCGAGTTCATCGCCGACGACGAGCTGGTGGAAGTGACGCCGAGTGCGCTGCGCCTGCGCAAGAAGATCTTGCAGGCGAACCGCAGACCGCGGCGCAATGCTCAGCCGGCTACGGTGGAAAGCTAAACCGGACCTGGCTGTTGTCTGGGCTTCTGTCGCAGTGCTGCTCCGCCGGACTTGATTGCGCGCGCTGCTCGCCCGGACTGCTCAGGCGGTTGAACTCGAAGGCCGCATTGATCAGGGCGATGTGCGACAGCGCCTGCGGGAAGTTTCCGAGTTGCCGCTTTCGCTCTGCGGATCGTATTCTTCGGCCAGCAATCCGACGTCGTTGCGCCAGACGCAGCAGACGCTCGAAGAGCTCGCGGGCTTCGTCGACCCGGCCCAGCATCTTCAGGGCGCTCACCATCCAGAAGCTGCACGCCAGAAAAACTCCTTCGCCGGGTGGCAGTCCGTCGTCCGTGTGTTCAGTGCGGTAGCGCAGCACGAAGCCATCCGCCATCAGATGCTTCTCGATGGCTTCGATGGTGCCGACGACGCGCGGATCGTCCCAGGGCAGGAAGCCGACCTGCGGAATCAGCAGCAGGGACGCGTCGAGTTGGTCGGAGTTATAGGTCTGGGTAAAGCTGTCTGACCTGCCGGTTGAAGCCCTTTTCGCAGACGTCACGATGAATCTGGTCGCGAATCTCCGACCAGCGCTGCAATCACATCGGGCTGGCAACGATTTCTCCAGCGTCTTGATCACGCGATCGAACGCCACCCAAGCCATCACTTTGGAGTAAGTAAAGTGTTGCGGCTCGCCGCGGACCTCCCAGATCCCGCTGTCGGGCGTGTTCCAAATTGTCGCCAGATGTTCGGTCAGAGCTGTCTGCAACCCAATGTCTTCCTGCGTTGAGTCGAATGCCGCCAAGGTAGGCATGCAGCAGCGCGTCGGCGAGCTCGCCATAAACATCCAGCTGCAGCTGCTCGGAGGCCGCATTGCCGATGCGGACCGGCTTGGATTCTTCGTAGCCGCCCAGCCACGGAATTTCCCATTCCAGCAGGTTCCGCTCGCCCTGAATGCCGTACATGATCTGCACCTGGTCAGGACTGCCGGCGACGGCGCGCAGCAGCCAGTCGTGCCAGGCCTTGCGCTTCGTCGAAGTAGCCGGCATTCATCAGCGCCAGCAGGGTAAACGTCGCATCGCGAAGCCAGCAGTAGCGATAATCCCAGTTGCGTTCGCCGCCCATGCATTCCGGCAGCGACGTCGTAGGCGCGGCGACAATGCCTCCCGTATGGCGATAGGTCAGCGCCTTCAAGCGTGATCAGCGAGCGCTCGAGTTGGGGGGCATATTCGCCATGCAGCTTGGAGCGGGCCGCCCACTCCTGCCAGAACTTCAGGGTATAGTCCAGCGACTTTTCCGGCTCGACCGGGTGCGGCAAACCGTGATACGACGGTCCGTAGGTGAGCACGAAGGGCACCGACTCGCCTTCGCCGACGGTGAAGTCGCTGCGGGTCCGCAGATTTTCGCCCATGCAGTGCGACCGGCGTGCGCAGCACCGCCATGTCGGGGCCGGCAATGGCGCGCAGCGTGCCGTCGTCCATGGCGGTGACCCAGGGAACGGAGCGGCCATAGTCGAAGCGCAGCACCAGTTCCATTTCCATGGCGACGCTGCCGCGAACTCCGCGAACAATGCGGATGACGTCGGGGTTGTGCCCGCGGGGCGGCATGAAATCGACCAGAACGGCAGCTGCCTTCTTCGGTTTCAAACGTGGTTTCGAGGACCAGCGTGTGATCGAGATAGCGTGCGGCTGATTTCGGCTGTCGCCTTTGGGCGCGATCGACCAGTGGCCGTCTTCAGGGCGTTCCCAGCAGCGCGGCGAAGCAGGCAGGCGAAGCGAAATTCGGCCAGCACAGCCAGTCGATGGAGCCTTCGCGGCTGACCAGCGCGGCAGTTTCGCAATCGCCGATAAGGGCGTAGTCCTCGATACGGGAAGGCACGGTGGTTAGATTCTACTGCGAAGGTACTGGGTGGCTTCGATAGCTACTCGTAGCGCAAAGCTTCCACCGGATCGAGACGCGAGGCCTTGATCGCGGGATACATGCCGAAGAACAGGCCGACACTCATCGCCATCAGCACCGCGCTGACGACCGCCCAGATGGGCACCGAGGTCGGCATCGAGGGGAAGATCAAGCGGCAGCGCAGCCGCGGCCGCGACGCCCACCAGCACTCCGGCCAGCCCTCCGAGCCCGGTGAGGACGACAGCCTCGGTGAGGAACTGGCGAACCACGTCGCCTCGTCGTGCGCCAATGGCTTTGCGCACGCCGATCTCGTGCGTGCGCTCGGTCACCGACATCAGCATGATGTTCATCACGCCGACGCCGCCGACCAGCAGGCCGATCGAGCTGACGACGATCGTCATCAGGGCGACCGTGCTCATGATCTGGCGGAAATTGTCGGCAATGGCTTCGGCGCTGGTCATGCCGAAGTTGTCGGGCTTGTTGAAAGGAACATTGCGGCGGCGACGCAGCAGGCCGCGAATCTCATCTTCGGCGGCGTCCTTGTATCCGGGATAGGCTTCGGCGCCGATGAAGATGCTCGTCGTCGGCGGGGTAGTGTTTGCGGTAGGTGTGATAAGGAACCTTGACCGTGCGATCGGCGCGTGTCGTCCTTGAAGAGCTGGCCCTTGCGTTTGTCCAGCACGCCGATCACCTGGTAGGGAACGCCGTCGACGATGATGGTCTTTCCCATGCCGTCGTGGGCGGGGAAGAAGATCTTGTCGATCTCGTAGCCGATGACGGCGACATCTTCGCGATGCTCGTCTTCAAAGTCGGTGAAGAAGCGGCCCTGAATCATGCGCGCGTTGTAGACATCCTGCCAGGCGGCAGTTGGTTCCGGTGTAGTCGAGGTTGGTAATTTCGTGATTGCCGTAGCGCGCCACCTGAGGCGTGGGCCGCGTGTCGGGAATGCAAGCGCGGCATCGCGTCGAGGGTCACGGCCTGCACATGCGGAGCACTCGGCCATGATGGCCTCGGCATCTTCGCAGCGTGAGCGGCTTGCGGGCGCGCTCTTCGGCGCTCATGCGCCCGGTGTGGATGCCGATGTCGAAGCGGAAGAGGAACAGCGTGTTGGTGCCGTAGTCGTCCAGGTAGCCCTGGACGTCACGGCTGACGCCCACCAGGATGGAGGCGACGAAGATCATCGCCGCCACGCCGATCACGACGCCCAGCACAGTCAGAAACGAGCGCGTCTTGTGATCGCGCACCGTCTCCAGCGCCATCCGCGAATTCATCGCCAAAGTGCATCCGCTTCATAAAAAACAGTTGTCAGGTTGCCAGTTAGTCACAACCAGTCGAATCACGCCAGTATCTTGGCGTAGCCTCGTTTGGGCAGCATACGCTGACCCCTAAGGTGTCGCCTTCGCTACAACTGACAACCGACAACTAATTTTCAAATCTCAACGCTTCAATCGGATCCAGACTCGCGCGCTTTTCGCGCCGGATAGACGCCAAAAAACATTCCTACCGCCGACGAGATTCCGATCGCCAGAACCACGGCTGAGATCGGGACGGCCATGGGTACGGGCGTCGCGCTGCGCACAATCACCGCCAGAATCCAGGCGATCAGCACGCCAATCACGCCGCCCACCAGCGACATCACCGTGGATTCCACCATGAACTGCAGCAGAATGTCGCGCCGCTTGGCGCCCATCGACTTGCGAATGCCGATCTCGCGGGTGCGTTCGGTCACCGACGCCAGCATCACGTTCATGATGACCACGCCGCCAATCACCAGGAAGATCGATACCAGCCCGACCATGCCCGAGGCCAGCGTTCCGGTCAGATTCTGCCACAAGACCCATCAGGCTGTCGCTGCCCAGGATGCCGAAGTTGTCGTCATCGTTCGGCTGCAGGTGACGCCGCGCGCGCATCAGGCGTGCGCGCTTCTTCCTGGGTGCGCGCCATCCACTCCGGCCCGCGCGCCTGCACGTTCACGCTGAGCGTAGTGTTGCGGCCGTAAATCTTCAGCCAGGTCTGGATGGGGATGTAGACGAAATTGTCCTGCGACTGGCCGAAGGTGTTGCCGATGCGCTTGGCTACGCCGACGACCTGGAACTCCTGCCCATCGACGGTCAGGATCTTGCCCAGCGGATCGGTGTTGGCGAAGAGCTTGTCGGCCACATCGGCGCCGATCATGCAAACCATGTCGCGATGCTCGTTGTCGCTGTCGGTGATGTAGCGCCCGGTCGCCGACTTCCTCGACATCCATGTCGCCGATGTTGGCGGTCACGCCGCGCAGGTCGACGTCTTCAAGGTTCTGCCGCTCGTTGCGGACGTTGGCCGTGCGCCGAACTTCCACGCCCACTCCCTTGGGAAGCTTCAGATTGTCGCGCAGCGCCTCGTAATCGTCCCAGCTGATGTCGCGATTGCGGCGGGTTGCCCGCAGCAGCTCTTTGGCGTCGCTGATGATAGGGAACTTGTGAATCAGGAAGACGTTGGAGCCGAGGTTGGCGACGCGGGTGGCGAAGTACTCGTTCATCCCGCTGATCAGTGCGATCACCAGGATCAGGGTCGAAACCGAAAGGATGATCCCCAGCAGCATGAGAAACGAGCGCAGCTTGTGCGCGCGCATGGTCTGCAGCGCAATGAGCGCCGGTTCGCGCAGAAAGTGGCCGCGCGCCAGTCGCCGTGTGCTGGCTGGAAGGATTCATGAAAATGTGCCGGGGAGCCCCGTCGTCTATTGTACGCAGCCGGGCAAAGTTCTCCGAATGGTAATACGAGACGGCGCGAGGGAAAGTTGCAAGGGATTACCGGGTAAGCGCTGCGTGACTTACCGGGCCGCGGCGTGCCCCATGGGAGAGGGCGCTAAGGTCCACGCTTTCCAGCTTCTTGCCTTCCTTGCTGAAGCGCGGCAGATGCATCAGGCCCCAGCGATTCAGCTTGAACTCCAGCGAAGTGCCCAGCACCCCAAAACCGTATTTCACACTGCGCCGGAAGTTGATGGACGAAGCCTCCTCGAAGTACTTGGTGGGGCACGACACTTCGCCGATGCGGAAGCCGAAATGGACGCACTGCGCCAGCATCTGGTTGTCGAAGACGAAGTCCGGAGAGTTCTCCATCAGCGGCAGCGTGGTCAGGACCTTGCTGCTGAAGGCGCGATAGCCGGTGTGATATTCGGAGAGCTTCACGCCCAGGAAGATGTTCTCGAAGGCGGTGAGGAAGCGGTTGGAGATGTACTTGTAGAGCGGCATGCCGCCGCGCAGCGCCTGGCCGCCGATAATGCGCGAGCCCAGCACCACGTCGTAGACGTCATAGGCCACCATGCTCGCCATGGCGGTGATCAGCAGCGGCGTGTACTGGTAATCCGGGTGGACCATGATCACGACATCGGCGCCGGCCGCCAGCGCCTCGCGATAGCAGGTTTGCTGGTTGCGCCCATAGCCGTAGTTCTTGTCGTGGACGAAGACCAGCAGCCCGAGCTTCTTGGCCAGCTCGACCGTCTTGTCCTTGCTGTAGTCGTCCACCAGGATGCGAATATCCACCAGGTCGGGAATCTCCCGCACCGTCGCTTCCAGGGTGAGCTCGGCGTTGTAGGCCGGCATCACCACGGCTACGCGTTTCCCGTTGATCATGGCTGTGGTCCCTTGGGGATACCCGAAACATGATAACCCGTAGCTGTCACCTTGGCCCAAGCGCGAATCCGTCGAAAATAGCTATTTGGGAGGGTGCCATGAACCGCTGTGGGAGCCGTCCTGTTCTGCTAATCTGAACCTCTCTCCGTGACCCTGATTCTTACGCTCGTGGCGATTGCCGGCTGCCTGCTCGCTCTGGCGGGCGTCGCCTATTTCGGTTTAAGCACTTGGGCGGCGCTGCGCTTTCGCCGGCGAGGTCAGGTTGGACGCTGCTTCCGGCTACGCGCCGCCGGTCAGCATCCTGAAATCGCTGAAGGGAATTGACCCTCACATGTACGCGGCGTTTGCCAGCCACTGCGCGCTCGATTATCCCGAGTACGAAGTGCTGTTCGGCGTACACGATCCCGCCGATCCAGCGCTGGCGCTGGTGGAAACAGTTGCAGCAGGAATTTCCTCAGCAGGCGTTGCGCGTGATTCACTGCCCGGAAAGTGCTCGGCCTGAACGGCAAGGTCAGCAACCTGGCGCAGATGCTGCCGCAGGCGCGCTTCGAGCACGTCATCATCAATGACAGCGACATCGTGGTGCCGCCCGACTATTTGCGGCGAGTCATGTCGCCATTCGCCGATCCCGCCGGTCGGCATGGTGACGACGCTCTATCGCGGCATCGCAGGGAAGACGTTGGGCTCGAAGCTGGAGGCGCTGGGACTCAGCACCGATTTCGCTGGAGGCGTGCTGCTGGCGCGCGCCATGGAAGGCGGCATCCGCTTCGGCTTGGGAGCGACGATTGCGACTACTAAAGATGTGCTGGAGAAGATTGGCGGCCTGACGGCGTTGGCCGATTACTTGGGCGACGATTACGAACTGGGCGCGCGGACTGCGGCTGTCGGGCGCAGAGATCGAGTTGGCCGATACCGTTCTCCAGACCGCGCTGCCGGACTATTCTTTCCGCGACTTCTGGCTGCACCAGATGCGCTGGGCGCGCAACGTGAAAGATCGCCGGCCCGGTCAGTACTTGGGACTGATTGCTACGTTCGGGCTGGCCTGGGCGGTCACTCGCGGTGCTGGCGCGCCCACTCAGTTGGTGGACATGGGCGATTCTGGCGATTACCGCGGTTGCGCGGTTCACCTCGGCGGTTGTCGTGGGACGGGGAGTGTTGCAGGACCCGCAGGTTCTGCCCCATCTCTGGCTGGTACCCCTGCGCGATTTGGTTGCGCTGGCTGTTTGGGTGGTCAGCTATTTTGGAAATACGGTTGTGTGGCGTGGAACCCGCTTCCGCTTGAACAAGGGAAAGCTGGAAGCTGTTGGCTAGTGAGGTGAAGCATGAGCTCTACATCTTCGTGCGTTTGCATGCGCAGGAGAATCAGGAAGCCGCCGTGAAGCAGGCACTTGCCGAGGTCGTGCCACCCTCGAGCCGGGAACCCGGCTGTATTGAGATTCACGCCTACCGCTCGACCAGCGATCCGCGCTTGTTCTACATCCACTCGCGCTGGAAGGACGAAGCCGCCTTCGACCTCCACGCGACCCTGCCGCATACGGTGAAATTTATCCAGACCGTGGAGCCGATAATCGATCATCCGCTCGAGGTGACACGGGCAATCGTAGTGGCGTGATTGCGTGGGCGGCTTCAACCGCTAGCCGCAATGACAGCGGCGCCGTCAGCTAGTCAATACCGGTTGTCATCCCGACCGGAGGTGGGCGTCTTTTGCCCACCGGAGTGGAGGGACCTGCTGTCTTCGCGCAGCGGCAGGATCGTTCCACGGGGGACAAAAGCAGGTCCTTCGACTCCGCAGTGCCAAAGACAGGCACTGCTCCGCTCAGGATGACAACCGTCAAATCAGGATGACAGCCGTCAAAAAAAGGTTTTGAAAAAAAGGGGAATACCGGCTCGAACGCTGAGCGGAACGGTCATCTCTATCTCAGTCGTGAGCCTGCGGCACGCTGTCGCGCTCGAACTCGATCGACCGCGCCACCGGGGTGATGCGGCCTTGCTCGCCGAACTGATACGGCTCGCCGCGCCACAGGAATGTGTTTCCGGTAAAGCTGCCTACCCAGGTGCAGAATCCCAGCAGGTCGCGCAGCGGATAGAGCCAGCACATCCACAGACAGCGCGGATCGCCAATGATTCCCCAGCCGACAATAAGCGCCAGCAGCATGCGGTTCAGCCACGCCGCCGCGAACAGCACCAGGCCCGCGACCACGTGATGACCGTGATGCCCGAAGCCCAGCAGCAGCGCCAGCAAGCCGAAGGGCACAGCGTAGGTCAGGCCTGAGCCCACGTGTCCCCAGGGTCGCGAGTAGCGCGTGCTCTTCATCCAGCGCAACTGATCGCCGAAGGTGCGCCGCAGCGAGCAGGCCGACAGTACGTGTCCCACTTTGTAATGCGAGAGCACGACCTCGTACCCCGCCTCGGCCACGAGATTGCCCAGCACGAAGTCGTCGGAGTAGAAATCCGCGGTCTCGCGGATGCCGCCGATGGCTTCGATCGCATCGCGCCGCACGATCATGGCCGCGCCCAGGGCGAACTTCATGCCTTCGACCATGTCGGCGACCATCACGCCCCGCCGGCATCTCTACCGACATGCCGATAGCTTCCATGTGCGACCAGAAATCCGGCGCCGGAATCCCCTGATAGAGGCAGGTCACCAGCCCCACCTTCGCATTGAGCAGCGGGGGCATCACGTTGCGCAGAAAATCCGGGCCCACCAAAATATCGCTGTCGCTGATCACGAAATAATCGTCGTCGGAGGAGGCGATCATCTTGGCCAGCGAGAACACCTTCGCGTTCGGCCACGACGGCTCTCCAGAAATAACCACCCGGGTGCGCACATCGGGATAGCGCTTGCGAAGCCGCTCGACGACCGCAAGCGCCTGATTGTCGTGGCTGCGCGCCCCGAAGATGATCTCGAAGTTCGGATAGTCCTGCCGGAAGAAGCTTTCCAGCGTCTCTTCCAGCCGGGGCTCAAGACCGTGAACCGGCTTAAGCACTGTGACCGGAGGCAGAACTTCGATCGGCACCGCAACGACAGTTTGCCGGGCTCGGCGCGATCGCCTGAGGTAACGGAATGTCGCCACGATCACCATGGCGAGAAATACCGTGGAGGTAAATGAGCCGAAGATAGCTATGAACCACAGCAGTTGCCGCAGCAGGTGCTGACCGGCGCCCGCCATGTCTAGAAAGATGGCAAACATAGGAACGTTACATTGTACCCGCTCGACCCTATGAAGGCGGGTGGAGAGTTACTTCGAAGCCTGGAACGAGGCCAGCGCCGCCTGTCCCAGGCTGATTCCGCCGTCATTTGGCGGCACCGCGTGATTCGTCCAGACCTCTAAGCCGGCAGTGCCCAGCAAGACTCGCACATCGCAGAGCAGAAGCTCATTCTGGAAGACACCACCCGAGAGAACGATCGTTTCCAGCGTTAGTTGGCGGCACAGGGAAGTCGCAGCATCGCGTATCCCGTGGGCAATTCCGAGCTGGAAGGCCCGCGCGATCTCATTCGGCAAGCGGCCTCGCTTGCGGTCTTGGGCAACAGCCAGCAGCAGAGGCCGAAAATCCAGCTCGCCCTCGGCAAAGGGAAACGGATAAGGCTCAGCGGTTCCGGCTTCGCGAGCCAGGCTTTCCACCCACATCGCCGCCTGGCCTTCGAAGGTGATTCCGCGCGTGAATCCCAGCAGCGCCGCAGCTGAATCGAAGAGGCGGCCAACGGAGGTCGTCGTGAAGCTGCGCACTTGCTTATTCACCAGCTCCAATGCCTGAAGGTATCGCGCAGGGAAGTTGAACGGCTCGGCTGTCAGGTCGGGCAGGCTATCGACTTGCGCCAGAAATCCGGCTGCGGCCTGTACCGGACGCTGCGCCGCGGCGTCACCTCCAGGAAGGCTGGCGCGGCGTAAATGGGCGACGCGTTCGAAGCCGTTGCGGACGCTGCCGGCGAAGAACTCTCCACCCCAGATGCTGCCGTCGTCGCCGTAGCCGGTGCCATCGAAGCTGATCGCCCAGCACGCGCTTGTCCCACGCGCCGTGCTCAGCCAGCACCGAGGCGATGTGTGCGCGATGATGCTGCACCGCAATCTTCTGCGCGGCCGTCAGTTCCGAGGCGTAGGTGGTCGAGAGATATTGCGGATGGGCGTCATGGACCACCAGCAGGTCATCCCAGCTCACTTCGTACATCGCGACCAGGTCGCGGATGGTTTCCTGGAACGCCTGGAACGCCTGGTAGTGATCGAGATCGCCAATGTGCTGGCTGACGAAAGCCTGGCCGTCGACCACCAGGGTGATGGTGTTCTTCAGGTCGGCGCCGACGGCGAGCAACGGCCGTTCGATCGGCAGCTTCGCAACGGCTCCAGGCGCATAGCCGCGCGAGCGCCGGAGAATGACACGGACCAAAAGCTCCAACGCGCAGCAACCGAATCGTCGACGCGACGCGCGATAGGACGCTCGCCGACCAGATACGCATCAGCCACGCCGGCCAGGCGGTCGAAGGCATCCTCCTCGGTGTAAGCAGATGGGCTCGCTGGAGCGGTTGGCGCTGGTCATCACCAGTACCTCGGGAGCGCCGGCGGCAAACAGCAGGTGATGCAGCGGCGTGTAGGGAAGCATGACGCCGAGTTCGTCATTGTCGGGAGCCACGCCCGGCAGCTCGACCTTGGCTTTGGCCAGCACGATCGGGCGCGCGACGAGATTGCAGCAGCGACTCCGCTTCCGGCGACAGTCTCCACGATCAGAGCGCGCGGCGTTGACATCTTTCACCATCACCGCGAACGGTTTTTCCTTGCGATACTTTCGCTCGCGCATGGCGCTCACTGCCCCAGCATTCCGGGCGTCGCAGGCGAGGTGATATCCGCCGAGTCCTTTCACCGCGACGATCTTGCCTTCGCGCAGACAGTTCGACCGTGCCTCGAACCGCCTCGTCATCGCCTGTCGACAGGGTGCTCGCCGTCACGAAGAAAATAGTGCGGCCCGCATTCGGGACAGGCAACCGGCTGCGCGTGGAAGCGCCGGTTCGCCGGATCGTGATACTCGCCGTCGCAATAGGCGTCGAGCGGCCACGGCTTCATGGTGGTGTTCGGGCGATCGTAGGGCAGCGCGAGGATGACGGTGTAGCGCGGCCCGCAGTTGGTGCAGTTGATGTAGGGATAATGGTAGCGAGGGTTCTGAGGGTCGGCGAGCTCGCGCAAACACTCGTCGCAAACCGGCAGGTCGGGCGAGATGCGAACCGTCGGCTTGTCGTGTCGCTCGCTCTCGCGAATCGTCGAAGTCAGTGAATCCGGCGGGCTCGACAACAACTGTCCGTTTCGACCTCGGCAACCTCCGCCGCAGGAGGCGCCTGCACGCGCAGCTCTTCCACAAATCTCCACAGCGCTTTTTCCGATCCCTCGGCGTGAATCGAGACGCCTTCTTCGCCGTTGAGCACCCAGCCGGAGATTCCGTGCTCATGCGCCAGGCGATAGACGAATGGACGAAAGCCCACACCCTGCACCACGCCGCGAATGCGAATGGAGAGAGCGGTTGCACTCATGCCGGTTCTGTCCCTGGGATCGCGAAAGCGCGCGCTTCGCATCCATCCCCTCATTCTGCCGCTCCGATCCCCGGACAATGTTACATGCTGCTGCATAACTTGATTGCCCCGGCGCCCCGGTGTAGGCTCGTCGGTCACACGTCTCGATTCCCTGTTGTCACACGATTTGGAGATCTTGATGCACTTGCGCTCGTCCCGGAGTATCCGCACGCTCCACTCGCCGCCCTCTTCTTTCTGGTTGTCGTCCTTCCGCTCACAGTACTCGCTCAGCAGATGCCCGGCCCGCGAGTCAGTTCTCCGGCATGAAGTGGCGTCTGCTGGGGCCGTTTCGCGGTGGGCGAGTCACAGCGGTTGCGGGCGTTCCCGGCGATCCGACGACGTATTACTTCGGCACGCCCGGCGGTGGAATGTGGAAGAGACCAACGGCGGACGGGTCTGGGTGCCGATCTTCGACAGCGTTCCGGTGCCTTCCATCGGAGCCTTGACCGTCGCGCCCTCCGCGTCCAACGTCATCTACGTCGGCACCGGGCGAGCAGACGCGCGGCAAGGGAGTCTATCGCTCCAGTGACAGCGGTAAGACGTGGACGAGCGCGGGTCTTGCCGACGTGCCTTACATTCAGGCAATCATCGTCGATCCGCAGAATCCCGACGTCGCGGTCGCCGGCGGAAACTCCATCGGCTTCGGCATTCTCTGGCATCCCGTGCCGAAGTCGGCGAGCGTCGACAATCGCGGCATCTTCCGCACCGAAGACGGCGGCAAGAGCTGGAAGAAGGTTTACAGCCAACGATGCAACCTTCGGCGTGGTCGACATGTGCGCCGATCCCAGCGATCCGAAAACGCTTTACGCGGTGCTGTACAAGTCCGGAATCCGGCTCGGGCGAAAAGACGGTGCCGCCGACTTCCGACATCGTCAAATCCACCAACGGCGGTGTGACGCTGGGCGCCGATGGCGACGAAAGGCTTGCCGGACAAGGGTCTTGGGCGAGTTGGCATCGCGGTTGCCGCCGGAGACGTAATGGTCAGCGGCTGTACGCGATCGTTGACGACGGCTTCTACCGCTCCGACGATGGCGGCGCGAATTGGTATCAGTCGACGAAAGACCCGCGCGTGCTCGGCAGCCCGTACTTCAGCCGCATCTTCTCCGATCCGAAGAATCCCGACGTGCTCTATGTTGCGCAAACGTCGCTCTACCGCTCCACCGACGGCGGCAAGACCTTCGAGGCTTATGTCGGCGCACCCAGCGGCGATGATTTCCACGTGCTCTGGATCGATCCGCAGAACTCGGCGCGCATGCTGCTCGGCGTGGATCAAGGCGCAATCGTCAGTGTTGACGCGGGTAAGAGCTGGACCTCGTGGTACAACCAGCCGACCGGGCAGTTCTACCACGTCTCCACCGACAACCTGTTTCCGTATCGCGTATACGGCGCGCAGCAGGACAGCGGCACCGCCGGCATCATCAGCCGCAGCGACTACGGCGAGATCCTGCTGCAGGACTGGTTCTCCATCGGCGGCTTTGAATATGCGTTCATCGAAGCCGATCCCGCGCATCCTAACTACGTTTTCAGCGGCGGCTGGTATGGGTCGATCGTGCGCTACGACAAGGACACCGGCGAGATCGCCACCGTCTTCGAGCGCGGCAAGAAATATCGCTTCTCCGAAATGGCGCCGCTGGCCTTCTCTCCGCAAAATCCTGCTGTGCTGTACCAGGGAACACAATTCGTGCTGAAGACCAGCGACGGCGGCAAGAGCTGGCACGAGATCAGCCCCGACCTGACGGGCTACAAAGAGCCGGCGCAGCCGAAGGAAGAGGCCAGGCAGGAACCGAAGGAGCAGCCCAAGGACGAGGCGACGAAGGAGTCGCAGGACAAAGACAAAGACCAGGACAAAGACAAGGACGATAAGACCGATCCGTTCAAGCCGCCGCCGCCCGCCATCAATGCGCTTGCGCCCTCGCCGGTGAAGGCGGGTCAGATTTGGGTTGGCACCAGCAATCGCATCGTGCAGCTCACACGCGACGAAGGCAAGAGTTGGCAGAATGTCACCCCGCCGGGGCTGGCCGATCCTGAGGAAATTCTCTACGTCGAGCCCTCGCATCTTGACGCCGCAACCGCTTATCTCACGTCTGGGTGGACGGCGCGAGTCGACGCCCCCTAACGTTCTGCGCACCCACGATTACGGCAAGAGCTGGCAGAAAATCGTCACCGGCTTTCCGGCGGACGAGATGGTGCGGTGTAGTGCGCGCCGATCCCAAGCGCAAAGGGCTGCTCTATGCAGGCACCGAGACAACGGTCTTTGTGTCGTGGGATGACGGTGATCACTGGCAGCCGCTCACGCTGAATCTGCCGCCATCGCCCATTACCGATCTGCAGGTACATGACAACGATCTTGTCGTGTCGACCTTCGGACGTTCGCTGTGGATTCTCGATGACGTGACGCCGCTGCGCGAGATGAATCCGCAGATCGCTTCCTCCGATGCACATCTGTTCGCACCCGCAACTGCGATCCGCGTGCGCTGGGACAACTATGAAGACACGCCCTTTCCGGTGGAAACGCCCGCCGGCCAGAATCCGCCCGACGGCGCGATTCTGTACTACTTCCTGAAGAATGCCGCGAACACGCCGCTCACCATGACCATTTACGACGACAAGAATGTTGAGGTGGCGAAGTACAGCAGCGATCCCAAAGCCGGTGACGTATCCACCGGCGAATGTGCCGGAGTACTGGTTCGCGCCGCCGACGGCATTGGATAAAGCTGCGGGCGTCAATCGCTTTGCCTGGGATCTGCGTTATCCGGCGCCGCTCACGCTGCCTTACGGCTACTACGGCAACCTGCTGGAATACACCGAGTACACGCTTGCGGACCATGCGATCGCCGGTCTGACTCCGCGGGAGCAGCCGCGCGGCCCGTTGGTCGTGCCCGGCAAGTACACGGTCGAGCTCTCCTACGGTGGCAAGACCTACAAGCAGGCGCTGACCGTGGTTCCCGATCCGCGCATTCATGCGTCGCAGAGCCGACCTGGTCGAGCAGCGCGACGTCGCTCTGCAGGCTACGCGCGGCATGAAGTCCAGTGGGGATGCATTCCACCAGATCGATGCTCTGCGCAAGGCGCTGGCCGACAGCCAGAAATCGTTGACCGGCGCAGATGCCGACAAGACCAAGCAAGCGGCCGAGGCGTTGGGCAAGAAGATCGACAACGTTGAGAAGGGAAAGCCGACCGCGCCAGGAGTGGGTCCGGTGAATCGCGATCTGGCGCGGCTGATCTTCAGCGTGGAGAGCGCCGACATGCGTCCTGCCGACACGGTGAAGGCGGCGGTGGAGCAGAACTGCGACGCGCTTGGTAAAGATCTGGCGCAGTGGCAGCAGCTCAACCAGCAGGACATTCCGGCATTCAATCAGCTGCTAGCCGGAAGCAAAACCGCAGCGTTGCCGATCGCGACGGTGAACACGGGAGGCTGCAAGGAGTCGCACTGATTTGCGTGGTCAAGATCGATAGCGCCGCTGACGAATTTCCTGCTTTCACTTTCTCGGACAATCGCTAGAATCACTCCATGACCTCGGTGAAGGAGCAGCGCGACAAGATTGTCTCAACTGAAGCAACAGGCATCGGACCGCTACATCCGGGGCGACATGCACGGTTTTCATTACGCTGTAAGCATCTTCCTGGCGACGGCTATTCTCTGGATCTGCGTGCACGAAATGGCGCAGAAGAATCCCATCTGGGCGATCAGTTCCATGGTCGCCACCAGCGATCCGCTGATGAAGAACGCGCTGACCTTCTTCAAGGCGCGCATCACCAACGCCTTTGTAGGCTGCGCGGTAGGCCTCATCTTCATTGCTATCGGAGGATCGCATCTGCTGATGCTGCCATTGGCCATGGCGATGACCGTTATGCTCTCGTCGTACGTGGTCCGCATTCAGACCATGTGGCGGCAGGGACCGATCACGGCCGCCTTCGTGATCTCGGCGGGACTGGAGTACCATTCGCGGCTCCATGGCTTGCGAGCCGGCGTCACTGCGAATGTCCGAAGTGCTGTTCGGTTGCGTGGTGGGATTGGCGGTGGCCTGGCTGGTGTCGGTGGTGTGGCCGCTGCCTGAGCCTGAGGCAAGTAAACACTTCTAACGTCTTGTCATCTCAAGCAGGTCTTTAGGCCGACGAGGGATCTGCTTTCCGCAACAGCTCTAACCCACGCTGAGCTCCTTCAGCGCCCGTTCCGTTGGTACACCCTTCCACAAGCGTTCGTAGTTCTCCATATTGCAGAAGGTTTGCGGATGCATGCGATCGATGTAGAGGAGGCCGTTCAGGTGATCGATCTCGTGTTGCAGGATGCGCGCGTACCAGCCTTCGGCTTCCACTCGCACCGGTTCGGCACGTTCGTTCAGGAACTCCACCGTCACTCGATGTGCGCGCGGGACGATCGCTGTGTAGCCTTCGACGCTCAGGCAGCCTTCGAAGAATTCCACGCCTCCGTCCTCGTCGGGCGACGATCTTGGGATTGATGATCACGTGAAACGGAACATGGCGGCGGCCGCGTTCGGCCAGTTGCTCCGCTGTGGCCTTGGCGTGATATTCCACCCGGTCCTCGATGACCGCGAGCTGCAAGCGAGACACCGACCTGGGGTGCGGCCAAGCCTACGCCCGGCGCCTCGCGCATGGTCTCGCGCATCTGCTCGATCAGGCTCTGTGTTTTGCTTGCTCAGAATCTCCTTTCAGTCAGCGCGCGCGCCTGGTGCCGCAGCACTGCTTCTCCGGCCTGCACAATCTTCAAAGCCAAGGACACATCTCCTCGCGAGCGTAGTGTTTCTGAAACTATCACCGTAACGTCGGACCCTCAACGCCGGCCAATTCAGCTTGCGATATTGAACAAACTTTAGGCGTGAAGCGGGAATCCGCCACTGCCGGCCCACATCCAATCGCCTATGAGCATGAGACAGGTAAAGCTTGGTTCGCAGGGCGCAATGTGTCCCGCGCATGGGGCTCGGTTGCATGGGCATGAGCGAGTTCTACGGCGAGCGTAATGACGAGGAGTCCGCCGCGACCATCCTGCGCGCGCTGGATCTTGGGATCAACTTCCTCGACACCGCCGACACCTACGGCATCGGCGACAACGAGGAGCTGGTCGGCAAGACGATTCGCGGCCGCCGTGACGAAGTTTTTCTGGCGACCAAGTTCGCGAACATGCGCACCAAGGAGGATCCGACGCATTGGGAGATCAGCGGCAAGCCCGAGTACGTCAAGTCGGCCTGCGACGCGTCGCTGAAGCGGCTGGGCGTCGATCACATCGATCTCTACTATCAGCACCGCGTGGATCCCAAGACTCCCATCGAAGACACGGTCGGCGCCATGGCCGAGCTGGTGAAGGCCGGGCAAGGTGCGCTATCTGGGGCTCTCGGAGGCGTCGCCGGCGACGATTCGCCGCGCGCACAAAGTGCATCCCATCACCGCGCTGCAGACCGAGTATTCGCTGTGGGAGCGACACGTGGAAGAGGAGATTCTGCCGACCGTGCGCGAGCTGGGCATCGGCTTCGTGCCGTACAGCCCGCTGGGTCGCGGCTTCCTGACCGGCGCGATCACGCAAGCAGCAGCGACTCTGTCGGCGGGAGATTCGCGGCAGCAGCGCTATCCCGCGCTTCGCCGGCGAGAACTTCGACAAGAACCAGGCGCTGGTCGATGCGCGTGCGGGCGTTCGCGGCAGCGCAAAGGCGTCACGCCCGGGCAGCTTGCGCTGGCATGGGTGATGGCGAAGGGCGAAGACATCGTGCCGATCCCGGGAACCAAGCGCAGGAAGTATCTGGAGGAGAATGCGGCTGGCGGCTGACATTCAATTGACGCCGCAGGAGGTGGCTGAGTTGGAAGCGTCGATTCCGCAGGCCGCGGGTGAACGCTATGCTCCGGCCAGCATGCAAGCGGTAGATAAGACGGCGTGAGAGGGGCGTCGATTTGCCGCGAAGAGTGATCCTCTGACTTCGCGGCAACTACAGGCGCCGGTTAGTTGGATGACAATTTAAATTCGTAAGGAGAATGGAATGGTAAAGCTGGGACTTTATGTTCGCCTGGAAGCCAAGCCTGGAAAAGAGAAAGAAGTAGAAGAATTCCTGCACCAGGGTGAATCGCTGGTGCAAGAGGAGCCGGAGACGACCGCGTGGTTTGCCATTCGCATGGGGCCGTCGACGTTCGGAATCTTCGATGTGTTCGCCGATGAGAAGGGAAGACAGGCACATCTCACGGGAAAGATTGCGGAGGCTTTGATGGCGAAAGCTCCTGATCTGCTCGCCCAGCCGCCGAAGATCGAGAAGATCGATATCCTCGGATCGAAGCTGCCGGGACAGACAGGCGGCAAGCGGGACGCAGCCTGAAGAGGTGATCACAACGTCTTAATTCGCGTGTCATAACGAGCCGGTGCCCCATGTTCGCCCTTCTTCTGGGCTAACGTGGGTGTTCGCGGACCCAGGTTAACGTCCAACAGCAGGACGTGAACCTGGGCACCAACGATCAGCCGGGACCAAGCGCCTCACGCTGAAAGGGGTCCTTCGACTCCGCAGCGCAAAAGCAGCGCTGCTGCGCTCAGGATGACGCGGATGTATTAGAGCGGCCGGTGCCCCACGTTCGCCCTTCTTCTGGGCTAACGTGGGTGTTCGCGGACCCAGGTTAACGTCCAACAGCAGGACGTGAACCTGGGGCACCAACCATCAGCCTGGGGCACCAACGATCAGCACCAACCATCAGCCGCTCATTTCGCTAAGATCTTGCGGATCTGTTCCAGGTGGTTCACATCATGGCCGGCGATCTGCGTGACCAGGTCGCGGACACTCATCTCTCCGCGTTCGGTGTGGATGCCGCGACTCTGCCATTGTTCCGGTGACAAGCGTCCAAACATTCCGAGGTTCGCCCGCCGCAGCAGTACGAAGAGCTGAAGCGAGTCATTGGGATCGGTGGTGGAATAATCGCCCAGAATGCTCCACAGTTCCTGATCGTAAGACAGCAGCGAAGAGCCCTCGTGCTCGATCATCTGGCGGTAGCGCCAGAAGGCTCCCATCTCGGCTTCTGCGAAGTGCGCCAGCAACTCCGCCACTGACCATTTGTCAGGCGCGGGGCGCACTCGCAATTGTTCCGGCGAAAATCCTTCGATCAGGTGTGACAGCGCTGCCGGCGTTTCACGCTGGACCGCTATCGGATCTTTGCCTTCGACGTAAGAGAGAATGCGAGCCTTGTAGTCCGCGGCAGTCGCCATCCATTACCTCCTGGATGTCTGGTAGTGTACCCGGTCAGAAAATAAAATGGATGCGTTTTGACCCCGAATTCAACGCGCTCGTAACGATGAGATGGGAGTTGGTTGGATCGGTCTACCTGAGGGGATGGGTATCTGTTTCGACGCACCCGCGGAATCGACAACCGCCAACTGACAACCGACGACTGACAACCGCCAACTGCTTCCTAGTGCAGCAGTCCGAAGACGGCGACGCCGGTCTGGGTTCCCACAAACACCCGTCCATTTGCCACGATGGGCGTGATGAACTTGTTGCCCGGTCCGAACTGATCGCGTGTGCCGGCCTGGTTGCTGTTGTAGAGTTCGTGCGCCAGGTTGGTAGCATCGTAGGCGTACAGCACCGCGGGGCTGCCGTTGGCTACCGCCCAGACGATTCCATTTGTCCCCTGGTTTGAGGTGATCAGCGGAAAGGTTCCGGGATAGGGGAAAGCTTCCGCGCTCTGCGAAGCCGGTGTAGCGTTCAGCAGAGCGTTGGAGAAGGTGAAAGCCCGGAGATGATCGTTGCGGCCGCCGTAGTACACGGTGTTGTTGAAGAAGGACGGCTGCGACCACACTCCCGCGGGAACTCCCGCGGTCACGACCTGGTAGACATTGTTGTTATTGTTGGGGTTCCATTTGCCCATGTTGTCGCGATCGACGATGTAGATGTTTCCTTCCTTCCCGGCGCCGACGGCAAGATGATGCACCTGCCCGCCATTGTCGGTGATATCGGGCAGCACCATCACTCCGCCGGACCCGAGATCCCAGTCGGCATTGGACAACGTGACCGTGTTGTACATGTTGAAGTAGTCGGCGACAGCAAGAGTTCCGCCCGTGGTGGACAGCTTCAGGAAAGCATTTCCGTAGTCGCCATCGATGGGAAAGCCCTGGGTAGTAAGCGTGGTGTCGAAGGTACCGTTTCCGCCGAGCAGGAAGATGTTGCCGTTCGAATCGGCCGCCGGGCCCGATCCCGCCATCCAAAACGCGCCTTCACTGCCGTTGGGCGTGAGGTTGATGACCGAGGTTTGCGCCAGCGTCCGCGCGTTGTAAGCCATGACCCATCCGGTGTAGGGACGGAAGTCGCAATGGGAAGCGAAGGTGAGATAGATGGTGCTGCCATACTCCAGCAGCGCGGCGCGTTCGACGTACTGTCCGGGATCAAAAATGACGTGGCCGTTCAGGCTACCGTCGCCGGTCCCAGGATAGGTGGCGGCGATCTCAACCGGGCCGCCGAACAGTTCGGCTCCAGTGCGCAGGTTGAGGGCGTGCAGGCGCTGATGATAGTGCCCGGAAGAGTCCTCGCTCATCGCCACTAAATACATGGCGCCATCGTTAAAGGGGGCGGCGCCTTTGTCGATGACGGGTGTGGCTGTAATGCCGATCTGCGGCAAAATCAGGTAGCAGGAGTGCGGATCACTGGGCGTCTCGCCCGCTCCCAGCACTGAGACCCTCCAGAATTGGTGGCCGGTAGCGGCGTTGAAGGCATAGACGCTGTCGTTCTCCGTCACCACGTAGAGCGTATCCACGGCAGCGCCGCCGATCGATTGCTTGTTGACGTACAGCGGCTGCGCATCGACTTTGCCGTCGACTGGATAGAAGCCGACTTTGCCAAAGGTTCCGGAGGCAACGTTGCTCAGCGTCAGGGTCGTCTCTTGAGACGTCGCGCCCTGACGGAAGACGTTGTAGTGATAAGTGAGAACGTCGGTTGGAAACTGAATGGGAAGTGGGTTAGATGGCGCAGGCGTGGCTTCCGAGGAAGCACACGCGGTAGAGGAAGCGGCTGCGCACGACAAGGTTACGAGGCTGACGAACAGTGCAACGCAAAGGCGATTTCGCAAGCGTCACCCCAGAAGTGCAAGTTTTCCAGAATGGGGGAAGTATACGCAGCGGGCTCTGCGATGCAATGAAAACTATTGGTTTGCTTGCCGGCAGAAAGAAAAGAGCCAGCCCGAAGGCTGGCTCCAGCTGACATCTGGCCACTGACAACCGGCAACTGCCGTTTAGTGAATCAGTCCGAATACCGCGACGCCGGTCTGTGTTCCCACAAATACCAGCCCATTCGCCACAATTGGCGTAATGAACTTATTGCCTGGCCCGAACTGATCGCGGCCTCCCGAAGCCTGGTTGCTGTCGTACAGTTCATGCGCCAGGTTAGTCGCGTCGAAGGCATAGAGCACGGCGGGATTGGCATTCGAAACTGCCCAGACAATTCCGTTTGCGCCCTGGTTCGAGGTGATCAGGGGGAACGTTCCCGGGTAGGGGAAGGTGTTCGCGCTCTGCGAGCTGGGCGTACTGCCCAGCATGGCATTCGAGAACGTGAAGGCTTTGAGGTGGTCGCCGACATCGCCGTAGTAGACGGTGTTGTTGAAGTACGAAGGCTTCGACCATACGCCGCCGGGCAGAACGCCGGCCAGTACCTGGTAGGCGTTGTTATTGTTGCTCGAATTCCACTTGCCCATGTTGTCGCGGTTGACCACGTAGATGTTCGTGTCCTTGCCCGCGCCCACGGCAAGGTGATGCGCCACTCCGTTGTTGTCGGTTATGTCAGGCAGAATAATCGCTCCGCCTGATCCCAGATCGACGTCGGCGTTCGATTCCTGCACGGTGTTAAACATGTTGAAGTAGTCAGCGACCGCAAGCGTTCCGCCAGTGGTGCTGAGTCGCACGAAGGCATTTCCGTAATCGCCATTGACGGGAAAGCCCTGCGCGGTGAGCGTGGTGTCAAAGGTACCGTTGCCGGCAAGCAGGTAAATGTTGCCGGCGGAATCGGCGGCGAGGCCGGAACCAGCCATCCAGACTGCGCCTTCGTGGCCGTTCGGCGTAATGTCAATCACCGACGTCTGCGCCAGCGTGCGCGCGTCGTAGGCCATCACCCATCCCGTGTAAGGGCGAGCATCGCAATGCGAGGTGAAGGTGAGATAAATGGTTGACCCGTACTCGAGCAGCGCGGCGCGCTCGGCGAACTGCGCCGGGTTAAAGATCACCTGTCCGTTCTGACTGCCGTCGCCGGTGCCAGGATAGGTGGCGGCAATTTCCTTCGGACCGCCGAAGAGTTCGGCTCCGGTGCGCAGATTAAGCGCGTGCAGACGCTGATGGTAGACGCCGGAAGAGTCCTTGCTCATAGCCACCAGGTACATCGCTCCGTCATTGTTGGGTGCGGTGCCTTTATCGATGACGGGCGTCGCGGTGATCCCGATCTGCGGCGAGATCTGGGTGCAGCCGTGATTGTCGCTGGGCGTTTCGCCCGATCCCAGTACCGATACGCGCCAGTACTGGTGACCGGTGGCGGCGTTGAAGGCGTAGACACTGTCGTTCTCAGTGACAACGTAGAGCGTGTTTACGGTCGCGCCGCCAATGAACTGCTTGTTGATATAGAGCGGCTGGGCGTCGACTTTGCCGTCAACGGCGTAGAAACCAACTTTGCCAAAGGAGCTGGAGTTGACGTTGCTCGTGGTCAGTGTGGTCTCTTGTGACGTGGAGCCCTGGCGAAACACGTTGTAGTGGTAAGTGAGAACGTCGGTCGGAAACTGGATGGGAAGATTCGGGCCGCCGGAGGCGCCAGAAGCCGGATCGGCGGGGCCGGAAGCCGAAGAGGAGGAGGCTCCGCAGGATAGGGATAAGAGGCGACTAGGAGGAGAACGCAAACGGTTGACCCTAACTTGATTTCGCACGTGTCACCCCAGAGAGCGAGATTCTCGAACTTTGACGCCAGTATATGCGCCGGAGTGGCACAAAAATTCAGCAACTCACGAAAAAAGCGCCATGCGTAATGGCGCTTTGGTGGAGACATGACTTTGTCGTTGCAACAGCCGTGAACGAATCGCAGGTCTCTAGTTGCCGCCCGCCGTGCCTTGTGCCGCCCCGTCAAGCGAATAGATGGTGAGGCCGCTCAGCATTTTGGGATAGAAGTCGGTCGACTTCTGGGGCATGACCTCGCCGGCGAAGGCGATGTCGCGCACCTGCTCCATGCGAACCGGATTCATCAGGAACGCCACTTGTGCGTTGCCCTTTCGCACCTCGTCGATGGCTTCGGCGGCGTCGCGAATATACCTCAGGTGCTTCTGCGCGCGGATGTCCTCTTCCGACATGCCGATGATCTCTTCGAGGATGAGCTTGTGCAATTGCACAACGTCGAGCGAGCGCTGCTTCTCGGAGAGGTCTTTCAGGCTAGGCGATTGCAGCGTCGCGCTTGGCCTTCAGCAGGAACGCATTGCTGGCCGTGACTGCCAGCAGCGCCGTGCGGTCGTTGCCGGCCTTCACGCAGTCGCTGCACGACGTGGGATACGTCCGTCACCGGGCCGAGGTCCTCAATGTCGAAGTACTTCATCACCTGCATGGCTTTGCTGTAGAGGCTGAAGCCTTCGAGCCCGAAGACGACGCGATGGGTGGGCAGAATTACCAAGCCAGGGCTGTCCATGTTGACGAAGCTCATCATGACGCGCTCGTAGGGAGCTTCAGGATCGCTGGACTTCGACTGCTCGCGCATCTGGTTGCGGTAGTTGAGCGCGGTCTCGTAGCGATGATGACCGTCGGCGATGATGAGCTTCTTGTCGGCTCATCTTGGCTTTGGCCGCGGCAACCGTCGCCGGATCGGAGACCTTCCACATGCGATGCGGTAACGCCGTATTCGTCGCGCATCTCGACCGTCGGCTGGACCGTCCTGATGCAGCAGCTTGCCGACTTCATCCGTCGGGGTCGCTGTAGACCATGAAGATCAGCTCGCAGTGTGCCTGCGTGGCCTGGAGCAGGTTCAGGCGGTCGGCCTTGGGCTTGCTCAGGGTCTGCTCATGGCGGTAAGACGACTTTGCGGTCGTAGTCCTCCACTCGCCCCAGCGCGATGAAGCCACGGCGCTCGGCTTCGGCTCCCGAAGGATCGCCGGGAACCTTGAAGGTCTGGGAGTAGACGTAGAGGCTGGGCTCGGCGTCGTGCTGTAGCACGCCCTCGTCTTGCCATTTCTTCAGCAGGCGGCGGCGCGGGTGTAGACGTTCTGCTGGTCATTGTCGCCGGGCTGCGGTTTTCCCAGGATGACTTGCACCAGGTTATAAGGGCTGGCTGCGTAATACTTGTCCTGCATTGCCGGGGTGATTTTGTCGTAGGGCTGGGTCATGACCTCGCCGGGCGAAACTTTGGACGAGTTGTAGCGGAGAGCGCGGAACGGAGAGAATATCGGCCATAAAAGTCCCTTTTTCCCCGAAGCGGAAGTGCGTTCGGTTCGCCTTCGGGAAACCAAATTCTAGCAGCGATAAAAAGGAAACCAGCATGACGTGAGTCACATCTAGACGTGCAGCAAGTCCGGATGTCGGAAACCTGTGGGACAGAGCGGCGGGAAGGATTTCGCCGCCTGGACCTGTGATACCATTCACCACACACCCCAGAGGATTCCCTATGGCCCGCGGTAGCAGTAACGGATTCGGGTCAATCGGCTCGGCCTTTCAGTTCGCGGTCAACGTAAATCGTGCGGCGCGACATTTTGTAACGCGGCCCGTCCAATCCATCGTGCGCTCCCACAAGACATTGCTTCTCCTGCTGAGCATGTGCCTGTTGGCTTGCTGGCTGGCGCCTCTCGCGCTGGCCCAGGACGACGACGTCCACATCACCCCGCGCGAAGCCAAGAAGACCGGATGCGGCGACGAGCTGATCCCAGCGGCATCTCCGATCCTTCTCTGCGAACGCACACCAAGCCGCTGAAGAAGGAAGTCGACCTGGTGCTGGTTCCGGTGACGATTACGGATCCCATGAACCGCCTGGTGACCGGCCTGGAGAAGGAAAATTTCCTGCTCACCGACAACGGCAAGCCGCAGGAGATCCGCCATTTCTCCAGTGAAGACGCGCCGATCTCGCTGGGCGTGATCTTCGATGTCAGCGGATCGATGTCCGACAAGATCGACAAGTCGCGCCAGGCGGTGGTCGAGTTCTTCCGCACCGCGAATCCGCAGGACGAGTTTTTCCTGGTCACCTTCTCGGAGAAGCCGGAAGTCCTGGTCGACTTCACCTCTTCCGTCGAAGACATCCAGAACAAGCTGGTCTACGCGATTCCCAAGGGCCGCACCGCGCTGCTGGACGCCATCTACCTGGGCATGGATCGCATGCGCAAGGCGCACTACGAGCGCAAGGCGCTGCTGATCATCTCCGACGGCGGCGACAACCACAGCCGCTACACCGAGGGCGAGATCAAGTCGATGGTGCGCGAGGCCGATGTCCAGATTTACGGCATCGGTTTGTTCGATTTCCAGCCCAAGACGCCGGAGGAGCGCGAAGGCCCCGAGCTTGCTCAACGAAGTCACGGAAGCTACTGGTGGCAGGACGTTTATCATCCAATCGCCCAACGAGCTGGCGGACGTGGCCACGAAGATAGGCATCGAGCTGCGCAACCAATATGTGCTCGGATACCGTCCAACCAATCCAGCACACGATGGCAAGTGGCGGAAGATCAAGGTGAAGCTCAATCCTCCGAAAGGACTGCCGCCGCTGCACGTGTACGCCAAAACTGGATACTATGCACCTACGGAATAAACGTAATCTGCTTGCGGTCCGCTGTCTGTTCTGTTGCTGGGTAGTTGGCTCGATAGCGCAGGATTCGACCGCTCCGGCGCGCACGCCGCAGCCATCGGGAACGCAGACAGCGCCGCACAGACGCAGCAACCTGCGCCGCAGCAGACCAGCCCGCACCAGGCAGAATCGCAGACCTCCCGCCGCAGCTCAGAGCCCGCAGGATCAGGAAGCGCCTCCTCCGGCGCCGCGCCCGAATCAGCCCGGCGACACCGTGCAGGTGCCGCAGGGACAAGCCGCCGTCCTCGCAGAACGATGACGTTTTCGTCTTCAAGAAGGAAGTCGACGAGGTCACGCTGCACGCCTCCGTGGTCGACGATCACTTTCGCCCGATCACCAGTCTCACCAAGAACGATTTCATCGTCTTCGAAGACGGCAAGCCGCAGAAGATTACTTCGTTCCGCAACGAAGATATTCCGGTCGCGCTGGGCATCGTGATCGACAACTCCGGCTCCATGCGCGACAAGCGGCCCCAGGTGAACGCCGCCGCGCTCAACCTGGTGCGCTCCAGCAATCCGCAGGACCAGGTCTTCGTGGTGAACTTCAACGAGGAGTACTTCCTCGACCAGGATTACACCGGCAGCATTCCCAAGCTGAAGGACGCGCTGGAACGGATTGAATCGCGCGGCGGCACGGCGTTGTACGACGCCGTAGTCGCATCGTCCGATCACCTGAAGAAGAGTGGCGCGCTGGAGAAGAAGGTGCTGCTGGTGGTCACCGATGGCGAAGACAATGCCAGCCGCGAATCGCTGGAGCAGGCTCTGCGCCGCCTGGAAGAGAAGAACGGTCCAACGATTTACACCATCGGCTTGCTGGGTGAGGAGCACGAGAAACGTGCGCGCCGCGCGCTTGCGCGAAATGGCCGAAGACACCGGCGGCGTGGCGTTCTTCCCCAAGAATCTCGACGAGGTGCAGGCGATCACCAGCAGATCGCTCACGACATCCGCAACCAGTACACCATCCAGTACAAGCCCACGACTCCGCAGAGCGCGGGCGGCTATCGCACGGTGAAGGTCGAAGCGCAGGCGAAGGGTTATAAGAAGCTGCAGGTGCGCACCCGCAGCGGCTACTACGCCGGCCAGCAAGCGCGCTTCGGCCAGCGCGCCCAGCGGAAATCCGTAGAGAACAGTCGTTAACGGTGACACAATTGTGTCGGGTGCCCCGTTCAAGCTTCTTTTGCTTGAGTGGGGTTTTCCATTGTCGAGGCAAGAAATCGCATTTGCGATTTTCACCATGCCACGGTTCACTGCCCACCCATCTTCATCAACGTCTGCCACAGAAACAGAACCAGCGCAACGATCGCGATCAGGCCTACGACTGTGCCGCCGATCAAGACAGCGGCCGCGATTCTCTCCTGCGCCGGCGTGGGCGGTGTTACGCCCAGATAATTCGTGTACACGCGATAGAGAATGCGCAAAAGGAAGCCGCGCTTTGGCTGAGGTTCGGACGAGATCGGAGCGTTCATGGAGTTCTCTCGCCCATCGTACTCAATCCGGAGCTGCGTTTGAGGATGCAGTTTCGCATTCCGCACGGAGTCTGTGTTTGGGCTAGATTCGAATCCAGCCTGCGCGAATGGCCAGCAGGCTGAGCACGGCGACGATGATCCACAGCACGACGCCCTGAAGCAGCGGGCGAGGACCAACCTTGCGTAACGGCTGCAGGCGACAGGCTCGCGCCGATCAGAAACAAGGTGATGACCAGCATGAGCTTCCCGAGATTGCTCAGCCAGTGATAGGCGCGTCGCGCCGGGAAAGAAGTAGGTGTTGGCCACGGCCGCCAGGCAGAAGAACAGGATGAACCACGGCCACTGGATGCGGGTCTTGCTGCCTTTGACCGCCGCTGTGCCAATGGACAGGGGCACGATCCAGAGGGCGCGCGCCAGCTTCACCGTGGTGCCGACGGCGAGGGCCACCGCTCCGTACTTGGCTGCAGCTCCCACGACCGAGCTGGTGTCGTGAATAGCCAGCGCGGCCCACAATCCGAATTGCGTTTGCGACAGATGCAGCCACAGGCCAATGGCAGGAAAGGTCAGCAGGGCGACGGAGTTCAACACGAAGACCGTGCCCAGTGATACGGACATTTCATCTTCAGTGGCGCCGGTGATCGGTCCGACGGCGGCGATGGCGCTGCCGCCGCAGATCGCGGTGCCGGTTGAGATAAGGAATGCCGGGCGCGGGCGAACGTCCATCAGCTTGCCCAGCAGCGTTCCCAGCAGCATGGCGAAGGTAATGCTGATTGCGGTGTAGAGGAAGCCGCTGCTTGCCCGCTTTAATCACTTCCTGCAGGTTCATACCGAAGCCCAGTCCCACGACAGCGGCCTGCAGCAGAAGCTTTGAGGCGCGTCGCGAGGGCGCGGGGTAGGGATGGATGGCGATCGCTCCGAAGAAAAGGCCGGCAAGCAAAGCCAATGGCGGAGAGGCCCAAGGCGTAAGGCAAAAAATAATTCCGCAGAAGAACAGGAGTTTTGAATTCATCCAGGCTAAACAGAGTCTACTTCAGGATCATACCTGTTCGATATTTCGGCCGTGTCGCAATGAATTGCCAAGAATCGAGGGTAATAAAATGGGCCCGATGCCAAGGAGCGGTGACGATTTCCTTGGCTCCGAGCCCATTCGATCCTGAAATGGATCGGAGGTGATGCTTTTATGGTACCCCCTGGGTGGAAAAGTCAAGCAGAAATCGTGATAAGCTGCTGCATTTTCAATATTTTGCAGAAGGTTGTTGCAATCATCCCAAGTGCATGAAAACAGGAGGGATGGGGTGCCAGCGAACAAGCGTGACGGGATGGAAATTCCCAGCTGCGGCTCACCCACGAGGGAGTCGTGCGGTCCAACTTTTCAATGAGGAAACCATGACGCGATCCGTCGCTGCCCGAGTTTTGCTGGCTCTGACGTTGCTAATCTCAACTGCCGTGGGAATCGCTGTGGCCCAGGACCAGGCGCCATCTACTCAGCCCGCTGCAACCGGCGCGACAGCCTCCGCCGCTCCGCTGCTGCAATACTCGCTTCCGCCGGACAAACTCGCCAAAGCCTACGCTTTGTACCTGGTGAACGGCGTCCTGTATTTTGCCGCCGGACTGTGGAGCATCGTTGTCCTCTGTCTGATGTTGCGATCGCGATTTGGAGCGCGGCTGCGGAACTGGGCTGAGCGAGTTTCGCGCCGCCGCTTTGTGCAAGCTGCCGTCGTGATGTCCCTGTTCGTGCTGGTGATGGAGGTGGCGCAGTTTCCACTTCGATATCTACAGCGAACACATCAGCATCAGGTACGGCCGCTCGGTACAAAGCTGGGCATCATGGTTCGGCGACTGGGGCAAAGGGCTGCTGCTGGCCTGCATCTTCGCCAGCGTCCTGGGCTGGATTCTGTACGTGGCATTGCGCCGCAGCCCGCGCCGCTGGTGGTTCTACTTCTGGCTGGCGCTGATCCCGATCGTCGTTTTCGTGATGTTAGTTGCGCCGGTGTGGATTGAGCCGATGTTCAACAAGTACGAGCCACTCAACGATCATCACGCAGACCTGGTGGCGCAGATTGAACGCGTGGTGCAGCGCGCCGGCATGGATATTCCGCCGGAGCGCATGTACGAGATGAAGGCGAGCGAGAAGACCACCACGCTCAATGCTTACGTCACGCGGCTTCGGCGCGACCAAGCGCGTGGTTGTCTGGGACACGACCATGCAGCACATGACCACGCCGGAAACGCTCTTCGTCTTTGGCCACGAGATGGGCCATTACGTTCTGGGGCATATTCCGAAAGAGATCGCGATCAATCTGCTCCTCCTGTTGCTGCTGTTTTACGTGGGCTATCGGCTGGCGAATTGGTTGGTGGCGAAATATGGCGGGCGTTGGGGAATTCGCTACGCTGGACGATTGGGCGTCATTCCACTGCTGGTCCTGCTTCTGATGGTGCTGACATTTCTCGCCACGCCCGTTTTCAGCGCGGTTTCGCGGCACTACGAGCATCAGGCCGACCAATACGGGTTGGAAGTGATTCACGGGCTGGTGCCCGATGAGCCGCGCACCGCCGCTCTCGCCTTCCAGCAACTCGGCGGGGTGTCGCTGGACTATCCCTACGTCAACAAATTCTGGGAGTTCTGGGCCTGGGACCATCCCACCATTCGCGACCGCATGATCTTATGTACAGACCTATGATCCCTGGGCCGAAGGCAAGCAGCCGGAGTTTGTGAAGAGCGCGCCATAAGGCGCAGGAACTTGTCGCAAAACGGACCCTCGCTTCGTTGACATCGGTCAACACGCTCTGTTAGTTTCAATAGTTCCAGTTATTTCTCTAGCGCCCCCGTGCATCTTCAGCGGTAGGCACTCACGACAACGGATGGATACCACTCTCAAACAAGTAGGCGAATTACTGCTCGACGCCATCCCGACGGTGGTGCTGCTGCTGTTGCTGTACGCGATTTATCAGAATCTGGTACGCAAGCCTGCTGGAGCGCATTCTGAAGGAGCGTCGCGAGCGGACCGAGGGAGCGGTTCTGAAGGCGCGCGCGGACGTAGCCGCCGCGGAAGCGCGAACCCAGGAGTACGAGCAGAAGCTGCGTGAGGCACGTCTGGCGATCTTCAAGGCGCAGGAAGCGCGGCGTCAGCAGGCCCAGCAGATGCGTGCCGAGGCAATGGCCGAAGCGCGAACTCGTGCCCAGGAGCAGATTCGCCAGGCCAAGGCTGGCCATCGAACAGGACATGGCAGCGGCGCGGGCGGGTTGCAGGCCGAAGTCGAGCGGCTGGCCACCGACATCATCCGCACCATCCTGAAACCGGCCGGAACAGCGCCGGCAGCGGGCGGCGCACAATGAAGCCGAAAATCTTTGCGACGCGCTGGCAGCAATCGCCTTTATGGCCTGCCTGTTCGTAGGTGCGGCCGCGGCCCAGGAAGCGCAGAACAGCTCGCTCAGCCAATGGCACTCAGTCGACTCAGGCCGGCGAATCCGATCCTCGAGACGACGCCAATGCCGGCATCGGCGAGATTCTGGCCAAGACCACGCGAGCAGGCCGCTCACACCGCCGAAAAGATGGGGACACTCGCTGGGCATCGGTCCCGAAGGCTTCGTTCACGCTTTCCGTCGGATTTAACTTCCTCGCACTCTTTATTTTCTGCTATGTGCTGATCAAGTCGAAGGTGCCGCAGGCTTTCCGCGAACGCACCGCTGAGCATTCAGAAGGGTATTCGCGAAGCGCAGGCCGCCAGCGCAGACGCCGCGCGCCGCTTGACCGATATCGAAGCGCGCTTGAGCAAGCTGGACGCTGAAGTGGAGCAGATTCGCGCTGCGGCAGAACGTGAGGCTGTCGCCGAGGAGGCGCGCATCCGCCAGGCTGCGGAAGAAGACAAGCAGAAGGTTGTGCGGCGGCCGAAACGGAGATCGACGCGATTGCGCGCAACGCGCGCCGCGAGCTGAAAGGCTACGCGGCCTCGCTGGCCGTCGACCTGGCGGCGCAGCCAGCTGCGCATCGATGACTCGACTGACCACGCGCTGATCCGCGAGTTTGCCGATCATCTCGGAAAGGACGGCAAGTAAGCTATGGCCGCAATTGCCAGCCGTTACGCCCGCGCCCTGGTCGAAGTGATTCTCGAGAAACAAGATTGATGCGGATATCGCCCGCCGCCAACTGCAGGCGATTGTGGAAGCGGTCCGCGAGAGCGATGATCTGCGCCGGGTGTGGGAGTCGCCCGCGGTCTTGCCGCAGCAGAAGCGCGCGGTACTGGACGCAATCGCGAAGCAGATTGGGGCAGTAAAGCCGATCCGCAACTTTATCGCGGTGATCATCGATCATCGCCGTATTGCGAATGCTGGACGACATCGCGCGGCAGTTCGAAGCCGAACTCGATGCGCAGCTGGGATTTGTGGAAGTGCGAGATTTCCAGCGCGCGCACGCTTACGCCCGGAGAGAAACGCGATCTGGAGAACCGGGTGGAGCGTATGACGGGCAAGAAAGTCCGCGCACGCTACAGCTCGAATCCGGAGCTGTTGGGCGGCGTTTCGGTGCGAGTGGGCAGCACGATTTATGACGGCTCGGTGCGCGGGCAGCTGGAGAAGATGCGCCAGGAGCTGAGCATGGCAGAGTAAGCCATGAGCCTTGAGCTTGGAGCTTGGAGCCGTGGGCTAAAAGCTGCGGTAGGTTGCATAGAAGTTACGGCGTTGCGAGTTGACCAAAGTGGCTTGATGGTTGGATAAAGCTCGCGTCGGCTTTGCCGCCGTGCCAACTTGGGCGAGTGCCGAAGGCACGGGAACAGCTTAGCCCAGCACGGAGCGTAGCGGAGTGCTGGGTAACGTGAGCTTAGAAGTGAGAGTCCCGTAGGGACGGCAGCAGTCCTGGCTGGAATAGGGGTCCTTCGACTCCGCAGCGCAACAGCAGCGCTGCTCCGCTCAGGATGACACATTAAATGGATTACAGCGCGCCGCAACGCGCTGCGAAAAATGGATTACGGCGCGCCGCAACGCGCGCTGCGAAAAATGGATTACAGCGCGCCGCAACGCGCGCTTCGAACGGAACCTTATGGCGCAGATCAAAGCAGACGAGATCACAAAGCTCATCCGCGAGCAGATCGACAACTACGAAACCAAGATCGCGGTCGACGAAGTCGGCTCGGTCATGTCCATCGGCGACGGTATCGCCCGCGTTTACGGCCTGGACAAGTGCATGGCCGGCGAACTGCTCTCCTTCCCGCACAACGTCGCCGGCATCGCCATGAACCTGGAAGAAGACCAGGTCGGCGTGGTGCTGATGGGCGAGTACACGGAGGTCGAAGAGGGCGACGAGGTCAAGCGCACCGGCCGCATCATGAGCGTGCCGGTGGGCGATGCGCTCATCGGTCGCGTAGTCGATTCGCTCGGCAATCCGATCGACGACAAAGGTCCGCTCAACACCACGGAGTTCATCGAGATCGAGCGCCTGGCGCCCGGCGTCATTCAGCGCCAGCCGGTGAAAGAGCCGATGGCTACCGGACTGAAGGCCATCGACTCCATGATTCCCATCGGCCGCGGACAGCGCGAACTGATCATTGGCGATCGCCAGACCGGCAAGACTGCTGTCGCGCTCGACACCATCATCAACAGCAAGGGCCGCGACCTGATTTGTATCTACTGCGCCATCGGCCAGAAGCGTTCGTCGGTCGCCCAGGTGGTGAAGACGCTGGAAGACTTCGGCGCGATGGAATACACCATCGTCGTTTCGGCGTCGGCCTCCGATCCCGCCCCGATGCAGTACATTGCGCCCTACGCTGCCTGCGCCATGGGCGAGTACTTCCGCGATAACAAGCGTCACGCGCTGTGCATCTACGACGATCTTTCGAAGCACGCCGTGGCTTATCGCGAGATCTCGCTGCTGCTGCGCCGTCCTCCGGGACGCGAAGCGTATCCCGGCGACGTGTTCTATCTCCACTCCCGTCTGCTGGAGCGCGCTGCGAAGTTGAGCGCCGATCTTGGCGGCGGATCGCTGACTGCGTTGCCGATCATTGAGACGCAGGCTGGCGACGTTTCGGCCTACATTCCGACCAACGTCATCTCCATCACCGACGGCCAGATCTATCTGGAAACCGATCTGTTCAACTCCGGCGTGCGTCCGGCGGTGAACGTCGGATTGTCGGTCAGCCGCGTGGGCGGCAGCGCGCAGATCAAGGCCATGCGGCAGGTTGCCGGTACCCTGCGACTCGACCTGGCGCAGTACCGCGAGTTGGCGGCGTTCTCGCAGTTCGGCAGCGATCTGGACAAGGCGACGCAGGCGCAGTTGCCCGAGGCCAGCGCCTGACGGAGATCCTGAAGCAAGGACAGTATCAGCCGCTGCCCTTCTCCAAGCAGATTCTGATCATCTACGCCGGCACCCAGGGCCTGCTGGACGACATGCCGGTGGACCAGTTGCGCGACTTCGAAAAGGGCCTGTACCAGTACATCGATACGGCTGCTCCAGCGATTTCAAGGATATTGAAGAGAAGAAGACGCTGGACGACGATCTGCGGGCCGCAATGACCAAGGCCATCAAGGAATTCAAGGAGCGCTTCGTCAGCGAACGTCAGGCGGCGGCGAAGGCGAGCGCGTAGGAGCGGGTGGAGCACGCCTTCAGGCGTGCAGTATGGATCACAAGTTCCGGGATCGGCTTCAGCCGCTGAAGGTCCCGGGAAATCAAGTTTCCTCGGCGGCGAAAGCCGGTCTTGTGTTTGGTTTACCGGGTGAAACACGCCTGAAGGCGTGCTCACCCGAACACAGCAGGCCGGAGACGACTTAGACAAGCTATGGCGAACATACGCGATCTCCGGACGCGAATCCGCAGCGTGAAGAGTACGCGGCAGATCACCAAGGCCATGAAGATGGTTGCGGCAGCCAAGCTGCGCCGCGCCCAGGAGCGTGCGCTGGCATCGCGCTCGTACGCGCAGATGCTGGTGAATGTTCTGCAATCCACCATGAGCCGCGCCGACGTAACCGATCCGAAGACCGGGCTGCCGTGCAATCCGCTGCTGGCCGTCCGGCCCGAGCAGAACATTCTGCTGGTGCTGGTCACCGGTGATCGCGGACTGGCGGGCGCGTTCAATTCCAACGTCCTCAAAGCTGCGACCAAGTTCATCAGTTATTTCCAGGACAAGAATATCGACGTGCTGGCCATCGGTCGCAAAGGGCGCGATTTTCTGCGTCGCCGGTACCCGGTGGGTAAGGTCGGTGAGGCGCGGGCCGGGCAAATCCAGGTGGTTGCCGAACACCTGAATCTGCTGGCCAAGGTGGAGTACGAGCCGGTCAACGAGATCGCCGAACGCATCGCCAAGGCTTACAAGGACGAGCAGATCGATTCGGTTTACGTCATCTTCAACGAATTCAAATCGGTAATTGCGCAGCGCCTGATCGCCCAGCGAATTCTTCCGGTACAGGAGTTGGGCCGGCGCGAAGTCGCTCTGGCGGAAGAGTTCTCGCTGGAAGAGCGCGAGCGCATGGGGGAAGCGGCGCGCGCGGCGGGCATCAGTCTGAAGGAGCCGGAGGCGTCGGAGATGGAAGCGGACGCCGCAAAGTTTGCGACTGCGCCGGTCGACTACATTTAGGAGCAATCCCCGGACGAGATTTTTGCCGACCTGCTGCCGCGCTACATTGCGTTCGAGATTTTCCAGGGCATGCTGGAGTCGGTTGCGGCGGAAAACGCCGCCCGCATGACGGCCATGGAGTCGGCCAGCAACAACGCCAACGACGTAATCGACTCCCTGACGCTGACCATGAACCGCGCGCGCCAGGCAACGATCACGAAGGAAATTATCGAGATCGTCAGCGGAGCCGCTGCGCTGTAAAGACGCTGTGGGGCCATGAGCTGTGGGCCGTTGGCCAGAGCAAGAGTGCGAAGAATTTGGTTAGACATTCCAGGTCGCAAGATTTGGCTCAGAGCTCATAGCTCACAGCCAAAAGCGAATCGCGAAGAGCGTACTTAATATGGCAGAGAACATCGGACACGTAATTCAGATCGCAGGTCCCGCGGTGGACGTGCAATTTTCAGAGTCGGCGCTGCCGCCCATCTATTCGGCGCTGCGCGTTACCAGCGAGGGCTTTGACGTCCCGCATCCACTGGACGTCATCCTGGAAGTCGAACAGCAACTGGGCGAAGGCCGCGTGCGCTGTGTCGCCATGGAACCTACCGAAGGTATGGTGCGCGGTATGAAGGCCATCGACCTCGGCGGCCCTATCACCGTCCCCGTGGGCCGCGAGACCCTGGGCCGCGTGCTGAACGTCATCGGCAACCCGGTCGACAAGCTGGGCCCGGTGAACACAGCCAAGCGCATGCCGATTCATCGCCAGGCGCCCAGATTCGACGAACAATCCACCTCGATGGAAATGTTCCAGACCGGCGTCAAGGTCATCGACCTGATCCAGCCCTTCTTGAAGGGCGGCAAGATCGGCCTGTTTGGCGGCGCCGGCGTAGGCAAGACCGTCGTCATCATGGAGCTCATCAACAACGTCGCCCTGAAGCACGGTGGATTCTCCGTGTTCGCCGGCGTGGGCGAGCGCACCCGTGAGGGCAACGATCTCTGGCTGGAAATGCAGGAGTCCGGCGTGGTCAACATCAAGGAGCCGTCGAAATCGAAGGCTGCCCTGATCTACGGCCAGATGACCGAGCCGCCCGGAGCGCGTCTGCGCGTGGCGCTGACCGCGCTGACCGTCGCTGAGTACTTCCGCGACGAAGAAGGTTCCGACACGCTGCTCTTCATCGACAACATCTTCCGCTTCACCCAGGCAGGTTCGGAAGTATCGACGCTGCTGGGCCGCATGCCCTCGGCCGTGGGATACCAGCCCAACCTGGCCACCGAAATGGGCGAGTTGCAGGAGCGCATCACCTCGACCAAGAAGGGCTCGGTAACCTCGGTGCAGGCGATTTACGTGCCCGCCGACGACTTGACCGATCCGGCACCGGCCACGACCTTCGCTCACCTGGACGCGACCACCGTGCTTTCGCGCCAGATCTCCGAGCTGGGTATTTACCCGGCGGTCGATCCGCTGGCTTCGACCTCGCGCATTCTCGATCCGCGCGTGGTGGGTGAGACTCATTACAACACCGCACAGGCCGTGAAGCGCGTGCTGCAGAGCTACAAGGACCTGCAGGACATCATCGCGATTCTCGGTATTGACGAACTCAGCGAAGACCAGAAGCTCACGGTATCGCGCGCCCGCAAGATACAGAAGTTCCTCTCGCAGCCGTTCTTCGTGGCCGAGCAGTTCACCGGCCTGAAGGGACGCTACGTGAAAATCGACGACACGGTGCGCAGCTTCCAGGAGATTGTCGACGGCAAGCACGACGACATTCCGGAGCAGGCGTTCTACATGAAGGGCGACATCAACGAGGTGCTGGAAGAGGCCGAGAAGATGAAGGCCACGGCATAAGCAGCTACTAGCGACTGGCGATTAGCAACTAGCGATTAGCACTTGGCCACTGCCAGCTATAGAAGTCCGGAGCTGGCAAGTCGAGGCCGATAACTGACAACGGACAACCGACAACTTCTTTATGGCTGACACGCTGCACTTACAAATCGTTACGCCGGACAAGCGACTGGTCCGGGAAGATGCCGACCAGGTCCAGATGCCCGGCAAGAGCGGTTATCTCGGCATTCTGCCGGGGCACGCGCCGCTGATCACCGAGTTGACGTCCGGCGAACTCAGCTACATCCAGGGCGGCACGACGCAATATATCGCCGTGTCCTGGGGATTTGCCGAAGTGCTTCCGGACAAGGTAACGATTCTGGCGGACGCCGCTGAACGCGCCGAAGACATTGACGTGAAGCGCGCGCAGGAAGCCAAGTCGCGGGCAGAACAAGAACTGCGGGAAGGCTCTCCAGAGATGGATTATGACGCGGTGAATCTCGCGCTGCGTCGGGCGGAAGTTCGGTTGGAAGTGGCCTCGAAGGCGGGACACGGCGTCGCGCATTGACGTATGGAGCAGCGCCTTCAGCGCTGCAAGTTCCGGTCAGGAAAAATTTCGGCCTGCGGATTCGACGAATCCACAGGCCGAATTGTTATTTGTGCCCCGCTTAGCGTTTCCGTATTGCCTTAAGCGGCCGAAACGGGCGTATGTTTCTCGGGTACCTTGCGATATGGGCTGCTTTCACAACTAATCCTTTGCGGTCTCGGCTGGACTGCGGAACGGGTAGGATCCGAGCCCGAAGCCACGCTTGCGACGTGCGCTGGTTTTGCGCACGGCGCCTGGCGAGGGCGGAAATGCCGTTAGCCCACCGTGAAGCGCAGCGGAACGGTGGGTACGCGGCCTTTATTGGGGCTGAGTCCCGGCAGGGACGGCAGACGTGCCGCCGGCTGAAGCCGGCTCGTGATCGAAATTATCGGCCCACCCAGGATTCCGCTGCGCTCCATCCTGGGCTATCATGATGCCGCCCGCGTCCGGGCTCCACTAATTCCTCTTCGACACTCATGCATCCCATACCTCATTCATCGCGCGTCACTGTGGACAAATCGCCCTCTGACAATGTCGGCGTTGTCAAGAGCGTAGATCGGCATCCGCTTTAGAGAAAGCGCCACTTCGCTCTAGTTGAAAAACTCCGGTCCCAACCAACCACGGCTCGCCTTGTAATCGCTCAGGTCAGGACTCGGTCCGACCCATGCATCTCTTCGATCGCTGCTGCGATCATGATTACCAGTTCGAACTCCTCATCAGAGGAGCGGGGCGCCCACTCAATAGCTCGGTGTTCTACTGCACACCATGGCGATTTCCGGGCTGCCCCGCGTGCGAACCGAACTCGATACTGCTGATAATCCCACCCCTGGCGCAGCATCCAGTACAGAGAAACTGCCAGTCGCCGCGCCATGGCGACCTTGGCGATCTTTCGTCCCCGCCGCATCATCAGGTGAAAGTATCGGCTGCGCCATTCGGGAAGACTGCGCACTGTGACCTGCGCCGCTTCTACCAGCAGGAAGCGCAAGATCGAACTGCCTTGTTTGGTGATGTGTCCCAACCGTCTCCGATTGCCGCTGGAGTCCTCCAGTGGAACCAGACCGAGATAGCTGGCCACCTGCTTGCCACACTGAAAGCGTTCGGCTTTCCGATGATCAGCACAAACGCCAACGCGGTGAGTGGACCGACACCGGGATGAGTCGCCAGTCGCTGGGCCTCGGGACACTTCTCCACTTCCTGCTCGACCGCCTGGCTCAACTCCGCGATGGTTGGGTTCAACCGATCTAGCAACTCCAGCAGCTCGTGCCGTCGCCGGCTGGCCCACGGAGCCAAGTTGAACGATTCCAGACGCGGGCGTTCCGTCCGCCACAACCGCTTCTTACACCGCAGACCTTCGTTCAGCGCCACCGCTTGCAACTGATTCATGATCCGCGTACGCGCCTGCACCATGCGGTGCCGATGCCATAGCAGTTGCCGCAGATCACGGTTCTCCCAGCTCGGCACCCAGATCTTCGGAAAGTCATCCTTCAGCATCAGCTTCAAGATGAGTTGGGCATCTTGCCGATCGGTCTTCTGCTTCCGTACGCGCTTGGTTCGGATCTCGGCGGCATCTCCGATCCACAGCTCGATCTGCAACTCACCCATCAGCCGCTCGAACCAGCGCCCGTGCCACTGGCCTCCATACCCACTCGCACCTGGCGTTCGATCGGCTCACCAGCTCGCGGTAAAACGCTCTCGGCTTCGTTCGGATGATTGAGACGCCGCTCCTGCAGCTCTCCAGTCTCCGTGTCAACCATTGCGATTTGCTGAAACTCGGGGTGGAAATCTACTCCTATAATGATCATTGTTCGGCTCCTTTCTCCCGAGCCTGTTGGTTGGTTAGCACCACCAACTTTACTCGGGCATCGGGAGCCGACATTGTCATGGAATCAATAGCACTCGTTGACTCGTGCCCGTGTTTTACCTGTTTCCTGATTGCAACAGCCATAGTCTCAGCTGGAATACGACCAGGTCATCTTGTATAGTGTTGCCTTTCACAAACGGCATCCGTTAATAGTCGCGTCCAGCGAAGGAAAACCTTATGAGGAGCCCGGCGCTGCTTTCCACATTGATTTTCGGCGTCCGCCTGCGGCGAACGGTTTTCGTGGTAACGATGATTTGCTTTCTGGCGATGAGCGCGGTGGAACCGGCGCAAGCGCAGACCTTCAGAGTGCTGCACACCTTCACTGGCGGAGCGGATGGAAGAGCGCCTGATTCGGGGGTGATCGTGGATGAATCGGGAACCGTGTACGGGGTTACGGCCGGCGGCGGCTCAGCCCAATGCAGTGCTGGATGCGGTACCGTCTTCCGGCTGGCGAAGCACGGCTCAGGCTGGTTGTTTTCCACCCTCTACAGTTTCCAGGGAGAACCCGACGGCGACCTTCCTGTGGGAGTCGTAAAGGGGCCTGACGGCAGCCTGTTCGGAGCCACCCTCGTCGGAGGCCAGGGTTCTTGCGCCTTCGGGATAAGCGGCTGCGGCACAGTTTTCAACTTGCGACCGCCTGCTACTGTCTGCCGCTCCACCCTTTGCTCCTGGCACGAAACCGTGCTTTGCCGGTTCACGGGAACCAACGGGGACGGAGCATTTCCCAACGCTACCTTTGCTTTTGACAGTTCTGGAAACCTATACGGGACCGCCGCCGAGGGTGGAGCGCATAACGCCGGAACGGTATTCGAGATGACCCACTCGCAGGGCGGCTGGAGTGAAGCTACGCTGTATGCCTTCAATGGTGCGGGCCCTTCCGGCTGGGGATATCCGGAAAGCGGCCCACTTCTTGACCGCTTCGGCAACCTTTACGGAACAACAACCTTGCAGAATGAATTTGCGGGTGGCGTAGTTTATGAATTGTCTCCCTCGGGCGGTGGTTGGGCAGGCAACGTTCTCCACGCCTTCCAGTGCTCTGGAACGGATGGGTGCGGTCCTGGAGGCTTGATCTGGGATGCCTCGGGAAACCTGTATGTGGGCACGGCGGTGGGCGGGGTAGATGGTGGCGGCACTGCCGATGAGCTGATGGCCGCGCAGGGATGGAGTCTGAGCACCCTGTTTAGTTTCACTGGTGTGGGCGGGTCGGGGCCCACGGGCGCTCTCGCCATGGATGCCGCAGGAAACCTGTACGGCGCGACCGATGCCCTGGGGCTGTTTAGCGCCGGCACAGTTTTCAAGTTGACCCCTAGCAGCGGCGGCTGGAGCATGACCGTCCTTTACAACTTTACCGGGGGAAGCGACGGAGGATATCCCGTGTCCGGGGTAGCGCTCGACTCGAGCGGCAATATCTTCGGAACAACAAACGCCGGTGGCGACCGGGGAGGATGCACGGGTGGCTGCGGCGTGGTTTGGGAGATCACGCCGTAGCGGAAATGTATCCCGAGGCGGAAAATCGTTTATAGGGCATCCTAGCGCGTCGAGTTTTTTGCGCGAAGACTCCGAAAGACTTTTTCAACAGCCACGCCCGTTCTCGCCAGCTATCTGCGGACAGCCAACTGCCGGGTTGCTCATGATCCGGGAGCGGTCCGTATAGAACACTTCTCCGAGATGCCGACTAGGACGAAGCCGCTGGCGCGGCGGACGCTACCGCGTATGGCGAACCCAGCATTGTTGGAGCAGCTGACGTAGTGTGGGTCACAGAGAAAGGAGACTCTTGTGACCCGTCTACGCCAGATGATGCTGGAGGAACTTCAGCGTCGGAACTACTCGAAGAGTACGACCCGCTCTTACTTGCAGGCGGTAGCTGACTTTGCGCGACATTTTGGCAAGTCACCGGATAAGCTCGGACCCGACGAGCTGCGAAGCTACCAGGCCTACCTGCTCCGAGACCGCAAGCTCGCCGTCGGCACTGTGGTTGCCCGTGTCGCGGCACTGCGCTTCTTCTTCATCCGAACTCTCAAACGACGCGAGTTCCGAGAAGATTTGCCCTATCCCAAGGATCACCGACGACTCCCCACCGTGTTGAGTCTGGAGGAGGTCGCGCGGCTCATCAATGCCGCCGGGAACCTTCTGCAGCGCGCCCTGCTGATGACCCTCTACGGCACCGGGATGCGGCGCACCGAAGTGTCTCTGTTGAAGCTCAGCGACATCGACAGCCAGCGCATGATGATCCGCGTGGAACGCGGAAAAGGCGGCGCCGGCCGTGACATTCCTCTCAGTCCGGCGCTGTTGAAAACCCTGCGAGAGTACTGGCGCTGGAAAAAGCCCCGCACCTATCTGTTCCCGAGTAGCGAACGCAAGCGCGGCAAGGAACAACCCATCTCCGACAAGACCGTGTGGTATGCCTGTAAAGAAGCTGCTCGCCACGCAGGTCTCACCAAGCGGGTCAGCCCTCATTGCTTGCGGCACAGCTTCGCCACACACCTGCTGGAAGCGGGGACAGACCTACGCACCATTCAGATTCTACTGGGCCATGGTGATCTGGAAACGACGGCAAAATATCTGCATCTGTCGCAACGGCATTTACGGGCCGTCGCCAATCCCTTGGAAGGTCTGCCACTTTCTGCATAGAAGAAGTTAACCGTCAGTACCACCGTAAAAAGAACCCATGACTCGGCCCACCGTCGAGGTGGCTGACATCCTTCGCGCGCAAGGCGAGCGTTTTCTTGATCGGTATCGATCGAGCTTGGACTTCCAGCAGCTCAAAGCCTTTCGTGCCATTCAGCGCTGCCGCACCGCCGCCTTGGGTGGCCATCGCGATCAGTGCTCGCGCTGCGGTTATCAGGCCATCTCCTACAACTCGTGTCGCAATCGCCACTGCCCCAAGTGTCAGGCGCAAGCTCGTGAGCGCTGGATCACAGCACGGCAACACGATCTCCTCGACACCAGCTATTTCCATGTCGTGTTCACTGTGCCTCACGAACTGAATGTGCTGGCGTTGGAGAATCCAGCCTGTTTTACGATCTGTTGTTCACCGCTACTGCGCAAACCTTGCTGGAAATCGCATCCGATGCGAAGCACCTCGGAGCCGAGATTGGCGTGATCGCCATCCTGCACACCTGGGGACAGAACCTGCTCCTGCATCCCCACATTCACTGTGTCATTCCCGCGGGCGGGCTCTCGCTGGATCATCGTCGCTGGCTCCGCCCGCGCTATCCTTTCTTCTTACCCGTCAAAGTCTTGAGTCGCGTCTTTCGCGGCAAGTTCCTCGCCGGTCTCACACGCCTCCACCGCCGTAAGAAACTACTGTGCGCTGGCCCAGTTGCTGCCCTCGCCGATCCCCGGCAGTTCGCGGGCCTAATCCGCCGCCTGCATCGCCATGACTGGGTGGTCTATGCCAAGCCCGCTTTCGGTGGGCCCCTGCAGGTGTTGCGTTATCTGGGCCGCTACACCCATCGCGTGGCGATTTCCAATCACCGCTTGTTGGCCTTCGAAGCGGACCGAGTGAGCTTTCGTTGGAAGGATTACGCGCACGGAAGCAAACAGGGCCGAATGACGCTGGCGGCAACGGAGTTTCTACGCCGCTTCTTTCTGCACGTGCTTCCCAAAGGCTTCGTCCGCATCCGTCACTTCGGGTTTCTCGCTAATCGCTTTCGCGTCTCTCGCCTGGCGCTATGCCGACAACTTCTGGCCGACGATTCCTCAATGCCGCAAGCAGTCAGATCCGGGAAAGTCCATTCCGAGAGCACCTCGCTGTGGCATTGTCCCCGCTGCGGCGCAACCATGCTCGTCGTTCAGAGATTTACAACTGCGGAACTATCCACATGCATGTACTTCGATTCTTCCTAGCAGCTCCCTCACCAACGACTCTGGGATGTGCGCCAGCACGCCGGCGTAGTCGTGTGTCCACCCTGTGCCAATCGCCCCCTTGCCATCTTTCCATTGCGTCAGTTTGCCGCTCGACGGATGATCCCAACCCAGCTTCCGATCCTTCGCCCTGCTCTCCCATCGCGCAACCTGACGCCCGGCCCGCATTCAAATCCCATAGGCCCGCGTCCGCCGCGCCAGCGTCTTCCTCCTAGTCTCCTTATCGAAAACGCCTCGGATCCAGTCTTCCGCCCCGCCACCTGTCCTGCCCGAGGCGTTTCCGATCAAGGCTAGCGACTATCCGTCCAAGTGGATTCGCGGACACTGGTGCGTTGAACAGGGTTAATGTCGGAGAGCGATACGAGCCTTGGTCGATGAGTGCATTGCCCTGAAGGCAACAGCCGAGGCCAAGGTCGCTTGCCCGGAAAGGCGACCATCCGGGGAAGTAACGAGAAGCAGCTTTCAGCTTAGCTTCCACCGCCGCCCTTGGCCGGGGTCCCCGAGATATCCTGCCTTTGCCTTACGTTCAGTTGCTCGCGCATGACGATCACGCCGAGCGGGGGACATTTTATTCGACAGAGCTCGCGAAGGAAAGCATGGGCGTTCTCCGCGCAGAGGACCAAAATCTTCCCCCCGAGAACACAGGGCTACAGAGGAATGCATTAGATAGATTTTCGTCGATCCTGGACACCGTTGGGGGCGCTGGCGAATCAACGACAGAAACTCAGCGCGAGTTTCTTCCTCATTGCGAAACAGGCACTGGACGGCGAGACGGGCGGCGCGGCGACCGCAGCCCAAATCTTGCAGCGGAACGAAAGCAGAGATATGCTTTTGCCGCGCGGCGCATTCAATACTGACGGTCCCAAAGACCAAGATCCCCGCCCATTCGCGCAAACGGCGCGTGATAAGGACGGGGTACCTGGCCTCCTGCGCTTTACTTCTTGGGCCGCGACTCCGGCGGCACAAGCCCTGCGAGGCGGTAGTACACAACCAGCTGGCCGTAGTGTTCACCGCTATGCTCGATGATGCCGTATGCTATGTCGAGAACGCGCGCTTTCTGATCACCGTATGCGACAGTCTGCATCAGGCCTTTTTCGCCCTTTGACTGAATGGCAGCGGCGCCATCGGCAACGGATTTCTTTACGAATGCGACGATGTCGGCCTTGGTTTTGTACTGGTCGCGCTTCGGATCTTCTGCCGCGGGAGGCTTCTGCCCCATCGCAGGCTTGGTGAAGTAATACATTGAACCCGCAGCATGCAGCAATTGCTCTGCGAAGCTCCGCTCCGCGGGTGTCGGCTTGAAGTCATATTTGTCCTCGGGAAAGTCTTCGGCCATCGCCGTCAGCTTGCGGCCAATCTCATTCCAGGAATCGAGCACGACTTTCGATTCCGGATCGGCAGGTTTGACGGCCGGATCTTTCTTCATCGCGTCCTGGGCAGGGGCGGGAAATGCGAATGCCAGCAGGACGATAGCGAGAAACGGTATTCTTTTCATTTCTTTCTCCACGCTTGAGTTTCGCGAATCAAAGCTTCATTGTCTTATTTCGCCTGTGCCAGCCCCGCAACAACCGCGGCCAGTTTATCGAGTGTCTCAACCCAGCCCTCGAATTGACCGCTATTTTTCGCGCTCTCCATAGGTTCATTTCCAATCTGGGTGAGTCTCGTCTGGCCGTTCCCGAGATCCTCAAAGATGGTCACATCGTACGCACCCTCGATGGCCTCCTGTTCTATTCCTAATTCCGCAGGGTCAACCTTGTTTCCCTCCGCGTCGGAAAAGTACATGGAAGAAACGATCTTCTCGTGCAGAACAATCTCGTGGTATTCCACCGCATTCCAGCCTTCCGACCCATCCGGCGATCTCATGCAGCAGAGAAGCTTTCCGCCAACGCGGAAATCCATCTTGCAAGCCGGCGAAGTAAAGCCCTTCGGCCCCCACCACTGCATGATGTACTTCGGGTCGGTCCACGCCTTCCAAACCAATTCGCGTGGGGCATCGAAAACTCGGGTGACAACCATCCGCTCTGTTCCGTTCACCGTGTTATTTGTCATCTCTGACCTCCTCTTTTTTCATTTGCTTCACAACCACTTCCAGCTTGTCGAAACGCTCTTCCCAGAACCGGCGATAGCTGATCGCCCAGTCGCTGACTGTCTTTATGGCCTCGGGCCTAAGCGTGCACACACTCTCTCGTCCACGCTTCGTCTTGATTACGATCCGCGCCCGAACCAGGCAGGCAATATGTTTTGAAATCATCTGCTGCGAGAGTGCAAACGGTTCCGTCAAGCCATGCACGGAGGCAGGCCCATGCGAGAGTCGTTGGATCATTGCCCGGCGGGTGGGATCAGACAAAGCCGCAAAGGTTGTACCTAATTTATCCACAACCATATGGTAGTGGATTTTCGGCCGATGTCAAATGTGAATTTTTGCGATTCGTGAAAGACTGATCTGTACTTCAGCAATGCACATGTCTCCGGCCGAATTTTGAATTGCGTTTTGCCGGGACGCCGCTGGAAGTAATGCCCGACATCGTCAATCCGCATTGACGCGCAATCAAAAAGCCCGCCATCTCGGCGGGCTTTGTTATTGAAGCTGATTCAAATCTAGAAGGTGAACGCCAATCCGCCGCGCACGCTGCGGGCCGACTGCACCAGGTACACGGTCTGGCCGTCGGGTCCGACTACCGGCACGTAGCCCTGGGCCAGCAGGTTGCGCACGTCGATGATGGCTTCCATGCCGCCGGGCATGCCGTGGAAGTGCGGCAGGGGCTGGCGGATGAAGAGATTGAAGTACGGGTCGGTCTGTCCCGCCGAGGCATTGAACAGATCCACCGGAACCAGCGTCTGGCCGCTGGTCCAGCGATAGGACGCGATCCACTTGGTGTGGGTGCGGGGCACGAATCCATTCAGCTTGAGGGCAGCAGAATGCCGCCAGCCGCTCTCCAGGCTGTCGTGCACCGCCGTCCAGGAAACCCCAGGCTGTTCCAGCTCGAGCACGCCGCCGTATGCGTAGTCCACGGTAGCCGTGAAGTTGTCTGAAATCCGATGCTGGAAAACGAAGCGCACGCCTTGCGCCCGCAGTTCGCCTCCGTTGTAGCTGAAGGTGCCGGAGTACGGATCCGGCAGAATGTCGCCGGTGTAGGTGTTGATTACGCCTACGCCCAGCAGCGCGGGATCTTTCACGCGATCGTTGTAGTAGGCCAGCTGCACCTTGTTATCGCCCATGCGCTCCGACAACGAGAGCTCGTGATGGTGGGCATTTTCCAACAGCGGGTCGCCATCCACCATGGTCATCCGGGGAGCAGTCTCGGTGAGGTCCGCAGGCGCTGTATCAAAGCCTTTACTGGCCCGCGTGTTCGGCTCGGTGGTCGAGTAACGGTACTCCAGGATGGTGTTCGAGCCGAGATGCAGATCGGCAATAGCCGAGGGCCGGAAGGCATTATCTTCCTGGCCGAGGAATTGAATCGCCTCAGCCTCGCCGCCCACCTGGAAATCAAGTACATGGCCGATCGAGAATCCGTCAGCATACGACATGGAGAGGGCGCCCAGAGCGCCTCCATGGGGAAGCGTGTCCGGCGCGGAGAAGCGGCGAACCATCAGGGCGACGGACTGGTCCCAGCCGTTGCTGCCCTTGCGGACATAACTGGTGCGCAGCACGCCGTCCGGAGTGCCGTCACCGTAGCCGAGATCGCCGGAGAATCCCAAGGTTCCGGTGTGGAAGATCGACTGCTCGACGCTAAAGGCGGTGCCGAGGTCGGAAGCGCTGCCGTAGCCTTCGCTGGCAGCACCCGCCATCAGAGCCAGGGTGCCTTTGAGCGGCTGACCATCCTTCTGAGTTTCGACGATCAGAGCGGTATCGTCGTCGAAGCGCAATACCGGGCGATTCGCGGTATTCCGCAGGGTCCACTTCCAGCTATCGTTGTCGTCGTTGTTCTTCTTCAGCGGCGGAAGCATGCCGACCGCTTCGAATAACGTGCTGAGGGTAATGTTCAGGACCTTGCTGGCGCCTGCGGCCAGGATGACATCCTCGCGCAGGGTGGGCAGGAACGTGGGTGCCGAGACGTGGACGTCATAGCTGCCGGGGACCAGGCTGGTGGCGGCAAAATAGCCCTTGCCGTCGGTATGGACGACCAGGAGCTGTCCCGCGGCGCTGACCAGTTGCACGGTTGCGCCCATCTGCGGGGTGCCGGCGGTGTTGCGAACATAGCCTGAAATTGAGCCCGGAGTGACCCCTGCCGATGCCACCGCACAGAGCGACGCCACCAACACACAGCACGCGATGATTCGGGTCATGTTTTCAAAACCCCCTATGAGAGGTTCCGGGATTCAAGACTGGGACCAATGCTTTGTCCTCAGCTCCCAATACCAAAGCTACTCGACAGCAAATCGCACCGAAGGCGAGATCTGCTGCTTCGAGACGTTGTCGTCGACCTTTACCGTCAGCTTATACAGCCCCGGTTGCAGGCTGTTCAGCGATACGGTTTTTTCCAGCGTGATCTGGTCGCCGACGTTCCCCATGGAGTCGGTCGTTTCCGACGAGTGAACCACAGCCTGATTGTTCGCCAGGTTTACGATCTCGTAATCGATCTTTGCCGATGGCTTCTTGGTCTTGTCGTCTTGCTGGAGATTATAGACCTGCATCCAAAGCGCCATGCGCTGGTCGTGTTTGAAACTGGCAGGCTTTCCATCGGCGCCATCCAGGTGCGGATACGCCAGCTTGGTTTCACCCAGTACGAAGCTGCCGGCGCCTACGCTCTTGGTGGCCACTTTCTCCACGCGATCCGAAAGAATCAGCGAAGAAGAAGCCAGCTTGTCATCCGTATATTCCGGAACCGCGATGCCCTTGCTCCAGGTGCCCACGCGATCGCCATTCACATCCTTCACCACCAAGTCGATGCGATAGCGGCCGGGCCGCAGCGGAACGGCCTTCCAGTACAGCGAAGAGTGGTCCATCGTCTTTTCCAACAGCTCCGGTTGGAACGTCCACCTGTACCGTGTCCTCAAAAGTCTGAGCGACCTTACCGGTGATGCCCGTCACCCGGCCGAAGATATTGACCGTGCCGCGCTGTATGCCGTCTTTCGAGACGAACGTGATGTCCTTGTTCTTGACCTGCAAGGTCACAGGAACGAGTACCGTTTCTCCCGTAACTTTCACGTAGTCGGTACGCACCTCAAAGGGCATGAGGTTGATGTTGATGTGGTGGCTGACCACCTCTTCCAGGTCTTTGAATTTGACCGGGGGCGGCGCCTGCACCTTGGCCAGCGTTGCCAGCTTGTCGAATTCCTTGCTGCTTTCGAGGCCGGCTTCGGGACTGGCATTGGCGAGCGTAGGGATCCAATCGGCTCGATTTGCTGCTGAGACCCATCTGCTCGTACATGGTCGAGCCGCCCGGGGTGTGCAGCAGAGCGTCTTTGTCGTTAGGATTCGACGAGATCTTGTAGTCGCCGCAGGAGCACTGATCGACAAACTCAAGCTCGATGTTCTCGCCGACACCCTCCAGATAGCGATAACGCCAGTCTTCCCAAGGATAGGTCGTGGTGGTGCCGCCGCCCTCTTCCTGCGGGCGGTCGTAGGTGCCGCCGGTGGGATGCGATTCAATCTGATCGGGCGCGCCCCAGATGATGTAGATGCGGCCGCGATCGGTCTTCCAGCCAGGGATGCCGGCGCCGAAATGCTCATTGACGTAGGCGATGCGGCGGTAGTGCTCTTCCTTGTACTCGTTCTCCGGAGTGTCCGGAGTGGGGTCGCGCCGCAGCCAGAAGTTCTCGATGAACTGATCGCGCTCCTCATCGTTGGACAGCTGCTTGAAGGCTGCCACTTCTTCCGGCGTGATGATGTAGGCGACGTCCTCTTTCAGCCACTTCTTGTAGGTGCCGCTCAACTCCTGTTTGAGTGCCTTGGAATTCTTCTTCTTTTGCTCCTGCGTGAGTTGACGCTTGAGCGGATCCGGCTGATCGGCGGTCTGGCCCTGCGTAGCAGCGGGGGTGCCCTGAGCAGGTTGGGTCGTGGTCTGGCCCGTGCTGGCTGGCGTCGTTGCTTGGCCCGATGTAGCGGGCGCCGCGCTCTGACCAGCAATAGCCTGCGCCGGAGGCTGTCCGGCGGCATTAGCCCCGGGAGCAGAACTTTGGGCAGCCATCAAGCCACAGCCGACAGCAACGAACGACAGTAACGCAAAAAACCAACGAACCTGACGCAACTTCATGTCTACCAACGCACTCCTGGGAAAACACTTAGGGCTACTAAATTGTATGTTCTAGCCACTGTGAAAGCAAGGTAATCGGGACGAAACGCTGCGCCCGGAATGTCACTGCACACTCTCTCACGACAACCCGGTAAATGCCTGCAAGTTGCTTAAAATAGGGCTAGCTGAACGATTTCTGGGCCGGGTGTAAGGGAACCGGAGAGGGCAGGATCCGGGCTCCCGATTTGCTTTAAGGCTCGCCACTTCCTGTCGAATTGTGGCTATAATCGGAGTATCCGGACAGCCCAGCTCTGGTTGCCGCACCCCTTGCCGATTCGGCCAACTCCTGCGTCCTGAAAACGCCGAATACTGCGGTCTTCAGGAACCTTGGGCCGTCTTAATTCGTACTATGACATGTCGAGGTGCGCGCGCGCCGTCAGGTTTCCTCTGAGGATCGATGAATAACCGGAAGAAGTTCGCACTCATTGCCGCCGTCGTCGTGGTTTTGCTGGCCATCGTTGGATTCACCGTCCAGCAGAGCCACAAGGGCGTCGTTGCCGTGCAAACCGGCAAGGTTGTGCGCGAGGATTTGACGTCGGTGGTTACGGCTTCAGGCGAAATCAAGCCCAAGGTCTACGTCAATATCGGCGCCAATGCCTTCGCCAAGATCACTCATCTCTACGTGAAGGAAGGCGACCGCGTTAAGAGAGGCCAGATGCTGGCCCTGCTGGACAATGTTCAGCCTGCGGCCGACGTTTCCGCCAATGACTCGGCGTTGAATGCGTCGCGCACCGATGCCGTGGCCGCGCAAGCTGCGGTGAATACGTCGGTGGCCGATTTGAATTCCGCTGAGGCCTCGTTGGAGCACGCCAAGACGGATTATGAACGCAACAAGGCTTTGTACGACCAGCAATTAATTTCCAAGTCGGATTACGACATCAAGAAAACCGCCTACGACACAGCCATCGCACAGGAAGGAATGTCGAAGGCCAAGCTGGCTCAGGCCAAGGCTTCGCTCGATTCCGCGCAAGGGCACATCAACCAGAATCAGGCTATGCTGCGTCATGCCGCGGATGTGCTGAGCAAGACGCAATATGAAGCTCCATTCGACGGCATCATCACCAACGTTCCGGTACGCGAAGGGCGAAACGGTTGTACCCGGCATTCAGAACTCGCCCGGCAGTACGTTGATGACGATTGGAGACACCTCGGTCATCACCGCGGAGGTGAGAGTCGACGAGAGCGACATCGTCAACGTGCAGTTGGGTCAGCCGGCTGAAATCACCATCGATGCGATGCCCAAGCAGAAGTTCAAAGGCATAGTCACTGAGATCGGCAGGAACGCTTTGCTGCGCTCTACCGGCGTGTCGACGGCGCAGTCGACCTCCAGCGGACAGGAAGCCAAGGACTTCAAGGTGGTCGTCGCGTTGCAGGATCCGCCGTCGAACGTGCTTCCCGGACTATCGGCAACCGCTCGCATTACCACCGCAAAGCGCGGCAGCGTGCTGGCGATTCCGATTCAGGCATTGACGATCCGTGAACGCGGCGAGCTCACGCCCGAGAAGGATAAGAAAGATTCCGTGCAAGCTGCCACGAAGGGTGCCGGAGATCCGAAAGAGGATCTGCAAGGGGTGTTCGTCATTCGGAACAAGAAGGACGCGGTCTTCGTACCGGTTAGCACAGGCATCAGCGGGACCACCGACATCGAAGTGAACAGCGGGCTCAAGGAAGGCGACGAGATTGTGACCGGCAGCTACAAGGTGCTGCGCACCTTGCGCAACGGCGCCAGTGTGAAGATCGATAATACCGTTAAGCCGAAGAACGACGAAGAATCGTAACTGCGCTGGAAAACAGAGTAGAGCAGGCTGAGTGGCAGGAAACGAGTAATCTGAATCGCATGAGCAATCCAGATCAGCGACCAGCCGAGGAGAAGAGGATGGCCACGGAGTTGGCGAACCCGGCAGCAGCCGTACAGCATCAGGCGGTACCGGAAAGCTGCATTATCTGTACCGAGGACCTGTGGAAGACCTACGACATGGGCTCGGAGCAGCAGGTACAAGCCCTGCGGGGCATCAATGTCCGCATTCAGCGGAACGAATATGTTGCCATCATGGGGCCGTCGGGTTCCGGCAAGTCAACGCTGATGAACCTGATCGGTTGTCTGGATACGCCCAGCAAGGGAAATTACTGGCTCAACAGTCAGTTGGTCAGCGAGTTAAACGACGACGAATTGGCCCACATTCGCAACAAGGAAATCGGCTTCGTTTTTCAGACCTTCAACTTGCTGCCGCGCGCTACTTCTCTGCACAACGTCGAGCTGCCACTGATTTATGCCGGCATGTCTGCCGAGGAGCGCCTGGAGCGCGCCAAGAGCGTGCTGGCGTCCGTGGGTATGGAGAAGCGCATGAATCACAAGCCGAACGAACTGTCAGGCGGCCAGCGGCAGCGCGTCGCCATCGCTCGTGCGCTGGTGAACAATCCCTCCATCATCCTGGCGGACGAGCCTACCGGCAACCTTGACTCGCAGACCGGCGTCGAAATCATGGCGTTGTTTGACCGCTTGCACGATCAAGGCAACACGATCGTACTAGTAACCCACGAACACGATATCGCCGAGTACGCGCACCGCGTCATTCACATCCGCGACGGACAGGTGTTCAGCGATCAGAAAACGGCGCGCGGGTAGGCCTCGATCGACGTGAATCTGAGTGAAATCGTGAATAGACTCCGGTCCGCAATGCATCTATCATGCTGAGAGAACGTTTATGACAGTTCGAATTACAGGTAGTCCCGTCACGCCAGAAGAAGCCGCTGAACTTCTGCAAATTTCGCCTGAGCGCGAGCGCGCTATCGCCATGTTGACCGGCTACAGAACCAGAGAGGCAAAGTCGCATGCCTTCAAGAAGACTTCCAAGAAGAGGACGCTCAAGTTCTCGGTTAAAAGAGCGGCAAAGCGGCGTTAGAGCTGTCTTCCTCAACATCCCCTACGATCAAAAGTTTAAGCATTTATACCTGGCATACATCGCCATCCCATACTTGGTTCGTTTTTGAATCGCGATTGAGACGGGCTGAAAAACATGTTCGGACATCAGCGGCACAGACGTATACATTCATGCCGCCGAAGTAGGAGGGGTGTTCCGTCAATTGCGAAACGCGTTGGTTAGACCAAACAATCAGCCGACGGTGCCCCAAATGATTGCGATTTACGAAGAGCTTAAGCCTGTCGTGCGCCGGATTCTACGGAACGCCGGAACCAAAGATGTCTACGAAGCGCAGATATTTTCTGAGATCAGCCTCGCTGCTCAACAGCTTTCCGCAAAGCACCTCGGAGGGCGTTGATGTGTTTCAGAATTTTGCCGCATTTGAGCCATCGCGGAATGCGAAAGAGAGTTACCTTTGCTGCGGGCTTTCTTGCGCTGGGATGTTTCTAGCGTGCGGGCAGCCCGTGGACTGATGAAACGAGACTTTGGCGGTTGGCAAGGTGTACCGTCGAGGAGAATATTCTCTTGAAACAGGGGGACTGGGTAATCGTGTCGTTGTGTCGTCGTGGCTTTTTGATTTCTTCCTTCGTTCTTGGCACATCTATCCTGATGTTTGCGCAGTTTCCCATGCCCACGCAGCGTCCGCAGGAAGATACCCAGCCGGCGCAACTCAGGGAACTCGTCTCCAGGTATTGCCGGCTCGACTACGAGGGTGGCAGGCTCGATCCGAAGATGTGGCCGAGGTTCCAGCCGCTGGTGTGGTGGACGGCAGCGCAACCGTTTACCAAGATCAATGTGATTGCCCGCTACACGGTGGATCCTGAGCCCTCAGGAGACCATAATAAGTTCGCGGTCACGGTGCACTATCGTCTGCTCGGAACCTTCGACCCGGCCCTGGGGTACGTGAAGGAACCGGAAGGGCACGATCCAGGATGTGTATTACAGCGTGACCTCGCAGAACACGGAGTGGCGCATCAGCGACTCCGACAACCCGCTGCCGCATCCCTCGCGTGCGGCCATGTTGAAGTGGCTGACCGAGCAGATCAACACCACGCAGGACGCGACTATTAAGGGCCGTTATCAGAATGCGCTGGACCATCTGCAGGAGCAGTCCGGCTCGCCGTTCACGAAATAACGCGCCTAATGCAAAAAGCCTCCTGTGCAGGAGGCTTTTCCTCTTCGTAAGTAATCTAGCGCTACTGTTGCGCGCCACTAACGCCGGCACCGGTCTTCTGGGCCTCAGCGGGAGGATTCTTGGCCACGAAGTAGTCATGATCGTAGAGGTTGCGGTACATGATTCCCGCCAGCTCCGCGGCCTTGGGTCCGAAGGTGGGACGTCCGCCCTCCAGGAAGACCACGGTTACGATTCTGCCGTACTGGGTGTTGGCGAACGATCCGAACCAGCCGAAGCGCGTGCCGTCTTTCGAGCATGTGCCCGTCTTGCCGAGCACCGGCTCCTCCATGAAGTTCGACTTCAGCAGACGCGCCGTGCCGTACTGGACCGCGCCCGCCATGCCCTCGGAGATCTCCGGAATGATGGGACCGATATCCAGCTTGCGCTTGACCTTGGGGGTGAAGCTCGTCACCTGTTCAGGCGTGGTGGGATGCTGCAGATAGTAAAGTGTTCCACCGTTTGCAATCGCGCCCATCAGCGCCTGCCAGTTGCAGCGGAGTCAGCGAAATGCTTTCGCCGAAGGAGCACATCTTGCCTACGCCGCCAAGCTTCTCATCGAGCTCGGTCGAGGGGAAGGTGCCCAGATGCTCGTTGGGAATGTTCCAGCCGGCAAGCTCGCCCAGTCCGAACTGGTGAGCGTAATAGCTGACCTTCTCGAATCCCAGCTTGCGTCCGACGGCCTCGAAGTAGGCGTTGTTGGAGTGCGCCAGCGCGGTGGTCAGATCGACATGCCAGGTCTTGGTAAGCGGGACTTGCGTGTCCTTGGTGATGACGTTCTCGCTCAAGGCTGCCAATGCGACCGCGACCTTGATGGTCGAGCAGGGCTGCGCTCCGGCCGACAGCGCCAGCTTCTGATTCACCATCGCCAGGATACGGCCGTTGTCGGGATCCATGGCGACTACGGTCCCGTTCATGTTGCCCAGGGCCTCAATCGCCGCGGCGCGAACCACCGGATCTTCGCCGGCCGTGATGTCGCCATCCACCTGATCATTCGCGAACGAACTGGCGTAGAAGCGCTCTCCGTAATAGTGATGCTTCCGAGCGACCGTATGGGTCGACCGATTCCGCTGCGCGACCGTGGCGCTGCTGTGCCGCATGCGCGACATCTTCTTCTGCGCCGTTGGAGACTCGGTTATATGTTTTGAAGACTTGCTGTGCGTTTTATGAGTGCTGGTAGTGGTGTGGGTGGTCGAGATGGTGGCAGCGACGGCGCCCAGGCTGGTAAATAGCGCCAAGCAAAAAATCAGGGCAAAAGGGGAGCGCTTCGACATGAAAAACCTTGCACTTCGTTGGACTGAAACCTGCTGATTCTGCCGGAGAACGCTTGCTCCTCCGATCACTGTCGTTCTCCGTTTTGCCAACGGAACTTTCATAGTAGGGAGTCACCGTCCCGATTTCAACCGGAAACCGCCGCTAACGGTAATGAACCACTCGCCCCGATGAAACTGATGCCCGACTTCGGGGAGGAGTTGCGGTTTGTGTTCCAAGTTTCTGCGCGACGGATGCCCCGCCACTACTTTCATACACTTCTTACTTACCACAATCCGGCAGGATGCGGTCGTACCAAGGATGGTTCCGGCAGGAGTCAAGCCGATTTGGGCGGCAAGGGAAGCAGGGCGACCTTATTTGGGAATCGACGGGTTCATCGCGGCGGCGGCTACTCTCAACTTGGCTCTCCGTTGCAACGAAAGCGACGGCAAAGCCGGGAATTGCTGATGTTGTTCAGCAGCCGCATGCGCCAGTACCTGGTGGTGCACCACGAATAGCGCTAGTTCCAGCCGTCCAGAGACACCGGTCTTGTCGAAAATCATTCGAAGGATCTTCTTAAGCAGCGGCACGGTTGTGCCAAGTTGCTCTGCAATTTCAGAGTTCCGGTAGCCGTGCACGACAGCCGAAATTACTCTCAGTTCGCGCAACGACAGCTTGGAGGCCACGCGTTCACCCACCAGATCGGCGCAAATCTCCGCCGAGGCATGCATCTGTAGAAAGCGCCCGCCCTGGGAAAGCCGGCGAATTCCCTCGATCAACATGTCAGTCTTGATAGAGCGGTAAAAGACGCCCTGCACGCCCCAGGGAATAAATTCCGGAGCGCTCTCCGCGTTTTCGGTAAGTACGAGGATCGCAATCTGGCGCTCAGCAGCAATCGCGGTAATCTTGCGCACTTGGTCGGGATGAGGAAGAAATCCAGAGGAAAGAATCAGGACGTGGGGACGGAGTCTTTCAACGGCATTGAGCAGGTGATCGGGCGAGAGCGGCTGCGCAATGATACGCATGTCGTCTTCGGTCGCGAGCAGCTTGGCGATGCCGGTCCGGTAAACCGGTTGGTGGTCAGCAATTATGACATTGATGGCTGAGGCTCTGGCGGAGACTGGGGCATGGCGTGACGAACGCATGAAATCGTGCCTCATTGTGCTACACCCGCGAAAACCATGGTCCCCTCCCAATACCGCCCTAGTGGATGCTCTTTCGGTGCTCCAAGTTGTCAGGCCAAAAAAAATCGCGCCGCCCGACCACACCACCGCGTGTCGGTTTTACCTCGTTCAGGTAAAACTTGCCGTCCGTGCATTGTTAACTGTTGATAAACGTGCAGCTTTGGTTAACCTGGGACTTTAGTGCAGGTGAGACGCCAAAGTACTAAGGACGTGGTCTGTGTTGAGATTTTTCTTCAGCGGTAATTTGAAACAGGCGCAATGCTTCTGCCTGGAGGAGTTCAAAATATTAAAACTTCAGATGCTTTGTCGAATTTCGAAGATAAATTTGGGTCGAGGAAAACTTCTGGCGAGGGCAGGGGTTTTTCCGGATAACAACCCTGAGAATGGTCGTGTAACAACGGCTACCCCTCCGATGTGCAACTCGCCCCTGTCCATCGGAGGGGCTCTTTTTTGTCCAAGGAACTTGCGCTTCAGCAACTAGTCGACTTTGCCTGCCGGCTCGCTGCTGCGGGCGTGGATGTAATCATCTATAACGCGTTCGAGTGATCCCTGCTCGCGCAGGACATATTCGATGGCGTCGCGCACCGCGCCTTTGCCGCCCTCATGCGGCGTCACGTAGTGGGATTCGCGAATGACTTCCTCGCGGGAATTCTTCACTGCGATGGCCAGCCCGCACAACCGCATGACAGGCAGATCGATGACATCGTCGCCCACGTAGCAGATCTCCTCGGCGCGCAGTCCGGTCTTTTGCAGGATCTCGCGGAAGGCCGCCGCCTTGTCATGCTGCCCCTGGTAGACGTGCTCGATCTTCAAGTCGCGGCAGCGGAGAGCGACCGTCTCCGAGATTCGCTTGGTGATGACGCCGGTGGTCAGGCCGCCGAGGCGGGCCAGCGAAAAGCCCGCGCCATCGTGCGCGTTGAAGCCCTTGGCTTCGATCATGGTGGTGCTTGCGAAGCCGAATCCTCCCGCGTCTGCCATCCGCTCACGATGCTCGTTTGTACCCTGCCCGGTGCCGCCACCCGGAGCCGGGAAGAGAAAAATTGTGCCGTCGGTCATCACGCCGTCGACGTCGAACAGCATCAGTTTGATCTTTTTCGCGCGCTCGTCAGCCATGAAAAGAGTTTAGCAGCGGGTTAGCTGGGATGGAGGTGCTGCATCTCCGCGATCAGCCCGCGTCGCGCTTTGCCGCGCGTCATGCCGATCAGCGACATTCCAACCGGTATCAGGAAGAAGATGAATCCTGCGAGTCCGGCCTGGTTGGTGGGAAGGAGCGCCGATAACAGCGCGCAACTCACACCCAGTCCCGACTGCAGCCCGCTCTCCATCATGGTGGTGTAGGTGTCGAAAACTTCGAGGCGGTTGAGGTCCAGCGCTTCGCGTTGCCGCAACGCATTGCAGTAGAGCAGAACAAACACCAGGTAAACGGTCGCGTAGCCCAGTCCGTAGATGATCATCAGCATGGAACTCTGCTGCGGCTCGATCCAGTGAACCGTTTTTCCAGCGGCATCGGTGGACCCGGCCATCTGTCCAAACATCCCGGTGAACAGAAATTTTAGAGGATAGGTATAGAACAGCATCACAAACAGCAGGACGAAATTCAGAGTCGCGGTGATTCCGTCATCCAGACCGTAACGCCGGAAGAAATTGTGGTGCTGCCACCAGACCAGCGCAAAGATAGCGAAGCACACGGCAAACGGAATGAACCCACGCATGTCAGCCAGCAAGTCCGTAAAGGTGTGCGGGACTTCAAGGGAAACTACGAGCAGGGTCAGGGAAAAGCCGAACACCACGTCGCTGAAGGCCTCGATGCGCGATACTTCGTGGCTCCGCGAGCGAAATCCGCTCTCGGTAGAGGAGGCGTGGCCGGGTGAACTTTTGTCGCTGCCTGTGGACCGTGAGCGCATGAAGACCGTTTGCGGCGGTTTGCGCCGCGGATAAACCGTTCTACTGTAGCGCGGTTGCCCCAACCGGGGAAGGCGTTTCCGTCTGGAATTCACCTTCCCACTTCGCCATCACCACGGCCGCCAGGCAATTGCCCAGGACATTCACTGCCGTGCGTCCCATGTCGAGCAGTTGATCCACGCCCAGCAGCAGGAACACCGGCTCGGTAGGCAGCCCGGTGGAGCTCGCGGTGGCCAGCAAAATCACCAGCGCCGCTCGCGACACCCCGGCAACACCTTTGCTGGTGAGCATCAGCGTCAGCATAATCATCAACTGCTGCCCGAAGCTGAGATGAATGCCGGAGACCTGCGCTACGAAGATTGCCGCGACAGAGAGATACAGCGAGCTGCCGGTCAGGTTGAAGCTATAGCCGGTGGGAATCACGAAAGCGACGATCTGTCGCGGCACGCCGATGGCTTCCATGCCTTCCATGGCGCGCGGCAGAGCCGCTTCCGAGCTGGCAGTACCGAACGCGATGGTGACTGGTTCGGCGACAGCCTTCAGAAAGGCGCGCAGCGGCACCCGGAAGATCAGCGCGATGGGCAGCAGCACGCCGACAATAAAGACGATCAGCGCGGCGTAAAGCGTCAGTAGCAGCTTCAGCAGGCCGCCCAGCACGGCGAGGCCGGTATGTCCCACAGTGTAGGCAACAGCCGCCCCCACCCCGAGCGGCGCCATGTACATCACGATGTTGGTGAATTTGAACATCACCTCGCTGAGGCTCTCGCAGAAGCTCAGCATGGGACGCCGCTTCTGTTCGGGTAGCATCGCGAGCGCGACTGCGAAAATCAGGCTGAAAATCACCACCTGCAAGACCGCGCCGTCGGCGACGGACTTCGCGATGTTCTCCGGGAAGACGTGCAGGATGGTGTCTTCGGCGCTGAGCTTGGCGACCGAAGTCGTGTCAGCGGTGGCGGCCGCTGCCAGTTGCACGCCCACGCCGGCTTTGCTCAGGTTGATGGCGCCGAGACCGAGAAAGATTGCGAGCGTGGTGACGACTTCGAAGAAGATGATAGAGCGCAGTCCCAGCCGGCCGACCTGCTTCAGGTTGGAGTGGCCAGCAATGCCGACGACCAGCGTTCCGAACAGCAGCGGCGCGATGATGGCCTTGATCAGCCGCAAAAAGATGAGCGCCAGCACGCGCAGATGGGTCGCAACGTTGGGAAAGTCATGCCCGATCTCCGCGCCCAGCAGCATGGCGATGAAGATCCATGCAGTCAGCGTGCGCCGCATGCATCCGTAGACGATGAGCACCAGCAGAATCATCCAGCGCAAGGCTGGGAAGAGAACTGCGATGGAAAGCGAGATGGATAAGTGTTCCACAGTTTTGGGGCCGCGGCGTCGCGCTGTCGAGCAGCTTTGTAAGGGCGCGGCTTCAGCCGTGCCTTCAATGTACCTCCTAAGATCACGGCTTTAGCCGCTTAGGTTACTGCCGTCGGCTGAAGCCGACTCAATGTCTCAATAGCTGATGAACCGCACGCCTGAAGGCGTGCTCCACCCAGAAGCCCTGCTCCAACCAGAGGCCGGCATCAGCGCAGCAAATCCTCCAGCTCGATGCCGCGATCGGTCTTTTCGTCCCGATACTTCACGATCACCGGCGCATAGAGCGACAAGCCCCACTCGGCGGCCTTGCCTTTGGTGATGGCGCGCGCGCCCGGCACAACCACCGCGCCTTCCGGAACTCGCAGCGGCTCGCTCTCCGTGGCCCGGTAAATCTCGCCCTTGACGGTGTCGAACAGGGGAGTCGAGCGCGTCAGAATGGTTCCCGCGCCCAGCACGGCGCGCGTTGCCACCTGCGTCCCTTCGTAGATGCCACAGTTGCCGCCCACCAGCACGTCGTCCTCGATGATCACCGGCGAAGCATTGATCGGCTCCAGCACGCCGCCGATTTGGGCCGCAGCGCTGATGTGTACGCGCTTGCCTACCTGCGCGCACGATCCTACCAGCGCGTGCGAGTCGACCATGGTTCCCTCGTCGACATAGGCGCCGGCATTGATGAACATCGGCGGCATGCAAACCACGGACGAGGCAACGTATGCGCCGCTGCGCACCGACGAGCCTCCCGGGATCACGCGCACCTGCTCGCTGGCGGCGAAGTGCCGCGTGGGATATGTGTCCTTGTCGACGAATGAGAGCACGTGCGGATCGCCACTCTCCGCCAGCCTGCCGATACGAAAGCCGAGCAGAATACCTTCCTTCACCCAGGCATTCGTCCGCCAGCGGCCATCGACCTTTTCGGCGGCGCGCACCTGGCCCGCGGTCAAGGCATCGCGAAAACGTAGAAATACCTCGGAGGCATTCTGATCCTGCGATGCCCTGGCGCCCAGCGCATACAGGCGCTCAATTTCCGGTTGGAGTTCGTGCATGGCGGGCAGTATAACTGGTCATCGAGAGCGCTTGCAGTAACTCTCAACCCGGCGCTCCACATCGCGCATCGAAAGACCATGGCCTGGATTGACGATCTGCTGGGCCGCACCCTGGTGCTGGTGGCCCATCCCGACGATGAGTGCATCGCCTTTGGCGCGCTGTTGCAGCGCATAGCCGAGCCGCTGGTGGTCTTCGCAACGAACGGGTCGCCGGCGGATCCATATTTCTGGCAGAAGTATGGTTCGCGTGAAGCCTATGCCGGGTTGCGGCGGCAGGAGGCGTTGAATTCCATGCAGGCCGCCGGCATAAAAGATGTGCTGTTCCTCGCCGACATGCCGGGTGGCGAACATCTGGTGGATCAGGAATTGTTTCGCAATTTGCGCGCAGCCTATGAGCTGCTGGCCGACATCGTCGCACGCCGCATGACAACCGCGATTTTGACGTTGGCCTATGAAGGCGGCCATCCGGACCACGACTCCTGCAGCCTGCTGGCAGCTCAACTCGCGCACCTGGCATCCCTGCCATGCTGGGAAGCGCCGCTGTACCACCGCAATGCTGACGGTTCGGGGGTGTTTCAGGGATTCCTTGGTCCCGATGACGAGGCCGTTGACTTGCGTCCGACGGAGGACGAGTTGGAGCGCAAGCGCGAGATGTGCCTGGCTTACGGCTCGCAGGGAGATTTCTTGCAGCGCTTTGACATTGCGCGCGAGACCGTGCGTCCGCAGATCAAGTATGACTACACCCGTCCGCCTCATGAGGGCAAAACGAATTACGAGGTGTGGGAATGGAGCATGACCGCGACGGACGTGTGTGCCGGGTTTACCGATTTTATGCGATCGGCATCCAGGCACGGAGCGGGGCGATAAGGTGAACTCTCAGATTCAGCTGGCAGAGATTGCCGCACGAATCTGTTTCGTCAATTCTTCCGGATCTTCTAGCGGAGGCTGGCAGGTGAAATTGGTACACACAATCGCCACCGATTTTTTCCCCTGGAGAGCGGGAAGATTGGGAACGGTTTCCGCCAGCACCGGAGGAAGATTCTGCGCGACGGCCTCGCTGTCGGTGAGGTGCACGACAGATTTATTGACCGCGAATGGAGCGATCGCTGCCTTCAACAGTGCCGCAGCCTTTTCGTCTTCGCCGACGACTACGACTTGCGTATGCGGCCGCGACAGCCAGGTCGCCGCGATCCCATAAGTCCCAGCGTAGATTCCGAATTGCTCGGCAGCACCGGCGAAGACCGAGATGGTTTCCTCTGCCTTCTCTCGATATTTTGCTTCGTTCGTGTAGGCATGCAGGCGCAAAAGTGCGATCGCTGCGCCGGGATTTCCCGCGGGTGTCGGCGCATCCTGGAACGGCTTCCGCCGGGCCGACAGCGCGCCTAGTTGCAGCTTCTCTTCGAGCGACGCTTCCGTGTCGAAGAAGCCGCCGCCCTCCGCATCGCCGAAGCGGCGACTCATCTTGTCGGCAATACGGCGCGCAAAGGTGAAGTAGCTCATCGCGCCCGTGACTTCGTAAGCATCCAGACACGCCAGTAGCGGTGAACGCGTAGTCGTCGAGCAGGCCGGCGACGAAGCGCTTGTTCGCCTTCGGATCAGCATAAGCGATCACGTGTGACATGCCGCGTTCCTCGCTCCATGCCTCAGCCAGGATGCGATCGAGCGAGCGCAGTGCGAACTTCCGCGCGTCGTCTAACCCAAGCACCTGCGCTGCCTGCAAGTACGCCGAGACGCACATGGCATTCCAGCTCACGTACACGGTCTTGTCCACGAACGGCGTCGGTCGCTGCAGACGGGCCGCATAAAGCTTCGTCTTAGCCGACGCCAGCAGATCGAGCGCCTGGCTCTGATCGATCCCCAATCGCGAGGCTACTTCTTCCGGTAGAGCGCGCACCCAGAGCACGTTCTTCGTGGGGTCGTGCTGCATTTCGCCCACGGGCTCGATGTCGTAGTGGAGCGCGATGGCTTTGAACTCTTCTTCGGTCAGGACCGCCTTGGCGTCCTCGACAGTCCAGGTAAAGTAATCGCCGTCGTCGTCGAGGTTGATGTCGGCGTCCTGTGAGGCGTAGAACCCGCCGTGTTCGCGGTCGCTCAGCCACTCGTCCATCCAGCGGATGATGTCGCGCGCCACATGCGCGTAAAACTCGTAGCCGAAGACCTGGTACGCATGGACGTAATTCTTCAGCAGCTCCGAGTTGTCGTACGACATTTTTTCGAAGTGTGGAACCGTCCAGTGCTCGTCGACGGAGTAGCGATGGAAACCGCCAGCGAGCTGGTCATACACTCCGCCTCGCGCCATTTTGGTTAGCGTCGTGGTGATGACCGTGGCAACGCGCTCCTCGCCGGTGCGCGCATACCAGTCGAGCAGCAGATCGATGGCTGCAGGATGCGGAAACTTGGGAGCGCTGCCGAAGCCGCCATGCTTTTCGTCGAAGATAGGCAGCGCAGACTGCACCATGATGCCGACCAGGCGCGGCGAGAATTCGCGATGATGATGCGAAAAATTCTCCGCGTTGGAGAGCACGTTCATGGCTTCCTCGGCAGACTTCAGCACCTCGTCGCGACGCTCCTTATAAGCGTCGGCAATCGCGAGCAGAATTTTTTTAAAGCTGGGGCGGCCCCACTGGTCCACAGGCGGGAAGTAGGTTCCGCCGTAGAAGGGGCGGCCATCCGGCGTCAGGAATACAGTCAGCGGCCAGCCGCCCGTTCCGGAGATGGCGGACACGGCAAGCTGATAGCGGCTGTCGACGTCCGGACGCTCATCACGATCGACTTTTACGGCAATGAATTCGCGATTGATGATGCCTGCGACTTCGCTGCTCTCGTAGGATTCACGATCCATCACGTGACACCAGTGGCACCAAACCGCACCAATGTCGAGCAGGATAGGCTTGTTGTCGCGCTGCGCGGCGGCAAAGGCCTCCTCGCCCCACTCGTGCCATTGAATGGGCTGATGCATGGCGGAGCGAAGATAAGCGGATGAGGCCTGCGCGAGCGAATTCATCGATTCAGACATGGAATTCAAGTCTAGCAGGGGTTCGCGGAACCTCCAGGAGAGGACGGCCAGCCTCGAACGCCGAAACATTTCTCTTGTAGACTGGCTTCGCGTAAACCATCAGCCCTGGGGCTAGATAAGAATTGAATGACGGAGCAGGCATGAAGAGTCAGGAAGCTGTGGCGAAAATTGTGAACGGCGTGGCCAAGTTTCAGGCAGAAGTTTTTCCCGCGCAGAAGGCGCTGTTCGATCACCTGAAGCACCAGCAGCATCCCATGGCGACGTTCTTCACCTGTGCCGACTCGCGCATCATTCCAAACATGCTGCTGCAGACCGGGCCAGGCGAAATCTTCACCGAGCGCACACCGGGAAATATCGTTCCCCGGTACAGCGACCATGTTGGAGGAGTCACGGCCAGCATGGAGTACGCCGTGATGGTGCTGCGGGTGCCGCTTATCATCATCTGCGGACACAGCGACTGCGGTGTGATGAAGGCATTACTCGAGCCCGAACAGACGGCCAGCATGCCCGCGCTGCAAAGCTGGATGCGTCATGCGCTAGCGGCGCGCGAGCGTTTGCTGCGGGACCATCGTGGGGCTTCCAGAGAGGAACAGTTGCGCTGGATCACCGAATATAACGTGCTCGCGCAGCTGGAGAATCTGCGCACACATCCCGTGGTGGAAGCCGGTCTGGCGAAAGGCGAGCTGCAGATCCAGGGCTGGGTCTACGACATCGGCCACGGAGCGATCTCCGTAGCCGATGAGCAGACGGGAAAGTTTTCTCCACTCGCTATGCCGGCGGAGTCCTAGTTTCCCCCCGCCGGTTTACGGCACCACGGCTACCAGGTTCGGCGCAGTGGTGTTGCCGTTAGCGTCTTTAAGATTGACCGAAATCTGAATCACATCCGTTGGCGGTTGGGTGTCGACGCGATGCACCGTGTTGTCGCTCGCACCCACCCAAAGTTGCAGCCCATCGAGAGTCAGACTGCCGCTGAGGGGTGTTGCACCCCCAACTAGACCAACCGTACTCGGCGCCAAGCTCGTCAGGTTAAAACCAACCAGCGTGGGGAGATTGCTCAGGATCCAGGCGAAGGAGCTGTTCGAGGTAACCAGGAGTTGGACAGGAGTAAAGCTGCCGAGGCCCAGATCGTAGCCATTGATTGTGCTCGGCGTGGTGACCGGACAGCCGGCGCTGAGCGTGGATGGAGTCGAGATCACGTCGATTGATGGCGGATCGATGGCAACCGCTCCGCTGCCGTTCGGCAAGGCTTTGATCAACGTTGGAGCGGTGGCGCTCAACGCCGGGGTCTGCTGCTGCGTGTTACAGGTCGAGTACACCAGAACCTGCGCGCCGGTTGCGCTGCTGATGTAGGTGAGTCCGCCCTGCCCGCTGATATCCATGAAGCTGGCGTTCGATACGGGGAATGAATTCAGGAATCCAGTCGAATAGCCTACTCCAAGTTGAGTAGCGTTTACCCACTCGTTGATTAGTCCATCGGGTGTGTATGCGGACGAGTTCGCGGTGACGCTGCTTGCCGTGCCGGCAATCGCACCCGCAACAACACTGAAGTACTGAATGACGTTGTGCACATTGTCGGAGATCAGCAAATATTTGCCGTCAGGCGAGATTGCCAGGATCGTTCCGCTCACGGCATAGGTCCCCACGGAGGAGGAGCCCGTGGCCACCGCCATGATCTCCGTCGACGAGCCCATGTAAACCCCCGTGCCGGCGGGATCGGCGACGATTGAGTTCGGGTAGTTTGGCAACGTGATCGCCGTGCCGGCGGTGTTATTGGAAGTACTCACCGGCACCAGCGTCTTCGAGTTGGTGCTGGCTACGTACACGGTTGTGACGTTAGCTTGCGGCACGGTGACGGTGGCGACATTCTGGCTGTATTGCGTCGGCAGACCGACGTTGCATTTCGGATTGGCACACGAAGCCGTGATCGATGTCGTTCCCCCACCCACGGCTGTGACGGTAGCTCCATTGCTTGTCCCGGTCGCGGCCACGGTCGCCGCCGCGTTGAACGATGACGACCAGTTCAAGTTCGGCGTGATGGACTGTCCCGCTGAATCGAGTACGTCGGCCGTCAGTCCCTGGGTATTGGGCGGAGTCAGGGAGAACGACGTTCCCGCGCCGCTGGAACTATGCAACAGGATGCTGGTCACCGGGCAAGTTTTGTACGCAGTGCCCACGCTGTTCACTCCCGATACGCTCGCGAACAACGATGTCAGGCCGGGCGCTTGCGCCGTCATCACGCCGCTGGTGAGTGCAGTCTGTACGGACGCAGTGCCGCTGCAGGTCGCGCTACCGTTGGTGAAGGTAGCCGAGGTTGGCGGAATGGTTGCGCCGAATCCCGGTGAAGTGATGGTTAACTGCGTACTGTTCGCAATCGCATTCTTGCCGGTCAAGGTGACCGTAGCCGTTGCGCCGATCACACCATTGAAGCTGGAGAGGTTGCAGGTCTGTCCCTTGGCGCCGGTGATGGTTCCACCCGACAAATAGACCGGAGTGTTGGTGGCCGAGGAGAAAGTCGATTGAATTCCGGCGGAAGTCGCTGCAACAGTCGCGTTGTTTGAGCCAAAAGCAAAAGGCCCGACGGTGGAGGTAATGTCGCAAGGCGCGGAAGGAGAGCATCCCGGAGCCGAGGTGCTAAATGCCTTTCCTGATACCGCGATGGCCTTGCCCATCGTGGTGCAACCGCTGGGTATCACCGCTTCGACCTGGTCCACTCGTTCGTGCACGTAAACGGTCGCTGTCGCACTCACATTGAAAGCGGTCGCCGTGGCGGTGATCGTCACCTGGCCCACTCCAGCCGTGCCCTGAGTAGCGTTGCAGTTGATAATGCTGGCGTCCCATATGCCGCCACAGATCAGGCCGCCAGTTGAAACTGTGGCGATTTTGGTATTACTGCTGGTAAAGGAAATGTCGGCGGGAACGGTGCCGCCGCTTGCATCCTCGGCGATGGCCGAGAGTTGGACGACTCCGCCTTCGTTCAACGAGATGCTGGTCGGGCTGATAACAACGGAGGTTACTTTGTTGGTTGTCCCCCCTCCCCCACCGCATCCCGGTAGAGCGATGAGAAATGATAGCGCTGCGATGGCAGCCAATCCACGAACCACTGGAACCCGCATGTAACCTCCCCGCCAGCCGAGGGCGCCGGCGGACGCACAGCAAAATTATCGCCAGAGAAACCCCAAGTGTAGAAGCTGATCGAGAGTTTCCGCAAGCAAACCGGCCAGTGTCTTCGGACAACGAGTGGAGAGTGCTCGCCTAACTTTAGCCGGCAGGGCTGGCGGCCAGACCAGCGCGCGGGTTTGTTCGCCGGATATCTTGGGCGCAAAAAATTTCCCTGCAAGGAGGCAGCAATTCAGCGTTCCAAAGGGCAGGACCGATTCTGTCGGTGTGCAAAGGTGTAGGAGGTCTATCTGATGAGGAAAGCGTGTCCGCTCGTTCTGCTTCTTCTAGCGTTTCTTGTGCTCTCTTCCGTTCTCGGTGCCGGACAAAACACTGCTGACAGCGTTCTGACAAACACCGGCGTATCCAAGATGGTGAAGGCAGGCCTGCCGGAGAGCGTCATCATGCGCGAGATTGCGATGTCGCGAACAAACTTCGATACCAGCCCCGCGGGATTGGTCGATCTGCGCAAACACGGAGCGTCTGAGAATGTTCTGAATGCAGTGCTGGACAGCTGGAATAGCGGCGGCATGCCGATGCCCGTGGCCGCCCCGGGCGGCGCAGCGTCGGGCCCACACCTGGCAGGCTTCAAGGCGAACGTCCGTATCAATAAGAAAGTCCACGAGAATATCGCCGTAGGCCACAATCACGTTGAGGTACAGGGAAGCGGTATTCCAGCCATCAGCGTGGAGTGGCAGACCAATCCGCAGGATCGCTGAGTGGCGTGAGACCGGTTCAGTTGAATGCCTTCAGAATCCACGCCCAAAGCACCAGGAACAAGGCTGCGGACCAGAAGGTACGCCAGGATCTCTTGCCGGCCAGCGTAATGCCTTTCTTGGTCGCTGAGGCCGGGCCTGAGGGAAACCAGAAAGCCAGCGGCTTGCGAATTCGTAGTAACGCGATCGGAAGCAGCAGCAGGAAAAGAGCCACAGGAATCGTTCGCAGCAATGCCGGCTCGGAAATGCCACGGAGCCAGGCGCAGACCGTCAACAGTAGCCCGCCTGACCATCCTGTCCAGGCGCCCCGATAAAGAGCTCGTTCGCTGATAGTGCGGCGCAACAAACGCCTTGCCATCTCGAAACAGAGGATCGCTACTGCGAGTCCCGCAAATATGAGCACCAGCTGGCCAGGGGGAGTATTGGACATAACGTCGGACTGCGATTGCATGAATGCCGGCGCAGCTATGGCTGACAGGCAGAAACTCAGGGCTCCGAGTGCGCAGAGTAAGTGATTCGCAAGTCTCACGACCCCGGGAAAGCGCGGCATGGTCACCGCTTCAGGAACTGCCGGCAGCGGTTCCGGGTTATGCAGGCGTTCGATCTTCCAGTTCCGCAGATCGATCCACTCGTGCTTCCAAAGCCACTCCAACTGAGTAGGCAGGCAGATGGTTGTTCCTACCAGCGTCAGTACGTCGGGGGTCAGCTGCGGCTGTTGTTGCAGCAGCCAGTCGGCGCTGGTTCGATTGGTCAGCAACAAAACGGAAGTCGAATTAGCAGGCGCTGGGGCGGCCGTCCACCCTACTTTGGCAAGGCTTTCTCGGATGAGTTCGCCTGCGGGAACATCGGCTGTGTCATGCAACAGGAAAAACGGCTTCGGTTGGGGCGCCGGAATTGTATTCAGCCCCCGAAAAACTCTGGCGGCGCAGCGGTGTCGATACCAGCGCCACGCCTTACCGGTGGGCGTCCAGCGCAATAAATCGTAGGGTCGAAATAAGGCGATCAGCGCCAGCCCGAGCAGAGGAATCGCAGCCAGCAAGGCCACCATGGGCCAGTGGTTGATCGTGGCCTGCGCGAACCGCGAACTTTCCTGCTGCAGTCCCTCTTCGCCAAAACGCAGGAACTTTACCACCGGCGCAGCGAAGATTGCGGTGAACACCATCAGGGTAACGGCCAGCCGCGTCATGCCCATGCGCCGCTGCAGAAAAGAAAGGCTGACGATCCAGGCCACGAACAGCGCGAGCAATACCATCAGCGAGTTCATGAAGACATTGGAACTGGAACCGTTGCCGAAATCGGCGAGGGAAAAATATGCCAGGGTCGGCACCAGCAGGAAGCTGACGGTAGCCGCCACCCAAACCGGCACCTTGGGAAACAGGCGCGCCGGAAGTCGCGAAGCTTCTTTCGGCGGATCAGCCCTGAGGCGCCGGATCAGGTGGGCGAGCGCGGGCCGGAACGCTCCGCGAAAGTCGACGACCTCGCACTGGCAGAGTTCCTCGGCCAGTTTGGCGCCGCGGAAGCGAGCAATGATGATGCGTTTCTTCTGGCTGATCGCGCGTTCCATCTCCTGGCGGACGTTGGGACTCTTCATGCTGTCGGCCGAGGCGACAATCACCACGCAACAGGCCTTGTCCAGTGAGGCGAACAGATCGCGCTCCCAGAAGACGCCCGGGTTCAGGTCCTTGACGTCCAGCCACGCAGGAATGCCGTCCTTCAGGAGGTGAAGCGCCAGCGACTCGGCAAAGTAGTAATCTTTGCGCGAGTAGCTGATAAAAACCGGGGATTCGGCCGAGGGTCCTGCCATAGGGGTGGATCATGATAACTCTGGCCGGGCGCTTCCACAGATCGGGTGATGCCAATTTCGGTTAAGTGGTTGACGCACCGCTGACCCGATTGCTATATTGAATAGGTTCTGCGAGTAGTTCCAAGCCTGCCTGTAGTGTCGGCTGTGCTGCTGTAATCTCCAGTCCTGCTAGAATGTTATTGCAGGATCCTCGCTGAAACGTGCTTGCGCTTCCGCTGGACTTTCCAGTGGGTATGCAAGCCGAGGCAACGAAACGGAGCGCCCTCGTTCCTGATCTCCGCACCCGGCGTTAAGCCGGCTGCGGGACGACCACGGCGTCACCGTCGTAAGCCTAACCTGAACGGAAACCAAAGTTCTCCGGCACATGCCCGGAGAAGCATGGGCAAAGAAAAACAACTGCCCAGTCCCCACAAGGGATCAGGAATTCTGCGCTGCGGCTTTGGCCGGAGCGGACGGAATAGCGCGGTCCTGTGTGGCTGCGAATACCGGAATTTGATCGCGGCGGTGTGCCGCAGGCTGTCGGAAGAACGAAGGAGCTGCAAAGAGTGCCTACATTCAATCAACTGGTGCGCAAGGGCCGGAAGGCGCCGAATTACAAGACGGCCTCCCCGGCGCTGCAGTCCTGCCCGCAGAAGCGTGGCGTCTGCACCCGCGTCTACACCCAGACGCCCAAGAAGCCGAATTCCGCGCTGCGCAAAGTCGCGCGCGTCCGGCTTACCAACGGAATTGAAGTGACGACCTACATTCCCGGCGTCGGCCACAACCTGCAGGAGCACTCGATTGTGCTGATCCGCGGTGGTCGTGTGAAGGATCTGCCGGGTGTGCGTTATCACGTGGTGCGCGGCACGCTGGATTCTGTCGGCGTCGCCAATCGCAAACAGAGCCGCTCCAAGTACGGAGCTAAGCGGCCCAAGGCCTAATAGCTTTGGGTCAGGGCACGATTTCAGCCGCTGCCGCAAAGACTTTCGTAAGGACCGGGGCTTTAGCCCCTGCAAAGAGTTCGAGGATTTATGCCGAGAAAAGGACATATCGCCAAGCGTGAGCCGATAGCCGATCCCATCTATCAGTCCACCCTGGTCAACAAGTTCGTGAACTCCATGATGTGGGACGGCAAGAAGTCGACCGCCCAGGGCATCTTCTACAACGCCATGAAGAAGCTGGAAGAGAAGGGCGGCGACGAGGCCATAAAGCTCTTCAAGAAGGCCGTGGAGAACGCCAAGCCCGTGCTGGAAGTGAAGACCCGCCGCGTCGGCGGCGCTAACTACCAGGTTCCGGTCGAGGTCAATGCCGACCGCCGCACTTCGCTGGCGATCCGCTGGATCCTGCAGTACAGCCGTGGACGTGGCGAAAAAGGCATGACCGACAAGCTCGCGAACGAGTTGCTCGATGCGGCCAACGGTCGCGGAGCGGCGATCAAGAAGAAGGAAGACGTGCACCGTATGGCCGAGGCTAATAAGGCCTTCGCCCACTACCGCTGGTAACTGGGTGGAGCAGCGCTGAAGCGCTGCATGAACGAGCACTGACCAGAATAGAGCCCCCTTCCGGGGCGGAACAGAAACAGCGCGACCGCAAGGTCGCCCCAGCAGAAAACGGAAAAGATTGTGCCCAGACAGGTTCCATTAGATCGTTGCAGAAACATCGGCATCATGGCCCACATCGATGCCGGCAAGACCACCACGACGGAGCGCATCCTGTTTTATACGGGACGCACGCACCGCATTGGTGAGGTCCATGAAGGCACCGCGACGATGGATTGGATGGCGCAGGAGCAGGAGCGCGGCATCACTATCACCTCGGCCGCGACCACCTGCGTCTGGAAAGATATTCGCATCAACATCATCGACACCCCCGGCCACGTGGACTTCACGGCCGAGGTGGAGCGCTCGCTGCGCGTTCTCGACGGCGCCTGCGCCGTGTTCGATGCCGTGCATGGCGTCGAGCCGCAATCGGAAACCGTCTGGCGCCAGGCCGATAAGTACGGCGTTCCGCGCATTTGCTTCATCAACAAGATCGACAAGATGGGTGCCGATTTCGAGCACGCCGTCGATACCATCCGCAAGCGCCTGAATGCCCGCCCCATCGCCATTCAGTTACCCATCGGCCAGGAAGACAAGTTCAAGGGCGTCATCGACCTGATGGCCATGAAGGCGATCATCTGGAAAGACGAGACCATGGGCGCCGAGTATCACGTCGAAGAGATTCCGGAAGATCTGAAGAAGAAGGCCCAGGCTTACCATCAGATGCTCGTCGAAGCGGTCGTTGAAAACGACGATCAGGACGAGCTGATGCACAAGTACATCGAAGGCGAAACCATCGGCGAAGCCGAACTGAAAGCCGCGCTGCGCCGCGCCACCCTGAAGATGAAGGTGTTCCCGGTGATCTGCGGAACCGCCTTCAAGAACAAGGGTGTCCAGCCGCTGCTCGATGCCGTCGTCGATTACCTGCCTTCGCCGCTCGACGTTCCCGCGGTGAAAGGAATCAACCCGGACACGGGCCTCGAAGAAGAGCGTCCTGCCGAGGACAAAGCGCCTTTCTCGGCGCTGGCATTCAAGATCATGAGCGACCCGTTCGTGGGTCAGCTGACATTTATCCGCGTGTACTCGGGCGGGCTGAAGCAGGGCGACAGCGTTCACATCAGCGGACGTTCGCGCTCGGAGCGTATCGGCCGCCTGTTGAAGATGCATGCCAACAAGCGCGAAGACATTACCGAGATCTATGCCGGTGACATCTGCGCTTGCGTCGGCCTGAAGCACATCACCACCGGCGACACGATTTGCGATGAAGATCACCCGATCATCCTCGAGTCCATCGAATTCCCGGCGCCTGTGATCTCGGTGGCCGTGGAGCCGAAGACCAAGAGCGATCAGGAGAAGATGGGCGTCGCGCTCAGCAAGCTGGCGCAGGAAGATCCCACCTTCAAGGTCAACACCGATCCCGATAGCGGACAGACCATCATCAGCGGCATGGGCGAGCTCCACCTGGAGATCATCGTCGACCGCATGATGCGCGAGTTCAACGTGCAGGCCAACGTCGGCAAGCCGCAGGTTGCTTATCGCGAAACCATCCGCAAAGAGTCGAAGGCCGAAGGCAAATACATTCGCCAGACCGGTGGCAGCGGCCAGTACGGTCACGTGCGCATTCGCCTGGAGCCGAACGAGCCCGGCAAGGGCTACGAGTTTGTCAATGAAGTTGTCGGCGGCGTGATTCCGAAGGAATTCATTAAGCCGGTCGATCAGGGCATCAAGGAAGCCATGGAAGGCGGCGTTCTCGCCGGCTACGAAATGGTGGACGTGAAGGCGATCCTGTACGACGGCAGCTATCACGATGTCGATTCGAACGAAATGGCCTTCAAGATCGCCGGTTCGATGGCGTTCAAAGAAGCCGCCCGCAAGGCCAGCCCGGTTCTGCTGGAGCCGGTGATGTCGGTCGAAGTGGTTGTCCCCGAGGAGTACATGGGCACCATCATCGGCGACTTGAGCAGCCGCCGTGGACGTATCGAGGGCATCGAGCATCGCGCCGGATCGCAGGTGATCAAGGCAATGGTTCCGCTGGCTGAGATGTTCGGCTACGCGACGAATATGCGCTCGAACACCCAGGGCCGCGCGACCTTCAGCATGCACTTCTCGCGCTACGAAGAGGCGCCGCGTGCGGTGGCCGAAGAGATCGTGGCCAAGGTGCAAGGGAAAAGTCCGGCCGGAACCAAGTGAGCCGTGGCCACCGTTTGACGACGACTGGTCAGAGCTGACGTAAACGATTTTGGTTTGTATTTGAATTAGCTTCACTTTGAAGCGATGAAGTAGGAAGTAGAAAAATCCAGCGCTGTAAGCGCGGAATAACTGAGCCCGGCACGGAGCGAAGCGGAGTGCTGGGTAGCGCGAACAAATGATTTAAGTCCTTTCAGGGACGGCAGGTTTTTAGGAGCTCCAATGGCGAAAGAGAAATTTGATCGCAGCAAGCCGCACGTAAACGTAGGCACGATCGGGCACATCGATCATGGCAAGACGACGTTGACGGCGGCCATCACCAAGGTATTGGGCAAGCACAATCCGAACATCAAGTTCCGTTCGTTCGACTCGATCGACAACGCGCCGGAAGAGCGCGAGCGCGGTATCACCATCGCCACGGCGCACGTGGAGTACGAGACGGCGAACCGGCACTACGCGCACGTCGATTGTCCCGGCCACGCCGACTACATCAAGAACATGATCACCGGCGCGGCGCAGATGGATGGCGCGATCCTGGTCGTAGCCGCCACCGACGGCCCGATGCCGCAGACCAAAGAGCACGTGCTGCTGGCCCGCCAGGTGGGCGTGCCTTACATCGTGGTGTTCCTGAACAAGTGCGATGCGGTGGAAGATCCCGAGCTGATCGACCTGGTGGAGATGGAAGTTCGCGAGCTGCTGTCGAAGTACAACTTCCCGGGCGACGATCTGCCGGTGGTACGCGGCAGCGCACTGGGCGCGTTGAACGGCGAAGCGCAGTGGGAAGCCAAGATCGACGAGCTGATGGAAGCGGTGGACAAGAGCGTGCCGCTGCCGGCGCGCGATATCGACAAGCCGTTCCTGATGCCGATCGAAGACATCTTCTCGATCTCGGGCCGCGGCACCGTGGTTACCGGCCGTATCGAGCGTGGCAAGGTGAAGGTAGGCGAGGAAGTAGAGATCGTCGGCTTCCGCGAGACCCGCAAGACGGTAGTGACCGGCGTCGAAATGTTCAAGAAGCAGCTGGACGAAGGTCTGGCGGGCGACAATGCCGGCCTGCTGCTGCGCGGCATTCCGAAAGAGGATGTGGAGCGCGGCATGGTGCTGGCGAAGACAGGCTCGATTACGCCGCACACCAAGTTCAAGGGCGAAGTTTACGTGTTGTCGAAAGATGAAGGTGGCCGTCACACGCCGTTCTTCAAGGGCTATCGGCCGCAGTTCTACTTCCGCACGACGGACGTGACGGGAGTGGCGACCTTGCCGGCGGGCACGGAGATGGTGATGCCGGGCGACAACGTGGCCCTGGAGATCGAGCTGATCACGCCGGTGGCCATGGAGAAGGGCTTGCGCTTTGCGATCCGCGAAGGCGGACGCACGGTAGGCGCCGGCACGATCTAGCGAAATCATTGCGTAGTTATTGTCCCACTCATCTCCGCGAAGGATGCGGAGAAGGATGGGGCACCCAACAACCGCGGCATACGCCGCAGGACGCGATGCGGAGACGCAAGCGAGTCCTAACAAAAAGATCTTTGAGAGATAACTAACGTGATTGGCAAAGAACGAATCCGGATCCGCCTGAAAGCTTACGACTATCGCGTTCTCGACCAGTCCACTGGCGAGATTGTGGACACTGCCCGGCGTACCGGCGCGCAGATCGCGGGACCGATTCCGCTACCCACGGTGAAGAACAAGTACTCGCGTGCTGCGCTCTCCCCACGTGGACAAGAAGTCGCGCGAGCAGTTTGAGATCCGCACGCACAAGCGCCTGCTCGACATTCTCGAGCCGACCCAGCAGACAGTGGACGCGCTGATGAAGCTGGAGCTTCCCGCGGGCGTGGACGTAGAGATCAAGGCTTTCGGCAAGGAACATAAATAGCGGCTATTAGCTGCTCGCTCTTCGCTATTCGCCAAGCAAGCAGGCCGCTTGCTAGAAGCGAAAGGCTAATAGCGAACGGCGCAGATCAAAACAAAGCTTCCGCGGTTGGAAACAGCCCCCGGTCGAATCGAACGGTGAGAAGCAGAGTTGAGGACAACGAATATGGCAGTCAGTGGAATTTTAGGTAAGAAAATCGGCATGACGCAGCTGTTCGATGACAAGGGTGATGTTCACCCGGTCACGGTGCTGCAGGCCGGACCCTGCGTTGTGACCCAGCGCAAGACGGTGCAGAAGGACGGCTACGATGCCGCCCAGATCGGCCTGGTGGAGTTCGTGAAGGAGTCGCGCCTGACCAAGGCGATGAAGGGCCACTTCGCGAAGAACAATCTGCCGCCGCTTCGCCTGCTGCGCGAGGTACCGATCGTGGTCGACCCCGAAACGCAGGACGGCGTGAAGGTCGGCGACAAAGTCCTGGTGGACATGTTTGAAGGCGAGAGGTTTGTCGACATTGCCGGAACCAGCAAGGGACGCGGTTTCGCGGGCGTGGTGAAGCGTCACAAGTTTGCCGGCGGCGCGGCCTCGCACGGCTCGATGTTCCAGATCACCGGCTCCATCGGCTCCTCGTCGTTTCCCTTCGCGCGTGTTTAAAGGCATGCGCATGTCGGGACACATGGGTGTGGAACAGGTAACCATCCGCAACCTGCGCGTGCTGGGCGTCGATAAGGACGAGAACCTGCTGGTCGTGGAAGGCGCGGTTCCGGGACACAGAGACGGATACGTGTTGATCACCAAGGCGAAGAAGCCGCCGAGAGAGCGTCGCGGATTCAGCGGCAGCGGCACGGTCGATCCGTTGAAGGCTTCGAAGCGCGCGGTAGCGAAGAAGAAGTAGTTGTCAGTGGTCAGTTGCCAGTTGTCAGTTTGCTGGTAGCGGCCGATGACCCAGGAATCAGAATTTGCGTTGTGGTTCGGTAACTGAGAACTGACAACCGACGACTGGAAGAAGATATGGCGACGATTGATGTAGTGAATCTGGGCGGCGAGAAGGTAGGCTCCCTCGAGCTGGCCGACGAAGTATTCGGCGCAGTCAACGAGGACCTGCTCTGGGAAGCGGTGAAGCATTACCGCGCCGGGCAGCGTGCCGGTACGCACGCCACCAAGAACAAGAAGCTGGTGAGCGGCGCCGGCAAGAAGCTGTGGAGACAGAAGGGCACCGGACGCGCCCGCGTGGGTTCGATCCGCTCTCCTCTGTGGCGGCATGGCGGCACGGTTCACGGACCGCAGCCCCGCTCCTACGATTTCGCTTTCCCCCGCAAGAAGCTGCTGGGCGCGCTGCGTTCGGCACTGGCGGCGAAGTTGGCTGACGGCAAGCTGGTGGTGGTGGAGAACTTCGAGCTCGAAGCTCCCAAGACCAAGGACTTCCGCAAGACCCTGGACAAGCTGAACGCCAAGCAGGCACCACGCTGCTGGTTTCGGGGTAGCATCGGCGAGACCGAGAACACAACCTGCACCTGAGCTCGCGCAATCTGGAAGGCGTGGAGCTGGTGGCGGGCAATCAGGTTCATCCTTATCACCTGCTGCGGTACGAGAGCGCGATTTTCGCCCGTCCCGCACTGGAGAAGTTGCAGGATTCGCTGAAGGCGACGGCGCCCAAGCGGAAAGCGGAGGTGGCGTAATGAAGTCGGCATATCAGATCATTCGCCGCCCGGTGATCACGGAAAAGGGTCTCGGGGTAAAGGAAACGGAATCGACGCTGGTCTTCGAAGTCGCCGTCAAGGCGAGCAAGACGGAGATCAAGCAGGCGGTACAGAGCATTTTCAAGGTGAAGGTTGACTCGGTGCGCACCGCAACGTTTGAAGGCAAAGAGCGCCGCCGCGGCAAGTTCACCGGCTACCGTCCCGACTGGAAGAAAGCGTACGTGCGCTTGAAGGCGGGCGAGAAGATGCCCGAGTACGCAGAGAATCTGTAAAGCAGTTGTCGGTTGTTAGTTGTCAGTAACCAGTTAAGACATGCGGGTTGCGCGACTGCTTCCGAGAGAGCCCGAAGGGCGGGATTTGTTTTAGCCGTGGGCGTAAGCCCGCGGTGGACTGGGAAGAGAAGATTAGAGCCGCGTAGCGGCGGCACGATTTCCAGTAACGAGAATCGAGTAGGAACATGGCAATTAAGACTTACAGACCGACAACTCCGACGCGGCGGTTCACCACGACGACGGTCAACGATGACCTGACGACCAACCGTCCGTACAAGCCGTTGACCGAGTCGAAGCAGCGCATCAGCGGACGCCGTAATGCCGGCGATCTGACCATCTGGCGCCGCGGCGGCGGACACAAGCGCAAGCTGCGCATCATCGACTTCAAGCGCGACAAGACCGGAATTCCGGCGACCGTAGCTTCCATCGAGTACGATCCCAACCGCTCGGCGCGCATTGCGCTGCTGAACTATGCCGATGGCGAGAAGCGCTACATCGTGGTAGCCGGTTGGCCTGAAGGTTGGAGCGAAGGTTATCAGCGGTCCTGAAGCCGACATCCTGGTGGGTAATGCTCTGCCGCTGCGCAACATTCCTCCCGGCACGACGGTGCACAACATCGAGCTGAAGCCGGGCAAGGGCGCGCAGATGGCGCGTTCGGCGGGAGCGCAGGCGCAGCTGGTCGCGAAAGAAGGCGACTACGCGCTGTTGAAGCTGCCTTCCGGCGAAACCCGCAAGGTGCTGGTGGATTGCATGGCGACCGTGGGCCAGGTGGGCAACACGGATCACGAAAACGTTTCTATCGGCAAGGCCGGCCGTACGCGCTGGCTGGGACGCCGCCCGACCAATCGCGGCGTGGTCATGAATCCGGTCGACCATCCGCATGGCGGTGGTGAAGGCAAGACCAGCGGTGGACGTCATCCGGTGACTCCGTGGGGACAGCCGACCCGTGGCTACAAGACTCGTAACAACAAGCGGACCGATAAGTTCATCGTGAACCGCAGACAGAAGTAGGACTGAGACGATATGGCACGTTCAACCAAGAAGGGCCCGTTCATTGATTCGCACCTGCAGGTGAAGATCGATCAGATGAACGCGCGCAATGAGAAGAAGGTCGTGCGCACCTGGTCGCGCCGCTCCACGGTCATTCCGGAGATGGTGGGACACACGCTGGCGGTGCACAACGGAAAGAAGTTCATCCCGGTGTATGTCACCGAAAACATGGTGGGCCACAAGCTGGGCGAGTTCAGCATGACCCGCACGTTCAAGGGCCACTCGGTGAAGGCGGCAACGGAAACCTCAGCCAAGCCGGCGCCGGCGAGATAAGGAAGCGACATGGAATTCACAGCCAAACTGAATTACGTGCGTGTCTCGCCGCAAAAAGCGCGCCTGGTGCTCGCCCTGATCAAGGGCCGCCGGGTGGAAGAGGCGCTGGATACGCTGCAGTTCAACAAGAAGGGCATTTCGCCGAAGCTTTACAAGCTTCTGCGCTCGGCGGTTGAGAACGCCAACTACGTCAGCGCCGAGAAGGGTCTGGATGTCGATGTCGACCGGCTGATCGTGGCCCGCGCCATCGCCAATGAAGGCCCGCGCATGAAGCGCATTCGTCCGGCGCCGATGGGCCGTGCATATCGCTATCAGCGTCGCATCTCGCACATCGAGATCGCGCTGGCGGAGAAGGTTTCGACCAACGGTCACAAGGCTGACTTGGTGCAGAAGGTCGAAGCGGGTGCTCCGGCCAAGAGCGCGGCGAAGAAGAAGACGGCTGCCAAGAAGGCGCCGGCCAAGAAGTCGGCGGCGAAGAAAGCTCCGGCCAAAAAGTTTGCGGGCAAGAAGCCCGCCAAGAAAAAGTAGGAGACTATGGGACAGAAAGTCCATCCATACGGATTTCGCCTGGGCGTCACCAAGCCGTGGAGATCGCGCTGGTTCGTGGTGCGCGACTACGACAAGTTGCTGCTCGAGGACTACAAGCTGAAGGCTGAGCTGAAGGACAAGCTGAAGTCCGCCGGCGTCAGCTCCATCGAGATCGAGCGTCCCGGCAACAAGCTGCGGATCATCATCCGCACCGCGCGTCCGGGCATCATCATCGGCCGCAAGGGCGCTGAGATCGACAAGCTGAAGCAGGAGATCCAGAAGCGCACCAACCGCGAGGTCTACGTCGATATCCAGGAAGTGCACAAGCCTGAGCTTGATGCGCAGCTGGTGTCGGAGAACATCGCGCTGCAGCTGGAAAAGCGTGTCGGCTTCCGCCGCGCCATGCGTAAGGCCGTGGATTCGGCGCTGCGCTTTGGCTGCAAGGGGATCAAGGTGCGCGTCAGCGGCCGCCTGAACGGCAACGAAATCGCGCGCTCCGAGTGGTACCTGCAGGGTCGTCTGCCGCTGCACACGCTGCGCGCCGACATCGACTACGGCTTCACCGAGGCGCGCACCACGTACGGCGTGATCGGCGTGAAGGTGTGGGTCTACAAGGGCGAGATTTATCGCGAGAAGCGTCGCGAGCCGCAGGCTGCACAGCGCGGAGCGTTTTAACAGCAGTTGTCAGTTGCCAGTTGTCGGTTGTCAGAAACGGCGATGGACGAGGTGGTTCCGACAGAGATCTGCGAGCGGGAACGAAAAAGAATAGTCAGGCGGAGTCAGGCAGATGCAATCAACTGACAACTGACAACTGGGAACTGATTATGTTGATGCCAAAGAAAGTTAAGTACCGCAAGCAGCAGCGCGGTCGTATGTGTGGCAAGGCGTGGCGCGGCGGCGAGTTGTCGTTCGGCGATTACGGGCTGAAGGTTCTGGAGCCGGGCTGGATTACCGACCGGCAGATTGAAGCCAGCCGTGTGGCCATGACCCGTTTCGTCAAGCGTGGCGGCAAGATCTGGATTCGGTTGTTTCCGGACAAGCCAGTCACCAAGAAGCCTGCCGAAACCCGTATGGGTAAGGGCAAAGGCGCTCCGGATCACTGGGTCGCAGTGGTTCGCCCGGGCAAGATCCTCTTCGAGATGGAAGGGGTCTCGGTGGCCGATGCGACCGAGGCCATGCGCCTGGCTTCGCACAAGCTGCCGCTGCGGACGAAGTTCGTGAAGCGCGAGAACATTCACTAAAGCAGTTGTCAGTGGCCGGTTGTCAGTTGTCAGTTAAGACCGGCGAGTGACGGCGAGACAAGTCGAGTGAACCGGCGAGGATGGTCAGCAAAAACTGACAACCGGCAACTGGCAACCGACAACTGGATTTCACAATGAATGTAGACAAGATTCGTAACCTCACCGATATCGAACTGAACCATCAGCAGCGCGAGCTGGCTGACCAGCTGTTCAAGATGAAGTTTCAGCTGAAGATGGGGCAGACCGAGAGCTTGAAGAAGATTCGCGAGCTGAAGAAGGACATCGCGCGCGTGCAGACCGTTATCCGCCAGAAGCAGATTGCTTCCGGCAATGGAACGGCCGTCGCCCAGAGCGCGCCAGCACCGGCGAAGAAGAAGGCGGCCACGAAGAAGGCTGCAACGGAGAAAAAGTAAGCCATGGCCGAAACGACAACAACAACGAACGAGACGGCTGCGGGCCGGCGCAAGACCCTGATCGGCAAAGTGGTGTCGACCAAGATGGCGAAGACCATCGTAGTCGAAGTGCGGCGGCAGAAAGCGCATCCCTTCTACAAGCGGGTGGTGGCGCGCAGCAAGAAATTTTACGCCCACGACGAAGACAAGCACGGCGCATGTCGGCGACTTCGTGAAGATCGAAGAGACGCGTCCGCTGTCCAAGCTGAAGCGGTGGCAGCTGAAGGAAGTGGTGCAGCGTGCCGCGCTGGTAGCGCCGGTCGGAAGAGAAGCCGGCTTAACCCACCCTGTCGCCAACAGACGGCGACGAGGATGGGGCACCCAGGTTCGAAGGAGACAAGACAATGGCAGTCATGATGAGAACCATGCTCGACGTCGCCGACAACTCCGGCGCGCGCAAGCTGCAGATGATTCTGCCGCTGGGCGGTTCTACCGGCCTGGTCGCCGGATTGGGCGACGTCATCACCGCCGCGGTGAAGGAAGCTTCTCCCGACGGCACCGCCAAGAAGGGCACGGTGGTGAAGGCCGTGATCGTGCGCACTCGCAAGGAGCATCGCCGGCGTGACGGCACCTACATCCGCTTCGATCAGAATGCGGCGGTGCTGATCAACGATCAGCATGAGCCGGTAGGCACGCGCGTCTTCGGTCCGGTGGCCCGCGAGCTGCGTGAGAAGAAGTTTTTGAAGATTGTTTCCCTGGCGCCGGAAGTACTGTAGGAGCGGCGATGGCAGTGGGCACTTGGCAGTTAGTAGGGCGCGTGCCACGCCAAGCAGGGCAGACGAGTTGAGCGATTTAGCTAAGTGCCAAATGCTAATTGCTAAGGGCCAGCAGCAAGTCGCATAGAGGATTGAACAATTATGCAGAAGACAGTCGACATTCGCCGCAACGATGAAGTGCGGGTGATTACCGGGCCGGGACAAAGGCAAGCAGCGCCGCGTGCTGCGCGTGATGCCGGACGAAGGCAAGGTGCTGGTTGAGCACGTCGCGATGGTGAAGAAGAACGTGCGCCCGAATCCCGCAGAAAAACATAAAGGGCGGCATCGCCGAGCAGGAGAGCGCGATCTCCATCAGCAACGTGATGCTGATGTGCAAGTCCTGCAACCGGCCGGTGCGGGTGGGACATGAACATGCACGGCGATCGCCATGTGCGGGTGTGCAAGCGCTGCGGCAATACGCTGGAGAAATAAAAGCGCATTGAGCGCTTGGCATTTAGCACTTGGCCAAGTCGCAGGGCTCGAGCGGTCCATCGAATCGGCGAGTTTTGGCCAAATGCCAAGTGCTAACGGCCGATTTGCAAAATTGATTCCCTCACGAACCGGCTACAACGCCGAAACCGTGAGAAAGGTAGAAGCAGAGAAAATGGCAGACGAGAAGAAACAGAAGGCGCAGCAGGACGGGCAGGCGAAGCCGCAAGGGAAAAAGCCCAAGGCGGAGAAAGTAGAAGCTGCCGGCACGGAGCCGGGTGGAAAGCCGGCGCGTCCCAAGGCGAACAATCGCCAGACCGCGCGCATGCGCGACCGCTACTACAAAGAGATTCAGCCGGCGCTGATGAAGGAACTCGGCATCGAGAATCCGATGGCTGCTCCCAAGCTGGAGAAGATCATCGTGAACATGGGTGTAGGCGAGGCGACGCAGAACGCGAAGCTGATCGATCCGGCGGCCACCGAAGTTGGCCAGATCACCGGCCAGAAGCCGGTCATCACCAAGGCCCGGAAGTCGATCGCGGCGTTCAAGGTTCGTGAGGGCATGCCCATCGGTGTGATGGTCACGCTGCGCGGCGACCGCATGTACGAGTTCTTCGATCGCCTGGTGAATGTGGCTCTGCCGCGTGTTCGTGACTTCCGCGGCGTGCCCACCAAGTCGTTTGACGGACGTGGCAATTACACCCTGGGTGTGCGCGATCAGTTGATCTTCCCGGAGATCGATTACTCGAAGGTCGAGAAGACGAAGGGCATGAACATCACGATCGTGACCTCGGCGGGAAGCGACGACCAGGCGCGCTCGCTGCTGAAGCGCATGGGAATGCCGTTCCGGCAGCCGGGGCAGTAAATAAGGGATTAGGGGCTAGGGGTTAGAGACTAGCCTGGGATAACAAATTTGGATTTCGCGAAGAGCGAAAAGCTAATAGCGAAGAGCGAAAAAGGAAACATGGCTAGAACATCACAAATCGCCAAGTCGAATAAGAAACCCAAGTTCTCGACCCGGCAGCACAATCGCTGCAAGATCTGCGGACGTTCGCGCGCGTATCTGCGCAAGTTCGGCCTTTGCCGGCTGCACTTCCGCGATCTGGCTCTTCGGGGCGAGATTCCCGGGGTTGCTAAGTCGAGCTGGTAAACAACGACTAGTGGCTGGCAACTAGCGGCTAGTTGGGTAGTAAGTTCGTCGCGGCTGGTTCTTACGAATATCCGCTTCCGGCGGCACCCTGATACAGGGTGAGTAAGCGAACGGGCGACGATATCAGGAGAAGCAAAGCATGAGTTTGACCGATCCGGTCTCGGATTTTTTAACCAGAGTTCGTAACGCCATCAAGGCGCGCCAGCAGAAGGTGGACGTCCCACATTCCAAGCTGAAGGTGGAGATTGCCCGCATTCTGAAGGAAGAGGGCTACATCTCGAACTACAAGCCAACGGACGAAGAGGGCCGCAAGGTCCTGCGCGTGTACTTGAAGTACAGCTCGGACAACATCGTCGCCGATCTCCGACCTGAAGCGTGTGTCGCGTCCCGGTTGCCGCGTCTACGTGGGGCACAGCGAGATTCCGCGCATTCTGGGCGGCTTGGGAATCAATATTCTGACCACGCCCAAGGGCGTGATGACTGGCCGCCAGGCGCGCAAAGAAGGCGTCGGCGGCGAAGTGCTGTGCGAGATTTACTAATCTGGGCGCGATAGGGGTCCTTCGACTCCGGCGCGCAAAGCAGCGCGCCTCCGCTCAGGATGACAATGGTTTTAGAGTTTGCTAAGAGCTAAGAGCTGATAGCCAAAGGCTGAATGATATGTCTCGAATTGGAAAGAAGCCGATCCCGTTGCCCAAGGGCGTGACCTACGCCATCGAGGGCAACACGGTCCGCGTGAAGGGCCCCAAGGGCGAAGTCATTACCCACATGCCGGGCGGCGTCCGGCTGGAACAGAGCGACGGCGTGCTGAACGTCGTGCGCGAGGATGATTCCAAGGCCGCGGTTCACGGTCTGGTGCGCGCGCTGGTCAACAACTCGGTGGAAGGCGTCACCAAGGGCTGGACCAAGGAACTGGACATCGTCGGCATCGGTTATCGCGCCGAGATGAAGGGCAAGGGCACAGTGGTGTTCACGCTGGGATATTCGCACCCCATCGAGTATCCGCTGCCCGGTGGCATCGAAGTGGCCATCGATCCCAAGCTGACGCACTTGACGGTGAGCGGCATCGACCGGCAGAAGGTGGGATTTGTTGCTGCCGAAATGCGCAGCCTGCGTCCGCCCGATCCGTACAAGAACAAGGGCGTGCGCTACACCAACGAGCGCCTGAAGAAGAAGGTCGGCAAGACCGGAGCGAAGTAGTTGTCAGTTGCCGGTTGTCAGTTGTCAGTTCGGACAGCTGATCGCTCCGAGCGAAAAGCGAAAAGCCAAGAGCGATTGTTGACGGGATGGGCTTCGGCCACCGTTACCCGGTTCGGAAACCCGGGAAAAGGAAAAAGAGATGATTTCGAAGACTTCAAAAGATCAGACGCGGCAGAAGGTTCATACCCGCATCCGCAAGAAGCTGGCGGGCACCAGCAGCGTCCGCGGCTGAATGTGTATCGCTCGGAGAACCACATCTATGCGCAGGTCATCGACGACGCGCAGGGTGTAACGCTGGTCGCGGCCACTTCAGTTGAGAAGGGCAAGGGCATCAAGGGCGACAAGCGGCCTACCGGCGGCAACGTAGCCTCGGCGAAGGAAGTGGGCAAGCTGATCGCCGAGCGCGCCAAGGAGAAGGGCATCAACAAGGTGGTGTTCGATCGCGGCGGCTATCTGTATCACGGACGCGTCAAGGCCCTGGCCGATGCGGCGCGCGAAGCGGGCTTAGAGTTTTAAGGGCAGTTATCAGTGGCCGGTTGTCAGTTGTCAGTAGCTACTGCTAGCCCGAAGGGCGAAACAACATTAGCCCAGCGCGTGAGCGCTGGGTAGAGCGGAGAGAAGGCTGAGTCCCGTAGGGACGGCAGATCGAAATAGGGTCCTTCGACGCGCGCCTCCGCTCAGGATGACAGAGAATTTGAAGGCATCGTAAGCGATGCCGGGAGACACGAAGGTAATGCCAACAGTAAAGAAGAAGCTTGACGCCGGTCAGTACCAGCTGAAGGACCAGGTGGTCTCGATCAACCGCGTCACCAAGGTCGTCAAGGGCGGCAAGAACTTGTCGTTCGCGGCGCTGGTGGTGGTGGGCGATCCGGGCTCGGCGGTCGTCGGTTACGGCTCCGGCAAGGCGAAGGAAGTTCCGCAGGCCATCCGCAAGGGCATCGAGTCGGCCAAGAAGAACCTGCTGCGCGTGAACCTGACGCAGACCACGATTCCGCACCAGGTGCTGGGCCGCTACGGCTCGGGCATGGTGCTGCTGAAGCCGGCTCCGGAAGGAACCGGAGTGATCGCCGGCGGCGCGGTGCGCGCGGTGATGACCTCGGCCGGAATTCAGAACGTGCTGACCAAATCCATTGGAACCACCAACCCGCACAACGTGATCAAGGCTACGTTCAACGCGCTGGGCAAGCTGCGCGATCGTAAGGACGTGGCGGCGATGCGCGGGCAAGACGGTCGAGGAGCTGTAATCATGGCGCGCATTCGCAAGAAAGACAGAAGTCAAGGCCGCCAAGCGCCGGAACCAAGATGCAGCTGAAGTGGGTTCGCTCGGCGATTGCGGCGCCGGTGAAGCAGAAGCTGGTGATCAAGGGACTGGGCTTCACCCGCTTGAACCAGGTGGTGGAGCGCGAAGACACGCCCTCGATCCGCGGCATGGTGGCGAAGGTGCCGCACCTGGTAGAGATCGTGAAATAGTTGTCAGTTGCCGGTTGTCAGTTGTCAGTTAGAGACAATCGGCGATGGCCCTGGATGGGCGGTGGAAAAGCGCGCTGAACGTGGTTTTTCAACTGACAACATGACAACTGACAACTGACAACTGAGGTCGAAAATGAATTTAAGCACACTGAGAGCACCCCGCAAGTCTTCGGAGAATCGCAAGCGCGTCGGCCGTGGTATGGGTTCGGGCATGGGCAAGACGTCGACCCGCGGCCACAAAGGTCAGCGCTCGCGCAGCGGTTCGCGCATCATGCGCGGATTTGAAGGCGGCCAGATGCCGTTGCATCGCCGCTTGCCCAAGCGCGGCTTCACCAACATCTTCCGCACCGAGTACGAAGTGGTGAACCTGGAGAAGCTGTCCACCTTGAGCGCCGGAGAGATCACTCCCGAAGTTCTGCGCAAGGCCGGGATGGTGAGCTCCAAGAAGGCGCTGGTAAAGGTGCTGGGACAGGGCGAAGTGTCGAAGGCGTTCACCGTGCACGCGCACAAGTTTTCCAAGACGGCCCAGGAAAAGATCGAGAAGGCCGGCGGCAAGGTACAAGTACTGTAGTCAGTAGCCAGTAGTCAGTTGTCAGTTGGCCGATTGGACTGCTGGGCGCTGATGGTGAAGTGATTGGTTGTTTCGCGTATTGTTGGCGTTGCCGTAGGTCGTGCTGATCACTGACCACTGACAACTGGCAACTGGCAACTGAGGTTATATGCTCGAGAAGTTAGCCAACGTATTCCGCGTTCCCGATCTGCGAAAGCGCATTCTGTTCACGCTTGGGCTGCTGGCGGTTTATCGCCTGGGCGGTCACATTCCGACGCCGGGCATCAACGCCGACAAGCTGGCGCAGTTCTTCGATCAGAACCGTGGCAGCTTCCTGGGCTTCGTCGACCTGTTTAGCGGCGGCCAGTTGCGTCGCCTGACCGTCTTCGCCCTGGGCATCATGCCGTACATCACGGCATCCATCATTCTGCAGTTGATGACCGTGGTCTACGAACCGCTGGCCAAGCTGCAGAAGGAAGGCGAACTGGGACGCAAGAAGATCACCCAGTGGACGCGCTACCTGACCCTGGGTTTGAGCGCGGTGCAGTCGCTGGGTATCGCTTATACGCTGCAGAGGCAGCCCGGATTCGTGGTGAATCCGGGAGCTGGTTTTGTGCTGATGACCATGCTGACGCTCACCACGGGCAGCGTCTTCATCATGTGGCTGGGCGAGCAGATCACCGAGCGCGGCATCGGCAACGGCATGTCGCTGCTGATCTTCGCCGGCATCGTGGTTGGTCTGCCGCGTGGCGTCGCCGACCTGTTTGCCAAGGCTGCAGTCGCAGGCCTGGGGCGCGTTTACCGTGCCGGCCATGCTGATGCTGGTTGTGCTGATGGTCGCGGTGGTCGCGTTCATCGTCTTCGTGGAACGCAGCGAACGCCGCATTCCGGTGCAGTACGCCAAGCGCGTCGTGGGACGTAAGGTGATGGGCGGCCAGTCCACGCACCTGCCGCTGAGCGTGAACTCCGGCGGCGTTATGCCGGTCATCTTCGCGTCGTCGGTGTTGACCTTGCCGCAGACGGCGGGAGCGTTCATGCAAGGACAACCGTTTCTTCGGCCCGATGCTGCGCGCGCTGCAGTGGGGCGAGCCGATGTACACGCTGCTCTATGCGGTCGGCATCATCTTCTTCGCGTACTTCTACGTGTCGATTGTCTTCAACCCGACCGAGGTTGCCGACAACATGCGGAAGTACGGCGGATTCATCCCGGGCATTCGGCCGGGCGCGCGCACGGCGACCTACATCAACGACATTCTGACGCGCATCACCCTGGTGGGCGCGCTGTACCTGATCCTGATCTCGTTCATCCCGGAGTGGATGATCGCCGGTATCCGCCTTAACCACCTGTGGGGCCCCGTGGGCGCGTTCTTCGAACGGCTGCCGAACTGGGTGACCAACGGTCTGGGCGTGAACTTCTACTTCGGCGGCACCTCGCTGCTGATCGTAGTGGGCGTGGCGATGGACACGATCAACCAGGTCGAGTCGCAGCTGGTGATGCGGCATTACGAAGGCTTCACCCCGCGCAGCGGACGCGTCCGCGGGCGCAGGGCGACGTGGTAAGAAGCAGCTAGCATCTAGCACTTAGCAGTTAGCAATGCGCTGAGGCGGTGCTGTCGAAATCTCATAGGGTTGGAAGGTGCTGACTGCTGAGTGCTGGTCGTTGGGAACGGAGCAACTGGCTCGAAGCTGCCAAATGCCAAGTCGCTCTGAGGTTAGCAACATGGGAGTGCAGACTTCCTCGGCTGTGGGCGTACAGGCGAATGCGCGCATAACCGGTCCCATCATTCTGCTGGGACCTCCGGCGGCCGGCAAAGGAACGCAGGCTAAGCTGATTGCGTCGACGTTCGACATTCCGCAGATCTCCACCGGAGACATTCTGCGGGCGAACGTGGCCCGGAACACGGAGCTGGGCATGAAGGCCAAGGCGATCATGGATCGCGGCGACCTGGTTCCGGATGAACTGGTTTGCGACATGGTGGCGGACCGGCTGCAGGACGCGGATTGCTGTCGCGGGTTCATCCTGGACGGGTTTCCCCGGACGGTGCCTCAGGCGGAGTGGTTGGACGCGCAGCTGGAGAAGATGCGGAGCTGTAAAGTAGGCGATTTAGCTGCTCAGCAGGCCTGTGCGGCTCCGGTTGTGATACGGCTGATAGTAGACTATAATGTTCTACGTGAACGTGTTACCGGACGTCGTTCGTGTCCCACCTGCGGGCGGATTTACAACGTCTACTCCCAGCCCCCCAAAGTCCAGGGCATCTGTGATGTTGATGGCACGGCACTTGTGACGCGCCGTGACGATGAGGAAAGCGTCTTCGTCGAACGCATGAAGGCGTATGACCAGCAGACGCTGCCCCTGGTGGATTATTACCGGGCTAAGGGACGGCTGGTTGAGGTCAATGGCGAACAGCCGGTGGAAGAGGTAATGGCGCAGGCGTTTCGCGCGATAGAGAATGTCAATCGTTTGTAAGTCGTCTTCCGAGATCGAGAAAATGCGCCGCGCCGGGCACATCGTGCGGCAGGTTCTGGAAGCGACGAGAGAAGCAGTAGCGCCGGGCCGCTCCACGATGGATCTGGAGCGAGTGGCCGAACGCAAGATCAAGGACCTGGGCGCGAAGCCGGCATTCAAGGGTTATTACGATTATCCCTGCGTGCTGTGTACCTCGGTGAACAGCGAGATCGTTCACGGCATCCCGTCGGAAAAGCGGGTGCTGAAGGCCGGCGATATCGTCTCCATCGATTGCGGCGTGGTGCTCGACGGCTACTACGGGGATTCGGCGATCACGGTCCCGGTAGGCGACGAGATTACGCCGGAGTTGCAGAAGCTGCTGGATGTGACTCGCGATTCGCTGGCCCAGGGTATCCAGGCCGCGGTAGTCGGCAATACCGTTGGCGATGTTGGCGCCGCCGTGCAGCAAGTGGTAGAAGCCAACGGCTTCAGCGTAGTGCGCGAGTTTGTGGGACACGGTATCGGGACGCGGCTGCACGAAGATCCGCAGGTTCCGAACTATGGCAAGCCGGGACACGGTCCGAAGCTGCGCGACGGCATGGTGATTGCCATCGAGCCCATGGTGAACATGGGGCGTCCGGAGACCAGGCTGCTGGACGATAAGTGGACAGCGGTCACGGAAGACGGAAGCTATAGCGCCCACTTCGAACACTGCATCGCGGTAACGAAGAATGGGCCGGTGATTTTGACGGAGTAGTGAGCCAGTGGTCGGTTGTCAGTTGTCGGTAAGCAATGCAGCTAGCGATTAGCAACTAGCGAACAGAATCGATAGAGTTGCATGCGATGTCAGCTGAGCCACTGACAACCGACAACTGGCAACTGACAACTGGGTGTGAATGAGTAAGGAAGACGCGATTGAAGTAATGGCAGTGGTGGTTGAACCCCTGCCCAATGCGATGTTTCGAGTGGAGCTGGAGAACAAGCATCAGGTGCTGGCGCACGTCTCCGGCAAGATGCGCAAGAACTTCATCCGCATACTTCCGGGCGACCGGGTAGCGGTGGAGTTATCGCCCTACGATCTGACCCGCGGCCGCATCGTGTATCGCTATAAATGAGCAGTTGCCAGTGGCCAGTGTGACTCGCCGTGTGCTGCTTCAAGAATATGGCGACGACCATGAAGCTTTGAACAGCAAATAAGCGGGGATTAACTTCGCTGGTTGTGCTGGCAGAGATTGAGCCCGAAGGGCGGAACAACGTAGCCCAGCATGGGGCGAAGCGGAATGCTGGGTGAGATGACAAGCTGAGCCGAGTCCCGTAGGGACGACAGGATTTCGAAGGGAATTAAAAAGCATCATGAAGGTAAGGGCATCGGTAAAGAAGATTTGCGATAAGTGCAAGGTGATTCGCCGCCACGGTGTGGTCCGCGTGATCTGCGAAAACTCGAAGCACAAACAGAGACAGGGATAAGCATTTAGCACTTAGCAATTAGCATTTGGCCAAATGCCAAGTGCCAAATGCTAACGGCAGTCTGCGGAGTAACTAATGGCACGTATTGCAGGCGTGGATCTTCCGCGCAACAAGCACATCAAGATCGCGCTGACCTACATCTTCGGCATCGGAAATTCGCGCTCGGCCGAGATTCTGGGCTCGGCGAATGTTGAGTCCACCAAGAAGGTCAGCGATCTGAACGAGGATGAGGTCAACCGCATCCGTCAGGTCATCGAAGAGGGCGGCAACGTCGAAGGCGATCTGCGTAAAGACGTTACGATGCACATCAAGCGTCTGATCGAAATCGGCTCCTACCGCGGGTATCGTCATCGCCGCAGCCTGCCGGTTCGCGGCCAGCGCACCCATACCAACGCCCGCACCCGTAAGGGACCGCGCAAGGGCACGGTAGCCAATAAGAAGAAAGCGACGGGGAAGACATAATCCATGGCTAAAGCAGGTTCCGCCGCAGGCGACAAGAAGGGCAAGACGAAGAAGTTCAAGAAGAAGGAGCGCAAGCACATTCCTCACGGCTTGGTGCATGTGCAGGCGTCCTTCAACAACACCATCGTCACCATCACCGACCCGAACGGCAACACCGTGTCGTGGAAGAGTTCGGGATCGCTGGGCTTCCGCGGATCGCGCAAGGGCACTCCCTTCGCCGCGCAGCAGGCCGCAGCGAACGCCGCCAACCAGGCGCGCGATCACGGCATGCGCAGCGTGGATGTGCGCGTGAGCGGCCCGGGTTCGGGACGTGAGTCGGCAGTACGCGCGCTGGCGTCCTCCGGGCTGGATGTCCGGTCGATCAAGGACGTGACGCCGGTTCCGCATAACGGCTGCCGTCCGCCGAAGCGACGCAGGGTCTAAGAAGCAGTGGATAGTAGGTCAGTGCCGTAGCTGCATGAGGGCTGGTACTTGCTTACCGGACTTAAGCCGGATCTAAGTCCAGTATCGCCTGACGGAACGGCGACTTGATAGCCAGCGCTTCGAGCGCTGGGGAACTGGACAACTGGATCCGCTAGACCATTGAGTTCTGATCGGGAAGAAGGGACTGCCAATCCTGTAAACCGATCTATCGCAGGTGAAGTAGTTGGATCAGTGCGATAGGCGGCCAAACCGTAACCACGATCCACTAGCCACTGTCTACTATTAGGAGAAGGTAACTTGGCACGATACAAAGACGCAGTATGCCGCCTTTGCCGTCGCGAAGGCATGAAGTTGTTCCTCAAGGGTGGAAAGTGCTTCACCGACAAATGTCCGATCGAGAAGCGCAATTTCGCTCCCGGCCAGCACGGTAAAGATCGCAAGGCCAAGATCGTCGGCTACGGCCTGCAGCTTCGCGAAAAGCAGAAGGCGAAGCGCATGTACTTCGCGCAGGAAGGCCAGTTCCGTAATTACTTCGAGAAGGCCGCCCGCGCCAAGGGTGTCACCGGCGAAATTCTGTTGCAGCAACTGGAGCGCCGTCTGGACAGCGTTGTCTACCGTCTGGGCTTTGCCGTAGCGCGCCGTCAGGCGCGTCAGTTGGTGCGTCACGGGCACGTCGTCGTGAACGGCCGCAAGGTCAACATTCCTTCGTTCCAGGTGCACGTAGGCGACGAGATCGCAGTCCGCGAGAGCAGCAACAAGCTCGCGATGCTCGAGATCGCGAAGGAATTTGCCAGCCATCAGGCTCCGCCGGCATGGCTGGAAGTCGATCGCGACGGTTACAAGGGCCGGGTGCTGGCGCTGCCCAAGCGCGAAGACATCAACCTGCCCATCAACGAGCAGCTGATCGTCGAACTTTACAGCAAGTAAAGCAGCAATTAGCGCTTGGCACTTGGCATTTAGCAAGACCGTCGAGTGCCTAAAGCGCTGCGAAGTTGTGCATCGGGTGCGCTGTTCACGGATGTTTGTACATTGCATGTTGAACATGCACTCGAAACGGATACGGGAAGTATCCGAGTCCCGCGAAGCGGGATGGAAGAGCTTAGCCCAGCGCTTCGGCGCTGGGTAAGAGTTCAATTTTTGAGACGAGCCCCTTTAGGGGCGACAGAACAACAAGGCGGATGAACCTCAGTTCTACCGCCACAGACTTCGCGCCAGATCAGCCGGCCTCTGCAGCCGCTGGCAGCACGGTCCGAAGAGAAAAGGAGTCACGAATGCTTTGGAAAGGCTTTCAGAAACCGAAACGGCTGGCTACCGATACCGAAACACTGACCGACAAGTACGGTCACTTTTGGGCACAGCCGTTCGAACGCGGGTTTGGAACGACCATCGGCAATGCGCTGCGCCGCGTGTTGCTCTCCTCGATCGAAGGCGCTGCCGTTACGGCGGTAAAGATCGAAGGCGTGTTGCACGAGTTCCAGTCGATCCCCGGAGTGGTCGAGGACGCCACCGACATCATCCTCAACCTGAAGCAGATTCCCTTCCGCCTCAATGGTGATGCGCCGAAGGCGATTTATCTGCGCGCCGATCAGCCGGGTGTGGTGACCTCGGGCATGATCGAAGCCGACGCCGACGTCGAAGTGCTCGACAAGGACGTCTACATCGCGACCATCAGCGAAGGCGGCAAGCTCGACATGGAAATGCGGCTGAAGAAGGGTCGCGGCTATGTTTCGGCGGACAAGAACTTCGACGAGGACCTCGGTCTGGGATTCATTCCGATCGACTCGGTTCACTCGCCTGTCCGCAAGTGCAATTACTCGGTGGAAGCTGCTCGTCTGGGTCAGATCACCGACTACGACAAGCTGGCCATCGAGATCTGGACGAACGGCTCGGTCACTCCGGCCGACGCGCTGGGCCTGGCGGCGAAGCTGCTTAAGGACCACATGAACATCTTCATCAACTTCGAGGAGGAGCTGGAGGCGCAAGCCGCCGGCGCCTCCGACAAGCCGGAGATCCGCAACGAGAACCTGAACCGCTCGGTCGAAGAGCTGGAGCTTTCTGTGCGCAGCTACAACTGCCTGAAGAACGCGAATATCCAGACCATCGGCGAGCTGGTGCAGAAGACCGAAGCGGAAATGCTGAAGACCAAGAATTTTGGCCGCAAGTCGCTGAACGAGATCAAGGAGATCCTCTCCTCGATGGGCCTGAGCCTGGGCATGAAGATCGACGAGCACGGCAATGCCGTGCCCGGAAGCGGATCGATGTCCGGCGCGGGTCTGGCGACGGCGAACTACGGCGGCATGGAACCGAATTACTAAGCAGTTGTCGGTGGGCAGTTGTCAGTTGTCGGTTAGCAACGAGCAACTAGCTATTAGCAACTAGCTACGGGCGCATAGATTTCACCGCTCGGGGATTATCAAGGCTGTCGGTTTTCACCGGCAAACTGACGACCGACAACTGACAACGTATTTAAGGATTACGAAAATGCGTCATCGTAGAGCAGGATGGAAACTGGGACGGAATACCTCGCATCGGCGCGCGCTGCTGCGTAACCTGGTGACCTCGTTGATCGTGGAAGAGCGCATCGAGACCACCATTACCAAGGCCAAGGCGATGCGTCCCCACGTGGAAAAGATGATCACCCTGGGCAAGCGCGGCGACGTGGCGGCGCGTCGGCTGGCTGCGTCCTACCTGATGACGCGTGAGTCTGTCGACAAGCTGTTCGACAGCATCTCACCGCGATACGGCGATCGCGAAGGCGGCTATCTCCGCATCATTCACTCCGGCTTCCGCAAGGGTGATGGTGGCGAGAAGGCCTTCGTCGAGTTGCTGGGCAGCGAGAAGACGCTGGATGAGAAGCGCCAGAAGCGCGCCGAAATGCGTGCCAAGCGTGCCGAAGAGACGCGTAAGGCGATGGAAGAAGCCCAGGCTCAGGGTGGCGCCGCTCCTGCCGAAGGCGAAGCAGCCAGCGGCGGCAACGAAGAAAAATAATCCGTTTTAGTTTCGCGAAGTTTCAGACGCATCCGCGTTTGCGGGTGCGTTTTTTTGTAGGGCGGCCTTAGTGGACTTTGCAGATGAAACTAGTCGCTGCCCGTATAATATGTAACCATGCTTACTCGCAACGGGACGATGAAGATGCTTTGACCCGGGCCATTCTCGCGTTGGCTAGCCAATATGGCCGCTACGGTTATCGCCGCATCACCGCATTGTTGCGGGAAGCGGGCTGGCCGGTGGGCAAGGATCGGGTAGAACGCATCTGGCGTCGCGAAGGGCTGAAGGTTCCGCAGAAGCAGAAGCCACGAGGGCGGTTGTGGCTCAACGACGGGTCGTGCGTACGGCTGCGGCCGGAGCGGCCCAATCATGTCTGGTCCTACGATTTCGTCAGCACCTATACGCATGACGGCAGGACAGTACGCATGCTGAATCTCATCGACGAGTTCACGCGGAAGTGCCTGGCGATCCGTCCTCGACGTAGGTTGAACAGTCGGAACGTGATCGAGGTTGTGGCCGACGCCATGATCGAGCACGGAATCCCGGAACATATTCGCTCGGACAATGGCCCGGAGTTCATAGCCCAGAAGTTGCGGAACTGGCTGACGGACGTAGGAACGAAGACGCTGTACATCGAACCGGGCTCGCCTTGGGAAAATGGTTACTGTGAGAGTTTCAACTCGAAGCTGCGCGACGAATTTCTGAACGGAGAAATCTTCTACTCGCTGAAAGAAGTGCAGGTGCTGGCGGAACGTTGGCGCGTCTATTACAACACGGTGAGGCCACACTCTTCACTAGGCTATCGACCACCGGCACCAGCAACCCAGCAGAGGCAAGCAAATACGGGGCATGGAAAACTGGAAAGCAAAGAACACTTTCCACTTTCCCACACCCCTGACTGCGGCGGGATAAGTAGCGAACTCGCTGCGCTACACTAATATTCCACTTGGTACAAAATATCGGGCAGGCCATCGGCACTCCATCTCTCGCAATTAAGCAACTTATATGTCAGACGTTTCGTGGAGTGGATGGAGTCAGTCCATTGCTTTCGTATAGATGCATATCCTTCCGCGATGGATGAGAGCGCTGATAAGGAGGAGCGAGAGCCTGACTCCGAACTCGAGAACCTTGTGGCCTGCCCGATATTTTGTACCAAGTGGAATATTAGTGTAGCGCAGCGAGTTCGGTACTTATCCCGCCGCAGTCAGGGGTGTGGGAAAGTGGAAAGCGTTCTTTGCTTTCCAGTTTTCCATGCCCCGTATTTGCTTGCCTCTGCTGGGCTGCTGGTGCCGGTGGTCGATAGCCTAGTGAAGAGTGTGGCCTCACCGTGTTGTAATAGACGCGCCAACGTTCCGCCAGCACCTGCACTTCTTTCAGCGAGTAGAAGATTTCTCCGTTCAGAAATTCGTCGCGCAGCTTCGAGTTGAAACTCTCACAGTAACCATTTTCCCAAGGCGAGCCCGGTTCGATGTACAGCGTCTTCGTTCCTACGTCCGTCAGCCAGTTCCGCAACTTCTGGGCTATGAACTCCGGGCCATTGTCCGAGCGAATATGTTCCGGGATTCCGTGCTCGATCATGGCGTCGGCCACAACCTCGATCACGTTCCGACTGTTCAACCTACGTCGAGGACGGATCGCCAGGCACTTCCGCGTGAACTCGTCGATGAGATTCAGCATGCGTACTGTCCTGCCGTCATGCGTATAGGTGCTGACGAAATCGTAGGACCAGACATGATTGGGCCGCTCCGGCCGCAGCCGTACGCACGACCCGTCGTTGAGCCACAACCGCCCTCGTGGCTTCTGCTTCTGCGGAACCTTCAGCCCTTCGCGACGCCAGATGCGTTCTACCCGATCCTTGCCCACCGGCCAGCCCGCTTCCCGCAACAATGCGGTGATGCGGCGATAACCGTAGCGGCCATATTGGCTAGCCAACGCGAGAATGGCCCGGGTCAAAGCATCTTCATCGTCCCGTTGTGTCGGCTGGTAGCGTTGCGTGCCCCTGGGCTGATTCACCAGTTGGCACGCTCGCCGCTCGCTGATCCCATGCTCTTCCCGCGCATGGCTCACCGCACAACGTCGCCGTTCCGGGCTTAGAAGTTTCCCGAGGCGATGTCCTTCAGCACCAGCTTGTCCAGGCTCAGCTCAGCCACCAGCCGCTTCAGCTTCGCGTTCTCCTGCTCCAACTCCTTCAGCCGCCGCGCCTGGTCTACTTGCAAACCGCCGTACTCCTTGCGCCAACGGTAATAGGTTTGCTCCGTGATCCCAGCTTCCCTGCAGGCTTGCGGCGTCAGCTTCCCATTCGCCGTCCCCACTTCGATCTGCCGTAGCAAACTCACAATCTGTTCCGCCGTGTGTTTCTTCCCTCGTGCCATACCAAGCTCCTCTCATACCAGTTTGCCTCATCTCCACTGGTACAAAATTCGCCGGGCACTCCACCTGGACGACGACGCCTCCGAACGAGTGGCCCAGCAAACTGATCTTGCCCAACCCCAGGGCCACACGCACGGCCTCCAGGTCCTCGACCATGTTGTCGACGGTGTATTGCTTTGGATCCTCCAGCTTGGAAGATTTACCCGAGCCGCGCTCGTCGATGAAGACGAGCTTATTGGTCCGCATCAGGGGCAGAAGGTAAGGCAGGAAATAATCGTGCGAAGCGCCCGGCCCGCCGTGCACGATCATGAGAGGAGCGCCCTGGCCCACGGTTTCGTAGTAAATCAGTGCTCCGTGACTGTCGATGAAGCCTTCTTGTACGGCATACACAGAGGAGCTCGGAGTTTGAGCGAAACACAAAACCGGAAGGACGAGCAGACAGAGAAAAATCGTTCGCTTGCACATGCCCGAAATGCTAGCACGCTAGGGCTAACGGAATGCTCTTGTGCCCGCAAAGCTCTTCCAGTGACGGACAGGAACGTGGATATCCCGCTCAAACTGCACTGCTGGAACATTGCCCGATCCAGGCGATGATATACGATCCACGTCTATTGACCGGTGGACTTCAGCGACTTCAAATACGCCACCACGGCTTCCGCGTCGGCTCGGTTCATCTTGTACTGCGGCATCGGCGGACGCGCCGGCTGCCCATTCGGCGCCAGGCCGGTCATGAGGAACTGCACAGCCTTATCCGTGTCCCAGCCTTCCAGACCTGCGATGTTAGGCGATGTAGGCGCCCAGAAGGGAATGGGAACCAGCGGAGCAAACTCGAGCTTCTTGCCTTGCAGCCACTTGTCCATCACGAAGCCCCCGGTGAGCGTAAAGGGCGTGTGACAGTCGCCGCACTGGCCAATACCTTTGACGAGGTACTCACCGCGCTTGATCTGCGCCTGCTCTTTTCCACTATTGGGTGCTGCAGAGCCGCTCTTCACAATGGTCAGACACAGGGCAACCACGATTGCCGTCATGAATACGTTTCGCATCGGGTCCTTTCCGTCGTCGTAGTATGTTCAATTTCGTGTCTTTCCGTGGGCATTCCTGTACTCCGAATACCGAGCGAAGCTATTGATATGTCAGGGATTGCCAGGGAGACAAACCGTGTCACCGCCGGACAAGGAGTCAGGGGATTTTGACGGAAACCACTCCAGAAGTCAACTCGCGGTGCCCACGGAAATATTCCCGTCGTCACTACAATATCCGGACGCACTCATTCGTCTACAGCTGTGAATGAAAGACGCAGCCAGCCTGGAGCGAACGGCATTGGAACAGGATCGGCAGATCTCTGAGGTAGTCGAGCGCGAGGGTTTCAGGCTGCTCAATTTCATTCGCCGGCGGGTGGCCGACCCGCGTGACGCTGAGGATATTTTGCAGGACGTTTTCTACGAACTGCTGGAAGCCAACCGCTTGCTGATGCCCATCGAGCACCTGACCGGCTGGCTGTTCCGCGTAGCCCGCAATCGCATCACCGATCTGTTCCGCAAGAAGAAGCCGGACAACTTCAGCGACGCGGCGACGGAAGATGAGAGTGGCGAGTTACTGCAAATCGAAGACCTGTTGCCATCGCCCGACGCTGGACCGGAAGCGTTGTACGTCCGCAACGTGCTTCTTGATGAACTGGAGTTTGCGCTCGACGAACTCCCCGACCAGCAGCGCGAGGTTTTTGTGGCTCACGAAATCGAGGGGCGCAGCTTCAAGGAAATGTCGGCGACGACCGGGGTGAGCGTCAATACGTTGCTTTCACGCAAACGATATGCGGTGCTGCATCTGCGGAAGCGGCTGCAGGGCATCTACGACGAATTTACGAAGAAGTGAGGAATGGACAATGAATACGAAATGGGTTGGCAGGATTTTCCTGGTTGCGCTGGTGGTGCTGATCTTTATTGCCGCGGGCGGTCAGGCGGTGCTGCACCTGTGGAACTGGCTGCTGCCGCCGCTCTTCGGCTGGCGGGAGATTACGTTCTGGCAGGCCGTGGGAATTCTGGCGCTGTGCCGCATCCTGTTTGGCAACTTCGGCGGACGTCCGATGTGGCGCTCCGACTTTCGACGCCGTATGAGCCAGCGCTGGGAAAAAATGACGCCCGAGGAGCGGGAGAACTTTTCGCCAAGGCATGCGGGGACGTTGCGGATTCGGCGAGCAGACTGGCGAGGCGAAGCAGCAGGCGTAGCGAGCCGATGGATCAACGTCCCACTCAAGGCCTGAAGAAGACCTTGAATGGGGCACCCGCAGAGCGTCCGAGGAGTAAACCAATGCGCCCATGTCTTCGAAGATATATATTGTGTTTCTAAGTAGCGGACCGGGGAACCTCTCCAGAGACTGCTGCACGGGCCGGACTCCACCAAAACGGTTGACGAGGGTTGAAACCATGGGCCGATGGCTGGTCTTAGCGGTGTTACTAGCGAGCGCGGCTGCTGCTGCGCAAAATGCTCCTCCCAACGACGCCACGCCCTTCATCAGCGTGCCCGGCCCGGTGATTGTGCTGAATCACGTGCGGGTCATCGACGGCACCGGGTCGCCGGCCAGGGAGAATCAGACCATCCTGATCAGCGGCGGAAAGATTGCGGCGACCGGAGACTTCGGGACTTTGGCGTTACCGGGCCACGCGCAGCAGCTGGACCGCACGGGCTACACCGTCATTCCCGGCATCGTCGGCATGCACGACCATCTTTACTACACCAATTCCTACTCGGTGCAACTCTCCAAGGGCGAAATCGATGAGCCCGGAGTCTCAATCGTCGAGCTGCCCTACAGTGCTCCCCGACTCTATTTCGCGGCCGGGGTCACGACGATGCGAACCACTGGCAGCCTGGAGCCCTATACCGATATCAAGATCAAGGAGCGCATCGACGCGGGGCTGATGCCCGGTCCCAAGATCGATCTCACCGCGCCATATCTTGAAGGCAAGCCGACATTCTTCGCGCAGATGCACGAACTGACCGGCGTCGACGATGCCAAGCGCATGGTGGATTACTGGGCCGACGAGGGCATGACCTCGTACAAGGCTTACATGAACATCACGCGCGATGAGCTGGGAGCCTCGATTCAGGACGCCCACGCGCATCACTTCAAACTCACCGGACACCTATGTTCCGTGACATGGCCTGAGGCGATTGCCCTGGGCATCGATGACTTCGAGCACGGTCCGGTATTCACCGACACGGAATTCGTCGGCAACAAGAAGCCCGACGAATGCGCGCGAGGTTCGCAGAGTTGGATGAGCACGAATGTTGCCGACGCTAAGGTACAGTCGCTCATCCAGGATCTGATCTCACATCACGTCGCCGTCACTTCCACGCTGCCGGTTTTCGAGGCGGGAATGCCGGGACGTCCCAAGCTGCAACAGAGAGTGCTGGACGCGATGTCGCCTGAAACGGCGAACAGCTACCTCACCGCGCGTGCACGGGTGGCAATGGATACGCCAATGACTTCACTGTTCAAGAAGGAGATGGATTTTGAACTGGCCTTCGCCAAAGCGGGAGGACTGCTGCTCGCCGGTCCCGATCCGACCGGCAACGGTGGCGTGCTGCCCGGATTTGGCGATCAACGCGAAGTTGAGTTGCTGGTGGAAGCGGGCTTCACTCCAGTGGAAGCAATCAAAGTCGCTACGCTGAACGGTGCGACGTATCTGGGCCAGCAGGACCACATCGGCTCGATCGCGACGGGCAAGCAGGCTGACTTTGTGCTGATCAAGGGCGATCCCTCGAAGAACATCGACGATATCGAGAAAGTTGAAACCGTATTCAAGGACGGCGTCGGCTACGACTCGCAGAAGATCGTCGACAGCGTGCGCGGTCAGGTAGGGATAAGGTGAAGTTGTCTTCTCGTCAGGCCTGCAACGTTTGCGCTGACTCGCAATCCAATACGACAGCAGGAACCTCTTTCTGGAGATGTTTATGTCGATTCGTCCCATCAAGCGTCTGATCAAATCCAAGCCCACGTTAGAGGGCGCGGGTGTGCATCTGCGACGCGCTTTCGGTTTCGGCAATACTATCTGACTTCGATCCCTTCCTTCTGCTCGACGATTTTCGCAATGACGTTCCCGAAGATTACCTCGCCGGATTCCCCTGGCATCCGCATCGCGGGATCGAAACCATCACCTACGTTCTTGCCGGAACCGTGGAGCACGGCGACAGCATGGGCAATCATGGCGCCATCGCTTCCGGCGACATACAGTGGATGACTGCGGGCAGCGGCATCATTCATCAGGAGATGCCGAAGGGCGATGACGCGGGACGCATGCACGGATTTCAGCTGTGGGCGAATCTGCCGGCCTCGCTGAAGATGACGCCCCCGCGGTATCAGGAGGTCAAGTCGAATGAGATTCCCGAAGTCACCGACGATGACGGCACTCATGTGCGCATTGTGTGCGGCGAGTTCTGGGGCAAGCGCGGACCGGTAGAAGGGATTGCTGCCGATCCAATTTACATCGACGTCTCTGTTCCTCCCGGCCAGCGGAAGACCTTGCCGGTGGAGCACACACGTCACGCCTTCGCCTATGTGTTCGGCGGGTCAGGCAAGTTCTGCAACGCCTCCGGTCCGCTGGCGGTGCCAACCGAGGCCGTGAAGTGGGCCGACACGACGCCGCCTGTCGAAGCCGACAATCGCTCGCTGATTTTGTTCGACAGCGGCGATGAAGTGACGGTTCACGCCGGCGATGACGGCATCCGGTTTCTGCTAGTCTCGGGAAAGCCGCTCCAGGAGCCAGTCGCCTGGTATGGGCCCATCGTGATGAACACCCAGGAGCAGCTGCAGAAGGCGTTTGAGGAATTGAAACAAGGAAAATTTCTCAAGCAATAAACTGATCCATGTATTCTCCCCAACTCCTCGACCACTTCGAACATCCTCGCAACGCAGGCGAACTGGCCGATGCCACCGCGCGCCGTCGCCTCGAGAATCCTGCTTGCGGAGATATTCTTGAACTGGCCGTCAGAGTCGTCGATGGGCGGGTGGAGGACATACGATTTCGAGCCAAAGGCTGTGTTCCTGCGATGGCATGTGCTTCTGCGGTCACGGAGTTGGCGAAGGGAAATTCGCTCAGCGAAGTCCAGGCCATCCGCAAGGAAGATATCGTTCGTACGGTAGGCGGACTGCCGCCCGCCTCGGGACACGCCGCGCAATTGGCGATCGAGGCGTTGCAAGCGGTTTTAAGTGCACGGAAGTGACGTTTGGCGGAATATGTCGTCTTGCCGTCCATCCCTGGACAGGAGTGGCGTTAAATTAAACAACACCCTTGTCAGCAGAAGTGCATCCTATGTGAAAGACGGGATTTGCACTTGCGTTTCAGCACGAAAGCCGTTTACCATAGAAGCGTCCTCCAATCGCCGCACTTCCCGTGCAGGCGTTCCTCGCGCCGAAATTTCCAGGCGCCAGACGGACGCAACTGAATCGATTCAGCGGAGTATCCGACCGCAGCCAGGCCATTTCTGTACATTCGACCACGTGGCCAAAACCAGCGGTTCATAAATGTGGGATCTCAAACTTAAGAGAGAAGCATGAATCAAGGATCGAATCCTCCTTCCGGTCACGCCGGAGGGAAGGGACGTAGACGGCGGCGCGGCCGCCGTGGAGCCGTCGCGCACGGTGCAGCCCCCCAACAACCTGGTCAGAATCGTCAAGGACAGGGACAAGGTCAAGGACGGGGAGCGGATAAGAACCGCCACGGACGCAAATCCGGTGGGCCCCGTCCCCGCAGGGACAACCCGCTGGCGGGCGGCATCTACACCGCGCCAATGGACCACAGCTACCGCGCGTTGCAGGGCAACAACAACGGCAATGCCCGCAGACCAGGACGCGGCAGCATGGGTCAGGGACCGGGCAAACAATTCATCCAACCCGATGTCGAGCCGCTACCGGCCAGCAACGACTCGGCACCGGCGCGCATCTTCGCGTTTGTCGACGACCTGTTTTTTCTGGCGAAAATTCAGGAGACGGCGCGCAAGATCAACGTCAAGGTCGAGTTCGTGAAAACCGACAAAGAGCTTCACGAAAAGATGGGACAAAACGGGGACAAGCCGTCGCTCATCATTTTCGACTTGAACAATGTGGGCGCGAAGCCGCTGACCTTGATTCCCAAACTCAAGTCGAAGCTGAAGAAGAGCATCAATATCATCGGGTTCGTATCCCACGTCCAGGGCGATCTGAAGATGAAGGCCCAGGAAGCCGGCTGCGACATGGTGCTGCCGCGCTCCGCGTTCTCGCAAAACTTGGCGCAGTTGCTGCGCCGCCACGGAGCCCCGGAGGAATTGCCGGACCAGGGACAGCAGCCCGGCCAGCCTGCTTAGCAGGCGGATCGCCTAAGACCTGATTTCAGCGCAGTGCCTGCCATGTAGAATTCCTGTGCATGGGCGAGCGCGCTCTCCCACTATCTCCCGCACAGGTGCGTTCCTTTCGCCGCGCCCTGTTGAGCTGGTATGACCAGCATCGTCGCCAGCTGCCCTGGCGGCGCGATCGCGACCCCTATCGAATCTGGGTTTCTGAAATCATGCTGCAACAGACCCGCGTGGCCGCGGTCCTCGACCACTATGCGCGTTTCCTGCAGCGCTTTCCGACGGTGCAGGCGTTGTCGGCCGCAACCGAGAATTCGGTTCTCGCCTCCTGGAGCGGGCTCGGCTATTACCATCGCGCGCGAAGAATGCACCAGGCAGCAAAGCTAATCGCACGCGAACGCGCTGGAGTATTTCCCCCCTCGGCGGAAGAGTGGCTCGACCTGCCGGGCATTGGCCGCTACACCGCTGCCGCCATTGCCAGCATTGCCTTCGATGAACCGGTGGCGGTTGTCGATGGAAATGTGGAGCGCGTGCTGCAACGGTTGCTGGGCAAAGAGCCGGCAAAGAAGCTGGCCTGGCAGCGGGCTGAAGCATTGCTCGATCGCCAGCGTGCCGGGGATTTTAATCAGGCAATGATGGAGCTGGGGGCGACGATCTGCACGCCACGCACTCCCCAGTGTCTGATTTGCCCGGTGAGCCTGTTTTGCCGGACGCGTGGAGTCGAAGCGGCGCAGCCGCAGCCTTCCAGAAAGCGTAAGGAGTCTGTTATGGACTCGCGCTGCGAGGACGACTCGGTGCTGCTGACGCAGCGATCTGCTGACGCCTCGCTGATGGCGGGCATGTGGGAGCTCCCGGAACTTGCGCCGGAAGCCGTCAGCGGCGACACGCCGTTGCTGCAGGTTCGGCACTCGATCACCGATACCGACTACCGTGTAGGCGTATACGCAATCTCACAGGCGGGCAAAGCAGCGCGTTGGTTTACTCCGAAGCAACGTGACCGGCTGGCCCTGACAGGCTTAGCCCGCAAGATCCTGCGAAGAGTCGCGGCTGAGTCGAACAACAGTGGCGGAGAATCTAACGCATGAAGTCCTTTTTCGGAGGGATGAACAAGCTTCTCGGAGGTCACGATTCGATGCCCACTCTCAGCGCGGGCGCATCCGCGCCGGATTTCACATTAATCACGGTCGATGGCCGCCAGTTTTCGCTGCAGGATGCATTGCAGAAAGGCCCGGTGGTTCTGGTCTTCTTTAAGGTGGGCTGCCCAACCTCTCAGTACGCATTCCCGTTCTTCGAGCGTATGTACCAGGCAAATCGCGGGGCGAACGTCAGCTTCATCGGAGTTTCGCAGGACAATGCGAAGAATACGCAGACCTTCCTTAAGCAGTACGGCGTAACTTTTCCGGTCGCGCTCGATGATCCGAAGAACTTCGCTGTCTCGAACGCCTACGGACTCACGAACGTACCCACTCTCTTCTACATCGCTCCGGGCGGCGAGATCGAGATTTCGTCGGTGAGCTGGTCGAAGGCCGAGGTTGAAGCCGTCAACCAGAAGCTGGCCGGGAATCGCCGGCAACCGCCTCCTACGCTGTGGCACAAGGGTGAAGACGTGCGCGAATTCCGTGCCGGTTGAAGCTCCAAAAACTGATCCGCCGGGTGCGGATCGACCATTCCAAACCAGCGCATGATTTGACGGGCAGCCGCCGAAATTACGATACTGTTCGCGGTTGAGGCGGAACTCCGCCTGTAAAGCTGCGGCAGGAGAAAATCACGGTGAAACGTTCGGCGCTGTTGCTGATGACGCTGGTTACAAGCGGTGTACTGATCCAGGCGTTTGCCCAGGGGATGGCAGCTTCGCCGCCTGCCAACGCTCCGATGGGAAAGATCACGGCGGCCTCCGTATGGCAGCCGCCGCAGGACTTCCTCAGCAAAGCTCACCAGGCTTGCGATACTTCGATGAGCGCGGTCAGCTTCCCCGAGTGTTTCATGAACCAGGTCGCGGTTGCGGGAGCGCCACCGGCAGCGGTGGCCTTCACGCGCGCTTTTTATCAGGAGAGCGGCGGACAGGTCGGAATCATGAGCGCGTTCAAGAGCCTCGGCCCCGTCGATGTCGCTCAGGTCTTCTATCCGTTACGGGCAAACGACAACTATGGCCTCCTGCTGCTGAACGGTGATCCGAAAATGCTGGACGTCGACGACCTGAAAAAATTGGATCGCACTGGAATGGACCAGGACACCTGGTATGAGGGATTGAAGAAGAAGTTCCCGCAGGTTGAGATCTGGCCGGGCGATCGCAGCGCCAAGATTCCCTGGCCCCGCGTCCAGCAGTCGCCCGATGGCGGAATCGAGGTCATCGTCCCGTATCCTCTGCTCAACGGATGTCACGCCTGCGAGTCTGTGGGAACGGCGCGCTTTGGTTGGGAGTTCGATGCGAGCGGAAAATTCCTCAAAACAGTTTTCCTTCCGTCGGCGCTTCCACCCAGACGCAGACCGGCGGCGGCGCCCCCGGATTCTGTGCCTCCTCCTCAACAATAGAGTCGTAATCGACCGGGACCGAAGATGGTAGAGAGCCATCGGTCTGCTCGAAGCCCGGCACGCTTCCTGGTTCTGCTAAACTCCAGTCACGATCCAGCAAACATAGGGGGATCTATGTGTAAGCCGCTCACACTCTTCGCAATCCTTGCGCTCGCCACCTTCGCGTTTGGGCAAGCCGGCGCGCCTCCCATTGGTGCTTCGGCCGTGTGGCAGCCCGGCAGCGACTTTCTGACCAGCGCCCATGCGGCCTGCGACAAAGTAACTCCGGCCAGCAAGTTCTCCGACTGCGTCATCAACCAGATGTCGAAGGCCGGGGCTTCCGCCGATGCGGTGAATTTTACCCGCGAACTCTACAAGCAGACGGGCGGCGAAGTCGGCATCATGGGGAGTTTCCAGAAAGTCGGCCTGGTAGATATCGCATGGGTGCAGTACCCGCTGCGCTCGACCAATGGACTGTTGCTGCTGAATGGCAAACCGCGAATCGTCAACGCGGAGGACCTGAAGCTGCTCGACCAGAAAGATATGCAGCAGAGTTTCCAGTACCAGGACCTGCAGAGTCAGTTCCCGAAAGTTGGGGTTTGGCCGGGTGATCGAGACGGCAAGACCTGGCCCAACTCGCAGACCGGAAATAACGGAGGCCTGCAGTTCATCATCGGCTACCCCTTACGCAACGGTTGCGCGACCTGTGCTCATGCCGGCTTCGTTCTGTTCACCTGGAATTTCAATTCCGCTGGAAAGTTTACGGGCACGAGCTTCATGGGAATGACACCTGCGCCGGTTTCACAACCCAGCCCAGGCACATCACAGTAGCTCGACCAATGCCTGTACGAGGTGTGGCATCGGTGGCAGCCCGACGGCGTATCTTTAGTCGCCGTGCGTGCTGTAGTTGCTGATGGAGCAGGTATGTTGGGCTTCCGCCAGCTCTAACGCTGGCAGATCACGGGCGACCAGGGTGTGCTGGCATAGCGTGCACACACTCTCCGGCACGCCGAGCGAATTATCGCAGCGAAGGAAATGACTCAGCAGCTTGTCCAGAGTGTTCACCATCTGGTCATATCTGCGCATGATCCTGGCAGGGGAGCGATATCCGAAGGCCGAGTCGCCGCCTCCGCAGCCAACGACGGCAGAGTCATAAACACGTGCCCATTGACGCAACGATACGACGTCACACCGGCCAGTCGATTCACCTCTCCTCCCAAATCTGCGAGAAAAGTGGCGTCGCGCAGGACACGCTGAAGAACCTCTGAACGACAAATTGGACAACTCCGGTGACGATCCATGTCCCCAGACTATGCCGCGGATTTGGGCTCGACATCCCCCGACAAGGTAGGACGTCTACAACCAAGGTGACACTGGCTCACGCTGCGGTGATTTCCGTTCTTGGGAAAATCTGCTCGATGAGCATGCCTGCCTGGACCCAGGCTGCGGCCGCAGCCATCCTAAAGCTGCAGAAACTAACCGACGAGATCGTGGTCTTGCCACTGGGCTGCGACGAAGAGATGGTTGTAGTCGGCTGGAGCCGCTACTTTGCCAGAGGAAGGTTTGGTCGGGGCGATAGGATTCGAACCTACGACCCCCTGCGCCCAAGGCAGGTGCGCTACCAGGCTGCGCTACGCCCCGACTCTCTTCGATTATAGCAACCGCCCGCGACGCGTTTCCCCGTTTGCACCACGGGACACTCCATCTGACGAACCCCTCGTCATCGCCCAACCCCGTCCTCCACCGTATAATGATAAGTTCATGAACGGACTCGTGTACGCCGTGGTTGCGTATGTCCGCAGCCCGGTGGGGATCTTCGTTGAAGAACTGCGCCGCGAGATGCATCCGGCGCATACTCATGCTGATGCCCATATCACCATCCTGCCTCCGCGTCCGCTCATCGGCAGCCAGGAGGAGGCGTTGCAACTCCTGAAGGAAGTCTGCCGCACGTCCACGCCGTTCGACGTGGGCATGGGCGACGTCGAAACCTTCATCCCGGTTACCCCTACCGTCTTCCTGCGCGTGGCTCGCGGCGCCTATCGCATGCGCGAGTTGCATGACCGGTTGAACCGCGGCGGCCTTGAGTTCAAAGAGCCCTGGCCCTACATGCCGCACCTCACGATCGTCAAAATGGACACGGTGGAAGAGGCCAGCAAGGTGGTAGAGATCTCGCGCCGGCGCTGGCGGGAATATAAGGACCATCGCACGGTACGAATCGAGTCGCTCACGCTGGTGAAGGGAACCGGAGAACGCTGGGTTAATCTGGCGAACGTGGTCCTGCAAGGCGAGTTGGCTCGATAGGTCGCGCGGCGGCAGCCATTCCAAAACTCCGAAAAATCTGTGAGCGCGGGGACGGCTGACATGATCCCGCCAAGCCCGACACGCATCCGGCATCCACAACCTGCTGGCGGGTTTCCGGCGCCAGCATCGGATTGGCCACGGTACAAGGCATCATCGCCCACCAGCGCGCTGAAGTGTGAGCTGAAGCTGCCGTAGTGATGGCTGCGAGCTCCTGTCTCGCGCCCGGAACCGCCCACGTACGGCGATCCCCTTATGCCGATTACCGCCTCCCGCATTACCGGTGGTGCACTGCAGCTCATTCATGGGTGATTCGTGATTCGTTCGCGAAGCCTGAGTCATCGAAGGAATGTGCAGATTGCAGCGTGACGTTAGCTCCTGCGTGTTGAATTGTCGAATTTATGCTGCCCAGCTACTCTGCTGAGCAAGCTGAAGATGCATCTAAAATTTTTATGAGCCAACCGTGGGAAGAATTCGTTGTGGACCGCGACCCGTCCGGGAGGCTCTTCGTTGCACGGTGCTCGCTTTGCGGACAACTGATCGCAGCCTCGCCCGACCGGCCGATCACGGAGAAGCTGGCAAGCAGCCACCGCTGCGATATGGCAGTGCCCATCCGGGCAACGGCGCCGCGCACCTCTTAGCCCTCAGACCCACTCTCAGGGATACACAATCCATTTACTTTACGGCGCAAAGTAGCTTAAGATGTCGCGTCCTGCCGCTGGCGAACGCGTCGACCTTGCCGCTGCCGTGGGTAGGATCGTCATGTTTTGGCGTGATTCGTCCCGCCAGTACTGGCCGTCCTAGCGAAAAACGCTTCGCCGCTCCTCACCCGGATCCTCCACCCGCTGCATGAGCACGGCAGCCAGGATCATGAAAACTCCTCCCGACACGACGGCTGCCAGGCGATTGTTATGCAGCAGGTGAGACATGATCCAGCCGAATGCCAGCGACGCGATGATCTCCGGCAGAACGATAAAGAAGTTGAAGATGCCCATATAGACGCCGGTGCGGTTTTCCGGCAGTGATGCGGCCAGTACCGAGTACGGCATCGAGAGCGTGCTGGCCCAGGCAATGCCCACGCCAATCATCGAGAGCAGCAGGTAATTCTTGTCGTGGATGAAGGCAACCGACAGCAGGCCCAACGCGCCGCACGGCAGGCACAGGCTGTGCGTCCACTTGCGTCCCACCCGCTTCGCCAGCCAGGGGCAGGAAGAACGAGAAGACGAAGCACACGGCAGAATACATCCCGAAGCAGATGCCCGCCCATTCCACTCCCGCGGTGTAGGACGGCGCGGTCTGGTCGGCGGCTCCGAACACATTGCGCGCAACGGCGACGGGGAAGTACAGCCACATGCAAAACAATCCCAGCCAGGTGAGCAGTTGAACCGGAGCCAATTGCCGCATGGTCAGCGGCATCTCGCGAATGGCTTCGAAGATTTCGGCGGCCTGGGTTGCAAATCCCCTGCGCTCTTCTTGGTACTGCTTGCGTGTTCGGGCGGGTATTCCCTGGTAGTCACGATGGTCCACAACACCGCTCCGAAAAATGCGCCTGCGCCCAGATAAAAAGATAGCCGCACCGTGTGCGGAATGGCGCTGGCCGAGTGTCCCGGCCACGTGAAAAACATTCGTCAGCAGCCAGGGAAGCGCCGATGCGACAACCGCGCCCAGCCCGATGAAGAGGCTTTGCATGGCGAAGCCCTGGGTCCGCTGCTCTTCCGGGCAGCAGGTCGGCGACGAACGCGCGGAAAGGTTCCATGCTGATGTTGATGGAAGTGTCGAGAATCCACAGCAGTCCCGCGGCCATCCACAGCGCCGAGCAGCGCGGCATCAGGATCAGCGCCAGCGAACTGAGAATCGCGCCCGCCAGAAAATAGGGCCGGCGTCGTCCCAGCCGCGTCCAGGTATGGTCGCTGGCGTTTCCGATGATCGGCTGCACGATCAGTCCGGTGAGCGGAGCGGCCAGCCACAGAATCGGAATCTGATCGGCGCGTGCGCCCAGGTATTCGTAGATGGCGCTCATGTTCGCCATCTGCAGCCCCCAGCCAAACTGGATGCCGAGAAAGCCGAAGCTCATGTTCCAGATTTGCCAGAAGCTTTTGTGTGGTTTCTGCATGGCGGGTCCCCTCACCATACCTGAGCGCAGGGGAATGCGGTAGAGGGCTCGTCAGCCTGAAGACAGTCTCGCAGCAAGAATAATGGGCACGTTGCGGCACGGCTGAAGGCGTGCCCGTTCAAAACCTGCCAGCTACTGGCGAACCGCAACCAGCTCCGACTCAACCGGGACGCCGCGCGCAACCTTAATCCGCACTAAGGCCTCGAACGGACTTCACCTCGCCCGTTTTGTTCAGGCGTCAGACGCGACAGAAGTGTGTGCACCGAGGTGCGGTGGCACGCGTACTCCACGGCGCCCTGCGTTCCGAAGGTCGTGGTGCCGGCGAAGATCATCACTGATCGTGCCGGATCCAGTCCCGGCATCAGGCTGATCACCGCATAATCTTCCGTCAGGGGTTCATTCGAGGGAGTGGCGAGGACCGCCGTCGGCTCTCCTTCTCGCGGGTGGACATTGACAATGGACAGGTCGCCCTTGCGCGGCCCCTCGGTCAGGCGGTGGAAGACAAACTCGCGGGTACTGGGAATCTCGGTCAGGGTAAGGTTCTCCGAGGGCGAACCCAGGAAGATCAGGTCATTGTTGCGCACGTCGTCCAGCGAGAACAGGCTGCCGCGCTTCACCCGAATGCGCCGGTGAAACAGGCTGAAGACCTGGTCCAGTTCATGCACCGCCAGCACTTCGCCGACGCCGGTGTAGTGGTCCCAGATTTCGCCGCCGGCATCGCGCGAAGGATTGTAGTAGCGCATGCCGGTTTCGGGCCGTCCGATGAAGGCGGCATTGCTGAAGATGAGCCAGGGTTCCTGCGGTCCGCGGATGAACGGCTTCCAGAGTTCCTGAAACTCGGCCGGAGCCGGCTCGGACGCGCCCGCCAGCACGGTCGGGGCAAGCTTGCGCGTGTTCAACAGCGAGGCCAATCCGACCAGGGCAGTCGCCAGCAGGATCGCCAGCGTAATCGCCGCCAGCTTCCAGTAATCGGACGCGCCGCTGCTTTGAACCTGCGCAGGCGCGGCATCGACACAATGCCGGGCGCTCCGTGACTCCAGACGTTGAGCGTCGATGGAACTGGAGATGGTAGGTGCCCTTGGGAAGCTCCACGACGATCGCGATCGTGCGCCCCCTCGGTTGAGTAGTATTCGCTCAACTTCGCGCGCAGCCGGCCGGCCTGCACCCGGATCATCGAATCCGATTGCGGATCGAAGTCAGGACGCCGGCCGAAGACCTCGGTGGCGATCTGATATTCCTTCACCCGGCCAACTGGATCTTCGAGTGCGTGTTTGCCAAGATAGCGAAGCAGCTTGCACAGCGATTCGGAGCCATGCAGGGTAGTGCTGCTGACGAGCACTTCGATCTGTTTTGCAAATTGGTCGTGCTCAGACATCACTGGCTTCCGGAAGACGCCCCTGTAACATCAAGGTAACAAAGCGCGGAAATCACTGCAACCAGCGGTTTTTCGGATGTAACAGTAACAAAACTCATTGAAACTTCTCTTTGCCGGAATGCGGCATCAGACTCTGGCAAATCCTTGGCGCGCGTTTCCAGAGGCCAAAGCAAAATGGTGGAACAAGGTCCAGCATCAACCTCGCTTTCCGCGTAACTCTGAGCGAACCGCACCAACCGCAACAACCTTGGGATTGGCCTGCTTCATCTCCCAAGCCTCCGAAAGTATCCATCCAAGCGACTCCTCTTGCGCCACAAGAGTTTCTGCAGACACAGCAGTAACGTCTGGCCGATGTGACGACTAAAGGATTAAGGCAGTACCGATGTAGTAGCTAGACGAAATTCGGAGCCGGAGGCAGTACTCCATGAAGCATCTTCGCCTGTTTTGCTTGTCGACCTGAGTCTGCCTGACCCTCTGGGCGATTGTCTCGTCCGCTCAAACCAGTACCGGCCGAATCACCGGAACCGTCACTGATCAGTCCGGTGCCGTGGTATCGGGCGCCACGATTACCGTAACCAACGTGGCAAGAACCGCACCGTGACCGTGCAGAGCGGGGCGCGGGCGAGTTCTCCGTTCCCGCCCTGAGCCCGGATCACTACAAGGTCGAAGTGAAGGCGCCGAACTTCAAGTCTGTCGACCCAGACGTGACCCTGCAAGTGAACCAGACCCTTCCCCTGAATTTCGCGCTCACGGCCGGTGCCACCACCGAGACCGTGGAGGTCACCGCCGCGGCGCCGCTGGTCTCGACCGCAGTCCTCCGACTTGGGCGAGGTGATTCAGGGACAACAGGTGATCGACCTGCCGCTGAACACCCGCAATTTCACCCAGCTGGCGACGCTGACGCCGGGCGTCACCCGCGGCAAGAACACCAACGGCGAACGCCAACGGTACGCCAGCGGGAATGCCGAAACCTATCGTTACAACAACAGCGGCGGCGCGGCGCTGGCGGTGAACGGGCTGCGTCCGCAAGCCAACAACTTCCTGCTCGACGGCTTCGACAACAACGAGTCGCTGGTCAACACCATCATCTTCTTCTCCGCGCCTGACGCCATCCAGGAATTCCGCGTAGAGACCAACGTGGCGCCGGCGGAGTTCGGCCGCGCCGGCGGCGCCATCGTCAATACCGCCATCAAGTCCGGCACCAACCAGATCCACGGCACGCTTGTTCGAATATCTTCCGCAACAGCGCGCTGGATGCCACGCACTGGACCAGCCAGGCCGAACGCCAAGAAGCTGCCCTTCAAGCAGAACCAGTTCGGCGCCGCCGTGGGCGGTCCCATCATCAAGAACAAGCTGTTCATCTTTGGCGACTACCAGGGCCTGCGTTCCTCGCAGCCCGATACCACGGACTATGCGACCGTGCCCACCGACCTGATGCGCAGCAGCGGCTTCACCAATTTTTCGCAGATCTGGCACTCCGCATCATCGATCCGCTGACCGGACACGCCGTTTCCCGGCAACATCATTCCCGTCGGCCGCTTGAATCCGGCGGCGGTGGACTACCTCAATGCCTTCCCGGCTCCGAATTGCGACAACTCGGTGCAACGCCAACTGCCAGTTCCTGACCAAGAACTACACCACCAACCGCAGCAATCGCAGACCATTCAACGATTTCGACATCCGCGCCGACTGGAACATCGAGCTCCAAGGACTCTGCGTTCGTCCGCTACAGCTATGGCAACGAGAACCTGACGACAACCTCGCGGTTGCCGGATCTGCCCGCCGGCTTCGGATCCGGCACCAATCCCACCAAGCCCTGGTCGGCCGTGTTTGAAGAGACTCACCTCTTCACCTCGAACCTGGTCAACGAAGTTCGCGTTCGGCTTCATCCACGACCGATTACGGCTACACTCCGCCATTCCAGAACGAGCCGCTTGTCCGCCAACCTGGGCATCGTGAATGCCAACGTCAATGCCCTGAACCAGCCTGATCCTCAACTGGGCGGCGGCGCGCTGATCGGCGGCAATCAACAGTCAGTTGGAGTACACCGGTGACTACGGTCCGTACCTGGTGCCGCAGGATACCTGGCAGGAGGCCGACAACCTGTCCTGGGTGAAGGGCAAGCACACCATGAAGTTCGGCGCCAACATCATTCGCCGCCAGGTGGACTTCTTCCGTCCGCTGACCGGCAAGGGCTTCTTCAACATGTGCGGCAACGGCACCAGTCCCGCGACCATCACCGGCTATGAAGTCACCGACCTGCTGATTGGTTTCGTTTGCAACTATCAGTGTAGGACCGGTGCTGGGCGATTCAGAGACCCGCAACTGGGAGATGGGATTCTACGGCCAGGACGACTGGCGCGTTACTCGCAGGCTGACCTTGAACCTGGGTCTTCGCTGGGACATCCTGACCTGGCCGGTGGAGAAGTTTAATCACCAGGCGAACTTCAACATCAACACCGGGCAGCTCGAGATTGCCGGCCAGAATGGCAATTCGCGAAGCTTCATTCCCGGTCGATTACCACAACTTCGCTCCCCGCATCGGCTTTGCCTACGACCTGACGGGCAACGGAACCACCAAGATCAGCGGCGGCTACGGCATCTTCTACTTCGTCGATCGCGGCGGCATCAGCAACCAGCTGGCGCAGAACCCGCCGTTCAGCGGGCAGGACAAATTACAGCTACCTCAACGGATACCGCATCACCTTTACCGGCCAGGCGCCGCTGGGAACACAGACCTCGAACGCAGCTGCCTGACCAGTTGCAAGCTCCGGTGGCGACCGCATCCCGCTGCCGTCCAAGGGACCGATCCAGGTCAACCTGAATAATCCCGGCCAACGTTTCCATCTCGGTGGCGACGTTGCCCACCAACAAGACCCCGAGCGTTCAGGAGTGGAACCTGCAATTCGAGCATCAGATTGGCAACAACATGACGCTGAGCATGGCGTATGTCGGCGACAAGGGCACGCACCTGATCACCTACTACAATTACAACCGCCAGGATTATGGCGTCGCTCCCTGCAGCGTAACCGCGCCCGCCGGTTGCAACTTCCCGCAGTCTGGGCGCGATCAACACCCAGGCGACCATCGGCAACTCCAACTACAACGCCTTGCAGGTGGCGTTGAATCGGCGCTTCACCGCGGGCTTGCAGTTTGGGGCCTCCTACACCTGGTCGCATGCCATCGACGATTCGCCAGGCGCCTTCGACACTTACGACGCCAACGGCGGTCGCCGGTCAATTATCGCGACCTGGCGGCGGAGCGGGCCAGCTCCGACTATCGACGTGCGGAACCGGTTGGTGCTTGAACGGCATGTACGAGTTGCCCTTCGGCCGGGGCAAGCATGGGGCAGCAACTGGAACGGCGTCACCAACGCCATTCCTGGGCGGCTGGCAGACCAACCTGATCTTCACCGCGCAGAGCGGCACGCCCTTCGACGTGCTCTGAGCCAGGCAATCCGACCGTCCGCCCCGACCTGGTGGGCAATCCCTACGGCGGCATCAGCGCGACGCTCTGCAGTACTTCAACCCGGCTGCGTTCGCAGCGGTTCCGACCAATCCGCGCCGGCGTCAGCTCTGCGCGCCGGCACTACGCCGCGCAACTACCTGGTCGGTCCCGGATTCATCGGACGTCGACTTCTCCACCTTCAAGAACTTCAGGATCACGGAACGCTTCACCACCCAGTTCCGCGCGGAGTTCTTCAACATCACTCAACACCCGCATTACGTGCAGCCGGACTACAACTTCACCGACGGCAACTTCGGCAACCTCACCAACACTGGCCTTCAGTTCGGAGCGCGCAGATCCAGTTCGCTCTGCGGGTTTCGTTCTAGACAATCCAGCAAGGGAGCAGGACATATCTCCTGTTCCCGCGCCTCCTTCGAATTCTCATGCGAAACCAACGTACGATTCGCCGCCGCGTGCTTGCGTCTCGTTTGTAGTTGCTTTCGCATCGTGTCCTTCGCCGGCTCTGCGGCGCAAGCTGCAGTCGCTCCGGCCAGGTCCAGCGGCGCCGGCGGTTTCCAAGGTCGAGCCGCCCAACTGGTGGACCGATTATGTCTTCTCCGGTGATGGTGCTGCTGTACGGCGAAAATCTCAACGCAGCCGAGCATCTCGACGGACTATCCCGGCGTATCACATCGACAAGGTTCAGACTGAGCCCGACGGCAAGCATGCTTTCGTCTGGCTGAACATCGACGTCAACGCCAAGCCGGGCACCGTCGCTATCCGCGTGAAGAACAGCGGCGGCGAGACCACGGCCAACCTGTTGCTGTCAGCGCGTCCGCCGCAGCAGGGAAAATATCAGGGCGTCACGCCCGACGATGTGATCTACCTGATCATGCCCGACCGCTTTGCCGACGGCGATCCCGTCAAACGACCAGCCGCCGCAGGCCGCACCGGGCACCTACGATCGCAAAGCAGCCGAAGGCCTATCACGGCGGAGATCTCAAGGGAGTGCAGCAGCACCTGCCGTATCTGAAGGATCTCGGCGTGACCACGCTCTGGCTGACGCCGCTCTACCAGAACGATGACTCCACCTCCGACTATCACGGTTATCGCGCGGTCGATGAGTATGCGGTCGAGGATCACTTCGGCACCATGCACGACGTTCAGAACCTGGTGGCCGCGGCTCATCAGCTCGGGCATGAAGGTCCTGCTCGACATGGTGCCGAACCATGTTGGCCCGCATCATCCCTGGGCGCAACTCGCAGCCCACGCCGGGCTGGCTGCACGGTACTGCCGGAGCACCACATCGACAACGCTAACTATGATTTTCCGCCGATCAGCGATCCCCACGCGGTGCCCGCGAACTACATCGAGGCGCTCGACGGCTGGTTCGTCAATACGCTTCCCGACCTGGCGCAGGAGAATCCGCTGGTCGCGAGCCTATCTGCTGCAAAATGCCTTGTGGTGGACCGAGAGCAGCGGCATCGACGGCTTCCGCATCGACACGTTTCCCTATGTGCCGCGCAGCTTCTGGTCTTACTACCACCAAGGGCTGTTCGCCACGCTATCCGCACTTCTTCACCGTCGGCGAAGTCAACAACACCGATCCCACGGTCACTTCGTATTGGGCCGGCGGCCAGACCGGCTTCGACGGCATCGACACGCACCTGACTACGCCCTTCGACTTTCCCATGTTCCAGGCGATTGGCGATGTGGTGGCGCGCGGCGAATCGGCGAAGAAGATCGTGACCGTGCTGCGGCAGGACCGCTTCTATCCGCATCCCGAGCTGCTGGTTACGCTTCATCGACAATCACGACACGACGCGCTTCCTCACCGAGGCCAGCGGCTCGGCGGAAAAGTTGAAGCTGGGACTTTCGCTGCTGCTCACCCTGCGCGGAATTCCGCAACTGTATTCCGGCGACGAAATTGGAATGCCCGGCGGGGAAGATCCCGACAACCGGCGCGACTTCCCCGGCGGCTTTCCCGGCGATAGCAACAATGCCTTCACACAGGCTGGACGAACTGCCGAGCAGCAGGACATCTTCGCGCACACCCAAACGCTGCTGAAGCTCCGTCAGCGAACATCCGGCGCTGCGGACGGGTACGCAGAAGCACATCGCCGTTGCCGACAAGTATTACGCCTTCACCCGTGAGAGCAATGGTGAGCGCCTGCTGATCGTCTTCCACAACGCAGACGTTTCTGAAACCGTAAACCTGGATCTGAGCAACACTTCAATCGCCGATGCGAAGACCCTAACCTCGATCTTCGGCCCCTCGGCCGCCGAGTTAGAGAACGGCCACGTCGATCTGCAACTTGCTCCGTACAGTCTGACGATGTATCAGGTGCACTAGCGCAGTTACGGAGCCGGCCGAACAGCGGGCTTCGCACATGCTGATGGCTTACGGCGTGATCTCAAAGACCACTCCATTACCGCCTTCGCCGGACGAACCGCAGAACATCGTTGTCCCGTACAGATTGCCCTCGGCGTCGCGCACCATGCCGTTGTTGGGATAGCAGCCACCGCTGCCATGGGGCACGAAATCATACAGATCGGTGTAGGTCCAACCGCCGTTCGAAGGCGTCACCTGAAAAATGGAGCCCACATTGTTTGCCCCATCGTACAGAGTGGTTCCGTAGACTGCGCCGCTCGGGCCCACCAGCAGGCCGCCGCCGCCAGGTCCGCCGTATCCGACATGACCTCTGAAACCATATAGTAAAGCCCCATTGCGAGGTTACCCATAAATGGCGAAGAATCGTACTTGCGAACTACGAAGGTGTGCGGCCGGATTCTCGAACTGCTTGAAGAGAGACGCTCCCGTCAGGGTATGATAGCTCTTCTGCCGCCCGCCGTCCGCGGCCGATCGACCGGGTTACCGAAAGGAGGAGTGAGATGTCTACAGTGGCAAGTCAACGGACCACCCGTCTTACCGGGATAGCCCCGCAGTTTCTGGTCGATGATCTTGACCAGGCAATTGCCTACTATCGCGACAAGCTTGGCTTCGAGCTTGATTTCAAGTATGAGTCGTTCTACGCGGCGGTCACGCGTGATGGACTCGCCATACATCTGAAGTGTGCGCCGAAATTCGCCGCCGACCGGGAACACCGGAAAAAGAACGAACATCTGGATGCGTACATTGCGGTGAGCGGTATTCGCGACTTGTTCAGCGAAATGCAAACGCGTGGAGCTCACCTGCTCAAGCCGCTGGAAGAGCAACCGTGGGCCTGCCTCGACTTTTATGTCGAAGATCCTGACGGCTACATTCTCTGCTTCAGTGAACAGACGGCAACCCTGAAGGATGAGGGATAAATCTTCAACAGGGTGGTTCGGCCTTCTAGGGTGCGATTTCGAAAATCACGCCCGCGTTGAAGGCGCCGCCAGCGGATGCAGTTCCGTAGATATTGCCATCGGCGCCGAATACCAGATTGCTGTAGGGATAGGCGCCATCACTTCCGCCGGTGAAATCGTGCAGCGAAGTATAGGTCCAGCTTCCGTTCGATGGCGTGAGCTTGAAGACCGCACCGTGTCCGCTGGCGCCGTCAGAGATGGTAGTGCCGTACAGATTCCCGGCTCCATCCAGAACGAGGTTGCCGACGGGACCCACGACCAGGCGGTCGTTGTCGGGCCCGGTGAAGCTGTAAAGAAGCTTGTAGGTCCAAGTGCCGCCCGAGGGCGAAAGCTCAAACACCGTGCCGCCATTTCCGCTGCCACCGGTGGTAGTTGCGCCGTACAGATTGCCGTCGCCGTCAAAGATCACACCCGCAACCGGGTTGCCGCCGTCGGCGTCGCCGCCGAAATCGTAAATGTCAGTGCCCATCCACAGACTGCCCGACTGCGTCAGCTGATAAATCGTGCCCCGGCTATGAAGGCCAATGAAGGTTGAACCGTAAAGATTCCCACTGCTGTCCTCGTTGACCCCGCTGCCAGGGTATCCATAAGGATGAAACAAAACCTGCTCGGTCCCTTCGTTCTGGTTGAACTGGTAAACGCTGCCGCCGTTGAGCAGGTTACCGTTGTTGGTGGTGCCGTCCAGATTGCCCGCCCGATCGAGCAACAGCGCGCCCACCGGACCGGCTCCATCCGCGCCGGTGAAGCGATGCAATATGGTTTCGTTCCAGGGACAGGTGACGGTGGGACATGCGGTCGCCCGCGGCTGAAGCCTGAACACGGTTCCACATCCATTGCCGTTACCGCAAGCGCCGCCTCCGTAATAGGTGGTGCTGTAGAGAATGCCACTGGGAGCAACGGCGACGCCCGCCATTTGCGGATTGGTTCCATCATTGCCACCCTGGAAGTCATACAGCGCCGTCAGCGTCCAGTTCGAGTCCCGTTTCGCCAACTTATAAACCAGCCCGCAGCCACTCACGCCGCAATCGCCACCGGTATTGCCGCCGAAGTTCGCCGTGCCCAGAAGATTGCCGGCGCGATCTTGGCTGAGCCCCGCCATCGGCGTGCCCCCGTCGGGTCCGCCGCTGAAGTCGTGGATGACGGTGTACGTCTGGGCGGGCAGGACGGTGACCGCGAAAATAATCTGCAGCAACAGTGCAGTCATGGCAAGACGAAGCAGGGATGAACTCTTCCCAGGCATTACTTCAGACACGCGCAACATGGTGGCTTCCTCACAACGAAGGGACGGTGGCTGAAGTATACCCTCAGGCTCCCGGGGTGAACATCTGGTCTATGCCGACGGAACAGCGGCGACCGCCATCGGTAAAAGCTATCGTCAGCAAAATCTAGTTACCCTGAATTCGCAGCCCGCACTTGCATCGGTCTTGCTTGCCTGTGCGAAAAACCGGAGCGGCAAAGCCCAATAGCACGACTTCACCGCTCCTTTTGGGGACCAACTCTTAAAGCGTGATTTCGCACACCGCGCCAAACTAATTCTTGAGACGACCGGCAAGCTGGACCTCACACTCGGGATGCTGGCTGGCGGCGTGCCTCATCTACCTCCCTTTTGCTCCTTCGACCCCGGCAAGTCAAATGAACTTCACCTTACGGTCTAACGTGTTGTAACAATTGCAAATAAGCTCACAAAGAAAATGTTCCGTTGACACTCTTGTGATAACATTCTGCCCACTCATGTCCGCGAATTTGCAGGCCAGCTCGTTGCTCCCCTCGAATCTGTCGCCGCCGCGCGCCGATACGGCTCTGCTGCGCTTCGGTCCTTACGAGGTCGACCTGGCATCTGGACAACTGCGCAAGTTCGGCTATCGGGTCAAGCTGCAGCCCAAGTCGTTTCTCATTCTCCAGGCGCTACTCCAGGCTCCGGGAGACATGGTCACTCGCGAGGAACTGAAGACGCGTCTGTGGCCCGAAAACACTTTCGTCGAGTTTGAGTCCAGCCTTAATGTCGCAGTGCGGCGATTGCGTGAAGCCCTCAGCGACGACGCGCAGAAGCCCATCTACATCGAGACGGTTCCGCGGCGTGGCTATCGTTTTGTGGGCACGGCCGAGAGAATTGAAGTTCCCGCAGCGACTCCGGCGCGCCTGGTAACTGTGTCGGGAGATAGCGGTGTGACCGCGCAACTTGAACTGCCGGTCGCGCAGCCTTGGTGGGCTCAGAGGTTCTGGCAGGTTGCTCTATCGGCGCTGGCCGTCCTGTTAATCGCGCAGGGCCTGTTCGCATGGAAGCGCTCGACGAAATCAACTGCGCCCGTTTCTTCTTCGATCGCCGTATTGCCATTTGCCGACCTCAGCCCGGAGAGAAATCAGAGCTACTTCTCCGAAGGACTGGCGGAAGAACTGCTGAACGAGCTGGCGAAAACTCCGGGACTGCGGGTCGCGGCGCGCACTTCGTCCTTCCAGTTCCGCGATAAGACCGCCGATCCGGCCGCCGTCGGCCAGAAGCTGGGCGTGGGAACCATCCTGGAAGGCAGCGTGCGCAAGGATGGCAACCGGGTACGGATCTCGGCTGAATTAGTGAAGACCGCCGATGGCTTCCAACTCTGGTCGGCTACCTACGATCGCAATCTGAACGATGTCTTCGCGGTGCAGGACGAGATTGCGCGCGCTATCACCAGCGAACTGAAACTGAGGCTTTTGAAGTCGAGCTCGCCGGATGTCCCACAACGTGGGATCAACGTTCAGGCCTACAACGCCTACTTGCAGGGCCGCTATTTCTACGAACGCCGCACCCAGGACGATCTGGACAAAGCCTATGACTATTTTGAGCAGGCAGTAAAGGCCGATCCCAACTACGCGCGGGCGTGGTCTGCCCTGGCCTGGGTGCTGATTGCGCGCGCCGAAGCCGCCTACGGCCCGTCCTTTGCCGAGGGCTACGAGTCGGCCCGGGCTGCTGCCGAAAAAGCGTTGCAACTGGATCCCGGCTTAGCGGAAGCGCACGCCGCGATTGGCAGAATTAAACGCAGCTACGACTGGGATTGGGCTGGCGCCGATGCCGCTTTCCAGAAGGCGCTGGAGATCGCGCCCCAGAGTTCTGTCGTGCTGCTGGGAGCCTCCAGCCTGGATGCCAGCCTGGGCCGCTTCGATGAGGCCGTCGCCTTGAACCGTCGCGCGGTCGAGATCGATCCGCTCAGCGTCGTGGCCCACTTATCGATGGGAATGCACGCCTACTACGCTGGACAATTGAGCGCCGCGATGGACGCGTATCAGAAGACGCTGGCCATCAGCCCCGACGATCCGGAAGCGCATTACCTGCTGGGGTTGGTGTACCTGGAGCGCTCGCAGGCTCAGCAGGCGCTGGCAGAATTCCAGAAAGATCAGCGCGGCAGCCAGCGCAGCGTGGGCGAAGCCCTGGCGTATTTCGCCCTGGGCCGTCACCCCGAAGCCGACGCTGCTTTGCAGCAACTCATCACCGACTACCACACCCAGGCGGCCTATCAGATCGCCGAGGTCTACGCTTTCCGCGGCGAAGCCGATCATGCCTTCGAGTGGCTGGAAGTCGCCCGCACTCACCGGGATGCAGGTCTGCCCGCGATCAAGGGAGATCCGCTGCTTAAGAATTTGTCTCGTGATTCCAGATTCGCCGCGTTCCTGAATAAAATCGGCTTGTCGCTATAGCCATCAGACGCGATTCTGCTGGGCCGAACTTGTGCGGAAAGGGCGGCCGGAGCCGCCTTCCATGGTTCACCTTCCACTAGTGCGTCACTAACAGGAAGCTATAAACCACCATAGATCCAGCAGGGGGTTTTGTGGAACTAGGGCTAAACCGCGGGGTAAACACTAGCTGGGTAACATTGGGCCACGCCTCCGGGAATTTGAACAGTGTAGGCTTGGTCGTGAGCTTCCACTCTTTGCTGCCCAGGAACTTCGAATTGTCATAAGCAGTTACGATAACGCCGTTCTGCTGCCAGCCTGCTGACAGTGAAATGCTGATCGGCTGGAAGCCCTTGCTGGTGGAGGTTATCGCGCCCGGCATCATCTTGATGGATCCACCGCAAGATGCGGCAACATTGCAGTAGGGTCCCCCAATGAACGCAACGATGTTGTGCGGTGTCGCAGGATCGACCCAGAATCCCGAGCCGGCTCCGCTCCACAGCCCCGGGGTTACATACAGAAAGTTATCCCATGTCAGGTTCGTCCCCAGCGGATAATTGTCCGGCATTGGTGTCGGTGCCCAGACATAATGCATGTCGCCGAACTGGATGAAGGTCTGCGCCTGCGCGCATAAAGCAATAACGGCTAGAAAACTTACAAGCAACACTATCTTTTTCATAGAGTACCCCTGTTCTCTTTCGATTGAGGGTCTTCAACCCGCTCCAGAATCCGGTGTGGTCCAGCATCGTCAGCTCGGATGTTCGCCAACCTCATGGCAGTGACTACCGATAACTATGGACAGTTCGGTGCTGACGAATGCAATGGGGGAATTTAGGACCGGTATTGACGAGGATCAGACTTGGCCGACTCTGGTAGTCGGAAACACCGGACTCTTACTTAAAGTGGGAGCGGGTCAGTCGTCCCACAACGCGCCTAGCAGTCCGTGGTTCAAGTGGTTGATTTTCGGCAAAGCGGGCGGCGCAGCCGGGTACGCGATCTTGCGGCGTAGTTGACAGTCGACGCGGAGATTCGACTGCTGGGACATCGTTGCTGACCATTCCCGTACCAGAGCAGCAAAAGTAGGCTCAGAACAAGCTGGCCAGAGCGGTTGCTCAGCTCTCGCGGCGTGCCCGCACCCACCAGCTGGCGCAGAATGAGACTCAGGTTGAACGCGCCGACATGAACCAACTGCCGCTTTAAAATGTTGTCCCGTCCGCGCAGGTGGCAGCGCCGCAGGCCACCGGTCTCGTAGCAGTGCGCGGAGCTGCGTTCCACCAACTCGCCACGTCGCCGCAGTAAACTCTTGCCGTACTCGCTTCGTACCCGCCGCCGATTCTCGTAGACCGCCTGCTGTTCCGCTGACTTGCCCTGCCAGTTACGCCGCCCCTTCTGCTGCTTTTCCGGTATGTAGCTGCTGACCTCGTAACTCTTCACCCGCCGTGCTTACCTGGGACGCGCCGGGCCCTCAAGCGGAGACAGCTGAGTCAGAAGCAGGATGGATCCCGTGAGCACGACAAAATCAAGAAGTTCTTGCCAGTGAAGGATTCCCACGGCTGATCTCCTTTTGCGAGAAAAATGATTACAACTTCGCAGTGTTGAAAGTTACTGCCATTTTCGCGTTCCAGTCGAGCGGCGCAGCACTTCGAGAATCCCGCTGGCCAGCATAGCCGGGGTTGGAGGACAGCCAGGGATATATCCGTCGACTGGCAATAACGCGCTTACGCCGCCGACCACCTCAGGGCTGGCGGCAAATATGCCGCCGCCACAGCCGCAAGCTCCTACAGCAACAACAAGCTTTGGACGTGGTGTCGCCTCGTATGTTTTCCTGACCGCCTCGGCCATGTTGCGCGTCACTGGTCCGGTGACCAGTAGCATGTCTGCGTGTTTCGGTGAGGCAACGAAGTGAATGCCAAAACGCTCCAGGTCGTAGTAAGGATTCGTGAGCGCGACAATTTCGGCTTCACATCCATTGCAAGAGCCGGAATCCAACTGGCGGATATTGAGGGCGCGGCTCACCCTACCAAAAATTTCGGTGCGAATCCACTCTTGGCTGCCGGCTCTGACTTGTTCCGCGCCGCTTCCGACGTCCCAGGAGCGGATGAGTTGCTCCCTCGAGCTGCCGCAACATTGGAGGCGGCTGGCCACCACTACAGCGCCTTCCCCCATGGCGATGCAGCGCCCGCAACCAATACACTCACCGTAGTCAAGCATCAGGTCGAGACGCTCACCGTGCGATTCCAGTTTGAGGGCCGCTGTGGGACATACCGCCGCTACGCGCTGTGCAATCTCCACCGTCAGGCGCTCGGGACGGACCTCGGGCATTCGACTGCCGGACGACGATCCGCTGAGTTCCTCGACCGGAATTAGACGGGATGGTGCCCCAAAACTACGCCGAGCAATGTCGGATATCATCGGTCACACCCAGAATAGGAAAGATTGAAGCTCTTGTTGATCAGCGGGAAATCCGCGATGATGTTCCCCGCCACTGCGAAGGGAAGAGCCTGCCAGTTCTGGAAAGAGGGAGACCTCACGTGGCAGCGTGCGATCCTGCCCTCATTCACTTTCAGCCAGTAGAGCAACTCCCCACGGGGGGCCTCGACCGCAGCAAATCCCTCTCCTGAATCAGACAAGCCCACGGGCGCGCGAACCTCCCCTGCAGGGAAGGACGCAAGCTGCTCCACAATGAGGCGTGCGGAGGACATGGCCTCATCCACCCGAACACGGGCTCTCGCCATGACGTCGCCACATTCGTAGCAAGGAACGTCCAATTGAAAATTGCCGTAACCGCCGTATGGATGATTGATTCGAACATCCTTCTTAATGCCACTGGCACGTGCAGCTGGGCCGACCACAGCAAAGTCTTTGGCCACCTTTGCAGTGAGGATTCCTGCTGTCTCAAGACGATCCTGCACGGAAGGCGTCTCCAGTGCCATCCGCGCCAAGACGGCAAAATCGGCGGCGGCATCGCCCACCGCGCGGCTAAGATCTTGGACTGCACTCGGTGTAGGGTCAAAGGTCACGCCTCCGGGAACGGCTATCGCCCGCCAGTACCGTGTGCCCGAGAAGCGGGCGGAGGCTTGCAGCAAATCTTCCTTGATACGTGAGCAGTAGGCGGCCGCAACGGCGAAACCCACATCGCCGCATAACGCGCCGAAGTCGACCATATGCGACCACAAGCGCTCCAGTTCCAGGCCGACGAGACGAACGGCTTCGGCGCGCCGCGGCACTTGAACTCCAAGCACCTTCTCAAGTGCCATGCAGTAGGCAATTGCGTGCGCAAAGCAGTTGTCTCCCGAAACTGATTCCGCAAGGGGAACGGCTTGGTTAGCCAAGGTGCCTTCGAACAACTTCTCAGTGGCCTTGTGCGTGTAAAACAGGCGTAGCTGAAGATGAAGAACAGAGTCACCAATGACGCTAAAGCGGAAGTGCCCGGGCTCAATTACGCCGGCGTGAACCGGTCCCACTGGCACCTCGCAGACTCCGGTGCCCTGAACCTCCAAAAATGCACTCTGACGCACCCTCGGCGAAAAGCCGGTGCTCGATCGTGGAGTGTCACGGTCCTCCTGGCCGTGGCGGTGAAGCGGTAGAAGATCAGGATGATCGATAAGCTCGACACCGAATTCTTCATGTAATTCGCGTTCGTGCCAGGCGGCCGCCGGAGTAACGAGAGTCGCCGACGGAACCGCCCCTTCAACCGGGTATGCAAATTCGCGGTAGCCGACGTCGGGAAGATCAAGAATGTAGTGCAGGTATTTGCGATCGTCTTGTTCGCGACCGAATAGTGACACTAGGCGCGGCGCGTTCGTAAGACTAGTATCGAAAAGCTGCAACAGCTCGCATGTAGTGATTTCGGCAGTCATTCGGGCCTTAATGTGACCTCGTTCATTGCAATACGGCCATGGCGCTGTGCAATAACCTTGCAAGCGGCGCTGGCATGAAGATTCCCACGGCGATGAGGCCGACAGCGCAGGCAGCCATCGCGAGGAATTCTACGCCAACAGGGTCGTTCATCTTCAGATCGCTGCGTGGCTCTCCGGTGAGCATTTTGAGAGACTGATACGCCATGGCGCCGAAAACAATCGACAGCATCACCAGAAGCAGAACCCCGGGGAGCAGACGAGTCTGTGTGAATGCAGCGCTCAAGATGGCAAATTCACTGACAAAGAGTCCAAATGGCGGCAGGCCCGCAATGGCGACGACCCCGATAACAAGCATGGCACTGGTCCAGGGAAGGATTCGGGCTAGTCCCTTCAGGCGGCGCATGTCCGAGGTGCCCAGACCTTCGCGCACATGGCCAGCTCCAAAAAACAGCAAAGACTTGGCCACGGAATGATTCATCGTATGCAGAAGAGCGCCGTAGAGGCCAAGAGGGCCGCCCAATCCGATGCCCACCGCAATGATTCCCATATGCTCCACGCTGCTGTAGGCCAGCAATCGCTTCAAATCATGTTGCACGACCATGAGAAGTCCCGCCACCAGTACCGAAGCGGCGCCGAAGAACAACAGGAGACCATGACTAAAACCAGTTCCCAAGGCGCGACTGATGATCGCGTCATAGCGCAACACGGCATACATCGCACTGTTCAAAAGGGCGGCCGATAGCATGGCGCTGATCGGGGAAGGTGCCTCAGCATGGGCATCGGGTAGCCAGCTGTGCATGGGAACCAGGCCGATCTTCGTACCATAGCCGACTAACAGGAAAATAAACGCGAGTTTCAACAGGCTGCTGGCTGAGGCCAAGCTGCTCGCCGCCTGCAACGCGGCGGGCCACTGGAGCGCTAATTCTGGGTTAACACCGCCTCGCACCGCAGCAAGATAAAATGCGATAGTTCCAAAAAGAGCAAAGGCCAGGCCCACGGTACACACCACAAGATATTTCCATCCTGCCTCCACGGCCCCTTCCGTGTTGTAGAAGCCGACGAGCAGGGCCGAGGCCAGTGTAGTCGCCTCCATCATGATCCAAAGCAGGCCCAAGTTGTTCGACAGGTATACGGCAACGATGGTGAACAAGAACAGAAACAGCAGCATGTAGAACCAGCGAGGAGAGGAGAAGCGTCCCGCAGGTATATGCCGCAAATACGGAATCGAATAAACCAGCACCAGGACAAACACGATGGAGAGGTTGGCCAGGAAAAACGCGGATAAACCATCAGCACGAAGATATTTGCCGTCCGCCAAGACGCCGTGCGTATGTACGCTCCAAATGACCGCACCAATTGAGGCAGTCTCGACAACGCCGGTACCCAGTGCAAACCACGATGCCGCCTGGCGGGAGCGAAACGCCATAACCCCGACAGCAGCCACAGCGGGTACTAGCAGCACGATAAAGAGAAGCATTCGATCAACCCCTCAGCCGGCGTAACCGGGAGACGTCCAGGTGCTCAAACGTGTCCCGGATTCGGAAGGCAAAGACCCCCATCAGCAGAATCCCAATTACAAGATCGAAGACAATGCCGATCTCGATAATGAAGGGCATGCCGAAGATGGTGACCAAGGCGGCGAGGAAAATTCCGTTCTCCAGCACCAGCAGTCCCAACACCTGCATCAGCGCCTTGCTTCGGGTCACCATCAGAAATGCCCCGCTCAGTATGAGGGCCACAGCCGCCGACAGCGCGACCTCTACCGCTCGAAAATCCTGCAAATACAAGCGCACGGCAGAAAAGGAAAGCAGGATCAGCCCGGCCATGATGAATACGGAATTCCCGGTTCCGACGGTTGTACCTACGTCGTGCGGGATGCGCAGTCGCCGCATCAGCCAAAGCAGCGCGTACGGTATGCCGAGTACCTTGACCAACAACACCATGGCGCCGACCGCGTAGGCCTCCGCTGAATGCTGTACAAATGCGGTTGCGAACACCTGTGCCGTCAGCACCGCCGACTGAAACGCAAATAGATACACACACGTCGAAATTCTCTTTGCCCCGGCCATCAATAGAGCGGTCGTGAATAACAGGACCGCCGCTGAACTGAGTATCTTGAGCGCAGCGACATCTAAAATTCCCATAGTTCCTTCACCTCTTCATGACGGCGGTAAAAATCACCGCCAAGATGGCCAGCGCAGACGCAACCTGCAAGAAATTGGGCACGGCATACATCCGCAACTTCGCCACGCTGCTTTCCACGAATGCCAAGAGCAGAGCCATGAATCCGATCTTGATGACAAACCAGGCGAGCCCCAGGGCAAGAGCCGAGAGCGTCGGCCGGGTGGCGATGGCCCATGGCAGGAAGAGTGCAATGATCAGGGCGGCAACAATGTTCAACTTCAGAGCCTGCGACCACTCGATGAAGGCCAAATTCGGCCCCGAGCACTCCAACACCATCGCTTCGTGGATCATCGTGAGTTCCAGATGGGTGGTTGGATTGTCCACCGGCAAGCGACCCGTTTCGGCGACCGCGACGATTGCTACCGCCGCTAGCGCGAGTGCGTGAACGGCGGATACATCGAAGAAGTTCTGTCCCACTGTCCAGGCTGTGATTTCTGCAATTGAGGACGTTCTTGCCAGAATGGCCAGAGCGGTCAACGCCAGCAGAAGAGGTGCCTCGGAGAGTGCTGCCACCAGCATTTCACGGCTTGCCCCCATCCCGCCAAATGAGCTCCCAGGATCCAGGGCGGTGAGGGAGACAAAGAAGCGGCCCAGGGCAAACAGGTAAACAAAGATGAAAATATCGCCCGCACTGCCGAAGAGTGCAGTGTCTTGGAAAACGGGAACAAAGGCCGCGGCCAACAATGTGGCCACAAAGGCTATCACCGGCCCCAGTTGAAAAATCCGCGAAGCGTCGCGAGGGAGCAGTTGTTCTTTTCGCAGCAGCTTCCATATTTCTGCATACGGACGCCAGACCGCCGAGCCCTTGCGCCTTTGAATTCTCGCCTTCAATTTCGCGACAATGCCGCGCAAAAGCGGAGCTGTCAGCAGCAGCAACGCGACCTGCACCAAGTTCAACGCCAGCTTCATCGCGAAAACCTCAACAGAAACAGCAGACACACGAGCGTGAGAAAGATGTAGAGCAGGTAAACTTGCACGTTTCCCGTTTGTAGCCGACGCAACTGCTGTGCCGCGGCAATGACGGTGTCTACCAGCGGCCGATAAAAGGATCTTTCGAATGAGGTCGTGCGAGCCGAACGATAGGACATGGCCTGCGGGAAGTAGGGTTCCTCTGCCGGAGTTACCTCTATCTTCCGATCGGACCTGTACACGAAAGCAAAAACCGATCGGATTGGCTTGGAGAACGAACTGGCCGTGTACTCCATCCGCGGCGAGAGTTTCGGCAGGCCGCACGCCCAAGTGTCAGTCAAGCGTTTAACGCGCGGAAGCGCCAAACTTGCAAGCAGAAGCGCGACCAGGGAACTCGCGAGCACTGGTAGGACGTGTGAAATCAACTGCAACTCACTTGGCGTACCCGCTCCGGGAATGATGATGGACCGCCAATGACAGAAGTGGGCGGAGCACTAAACCTGGGCAGATGCCCAGCAATACACAACCGCTTGCCAGAAATACGAGCGCAACCTGCATGGCTCGCGGCGCTTCATCTGCATGTTGAGCTTCGGCCGTGCGGGGCCGACCCAAGAAACTGATTCCGTACAGATTCACGAAGCAGGCGGCCGAGAGCCCACTGACCAGGCCAACTACGCCAATCATCAAGGGCAGGACAGGAAGTCCACCGATGGCATGCAACTCGCCCGCCGGCAAGAAGCGACTTAAACATCAACCACTCGCCTACGAAGCCGTTGAAAAACTGGCAAACCGCCAATTGCGCAGCAGCCGATCAGGCAGCTAACCCCGACTACCGGCATCCGGCGCTGCAGCCCTCCCAGGCTCTCGATGTCCAGAGTATGAGTACTGTGATGGATCGCTCCTGAACTCAAGAAGAGCAGGCTCTTGAATAAGGCGTGGTTCAGTGCGTGCAACAGCGCAGCAATCAGCGCCAGCGCAGCAAGGGTAGGCAAACCGTTTGCGGCGAACAACATCGCGGCGCCCAGGGCGACAAAGATCAGACCTATGTTCTCCACGCTGCTATAAGCCAGGAGCCGCTTCAGGTCGTGTTCTCCCACGGCATACAGAATCCCAAGTAGTGCTGTTACCGCTCCCACCAGCAGAACTACGTAGCCCGACCAACCAGTAGGACCTCCAAGCAGGTCGAATGTGATTCGCACAAATCCGTACACCGCTGTCTTCAGCATGACGCCCGACATCAATGCCGAAACTGGAGTGGGAGCGATGGGATGCGCCCTGGGTAACCAGAGGTGGAGCGGAACGATTCCAGCCTTCATGCCGAACCCTAACAGGGCGCTAACAAAAATCCACACTCGAACGCCACCTGTCAGGCTCGCCGCGGCTGCACGCATGGCCTCGAACGTGAGACTTGACGTGTGCCCAAGGAAGAGAAAAAAACAGGCTGCGACGGCGGCGGCGCCAGCATGCATCATGAGCAGATAAATGAAAACATCGTGACGGCGCTCCTCGGAATCGCCCTCCAGCAGAATCAGGGCGGCGGAAAGCAATGTCATCAGTTCCCACCCGAACAAGAAGGCAAACCCCGTAGCCGCGGTCACCACGATCACCATCGAGAGCACAAACCACGGCAGAAGTACCCAAAACCACGTAACCCGACCATCCCGGTAGTGCTGTCGCGAGTAGGTTATCGAGAATAGAGTCACTGGCCCGGCAACGATGCAGACTAAGAAAAGGAAAAAGGCACTCAGTCGGTCCACTCTTAAAGCCACAGCGAAGAGCGTCAATCTGGATAGATCAAGGGCGGCAGTCTCGCCGCGCCACAAGACAACTGCTCCAACAGCAGCTCCGATCAGCAGGCTTCCCATGATGAGGACGGCGTCGGCGCGTTGCCCACGGGTTGACCGCCGCATGATTGCGGTAATCACAGGAGCGATCAGAAGCCCCGTCAAACAAAGAAGGAATCCGACCTGTGTCATTCTTTGGGATCTTCCGCCATACCAACGGCAGCAGCTTGTGTGATGGTCTCCTGCTGACGGAGCGCAGATCGCTCGCGTCTCAATACCTGAATGAAATCGCTCGCGTTCGGCGACCTGTTTGCTGTTTCCGCCCACTTGAGCGACGCGTCATACAGAGCCAACGCGGTATGGCACCGGTGCGCGTCCGCGTGCAGTCTGGCCAGGTTACGAAGATTCTGTGCGACGGCGAACATTTGGCGTTCCTGTTGACTCATATTTCTTCATACCCTCTGGCGAACTAGTGCCGTGCATAGGAAGCAGCTGTCAACCCGAACTAACACCAGACGACAGGCGACAAAAGAATCGAGCATTCTTTTATGTTCGCGTGCACGGGCAAGACGCCCGGTCACACCACGCCTGCTCCCACCTTGCTTGAAATCGCGCATTGAAGTTCAATTCGTTGTCCTATGGTCGTGTTGCTTGCGAAAATCGTCCGGTCTACCCGCTTACAGGCTGCTGATTGAGATTGTCGGCAGGATTGATCCGAGCTCTGCGGGGCTGCTAGAGTTTGTTGACCGGAGCCCGGCACTTGACGCAGGAAGCTCCGAGATAGAGCCTAATATATAAATATTCAGATATAGCTTCCAAAAAAGAGAGGTCTTCACTTTCGGCCCCTTGTCGCTACTTCCGTCTGTGACTGTGAAAGCATGTCTCTGACGTCGATCAAATGATTGTTAAAAACCTCGCGCGCGACATCGAGCAATTTGAAGATCGCCTTGTCAGGGACCGAATAAAAAACGTTCAGGCCATCTTTTCTGCCCATCACTATGTTGCGGCTGCGCAGTATCCCGAGCTGTTGGGATAGCGTGCTCTGCTCGACATTCAGTCGACCGCACAATTCGTTTACGCCTACCTCCCCACTGCGCAACGCATCAAGGACACGAATCCGGAGCGGATGACCGAGTGCCTTGAAGAACTCTGCCTTGAATTGCGTCAGTTCCGGCATATGAATATTAGAAAGTTTATATATTACGATTTATTTGGTCAAGCGTCGAGCGTCGAATTTCGAACCGTCGGCTTTCCGCAATCCGAAGCATGCCAGCGAACGTGTCCCTCGTGAAAGTCACGAACCGTTGCACTTGCGCAGGGCGGCGTATCATCGTGGCATGGAATACAAGAAGCCGTTCGATCAATTGGAAGACCCGCACAAAAAGGCTCAGGATGCTATCGACCATGCCCGCGATGTCCGTGAAAAGAGAATCGCTGATCTTAGTCCGAAAAAAGCAGAGTCGGAACCGCACTTGATTGCAGACGGCAGCCTGCAACGCTGCTCGGCGTGTGGATACCCATTCCAATCAGACGAGAAGCCCTCTATGAGCGCCGCCTTCGCCGCACACCTGCTGAAGGTGCACAATCCCGGCCAACAGTCCGAAGGCTGAACCAAGCCACCCTGCGGATCGTCAGAGAAAACACCGTCCGGCAACGTAAACGTCACCTGCAACGTTTTGTTAAACACCTTTGAGAATTCCGTCTGAGCTGGTCCGTCCTCACGCAGACCTGCATTATCGAACTTTTCGTGCCGAGGCGTAGAATCCTCGCATGAATGATCCTCTCGCGAATAAATGTCCGGTCTGTGGTGCTCCGCCAAACGACCCATGTGTGAGGATTAGCGGAACGCTGCTATCGGGGCCGCACAGAAAAAGAAGAGAACTGGCACTAGGGATAAAGATTCCTAGTCGCAGTGAGGCAAATCAAGAGGCGCAGAAAATGAGACGGGCTTGACACGAATGGATGGAGATTTCCAGACTTTTCCCTGCTGAGATGAGAAGTGCTTGTTCCTTGGCGTTTGTTGATTGTGCCACGGCACGTCGCGTGACGACTTCCTACTCCAAACCCCTATGTTTCGCTCGAAGCCAGGCCATCCTCTCCGATGTTTGCGAAGGCAAATCCGTGAAGTGGCCGACGAGGATCGACATGACCTAGGGGGAGGGAGCAAACTACCTGCTGCTAGAGTGGTTTTTCGGGAATGGACGCCAATTGCCCGCAAGGCTACCGACGCGACCCGTTCCGCGGATCAAGACTGAAATCGTCGCTTGCGTTCTGCTCGTCCGAACAGATTGAGGACGCAGCGGCGCCGTTATAAGCTTCGTGACCGGCTTTTCCTAATGCTTTGCAGCGCAGAATGACCTCCCTTGCCGACGCCGTTGTTACGAGCCGTGACGACCGCGTCTTCCCGATTCGAATTTCTACACTTGTTTCGCCCCTCCGTCATTGGAAGGCGGCGGCGCTTCTTGCCTCGTGGGTAGGTTGGCGATTTCCCAAAGCGGTGAGGAGGAACCTTACCTCGTGACTGAGCAATTCTGTCGCTTCCCGACAGAGATCCGTACGAGCGCCCATCAGTTTGAGGAAGTCTTCCCGTCTCATATGTACGACGTGAGAATCTGTAACGGCTGTCGCCGAAAGACTGTAAGGACGGCCGATGAATGTCGAGGGTAGCCCCAACACTGACCCAGCCGAAAAGGTCCTGTCCAGCTCCGGCGCATTGGGGACATGCAGACACACCTTACCGTTGCGTACCAGGAAAACACCGGAGTTCTCATCGCCAGCACGGAACAAGACGGAAGCGGCGTGAAAATGCTCACAATCGCCAGTTGCTGCGAGCGAACTCTGCAACTCAACCGACGCCTTAAGAGTTTTGGAAACGGCCCGCACAGTTTTCATTTTCGTACTTCTAACAGGGGGAATTCGATGAGCTCTGTGACAATAGTCACCTGTAGCAGTGATGGCGCCGTCTTTCTGCTCAAGCTCTGGAAGGTGCTCTCGCGGCCGCGGTGCGCCCCCGATTGATCTGACCGTCCACTAAGTGGATCACGACCCTAGTAGGTCATCAAGGTCTGACACCAGGTGCTTCTACATAACCGGAGCAGCGGATTCCGTCTGACCATCTGCCCAAGGGAACGACTAACACGTCGATTGGTTGAGCGCCTTCGAATCATTTGGCCGTTTGTGTTCACCATTCAGGTACTCCTGCTGACCGGCATCGGCTTTGCAATCCTACGCCTCGGGCGAAAGATTCGGTTGGTCAATTCAGCGTGGCTGGCGTACGCACACTCCAAATCAGGTGTGATTCAGGGTCCGACCATTTAGGGACTTCGGTCCTACCAAAGAGCTATCCCCTTTCGGTGCGCGTCACTCGATAATTACGCCATCAGATCGTCTACGGACTTGCCTAAGGACAACTCGCTGCAGAAACAGATAGAGCGGTCACGTTCTCTTCTTCGGTTCGCCGATGAACTCAAGCAAAGGCAGGACCCGGTTCTGAATCGGCTGGACGAACTCCAGGAACGTCTTCCAACGGACGCACACACTGAAAATGCAGGCTAGTACGTGGCCGGAATCGTTGACAAGAATCGCCAAATCATCGGTGCGCAGACTCTCAGCTAAGAAGGTACACAATTAGCACCAGCCAGCCGGACCACGCATCCGCCCGCATTTCGCGGTTCTCTTGCGTCACCCGAACAGGAAAAGAGCCATGCAAGAGAACTCTGGAACTCCAGCCGTTAACTGTCCCGTCTGCGGAAGCCCTAATGCTGTGGCCGTTTATCCCCAGAATCTCGGCATGCCAAGCGCAAAGCAAACGCTAATTGCGTACCGCTGCCGCGAGGGTCATACGTTCCTTCCGCCGTCGGAGTCATCAGAGTAAGTCCAAGTTCGACCTATTGACGAAAACACCCAACCATCGGTACGCACACTCTCAGAGTCAGATGTGTGTGTATCGATGAAGGGGTTCCTTGCGGCTGAAACGCCATACTATCCCCGGCCCATGTTCCTATTGGTTCCAATCTGCGTAGGCTTGGGTGCGACGAGTCTGGGTATATGACTTCACCTCTTCTGCATTCGCCTTTATCAATACGAATCAGTCGACCACAGCTGACACTCCTGGTTGAAGACTTGCGACCTTTGCTCTGGAGGATGCTGATGACTATGTGTGGCGAGAGCTTCTTTGACGCTCTCCCCTCCGATTGCGACCCGTCCTTCCTAGTTACCTGCCACCATCTTTTGCGGCAACTGTGGAGGCGGCTCGACAAATTGCATTCAGCTCGAAAACAATCGAAATACCGTCTGACATTGAATGTGTTCGAGGCGGGTCTGTGCATCACCGCGGTCCGTGCAGCGATGTGCACTAAAGGCCATTCCGTTCCGGCATCGAGCATTAGGGACACGGCGACTACAAGGTACCGCCGCTCGCAACTTCTGCGAGAACTCGAAAACTATCAACGCCGACTCCAAAGGCGATTCGAACGCGAGACGGGAAATTCTAGTGCCGAGTTGCTTGATCAGTTTGCTCAATACCGAAAGATAGTGTTGCACGAGTTATTCCGGCCGCTGCCGATTTTCCCGAAGGGGATCGCGACTTTGAAGCGGCAATTGTTCCCAAAACTGGTCATGATCGCAGAGGATGGCCTCAAGGAAGCCGGGGCTGAAATTCCGCCGGACAAGGAGCTCAGAAGAATGGTTGGTCAATGGGTCCAGGACGTGTGCCGGACCCGCGTTGACGTGGCACTCCCCGCGCTGTTGCGGGACCCTTCCGTCGGCAAAGAGAGGTTGGTAGCCTCTATTCGACGAAAGTGGGCAAAGAAATGTTTTGCTTCGGGCCGCGCATCTGATGCCGCAACTGTATTATCAAAACGCAGCGACCGGCTGCGGGCGGTGATGGACGAGGTCGACTAACTACCTGACGATGCGGAGATAAGGATGGGGAGTGTCAACAACACTGAGCCGCGCCAGGAGAGGACGCCGGAGATTCGGCCCCTGGACATGTTCTTGCTGGGGCTGGTCCGGGGAGGCCTTATCACGCCGTATGACTGGCAATCAAAGGCGCGAACTTCCCTCGGAGCAAGTCTCCCATCGGTCCGACGTCTGATCGCTGCAGGTCTGTTGAAGAGAGAAGCCAACGGACCGCGCGGCCGGCATGAGTTTGCCCTAACAGCCAAGGGCGAAGACGAACTGGACAACCTGGATCGCTATATTCAGGACGTACTGGATGAACCGCACACGGATCTGGAGACGGTGATTCGACTCGTGTGCCTCGCAACTGTCGCCCGCGATAAACGGACCTCAAAGGAGCTTTTATTTAGAGCTTCAGTGACGCATCGGGAACGTGCTCGCCTTGCGAGAAGGCGGGCAGCCAGCAAGGATCCGATCAGATCAGGACTCGGCGCCCTTTATTCAACGGTACTGTCGTACTGCGAAGCAGAGCAAGAAACGGCGATAGCCGACCAACTGACCTTGATACGTCGACGCTGGGATTCGGTTAGCAAGGAAGTAATCCAGCTCTGGGATGACTGGCATAAACCTGGGCGTTGACCTGTTCCAAAAAGCCGTGCTCGAGTTTCCGACCTGCTCGTATTCTCTCTGTCCATGCCGCCGAAAGAGTGTTCACAGCGCATTCTGGATGAACCGTCGTTCGGGATGGATTGTTGCACGGCCTAAGCTTGTCACAGACGTGAGTGACATGATCGCTTGCAAGCTGATCGCGCTGCGCTGTAACGTACCATTGTTCGCCGGTGTAGCCATCGGCAAACACCCCCGTCTACGCGGTCACGCGCTCGGGGAAGAATAAGGCCCTGAGGAAGGTCCGCTACCCGGGCAATACGGGTCAAGCGCGGCGTCGACGCAGATGCAAACTGCTATGGAGCGCCGATTGACGAGGATCTCCGAGGACCGGCTACGCAGTCGAGGCTCTGGTGCGCTTGGCGCTGATCAGGCCGAGGATTGCGGGCAGAGGCAGTCGGATTCTGATACCGGCTGCATAGTGCGACGACGGCGGATAGGCATGCCGCTGCTATGTCGGCTATGAGCGCGTTCGCGGACTAGGAAGCCCGCTGGAACGCTGGTGAGGGCAAGCGGTTGGGACACCGCTGGCGCGCCCCGCTAATTAAGCAAAAATCCGATTGTGAAAGGACGAAGATCACTTTGTCTTCATCTCCATTGATTATCGTGCATCGCGCCCAAGCCCAGGTCGCTGGATCAGAAACTGATCACACGCCCGTAAGCGGGTGGCTCACCGCGCAGGAAGCAGCCGACTATCTGAGGGTAAGGGTCCGCTCCCTTCTCCTGTGGGTGCGGCAAGGCAAAATCAAAGGCTACGCCCTGAGCGGGACCAAGCGTCGTATATGGCGCTTCCGCACCGAGGACCTCGACACGGCGTTGCTGTCTCATCCTGTGCTAATGTCTGAAGCGCCAACTGTGCTCTCAAAACCAGAGAGGAGAATCGCGTGAGAGCGCAGAAACCAAAAGGTTCAGTTGTGTTTAACCGTGCCCGTGCCACCTGGAATTTTCTGTGGGTTGAAAGCGGGCAGCGCAAATCGAGGAAGCTCGGCACTGTCGCCGAGCTTCCCACCAGGAACGATGCCGTGAGGAAGGCGGAAGTGCTCCGTCGAAGCTTGCGGCTCATATCGGAGCGATCAGTCCCAACGGTCTACCAACTGGTAGAGCAGTACCGGATGGAAAAGATGCCACTACGTGCCAGCACTCGACGCGGATATGAGGGCTGTCTAAAAAACTACATCCTGCCCCGGTGGGGTGAGTCAGTCTTGACCGAACTGCAAGCTCGGCCGGCGGAGCTATGGTTGCAGTCCTTGAAACTCTCGCCGAAGAGCAGGGTCCACATCCGTGGGTTACTCAGCCAGCTGTGGGACTTCGCTATGTGGTGCGGGTCCGTTCCAACCGAGCGAAATCCCATCTCACTGGTCACGGTCCGTGGCGCAACCAAACGTACCCGCAAGCCGTGCAGTCTTACGGTCCAGGAATTTCATAAGTTGCTGGACCGTTTCAAAGACGACGTTTGCTTCCGGACCATGTTGTTGCTGTCCGTCAGCTTTGGACTGCGCATTTCTGAGCTGCTTGCTCTGAAGTGGCGAGACATAGACTGGCTCAACAAAACGCTTCGCATCGAGCGCGGTATCGTCAGGCAGACCCTCGATGAAGTGAAGACGGTGTGCAGCGCTCGAGCTTTGTCAGTTGCGGATGAACTGCTTGAAACTCTGAAAGTCTGGCGGCAGTCGACAGAATTCGCGGCCGCTGACGATTGGCTGTTCGCTTCTCCAGCGAAGCTGGGCCGGCAACCATTTAGCTATACCCATGTCCTGAGCACGATAGGGGAAGCGGCTAGCAAAGCTGGAATTCCACATGTAAGCCTCAGTGATCACTTGAAAAGCGGCCAACGATTATCACTTCAAAACCGGCCAACGGGATTGGCCGTCCAGGACTGAGAATGTTCTACCCTGCCGCCTCCTGTAGTGGCAAGTCGGTTTTGGTGCGCCAACTGCGCGGGCCGCACTTGAGCACGTGTCCGTGGTGCAGCAGGCGGTCGAGCATGGCGCTGACGGCGGCTGCGTCGCCCAGCAGTTTGCCCCAGTCTTCCACCGGACGGTTCGAGGTCAGCATGGTGCTGGCGCGTTCGTAGCGGCGCATGATGATCTCCAGCAGTTCCTCGGCAGCGGTAAGCGGCAGCTTGCGCATTCCCAGATCGTCGAGGATGAGCAGAGGCACGGTCACCAGGAACTCCATGTGTTCTTTGCGGGTGCCATCGAGCGTAGCATCGGCCAACTCATCCAGCAGGGTATAAGTTTCGCGGTAGAGCACGCGATAGCCCTGTTGGATTGCGGCCTGGCCGATGGCCTGGGCCAAGTGGCTCTTGCCGGTGCCGGGCGGACCGAGAAACAGGGCGTCTTCGTGGCGAGCGATGAAGGCACCAGCGGCCAGATCGAAGACCAGGCTGCGATTCATCTTCTTATTGAAGTTGAAGTCGAAGTTGTCGAGAGTCTTGTGCGAGTCGCGGAACTGGGCCTGCTTTTTGCGCCGCTCCAGCAGGCGTTCGCCGCGTAAGGCGAGTTCGTCAGAGACCAGGCACGACAGCAGGTCGATAGGGGCGAGCGGTTCGGCTTGGGCCTGGCGCAGACGGATCTCCAGCACGGCTGCCATGCCGCCCAGGCGAAGTTGTCTGAGTGCACGATCGAGTTCGATCAGATTCATTCTTCTATCTCCTTGGTTTTGTAATTGATGAAGTCGCGGTACTGTACTAGCTCGCGGATCAGGGGATCGACTTGCTGCAAGCTGAGTGGGGCTTGCGGGCAGCGTTCCAGATAGCGGCGGACGAAGCGATACTCCTGCACTCCCATATCGAGCGCGGCGGCGCAGGCTTCATCGACCGCGGCCGCGCCGTACTTCTTGGCTAAAGAGAGAACGCCGAGGATACGGCGGACACCGACTTCTCCTTGCTGGTGATGGATGGCCTCGCAGAGCGCGCCGACGTGGGTGCCGGCGCGACCGGCGCGCCACAGCAGTTGCGACGTGCGCAGCGGAGTGCGCTTGGATTGGTCTTCGGGCTGGATGCGATACCAGCCGCGTTTCTGGCGCACATGTTCGCGCAGCAGTTGGCCGGTTTTGGGATCGAGTAGCCGGACAAACAGCTCATCCCATTGCACTCGCAGCCGGTGTCCAATCCAGCCCGGTGGAGCGCCATAGTAGGCAGCTTCGATTTCGACGCAGCCGTCCAGATGCACGATGCGTTCGCCGTACTGGTAATAGCGGAAGGGTTCGACGGGCAGCGGCAGTAGGAACGGTTTTTCTTCGGCGAACATGGCCGCGACTTGGCGTTTGGTGGTGCCGTGGATGCGCGTGTCTGCCCAGCGTTCTTCCCAGCGATCGAGGTAGGCTTGGGCCTCTTCCAGACTCTCGAAGCGCAGACCTTTCAACGGGGTTTTCTGTGCGTGGCCGACGCCGGCCTCGACTTTGCCCTTGCGATCTGGATCTTGAATGCGACACGGCATTGCGACCGCGCCGTATTGGGCTAGCACATCGCGGTAGAGCGGATTGAGCGCGGGATCGTAAATGTCGGGGACCAGCACGCCCTCGCGCAGATTGTCGAGCACCACGATACGAGTAGCCCCGCCTAATCGGCGGAAGGCTCGTTCATGCAGTTCGGCCCAGATGCGGGTGCTGGAGCGGAAGGTCAGCAGTCGAACGGCTTTCCGGCTGCAGCCCAGCGTCATCACGAACAGCCGGGTGCGCCGATACTTGTGGGTTTCGGGATCGCGCACCATCGGGCCGGTGCCGTAGTCGACTTGCGCTTCCTGACCAGGCGCAGTGACGATCACCACGCGGGCTTCGGGAGTTTTCGCGCCACGCAACTTGCGCACGAAGCGCTGCACACTCTGGTAGCTGCTGGCGAAGCTGTACTCATCCACCAGGTCCTGGTAAATCGCCACCGCATTGCGGCCCCGGCTGAGTCCCAGCTCAATGGCCTCCCGGTATGGATGGCAGGCACTGGCGCTGGGACTGCGCTGCGGAGACGCCACGGGCGGCGAGGCAAGAGCGCCCACTTCGTCTGGTTGGGATGGTTTGAGGTCGGTGATCACCTCAGAGTCGGTAATCACCTCGTTGGCCGGTTTTGAAGTGGCTCTTGCTTTTCCCTTAGTAGAAAGGTTTTTGGGGTTGCGGTTGGGGTTGCCGTTGGGGTCGGTGAGCACCGCGATGGCCGGTTTTTCCGCGCCAAAGTCGGTGATCACTTCGTTGGCCGGTTTTGCCGCCCGCCGCCCCCAGCCTCCGGACGGACGCACCGCAATCCCGGCCGCTTTCAGGTACTGGCTGGCGGTTTCACGACGGATGCGCGTAGCCTGCTGGATCTTCCGCAGCGGCCAGCCCAGCCGTCCCAGAGCTATAACTTGCTGTTTCTTCTCTTCGTTCAAGACATTGGCCATGCCCTCGGAGGCTACAAGCCTCGGCGGGCGTCAATGTCCCGGACGTTATTCTCGTTGGCCGGTTTTCAGCTGATAACTATTGGCCGGTTTTGGGTGATCGCTGAGGGTAAGCACGCACACTTTTCGGCACACATATCGAGCGTGGCTAGACTCAGTTGGCACACCGATCGGTCTGCAGCAGAAACTCATGCGTCACGCCGACATCGGCACGACCATGAAGTACGGCGATCCGGCGGCCGCGGACATGCGGCAGGCGAATGAAAAAGTGGTGCAGTTGGTGATGTCGACGGACGAACTGATTTCCGAGTGATTTCGTGGGCTGTAAGTGGTTGAAAACTTGGGGTGGGTGGAGGGATTCGAACCCTCGACAGCCGGAGCCACAGTCCGGAGTTCTACCACTGAACTACACCCACCGTGCCAGCCAAATTATAACATTCGGCGTGGGCTTAAGCCCGCTGCGGGACCTGTCGTCCCCCGTGGGGACTTGAGTCCTTTGGGTGCCGCCCACCCGGCGCTGAAGCGCTGGGCTACGCTCTACCGTCTCGCTTGGCGAGACTTGAGCGTGGCTTGAACAGGTCGCTTCGCGAGACTGAAGCACAATGTGACCAGCTCGCCTTGCGAAACCAAAGTGGCTTGCAGGTTTCGGCTTGTTCCTAAAGCAGCTGTGATTCGAGTGCGGACCCGCCCAGGCAAAAGAGGCTTGAACGGGGCACCCTCAGGGTTCTTCGCCATCTCAACTTTCTTCGCCCATTTCAAACTTTCGTCCAACCTATGAACTCCCATCAGGTGGTTCTTCACAGCATTCACGTCAAGGGTTGGTTCGAGCGATGGTCCCCAGTGCCTCAGAGCCTCACCCTCCCAGCGCGATGGCGACGCCCACCAGCACCAGTCCAATCGTCATCGTGCAGAGTCCGGTGAGAAACGGAGAGACGCGGTTGTACTTTCCCCAGGTCGTCCCCACCACGAACAACAATGCCAGCAGCAGGGCGTTCGACACCCGCAGGGCGAAGCGTGGATCGTGCCGGATGATGAGAAAGGGAATTGCCGCCGGGAACACCGCGGTGAAGTCGATCCAGAAGATTGCGATCGAGCCCAGCAGATCTTCGCGGATGACACTCTCTTCGGGCAAGTGAATTTGCGACATCACCGGCAGCAGGACACTACAGATGCGGGCACGATCTTCAGCGGTCGTCTCCGGTTCCAGCAGGGGATCGAGTTGGCCGCTGAGCACCAGGAAAGCGTCGTGCTCGGAAGCGGCGTGTCTGAGTTTCAGCAGAAAGTGCCGGCGCTGGCGGCGTTCGGTCAGGCTGCCCATGATGTACAGCGCGCCGTCGATCACGCCCCACGCAAGGTTGCAGCCCAGCGCTGCGAATAGCAGGTGGCGCACCGCCTGCTCGCCGGTGCCCGCGGTGAAGCCCGCGATCAGCGTGAAGTCGAGCACCATGATCAGCCCGCACAGAACTTCTTCCAGGCGGTCCGACGGATCCAGATGTCGCTCGACGAATCGTTTCCGTTTTGATGCCGTCAATCAGGACCTCTGCGGGCAGATTATAACGGTGACCATGGCGGCGTCTGTGACCCGCGCGGGCTGAGGCCCGCTGCTAGGCTCTGCCGTCCCGCTTCGCGAGACTGGAGTGGGTTGCGGATATGGTGTCGCCGTGAGGAAGAAGGGTTTTCCCGGCTACACGTTTAGAGAACCCACTCCAGGCCAAAGGAGGGCCTTGAATGGGGCACCCGGCCACACTTGGGGCACACACTTTTCCACCAAGGCTAAACGACGGCTTGCAGGAGCACCTCAGTTTGCTATTGCGCGCACTCAGTGCGCAGTCTGCTCTCGCTCCGCCAGAAATTTGTCCCGGCAGGCCTTGGCTTCCGACAGCAGCGCCGGATATTCCGGCATGCTGCGGATCGATGCCAGCAGCGGATCTTTTTGCAGCGCCTCGTATGAGCAGTACTTGCCCTCGATGGCAGATTTAAGGAACCGTACCGCCGCTTCCTTTTCGCCACAGTAAGCCATGTCGGTTGCATCCAGATACCGGTTCTCGGGGTCAGGATTGGTTTCGAGCTGCGCTGCGTGCTCGCGGAAGGCACGATCGGATTCCGGGAACGCAGGCTGACTAGCGGATGGACGCGCCAGGCAAACTTCAAAGAACTTCGTACGGCCATCGTCCGGGGAGAGATATTTAAGGTCAGTGCGCGCTTCGTCGACCTTGCCTTCCCGCAACAGAATGCGGATGCGGTTGCCCTTGTAGTAGTCCGATCCCGCATCCAGGGAAATGAACTGCATCGCGCGCTGGGTATCGCCCATCTGGCTGAAGGTGAATGAGCAGGCCCGCAGCAGGTAGTTCCCGGAATCCAAAGCGTAAGCGTCTTCGCAGGCCTTCGCCGATTCGTCGAGCAGCCCTGGATAGCGCAGCATGTAGCCGAGAGCGAAGTGCGCTGTCGAATTCTTCGGCTGGCGCTCCACCAGGGCCTCAGCGTCCTGGTAAGCCTTCAGCAAATCGCCGCGCTCGACACGGGTGGCAATGCGCTGCGCGGCCGCAAGTGTCAGGTTAGGATCCAGCTTCAGCGCCTGTTCCAGGGCAGCGGTTGCTGACTTCAACGGCGACGGCAATCTGGACATCGCCGTCATCACCGGGCAGAGCAATGGATTTGCCAGCAACGTTTTCGTGCTGCTGGGAACTGGCACTGGCACTTTCAGTACTGCCATCACCACTGCCTCAGGAGTGGATGGCCGGACAATTCACGCAGCCGACATTAACGGCGACGGCAGACAGGATGTTGTGATTGGCTCCAGCAGCAGCGCGGCGGTCCTCTATGGTAACGGTGACGGCACCTTCCAGAGCCCGATTCTCCTTAGCAGCGCAAGCGGTCCGCTGGTCGATGCAGCCGTGGGTGACGTGAATGGCGACGGCCGTCTGGATGTGGTTTGCGTCATTTCCAATCCGGTGGCCGGCTTCGCCGTCTTCCTCCAGAACTCGAATGGAAGGTTTACCGCGGGACAAGTCGTGACGGCGTCGGCAGCAAACGGTTCAGCCATCGCCTTGGGAGATTTCAATCAGGACGGCAAACTCGACGTACTTCTGGTTGCCAACCCGCTGCTTTACGGTTCTGCGTTTACCTTCCTGGGTAACGGAGATGGCACCTTCCTACCCAATACAACCACGTTCCCGGGGTTTCATCCTCAGTCCGTGGCGATGGCCGACTTTAACCGGGATGGCTTGCTCGATGCCGCGTTCGCCAATTACACGGATCCACAGCAGTCGCCTGGTCTGGAAGTTCTCGCCGGCTACGAAGGCGGCAGCTTCACCTTTCTAAACTTCGAGAATCAGTACACCACCGGCGGTACTCGCGGTGTCGCGGTCGCCGACTTTAACAACGACGGATGGCCTGACATCGTGACCGTGGACAGCACTGGAAACAACGTCACGGTGTTTCTGAACCTCATCCCGGTAATGCAGGGCCCACAGCAGTTTGTGCCCATTACGCCTTGTCGCTTGATGGATACCCGCGCAGGAATTGGCGGTCTTCTGGGACCGATCGGAGGCCCGATTATCGTTGAATGGGGCCTGTCGTGGGGTGGAACCTGTAGTCCGACTCTGCCTCCAAATGCGGCTGCCTACTCGCTAAACGTTACGGTTCTTCCGCTAGAGCCCTTTCCTTATCTGCAAATGTGGCAAATGGGTGGTCCGTGGGCGCCGGCATCCATCCTCAATTCTCCGGATGGACGCGCCAGGGCGAACGCGCTGGTAGTTGCGGCGGGAAATAATGGCGGGATCGACATCTACTTTCCGCACAGCAGCACGAATCTGCTGATCGACATTAACGGATACTTCGTTCCGCCATCGCCAGCGACGCTGACCTTCTATCCGGTTACGCCGTGCCGCGTCCTCGACACGCGCAACCCCAACGGTCCTCTCGGCGGTCCCTACCTGCAAGGCGGAGCGGAGCGCGACTTCCCGGTGCTCTCCGGTGATTGCAACATTCCCAGCGATGCCCAGGCCTACTCGATGAACTTCACCGCTGTTCCTTACAACGGAGAAGATCTCGGCTACCTCACCGTGTGGGGCACGGGCAGTGCTCAGCCGGAGGTGTCGACGCTGAACAATCCCACGTCGACCATCGTCGCCAACGGCGCGGTTGTGCAAGCCGGTACCGGCGGAGAGATTGCTGTCTATGCCAGCGGTAATACGCAGCTGGTCGGCGACATCAACGGCTACTTCGCTCCGGCGCAACCGGGCGGGTTGTCGCTGTACACTATGCAACCTTGCCGCGCCTTCGACACCCGTCAGCAGAACCTGCCCTTCGACGGACAGATCTCGGTGAACATCGCGGCCAGTCCGTGTGCGCCCTCGGGCAGCGCGCAAGCCTACGCGATGAACGCGACGGTTCTTCCCGATCCTACTCTGAACTATCTGACGCTGTGGCCGGATGGCGAGGGTAGGCCGACGGTATCGACGCTGAATGCCGTTGACGGGCAGATCACTTCGAACCTGGCGATTGTCGGCACCAGCAACGGATCGATTGATGCCTATGCCTCAGGATTGACGGATTTGATCCTGGATCTCTACGGTTATTTCGCGCCGTAAGGGCGGTCAACGATCACGCCGGGTGGCGTCGCGCGAGGCGCCAGATCGCCAGCAGTACGATCGCCCCGAGCAGCGAGAGCAGGAAGCCGGGGACCTCGCCGCGATGCCACCAGCCGAACTGGCGGCCCACCAGCGCACCGAAGATCGCGCCGCCCACGCCGACCAGCGTGGTCCCGGCAAAACTTCTTGGAGCTGCACCCGGTAAGAGTAGTTCGGCGCACATGCCGACGATCCAGCCGATGAGGAGCACGATGAAGATGTGAACCATGGTTTTATCCGCGCGATGATCCGCGAATCAAGCAAACAAGTCACAGGATCCTGAGAAGCGATGCCAGTTTAGCAGGAGATAACTCTGGGCAGATGAGATTGCGAATCCGGATGGTACCCGGCCTGAAAGTAACCTGAGCCTATAGGGTAATTTTCTGGTAACCGGGGAATCCGACTTTGTTATAAGCTAGCCGCGCCACTCGTCGGAGGGCACCCGTATGACTTTCCGGCTGGTGGCGCCATTGGTAGTCGCCTCCCTCTCGCTAATCCAACTTCACCCGCAAACTACCCAGACCGGCTCCTCTCAGCCGCGAGTTGTTAAGAACGTTCAAGCCGAAAACGAAGACGTTCCGGTCACCGGACCGGTCGATGGGGCAATGGATACGGCGGTAGTTCGCCGTCAGACTGAGGCGGTGGAGGATACGGCCGACGTCAGGGTGAAACCTGCGACGACCAAGGTGACGACACGGCAAACCGGCATCGCGCAGGCCGGGCCATCCGCCGTGTTGGCGGCCGGCAAATTAGGCAACCCGAAGCCCGAGAGTTTCGATTTCGGCGAGTCCATGTTTGTTCAGGAAAGCCAGCGCACGCAGCCGCTGACCACCAAGTGGGCGGCGGGCGCAAAAGACAATGGTGGCCAGGATCCCCAGATTGCCGCCGGGCATTCGGTCATTGCCGTGCTCTCCTGGGACACACTCACCTTTTACGACAAGAGCGGCAATCCCTTGCCCTCGATCAACGATCCCGCACACCCGGGAAAAAACTTTATTAATCCGACCCGCACCGAGATCATCTTCGCGAATCTCGTGAAGGTATTGGACGAGAACCTGAAGTTGAATCCGAAGGCCCAGGGTGATCCCAGCTTCCTGTTCCAGCCCGACGGTGAAGTGGGCGATGCCCGCGTGATCTTCGATAACTTTCGTAACCGCTGGGTGGTGTTGGCGACCGCGAAAAACAATCATCCCGACACTAAAGACTTTGCCCTCCTGACCTCGCAGCGCCGTACCAAGTTGCTGCTGGCCATCTCGCGCGATGAAGATCCCAGGCACGGCTTTCGCACCTATGGCATGGCCGCCACACCCAATGATGGCGCCTGCAGCAAGAATAGCGACGACTCACCGTGCCCGGGTTCCCACTTCACGCCGGGAGACGCCGCCGACTATCCCTCCATCGGAGTATCAAAAGCTCACTACATCATGACGACTGGGGCCGGTCACGCGCCGCTCGATGGCTCGCCGCACAACAATCACCGTGCTTACATGGTGACGGTGAATGCCGACGACGCGGCCGACGGTAAACTTCCAATCCACATGCATGCCATCTGGCATTGGGACCTGGGCGAGGGCGACCGTGCGGAAGGTGTCGCCATGCCCGCGGTCATGGTGAATGATCTGCTGGGTCCGGCGGCGGGTTGGGGGTTCGTCGCCAGCACCGCCAGCGATCACTTCATCCTGACGGCGGTAAGCCCAAAGGATCCGCCAACTCTGACGACGATGTCCTGGGACATGGCAGACATCGAGGGAGCGCCAGACTGGCCGCAAAAAGGCAGCAGTGAACTTATTCAGTACGGCAATGTGGGCGATCAACCGATCACTGCGACTGTGCAAGGCGCAACCTTAACCACCGGGTTCGTGGACTGCCGGAGTTGGACGGATTCACAGAAGGAATGCTCGCCGTCACTGCACCTGGTGAGTCTGAAGCTCGGCCTCTTTCCGCTGCTGGCATCGCTAGATAAGGATCGCGTGGTGGGATGGCGAAGCGTGCTCGATGACGATCCCAAAGATGTGGTCGCGTACGGCCTGCCGGGCATCGCTTCCAACAAGAATGGGGATATCGCCGTGGTGTACGGGCGCAGCAGTCCGAAAATGTTTATGGAGACCAGGTTCAGTACCTGGATGCACAACGAGATCGATATCCGGCCGAGCCGTGAGTTGCAAAAAGGCAAAGCGCCAATACCGATTGAACATGACCCGGTTCACCCCGACACTGCGGGAGTGTCGCTGGACCCGTTTGACGGGGAGTCGATCTGGATTGCGCATTCCTTTGCCGACTCCGATTCGTCCGTGCGGATCGCGGTGGGGAAGGTCTTCGGCGAGCCGCATCCGGATCTGTGGATGTGGAGCGGCAACCTGACCACACCAACCGCGGGCCTGAAGAAAGGTGACCCGGTCGCGGTGACGTTCGAGATGTTTAACGGAGGAGATGGTGTAGCTCACCAGGCTCAGGCAGAGCTTCTGCTGGTAGCTGCCGATGGGAAGAAGACTGCACTGGGACACACCAGCGAGGCAAGCCTGAATGCAGGCGACTCGACCAGCACCAATCTCGTGGGCAGCATTCCGGGATCGCTGGCGAAAGGCGCGTACATAGTCGAAGTGCGGGCGAATCTCAAAGCCGGAGAGAAACAGTACAGTGAAGAGAATGATTCGGTGACTGCGGGAACCGTCCACGTCAAGTAGATTTGGGCGGTTGAGGACCAGGGTTTGCGAAGGATGAAGCGCATCGGTTCGCGGCGACGCCTGTCCCTTCTCCATCAGGCCGCGTTTTCCTCATAATCCACACAAATCCACATTGCTGCACCATTAATAGGCGTTGAACGCTGTGTGTCTGGGGGCTAGAGTCCGGACAGCTTTCAGGGCGAAAGTGCGATGAAAGTGCGCACCATGAAAAGTGCAATTCTGGAAGCCAAGACAGCCGTGCGTTTACTAGTTTGGTTCCGGGTCGGGATGGTAAAATAACAATATGTGGTATTCGCGGTCTTGACATCCACAAGATGTCGGGCGTACTTTCACTTTCACTGAAAATTTTGGGAACGCTACTTTAGGCTCCCTCCCCCGTAGCGGCCGTCGCGGTCAGAGGTGATCCGGGGCGGCGACAGTTAAGTAAGCCGGGCGTCCGGGTGACTCGGGTTCCCGGCGCAAGTTGGGCCCTTGCAGCTGAAATATTCTCCTTCGGTTTCGGCACGCGGCAGTAGCGAAGCAGGTTGACCCAAGGCAGTGCAGAACGACAGGCCCCGCCCCATCGCGTTGCGCTGGGGAATCGACCGACGAAGTCATCGCCTAGACGATGGCAACTGCGGTGCTCCTCAATCGCTGTTTTCCCGGCTGTTGAGGGACGTAGCTCCTTTCCAAGTCCGATCAACCCGTCGCGGGCCACGCGCCGCGTCGGAATAGTTTGCGGTGACATTTACCCGGGGGCTTCTTCTCTGCGAGCAATACGCCTGCGAGAGAAGAGGCCCCCGACATCGTCTGCGGAAGAAATTGCAGGGACGTTAGTCCCGCAAAGCGGGACGGAATAATCTAGCCCGGCACGAAGCGAAGCGCAGTGCTGGGTGCGTGGACAAGATAAGACCCAAGTCCCTTCAGGGACGGCAGGAGAAGCAGATCCCTCGTCGGCCTGAAGGCACTCCTGCGATGACAATTTCGATAGGGCTAGCTAGGCAAGACTAATGACGACATTCATAACGAAATAACGCACTCATAACGAAATAACGCATTCATAACGTACTCATAACTCCCCAGGAGCGACACATGGCCGACACGACCACCAGCACCACCACCACGACGAGCGCCGCCGTCACCAAGACTACGAAGAAGGCGCCCGGCCTGACATTCAAGCGCTACTTCACCACAGCCGGCGTCTCGCCTTACGACGAGCTCGAGTGGGAACTCCGCCTCGCGCAAATCACCGACTCGCAGGGCGGCATCATCTTCGAGCAGAAAGACGTCGAGGTCCCCAAGGACTGGTCGATGACGGCGACCAACATCGTCGCCAGCAAATATCTGCACGGCCCTCTGGGCACGCCCGAGCGCGAGAGCGGTGTTCGCGCCCTCGTCACCCGCGTCGCCGAGACCATTCGCGATTGGGGCATGGCCGGCGGCTACTTCCGCACGCCGGAAGACGCAGCCATCTTCCACGACGAGCTCGCGCACCTGCTGGTGCAGCAGAAGGCCGCCTTCAATTCGCCCGTATGGTTCAACGTCGGCTGCGATCGCATCGAGCCCAACTCCGACGCGCAGAACTGGCACTGGAATCCGCAGGCCCAGCGCGTCGAGTACGGCGTCACCGGATACAAGACGCCGCAGTGCTCGGCCTGCTTCATCAACTCGGTGCACGATTCGCTGGACTCCATCCTGACGCTGGCCAAGACCGAAGGCATGCTCTTCAAGTGGGGATCGGGCACGGGCACCAACCTGTCGCCGCTGCGCTCCTCCACCGAGTCGCTCTCCGGCGGCGGCACGGCTTCCGGCCCGCTCAGCTTCATGAAAGGTTTCGACGCCTTTGCCGGCGTCATCAAGTCGGGCGGCAAGACGCGTCGCGCCGCCAAGATGGTCATCCTCAACATCGACCATCCCGACATCAACGAGTTCATCGAGTGCAAGCAGAAGGAAGAAGCCAAGGCCTGGGCGCTCATCGAGCACGGCTACGACGGCAGCAGCCCCGACAGCGACGCCTACTCGTCCGATCTTCTTCCAGAACGCCAACAACTCCGTGCGCGTTACCGACGACTTCATGTACGCCGTCATGCGCGACAGCGACTTCCAAACGCACGCGGTGAAGGACGGCCGTCCCATCCAGACCTTCAAGGCCAAGGAACTGCTGCACAAGATCTCCGACGCCACCTGGCATTGCGGCGATCCCGGCATGCAGTACGACACCACGGTCAATCGCTGGCACACTTCGAAGAACACGGCCCGCATCAACGCCTCGAATCCCTGCAGCGAGTACATGTTCCTCGACGATTCGGCCTGCAACCTGGCCAGCCTCAACCTGCTGAAGTTCGCGCCCAACGGGACTTTCGACGTGGAAGCCTATCGCCACGCCTGCGCCGTCATCATCACCGCGCAGGAAATCCTGGTCGACAACAGCGGCTACCCGACGCGAGGCGATCGGCGAAGAACTCGCACGACTATCGTCCGCTGGGACTGGGCTACGCCAACCTGGGCGCGCTGCTCATGGCTTCAGGCCTGCCCTACGACTCCGATGCCGGACGCGACTACGCGGCCTGCGTCACGGCCATCATGTGCGGCGAAGCCTATCTGCAGTCGTCGAAGATCGCCGAGCTCTGCCAGCCGCTGGCACCCGCAACCGAGGCAACACAGCGCGAGCTGGAAGTGGTTGAGCAACCGGCAACAGACAACTGACAACCGCTTTCCGGGCGGCGCCTGTCCCGGCTGGTACATCAACCGCGAGCCCTTCCTCGACGTCATCCGCATGCATCGCGCGTCGGTGAACAACATCAACCGCACCAACGTTCCGGCTGCGCTCTACGAGGCCAGCAAGGACACCTGGGACGAAGCCCTGAAGCACGGCGAGAAGCACGGCTACCGCAACGCGCAGGTCACGGTGCTGGCGCCCACCGGCACCATCGGCTTCATGATGGACTGCGACACCACCGGCATCGAGCCCGACCTGGCGCTGGTGAAATACAAGAAGCTGGTTGGCGGCGGCATGATCAAGATCGTCAACAACACCGTGCCCACCGCGCTCTTCAAGCTGGGCTACACCTCGCGACCAGACCAACGCCATCGTCAGCTACATCGACGCCACCGGCACCATTGAAGGCGCGCCCGCCGTCAAGGACGAGCACCTGGCCGTCTTCGACTGCTCCTTCAAGCCCACCAAGGGCACGCGCACCATTCACTACATGGGACACGTGCGCATGATGGCGGCGGCGCAGCCCTTCATCTCCGGCGCAATCTCCAAGACCATCAACATGCCGGAGAACGCGACGGTGGAAGAGATCAGCGAGGCCTACATCCAGTCCTGGAAGCTGGGACTGAAGGCCGTAGCCATCTACCGCGATGGATCGAAGAAGGCGCAGCCCCTAAGCTCCATGGGCTCCGCGACGGCGAAGTCGACGAAAGAAAACTCGTCGGGTGGCACCACTGAGCGGCGTCCGAGTTTTGAAGGACCTTAAACCGGAGGGAACCCATCGATGAGCAGGCGGCGCCGCCCAAGGCGGTCCGTCATCGTCTCCCCGAGGAGCGGCTGTCCATCACGCACAAGTTCGCGGTAGGCGGACACGAAGGCTATCTCACCGTCGGCCTGTACAAAGACGGCATGCCGGGCGAGATCTTCATCACCATGGCGAAGGAAGGCTCCACCGTCAGCGGCCTGATGGACAGCTTTGCCTGCGCCGTATCCATCGGCTTGCAGCACGGCGTGCCGCTGAAGCTGTTGTGCGAGAAGTTCGCGCACACCCGCTTCGAGCCCTCGGGCTGGAGCGGCAACCAGGACATCGGTTACGCCAAGTCGATCATGGATTACGTCTTCCGCTGGCTGCAGCTGCGCTTCCTGACCGGCCAGCAGCAGGCGCTGTTCGACGGCCTGCGACCGAAGTACCTAAACGCCCCGCCGCCAGGCACGCCGGATGAGAACGGCCAGAAGACCTTCGGGGATTTCACGGAGAACGCGCCCGAGTCTTCTTCCTCTGGTGTCATCCTGAGCGGAGCCGGTGCAACCGCACCGGCGGAGTCGAAGGACCCCTATACCGTCAGGAACACCGCCCATCACCACGCCAGCGACGCCCTGAAGGACCTCATCGACCTCGGCGACTCCCCCAGCTGCCACGTCTGCGGAGCCATCATGACCCGCAACGGCAGCTGCTACCGCTGCATGAGCTGCGGCAGCACCAGTGGGTGCTCGTAAGGGAAGGGGATAGGAGCTAGGGGCTAGGGGGGGTGTGGTTCTGCGCATAAAGCTGAACCGGTACCCCAAGATGTTGGATTGGCGACCCCATAAAATGGGACTGGAAGTCGAGAACGCCTGATCGGCGATTCGACTTCCGAGTTTTTTGCTCCTACTCGGGGAGTAGACCTGTTGAACACAGTGAAGCCTGTTTATTCCAGCACCTTGAAGGAGTAGATCTTCCCCGTCGATCCGGCGGCGTTGGTTGAGTTAATCGCTCCCGGAGGAAGCAATCCATATTCGCCCGGTGCCAGGTTTGCCGACAGCACAATCAGAAAGTGGCGGGGTGAGACTTTCTTGCCTTCAAACTGAACGGCGTCACGGGTGGCCCCCCGGAGGCATGAAAGACACCGCCCGTCATGGAACGGAACTCTCGGTTGTTGCTGTTTTGGTGCACCTTGAGAAATTGGTATTCGCTGATCGATACGCCTTCGGGAGCAACGATCAAAAATTCGGTTCTTGTGGTCACGATGTTCTTGCTCTCTTTGCCTTGCAGGTGACCGTTGACATCCCCTTTAACAATTCCGTAACTCACCATGCTTTTCATGTAGCCGCCAGTCTTCCAGTTGATGACCTCGGGGATGACTTCTATCCATTCCTTTGCGCCCTGGCGTTTGGAGTAGATTCCCAATTCCTCTGGCAGATCGCTCGCAGGCTTGGCACTCGCGACGGGAGACATCTGAGGGTTGTCTGACTTTGCTGGATCAAGCATCACTGCGACCACCTTGTCGCTTACACCAGCCGATTTCAGCTCAATCATCTGGTCCGGAGACAGGTCAAATGCCTGGCCATTCTTCTTGATCTTCTGAATGATCACTTCGTCGCCGAGCCCAGCCTTCGAAAGCCTAATAACGTCGGTAATGGAAACTGGACTGCTCTGCGGCGTGACCGCCGCGATGGTAGAGGTTTGGCTCTGCGCAGGCATACCCAACTGCAATGAGATCAAAACAGCCAGCATGAACGTGGCACGTTTCATGGAATCGGCGTCCTTAGGCCGGGCTCAATCGTACCTGTCGGCGCTCATTTCAACTGTGATCGGGATTACCGGGCTGGGTGACCGTGATGTAACCGGCAAGAACTGAAAGGCACAGGCCTTCTGTTGGCCTAACCTGGGTTCGTCTTTCCTCATACTGAAGCCAGACCGGATTCTCTTGCTGTCCAGTTAGCGTTCCAGATGCGGGACGCGAACCCGGGGCACCGGGCGGATCTTTTTGTCTGTAGGGGTAAAGAGCTGGATCGTGCGGATCTCCTTCCTGACATCAGTCCGAAGGACGGAACAATCGTAGCCCAGCACGCCAGTGCTGGGAACGTGGTCGCAAGAATGTTCCGAGTCCCTTCAGGGACGACACAAAATGCCTGCCGTCCTGTCGGACTCCGAGGATGGTTTGGACCTGGACCCCAGCATGGGCATGCTGGGCTACGATTGTGACGCCCTTCGGGCTTGGTGCCGTCCTGTCGGACTCCGGGGATGGTTTGGACCTGGACCCCAGCATTGGCATGCTGGGCTACGGTTGTGACGCCCTTCAGGCTTGGTGTATTCCTGCCGGGAGATCTTTGATCGGTGTCTTTTTGTTTGTCGGGATAGAAATATGAATTGTGCGGAGCTATCTCCATCCATCAGTCCGAAGGACGGAACAATCGTAGCCCAGCACGCCAGTGCTGGGAACGTGGTCGTAAGAATGTTCCGAGTCCCTTCAGGGACGACACAAAATGCCTGCCGTCCTATCGGACTCCGCGATGGTTTGGACCTGGACCCCAGCATTGGCATGCTGGGCCACGATTGTGCGCCCTTCGGGCTCGGTGCCGTCCTGTCGGACTCCGGGGATGGTTTGGACCTGGACCCCAGCATTGGCATGCTGGGCTACAATTGTGACGCCCTTCGGGCTTGGTGCCGTCCTACCGGACTCCGGGGATGCGGTTTGGAACTGGACCGGTCCCAGCATTTACATGCTGGGCTACGATTGTGGCGCCCTTCGGGCTCGGCGTTGCCCTGGGGTTCTGCGTCGCCCTGCGGGTTGTGCGTCGCTCTGCGGGCGCTCACCCCTCTATCACGCGAATCTGTGATCTTCGCCACGGTCTGGAACCGCTATCCTCGCGATACTCTCCACATGGCCCATTCCTATAGCTCGATCTTGTTTCACGTGGTGTTCGCTACTAAGGAGCGCCGGGGGCTGATCCATGAGCCAGCGAAATTGTGGGCGTATGTCGCGGGCACCGCTCGCAAGCTTGGCTATGAACCTCTTGCGGTCGGCGGAACCGAGAATCATCTTCATCTGCTGCTGCGATTGCCGGCGCACATTCCCGTGGCTGAAGCGGCGCAGAAGCTGAAAGCGAATTCGTCGCGGTGGCTTAAGGAGAATGGATCGTGGCTGGGATGGCAGCAAGGCTACGGAGCGTTTTCGGTCAGCCGATCTAACCTCGATGCGGTACGGCGCTACGTTCAGAACCAGCCGGAGCATCATCAGCGGCATAGTTTCGAAGAGGAGTTTCTCGCGTTGTTGGTGCGGTCGGGGATTACGTTTGAGAAGGCCGAGGTGTTCGAGTAGGGTGCCGTCCCTAAAGGGACTCTCAATTTAAAATCGTCATTTTCCCAGCACTCACGTGCTGGGCTACGATTGTGACGCCCTTCGGGCTGAGCGACAGCGTCCAATCGTACAGTGAGCGACGGCATGCAAGCGTACAGTGAGCGACGGCATGCAAGCGTACAGTGAGCGACGGCGTGCAAGCGTGGAGTGAGCGACGGCGTGCAAGCGTACAGTGAGCATGGTAAATCACAAGAATGTGGTAGTCCCACCCCTGCATTCTCCTTGAATCCATTTCCTGAAAACCTCACACTATCCTGTGACACGCTTTCTCTTCTGGAACCTCAACAAGCGCGAGATCCCCGGATTCGTCAGTACGCTGGCGCGCGAAAAGAATGTCGACGTGCTCATCCTGGCCGAGTGCGTCATGCGCCCCGAGCGCGTTCTGGAAGAACTCAACTCTCAGCCATCCGACTATCAGTACGCCTGGGGTGTCAGCGATCACCTCATCTTCTTTACTCGCTTCGACGCGTATTGCCTGAGGCCGCTGTTTGAGAGCAGCCGGGTATCGATTCGCCGCCTCAGCCTGTCCGGGTGCGAAACTATCCTGGTGGCCGCCGCGCACCTGCCCAGCAAGCTTGGCTTCTCCGATGAGAGCCAGGTCTTCGAGTCGGTACAACTGGCGCGCGCTATCTCTGATGTGGAGACCAGCGAGGGACACCATCGCACCATCCTGCTGGGCGACCTGAATATGAATCCGTTTGAGGCCGGCATGGTGGGCGCGCGCGGTGGGCTCAATGCCGTTCCCAGCCGCAGCATCGCCGCCCGCGATACTCGCACCGTGCAGAGCGAGAAGTACAAGTTCTTCTATAACCCGATGTGGAACTATCTTGGCGACCGCGCCGATATCGGCGGTACTTTCTACTTCGAAAATGCCGAGCCGGTTTGCTATTTCTGGCACATGTATGACCAGGTGCTGCTGCGTCCTGATCTGCTGAAGGGATTCCGGCCGGAGCAGGTGCACATCCTCAGCGATATCCGCGGAGTCTCGCTGCTGGAAAAGGGCAGGCCGGATAAACAGATGGCCTCCGACCACCTGCCGGTTATGCTGGAATTGAATTTCTAGGAGAATGTATGGCTGACGATCTTTGGCCGGCAAATATTACGGAGTCGAACATGGTAACTCCGGTGGCGATCTTGCGGGAGCAGGCTGCTCTGCTGGGGGACAAGACCAAACAACTGGTGACCGGCGAAGTGCAGACGACCACCGTGGGCAATTTGTTTGTCCACAGCTTTTGTGTGGCGGCTCCAACGCTGAACTATCGCTACGAGTTGTTCCGGGTGCAGCACCCGGCAGTCTTCTATCCGCTGGTATTAACGCAAGGCCAGACGACAACCCAGGTCAAGACGGAAGAAGAGTTCAAGAACAAGGTGAAAGAAGTGCTCTCGTCGCAACTTACACTGAACGTCGTTCATTCCATCCTGGCGCAAGTTCGCTCTTAGCAGCTTTCTGGACCGCCCCAAGACGGAAGCGCTACACTCGAGCCGCAATGTATAAGAACTTCCTCCTCTTCCTGCTGCTATTCCTGGTCTCGACAAAGGCCGTCGCGCAGTGGGAGCCGCAGAAATCGGGAACCACGGCGAATCTTCGCGGTATCCATGCGGTGAATGCCTCGGTTGCGTGGGCCAGCGGCGCCGACGGCACGGTGCTGCGAACGGAAAACGGCGGAGTGGATTGGCTGCGATGCTCCACACCTCCCGGAGCCGAGAAGCTGGACTTTCGCGGCGTGTGGGCGTGGGACGCGAAGTCAGCGATGGTGTTGTCGTCCGGTCCGGGAGAACAATCTCGTGTCTACGAGACGAAGGACGGCTGCGCGCACTGGACGGAGATGATCAGGAATTCCGACAAGGACGGATTCTGGGACGCGATGACATTTCAGGCCGGCGAGTTCGGCATGGTGGGCGATCAGCGGACGGGAGTGCTGATCGGAGATCCTGTCCACGACCGCTTTTATACGATGACGATGATTCTGGGCCACGGATGGTTTAACGATGACGCCTCCTGCGCCGCTCGTTCCGGCGAGGCCGCGTTCGCTGCCAGCAATACCTCCGCATTCGTATTCGGCTCGCGCCGATACATCCTCGTGACCGGAGGAAGCGCGGGACCCCGAGCGCTGCTTTCGCCACTGCTTGCGAACCGCGACGTTACGAAAAGCTGTTTGGATGTTCCTCTTCCCTTAGCGTCGGGTGCGGAGTCGGCCGGCGCGTTCTCGGTTTTCTTCAGCGACGCGCAACATGGAGTGACCGTCGGTGGCGACTACAAACACCCTGAGCAGACCGCGGGCACCGCGGCGTTCACCACCGACGGCGGACGTCATTGGACTGCCGCGGCCAAACCGCCTCACGGCTATCGCTCAGCGGTCGCATGGGATGCCGACGGCAAGGCGTGGATCGCCGCCGGGACGAATGGCTCCGATATCTCACGTGACGGAGGGAAGACCTGGCAGGCGCTGGAGGATGGGAACTGGAATGCGTTGTCGTTGCCCTACATTGTGGGACCTACGGGAAAGATCGGGAAGTTCCTTCCGGCCCAGGTTAGCGTCCAAAGAAGGGACGCGAACCTGGGGCACCAGCACCAGCCTCAGCAATGAGATCCCACTTATTCGAAAACCGCGAAGGACTGGGGCACCCAAACTACTGCTTCTGTGCACTGCTCGCATCAGGCTTCGTGACTTCTCCGATGTAAACCGAGAATGGCGCCAGCGTCATTTCAGACAATACCGTCTGGGCCTTGATGGACGACATCGTGGTCAGCAGCGTCTTCGCCTGCGTGGCGGAGAATCCCTGGGCTGTTAGATCGAAGCTCGCCTTCTGCGGTTGGGCCGACATGTTCAGCACCACCAGCACAGCCTGATCCTGGTAACGCCGCAGATACGACAGCACATTGGGATCGTCTTCGTTGAGCGCAACGTAGTCGCCATCTAGCAGCGCGCGGTTGGTGTGGCGCAGCTTCAGCAGGTGCTGGTAAAACACCAGGATCGAGTAGGGATCCTTCTGCTCGGTAGCGACGTTGTGCGTACGGTAGCTCACCGGAATCGGCAGCCAGGGGATGCCCTTGGTGAAGCCTGCATTCGGCGTGTTGTCCCACTGCATGGGAGTACGCTCGCCATCGCGGCCCTTCTCGTCGGGCCAGCCACGGCGGCCGATGGGATCCTTTACGGCAGCGCGCGTTTTGGGATCGTTGTTCTGCATCCCGATCTCTTCGCCGTAATACATGAATGGGAGTCCCACGCAGCGTGAGATACAGTCCGGCCATCACCTTGGCGATTTCGTCGTTGTGCTTGCCGTCGCCGTAACGATTGTAGGAGCGCTCGATGTCGTGATTGCTGATCACGTAAACCGGCCAGCCGCTGGCGGAGTTCACCGCCGCAATCTGCCTGCGAAAATCCGGCGGCGAGAGTTTGTTGACTGTCGTGAACATGAAGTCCATCGGCATCTGCAGTTCGTTGCTGGTGGGCCCGTAGTACTTGTTGAGTTCTTCGATATTCGACGTCCAGGTCTCGCCGATCAGCACCGCGTTGTACTGGTCGGCAACCTTGCGCAAGCCTTGCAGAACGTCGTGCACCTCAGGCAACTTGTCGTTGTACTCGTTCTTCATCTTCGGATCGCCGAAGGCGTTCTTTCCCGGCAGCACCGGATTGTCGTGCAGGTTGGGATCTTCGAACAGCGTGTCGACGGCGTCCAGTCGGAATCCGGCGACGCCCTTGTCGTACCACCAGCGCGTGACCCCGAACATCGCGTCCTTGCACGGCGGGATTGCGCCAGTTGAGATCGGGCTGCTGCGGATAGAAGAAGTGGTAATAGTACTGGCTGGTCTTGCCGTCGAACTGCCAGGCCGATCCGCCAAAGGTCGAGAGCCAGTTGTTGGGCGGCTGGTTCGGCGCCCTTGCCGTCGCGCCAGATGTACCAGTCGCGATGCTTCGAGGTGCGCGAGGAGCGCGAGTCGATGAACCACTTGTGCTGATCGGAGGTGTGGTTCATCACGAAGTCGAGAATGATGTGGATGTTCCGGCCGCTGCGCGTCGCGCTGCATCTGGTCGAAGTCGGAGAGCGTGCCGTACATGGGATCGATGTCCTCGTAGTCGGAAACGTCGTATCCGAAGTCCACTTGCGGCGAAGGGAAACACGGAGTGATCCAGATGGCATCGACGCCCAGCTTCTTCAGATAGTCGAGCTTGGAATCGATACCGTGAAGATCGCCGATGCCGTCATTGTTGCTGTCGGCAAAACTGCGGGGATAGATCTCGTAGAAAACGGCGTGCTGCCACCATTGATGGCCTTCGGCGTCGACCGGAGGCGCGGACGGCGTCGTAGAAGTTTTAGGTTTCGCCGCGGGAGCCTGCGGTTTTGTTGGAGCGTTATTCTGTGCCGGAGCTGCTGGAGATAATAAAAGGGCGAGTAGCACAACAGTGAGAAGCTTCGGCATACGCTAACGACTCCTGAAGAGAAGAACTACCGCCGCTCCGCGGCTCGGTCGCATTTCTTGCTCACCCCGGGGCTTGCGCCCCGGGCTAAAACATCATAGCCGCCGCTTCGCGGCTGGTTTCATTGGGCTCCGGACTCTTAGACGTCGCACAGCTCTTGCGGCCGAGCCTACCGTTCAGGGCCGCATCTGTTTTCAGCTCTTGCGGCGAGCCTACCGTTCAGGGGCACATCTGTTTGCGGCTCTTGCGGCCGAGCCTACCGTTTAGGGCCACATCTGTTTTCAGCTCTTGCGGCCGAGCCTACCGTTCAGGGCCACATCTGTTTTCAGCTCTTGCGGCCGAGCCTACCGTTCAGGGCCACATCTGTTTTCAGCTCTTGCGGCCGAGCCTACCGTTCAGGGGCACATCTGTTTTCGGCTCTTGCGGCCGAGCCTACCGTTCAGGGCCACATCTATTTAACGTGTGACACTCAATGCATCATGGCCGGGCCCTTGCCCGGTCTGGGCTTGCGTAGCAGGAATAATAACGGAATCATCAGCACGAACATCATCGCCAGGAAGAGAAACGTATCGTTATACGACAGCATGGCCGCCTGGCGCTGCACCATTCCCCACATCGACTCATAAGCCTGCTGCGTGGCCGTCGCGGCGCTGGAGCCCTGGCTCATGAAGTTGGCCTTCATGCCGTTCATCATTCGCTGCACATTAAAGTTTTCCGGATAAATATTCGCTCCCAGGTTGTTGATGTGTACCTGCTCCTTGCGAAACTGCACCGTCTCCACCATGGAGATGCCGATGCTGGCGCCGATGTTGCGCATGAGGTTGAAGATGCTGGTGGCGTTGCCCATGCGCTCGTTGGGAATGGGACCATTGGTGATCGTGGTGAGCGGGACGAAGACAAACCCCAGCGACGCGCCCTGGATCATCAGCGGAATCCAGAAGCTCTTCGATGACACGTCCAGGCTGAAACGCGAGAGCGCCCACATGGCGTAGGCCGAGGCTACCATACCGATGCCCAGCAGTTTGCGATTATCGAACTTGCCGGTCAACCGGCCCACAATCGGCATGATGAGAAACGATGCCAGGCCGCGCGGCAGGTTGGTAACGCCCGCATGAGTCGCCGTGTAGCCGAGCAGCACCTGCATGAACAGCGGCAGCAACACGGTGCTGCCATAGAGCACGAAGCCGATCACCGTCATCAGGAACGTGCCGATGGCATACGACCGGTACTTAAAGACGGTGAGATCGAGGATCGGGATGCTCCGCCGTGAGTTCGCGAATGATCAGCCCGGCAATACCGACTACAGCCAGCACGGTCAGGGTCACGATGAAGTGCGAACCGAACCAGTCGTCTTCCTGCCCCTTATCGAGCATGACCTGCAAGCTGCCAATGCCGACGACCAGCAAGCCGATGCCCCAATAATCGATGCCTCGCTTTTCGCGATGGCGCAGGTAAGGCGGATCCAAAATGAAAATCTGCGTCAGGATGATGGCGATGACGCCGATGGGAATGTTGATATAGAAGACCCAGCGCCAACTGTAGTTGTCGGTGAGCCAGCCGCCGGCCACCGGGCCCAGCATGGGCGCGACCACGATGCCGAGCGCCCAGAAGGCCATCGCCTGCCCGCGCTTCTCGGTGGGAAATGACTCCAGCAGGATGGCTTGTGAGAGCGGCTGCAGTCCGCCGCCGCATGCGCCCTGGATGATGCGGCAGAAAATCAGGAAGGGAAGATTCGGCGCCAGGCCGCAAAGAAAGGACGCGATGGTGAAGCCGGTGACCGAGGTCATCAGCAGCCGTTTGCGGCCGAAGCGGCCGGCGAGCCAGCCGGTCATGGGAAGAATGATGGCGTTGGCGACCAGATACGAGGTCAGCGTCCAGGTGGCTTCGTCGTTGCTGGACGACAGGCTGCCGGCAATGTGCGGCAGCGAAACGTTGACCACCGTCGTATCCAGCACCTCCATGAAGGTGCTCGACATGACCGCGATGGCGATCAGCCAGGGATTGATATCGCTGTGTTCGTTATTCCCCGTGAACGGCATTCCGTGAGTCAGTGTTCCCGAATTCGAAAGCAGTGTAATAGTTCTGTCATTTCGCGCTGGCGGTGTCGCACATCACCGAACTTCGCGCGGGCATTTCCTAGCATGAAGGCATGATTTCGACAGCAGCTTGCGATGTTATTACCCCGCATCCTACAAGGCATCAAGGCCCGCGTTCTGCTTGAGCTCGGTCTTCGGACCTTATGCGCAGGACGACGAATTCGGCAGCCGCGCCATCAATCCCATGGAGCTGTACCACAACCAGGTAACGCGCGAGCAGGGTAGCTTCTCGCTACGCATGTTCCATCGTTCCTGGGGGCTGATGATGATTCAGCGTAACATCTCCGCTCCCAGCACGCTGCTCGACTTTCCCACGCTGGCAGGCTTTGAGCAGGAGCTGACCTCGCACCAGTACGACATTGTCGGCATCTCCGGGATCATTCCAAACTTCGGCAAGGTGCGGGAGATGTGCCGCCGGGTTCGCCAGCTGTCGCCGAAGTCGACGATCCTGGTTGGCGGACACGTCGCCGCAATTCCGGGCATCGACAAGTTAATTGATGCAGATTACGTGATACGCGGCGAAGGTATCGCCTGGATGCGGCGTTATCTCGGGGAAGATGCCGACGCGCCCATCACGCATCCGGAAATTCTGTCGGGCTTCGGCATGCGCGTGCTGGGAATGCGCGTACCCGACAACACCCGCGACACGGCGGCGACGATCATTCCGTCTGTCGGGTGCCCCATGGGCTGCAACTTCTGCACGACGTCGTCCTTCTTCGGCGGCAAAGGCAAGAGCGTCCACTTCTACCGGACCGGCGACGAGCTGTTCGAGGTGATGGAGCAGATGGAGCGCTCCATGCATGTCAGCTCGTTCTTCATGATGGATGAAAACTTCCTGCTCAACCGGCCGCGCGCCATGCAATTGCTGGATCGCATGAAGCAGGCGGGCAAGAGCTGGTCCATGTACGTATTTTCGTCCGCGAATGCAATTGCGAAGTACAGCATGGAAGAGTTGGTGCAACTCGGCGTCTCCTGGATCTGGCTGGGGTTGGAGTCTCCGAACTCGTCCTACTCCAAGCTTCGCGATACGGATTCGCAGGAGTTGACCACGAGGCTGCGCCAGCACGGGATTAAGCTGCTGGGATCCACCATTGTCGGCCTGGAACATCACACGCCGGAAAACATCGAGCAGGAAATCGAGTACGCCGTCGAGCATGGCACCGACTTCCACCAGTTCATGCTGTACACGCCGGTCCCGGGCACGCCACTGTTTCAGCAGATGGAGCAGGAAGGACGAATGCTGGACGGCATCGACCTCGCTGATATTCACGGCCAGTTCAAGTTCAACTTTGAGCACGCTGCGATCTCGCGAGAGGAATCGAAGCGGCTGCTGGACTGGGCTTTTCGCTTCGACTTCGAGCGCAATGGCCCCAGCCTGTTCCGAATCTGCGACACGATTTTCCAGGGATGGAAGCGTTATAAGGATTATCCGGACGCGCGCGTGCGCCAGCGCATCGCCGACGAGACGCTCAAGCTCAGGACCACTTATGATGCCGCGTTGTGGGTGATGGAGAAGCGGCTGAAGAAAACCAACGCGGCGATTTCGGCCAGGATTCACGAGCTGCGACGCGAGGTTGAGCATGAGTTTGGAGCAGCTACACGGCTGGTGCGCGCCCTGGTCGGGCCGGTGCTGCTGTGGACCTCGAAGCGCGAAGATCGGCAACTGGCTGCCGGCAAAACGTACGAGCCGCAAGCGTTCATCGATCGGCGGAATTGGGCGACGTAGGCTTGCGAAGAGCATGACCTGGACCGCCCTTCCATGTCACAGTGCGGCTACCTTTTAATCCTTGCGCCGCGCCCCGTTTCATGGGTTGTCATCCTGAACGGAGTGAGGAGGCGCAGCCGACGATCGGAGTCGAAGGACCTGCTGTTCGTGGCCTCGGAGCGATCCTTCCGCTGCCGGCAGCCAGCAGGTCCCTCCACGCGGACTGAAGTCCTTGGTCGGGATGACAACCACATTCTGAGACAGACGGCTTGCCCCGGACGAAGCGTATAACGGCACAGCACCACAAACCCCGCAACTGGCACAAACCGCTCCGAAGCCGCTATGATCGTCTTCCCTGCATCTCTTCGAGGAAGACACAATGATACGCATTCATCGCCAGTTCCTGGCGCCGCTCACGATCGTTCTCTGCAGCATTTCTCTCTGTTCCCAGGAAGGCCAACCTGCTGCGCAAGCCGCTGCTCAGACTGCGCCGAAACGCACCGACGCGCAGCGCGAGGAATACCACAAGGCGATGGAGCAGGCCGATCAGAAGATTGCCGACGAGGTCAGCGCGCACTCTGAGCTGATGAAGAACTTGGAATACCTCACCACGCAGATTGGCGCGCGGCTTACCGGCTCGCCCCAGATGCAGGCTGCCAGCGAGTGGACGCAGAAGCGCTTCAGAGATTACGGGATCGACGCACACCTGGAGACCGCACAAATCGCGCACGGCTGGACTCGTGGACGGGAGACCGCCGAAATCACCAGCCCGGTGCAAAAGCGCATTGGCATTCGGGCGTTCGGATGGAGCAAGGGTACCGAGGGCGAGGTCAGCGGGGAAGTGATTGCGCTCGACATCAAGGAGCCCAAAGATTTCGATCAGTATAAGGGCAAGCTGAAGGGCAAAATCCTGATGCTGCGCAAGCCGGCGGACATGTCGAAGCTGGATCCGGACCCCGACAACGCGTATGACGCCGTCATCGCTCCGCAGCGCGGAGTCCCCGAGCATGTCATGGGATTTCGTGAGCTGACGCAACTGATCAAGAGCATTAGTGCCGAGCAGCCCGCGCTGCTGGTGCTGGACAGCGGCAAGACCGACAACCTGTTCAACATGTCGGGCTATCGACCGGCATATACGCCCACGCAGAACCCCATGGCTTTCCTCGTGCATGAGGACTATTCGCTGCTCTACCGGTTGCTGCAGGCCGGGCCGGTGACGATGAAGTTCAACCTGCCCGACGTCTTCACCGACAAGCCGGTGCCGGCGTCCATCACGGTCGCGGAGATCAAAGGGACCGAACATCCGGAGGAGCGGGTGATCATCGGCGGGCATCTGGATTCGTGGGACCTGGGACAGGGCGCACTCGACAACGGCACCGGCGCGATGGCTACGCTGGAAGCGGCTCGCGCGCTCGAAGTGCTGGGTTGGAAGCCGAAGCGCACCATCACTTTCATCCTGTTCACCGGCGAAGAACAGGGAGGAGTCGGGGCTTCCACCTTCATCAAAAACCATGCGGCGGAGTTGGGAAAAATCGATGCTGTGCTGATTCACGACACCGGAACCGGCAAGGTCTTCAGCATCGCGCTGGAGAACCTGTGGGAGACCGGTCCTCTGATGGCGGAAATTTATAGTCCGCTGCAGGAGATTTTTGATATGAAGCCGCTGAGCACGCGTTATTTCAGTTCTTCGGATCACGTGCCTTTTCTGAAAGAGGGCGTGCCCGCTTATTTTTGCCTGCAGCTTCCAGCGCACTACCGCGAAGCGCATCACAGCCAGACCGACACGTTCGACAAAGTGATTCCCGACCAGATCAACGAAGGCGCCGCACTGTTGGCGGCCTGGGCGTGGAATGTCTCAGAGATGCCGGAGGCGTTGCCGCATCATCCGGCAGCCGCGGCAACCGGGGAGTAAACATCGCGTCGAATTGCGCCAAAGTTAGAATCCATTGCGGATTTTTAGGCGGTTTGCAAAGCTGTTGTTCGAACCTGACACTGCAACTGCGTTACGAACTGAATAGTAGTTCACAAAAAAATAATCTGATGGGGTCGGTCTTGGGTTAGAGTATTGGCTGGCGTTCGGTCATCATACCGGACACGCTGAAGCCCCGCAGTGAATAGCGAGCCTGCGGGGCTGAAGTTTTTCTACCGCCTCTTTTCTATTTGCCCCCGAACCGTTGGCGAACGACCTCAGCAACCTGGTCCCTGGTCGTTCTGACCTCCGCAGATCTACGGACTGACTTCCCACACCACGCCGCACGACGGATAACAATTTCCCGAGTTCCCGCCCAGTGTCGTCGTGCCGTAAGCGTTGCCGGCGGAGTCCAGTACTACCGCTCTGTAAGGGAAGCCGCCGTCGGCGCCGTTGGTGAATTCATGAAGCAAGGTGTAGACCCATCGTCCATTCGAGGGTGTCAGCTTGAAAGCGGTGCCGGCGGTGTAGTGCCCGCTGCAGTAGGTGGTTCCCCAGAGGTTCCCCTGCTGGTCCAGGGTGAGGCTGGCGTAAGGTCCGCATTCCCCAAGCCCGTAAAAATTGTAGAGCGTCGTCATCGTCCAGCCGCCATTGGAAGGCGTCATCTCAAAGACGGTTCCGCCTCCGATGGCGCCACCGGCGGCAGTTGAGCCATACACATTGCCGGCCTGGTCGAAGATCAGACCGCCGGTTGGATTGGCGCCATCGGCACCACCTTGAAAGGTGTGCAGGACCTGGAAGTTCCAACCCGAACCAGAGTGCGCCAATTCAAAAACCGTTCCCTGATTGCCGACGCCACCATAGAGTGCGGTGCCGTATAAATTTCCATCCGCACCCATGATCACTCCGTCGATGTAGGATCCGTCGGCTCCTCCGGTGAAGCTGTAGAGCTGCGTCTCCGTCCAGCTTCCACGAGTGCTGGGAGTCAGCTGGTAAATCGTGCCCGGGTTATGCTGACCCAGGCCTCCGTACTGCGTCGATCCATAGAGGTTGCCCGCCTGGTCGAACACTACGCCGCCCATCGGAACCGAACCGTCCGGGCTCCCAGCAAAGCGGTAGAGAGCGGTCGCCGACCAATCGCAGAAGGACGTGGCGCAGGTTCGATTGGGAGGCGTCAGCCGAAAGACGGTGCCATTGTCACCGCTTCCTCCATGGTAGGTAGTTCCGTAGAGCACGCCATCGGAGCGCAGCAACACCGAGTCGGGAGCTTCGCCGATACTGACGTTGGGAAATTCGTAGAGCGGGCTGAGCAACCAGCCGCCGGAGGCATGAAGCATCTTGAACACCACCCCGCCTTGCGCTCCGATAAAGCCGGTGCCGTAAAGATTGTTGTTTTGATCGATGGTTAATCCGGCTCGGGGATTGCCTCCGTCCACACCGCCCGTGAAGGAATGGATTACGGTGAAGGTCTGCGCCCGCATCGGCTCACAAGCCATGCAGAGGGCGCAGGCGAGGGCCACGGTAGCCACCATGGCGTGGAACACGGCTTCGCCGGGAGAATTCTTTTTCCGGCGCATGGGGTTCCTCCGGATGGAATAAGGCGGATTGTGTTCCAGTCGAATGTGTCTTGACAAGCCCCTTTCCTGAAATAAGTGGATATTCTTACGGGCTCGCTGCCGGCTGATCGCTACGTGCTGGTCTGGCGAACTCGACCGCTTCGCTGCTTGTGCGTTACATTTTCTTTTCTACCTTGCGAGCGAATCATTGACTGGCCCACAGACCGCAATTCGATCTTTCTTCTTCGACGGTCCTGCCGGACGTTTGGAAGCCCTGCTGAACGCCGGAAGTTCCGACGCCAAATATGCGGGACTGGTCTGCCATCCGCATCCGCTGGGCGGCGGCACCATGCACAACAAAGTTGTCTTCCACGCCATGAAGGCGCTGAACTCGTTCGGCTTCCCCGTGCTGCGCTTCAACTTTCGCGGGACCGGGTTGAGTGCGGGACGGCATGACGAAGGTCGAGGCGAGATCGGCGATGTGCAGGCGGCGCTGGGGTGGCTGAAGAGCGAATTCGCACTGCCGATGATCTTTGCCGGGTTCTCCTTTGGATCGGCAACCGGACTGCGCGCGGTTTGTCCCGATCCCGAGGTCAAGGCGCTGATCTCGATCGGTACTCCGGTAGAGGCCGAGGGCCGGCTGTACTCGTACGAGTTTCTGCGGGAGTGCACTAAGCCGAAGCTGTTCGTCAGCGGCGATCGCGACCAGTACGGCCCCCACGCGCTATTGGAGCAGGTTGTGGCGCACGCCGCCGAACCGAAGGAGTTGGTTTTCGTGCCTGGCGATCACTTCTTTGCCGGACATCTGGACGAGATGCGAATGACCCTCGAAAGCTGGATCCACGAGCTCCTGGATCACGACGTTCCCCCGCGCTCATAATTCGATCTCAAGTCCGGGTAGACGAAACCTGTCTTCCCGGCCCATCATCAATCCCATAGGTGCTTATGACAGATAAGAAGCAGGCGTCGCGGGTCGAGAAAGATTCGCTCGGCCATAAGGAAATTCCCGGTGACGTTTACTACGGCATCCAGACGGCTCGCGCCCTGGAGAACTTTCCCATCAGCAGTCTGCGCTCCCATCGCACGCTGATCCGCGCCATCGCCCTGGTAAAGGAGGCGGCCGCCGTTGCCAACCGCGAGTTGGGGCTGATCGACGCTAAGACGGCGAACGCGATCATCGCGGCAGCGAAAGAGGTTCAGCAGGGCAAGTGGGACGAGCATTTTCCGGTCGATGTTTTTCAGGCCGGAGCCGGCGTCAGCTTCCACATGAACAGCAACGAGGTCATCGCCAACCGTGCCTCGGAGCTGCTGGGCGGCGTGCGCGGGGAGTACAAGCACGTCCATCCCAACGATCACGTCAACTACGGCCAGTCGACGAACGACGTGTTTCCCACGGCGATGCGGCTGGCGACGCTGCTGGAATTAGGCAGCATCTATCCCGTGCTCGACGGCCTGGTTGCGGCGCTGGAGGAGAAGGGCAAAGAGTTTCACCACATTCTCAAGTCGGGCCGCACCCATATGCAGGACGCCGTGCCCATGCGGCTGGGCCAGGAATTCACGGCATATGCGGGCGCGATCAAGCGGGCAAAGAAATCGTTGCAGGAGCAGTCCGAACTGCTGCGCGAAGTCGGGCTGGGGGGATCGGCAGTGGGCACCGGCATCAACACCCATCCCGACTATCGTCACCGGGCGGTCGCCGAGCTCTCGCGCATTTCCGGCGAGAAGCTGCATGCCGTCGACGACATGCGCTACGCGATGCAGTCGAACCTCGCCATGTCGAGCACCAGTTCGGCGCTACGCAACCTGGCGCTCGAAGTGATTCGCATCTCGAACGATCTGCGTCTGCTGTCTTCCGGTCCCAACACCGGCCTGGGCGAGATCAACTTGCCCGCGCTGCAACCCGGATCGTCGATCATGCCAGGCAAAATCAATCCCGTGATCCCGGAACTGGCGGCAATGGTCTCGTTCCAGGTGGTGGGCTATGACACGGCGGTCGCGCTCGCAGTGCAGGCGGGCCAACTCGAGCTTAACGTGATGATGCCGACGATGGCGCACAGTGTGCTGACCTCCGTCACCATCATGACCAACATGCTGCGGCAGCTTACGGAATTCTGCATCAAGGGCATCAGCGTGAATCAGAAGCGCACCGACTACTACGTGCAAAGCACGGTATCGCTGGCTACAGCGCTGAATCCCTACATCGGCTATGCGAAAGCGGCGGAGATTGCGAAGGAGTCGGTGAAGACCGGCAAATCGATCATCGAGATTGCGCGCTCGCGCGGTGACCTGACGCGAAGAGCAGATCAAGGAAATCCTCGACCCAGCCCGCATGACTGAGCCGACGTCACCGCTCGAGGTGGCGAAGGACCGCGAGAAGATCAAGAGCAGGGGTTAGGGATCAGGGGTTAGCATTCGATCCCGTCAACCGGTTGCGCTAATTTGCCGTTATGCCAGGACCGCAGCCTTGATGGTGACGTCGATCTTGGGTGGCTGGAGCAGTGTGTTGTGGATGAGGCAGCGGTGGACCGCGTCCTCCAGGCCTTTCAGCTGCTCGGCAGTCAGGTCGCCCGGCACCTCGACCTCAATTTTGAAGTTGTCCACGCGAAACGGCCCTTTCACCTTCTCAGCCGTAACCCGGGTCTTCACGCCCTCGCGCGCAATCTTGTTGCGCACCAGGTAGTCGACGGCGTAGTAGGCGGCGCAGGATCCCAACGAAGCCAGCAGCAACTCCGGCGGGGTCATGCCTTCGTCATATCCCTTGTTCTCAGCGGGCTGATCGCTGATGATGGTGTGTTGCCGCGACTTGATTTCAAACTGCACAGCTCCCAGATGTTCGACGATGACTTCCATGGGGCCCTCCCTGTCCGGTTAAAGGTTATGAACTGGTTGGCCGCGTTATCTGCGGCGCAAGAACCTTGTCGAGATAGGCGCGAACACTGGCTCGCGCGCGATGCAACCGCGACTTCATCGCGGCCAGCGAAATTCCCAGCTTCGCCGCGGTCTCTTCTCCACTGATCTCCTCCAACTCGCGCAGTTGATACACGTCGTGCTCCGCCTCCGGCAACGACGCTACTGCCGCCAGCAACAGATTCTTGATCTGCATTCGCGTGGTCTGCACGTCGGGCAGCTGCTCTGGCGAGGCAAACTCGGTGCCCTCTGCCTCCATCGCAGAAAGCTGCATGATCGGCAACAAAGCCTCGCGTTGTTTCAACTGCCAACAAACCCTGCGCCCAATCTGCGCCAGCCAGGAGCGAAACGCCGCGGAGTCGCGCAGTTGCTCCAGGTTGCGATATGCCTTCAGCAGCGCCTCAACCAGCACGTCCTCGGCGTCTTCCCGGTTTCCGCAGGCGCGGATAAGTTGCCGGTAGACGGCGTCCTTGTGCTCGTTCACCAGCGCTTCGAAGTCCATGCTTACATTTTGAATTCGCCCGGGCCTTTTACCTGCGGCATGGCGCACTCAATGGTGTGACGTTTGACGCTTTTAGTTCGCGATTCCAGGGCATGCGGCCGAGCAGAATCGCCATCCCGCAAATGTTGGTGGCTCCGGCAAAGGTCAGTCCAGCACCAATAAACATGGCCAGATAAATCCAGCTGGAATTGAAGAACACTGCCAGCAAGGTCGCAACCAGCACGATCAATCCTGCAGTGAAGCGGACCTGCCGTTCCAGGCTCCAGCGCGACGGCGCGCACGCCACCAGCGGCAAGCCTGCCTTGCGCCACGCCGCAGTTCCACCAGCAAGAATCGATACCGGCTGCCGGTCCTGCAGCCAGCCGGCGACAATCGCGGCGCGCGTGCCTGCCTCGCATATGGCGAGGATGGGCCCTTCGCCGATGTCTGCCATGCGGGCGTCGACCTGCTCCAGCGGCACGTTCACGGCTCCCGGAACATGTCCGATGGCGAACTCTGCCGCGGAACGAACGTCGATGAGTTTGGCTTGAGCTGCACTCCCATCCCGCAGGTCTTCAACGCTTATCGCTGGAAACCATTCTTCCCTCTACTTGAGAAGAGCAGCGGGACGGGGAAAAGGATTCGCAGCTGAACAGGAATTTCGCAGGGTACCGGCAAATCGGCAGCTTCCGTCAACCCGGAGAGTTTCGGGAGGTCAAGGCGTGCTTATTTCTTGTAGATCACCTTGCCCGCTCGAATGGTGTACTCCACCTTGGCAAGATTGCGAACGTCGGCGGCGGGATCTGCGCTCAGTACCACCAGATCAGCATCGGCGCCTTTCGCCAATTCGCCGGTGCCTGCTTTGAAGAAGCCGGCCGGAGTGGTGGTCAGCGACGCCAGAATGTCCTGCCACTTCATTCCACTCTTTGCCATCAGAACGTACTCCTCCGTGGTGTCATAGTGCTGGGTGTAGCCGACGTCGGTGCCGAACAGAATGGTGCCGCCCTGGTCGAAGTAGGTTTTCAGCTCATTCACGCCGCGCTGCACGAAGGCCTGCTCCTCAGCCGCCGGCGCATTGTCCTTCTCCAGCTCAACCTCCCACAGCGTCAGAGTCGGAATCAGCGCGGTATGCTGCGCCTTCATCATGGCCAGCTCGTCCGGCGTGTAGCCGTCTTCAATGGGAATGGTGTGCGCCAGAATGTCGACTCCAGCCTCCAGCGCGTTATCGGTGCCGGCATGGTTGGAGGGATGCGCGAAGACCGGTTTGCTGTCGGCGTGCGCCACCAGCACCGCCGCGCGAGCAATGTTAGCGGGCATGACCGTGATCTTTCCGTGTCCCATGATGGAGCCGGTGAAGATCTTGATGCCGTCAGCACCCATGGCCAACTGCCGCGTGGCAATGCGCTCGGCGTCGGCGGGCGTGGCTGCTTCAAACAGCTTCAGTTGCTCGTGAAGGTCCTTCGGAACGTATACGGGAATCCCGTTCTCAGGAAGGATATTGCCCGCCGTGGTGTAAATCTTCGGTCCGGGAAGCTCCTCCGCATCCACTCTCTTGCGCAGCGGCAGGGTGTCGTAGGGATTCGATCCGATATCAAAGACCGTGGTAAAGCCCCAGCGGGTCAGCATCTGCTGCATGTGCGGCTCGAGCTTGTCCGCCGGAGCGGTGCCGGCGCCGCTCCACACGGCTTCGGTGAAATGCACGTGGCTGTTCCAGAAGCCGGCGGTGATCACCTTGCCACCCAGATCGACGAAGGGAACGCCTTTCGGCGCTTTGACCCGGCCGTCGGGGCCGATCTCGGCGATCTTGCCGTCGCGAATGATGATGACGGCGTTGTCGATGGGAGCGGCGGTGGGCGAGGTATAGACCTTGGCGCCGATCAGGACCAGATCGGAGGCGGGCTTGGTGCCGGCGTGTGCCAGTCCAGCCAGAAACAAGGGCAGCAGCAATAGGAGCAGGAGCAGGGCAGGGCGTTCCGATCGAGAGTGCATGTCCTTTTATACGACGGAGTCAGGGGTTGAGTTCAAATCAGCCCGACTCAGCTCTGCTATACTTGTATAGCGGAGGCATCATGCTGGCAATTCGGCTGCCACAGTCTATCGAGGATCGTCTGGAGCGTTTGGCCAAGAAGACCGGACGCACAAAAACCTTTTATGCGCGCGAAGCGATTGTGCGCCATATCGAGGATCTCGAAGACGTATACGAAGCTGAACGTGTAATGGAAAGAGTGCGAGCAGGTAAGGAGCAGACCTACACCCTGGACGAGGTGAAGGAGCGGCTTGGCCTGGACGATTGAGTTTACGGAAACCGCATTGCGGCAACTGCAAAAGCTCGACAACAACACCGCCCGGCGTATTCGAAAATTTCTCCTGGAGAGAATCAGTCCCCTCGAAAATCCACGCAGTATCGGAGAGGCGCTCCACGGGAGAACGCCTCGGTGAGTTTTGGAGGTATCGTGTGGGGGATTACCGTTTGATCTCACGCATTGAAGATGCTCGCGTTGTCATCATCGTGCTGCGAGTCGGCCACCGCCGTGACGTCTACCGCTAGAACGCCCAGCGCAACAGCGTCGCTCCAGACGTAAAGCCCGCGCCCACCGCCGCCAGCAACACCCGATCGCCCTTCTTCAGCTTGCCTTCGCTCACCGCCGTCTGCATGGCCAGCGGAATGGTTCCGGCCGTGGTATTGCCGTAGCGGTCGATGTTGATGATGACTTTTTCCAGCGGCATCTTCAGGCGGTCGGCGGTGGCCATGATGATGCGCTTGTTGGCCTGGTGCGCGATGAAGCAATCGACATCCTGGCCGGTCAAGTCCATTCTTCTGCAGCAGGCGCTCGGTCATCTCCGACATCTTCTTCACGGCGTACTTGAAGACCTGCTGGCCGTCCTGGTGGATGTAGTGCATCTTCTTGTCGACGGTTTCGTGCGATGGCGGGATTCAGGCTGCCGCCGCCGGGCATGTTCAGGTACTGCCCGCCCACGCCTTCCACCTGTGCTTCCATGTCGATGATCCCCTCTTCGCCCTCTTCGGCCGGCTCCAGCAGCACCGCGCCCGCGCCATCGCCGAAGATGATGCACACGGCGCGATCGGTGAAGTCGGTCATCGAAGAGTTCACGTCGGAGCCGATCACCAGCACCTTCTTGTAGCGGCCCGACTCGATGAACTGCGTGCCGGAGTTCAGGGCGTACAGAAAGCCCGAGCAGCCGGCCGAAACGTCATAGCCCCAGGTGCGATGAATGCCCAGTTTGTGCTGCACCAGGCAGGCGGTCGAGGGATACATCATGTCGGGCGTGACCGTGCCGACGACGATCAGGTCCACTTCCTGCAAGTCGAAGGGATGCGATTCCAGCAGGTTCTTCACCGCTCCGACGGCCAGATCGCTGGCCGCGACGCCTTTGTCGACCAGGTGACGCTCGCGGATGCCGGTGCGCTCCAGGATCCACTCGTTGGTGGTGTCCACCATCTTTTCCAGATCTTGATTGGTGAGGACGCGAGGCGGGACGTAAGTACCAAGAGCAGTAATTTTGGCGCGACGAGCAGTAGGCAATAGAGTTCTCCAGATGAATGACCATTCATTTTGCAGGATATGGAGGGGAAAGTCTATGAGGGGCGCGCTGCGCGCTGCTTCGGCTTTTGGCCGTGAGCTTTGAGGTATGAGCCAAGACCTTGATCGATGGCTACCGAGACTAGGCCGTATTGAAAGGAGAAGCGAATTTCGCGGAAGGCTACGCGTTTTGGCCGCACGGCTCTAAGAGCTAATGGCCAACAGCTCATGCTAAAAAAGCCAGGCGCCAGTTGACCGCTGCACACGCACTAGCCTGCTACCGTTGCTTCCTTCCGGACCTGGCGGGATTCACAAGATTGCGTTGCGCGGGACCAGCGCCCGACGAATTCCAATATAGCATCCTTCGCAGCAGAGGCCGCAAGCGTAGCCGATGCGCGGATCGCGGAACAAACTCATTGTCGCGTCAGTCCCTAGGTGCCGAAGATACTTTCCTGGTGGCGTAGGAAGAATAGATTTCTTATGAACCGCCCCCGGCCAGAAGTAGTATGAGGCCAGGAGCAACGAGTCGTGGCAGCGCGTCCATCAAAAATCGATTCTCACCCTGGCCGATCCGCAGCCCGCATGTTTGCGGTCAACGATCGCATAAACCAGACGATCATCGAGCGTCTGGATCCGGACGCGTGGAGGGCGAAACCTCCGGGCAAGCTTCGCAACATCGCCGCTATCTTCACGCACATGCACAACGTCCGCTGTAAATGGATCCGGCTGACGGCTCCGCACCTGAAGGTTCCACGACAACTCAGCCGCACACATTGCACACCGGCGCAGGCCAGCACAGCATTGGCCGAGAGCGGCGCTCGCTGCGTGGAGATGCTGGCAGAAGCGCTCGATGAAGGCGGCCGCATCGAGAAGTTTCACCGCGATGGCTGGGCTCAGCCCTGGCCGGTTGGCGTGGAAATGCTCTGCTACATGCTGGCTCACGAAGCTCATCATCGCGGACAGGTTTGCATGCTTGCGCATCAACTCGGATTTCCCTTGCCGAAAGAGGTGGGTTACGGCATGTGGAATTGGGAGAAGCTCTTAAAGGAAGTCGGAGCGTCCGGCGTCAACTCCTAGGCGGTGGCGTTTACTCTCAACCGATCGAACTGCCACGCTGGCTTCGTCGACAGCGGTTCATCGTGTCCGGCGGCGCTTTACTTGCCCTGCTGCTACTGCCGAAATCGTTGGTCGCGATGATAAAATAGAGAGATTACATGCAGCCGAAAACCGATTCTGTAGCCCTGCTCGACGGCGCTGAAACGCTCGAAGCCGCGGCTACTCCCATTCCGAAGAAAATTGGATTTGTCAGCCTGGGCTGTCCCAAGAACCTGGTGGACAGCGAGGTCATGATGGGTCTGCTCGCGCAAGGCGGGGCCCAGATCACGCCGCGCGCCGAAGATGCCGACATCATCGTCGTCAATACCTGCTCGTTCATCGACACTGCCAAGCAGGAATCGGTGGACACCATTCTGGAGATGGCGCAGCACAAAGTTGCCGGCCGGGCGCAAAAGTTGATCGTCGCCGGCTGCCTGGTCGAGCGCTACCGCAACGAGATCCAGAAGAACATTCCGGAAGTTGATGCCGTGGTCGGCACCGGCGAGCTGGAGCAGATCCTCGAGGCCGCCGGTTTGGTGCCCCGGGTTCGCGTCCCGGCTTTGGACGCTAACCTGGGATCGCCGTTCGTGATCCTGAACTCGCGTCCCGAAGGCGATGCGCGCGAAGCTGCTGGACGCTTCGCGAAAGACGCCTGGGACGGCGCGGTCGCCGATCTGCCGAATTACCTTTACGACGAGAACACGCCGCGCATTCTGGCTACGCCGAAATCGTCAGCCTACATCAAGATTGCCGAAGGCTGCGATCATCCCTGCGGCTTCTGCATCATCCCGCAACTGCGCGGCAAGTTCCGCTCGCGGCGCTTCGAGTCCGTTATCGCCGAAGCGCAGCGCTTGGCAAAGCAGGGCGTGCGCGAGATCACGCTGATCGGGCAGGACACGACCTGTTACGGCGAAGATCTCGGCCTGAAGGACGGTTTGGCTCTGCTGCTGGAGCAGCTGGCGCAGATCGAAGAGCTGCGCTGGGTGCGGTTTCTGTACGCCTATCCGAACAAGATTACCGGCAAGCTGCTGGAGACGATCGCCGCGCACGAGAAAATTTGCTCATACATCGACGTGCCGCTGCAACACGCCGCGCCTGACGTGTTGAAACGCATGAAGCGCGGAGCTGGTGCGGATATTTTCCTGCGCTCCATCGAGAAGATGCGAGGCGCGATCCCCGACCTAACGCTGCGCACTTCGTTCATCGTCGGCTTTCCCGGCGAGACCGAGCAGGACTTCGAGCAGCTCTGCCAATTCGTGCGCGACGCGCAATTCGATTGGCTGGGCGTCTTTGGATACTCGGACGAAGAGGGCGCGAAAGCTTTCGAACTGGGCGACAAAGTTCCAGCACGAGAGATCGAGCGCCGGCGCAAGAAAGTGATGTCGATCCAAAAGCAGATCAGCCGCAAGAAGAAGCGCGCGCTGATCGGCAGGCAATTCGATCTGCTGCTGGAAGGTCCCTCGGAAGAGACTGACCTGCTGTGGCAGGGACGTACCGCGATGCACGCTCCTGAGATCGACGGCACTGTGTATGTCAACGACTTTGGTGAGCACGAAAACGTGCGCGAAGGCGAGTTCTATCGCTGCGAAATCACCGAAGCGCACGACTACGACGTGGTGGCAAGGTTGTTATAGCTCGGCTATTGATTCGTGATATCCCGATTCGAACCGATGGTCACGTCTTGGTGCAGCAACTCCCACCCTTTCGCCAAAAGCGGGCGAGTAGGATGGGGCACCCGAAGACGGATGACCTCCCACACTGGCCACTGACAACTGGCCACTGACAACTGTTTGAAATGAAGAAACGAGTCCTCAGCCTTCGTTGTCCTACTTGCAGGAAGATCGTGTTGAAGACCGATCCCGAGTTTCCTTTCTGCAGCGACCGCTGTCGTGTAATCGATCTGGGCAAATGGGCCAGCGGAGCCTATGTGATTTCTTCTCCACTGAACGACCCTGAGACCGACGATTTCAGCTATCCTGAAGGGCATGGCAAGAAGCCAAACTGAGCCGGCGGCGCCGCGCTCTTCCGCGCCTCGGTGGGCTACGCTGGTGGCGACGTTTTTCGGCGCGGGTCGGCTTCGTCCCGGTCCCGGCACCTGGGGAGCGCTGGCGACGGGGCTGCTCTGGTGGCTGCTGGCTTGGCAGCTTTCGCCCTCGGCGCGAATTCCCGTTATCCTGGTATTGATCGTCGTGGTCGTGGCGATCGGAATTCCGGCATCGACCCTGGAAGCGCGCGGCTGCGGCAGGAAAGATCCGTCGCACGTGGTGATCGACGAAGTTGCCGGGCAACTGGTTACGTTGATTGCGTGTCCCATCGTGTGGCAAGCGCTGCTTGCGGGCTTTATACTTTTTCGTGTATTCGACATCCTGAAACCGCCGCCGATTCGCGCCTGGAAAAATTGCCGGAAGGCACCGGTATCGTGGTCGACGATCTGGGCGCGGGCGTCTACGGCTTAATCGTATTGCAGCTGCTGTTGCACTTCGGAGTTCTCCGCTAGAACGACTGCGTGACTCGATGACGGAACGCAAGACGGGCACAAAAAACGTGAACGGCCAGCCTCACATCGAGGCGATCGACCCCGTGTGCGCCATGCCCGGGGGCGAGATCCGTATCCTGGGCAGCGGCCTGGGTCCTCGCGAGCTGCGCCGGCCGCGGGTCAGCTTCGGCGAGGTGAACGGCGCGGTCGTCATCAGCTCCGACCAGTTCATCGTGGCTCGCGTGCCCGACGGCGCTGCGTCCGGCCAGGTCGTCGTCGCCAGCAACGGCTCGCGCAGCAATCCGGGAGAGGTGCGCATCGCCGCGCCAGTCGCCGAGGACCTGCAATCCCGTTACGAATCCCGCCGTCGACGCCCAGGGCAACATTTACGCAACCTACTCGGGCTCGCGGGGGCAGAAGGTTCCGATCGCCATCTACCGCATCGACGCCGCCGACTACGCGGTCAAGCCCTTCGTCCACGAGATGATGAACGCCGACCGGACTGGCCTTCGACCGCTCGGGCAGCCTGTACGTCTCCTCGCGCTTCGACGGCACGGTATACCGCGTAGCGCAGAACGGCACCATGACCTCGTACGCCGAAGGCATGGGCGTGGCGACCGGGCTGGCCTTCGACCGCGATGGCTTTCTCTATGTCGGCGACCGCAGCGGAACCATCTTCAAGATCGGACGCGACCGCCAGATCTTCGTCTTCGCCATGATTGAGCCCAGCGTCGCGGCGTATCATCTGGCGTTCGGCCGCAACGGCAATCTCTACGTCACCGGGCCCACGACCTCAAGCTTCGACGCGGTTCACCAGATCGATCCGCACGGAGAGGTCAGCGTCTTCTATCGCGGCCTGGGACGGCCGCAAGGAATCGCCGTCGACGTGAACGACAATCTTTACGTGGCGGCGTCGCTCGGCGGACGCCGCGGCATCGTCCGCATCACGCCTGACGCCAAAGCCTCGCTGGTGGTCTCTGGGCAGAATCTCGTGGGACTGGCCTTCGCACCCGGCCGTTCGGCGGTGCTGGCAACTACCAGCGGCGTCCATCACCTGGCATGGGACATCGAAGGCCGCTCACTCTTGCCGGAGATGTAAGTCCTTAGCGAACCCAGGTTAGCCCAAACGACGGGCGAACTTGGGGCACCAGCCGAAGATGTAAGTTCTTCGCGAACCCAGGTTAGCCCAAACGACGGGCGAACCTGGGGCACCAGCCGGAGATGTAAGTTCTTCGCGAACCCAGGTTAGCCCAGCTGAGGGGCGAACCTGGGGCACCAGCCTTGTCATTTTCATGCTTCTTCTTCTGCGATTGATCTCGACTAGGCCGCCATCCAACGTTCTTCTCCGCAGTACTATTCCGGCGCTAACCTTCGTGTTACAACTAAACCGTCGAAATGACCACGAACCGAAAGCGCAGCACGATCGTCTTCCTCTCCGCGCTGGTGCTGGTAGCGTTGTGCCTTTCGATTGTCATTACCTGGCATTTCCTCAGACCGTTCGCATTTGCGGTGATCCTGGCGGTCGTTTTTTATCCCCTGCATGAACGCATGTTGCGCTTCGCTAAGAAAAGCAATGGGTGGGGAGCGTTGCTCTCGACGCTGACCGTTGCCCTGGTTTTCTTCGTGCCGGCATTCATCATTGCGACGGTCGGAGCCAACGAAGCCCTGAACGCGGCGCACTACCTGAGCCGCAGAAGCGCCGAGGAAGGCGGTTTCACGCTCCTTCGTCACCAATATTCTTCAGGCTCCACTGCACTACGTTGGGCACTGGATCGACCTCTCCAAGTACGATCTTCACGCCATCGTTAGCTCCAACGCGCAGAAAGTCAGCTTGAGTATGGTCGGCTTCGGCGCGGCCATACTCGGCAATCTTGCCCGCTTCACCGTCGATTCACTGATCACCTTCGTTATCTTGTTTTTTCTCTTTCGCGAAGGCAAAGACTGGGCCTATCGCGCCGGCAAACTTGCTCCGCTGTCGGACGTACAGGTGGCGCGGCTCTACCAGAACATCTCCGACACCATCATCGCCAATGTTTACGGGATTCTGACTGTGGGCGTGGCGCAGGGGATACTCACCGGGATCGCGATGAGGATCGTGGGCATGCCGTCGGCGTTGCTGCTTGGACTGGGCGCCGGCTTTGCGTCCATCATTCCCGTCGTTGGCTCGTGCGCTGGTGTGGGGAACGGTGGCGATCTACCTGTTTGCGCAGGGCGCGATCTGGAAAGGGGTTTTCCTGCTGGTGTGGGGAGTGGTGGTGGTCAGCTCCATCGACAACATCATTCGTCCCTGGGTGGTCGGCAGATCGCGTGGAATTGCACCCCATGGTGCTGGTGTTCTTCATCCTCGGCGGCGTCGAGGCATTCGGGTTTATCGGCTTGTTTCTGGGCCCGGTGGTGGCTTCGGTGCTGGCTGCGGTGTTTGCGATGTTGCGGGAAGAGGTGGTCAAAGCGGGGCCAACCCTGGCGGCTACCGATCCTTAGGCGACGATTCGGACGGCTCAGTCCTTCGTCAACGGCGTATACAAATCTCCCTGCTTGCGCACCCCGATATCCTTCAGCGCCTTAACCGCGTATTCCTGAAAATGCGGCGAGTCGCGATGCGCCTGCAAGGCAGCATCATCGCGATACTGCTCGTAGATGAAGAAGTGACGCGGATCGTCCTGGTGCCGGTGAACGATGTACATCAGGCAGCCCGGCTCCTGGCGCGAGCGCGCTCTGCAGCTTGGTGAAGATCGCCTGCTACTTCATCTTCATGTCCGGGATTTGCGATCCAAGTCACAGCCAGCACAGTCATTCGGATCGGTCCTCGATCTATTTCACCGCTCGCGTCCGCATGTCCGTCATCCAGCATGCTGACAAACTCCGGCATGAACATGGTCTGCTCGCGGTCCGGGCCGGTCGAAATGATCGCGATCTTCGCGCCCGATTCCTTCTCGATGAACTCCAGATACTGCTTGGCCTTCTCCGGCAGTTGATCGTACTTGTCGATGCCGTAGGTGCTGGTCTGCCATCCCGGCAGCTTCTTGTAGACCGGCTCGATCTTCTCGAAGCCCGAGATCTGCGCCGGAATCTGCTGCGTCTCTTTGCCGTCGATCTTGTAGCTGACGGCAGACCGGAATTTCAGCCGAATCGTCGAGCACATCGAGCTTGGTCACCACCAGCCAGCTGGTGCCGTTGATCATGTTGGAGTAGCGCAGCAGCGGCAGATCGAGCCAGCCGGTGCGCCGCGGACGGCCGGTGACAGCGCCGAACTCGTTGCCCTTCTTGCGCAGCGCCTCGCCGATCTCGTCCTTCGATTCGGTGGGGAACGGGCCTTCGCCGACGCGCGTGCAATAGGCCTTGGTCACGCCGATCACGGTATCGATCGAGGTCGGAGGTACGCCGGTTCCCGTCGCCGCTCCGCCAGAAGTCGCGCTCGACGAAGTGACGAACGGATACGTGCCGTGATCGATGTCGAGCATCGTGCCCTGCGCGCCTTCAAACATCACCGACTCGCCGTTGGCGATCGCGCTGGTTCAGCAGCAGCGCCGTATCGGCGACGAACGGCGCGACGCGGTCGGCAACCTCGGAGTATTCGCGATACATCTTGTCCGCATCGAGCGGCTCGCTGTTGAACAGCGCATGCGCGATGGTGTTCTTCTCGCGGCAGGCGTTCTCGATGTGCTTCTGCAGCAGCGTCTTGTCGAGCAGGTCCTGCGACCCGCAGGCCGCTGCGGTGCCATCTTGTCCTCGTATGTGGGGCCGATGCCGCGCGAGGTGGTGCCGATCTTCACGCGGCCGGGCGCGTTCTCCGCCGCCAGCTCGATCATGCGGTGGTAGGGAAGAATCACGTGCGCGCGGTTGCTGACGAACAGATTGCCGTCGACCTTCACGCCGGTCGCGCGCAGCGCGTCGACTTCCTTCATGAAGGCGAACGGGTCGAGCACCACGCCGTTGCCGATAACGCCGCGGCAGCCTTCGCGCAGCACGCCGCAGGGAATCAGCTGCAGGATGAACTTCTTGCCCTTGATGGTGACGGTGTGTCCCGCATTGTGGCCGCCGGAATAGCGCGCCACGACCTTGAAGCGCTCCGAGAGCACGTCAACGATTTTGCCTTTGCCTTCATCGCCCCACTGGGCGCCGACGACGACCGCTGTCTTGCCTGTTCTCAACTGGCTGCTCCGCTGGCGATCGCAGGATTTGAGAGGCGCGACCGCACGATTTCGCACACGCTCGCCTCTGGCTGCCGAAGCACAACTGAATTCTGGGAATGATGGAGGAGACGGGCGGTGTAACTTTAGATTTTACAGGGTGGAGGACTAGCGAGGGTGGTGCAAGCTCCACAACGACGTGTCATCTGATCGAGCGCACTGCGACCGGATCGGTTTGTCAGGACTCGGCGGAAGCGTAGCCTGCCGAGCCGCAGTCTCGATCAACGTCCATGCAGGGTCGTCGTAGGCATAGGGCGTCCTTCGACTCCGGACGCGCAATCAGGCCAGCGCGAACTCTGCGCTCAGGATGACACCTGTGTTTGGCGACGACCCAGACCATGATGCTTACATGCCTTACACTGATTCCAATGCCCGAACTTCCTGAGGTAGAAACCATTGCCCGCGGCCTGGACAAGCGCATCGCGGGCGACATCATCGAATCCGTCTGGCTCGGCGAAAAGCCGAGGTGCTCAAGTCTTCTGCCGCCGAGATCGCGGCTGTCCTGGAGCATTCGCGCATCGTGCACGTGCGTCGCGTCGGCAAGCATCTGTCTTCGATCTGGACGCACCGCCCAGGTTAGCGTCGAAAGACGCGACGCGAACCTGGGGCACCAACAAGTCTGTTCGCACCCAGAAACGCGCAAACTTCGAATACGATCACGCCAGTGGATCGTCCATCTCGGCATGACCGGACAGTTGCTGATCGGACCGCCGGATACCGCGATGCTCAAGCACACCCACGCCGTGCTGAAGCTCAAGTCCGGACGCGAGCTGCGCTTCGTCGACATGCGGCGCTTCGGCCGACTCGCCGTCGTGCGCATTGACGCGGAGCAGGGAACAGGTTTCGGCGCGCCGGGCGTCGAGCCGCTGGATATCTGACCTCGAACATTTCATTCCGCTCTTTCGCGGTCGCAAGACGCCGATCAAGAGCGCGCTGCTGAATCAGAAGCTGCTGAGCGGCGTTGGCAACATCTACGCCGACGAGTCGCTGTTCCGCGCCAAGGTCCGGCCGCGGCGTCGCGCCGCGTCACTTACGCGGGCCGAACTGCAGAAACTTCACAAGGGCTTGCAGAAGGTCTTGCGCGAGGCCATCAAGCTGGCGGCTCGTCGGTGAGCGACTACGTCGACGCCGAAGGCCGCGAAGGATTCTTCCAATTGAAACATATGCGTTTACGGCCGAGAAGGAAAGCCATGTTTGGTGTGCGGAACGCCCATCAAGCGGGTTATCATCGCAGGACGCAGCAGCCATTATTGTCCGCATTGCCAGAAATAAGAGTTGGATTCACCACGGAGGCACGGAGAACACGGAGAAGAACGTTGCGATAGAGCTTTTTGCTTTGTGTCAGGGCACGACTTCAGTCGTGCCGAAACAGACTCGGGGCTGATGTGGGCTTCAGCCGCTGCAAACCGTCTGCAGCGGCTAAAGCCGTCCTAATCACGCCGGTTTCTGGCACAAGTAAACTCGTGTCCTGACACAAAGCACTAAAGGGAATGTCGCTGACTAGAACGAGCTCTTACTTGATTGATGCTGATATAGAGCTTTCGCTTTTCTCCGTGATCTCCGTGCCTCTGTGGTGAACAAACCGCGTTGATGAGGATTCCGCATGAGCGTTTTTTCCATCGCAGTCGATCTTGGCGGTACCAACCTGCGCATCGCCGCCGTCAGCGACGAAGGCAAGATGCTGGAGAAGGTCACCACCGGAACCGAAGTCCAGCAGGGCCGCGACCACGTCATCCGCGAGATGTGCGACGCCATCCAGTCGCTGACCACCAAGCACCGCAGCTCGGGCGATCTCGCCGGCATCGGCATCGGCGTGCCCGGCTTCATCGACATGGACACCGGCACCATCATGCGCTCGCCCAACCTGCAGGACTGGGCGAACTTTCCCGTGCGCCAGGAGATCGAGAAGCGGCTGAACACCAAGGTCATCCTGGAGAACGATGCCAACGCCGCGGCGATGGGCGAGAAGTGGCTGGGCGCGGGCCGCAATACCGATCACATGGCGATGTACACGCTCGGCACCGGCGTCGGCGGCGGCATCGTGATGAACGGCCGCTTGTGGCACGGCATCAACGGCATGGCCGGCGAACTGGGTCACTTCAACGTCGAGTCCGAAGGCCATCCCTGCGGCTGCGGCAGTCGCGGATGTCTGGAGCAGTACGCTTCGGCGACAGCCATCGTGCGCATGGCGCATGAGGCGATCGACAGCGGCAACGCTCCCGACCTTGACGACTTCGCGAAGGGCAACGTCGAGTTCACCTCGCGCGAGCATCTATCAGCTCGCCATCCAGGGACATCCGTCGGCGCAGAAGATTTATCAGCGCGTGGGACGCGCGCTGGCGATCGGCATCGGCTCCATGGTCAACGCGCTGAACATGCCCATGTACGTGATCGGCGGCGGCGTTTCCAGCGCCTGGGATGCGTTCGCGCCGACCATGTTCGAGGAGCTGAAGGTGCGCTCGTTCATCTACTCCATTACCGCGCCCGACCGCGTGCAGCAGGGACAGAAGCACACGGTCGTTACCATCGCTTTGATGGGCAGCGATGCCGGACTGTATGGCGCGGCGCGTTTGCCTATGCTGCCCGAAGTTGCGCAGACGGAAACCGTGCGCTCGGGGAAGGTTTGAGTCCATCAATGCAAAGCCCGGCCACGTCCCCGAGGGACTCCGTGGCCTTTTCCACTTCACCCAGCACTCCGCGTTCGGCTCCGTGCTGGGCTGTCATGACACGCGCCTGAGGCGCTTTGCATCTTCGCTTCGTCACCGTTGAACACCGACCTTGCGCTTTGTCCGCCCCGAGGTAGCAACGAACTGAGTTTTGTCACACCCAGCTCGGTGGGGCCTTTTATTTACTCGCCCGCAGCACAGCGGGTATTACAGCGATCAACAAAATTCCCACCAGCACCAGCCAGGACATCTTGTTGGCGAAGTTCATGGTGTAGCCAATGCCCACGCGCTTGGAAACGAAGATGGCCGGATCGTCCGGATTGAAATAAAAGATGCCGGCCTTCCAGTACGAATCGTTTTGCGGCTCCGGAGTTTCGCTGGCGGTAGCAGGCGCGGTGATCTTCCGATACGCCCAGACGAAAATTCCGGCGGTGAACCCCAGCATCACGGCGGGCGCCAGCCACAGCGGAAAGCGCACCAGCGGCAGCAGCGACGCGGTCACGAAGGAGAAGGTCAGCGGATACAGCAGCACCTGCAACATGCGGATGGTGACATGAACGCATGACGCCCTTGCGCGACATCGTCCGCAGCGTCCAGGCAAATACCAGGAAGAGCACGTTCATGACGGTGGCCATCAACAGCGGTCCGTAGACGCCTGACAGGTCGCGGCTGGCCCAGCGATTCGGCTGTCCATTGACTCCCCAATGCACTGGGAAACTGGGCCGGGATCTGGTTCCAGTGCGCGTGCAGGTAAAGCGCAGTCGCCGCGATGGCGAGGAATGGCGGCAGGACGACCCAGAAACCAATGCTATCCTCATCGCTGTCGGGCGACAGACTAGTCTCGCGTAGTTCAGGATGCGCGCGAGCCATAGATGCTCGTGAACTTCGCGAAACTTCAGCCAGTAGCTGAAGCCAATGCCCGCTACCATGAGCCATACCGGCAGGATGGCGCCGAATTCGGGATGAGCAGGCGCCAGAATCCATGCCAGCCCAATCGCCAGAACTGTCCAAAGCGCAGCCTGCAGGCGATAGGAGCGCAACAGACGACGGCCATCCTCGCTCTGCGGGAATTCGGGATCGACCGTTGCGCTGAAGAAGATGCCGCGGCGCGTCAACAGCGGCATGAACTGGAAAAGCACAGCCACCAGCGCCAGCGGAACAACGGTGAATAGAATTTCTAGCTTCATGCTTCCAACTCATCTGCCAGGTGGCGAAGCTCGACGCTCAGCTTCGCGGCAGATGCTCCTTGAGACTGCATTTCAGCCACCAGCGCCCGCAGGCGATGCCGGAACTCGGCTACCTTTTCCGCAGTCGCTACGGGAGCGTTGCGCTTGAGCACAGTCGCTCCGCGTCCGTGACGAAGATCCAGCCAGCCCTCTCGGCCAGCGTTCGATAGGCCTCAGCCACGGTGTTAAAGTGAACTCCCAAATCCACGCCATGCGGCGAACCGACGGCAACTCCGATCCCGGAGCCAGCTTTCCGTTCACCAGCAGGATTCGGATGCCATCCACAATCTGCCGGTAGGCCGGAACGTCCGAATCCAGATCGATGCGCAATGTAAGCCGCTTCAGTCACTGTTTACTGTATACATACACTATACAATTTTGTCAAGTAGAAATTTGGACTCGCCTCAGAATTGAAAAGCCAGCCGTGGAAGGCTGACTTGGGGGCAAGAGAGAACGGCTCGTCGGCTTGGAGGCCGCGTTGTCTGAAGATCTGGATAGGGTCTATAGCGGCGCACCTGAAGGCGCGCCCTTTCAAAGCGAAACGCTTGACGAGCTACTTCAGTTCGGGAACCCGGTTCCTGACGTTGCGCAGCGTCTCCAGGAACAACTGATTCTGCTCCCGGGTGCCGATGCTGACGCGGAAGGCATTCGGCGATCCCCACGGTCCATGCATCGGACGCACGATGATGCCTTGCTGCTCCAGCAGCTTGCACAGCGGTGCGGATTCTTCTCCCAGCTCGCAGTACAGGAAGTTCGCCCAGGTAGGCACGACGCGGATGCCCAATCTCGCCCATGAGCCGGTGTCAGCATCTCGGCGCCGCTGGCGTTGTTCTCCACCGCAAGCTGTACGTGGGCGACGTCGGCCAGCGCGGCGAGTGCGGCGGTTTCGCCGAGCGACGAAACCATGAAGGCCGGACGCATGCGCGCGAAGTAAGACATCAGCTCTGCCGGGCCCATGCCGTAGCCGACGCGCAATGCCGGCCAGGCCCTGTGCCTTGGAGAACGTGCGCAGCACCACCACCGGACGTCCGGCGCGCACGTAGTCCAGCGAGTGCGAGTACTCCACGCCGCGCTCGGCGGCGAAGTAGTTGGCGAACTCGTAATAGGCCTCGTCCAGAACCGTGATGACGTGCGGCGGCAGACGATCGAGGAAGCTGTCGATTTCTGCGGCAGTGACCAGCGTTCCCGTGGGATTGTTGGGATTCGCCAGGTAGACGACGCGGGTATTAGCGTCGACGGCCTCGAGAATCCGCTCCAGATCGTAGCCATCGTTCAGCGTCGGCACTTCGATCAGGCGCGCGCCGGTGGCATTGGTGACCAGCGGATAGACGATGAACGATAGCTTGCTGGTGACGGCATTCAGGCCCGGGCCCAGCAGCGTGCGCGCGATGATCTCAAGGAAGGTCGTCGAGCCGGCGGTGGCGAGAATCTGTTTCGGCTGGATCTCGTGAATCTCCGCCAGCCGCGCGACCAGTTCCGTCGTGCCGGTGTCGGGATAAAAATGGATGTCGGAGGTCGCAGCTTTGATCGCCTCAATCGCCAGCGGTGAAGGCCCGAACGGATTTTCGTTCGAGGCCATCTTGATGCAGCGCACGCCGGTCTCCAGTTCCGCCTGCCGCAAATGTTTTCCCGGCTTATAGCTGGCCAGCTTTTGCACATGCTTCGGAACCAGCTTTCCGAAATCTGTTCATTCCGATCTCCGCTCGTCTTCTTCCTCGCGCACAGTCCCGCTTTCAGGTGTCCTACTTCCTTGTTCGTTAGATGCCGAAACTTTCCCGGCTCAACATCCAGTTCCAGCGGCCCATAACGCACCCGCTTGATCTTCTCCACGTGATGGCCAATCTCCTCGAACATTCTGCGGATTTGCCGGTTGCGGCCCTCCACCAGCGTCACTTCGTACCAGGGATTGGCGGCATCGCGTAACAATTTGATGCGCGAAGGAGCCGTATGTACCGCTTCCGACGTCGCCGCTGCCCCGGCCTTGCGCAATCGCTTCGGCCGGAAGCCTTCAGCGGCTTGCGCTCCGCCGGCAGCATAATTCCGCGGCGCAACTTGTCGATCTCGTCTTCCGCCGGCCTTGCCGCTGATCTTCACCAGGTACGTCTTGGGCACATGCGACGAAGCGTGCGTCAGCTTCTGCGCCAGCTCGCCATCGTTCGTCAGCAGCAGCAGCCCCTCGCTAAGATAATCGAGCCGGCCAACCGGATACACGCGCGATCCAATGCCCCGTACCAGATCTAATACCGTAGGACGGCCCTCGGGGTCAGTGACCGTGGTCACGTAGCCCTTAGGTTTATGCAGCAGCAGGTAGACGTGGCGCTCCGGCCCGCTGAGCAGTTTGCCGTTGACTTTGATGCGGTCGTCCTCGGGATCGGCCTTGCTGCCGAGTTCGGTGACGGTCTGTCCGTTGACCGAGACCAGGCCGCCGGTGATGAGCTCTTCGGCCTTACGCCGCGAGGCGATGCCGGCACGCGGCGATGATTTTCTGCAGGCGCTCAGCGGACATGGGGGGCCTCGCCGTTCGCAATTCGCTCTTCGCTTTTCGCCGGATCGCTGTTCGCTCTTCGCCGCTTCGTCTTTTCGCCAATCGCGTCCCTATCGAATTGTCATCCCGAGCGGAGTGTCGCTGGCATTTGCGGACCCGTAGTCGAGGGATCTGCGGTTCCATCGACGTGAAGCCAGACGCGGGCGCTAGGATTTGTCGCTGGATGAGCCAGGCTCGGCCTCCGTGGCATAGCGTTCCGTCTTCGCCGACGGTGCGTTCTCCGACCAGCGAGTGCTCGTCGGAAGCCTCGGGCACGGCTTCGGTGACCGGCTCTGAAGTATCGCCTTCGCCCGGCGTCCGCTCAGCCGAAGTTTCGTCTACAGGATTAGCGGCCATCACTGCTTCGGCTTCGCTCTCGCGAACGCCCTCAGCGGGGATGTCTGTGTCGCCATGCAACGGCGCGTCGGCGTTTTGCTTCCGGCACGAGCTTCGCTGACGGGCTCGTCCGTTGCCTCGGATTCCGCCGCTCCGGCATTGAACAGCTCGGCTTGCGGATCGCCCAGCTTTTCGAACTCCTCCATGCTGGGCAGCTCACCAACATCTTTAAGGCCGAAGCGCATCAGAAATTCTTTGGTCGTCTTGTAAAGAATGGGACGTCCGATGACCTGCTTGCGGCCTCCGGTGGTGATCAGCTTGCGATCGAGCAAGGTTGCGATTACGCCGGAGGAATCGACGCCGCGAATTTCGCTGATCTCCGGCACCGTGACCGGCTGTTTGTAGGCGATGACGGCCAGTGTCTCCAGCGCCTGCAACGACAGCCGCACCGGCGGCTTCAAACTCTTGGCGAAGCTGACGACCACGTCGTGATGCTCAGGCTTGGTGGCCATGCGATAGCCGCCCGCGATCTGGCGAATTTCCATCCCGCGATCAGGCGAGGCGTAGTCGGCAATGAGCTCTTCGATGACACGGCTGAGGCGCGCTTTGACGGCCTTGAGTTGTTCTTTCTCCTCGGCTTGCTTGTCTCCCGGCTGTGGGAGCGGCGGATTCTTCCGCCGGAGCGGGTTCGGAAGCCTGTACCGCCATAAAGGATTCGTCGGCGATCTCGGCCGCGGCTTCTTCGATGGAAAGGCGTCGTCTTCCTCGGTTTCTGCCGGAGGAGGACCGTCGTAGATGGTCTCGTTCAGGGCGAGCCGCGCTTCCTCTTCGGCATGCAGATCGGCGAGGACCGCATCCTTCAGCAGGGAAGACAGCTCGTTGAGCGTGACCGGTTCTTCGGTCGCGTAAATGATGGCTTCGACTTTGGCTTTTAGGCTCATGAAGTGGGCTGTCGGCTATTGGCCGTCAGCTGTCAGCTTGACCTTTCCTTAGTGATCTCGAAGGTGTCATCCTGAGCGCAGGCGCGGTGTCTTTCCGCGCCGGAGTCGAAGGACCCCTATATCAGCTACTCCTGCCGTCCCTACGGGACTTGATGCCTTTATATAACGCCCACCCAGCGCTGAAGCGCTGGGCTAAGCTCTTCCGTCCTGCTGCGCAGGACTGAGTTCTTCGCGGCTGCAGTCAGCGTGACGAAGCAATGCGTGTCGCCGCTCCGCGGCTCGATGCTTCTCACGCGGACATCACCGCGGGCTCACGCCCACGGCTAACACAAATGCCCGCCCTTCGGGCTACGGAGCCAATGAATCAATTGACAACCGACAACCGGCAACTGACAACCGGCAACTGACAACTGACAACTGCTTCTTCACCGCCAATCATCCTTCACCGGCGGCTTTTCCGCCATCAGCGCATCGAAGTTGGTGTGCTTCTTCAGCACGATCTTCGCCGAAGACACTGTCCTGGCGCGCCAGTACCGCCTGCAATCGTATCAATTCCAGGATCGCCAGGAACGCGCACACCAGCGCCGTTCGCGAATGCAGCGTGCGCAGCATCTGCTTCAGCCGCACCGGCCGGTCTTCCAGCGACAGCCGCCGCCGCACGTAGTCGATCATCTGCGAGACCGTGACTGCTTCTTCGTCCACATCGAACGACGGCCGGCGGCGCGCGCGGTCCAGGATCTGCTGAAAGGTTTTGACGATGTCGACGACATCGGCGGCCATCTCCGGTTCGGCGCCCTCGGCGTCGCGAAATTCCTTCAGCGCCGGGTTCGACCAGACGTTCTCCTCGATCTGCTGCTTCTGCATCAGCATCTGCGCCGCCGTCTTGAAGCGCTCGTGCTCGAGCAGGCGGTTGACCAGCTCCAGGCGCGGATCTTCTTCCGCCGCCGGCCCGGCAGGATCGCGCGGCAGCAGCATCTTCGACTTGATGTGGATCAGCAGCGACGCGGTGTAGATGAACTCGGCGGCCACATCCACGTCGAAGCCTTTCATGGTCTCGACGTATTTCAGGTATTGCTCGGTGATGCGCGCGATGGGGATGTCGTAGATGTCGATGTCCTGCTTGCGAATGAGATCGAGCAGCAGGTCGAGCGGCCCTTCGTACACCTGGCCGACATGACGGAGAACGACGATTCATCAGCGTTCTTGCGCTGCATGGGTCTGCGGCGCAGGCGTTGGTCGCGGGTGCGGGTTGTGGTGTGTCGGGCATTGATCAAACAATCATTGCGTTAAAAAGTTCGTCGACATGAATTGTCATTACGAGCGAAGCGAGGAATCTGCCTTCTTTCCTGGCGGAAAAACAGCAGATCCCTCGCTATGCTCGTGATGACAATCTTCAAGCCACGTGAGCGGCGGCAGGCTCGCGGGCTCAAGCCCGCACTCCCCTCTGCCGTCCCTACGGGACTCGAAACCAGATTCCGTTTCTACCCAGCGATGAAGCGCTGGGCTAAGCTCTTCCGTCTCGCTTCGCGAGACTCGGTTCTTACCAATTCACGCGACATACAGAAATCGACTAACTTCTCAGTGAACAAGCCGCGAAATCTCCAAAAATGGCGCTCGCAGGGAATTGGCCGTCAATTTTCCGTCCTCTGTGTCCTCCGTGGTGAACATGTCTTTCAGGAGACGGTGAACTTATTTCCCCTCGCCGGCTGTCTGCGTGGGCGGCTCATAGTCCTACGACAGATTAGCGGCGTCGCGCGCCTCCAGCATGGTTGCTTCGGCGACCCCGCGGGCCTTGCGCGATCCTTCTTCGAGAATATCCCACGCCAGCTTCGGATCGGCCTCATATTTTTTGCGCCGCTCCTGCATGGGACCGAGCACGTTCCACAGACTGTCGGCCGCCCAGCCTTTGCACTCGATGCAGCCGATGCCGGCCGTGCGGCAGCCGTCATAAACCTTCGCCATCGTCTCTTTCGAGCTGAAGATCTTGTGCAGGTCGCCGACCGGACACTTGTCGGGATCGCCGGGATCGGTGCGCCGCACGCGCGCCGGATCGGTGACCATCGTCTTCAGCTTCTGCCGCATGGACGCTTCCGGCTCGCTCATCATGATGGTGTTGCCGTAGGACTTCGACATCTTGCGGCCATCAGTGCCGGGCAGCTTCGCCGCGGGCGTCAGCAGCGGCTTTGGCTCGGGAAAGACAGCGTCGCGCTGCGGATCGCGATCACCCGAGTGCACCTTGCGCGGATAGAACTGGTGAAAGCGCCGCGCCACTTCGCGCGTCAACTCGACGTGCGGGACCTGGTCTTCGCCTACCGGTACGAAGTTCGCCTGGTAGATCAAAATGTCGGCCGATTGCAGCAGCGGATATCCCAGAAATCCATACGTCCCGAGATCTTTGTCCTTGATGTTCTCGCGCTGCTCTTTGTAGGTGGGCACACGCTCCAGCCAGCCCAGCGGCGTGATCAGGCTGAACAGCAGATGCAACTCGGCGTGTTGCGGAACGTGCGACTGGATGAACAACGTGCTGCGCTCCGGATCGAGCCCGGCGGCGAGGTAGTCGAGGATGACCTCGAGCGAATTCTGCTTCACCATGCGCGTGTCGGCGTAGTCGGTGGTGAGCGCGTGCCAGTCAGCGATAAAGAAGAAGCAGTCGTAGTCGTTCTGCAGGTTGACCCAGTTGCGCAGGGCGCCAACGTAGTTGCCCAGATGCAGCTTGCCGGTGGGTCGCATACCGCTCAGGACGCGGCCCTTGGTGGTGCGGTTGGTGTCGTTCATCGAAAGCCCAGGAATAAAGCCAGTAGCATCTGAAAGAAAATGGTAAACGGAATGCTCAGGATACCGACCAGGTTAAAGCCAATCATCGGCAACACGAAAACTACAACCATCAGCGCAATGTAGCCGTACTGGTCGAATTTCTGCAGCGCCTCGTACGAGAGAAAATGGCGAACTACCTGGCTGGCATCGAGCGGCGGCAGCGGGATGATGTTGAAGACCGCCAGTAGCACGTTGATCTGGATGGCCCGTGAAAACAGGTCCACCAGCGGCGCGCCTACCACGTTGGCTCCAATGGTGGGACTTGCACCAGAGGCGGAGCCGCGATAAATGACAGCGATGCCCACCACGGCGAGAAAAGCCGTCAGCAAATTGGCGATCGGTCCGGCAAGGGCGCACAGAATATCGTCGCGAACGACGTTCTTGAAGTTCCGGCTTTCCACCGGCACCGGCTTGCCCCAGCCAAAGGCCCCCCTGCCGAAGATGATCAGGATCAAGCGGCACCAGAATCGTTCCAACCGGGTCGATGTGCACGATGGGATTCAAAGAAATTCGTCCCATCATCTTGCCGCTGGGGTCACCCAATCGATTTGCCATCCAGGCGCGTGCCGACTCGCGTACACAGATCGCGAACAGCAGCACGATGATCTGGAAGAAGATGTCGACTGGATCTTGATTGGGAAACATGAGGTTTTGCCTTCGATACTAACACGGCAAAAACGCCGGGATGGAGACTGGAGCCGCCCCCCAATTGAGAGCGCATCACCGGGGGCAAGGCTTTTTCAACCGCGAGTATGCGTGGGTTTCAAAAGGGGACTGTCGAAAACGAACCGGGTGCCCGTCTACTCTTTCGACGGGCAGTTGGAGGGTACGATCTCCGGTCATGCACCGGAAGTATCGGCTACAGCCGACTTGATGACTGTGAAGACGGAGAGCGGCGAATTGGAATTGTATGATCTGGCGACCATGCAGAAGCGGAACACCTACGACTTCAAGAGCCGGGTAGCGTTCAACGGATTCAGCGGCGATGGTTGGTGCTGACCGCGGGCCAGGTGGTGTACACGCTCGAATCCGGCGCCTGGGGAACGGAACCAGTCAGTCGCAACCAGGTAGCGGCTGCACATCGCGACCAGTTCCGCAAAAATAGTCAGAGGGGGTGGTTAAGCTGCCCTGCCCTCGCCGTCATCCATGATGCGGTCGAACTCAGTGGTGAGCGCGCGCTCCACTTCTGTCGAGTGCCGCTCTCCGCGGGCTACCCGACTGACATAGGAACGGTCAACTTTCAGTTGGCGAGCCACGCGGCTGTACAGACCGCATAAAGCCTGCACGTACCGATTAACGATCGGCATCTTCTCTTTCAAAGCGTTTTGGTCGTCCATGAGATCGTTCACAGAACGGTGAGATGCATTTGCCAAAAACGATGGTTGTTTGCGGCCGGTCTTGGAGTGGCATCAGCGATGACAACCTTCCTCCTTGCCAAGGCATCGTACCGTTAAACAAAAGGGGGCAGTAGCTTATCTCTCCTTCTGTAATCGCACCCGGCGCCGCGGTTCCGGCACCCGTACCACCCAGAAGTGCGTGCCGTCATCACAGGCAAGCAAACTGACCGAGAGTAAGACTCCGAATCAAGGATGGCGGTGGCCCCGGGAGTCTGATCTGGCGGACAGCGCGCAAAGCTTGCGACCTTTAAGAGAGTGTTGACCTATGGCCCCACTGGTAGACCGAAGCGAATTTCGCAGAGTTGTGAAGGAAATCGTGAAGTGCTTGCGTCATAACCTCGACCAGCCCAGGATCCTGCCACTGACTGCCGAGCAAATCAATTTCTGGATGCAAAACGTTACCCTCGAAGACCTGGAGCAGGCGATGCTGGAGATTGAGGCGGAAGACGCCGGTACCCACTAGCAAGGTTGTTTGGGCCGCTGACTTCGCAGTGCAGGTAAATGCTGTAAACCATGCAGAACGTTTTCACCTCATATGAAGCCGGGCGAAGAACGCGAGTATCGGTCGCATAAGCCGGGAGAGGTGGTGCCGGCCTCAGGTATTTACACGGCCGTGCATCTGGATCACCGGCCTCCCCATGACGTGATTGCCATTCAGGGGGAGGAGTTTCCAACCTGCCGTTTCTGCAAGGCGAATGTTCGCTTCCAGGCCGCTCAACTGCTTCCGCACATGACGCATGACTTCGACCTCGCCGGTCCGCGGACCCGTCCGTTGAAGCGCCGCGCCAAGGCCGCCGGGGACGAGGCGAAGTAGGGGTTTGGTTCTTAGCCGGTAGCTCTCTAACAGAGTGTCATGTTGAGCGGAAACCGAAGATCCGCAGCAATTTATTTTTGATGAGTGTCATCCTGAGCGTAGTGAGGAGGCGCAGCCGACGAACGCAGCCGAAGGACCGCTAGACCCCGAAGAAGCTTTCCGGCTGTAGCGGTCCTTCGACTCCGACGCCTGCGCTTGATTTCATAACGACGTTGGCTCGATCGGCCGAGTACTCTGAGTTTGCGTAAGACCAGGGGCTCGGGGAGGGAGCCAACGCGATGTTGATTATAGGTTGTGATTATCACCCTGGGTTTCAGCAGTTAGCGATTTTTGATACGGCAACCGGCGAAGTGAGCTACCGGCGCTTGCCGCGGGCCGAGGTAGAAGAGTTTTACCGGGGCCTGAGCGAGCCGGCGCTGGTGGGCATGGAAGCCTGTGGCTTCACGCTGTGGTTCGAGGAGCTGCTGGCCGAGCTGGGTCATCGGCTGTGGATCGGAGACGCAGCGCGGATTCGAGCGGCGGTGGTGCGCCGGCAGAAGACGGACCAGCGCGATGCGGATCACATTTTGACCTTGCTGCTGGAAAGCGTTTTCCCCGACTGTGGGTGCCGACGGCGGAAGAGCGCGATGTGCGGCAGTTGCTGTTGCATCGTCATGCTCTGGTGCGATTGCGGACGCAGGTGAAGAATCAGTTGCACGCCATCGCGCTGAATCAGGGGCTGCAGAAAAAACGGCAGCTATGGACGGAAGCCGGGCGGGCGCAGTTGCAGAAGCTGGAGCTGCGACCTTATGCGGCGCAGCGGCGAGCCGAGTCGCTGCTGCGGCTGGATGGCTTGGACCAGCAGATCCGGGAGCTGAGCCGGCAAGTGGTCGCTGAGGCGGACAAGCGCAGCGCGGCTCGGCTGCTGATGAGCCATCCCGGAGTAGGTCCGCAGACGGCGCTGGCCCTGGTGCTGAGCCTGGGTCCGGTGGAGCGGTTCAGCAATGCCAAGAAGGTGGCCAGCTATGTTGGGCTGATTCCTTGCGAGCACAGCTCGGGAGGCAAGCAGCGGCTGGGACACATCAGCAAACAGGGGTCGCCGCTGTTGCGCTTTCTGCTGGTGGAAGCCGCACAGAGTGCGGCCCGCTATGATGCCGAGCTGAAGCGCATGTATGTGCGTTTGAGTTTGCGGCGCAGCCGGGCGCAGGCGAAAGTGGCGGTGGCCCGGCGACTGGCGACACGGTTGTACTGGATGCTGCGCACGAGTAAGAACTATGCGCAGCTGCTGAGCAGTGGTGCAGGCGAGCCCGAGTCATCCTGTGGCACGGTTTAAGAGCCGAGCGCTTGAGTGAGCAGCCTGCCTCCCGCCGCTGCGAGGCGGGAGTTCGAAAGCAATCATGGCGGACAACGCCGAATAGATGGGTGGCGAAGCTGCTGCTTTCGCCCGCAGATTGGAGACGAGCCCCTGGTCAGGAAGTTTCCATGAGAGCGAACTGGCGCATCTTTTGTGCGTCGCCGCCCCCGTATGCCTTGACAACGCCAACGTCGTTATAGACAGGATGACACCTGGTAAAGTAAAGGACCAAAGCCAAAGGCTAAGACTAGCCGCTATCCGCCAATCTGCACCAGTTCGGTGGTGTGCTTGAGCTGGCCGCAGGCGGCGTAAATGTCGCGCCCGCGCGGGCGGCGAATGAAGGCGGGAATTCCGGCGCGGGTTAAAGTGTTCTGGAATGCCAGCACGCGCTCTTCCGAGGGGGTTTCAAAAGGGATATCCGGACCGGGATTCAAGGCGATCAGATTCACCTTGGCGCGCAATCCTCGGATTAACTCAATCACCTCACGGGCGTGGCGCAGGTCATCGTTGACGCCGCCCAGCAGGACATATTCAAAGGTCATGCGCTCGCGATTGCGCAGCGGGAACTCGCGCAATGCGGCCATCAACTTCTCGATCGTCCATTTCTTCGTGATGGGCATGACCTGGGTGCGCAGCGCCTTCATTCGGCGCATTCAGCGAGATCGCCAGCTTCGGTCGCACCGCTTCGGCGCCGAAATCGGCGATGCGAGGCACGATGCCTGAGGTCGACACGGTCATGCGCGACTCAGGAATGCCAACGCCTTCGACCAGCAGCCGCACCGCCTGCATGAAATTGTCGTAGTTGAGGAACGGCTCGCCCTGTCCCATGAAGACCAGGTTCAGGCGATCGCGCTCAACGTCGGCTTGCTGATCGGAAAGCACCCGTCAGGATCTGCCCCACGATCTCGCCAGCTGTAAGGTTGCGCTTGAGGCCGAGCAGCGCGGTCATGCAGAAGGCGCAATCGACGGCGCAGCCGACCTGGCTGGAGACGCAGATGGTCGCCCGCCGCCAGGCTCTGGGGTCAGCAAGTTCTTCGTCGCCGCTGTGCCGAGCCGTCACCGGCTTCGCCGCCGTCGCCTTCGGGCATCCAGACGGTTTCGACGCTCTGCCCGTCGGCGAAGGCCAGCAGGTAGCGGACGGTGCCATCGGCGGAAGCGAACTTCTTCTCAACCCCGGGCAGGCCGACGATAAAACCATCTTCCTGAAGCTTGCGGCGGAAATCCAGAGACAACGGAGTAAATTGATCCAGGTTTTGCCACTTTTGCCGGTATAGACCGTCAAATAGCTGTCGGGCCCGGTACGGAGCCTCTCCCAGCCTTTTCCGCCAGGTCGGTAAGCTCTTGAATCGAAAGGCCTAAAAGTTCGGTATGTTGCGGCTGGCTCATGCATCCAATATGCTGAGTTAGATTCCTGTCGCCCGACATCGCTTCGGGGTATTTCGTTAACAACGATTTAAGTTCGCGTACGGTACGCCTGCGGTTCCCTGACCGTAGGTTACGCGAAACTTGGTCAGGTCATACAACGTTTATGGACCTGAGCGACGACCGTCATGTCGCTTGGAGCAGCAATCATGGTAGAAGAACTGCGAAACATTGAGAGAGCCGTCTTTCCGAACGGGCTTACCGTGCTCTCGGAGAAGATGGACCACATTCGCTCGGTGTCCATGGGGATTTGGGTGAAGTCCGGCTCCCGGCATGAAGATCCGCGGGTCAACGGCATCTCGCATTTTGTCGAGCACATGGTGTTCAAGGGAACCAGCAACCGGACGGCGGAAGACATTGCCCGCCAGGTGGACTCCATCGGCGGCAACATGGACGCCTTCACCGGCAAGGAAACCATCTGCTTCAACGTTAAAGTTCTGGATGAGCATCTGCCGATAGCCGTTGATGTGCTGAGCGATATGGTCCTGCATCCCGACCTTCGATGGGAAGGAGATTGTGCGCGAGCGCGGCGTCATCCTGGAAGAAATCAAGATGGATGAGGACAATCCCGACTATCTCGTGCACGAGATCTTCACGCAGAATTTCTTTAAGGACCATCCGCTGGGCAAGCCGATCCTGGGAACCAAGGAGACGGTGCGGCGCTTCGATCAGGAAGCCATTCTGGACTATTACGGCGGCAAGTTCGCTCCGGGAAACATGATTATTTCGGCCGCCGGCAATCTCGATCACCACGAGTTCGTCGAGTTGCTGCGCGAGCGCTTCGGACAGCTGCCGCCGGGCACCAATGGCTGGCACGATACCCCGCCGAAGACCAACTCGCGCATCATCCTGCGCAACAAGAAGTCGCTGGAGCAGGTGCAGATCTGCGTGGGCGTTCCGTCGTACTCCATCAGCCACGATCGCCGCTACGTGACTTACGTCCTGAATACGCTGCTGGGCGGCGGCATGAGTTCGCGGCTCTTCCAGAATGTACGCGAGAAGCAGGGGCTGGTGTATTCCATCTTCTCCGAGCTGAATCCCTTCCGCGATGCCGGCATGCTCTCGGTCTATGCGGGCACCTCGCGCGAGTCGGCGTCGAAGGTGGTGCAGCGCCATCGTGAATGAGTTCCGTCAACTGAAGAGTGTCGCCGATCACCGAAGACGAATTGAAGCGCGCCAAGGACCAGCTGAAGGGCAGCCTGATGTTGAGCCTGGAATCGAGCACCGCGCGCATGTCGAACCTGGCGCGGCAGGAGATGTATTACGACCACTTCATCGGCATGGACGAGATCATCAAACGCATCCAGGCGGTAACGGTGGAGGATCTGCTGCAGTCGGCGAACGAGTTGTTCCAGCCGGAGCTGATTGCGGTGACCGTGCTGGGCAATCTGAACGGATTGAAGATCACGCGCGATTCGCTGGCGTGCTGAGAGTTGTCGCGTGAGGCGACAACTCGGCTGTTAGCTATTAGCCGTCAGCTTTTAGCAAACCTGAGTTCTCCGCCGGTTAGGCCTTCGTCCCTGATAAGGCGTCATCCTGAGCGGAGCGTCCGCGTCTTTGTATTTTCGTTGCATCTTTTGCGACGGGCGGACGCGTAGTCGAAGGACCGCTACAGCCGGAAGGATCTTTCAGGTATAGGGCTCCTTCGACTCCGGATCGCAAAAAGCACGATCCTCCGCTCAGGATGGCACCCTGTAGGGGTGAGCACTCTGGCGAAAAGCGAAGGGCGAATAGCGAAAAGCGTCTCTCGCCCGTGCCACACCTTTTCGATCCAATCACGTCCAAACCTTTGACATCGGGTTGTGACTGACGAATAATTCTGCTTGTCAGCTTGTGCTTGCCGCAGTTGTCGATTACTCATGCACTCAAGTCCATATTCCCGGTCCTGCGGAGAGCGCGGGAGAGCATTACTCCTGAGCTGATACGAGAAATGAGGTTTACCATGCGCAGACGCAATCGCGAGCGGGGATTTACCCTGATCGAACTATTGATCGTGGTTACGATCATTCTGATCATTGCCGCCTTCACCATTCCGAAACTCACGAAGTCCACGATTCCGGCGCACGAAGCGTCGGCGATCGCCAGCATCAAGGCCATCAATGAAGCGGAGATGATTTACGCCAGCAGCCATCCCGATGCCGGCTTTACCACCGACATGGCCATGCTGGGCGGGACCGCCCAAGGCGGCGGTGAACAGACCATCGACAACAACCTGGCCAGCGGCCGGAAGAGCGGCTATACCTTTACCTATACCGCCGGTGAAAAGGTGAATGGGGCGGTTCGCTCCTACACCATCACGGCTGTGCCCGATCAGGTTGGCACCACCGGCGAGCGGCGCTTCTTCTCGGACGAGTCCGGCGACATCCACTACAACGGTTCCGGCCCCGCCGATTCCAGCAGCCCCGTGATCAGCAACTGACGTCTAAGCAGCGCTTGAATATAGTTGTGAACACAGCCCCGGCGGAACTGGCCGGGGCGTACTTATCTTAATGACCCGGAAAATACTCTTCATAGCAGCCGTAGTGGTGGTGCTGAGCGCGCTGCTGGCAGCGCAAACCGACGTACATGCCTTAGCCGATAAAGTCGACCAGCGCTACGACCACCTGCACACGCTGGAGGCGGCTTTCATCGAGACTTATACCGGCGCGGGGATGTCGCGCACGGAAAGCGGGACATTGCTGCTGAAGAAGCCGGGACAGATGCGCTGGAACTATGCCGAACCGCGTCCCAAGCTATTCGTGACCGACGGGCACACAGCCTGGTTGTACGTGCCCGGCGAACGGCAGGCGCGGCGCACGCCGGTCAAGCAACTCGACGACCTGCGATCACCGCTGCGTTACCTGTTGGGGAAGACCAAGCTGGAGAAGGAACTGGATGGGCTGTCGCTGGCGCCAGATCAAAAGCCGATGAATTCCGGCGACGTGGTGCTGCGGGGGGTTCCGAAGGGAATGCACGATCGGGTAGAACAGACGCTGCTGGAGATCGCGCCCGACGGCCTGATCCAGCGAATTGTAGTGCAGGAATTGGACGGCTCAGTTACAGAATTCCGCTTTCAACAGCAGAAGGAGAACGTCCAAATAGCAGATCAACAATTTCGCTTTGTGCCGCCGGAGGGAGTCGAGGTGGTAGCCGGGACAGAGATGCTGGAGTAGAAAAGAGGCCGTCGGCTGTCAGCTTTCGGTCGTCGGCTAAGACAGATTCAGCTAAGACTCGCAGGTTTCCGAACCGCGCTGGACTTGGGTACCCGCCGGTGGTCTCGAGATTGGATGTTTAGCCGATGGCTGACAGCCGAGAGCCGACAGCCTCAGTGTTAAACTTATAGTTAACACCTAAGGAAAAATGGCCGAATACACCATCAAAATGGCCGATGAGCGGGGGCGCGTTCTGGAGCAGGTGGAGAACGGCGTCTCTGAGGCGGAGGTTCGCGACCGCTTCGCGCAGCAGGGCTTCTACGTCTATTCGATCAAGTCCAGGGGGCTGCTGTCAGGCGAGGTAGGGCTGCCGCGCCGGCGCAAGGTCAAGCAGGACCAGTTCGTTATCTTCAATCAGCAGTTTGTCACCCTGATCCACGCCGGCTTGCCCATCATCCAGTCCCTGGAATTGCTGATCAAGCGGCAACGCAATGTGTTCTTCCGTTCCGTCTTGCAAAGCGTGCGCGACCGGGTGCGCGGCGGCGAATTGCTCTCCGACGCTTTCGAGGCGCAGAAAGTTTTTCCCAAGGTTTATACGACCACACTGCTGGCGGGGGAGAAGAGCGGCAACCTCGAGGAAGTGCTGGGCCGCTACATTTCGTTTCAGCGTCTGGCAGTCAGCTTCCGCAAGAAACTGATTTCGTCGCTGGTTTATCCGACTTTGCTGGTGGTGGTGCTGATCGTGATGCTGACCTTCCTCATCACCTTCGTGGTTCCGCAATTTGCGAATCTGTACAACACGCTGGGCGCGGCCCTGCCGCCGATGACATCACTGATGCTTTCGATCGGCGTCAATGCCAAACATTACTTCCTCTACACCGTAGTGGTGATGGCGCTGGGGGGATTTTTTCTGTGGCGCTGGATGAAGAGCGAGAGCGGCTCCACGCAGATGGACCGCATTAAGTTAAAGACGCCCTTGCTGGGCGATATCTGGCTGAAGTATCAGGTCGCGGTTTTTGCTCGCATGTTGTCCACGCTGCTGTCGGGCGGATTGTCGCTGGTGCCCTCGCTCGAGACTGCCGGCGAATCGATGCAGAGCCGCCTGATGGCGCGCGGCATTGTGTCGTCGACGCGAGGCGTGCGCGAAGGCCAGGGACTGGCGAAGAGCCTGGAGGAGACCGAGGTCTTCCCGCAGATGTCGGTGGAGATGATCGAGGTTGGTGAGTCGACGGGCGCGTTGCCCGCGATGTTGAACTCGATTTCTGAGTTCTACGAAGAAGACGTGCAGAACGCGCTGGCCACGGCCATGGCGCTGATCGAGCCGGTAATCCTGATCGTGATGGGCGTGGTGGTGGCGTTCGTACTGATCTCGCTCTATTTGCCGATTTTCAGTCTGGGAGCCGGCGGAATCAAGTAAGACAAGGGATAGAGATTAGGGATAGTGGATAGATTGCGGAGGGTTACTCGTTGATTGAGCAGCGTTCCCACGAAGAGTGAAAAGCTAAAAGCGAAGAGCGAGAAGCAGTTTTTATGGCAGAGCCTAAAGCAATATTCGTAAACGGTAACGGTGGCGTTGCCGTCAGCGACGAAATCGTGCATGGCCAGGATCTGGCGCGGCGATACCGCTGCGAATTCATTGATCTGAAGAACTTCCACATCCAGCACGACCTGTTTCGCAAGATCAAAGTGGACTACATGTTCCGCTACAACTTCGTGCCGCTGGAAGAACTCGCCGACGGCCGGCTGGTGATCGCTATTGCCGATCCCAGCCAGTTGATGATGATCGACGAAATCGGCCTGCTGCTGGGTCGGCGCATCATCACGCGGGTTGCCAGCCTCTCGCAGATCAGCGACGTGCTCAAGAAGAGCGAGCAGTCGCAGCGCGTGCTGGAAGAAGCCGGCGAAAACTTCGCGCTCGACGTCATCACCGAAGACGAGAACTCCGACGAAACTATCTCGATCGAGAAGCTGACCGGCGAGAGCGATCAAAGCCCGATCATCCGCCTGGTCGACACCACCATCTTTACCGCCTTACAGCGGCGCTGCAGCGATATTCACATTGAAACGCGCGACGATTCCGTGGTCATCAAGTACCGCATCGACGGCGTGCTGCAGCAGGCCATGCAGCCCATCGCCAAAGAGCATCACTCGACCATCATTTCGCGTATCAAGGTCATGAGCGAGCTCGACATTTCCGAGCGCCGCGTGCCCCAGGACGGCCGCTTCCGCGTGCGCTTCAACGGCCGCTCCATCGATTTCCGCGTCTCGATCATGCCGTCGATTCACGGCGAAGACGCCGTGCTCCGCGTGCTCGACAAAGAATCGATGAGCGAGAAGTTTCACAAGCTCACGCTGGATGTGGTCGGCTTTAGCGAAGAGGACCTGCGCAAGTTCCGCCGCTACATTAAAGAGCCGTATGGCATGGTGCTGGTCACCGGGCCGACCGGTTCCGGTAAGACCACGACGCTGTATGCCGCACTCAACGAGATCAAGACCGACGAAGACAAGCTGATCACGATTGAAGATCCGGTCGAGTATCAGATTCGCGGCATCACGCAGATTCCGGTCAACGAGAAGAAGGGTCTGACCTTCGCTCGCGGTCTGCGATCGATTCTGCGTCACGATCCCGACAAGATCATGGTCGGCGAAATCCGCGACACCGAGACGGCGCAGATCGCCATCAACTCGGCGCTGACCGGACACCTGGTGTTCACCACCGTCCACGCCAACAATGTGGTCGACGTGCTGGGCCGCTTTCTGAACATGGGCGTCGAGGCTTACAACTTCGTATCGGCGTTGAACTGCATCCTGGCGCAACGCCTGGTGCGACTGATTTGTGAATTTTGCAAGAAAGAAGTGCATTACTCGGTCGAAGAGCTTGAGGCCAGTGGCCTCGATCCGAAAGAATGGGCGAACATTCCCGTTCTATGAGGGCGAAGGCTGCATTGAGTGCTCGGGCACCGGCTTCCGCGGCCGTACCGCGATTCACGAGTTGCTGGAGTTGACCGACAACGTGCGCGAGATGATTCTGGCGAAGAAGCCGAGCAGCGAGATTCGCCGCGCCGCCAAGGACGAAGGCATGCATTTCCTTCGCGAGTCGGCAATTGATAGAGTGAAACGTGGCCTGACTACGCTGAAGGAGATCAATAAGGTTACCTTCATCGAGACGACGAGGTAGCCGTCAGCTTTTCGGCCGCCAGCGATCGGCTAAGACAAGAGTTGCGATCCGACAATTCTGAGCGAAGAAGATACGACGAGTTGAAGATTTTTGGCCGGCCGTAGAGGTCCTTCGACTGCGCCGGCCGCCTGCAGCGGCTCGCTCCGCTCAGGATGACACGCGCCGGCCGTAAGCCCGAAGGGCGAAATTTGTTTTAGCCGTGGGCGTAAGCCCGCGGTTGGCGTTGAGTAACGAGACAAGAGCCGCGGAGCGGCGGCACGTTACGCATCGGCTCTGTATAGACAGTTTTGGTTCACAGCCCAGAGGTCACGGCTCATAGCGCACTAACTGAAGCTTATTGTGACAACAACATCCCACATTGCACGTCCCCGCGTTGCCTGCGAAATCAGCGCCGACCGCGTCGCCGCGGCGCGCATCAGCGAAAGCGGGGCGAATCTGGAAGCTGCGACGGCCTCGACGCTGCCGCCCGGGGTATTAGTGCCGGGGCTGCAACAGGCCAATGTCGTCGATCGCGCCAAGCTGGTGCCGGCGCTTCGCGATCTGCTGGCGGCGGTGGCCGGTCGCTCGCGCGATATCTGCCTGGTGCTGCCCGATGCCACCACCCGCGTCATGCTGCTGGACTTCGACACTCTGCCTGACAAGAAGCCGGATGCCGATGCGGTGGTCCGTTTTCGCCTGAAGAAGTCGCTGCCCTTTGATGTCGATCAGTCGGCAGTGTCATTCGAGCGGCAGGGAACGGGCAATCAGATACGGGTGGTTGCCGCCGTCACCCCGCGCAGTGTGCTCGACGAATATGAAGGCGTAATCCGCGATGCCGGCTACAATCCCGGCACAGTGCTGCCTTCGATGCTGGCGGCGCTTGGATTGGTCGATGCTTCGCGCCCGACCATGGTGATCAAAGTAGAACAGGGAACGACGACCTTCGCAATTGTCGATCAGGGCCAGTTGCTGCTGTATCGTGCGCTGGACAATGGCGGCACCAGCGTCAGCGGCGAGTCCCTGGTGGACGATGTGAATACCTCGCTGGTGTACTTCGAGGATCGTTACGGCGTGAACGTGGATCGCGTGCTGGTTACGGGCGTGGAATCGCCGCAGGATTTGCAGGCGGCATTCATCAACGTTCGCGTGGAAGAGCTGGTTTCGAGTTCAGCAGCCGGAGTTGCTGCCGGTAACGTCAGCAAATCTGTGCTGGCGGGAGTTGCGGGGGCCCTGGTTTCCTGATGCGTCTAGCGATCAATCTTGCCACCCAGCCGTACGAAGTCGCGCGGGAGTATAAGCGCCGGCTGACCTTCGCTATTGCGGCGCTGGGGATGCTGGCAGTGCTGCTGGTGGGCTATATCCTCTATCAGCGGGCGCATACCCGCGGCATCAATCGCCAGTTGGCAGCGGTGCAGCAGCAGATCGATCAGCTCGATCTGGAAGAGACGCAGGCCCGCGCGATCTTGAATAAGCCGGTCAACCGGGAGGTCGCCGATCAGTCGGAATTTCTGAACGAACTGTTTGCGCGCAAGTCGCTTTCCTGGACGCGGATCTTCGCGGAGATGGAAAAGATCGTTCCTGCCGATCTGCACGTAGTGTCGATGAAGCCGGAATACACCAAGAACAACGATCTGGTGCTGCACATCGTGGTGGCTACCGATTCGCGGGCCCGCGCCGTCGAATTGGTGCAGCACATGGAAAAGTCGATCCACTTCCGGCAGCCGCAGGTAGTAGCGGAGGTCGTGGTAGCCAATACTACCGGGCAGAGCTCTGGCCCCTCCGGCAATATCCAGTTCGACATTGCCGCCGTCTACGTGCCGACGACGTCGGACGTGGATGACAATGCAGATGCCACGGGAACGAAAGCCGAGGCGACGCCGCAGTCGGCTACTCCAGTCAGTCCGGCGGCGGCTCCGCGTAACAGTGCTTCGAATGCCGCTGCGCCGGGTCTGTCCCCCAACGTTCGAGCCCAGAATCAGCCGATCAATCCCGGCCTGAGGGGGCACTAATGGCCAGCATCCGCGAAACCAGGAAGAACTTGATGCCGGCGGTAATTGCCCTGGCTCTGCTGGACCTGGCTTGCATTGGATACGTGCTGTCGCCCGCGGGGCGGTCCCGGCAGGCGCGTCAACGCGAGTACCAGCAGATCCATCAGCAACTGGTGGCGAAACAACTGGAAGTGCTGCCTACGCGCGGCATGGACCAGAAACTGAAGCAGGCCTCGAAGGACATCGGCGGGTTTTACGACACTCGTTTCCCGGCGCAGTACTCCGCGATTTCGAATGAATTGGGCAAAGTTGCTGATGAGAACGGAGTCCACCTGAGCGGCGTCAGGTACGAACAGAAGGACGCTCCCATCGAGGGATTGCAGAAGCTGAACATGGAGGTCACCCTCTCCGGCGACTACCTGCAGGAGGTGAAGTTCATCAACGCGCTGGAGCGCGACAAGATGTTCTTCCTGATCGACGGCATCGCGCTGGCCGAGCAGCAGGGCAATGTCCGGCTGCAGTTAAAGCTGGAAACGTATTTGCGTTCGGGAGCGGCGGCATCGTGAAGCTAGGCACTGAAAACAAGAAGAAGACGATGATTGCCGGCGCTCTGCTGGTCGTAGCCGCCTTTTTGCTGATCCGTGCCTTCTCCGGCGGAGGCGAAGAGGCCCCCGCGCCTGCGCAGACGTACGGCTGCGCCGGTTGCGGTTGGCAGCTAAGGGCAAGGCTCGTAAGCCTGCCCGCACCTTGCTCGCGCATTCGCTTGATCCGACGCTGCGCTTCGACCTGCTGAAGTCGAGCGAAGATGTAACCTACAAGGGGAACGGACGGAATATTTTCAGCTCGCAGGCTCCGCCACCACAAGAAATTCCGTCGGTCGTCAAGTCACCTGTCGTGGACAATACCCCGCCACCGCCGCCTCCTCCTCCGCCGAGTGGCCTGAAGTTTTACGGCTATGCCGGGCCCAAGAATGGCGGCAAGAAGATCTTCCTGATCAAGGGGGAAGACATCTTCCTGGCCAAGGAAGGCGACGTCGTCGACCGGCGTTACAAGATCGTGCGGGTCGGAACGACTTCGGTTGAAGTGCAGGACGTGCTGACCAACCACACGGAAACCATTCCGCTGGGAGCGGGATAAGTTTCGTTTCTACGCTCTGGTCGAACCGAACCAGAGTGAATAGCAGCAGCGGCAGTATGGAGCCCACCACCCAGCCACGAACCAGCAGAATGAGGTCGTCACCGGCTCGCCTGCGCCGCGATGGGGGCTACATGCTGCTGGCCATCATGCTGATGATGGCGGTGATGATCATTGCCGCTACGGCCGCGGCTCCGCGCGTGGTGCAGCAGATGAAGCGCGACCGCGAAGAGGAGATGATCCATCGCGGCACGCAATACGCGCGCGCCATCAAAGCCTTCTACAAGAAGAATGGCCGCTATCCGTCCAGCCTGGACGATCTCGACAAGGGCCAGATCAAATATCTCCGTCAACGCTACAAAGATCCGCTAAGCCAAAGATGGCAAGTGGAAGATGCTGAACTATGGGGACATCGCCACCCTGCTGAACACAGCCGCGCCGGGAACGCCTGCCGCAGCCATGGGCACATTGGGCGGCAGCAGCACTACCCCAGGATCGGTCATTTTCCAATTCATCCTCGCCCACCGGTTTTGGGCAGTCAACATTCCAGCCGCAACAGCAGCAGGGTCAACAACCTGGTGCGGTGACCGGCGGATTTCCTTCGAACTCCGATGTGGGAGGAAACGGAGAGAGCGCACCCGGCGGTACTTTCGCGGGAAGCAGCACGGGCAGCGGCCAGGGATTCAGTTCTAGCGGCAGCAATCCGTCGACTGGATTGAATCAGCCGGGCGGCTTGAACGGCAATCAATCAGGTGGAACAACCTTTGGCTCGAACTCCAGCGGCAACGGACAGACGTTTGGAGGCGGCGCCATCGTCGGCGTGGCCAGCCTGAGCAAGGATCCCACGATCCGCATTTACAACAAGAAGAAGACGTACGACGAATGGCAGTTCATCTACAACCCGATGATGGACCAGACCAACGTTCTATTGCAGGGGCCGTATCAGCCGATCACCATCGGCGGCAATCAGAATATCGGCACGCCGGCCGGCCAGATGAACGGCCAGCAGCAGAATCAAAGCCCGTTCGGTCAGCAGAACAATAGCGGCTTCGGCCAACAGAACAACAATTTCGGCCAACAGAATAATGGCAACTTCGCCAGCCCACTTCCATGCCTACTTCCTCCCCGTAGTAGTTTCTTGCGTTTGCGAAACTGACGGCCCGCCCATAAACTCGACTGCGCGGGTTGAGCTTCATCTTCCCCCTTCGTACTTTTATGAGACTAGTTACTTTTCTGGATAATTCTGCGCGCCCGCATATCGGCGCGCTCGCCAATGACAGTCAGATAGCGGATTTGAATGTCGCCTATGCGCTGCATCAGCGAGAGTCCGCGGGCAATGCGCCGGCGAATTCGCCGCTGGCTGCCGACATGCGCGCGCTGTTTGAGGGCGGAGATCGCAGCCTGGATGCGGCGCGAGCCGCACTGGAATTCGTCGAAGGCCAGCAACCGAACACGGGAACGGATGGCGAGCCGGTTTTTTATCGTCGCGAAGAGGTTCGGCTGAAGGCGCCGATCATTCCCAAGAAGTTCTTTCACACCGCCGGCAATTTCCGCGAGCACCATCACGAAGCCGAGAAAGCCGGTTTCTCGCATCCCGTGCTGCCCTGGATCATGTTCTTCCAGAACGTGGATGCCATCATCGGCCCGGATGAGCCGGTAATCTTCCCGCCGCACCTCACCGAGGAGCTCGATTACGAGCTGGAGCTTGCGATTGTTCTGAAGAAAGCGGGAAAGCACTTCACCGCCGAACAAGCGAACGACTACGTCGGCGGATTTGTCATCTTCAACGACATTACCGCCCGGGACATTCAGCGCAACGAAATGAAGTCGGGGGTCTTCAGCTTCTGCAAGGGGATTGATTCGTTCTGCCCGCTGGGCCCGCATATTGTTACCGCCGACGAGATCAAAGATCCGCACAATCTCGCCATGGAGCTGCGGGTCAATGGCGAATCGCGCCAGCGCTCGCATAGCAGCAAGATGTCGGTCACGATTCCGGAAATCCTCGCGCATTACTCGGCCATGGGCTACAGTGCGGGCGACGTGGTTTCGACGGGCACAGTGTCGGGCGTGGCTGCGTTCAGTGCCGATCCCAAGGCGTGGTTCTTGAAGCCGGGTGACGTGATGGAATGCGAGATCGAGGAGATTGGCGTGCTGCGCAATCCCGTCATCTCGTGGGAGGCAGCGTACGGAGAGAAAGCCCCTGCCACGGCTCGATCGGAAGAGGTAGCGCGATGAAGAGCGAATTCGCCGGCAAGGTTTGGACGAGCGAGTTGAACTCACGTCCCGATGTGCGACCCAACTTCGATCGCTCGCGCACGATTCGCTTTTATGACACGACCCTGCGCGATGGCGAGCAGACGGTCGGCGTCATCTTCAGTCCGGAGCAGAAGCTGGAGATTGCCGGGAAGTTGGACCAGCTCGGCGTCGGTCGCATCGAAGCCGGCTTTCCTAAAGTTTCCGCCGGAGGACGGTGAAGCGATTTCGCTGATCCTCAAGGCCGGGCTCAAACACTCGGAAGTATGGGGCTTCGCCCGAGCGACCCGTGGCGATGTAGAGGAACTGTTGCGGCTGGGCTTGCAGGCCGCGGTGATCGAGATCCCGACCAGCGACATCAAGCTGAAGGCCTACGGAATCACCCGTGACGAGGCGATTCGCCGCGCCTGCGACGCTGTGGGATATGCCAGCCAGAATGGAATTCGGGTTGCGTTCTTCGGCGTCGATGGCACCCGCGCTGATCTCGACTTTCTGATGAAGATCTACGCCGAGGCCGTCGCCGCGGGCGCGAAAGAGGTTGTGCTGGTGGACACGATCGGTGTCTGCACACCTGAGGCAGCCGAGTTTCTGGTCAGTTGGACCAAAGGCCGGCTGGGCGACGACATACCCATCCACTGGCACGGTCACAACGATTTTGGCCTGGCGACGGCCATCGCGATTGCGGCGGTACGCGGCGGAGCCACCTGGGTCCACGGCACCATCAACGGCATGGGAGAGCGCGCCGGCAACGCCGACATCGCTGAGGTCGCGCTGGCCTTGCAATGCCTCTACGATATGCCGGTGGAGATGAAACTCGAGCGCATTCGCGAGGTCTCGGAGTTCGTGCGACTGGCGGGAAAATACGAGCTGGAAGGCTGGAAGCCGCTCATCGGCGACAATCTCTTTCTGCGGGAGAGCGGCGCCGTTGCCAGTCAGTTTCACATGCCGGAAGCAATTGAGCCCTACTCCGCCGAACTGGTGGGAGCGAGGCGGGGAATTGTTCTGGGAAAGAAGAGCGGTTTGGACAGCATCCGCCTGAAGGCGAAAGAGCTGGGCATCGATGTGGAGGAGCCGCAGCGTGCCGCGGTGCTGCAAGCGGTGAAGCGGGCGGCCATTGCCAGCGGACGCCTGATTACGGACGAGGAGTTCGTCGCGCTGGTTCGCGACTTGGCGCCAGCCAAATAAGGAGAGGCGGCCTGTCGCGCCGCCTCTGTCTGATTCACAAAAGTTACTGCACCAGAACGTGTGAGGCCTTATCGCCTGCGAAGGTGATTTCCTCGAGTACACGATCGTTCGTGGCATTGAGGGTGAACCGCTGCGAGGTTCGCTCCGCTTTCGCCTTCAGGGGAACCAGGTTGCAGTTGGTTTTGGCTTCCGCTTTCCCATTGATCTGCTTGAAGATCATGACATGGGTCTGTCCATTCATCTGATGCGTGACGTTGTACTGGCCGGCAGGAAGAACGGTTCCGCCTATCAGCGTGGGCGCCAAAAACTGGATCGTCTGCTTCTCGGCGATTCCCATCGCGTTCGTGCTTGCCAGGGCTAGGGTGCAGGCAAATAGCAACATTGCAGCGATCGCTATCGCGATCGTCCTCTTTTGAAACATTAAAAACCTCCATGAAAGCCCGCGCTTAGGCGAGCGTATAAAGCCACTTCCAGCTTAGGCCCGGCAACGTTTTCATGCGGTGAGGCGAATCACAGGCAGCTGTGAAGTTAGAGCGCGGTCACATTGAGCTGGGTGAATTCCAGCCGTACACGCGGCTCCTGGGCCGGTTCGTGCTCCGATCCCTGAATTCCGCTGTCAGCCGGGGTCAGAGGCGATCCCCACCCTCATGTCCCGGAGGCGTGCCGCCGATAGATGTAACCGAGAGCACTCTTTGGCTACGCCAAGCTGCCGCAGGGCACATTTCTGACGCGCAGCTTGCAGGGAAGGAAGGGACACCAATGACGCTACGAATACTTTGCCATCTGCTGCGGGACGAATCCGGTCAGGACCTGATCGAGTACGCCCTGGTGGCGGCAATCATCGCCTTGGCGGCCGTGGCTGCCATGAGCACCTTGGCGAACAACATTACCAACGCCTTCAGCGCGGTAGGAAGCAAGCTGGGAAGCTCCGTCGCCTGACCGCGAAGCTCTGCTGCCGCATATTCACCGCTCATCTGGTGCTGCGGAGTACAGCAGAAAAGTTGGCCGATCTGGCAGGCGACCATGCTCAGCGCCGGAAGTGGTTGCGTGTTGCAACCGGTTCCGGCCACGCTGAGCAGCGGAGAAGCCGCTTTGGGATGACACCATGAACCCCCGTCGCTTATTGATTGCGCTTTTGCTGGCACTGCTGCTTGTCGGGCGCAGTGACCTACGTGGTAAGCCGCAAGATTTCCACGTCACGTCGCCGCCCATCCGAATACCGGGCGCTACGTTGCGGCTGCGCAGCGCGCTGCAGGCCGGCGACGTGCTCAAGCCGGAAGAACTGATGCTGGTGGACTGGCCGACCTCCATCAGCTTAGCGAAGCCGTTCACCAAGATTGCGGACGTGGCCGGACGCGCGGTGATCTATCCGGTGGGAGCGTCACAGCCGATTCTGGAGAGACTATCTCGCTGCTCCAGGCTCGGGGATCGGGATCACGACCAAGATTCCGGAGGGCATGCGCGCGACCTCGGTGAAATCGGACGAGATTGTCGGCGTCGCCGGCTTTCTATTTCCCGGCTCGCACGTGGATGTGCTGGTCACCTTCCGTCCGGATGGTCAACCTACACCGGCAACCCAAATCGTGTTGCAGGATGTGGAGGTGTTGACCGTGGGGCAAAAGCTGGAGCCCGATCCGCAGGGCAAACCTGACACGGTGAGCGTGGTGACGCTCCTGCTCACGCCGCAGGATTCGCAGAAGCTGGTACTGGCCTCGAGCCAGGGAGGCATCCAGTTCGTGCTGCGCAATGGCGGTGATCATACGCGGGTTGAGGCCATGCCCGTGCAGATCGCGCAACTGGCGGGGACGCGGCCCTCAGCAATTCCGGCGGGCGTAACGCCGCGCCGTTATTTGCCGATGAAACAGGCAGACGTGGTCGAAACCATCCTGGGCGACCAGCGGTCGACCAAGAGCTTCGAGTAAGCCATGACCTCCCCGGCGCGGCGAACAGCGATGGTGTTTGCGACTGTGCTGATTCTTATGCCAGTCGAAATGCGGGCCCAAAACTTGCCGGCGAACAACTGGTCAACGGGTGGCTCGCAGGTGGGATCGGGTATCGGCAGCGCGCAGACCGCAACCACGGCAGCGCAGAGCAGCCCGGTATCCGGTGTGACGGAGCCGGCGGCGCCGGCAGCTTCGCAGCAGCATCTGGCGCCGCTGGCTCTCAAGGGAGGCGGCAATGCTTCGGTCCCTGATGGACAGAGTGCTTCCGCTCCCAGCCCTTTGACGCTCCACCTGATTGTTGGGCGTTCGTTCTTTCTGGACTCAGCCGAAAAACTGCGGCGGGTCTATGTCAGCAATCCCACGGTGATGGATGCGATGACCGCCAGCCCGTATGAGGTGGTAATCACGGCGAAGACGGCAGGCACCAGCAGCCTGGTGCTGTGGAACACGAGCGGCACGCCGACTCTGTACACCCTGCTGGCCGACGTGGACGTAGCCGGACTGCGGGAGTCGCTGGCCCAGGCGCTGCCCGGCGACCGGGTGGAGGTGGCGGCGCAGGAAGGCCGGATTCATCTCACCGGCGTGGTGGACAGCGATGCGGCTTCGGATGAGGCGGCAAAGCTGTCGGCGATCTATTCCAAGGATGTAGTGAACTCGCTGGTGGTCGATCCTCATCATCTGCCGCAGGTGCAATTGCAGGTACGAATTGCCGAGATTGATCGTTCGAAGCTGACCGAGTTTGGCATTAACTTCTTCAGTCTCGGCAACAACAGTGGCGCGGCAACGACCGGACAGTTCAGCCCGCCCTCGTATCAGAACCAGAGCGGCACGAATACCGCGGTCATCAGCGACTTTCTGAATCTCTTCTACTTTAATTTCGCCCACGGCCTGGGAACGACGATTCGCGATCTGCAGACCAAAGGCGTTCTGCAAATCCTGGCCGAACCGAATCTCACCACGATCCATGGCCGCACCGCTCGTTTCCTGGCCGGCGGACAGTTTCCTTATCCCATCGTGCAGCCAGGCGGAGCGGGTACGGTACCCACGGTCACGGTGCAATTCCAGCCTTACGGGGTGAAGCTGGAGTTCACACCCTACGTCAATTCGGACGGAACCATTCGGCTGCGAGTAGCGCCGGAGGTCAGCGCGCTCGACTACACCAATCAAGTTGTTATTGCGGGATATGTGCTGCCTGCACTGTCAACACGTCGAGCTGAAACGGAAGTCGAGCTGAAGGACGGCCAGAGCTTCGGCATCTCAGGCATTCTGGACAATCGCACCACTGACAATCTCAGCAAGATGCCCGGCATTGCCGATGTGCCGATCCTGGGACAGCTGTTTCGCTCGAAGAACCTGAACCGCTCGACCATGGAGCTGGTGGTGATCGTTACCCCAAAAATCATTGAGCCCTTAGACGAAGCTGCTGCGCCGCAGGCAACACCGCCGGCGATGGCTGTGCCATTTCTCCAGCAGCAGACGTTCGATCGCAATCTGCCCAAAAACTGAGGATCGACTATGGCTGCCGTACACCAGTTCGGAGAACAGGCTGACAGAAACAACGAGCCGCAGGACCTGGCCGGAGTTTGCGTGGCCACCCTGTGCGTCGATGGCAACACGGTGGATGCGGTTCGGCAGGCGGTGGTCGGCGGCAAAGGTGCCTTCGCCGGAGGTCTGGACGAATACTTGCGCTACGACAGCGATACCCTGGTGATGCAGAACCTGCAGCGGGCGGAAATTCCGGTTTGGGTCATTGGCTTCGGGCGTGATCGGGCCGCGGCGCTTGCGGCCTGCGCAGCGATCCAGCAGGCGACGCACGGTCATTGCAGCCTGATGGCCGTTGCCGACGAAGCGGATGCCACTCTGATCCTGGAGGCCATGCGTGCCGGTTGTTGCGAATGTCTGACCCGCCCGGTTTCGGCCGATCAGTTTGGCGAGGCGGTAGGGCGTTTGCGTACCCGGCTCAACGGCCGCCAAACCATTATCCCCAAGCCGACCGGGCGCATTATCACCATGTTGGGCGTGCGTGGAGGAGCCGGAGCGACGACTCTCGCGGTTCATCTGGGATGCTTCCTGGTGCGGCAGTACGGCAAGCGAACCTTGCTGCTTGACGAGCACCGCCGTCTGGGTCATGTCTCGCTTTATCTGGGCGCGGATGGAGCCAACTACCACTTCTACGAGTTGGTGCGAAACATCGGCCGGTTGGACGAGAGCCTGCTGCAAGGCTTCGTCATTCATCACTCCAGCTGCCTGGACATTCTGCCCTCGCCGGAATGCTTCGACGACGCGGCCAACGTTTCGCTGGACGACGTTCAGCGTGCGATTCGCTTCCTGGGGCATAGCTATGAATTCGTGGTGATCGACTGCCCGCATGGCATCCACAATCTCAGCCTGGCGACCATCGACTGTTGCGACGAGTTGTATCTGGTCGCCACCCCCGATGTGCCCGCGCTGCGCGATCTTTCCCGCTGCATCAATAGCTTTCTGCAGAGCAATGTGTCTCCGGAGAAGATCAAAGTTGTGATCAATCGCTATTCGTCGGATGGCGCACTGACCTTGCAGCAGATTGAAAAAGCCATTCAGCAACCGATTTCCCTCACCATTCCCAATGCTTCCTCGGATTTGATTCGGGCAATGAACACGGGCACTCCGGTGCTTCCCTGTCGCAAGTCCGAATTCGCCACCCAGATGAAGAAATGGGCGGCCACGCTGGTTCCGGGTACGGAACTTGAAATACCCGAGCTTAAGCGCAGGTTTGTCTTTTGGAATTGAGCGTGATTTTTTCAGTAGTGCCGTATTAAGGAGGATCCATGGCGGAAGCCGCGCTTGCATTTTCGGAAGGTCATCTGTCATTCGAAACTGGCCGGGCCACTGGTCTGCAGCCGGCCCGAGCGCAAGAGGTCAAGTCGGCGGTCCACCGGCAGCTGATCGATAAAGCCGACCTGGAGAAGCTGCTGTATCTGCAGGACACGCACGGCCGGCAGCAATTGCAGAATCTGATCCTCCAACTGGTGATCGATTGTGGAGTGCCGTTAAGTGCGGCGGAACGTACGCGGCTGGCCAATGAAGTGATGGACGAGGTCTTCGGGCTGGGTCCGCTGGAGCCGCTGCTGCAGGATGCGAGCGTCACCGACATCCTGGTGAACACGGCCAAGGCCGTCTACGTGGAGCGCGGCGGGATACTGGAAAAGACCAATGTCGTCTTCAAAGACAATCATCACCTGATGCATATCATCGACAAGATTGTCTCCAAGGTCGGGCGCCGCGTCGATGAGTCGTCGCCCATGGTCGACGCCCGTCTGGACGATGGCTCGCGCGTGAACGCCATCATTCCTCCGCTGGCGATTGACGGGCCGATTCTGTCGGTGCGCCGTTTCGGCTCCGATCCGCTCACGGCCGAAGATCTGATGAACTATCGCGAGCTGACGCCGATCATGATGGAGGTGCTGGAGAAAGCGGTGAGGGCGCGGCTGAACATTGTGGTGTCGGGCGGCACCGGTGCAGGCAAAACCACGCTGCTGAACGTGCTTTCCGGCTTCATCTCGCCGCGCGAACGCATCGTGACCATCGAAGACTCGGCCGAGTTGCGTCTCAAACAGGAGCACGTGGTGCGGTTGGAGTGCCGGCCTCCCAATGTCGAGGGCAAAGGCGGAGTGCGCCAGCGCGAGCTGTTGATCAATGCCTTGCGTATGCGGCCCGACCGCATCATCGTGGGCGAGGTTCGCGGCGAGGAAGCGCTGGACATGCTGCAGGCCATGAACACCGGACATGACGGCTCCATCACCACCGTGCATGCCAACAGCCCGCGGGATGCGATTTCGCGTATCGAGACCATGTCGCTGATGGCCAATCTGCATCTTCCGGAGATGGCGTTGCGGCAGCAGATCGCTTCGGCCGTCCAGGTGATCGTGCAGGTGTCGCGTATGAGCGACGGCACCCGGCGGGTGACCCACATCTCCGAGATTACCGGAACCAGCGACCAGGTCATCAGCATGCAGGACATCTTCCGCTTCGAGAAGCGCGGCCTGAATCCTGAGGGCAAGGTGCAGGGCCGATTCTACGCCACCGGAATCGTGCCGAAGTTCGCCGAGAAGCTGCAGTCCATGGGCCTGACACTCGATCCTGGACTGCTGAGCTTCTCCGAGGAGATCTAGCGAGGCGCCATGTTTCTGACCGGCCTGGTCTTTGCCGTGGTTGCGCTGATGACTTTCGCCATCATTGCTCTGCTGACCCGTCCCACAACCGTCGAACGCGCCATCGAACAGCGCATCTCGAAGCTGCACGATTCTGCGGACGCGAATCCGGGCGCGAGCGAGGATGGATCGCAGCTGTTCAAACTTACGCGCCTCAGCCAGATCAACTGGCTAGACACGTTTTTGCAGCACTGCAATTGTGCGCATCGGCTGCAGTTGCTGATTGAGCAGGCGGAGAGCACATGGAGCGTCGGCAAGGTGCTGGGCACCTCGGCCGCATTAGCCGCGGCGGGCTACGCGATTGGATGTTACGAACTGCCGGGGGCGATCCTGGGGTTATTGCCGGCGCTTGTACTGGCACTGTCGCCGCTGCTGGTTTTGCGGTTTCGCAAGCAACGCCGGCTGCGGGAATTCAATCGCCAACTGCCTGAAGCCATCGACCTGATGAGTCGCGCCTTGCGGGCCGGACATTCCCTGGCTGCGGCCATCGAGATCGTGGGAGAAGAGTGTCCTGAGCCGGTGCGCACGGAGTTTCGCGAAGTCTATCGCCAGCAGACCTTTGGATTGCCGGCGCGCGATGCCCTGGTGCAACTGGCCCGGCGCACGCCGATGCCGGAACTCGGCTTCGTCGTGACTGCGATGTTGTTGCAGCGCGAAACCGGTGGAAATCTGGTTGAGATTCTTGATCGCACGGCTGTAGTGATTCGCGAGCGCCTGCGAATTCAAGGCGAGATCCGCATCTACACCGCCCAAGGACGCTTGACCGGTTGGATCCTGAGCATCCTGCCGATTGTGATGTTCTTCCTGCTGGGCATGGCCAACCGCGGCTACACCCGGGTGCTGATCGAAGATCCTACCGGACGGAAACTGGTCTACGCGGGACTGGTGCTGATGGTCATAGGAGGATTGGCGATCCGCAAGATCGTCGACGTGAAGATATGAATGGCGCAGGTCCGGTGCTGATGGTCAGCGTGATGGCGACGGTATTCTGCGCCCTGGCAGCGGTGCCGGTGTTTCTGGCGGTGCGCTCCTCCGAACGAGCCAAGCGCGTGCTCCAGGTGGTTAAGGCTCCGCTGCGTCTCTCCGAAGAGAAGCCCGCCCCGGAGGGTAATCGCTTCAGCCGAATTCTTCTGCGGGCGGTGCACTTCGTGCGCACGCGGCTGGGATTCGCCCAGGATGAGAAGTTGCGTCAGAAGCTGTTGTCTGCCGGACTGCGGGATTCCGCGGCGGTCGATACGTACTTTGCGATTCGCTTGATTGGTCCGGTGCTGGCGATTGTTGCCGGTACCTTCATGCCGCAGAACACGGTGTTCTGGATCGTCGCCTTCATGGGGCTGGCGTATCTGGCGCCGGATGGCTGGGTTCAGCATCGCGCGCGAGTGCGCCGGGAACACATACGCGTCGGTTTGCCCGACGCCCTTGATCTGATGGTGGTCTGCGTGGATGCGGGGCTGGGCATGGATCAGGCGTTGTTGCGTGCCGGGCAGGAACTCGCCTTGAGCCAGCCCGAGATTTCGCAGGAATTCAACCAGATCAACTTCGAGCAGCGTGCGGGCAAGCCCCGTATCGACGCCTGGCAAAGCATGGCCGAGCGCACTGAGCTGGACACAGTCAAGAGTTTCGTCCACATGCTGGCACAGACCGATCGCTTCGGGACGCCGCTGGTACGGGCATTGCGCGTTTTTGCCGATGGAGTACGGCAGAAACGGCGCCAGCAGGCGGAAGAGTTGGCCGCGAAGACCACGGTCAAACTGATTTTTCCGCTGGTCCTGTTCATCTTTCCGAGCATCTTCATCGTGATGCTGGGGCCGGCGATCATTCTCATATCGAAGAACCTGCAAGGCATCTTCAAATAGTCGAACTTCAGTACTAGCCGGGAGGGAGGAAAGCAATGGACACAATTACCGTGGTTCGCGTAGTCGCCGGAACACTGGCGGCCGTGCTGCTGGCAGTCATGGTCTTGCGACGTAAAAGACACGCCTGAACAATCCCGCTCACGCCACCCAGACCCATTACCACCTCTACCGACGGCGCTGTCTTGCGAGGATGCAGGAAGCGCCGTTCGGACTTAGTGCCGGGCCCGGCTCTCGCTCAATCGCGTGCGATAGAGTATGGCGAAATCGCCCACGCGCTCAGCGCCAGCAACACCGACCAGGGATAGATCCATGCGGCTATCAGGGGCAGCTCCCACAGCTTGAGGGCCGAACCGCGAACCACCATATCGCTAAGGCAAAGTCCAAGGCTTGAGGCGAGTCCTGCCGCCAGAATCATCCAGCTACAGCCCGAGAGCAGCGCGCACAGCCCGGCGGTGGCGTTGCTCCTGGGCGCATTCTGCAGCAGCCAGAGAACGGCGGGTAGCAGGATAATTTCGTTGTAGATCAGAAACGGAAACATCAGTTGAAAGACCGCGATCGAGAAGCTCATCGCAAACAGGAAATCAGATTCCCGCCAGCGATAACTGACCAGGATCACGGCGCACAACAATATCGCGGTAGCCGGAACGACAAAGTGCCCATGAAGGAGCTCTATCAGTAATGGCTTGCTTCCGGCATAGTGGGAATACGCGTGGACGGTGGCCAGCCAGGGAAAGACCCATCCCGGCAGAAGCAATTCTGAGGCAGCCAGCAGTCCGGCGCTCGAGCATCCGAATGCGATCAAGAACCGGCGTCGATGGCTCCACTCTGCCAGCGCCCAAACTGACAGAGGCAGCAGGATGCCAATCGCCACATGCGGCTTTGACATGCAGAACCCTGCCAGTATCCCAGCCCACAGCAGACGCCCCGAACGCGCGCAATAGACGACGACCGCCAGCAAACCGGCAATCAACAGTGTCGGTTGGCAGAGTTGCAATCCCAGAATTACGGGGTAGACGGAGAAGGTCGCCAAAGCAGCAAGGACCCAGGCAAAGTCGGAGAGGTTCCAGCACAGCGCCCATAGATGGAGGGCGAGCATCGTCAGCGCGATCGCCCCAACCAGCGCCACGCAGTGTGCCAGGGGGAATGGCATCAGGGCCAGGGGAAAAAACAAAAAGACGAAATACGCCGGATAGGCGAAACGTTGCTGGTTGACCTGCCTGGAGGCGGCCGCACTTCCATAGACGGCGATCTGGATACTCCTGATGAATTCCGGCCGATATGGGCTTTGCCGGGCCAGAAGGATTTCGCGGCAACCAATCCATTCGGGATACAGCCCTAGCCGGACGGTAGGAGCGGCTGGACCAAGCGCGGACGGCGCGATACGGAAAGCGAAGTAATAGCTCGAGATCAGGCAAGCCAGCATCAGCGCAAGCTTGGGAAGCGAACTCCAGCAGATCTTCAGCGCATGTGCTGCCATACACGCCCGCGACAAGTGGGCTGCAACGCTTCCGTCGTCCCGGACGTCCGGCGAACAAGAGCAGCCCTATTGCAATCATCGGTAGTCGGGAAAAGGTTCTTGAGGCGCGTGGAACTTGGCCTGCAACCACCACTAACATGCCAACAAGTCGTTGGCTATAAGCGGGAGTCAGATAGGGGCCATGAGCCGAATTACCGCGGATCAATAACCAATTCGTGGGGAAATGTTCATCTACAATGTGCAATTCCTTGCATGTACAGGATTCCAAGTAACGCATTTAAAGGCAATTTTGCGGAATTCAGATTGCAACGTGGGGAGGTGAGGTTGTACTCTGCCTGTCAGCCGTGGATCGTCTAAGACGTTCAACCGCCGAAGGATGAGTAACTTGCTCAGGATGGCCGTCACGAACTGTGTTTCGGTCAAGGGGAACTGTGGTTACGGCGTTTGCGTAAGCAAATCGCTAAGTAGGGGTAGGTAGCACCAACTGCGGAGTAGGTTGGTGGTTTTCCGGCATCATGGTGGGAAGTTTTGAGGGGAACTCTGTCGCGCCACGCGGAGCAAGCCCGGCCCAGATTTTCTGTATCTGCGCCTTTGAAATTTGCGACCGTTGGAAACAGAAGTCTCTCCGTTGCGGCGGACCGAAGCAAGTTCGGCCACTGAACATCTCGCCGCAATTGTGGTTCCGGATATAAGGACCAATGTCGTTCTTTGTGATTTTGAACCGGTGACCTTAGGGGAGGGGATATGCGTAGGGTGTTGTTGGTGTTGGCCTTGTTCTTATGCGGGACCGTTGGTGCGTTCGGGCAGTCCCAAGAGTATCAGTTCCTGGCATTCAGCGGTGGTGACTGGACGAACGGCTATCCGTACTATATCGAGCCAGTCGACGGGCCTAGCACCCTGATCTATTCGGTAATGTGCGACGACTATGCGCACGGCGGTCAGCCTGGCGATGTTTGGGATGCCAACATCACAAATCTGGGTACTGGGATCATCCCGAACACCCGCTTCAATAATCTGCCTGGCCCAGCCTCAAACTATTCGCTCGGACTCTATGACGAGGCCGGCTGGATCCTGCTGCAGACGCAGACTCAGAACAGCAGCGAGTGGAAGTCGATGACCTACGCCGTGTGGCATATCTTTGACTCCAATGCTCCCCTGTTCGGCGACGCCTCGAATTGGCTCAATCTCGCCGCGGCTGAGAAGCAAATCGGATTCCCAGGCGTAGACTTCAACAAGGTCTACATCCTCACCCCGGTTGACCAGCGCGATCCCGATCCCAATAGCATGCAGGAATTTATGTACATTGGAGCGGATCCTTCTCAGGAGGCCGCCCAAGGTGGCCAGACTACGCCGGAGCCGGGAACGTTCCTGCTGTTAGGCTCTGGTGTATTGGCGATGCTGGGTAGAAAGTTCTGGAATTAGGCCTGTTGCCCGGAACGTAGTCCTTCCCCCAAACTAAAAGCGCTCCCTGAAGCAAAGACGATCTTGCTCCAGGGAGCGTTTCCAGTCATAATTGGTCGTGCACGCATACTCGCTCCACCCTGATTGCGCCGAAACGCTGGCGCACGGGGCTCCCCTAAAAAGCAGGGGACTTTCGGAGCGTTCCCGGCGGCACAAATCCCAACAACAGAGGAATCGATGTCGGCAAAGTACATCTTTGTGACCGGCGGTGTCGTGTCTTCGCTTGGCAAAGGCCTGGCGGCTGCATCCATCGGCTGCCTGATGGAGAGTCGCGGGCTGAAAGTCACTTTGCAGAAGTTCGATCCCTACCTCAACGTCGATCCCGGAACCATGTCGCCGTTCCAGCACGGCGAAGTCTTCGTCACCGACGACGGCGCCGAAACCGATCTCGACCTCGGCCACTACGAGCGCTTCACCCACAGCAAGCTGTCGCGCGATAACAACTGGACCACCGGCCGCATCTACGAAACCATCATCGCCAAGGAGCGCCGCGGCGATTATCTCGGCAAGACCGTGCAGGTGATTCCGCACGTCACCAACGAAATCAAGGGCGCGATGAAGAAGGTGTCTGCCGACGTCGATCTGGTGATCGTCGAGATCGGCGGCACGGTCGGCGACATCGAGTCGCTGCCGTTCATCGAAGCCATCCGCCAGATGCGCCAGGAACTGGGCCGCGAGAACACGCTGTTCGTCCACGTCACCCTGGTGCCGTACATTGCCGCCGCGGGCGAATTGAAGACCAAGCCAACGCAGCACTCGGTGAAGGAATTGCTCAGCATCGGAATTCAGCCCGACATCCTGCTGTGCCGCACCGACCGCTTCCTCTCGAAGGACATCAAGGGCAAGATCGCGCTGTTCTGCAACGTCGAGAACGAAGCTGTCATCACGGCGAAAGACGTGGCCTCGATTTACGAAGTGCCGCTGGTCTTCGCGCACGAGCAGGTCGACAAGCTGGCGCTGAAGTACCTCCGCATCGAAACCAAGGAGCCGGACCTCAGCCGCTGGGAGGACATCGTTCATCGCGTCTACAACCCGAAGGACGAAGTCACGATCGGCATCGTCGGCAAGTACGTCGAGTACGAAGACTCCTACAAGTCGCTGAAAGAGGCGCTGGTCCACGGCGCGCTCGCCCACAACCTGAAGCTGACGGTGAACTGGATTGAGGCCGAAGGCCTGGAGCAGAAAGACCAGACCGTGCAGGCGCAACTGGAGCACGTCGACGGCATCCTGGTGCCCGGCGGCTTCGGCAAACGCGGCATCGAAGGCATGCTGAAGGGCATTCAGTACGCGCGCGAGAACAAGGTGCCGTACTTCGGAATCTGCCTGGGCATGCAGACGGCCTGCATCGAGTTTGCGCGCAACGTCTGCGGACTGGAGCAGGCGAACTCCAGCGAGTTCGATCCGGCAACGCCGCATCGCGTGATTTACAAGTTGCGCGAATTGCGCGGCGTGGAAGAGCTTGGCGGCACCATGCGTCTGGGCGCATGGACCTGCAAACTGGAGCCGGACACGCTGGCGCGCGCGACCTACGGGCAAAGCGAAATCAGCGAGCGCCATCGCCATCGCTACGAGTTCAATCGCGAATACGAAGGGCCGCTCACCGCGGCCGGACTGCGGATCAGCGGCGCGACTCCGGATGGAACCTATGTCGAGATCGTGGAGCTTCCCGATCATCCGTTCTTCCTGGGCTGCCAGTTCCATCCGGAGTTCAAGTCGAAGCCGCTCGAGCCGCATCCGCTGTTCTCGGCGTTCGTGAAGGCGTCGTACGAGAACAAGTTGCGGCGGCAGCAGGTCGCGACAGGACGTAGAATGTGGAGATGTTTCACCGGCCGGAGAAGGTGAAGGGCTAGGCATGTGCTCAAGTGGAGCCGGTTGTGGTAACCGGTTTCCACTGATTGAGTGACCGCGATGATTACTTGCTGCTGGATCGGAAGAATACATCGTAGATCGTTGGAGTTGTCGCTCCTACCTTTTCCATCTCGATGGTTCCTTGATAGCGCAGCTTATTGCCGTATTTGTCGGTTCGAGGTGATTCGGCATAGGCCAACGAGATAGACTTGATGCCAAGCTCCGCCAGCGTGTACATTTTGCCATCTCGGGAGTTGGCGTCGTGCGCTGTGTCCACCCAGACTCGCAATTCAGAAAAGACAGTATCGCCGGGATCGATCTTGCCGTTTGCATTGCCTCCGTTTTCCTTGCGATCAAAAAATTCCAAGGCAAGGAAGCCATTTGGCTGCCATGCTTGCCCTACAGCAGCCTGTCGCATACCCAGCTCTGCCTCTTGCTGGTTCAGTGGCTGGTGGGTTAGATTCCCAAACATTTCTCTAGAACTGTCGATTCGTCCATTGTGGTTCCTGTCAAGGACCAAGAACCCTATGTTGCGATTGGGATTCGTCCATGCCATGTGTATGAGATTCCCCTTGCCGATAAAGTCCCATGTTACGCCGTCTTCCACGCTCGTAAAAGCATTGTCAAAATTCCTGGTTTCTAGATCTATGACGATAGGGCTGTAGTAGTCAGAGGTGAGGGACGGACAGTTCAAGGCGTCTGTCAACTCGTGATCGGTGTAGATCACCGATCCGTTATTTCCTTCATGAAGAGGGTAGGTCGGACTCAAGCCATCCCATCCGATATTGATCGATCCGCATCCGGAATCGTTCGAATAGCAACCGTTTACTGCAATGGCCAGAACCCCATGAGTGGTGGATGTTGATCCCTTACCTGTTGATGTCGTAATGGAACTCGTGCTAACCAGATGTTCATATCCGTTACTTTCTAACTGAAAAGCACCACTGTCGCCGGCACTGCTAAGCTTTACGCCAGTGCTCGAGCTGGTGACACATGGCCACATACCATCAGGAAGCTGGCTACCCTGTTGAATGTAAGAGCAGCCCTGGTCAGCAAGCCAGGATGCTTGGTGATTGCCATATAATGGTGCGATATGGTACTTGCTATCCAACAGAGGGGAAGGATAAGTCGTGCCTCCATAGAAATCGTCATAGTCGCTACAGTAGAGACCAGGGTCACAATCTGGGCGTGGAGTGTTGGGTTGATGAGCAAAGAGGCTGGTCGCGGCTAGTAGGCTTGTCAGTGCAGCTAACTTAAACGTTCGCATTAATATGTCCTTGTCTGAGGGATCCATTCCCTCGAAAGCGCCTCCCCAAAGCCCTTGGCGGCGTGAGGCATCTTACGGCTCTGCTGCTACAGATGAGTACGATGATCCGATCCTCATTTTCTCTCCGACCGCAAGGCCGAGCTGTTACATGCCCAATGACGAATGCGCGCACTTTACAAACCGGCGCTTATCGCGAATCATGGATTGTCAATTCGCCATGCGCGCTTTGATGGCCCAAGGTGCATGATGGTGATAAGTTTTTTCTCGTCGACCTTGGAAGCGGAAGGCCTAGTGGATAGCCAATAAGTACCCCCCCAGGTGCCCCGTCAGTGATGGATATCACGGGCCAAGTGATTAAACGTGGGTGCGGCGAAATTGTGAGGCTTACTTGGTCGAATGGACACTATCTTTCAAGTCGGCGATGTGACCATCGGCGGAGGCGGACTCTTCCTCATCGCCGGCCCCTGCGTCATCGAGAGCGAAGCAGCACGCGCTCAAGATGGCGGGAGCGATCTCCGCTGTCGCGCGCGAGAAGAAGCTGCCGTACATCTTCAAAGCTTCCTACGACAAAGCCAATCGCACGTCGATCCGCAGCTTCCGCGGACCGGGCATTGAGGAGGGGCTGCGCATCCTCCGCAAGGTCGGCGAGACCGCTAAGATTCCCGTGCTGACCGACGTGCACGAAGCTGTGGATGTGCCGCGCGTGGCCGAAGCTGTCGACGTGATTCAGATCCCGGCGTTCCTCTGCCGGCAGACCGACCTGCTGATTGCGGCAGGCAAGAGCGGCCGCGCCGTCAATGTGAAGAAGGGCCAGTTCGTCTCGCCGTGGGACATGCGCCACGCCGTGGAGAAGGTCCGCGACGCGGGCGGCGAGCGTGTCTTCCTGACCGAGCGCGGAGCGTCGTTCGGCTACAACAATCTCGTCGTCGACATGCGATCGCTGGCCATCATGCGAAAGTTCGCGCCGGTGGTATTCGACGCGACGCATTCGGTGCAGTTGCCGTCTGCGAATGCTGGCGATGGTGCGGCCGTAAGCGGAGGCCAGCCGGAGTTCATTCCGCTGTTGTCGCGCGCAGCGGTCGCGGCTGGGGTCGATGGCGTGTTCATGGAAGTTCACGATAATCCCGCGCAGGCAAAATCCGACGGCGCCAACGCGCTGGATCTCAAAAACCTGCCCGCAGTGCTCGATCAGTTGATTGCGATTCACTCTGCGTTGCGATAGCTGCCTTCAGAGGTGTCATCCTGAGCGCAGCGTCCGCGTGCTCTTTCAGCCGCATTTCATGCGGCGGGGGTGAACGCGAAGCCGAAGGACCCCTGTGGCCGCGAAGTCCTTCTGGGTATAAAGGTCCTTCGACTGCGTTCGGCCGCTTCGCGTCCTTGCTTCGCTCAGGATGACACAAATTAAGAAGGCTTCCTCTTGATGACAAGTACTGCGGAGGCGCGCCGGCAGGCAGGGTCTTGCGCTAGCATCTCCGCATGACCAAGATCTTCTCCCACCCGCGCTTCCTCGCCATCTATTCCGGGATTCTGACCATGGCCTTTGCCGTCGTCGTCCTTACCGGCTTCGCTGAATCCCGGCAGAAGCAGACCTTCGACGAGATCACGGTCCACCGCATCAACATCGTCGAACCCGACGGCACGCTGCGCATGGTCGTCTCCAACAAGGCCGACTTTCCAGGCATCATCATCAAGGGCAAGGAAACGCCGCATCCTGATCGCTCGACCGCCGGCATGCTCTTCTTCAACGATGAAGGCACCGAGAACGGAGGCCTGATCTTTGGCGGCAGCAAGGACCAGCAAGGCAAAGGTCACCAGCTACGGCCATCTCAGCTTCGATCAGTACGAGCAGGACCAGGTCTTCAGCATCGACGCGGAACAGGAAAACGGCCAGCGCACCTCCGAGCTGCGCATGATCGACGAGCCCGATCATCCGATTACGCAGGAGCTTGAGACGGCGAACCGCATCGCGAAGTTGCCGAAGGAGCAGCAGGAAGCCGCATGGAAGCAGTTCCGCGCCACCACGTCTCGCGCCGAGACGCGCATCCTGCTGGGCCGCAGTGATGATAAGTCCGTCGCTCTGCGCTTGAAGGATGTGGAAGGACGCGATCGCCTCGTGATCCGGGTACAACCCGATGGCACTCCGGTTGTGCAGTTTCTGGACGAGAAAGGCAAGGTGACCAGCCAGTTGCCGGCTGCGCCAGCGCACGGATGAACGAGTCACTGCTGCAACAGATAACTCATCAGGTCGACATTAGGCGGCCGCTTTCCCAAGCTCGGATCATGCCGACCACTTGCCCGCGGTGCAGCGTGGAGTGATTCACGAAGTGCCGGACGATTTGCCAGCGTATGTACGGAAATTCATTATCCGCTGAAATGCGGCAGAGAAGCGGCTGCGCGAGCTCGATCATCGGTTGCGGATGCCAGCTACTTCTCCAAGCCGCTCCAGACCTCTGGCCACTCCTGCTCCAGATCCTCGAGCAGCGAGGTTTTGCGGGAGTCGGCGCTGCCCCGATCTGATCGAGCGATGGAATTCTATTCGCCAGCAGACACTCCGTCCAGAAACGCTCCGGACACGAATGCGTGGTGCAAAGTGCCCAGCATGCTGCCATGCGACAAAGCTAGATCGCGACTTCTGTCGGCCACTGGCAGCTCGGAACAGGCCGCCAGCAGCATCCGACTCGCCCACTCGGAGTATCGCAAATCCAGTTGCACTGTCTTTCTCAATTCGCCCATGGATGCAGAGTGTACTCTGGTTGGCGTTTAGCTCAGTCACAGTCAATGAGATTGCGGCCCGAAAAGATGCCTTTTCGGGCAACAGATTCAATGGCCGATTTCGCGCCTTTAACTGGCTGAAATCCCCCTTTTGGCCGTAAAATATTGGGAGTTTCCCAGTTGCTCGCTATCCTCATTAGATAGGCCTCAACTGACCGCAGTACCACTGTGTCCAGCTGATTTGCTCTGTGTCACCCCGAAGCTGCGGACAAAAATTAAGGAGTTCGACTTTGCCCAACAATCGCTATCTGTTTACCTCCGAATCGGTAACAGAAGGTCATCCGGATAAGATCGCCGATCAGATTTCCGACGCCATCCTCGATGCCTGCCTGAAAGAAGATCCCTACAGCCGTGTAGCCTGCGAAACGCTGACCGCAACCGGCCTGGTGGTCATCGCCGGCGAAATCACCACCAAGGCTTACGTTGATTTCCAGACGCTGGTGCGCGGCGTCGTCGCCTCCATCGGCTATGACAACGCTCTCTACGGTTTCGATTCCAATACCTGCGCGGTGATCTCCAGCATCAACAAGCAGTCCGGCGATATCGCCATGGGCGTTGATACCGGCGGCGCCGGCGACCAGGGCATGATGTTCGGCTATGCGACCAACGAAAACGAGAACTACATGCCGACGCCCATTTTCCTGGCGCACAAGCTCTGCGAGCGGCTGACCGAAGTCCGCAAGAACGGCACCCTTCCTTACCTCCGGCCCGACGGCAAATCCCAAGTCACAGTGGAATACGACGAGAACCACAAGCCGGTCCGCATCGACGCGGTGGTCATCTCCAGCCAGCACTCCGAAGACGGTATCCAACGAAGACCTGCGCGCCGACATCCTGAAGCACGTCATTCAGGCGTCGCTGCCCGAGCGAGATGCTGGACGAGAACACCAAGTACCACATCAATCCGACCGGACGCTTCGTTATCGGCGGACCGATGGGCGACACCGGCCTGACCGGCCGCAAGATCATCGTCGACACCTACGGCGGCATGGGACGTCACGGCGGCGGCGCCTTCAGCGGCAAGGATCCGACAAAGGTTGATCGCTCGGCCTGCTACATGGCGCGCTACATCGCCAAGAACATTGTGGCTGCCGGACTGGCCGATCGCTGCGAAGTGCAGCTCGCTTACGCCATCGGCGTGGCCGAGCCGGTCAGCGTGCTGATCGATACCTTCGGCACCGCGAAGATCGACGAAACGAAGATTGCCGAACTGGTTCGCGCGAACTTCAAGCTGACCCCGAAGGGCATCATGGAGTCGCTGAACCTGCGCCGTCCGATCTATCGCAAGACGGCAGCGTACGGCCACTTCGGCCGCAACGATGCCGACTTCACCTGGGAAGCCACCGACAAGGCTGCGGCTCTGCGCGAGCAGGCTGGCCTGGCGGGCGCCGGACAGAAGACGGCCAAGGCAGCGAAGTAAGGTTTCGTATCAGGGCACGACTTCAGTCGTGCCGTCAGCTGCGGTTTACCATGACGGCTTCAGCCGCTGCAAACGTTGTGCAGTGGCTAAAGCCAGTCTCATGTTTAGCCTTGTTCGGCACGACTGACAGTCGTGCCCTGATACAAGGCGCAAAATGCGTGATTGTGCTGGCTCGTCGAAATGGCGAACCGCGACCGTCGCTCGCAACTGCGAAACTCGAAACTGCTCTAAGGAGATTATGTCGACCACAACCACACGCGTCGCCGGCGATATCGCCAACCTTGCCCTTGCCGATCTCGGCAAGAAGCGCATTGACTGGGCCAACCAGTCCATGAAGGTCCTGCAGATCATCCGCAAGGACTTCATCAAGAGCCAGCCGCTGAAGGGCATGCGCATTTCGGCTTGCCTGCACGTCACGGCCGAAACCGCCAACCTGGCCATCACCCTGCGCGATGGCGGCGCCGATGTTGTGCTGTGCGCCTCCAACCCGCTGTCCACGCAGGACGACGTCGCCGCCTGCCTGGTGCGCGACTACAACATCCCGGTCTTCGCCATCAAGGGCGAGGACAACGACACCTACTACTCGCACATCATGTCGGCGCTCGACCACAAGCCGCACATCACCATGGATGATGGCGCTGACCTGGTCACCATCGCGCTGACCAAGCGCACCGACGTGCTCGACGGCGTGATCGCCGGCACGGAAGAGACCACCACCGGCATCATCCGCCTGCGCGCCATGGCGAAGCAGGGCGTGCTGCGCTACCCCATCATCGCGGTCAACGACGCCGACACCAAGCACCTGTTCGACAACCGCTACGGCACCGGCCAGTCCACCATCGACGGCATCGTGCGCGCCACCAACTTCCTGCTGGCGGGCTCGAAGTTCGTGGTCGCCGGCTACGGCTGGTGCGGCCGCGGATTGGCCAGCCGCGCTCGCGGTCTGGGCGCTGAGGTCATCGTCACCGAAATCGATCCGACGAAGGCGATCGAGGCGGTGATGGACGGCTTCCGCGTGATGAGCATGGAAGAAGCCGCCAAGATCGGCGACGTCTTCTGCACCGTCACCGGCAACAAGAGCGTGCTGCGCAAGGAGCACTTCGAAGCCATGAAGGACGGAGCCATCGTTTCCAACTCCGGCCACTTCAACGTCGAGATCGACATCCCGGCGCTGGAGAAGCATGTCGTCGTCGAAGCGCACCACGCGCAACTTCGTCGAGGAGTACTCGATGAAGGACGGCCGCAAGATCAACCTGCTGGGCGAAGGCCGCCTCATCAACCTGGCGTCGGCCGAAGGCCATCCGCCGTCGGTGATGGACATGAGCTTCGCCGACCAGGCGCTCTCGGTCGAGTACCTGGTGAAGAACCACAAGACGCTGGAGAAGAAGGTCTACGTGGTTCCGGAAGAGCTCGACAAGCGCGTCGCCAAGCTGAAGCTGGAGTCGATGGGCATCAAGATCGATCGCCTGACTCCGGAGCAGGAAGAGTACCTGGCCAGCTGGAGCGAAGGAACGTAAAGCAGTTGCCAGTGGCCAGTTGTCAGTTAGATGCAGCCGGACGCCGGTTGAAAGTCAGATGGCTGGTTGAAAGGGCACGGCTTCAGCCGTGTCGAAACGTGACCAACAATTCCGGGGACTTTAGCCCCGGCAAGAGGGCGGCAGCGATGCCGCCCTTTTTGTTTGTGCAGACCGCAGATCGTCTTCGAGCGATGCAGGACTGTTTTCAGTCGGATCAATTTCAAGGTGTCATCCTGAGCGCAGGCGCGTCTTTTGCGCCGGAGTCGAAGGACCCCTATCGTCGCACTGATCTTTCGCTCATTCAGGATTAAAGAGTGCGGTTGGAGGTTGCTCGACCGCTTGGGATAGCAATGCGGCTATAGCGGTCCTTCGACTTCGTTCGGCCGCTTCGCGGCCTCACTTCGCTCAGGATGACAGCATTTTGGAATGGTGGTGACGACGACAGCCTCAGCCGACAGCTGACAGCTCACAGCTCACGGCTCAGAGCCCACAGCCGCCTTCCCGCTGCTCGCGAACGCCATCACCACCGCCATCCCGGCGATCCCCATCATCAGAAACACGCACGGCGGCCATCCACCGGCTACCCACGTCCATCCGGTGATCGTCGCGCCCAAACTTCCGCCGATGTAATAGAACGTGACGTACAGTCCCGCCGCCGACGAACGCGCCTTGCCTGCAACCACTCCGGTCTGCACCGTCCCAACCGCCTGGTAGATGAACACGCCCGACGAGGCCAGCGCCAGTCCGACAATGATCACCGGCAGCGAATGCACCAGCGTCAGCAGAAGTCCCGACGGCGGCGAATCCAAAGCCGATCGCCGAGGTCACGCGAATGCCGTAGTGGTCAAGGCTGCGCCCGGCGAGCGGCGTCACGATCAGTCCGAACAGATAGACGAAGAAGATGCTGCCCAGCTGCGCGGAATTAAGATGATACGGCGGCGCGGCGAGGTAGAAGTTCGCGTAGGTGAACGTTCCCGACCAGGCAGAACAGCGCCGCGAAGCCCATGCCGAAGACCGCCAGCAGTCGCGGATTCCACAGATGTTCCTTGGCGTGGGAGAGGGAGTGACGCACGTGCTTCGGCGCGCACGAAGTTCTTCGCCACAGGCAGCCAGCGCTGCACCATGATCGCGCCCGCCAGGTTCACCAGGCCGATGACGACGAAGGCATCGCGCCAGTCGAGATGATGCGCGACCATTCCGGAGATAAACCGCCCGCCGAATCCGCCCAGCACCGTTCCGGTAATGTAGGAAGCCATGGCGCGGCCGACATAGGCGCCGCCGAAACTCTTCGCCGATGTAGGCCATGATGACGACGATCACGCCGGGAACGAAGATGCCCTGCATGAATCGCCAGAAGATCAGCTGGTGCAGATTCTGCGAGGTAGCGGCGAGCAGGGTGGGCACAGTCAGCGCATAAAGCGACGGAACGATGACGTTCTTGCGTCCGACGGATTCCGCCAGCAGGCCGATGAACGGCGCGGTGAGCGCGACCGCGAGAATCGTGGCGCTGACCGTAAAGCTGACCGCGATCTCCGAGGTGTGATAAAGCCGCTGCAGATAGGGAAGCAGCGGCTGCGTGTCGTAGACGTTGAGGAAGGTACACATCCCCGCCAGCATGCAGGCGGCGATGGCCACGCGGGAGGGCGTGCCGGCGTTCTGGTTCGCGGTTAACGTTCGGGATGGCGACATCCATGGCAGGGCGCAGGAAAGACAGTGCAACTCAGGATTATAGCTAGTGGCTAAAGGAGCACCACGGTGATGCCTTTATTCCCGCGTCCCAGGTCGCTGTCGTTCTTCAGTTCCGGCATCTGCTTCAGCAGTTCCCAGGTGCGCTCGTCGCCCTTGCGCCAGTTCTCGCCGAAGATGCAGTCGCGGATTTCTTTCTTCGCCGCCATCTGCCGCAGGGTCGCTTGCAGCGCGAAGCGGAGGTCGCCGCCGACGCCGGTTGAACCATAGCCGTGGACGATCTTCAGCACCTTCAGTCCGGCTTGTTGCGCGGCGTGGATTTCGGTGGTCAGGCGGGCGCGCGCCTGCTCGACGCTGGGCATGCCGTCTTTCAGGATCACGGTTTTGATGGTGGATCCCATTGCAGTTCGATGATCGATTATTCGTGAGCCCTGCCTCGAATGAAAGAGCTTTCTGTCAGGGACCAGCTTCATGCTATCCCGCAGTTGAACCCTTAAAGGCGTCGTCCTGAGCGTAGGCGGTGTCGTTTCCCGGAGTCGAAGGACCGCTATCGCCGAAAGCCGCCCAGCATAAGGCTGGCTCGGTCCATAATGATGGCTGACAAAAGGCGACTGGGACGTGATAGCCATATAGGGCTCCTTCGACTCCGCGTCCGCCGCTCCGCAAAATCAGCGGAACAAAAACCGAGGCGGACGCTACGCTCAGGATGACACCTTGAAGGGAGTCGCGATCGGTTGAAGAATGATCGCCTGCCCGACTGTCAGCCGGACCGCATTCCTTGATGAGAGATCGACTGTGAGCATCAAGGTGTGCCGTGCTCGCGAACACGATATCATCATCTACCGCTGGGGAACTCGATGAAAGAAATTGCTGGCATGGGCGCTGGAGACGGCTAAGCTGCGCGGCGCATCGCTGGCCGAAGCGCGCATCGTCGACGAGCGCAATCGCTCGCTGGCGACCAAGAACGGCAAGATCGGCAGCGCCTCCGACGCCGAGTCGCTGGGCATCGGCATTCGGGTGATCGCCGATGGGGCGTTCGGGTTCGCAGCTACCGACGATCTCTCGCGCGAGGGCGTCCAGAGCTGCGCCGCCCGGGCGGTCGAGATCGCCAAGGCTTCGGCCACCGTGAAGTCGCAGGAGCTGCACTGGTTCCCGAGCCGCCGGCCAAAGCGGATTGGGCATCGCCCTGTCGCATCGATCCCTTCGCTATCTCCATTGAGAAGAATCTCGAGCTGCTGTTTGCCATCGACGAAGAGCTGCGCAAGACCAACGGCGTGACCCTGGCGGAGACCAACATGAACTTCCGCCGCTACGAGCAGTGGTTCTTCTCCACCGAAGGCGCGGAGATTCATCAGACCATCGTCAGCTCGGGCGCCGGCTATGCGGCGCACGTCTTCCAGGGCACGGAGATTCAGAAGCGCTCGTATCCCAATTCCTTCGGTGGACAGTTTCAGAACAAAGGCTACGAACTGATCGACGAGCTGGAGCTGCTGGAGCACGCGCCGGAGATCGCCGAGCAGGCCGTGGCGCTGCATTCCGCCGATCAATGTCCCGAAGGCACATACGACATCGTGCTCGACTCCTCGCAGCTCGGCCTGCAGATCCACGAGTCGGTCGGCCATCCCATCGAACTCGACCGCGTGCTGGGCATGGAGGCCAATTTCGCCGGCACCTCGTTTCTTACGCTCGAGAAGTTGGGCAAGCTGAAATATGGCAGCGAGATCGTGAACGTCGTTGCCGACGCGACCGAAGCCCACGGGCCCGGGCTGGGCACATTCGCCTACGACGATGAAGGCGTGGCGGCGCAGTGTACGCCGATCATCACCAACGGACTGTTCACCGGATATCTGACCTCACGCGACACGGCCGAAGCGATCGGGGCCTCGCGCAGTGGAGGCTGTCTGCGCGCCGAAGGCTGGAACCGCCTGCCCATCGTGCGCATGACCAACGTCAGCATCCTGCCGGGCACGTCGCCACTAACGCTGGAGCAGTTGATTGCCTCGACCGAGCGCGGCGTCTACATGGAGACCAACCGCTCCTGGTCGATCGACGACAAGCGTTATAACTTTCAGTTCGGCTGCGAGATTGGCTGGGAGATCGTCGGCGGCAAGCGCGGCCGCATGCTGAAGAACCCGTCGTATTCGGGCATCACCACCGAGTTCTGGAACTCGATGGACGCCATCTGCTCGCGCGACGAGTGGACGCTGTGGGGCACGCCCAACTGCGGCAAAGGCCAGCCGCAACAGGTGATGGGTACGGGCCACGGCGCGGCGCCGGCGAGGTTTCAGCAATGTCAGTGTGGGTACGGCGTACAAAGGAAGCGGCGAATAGCATTTGGCGCTTGGCATTTAGCAGTTGGCCAATGCTGCTTAGAAATCGGAAGGATCGATGAAGTCTCGACCGCTTTTGCTAAATGCTAAATGCTAACTGCTAAGGGCCGACTTCAACATGCTAACTCGCGATCAAGCCGCTTCCATCTTCGACAAGCTTCGCAAGCTCACCACCGCCGATGAGATCGAACTGCTCATCTCCGGCGGGCGGAGTGCGCTCACCCGCTTCGCCAACAACACCATTCACCAGAACGTGGCCGAGGAGGAGAATCAATCTCCGTCCGGGTCTCCTTTGGCGGGCGCACGGCGCGCGCCACCACCAACAAGCACGACGACGAGAGCCTGCGTCGCGTGGTGCAATCCGCCGAAGCGCTGGCGCGGGTGCAGCAGCGAGGATGCTGACCTGTTGCCCATGCCCACGTCCGGAAGAGGTGCGGCTGAACGCCGCAGGACGCCGGCGCCTGCTCCGGTCAACCGATACTTTCGACAGCACGGCTCGACTCACTGCGGCCGATCGCGCGGCCGCCGTGGCGCAGATGGTGGACGTGGCGAAGAAGCATGCGCTCACCGCCGCCGGCATCTATTCTCATCCGCTGAAGGCGTTCGAAGGCATCTTCAACTCGCGCGGCGTCGCCGACTGGTACGAGCAGACGCTGGCGGAAGTTTCGATCACGATGATCGGCGACACATCGTCCGGCTGGCAGAAGGCCAATTCGCCCGACGCGACCTTGCTCGATCCCTGCGGGCTGGCGGAGATCGCTGCGCAGAAGGCAATCGCCTCGCGCAATCCCGCGCGAGCTTCCGCCGGGCAAGTACACGGTGATTCTCGAGCCGGCTGCTGTGCTCGACGCCGTTGGATTTATGTTCTGGGATTTCGGCGGCTCGGCCCTGCTGGAGCAGCGTTCGTTCCTGAATGAGCGCATCGGCACGCAGCTGTTCGGCGACAAACATCACGGTCTGGGACGATGTCTATCATCCGCTGCAAACCGGACTGACCTTCGACGGCGAAGGCATGAAGCGGCATCGGCTCAAGTTGATCGACAAGGGTGTGGTGCAGCGGGTGACCTTCGCACGTGCCAGTGCAACGCGCGTGTCGCGGTCGGAACTTGCGGGTAACGTGGGCATTGTTACCCCCACGGGTCACGGCTTTGCCCTGCCCAACGAAATGGGTGAGGCGCCGCTGAACATCGTATTCGAGGTACCGGATTCGGACAAACGTCACACGGTCGAGCAGATGATCGCCGGCACCGAGCGAGGAATTCTGGTGACTCGCTTGTGGTACATCCGCGAGGTCGATCCCTACGAGAAGATTCTAACCGGCATGACCCGCGACGGGACCTTCCTGGTTGGAGAACGGCAAGGTCCGCGGAGGCGTCCGAAACTTTCGTTTCAATGAGAGCCTGATCCACATGCTGCAAAATGTGGAGTCGATGGGCGAGCCGGTGCGGGCCTGCGGGGAAGAGTCGATGGACATGGTGGCGCCGGCCATGAAGGTCCGCGACTTTAACTTCACGGAAACAACCAAGTTTTAAGCCACTATCCCGATCATGGGTCACTCTGCCTACAGCGCTGCAGCTGGTGGTACTTTTGTGCCGCTTCGTCCCGAAAGCGAGACCGCCACTCAAATAAAGTTGGACGGTAACTGTGATTTGATGGTACTTTAGTAACATTCAGAGCAGATGCCTCCGCAGTATCGTGTGGGGTACACGAGCATGTCTGCTGGCCACCAGTTCGACTTTCGCAATTCGATCCGCTTTCCGTTACATCTGCAGGTCACCTTGAAGACCCCAGTGGGGAATATCACGCCACCACCACGGATATTTCCGCGGGGGGAATTTCCTTCCACATTGAGTCGAAGATCGAAGTTGGCTCGCCGGTGGAATTCGCCATTGAAATGCCGATAGACATGTTGGGCACCACCCAGCCAGTGAAGGTGCTGTGTGCCGGCCGGGTCGTGCGCTGCTCTGAGGAAGAGTCCGGGACAAAGTGTCGCGGTGGTGATTGATGAATACCACTTCAAGAGGGTTTAGCGGTTCGAAATGGACAGGCAGGTCCGGCGGCCGAAGCAAGGCGGCGCCAGTCGCGGTTGTTCCCTCGCCTGGAAACGGGGAGACGCAACCTGCTGCCAGACGATCCGCATCATCCTGGCCGATTCGGAGGCTATTTTCCGCGTCGGGATGAGCAAGATCTTTGCCTTGCAGGAAGATCTTGCGGTCGTCGCCCAGACCGAAACGCTGGCGCAGACGCTGAACGCGGTGGCCACCACGCCTTCCGACGTGATTCTCTTCGAGGCCGGACTTTCTCCCAATCCTGCCGATGCCATCAGCGAAGTAGGGAGGCGCGCGGTGCCGGGAGCGAAGTTGATCATGGTCACGCAACGCGCCGGCGAACAGGAAACTGTCGACTATCTTCGCCGGGGAGTGCGGGGCATTCTGGCCCGGGCGGTGTCGCCCGAGTTGCTGGTGCGCTGCGTACGAAAAGTTGCGGCCGGGGAAACCTGGCTCGATAAGCAGGGGGTGAACTGGGTCATCGAAGCTTATCGCACCCAGGCTCTGCAGGGAACTGCGCCGCAACGCCAACTGCGGCTCAGCGAGAAGGAGATGATGATCATCAGCGGTGTCACCCAGGGCATGAAGAACAAAGACATAGCCCGCGAGGTGAAGACCACCGAGCAAGTGGTGAAGAACTATCTGCGGAAGATCTATGACAAGCTCAACGTCGCTGACCGCCTCGAGCTTGCGCTTTACAGCATGCATCACCGTCTGCTGGACGGCTACGTCTTCCCCAGCGCCGAGAAGGCTGAAGCAGCTGCGGAGAATAAGTCTGCCGTAGAGGGGCCACTGGCCGGTCCGCAGGAAGTGACCCAGACTTCAAGCGGCACAGCATCCGCTACTGCGGTCGGTCAACAAACGAAACAGAAGCACGCCTGAACCTCTGCACTGAGTTGTTCCTGCCTTGCGGTTGCGCTACTGTAGTCTGTTCCTTATTTCTCTCCGAGGCCTTCCATGCACATATACCGCTGTTCGTTTGCTAGAGCCCTGTTGCTCTGCACTGCATTCCTGCTGATCATCGCATCGGCGCTCAACGCGCAATCCCAGCCAACGCTTTCGCCTGAACTGCGAAAGCGGTGTCGACGACATCGCGCAGCAGGTGCTGAAGACGACGGGCGTGCCGTCCGCGTCTGTGGCCGTGGTGCAGGACGGAAAGATCGCCTATGTGCAGGCGTATGGGTCGGCGCGTCTGGATCCGCAGATGGCCGCGACGCCTGCGATGCGTTACAGCATCGGCTCGATCAGCAAGCAGTTCACGGCGGCGGCGGTGCTGATGCTCGCGCAGCAGGGCAAGCTGTCGCTGGACGATACGGTTTCAAAGTATATTTCCGGCCTTACCGAAGGCGACAAGGTCACCATGCGCGAGCTGCTGTCGCATACCTCGGGATACCAGGATTTCTGGCCGCAGGACTATGTTCCGCCGCTCATGCTGAAACCGATCTCGGCCGAACAGATCATGGATACGTGGGCGCGCAAGCCGCTCGATTTTCCGCCGGGAACAAAGTGGCAGTACAGCAACACCAACTACGTGATTGCCGGAGCCATCGTGGAGAAAGTCTCGGGCAAGTCGCTGCTGGAGCTTCTGACGCGAGCGTGTCTTCACGCCCCTGCGGATGAAGCGCGTGACCAACACGGACGCGAACCGGCTGCCGCCGAGCGATCCGAGCGGCTATTTCCGCTATGCGCTGGGCCCACTGCATCCGGCACCCAAAGAGGGTCACGGCTGGATGTTTGCCGCCGGTGAACTGGCCATGACCGCCGAGGACCTGGCGAAGTGGGACATCTCGATCATCGATCAGAGCGTATTGAAGCCGGCTTCGTATGCCGAGATGGAGACTGAGTTTGTGCTGAAGGATGGGGTGGGAACGCGTTATGGCCTCGGCGTCTTTGTGACGGACAGCAATGGTCATCGTTTGCTGGAGCACGGCGGCGAGGTGTCGGGATTCGTTGCCGAGAACATCGTTCTGCCCGATGACAAGATTGCCGTGGTGGTGCTCACCAATCAGGACGCTTCGGAGGCGGCTGGTGGAATTGGTAAAAGGTTTCCGCCCTGTTGTTGAAAGCCGCTACTCCGCAGGATCCGCGGGCAGATGAGCTGATGCGCAAGGTTTATGACGGCCTGCAGCAAGGTAAGATCGATCGCTCGCTGTTCACCGACAATTGCAACGCCTACTTCACCGAGCAGGCGCTGAAGGACTATGCCGACAGCCTGGGCCCGCTGGGCGCACCGGAATCGTTTACGAACTCGCGAACCTCGCTGCGCGGCGGGATGACGGCGCGGATCTATGAGGTGAAGTACCCCAAGAAGAACCTGGTGATCATCATTTACCAGATGCCGGATGGGAAGATCGAGCAGTACCTGATTGCGGAGCAGTAGCCGGCATCCGGTGACGACTGCTTCATTGCCTCAAGCTTCATCGTCGTTCCGCTCCCATGGGTGGTGGAAACAAAAGAGTCAGGCCTCCGGGATGGAGGCCTGATAGATGCAAGTCGGCTCAGATATCAGTGGCCGTCGAGGCAGCCCCTCTGTCCGCTCAGGTTGGGATAGCCGGTGCCCGCTGTTGTAGGCGGCGTTGGACCACTCGCCCTGGATCTTCCACTGGGTTCCATTGGAGAAGGTCACTAAGGGAACGTTGAAGGTCCAGGCGCACTTATCGCCATTTTCCTGGCCGCTGGAGTCGTACCAGGCACCCGGGCTGGCGGGATCGGTGCGCGCTTCGGACAGTTCGTGTCCGCTGACGTTCGCGATGGCTGCCAGTCCCTGGGAATGCAGGCCGGAGGTGTCCTGCGGATCGCAGCCGGAGTCGCCGTCGAGCTTAAAGAAGAAGGCGAACTCGACGCGATGGCCGCCGCAAGTGCCTCCGCTATGCCATGCGCAGTAGCCGGCACTGCCGCGCGGCATTATCGACATAGACCGGATAGTAGCCGTTGCCCGAAGGATCCGGGTTCGTGATCATCTTGCAGACTTCCGCCAGGATGGTGCTGGTGTTGCCGCCGCCCGTCGATGCCGTGGTGTCGACATAATGTCCGGCTATAGCTCAGCGTAGGTCCAACCGTGCCGTTCGACCCGGTATATTCGTCGCTGGTTTTGGCATAGTTCGAGTTGCCGAAGCCCTGATACCAGCTATCCATGCCGCTGATCTTGTCACCGTTATAGTTGGCCCAGCTGGTTCCCCAGAAGATCGCCGTGGCATTGGCGGTCGGCATGATCACGCCGCCGTGGTAGGTCATGTTAGGACTGCGGCGAGCAAGGGGCGGTTGGTGTTGCATGATGTCCTGCGGTGTGCCCTTCGCCCATTGAATACCGAGCATTGGGGCTCGCGCTCGGCGCGTTTGCGGGTTGAACTTGCGTGTCGTTCTGGCCGAAAGCAAGCATGGACACCATGCATGCCGCGAAAAGGATGAACAGCTTTCTCACGTGTTTCCTCCGGTTGGCAGATTGCCTGAGGTGAAGTGGGCCCGAATCGAAAGATGGGCCCGATCAAGCCGCGATCAGAATTCACCTGCCACAACAGACGCCCGCGGCAGGGTCTGACGAATTCCTGCGACGATAAATCGCAAGGCAGATGATTCGTCAAGAGGGGAATGGCACAATCGAGGGACAATGAGCCGCTCTTTAGTTCGTTTTGAACTAAGCACCAAAGTAGCCGGAGCAGAGCGGGTTTGCCTTAGAAATGCGAGAGCGGAATGGAAAGCGCTAATCGCAGTTCGGGGAGGGCCGCTGCGCGCTGGTTGCGTCCTGTCCATTTTGCAGCGAAGCGGATTCATACAGGTTCCTGGATCCGGCGTGTGGGTGGCCACGGCGCGTGCTCCCGGAGTGGCGTTCATCACCAGGTGAGGTGTGGGAGTGCTGGGGCTGCTGGACGAATTTGGCTGCTGGTCGGTGCGGCATTCCGTTCTGCGGCGTAGTGGCTGCGATTGCCGGCCGGGGCGGTGTTATCCGTGCTCTGGCGTGCTGCCCGTGGTGCCCATGCTGGAAGTCGAAGGCCGCTGGTTTTCCTGGCCCGACGCGCCCGTAGTGGACGTGGTGCTGCTCTGCTGATCTTGCACAGTGGTATCGGGAACGGGCTGTTGGCGAACGTCGTTTATTCGGAGAGGTCGAGGTGTGGTCAGTCCGGCTGGATTTGCCCGGTGCGCCGTTGCTGTCTGGACTGCTTTGGCTTTGCGCAGCTTTGCTGGAATTGCTGGAATCCGAAGGTGGGGAACTGCTCTGCGCCATCGTCAATCCCAAGCCCAGAAGAGCCATGGCTGCAAGATAAGCAAGCTTCGTCATGATGCTGTCTCCGCCCGGACGAACGCTGGGAATGCTAGCTTGTGCAAATTAGAGGATAAGGAAGGGTAAGTGGTTTCTCGTCTAAGGTGAATTATTTAAGAAAGTCCGCGGGGCCATGGGCTAAGGTGAGCGGAAAAGCAAAGGCCTCAGCGTCAAGCAGGAGAGTGGTTGGAGGCTCAGATCACTTGGCTTTGGCAGAATCGGCTGGAGGTGACCGAAGACTGTTCTGCCACGCCATTAGGACTGTCCTTATGGCACTGGCACTTAGTCATGATGGCTGAGCGAATACGGCCGCGCAGATCGTCGGGCAGTTCGTAAAGGTGGGAGTCGCGATAAATCTCGATGGTCATCTTCGTCGTGTTGCAAACGACGTAGCAGTTGTGGCACCACTGGAGGTGGTCTTCCAATTCCGCCCGTGTCTGGGCGTCCATCGAGTCGTCCAGGTAATCGGTGAGCTCTTTCAGAAAATCAGAGCAGGTCACTGTTTGCCATCTCCACCAGTACGATTTTTGAAGTACTTGTTCAAGCGCTCTCGCAATTGCAGCCGGGCACGAAGCAATCGGGACTTCACTGCCGGAATACTCAAGTCCAGGGCATCCGCTGTTTCTTCGGTCGAAAGCCCTTCAACATCGCGCAAGACAAACACCGTGCGGAAACTCGGCGGCAGTCCCTGAATGGTCTTGCCCAGAATCTCCTTCAGTTCGCCCTGCGTATAAAGCTGCTCCGGATTCGGAGCCCAGTCCGCGACCTCGCGCGGCATGGAATCCTCTTCCGTCTTGATATCTTCGTCGAGCGAAACCATCCGCTCCGGGCGCCGGCGGCGTAGGCGCATCAGCGCTTCGTTCACCGCAATCCGGACCAGCCACGTATAAAACTTGGATTGCTCCTGAAAGTTGGCCAGAGTTCTGGTAGGCCTTCAGGAACGCGTCCTGCACCACATCTTCCGCGTCTTCGCGGTTTTGCGTGATGTGCTGCGCAATCCGGAACACATTGCGGTCGTACCGACGTACCAGCTCCTCGAAGGCGCTGATGTCGCCGGCTTTCGCCGCATGAACCAGGGTTAATTCATCGCCAACTGGTTCTGCTACTTTTGGTTGGATGGTTCCCATATCTATCGCAGATTCAGGATTTTCGGCTCTGAACAGAAAAACCCAGTCCCCCATTGTACCCATGCGAAGTGGAAATTGGTGAAACTGCCGCACATATTTTGTCGGGCAAATGCTCCGCCGGCTCACGGCTCTGGTGGAGCTTACATAGATCATACGGATCCATGCTGGCCGGTCAGATGTCACCATCAGGAACCGATTGTGTAAACTGTCACGAATCGCAATACGCCACTGCTTGCGCCACGACAATCGCGCTAAACTGCATGCAGTGAGTTCCCGTATTCGCCTTCTCGTCGCTTTTTCTGGCCTGCTGAGCTGTTCCCAGGCAGCGGCCTCGTCGCGCAGGACAGCACCTCCACAGCACAAGAAAAATCTTCGACGTCCTCAAGCAGCGCGCACAAGACGACCGCCTGCGCAAGAAGTCGACCTCGCATCGGACCTCGCAAGAAGGTGACCGCGGCGCGCGCGCACCAGATGAAGCGGAGCTTTGTCGCCTCCAACGATCTGCGGCCCATGGCGCGGCAGCTTGTCGAGTTCCGTACCCCGCCTGCGTATACCGGAGTCGAGAGTTACGCTCACACCCACGCCGGAACGGAAGCCGGAGCCCTGGCCTGGTTTGCCATTGGATATGCGCATTATCTCGACGCGCAGTATCCCGCCGCCATTACCGCGCTGCAGAAGGCCCAGCCGCAGATCGGCGAACTGAAGGACTACGTCGCGTTCTTCATCGGCAACTCGTATGTGCTTGAGTAACAATCCCGAGGAGTCGATGGCGTATCTGCGCGACTTCGGCACGCGCTTTCCGGACTCGCTCTACGATCATGACGCGACGATCGCGAATGCGAAAGCGCTGCTGGCGCTGAACCAGCCGAGCCGAAGCCATCCGCGTGCTGGAGGCGCACCGCACTCCGGCGAACGCCGAGACCGAATACTATCCTGGGCAAGGCTTACGTGCAGAGTGGCCAGGCAAAGACGCGGCGCCGAAATTCTGCAGCGCGTCTATTACGAGTACGCTACCAACTATCTTGCCGATGCAGGCTTACGCCGACTTGCGAAAGATTCCCGCTGAGGAACCGCGCTGCCGCCGGTCACCTACGCGCAGCATCTGAAGCGTGCCGACGCTCTGTACAAGGCGCGGCGCTGGCGCGCGGCAGCTGACGAGTATCAGTATGTCGTCGATCTTTCGCCGCCGGGTAAACAGTCGGCCGGACTGATTCAGTCTGGCCAATTCCTACATCAAGGACGGGAATACGCGGAAGGCGAAGGATGCACTGGATCGCATTCCCGACGATGGCAGCGAAGCCAGCGCGGAGAAGTGGTATCAGCAGGCGGAGATCGCGCGCAACGGCCAACGACGACGGCTCGCTCAGCAACATTCTGGAGCACATGCGTGCCAGCACGCCAAAGTCGCCGTGGCTGGAGGCGGCGCTGATGAGCGCGGGCAACATGTATCTGCTGCGCAAGGATTACGATCAAGCGCCATCGATTACTACCGCGAGATCCACCAGCGCTTTCCCGACGGCAACAAGGCCGCTTATGCGCATTGGAAATGTGCGTGGCTGACCTATCGGCAGAACCGCAAAGACGAAGCCAAGAAGTATTTCGAGGAGCAGGTTGAGTTTTATCCGGGGACGAACGAGGTTCCCAACGCCATGTACTGGCGCGGCCGCATGGCCGAAGATGATCGCGATTACGGCGTGGCGCGCGCTTACTACCAGAAGCTTTCCGGCCGCTACCGCAATTATTATTACGCGGTGCTGGCGCGGCGGCGCATGACGACATTGCCCGCAGCGCCTGCCGTGTACCGTGGCTGCACTGCAGCATGTTTCGTCGGCGGCAGCGCTCGATCCGGTGTCGCAGATCACCAGCTCCACCGGAAGACGATTTGCACTACAACCGCGCCAAGCTGCTGGAGAACGCCGGCATGACCGATCTCGCGGTGCACGAATTGCAGGCCGGCAGCTCCACCGGGCCCGAGCTGGGAGATGCTGGAGATCGCAAAGATCTACACCAGCGGCGGCGAGTATTTCCGCGCACTGCAGGCGCTGAAGCGGGCCATCAGCGGCTACTTCTGCGATGGATGTAGACGAGCTGCCGTCGCCCTACTGGCAGGGACTGTTTCCCGCGTCCTTACTGGGACGCGCTGCGAAACTACTCGGAGGAGAACGGGCTCGATCCGTATCTGGTGGCGTCGCTGATCCGGCAGGAATCGGAATTCAATCCCAGCGCCATCTCGCACGCCAACGCTTACGGTCTGATGCAGCTGCTGCCGCGAACCGGCAAAGGCGAGGCCAAGAAGAAGGGCTGACGCATTACAGCACCGACTCGCTGCTGGACCCGACGACGAACATCGAGCTGGGCACGCACTATTTCCGCAGCGATGGTCGACCACTTCGGCGGGCAGGTGGAATACGCGCTGGCGGCCTACAACGCTGGCGCGGATCGCGTCGAGGATTGGCGCTCGTCGGGCAATTATCGCGACGTGGAGGAGTTCGTCGAGTCGATCCCGTTCACCGAAACGCGCGAGTACGTGCAGGCCATCGTGCGCAACGCCGAGGTCTACAAGAAGGTGTACGGCACGCCGTAAGACCCGTTACTTCCTCGCATATTGTCCAGCCGCCCATCAGGTGAATCGAAACGTACGGCTCATCGCCGATCACCCAGCTGTCGTGACCCGGCGCGACGTAAAAGATATCGCCAGCCTTCATTTCGCGAACAGTACCGTCCTGCATAGAGAGTCCCCGATTTGCCTGACACGACCATTCCCACATGTTCGACCATGCAGAACTTCTCGCCCTTGGCTTTGCCAATATGCTTCGACCATCGCCAGCCCGGCTCATAGGTCGCGCGGCCAATCGTCATGCCCCCAACATGTTCGATTTCGAACCTGACCCTTCTCGAAAGTCAAGGTTTCGTCTGGCTGCTCAAATCGTTTTAATACGACATCGATATCCATAGATTTGCCTGAATCAGAGATGCTGCCAGGTCAGCGTCGGACTCGCTGTTCATCACTGCTGTGTGCCATACCACTTCAGGAATCCGCACTCCTTCTTCACCTCGCATTGCAGCATGTCCTGCGCCAGCAGGTTCCATCCCACGAATCCGGAGAACACATGGTTCTCCGACTGCTCCGGCGTGGGCGCCAGGCCCGCGCCGGTTTCGGCGTCGTAGTCCTCGTGCATCGAGCCCCACTTCTGAATGTCGGCGACAACCATGCGTCCCAGAATTCCCGACAACTCTGCCGCTTCCTTGTCGAAGCCGTAACGCTTCAGCGCGATGTAGTTCAGGTAATTCGCGTTGATCCAGATCGGCCCCTGCCAGTTGGAATAGGGAACGATGATCGCTGCGTTGTTGTAGTCGGGGTCTTGCTTGGACAGGCTGCGAATGCCGTACGGCGCCAGCATGACGTCCTTGTTCAACATGTAGCGCGGATCATCGCCTTCGCATCTTTCCGGCAGGATGTCATCGATGAGCGGAACGAAGTTGGAGTAGCTGATGCGCTTCACCGGTTTGCCGTGTGTCGCGGCGAACGTTGTAGAACATCGCCTCATCGGCGAACCACATGTGCTTCAGCATCGCGGCTTTCAGGTCGGCAGCTTTCTTGCGGTATTCCGCGGCCTCGTCGGGCTAGCCCAGTTTGTCGGCGAGTTGCGCCATGGCCTTGTACTCGCGATACTGGAAGGTGCTGATGTCGGTGGCCAGAATCGCGCTCTTGTCGTTGGGATCGTTGGTCAGCGCGACGTTGTTGTCGGCGCCGGACGAGATCGCATTCTCCCAGAAGAACAGTCCGTACTTGGGGTCGAACTGCGTCTGCTCGCGATAGACGATGACCTTGCGCATGTTCTCCCAGATGGGCTTCACCCACGCGTAGTCGCCCAGGCCCTCCGAGGCGATCACCGCGCCCTGCGCCAGGAACGGCTTCATGGCGAACCGGCCCATCAGCGGACGCGGGCCTTTGGTGGTGATGCAGCCGGCGACGTAGCCGTCCTTGTCGATGGCGCCCGCGAAATCCAGCACCCAATACTTCAGATACTGCGGCTTGCCCTGCTGCGCCAGGTGCGAGCCGATGAAGAAGCCGTCCCAGTCCCACATCTGCTTGTAGTAGCCGGCGGGGATCAGGTAGTCGTACTTGATGAAGCCCTCGGCGGGACGAATGGACTGCGGCTCCAGCTTGGCATAGGCAGCGGAAACTTGATCGAGCGTTTGGCGGAGATTGGCGGGTTTATCGGCGGCACGTGCAGATGGCATGGGAAATTGCAGAGTGCAGAACGAGAACAGGCGGAGGATCGAGGGAGCATGTCCACCAGCGTCTCGAGACGAACTCCAGTGTCATGAGCAACGACATTGCTCCCAGATTTTCGCGCATCACCAGACACCGGGCAGCAGCCGATATCGAACCTTCTTCTGATACTCCGCATAGCCGGGCAAGGTTCGTGAGCCAGGAACATTCTCTTCATCGAGAAGCCGCCAGATAAGCCGAAGCCATCACGAAGACTGCGGCCAGGAGACCCCAGTACGGAGCCTAGAGCGAGCGGTATTCCGATCAACGTACAGCATCGCGCTCGCATACATGGGGTGACGCACCAGCGCATAGGGCCCGGTCGAAATGACCTTCTGGTTTTCGGCAACTCCAATCGTGGCGAAAGCGAAGGTGTTTTCCCGGATACGCGGAAGATGAAGTAAAAACCAACCACGACCAGAACGTCGCCCAGGAGTTCGACGATGAGTGGAACCGACGATCCAGCAGAAGCGGTAGTTCAGCGCCGGAACAACGAGAAGACTAACGAAACCCAGGAGGCGAACAGCATGATGATCTTCTGCGTCGTCCGCTTCTCCGCTGCCGGCCCTCCCTTCATGCGCCGCTCCAGCAAGGCAGGATCATTGCGAAGCAGGTAAATCGAGATGAGCAACGACATCGTCGAGGTAGAGTCGCAAGATATACCCAGGCCTTGCCAGTAACGGATCGTCCCGGCGGGAACGAACAATAGCAAGGCCCATGGCAATCACAAGAACAATAAGACTAAGCAGGGTCTTTGCCAGCAAGCTCTTCATGATTGGTTACCCGGTCTGGCGCTTTCGAGGGCGGACGGATTGCTTTAGCCGGCATCGGTTACTTTGCCTCGAGGGTCATCGGTTTGGCGTAGCCTGTCATCTCCAGGTAGCCAACTCCCGCGATCGCAGCGGCCGCCACGTGTTCCGCTGATGTCGATGGCGCCCTCCCAGTACGACAAGCCCGGCGCTGCTGCCGCTCGCCAATTCTTGCGATGCGAGCGGCGTCTTGAGTTGCAGCTCCAATCCGAGCGACGGTACGTTCACCCGCCACGCGATTGGATAAACAGCTTTCGTGACCGGGCTCGTGTAAGCTCTCGCCGATTGGCGTCATCGAGAAGTCACGCACGCTGAGAAATGTCGATTTGCCGCTGGCATCGACGTAGGTTCCCGACGAAAACGGATCGACGCTGCCGTCTTTGTGCCGCAGGCGATAGAGCATGAGCTCGGTGTTGTCGGCGAGTTGCAGGCTGAGCCAGTCCCATCCGACTTCGTCTTTGTCGAGGCCGCTGCTGAAGAACTCGTGGTCCATCCACGAAGTGCCGTCGACGGCGTAGGTCTTGCCGTTCAGCTCGATCGTCCCGCTGGTCAGCAGGCGCGTGAACGAGATGTAGTGCGAGGCATTGCCCGCGCCCGCCGCCTTTCTGGCTGATGCCGTTCTTGCCGTGGATCACCGGCGGCTTGCGGGAGGTCATCGTCAGGTGCAGCGTGAAGTTGTCTGGCGATCGCCTGCAGATTCTGCTGGCCATTCGTCCACTGCACCTGCCAGTTGCCGTTCCAGACTCTCTGCAATTGCAGGCTCGCGCCTGCCAGTCCCGGGCCCGCGCGATTCAGCCGCTCGGTGTGATAGAAGTGGCCGCCGTCCAGATCGCTCAACGCGAGATGCGCCAGGTAGAGATCGTGCACATCCCAGTCGCCTGCCGCTTGCTCCTGCGCGATTCACGCCTTGGCGGAAGAAAGTCAGCTCGAAGCCGAATCGATGCCCGTCCGCGGCCTTGAGGTTGCCGGTGTAATACCACCACTCGGTTTTGTAGTCGGGATGATCGAAGTGATCGCGCGGAAACTCGTACTGATATCCCGGCAGCGCCTGCTGGTATTGCGCCGAGCGCTGGAAGCGGCCAGCAGAAGCAGCAGCAGCGACGCTACGAGGCTACTCCTCATGCACCACCTCAATCGGGTTCAGCGAGGTGGCAACGCGCGCCGGATAGAAGCCCGCCAGCACCGTGGCAACATAAACCAGGCTCAGCGCGCCGAGCAGCACGGCGACCGGCCAGTGAAAGTGGATGGTCCAGCCGAACGACTGCTTGTTGATGACGAAGATCAGCAGCAGCGAGAGCACGATGCCGAGCGCCAGCCCGGCGATGTTGGCCAGCAGGCCGATCAGGCCGGCCTCGACCAGGATCAGCTTGCGTATCTGCGAGACCGCCGCGCCCAGGAAGCGCAGCAGGCCCAACTCGCGGCGGCGATCGATCACCAGCGCCAGCATCGCTCCGGCGATTCCGATGATGGCGACGATCACGGCGACAACTTCCAGCGCGTAGGTAATGGCGAAGGTGCGGTCGAAGATCTGGATCGCCTGCGCGCGCAGGCTGCGATTGGTGAAGATCACCAGGTTGTGTCCGGCGGCGACGCGCTCAACCTCCGCGCGCACATCGTCGACGTTCGCTGCCGGGAGCGACGTAGACCGCAAGATTCGACGAGGCGCGGATCGGGCAGATAGCGCAACGCCCGCGAGCGGTCGATGACGATGAAGCCCTTTTCGCTGCCGTAGTCGTAGAAGACGTCGATGATGCGAAAGCGCACCTGCGCCGCGCCCAGCGGAAGCGTGATGACAGTCGCCCGCGCGCAGATGATGCTTGTTGGCGAAGGGCTCGCTGATCAGGGCGTTGTCGCCGCTGCGCAGTTCGGCGTTGACCACGCCGGTGGGGCGGCCGGAGAAGAACTCGACCTTGCCCAGATCGTGATCGCCAATCGTGTCGGCCGAGCCGAGCAGCGCGGGCAGACCCTGGTAGCTGATCTCGTAGCCGCGGAAGCGGTCGACGCCCGCCACGCCGGGCAGGGATGCGATCTTGTCGGCAAGTGCGGCATCGATGGTGGGATGACGATCGGCGGAAGGATTCGCCGCGGGCCGCAGAAACAGGTCGGCCTTGAGTTGATTGTCCATCCAGACCTGCACCGTCTGGCGAAAGCTGCCGACCATGATGCCGACCGAGGTGGTCATGGCGATCGCGGTCGACAGTGCGCCCACCAGCACCGAAGTCCGGCGCAGCGAAGAGGCCAGGCTGCGCGATGCGAGCATCGCCTCAACTCCGCCGATGCGGCGCAGCAGTGCCGGACGAAAGCTGCAGTCAGTCCGCTGACCAGCGCCGGAATGGCGAAGGCGGAAGCGGCGATGAACAGCAGAGCGGCGGCGTATCCGAAGAACGGCTTGCCTGCGATGGCCGGAGCCAAGCGAGGCAGCAACGCCGACAACGGCCAGCGCAAGCGGCGATCCAGAGATCGCGAACCTTGTGGACGCGGGCTGCATATTCGCGCTCGCCGCGCGCCATGGCTTCTACGGGCGAAACCAGCGAAGCTTCGCGCGCGGGCGATGCCGCCGATGCCAGCGAGACGCCGACGCCCACCAGCCAGACCCAGCAGCACCATGCCGGGTGTGAGTTCGATGGGAGCAGGCGGCTGCTGACGTAAAGATTGTCGACGGTGGCGGCGAGCAGACGCACCGCGCCGATCGCCATCAGCCTGCCGAGCGCGATTCCGGCAATGCCGCCCACCACGCCGAAGCACGCGGCCTCGCCAAGAAACGCCAGCAGCACCGAGCTGCGGCTGGCGCCGAGCGCGCGCACGATGCCGATCTCCGGCCGGCGGCGCACCACTGAAACCGAGATGGTGTTGAAGATGAGGAACGCTCCGACCACCAGCGCGACGTAGCTGAGGATGCGCAGGTTCCAGCGGAAGGCGCTGAGCATGCGGCGATTCTCGTCGGTCTGGCTGCCTTGGCGGCGCAAGTCAACTCCGGCGGGCAGTGCGGCGCGCATCCGCTGCTCCCATTGCTCCAGCGAAGGCGAGGTGGGGACTGTCAGCAGGATGCGGTCCACGCGGCCGGTGCGATGCAGAGCGCGCTGCGCGGTGGCGATGTCCATCAGGACCAGACCGCCGCTGTCGCCGGAGTCTTTCAAAACGCCGCGCACGATGTACGGGCTGGATCTCGTCGTTGATCTGAAGCTGCAGCGTGTCGCCCGCCTTCGCTCCCAGATGCGAGCTGACCCAGACATTGTCTTCCAGTCAGCGTCTGCGCGAGATCCTCGGTGTCCGTGCCGGTTGTCTCCGGAGGTGAAACCTTCCGGATGATCGGCGATGAGATCGAGCCCGATGAGCGGGACGGTTTGTCCCGTTGTCGTGCAACGTAGCGAAGTCGTCGATGCGCGGCTGCACTTTGATCGGGTAGGGCAGCGTCGCCAGCCGGCCGACCACCGCGTCGGGTACTCCGCCAACCGCCGTGACTTCCAGGTCGGCATTGCCGGTGAGCGTCTCGATGGAAGAACGGAACGATCCGGCAGCAGCATCGCCGGCCAGTTCGATGGCCAGCACCACGGCCACGCCCAACGCCACGGCGAGCAACGGTCAGCAAGGTGCGCACGCGGCTCGCGATGCAGCGGGCGCACGATCAAGCCGGTAGAAGATGCGGAGTGCGCTGTCATCGCGCGACGATCTCTTCGATTTTGCCGTCGCGCATTTTCACGACGGCGTCGGCAATAGCGGCGGCCTCCGTGCTGTGGGTCGCCATCAGGATCGCTGTCTGTCTGCTCGTCGGCGATGCGACGCAGCAGCCGCAGGATCAGGTTGCCGGTTTGCGGTGTCGAGGTTGCCGGTGGGCTCGTCGGCCAGCAACAACTTGGGCGCATGGACCATGGCGCGGGCAATGGCGACGCGCTGCATCTGTCCGCCGGAAAGCTGGTGCGGCATGCGCGAGTCGAGATCTCCCAGTTCCACTAGTTCGAGCTTCTGCTGAGCCCGCTCCCGCGTGTTCACTTCGCCCGCCAGCAGCAGCGGCAGCTCGACGTTCTCCAGAACAGTTAAGGTATTCAGCAACTGAAACGACTGGAAGATGAAGCCGACCTTCTCGCGCCGCAGGCGGGTGAGGCCGTTTTCGTTCAGCTCGGAGGTCGAAATGCCGTCGAGCAAGACCCGGCCCGGTGGTGGGGAAGTCCATGGCGCCGGCGAGGTTCAGCAGGGTCGACTTGCCGCAACCGCTGCGCCCGACCAGCGCGACGAACTCGCCGCGGTTCACGGCCAGCGAGACGCCGTTCAGCGCGTGCACAGGCTGGCCATCGGTGACATAGGTCTTCGTAACTTCTTCCAGGCGCAGCAGTCCGACGGCCCCGGAGATTCGCCGGCTGGCGGAGACGGCGGCTTTGGTTTGGGTCAGGTCCATCGCTTTCAGTCGGAACGTTACGATTATTTCACCTGCTTGGATGTTACCGAGCGAGCAGAGGATAAATTCCGTTCCCGATTTTCTTCACACGACAATCAATACCGCACAATTTGTTTTTCGAACTTGCGTCGCGAATGCCATAATGAGCGCGCTCTATCATCGTGGGGTGAATTTTTATCGGTGCGAGGCCGGGTTGCGCGACGGACAAATCAGCCGATGTTTGCGAGCGGCGCTTTCCATCGGAATGATCGCCGGAGCGTTGACCGCAGGCGCCCAGACGCAAACGATCGGGACCTTGGCGCCGCCGGCAACGCCCACCATCTTCTGGTCGCAGGTCAATACCTTCGTCGGCATTACGCCGTCACTCGATTTCGTGTTCCTGGCCTCGGGCACGCCCGGAGCAGATAGTGCCCGTCCCGAATTTGTGCTCGGCCCCAACCTCGACATCGCGCTCTGGAATTTCTTGACCCATCTAAAGACCAACAATCCGGAGCGCAGCAAGTACCTGACATTCCGAGTCGGCTATCGGTACGCCAAGAATCTGTACAAGCGCGAAACCACGCACGAAGACCGGCGTTCTGGAGTTGACCCCACGCGTCCCACTGCCCTGGGGCTTCCAGATCGCGGACCGCAACCGGATCGATCTTCAGGGACTGCCCACCCGCTTCAATTGGAATTACGAAACCGGCTTGGTCTATTGCGCAGTATCACGATCGGTAAGTTCGCGATCACTCCGTACGCGCAGGCCGAGGCGTTTTACAACTGCAGCTTTGCAGAGTGGTCGCAATACACGTATCAGTTCGGCGCAATCTCGCGAATCACGCCGCGGATCGAAATCGATACCTGGTATCGGCGCAGGACGAGCCTGACTGAACCAGTGCTGCGCGCCAACCTCACGGGAGTGAAGCTGCTGCTTTTCTTCCATCGAGTTGACCGATGACGCCGGCGTTACGTGAAGTTGGTCGACGCCCCAAAGCAGAATTTAGAATTGTGAAGCAGGTGTACGAAGATGAAAGCCGCAGTTCTCAGTAGCCCCGCTCCATCGCCCAGCGACCGCTGCATATTCAAGATGTTCCTAAACCCACCGCGGAACCCGGCCAAGTCCTGCTCAAGGTTCGAGCCTGCGGCGTTTGCCGCACCGATCTTCATATCGTGGAAGGCGAGCTCGCGCCGAAGCTCCAGGACGTCATCCCGGGCCACCAGATTGTCGGTGAGGTTGTCGACGGCGCTAGCGCAGAGCTCCGCTCGGAAGTCGCGTAGGCGTCTCCTGGATCGGAGGGACGGACGGGACGTGCTGGTATTGCAGGCACCAAATGGAGAATCTGTGCGATCAGCCGACGTTTACCGGTTACACCGTGCGTGGAGGTTACGCGGAGTACGCCCTGGCCCGCGCCGACTTTGTGTTTCCGCTGCCGCGGAACTGGACGACCTGCATGCCGCGCCGCTGTTGTGCGCGGGCATCATCGGATTTCGCGCGCTGCGAGTGGCCGGGGTTCAGCAGGGCGAGCACGTCGGTCTGTTCGGATTTGGAGCGTCGGCCCATCTTGCGATTGAAGTGCTGCATGCATGGAAGTGCGATGTGTATGTTTCCACGCGAGGGGCTTCGCATCGCAAGCTGGCGGAGTCGTTAGGAGCAAAGTGGGTGGGGGCCGAAGCTGATAAGCCGCCAGTCGAGCTTGATCGCGCCGTGACCTTCGCGCCCAGCGGAGATGTGGTCATCGCGGCGCTCTCGAGCTTGCGTAAGGGCGGAGTTGTTTCGATCAATGCGATCCACCTGGATCGCATGCCGCAATTCGATTACGACAGGTTGTTATGGGGTGAGCGGCAGATTCGCAGCGTGGCCAACATGACGCGTGACGATGCCCGCGATTTCCTGAAGATTGCTGCCGAGATCAACCTTCAGCCGAAGGTGACATCGTTTTCGCTGGAGCAGGCGAATGAAGCTTTGCTGGCGGTGAAGAAGGATGCGATCGATGGCGCGGCGGTCATCCTGCCGCAGTGTCGCCAATTGGCGGCGCAGGGTGCGGAAGGCCGAACGCAGACTGCTCGGCGTTCCAAAAGCCGCCTCGCCGGGAATTACAACACAATTCAGGCGGCGCACCTGGAGGTGCGCCCTGTAAGACTTCGATGAGACGCGTTTACTGGATCTTCGCGTAATTGGAGTTCGTGGTGGTCACCTGGATCTGCTTGGCGGTAGCGTTCAGCACGGTCTGCTGCGCGTAGTTCGTGCCGTCGGGCAAGGCTCGCCATCTGCACCGCCAGAGTGACTGCATCCTTCGGATCATCCATGTAGGTGTTGACGTTGATGGTCGAGATCTTCTTCGCCGCGGTGTCAAAACCGATGGTCATCTGGTCGCCAGGCTTGGCGTAGTTCTTGAAGACCAACTGCGTCAGACTCGAACCCATGGTCTTGTCGATGGAGACATCATGGTGAACCATCGCCTGCTGAATCAGCTGCGGATTCGGTGGAACGTACATCGAGAGCAGGCTCTGCACCTGCTGCATGTAGTCCTTCATCTCGTCAGTCTTCTTCTCAACGACGCGACCGCGCAGTCCGCGCTTTTCCGGTTGCTGCTGCTGCTCGCCCATCGGAATCTTTTGCACCTGGCCGTTGGGTCCGTAGGAGCACTGGGAGACACGCTGCGGTTTCTCTTCGCCCTTCAGCGTGATCTGCTGGGTTTCGACCCACTGATAGTGATGCAGCCTCTGCTTGTTTTCCGCAGCCGACTGCTTCAAGGCCATCAGCTTCTGCTGCATTTCGGGGTTCGACGCCCCTCCACTCATTTGCGCGAAAGCGGTAGTGGATAGCGCGGCCAACAGCATCAGGCTGCCAATGATCAGCGGCTTTGAGGGCGTTCTCTTAATAACGGCGTAGTTCTCCATGGCGAATCTCCGATTCAATGCAGAATTTCCCGCACAGCCCACATTCTTGCCGCGGGTCAGCAGTTGTTAATGTCGGGGGATACCACTATTACAGACCCGATCACGGTTTGGCCACAGTTTTTTCGACGGCAACCAGCGGAACATCCTTAATCTGATCGCCAGGCCGCGAAGTGAATGAGGTTAGCTGCGCTTTACCCAAATAGCTCCAGACTTCGGCGAAATAATACTTCCCGTCGCGAAGCGCGAACACGACTTTGGAAGGCGGATTTTTCCCTGGCGAAGCGGTTTGCAGAAAATACAAATCCTGCTGGGTCTTGCCGTCCTGGCTGCGCAACAACACGTAGGTTGGTGCGATGATGTTCAGCGAGTATTGACCCGCAGGCAGCTTGTTGCCTGCTATGTAGAAGTCGAAAGGAATGTCCACGGTTGCAGTGCGGGGTTGCTGAGCGAGCGCCGCGCAACCCAGCAGAACCGCGAGTAGAAGGGGAAGCGGCGTCAGCCAACGAATTCGGTTCATCAGCGTTCCTCAACTCACTGAGAGGGTGAAGATACTGCAGTCGCCGGGTGTTGGGTTACTGCAGCTCGTTTGGGAATCCAGTCAACTGCAGCATGCAGCCCTGTGACGGAACCCAGTATTCCGCCTCCTGTACCACGATCCTCATCAGAACCAGATCCGGATCTTCCAGGCCGCCGGGAAACCAGGTTTTGTACTCCGGTTTCCACAGTGACTTTGCCTTGGCGCTGTTACGCACCAATTCGCAGAAACCGCTCACGGAAACGTAGCGGTCCGCAGAATGATCCAGGAATGCGAGATTGACTCTCTGAAGGGTACGTACAGCTTCCACCTTCTCGGTGTTACTGCCGGTGAGGAACCAGAACGCACCGGAATCATCGATTGGCTGGGCTGCCATTGGGCGACTATGGAGAGATGAATCGGGACGTACGGTCGTGAGAACAGCCGTGGGTATGCCTTGTATCAGCGCGTTCAATTTAGTAATGGAATCAGTGGACGCCATGAAAGCTCCTCATCCTTGCAGATAAACCGCGTCGTACTTGTTATTCGGCGACAGCTGCGGCCATCTCCGTTGCGACCTCGCCCGGCTTCCAATCGTTTCCAGAGTATACCTTGAGCACTTTGCCATCCGCGCCGATCAGTACGGTCTGCAAGCCATGCACGATCTGGCCGTCTTTGCTGTTGTAAGACAGACCGAAGAAGTCTGCGACCTTACGCACCTGCTGGGGCGAGCCCGAAGCGAATTGCCAATGCTCGAACTTGGGATCGGTCCTTCTAACGTATCGCTCGCCGTAGGAGCGCAGCACGGCAGGCTTGTCGTTCTCCGGATCGATACTGATACTGAGCAGTTGTGCCTGATCGAAGGCCTTTGGATTCTGCTGCAGCTGCTCCAGCACCTTGCCGAAGTTATTGCTCATACGCAGGCAGTAATCGGGGAAGGGACAGTGGGTGTAGATGAACGTCAGCAACAGTGGCTTGCCGTGGAATTGGTCAAAGTGAATCTTCACGCCATCCTGATTTACCAGCGTGAAGTCCGGGACCTGCTGGCCGGGCTCGGGGACGTGCAGTTGCGTGGTGCCGTCGACCGCGTTGTCACTGACCTTCGTAAACGTAATGTCCTGCAGTTCCGCTTGATTTCCGATTACCAGCGTGGCGTGAACCTGGTCGCCCGGAGCGATGGCCTGGAAGACCCATAAATCGTTGCTGCCGACGACAAAGGGCATGGTCATGCCTTTCATCAGGCCGGGAACATCGTGATGGGCGACGGTTAGTTGATGTTGCGCTGGATCGACGGCGACCACGCGGCCATCCAGCGGATAGCGTTTGCCAGCCGGCTTATGGGCGCAGGCGGTGAACACAAGAGAGAGCATTAACGCGATGTAAGTTGGGGCCGAGCGAATTGCCATCTGTGACTATTTTAGGTCAGGCGCTGGACCGGCTCACTACAGGGATTGTCATCCTGTCTATAACGACGTTGGCGTTGTCAAGGCATACGGGGGCGGCGACGCACAAAAGATGCGCCAGTTCGCTCTCATGGAAACTTCCTGACCAGGGGCTCGTCTCCAATCTGCGGGCGAAAGCAGCAGCTTCGCCACCCATCTATTCGGCGTTGTCCGCCAGGATTGCTTTCGAACTCCCGCCTCGCAGCGGCGGGAGGCAGGCTGCTCACTCAAGCGCTCGGCTCTTAAACCGTGCCACAGGATGACTCGGGCTCGCCTGCACCACTGCTCAGCAGCTGCGCATAGTTCTTACTCGTGCGCAGCATCCAGTACAACCGTGTCGCCAGTCGCCGGGCCACCGCCACTTTCGCCTGCGCCCGGCTGCGCCGCAAACTCAAACGCACATACATGCGCTTCAGCTCGGCATCATAGCGGGCCGCACTCTGTGCGGCTTCCACCAGCAGAAAGCGCAACAGCGGCGACCCCTGTTTGCTGATGTGTCCCAGCCGCTGCTTGCCTCCCGAGCTGTGCTCGCAAGGAATCAGCCCAACATAGCTGGCCACCTTCTTGGCATTGCTGAACCGCTCCACCGGACCCAGGCTCAGCACCAGGGCCAGCGCCGTCTGCGGACCTACTCCGGGATGGCTCATCAGCAGCCGAGCCGCGCTGCGCTTGTCCGCCTCAGCGACCACTTGCCGGCTCAACTCCCGGATCTGCTGGTCCAAGCCATCCAGCCGCAGCAGCGACTCGGCTCGCCGCTGCGCCGCATAAGGTCGCAGCTCCAGCTTCTGCAACTGCGCCCGCCCGGCTTCCGTCCATAGCTGCCGTTTTTTCTGCAGCCCCTGATTCAGCGCGATGGCGTGCAACTGATTCTTCACCTGCGTCCGCAATCGCACCAGAGCATGACGATGCAACAGCAACTGCCGCACATCGCGCTCTTCCGCCGTCGGCACCCACAGTCGGGGAAAACGATGTTCCAGCAGCAAGGTCAAAATGTGATCCGCATCGCGCTGGTCCGTCTTCTGCCGGCGCACCACCGCCGCTCGAATCCGCGCTGCGTCTCCGATCCACAGCCGATGACCCAGCTCGGCCAGCAGCTCCTCGAACCACAGCGTGAAGCCACAGGCTTCCATGCCCACCAGCGCCGGCTCGCTCAGGCCCCGGTAAAACTCTTCTACCTCGGCCCGCGGCAAGCGCCGGTAGCTCACTTCGCCGGTTGCCGTATCAAAAATCGCTAACTGCTGAAACCCAGGGTGATAATCACAACCTATAATCAACATCGCGTTGGCTCCCTCCCCGAGCCCCTGGTCTTACACAAACTCAGAGTACTCGGCCGATCGAGCCAACGTCGTTATGAAATCAAGCGAAGATAGGACGCGCCAGCGCCCGAACGCAGTCGAAGGACCGCTATACCCCGAAGGATCTATCCGGCTGTAGCGGTCCTTCGACTCCGGCGCGAAAGACGCGCCTGCGCTCAGGATGACACCAAAGAAAAAGGGCGCACTCGGGGTGCGCCCTGTCTGCGAATATTGCTTGCGAATGTTTGCTGCGAATATTTCTGTGAATCGTCCTACATAATCGCGGTAGGAGGTGCCGGCTCATCCGGGCTGCCGGCGTTTGCCAGCGGCACGCGGATCATCACGATTGCCAGGATCACCAGCACCACGAATCCGGAAACCACATTCGGATGCTCGAAGATTACCGGCAACGGCCATTGCTTGTACTTGAAGATGGCGATGACGATTCCCATCAACGCCTCGCCCGCAATAAATCCTGAAGCCGTCAGCACGCCGGCATTCTCTACCCGGGCCTTCTGCGCTTCGTTGAAGTTCTTGCTATCGCGCATCTTGTCGGTCATCCAGCGAATCATGCCGCCGAGGAAGATCGCGAAGGTCGTTTCCAGCGGCAGATACATGCCGACCGCGAAGAGCATCGGGCTCTTAACCTCGATCATGATCAGCGCTATCCCCATCAGGATGCCGACGACGATCAGCGGCCAGGCCATCTCTCCCCCGACGATGCCGCGAGAGAGCATGGCCATCAGGCCGGCCTGCGGCGCGGGAAGCTGGCGATCGCCGAAGCCGATTCCCCCGCTATTGATGTTGGCCTGATTCAGCAGCAACAAGACCGGCAACAGCGCGAAGCTGGCCACGGTTACGCCCATGAAATCGCCAATCTGCATTTTGGCGGGCGTGCCGCCGAGGATGTGTCCTACCTTCAAGTCCTGCAACATCTCGCCCGCGACCGCTGACGAGATGCAAACCACCGCGGCCACGCCCAGCACTGCAGCGACTCCGTGCATGCCGGAGACCCCCATCAGCACCATGAGGATTGCGGCGATAACCAGAGCGGCCAGCGTGAGGCCGGAGATGGGGTTGTTCGACGAGCCAATCATACCGACCAGGTTGCCGGAGACGGCGGCGAAGAAGAAGCCGACGATCAGCATGACGATCGCCGCCACAATGCCCGGTCCCCAGGAACCGGCGTAGCTCTTGTACAAAAAGATCATCGCGATCAGGACGATGCCCAGGCCGGTGAAGACGAACTTGGCGTTCAGGTCGCGCTCGGTGCGGGCTGTTCCTGCGTGTGCCGCGGCCGACTTCTTCAGATCCGAGACAGCGCGCGCCATGCCAATGCCCAGGCTCTTACGCATGCGGAACAAGGTGAAGCAGGCGCCGACCAGCATGCCTCCTACGGCTATCGGTCGCACGATGAAGCTCCATACGGCTCCGGCTTGCCCCGCCCAGAACCCGGTATCGGGGATGGTGGTGCCTGCCGGCGCGAACTGCGTCACCAGCGTCGGTCCACCAAGGAACAGGATGAGTGGAACCAGCAGTCCCCAGGCGATGACGCCGCCAGCGAAGTTCAGCGAAGCGAGGCGCGGTCCAATGATGTAGCCGACGCCCAGGTACGCCGGGCTGATTGCGGGTGCGGAGACTGTGGTGACAGCGCCGGCCGGCAGCTTGGGCGCGGTGGCGCTGCGTCCCATGCGCACGAAGCTGGTGCCCAGGTTGCCGACGTGCACAATGAAGTCGCGGCTCGAACTGAACAGGCTGAACTGACCCAGCAGGTAAACCAGGCCTCCGAAGCCCATGTTGCCGAAGAGAATCTTGGCTGCGCGGCTGCCTTGCTGTCCGGCGATGTGAATCTGCGAAGCTGCTACCGACTCAGGGAAGGGAAGCTCGGGATCTTCCACCATCACTCGTCGCAGCAGGGTCACGAAGAGGATACCGAGACCGCCGCCGAGCAGCATCAGGATCGACGACTTCCAGTAAGCGTGCTCGAAATCGAAGACCGGCCACGCGCCGGAGATGACGAATGCCGGAATGGTGAAGATCGCGCCCGCGGCTACCGACTCGCCGATGGAGCCAACGGTTCGCGCAATGTTCTCTTCGAGGATGGAGCCCTTCATCAGGCGCAGCACGGCCATGCCGATAACCGCCGCCGGATAGGTGGCGGCGATGGTCATGCCGGCGCGCAGGCCGAGGTAAGCGTTTGCGGCGCCGAGGACGACAGTAAGAACCAGACCCAGGAGCACGGCCCGGATCGTGAACTCGGGCATGGTCGTGTTGTCGGGAACGTAGGAGCGGAATTTTTTGGGGGAAGCTGTAGTTGTGGTGGTGCTCATGTTAAGGGCAAACCTCGGGCTGCGCACAAATTATAGCGACGGCGCAAGTTAGCACGCCAGCGCTATCGTACACAAGTTGCAGTGGCGAGCCGGCACCACCCGGTACAATATTCCATCTCGGAAGGAGAACGACATCAGTGGACTACTTACTAAAGACCGAGCCTACCGTGTACTCGTTTGCTGATCTGGTTAAGGAGAAGCAGACCATCTGGGACGGCGTTACCAATCCTACGGCCGTGAAACATCTGCGCGAGATGAAGCCGGACGATCGCCTTGTCATTTACCACACTGGTGACGAGAAAAGTGCCGTGGGGACCGCGACCGTGGTATCGGTCGAGGTCGAAGATCCGAAAACTCCGCAGGTGAAGATCAAGGCCGCGAAGGCGATCGCCAAGCCGCTGACGCTGGCCGAGATCAAGGCTCTTTCACTATTTGCCGATTCGCCGCTGGTGCGGCAGGGAAGGTTGTCGGTGGTGCCGTTGACGCCGGCGCAGTACAAGCGTCTGGCGGGGGAATAACGCTGCCGCCTCGATGAAACCTCGGTAAATCCCGCTGGCCGTACCTCAACCAGCATTGCGCCCGGATTCCCGAGCACATATACTGGAGCTGTCGCGGTGCTTTGGGCCGGGACTTCGGCTCCTCCGCACCCGCGATTGGGTCCTGTACCTGCGCAGTGAAAGCGCCCTATAGGACGGTTGGAGGTCGTCTTCAGCAGTCGTGAGACGCTAAAGCGAAAACGACGAGAATCGCGCGCCCCGCAACGTGCAGCGGCTCTTGCGGCCATCGAAACCCTCCTGCGTAGTACCTTTTCTGTCCTCTTCCCCTCTGATTGCCGTCTGTGTAGCACTCCGCTCACTAATATTTCGCGAATTCCTGTTTGCGAAGAATGTCTCGCCGAGATCCATCCGGTGCGCGCGCCGCAGTGCATCCTGTGCGGTGATCGCCTGGCCGGTGCGCAGTTGCTGATGGGCGATGGCCGCTGCGTCCACTGCCGCGACGACGAGCCCGCTTTCGATCGGGCGCTCGCGTTCGGCGAATACAAAGGAGCGCTGCGCGGGCTCATCCATCTCCTGAAGTATGAAAACGTAACTCCGGTGGCCGGCCCGCTGGGAGAAATGCTGGCGCAGACGATTGCCGAACTGCTGCCCGCATCTAATAACACACGGCTACTGCTGGTTTCGGTTCCACTGCACAAGAGCAGGCGGCGTACGCGCGGCTTCAACCAGGCGGAGTTGATTGCGCGCGCCGCGGCGAAGCAGTCGGCACCCAGGTTTGAAGTCTCATCCTCGCTGCTGGTCCGGCATCGCGAGACCATCTCGCAGGTGGGACTGAGCCGCGAAGAGCGCATCGAAAATATGCGCGACGCTTTTCGCGTCATCGACCGGCAGCGGGTCAAGGGCCGCGCCGTGATTTTGATCGACGACGTGATGACCACCGGTACCACATTGTCAGAGTGTGCTCGAGTCTTGAGGAGCGCCGGTGCAGAGCGAGTTTGGGCGGCTACCGTAGCGCGCGCCTTTCAGGGCGTCGACCTGCGCGAGCCTGCCGATGGCGGTCAACAGGAGGAAATCGAGGCGGTCGAGATCGCCGCTTCGGTATAAGGACTATGTCGAGTTCGGTCCAAAGCGCAGCGTCCCGATACGGAAAGTCCCTTGCCGGCTGTATGCACCATGCTCGCATCGCAACGGATCCCGAAGGTCCGCAGTGGGCGGCCATGCACGCGCCTGTCCTGGTGCTCAACGCCTCTTATGAGCCGATTAATGTCTGCGCGGCGCGCCGCGCCATCATTCTGGTGCTGAAGGGTGTGGCCATGATGGAGGAGCAGAACGGACACATCCTGCATGCCGCGCGAGTGAATATGCGCGTACCCTCGGTGATTCGCCTGCTGGAATACCGCCGCATCCCGCACCAGACGCGCGCGCTGTCGCGCAAGAACATCCTGCTGCGCGACCGCAACACCTGCCAGTACTGCGGCAAGGTTCTGGCCGCCGGAGAGTTGACGCTGGACCACGTGATCCCGCGCTCTCGCGGCGGCGCTTCCACCTGGGAGAACCTCGTCGCCTGCTGCCATACCTGCAATCGCAAGAAAGGCAATCTGCTGCCGCACGAGACCCATCTGCGGTTGATGCGCGAGCCGCGCGCTTTCAATCTGCACACCAGCCGCCACATCATGCGCATGATGGGCCGCTCCGACGCGAAGTGGCAGAAGTACCTTTTCTACTAGCCTTAGTAGTGGAGTGATCCGAAGTTCGCGATCGTGGGCTCGGGCTACCGTACCAATATCTCCCTCTATGCCAAAGATGGGTATGGGGATGCCCATCGCAATTTCCAAACAAAACCGATCGTGGACGCTTCTCTGCGAGGCCTCAACAACTTACGCGATTCGCTTATTTACCCGGATGGAACTTTACGTGCATTTCCGGGTAAGCTGGCCGTCTATCTGCATCTCACTTCTAGATGCTTATGTTCTCGGCACGAATCCAGCGTTCGGAGAGTTTGGAGATTGAATGGCAGATAACACCTTGGATCACATCGTTGATGACTTGCGGAGTTCCGGCTCCAGATATTTCCCGCAACATTCGGAAGTGAAGGCCGTGCGCGTAGTTGGACATACGCCGAAACCGGACCACTATATCTACGAGATCGTTGTGGACTTCGTGGACGCGGGCGAGCGCGTGAATGCGAAACTGTATCGGGGCAAGAGTGGCTCCAAAGGTTCGCCAGGAATTAGCGGGAAAGGAGGCGCAGAATCTGCAATTCGCCCATCAGACGTCGGAGAAGCGAAATCTCAACGGCATGCCCCGGCCTAGTCGGCGATTTTGCTGACACTGGGGGCTGTGGTGAGTACCAAGGTGAACGGCCTGCCGTCTGCAAAGCATCATCATGAAGGCGGCGCTGCTGCCCGACAACGGCAATCATCACCTGCTGGAGATGGCCGCGAAACAAGCGGGCGAATGGTTGCAGCAGTTCCATAAAGCCACCGCCGCCATGCCCACCGCGTGGACGTCGATGGCTTGATGGCGGAGTTCGAGAAGCTGTGCGCCAAAGCGCGTAAAGACGGACTTCCGGCGGATTCCACAGATGCGATTCTGGCCAACGCCAAGGCCGCGCTCAGCCGCCACAAGAAGCCGTTGCGCTCCTCGGCGTCTGTTGCAGGATTTCATTCCGCTGAATGTGCTGGTCACGGAAAATGGTGTCGGGCTTCTGCGAGTTCGCGAACCTGCAAGCAGCAAGGTCACTTCGCTGCACGATGCCGCGATGTTTCTTGCCGCAGTCGAGGCTCTGGAGAAGTATCCCTTCTGCAATCGCGACATGACCTCGCGCGTGCAGGACGCTTTTGTCGACGCCTACGGCGTAAGTGCGCAGGAAGAGGCGCTGCTGGACACGCTCAAGATGAAAATCCTGCTGCAGATGTTCGCGCAGGGCCGGCTGATCAAAGAAAGCGCCGAGCGCAAAAAGGTGATGTGGGCGAACGTGATGAAGCGCTTTATTCAGCAGGCGGCCGAACGCTCGGCAGCCAGGGTAGCGTAGGAAATCCGCCATTCGCTGCTCGCAATTCGCTCTTCGCTTCGCTTCTTTTGAAGCCCCGCTTCTTTATTGACAAGAGCAGTTTCAACCAATTCGTCTTTAAGCGAAAAGCCGCGCTCCTACTGCTTCGGCGGCGTTGTGGTTGTGCCTGAGCTCGGCGGCGTTCCCGGTTGCTGCTGATCGTCGCCCTTCGAAATCTCCTGGCCTTCGTAGGTGATCTTCGACTTCGCGCCGTATCGCTTGTAGTTCTTGTACTTCACGATGTAGCGCATCTTCACATCGTCGTTGCTGGAGAAGTGCAGGGTGTCCTCGGCGTAGGTGTAGACCGGGAACCAGTACACGTCGTCGATCTGCTGCCGCCAGGTGGTGTACTTCGGCGACAGGTTTTCCTTTTCCGGGTGCTTGGGATTGTGCACCTGCGGAACCGTCTCGCCATAGGTCTTCACGATCTGGTAGTCGTGATCGTCCACCCAGATGCGGCCTTGGAAGTAACGTTCGCCCTTCTCCATTACCTTTGGCGCGATATCGAAAACGTACGTGCCCAGCTCGTCTTCTTTCTGCTTGCCGACATACATCACCTGGTATTTGCCGATGTCGTCGCTGGTGAGGACGAAAGGCAGGCGATGGCGAATGTCATCGAAGTCGGACTGGGTCATGGTGACCCGCTCCAGACTCGATTGCGGCGCGAACGTCACCTGGTCGATGCGATGTCCCTGGTTGTCGAAGAGAATGTCGCTGACCTGGTGGTACTCGCCGTCGACGGTATCGCCATCCAGCGTCTGCACTTTGACGTCCTGCGTATACGTGTACTGCTCGCGCGCGATCTTGAACTGCTTTTCCTTCGCGGCAAATTTCTGGATGATCTGGTCGACCGTGATGCCGGTGGGCTGCGATGGATCCAGCGGGCCCTCGCCGCGATCGTCGGCCATAGCCGGGGCGGTCAGACATAACGCAAGCACAGTGAGAATGATGGGCGTAAAGGGAGCGAACCCGCGAAACTTCATGGAATCACCTGTTTCATCATTGTATTCGATGCAGGCGGCCGAAGCAGGACGCCGCCGGCGTCCGAGCGAGTCATTCCCCGTCGTGCCACTTCCCATGCATTCGTGGCTCTAGCTGCGCTATTGGTTTGACGGAATACCGCGCCTGCCGTTTACCATGGTTTCTACGTGCCGATACCCGATCCCAAGCAGCGCATCAGCGTCATCAATGCTCTCCGAGCCTTCGCCGCTCTGGCCGTCGCCTGGGGACACTTCGTCGCCGGGCAGGGAAAATGGCTGGGGCTCTCGGGCAAGTACGGCTACCTCGGCGTCGACATCTTCTTCGTCATCTCCGGATTCGTCATTCCCTGGAGCCTTTACCGCACGCAGTACGCCTTCCGCGACTATCCGCGCTTCATGCTCAAGCGTAATATCCGCCTTTACCCTCCTTATCTGGCGTCGATCGCCATCAGCATTCTTGCGACGAATTTCATCATCGAGCCGCTGTTCAAAATTCCGCACATGACGGTCACCGGGCGCGATCTCCTACTCCACTTCACCTACCTGAACGACCTCTTCAAAGTGAAGTGGGTGAACGTGGTTTACTGGACGCTCGCTATCGAATTCCAGTGGTACCTGCTGGTGGGACTGGTCATGCCACTACTGGCGAGCCGCAATCGCTGGGCGCGCTTCCTGACGCCGACCGCGATGGTGCTCTCCTACTGGGCGATTCCGCACGACCGGCTGGTCTTCTACTATCTGCCGGTCTTCCTGATCGGCGTCTTCGTCTTCCAATATCGCGCCGAGATGATCAGCCGCTACGAGATGTTTGGTTTCATTGCCGTGATGGTGATGGCGATGGCTCGCAACACCGGATATCTGGCTCCCCTGGTCGGCGTTCCCACCGGTCTGCTGATCGCCTTCTCTACTTTCCACAGCCAGCGGATGGATCGATTAGGAGATGTCAGCTACTCTCTGTACCTCATTCATCTGCCCATAGGCGTCAGCCTTATCGGCATGATGTCGCATTGGATTCCATACTCCAGTTGGTTCTTGGGCGTGCTGGACGCGATTGGCCTGACCGCCTGCGTGTGGGCTGCGTGGATCATGTACCAGTTCATCGAGAAGCCCTCGCAGGAAATGTCATCGGCAATCAAGTTCGTCCGGCGATCCGAGCCGTCACCCCAGCCCGCCGTGGCCGCAGCAGTGGACTAGCCCGACGACAGCACGGCGCAGGGTCCCCCAGATGCGCCTTCCTTTGGCGAGCCTGGGTTCTTCGTTAAGCAGAGCTCGCGCGGCATTGTGGTTTGACTTGGAAGCGTGACCCAAGCCTGGTCCCAGCGTGTCTCCCAGAAACTAGGCCTTCATGCGCGTCCCACCGGCGCCAGGCGATTCTCGCCACCTGGAGCACACCTCACTTCGCGATCGGCGGCTTTATCAACGTCCTGGGGAATCTTTTGGCTCATCAAGCTTGTGATAGGAAAACCATTTTGTTCCACTGGCTCAACCACTTACGCCGTAAGGAGCAATTCATTTGACTCGCGGGCGCCGTCGGGTAAAACGTACAGGAGGCGGACAGTTCAAGCGGTCACCAAGCGCGTCCGCACGTCTGACGCGGCTCGGTCTGTTCTGCAGCGTCCACTTCCAGGGAGGGCCATATATGCCGGTTCCGACATGTCCTATCTGCGGTTGTGAAGCCGCTGACTTGAGCCGACAGGGGACCCGTTCGGTCGCGCAATCCATAGAGAAGTCCGACGCCGGGGTTGTGATCTGTCACTGCCAGGAGAATCACAGGTTCGTCGTATCCGTCGTATCACTGGAAGAGCGGGTTCCAACGAAAGCTGTGGTGCGGCGCTCAAAAGTTTCGTGTCAATGAGCGTAAACCGCGATTTTCAGCAGTCGGCGTTGGCTCCGAAATACAAAACCGAACTGCTTCGAGAAGCCTGAGTAGGGAATCGTGGGTTGTGCTCGTGAACCCACTCATTCGAAAATCGCGAATGTATGGGGCACTGACAAGGACACCGACTGAAAACAAAAGGCGGGTGACAACCAAACCAGCTCACTCTACACTTTCGCAGATGGAGCTGCGCTTTACGCCAACGGAAGAGGACGTTCGCGATCTTTGTCGGGTCAATGTGATGCCGGGATGGTATGTGTTCCTCTTCTGCCTGTTGTTGATCTTGTCTTTTCTTATAGGCGTACATCTCATTGAGCGCGGCATGGCCATTGCAGGTTGGGGTTGGCTCGTGGCCACCGTCGTAATTGCACTCGCCACTTACGAGATGCCGCGATTCCAGACACGGCGGGCGTTTCGTCGCAGCCCTTCCACTAAAGGAGAATTCGTCTACAAGCTGGACGAAAATAGTGTCAGTGCCACCTTTCCTACTGGTACATCAAGTCTAAAGTGGAATGCCTTTGTGAATTATCGGGAGACGGCACGCTTCTTCCTGGTATTCACATCAGCCCGCCGTTACTGGTGGATTCCCAAGCGGGCGATCTCGCCCCAGGCAACCGCCGAATTGCGCAGCATACTGCAGGCGCGCATTACATCGGGTCGACCTTAGATGCCCGCTGCCCCAAGTTCGCCTTCTTGACCCGGTGCCCGGTGCCCCAGGTTCTCCTTCTTTTGGCTAACCTGAGTTGTTCTTCGCCTCGTACCAAACCCAGGTTACTGTCCAGAGACAGGACGCGAACCTGGGGCACCCACCGCTTCGAATTGAGTCAGGTTTCGAAGACACTTTTTACCGCCCTGTTACACTATGGGGTTTTTGCGGGGATCGTCGCCGTTTCACCGCGCCGAACTGACCGTGGCTGTGGAGGCTTCATGCTACGTCGTCTCATCCTGTTCCTGATCTGCTGTTCGCTTGCCGGATTCGCTCAAGCCAAACGCCCCTTCACCTTCGAAGACATGATGCAGCTGAAGCGCATCGGTGAGCCTAGCGTATCGCCCGACGGAAAATGGGTCGCGTTCAGCGCGGTCGATGTAAATCTGGAGGCGAATACGAAGACGCCCCATTTGTGGATCATTCCGATCACGGGTGGCGATGCGAAGCGTCTGACGCCGGAAAGCGGTTCGGGCGAAGATCGCATTCGCTTCTCGCCCGATGGTAAGCGGGTGCTGTTCGAGTCGGCGAAAGATGGCGGCTCGCAGATTTACGTGCAGGACTTCGACACTACGACTGGAACATTGGCTGGCGATGCGAAGAAGGTGACCAGCATCTCGACCGAAGCCTCGGGTTCCATGTGGTCTCCGGACGGAAAGAGCATTCTGTTTGTCTCGTCGGTCTGGCCCGACTGCAACGATGACGCCTGCAACAAGGCGAAAGACGAAGAGAAAGCCAAGTCGAAGGTGAAGGCGAAGATCTTCACCCAGCTGATGTTTCGCCACTGGACCAGCTACTTCGACGGCAAATACAGTCACCTGTTTCTGGTCTCGGCTGAAGGAGGAGTTGCGCGCGATCTGACGCCGGGCGCGCACGATGTTCCGCCCTTCTCGCTCGGAGGTCAGGATCAGTACTCGTTCTCGCCCGATGGCAAAGAGATCGCTTACACCAGCAACATCGACGAAGTGCAGGCAACGAGCACCAACAGCGACATCTTTATCGTGCCGGTTTCCGGCGGAACGTCGAAGAAGATCACGACCAATCCCGGGAGCGATTCGACGCCGCTGTATTCGCCCGACGGAAAGTACATCGCGTATCGCGCGCAACTGCGCGGCGGATATGAGAGCGATCGCTTCCGCCTGATGTTGTATGAGCGGGCGAGCGGCAAGATCACCGACGTCTCGCCCAACTTCGATCGCTGGGTCGATTCCATGGCGTGGTCGCCGGATTCGAAGACCATTTACTTCACCGCCGAGAACGAGGGCGAAGCTCCGATCTACTCAATTGATGTAACCAAGGCTAATGCTTGGCCGCGGGAGTTGGTTGCGGGCTTTAACGACAGTCCGACGCCGACACTCAACGGAGAAACCTTAGTGTTTGACCGTATGTCGGTGATGGCGCCGAACGAGATATATCGCGCGGAGACACCACTGTCGTTTGACTTCAATTGCCCGATCGGACCGCAGTTCCAACAATGGATCAAGGAACATCCTTACCAGGTGATGACGTGCGCGTTGCACCCGGCCAAAGCCGTGACGAAGTTGAACGAGCCTGTTCTTTCGCAGATCCAAATGCAGCCGCTCGAATCGTATTGGTTCAACGGCTCGCTCAAGGACAAGGTTCAAGGCTTCGTCGTGAAGCCACCGAACTTCGATCCCAGCAAGAAGTATCCCGTGAAGTACTTGATTCACGGCGGACCGCAAGGTGCTTGGGGCGACGATTGGTCGTATCGCTGGAATCCCGAGCTGTTCGCGGCGAATGGTTATGTCGTCGTGATGGTGAACTTCCACGGTTCGACTGGTTACGGCCAGAAGTTCATCGACGCCATCAACGGCAATTGGGGAGGTCCGCCGTATCAGGACCTGATGCTCGGACTCGATTACGCCGAGCAGCATTACCCGTTCATCGACAAGGACCGGGAATGCGCGCTGGGCGCCAGTTACGGCGGATACGCCATCAACTGGATTGAGGGCCACACGACGCGCTTCAAGTGCCTGGTCTCGCACGATGGGATGTTCAACACCATCTCGGCCTATGGAACCACGGAGGAGTTGTGGTTCAACGAGTGGGAGTTCAAAGGCACACCGTGGACGAACCGCGCACTCTACGACAAGTGGTCGCCAGAGATGTTCGCCACAAACTTCAAGACGCCGATGCTGGTCGTACACGGCCAACTTGATTACCGGCTCGATGTCTCAGAAGGCTTCCAGCTGTTCACCACGTTGCAGCGGTTGAAAGTTCCGTCGAAGATGCTGTACTTCCCGGACGAAGGTCACTGGGTGCTGAAGCCGCAGAACGGCCGCTTGTGGTATCAGACCGTGAACGGCTGGGTCGACGAGTGGACAAAGGCTGGAAAGTAAAGGTCGAATTAAAGGTCGGTAAAAATTGTCGCGAGCTCGACCCTAATGGAAGAGTTCTCGATAACGAAGGACTGCTTCTCGATCCAGCTTCCGGCGGAACAGTCATAGCCGCGCTGCGTTTCCGGATCGACGATCCAGATATTCTTTACTCCCATGCGGCGATAGTCGTCCAGACGCTGCTGATAGCGGGAGACCCGATCTTCGGGCGACAGCACTTCGATGATCGCCAGCGGAGCGCGCGTGGGAACTTGTTCGATTGGTTCGTCCCGGGACATCACGCAAACATCGGCAATGCGAAAGCGTGTCGGCGCAACCCGGATTCGGAGTTCTGTTACAGCCCGGATATTCCATTCCTTAGCATGCCTGGCAAACCAAACTGCGAGCGCCGTCTGAACGGCTGCGTGATCGAATTCGCCCAAGTTTCTCTCCTGCAACTCGCCGTCGACGTAGTCGCAGTCAGGACTGTAGCTGCTGTGCACATAGTCCTCAACGCTCAGCGGTAATGGAGTTGCTGCAGGCATAGGATCGGTAGCTGGAAATATTGTAGCGCTGTCCCGGCGAAAAACCAGAGTTATCCGTTGGCTCAGTGACGCTTAAAGTACTGCACCGCGCGCTCGTGAGCTTCGGCTTTCTCGCGGGTCGGGAACGTTCCCAGGTTGCGGCGCTTGCCGGTCTTGGCATTCTTCTTGCGTGAGTAGAGACGGTATTGTCCAGAAGTTAGTTTGCGGATCATACGTATTTCGATGAGAGATCCAGGCGGAAGGGAAGCCTGGCCTGTTGCCCAGATCAGGCAAAGCGGAGCCGCCGTCGCTCAGAAGATCTCGTCGTCAATGCTTCCGGAAGCTTCCCTGACGAGAGACTGCTCGTGCCAACAGATACGGTTACGGCCCTCCCGTTTAGCCCGATAGAGCGCACGGTCGGCGTGTGTAATCAGTTCTCCGCGCGACATCTGGGCCGCCGGCAGCATTGCAGCAATGCCAATGCTGACGGTCAATAGCTGGTCAAACGGCGACACCTGGTTGACGATGCCGAGCTCGGTAACCGCAGCCTGCAGGCCTGCAGCAACGGTTCCGGCGCCTTCCAGATCTGTGTCGGGTAGCATCACGATAAACTCTTCGCCACCGTAGCGGCCCACCACGTCGACCCCGCGATGCAATTCCCCACTCAGCGCTTTTGCGATCTGCATCAGACAGTCATCTCCGTACACGTGCCCATGGGCGTCGTTGATGCCTTTGAAGAAATCAAGATCAAGCATCAGGATGGCGATCGGTTCATTCTTGCGCAGGGCGCGCTTCCACTCGGATTCGAAGGCTCCGGAGAAGTAGCGGCGATTCGGTATGCCGGTCAGCGGATCGAGCATCGACTGGCGCTCGAGCTCCAGGTTAACGGCCTTCAGCTCCTTCTCCTTGGTGAGAAGTCGTGCCTGACCCATCAGATAACTCACCTGGATGACACCGGAGTGAAAGCCCTGGACAATGAGCAGAAGCAGGATGGTTCCGACACCGATATAGAAGTGTTCGCGAGCCACCGAGACCGAAAGCGCGAACAGCGCACAGGTGATCACCATCGGGAACAGGCTGCGCAGCAGCAGTGCGGCGCGGTTCTCGAAATCGCGTGGCACGGTTGCCTCTTTTCGAACCGGAACCCGCAAAGCCTGCAAACCCATAAACAGAAACGGAACGCTCCACAAGAGTTCGAACCCGCCTCCTTTAGGCAGCCGCGGAACCATGGCCAGCAAAGAGTTCGCCCGAGGATGCCAAGCTGAACTGGGGTAATCGAGCAGGATCTCAACCGGCAAATACATCCATAGCGTTGCGCAAAGCAGGCGGTTGCGGCGTCGTTCTTCCGGCGTTGACCAGGTAAGCAACCGGACGCTGGCAGCGAGGGCCAGCAAGAGACATTCTGCCCAGTAGATTTCGTACAGCGCGACGGAGGAGTCAGCAGGCGTCATGTGGAAGATGCGGATATAGGTGAGCACCGTTGCGACCCCAGCCTGAAAGAGGTTTACATATAGCGCTCCGCGGCGGGACTCAGCGTCGTAGGTGTTGGAGATGGCCAGTAGAAACGGGATCTCGGCTTCGAAGAACAACAGGTCGGAAATGTCCGCTCCCGGCTGCAGATTCCAGTTGTTTCCCGACATCCAGGTGAAAATTCCCTGCGCCAGGGCCCAGATGAAAAATCCTATCGCGATCCAAAGCCACGCAGGACGTTGGCGCTGTCGTAGCTGCGTGCTTCGCCAGACGCAACACAACCCCGCAACGAAGGCGATTGCGGTCGTGAAACTGTTCGATAATATGGCGTTTCCGGGAAACAGCAGAAGTGCTGCAGAATGCAGCCCGATAACTCCGAGCAAGGCTGCATAAAGCAGGCCACGATCACGAGATGGCCCTGTGGTGCCTATCGTATCACCATCTAAGTGTCCCACTAATAGTAGCTCAATAGTGCAAGGATTTGAACGACACTTTAGTAGCTATCGGCTGCGCGGACAGAAACAGTCCCGAAGTCCTGAATCGGGGTTGTAGAAGAAAGAGGGGGCGAGTAAAATCCGGTGCTCTCATAAGAATGGTGTCAAACATGCAATGCCACCTGCAGTCCGATCCCGAGGATGCCGATAGGACGGAAGGTAGGTTGCGGAGCCTTTGCTCCATGTGTTTTGAAGTAGGAATTCCGGATGAGGGCTCTCACATTTCGGGGCGTGCGCCGTCTGCATCCTTTAGCATGAGGGCGCATCTAAAGGTTGAGTATCATTCACTCAAGGACTCATATGCCTAACGAAAATAAAGATTTAACACTTCCAGATCCTGAACTTCGTGACGATTCGGAAGGCGCGCGGACCTTGCCGGTGCTGCCAGTGAGGGATACGGTACTGTTTCCGCACGCAGTATTGCCGCTGACGGTTGGACGCGAAAGCTCGGTACAGCTGATCAATTCGCTGGGCGACGACAAGACCATTGTGGTTGTGGCACAGCGAGAAGCGCGGGTCGACGCGCCGCAGCCGACGGACCTGTTTGCAGTCGGCAGTCTTGCCGTAGTTCACAAAGTGGTCCGCATGCCGAACCAGAGCCTGTTCGTCTTCGCCGAGGGCCTGGAGCGGGTGAAGGTGACCGAATACACCCAACTGACGCCGTTTATGCGCGCCACGGTGGAATCGATCCCGGAAGTTGCGGTCACCAAGAACTCCGAGATCGAAGCCCTGCAGCGCAATGTTCTGACTCTGTTCCAGCAGATCGTCGCCGGCTCTCCTACGTTGTCAGACGAGCTGTCTACGGTCGCAGGAAACATCGACGACGCCGGTCGCATGGTGGACTTCATCGCCTCCTCGCTGCCGTCGCTCTCGACGCGCGATAAGCAGGACGTGCTGGAGACACCCGACGTGCAGGTTCGTCTGGAGAAGATCAACCAGCACCTGGCGAAGGAACTGGAAGTCCAGCAACTGCGCAACAAGATTCAGAGCGAAGTGCAGGACCGGGTACAGCAAACGCAGCGCGAGTATTACCTGCGCGAGCAAATGAAGGCCATCCAGAAAGAACTGGGTGAGCAGGATGAAACCACGCGCGACACCGAAGACCTGCGTCAGAAGATCGAATCTGCGGGTATGCCCGACGATGTGAAGAAGGAAGCGTTGAAGGAGCTTGGACGCCTGGCGCGTATGTCGCCAATGGCTGCCGATTACGGCCTGACGCGCAATTACATCGAGTGGCTGGCGGTGCTGCCGTGGCAGAAGTCTTCGGGCGTCGACATCGACATTCCGAAGGCCAAGGAGATTCTCGACTCCGATCACTACGATCTGGAGAAGGTCAAGAATCGCATCCTCGACTATCTGTCGGTGCGTCGTTTGAAGCCCGGAATGAAGGGGCCGATACTTTGCTTCGTCGGACCTCCGGGAGTCGGCAAGACCTCGCTCGGCAAGTCGATTGCCCGAGCGCTTGGCCGCAAGTTCGTACGCCTGTCCCTTGGCGGCGTGCACGACGAAGCCGAGATTCGCGGACATCGCCGGACCTACATCGGCGCATTGCCTGGCCAGATCATGCAGGGCATTCGCCGCGCAGAGACCAACGATCCGGTCTTCATGCTCGACGAAATCGACAAGGTCGGACGCGACTTCCGCGGCGACCCGGGTTCGGCGCTGCTCGAGGCGCTTGATCCGGAGCAGAACTTCAGCTTCCGCGACAATTACCTCGACGTGCCGTTCGATCTGTCGAAGGTACTGTTCATCACCACGGCGAACCAGTTAGATCCGATTGCGGAGCCGTTGCGCGATCGCATGGAGATCATCGAACTGCAAGGCTACACCGAGGAAGAGAAGGTACACATCGCCTTCCAGTACCTGATTCCGCGGCAGATCGAAGAGAACGGGATTACCGCCGATCAGATCGAGTTCCCGGAAGAGACGATCAGCTTCATCGTCCGCCATTACACGCGTGAAGCCGGCGTGCGTAATCTGGAACGGACGATTGGAACCATCTGCCGCAAGCAGGCGCGCCGCATAGCGGAAGGGAAGACCGACAAGCTGGTGGTCACGCCGGAGCTGGTGCAGCATCCCGACATGCTGGGTGGCATGAAGATCCGCACCGAAGGCGAAATTGCCGAGCGCACGAAACGCGCGGGCGTCGCTGTGGGCCTGGCCTGGACGCCGACCGGCGGCGATGTGCTCTTCGTCGAAGCAACCAAGATGAAGGGAAAGGGCGGGCCGCCGACCATCACCGGCCAGCTTGGCCAGGTGATGCAGGAGTCGATACAGGCCGCGTATAGCTGGGTGCGGTCGCACGCCAAGGAACTCGGGATCGACGAGGGATTCTTTGCCGATCACGACATCCACATTCACGTGCCGGCGGGAGCGATTCCAAAGGATGGTCCTTCGGCGGGCGTGACTATGGTGACTACCCTGGTGTCGCTGCTGACCGATAAGCCGGTGCGTCCGTTGACGGCAATGACCGGCGAGATCACGCTGAGCGGAAACGTGCTTCCCATCGGCGGTATCAAGGAGAAGGCGCTGGCGGCCAAACGCGCTGGTGTTACCGACATCATTCTGCCGGCTGAGAATCGGCAGAACGTTGAGGAAGACCTGACGCCGGAACAACGGCAGGGACTGAATCTTCATTACGTGAAGACGATCGACGACCTGCTCAGCATCGCGCTGCCAACCTCGCGTGACGAGGCCAAGCAGGATGCCGAAGTCCGCGAGCAGGTTCTGCAAACCGTGCCGGTTGGATAAAACCAACTCAATACCCAAACGCAAAGGGCCATCGTGAGATGGCCCTTTTGGCTGCAATTTGAACTTGTCATCACGAGGAGGCCTTCAGCCCGACGAGGGATCTGCTTTGACGTTTCCTTGAGGTTTCGACCAGTGCAGTGGATTCACTCCTCTGATTTTTTCCCGCTCTTCACTTTCCACAGAATCTGCCGATACATTCCCAGCCAGAGTTCGGCGTCCTCGGATGACAAATTCAGCCGCCGCACCATGCGCCGTACGCGCTCTTCGGTTGTTGCGACCGAGATTGGATTCACATACCCGCTTGCATGCAGTGACTCAAGCAGCACGCTGGAGATTCGTTCTTCTTCACCGGCGCCCGCGCGCCTTCCGCCGTTCTCAATCTGTGCCGAAACTGTTTGCTTCGAATCGCGCACCAATTCGTACAAGCAGACCGCGACAGCTTGTCCCAGATTCATCGAGACATGTTGCTCGCGAGTCGGAACGTGCATCAGCCAGTGACAGTGACTGAGGTCATCATTCGACAGTCCGGTTTTCTCAGCTCCGAACAGCAGAGCGACTCGCCCGCTGGCGAGTTCATTCCGGATTGATCGCGCACCATCTTCCAAACGCCGCAATGGATGGTGCACCTCCCGATGGCGGACCGCCGTGGTTCCGACCACCAGCGTGCAGTCCGCAACGGCTTCAGCCACAGTTTTATATTCCGTGGCCTCCGCGAGAATGGGCGCCGCCGCCATGGCCGATCGCGCCTCGCGAAACGCAACGTCATACGGATTCACCACCCGCATCTGTAGGAATCCGAAGTTGCTCATGGCGCGTGCGGCCGCGCCTATGTTCAGCGGATTGCTCGTTTCCACCAGCACTACGCGCAGATTCGATTGAACGGACATTTTCAATCAGTGTAGTGGAGCGTTCGGCTTTCCGGCACTTATCTCAGGTCGTCCGTCAGGCAACGCTGCGGCCAACACGAGGCGTCCAACACCAGAGCAGTATCAGAATTATGCGAAATTGTGTCTTAACTGCAGCCGGGTTGTGCTTTTTGTACGTCGCACTACTCTCAGCCCAAGCCACCAAACCTGCGCCTCCTACGCCCATCGATGCCAAGAAGGCGGAGCTCGGCGGAAAGACTTGGGATCCCGCATGGGACAAGATTGTGGAGCAATCCGTGCCGCAAGAGATGCTCTCTTCGCGCGTGCCGCATGATGTGCGTAAGTTTTGCCCGCGCTTTTATACCATGAGCGATACGGACAAGCGCGTGTTCTGGGCCTACTTCTTCCAGGCGCTTGCCGGCACCGAAGCGGGACTGAATCCCACTAGCCGGGTTCGCCACACCGAGCCGGAGGTCGCGGTGGTCGATAATGTAACCCACAAAGCAGTACGCAGCGAAGGATTATTGCAGCTGACATATGAAGATGCGAACCGTTATGACTGCGATTTCGATTGGACACACGATCGCGAGTTGGCGACGAGCGACCCGTCAAAGTCAATTTTGCAGCCGAAGAACAATCTCGAATGCGGCGTAAGGATCCTAAACAACCAGATCATCACCCAGCACAGAGCACTGATCTCGAAGAAGGCCTATTGGTCGCCATTGCAGCCCGGGACGGTACCTATCACACGTTCGCAAAACAGATGATCAATCCTCCGGCGGCCTGCGCGGCACCGGTGAAGGCTCCGAAGCTGACGCAGCAAACAACGGCCTCAGTACACGAAGCGGCAGAGGGCAGTGGCGGGTCGAAATAACAGAGCCCGTGCGCCCGTAGGTGGCCTTCCAAACCCATGAATGCGGGACGCAGCGAACTTGCCGCAGCCCGCGATGCTCATTACAATAGAACAACCAACCTCGCAGGCGCGTAGCTCAGTTGGTTAGAGCGCTACCTTGACACGGTAGAGGTCAGGAGTTCGAGTCTCCTCGTGCCTACCATTTCTTTTTTTGCACTTAGGGCCAATCTTTCTTCCTCTTCCGGGCACAATAAGGCACATTAAGCGCTGGCCTCCGTCTTCGAAGCCTCAGGCCGAGGCGGAACCGGCGCCTGACGCATGATCTTGCCCTGGGCCTTGCGGGCATCCTCGCTGAACGCCTGGGCATACAATCCGAGCGTGGTGGACGGATTGGCGTGACGCAGGAGTTCCTGCACGACCTTGATATCTTCCCCGTTGGCTTTCAGCAGGGAAGCGTCGGTCCGCCGGAAGGTGCGCCAGCCGATGTTCTTCTCGATGCCGAGATTTTTGGCCGTGCACCGAATGTGCCGCTTCAACATGACCGCGGGTTGTACCCAGCGTGGATTGGCCAAAAACTTGCCCTGCGATGAGGGGAGCATCCAGCTCGACTGTCGAATTGCCGCGCTCTCATCCCAGGATCGAACGGCAATCGCACGGCGCCAATCCAGACCGTTTCCTGGTTGCATTGTTGTTCTGCTACATGGATCCCGCGAAATTGCTTTTCCGATTGTGTCATAACAGCCGAACGTGATGGGGGTCACTGCGCATGCAGAGCTCCGCTTCTAGGCTGTGGATGGATGTATCGCCGCCGTGTGCTGCTGCGAGAAACTCAGTTGGTTCAGCGAAGTGAGTTCACCAAATCAATCGTTGAAGGTCGAAAGCGTTGTCTGTGCAGAAATTGATTCTGTACCGGATGACCTTGACAGATGCAGCTGGACAACGGCGCTGCGTTCGCTACAATCCACCAGAACAGTTTGCTCACGCCGTGCTCTCCGCAACTTGTCCTGCTTAGTCGCTCCTATCACATATCACCTGACCAACGTTGATGGAGCAAATCCCGACGCAGGCTCCAGCAATTCATGGAAGAAGGTTGTTCACAGCATAATGCACCGCAATCTCTACGCATTTGTCCCCTTCATCAAATCAACAAATTGCCTGAAAAAGCAAAACTAGAAGGAGTTTATTCCTATGGCTGTTTTAGGTATCGAAACATTGGCTTCAGTGATCGATGCTTCGATTGGCGGAACACCCGCAGCAACAGAGGAAGAGGTGCTTCGCTTTTTCGAGGGCTTGCAACTCAAGAAACACAAATTCGCTGCTGTGATGGTCGAACCGGCTTACGTCAAGTTTGCCGCGCCTTATCTGCACCAACGTGTGCAGAAACTGGTCACCGTGATCTCCTACCCGCTCGGAGCAATGACCACGATTGCCAAGGTGGTACAAGCCGAAAAGGCACTCTCGGATGGCGCAGATGAGCTCGACATTGCAATGGATCTTTCGGCTTTTCGGTCCGGCGACTACCGGCAGGTCGTGGATGACCTGCGGATCGTGAGGCGGACGGCGGGTGATTGCACCGTGAAAGCCATCTACTATTCGGCTGTCCTGACCGACGAGGAAGCAATCAGGGCTTCCGAACTCATTCTCGAATCAGGGATTAACTTCCTGAAAACCAATCCTGGATACGGAAATGTAACCACTCCCCACCATATCGCCCTGATCAAAAAGCGCTTTAAGGATGAAATGAAGGTTATGGCTTCGGGCGGTGTAAGAACCTACGCTGAAGCGATTGCAATGATCGATGCGGGGGCGGACCGTATCGCTACCAGTTCTGCGGCTTCCATCCTGGACAGGAGTAATCAATGAGCACAGCAACCACTTACGACCTTAAGCAGGTAATCGACAACACGAACTTGACGATGGGAGCGACGCGCAAGGAAGTAGCAGATTTTGTGATCGCTTCCGTAAAGCGCGGCTTTATCTCAGTCTGCGTCTTCCCCAACATGGTTTCCGTCGCCAGAAAATTGACCGCCGGTACGAAAACGAAGGTGGCTGCCGTAGTGAGCTTTCCGCTGGGAGGGGATGCTCCAGAAGTTAAGTGCTACGAGGCCTTGAACTGCGTAGAGTTGGGGGCTGACGAGATCGATATGGTGATCAATGTGGGCCATGCCCGAAGCGGCAATTTTGCCGCGATCACGGCTGAAGTTCGCATGGTCAAAGAAGCTCTGGGACCTGAGCACATCCTGAAAACAATTATCGAAGTTCCACTTCTGACAAAGGAGCAGGTGATCGGAGCAGCGCTTGCTGCCGAGGGCGGAGGTGCCGACATTGTCAAGACGTCCACCGGTTTCAAAGGACTAAAGCTGCGCGCTACGACGGCGGAAGATATTCAGCTGCTGCGCTCAGTTTTGAAACCGTTGACCGGCATCAAGGCCTCCGGCGGGGTTTCCAGCCTGGAAAAAAGCCTGGCCGTTCTGGACGCAGGCGCCACGCGGATCGGCACGAGCAGCGGGGCGGCGATTCTTGATGCAGCCATGTGAGCAAAGGAGATTTCAGATATGGCAGATAAGGAACGCAAGGTCATTGTTGTCACAGGCGGAGGCCAGGGCATTGGACGTGCGATTTGCCTGCACTTTGCGGCACGTGACTTCAATGTCGCAGTAGTCGATAAGAATGAGGACACCGCGAAGGAAACCGCCGCGTTAGGCAAACTGGAGGGGGTTGACGCTCGTCCCTTCCAGTGCGATCTCACTGACCGCTCGGCTGTCCGTACAGCATTCCGGGAGATTGATGAGGCATTTGGGCGGATTGATGTCCTGGTCAACAACGCAGGGGTATTTATTCGCGAAACCCTGGAGCAATCGACTGATGAGGTGATCGACCTCCTCATCGGGGTCAACCTGAAGGGGCTACTCGACTGTACGCGGGCTGCTCTTCCGATCATGAAGCGCCGCAAAGGCGGCAGTATCGTCAACGCGTGCTCAATCCTGGGGGCATTCCCCGATGTAGGTCTTGGTGTCTACGGAGCGACGAAGAGTGCAGTGCATCTGCTCACTCGGGTGATGGCCGGCGAATTTGCTCCGTTCGGCATTCGTGTGAATGCCTATCAGCCTGCTGTAACCGATACACCGATGGTGCACCACATCATCGTGGAGCGACCGGAACCGAAGCTCGCCCAGATCCCATTACGGCGGTTTGGTGAGCCTTCGCAAATCGCCAAGCTGGTGTGGTTCCTGGCATCGGATGAGGCGGACTATATCACCGGCCAAGTTATCCCGTGTGATGGAGGCATTTGGGCGATACAGCGCCCGATGGAGGCTTACGCCAAAGCTGGCGTGAAATACGAACCAGCCGTCGCCAAGGTGTAATCAGTTCGGTGGGAGCATTCTCGCCGCAAGTAAACGTTCACCGGCACGGCGAGTCTACGGCAGTTCCACAGATAGCAACCGAAAGAACATTCATCAAATCCGGAGGCAATCATGGACAAGTCTTACGTAGTCGGTATCGATAGCGGGACTTCAGTGGTAAAGGCATGTGTCTTCGACATGCATGGCAACGAAATCGCTGTGGTAAATCGCAAAACGCCAGTACAGGAGCTGCATCCCGGCTGGTCTGAATTCGACATGGACGTCGATTGGCGCGAGACGGCATTGGCCATCAAGGAAGCAACCGCGAAGGCAAAAGTCGACCCTGGCAACATAAAAGTCGTAGGCGTGGGTGGCAAGGGAGTTGGGTGCTGCTTCGTTGACAAGAACATCAAGCCGCTGCGGCTCGGGATTTTGTGGAACGACGCGCGAACCGTGCCTCTAATGGAAAAATGGATCGCGGACGGGACCATGGATGAAATCTTCGAGATCAGCGGCAATTGGCTGATGCCCGGAGACATGGGCCTCCTAATCCCCTGGCTGGCACAGCACGAAACCGAGATGCTCAACCGCACGCACACCATCATGCTTCCAACCGCGTGGCTCGCCTATAACCTGACAGGGGAGCTGCATGCGAATCCGACGGATGTTTACAGCCAGCTGGATGCGGTAAAGAGCGAGTATTCGGAACGCATCTTCAAACTGGAAGGAATTACAAAATATCGCGGCATTTATCCGGAACTGTGCAATCCCTGGGACAACGTGGGCAGCATCACTGGCAAGGCTGCCGAACAGACTGGACTGCTAAAGGGCACGCCCGTGGTTCGTTTAGGCTGGGACGTGGTGGCTTGCACAGCTGGCGTCGGTGCCATTCACGACGGACAAGCGAACATCATCTTGGGAACGTCAGGTGTCATTGAGGTCGTACTGCCGAAGCCAAGCTTCCAGCCAAAGCGGTTAGGCTTGCAATCGATCCATTCGGTGCCGAACAAGTGGTTGCAACTGATTGCTCCGATGACGGCCACGCCCCACGTCGACTGGTTCGTCGAGACGATGGGTTATGCCGACCAGGTACGGGCGAAAGAGGAAAAGCGTAGCCTATTCGATCTATTCGACGAAGAAGTATCGAAGGTGCCGGTTGGCTGCGGTGGCGCCATTTTCCACCCGTACATGAGCCCGACCGGTGAGCGTGCACCATTCACAAAAACGACAGCCAAGGCGTCCTTGTTTGGACTTGGATTCCACAGCGACCGTTACGTTCTGCTGCGTGCCATCTATGAAGGAATCGCCTTTTCCAATAAGCACTGTCTGGACGTGTACCCGGTGCAGATCCACGACGTCCGCCTCTCCGGCGGAGGCGCAAAGAGTCCGGTCTGGTGCCAGATCTTCGCCGATATTTTTAACTCCACCATCCGCATTCCGTCCGGATCTGAATTGGGTGCGAAAGGTTCGGCTTGGAACGCGGCGTTCGGTATCGGGCTGTTCAAGACGCGGGAAGAAGCAGTGGAGTCGTTCTGCAAAGTCGAACGTGTTTATGAACCCAATCCCGCGGCGGTGACCAGGTACGCCGAAGTGTATGACATTTACAAGTCTCTCGTGCCCCATTACTACGACGCTTGGGATGCCAGAGCCAAATTCCTGGCGTCGAAGGTGCCAGCCGGAAAGGCAGTCGAGGAGCCGGAGCTGGCTCTGACCCGCTGATACAAGGTCCCTCTATTGCAGCGCCCGGCGCCGTATGAAAGAAAAAGATCATATGGCCCCGGGCGCATCCTTCTCATGGGCTCTGCCGGCTGTACGAGAAGGGAATGGGCGGACGCGCAGCGCGCGGGCCGCGGCTCAGTCGTCACCCTCAGCTTTTCGTGGGCTCAGTTGGTGCCACAGTACCAAAGGAAAAAAGCGGCAAGCTCTCCAGAGTCAACATTTCCCGCTACCCGTCGATCGATTCTTACCATCTCTCGTCTCTCCCCGATTCCGCACTATTCCGAGAGTCGATTTCTTCATTCCGCAGAAGGCGCCCTGAAGGTCAAGACTCTGTGCTTCAACGCCGATAGTGCTGGTTCAATCGCGCACTCGCGTATGGGGCGCAGCATTCGCACCTGTCACCTTGGCCGACTCTGATTTGCGGTGGAACAGACGGCGCACGAGGTTCGTGATGACGGTGCCGTCCGCTTCAGGAATTGCAAGCTGCCGTGACGGAACCTCTGCCACCGACTGAACGTCCGCGGATGTCGATTTCCAGGACGTACGGAACGCAACCGAACCAACCTCAGAGCTGCGAAACCAGACTGGATCGCACGCCCCGTCCCCTGAGTGGATTAGACTTGGTTTCGAGAGTTGAGAAATCATGAATACCAGTGGCTCGAAAGCGCTGCGGATGCTTGGGCTTGTGGTCATGTGGTTCGTGCTCACCGTGCTCAACCTATGGGCGGTGGCGGCCCTTTGGGTCGATTTTCGGGTGCCAGCGCTGCGGGTGGCGGTTACGGTCATCTACGTCCTCGCAATTCTCGCGGTCCTGATCACAGTCAAAGGCCGGCTTTGGGCCGCTGCCCTGTGTTGCGCAGGCTTCATGGTCGTGCTGGTGTGGTGGCTCAGCCTAAAGCCGTCGAACGATGGCGATTGGCAAGCGGACACCGCTCGCCTGGCATCGATCTCGATCAACGGGGATCAGGTCACCATTCACAATCTGCGTAACTGTGACTACATCAGCAAGACCGATTACACGAATTGCTGGAGTGACCGGACGGTTTATCTTTCGCAACTCCGTTACGCCGACCTTTTCTTCACTACCTGGGGGCCGAAATATATCGGCCATCCGATTGTCAGTTTCCAGTTCGGAGACCACGACCACATTGCTTTCTCGATTGAGGCGCGCTACAAAGCCGGCCAGTCGTACTCTGCCATTCTCGGATTCTTTCGACAGTACGAGCTGATCTTCATCACTGCCGACGAACGCGACGTCATTCGCTTGCGCACAAATTACCGAACGCACGAGCAAGTCTTCCTCTATCGCACGACCGTGTCGGCGGACAGGGCGAGAGAGATATTTCTCCTTTATGCCGACTACCTGGACAAGTTACGAGTTCACCCTGAGTGGTACAACGCGCTGACTCGAAATTGCACCACGACGCTCGACACTCAGATCGCCGCGGACGTGAGAAATCCCCAGCCCTGGAACTACCAGCTCCTGTTGAACGGCACGCTGGATGAATTGCTATATGACCGAGGCCGGCTGGTCACCGGAGGTCTCCCTTTCCCTGAATTGAAGGAGCGCGAGCATATCAATACGGCGGGTAAGGCCGCAGATGATTCTCCGGATTGGTCTGCGCTGATTCGAGCCGGGCTAATCGGATTCTGAAGATAACTTCGGGCGGATGGCCGTGAGAACCAACTCTAGAACGTTTGATGTAGCGGTAATCGGCGCGGGAGTATTTGGAGTGTGGACGGCGCTGCGGTTGGTCCAGGGTGGCAAGCAGGTCATTCTGCTCGACGAATATGGACCGGCCAATGCGCGCGCCAGCTCGGGTGGGGAATCGCGTATTATCCGCGCCGGTTATGGGGCTGACGAGCTTTACGCGCAATGGGCGATACGCTCACTCACCCTCTGGAGGGAGCTGTTTACTGCGACTGGTGCTGATCTGTATCACCCTTGCCCGGTGTTGTGGCTGGCGCGCGAAGAGGATGCTTACGTAAAACAGACCGCCGCAACTCTGACCAAACTCGGTATCCCCACCGAACGTCTAGACCACGAGCAATTGCAGCGCCGCTATCCGCAGTTCAACTTTGACGGCGTGGACTGGGGCCTGTTAGAAGCGCAGCACGGAGTGCTGATGGCGCGTCGGGCGGTGCAGGCGGTAGTCGCAACCGCCGTGGCTGAGGGAGTGACCTACTTGCAGGCATCGGTAAACACTCCGGCAGGCAAGGGCAAGCTGCCAGAAATTGAAACCAGCAACGGGGAGCGCATCGCCGCGGACGAATATGTTTTTGCCTGTGGCGCCTGGTTGGGGAAGATATTTCCCGAGTTACTGGGGGAAAGGATTTTCCCTACCCGCCAGGAGGTCTTCTTTTTTGGCGTGCCCGCCGGTAACGTCCAGTTTGCCATTCCGGCAATGCCGGTCTGGTTCTTTGTGAATGATGGCATCTACGGCATGCCGGACCTGGAGAGCCGGGGGTTTAAGATCGCCCTCGATCGCCACGGGGAGCGCATAGATCCAGATACCCAGTCGCGGATCGTTTCGCAAAAATCTGCGGAATGGATGCGAAGCTACGTGGCCCGCCGCTTTCCGGAATTGCGCCACGCCCCCATTGTCGAGACCCGCGTGTGCCAGTACGAAAATACCTCGAGCGGAGATTTTCTGGTGGATCGCCATCCGGAGATGGACAACGTGTGGCTGGTTGGCGGCGGCTCTGGCCACGGTTTCAAGCATGGACCGGCGTTGGGGGATTACGTCGCCGGGCAGATTTTGGGCAACGGTACGGTGGCACCCGAACCCCGTTTCTCGCTGGCTAGCAAAGACACGGTGCAGAAGCGCATGGTGTATTGATCGGAAGCCAAGTTTAGGGCTTAGTCGTCGACCCTTGGGTTCATGTAGTCCACACGCGGAAGGCACCGAACCCTTTTCATCGCCTTTGAGCATCATCGATGACGTTGTGCAATCCTGTGAGGCTATGACGCAATACGCGACGTTAGATCTTTGATAGGCTGAAGTTAATGAGTCATTGGCAGAACACCCCGGTGTCCAGCTCTCGTCCACGAACCATGCCAGCCGCTCGCTTTGCATGGGCAACTCTCGGTTGCAATGTGGCCGTTGTGCTCTGGGGGGCATATGTGAGGGCCACCGGTTCGGGTGCGGGGTGTGGCAACAAGTGGCCGCTCTGCAACGGCAATGTTCTAGGTACGAGCGCGAGGACGCAAACCATAATTGAGTTCACGCACCGCGTGACCAGTGGCATTGCGTTGCTGATGGTCGCTGGTCTCGTGATCTGGTGCTGGCGAGTGACGTCCCGACGCGACTGGGCCCGTTATTCTGCCATACTCGCAGCTGTCTTCCTGGCAAATGAAGCCTTGCTGGGAGCGGCCCTGGTGCTGTTGGATCATGTGGCCCAAGACAGATCTGCCGGCCGAGTTTTCTTTCTGTGTCTGCATTTTGGCAATACGCTCTTGCTGCTCGCGACCCTCTCGCTCACCGCGGCCTGGTTGTCAAAAGGTGGCGGCAAATTCACGCTGATCCAAAGTCCCGGAGAAATCGTCGCGATTGGGGCGGGCTTGCTTGCCGTGATGGTCGTTGGAATTACTGGGGCGGTAGCGGCCCTCGGCGATACGCTATTTCCGGCGACGTCGTTGCGCACCTCCGTAATGCAAGACTTCAATCCCGGAGCTCCCACTCTGCTGCACTTTCGACTGCTTCATCCGGCGATCGCCGTGCTTGCTGCAGGTTACGTGATATGGCTTATCGGCAAGGCGTCGCGCCGAACCCGTCTCCTGCGATCCGCAATGCCCGTAATCATCATCCTGATGGCGCAACTCGCCATCGGCTTCATGAACGTGCTGCTTCTGGCCCCCGTCTGGCTGCAGATTCTGCATTTACTGGTGGGTGATCTCTTCTGGATATCGCTCGTGCTGGTGTCCGCCGACCTGGTGCTTGCAAGTACTCGCTCGGTCGGCACCGAGGCGGTAGTTGCCAGGACCTGACCGCATGGATCCGTGCCGCCCGGGCCCCCTATCTTGAGACGACAACGCCCTGCGAGCAGACCAACTCCTGCCTGGCAAACGACGAAGTTCAGCCAAACGCACACGCCGATTGAGCACGGGATTCACCGTTCCTGGAAAGCCATGGATCCAGTCGGACCAGGGGATGGGAGTAGTGAGCTCTGGCCACGGGGCCGGTCTGTGCGGACCCAGTGGAAGCGTTGCTGCCAGCCCATAAGAAGCCAGCCGGACTTCTGCGAGAGTGTGCAATTTTGATCAGATTTGGGATGAGCAGTTTTATACATTGGATGCAATCTCAATCTGCTGACCGCCTAAGTCTGCAATGGGGTAATCAAAACGGGCGCGATCTTCAAACGGCGACATCCAGCCGGTGGAGGACGTTCCCCATGCGAGTCGCATCGTCGAAGGTTTTCTGAGATCAACTCGCGGACCAGAGGTTCCTATTCAGCAGCCGAGTTTAAGAATCGCGCCTCACCGGACAAGAGTTCACCTGATCAATCCCAGCAACGGTTCGTTTGGAACGGCCGTTATCACGCCGCGATGGCTCTACGTCATGGCCGGGGCAACCCCCGAACGCTTCGGCGATCCCGTGCTGGTCGATGAGACCCTCCAGCAAAGCGACCCACTGCGGATCCACGAAGGCGACGTGGTGGGCATCAGCATCCACACAGGTAACGCGCTGCGAGGCTACGACATCGGCCGGGCGGCGCGCGATCGCGGCGCTTACGTTGTCTTCGGCGGCATCCACGCCACGCTTTATCCGGACGAGGCGCATCGGTTCGGGGGTGCCCACGCCGTGGTCAAAGGCGATGGGGATGTGGTTTGGGCCCGCGTGCTCGACGACTGTTCGCGCTCGGCTCCGAAACCGATCTACGAAGGAGGGCGGATTGCAGCTGACGATTTCGTAGCTGCCCGATGGGACCTCATCCCGCGCAAGTCCTATATGTGGGCTTCGGTCCAAACCATTCGCGGCTGTCCGAAGCATTGCTCTTTCTGCTCCGTGTGGCGAACTGACGGACAGCGTCCGCGGCAGCGTTCTTCAGACGCAGTCGTAGCCGAGATTGTCGAGCTGCGACGCATCGGGTTTCGCTACATCGCCTTGGCCGATGACAACTTCTATCCCGTAAGCCTTAACGATCTGAAGTTGGCAGCTCGCCAGAATTCAGAGCGTCTGCGGGAGCTGGAAAGCATTCGCGCGGAGCGCTTCGAATTGATGGCGGCCCTGGCCGAGCTTCCCTCCGATACCGTTTTCTTTACCCAGATCACCATGGAGGCGGCAGAGGATCCCGAGTTCCTGGATGCGATGAAGGCAGCGCATATTAAAGGAGCCTTGGTAGGGATCGAGTCGGTGACTCCGGCGGGACTGAAGGATGTGTACAAAGACTTTAATCTTGCGGGAGATAGTCTAGTCGAACGATTGCAGACCTTCCGCCAGCACGGCGTCCATGTTCTGGGATCATTTATCTTTGGCCTGCCCAGTGATCGATCCGACACCTTTGCTACTACTGCTGCGATTGCTCAAAGGTCGGACCTGACGTTTGCTCAGTTCGTGATGTTAACTCCGTTTCCGGGCACGGTGGATTTCAACCGCTGGGAAGCCGACCTGGGAACCGCAGCGCCTGAAGTGGCCGGCGTTCCGATCACGCGACATTGGCTGATTCCGCACTCGCAGCGCCCGAAGCTCTACAGCCCGCACCCCACGATGTCCACAGACGAAATCCGGCAGCGCACGCAGGGCGTCTGGAACAGCTACTACAGCATGGGATCTATCTGGCAACGCTCGCATTTTCTTAGGTCGGTGAAGGGACGCTTGACGTTCGTCTTGATTTCCAAGATTTACCGGCAGATGTACGCGGATACGGGTATTGCCGCTGACAGCGCGCGTGGTTCATGGTCCACCCGCTGGGCGCGCTGGCTCGCGAAGCCTTGCCGAAAGTTATTTGCGGGCCAACCGATGCCGCAACTTGCGATGCCGAGAACCAGGTCCGGATACCAGGGTTGGCGCCAGCCACGCGAAGATTCTGGAGAAACACTTGTGAGTATTGGTTCCTGAGTCGCGCCCGGCCTCCCTTCTCTGTTGCAGTGAGCATTATTGCTCAGCAAACCGTGCATTCAACAGGTAGCCTCGACCTGTTACCGGCTTACAAGGCCGCCCCAGGAACGCTGTATGGCAGACAAGACTGTTTATCCGTTAAGCTCTCCCGCGCTTTTCAAGCGGATTGCGCAACATTCAACCTCGCGACACTACAAACATAACGAAATAGTTTTCGAGCAGGGAACCAAGTCTGACGCCGTGTTCTATCTTCAAAGTGGCAATGTGAAGTTAATGGTGAGGGCGAAAAACGGGAAAAAAGCCGTACTGGCTATCTTGCGAAAAGGTGATCTATTTGGGGAAGGCTGTCTAGGAAAAACATCGTTGCGGATGTTCAGCGCGATGGCAATCCAGCCTTCTACCCTCGTCCGAGTGAGCAAGGCTACCATCGCGCGCATCATTCAACAAGAGCCAGCTTTTGCCAAGCTATTCATTGCCTACCTCGTAGCGCGAATCGGCCGAATTGAAGATGATGTGGTTGACCAGATTTTCAGTTCCAGCGAAAAGCGGCTGGCAAGGCTTCTATTACTTCTGGCGAATTCCGGACCAGAATCCGGTCCCGAACCCGTGCTCATCAAGATCAGTCAGGAAACTCTCGCCGAAATGGTCGGCACTACCCGTTCCCGGGTGAGCCACTTCATGAATCGATTCCGGGAGCTGGGCCTCATCAGCTACAACGGCACAGTTCGAGTCAATCGATCGCTACGCACATTCCTACTGCAGGACTGACCGTCAGGCCACAACTACCGACCTGCAGCGGCGCGGCGAAGCCCTTTAACACTAATTCTTTCCTTTACCGCGCCTGGCAAGCAGTTCCATCTGGTGGCGTGGCTAACATTTCCGGCCGCTGGATCGTTGGTCCCGCTACTTGGAGCTTCGTGAGCGATCGTTGTGCGTTTTCGCACGAGCCTCGCTCACATTGATTGTGCGACCTGCCATAAGGGAACCATTCAGACCCTGGACTGCTTCCTGCGCGTCTTTGTCCTCCGTCATTTCTACAAAGCCGAATCCACGAGGAAGGCCGGTGGTCTGGTCCTTAATGATCGAGACGACCTCAACCGCTCCGTAGGTTGCGAAGGCCGTCTTAATATCTTCTTCGGTCGTAGTCTTTTCGATATTTCCCACATATAGGTTTTTCATTGTTTCCTCGAGATTTGAAGACAGCTGGATTTACCGAGCCTGTGTCTTCCGGAAGCCTAAGACGGCAGTACCGTCTCAGAATGATTGTGAGGGGAATAAGGGGGATCGTCTTCGTGCGCTGCTGCAAAGACGAGAGATCATTATTTCGAACTGCGCTCGCGAGTGATGTCAATAAGCTCGACGTTGCAATCGCGAGGACCAAGGTTTCGGATCTACTCCGATTGTCGTTCGCTATTACCGTTCAGTTTGACCCGGCTTGCCGTTACTATCCAGCCAGCTTAATAAAGAGTTGCAGGCTTGCCTGAGCCAGCGCTATACACGAATCGCCCGCACCATAATAGATATTGAGCGTATCTCCGTCGGGACTTATCGTGTGGCCGCACGGGAAGACCACGTCGTGCACATCGCCTCCACGCTCGTAGTCGGCTTCCGGCCCGAAGATCCAGGAATCGCCGCGCAACAAGACAGTTATCCGGCTTGTCAATGTCAAACAGAGCCAGGCCGATCCGGTACAGCGATCCTGAGGCCGTCTGCTTCACCCCGTGGTACAGCACGAGCCATCCCCGCGGCGTCTGGATTGGCGGGGAGGACAAACCAATCTTGTTCGCGTCCCACCATGCTCCTTTGCGAGCTTCCATCATCACTCGATGGCCGCCCCAATGCCGCAGATCAGGGGAGTACGAGATCCAGATATGGCATCCCAGTGGCGTCATCGGTCGATGAATGAGCGCCCAGAGTCCGCCGATCTTGTGTGGCAGGAGGGCGGCATCCTTATCGTCCGGCGACATGATGACGCCGAATCTCTCGAAGTTCCGAAAGTCGCTGGTAAGCGCCAGCGACACTCCCGGACCACCCTTAGAGTAGGAAGTGTAAGCCACGGCGTATTGCTTTAACTCGGGAACATAGGTGATACGCGGATCCTCGATGCCCCAAAGCTCTTCCGGGTACTCCTCAGGATGGGGCATCAAGGTTGGCGTGGGATCGATGATCCACCCATCCACTCCGTTCTTGGAGCGAGCTGCACTGAGATGCGAGAGGCCGCGCCGGTCCTCCACCCGGCACAACAGCAGGGTTGAGCCGTCGGGGAGCAGGGTTGCTCCCGGATTGAATACGCTATTAATCCGGTAGGGCCAATCTTTGCTGGTCAAGATCGGATTAGCAGGGATGCCGGCGTAGAAGTAACTCGGTGGAGTCGATGGAGCCGATCATGTCAAGAGTTAGAGTCATGAGTCATTTCACAAAACATGAATTGATATTCCAGAAGTATTGAAAGTGCACAAGCGCACCCATTGCGCCGGCACTTAGTCCAAGTGTGCTCCCGGAGCTGCAACTGCAACCTCGCGAAGTTTACGCATCTCTATCAGCGCCATTAAGAAGGACAGCGTGGACTCCGCTCCCTGGTTTTCATTGGCTCGATCGGGATGAAGACCATCCCGACAGCCGCCGGTGGTGGCGTCATACAAGGAAGTCTTCAGGTCGTTATCTCCCAGAAACCAGTTAAATGCAGTCCACGCTCGGGTGTGCCAACATTCGTCTCCGGTGGCGCGATAGGCTTCCAGGCAAGCTGACACCGTTGCACTTGCCTCCAGCGGTTGCTGGTCGAACCGGGCTTTATCGCCTCCCTTGCTGAAGAAGCCTTGGGAACCGATGGGAAGAAAGTGTCCGTTGACGTTGCAGCGTTGTTGTTTTTCAAGCCAGTCGAGCGACTCCAGGCCTGCCGTAAGCCATTCCTGGTTGGAGGTACGCGAGCCGGCCAGCAACAACGCCTGCGACAGCCGGGCATTGGAATACGACAAACTATCTTCGAACCAGTTCCAGACCGGCGTGCGGGTGACCTGGTAGATATTCAGCAACTTCCCGGCAAGGGTGTCTCTCTGTCTTTGCGCGGTCCTGTCGCCAGGAAAGCGATCCAGATATTCCTGTATTCCGAATAAGGAGAAGGCCCATGCTCGCGGGCTGGTAAAAGTCAGCGTCACTGGAACTGCGAGCTCGAACAGATGCCCCGCAAGGCCTCGCAGATTTTCATTGCGCGGTCTGATGGATCGCGGTTCCCAAGCGACCACAACGCCCGGCCGTGACTGTCTTCCGATCCCTGTGGTTCCTGCCACCGACGGTCATAGCTCAGGAAGTTGCGGAACCTTCCGTTGGCGGTGTTGAAGGCGAGCCAGAGAAAAGCCAGGTATCGCGAGGCCAGGGTTTTCGCGGATTCCGCGTTCATCGCGCTGGGCTCGGCCAGAATCGAGACGATCAGGGCGCGAGCATTATCGTCAGTGGTGTAGCCTTCGTGATAATTCGGAACGGCGAACACGGCGTGTTGCAACATGCCAGTGTCGTCGGTCATACGAGCGAGATGGTTCAGCCTCAGCGGTGGCAAGCTGTCTACACCAGTGGCTATGGCGGGATTGGCGCTAACCACGCGAGGGTTCCACATGCGCTCAGCCCGTGCTCTCTGGAAGCTGCGCATGTATTCCTGGGCCACGCTTTTCCAGACCATGTTGCGCGAGTACAGATAAGCACGCTTGCGCATAGCATGCCGTTCAGCTTCATTTTCCAGGAGCCGAATGGTTTGCTCCGCAATCGCGTTCTGGTCATTGAATGGAACCAGTACACCGCGTTGTTGATCAAGCAGCTCAAGCGCATGCCAATACGGCGTCGAGATGACCGCCTTGCCCGCACCCAGAGCATAAGCCAGGGTCCCGGAAACAACCTGCGCCTCGTTCTTGTACGGGGTGATGTAGATGTCGGCCGAGCCGATGAACTCCATCATCTCTTCCGGGCTGACAAAGCGGTTATGGAATATGACGTTCTTCTCGACTCCGAGGTCCCTGGCGAGCGCCTGTAGCGACTCGCGGTATTTATCGCCCTCGCGCCGTTTGATATGAGGATGAGTGGCGCCGGCGACGATGTACATAACATTGCTGTTGTGAGACAGAATGCGCGGGAGCGCCTGAATAACGGTTTCGACACTCTTATTGGGCGAGAGCAAGCCGAAGGTCAACAAGACCGACTTGCCTCCGACTCCGAAGCGATCCTTATAAAAATTGGGATCGACGAATGCCAGGTTGGGCACGCCGTGCGGAATGACGTCGATCTTTTCCGGGGAAACCTGGAAGATCTCCTGGAGAAATTGAGAGGAGTGGTCGCTCATGACGATAAGCCGGTCGGAGAGCTCTGCCAACTCCACCATCACCCGATGCTGCTCGGGATTCGGTTCACGCAGCACGGTGTGCAGGGTGCTCACGATGGGCATGCGGAGGTTCCGCAGCAGTTCCAGAATGTGGCTGCCGGCTGTCCCACCGAAGATTCCGTATTCGTGCTGCACGCATACCAGGTCGACATTGGTGAAGTTGAGGAACTCGGCCGCGTCCTGGTAGGACGATAGCTTCTCTTCGGTCAGCTCGAATCGAACCCGCTCCGGGTAATCGTATTCAGACTCGGGATCATTCACCGGCAAGGCGAATAGCCGCTCGGTGCCGTACTCATTCGAAACAGCTTCACACAGGTCGGTTGTAAAAGTGGCAATCCCGCACTGCCGGGGAAGATAATTTCCAATGACTGCGATCCGGCTGGGAAGCGCGAGATTGATCGTCGGGTCGACTACCTGCGCAGGCACACTCCGGTGCGACAATGAGCTCCCAATTCTCAATGGTCTTCTGAAGGGCAGCGTCTTAGGCAACGACATAGGATCCTATCTGCTCACCATTCAGGATGCTGGTGAGCCTAGACGGTGTCGATCGGAGGGCTTGCCATGCCCCCATCCTGCTACAACACTGCGGACTTTATTTACCGGCGCCCCGGCTTGAGCCGGCCGCCGGCTAGTCTCAGCTATTGGCTTTCTGCGGTCTCAGTAACAACAGCAACAAGCCAATTGCGAATAGCTTCAACTAATATTTCCTTAATCGTCGATTGTTTAGCGTTACTTTGTGAGATTACTTGTGAGGGCGCGGATGCGTCGCAAAGATCAGACTGTCCGGCGGCCGGATACCAGATTGATGACCAGCACGACTACGGCAATCATCAGCAAAAGGTGAATCATACTGCCTGCGATATGGAAGCTGAAGCCGAGTCCCCACAGGATCAGCAACACAGCAAAGACTGTCCAGAGCATATGTGTCTCCTTAAGGGCGGCCAGGGATCTGAGAGCTTGAGATCAGGCAGTAGACCGCAGTGTAAGGCCAACTCCGAAGCATTTTCGACGCAAGATCATTATCTTGGAGACCGAGTCTGTAAATCTGATCAATAGTGACCATCCAATGGGATGCGAGCCGGCCGATAATGAAAGAAAAGTGCCGCGACCGTGTGGGACAATTCAATCAGACAAAGAAGCTCAGGATGGAAATGACGCAGCTGAGCGGTTGCGCTCAGGCATCCTCCATCGGCCGCGGATAAGATCTTGATATCGGTCGCATTGTCAGAAACAGTAGGTTGGTTATTAGAAAACACTATCTCCACCTCGCAGCATTCGATTGTGCCGCTTGCAAGGGTCCGGTTATTTCAGGTTCTATCACAACCCGGGAGAACGATATCCAACGAGAGACAGGCGTCAGGCAAGTCGGGGCGATCTGCTTGACCTGTGGCAAGCGCTACCACGGCTTGCCGACCGCACGAGTGGTACGCCATATAGCCCCGTTCGAGTGGAAGCCGTAGATCACAAAGAAGTGGTTTTGGAAATCGGTTTCAGTCGTGTAGCACTATGTTGAGCAGGGAACTATGCACCTGCATTCCGCCGCCGTCGTATTCGACGAATCCGAGTTTACGGAAGCGATTCATGAAGAAGCTTACGCGGGAGCGCGTAGTGCCGACCATTTCGGCCAGCGACTCCTGGCTGATCTTTGGAATGACGACCTCCGGTTTGCCTTCCTTGCCGAAGTGAGCCAGTAACAGAAGTATTCTCGCCAGTCTTTTCTCGCTGGAATTAAAGAGTTGATCGACAAGATCTTCCTCGTAGCGAATGTTGCGCGCCAGCAAGTGCGAGACGAATAATTCTGAGAACGACCGCTCCCGGTGAAGGGCTCTGATCATGGCGCTCTTGTCAATTCGCAGAATCGTGCACTCCGTCATCGCCGACGCTGAGCCCATACGAAGAGCCTGACCCGCAAGACCGCCTTCTCCGAAAAAACTGCCCTCTCCCAGAACTCCGACCGTAGCTTCCTTACCGGCATGCGAAACGACAGTCAGCTTGATCTTGCCCTTCTGCACGTAAAACACCGAGTCCGTGGGGCCACCTTGGGCAAAGACGGTCTGCCCTTTTTTGAAAGGGAGGATCTTCCGTCCATCTCCAATCGTGGCGAGAAACAACCCCGGATCGAACTTTCGATTAGGTTTTACTTTCATCTCTAGTCACCTCTGCAAGTGGCACGCGACCCGATTTCTGGCTGGCGGCGGCAAGGTGATTTGCAATTCCCCTTCGCTCCATCAGGTAAACACGTTTATCAGCGTCTTGAGTAAACCGTGGGATATTTAAGTCTACGCCTTTCCTTCGGCAATAGCCCGGGCATGACGAAACCGCAGTCACAGTGCCAGCGCGACTTGTGCTGTCCTCAACCTAAAGCCGCTTAAGTAATCAGAGCTTTACGAAATACGCGGGCAGAATCAAACCGAGCATGTCCACAGGAGGGGGCGCGTCAGTCGACCGCCGTTTCGGTGTTTGAAACGGGGCGCAAGTTGTTCCTGGTAACCCTTCCGCCACACACTCTGCACTTCCACTGGAGTTGCACAGGCCCAGGGGATGGGTCGTGGCCCGTGCTCCACATCTTCAAAAGCTCGCTGTAACAGATAGGACATTCCATGATCGAGGAGCCTTTTCCAGCCGACAACGTAGCCGTACGCCTCAGCGCCACGAGTTGGGCAGCGCCGTCCACCGCTGGAACGTGGGGAGATATCGCCGTTTGTGGCAAGTGATACACCGCCCAGGGCAGAGAAACAGGCGAGGCAGAATGATCCGTTCAACCCAAGTTTCGGGAGGTTCAGCTCTGAACTGGTCACCCTTGCAGACACGACACTGGGCCGATAAGAAGCGCATGATTAAGAATACACTCTGTTCCAAACAATTCCTCGGCCAGGTCATCCCGATAGCCGGAACAATAGGGCGCCTTCGATGCAAATCAAAGATCTGACTTCTCAGCAGAAACTGCGCGCAGAGACGTTTTCCGGGATGAGAGTCGGCTTCAGCCGACAGGTCTTTGTCGCAGGCCAAAGCCGCCTTACAATACTGAAGATGCGTCTGTTCGCCGCAGCCAAAGCTGCGCCCCATCGACTTTTGCGGAAGAGTCTTCAGCGCCTGTGGAGGCCGGGTCTCCACCAGCCTCCTATTCCATGCTAATCCGCCCCGCCACTCCCGCCGATATCCTCCATATGCGCTCGCTCGAGCAGCAGGCCGAAACGGCCGCGCATTGGTCGGAGCGTGAGTACGACGTGCTGTTCGCTCCCGAGGCGCCGAAGCGCTTGGCGCTGGTTGCCGGCGAAGGCGGCGACGTAGGCGGATTCCTGATCGCCCGCTGCGATATCGACGATTGGGAGCTTGAGAACGTGGTGGTCGCGCCAGACCGACGGCGTGGCGGCATCGGCGGCCAGTTGGTCGGCGCGCTTCTCCACCAAGCTGGGGAGAAGGGAGCCACTTCGGTGTTGCTGGAGGTCCGCGAATCGAATGATCCAGCCCGCCAACTCTACAAAAAATTTGGATTTCTTGAGGCTGGCCGGCGTCCAAGCTACTATGCCAACCCGGCTGAGGATGCCTTGCTGCTTAAATATTTGGTTTCGATTTCGTGACAAATGCGCTTGAAGCAGAGTAGGGCGTATGCTAGCGTTTTCATCGTAGATTCATCGGAGGTTCAGTGAATGGCAACTCAGGTACGCGATCAGCTTCTCTCGAGTAATGAGGAATTTCGCCGTTTGGCAGATGAGCATACCCAGTACTCCCAGCGCCTCGACTCCCTGATTCAAAAGAAATATCTCTCCGAAGAAGAAAAAGTCGAGGAAGTGCGACTGAAGAAGCTGAAACTTCACCTGAAGGACCAGATGGAAACTCTGGAGCAGCAGTATCGCTCCTCGCACCTGGCCGTTTAGTAGCCATTAACCGCGTATATCCGGCGGAAAAGACATGGGTCTCAGCCGCCTCCCGTAATCCCTGCCTGCAGCCCGCAACTCTCCGTAGCCTTGGTCATGCAAGGCCATCAACATGCTTCGTGGACGTGGCCTGTCTTGGGAGGGAAATCCGCCGAAGCGATCCGCCTGCCTGCGTGACTGTGATTGCGGTATTCTCAGTTGATGCGTCTACTCGATTTTCGCACTAAATTCACGACATCCATGGGCTCCGCTTTCGCCCGCCGTGCAGCCTTAGCGACAGCCTGCTGTCTTGTGCTTTCGGTATTTGTGTCGGGCCAGACGCGGCCTCCTAAACCTGAGGCTGCGCCCCTGACCGGTCTGTGGGACGGCACCATACAGAGCAAAGCGGGCGATGTCACGTTTGGTATTGACTTCCAGCGGCAGGGCGATGTCTTGCATGCAACCCTGGTGAACGCCACCGACCGCCAGGCCTTCAGCAGCGCGGAGTTCAAGGACAATGTGCTGACGCTTCGCATGGACTATTACGATGGCCAGCTCACGATGCGCTACGTCGCTCTGAATGCACTGGAGGGCGATTACTCGCGCCAGACCAGCAAGGGCGTAGTGCATATTCCGGTTCAACTCGTGCCGCATCGCAAACCGGCCGCCAGCGAGCCCTGGACCGGACCCTCGCTCACGGGCGATTGGATCTTCACCTGGCCGGAGGAAAAGGGCGCCGAAAAAACGACGTTGGCGCATTTCGAGCAGGGGAAAGATGCAGAAGGTGGCAGCGATGTGCCCATCACCGGAATCATTGAGCCGGTCAGTGGCGATACTGGCTTGCTGCATGGCACGGTTTATCACGATCTCGAAGGCCAGACATTCTTTCATCTGAGCCGATTCGACGGCATCCACGTGCTGGCGATCGATGGCAAGCTTTTGCCCGACGGCACCCTAAAGGGCCAGCAGGGCGGAGTGGTGGCGCTTGAGCCGTTTACTGCGGAGCGCCGCAAGGATAAAGCGGCGGCTGATCCCAATGCGCTGTCCGAAACCCTGACCAAGGTCAAAGATCCGCAGCAGCCGTTTCGCTTCAACGGCGTCGATCAGTCGGGCAAGACGGTTGACCAGAACAGTCCGGAGTTTGCAGGCAAGCCTCTGATCGTCGACATCTTTGGCACCTGGTGCCCCAACTGCCACGATGAAGCGCCAGTACTGGAAAAGCTTTACCAGAAATATCGCAGCCAGGGCTTGCAGATTGTAGGCCTCGCCTACGAGTACACCGACGACCAGCAGCGCAGCCTGCAGCAGATCGGCATCTATCGCGCGAAGTTCGGGCTGACGTTCCCCCTGCTGCTCGCCGGAACCACGGATCAAGGGCAGATCGCGAAGACACTTCCCCAGCTGGAAGGCTTTGGCGCATTTCCCACCTCGATCTTCATCGACCGCTCGGGTCATGTGAAGGCGATCCTGGCCGGGTTTACCGGGCCGTCGACAGGTGAGAAGTATCAGGAAGTGCAGCAGCGGATGGATGAACTAGCCCGGGAGATTGTGGGAACGAAGTAGCGCGGTAAGCGTGCCAAGATAGAGGTCCTTCGACTCCGCAGCGCCAAAAGCAGGCGCTGCTCCGCTCAGGATGACACGCCTGACCTGTGGACCCGCATTACTCTCTATGCGAGCCTCTACTTACCCTGAGGCTCTATAATCAGTAGACGCCCATGGTTCGCGACGGCATCTATTACGGACTGGCATTCATTCTGATTGCGGCGCTCGTTGGCTGGCTGACGATGCCGGTGCTCGCCGCCGTTCCGCTGCTGCTGGCTGCGTTCTTCCTGTGGTTCTTCCGCGATCCGGAGCGGCGCATCCCAGCCATTCAGGGAGCGATTGTCTCGCCTGCCGACGGCAAAGTCACCGACATCTCCGTGATCCAGCAGGATGGCGAGCCCAAGACCCGGATCAGCATCTTCCTGAACGTCTTCAACGTACACGTGAATCGCTCGCCCATTACCGGCGTAATAGAAGACATCCGCTACCAGAAGGGCAAGTTTGGCAACGCGATGGGCGCGGTTTCCGCCGAGCAGAACGAGCAGAACATCGTGACCGTGCGCGGCGATGCCGGCGTTGTGGTCTTCAAGCAGATCGCGGGGCTGCTGGCGCGCCGTATCGTGTTCACCAAGAAGGTCGGCGACAAGCTTGAACGCGGAGAGCGCGTCGGGCTTATCAAGTTTGGCTCGCGGACTGACGTTATCTTTCCCGCCGGTGCCGACATGAAGGTCAGCGTGGGCGACATCGTTAAAGGTGGTTCAACCGTGCTGGCTATTGCGCAGCCTCAACCTCATGCGGCTCGTCTGCGCGATGTGGCGGAGGTGCGATGAATTCGTATCCGCAAACAAGCTGGTCCGGTGCGGCGCCGTCCACGCAAGGGTCTGTATCTGCTGCCATCGATGTTCACCGCGGGCAATATGGCCGCGGGATACTATGCCATCGCGCAGGCTATTCAGGGCACAGCCGCCGATCCCTGGCACTTCGATTTGGCAGCCAAGGCTATTGGAATTGCCATCGTGCTCGACTTCTTCGATGGCGGCATTGCCCGTCTCACCAACACGGCCAGCGATTTCGGCCGCGAGCTCGACTCGCTTGCCGACGTCATTACCTTCGGTATAGCGCCTGCCGTGCTGGCCTGGATGTGGGGCTTCCGCATGCTGCCGATGGAAGGCAATCTGGAATGGCGGACCCAGGTGATTCGCATTGGCGCGGTGATGACCTTCGCGTTTGTTCTCGCGGGAGCCTCGCGACTGGCGCGCTTCAACATCCAGGTCAATCCGCAGCCATCGAATCCCGGGCGGCCCGGACGAAAGTATTTCGTCGGCATGCCGATTCCCGCCGGAGCCGGTACCATCGCTGCAGTCGTTCACCTGGTTCAGGGCGCACCGCTGCAGATCTGGTGGCTCTCCTGTGGTTGGGGAGTCTTTCTCGCCATCATTTCATTCCTGATGGTCAGCACCTGGCGGTTCTTCAGCTTTAAGGGCATCAACTTCCGCCAGCCGCAAAATTTCCGATGGATCATCGTGATGGGAATTGCGATTGCGCTGATCATCCTGTCGTCGCAGTATGTACTGTTCGCACTGGCGCTGATCTATATTCTTTCGGGAGTGATCGCGCGGCTCTATTTTGTATTTCGCCGGCCAACGTTGCCGCCGCCACCGCAGGACGAGGCCTCACACGCTTGATGAAAAGTGATTCGAACAATCCCTCCGCAGCCCGCACTGAAGGAGGCCATTGGGGTGGCCTGTTCCGTGTCGCCATTGTGGGCGCCGCCACCCTGAAAGGTCGAGAACTGAAAGAGGTCCTCAGCGACCGTAACTTTCCTGCAACCGATATCCGGCTGCTGGACGACGAAGACTCGCTTGGCCAGTTGCAAGCTGTAGGCGAAGAGCCCACCTTCATTCAGAGCGTGCTTCCCGAACATCTGGACGGCGTCGACTTCACCTTCTTCGCCGCTGACGAGAATTTCACTCGCGAGACCTGGCTGCTGGCGCGCCAGGCCGGGAGCGACATTATCGACTTGTCCTATGCGCTGGAGGACCGGCCCGACGCTCTGTTGCGCGCACCCTGGATCGAGCGCGAGCTGGACGCGACCCGCAAGGTGGATTTCAGCGAAGCTCCGGTGATCGTCGCACATCCGGCGTCGGTGGTGCTTGCCCTGTTACTTCTGCGCGCCCAGAAAATCGGCAAGATTGCTCGTGCCATCGCTACGCTGTTTGAACCGGCCTCGGAACACGGGCGCCGCGGCATGGATGAGCTTCACGAGCAGACGGTAAACCTGCTCTCCTTCCAGCAGTTACCCAAGGGAGTTTTCGACACGCAGGTAGCGTTCAATCTGCTGGACCGTTACGGCGAGAAATCATCGCCCACGCTGGCATCGGTGGAAAGCCGCATCGTACGCCACTTCCGCGGCATTGTGCAGGACCAAGCTGAGCGTACCTTCGCTGATGCTGCTGCAGGCTCCCATCTTCCACGGACATGCGTTTTCGCTTTACATTGAGTTGGAGGGCCCGGCGCAGATCGAGGAGATGGTGGCAGCCATATCCGGCGAGCACGTCGATGTGCTGCAAGGCGGAGAGGAATCGCCCAGCAACGTGAATGCCGCGGGACAGGAGCAGATTCAGGTGTTTGCCCGTCAGGATCCGCAGAGGCCGAATGCATTCTGGTTGTGGGCGGCATCCGACAATCTGCGGATATCGGCGCTTTGTGCGGTGGAATGTGCCGAGAGCATGATCGCGTCCCGGCCGCGAGGAAAGGTACAGTGAGCTGTTCCGCACTCAGGCGCTGCATCGCCTCGACGGCGATGATCGCATTGTTGGCCCTGACCGCTGCCTGCGGCTATCACACCACCGGGAATAATGGTCCGCGCCTGCCCAGCGATCTGCACACCATGTACGTCCCGGGTCTACAGGATGCCTCGCTGACTTACCACATCGGCCAGACTTTTACCGAAGCGCTGATTAAGGAGTTGCGCGAGCGCACCAACTACCGCATCATCACGACCAATGACGGGACAGCCGACGCCATGTCTGACCGGAACCATCACCAGCGTGTATATCGCACCGTTGACCTTCGATTCCGCAACCGGCCGCGTTTCGACTTCGCTGGTGGCCGTCTCCATGAACACCAAACTGGCCAGTAAAGACGGCAACGTGCTGTGGAGTAATCCCAGCTTCCTGTTCCGCGAGCAGTATCAGGAATCCACCGACCCTTCCAGCTTCTTCGAGGAAGAAGCGCCTGCGGTGCAGCGCATGGCCAAGAATTTTTCCAAGGAGCTCGGTCGCTCCATCTCTGGAGGCGTTCTAGATGCGCAGCTTTGCCGCTTCGGACCGCTTCGTCGCCGATGTGCAAGGCGCGCAAGCTGGCTGCCGGTTACGTCTTCGTTGGCGATGAGGCATTCTTCCGCAAGCGCTGCCGCGAAGCCATTCTTCAGCATCTGGTGCCTGCCGATGTCCGCGAGCTGAGCCTGTACGACATGGACCTGGCCGACGTCGAGTTGCAGCAGGTGCTGGACCAGGCGCGCACCCCGTCGCTGATGTCGCCGTTCCAGGTGTTCTTCATTCGCGGCATCAAGAATCTCTACGGGCGCGGCAAACATGACGAAGAGTTTGCCGCCATCGAGGACTATTTCAAGAATCCGAATCCCGATGCGCTGCTGGTCTTCATTGCCGACCACATCAGCATTCCGGCCGACGCGCGCCGCATGGACCTGACCGACAAGGACCGCTACGAGCGCATTCGCGAGACCCTGGGCGAGTGCTGCTCGATCCTGGAGTTCGCGCGCGTTGACGACGGCGACGCGGTGAAGTGGGCTGTCGAGACCGCAGGCGCTGAAGGCGTGAAGCTCGACAGCGACGCCGCGCGCGAACTGGTGGACTCGCTGGGCAGCGACATGATGATGGTGGCCAATGAACTCGAGAAGCTGGTGCTCTTCGTCGGCGAGAAGAAGCGCATTACCCTGGGCGATGTCGAAACGCTGGTGCTCGCGGCCAAGCAGCGATCGTTCTATGAATTGACCGACGCGATTTCCGCTCACGATCGCGGTCGCGCCCTGAGCGTGCTGGACGCGATCCTCAACACGGGCGATGGGGACGAAGCCGCCATCGGACATCTCTACATGCTGCTCCCGGACTTTTCGCCAGATGCTGGTCATCCTGGAACGCAACGTGCGCGATTCGCGCGCGTCTCTGGCAGGCGCTGTGGCAGGGCTTTCGCATTCCGCCCTTCGCCGCGGAAGACATCATTCGCCAGGCGCGCCGTTACAAGTCGCGCCGCGAATTGACCAATGCGATCCGCCGCGTTGCACGGGCCGACTTGGCGTTGCGCTCCAATCCTCCCAGCAAGCGTCTGATCCTGGAGAACCTGGTCCTCGATCTGACCGCGGAGCCGAAGCTGCAGGAAACAGGCTGGCTGCAAGACGAGCTGCCGGTGTAGGTTGTGATGGATGTAGAAGGTTATCTTCGGCGCATCGAGTACGACGGACCGCGCGAAGCCCTCGGCAACAACTCTGCGCAACCTACATCGCCAGCATCTGTTCACCGTTCCCTTCGAAAATCTCGACATCCCGCTGGGCGCTCCGATCGACCTCGATCTCGGCCGCATGTACGAGAAGATCGTGGCTCGCCGCCGCGGCGGATTCTGCTACGAGCTGAATGGCCTGTTTGGCGAACTGCTCACGGCGCTGGGATTTCGCGTGCAGATGCTGTCGGCGAGGGTGCGCCGCGAGGACGGCGGTTTCGGTCCGGAGTTCGATCACATGCTGCTGAAGGTCGAACTGGACGAGCCGTGGCTGGTCGATGTCGGCTTCGGCGACTCGTTCGTCGACCCATCGTCTTCCAGCTCAGGCGGCGCCGATCAGGTCAACGGCCATCGCTACGTCGTGTCTGCCGGTGCGCGACGAGTGGGAATTGCGGCGCGAAGACGAAAAGGGAAGGTGCCGCTTTATGCCTTCCGCGACGTTCCGCACAAGCTGAGCGAGTACGGGACGATGTGCACCTTCCATCAGACCTCGCCGGAGTCGCATTTCACCAAGAGCTGGATCTGCAGCCGCGCCACGCCCGATGGACGCATTACGCTGGCGAACATGCGGCTCATCGTAACGGTGAACAACCAGCGGGAAGAAATCCAGTTAAGCACGGAAGGCGATCTCCGTCGTTCGTTGCGCGACTTTCTTGGAGTGGAGCTGGCGGCATCGGTTCCGCTCTCGAAGCTTACCGGCCAGTGAAGTGGTGGGTAGCGCTGGCTGCGTTCCATCCTCCGTTGAATTCTGGCCTTCGATTTGTCATAGAGGCGCGACAATTAGAAATTGTCATCACGAGGAGGGCTTCAGCCCGACGAGGGATCTGCTGTTTGATGTGCTGGAAGGATGTGCGTCGTGGGATGGACCGCTGTCGCCGGTACCCCGGCTCAGGACATTTTTTGCGGGGCCACCCGGGGTTCGCGCCCCGGGCTCACGTCGTAGCCGCCGCTTCACGGCTGGTGTGATGGCTGTTCTAAGCCCTTCCGCCGCGTACAGGTCTGTTTATTTTCAAACCCTCGGATACTGTCATCGCGACGACGGCTTCACCCCCAGGATGGATCTGCTTTTGAGCGCCCCTACTTCGCTTCCTTTACGTCGACGCTGGCGATGGTGTTTTCCCATTCAAGTTTCAGCGTCGCCGAATCGCCGCCGGTCTTGTCGAACGAAATCGTAAATAGTCTCCAGTCCCGAGGAACGCTGCGCAACCTTCATAGGAATGCGAGCCAGGTCCTGACCCTGGCTATACTCAGTGCCCCACTGGCCCGACTTGCTTGTTGACGATGAGTTGCCAGCTGCTCGCTCCTGGCAAGCTATAAATCGTATAGCTGCCCTTGGGAACGGTTGTGCCGCCGATATTCAGGTCAACGCTGGTCTTCAGGCTGGTAGCCGCGTTTGCGCCAGTGCGCCAGACTTGGTCATAAGGCACCAGTCCGCCAAAAATTTTGCGGGTGCGCATGGAAGGCCGGCTGTAGTCGATGGTTACGGTGTTGCCATCGGCAAAGGTCAGCGTCGCCTGCCCCGGGGGGCTGAGCGGCGGTTTCTTGCCGGTATTCTGCATGCCATCGTTTTGTGCGACAGCGACTGCGGTGAGAGCGATCAGGGCGACAGCGACGATCCACAAACGGCTCTTCTGCATTGCACTCTCCTGTGCGATTTCGCGTTACGCAACCATTCTATTTCTTCTGCTCGGGCGCAAGGTGCATCTCGGGCATGGGCGGCCAGCCAATCGACTTGCCCTGGAACAGCGCTACCGCGGTTTCATAGCGCTTGGTCCCATCGTTAATCGCGAAGCGCCGCAGGTGCTCCGGCGGGCCGCTCCACATGCAGACGCCAGCATACGCGCCATCCTTGCGCAGGATGTAATAGCTCATGTCGACATATTGCATCTTGGCCATGTCGCCGTTGAAGTTGCGAACGATGCGCTTCAGCGCGTCCATGCCTGCTTCTTGAGGGGACATGCCGCGCCGCATGTTTTCGACAATGGTGTGCGCCCCGCAGACCTTGATGTTCTCTTCGCCGTTGCCGGTCGCGCCCGCGGCGCCTACATCCTGATCCACGTAACAGCCCGCGCCGATGATCGGCGAATCTCCCGCACGTCCTGCCAGCTTCCATGCCAGCCCGCTGGTGGTGGTCGCGCCTGAGATCTCGCCATTCGTATTCAATGCCGAACAATTAATGGTTCCGGTCGGCGGATGCAGCACGCGCTGCGCGGCGGCGGCACGAAACTCCGGCTCAATACCGAGCTTCGCGGCAAGCGCCTCCAGCTTGTGCTGCTGCTCTTCGTACAACTGGGAGTGGTTCTGGTTCTCATCCGGCAGCTTATATTTCGGACTGGCGATGCCTGGACCCCACCAGTCTTTGTTGGACATGGTTTCTTTCCACATCAGCCAGATCTTGCGCGAGCGATCGGTCAGCAGATTTTCGCGCGGGAAACCCATGTCGAATCCGAACCGTTGCGCGCCTTCGCCCACCAGCATGACGTGGCCGGTGTTCTCCATCACAGCCTTCGAGAGCAGCGAGACGTTCTTGATATCGCGTACTGCCGCCACGGATCCTGCCATGCGCGTCGGCCCGTGCATGCAGCAGGCGTCGAGTTCGACCACGCAGTCTTCGTTGGGAAGGCCGCCGAGCCCGACGCTGTCATCATTCGGATCGTCTTCCGGGCCGGTAATGACCTGCATCACCGCGTCGAGCGTGTCGCCTCCGCCGCAGAGCAGGGCATAGCCGCGATCCAGATAGTCGTAACCGTTAGCGGCGCTGATGATGATCGGTTTTTTGGGCTTCGTGGACGGGACGGAATTTGTGTCGGGCTTGTTTTGTCCCTGCAAATCCAGTGCGAGCGACGCCGAACCAAGAGCAGTGGTGGCGATAAAATCGCGGCGCGAAAACTTCATGTATTCCTCACGATTTAGCTACGGCCAAGCAGAATAGCACGTCAGGATGGATACGGCGGGATACCCGGCTCCGAGAACCCTGAAGCTCCTGTAGAGGGTAGCGATCCTTCGACTGTGTTCGCCGGCTGCGCCTCCTCACTCCGCTCAGGATGACGCCCGGTGAATAGGGTGCCGCTCCGCTGCCCTCCTCTCCACGCAGACGCTACGGCGCCTCGTCCGTTTCCTGCGCAGCCACCGCCAGCCAATATGGTCGTCGGTGTAATGCAGCACGCCGGTGAAGCGTATACGCAGAACCTCGCGGCCCGGTTGATCGAAGATGACATTGACGCCGTGCACCACTGCGGTATCGCCAAATACGCTCACCTGCAGCTCGGTGAGCTTCTGTTTGTATTGGTCCTGCTCCTTGGACTGCTTGATCTCGCGTAAAACCTGGCTCTTAGGGCGCAGCACACCCTTTCTGGAGGTGTCGGCGAAGTCAGGCGCGAGGATGCAATCGAGCGCTGCCGCGTCTTTCCGATTCAGAATGTCCAGCCACTTCTGCTCGAACTCCAGCGCAGAAGCCTGGTCCAGCTTCCATGTGCCCGCGGGATAGGCCGGGCATGAAGACGCGATTGCCGGCTGTACCCACCCGAGCAACAACGAAATCAATATCGTTCTCACAAACATCCCACCGCGACCTCATAAAAAAGGCACAGCGTGGAGCTGTGCCTCGAGTCTCATTCCAATCAATTTTAGCTGGCGACCTTCTCGGCCGTGTTCTGATCAGCGCGGAAACGCAGTAGAGCAGCGATACGGCCAATCTTGTCGAACTCTTCATCGTCGGGAACGTAGACCATCTCAACGCCGGTACGGATCGCATGCCCGACGATGGCATCGCCGACGTCCTCGAGTTCGGTATTCTCCTTACCGCAAATAGCGCAGACCGGCGAGGCGTGCATATCCATATGGCCGCAGTTGTAGCACTTCACTCCCGGAGCCTGGAAATTCGCGCCCAGCATCAGTGTCTGAACCTCGCCCTGCTCCAGCGAGCGCAGTACACGCCGCAGCCCAACCGCGCCGAGTCCGTTGCGATGAGCTTCGCCCACCACGTCACGAATCAGGGTCTGCTTACGGTTGGCTTCGTATTCCGCCAAATGCTCGAGCGCCATCTGCTTCACCTGCTCCGGCGTCGCCACCTTGGGATCGATACGGAAGTGGCCAACCAGATGTTGCCGCGCCTTCGATTGCAGTTGTGGCTCGATCTCCGACCACACATCGTCGCGGCAGCCGATCAGCAGGCGATCGCAGGCGCCGCGCTCGAAGGACTGCTCGATGTGTTCGGCCACGATCTTGAAGTGCTGCATGGCTTCATTCATCTGCTTGCGCTCGGCGTGTCCGGCGTCATAGCCTCCGTAACCATCGCTTTTACCCCGGCGCGTCAGTTCGTTGACGAAGTCCTGTTTCTCGGTAATGGTTTCATTCATCAACTCGAAGACGCGCGCTTTTGTGCGGTCGGCCAGCAGAATACAGGCGCGCTGTTCGCCGTCAAGAACCGCAGCCAGCGGCTTCAGATGGAAGCGGTGGCTGATGGCGATCTTCGGCTTCAACAGCTGTCCGGGTACGTCGAATTCGCGCCAGAACCCAGTTTGGCCGCAGGCAAAGATGGCCTTGGCCTTACCTCCATTGCCGTGCAGCGGATCGATCATATTGCCGATGCGCTCCAGGTCGCCGCGGGTCGAGCCGTTCTTCCCGCGTTTTTCGGCTTCGCGCAGCGCTCCGCGAATCATGTCCTTTACGAGAATCGCCTCCTCTTTATGCGATTTGTTCGGCGGCGTCGAAGGCTGATAGTAAAACGTAATGGCGCAGCCTTCCGGCCGACTGAAAATTAGCTAGCTCACGGATGTCATCGCGTGTGATCATTCCGGTTCTCCTGTCCAAACTGTTTTGTGCGTCAGTGTGGTTCGACGACGGCAGACTAGGCGCTCTTGGAATACTCGACGAGCCTGTCTTTGAGAGGATCTTTCATAGGTAAGGCGCGTTGCAGATGTTCGCGCGCTTTACGGATAGCTGCTCGCACCTCCTCCACAGGTGTGGTTGGTGATATCGGAGATTTCGTCGAGGGTAAAGCCCTCGATGGTGTAAAAAATGAAAGCCTCGCGCTCGTCGCGGCCGGCATCCAGCAACGTGGCTTGGACCAGGCTGATCAGCTCGCGCCTCGCCGCCAGTTCTTCCGGATTGTTGGCGCTGGGATCGGCGATAACATTCTCTTCGAACAACTTTTCGTCCGGCTGATGGAATTGCAATACCGCTTCATCCGTACCCCGGACGTTTTGTTCACCGTGAGAGCGTTCCAGCGGAATGCGGCCTTCATCGTTGCCATCCGCAGCCAGGCGATCGATGGCTTGCAGGGCGAGTCGATGAATCCAGGCTTCCAACTTCATGCGCTCGGGCTTCTCGTAGGCTTCGCTGAGCGCGTTCGCGATGGCTTCATTGACTACATCTTCGACCGCAAGGTTGCCGGGCGTGAGCTGCTCCTCATCCTCGCGGTATTGCAGCTCTCGCTGGATGAAGCGCTTCAGGCGCGGCAGATTGATATCGATATAAGCCGGAAATGTCTTCCTGCGAGATCTGCTCAGGCTTCACCGCCGCGATCGTGTCCTCGAAGGGAACAGTAGCGATCTCCGATCGTTGCGGAGCGCGCCGGCGCAGCCATTTGTGCTGGTTGCGCAGCAGTTCTTTATGCTTTTTCAACTGCTCCACAATGTCATCAAAGGCGGCTTTGACCGCGCTAATAGCGGTAGAACTGGTCTCCTGTGAGGCCATTTGGCCGGAAGGCAGACGCAAGTTCAGCGAAACCATGATTCCCTGGCGGACAGAGTTGTCCTCGATCGTGCCTTTCAGGTGCACCAGTTCCCGCCGGAACACCTGCAGGTATCGACTCAGTTTTTCAGTTTGTTGTTGGATCAGTTTTTCTAGGTCGGAAGTTTTGGAAATCTTGTAGCTGATATGGACGTTCATGGAAAGCCTCTCCGGATGGAAGCGTTTCCACCCGTAGCTACCGTCCTCTTCTAGCTGGATTTTACTCCTCCTATTACAGAAGCAAGCGGAAAATGATGAGTTGCTTAGAGAAGTAAACGCGAGTCAAATTGGGGGTGCTCAGAGGCACGTGGGTTGCCAGTCTGAGCTATTAACCTCCTGTGTAATAAAAAAGGCTCCCGAAATCGAGAGCCTCTCGAGTCGAGTTCGCTCTAACGCTCCGGAATTCTAACCTTCGCGTCCGGACGCTTGTCGAGGTGAACGCTCTCGATGAAGCGTACCTTGCCTTTGCTCAGCTTCATCACCAGCGAGGTGGTGCGGACGCCGTCTCCGAAGAAGCGTACGCCTTTCAGCAGCATTCCGTCGGTTACGCCGGTGGCGGCGAAGATGATGTTCTTGCCCGGCGCAAGTTCCTCCGCGGTGTAAATTCGCTTCGGATCGGTGATGCCCATGTCCTTCATGCGCTCGCCTTGCTCCGGCGTGTAGCCCACCAGCCGCCCAACCATGTAGCCGTTCAGGCAGCGGATGGCTGCGGCGGTGATGACGCCTTCGGGAGCTCCGCCTGTTCCCATGACGGCGTGAACGCCCGATCCCAGCATGGATGCCGCAACGCCCGGCGAGAGATCGCCGTCGGAGATCAGCCGGATGCGCGCTCCCGCTTTGCGGATCTCGGCGATCAGTTTTTCGTGACGCGGACGGTCGAGAATGATGATCACCAGATCTTCGACGCGACGTCCCAGAACTTTCGCGATGACATTCAGGTTGTGAGCGACCGGAGCTTCCAGATCGACCACGCCCTTGCACGACGGGCCGACGACGATCTTCTCCATGTAGCAGTCGGGAGCGTGCAGCAATCCGCCGCCTTCCGAGGCGGCCAAAACCGTGATCGCGCCCGGCGATCCCGTGGCGCACAGGTTGGTGCCTTCCAGCGGATCGACGGCAATATCGACCGACGGATATGAGCCGCCATCATGCTTGCCGACCTTCTCTCCGATGTAGAGCATCGGCGCTTCGTCGCGCTCGCCTTCGCCGATGACGATCGTCCCGTCCATGGGCACGGAGTCCATCACGCCGCGCATGGCTTCGGTCGCAACCTGGTCGGCGTGCTTGCGATCGCCTTGTCCCATGGTTTTGGCTGAGGCAATCGCGGCCTCTTCGACCACTCGCAGGAACTCCATTGCGAGATCGGTTTCGAAGTTAGCAGTTGGACTGTGCTTGATGCTTGGTTCGTCGCTCTGAACTCGAGTTGCCATGCGGCCTCCGTGGGCACAAGTGCTAAGGATACACGCAGCGGGCGGATATACGAATCGGAAATGCGGAGCTAAATCCAGACGCCATACTCCGCTTCCCAACACCTGACGACCGCGAACTAACAACCGGCACCGGCTTCTAAAACGCCGCAATCCCCGTGATGTTCTCTCCAATAATCAGCGCATGGATGTCGTGCGTTCCTTCGTACGTCTTCACCGATTCCAGGTTCATCATGTGCCGGAAGATGGGATACTCGTCCGCGATGCCGTTGCCGCCCAGGATGTCGCGGCCCATGCGGGCGCACTCCAGCGCCATCCACACATTGTTCCGCTTCGCCATTGAAATGTGCTGTGGCTTGGCCTTGCCCTCATCTTTCAGGCGTCCCACCTGCAGCGCGAGCAGTTGCGCCTTGGTGATCTCGCTGATCATCCACACCAACTTCTCCTGCACCAGTTGATGCCCGGCAATCGGCATATCGTGGAACTGCTTGCGGAACTGCGCGTACTGCAGTGCGCAGTCGTAACAGGCCATCGCCGCGCCAATCGCGCCCCAGCCGATTCCGTAGCGCGCCTGGTTCAGGCAGCTCAGGGGCGACTTCAATCCGCCCGACAGCGGCAACAGGTTCTCCGCCGGGAATACGAACGTCCTGCAGCGACAGGCTCGATGTGACCGAGGCGCGCAGCGACCACTTGCCGTGAACGTCGGCGGCCTTGAAGCCGGGCCGTTCCGTCTCCACGATGAAGCCGCGGATCAGGTCCTTCTCGTTTTCCACCTTCGCCCAGATGATGGCGATGTTGGCGATCGAGCCCGAGGTGATCCACATCTTCTCGCCGTTCAGGATGTACTCGTTGCCATCCTTGCGGGCGCGCGTGCGCATGGACGCCGGGTTCGAGCCGGAGTCGGGCTCGGTCAGGCCGAAACATCCGATGATCTCGCCCAGCGCCATCTTCGGAAGATACTTCTGTTTCTGCTCTTCGCTGCCGAAGGCGTAGATGGGATACATGCATAGTCCCGACTGCACGCTGACGAACGAACGCACGCCGCTGTCGCCGCGCTCCAGCTCCTGCGTCATCAGGCCGTATTCCACGTTCGACAGGCCGGCGCAGCCATAACCCTTCAGGCTCGCGCCATAGAAGCCGAGCTCGCCCATCGGCTTGATCAGCTCCTTGGGGAAGCGGCCGTCGCGGTTGCACTGCTCGATGATAGGGACGAGGTTTTCCTCGATGAACTTGCGGGTATTGTCGCGCACCAGCCGCTCGTCGTCGTTGAGCAGCGTATCGAATTCGATAAAATCTACGCCCTTGAATTTGAGTGCCATGGGTCTCTCTCTAGTGGGAATTGCGGATGGGGAAGAACCTTCGAGGCTATCAGTCCCCCAACAGCGGGGTCAAACCCCCGGTGCCCCAGGTTCGGCCCGCCGTTGGCCTAACCTGGGTGCGGGACTGGGTTAACTCCGGGTGTCCCACACAGCCGCGATTTTCGAATGTGTGGGAACGTAAGGTCTACGACCCCAACATCGTCGGACCGATGAATCCAACACGCGAACGTGTGAACAAGAGATGGTTGCTGCTGGAGAGATTAGGAGCGCCGTACGAGACACGCCTGGTTTATTCCGCCGCAGTCACCCACACGTCCGAAAGCCGCGGATGTATGGGGCACCCGCGTGGTTCAACATCTGCGGTGAAACTTCTGAAACAAACCCTACTGCGGCATTCTCGCCTTCAGCGGCGTACCGGGATCGGAGTGCCAGGAATCGACCCGGCTATTTCTGAAGTAGACCTCCGACAGACCGTAACGAAAAACATTCTCCGTCACCTTGTCAGGAGTGCCCTGCACGCGCACCACGTCGCCCTTGGTCGACCCGACGGTGAAGTAGGGCACCAGGGGATCGTCGGAGGGATACTCGACCAGGGAAGCTCCTGCTGATACGGTCTTCGATCGACTGTGCGCCGCCAACTTTTCCGCAGCTCCGGCCGAACCATTCGCTGATCTCTCTTTGCTCGCTTGGCCATCGGCTGTGGCCCGGCCGCCCTTTCCGGATGTTCCTGTGGGACTACCCGTCGGACGGGTGGTGGAGTTGTCCGTCGTCAAATTCCGGAAGTCCCACAAAGTGGGATCCACATATCGTAGGACCATCCAAATGCCGCAGGCCACCAGGATGGCAACCGGAATGGTAAGCCATTTCCTGCTCGCAGGTCGTCGCATGCGGAACGGAGGGCTGACGGGGCGCGGGTTTTCATGGCGGTAGAAGCGCTCCTCGGGATCTGCAGCAGCAGCCTGATGAAAGTCTTCTGGCGGCGGGGCCGGCCGGGAGGATGGACGATAGGCCTGCTTGTCCTCTGCCGTGGTCAGCAATTGGTAGGCTGAATTGATCTCCTTTAATTTTTCCTCCGCTTTCAAGCGTAAGTGTTCATCGGCCTGGAAACGGTCGGGATGCCATACCTTGGCCAGCACGCGATAAGCGTCTTTAATTTCGCTTTGCGTCGCGTCGCGCGTCAAGCCGAACATTGCGAACGCAGCGCAACGATCGCACATCGATCGTCCGTTGTTCGTAGTGCGGCCACAGCTGCAAACACTCATAGAGCCGCCGGATTCTCCCAAAGAATTTGTATTTAGATAAGAATCTACTCTCTATCCTTTCATTATCAACCTATGGCGGAAAGTCGCATCCTGGGTACTGATTGCCGCCCGGCCGAGTGGCGTTTCGGATGGTCTGAATCCCCGCCGAAGATTGCTCTTACGCTTGCGAATCCGGTGTACAATCTCTGCCGTTTCAAGCCCAGCCCGGAGCGCCCTTTGTCCTTGGAACCGGAAACCGCCGATCTCACCGAGACCGTGGGAAAGCCGCGCAGGAAGCGGCCCGGTCCCATCGCCGGCGTGATCGTGGCAGCATTGGTTGTGATTGGCGCCGGCGTTTACCTGCTGTGGCCGAGACAAGTGGCAGTCCCGGATCTTCGAGGCAGTTCCTTTGCCAACGCGGTTACGCGCTTGCAGTCGGCGAGTCTGCTGGTGGGACGCGAAACCGTCAAGGGCAATCCGTCGCAGGCAACGATGGTGGTTGGGCAGTCTCCTGCGCCGGGCGCGTCGGTGGCCGTGGGATCGAAGATCGATCTGGTGTTCACGGCGACGGTAATCCTCCCGCAGTTTGTCGGCAAATCACTGAACGCAGTCGAGCGCACCCTGGCCGGCGACAACCTTGTGCTGGGGAATCTACACTGGGACCAGCGATCGCGCGCCCGGCATAATACGGTGCTGGTACAGGTTCCGGCCGCCGGACAAAGCGTTCCCGCAGGCTCAGCCGTAAGTCTGACATTGTCAGGGATTCCCGACCGGTCCGCCCAGACAGCGGTTAACTCCATCCAGCCGGAAGGCGCCTCCGGTCAGAACCTCAATATCAGCGGCACCTGGCGCGACCCCGTAGGCTCGCGGGTGCAAATCCTACAGAGTGGGAGTACTCTGCACTACTCGGCCCGCAATGCATTTGGCAACTGCCAGGGCAACGGCCTCATGAACGGAGAGAACTTCCAGACCTCCTACAACTGCGTCAGCGTGGTGGGCGTTCGCTCGAACGGACGCTGCGCCGGGACCGTAGGCGCCAGCGGAAACGCCTTCCGCCTACAGTGTCTGGACTCGGTCCTGGGCCGCACCAACGGCACTTTCACGCGATAGGGTTGTGGTCGCGGCACCCACAGATCCGAGGACTGGACAGGCGCGCTCCGCAACCTGGCGCCGGGAATATTCCTCTTCTGGATAGATTCCCCGAAATTACCTTTCCACGGTATCGGAGATCACTGCCGATCATCGACGGCGGGTATGCAATGGCCGTAAGAGACATTTATGGCCACTTGTCCAAAGACGACTATTCTGCGACTAATTTGTCCGCTACTGCTCGTTATGCCGTTTGCCGGATGCGGCTCGTCGAATCCCACTCCACCAACCCCCGCTGCACTTGACGCCGGCAAGATTAACCTGATCTTTGTCATCAGCGAAGATCTTGCGTACCAGGCTGCTGGAGATATCAATGGCCTCACCGGGAACCTCACCGATCAGGGTTTGCAGCGTTCGCTCCAGATGGGAACGTACCTGAAACAGCAGGTGCTGGGCTCGCAGAACGTCACCGCCATCTACGCGCTGGCGCCGATGACTCACTTGCAAACCGCCAATCAGTATCCCGATATGGTGGGGGCTGAGAGCGTGCAACAGTTCGCCCTTCTCAACCAGATCACGCTGTCCAGCAGCCTCCAGAGCGGATCGCTGTATACCGGCAACAACTATCCGATCAACGCGTCCTATCCCTCCGGCGACGTGCCCAGTGGGGTGGTTGCGCCAGCGCCGTTTTGTCCGTCCTGACAGGGGCTCGATTTCAGCGACCGTGACGGTGACAACGAAAAGCTGGTGAGTGGAATCCTGAGGTCGGGATCCGCCGGTTTCTTTGTCTTCTCGGCGCCGTGGGAGACGATCAGTAGGCTGCTGGCGAATGTCAACGAGCTTGAAAGCTACAACTTGAGGGTTCCATCAAGGTACTTGGGTCCTAACTACGTATATTCGATTTCGATTGGGCCACCGGGAAGCGCCAGACTGACTACCTACAACAGCAATCTGCAACCGTCTTCCGCCTACCCTGTTCTGCCGCCGCCGAAACTGGTTACCACGGGATGTACTGCGCAAAAGCCCTTCAGCATCAGCGTGAGAGGCGGTAGCGGTGGAGCGGTCGTTCCGGCCGGCAGCAACACTAACGAAACCGTCTACATCATCCGGCACGCTGAGGCACATCCGCTGGACTACTGGTCTGACAACAATTATGTCGCGGCGGGACAATGGCGCGCGCTGGATCTTCCCAATGCGCTGGCCGGAAAAGTCAGCCCTCAAGTTGTCTATTCGATGGATCCCTCCCAATTCGGCCAGGGTACCGACAGCAGTTCGGGCGAGGCTGCTTACTTCTCGACTCTAGCGCCTGCGCTAACCGCCGAACCCTACGCGATCGCCAATAATCTGCCCTACAACCTGGTCTCAAGTTTCCTGATGAGCGATGCCAACGCTACCGCCGAAACCAGTCAGTTTCTTTTCACGGGCGGAACGTTGTCGAACCAGAAGGTGCTGCTGGCCTGGGCTTACCAGTTCATACAGCCGACCATCAATGCGCTGCTGGCTACTTATCATGGAGATGGCCCGCTGGCGCCCGCCTGGCCAAGTAACGATTACGACACGATCTGGACGGTGACGCTGGACGCTCACGGCAACTTAACGGTCGATAATCACTTGTGTGAAGGAATCAATTCGGGAGCATTGCCGCCCACGCCTCCCCAATTCTGACCGTCTGGGATGAGTGCCGAAATTATCGTTGCAAGACCGGTCGAATACCGGTAACCGGCCTCAACACTGGAGGTGAATTCACGCCTGTCTGATACAAACGTCGTCATGCGAATTCCAATATTCCAGGTTGATGCTTTCACCAGCCAACGCTTCGCCGGGAATCCCGCGGCGGTGATGCTGATGGACAGCTTTCTTCCGGACGCGACTCTGCAGGCGATTGCCGCCGAGAACAATCTGGCAGAAACAGCTTTTCTGGTTGCCGCCGATGATGAGTATCGCTTGCGGTGGTTCACTCCGAGGGTTGAGGTTCCACTCTGCGGCCATGCGACCTTGGCCAGCGCGGCCGTGGTGATGGAACGATTGCAGCCGGGGCGAACTCGGGTTGTGTTTCATTCCGCCAGCGGGCCGCTCACTGTCACGAGAGCCGGGGCCAGCTATGTCATGGACTTTCCCGCGCGGCCTTCCGATGCGGTAGCACCGCCGGCCGGACTGGCCGAAGCGTTGGGCGTTGCGCTGGTCGAGGTCTACGGAAATCAGTTCAACTACATGGCTGTCCTGGAAAACGAGATTGTTTTGCGGCGGATAGCCCCGGACATGACTTCACTCGTCCGGATGGATCGTCCCGGGGTGATTGTCACCGCGAAAGGCGGCGGAGAATACGACTTCGTCAGCCGTTACTTCGCCCCGGCTAAAGGCATTCCGGAAGATCCCGTGACCGGCGCCGCTCATTGCATGCTGGCGCCTTACTGGGCGAAGCGGCTGGGGAAGACGACGTTTCGCGCCTTCCAGGCCTCGAACCGCGGTGGAGAAATCACCTGCCGCGTAGCAGGCGATCGCGTCGAGCTAGAAGGCGCCTGCGTCTTCTATCTGGAAGGCACCGTCGAAATCTGAAAATCCGGGTGCCCCGGCTCTCGCGCTTTTCGAGACCTGGAGGTTTCCAACGACGCGGCCAATCAGCGCTGCCGCGCATCTCAGACCGCCGGACTCTGATTCGGAGGTGGAGTGGAAAAGACCCAGGTTAGCCAAGAGAAGGCGAACCTGGGGCACAGGAGGCTCTTTGCACCGTAGGCTTTTTGCAGCGGCGGCTCTTTGGTTACTTCTGTTCCTTTAACTTCTTCAGCATCTCCGCGCCGTTCATATTATCGGGGTTCAGCTCGAGGGACTTGCTGTAATTCTGGATCGCAAGATCTTTCTGGCCGGCTTTCATGTAGGCTTCGCCCAGACTGTCATAGCAATTCCACGACTTGGGATATTCCTGCACATTCATCTGGAATGCCTGGATGGCATCCTTGGTGTCGCCTTGCCCCAATACGTGATAGCCAAGCTGGTTCAGTGTGCCCTCGTTGAATTCATACTTGTCCGCGGCGCTCTGGCGCAGGTAGCGATATTCGTCGATAGCCGCGGTCGCTCCCTTGGCTGCCGCGACCAGCATCAACGTTCCCGCCGCATCGTTCTTCTCCGGCTTGTACTTCCATCCGTATTCGCGAGCGATGCTGTTGACCAGGTAATTGGCCACTTCGACGCCATTGTCGGAGTTGGCCATGATGGCCGCGCCCTGCCCGGTGTCGCTGATCATGACGAGGATCGCCTGAAAGCCTTCATCGGCGCCATTGTGTCCGAAGGCGTTAGGATTGCCGCCCTGGCCCAGGAAAAATCCCAGGCCTGCCTGGTCGAGTTGCGGCGTTAGCATCTGCCGTGTCATCGCTTCCGTCAGCACGTTGTTGGCTTTTCCGTTCTTCGACAGGGCAATGTTAATGGCAAACTTGGCGAGATCGCCTGAAGTCGTCCACAACCCTGCCGCAGCCATCTCTGGATAGATGTGCCGCTTGCCCGGAATCGTCTTTCCGTCAGCTCGAGTCCCGCTGGCAGCGAACTTCGCCAGTTCAGGTGGCAGCGGCTGCTGATAGGTGCTCTCCTTCATCCCCATAGGCACGAGGACGGTGTCGCGCATGAACTCCGGATACGGTTTGCCGGTTACGTCGATGATCGCCTGCTGGACGAATGTGATGCCTCCGCCGGAGTAGCGCACTTTGCTGCCGGGAACAAAGTCGACGCGAATGGGCGCGGTATTCGCCGGCTTCTCGCCGTTAAAGATCTGCGGGAGAGTGGGGATCGGCTCACCCACGGCGTAGCCGGGAAATCCGTGCACCGTCAGCCCGGCGGTGTGGCACAACAGACGGCGCAGCGTCACCTTCTGGGTTGCGGTGAACTCGTTGTCCGGCACCTTCCACGTCTTCAGATAGTCGTTGATGTTCGAGTCGAGCGAGAGCTTGCCGTGTTCGACCAGATAAAGCGCGCCGGTGGCATTGACGGGCTTGCTGATGGACCCGGCCTGAAACAGGGTTTGCGGAGTAACGGGCGTCGAGGCACCGGCTTCAGTGACCCCGTAGGTTTTCGTCCATGCAGGCTTGAAGTCGTCGATGACGGTGACCGTGAGCCCGGGAACATTCAGCGCCTGCATCAACTGCTGCAAATTGAATTGCAACGGCTGGCCGTTGCTCATGGGAATGGCAACCAGGTTGGCTTCTACCGGCTGAATGTGCTGATCGTTCGAAGGGGAACTCTTCTGCGCCATGGCGGGCGCGGCAAGAACAAGACTGGCAGCAAGCACAAAAGCTGCTGGCCATGTGAACGAACGGAAAATGCACAGAGGCATACGATCGATCCTCCGATCAGTCCACATGGTATACGCCGCCTGGAACGGCAAAGTTCCGCTGAAAGGAATTGGTTTGGATAATCCGGGCGTCCCCGGTCTCGCGTTTTTCGAGACCTGGGGATTTTGCCCACTCATACGAAAATCGCGACTGAGATGGGTGACCTCAAGCCGAAGTCAGATTGCCGAAGTGGCAAACGGATTATTGACACGAACCGTCCCGTACAACTGGTTGTGCGAGAGGTCTTCGGAGTAGAGCGTGGAAGCGCCGGCACTCTCGGCTGCCTGAATGATCAAGGCATCCCAAAAGGAAATGCGATAGCGCGTCTGCAAGTCGAGCGTCTGCAGCACAGAGTTAACGCTGTGGGTTACAACCTCCCAGGCCTCATAGTCCTCAATTACGCTCTTCAGTTCCGACTGAGGCAGCGGTGGAGCAACCCGCCGTTGCATGTTCACGCAGAATTCCTGAAGAACCTGCGTGCTCAGTACGCCGCGACCCGTCTCCCAAAGCTCCTCGATGAGAGCCCGGGCGTCGACATGTTTTTGCCCGGACGAGCGATCATGGGCATAAATCAAAATATTGGTGTCGACAAAATACTTATCGCTCATGTAATTCATCTCGCGAAGCGGGTGGCGTCCAATTCAGCTCGAATCCCTCACGCAGCCGTTTCAAAGCGCGACGGCGCGCTCGCGCGTACCCCTTGCGCTCACGAATCAACTCTTCGAGCCTCGCCGTTAGCAAAGCGCTGATGGAGCTGCCTTCTTCGGCTGCCAGAACCCGCGCCTCGCGAACCAGGTCGGCATCGAGCTTCAAGGTAATGTTTGTCTTCATTGTCGTGAAAAACGTGCAGCACCATTTTACGTGCTGCTAAGGCTGAAAGCAAACAAAATTTATGGTTTTTATTGTCAATGATTTAGACCAAACTGAACGTTTGGCGGGTGTAGTCCTGGTGCCTGTGATGTTCCGCATTTCGAGAGCTGGGGATTTATTCTGAAAATCCGGCACCACCGTGATGTTTCCCCAGAGTAGTCACAGACTTTTACTCCCTTTTGAACTACAGTGTGTGCGCTTATCGGAGGAATCTCAAAGGGGCATTATGCGTAAGCTTGTTTTCGCTCTCAGTGTGCTCACCCTGCTAGCCGCCACCGTCGCAGCTCAGTCACCGGCGGGACAGCGCTTCGACGGCAATTGGCTCATGACTCTTACCTGCCCTCCAAAGGGAAATACCGAGGGCTACACCATGTATCTTCGCAGCATCATCCAAAACAGTAATTTCCGTGGCGAGCATGGAGCGCCCGGTGAGCCCGGCTACCTGCTCATCGAAGGTAAGATTGCGCAGGATGGCTCCGCCAAGCTGGCCGCCAACGGTGTGGTGGCTTCGCGAGAATATGCTCGCGGAGCTTTCGCTCACAAGGGCGAAGACTATAGCTACGAGGTCAAAGCGCAGTTCAAGGAGAGCGAAGGTACGGGCGTTCGAAATGCCGGGCTCGGCATTGTAGGCCGGCCTTGCACCTTCGAGTTCACGAAGCAACAGACTACCAACCCCGCCGGGGAACACTAACCCCCAATTTCAGGGGCGATGACCCCACTCATTCGCGATTTTCGAATGAGTGGGATCTCATCAATCTAGAATCCCGGCGGCCTCTGTCCCGCAACGTTGAACGCCTTCTCCAGCGCCAATCCGGCCTCGCACAACGTTCCCTCATCGAAAAGTCTGCCAATCAGGGTGACCCCGTGCGGAACCCGGCGCGGCGGCGAGAACTTCGGCAGCGGATGCGCCGGATCGGGAGCCCAATCGCTGCGTGCCTCCGACACTTCCACAAATCCCGCGCGCAAGGTCAGCGACGGATGTCCGGTGAAATTCGTGATGGTCAGCATTTCGTCACGCAGCGACGGCACCAGCAGCAGATCGACCTGCGACATGATGCGGCCCATTTCACTTCGCTACCATGCGGCGGAAGCGGTCGGCCTGCACGAAGTCGACCGCCGAGAGGAAACGCGACTGCCGGAAGGTGTTCGGCCATGCGTCGGGCACCTGCATTTTCAACTGGCTGAGCTTGTCGTTAAGCGTGATCTCCTCGAAGGACGCGGCGGCTTCGGCAAACAGAATGAGGTCAAGCGAGTCGTAGGGCCAGTCGGGCAGAGAGACTTCCACCGGCACCATGCCAACCTTGGTGACCGTCTCCAGTGCCATGCGATCGACATCCGTCGCCGGAGCCTCTTTCATCCACTTGGGGAAGTAGCCGACGCGCAGTCCTTTCACACTTGCAGCTGCATTGAAATCGAGCTTGCTGGGAATGCTGTTCACGTCGCCGGGGTCGGGTCCGTAGATGGTGTTCAGCACCAGGATGGTGTCTTCGACGCTGCGCGCCATTGGGCCCAGCTTGTCGAGCGACCAGCAGAGCGTCATCGCGCCGGTGCGAGCGACGCGTCCGTACGTTGGACGGAGTCCGGTGACGCCGCAGCGCATGGACGGGCTGACGATGCTGCCGCCGGTCTCGCTGCCGATGGCGAAGCCGACTAATCCCGCCGCGGTTGCAGCGCCCGGGCCGGCGCTCGATCCCGAAGACCCTTCGTCGAGGTTCCACGGATTCATCGTCTGTCCGCCGAACCAGATGTCGTTGAGCGCCAGCGCGCCCAGGCTGAGCTTGGCGACCAGCACTGCACCGGCATCGTTCAAGCGCTGCACCACTACCGCGTTCTTCTCCGGCTTGCGGTCATTGAACGGCTCCGCGCCATACGTTGTCGGGAATGCCTGCGGTGTCGAGCAAGTCTTTTGCGCCCCAGGGAATACCGTGCAGCGGGCCGCGATATTTGCCCATGGCAATTTCGCGGTCGGCCTGCTTCGCCTGGTGCAGCGCGTGATCTTTGGTCAGCGTAATCACGCAACGCAGCGTGGGATTGTACTGTTCGAGACGCGCGATATAGATGTTGGTCAGCCGTGTCGAGGTGAGCTGGCGGCCTTGAATCCAGCGGGATAGCTGGCTCACGTTGGCGAAGGCAATGTCTTCATCGTTGCTGGGAAGCGGCCCGGGATCGGCATCGCTGCGGACGAATTCGCTATGCGCCGGGAGTTGCTGCGTGCCGGGCAATACTGGGTCCCAGCGTGACCACGGCGCCACCGGATCCGGGATCGCGACTTTGTGCGGACCAACCCGCCGCTCATACAGCGGAGCCATCGCCACACGCCAGTTGCCTGCGGCCTGAGCAAGTTCCTCCGGCGTGAACTGCACCTCGACCAGCTTCTCGGCCTGCGCGAAGGTATCGGTCGTCACCTCAGGTCCGACGGGCGCGCGCAGTGCCGAACGCAGGAGGAGCGCCGGGTGTGGGCTCGGTTGACTGCTGATTCTGACCGAAGGAATTCACGGCTGCGGTGCTCACCAAGGCAAGCGTGGCCTGAGCGAGAAACTCTCTGCGCGACTTTGGCATGATGTCCTCGGCGCCATCCGGCGCGATTTCACCGGAAGCTGCGCGTGCCTTGCAAGATACATCAACGGGTGGCGTATTGGCAGTGTCGAAGCTCGGCGCAAGGTTTTCACATCCCGTTGACCCGCCGCGCATGTAAACTCGGGCGGCAGAGAAACACTCAGGGAGAGGGTTATGGCCTGCGACGTTGAGATGCTGAAACAGGTTCCGCTATTCGCCACCATGGACAGTGACGAGCTGGCAGTACTGGCCAGCCAGGTCGAAATGAGGAATTTCACCGCGCGCCAGCGCATTTACAAGATGGGTGCGCACGGCGGAACGCGCTTACGTCATGGTGTCCGGCGGACGTGAGCGTCACCACGGTGGATGACGACAACCAGGAAGTCATCGTCGACCAGCCCGGCCCGGGCGAGTTCTTCGGCTTCGCCTCCATGCTGGAGCAGACCAAGCATCAGACGGAAGCCACGGCAACCGAGGAGACAGTCTGCGTCGAGGTCGATCGCAGCGATATCCTGGTGCTGATCCAGCGCAAGCCGCATGCCGCCATGGACATGCTGGCGGTGCTGGGACGCCAATTCCATGCCGCGCAGCAACTCATCCGCATCCGCGCGTTGCGCCATCCTAACGAGGTGATCGAAGAGCAGGAGACGCTGGGCGAGCGCATTGCCGACTCCGTTGCCTCGTTCGGCGGCTCGTGGGTGTTCATCATCATCTTCGGAGTGTTCATGGTCCGTATACACCATGATCAACATCATCGCTCAGGGGCAAGGCGTGGGATCCGTATCCGTTCATCCTGCTGAACCTGTTTCTCTCCATGCTGGCGGCCATTCAGGCGCCGGTGATCATGATGAGCCAGAACCGCCAGGACAAGAAAGACCGGCTGCGCGGCGAACTCGATTTCGACGTCAATCGCCGCGCGCATACCGAAATTCAGGGTCTGGCGCGCAAGCTGAACCTGATGGGGGACCGGCTGGGAGACATTGAAGAACTGCTGCGCGAGAAACATTGAGTATGCCACAATATGGGATATCTCTATCTGTAGGACTACCAGCCCTGATCGCTGATATCTGACAATGGGGTATAATATAGAAACCAGCAACGGGACCGGGCTTCGGTCAAAAATGTTAACAACAAATTCATTTTCCTTTGATGTTGGCGGCGCGCGAGTTCCCGTAAGCTACCTTCAATTGCAAACCTGATCGGAGAGAGAGGGGAGATGGCCAAACAGCCGCTCCCCGTTTCATTTTTCAGTAGCCAGTCGGCAGAGACAGTATTCGACAGCGCCGCCTCCTCTCTTCCAAAATTGTTCCGCCATCCTCTTTGAATTGTCATCACGAGCGCAGCGAGGGATCTGCTTTTCTGCCCTCGCTACGGAATGGCAGATCCCTCGCGCCAAAACACAGCACTCGTGATGACAACTCCCAGAGTGCTGGTGCCCCAGGTTCGCCCTCTTTTGGCTAACCTGGGTTCTTTCCCGGCCTACCCAGGTTAGCGTCCAACCACAGGACGCGAACCTGGGGCACCAACGTCCGGACTGACCCCTATCCACTATCCCCTAACCACTGCACCTTGTTTTTCCCCCATCCGGCGCACTACCATCGAGTGTTATGCCTGTCACCACGGATTCTCCTAGCTCCACCTACGTGCCCGTGCGCGCGCCGCGCGGCAACCAGCTTTCCTGCAAGGGATGGGCGCAGGAAGCCGCCATGCGCATGTTGATGAACAACCTCGACCCCGACGTCGCCGAGCGTCCGCAGGACCTCGTCGTCTATGGCGGCACGGGTAAGGCGGCGCGCAACTGGGAGTGCTATCACGCCATCGTCAACTCGCTGAAGTCACTGGAGAACGACGAGACCCTGCTGGTTCAGTCGGGCAAGCCCGTCGGCGTCTTCCAGACGCACGAGTACGCGCCGCGCGTGCTGCTGTGCAACTCCAACCTGGTGGGCCACTGGTCCAACTGGGAGAAGTTCAACGAGCTGGAGAAGCTGGGCCTGATCATGTACGGGCAGATGACGGCCGGCTCGTGGATCTACATCGGCTCGCAGGGAATCATCCAGGGAACGTTTGAGACCTTCATGGCAGCCGGTCAGAAACATCTGGGCGGTGAACTGGAAGGGAAGCTGATCGTCTCGGGCGGCATGGGCGGGATGAGCGGCGCTCAGCCGCTGGCGGCGACCATGACCGGCGCGTGCTACCTCGGCATCGAGGTCGATCCCGAGCGCATCAAGAAACGGCTGCGCACCGGCTACTGCGACTTCATGGTGAACTCGCTGGACGAGGCGCTGCGCATCATCAAGAACGCCGTCCGCAAGAAGGAGAACATCTCCGTCGGCCTGGTGGGCAACTGCGGCGACATTATTCCTGAGCTGGCCGAGCGCGGCGTCGTGCCCGACATCCTAACCGACCAGACCTCGGCGCACGATCCTCTGAACGGCTATGTGCCCAGTGGCATGAAGCTGGAAGAGGCGATGGAGTTGCGCAAGCGCGATCCCAAGGCTTACGTCGAACGCTCACTCGACACCATGGCGCGTCACGTTGAGGGCATGCTCAAGCTGCAGAAGATGGGATCGGTCACCTTCGATTACGGCAACAATATCCGCACCTTCGCCTTCGAGCACGGCGTGAGGAACGCTTACGACTTCCCTGGATTTGTGCCGGAATACATTCGTCCGCTGTTCTGCGAAGGCCGTGGACCGTTCCGCTGGGCGGCGCTCTCGGGCGATCCCGCCGACATTCACGCCACCGACGATCTGGTGCTGGAGATGTTCCCGAATAACAAGATTCTCAGCCGCTGGATTGATCTGGCGCGCAAGCGGATCAAGTTCCAAGGACTGCCCTGTCGCATCTGCTGGCTGGGTTACGGCGAGCGCGCTCAGTTTGGCCTCGCGCTGAATGACATGGTGAAGAGCGGCAAGCTGAAGGCGCCAATCGTGATGGGCCGCGATCACCTCGACTGCGGCTCGGTGGCATCACCGTTCCGCGAGACCGAGTCGATGAAGGACGGCAGCGACGCCATCGCCGACTGGCCGCTGCTGAACGCCCTGCTCAATACCGCCAGCGGCGCGTCGTGGGTCTCGATCCACAACGGCGGCGGCGTAGGCATCGGCTATTCGCAGCATGCGGGTCAGGTCACGGTTGCCGACGGAACCGACGAAATGGCGAAGCGGATCGAGCGCGTGCTGACCAACGATCCTGGGATTGGCGTGGCGCGTCACGTGGACGCGGGCTACGACGAGGCGAAGAGTTTCGCGAAGGAGAAGGGCGTCAAGATTCCGATGGAGAAGTGAAGTAGCATTCAGCATTCACCATTCAGCACTGAACTATCGGCACTCAACCTCAGGATTCGTTTGTGAGCGAACCAGGTAGAGCGGACCTTCAGGTCCGCATCCCCGACTTTCCTTTGTAGGTGTCATCCTGTCTATAACGACGTTGGCGTTGTCAAGGCATCTATAACGACGTTGGCGTTGTCAAGGCATACGGGGGCGGCGACGCACAAAAGATGCGCCAGTTCGCTCTCATGGAAACTTCCTGACCAGGGGCTCGTCTCCAATCTGCGGGCGAAAGCAGCAGCTTCGCCACCCATCTATTCGGCGTTGTCCGCCAGGATTGCTTTCGAACTCCCGCCTCGCAGCGGCGGGAGGCAGGCTGCTCACTCAAGCGCTCGGCTCTTAAACCGTGCCACAGGATGACTCGGGCTCGCCTGCACCACTGCTCAGCAGCTGCGCATAGTTCTTACTCGTGCGCAGCATCCAGTACAACCGTGTCGCCAGTCGCCGGGCCACCGCCACTTTCGCCTGCGCCCGGCTGCGCCGCAAACTCAAACGCACATACATGCGCTTCAGCTCGGCATCGTAGCGGGCCGCGCTCTGTGCGGCTTCCACCAGCAGAAAGCGCAACAGCGGCGACCCCTGTTTGCTGATGTGTCCCAGCCGCTGCTTGCCTCCCGAGCTGTGCTCGCAAGGAATCAGCCCAACATAGCTGGCCACCTTCTTGGCATTGCTGAACCGCTCCACCGGACCCAGGCTCAGCACCAGGGCCAGCGCCGTCTGCGGACCTACTCCGGGATGGCTCATCAGCAGCCGAGCCGCGCTGCGCTTGTCCGCCTCAGCGACCACTTGCCGGCTCAACTCCCGGATCTGCTGGTCCAAGCCATCCAGCCGCAGCAGCGACTCGGCTCGCCGCTGCGCCGCATAAGGTCGCAGCTCCAGCTTCTGCAACTGCGCCCGCCCGGCTTCCGTCCATAGCTGCCGTTTTTTCTGCAGCCCCTGATTCAGCGCGATGGCGTGCAACTGATTCTTCACCTGCGTCCGCAATCGCACCAGAGCATGACGATGCAACAGCAACTGCCGCACATCGCGCTCTTCCGCCGTCGGCACCCACAGCCGCGGAAAACGCTTCTCCAGCAGCAAGGTCAAAATGTGATCCGCATCGCGCTGGTCCGTCTTCTGCCGGCGCACCACCGCCGCTCGAATCCGCGCTGCGTCTCCGATCCACAGCCGATGACCCAGCTCGGCCAGCAGCTCCTCGAACCACAGCGTGAAGCCACAGGCTTCCATGCCCACCAGCGCCGGCTCGCTCAGGCCCCGGTAAAACTCTTCTACCTCGGCCCGCGGCAAGCGCCGGTAGCTCACTTCGCCGGTTGCCGTATCAAAAATCGCTAACTGCTGAAACCCAGGGTGATAATCACAACCTATAATCAACATCGCGTTGGCTCCCTCCCCGAGCCCCTGGTCTTACACAAACTCAGAGTACTCGGCCGATCGAGCCAACGTCGTTATGAAATCAAGCGAAGTGAGGAGGCGCAGCCGACGAACGCAGTCGAAGGACCGCTATCGCAGGAAAGATCCTTCCGCTGCGAGCGGTTTTCGAGACGTAGGACGTTGTCGGATATATGAGTCTCGAAATCGTTTATGCTAACGCTGTTTACAAAAGCTATTCGAGTTGCAGGGCGTTCCGAAGTCCTAAAACGGACGCTAATAGTTACTTCGACCTTCCACGAAACAGATAGCCGATGGACATTAAGAATCCGAAAGTGAGCGCACTGAACCAGCCATCAGACTGCCAGCCAAACACTGAGCGGCAGATATGCCCGATGAGCCAGTACACGGCTGCGAAGGATCGCGAACTCACGGAGAAAGTCGCGGTAGTTACTTGCGCGGACGCCGTCATTTGATGCAGGCACGGTAACAGTCTACACGCAGTCGTTACCGTTGGAATCCCGATTGCGCAGGGTATTTGGTTTGCGTTTCATTTCGGCGTTGCTGATGAGAATTCGGACACGGTTACCCGAGTAACTGGCGTAACAGTGCGCCGTGAAAGGCGCTGGACTTCAGCGGGTGCAACTCCCGCCCGGGAACTGGTTCGCTCCACTCGGTAGCAATCGAAGCGGCAGCGGAGGTAACAAAGCTGTCGGAGCCTTCGGTGTAAAGGGTCGCATGGCGACTCCGCGAGCGTGCAGGCCATAACGTGAGTGAACGCTGAGCAGGCCTCGAAAAAGCAATCGCAGGAGCCGACCTGACTGTTACACAGGGAAGGCCGCCGTCGACGGAGAGGGACGAGCGAACAAGCTCCGTCAAACCTGCCGGGGTAATGGCGATGGCATGTACGCATAGGAGACCAGACGCAACACGGGAAGCCCCAGCGGTGATCGCGGTAAGGATCAACTGACAGCCCGTGAGGGACAGGTCGGGCCGTGCGGGGTGGCGGAGAGGCTTGTAGTACCGAGGAAGTCGGGTAACGCCGATGGAGGGAAGGGGCCTCAGTTAAAGACGGGCGCAAGAAGCAACGAAGGACATGGGGATTGACGATAAGTCTATCCACCCCGAGTAGTGTTCAGAAGTTGCAGGCGGCGTCACACAGAACATCGTGTGTCTTTTCCGAGAGCCGGATGCGGGAAATCTGCCAGTCCGGTTCGATGAGCGGGAACAGGAAACAGAACCAAGCCAAACCGGACTGAGGTGACGCGGCGAAAGCCTCGTCAAACTACCACCGGGAGACTACAGTCACTGCGCCTGTTCTCGACTCTACTCGCCATTTCATAAATGATCCTCGTGCCGGGATGGCGTAGATGTCGCCGGCTGAAGCCGGCTCTAGCCACATAGGCCATCGTACCCAGGGCTTGCGCCTTGGGCTCACACCGAAGCCACCCCTCCTTGCGGCGGGGTTCTGTTCGTCGCGGTCCGTGCACCAATCATTGAAACGGCAGGTTCTTTTTCAAGGCGTCATCCTGAGCGAAGTGAGGAGGCGCAGCCGACAAACGTAGTCGAAGGACCGCTATCGTTTGAACGATCCTTCTGCTGCGAGCGACAGCAGGTCCCTCCACTCCGGCGGGCAAAAGCAGCCCGCCTCCGGCCGGGATGACAATGAGCCAAGGGCTAAGAGCAGATGCCCGACAACCGACAATTGACAACCCTCCCGCCCCGATTTGCGCCCACCCATTACACTAGTACCCATGCGAACTATAATCGTGGCTGTGACCGTCATCATGGGACTCACCACTCTTCCTGCCATCGCCGCCTCCAACGACTTCGGTCCTAACAATCCTTTTTACGCGCCCAGCACGCTGCCGTTTCACGCGCCGGATTTCAGCAAGATCAAAGATTCGGACTACCAGCCCGCCATCGAAGCCGGCATGGCCGAGCAGATCAAGGAAGTGGAGGCCATCGCCAACAATCCCGCGCCGCCGACCTTCGACAATACGATCGTTGCCCTGGAGAAGAGCGGACAGTTGCTGGACCGCGCGTCCGAAGCCTTCTTCGGCGTCGTCGCTGCCAACAGCAATCCCGAGCTGCTGAAGGTGCGTTCGATCGAGGCGCCGAAGCTCGCGGCTCACGAAGATGCGATCCGCCTCAACACGAAGCTGTTCGAGCGCGTTAAGGCGGTGTACGACCAGCGCCAATCGCTGCATCTCAATCCCGAGGCGCTGCGCCTGGTCGAGTGGGACTACCTGCAGTTTACGCATGCCGGCGCTAACCTCAGCGAGGCGGACAAGACCGAGCTGAAGAAGCTCAACGAGCAGATCGCCGGCCTGGAAGACGAATTCCAGAACAAGCTGCTGGCCGCGACTCAGGCCGGTGCTTACGTGACTAAGGACAAAGCGGCGCTGGCCGGCATGAGTGACGCCCAGATCCATGCGGCGGCCGAGGCGGCGAAAGGCCGCAAGGTCGAAGGCTACGTTGTGCCGCTGCAGAACACCACGCAGCAGCCCGTCTTGGCCGGTCTAACGGATCGCAGCACGCGGCAGACGATCTTCGAGAACTCCTGGAATCGCGCCGAGCACAACGATGCCAACGACACTCGCGCGACCATCAGTCAAGATCGCGCAGCTGCGGGCGCAAAAGGGCAAGCTGCTCGGCTATCCCAACTTCGCTTCCTGGACCCTGGTCGACCAGATGGCGAAGACTCCGGACGCGGCCTTGAAGTTTATGGACGCGCTGGTACCGCCGGCGACCGCGCGCGCCGCTACCGAAGCGCAGGACATCCAGTCGCTGATCGACCAGCAGAAGGGCGGCTTCAAGGTCGCAGCCTTGGGATTGGGACATTTACTCCGAGCAGGTGCGCAAGGCGAAGTACGATCTCGATGAAGAGCAGGTCAAGCCTTACTTCGAGCTGAACAACGTGCTGGAGAACGGCGTCTTCTACGCTGCCACCCAGCTGTATGGAATCACCTTCAAGGAGCGCAAAGACATTCCGACCTACGCCCAGGGCATGCGCGTCTTCGAAGTATTCAATGCCGACGGCAGTCACCTGGCGCTGTTCTACTGCGACTACTTCAAGCGCGACAACAAGCAGGGTGGCGCCTGGATGGACGGCTTCGTCGGCCAATCCAAGCTGATGAGCACTACGCCGGTTGTCTACAACGTCGCCAACTTTGCTCCGCCGGCGCCGGGCGAGCCCGCACTGCTCACTTCCGACGACGTCAGCACTATGTTCCACGAGTTCGGCCATGCGCTGCACGGCATGTTCTCGAACGCCGAATATCCCACATTGTCAGGCACATCGACGGCGCGCGATTTCGTCGAGTTTCCTTCGCAGTTCAACGAATATTGGGCGACGTATCCCTCGGTCTTCCATCACTACGCCAAGCACTACAAGACCGGCGCTCCCATGCCGGACGAGCTGGTGGAAAAGATCAAGAAGTCGCGGACCTTCAACAAGGGATATGACATGACCGAGCTGGTGGCGGCGGCCGAGCTCGACATGCACTGGCACATGCTCGCGGCCAGCGACTCCGCTGCAGGATCCGGACACCTTCGAGCGCGACGCCCTGGAGAAGATCAAGCTGTGGATCAGCTACGTGCCGCCGCGCTATCGCTCCAGCTACTTCAACCACATCTGGAGCGGCGACTACGCTGCCGGCTACTACGCCTACCTCTGGACGCAAATGCTGGCCGACGATGCCTACCAGGGCTTCGTGGAACAGGGCGGCTTGACGCGGGCCAACGGCGATCGCTTCCGCAAGATGATTTTGTCGAAGGGCAACACCGAGGACCTGGAGACACTGTACGTCGACTGGCGCGGTGCCCAGCCTACCATCGGACCGATGCTGAAGTATCGGGGACTGGAGCCGGAGGGTAAGTAGCGAGAGCCGTCAGCATTCAGCACTCAGCATTCAGCCAATTCGGCTTGTTTCAGGGCACGGCTAAGGTCGTGCCCTTTGTTTTGCAAGCCGCTGTCAGGCCCCGATTTTTGTCATCGCGAGGAGGCCGAATCGGGGCTCCCAACAAGCGCCGTCTTTGCGCTTGTTGGGATGGTTCAGGCCGACGAGGGATCTGCTGTTTCTCGGACTGAAGCAAGTGCCGCCGGCGGAAGCCGCCTTTGCTCAACCACCCAGCCTGCCCAGGACTCTGCTGCGCTCCATCCTGGGCTAACGGCATATCCACCTCCGCTTGCGGGGTTCGGTCAAGCCTGGCTCAAATGTCGATGCGCCGGAACATCCGCTTACTTCTGATTTACACCGCGGACTGCGATTTTAATCTCGAATTGCGATCCACTTCCTCAACAAAAATGGCACGAGGGAGGAGTCCTCGTGCCGTTCCCACGTGTCGGTTAACACGCGCTCTCGCTGCTGAGGGAAACTATTCGTACATCATGTTCAGGTGCGGATGCTCAACGTGGGCGTGTCCGCAACCCAGGGGGCACTCACCCAGGATCGGCCGGCAGGCAGGATCCTGGCCAGTCTCTACGATTTCCGGCTTCTTCAACTCCGCGAACTGCTCGGCTTCGGTCGAGTGCTTCAGCGCCGTCACCGACGAGTTGCCGCCGGCAATCACCTGTGTGACTTCATCGAAATATCCCGTCCCCACAAAGCGCTGGTGCTTCACGGCCGTATAGCCGTGACTGTACTCGCGCGAAAATTCCTTTTCCTGCAGACGCGAGTAGGCGGTCATGCCGCTGTCCTTGTAGGCGCGCGCCAACTCGAACATGCTGAGGTTCAGCGCGTGAAATCCGGCCAGCGTAATGAACTGGAACTTGTAGCCCATCTCGGCCAGCGCCGGCTGGAAGCGCGCGATGGTAGCGTCGTCGAGCTTCTTCTTCCAGTTGAACGATGGCGAGCAGTTGTAGGCCAGCATCTTGCCGGGGAACTTCGCATGAATCGCTTCGGCAAATTGCTCGGCTTCGATCAGGCTGGGCTCCGAGGTCTCGCACCAGATCATGTCGGCATACGGCGCGTAGGCCAGGCCGCGCGCGATCGCTGAATCCAGTCCTCCGCGGATGGCGTAGAAGCCTTCAACGGTCCGCTCGCCGGTGCAGAAAGCGCGATCGTATGGGTCGATGTCGCTGGTGAGCAGATGCGCGCTGTTAGCGTCGGTGCGCGCCAGAATAAGCGTCGGCACGCCCATGACGTCGGCGGCCAGGCGCGCCGCGACCAGCTTCTGAATGGCTTCCTGCGTTGGCACCAGAACTTTGCCGCCAAGATGTCCACACTTCTTCGCCGACGAGAGCTGGTCTTCGAAGTGAACGCAGGCCGCGCCGGCCTCGATCATCGCCTTCATCAGCTCGAAGGCGTTGAGCGTGCCGCCGAATCCCGCTTCCGCATCGGCGATGAGCGGAGCAAACCAGTTGATGCCGTTCTTGCCCTCGGAGTGATGGATCTGGTCGGCGCGCATCAGCGCGTTGTTCAGCCGGCGGACCAGGTTCGGCACCGAGTCGGCAGGGTAGAGGCTCTGGTCGGGATACATCTGGCCGGCGTTATTGGCGTCGGCAGCGACCTGCCAGCCGCTGACGTAAATCGCCTTCAAGCCGGCGGCTACCATCTGCACTGCCTGGTTGCCGCTCATCGCGCCCAGGGCATTGACGTAGCCGCTGCGGTTGAGGAGCTCCCACAGACGTTCGGCGCCGTGACGGGCGAGGGTGTATTCGATAGCGAAGCGTGCCGCGCAAGACGCACCACGTCTTCCGGAGTGTAGGGCCGTTGAATGCCTTCCCAGCGAGGGTCGGACTTCCAGGTGTTTGCAAGCTGTGCCGCGGATTCCAGCGCCGCCATCCGTTGATCTCCTCTCGAATTCGAGCGTTATGAGTAGGGGTCCGAAGTTGACTGCCGACTGCCCGTTCATTTCGACATCGCGATGTTCAATATACTGAACAGCACTTCGAAATGATGGACAGAGCGTACCCGCTGGTGCAATCACCCGGCAATCCCACTGTTCAGAATATTGAACAGAAATTCATAATTCTGTACGATGGATTCGGATTCCCGCACTGCTAAGGTAGGTTGGCTATGTCGCAGCAAAATGATTCATCCTCCACGCGCCGTCGAGCGAACGCTGTTGATTCTGGAAGCCGTCGCCCAGCGCGAGGGCGGGATGTCGAACGCGGAATTCAGTCGTAAGTTGAAGATTCCAAAGAGTTCTGCCAGTTACATCCTGCGAACCTTGGAGCAGCACGGCTACTTGCGCCGCGATGGCGAAGCCGGGCGATATCGGCTGGGCATGAAGGTCCTGAACCTCTCGCGGGCGGCGTTAAGCGGGATCGATGTGCGGGAGGTGGCGCTGCCGATCATGCGGCATCTGGTCGATCGCATTCATATCACGACGCACCTGGCGATTCTTGACCATAACGAAGCGGTCTACGTGGAGAAGGTCGAAGCGCCCGGGTTCATCAAGATGAACACCTGGATCGGCCGCCGCATGGAGGTGCATTCCACGGCGGTGGGCAAGGCGTTGCTGGCTTATCTCGATCCCAAAGAGCGTGACGGCATTCTTCGCCGGCGCGGGCTGAAGAAGCTGACGACGCATACGATCACGACCGTGCCACGGCTCCTACAGGAGTTTGAACGCGTCCGCCAACTGGGTTATGCGATCGACGACGAAGAGAACAGCCTGGGCGCGCGCTGCGTGGGAGCCCCGATCTTCAACGCCGAGGGAGCGGTGGAGGCGGCGATCGCGTCGACGGGTACGGTCAGTGATGTGCCGCAGGATGCGATTCCGCACGTCGCGGATATGGTCAAGGAGGCGGCGCGGCGTATCTCACATCAAATCGGCTATCGCGGGCCATACCCGAAGCCGGCGGAGACGGCACTCTGATCGGCGGCGGAGCAGGGTAGGATTCGAAAGCTGATTTCTGGCATCGATATAGTAGTGTGACGAAATCATGAAAGCCGCCCGCAAAACCGCAAGGCTTAGCGATCGCCAGTTCGAATTGATCGCGCGCGCCCTGGCCGACCCGCGCCGGGTGGCCATCCTCAAGAAGATTGGGGAATGCGATTCCACCGCCTGTTCCGAGTTGCGCGAGTGCCAGCCCATCAGCGCCGCCACACTCTCCCACCACATGAAAGAGCTGGAAAATGCCGGACTTATCCACATCGTGCGCGAGGGCAAGTTCGCACACATGACTTTGCAACGCGACGTGCTGCAAGCCTACCTCGACCAGCTTTCCAGAATTTAAATCGTAGCCTGAATCTTTTGTTTGCGCCCGATCATCAATTCGACGGTTATCGAAATGTCAAATCAATGGCATTCCGGAAGGAGATCGATCGTGGGCAAGCTGAAGAATAAAGTTGCGGTGGTCACGGGCGCTTCCAAGGGAATTGGCGCCGACATCGCCAAGGGTCTGGCGGCCGAAGGCGCCGCCGTCGTAGTCAATTACGCGTCCAGCAAAGAGGGCGCCGAGCGCGTAGTCGCCGAGATCAAGGCTGGCAACGGCAAGGCCATCGCGGTGCAGGCCGATGTGGCCAAAGAAGCGGACGTTAAGCGGCTGTTCGCCGAAACCACCAAGGCCTTCGGGCAGGTAGACATCCTGGTCAACAACGCCGGGGTTTATCAGTTCGCAGCGCTTGACGAGATCACGGAGGAGCAGTTCCACCGCATGTTCAATACGAACGTGCTGGGCCTGTTGCTGGCCACGCGCGAGGCGGCCAAGAACTTCAACGGCAGCGGAGGCAGCGTCATCAACGTCGGTTCAGCGGTCACTGAGTTGCACCCTCCAACCAGCGCCGTGTACACGGCCACCAAAGGGGCGGTAGACGCGGTTACCCGCGTCCTGGCCAATGAACTTGGCCCCAGGAAGGTTCGCGTCAACTCCATTAATCCCGGAGTGGTGAATACCGAAGGGACGCAGACTGCGGGCATCATAGGCAGCGAATTCGAAGCCAACGCGGTGGCCAAGACGCCGCTGGGACGCTACGCCGAGCCCGGGGACATCACCCCAGTCGCGGTCTTCCTGGCGTCGGATGATTCCCGCTGGCTGACCGGCGAGACCATCGTCGCATCGGGCGGGCTGCGGTAAGAACGGCAGGGGTTAGGGCGTAGGGGCTAGGGTTAAGGGTTAGAGGGGTGGATAGCGATTAGATCGGGTCGATCAGTCGACCTGAGGGCAGAAGCGAGGAACTCGCGGGAATTGCTGTCCCCTATCCACTAACCCCTATCCCCTTTTTTACATGTTCCGGCGGGCCGGCTTAGCCAGACCTTCGCGTTCCACCTCGCGCTCGATGTTACTCCACACCCGGGGACTAGGATCTTCCATGGGCACCAGAAGCTTGGCGGCATCCGCGATATAGCGCAGGTCGGCAACCAGGTCGGAGCACACGTGACACGTTTCCAGGTGCTTCCGCTCCTCCTCGCTGCCACCGCCGTCGATGATGTAAGGCAGAACCTTTTGAAACTCCGCGCACGTCATAACTTTCTCTCTCCCGGGAATTGGCGGCGGTTCCGTTTCTGTCCTGCCCGCTCTGCGGATTCCCCGCATCTCTTTCGAAATGCTGCTCCCTTCTATCGTCTATTGGCAGCCTTCTCGGCTTTGCTCTGCTTGAGAAGGTCGCGTAGCTTCATGCGGGCTTTGTGCAACTGCGACTTGCTGTTGCCGATGGAGCAGCCCATCATCTCGGCAATCTCGTTATGCTCGTAACCTTCCACATCGTGCAACACAAAAATGATGCGATACCCGGGCGGCAGGCTCTCCACTGCCCGCTCCAGGTTGACCCGGTCGATGGAGCCGGCCAGCACATTGTCGCGCGTCCCGATGTCTTTCTTCGGACCATCTTCCTGCTGGGGCTCCATCGTCTCCTCCAGCGAAACCTCGGGTAGACCTTTCTTCCGCAGATGCATGAGCACCACATTCACCGCCAGGCGATGCAGCCAGGTGGAGAAGGCGGACTCGCCGCGGAAGGTTGCGATCTTGCGGTAGAGCTGAAGGAAAGCTTCCTGGGTAAGGTCTTCCGCCTCAGCCGTGTTGCCGGTCATGCGCAGACAGAGCGAATACACCCGCCGTTTATGCAGCCCGTACAAGGCCTCAAAGCGACTCGGCATCACCTTTTTGTGCGCGCTCGATCGCTTCATGCTCGGATATGCCGTTCGCCAGAATTTTTTTAGCGATTGTCAATTTTATGTACCAGTGCTGCTACCTCCGTTTGATGCAGACCAGAGTACCTCCTGTTGCCTCGGTCGGCCCGCGATTCTGGAAAATGCGGTTAGCAGGCTAGGCCGGAGTCTCGTATTTTCTTGTCCTTGTAGGATGCGCTTGCGTCAAAAGGCACTCTAGCTTTTCGCTCTGAGTTAAAGGATTCGCACTGCTACTCAGGCTGACGGGGATCTGTGGATCATACGGAGCGTACGGAATGGAATGGGAGTGAAGGCGAATTGGCCGGCGAAATTAACACAGAAATGCTTGACAACTCAATGAGCCGGGCTAAAATACCCGACAATTGAGGTAATTCTTCAGGGTTTGAGCGATTTCTTATGAGCGCCGGCCAGCCAGCGAACACCAACCTACACCTATCCCCAGAGCGACGCCATGGACAACCAGTGTCGGCATCCCCGAGTCCAGGTGGTCTCGCGAGACGAAGACGCGGAATACGTCGAGTGCCTGGAATGCCGCGAGATCTTCGAATCCAGCGAGTTCCGTGACATGGACATCGAATCCAAGATCCCAGCCGAAGAAGAATAACTCCCAACGTCGAAGGACTCATTTGTACCGCGCAGACGCACTGGTGTGTCCGCCTGCGGGAGACAAGCCCGGGCCGCTTGCAATTATCGCAGTCGCAGCCCCGCATCCGCGGACAACTCCGCCTCGGCAAACTCTCCGGCCAGGAATCGCGGATACGCGGCGGCGGCAATCATGGCGGCGTTGTCGGTCGAAAGCTTGCGGGAAGGGAAGTAGACCGGCAGTCCTTGCTCGTCGGCTTGTTTGGTCAAACGTCGCTCGCAGCTCAGAATTGGCGGCGACTCCTCCGGTAACCAGAAGCGTCGCAGCCACGTAGGCTCCCGCGCTGCCAGAAGCGTCTTGCTGACCAGGTCATTCACCACGGCGCGCTGGAACGATGCCGCCAGGTCGAGCGTCTGCCGATCGCAGGCTGCTAGGACTTGCTCCCCAGTCGGCGTTTTGAACTCGCTCAACATCCGGCGACGCTGCTCGATCGCCTCGCGCATGTCGTGGGTCTCAACGTAGCGCAGCACGGCAGTCTTGATGCCGCTGTAGGAGAAATCGACACGGCGGTCGTCTTCGATGACGGTTCTGCGGATTGCGGTCGCGATGCTTGATCTGCGCGAAGGGGAATTTCACCGCCTGGGGATCGCCGTGCTGCGCCAGAAAATCGATGATCGGCCCGCCCGGATAGCCCAGCTCCAGCAGCTTGGCGACCTTGTCGAAGGCCTCGCCGGCAGCGTCGTCGCGAGTGTGTCCTACGTCGTGGTAGGTCCAGCCGTCGTCCTTGCGCTCGGCCAGGTAAAGATGGGTGTGTCCGCCGCTGACCACCAGCGCGAGCACGGGAAACTGCAGCTCGCGATTGCCGTGTCTGCCGCTCCTCCAGCAGCACCGCGTGAATATGGCCTTCCAGATGGTTGACGCCGATCAGCGGTTTCTCCAAGGCGTAGGCGAGAGCCTTGGCATAGCTCAGGCCCACCAGCAGCGCGCCCGCCAGACCCGGGCCCTTGGTGACGGCGAGGGCGTCGATGGTCTGGTAGGTGCGGCCTGCATCTTCGAGGGCTTTGCGAACGACCGGAACGATGGCGCGCAGATGCTCGCGCGAAGCCAGCTCCGGCACCACGCCGCCGTAGGGCTGGTGGGTGGCGATCTGCGAGTAGACGACGTTCGAGACCAGCTCTTCGCCGGAGCGCACGACGGCCGCCGCCGTCTCGTCGCACGAGCTCTCGATGCCGAGGATGTAAACGTCGCTCACACCTCTATTGTACGAGGCGATGCGCAGGGCAACGGGTTATCATCAAAATCTCGGATGAAAGAGCACGCCACCAACATCGTTCGCGAGCTGCGGCAGCGCGGCTTTCAGGCCTACTTCGCCGGCGGCTGCGTGCGCGACACGCTGCTCGGCTTGGCTCCCGCCGACTACGATGTGGCCACCGACGCCACGCCGCCCAGGTGATGCGCATGTTTCCGGAGACCTATGCCGTGGGCGCGCAGTTTGGCGTGGTGCTGGTGCCCGCGCCCGAGGATACTGCCGCTTCCAGCTGAGCCGTCTGAGCACCCGAACTATGTCGAGGTCGCGACCTTTCGCAACGATGGCGCCTACTCCGACGGCCGCCATCCCGACCAGGTGCGCTATTCGAAAGACCCGCAGGAGGACGTGCAGCGCCGCGACTTCACCATCAACGGCCTGCTGATGGATCCGCTGGACGGCGACCGCGTGCTGGATTTTGTCGGCGGCCGCGACGATCTGAAGGCCGGTATTGTTCGCGCCATCGGCGATGCGGAGTGCCGCTTCCAGGAAGACAAGCTGCGCATGCTGCGGGCGGTGCGTTTTGCCGCCCGCTTTCAATATGCGATCGAGCCGCAGACGTTCGCGGCGATCCAGAAGCTGGCGCCGCTGATTCACCAGGTCAGCCGCGAGCGCGTACGCGACGAGCTGACCAAGATGCTGACCGAGGGCCACGCTCGCTCCGCCTTCGAGCTGCTGGACTCGACCGGCTTGCTGAAGCAGGTGCTGCCGGAGATCGATCGCATGCAGGGCGTGGAGCAGCCGCCGCAGTTTCATCCCGAGGGCGACGTGTGGATTCACACGCTGCTGCTGCTGGAGAAGCTGCAAGCCGCAGCTGCTCGCGCACGCTGGCCTGGGGAGCGCTGCTGCACGATGTCGGCAAGCCGCCGACCTTCCGGGTTGCGCCCGACCGCATTCGCTTCGACGGCCACGTCGAGGTGGGCGTGCGGATGGCGGAGGAGATTTGCCACCGCCTGCACTTTTCCAATGAGGAGATCAAGCAGATCACCGCGCTGGTGGCCAATCACATGCGCTTCGGCGACGTCACGAAGATGAAGGAGTCGACGCTGAAGCGCTTCATGCGGCTGCCGAGGTTCGACGAGCACCTGGAGCTGCATCGCCTCGATTGCCTGAGCAGCCACCGCAAGCTGGCGATGTATGAATTCGTTCGCGACCGCCTGGAGCATACGCCGGCTGAGGAGATTCGGCCGCCGGCGCTTGCTGAACGGCAACGATCTGATTGCTCTGGGCTACACGCCGGGCCCGCAGTTTCGGGAGATTCTGTCGGCGGTGGAGGACGCGCAGCTGGAAGGCTCGCTGCACAGCAAAGAAGAGGCGCTGTCGTTCGTGCTCAGCGAGTTTCCGTTGAGGAGCGGCGGTTGAGGCAGCAGTCCGCCCTGCCCGGTCGAAGGTAAGCGAACGCGCCGTAGGCGCAATACAGGGTTGGCCCGCCCGGCCACGGCGCCATCAGTATGGGCCGGATATCCCGCGCTGTTCTACAATCGGAGTTCACGTCATGCAGCATGCCAGTTCCACATTGCGAAAGATCTTTCGCGACAACGTGCGCCGAGAAGGCGCCGACGCGCCGCTGCTGGCGTGGCCGCTGGCCTGTGGGACGAAGATCGCCGAGCGCGCAACCGCTATCTCCTTCGCGGACGGAACGCTGACCGTCGCGGTTCCCGACGAGACCTGGCGGCGGCAGTTGCAGAGCTTCGTAGCGCAATATCTGGCCGCGCTGAACGATCACTTCGCAGAAGGTAGACCGGATCGAGTTTGTTGTGACACGCACGCAGCAGTGAATGAATCTACACCTATGGTTTCCGAAAAAGACGTTTCCTATGTCGCGGAGCTGGCGCACCTCGAACTGACCGACGAGGAGCGCACCCGCATGTTGAAGGACCTGAACTCCATCCTCGGCTACATCGATCGGCTGAACGAGCTGGACACCAGCAATGTCGAGCCGATGGCGCAGGTCGCCAGCCGCTACGGCGAGCGCAAAGAAGAGGCGGGCGGTTTCGGCTACGCGATGCGCGCCGACGAGCCGCGTCCCTGCCTGCCGCGCGACGAGGCGCTGCGAAACGCGCCGGCGACCGACGGCACGTTTTTCAAGGTTCCGAAGGTGATCGAGCGCTAGGCCATGAACCTCGACGTACTCACCGTAGCTTCCGCCCGCGCCGCCGTTGCTGAAAAGCAGACGACGGCAACCGCTTTGGTCGACGAATTCTACGCGAAGATTGAAGCCGAAGATCCCGCGATCGGCGCGTATCTGACGCTGTCCAAGGAACGCGCGTACCGGCAGGCGGCGCAAGATCGACGCGCTGGCCGATAGGGGCGACGAACTGCCTCCGCTGGCCGGCGTGCCGATCGCGGTAAAGGACGTCTTCACCACCAAGGACGTTCGCACCACCGCGGCCTCGAAGATCCTGGAAAATTTCATCGCGCCTTACGATGCGACGGTGGTGTCGCGGCTGGAGGACGCCGGCGCGATCATCCTCGGCAAGACCAATTGCGACGAGTTCGCCATGGGCTCGTCGAACGAGAATTCCGGCTTTCATCCCGTGCACAATCCGCGCGATCCTTCACGCGGTGCCCGGAGGCTCATCGGGCGGCTCGGCGGCGGTGGTGGCTGCGGGAACGGCGGTCGCGTCGATCGGCTCCGATACCGGCGGCTCGATCCGCCAGCCGGCTGCGTTCTGCGGCGTGGTCGGACTTGATGCCGACCTACGGCCGCGTCTCGCGCTACGGCCTGATCGCGTTTGCTTCGTCGCTGGACCATCCCGGCCCGTTCGGCAAGACCGTGAAGGACGCGGCGCTGATGTTGCAGGCGATGGCGGGACGCGATCCGCTGGACTCGACGACCGCCGATGTTCCCGTGCCCAATTATTGCCGAGCAGGTGGGCGAGCCGGTCGCGGGCATGAAGATCGGTGTTCCGCTGGAATACTTCGAGGAAGGGCTCGATCCCGAGGTGCGCGCGGCGGTGGAGTTCGGCATTCAGGAGCTGGCGAATGCCGGAGCCGAGATCGTTCCGCTCTCGCTGCCGCACACGGCGTACGCGATTCCGACGTACTACGTGATCGCGACTGCGGAAGCTTCGTCGAATCTGGCGCGCTACGACGGCGTGCGCTATGGGCTGCGTTCCACCGAGGGCAAGACGCTGAGCGAGATGTATCGCCGCACGCGCGATGCCGGATTCGGCGCCGAGGTGAAGCGCCGCATCATGCTGGGAACGTACGTGCTGAGTGCGGGATATTACGATGCCTACTATCTGAAGGCGCAGCGCGTGCGCAGCCTGCTGGCGCGCGATTTCGACGAGGCGTTCGCCAAGGTCGACGTGATCGTCACGCCGACCACGCCGACTCCGGCATTCAAGCTGGGCGAGAAGACGGACGATCCGCTGGCCATGTATCTGGCCGACATCTTCACCGTGACGGCCGACCTGGTGGGCATTCCGGGAATTTCCATTCCCTGCGGCAAGAGCAAAGAGGGTTTGCCGATCGGCATGCAGATTCTGGGAAAGCATTTCGACGAAGCGACCGTGCTGCGCGTGGCGCATGTGGCCGAACATGCGCTGGCGGCGCGGGCGGAGTATAGTTCCGCACGCTGGTATGCATCTCGCGGACTGACACCGAACAAGCGCTAAGAACGGCGCTCGTCGCGACCTGATCGACCTCCTGGTGATAGACAACAAGGAAGTAACAGCGCAGAGCTAACGGAAGCTACAGCTGCTTCAACGCTGCGACGCATTCGATTCTTCGTAGTAGCGCTCGCCGGCGCAGGCTCGGCAGAGAATCTTTCCGTCCCGCCGCACTTCGCGCTGGAAGTTGATGCCTTCGCCGCATTCGGCGCAGACGATGCGCTCGCCTTTGTAGCCCGGCAATTCCTCCGGCGGCAGCGTCAACCTTCACCCACTGCTCGCTGAACAGGTCGTCATTCGACATCTCGCGATAGGCGAGCATCTGCTGCTGGTTCTTGTTCTCGATCTCGGGATGCAGTTGCCGCGCCAGGGCCTTCGAGCTTTCCTTGGCGCACACGCGAATCGCTTGTGCCGGACTCGAGATCCACGAAGGTCGCCGCCACCTTGCCCCAGTCGCGAAACTTGAGCGCGCGCTTGCCCAGGCGGCATCCGGTGACGACGCCGACCGCATCGGTGGCGCAGCGATCGATCTCGACAAAGGTGATCAGCCGCTTGCGGTCTTTGCCGTGGGGTCGTCGATGCCCAGCAGCTCCAGGCCGCGCATCGCCAGGCGCACGCCCAGCACCTGTCCGGCGCAAAGATGTCCATGGGCCACTTCGGCATCGCGCAACAGTTCGTCGAAGCGTCTTCAAACGTGTATCTCCGTTTACTGCTCGTCGGAATCGTTGTCCGGCGCCTCGTCGGCAAAGCGGCCGCTCACATTCACGGTGAACTTGTCGCCAGTCTTGGGCAGAAACGTAACCCGCGCCGGCTGCCGCTCCCAATGCGGCGCCGCGCAATTGCTGTCGGGCGCGTCTCCCATGGTGATCTTGCCCAGTTCCTTGCGAAACAGCGGCTTCTTGCCGCCGATCTCCGCAGACCACGGCGTTCACTCGCTCGCCACTGGATGTGATGCCGCAATAGGCCGCATAGTCGCGATACCAGCTTACCTCGGAATAGAAAGGATCGAAGTCGGGCAGCTTGAGCAGCGCGATCTTTGCCCGACACGCGGTCCACCAGCAGCCAGTCCGCCGCGCTGCCACAGCCACTTGGGAGTCTTGCGGGCGTCGTCCGGCAAGGAGTCGTTGATGCGATAAGCGCGCCGCACCACGAACTCGCGGTCGGTCACGTCGTGGATGTCGCCGGTGGTGAAGTCCTTCAGCTTGGCCGTCGACATACAGAGGGCCGGACCGTGATGTCCATGGTCTTGTCTTCGGACGGGCCGACGAACAGCTTGACCGGCATCGCCTTGCCGAGGCTCACCGACGTGCGGCTTGGAGGCGGCAGCGGCCGTAGCCACAGTGAGCAAGTGCCGCGAGGAATAGGCAGGAAGAAGCGCATAAGGATCTGCTGTTGGAAGGCTAATCCCGCGCGGCGGCGGCTGCAAGCTGCGGTTCGTAGCGCGGAGGAACTTTCTGCGGCCATATTCAGGCGTGTTTACAACTGTCATACAATGAGTCTGCGTCTAAGTTGCTGATGATGGCTTCGACCTACAGCTTATTATTCCGGCTTACAACGAAAGCGAGCGGCTGGCGGTCTCTCTGCCCAAGGTGCTCGACTACATGCGCAAGCGACAGTTGCCCAGCGAGATCATCGTGGTCAACGACGGCTCCAGCGGACGACACCGCCGAGGTGGTTCGCCGTTTCATGGCGCGGCAATCCCGACGTCCGGCTGCTGGAGAATCCCGGCAATCGCGGCAAGGGATACAGCGTTCGCAATGGAATGCTGCACGCGCAAGGCGACGTGATGCTGTTCACCGACGCCGATCTGTCCTCGCCGATTTACGAAGCCGACAAGCTGTTTGCCGCCATCGAGCAGGGCGCCGACGTGGCCATCGGATCGCGCTGGCTGCAGGCCGAGCTGCAAACCGAGCGCCAGCCCTGGCATCGGCAGCTTTATGGCCGGCTGTTCAATCTTGCGCTGCGAATCGTGCTGGGACTGAAGTATCGCGACACCCAATGCGGCTTCAAGGCGTTCACGCGCGCGGCCGCGCAGACCATTTTTACCCGGCAGCGGATCGAACGCTGGGGCTTCGATCCCGAGCTGCTGTTCCTGGCCGACAAATTCAAATCTGCGCACGGTCGAGGTTCCGGTGGAGTGGGCGCACGATCATCGCTCGAAGATCAGCCCGCTGCGCGACGGCATCAAGATGGGCGTCGAAATGCTAAAGGTTCGCTGGAACGACATGCAAGGGCTTTATAAAGCGCCTCGACGATTCCGGACGAGCTCGCAGCGGAATCGGCAGCTTCGGTTCCGATGCAACTAGGCGTTCCGCGCATCTGTGCCAAGATAAGCCATGTCCGATCCAGCTCGAATGCAGTTGATTCTTTCCCCGAAAATTTGTAGCTTTCTTCCACCCTGCGCATCTTCTCTTAGGTCGGCTCTGGCCTTGACACGTTTGCATTTGAGCAGTAGCGGTCACAGCGTTGTCTTGCATCTAAAGGGTTCCATGTCGCAGCCGTCATGCACAGCAATGCGGATGTCGCAAGCGCTCGCCGGCGAGCACCAGCGAGTCTCGCGAGGGAGCTCTCCTGTTGCAGCAGTATCATGCAGATGCGGGAGATGTCGCTGCAACTGTGTTCGCCGCTCTCGGTCGAAGACCACGCCTTGCAGCCGATGCCGGATGCCAGTCCGGCGAAGTGGCACTTGGCGCATACCACCTGGTTCTTCGAGACTTTCGTGCTGTCGCAGTACATGCAGGACTACCGGCCTTACCATCCGGCATTCCGCAATCTCTTCAACTCCTACTACAACACCGTTGGCGACCGGCCCTTGCGCTCGTTGCGCCATGTGCTGTCGCGGCCCAGCCTGGATGAGGTGCATGCCTATCGCGCTGTACGTGGACGAAGCCATGGTCCACCTGCTGACGCTGGAGCTTGCCTGCCGAGGCACTGAAGCTGATCGAGCTGGGCATCAATCACGAGCAGCAGCATCAGGAGTTGATCGTCACCGATGTGAAGAACGGGCTGTGGACGAATCCGCTGCGGCCGGCCTATCGGCTTCGTGCGCCACGGCATGAGTCGAAGCGGACGGTGACGAAACAGCTCGCTGGCGTGGCAGAGCTTTCCCGAAGGCGTGTACTCCATCGGCTTTGAGGGCAGCGGCTTCGCCTTCGACAACGAAGGTCCGCGCCACAAGTTATCTGCAGCCGTTCCGCCTGGCTTCGCGCCTGGTGACCAACGGCGAGTATCTGGAGTTCATGCGCGACGGCGGTTACAGGCAAGCCGACGCTGTGGCTTTCGGATGGATGGGACACGGTGCGCAACAATCAGTGGAAGGCGCCGCTGTACTGGGAGCAGCGCGACGGCGAATGGTGGAACTACACCATCGAAGGCATGAGCCGCTGCGACTGAACGAGCCGGTGTGCCACGTCAGCTTCTACGAGGCCGACGCCTTTGCCCGCTGGGCGGGTGCGCGGCTGCCCAGCGAGTTCGAGTGGGAGGTTGCGGCGCGCTCCTGCCGCGTCGCGGGCAATTTTGTGGAGACGGGCGTGCTGCATCCGCAGCCGGCTCGACGGCCGAGAGCCGCTGGCGCAGATGTTCGGCGACGTGTGGGAGTGGACCTCGAGCCCTTACGTCGCCTATCCGGGTTTCAAGCCGGCCGCAGGCGCGGTCGGCGAGTACAACGGCAAGTTCATGTGCAACCAGATGGTGCTGCGCGGCGGCTCGTGCGCCACGCCGCAGTCGCATATCCGAGCCAGCTACCGCAACTTCTTTCCGCCCCATGTGCGCTGGCAGTTCATGGGGATCCGGTTAGCCAATGGCGACTAGCAAACAACTGCAGTTCCTCGACTACCCGGCCGATCGCCCTCGACGTGCGTCGAGGGCTTGACCGCCATCGCCCAAGACGTCTTCCGGCGAAGCTGTTCTACGACGAGGTCGGCTCGCAGCTGTTCGAGCAGATCACCGAGCTGCCGGAGTACTACCTGACGCGCACCGAGCGCTCGATCCTGGAGAGCTATGCCGGCGGAGATCCTGCAGCAGGCGGGGCCGTCGCTGACGCTGGTGGAGTTGGGCGCGGGCACGGCGACCAAGACCTGCATCCTGATCGAAGAGCTGCTGCAGCGTCAGAGCCGCACGCTGTTCTATCCCATCGACGTTTCGCCGTCGGCGCTGGACGAAGCAGTGCGGCAGCTGGGCAAGCAGTTTCCGTCGCTGCGCGTGAATCCCATCGTCGCCGACTACACCGGCGGCGTTCCGGCGCTGAGCCGCATCAGCGGCCGCAAGCTGGTGCTGTACATCGGCTCCAGCATCGGCAACTTCGAGCCGCCGCAGGCGATTCGCATGCTGCGCCGCATCCGGCAGACGCTGCGCTCGGGCGACGCGTTGCTGCTGGGCGCCGACTTTGCCAAGAGCTCCAAGATTCTGCTGCCGGCCTACGACGACGCGCAGGGCGTGACCGCTGCCTTCAACAAGAACATCCTGGCGCGCCTGAACCGCGAACTGGACGCCGACTTCGATGTCGACGCGTTCCGCCACGTGGCGCTGTGGAACCGGCGCTGTTCGCGCATGGAGATCTACCTGGAGAGCATGGCCGAGCAGACGGCTTTCCTGCCCGGCGCTCGATCTGGACGTGAAGTTCAAGGCCGGCGAACGCATTCACACCGAAAACAGCTACAAGTACACCGACGCCATGATCGAGTCGATCCTGCGCGAGAGCGGCTTCACGCTGGAGCACACCTGGTGCGACCGCAAGAAGTGGTTCGGCGTGCATCTGGCGCGAGTCTGACGCATACTGGTTGTGGAGTTTCAGCCAGGCGCGGCTTCTGCGCTCTCGATCTGTGAAGCGATGAACACCTTTGCGCGTCGCGTTGTTCTCGTCCTCCTTCTATCTCGCATGTTTCTTCAATCCGCGTGGCCCTGGGGCAACGAAGGCCACAGCGCCATCAACCGCGTTGCTGCTGAGAAGCTGCCGCCGATAGTTCCCGCGTTTCTGCGGAATGCCTGCGATCAGCTGGCCTACATCGCTCCCGAACCCGATCGCTGGCGGCAGCCCTCGGAGCTGGCGCTCAAGCGATTTCAGGAACCCGATCACTTCATCAATCCTTGAGGCCGTCCAGGGGATGGAGCTGCCGCCCGACCGCTACAGCTTCTATCGCGAATTGAACGTTCGCCGCGAGGAGACGCCCGGCCATCCCGACGATCTGTTGCCGGAGCGGGTCGGCCTGCAGCCCTACATCGACCATCGAGGTGTACGAGCGGCTGGTCGTGGCCTTCCGCGAGTATCGGCGCGCCCTGCTGGAGCACCGCAATCCCGCCTATCCCGAGGCGGATGCGATTTTCTATGCGGGATGGCTGGGGCACTACGTGGGCGACGGCGCGAATCCGCTGCACACCTCGATTCATTACAACGGATGGATGGGTGCCGAATCCAAGGGATACACGACCTCGAACACGGTGCACTGGAAGATGGAAGGAATTTTCGTCGCCGCGAATTTCAAGCAACTGCAGTTTGCCGACATGGTTTCTCCGCAACCGGAGACGCTGCTCGCGTCCGTTCCAGGACTACTTGCAACTACCTGTACGATTCTCGCAAGCTAGGTTGAGACTGCGTATCAACTGGAGAAGGCAGGCGGCTTCGACGGCGAGGGCACTCCGGCCTCGCGCGAGTTCATCCAGCCAGCGACTGGCCGCCGGAGCCACGATGCTGCGGAACATGTGGTACTCGGCGTGGGTGCAGAGCGGAGAAGAACTTTGATGCCAAGCCCGATCGCCAAGCCGGTTGCGGCTACCGGAACAGACAGACTCACTGAGTCTCAGCGCTAGCCGCCTGCGTGCATTCCGTTGCGGGCGTCATCGCGGCCATTGCCGCTGCTCGAACTCCGCGAACTCGCCTTCCAGCCTCCACTGCAATCGCGCCTTCTCGCTGCGATTGCAGCAGCTTCTGGCACGCGACCGACCGCGGCTTTGCGCCCGGCACATCTTTCGCGCAATCCTTCACGATGACGAAGTTCTTGCCATCGCGCCACAGACTTGGGCCGGGCACAAATGCATGTTCCAGGCTGGTGCGCGCCATCTTCTTGAGCTGGAGGTACGCCAGCTTCTGGTCTTCGGCGCCCCGCAGATATTCATGCGTCATGTCAGAGCGCGCGACGCCTTCGTCGTCGGTCGCCAGCGCAACCGGAACGCCCGCGCGCATGTACTCGCTCAGCGGATGCTGCGGGCCGCTCACGCCGAGGATGACGTCATTGCTGGTCAGGCAGATTTCGACCATGATGCCTTGCGCTCGGCCATCTCGCGCAGAAGTTGCTCCGGGTTCGTCTCGTTCATCACATCGACGCCATGGCCGATGCGTTCGGCATGTGCGATTTCGACCGAATCGCGGATGTGAAAGCGCAAGCCTTCCGGCGGCACCAGTCCCTGCACCAGTTCGCCCGCATGCAGCGAGATGTGTACCTTGGGATAGCGTTCGTGCAGGTAGGCGAGCATCCGCATGTGCAGAGGGAAGTCCTTCATCGGCACATACCAGTCCTCCGGCATGACCAGGTTCAGGCCGAGCATGTGCGGATCGGGCGGCACGAGCGACGGGTCGGCGCCCGATAGAAGAAAGCCGGCGAGTATTTCAGCGAAGACCAACTCTTTCGCTGCGCCGCGCAAGAACCTGAAGTAGATAAATCGCTGCTCGACCTGGCAGCCGGGATCGGCTTGCGGCGTGCCACATCGTAGGATCTTGTCGCGTTCGGCTTCGTCGGCGCGCAGTTCCTGCGCTGGCCGCGGCCAGAACCTTCGGCAGACCGGCCGCAATCAGCTTCTGCTCCAGGCGGCCGAAGTCGTCGTCCCACGCCGACCGACTTCGCCAGCGCGTCAATCTCTCCGCGGCCGGGCGGGTACATCAGCTCCTGATAGACCTCGTGCTGCGAGGCGGCGCGGGCGGCGGTTTCGGCCAGCATCTTGCCGGTTGTGCCTTGCGTCGCATGACAATATTTGCCGAAAGTGTCGAAGAAGTGATCGTGCCCCGACTGGCCGGAGTATTGCCAGTTGCGCATGGAGAAGGCGTCAATCATCGTGGCGTAGAGGCCGGGATCGGAGAAGCCGTCGGACGACGGGCCGCAGCGGCGGCTGGCAAGGTCCGGGGCTGAGAGTGACGAGTCTTCGGATCGACACAATCGCCAGCCTCCGCGGCCCACTGGATGAACGACTCCGCATAGATGCTGCCCGATGAGGTGGTTGTGCAGGTCGCCGCCCTTGGGCATGTCGCGCAGAAAAACCAGCAGCAGGTTGGGATTGTTGCGGACGCTTTCGAAGTAGCGTGCAGTGCGGGCTTCAGCGGAAGTCGCCGCCGACGCTGCAGCGCTTATGAAGCAAAATAGAAGGACAACAGCACTACGGCTGCGAATCTTCATGAACGTCCCTGGTTTGGAGAGCAGAGTTCCACAACGGAGATGATAATAGCAGCGGGGAATTAGCCGAGTAATGTGGCTTGCTGTGTAATGGCGAGGTTATGCCAGGCAGGCGTGGAAAGACCTATTTCTTAGGGTTTGCCAGCGTATTCAAGAGGGAGCTGAAAACAGCCTTCCTGACCCATCGGCAACCGAAAGGAGGCTGGTTGTCTTCAGGAGGAAAAGCGAGTATCGACCTTGGGAGCGTGATGTAGTCAGTACAGACTCTCACCCCGTAGTCGCATCTCTGAGGGGGCTTCCTTTCCATCAAACACACATTCATATGAAGTTTCCATTGATGAGTAGCCTTCGTTGAAAACCTCCGAATAAGGTACGGTCCCGTAGCTGGCTGTTGCCGCTTTTTTCGGAGCGATCGGCTTTGTCGCATTGCGTAAGAACAGAACATATTCCCACCCGAGTTTTTTCCCGACACAAGGGCCGAAATAGATGGCAACTCCGCGAGGCACCCCCTTGAAACCTTGGATCACTTCGCCTCTGCACACAGCGCGGTCGTAACTCTCAGCATCCCCAGAAACAATCTTCACGAGAGCAACAATGTCGGCCGCTTTGAAGAGCTCGCTAACCTTGTAGACACCCGGTTCCGTAATCGTTACTGACTGCGACTGAGCGGAGATCAAGGACGACGTCAGAACAAGCAGCGTAACGATTCGCAGTGCAGCCATAGGCGCTTCACGCTCCCGCTGGGAATAATAAGTGTTGTGAGCAGGTGATAACCCAAAAAGCCCCGTCCACGTCAACAACAGGTAACGCCGACAGCGACATCGCCCTCTCGACCTGCGATTGGTCACAGAAGAGCAGCATCATAACAGCGATTTTGACGCCGCCGCCGTCTATTAGCCGGGGTTGGGGTTTATCTACTGCACTGCCAAGTTCCCGTTGCACAGGAGTGGAGATGGCATCACCTATCGTTCTTTGGATGTCCGTGGCTGCGGTGGTCAGCTTGGTCCTGGGTGCGATCGTTGCACGAAAGGACGTCGCCGCCGGTCATGGACTGGACAAGCTGATAGCCCTGGCCTTCGTTTTCTATGCCGCTCCCCTCGCCGTATTTGGCGCCGAACATCTCACCGATGCTGCCGACATCATGCAGCTGATTCCCACCTGGATGTTCGCCCGTCTGTTCTGGGCCTACTTTGTAGGAGTGGCGTTGATCGCGGCAGGGCTGGCGATTAGCGCAAAGCGGTTTCTGCGTTTGGCGGGCTCGCTGACGGCGCTGATGTTCTTCTTGTTTGTGGCGATGATGCACATCCCGGGAGTCGTGAGTAATCCTCACGACCGGTTCGGGTTGGCAGTGGCCTTTCGAGATCTCAGCTTCGGAGCCGGCGCCTTGGCGCTGGCCGGAGCCATGACGCCGGATTCGTCCTCGGATCGCAGCCGTGGCCGCCTCAATCTTGCGATAACCGTCGCGAGAATTTTCATCGCAGTGACGCTGATTGTCTACGGCGCGGAACACTTCCTGCATCCCGGCTCCGCGCCCGGAGTGCCGCTGCAGAAGATCACTCCCGCCTGGGTGCCGCTTCCATACTTTTGGTCCTGTCTCACTGGAGCGATCGAGGTGATTGCGGGTGCTGCCATCCTCGCAAATCGCTATATACGAGATGCTGCTGCCCTGGCCGGACTCTGGATCGTGCTGCTCACTCTGTTCCTCTACGTCCCGCTTCTTGCCCTGGCCCGAAGCTCCGGGGACATCGTGGTCGGTTTGAACTACGTCTTCGATACGTTGCTGTATGGCGGAGAGCTGTTGCTCCTGGCAATGGCTGTCTCTCCAAACTGGCGTCTGGGTCGCCCGGCCACAGAGTGAGCTATTGCACGATAGCCGAACTCGAGCGGCGCGAAGCCTGGGCATGCAGCTACGGGGCGATCTTCCACACCACGCCGTAATCGTACTGGCCGCCAGCCTCGGTGGTGCCGTACAGGTTTCCGTTCGCGTCGAGTACCACATTACCGTAGGGGCAACGCCCGTCCACGCCGGTGAAGTCGTGCAGGTCGGTATAGATCCAGCCGTTCGGCGAGGGGCTCAACTTGAACACTGCGCCATTGCCGTAGGCACCGTCATCGTAGGTGATGCCGTACAAGTTTCCGGCTGCATCCATCGTGAGGCTGCCGTACACTCCTCCCGACGGTCCGCCAACAAAACTGAACACCACATTTTCACCGCCGGACGGAGTAGTCGCGAATGCTATCCCGCCACCGTTGGCGCCACCGGAGATCGTGGCGCCGTAGAGATTTCCCGAAGGGTCGGAGATTAGTCCGGCAACCGGCCAGTAACCGTCGTTCTGGGCTCCGAAGCCGTACAGGATACTCTCCGTCCAGCCCGATCCGTTCGAGGACAACTGAAAGACCGTGCCGTTTCCCGCTGGACCGCCGAGTTTTGTCGTGCTGTACAGATTGCCCGCTTGATCGAAGACGACACCTGCGTAGGGATTCGCGCCGTCATTCCCGGAAAACGCATAGAGAACATTTTCCTGCCACCCTCCAGCCACCGGCGTCAATTCGAAAACCGTCCCACAGCCCAGGCCGCTGCAGGCAACGCCGCCGCCGCTTTCGGTTGTGCCGTAGATGTTTCCTGCGTGATCGAAGACAAGATCGCCCAGCAGGGGATTGGCTCCGTCGCTACCGCCGCCGAAGCGATAGAGAACGGCTTTCAGCCAGGTACAAAATGTCGCGGGACAAGCGACCGGGCGTGGCTTCAGATTGAAGACCGTTCCGCAGCCCTGGCCGTCGTCGCAGCCAACATTCCCCCCGGCGTAGGTTGTTCCGTACAGCGTTCCATTATGCCCGACGATCACCCTGGATAGCGGCCCCTCGCCATCATTGCCGCCGGCAAACTTGTAGATTGGGTGAAACCCCCAACCGCCTGCCCGAAACGAGAGCTCGAATACCGTGCCGTAACCTTGTCCGCCATAGCTTGTCGTGCCGTAGAGATTTCCACCTCGATCAATCGTCAGCCCGGCATACGGGCCGCCGCCATCCGATCCTCCGGTGAAGCTGTGCAGGATGGTATAGGTTTGCGCCTGCACGGGTCGGGCGGACAGCAGAACCCCGGCCAGCATTAGAGTGCTGACGAGCCGCCGTTTGCCGCAGTCGAACGCTGGGGAAGAATGTTGGAGATGGTTCGTCATTGTGCTCTCCTTGCGGTTCGACCTGCGACGGACGTCGATGTGTTGGCACTTTACACCGAATCGTCCTTTTTCTACTATCCAGGTTCACTCTTGACTTTGCTATGGATAGACTCCGCATCCTCCTCACGCGCGACCAGATTGCCGGGAAAGTTGCCGAGATCGGCGAGCAGATCACGCGCGACTTCTCGGGCGAGCCGGTAGTGCTGGTCGGCGTGCTCAAAGGGGCGACCATCTTTCTCGCCGACTTGGCGCGCCAGATCAAGCTAGACTGCACCTTTGATTTCATGGCGGTATCCAGCTACGGAGGTTCGCAACAACACAGTGGCGAAGTGAAGCTGGTTAAAGATGTCGACCACTCCATGGAAGGGAAGAACGTTATCCTGGTGGAGGACATTCTTGATACTGGGTTGACTTTGACGTACATCAGGAAGCTGCTCGAAGCGCATCAACCCAAAAGCGTGAAAATAGCGACCTTGCTGGACAAGGTGTCGCGCCGCACACAGCCTATTCGTGCCGATTATGTCGGATTTGAGATACCCGACGAGTTTGTGGTGGGATATGGACTTGACTTTGCCGAGCGATATCGTAATCTGCAAGATATCTGTGTGCTGGAAACTACTTCTGACGGGGCATAGAATCTAACCTGGCTATGTCAGTGTATTCGCCCGTTGTCGCCGGACTCCCGGCCTTGACCGTAAACGATTGGCAGACGGCTGCCAGTCTGATCGAACATACCCTGCTAAAACCTGACGCGACCCGCAATCAGATCGTGAATTTTTGCCAAGAGGCGAAGCGGTATGGATTTCACCTGGTGATGGTGAATCCTGCCAACGTCGCTCTGGCCGCCGCGCAGGTACACGGAAGCACGGTGGGAGTGGGAACTGTCATTGGCTTCCCGCTGGGAGCGAATCTCACGATCACTAAACTGTTCGAGGCCGAAAACGCGCTGCGGCAGGGTGCTCACGAATTGGACATCGTGATGAATATCGGCGCGCTGAAGTCGGGCGATCGGCTGTTGGTGAAGACCGAGATGCGCAGCTTGACCGAACTCGCGCATCGTAACGGCGCCCTGCTGAAGCTCATCCTGGAAAATGCGCTGCTCACCCAGGAAGAAAAGATCCTGGCTTGCGCGTTGGCCGCCGAGGCAGGTGTCGACTTCGTAAAGACTTCGAGCGGGCTGGCCGAATCCGGTGCAACCGCGAGCGACGTGGCGTTAATGCGCGGCGTGGTCGGCCTGAAAATCGGCGTAAAAGCGGCCGGCGGTATCAGAACCGCGGCGCAGCTACTGGAGATGGTCGAAGCCGGAGCGAACCGGATCGGCACCAGTGCCAGCGTTCAGATCGTGCAGGAGCTCGGCGCGCCGGTGGACCACTAGTCCATGTCACGTCTGACCGGCGTGCTTGGGATTGTCGCCATCCTGCTCTTTGCTTTCCTCTTCTCCACCAATCGAAAAGCCATTCGCATCAAGACCATCGTTGTCGGTCTGAGCCTGCAATTCATCTTCGCAGGAGTGGTGCTGCGCGTGGGCGTTGGCGTGAAGGTCATGACGGTGGCTGGAGACGCTGTCGATCGGCTGCTGAGCTACTCGTTTGCCGGCTCGTCGTTCGTCTTTGGTGAGTTCGGAGTCAAAGCCTCGAAGTTCGGATTGGTCTTCGCCTTCCAGGTGCTGCCCATCATCATTTTCATCGCGGCGTTCTTCTCGATTCTCTACTACTACGGCGTGATGCAATTCATCATCCGCCAACTGGCCCGGGTAATGATGCGCTTCCTGGGAGCAAGTGGCGCTGAGTCGCTCAACGTTGCTGCCAGCATCTTCATGGGCATCACGGAGGCACCGCTGACCATCCGGCCATACCTGCCGAAGGTGACGCGCTCGGAGCTGATGACGATCATGACCAGCGGCATGGCTCATGTTTCCGGCGCGATGCTGGGGGCATATATCCTGCTCGGCATCGAAGCCCGGCATTTGCTGACGGCGGTGATCATGACCGCGCCGGGAACGATCCTGATCGCGAAGATGCTGGTGCCGGAGACCGAGCAGCCGCTGACGGCCGGTAAAGTGAAGATTGATGTCGCAGACTTGGAGGAGCGCCCGGTCAATGTGCTGGATGCCGCGACCAAAGGGACGACCGACGGCCTGTATCTGGCACTGAATGTTGCGGCTATGCTGATCTCGTTCCTGGCGATCATCGCGCTGCTGGATGGAATTCTGGGCGGCACGCACAACGTTTTGGCCGCGCACGGTTTTCGTTGGTTTCCGGCGAAGCTGGAGACGATTCTTGGCGTGCTCTTCGCGCCCGTTGCCTGGCTCATCGGCATTCCCTGGCATGACTGTCTCGCCATCGGAAACCTGCTGGGCACGCGCATGGTGCTGAACGAGCTTGTTGCGTATACCCTGCTGACCGGGCAAAAAGCTGCGCTCGATCCGCGCTCGTTCACCATCGCAACCTTTGCGCTATGTGGATTTGCGAACATCGGCTCCATCGGCATTGTCATCGGGGGGCTGAGCAGCCTGGCGCCGACGCGCCGTCACGATCTGGCGAAGCTCGGCTTCAAGGCGATGATTGCAGGCACGATGGCGAACTTGATGTCGGCGTCGATTGTGGGATTGTTGATCCGGGGATAGGATCGTTAGCCTTGAATCGTGCCGGCGCAGATCGCCAGCCCGCACAGTTGCGTTTCTTGACAGCGGGTACTTCCTTCTCTACGGTACAAACGTCCGCACAATGTTGCTGACGACCGATGCCAACGCGCCTCAAGTTCGCTCTGCTGGCTGTGCTGTTGTTCGGTTGGCAATTCCCTGCACGGGCTGAAAAGATCGCGGATATTCGCCCCCAGGGCTACGTCACCGATCTGGCGCACGTCATTGATCCCGCCACGAAGACCAGGCTGGAGACGCTGTGCGCCGAGGTCGAGCAGAAGACGGGCGCGCAAATTGCAGTTGTGACCGTCGATTCTCTGGACGGCCAAAGCAGAGAAGACTACGCCGCCGATCTTTATAAACACCTCGGTGTCGGATCCAAGAAGAGTAGCCGGGGTGTTCTGCTGCTGGTGGCGCCCAAGGAGCGGCAATACAAGATCGAGGTGGGTTACGGGTTGGAGCCCGTAATCAACGATGCCCGCGCCGGCGACGTCGGCCGGGAGATGGTGCCTGATCTGCGCAGCGGAGATTACAACGGGGCGGTCCTGCTGGGCACAACGCAGCTTGCCCAACTCATCGCGGCCGACAAAGGTGTCCAGTTGAACGGCGTGCCGGCGAATCAGCCAAGAGCGCCGGCAATGCAAATACCGTGGTGGGCTCCGTGGCTCATCATCGTGATCGTGTTCGCCATCATTCGCGCGCTTGTGCGCGCCCTGCGAGGTGGGGGGCGCGGCCCACGATCCGGCGGTGGCGGAGGATCTGCCCTTCCCTGGTTCTTGATGGGCAGCGCCTTAGGGGGACGAGGCGGCAACTGGGGCGGAGGGTTTGGCGGTAGTTCGGGAGGCTTTTCCGGCGGCGGCGGATTTGGAGGATTTGGTGGCTTCGGCGGCGGCATGAGCGGCGGCGGCGGTGCGGGCGGTAGTTGGTGAACCCAGCACCCGGAGCAGGAATGCGATGAAAAAACCAGAAGGTAAACTGCAGGAACTTGTAACCCGGTTGCAGGAGGCTTGTGGCAACGACCTGGTGTCGGTCGTGCTGTTCGGCTCCGCCGCCCGCGAAGACTTCCACGAGGAGTTTTCCGACGTTAACGTGCTGGTCGCATTGCAGCAATTGCAGCCCGAGTCGTTTGCAGCAATTTCGCAGGTCCTGCGCTGGTGGAGTCAGGAGGAGAAACTGCGGCCGCCGTTGATCATGACCGTCGAAGAGTTGCGGGAGTCGGCCGATGTTTTCGCTATCGAGTTCCTCGATATCAAGAGTTCCCACAAAACCCTGTTCGGCCAGGATGTTGCGGCGGCGATAGATGTGCCGATGAACCTGCACCGCATCGAAGTGGAGCATGAACTGCGAACCACGCTTCTGCGGCTGCGACACCATTTGCTGTTGAGTCCCGGCCATGAAGAGGAGTTGCGCGCGGTATTGGCAAAATCGATCAGCAGCGTGCTGACGCTCTTCCGCCATGCGCTGATCGCGCTGGGTGAGAATCCGCCGCATGCCAAGCCGCAGTTGCTGCAGCGCGCCGGCGACGTCTTTGGCTTTGACATGGTGCCGCTTCAGTCAATTCTGGAGCTGAGGAGCGGCGACCTGCATCCGAAGAACTTGCGCGAACTGTACCACGCGTACATGAGCGCGATTCAGCGGGTGGCTCACGAACTGGACGCGAGAGTGCCGAAACGCAACTTGGGGACGTTGTCTTAAAGATTTGTAATAAGTCCCCGGAGAGAGATTGCCATGAAAACCGGAATTATCGTGTTAGTCGTAATCCTGTTGCTGGCGTTGTTATTTGGAGGCATGTTCGTCTCCCACCGCAACGAGATGGTTCGCAAGCGCGAGGCCGTGAATGCCGCCTGGTCGCAGGTGGATGTGGTTTTACAGCGCAGAGCCGATCTCATTCCGAACCTGGTGGAGACGGTGAAGGGTTTTGCCAGTCACGAGGAAAAGGTCTTCGGCGACATTGCTGCTGCTCGTGCCGCGATGATGGGAGCAAAGTCCCCTCAAGAAAAGATTGCCGCGAATGGTCAGTTGGATTCCGCCCTAAGCCGACTGCTGGTGGTCGTGGAAAATTATCCGCAGCTGCGGTCCAATGAAAACTTCTTGCGCTTGCAGGATGAGTTGGCAGGCACGGAAAACCGAATCGCCATCGAGCGCCGCCGCTACAACGAGACTGTGCAGGACTACAACACCTACATCAGTTTGTTCCCAAACAATATCGTGGCAAGCCTTTCGGGATTCACTCGCAATGACGCCTACTTCAAAACTGAGGAAGGCGCGCGACAGGCCCCTAAAGTGAATTTCGGCACGTCGCCGTCGCAGCAGCCGGCACCTGCTCCGGCGCAGTAAGGACGGTACCGCGAGGCCTTCTCATGCCGGCGTTTTCAGAAATAAGAAGCGCGGCCGCTTGGATCCACGACCGCGCATTTTCAACATTCAAATATTCCATGACGTTTGTCGATCGGTCTCAGCCCCAGCGTAGTGCCGGAGTGTCGACGGGTGCATCCCATAGCTTACACAGTTGATCGTTCATGCGCAGTAGCGTGATCGAGGTCCCGGCCATCTCCATGCTGGTGATGTACGGGCCTACCAGGTTGCGGACTACTTTCAGGCCCTTCTCTTTGGCGATCTGCGCTGCCTTGCGATAGACGATGTAGAGTTCGACCAGGGGCGTGCCGCCCATGCCGTTGACGAAGAGCAGAACCTCTTCGCCTTTCTTGAAAGGCAGGTCGCTGACGATGGGCTCCATCAGCATCTCGGTGATCTCATCGGCGCTGGCGATTTTCACGCGCCGGCGTCCAGGCTCTCCGTGAATGCCGATACCGAGCTCGATCTCATCATCCGGCAACTCGAACGACGGTTTGCCGGCATGCGGCACAGTGCAGGGCGTCAGCGCCATGCCCATGCTGCGGCCGGTATTGCGAATCTGATCGCCCAGCGTCTTGATCTGAGCCAGGGTGGCTTTTTGTTCGGCGGCCGCGCCCAGGAGTTTCTCCATCAGCACGGTCAAGCCAACGCCGCGGCGTCCGGCCGTCCACAGGCTGTTCTCGACAGCGACATCATCGTCGGTGAGAACGGTCTCGATCTGGATGCCGTCGGACTTCAGCATCTCGGCCGCCAGCTCGAAGTTCATGATATCGCCGGTGTAATTCTTGACGATGTGCAGGATGCCGGCGCCGCCATTGACGGCCTTGCTGGCTTCGTACATCTGGTCCGGAGTGGGGCTGGTGAAGACCGCGCCCGGGCAAGCCGCGTCCAGCATGCCTTTGCCGACGTAGCCGCCGTGCATGGGTTCGTGGCCGCTGCCACCGCCCGAAACCAGGCCAACCTTGCCTTTTACCGGAGCATCTTTGCGCACGACGTAATTCGGATCGTAATTGATACGGAGACGATTGCTGTGTGCCGCCTCCATACCCTCAAGCGCTTCGCGCACGACCTCCTGAGGGGAGTTGATGAGCTTCTTCATGACATGCGTATGAGTTTCTGCCATTGGATTACCTCCTTCTCCTAATGCGGAGGAACATTGCCATTCGAGCTGGCGACTTCTTCGGCCGGCGTCACCCGTTCAGCAACGCCAGCCCGAAGAGAGCAGTCTGTACTTCGTTTCGACGAGCGCTAATACTTGATCGCGTGAATGCTGAAGGCGGCAATGGCTCCTCCAACGAGCGGCCCAAGGATCGGAACCAGGGCATAGCCCCAATCCGAGCCGCCCTTACCCGAGATCGGCAAGACGGCATGAGCCACGCGCGGACCGAAATCGCGGGCGGGGTTCATGGCATATCCAGTCGGGCCGCCGAGCGACAGACCGAGACCCCAAACCAGCATGCCCCACAGATAAGGAGCGAAGCCGGGAGGTAATCCAGTCGGAGAAATGGCCGATGCGCCGAAAGCAAAGCCGATTAAGACCAGCGCGAAGGTCGCGATGATTTCGGTCATCAGGTTGGAGGGAAGATTCCGGACGGCCGGACCGGTGCAGAAAATGCCCAGCTTCGCTCCCTGATCTTCAGTAATCGACCAGTGTGGCAAGTAGACCAGCCACACCAGCAGGGCGCCTACAAAAGCTCCGGCGAATTGCGCGCACCAGAAGGGCACAACCTGATGCCAGTTACCGTTCAGAAGGGCCACAGCCAGCGTGACCGCGGGGTTGATATGTGCAGCGGAACTACCGCAGGCGATCGCCGTAAAGATGCCGGCCATCACTGCCAGTCCCCACCCGGTGGTGATGACAATCCATCCTGAGCCTTCGCCCTTCGATTTCTTGAGCAGGACGTTAGCCACGACGCCGTCGCCCAGCAGGATCAGCACCATGGTACCCATGAATTCACCAAATAACGGTCCATGCATAGCTTCAATCTCCTTAGGATTAGTTAAACGTGACCGTGGGGCCCTCGGATCTTCAGCTCTCGTCAACCCAATCGAAGGTCCGGGTAACGGCTTTCTTCCACATCTTGTATTCCGACTCGCGCTTGGCGGCGTCCATATTTGGCTTCCAGGTCTTGTCGACTGCCCAGTTGGCGCACAGGTCGTCAAGGTTCTTGTAGAAACCGACTGCGTAACCGGCCGCGTACGCAGCACCCAGAGCCGTCGTTTCCTTTACCACTGGTCTTACAACAGGCTTGTTGAGGATGTCCGACTGGAACTGCATTAACAGCTCGTTATCGGTCATGCCGCCATCGGTGCGCAGCACGTCCAGTTCGATCCCGGAATCGTTCTTCATGGCGTCGACGACTTCGCGAGTCTGGAACGCGGTGGCTTCCAACACGGCGCGAGCGATGTGGCCTTTGTTGACGTAGCGAGTCAGTCCGGCGATTACGCCGCGTGCCGAAGCCTTCCAGTAGGGAGCGAACAGCCCGGAGAATGCGGGCACGAAGTAGACGCCGCCGTTGTCTTCCACGGTCTTGGCGAGAGGTTCAATGTCCGTGCTCTTGCTGATCATGCCGAGGTTGTCGCGCAGCCACTGCACCAGCGCGCCGGTAATCGCAATGCTGCCTTCAAGGGCATAAGCTGCGGGCTCTTTGCCCAGTTTGTAAGCCAGGGTCGTGATCAGTCCGAACTCCGACTGGACCGGCTTGGTGCCGGTATTCAGCAGCAGGAAGCAGCCGGTGCCGTAGGTATTCTTGGCTTCACCAACCTTGAAGCAGGTCTGACCGACCAGAGCGGCCTGCTGGTCGCCGAGATCGCCGGCTACGGGAACCCCTGCCAGCGAGGGAATCTTTGCTTCGCCGTAAACCTCGCTGCTGGAGCAGATCTTCGGCAGCATTGCCATCGGAATGCCGAACACCTTCGTGATCTCGGTGCTCCAGTCGAGTGTTTCCAGATTCATCAACTGCGTTCGGCTGGCGTTGGTCACGTCGGTGACGTGGATGCCACCCTTGGTTCCACCGGTGAGCTGCCAGATCAGGTAGGTATCGATGTTGCCGAAGAGCACGTCGCCTGCCTCGGCCAGGGGGCGAACCCCGGATACGTTCTCCAGGACCCACTTGATCTTCAGTCCGCTGAAGTAGGTTGCCAGTGGCAGACCGGTCTTGCGACGGTACTGATCTTGGCCACCGAGGCGAGAATATTCAGCGACATAATCGGCGGTGCGGGTGTCCTGCCACACGATGGCGTTGTAAACCGGCTTGCCGGTTTTCTTGTTCCACACCACGGTGGTCTCGCGCTGGTTGGTGATGCCAATACCGTCGAGATCCTTGGCCGTGAGGTTCTTCGACTTCAGGGCTTCTTCGATGACTTCTTGAGTGCGAGCCCAGATCTCGTCCGGGTCATGCTCGACCCAGCCTGGCTTGGGATAGATCTGCTCGTGTTCCTTCTGGGCCGTGGTGACGATCCGTCCGGAACGGTCAAACACGATGAAGCGACTGCTTGTCGTGCCCTGATCGATTGCTCCAATGTATTTCGCCATAACTCTTCAACTCCTTTTCGTCGTGTGAGCAGCTATGAGTTCGTCTTTCGATTTGGCCGCTTGACCCTTACGTCCCTTCCGGCCGCAAACCGACTGCAATCATCATCCTGGTAATTTTTTGCACGTATTGCTCGACCGCCTGACTTGTCTGCTCGGCGGTCCAGCCCAGCAACTCAGCCATCAGCGAGGCGGCCACCGGTGCGGCTTTGATGGCATCCGCCCAGCTGAACAGCTGCAATCCGAGGCGGCGCGCCAGTACGTCTTCAATGGTCTGGGCCATCTCTTGCCGAACGCTGTAAACGATTTCAGCTTGGATCGGGGCCACACCTGCAACGATTGGGGCGGCGTACCGCGAATCCTGCCGGGCAATATCGAGCACTCTGAAAGACGCAGTACCGAACTTCTGCGACAGGTGGCGCGCGGTCGCCTCCGAGGTTCCGTACTCCGACACCAGCAAATGCCAGAACTCGGGACTCCAGCCCTCAGCTCCGTGAAGCTTGTGCTGCGCCGTGCGACAAGGGAGGAGCGGCATTCCGAGATAGCCCAACGTCATGTCGACGCCGTCCTGAGCCATCGCGCGATGAGTGGTCCACTTACCGCCGAGCACGCTGATCAGGCCGCTTTGCTCTTCCATTTCGACTTCGTGATCTCGAATCAGCTTCTTGGTGTCGAGGGAGTTCTTCGACTTCACCAGAGGCCGCACGCCGGCAAACCCGCTGACGATTTCGTCGATTCGCATGGGCGAGACGAGGTAGCGATTCAGGTGGCGCAGCAGGTACTCCGCTTCCGCTTTGGTCACGATCATCTCGTCGCCAGGCTGCGCTTCATCATCGGTGGTGCCTACAAGGAAGCGCCCCAGCCACGGAATCGCGAAAATCACCCTGCCATCGTCCGTCTTGGGAATCAGGATGGCATCTTTTGTACTTTCCTGGTCCAGCGGCAGAAGAATGTGGACGCCTTTGCTCAGTCGCAAACGGGAGGCGATACCCGGCTTCGCCATCTCCCGGATGTGGTCCGAGAACGGCCCGGTAGCGTTAATGAATGCGCGAGCCCGAACCTTGAACCGGCGATGCGTAAGCAGGTCTTCGACCTCAGCTCCCTGGAGCCTTCCGCCCGCGTCCTTTTCCAGGCCGACCACGCGCGCGTAGTTAACCGGTAGACCGCCTTCGTCGGCGAACGACTGGATCAACGCCATGCCGTAGCGGGCGTCGTCGAACTGACCATCACCGTAAGCCACGGTGCCGGTGAGCCGGTCGGGCTTGAGCATCGGCATACGCTTCACGGATTCGGCGACCGAACGATATTTGCTGGGAAACAGGTTGCCTTTGCCGGCAATCCAGTCGTACATCTTCATGCCGATGCCGTAATACAGCGCCTCCATGCGGCTGTAACAGGGCACAAGAAGTTCCAGCGGATGAGCCAGGTAGGGAGCGTTGTCCAGCATGAGCCGGCGCTCATGCAGGGCCCGCTTCACGACGTGATATTGTCCGGCGTCAAGATCCTGCACCGCCTCTTGCAGATAACGCACACCGCCATGCACCAGCTTGGTGGAACTGCTGGAAGTTGCAGCGGCGTAGTCTCCCGCTTCGATGAGGACGGTCTTCAGGCCGCGTAGCTGCGCGTCTACGGCGCAGCCAGCACCCGTGGCCCCTCCGCCAATCACACACACATCAAACGTTCCACCTTCGATTTGCTGCAACGCTTCCGAGCGACTTTTCACAGACTTCCTCCCCTAGGTTTCATTCCGTTTCGGACGCTCAGAACGTTACCTTAGTGCGGAAGCCAAGAACAACTCCTGTGCCGTTGCTGGGAGTGGCTCCTAAACTTGCGTAGACCTGTACCACCGGCTGCACATACCAGAAGGGAGTGATCTGCGCGAGATAGTTAACTTCGAACGCCTTCTCCGAAGTTTGTGGAGGCAGCAGCAAATTGCTCTGCTGATAAGTGTTGAACACATCGCTGATCCTGCTGATGACGAAACCGAACGATGCCGAGTCGTCAGCACGCTTCGCAATGGGGGCATTAAAGACCACGCCGCCCGTGAACTGCTGGTTTACTTTGTTCCGGTCTGAGGGAAGATAATCGAAGGCGAAATTAGCGTCGAGCCCCCGGGTCGATCCCTCGGTCGGACGCCACACCGCTTGATTCGCCATGAAGTAAAAGACGTAATCGCCGCTGTAGCACTGGTTGTAGCAGCGAACGAAGGAGTTGGTGGAAACCACAGTTGCCGCCGGACCTGCAAAGGCATGTTGCCCCGGATTGTTGACCAATCCTATTTTGTAGAGGCCGGGATAGAGTTTTTTCGGTGACGATGTCGTGGCCGGCGCGCCTCCCGGAGACTTTGCGGCCCTTTGGCCATAGAAAGAGAGCTGCTGCACCATGAACCCAAGCTCATTGATGATCAAGCCTGAGTTCTTCCACGTGAAGGGAACGCCAGTCGCGTTGTAGCCATAGGGATTGCGATTGCCCGACATGTAGGCTGACCGGAGATAGACCTGTTTCACCGGAGCAATCTTGATGTCAACGGCTGGACCGGAAGCAGGATCGAACGATTCATACGCGCTGAACAGATTGCCGAGCGCATAGTCCAGGGGCTCCATCAGGTATTCGCGACCGTAGTACTGCACCCCGTAAAAATCCTGACCGGCGAACTGGCCGCCCCGGACCGTCAGCTTTCCATTGAATAACTCTTGCTGCAGCCAATAGGAGTCCAGACGAGTGGTGTGCGCACTGACCAGGCCACTTGGGTTCGCGACACTGCCCAGATACTGTCCGCCTAAATTCACCCCACCCTGCCACAAGCCGGTGACATGCATGGTGAGTCCCTTGGCGCCCGCGAGCTTACCGAAATCGATGTCCATGGTCCCGCGTACGCGGTTCCAGGCCCCGGCGCTGCTGTTCCCGCCCGTGGGGTTCGCCAGAAAATCTGCGATGTAATGGAAATCGAAGGTCACGCCCTCGTTGGCCAGCTTGGTTCGCTCTCCGCCCCAGTCGCCGAGCAGGTATTTGCGATGCATGAAGCCGGTGTCGGTAGTGGAAGAATCGTTGGACTGGGCCGCGGCTGGAAGAGAAATTATGAGAGTTGATGTGAGTAACAGCAGGGAACATACGATCAATAACGCAAGTGTCCTGGATCTTTGAAGCCGACATGCAGTCGCCATAACTTCTCCTTTTGCGCCGGAACATTAAGGCAAAAAGAGACGCCGCCCAAAACAAGCACCTCCCGCGTGGCCACGCGAGTGATACTTATTTTGGGCGGCGTCTCTAGTCTCAGCCGAACCTGCCGAAGGTTACTGCGCGGTCCCCACTACGTCAATATAAAATTTGTAAACTTTTAATATTGGGGAAATCGTTCTTTGCGAATCAATGCAAAATCAATTGCCCGGTTACACAATCCAGAGTCTGTGATCACTGACCGAGACCGAGCTAATGCCTCGCTGCAGCAAATCCTCAATCTCGCGCAACGTACTCACCAGGCCGCCGGCGATTACCGGCGTGTGCGGATGATCTGCATGTAGCCTGCTTACGATGTGCGGTGCTGCCATGGCGGGTAGCACTTCTAATGCATCAGGAAGGAACTGGTCCATACTGCGCAATGCGCTTTGCAGCGCCGCTGAATCCAGCAGAAACGTGCGCTTGATCGCGAACAGGCCAGAGTCGCGGGCTGCGCGCAGCGGCTCAGGATGCGTCGAAATGATGCCTTGCACATTTCGCCGCGCCAGATAAGAAACCGCCGCCGAATCGCGGGCCAGGCCGGACACCAGGTCCAGGTTCACGATTGGAATCTTGCCCGATGCCGCCGCCGTACCAGCTGTTTCTGCAACGTCCTCGGGATTGCCGAACAGGAAATAAACGATCTTTCCCGGTGCCTGAGATCCCAGCGAGACGAAGTCGAGAGAGCGCACGGCGGGAATGACGGGCGTCTGTTCCAGCAATCCTATCAACTCGTCTCTGCGATTTGGCAAATGCATGTCTCGATTCGAAGAGCCGCTGCTTCCACTTTTCGGATTGGGGAATTCTTGTTCTGCGACCAGGGTCGCGGTGCAACCTGATTGATCACGCACCCCCGATTGCCGTGCGTGAATGTGCTGCAGTCGAGGTTCGTGGCGGGGTATCCCGACTGGCTGTGCAAGAGTCTACCACTGTAGGCGGGTTGCAAGCCTGCGGCTGAGGGTGATCATTGCTGGGCACAGCAAGGCTGCTGATGGTGTGCGCAAAGACTTAAACCTCGTGCCTCGATGGAGGCCCTCACTGTTTCATCTTGTTGCGGAATCTGCCGGGTCACTGCAGCAATCATGGGGAATGGGCTATAAGTAAGGCGTGAACTCCAATCCTTCCACGACAGTCAAAACGGCCTTGATCACCGGCGCATCCAGCGGCATCGGCCTGGAGCTGACACGGCTATTTGCGGCCGATGGTTATCGCCTGGTCCTGGTGGCGCGCAATCGCGCAGCACTGCAGCAAATCGGGGAACAGCTTCAGTCGCAGCATGGAATTGAAGTGCGGATCTCGCCGAAAGATCTGGCGCACCCGGCGTCACCAGCGGAACTGTTCCAGGAATTGCGGGAAGCTGCGATTACTGTCGACGTACTGGTGAACAACGCCGGCTTCGGCGGTAGCGGGCCATTTCTGCAGACGGACTGGCAACACGAAGCGGAGATGATCCAGGTCAACATTGTCGCTCTGACTCAGCTTACGAAACTGTTCCTGCCGCAGATCGTCGAACGCCGGGGCAAGGTAATGAATGTGGGTAGCGTTGCCGCATTCCTTCCCGGACCTTATACCGCGATTTATTACGCCAGCAAAGCATTCGTGCTGCACTTCAGCGAGGCCTTGGCGGAGGAGTTGAGCGACACCGGTGTAACCGTGACGTGTCTGTCCCCTGGTCCGGTGGAGACTGGCTTTCAGAAGCGCGCACACGCGGGCGGCAGCAGTCGAGCCAACGCCCCTCTCTACATGGATGTGCAGGAGGTGGCTCGCGCAGGATACGAGGGGATGAAGACCGGTAAACGTATCGTGATTCCCGGATGGAAGAACCGCCTGCTCACTGAGGCGCTGCGACTGGCTCCCCGCGACACGGTCGCCAAAACTGTAGGACGCATGTACAAGAGCAAGAAGTCGTAGTCACAATTGGGATAAGGTTTGCCTCTGCGTAGACTGATCGGAAGCAATCGACTGGGACCGACTCGTCCTACTTTGTGGGACTTGCCAGGTTGAGATATTCTGCCACCAGGCTGCGCACTTCTGGAGCATCATGCAGGTGCAGGGACTGGGCCGCCGTTTCCTGCAAACCAGCAATCTCCAGACCACGGAATAATGCCTTGATTTCCGCACACTGGTTCGGCCTGACGCTCAAGCTGTGAATACCCAGGCCCGCAAAGATGGCCGCGGCCAGCGGATCGGAAGCCGCATCTCCACAGACTGAAACGTGCCGGTGCCGTTTTTCCGCGCCCTCCACTACAGACTTCATCAGGCGCAAGACCGCGGGATGCAAAGCGTCCTGAAGATCGGCAACGTTGGCGTTGCCGCGTTCGGCAGCCATGGTGTACTGCGTCAAGTCGTTGGTGCCGATGCTGAAGAAGTCGAGGTCTTCGGCAAGCTGCCCGGCAAGAAGTGCTGCTGACGGTACTTCGATCATAACGCCACGCTGGATCGGCCACGCGTGCGTAATGTTGCAGGCCTGGAGTTGATGATGTGCTTCGTCCAGTAGAGCCAGGGCTTGTTGCGCTTCGTGCTGCAGCGCGATCATGGGAAACATGAGCCAGATCTCGTGGCCGACGCCGGCGCGCAGGATCGCACGCAAGTGCGGAAGAAACAATTCCGGAGAGTGCAGTGATAAGCGGATACCTCGCATGCCGAGGTAGGGATTGTGCTCCTGGGGCTGGGGCAGGAAGGGCAGTGGCTTGTCGGCCCCCACGTCCAATGTGCGAATGATGATCGGACCGGAGATGGGCTCACAGATTTCGCGCAACGCGTGGAACTGGTCGTCTTCCGTAGGAGCCTCTTTGCGGGAGAGGAAGAGAAACTCCGTGCGCAGTAGACCAACTCCTTCGGCGCCATTCTCCGCTGCGACTCTGGAGTCGCGCGCATTGCCGACATTGGCAAGTATCTCGATGCGAACGCCGTCGGCCGTGATGCTGGGCTCTGTGCGGGCCCGTTGAGATTGCTTCTTGCGTTCAAGTTGAAGCTGTATGAGCTGGCTAAGCCTGGCCCTTGGGATGTCCGGATTGATCCAGAATTCGCCGCTCGATCCATCGATGGCGACGGTCTTGCCGGTGTCGGCTTCTCCGATACCCACGGCTCCTACGATCATCGGAATTCCCAGAGTGCGCATGAGGATCGCACTGTGCGAGGTGGCGCTGCCCTTGATGGTGATCACGCCGAGAACCTGCTTCGGATCGCACACCGACGCCTCGCTGGGAAGCAACTCGTCGGTGAAGAGGATGGCTGGCGTCTGGGGGCAGATTGGGGGATGGGAATCGATTCCTTTCATCTGGCGGAGAACGCGTTGCGCGATATCGCGAATGTCGGCGGCACGCTCGCGCAGGTAACTGTCATCCATCGCCTCGTACTCCGCTGCCAGCTCGCGAGTGACATTTGCCCAGGCGCGCGCGGCCGACAGCTTGTCATTCTGTACCGAGGACTGAAGCTTCTGCAGGACTGCCGGATCGGAGAGGATCAGGGCCTGCGCTTCGAGAATCGCATTCACGCCCTCCTGACTTTTCGCGCGCTGCAGTTCCAGGCGAATGGCATCCATCGCGGCGGTTAACTTTGCCATCTCCGTCGCGGGCTCGGCTGCTGGAGCATCGTCGACGCTAATCTTCATGGCCTGCAAAGCGACCAGTGGACCGATGGCGATTCCATCCGATCCGGGGAAACCGCGATCTTCGGTTGCAGGTTTTGAAGCCGCTGGCTTTGGAAGAGGTTCAGCATCGAGCTTGTCGCCGAAATTTGCGGCGGCGAGATCGCGAATGGCCTGAAGCGCGGCATCACAATCCTTGCCGCTGCAGAGGACTTGGATGCGATCGCCCCTGCGAACATTCAGCAGTGAAAGACTGGTGAGGCTGCGGGCAGAGGCCGGGCCACGGCTGGCAGAGAGGTTCGTGATTTCCACGATGGCCGAGAAGCGGCTGGCCGTCTGTACTAACGCAGCTGCCGGACGAGCATGGAGCCCGTGCTGATTATGAATCTCAAGCACAAGCTCCGCAGTCTTGTCCGGCGTTCCTGTCAGGGACTGCGTGGCCGCAGGGGGGAGCTCTGCGACACTTTCAACGCCTAATTGCTGCCGCTTGGCGGCCAGACCCAGCTCCGCTTCCTGGGCAACTTTGTCGAGCGTTCCGCCGGCTTGGGCCTGGACTGCGGCCGCAACCGCGCCTTCGACCAGCGGGGCAGAACACAGTCGAATCGGATACTTCGCGGAGTCGAACAGTTCCAGCGCAGTCTCGGCGCTGAGAACGGCGCTTCCCAGATCCATCAGGACCAGGATGCCTTCGGGACAAGACAGCTGTTGCAGCACCTCGGAGATGTGAACCGCATCGGTCCCTAGCTCATCGTGATTGTCGCCAACTCCGCCGGCGACCGCGACAGGGAAATCAGGAGCGGTCATCTGCAGCACCAGCTCGCGTACCGCTTCGGCCAGTTTCTTGCTATGCGAGACCAGTACCAAGCCGACCATGCGCGCGTTCTCCGCTTCTATGAGCTAGCTTCGGCACGCTGATGCCAGCGCCTGCAACAAGAGCCAGCTCGAGGTCGCGCCCGGATCCTGATGTCCGATGCTGCGTTCGGCCAGGTAGCTGGCCCGTCCCTTCCGCGCCTGCAGCGGGATGGTGGCTTCTGCCGACTTGTGGGCCTGTTCGACGGCAGCATGCATGGCTTTGCCAAGGTCGCCATCCGGAGAAGCACGATACGCCTCCAGTGCCGGAGTCAGCGCGTCGACCATGGTCTTGTCGCCCAACTGCGCCTTGCCGCGTCGTTGAATGTCGGCCAGGCCTTCCGTGAGCACTTCGCCCAATTCGGCCTTGCTCAGCTTCTCCTTGCCGGCGGAGGCCTTGCTCAGAGCGAGGAAAAAGCCTCCGTAAAGCGGGCCCGCGGCGCCGCCGACGGAGGAGAGCAAGGTCATGCCGACAAGCTTGAACAGTGCCGACAGGTCCGTCGGTGGGTCCGGCAGCATCCAGCTTCTTCTCGATCGCCTTGAAGCCGCGCATCATGTTCTCGCCATGATCGCCGTCGCCGATGGCGGTGTCGAGTTCGGTCAGCATGGCTGGCGTTTTCAGAAATAAGAAGCGCGGCCGCTTGGATCCACGACCGCGCATTTTCAACATTCAAATATTCCATGACGTTTGTCGATCGGTCTCAGCCCCAGCGCAGTGCCGGAGTGTCGACGGGAGCATCCCATAGCTTGCACAGTTGATCGTTCATCTGCAGCAGCGTGATCGAGGTCCCGGCCATCTCCAGGCTGGTGATGTACGGGCCAACCAGGTTGCGGACGACTTTCAGGCCATGCTGCTTTGGCGATCTGCGCTGCCTTGCGATAGACGATGTAGAGTTCGATCAGCGGCGTGCCGCCCATGCCGTTGACGAAGAGCAGAACCTCTTCGCCTTTCTTGAAAGGCAGGTCGCTGATGATGGGCTCCATCAGCATCTCGGTGATCTCATCGGCGCTGGCGATTTTCACGCGCCGGCGTCCAGGCTCTCCGTGAATGCCGATACCGAGCTCGATCTCATCATCCGGCAACTCGAACGACGGTTTGCCGGCATGCGGCACGGTGCAGGGCGTCAGCGCCATGCCCATGCTTCGGCCGGTATTGCGAATCTGATCGCCGAGCTTCTTGATCTCGAGCCAGGCTGGCTTTTTGTTCGGCGGCCGCGCCCAGGAGCTTCTCCATCAGCACGGTCAAGCCAACGCCGCGGCGTCCGGCCGTGTACAGGCTGTTCTCGACGGCGACATCGTCGTCGGTGAGAACGGTTTCGATCTCGATGCCGTCGGACTTGCAGCATCTCGGCGGCGAGCTCGAAGTTCATGATATCGCCGGTGTAGTTCTTGACGATGTGCAGGATGCCGGCGCCGCCATTGACGGCCTTGCTGGCTTCATACATCTGGTCCGGAGTGGGGCTGGTGAAGACCTGCGCCCGGGCAAGCCGCGTCCAGCATGCCTTTGCCGACATAGCCGCCGTGCATGGGTTCGTGGCCGCTGCCGCCGCCCGACACCAGGCCTACCTTGCCTTTTACCGGAGCATCTTTGCGCACGATGTAAGCCGGATCGTAATTGATGCGGAGACGATCGCCGTGCGCCGCCTCCATACCCTCAAGCGCCTCGCGCACGACCTCCTGAGGGGAGTTGATGAGCTTCTTCATGACACCAGTATGAACTAGCTCTGGCACTGGCTTACCTCCTTCTGACGAATGCAGAACATTGTCTAGTTGAGGGGTTGTGCTTATCTGCGGCTGGCGCCGCTCCGCAGAGCAACGCCAGCGCGAAGAGATGGTTCCACTCCTGAACGAGTGTGAACCTTAGTACTTAATGAGGTGAATGCTGGCCGCGGCAATGGCGCCGCCGACCAACGGACCAATGATCGGAACCAGGGCATAACCCCAATCCGACTTGCCTTTACCAGCGATCGGCAGAACGAAATGAGCCAGGCGGGGACCAAAGTCACGGGCAGGGTTCATGGCATATCCAGTCGGACCGCCGAGGCAAAGGCCGAGCACCCAAACCAGCATGCCCCACAGATAAGGAGCGAAGCCGGGCGGTAACCCGGTCGGGGAAACGGCCGATCGCGCCGAAAGCAAAGCCTACGCCGATCAGCGTGGTGGTCGCGATGATTTCGGTCATCAGGTTATCGGGAATGTTGCGGATAGCCGGGCCGGTGCAGAAGATGCCCAGCTTGGCTCCCTGATCTTCGGTGACCGCCCAGTGTGGCAGATAGACCAGCCAGGTCAGGGTAGCGCCGACAAAAGCGCCAGCAAACTGCGCGCCCCAGAAGGGCAGGACCATCGCCCAGTTTGCGGTGAGAAGGGCCACAGCCAGCGTGACCGCGGGATTGATGTGCGCGCCGGGACTTCCGCAGGCGATCGCCGTGAAAATGCCGGCCATCACTGCCAGTCCCCACCCGGTGGTGATGACGATCCAGCCCGAACCCTCGCCTTTCGACTTCTTGAGCAGGACGTTGGCTACGACGCCGTCGCCCAGCAGGATCAGCACCATGGTCCCCATGAATTCGCCAAATAATGGTCCATGCATAAGTCAAATCTCCTTGCCGTTAGTTTGCGGCGCCTACGAGTTCCTTTTCGGGTTCTTCGACCTTCGCGGTTTCTTCAACCCAGTCGAATGTTCTGGTGACGGCCTTCTTCCACAGCTTGTACATCGGACTCGCGCTTGGTCGTCGTCCATGTTCGGCTTCCAGGTCTTGTCGACTGCCCAGTTGGCGCACAGGTCGTCAAGGTTCTTGTAGAAGCCAACCGCCAGGCCGGCTGCATAAGCAGCACCCAACGCGGTGGTTTCATTGATGACCGGCTTCACGACCGGCTTGTCAGAATGTCCGCCTGGAACTGCATGAGCAGGTCGTTGTTGACCATGCCGCCATCGGTGCGCAGCACGTCCAGCTCGATGCCGGAGTCGTTCTTCATGGCATCCACCACTTCGCGGGTCTGGAAAGCGGTGGCTTCCAGAACGGCGCGAGCGATGTGGCCTTTGTTGACGTAGCGGGTCAGGCCGGCGATAACGCCGCGGGCCGTTGCCTTCCAGTAAGGCGCGAACAGTCCGGAGAACGCGGGCACGAAGTACACGCCGCCGTTGTCTTCGACCGTCTTGGCGAGAGCTTCGATGTCCGAGCTCTTGCTGATCATGCCCAGGTTGTCACGCAGCCACTGCACCAGCGCTCCGGTGATGGCCACGCTGCCCTCGAGGGCGTAGACGGCGGGCTCTTTGCCCAGCTTGTAGGCCAGAGTAGTCAGCAGCCCGAATTCCGACTGGACCGGCGTGGTGCCGGTATTCAGCAGCAGGAAGCAGCCGGTGCCGTAGGTGTTCTTGGCCTGGCCGGGCTTGAAGCAGGTCTGTCCGACCAGAGCGGCCTGCTGGTCGCCCAGGTCGCCGGCGACGGGAACGCCCGCGAGGGCGGTTACCTTCGCGGTGCCGTAGACTTCGCTGCTGGAGCAGATCTTCGGCAACATCGCCAGCGGAATTCCGAACACCTTCGTGATTTCGGAGCTCCAGGACAAGTGTTTCCAGGTTCATCAGCTGAGTGCGGCTGGCGTTGCTGACGTCGGTGACATGGATACCGCCATTCGGGCCGCCGGTAAGCTGCCAGATCAGGTAGGTATCGATGTTGCCGAACAGCACTTCACCGGTTTCGGCCAGCGGACGGACGCCCGGAACGTTTTCCAGGATCCACTTGATTTTCAGTCCGCTGAAATAGGTCGCCAGGGGCAGTCCGGTCTTGCGGCGGAACTGATCCTGGCCGCCCAGGCGGGAGTACTCGGCCACGTAATCGCCGGTGCGGGTGTCCTGCCAGACGATGGCGTTGTAAACCGGCTTGCCGGTCTTCTGTTCCACACCACCGTGGTCTCGCGCTGGTTGGTGATGCCGACGCCCGCGAGATCTTTCGCGGTCAGATTCTTGGCCTTCAAGGCTTCGGCGATGACTTCCTGGGTGCGCGCCCAGATCTCTTCGGGGTTGTGCTCGACCCATCCCGGCTTGGGATAGATCTGCTCGTGTTCCTTCTGGGCCGTGGTGACGATCCGTCCGGAACGGTCAAACACGATGAAGCGAGTGCTCGTCGTGCCTTGATCGATTGCTCCAATGTAATTTGCCATTAGTTCCTCCGTAGCCCTCCGCCGATCACGTCAATCAAAGAGTGCCCTTCGATTTTCTGCAATGCATCGGAGCGGCTGTTCGTGATGCATTTCCTGCGATGTCACGCGCTTAGAACACAACCTTGGTCCGGAAGCCCAGCACGACACCAGTCGGGTTCTGCGGATTGGCGCCTAGCTCTGCATACCACTGCACAACCGGCTGAATCATGAAATACGGGGTTGCCTGGAACAGATAGTTGACTTCGAACGCTTTCTCCGAACCCAGCACCGGCGCGCCCAGGAATGAATTGGCATACGCTGTGCTGTATGCATTGCTGACATGGCTGTACGACAGTGCGAAGCCAACTGAATCTTTCGGCCGGCTGGGGAATCGGGCCGTTGTAGACAACTCCCGTGGTGATGTTCTTGTCTACAAAGTTGTAGGTGGCATTCGGCGATCCGGCGAATCCGAAGAAAGCATCCAGCCCGGTGTTCGAGCCGGCTTTCGGGCGGTAGACCGCCTGGTTCGCCATGAAGTACATCACATAGTTGCCGGTGTAAGGCGAGTAGAAAAGTGGAACCGGATTGAACGGGTCGGAGAACTTGCCGCCGTTGTAAGTCGATCCAAAGGCATAGTGGCCAGGATAGTATTTGGCCTTCGCAACCTTTGCCACCCGGTTGACCGAAGTCAAAGCCGACTTCATCACTAAGGACGCCCGAATTGTGCTTCACAAAGTGGAAGCCGTTCGGATCCTGCACATAGGGATTGCGGTTGCCCGAGGTGTAAGCCGCCTTGAAGTACATCAACTTGTAGGGTTTGACCTTCAACGAGACGCCAGGGCCGGAAGCCGGATCGAACGAGGCGTAATCGTTGAAGCGGTTGCCGAAGCCGTAGTCGATTGGCTCCATCAGGAAGCTGCCGCCATAAGGCTGCAGACCATACTCGTCCATGCTGGCAAACTGGCCGAATTTGAACTCAACTTTGTCGTCCAGCATCGCGTACTGCAACCAGTAGGAGTCGAGGATTTCGGTGCGCGCGCTGACCAGGCCGCTGGGATTGGAGATGCTGCCCAGGTAGTTGGCGCCGAGGTTTGGGCCGCCCTGCCAGAGGCCGGTGACGTGGAAGGTCAGGCCATTCCAGCCTGCCAGTTTTCCGAAGTCGATGTCCATGGTGCCGCGGACACGATTCCAACCTGCAGCGCCGGTCTTGATGGCTGCCTGAGGTGTGTCCAGGAAATCGGCAACATAGAAGAAATCAAAAGTTACGCCGTACTGCTCTGCCAATTTGGTGCGCTCTGCCGCCCCAGTCCCCCAGCAGATATTGCTGGTTCCAGAAAGTCTTTCCTGAGCAGGAGCAGGAGCAGGAGTGGGAGCAGGAGGGCTGCGGGAGTCGCGGCTTGATCGTGGCCCGGCCCCGTTTCGATCCCTTCTTTCTGAGCGACAGCCGGTAAAGCGAGTAGAAAGCAGGCAAAACAGGATGAGGAAAGTAAGAAACAGGTGTTTGCTGATATCGAGCTCTGAAGCTGTCTGGACATCGCCATAGCTTCTCCTTTAATTTGTGCGGTCGTGCGATCTGCAGGAGGAAATTGAAAGGCCGTCCGAAGTCAAAAGCTCCCCTTATCAGACGATGTGGAGACTTTTGACTTCGGACGGCCTCTCTTTAATCTCTGCCGCGCGATACCAATCTATGGCCTGGTGACGGCGCTGTCTGTGATCATTGTCGCTAGCTGGTGTGACGACACCACAAAGGGTATTTCCAGGTGATGACGGTTTTCGCCAAATCGGGCATGCCGCCCCGCTATCGATTCGCTGTCACGCGACCCAGAGCCGGTAGTCGCTGACGGAGACGGCGCTGATGCCCTGGCTGACCAGATTCTCAATTTCCCGCAGCGTGGTAATTAATCCGCCCGCAATAACCGGCAGCGTGGGATACATCTGGTGCAGCCGATGGACGATATGCGGTGCTGCCATGGCAGGCAACACTTCGAGGGCATCGGGCATGAACTGATCGAGACTGCGCAGGGCGCTCTCGAGAGCGGCGGAGTCGAGCAGGAAGGTGCGTTTGATCGCGAACAGACCTAAGTCGCGCGCAGCTCGCAGGGGCTCGGGATGCGTGGAGATGATGCCTTGCACCTGATGATGCGCCAGATAGGACACCGCGGCCTGGTCGCGCGCGAATCCGGCCGCAAGATCGATGTTGATGATTGGCACCTTACCCGCATCGGCTACGAACTCCATCATCTGGGCGGCAATTCTCCGGATTGCCGAAGAGGAAGTAGACGATTTTTCCCGGAGCCAGGCTACCGGCGACGAGAAATGCCGGTGAACGTACCGCGGGGATGATGCGGGTCTGGTCCAGCAACAACGCAAAGCCTCGCATGCTTTCGCGGGCTCTCTGCTCCCGGGAACGGTTGCCGTGATGATTGTCCGGTTCTGCGACGGATAGCGGTATCTTTCCGGAGTCGCTTCTGGTTGAGGTAGACATTTGGTCTGGGCTATTTAGGTTGTAGCCGGGTCATAACACCTTCCGCTGTGATTTCGATCACAGAGGAGGAGGGCGGCTGCAGCTGCCCGGTCAGGCTTGGCGTCAGCGTCAGCGGCGCTTCAGATCGAGGCGATTTTCCGTGCCGGCCAGCAGACGCCGGATATTTTCGCGATGCTTTAGGATGATCAGCAGTGACGCAGCGACGAGGAACGGCAACAGCACCGGGCGCTGGGCCGGCGACATCATGATTCCAGCCACCAGAGGAAACAATGCTGCCGAAGTTATGGAAGCCAGGGACGTGTAGTGCCAGGCTGCGTAGATGGCGACGTAAAGCACGACGGTGACGAGCACGGCCCACGGCATCAGCCCCAGGAAGGCGCCCATTGCGGTGGCGACACCCTTGCCGCCTTTGAACTTCAGCCACACTGGAAACACATGCCCCACGATTGCCAGCAGCGCACTCAAGCCGGTGATCAGCGCCACCGCTTCGGTAGAGCCATTGCTCATGTGCCTGGCAACCTCCCTGGCGATGAGGACCGCGGCCAGCCCTTTAGCGGAGTCGAAAAATAACGTCCAGAGACCAAGGCTGGGTGCCACTCGGGCCACGTTGGCTGTCCCGATATTGCCGCTGCCGGTCGTGCGCACATCAATTCCGCGAAAGACGCGCAGGAGCACCAGGCCGAATGGTATCGAGCCCAGCAGGTACGCGATGATTCCAGCCACCAGACAAGCAGGTAACATTCATGTGCTCTCAAACTGACGATTACGAATCGGTAAAGAGAAACATATTATGTCGCACGCAAGCGCGCAACAAAGCGAACTGTCTTCTGGAAGCGGGTTCGTCGAAATTCAATCGCTCAGTCCGCAGGGAATAAGCCGCACTTCGGGATCCCGGAGCTTAGCTTGCGCTGTCCGTGGCTGTGCCACGCGAGCCTTGATAAGCCTGGTACAGGATTTCCGCCGGGTGCACCGTGCGCACCTGAGTTCCGTGTTCAATCTGCATCTGGCAGCTTCCGCATTCGGTCACGGCCAGGTCGGGATTGTACGCCAGAACGCCGCGGAACAGATCGCGGCCGATGTCCATCGAGATATCGTATTTCTCTTTCTTGAAGCCGTAGGTGCCGGCCATGCCGCAGCAGTCGGCCTTGATCTCTTCGATCTCGATGCCGGGCACTGCACGCAAAAGTTGCAGCCACGGACGTCCGATGCCCTGAGACTTCATGTGGCAAGGCGCATGATAAGCGAGCCGGCGACTGCTGGACGCAAAGTTAGTCTTCAGCTTTCCAGCTTCCTGCAAGCCCATCAGCAACTCGCCGAGATCGTAAGTCGCGCCCGAGATCTTTTGGGCCGCCAGCGACAGAGTCGCGTGACTATTCAGCAGATGCGCATAATCTCCCTTTAGCGCATATCCACAGCTGGTGCACGCGGTCACAATCAGGGCGCCGCGATCGACAGCGTCCACCATCTCGGTGACATTTTCTTCCACGCATGCCTTCAGCTGTGCGGTGTCGCCGTTGGCGATAGCCGGCATGCCGCAGCAGATGTCGGAAGCGACATTGACGGAGAAGCCATTGATGCGTAGCAGATCGACGACAATTTGTCCCAGCCGTGGATTGTTGTAGCGGATGTAACAGCCGGGGAAGAACAGCACAGCGGTCGAATCGTGATTGCTGAAGCCGCGGGCCGGATCGGGGTCGAGTAATACGGCGGGAAACTGGCGCTGGGCGGTGATCTCGCTGAACGAAGACATCAGCAGGCGATTGGCTTTGAGGTTCAACACCGTGTTTGACCACGGGCGCGATCCTGGAGCACAGCTTGCCGAGCGTGCTTGGCCGGGCCAGCCAGTGATCGCGAAGTGCGGTGCGGCCGCTCTTCAATGCTGCGCTTTTCCTTTGGCGATCAGTTCGGAAACATTGACCCCATGCGGGCAGGCAACATCGCAGCGATGACAGCCCAGGCAATACTCCACCCAGCGTGTAGTCGCTGGCGATGCCTTCGCGACGGAAGCGCTCCATGTCAGGACCGAGACGCTTTGGGTCCGGCATAATCCGGGTAAACCTTCAACACCGGGCACGCGGCATTGCAGTCGGAACACTTCACACAATTGTCGAGCTTCAGATCATCGTCCCGCATACTGCACTCCTTGTTTGCATGCCAGCATTCCTGCCTGGTGTCCGGTCAGGATGGAAACTGCATTACGATGCGCGGCTCAAATTGACCCAGCAGGCTTCCACAGCCGAATACATTGTCGAAATGGGAGCCGTAGCCGGTCAACTCGCCATGTTGGTGGCTCCAGCAATTTGAGAATCGTCCGCAGGCGAGCACAACAATGTCGGCGCGCAGCTGGCGCGGCCGTCCGGGCGTATCGAACTCGACCCCGACGCAGCGCTCGCCTGCCATGCAGAGCTTGCGTACCGGGAAAGCCTGATCGAAAGATCAACGCCGAGCTGCGTGAGTCGACGTTCAAGCCGCTGCAGCAGCCGCAAGCCGAGGACGGACGGCGGCAAGGTTGCCAGCTCGCACACCGGCGCATCCGATGTCTTCTTCGAAGCAGACAATGTCGGCGTCATTGGATTTCACGCCCAGAATCGCCGGGCATAATCAGCAGTTCTGCATCCCGAACACCGGCCGAAGCGCTCGCGCCAGGGCACTGCGATAGTCATTATCGCGATCCACATGGCTGGCGATTTCCAGTGCCGTCAAAGCATGGCTGGGATGGTCGGGTAGCGTCACGACCTCGCTGCGATACGAGGTTGGCAGCCCGCATTCGCTGGCAATGGAGGACAGCCGCTCGGCGACGAAGTTGGCGTCGAAGCCCGGCATGTTGGCGATGCCCGCAACCACGAACGTTTGCTGAACGTTAGTGCGGATCGGCCTGCCACAACCAGCGCGGCGCTAGCGAGACGTTCTTGGAAGCGCCCAGCATCGGTCGGAACCAGTCGCCGTTCGCGAGCGCCTCCGCTGTATGCGACATTCGGCCGAGGCCATCAGCTCGAGAAAGAATCGAGACAGCCGGCGTCGAGCCGTCGTCGATCAAACCAATCTTGCCGCGATCGAGTCCATCGAGATCGATGCAGCCCGAACCCAGCACGAAATTTCCCGGGCCCTTGCTGGCCAGCGTTACGCGCGAGCCTTGCCTAGCTGCGGTGGCTGCCGCAACAATGCCGGATAGTCCTTCGCCGATAACGAGAACCTCGCAGCTCATTAGCGCTCATGGCTCGTCACCTCATTTTTTCCGATACGTTGCAGGCCGTCGCCAAAGAGTTCCTTGCTGAGGCTGAGTTGCTCAGCCTGCTTGCCGTTCAGGAACCCACGACTGGCCTTTCCAGCGATCCTGCAGGTAGGTTTCCAACAGCTCGGAAGCTTCGGTCGCCGGCCATTTCTGCTTCTGATATCCGGCCAGCATCGCTTTGTAGCCGCAGAAGGTGCCTTGGCATGGGCCGAACCCGAGACGCGTTCGCCGGCCAACATCGCCGATTGTCAACGCCGGCACCGCGCAGGAATCCCCCAGCACAATATCCAGTTCGGCGCGGGTCACCAATTCGCATTCGCAGACAATTCCGCCAGCACGAGGATTGGCATGGATGGCATCCACCACCTGTGCGAGTCTGCTGCCCAGGCGGCGGCGAGCCTTTTCGACCGCGGCTGCGGGCAGAAACTTCCCGGCATCGTGGATGGCGTCTGCCTGCGCCGGCTCCTGCAGAGGAGTGGTGTCGGTTGCGCAGGCCTCGTTGACGCGCAAGTTTCTTGCAGATCAGATCGGCGGTAGCTTTCGCCATCAGCCGATAGGTTGTGAGCTTGCCGCCGACAATCGAAATAAAGCCGCTCAACACCTTCCGCACTCTCGTGGTCCAGCAGCGCGAAGTTCCGGCTGATCTCGCGGCCGCCGGCGCCCGCAGGCGCTCTTTGGCACGTACAGTGGCCGCGCGCCGGTGAAGATGCGCAGCAGGCGGGCTTCGGCCAGCGCCGGAATCAACTCGATGCCCAGCCCCAACAGCTTCTGCACCTCTTCGGGCGTGACCGTCAGACCTTCCGGACTGGGAACGGTGATGGAACTCGTGCCGAGAATGCAGACGGGCCCACAGGGCACCAGGATGTCGGCGTCGCCGGGTTTGCGGCAGCGATTGACCACGCGATTCACCAGGCAGTGGTTGAAGATCAGCAGCGCACCGCGATCGCAGCGCACCGGCACTTCGACTCCAGCCAGGGCGGCGACCTGCTGCGCCCATCCGCCGGCGGCATTAACGACAATTTCGCACTCGATGGAATCTTCTTCGCCGGTTCGGGTGTCGCGGAAGCGAACGCCTTTGACCTTCTGATTCGGTCAGTCTCGATGGCGATGACTTCGGAGTACGTGCGGAAGCGCGCGCCTTTGGCGACGGCGGCCTCAACGTTCAGCATCGTCAGCAGAAAAACGTCGACATGACCGTCAGGAATCGTGTACGCCTTCACCACGCTGTCGGGCAGATTGGGTTCCAGCGCAGAGCTTCATCGCGCGACAACTCTTCGATCGGGATGCCGATCGTCTGGCAGCCTTCGCCCACTTCGCAACATACTGCGGATCGTCGTCCGGCAGGTGGACGAACAGGCCTCCGGTGTCGTGAATGCATGGCGCAGCGACTTTCTTCAGGATCATGTTTTCGCTGATGCATTCCTTCGCCGCTTCTGCGTCCTTCACGACGTAGCGGCCGCCACTATGGAGAAGTCCGTGACACCGGCCGGTGGCTCCATTGGCCAGATCTTTTTTCTCCAGCAGGACTGCGGAGATGCCGCGCAGCGCAAGATCCCACAAAAGACCTGCTCCGGTGGCGCCTCCGCCGATGATCACGACCTGTGTCTTTTCCATACGAATCGGCTCCGCTTCTGAGCTCAGTCGAATAGCGGCAGAATTCGGCGCGAGTTTGTTTTCGCGCGCTGAACAAGAGCTCGGGAGAGAGAACGATGCTGGAGGGGAACAGGACGCCGGATCCGCAATCAATGAATTGCGGCTGGATGGAGATCTGGAGAGGGCTCAGCTCACGCGCAAAAAGCTTTGAACCGATAGTCAGAAAAAAGAGTGCAAAGCCGGGTGGGCTGCCGCTTAGAACTCCATCCAGGACACCCTTCCGGGCTCCAAAATTTCGTTCTCTTTATCCGCGAACAGCCACCGCCGATGGTTTCTCGGTCACTCTCCAAAGAGCGGTGTTACAACAATGCGATTATCCGCTGCGTCGATTTGGGCTGTCGGTGACGCCCATCACACCGCTTCTTGCAATTAAGCGTGTACCAGCTTGTGCAACGAACGTACCGCCGCTAATACCTTTAGCGATGCGGCCATGAATGCCGGCAGGTCGTCCGGCTTTCTGCTGCTTACAAAATGCCGATCGACCACGACTGCCGAATCTTCAAAGATCGCGCCCGCATTGATCAGGTCGTCCTTGATGCCCGGGCTGCCAGTCACGTGCACGCCGCCATAGACTCCGGCGGAAATCGGCATCCAGCCGCCATGGCAGATCGCGGCCACCAGCTTTTCCGACTCATGGAACTGCCGAATCAGCGTCTTCACCTTATCGAGGCGGCGCAACTTGTCGGGAGCCCAGCCGCCGACGCAGACCACGCCAGCAAAATCGTGCTCCTCGACATCGGCAATGGCCGCGTCGCTGACGCAGGGATACCCATTCTTTCCCATGTACACCTGCTTGGCCTTCGGGCCCGCAACCACCACGCGATAACCGGCTTCTTCCAGCCGATACTTGGGATACATCAGTTCCATATCTTCGTATTTTTCATCGATAAAAATGAGAATGGCAGGTGCGGCATTCTTGTCAGTCACAGCAATCTCCTATGACCTAATGTTACGCAAAATTGATGAGAGTTGTTTGTGACGACGGGAAGAATTATTCGCGGACGGGGCGCATCTTCGTCTGCGGACGGACGCGGGAACGCGCGCTGCGGGCGGCGACACGATGCTGCTTCGCAGCCTGATCGATTTTGTTCCAAAAGACGACAAAGTAATCGACAGCTGAGACAACCGACAGAATGACCATGCCCCAAACCGTGATCCTCCCAATCAACTCGATGGGCAGCGGCAGATAAACATATCCCAGGCCGATGTCGCCCACCGGCCACTTGCGCCCCAGAATGCAGGCCAGTACCGCTGCAATCTGTACGCCCATCTTCCACTTGCCCAGCTCGCGCGCCTGGATGGTGAAGCCTTCAGCGGCGGCAACCACGCGCAGATCGGTCACCAGGAACTCGCGCCCGATGACTACGACGGCGATCCACGCCGGCATGAGATGTGGATTGAACTGGACCAGCACGATGAGAGCGGAGGCGATCAGCAGCTTGTCGGCAAGAGGATCGAGCAGCATTCCGACCCGGGTGATCAGCCCATGCTTGCGCGCGAGATAACCGTCCAGCCGATCGGTAATGGCTGCCAGGCTGAAGACGGCTGCTGCCAGCAGCTCCTTCTCGCCATGAACACTGCTAATGAGGTTCGTAGAGAGAATCCAGATCAGCAGCGGCACGCTGAGAATGCGGGAGATCGTCAGATAATTCGGTACGTTCACCGCAAGGAATCCTCTCGTCAAAGTGGCGGGCGGCAGCTTCAGTTATAGCATGCCCGCGGCCCACGACGCAGGAGGATTCAACAGGGTCCGGACTCCTATTCCTGGCCTGCCGCCTCTGGGTCTCGCAGCAGGAGGATTCGGCGTTGCGGATTCCGGATTTCGTAGAAGATATAGCCCGTCAGACCCCAGAAGAACAGTGGAATCAGGCCGCGCCACCACATGCCGCCGGGAATGCCTGGCTCCAGAACACTTCGCGAGGGGTTGTGGGGATCGATAGCCGCTTGAACCAGGGCGCCTGCAGGGTAGGCCGCCTGGATCTGGCGAGCATCCTCGCCGCGATAGAACGCTGGCATCAGGTAACGGATGCTGCTGGAGCGATAGCCCTGCCCACCGACCTGATATTCGTAGATCAGTTCGGGCTGCCACCATCTCCCCATATTCGAGACGCCGGTGCTTACATCGGAGGAGGTGATCCTCACCGGCACTGTGGGCCAACGCAGGCTCTCCAAACAAAGATAGAACCCGCTGCCCAGGCTGAGCGTTAGCCATAAAGCAATGCTCGCAAGCCCGAGAAGCCCAATCAGGCGACCTTTAGTTGCTGGATTCATAGCGCGAAAAAGAATGGATGCGACGACCCCGCAGTGCGCCGCAAGATCCACAAAATATTTGAGTGATTTTGAGGGCTCCTGCTGAATTTTGCAACAGCATAACGAGCCTTCGTTACCCAAGACGTTACGTGGCGTCAGGAACCTTGGGTTGGGCTCACCGATCGTTCGTTGGAGAAGCCGTTCTTTTTCGGGCAAGTCCTTTTTCAGCAATTAGATTCACCAACTTTCGTTGTACTTCACGGTGCCTCGTATGGGGCTAGACTAGGATCAGAAGTAGGAGCCGTGAAGAATGCCTCGCGTGATTGAAGTGACCGAACTCGCCCTCAGGGACGCCCACCAAAGTCTGCTGGCCACCCGCATGGCGCTGGAAGACATGGTGCCCGTCTGCGAAGACCTCGACAATGCCGGATATTGGTCGCTGGAATGCTGGGGCGGCGCGACCTTCGATGCCTGCATCCGCTTCCTGAATGAAGACCCCTGGGAGCGCCTGCGCACCTTCCGCAAGCTGCTGCCGAAGTCGCGCCTGCAGATGCTGCTGCGCGGCCAGAACCTGCTGGGCTATCGGCATTACGAAGACAGCGTGGTGGAGCGCTTCGTCGACAAGGCGGCCAACGCGGCATGGATGTCTTCCGCGTCTTCGACGCGCTGAACGATCTGCGCAATCTGCGCACCAGCATCGCCGCCGTAAAGCGCACCGGCAAGCATGCGCAAGGCACTATCTCCTACACGATCAGCCCGGTGCACACCACCGACGCCTTCGTGGAGATGGCGCAGCAGCTGAAGGAGATGGGCTGCGATTCCATCTGCATCAAGGACATGGCCGGACTGCTGAAGCCGCAACCTGCCTATGACCTGGTAAAGAGCATCAAGGTGAAGTGCGGACAGGACACGCTGGTCCATCTGCACGCTCACGCCACCACCGGCGTCACGCTGGTGTCGTACATGAAGGCCATCGAGGCCGGATGCGACATCGTCGACACCTCGGTCAGCTCGATGTCACTCGGCCCCGGTCACAATCCCACGGAAGCTCTGGTCGAGATGCTGGAAGGCACGCGGCTTCGAGACCCGCTTGGACCTGAAGCGAATTCTGCGCGTGCGCGACCACTTCGCCAAGATCCGTCCGCGCTATCGCGAGTTCCTCAGCGAGTTCACCGGCGTGGATACCGAGATCTTCAAGAGCCAGATCCCCGGCGGCATGATCTCCAACATGGAGAGCCAGCTGAAAGGCCAGGGCGCTGGCGACCGCCTGCAAGAGGTGTTGAAGGAAGTTCCGGCGGTGCGCAAGGACGCGGGCTATCCGCCGCTGGTTACGCCCTCGAGCCAGATTGTCGGCACGCAGGCTGTGTTCAACGTCCTGATGGGCCGCTACAAGGTGCTGACCGGCGAGTTCGCCGACCTGATGCTGGGCTACTACGGCAGCACCCTGGGCGAGAAGAATCCCGAGGTGCTAAAACTTGCGTTAGAGCATGCCAAAAAGCCAGTGATCGCCAGCCGTCCTGCCGATTTGCTGAAGCCGGAGTGGGAGCACTTGCGCGCCGCAGGCGCTGGCGATCGAAGGTTGCAACGGCAGCGACGAAGACGTGCTGACCTACGCGATGTTTCCGCAGGTGGCGCCGAAGTTCTTCAAGACGCGTTCGGAAGGGCCGAAGAATCTGGGTAAGGATCCGACCGCCTGCGAAAGCCGCGCCGCAGCCGCCGGTCACCGGAGAGACGCATCCGCCTGCCTCACCTCACACTTATGTCATCACCCTCAACGGACAAGAGCACAGAGTTACGCGTTGCTCCGCCGGGTAGCCGTACAAGCCAGATTGGGCCCTGTACACGGAGATGGAATGTCAGCCTCTGTCGAGAAAGCGAAAACGGAACCAAAGACCACCACCGACCGCGTCGAGGAGTTGCGCAAGAATCGCGAGCGCATTCAGCTGGGCGGCGGACAGGACCGAATCGATAAGCAGCATGCCGCCGGCAAGCTGACGGCGCGCGAGCGCATCGAAAAATTGGTCGACCACGGCAGCTTTCAGGAGGTCGGGTTGTTTGCGAAACATCGCGCCACCTATTTCGGCATGGCCGACAAGGAAATGCCGGCCGACGGCGTGGTGACCGGCTGCGCGACCATCGATGGCCGGCTGGTGCATCTGGCCAGCCAGGATTTCACGGTCGCGGGCGGCGCTGCGGGCGAGCTGCATTGCCAGAAGATTGCCGACATGATGCAGCTGTCGTTGAAGACCGGCAGCCCCTTCGTCTTCATCAACGACTCCGGCGGTGCGCGCGTGCAGGAAGGCATCGACAGCCTCTCCGGCTACGGGCGCGTGTTCTACAACAACGTGGTGCTGTCCGGCACGGTGCCGCAGATCTCGCTGATGTGCGGCCCCTGCGCGGGCGGCGCCGCTTACAGCCCTGCGCTCACCGACTTCATCATTCAGACGCTGAATTCGCAGATGTTCATCACCGGCCCGCAGGTCATCAAGCAGGTGACGGGCGAAAGCGTCACCGCCGAAGCGCTCGGCGGCCCAGGCGCGCAGATGAACATGTCCGGCGTGGTGCATCTGGTGGCCAAGGACGACGAAGAGGCAATGTACCTGTGCCGGCGTCTGCTGAGCTTCATGCCTTCGAACAATCTGGAGGATCCGCCGCGGCTGGCCTACCAGTTGCCCATGGAAGACGATGCCGATATGAACGCCCTGGTGCCGGAAGATCCGAAGGTCGGCTACGACATTCGCGGCGTGATCGTGCGCTTGCTCGACTATCAGGACTTTCTCGAGATCCAGCCCGGGTTTGCGCCAAATATCGTTGTCGGCTTCGGACGCTTGCAGGGACGACCGATCGGCGTGGTGGCCAATCAGCCGGCGGTATCGGCAGGGGCGCTCGATATCAACGCCTCCGACAAGGCTGCGCGTTTCGTGCGCTTCTGCAACGCCTTCAACATTCCGCTGCTCACGCTGGTCGATGTTCCCGGGTTTCTGCCGGGAGTGCAGCAGGAATACGGCGGCATCATTCGTCACGGCGCCAAGATGTTGTTTGCCTACTCGGCGGCGACGGTGCCGAAACTCACGGTGGTTCTGCGCAAAGCCTATGGTGGCGCTTATCTGGCCATGTGCGGCAAGGACCTGGGCGCCGATCGCGTGGTGGCCTGGCCCACCGCGGAGATCGCGGTGATGGGAGCGGAGGGCGCGGCCGAGATCGTGTTCCGCAAGGAAATCACTGCCGCGAAAGATAAGGCGGCCAAACGGAAAGAGCTGATCGGGACCTATCGCGACACGTTTGCGAATCCGTATGTGGCGGCAGGGCGGAGGCTGGTGGACGATATCATCGAGCCGGCGAATACGCGCAAGTATCTGGCGCTGGCGCTGGAAGCGCTGCACGCCAAACGCGAGCTGCGTCCGCCGAAGAAGCACGGCCTGATTCCGCTGTAGACCGCGTCGCCGTTATCACCAGTCCGGCGAGATCGAGCACCGGGTTCGACGGCGAATGGGTAAGTAACTCGAGTGCCGAAGGCACGGAATAACTTAAAACGGCGGTAACTCGAGTGCCGGAGGCACGGAACAACTTACAACGGCAGTAATTCGAGTGCCGAAGGCACGGAACAACTTAGCCCAGCACGGAGTTCGCCGCAGGCGACGGAGTGCTGGGATAGGCAGAATTGAGAGCCGAGTCCCGTAGGGACGGCAGCAGTTGGGAGTAGTGATGGACAAAGGGCAATCAACAATCGATTCACATATCGACAGCGAAGAACTGCGAAGTCTCGAACAACAGGTAGCCTCCCTCGCCGCAAACGTAGAGCGGTTGCAACAGGAGATGGCGAAGCAGTCGAAGCTGCTGGCGGAACTCTCTCAGCGCGTACTGGAAACAGGCCCGGACACAACGGTGTCCCCGGCGTCGGCGCAGACGGCGATGGCTCCCGAAATGCCGGTCACCCCCGACCTGCTGGTCATCATCGCCGCCGCGGTCAGCGCATTTCTGGGCAAGAGGATTCGCATCCGTTCGGCGCGAATGCTGCAGACGCCGTACGAGATCGTCAATCCCTGGTCGCAGCAGGGCCGGGTCAGCGTACAGGCGTCGCATTCCTTACGTTGGGAGCGGTAAAGATCGAAGCACTCAGGGTGGTGTGAATTGAAGCTGAAGATTGGTATCGACGGCAACGAATATGTAGTCGACATCGAAGTCCTGGAAGATGACGGCGCAGGTCCCGTCTACATGGCTCCGCACGGCCAGCCTACGACCGTGCAGCCCGTGACGGTCGCCTCGCCCGAAGCCGGCACCGCCGCAGCCGAGGAAAACGTCAATGAGGCAAAGGTCTGCCGCAGCCCGGTGGCCGGAGTGGTGGTGAAGATGAATGTTCAGCCCGGGCAGACGCTGCAGACGAACGACTTGATGATGGTGCTGGAAGCCATGAAAATGGAGACCAACATCACCGCGCCCGTGGCCGGCAAGATCAAGCAGATCACTGTCGCGCAAGGCGATGGCGTCAAGGTCAATCAGGTTCTGGTGGAATTCGAATAGCGGTCCGGGCGCCCACTGCTACCAGCTTGGGGGCGCGTCTGACAGCTCCCCGGCCAGCGCCCACTCCAGATCGCGCATCTGCTCCCCGCTGAGCTTTTGCCCGTCACGCGTGAGATAAAACACGTCGTGAGCGAGCGGCCCTTCCGTATCGATCAGCGCCACCTCAATGCTGCAATCCTCGTCGGACAGTCGCGAACTGATGGTGTGCAGCAGCCCGGGCCGGTCCTGGGTGACGATCTCCAGCAGCGAGTTCCGCGCCGAACACTCGTTGTCGTATCGTATCCGCGTCTCTACGGTCAGCTTCACCGGCTGCTGATCGGCGCGTAGACGCGACTGCAATAATTTCTCCAGGCTTGCTTCCGCGGTCAGAATGTCGCTGATGGATCGCTCGAAGCGCAGCCGTTCGCTGGGATTGAGTTCGAGTGTGCGAAAGCGGTCCTTGAAGTAGAAGCTGTCGACGACCACCCCGCTGCGATTGGAGAATGCCGCCGCCTTGGCGATGTCCATCCCCCAGCCATACAGAATGCCGGCGATTGTGCAAAATAATCCCTTGCGGTCGGTTGTAACCACGGCCAATTCGTACTGCCCGGAGTGAGGGAGCAACTGCAACTGCACCGGCTCAAGGGAAAGACGTGTCGCCATCCTGAAATGCTGGATGACCTGTTCGCGGGCATGCGAGAGCAGATACCGCTGCGGCAGGCCATCCAGAAACTCCAGTACTTCCGAACGGCGCAGGGGCAGCAGGGAAACGATGTTCTCGATCGTCTCCAGGGAAGCGTCGGTATCGACTCGCAGGTTGTCGGCGCTGCGATCGAAGTAAGTTGCGGTGGCTGTGTAGAGCCGCCACAAGTTCTCGGCCTTCCACGGCGTCAGCGCTTCCGGATTCACCGCCTTGATGTCCGCCAGGGTCAGCAGCGTTAGCAGCTTGAGCCGTTCCGGCGTCACTGTCTTCCCGGCTAACTCGCGAACCGTTGCGGGATCGTAGATGTCGCGCCGCCGCATGGTGGAAGACATTTCCAGGTGATTGGCCACCAGGAAGCAGACCGTCCCGGCGTCGTCGCTCGAGAGTTGTAGCCGCTCGACCGCGGCTTGCGTGAACTGCAGGCTGCTGTAAACGTGGTCGGATCCTTCCAGTCCCTTGCCGGTATCGTGCAGCAGCAAGGCCAGGAAGAGCAGTTCAGGGCGCTCAATCTCCGACAGCAGTTCGGCGAAGGGTTGTAGTGCCTCTTCGTCGCTCGTCTTCAGATGATGCAGCACTTCGATGGCCAGCAGCGAGTGTTCGTCGACCGTATACCGGTGATAGAGATCGCGCAATACCAGCAGGTTGATGGCCTCGAACTCGGGGACAGCGTGCGTCAGCAGGTTCAGGGAATGCATGGCGCGCAGTGCCTGAGCGGCGTGTGGCAGCGTGAGAATCTCCCGCAGGCACTGCCACAGTGTGTGATCCTGCGGCATGGTCTCGGCCAGCCGCTGATGGGCGTCGCCGATGCGGCGTTCGGCCTCGGCGCTCAGCACCACTCCGTGCTTGGCGATGAAGACGAACAGATTCAAACCGACGCAGCCTCGCGCGCGTCAGCGGCCTGCTGGAAATAAACCCGGCCATCGATAACTGAAAATTCGGAGTTGGAGATGCGCGAACGCCAATGCTGAAACGATCGATACAACGAAGAACGCGCCTGCGATACCTGGCTGAGCAGCTGCAGATTGCTGCGATACACCGCCTTCGCATGACCGAAGTACAGGCGCATCCACTCGGCAGGAGCTACCGGGCCGAAGCCCGTCCCTATCCCACGCTGTGCCAGTTCCTCCTGCGCCGCCCAGTGAATGTTGTTGTCATCGCGGTTATGCAGGTAGTGCAGGTAGCAGCGGGCGGAAGAGAGAAACTGTATTGCGGTGGGAATCGCATCCCGCGCGTCGCTGCGGCGAGCGCGGCGCTGGCGGTTCGGCGCCCGAGGTCAATGCGACGATCATTCCCATCCACTGCGAGACATGGCAGTCGCGCAGTCCCCCCGGTCCTTCCTTCAGGTTGGGTTCGAGATGGAAGATGGTGTTGCCGAAGCGGTGATGGCGCGCCTCGGTCAACTCCGACAGCGTCTGTAGAAGCACGTCGGCCTCGCGCGCTACCAACTCCGGCAACCTGCTGCCGTGCAGTTGCTCGAATAGCGCAGTGTCGCCGCCAAGGAAGCGGCAATCGAGCAGCGACAATGTGAATTCGAGGTTGTCCCGGTTGAAGCGGGCGCAATCGGCGAGCGTGCGCGTCGAGGGGCTGACCCGAAGACCGCAGTCCCACATTTCCTGGCAAATGGCGCTCACCGGTTCCCTGATGCGTTCGCGTGCGGCTTCATCTGCGGTGAGGAACAGCAGGTCGATATCGGAGTGGGGAAACAGTTCGCTGCGCCCATATCCGCCGACGGCTACCAGCGCGATCCCGGGGTGATGCCGCGAAGAAAAATGCTGGTCCCACAATGTCAGAGCCAGCAAATCGACCAGGCGCGTGCGTTCGCTAAGCGAATTCAGTCCCAGACCCGTGGCCTGAAAATCGCCGCCGAACCCGGTCGAACTCCTGGCGGTAGAAGCTGCGTAGAGAGCCGGCTGGGCCGAAAGAATCGGCCGCAGGGCTTCCAGAGGTTGACGGCTCAGACGGTTGCGGCTGAGCTGCTCACAGCGCATTCTCGCCACGTTCGTCGTTGCGGATGCGGATGGCATCATCGATGCGCGAGAGAAAAATCTTGCCATCGCCGATCTTGCCTGAACGCGCGGCCGCGGTGATTGCGGCTATGGCTTTATCGACCATGTCGTCGGGTATCACCGCTTCGATCTTCACCTTCGGCAGGAGATCCACCGTATATTCACGGCCACGATAGAACTCGGTGTGCCCTTTCTGCCTTCCGTGACCTCGCACCTCGATCACGGTCATGCCCTCCACCCCGACCTCGATGAGAGCGTCCTTTACAGCCTCGAATTTCGCGGGTTGAATCACGGCTTCCAGTTTCGTCATAGTTGGCCCTTACGGCATCGAAGCTTCCCAGTAATAGCCTTCCTCGCCGTGCTGCGTCAGGTCCAAACCCTGCACTTCGTCTTCGGCCGACACCCGCACTCCTACGGCGAAATTGACGACTTGGAGAATGATGTAGGTTCCCACCACGGCGAGCGCAATCGCAATGCAGATGCCGACAGCCTGATTTCCCAGCTGATGGAAGTTCCCGTCCATCATGCCGACGGGAAGGGTGTGTCCCTGAGCGTCCTTGAAGATTGGATTGATCGCGCTGGTAGCAAATACGCCGGTCAGTAGCGCGCCAATGGTTCCTCCGGCGCCATGCACGCCGAAGGCATCCAGCGAGTCATCGTAGCCAAGCTTGGCTTTCACGACCGCAACCATCGCATAACAGAAGACGCCGGCTACGAAGCCGATCAGCAGCGCCGGCATCGGTCCCACAAATCCCGCCGCAGGAGTGATTGCAACCAGCCCGGCGACGGAGCCGGAAATGGCTCCCAACACGCTCGGCTTGCCGTTGCGAATCCACTCGGCAACCGCCCATCCAATCGCCGCCGTCGCTGCGGCGAAGTGCGTCGCCACGAATGCGCTGGTCGCCAGACTGCCTGCACTCAGGGCGCTGCCGGCATTGAATCCGAACCAGCCCACCCACAGCAGGCAGGCGCCGATGAAGCTAAGTACCACACTGTGGGGTGGCATAGGCTTCCTTGGGAAATCCAACTCGACGTCCCAGGAACAGCGCACATACCAACGCGGAAACTCCCGACGTGATGTGAACCACGGTGCCACCGGCGAAGTCGAGAGTCGGGAAGCGTCCTCCCAGGCTGGCATTCAGCAGACCGCCCTTGCCCCACACCATGTGCGCCATGGGCGCATAGACCAGCAGCGACCACATCGCCATAAACAGCAGCATTGCGCTGAACTTCATACGCTCGGCGAATGCTCCGCAAATGAGCGCCGGAGTAATGATGGCGAACATCAACTGGTAGATCATGAAGGTCTGCTGCGGGATGGTGGCAGCATAATCGGCATCAGGGGCTGCGCCCACCGCGTGCAGAAAAGCATGCTCCAGTCCGCCGATGAAGCTGTTGCCGGAGGCGAAGCACAGGCTGTAGCCGATAATTGCCCACACCACGGTGATCAGCGCCATCATCGCGAACGACTGCATCATGGTGCCGAGCACGTTCTTCTTGCGCACCAGTCCGCCATAAAAGAGGGCCAGCCCGGGACCAGTCATCAGCAGCACCAGCGCCGAGCACACTAACATCCAGGAGTTGTCGGCGGAGCTTTTTGCATCGGCAATCTGCTGCTGTAGCTGTGCGATCGTGGGCGCTGCCGGAGCCGATTGCGCAAACAGAGTTGCGGCGAAGAACGGCGCCGCCAAAATTGCTAGAAGCTTGTGAACCAACCGCATGCAGTACTCCCAAGGAATGTGGCTAAACCGTTGAACTGCGACGAGTCTAAGGACCGCTGGTGCGCAAGCGTGCGTCCTCTGGAGAGAGCTTTCTAAGGGTTTCGACGACGGCCTTTCAAAGTGCCGTGCCCTGTTGATATCCGGTTTTGCGCCGGATGGGAAATTCAAACTATTTATGCGGCGTATTAGTTTCGATTATCATTCGGGCGGGACGGGCTACTTTGCGCCAAGTGCTTGTAGGGCCTCAATATGAGGTGGTTGGCATCAGCCGGGCAACGAAGGACAATCCCATTGCCATCAGCTATAGACAGTAGGATTATTATCTAGACAGCGGGGTCGTGGAGGTGAATGGTGTTTCGAATCATCACCGTAGAGCGTGAGTACGGCGCCGGCGGAAGCCTGGTCGCGGCGGAGCTGGCTCGCCGAAAAGGATGGCAGCTCCTTGATCAGCAGCTCACCTGCGAGATCGCCAAGATTGCTGCCGTGGAGGAGAGCGCCGTCGCCTGCCGCGAAGAGAAGTGCGATCCGCTGCTGCACCGCCTGGCAAAAGTGTTCTGGCGAGGAAGCTACGAACGCTCGCTTCCGATCGGCGACGATAAGATCTTCGACGCGGATGAGCTGGTGGAACTCGCTCATCGCGTCATCGAGAAGAAATCCCAGGAAGGCAACTGCGTTATTGTCGGCCGCGGTGCTCCCTACATCCTGCGCGCTCGTCCCGACACATTCCATCTGTTTGTCTACGGCTCGCGGGAACGGAAGATCGAGCGCCTGGTACGGTTGAAGATGAAAGAGAAGGACGCGGTCGAGATGGTGGACACCATCGACAAGGAGCGTTCCGCTTTCGTCCGCAAATATTTCAATGCGGAATGGCCTTGCCGCCGCCTGTATCACTTGATGCTGAACTCCGACAGCGGCATTGAGCACGTGACCAATACGGTGCTGGCCACCATGGATTCACTGGAACGCGAGGGCAAGATGGAACCGCCGGGCCGCAGCGTGCAACTCGATCCCGTGCGTCCGGCGACAGTCTAGTTCTCTTTGCAAATTTTCCCCCTGTTGGCATCGTAGGACGGCCGATTCCCGATCGGCCGTTATCACACGAGCAGTGTGACGGCTGTGCTTGCGCCTTTTTTCTCCCCGCATAAACTGAGCCTGACTGAGGTTGCCTGACCGTAAGGAGGTAGCCCGGATGGTAAAGGTTCTTCTACACGAGTCCGCGAGCGCATTGCGGAAACCCGCACAAAATATTATGCAGTGCATCCTTGTATCGCAGAGGAGAGCCGGCGGCATCGAGCCGTCTTGATCCAAGCACGTGACCGCGGATCCCAGCTCTGCACAACTCTTCAGGAGGCTGCCCATGCCGCTCAACAAAGTCAAGGCATTCCTCGACGTTCACGGCACGAAATACGTGACCATTTCCCACTCCAAGGCTTTCACGGCGCAAGGTATTGCCGCGATCGCGCACATCTCCGGAAGGGCACTCGCTAAAACCGTCATTGTGAAGTTGGACGGCGACCTGGCAATGGTCGTGCTGCCTGCCCCCTACCAGGTCGATCTCGACCAGCTAAGAAGGCGTACCGGCGTCCGCTCAGCCGAACTGGCCAGCGAACGTGAGTTCAAACAACATTTCCCCGACTGCGAAACTGGCGCCATGCCTCCATTTGGAAATCTCTACGGCATTCCGGTGTACGTGGACGAGACGCTTTGCGAAGATCGCGAGATCGCGTTCAATGCAGGCTCGCACTATGAGCTCATCAAGATGGCCTATGCCGATTTTGAGCTTCTGGTGAAGCCGGAGATTATGGATTTTTCGTCGGCCCACCGGGACCACGTGATGGCATGACGAGTGTGACTGGACGAGGCGGCGCAAATCCAAGCATCGTGGTAAGTGAGCTGATGCTGCGCTGCCCCGCCCGGTCCGGAGCTCGCAGATGCGACCTGTGACTGGCGATTTACAGCCCCCGGTCTGCCCGTCCGCCCGACTGTAGAACAGGATCGCCTGCTTGGCGAGGGTCGCGTCTGCCTGATTTGCAGCTATGCCACAATGTAGTACATCTGCAAAGGCGGAACGTTTATTCCCCAATTTCGCTGCATTTTCTGTACTCAGTTTCAAGCCGGGAACACATCCCAGCCTTTGTTGATTCCAAACAAGATGCGGCTTGGGGTTTGACCCTGCTGCGCTTCGCATGCGATAGTACGGTGTTTCATCAAATCGCAACGTTCTCTTAACCGTACATTCACACTGCATGGATCTCCCGACAGTCAAGTCAGCGAATGGAGCCCGGTAATGGTTCGCCTGATCCCGCGCGAAACGAAGTTCTTCGACATGTTTTCGGAGGTGGCGGATAATCTGGTGGCAGGAGCGAAGGTCCTTTCGGATTGCCTTCATAATTACGATTACGAGCGTCTGTCCACTGTGGTGGAGAAGATCAAAGAGATCGAACACCATGGCGACGAGATGACGCATCGCATCCTTATCAAGCTCAACCAGACGTTCATCACGCCCTTCGACCGCGAAGATATACACGCTCTCACCTCGTCCCTCGACGACGTTCTCGACTTCATCAATGGAGCCAGCGATCGCCTGTTGACGTACAAGATCACGCAGCCGTCGCCTTCCGCCAGAGTGTTGGCCGCCATCGTATTTAAGCAAACGCAAGAATTGGCTAAGGCAGTTTCCTTGCTCAACAAGAACGGCAAGCTGCTGGAGCACTGCGTGGAAGTCAATCGCCTGGAAAATGAAGCGGACCAGGTGAGTCGCGAAGCCATTGGCCGCTTGTTCGAGGGCGACTACGATCCGATCACGCTGATCAAGCTGAAAGAGCTTTTGGAAATCCTGGAAACCGCCAGCGATAAAGCCGAAGACGTAGCTAACGTGCTTGAGACCGTCGTCCTGAAGAACGCTTGAGGCGCTACACCGTGCATTGCGTGCAAAATCCAACTCCGGATGGGTGCTCGTGAGCGCCGGCACGATCCTCCTCATCATCACCGTTCTTACCGCGCTGATTTTCGACTTTCTGAACGGCTTCCACGATGCCGCCAACAGCATTGCGACGGTTGTTTCCACGCGCGTGCTTTCTCCGCGCATCGCCGTGGCGTGGGCGGCCACCTTTAACTTCCTGGCCGCATTCCTGCTGGGAACGGCCGTGGCCAAGACCATCGGCCACGGAATGATCCAACTCGAGATCGTTACCCAGTACGTAGTGCTGGCGGGTCTGATGGGTGCCATTGTGTGGGACGTCGTGACCTGGCTGCTGGGACTGCCAACATCTTCCTCGCACGCACTGATTGGCGGGTATGCCGGCGCAGCCATGGCGCGCGCGACCATTCTGCACGGATGGCGAAGCGCTCCATCGGTCATTATTCCGTCCGGCTGGACTAAGACGCTGCTCTTCATTGTGGTGGCTCCGCTGATGGGACTGGTTCTGGGCTTCGGTTTCATGGTTGCCATCTCCTGGATCTTCCGGCGTAAGTCGCCTCGTCAGGTCGACACCTGGTTCCGCAAGCTCCAACTGGTTTCGGCGGCGTTTTACAGCCTGGGACACGGTGGCAACGATGCTCAGAAAACGATGGGCATTGTGGCGGGAGCGCTGTACACCGCCGGGGTGATGAAGCAGAGCGACTTCGCCGCCAACTGGGGAAAGTGGCATTGGCCGATTATTCTGGCTGCGAATATAGCGATCGCGCTCGGCACCTACTTCGGCGGTTGGCGCATCGTGCACACCATGGGCTCCAAGATCACCAAGCTGAAGCCGGTGGGAGGATTCTGCGCCGAGACCGCAGGTGCGATAACGCTCTTCGGCACGGCCTTGGCTGGAATCCCGGTCAGCACCACGCACACCATCACCGGAGCGATTGTCGGCGTCGGCACTACCCATCGCTTGTCGGCGGTGCGTTGGGGGGTAGCCACTCGCATCGTCTGGGCCTGGGTGCTGACCATTCCTGCCTCCGCTGCGGTCGCCATGCTGGCCTTCTGGGTGATTCGGATGCTCAATCCCACAGCGTAAGACCAGGCGAATTTGCGTAGATCTCTCTGCGCAGCGTGTAAGATCTTCGTGCCGCGTAAACTTCCTCTGGTATGACCATCGCGGAAACTGTAGGATTCTGCCAGCGGCCGCTTTGGGGCCAGCGTGGACGGCGGTTCTCGTCGACCCATGCGGTGCGTCCTTTGCTCAGCGAAACCTGGCGGAGCGTGCACGGCAGTAGTCTTTGCCATTTCAAGATTTCGGGAGGCGGCGAAATGTACATCGCCAACGGGCTGCGCGGGCACAATTCAATTGCCCGGCCGCAATTTGATCTCATCAACAATTGCCGAAGAGCGCTTTCGCTACTGCTCAGCGTCAGCATAACTTTGAGTGTCATTGGGTTGGAAGGCTGCAAGAAATCGGAGACGGCTCAACCGGGGCAGGCACAGCAAGGCCAGCAGGGGCAGGCTCCCGCCACGCAGGCTGCCGTACCCACGGCCGACCAGTTGTATCAGCTGGTGGCACCGATTGCGCTCTTCCCCGACAACCTGTTAGCGCAGGTGCTGGCGGGCTCGACGTTTCCCAACGAGATCAGCGCAGCCTACGCGTGGCTGCAGCAGAACTCAAGCCTGAAGGGCCAGCAGCTGCTGGACGCGGTCAACCAGCAATCGTGGGACGCAAGCGTCAAGGGCTTGACGCAGTTTCCCGACGTGCTCAATCAGATGGCGTCGAACTTGTCCTGGACCTCGGCGCTCGGCGACGCCTATTACAACTATCCCAGCAGCGTGATGAATGCTGTGCAGGTAATGCGCGGGCGCGCACAGCAGTCCGGCAATCTGAAGAACACGCAGCAACAGACGGTCACGGTGCAGAACCAGCCGCCAGGACAGGCGCCACCTCCGCCGCCTCCGGCCGATGCGAACGCGCCGCCTCCGCAGCAGACGGTCATCGTGCAACCGCCGCCGCAGACGATCGTCATTCAGCCGGCGCAGCCTGATGTCGTCTACGTGCCGGCCTACAATCCAACCGTTGTTTACGGGGCTCCGGTAGCCGTCTATCCCGGTTATTCCACCGGCGCCATGGTGGCGACCAGCCTGATCTCGTTTGGTGTGGGAATCGCCGTAGGCGCGGCGATCAGCGGTGGGGGAGGGTGCTGCGGCTGGGGATGGAACTCCTGGGGATGCGGCTGGCACAACAACACCGTGGTCTACAACCACAACACCTACATCTCCAATTCGAATACATTCGTTAACCGCAACAACTACTACAACCGGAATAACGTTAACGTAAACAACTTTAATCGCAATAACGTCAACACTAACAATTTAAACCGGAACAACGTTAACGCCAACAACTTCAATCGGAACAACGTCAACGGGAACAACGTCAATCGCAACAATTTCAACAACAACAACCGGACCAACAACTTCAAGAGCGGCAGCTACAGCGAGCCTCACTTCAATCAGAAGTTGGATGCACCGCAATATCAGAATCGTCAGAACGCCGGTGGCGCACAGCAGAACCGCGGGCAGCAACCGAACTTCAATCAGAACCGTGGCCAGCAAAACCAGGGCGCGCAGAATCGGCAGAACCTGGGCCAGAACCAGAACCGCGCCGCCGCCGGCAATCAGAACTGGCGCAATGAAGGCTCCAGAGGATATGGCCAGCAGCCCACTCGAGGCTCGGGCTCAAACGCTTTCGGCGACTACCAGCAGGGCGGCAATGCCCGCATGAACAGCGCTCGCGGGCAACAGAGCCTGGAAGGAAATCGCGGCGGCGGCGCTAACCGCGGCGGCGGCAACTTCAGTGGCGGCAATCGCGGTGGCGGTGAGCGCGGCGGTGGTGCTCGCGGAGGAGGACGCCGATGACGGGACTGCAGATGAAATTACGTGGGCTGGAGAAGACGATCATGCAATGCGAACTGCCAGATTCAAGGATGCCCCGTCCTGCCACGCCGGTTAGGGTGTCGGCAATTGTTTTGTTGGCGGCGATGCTGTTCAGTGCGGCCCTGGTTATTGCGCAGCAGGGGAATGAGAAGACGTTCGCTTCGCCCGGCGATGCTGTGCTGGCGCTGTACAACGCCGCGAAAGCTAACGACAGCCAGACCGCCGACGCCATCTTTGGTTCCAGCGCCGCCGACATTCTTCATACCGGAGACAAGGTCGCCGACGAAAACATGCGGACCGATTTCGTGAAGCGTTACGATCAGATGCACCGTGTGTTGCTCGAACCGGATGGGGCGGTTACGCTCTACGTCGGCGCAGACAACTGGCCGTTTCCCGTTTCCATCGTCAAGAACGGCGGCGGCAGCTGGTACTTCGATACCGAGGCCGGCAAGAAGGAAATTCTCTATCGCCGCATCGGACGCAACGAAAACGATGCCATCGACATCTTGCATTCTCTGGTCGATGCTCAACGTGACTACATGGCCGAGACGCATGACGGCGACAAAACCAAGCATTACGCCGCGAAGTTCATCAGTACCGAGGGTAAGCAGGACGGCTTGTACTGGAAGACCGGCGACAACGACCCGCCCAGCCCGATTGGGCCGCTGCTCGTATCAGCCGCCGGCGAAGGGTACAACATGCAGCAGGGCAAGGCCGCTCCTTATCACGGTTACTACTACCGGATTCTCACCAAACAAGGCGCGGCGGCAAAGGGCGGCGCTCGTGACTACATGGTGAACGGCCTGCTGACCAAGGGCTTCGCCTTTGTGGCGTATCCGGCGGAATACCGCAACTCCGGAGTGGTGAGCTTTATTGTCAACCAGGATGGCGTGGTTTATGAGAAAGACCTGGGCACGGACACGGCGAAGGTTGCCGGTGCTATGACGGAATACAACCCCGACAGCAGTTGGAGTCCGGCGGACTAGCGAAAATGTTTTACTCAGAGACGAGTCACGGCCGAACCTGTATGTCCAGGTTTCGCGCCGCCGACTCGTCGTAGGTGGAATCCCCGAAGTAGATAGCGGAAATCGTGTGCCGAGCCGCCTCGCCGAAGGAAGTCACGAAGGTCGCCTGGCCTTCCGATAGTGCCACCGGCTTGCCGACATCGTAGCCGTCTACGACGAACTGCACTGTTCCCGTAGCGTGCTGAGGAGCTACGGTGGCTCGAACGGTAATGGAATCGCCGGCGGCGACATTTCGCGATACGGTACTGAGCGTTAACTTCGTCGGCGCGCCTGCCGGCAGGACTCGGATCGAGCCCATCATCCCCATGTCTTCGTGCTTCAGAATGTGGCAGTGGTAGAGGAACGTCCCGACGGTATTGGGATCGCGAAAATCCATGCGCAGTTTGACCCTGTGATAAGGCCCTTCACCGCTCCAGTAGGGCACATCGACGGTATCCCGCATTGTGGGATCCTTGACCGGCTTGCCGTCGACCTCAACGATCTGGAAGTGTATCTGGTGGATATGAAATACGTGATCTTCGGGTGAACGGTTCTCCACCGTCCAGTCTTCCACGTCTCCACGATGGACGATGATATTCGGAGGCGTTCCCATCTTGTAAATCTGCGCTGCCTGCCCCACCACGGTCACGTAGTACAGGACAAAGTTATCCGGGTCCTGCGGGTTGGCCGACCGCTGCGAGAAATAGAGACGCCGATGCGCGATGGCCGGCGGGTCTTGTGTTTGCGCAAACCAGCGCGGGCCCGGGGATGACGCAGCGAGCCGGTTGTCATGCTCTGAGGAAGTAGCGCTTACGATGTTAGCGATGGTTCGCCTGGTGTCGTTGTCACCCTGTGGCCCGGTGTCCCACTCCTGGGTGATGAGCTGCGCGTCCTCGCCGTTCTGCGGAGTGGTTACCACAAACTCGGCGCGCGCGCCCGGTGGCAGAAAAATACTATTTTCCCGCGACGGCGTTCCGGCCTTCGGAACCGGTACACCATCGACAGCAACCAGCTGAACCGGCTGCGCCGCCTTGTTGATCAGCACCTGAAGGTTGAAGATTACGTCGGCGCCGGCGTTGACCACTCGCCACAGTTCTTTCTCGCCAGGCTTGGTCTTGAGAATTGCGGGCAGTCCGCCCGAATAAGTGATAGGCACAAAGTTCGCCGAAATGTCCCATGCGGGCACGAAGGGCGTATTCGGTTCGGGACCGATGCGCTGCTGATCGCGCAGCAGAATCACTCGCTCCGGCATGGATCTGAGCGAGGGAACCGCTTTCTGGATGCCTTCCACGATGATCGCGCCGGAGGCTCCGCCCTGCACCTGTCTTTCGCTGAAGCCGTGCGGATGCGGATGATACCAGTACAGGCCGGGAGGTTCGTCGCGCGGAATCGTCACGACGTAATCGAATTCACCTCCGGCCGGGATGGCGGTGCGAATCGTTTCGTCCTGATGGCAGACGGGAGGGATGGTCATGCCATGAAAATGGAGATTGGTGAATGACGGATCCATTTTTCCGCCCCCGCAATCGTCGTCTTGCGACATGCTATGCGCCTCAGAAGCGGGCAGGCGGACATCTCGCCACGGCGCCAGATCATTGTGCAAATGGACGATCAGCTTGTCGCCGCGATAAACCCGCAGGGTAGGAGACTCAACCCCGTCGTCCGTAACGTAGCAATAACGGGGAGGACCGTCGCCGACCAGGGTCTGCTGATACTTCAAATGCAGGCTCAGCTCCAGCGTGCCATGGTGACTGCGTAATTCCTGCGGATTGGTGACGGTCGCCCCCGCCTTAAAACGCGGACAGGCCGCAGCAGCAGATGGTTGCGCGTGCGCAGTAATGCTGACGGCACTCAGCAAGGCGAGCAGCAGCATCGCGTAGAAGCTTGCCGGCAGACAGTTGCCTGGGTTGCGGTCATTGCGGGAGCTGCGGGTGGACGCTGACGCTGGCAAGCGAACTCGACGCTTCCGCCTCAGTAGCCCGCATTCGGCGAGAGAAACAACCGCAAAAATTTTCAGGAATGCCATGTCAATGAATCGGAGACATCAGCGCCGCCCCTGGTCGCCGAGCTGAGGGCAGGCAATGCCGGACCCGCGAATGAAACCCCACATGAGAGCATGAAGTTGCTTTCATCATAGTATTTGTTGGAAGGATTCACGAAGGGAATCCGAGAGAGTATTACCCTTGTCATCCCGATCCCTGCTGGGTCGCAGGGGAAAGAGTGTCGAAGGACCCAGGTTAGCCAGAAGACGGCGAACCTGGGGCACCGACTGGCTGTCGCTGATCCCCAACCGGCTTTAGGGAGACTCTGATTAAGTTCTCCCTTTCCACAGAGAGCATAGGTAAAGTCGCGTCAGTATGAAGCAGAGGACACTGGCGACGATGAATGGATTTGAGCGGTACAGCAAAAAGACGCGGCGGGCGGTATTTCTTGAGGAGATGGAACAGGTAGTACCGTGGGCCGAACTGCGAGCACTGATCGAGCCCTATTACCCAAAGGCAGGCAACGGGCGACCTCCGGTGGGTGTGGAGCGGATGCTGCGCATCTACTTTTTGCAGCAGTGGTTCAACCTGTCGGACCCGGCGGTGGAAGAGGCGCTGTACGATTCGGCGGTAATGGGCAGCTTCGTGGGCATCGATCTGGGTCGCGAACCAGTGCCGGACGAGACCACGGTGTGCAAGTTCCGTCATCTGCTGGAAGAACACGGTTTGGGCGGGCAGATGCTGAAAACAGTGAACCTGTACCTGCAGAGCCAGGGAGTGCGGATCACGACGGGAACGATCGTAGACGCGACCATCCTGCATGCGCCCAGTTCGACCAAGAACCGCGAGCAGAAGCGTGATCCCGAGATGCACCAGACGAAGAAGGGCAACCAGTGGTACTTCGGCATGAAGGCACACGTGGGCGTGGACAGCAAGACCAAACTGATTCACACCGCGCTGGTGACAGCGGCCCATGTGGCGGACGCGAGCGTGTTGCCGGAGTTGTTGCACGGCGAGGAGACCCGGGTGTGGGGCGATCAGGCGTATCGCGGACAGAGGGAGGTCATCCAGCAATGTGCGCCGCGGGCGCAAGACTGCACTCACCGGCGCTACCGTTACAAAGATCACATCGACGAAGTGGAGCGGGCGAAGAACCGGACGAAGTCGACGGTGCGCTCCAAGGTGGAACACGTGTTTGGAGTGATGAAGCTGAAGTTCGGATTCGTCAAAGTGCGCTACCGGGGACTGGCGAAGAACGCCAACCGATTGTTTGCCACCTGCGCTTTGGTGAATCTGTTCCTGGTGCGCAAGAGGCTGCTGTACTGGGCGGCGTAGTGTCCTCCAACAGCGCCCCGCTCCCGAATGTGCGAGTCCGAGAGGCTAAACGACCTGCGGGAATGAATGAAAGGATCTGGATTTCGCTTTGAAGTCATTCCCGCTTTAATGCAAGTGGTTATTCAGAGGTTCCTTAGCTCGATTTGGCGCCCAGCCTTACGGTCGAATTCTGACCAGATATAATCTAGGTATCCATGAAAGCCTACGTGTATGTCTCGCTTAAGAAGAGTGTGCTCGATCCCCAGGGCAAAACCATTCACGGCGCACTGAAGAAGATGGGCTACCGCGGCGTCGATGACCTTCGCCAGGGCAAATACTTCGAGATCGCGCTCGACGACAGTGTCAGTCGCGAGGAAGCCCAGGCCGAGGTGGAGCGGATCGCCCGTGAAGTGCTCACCAACCCGGTGATCGAGGAATATCGCTTTACCCTCGAGGGATAGCCCGGACACCCGGCAGGAGTTGGGAGCGGGTGCGCCGATCGTCCGCATCAAGAACTCCCTTTGCCTCATCAAATCAGCTAACATTAACAGTTCAGACATTCTCTTCATCCCCCATCCGTTTGGCGCGATCTGGAACTCTAAGGGAGCTTCATTATGTGCGGCATTGTCGGTTATGTAGGCCAAAAGCAAGTCGTTCCCGTCATCATCGACGGCCTGCGGCGGCTGGAGTATCGCGGCTATGATTCGGCCGGCATTGCGGTTGCCGGTAACGGCGAAGGGCTGCAGGTGCGCCGCGCCGAGGGCAAGCTGCGCAACCTGGAAGAGGTCATCCGCCTGAAGCCGCTCGACGGCACCTACGGAATCGGCCATACTCGCTGGGCGACCCACGGGCGTCCAACCGAAGAGAACGCCCATCCCCATCGCGACTGTACCGGCAAGATCGTTGTCGTGCACAACGGCATCGTGGAGAACTACGTCAGCCTGAAGCGGAAGCTGATCGAGGAAGGCCACAAATTCCGCACGGAGACCGACACCGAAGTCATCGCCCACCTGGTCGAGAAGAACCTGAATCCTGGCGGCAACGGACATCCCAATTCACTGGAGGACGCGGTTCGAAAGAGCGTCCGGTTGCTGACCGGCGTCTTCGCCATCGCGGTGATTTCTTCGGATGAACCCAACAAGATTGTGGCGGCGCGCAATGGACCGCCCATTGTGATTGGCCTGGGCAAGGACGAATACTTTGTAGCCAGCGACGTGCCGGCAATTCTTTATCACACCCGCGATCTGTTCTTCCTGGGCGACGGCGACCTCGCCGTCATCACCCCCAATGGAGTGCAGTTGAGCGACTTTGAAGGCCGCCCCGTCACCCGCGAGGTGCAGCACATCACCTGGGACCCGATCATGGCCGAGAAGGGCGGCTTCAAGCACTTCATGCTGAAGGAAATTTACGAGCAGCCGCGTGCCGTTCGCGACACCACGCTGGGCCGCGTCTCGCTCGATTCCGGCAAGGTCTTTCTCGATGAGATGGACCTCACGGAAGACGATTTCCGCAAGCTGAGCAAGGTCTATATCGCCGCCTGTGGCACCAGTTGGCATGCGGGGCTGGCAGGGAAGTTCATGATCGAGCGGCTGGCCAAGCTGCCGGTGGAGGTCGATTACGCCAGCGAATTCCGTTACCGCGATCCGCTGACCGGCCCGGGCGACCTCACCATCCTGATCACGCAGTCGGGCGAAACCGCCGACACCATTGCCGCTCTGCGCGAGTCGCGTAGTAAGGGCGGCAAGACCCTGGGTATCTGTAACGTCGTCGGATCAATGATCGCGCGCGAGTCGAACGGCACCATCTACACGCATGCCGGGCCGGAGATCGGCGTTGCCTCGACCAAGGCCTTCACCGCGCAATTGACGGCGCTCTTCCTCTTCGCGGTTTATCTCGCGCAGGTACGCGGAACGATCACGGCAGAAGAGTCGAAGAAGTTGCTGGAGGAGTTGACTCGCATTCCAGGCAAACTTGAAGCGCTGCTCACGCACGACGAAGAAATCGAAGACCTGGCAAAGGAATATCACCGCGCGCACGACTTTCTCTTCCTGGGCCGTGGAGTGCATTATCCAATCGCGCTGGAAGGCGCATTGAAGCTGAAGGAAATCTCCTATATCCACGCCGAAGGTTATCCGGCCGGCGAGATGAAGCACGGGCCGAATGCGCTGATTGATGAAGATCTGCCGGTGGTGATCATGGCGACTCGCGATCTGAACGATCCCGGCTCGGTGCTGCGGTACGAGAAGACACTGTCGAACTTGAAGGAAGTGAAGGCGCGCTCCGGCACCGTCATTGCGATCGCTTCGGAAGGCGATGAGGATATTCGCGAAGCCGCCGACCACGTGCTGTACGTGCCGGAGGCGCCGGAGTTGCTGGCGCCGATTCTCGAAGTTGTGCCGTGCCAGCTGCTGGCCTATCACATCGCCGTGCGGCGTGGATGCGACGTCGATCAGCCTCGCAATCTGGCGAAATCGGTAACCGTCGAATAATGGCTAGTCCAAGTTCTGCGCTGGTGGCGCTGAAACGATGGCAGTGATGGCCCGCAAGCGGCGTTTACCCTTGTCAAAGTTTTGTGTCATGGCCGTCACCGTCTTGTTGAGTCCCATAAATACAGTAGTTTGTGGGGAGCTTCCGGGTATCGATCCAGGCCGCTTTGGTAAATAATCAGAGGCTTTCGATGTCGACCTGTCATCCTATGGCTATGAACTCACTAAAGGTATTCGCCGCGTCCTTGCTATTGATGACCGCGACGTTGCTGCCGGCGCAACGTGCTGGCGCGGGTGCCGGTTCTGCTGGTCATCCTTCCGGCGGCGGTTCGGGGACGGGTGCGCACGGTAATCGCGTGACCATTCGTTCAGGGAACGGCCATCGCGGACATAACAACGGCAATGGCTACGGAGCCGGTTTGTATCCATGGTACGGTGGCTATGCCGACTACTGGGATGATCCCTGGGCCTATGGAGATTACGGTCCGAATGGCCCACCGAATCAGCCCGGCTATCAGCCGCAATCCAACGCCGCACCTTCGGTGATCGTGATGCAGAGTCCCCAGAGGATGGCCCCGGCGGCTCCGGCTCCTTCGCCTAAGCTGGTCGAAGTACCCCTGGATGGACCGGCTACGCCCGCGAAGGAACAGCCCCCGGCAATGTTCGTGCTTCAGAACGGGCAGCACCTGGAGAGCGATCGCTACACGGTCAGCGATAAATCCGTGATCATTGATGTTGGCCGGCAACAGCGGACGATTCCACTGAGCGACCTGGACATGAATGAGACCATGGCGGCGAATCGCCAACGCGGAGTGGACATCGCATTCCCCCGCGATTCCAACTCGCTGTTTATCAGTTTCTAATTGCCGATCCCGAGCGACGTGATCGTTGACGACCGGTGGCCGCACCCATATCACAGCAGGCGGTGAAATGTGTGCGGCCATTCTTTGTCTCCACTCGATAAGGTGACGTCCGCAGGATTTTGGGCCGGGCAGCTACTTGCAATTCGGGGAATTTCCTCGCCTGCGACAATCACCGCCCTCGTCAGATTAAGTCCGACTGATATTTGCAGGGCCAACCTCTCCCTGTTCCGCTCCATCCCAATAGCAGCTGTGAGTTGAGGGCCAGTAAAGCTTACGCAGATTTTGCCGAAATGATGTTAGGTGCACTGCGTCAGAGGCTCGGATTCCCGAGGTAGGATTCAATGACAGCACTGGTTAGTATCGTATCCGTAATGCTGATGGGCATTCCTGCCATGATCTTGCATGAATGCGGACATATTGGGACGGCATTAATCTGCGGAGTGAAGGTGAAGAAAGTGGGCCTTTGCCGCAAGGGTCTTTACACCATGCGAGAGGCCGGACCGAAGTGGGCGAATATTGCTGTATCGTCAGCAGGTCCGCTGGTGAACCTGCTGCTCGCCATTACTTTGTGGAATTCCTTCACCACATTCGCCGAGGTCAATCTGGTCGCATGCATTTATAACTTGCTGCCCATTCCGAATTCCGACGGCTCGCGCATTCTGGCTTTGCTGAGCAACACGGACGCGATTCATCGGCCGGCACAGCAGGCCGGCGCGCAGATGTAAAGCAGGCTGCGGAGATCGACGCCCCCGGGACTAATCGGTCGAAGGGGCGTTTTTCCTTCCCTTATTGCAGAGTCAATACCTTTTGTTCCAGGTAGCCGCCGACGCTGCGTTTTCCATTCATCGTCGATACTTTGCGCGACCAGACTCCGAAATCTTTCTTGCGCAGGGTAATGGTGTGTTCGCCGGCAGTGACGCTCGCGGTGTAGGGTGTCTTCCCGACGAAAGAACCGTCCACGAAGATGTCTGCACCACCCGGATTCGACCAGATAGCAAATTGTGGATCCGGCGCCGGCGGTGCCATCGGCTTGGCGGCCGCTGAGGCAGTCTCGACTCGCGCACCGGGGTTTACTGATGGAGAAGCGGTTGGCGCATCGATATCGCAATTCACGTAGTAAACCGGAAACGGCGATGGAGCCGAAGCCCGGTTGGTGGGGTGCGGCGTGTCTGCCACAATGTCAGACAGAACATGTTCGAGCAGCTTATCGCGATTCGAGATCGCAGCCAGGCTTGATTGCGATACGACCCTGCCGCCCTGATCGTAGGCCCGCACCACCAGCTCTTTCGGTTTGTCGTCTCGACGCAAACTTAAGGTGTCCGTCGTGGCGGCAGGTGGCGCGCCGGAGTACGCGTAGGCCCACGTTCCTCCGGAGCTGTTAAGCGTACCGGTGGCAGGATGGCCCGGCGTCTCTGTCGTGTAGGTGTGCGCCGTCGGCGTCAAACCCTGAAAGGCAGCATCTGTCGTCGAGAAAACGACAACGTAGTTAGGGCGGGCTGCGGATGGAATCTGCGAAAAGCAGATGGTGCCGTAGCGGTCGCGCGGAGCCTTGCTCTCCAGCCACTTCGCCGCAAACTTGGGAATGGCAGGTACAGGCTGTCCCCCCTCCGCCACGGAGAAGGACACGTTCTTACCGCAAGGTGAACTAGGAGCGGGAGCAGCAGCCGCCGGAGCTGGCGTTTGGCCCCAAACAGAAGTCGCAGATGCGAGCAGCGCAATGACGAATAGGCGTGATTTCATGGTCGCTTTGAACACCGGCAAACTGGTTGCTGGCAGTTGGAGTTAAGAGGGTCACTATTCTTAATCAGCTTTTGGCGGCATCATAGCACCAGGCTTGCCGCCTTATCTACCAACATCCTGGCCACCTGGTCCGGAGTGAAAGATCCGATTTCCTTGTATCGGACTTCTCCTTTCACCACCTCCAAGTCATAAGTCTCGGAATGATCTTCCAGGTTAAGCGTCACCTTTCCCGTACCCGGATCGTAGGCTGCAGCCACGTTGGTGAAAACCTGGTTGACGCGAATGATGACCCAGTCGGGTCTGACTGCGTCGCAAGTCAGGGCAGGCTCCCCCAGCGCTAGATTCACTGCCTGAACCCGCTCGGCGATGGTGTCGCGAACGTTTTGCCAGAGCTTGGGCGCCCATTGCGCTTTCAGCTTATTGTCCGCGGAGGCCTTCTCGATCTCAATCTTGCGACGCTCGCGGCGCTGCTGGATCTCCTTAGCCTTGTCTTGCCCGTATCGCTCCAGGTCGTTAACCAACGGCATAGTCAGGACCCCCTCAAAGTCCCGTGCAAAGAAAGATGAATTGCTGTTGAACTGGCAACAGCTTACACCGGGCTCTTTTGGCGGAAAAGAAAAAATCCGCGCTTGATGATCAAAACAGTTAGTCCGACAAAGTCAGACTATCGCTACAAAGCACCTGCCACCGAGCGTCACTACCAGTTTGAACCCAGACCGCGCCAGACTATTTTTCTTGCTTGTTGGGCTCTCTTCACGGTGCTACCATTTTAGAAGCCCTCTATCCGGTTAATGCTCTGGCGAAAGTAACGACAAATGAAAGCCATCATTGCGATCATCGGAGTAGGTAGCGCCGTCCTTCTGCTCTATATTGGAGCGCAGGTAATGAACGGGACTGTCGATGTCTGGCAGATGGTGAAAGCGGCTCCAGGACAGTTCGTTCACTACGTTTCAAACTCCTTCTCCCACGACATGGTGGTGACGGCGGTAGTAGTGATCGGCGTGATCGTCACGATTGTTTTTATCCGTCGCGTGCCTGCCGCGAAAGCCTGATGCTTGCAGTGCCGATCGGCACCGGCCTTCGCCCGTCGCTAACTCCGGCTCGTGCCGTCCGAAACGAAGTAAACCGCAACCGCATCCAGAATGGCTTTCCGGTCCAGCACCGGCTCGCTCTGCTCGTACCGTGCTACCCAGCGAATTTGATTGACGATGTCGCGTGGATGGCAAGCACGAAGCGGCTCTCTACACTTCTTCCGGATGACCTCAACCAACTCATCGATAATCGGCTGTTCGCACTCCAGGTTGAACTCCTTGCAAACGGCGAAAAAAATCTCGGAGAAGTGTTTGTCCGTCAGCGTACCGACCTCGACCTTGGTCTGAATTCTCCTCAGAAACGCGGCATCCACCAGGGTTGCGGGATCGAGGTTCGTAGCGAAGACGACGAACATCTCAAACGGAATTTCTACCTTCTTGCCTCCCGCCAGATTCAGAAAATCAATTCGGCGATCCAGGGGAACTACCCAGCGATTAAGCAATTCTTCCGGCCGCAGCCGTTGCCGTCCAAAATCATCGATGATCAGGACGCCGTTATTCGCCTTCATCTGCAGCGGAGCTGTGTAGAATTTCGAGATCGGATTCAGCTGCAGTTCCAGCATCTCGATGGTGAGTTCGCCCCCAACCAGCACCGTCGGCCGGTAACACAACACCCAGCGCGCATCGGCGCTCTGCGAATCGGTTGGGTCTGCGCTCTTGTGCACGTGCGGGTCGTAGACCGTGATGATCTGCCCATCCAGCTCAACCGCATAAGGCACCCACACTTTGTCCAGTGCAACTACGTTGGAGAGAGCGGCGGCGATGGTGGTTTTTCCGGTGCCGCTAGGTCCATACAAAAAGATCGAAGTGCCGGAGTTCAGCGCGGCACCCAGCTTCTTCAGAGTGGTTGGTTCAAGCACCAGGTGTGCAAAGGCGCGCTGCACATCCGGAGGATGGATCTCGGCGTCTCGAACGCTTTGCTGCTTCACGCGTCGAACGTAGCTTTCCAGTGAAACCGGAGCGGCGCCGGCATATTGATTCTGCGCCAGCAGTTCCAGTGCGCGCACTCTACCGTTCGTCGTGATCGCGATCTGAGGGATGTTCCCGGTCATGCCGGTGACTTCGCACAACTGCTCGGCCCGGAGTCGTCGTAGTAATTCATTCACCACTCCGAATCCAAGCCGCATTTCCGCGGACAATTCCCGCAGGGACAGAGATCCATTGATGTAAAGAACTTTTAGGGTCAGGTCCTCCAAAAAGCTTTGGCGAATGCCAACTTCAGCAACCGATTCCGGTGTTGGAGGCGGCCCTGGTTGGACCTCGCTGTCAACTGCGGTCAGTTCCATTTGCGGCTCCTCGTTAATTTCCTACAAGGGTCTTTACTATACATCCAACAACTGATTGGCAACAGTCTGAACAGTCACAAAAAGGGGATAAGGATTGTCTCAGTAATAGCCTTAAAGTTGTAGTCGTGTGGCCCTCATGATGGCCGTTCCGAAACACCGTTCCCCGCACTCTGGGTCCGGAGAACGCTCATCATGCAAATATCTCTTCCCCCAGTTTTGGCATCAGGTACAGACCGTAACCGCGTTGACTTACAGGCATCGGGTTGGCGTGCGAGCAGCGCCAGATCTCTTCACGAACGATGATGAAGGCTGTGCTCCCGGGTGGACATGTCTTCCCTCCAGCCTCATCCGGACCACTTTCCCCGAACCCTCGCTGCTGAATCGCATCTCGAAGGAACGCTCGCGGTGTGTGTCACGCATCGCGATCACGAGTTAATTCGCGATTTCAATTTTTCCGCCGACACCAGGAAACGACATTTCGACAAACCGCTCACTCTTCGCCGAGGCGGTCGATGAGCGAGAGCTGCTGATATTTCAAGCTCCCATCAGCGCTCGCATTGAGATCCATCGCCACTCCGAAACTGCAGTCCTCCAGTACCCGAACCTCGCCTCTCTGGAAGTTACCTGGGTGCCCATAATGGTTACCTTAGTAACTTGACAGTCAATTTATTGTAGGTTACATCAGATTACTTTCTGCGATAATGTGAATCGTTAAGGTAAAGCTAATTCACGTGGCCCTCGCGCAGTCAGACGGTCTGAGCGGGAGATCTCTGTCGGTGAATTGCACCGAAGTAGGGGCAGATCGCTGGACCGGGCTCTTCTGAAGTCGCCAGTATCGAAAGGCAGTAAAAAAAACAGAATGTGAAAGGAACACGTTATGTCTTCTCCCTTTTGGTCTGCACTCGGAAAACTTGATGGCAGTGTGCATACCATTCAGTCTCAAGTGGACTGCATGCGGGCAGCGCTGGAGATTGATGACGCGAAGTTGAGCCAGAGCCTGATGCAAGCTCGTCGGGAAGGGGCTCTGCTGCGTGACTTGATCCGTGCGGAACGTCCGGATGCGAAGTGGAACGATCGCACTGAACTGGACATGCTGATCCACGACCTGGAAATCGCTGCCCAGGAAAGACGCAATCAGCAGCGGCGAAACAAGCTGCTGGATCTGGCCAGCGAACTGGAAGCGGGAAAAGTGAAGCACCGTTTCGAAGCTCGCAGCAGCGCCTTGAACGCATTGCGTCTGGATGCCGTGAAAGAGTTGAGAAAAGAAGCGGCAGCGCCGCAGCAGGAAAAAGAGCTTCCCGGACCGGATGCCGGTATTTGGTTGCATTGGGCGTGCAATCTGCAAGAGGGAAAGGACAGCCTGGTACTCGCAAGTCTGAATAAGGATTTCGGTGCCGTGGAACGTTTCATCGGGGAAATGGAAGAGAGCTACTGGGTTCCAGGAGAGCGCGCCAACTCTTCGGATTCGAAAGCGGTAGCAGCGTCGCTGGCTTCCCGATGACGCAACCTGCCAGATCGGTTGCACTGTATGGATGTGGCATGGGGTGCGTAAAAAAGATGTGAAAGGACCTTTGTATGTCTTCTCCCATTTCGTCTGCATTGGCCAAACTGGACGGAAGTCTCCAGACCGTTCAATCGCAAATCGATTCTCTGCGAGCGGGGCTGGAGGTTAATGATAGTCAGCTGAGTTACAGTCTGGCGGATGCCCGCCAGAATGCGGCAGTAGTACGTGATCTGATTCGAGCCGAGCGCTCCGATGCAAATTGGGATGATCGGGGAACTCTCGAGTACCTGATCCACGAATTAGAAGTCGCAGCTCACGAACGTCTCAATGAACAGCGGCGCATGAAGCTGCTGGAACTGGGCGACGAGTTTGAAGCAGGTGCGGTCCGGCATCGCTCTGAAGCTCGTACCGCGGCCCTGAACAACCTTCGCCTGGAAGCGATTCAGGAACTGCGCGCCCAGGCCGCAATCGCCGAACAAGAAAAACTGCTGCCTGGACCGGATGCCAGCCAGTGGTTGCATTGGGCCTGCAATCTTCAAGAAGAACAGGACGCCGACGCTCTCACTTGCCTGCGGACAGATTTTCCTTTCCTGGATCATTTCGCAGGCGAAATGGAAGAAAGCTACTGGATGCCCGGAGAGCGAATTCGCCGGATTCCAGCCCAGCCCTCCGCCCCACCTCGAGCTGCAGCCAGTACCCGGCGTCCGCCGGAAGCGCCCAGCTACTCTCCGCCGGCTCCGAGTGCCCCTGATTACGGGAGAAGCACTCAAAGTACGGTGGCGCGGTCCGATACGCCCTCCGGCGGCACTTTCGCCGCAGCGGTAGCGCGGGCTTACGACCGCCCCTCCGGATCTGCTCCGGTTACGACGGAGGCGCGCAGGTCCGAACCCACACTTTCGCAACGCGGTGGACTTGCCCTGGTCGCCGAACCCGCAGAAGTTCAACCGGAGACCAAGACCTGCGAAAAATGTGGCGCAACTTACACCGACGGATATCACGCCTGTCCCGCTGCTGAACCCCCGCGTCGCGCTCCAGCAGTTGCGGCTCCCACTGTCGTGCCTCGCACAACTTACCCAGCCGTCGACAAATCCAAAAATGGTGGTAACGGTGCAAGCACTCAGAAGGAAGCTCCGGTAAATACTTCTTCGCTAACCGAAGCCCCGGCGCCTCGACCGGCAGAGCGTCCTGCGGCGGAACCGTCAAAGCCGTCAGACCGGAATAACAAGAAAAGCCGGAAGCAGCGTCGTGCCGAAGCGGGGTTGACGCCTGTTGCCGTGCCCGAGCCACCTCGGCCGAAGCCGGTTATGCCGGTGGAGAAAGTCTTCACCCCAGCGGAGGTCGAAGAGAAAGAGCCCTGGACTCAGAAGTGGCACAGCTTGCGGGAGACCGGCGGGGAGGCCCTGAGCGATGGCAAATGGCGAACCTTCCTGATGGCTCCTGAAGTGTTGGCAATCGCGGTGTTGTTGCTGCTGGTTGCGGTCGGCTCCATTTGGATGGCTCGCAGGAGACACTCCGACAAGACCCCGGTTGTGGCCGTCGAGACCAGGACGTCTCCGTCGACCGCGACTGCGCCGGCGGCCACCGCACCGGCTACAACCGCTTCAGCTGCAAATCCTGCGGGCAGCACCGCGAAGAACGACACGCAAGCGAAGCCGCAGGATCAGAACGCGGCAAAGCCGAATACAGATACTGCACAGAGCAGAGACGTTACACCGCCTCCGGCACAGGTCTTGAGTGTTCCCGTCGAAGCTCCGAAGACCACGACCACCGCGAAGAAAGAAGAACCGGCAGCAGGCGACGCCGCGCCTCCTTCTTTGCCTGGCGCAATGAGCAGCAACATGGGAGCCCTGGTGAAAGATCTCCCAGCCAATGTGCCCAAGCTGGCGGGACAGAAGCTTAGAGTCTCGTCAGGAGTGGCGCAGGGTCAGTTACTCCGTCAGGTCTCGCCGCAGTATCCCAACCAGGCCCGGCAGGAGCGCATTGAGGGAACCGTGGTATTACAGGCCGTCATCAGCAAAGATGGAAGCGTTCAGAAATTGGCTGTCGTGAGCGGGCCTTCTTCGCTGACCAAGGCGGCAATGGATGCGGTAAAGCAATGGCGCTATCGGCCCTTCGCGCTGAATGGCGAGCCGGTTGAGGCTGACACGCAAATCAATGTCAACTTCAAATTGGGTGAGTAGTTGTGCTGTCGGTGTACTGCACGTAGTTTCCGGGCTGCAGTAGCTCTGGAAGAGCCAAAGGTCGCAAGCCTTCCAGTGGCAACAAGCTGTGAAAGGAAATTCGTATGTCTTCCCCATTGTTTTCTGCTTTGGAAAAACTCGATGAGAGCCTCCATGATGTGCAGACGCAGGTGGAGTGGTTGCGGGCCGGGTTGGAGGTGAGTGATGATCAACTGCTTCAGAGCCTGGCGGACGCGCACCAGAATGCGTTGATGGTCCGCGATCTGGTACACGCGGAACGTCCCGCTGCCCACTGGAACGATCGCAGCGCTCTTGAGCACTTGATGCACGATCTGGAGAAGGAAGCTCAGATCCGGCTCTACGAACAGCGTCGCAGCAAGTTGCTGGAGCTGGCCAGTGAGTTCGAAGCCGGAAGTGTGCGCCACCGCTTCGAAGCGCGCGCCGCATCGCTGAACGGCTTGCGCATGGATGCCGTGAGAGAGTTGCGCATCGCTGCCGCCCTGCCGGACCAGCGCAAAGAGCTTCCCGGACCGGAAGCCAGTCAGTGGTTGCACTGGGCCTGCAATCTGCTCGAGGAAAACGACGCCACCGTCTTTACCGAACTGCGCACGGATTTCCCCGCGCTCGAGGAATTCGCGGTCGAGATGGAAGAAAGCTACTGGGTCCCTGGCCAGGGTGGACAGGCTTCCACCCGGGCCGCAGCGCCGGCGGCGCGAGTGCCTCAACAACCTGGGGCCGACTGGAATGACTGGCAGGCTCCGCCTTCGCCGCCCAGCCCCGACTACCGCAAGCCGCCCCACAATGTCAGAGTTCCGTCCGACGCTGCCGTACAGAGCGGTAACTATGGAACAGCGGTCGCAGTGGGATACGACTCCCAAGCAAGCGCAGCTCCCAGTTTGGCGGAGACGCACTGGGCCGCGGAAGAAACCGCGCCCTGGCAGACCGCTAAGGCGATGGAACTGGATGACGAACCTGCCATCGAGACCATCGCCCCGCCTTTGAAGGTCTGCGACAAGTGCGGAAAGACCTACTCCAATGGTTTCCACGCCTGTGTGGTGGATCAGGCTACCCTCCAGGTCGCTGCCCAGGCAGCGCCGGCGGTGGTCGAACATAACTATCCTTCCAACGGCAAGAATGGAAACGGCAACGGTTCGGCTGCGCTGAGCGCGACCGAACTCAGCTCCATGCTGGAAACAGACATAGAGCCGGCGAGCGCAGCCGCCACTAGCGCGAGCACAGAGGCTCCCGCCCTCGATTCTTCCCGCGAAAACGCCGAGACGGAGTTCCACCGGCTCAGAGCGATCATGGAGCAGCGCTCCCAGGAATCGTTGCCGGATGAAGAAGAAAGCTCGGGCTGGAATTTGACCAGGAAGCAGGTCGTCGGCATCGTGGTCGCGATCTGCGTTGTTCTCGGAGTGGCGATTTACGCGGTGGCTCACTATTACAGCGAGAAGAACGTCGAGGCCGCCGCCGCGGTTGCCGCCGCGGCTGCTAAGGTTCCGGTCGTTCCTCCCGACGCAGATTTGCAAAAGCAGATCGAGCAGAAACTTACGGCGCTGAAGAACAGCACCATCGATGTTGCGGTTCAGGGAGGCGTGGTAATTCTCTCGGGCAAGAGCTCCTCTGAGGAAGAGTCAGTCCAGGCTGAGGATCTGAGCTTGCAGACCAACGGCGTTAAAGTTGTCCGCGACAGAATACAGGTCGACGGTCATGGCGGCGCCAGTGGGAAGCCCCGTGCCGGCAAGCCGGCGCAACAGCATTAAAGAGCAGTTCTATGAAGACAGCGGTGAGATTGAGATTTCGGCGAACCCCTCCGGACTCCAGCTTTGGCCAGTCATTGACTGGCCAGTTTTTTCTCTGGACGGCTTCACAAAGGAACGAAAGGGCTATTTCTTTCTGCTACGTCTGGGGGTATGATCAGCCGAAAATTGGTTACTAACATGGTTTCTGAGCAGCCTCACAAGACGGGCGCCCTGCAGCGCGCAACTCTTGCCAGAACCGGTGTGCCTGGTATTTTCGGCCGCTGTCTTCTCCTGAGCGCCGCTGGCCGGCAATCGCCAGGGCGGGAGCGAGGCGTGCTATGAACGAGCAGAATCCTCCCCCCTATCATCTGAAGAAGGCTGAGTGGTTTCACAAAATTCAGTTCGCGATCCTGGCCGGTTGCGTAGGAATTCTGATTTACCTTCTGGTAGCGCTTGACACCAAGAACCTGCTCACGCTCATCCTGGTTCTCATCTTCATGGCGCTGCCTTTGACGGTTGCCTACTTCGTGATCGACCGAAGGATCAGATACTGGCAAAGTCCTTATCAGCTCTACTCGCAGGAGTTTACTTACAAGCCAAAATTGAAGTCGGGCATTCACGTGCCGATCCAGGTTGAGTATCACTTTCCTACGGCAGTGAATACGCCCGACGTTCTAAGCCGCATCAATGCCTCCGCGGAAAGAGCGATTGGCGATGCGTTCTCCTCGCTCTATTTCCCCAGCGATTATGAACAGACACGAGCCGCGCTGGTGGAAGCGGTTGACCGGGAAATAAAACTCCTCGATATAGAGGTGTTTCGGGTTCGCATTTTGAAGATCGACTTTCCCTCCACTCGCCTGCGCTTTGATCCGGGCGCTATGCCACTGGTCATGTTGCCGGCCAGGCCCGCAAAGACCACGACTCGATAACCCACCCGGTCTCATTAGCTCAGCCTACCGATGCATAGTGGAAGTCCAGCGGCGCCGCACGGACGGTGCCTTGCGGCTAGTTGGCTGGGAGCGAATCCATACAACCTGATTGCATCGTAGTTGCGGGGAACTTCAGGGATCGGCCGGGGAAGTCGCCAGCAGCGGGCTGAAGCTCGGCGGAGCCCCAACCCCGTTGCTGGCGTATGATTCGCGAGTGCCTCTTACAGCGTGGGACTCGCTAAACTAGCTGAGCGGGCAAGCGGGATGATCGCACTGGCAGGCGATCTCCACCTCGCGCGATCCGGCGTCCCGGCAGGAGTCGCTGCAATACTTCTCGCCACTCGGGACGGTGCATAGACAAGGTTCATGGGCGCATTGCTTCTGCTGTTCGTCTGCCATCGGAGTTCTCCTTCAGATCTGTATTCAGGATGTTTGCTGCGGCCGTTAAGGTCCAAGCGAGTCGCCATTGTTGCCCGGGGCAGGGAGCAAAGTCAAATTAGGATTGCGCACCATTTTCCTCTTCTCTTACGGTTGACAAGCTTTCCTGCCCCGTTAGTCTTTATCTGGTGACTGGAGGAACTATGCTGCCGGATCGAATTACTAAATCGGTGTTGCTCATCATCGCACTCTTGCTCGCAATTCTGGTTTTTCATCCCGTGCTTCAGCCCGTGCCGGTGCGCGCGCAGGCCAGCGAAGCCTATCCCTTCTATGTCGAGCCGGGTTACACCACGATTCGCAAGCCCGATGGCTCGTCGCAGGTGCTGGGCAAGGTCTTCATCGACATGCGCACCGGAGACATCTGGGGATTTCCCACATTAGCGCAGTCGCCTTACCCGATCGATGTGACTCAATCCAAGCCGCCGAAGTCATATCCTGTGTACCTGGGAAAGTTTATGTTTGACAGCGCCAAGCACTGAAGAAACAGTTCGTCGGCCTGAAGACAGGGATTGCCGTTCTTTTGGCGCGCGGCCAATCTTTACGTTCCAGTTCAAAGTTGGCGCAACCTTCGCGGTGCGGGATGGTTATACTCTAGTAGGGGTGACTTGTCCGATGAAGTTCATCCGCTTCGCCTTACCCAGCGTGATCCTCGCCGCAATGATTGCCTCTGTGACGCCTGCGGTCGCGCTCGTTTTCATTGCCTCCTCCTCAAACGCCAAGAGCACCAGCCTGAACGTCACCGTTACCGGCGGCAAGGACTGGATTGACACCGGCATGGAGGTTCAGGCGGGAGACAAACTGCACATCACCGCCAAAGGCACCGTGAACATGGGCAACAACACCGGCGTCACAGCCGAGGGTGCGACCCGGGGATGGACGGACACGCTTCGCGCCTTGACCGTGCCCAGCGCCGGACGCGGCGCGCTCATCGGACGCATCGGCGACAGCAATGCGGCCACGCCGTTCTTCATTGGCGCCGATGGAACCGTGAACGCGCCCATCGCCGGCAAGCTGTATCTCACCATCAATGCCGACTCCATGCAGACGCCTGACGGCTCGTATACCGTGCACATCGATCGCACGCCGACCAGCGCTGCCACCGAAAGCGGAGCCGCAGCCAGTCAAGGCAATTACGACTTCAAGCCGCTCTTCTCCGAGCTCGACGCCAAGCTGCCCTATCGCGTTACCGACAAGCCCAGCGGAGGCAATCCCGGCGACCTGGTCAACTTCATCATCGTGGGCAGCCAGGACCAGGTGACCAACGCGTTGAAGGCGGCCGGCTGGATCGTCGCCGACAAGACGGATACAGACGCTGTAGTCAGCGCGCTGGTGGCGACTTTGCAGAAGGATGTCTACGTCGCCGTGCCGATGAGCATCCTCTACCTCTTCGGACGCCCGCAGGACTTTGGATACGAGCGCGCCGAGGCGCTGATGGTGGCTGCGCAGCGCAATCACTTCCGCATCTGGCAGGCTGCCTTCAAGACGCCGCAGAACCAGCCCCTGTGGGTAGGCGCGGGAACGCACGATATCGGCATCGAGCGCGATCAGCGTTCGGCCAACGCTATTACCCACAAGATCGATCAGGACGTCGATAACGAACGCGACTTCATCGGCGCGACCTTGCAGCAGGCCGGTCAGGTCGAAGCCATGTCGTACATGACGCGCTCAAACCCTATCAAGTCAACGAAGACCGCGACTGGCGGCAGCATCCAATCCGACGGGCGCGTATTGGTGATTGTGTTGAAAGGTGCCCAGGGCTCAAAGACAAAATAGTGAGGTACGACCGATGTCTGCAGCCGAACCGGTATCGCCCACTGTCACCCATTTTGAAAATGTAAGTCCTATCCTCCGGGTCGCCGATGTCGCGGCCAGCCTCAAGTACTACGTTGAGGTACTCGGCTTCAAGGTGAACTGGCATGTGCCCGGCTTTGCCGAAGTGAGTCGTGGCCGTTGCGGCATCATGTTGTGCGAAAACGAGCAGGGGCATCCAGGCACATGGATCTGGATCGGCGTCGGCGATGCCGACCTGCTGCATCAGGAGTATCTGGCGTCAGGTGCGAACATCCGCCATCCTCCGAACAATTATCCCTGGGCGTATGAACTGCAGGTCTTCGACCCTGACGGCAACGTGTTGCGCCTCGGCTCCGATCAGAAAAAGGACCAGCCGCTCGGAACCTGGCTCGATATGGACGGAGTCGAGTGGACGCAGTCTGACGGCAAGTGGGTGCGCTTCGACGCGAAGAAATCCTGAAGCGCCTACAGGTAGCTTAGCCACGCGGCGTTGCGGCGCTGCTTCAATCCGGCAAACCAGTGGCACAGCGGATACAGCGTCAGCACCACGATCGCCCACACCAGATAAATCGTCGGCAATGAGAAGCCCCATCCCGGTGGCGCCGTAATCGGAAAGTCGCCCAAGGTTGGCGACTGGAACATCCAGTACACGTGTCCGTAACGCGCGTAGCAGAGAACGATCGCGACGATGTGTATCAGGGGCACGTGCAGCACGTAATAAAACATTGGCACCTTACCGAAGATCAGTACAGGCCGCAGCACGCGCGGTGTTCCCCGGTCGAAGAACCACAACCCTAACATCGCCGGACCGAGCGCCATCAGCAAAAAGAGCAGCGAGGGCGGATACTTCGTCGTGTTCAGGAATGACACGACCGTCATGGCCGCTGACTTCTGCAGACTCCAGCGGCTGGGATCGCCGTAGACGTTGATCCAGCGCAGAACCACGAACGCCGCCGTGCAAAATATTCCAAGACGCTGAAGCAAGGCTCGCCGTCGCTCCGCCGGCCAGCGATAAATTTGGCCCAGCCCATAACCCACCGCCGTCACGCCGATCCATGGAATCAGGGGATACGCGACGAACACAACATGGTTCGGAGAGTTCAGGAGAAAGTTCGGCGAATGTAGCAGAACCCAGACGGGATTGGTTGAGCTGATGCGGTCGAACAGGTTATGTGTGGCGATCAGTACCACGCCGAAGGTGATCACCAGCCAGTCCGGCAGATAGACCAGTGCCGAAAGCACGATCATCGAGCCGCCCAGCGCGCACAGTACGAAGATCATGGTGACGCGGTAATCGAAGTTGAACTGCCAGCCCAAACAGCGCAGCGGCACCAGTTCCACGAAGATCAGCCACAGTCCGCGCGTAAACAGGAAGCGCGACAGCTCGGGTTTGGATTTACGGCCCAGCGCAAGATACGCTCCCGTGCCGGTGAGCAGAAAGAAAACCGGCGCACAAAAATGGGTGATCCAGCGGGTGAAGAACAGCGGAACCGTCGTGGTCGCAAGATCGGTGGGGCTGGCGCCCGGGTATCCCAGGTAATCACGGACGTGGTCGATCGCCATCAGCACCATCACGGTTCCGCGCAGCAGGTCGACCGACTCAATACGAGCCCGCTTCGAGGTGAGGGTGACGGCGGCCGTTGCCATAAAGCGCGTAGTGTAACAAACGCCGCGAATTCCCGTCGCGCTGCTATCGGACCTCGGATCATGACAAAATGTTGGGCATGTCCGAATCGTTTGCGCCGATTCCAGATTTGCTCTACGGCACCGCCTGGAAGAAAGATCCCACCGCTGCCCTCACCGAGTTGGCGTTGCGCACCGGCTTTCGCGGCGTCGACACAGCCAACCAACTTCGCCACTACCATGAGGCCGGGGTCGGGGAAGGCCTGGCTGCCGCGTATCGCGCGGGCATCGTGACCCGCGCCGATCTCTTCCTGCAAACCAAGTTCACCTACCGCCAGGGGCAGGACCATCGCCTGCCCTACGATCCCGCGGCCAGCCTCAGCGTGCAGGTTGCGCAATCCATGGCCAGCTCGCTTGAGCACCTGGGCACCGGCTACGTCGACAGTTTCGTTTTGCATGGCCCAGCCTGGCGGCAAGGCTGGAGCCCGGACGACGCGGAAGTGTGGGAGGCCATGCGCAGGGAGCGCGACGCTGGACGCGCGCGCTTGCTGGGCGTCAGCAACGTCGGCCTGCATCATCTGGAGCAGATAATGACGGCGCAGGGCGAAGCTCCAGCCTTCGTGCAGAACCGCTGCTTTGCGGTTACGGGATGGGATTCAGACATTCGCCGCTTTTGCCGCGAGCGCGGAATCACGTATCAGGGATTTTCTCTGCTGACTGCAAATCTCGAAGTGCTGCAACATCCGGTGGTGACGGATCCAGCGGCGAAGCTAGCTGCAACTCCGGCGCAGGTGATCTTCGCCTTCGCGCGCGCCATCGGCATCCTGCCGCTCACGGGCACCACCAATCCTGAGCACATGATGCAGGATCTGGCCAGCCGGGAACTAACGCTCCCGGCGAAAGTCGTACAGGCGATCCAGCACATCGCGGGGTAAGTGATATCAGGAAGAAGCTTGCGCGGCCCGGGTAGCGAAGCTGGGAGTGCAAGGAATGGAGACGCTGAATACGGTTCCGTGTGTGCCGTTTTGATTGTGTGACGCTACTTCGATCGTCCCACCGTGGCGTTCGACGATGGTCTTCGACACCCACAGTCCTAATCCGGTGCCGACGTTTTTCTTGGTGGTGAAGAACGGCTCGAAGATGCGGTCCAGATGTTCGGCTGCGATGCCGGGGCCGTTATCCTCCACGCGAACCTGGACCGACTTTCCGCCAGCGCCGTCGACACACGAGACCCTGACTTTCAGCGTCCCTCCGGCTTCGACTGCATCAGCAGCGTTCGAGACGATATTGGCGACCACCTGCTGCAGCTCTCCGGGAAAGCCTTGCAGGGGCGGACACGGCTCCGATTCGTGCACCACCTGGATATTCTTGGTCTTGAACTTATTGGAATAAAGCCGCAGCACCGACTCCACGATCGTGGGAACGTCAAGCGCGTCGGGCTGACTTGCCTCGCGATAAAAACCTAATGTCTGTCGAGTGACGTGCGAAACGCGGTTCAGCTCCTGTTCGGCAAGAGCCAGGTCTTGCAGCGCCTGGTCAGGCATTCCCTCCCGCAGCCTGGCGAGATACACCAGATTGCTGACTGCTTCCAGGGGATTATTGATCTCGTGCGCGACGGTTGCGGCCAGGCGAGCAGCCGCAGCGATCTTCTCGGTTTTACGCAGAATCTCCTGGGATTTGCGATCGGCAGTTGCATCGCGGAAGACCAGCACAACTCCCACCAGCTTGCCTGCGTCATCCCGAATCGGCGCGGCACTGTCTTCGATCGGAACCAGCGATCCATCGCGATGACGCAGCACGGTGTGATTCGCCAGTCCCACGATGTTGCCCAACTCCATCACTTTGCGAACCGGATTCTCCACCGGCTGCAGACTAACCTCGTTGAAGATGGGAAAGACCTCATTGATCGCCAGGCCTTTGGCCTCGGCAAACGGGACACCCGTGAGCCGCTCCGCAATTGGATTGATGAAGGTGACCAGTCCGCGTCCATCCGTGGCAATAACGCCGTCGCCGATGCTGGTCAACGTAACCCGGAACCATTCCTCACGCTGCTTGATCTGCCCGGCGTGCTGCTCGCGCAACGTCATTTCGTGCAGGATGAAGTAGGCCAACAGAGCCAAGCCCATCGCCGCCAGGAAGCTCGCCAGGTAGATGCAGGCCACCGTGACCCGCACGCTGTGCCGATAAGCTTCGATGCGGGCCGCATCCAGCGAGGCCTCTTCCTTTTGCATCTCGTCGACCACGACGCGGATCTTGTCCATGGTGAACAGACCTCGGTTGGTCAGCACCAGCTCGTGGGCTTCCTCCGGATGCCCGGAATTGTAAAGCGAAATGGCGTCGGAGAGTTCCTGAAGCTTCTTGTCAGTCAGGACGCGAAGTTGTTCGACGCGTTGCTGCTCGGCGGGATTGTCGGCGGTCATCTCCGCCAGCTTATCGATTTCACTACTGATTTGCTTGACTGCAAGAGTGTAGGGCTGGAGATATTGCGGCTCACCGGTGTACAGGTAGCCACGCTGTCCGGTCTCCGCGTCCTTGAGAAGCGACTCGGTATTCGACACCTGGAGCAGCACGTCCCCGGTGTGGCGCACCCAGCTCTGGTTCTCCACCTGTACTGCCAGCTGCCGCCGCAGGACCAGACCATTCGCCAGCAAAAGCAGCAACAGAGCCGCAAATCCGGTGATGACACTGAAGCGTTTATAGAACGGTTGCATTAGGGGCCCGGAGTGGCTACAGAGCATCCTGGTTGAACAGGATTGTAGCTGAAATCCGGGCCCGATTCGCATTGCAAATAGCTATAGGCAGTCACCGCTGCTGCCACGGCGTCGAATGGCGCACGTCGATCAGTGTGCCGTGCTACGGCTGCTGCGCCGGCTTCTCGGGTGCCATGGCGCCGGGCATCAGGTCCTTCAGCGGCGCCCGCAGCTGCTCCTCCTGCTCCGGCCGTGGCAGCGGTTTGCGCGGAAGCGTCTGGTCGCGCATGGCAGCGTTGTAGACAAACGTCGCCTCCACCACAGCGGCCTGCGCCAAGTCCTCCGGCGACAAACGCTCGTAGGTGTCCATGTTGGAGTGATGCGAGCGCGTCTCGTAGTCCAGCGGGTCCTGGATGAACTGGAAGCCCGGAATGCCGATGCCATCGAAAGCTTCATGGTCCGTGCCGCCGGTGTTGCGCAGCGTCAGCGTGGTTACGCCCAGGTCCTTCAGCGGCTCGATCCACTGGGCAAAGATCGGCGCGATCGCCGCATTGCCCTGCAGATAGACACCGCGAATCTTCCCGCTGCCGTTGTCGAGATTGAAGTATCCGGAGATCTTCTGCGATTCAGGCTTGAGCTCCACCGCACCGGCGGGTTTGCGCACCCACTCGGGCAGCTTCATCTGATCGGGCGCGGTCGAGAGCGGCACCTGCCCGAAGTGCTGCCGGACGTAGCCGTAGGAGCCGTACTCCCCTTCCTCTTCGCCGGTCCACAAACCCACCCGAATCGTCCGCCGCGGCTTCACCTGGAGCGTGTTCAGGATGCGCATCACTTCCATCGCAACCACCGAGCCAGCGCCGTTGTCGGTCGCGCCCGTACCGGATGCCCACGAATCGAGATGGCCGCCGACCATGACGATCTCATCCTTCAGATTGGGATCGGTGCCGGGAATTTCCGCGATGGTGTCGAACCCGTGTTCGTGATCACCGGTGAACTTAGTGTCGACGTTCATCTCAACACTGACCGGCACGTTGGCTTTCAGCAGGCGATAGACGCGTCCGTAATTTTCGATCGCCATCACCACCACCGGCACGGGATCGATGTGCTCACGCTTATAGGCTTCCCATCCGAAGCCGGCTCCGCTGTCGTCAAAGAACGTACCCCCGGAGCCGCCGCCATCGCGTCCATCCCGGCTGGGGGTGACCACCGCGAGCGCGTGTTCACTGGCCAGGAACGCTCCCACCTTCTGACGCAGCTCCAGCCTCTTCATGAAGGCCTGCATGAAGTCCTCGCGATTGCGCGCCTTCACCGGATAGTCCTGCAGCTTCTTGAGTTCGGCATCGTCATAGCGCGTCCACAGCGGCTTCTCCACCGGAGGCACATCGCGCATCGCTCCGTAAAACACAACCTTGCCGCTGAGCTTGTCCTTGTATTGGTCCAGGTCTTTCTCGTCCTTGATGTCCATCCACACCGCCTGCCCGGTCACAGCGCCATTCGTCGCCGGCGACCACGGGGCCGCCTGCGCAATAAACACGGCGGTGTCGGGAGCGGTCATCCGCACCCAGGTGTTGAGCTGTGTCCAACCCATGCCGAAGTCGCCCCAATCTTCCAGGTGCGCGTTCTTGCAGCCCATCGCCGTGAACTGATCGCGCGTCCACTCATTGGCGCGTTTCACGTTCTGAGATCCGGTAAGCCGCGGTCCGATGTCATCGTCCAGCGCCGAGGCATACTCCATCACATGCGAGTGCTCCAGGCCCTCGATGCGGATGCGCTGGTACATGTTCATGTCCAGCGTCTCGCGCTGTGGCTGCTCGTAGGAGGGTTGCGCAGGGTTGGCGTTGTTCTTCGATTTGTCGGCCGCCAAGAGCGGAAGTGAGAGAGCGACAAGAAGGCTGGCAGAGAGGCACGACTTGCAAAGTTGCATTGCGTCGACTTGCTCCAATCGTTGGTAACGGATTCCAGGCAATCCAGCAGGGTACCAGAAAGCTACGTCGAAAGCCGTCGAGATCGTGCTTTAAGGGGCGAGTTGCAGGGGGCTGCGGCAGCCGCACAGAGCACCGTGTAAAGGATGTTCGCTTCCGGACAGTGGCGTTCGAGCCCGAACAAGCGCAGGTTAAATTACAGCTTTCGCTGAAGGCCGCAACCCCAACATTCTTCGCCCGTTATCGAGTTGCAGAGAAGCGGCGCGCCGATTGCATCTTACTTGGTGGATTACACCAGGGGAGCCCATGCGCAGCCTATTTCACGATCTCCAATACGCCGGCCGGCAGATGATGAAGTCACCCGGATTCGCCGTCGTCGCGATTCTCACTCTCGCTCTCGGGATTGGCGCCAACACCACCATCTTCTCGGTAGTGAATGGCGTGTTGCTGAATCCGCTGCCCTATCCTGAGGCCAATCGCCTGGTGATCCTGTTTCATCACAAGCCGAACTTCGTCAGGGGCTCGATCTCGTATCTCAACTTTCTGGATTGGCAACGCGACAACCGCAGCTTCGAGGCGATGGCCGCTTACCGCAACGCCAACGGCCTGACGCTTACGGGCGCCGGCGAAGCCGAGAACGTGAAAGCCGAGATGGTCTCGGCCGGCTTCTTTGAATTGCTTGGAGTTTCGCCGGTTGCCGGTCGAACCTTTACTGCCGACGAAGACCGCCTGGGCGCAAATCCCACGGTCATGATTTCCGAAGGCTTGTGGAAGCGCAAGTTCGCCTCCAACCCACACATTGTGGGACAGGTGATTGTCCTCAATGGCGTTCCCCGCACTATTATCGGCATCGTTCCTGCAAGCTTCCGGCTGGATCAATGGAATTTCCATGCCGCCGAAGCCTACACGCCGGTAGGAGAGTGGCGCGAGCCGCAGTTCCGCGACCGTACTGCAGCCTGGGGGATGGATGCGATTGCACGGCTGAAGCCCGGAGTGACGCTGGCTGAAGCGTCGCAAGATATGGAGCGGGTGAACAGCGGCCTGGCAGCAACCTATCCCGATGTGGACGCTGGTATCAAGACCACCATCGTTCCCATGATCGAGGTGATGGTCGGCGACGTCCGTCCGGTTTTGTGGGTGCTCATGGGCGCAGTGCTCTTCGTGTTGCTGATCGCCTGCGTGAATGTCGCGAACCTTCAACTGGCACGGTCGACGGCGCGGGAGCGGGAGTTCGCGGTGCGGGTCGCGCTGGGGGCGCAGCAGGGCAGACTCATCCGCCAGGTGCTGACGGAAAGCGTGGCGCTGGCCGCGGCCGGAGGCTTTTTGGGATTGCTGCTCTCCTATTGGGGATCGAAGGCCGCCGTTGCTGCCATCCCGGACATGTTGCCGCGCGCGGAGAACATCGGTATCGACGGCCGCGTGCTTCTGTTCACGATGGCGATTTCACTGATTGCAGGAATTGTCTTCGGGCTGGCGCCGGCCTTTAAGACCTCGCGTACGGACGTTAGTGCAACCTTGAATCAGAGCGGCCGCTCCCTGGTGGGGTCGCGTCATCGCGCCCAAGCCGTATTCGTGACCATTGAAATGGCGATGGCGCTGGTGCTGCTGGTGGGCGCGGGACTCATGATCCGGACCCTGGTACGGCTGTGGAACGTCAGTCCTGGTCTGAATGCCAGCAACGTAATCCTGTTTGACATCACTCCTTCGGCCTCGCTGGCCCGGCAATCGCCGGACGCTATTCGCGCCACCTATCGGCAGATGGGTGCAGCACTACGCTCGGTACCCGGCGTGAAGGAGACGTCCTTCGATTGGGGCGCCCTGCCGATGTTGGGGGATTGGGAAGAGAGCTTCTGGATCGAAGGCGAGCCGCACGCCGAACATCAGGCGGACCTGCCGCTGTCGCTGCGTTATGGGGTTGAGCCCGACTATCTGAAGTTGATGCAGATACCGCTGCTGCGCGGCCGTTTCTTTACCGACGCGGACAACGAGCACTCAGCGCGCGTGATGGTGGTGGACGAAAGCTTTGCGGAACACTATTTTCCGGGCCAGGATCCCATCGGCAAACACGTGCACTTCATACAGGAATCGTCTGGTGGTCCGCGAACCGATGAGATCGTCGGCGTCGTCGGCCACATTAAACAGTTCGGACTGCAGCCCGACAAGGCGAATAACGTCGAGGCGCAATACTATGAACCATTCGCGCAGACGCCTGACGCGATCATGCGGCGCCTCGGCCAAGGGATTCCCGCTTACGTCCGGGTGGCCGACGGGGTCGATCCGGAATCCGTTTTTCCCACCATTCGACACGCCCTGACGCAACTGGACAGCCAGATGGTCGTCGACAACCTGCAGTCGATGCAGCGCCTGGTGGCCGACTCGATTGGCCGCCAGCGTTTCGCCATGCTGCTGTTTTCGATCTTCGCCGCCGGAGCGCTGCTGCTGGCCAGCCTGGGGATCTACGGAGTGCTGTCCTACATCGTGGGACAACGCACCCGCGAGGTCGGTATCCGTATGGCGCTGGGGGCGCAGAAGGGTCACGTCATGATTGCGGTGCTGCGAGACGGCGCTGGCATGACCCTGCCCGGCATCGGCATCGGCTTGGTCGTGGCGTTGGGCATGAGCCGCCTGATGTCGGCCATGCTGTTCGGCGTTACTCCAACGGATTGGGTGACGTTTGCTTCCGTGCCTCTGGTGCTGTGCCTGGTGGCGGTCATGGCCTGCTATTTGCCGGCGCGCCGGGCGGCGAAGCTGGATCCGATGCAGGCGCTGCGGGCGGAGTAGTGGCGCGAGAGTTCAGGGCGCGTATCGCGGCGGTCGAGCGTGGGTCATCGACGACAGCGATGTCGCAAAGGCCAGATGCCATCCCATTGCGATACCGATCGTCGGGACCGTCGACGCGATCCATCACAAACCGCACACTGATTGGGTCAGATCCGGCTTGGACTGTGACTGCCTCCGCGCATTGGACGCGCCGCCATTCGCCCAGGGAACTTGCGTGCAGATGATACGTGATGCCGGAGTAGACGCTTATTGTTCCGGAGCCGTTTGCGTCGAGGGTTGCATCCGCCGTGCTGTTCATTGAATCGCCGGGATGTTGCAGGTCCTCCAACTGCACACGTATCTTCGACAACGGCTTTCCATCCACCCCAACCGCTTGGATTTGGATCGTGCGTTTCTGTGCCAGCACAGGTTCCGGCATCTCGACGTACTTCGTTTCTCCCTCTTCGATGTGCACGACCCGTGCTTTCGTTTTGTCGGTTACGCCAGGGTAATACGTTGGAACGAACGGTGTCTCAGGCGTTGGCGATCTGTTGATGTTAATTCCGACGTAGTAATCGCCGGGTGCAATCGGCCAGATCTCGAAGTTGCCATCGACGTCCACGGTTGCTGCGAAGCCGGTGCGCTCGGTTGTCTTCTGAAGCCCGACCGGAACGGCAGCAACTGTTTGCAGGGAAACAACGTCAAATTCAGGAATGAAGGCGAACTGTTCTCCCTTGGGGACGAGCACCTTGCCCTTCAAACGAGCAGTGGAGCGCAAAGGGAAATCGACCTTTGCGCAGGAACCATCGCCAATCGTTTTTACGTATCGTTCCGCATAAAACGACTTGTCGTAGGTCTGACCCGGCTCCAGGGTGGGAGTGATCGTGTAGGTGCCATTCGGTAAATCTAGAAACTGGTACTGTCCGTCAGCTTCCGTAATTGTTGTGAACGTCTTACTCGCCGACGTGGCCCGAATCAACATGTTGACAACGGGTTCCCATGGCGCAGCGGCAACCCGATGGCCCTGCGCGTCATACCGTTCGGGAGCCTCGTAGCTCACCTTTCCAAACAGGGTGGCCTGTCCGATGGTGATGGACCTTCGGACGCTCTCGACGAGGCTCGCGCTAATTGTGTCATTCTCCAGCGCGGTGGTGTTATCCAAGCCCGTCCAGAGTCGTCCATCGTGGTCTTTGGTCGCGAAGATCAGGAAGCGTCCGCCCACTGGGAGAGGCGTTCCGCAATCACCTCCACCCGATCCGGTTTCGATTCGAACTTCTTTACCTAATTTGCCTTTCAGCGAATCTTCGACTTCAATCCGCATGGAATAGCCCGGCCAGGTTTGGTCGTCAAAAACGTGATTCGTAGGACTGGTCTCAAGCACACGGCCGACGAAAATTGCGTCCGCGCTGAGACGTTCACACGGACGGATGGGGCCGCTGGAACACGCGAACGCTATCACTGAGAACATCAACACAACGGGAATAAACGAAGAAGGGAGGAAGCGGCTTGCGATTTCGGCCAGCCTGATTCTGAGCAGTGGCATTGGACTACCCGCCTTTGACACAAGCTTATCCGAGTTTTCCCTGCCTTAATACACAACTTTCGCGCCGCCGATTTCAACCGAGTTCAGTGCTGACGAACCCTCTTGATTGCGATATCTTTTTGGCAACGGAGGTGTGATGCACGGGGGTGGAGTTCATTCGGCTGAGCTGGTGTTTCTGTCGCTGCTGGCGTTTGTGGCGATCTTTGCCGCTATAGCCCGCAAGCTGCAGCGTCCTTATCCCATCGTGCTGGTAATTGCCGGCCTGCTGCTTAGTTTCTTCCCCCGGGTTCCGAAGGTCGAACTCAATCCCGACATCATCTTCCTCATCGTGCTGCCGCCGCTGCTGTATTCGGCGGCGTGGACCACATCCTGGCGTGACTTCCGCTACAACCTGGTCAGCATCTCCATGCTGGCCATCGGACTGGTCACCGCCACCGTCTTGGGCGTCGCGCGCACGGCGAGGTTTGTGTTTCCCGGATTCACCTGGCAGTTAGGATTTGTACTGGGCGCCGTAGTCTCCACCACCGATGCCATCGCCGCTACGTCTATCGCGCGTCGCGTCGGGCTGCCGCAACGCGTTGTCGATGTTCTCGAAGGCGAGAGCCTGGTGAACGACGCCACCGGCCTGGTCGCCCTGGAGTTTGGACTGGCGATGGTGATGAGGTCGCAGACGCCGACAGTGCCAGGCGCGCTGCTGCGGCTGGCTTTCCTCCTGGTGGTCGGCATCGCCATCGGATTGCTGATTGCGAAGCTGGTGGAGTGGTTCGAGAAGTATCGTGGACGACGGCCCAATCGAGATTGCGGTCAGCATTCTGGTCCCTTACGTGGCGTACCTGGCCGCCGAAGCCGCGCACGGTTCCGGTGTGCTCGCTGTAGTGGCGTGCGGGCTTTATCTCAGCCGGCGCAGCGCCCGCTTCTTCTCGCCGCAAGTGCGGCTGCAGGCCTGGGCGGTGTGGGACGCGATGACCTTCGCGCTGAACGGGCTGGTATTCGTGCTGATCGGATTGCAACTGCCGTACGTGATGGCCGGCATCCACTCCTACAGCGTCAGACAGCTTCTGCTCTACGGCGCAACGTTTCAGCGCGATCCTCATCGTGCTGCGTCTCATGTGGATGTATCCCGGGGCCCACGTTGCCTATTTTGTACGCAAGCGCATTCTGCATCAGGACTACACCATGCCCTCGCCGAAGCAGATCTTCGTGGTGGGCTGGACGGGCATGCGCGGAGTGGTAGCGCTGGCGGCAGCAATGTCTCTGCCCGAAAAGCTCGCCAATGGCGACCCCTTTCCCCAGCGCAATCTGATCATCTTTCTCACCTTCAGCGTGATCCTGGTGACGCTGGTCTTGCAGGGACTGACCTTGCCGGCGCTGATTCGCTGGCTGGGCCTGGCCGGCTTCAGCGGTTCCAATTGCGAGGAGCGTGAGGCGCGCCGCATCATGGCCCAGACCGCCTTGGAGCGCCTGGAGCAGACCCAGACTCGCGATCGTCCTGAATACGCTCCCATCTATGACGATCTGCGGCAGCACTATCAGCACCGCCTGCTAGTGCTGCAGGCTGAGGAGACCGCGGCGGAGGATGCGAGCCCTGGTCAGTACGGACGCTCGCTGGATCTGACGCTGGAGTTATTACGCTGCGAACGGGAAGCGGCGCTGGCGCTGCGCGGAGAAGGCCGCATCAACGATGAAGTGCTGCGCGTGCTGGAGCATGAAATGGATTTGCGCGAAACCGAACTCGCCCTGCAGGCCGAGGCCAGTGCGTAGGGAATGCTTCATCGGACCGAAGGCCGCCTCGCTTGAACTCTAGAAAGACGTCTTGCGGCACCGGCTGAAGCCGCGCCCTTTCAATCCTGATGAGCGCCACACTTCAGCCACGCTGCCGCCGTCTGCGAAACTGTGCCGGCCGGGATTTCCGGGGCTTTTTCAGCGCCGTCCATCGGGCCAGCATCTCTTGCGACGGTGCAAACGCCATCAGCATAACGAAGCCGCCAATCATGACCAGAAGCTCCGATGACCTCACCACATTGGCTTTTGCCGGCAGTCTGGAGGTTCGACACGTCGGCGTGCGCCTTGAGCCAGCCGAAGAACAATACACCCGCGCCGGCCAGGAAGATGGTGATGCGTAACCAAAGCTTCATAGGAAACTCCTGCCGACGGAATTGTACGCTCAGAGAATGTTGACGGCACGCGCCGCCAGCAGCGCAATCACCGACAGCGAAATCAGCGACTGCACCATCATCAAGCCCTTGGCCCAGCGTGAGAGCACCGCGGTATCGGTAGGCGAAAACGCGGTGCTGGTATTGAAAGCCAGGAAGAGATAGTCGACAAACTCCGGAGACCATCCCGGGGCGCACTCCTCGGGACACATCTTCTGCGGAAATAGAAACGAGCTTTCGGACCCGGCAAGCTGGCGGCCCGTCGGTCCTCCGCCGTCGAGCTTCCAGTACCACAGCGCGAACACCAGCACATTCGTCGTCCAAAGCAGGACGGCTGACTTCAACAGGGCTCCCGGCGGATCTTTGTGGTGCGGCAATCCCTCGACCATCAGGCCAAGTGAGCCGATCAGCGCGATGGTGAGCGCGCCGAGAGCGACGAAGGTCAGAATGCGGGTCACGTCATGGCGTCCAATGCGGTAGCGTGAACGTGATGGGAACCAGCAAAACCAGAATGACGGCGAACAGCAGCCAGCGCGGTCCCACGGAGAGCCGCTCCGGCAACGCGTAATGAATCAGCGCATCCGCTCCCATGGCGATGAAGGCCGGCCATATCGGCTCAGTAGCTTTTTGGATTTTCTTAGAGACCTGCATAGTCTGCTACGGCAAGAGGGTATCACTACTTTTAGGCGCGGATCATGAAATGCGACGAAAAGAACAACGTACGTTAATGAGAAAATAGAGTGTGGGGTTTTTGGGTCACGGCTTCTTCTCCTGGTTTAACGCGACGCTGGTATATGTCCTTCTCGTGGTCTTCGTCGCCACCCTCATCCGCTCAGCATTCGGCTTCGGCGAAGCGCTGATTGCCGTTCCCCTGCTGGCTCTGCGGCTGAGGCTCGAGGTCGCAGCGCCCCTGGCGGTCCTGATCTCGATCACGATCGCGCTGATTGTCGTCGCCCAGGACTGGCGCAAGATCCACGTTCGCAGCATGGGCTGGCTGATGGCCGCAACGGTGTTCGGCATCCCGCTTGGGCTTCTGCTGCTGACCAGCAGCCATCAACAACTGACCAAGGCCGTGCTGGCGATTCTGATTGTCGCCTTCTCCCTCTACTCGCTGCTCGGCGAAAGGCCTCCGGAACTCACCAGAGACAGCATGCCGTGGTTGCTCGGCTGCGGATTTGCGGCTGGCATCATGGGAGGCGCGTACGGGATGAACGGACCTCCGCTGGCGATCTACGGTTCGATGCGGCGCTGGTCGGCGCAACATTTTCGCGCGACCTTGCAGGGATATTTTCTGCCGGCCAGCATGCTGGGTATGGCCGGTTATTGGCTGAAAGGATTGTGGGTGCCTGCCGTCACGCACTATTACCTGTTCTCGCTGCCCGCGATGGTTCCGGCGATTTGGCTGGGACGAGCTATGAATCATCGCCTGCGCGGTGAGACCTTTCTAAAGTACGTGTACGCCGGGCTGTGCGTGGTGGGTGGGGTGTTGCTGGTGCAGGCCTTCCAGCAAGGTTGATGCCTCGAAGCGGAAGGCTCGTCGGCCTGAAGGCCGCCTCGCGTGAAGTCTAAGCCAACTCACAGCGGCACGGCTGAAGCCGCGCCCTTTCAAAGCCTCCGAGGTCATCGTTCCTTGCCGAAGGGACGCACGCGCAGGAACATCACAATTCCCACGGGATGATTTCCGTAGATTGCGGCGAGTTGGCCGCCGTCATGGTAGGACGTGACCTGTGCGCCCAGCGCAGTTTCGAGGTGAGGGATCAGCTTGAAGTCGCGATCGTATCCCAGCGGTATAGGCTTGCACCCGTCCGATGACGCTCTCGGGAAAATCGGGCGGCTCGAACTGATCTTTCAACAGCAGCTCATTCGTGCGGTCGACATTTTCGATCCGCGTCCAGATGTAATTGTTCTCAGCAAAGCGCAGGGTCGACTCCAGAAGGTAGCCGTTCCACACCAGGCCGGTCTGGATCACGCGATTGCGTCCCCAGATCAAACTACTGGCCCAGTTGCCATGCACGATGGGCCGGTTGTACATGATCGACGCCGTCATGCGCTGGATGTCGTCTTCCGGCGAGAGCGCTTCCGGACTGGTGAGATGCGCGAACGAATACTGCGCGCTCCAGTTCTGCCCGGGCTGCACGGTCAGCCGCGTTGACCACGAGTCGATGGTGCCGGAGTCGATGTTCCAGCGGAATTCGTCGGGCTCGCGGCCGTGAAACCCCGAGGCTTCCAGGCGCACCATCGAGTGAGTCAGGCCCAGCGTCACAACGTCATCAGCGATGTGCGTCGAGTCTTCAAGATGATGTCCAAGCGGCGCGATGGGATCTTCCGATGCCGAGGCGCGATGCGGATACGCGGTCGGCCCCATCGCCGGATCGCCCACCGGAGCGGCGTAGAACGACAGCAGGCTGCGCTCGCCGAGGTTGAGATCGTACAGCGCCGCTAGCTCCATGAAGAAGTCGTGCGGATGTTGGCCGTCGACGATGGGCTTGCCATATGCAGTCTCGCCCTGCTGGAAGAGTTCAGGATAGTAGCGGCCGGTGATCGTAGCCGGCTCAAAGCTCAACATCGTGCGTGCGGTAAATGTTCCCGGCCCGAGTTTGCGCTGCGCCATCGGCATGAACCAGTTGGTGGAGAAGACCTTGTCGGCGCCGCGCGGGCCAGTCTGCTGCTCGACGTTCAGGAAAGCGACGCCATGGAACATCAGCGTCCACGAGCCTTTCATGGTCATGAGCATGGGGACAGGCGTGGAGTTTGGCTCCGCACTGGTGCCGGAGGTGACGTGCTGGGTGATCTCCTCGATCAGTGTTGTCGGTTTGGCGCCCATGGACGTCGACATCGACATGCCGGCCATGGGGCGAGAGTTATCTTGATCATCAGCACTCGGTTCGCCCAGATGTTGCATGTCGGGCATGGACGGCTGCGCTGGCTCGCCTGCACTCCCCGAAGTTGCGGAGCCCTGCTGCGCACCGGCGTTTACCGCGCACAACACCGCGATCAGAAATATTGCGAAAGACGTCTTTCGTACAGAAAACATCGACTCTCCGAATCCGTCGGGAGGAAGACAAAAACAGTTCTCAGTTGTCGGTGGGCAGTTGTCAGGTCAGACGGAAGTCAGATGCGAAGGACAGAAGGCGGCGGGGAAGAGAACTTGCTCGTCAGCGATGGGGGAACAGATTCACGTTCGCCAATCGGTAGCACCGGACTTATGACGACCGGAGCGGCCATGTCCAACGTCGCCTCGTGGAATGTCGCCTGCAGGGCGGCAGGCGCGCTCGCAGTAGTGCGGCAGCAACTGTGCGCCGGCATCGATCCGTGATGCCGGTGGCATGCGGGCGGCGGCGCGCCGATGCTAGCCAAAGGCAAGCACAAGGCGGGCAGGGCCGACACTAACACCGTTACCAAGGCAACTACCGCAAATGTTCGCGAGCTACGCATTCCGTGTTTCCTATGATGCCACAGCGAGAAGCCAAGACTCCAAAGTTCGGCAAACAAATGAAAACAGAAGCGGACGTCTGGCGAAGAGCGAAAAGCTAAGAGCGAAAAGCGGTCTTTTTGTGACGCACGTCATAGTTTGGCTGGTTGTCCGCAGGATATATTGGCGGGTTCGTCATACCAGGTCGCGCCGCGGGGAAGCATGCCGCGGCTGACCGCGAAAGACAGCACGTATGCCGCAGAATTACGTACCGATTTTCATCTTCGCCTTCGTTGCTTTCCTGGTGGCCGGCGGAACGGTGGCCTTGTGCACTTTGATCCGTCCGAAGAATCCTTCCGAAACCAAGCTGATGCCCTACGAGTGCGGCATCACGCCCTTCGACAACGCGCGCGGCCGCTACACCGTGCGCTTCTACATCGTCGCCATCCTCTTCGTCGTCTTCGACGTGGAAACCATCTTCCTTTTCCCCTGGGCGGTGCAGTTCAAGCTGCTCGGCTTGTTCGGGCTGCTGGAGATGATGGTCTTCCTCGAGCATCCTGATCGTGGGATACATCTGGATCTGGAAGAAGGGCGCGCTGGACTGGGTGTAGGGACAGCCATCACCTCTCGGCCTTCAGCCAGCAGCTACAACGTCCGCAATGTCATTCGCCGCGGAGGCCGATTTTTCGCCTTCCGCTGTTCGCTCTTCGCTTTTCGCAAGAATCCATCAAGCCCGTGTCATCCTGAGCGAAGGCGTGCCGCCTTTGCGCGCCGGAGTCGAAGGACCCCTGTAGCGACGGCGTTCTTCCACCTTCTTACTCCGACGGATCCGTCCGAGAAACAGACCGGACCACACTGACAACGGCTGTAGCGGTCCTTCGACTGCGTTCGGTCGCAAGGCGACCTTACTCCGCTCAGGATGACGCCTAAGAAAATTGCTGAATCTTTCCCCCCGCCTGCGAGATGACCGATTGCATGACAGGCGTCAACTGCACTACCAGCTCCGCGTTGTACGAATGCGACGTGGTGTCGGCGATGATGGCTGGAGTGGCGCCGAAAATCCGGAACGCGCCCAGCGCGTAACCACGCGAGTTGTAGGCCGGCGACCCGGGCACGCACTGCGGGATCGACGTTGGTGATGATGATCGACACCGTGTTATCGCTGTTGCGGCGGATATCGAAGGTGCGGAACTGCTGCGGGTGATCGCGCAGCGAGCAGGTCTCGACCTCCCAGAAGGCCAGCGTGGGATCGCCATGCGGATCCGGCTGCGGCGTCACCACGTTCACATGCCGATGTCCCGCCATCCACAAAATCAGGTTGGGATACTGGTGCAGCGTGTTGAGCACGTAATCCTCGGTATACTCCGGCCCCGGCCACATGGGGAACGGAGTTGTATCGGTGAGGCTGTTCTGCGGCAGGATGGGCACGTGCGCCGCGATGATCATCAGCTGATTCGCCGTCTGCCCGGCATTCAATTCATCGACCAGCCACTGATAGCGTGCGTCGTCGAGCGCGCCCGCGGCGTAGTCGGCCTGGCCTGGGCCCTTCACCGTGTCGTCCAGCACGATGAACTTGATCGGGATGTCGGACTTGGGCACGAAGCTGTAGCAGGCCATTCCGCTCTTCAGGTTGTCCTGGCTGAAGCCGTGTCCCACCGGCTTGGTCGTGGTGTTGAAGAACTCGGTCATCCAGTTGACGGTGGTGGACTCCGTGGTCGCCAGCGAGTGCCGGTTCGCGTCGGCAATAACTTTTGGCGGCGTATCGAAGTCGGCCTCGGGACCGCCGCCCCACATATCGCCGTAGGGGGTTAAGCCGTTGATCACGCCCATGTAGGCGCCGGTTTGGTCGATCGACACAGGCGGCGGGTCACCGCTGTTTCCGATGTCGATGATGGTGTCGCCGACGTGTGCGTCTGCGTTTTGTCGTTCTCGAACGCACAGCCCATCCAGAACTGATCGTGGTTGCCCATGACCTGGTACCAGGCGAGCGACGGATCGAGTCCGCCGGCCTGGAACGGACGCTGGTAATCGATGCTCGACGCTCCCAGATGTCCGCCCGAGCTGGGCGTGATGACCTTGCCGTCGATGGTGTCGAGGAACCAGCGCAGCTCGTTGTACTGGGTGTTGTTGCAGGCGTCTCCCAGCGACATGCCGAAGTCAAAGGGCATGCTTTTGTGCAGCGCGTTGATGGTCTTGATGGCGGCATCGAGCACCTGCGGCGTCGACATCAGGATCGGCGAGTAGGCGGAAGACTGCCCGCTCGACGCGGGGCCATAGGGCGCGCTCCAGCCCATATAGATGGGCTGCGCCGGCGACTCCTTGTCGGCAATGTGAATGTCGGAGATGGAGAAGTAGTACAGCAGCCGCGCCGCGTTGGGCGCACCGGTGTAGTTCGGCGCAAGATCCTTGCGCACGATGTGTTGCAGCGGGCCGCCCAGCGTCCAGGCGCTGTATTTGTACTGCGCGTAAAGAGCGACATCTCCCGGATGCAGCTGGCGGACCGCCGGGCTGAGGGCCACCGGGCAGACCTGCTGTTGCGCGGTGGTGTAAACCTGCTTGGCGATCGGCCAGGAAACGATCTTCGGGGCTGGCGGCTCGACCGGACTGCTTCCACAACTGGTGAGCTCGAGCACGCCGGCTCCAACCGCCGCGGTTTGCAGTGCCCCAATGCCGATGCCTACCGTCTTCACGAAATCTCTTCTGGTCAGGTCGCGTTTGTTGCCGGAGTTGGCCACGGGTTCTCCTTTGCGCGCGGGTTGCGTCAGGCGTTCCATCGGCAAGAGGGAAGGTGAGACTTCAACTGCATAGTTGGCGTTACCTCAAGAGCGTCTCCTGGTCCTGGTGTCATCCTGAACGCAGGCGCGTGCCTTTCGCGCCGGAGTCGAAGGACCGCTATCGTCACGAAATGCTATCAACTCTGAAGCTGCGGACCTCTGATCTGCCGCGGGGATAACATCGGGACAGTAGGGGTTCTTCGACTCCGGCGACAAACCCGGCCGCCTGCGCTTCAGGATGACACTTTAGAACTCTGCCCGGCCTTCATGGCCCGACATTCAAGCAGCAGCGTTGTGCTCTGCTGTCCCTCTCCGATATCCCACGAATGTTGCACTTCCAAAGCAGATGTGATCACCATCACAGGGTGAAGTGACTCGCGTACAAGCTTCCCGCCGGCCTCACTGCTAAAACTAGAACTTACAGACGGGGTAGCAGTTCCTTAACAAAGACATGACCATGCCTGAGGAAACGAAAGAGCCCAATCCGCCCTCGGTCGAAAACTCCGCCTCGGCAGCGGTATGCCGACAGCGTCTGCCGCCGCTCCAGAGACCAAGCCCGCTGCACCGCCGGTGGAAGCGCAACCGGTTCAGGCCGCACCGAAACCTGCTGCTTCCGCTGCCGGCAAACCTGCTGCTCCTGCCGCCAAGCCCGCCGCCGCACCACCGAAGCCGCCGAACCGCTCCCAAGCCGGAGCCCTGGGATCGCGACCTGGTCCGCGCGCTGAAGGCGCAGTACGGCTCGGGCATACGCGAAGCCAGCACCTACGCCAAGCAAAATTATCTGGTCGTCGATAGCTCGCTCGCCTACGAGATCCTGCTGCGACTGCGCGACGACGAACTTTTCGACTATTGCGTCGATATCACCGCCGTGCACTATCCCAAGCGCGAAGCGCAGTTCGACGTGGTCTACGTCCTGTACTCGTTCCACAACAACGAACGCCTGCGCATCAAGACGCAGATCAAGGACGGGCGAGCATCTGCGCAGCGCAGTCGCGATCTGGCCGACGGCCAACTGGCTGGAGCGCGAAGTCTTCGACATGTTCGGCATCGAGTTCGACGGACACCCCGAGCTCAAACGCATCCTGATGCCCGAAGACTGGAAGGGCCATCCGCTGCGCAAGGACTACGGCATCCTGCAGCAGGACACCGAATGGGTGAAGACCAACATCGGCATCGAGAGCGCGCAATGAAAGACCTGATTCAGTCCGACTACGTTCACGCGCAAAAGGGCGAAACCGGCCCCGGCGTTGTTGATTACCTCGACCTCGATACCAGAGACGAAACCTTTCTTGACGCCAACGAACTCGTGCTCAACATGGGCCCGCAGCATCCGTCGACCCACGGCGTGTTGCGCGTCATCCTGAAGCTCGACGGCGAAAAGGTTCTGGGCACCGAGTGCGTCATTGGCTACCTGCATCGCGGCGTGGAGAAGATCGCCGAGAACCGCACCTACGCGATGTTCAATCCGTACGTCGACCGCATGGATTACGTCGCCGCGGTCTCGAACGGGCTGGGCTACTGCGAGACGGTCGAGAAGCTGATCAACGCCGAAGTCCCGGCGCGCGCGCAGTACATCCGCGTGATTCTCACCGAACTGTGCCGCATCGCCAGCCACCAGGTTTGGCTGGGCACGCACGCGCTCGACATCGGCGCGTTGACGCCGCTGTTCTACTGCTTCCGCGATCGCGAAGCCATTCTTGAAGATCTATCGAAAAATATTGCGGCGCGCGCCTGACGACACATGCCTTCCGCATCGGCGGCTGCATTTACGAAGCCTACGACGGATTCGAGAAAGAGTGCACGGATTTCTGCGACGCCTTCCTCCCCAAGCTCGACGAATACGAAGAGCTGCTGACCACGAACCGCATCTGGGTGAAGCGGACTAAGGGCGTCGGCATTTTGAACGCTGAAGATTGCATCGCGCTGGGCGTCACCGGGCCAGTTCTCCGGGCCAGCGGAGTGAAGTGGGACCTGCGCAAAGCGCAACCCTACGAAGCCTACAAGAATTTCGACTTCGACATTCCGACCGGGCTGAACGGTGACACCTACGACCGGTACCTGGTTCGCATCGCGGAGATGCGGCAGTCGGTCCGCATCATTCGCCAGGCCGTCGAAGGACTGCCGCAGGGGCCGATCATGGCGAAGGTGCCGAAGATTCTCAAGCCGCCGGCGGGCGAGGTCTATCACTCCATCGAAGCGCCGAAAGGCGAGCTGGGATATTTCATCGTGAGCGACGGATCGACGCAGCCCTATCGGGTGCGCGTGCGGCCGCCGTCTTACGTCAATCTGCAAGCCCTGGACAAGATGGTGCGCGGCCTGCTGGTGGCCGATGTGGTCGCCGTCATCGGCACCCTCGACATCGTGCTGGGCGAGGTGGATCGCTAATGTTTGACGCAATCAAATCGTATCTAGGCGCAACCGGAACCCCCGGCGAAGCCGGCAGCATGTTCTGGGCGACCATTTACATCCTGATCATCACCATCGGCATTTCGCTGGCGGTGATCGCGATGAACTGGCTGGAGCGCAAAATCCTCGCGCACATGCAGATTCGCCTGGGGCCCATGCGCGTGGGTCCGCACGGACTGCTGCAGCCCTTCGCCGACGCGCTGAAGCTGCTCATCAAGGAAGACATCATCCCGCACGACGCCGATAAGCTGGTCTTCTGGAGCGCGCCGGTCGTCGTCACCATGACTGCCTTCACCACGTTCCTGGTTGTGCCCTTCGGACGCACGCATGCCGTAACCGACATGAACATCGGCATCCTGTTCATGCTCGGCGTTTCGTCGCTGGGCGTGCTGGGCATCATCATGGCGGGCTGGTCGTCGAACTCGCATTACCCGCTGATGGGCTCGCTGCGCTCCAGCGCGCAAATGGTCTCCTACGAAATCGCCATGGGCCTGGCCATTGTCTGCGCGGTCATGATGACCAGCCTGCAGACGGGCACCGGCACGCTGAGCATGATCGGCATTGTCGAAGCGCAGGCGGCACAGCATACCTGGTTCATCTTCAAATTCTTCCCCCTGGGATTTATTGCCTTCATGGTCTTCGCCATCGCGATGGTGGCCGAGACGAATCGCGCTCCCTTCGACCTGCCCGAAGCCGAGTCCGAACTCGTCGCCGGCTTCCATACCGAGTACAGCGGCTTCCGCTGGTCGCTCTTCTTCCTGGCCGAGTACGCGGCCATGCTCGCGGTCTCATCGATCGCGGTCACGCTGTGGCTCGGCGGATGGATGCGGCCCTTCCCGAACTGGCTGGGTGGCACAGTGTGGGACATGGCGTTCTCGTTTGTTCCGGCCCTGACATTGTGGGGGCTGGCTGGTTTATGCCTGCTGGGCGCCGCGCGGATGCCGAAGATTCCGCAGATGAAGATCCAGACCACCGGCCTGGCGATCTTCGGATTTCTGCTCGGCCTCGTCGGCCTGGTGCTGCTTGCTCCCGGCGTGCGTGAGCGGGTGCAGGACATCTTCTGGTTTGTCGCGAAGGTGGCATTCTTCATGTACCTGTACATCTGGTATCGCGGAACGTTCCCGCGTTACCGCTTCGATCAGCTGATGAAAGTCGGCTGGAAGGTTCTGCTGCCGACCGGGCTGGCGGTCCTGATTGCCACCGCGCTTTGGGGACTGCTGCCGGAAATGTCGTCAGCGATTCTGGGGGTGCTGCGATGAGTCTGCCGCCACTGCTTCGCAAGCTTCTGCTGATTGACCTGGTGAAAGGGTTGAAGGTCACCTTCACCTACCAGGCGCCGAGTGAGGCTGTCACCGAGCAGTATCCGCTGGAGCGTCCGAAAATCTCCGAGCGTTTTCGCGGACAGCCGCGGTTGCGGATGGACGAAACGGCGACCCATTCCAAGTGCATCGTCTGCAACTTGTGCGCGCTGGCCTGTCCTGAGCAGTTGATCGTGATCAAGGGCGATCGCGATCCGGTCACCAAGCGCAAGTTCCCGGTGACCTGGACCTACGACCTGAGCCGCTGCATGTTCTGCGGCCTGTGCGCCGAAGCCTGCTCGACCGATGCGCTGGAGTTGACGCCGGACTTCGAGATGGCGCTCTACAGTCGCGAGGGCATGGTGCTGGACCAGAAGGCGCTGGAAGAGGGTCCGAAGCCGGTGAGGTACGAGAAATAGTTGCCAGTAGTCAGTGGCCAGTTGTCAGTTTACAGGGTTCAGGATGACACGATGATTTCCGGCGAAGAGCGAAAAACGAATTGCGAACAGCGTCTTCGCCAATTGCTAACGGCTAATTGCTAATTGCGGCTTTTATGAATCCAGTTGCCACAACATTCTTTTTCTATTTTCTCGCGGTGATGGCGATCGTCTCGGCGATCGCGGTGATCACCCGGCGCAATCCGGTACACGCGGCGCTGTCGCTGATTGTGACTCTGCTGTCGCTGGCCGGCTTCTACCTGATGCTGTACGCCCCGTTCGTCGCTGGCGTGCAGATCGTGCTCTACGCCGGCGGAATCATGGTGCTGTTCCTGTTCGTGATCATGCTGATCAACCTGGAGCAGAACATCCGCGAGTATCAGTTCAACAAGCACTGGCTGGTGGGAACGATCGCCGCGCTCGCGCTCGGTGGCCTGCTGGCATTCGTGTTGCGCACCGGACGCGGCGGATTTCCAGCGGAGTTCTTGCACGGTTACCGCGGACTTGAGGGGGACAACACGCAGCAGATCGGCCTGATGTTGTACGGACAATTACATGTTCCCATTCGAGATTGCTTCGCTGCTGCTGCTGGTTGCCATCGTGGGCGCCGTGGTCATGGCGAAGAAGAGGATTTGAAGAGCAGTTGTCAGTTGCCGGTTGTCAGTTGTCAGTTTGGCCGAGGAAACGCCTGGGTTTTGCTAATTGCTGAAAGCTAAAAGCTAAGAGCTATTTATGACAGAGATCACCACACTGCATTACCTGGTTGTTGCGGCCGCACTGTTCATCATCGGCACCATCGGCGTGCTGACCCGGCGCAACGTGATCATCATCCTGATGTCGATTGAATTGATCCTGAACGCCGTGAACCTGAACCTGGTGGCGTTCTCGCGGCTCTACGGATTGCATGGGCAAGTGTTCTCCATCTTCGTCATGACCGACGCTGCGGCCGAAGCCGCGGTTGGGCTGGGCATCATCATTGCCTTCTTCCGCAACAAGGAGACGGTGAATGTGGACGAAGTGGATCTTTTGAAATGGTGAAAGGACAGTTGCAGTTGCCAGTTTGGCCGATGTGCCAACAAGGTTCTTTGAGAATCAGGCAGTCCAAGAGCGAGTCCCACAAAGTGGGACGAAGGAGCTTAGCCTAGCACTTCAGCGCTGGGTACGGATCAAGAATAGGGCTGAGTCCTGTAGGGACGGCAGGCTTTTGTAGTGGTAGGGGTCCTTCGACTCCGGATCGCAAAAGAAGCGATCCTGCGCTCAGGATGACAAGGTTTGGGTTTTGGGCTAATTGCTAACGGCTAAGTGCTAATTGCAAGCGGCTAACGGCTAATTGCTATGTTTTTTCTAAATCACATCTGGATCATTCCGCTGTTTCCCGCGTTCGGTGCGGCTTGCATGTTCTTCTTTGGACGCAAGCTCTCGAAATCGGCGGTGAACGGCGTCTGCGTCGGTGTCATCGTGCTGGCGTTCGCCTGGGCCTGCCTCGCGGTCTGGCAGTACACCGGATACTCGGCCGCCAGTCCCGGCAAACCTTTCGAGACCATCCTGTTCACCTGGCTCGGCACCGGCAGCAGTTCGCTCGCATATCCCATGCACGGCGGAGCGGCCCAATTCAATGCTGACGCCGGCGTTCCTGCTCGATCCGCTCTCCTCGATCTGGTTGCTGTTTGTTACCGGCGTGGGCATGCTCATCCACATTTACTCGATGGGCTACATGGCGCACGAGGGCGGCTACTACCGCTTCTTCGGCTATCTGAACCTGTTCATGTTCTCCATGCTGACGCTGATCCTCGCGAACAATTACGCCGTGATGTTCGTCGGCTGGGAGGGCGTCGGCCTGTGCTCGTACCTGCTGATCGGTTTCTACTTTCAGCGGCATTCCGCTTCGACGGCGGCGAATAAGGCATTCATCACCAACCGCATCGGCGATGCCGGATTCCTGCTGGGCATGTTGACCATCGCCTGGTATTTCGGCTCGGTGCAGTACACCACCATCAATCACCTCGCGCGCAGCGGACGTTTTCCAATCGGCGATCCGGTGATCACCGCGGCCTGCCTGCTGCTGTTCGTCGGAGCCTGCGGGAAGTCGGCGCAGTTTCCACTGTATGTCTGGCTGCCCGACGCCATGGAAGGCCCGACTCCCGTCTCCGCCCTGATTCACGCAGCGACCATGGTCACTGCCGGCGTCTACATGGTGGCGCGCTCGAACGCGCTGTTCGTCCTGGCGCCCACGGCGATGAAGACCGTCGCCATCATCGGCGCGCTGACCGCGATCTTCGCGGCGACCATCGCGCTGGTGCAGAACGACATCAAGCGCGTGCTGGCGTACTCGACGGTTTCGCAGCTGGGTTACATGTTCCTGGCGCTCGGCGTCGGCGCATTTGCCGCCGGCGTCTTCCACGTTTTCACGCATGCGTTTTTCAAGGCGCTGCTCTTCCTCGGAGCCGGCTCGGTGATCCACGCCATGGGCGGCGAGCAGGAGATGCAGCACATGGGCGCGCTGAGCAAGAAAATCAAGATCACGTTCGGCACTATGCTGATCGCGACGCTCGCCATCTCCGGCATCCCGGGCTTCGCGGGCTTCTTCTCGAAGGACGCCATCCTGTGGGAGACGTGGTCGCGCGAGGGTGGCGCTTATCGCTACCTGTGGTACATCGCATTCCTCACGGCGCTGATGACGTCGTTCTACATGTTCCGGCTGATTTACCTGACGTTCTTCGGTAAGCCACGTATGAGCCACGAAGTCGAGCACCACATTCACGAGTCGCCCAAGTCGATGACCGTGCCGCTGGTGATTCTCGCGATCTGCTCGCTTGGTGCAGGGTATTTGGGACTGCCGCACAGCCTTGGCGGATCTGATCGCTTTGGCAAGTTTCTCGAACCGGTGTTCGCGAAAAATGTCGTCGTACTGGAACATGAGGGAGCAGCGGCGCAGGTTGCAGCAGGCGAGCAGCAGGTGGAGCACACTGATCCGCTGGAATACGCGCTGATGGGAGCTTCGGTGGGAGCGGCGATCCTGGGATGGTTCCTGGCGCAGCGCGCCTACAAGAAGGCCGACAAGGGTTACAAGGAGCCGATCAGGGAAGTGGCTCCTGCGTTCTACACGACGCTTTTCCACAAGTGGTATGTCGACGAAATCTACGACTGGGTCTTCACCGGCCGCAAGAAAGTCGGCGACGTGCGGCTGGGCGTGATGGGTCTCGGCGAAGGCCTGTGGAAGTTCGACGCCGAAGTCATCGACGGTACAGTGAACGGCGCGGGCTGGATCACGCGCATGAGCGGCACCGTGTCGAACCTGTGGGATAAGTGGATTATCGATGGCCTGTTCGTAAACGGCGTAGCCATCGTGACGCGAATCAGCTCTTACCCTGTGAGACTCCTACAGTGGGGCATGGTGCAGTGGTATGCGCTGGTGATGGTCGCCGGCCTGGTGGGATTTGTTTTGTATTACGTGGTCAAGTGGTGAGAAGGCAGTGGCCAGTTGTCGGTTTGCCAGTTGCCAGTGTTGCGGCGAGTTATGTGGGCATTCGGTTTACAACCATGCGGTATGACTGCCGCGATTTGGTTCTGATCTTTGACTAGCGAATATCTGAGCCCGAAGGGCGGAACTGATTTTAGCCCCGGGCGGAAGCCCGGGGGTAGGGTGCCTCTCGGAGGGTCGAGTCTCGTAGGGACGACAGGTCTTCGACAGGTATAGGGGTCCTTCGACTCCGGCGCGAAAGGCATACGCCTGCGCCCAGGATGACACCGGTTTATTGATCTGGCGAAGAGCGAAAAGCGAATAGCGAAGTAAACAAGCTGACGGCCGATGGCTGAAAGCTGAGAGCTACAAAACATGTATAACCACATTCTTTCGATCGTCTTATTTACGCCGCTGGTAGGAGCCGTGCTCCTGCTGCTGGTGCCCAAGGAAAACAAGAACGCGATCCGCTGGATGGCCAACATCTTCGCGTTCCTCGGCTTCGCTGTCTCGCTGCCGCTGATTCCGTGGTTCTGGGCTTTGAAGGAGCGCGCCGGCTTCCAGTTCGTCGAAGGCGCGCCCAACAACTGGATTCCGACCATCGGCTCCGGCTACGTCCTCGGCATCGACGGCATTTCATTCCTGCTGATCATGCTGACCACGCTGCTCGGGGCCATCTCCATCCTTTCGTCGTGGAACGCCATCCAGGACCGCGTGAAGGAATATTACATCTGGTTCCTGGTGCTGCAGACCGGCATGCTCGGCGTCTTCATGGCCAACGACATGTTCCTCTTCTTCGTTTTCTGGGAGGCCATGCTGGTGCCGATGTATCTGCTGATCGGCATCTGGGGCGGACCGCGCAAGCTCTACGCGGCGATCAAGTTTTTCCTGTACACCCTGTTCGGCTCGGTGCTGATGCTGCTGGGCATTCTGTTCCTGTACTTCCATCACCACACCCTGACCGGCGTGTACACCTTCTACCTGCCTGATCTCTACGCGACCGCGCCGAAGATCGGCGGCCACGCGGCCATCTGGCTGTTCTTCGCCTTCTTCCTCGGCTTCGCGATCAAGGTGCCGATGTTCCCGTTCCACACCTGGCTGCCCGACGCGCACGTCGAGGCGCCCACCGCCGGCTCCGTCATCCTGGCCGGCGTTCTGCTGAAGATGGGAACGTACGGCATGATCCGCTTCTCGCTGCCGTTCTTCCCGGCAGTCGCCATGACGCCGTGGGTGCGCCAGTTGATGATCACGCTGTCGCTGATCGGCATCATCTACGGCGCGCTGGTTTCGCTGATGCAGAAGGACATGAAGAAGCTGGTGGCGTACTCGTCGGTCAGCCACCTTGGCTTCTGCACCCTGGGCATTTTCGCGCTGAGCCCGCTGGGACTGAGCGGCTCGGTGCTGCAACAGATCAATCACGGCATCTCCACCGGCGCGCTGTTCTTGATTGTCGGCATTCTGTATGAGCGGCGGCACACGCGCGAGATCGCTGAGTACGGCGGCATCTCGAACGTCATGCCGGTGTACGCGACCATTACGCTGATCATGTTCATGTCATCGATGGGACTGCCGCTGCTGAATGGCTTCGTCGGCGAGTTCACCATTCTGCAAGGCACGTTCATGGAGAACAAAATCTGGGCCGCCTGGGCGGTGCCGGGCATAATCCTTGCCGCGGCCTATCTGCTGTGGCTCTACCAGCGCGTGTTCTTCGGCAAGGTGGAAAATCCCAAGAACGAAAAGCTGCTCGACCTTTCGGGACGCGAGCTGGCGACGTTGATTCCGTTGGTGATCATCGCTTTCTGGATCGGCCTGTATCCCAAGCCGTTCTTCCAGATTCTGTCGACGCCGGTGAACAACCTGGTGGCGACCGTCCGGCCGGATTATCCGGGATTGAACGCGAATAAGCCGGTGCTGGCGACGCAGCCGGTGGCTCCGGCGGAAGTGCCGACGACAGTGCCGATAGCACGGGTAGAGCGGGCCTTCAGGCCCGCGTCCGGCCCAGCCAATTTAGAGAAGAGCCGGCTTCAGCCGGCGGCACGTCGTGCCGGCAAACTCTCTTCCGGGGCGGCGAACAGCAAGTCCCTCCGCTCCGGCGACCAAAAGGCGGTCGCCTCCGGTCGGGATGACAATTCAAATTTAGTTGCACATGTAACCGCGGCGACCAGTAAGCTGGCCGTCGTTACGAAGTGAGGATGACCTCGTGAACCTCGCTCACACAATACTTTTCGGCTTCCGATTACCTGCTGGCGTTGCCCATGCTGCTGCTGACGCTGTTCGCGCTCGGCATCCTGCTGATCGATCTGTTTCTGCCCAAGCAATGGAAGCGCGTGAACGCCTTCATGGCGCTGGTCGGCATCGCGTTCTCGGCCGCGGCGGTGGGAAAGCTGCAATGGGCTTATCACCTGGCGCAACGTCAGGGTCTGGCCTTCACCGACACCGGCTTCATGGGAACGCTGCTGGTCGATCCCTTTGCCATCTACTTCTCGTACCTGTTCCTCGCCGGCGCAGCGATCGCGGTCCTCATCTCGATTCGCTATCTGGAGATCGAGCAGGAGAATCACGGCGAGTTCTACGCGCTGATGCTGTTCTCCGTCATCGGCATGATGTGCATGGCCTCCGGCTATGACATGGTACTGCTGTTCATCGGCCTGGAACTGATGGCCATCTCGACTTACGTGCTTGTCGGTTTCCTGCGTCGCGACAAGCGCTCCAACGAAGCCGCGCTGAAGTATCTGCTGCTCGGCGCATTCTCGTCCGGCATCTTCGCCTATGGACTGTCGCTGTTTTACGGATTAACCGGCAGCACCAATCTCGGCAAGATCGCCGAAGGCTTGCAGCAGGTTCTCGCAAACCGCCCCAACGATCCGATCGTAATTTTCGCGTTGCTGACCACGACCGCCGGCCTGCTGTTCAAGATCGCCGCCGTGCCGTTCCATCAATGGGCGCCCGACGCCTATGAAGGCGCGCCCACCAGCGTCACCGGCTTCATGTCCGTCGCGGTGAAGGCTGCGGGCTGGGCAATGCTGCTCCGCATCTTCCTCTTCGCCCTGTATCCGCTGCGCTCGATGTACGTGCCCTGCTGGTCTTCGTCTCCATCGCCACCATGACCGGCGGCAACCTGGCTGCCATGACGCAGACCAACCTGAAGCGCCTGCTGGCGTATTCGTCGATCGCGCACGTCGGCTACATGCTGCTGGGCCTGGTCGCCAGCGATGGCACCAACAATTCCACCGGCATCATGGCAATCCTGTTTTACCTGCTGGTGTACACCTTCATGAACCTGGGCGCGTTCGCGGTGATCACCTCGCTGCGCCGCCGCAACATCATTGGCGACGAGATCGACGACATTGCGGGCTTGTTCTTCAAAGCTCCGACGGAAGCCATGCTGATGCTGTTGTTCCTGCTGTCGCTGGCGGGAATTCCGCCGCTGGCGGGCTTCTGGGGCAAATACTTCATCTTCCTCAGCCTGATCCAGACAGGACACTACACGCTGGCCGCGGTCGCCGTGCTGTATGCGGTCATCGGCCTGTACTACTACATGCGGATCGCCAATGCGATGCTGATGCGGCAACCGGTGGAAGCCGATCCGGTTCGCTTGCGTCCGGCCATGACCTTGGCGCTCGACGATCACCGCGCTGGGGACAGTTGGCATCGGCCTCTTCCCGAACTTCTTCATCAACGCGGTGAACTGGTCGCTCGGCCTGACGCAAGGCGTGCAGGGAATGGCGTCGCTGTTGCGGTGAGGCGTTTCGCCGCTTCGCGGCTCGGACCCTCACGGAGATCGTGTACCGCGGGCTGACGCCCACGGCTAAAACAAATTATGCCCTTCGGGCTGGCGACGCCTTCGTCGAAGCCGTCGTACCAGGCTTATTTTCAGAATCTGCAGGCGCTTCGATTCAAACCGGCGCCCTTCCCATTTCGGCACCACGCCACAAAATATCTGGCTTCGTCCTTGACTTTCGCCCTCTCGGATTTCGTAAGGTTGTATTGGAGGAAGGCTTGGCTACGTGCCAGGCCTGTCCTCCATTTTTCTTTGCGCGATTCCGCGCTTGGGGATAAGCGCTTGTCGCCACGCGATGGAATCCGGTCCGGCCCGGTGAGTGCTCACCGGCGACGGGCTTCCGGCAAAAACATTGCCGGGCGAGGAAAACAGGCTGGCCCAGTGCCCGCGCCTGCGAGGTCTTTGACAACTGAAAATAATGAGTCGCTGCCGGAGCAATGTTCCGGGTATTGGAGGATCCCGCATCGCGAGCGGGATACCCTGGGACATTGCCTGTATAATCGTGGGTTTGCATAGCTCATCGCCACGTCATACAAGGAGCACGCGAGTTTGCAGCAGGCAGAGATTGGCATCATCGGCGGCAGCGGTTTGTACACCATGCCGGGATTCAGCGACGTTCACCAGCTTTCGCTAGAAACGCCGTTCGGCTCGCCGTCGGACCCTTACATGTTGGGCACGCTCGAGGGCCGCAAGGTCGCATTCCTGTCACGTCACGGCAACGGGCATCGCTTCTCGCCCACCGAGATCAACTATCGCGCCAACATTCATGGCATGAAGCAGCTTGGCGTCGAGCGCATCCTGTCGCTCTCGGCCGTGGGCTCGCTGAAAGAAGAACATCACCCGTTGGACTTCGTCATCCCCAGCCAGTTCATCGATCGCACCCGCCATCGCGTGGACACGTTCTTCAGCGATGGCATCGTGGCGCACGTCAGTCTCGCCCATCCGGTCTGCGGTGATCTGGGCGAAGTGGCGCATGCAGCGTGTGTACGCGCGGGCGTCAATGCCAAGTCCGGCGGCACGTATCTGAACATGGAAGGTCCGCAGTTCTCGACCAAGGCTGAGTCCAATCTGTATCGCAGCTGGGGACTCGACGTGATCGGCATGACCAATCTGACCGAAGCACGTCTGGCACGCGAAGCCGAGATCTGCTACGCGACGGTCGCCATGGTCACCGACTACGATTGCTGGCACGAAGAGCACGACGCGGTTACGGTCGAGCAGATTATCGGCGTGCTGGTGAAGAATGCCGAGAACGCCTGCAGCGTGGTCCGTCACGCGGTCGCAGCCATGCCGAAGACGCGGAGTTGCAAGTGCGGATCGGCACTCAAGAACGCCATCATCACGCAGAAGAGCGCGGTGCCTGCGGCGACGCTAGAGCGGCTGCAATTGCTGGTCGGCAAGTATTTCGATTCCGAAGAGAAAGCGGGAGCATAGGCCTTGTCCATTCTTGTGGTTGGTTCGGTAGCATTCGACACTTTGAAAACTCCGTTCGGCGAGCGCCAGAAAATCCTGGGCGGCGCGGCCACGTACTTCTCATTGTCAGCCAGTTACTTCACCGACGTGCGCGTGGTGGGCGTGGTGGGCGAGGACTTCACCGCCGAGAACGAAGACGTGATGAAGAAGCGCGGCGTCGACACGCGCGGCATCCAGCACGCGAAAGGGAAGACCTTTCACTGGACAGGCGAGTACGGCGAGAACGTGAACGAAGCCAAGACGCTGAACACGGAGTTAAATGTTTTCGAAACGTTTCAACCGTCGATTCCGGCCGAATACAACAACTCGGACTTCCTGTTTCTCGCCAACATCGATCCCGTCCTGCAGAAGCGCGTGCGCGACAACATGCAGAAGGTGAAGCTCGTCGGCGGCGACACCATGAACTACTGGATCAGCGGACACCGCGAGAACCTGGACAAAACTTTGAAGGGCGTCGACATTCTGCTGATCAACGACGGGGAAGCAAAGATGCTGGCCGGCGAGAACAGCCTGCCGCGTGCCGCGCGCAAGGTGATGGAGATGGGTCCGCGGGCGCTGGTGATCAAGCACGGCGAGTATGGCGCGACCATCTTCTTCCGCGATCACGAATTCGGCGCCGGCGATCATCCCTTCCGCGCTCCGGCCATGCCCATCGACGAAGTGCGCGATCCTACTGGGGCGGGCGACAGCTTCGCCGGCGGCTTCATGGGCTACCTGGCATCGCAGGGCGAGGTCAATCGGCAAGTGCTGCGTCACGCCATGTTCTACGGCAGCGTGATGGGGTCGTTTGCGGTGGAGCGCTTCGGCACCGAGCGGCTGCAATCGCTGACCCGCGAAGAGATCGATCAGCGCTTCAACACCTTCCGTGAACTGACGCACCTGGACTGAGGAAGGCCCGCGTCTGGCTGTTATTGACGCATCGGAGTCGGCGTCAGCTGACGGGACCGTCCAGAGCTTCTTCCTTTCGTTCCCTTTTGTCTCGCGCTAAACTAGCTCCCATGGCAATTCACGTCACACCCGAACTCGAAGCCAAGCTTGAAGAGTTGGCGCAGCGGACTCATCGCGATAAGAACGACCTGCTCGAAGAGGCGGTAAACAACTTGCTTGTCTACAACCAGTGGTTCGAGCGGAAGGTTGGAGCTAGTATCGATGCGGCGAATCGCGGCGAGATTATTGCCGACGAGGACGTTCGCGGGTGGCTCGATCGACGAGAACGCTCCTGAATGCGCATCGAATGGTCAGCGCATGCTGTCGCGGACTTGAAGCACATTTCGGAATACATCGAGGCCGACCGCAGTCTTGAACTCGCCAATCTCATATCCCGAACCATCTACGACACAATCCAAACTCTGACGGCGATGCCAAACTGTGGACGCACGGGGCGCCTCTCAGGCACACGCGAGCTTCTCGTCCAGCGCTTGCCGTACGTAGTCGTGTATCGCGTACAGTCGGATCGGGTGCAGGTACTTAACGTCGTGCATGCGGCGCAGAGGTGGCCGTAGCGATGGGGATGCGGCAATCGAAGTCGCTCAAAACGCTGGCTGCCGTCCAGCGCGCTGGGGTGCAGCGCCAATATCAACAGCAGCGCCACGAGGCGCGCTTCACCATGGTGCTGGCGGCGATCTCGGTGGCGGCGCTGCTCTACTATTACGCCAAACAGCAACTGCTGCTCTACGGCGACGCCGTTGCCCACCTCAACATCGCGCGCCGCGTTGTCGACAATCGCCATCCGATCGAGTCTTATGGACAATTGGGAACGGTGTGGCTTCCGCTGCAGCACATCGCCATGCTGCCGTTTGTGTGGGTGAATGCGTTGTGGCAGAGCGGCATCGCAGGCGCCATTCCCGGCATGCTGGCATTTGTACTCGGAACGCTGGGGATTTATCGGCTGGTCAGCGCACGCGCCGGACAGGCAGCAGGCGTACATGGCAGCTGCAATCTATGCGCTGAATCCAAATCTGCTTTACATGCAGACCACGGCGATGAATGAGCCGATCTTTCTGGCGTTCTTCATCTGGTCGCTGGTATTATCTCGACGAATTTCTGCGCGCGACGTATCCGCAGGCGGTGGACTCATTGGTCCAGCCGGCGCAGCTTAGTCCGCGGCGCTCGCTGGAGTATTGCGGCATCACCATGTACGCGGGAGCGCTCACCCGTTACGATGGCTGGTTCTCGGCTGCCATCTTCGGCTGCATCCTGACGTGGCTGTTCCTCGCCTGGTATCGCCGGGCCGACGACTCGCGACTGCGCCGCACGGTCACGAAATCGTTGGTCGAGGTGCTGCTGCTCAACGCGCTGGTTCCGGTGTACTGGCTGGTCTACACGTGGGCGGTATCAGGCAATGCGCTGGATTTCATCAACGGCCCATACTCCGCCAAGGCGATTGCGTTGCGTAGCACGGCAAAAGGCGCTCCGCCATATCCTGGGCAGCACGACATCTTCACCTCGGGTCTGTACTTTCTGAAATCGGCGCAGCTCAACATGGGGTCGGCGATCTGGGGACGCCTGTTGGTACTGCTTGCATTGATGGGCACGGCGATGGCGGTCTGGCGATTCCGGCGATACGGCCTATTGTTGCTGCTCTGGCTGCCGCTCGCGTTCTACTCGCTCTCGATCGCCTACGGCAGCGTGCCGATTTACATTCCGGTCTGGTGGCCTTTTTCGTACTACAACGTCCGCTACGGACTGGAACTGTTGCCGGTGTTCGCAGTGTTTCCGGTGATCCTGGTGGCGTTCCTGCGCGAAAAGTTTGCCGTGGGCCCGATGAAAATCGCAGCTACGGCGGCGCTGCTTGCGATCGTCGCTTGCAGTTATGTTTCGGTCTATGCGGAGAAACCGATTACGCTGCGCGAGGCCGACACGAACTCCCGCGATCGTAACTGGCTGGAACAGGGTTTGGCGCGGACGCTCATTCAGCTCCCACCGAATTCCACGTTGCTGATGTATGAGGCCGAGCATGCCGGCGCGCTGCGCCTGGCGGGAATTCCGCTGCGTCACGTCATCTCTGAAGCCGAGCACCCGGATTGGGAGATCGCGCTGCTCGATCCGGCACATCGCGCCGACTACGCCATCGCCTGCAAAGGTGATCCGGTGTGGGCCGCGGTTCGGGCGCATGCGAACGATTTCACCAGCCTGATTACAATCTCCGCCCCTTGGCAGGCGAGTTGTACGGTCTACAAGCCGAAATAAACCAGGCAGAGCCGATTCCGGCAAGAGTGCTGACTTGCCTTGAAAGGATACGGCTCTAGCCGTGCCGCCACAGTTCCTTATCGGCTTGCGAGGCCGCCTACAGGGCGACGAGTTCGTTTTCTTTCGCGTTCCTCCGGATGCCGCAGCCGAAATTCTGCTCTTCCTCTGCTAGAATTCGCCACACCGACATGGCCAGCATCCCTTTCGTCAAAGCGAGCGCTTGCGGCAATGATTTTCTGATCATCGATATTGCCCGCGCGCCCGCCGACATCCACGCATTTACCCGCCGGATCTGCGATCGCCATAACGGTGTTGGCGCTGATGGGGTCGAGTGGGTGATGCCGGCTACCGACGCCGACCTGCAAGTTCGCCTGCTGAATGCCGACGGCTCTGAAGCGGAGATATCGGGCAACGGCACTCGTTGCGTGGCGGCGTGGTATTGCCATGAGAATCATCGCAACTCAGTGGTGATTCGCACGGGCGCCGGTCTGAAGACCTGTGAACTCAAAACGCAAAATGGCAATACCTTCGAATTCCGCAGCTCGATGGGCGAGCCCGAGGTTGGTGATGACTTCCCAATCAAGTCGACCCACGAACAAGTGACTGGCACACCGGTGTCGATGGGCAACCCGCATTTTGTCGTGTTTGTCCCGGAGTTCAAGCTGGGATGGCAGGCCATTGCCGAGCAGATATCGAAGCATCATGACTTCGAACACGGGATGAACGTGGAATTCGTGAAGGTGCTAAACCAGGGGGAAATCGATGTGCGCTTCTGCGAGCGCGGCGTAGGCGAGACCATGTCGTCCGGAACCGGATCGTGCGCAGCGGCGGTGGCTTCCATTCACGCGGGCAAGGTGAAATCGCCCGTCCGGGTACGAAGTCTGGGCGGCGCGCAGACCGTGGAGTGGGAGCGCGAGGTCTTCCTCACCGGACCTGCCACGCTACTCTGCCGCGGCGAGTTTTTCGTTTAAGATAAGCCTTCCTCATGGCAGATTTCCGACACCAGGAACGCGTACGTCCTGCCGCCTTGCGATCCGGCGACACCGTGGGAATCGTCGCGCCGTCGAGCGGGTTTCGGCGAGAAGAGTTCGAGGCAGGGTGCGCGCATCTGCTGCGGCTGGGATATCGGCCGTTCTACTTGCCATCGATCTTCGATCGCGAGTTGTACTTCGGCGGCTCGGTGGAGCGGCGCGTCGCCGAATTGCACCAGATGTTCCAGCGGCCAGAGGTGAAGGCGATCCTGTGCGCGCGCGGCGGTTATGGCTGCAATTACCTGCTGCCGCATCTCGATCTTGCGCTGATTCGCGCGAACCCGAAGATCTTTGCCGGATGTAGCGACGTTACGACGCTGCTGACCTATCTCTGCGATGCCGCCGGACTGGTGACGTTTCACGGACCGATGGTCGCAGGTGACTTTGCACGACCTGACGGAGTCGACGAGCCGAGCTGGATGGCGGCGGTTTCTGCGGCAGCCGTGTACCGGAGGGAGTTCGGGTCTGCTGAAGTTCAGGTTCTATCGCCCGGAACAGCCACAGGAGTTCTCTACGGCGGTTGTTTATCGCTGCTCTGTGCCTCGCTGGGCACGCCGTATGAAATTCAGACGGCAGGCACGATCCTGTTTATCGAGGACCGCGCCGAACGACCGTATCGCATCGATCGCATGCTGATGCAGTTGAAGCTGGCGGAGAAGTTTGACGGCGTACGCGGCATCGTATTTGGAGAGATGATCGACTGCTGCGAGCCGGGCGCTCCAGACTACACCTTGCAGCAGGTCATTCTGCGGATTCTGGCTGACGTGAAAGTCCCAATCGCGTTCGGGCTGAAGTCGGGCCATGTTTCGAGCAATGCCATGACCCTACCCTTTGGAGTGCAGGCCACACTGTCGGCGGGTGATACAGTGACGCTGACCTGCGAAGCTGCCGCCCAAAGTTCGCAGGTGGCAAGGGCGAATCGTTCATGACGCCAAAACACATTCACCTGATCGGCATCTGCGGCACGGCGATGGCTTCGCTGGCGGGAATGCTTAAGCAGGTTGGCCATCGTGTAACTGGGTCTGACGCTGCGGCATATCCGCCAATGTCAGGCTTCTTGGCTTCCCTGGGCGTACCCGTGTCGCAGCCCTTCAGCCAGGACAACTTGGAAGTGCGGCCCGATCTGGTGGTTGTGGGCAATGCGATGTCCCGCGGCAATGTTGAGCTGGAGGTGGTTCTCGATCAACGTATTCCGTTCCAGTCAATGGCGCAGGTTCTGCACGACGAATTTTTGCTTGAGAAGGAGCGGCTGGTCGTTGCCGGCACTCACGGCAAGACCACTACCTCGTCGCTGACGGCATGGATTTTTCATCACGCCGGGCGCTCGCCGAGCTTCCTGATCGGCGGCATTCCCGAGAATTTCGGCAGCTCGTTCGCACTTGGCTCGGGACGCGAGTTCATCCTGGAAGGCGACGAGTACGACACCGCGTTCTTCGACAAGGGACCGAAGTTTCTGCACTACTTTCCCGACGCCGTGATTCTGACGTCGGTTGAATTCGACCATGCCGACATCTACAAGGACCTCGATGAGGTGAAAACGGCGTTCAAGCGGCTGGTTAACCTGATCCCGCGGCGCGGCCTGCTGATTGCATGGGACGGGCATGCGAACGTCGATGAGTGTGTCCGGCGCGCTCTCTGCCGGGTCGAGCGTTATGGCTTCTCGGAGAATTCGACCTGGCGCATATCGGATGTGAAGTATCTTGAGAACGAAACTTGCTGGAAGATCTCGCGCGATGGAATGTCTCCTGCCGAGTTCTCGTTCCCTTTGGCCGGGGAATATAACGTGTTGAACGCGACGGCGGCGGCGGCGATCGCTGCTAACTACGGTATCGGTGTTACTGCCATCGCTGCCGCGTTGCGCGAATTCCGAAGCGTCAAACGCCGGCTGGAAGTAAAAGCTGAGATGCACGGCATCACCATGATCGACGATTTTGCGCATCATCCGACGGCGATTGCGCAAACGCTGAAGGCGGTCCGCACTCGCTACCCTGGCCGTCGCATCTGGGCGGTGTTGGAGCCGCGCTCTAACACACTTCGTCGCAAGGTGTTTCAGCATGAACTGGCACAGAGTCTAGCGGTCGCTGACCATATTGTTCTTGCCGACGTGTTCAAGTCTGAGGCCATTCCGGAAAACGAGCGTCTCGATCCAGCGCACGTAGTGGCAGATCTGACCAACCACGGAAAACCTGCACGCCTGCTTAGCGGTGCGGACGCGATTGTAGAGGCGATTGCACCGGAGCTGCGCAGCGGCGATGTGGTTGTAATCCTCTCGAATGGCGGCTTCGGCGGAATTTACGAGAAGCTCCCGGCCAAACTGAAATCGATTCACGAGGTGATAACAACAGCGTGAGCCGCCTGCGCACTTCAGTTGTGCAACTCTCCCTCGCCGTCGTTATGCTTTATCTTGTTACGGCCAGTTTGTTCGCCGCTACTACGGTTTCTTGCTCATCTCCGGCTAGCGCGCAGCCAGAGCCGACCGAATACTTTGTTTCACTGGCTGATTCCACCAATCATCTGGCACACGTCAGTATCCGATTACGCGAGGGAAGCGGGGCTCGTCTTCTGGACATGCCGGTGTGGAATGCGCTCTACCAGGTGCGAAACTTCGCGGCAAACATAGAGAATGTTCGCGCTCAGGATGCGTCGGGCGCGGCCGTTGCCATCGCCAACGTCAAGACCAGCGAATGGCAGATTACGGAATCTCCCGGTTGCATCGTCGTCAACTATGACATTTACTTGAACAGCCCAGGTCCCTTTGGCAGCACGTTGAACGCCGATCACGGATTTTTCAACTGGGCCATGGTGCTAATGTACTCGCCCGGACTTCGTGCGCGAGCGATGAGTATTCGCTTACTTGATGTTCCCACAGCGTGGGAGCTGCGGGATCTGCATGTTTTTGGCGCGGCGGCTCCGGGCAAGGTCGATCAGGCAGTCGGTGTCGCTCGCAATTATGACGAGCTGGTCGATAGCCCGGCTGAGGCGGGTACATTCCAGCAGTCCTCGTTCCAGCAGGATGGAGCGACATACCACGTTGTGGTACACGGCAATGCAGCCGACTACGACATGGCTAAGCTGGATGGCGTCCTCAAGCAGATCACCCATGCGGAAGTGGACTGGATGCAGGACCGGCCATATGACGAGTACACGTTTCTGTATCACTTCCCGCACGGGCCTGCCGGCGGCGGCATGGAACATGCGTACGGTACCGCCATCGATGTCAATGCCGATCGGCTGCGCAGCGACCTGTTACCCCTGGCCGAGGTCACCGCACACGAGTTCTTTCATCTCTGGAACGTTAAGCGCATTCGGCCGCAATCGCTCGAGCCCATCAACTATCAAGCGTGAGATGGACACGCGCGCCTTGTGGTTCAGCGAGGGCGTGACCAGCACGGTCGGCGACCTGATGCTGGTGCGTTCGGGCCTATTCGACGAGCGCCAATATCTGGCACAGGTGGCGGGCGAGATCACGGAGTTGCAGCGGCGTCCGGCGCATACCTGGCAATCCGTAGAAGATTCCAGCCTGGACGCATGGTTTGAAGGGATCGCGTCCTATCGCACGCCGGAGCGCAGCATCAGCTACTACAACAAGGGCGAGATCGACGGCATCCTGCTTGACCTGCGGATACGCGAGCTGACAAATGGGACCAAGTCGCTGCGCGATCTGTTTCGCCTGATGAACGATCAATACGCCAAGCAGCATCGCTTCTTTCCCGACTCAGCCGGAGTGGAGCAGGCCGCTGAGACGATTACCGGACAGAGCTTCGCGGAGTTTTTTCGCGATTACGTCGCGGGCGTGAAAGAGATCTCCGTACGACGAGTTCTTTCAGTTTGTCGGATTGCAAGTTTTACCGAATAACGACTCGTGTGGCGACAGCGGGATTCACCTCGACGGCGAATCTCGGTGGCCTGCCGGAAGTGGCGCGGGTCGATCCCAACAGCGAGGCGCAACGGCAGGGAATTTTGCCCGGCGATCGCGTTACCGCCGTTAATGGCGCTCCGGCACAGGCTTATCTCGACGAGGAACTTTCGCGGCTGGCGCCGGGTACCGTGATTCATCTCCAACTGGAGAACCGTCGCGGCAAGCGCGACGTCGAGCTTCGTCTGGGTGTGCGGCAGGAGCAGTCGTACGAAGTTGCGCGATCTCCCTTCGGTCACCGCCGCGCAACGTGATCATCGGGCGGCGTGGATCCACGGCGAGGACGAAGCCGGGAGCGCGCATTGATTCGGGCAGTAGCGCTGCTGGCGTTCTGGGGAATCTTCATTCTCATTGTTGGCCCGCCGCTGGTGCTGTGGGCTGCGATCACAGGGAACGTCAACCCCCTTTACAACGGCGCCACCTGGCTTTCCATCTTCGGCGTTCGCCTGGTCGGCGTGAGGGTCGTGCTCCGCGGTCTGGAGAATCTGAAGCCGGGACAGAACTACATCTTCATGGCGAACCACGTTTCGAATCTGGATCCGCCGGTGCTGATCTCGAGTATCCCCGGGCGCTGTTCGGTGCTGGTGAAGAAGGAACTGTTTCGCACGCCGATTCTTGGGACGGGCATGCGGCAGGCAGATCTGGTGCCGGTCGATCGTCGGGATCGGGAGGCGGCGATCGAGAGTATTCGCGCTGCGACTCAAGTGTTGAAGAAGGGCCTGCACATGCTGATTTATATCGAAGGCACGCGCTCTACCGATGGTCACCTGCTACCGTTCAAGAAGGGCCCGTTTCATCTGGCGATGGATTCGGGAGTGCCGATCGTTCCGGTGACGATGCTGGGGACATTCGAGAGCTGGCCGAAGACGCGCTTTGCTCTGCATCCGGGAACCGCAACTGTGGTGTTTCATCCGCCGATTGATCCGCGCGAGTATGCCGATCGCGATGCTTTGGCTGAGGCAGTCAGAGAAGCTATCGCCAGCGCGCTGCCGCCTGAGCGGCAATAACTCCTCCACGCGACTGGACGGAGCTGCGAGTGGTGCGCAGCGGAAAGGTCCTTCCGGAATGACGAACAGCAGGTCCTTCGACTGCTCGTCCGCCGAGCCGCAAATGCGGCGGCTCGAAAAGCCTTGCGGACGCTCCGCTCAGGATGACAACCAAGAAAAGAGAGCCCAGGCTTGACGCGGGAAAATAAAGCCAGGCTTGGCGCGGGAAAAGGGAGCCAACGCTTGACCCCCGTCTAAACGCCAGCTCAACCCGAGTGGAAGGCCAGCTCAGCTCGTGCGAATGTCGGCGGGCCCTGATGGGTAGCAACGCGTTACTTCTTCTCGATCAACCTTGCCGTCAGCACGGCTCCGTCGCGATCGTCATGCAATTTGATGGGGAAGATCAGGACGTTCCAGGTCCAGTGCGGACTTTCCTGAGGCAGGTGGGAGGCGCCGCGAAAGCCGCGACGGTCGATGTAGGTCTCGCGAGTATCGGCTACGGTACGCACGATCTCGCGCCACTCGTCGCCGAGCTGGGGAAATTGCTCGAACAGATTCTTGCCGGCGAACCAGACGCGCTTGTGCCCGTTCATGGAAGCGAAGTAGTCGTTGACGAACTGCCAGGTGCCGTCGCGGTCGAGGATCTCCAGCACAATATCGTCGCCCATTGCCATCGAGATGCGGGAGTAGTAGAAGTCGCGCGCGTCCACGACTACGGGACGTCCGCGTTTTTTCGCCTCGAACGAGCGCAGGGCGTTGACCAGGTCATCGACGGAACTGTAGCCCTTCAGCAGATGCATGTCGGCGATGCCGCCGAACTTGCGCTCCAACGTTGCCGACAGGATGATGATTGGGACCTGGGGACGCTTGCGGCGCAGCGTTTCGGCTACGTCGGTTCCAAACTTTCCCACGCCGAGGTGATAGTCGAGCACCGCGATGTCGATGCCCTGGATCTTCGACTCCGCCTCTTCGATGGAGCTGGAAGTGATCACCGAGTAGCCCTTTTGCCGCAGGATCGCAGAACGCAGCACCAGGTTCTCTTCACGATCGTCCAGCAGCAACACGCGAATTGGTTTGTCGGGAACGGCCTGCGGACCATGCGTGGCCTGCGACGTCGGAGGATTGGACACTTCTTCGCTCATTATGCAATTAGAAGCAGCTTTGGTTGCTCAGGTAACTTAATTTGATCCGAATGCTGATCAATTTTTTCTTTCCGAGCAGATCTTACGTCTTGCTCTTCGATGCGTTGCTGCCGGCAGCTTTAGGCGTCAATGCGCGGAGCGATTTGGCAAGTTCCGGGAGCTTACTGAAGATGCCGACGGCGCGCAACCATTGTTTGTGATCGAAGGCGGGCGAGCCGCTCACCATGGAACCTGGCGGAATGTCGCCATGCGTACCGCTCTGGGCGGTGACGATGACGCCGTCGCCAATATTGCAATGTCCGGCAACTCCAACCTGCCCGGCCAGGATCACGTTCTTGCCGACGATGGTCGAGCCTGCGAGGCCGACTTGCGAGCACAACAGGGTATTCTCGCCGACCGCCGAGCCATGGCCCACCTGCACCAGGTTATCAATCTTCGCGCCTTGTGCGATGCGGGTTTCGCCAACGCTGGCGCGGTCGATGCAGGAATTGGCCTGTACCTCGACGTTATCTTCCAGGATTGTCGGACCGGACTGCGTGATCTTTTCCCAGTGATCGCCGTCGCGGGCGAAGCCAAAGCCGTCGCAGCCGACGATCACGCCATTCTGCAGCAAAACATTGTCGCCCAGCACGCAGAACTCACGTACCACAGCGTGGGCATGGGCGAAGAAGCCGTTGCCAATTCTTGCTCCGCGATAGATGACGACGTGCGGCAGCAGAACCGCATAGTTGCCGATTACGACATCGTCCTCGATTACGACATAGGCGCCAATGTGAGCTCCGGCGCCAAGCTTTGCGGTCGGTGCGACGACTGCCGTGGGATGGACGCCGGCTTCGTACGGTGGAGTTTTGTAGAACAGATTGATGGCACGCGCGAAGGCCAAGTATGGATTCTTGCTGCGCAGCATGCCGGTTGCGACTGCGGGGAAATCGTCGGAGACGATGACGGCGGAGGCTGCCGTAGTCTTGGCGATGGCAGCGTACTTGGGGTTGGCGACGAAGGTGATCTGTCCGGCCGCAGCCTCTTCGATACCGGCGACGCCCGTGATTTCAATGTTGCCGTCCGCATTGTCCAGCGTGGCACCGAGCGTGGAGGCGATGTCGGAAAGTTTCATGGTTACTCGATTAAACCCGGGTCTCGAAAGGCGCGAAACCTGGGGCACCCGCCTCCAGCGTCCGTAGGTGGAGCACGCCTTCAGGCGTGCATCGACATTCAGCTGTTGTAGAACCGGCTTTAGCCGCCGCGCTGATTTCCGGAACTTTCGTCAGCGGCTAAAGCCGACTTCCTGTTTAGCAAATCCTATGTACCCCTGAAGGCGTACTCCACCCGAGCAAAGTGGGCTGTGACGCGGCGCTAAAGCGCCACACTACCCGAACCCGCCGCACCCATGGCTAGACCGCCGCGAGCGTCGCATTTCGAAACCCACAGGGCTCACTGGAACATCGGCACCTGGCGCGTGTCTTCGGGACGCCTTCCGCGGCGGCCGGACTTCTCGCCGATCACGCCGATCACCGTCAGTTCCGCCAGGGCCGAGCGGGGTACGAAGATCCGTTGCGTATTCGACTGCGTGTCCGGCGGGATGATCGAGAAGCCGTCGGAACCCTCCTGCAGCAGGTCGTTGGGCATCATGCCTTCGATGACTTCATTGTCGCGAAAGCGCAGGCGCACCCACAAGCCTTCCATCCGGGGCCGCGAAGTAAAGGTTTTGCGCGTCAGGGTCTCGGTGTCGCCGAACTCGCGGACGAAGTACACGCCCTTGACGTCCCGCAGGTCCAGGGTGACGACGTTGCCGGCGGTGTTCATCAACTCGAGTTTGCCCTCGGTCACGAAGGCATTGCTGACGTAGCCGTTCACGGTGTCGCGGTCCATCTTGCGAACGATGACCTTTTTGTGGGTCGTGGACATAGCTGTTTCGGAGGCGCAGGGCCAACCCCGATTGTCGCACTTTTGCTGGAAAAGCGCCCTGCGGAAGGTACTCTGTAGCCAAATCGTCAACCTTGTGTTATTGTTCGCTTTGCAGCGGCCGAGGTGCAGACCTGCCCTAAGTTCTGTCGTAAGAGCGAGTTGCAGATTTCCACAGCGACTTGTTGGCAGTGGGACATAAAAGAGTGCTCGTCCCAGTGCGAGGGCAGTCGGGTTTGCGGTCGAAGCGTCCTCTTCTGGATCCGGTTCATCTTCGAGTTTTGCCTTTAGAGTCATACATTTAGATGGCAGATTACATCTATAGCATGGAAACCCGGCTCACACCGGATCAGCAGAGTGGTGTGAACCTGGTACAAGAAATCGCCCGCCGCGCCGGCTTGAATCTGTATCTCACCGGCGGCACCATTCGCGACCTCATCACCGGCTTCCCTATTCGGGACATCGACCTCAGCATCCAGGGCAATCCTCTTAAGTTACAGAAAGAGCTGGAGAAAGCAGGAATATCGGTTTCCGGCGTCGATGAAGATCTCCGGACGCTGCAACTGCTGATGCCGGGCAACGTGCGCGCCGAGCTCAACATGACGCGCGCCGAGGTCTACGACAAGCCGGGCAAGGGGCCCGTGGTCACCTCTGCCACCATCAACGAGGATTTGCGCCGCCGTGACTTCACGGTCAACGCCATGGCGCTCTCGCTGAACCCAGGCTCGCGGGGATTGCTGCTCGATCCGTTTAACGGCATCGCCGACATCGAGGCCAAGGTCCTGCGCATCCTGCACAACTACGCCTTCCTGGAAGAGCCGGTTCGCCTGCTGCGTGCCACGCGGTTGAGCGCGCGCTTCCACTGGCCGCTGGAGGAGCGTACCCAGGCACGCTACGACGCAGCCAAAGAAAATAATTACATCGAATACCTTAACAAACGCATGATCGGCGCCGAGCTGGAGCAGGTGGCGCACGAGGAAGATCCGGCGCACATCATGCGCGCGCTGGAACGCGAAGGCTGGTTGAAGATCCTGCATCCGCACTGGACGATGGCGAAAGTCGAGGCCAGCGACGTGGGACAGGTGGTGAAGATACGCCAGCAAATGAACGAGCTGGGCTACCTGGTCGAAACCGGTCCAATCGCGATGTACTTCCTCACGAAGAAGATGAGCGACAAGGATATCTCAGATATCCAGCGCATGATCCCGCGACGCGATTTCGTCGACAAGTGGAAGCACCTGGAAAGCGGTGCGCACGATCTGGCGAAGAGGCTGACGGGCAAAGAAGCCGGAATGACGTCGGGCGCATGGAAGATTTTGACGCAAGCCACGCCGGAGAACCTGCTCTTCCTGACGCTGACCACGCGGCAGCAGGCAGTCGATCAGAAGATCAAGAACTTCTTCGGAAAATGGCGCCAGGTCAAAGAGAAATTGCCGTTTCCCGAGATGGCGGAGATGCGCATCACGCCGCAGCTTCCGGAATATCCGGAGCTCATGGAGAAGGCGTTCCTGCTGCTACTCGACGGCAAGCTGCGCTCGCATACCGAGATTGTCAATTTCCTGAAGCCGTATGAGCCGCCGCCGCCGCCTCCTCCGCCCGCGCCCAAGCGTGGACGTGGAAAAGCCGCAGCAGCAGCGGCAGTGTCTGCTCCGGGCGGAGAAGCACCTGCTCCGGCGAAGCGTGGTCGCAAGCCCAAGGGCGGAGCGCCAGTGGTAGCGCCTGCTCCGGCAGCGCCAGTTGCAGCACCGGTTGCCGCGGAAGCCAAGCCTGCGGCGAAAGTTGAAGTGAAACCGGCGAAAGCGGTGGCGAAGTCCGCACCTGCAAAGGCCGAGAAGAAGGCTACGCCTCCGGCGAAAGCGCCCGCGAAGAAGGCGCCTGCAAAACCGGTGAAGAAACAGGCGAAGCGGGCAGCGAAAAAAGCTGCGCCGAAGAAACCTGCTCCGGCAAAAAAAGCTGCGAAGAAGGCTGCGCCTAAGAAAGCGAAGAAGCGGTAAGGGCAAGTTTTCGCGGCAGGCTGCAAAACTCGCTGATCCATAGCCTCGATAGGCACCGTCCGAGCCCGCTGTGGGCGATACCGGAATGGGTGGGCCAACACGAATCTTCTGAATGGTTTAATGATGGGAGGGAGGCTTCAGGCGCCTCTACAGCAGGCTCATCCGACCTGCAGCCCAAATCTTGGTTTTGGCCAGAATTCTTCTACTCACCAGGCATCTTTTCTTTTGCTCGGCGAAACCAATCACTTAGCCCAGTGTCTGGCCTTGGCCCGGAAGGGGCGATGGTGCGCTTATGAAAACTATTCTGTTTGTCGACGACCACGAGGTTCTGGCGCGGTTGAGCTGCGAGATCCTGGAGATGCAGGGTTATCGCGCGGTCAGCGCCTACAACGCACAGGACGCACTGGATAAGTTTCAGCGCGAGAAGTTCGACATCCTGGTGACAGATTTCCGTATGGACGGAATGAACGGCTTGGAGTTGGCGCGCCAGATTCACACCACGAATCCCGAAGTCCCGGTCATCATCGTAACCGGCTACGGTCCGGTTGACGGCGGCGAAGATGTCAGCGCCTGCCTGCAGAAGGAACAGATGTTTCCTGCGCTGATCGACAAAATCAAAACCTACCTCGGAGACGGTGAAGCCTCACGTACGTTGAAGACCGCGTAAGACGCGATGGTCGATGCGTCGACTTAAGTCCCGCCTGCGGCGGGATTAGGCACAATCAGCAAGCTAGCTGGGTTTAATTGTCGACGAGTGAGGCCTTGCTACACTGATCCGTGCGACGGCTGATCATCAATGCCGACGATTTCGGCCTCACCGCGGGCGTCAATCGCGCCATCGCGGAATCCCATCAGCGCGGCATTGTTACCTCGGCGACGCTGATGGCGAACTCGCAGGCGTTTGAGGACGCGATCGATACCGCACGTTCGCTCCACGGAGCTACACCGCTCAGCGTTGGTTGCCACGTCGTACTGCTCGACGGCGAGCCTCTGCTGCCGGCCGACAAGGTCCCAACGCTGCTGCAATCGGGTAATGGACGCTGTCGCTTTCGCGACAGCCTGAACGATTTCGTCGTCGCATCGTTTCGCCACAAGCTGAATCCTGGGGAGATCGAGGCAGAGGCTTCGGCACAGATCGACCGCATTCAGGCAGCCGGCATCACTCCGTCGCACTTCGACACGCACAAGCATGCGCACATGTTTCCGGCGGTGCTGCGTCCGCTGCTGCGGGCGGCGAAGTCACGGGGTGTGAAGGCGGTGCGCAATCCCTTCGGACAGGTGTGGCCGCTGCCGCTGACCAGCCTGCTGCGCACGCGCCAGGTGTGGACGCGCTTTGCGCAACTGAACGTGCTGCGCAACTTTGCCGGCAATTTTCGCCGCGAGGTTGAAGCTCACGGTTTGCGAACTACCGATGGCTCGCTGGGCGTGCTGGCTACCGGCGTGCTCGACATGAAGCTCTTCACCGCGATCATCGAGAGCATGCCTGAGGGCACATGGGAGTTCGTCTGTCATCCCGGTTACAGCGATGCCGAACTCGACCGGGTGCAGACGCGGCTGCGGCAATCGCGCGAGCAGGAGCTTTCGCTGCTGACCTCGCCTGAGGCGAAAGAGTTGCTGCGCCGTCGCGGGGTACGAACTGATCAGCTATCACGAGCTGTAGCCCGCTCGCGATACAATGAATGTCCCACCATTCCCAGTCATTGCCTGGGACCTCAATCGCTCATGAATCCACTGGTACTGTCGCAGGCCGAGTACGAAGCTGTGTTCGAGCGCATCACGCGCCTCTCGCTGGAGTATCTGGCGACGTGCCTGAGCGTCCGAGCTTTCCCGACGTAACCGGACGCGATACGCGAGGCGTGGTTTTCGCGCGAGTTGCCGGAGCAGGGCATGGGCGAAGCGGCGCTCGATGATCTGACCAAGGTGATCGACGGCTGCCGTCCCAACAGCCCGCGCTTCTTCGGCTACGTCTTCGGATCGGGTGAGCCGGTGGCCGCTGCAGCCGATCTGCTGGCCAGCGTGCTGAACCAGAACACCACCGCCTGGCGGTCAGGACCATCGGCCGTAACCATAGAACGCACGGTCGTCGGCTGGCTGGCGGAGGCTATCGGCTGTAAGGGTTTCACAGGCAGCCTGACCGGCGGCGGGTCTCCGGCAAACCTGATGGCGCTGGCGATGGCGCGCGAGTCGCGCCTGCCGGCGAATGAGCACGGCGCGCGTCCGGGAACAGTCTATGCCTCGGAGCAGGCGCACATGTCGATTCCCAAGGCGGTGGCGCTGCTGGGTATCGGACGCGACAATCTGCGGCTTATCCCGTGCGACGACGAGTTTCGCATGCGCACGGATGAACTGCGCGACAGCGATCGCCCGCGACGTTGCTGCCGGGCTGACGCCGATTGCGATTGTGGGCTCGGCCGGAACGGTCGCGACCGGCAGCATCGATCCGCTGCGGGAGCTGGCTGCGAATCGCGCGGGAGTGCGGCGCGTGGTTCCACATCGACGGCGCCTACGGCGCGCTGGCGTCGATCGCCGAGCCGGAGAAGTTTGCCGGGCTGAACCAGGCTGACTCGCTCTCACTCGATCCGCACAAGTGGCTGTATCAGCCGGTGGATTGCGGCTGCCTGCTCTATCGCGATCCCGCCGCGGCTCGCAGCGTGCGTTCTCGCACACCGGCGACTATGCCAAATCGTTGCTGGAGGATCCGGTCGAGAGCTTCGCCTTCTTCGAGGAATCGATGGAGTTGTCGCGGCGCTTTCGCGCGCTGAAGCTGTGGCTGTCGCTGCGCTATCACGGGATGGAGAAGTTTCGCGAGGCAATCCGCAACGATTTGCAAAATGCGCAGCGGCTGGTCAGCTTATCGGCAGCGAAGCCGAGCTGGAAGTGCTGGCGCCGGTGCCGCTCAGCGCGGTTTGTTTCCGCTATGTTGCACAAGCGTGGCACCGCACCGCGATCTTGATGCGCTGAATCAGGCGATTTTGCAGCGCATAGTGCGGCGGGGAAAGGTATTCTTATCCAACGCGAGTATTCAGGGTAAGTTCTGCCTTGCGTGCGTGTTTTGTGAATCATCGCACAACGCCGGACGATGTCGCGCAGATTGTCAGCGAGGTCATCACGGCGGGCAGGGAAGTGGTAAACGGGGCCGAATCGTAGGATGCAATCCTTTTCGCAATTCATATCGCAGCTGGAGCGAGGAGACGATCCTCACCACCGCGCCATGCCGCGCCGATCTGGCCGGCGGCACCATCGACATCTGGCCGCTCTACCTGTTTCATCCCGGAGCGGTCAGCGTGAACATCGCGCTCGGCATTTTGACGGCTTGCAAGATCACGCCGCAGGCGGGGCGCGAGATTTTTCTGAAGTCGCACGACACCGGCCGCGAGCAGCGGTTTGCCAGCCTGGACGAACTGCTGGCGGCGAAATCGTATACCCACGCGCTGGCGGCTTATCTGGTTCGCTTCTTCCAGCCCCAGGGCGGATTCACGCTGGAGACACATTCGGAATCGCCGGCCGGCGCGGGCATCTCCGGTTCTTCGGCGCTGATGATCGCGACCAGCGCGGCGCTGGCGCGCTTCTGCGGCCGCGAGATCGATATCGAGCAGCTTCGGGTGATCGCGCAGAATGTCGAGGCACAGCTGATCCGGGTGCCCACCGGCTGCCAGGATTACTATCCGGCAATGTATGGCGGCGTCAGCGCGATCCATCTGGACGTCGACGGCGTGCAGCGCGAGGCAATTCCGGTTTCGCTGGACGAAGTGGATCAGCGCTTCGTGCTGTTCTACACCGGCGCGCCCCGGCAGTCGGGGATTAACAACTGGGAAGTTTTCAAGCAGCACATCAACGGCGATAAGCAGGTGATTCACAATTTCGCCGAGATCTCGCGCATCGCCCAGGCCATGCATCGGGCGCTTGCGGCAGCAGCAGTGGGATGACGTCGAGAGGCTGATCGCGGGAAGAGTGGAAGCTGCGGCGCACAAATGCGCCCGGCATCAGCACTCCATTAATTGATAAGCTGATGGAGGCGGCAATGGCGAACGGCGCGCGGGCCGCGAAGGTTTGCGGCGCCGGCGGCGGCGGCTGCGTCATTGTGCTGATCGAGAAGGGCACTCGGCAACGAGTGGAAGATGCCATTCGCGAGCACGGCGGGCAGCCGCTGAATTTTCAGGTTGCGCGCCGAGGGACTGCAATTTCACTCGGCGATGAAGGGGCAAACGGCCAGGGTATGAGCATGTTCACCGACGACAAGGGAAAACTGCAGCCGCTCTGGGCGTCCGTGTTTTCTCTGCTGCTATCCGCCGCTGGCATTCTTTGTCTCCGGCAATATCGCGACACGAGGCCGCCGAGCAGCATCCCTTCCGCGTCGAATTCATCTTCCGTCCGTTGTGGGCGCTGCTGCTGCTGGGCATTTTCATCTGGCTGCTGACGGTGGGCGATCACGTTGAAGATCACCGCATCGCCGCGCAGGGTCTGCCGCGCGTGAAAGGCTGGCTGAAGCAGTTTGTCGCTGGGCATTCTTCTGGGTGTGCGTGCTGACGGCGGTAGCGGTCGCGCCAATTTACTTTCTGCGGTCACTTCCGCACCGTGAACCTGATGGCGCTGCGGCTGCTCCCTAACCTTGCTGCCGTCGATCCTGGCTTTGCTATGCGGCGCGCTGGCGGAAGAGTTGATGTTCCGCGGCTATCCCTTTCAGCATCTGGAGAAGGCGATCGGCGCGGTGCCGGCGGTGATTGTCTTCTCCGCCATCTACGGGGTGCTGCACTTCCTCAATCCGGGCGCCAGGACTTTGGGGCATCGCCAACACCGTCCTGATCGGCATCCTGCTGTCGATTGCCTACCTGCGTACGCGCGCCTTGTGGCTGCCGTGGGGGATTCATTTTGGCTGGAATCTGACCCTGGGACTGCTACTCGGGCTGCCTCTCAGCGGCTTCCGCAATTACAACCTGCTGCGCTATACCGAGGCCTACGGACCGAACTGGATGACCGGCGGAAAATATGGCGTGGAGGCGAGCATGACGGGAGCGGCTGCCATCGTGCTGGGCTTGATCGTGGTTTCGCATGCTGCCGATTCGCAAGTTGCCACAGCCTGAGATCCATGTCGCCGCCGAACCAGCTCTCCACGATACGTCTCTCCGGCATCAAATCCTAGTAGCTGTCCGGCAGGCCGGTCTGGGCATATAATCAACGACAAACGGGGTTCTCCATGCAGCGCCTTTCATCCTCGCTCCTCGTGGCAGCCTTGCTGCTGTTGCCGATGGCGGTGTTTCGCCGGCGACAACAAATCGTCCAGCCGCATCCGACAAGATGACGCGCAGACCCGTTTGCTGGTCATGCGCGATCTGACCGCCGAGCGCGTGTTCGTGCGCACGTGTCTTCCCCACGGGGACGACGGGCTGGCCATCAAGAACGGGAAGGTCAGCCCCACGCGATCAGCAGGTGGCGTCGATGGTGGCGGAGCACGGATTCGCGGCCAAGCCTGGCGACCGCGTCATCATCACCAACGTTGAGTTCAAAGAGAAGTCGATCGTCCTCGACATCAACGGTGGCGGCAAGAAGAAGCAGAAGTGGTATCAGCACGTGTCCATCGGCGCCGGTGGGCACACTGCACGCCGGTGGGTGGCGGCGCTCCGCAAAGCCTGGAGGCCAACGGCTCGACCGTGACGCTCGCCTTCGACAAATACGTCCCGGAGACTGACCGGCGAGCAGGTGCGTGCAGTTGCTCGCGCCGGTCTTCGACTTCAAGGCGCTCACCGAAGCCGAGGCGTACGAGAAGACGCTGCCTCCCAAGGTCCAGGACGCCATCAAGAAGCACAAGGTCCTGGTCGGCATGGACCGCGACATGGTGATTTACGCCAAAGGGCGGCCGCCGAAGAAAATTCGCGACAAAGACGACACCGGCGCGGACTACGAAGAATGGATCTACGGCGATCCGCCGCAGGAAGTCCAGTTCGTGCGCTTCCAGGGCGATTTCGTGACGCGGCTGGAGATCATGACGGTCGACGGCGAGAAGATCGTGCGCACCGAGCGCGAAGTCGAGCTGCCCTCGGAGGAGACGGAGGTGGCTGAGAAGAAGGCAGCAGCCCAAGCCCGCCAATGCTCCTACGCTGCGCCGGCCGGGCGAGCAGCCGGAAGATCAGGGTCAGCGGCCGAGACTTGCGACAGCCGGCGCCCTATCCGCCGTCGGTCGACACCAGTCCGGGCGGCGTCGTCCGGTGTCCGCCTCCGCCACACTGGCAGTTTGCGGATTTGAACACGCATCCGCTGATGCCTGCGCTGCGTCCAGGCCGCGAATGCGTCATTTGGCGCGCGCAAGCCCTCGCCATTACACTGATAGCGTGAGGATTGCACTGGGCCAGATCAACACGGTCATCGGGGACTTCTCCGGCAATTCCGCCAAGATCATCGAATTTGCCCGGCGCGCCCGCGACGGTGGCGCCGATCTCATCCTCTTTCCCGAACTTTCCATCTGCGGCTATCCGCCTCGCGACCTGGTCGAGCGACCGTCTTTCGTCGAGCGCAACTGGCAGACAGCCGAAACCATTGCGCGCGAGACCCAAGGCATCAGCGTGATCTGCGGGCTGGTGACCCAGGCGAAATCCGCGACTGGCAAGTCGGTGTTGAATTCCGCGGCACTGTTGCGCGACGGCAAGATTGCCTTCGTGCAATCCAAGCGGTTGCTGCCCACCTACGATGTCTTCGACGAGATGCGGAACTTTGCGCCGGCCGATCACCAGGAGCTGTTTACGGCGGCAGACCGGAAGTTGGCGCTGACGATCTGCGAAGACGCGTGGAACGACAAGCATTTCTGGGACCGCCGACTCTATGGCGTCGATCCGGTCGAAGACTTGATCGGCGCCGGCGGCAAGGTGCTGCTGAACATCTCAGCGTCGCCCTTCTACCTGCACAAGCGCGAGTTGCGCCGCGACATGCTGGCGACCATCGCCAGGAACTATCGCGTGCCGGTTGCCATGGTGAATCAGATCGGCGGCAACGATAGCCTGGTCTTCGACGGCTCGAGCTTGCGCTGGGGCCGGACGGCGCGGTGATTGCGCAGGCCAAGTCGTTCGAAGAGGACCTGGTCTGGTTCGACACGGAATCGTTGACGGGCGAAATTCATCCGCGCAATAACGACGTGGTGGCGAGCGCCTACTCCGCGCTGGTGCTGGGCACGCGCGATTACGTACACAAGTGCGGCTTTCGGCGGGCGGTTCTGGGACTGAGCGGCGGCATCGATTCGGCGCTGACCGCGTGCGTGGCGGTGGATGCGCTCGGGCAGAGAGAACGTGATCGGCGTCGGCATGCCCGGCCCGTATTCTTCCCAAGGCAGCATCGACGATGCCGCGGAGCTGGCGCGCAATCTCGGCATACGCTTCGAGCTGGTTCCGATTGGCGGCATGTTTGAGGCATACACCAAGGCGCTCGGGCCGGTCTTCGCCGGACGAGCCGCCGACGTCACCGAAGAAAACATTCAGGCGCGCATTCGCGGTTCGCTGTTGATGGCGATCTCCAACAAGTTTGGCAGCCTGCTGCTGACCACCGGCAACAAGTCGGAACTAGGCGTGGGATATTGCACGCTGTATGGCGATATGTGCGGTGGGCTGGCGGTGATCTCCGATGTGCCGAAGACGCTGGTGTACGAACTGGCGAATTATGTGAACTCGCGCTCGCCGGTCATTCCGCGGTCGACCATCGATAAGCCGCCGTCGGCGGAGTTGCGTCCCGATCAGAAAGACAGCGACTCGCTTCCCGACTACGACGTGCTGGACCACATCCTGGAAGACTATGTTGAAGAGAATCGCGCGCCGGAGGAGATTGCGGCGGCACACGACTACCGTCCGGAGTTGGTGCGTAAGGTGGCGTGCATGGTGGACAAGAGCGAGTACAAGCGCCAGCAGGCGGCGCCCGGGCTGAAGATATCGGAGAAGGCGTTTGGATTCGGCAGGCGCTATCCGATCGCCGCGAAGGTTGAAGTATGCGAGAAAAGCAGCAGTTAGCACTTGGCAATTAGCAAAGGACAGTCGCCGACATTGGCTAATGGCAAGTGCTAACTGCCAAGTGCCCCACTTGAAAGGAACCATGAACCTGTTCACACGAATCGTGATCGTCGCTGGCCTTTTGGTCGCCAGCATCTCCTCCGTCGCCCAGAATGCGGGAGCGGCGAAGCCCGGCGCTCCTCTGCCCAATCGTCTTCTCCGCCAGCGCAATGGTTCGTTGCCCAGCGAGGCTACGTTCGACTCCTTCCTCAAGAAGATGTTCGGATGGAACACCGAGCTGAGCTTGGAAGATTGCCGACATCAAGCCGTCGGAAGCGGCAGGGATTTCGCAGGCGACCGTCGTCTTCAGCACGCCTAAAGGGCAGCAGGTCACCCGAATATATGTCACGCCCGATCAGAAGTTCGCCTTCACCGGCGACCTGGTGCCGTTCGGCGCCGATCCGTTCGCCGATGCCCGCGAAATCTTGAAGGGAGTGAGTGGTCCGCGAGCACGGTTCCAAGGACGCGCCGGTCACCATCGTCGAGTTCGGCGATCTGGAGTGTCCAGCCTGCAAAGCGGCGCAGCCGAACATCACGAAGCTGATGGAAGAAGAGCCCAAGGCCAGGCTGATCTTTGCCAACTTCCCGCTGGCGCAGCATCCCTGGGCCATGACGGCGGCGAAGTATCTCGACTGCCTGGGACGTGCAAGTAACGACGCGGTCTGGAAGTTCATTCCTACCGTCTACGCCAATCAGGAACAAATTACCGAGCAGAACGTTGACCAGATGCTGAAGGGCTACGTCAAAGATGCAGGCGGCAATCCGGACGAAATCGCAGCTTGCGCGGCCAAGCCGGAGACGGAGAAGCGGGTCCACGACTCGATCGACCTGGGGCAGAAACTCGACGTCAACAGTACGCCGACGTTTTTCATCAACGGACGACGCGTGGTGGGCTTCAATAACGCTGGAACGCCTTACGACGCAGTCAAGTCGATGGTGGATTTCGAATTGAGCGGCAAGTAGGTCAGTAAATTGACAAGCGGACGGACATGGCGGCGGAGCGTGCTTTGGGCAATACTGACGCTGGTCGCCGTGTCCGGCCTCTGGGTCCTGAAGATTGAAATTGCCTACCGGCAGAACGTGAGCCGGCTTCCCGGGCTAATCGATTTTCATCGCCACGTGATAACGCACATGTGGAAGGCGTAGTCCCCCCAAGCTCACACTCTCTCCAGAACCATCGCGATGCCTTGTCCTACGCCGATGCACATGGTGCAGAGGGCGTAGCGTCCGCCGGTGCGTTGCAGTTGGAGTGCGGCTGTGCTGACCAGGCGTGCTCCGCTGGCTCCCAAAGGATGACCGATCGCAATTGCGCCTCCGTTAGGGTTTACATGCGGAGCATCGTCGGCGATCTCCAGCTCCCGCAATACAGCCAGCGCCTGCGAAGCGAACGCTTCGTTGAGCTCGATGACGTTCATGTCCGCCACGGTCAATCCTGCGAGCGCTAGAGCCTTACGCACCGCCGGCACCGGTCCTACTCCCATGATGCGTGGAGCGACTCCGGCGACCGCCGAGGCAAGAACGCGAGCCTTCGGCTTCAGACCGTAGCGCTTCACAGCTCCTTCCGACGCCATCAAGACGGCGCAGGCGCCATCGTTTATGCCAGATGCATTGCCTGCGGTAATTGTGCCATTCGATTTGACCACTGGTTTGAGCGCAGCCAGACCTTCTAGAGTGGTGTCCGCCGCGTGGGTGCTCGTCTTTGTCGACGATAATAGGTGGCCCTTTGCGCGGCGTGATCGTCACCGGCGTGATCTCTTCGGCCAGTGCGCCACTCTGGATCGCGGCCGCAGCCCGCTGCTGGCTGCGATAGGCGAAGGCGTCCTGATCTTCACGCGACACCGTGAACTCTTCGGCAACATTCTCGCCTGTCTCGGGCATCGAGTCGGTGCCGTAAAGGGTCTTCATCGCAGGATTCACGAAGCGCCAGCCCATGGTGGTGTCTTCCAGCTTCATCGCGCGGGAGAAGGCCGCGTCAGCCTTGCCCATCACAAACGGCGCGCGCGACATGCTCTCAACTCCGCCGGCGATGAGCAGCGAATTTTCGCCGGTCTTGATGGCGCGCGCGGCGATGGCAATGGCGTCCATGCTGGAGCCGCAAAGGCGATTCACGGTCGTACCGGCAACGGTCTGCGGCAAGCCGGCCAGCAGCAGCGCCATGCGCGCGACGTTGCGATTGTCTTCGCCGGCCTGATTGGCGCAGCCGAAGATCACGTCATCGATTGCATTCACAGTCGATGGAGGGATTGCGCTCGACCAGCACTTTGATCGGAATTGCCGCCAGATCGTCGGTGCGCACGGTCGATAACGCACCGCCGTAGCGGCCGAAAGGAGTTCGAATCACATCACAAATGAAAGCGTCGGACATGAACAGTTTTTACCCCAGTGCTGAACCAGAAGAGCTTGTGAATTCATGATAACTGAGTGCGAGTGCCGGTTTGAACGAGGACTATTTCGCGAGATGATGGACGAATACGGCAACCGCAGTCCAGAACGGGGTGGCGAGAATCACCGCCACGATCAAGCCCAGGGGGAATTGCAGGCTGGCCGCAGCTTCCGCAGTGGTCCAATGCGGATCGTTGGCCTGATACGTGCGGTAAAATTCCGGAAGCCGGGTGAGGGTCCACATAGCCAGTAACTATACAGTAAGAGTGCGGGCTTGGGGGCAAGGTTGGCTTCGCAGCCGGCGGAAATCCGGCAGCTTACGCGAGGGAGAGCCGCCCGGTACCTTGAGGGATTTCGAGGCGCCTCATCTTGTTGTAAAGCGAACTGCGTGGGAATACCGAGCCGGCGAGCGGCACGTTCGATGGATCCGCCCTCGTCGTGCAGTACGAGATTAATGTAGGTGCGCTCCATGTCCCGCAAGGTTCCGCACAGGTGTTCAGTGGAGGGTGCGTCGTGTGCGAGGGTCGCGTGAAAATTCAGGTGCTCCGGCGTCACCACGCCGTTTTCCGCGACCATGCTGGCGCGCTCCAAAACATTACGCAGCTCGCGAATGTTTCCCGGCCAGGGATATCGTCCCAGATCAGCCATGGCTGAGTCGGAGATGCGGAGTTTCGGACGAGTGTAGGTTTTGGCAATGGTGGCGAGCATATCCTGCGATAGAGGAGCAATGTCTTCGACGCGCTCGCGCAGCGGCGGCACGGAGAGATAGAAAATGTTCAGCCGAAAGTAATACATGTCGTACTCGATATTTTCGTGAATGAGGAATGCCCGATCGGCGCTGATCTGCCACAGCCCGGTTATACCCGGCTTTACCGCCAGACGCTGTTGCTGCAAGGACGTATAACCTTCGACGATGAAAGGCATCTCCGGCCGTGGACCCACGAGCGACATCTGTCCCAGCCACACATTGATCAATTGGGGTAGCTCGTCGAGGCTGGTGCGGCGGAGAAAGCGTCCAACCGGGGTTACTCGCGGATCTACTCCAGCCGTCGGTGAGTAACCGTACTTTGGCGCCTCGACATACATCGAGCGAAACTTGTACATCGGGAAGAGGCGTCCTTCTTTGCCGACGCGCTCCTGGCGGAAGAAAATCGGGCCGGGGGAGGATAGCTTCACCAGGCCCGCAATCAGGGCTGCCAAGGGTGCAAAAAGGAGCATCAGTGTGGAGGATCCGACCAGGTCGAGGAGGCGTTTGCCGAACTCGTAAACGACGCGGGTTGTGCCTCGGGAGAGCTGGGCCAGCATGATGCCGTCCAGTTCGGAGTAGTTCAGCCAGTAGCCGGGCTCCAGAAACTCGCCCGGAGCGAAGTAGGTTATGACGCCGGCATCCGCCGCAGTGGTCAGGATGAGCCGCATGGCTTCACGGTCCGGCATTTCATTGGCGATCACCAGAACGGAGGCGTTGAGCTGGCGGAAGATTGCCGGACAGAGCGGGCCGGAAATCACGCGAGCTGAGTGTTCGCGATGGTAGGCACACTCGATAGATTTCGGCAGGAGCCGCTGCCTCACTCTCGTCGATAAAGGCTACCGGCTCCACGCCAAACTTGGGAGAGCCGACCAGCGCGGTGTAGATTCGACGAGCCGCACTGCCGGTGCCCAGGATCAGCGCGCGTCGCGTGCCATAGCCCTTGCTGCGAAGCCGGCGCAGGAGGCGATGGGACTCCCATTTCTCCAAGGTGACAAACACCGGTACCAAGGCCACCACCAAGCCGAGCGCCAGCCGCGAGGCTGACACCAGTGAAAAATAGGCTGCAATCAGCGCGATGGAGAATGTCTGTAAGGTCACGCGCAGAATGCGTTCTGTCTCGCGAATCGCCAGTAAGCTGACGCACGGCAGGTATCCTCCGTGACGATCAAAAAGAAAAACGAACAGGGTGGCGAAGCCGCCGGCAGCAATCCAAATCGTCGAAGTCGAGTAATAGACGGCTCTGGCGGGCTCCAACAGGGTATAGGCGGCGTCGGCGACAAAGACGGCCGCAACCACAGCGCTGAAATCCAGCAGCTTTTCAAAGGTCGCAAGCATCGACGCAGAGCGGCGAGTGGAATCGGCGGCCTCGAACTGCGAGTTGTCGACGGCAGAAAGCAAGCGGGTGGAGCTACTCATGAGGATTAGCGACAGCCAGATCGGAGCGGCTGAGAGGGGCTAAGCGGGTTCGACATCGGCGCTGTGGATGTTGACGGCGATCGACTTCATGATCTGCTCGACGTTGACGACCAGGCGACGGGAATTTTGCTTTTCGAGCAGCGTGCCTTCCCATCCCGGCGAACGGGCCGTGTTTCACGCGCACCCGGTGTCCAATTCTCAGATAGGGATGGGGCTCAATATCGGCTATGCCGGGACATGCAGGAGCGCAGCCGCTCGACGTCCTCGTCGGCGAGGAGCGCCGGCTCTGCCTGCAACGGAGACGAGTTGGACGATGCCTACCGTCTCCAGTAGAAGCCCGCGCTCGTCCTCACAGATATGCACGAAGATGTAGCCGGGGAATAGCGGCATGGTGACGCCTCTGATCCGGTCAGACCAGCGGGTGAGCCGCTCGTAGGTCGGCAGAAGATACTCCAGGGTTTTCTGACCGAGCTGACTGGCCACCTGTTGCTCGTGGCGCGAGCGCGTGTAAGCGGCCAACCAGCAGCGGCGATTGTTTTCAAGTTTCATTGTTTTGGCGCCTCGCGCAAGTTAGGCATAGCTTCGCCGTTCTCAGTCCCAATCCTGGAACCGAGCAGCAAGGCACACTACGGCTTTGACTTGAAGAAGCTTTGAGCACCTAAGTCGTCGTAGGTGCTGGTTACATTGACTCTTGCGTGCTATTCCCATAGGAGCAGGTGGACAGCCACTCGGTTGAGAAAAACTAAGTCTGTGAGAAACAGTGAGGCTTAGTTCGACGGGTTGGTGAACGCTGAGGAAAACAGCGCGAGAATGTCCAATTATTGGACGGAGGTGGTGATCAAAAATTAGACACTTTGTGGTCGTAGAATTCAAAGCAATGGCGACGACTATTGCGTCACTGGCTCGATGCATCTTCGCGGGATCCAGCTCGATCGTGCTCTCCAGCACCATCTCCACCGAATCTCCCGTGCCCAGCGTGACTTCGGGCCCGCGAGTGAGGAGGACCGTAGCCAATCCGAGGACTCCGCCGCTGGCTGCGCCAATGCCAGCGCCCTTGCCTCCGTCGGCAATCGCGCCGATGCCCGCTCCCGGAATGGTGGCTGCGGCAACGGTGCCGACGTCCTTACCTTTGCTGCTGTCGCCCTGGATCGTGCCTTCCTTTCCCTTCATGCTGTTGGTGGTCGAGCCGGGAGTGTTCTGCACCGCGCCAGGCAGCATCACCGTATAGCCGTTGGGGAAGATCATGGAAGTAAAGCTCATCTGGAGTTCGGCACGCCCTTTCACTCGTCCAGGACGCACAACTGCGCGAACCTCGCCTTGCACGAAGGTCCCGGCAGGAATCACGATCTGATTATCTTGCGTGATGGGAAATGCCGTCTGCGCATAAACCGGATCGCCCGGGCGCGCGCTCTTGGTGGTGATGCCCTGCTTCAGCGTCAGAGGAATCTTGGTGCCTGAGGCACGCTGACGAACCGCACCGGTGGCGGATCAGCCGGAGCCGCAGTCACGACGCCGTTGCGGGGAGTCAGATGAGGCGAATCCTGGCTGGTCTGTGAGCAAGCCGGAATGGCGATGCCGACACTGAGCGTCGCCGTCAGCAGCGCGACAATAGCTCTCATAAACTCCTCCGAAGTGAAGCAGGCGGCTATATAGCTTGAACGCCGGGGCAATCGGAAAGTCGCGCTGGTTTTCGCCACAGCGCGACCCAGGTGCAGCTTATTTTAGGCTATAGAGCGCGTTCACGTGTGCGGTAACGGTGATCTTTTCCGCGCTGAACTCGGCGGTCGCCGGAGGTGCCGCAGCGATACCGGCAGCGGTCTGCGCCTTCATCATCATGGGGCGGACAGGTTGCTGCTCGAAGGTATCGACCGATGCATACGACAGCTCGCCCAAGCCGCGGCCGCTGGCCTGGGCCACGGCGTTGGCCTCGTCGTGGGCTCGCCGCAGGGCGTCCTGCACAGCCTTGATCTTGGCGGCATCGATGTTGTCGAGCTGGTAGCTGATGGAGGTGTCGGTCACTTCCATGTTGGACAGGCCTTCGGAGATCGGTCCGATCTTCGAGAAATCCTTTACCTTGATACTGATGTTGGCGTCCACGCGATAGCCCACCAGCTTGCGCTTGGCGTTTTTGTAGTCGTAGACCGGCTGGGTGGCGAAGCGGCTGATCTGGGCTTCGCTGGGATCGATCCCGTTGGAGCGCAGCAGTTGCCGCACCTGCTCGGCGGCCTGCGTCGCCTTCTGGGTCGCGTCCTGCAGCTTCTCCTCCTGCGCCGAGATGCCGAACTGCACCAGCGCCGTGTCGGGATCGCTTTCGAATTTGCCGTCTGCGCCCACCCAGATGGAGTTAGGGATGACTTTGCTCGGACTGATCCTGCGCCGCTGCCGGTGTTGCCGATGACCAGGCAGCGGCGATCAGGGTGATGATCGATGCGAGAAATACAATCTTCTTTTTTGCCATGACGATTTCCAGACTCCTCGTTTCGTTGATCAGCGTTTTGCGCCGCTCAAAAGCACGTTTTATGTGCCGTCTGAAGGCTGACGCAGCTATAACTTTCGTGCCGAATCATAGCTGCAGCTTGGCGACTTACGCCAGCCGGGAGCTCGGGAATTTTCTGCTTTCCACAGGCACCCGTGCTATATATTTCGCGGATCATAAAGGGAACGTTTCGGCCTCCGCATTCTTGCGCCGATTCGTATCCTTCGGGCCACTAGTTTTTCGGTCTGATTTCGTAGCCTCGACAGCTCAGCTTTTCAGGTCGCATTCTGGTTTTGCTACAAGCGCCGCATCTCCAAGGTAAGCAACTGCCGTACGGACTCCTGGCCAGATTACTCGTAAAATGAGGTTAGCGCCTTGATCCATAAGTTCGGCGTTCGAGTGTAGGTACGTTTCGCAGTGTTAGGTTAGGAAACTCTCTGATGGACAAGTTTGTCATTCGCGGCGGCAATCCGCTGCTGGGCACCGTGCGAATCAGCGGTGCAAAGAATGCCGCGCTGCCGGCGATGGCCGCGGCCCTGCTCACCGAAGAGCCCGTCATCCTGGAAAATATCCCGCAGGTACGGGACATTGAGACCGAGCGCAAGCTGCTGGCGGCGATGGGCGCCGAGGTCGAACTGGGCTACGGGCGCGCACAGCATCGCACCACCATCTGCTGCCGCGACCTGGTGAATCCCGAAGCTTCCTACGAACTGGTCAAGACCATGCGTGCCTCGACGCTGGTGCTAGGTCCGCTGCTCGCCCGCATGAAGACAGCTCGCGTGTCCCTGCCAGGCGGCTGCGCCATCGGAGCGCGGCCCATCGATCTACACCTCAAGGGACTGGAGAAGCTTGGAGCAAAGATCACCCAGGAACACGGCTACATCGAAGCCCGGGCCGAGCGGCTGAAGGGTGCGCGGATCGTCTTCGAGAAGATCACGGTCACCGGAACCGAAGACCTGCTGATGGCCGCAACTCTCGCCGAAGGCGAGACGGTTCTGGAAAATTGCGCGCGCGAACCCGAAGTCGTGGATCTGGCGAACCTGCTCAACAAAATGGGGGCGCAGATCGAGGGCGCGGGCACCCATAAAATTCGCGTGCGTGGTGTCGATAAGTTGCACGGCGCGCGGCATCGCATCATTCCCGACCGCATTGAGGCAGGAACGTTCATCATTGCCGGCGCGCTGACTGGAGGCGACTTGCTGGTCACCGGCTGCGATCCCGTTCACCTCGACGTGCTTCTGCCGAAGCTGGAAGACTGCGGCGTGACCGTGCAGAGGAATGGCGAGTCGGTCCGCATCGTCGGCAACGGCCCGATGAAGTGCGCCGACATCATTACCGAGGAATATCCGGGTTTCCCGACGGACATGCAGGCGCAGTACATGGCGCTGGCGACGCAGGCAGAAGGCACCAGCATCATCACGGAAAACATCTTCGAGAACCGCTTTATGCATGCGCAGGAGTTGGTGCGCATGGGCGGCAATGTCAAGATTGAAGGCAGCCGGGCGGTGGTGCGCGGACGGACTCCTCTGAGCGGGGCTGCGGTGCAGGCCAGCGACCTGCGCGCCTCGGCGTCACTGGTGATTGCGGCCTTAGTCGCTGATGGCGAGACCATTATCGATCGCGTGTACCACATCGATCGCGGCTACGAGCATATTGAAGAGAAGCTGCGCAGCGTGGGAGCGCAGATTCGACGTATCGGTGAGTTGCTGCCGCGACGGGTGAGTGCGCCTGCCGTGGCCAGTTAGGATCGATGAACCCGCCCTGGCCCAAGTGAGTGGCTAGAACGGGGCACCCGCATTTAGGAAGCTCCGGAGCCGCATCTCGACTAGACGCGCTAGACGCGAGCCGCATTACAATGATCCTGTGATTTTTGTGCGCCGAGTTTGCTGGATATGCCTGTTCGCGTGCGCTGTCGCCACGATTCTGTCGGCGCAGTCGACGACTAACCAAGCGCCCTCCGGGGAGAGCACCTCACGTCCGCAGCAGCCTCCGACTCCGCCAGACGCTCCCACGCCCGATCAAGGAACGCAGACCACGCCTCCTGCCAAGTCAGGCGTGAAACGCACGCTCAACAAGCTCGATCCCCACTGCATCGACGTCATCTTCCACTCGTGCTGGTCGTCTCCGGCGGCCGATGCTGCCAATGTCGCGCCGAACGATGAAAAGCAAGCTGCGGAAGATATCGACGTTGGTTACTACTACTTGAAGGACAAGAACTACCGGGCGGCGCAATCGCGTTTGAAAGAGGCTCTGACGCTGCAACCTGGCTCGCCCGTCGCATTGATCGGACTGGCCCAGGCTCAGCAGAAATTAGGGGATCGGGAGGACGCGCGGCAGAGCTACGAGGCGTACCTCAAGGGCAATCCCGATGGCCCCGATGCGGACAAGGTCAAGAAAGCCCTCGCGCAGCTGAAGTGACTCTCCTGCTGCCGTGGTAATGGCGTCGACCGTAGCAGGTGGAACCCAAAGTTGCCCCGCCCTAGCCCAAACGAGGGGCTAGAACGGGGCACCCTCATTTTTCCAGAAGAATTGCTTCCTCACCGTTATGCGGCGACTTTTCCTGCTGCGGCAGCTTCAATCTCTTTCATCTCCGCGTCGGAGAGCGAGATATCCGCGGCCTTCATATTTTCTTCCAGGTGAGCTACAGAAGATGTGCCTGGAATCGGCAGCATCACCGGGCTGCGATGCAGCAGCCAGGCAACGGAGAGCTGTGCCACCGTGGCTCCGTGCCGCTTGGCGAGTTCATCCAACTTGCCGCCGGGCGTTGCCAGTTTGCCGGAGGCGACCGGGAACCACGGTATAAAGGCCAATCCATGTTTCTCGCAGTATTGCAGAACATCCTCGTGCTGCCGGTCGGAGAGGTTGTACTGGTTCTGCACGCTGACGATGTTGATCACCTTGCGCGCCCGGTCGATCTCATGCGGCTTCACTTCGCTCAGTCCGACGTGGCGGATCTTGCCTTGCTTTTGCAGCTTGGCGATAGGCGCCAGCGACTCCTCTACCGGAACCTTGGGATCGATGCGGTGCAGCTGCCAGAGAGCGATGGAATCGGTCTTCAGCCAGCGCAGGCTCATCTCGACTTGCTGTGCCAGGTATTCAGGCCGGCCAACCGCCTGCCATTGGTCAGGACCCTGGCGCGTGAAACCGCCTTTGGTGGCGATGACCAGGCCCTTTGGGAACGGGCGCCAGGGCTTCGCCGATCAGCGGCTCGCTTACGGCGGGTCCGTAGGAGTCAGCCGTGTCGATAAAGTTCGACGCCTAGCTCGACCGTGCGCTTCAGGACACGCTTCGCTTCTTCGAGGTCCCTGGGTGGTCCCCAAATGCCTTTGCCGGTGATTCGCATGGCTCCGAAGCCCAGGCGATTCACTTCCATATCGCCGCCGATCTTGAATGTTTTTGGTATCGCCATAAATCTTCCTCCGCATGCAAATGGATGAGCGACATCGGCCATTGGATTCGAACGGAGCCTGCCGAGCTGCGGTTTTGGATATCACGCTAAAGTGTGATGTATCTCGCAGAAACATACCGTAAGCTCGTTGATGGTAAGAGCGAGGAGCTTTCTAGATGAAGGGAAACGCGAAAGTGATCGATCGCCTGAATAAGGCGCTCTGTGATGAACTGACGGCAATCGTGCAATACATGGTGCAGGCTGAGATCTGCGAAAACTGGGGCTACGGAAAGCTGGCCGGTGCGACGAAGGGCCGCGCCATGCAAGAGATGCATCACGCCGAGCGCCTCATCGAGAGGATCGTCTACCTGGATGGGATGCCGAAGGTGAATATTCCGTTGACGCCGGAAGTTGGAACGACGGTTCAGCAGCAAATTGAGGCCGATCTGGGATCGGAAGCGCAGGCGATCAAGGACTACAACGATGACGTCGCCTTTTGCGCCGAAGCCGGCGACGCGGGCAGCAAAGACTTGTTCGAAGCGCTGTTGCGGGATGAAGAGAAGCACGCCGACTTCCTGGAGGCTCAGCTGCACTCGATTAAGGAAATGGGGATCGGGGTCTATCTTTCGCAGCAGATGGATAAGTAAGAAGGCGAATAGTTCACCACGGAGGCACAGAGAACACGGAGATTCTTATATTTCAATTCTCCGTGTCCTCTGTGGTGATTAGTGGCCGAGCTTTCACTTCTTCGTTACCGCCACAACATTGTCGTCCGGATTGCGGTCGATCAGCTTGTCCACGGGATCGATGCCTGCCTGGGCAGGCGGCTTATCCACCGTGATCGTCAGATCGGTCGTCTCCTGATCGATCTTGTGCTTCTCCAGGTAGAGATACTTTCCATCGGCATCCAGGACCCCGATGTCCATCCAGTCATTGACCGGAATGCTGTGCTCCTGTCCGCGGCCGTCGGCGCGCACTTTCTTCGCCTCGACGACTAGATTCACCTGATACTTGCCGTCGGGCAGCTTGACGTAATCGGCAGAGACGGCGCGGTTGTCGTACAGCGTGATGTTCCGGAAGAGGTCGTCGAACAGGTACTGATATTGCGGTGGCGTGACCTTCTGGAACTAGTTCTCCAGATCAAGCGAAGTGGGATAGGGCGGGCCTTTGAACGCATATTGCTTCAGGAATTCGCGGATGGCCTGGTTGACCTTGTCCTCGCCGATGTAGTCCTGCAGGGCGTACATGGCCAGCGAGCCCTTGCGATAGTGAATGTAGCCCTGGTTCTGATCGACCTTGTACAGCGGATTTTCTTCGTTACGCTCGCTGGCGCGGCCGCGCAGATACTGGTCGAGTTCGAAGCGCAGAAACTTCTTCATCGCTTCGGAGCCGAAGTGATGCTTCATCACCATCAGCGCCGTGTATTGCGCCATGGTCTCGTCGATCGAGGTATCGCCTTCGACGTAGGCCGAGATGACCTGGTGCGCCCACCACTGATGCCCGGTCTCGTGCGCCGTCACATAGAACGGCAGGTTGACGGCGTCTGGCTTGCCGCTGATCATGGTGAGAAAACCGATCGACTTCGGAGAAGGGAATGGTGTTGGCGAAGGACTCGGCAAAGGTGCCATAGCGCGGGAACTCGATGATGCGCAGCTGATGGAACTGGAAGGGACTGAAGTTCGCCGAGCAATAGGCCAGCGTCTCCTTCATGCTCTCCATCATGGTGTCGAGATCGAACTCATGACCGGGCTGGTAGTAGATTTCCAGATTGACGTTCTGCCACTTGTCGCGCCGCACCGCATAGCGCGCCGACTGAAACGAGTAGATGTCGAGGATGGGCGCGTCCATCTTGTAATGGAAGTAGCGGCGGCCATTCTCCACCCATTCCTTCTGCAGGTATCCCGGAGCGATGGCGATCTGGTCGGGAGTGGTGCTGACGGTGGCGTCGAAGTTGATCCAGTCGGCATCGAAGCTGACGCTGTTGTACTGGCGCGCAGCTACATCCTCGAGCTTGGGCATGCGTCGCGCCTTATCGAGGCCGTGACGATGGCGGGTACTGTCATCGGTCAGCTCGATTTCTTGCGCATAACCGATATAGGGCCCGTAGCGATCATTGATGAACGTGCCATTGTGAACGATGTCGGTATTGGGTTGCGAATTCTCGAATCCGGGATTGTCATACTGCAGGCGTAAGTCGAGTTCGAATGCGGCCGTGCGGCGGCAGCGGCGCAGGAAGCTTGTACAGATAAAAGCCGAGTGCAGGATCTTCGATGACAGCGAGTCTGTCCGCCTGCGAAGCTTAGCTGCTCGACCTTCATATGCTGCTTGGGGACCGGAATCAGGTCCACCGGCCAAATCGTGATGCGCGACGCGATCGATGGGCGACGAGGTCTTGTTCTCCAGCCACATGGTGCCGCGCATCGCAACCGAGCGCTTTTCGGGGTAGAAATCGACTTGCGTGTTGACGTCGGTAATGCGCGGTTGCGGCGATGACCAGTATTGTCGGTATTTCTTCTCATACTGCGCGCGCGCGTCATCGATCTTGAACGTGGTGCGGTAAGGGTTCAGCACATGCGTGTTGTAGAAGATGTAGCCGCCGACGCCGAGCATCAGCACCAGGCACACGGCGGCGCCGGCTATCGAGGCGCGGGAGAATCTGGCCGCCGCGAGCTTCATGCGCACGCGCCAGCTGCTCTCGGTGCCGCGCACCCAAAGCAGGTTGGTCACGATTGCCAGCAGGATCGCGGCGATGATCCAGTAAAGCCGGAACCAGATGAGCGGCTGCAGGAACGGGCCATAGCCGTTGATGTCGGAGTAAGTGACCTGCGGTGTCTGGCCGAAGCGGTAGAGGTAATCCTGAAATCCTGCCGGCGGCAGCGACAATGGTGGCCACGATGTACAGCACCATCACGAAGTGGCCGAGATATTTGTTGTTGACGATGGTCTGGACGAACATCGCCAGCACGCACAGGATCCAGAGCGAGGTCAGCCGGTTCAGAAACAGCTCGCGGAAGTAGAGGCTGAGCTCGAAGTGGTGAAAGCCTTGGGCAATCTGGACGGCGAGACCCGATGCCAGGATCAGCAGGACGACCACGACCTGCACCAGCATCAGCGCAAAAAGTTTGGAGCTGAAAAGCACCCAACGCTGCAGCGGGAAAGGCGTCGATCACCTGGTTGAGCTGGGCGTCGCGCTCGCGCCACACCAGTTCGCCGGAATAGAAGATGATGATGGCAACCGCAAAGATGAAAAAGCCGGCTCCGGCTAGTTCGACCATCTGGTATGTAACCGGATAGGTTCGGGTGCTGAGCGGATTGTTGATACCGGCCGCAGTCATAACTGCGAACAGGAACCCTGCCAGCATCAGCACCAGGAAGAAGACGTTCTTGGTGGTCTCGCGGAAGTGAATCCGCGTCAGCGAAAGCAGATGGCGGAAGGAAGCGCCTGCGGAGAACGTAGGGTGCGCGATGGGTAGCGCTTGCGTCGCCGGAACCGGCTCTTTGTCGTCCGCGATTGGCCGGCGCTTGCTCTTCTCGGCGGGATAGGCGAACTCGAATTTCAGCATACGCGCACACCAGGAAGATCGCGCCTACACGCCAGCCACAAGAGCGCGGTTGGCCAGCAGAATTCCCTGCAACGGAATGAGCTGCGTATTGCGCTGGAAGGGCGTCCAGTAGCGAGTGATGCGATCGATGGCGGCGCCGCCCAACGGATCGGCCAGCGCCGCCCGGACGCTGGCAGTCAGCGTGGTGTTGTTGAACTGGCCGACAGTGAAGTAGCCAATCAGCACTAGAACGCTGGCGACATACACGGGCAGCATCTTGCGCGTGAGGGTCGACAGGGCGAAGAAGATCGCCGTCAGGAACAGCAGGTTCGGCCAGACATTGATGATGTACGGCTGGAAGTAGGCCGCCGTCATCTGCTGGACCGACGCGCGTCTTATCGAGCCACGGAGTCAGGGAGCCGATCCACGCTCCTAGTCCGACGCTGCTGAAGATCAGCACCTGTATGGCGAAGGCGGCGAGGAAACGTCCGCCGAGGTAGTCGAGCTTGGTGATGGGAGCGGTGTAGAAGAAGACGGCGGAGTTGCTCTCGACATCCTGATAAGTGGCCTGCCCGGCGATGGCAGCCGTGATCACGATGCCGAAAAAGCAGATGAACGTGATGACCGAGTTCAACCCATACGGCGAGTTGACCAGCACCTTGCCGCCGGTACCGAAGTCGACGCTGGCGTTGGCGAAGGCGCCTCCGGACATCAGCATGAACAGCAGGCCGAGAGCGAAGAAGACGACGAAATAAACGTACGTCGAGATGCGCCTGAGGCGCTGTCCCAGCTCGAAGAGGAAGATGTTGGCCAGCATCGTTAATTCGCCGCTCCGTGGTTGAAGCCGCGAATCGTTGCGAAGTACAGGTCTTCAAGGTCGGGAACCACGGGCTCGAATCCGGGCTCAGGCAGCTCATTCTGCAAGACGTGCAGCAGGGTTCTACCGGCAACCAATCGCATGGAGATCACGCGAAAACGCTGTTGATAATCGGCGAGCTGCGCACGATCAATCGCCTTCTTCCAGACGGTTCCGTTGAGCGCCTGCACCAAGGCCGCTGGATCGCCGGCGGCACGTACCTGTCCCTGATGAATGATGGCCATCTGCCGGCACAGATCGCTCACGTCGGAGACGATGTGGGTGGAGAGGATGACGATGATGTTCTCGCCGATCGCGCTTAGCAGGTTGTGAAAGCGCACGCGCTCTTCGGGATCAAGCCCGGCGGTGGGCTCGTCGACGATGATGAGCCGCGGATTGCCCAGCAACGCCTGTGCAATGCCGAAGCGCTGCTTCATTCCGCCCGAGAAGCTGCCCAGGGGCTTGTTGCGATGATCCCAAAGATTGGTCTGGCGGAGCAGCGTCTGGACGACGTCGCGCCGCTCCCTGGCGTTCTCGATCCCTTTCAGCGTGGCGAAGTGCGAGAGCAGAGTTTCGGCCGGAGCCTTGGGATACAGGCCAAACTCCTGCGGCAGATAGCCGAGCACCTTGCGCACCTGGTCTTTATCGCGGAGCACGTCGATGCCGTCCATGCGGGCGCTGCCGCTATCGGCTTCCTGCAATGTGGCCAGGGTTCGCATGAGCGTCGACTTGCCGGCGCCATTCGGCCCCAGCAATCCAAACATGCCTTGAGGGATGGACAGCGAAACGTCCTGCAACGCCTGCGTCCCGTTGGGATAGCGCTTGGAGAGGTTCTCGATTTGCAGTTGCATTTAAGTTGGCCTGCCAGTTTTGTTACGCAAATGGGGGCCGGAAAGTTCTAGCGAAACATGGCACACTCATCGGGTCGAGAGTTATGTCGCGAGGCTGAACCGCAAGCAGCAACGGGCGGTTTGCAAACCGACCGGGATCAACTCTCTCCGCATCGCAATGTTCACATCAGGGAGTGAACTTATAGATCATTCCGCAGCCACTTTGAACGCAGCGCAAAACGCCTCCACCGACGGTGCCGTAGAAATTTCCCTGCGGGTCCTGGATGAGTCCGGAATAGGGAACCCCGCCGTTCGCCCCTCCCAGGAAGTCATAACGATCGATGTAGGTTCCGTCGGAGGTAATTTCAAAAATCACGCCATTATTATGAGCGCCGCCAAAGGCCGTAGTGCCCCACAGATTCCCCTGCGAGTCGAACATAAGCTCGTTGGGAGTGGAGCCTTCGGTGTTACGGAAGGTGTGCAGGATGGTCTCCTGACCGCTTGGCGACAGCTTGAAGATAATGCCGCAGCCGAAGGCAGGGCAAGTCCGGCTGTCGCCGCCTTCCAGGGTGCCTCCATAGATATTCCCTTGCGCGTCCAGTATCACTGGTCCTGGCAGAAATCCGTCAGGCGCGCAGGTGAAGTGATGCAGTACGGTAAAGTTGCCCCCAGTCCGTGTCATCTTAAAGACCGTTCCGCATCCCGCTCCCGAACCCGTGGTGCCGTACAGATTACCGGCTGCGTCGCTTACCACGCCCGCCTGCGGATAACTTCCATCCGCACCCCCGAAGCTGTGCAGGATCACGTCGTTGCTAACTCCGGCCTTGGGCACCGCAAAGACGGTGCCGTAATTGTGAGCTCCGCCGGCGAAGGTAGTGCCGTAAATGACGCCGGTATTCGCATCGCGATACAAGGTGAACTGGGGTCCCAGGCCGTCGTTCGGACTGGAAGGAAAAGTGTGGAGCACCAGTTCGGCTCCGGTGGGACTCATCCGGTAGATAAGTCCGTTGTTGCCGGCTCCGCCATTGGAGGTTAGATCATAGAGATTGCCTTGCGAGTCCTGAATCATCGAGCTGTAGTTATTGAGGTTCTGCCCGTCTGACCGGCCGGTGAAGGAATGAAGAACGGAAAACTGGCCATTGGCGGTGAGCTTGTAAACGGTTCCACATCCATAATTTCCGCAATCGGTTAGGATGCCGGCAATGTCGGTCGAGCCATAGAGATTGCCGGCGGCATCGCGGAGAAGTCCGCCGTCCGGAAAACCGCCATCGGCTTGACCCTGAAACCTGTAGAGAACGGTGTAGGTCTGCGCCAGCATGGGTAGAGTTCCGATGGTGAAGACAACCAAAGCTACGAGCTTCGCTACAGCCGCGATGGCTCGTTTGCCCGTTAATGGATGCGTACTGCCATGGTGCGCTGGATCGATCATGCAAGATCTCCTGGTTGTAGCGGTAACGTTGGATAACTCGAGGACGGGATGTTTCGATCTCGGCTGACAATGTACACAAGAAATCGTGTTGACGATGTCAAATTTGTTTGCGAGCGTCCAACTTTTGCAGCCAAGATAGCCAAGATGGGAAAAAGGGTCGATGGGCGCCGGGGAAATCTTCTCGATCGGTACTTCCTCCTCAATTTACAAAACTTATGGTTTCTTAACAGAAACTCGCTTTCCTGTATGGTTTTGTAGTAGTTGGTCTGAAATGCGAACTATTTTGCCATCTCGAAGTGCGAGAGTCTCGCTACTAGTCGTTGCGGTTTTGGTGAGCCTATCGACCCTGCAGGGGTGGGCGACGGCGCAGACCGGCGCTTCCCAACCATCTGCCTCGAAGAAGGCGCGAGTTGTAGGTGCGGTCAAGGCAATTTCGGGCAGTTCGATCACGCTGCAGACGGATGCCGGCTCGGAGATGACGGTGGCGGTTCTGCCGACGACGCGACTGTTGCGCATGGAGCCGGGCCAGACCGATCTCAAGAGCGCTCCCGAAATTCAGTTAAGCGATGTCCAGGTCGGCGATCGGCTACTTGTTGCCGGTGTTCCGTCCGAGGATGGCAAGTCGATCACGGCGACCACTGCCGTCCTGATGAAGAAGTCCGATGTCGCCGAAAAGCAGCAGCAGGACCGCGAGGCATGGCAGAAGAATGGCGTCGGCGGCGTGGTCAAGGCGATGGATGGAGCCACGCAAACGATCACACTGTCGACCGGCACGCTGGCAAGCAATCTGATCGCGATCCACATCTCGAAGGATACGATCATCCGCCGATATGCTCCCAACTCCGTGAAGTTCGACGACGCTAAGCCGGGTACGCTGGACCAGATCAAGGTCGGGGATCAACTACGCGCGCGCGGAACCAAGAGCGAAGACGGCAAGGAGTTGGCGGCGGCGGAAATCGTCTCCGGAACATTCCGCAGTATTCCGGCGACCCTGATTTCTACCGACGCCGGAAGCAACAGCATCACTGTCACCGATCTGGTGACCAAGCGGCCAGTGACCTTGAAGGTGGGGGCGGATTCGCAGATGCATCAGCTGCCGGCAATGTTTGCGCAACGGATCGCGATGCGGTTGAAGGGCGGCGCAGCTGGAGGTGCCGGCGAAGGTGGACAAGGAAATGCGGCCGGGACTGCGCATCCTCAGGCTGGCGCGGGAGTGACACCGGGAGGCGGCTTCGGACAACGTGCGGGCGGCGCTCCCGACTTTCAACAAATGTTGAACCGCATGCCCACCGTGAATCTTGGTGATCTTCAGAAAGGAAGCGCTCTGATGATCGTGGCGACGGAGGGCACGGCAGACGTTCCTTCGGAAGTAATCATTCTGCTTAGCGGCGTGGAACCAATCCTCACGGCGGCATCGCCACGTCAGGCCAGCACGATTTTATCGCCCTGGAACTTGTCCGCGGGCGGAAATGCTGGAACGGGAGACACTCCCTGACGGAATACACATAGCGACTACTTCGCTTCATAAAGGGTTGGATCAACGTAATGCGTTCGTGTGCATTTTTTCTTTTGCTGCTCTCGTGCTTCGCAGTTCCGACATTCGCGCAAACTGCGGATGGGACCTTGCGCGGCCGCGTCACCGATCCATCCAAGGCTGTCGTTCCCGCCGCGGTCGTCACGGCGACCAACGCTGAAGGGAAAACCTTCACGCTTCAGACCGACCACCAGGGCAATTTTCAATTCACTCGCCTTGCGCCCGGCTCCTACAACGTAACTGTGCAGGCAAAGGGTTTCGCCGTCGACCAGGAAGCCGATGTCAAAGTGGCCTCCGGGCAGACGCAGGAACTCGACATCGCGTTACAGATACAGGTGGAGCAGCAGAACGTTGAGGTGCAGGACGAAACGCCTACCGTGGGTGTCAGTCCCGAAAACAGTGCTACCACCATTGTTCTGAAGGGGAAGGATCTCGACGCGCTGTCGGACGATCCGGACGAGTTGCAGTCGGAGTTGGAAGCCCTGGCGGGACCGTCAGCCGGGCCTAATGGCGGCCAGATTTACGTGGACGGATTTACCGCCGGACAGCTGCCTCCAAAGTCGGCTATCCGCGAGATCCGCATCAACCAGAATCCGTTCTCGGCCGAATACGACAAGCTCGGCTATGGGCGAATCGAGATTTTCACCAAGCCCGGTACCGACAAGTTTCACGGCCAGTTCATGATGAACGGCAACTCCTCGGCGTTCAATACACAGAATCCGTTTGTCTCGGAGGAGCCGGGATATTACTCCGAAATATTCAACGGAAATATCAGCGGGCCGATCAGCAAGAAGGCTTCTTTCTTCTTCACCGTTCAGCAGCGCGATATCGACAACGTAGACATTGTTTCGGCGACGGTGTTGGGGCCCGGCAACGTGCCGACACCGTACAGTGCCGCGGTCCCGAACCCTTCGAAGCGGCTAAACATCAGTCCGCGAGTGGACTTCCAACTCAGCGATAAGAACACACTGACCATCCGATATCAGTACTCGCGTAATACCCAGGACAACGCCGGCATCGGCGGATTCTCGCTCCCGACGACGGGATACAACTCGCACAGCACCGAACAGACGGTGCAGATCAGCGATACGCAGGTCATCAGCCCGAACATTGTCAACGAGACGCGCTTCCAGTACATCCGCGACAGCGACAATCAGAATCCCCTCAGCTTTGATCCGACGATTATCGTGCAGGGGAATTTTACCGGTGGCGGCAGTTCCGCGGGGATTTCCATCGGCAACCAGAACCACTACGAGCTGCAGAACTACACCTCAATCACGCACGGAAAGCACTTCATCAAATTTGGCGGACGTTTGCGTGGCACGCAGTATTCCAGCACCCAGAACTCCGGCTTCAACGGGACCTACACCTTCGCATCGTTAGACCAGTACCAGTCGGTCGTAAACGGGTTGGGTGGCAACGCCTAGCCAGTTCACGCTGGTCGCCGGTGCGCCGTTGTCCGACGTATCGATGCTCGACGTCGGCCTTTATGCGGAAGATGAGTGGGGAATTCGTCCGAATATCTCGCTCAGCTATGGTCTGCGCTACGAGACGCAAACCGGTATTCCATACGAAGGCGACTGGGCGCCGCGCCTGAGTTTTTCGTGGGGTTTGGGCCATTCCAAGGTGCCTAAGACTGTCATTCGCGCCGGCTACGGCATCTTCTACGATCGCTTTTCTTACGATTACCTGCTGCAGGCCGAACGGTACAACGGCGTGACCCAGCAGCAATACATCGTTGCCAATCCAACTTTCTATCCGGCGATTCCGACGCCGGCGCAGCTCGCCCAGCTTTCAACCACTTCGCCCACGATGTACCAGGTGCAGAGCAATCTGCAGGTGCCCTACACCATGGAAGCGGCAATCAGCCTGGAGCGGCAGGTGACGAAGAATGCGACTGTGGCGTGTCACGTATTTGAACTCGCGTGGTGTGCATCAACTCTTTCTGCGCAATGCCAATGCGCCGCTGCCGGGCACGTACAATCCCACCGACCCAAACAGTGGGATTCGTCCGCTGGGCAATAACACCAACGTTTATCAATACAACTCCGGGGGCGTCTTCGAGGAGAACCAGCTCATCACGAACATCCGGCTTCGCGTTGGGGCAGAAGCTCTCGTTGTTTGGCTTCTACTCGCTCAGCTATGCCAATAGCGATCTGGGCTCGGGCGGCCCGATCTCGATTGGATCCAGCGGCGAAGGTTTTGGCGGCGTGTTCGGAGGTGGAGGCGGAGGCTCGCCGCAGTTCGTGATGAACTCCTACGATCCGATGGAAGACTATGGCCGGGCTGCGTTCGACGTGCGCAACCGCCTCGTGCTCGGCGGCACCTGGTCGCTTCCGCACGCGTTTCGCCTGAGCCCGTTCATCATCGCCAATTCTGGTTCGCCCTTCAACATCATCGTCGGCCAGGACCTGAACGGCGACTCGATCTTCAACGACCGTCCGGCGCTGGCCTCCACCGCCGGGCCGGGCGGCCAGGTCTACGTTACGCCCTACGGCACCTTCAACAGCGTGCCGATTGCGGGACAGACCATCGCTCCGATCAACTACGGCAGCGGTCCAGCTCTCTTCAGCCTGAACCTGCGATTGAGTAAGACCATCGGTCTCGGTCCCAAGGTGGAGAGCAAATCGGCGCCGGCGGTGGAGGCGGCGGTCCGCATTCGCATGGCGGTGGGCTGGGTGGACGCGGACTGACTGGCGGCGGCGGTTCGGGCGGTGGCCCATTCACCTTCGGCGGTGAAACCAATCACAAGTACAACCTGACCTTCAGCGTCAGCGCACGCAATCTGTTGAACAACGTGAACTATGCTCCGCCGGTCGGACTTCTGGGATCCAATTTGTTTGGGACATCGAATGCGCTGGCGGGTCCGCCATTCTCATCCGGCTCGGCGGTGCGGCGCATCGATCTGCAGATGCTGTTCTCGTTCTAGCCGTTAACGCATTTCGTTGAAGAGGCGCTGCGTGTCCGGCGACAATGCGCTGCTTGGCCTCGAGATTCGGATCGAGCGACCAGACGCCCGCCTCGTGCGTCCCGCCAAGCAGGATGCCGTCGGTGCGCGGGAACATGTAGAGGTCTTCGGCAAGCAGGCAGTAGTTGATCTCGGGCTGCGGCAGCAGAAAGGTCAGCTGGCCCTTGACCGGAGTAAGTTCTTCATCGCCGAACAGCGCTTTCGCTCCCAGTCCCGTGCAATTCACGATAACGCGCTGCGGAAGCGTCTGCAGCTCCGCCAACTCGCGAATCTCGCGCACCTCGATCTGGCCGCCGGCGATCCTGAAATCCTGCAGCACCGCCGGAAGGTAGGTATTGGGCTCGATCAGCATGGTGTCGAACTGACGCACCCAGGGAAACGGGAACGGATTCTCTGACGGCGCGAGATCGTGCATTTCGGGAAGCAGGTCGCGGATCGGGCTGTCGAACGCAAGCAGCGCGCCGTGGCGGAATGGAATCCCGGCCCATTACGTAGTTGGGCATCCAGCGGATTCCGTATCGCGCGCCCACCATCAGCTGATAGCGGCGGTTTGCGATGTGCGAAGCCTCAACGAATCGTGGCAGGAAGCCCGGCGCTTCCTGGCCGTGATGATAGACGGATACCGGACACCACTGCGCGCCGGCGATGTTGGAGGTCGTGTTGGGTGGAAGCGCCTTGGCGTAGATGGTGACGCGGCAGCCACGCTCCTGAAGCAATCGAGCCGTCGCCAGTCCAACCGCTCCGCAGCCCAGCACGGCGATGTCTTTAACTCCGGTTGCATCAACTTCACGGCAGGCCAACTCGGCCGTTCCCCAGGAGAGAGTCACGCCGCCGCCGCCGTGCCCGTAGTTGTGGACGATCAGTTTCTCATCGAATTTCTGTCCGGCGACCACGAATCCGGATGGCCGGAAGGGCCGCAGTCCGACGACGGTACGAATCTCACGGTCGGCGGAGACGTTGACCTTGGGTAGGTTGAGAAGCGGAGCTGCCGATGGTGGCGGAGGACCGGCGATCTGCGGAACATGCTTGACCGCGCAACCTTCCAGCGCAATGGCTCCGGCAAGAACGCCCAACGATTTCAGCGCCGCTCGTCGATCCATGGAGGCCGAGTATACCTTAGACAAGCGGACGCTCGTCCCCGGACCGCAAGAGAAAGAACCTGGTGAGCCAGCAATAGCTTACGGCTGATAGCTGAAGTTTACGTTCTTGTCTTCTTTGGCTCCGATTGTGATGGTCTGCGTCTTCTCGCCGTACTTCTCCTGAACTGCGGCAATGGTGTACGTTCCCGGAGGCAGGCCCTGCAAGGTGAACCGGCCATCCTTGCCGGTGATCGCGAAGTACGGGCTTCCGATAACGCTGACGTACATGTGCATCCAGGGATGCTGATTGCACTTTACCGGAATCATGAGTTCGGGCTGGCTGAAGCTTTTTTCCAGCGGCTCCGAGTGCGGCATCTGCGACTGGTTCCACTCAGGATTGTTCTTCGGCATCGGGTGGATGTTATGCAGGGTCTGGTCGGTGTCCTCGAACTGGACCGGCTGGCCAACCATTACGGCCGCCATATGCGGCACATAACGACAGCCCTCCTGCTTGATGCCAACACTCTGCTTCGGCGGATCATAAGCAGCCTCCGGCAAGCCTTGCTTGACGTAGACCAGAACGTTGGCAAGATGTCCGTCGTCGACCACAACCTGCTCGGACTCGGTCTGCCCCTTGCAGCCGGGATCGTTGCTCATGTCGATGGCATGGAGCCGGGGCGGGGCGCCATCGAAACTCACTGTGCCCGTGATTGTGGCAGCAGTGGACGGATCAACCGCAGCAGCCTTCGGCAGCTTCAAAGTGGAAGCGCGACCTTCTTCAGGAGTGCGATTGTTGCAAGCCGTGAGGAAGAACCCAAGAATAACGATGAGGAAAGTGCAATAGGGATTGCGTAACACGGTTCAGCCCTTACCAGATGAAACCAGAAGTATGAGGAAACTCTTCATTGTACTATTCGAAGCGGGAGCCGGATGGGGAAGAGTGACAAGCCGCAAGCCGTTAACAGCGACAGCGCGGTGACGCTGGAGTCTGGATCTGCTGCTACGGCCAAGGTAGGCCGCAGCCCGAATACCGCGCAAGCCGTGCTGCTCGGCAGCGCGCTGGGACAGTTGGGGCTCGCGCTCCTGGTCACGATTTACCTGGCACGCGTACTGTCGCCGGCGGCATTCGGATTTTTCTGGCTGGTTGGAACCATCTTCATTCTGGCCCGTAAATTCCTCGACCTCGGCCTCAGCAATGTTGCGGCGCGCGACATCGCCCACGATCCACGGCGAGAGCGGCCGATCCTGGAAGGCTTGATGGCCTGCCGGCGCGCCGCAGGGGCCGTCCTGGCGCTGGCCTTGTTTGCGTTCGCCTTCCTGCAGAAGTCTGGACCGGAACGCGGTGTGTTGATCCTGGTTGGCGTGGTCCTTCTTTTCACCGAGCCGGCGGCGCTTGATCCGGTTTTTCAGGTGCGTCAGGCGCAGGGAGGACCGGCTCTGCTGAATCTGTTCGGCGGGATGTTGGTATTGGGCGGGAGCATTTTCTTTCGCCATCTGGCGATTGCCGGAGCAGCGTTCGCCTTTTTGCTCGTGGCACGCGAAGTCATCTCGCTGTTGTTGACGAAGCTCATGGCGGAGCGGCTGCTGGGGTATCACCCGCGGCCAGGCTTTCGTGGACGAGCGCTAAAGGCCTTTGTCGGGCCGGCGCTAATATTCGGCCTTGCCAGCCTGATCTACGCGATCTATTTCAACTGCGACGTCTTCCTCGTGCTGGCGTTGCGAGGGAAAGATGAACTTGGCGCCTACGCCGCAGCCTTTCGGCCGATCAATCCGCTGCTTCTGTTGCCGTGGTTGCTGATGGTGCCAATGATTCCGGTGCTGACGGCGACAATCACTCGAGATCGCGATGCCTTTGTGGGCCAGGTCCGCAGCGCGTGCGGAGTCGCGTTGGGGGTTGGCGCCTGCGGCATGGTCGCTGGTGTGATGCTCGCGCCGGACCTGGTGACATTGCTCTATCGCGGTCGCTACCTTGAGGGCGCGCTCTCCTGCGTGAATGCCTTCCGCTGGTTGGCGGTCGCGCTTGGACTGGTTTGCGTCACCACCGTATTGACCGCGTCGATGCTGGCCGATGGAAAAGAGAAGATATTGTTGACGATCGGCACGATCGCATTGATCGCAAACGTGGTGCTCAATGTCGTGCTGCTGCAGCGCTACAATTTCACCGCCGCCGGCTTTGCGACCGCAGTGACTGAGCTGCTCTTCCTCCTCGGCGCCCTGATCGCATTCCAGGCAGTGACCGGTCGAAGCGCGATTACCTGGAGTTCGCTGCTGTACTTGTTTCCCGGGGTGATCATAGCGGCTGTTCTTTACCTGGCGCATGGGGGAGCCGCGCTCCGCGTTACGATTGGCATCGTTCTGGGAGTGTTGTCGGTGGGCTCGATTCTTCTGTCGCCGCCGGTGCGCCGCTTTCGCAAGGAGATGTCGGCGAATTCGCTGTTGTTCTCTGCCGAAGCCGCCGCAGCATCGCAGGTTAGCGCATGAGCAAAGCCGATCCCATCGAGCAGGCGCTGAACCAAATCGGCGAACTGCGCCTTGCGTCTCCATCAGAGCAGGTTGTCAAACAGCTCCGCTCCTACTTGAAGAACCGATCCAACCTGGTTGTTGCCAAGTCAGCCAGGGTTGTCGGCGAGCTGCATCTGACCGGCCTGATCTTCGAACTGGTTGGGGCGTTTAATCGGCTGATGATCAATCCTGCAAAACTCGACAAGCGCTGCGCCGCCATCACCGAGATTGTCAGCGCGCTCTACGAGCTGGATTACCGCGAGCCGGAGGTTTACTTGCGCGGCATTCGGCACGTACAGAAAGAAGCTTCGTTTGGACCGCCGGTCGACGAAGCCGCCACCTTGCGTGGTCGTAGTGCGCAAGGCCTGCTGTGTACGCACTATCCCGATGCCGCAGCGGTTGTCATCGACCTGCTTGTCGACCCTGAGGCGCCGGCGCGACTGGGTGCGGTCCGGGCGCTGGCTCTGAATGGAGGCGAGGTTGGTTCGCTGCTGCTTCGCTTGAAGGTGCTGACTGGCGACGAGAATCCGGAGATCCTCAGCGAGTGCTTCTCCGGATTGTTAGCGGGCGCGCCCGTGGCATCGCTGGGGTTCGTTACCAAGTACATCGACAGCGAAGATGACGTGATTGCGGAAGCGGCAATCTGGGCGCTGGGCCAGTCGCGGCAGAGTACAGCGCTTCCTGTCCTGCAAGAAAAGTGGGAGCGGACCGTCGATCATTCGCTGCGAAAGACATTGATCGCTGCGCTGGCTGCCTCGCGGCTGCAGGAGTCCTTCGATTATCTGTGTTCGCGACTGCGGACCGCAGACGTGAGAAGCGCGGGCGACATCATCACGACGCTCTCGAACTATGCCGGCAGCGAATCGCTGCGGCAGGCAGTGACGGCGGCTGTCGAAGAGCGGCGCGAGCCCAAACTTACCAAATTGTTCCAACAACACTTTGGCGAGTGAAGTGGCTCGCTAGTTCGCAATCGCCGGGCTACTTTTTCTGCAGCAGCGACTCGACCTTCTGCTGAATCGTTCCGGTATCGGTCAGGCCGACATACTTCGCGGCAATGTGGCCGTCGCGGTCAATCAGGAATGTCACGGGCAATCCCAGAATCCCGCCGTAGGACTCGGCCAGCTGCGTGGTGCCCATCCCGACCGGGTAATTCATTTTGAAGTCCTGATAGAACTTGCGCACGGGCTCCGGCCCGTCGTCCATTGAGATTCCTACAACCTGGAAGCCTCGGGCGGCGTAGTTGTTCTGGAACTCCACGAAATGTGGGATCTCCGAGCGGCAGGGAACGCACCAGGTCGCCCAGAAGTCGAGCAACACGACTTTGCCACTATAGCTCGTCAGAGCGAGGGGCTTGCCGTCGACATCCTGCATGGAGAAATTGGGCGCGACGGAGCCGACCATTCCCGGAGGTCCGCCCTTGTTGTTCCGAGCGGACTGATGGCGCGCGAGTTCGTATAAGCCAACCACCACAACGATGGCGACAACAATCAGAACCCCTTTTCTCATTCGTTATTGACCTTTGACGGTGGGATATCCCTTGTACACCCAATCGGTGCCGAAGTTGTCGGCGATGTACAGCACCTTAACATTAGTGAAGCCCATCGTGCTCAACGCCTTGAATGCTGGCCGCACATTGGGACAATGGTTCCAGGGGCAGCAACCACAATATAAGACAATGAACTTGCTGTGCGGCAGCGGCTTCACTTTCGCGCGCAACTGCTCCAGCGCTTGCTTGTCGGAGCCGGCGCCGATGTACTCCGCATCCGGAATGTGCGCCTGGCGGAACAGCAGCCACGGGCCTACGTTCAGGATGAGCGGCTTATCGCCTGCCGGCGACTGCAACAGCTTGAGCAAGTCTTCGGGTGTGATGAGGTGCGGATTGCCGGGGGCAAGGTCGTCGGAAGCATGCATTGCGGCACTCTGAGCGCTTGCCGCCGAAACTGTGAACGCCACTGCGAGAAAGATGAGAGCGAATCGATGAACGTGTCGCACGGGCTACTCCGATCTGGGAGAACTCTCCAGATTAGCCGATGGTGCGTTCAAACCAAAATCGGCCAGCGACACTCATCCTCAACGCGCCATGTGTTAGCACCGCATGGCAAGGTCGGCCAGCCGAATCGCCGGTGCTTTGGATTGCGAGTGGGAAATCGCATCAAGCGCCTGTCGCAGATCGGCAATCAGGTCTTCGACATCTTCAATGCCGACCGAATAGCGCACCAGGCCATCGGTCAGCCCAGCTTCAAGACGTTCCTCGCGAGGGATCCCTGCGTGGGTCATGGATGCCGGATGTTCGATCAGGGTCTCCACCCCGCCGAGCGACACGGCCAGGGTGGCAAGACGAACGTGATCCATCACGATGCGGCCGGCTTCGATACCGCCCTTCAGTTCGAAGCTGATCATCGAGCCGAAGCCGCTCATCTGGCGCTTCGCCAGTTCGTGCTGCGGATGCGACTCCAGCCCAATATACCGAACGTTGTCGACCTCCGGCTGCTGCTCCAGCCAGCCTGCGATTTCCATCGCGCTGCGCTGGGCGCGCTCGATCCTCACGCCCAGTGTCTTGATGCCTCGCAACACCAGAAACGCCTGATGCGGATCCATGTTGCAGCCCAGGTTCATCATGATTCTGCGCAGCTGCTGACAGACATATTTATCGTTGGCGACCAGCATTCCTCCAATGACGTCGGCGTGTCCATTGATGAACTTGGTGACGGAATGAAGCACCACATCCGCGCCCAGAGCCAGCGGCCGCTGCAGGTACGGGCTGGCGAAGCTGTTGTCGACGACAAGAAGACAATTGTTGGCATGCGCGATCTCAGCCACCGCGGCGATGTCGGTCAGCTGCATGGTCGGGTTCGCAGGGGTTTCAACGTAAATGACCTTGGTACTTGGCTCGATGGCATGCCGAACGGCATTGAGATCGGATGTGTCAACGTAGGTGGATCGCACACCGAAGCGTGAGAAGTCTCTGGTCATGACGCCGCGGCTGGGACCGTATACCGATGCCGTGCTGACCATGTGCGCGCCCGCTTCCAGGAGCGCGAAGTATGCGGTGCAGATGGCTCCCATGCCTGAGCTGGTAGCAATTCCGGCTCGGCCGCCTTCCAACTCGGCAACGCTCTCTTCCAGGGCGTGGACCGTAGGGTTCCCCAGGCGGGTGTAGATATAGCCGTCCTCGGAGCCCGCGAACAGGGCGGCGCCGTGAGCGGCATCCCGGAACCCGAAGGTCGAAGTCTGGTAGATGGGCACACTTACCGAACCCGTTGCGTCCGGTTTACAGCCGGCGTGGATCAACTTGCTGTTTGTGCCCAGGCGTGTGGTATCCATGAAGCTCCTCTCTGAAAGGCCGTGTACTTGGTAGTGACCAACCAGTGTCAAACAGATTGGCCGGCGACACAGTGATCATGCGCACAACCGCAGGTGAGGCGGCGCCTGGACTCGTCACAGCAGCTTGTGACGAGGCGCACGGCGGCCGGAGATGGCCATGGCTGGCTCATCTTGCGAAACGGGCCGCCGACAACAATTGCTTGCCTGCTTGCTGCCGGATGCCGATAATTGCTTTTCCGCAAACCAGAGTCGAACACCAGGAGTCAAACGCATGACTACTTCGGAGTTGGCCGCGTTTCTACGCCGGCTGGGAGCACCGTTCTTGCAGGATCTTGGGGCGGAAGAAATTGATGCGGTGTTGGCCGTCTCCCGGCAGCAGCGCTTTCTGGCCAAGTCTGTTGTTACCAACCAGGGCCATCCGGCTAACAATGTCTTTATGATTCTCACCGGTGCGGCTCGCAGCTTTTTCCTGACCCAAGGCGGACAAAAATTGCATGTCTACTCTTATCCTCCGGGAGAGATGTTCGGAGGCATGGCGCTGGTGGCACGAAATTCCGACTACATCGTGAGTACAGAGACGCTCAAGGACAGCTATATGCTCGCCTGGGACCATGCGAACATTCGAAGGCTGATACTCCGCTACCCCAAACTTATGGATAATGCTTTGTCCATCGCCTCGGAATACCTGAATGTGAGCATCGCCACCCAGGTTGCTCTAAGCTGTCACTCCGCACGTCAGCGGCTGGCAGAGACCGTGGTGGGAATGGCGAGTGGGATCGGGCGACGAGTCGAGGGTGGCATTGAACTAAGAGTTGGCAATGACGAACTGGCTTCTGCGGCGAATATTACTACCTTCACGGCGAGTCGCATTATGAGTGAATGGCAGCGCGAGGGCCTGCTGAAAAAGAGCCGAGGTAAAGTATTGCTGCCCTTTCCCGAGCGGCTGCTGCTGCGAGACCTGTAACCCCATCATTTCACAGATACCTGCCCGCATGTTTGCTTTGGCGCAAACTTCAACTTGTGATTGATCAGCGATAGTAACGAGCGCTCATAGAATAATCACAACAGTTCGCAGTGAACCCTCGCTCCATAGCGAACGTGAACGGCAGGAGGGCCAGCTTGATCAGTGGCCCTCAACGTTTACGCATCAATTTATGAATGTGCGCTGCTTGGGTCACGACTTCTGAAGCGTTCCCCTTCAAGAGCTAGATGCGAAATCAGCAGGGTTTGGACGCGAAGAAGGATTACTGCGCTGAATGGAGAAGTGCGTGCCTAAGGTAACCCCCACCGTAGTTTTGTGCGTAGACGATGACCCACGAGCGATGATGGCCCGCAGCCTGATCCTGTCAGTGGCTGGATACGACGTTCAGACCGCCTCCTCCGGCGAGGCGGCGCTGAGCATATTTGGCCGTTCCAGCGTTGACCTGGTGATTGCCGACCACTTCCTGCCCGGATTGAAGGGAACGGAATTAGCCGGTGTAATGAAAAAAACCAAGCCGGAGGCCCTGTTCGTGCTGATGATGGTGACTTCGGAACCACCATCAGGAGCGGAGCATGTCGATCTGGTCCTCGTGAAAGGGATGGATCCGCAACAGTTCCTCGACGACATTCAAAGGCTTTTGAGTAACCGGAATCGAAAAGCCACAGCGGGAGCCAGCCAAAATTAAAAGGCACGACAGCTTTCGCCTATCGTGCCTGCTTGTGAGTTGATCGCGCGCCAGCAGGGCGGCATTCGGCCAGGGAGGCTCTAGATCGAGGCTCCCGCCGCCCTGACCTCGGGGCTCACACCGCTTTCATAGGTTTTGAAGTTCTCGTGAAACAGGCCGGCCAGCTTCTTGGCCGCGACGTCGTAAGCGGCTTTATCCGCCCAGGTGTTGCGCGGGTCGAGTATCTCGGAGGGAACCCCGGGACACTCGGTGATGACTTCGAAGCCGAACACCGGATCCTTCTTGGTTTTCGCCTGGGCCAGCGCTCCGCTATGGATGGCGTTCACAATCGCGCGAGTGTAGGCCAGCTTGATGCGTTTGCCTACGCCGAAGGCTCCGCCGCTCCATCCTGTATTCACCAGCCACACGCGGGCGCTGTGCTTCTTCATCTTGGCCGCTAGAAGTTCCGCATACTTGTTCGGATGCCACACAATGAACGGTCCACTGAAGCAGGGAGAAAAGGTTGCGGTTGGGTCTTTCACGCCAACCTCCGTGCCGGCAACCTTCGCGGTGTACCCGCTGATGAAGTGATACATGGCCTGCGCAGGATTCAAAGAACTGACCGGCGGCAGCACGCCGAAGGCATCGGCCGTGAGAAAGATGATGTCGGTGGGATGATCGGCTACGCATGGGATTTTGGCGTTCTGGATGAACTCGATGGGGTAAGCGCCGCGGGTATTCTCGGTGATCTTGGTATCGGCAAAATCGACGTGGCGGTCTTCCTCGAGCACAACGTTTTCCAGTACCGCTCCGTAACGCAGGGCCTGGAAAATCTCCGGCTCGGATTCAGGCGTCAGGTTGATGGCCTTGGCGTAGCAGCCACCTTCGATATTGAAGATGCCATCGTCGCTCCAGCAGTGCTCATCGTCGCCGATGAGAAGCCGGTTGGGGTCGGCCGACAGAGTGGTCTTGCCGGTTCCGCTCAAGCCGAACAGCAAGGAGGAGCGGCCAGTCTGTTTGTCCGCCGTGGCCGAGCAGTGCATGGAGAGCACACCGCGCTTGGGCGCGAAGTAGTTCATTACCGTGAATACGCCTTTCTTCATCTCACCGGCGTATTCGGTTCCCAGAATTACCATCTCGCGGTCTTCCAGGTTCAGGCAAATGCTGGTCGTTGAACCCATTCCCGCGGTGTATTTGTTCGCGGGAAAACGACCCGCGTTGTAAATCACGACGTCCGGCTTGCCGAAGTTAGTTAGTTGCTCACGCGTTGGACGGATGAGCATGGTGTGCATGAACAGCGCGTGGTAGGGACGCTCACAAATGACGCGAACCTTGAGTTGATAGTTCGGATCCCATCCGGCGAAACCGTCGAAGCAGTACAGACGTTCGCAGATGTTGAGGTAATCCCTTGCGCGTTCGCGTACCACGTCAAAAGTGCGAGCGTCGAGAGCCACATTGACCGAGCCCCACCAGACATCATTCTCGGACGCGGGATTCTTCACAATACGTTTGTCTTTGGGAGACCGGCCTGTCTTGGCCCCCGAATAAGCAACCAGCGCTCCATTGTCGGCGATGCTGGCATCTTTGTCGTAGCGGATGGCGTGTTCATACAACGCGCTGGGAGGAAGATTGCGATGCACCTCAGCGACATTCAAATCATGATCCTTGAGATTAAACGTACCCATAACTTCACCCCGTATGAATCGAGTTGGCACTGACAAAGAATCAACTATCATAACTCTTTGACCCACAGGAGCGAAGGAACGCCTGCGGACTGTGCCTGACAAAAGTCCTGGCGGAGCTTGATCTGGGGCTCGCCCTTTTGGAACCGGCGTTTCAGGACGAAGGGTCGGGCAGTTCGGACGCCCTGTTGAAGAAGTGACGTCCTTTTTTCGCCGCCGATGCTGAACGGTTGCGGCGCTTTCAGCAGGAAGCACGAGCCGCCGCCGCGCTGAGCCATCCATTCTGGCGGTTCACGACATCGGCAGTACCTGCGCCATATGCATGCCTTAATTCCGGTACGCCGAGCTCAATTCCCATTTCAGGCTCGCGATCGTTACCACTCACATCTTCTACGGACATTTGTCACTGACAGCAGCTGAACTTTCGCGAACAATCATCGGCATTACATTTGCCGCCGACTTTTGCAATGGCATCCGCACAACAACACGCACACGTCTGTCGCTGGCTTCCTGTACTGGGGTGCGCCCTGGTGTTTCTATTCGCCTTCCATGCGAAAACAGGGGTTTACAGTGAAGGGCTCAGAGGAAAGCCGCACACGAACACGGCGTCGAAGTTGTGTGTGACGAATAAGACTGTCGCCCGCCGACCTGCTTCGGCTCGCTCCCTTTCCGCAGCCATTCACCGAAATTCCCCTGACCTGAGAAACCCCGCGTCGGCCGGTCTTTCCCTGCGGTCACAGCGGTCTGAGGAATTCACCATTTTGCTTTGCTTCAGCGGCCTGTCGCCCCCAGACCTCACTCAGGAGACAATATGAAATTGCCCTTCGCTGGCACGTTTTTCTCACCTTCCGCGGTCGGCACTTTCGTCAAACCGCTATTCAGCGCTCCGGAACAGAACCCTCTGGGTCATGCCAGCCGCCCGATTGCCAAGAATTACCGCATCACACTCCTGTTGTTAATCGTTCTTGCCTCCGCCGCGCCAGTCTTCTCACAGGTTGTTGGCGGCGCCATCTCCGGCACAATTCGCGATCCGAGTGGTGCGGCTATCTCCGGCGCAAGCATTGTTCTCACCAACGTGGAAACGGGTTTGCAGCGCAGCCTTACGACCGGCGATGTGGGACGGTACAACATCCCTTCCATCGCGGTCGGACGTTACGAGCTCAAGGTTGCCAAAGGCGGTTTCGAGCCCCAACTCAGGTCAAATGTAAGCGTGATGGTTGGACAGGTGACCGTGGTCGACGTCACCTTGCAGCTGGCCGGCGTGCAGGAAGAAGTGACCGTTAAGGAAGACGGCGCCTCGGACGTAGTGGTCTCTACGCAACAGAGTTCGGGGCTGGTGAGCGAGCACGAAGTGAAAGAGCTGCCGCTGAACGGACGAAGCTTCGATGAACTTCTGGCGTTGAATCCGACGATCGTCAACTACACGTCCGAGCGTTCCGGCGGTATTGGGACGTCGAATTCCGCAGTCGGCAACATGTTTGCCGTCTCCGGCCATCGCCCACAGGACAATCTCTTCCTGCTGAACGGCATCGAGTACACCGGAGCTTCCGAAATCAACGTCACTCCGGGAGGCACCAGCGGGCAACTGTTGGGCGTTGACGCGGTCCGCGAATTCAATGTCGTCTCTGACGCCTATGGCGCGGAGTATGGAAAGCGTCCCGGCGCGCAGATCAGCATCGTGACCTCGTCCGGGACCAATCAACTGCACGGCAGCCTTTATGAATTTCTGCGCAACAGCGCGCTCGACGCCAGGAACTATTTTGACCGGGGTTCGATTCCGCAGTTCCAGCGAAATGTTTTTGGCGCTGCGCTGGGCGGCCCGCTGAAGAAGAACAAGCTCTTCCTCTTCGGCAACTTCGAAGGCTATATTCAGCACCTCGGGCTCAGCAACGTCACCTTGGTTCCCGACAATAACGCTAGGCGCGGTTATCTGCCCGATGCGAGCGGAACGCTGAAGTATGTGGGAGTGGCACCAGCCGTCGTTCCTCTGCTCTCGCTGTGGCCCGCACAGAAAGGACCCGAAGTCGGAGGCGGCATCGCATATTCCTACAGTCATCCCTTGCAGAAGATCCGCGAGGACTTCGGCACCACGCGTCTTGATTACAACATTTCAAATAATGACTCGCTGTTCGCGGCGTACACCATCGACGACAGCGATGCGAACACGCCCTCGGTCAATCCCCTCAGCCTGATCGCCGAAACGTTGCGGGAGCAGGTGTTCAGCATTCAGGAACAGCATGTCATCTCGCCGACATTCCTGAACACCGCACGGCTGGGTTTCTCCCGCGCGTCCTTCTTCTTTACCGGCAGCACTCCGGTCGATATTCCGGGATGGGTACAGGGCGATCCGATTGGAGCCGTTGTAGTCGGCGGAGGTACAGCCCTGAATGGGGCTTCTCAGATCAGCCTGGCGGGCACCAATGCCGGCAGCAATCTGCACGCAGCACGCAATCTGTACACGGTGGACGATCATATTGTTCTTTCACGTGGAATCCATCAGATCGAGGCTGGAGGGTGGTTGCAGCTTCTGCAGGCTAACGACGATCTGGCGCAATACCAGTACGGCCAGGCTTCTTTCGGCAGCCTCACGTCATTTCTTCAAGGCAAGGTCTCCACGTTCACTGTGGTCCCGTCGCCGACGCCCTTGAATTGGCGATCGGTTGAAGTTGCCGGCTTCATCCAGGACGTGATGCGCATCAGTCCGCGTTTCGAGCTGCGAGTGGGACTGCGCATCGAGGGCACGAACGGCTGGAACGAGGCTCACGGCCGCGCTTCCAATTACCTGTTCGATTCGAACGGAGTGATCGAGACCAATCCCCGCGTTGCAGATTCGGTATTCAGCAACAACAAGGCGAAGTTCCTGCCCGCACCTCGCGTCGGTCTCTCATGGGATCCGCTGGGGCAGGGGAAGACGGTGATCAACGCCGGATTCGGCATGTATTACGCTCTGCTCGACAGCATCGATTACCGCCTCGACCAGACTGCTCCGTTCAACACCACCCAGACCCTGAAGAATGTGCCGGTATCGAGCCTCATCATCGTTCCGGGTGAGCCGTTGCCCAGCGGCAGCCTGGTTTCTCCCAGCGGCATTCAGCCGAACGCCGACACGCCGACAACGATTTCGTACACGCTTAAACTCCAGCAACAGATCACCCGCAACATGTCGTTGAGTCTGGGCTTTGTGGGATCGCACGGGTATCACCAGATGCTCTCCGAAGATAGGAACGAGCCGGTGCCCACCATCTGTCCTGTAAATCCTTGCCCAGCGAGCCTTCCGGCGGGAACTGTGTATTATCCCAAGGGCGCGCCGTTCGCCAACCCGGCTCTCGCCAATACCACGACCTGGATGTCGGAAGGCGTGAGCTCCTACAACGCGATGGTCGTGGACGTGCGCCAGAACCTCAGTCACGGACTGCAGTTTCGCGGCTCGTACACATGGTCCAAGAGCATGGACGACGGTACCGCCTGGAACAGCAGCGTCGGCGCCAACGCTCCCGGCTTCGTGATGTTCCCTCTGGATCCCAAGCTGGACTGGGGGCTCGCGAACACCGACATTCGGAACCTCGGCGTGGTCAGCGGCACGTATCAACTGCCGTTTGGAAGCAGAATGCGCTTCTTTGCCGATGCCGGCAGTTGGCGGGGAGTGCTCGTCTCAGGCTGGTCGATGAGCGCGATCGGCACCGTGCAGTCGGGCTTCCCGTTTACGCCGCAACTTGGTTTCAATCCGACCAATAATGGAGACACCCGTAACCCCATTCGGCCATCATGGAATGCGGATTTCAGTGGGAACATCATCAGTGGAAGTCCCACGCAGTACTACAACCCGAATGCCTTTGTCCTTCCTCCGGCAGGAACCTACGGCAACGTTCCTCGAAACTGTCTCATCGGTCCCGGCATGTCGGAGCTGGATCTATCTTTCCAGAAGACCACGCGCCTGTCAGAGCGGTTCAATCTGCAATTTCGGGCGGAGCTCTTCAATATTCTGAACCACACAAATTTCGGTACACCCAATGCGGTCGTATTCACGTCGGCTACAACCGGGCCATCGTCCACCGCCGGGCTTATCACCTACACGCGTACGACATCACGGCAGATTCAGTTTGGATTGAAACTACTGTTCTGAGCTGGAGCGAACGACGTAGTAGAACATCTGCTGAGCGGTTGGCTTGACAGGGATTCGCGACGGGACAACTATGGAGCGATGAGTTTCTCCCGCCGCGATTTGCTGAAGGCCGCGGTTCTTGCTGCTGGCTGTACCCTTGCTCCGAGGATGGGTGGCGGCGCAGATACCTGGGCAGAAGGTCAGACGCCATCGGACGAGAGCAAGCCCGATTACACCATCCGAATCGCCGCGAGTCCGGTAGAAGTTTCGTCCAAACTAATTCTCTCCACGACCACCTACAACGGGCAGTTTCCTGGCCCCTTGCTGCGCTTCAAGGAAGGCCAACCGGTCACCATCGACATCATCAACGACACCGCCACTCCCGAGCAGTTGCACTGGCACGGCCAGATGGTTCCAGCCGATGTTGATGGAGCCGCCGAAGAAGGCACGCCGTATGTTCCAGCTCACGGAATGCGGCGGATCACGCTCACCCCGCGCCCATCCGGTTTGCGCTTTTACCACACGCACAATCGGGCCGGAGCAGACTTGTCAGCAGGCGCCTACAGCGGGCAGGCCGGACCGGTTTACATTGAGCCGAAGAGCGCTGCCGGCCGATACGACCGCGAGGTTTTTCTCACGCTCAAGGAATTTCAGCCGACGCTCAGCCGTGGCGGCGATATGGCGATGGACTTTTTATCGCCGTCAGCTCCCGTGAAAGCTCTTCAGGAACAGGGCGAGAGTGCCATGAAGGCGTCATTGGCGAAAGGTGGCGCGAAGGGCTACGAAGTCGGGTATGAAGTCTTCACCATCAACGGGCGGATGTTAGGACACGGCGAGCCGGTTCGCGTGAAGTCAGGAGAGCGAGTGCTCTTTCATATTCTAAACGCCAGCGCGACTGAAATTCGCAGCCTCTCATTGCCTGGCCACTGGTTCCGAGTGATCGCGCTGGATGGTAATCCTGTGCCGAATCCTGCGAGCGTTCCGGTGCTTTGGCTGGGAACGGCGGAGCGGATCTCGGCCGTCGTGGAAATGAATCATCCGGGCGTGTGGATCATGGGAGACTTGGACGATGACGACCGCCATCACGGCCTGGGCATCGTCGTGGAATACGCGGGACGCGCCAGGAAACCAGAATGGATCGCACCGCCACGCTTCCGCTGGAGCTACGCGCGTTTTGCCAAGCCTGGCGCCACTGCAATCCCTCCCCCCGAAACATTCGAGATGCTTTTTGTGAAGCAGAATGCCGCGGAAGAGGGCTTCAATCGCTGGACAATCAATGGGGTTGCGTATCCCATGACCAACAGCCCTGTCCCGGCGGCCTTCCACCTGCAACAGGGTAAGCGCTATCGCATTCACATGCGCAATGCCAGCGATGACATTCACCCCATACATCTGCATCGTCACAGCTTCGAATTGACGAATCTTGCAGGCCAGGCGACAGCAGGAATTATGAAGGATGTAGTCATGCTCGGCGGCTATCAGGAGACTGCCATCGACTTCGTCGCCGACAACCCTGGAATGACGTTGTTTCACTGTCATCAGCAGCTGCACATGGACTTCGGCTTCATGACACTGTTCGACTACGCTTAGACGCAGTGTTGCCTGCGATACAATGTGCGGTGTTCGCACGAGTTGTGCCGACGACACACTATGTCGACCAAATCTGACGCGCCGGGGCTGCGAATCTCCTCCTACATGAATCTTGAGCAGGCGATGGAAGAGGTACGTGCCTACCTGGAGGCGAAACGAAACTACGTCGAGATCCAAGCCGATTTCGGTAATTTCGTCGCGGGGCAGCTATCCATGCAGGGCGCGTTCATCAGCCGCATGGCGGAAATTTCAACCCGGCTCGGCCAGATCGAACCGAACAGCAAACTTGGGCCGCCGGGTATCTTCCTTAAGCGACTGCTGAAGAAGTTAATCGGCTGGCACGCCAAGCCTGCGCAGCAATTCGATCGGACTGCAGTTGAGGCTTTCCAGCAGGTCCGCCAGGACATGCTTCAGTTGCAACAGCAGATTGTCGTACTGAGCAAGAAAATCGATGCGGCCAAAACGCCGTTTCCAGACTCCGCAGCGATGAGGATTTCCGGACGCGATCAGCAAGCGAATCGGGACGAACTCTGGCGCTCGATGCTGGCGATGTTTCGGAGCCTCATCGCTGCCCCGGCCGTACAGAGCGCACTGCAGAAAGAAAAGCCCGAGCTTCTCCACAGGGTGGAAAGCCTGTTGAATACGGTTGAGGCCGAGTTAAGAGGCGAATCTCGGGGTCGCGATGCTTCTCGACCTTAACTCCCACCGCAAAACCTACGGTTGTTGGCTGGCGTCTTCGGGCGGGACTCCCGTCGTCGTCCACGTCTTATCGGGGTTGTAGGTCGTCATCGCCTTCGCTGTGTCCGTAGTGTTGGGACCCAGATCTTTCTGAAACACGACTCCATTCTTGTCAATCAGGAAGGTCATGACGCCCGAGTTGCGGTATTCAGCAGGATAGGCAACAAAAGCGAAGCCGCCGGTCATGTTTCCATTCACAACATAGTTCTTCGCGCCACCCGGAGCATGCGCACCCTGCGCCTTGAGCGTGTGGAAGTAATATCCGTGGAACGGCTCAGGCTTTCCGCCCTGCGCGGCATATCCTTGCGCTGTAGCGTGGGCTACCAGCGGACCGATCGGGCTTTCCGGCTGACCCTCTGCGACCTTCCAGAACAATCCATTCTGCTTGCCTTCGTCGCTGATGATCTTCTGCGCGTACTGATGAACGGTACTGCCATCATGGAGTTGCTGGAAGTACTCCTCCTGCGCGTCGGCCAAGTTTTCACAAACCTCAATCGCTTCCAGTTCGTTCTTGCCGATACGGCGGAAGAGGATTTCCTGCACTCCATCTTTCGTCTCGAAGTACCACTGGCCTGAAGCATTCTTTTTCAGCTGAATGGGGAACGGCCAGTTCTCGGCGCCAATATACAGCGTCTCGTCGCCGTTGCTCTCCTGTGCCCAGCGGTTCATCTGCTGGAAGCGCTTCAGGAACGTCTCGCGGTTGTTGTTGTCCTGAACCGCATCGCCTGACGAAACGAGGCTCGCCGCGGAAGCGCCCAGTACTGCCAGGTCGTCAGCGGTTCCGTTCGACTGGACGGCTTGTTGCAGTGCCTTGCCGGCCTCTTCCGGGCTGGCGAATGTCTTCTGCCCGGCTTCCTGAGACTGGGCCGCAGAGACACTCAGTACTAACAAGAACGCGAACAACGAACTTAAGATCAACACCGCACCCGACGTGGTAAAAACTTTTCTCGAAGCCATCTCAGGCATTCCTCCATTGCTTCATCCCGTTAACTTTGTCGTCGACTCAGGTCGCCGTGCTTTAGCGCCTGCGCCCGCCACCGCCGCCGCGATTGCCGCCGCCTCCACCCATGCTCTCGCGTCCGCGACTGCTCTCCGTGCGAGCGTTTCCGCCCGCGCCATAGCCGCTGAATGCGCCGGTCTTCGTTCCGGGCGAAGCGCTCTGTCCGTATCCGCGAGAGGGATTGTTGGCAGGTTTGGGAGGGGTAGTCGGCCGGTTGTTGGTGGCGCCAGCATTGTTGGTGCGATTGTTATTCGCGTTGTTCCGGTTGACGTTATTGTTGTTCACGTTGTTCCGGTTCACGTTGTTGTTGTTCACGTTGTTCCGGTTCACGTTGTTGTTATTCACGTTATTCCGGTTCACGTTGTTGATGTTGACGTTGTTCTGATTGACGTTCGTGCGGTTGTAGTTGTTGCGGTTGTAATTGGAATTGTATGGGGTCGGGCGCGCCCAGTTGCCGTTGTAGTAGCGGTTTCCACCGGCGTAAATGTTGCTACGCGAAACATAAACGTTGCGGTTGTAGACAACCGTTCCGCCGCCATGCCAGCCCATGCCCCAGCTATTCCAACCCCAACCGCAGCAACCTCCACTGATGGCCGCGCCGACGGCCACGCCGACGCCGAACGAGATCAGTCCCGTCGCTACCATCGCGCCCGTGCTGTATCCAGGCGGATAGTACGGCGTTCCATAGACCACGGTCGGATTGTAGGTGGGCACATAAACGACCTGCGGATTCGCCGGCTGGATAACGATGGTCTGCGGGGCTTGCTGCACCACCGTTACCTGCGAGTTTGATTTCAAGTTGCCTGCCGCCTGTGGCCTGCGCGCGCAACCGCTGGACGGACGCCATTACGTCCGCCGACTGGTTGTAATACGCGCTTCCCAGTGCCGAGGTCCAGGACAGGTTGTTGGCCATGTTGTCGAGCACGGAAGGGAACTGCGTCAGGGCCTGCACGCTGGGGTCCCAGGCCTGATTGTTTACCGCGTCCATCAGTGCCTGGCCTTGCAGGTTTGAATTGTCCTTCAGCCACTGGTCGGCTTCTACGACCTCATTCGGATATGTCGACGCCGCCAGCACCTGAGCCACCAGGGCATCGGGATACAACGCGATTGGAGCGACCAGGGCATCGATCTGGGTAGCGGTTAAATTTGCTGGAGGCGCTTCCTGGGCGTTGACCGGTGAGCTTGCAAGGATGATTCCCCAGGCAAGGAAGATGGCGAGAAGCTGCTTCAGACGGACCATGATGCCGTGCTCCAATCCATGGCAACGGACCGGGCCGGAGCCATTACAGAACTGTATTGACGCAATAACCAGCGCTCTAGAACAGGGTGCCATCGAGCGGTCGAACGCTCGTTGAACCGATGAAAGCCCTCATGCCACGCTGTGGGACGCGCAGCATTCTCGATCCTGCTCGAGCGTTCCAATTGTAGTGACTTCGAGCGACTTGTGAAAGTGGGTTCTGGGTGATCGAAAGTGAAGCTACGAAGCTAACGAAATCGTTGGAAGTTCTTCTCACGAAAATCCCGGAAAGACTTTCTGCGCATTTGCCGGTGACCCCAGGTGAATGCGCCCTTCTGTAGATTGAACTGCAACCCGCCACCGGGCTGCGAAGGCACAACGCTCAGGATGTCGAAACGGCAGACTGGTCTTGTGGACAAGTGCCGAAGATAACGCTTTGCAACGGAGAGGATGTGCTGCTGCTTGCTCCTGGTGACGGCGGTCGACGGCGGCGCAAAGCTGTCATCCGTTCGCGTCTTCACTTCGATAAAGCAGAGCACCCCGCCATCCCATCCGATCAGGTCAATCTCGCCGCGATCGTGCGCCACGCGGAAATTTGTGGCAACCATGCGATAGTCGAGTTGCTGCAAATGGAAACAGGCTTCAGTTTCGCCTCTCTCGCCCAGTTCAAGATGGCTCGGTTTGCGATGCGAGCCCGCTCCCATCTTCTGAATCCCCCGTACCAGCTGACGAATAATCCACGACATGAGGTTGAGCGGCCGTCTATTCAAGCTTATTTCAAGGCCGCGTGCCTCGCCCGTGACGGCGGTCACGCAAGCGCGTGTGCTGCTGTAATTCCTTAGAATGAACCTGTGGGGAATCCCGGAAAGCAAGAAAAGGACATTCTGAAACTTCTGCCTGTGCCGAAGCGGCCTCCCAAGCTGACGGCGCGGCGGATTGGCATTCATACCTCGACGGCTGGCGGAGTGGAGGGGGCGGCTGAACGCGCCTATCGCTTGGGCTGTAATACCTTCCAGATCTTCTCGTCCAGTCCGCGGCAGTGGAAGCCCTACGACCTTGGCCGCGCTCAATGTGATGAGATGAGCCGCCTGCGTGAGCGGTACGGGCTTAAGCCGCTGGTGATTCATGCCAACTATCTGGTGAACGTTGCAGGAGGTAACGCGGAGTTCCACGCCAAGTCCATCGTTGCTTTTCGTGGCGAGGTCGAACGGGCGCTAGCGCTTTGTGCTGAGTTCCTTGTGCTGCATCCGGGATCGTTCCGGGGCAGCAGCCGCGACGAAGGCTTGCACCGCGCGGCCCTGGCAATTGAGCAGGCCGTCGAAGGCCTCGATCTTGCCGCCGGCAATCTGCGGATTCTCATCGAAAACACCGCCGGCTCCGAGTTCTCTCTGGGCGGCAACTTCGAGCAGGTGGCGGAGCTGCATTACCTGCTCAACAAAGTTGTGCCTTCGGGAGCCTGCATCGACACCTGCCACACGCATGTTTCGGGCTACGACATTGTCAGCGAAGAAGGTTTCGCGGACACGATGAATCAACTCGATTGCAGTGTTGGACTGAAGAACGTCTACGTATGGCATTGCAATGATGCTAAGGCGGAACGTGGCTCGAAGCTCGACCGCCATCAAAGTATTGGGAAGGGAAGTATCGGGCTGCCAGCCTTCCGCCGTCTGCTGAACGATCCGCGGCTGGCCAATGCCGCGTTCATAGCCGAAACGCCGATCGATGAGCCGCTGGACGATCTCGCGAACATCGATACGTTGAAAAAGCTGGTGCGCAAAGGGAGTTGAAGAGACTTTCTGGACGATTAGGCTAATCTTGATCAGGACACAGTTGCTGCACGCCGTTATAGCATTCGGAGACGCCAGTCATTCTTAGCCCGGTCCGCGCGCATCTGACGATCATCTCCAAGAGAAATATCGGCGCACGTTGTAAAATCAAGGTTTATCCCTGAACTGATCTAACGAGCATACATGTCCAAGTTGAGCAAAGCAGAGGCCGGTTCCAGCCGGGCGGAAGTTCCGGTCGTTAACGGCGACGACGTGACGCGTCCGGATCGTTACGATCCACAGATGATCGAGAAGAAGTGGTTCGATCGTTGGGCGCAGAACCCCGATCTTTACCGTTCAGAGCCATCGAACTCACCGCGAAAGAAATACTACGTGCTGGAGATGCTTCCGTATCCCTCCGGCGCGTTGCACATGGGCCACGTGCGCAACTACTCCATCGGCGACGCTTTGGCGCGTTACATGTGGATGCAAGGCCACAACGTGCTGCATCCGATGGGCTGGGACTCGTTCGGATTGCCGGCGGAGAATGCCGCCATCGCTAACCAGACGCCGCCGCGCGACTGGACGCTGGGCAACATCGAAAAGATGAAGCGGCAGATGAACCGGCTGGGTTTTGCCTACGACTGGTCGAAGGAAGTCACGACTTGCCTGCCGGAGTACTACCGCTGGAATCAGTGGTTCTTCCTGAAGTTTTACGAGCGCGGCCTGGCTTATCGCAAGAAGAGCAAGGTGAACTGGTGTCCGAAGTGCGCCACCGTGCTGGCCAACGAGCAGGTACTGTCCAGCGGCTGCTGCTGGCGTCATGAAGACACGCTGGTCGAGCAGCGCGAATTGGAGCAGTGGTTCCTGCGCATCACCAACTATGCCGACGAACTGGTGCGTGATCTGGACAAGCTGCAAGGCTGGCCGGAGAAGGTCCGCACCATGCAGCGCAACTGGATCGGCCGCAGCGAAGGCGCGCTGGTGGACTTCAAACTGGACGGCGTCTGTCGGCCCGGCCGGCGACAAGATCACCGTCTTCACCACCCGCATCGATACCATCTATGGCGCGACCTCGTTGCAACTCGCGCCGGAGCATCCGCTGGTCACCGATCTAATCGCCAACAATCCCGAGTTGCTGGCCAAGGTCGAAGACCTGATGAGCGAGCAGCGCAAGGCGAAGGAAGCCGGCGACATTGGCGCGATCGAGAAGCATGGCGTCTTTACCGAGCGCTACGCGCTGAATCCGTTTAGCGGGGAGCGTGTGCCGATATGGGTGGCGAACTATGTCCTGCTCGACTACGGCACGGGCGCGATCATGTCTGTCCCTGCGCACGATGAACGCGACTATGAGTTCGCCAAGAAGTATGACCTCGACATACAGCGTGGTGATTTATCCGCGGCGCGAGGGCGATGCCGTCGATGGCGAGCCGGACGAGCCGATTCTGCCGTTCGTCGAGACCAACAGCCTGCTGATGAATTCCGGCGAGTACAGCGGCCTGCCCACCGACGAGGCGATCGCCAAGATGTCGAAGTTTGCCGAGGAGAACGGCTTTGGCAAGGCCACAACCACCTTTCGTCTGAAGGATTGGGGCATCAGCCGACAGCGCTACTGGGGCACGCCGATTCCGATGATCTACTGTCCGGCGTGCGGCATTGTGCCGGTGCCGGAAAAAGATCTGCCCGTCTTGTTGCCGGAGAACGTCCAGATCACTTTGGCCGGCGGCTCGCCCTTGGGCAATGTCCCGGAGTTCGTCAACGTGAAGTGTCCGAAGTGCGGCGGCGACGCGCGCCGCGAAACCGACACCATGGACACCTTCGTCGACTCCTCCTGGTACTTCTATCGCTACACCGATCCAACGCTCGATACCAAGCCGCTTAACTCTGACACTGTGGGATATTGGTTTCCAATCGACCAGTACATCGGCGGGGTCGAGCACGCCATCCTGCACCTGATCTACTCGCGCTTCTGGACCAAGGTGATGCGCGACATGGGCATCGTGCGCAATGACGAGCCCGCCGAGCGGCTGTTTACGCAGGGCATGGTCATCAAGGGGGGCGCCAAGATGTCGAAGAGCCTGGGTAACGTGGTTTCGCCCGACGACATGGTGGCACACTACGGAGCCGATGCCACGCGTATGTACACGCTCTTCGGTGGCCCTCCCGATCAGGATCTGGATTGGCAGGATCCCGGCGTGAAGGGGATCAGCGGATTCTTGTCGCGCGCCTATCGGTTCGTGGTGCGCAATGCCAGACCGGACGATCCGGCGTGGAACGGAGACCAATCGGCCCAGCTGTCTCCGGCTGCCCGCAAGATGCAGCGCAAGCTTCATCAGACCATCCAGCGCATCACCGATGACTTCACCGGCCGCTGGCACTTTAATACCTCCATCTCCGCCCTTATGGAGTTGGTCAACGAGATGTATGCCTACGAAGATAGCGTGCAACGTGGAGGCGAAGCAGCGCCACTGCCCCTGGTCGCCGACACGCAGCGCAAGGTGGTTTTGATGCTGGCTCCGTTTGCGCCCTATCTTGCGCACGAGCTATGGGAGATGCTGGGCGAAAGCTCCGACCTGTTGCGCGCGCCATGGCCGAAGTACGATCCGGCGCTCACCAAAGAAGAAGAAGTGGAGATCGCGATCCAGGTGAATGGCAAGATACGCAGCCGCATCGTTGTGCCCGCCGACGCCAGCGAAGACCAGATTCGCGTCACTGGCGCTGGTCGACGAAAAGGTGAAGGCTGCCATCGAAGGCAAGGGCATCGTGAAAGTATTGGTGGTCAAAGGCAGGCTGGTGAACATCGTGGTGAAGTGAATAGGCATTTGGCACTTGGCAATTAGCACTAGCTAACAGTCCATGGTTCAAGTGGTTGATTTTCGGCAAAGCGGGCGGCGCAGCCGGGTACGCGATCTTGCGGCGTAGTTGACAGTCGACGCGGAGATTCGACTGCTGGGACATCGTTGCTGACCATTCCCGTACCAGAGCAGCAAAAGTAGGCTCAGAACAAGCTGGCCAGAGCGGTTGCTCAGCTCTCGCGGCGTGCCCGCACCCACCAGCTGGCGCAGAATGAGACTCAGGTTGAACGCGCCGACATGAACCAACTGCCGCTTTAAAATGTTGTCCCGTCCGCGCAGGTGGCAGCGCCGCAGGCCACCGGTCTCGTAGCAGTGCGCGAAGCTGCGTTCCACCAACTCGCCACGTCGCCGCAGTAAACTCTTGCCGTACTCGCTTCGTACCCGCCGCCGATTCTCGTAGACCGCCTGCTGTTCCGCTGACTTGCCCTGCCAGTTACGCCGCCCCTTCTGCTGCTTTTCCGGTATGTAGCTGCTGACCTCGTAACTCTTCACCCGCTGGAGGACGGCACCACTGTGATAGCCCTTATCGGCGACTAACTCTTCGATCCCGTTGACGTTCACCTGGGGCTCATGGTCGGGCCGCAACTCCGCTTCGCGCCCGGCTAATTCCGCCAGCGTCATACCGGCCTCGCACAGAGTTGCATCCCAGGTCGTCGTGTCGCCCTTATCGGCACCCGGCAAGGTGACGGCCACCACCGCGCCCGTGTCCAGATCGACCGCGTGCTCAGCCTTGTGCGCCAGGTGGGTACGCCCATCCTTCATCTTCGCGATCCGCGCATCCTCGTCCGCTGGACTCTTCCACTCCTTGTTCGACATGCGCTTCTTGCGCTTGCGGTCCAGTCTCAGCAGGTCTTCTCGCGTCGGCGTTTTGATGCCTGAGGCCTTCGCCAATCCTCGCAGAAACTCCTCGTAACTCTCACCCCTGTCCCGCCGCACGATCGAGCGCATCGCCGCGTTGGCCTCTAGCGTTGTGGCATCGATGGCAATCCGCTGCCCCTTCAGCAGCCCACGATCGGCCAGAACCCCCAGCACCCAACCGAATACTTCGCCATGCGTGTCCACATCGATCAACCGCCGGGTGCGCGATATCGTGGAGTGGTCCGGCGTGTTCTCGTCCAGGCCAATGCCCACAAAACGCCGCAGCGCCAGCGAGTCCGCCAGCCGCCAAGCAATGCCGCGCTCCGCCCCGATGCCTTCGAAATATCCGATCAGCAGCGAACGAAAGTAGATTCCCGGCGTCAGGGATGGCCGTCCATACTTGGCCGCGTAGAACTTCGCGCACCGACCCTCGACGAACTCGTCGAAGCCCTCGGCTTCCAGCAACTCATTCAGCTTCTGGTAGAAGGGATGTCCCGGCGCTGCGGCCAACTCCGTGTGCGCGATCCATATCCCCTCTTGCTTCTCCCGCTGCTTGCGCGTGCCCATCGCCATGCGCTGATTCTACGAACAGAGCTTGTGGATACTTCACAAGTTTTTGCGCACGTATCTAGTGTCGCGTCCCGGAAATACATGAGCAAAGTCGGGCTATCTTCTGGAGAATCGAATCGGCCGTTGCAGTCCAGACAAAAGGTCGCTGTTTGCGGTTGTAATGCTGCACGAAGTCGTCGATCTTCTGCACCAGTTCCTTGACGCTGCGGAAAGAACCGCGCCGAATAGCACGCTGCGTAATCAGACCGAACCAACGTTCCACCTGATTCAGCCACGACGAATAGGTAGGAGTGTAGTGCATGTGGAAGCGAGGCCGTTGTGCGAGCCAGGTGCGCACCTTGGGATGCTTGTGGGTGGCGTAATTGTCCACGATCAAGTGGACATCCAATTCGGCAGGAACTGACGCCTCCAGGCTGCGCAGGAAAGACAGAAACTCCTGATGACGATGGCGGGGCTTGCACTCGGTAAAGACAGCACCCGTAGCAACGTCGAGGGCAGCGAATAAAGTCGTGGTGCCATGGCGGACGTAGTCGTGAGTGATGCCCTCGACATAGCCCAGTCCCATGGGCAGCACCGGCTGAGTGCGGTTCAGCGCCTGAATCTGGCTCTTCTCGTCCACGCAAAGTACCAGGGCATGGTCGGGCGGATTCAGGTAAAGGCCAACGATGTCCCGCGTCTTCTCGATGAAGAAGGGGTCAGTCGAGAGTTTAAAGCTACGGCTTCGGTGCGGCTGTACCGCAAACGCCTGAAACACCCGATGCACGGTGGATTTAGAAATACCGCTGTCCTGGGCGGCTTGGCGAACGCTCCAATGGGTGGCCCCGGCCGGCTTGCGGGAGAGGGTACGCTTGAGCAAAACAGCAATCTGCTCATCGGCAATGCTGCGTGGCCGCCCCGGGCGCAACTCATCGTACAGACCCGCCACCCGCTGTTGGAGGAAACGCTGTCGCCACTTGCCCACCGTAACCTTGGCCCAACCCAAACGCTCCGCAATCTCGGTATTGCTCTGGCCTTCGGCCGACCACAGCACTATTTTGGCGCGGCAGACGAGGGCATGCGGTAGCGAACGCGAAGCCGCCAGACTCTTCAGTTGGGTGCGTTCGTCTCCGGTCAGTTCCAGGCTAGGCTTGGGGCGTCCCGTGAGCATACAGCAGCTTAGCGTCATTTCTATAATATTGCAAGTTATTTATGGGACATCACACTAGGGAACCTCTGAATAACCACTTGCATTAAAGCGGGAATGACTCCAAAGGGAAATTCAGATCCTTTCATTCATTCCCGCAGATTGTTTAGCCTCTCCGACTCGCACATTCGGTAGTCGGGGCGCTGTTAGAGGACACTACGCCGCCCAGTACAGCAGCCTCTTGCGCACCAGGAACAGATTCACCAAAGCGCAGGTGGCAAACAATCGGTTGGCGTTCTTCGCCAGTCCCCGGTAGCGCACTTTGACGAATCCGAACTTCAGCTTCATCACTCCAAACACGTGTTCCACCTTGGAGCGCACCGTCGACTTCGTCCGGTTCTTCGCCCGCTCCACTTCGTCGATGTGATCTTTGTAACGGTAGCGCCGGTGAGTGCAGTCTTGCGCCCGCGGCGCACATTGCTGGATGACCTCCCTCTGTCCGCGATACGCCTGATCGCCCCACACCCGGGTCTCCTCGCCGTGCAACAACTCCGGCAACACGCTCGCGTCCGCCACATGGGCCGCTGTCACCAGCGCGGTGTGAATCAGCTTGGTCTTGCTGTCCACGCCCACGTGTGCCTTCATGCCGAAGTACCACTGGTTGCCCTTCTTCGTCTGGTGCATCTCGGGATCACGCTTCTGTTCGCGGTTCTTGGTCGAACTGGGCGCATGCAGGATGGTCGCGTCTACGATCGTTCCCGTCGTGATCCGCACTCCCTGGCTCTGCAGGTACAGGTTCACTGTTTTCAGCATCTGCCCGCCCAAACCGTGTTCTTCCAGCAGATGACGGAACTTGCACACCGTGGTCTCGTCCGGCACTGGTTCGCGACCCAGATCGATGCCCACGAAGCTGCCCATTACCGCCGAATCGTACAGCGCCTCTTCCACCGCCGGGTCCGACAGGTTGAACCACTGCTGCAAAAAGTAGATGCGCAGCATCCGCTCCACACCCACCGGAGGTCGCCCGTTGCCTGCCTTTGGGTAATAGGGCTCGATCCGTGCTCGCAGTTCGGCCCACGGTACTACCTGTTCCATCTCCTCAAGAAATACCGCCCGCCGCGTCTTTTTGCTGTACCGCTCAAATCCATTCATCGTCGCCAGTGTCCTCTGCTTCATACTGACGCGACTTTACCTATGCTCTCTGTGGAAAGGGAGAACTTAATCAGAGTCTCCCTAGACTTGCACCACGGCCTGATAGGTATTTTTTTTGGGCGCTTAGATTCGGCCGTTTCGACCTATTATGCGGTTTATCGCGCAAGTGGTACTACTGACAACGCGACGGTGTTCTCCGATGAACTAAGGCGATTAACTCTCTCGAATAGGGTTTATCTCCGGCTAATAACTTCGCCACAACGAGATACCCTCATCACGCACAAGTAAATCATTCGCGTTGGCGCGTGGCGGCGCGCTGTTTCTCCAGCCAGAAGACTCTCTTTGATCGGTAGCCGGGTTACCTTCCGGAGGAGAACTCCGGCGGGCAGTCCGATATTCCTGCGTATCGAAGGCCGCAGAAAACGAGTCTGCCGAGTTGTACCTAATCACAAAACGGAGTGAAAATGTTGCGGTGTAGATACCTGCTTTTGCCCATGATTGTGCTCTGCCTGGTTAGCTTGTCTGCGGCGCAGAATCCCTCGGACACGAATGTCGCCAACCAATTGGATCCGGCTGGTGGTGCCGGTTTAATCGCGCGTTCCAATCACGTGGTGGTAGTGATGGAGGAAAACCGAAGCATCAACTACGCGCTGGAGTACATGCCCTATCTGGCATCTCTGGCGAGCCAGTATTCCGAAGGCATGCAGGTCTATTCCGACTCTCATGGATCATGGCTGGCTTATGGCGAGTTAACCTCAGGGCTCGCCCCACGCAATGGAGAAGCTCTGAGCGGCGTTTGCAATGGTGACGGATGTACTGCGCCAATCAATATTCCCAATCTTGTGCGACAGTTCGCAGCGCAGGGAAAGACCTGGAAGGGATACTTTCAGTCGATGCCGGGTGTCGGCTACATGGGATATCAACATGGTCTTTATGTGCGCCGGCATAATCCGTTCGCGTTTTATACCGATGTCTTTTACAACCCGCTGGAGCAGCGCCACATGGTTCCGTTGGATGGATATTTGTTGCCGGATATCGCCAACAACAGCCTGGCTAATTTCACCTGGATTTCTCCCGACCTCGATCACGATGCTCATAATGGCTCCAGTGACCAGGAAGCGCTGGAGACAGCGGACCAGTATCTCCAGACATTTGTTCCGCAACTGCTGGCCAGCCCGCCATTCCAGGCAACCGGCAACGGAGTGCTGCTGGTTACATTCGACGAGGGTGAACTTGCGGGCGGTGGCGACAACGAGTGCGGAGGGAATCCAGATCCCGATAACTGTGGCGGCCACATCTGGCATGTGCTGATTGGACCCCACGTGAAACACGGATATCAGTCCAACACGCATTACATGCAAGGCAGTCAAGTAAGAATGTTTTGCGACCTGCTTGGCTTAACCAGCTGCCCGGGAGACGGCGCTGGTTCACCCTCGATGGGTGAGTTCTTCAACGCCGGTGTTGGAACGAATTAGGGTGTGGCTCGCTAACTCACGTCGCTTGCGGAAAAGTGCCTCGCCGCAGCGACGTGGGTTTCGACTTCCTCTGTACCTGCTGCATCGACCCGCCTTGCGTCGCCAGCCTCCCTGTCCTGCCTGAATCGACAGACTCGCAATACAACGGTACATTCAGCCGTATGGCAGAAGTTGATCCAACGTCCGTGCCCGATCGCGCGGGAGGGCACGGTCGGCGAACCGCGATTGTCGATGCCTCCGGCACATACTCCTATGCCGATCTGCTGGACGCATCCGGGCGCGTCGCCAGTGCGCTGCTTTCCGGGGCGAATGACCTGGAGGAGGAGCCATTGCGTTCCGCATTACACCTGGCTTTCACTGGGTGGCAACGCAATGGGGAATCTGGCGAGCTGGAGGTATCGCGGTACCGCTCGCGCTCGAAGCGCCGGCTGCGGAACTGGGTTACTATCTCGAGAATTCCAAGGCTTCAGCACTCATCTATGACGAGAGCGGCGAATCATTGATGAGCGCAGTGGCTGCCTCACGTCGAATCCGGGGCAATCTCTACTCACGCTTGATTTCGTGCGAGAAGAGCCGATTGCCGAAGATCATCGCCAATCGTCTCGCCATGATTCTCTACACCAGCGGCACTACCAGTCGTCCCAAGGGCGTGGTGACGACGCACGCCAATATCGCGGCGCAGATCACGGCGCTGGTCAAAGCGTGGGAGTGGTCGGCGGAAGATCGCATCCTGCTCTGCCTGCCACTTCATCACATACACGGGATCGTCAATGTTCTGAGCTGCGCGCTGTGGTCGGGAGCAATCTGCGAGATGCTGCCGCGCTTCGATGCGAACGCGGTTTGGCAGCGCATTGGCAGCGGTTCGCTCACGCTTTTCATGGCGGTACCGACAATCTACGTTCGGCTGATCGCCGCCTGGGAAGCTGCCGCTCCTGAACAGCGCACGCAATGGAGTGAAGGCGCTGCGCGAATGCGCCTGATGGTCTCCGGGTCGGCGGCGCTGCCAGTGAGTACTCTGCAACGCTGGAAGCAGATTACCGGCCATACGTTGCTTGAGCGTTACGGAATGACGGAGATCGGCATGGCGCTCTCGAATCCTTATCGTGGCGAGCGGGTGCCCGGCTCGGTCGGAAAGCCGCTGCCTGGAGTCGAGGTGCGGCTGGTCTCCGAAAGCGGCGAACCGTTACCGCCCGGCGCAGTGGGCGAGATTGAAGTTCGCGGACCCAATGTATTCGCTGAGTATTGGGAGAACCCGGTTGCTACCGGCGAAGCATTTCGCGATGGCTGGTTTCGCACCGGAGACACCGCGATCATCGAGAACGGTGTTTACCGAATACTGGGACGAAGCAGCGTCGATATCATCAAGAGCGGTGGTCATAAGGTTTCGGCACTGGAGATTGAAGAGGTATTGCGAACTCATCCCGCTATTGCAGACTGTGCTGTTGTGGGCGTACCTGATGCCGAGTGGGGAGAACGCGTGGCTGCAGCCGTTATCCTGCGGAAGGGCTTGGCGCTGGACCTGGAGACGCTACGAGCCTGGTGCAAGCAGAAGATGTCCGCCTACAAAGTTCCGTCGCGATTGCTCACCCTGGAGGCCCTTCCACGCAATGCGATGGGCAAGGCAATTAAGACAGACGTTACAGACATATTCCGGCAGCGGGGTTTATGATGGGCAGGCCGGGATGTTGATTTCGATCAGCCGGGACAGGAAGATGGATGACAGAACCATCCCTTTCCCTGCTCAGCGAATCGAAATGTGTGTCTGGAGATTGCGACCAATCTTCGTGGATCGCGAACAGCAGAAACTCCTGGCACTTGGGACGAGTGGTGGCGGCGGGTTTTTACCGTTTCCCTACCTTGAGAACGACCGAAGCAGAACGGTGTCAGGTCGTCTACATCACTCGTTCGAAGAATTAGCCAACCATTTTCATCGCGCCACCCCGCTTACAAATGCCGCAACGAAAATAAGAACCAGGGCGATTCGCCAGCGTCTGCCTTCCGGCAGTGGACCACCGCCGGCGACTCGCGGAGGCACCCAAAACAACGCCACAACTGCCAAGGTTAGAGCAGGCACAAGCAGGAAAGCCATCAAGGCATAATGCGTTCCGTCCAAATCGAGGAGCGTGTGCTGACGCAACGGTGAGGCCAGCGTGCTTCCCAGAAACCAGAAAAGGATGGCGCTACCGAATCCGGCCAATGCACCGAGAAAACGCAGAAGTGGGGATGTCATCTTGGTCGGTAGAAGTGTATCAGGCGTTTCGCTGGCCTGAGTGGCGGTCCAGAGCAACGCATTTCCGGGTTTTACGCGGAGGGTTGTGATGGCAGCATCCAGCCTGATGTTGAGCAACGTACGATGCTTAACCGCCGCCTAGCGAGCGGGAGCCGCCGTGGTCGCGGTGCTTGCGCCCACCCTGCTCAGCTTCCATGGAAGGGGCTTGGGCATTCCCGGAGGCATGGACATGGCAACCATCTTCAACTCGGCCGTGTCTGCTCCCGTAAGCTTCAAGACGTAGTGGCTGGCCTCCTGCGCCTCCGTACCCTTTACCGTGAGCAGCAGTCCATCACCCTGTAGAACGCCGCTTTCGACGCCCTCGGTCACCTGGTCGTCGCTTACACTCTGAAGGCCGCCATTGTTATTGAACTTAAAATCATGAGCCCGCTGCATTGAGCCGGTGATCTGCTCTGCCTGCAAGTTCAGCCGAATCGACATCCAGGGGCGTCCTTCAAACGTCCCGATCCAGGCACCCGCATAAGCGGCCAAAGGCGACTTGCGTACGGGAGCGTTCGGCGCCTGCGGGTTGGCTGGCGCCTGGGCCGCACTGATGAGACCTATTGAAACGATAAGAAGAGCGACGGTTACCAAGCGTTTCATCAGAGCGTCTCCCGATTTCTCTTTCGTCTGGATTGTACTCCCGGTGGAGTTCGCCGAGGCAGAACCGCCAGCGCTAAAGACTGGTGGCCAAAAGCGTGTCTGGGGGCTTGACCGACTGTCGAACCAGCTGGCGCTGGGAGTCCGATGCAGCTCTTATAAGATCGCGATTCCGGCGTAACCCACAACCATGTTCTTGTCGCCGGAGATGTTGCCTGAGGTCGCGTAGCGAACTAACTCAGCCCGGTGTGCGCCTAACCTCTTCGCGGCGGTCAGCATGATCACCGCTGGTCCATATCCGCACATGCTGATATTGCCGTTGCGGACTACTTCATACAGTTCACGAGGATCGAGGGCCAGCAATTGATCGATCGCTTGGCGGTCCTTCACCCGGGTGACCGCATCGCTCTCGTAATGATTCATATCGCTGGAGGCGATGATCAGCACCCGATCACTTTGTCTCGCAAGCACGCTGGCGATCGTCACTCCCAGCGCGCTCAAGACCTCGAAGTTGCTGGTGCCGATTGCGATGGGAACGAACTGGAAATTCGGAGCGAGCACCTGGAGGAATGGCAGTTGCACCTCCAAGGCATGCTCTGAGCGATGCGCTTCTTCATCCTCGGAGAGCAGCGGCATGCGTTCGATCAACTCGGTCGCGAGATCCTCGGCGATCGGGGCGTAGCCCAAAGGCGTGTGCCAGGCGCCTCGGCTCATGATGGCCAGAGGTTCCCCCATGCCGGTGTGATTCGGGCACAGCATGATCACGCGCCGCGGCAATTCGAGACGGCGATAGACGGCTCCGGCCACGTGTCCCGAGTACATGTATCCGGCGTGCGGAACCACGCAGCCGAAAGCAAGAATCTTCGGCTCAGGCTCGTCTCCGGGTCCGCCCGAAGGTGTAAGGAAGCCGTCGATTTCAGCGAGCAGGGCTTGCGCATTCGCCGGATAAAAACGGCCGGCAACGGCAGGCTCTCGGATCGCGGTTGCCATAGATTCTCCGCAGAGTGCGTTGTGCTCAGTCTAGGCCTGTTGCAAAGCGTTAAATACGGCCGCGGTTTTCTCCAGAGATATGGCTTCAGCGCGCACGTCGGGACGCAGCCCGGCAGCTTTCAACGCGGTGCGAATGAC
>CAVOSH010000003.1:0-819224 GCA_963698845.1 uncultured Acidobacteriaceae bacterium
AGCGTTTGCCGCCGATGCCGCCGACGAGGCGCCGCGCGCCTTAATCACCTCAGCGCCGCGATTCTGCACCGTCGATATGAACTCGTTCTCGAGCCAAGCGCGATCGCCGATCGCTTCTTCTGCGGCTTTGCCGCCGATCTTGGCATGCGCGAAGTCCGGATACTGCGTCGTGGAATGGTTTCCCCAGATCACCATTTGTGTGATGGCCGTGATGTCGGCACCGCTCTTACGCGCCAACTGAGCGCGAGCGCGCAGCTCGTCCAGCGTCGTCATCGCAAAGAAACGGTCTTTCGGGACGTTCGGCGCGTTCTCCATGGCGATAAGACAGTTGGTGTTGGCCGGATTGCCGACCACGAAGACTTGGATGTCCTTGGCGGCGCGCTCGTTGATCGCACGACCCTGCTCGGTGAAGATTTGCCCGTTAATGCGCAGCAAATCGGAACGCTCCATGCCCGCCTTGCGCGGGACGGCTCCGACCAGCAGCGCCAAATTGACGCCGTCCATCGCTTCGTTGACGTCCGAACCGGTTCGCACCGCCTTGAGCAGAGGGAAGGCAGCGTCTTCCAGTTCCATCACGACGCCGTTTAGGCTGGGCAGCGCCACTTCCAATTTCAGCAGTTGAAGCTCGAGCTCGGTATCGGGTCCGAACATCTGCCCTGAGGCGACCCGAAAGAGCAACGCATAGCCGATTTGTCCGGCCGCGCCGGTAACCGCAACCTTGATTCGTTTCTTCACGCTACCTCCGAGTTTGACGCCGCGACGATTTGCCGGAAGAGCTGACGACCATGCAGGCGAAGCCCTCGAACGCCGATGATTGCGCCGCCGGGCTTCAGCGGAACCGACCAACCGAAAGCGTCAATCTATGACGCCTGTATACGGTGCGGGCTCTGCTTGCCGTCGTGTCCGACCTACCTCGAAACTATGACAGAAACGTCGGGACCGCGCGGCCGCATAAGTCTGATCAAATCGGTGGCGCAGGGGCAGCTCGACCTGCTGAGCGCCGGCTTCGTGCACCAGATGCAGGAGTGCCTCGACTGCCGTGCCTGCGAAGCGGCCTGTCCTTCCGGGGTCGCCTACGGCCAACTCCTCGAAACCGCCCGGGCGCAGATCCGGCGCGCGCGAAATTCCGGCCGAGAACTCACGTGTCCGCTTTACGCAAGCCTTCATGCGGGCGCTTTTCGGACGTCCCGAACTCATGCGCACCGCTGCCCGCATCCTTCGGTTTGCGCAGCAGGCGCGGCTCGTCTGGATTGCGCGACTCATCGGGCTTGGCGCGGCCGCCAAGCTGGCGCCGCCGATCTCGCCCTCGTTCTTCTTTGCCGCCGGCCAGCGTATCGATCGCCGCGCCCACTGGCCTCGCCCTGCTCCACGCCGGCTGCATCATGCCGGTCGCCTTCGCATCGGTTCACGAAGCGACGCTACGCATGCTCTCGCGCGGCGGGCTCTCGGTAGCCGTCCCCGCAGAACAAGGCTGCTGCGGCGCCATCGCGGTTCACGCCGGCGATCGCGACTTTGCGCGCGAGCTGGCCAAGCGCAACATCGCTGCGTTCGAGAAGTGCGGAGCCGACGTCTACGTCGTCAATGCTGCGGGCTGCGGGACCGCGCTGCGCGGGTACGGAGAGCTCTTTGCCGGCGATCCAGGAGTGGGTTGAGCGAGCCGAGCATTTTTCGGCTCGCGTGCGCGACGTCACCGAAGTCCTCGATGCTGTCGACCTCGGCTCGCCGAGCCGCGGCGTCGATGCAACCGTCACGTATCAACAACCCTGCCACCTCGTGCACGCCAGCGCGTTGCCCGCGCGCCGCGTCGCCTACTCGCAAAGATTCCCGGCTTACGGCTGTCGAAATGGATGAAAGCGAGCTCTGCTGCGGCAGCGCCGGGATCTACAACCTCACAGAACCGGAGATGGCATCGCGGCTGCAGCAACGCAAAGTGCGCGCGATCCAGCGCACCGGCGCGACGGTCGTGGCAACCGCGAATCCGGGCTGCGCGATACAAGTGGCCGCGGGATTACGCGACGCGGGTTATCGAGCAAGCGTCAAGCACATCGTCGAGCTCGTCGACGAGGCCTTTAACGACGCTTAGAGCGTCGCTTGAACGCGATCGCGTTTTTGCTGCGCGTCTTCGAGCGATCGGTAGACGGAGAAGACGCTGATCAATCCGGTGATGTTGAGGAGACGCGCGATCGCGCCGTCTCCGATCACGAGCGAAGAAGACCCAGCGTGTTCGACCGCCCGCCGATGCGCGCCGATGAGGACGCAAGGCCGGTCGAATCGAGAAACTCGAGTTGCGTCAGATCGACGATCAGGTCGTGCGGCCCCGTATCGGTGGCTTCGTTCAGCGCTGCCCGCACGGTCGGCGCCGTCGCGAGATCGAGGCTCCCGCGCAGCTTGAAGACGAGCACTCCTCCCTCTTCGGTGCGCAGGTCAATGCTCGAAATTCATCGTGGGTCATGCCGATAATGCACTTCGCGTTGCCGCTCACGCGAACCTGGCCGCGTCGTCGTCCCAGCGAACGCAACCCTCCGGCACGAGATGTACGCCCCCAACCCACCGGTCGATGGCATGCTCGTCGAGCCAATCCGCATCGCCCGCAAGGACGCGCCGGCCTAACGCGCTCGGCGCCAACTGTTCGCCTTCACGCTCTATTAGCGCGCTCGCCGCGCTCGAGAGCTCGTCGAGAATCCGTGCGAAGCTGCGCTTCCCCAAAAAAGCCGCCTCTTCTCGATCCCCTGCGCGCGTGAAGAGTTCGTCGATACTAGCCGGACCGCGCGCTACCGCCTCGAGCGCTTGTCGCTGCGAACGCGAGAGTCCGTCGCGCGTCCATGGATACTCTTCGCAGAGACGCCGCATTGCCGCGCGTAAAAACGGGAGTCCGATGGCGTCTTCGTTCGCCGCGGCATAGAGTTCCGCCGGCGAAGACGATGTAAACCGCTCCCATCTACTCGATGAGTGGAAATTATGACAACGCTTTTCCTGATCATTAGTGCGCTGAGTTTAGTTTTCTTTCTGGTTTTTCTGGCGGAATGTTCACGGCCGCGTCGCGGCGCCGTAAAGCGGCACAGCCGGGTGCGGCCCATCGCAATCCGGAAAGTCGAGCCCCAGCCGGTTGTTTCAGTGGCAGGCCGGCGTTTTCTGATTCATCTGGAACACCAGATGGCCGAGTTCCTCGCGATCCACGGCCGCACCGCCGCGATCCTGCTAGTGGCTGTGCTCGTCGTTCCGGGAATGCTGCGGGCGCAGTCAGCAGCCGGCACGTCTTCGGAGGGCCAAGCCAGCGCGTCTGACCAGGGAATACCTCCGGCAGTTGCAAAGCAGCTTGAAGCGATGCAAAAGCGAATCGACCAGCTGGAGCAGGAGCTCAACGCCAAGAGCGCGCAACCTCAGGCACCTACGGACGGGGCCGATGGTTCCCAGCCGGCTCATTCGGTAGTGGAAAAAGAGTCGCCGCCATACGCCTCCGAGAACTTGTCCTCTGAGTCGAAGAAGCCGGCGAAGCCGGAGCCGTTCTCATTTGCCGATTTCACCTGGTTGAACGGCAACAGTCGAATCAAAGAAGTGCCGTTCGACACTAAGTTCTTTACACCCGAGGTGCGAGTCGATGCGGATTATGTCTATTCCTTTAACCATCCGCAGGACGACACCATAAGCGGCTCCAGCGAGATCTTCCGCGCCAACGAATTTCAGCTCACGCAAATGGGAGTGGGTGGCGACTTCCATTATGACAACGTGATCGCCCGCCTGATGACGCAGTTCGGCATGTATTCCCAGACGACGCCGCGCAATGATGCCAGTCCGGCGCGTGGGCAGTGGCAGCTTGCCGACGCTTACCGCTATGTCTCTGAAGCCTACGGAGGGTATCACCTCAACGTAATGGATGGAATCAATGTCGAGGCGGGAATCTTCATGTCCTATGTCGGCCTCTTCAGCTACTACAATTTTGACAACTGGGCCTATCAGCCGTCCTATGTCTCCTCGAATACGCCATGGTTCTTCAATGGCATGCGAGTCCAGATTTATCCCAACCAGCACCTGAAGATCGAGCCGTGGCTGATCAACGGCTGGCAGTCGTATGGCCGTTTTAATCATCGACCCGGCGTCGGTGGACAAATTCTATGGCGCCCGAATGGCTGGTTCTCCTTTGTAGGAAATCAGTACGCGCTCGGCGAGGATGCGTTGGGGTTTCCCGGGCGTGTCCGCTATCACACCGATGACAGCGTTCAAGTGAAGTACTACCAGAATCCCTCGCGGTTCATGGACATGGCGGCTTTTTCCGTGACCGGCGACATGGGCTGCGAACATGGCGGTGGCGTCAGTTGCGCAGGCGACTCGGCCAAGGGCCCCAAACAGAGCTTCCTGGGTTACATGGTTTACAACCGGCTGTGGTTTCACAAAGACCTCTACGCTCTGACCCTGGGCGGCGGACAGATCAATAATCCCGGTCGATACCTGGTGCTGCTGCCGCCGATTAACGGTGCGACTGCTGCCTCCGGAACGCCGTATTTCACGGAGAATCCTGGCGATCCCTACAAAGCCTGGGACGTTTCCGCAACCGTTGACTACATGCCCAGCCAGTACATCACTTTTCGTATGGAGTACAACCACCGGGCGGCGAACGTTCCGTACTTCTCCGGACCGGGTGGTGTGACCCCTCCGGGCGGAAACGCGGGGGCGCCGGGTTCGTTTGTCCCAGGCTGGTATCCGGACCTGGTGAAGAGTGAAAACCGCATCACCGGGGCAATGATGGTGATGTTCTGAGCGAACTCACCGGCGGACGAGACCTGCACCCGAATGTCCAGGGTGGAACGGCAACCTTCAGGTCGAATGGTCACGCCGAGAAGAGGTATGAGGGTATGAAGTCGGGGACGATAAGCAAAGCTGCAACGCCTCTGCTTTTGACTCTGACGTTAATTGCCACGGCAACCGGGCAACAGCGGAACACGGGGGAAGTTTCCGCAGCGTCAGAGTCACCGGCGGGCGAAACGGCGGAGTTGCAGCATCAGGTTCGGCAGCTGGAATCGGAAGTTAACGAGTTGCGAGAGCAAGTGAAAGACCTGAAGACGTCAATGGCGACGAAAACCATAAATACGGTTGACGTGAGTGCCGATCACGCGGTGAGCGACATTCAGTCGCCGGCTCTTGCGCCGAGCGCAACTGCAACGCTTACTCCTGACGATCGGAGTGTGCTGGACTTCTGGAAAGGCACAACCATCAATGCCATGGTGGATGGTTACTATGCCTACAACTTCAACGATCCGATTGGGCGCGTCAATCTGCTGCGCGCCTACGACGTGAGCAGCAATGCCTTCAGCCTGAACCAGGCCGACCTGGTCGTCGAACGCGCCCCCAACCTGGACGCTGGACGGCGGTACGGAGCCCGACTCGACTTGCAATTCGGCCAAGCCACGGCGACTCTGCAGGGGAATCCCAGTAACGAACCCAGGCCGGATATCTATCGGAATATCTTCCAGGCGTACGGGACCTACATTGTGCCCCTGGGTAAGGGGCTTACCGTAGATTTTGGAAAGTGGGCCAGTTCTCTGGGCGCCGAAGGAAACTACACGCAGTTTCAGATCAACTACAGCCGGTCCTACTGGTTTTACTATTTGCCTTTTTACCATATGGGAGTACGAGCCACCTATCCACTTAGCCAGAAGGTAGCTATCAATTATTGGCTCGTTAACGGAACAAATCAGACGGAACCTACGAACGGGTTCAAGGATGAGCTATTCGGTCTAGTGATAACGCCGAACAAGAATGTCACTTGGACAATTAACTACTATCTCGGACAGGATCATTCGAACGCCACGGCCACTGCCGGCTGCGGTCCAGTTCCGGTACAGCCGGGCCTGTGCTTCCAGCAGATCAATCCGTCCCCGAACGGCAAGACAAACATCTTCGACAGCTATGCCACCTGGCAGGCTACACAGAAGCTGGGCTTCACCCTCGAAGGCGACTACGTCATTCAGAGATTGGGGATTCCGGGTTTGCCGACCGCTCCATCGGACGTCTGGGGAGGAGCGGCTTACGCGAAATACCAGTTGACACCGCGAACGTATGTGGCAGGCAGAACGGAATACTTGAACGACAATGGTGGATTATTCACCGGAATCACCGCATACACCGAGGCGCTGAAAGAGGTCACCGCAACCTACGATTTTCAGCTTGCCGACGGCTTTGACCTGCGCTGGGAATACCGTCGTGACCTGTCAAATCAGCCAATTTTTCTCACCAGTCAACAAAACATATACAGCACCCACCAGGATACGGCCACGATGGGGGTGATCTGGTGGTTCGGGCGCAAGCAAGGGCCGTGGTAGAGGAATCTGGAGTCAACACATGCTAGACGCGATCTTTGTAGCAATCACAATCGTTTTTTTCGCACTGTCGCTGGCGTACGTACGCTTCTGCGACCGGGTTAAGTAGGAGAGCCATGCATACCGAAACCATCATCATGCTGGTCGTCTGCGCGGCGACCATGGTGTATCTGTTTTACGCGCTGTTGCGGCCGGAGAAATTCTGATGACAACCAATGGGTGGCTTCAAATCGCGGTCTTCCTGGCGTTGATCCTCGCGGTCACGAAGCCGATGGGCGTTTTCATGGCGCGGGTGTTCAGCCGGGAGCGAACCTTCCTGGATCCGGTGCTGCGTCCGGTCGAGCGGCTGGTCTATCGTCTGACCGGTGTGGACGAAAACTACGAGATGCGCTGGACAGAGTACGCGGTTGCGATGCTGCTGTTCAGTGTGGTCTCGATGCTGCTGTTGTATCTCATTCAACGGGTACAGCTGCATCTGCCGTTCAATCCGCAAAAGTTTGCAGGGGTAATGCCGGAACACCTGGCGTGGAACACGGCGGCCTCCTTTACTACGAATACAAACTGGCAGGCCTACTCCGGTGAGAGCACGATGAGCTATCTCACCCAGATGGCCGGGCTGGCTTATCACAACTTCGTTTCGGCAGCGACCGGCATTGCCCTGGCGATTGCCTTCATCCGCGGCATCGCCCGGCGTCAAATGAAGACGATTGGCAACTTCTGGGTGGACATGGTCCGCTCTTGCCTGTGGGTGCTGCTGCCGGTTTGCATAGTCGGTGCGCTGGTTCTGGTGTCGCAGGGAGTGGTGCAGAACCTGAAGCCCTACGACACTGTGAAGCTGGTTGAGTCCCAGCAAGTTCCGCATGTGGGCGCCGACGGCAAGCCGGCGGTGGACGCCAGTGGCAAGCCGGTGATGGATACGGTCTCGACCCAAACCATTGCGCAAGGGCCGGTGGCGTCGCAGGAGATTATCAAGGAATTCGGCACCAACGGCGGCGGATTCTTCAACGCGAACAGCTCGCACCCGTTCGAGAACCCAACTCCGCTCACCAATCTTATTGAGATGTTCTGCATCTTCGCCATCGGCGCGGGACTGACCTACACCCTGGGACGCATGACCGGATCGCCGGCCCACGGATGGGCAGTCTGGGCCACGATGGCGATCTTGTTTCTGGCGGGAGTGACCGTAGCGTACTGGGCCGAGGCCCGCGGAAACCCGCTGCTTCCGGCGATCGTCAACCAGCACGCCAGCACCCTGCAACCGGGCGGCAACATGGAGGGCAAAGAAGCGCGTTTCGGCATTGCCAACTCCGCGCTCTTCGCCACCGTGACCACGGACGCCAGTTGCGGCGCCATTAATAGCTGGCACGATTCGTTCATGCCACTGGGAGGAATGGTTCCGCTGGTGAACATCATGCTGAGCGAGGTGATCTTCGGCGGGGTGGGCGCTGGCATGTACGGCATTCTGATTTACGTCGTGCTGGCGGTCTTCATTGCCGGCCTGATGGTGGGCCGCACGCCCGAGTATCTGGGCAAGAAGATTGAAGCCTACGACGTAAAGATGGCCATGCTGGTCGCCCTGATTTTCCCGCTGGTGATTCTGGTGTTCACCGGATTTTCCTCGGTCCACGGTTACGGGACATCCAGCATCACCAACCCTGGGCCGCACGGATTCACCCAGATGCTCTACGCCTATGTCTCAGGCGCGGGCAACAACGGGTCTGCCTTCGGAGGGCTGACGGCTAATACACCGTGGTACGACACCAGCATCGGATTCGACATGCTGCTGGGGCGGTTCTTCATGATTATCCCCATGCTGGCGATTGCCGGAAACCTGGCGCAGAAGAAATATGTTCCGCCTTCGCTGGGGACGTTCCCAGTAACCACGCCGTTATTCAGCGTGCTGTTGATGGGCGTGATCATCATCGTCGGCGCGCTCACATTCTTTCCCGCGCTCAGCCTGGGGCCGATTCTGGAGCACCTGCTGATGGCGGCCGGCAAGACATTCTAAGGAACTCAGTAATGGCAAGCACAATGGAACAGAAAGTCAGCCCGCAGATGAAAATGGCACCGTCGGGGAATTCTCCTCGACAGCCCAAGAAGAGTGCGATCTGGGAGCCGAAGATTGTCACGCGCGCCATTCTCGACTCCTTCATCAAACTTGATCCACGCCACATGGCGGGCAATCCGGTGATGTTCGTGGTTGAGATCGGCAGCGTGATCACCACCGTGCTGCTGGTACGCGGCGGCGGAGCTTTTGTCTTCAACCTTCAGATCACGCTCTGGCTGTGGTTCACCGTACTGTTCGCCAATTTCGCGGAAGCCATGGCGGAGGGCCGGGGCAAGGCGCAAGCCGACACCCTGCGCAAAGCGCGCTCTGAGACGGTAGCCAATCTCGAGCACGAGGGCGGCCAAATCGAGCAGATTCCCAGCTCCCAGCTACGAGCGGGCAACGTTGTTGTCGTATCCGCCGGGGAGTTCGTCCCTTCAGACGGAGAAATCATCGAAGGTGTGGCTTCGGTGGACGAGTCGGCGATCACCGGAGAGTCCGCGCCGGTGATTCGCGAAGCCGGTGGCGACCGCTCGGCCGTGACCGGAGGCACGAGAGTTCTCTCCGATCAAATCCGGGTGAAGGTTACATCGAACCCCGGGGAAACTTTTCTCGACCGCATGATCGCGCTGGTGGAAGGGGCAGAGCGGCAGAAAACTCCCAACGAGATCGCGCTGAATATTCTCCTGGCCGGGCTGACGATCATTTTCCTGCTGGCGGTCGTCACCTTGCAGCCGTTCGCCATCTACTCCGGTTCGCCGCAGACGGTGTTCGTACTCGTCTCGTTGCTGGTCTGCCTGATCCCCACGACGATCGGTGGCTTGCTCTCGGCTATCGGTATCGCCGGCATGGATCGTCTCATTCAACACAATGTGCTGGCCATGTCGGGCCGTGCCGTCGAAGCAGCGGGCGATGTGGACACATTGCTCTTAGACAAGACCGGAACCATAACCCTCGGTAATCGCCAGGCCTCAGAATTTACCCCGGCTCCGGGAGTCACTGAGACGGAACTGGCAGATGCTGCACAGCTTTCTTCGCTGGCAGATGAGACGCCGGAAGGGCGTTCCATCGTCATTCTCGCCAAAGAACGTTATGGGTTGCGAGGCAGGGAACTGTCCTCACACCAGATGGAGTTCGTGCCATTCACTGCGCAAACGCGTATGTCAGGCGTCAACATGAATGGCGAGGAAATCCGCAAAGGTGCGGTCGATGCCATTACTAACTACCTCGCCAGCAATGGCAGTGCGATGCCACCCGAGGTGCAGGCCAAGGTTGAGGAGATCGCCCGTTCCGGAGGCACCCCGCTGGTTGTAGCGCAGAAAGATCGCGCCTTGGGAGTGATTCACCTGAAGGACATTGTGAAGGGTGGAATGCGCGAGCGCTTCGACCAACTTCGCGCCATCGGCATCAAGACCGTGATGATCACCGGCGACAATCCGTTGACTGCAGCCGCTATCGCCCGCGAGGCCGGTGTCGATGATTTTCTTGCTCAAGCAACGCCTAAAGACAAGATGGACCTGATTCGACGCGAACAGGCGCAAGGGAAACTGGTCGCCATGACCGGGGACGGCACCAACGACGCTCCCGCCCTGGCGCAAGCCGACGTTGGGGTTGCCATGAATACCGGCACGCAGGCCGCTAAGGAAGCCGGCAACATGGTCGATTTGGATTCCAATCCCACGAAACTGATTGAAGTGGTCGCGATTGGAAAACAGTTGCTCATGACTCGCGGTTCGCTGACCACCTTTTCCATCGCCAACGACGTCGCCAAGTACTTTGCCATCATTCCCGCGATGTTCGCCGGAACCTTCCCGGTACTGAACGCACTCAACATCATGCATCTGAGGACGCCGCAGTCCGCCATTCTTTCGGCGGTCATCTTTAATGCGGTCATTATCGTCGCCCTGATTCCACTGGCGCTTCGAGGGGTGAAATACCGCGCGATGGGCGCGGCTGCGCTCCTTCGCCGAAACCTCTGGATTTACGGCGTCGGAGGAATCGTTGTTCCTTTCATCGGTATCAAGTTGATTGACATGCTGATTACCAGGGTTGGCTTGGCTTAGGAAGCTGCACCCAAGGACATCAATAGGAACGAATATGAAACAGAATCTAAAGATTGCGATCTTGATGACGGTAGTTACCACCGTATTGTTGGGAATCATCTATCCCCTGATCGTCACGGGCTTGGCGCAGGTAATCTTCCATGACAAGGCCAACGGTCAACTCATCTCGCGCAATGGCGCCGTGATTGGATCCCGCATTATCGGTCAGTCGTTCACCGGTCCGGAATACTTCCATTCGCGGCCCTCTGCTGCGGGAACAGGGTATGATGCTGCAAACTCCGGCGGCTCGAACCTTGGGCCTACGAACCAGGTCTTAATCCATCGGGTCCGGCAAGATGCGGCCGCGCTTCAGGCAGAGAATCCTAGCCAGCCAGTACCGGTCGATCTGGTTACCACCTCGGCCTCAGGACTCGATCCGGACATCTCGATTGCGGCGGCCAACTTTCAGGTACCGCGCGTGGCACGAACTCGCGGCCTGAGCGAAGCGCAACTGCAGCAACTGGTTGCGGCCTACACCAGCGGACGCCAGTTAGGTTTTTTGGGAGAGCCTCGCGTCAATGTGCTCGAACTGAACTTAGCCCTGGACCAGGCAAAAGCACACTGAAACGGCCGGACGCTGGCTTTCGGGGAAGCCGCCGGGCTTATTGTTTGTTCGAGAAAAACCAATGTAATCCCTTGTTTCTCAACGTGAAGGGAGGCACAATTACATTACAGTTTGAAGCAGCGCAACTCTGGCCAATCAAAGATTTTGAGTGGAGCTTGTATGGGTTCTCCCTTTCGCTCTGCCTTGGCGAAGCTCGACGACAGCGTTCAGAACCTTGAATACCAATTGGGCTGCCTCCGAGGAGGCTTGGACGTAACCGACGATCAACTTTGGCAGGCTCTCGAGGAAGCCAACCAGGGTGGGGCCGCGCTGCGCAACCTGATCCTCGCCGAGCGTCCTGACGCTGATTGGAACGACCGGGACTCGCTGGAACTCCTGATTCAAAATCTGGAATGGGAAGCGCAAGCTAAGCGCGATGAAGAGCGGCGAAAGAAATTGTTCGAGCTCGCGGGTGAGTTGGATGCCGGAAACATCAAGCATCGCTTCGACAGCCGCGTGGCAGCCCTGAATAGTCTGCGTCTGCAAGCCGTCAGGGAACTTCGAATCGCCGGCACACTCTACGAGCAGGAAAAAGAATTGCCAGGCCCAACTGCCAGTGAGTGGATTCAGTGGGCATGTAATCTGCGCGAGGAAAATGATGCCTCAGTCTTCGCCGATCTGCGCCGGGATTTTCCAACTTTAGAACGCTTTGCAGCCGAGATGGAGGAGAGCTATTGGGTTCCCGGGCAGCGAGAGAGTGAAGCCGCGAACCTGGCTTCCCTGAGATCGAGGGAAGCGCAGCGCATGCCGCCGCTCAGTCCAGCGATCGCTTCTAGCCCGTCCCAATCAGGATCGCCAAGCGCGAAAATCCAATCCGAGCCGGCAACTCGTGCGAGCGAAGCTGCCCCAGGCCCGGGTTACCCCGCTCCGCACGACACGCCTTCCTCAGACCGCTCCAGCAAAATACCCGCAGAGGTGGTTGCGTCTACCACTCACGTTCTGGACAAGGCAGTTGAGCGGAGCAATGGCAACGGTGTCGCCGGCGAATTGCCTGCCAGCTCTACCGTTAATATGTTGACGGTTCCCGCTCATCCGTCGAAAGCCGTTCCGCAAGAAGAGCCGCCGAGCGGCGACCCTCCGGAGAGCGGGGCCAGTGAGAATTCAACGGATGATTTGTTGCCCAGCTTTGGCGTTGTCGCTGCCACCAAAAGACCGATGGCGGCCTGGGTTGCAGTGGGCGTCATCGTTCTGCTGGGTGCGATTTTCGCTGGGACTTATTACTTCGGTTCTGCGTCTGGTGGCAGAAGCCAGTCTGTCGCTCACGCAGCCTCTAAAGCAACCGGTAGTTCCGATCCCACAACCGCCGGAGCCAACATGGGGCTTTCCGGACAGACCACTCCAGGTTCTGGCGCGGTCTCAACAGCGTCGGCCGGCGTTCAGCCTATCGAAGGTGCACAGCACCAGATTCTTCTGAATATGGAGTCTTGTCGTCGCTCCGACCTGGAGAGCATCGAGTGCCAGGGCTACGTGACCAATCTCGGCAACGAGCCGTCTCACGTCACGTTAGGTGGGGTCGACGTAGTCGATGGGAAAGGCAACAGTTTCAACCTGAATAACCTTGGCCAGTTTAACTTCTCCAGCGGACGCAGTCTGAGCATTGCGGGAGGCTCCCGTGCGAAATACACCGTGAAGGTTCCGGATAAGGACCGGGATGCCAGGACGTTGACGGTCTACGTGGACGTCAACAATCCTCATGGCCTGGAGTTTACCTTCCGCAATGTTCCTATCGCCGAATGAGGGTCAGGCCATAACCGAATCGGTGGTTATCCGCCTGCACGTTGAAACGAAGCAAAATTCAGACTCGCCCGACGGCTTGCTCCTTGACCATCTCGCTGGCCAGAAACTTGAAGGTGTTGGAGAGTTGCTCCTTGGCTTTCTCCAGCAAAACCAGTTTCTCGGCAGTCTGTTCCCGTTCCGCGTCCAGCAACCCGTTAAGATCGGCCAGATTTCCCCTGAGTCCTTCATGCTCCTGCAGCATCTGGTCGCGTTTGCTGAACAGTTCAGCCTTTTCTGCTTCAATGCGGTCAATGGCCTTCTGCTGTTCTTCAATATGACCGACCGAAGCTTCCCATTTTTCGCGGAGGGCTGAGATCTCCTGCTGCAAACGCTTAATCTCGACGGTATCGTCTTTCTGCTTCTGTTCGAATTTTGAAACCTGCTGCTGCAAATCCTTAATCTGGGCGGAATCGTCCTTCTGCTTCTGCTCGAACTCTGAGGCCTCCCGCTTCAAGCCTTCAATCTGGGCGGAATCGTCCTTCTGCTTCTGTTCGAATTGCGAAACCTCCTGCTTCAGGCGCTCGATCTCAGTGGAACCGTCCTTCTCCTTCTGCTCGAGTCCTGCTGCCAGCGCAGCTTGTTCCGACAGCGTGGTCGCTCGTTTTTCTTCTTCCTGCAACCGGCTCTGCAGAGACGAGATCTCTTCCTGCAAAGAAGAAATTTTGGAGGACTGTTCGTCCGCTTGGACCGGTGCATCCTGTGTCGCGCACTTCTCTTCGGCCTGGGCTGACTTATCCTCAAGCTGGGCACACTTTTCCTCCAGCTGTGCGCGCTTCTCTTCGGCGCTTTTGAGCTGAGCCTCCGAGGCGGCCAACTTGGTTTCCAGTTCCTTGATATGCTCCTGATCCGACACGACTACCGGTGGTTGCGTCGGCACCAGATTGTTGAGGCCTATCGTCTCAACCCCGCTGCTGCTGGGACTGTCTGTTATCAAGGCGCGCACACGGGCGCCGAGTAGCATATTCACCAAAACAGCACCGCCCACGATTCCCATCAGAAGCGCGACCACAAGAGGAAGAATTCCCGCAAACCCTTGTTGCATACTGCCCCCTTCGGCCAGAAGGCCGTGCTCCTTCTCGTTTAAGGGACAGGATTTTCGCTGTCAAGTTACGAAAGTAACCACCTCTTTGAAGGTAGCTCAGGAAGTAACTTGAGTTGGCAAGGAATGGGCGGAAAAGCCTGTGAATACGGCGGTTTCCACCGCGGCTGGAACGGCTGATGGTTGCAGATGATCCGGAGAACGACTTGGGGAAAAGAACCGCACCCAAAACGTGAGGGTTCAGGCAATGCCAATGGCCCTATGGGTTCAGGCGGTAGCTATCGCCCAGTTTTCCCGCTGCCTGCAGGTGTTTTCGCGCTCTCACCAGTTCAGCGATCTGCCGGATATGTCCCAGATCGTGCATGACCCACTCGTGCAGCATTTGTTGCAGGGTAATTTCGCCGGCCTCCTGGTGCCTGGCGCGGCGTTCACCGGCGCTTCGCGGCAGGGTTCGCAGATACTCCAGGTTGGTCTCGCGCTGCTCTTCAAAATGGTCGAAGGCATCTTCCGCATCGGCATTGCGGTACAACTCCAGGTGCATCTGCGCCTCATCCGGCTCGAACTCCGGCAGTTCCTCGCCCAGGAAGCGGTCCACGCGGGTTCGATAGCAGTGGCCTTCGGAATGGGAGAGATGCGCGAGCACTTCCGCTACCGAAAAGCGGTCGGGCGCCGGCTTCCATTCGGTATCTTCGACCGACAGTTCGCACATCAATCCGCGCAGGATCGCGGGGGTCGCTTCCAACTGGTCAAGGCAGTCTAATTCCAATGCTTGCGTCATGCGATTCATCTTACGATGTTCTCTCCGCCGTCTTCCTGCTGGCGATGCACCAAACCAGATCTGAGTTCACCGCAAAGTGAAATTTCCAGAAAACCTGCAGCCGCTTCCCGGAATCGGACAATCCAGCGCCATCGAGCTGAAATCAGGCTGAGATCGCCACGGAGCAGTTTGTATGTTGAGTGACCGATGCGTTTGCCGCATTATTGCGCTGTTTTCCCTGGTAGTGCTGACGGCGGTCCTAGCCACCGCAGGCACTACTCCCAATTACTTCACCGTTGCTCCAACCGTCGCTGCGCCCGGCCAATTCGTCCAGTTCAGTTGGAACGTCAGCGGAGCGAATGAGTTTGTGGTGTCGCCCAGCCTGCTGGGGGAAGATGAGATCACCCTCCCACTTAGGGCAGTAAACGACGCGCAGGTCGCGCCCTCGGTGAGTACGACATACCAGGGAGTAGCCGTTGGCTCGCAGGGAAGCCCGCCCATGATGGCGCATCTGACCATTGTCCCCGTGACCACGGCGGCTGCGACGACCGAGGTCCCGGCTGGTCAGCCGGTGAAGCTCACCTTTACAGGACCGAACAACGGCAGTTCGTTCTTCCTGGTCACGCTTCCAGAAAATTCCCTCACGCCCCTGGCCGCGGACTCCTGCGGGGGAAACAGTTGCACGGGCAGCTATGTGACCCCTCCCCTGGGCAGCAATCGGGTTTTCATGATCGAAGCCGAGGGACCGTACCAGGGACAATCTTTTTCGCAGCCTCTTAGCATTACGGTGCGCGGTGGGATGTCTCTGGGCTGTGCCGCTACTCCGGTTATTCCGGCGCCGGGAGAGCCGGTTACGATTGCCTGGAGCGCCAGTAATGCTGCATCCGTGCGCATTGATCAAGGCGTGGGTGAAGTGGCGCCGGCCGGTACCGGGAAAATCATGGTATCTCCCACGCAAAGCACCACCTACACCTGCACAGCTACGGACCGCTTCGGCGATCAACTCTCCCAGCAGACTCAAGTCATCGTGAGCGCGGGCAGCATCCAGAATTTGAACCACATCCTCTTCATGCTGCAGGAGAACCGCGCCTTCGATAACTACTTCGGGGTGTTCGCGAACTATCGCGTCAATGTCGATCACATCCCGGGCGCGCAGATGAGCGATGTTAACGATCTGCACACGCTGCCTCCGACCTACACCATTAAGAACCCGCAGGGACAGTCGTTTGGACCCTACCACCAGCGCACGACCTGCATCGAAAACCTTTCGCCGTCATGGGACGAAACCCATTACGACATGGACCTGGTGGGCAACGACTGGTTGCACCTGACGCAAAGCTCCGTCTACAAGATGGACCGCTTCCTGGATACCACGTTGTCCGGAGGCAGCGGCGATCAATACGATCCCACGCACACCCGGCCGCTCGGCTACTACAACCAGGGCGATCTGCCCTTCTATTACGAACTGGGGGCGCGATTTGCGACCAGCGATACCTGGCACTCGCCCATCCCGGCAAACACCATTCCCAACCGCATGTACTTGTTCTCCGCTACGTCCTATGGTCACGCTTTCCCGCCGACCAGTTCCAGCGATCCCGCGTGGCAGCGGCCAACCATCTTCCGCGCGCTCACCGAAGCCGGCATTCCCTGGCGCTATTACTATCAGGACAACAGCGTGTTTCTGGCGAGTTGGGCCGACTGGAACAATTTGCAGATTCGCGGCAATGTCCGCAACATCCAGGAGTACTACAACATTCTGGCCAGCGGCACTGCGGACAGGGACCTACCCAAAGTTGTATTCATCGAGCGAGCCAGTTCGACGGGGTACGACGAACACCCGGACAACAACATTCAAACCGGTGCAGCCAAGGCTCGGCAGGTGATCACTGCACTGCTGAGCAGCGGCGCGTGGCCGGACTCTGCCTTCATCCTGAGCTACGATGAAGGGGGCGGGCTATTCGATCACGTTAAGCCCATGCTTGCGCCGCCGCCGGGTGACTACAGTCAGCCGATCGACCTGGGTACCCATGACCAGCATGGGATGTTCAACGTCACCGGCTTCCGCGTGCCGGTCATCGTTATTTCGCCTTGGGTAAAGCCGCATGATGTGTCGCACTTGCCCATGGACTATACGGCGATCCTGAAACTGATCGAAACTCGCTTCACGGTTGCTCCCCTGACACAACGCGATGCGAATGCCGGCAATATGGCAGATTCCGTGAACGGCTTCTTCGACTTCAGCTCGCCGCATATGCTCACGGTGCCACCTTTGCCGACGCAGCCGACGAACGGAACCTGCAATCAGCGTCTGGAATCGCATCCCTGATCTGACGAACGTGGCCACAAAAGGCCTCGGCGATGAAGTGACTTGCAGAAAACTGCGTTAGAAGTGCGGTATTCCGTGCCTTCGCCCGCAGCGTAGACGCGGGGAATCACGGCTTCGTTGTGATCGAAAAGTCCCGACCGGCCACAGTCTGTTGCTACTGGATGCGCCGAGGTTACCGGCTCAAAGCGTACGGCACATTCTGCGGCACAGCTGTTGCAGTGAACTCCAGATACGCAAACCCGGAAATTAGGGCGTTATCTCAAACACCACTCCGCTGTAAGTGACTCCATAGATGTTTCCGTTTCCATCGAGAACGATTTCGGTGGGATGGCCGCCATCCTCGCCATCAGTAAATTCGTGAAGTGTCGTGAAAGTCCAGCGTCCGCCGCTGCTGGTTAACTTGAACACCGTTCCTGAGCCGGAACCTCCATTTGCGGTCGCACCATAAACATTTCCGGACGGATCAACGACCAGGAAGCCAGCATAGACTTGGGGATAGTTGCCAAAACTTTGCAACACCTCGAATGCGCCCGACGCCGACAGGCGGAAGATGGTTTGATCTCCAAAGCCGGGAACTCCCTCGGTCGTTCCGTACAGGTTGCCCTGGTTGTCCATCGCCAGGCCAGCCGTCGGCAACATACCGTCGTTGCCTTGGAACCCGTGGAGAACGGTTTCCGTCCAGCCTGACGGGGAGGGCGATAGCTCGAAGACGGTTCCGCAACCGACATAAGGGGGAATACAAACGCCTCCGCCGTATGCGGTTGTGCCGTAAAGATTGCCACTATTGTCGAGAATGACTCCGGCGGTTGGCGCATAGCCGTCGGCTCCACCGGTGAAGTTATAAAGAACATCTTTTGTCCAATGACCGCCGGAGAGTGTCAGTCGGTATACCGTACCGCACCCATTTTGAAACATGGTGTAACAGTTACCTATTGGGCGGCCGCCGTCCGGGGTGGAGGCCGTAGATGGTTTGCGACCGATCCACGGCCAGACCCGGGTTGGTACTAGTGCCGTCGCCGCCCCCCCCGGAATTGGAACAGTTGCTCCTCGCTCCACCGGCAAGGAGCCGTAGGGCAGACGCCCTTGACTGGTGTGATCTCAAACAGTGTTGTGTTGGCAAATGTGGCTCCGTAGAGCTTGTCGTTTTGGCCGAAGGGTCAATCCGAAGGAACCCAATGGACCTCTGGGCTGCAAAGTTGTCCACATGGTCACCACCCACTGCGAACCCCACTTTGAGAGTTTGTATACGCTGCCATAGTCGGGACAGCCGACCGTGGTTCCAATCAGATTTCCTGCAGCGTCGATCTTGAGACTCCACGGCAACCGCCGGGTCCCTTGGGGAAGTTGTGGATGACATGGAATGTCTGTCCCGGCATTGCCTGGACCGCTAAGATGCTGAACAGAATTATGGCCATAAGCAATGGCGCGATCTGCATGGGACTAGGGCCCGGAGGTGCTGTACTACTTTTCACGCGGAACACCAAGGGATGGAAGAGTCGCTTGTTTTGCACTGGATCGACCTCCTGGCTATCTGCTGGAACGATTCGGCGAACCGGGGCGGGCGCAGGAGATGCACTCGGGACTATCCAGGAGACCCGCTGTCTCAGATGGAACGACGACAAACACGGAAAGATAGGCGGAACTCCTTTTCCGGGACGCCCACTTAAGATTTCATTGCGAAGAGTACCGCTTTGTCAGTGATGCCCGCCCTATAGACAGGTGACATGTTGTTGCTACCGATGGCGATAACCTTTAGTTCGGCTTCTCGGGGTTTTCGCGCAATCCGTCTTCGGATCCGCCTAGCAATCACAATTCCAGGCTCTCGGAAAATCGCTGGCATGGAAGGAATGCTTTCGATAAAGCAAGCGCTATCTACATATCGCGTCTATTCAGCGGATGCTCGTTCATTCGTGTTGACAACTGATTCCCAATCGGGATAGCGTTCGGCATCCGCGTTCGTTGGTCAGTCCGGCGTCCACCACAATCCTGACGTAGACAGAGAGATGAACCTCTTTACCGCAACTCGACCAGCCCATGAAACCGGTCCCGCTGAGCTCGCGCCCAGAAGAATCTCTCGCGATCTTGCGGCCCATTCGGTTTGGGCAGTCCTCGCGCTCCTGACCTTCGCTCCGACTATTTATTGGCTATGGCAACGCTGGACTATGGATGTCTGGCACAACATACACGGTCTGTTCATCCCGTTCGTAGTTGCGTATTTCGTCCTTAAGATAGTTCGATCGGATCAAGTTACGGATGCCGAGCAATCCGCGTGGGGCTTTCTGTTCATTGGTTTTGGGCTAGGAATGATCGTGCTGGACAGTGCGATCCACACGCAGCTGCTGTCAGCTTTAGGCTTGGTGATTTGTCTGCCGGGTTTTTCGATCCTTCTGCTTGGATTTCGGCGTACCAAGGCGCTAAGCTTCGCCTGGATATTGTGCTTCTTCATGCTGCCCATACCGGCGGCCTTCGTCGGGACCTTGATGTTGTTGCTTCGGAGAACGACTGCATGGGGAAGCGAGCACCTGGTCGCTCTGTGCGGCGTACCCGTCATCCGGGAAGACACTACGCTTTTCCTGCCAGTCGGTCCGCTGATTATCGGTGACGGGTGCAGCGGCTTTTCCGTCCTCTATGCATCGGTAGCACTAGCGCTCTTTCTCGCTTACATCAATGGCTCCAGGCTGCGCGGAATAGTCACAATTGCACTGGCGGTGCCCATTGCGGTGGCATGCAATAGCTTGCGATGCACTATACTTTCCCTCCTTGTGGCGCGATGGGGAGGCGGGGTTTTGAACACTCGGTTGCATCCGTTGTCAGGAATGGTGACCTTTGCTGCCGCGATGGCCATGCTGACGTTTCTGAGCAGAATTGGAATAAGGGAGCAGGCCGCATGATTCGCCTCTCTACTCGCTACGTGGTTCCGCTTTCGATCTGCTTGTTCGTCACGTTAATCCCGGTGGTAGTGCATTCCTACATCCGAGCGCAAGTTGAGGACTGCAGCAACTCGTGGGCCTTTTTTCCCGGCCCCTCACACGCTTCTCTCGCGGAAAGAAGACGAGACGACTGGATGCGCGATCGGTTTCAGAGTGATCAATGGCACGAAGGAAGTTTCTTCAGAGTGGGTGCTCGCTTCGATGTCAGCATTATCCGTTCTTACGACCCCAAGCGCCTCTACCATCGCCCCGAAAACTCCCTGGTGGAACATGCGGTTGTGAAAAGCCGCAAGGTAGAGTCTGTACAGGCGGATTCCGGGTCGCTACCGATTCACCGCGCCTACTACGAGGACAGTGATCCAGCCATCCTGGCCGCCTATGTGTTGGTCTATCGTTCTGCTCCTATTGCGGATCCTTACTGGTCGCAGCTCCGGGCGGCTCCCGTTGAGCTCTTCCTTGGCCGGCGTCCAATGACTCTTTTCTTCATTCAGGCGCACGGCCCACGCAGCAGTCTTCCCCAAATGGAACAGGTCGAGCGCGAATGGCTGCTCACTTCCTGGCAAAAATATTGCTCGGCCTGCATCCGCTGAATACGATGTTTAACGACACTCAACCAGCGTCTCTCCATCGATATTGCTCCTTGGAAATGATTGCTCCGATTGCACCATTGAGCACGACCCACAGTGATCACACTGACCATCGAGCTGGTTCTCCAGGGCATAATTTTCGCTTGCCAGAACGTGCGAATTCAGCTATCGTCCGGCAACATAGTCACGCGACGTGTCAGCACTCAGCAGCGATCGCAATCGTCGGCAAACGTCGGATAGTCACACATGGCCGGACGAACGATTCAAATTGGCCTCTGCGCGTTTTTTCGCGCATTAACGATCCGGGGCAGCCTCCTCCGCCGATCGCAAGGGAACCGTCATGCCGAGCCCGCCTTCCTCTTTGAGACAATTACTCTCGGGCAGCAGGGTCGCACGGTGCGCCGGTGCGCACAACGCCGCCGGAGCCCGGTTAGCCGAAAAGGTGGGATTTAATGCCATCTGGTCTAGTAGCTTCGAGATTTCCGCTAGCTACTGCGTACCCGACGCCAGCATCCTCTCGATGTCGGAGTATCTTCATGTAGCCCAGTCGATCGCAGAGGCGGTTTCCATCCCGGTGATCGCGGACTGTGATACAGGGTATGGTAATTCGGCGAATGCGGCCTATGCGGTCAGGAAGTTCGAGGCAGCGGGGATTGCGGGAATTTCCATCGAAGACCAGACCTTTCCCAAGACCAATAGCCTTATTCCGGGGCCAAAGCGACTTGTGTCCATCTCGGAGTTCAGTGACAAGATTAGAGCAGCTAAGCAGGCGCAGACGAACTTTGATTTTGTCGTAATTGCCAGAGTAGAGGCTCTAACAGCAGGTGCTGGACAGCGGGAAGCTCAAGTGCGAGCAGAAGCATATGCCAATGCTGGAGCGGATGCGATTCTGATCCACTGGAATGAATCGTCAGTGGAACCCATAGCCCGCTTTCTCCAGGACTGGGATCAGCGACTGCCGGTTATCGTTGTCCCTACCACCTACTACCAGGTCACCTTGCAAGAGCTGTCTCGACTCGGCGCGAAAATGGTGATCTACGCTAATCATGGAATCAGAAGCGCCCTACACGCCATGGAGGAGGCCTTCAGAGCCATTCTCGAAGATGGTACCACTGCTAACATCGAATATTCGTTGTGGCCCGTCAGCAGAGTTCTTGAAGACCTTCAGGGTATCGGCCAAGGCCTGTATCAACCTACACCTGACGGTGTGTACCCGGATCCAGAGAATGTCACTAATCACAACGTGGTAGCAGGAGAATAGGAATTGACGGGCGGTGAATTTTGTGAACTCGCGTTCACCCTGGGTTACGACTTCTTCACGGGAGTTCCCGATTCCACTCTAAAAACCGTTTTGAAGGAGCTTGAACACAATCCCCGTTACTTCTACCTACCCTCAGTCCGGGAAGATAACGCAGTCGGCTTGGCGTGCGGCGCATTCTTAGGAGGTAGAAGTCCGATGGTCCTTATGCAGAACTCGGGCCTGGGCCATTGTCTCAATGCTCTAACATCGCTGGTCTCTCTTTACAGAATTCCTTTACTTCTTGTTATTGGCTGGCGAGGAGCGGAAGAAGACGATGCTCCGGAACACGTTTTAATGGGTTCTGCTACGCCCTCCCTGTTGACGGCAGCTTCGATTCCATTCTGCAGCCCGGTGCGGGATGATGTTGGTTCCGCACTTCGTTCTTCCTCGCTCAAGATCCGCTCCGAAAGTTTACCGGCAGCACTTTTAATTCGAGAGAAGGTACTCAGTTGACTGAGGCCGATGTTTTCGGGATCCTCCTGGGCACGTCGGTGGACGAAGCCATTGTCGTTGCCAACGGTTATCTGAGTCGACAGGCATTCTCGTGCCGGGACCTAAGCACGAACTTCTATATGCTTGGCTCGATGGGTCTGGCTTTATCGATCGGGCTGGGGGTTGCGCTTGCCCAACCGCGTCGCCGCGTCGTGGTGATCGACGGCGACGGAAATCTCCTGATGTCGTTGGGGGCCCTCACCATGGTTGGACACACGCGTCCTCCTAACCTTATGCATATCGTCATCGACAATCAGCGATATGCTTCGACGGGCGGACAAGGCAGCATTTCCGGATCGGTCAGAATGGCGAGGCTTGCACTGGCAGCAGGATATCTCACAGCGTCGGAGGTAGACGACCAGGCTGCCCTTTCCAGAATACTAGAAGAGATGCGCGCCAAAGATGGCCCGTCATTTCTTCGCGTCCCGGTGAGTGCGGGATTCGAGATTGCGCCCCGCGTCACGCGGTTGCCGGACGAAATTGCTCGCACCTTCAAGAAGGCATTAGCACCATGACACGACGGATTTCCACCTGTCGATATAGATTTCAGCGCCAGCTTAATCGAGGCGAAGCCCCAGAGTTCACCTAGAGGATATTTAGACGGAATAGCCATGAATGCGCAACCATTTCTCAACACCAGCACCGAGTCCATTGCCCTCTACGCTTCCAAGGCCATCTCTGGACGGGCGAAATCCGACCTGACCATAGCCAATCTTGCCATCGGAGAGCCGGACTTCGGTCCTCCTGAGCATCTGGCAGATGAGATCCGCAACCAGCAATTGACGTATGGAAAGTTCAGCAAAGCGGTCAAAGCATACGAACAGTCACGCGGCCTACCAGAACTACGGTACGCAATTGCCGATTGGTATCTCAGGAGATACAACTATCGCGTAGATCCGGATACGGAGCTTCTGATAACTCACGGTGGGGTTGAGGCGATTGCATTGGCGATTCTCTGCACCTCGAATCCGGGAGACACGATTTTAGTGACCGACCCGACGTATATGCTTTATGCGCGATCAATCCAAACCCTGTCGCGGGCGGCTCTTCCGCTGATCAGAACACCCGAAACCGAATATCTCGGGATGTTGGACAAGTTGGACGCGGGTCTCGGCAGTCGATCAGAGCGCGTCAGAGCTTTGATCGTTAACTCTCCTGAAAATCCCACCAGTTACGTGATCGGAAAAGACGAATGGCAAGCGCTGTCGGCCTTTGCAGAGGGGAACAATGTCTGGATCATACATGACGAAGTGTATGACACCATGGCATATGACCGGCCCCATACACCCGCTCGTTGCGTAGATGGTCTCAACCACAGAGCCATCCTGGTCAACAGCTTTTCAAAAAAGTTTGGCGTTCCTGGGCTCCGTATCGGATGGCTGTGCGCGAAACCTGAACTGATTACGCTGGCGGCCAAGCTGCATGACTATTTGTACTTGGGCGTTAACATTCTGTTTGAACATATCGGCCTGACACTGATCAGAAGCGATCTTTCTACCGGCTGGTTGGAGATGCAAACGAAGATGCTGCGAGTGAGGGCGAGCAAAATCGTGCAGTCATTAACGCTTGATGAAGGATTTACCTGGGACAGGCGGCCACTCGGAGGAATGTTTGCGTTCCCCAATGTTTCCATCTTGGCTGATCGAATTCCTTTGCCTTATGTCGAGCGCCATCGTTATCGCGGAGATGCTGTAGCGGAGTTCTTGCTGGAAGAGCGAAAGGTCGCTGTGGTGCCTGGGTCAACTTACGGGTCACAAGGAAATAACTGTATTCGCTTTGTGCTGTGCTCCGACGAAAAGACCCTTGAATCTGCTACCAAACGTCTCAAGTACGAGAGTCCTGCCTGACGATAGCCGCCAGATAGCGTTAGCGGAAACTGATCCTATTTCGGCTGCCTATTAGTTCAGGTGCGAACCAAAAATCCGATTTACAACTGCTTTTGCGCGAAGCAAATCGTCGCTATTGTCAATTTCTACCCAGGGATGACCGCCCGTACTGACAACAAAGGAAGGATAGCGCTGAAATAACGCATCGAAGATCTTATATAACTTCATCGGACCGACATAGGATTCCTTCCGCAGACAGCTCAAAACATATTGACGTGCTCGGTCGCTGAGCTTGGCCAGACATACGAATTCCCCTTCCGTCCTCGCGACTTCACCATTGGGTAGGTCTCCGTGTTCGGAGAATATGAGCCCGCATGCTCGATTCCCTTCCGCAATCACGCGAGTATCGACCCTTGCGCTCTGCCCAACTGGATCCATCGCAATGCAAACGTCGCCTTCATGCGCGGCAACGTTTTGAAGAATGCTGGGCGAGAGGATAATGTCACCTTCGTAGTAGATGACGTCATCATCTCGGCTATTTAAAGCTAGATACGCGCTCCAATCCAAATTACGCTGTGTGTAGTAGGTGTTATTGATGATCGAGATTGATAGTGTCGGGTAATGGGAGAGTAGATGGCTCGCAATTTGACTTCCTCCGTGACCCACTACGAAGGAGAATGTGTCAAGCGCGGCGAGAGCGAAGCTCTTCATCTGGGCGTCGATGATCTGCAAGGTGCCCACGCTTAGCATTGCCTTGTGCTGCGTTTTGGTAAGCGGTAGTAATCGGGAACTCGTTCCTGCCATCAGACAAGCAACGTACATGTTTCCAAGCTCCATACCTGCAACTTGTGAGAACCGCGACGCCGATACAAGCATTCTCCCAGCAGGTCTTCTTGCGGACTCGACACTCGTTAGCCTGCATGAACGCCAAGCCAGTCTACCACTGACGGCAGGGCCTTTCTGACCCTGCTCGAGCCGGGCCTCGGCACTTCGATCCCATTTGTTACCTGCCCGGCCCGATTAGTTTTCAGTGCAGGCAGAGGGTGTTAGACTTCCTGTCATCACGTGGGCTCAGGGAGCGCCGAACATATGAGCCGTGAGAAATTCGCCGCCGGCCAGTCGCTGGGCCTTACGCGTTCGCAGATCGATTCGTTTCGAACGGCGGGAATTGCCCGTGTGCCGAACTTCTTTCCCGCTGAAGTCGCACGCGGTCTGCGAGAACTTTCCGACAAACTGAGCACCCGAGCCGCTTCCATTCTCAATGCTTCTCGAGCCGAGAGAACGTCCCTCTCGCAGCGTGCGAAGGCGTACCCCACGGAACTTATCGTCGTACCCGAAGCCTGCTCTGCAACCAGAGTATGTCGATATGAGTTCATGATGGGAAGTGACCCTGATTTCGCGGAGTTTATCAGGACGAATGTTCAGCCCGCGATCGCAGAGCTGGTTGCAGAGAGCGTTCTGCCGTTCAAGGATAAGACCAACGAAAAGCTGCCCGGGGGAGGAGCCTTTGGGCCCCATCAAGACATTGCTGCTTACTACTCGTTTCAACCCCGTTATCATACTACTGCTCTGCTGACTATCGACCCGGCAAACATTACGAACGGTTGTCTGCAGTTCGCCACCAACTTCTATGAGACCACAGCCGCCAACCCTACATTTGTTGTCGGCGAAATTGGAGACAGGCCATTATTGCATTACAACCAAGGAGGGCCAAACCATGGCGACATCCGAAGCGACATCGCGATGGAGCTGCGATGGCAACCATTTCCGACGACCCCTCTCGACTTGGTTGTTTTCGACTCCTTTATTCCCCACTTTTCTAACGCCAATCTCAGTGCGAAACCGCGCAGAGCGATATTCGTAACTTACAACCGGGCGTCGGAAGGCTCATGGTACGAGAGATACTACGCCGAGAAGCGCACGCACTATGACGATCCAAAGTTTCACGTTTCAACCCCGACCTCTTGCCGGGATAAGTCGGAAGCGCCAAGCGATTACAATCTGAATCCCGATCAATACTGACACATCTCCCGAGCAGGGGATCCAAGCCTCCATGTCACTTGGTCCCGCCCCGACGTAAAGTGACGAAGATTGACCAACCGCGAGCGAGTCTCTTTCGCAAGCAGTACCAGGAGAGAGGAATGCTATTAGTACCGGCAAAGTGGTTTCGCAGTAAGTTCGCTGCTTGCCGAGAGTCGCCGATCCTTGCCCTCTGGAAGTCGTACGGCTCTAAAGAAGTCCTTGATCGACAGGACTCGTATATCTCTCGCTTTATCTACCGTCCTGTCTCGGTTTACCTGACCGTCCCATTCGTTTGGATGGGATGTTCGGCAAACCAGGTAACGGTATTTCGCGGTGTTCTCGCATTGTTTAGCGCGGTGTTTCTGGGAACCCGCAGTCGGGACCTGGTTACAACCGGCGCTTTACTGTATGCCTTCTGTGTAATGCTCGATTATGTCGACGGAAACCTGGCTCGCCTCAACGGCAATGCCAACGATTTCGGTGCGTTTGCCGAAGAACTGGCTGACCAAGTAGGACCATCGCTTCTCCCGCTTGCCATAGGAGTCGGGCTCTACTCTCGACCCGATCGCTTGCTGCGCTTCGAGGGTGGCGTCCATCCGGTCTGGCCACTGCTGGTTGGGGCGGTCGCCTCACTAGCGTATTGCCTCAGCACCATGGCGGCCCTGTACCTGCGCACCATGCCGGTCCGGGTAACCGACAAATACGGGGCGAGGATGCCCGCAGCAGTACCTCCTCCCATTTCTTTGCTCGCACGGCGAACGCTACGGGATTTGCTCAGGATTGGGCTAAGGGAAGGGGTGTACTTTGCGGTTGTTTTTGGGATCATCCTGGCCGCTGCCCTTAATCTGATGAGCGTTTACCTGCTCGCACGCGCCCTGCGGAATGTAACGGTTCTGGTTTTGCGGCTTCAACGACTAGCCAGATGTCTGCTCGAAGCTTCATCCGGCGCTTGTTTCTAGTTTACCGGGAGATAGAACGACAGCGCTCAGCCCAGTGTGCCGATTATCGGAACGGCGGCGAATTGCAACCAGATCGTCAAGCAGGCCCGGTACCGTGCCCGCCAAAACCCGAATTCTGCGGGGGGCGGCCCGACCTCGAAAATCGGGATCGCGTGCCGTCAGCAGTGCTAGCACGAGCAAAGGAATGGAGAACGCGGCGATCTGCTCTCCCTCATGATGCGTGCTCGTGACGAGGACGGCGGCAGCATGACGAATGAGCAAATACGGACGGGGTAATGACCTTCCTTTTGGCCGGTCACTAGACGACTACATTCGGGTTGTCCGGATATTCATGACCCTGGTGAATGGCGTTTGCGATCTCCAGTCTCTCTCGCCACCCGCGACCAATTCATTTTCGTCATCGAGCGCCAACGTACCAGACGGCCTTTGCGTTGTCTAAGGCATAGATCACACGGCATAGGTCGTACGGAAATTTAGACACGGATCGTTGACTGCCTGATCGCCAGGTCATGGCGCATTGCACCATGAACCTGTTCAGGTGATGCTCGGGTCGTCCGCTGGCACATGCGAACGATACCCAAGTACAGCTATTTCTGTGGACGCGATGGGAGCTGGTTTTATCAACGCGCCTAGCTGAAATTGACAATGACGCAACCAAAACCGCTGCATGAGAACTCACCGCGTCGCTCATCTCGCGTCCGGGTTTGTACTCCTGGGGCCGGTGATGCTGTCCTGCCGTGAGTGTGTCATTGTCGTGCCAAACTCGGCCTTGCCGGTAGGCCGCATGCCTGAGGCTAATCGCATGATAAGGCTGCCTGGATCACTGGGAATCCGTCCATATCTGGGTGCCAACCTGATCGGGGCTTCCTTCCTTTTTGTGCGTCAGGCCCGTCCAGGCGTCTCCAACCTGGTTGAAGGTCCGATGATATGAAACAGACGGAGCCCAGCGAATGGCGTGCAGTCTTAGTTGTGCTTCTGCACGCTCTCGAATCCCTTTTCAAATTCCGTGACCAGTGGAGTTTCACCGGACTGCAGACCGCCGTGTCCCATGACGCGCCAGAGAAAACTGCTGCTGGGCGGCATATCGTACACGGCCATCACATCTTCGGAAGGCCGGCTCGTCACCAAAATCATCACGTCGGCTTGGGAAGGTTCGTACACGATCGTCAGTTTGCCCCAGTCCTGAATGGCGCTCTGCACCGCGTTAATCGCGTCCCGATCTTCGGGAAGCAGGTTCGGAGCGAACTGATCTCCATCGTAGGAGGCAACGTAGACATACCGCGCATTGGCCAAAATACCCGGAAACGCTGGTGTAGCCGTGGCTGGATTGGGCGTAGCCTGGGCGGAGACCGCCGCGAGCATGATCAAGCTGAACGCCAAAAGACAGAATCGGTTCATATAAACGCCTCTGCCTGTTAGACGCTTGGCGAAATCAGGCGAAATCGCAGGTTACACCTGAAAAAGATACGCCGAGACCGTTAATGTGCGGTCGGTGGGTTAACTTGTCAATGAGTGTAACGGTGACATTACGTAAGTTATTCGGCAGCGTTATACTCCATTGCCTGTAACGAGTCCTTATGCGCCTTTCTCTCGCAGTAAACGGAACGCAACGCACCGTCGCAGCCGTGAGTGGCCCCGGCTATCTCAACGTACACCTGAATCTGCGCGACCGACCGAAAGAAAACGGCCAACTCAAAGTCATCCGCGTCGTCGGTATTCAAACGCTCGAAACCGAGACGATAGGCTTTGAGTGGCCAACGGTCGAACTCAATACGGGCGACGGCATCGAAATTCGATTGCTCGAAGACGGTGAAGGCGATGTGCCGAGAGAGGTGCGGCGGTCGTCTGAGTCCCCACGCAACTTGTTCTCCCGTCCCGAACTTGCCGAGGAACTGCTCGTGCTCGTCTCCGAATTTGATTCGCGGCTAATGCAGTTGGTAGACAAGTCCGAGGAGATGCAATCGGCGGAAGAGCATAAGCGATTCACATCGGCGGTCGGTCGCGTTTCGTATGAAGTCGGCGAGAGTTTCCTGTACCCGATTTACCGCCGCCATCCAGAACTCATACCGGAAGACCTGAAGGACGAGTTGCTCTAGTTGTCGGGAACAGGCCATTTCATAACTTACACCGGACGCCCGCACAGCCCTTTCACTTAGGTAACGCCGATGTATCCACAGCTAATTATTCTTTTGACGCTTCGACGTAGCAAGTCCTCGCACAAAATCTTGGCTTACGAGCAATACGAGATGCCTGGCACTGTTCGCATATCAAAGATGGACGCCCGTTACGAATGGCGCAAGACCGTCGCGAGCGCCGCTAGATAATATCGGCGCAGCTGCAGGAGTTCGTGCTCAAGAACAAACCCACCCGGGCGACAAAAGCCTGGGTGGGGCACTTATCATCGCGGTGAACTGGCTGCTGGCTCGGGCGAGTACTCCCAGATCATGCCTCTGGTTTGCTGCTCTGTTCCAAAGCCGCAAGTCCTGGTAGTGCCGTATAGGTTGCCCTTGGCGTCCGAGGTCATGTTTCCGAAGATGTTAGCGTAACCCGTAACCATCATCTGTGAGTCCAATCGCAAGATTCCACCGCAATAGATAGTGAAGTAGCAATTATCACCGCATTCTCCAGCGGACTCCCCTCCTTCGGTAGCGTAGAGGTTGCCTGCTGCGTCAAAGGCCAAGGCACTGTAGAAGACGTCTCCGTAGATTTGGAGGCCGCCGCGACTCGGACACTCGGAGTCGGTCCAAGCGTGGATCTCCTCGAATGCCCACCCGCCACCAGAGCGCGACAAGCGGAAAATGGCGCCGGCAAACATATACCCATACTTAGCGCAGCCTTCGCCAAGAAATTCCGCAGTACAAACACTAACGCCATAGAGGTTGCCTTGGGAGTCTTGAATCAAGCCACTGGGGCTCCAACCGTCCCAGGCGTTGCCGGTGAAGGCATAGATGACATTTTCCGTCCAGCCGCTTCCTGACGGTACCAGCTGAAAAACTACGCCACAAGAAATGCCCGGCACGATGCAAATCTTATTATCGCCACCCACTCCCGCTGTTCCGTACAGATTTCCGTCATGGCTTAGCAGCAGGCTGTTAGGACCTCCGCCATCGCGCCCCTCCCGTAAAGCTGTATAGGATCTTCTCCGTCCAGCTTCCTTGCGAGGGCGTAAGCTCGAAGACAGCGCCGGCTCCGTATGCCCCGCCCGCCCCGGAGACGCCGTACAGATTGCCTGCTGAGTCGAAGGCGGAGACGCTGCCGCCCCACGCATCGGTGTTCCCGGTAAACTGATAGATTGTCGTTTCGTTCCAACTACACGTTGCCGTGGCACACGGTTCCGCCTGATAGATCAGCCCGCAAGAGGAGTTGCCAGAGCCGCATGTCTGGATATCTCCTTCCGCTGGGCCGAAGATAGCTCCGTCCGGTCCGACAATAATGGCGCCTGGGCTGCTTCCGTTGCTGCCTCCCGTGAAGCTGTACAACGAACTGAGAAACCAATGTCCGGCTCTTTGTGCGAAGTCATACAGCAGGCCCGCACCATAGCGGCCGCCACTCGCAAACGTGCCGTAGAGCTTCCCGCCTGTGTCGATTGCCAGCCCGGAGGGGGCAACGTCAGGGCCGAATTCATGGAGCTCATGAAAGCCGGGTTGGGGACCCGGACAAGCATAAATATCGTGGTAGGTTGGTGGGCTGGTAGTGGTCGAGCTGCCCAGAATGGTGAACGACTCCGAAGGAATTGTGCCTATCGAGTTCTGATCCGCTTGTGATGGGCAGCCTGAGCCGCCGCACCCTACGCCAGAGTTCGCATCCCAGTAAACCGGATCGCCATGATTGACGACGGCGTTCTGCAGGTTCACCCAATAGGTGCCCGCATTCAGAGCCAGGTTGGGAAGGCTGGCGGACTCGATGCAGATGTTGTATCCGCCATTGTAGGTGCAATCGCTTAAGCTCAGATTTACGACCTGATCGAAAAAGACATTCCCGCCGAAGGGACTGGAGGTGATGGAGATCTCCACCGTCTCCAACACGTCGCCAGGAAACAACCAGGCTCCGAAGCTCATGCCATTCACCGTACTGTTGTCTTGGCCCAACTGGAAACTGTCAGCGACGGTATAGCCCCAATTGATCCCCCAGCCAAAGTCGAAGCCGTCGATGGGACCGTTGTCATAGAGGTCATTGCTATCCAGCGGCCCACGATGCGCTTTGGCACGAGTACGCGCAGAAGATATGGGTCTCCTCGGGCTTTTGACGGCGTGGGCGAGGCGAGACGCGAACTCCGGCATTTTCGCCGTCTGCTCCGTCGTCGGTGGAACTGAGTTCTGCGCGCCGGCCACTATGCTTATCGCCATCGCCGACGCAATTATGACCAGCCGGAAGATGGGGCGGAAGAATGTACTGAGAGATGGCGCGTGGATTGGCATTGCCTTGTCCTCCTTGCCGTCGAGCCGAAGGGAAGTGAATCGAAAGGAACAGAGTGTTCGGACCTAAGGGAGAAGAGAGTCGAAGGTCTTGTTCCTCGCCGTGTGCTCGCGAATCGGAGTTGGCGATTGGGTGGGAAAAAGGCCGGAAACTCCTTTCCCACTGTTGTTTTTGCACATGCAGTCACGCTTTGTCAGTGACTGGAGTTACACCGAGCCGTGATAGCCGGGAGTGCCAACGCTCGTCGTCTAGAGCTCAATCAACAGCGGTTGAGGCAGCATTCTTAAAATTTGGCAATCGCGGAGAAATGGTCACCGATGAGGGTCACCACGAAAAACGACTGACGCCCCGCCACCGCAAGAACAGCAGCAGGCAAATGTCACGACCAATTGAGGTTAGATGGTGAGCGCGGTAGGAATCGAACCTACAACCTACTGATTAAGAGTCAGTTGCTCTGCCAATTGAGCTACGCGCCCGGATTTGAGGAAACGACACAGAAGGGCAAAGTGATTATAACAAACACTCGCAGATTGCGGATTCTGCGGGTTGAAAACGTCCGGTGTCACTGCACTGACCGGCGTCGTAAGAAATGCCTGGATGTGCCTACTCGATCTGAACCAACTGCCCGGCGCCAACTGGCGGCTGCGGCTCGCGAATGGTTTGCGGTGCGCGCCAATGATCCATGTAGGACACCTGGTGCACGCACGACACGGTGCAGTTTGGGGCGCAACCTTTTTCCGTAAGAAACTCCCGCCTGATGTCGGCCACAGAATATTTTTCCAGCGGTATGCCCGGGTGGCCGCGTTGCTGTGAGCAGTAGTGTACGAGGCCGTCTTCGCAGATGTAGAGATAACGGGCCCCGGCCCGGCAACGCCAGTTGTTCGGCTTGCCTTCAGCGATATTGTTCTGGAACCAGTTGAAGCGGGAATAGTGCCGCTTGGTCATGCCCTTCATTTCGAGGAACACTTCACGTTCGGTCGGGCCCAGCGGGCGGAGTTGTCCGTCGCCGTCGTGGATGATGCCGATGGTGGAGGTAAAGCCGAGTTGCACGGCGCGGCGTCCGACTACCAGCGCATCATGCGGATTGTGAATTCCGCCGCCAACCACAGAATTAATGTTGACGTGAAATTCGGCGTGCTCCGCCAGCAGCTGAAGTTTCTTATCGAGCACCTTCAGCGACTTTTTCGATACCTCATCGGGCATGACATTGTCGATGCTGATCTGCAGGTGATCGAGTCCGGCGCGATTCAAACGCTTGATGCGATCGGCCGTGAGCAGATATCCATTGGTAATCATGCCCGAGATAATCGGGTACTTCCGCATGTGGGCGATGATTTCGTCGAGCTCGGGATGCAGCAGCGGTTCGCCGCCGCTGAGGGTCACGGCCGAGGTCTTCAGCCGGGCCAGGTGATCGATGCGGCCCTGCATGGTTTCCAGCGGGACGGGCTTGGAGAAATCGTCGTACTCGTTGCAATACTCGCAGGAGAGATTGCAGCGACGGATAGGTATGATGTGCGCCAGGATGGGATGGTCGGTCGAGGCCAACCCGTTGGCGATCATCTTCAACTCTCGAACCCGGCGCTTGGAAGCGACCAGCCGCCGGCGCGTGGATGACGACGATTTCTGCATACTAAATCACTCCTATTACAACACACCGGGTTGCAGTCCTGTGAAGTGGTGGCGGCTGTTTGGGGATTTTTGGGAGCTGAGCGGCGTTGTAACGCAGTCGGGTAGTCTTTATGAATTTAGCTCGGCCCGCGCCTGCAGCGAGTCCCGCGAACCGTGGCTGCTGGTTTATAATCAATGGTTCAGCGCACAATTCCTGGAGTTTCCAAAGCATGATTCGATTTCTACAAAAGCCCGGCCCGTTGAAGAAGATCATTCTGGGCGGCATTCTAGTGGTCATCTGCGTGATGATGGTCATCACCCTCGTTCCCGGCGGCCTGTTCGGCGATTACCTCGGCGGCGGCCTCACCACTCAAGGAGTGCTGGCTAAAGTTGGTGATCAGGAGATCAGCGTCCCCCAAGTGGCCCAACAGGCGCGCCTCATTGGAAAGCAACGCTTCCAGGGCAACGTCCCCCCAACCCTCATGCCTTATCTGATGCAACAGGCCGCGCAAAGTATGATCACCACGAAGGCCGTTGTTTTCGAGGCTGATCGCATGGGTTTGTCGGTCACCGATGACGAGCTTCGGGATTATCTGCATCAGGGACAGTTCGGGCAGTTGCTTTTTCCCAGCGGAAACTTCATTGGCGAGCAGGCTTATGAGCAGTTCATTCAGAGCCAATTCAATCTTGGAGTGCAAGAGTTCGAATCGGAAATCAAGGCCGAGATTGCTCAGGAAAAGCTGCTTGCGGCGATCGGTGGCGCCATCACCATCAGCGACAAGGAAGTGACTTCGGAGTTGAAGAACCAGGACACGAAGGTCAAGTTTGATTATGCCGTTCTGACGCTTGATGACGTCAAGAAGCAGATCAATCCGACCGATGCTGAGCTTAAGGCTTTTTACGACCAGAACAAGCAGCAGTATCGCAAATTCGATCCCCGAAAAGATTGCAGCTAAGTACATCCTGATCGATACCCGGCAACTTGCCGACAGTGTTTCGATTGCTCCGGACGAATTGCAGAGATACTACAACCAGCATCAGGATGACTACCGCATTCCGGAAACGGTGACGGTTCGTCACATACTAATCAAGACGCCGGCGGCTGATGCCAATGGCAAGGTCGATCAGAAAGCGGTTGACGCCGCCAAGGCCAAGGCCGAAGACGTCCAGAAGCCAGTTGAAGAGTGGCGCGCAATTTCGCCGATCTGGCGAAGAAATATTCGGACGATCCAGGCAGTGCGAAGGATGGCGGCCTGCTGCCGCCGCTCACCCGCGGCCGCACGGTTCCCGAGTTTGAGCAGGCAGCATTCAGTACTCCTGTAGGACAAACGACCGGGATCATTCGCACCAGCTACGGCTTCCACATCATTCACGTAGAGGCAAAACAGCAGGCGCGGCTGAAGCCACTGGAGGAAGTCAAAGTCGACATCGAGCCGATTTTGAAGCAGCAGAAGGCTGCCGCTCAGGCACAAAGCGTCGCGAACACAATTCAGACCCTGGCGCGCACGGAAGGCCTCGAAAAGGCTGCCAAGGACAGGAATCTGAGCGTCACGTCCACCGGGCTCATCGCGCAGGCCGACCAGTTGCCGGGGCTGGGCAGTGCTCCGGATTTCATGACGGCGCTCTTTGGGGCGCAGAAGACAGCCCCTCCCGCCACGGCTGCGACGCCGGTGGGCTATGCGGTATATCAGGTAACCGAGATTCAGCCGGCCCAGACGCCTACCTTTGAGCAGATCAAGGCGAAGGTCGATGAGCAGTTCAAGGACCAGCGCGCGCAGGCGATGCTGGCTCAGAAGACCCAGGAACTTTCCGACCGAGCTCACTCTGAGCACGACCTGGCCAAGGCCGCCAAGGAAGTAGGCGCCACGATCAAGACCAGCGATCTTGTCGACAAGAACTCGCAGGTGCCGGACATCGGCGCCATGAGCGGGAATGCCGGCGTCGTGTTTGGGATGAAGCCCGGCGATATCAGCGGTCCTGTGCAAGGTGGGGCCAACGGTATTGTGATGAAAGTTGTCGAGGTCCAGCAGCCCACGCCCGAACAGATGAAGCAGGACTGGGACAAGGCGAAGGATGCGCTCCTGCAACAGAAGCGGCAGGAGTATGAGCAGGTTTACGTCGAGAACCTTCGTAATGTGCTGGAGAAGGAAGGCAAGATCAAAATCAACAAGAAGGAAATGGATCGATTGGCGACGCTTTCTGAGGGATCCTAGCAGTGAATCACTAACCCTTCCCGGCCAGCAGGCGGCCCTGCTGGCCATCTTTCTTTCCGGCTTGCTCCCAGCCGTTTGCGTTCAAGGTTCGAACACCGTCACCTATGATTTTCGAGCGTTCTTCCGGCATTCTGCTTCATCCCTCCAGCTTGCCTTCACGGGGAGGCATTGGGGATTTGGGTCCGGCTGCGTATGCCTTCGTTGATTGGCTGGCTGCTGCGAAACAGACCTTGTGGCAGATCCTGCCCCTGCAACCGGTGGGCTGCGGGAACTCGCCATACTCCTGCACCTCGGCATTTGCTGGAAATGTACTGCTGGTCAGCCTGGAACGACTGGCGGAGCGCGGTCTGATCGACCTCAAGCAGCTGGGAGCTATTCCCGACGGAGACTCTCCGGTCGATTTCGAGAGCGTGCGCCAACACAAGCTTCCCCTGCTGCACCAGGCGGCAGCCAGGTTTCTGGGCTCGTCGGATGGCGAATCGCGCAGTCGCTATGACACCTTCTGTCGCGAGAACGACTGGTGGCTGGAAGATTATGTGTTGTTCAGTGTGCTGCGGGAGCGCTTTGAAGAGCAGGCATGGAACAGCTGGCCGAAAAAGATCGCACGGCGCGACCCTGCCACCCTCGAACAGTTGCGGTCGGAATGGAAGACGCAGCTCGATGAGGAGCGCTTTCTGCAATTCGCGTTTTTCGAGCAATGGAATGCGCTGCGCCTCTATTGTTCTGAACGTGGGATTCGCGTGATCGGTGACGTTTCTATTTTCGTCAGCTACGACAGCGCGGATGTTTGGACGAATCCCGAGTTGTTCCGACTAAAAGAGGATCTCTCGCCAGAAGTTGTGGCTGGGGTGCCTCCGGATGCCTTCAGCGAAACCGGACAACGCTGGGGCAATCCGTTGTACGACTGGGACGCCCTTCGGGCTCGCGGTTACGACTGGTGGATTGGGCGCATGCGCTGGGCGATTGAGACTTGCGACATCGTTCGCATCGATCATTTCCGGGGCTTCGAAGCTTACTGGGAAATTCCAGCCGACGAACCCACGGCCGTTCATGGCCATTGGGTGCAGGGTCCCAATGCGAGCCTCTTTGAGGCTCTGAAGAGCGGCCTGGGCAAGTTGCCCTTCATTGCCGAAGACCTCGGCTACATCACGCGCGCAGTGCATGATCTGCGTAAGGCTTTAGACATTCCGGGCATGAAGATTTTGCAGTTTGGATTCGGCAACAAAGGCGCGCACATTTACCTGCCGCACAAGTATGAACGTGATTGCGTGGTGTATACCGGCACTCATGACAACGACACCGTCGTCGGCTGGTGGAACACGAGCGCCACGGAAGAGGAAAAGGCGCTCGCATCTTCTTATCTAGGAATCGAGGAAGATGGTGTGCACTGGGCGTTCATCCGCGCTGCGCTTACCTCAGTGGCTAGCCTGGCGATTGTTCCGGTGCAGGATGTGCTCGGGCTCGACAGCTCAGCCCGCATGAATGTTCCCAGCGAGATCGTGGGCAGTTGGAGTTGGCGGTTGACGATTGATGCGCTGACGCCTGAGCTTGCCGCTAAGTTGGCTGAACTGGTTGAGATTACCGATCGCGATCTTTGCGTAAAGCTGCCTTCAGCTCAAGCCGAAGAGGGCAACCGGAAACTTGGCGAAGATTTCGCGGCATAGAATCGATTCGCGCACATGGAAGCGCTCTCCCGTGAAGACGTTGTAGATAGTTCTGCCGGCTAGTTCCGGCGGCAGCACCACTTCTGTATCTCCCCAAACCGCCCCGATCGGCGGTTCTTCCTTACCTTTCATCAGCGAATAGGTGAACCGCGGGATGACGGTAAGCATCGCCTCGTTCCCCGAGCTCCGGGCAAAGGCCACTGCATGTTCCTCCCGGCTTCCGGTTACGAGGAGTGGAATATAGCTGCCGCCCTGAAATAGATTTTTGTGATCGCGCCTGAAGTTCAGAGCGCGCGTCGTTACCCACATCTTGATTCGTCCGTCACCGCAGTGCTGAAGCAGATTCTGGCAGAACTCGGAGAGCAGTGCCTCTCCAGCGGCTGCGATCATCTGCGCGTGCGAGGACTGGCGTAATGCAAAATCGACGGGGCGCCGGTTATCAGGATCCACCAGGCTGAAATCCCACATTTCCTGGCCTTGATAAATGTCCGGCACGCCTGGACAGCTTAGTTTCAGCAATGTTTGGGCAAGCGAATTCATCAGTCCGAAGTATTTGACCGGCTGCATGAACTTTTGAATCGCATCCCAAAAGAGATTTGTCTTTCCGCGCGAGGTTGGTGACAGGATCGCGTCCAGAAAAGAGTTCATCGCGCCAATGTAATCCGGATTGGGATTAAGCCAACTGACATTGACTTTCGCTTCATGAACAGCTTTCTCCATGTATTGCTTCATGCGGCCGACAAACTCCTGGTGCTGCGCTTCATTCGAAATGGACAAAGGCCAGGCGCCGATTAGCGTTTGATACAACAAGTATTCTTCGTTGTTATCAGGCACCAGCCGGCCGTCGTTCAGCTTTTGCTTGCGGCTGCGATTGATGCGACGCCATTTCATGATCTGCATCGCCCAGGTTTTTGGCATTTCGGAAAGTACATCGAGGCGGGCGCGCACGTCTTCGCTCCGCTTGGTATCGTGCGTGGAGGTGCTCAGCATGGAGTGCGGCCAATTCGCGGCACGATCCTGGTTGCGGTGATGAAAATCAGAGATCGTGATGCCGAAATCAGCCGGAGAACCCCCGACCTCGTTGGCCGAGACGAAACGGGTATAAACGTAACAAGCCGTGTCCTCCAGCCCCTTGGCCATGACCGGACCGGTGAGTTGCTGAAACTTCAGCGTGAAATAGAGCTTTCGCCGGTAGCCGTGAACGCTACTGTCTCCGTCGTTCCCTTCAAGTAGCAGAATGTTCTGTAGAAAGTCGAAAACCGCCGGGGCCAGGAAAGAGCCGCTTTGCTGCTTGGCGCAATGGATGGCTTGCTGAATGTATCTGCGATCGTTTTCGCTGACGTGCGATTGCTCGTCAATGTAAGTTCTGTACACCGGGAAGCAGGCAATGGTTTCTCGAATCACCTCGCGCAAGACAGCCAGAGTGAAGTCGCGGGCGCGCCGGTCTTGATTCGAGATTTCGTTAAGCCTATGCGCCAGGACATTCACTTCGCTGGCCAGGGCCCGCCGCATGACCAGCCTTTTGCTGTCATAAATCAAGCGCTCAACCCGGACGGCGCTGCCAATGACGCGCTCGTACAATTTCGTGAAGGCCCGCTCATTGCGACGGTCGATGAAGATATTGTTTACCGCGTCGGTGAAGTCGTAACCGACGGAGCCGTCGACCGGCCAGTTGTCGGGAAGGCGCTCGCCGGCTTCCAGAATCTTCTCCACCAGCAAGTACAGGGGTGCGGGTCGATCTTGTTGGGTCTGCTGAGAAAAAACGCTATGGACATTGAGTTCAATCCCGTCGGCGGCAAGTGGCGGAACCGGATCTGCACCCACACAACGGCTGGCTGCGCTCAGCCTCTGCAGCCTCATGATGTATTCCGATGGGTTCAGGAGTCCGTCAGGATGGTCGAGCCGCAATCCAGAGATCAGCTCGTCTGCGAGAAACCTGCGAATCAGTTTGTGAGTTTCAGCGAAGACGCGCGGGTTCTCCATGCGCAGCCCGACCAGGTCGTTGATGTCGAAAAACCGCCGGTAGTTGATCTCTTCGCCGGAAACGCGCCAGAAGGCCAGCCTGTAAGCCTGCTTCTCAAGAAGTTCATGCAGACCGTCAAAACTGTGGCCACTGCCAGGGGTCCCGTTCAGCGCTGCGACGCGCTCCTCCAGATAACGTCGGACTTCGATGGAGCCGGCCGTGAGCCGCCGTAATTGCTCGAGCAACTTCGGAAGTCGTCCTGCCGTCGGCGTACCTCGTCGGGCCCTTCCGCATGGTTTGCCGGAAGGCGGGCCAGCAAATCTCTTAATGAGCTCAACTCTGCAACCGCGGAGCCGGCTCGCTGCTCAACTGGCCGGCTCTCTGCCGGAGGTGCAAGGACCAAAGGTAAGGTTTGCGGATCAACGGGAAGAACCGTGTCGAAATATTTTACAAGAAACCCGTCGTCCTGGAAGCTGAGCTTGATGTTTCCGCCCTCCAGTTCGTCTCCGTAAGGTTTTCCCAGGATAGGCAGCAGAACTTTATTGCGCAGCTCAGGCTTCAGGGGCTCCCAGTCGATATCGAAGAAGTCGGCGTAGATCGAGGTTCGGCCGTTCTGTAACACATCCTGCCACCACGGATTGTCTCCGTTACCCACGCCCATATGGTTGGGCACGATATCGAGCAGCAGCCCCATACCATGGCGTTTCAGTTCGGCCACCAGCTGCCGGAAGTCTTCTTCCGTGCCGATTTCGGGATTCAGTTTGCTGTGATCGATGATGTCGTATCCATGCTGGCTGCCCGCGCGCGCCATCAGGACCGGCGAAGAATACAGGTGCGTGATACCGAGCCTGCAAAGATAAGGAACCAGCTTGCGCGCGTCCTCGAAGTGAAAGCGGTTATTCAACTGCAGCCGATAGGTCGACAAAGGGACCGTCGCGTGTCTCTCCGCACAAATTCTCTCGAGACAGGCGTGCAGCGCGGCCGTTTCGTCACTCCACACGTTCGAACTTGATTGCATGGCTTTCGATATTGGATGTTGGCTAGTGGGCGCTTGGTTTAGATGCAGGATCGGGCGGCCGCGCTGTTCCGCATCCTTTTCCTCCGCGGCTTTAGCGCTGCAAGCCCGGCCAGCCAGGACCGGCTTTACTTAATTCAAGGCGGCGGAGAAAATAGAAGATTGGCAAGCGCTCGTCCGATCTTCCTGTCGCGCGTGTGAAAACACGGCGAGCATCGAGTTTTGATCTGCAGTACGAAAGGACTCCTAATGGCCGCAACCGGTGAACTAATCCGTATGATGAATTACGTCGATGATATCGCTGCGACACTCCGTCGCATCAATGCCAGCCTGTACCTGATCACCCCTGACGAGAAGCATCGTCTCGCCGAGTATATGCGCAAGTCCGATCCGAATTTTATCTCGGTCATCGAGCAGTTGGAAAAGGGGGCGTAGTCCTGTGGCTGAGATCCGCACTGTAGCCGTAATCGGCGCCGGAATCATGGGCCGCGGTATTGCGCACGCCGCTGCAGTGGGCGGCTATCGCACCATCCTCGAAGATATCTTGCCGACCACGTTGCGCAAGGCGGAAACGGATATCCGTGCCAACCTCGACAAAGCGGTGGAACTTGGCAAGATCTCGAAGAACGATGCGGATGGGGCTTTCGAGCGAGTCGAGTATGCCTCGTCGGTCGAGCAAGCCGCCCGTGAAGCCGATCTGGTGATCGAAGCCGTCCCGGAAGAGATGGAGTCGAAGATTGAGATCTTCACTCTTCTCGACAAAGTCTGCCGCCCGACAACCATCTTAGCCTCCAATACTTCGTCGCTCAGCGTGACCGAGATCGCGTCGGTCACCTACCGGGCTCCCAAGTGTGTAGGCATGCACTTCTTCAATCCCGTACCCAAGATGAAGTTGCTGGAAATAGTCCGCGCGCTGGAGACGGATGAAGAGACACTTGCCGCTGCCGTCGAAGTCGGCAGCCGTATGGGCAAGGAAGTCGTGGTGATCAAAGAGGCGCCCGGATTCGTCACCAGCCGCATCAACGCCATGATCGGCAACGAGGCGTTCTACATGTTGCAGGAGGGAGTGGCGTCGGCGCGGGACATCGATAAAGCCCTGAAGCTGGGCCTGAATCATCCCATGGGGCCGTTCGAAATGATCGATCTGGTTGGCCTGGACACGCGGCTGCACATTCTGGAATATCTGCACAAGAGCCTGGGCGAGAAATTCAGGCCCGCTCCGTTGCTGGTGCAATACGTTAAAGCTGGCCGGCTGGGCCGCAAATCCGGCCGCGGTGTTTACGAATATCCCGGGCAGGAGCCGGGCAGAGGGGCCGTGGAAAGCAAATCCAGCCCTGTCCGTGCCGAGGTTGCGGTAAAGAGCGAGAGTCGTTGAATATCCTCTTCACACCGCGCCGGCTTGGTTGCTCGCGGCGGACAGGGGAGCGCTGATCGCCTCCAGCGATTGCCCCTCAGCCTTCACTCCGAGCCATGCCTCTATGCAAGCTGCGAAAATCAGCAACAGTGAGCTGGCGGTATAACCCCAGGCCACTTTGGTTGCCGAACCGGTACCAATCAGTGCCCCAAATAATGCCGGAGCGCCGACGCCGCCGATCAATGTGCCAATCGCGTAAAACAGGGAAATCGCCATTGCCCGGATCTCCAACGGGAATATCTCGCTAACCGTAAGATAGGCGGAGCTGGCTGCACACGAAGCGATGAAGAAAATGACCGTCCACGCAATTGTCTGAGTTGTGGCCGTGAGCAGGTTATTCGCGAACAACCAGCCGGAGACAGCCAGTAATACCCCGCTGAGCGCATAGGTCAGCACGATCATGGGCTTGCGGCCCACCGTGTCGAACAACCTCCCGATGATCAGCGGCCCCGCGACATTTCCCAGCGCGAACGGCAGCAGGTAAATTCCCACGCGCGGAGCCGGCACGTTGTAGAACCTGATCAGCAGCAGGGCGTACGTAAAGAAGATAGCGTTGTAGAAAAACGCTTGCGCCACCATCAACGTCAGACTCAGGAACGATCGCCTGCGATGCTTATTAAGGATGGTGTCCCAGATTTCATGCCAGGGCGTGTGATGGCGGACCGTAATGATCAGCGGCTTTCCCTGCGGTTCGGGCAGCTTGCCGGGAGTTTCGCTGTCGACGATTTTCTCAACCTCACTGACAATCTTCTCGGCCTCTTCATTGCGACCGTGGGTCATCAGCCAGCGAGGACTCTCCGGGATAAAGTGGCGAATGAAAATGATGATCACCCCGAGTAGTGCCCCGAGGATGAAGGTGAATCGCCATCCCAGGTTGGACGAAACCAACTTGCCGTTGAGCAGCACAATGGTTGCCGCAGCTCCCACCGCTGCACCAATCCAGTAAGTCGCATTGATGATCAGATCGACGTGGCCACGCACGCGCGCCGGGATCAGCTCATCGATGGCGGAGTTGATCGCAGAGTATTCGCCACCAATTCCCATCCCGGTGATAGCTCGAAAAATTGCGAAACTCCAGAAATTCCAGCTGAAAGCCGTCGCACAGGTGGCGAGCAAATACACCAGCAGCGTAACGGTAAATAGCTTCTTGCGTCCGAGCCGGTCTGTCGCATAGCCGAAGCCGACGGCTCCGACCACGGCTCCAATGAGATAAAAGGTGGCAGTGGTTCCAACCTGTGCGTCGGAGATGTGCAGGCTGTCTTTGAGGACGCCGCCGATGGCGCCCACCAGGGTGACTTCCAGCCCATCCAGCACCCAGGTAATTCCCAGGCCAATAACGATGAGCCAGTGCCAACGGCTCCAAGGCAGACGGTCCAGTCGTTCGGGGATGCAGGTCGTGATTTGCTGGGCCAATCGAATCTCCGGCTAGTCGAGACCGAGCACAATGACATGCAGATGCGGCGCAGAGCGCAAGCTTTGCCTTCGAATGCGCGAAATGCGAGAAGGGCAGGCCGGAGCCTGCCCGTGTGCGTCGCTTTCTGTCGTTGTGTGAGACAGCCGTTATTTCGAAGTTGCACTGCCGGCTGCAATACCGGCGATACCAAGATGCTGCAAGAGTTGCTTCGAAGCCGTCTGAGGAATCAGGGGCTGAAGATTCATGTTGGACGTGGATTGCGAAGCAATGTAGTGCCCGTGGCCTGTGGGAATAGCGACAAATGCGATGCTCGGACTGGTGGCCGAGCAGTTGCCGGGCACGCAGCCTTGGCCGACGATCGCGCCAGAGTCATTGATCTCCTGAGCGACCTGCAGGTAGAGCGGTGAATTCTGAACCAAAGTATTCAGGTCCGTCATTTTTCCGCCCTGGTATACGAATGCGCGGGGATTCGTAAATCCCGCAGCGTACGATACGCCCACGATCCGGCCGTTTTCGTTGACTCCCAGCGCTTCACTAATCGCGTCGCCGGAAAGCGTTCCCAAATCATGCATGGGTCCGGGACTCGTCCATGAGAATGCGTGGAAGTTGGGATTGTTGCCGTTGTCATCGCCGGTCAAGTCTGAGAAGCCAACGATTTCACCCTGATCGTTGAGCGCCATCGGAGTGTTCCAGGCTACTCCGCCCAGATTCCCGAGGCTAATCGGTTGTCCGTTCTGCCACAATAAGGCGTGCTCGGCGCTCAGCGCGCCCACCGCGTTTTGGCAGAGACCAGAAATGCCCACGACCTGGCCACGGTCATTAATGTCCGTCGCAGCTCCGTCCGGATCGCCGGGGTATGGCGGAAGTTGCTGTATCTGGCCGCTTCTCGGTCCCCAGATCACGGCTTCAAATTGCAATACTTGTGGGAGCTGAGCGTTGCAGGTTGGATCGTGAACCGTGTTCTCCGCCCAGCCTACGGCCTGACCATGATTGTTGATACCTGTGGCAAAACCGTTGTTGCCACCGAGCGTGGGCAGTTGCGACATATGTCCGTCTTGCCACAGAAACCCGACGCAGGTGTGGCCGAGATGGGATGCGGGAAGGAAATTTCCGCAACTCCACGGTTCGCCGTAAGGATCCATCTCCGAGGTGTCAGAGATTCCCACGGTCTGGCCAAAATCGTTTAATCCCGGCCAGAGGACGGCGCTATTGGGGCCTCCCAGCGTCCTGAGATCGATGGGATATCCGAAGATCCAGAGCACGGCGTGCTCCTCCACATCTCCGTTAAGAAATGACGAGCCTGCAATCCAGTCAAGATCATTGATGGCGGCTGTGCCGCTCGATGATCCTCCGAGCGGTACGCCCAGGCTGACGACGTAATACTGGGTTTGTCCCGGACGATCGTTCTGCGACTCCGCAAATAGCGAGGCCGGGATAGCAAGCGCGGCGAACACGATGATCGTAGTCGCGTGGCAGAAACTCTTACACCTCATGTGGTCTCCTTTAGGTCGTGCGTAGCTGGAATTCGGCTTGATAGCCCAAAGCTCGTTTGGCGCTGATCGACTCGACGGTCCTACTGCAGCAGGGAGAGTTGGACACGCGGTCACCGCTTCCCATCACCATAGTTCGAACTGTGGCGCAACAGTGGACGTTCGCGGACGCCGCTACTGCGCGATGTAGACGTTTGCGGACCTGCTTTTTATGAGGATCCATTCGAGCGGAATCATCGTTTCCGAATGTCAGAGCGCTTTCGAGCGAAGTCCGAAAACGTCCACCCGCGACGCTGCTTTTCGCTATGATCTGGTTAGCATGACTTTGAATTGGCGAGTCTGTTCCCGAGCCAGGCTTTCACGGGACGCACGGTTCGATGGCAAGTTCTTCATCGGCGTGCGCACCAGCGGTGTGTACTGCCGCCCAATCTGTCCAGCCCGGACAGCCAAAGGAAAGCAATGTTCGTTACTTTCCGAGCGCTGCCGCGGCGGCCGAAGCGGGCTTCCGTCCGTGCCTGCGTTGCCGCCCGGAATGTTCGCCGGGAACGCCAGCCTGGCTTGGCACTCCCAATACCGTGGCTCGTGCTTTGCGTTTGATTGATGAGGGCGGGTTGGAGGATGGCGGCGTTGAAGAGTTGGCCGAACGTCTCGGCATCGGCTCACGACATTTGCGCCGGCTCTTCCTCCGACATCTGGGCGCGACGCCAAGTGCAGTGGCGCAGACCCGGCGCCTGCATTTTGCCAAGAAGTTAATTGATGAAACTGTGCTGCCGATGAGCCAGATTGCCCTGGCCTCCGGTTTCGGTTGTGTGCGTCGTTTTAACGCGGCAATTCAAGGAACGTACCACCGCACGCCCACGCAAATCCGCCGGAACGCCCGTCAAACGGTACAAGAGAAAAACCAGTATCTTTTTCACCTGCGTTTTCGGCCACCCTATCACTGGAAGGGAATGCTGGCGTTTCTCGCGGCAAGAGCTACGCCGGGCGTGGAGATCGTGGCGGAGGGGAGCTATCGCCGATCCATCGCGCTCAATGGGACCTGCGGATACTTTGCAATATCTCTCGACGCCGACAGTAATTCTCTGGTGGCGCGCATACAATTCGCCGATCCGCGTTGGCTCTTCGTCATCGTCGAACGCATCCGTGCCATGTTCGATCTCAACGCTGATTGGCTGGATATCGCCCAAACCTTGAGGAGCGATCCGGCGCTGGCCCGATACATCGACGCCGCTCCTGGTCTGCGCGTGCCCGGCTCATGGGATGGATTTGAACTCGCCGTCAGGGCAATTGTCGGCCAGCAAATAACGGTGCAGGGTGCGACCACATTAACCGGCAGAATCGCAAGAATGTTCGGAAAGCCCTATCTGGCAGAGGCGGGATTGACGAATCTTTTTCCGACCCCCGAAGTTCTCGCGGCAGCCGACCTTACGCGTGCCGGTTTGACGAGAGCGCGTGCCACCACGGTGCAAGCCGCTGGCGCGCGCGGTTTGCGATAAGAAAATTTCCTTTGACAATATCCTGGACAGCCAGGATTTTCTGCTCCGCCTGCGCGAAATTCCGGGAATCGGTGCTTGGACAGCGCAGTACATCGCGATGAGAGCGCTGGGCGAGCCTGACGCATTTCCCGTTGGCGATATCGCCCTGGTTCGAGCACTCGAACTGGCTGACGCGCGACAGCTTGAAGCGCGTGCCGAAGTGTGGCGTCCCTGGCGAGCCTATGCCGCGATGTATCTGTGGAGCGGCAGCGGTCGAAAGGAAGTTAGAACCGGCAGGGCACAACCTCCAGCGAAGAAGCGGAGGAGCCGCGCGCAGAAAGAATTAGTGCTGGGGTGAGGTTGGGCTCTCGCCCGATGAAGTTGTTCCACGCGCTATCGGCAGGCGCACCTCGAATTGCGTTCCCTTGCCGACCTCGCTGCGAACTCGGACAGAACCACCGTGGGCTTCCACGATGCGCCGGGCCAACGACAGTCCCAAACCTGTGCCGTGGCCTTTCGTGGTGAAAAATGGCCGGAAGATATTACCCAGGTTCTCTGGCAGAATGCCCTTACCTTCGTCAGCAACGGTGATCAGTGCACTGTCATGATCTTGCCGCAAAGAGACATGAATCGCGCCCGGCTTGTCCATGGCTTGAATTGCGTTGAGCAGCAGATTGAGAAGGACCTGGTTGATCTGATTAGGATCGTGATCGACCGGCGGAATCTGCTCGTCATTGTTCAGCTCGATCATGATCCGCTTGGTGATCGCCTGCTGGCGCGCAAACATCACCGCGTGCTCGGCCGTCCCGGCGATATCTTTCACTTGAAATTGAGGCGGCTTAGGACGGGCGGTTTCCAGCAGTTCCGTCAGGATGCGATTGATCTGCATCGCTTCTTCTTTGGCGTCCTTGATTACCGACCGAGCTGCGCTGCCCGGCGGAAGATCGCGAGCCACGATTTCGATGACTCCAGCGATTCCAGCCAGCGGATTGCGGATCTCGTGCGCCAAACCGGTAGCCAACTCGCCCAGGGTGGCAAAGTGCTCTGCACGCGACATCTGCGTCTGGTGTAAATGGTGAATCTCTTCGCGGTTTGCCCTGAGCTGCGCAACCATGTCATTGAAGTCGCGTCCCAGGTCCCCGATTTCGTCGTTGCGGTCTGCAAAACTCACCGATGCCTCAAGATCACCCAAGCTGACGCGTGCAATCTTGTCCTGCAATTCGACCATGGGACGGCGCACGGAAACCGCGAAAACCATAATCACGGCGGCGCAAATGACAATCGCTCCAGCGGTGGCGACGGTGATGACGATGTGGCGCTCGCCGGCGGCCAGGGACAGCGAAACCAAAATGAAAAGCAGAAGTCCGTTGAGCAGCACCGCCGCGATGGGCAGCATTGCCTTGAGCGCCCAATTGATGTGGCGTTTTCGTGCGATGGGCGTTGTTTCAGGCGTTGCCGTCGTCCGCTCGCTGAAAGGCTCCCCATCAGGTATTCGAATTGTCGCCGAAGCGCTCATCAATCCAACTTTGCTTGGTACTAGCTCGTCTATCCAGGGCCGAGCGAAACGGAGCTGATTCTTTGGGGCCTTCTTTGTCCTCAGCTCCGCGGCATCTCAGCCCTGGCCCCTCATGCGTACGCGTGTAAGCCGGGAAGCAGATACGTGACGCCGAGGAAGGTGAAGATCACGACGCCAAATCCCAGGATGGCGAAGTACGCGGCCCTGCGTCCGCGCCATCCGCGTGTGATCCGCATATGTAAATAGCCCGCGTAAATCAGCCACGTGATAGCGGCCCAGGTCTCCTTCGGATCCCAGCTCCAGTACGAGCCCCAAGTCCGATTGGCCCAGTACGCGCCGGTGGCAATCATGAAGGTCAACAGCGGGAACGCGATGCAAATTGTCTTGTACGTAATGCGATCGAGCGCGTCATCTGATGGCAATAAAGTCTTCCAGGTCCTTCCGCCTCCAAAGCAACATCAGGTACAGCAGCGAAGCGAAAATACCCGTCACCATCCCTCCCAGTAGGAAGGGGCTGGCGGCCAGGTTGGTCGGGAAGAGTCCATCCTGGTCGGGTGACGGGTAACTGGCGTTGCGAACGCGTAGCGCGAACGCCGCCAGGACGACAACTTGCAGAAGAATGCTGATGAACAGCGCTCGGTTGGCAATACTGAAAAACGATTCGTCTTTTTTCCAGCGGCCGAGGAAGTACAGGGCAAGCGGAGCCACGGCGCCGACTGCGGCAATCAGGAATAACCAACCAAGATCTGGAACAGTGACGAACAGTCGCATGCCTCTGCCGAGGAACATGTCAGATTTCGTGCCTGCATCCCAGGCGGTGACACTAAGTCCTCCCCGGTCGAATCGCGTGGCAACGATCGCGATATAGATCGCGCTCACCGTGGCGCTGGTCCAGGCGAGAAAGCTCTCGTTTCGGAAGTCATCCTGAATGAGAAACATCATGGCCAGGGCGAAACTCACGGCGCAGGTTGCGTAGGCCAACATGGCAAGCGTGACGTGAACATGCAGCCATGTGGACTGCAACGCAGGCACCAGTGGCCGTACTTCCGAGGGCAACAGCTGCATCAGAATGACGCACACCACCGCAAGTGGCATGGTGATGCTGCCAATAATCCGTACGCCGAATTTTTTCTCGGCGATCAACGTCAGCAGAGCGACCGTCCACACAAAGCTCAGCAGCATCTCGTAGATACTGGCGAACGGAGGGCGTCCCGATAGATACCAGCGATGTGCGACCGCCAGCGTGTTTGCGACAAGACCGATCGCGGTGGAAGCGGATGCGAAAGTCACGTAACGCGCGGTCCCGGTCACCCCGAAACCCATGTACAGCGCGCCCGCGCCTGCATAAAAGATCAACGCGACATACAAAAGATTGCTTTCGCTGAATAGGCTGCCGCCGGCCTTGGCCGCGCCCAGCAACGCCACGATCAGCAGAAACACCACCGAGAGTCCAACTAGAATGAGCAGAGCATTACCGCCTGTGGTGGCGGGCTGCTCCATTCGTACGACCCGTGCCCGGGTTGCCATTTCTTTCCTCCGTAAAACGGCGCTGCCAGCGCCGACGTTCCTCAAGTTCTTACTTCACTCCAGTCAGAGTGAGCTCCGGCTTTTCTTTCTTTGCGAACCGTGGAATCGCGTTTGCGCCTTCCAGTTCGGTCCGAATGTTTCCCACCAGTTCATTAAACTTCTCTTCGAAGCGATCACGATTCTTGTTAGCCTGTCCGCCGACCCACAGCACCAGGTTTCCCTGGGGATTCGTCACTGCGGCGATCCATACCCGCATGTGCACCAGGTAGAACGCGACGAAGAGCCCAAGCCCCATTAGCAGGACGCCGCCCCAAACCAACCACTGTCCGGGTTCGTGCGACACTTCCAAGCCTGTGTAGTAGCCCATATCCACGTCGCGGAAGTCGAACTTGTACTTGGTGACGGCCCCTTGCGAGGCGCCGTTGTAGGCAGGAAATATCCACAGACTTGGCGGCTTCTTTGTCCGCAGCACTCTTAACTTGCAGACGAAACGCCGGATTCACCGGATCGTCTGAGCGTTTGAAGATTTGATTGTCGCGAACAAAGAAGTCGGGGATATATTCGGCAAGAGTGACCGTTGTATTCGAGTCCAGTTGTACTGGCTGATTCAGTGCAAGGGTGATGTCTCGACCGGCCGCGGTCGTGACCGTGCAAGGTTAGCCGTCGTAGGCGAAGCAGCCGTGTCGGGTGTCGCCGTGACCTTCAATCCGTTGAGCTTGCCCGTGTTTCCGAAGCTCGCTTGATAAAAGCGAAGGCCGTTATGCACGAGGGGATCGTTAACGACGATCTGCTTGGCTTCGATCTCGCGCCCGTTCTGCACCACGGCCAGCTTCGACCACCAGCGCTTCGGCGAGCCGTCCGCATAATTTTCCTGTCCTGCGCCGTTGCATTTCACGGAGAACGGAAGCTGCTTCGTGCCGCCGGTGCGCAGCTCGATGGCATTGCTGGTCTGCCCTTTTTGCAAGGCCATGATAGCCGCTGTAACCGAAGATTCCGTCGATAATGCCGCCGGCGAAAATCAGCAGCAAACTGGCATGGACGATGTATACCGCCATTACCGAGAAACGATGACGTTCGGAATATAACGACGGTTCAATCCTGTCGGGGATGCGTTCGACCGGCCAACCTGATTTCTTGAGTGCCCGCTCAGCTGCATTCAAACCATCTTCGGTGTTGCTGATGGGCAACTCGATTTTCGTGGGAAGCGCTGCGCGAAAATGTGAATCTGTCTTGCGATAAGGACGTGCATAAAACCGCCAAGCGTTGGGGAAGCGATCGACCGAGATCACGATGATGCTCAGGCTGACCATGCCCATCAAAGCCAAGTACCACCAGGCGTGAAACACGTCGGTGAGCGTCAACCGATCAAGCCATCGCAGGGTCTCGGGCGAGTAAGCCCGGGCAAGTTTTTCGGGCTCAGTAACCGGCCTTTGCAGAACGAACGTGCCCAACGCAGAGGCAAGCACCACCGTGATCAGAAGAACAACACCGGTTCGCAAATTACCAAGTGTTTTATGAATTCGTTTCGGAATAGACGAGAGGCTGAGCGCCATACATGCGTGCTCCTTCCCTGAGCAAGTGACAAGTGCAAGTGGCAAACCATCCGTGGAATGTGGTGTAGGCCGCTGATTCTTAAGCGTTTAATGATTATTCCCTGTTTGAATAAACGGGGCAGGAGTGAGTCATAGCACGCATGCTGGTGATGAAAGCGCGCAACCTGGGGGCAGCCTTGCCGGTGGTTCTAATCGATCAGGCTGGACGATGCCCGTATCTGACTGACCTCTTGAGGTTTGAGCGCTCGTGGCCGCCGGTTAGGCAACGGAGGGAGAATTGCACCCATTCAACGATAAAGGCACTGACTGCTTTGCTGGCCAGATCCGATCGGCCGGCTTCGGTACGGCATTAGAGGTGAGTTTCGTTGCTGCAGCCTGTTCTCTACCTTCTCGTGTTCCTGGCTGAGCTCGCCGTGTTCAGGAAGTTCCGTTCGGTCGCAATAAGGCAGACGGCACTTCTGGCCGGCAGCTATGCCCTCTATTGCACCTGGGGACGCTGGCTTGTCGCTGTTTTGCTGGCGTCCACAATCCTGAACTATCTGCTGGGAGAGTGGGTGCGTCGCCGCCCGTACTGGCCTGCGCTCACGAGCGGTATCGTGCTGAACCTGGTCCTGCTGGGCGCGTTTAAATATCTGCCGCCAGTCGCGATCGCCATGCCGTTTGCTTCCCTGCAACGGTTCGCACACCTGGTGCTGCCCCTGGGAATATCCTTCTGGACATTTCAGGCGATGAGCCATCTGTTCGATCAATTTCAGGGCGAGGAACTAGCCCCTACCTTTGCCGAGTTTGCAATTTTTATGGCGTTCTTCCCGGTTACGATCTCAGGGCCGATTTGCCGCATTCCGGAGATGCTTCCGCAATTTCGGTCAGCCGAGAAGGTGCCATGGAGCGCGATGGAGCGCGGCTTTCAGAGAATCGCCACCGGAATTCTGATGATGCAACTGGCCAAACTATTGGGACAGGGGATTCTCTCGGGCGACAGCATCAACACGGGGTTCGACTCGCTCTCCCGCTGGAGCGGTCCGGATGTCTGGTGTCTGGCGATTGGTTATGGATTGCAGCTTTTCTTTGATTTTGCCGGATACTCCCACATCGCCATCGGCGCCGCCCAGATGTTGGGATTCACTGTTCCCGAGAATTTTGCTCATCCCTTCCAGTCGACTAGCCCTTCCGTCTTTTGGACACGTTGGCACATGTCGCTTTCGTTCTGGATTCGGGATTATGTTTTCCTTCCTCTGGCTGTGTTGCGCCGGGAAGTGTGGTGGCGGAACGCCGTGCTGATCGTCTCGATGGTTCTTTTCGGCCTGTGGCACAAGGCCACTTCATTGTTGGTGCTTTGGGGCTGCTATCACGGGGTTCTCCTCGTATTGCATCGGCAGGCACAGCAATTGCAGAGGCGGTTGAACTGGGAGCCGCCCGCACAACTATGGAACGCTTTTTCCTGGGTAGTAACGATCAGCTTGGTCAGTCTGGGCTGGATCCTTTTTCGCGCGGCAACTCTTGCCGAAGCGGAGCACATGTTCAGAGCCGTACTATCGCCGGCGAGCTATAGCTCTCATTTACTGAGTGGGAGTTTATATCTGCTGGTAGCCGGCCTGATTGCCGCCTATGCAGGTGTGATGTTTGTGGTCCAAAAATTCACTGCCCATTCAGCACAACCAGAAGGCACAGCCTCCAACCGGGCAGGCCGATTTATGGAGGTGTTAGCTCAGAAACGCTGGTTCTGGCTGCCTCCGTTGTATGCATTGGTTCTTCTGGTGGTGACAATAGTGACGTTTACGCAAGGTACGAACGCAGCCCAGCTGGTGTATAGGAAGTTCTGATCTTCCCTCAAGATCTCGCGGACCAACAAGAAGCTACTGAACCTGGGCGCCGTCGGGTGTGAATACTGGGAACCCATCCCAAGGCTGGGAAAGCCTTAGCTCGTCCACGGCGGCTTGACGGTCGAAGTTGAATAGGAAGAGTCCATGAGTGTAGTGCAGAATGCGATCGTCTGGACTTTGACTCAGGGCCCACCGATATTCCGCCTCAGTCTGGTCAGGAGTTTCGCTGGGAGGCTGGGCATCGACCATCATGCGAAAGACCTGTTCGGAGTGATTAAGCTGGTTGCTAAAGGGTGGCCGCTGCAGGCGCTGCAACATTTCGCTGGCAATGCGCGAGTGGTCATACGCGGTGAATGCCAGCAGCCGGTCGCACTCGGCTTGCGAAGGAGCATCGCTCTGCGCCACCGGGTGCCCTGCGATACGGCTGGCTATGGACTGGAACATCGCACGCGCCAGCAGATAGTTGCCAAGAGGCGTCAAGTGCACATGCTCGTAGACAAAATCGCTGCCGACAATGCCGTTTGGACTCTGCTGCGACAAGATCGCGGCCGCATCTACCAGATTGACTCCGGCAGATGAAGTAGCCACGGCCCGATTGATGTCATTAATCCGGCTATCGGCACGAAAACGCAAAGTGTCAAGATCGCGAGCGCGCTCGAAATGCCGATTGGCGTCTGGATAGTTGCCCATCTTCCATAGACAGCGGGCCATTCTGAATTCCAGCTCGGCGTATTGGTCGTCGATCGCCAGGGCGGCGGCATACAGCTTCATCGCCTGGTCGTAGGACCTTGCATCCTCCATCTCCGACGCCTGTTGCACCAGGCCATTCCACTTGCGCAAATCATCCTGGCTCAAATCAGCACGATGTTGCGAAGCGAACGGTGCACAATCCTTCAGGTTCGTTGCTACAGTACTGACAATGACCTGGGCCCCGGACTTGCGCGCAGCTACCACTGTATCCCGCAGATTCGCTTCAAAGTTGGCGTAGGCGGACTTCATGAGCGGCGAACTGGCCGGGACCTGCTTATCCAGAAACATCTCCATCCCGCCCCACTCGCGCTTCTGGGTGCCGAGCTGCGTGAGCAGTTGGCCAAGCCGCGTCGAACGCAGAAAGATGTTGGCGCGGATGACCGGCAAACTCATCGCAGACGAGGTCAAAGCCGTTCCCGGCCCGTAAGGCCCCACCACCTCATTGTTTCCCGAGTAAATAATGAAGACATCGGGCCGCTGTGCAGCGAGACCCTTCGCAATGGGCAACAAGACGTGGGAATTGATGGCTACACTGCCGGTGTTAATGACCTCAAACTTCATCTGCGGGAATTGTTGCCGCAGCATCATTTCCAGGTAACGGCTGAACGCATAGGCGGGATCGGGATCGCCCATGGCGGCGGATTCCCCAAGCACGAAGATTCGAAATGTGCCGGCGGGCTTGTCCGCGGGAATTGCATAGGCCTCGGGAGTTTTGATCATGCCCGGCGGAAAGAACGGTGCTGGGAAGAAGAGGTTGTAACAGGCGGCAGCTTTACCGTGAATCGTACAGGGCTGCGTTAGATCGGTGGAGTATCCGACGTTAAAGACCCGCAGGCCGATCTCGACTACGACTAGTAGCAGAATAGGGATCGCGATGGCAGATCCCGCTCGCACAGACCACCAGCGCCACCCTCGCTGTTCAGAGGCGGCATCAGGAACGGCGGCAGACTTTTCATCCGCCACTTGGCGCTCTTGCTTTTCCACATCCGATTCGTACATGTCGTTGATGTTGCGCCGCTAGCTGTTGGGTCCAGCGGGCTTAGTGTCCGATTCGGCTTTCTTGTCCTTCAATACCGGTCCCTGCGCGGCATCAATCATCTGCTGCACTTGTGCTTTCTGAGGGAAGTCAGGGTTCAGCTTGAGCAGCTTCTCCCAGGAAGCGACGGCGCCGGGCACATCGTGCTTTGTCTGCCAGCGGATCAAACCGAGGTTCATCAGAGCGCCCGGGTCCTTAGGATTGTAGGTAAGTGCCTTGTCCAGTTGCGCGAGCGCGCCATCCACGTCGCCCTCGTAGTACATGCAAGCGGCCATATCCGCACGAACATCCGCATTCTTAGGGTCAGCCTGCAGCGATTGTTCGAAGTACTTCTGCGCTTCTTTGAACTGATGAGCGCTGCGGTACACAATGCCGACCTGATTCAAAAGAGTCGCATTGTTCGGATCGGTCTTCAGCTTCGCAAGCAAAGGCTCGGCCTTCTTGTCGGCCATGCGCTTCATGTCTTCCATGGTCGGCACGCCATGAGGCATTCCGCTTGGCGCAGCTCCGTTCGTACTGGTGGGAGCTGGAGGTTGCGGCATAGCCGCTTCGGTGGCCGCAGTGGGTGTAGTCGCCGGAGAGGATCCGCGCAGAAGATAGCCGACCGGAAGCCCAACGATCAGACACACCGCTGCAAACACATAAGCCTGCATCGGTTTCCAGAGGGCCCGCGATTTTTCGGGTTGGTTGAGTCCCTCTTCCATGGTTTAGCACTCCTGTAAATACACGTGTCTAAAGCTGACTTGCACCGTCCTTATCGGTCACCCCAGCGGCGCGCAGACGGCTCAGGAATACAGAAGCATGGAGACTGCCAAACTCCAGATCCGCTGCGCGTCTTCTAACGGCTTTGTCGGCAGCTAGTTAGCTCCGCTCGGTGTCGACGAAGCTTGGCCACAGGGAAGGACAGTCGCGTTTTTCACCCCAGCTGGCGGGTCTTTTGACGCCTATTTGGGCCAATACGCTTCTGTTCGCTATCCGTTTCGCCTTGCAGATTCAATCGTTTGCGTTGCCAACCGGATGGAACGGCAGATGCTTTGATCACTGGCAGAGGGTGAGAGCAAGAGGATGAAGCGGCATCGCCGTTGCCGTAGATCCAAAACTTCAAGCACATTTGCATAGAACCGGCTCTCCCCCAAAAGCAGGTTCGCCATGGAAAGAAAGCTGTACAAGTCCATCGTCGTTGGCGCCGGGCCGGCGGGTCTGACCGCCGCCTATGAGTTGTCCAAGCAGAAGCAATCCGTGGTCGTGCTTGAGGCGGACCCGGACTACGTAGGCGGCATCTCTCGCACTGTCAACTACAAAGGATTCCACTTCGATATCGGCGGACATCGATTCTTCTCCAAGTCGCGAGAGATTGAAGATCTTTGGACTGAAATTGGCGGCGATCTAATGCTGGAGCGGCCGCGCTCGTCGCGGATCTTTTACCGCGGCCAGTTCTACAGTTATCCTCTGAGAGCATTTGAAGCACTGTCGAAGTTGGGGATCCTCGAATCCGTCTGTTGCATGGCATCCTTCGCCAAGGCGAAGCTTAGGCCTACTCCGAATCCAAGAACTTTCGAAGAATGGGTGATTAATCAGTTTGGTGAACGGCTCTTCCGGATATTCTTCAAGACCTATACGGAAAAAGTTTGGGGAATGAGTTGCCGCGAGATTTCAGCCGACTGGGCTGCACAGCGCATCAAGGGATTGTCCCTCGGCTCTGCTATCAAGCATGCTTTGCTCCCACAACGTAAATACAAGAACCGCAAGAATGTCGTTAAGACCTTGATCGATACGTTTCGCTATCCCCGTCAGGGTCCGGGCATGATGTGGGAACGTTGCGCGGAAAAGGTCGCCGCACTCGGTGGGGAAGTGCTTCTCGGCCGACGCGTGACCGGCTGCTCCTTCAACCGCTCGACTCAACACTGGACCGTCCAAGTCCGCAATAGCACCGGCGAAATCGAGTTCTACGAAGCCGAGCATCTGGTTTCCTCCATGCCAATACGCGAGCTGGTATCCCAGATTCAGCCTGAGCTACCGCCTGCCGCATTGAAGGCGGCGCAATCGCTGCGTTATCGCGACTTCTTGACCATCGGCCTCATTGTCCGCGACAAGGATCGCTTCACCGACAATTGGATTTACATTCACGATTCATCCGTAAAGGTCGGACGAGTTCAGAACTATAAGTCATGGTCGCCGGAGATGGTGCCCGACGACAGTTTCTGTTGCTACGGACTGGAATATTTCTGCTTCGAAGGGGATGGCCTGTGGAGTGCCGGCGAAGACGAGTTGCTCGCGCTGGCAAAAAAGGAGATTGCGCAGATCGGATTGGCATCCGCGGAAGATGTTGTTGACGGCTGCGTGATTCGCCAGCGAAAAGCCTATCCTGTTTACGACGACGAGTACCAGACGCACGTGGCCACCATACGGCAGGCGCTCGCCGAGAATTGCATGAATCTGCACCTGGTCGGCCGTAACGGCATGCACAAGTACAACAACCAAGACCACGCTATGATGACGGCGCTCTTGGCGGCGAGAAATATCCTCGCCGGCCGGAGCGAATATGATGTTTGGGCCGTTAACCAGGACGCCGAATACCACGAGGCCGGGACTGCCGGTGACGAGCCGGTTGCAAACGAGCGGCTGCTGCCTGTTGTGAAACAACAGAAAGCTTCGCTGGCGTAGTAATTACGATGTCGAATTCTGCAATCTCGCCGTACTGCTACTTTGTGGACTCTCTCATCGATCGGCGGCGGAGTCATCGACCGTGAGCGCTGGCCGGGAACTGCGCAGTCTACTTCGATTCCGGCCGCTGCAGTTGGCAGCGCTGGCAGGCTTCCTGACCTTCATTGGCGGCTTCGCTTTTTATACCAAGCTCTGCGTTATCGATAATGACATCTGGTGGCATCTCAAGGTTGGCGACTGGATCGTCGCTCACCTGGCCGTTCCTCACACCGGTATTCTGTCGCGGACTGCCGCCACTCGCCCCTGGGTGGCTTATAGCTGGGGTTATGAAGTTCTGATGTCGTTTGCCTATAAATGGCTAGGCCTGATTGGCATCGGACTTTATGGAACCGCACTGACCATTGCAGTTGCCTACGCGACGTACTGGATGCTGCGGCGGCTGTCCGGGCAGTTCTGGGTCGCCCTCGTCCTTGCTGGACTCACGTGCTGGTCATTTCTCTTCAACGGAATGCCGCGTCCGGTATTCTTTTCCATCGCCTTGTTCTGCGTGACCCTGGCACTGCTGCTGGAGGCTAATCGCGCCGGCCGAATCGAGGGGCTTTACTGGCTGCCGCTCATCTTCTTCGTCTGGGCAAACCTGCACATTCAGTTTATCTACGGATTATTCCTGGTCGGGCTGCTGGTAGCGACCACCCTCGCCCAGAAGTTGGCAAACTCATTCGGCATTGCTCCCGGATTCCTGCAACCTTCGAAGCTGCCGCTTATACCTCTTATTGCTCTATTTGCGGCCTGCATACTGGCAACGCTGCTGGGACCAAACTTCTATCATCCTTACATTGCCGTCTATGACTATTCCAAGGCGAAGTTCTCCTACCGGGTAATCATCGAACTGCAACCGCTCAGTTTCCGAGGATCCAGTCACTATGTCCAGCTTCTGTTGACCGCGTTCGGCTTCTTCGCGGTAGGGTGGAGGAAGAAGATCGATCTCTTCAAATTGTCGCTGCTGACCGTTTGTAGCCTCGTTGCCTACCGCACCATGCGCGATGCGTGGTTCATTGCAATTCCTGCGGCTGCTTGCCTGGCAGACTTTCCCCCGCCTCAAGAGCAGCGTGAACCGGCCGAGAGCTGGATGGAGAATCTTGGCATCGCTGCCGTGGTTGCCGTTCTGCTTGTGCTGGTGTCGCCGGGCACCGACTTTACCTCGCGCGACCTCGATCGCGCCATCAGTTCTGCGTACCCGGTCAACGCGGTCAACTTCCTGCGACGCAGCCCCCAGCCTGGCCCCATGTACAACAATCTGGGCTGGGGTGGATTCCTGATGTGGTATATGCCCGATTATCCGGTCGCTATCGACGGGCGCAACGACCTCTATGGCGACCAACTCGACGAGCTCTTCTACGCCTCGCAAAGTGCGGAAGCCGGCTACGCAACCGATCCTTACTTGAATGAATCGGGAGTGGTTCTGCTGAGCGCGGACCTCCCGCTCGCGAAGGTCCTAACCGCAGACTCACGCTTCCAGCTTATTTACCAGGACCAACTGGCTGTGGTGTTTGCTCGTCGGTAGAGTGGATACGGCGCAAGATAAAGTAGACCTCCCGTTCGAAAACCGCCCGCTTATACAAATAATATCCATCCGAAAAATGCACCAGCTCATATCCGCGTGTGGTTAGCTCGGGCAGTCCAGTGTCTAGCATCAATTGAGGGTCTTGGCTGTATGCGACTACATACTCCGGCTGTATCCTCTCTAATTGTCCTACGTCAAGTGACGTGCCTGTCAGGGGTAGGCCATGATGGAAATATGCAGTCGGCATATTCGCGAAAATGTTATGGTCAAAATAAGCTTGAACAGCCACCACACCAAACAGGAAACCAAAGATCGGGCCTCGGTCTGCCCCTACAGACCGGAGGTATTGCGCAGCATCGGCGGCCCCACTGTATGGATACAGAACTTCACGTCTTATCACTACAACCGCATCCCAAATATTGACCGCACAGAATATAAGCAGAATAGCTGTCATGCCTCGCAGCTGCCAGCGCTCCCGCACTGTTCCGCAATTCTGCTCCTGCGGTGTGGGCCAAGCAATCCACAAAGCAGTAACGGCCGCGACAGTCGCTGTTCCATGATGGTGCGCCGCTCCATGGATTACAGAATAAACAGCAATCATCGACCCGACCGGCAAGGCAAACACAAGAAACCGCCGTCGAGTAAAGCACCAATAACCCGCCAGTAAAACACATAAGGCCGATGGTAGGAAAAAATCCAAAAACGCACCGGAGACAATGGCCTCAAACTTCGCACCAGAGCTCGCGATGTTCATCTGCTGCTTCGCCGCAGGAGACATTTGGGCTACTTCTCTCTTCACCACAAGTTCCTCGACGTCAGGAGTCGGCCTGAGTGTTGCGACCAGAAAGAGGCACACACAAACCATCAATGCCGCGCAGACGAGGTATTGGGTACGTACGCTTTGGTCGAACCGTGCCCAGGATTTCGCGCCTTGAACCAGGAATAGCAGGCCAAAACATGCCGCAAGAATGGCACCATGCAAGATAAGGTTTGCCATCAACGCCAACACGATAGTTATCTTTATCGGATGCTCGACATCGGGGAAAAAGATTGCGACTGCGAAGCACAGCAGTGGGAGCAGCGTGTAGGGTCGTGCGATCACTGCATACTGATATACAAAACTGTAGGTGAACGCGAGGGGCCAGCGGAGATACCAGGGAAAAGGCGCCTTAAATATCAAAAGGGCCGCGCCAGCGACTGCGAAGGTCACGCCTATGTAGCTGATAGCACCGTAGGGGGCGTGAAAGATCCTCTGACTGAGCCATAGAATCATGTGCCAAAGACCGGGATGGCCTTCATAGCGCAGTTCGTGGAAGAACAACGTCTTCAAGTCCAAATCGCGGGCCAGTAGCCACGCCTGTGCCTCATCCGCCCACTTCTCATGGTAGCGAACCGTAAACAGCACGACTCCGGAGTAAGCAAGCAGGACAACGAAGTTGCCGATCTCTTCCCACCGCGGTTGGGAAACGCTGGGGCCTTCACCCACAGATGTTGCAGGCGTGTTCATGGCTGCTGTTCTTGCCGCAAGAGCACTACGGCGACGGCGTCGGCATAGGCAACCGTGAAGCCCGCGACGCTGGGTAGAGCTTTACCCATCAGTGAATCTCTCTCCAGCAGAATTGTGCGGGCCTGGTTGAAAGGCGGGAAAGCTGAGTAATGGGTATCGGCGTTCATCATTCTCGCGTACTGGATGTTAAAGTCTGCTCCGTATAGATCGGAACGCCCGTCGGCTGCCACTGGATAGTCCGGCAGATACCAGATGAGAAACCCTCCCCATTGATACGAGTTGAAGATGGGTTGCGGAAGGTGCTGATCACGAATATAGTCTGCGGCTGCTACTGGAAAGCTGGTGCTGAGTTGTGCAAGCACTGCCTGGTCGCTCACCGGGCCATAGCTCTTCAGCGCAAACAGCAGCACCCCTAACGCTGCTACTGCCGCGGCAGCGCATTGCCATGCCGATACCCGAACCCGCGAGGAGCTAGTCTCCGGAATGGCATTTGCCACGACAGCTACAGCGACGAGAGCCGGCAACCAGAGATCTCGTTGCGTCCGGAAGCCCAGCATCGTCCCCATGATCAATAAGCCGATCTGAAAAGGGTCGCGGGACCGCCCCATGCCCAGCGCCAGAAATGCAGTCATGATCAGTAATAACAGCACGTAGTCCTGTGGGGACCGAAAACGCAGGGACTGATAGCCAGGGAAGTAGCTGTTTGCGGCGCTCGTCGCTTGTGCGAAGAAGGTTGTGTAGGGACTCCAGCCGTACGGAGTTACCACGGTGGCCGCTAGCGACGCCGCGCTGACGAGTCCTAGCTGCTTAAGCGATGGAGTCGAGGTGTGCGCAGCTGCCAAAACTCCGAGCTGATCAATCCAGGGGCTGATGTAATAACTGGCTGCAAACAACAATAGCGTAGCCACGCCATACACAAAGTGCACATCGAGATTTGCCCACAGCAAGAATAACCAGGGAAGCCAATACAGCGGCTTGATGTTGCCTGATCTACGGCATTCCATCAAGAGACCTAACTCGATGGACAGTGCCAAGAACGAGCAATAAAGAGGAAGTGGCTGAAAACTGTTTAGTACATACTGCGCCAACAAAGACAAAACGATGGCAGTCCAGAAGCGACCTTTTAGCCCACCAGCCAGTAGAAAGACTACCAATGCCAGAGCAAACTTAAACAGGACCGCGGTCAGGAGGATGACGCGAAGTCCCATCATGCGGTAGCCGATCGCGATGGCGAGGTCATAGAGCCAAGACGAGGCCGTCCATGGAAGTGCTGACGCCTGGGAGTAAAGTCCAGAATGGGGAAGGGCATGGGTTTGCAAGATTCCTAAGCCCACCCGCAAATGCCACCAGAAGTCGCCGTTTGCGATATTCGTCAGGCAGGTCTGACGCAGCGCTTCATGGATCCCGCCGATGGAAAGGACAACAGTCAGAGTCGCGACCTGAAATATCCCGGCGCTTATAGGCTGCCATCTCACGGACTATTTCCTTTTGGCGCCCCGAGGGCTGCCCATCATGGAGTTGGAAATCGATCCGTCGGGATTATGGGCCACCTGGTGGCAGGTCAGAACGCAGGTATTCGTAGCTCGGCTATAAGAAATCGGCAATCCATTATTCGTGCCGACTACATTTATATCGAAGTTCACCAGGCGTTCGCCGCTGACATAGGCAGAATTCGCGCCCATGCCGTGCGCCGTGTGGCAAACTGAACAGCTAAATCCCTGCTGGCCGGCATGTAACCCGTGCTGGTTCCAGCTTGCATTGGCTAAGACATTACTCAGGTCGTGACACTTCCCGCATAGAGCGTAGGGACCATTTACCCCCAAGTCAGGATTAGGGAAGGTATTCGTTACCAGGCCGCCCGGGGTCGGAGCCTGGCTGAACTGATAGTTACGTTCGAGAATGTGCGAATAGCGTGACCCGTGCGGTCCGTTAGGTCCGGTGCCGCCGAATTCACGATTGTCGTCACTGTTATGGCAATCGCTACAAAAAATGCGCGGCCCCGTGGCCCGTCCCGAGGCTTGCCCAGTGATCGTCAAGCATATTGTTCAGCAAACTTGGTTGCGGCAGCGGGCTGCTGCGGTCGTGGAATACGGGATGGCTGGACGTTGCCGTCGCGCTGAACTCGGGTATTACATTGAGGAAGTCAGGGTTCGAGACCTCGCGCATAGGAGCGTAGCCATAAATGATGAGGCGCTGCTTGCCGGGCCCAGTACCGTGGCATCGCAAACAACTTTCATACTGGTTGACCGCAGGAATAACAGGCGTAATTCCATCGAGGGCGCTGATACCTTCCACGCCCGCCTGTGAAGGACGAATCGCCGGCGGCAGACCAAATGTAACCACCTGCGCCGACGCATGCGGACTATGACAATCAACGCATGTCGCGTGCCGGTTATTCGAAAGCACTCCAGGCTCAGCCTCGTCGTGCGCGTTGTTGCCCGAGGGAAGTGGGTGCGCCGTCTTGGAAAGTTCGGCCATGATATTGGGAGCCGCCGGCGATAGATAGGTCCCGCCATTGTGGCATGTCATGCAGTCCTGGGTGGCGAAGTCGGTTCCCGGAGCAGCAGGAGTAGCCGGCCGCAGCAAGCGGGCTGGCCCGTTGGCATTGTGGTCAAGGTGGCAGGAAGTGCACGCGTTCAGCGCCACGGTTGAGTAGGAGCCCACATGTGCTTCGGCCGCCACACCATTGGTAGCCGTTTTGTGAATGCTGCTGTCCCATCCCGCCAGTAAGTTTGTCTGACCTTGAATGACGCGATTGGGATCGTGACAGGCCAGGCACATCTGGCCGCTCGAACTATCGCGAACCAAAAAGCCCTGGGCTATCTGGTCATTGTTTTGCACGTGCGGATCGTGGCAGCTGGTGCATTCAATATTGCCATTAATCAGTTTTACCTTTTGAAGTGGATCTCCTGTTCTGCCTTGTGCAACCAAAGAAGCGACCAGGTCGGGAGCGTCTTTCATCGGCAGGATCAGGCTGAACGGGTGCGAACTAACTAGATCGGTTCCGAAGGAATCTCCTTGAGCGAAATTACCTGTCATCTGAATCTTGCCATAGGGCGAAGACTGGCCTACGGCGACTGTGCCGTCGTGGCAGCTGAGGCAAAGACTGCTAGTGACGCCCAGCGGCGGTTTCGTGTTACCGGTTTCATGATAGGTCGTGCTGGTGTAGGGAGAGTAGCTGGCCTGCGAGAGGGTTTGAGCCCAAAGTGGAGTTACACCCCCCAGTCCGCTATGGGGAGCATGACAGAATGTGCAGGAAGCGTTCCCAGAGGGTAGGTAGATAGAAGACCCGCTGCCCGCCGTCAGGTTGTGCATCCCCAGGACGTCACCGTTATATTGCTGCTGAGAAAAAGCTGCGCCTGCTGCAAACAATAAAAGTGCACTTGTCACACCCAGGAGAAACTTCACGGCTTCTTCTCCTCGGCCTGCTTGGGCAGTCCCTGGTAGTGGTAAATCTGTACCCTGCGGTTATAAGAATCCACAACGTAAACGCGATCGTTACTGTCAATCTGCAGCCCGGTGGGTAGTTGAAATTCGCCCGGCCCTGCGCCTCGCTGTCCGAAGTAATACAATAACTGTCCCTCGCGATTGAAAATCTGCACCGTGCTCCACGCTCCGTCGACTACGTACAGGTGTCCTTCGGAATCGAAGCTGATGCCTTTTGGCCGGAACATCCAGCCCGAACCATCTCCCAATTTTCCGATGGCATAGCGAAAGGTTCCCGAGCGGTCCAGTACCTGGACCCGGAAGTTCATGGCATCTACAACCACCAACTCGTCACCGTGCAGGCGCAGTTCCGTCGGATAGTTGAATTCGCCGTCGCCGGTACCAGGTTTGCCGATACTCTGCAGCACGCTACCCTGCATATCGGTAACGAAGATCTTGTTGCGAAGCGTGTCGGTGATGTAAATCCGCTGCGCCGCTGAATCTACGGCGATCCCGGTTGGCCGTTTGAAATATCCCTCGCCACCTTTCAGGCTGCCGATGGCCCGTTTGTACTTGCCATTCGCATCCCAGACGAAGACCTTTCCGGCCTCCGAATCGGTCACGTAGATGTTGTCCTGGGCATCCACAGCGACGCACTGCGGCGTCAAGCGTGAAATCCTTGTCTTTCTCGCGGCGAGTCAGAAACTTATATTTCTGCTGGGTGAAGTCAAAAATGTGTACGCCATTGGCGCCGGGATCGGTCACGATGATGCGCCCACGAGAATCCGTAGTGACGCTGTAAGGGTTCACCATGTAACGGAAGTCAGGCTCACCAATCGCAAGGTCGACAAGCCTGGTCCAGAATGCTCTTTTGGGTTTGACCTCGCGCTCCAGGCTGAAGCTGCGTTCCCAGGTAAGTTTGCGGCCGCCCTCCAGCAGCAGGACTGGCCCGGAGACCTGCAGCGCGGAGTCTTTCGAATGCTTGCCGGCCCATGCCGGGGCGAGCAGCAGCGTCGCCATAGCGGCACAGGCCGCAGCTCTTCGGATTGTCTGGCCTGCCCGGGTTAGAAGAAATCGAACCATCGCGAGATTCCGCCGTAATATGACGTGACAGTGCCGGGTGCAATTCCTGTGGCACTGATGCCCTGCGTAAAACGGGTCGCTCCCGCCAGCAGGCTGATTCGGCGCAAACGATACTGCAACTGAGTGTAGAAGATGTCCGTGTTGTTGTTTGAGTATATGCCGTTGCTCAAGGTATTGCTGTAAGAGCGGCTATAAGTTGCGGACAGGATCATTCGCCGAACCGGGGTCCAGTTGAGACCTCCGCCGTAGCTCTTGGCGTTGTAGGCAATGATGTTGGCGAGACTCTCGCCGGGCGTCGGAGGCAACGGAGAGATGCCGGCCGGGCGTCAAGATGGAATTACCCGTACCGCTGATATAGTTTGCGTTGCCGAGATAGAGCGGAAACTCAAACTCGTGGAGAATCCCGATGCTACTGTCCGTCGGCATTTTTGTCGCTCGATAGGCCAGCTGTGGTTTCCGTTGAAGGCCAGCGTCCATTGTACTCGGGAGCTGAATCGGCGATGTAGGTTAGCATTGTAGTAATAGTAGGAGGTAGTGTCGGTGAATAAGACCGACTGCACGTTCTGCGCATAGCTGAGTGCTCCAGATGTCTCCCACAATCCAAAGCGATGAAAGTAGTTGACTGTACCAACAAAACCGACATTGTTATTGCCCGCAGCGCTATATCCATCCACCACGCCTGCCGAGAAGCTGAACATATCGAATAGCTTCTTGTCGTAATTCAGCATGCCGCTGACAAAGGTTCCGCTATAGCTCGTACCGTAGTAGTGCTGGTCGTAGTAGCTGACGAACGCGTTGCTGGACATATGATTGGTTAGCTGGTAGCCGGCGCCGCCACCTAGTGTCATCGAGTAAGAGTTTGATCCAAGATTGATGATTGGGAGCGGGTTGATCCGTTGTCATTGTTAGCTAGTCCCTGGACGAAGTAGCCGGAAAGATTGTTGGTGTAAGACTGATTTGCATATAGCGATGATCTTGTTCAGGATGAAAATTGACGCCAGCGTATTCGATATCGGCATTGTAGTTGATGTTGGCTGGATTGCTGGACTTCCGGCCGCAAAATCGGTGGAAAAATCCGAATGGGTATAATTGGCAAACATGGATCCGTCCCATAATGGCAGGCTGCGAGAGGTCGAGATCCCTATATCCTGCCCGTTGCTATGAGTGAGATTGTCGGCGATCGTGTCGCCTGACAGAAATTCAGGAAACAGAGATTGCGACTTCGTGTGATCGTAATATGCGTTAAGAAGAAAGCCGTCCCATTTGTAAGAAGAGCGAACATTAAGCAGATCCAGACTGTTGGAGGACTCCTGATCGGTCCCGTAAAGGGTGCCGCTTCCGCTGCCACGCTGGTATCCTACCGACAGGGTTGGCCACCCGGGGAACAGGGCACTCCAATTAATGCCAAAGCCCTGCCCGTTGCCTTGAGTTGTGAAGTTAGGAAGCCTAGCCAATCCGAAGGTTCCGGTGCTGTTGTAATCGTAGTGGTAGCGAAGCTGAACCAGGGAAATGACTGCCGGTGAAGAATTGGCCATGCGGCAACGCCGCTGGCATCTGTAAGGGATTGGTAGTCCGAGTCTGCCTTTGACTGGTTGTAGTATGGCGTGATATTAAAGTTCAGAAAGTTCGGATTATAGTAATAGCCATTCAGGGCGCCACTTGCGCCGAAATCGAGTCCATGACTTGATGGGGTTTCGTTCCCGTAGTCGCCAGCATACCCGGCGGTAAATAGGCCGCCGGCGTTCATGTGCGTGTTCTCGCCGAGCTGCACCTGAGCCGAGGCTAGTGGGGCGATCATCAGGAGCGCCAGCCAACCGATTTTTCGTCCCAACTTCTTCACCGTGCCATGCCCTTTCCGGGCCAGTCAATCACGCGCCACCAACCTGTATGTATGGCACGCGCCTGACCAAAGTCAGAGGAACCAGACCAGATATAAGAATCGTCGTTTCAGTAAGATAGGAGGGTTCGTCGATTCCCCATTTGCGCCCGAAAGCAACTTTGGGGGATATCACTCAAATCGGCGTGCTGAAAAACACAAGAGGAACAAACGGTGGGCGCTGGCATGCGGAAAGTAAAAGAAAACGGCGCAACCGATGCGCCGTAAGACTGGTTCGAAATCCTAACTCTCGAAGAATCTAGGACCGATGGACTGATCCTGTTCTTACTTCTTCGGTAACTGGATGCGAACCATCGGGACTATCCTGAGACCTAGCTAACTTCGATCTTCGATTTGGCACGCAGCTCTTTGGCCAGGCTTACCCGCAACTGCTCGTATTTCTGCTTCTGCAATTCAACGCGGAGTTCGCCCTTGACCTCCTCAAAACTCTGCTTATGTGCCAAGGTATGGGTATTCAGCCGGACGATGGTGTAGGCGGTTTCAATCTGAATCAGGCCGCTCACCTGCCCCGGCTTCATTGCCTTGAAGGCTGCAATAATCTGTGGTGGCAACTTGTCGGCAGGCACAATCTTGTGATCGCCCATGTTGACGCGGTAGTCATCTTCGGAAATTTTCTCTGCCAGCAGACCAAACTCCTGCGCGTTCTTCGTCGCCTTTGCCTGGGCTAACTCATCCGTGGCCTTCTTCCTGGCTTCGGTGGCTTGGCCAGGAGTCGGCTTGAGCGGCGGTATGACCGAGATGCTCTGGAAGCTATAGGACTCTCCCATCTGGAAGCGCGCGCCGTTCTTGTCGTAATAGGCTCGAACCTGCGCCGGCGTAACCGCGGATTTGTTGTCCACTTCCTGCTTGAGCAGCTGATCGATCAGCATGGAGCGTTCGATCTGCGTGCGTAGCTGCTGACGCGATCCGTGCATTTCCATCTGCATGTATTGCTGAAACTGGTCCGGACTTTCGAACTGCTGGCGGAAGGCGGTTTCGGCTTGATCGATCTTGGCCGCCGGGATCGTCATCTTGCGGCGCTGCGCCTCCTGATAAACCATCTCTTCGAAGATGATCATCTCCAGCGCGCCCTGGCGGATACCGGCCTCTTGCGCCTTAGGGAATCCGTTGTGCTGCTTCGCGTAGGGGAAGATGGCATACATTTCGCGCAGCAAATCTTTGTCGGTGAGGACCGTGCCGTTTACCTTGGCCACCGGCTTTCCCGTAGGCTGCAGGGTCGTGGTCTGGACAGCCGAGGTTTCGCGGCCCGTGGTTGGCGCGTGCGAGGCTACCTGCGCCACCGCTTGCGTCATCATGCCGGCGATTATGAGTGCGGTTAAGAAGTGGTACTTCATAATTCCTCTCAGCTTATGTCCACAAAAAAGGGGGAAAGGGTTTCCTTTCCCCCGGTTTGCAACCGGTCTTTACTGGAAGACCGTCGGTAATGTTGTTGGTGTTGTTGGCTTCGTTCGCCTCGCCAAAGTGGCACTGACGGCAGAACTGAGTCGTCGATGCTGCCTGGCCGCGCCTGCAGTTTGCCTTGCAGGTTCGGGTTGTACGGGCCGTTGATGAAGAAGTAGGTCGCGTAAAAGCCGCAGCGTTACCGGCGATCGGGCTGGACGTGCTCGACGCGTAAACCGTCATCACGTGCTGGTTGTGGCAGGTAGTGCAGAGAACATAGGGCTAGCCCGCGCCATTGACGCCGTAGGGATTTGACCACTTGCCAGGCGCCAGCGCCGGCCAGCCGTAGTTGGCGACGAACTGAGCATACGGGCTGCCTGGCGTAAGGTGAAGGTGTTGTTGGCCCAGACAAGCCCAGGCCTGCTCCCTGCATCGGAACGCCATGGTGACACGTTGATTCGTGCCCACCGGATGATCGTTGGTGTAGTTGCCGGCGGCAGTGCCGTCATTGCCGAGCAGGGTCGGGATGTGCTGGCTGCCGTACGTGGTATTGGTCAGCAAGCCGATCTGCTGTTCATATGACCAGTTCTGCATCATGTTGCGACGGAGTCACATTGCCGTCATGGCAGCTGAGGCAGAGCAGGATGCCGCCGACTTCCTGAGAACCAGAGGTGATGCTGCTGGGCAGGACTTCCACGTAGTTGCCGTTGTCGCCGAAGGCAATGGTCTGGCCATACAGCGGGCTGGCATCCTGTCCCCACAGAGCATAGTTGCCGGCATCTGGACACGCCGCCGTGACCGGAGCCGAAGGAGCCGCTGTGCGGAGCATGGCAGCCCGCGCAGCCGCGGCCTTGATTTTGGTGCGCGCCCAGGACGTCAACCGTCGAGGACCAGTTCTGCGCCGTCATCAGGCCGCATACGGCCAGGACGAACAGAGAAATTACGAGTACTTTCTTCATTAGAATGAGACCTCCAGAGGTGTGTTGCAACACATCATTTTTGCTGTTGACTCCCAGAGGCTTAGGCCCCGACGGCAAACATACAGCTTTGCTTACCACTGCCTCTCGGCTAGTGATAATCGCAAGTAGCAGGCCAAATCGAGCACGGGTCAGGTCGATCTAAGCTGGCGACTAACCGCTCTGTTTACAGATAATTGCAATTTTGGGAATGGCGATTGATGGCGGAGTGATCGACGTCACAATGGGTGAAAAGAGCCAATTCGATGATCGCGGCATGTCAAATTCCGCAGCTGAATGAGTCAGGAGTTAGCTCGTAACTGCTTCGAAGCAAAACGATTCGAGAGAGGCTGAGCCTCTCTCGTTGTAAAGAAATGCAACACCGACTATTTGCTTTGTGGCGCGGTCGGCGGCTCCGGAACCTTCGCTGCGGTTTGCGGTGCAGGATCGGCCTTGACGTGCGTGGTGCCGGCCCGCTGCGTTTGCCGCTCCTTGGTCAACTGGTCGAACTCCGCGTCCGTCACATAACGGAACTCCTGGACGCGGCCGGGATAGATCTCCGAGGTGTAGACCCGGTTGCGGCGATTGTCGATATGAATGTCGACCAGTCCCTGGTACTGTCCCGGCAGAAGACCGTGGCCCCCCATCGCGATGCAGCAGTTGGCCCTCGTTGGTGAAGACCTGTACCCGGTCCTGCATGCCGTCAGCGACCCAGACATGCCCGTCATTATCGACGGCGACACCCTTCGGTCTGGCAAAGTAGCCGGGCCCGTCGCCATTTTTGCCCCAGGTGCGAATGAACATGCCATCGGCGTCGAAGACCTCGATGCGGTCGTTGAGCGTGTCGGCGACATACAGGTTGCCTTCTTTGTCGACAGCCAGACCAGTAGGCTTGGCGAAGTTGCCGGGATCCGTCAACGTATGATCTTTGCCCGGAGTGCCGATGTGGCGGAGCAGTTTGAAGGTGTCGGCGTCATAGACCAGCACGATGTCCTGCTTCACATCCGAGACATAGAGCAATCGATTCTGGGTATCGATGGCCAGTCCGCCGGGTTCAACCATGCCATCGGTGATGACATCGGTTGCCTTGTGATCTTTGTTGAAGACGAGGACGTGGCGTAGTCCTGGGTCGGAGACGAACAGGCGGTCGTCATCGTCCATCGCCAAACCGATGATGCGGTCAAAGTGGGCATCGACTTTGTTCTTGATCAGTTTCACATCGCGGGTCTCTGTGTTGAATATGAAAATCGCACCTACCCTACTGTCGGCAACGTACACGCTGCCCTTGGAATCGGTTGCGATGCCGTACGGCTGACCCAGTTGGAATAGGACCTTCGATGTTGTCCTGCTCGGGAACGTACCGGCGAGCCGATCCATCCATCCCTCTTTTTTGGTCTTTGGGGTGTCAACGTCCTTGAGCGGTTGTGCCGCGTAGAACGCCAGGTAACGAATGCGCGCGATCGCGGGAGGATTCGGCCACACGATATTCGAATAATCGATAACCTTAGGAGCTTTCGCCGTGGAATCGTCCGTCTTCTTCTTCTTGCCGGCGTACGCACCGAATGGCACGGTCAACACAAAGACGAACAGCAGAATGATGGTGGTCAGCGCCGGTGCTAGCTGGGCGACTTTATTCCTTACCTCGGACATTGATCACAACCTCCCGCTCCACTCATCGCTGCTGCAGGTTCTTGTGGCAGGTGGAGCAAAATGCCATATTGTTCGCCTGATCTTTCACCAACAGGTCGGGCTGGGCCGACGAATGTGGTTGGTGGCAGGTCAGGCAGCTGATCTGCTGATAAACCTTATTGGTGTTGGTGGGGTCCATCACGTCGCTGACGGGGTGTCCCATAACCGGGTGGCCGCGTCCATATTTCAGCGGAAGAACGACGACTTTGTTCTTCACGAAGTAGTCATCGGGCAGCTTCACCGAACCGTTGAAGATTGTCACCATGTGTTCGGACTCGAGCTTCTGCGGCTGAGAGTCGGGACCGTGGCACTCCAGGCACAGTGCGTTGCCTTTAGCGCGCAGCAGGTGCTCGTTGTCACCACCGTGCGGCGTGTGGCAGGTAGCGCAACCCTGGCCGAATGCGGGCTGATGCAGATGCGCCTTCTTGAACTGCTCTGCCTGGTCGCTATGACATGCCAGGCAAGCGCTGACTGGGTCAGGCTGGATGAATCCTGGATTTTTGCCGGCATGCGGATTGTGGCAGGCAATGCACTCGCCCTGCGCGCCAGGATGTGGCACCTTCGCCTTATCGATCTTCTCGGCTTGCTCGGCGTGACAGGTCACGCAGACGGCTTTCGTGTCTGCTTGTGTAAGCACCACTTTGCCGTCGTTGGCGGGCTGGTGGCAGCTATCGCAGGCGCCCATGGCGAACGGTGCATGGGTGAATGTCTGCATCAGGTGCGGCTGAGCCGACTCATGAGGATTGTGACACTGCACGCAGTTGGCGGTCGCGAACGGCTGGCCCTGATGCGCCTTGATAAGCGTTTCGTCTTTCGCGTCATGGCAGTCGAGACACAGCGCGGGAGACGACTTTGTCAGATGGAAATCAAACTCTTCCTTGCCGCGTTCGCCAGTCTTGTGGGTCACGTGGCAGGTCTCGCAACCCATGTCGAGCGCAGCGTGGCGACTGCCTTTCTCCGGAACGTTGACCCCTTGGTTATGACAGGTGAGGCAAAGGTTCTGAGTCTTGTCGCCAGAGGTCGGCTTCAACAGCTGATACTTGTTGTCTGATTCGTGGGGATCGTGACACTTTACGCAGTCGCGCATTGCGGGAGGATGCACCTTGCCCTTCATCCCAGCGAAGTCTTTGTCGGAGTGGCAGGTGATACAGAGAGATTGCGGTGTCGCCGTGATCAGCTTAATGCGGGTGACGTCTTTGTTGACGCGTACCTCATGGCAGCTGGTGCATCCCATCGCGATGGCGGAATGAACGAACTTCCCCTTGGCCTTGTCCGCATGACATTCGGCACATTTGGCTGAATCGGTGTTCTTATCGAGAGGTACAGGATGGATCCCGGCGAAAGATACGCTGGCCCAGGCAAGTAAAGCCGCGCCCAGAAAAAACCGTACTGCCTTAGTCACAACTGCCTCCGACCCATGACATACGGCAAGTGCAAGACGGTTACCGAACAACCGTTGCGGGCTATTATAGGCGGAAGTCGGAGGCAACCAGCTGAATGCAGGAGACTTATTCGGGAGCGGGCCGGGCTTGCGGTGGCTGGGTGGAAGGGTTTTCCGGCTCGTGGTTGTGTCTTTGTCCCCTAGAATCGGTGAAATCACGCAGCAGATCGATTCGCAGCGATCAACTTCCTGTAGCATCGTAGCGCCCCGCTAGCGTCTCACATGCATCTGCGTGTGGCACCGAGCGCACAAGGTGATTAGGTTTTCTTCTGAGTCGCTACCGCCTTGGCTACGGTGTGCGATATGGTGAACCTCGAGGTTTTGCGGGCTGCCGCACATTTGGCAGCGCCAGCTGTCTCTTTTCAGGATCTGCAGATGCAGGTGGTGGTAGCTGGCTCGATCCAGTTTCACTCTGGGCTTTTTGAAGTGGGCTCTTGCTCACGAGGCTTTGTCTACGATGTCGGACAAAAATACCCGCTGCTGAGGCGCCGGCAGGAATTTGTAGTAGCGGGAAATCGAGCGCAGCAAGACCTCGGGATCACTGCCGTCCATATGGGCTCCAGCCAGGAAGTCGGTACAGATCATCTCCAGGCAGTAGCCTCGGGACTTGTCCGTGCCCAGCATGAGGGCCGCGGTCTCGATGGCCTGCTCGATGACTGGCATCTGGCTTTTGTAGATCTTGAAATAAATCAGTTCCGACAGTTCGGAGTCCTTGCCTGTCAGCTCCTTCTCGACTTCCCTTCTGAAATCCTCCTTCGGCATCTTGCGAGCTCTGTGCAACCAGGTTGCACTTTCGAATTTCTGTCCCTGCTTGCGGGCCAGCCTAGCCAGCTCCACTCCCTTGGCCCAGCCCACTTCCTTAAGACCTTTCCGCACCTGCGGTGGCAGGTGCTCGTGAATGGACATCAAGTAGTAAGCCTTCCGCCTGGACTCCGGGAACCGGCGTTCTAAGAACTCGTCGAAGGACTTCAAATTCTCCAGCCGCCAGTATTGTCCGGAGCGCACTTCGCACAAGCACTTGCCCAGGTCCACGAACTTAATGTCTCGCTCGTTGTCATGCTGCGCCTCCCAGGCCAGAATGGCATCAATGCGGCCCAGCACAGCTTCAGCGCGACGGCGATTCAGCTTTGGCGGCATCGGCGGATTCCTAGTAACCAAGTTCGTCAAACACACCAAAATCCACTCCTGGCTTGCGCACCAGCGCGTTCTCGACCAGATCGCGCTGCTCGAGGCAGAGCCCGACAAACGGACAGGTGGTACATGGGTTCTGCGGAAAGCGAATACCGCTGTGGGGCAGGAACAGCCCGGACTCGATCTGGCGCACAGTATCGTCGACTAGAGTTTCAAACTCCCGGCGCTGCTCATCCGTGATCGTCGCTCGCAGGTACTGAACTTCCACCGAACGCTTACGGACGAAGACCACCTGGGCAACGTTATCGATCCCCGTCATCCAGGAGTAACAGATCAGCTGCGGATCGAGGGCGGCTAAGCCGACAGGTTCCTCGGCATATCGTGCACTTGAGGTTTTCCATTCCAGCAAACAGGGCGAGCCGTCCAGTTCGCCGATGGCATCGACAAACGAGACAAAGCTATTGCCGGACGGCAGCGTCCGGTTGAACTGCATCTGCTGCTGGGTCTGGGGGCGGGTGATTTGGATCCGGCCGTCCTGAACGAAGCGCTCGAGCAACTGCACACCTTGCTGCAGCAGGAACCAGCCCAGCTTCCACATGGCGCGGGGCGTGCAATAGAGACGGCTGATGATCGATAGGCCGGCAAATTGTTTTGGCTCGACGATCAATAGTCGCAACAGGTAGTGCGGCTTCTGCGAGTGCCAGCGGTGTTGGGCCTGATCGAGGCGAGCTAGGAAGATACCGTCCGGGACCTCGGGACGCGAATCCTCCACCGTGGCAGAGATTCCGGGCAGACTCCGTTTCATGGGATCACCCCTTGATTGGGCAGGGCGAAGCTGTTGGGCTGGCAGAGCAGAGCGTCACGATCCTTTTGCGCCTCGTCCGCCAGCTGCTGTACAAAGGTCTCGACCTGTTCGCGGCTGGCGTCTTTTAGAGCCTTGATGCCGCAGAAGTCGACGGCATACGCTTTGACCAGTTCTGGATCGAGCTTGTGCTGGCGAATAATCTGGCAGAGCCGATCTCGCACCTTGTGCGCGGAGCCATTCTCGTTGCCTTTCAGGCTGGTGGCTTTGGATCGGATCCGGGAAGAATTCGAACCGCTCTCCACCGGCCCCGAGAATGACCCAATCTCCTCGACCGAACAGATGCCGACCCCATACGCCTTACGCAGCGCACGATTCACCGCTCGCGTCTCGGCCATGCGCATTTCGGCGCCGCGGACGCGCAGCGAAACGTTGGAAGGATCGGCGTCGCCGTAGCCGACGAACCCTGCTGACCCTTTCGATGGGTAGACCGTCGCCTTCAGCACAAAGCGGCTGGCTGCGGAATCGCACAGAGAGTCGACCGCCTCGACCTGTATGCCCCGGCACCGCTTGCGACGGGCCAGGCCAAGCAGGCCGGTATGAGTGACATACCAGCCGCCGTCGAGTATCTGCAGCTCACCGGCCGAAACGGAAAAGTGGAATTCCCGAGTCAGTACCTCCAGGCGCGTCTTCAGCGCCGGCATGAGTTGCTCACCAACCATTCGCCTGATCGCGCGTAAGTTTTCTCTCAGCAACTTTTTCGTACGATTGCTGGGTCGAAGACTCTCCGCGGATCGTTTCGATGGATTCTCAGCCATTCTGGCCTCTTCCCTACAGAGAACCCGAAGCGTTCAGGGTTCCTACTAGTACATCTACCGACCTGAAGAAGAACATGGGGACATTCGGAAGCGATTTTTCATTCCTGGCACGCCGTGATCTGCCTGCTCTAGTCGCATGCGGCCGTTTCCGGTCGAAAGCCGGCTTCGTCGCTCGGCCTCCTGGCCAGAGCCGAAGTGCTGCGAAGCGCTCGTACCCCCTCCAACAGATCGGCTGCCGTGATATCTTCGCCTCTCTCAAACGACAGCTGGCCAGCCACGATGTAGGCCTCGCGTAGCTCGGCAAAACTCCAACCGGCTGGCACCTGGATAACCTCGGTTAGGTCTCCCGCCCGGAGATGCGGACATGTTCCTGTTCCGTGGGCAAACAAGCACTGCTCTTCTCTTGTTTCCACCTCCACCTCCGCCAGCGGATGCATTCACAACCATCGCCGTCCTGCTGTAGATCTACATCGCTAATGTCGAACAGCTGGACATAGGAATGGTCGGATGGGCAGTTGTAAATGGCCACCCCGGGGCTCGGCCCGTCAGAGCTCCTATCAGTTTCCGCTCGTGGGATGAGAGGAATGCGGTCCTGCGAGTTACGTTGGCCCGGGCGCCATCTGAACCGGCACATGCAATCGTCGATCAGCTGGGCCGCTACGACCTCGGAGCTAAGGACTGGAACTTTTCGCAGATGTTTAGCAGGAATGCGACTTTGCATTGCCATTGTGCAGATGTCGAGGGAATTCACCGCCGACGGAGGAACCCGGACTGCAGAAACCGATTCTTCAAAGAGGAGGGGTGATGTTGCCGCGACGGAGTGTGATCAGTACCTGTTCGGACACCTGCATCGGTTTGCAAATAACCAGGTCCGGCGATTGTCACTGGTTTCGTGCCGACGATCGGAACTCGACAACCGCCATCAGACTACCGGCGCCCTTTTCTAAGGACCAGTAGGTAAGTAGGCAAGGAGCATGCATGGTGAAACGAAAGTTTCCCCGGACCGGACTAAAAGGCAAGCGCCGGTTCGGATTGCTCGTCACAGATTTGCAAATAGGCTCCGAAGCCCTAAACCGCGGGGAGGAAGCGCGGATGTTCTGGCGATGCTGTTGCCTGGGTCATGTTTGCGCAATCCACCGTCCTTTATGGCAGCGCCGTACTCGGACTGGATTCAAGTTCTCCAGCGTACGCGCCTTTGCCGTGGGGAGACAGAAAGAAATGTTGGTCGATATTCGAGTGTTCTATGCCAGCAGCGTATTACATCAATGGCGAGATTTTGCTGGAGTGGTTCACGGCGTAACTCGAGTGGCGCGATTGGGAGCAAACCGACTTCCGGATCCATTAACAAAGGATGCGAGCACCGACAACTTAGGAAATGATGACAGGAATTATGAGCAGAACCAAAGAAGCACGAATTGAACAAGCGCCGGACAGGTACGCAGATCGCACGATTGCGGGTGAGAAGCCTACCCCCGGAATGCTGGGGAACTCCGGTCGGGCGGCAGGGATGCCGGCGACCGAGGCCCGGTTCACGTCCGAGGGCAACGCCAACGTTCCACGATTTTCTTCGACGGCCGCCGAGGAGACGGCCTGGTTAGTTGGCCACACACTACTGCCCTAGGGCGGCTACGAATAATTCGTACGTTACGGTGGATGTCAACACAGACCTTTTGCACTAGAAGGAAGTGACCATATGTTTACATGGTTCTCGCTCGCCCAAAAACGCAGGCAACAGCCTGCAAGACGTAATGCAAGAGCTTACAGCTCGCTTCGAAAACAATCTGCTTGGAGAGGAACTCGGCTCATTAGTTTGCTGCACTGAGTCAACGAGCCACGACGTAGCAGTAGTTACCACAATGATGAGTTGCCCCCCTGATTTTGCTCATGAAGTTGTCGACTGCATGACGAACGTAATGCGGTCGGTAGCGGAGAAGCATGGGTCGAGCATTACCCACATTGTGGAAAGCACGCTTGGGTCCGGCGACACAGCCGATAATCCGGCAGCCACTCGGCTCTAATAATTAATTGCCCGTAACGAGTCTAGGCCCGGCGGCCGAGCCTAGACTTGCTCTTTGGATAGGCTGGAATGTCCTATTACGAATTGTTGTCGGCGAGGATCTGCGACTGTCATGGGTGCGACATCTCGGGATGCACCAGATGGCGATATCACCCTTCGGTGGGCCGCCGCCGTGCGACGCGACCGCGGATGCGTTCTGGACCATGGTTTTTGCGAAACGAACCCAAGGAGCTGTTTGTTTTCAATGCCTGCGACGACTTGATGGCCCGTGGTGTCGGCGCGCTGGCCCAATCCGGTTCCATGGGGCCCGGTCAATATGCTGGCTGATCCCGAGAAGTTTGCTGATGGGCATCTCGCTGCGCTCGACCAGCAAAGGCAAGTAACCGCCGATCCAGAGACCGAAGTTGCTCACGGTGTTTCTTTCCGAAGGGAAGCAGTCGTTCGTGCTGTTGAACGATCCGAACTTGACGCCGGAACAGAAACAGATGGGAATCGAGAAGCTGCATCTTCAAACCGCAGCCAGCTTGTACTCGCTAGTCGCGCGACGCCAGTGTCGTCGAGCGGCACCAGCCGAGGAACGTCCTGTGCCCGCGCACAGCGGTCAGACTTAGTGCGGGGCAGAGCCGTTGTTGCCGGAAATGTGCGGAAGCTAAGAACCCTGCAGCCTCGCCGTATCCGAACTAGCTCAGCAGCACTTCCGGATTCCTGCGTGCGATGTGGAGCAGCTTGAGCGTGGCCTGACGAGGCTCACGAATACCTTGCTCCCAGCTCTCGACGGCATTGCTGCTTACGTTGAGCAGGCGGGCGAAAAGGCTCTGGCTGGCATTCAGGCTCTCACGGACTGCACGAATGTCGGCGGGCTTCATGGCCTTGGGCCGGGCAGGAATTTCGACCGACCGCAGGTCAAGTTTGACGCCGTTCTTGTCGGACGCCGCTAACGAGGTGCGTTGTTCATCTTTCTTGCTTTTCTTTTTGTCCTTCTTGCTCTTCTTGCTCATTAGCAGCGCTCTCCATATAGGTTCAATTGAAGCTATCCTACATTGTAGGAGCGAGAGGGGGCCCGGTAAATAGCCCCTAAGAGCAGTCGGCTCACTGCTACTTTTGACGGATGGCGCGCGCGACTGGCCTCCCCTTTTCTCCTATGTCGACATAGGCCCAGGGCGCTTCGTGATCGTGGGTGAAGATCACGAGCCACTGTTCCGGGATAGCGGCCTCGTAAAAGCGATGCTTGTTGTTAATGCTCTCGAGTGGATAAAGATCATAGCCCAGAACCCAGGTCGGGTCGAGATGCTTTGCGTCCGGCAGCAAGTCGCTGGGATAGGCGGCAACCTTGCCGCCGCTGCGGACAATCACCGCCTGCAGGTCGCGCGTGTGTCCCGGGTAGACTTTCACCGATACCCCCGGCACAATCTCGGCATCGCCTTTCAACAATTTCATCTGACCGCTCTTGATCAGCGGATCGTAGTTGTCCGTCATATAGCTAACGCGATCGCGCTCGTGCTGTTCGTGGGCGTGTTCCGCCTCGCCTTGCTGCGCGTAATAGGTGGCGCGAGGAAATGTGGCCACGGGTTTGCCGTCCTTGTAATACGTGTTCCATCCGCAATGATCGAAATGCAGGTGGGTATTGATGACGACATCGATTTCGTCCGGGCGAGACGCCTGCCGCCTCAAAGTTTTTTATCAGCATCGCCTGATTGCGATAAATTGCCTGGCTCTTCTCGCCGAGTTTGCTGCCGATCCCGGTCTCGACCAGCACATTGTGACGGCCAGTGCGAATCAGCAGGGAATTCAGGCCCATTCGAATCTTGTTGCTTTCGTTGGGAGTGATTCGTTTCTCCCATAGAACTTTTGGCACTACGCCAAACATAGCCCCACCGTCCAGGTAGTAGTTGCCATCGGAAAGGATTGTCAGCTCAAAATCGCCCAGGGTCGTACGGTCCACAGTTGATTCTCCAGAAAAGGTATGCTCTCGATCATACTGAATCTTCGCGGGCGGCAGATATGTCCAACCTTGCGAAACCAGGAGTCAGAGATGTCCGTTGTGATTTCAGTCCGGCAAACACTGTTTGTGATGTTCTTCAGCACGTTGTTACTGGCGCAGCAGTCCAGTGAGACCGGAACCGCGAAGCCTGCAACATCCTCGACACAGCAGGATGCGATACAGCAACCCTCAACCCAATCGAGTGATGACTTGGCGCAGATGCGCGACGACCTCAACAAAATGGAAAGTCTCAACATGAACATGAGTAGCGAGATCGAGTTTCTGCACGATCAGAATTTGCAGATCCTTCTGCGTACGAATTCGCAGATGTGGACGATTCTGATCCGCGATCTGCGCCGGCAGATACAGCTTGAGGAGAAGCACAAGGTGGTTGCCGCTCCGCCGGCCTCTCGATAATCAGGCGGTGCGAGCGTCGCGAAAGAAAGCGGCAGCCGAAGCCGCCGCGATTTTAGAGTACAAAAATCAGGATCAGCGATTGCCGCCTGCGCCGGTTGATCCCGGCATAGTGGTCGCAGGAGCGGCCGCCGGGACGGCGCTTGGCGCCGGAGCTGCGGCTGGAGTGGCTTCACTCGCCGGGACTGCCGGACTCGACTCCAGAGTAGAAGTTGCTTCCGCCGGCACCGTCGAGGTAGACATCGCTGGGGCAGAATTCGCTGCCGTCAACGGAGCGGCTGGAGGTGCTACTGAGGCCGCCGTAGGCGTCGCCACGGGACGCGGCGTGGGCGCGTACTTTTCCACCATCTGCAAGAATGACTGCGCTTCCTTGGGAGCCGGTACCTCTCCGTTCAGCACCGAGTAATAGGTCCAGTCCTTGCCATAGAACGCTTGAGTATCCGCCTGGTCCTGCTTGATGACGCCGCCGCTCAAAGAGACGCCGAGAAACAATCCGCGCGAACGTGAATACGTAAGCACTTGTGCGCGCAGGGTCAGGTCGGTCATGGCCTGTGCGTCACGGCCCACGGGTCCGGCAGCAGCGGAGGCGTCTGCGCCCAGTTTGAACTTGCTGGTCAGCAGGTGCTGCATTCCGTCATCGGTACGGATGATCAGCACCAGGTCCGATGCCTGACCACCGGCCTGGAATCCGAAGCTGCCTCCTGTCACCTTGAAGAACGCCGGCGCACTCCATCCCTTTTCTGTACGGCAGGTGGCGATCCCTTTACCGTAGTTCGCTCCGAAGATGAAACTCGCCTTCAGCGACGACGGAATGACAGCGATGCACTTCGCGCCCGACATGATGCTGTCGGGAATGGCATGGTCCGGCGCTGACATAATTTGGCTGAGAACGGTGCCGGCGGTTTGAAGGCGATCAAGGTCGGCGTCCCGCCGTTCGGATGCGAAAACGCCGGATGCGAGCGACAACAACATCGCCGAAACGGTAATTACTTTGTTCATGGCACGACTCCAGGTGAAAAGACGTGGCGCGCGCCGGCCTTCGCCAGCCAATTTCATCTTAGAGTGTTTTATTGGGGAAGAAGCGTGAAGAAAGCGATTGGCTGGTTACTCTTTAGTGACCCGTTGACCCAGGTAAAGGGAGTTCGAAGTAACCAGCCACGGCCAGAACCTCGCTCGTCACCACACGAAACAAGAGGGCAGGAAGAGGAGACCCTCGTAACCTCTTCCTGCCCTGTCTCCCAGGTTCTGTGGTAGGTGAGTGCAGTATGGTATGCACAAGTAATTCCCGCAAGATTACGAAAGTACATGTCCCCGGGTATTGTACTTTCGTAATAGGGCCCGTCAAAATGGTAACCAGACCCTGGCAGGCCAAATCAGCCGATTCCGAACATTTTGGGCGACCAAAGCCGGGACCGTCATTGGGCTTCCGACCGTTTTTCCGACCGTTTTATTGTTGCGGAGAGAGCAGCGAGTGGGTCACAGCATGTACCGATAGCGCGATTCGGTTGCTGACACCGACCTTGCGTAACAACTGCGCGACGTGCGCTTTAACGGTTCGTTCAATGATGCCAAGTTCATTTGCGATTTCCCGATTGGAGCAGCCGGAGACCAGCAGGCGCAGGACTTCGCGCTCGCGATCGCTGATTTTGGTTTCGCTGCGCGGCTCAACCCTGCGGGCAGAGATGGTCGCCCGTTCAATGAACCGGGCCAGTACCCGGCGCGGTATCCACAAGGAGCCGGCATGAACTTCGCGGATGGCCTTCTTGAACTCCTCGGCCGGTGCTTCCTCGCAGACATAGCCTTTTGCGCCGGCGGTTACGGCCCGCAAGAATATCTTCATCACGATTGCCCGGACCGGTGACGATGATGCAGATCTCCGGGCGCGCCGCCTTCAAAGCAGACATTCCGGCGTAGAATGCGGCTCCGCGATTGGCCGTCATCAGGACAAGTTCGTTTTCCGGCGCCGCGATGACGCTGGCTACGGTGCCGGTATGAATTTGAATGTCAGGTTGCGATGCGAAGATCGTGCGCAACCCGAGAAAGCGGACAGGGTCACTTTCCAGCACAGACACGCGTATGACGGTTCGCGTTGATGATTTCATAGTCCGCCAGGGCGCCTGTTTTCAGGTCGATCGTATAGCACTTACCAGCATACATCCATGTAGCACACAAATGGTGTGACGAAAAACATGCAGAATGCTTCTACTTCATGCCAGTACGGTCCCGCTAAATGAATTTGGCCAACGGAAGTGTACGTCAGCTTCTAATAAATGAACATAATGTTGTCATCTGCTGTCGATCCTTTGATGGTATAGTCACTCCCCTAGTCGGCGTTGGTGCCATGACTAACGGCACATAAATGCTGGTCGATGAGGAGGAGAAAGCAATGAGTTCAAGCGCAGGTTCGGCGAAAAAGGCCGAAGACATGGTGGTTGCATCCGACAAATTGGAGCGCGCAAAAGTATGGGGTGAGGACGATCCCGTCAGTCCGGTGGCAGGGAGCCTTTGCCAGTTGCGGTGGCAAGGGCGCCACGCAATCGTCAACGATTGTCTACGAAATTGAGCCGGGAGGACGCCTGGGCTGGCACACCGACCAGACCGAAGAGACGCAGTACATCATCGCGGGGAACGGGACGCTCTATGTGGAAGGCGGCGCCACCTATCCCGTGGAACCGGGAAGCGTCTTCGTGTTGCCGACCGGCCTGCGTCACGACCTCGGAAACACGGGCAAGGAAACTTTGCGGGCGGTGGCATTTTTCGCCGCAGCAATGTTCACCCAGGGCTTCGATAACGTGATGCTGCCGCCGAAGTCGCATACCCTGGGCACGCCGAATCGCGCAAGGGGAATGGAAGTAAAGTAGCGACCGCACCATTGAGCAGCTGAATCGAGGTTTGCAGTAACTCGCAGAGTAGAAAGCAGGGCGGCTTAGCGGGCCGCCCTATGTCTTATGCGGCCGGTTTGCTTCGCGAACCCTTCTTGCCTTTCGCCACGGTCTTTACCTCCGACGCGCGCTCTGCTGCTTCCACACGTTGCGGTGGCTTCTTCGGCAGCTGCGCCAGGCTCTCCTTCAGCGCCGCCATCAGGTCGACGACCGGCGCCATCTTCTTCGGCTTCTCGACCGGCGTGACTTCTTCGCCTTCTAGACGCGCCTTGATCAGCGTCTTGACGTTCTCTTCGAAGGTGTCGTGATATTTTTCCGGCTCGAAGTCGCCGGCCAGCGCTTCGATGAGTTGATGCGCCACCTTCACCTCGGCATCCTTCAATTCGACATCCGGAGCGCCAAAGTTTTCCAGGTCGCGGCACTTCTTCCTTGTAGTACATGGTGTGCAGCATCATGCCGCCCTTGTATGGCCGCAGAAACACCGTGTACTCGCGGTTATGCATGGTGAGCTTGGCGATGGCGACGTACTTGGTTTCTTCCAGTGCCTTGGTCAACAGCGCATAGGGCCGCTTGCCGGCGTCCTCCGGCACCAGGAAGTAGGACGACTCGAAGTAAATCGGGATCGACGTCGTCGGCCTTGACGAACTCCAGGATCTCCATCGCCTTGGCAGTCTTGGGCTCGATCTTCTTGATCTCTTCGGGCTCGATGATGACGTATTCGCCCTTGCGGTACTCGTAGCCCTTGACGATCTCGTTGCGCTCGACCACGCGCTCATCGTGCGGACACCAAAGCTGCTGCTTGATGCGGGTGTTGTCGTCGCGGTGCAGCATGTGGAAGGAGATGTGAGTACCGCGCGCGCCGGAGAACAGCCGAACCGGCATTGAGATCAGGCCAAAGGTCAAATATCCAGACCACACGGAAGATGCCATATATTCGTCCTTTTGCGGAGGGCGTCCTGCCCGGGTCCGCGGACGCAAGCGCGAAGTGGGATTCTCGCCCTGTGGAAAACTGGGCAGAATATGATCCGGCGCTTCGCTGAGCGTTCGTCAAGCCTTATTATTCAAAGACCTGCAAACCTAAGGTCGAGCCGCAGTTCACTTAGGTGGGATGCATCTCAGGACACCGCTTTGCTGTATTCGTGCCAGCGCGGACACCGCCGTGACCGTAACCTGCGGAGGATGCGATACTGGGTCAGGCGTGATGAATCTGATACATGCAAGGGCTTTGCCGGCTGGCGGTGGTGGCGGTCGGCTTCGCGATTCTGGCCCGGGCCATGGGCTCGGTTACGGACGGCGGAGCCATCGCAGGCGTTCTGGTCGCTTTCGTTCTCATGCTGGCCGGAGGTTTTTCCGGCTTTATTCCCCTGCTGACGCTGTTCGTCCTGACCGTGATCTCCACCGCATGGGGATACAAGCGTAAGCAGCGGCTGGGCGTTGCGGAGCACAAAGAGGCCGCAAGGCTTCGCAAGTGCTGGCTAACCTGGGAGCAGCGGCTCTTTGCGCTGTTGCCGGCAATCTGGTTTCCGGAGCTCGCCGAACTGCTGCTTCGTTGCGGCGGTTGCCGCACTTGGCAGAGGCAGCCGCGGATACGGTTTCCAGCGAACTGGGACAGGCGACGGCGCGCGGCGCCTACATGATCACCGACTTTCGCGACGTTCCCATCGGCACCAACGGCGCCATCAGCGTCGAAGGCACCATCAGCGGATGTGTGGCCGCGTGCATCATGGCCTGGATCAGTGCCGTGGTCGGTTTCGTGGACTGGCACTGGACGCCGGTGATCGCCTTTGCCGCCATCGGCGGTATGTTCCTCGACAGCATGATCGGGGCGACCTGGGAAAATTCCGGGAAACTGGCGAACGATGCGGTGAACTTCATCAGCACCGTTTTCGCCGCCGATGTCGCGCTGATTGTGGCGCTGATCATGCAGCGAGTGGGAAGTTAGGCTTCGGCTGTCATCAAGCTCGAACACACTATCCCACGACGTCTGGGCAGCAGAAGGAACCATTATGTCCGATCGAATTACATCCGCACCGTCATCGACCTAACGCATCCTCTCAATGACAACTCGCCGAATTGGGAGGGCACAGCAGAATCGCCGTTCCAGGCGAGGGAACTCGGCAACATCGAGCGCGACGGATACTACTCCCGAATCTTCTCTACCCAGGAGCATTACGGTACGCATCTCGACGCTCCCGCGCATTTCGCTGCCGGAGCATGGACCGTGGACCAGATTCCAGCCGACCGCCTGGTGCGTCCGCTGGTGGTACTCGACGTTCGCGATAACGTGCAGCGAGCAATCCTGATTACGAGGTGAGCGTCGAGGACATCAATGCGTGGGAGCAGGCGCACGGGCCGATCTCCGCCGGGTTCGGTCGTGATGGCTTATACCGGATGGGATGAGCGCTGGCAGTCAGCACGAGAGCTTTCGCAACCAGCAGGGCGATGGCCTCACCCACTACCCAGGTTTCTCGCTCGCCGCCGCCAAATTCCTGGTGCAGTCACGCAATGTCGTCGGACTCGGTATCGACACCATGAGCGTGGACATCGGCGCGACCACGACCTATCCCGTCCACCTGTTCACATCGCAGCACGAGCATCTATCACCTGGAGAACGTAGCCAATCTGCCGAAGTACCCGCCCGCCGGAGCGACGGTCGTCGTCGCACCCATCAAGCTGGAAAAGGGTTCAGGCGGGCCGGCGCGGGTGTTGGCACTGTTGGGGTGAGATCGCTGGTGGGGTGAGATCGCTTTTCGCTGTTCGCCATTCGCTCTCCGCCAAACAGCAAGAGTTCACCGAAGCCATAATCCGCTCTAACTTTTCAAGTTTGCCAGGAACGGGAAGTCGACCCATCACACTCTAGCGAAAAGCCAAAGCGAAAAGCGAGCTCTCACCTCACATGCGCCTTATACAACAGGTAGCTGAAGCTCTCGCGCAAGGCTGCGAGGAAGCGTCCGACCAAGGTCTTCGGAATCGAGCCCGGGCGCGGCGAGATGATATACCGTGATGCCTTGCGCCTCCATCATCTGCTTGGCGCGAAACATGTGGTACGCGTCGCTCACCAGAAGGCAGGTTTGCATATCGTTAGCGCGCATGATGACGGCAACACGCTGGCTTGACTCGTCGGTATCGCCGCCCTGGGTTTCGGCGATGAGATCTGCGTCCGGAATGCCGCGCGACTCAAGATAGTCCCGCCCCACCTGACCTTCGCTGAAGCGGAGATCGTTGCCCGCTCCGCCGGTGGTAATGATCACCGGCGCCAGGTCGCGTTTGAAGAGCGTGAAAGCGTGGTCGAGGCGCGCGCGGAACACAGGCGAGGGTCGACCGACGTACTCGGCCGCACCAAAGACCAGGATGGCGTCAGCCGAATGCTCTTCATTCACACCGGCTTCGCGCATGATTTTCGTGCTGATGGAAAGCAGAAATCCCATCGCCAGAACTGCGGCCAGAGCCACGATCCAGCGGATGAGGGTGAAATTTGGAGCTCCGCGCCGCCGTGGCGATCTACTCCCGGCCCAGGAGCTCGACGATCTGTTCCTCGGGAATCGCGCCCTGGCGCAGCAGCCGCCAACTGCCCTCGCCAGTCAGGTCGACGATGGTCGAGGGCATGACGCCCGGAACCTGTCCCCCGTCCACGATGATCGAGAGACAGTCGCCCAGCTGGTCTCGCACCTGCATGGCCGTGCTGCACTCCACTTCGCCATGGAGATTCGCCGACGTAGCTGTTATCGGCAATCCGGCTGAGCGAATGATCGCCAGCGGAATCTCGGCCGCCGGCACGCGCAAAGCCACGTTACCGGTGTTAGCGGTCACCTTGAGCGGCAGCTTGGGATCCGCTTTGACGATGATCGTCAGCGGCCCTGGCCAGAAACGGCGGGCCAGCAGATAGAAGATCTCCGGGACTGGCCCGGCCATGTCCGCCGCCTGGTCCACCGACTCGATCAGCAGCGACAGCGGCTTATGCCGCGAACGGGTCTTGATTTCGTACACTCGGTCGACGGCGTGCAGATTGAAAGGATCGACTGCCAAGCCGTAGAACGTGTCCGTCGGCACGCCGAGCACTTCACCGGCGCGGATCTTCTCTGCTGCGTAGGTGACCAGCGAGGCCTCCGGCGCCTGGCTATTCATTTTTACGATTTCGGGACGCAACCGTGCCTCTTCTTGATGCGAGGGTTTGCGGAGCGAAAACTAACATACTGCTCCGCGGGACGGCAACTGAGCAGATTATCACGTTGCGTCGTCTCCGCGCCGTGAAGTTGCGCGGAGCAGTGTAGGATAGACGCGGTCTCTTAGCGATCATGGTTGGTCCATCCGATTTCGACTCTCGGCTGCGGCGTGTCGACAGCCGCCAGAACGCCCGGGTCAAGGAGTTGCGGCGTGCCTTCGCCGAAGCTACGCCCAACCAGCAGGGCGAGGTGGCGATCGAGGGCATGCACCTGGTGGAAGAGGCCATCCGCAGCGGCCTGAAGCTGGCGACCGTTTTCTTCAGCGAGTCGGCGCGCGAGCGTGTGCATAAGCTGCTGCCGCAACTGTCCGTCGCATACTGAAGCGTTGCTGCTGCCCGACTCTGTCTTCGCCGGCGCCGTTCCCACGGAGACGCCTCAGGGGGTCGCAGCTCTGGTTCGGGTAAAGCCGACCACGCTGGAGAATATTCTGAAGGCTGAGCCTGCAATGCTGGTGATAGCGGCCGCTTTGCAGGATCCGGGCAATCTAGGCACGATCGCCCGCTCAGCCGAGGCTTTTGGGGTGACCGGCCTGCTGCTGGGCGAACGCACCGTGAGCCCTTGGAACTGGAAAGCGACGCGCGCCTCCGCGGGATCGCTCTTTCGGCTGCCCACGCTGAAGGTCGAGGTGGCAGCCGCCCTGGCGGAGATCAAGTCGCGGGGTGTGCGTGTGCTCGCCACCTCATCACATAAGGGCACTGCCATCGCAGAGGTCGACCTGCGGCAGCCGGTGGCATTCCTCATCGGCAACGAAGGTGCAGGTCTGCCGAAAGATGTGCTGGGGCAAGCGGAAGAAATGGTCGTCAATTCCGCAGACGTCAAACGTCGAATCGCTGAACGCAGGCATTGCAGCGTCCATCTTGCTCTATGAAGCGGCCAGGCAGCGAAAAGCATCACAGCGATAGACCACGGAGATCACGGAACGCACGGAGGTTAGAAACTAGAATCACATCCATGGAAGCTTCAATAGAGGCGTGAAATTGAGCGTTCCCACTAGCCATAGCCCGGAAAGGTGTCAGCAGTCTCATCTCCTGCATGGTGCTCTCACAAGTGAAATAATTGCCGCGGCCGTTGAGGTACATCGGGAACTTGGGCCCGGCTTGCTGGAATCCGCCTACCATGCCTGTCTGTGTCACGAACTGGCATTGAGGGACTTGCATTTTCGGCGAGAGGTCGCGCTCCCGATTGAATACAAAGGTATCCATTTGGATTGCGGTTATAGGATGGACTTGGTGGTCGAAGCTAAAGTTGCACTCGAGTTAAAGTCGATTGATAAGTTGCTCCCAGTTCATCAGGCCCAATTATTAACCTATCTGCGCCTTAGCGGCGTGCGCGTTGGATTATTGATCAATTTCAACGTTAGAACACTGCGTGACGGAATTGTTAGAAGAGTGGTTTAGGAGAATTGCTCGCCGCTTCCGATATTTCTTGAAACTATGTCTTCCTCCGTGCGTTCCGTGTTCTCCGTGGTGAACCGCCCTTGAGCCTTTTTCAGAACAATCCGGCGCACGATGAAGCCATCGACAGGTCCCGTCCGCTGGCCGACCGCATGCGTCCGCGGACGCTCGACGAGTTTGCCGGCCAGGAGCACATCCTGGGTCCGGGCAAGTCGCTGCGCGTGCAGATTGAGCGTGACGATACTGGCTCGCTCATCTTCTGGGGACCACCCGGAGTCGGCAAGACCACTCTGGCGAAGATTATCGCGCGCATGACCCACGCGGACTTCATCGAGTTCTCCGCGGTGCTCGCCGGGATCAAGGAAATCAAGCAGGTCATGGCCGATGCCGAGCGCGCGCGGCAGTATGGCACCCGCACCATCGTCTTCGTCGACGAAGTGCATCGCTTTAACAAAGCGCAGCAGGACGCCTTTCTACCGTACGTCGAGAAGGGAAGCATTCGCCTGATCGGGGCTACCACCGAGAATCCGTCGTTCGAAGTTATCTCGGCGTTGCTGTCGCGCACCCGCGTCTATGTACTGAAGCCGCTTGGCGAGGAGCAGATTGTGGGCCTGCTGCAGCGGGCTTTGGTCGACGAAGAGCGCGGGCTGGGCGATCTGCACCTGCGGGCCGACGAAGACGCTTTGCGAAAAATTGCCGCCTATTCCAGTGGCGACGCCCGTAGCGCGTACAACGCTCTCGAAGTCGCCGCGACGCTGGCTCGTGAGACGGATTCGCACATCACAGACGCGATGGTGACCGACGCGCTTCAGAAGCGCGTGCTGATGTACGACAAGGCCGGCGAGGAGCATTACAACCTCATCTCCGCGTTGCACAAGAGCGTGCGCAACAGCGATCCCGATGCCGGCGCTGTATTGGCTGGGCCGCATGCTCGAAGCGGGCGAGGACCGCCTGTACGTTGCGCGCCGCGTGGTGCGCATGGCAGTAGAAGACATCGGACTCGCCGATCCCAACGCCCTGGGTATCACGCTTGCTGCCCGCGATGCTTTCGACTTTCTGGGCGTGCCGGAAGGCGACCTCGCATTGGCGCAGGCAGTGGTTTATCTGTGTGCGGCGCCGAAGTCCAATGCAGTCTATCGCGCCTACGGAGCCGTGCAGGAAGATGTGGAACGAACCGCGCAGGACCCGGTGCCGCTGCATCTTCGCAATGCGCCAACCGGGTTGATGAAAGGCTTAGGCTACGGTGAGGGTTACCAGTACGCGCACGACCTGGAATCCAAGGTGGCCGACATGCAATGTCTCCCGGACAACCTGAAGCACCGCGTCTATTACCATCCCACCGAAGAGGGAATCGAGAAGCGCATCAAGGCGCGGCTGGAAGAGATTCGAAGGCGAAGGCGAATTCACCACAGAGGCACGGAGGCACAGAGAAAAAACCAGAAGAATAGGTTCTATGGTTTTTCGGCCGAGGCTGAAGACCCACAGGCTCGAGAAATGTGCGAATCCAACTTCTCCTGTGCCTCTGTGCTTCTGTGGTGAATCCTTGGACTATCTGCGTCTGCGATGCTCCTTCAGAATGCAAAGGTCCATCACGACGAAAATTCCAGCCTGGCGGGCGCGCTCAGCCGCCTCCTCGTGAATCACACCTTCCTGCATCCAGATGGCTGGCGCCTTGATCTGGATGGCCTGGTCGACAATCTCAGGTACGGCGTCGGAACGGCGGAAGACGTCAACGATGTCGATTTTGTCGGGCACATCCAGCAGCGAAGCGTAGGCTTTTTCGCCCAGCCATTCCTCGATAAGCGGATTAACCGGGATAATGCGATAACCGTGAGACTCGCATATACTCCGAAACGCCGAAGCTCGGGCGCAGGGCGGAATCGGAGAGTCCAACCACTGCGATAGTCTTGGCGGTCTTCAGTAGATCGGTGATCTGTTCGGCTTCAGTAGAAAACATCATTCCCCTGTGGACAAGTCCCAGCCCTAGCCCAAAACCAGGCGCCTAGAACGGGGCACCCTCTGATTTTGGCTGAAGGCTCACAGCTCACAGCTCACAGCTAATCCAGCGCCTGCTCCAGATCGGCGATCACATCTTCGATGTCTTCGATGCCCACCGAGATGCGCACCATGCCGTCGGTAAGGCCGATCGCCTTGCGGCCCTTCTCGCCGATGGCAGCATGCGTCATGCTGGCCGGATGTGAGATCAGTGTCTCGACGCCGCCCAGCGATTCGCCCATGGTGCACAGGCGCACGCGCTTCAGCAGACGCTTGGCATTGGAGAGCGAGCCGGTCTCGAAGGTGATCATCGAACCGAAGCCCGACATCTGCCGGCAGGCGAGCTCGTATTGCGGATGGTTCTTCAGACCGGGATAGAAAACCTTTTTCACCTTGCGATGCCCGCTCAGGTAGTCGGCCATCACGCGGCCGTTGTCGTCATGCTGCTTCATGCGGACGGCGAGCGTCTTGGTGCCGCGCAGCACCAGCCAGCATTCAAACGGAGACATGATCGCGCCCGCAGCCTTCTGAACGAAGGCCAGCTTCTCCGCCTGATCTTTCGTGGTGCAGACCAGCACGCCGCCCAGTCCGTCACTGTGGCCGTTGAGAAACTTCGTGGTCGAGTGCATCACCATGTCGGCGCCCAGGCGGATGGGCTGCTGAAAATACGGCGACATGAAAGTGTTGTCGACGATGACTTCGCAGCCGCGCTTATGCGCGATCTCGCTGACCGCCGCAATGTCGGTGAGGCCCATCAGCGGATTCGTCGGCGTCTCGATGTAAACGTAACGCGTGTTCTTGCGGATGGCGCGCTCGACGTTGCGCGCATCGGCCGTGTCCACGTAGGTGAACTCCAGGCCGAAGTTGGTCATGAGCTGGTTGAACAGCCGGGGCACGCCGCCGTAAAGATTGTTGGAGGCGACGATGTGGTCGCCCGCCTTCATCAGGTGGCAGATCGCGCCGACCGCCGCCATACCGCTGGCGAATACGGGTGCGGCGATTCCGCCCTCGAGCGACGCCAGGTTCTGCTCCAGCCGCGTGCGCGTGGGATTGCCGGCTCGCGAGTAGTCGTAACCCTTCGTCTTGCCAAGCTCTTCCTGAGCGTAGGTCGAGGTGGCAAAGATGGGAGGAGCAACGGCTCCGGTGGAGGGGTCGGCTTCATTGCCGGCATGAATGGAGCGGGTAGAAAATCCAAGAACATTCTTTTTAGGCATAGAAAATCGATGCAACGCAGACCTTGAATTGCAGAGACGGAGAAAACGTCTTCACCACGGAGGACACGGAGCGCACAGAGGAAACCGGTAGAACCACAAAACGCCGAGTTTCTTAGATCTCATTTACTCCGTGTTCTCCGTGGTGAAATTACTTCTTATCGCCGAACTGAAAGATACCCTTCGATAAATAACGTTCCGCCGAGTCCGGAATGATGGTCGCCACGCGCTTGCCTGCGCCGAGCCGCTTCGCAATTCCAATCGCTGCGAAGACATTCGCTCCGGCGCTGGATCCCGCCAGCACGCCTTCCCTGGCGGCCAGCTTCTTCACCATGTCAAAGGCATCGCGGTCGGTCACGGCGATGATTTCGTCAGCCAGCGTTCCGTCAAAGGTCTTGGGAATGAAACTGGCGCCAATGCCTTCCACTTCGTGATCGCCCTTCTCGCCGCCGCCCAGTACTGAACCCTCGGTCTCCACTGCGATCGCGAGTGCCTTCGGATTACGTTCCTTCACATAGCGCGCGACGCCGGTAAAGGTTCCGCCGGTTCCGCAGCCGATGACGACGGCATCCACCTGTCCGCCGAGCTGCTCGTAAAATTCACGGCCGGTGGTTTCGTAATGGAAGTCGGGATTGTCCTGATTTTCAAACTGGCCGGCGATGAAAGAATTGGGTGTGCGCGAGGCGCGCTCCTTCACGTAATCGATGGCAGCCTGCATCCCGCCGGACTTGGGTGTACGAATCACCTCGGCGCCCAGCGCCTCCATCAGCGTTACTTTCTCCTGCGAAAAACCTTCCGGAACGGCCAGCACGGTCTTGTAACCGCGGCTTGTGCCGATCAAAGCCAGCCCCACTCCGGTATTGCCGGCGGTTGCTTCGAAGATCGTCGCTCCGGGTTTCAGCGTGCCAGCACGCTCGGCCTTGGTGATCATGCCAAGCGCGGCGCGGTCTTTGATGCTGCCACCTGGATTGAGGTACTCCAGCTTCGCATACACGTCAGCGGCGTCGGAGGGAGCCAGCTTTCGCAGGTGGAGCATGGGGGTTTCGCCGACCAGTTCCGTGATTTCTTCGGCAACGCGGAGAGAGGACATTTCAGCAATCTTCATGGGGATACTGGAGGATAACCATCAAGGTTACGTGAAGTGGAATGACACGGTCAATCACAAGGGACGATGGGCGGGTCGTCGAACAGGCTGGCGCTCCACCGGCAGGGCACAACCTATTCCGGTGCCGTGTGCGTCTCATTGATCGGAGGAGGCTAAACCTTATGGCAACGACAAAAAAATCGAGTTCGAGTCGAGGCAAATCGGGCACGACGCGTTCTACAGCGGCGAAAAAGAAGTCCAGCCGCTCGCGTTCGGCGTCGTCAAGCTCCAGCAGCGGTGGGCGCAAATACAGCCGCAAGGCGCAAAAGAAAGTTGGCAAGGTGATGCGCGAGTACAAGCAGGGCAAGCTGAAGTCGCGCGGCAAGAGCAAGGTAAAAAGCCGCAAGCAGGCAATCGCGATCGGCATCAGCGAGGCGCGCAAGTCCGGTGCCAAAGTGCCGCGCAAGAAGGCATCTAAACTTCATACAGGGACACCGGCAGATTAGCCGGTGTTTTTCTGTCTACGAGAAACGGAGAGTTTCCATGGCGAAAGCGGTCATCTTCGACATCGATGGGACCCTGGTGGATTCGGTGGATCTGCACGCGCGGGCATGGCAGGAGGCATTCGCAAAATTCGGGAAAGCCTTGTCTTACGAGTCCGTCCGCAGCCAGATCGGAAAAGGCGGCGATCAGCTTTCCCTGTATTCCTGTCAGCTGAGGAGCAGGAGCGTTTCGGCAAAGAACTCGAGAAGTATCGCGGGGAGCTGTTCAAGTCGAAATATCTTTCACAGGTAAAACCGTTTCCACGCGTGCGTGAACTCCTGCAACGGGTGAAGGACGACGGCAAACAAATCGCGCTGGCATCATCTGCGAAGGAAGATGAGATCGAAGTTTACAAGCGGATCGCGCATATCGAAGACCTTGTCGAAGAACAGGCCTCGTCCGATGACGCCGAACGCTCGAAACCTCACCCAGACATTTTCGAAGCAGCGCTGCAACGATTGCGCGATGTGACCGCAATGGAGGCGGTTGCGATCGGCGACTCTCCTTACGACGCAATGGCCGCGAAGAAATTGGGGATGACCAGCATTGGCGTGCTTAGCGGAGGATTTCCCGAGTCCGATTTCGGCCGGCCGGCTATAGCGAGATCTATCGAGATTGCGCCGACCTGCTGGATCACTATGAGCAATCACTCATTGCCCGGAAGAGGGCGGCGTGATCAGGTTCTACTGCACCGGAACTACAGCGGGGAATCCTTGCGACTATAGCGGTCCTTCGACTCCAGCGCGCAAGATCAGCGCGCCTACGCTCAGGATGACACCCTAAGACATAAACGCGGTCCACTCAGGAACCGCGTTGTTAATCGCGCCCACGAGTTGATTACGCTTTTGCGGCGCCTGGTTTGCTCTGCAGGGAACGGAGCACGTATTGCAGAATTCCGCCGTGCTGGTAGTACAGCACCTCCTGCGGGGTGTCGATACGCAAAACTGCGTCGAAGGTGGTGACGGCCCCATCGGCCTTCTTCGCTCGGACCTTTACGGTCTTACCCGCCGCGAAGTTCGCCAGCACATCGGTCAAGCCAACCACATCGAAGGTCTCCTCGCCCGTTAGACCATGGCTGTCGGCGCTTTCCTCCTCGAGGAACTGAAGCGGCAGAATTCCCATCCCCACCAGGTTCGAACGGTGAATACGCTCGAAGCTCTCGGCCAAGACTGCGCGAACACCGAGCAGCCTGGGGCCCTTGGCAGCCCAGTCGCGTGAGGATCCCGATCCGTACTCTTTGCCCGCAAGCACGATCAGCGGCGTTCCTTCGTTTCGGTATTTCTCCGACGCGTCAAAGATCGTCATCTCGTCGCCAGCGGGTAGGTAGCGGGTGAAAGCTCCTTCCCGATGCGGCGTAAGCTTGTTCCGCAGACGGACGTTGGCGAAGGTCCCGCGCATCATGACCTCGTGGTTGCCGCGGCGCGATCCGTAGGAATTGAAATCGCCGGGTTGCACACCATGCGCGATCAGGTACTGTCCGGCTGGGCTGGTGGGCTTAATGGATCCGGCAGGGGAAATGTGGTCGGTGGTCACGCTGTTGCCGAGATAGCAGAGCACACGCGCGCCGGAAATATTTTTCACCGGCTCCGGCTGGGCCGGCATATTCTCGAAGTAAGGCGGATTCTTGACGTAGGTTGATTGCTTATCCCAGGCGAAGGTTTCGCCTTCAGGAACGTTCAGACCGCGCCAGCGCTCGTCGCCCTTGAACACATCGTTGTAAGCGCCGCGGAACAGATCGCCAGTGATGTACTGGCGAACCACGGCATTCACTTCAGCAGCCGTCGGCCAGATGTCCTTGAGGTAGACCGCAGTGCGCTTGCCATTCTGAGCGTAGCCCAGCGGCTCCTTAAAGAGATCGACATCAATGCGCCCTGCGAGCGCAAACGCAACCACCAGCGGCGGCGACATCAGGTAGTTGGCGCGCACCTCGGAGTTGATGCGACCTTCGAAGTTGCGATTGCCACTGAGCACCGAAGCGACGACCAGGTCTTTCTCGACCACCACATTTGAAACTTCCTGCGGCAGCGGTCCGGAGTTGCCGATGCAGGTCGTGCAACCGTAGCCCACGAGGTTGAACTTCAGCTTCTCCAGATACGGCATCAAGCCCGAGCGGGTGAGGTATTCGGTCACCACCAGCGATCCGGGTGCGAGCGATGTCTTCACCCACGCGGGAACGGAGAGACCTTTCTCGACGGCTTTCTTCGCCAACAATCCGGCAGCGACCAGCACCGACGGGTTCGACGTATTCGTGCAGCTGGTGATGGCGGCAATTACCACGCTTCCGTGATGCAGACGCCTTGTCCAACTTGACGTGTTCCTGCACCGTGTCCTGTTGCGAATCCATTCCCGCGGGATGTCCGCCTTCACCCTCCCAGCGCGCTTCCTGTTTGGGCGGAACGTGCTGACCGGGCTTCAACAAGCCGGGTAGCGCTTCGTCAAACGACTTGGCCGCGTGCGAGAGCGTCACGCGATCCTGCGGACGCTTCGGTCCCGCGATGCTGGGCTCGACGCTCGCCAGATCCAGCTCCAGCACGTCGGTGTACTCGGCTTCCGGCGTGTCCGCAGTGTGGAACAGCCCCTGTTCCTTGTAGTACGCCTCCACCAGATTGATCAGCTCTTCGCTGCGACCGCTGAGTCGCAGGTAGGTGAGCGTTTCCTTGTCGACGGGAAAGATGCCGCAGGTGGCGCCGTACTCCGGCGCCATATTGCTGATGGTCGCGCGATCGGCGAGTGGGAGAGTCTCCAGCCCGGGCCCGAAGAACTCGACGAACTTTCCGACGACGCCCTTCTTGCGCAGCATTTCGGTAACCGTCAGAACCAGATCGGTTGCGGTAGAGCCTTCGCGGAGCTGGTTCTTCACGCGGAAACCAACAACTTGCGGGATCAGCATCGAGACCGGCTGGCCCAGCATGGCAGCCTCGGCTTCAATTCCGCCGACGCCCCAGCCGAGTACGCCCAATCCATTAATCATCGTGGTGTGCGAGTCAGTTCCGACCAGGGTATCGGGATAGGCAAGCGGTTTGCCGGTCTCACCGTCCGCGCCGACGAAATACGACGCGCGCCAGGTACTCGAGGTTGATCTGGTGAACGATGCCGGTATCCGGCGGGACGATTGCGAAGTTCTTGAACGCGGTCTGTCCCCAGCGCAGGAAGGCGTAGCGTTCTTTGTTGCGGTGAAACTCCAGCTCTGCATTGAGCTGCATCGCCTGCGGCGTGCCAAACTCATCGACCTGTACCGAATGGTCGATCACCAGTTCTGCCGGCTGCAGCGGATTGATCAGCGTCGGGTCGCCGCCCAGAGCCTTCATGGCGTCGCGCATCGCAGCCAGATCGACTACCGCGGGCACGCCGGTGAAGTCCTGCAGCAGGACGCGGCTCGGCATGAAAGCGATTTCCTGCGACGGATGCGACTTCTTTGTCCACGACGTGAGAGCGCGAATGTCGTCAGCTTTCACGGCCTTGCCATCTTCGCGGCGCAGCAGGTTCTCCAGCAGAATGCGGAGGGAAAAAGGCAGGTGTCGGACCGCGCATCCCTGTTTCTCCAGAACATCAAGCCGGTAAATCTCAAACTCGCGCTTGCCCGCGCGAAAGACGGAACGACTTCCAAAGCTGTTCATGAATAAGTCCCTTCTTACGTATAAGACGAGTCAGGAGAGGGCGTGGATTCCTGCTAAAGCAGAACCTTCTATCTTAAACGGATGCGGGGCCGTTTCGGAATAGTCCAAAAAAACGGACCCAGATCACTGAACTTTCACGGCCTTCTGCGGCAAACGCCTTTCAGTTGCTCTTGCTGCATTTTTCGTTGCAGATCGGAGCAGAGATTATGCAGCTTGGCATCGTTCGTCAGGCCATCCGCCACAACGCACTCGCTGTAGGCAGCCTTCGGGTCGGAATCTTTCAGCAGATTCGTCAGCATGATATGCGGCGTCGGCCAATCGGGAGAGAGCTTCGCGGACTGGCGCAATTCGGCAACTGCATTTGCGTTGTCCTTTTTCTTCAGGTAGAGAATGGCGAGATTGTAATGCGCCGTGGAGTTCTTCGGATCCAGGCGGATCGCTTCCTTGTACTCCGTCATCGCTCCGTCTGCATCTCCGGAATCGTCCAGTGCGCTGCCCAGATTCATGTGGATTCCTGCGCTATTCGGCTGCAAGGCCAGAGCGGCGCGATAATGTTGGATTGCCCCACTCAGATCGCGTGCCTTGTAAAGAATGTTGGCGAGGTTGTTCTGCGCATCGGCCATCTTCGGGATTCAGCCGCACCGCGTCCTGATATTGCGCAATAGCGCCCTTAATGTCGCCGTTACGCTTGAGCGCCAGGCCCAGATTATTGTGTACGTCTGCGTTGTCCGGCTGCAGGCTCACCGCGGTCTTCAGTTCGGACTATGGCTTCGGCATAACCTTTACGATCCAGATAAATTCGCCCAAGATTCGCGTGGGCTTTGAAGTAGTCGGGATACTCTTTGATCGCTGCTTTGTATTCCTCGATCGCGTTCTCCGTATTCCCATCGCGCTCAAACTGAACACCCTGGTGAAAATGACGTTCGGCACCCGCCGGGATGATACGTGCCTCTGCCTGCGGGCTCGCATTAGCCGAGGCTCCCGCAGCGGGCGCCGGCTGCTGAGCCTTGCTGGGAACGGTTGCCGGCTTCTGCTGCGTGAGGCCGGGTGCGGGTTGCGGTTGCGGAGCGTCCTGAGCCGGAACGAAGGCAGCGCATGCGAGCAGCAGGCCCGCCACAACGCAGCACCGCGGCAATCCATTCACTTCATATTTCATGGTGGCTTACAGAAGTATATCGCCGACGATGAGAGCATGGCAGAGCAAGGGTGGCCACCACTATTGCTGCTGCGCCTCGATTTGGTTTTTCTTTGCAGGCGGCTCGTGTAGGTTGGCTACTTCTTTCTTCATCCGTGAAAACTGCCCAGTCTGGTAGCCATACGAGCGCTGCGGCAGCCGCGCCGCCTCTACGTAGATGGCCCTCGATCGATATTCCGGATTGGGGTGATCCGATAAAAACTGAATCGTGGTGAATCCGCCCTTGGCATTCAGCTTCTCGAAGAACTTTGCCATCTGGCGAGGATCGTAGCCTTCTTCTGCCATGATGTGCGATCCCATAAGGTCAGCCTGACTTTCATCCGTCCGGGAGAATTTGAGCAGTACGCCGTTGGCCCCTAGATTGATTCCCAGCTCAGCAAGCTGTCCTATCAGCGAATTGCTGTTGGTCATCTGCGCTGCCAGCGCGAGCGGAATCTCGATCAGGTTCACCTTACTGGCCTGATTGGTCCCATGCCGCAGGATCACATGCGACATTTCATGGCCCATCACGGCCGCGAGCTGGGCTTCGTTGTCGACAGCTTTCAGCAAACCCGTGTTGATGAACATCGGCCCACCCGGCAGCGCAAACGCGTTAATGCTTGGGTCGGCCACTACTTCGAAGGTGAAGCGAAACCCGCTGGCCCTCGCCTCACGCGACTGCATCAGCCGTTGCCCCACAGCGTTGACGTACGTGGTGAGCACCGGGTCGTTAACGATGGTCGCCTTCTTCCGAATTTCGGCCGCAGCTTCGCGACCAAGTTGGATGTCCTGTTGCCTGGTAAAGAGGTTGAATCCGGGCTTTACCTCGGTCGGACCCTGAGAGGCAAGAGACTGCCCCAACATTGAGACGGGCAGGAAAAGGAGTACGAAGGCAAGTACGATATTCCGCTGCAGAGTGGCTGCGCCACGCAAATCCAGTAGTAATACGCTCATGCTGCTCGAAATAAATTCTACATCGCTGCTGCGGCAGCCGCTCTCAATACCGTACGTCGCTGCGTTGTGACTTGCGGCAATCGAGCAGGACTGCATATCATCGGGAACGTTGACGCTGGGGCCGAATCGCATCAGCCATGGACCAACGCAGCTTTCAAAGGCTCTTACGCCGCACGGTGGCTCTACCAGTCATTCTGCTGGTACTGCTGGCTGCCACTCTTGGCCGGCGAGATTGTCCTGCTATCGACGTCTCTGCGTTGGGTCGACCACTCCGACCAGGTCATCTCTGCGGCGCGTCAACTACAACGACAGATCGTGGAGATGGATACCGATCTTCGCGGCTACTATCTCACCGGCGATCGAGCCTTTCTCGATTCTTACAACGAGGCGAAGTCGCGAGTGCCGGAGCAACTCGATCACTGAACTAGTCCTGACATCGGATAACCCCTCGCAACAGCAGCGGATGAGACGGATTGAAGTATTAGACCAGCAGTGGATCCGCTGGGCTGACGCACAGATGCGGAAGCGCATAGAACCTCGCCCTCAGCGAAAGATCTCTTTAGCGGGCAACAGCAGATGGAGCAAGTGCGAAGGGAGCAACGCGTCTTTGTTGCCGAGGAAGAGACGCTGCGGCATTCTCGTTCGGTCAGGGCGCAAAGTGCTGAATGCTGTGGTGATCGGTTCTGCGGTGGTGCTGTCTTTGCTCGTCGCAATCCTGCTGTTCTTCTTCACCCGGCGCGAGCTCTTGGCATTGTCTAACACCTACGAACGCCATCTACAGGCCGAAGCCGCCCAGCAAGAGGAGTTGAAGGAGAGTCGAGAGTGGTTCCAGATCACGTTGAAGAGTCTGGGCGAAGCTGTCATATCCACCGATCATGACGGGAACGTTTCGTTTATCAACCCGGCAGCCCAGCAGCTGACTGGTTGGAACTACCCGGATAGCTCAGGGGCGGCCAGTTTCGAGAGGTGGTGAAGCTGGGAGACGAGAGAACCCGGCTGGAGATTGAAGATCCGGTTGAGGCCGTACGCCGGGCGCAACAGGTGGTCAGCTATGCCGGCGGGTTAATTCTCACCAGCCGCGACGGCCGGGAGTATCCCATCGAACTGACGGGCGCGCCCATTCTGAACAACCTGGGGCAGATCGCCGGCGTCTCGGTGGTCTTTCGCGACATCACGCAGCGGCGTCAGACCGAGCAGACTCTCCGCACCAGCGAACGGCTAACCTTGGCGGGACGGTTGTCCGCTACCATCGCCCACGAGATTCGTAACCCACTGGATACCGTAACCAATCTGGTTTACCTCTTGCAGCATGAGGAGAAGCGAATTCTGCAGCCCGGCAATATCTCGATATGGCAAGTGAAGAACTGACCCGCATTGCCCAGATCACCAGCCAGCTCCTGACCTTCCACCGTGAATCGCGTACTCCGGTGCCAGTGAATTTGAATGAGGTGCTGGAAAGCGTGCTGGTGCTCTTCTCGCCGCAGATCAAGCGCAATCACATCCAGGTCGATAAGCGCTTCGAGGCGAGTCGCAGCGTGCGAGGATTTCCCGGGAGAGTTGCGCCAGGTTTTTTCCAATCTGGTCGGCAATGCCATCGAGGCGATCTCTGAGCGGCGGCGAACTCGTACTGCACACCCGCGAGTCAAGCCTCGCAACCGATCCCAGCCGCAGGGGAATTCGCGTCACGGTGATGGACAACGGAACCGGCATTCCCCGAGGGGTGCGCAAGAACCTGTTTGCGCCCTTTTATACCACCAAGGGTGAGAAGGGAACAGGCTTAGGGCTGTGGATCAGCCGCGGCATCATCGAGAAGCATGAGGGCACAATTCACCTGGCCAGCACGAATCGCAACGGCCGCAGTGGTACTGCGTTCTCGGTGTTCCTGCCCTTCGAGCAGGAACTGGGACTGCTGGATGTGAATACCAATGCGCCTTATGGTTTGAGCGCTACTTTTTCTTCACCACAAACTTCCGTCTCCTGATCACCGCGCCGCTCGATCGAGATCTCGACATCGCGCTCTTTCTCGAAGCGAGGGAATTTCTCTCCCCACTCCAGCAGGACCAGGTTGCCTTCTTCGGCGAACAACTCGTCCAGGCCAAGCGTATCGAGTTCCCGTGGCGTGTCGATGCGGTAGAGATCGACGTGATAGAGATTAACGCCGGACCCTCGATATTCATGAATCAGGGTAAAGGTAGGACTGGTGACGTCCTCGTGCGAGGCAGCTTCCAGCCCCTCGGCGATGCCTTTGACCAGCGTAGTCTTTCCGGTGCCAAGATCACCACGCAGGATCACCATGCGGGCATGCTTCAAAGCGGGCGCGAGTTTTCGGCCCAGCGCCATCGTCTCATCGGCCGAATGCGTGATGTGCTCGTGAGTCGGTCATGGCTGAGGACGGAACATTTTAGCAAGGCTAGCGCAGTCTGCCTCGCCCGCAGACCGGTGCCGATCCCTACTGGATGCGCACGCTCTCGTCTGCTGCAAATTGTGCAGCGCGCCGGAAAGCCTGCGGGAGGCCGTGTAACAGATCGGTTGCGGTTAACGAGTGCTCGCCCATACGCTCCTCAGCCACATCGCCGGCCAGACCGTGCAGGTACACAGCGGCGATCGCCGCTCGTGCGTAATCGTTCGGCATCTGAGCGATGATTCCGGCAGTCATTCCGGTAAGTATGTCGCCGGTACCACCAGTCGCCATGCCGGGATTCCCCGTGGGATTGATCCAGGCGCTACCGTCGGGCAGTGCTACAACCGTGCGGTCGCCTTTGAGAATGAGGACGAGGTGGTGATCGCGGGCGAAGCTGCGCGCGATGTTGATGCGATCGGCCTGCACCGCCTTGATCGTGATGCCCGCCAGCCGCGACATTTCTCCGGGATGCGGCGTCAGCACCAGCGGGCGTCGCCGGCCATCAAGGAGATGCGTGTGATCCTGGAATGCATTCAGCCCATCGGCATCCAGCACCAGCGGAACCTTCGTCTGGTGCACGGCTTCATGCACAAACTGAACGGTCTCCGGATGGCGGCCGATGCCCGGACCAATCGCCACCACCGTCATGGCTTTCGACAACTCGATGAAGCGGTCGCTCTCAGCCGCGGCCACAGCGATGGACCCCGTGTGGGTTTCGTGCAAGGGTTCGGTCATCAACTCCGCCGCAAATGAATTGACACTGCCGAGCACTCGCGCCGGAGTTGCTACCGTGCTCAGGCCTGCACCTGCGCGAAGCGCCGCCATCCCAGCCATGGCCGCTGCGCCTGATTTTCCCAGGGAGCCGCCTACAATCAGCACATGCCCGTACATGCCCTTATTGCTGTCACGCGTGCGCGGAGCCAACAGTGCGGCAAAATCCCGCGGCGTCGTGACCTCTAGGTTGAGACTGGATACGATCGCCTCGGATGGCGAGCCGATAGGCGCCACTACGATTGGTCCTCGCGTGAGTTCTCCAAAGACGTGTGCCGGCCGCGGTGCGGTGAACGTAACGATCGCATCTGCGTGAATCATCAGCTGACCGCTTTGCCGCGTCATCGCGTCGGAATCAGCTCCGGTCGGAATATCTACCGCGACGACCGGCTTGTCGCTGCGGTTCATGAGCGTGATTGCCTCGGCATAGAGACCAGTTACAGGAGGTTTGATTCCGGTACCAAGAATCGCATCGACCAGCAGATCGCAGTTAGCCAGACTACGGGAGGATTCAGACTCCAGTTCCTGCGTGTTGGTGACTCCGGTAGGTCGCAGGGGCAGGCGCTCGAACATCGCCAGCGCGTCGCCTTGCAGATCTGCTCGCGAGGCCAGCAGCAGAACCTCAACCACGCGTCCGGCGCGGTGCAGCTTGCGGGCCACAACAAAGCCATCGCCGCCGTTGTTACCTTTGCCGCAGACTACCGCGATCCGGCTGGCGCTGGGGTGATGCTGCAGGATGAACCGCGCGACTGCAGACCCGGCATTCTCCATCAGGGTGAGGGAAGGCACTCCGAAGCGCTCCGTGGTAGCGCGGTCGATGGCGCGCATTTCCGCTGCGGTCGTAATCTTCATGCCGGCTCCGCGGCCGATTGTTCCAGCCGGCGCAGTCCGTAAGGCTCGGCCATAACAATATTGTGTCAACGCAATGACGAAAGCGCAACGAACGTATAGTTCGCGGGATTCGGAAGTCATTTGACTCCCAAAACAGCGACGCCCTTCCATCACGAAAGGGCGCGTGTGCTTCAGAGGTAAACGGCTGGCCTAATCGCCGGCAACCTTCACTTCTTTCGGGGCCAACTTCTGCACCCGGCTGTGGTGCCGACCATAACCGAAGTAGATCACCATGCCGATGACCAGCCAGACGCCCAGGCGGATCCAGGTATCGATCGGCAGGCTGTACATCAAGCCGAAAGAAATCAGGATTCCGAGGATCGGAACCAGCGGCACCATGGGAGTCTTGAATGGCCGGGGAAGATCGGGACGGCGTACCCGCAGCATCCAGACCCCGGCGCACACGATGACGAACGCCAGCAGCGTGCCGATGCTCACCAGCTCGCCCAGAATCCGATCGGGAATCAGAGCGGCAAACACCGCCACGAAACAGCCGACCAGTGATGGTTGAGATCCATGGCGTGCGGAAGCGGGGATGCACCGCGCCGGCCCACTCCGGCAACAAGCCATCGCGCGACATAGAGTAGAAAACGCGCGACTGGCCCAGCAACATCACCAGCATGACGCTGCCGAGTCCGGCGATCGCGCCCAGCTTCACCAGGAATGAGCCCCAGCGAATGCCCGTCGCATCGATGCCGACGGCCACCGGATCGGAAACGTTCAGAGCCGGTGTACGGCACCATGCCGGTCAGCAAGCCGGAAACCAGAATGTAAAGGATGGTGCAGATGACCAGCGAGCCCAGAATGCCGATTGGCATATCTTTCTGCGGGTTTTTCGCTTCTTGCGCCGCGGTAGAAACGGCGTCAAATCCGATGTAGGCGAAGAAGATGACTCCGCCGCGCGGGCGATACCCGACCAGCCATACAAGCCGTACCCGCCCTGATTCGGCGGAATGAATGGATGCCAGTTATGCGCCGCGATGGCGGGATGCTTCAGCGCATAGGATCCGGCGATACCGATGAAGATAAGAACGATGGTGACTTTGATGATAACGATGCCGGAGTTGAAGTTGGCCGACTCCTTGATGCCGATCACCAGAATGATGGTGATCACCAGAATCGCAATCAAGCGCCACCAGGTTGAATACTCCGTTTACATGCGGCAGCGTGGAAGCGTCGACCCCATTCTGCTTCAGAATGGGCGCCATGGTCGTCGACAATGCTCCCAGTGGCCGTTATAGAAGACGATCACGTTCCGTACCCAGTGCGTCCCGGTGTAGGTATAGGCGCGCGGTGAGCTGCGGTGGAATGCTGAATCCGAAATCCTGAAGAAAGCTGACGAAGTATCCGCTCCATCCCGAAGCCACGGTAGCGGCGCCGAAGGCATATTCCAGGATCAGGTCCCAGCCGATGATCCAGGCGAAAATCTCACCCAGGGTGGCATAACCGTAGGTGTAAGCAGAGCCGGCAATGGGAATCAGGGAAGCGAACTCGGCGTAACAAAGACCGGCGAAGACGCAGGCCGGCTCCCGCCAACACGAAGGAGAGAACGATCGCCGGGCCGGCATACTTAGCGGCCGCCGATCCGGTAAGAACAAAGATGCCCGCGCCGATGATGGCGCCGATACCCAGGGTGATAAGGTTGACCGGACCGAGTGCCCGTTTAAGACTGTGTTCCCCCGTCTCCGATGCCTCTTGGGTAAGCATGTCGAGGGGTTTGCACTTCAGGAGATCTGACATTTAAGGATTGCCTCTTCTAGACAACTAGGCTTGCTCGCGAACCTGCGGATTGCGTTTGGACCACAGGAAATACACGGGAATTCCGAGTAGAACGATGATCAGGCCGGGCCACGTGTATTGCGGCTTATAACGCAATAAGACTACATCAATGAAGGTGGCAATCAAAATGTACATCGCAGGCAGGATGGGATATCCGATCGCGCGATAGGGCCGCGGCTCATCCGGCCGCTTGATGCGCAACACGAACAGTCCGGCGATGGTCAGGATGTAAAAGACCATCACGGCGAAGATGATGTAGTCGAGCAACTGATTGTAGCTTCCCGAAATACAAAGCAGGCAGGTCCAGGCGCACTGCATCGCCAGCGACGCTGAAGGCGTGTGGTATTTGGGATGAAGCTTGGCCGCGCTGCGGAAGAACAAGCCGTCCTTCGCCATCGCGTAGTACACGCGCGCACCCGCCAGAATCAGTCCGTTATTGCAGCCGAAGGTGGAGACGAGAATGGCTGCAGCCATGATCTTTGCGCCGGGGCTGCCGAAGATCTGCTGGAATACGGCGGTGGCGACGCGATCTTCCGAGGCATGCTGAATGCCCCGTGCCAGGACGGTCGCGCCATGTGGGTCGCCCTGCAGAGGAAGCACCGTGAGGTAGACGACATTAGCCAGCACATAGAGGAGTGTGACCGCGCCGGTTCCCATCGCTAATGCCAGCGGCAGGTTGCGCTTGGGATTCTTTACCTCGGCCGCGGTGAAGGTGATGTTGTTCCACGCGTCGGAGGAGAACAATGACCCCGTCTGCGCGACCGCCAGGATGGTAAACATGCCGACCAGTGCGATGGGGCCACCGACTCCAACTTCAACGGGATGGAGCACCTGCCATCCGGCGTTGCGCCAGAACTCTGCTCCGAAGTTCGCGGCGAGGGCTTGCGCGTTCTTGCCCACCAGCAGCCCGAGCAGCACCAGGCCCAGCAGCGCCGCTGTTTTGGCAAACGTGAAGACATTCTGCACGATCGCGCCCGTGCGCAGGCCGAAGATGTTGATGACGGTGAGCAGGACAACGATGACGATGGCTGCCAGGTTCTGGGTATTCAGGCCCATGTCCATGTTGCCCAGAACCATAGGACCCAGTTTGATCGGCGGAACATGCGCGACCGGACTGAGCCAGTGGGTCGACGACACGCCGTGGACAAAGATGCCGAGGAACTTTCCGAAGGCAATGCCGACCGCCGCAATGGTTCCTGCCTGTACCACCAGAAAAAGTGTCCAGCCGTACAGGAAGCCCCACAGGGGACCGAAGGCTTCGCGCAAATACACATACTGGCCGCCGGCATGAGGCATCATGGCGGCCAACTCGCCGTAAGCGAGGGCGCCGGTGATGGTCAGAAATCCGGTCAGCAGCCACGCGCCCAGCAGCAGGGCAGGAGAGTCGACCTTGCGGGCGATATCGGCAGAGACGATGAAGATGCCGGAGCCGATCATCGAACCCATCACCAGCATGGTCGCGCTGGTGAGCCCGAGCCCTTTTACAAACTCGCTTTCGCCGGAGACGGCGGGAATTGCGTTTCGGTCAGTAGCCAAAGTTCCTCGTCCTAATTTTAGGATCGTCGTGCTTTGCCTTTTATGTTTGCCGGAGATCTTGCGAGGCCAAGATCAAAACGGCGAGATCGCGATCCTGAAGAAACGCTGTCACCCGAATTGCCTGACTCCGGATCAGCCGTTCAGCCTCTGCGGTCGGATATTCCCATCCCTTTAACCAGATCACCTTCGGCGGCGGACCGAAGGCGCTTGAAAGCTCGTAGAAATCCGAGTCGGCCGTAACAATCGCGTAACGCCAGCCTTCGCGTACTCCCAGATGCGCGCGTCAGAGGCTTGAAGCAATCCTTCAAAAGCAACATGAGTGGCACCCGGAAACAAGTCGGCCAAACTACCAGACGACGAGAGAGGTTCTCGTCCAACAGCAATTTCACAGAGCAACCCGGCGGCCGACCCTGGCTGCAAAGTCGAAGACTGCCGGAAAGTCGCCCTTCTCTAATTCAGGGTAGTCGGCGATAATCTGCTCTTCACTCATGCCTGCCGCGAGCCAACCGAGCACGTCCCAGACCTTGATTCTGAGGCCGCGAATGCAAGGTTGACCGGATCGCTTACCAGGTTCAATCGTGATGCGGTTCTCGTCCATGGCTTCTGGGTGGATTTTACCGTCAACCCACACTACATCAATAGTCGCGAGAATTCCTCAGCTACTTTGGCGGGCGAACTCAGAAGGTCAGCAATCACGGCGACCGAATCCGCTCCTGCATCGATCACCGAACGCGCATTCGCCCGATTGATGCCACCGATGGCGACCAGTGGCTTCTTCGTGGCTGCTCGCGCTTCCCGGATCCCGTCAAGTCCGACGATCGCATCGGGGTTCCGCTTCGACGACGTTGCAAATACCGGTCCGAAGGCGATGTAGTCCGCCGGACCGGCATCAGCCTCGCGCAAGTGTTCCAGGTTGTGGGTCGAGACTCCGAGAATGCGCTCCGGCCCTATCACCGTGCGCGCGCCTTCAGGCGACAAATCGTCCTGCCCGACGTGGACACCCTCATACCCGGCAGCAAGGCAAATATCCGCGCGGTCATTCATGATCAGCGTGACACCGCCGCCCAGCGCACGCCGGATCTCGCGCGCATGGCTCAGCATCTCGCGGGTGCTGCCGACCTTGTTGCGATATTGAATGAACGTCGCGCCCCCGGCAGCCAGGTCCTTAGCGTAATCCACAATCGCGGCCGTGGTGCGCAGTGGCGCGGCAAAACAGGAAACATCAACGATGGCGTACAGCTTTGGCAGATTCATGTGTTATGCAGGATTATTTCACCACGGAAGCACGGAGTACACGGGGGCAGGTTAAGTTAGTCATAACGGAAAGAAGAGTCATGGCCCCCAGCTGACATTCAATTGCCCTGAAAACCAAGGTCGCCAGCACCGCAGTGCTCTCTGACGATAGAAGTGGGCAGGCTCTCATCCCGCCGGTCTTCCATCAAATTCCTCTGTGTTCTCGTGCCTCTGTGGTGAACACCTTTTACTTCCCCCCGCCGTTGCCGAGGAAGCGCTCCATGAACTTGGTATCGAAATCTCCGGCGCGAAAATCGGCGTCGCGCATAATTCTCTGGTGCAACGGAATGGTGGTATAAATCCCCTCCACCACGAACATTTCCAGGGCGCGCGACATGCGCGAGATGGCTTCGCCGCGGTCGCGCCCTCGCACTACCAGCTTGGCAATCAGCGAGTCGTAGTACGGAGGTATCACTCCCTCGGCGTACGCAGCCGTATCGACGCGCACGCCTGTTCCTCCCGGCGTATTGAACACCGTGATCTTGCCCGCCGACGGCGTGAAGCGCTCCGGATGCTCAGCATTGATGCGGCACTCGATGGCATGCCCGCGCGACACTACAGCCTGCGTGATCACGCTCGACAGCTTCTCGCCCGCAGCAATCAGGATCTGCGACTTCACCAGATCGACATCGGTGACCATCTCCGTCACCGGATGTTCAACCTGGATTCGCGTGTTCATCTCGATGAAGTACAGGCTGCCGTCCTCATCCATCAGGAACTCAACCGTGCCGGCGTTCCTGTAACCGATGCTGCTGAGGGTACTGGTGAGGATGCCGCCGATGCGCTCGCGCAATTCAGGGGTAACCTTAACCGAAGGCGACTCTTCCACCAGCTTCTGATGACGGCGCTGAATGCTGCATTCGCGCTCGCCCAGACTCATGACGTTGCCATGCTCATCGGCCAGCACCTGGAACTCGATGTGGCGCGGGCGCTCGATGAACTTTTCCATGTAGAGGTCGCCATTGCCGAAGGCCGCTGCGGCCTCGGACTGCGCAGAATGGAAAAGATTGGGCAACTCTTCGTCGCTACGAATGACCCGCATACCACGTCCGCCGCCGCCTGCAGACGCTTTCACGATCACCGGAAAGCCCACGCTGCGCGCCCATTCCAACGCTTCATCCGCCGAGGCGATGATTCCATCCGAACCCGGCAGGATCGGCACGCCCTGTTTCTTCATGGTGGCGCGCGCTTTTTCTTTCTCACCCATCAGCCGCGTCACTTCAGGCGGAGGGCCGATGAATTTGATGCTGCACGCCTGGCAGACTTCGGCGAAGTTAGCGTTTTCGCTCAGCAGCCCATAGCCGGGATGAATGGCGTCAACGTTGGCGATCTCAGCAGCGCTGATCACCGCCGGAATATTGAGGTAGCTCTCCTGCAGGCGTGGCGGCCCAATGCATATGGCTTCATCCGCGAAACGGACGTGTAGGGAGTTGCGGTCGGCCTCGCTGTAGATGGCCACCGCCTTGATGCCGAGTTCCTTGCAGGCGCAAATAACCCGCAGGGCAATCTCCCCGCGGTTCGCAATTAGGATTTTCTTGAACATGAATATGATTTAGGCGTTCGATCGGGTCCGGTTACTGTTTGCGAATGCCGAACAGGGACATGCCATATTCAACCGGGCTCCCGTTGTTGACAAACATCTTCACAATCACGCCGGAGACCTCGGCCTCGATTTCGTTCATCAGCTTCATGGCTTCAATGATGCACAGAACCTGCCCGTCCTTGACGGTATCGCCGACTTTGACGAAAGGGGGTGTCCCAGGCGAAGGCGCTTCGTAGTACGTGCCTACAATCGGCGACTTCACAATGACGAGGTCCGCATCCGCCGCCTCAGCGGGAGCCGCCGGTACTGACGCTGCAGCCGGTTGGGACGACGGAGTTGCAGTCGATGATAAAGGCGGAGGAGCCGAGGGCGCCGCCGCCACTGCCACCGGCAGTGCGGGTGCGACCTGCACAATTTGAGCGGCCGAGCTGCCGCGCTTGACGTGCAGCTTCATATCGCCGCGTTCGAGTTCGAACTCGGTGATGTCCTTTTCCACCAGCAGCTCGATGAGTTCTTTGATTTCCTTTTGATTCATGAATGTGCCGTGTGACTGCCTTAAGGTGCGTTGCGGTAAGGAAACAAACTGGAAACTGTGCTTATCTGGAGCCCTGATCGTCCTTGGTTTACACCCACGAAAACAAGGCAATCAGACATTATCAACGTTGGCGCTCACTTTGCAAAGCCCGCGTCACCTTAGGGAGTCATATTCTCCACTGCGCGGACGAATCCGAAGTTATGTACGTGCACCGAGCCCTGGAAGGGCCGATTGATATCCGCAATAGCCACCAACCCCAGCGTGATCAGAAGGGAGAAAGCGAAAACCTGCATGCTGTGCAGCGTCTCATTTGCCGAGCCGAACAGGCACGCGGACGCCACGCTCAGGATGCCCCCTACGATGAGCACTCCCCAAAGTACCGTTGGCAGGCTATCCGTGCTCTGCAGGATCCGAGTGCGGCGATACTGGGTCAGGGCTGCCAATTGCGTAAGAGCCTGGTCCTCCGCCACCTGCTGGGTCGGAGTCGTTGACTTGATCGACATCACCGCGCGCCACATCTGTCCGTTCAGGTCGCGGCTCTCATTTGGAATCTCTCCGCGCGCCATCTGTGGCCATTCCTGGTTGAGCACCACGTCGGCATAGGTTTGAGCCAGGCCTCTGACCTGCGTCCGCTGCGGTTCGGGCAGGCCATCGGCGACCCTGTAGACGTTGACTACGGCGTCCGCCTCGAGATCCGCATTCAGGTCCGCCGCACCGAACGTCGTCCAGACCGCATACAGCATGAAGCCGAGAATCACTGCGTATGTGGTTCCCAACGCGGTCAGTTGCCAACCAATCTGGTCGTTGTGCTCACGACGCTTCTCCTGCGGCCAGATCCGGTTCAACGCCCACATAAACAACAGCGAGCCGGCCGTGGAGGCGACGAGTATAAACAGATCCTGGAATGTGCTCAGCATCGGCCTCCAATCTTGATGGTTGAATTTGCTCGCGTAAAAAGATATCGCACAATGTCTGAATTCCAGCGGGCAAAAGTGCTGGACCAACCTTCACATTTCGATCAATTGTTTTCCGACCGGGGTTAATATTTCGCAGCCGTTGTTGGTCACCAGTACCATGTCTTCGATCCGGATGCCGCCCCGCTCTGGAATGTAAACTCCGGGCTCGATCGTGATGACCATGCCTGGCTGTAATTCTTCCTGCTGGTCGCGCCCAAGCCGCGGGGGTTCGTGGATCTCCAGTCCCACGCCGTGTCCGGTGGAATGTGTGAAGTAGCGGTCCAGCCTGGCACGGCGCAGGACGCTTCGCGCCGCCTCGTCGACTTCACCGGCGGTCACTCCTGCTTTAACGGCGTCGATGGCAGCCAGTTGCGCCTCGAGCACGGCCGAGTACCACCCGCGCTCCTCCCGATTGGCGCGACCGACGTGCACCGTCCGCGTCATGTCCGAGCAATAACCCTCCAGCACAACCCCGGAATCTACCACCACGAACCCACGTCGAGGAATCGGCCGGCCGGTGGCTCGGCCATGAGGCAGGGCAGAGCGTTTCCCGCCCGCAACGATGGTGTCGAACGACATGCCATCGGCGCCCGCCTGGCGCGCAGCAAATTCCAGGCGTCCGGCAACCTCCGATTCGCGGGTACCAGATTGAATCGAATGCTCAGCACTTTCGTACACGGCTGCGCCCAGATTGACTGCCTCGCGAATGATCTTCAATTCCGCGGCATCTTTGATCAGGCGCTGCCGCATGATCAGCCCCGAGGTCGATTTCCAGGTAATTTTCTTGTGCCCGAGCTTGCGGAACTGATTGGCTGCGGCGACCGTCGTGAGGTCGGCCTCGAAGCCGATCGTCGCCGATTTGACTGCGCTAACGAGTTTGCCGGCGGCTTCGAGCAGCGGACCCTTGGCGATGACGACACGCGCTGCTTCCACTTCCTCCCGTGCCTGCTGTGTGTAACGGCCGTCGGTGAAGAACACCGGCCGTCCCGCGAGAAAAAGCAGAAGCCCGTTGCTGCCGGTATAGCCGCAGAGATAGCGCAGATTCGCTGGATGCGTGACGAGGAAGCCGTCAACATGGCTTTCGGCCAGGGTGTGCGCGAATTTCTTCTGGCGCGAGAGATAGTTCATCGATTCGGAGCCCTTTCGGTTTGCAGGCAAGAGCTTAGTCACCACGGAGGCACGGAGAACACGGAGGTTGGCAAAATCAATAAGATTCTCTCTCTGTGAACTCCGTGCCTCTGTGGTGAAAATGATTTATGCGGCCCCGCGGTAAACCGGAGCCGCATGGGAAGGTAGATTATGCTCGTCAGAGCCGCCGCAATCAATGCTGCCGCCGTTTACGGTGTCTGCGTGGTTTCTTCCTGCACTGTGTCCTGCTCCTCACGGCTTGCCGGGTAGGAATACATCTTGCTGGCAATGTTGGGCAGGGCGTGGCGGCGCTCGGCAATCATCTCGGCCACGATCGCTACTGCGATTTCTTCCGGCGTAACCGCGCCAATCTCCAACCCCACCGGCGCGTGTACGTTGGCGAACTTCTCGGCCGGAATGCCTTCCTTCTCCAACTCCTTGTAGATCGAGATGGTCTTGCGCCTGGAGCCGATCATGCCCAGGTAGCGAGCATTGGCGTTAATGGCCCAGCGCAACACCCGCATGTCGTCACGATGCCCGCGGGTGACAATCACGATGTAGGACGATTCCGGCACCAGCAGCCGCGCGGTTACCGCGTCAAAGTCCTCGGCAATAACCTCGCGCGCATCGGGGAAGCGCTCCCGGTTGGCGTAAGACTCGCGATCGTCGATGATCACAACCTCGAAGCCGGCAATCGCCGCAATCTTGTACAGGTTGTAGGCTACGTGCCCGGCGCCGAAGACATACAGCAGCGCTGGTGGCAGCACGGGTTCAATGAAGATCTCGAGCGTGCCCCCGCAGACCAGGCCGGTGTCGTACTTGGGATTGTTGTTGAGGTTGAAGGTCAGCGAGCGCGGCTTCTCCTGCTCCATCACTTCGCGTGCCGCCTGCCACACTTCGGCCTCAACGCAGCCGCCGCCGATGGTGCCCGCGATGGAGCCATCATCGCGCACCAGCATCTTCGCGGTTTGGAACGACGGGATCGAGCCGCGGACATTCGTGATGGTGGCGACGGCTCCCCGCCGTCCTTCCCGGCGAAGCTGCACGATTTGTTCGTAAATATCCATGAGACAGCAACTAGCAGCGAATGGCTGGAACAACCCTACACCAGCTTAGATGTTGGCAGCAGCAATTCAGAACCGGGCTATTCCAAGCGCGTTTTCGCTAAACCGAATCCATCCACTCCCGCAGAACAGTTTCCGATGTCCAGCCCGAGGAACTGTCCTTAACCCTGCCGTCCTTGTCGATCAACACCAGCTTGGGCATGCCGCCGACGCGATAGGCCCTTCCAACTTTCCCGTCCACGTCATACAGCGTTTTGAGCGCGATCCTTTTCGCACTCAGGTAATCGCGCGTCTCATCCGCTCCGCCCAGGCAGATCGTTACCACCGAGATCCCTCTGCTTCGGAACTCGGGATCCATGCGGTTCAGCAAGGGAAGCTCGTGCTGGCAGATGGGGCAGGATGTTGTCCAGAAGATGAGCAGCACCGGCCGGCCCGAGTAGGCAGCAAGGTCGACCTGGCCGGCATCAATCTCCGGCAACGAGAAGGCTGGCGCTGCACTTCCCGAGCCGCCGTGCCACAAAACATATCCGCCCAGAACAACCGCTGCCACCAGGAGGAGGACTGTTTGGACTCTCGATCGCTGCAAAGTGAGCCTCGATTCCGGGAGAACCTTATATTGTAGGCAATTCGCGAACACAGTCCAATCAGCAACTGTTGCTCGGTTATTTCGTCAGCATCCCATGCTTGCGCAGCACTTCCTGCAGTTGATCGTGCGGGATCGCAGGCATCATCCAGTAGTCGGCGCCGACCATGGTCTTGGCGGCGACCAGAACGTTGATCACCGACTCCTCCGTTGCCTGCACGACGGCAGTGAAGATCGGATCCATCTTCCAGCTCTGCATACGTTCGACCTTCGCGTTGGCCTGCGTGAATGGCGGTTCGGCGCTGTTACCTTCATCGGCTCCGGGATTGGCAGTCGAGAACGCCAGGAAGATGTCGCCCGACTCGTCTCCTTCGATTGCACCCAGACGGCCCAATCCCACGGAGACACGGCGCGCCAGGCGTTTTAGCTGGTCCGGGGTCAGCGGCGCGTCAGTGGCGACGATCACGATGATGGAACCCATCTCCGGGCGCGTGCACGCCATCAGCCGTGCGGGCAACCGTACCTTCGCATACCGGAGCGGGTTTTCCGCTCCACAACAGCACCGGGGGATCGAGCTTCTTTTCGACGCAAGGCTTCTGCAGCTTCATTTCCCGAGCCACAGGGATGCCCGCCACGTGAAGCTGGCTGGAGCCGCCATAGTTGCACTGCACCAGAACACCGACCGTGTACTTGCCGTCCGAAGTTTCCACGATCCGTGACGATGTGCCGGTGCCGCCCTTGAAGCCGTTGCAAATCATGCCGGTGCCTCCGCCGACATTGCCCTCCAGGATCGAGCCGCCGGTCGCGGAGTTCAGCGCGTCCCAGGTGTCTTGTGCGGTAACGTGTTGCCCCTTAATGTCGTTCAGCGGCCAGTCTGCGGTCTCGGCCGTCACCGGATACCAGAATTCGCCGGGATGCTTCTCTTTGACCAGCCAGGCCACTGCGGCATCGCGCACTACCCCCACACTGCCGGTGTTGGTAATGAGGATGGGCGTTTCCAGCAGGCCGCTCTCCTCGATCCAGTGAGTGCCGGTCATGTCGCCATTGCCGTTGCCGGCGAAATATCCTGCGAACACGGCCTTCATGTTGCCCCTGCCGCGCGGCAGGATGGCCGTTACGCCCGTTCGCACTGGGCCTTTGCCCACCTCGAGTCGTCCTTCGCCGGAGATCAGCGTCTTGTAACCAACTTCGACACCGGCAACATCGGTGATGGCATTCAGCGGTCCAGGCGTGCCGTCAAAAGGGATGCCGAAGTCGCGGGCACGAGGCTGGGTTGTGGAAGAGTTCTGGCCGAGCGAAGCGCCTGGGCTTATCAACGAGGCGAACAGAATGGTGGTGAATGCAATTTTGGCATGCATCATGATGGCCCTCCGAACTTGTCCAGCGGAATGGTGTCGGGAGACATGGTACAGGTCGCGTGACCACACATCGTAATGTTCTTTAGTGATTTGGGCGCTCTGAGATAGATAGGAGAAGTGCCGCTCCAGCTTTGCGCAATGCCCTATGCGCGCTTAAAACGCTCTGCGGTTTGCTCCACTGCAAGCTACTACGGGCGGGCGGAAATCAATCCAGACTAGAATTGCAACATGAACCTCGACGATGTCTGCGACGTTATCGCAATCAGAGAGTTGTTCGTAGTAGGAGATCCCAGTCGCCGAATCGTAGTCAAAATGGGTAAGCCTGTTTTGTGGGACGCAGGGCCCGATTACCTCTGTCTCATTCAGATCACTGGAATTGCGGATGAGAAGGTGAAACATGCTGCGGGAGTGGATGCCTTTCAGGCTATTGAACTTGCGACAAAGTTAATCGCCCCAAAACTCCATGCAATTCGAGACCAGCTCGAAGTTCGCTTTGCTCTCTGGGAAGGCGACGAAAACGGCTGCGGCGGATTTGGGTTTCTCTCGGCAGAAGAGATAGTTCGGGATGACCGCAACAGGTAGCGGCCCGTCTCATCTCTCCGTTTCTCCGCGAATGGGGTTATGCAGTTTTTGAACGCTCTTTTGTGAATAGCCAGAAAGGAATTACCCAATGAAAGCGGTCCGCATTCATGAATTCGGTGGTCCCGAAGTTCTTAAGTACGAAGACGCGCCTGATCCGGTGTTGCGCAAAGACCAGGTGCTGGTGCGGGTTCGCGCCTGCTCGCTGAACCATCTTGATCTGTGGGCACGCGGCGGACTGAAGGGCATCGCTTTCCCGCACATTCTGGGTAGCGACGTTGCAGGCGAGGTGGTCGCGAGCGGTGAGTACATTAGCGACATCAAGCCGGCAACGCGCGTGCTGCTGGCGCCCATGTACTTCTGCAATCACTGCGAGCAGTGCATGGCCGGCCATCAGAATTTCTGTCCGCAGTTCGCGGTGCTGGGCAACACAGTTGACGGCGGCAACTGCGAGTTGATCGCTGTAACCCGCGAGAAGGTGATTCCCATCCCCGACTCGCTCGACTTTGTGAATGCAGCCAGCGTCCCGCTGGTGTTTCTTACGGCGTGGCACATGTTGTTGGGACGCGCACGTCTGCGCGCAAGACAGACGGTGCTGGTGCTGGGCGCGGGCTCTGGCGTCGGATCCGCGGCGATTCAAATCTCGAAGATGCTGGGCGCGGAAGTCATCACCACCGCGGGCGACGAGCGGAAGCTGACCAAGGCGCACGAACTTGGCGCAGACCACACCATCGACCACTACAAGCAGAAGATTGCCGACGAAGTACGCCGCATCACCAACAAGCGCGGGGTCGACATTGTCTTCGAGCATGTTGGGATTGCAACCTGGCCGGACAGCGTGCGCTCGCTCAAGCCGGGCGGCACACTCATTACTTGCGGCGCGACCACCGGCTTTGAAGCCCAGCTTGATCTGCGCGTGCTCTTCGCCAAGCAACTCTCGCTGCTGGGTTCGTACATGGGAGAGATGGGCGAGTTGCATGAAGTCCTGAAACACGTCTTCTCCGGCAAGCTGAAGCCAGTTGTCGATCGCACTTTCCCCTTGAGCGAGACCCGCGCCGCACATGAGTACCTGGCCAAGAGCGAGATGTTCGGTAAAGTGGTGCTGACCGTGTGAGGCCCGCTCTAGCCCAAAACCAGGCCTGGAACGAGGCCCCGCGCCGGGCAACGAGTCGGCATGCAGACCGGGCTGACAATTCGAGTGGCTGCTCTGGGCGAGATTGAGATCCTGGAGTCGTTGATTGCGGAGTCGGTGCGCGTGCTGCAGGCTCCCGACTACACCACAGAGCAACGCGAGGCGGCGCTGGGCTCGGTCTTCGGAGTGGACCGGCAGTTGATCCGCGACCAGACCTATTTCGTAGCCGAGATCGACGGCGTCATTGTCGGCTGCGGTGGATGGAGCCGCCGGCGAACCATGTTCGGTAGTGACCGCCGTTCGGGGAGAGAGGACGCTCTGCTGGATCCGGCCACGGACGCCGCCCGGATTCGCGCCTTTTTCGTGCGGCCGGGCTACGAGCGCCGCGGCGGCAGCGCCATCCTGCGTGCGTCGGAAGACGCGGCTGCCGCCGAGGGCTTCACCCGGTTGGAACTGCGTTCCACCCTGACGGGAGTTCCGCTTTATCGCGCCCATGGGTTCGTCGAGGCAGAGAAGGCGGATGTTCCGCTGGCTTTCGGCGGGAGCTTAGCGACGGTGCAGATGTTCAAGCTGCTGCATCGCGACTGCTGATACCCGCCCGACCTATGCCGATAAAGTCAGCCGCTTCTTCAGTTCTTGTCATCAGAGCGCAGCGAGGGATCTGCTGTTTGGCCGCAGCAGCAGGACCTTTACGAGAGCCGGCCAAAGCAGGTCCCTCCTTCGGCTGAAGCCGTCGTCGTGATGACAATTGTCGGACCGGTAGCGCTTGGGAGCAGGAACCGGGAGTTGCGTCCGCATCGCTGCCAGTGCATCAAAAACGATAGGTATAATAGGACTCGATATGGCTGAACATCGCATGCCGCATTTTGACAATCCGGAGACCGGTGCCGAGCGCTTCGACAATCTCGTCGGCTCCGACCAGAGCCGTCGCGGTATTCTGCGCGCGACCTTTGGCGAGCAGCAGCACGAGGGTGTGGTGCTGGCGTCGCTCGACGCCGTGGTGAACTGGGTGCGCCGCAATTCCATCTGGCCGATGACCTTCGGCCTGGCCTGCTGCGCCATCGAGATGATGTCCATGGGCGCCTCGCGCTTCGATATCGCCCGCTTCGGCGCCGAGGTGTTCCGCCCGTCGCCGCGCCAGTCGGACCTGATGATCATTGCCGGCCGCGTCTCGCAGAAGATGGCGCCGGTAATTCGCGAACTCTACATGCAGATGCCTGAGCCCAAGTGGGTGATATCGATGGGCGCGTGCGCGACCTCGGGCGGCGTGTTCAACAACTACGCGCTGGTGCAGGGCGTGAATCAGTGGATCCCGGTAGATGTCTACGTGCCGGGCTGCCCGCCGCGTCCCGAGCAACTGATCTACGCGATCATGCTGCTCCAGGAAAAGATCAAGAACGATCAAGGCTCGTTCAAGCGCGCGCTGAATCTGGAAAAAGCGTAAGAGAGGTTCAGTTTGTATGTGAATGCCCGCCGCGCTGGCGGGCATTTTCATTGCGACTTGCTGCCAGAGCAGCTCGTTAATTTCAGACCGCACCAATGTACAGGGGTGTCATCCTGAGGGGAGGCGTGCCGATGTTGCACGCCGAAGTCGAAGGACCGCTATCCGGGCAAGAGGCTTGGCGTTTGAGGCTGCTTCGACAGTCTCGGCTCGGAATGACATAACCTGAACGTGGTTCTTACGATTTATGCTGTCGAGCCTCACAGTGGGTCAGCGCCACTGGCGTTGAAGCGCGTAGCGTGTTGTGAATCTCGGCCACCGCATCTGTGTCCCGCATGAGCTCCAGAATCTTGTTTTCGGGCGCATCGGCCACGACTGGGCGCGATAACTGATGTTGCGCGCGCCTTCTCCTTCACCGCCGAACTCGCCGGATACCTCTACCTGCAATTGCTCGATGACGATGTTCCGCTTCTTCGCCTCGCGATACAGATCGTTGCAATAGCAAGTGGCCAGCGCGAGAAAGAGGAGTTCGCCCCCATTCACGCTGGAGCCGAAGCCTTCAGGCTTGGGAGGAATGTTCAGCGAGCGTTCGTGGCCAGCGGTGTTCAGCGTGACAGTGTATTCGTGCTTTTGATTGACCACTTTCGCGGAGATGTTCATGAGTATCTAAGTCGGCGCAAGAACCTTGATCAGGCATGTCCTCCTAAGCAGTCGTCCCGCTGCGGCTGCCGATGTCGAAGCACCGCTACCTTAAAACAAGAATCCCCGCTCTGGTAGCGGTCCCTCGGCTCCGCTACGCTGCGCTTGGGTTGACAGGAGGGATTTGTATGGTCTCATGTGCGCACCTAACCTGAAGCTGCCCTTTCAGAGCTGCTTCTTCATCCCCACCGGCCGATACACCGGCCACCCGTGCTCCTGCGCAATCTGCTCCAGGTCCGGATTAGGGTTCACGCAATAAGGCCACTTTGCCAGTTCCAGCATCGCCTGATCGTGTACCGAATTGCCGAAGACGGCTTCCATCGACTTCCCGATTACTTCGCGAATGGCGACGACTTTCAGTTCATCCGTAGGCACGCGGATGAGGCGGTCGCTGGCAAGGCCATCCTCGATGTGCACACAGGCCGCGAGTATGCGCTCACTTGGTATGCCGAAGCGCTCGGCTCCCACCTCGACCACCCAGTCGTTAGTGGACGACACCGCCCACAACTCGCAGCCCTGTTCGATCAGCCTGCGCGTCAACTCCTGCAATTCAGGAAAAACGCGATGACTAACCACTTCGTCGAAAAACTCCGCTGCGGCGCGCCGCAGCTTCTCATGCGGCACCCCGCGATTCATGGTGACCATGTCGCCGCAGATCTGTACTTCGCTGACGTCTCCGGCTTTGTATCCGTCGTATCGCCCGTGTGCCCACTCCGCCATCTCCGGGATGACGATGCCGCGCTCGATCTCCCAGTAGAAGAAATCGGCGCCGGCGTCGCCGCTCCACAGCGTGCCGTCGCAGTCGAAGACCGCGATTGAGGGTTTCAACCTAGAACGGAATCGACAAACTCTGCGGGAGTAGAAAAGCTCAAAACTGCTTCTCCGACGAGATCATCTCGGTGCGGGCCAGCCGCGCGTAGTCTTCAGGCGTATCGATATTGACGCCCAGTCGAGGATCGTCGACCGGCAGATACTGCACGTGCTCCTGGTACTGATGCTCAACAGTCGCGGGCGTTGCCGGTAACGGGCGCGCGCAGAAACGCTTCCATCATCTCGCGCCCAATGAGGATCGGATGTCCGTGCACGGCTTCACCATCGCGAATGACCTCGGGCACGACAGCCCACACGTTCGGATCGGCATAATGAAACGTCTCGCGCAATGTCTTCACGGTTCCCGGCAGCGCGGGGGGACGATCGATGAGCGCGATAAAGGCCGCATCGCGTCCGCGTTCCAGGACCTCCTGCAAACCAACGTGCAGCGAGCTGAACTGCCCGCGCTCGGGATCACGATTCACCGCCAGAAATGCGCCGTGCTCGTAGACGACAGGAGTAATGTGGGGAGCATTCTTTCCAGCCACCACAATCACCAGATCGGAATAGGCCTGCAGCAGATCAATTGTCGCGCCCAGGAAAGTGTTCGCCACTGGCGTTCCTTCGGCAACCGGGGGCCAGGGCAGCAGCGCCTTGTCACGCCCCATTCGAGTGGAGAAGCCGGCCGCAAGAACCACGCCGCAGATACTGGAGGAAAGGGGCATGGCTCGAAGATACCAAAGCGGGGTGCGGCGGGCCAGTGATGCCGCGAATCGCCGATTTCCGTTTCCGTACAACCGAAGTTGTAGGGGCTCTACGGCATATGGGGCATTGGCGCAGAAGGGGTGGGATGCCAGAATGCCTTTATTGGGATCGCATCAGGGAAGGCAACCTTCAGCGCAACATAGCGAGATTCAGGGTTTATCGGTTGGCGGAATTCTTGGCCTCACGGCATCGGATGTGCAACTGGGCGTTGCGCTTCCGGACTAGAATTCCGCCCTTTCTCGTTTTGGTTGGAATTCAAGACGCCTTCTGAAAGGCTCCCTCCGCAACGCCCCCTTGCCGGTTTCCTCTTACCAGGCAAGAATTCTTCCGCAGCCCTGTGACATTTCACTCCTCGCAGCGAAACACTATGCAGACAGATGGTTGACGGTGCGAATATCGTGCTGGTCACTTCGAGGAGAAAAGCTTCAACAACATGCAAGACCAGCAGCAGCAGGAGTTCGAAGCTCTTCTCCAGGCGCATCAGGGAATCGTCTACAAGGTAGCCAACGCCTATTGCTGGCACCCCGACGACCGCGCCGACCTGGTTCAGGACATCGTGGCGCAACTCTGGCGAGCCTGGCCGCGCTACGATCCGGGGCGTACCGCTTCCACCTGGATGTATCGCATCGCCTTGAATGTGGCAATCAGCTTTGTGAGGAAAGAGGTCCGGCATCGCGGGCTGTCTGTACCACTGGATGAAACCCTGCACGACACCGCCATCGTGTCCGACGATGGCGCCCTTCAGGACCGCCTGCAGCGCTTAAAGAAATTTATCGGACGGCAGTCGCCACTCGATCGCGCCCTGCTGCTGCTTTACCTGGACGACAAGAGTCAGCGGGAGATCGCCGAAATCCTGGGTATCACGCCTACAAATGTGTCTACCAAGGTGAACCGGCTGAAGCAGAAAATCCGGGTGGAGATTTAGCCGGTCAATAACCCCATCGCGAAGGGAAAGGCACTATGGAACTCGAAGAACTGAAGACGACTTGGGAGACCCTGAATCAGCATATGAAGCGCGAGAACGCCATCAGCCTCGCCCTGTACACCGACCGGAAGCTGGCGAACGCCCGCTCCCGGCTCCGCCCGCTATTTTTCGGACAGATCCTACAACTGTTTTTCGGCCTCGCTTTCTTGTTCCTGGCAGCAGCCTTATGGAGCAGCGGGCCGACCGCCATCTCCGTCATCGTTGCGGGAGTAGCAGTCAACGCCTACGGAGTCGGGTGCATTATTGCTGCCGGCGTGGTGATGGGCGCGATAGCTAACATCGATTATGCCGGTTCGGTGCTGGAAATCCAGGACCGGCTGGCGCGCGTCCGCCGCGCCTACATCGTGGGAGGCATCGTCGCCGGCTTGACTTGGTGGTTCCTGTGGATTCCGCTGGTGATGGTGCTTTTGGGACTGATTCACGTGAACCTTTACGCCCACGCGCCCTCGGTCATTTGGGGTAGCATCGCCGTGGGTGTGATTGGGATGGCAGGAATGCTCTGGTTCTATGCGTACTCCCGCAAGCCGGGACATGAACGTGTGCGGCGCTTTGTCGACCAGGCGGTCGTGGGACGGAGTATTCAGAAGGCGCAGGCGCAACTGGAGGAGATTCGGAAGTTTGCCCAGGAAGCGGCCTAGCCGGGTTTGGCTGACCGAACCCCCCAGGCGGGCGGTGGTTCGGTTCGAAAATGCCCCCCAACGAACGTAAGCAGGAACACCATACCGGTATTTCCGTTTTCCGGAGTGGATCCATGAAGACATTGAAGGCTTCTTTGCTGGCAAGCATCGTAGGAACCGCAGCTTGGATGCTGGGCTTGACGCGTACCATCTGGCCCGCACATCCGCTGTGGGCGATGTTCTTCCTGACCCTGGCCTTAACTATCGTTCTGGGTTACGCCTGGCCGGAATCCGGAGAATGGTTGGATTGATGGTAAGAGGGCGGACGTCCTGGCTTCGTCACGCTCTGACGTGAGAGCGGTCACACCCTTCGCCGGGCCATTCTGCTATCACTTGACTCCTGTGGTGGGCGTGCACGCCCTTGCATGCTCTACAAGACACTCAGCGCCGCCGTTTACGGCATTGACGCTAACCTGGTAGAGGTTGAGGTCGATGTCGCGCCGGCAAAATCCGAGAAAGATTACTTTACTACCGTGGGCCTGCCGGACACTACGGTTCGGGAGAGCCGCGAGCGCATTCGCGCCGCGTTGAAAAACAGCGGTTACGACATTCCTTCCACGAACATCACCATTAATCTTGCGCCGGCCGATATTCGCAAGGAAGGCTCCGGCTTCGATCTGCCCATGGCGCTAGGCATTCTCGGCGCGTACGGGGGTCTGAGCCACAAGCCTCCGGAGGACGCGGTGTTTGTTGGTGAACTCTCACTCGACGGAGGAGTACGCGCCATACGTGGGGCCTTGCCGATCGCGGTAATGTCCAGTAACAATCACATTCGCAAGCTGATCGTTCCTGAAGTCAACGCGCGCGAAGCTGCACTGGTCGAAGGCGTTGAGGTCTACCCGGTCACGTCGCTGATGCAGGTGGTGCAGCTGCTGAATACCGGCAATGGAGTTCAACCGGTGAAGGTCGACACCAAGGCGCTGCTGGAAGATACCCAGAGCTTCCTGGTCGACTTTCGCGATGTGCGCGGCCAGCAGACGGCCAAGCGTGCCATCGAGATCTCGGCCGCGGGCGGTCACAACCTGTTGATGATCGGACCGCCCGGCTCAGGCAAGACCATGCTCGCCAAGCGCATGGCAACGGTGCTCCCACCGCTGACTTTTGCTGAGGCCCTGGAAACCACCAAGATCCACAGTGTTGCCGGGGTGCTGGACGCCAGCAGCGGACTGGTCGGCACCCGGCCATTTCGCTCGCCTCATCACACCATCTCCGACGCCGGGCTGATCGGCGGCGGCATGATTCCGCGGCCCGGCGAGGTTTCCCTCGCGCATCATGGCGTGCTCTTCCTGGATGAGCTGCCGGAGTTTCCGCGCAACGTGCTGGAGGTGATGCGACAACCGCTCGAAGATGGCGTGGTTACCATCGCGCGAGCCGCCATGTCGCTCACCTTCCCAGCACGTTTCATGCTGGTAGCCGCCATGAATCCCTGCCCTTGCGGTTACTTCAACGACCGTCTGCGGGAGTGCCGTTGCAGTCCGATGATGATTCAGCGCTATGTTTCGAAGATTTCCGGTCCGCTACTCGACCGCATCGACATCCACATCGATGTGCCTTCGGTGAACTATCGCGAGCTGCGCAGCGGAGCGACACCCGAAAGCTCCGCCGATATTCGCAAGCGCGTGATGCAGGCGCGCGAGCTACAGCTGCAGCGCTTTCATTCCGGCGGCGAACGCATCTATGCCAATGCCCAGATGGGCTCGCGCGAGATCCGCAAATACTGTGAGCTGGGCACGGACTCCGAGCACCTGCTGGAGCGCGCCATGGTCAAGCAGGGACTCAGTGCGCGGGCTCACGATCGCATCCTGAAGGTCTCCCGAACCATCGCGGATCTGACCGACAGCGAGGTGATCGAGCCGGGGCACATCGCCGAAGCGATTCAGTATCGGACGCTGGACCGGACCTTCTGGGCATAGCTAGTGTGCCGGTTGTGCGAATTGAGCGAAGGTAACGAAGTGTCCGCCGGGATCGCGCACCACGATCTCTGTGGCTCCGTAGAATGTAGTGTGCTTTTCTGCTTCGAGCTTCGTGCCTTTCAGCGCACCCAGGATTGCGTCCAGGTCCGTCACCTCCACATATAGAAACGCGCTGGAGTCGATTCGCTGCTTGGTGGCAGCCGTTGCCGAGGGGTCTTTTAGCGCCGACGCGATCGATTGGTACATCACCTCTACGCCATCCTTTTGCACGGCGGCAAAGGCCAGCGTTTCCCCGTCGGGCACTTCCATCGCGCGCTTGAATCCCAGCCGCTCCCAGAACTCCAGGCAGGCCTCGACGTTTTCCACAAACAACACCGGCGTCACTCGCTTTACATGGGTCGTCATCTGCTCCTCCTGAGCGCTGACAGCGCAGGTGATCGTCAAAGCGCAAATCGCAACCAAGCCCAGCATCTTCTTGGCGAACATGTGAATTTGCTCCTTGCTTGCCGTACTAGTCTAAATTAGACTAGCTGTACGCTAGGCGACTCCGACTACGCTGTCAAGGGGAATTCGCCGTGACCATGCAAAATCTATTGCCACAACTTCGAAATCTGACCTCGGTAGGTCCGGCAATGTTGCGGGATTTCGAGAGGCTCGGGGTAAAGACCGTGGGGCAGCTTGCCCGCGAGGAGCCCAAGGAAATGTATGAGCGGCTTTGCCGGATCAGGGGCGAGCGCCAGGACATCTGTGTGCTCGACGTGTTCACCGCGGCCGTGGCGCAGGCGCGCGATCCAGAGCTTCCGCTCGCCATGCGCCAGTGGTGGTACTGGAGCCGTGAGCGCAAACGTGCAGCCGCGGGACAGCGTCGATCACCGGCGTCCAATCCGCAACGAACGGCTAAACGCTGATGTCCAAGACGCAAAAACTGACCACTCCGGACCTGGTTCTGCTCAGCCTGTTAGCCGAGCGGCCTATGCACGGTTACGAAGCAAACGGGGAACTCGAGCGGCGCCAAGTGCGTGATTGGGCCGGCATCTCGCGCCCGCAGGTCTATTACTCGCTGGAGAAATTGCTGCGGCTCGGACTGGTGCGAGCCGCCGGCAACGACGAACCGCAACTGGGTCCAGAAAGGCGCGTCTTCGCCACAACTAAGCGCGGGCGCGACGCCTTGGCCTCTGCGCTGGAGCGCGAGGATTGGGCCGAGCAGCGGGAGCGGCCGCCATTCCTGACCTGGATGGCTCTGTCCTGGCTGGCGCGTCCCGGCATCGCCAAGCGGCAGCTGCAACGCCGCCGCCGGTATATCGAGCAGCAACTGGCGCACGAGCGCGATACGCTTGCTGGAGTCCTCGACGAGGTAGGCCACCAGAGCCACGAAGCCGTCTGGATGATCAAGCTGGTCATCGCCCAGTTTGAGACGGAACTGCACTGGCTGGAGGAAGTCGAGCGCGAGTTAGCGCGCCGCCGCAAGGCACTACGTCCGCCTCAGTCACGACCAGGGTGAAATTCATTCGGTGGCCCGTCGAGCCCAAGTTGTGGAAAACCGGACCCCCTTTCGGACGCGGGCAACGGAAGCGCCGCCGCCCGCAACTTATTGACTATTATTGGGTTACAAAATAGTTAGCAACGTTTGGGCGAATGCTGCGTCTAAGGGGCATCCGGTGGGTACTGTTAGTAAGACGTTAGTGGAATGATTCGGGACGCGATTTTCCTTGACTGCGGCGAACCGAGGCGACTACCTTACTGTTTTTACGTAAGGCAAGGTCCATAAGGCCAGTCCAAAACGTCCTGCCCCGAAACGGCCCCCACTGAAAGCCATCATCAGGGAAACAGGAAGGCAATCTCCGGTATTACGCCACTATGCCGGAAGCGGACAAGGTACAGGTAAGTTATTGCCAAACAAAGGTTTCTGCAGTAAAGGAGCCGCGGATGGCAGGCGAAAAATGCCGAACCGATACCACTCGAGCAGCATCTAAGCAATTAGCTCCTGCCGCAGTAATTTTGATTAGCAGTCGGTTCCCATCGCTCGAATTTACGCAAGGAGCAATAATTTCATTCTGGCCGGGCTCCCGAAACATTCATTCATACACCATAGGAGACATACATCAATGAGGTCTGAACTGGTATTTGAGGCAGTACACACTCTGCGCAATCGTTACACGCTGTGTCAGCTGGCTTCCAAGGCAACGCGGAAGTTCCACAAGCCCAACACGCGTATTCAGGACACGACGAATGAGGTACTGCATCGTATCGCTGACGCGGACCGCCGCGCAGTGATTGTTGAACCGGAGACTGCTACCGAAGGCCAGCGGCGCGCTGCGTAAGCGCGTCGCGCCTTTGGCGCTTCCTCTGCACGTTCCTCCGGCCCGCCCTTCCGCAAAATCCCCGTAGGTGAACATGACAATCTCAGAACTGAAAGAAAAGAACATCACCGAGTTGACCCGCATAGCTCGGTCTCTCGAGCTACCCGGCGCCAGCGGCCTGCGCAAGCAGGACCTCATCTTCAAGATCCTGCAAGCCCAAAGCGAAAAAGAAGGACACATTTTCGCCGAAGGCGTGCTGGAAATCCTGCCTGATGGTTACGGTTTTCTCCGCTCGCCCGATTACAACTATCTTCCCGGTCCGGACGACATCTACGTTTCGCCGTCGCAGATCCGCAAGTTCGATCTGAAAACCGGCGACACCATCAGCGGCCAGGTCCGCCCGCCGCATGAAGGCGAAAAATATTTCGCGCTGGTCAAGATTGAAGCCGTCAACTTCGAGTCGCCCGAAGAGGCGCGCAACAAGATCCTCTTCGATAACCTCACTCCGCTGTATCCGCAGGAGCGGATCAAGCTGGAGACGGTTCGCGAAAACATCAGCGCCCGCGTCATGGACCTGCTGACCCCGGTCGGCAAAGGCCAGCGCGGCCTCATCGTCGCTCCGCCGCGTACCGGCAAGACGATGCTGCTGCAGAACCTGGCGAACTCCATCACCACCAACCATCCCGAGATCGTGCTGATCGTGCTGCTGATCGATGAGCGGCCGGAAGAAGTTACGGACATGCAGCGTTCGGTGAAGGGCGAAGTCATTTCGTCGACCTTCGACGAGCCCGCCGCGCGTCACGTTCAGGTGGCCGAGATGGTGATCGAAAAGGCGAAACGACTGGTCGAACACAAGCGCGACGTCGTGATTCTGCTGGACTCCATTACTCGTCTGGCTCGTGCCTATAACACCATCGTTCCGCCCTCGGGCAAAGTGCTCTCAGGCGGCGTGGATTCCAACGCGCTGCAGCGCCCGAAGCGCTTCTTCGGCGCGGCCCGCAACATCGAAGAAGGCGGCTCGCTGACCATCATTGCGACCGCCCTGATCGAAACCGGATCGCGCATGGACGACGTGATCTTCGAAGAGTTCAAGGGTACCGGCAACATGGAAATCATCCTCGACCGCAAGCTGGTCGACAAGCGCACATTCCCGGCGATCGATATTCAGCGCTCGGGCACGCGTAAGGAAGAGTTGCTGATTCCCAAGGAAGATCTGGCGCGCATCTGGGTACTGCGCAAGATCCTGAACCCATTGTCGCCGGTGGAAGCGATGGAACTGCTGATCGATAAGTTGGGCAAGGCCCGCTCGAACGGCGAGTTCCTGCAGAACATGGGATCGTTGTAAGCGATCAGCAACTAGTGTAGTGCGTCGTAAGTAGTAACGATTATCTTCGATGCGCGTCCAATACTATGGAGGACGAGAGGGTATGCGCATCGCCGCCGCAGTTACGCTGAGCCCGGAACAGACCGAAGTCCTGGAGCGGATGGCACGAGCACGTTCTTTGCCTGCGCGGGTGGTGGAGCGGGCGCGGGTCGTGCTGATGGCCGCAGACGGGCTGGAGAACAAGGAGATTGCCGGGCGGATGAACATGACGCCGGAGAAGGCGGCGCGCTGGCGGAACCGCTTCCTGGTGGGCGGGGTTGCGGCCTTGCAGAAGGACGCACCACGACCCGGCAAGCCACGCACGATCACGGAGCGGAAGGTGAAGCGAGTGGTGGAGATGACGCTGCACAATAAGCCGGCGAACGCCACCCACTGGTCGACGCGCACCATGGCGCGGGCGGCGGGCATCAGCGAGGCCAGTGTGCGCCGCATCTGGCATGCGCATGGACTGAAGCCGCATCAGGTGCGGACCTTTAAGCTCAGCCGCGATGTCCGGTTCCAGGAGAAGCTGGAAGATATCGTCGGCCTGTATCTGAATCCACCCGAGCACGCCATCGTCCTGTGCGCCGACGAGAAGAGCCAAATTCAGGCTCTGGACCGCACCCAGCCTGGATTGCCGCTGAAGAGGGGCCGTTGCGGCACCATGACCCACGATTACAAGCGCAACGGAACGGCCACCCTGTTTGCCGCGCTGGATGCCCTGGAAGGTCAGGTCATTTCCATGTGCGACGACCGGCACCGTCATCAGGAGTGGCTGAAGTTCCTGCGCGCCATCGATGACATCATTCCCAAAGACAAGCAGATCCACATGATCGTGGATAACTACGCCACCCACAAACATCCCCGCGTCGAGCGCTGGCTGGACCGCCATCCCCGCTTTCGCATGCACTTCACACCTATAGGCTGCTCATGGCTGAACATGGTGGAGCGCTTCTTCCGCGACCTGACCGAAAACCGTCTCCGCCGCGGAGTCTTTCGCAGCGTCGAGGAACTGATCACCGCCATCTTCGACTACATCGACCATCACAACGACAACCCAAAGCCCTTCATCTGGACCGCCAAGGCCAGCGACATCCTGGAGAAGGTTAAACGCGCCCGCGCCGCTCAGAATAATCGGCAATCTGCATGACGCACTACACTAGCTGCTAGCAATTAGTAAAACATTTCCAGTGAGCGCTGGTAACCGATCACTGGCCAGTGACAATTGCTTTGGATAGAGGTGAAGCGCGGAGGCAAAAGCTTCCGCGCTTCTGTTTTGGAGCCAGTGGTTGTTCGTATTGCTTCACTCCGATACTTAAACGGATCGATTCAATCTGGTGATATTCCGGTGTTGTCACGACCTTGCGTGACGTGAGTCACCTCAATACAGGCCAGTCCACTTCTACCATTCAGTGTTTCTGGCTGTCGCACTGAAGGGACTTAATGAGAGTAATCAGCTGGAACGTCAAGGGCGCGTCTAAGAAGAGCAAAGAAGTTTGGGATTTTCTCTTAGCATTGCAGCCGGACCTGGCCTTGCTGCAAGAGGTTGGCGATATCCCTGCGCAGGTGAGCGATGAGTTCGACTATCTACTAAGGTCGGCGATTACTGAAGACGGTAGGAATCAAAGATTTCATACCGGCGTATTGGCCAAGGGAAAGATTGTTGCAAGAGACTTTATATCCGACAGTGAAGATCTGAATCGCCAATTCGAATTCTTCCGCGGTAATTTCATCAGGTGCACCGTTCACTTGATTTACGGCGACCTTCAAGTTGTGTCCGTTCACAGTCCATGGCGGGTGGATAAAAATAGGCTGGCTGGCGTTGATATGTCCACGCTTGGGACGGAAAATCCCTACCTACTCGGCACGGCCATCCTGCGGTGTGCGCTCAACAACACGGTTACAACTGGCAACTGGATCGTTGGTGGCGATTTCAATTGTTCAGAAACGTTTGACCCGGAGTGGCAACGTATCAATGGGGAAAATCCGACTAGAATCCCTGGAAGTGCGCAGATGTTGCGGCAGATACGTACCCTTGGGTTCACAGAATGTTTACGGAAATCGGAGCAGGAGCCCATCATTCCAACGTTTCGGCATCGTGACAAAACATTTCGCCATCAGATCGACCACTTGTTCGTGTCGAAAAGTCTCGCCTCCACGCTGGAGGGATGCTCGGTTGGAGACGAAGCGACGGTATTTGGCAAGTCGCTTAGCGACCACCTGCCAATCATCGCGCAGTTTAGTGAGAGTCGTCCCGCAGAGGAGAACAAAGTAACGCCTGATTGGCACGTTGCCGAGGTGAACATGGCCGCAACGCCCGCGGTCGTGTACACTGCCGCCGGAACAGGCGCTGGCAAGACTACCATTTACGAAAATAAGATAGCAGTAGCGGAATTGAGAAAGGCTCCATCCGGCTATCAAATCGTTCCCGACAACAGAATCCACGGAACTTGGCGGCCTAGTACTAAAGTCTGGGAGGACGGTCACAAGGCGGTCGCAAGCTATTTTCGTGATCGGACCTTGACTGAGGCCGTTAAGGCCCTACTGGCTTCGCCCGCTTTACCTGCTGCCGTGACTGTCATTTGGGAATCAGCTGTGACCTATCCTGATGCGCCACACGAGTACATGCTTCGGGAGCGGTACCCGCAACCCTACGCGTTATATCAGGAGCGCATCGCGCGAGCAGGCCGCGACGAGCAATTCACGTTTCGTGGAGGCACGGCGACATACCGCTATTATTACGGGGATGATGGGTACAAATACTGGATCATTGACAACGTCTTGAATCGCGCTTTGCGGGAGACCAGATTAAAGGCGAATGCGCCTGGGACACTTCAGTCCGATAAGCACATTGGGCCGCAACCCCCAAAGGAAGAAAATCACACGTCATTATCCGGCCAGGTCCTTGACGGCATTGGAGACTCGCAGCAAGTTACTAGAGATCCCGAGGTTTTTTGTGAGAAGCACCCTGGAACGCGACTGGTCTGCCGCCACTGCGAAGGCGTAAAAGGCGGACTCAAAACCAAGGCGCTATACGGTGACAAGGCAGCAGAATGGGGACGGAAGGGCGGCAAACTCGGCGGACATCCGAAGAAGCACCCGCGGGAAGATCTGGAGACGCCACCTGCAGGCCCCGAAAACCGAAATAGGGTGGAATGACGTTTTGCCCGGCAATGCTGGACGCTTGCGTAGGTTTCGCTATGTGTCTCACAGCTGGTACTCTTGTCTGATCGCTGGTCAGCGTTCGTTTCTAAGCCGATTAATAAGCGAAGACCATCAGGGCCCCGTAATGCTCTCCGATAAAGACCTCGCGCTTCGCCTCCTCGATGTTATCGAGTATCTTTCCCTCCGCAATGCTGCTCTGGAATCCGTGCTGGAAGCCAAGTTCGCCGGCCAATGGCAGGAGTATGTCCAAACGCTGGAGGAGAATCCTGCGCATCGAGCGACCATCCACCAGAAGCTGGAGCCGCTGCGTGAGCTGGTGCTTAGCGCTCCGGACCTGAACGCCGCAGTGCGGCGCATCGTGGAAGAGAGCGGTGGTGACACGGCTCAGGCCGAAGGCGCCGCGGGCGAGTAACGGTCGTTGCCGTATTTCCGGAGGCAAGCTCGCTCGCCGGGCTAGTTTGATCCACCAGTCAGCGCCTTCAGGTAGCGGTAATAAAACTCCAGCCCCTGATCGAACGAGCTCGCGCGCACTCGCTCGTCCCTGCCATGTGCGCGTATATCGTCCACGTCAATTCCGATTCCGGTGATTCCATACGTCGGAATGCCGGAGGTATCCAGGTAGACTGCGTCCGACGCTCCGGCATCCATGCCGGGAATGATGGGCACATCCCACATCTGCTTCACTACCTGTTCCAACGGCTGCATGATCTCAGGGCTCAGCGACACCGCCTTCAGCCCGGGCGTGTCCGGTGCCTGGTCGGCAATACGTCCGTCGTTGTAAACGTAGCGAACCGTGATCTTCGGGTCTGCGAGGATGCGAATCAACGCCTGCCGGGTTTGCTCGCGCGAGTGCCAGGGCAGAATGCGGCAATTGATGTTGGCCGTCGCCCGCTGCGGCAGAGCGTTGTTGGCGTGGCCGGCGTCGAGCCGCGTAGGAATGCACGTCGTTCGCAACATCGCGTTGTATTCGGGATTGGCCGAGAGCCGTGCGGCCGCGGCCGCGTCGGGAGGCGTCTTCAAAATCGCCTTCATGTCCGCCGCTGTCTGTCCCTTTTCGAGTTTCGACATCGCCTCGAAGTAAGCCCGAGTTACGTCGCTCAGCTCCATGGGAAATTGATATTGCTGCAACCTTCCGATGCCGTCAGTCAGGTGATAGATGGCATTGTCCGGAACGGGTAGCGAGCTGTGGCCGCCGTGATTGGTGACCTCGAGCTGATAGTCGCCGTACAGTTTTTCAGTCGGTTCCATGGATACCGAAACCACCTTGCCGTCCTGCAGGTTCACGCCGCCGTTATCGGCGTCCAGGGCAAACTCGGCGTCGATCAGGTCGCGATGATTTTGCAGCAGCCAATCCACGCCGTTCGACTTTCCGCCCTCCTCATCAGCCGTCAGCGCCAGGATGATGTCGCGGTCTGGTTTGTAGCCCTCTTTATGCAGGCGGATCAAGTTGGCAATGTAGATGGCATCGTCGGACTTCATGTCCTGGGTGCCTCGTCCGTAGTAATAGCCGTCTTTCTCGACGAACTGGAAGGGATCGGTGGTCCAGTCTTGGCGCCGCGCCTCGACCACATCGAGGTGCCCATTCAGCAGGATCGGCTTCTTCGCGCCCGTCCCGTGAAGCCGCACTATCAGGTTCTTCTTGCGATCGTTGGGTCCGAGGATTTGGATATCGCTCTCGGAGAAGCCGGCGTCGCGAAAGCGTTGTGCCATCGCTTCGGCGGCGGTAGTCACGTTGCCAACAGAGTCGGTGGTATTGATCTCGACCAGTTGTTTGAAGATGTCCTGAGCGAGTTTCTGGTTAGCATCACCGGTCTGAGCAAAGGTGGAGAAGCTGACCAAAGGGACGATGAGGGTGCAGAGAAGACACGTTTTAAGCCGCAATGCGATCTCCATCAGGAAGATTTTCCAGAAGTGGGGGAGCGTAACAGACGGGGCGCGCCAAAGTCATTACCGGCGGAAAAGACTCAGGATTCCCGCTGTTTACGCCTTAAGTAACATTCTCTTGTGCTACTCTCAAGTGATACTCTGATCGCAAGCTCTGACCTCCGGCGGTTTCCCAGGAAACAACCCACGAATCTGCTGGATTAAGGCGTTTGGTCGAGTGTGCTCTTGCGCCTCTTGTGTCATAAACTGTAATCACCGCCCTATTAGAAAGAACTAGTACGGAATGTCATCCAACGGCTTTCATAGCAGTTCCTCGCGTTTCAGCAACATGCGTTCGCTGTTCAGCGTGTTCTCCAGCGATCTGGCGATCGATCTGGGGACCGCCAACACGCTGGTTTACGCGCGCGGCAAGGGCATCGTCGTCAACGAGCCCTCCATCGTCGCCATCAACAAGAATACCGGTGAAGTCGAAGCCGTCGGCAAAGAAGCCAAGGAGATGCTGGGCCGCACGCCCGGCAACATCGTCGCCATCAAGCCGATGAAGGACGGCGTCATCGCCGACTTCAAAGTCACCGAGAAGATGCTGAACTACTTCATCCAGAAGGCGCACAACCGCAAGATGCTGGTGCATCCGCGCATCGTCATCGGCGTGCCTTCCGAGATCACGCAGGTGGAAAAGCGCGCGGTCATGGACTCGGCCTATCGCGCCAAGGCCAGCGAGGTTCACCTGGTGGAGCAGGCGATGGTCGCCGCGATCGGCGCGGGTCTGCCCATCACCGAGCCCAGCGGCAACATGGTGGTCGACATCGGCGGCGGCACCACCGACATCGCGGTCATTTCGCTGAGCGGCATCGTGTATTCGCGCTCGGTGCGCATGGCGGGTAATCAGATGGACGAAGCCATCATGAATTACCTGAAGCGCAAGTACAACCTGCTGATCGGCGAGCGCACGGCGGAGCAGATCAAGATCGAAATCGGCTCGGCCTATCCGCTGGAGAAGCCGCTGACCATGGAGATCAAGGGCCGCAACCTCATCGAGGGCGTGCCTAAGACAATCACCATCGACGACAGCGAGATTCGCGAGTCGCTGAGCGAGTGCGTTTCGACGATCATGAACGCGATTCGCGTGGCGCTGGAGCGTACGCCTCCGGAGCTGTCGGCCGACATCAGCGACCGCGGCATCGTGCTGACCGGCGGTGGCGCGCTGCTGAAGAATCTGGACAAGCGCATTCGCGAAGAAACCGGATTGCCGGTATCGATTGCCGACGATCCACTGTGCAGCGTGGTGCTGGGCACGGGAAAAATGTTGAGCGACTTCAAGCTGCTGCGGAAGATTTCGATCGATTAGCGTGTTTTGAAAGGGCGCAGCTTTAGCTGCGTCCGTTGGAGTGCTTTTATGACGAATGTCACTAAAAGGCGTGCTCAGCTTGCGAAACATGCGTGACGCTGCGTGGCGTCGCCAATTACATTTGCAAGCCCCGGTGCGGTAGGCCGGCAAGAGTATGGACACATTCCTAGGCCGCTTTAAGAACCTGATATTTCTGGCGGCCATCCTGTTCGCCCAGGTAATTGGTCTGGCGGTGCAGGTGCGCCGTCCCTCCGACGAAGGCGAGACCCGGCTCATCCGCGTCTGGGCCATTTCCGCGGTTACCCCTATCGAGACAGCTGTCGTCCACAGCCAGGAGTGGGTGCAGAACATCTTCACGAACTACGCCTACCTGCGCGGCGTCCGCCGTGAGAACCGCGAACTGCGCGCCGAAATCCAGCAAATGAAGATCCAGCAGACGCGCATGGACGAAGACGCGCGCATGGCCCGCCGCGTCCAGGCACTGCTCGGATTCAAAGAGCAGTACGTCGACTCGACCATCGCGGCGCAGGTCATCGGCACCAGCGGCAGCGAGCAATCGCGCGTGCTCTACATCGACAAGGGCGCGAACGACGGCATCAAGACCGACATGGCGGTCATCACCCCGGCCGGCATTGTCGGCAAGATCGTGCAGGTCGCCGACAACTGGTCGCAGGTGCTGCCTATCAACGATCAGTTCAGCGGCGTGGGCGCGGCGCTGAAAGATTCGCGGCTGCAGGGCATTCTGAAGGGCGCGCCCAACGGTGCGACCACGCTGCAGTACATCATGAGCGACGAGAAGGTCGTGCCCGGCGAGGAGGTCATCACCAGCGGCGGCGATCGCATCTTTCCCAAAGGCCTGCCGGTTGGCAAGGTCGTTTCGGTCGAGCCCGGCAAAGATCTGTTCCTCAATATTCGCGTGATCCCGTCCGCCCGGCTCGATCAAGTGGAAGAAGTGCTGGTCGTCACCAAGATCACGGAGAAGATGCCGGACACGAAAGACCTCGGCCCGCTGCGCGCCTCAGACATTCTCGCCGAGCGCTTGCCGACCGTTCCGAACAAGGCCGAAGTCGATGCCGCCGGCAACGCCAAGCCTGGCGCTGGAACTGCCGTTCCCGCAACCAGCTCCGCTACCGCCTCCAGCGGCGCCGGAACTGGGGTTCGTCCTGCTACCACCCCAAGCAAGCCCTCAACCGGGGCCACGGCTCAGAACAAGCCCGCAACTGGTGCGAGCACGGCTGGCAAACCGGCAGGATCGACCGCCTCACACGCGCCCGCGACCGGAACCTCCGGGACGGTGAAGCCGAGGCCAAAGCCGGCACAGATGACTTCCCCTGCAGCCCCTGGAGCCTCCGGTACCACGACCACGCCGCCCAACGGAGTGCGGGTAGTGGACAACGACGACACCCGCGCCTAAGAAATCGACGCCGCCCGCACCCTCGCCTCCGGCTGAGCAGCAGCCTGCGACGCCGCCGACAGGAGAGCCGCCACAGCAATGAGTACCCGGGTCATGCCATTTCGCGGCAGCGTGACCTCGCGCGAGCAGGTTTCCGTCTACGAGTTCGGCTGGCCGGCGATCATGCTCATCCCGCTGGTCGCGATCCTGATCCAGATCTTCATTCCGGTGAAGGTCCGCTTCATGCCGATCATCGACCTGCCGTTCCTGGTGACGATTTTCTTCGCCACGGCGCGCCGCAATCCCATCAGCGGCTGCCTGACCGGCTGCTTCATCGGCCTGCTGTATGACCTGTTCGCTGGTCCCAGCCATCCCCTGGGCATGTACGGAATCGCCCTGACCGTCGTGGGATACCTGGCATCGTCGCTGGGCGGGAAGATCGATGTCGAGAACCCGGGCTCGCGCTTCCTGATCACGTTTGTGTTCTTCGTGATCCACGAAGGCGTGTACTACGGTGTGGCACACGGCCTTCTGCGCCAGGGCCTGCAGTGGAGCTGGAGCCATACCGCTGTCTCGGCTCTGGCCAATGCGATCCTGGGCATCTTCCTGTTCGCGTTTCTGGACCGGTTCAAGCAACGGTGAAGCCCTGGGCCAGTCTCGGGGCCCATATAAACGCAACTATTTCGCCACTTTTTCCTCTGCTCCGCCTACCCGATTCGGATACAATGAGAAAGAATTCCGAGTCGCCACTTTCCATGAAATCGGGTGATCTTTCATGGACTTCGCTGCCTCTCGCAGAGGTGGCTGTCCCGTGGTGTGACCGCTTCCGGTCGGTAACAGGGCGCAGGTAGGACTTCGGAAAGATTCGTTACTGATGTTAGGTCGCGAGGACAAAGTCTCCCAGCTTCGGCTCACCGCAGTGCAGTACATCCTGCTGGGAATTTTCCTGATTCTGGCGTTCGGTCTGTGGCGGCTGCAGGTCGCCCGCAACGATTACTACAGCAATCTGGCCGAACAGAATCGCATCAAGCAGATCCCCATCTTAGCGCCGCGCGGCAAAATTCTTGATCGCGAAGGCCGCATCATCGTCGACAACTATCCGTCTTTCTCGGTGCTGCTGCTGCGCGATCAGAAGCGCGACCTGATGGCCGATGCCGACAAAATCGCCGCCGGCTTGCACATGCCGCCGGATGAGCTACGCGCGCGCCTCAAGCGCATGGTCGCGGTTCCCGGCTATCAGCCGCTCTTTCTGAAAGACGACATCACGCCCGACGAGCTGGCCTTCATCGAATCGCATCGCGCCGAATTGCCCGAGCTTGAAACCATCACCGTGCATCGCCGCCTCTATCCCAAGAACGGCTTCATGGCGCACGTGATCGGCTATGTCGGCCAGGTCAGCGAAGACATGCTGAACCAGCCGCAGTGGGAGCTCTATAATCCCGGCGACATCGTCGGCATGTCGGGCGTCGAGCAGTACTACAACGACATCCTGATGGGCAAGAACGGCTCGCGCCAGGTGCTGGTCAACAGCCGCGGCAAGGAAGTCGGAACACTTAGCGATGTGCAGGCTGTTCCCGGCAAGGCGCTCAAGCTCACGATCGATCTCGACCTCCAGATTGCCGCCGAGGAAGCTCTGGAAGGCAAGCCGGGCGCCATCGTCGCCATGAATCCGCAGACTGGCGAGATCCTGGCGATGGTCAGCCGGCCGGCGTTCGATCCTAACGAATTTGCGGTACACATCACCCGCGATGAATGGAACCGCCTGATCACCGATCCCGGAAAGCCGCTGCTGAACAAAGCCATCCAGGCGCAGCTCGCTCCGGGCTCGGTTTTCAAGATCATCATGGCGACGGCGGGCCTGCAGGAGGGAATCGCGCAAGACCTGATCGTGAACTGCGGCGGCGGCAAGACGTTCTACGGACGCTTCTTCAAGTGCTGGATCGCCTCCACGCACGGCTCACACGGCAGCGTGAACATCAGCAAGGCGATTTATCAGTCCTGCGATTCGTACTTCTACACGCTCGCGGAGAAGCTGGGCATCGACCGCATTGCGAAGTACGCGACCATGCTGGGTCTCGGACAGAAGACAGGCATCGACTTGCCGCAGGAAGTTTCTGGCGTAATGCCGTCGGAAGCAGTGGAAGATCAAGAACTTCAAGCAGAAGTGGTATGCGGGTGAGACCATCTCGGTCGGCATCGGACAGGGAGCAGTTGCGACCACGCCGATCCAGCTTGCGCGAGCCATCGGCGCTATCACCAGCGACGGCGTGCTGGTCCGACCGCACATCGCTTTCCCCGATCAGTTCCCGCCGAACTTCAAGCAGGTGGCGCTCTACAACGACAAAGGCCACCTTCAGATCGACGAAGCGAACTGGACGACGATTACCGATGCCATGGCGCTGGTCGTCTCGCCGATGGGAACCGCCGGCAGCGCGCACATCAACGGAGTCGATTTCGCCGGCAAAACCGGCAGCGCGCAGACCATCTCGAACCAACTCAAAGCCAAGATGAGCGCCAAGGAGAAGGGCGAGTACAAGGACAATGGCTGGTTCGTCGGCGTCACGCCGCGCCGCAATCCGCAGATTGTCGTTGCCTGCCTGTTTGAAGGCGGTGAGCACGGAGCGCTGGCCGCTCGTGTGGCCGCGAAGGTAATTGCCGCTTACGTCGAGAAGCAGCGTCGCGTACAGACCAACGTCGCCAAGGCCAACGGAGCAGCGCGGCAGCAAGCAAGCCGAAGTCGCTGCCGTGTGGCACTCCGGCGACGCGCAGAATCCCGACAAGCTGCAGGCGGGACACTTCAACGTTCCGACGAACGAAACCGTGAAGCCGGTCGCGGCCGCCCCTGGCGTGGAGCCCGGCGTGAAGCCGCTACGCTCCTCCGATCTGCAAGCTACCGAGTCGCACACCGAGATGGCTCAACCTGACGCAGCCGCAAATGTTCCGGCGCCGCCCAAGCCTCCGGGCATAGAAGCTCAGCCTGCGGAGACTCCCGACAAGAAGAAAGCTCCAGGCTCCAGCCCGCCGGCAGCGCCTCCTGCCGTCGCTGTTCCCGGGAGACAGCCTTGAGTCGTTACGTTTCCTTCCGTGATTTTGATTGGGTCCTGCTGGTACTGGTGCTGATCATCTGCGCGCTCGGCGTGGTGGAGATCTACAGCGCAACCCTCGGTACCAAGTTTGCCGGCGTGCATCTGAAGCAGATCTACTGGATTCTGGGCGGCGATCTCCCTGATGTTTATCGTCAGCCTGTTCAACTACCAGGCGCTGCTGGAGCGCGTGCCGCTGCTCTACGTGATCTCGATCGGGTCACTGCTGGCGGTGCTGGTGTTGGGTAAGGTTTACCTGGGAGCGAAGCGCTGGGTGCAGATTGGCTCGTTTCATTTCCAGCCTTCTGAGTGGGTCAAGCTCGTCCTGATTCTGGCGATGGCGAAATACTTCGCCGACACAAAAACCGAGTGCACGGCGCAGGACATCCTGAAGGCGGGCGCGCTGGTGGGCGTGCCCATGCTGATGGTGCTGCGGCAGCCTGACCTTGGAACCGCTCTCACCTATCTGCCCATCGCCATCATGGGCTTGTTTCTGGGTGGGATGAAGGCCCGGCACGCCATCGTGATTCTGGTGATTGGAGCACTGCTGGCGCCGGTGGCCTGGCACGTCTTGAAGCCCTACCAGCGCGATCGCCTGACCAGCTTCATGCAGCCCGAAGCCGACTCCCAGGGAAGGGCTATCAAGTTCAACAGTCGCTGGTGGCGGTGGGCGCGGGCGGCATCTTCGGCAAGGGGACGGCCCACGGCAGCCAGACCCAGGGCCAGTTCCTGCCGGTGCCGCATACCGACTTCATCTTCGCCGCCTTTGCCGAGGAACACGGTTTCTATGGGCGCAATGGGCTTACTCCTGCTATACTTTATCGTACTGATGCGTTTGATTCAGAACGCTCAGACGGCCCCCGACCGGGCGGGAAGCTTCGTAGTCATGGGAGTGGTTGCGGTACTCGCATTCCATCTCCTGGTGAACGTAGGTATGGTAGTAGGATTCATGCCGGTCACGGGTATCCCCTTGCCATTAATGAGTTACGGGGGATCTTCAGTACTGTTCATGTTCTTGGCGCTGGGCATTGTGATGAACATCCGCATGCGCCGGTTCGTGAACTGATAGCCAAAGAGATTGTAGTGAGCGCGCCATCGGGCGCAAGCAGAAAAACAGCCGGTCTCACCCGCCGGCAGAACGAGTAAAGGGTGAAAACAAGATTACGACAGCCCTCACGTACGAGGGCATAGCCGGCCGCAAGGAGAATAGGGCCGGACAGGATTGCAAAAGTACATTGTTCGGGCGGGAAACGGCCCTTCAGCTCAGAAGCTGACTGAGACGCCACAAACCTTGAACAGTGTCCTTGATACGGTGCCTAAGATTCCACAAAGTGATAGTTGTTCGAATCAGGTCAGGTTCACAGCCGGACGAGAGTCCCGGTGTGTTCACGCCCTAGTCACCCGTCGAGTACTCCTGTCCTTCCGTCGCCTGCGTCCGGTTGATACCGGAGCATTCCATGAACAAAGAACTTTACGTGTCCTCTACGCCGCACGAAACCAAGGTGGCGTTGATGGAGGACGATCAGCTCGCCGAAGTTTTCTTCGAGCGCGAAAACGAATACACCCTCGCCGGATCCATCTACAAAGGCCGGGTCACCCGCGTGCTTCCCGGCATGCAGTCCGCCTTCGTCGACATCGGCCTCGAGCGCGACGCCTTCCTCTACGTCTCCGATTTCCTCGAGATTACCGGCGATGAAGATGAGGACGAGGAGTTCGGCGAGATTCCGGCTCCCCGCGGCACCATCGATGTCGGGAAGCCCCAGTCTCAGCAGGAAGCACAGACTGTCAACGGCGAAAACGCGATTGCGGGCTCCGAACCGGAAGAGGCAGAACCGGAATTCGCCGTTGATTTCAACGTTGCCGAATCCGAGCAGTCAGCCGGCGAAGAAGGCGAATCAGTCCACGGGCGATGAGTCGGATGAAGGTGCTCGCCGCTGGCGGGGACGCCGTCGCCGTCGTGGCGGCCGCCGCGGAGGCCGCCCAGACCGGCCTCAGAATGAAGTCGCTCCCGAACAAGACTGCAGCGCCGGAGCCGCCCGCACCGCGTGTCGAAGCAGCCGCGCGCAGAGCCGCGAAACGAGCCGCGTTTCGAATCGCGACATGAATCGCGAGGCGAATCGCGCCCGCGTCAGGACTATGGTCCGCCCGCCGGATACACCCCGATCATCCTGCCCGGGGAATCGATCTCCAAGTATCGCAACCTGCCGCAGCCCGAGGCACCGCACGCCGTCGAAGTCGATCACGACGACGTCGCCAGCATGCCGGTCGAGGATTTCACCGCACCCGAGACTGACAGCGCAGACATCGTCGAGGAAATTCAGGAAGAGTCGACGCACCTCGATCAGGGCTTTGAGGTTGCCGAGCCGGAACAGGCGGAAGCGCCAGCCGCAGTTCAGACAGAGCAGGTCGAAGCCGCGCCCGTTGTTGAAGAGCAGCAGCCCCGCTCCAAGCGTGGACGCTTTGCCAGATGGCGTCGCAACCCCGCTCCCGTGGAGGAATCCGCGCAGGCAGCAGGACTACCGATGCAGCAGGCGGAAGAGCCGGCAGCAACTGAGACACAGAGCCTCGAGGCCGTTGCCATTACGCATGAAACAGCAGCCGGTCCGGTTGAATTGAACGAGGCCGCAATTGAAGATCATCGGCCGGTGGTCGAATATCAGCAGCACGAGCACGTCGAGCATCGCGCCGAAACTTCAACGCAGCGCGAAGCCCCGATGGAAGCCGAGCACGAGGTTGACACTCCGGCAGGCAATTTCGATTTACCGACTCCCGAACAGCACGCCGCTCCTTCGACGGCGCCGGAAGGCCGCACCCTGGAGCACGAGGTCCTCGAGGAAGAGGAGATGGACTATCATCCCGTTCCCGACGACCTGAATGCGATCCGCGAAGTTGCGGGTGACGAGGAACTGGTTCTTGAAGAGGAGACGCTCGACGCCGGCAGCAGCTACAACGATCGCTGGGTACCGAAGATCGAGGACGTCGACGAAGATGAGATCGTCGCCGCCGAGGAGCGTGGTGAGCAACTTTTCACCGATGCCGATACCGAAGAGGAAGAGGAAGACGAAGACACTGGCGAGGGTGAAGAAACCAACGGCCGTGCCGAACTTCGCGCTTCGACTCCCACAGCGGGGTACCAGCAGCGCAATGCCGAACGTCCCGGCTATCAGCGTCGCGGAGGCCGCTTCGATCGCGATCGCGGACGCCGTGGCGGAGGCGGCGGTGGAGGCGGATCGCGCCGCAACATGCGCAGCCGTCCCAACAACAGCCGCAATCAGCCGCTCATCAGCGATCTGCTCAAAGAAGGACAGGAAGTCCTGATCCAGATTGCCAAGGAGCCCATCGGCAAGAAGGGCGCGCGTATCACCAGCCACATCGCGCTGCCGGGCCGCTTCCTGGTTTACATGCCGACGGTGAACCACGTCGGCGTCTCGCGCAAGATCAACTCCGACGAAGAGCGCATGCGCCTGAAGCGCATCGTAACCAGCGAGCGCGAAAACGGTTTGGGCGGATTCATCGTTCGCACCGCCGCCGCCAACATCAAGGAAGATGAGCTTCGCGCCGACATTCGCTTCCTGAAGCATCTGTGGTCCGAGATCAAGACCCGCGCCGAGAACGGCAAGTCGCCGGCGCTGATCTATCACGATCTCAACCTGGTGGAGCGCGTTCTGCGCGACCAGGTCAACGCCGACTTCTCGCAGATCTGGGTGGACACGGAAGACGAGTACGAGCGCGTAGTGCGTTTCGCCAGCCGCTTCCAGCCGTCCCTGGTGCGTCGCATCAAGCTGTACACCAAAGAGACGCCGCTGTTCGAGGAATTCAACATCCAGGACGAGATCAACCGCTCGCTGAAGTCGAAGGTATGGCTGAAGAGCGGCGGACACATCGTCATCAACCAGACCGAAGCGCTGGTCGCCATCGACGTCAACACCGGCAAGTATGTCGGCAAGACGCAGCGACTGGAAGACACCATCGTGAAGACGAACGTCGACGCCATCAAGGAGATCGTGCGGCAGATCCGGCTGCGCGACCTGGGCGGCATCATCGTCATCGACTTCATCGACATGGACGAGCGCAAGAACCGGCAGAAGGTCATGATGGCGCTCGAAGACGCGCTGCGTTCGGACCGCGCGCCGTCGAAGGTTCTCCAGTTCAACGATTTCGGACTGGTGGCCATCACCCGCAAGCGCGTCAAGCAATCGCTGGAGCGCACGCTGGGCGAGTCGTGTCCGTACTGCACCGGCGCTGGCTTCGTGAAATCGGTGCCCACGGTCTGCAACGAGCTCTACATCGAGATGCGCAAGATGGTCCGCGGCCATGACGGCAAGGACATCATGGTGCGCGTCAATCCTGAGGTAGCCAAGGCGCTGAAGGCGAGCAACGGCAAGCTTCTTACCGAACTGGAAGACCTGACGGGGAAGACAGTTCTGCTGAAGAGCGACCCCGCGCTGCATCAGGAGATGTTCGATATTCACTAGCTGGTGGATCGTGGATCGCCAAGATCCGTAGTTCAGAATCCGCTCAAGAGGGTGCCCCATCCAAGCCGGGTTTGCTTGGGTGGGGTTTTCTTTTAAGAAGGAAATGTCTCTTCGTCACAGACTATTTTCAGTCAAGTTCCTTAGCCTCAATGTGCGTCTTGGGGACTTTACCGCTTTCAGCAAACCGACAATCTGCACTTCGTAACATTCAGTTGTTATCGCCGTCAGGCCCTGTTGTCATCCTCACAGGCTAAGAGGATCTTCGAACTCGCCCTCGAACAAGCACGCCGACAATACCGATTCCGCAATCCAGTGAAGCGAGGTCTGGTCGAGAAACCAGAAGACTGGTTTGTGGAGCAGCTTCCGCCATTACCTCACCGGAGAAGAAGGAGTAGTTGAGATTGAGTCGGAGTGGACGGGAAGGAAGCGTGAGCGGACCGGAATCGCTCCCTGAGTCAAAGTTATCGAAAATTCCCACCCGAGCAAACCCGGCTCGGATGGGGCACCCTCAAGAGTTTAGTCCGGGCCACCCGTCATTAATCAGGAGGCAGACCTGCCGTTTGTCGCACGAGTTGCAACTCATCCGGCGAAAGGTTGCTGTAGCGGCCGGATTCGATGGCGCGCTGTGCGGCATAAGGCGGCATCGCCTGTACCGCGCGGAGGACGTTCTCCACTTCCGGACGAATCGGTGGGAGCTGTTGCGTGCCGGCCGGCGCGCGGAAGCTTGCCGGACGCATGACAGAGGAATTTGCCAGCGTCGGCTGGCTTACGTAGTTCGCGTTGTACAGAGTCAACGTGCTTGAGCTGGGAGGGGCGCTGGGCCGCGCTGCCGGAGCGGCATTCTGGTAGGTGCTGCCAGGCTGACTGTAGGGCCTCGATCCGGCATATCCTCGCGACGGACTGTAGGGAGCCGGCCTGACGTAGTTGCCGGAAGTCTGGACGTAAGACGCTGGACCCGGATACTGGTTGCCACTCTGACTGTAAGGAGCGGGCGCGGTGTATTCCCCGGCGCTCTGATCGTACGCGGCAGCCGAATCGTCAGGTGCTGCCGAGCTGGCATAACCTCCCGGATTGCCGACCGGAGCATAGTAATACTGGTTGTATGGAGGGTAAGCGTAGTAGGGATACGGATAGTAAGAGTAGTAGGGAGCGTAGGCCGGATAGCCATAGCCCCATCCCCAACCTGGCCACCCGAAATTCAAATTGATGCCGAAGCCCCAGCCTCCCCAGCCGCAGCAGCCCCATCCGCCCCAGCCACCGCGATAGCCATAGCCGCCACGATAGCCGTAACCGGCACGATAACCGTAGCCACCACGATAACCATAGCCGCCGCGATAACCGTAGCCACCGCGGTACCCGTAGCCACCGCGATAGCCGCCGCCCCAACTGCCACCGTGATAAGCGGCGCCGTAGCCTCCTCCGTGATAACCACCGTATCCGCCGCCATGGTAACCGCCACCACCGCCGTGATAGCCGCCACCACCGTATCCGCCGCCATGGAAGCCACCGCCACCGCCACCGCCATGGAAGCCACCACCGCCGAAGCCGCCACCGCCGTGGAAGCCTCCACCGCCGCCGCCGTGGAAACCGCCGCCCCCTCCTCCACCATGACCGCCGGCTGCGAATGCCGACTGAGACGCGAATCCGAGAACGAGCAACGCGGTGCCGAGCAGAAGAGCGCGCAGAACACTGGCTGGCTTCATAGGAACCTCCACAGCGGCCGGTAAGCCCCACCCACCGGCTCCACCATCTCCACATTATCCTCCAACCCGGCGCCGCTGCCAAAAAATCTCGCTCGGACTGGCGCAAATTCCGAGCTGCTTCCAGACAATGTCACAAGGGATTTTGAGAGTGACACTTTCCCACTTGCAGGCTCATTCGATTTCAGGCACGTGGAATTCGTGCAGCTCTTCCGCGGGTCACGCCGATGGCAAAGAAAATAGCCCAGGTCGCGATCCATGAAGACGCAAACCTGGGCGTTTCGTGCGCGAGATGAAAGCAATTACTTAGGCTGGGCCACGATTCTCAGGTAGGGGCGTGGAGCGTGCCAGCCATCAGGATAGACTTTCTTCGCGTCATCATCCGAGACCGCGGGTGAAATGATAACGTCGTCCCCCTGCTTCCAGTTCACCGGAGTAGCGACCTTGTGTTTCGCCGTCAGCTGCATCGAATCGACCACGCGCAGCACCTCGTCGAAGTTGCGGCCGGTTGACATTGGGTAGACGATGATCAGCTTGATCTTCTTGTCGGGGCCGATCACGAAGACGTTGCGCACGGTCATATTGTCGTTGGCTGTGCGGCCGTCGCAGCCACCTTCCAGGTCGGCAGGCAGCATGCCGTAAAGCTTCGACACTTTCAGATCGGTGTCACCGATCATGGGATAGTTGGGCGCGTGACCCTGCGTCTCCCGGATGTCTTCCGCCCAGCGCTTGTGGTTGTCGACAGGATCGACGCTGAGTCCGATGACTTTCGTGTTGCGCTTGTCGAACTCGGGCTTGAGCTTTGCCATGTAGCCCAGCTCCGTAGTGCAGACGGGCGTGAAGTCTTTAGGATGAGAAAACAAAATGGCCCAGGAATCGCCGATCCAATCATGAAATTTGATGGGACCTTCCGTAGTAGCTACTTCGAAATCAGGCGCAGTATCGCCGATCTTTAAAGACATACCATCCTCCCTGAATTGTCCTGAGATTAGCGCACCGATTGTAAGTTGCCGAACGGAACAGTGGCAAGCGCGAGCAGGCAAGACACAGCTTTTGCGATGCGCCGCGAGTGAACTCGTCAGGAGGAAGCGCGGCAACGACGAATCTACGTCGAGGTCTGAATGTAAGCCCGCATCATGTCGGCTTCGCCGGACTTTTCGTCGAGATGGCAGCGCAGCAGATCGCGCAGCGAGAGAAATCCGACCAGCGTTCGGCCATCGCATACGGGCAGATGGCGAATACCGTGAGTCTGCATCACGCACATGGCTTCTTCGCTGCTGGCGCCGGGCGCGACGGTACGAACATTGCTGGTCATTACGTCGGCGATATGGGTGGTAAGCGGATCGCGGCCTTCGGTGACGACGCGCCGCATGATATCGCGCTCAGAGAAGATGCCCACCAGTTTAGCGTCATCGAGCACGGGCACAGCGCCCACATTCCTCTCCACCATGTAGTTGGCGGCTTCAAACACTGTCTGATTGGGCTGCACGTAGTGGATAGTGCGATTGCTGATGAGGTCCCGGATAGTCGCCATAGTGCCTCCTAACTTTTAGTTGGCGTTGAAGGGCGCGGGGTTCGCCCGGGAGGGCGAAATCCTCTCAACTCGTTGCCCAAGATATTGCGAGCTAAGCTTGGGATGGACAGGGCCGGCTTAGTCCCGGGAGCGAGGAGCGGAGGCGAGTATAGCCCCAACTCGCGAGAAATAGGAAGCAGAAATGTGTCTGAGGGGGCAGAGAATCGCCTGCCACTGAGACCTTTGTGCTTCGGCATTGCACGGATGTTCCCAGGCCTGACGAGACACCGTCGCGACGTGGCTGGTATTCTCAATCGTTTGACGATGACATTCGGAGGGTGAGTACACGTGTCGAATAGTTTGCAGGGCCGGACGGTCGTAGTGTTTGGCGTGGCCAACAAACGCAGTATCGCGTGGGCCATTGCGCAACAGATGCAACAGGCCGGAGCGCAGCTGGCCATCACCTATCAGAACGAAAGACTGAAGCAGGAAGCCGATGAGCTCATTGCGGCGCTGCCGAATTCCCAGGCGTTCCAATGCGACGTCTCGCGCGATGAGGAAATCGCGCAGCTCTTCGAGCAGCTGAAACAACGCTATGGAAAGCTCGATGCGCTGGTACACAGTGTGGCGTTTGCACCCGCCGAAGATTTGAAAGGCGAGTTCGTGGATACCAGCCGCGACGGCTTCCGCATCGCCCTCGATATCAGCGCCTATTCGCTGGTCGCGGTTTCGCGGGCTGCGCGTCCGCTGATGACCGACGGCGGAAGCATTATCACCATGACCTACTACGGCGCCGAGAAAGTCGTGCCCAAGTACAACCTGATGGGGGTTGCGAAAGCCGCGCTGGAAGCGTGCGTGCGCTATCTGGCCAACGATCTGGGAAAGAACAGGATTCGTGTGAATGCCATTTCCGCCGGGCCGATCAAGACCCTGGCAGCGCGCGGAATTTCCGGGTTGGGCGATATGCTCAGAGAACATGCCGAACGTGCGCCGCTGAAACGCAATATCGATGTGAATGAAGTTGCCGCAACGGCAGTGTTCCTGGCCGGCGATGGCGGCAGCGGGATTACCGGCGAGACGATTTATGTGGATTGCGGCTACAATATCATGGGATTTTGAGAGGCAGAATTCGCGATTAGCAGCTTGCGATTAGCAAGGCTTGTTGCCTCCACCCGGTTCTTCCGCGACCACCGTTGTTGTCGGGACGTTTCGGGCGCTCATCGACCTCGAGTTGCAAGATGTCGGGATGCGCGTAGTGACCCGCGACCTCCAGATCATACTTGCCGCGGACACTCTGCGCGCGATCCATTTCCGCCACCAGGATGGCTTGGTCTCGCTATTCGGTTTGGCAAGAAAGTTGCCAAACCAATCGACGAGGCAGTTTCCGCCGCCGGGTAACGATCTCATTGGGATTGCCGTCGACTGGCTTTTAGACCGGTGATCATTCGGAAATTGAAGGCGCGCATCCTCCAGGTGCGCTGTTCCCGGAGGTGGATCTGACAGCAGCCGGCGGCACAATGCTTGACGCGAATCGACTTTCCATCCTGTACGTTTCTTATCCCCTGCTCACGGTCACTGCCGGGAGCGCTGGGGGCGCTGAGCAGATGCTGCTCACGGTCGAACGCGAAATGGCAGCTGCCGGACACCGCACCACGGTCGCCGCTGCCCACGGCTCCGAGATCCATGGACGTCTGCTCCCGACCGGGCCGGCAGCCAACGGTCCCGATCAATATGATCAGCGCGAACGCGAGCACAGCGCCGCAATTCTGAATTATCTGCGACAACATCCAGACGAGTTCGATCTGATTCACGATAAGAGCGGAAGCTTCTTCCGCCACGCAGCCGATTGTCCGGTGCCTGTGCTGGCAACGCTGCATCTGCCGCGAACCTTCTATCCCAAGAAATTTTTCTGCGACCTAGTGCCCCAGGTTCGCGTCCCTGTTTTGGACGCTAACCTGGGAACCCCGTACTTCAACTGCGTGTCGCAATCGCAGGCGCGAAGCTTTGCCGACCTGCCAAACTTTCTCGGTGTAATCCCCAACGGCATCGCTGTCGAAGATTTTCCCTTCACCAGCTCCAAGCACAACTACCTGCTTTGGCTCGGTCGCATCTGTGAAGAGAAGGGGCCGCATCTGGCAATTCAGGCCGCACAAGCAGCACAGATGCCGCTGGTGCTGGCCGGACAGGTCTACCCCTTCCGCTATCACCAGGATTTTTATGCGCGAAAGGTTCGCCCGCATCTGGATGGCAAAGTCCGTTTTGTAGATACGCCGACTCTTGAGCAAAAGCTCGAGTTACTAAGTCACGCCCGCGCGGTGTTGCTCACCAGCACTGCAGAAGAGACCAGTTCGCTGGTGGCGATGGAAGCCATGGCGTCCGGTACGCCCGTTGTCGCGTTTCGTCGCGGAGCCTTTCCCGAGGTCGTCGCTGATGGCCAGACGGGCTTCATCGTGGAATCTCTTGAAGAGATGACGCAGGCGCTAGGCAAGGTTGATCGAGTCTCCCCGGAAGCATGTCGCGCGCGAGTGGAACGGCATTTCAGCGCCTCGCGCATGGCGCAGGATTATCTAGAGCTGTATCGACGAGTGCTGATGTCGGCGAAAGAACAGGCCGCGTGAACGTCAGCCATAAATAGCAATGAGTGTCAGTTCGAATTATTGCAAGCTGGCGCCAAGGGTGTGATACTCTCGGTCGCCTCTGGGGACCGGGGCGAATTTGGCGACCTCGCTGCTTGAACAGCAAGGCAGTGTTGGGTTGTTGTCGAGCGTAGCGCGCCGCAGAATTTCCGGCGTTTTTTCTGCCGTTCCGATTCGCTCCCGGATAGCCAGAAGTAGGCCCCTCGTTTTCCACCCAGGCGTACGAGTTGTTCCAGGTCCAGGAACGTTACCGTCACTGTGAGGAGGGCAAGCCGATGCCAACCCAAGCGCAATCTTTCATCTCTCTGTTTCGCGCAATCGTTCTGGCTGGGGTCACCGCGTTACCGATAGGGCTGGCTGTGCTTTCTCTGCCTGCGCAGAACTCTGTTCCTGCAACCGCGAGTCCAACAGCCAGAACGCCACAGTTCGCGCCGCGCCCCGCTCTTCCATCCGGGCGAGCCGCATTACCGCCGTACCTGACGCCTGCGGGCCAGGCGTCTCCTGGCGAACCGCCTCCCCCCATAATCCTCTACGAAAACGGCCCTATCGACGGCAATACCGCCGCCTGGGAAATTGACGTTTCTAACGGACTTTATAATGTCGTGAGCGATACATTCACGCTAACCGGCAGTGCCACGATCACCGGGATAAGCTTTGGGGCTTGGCTCTACCCGGGCGACACGCTGTCTTCGGCGGACATGATCATCAGTTCGGAGCCCAACAACGGCGGTACTATCTACTACAATACGACTTTGAATTTAGAACAGACCGGCTGTGCGTTGAACCAGGAGGGCTATAACGTCTGTACCGAGACTGTCACCCTTCCCTCCTGGGAAATTCCAGAGCTGTCGCCGGGAACCTATTGGATAAATCTGCAGGATGCCTACGCTTCTTATCTCGACCCGGTATTCTGGGATCAGAACAGCGGGGTCGGATGCACCTCGCCGGGCTGTCCGTCGCAGGCTCAGAGTAATTACTACGGCACAATACCTTCGGAATCGTTCACCTTGCTGGGAAATAGCAGTCCTCCGCCCCAGTGCGTCCAGCCACAAGGAAATCTGCAGGTTCTCTACAACTTTACCCAGCAGCAAGCCGGGACTAGCGGACAAGACGGCGTAGTCATCGACCGCGGCGGGAATCTGTACGGAGCATTCCCCAACGGAGGCGAGCACAGTGCTGGCTTTGTCTTCAGGCTGACGCACTCTGCCGACTGGGTGTTCAACCCTCTGTTCAGCTTTGCGGGAGGAAGTACCGGAGGCCAGCCCACCGGGTTGATCGTGGGCCCGAACGGCAGTCTCTATGGGGGCGCGCAGGGAGGCATCCAGAACTGCGGTACGGACGGTAGCCAGTACTGTGGGCTAGTCTTCAATCTCAGACCGCGGCCGACGGCCTGTCCCACCTCCCAGTGCAGTTGGACGGAAAGCCTGCCTTATCGCTTCGCCAGTGAGAGTGATGGCTCCGGGACGATTCATGTCACCGCGTTCGACCAACAAGGCAACCTCTACGGTACGACCTCTACCGGCGGCGCCTTGGGTGGAGGTACGGTATTTGAGCTCACACCGTCGGCAGACGGCTGGACCAAAACTACCCTGTTCAGCTTCGACCCCCGAAATGTCGACAGTGGTCCAGCAAAGGTATTGGTAGGCACAGACGGCAACTTGTACGGAATTTCGAACGGCTTAGAGAATGGCACCTATGGAGTGGTGTTCCAATTGTCGCCTTCGAATGGGCAATGGACGGAGACGATCCTTTTTGATTTCCAACCCCACGCTCCACCTCTTGATTTGGGGCAAGATAGATATGGCAACCTTTACGGCAGCATTTTCTACGAAGTTTTTACCGGGGTAAAGAGTGATTCCGGGTTCGACTTCATTTTCTTTGGTTATCCCATCGGCACCCTGAGCAATGTCTTGGTCGATGCCGAGGGCAATCTATATGGCACGGCAGTGATGACTGGTTCGGGATTCTACAATCCTTTCATCTACAAAGCCTGGTTCAAGGACTATTCCGGGACTCTCGAAAATCTTGATTATTTCAACTATCAGTACTTCCCAGCGGGCGGTGCCGTCGCGCTCGATACAATGAATGGCAACTTGTATGGGACCACCAATGGGTGTGGAACAAATAATGCTGGAATGGTGTGGCAGCTTTCGCCGTAACCGGCAGTTGGGTCATGCTTGAAAGTCCTATCTAGCGGGCCAAAGTCTACGCGCGTCGAACACATTTTTCCAATGTCTTTGACGGAACTCCGGAGAGAATATGCAACTGAAACTCCTGCTTGGCGTCGTTGCTCTGACGGTCGTGCTTGTAAGCCCGTCCGCTTTCGCTCAGAATCTCGTAGCCAACGGTAGTTTTGAAACCGGGTACTGGACTGGCTGGACCACAGGCGGCAACTTCGCGGACACCGAAGTTGTGAGCTCGCCGTTCTATGGCTACGAATCGGAAGACGGAAGCTACTTCGCGTTGTTGGGCCCGGTTGGCAGTCCGGGGACACTCAGCCAAACGTTTTCCGATCAGGCCGGCGCCCAGTACACCTTCAGCTTCTATCTGGCCGGCGAGGATGACCATCCGAGCTTTTTCTCGGCAATGTGGGACGGAACTACGCTGCTGAGCTTGACCGACCCCGGCTTCAACCACCAGTGGCAGCAGTACTCTTTCACGGAGATCGGAACGGGCCACGACAGCATCAGCTTCAGCTTTCAAGATGATCCGGGCTATATGGCTTTGGATAATATCGTGGTGTCGTCCAACGGCAGCGGCACTGGGACCACTCCCGAACCGAGTAGCTTCATCCTGTTGGGCTCAGGCGCGCTGGCGCTGGCAGGAATAGCGCGCTGCAAGTTCCGCGTCTAATCGGCCATCCGGCCTAGAAGTTTTATGGCTTCTTCTTTTCCCCCGCCTCGACTGCTTTTCTGAACTGGGCGACGGGCTTGGGCGATTGAAGCGCGTTCGTTCCTTCGTAGGGCCACGCCTGCGGCGGGTCGAGCGGATCCTGGGTGGGTCTGGCATCGCCGGGCAAAGGCATGCTCCCAAGATAAACATCCAGCCGGTCTTGCTGCCCCAAACCTCTGTGCTCTCCTCGTTCTCCGTGGTGAAAACGCCTTTCACTTCACCGCAGCATGTCCCTGCAGCAGCCCGACTTGGGCAGCGACTTTCTCCAGTTTGGCGCGGGTTTCTTTCTTCATCGGCACCAGCGGTAGACGATAGTTCTCCTCCAGCCGTCCCATCATCGCCAGCACCGCCTTCGCCGGGCCAGGATTCGACTCGATGAAGTTGGCCTGCATCAGCGGCAGATATTTGCGGAAGATCAGTCGCGCCACGTCCCACTTGCCGGAAAGCGCCGCGCCGGTCATCCGGGACATCTCTGCCGGAATTTCGTTTGACGCGACCGAGATGATGCCGACACCACCCAGTCCAATGACCGCCAACGTAATCGAATCGTCTCCGGAGAAGACCAGGAAGTCTTCCGGCACCGTGGCGCACACTTCGGCAATCTGCGCGATGTTGCCGCTGGCTTCTTTGACCGCGATGATGTTCGGGATCTCCGCCAGCCGCAGCAGCGTTGGCGTTTCGATGTTCGTTCCCGTGCGGCCGGCGATGTTGTACAGCACCAGCGGCTTGGTCGACGCTTCGGCGATTGCCTTGAAGTGCTGGTACACACCTTCCTGCGTGGGCTTGTTGTAGTAAGGCGTCGCGGTCAGGATGTAATCCACTCCGCTGCGCGACGAGGCTTCCTTCGCCTTGGCCACTGCTTCGCGAGTGTTGTTCGAGGTCGCACCCGCCATGATGGGCACGCGTCCGCCGGCAGTTTCAATCGTCACATCGATGACGCGCAGCCACTCTTCGTGCGTCAGCGTCGGCGTCTCGCCGGTGGTGCCGCAGGGCACGAGAAAATCGATGCCGGACTCAACCTGCCAGCGCACCAGTTCGCGCAAGGAGGGTTCATCGATGCTGCCATCTTGTTTGAAGGGAGTGACGAGGGCGGTGCCGCAACCACGCAATTTCATTGGAAAAGAATAGTCGTTTGCGGCAGGAATCTCAAAAGCGGAGGATTCACCACGGAGGCGCGGGGGGCACGGAGTTCTGTCAACATTGTCATCACGACGAAGCCTTCAGGCTGAGGAGGGATCTGCTTTTATGCCCGTGCGGACAAAAAGCAGATCCCTGGCTTCGCTCGTGATGACAATCCTCCAAGGACGTTTTCGACCTCAGGGAAATAAAACCCTCCGCGTTCTCCGTGCCTCCCTGGTTAAACGCTTTACAGTTGGCTGAAGATGTCTTTGAAGTCGTAGAAGCCGGTCTTGCCGGCAATCCATTCTGCGGCGAGCACCGCCCCGTTGGCGAAGGTGCGGCGCGACTTGGCCTCGTGCGTGAGCACAAGGCGGTCACCTTCCGAGTCGAGTTCCAGCGTGTGCGTGCCCGGCACGTCGCCTTCGACGCTCCGAAGTAATGTCGACATGCACTCCGGTGGCTTGCTCCAGGACTCGTTGCATGGCTGCCGCAGTTCCTGATGGGGCGTCCTTCTTATGGATGTGATGGATCTCGGTGATGTGGCCCTGATAGTCGTGTTGCAGCGCGACGGCCGCCGCCTTCACGATCTGGAAGAACAGGTTTACGCCATAGGAAAAATTGGCGCCCCAGACAAAGCCGGTGCCGGCTTCTTCGACCGCACCTCGAACCCGATCCATCTTCCCGTACCAGCCGGTAGTCCCGACCACCATCGCCTTGCGGGCGCGAACGCTGGCGTCGATGTTGGCGAGCACCGAGTCAGGCGAAGTGAAGTCGATGACGACGTCGATACCGCGCAGGTTCTCGGCAGTCAGCCACGCGCCGCCTTCATTGACATCCGCGTCGATCACCTGGACCTGGTGTCCGCGTCGCGTGCCACTTCGGCAACCAGCGAACCGGTTTTTCCCGGACCCAGCACCAGCAGGTTGAGCGGCGACTGGCTCAATCGAACACCTCCGGATCCACGTCGGTGAAGAACTTCGCATGCAGGCGGCGGACGGCTTCCGGAACGTCGGCTTCGTCGATCACGAAGGTCAGATTAATCTCGGAGGCGCCCTGCGAAATCATGCGCACGTTGATGTCGCTGATGGCGGCGAAGATCTGCGCCGCGACACCAGGCGTATCGCGCAGGTTCTCGCCGACTAGGCAAACGATCGCCTTCCGTCCGGAATACTTCACGAAAGCCAGCTTCTCCAGATCGGCGGCGATCTGCGGAATCGCTTCGTTGGAGTCAACGGTCAGCGAGATGCTGACCTCGGAGGTGGAGACGACGTCGACCGCGCAGCGATGGCGCGCAAAAATTTCGAAGACTTTTGCCAGGAATCCATGTGCCATCAGCATGCGGGCGGCGACGATATCGATGACGGTGATGCGGGTCTTGGCCGCGATAGCCTTGAAGAGCGAGCGCGATCGCGGCGTCCGGGCAAGAATGCGCGTCCCTTCATTCTCGGGATTTCGCGAATTCAGTACCAGCACCGGAATGTTCTTCTCGACCGCGGGCAATACCGTGGCAGGATGCAGGACCTTGGCGCCGAAGTAGGCGAGTTCGGCGGCCTCCTCGAAGCTGATGAGCTTGATCCGGCGGGCGTTGGGACAGATGCGCGGATCGGTGCTCTTCATGCCATCGACGTCGGTCCAGATCTCGATGCGATCGGCATTGAGCCCGGCGCCGACCAGCGCGGCAGAAAAATCCGAGCCGCCGCTGCCGATGGTCGTTGTGGTACCTTCGCGAGTCGCGCCCACAAAGCCGCCCATGATGGGCACGCGCTGCTTGTCGATCAGCGGCTTCACATGATCTTGCAGGCGGTCGTTGATTTCTTCAACTTGAGGTACGGCGCGGCTGTGCTGCGCGTCGGTGATGACGATTTTTCGCGGATCGACGAGCACTGCAGGAATATTACGCGCCAGAAATGCCGGCACCGCAATCATGCTGGACAGCCGCTCCCCGAAAGACACGACGTAGTCGGAGGTGCGAGGCGTCAGTTCGCCGACCGCGGAGATTCCGCGCAGCAACTCGTCGAGCGAGTCGAACTCCGCGCCCAGGTCGTTGTGCAGATCGGTATGCAGACCCGTGCCGAGCAATTCGCCGGCTGTGAGGTAATGACGTTCGCGCAGACTGCGGCAGATCTCCAGCGCCTGGTCGCGTTCGCCGCGTCCGGCAGCGGCGGCCATGGCGAGCAACTGGTCGGTGACCTTCGCCATCGCGCTGACGACCACGAAGGGCCGCTCGGGCAGACGAGATTTCACGATGCCGGCGACGCGATCGATGGCGGTGGCGTTCTCGACTGAGGTACCGCCAAACTTCATTACGATCACGGAAGCAGGCCCTGCACTTTCAGGAGTTCGGCATTCAGCAGCGCCGCGCCGGCGGCTCCGCGAATGGTGTTGTGCGAAAGCACAGTGAACTTCCAGTCGAGCACGCCGCAGGGACGCAGGCGTCCTACGCTCACCGTCATTCCCTTGCCGCGGTCAACGTCAAAGCGAGGCTGCGGACGATCAGGCGCGGCATCGTAAACAATCGGCTGCTCGGGAGCCAGCGGCAGCTTGAGTTCCTGTGGCGTCGATCGGAACTCATTCAGCGTGGCGATGATTTCTTCGGCGGAGGCTTTCTTCTTCAGCTTCAGCGACACCGATTCGGTGTGCCCGTCCTCCACCGCGACGCGATTGCAGTGCGCCGTCATAGCGAAGCCCGCCATCTCGATGTGATCGCTGTTGACGCGCCCCAGAAGCTTGCGCGTCTCCTCTTCCATCTTCTCTTCTTCCTTGGGGATGTAGGGGATCACGTTGCCCAGAATGTCGAGCGAGGCGACGCCGGGATAGCCCGCACCGCTGATAGCCTGCATGGTGGAGACGAAGAGCGACTCGACGCCGAACTTGCGATGCAGCGGCGCCAGCGCAACCACTAAACCTATGGCGGAGCAGTTGGGATTGGTAACGATGTAGCCGCCCGACTGCTTGCGCCAGCTTTGCTTCTCGATCAGCGACAGGTGGTCGGCGTTGACCTCGGGGATGACGAGAGGCACGTCGGCCTGCATACGGAATGCGCTGGAGTTGCTCACCACGGCGCAACCGGCGGCGGCAAACTGCGGCTCCATTTCGCGGGCGATGCCGGCATCGAGCGCGGCGAAGATCACGCGCGGCGCACCGTCAGGCACGGCGTTCGACACCTGCATCTTGCGCACGCGCTCCGGGATCGGCGTCTTCAAACGCCAGCGCGCGGCGTCGCCATAGCATTGTCCGGCGGAGCGGTCGGAAGCGGCGAGCCAGGCCACCTCGAACCAGGGGTGATGCTCGAGCATCTGGATGAAACGCTGACCGACTACTCCGGTAGCGCCAAGTATTCCGACTGCAATCTTCTGCTGTGACATTTTCTTGGGGAAAATTCAAGTTATATCATGTTCGCCGCAGCGGAGAGGTGACGCTCAAACTACCCCTGTTTTGCCGAGGCGGACAAGCCCAGCGCGGCCACGATTTCACGCGCAACCTGCTGAGCATCTTTGTCGCGCGCGCTGACGGTCAACTCGGCCTGACGATAAAAGGGCAGCCGCTGCTCGTACAGCCTGCATAATCCCGCCTCATTCTGCGACGCCAGCGGACGCGGATTCTGCGCATGGCGTGCGGCTTCACGACAGCGCTGCAAAAGCTTCTGCATATCGAGTTCAACAAAGACTACGCGTACGCCGTGTTCTCGAAGCAGATCGGCGTTCGTGGATTGAACAAAAGTTCCGCCACCCAAGCGCGAGTACGGTGGGATGAACTGCGGCATGCAGAACGGATCGCAGCGTCTCGGATTCGAGCTCCCGGAAGTGTGTCTCGCCCTGCCGGGCGAATATCTCGTGGACCGGCAGCTCCGAGCGGCGCTCAATTTCGCCATCCAGATCGACGCAGCGCCAGCGCAGCAGACAGGCAAGCTCGCGACCGATCGTGCTCTTGCCGGCGGCCATAAAACCGGTCAGCGCGACGATCGGTACAAGTGAAGAACGGCGATCGGATTGGGAATCGGAATTCACCTGGTTCGGAAGACATTACTTGCGAGAGGTGGCCTTCTCCGCCTCCGCCGCTGTCGAGACGCAAAAAGCTTTGCAGACGGCCGAGAAGAGGTAGTCCTTCTGTTTCTCCTGGAGCGGCAAGTCTTCGTAGGCCACAAACGAGGGATGTTCCTTGGTCTTGCTGTTCTTGGTGTTGCCCCGCTTCCAACCCTCAGCCTTTTTTTGCTTCATCCAACGCTCATGGGTTGCCGAGGCCGAAGGCTCGATGCCTGCGGCAAACTGCTCGAAGTAGTAACGCACTCCGTCGCGCGAGGATTCTTTTTGCCACTCGGGAGCGTCCTTCCAGGGGAGCAATGAATTGTCACCGAGTGTCTGGCAAAAGGCCCGCACCGTTTCGTGACAGACCCTGGCAGCCTGCTCGATCTGTTCAGGAGTTTCCAATGGAGTCGCGCGCTGAGGGCTCATCAGGTTGACACCACAAGCTCAAAGTGATCTTATCACCGCACCCTGGGGTGAGTTGAGAGGGCCCACGGGGGAAAACCGGTGTAGTCCAGAGGTTGTAGGGCTGCTGCGACCAGCAGGGGATGTACGGAGTTCTGCGATCCGATACTCTTCAGCCCATGCAACTCATACAGATTGGCGAAGTCAGGCAGAAGACGGTACTGGAGATGGTCCAGGAGATGGCAACACAACAGTTCGCAGAGATTGAACAGTTGAAAACCGTGGCGAAGAACAGGCCGGCGGTCGATCGCGCATTCCGCAGTAGGCAACGTTGCCGCTCTACCAAGCGCAGCCGTTCGTAGATCCTCACGCTCCCGTCTTATTTCTCGGCTTTCGGCACCACCGCGTACGTCGGGTTGTGATAGGTCCCACCGATCTGTATCGCAACCACGGATGCCTGGTGTTTGCCCTTCTTCATAAAAGGCTCGGCCACCTTCAGCAGCACCGATTTGATACCCGTCGTGGTCTTCGATAGCTCGCTGTCCAAACGCATATAGCCGCGCAGGTCGACCTGCTCTGTAGTGAGCTTATACGTCCCATCGAGCTTGGCGAGTGCTCCCGGAACGTCGAAGGAAATGTCGGTCAGGTGGGCCACCGTGTTGCTGAGAACGACATGGCCTTTGATGTTGGAAAGAACCTGGCCGGGATCGTAGCTGTCATTCCCCAGCTTTTCGTTTGTGTCTTCGACCTTGTCGGCTTGTCCGCGGGCCCGGGCGCTCAACACGTCGATATTCTTCTGAGTCTCCGGATCGGGATATTGCCCGTTGCTGATTCCAAAATCGCCCACCAGCTTGACTCGGTTGAGGAAGGGAGCTTTTCCCGGTGGCAAAGTAGATTTCGAGCGGAAGGTGATGGGACCGGTCATCGGCGGCTTGTTTTCTGAAATGAACATCCACAGCAAGTCCTGAACCTGCGCCTGGCTGGAAGAAAGCGCAAATGTCGCAGTCTTTCCATCCTGTCCTTCCCGCCCGGCTACAGAACCGGTGCCTACGATGGTGGTGCGCCGGTAGTGCACGCGCAAGGCATCGACATTCGTATCCCCGTTCAGCCCGTTGACCGTGGCATCGAACTCGCCGGCAATATGTATTTTGTGGCCGCTGGTGCTGACGGTGAAGTTGGGAGTATCGGCCGTTCCATGAACGGTGATGTGTTGTAACGTCCCATCAAAATTTCCCTTCGACGTGACGATCCCTCCAATGTCGTGAAATGTGCCCAGATCAAGACTCTTCAGGGTGTAAGCGCCGCTGGCCTTGCTTTCGCCGCCGTGTCCCGCGTTCCATGGTCCGAACTCGCCTTCCGCCTCCAGATCGATTGGCGGCTGCGGAACCTGCAAGCTCGCCTGGAACGACAGTGGCTTGCCATCTTGAAGGTCGTGGACCACCAATTTTGGTATGCGGAAGATCAAGGCCTGCTTACGTTCGGCGGTGGGCGCAAATTCGATTACCGCTCCATCGGCGATGACCTTGCCGACGGTAAATCCAGACGTCAGTCGCCCCACATTGAAGGGTCCGGGAGTTCCCGCGGTCGAGGATTGCACACCCCCGATGGTGACGTGTAATCCGTCCGCTTTAATCACGCTGATGTGATGCGTAAGCAGTCCGTGGTACGTGCCTACGACCTTCAGCGACTGGATGGTGAGAAACGGCTGTTCCGTTTTGTCACCCGAATGGCGAAAGGTCACATTTCCCGCAACACATCCGGGCTTGGGCAGATACATCTGGTGAAACGATCCAATCTGTACGTTGCCTCCCGTTTGCATTTGCAATGCCCGGAAAATCGCGTCGTGAGTGAACGGCCATTGACGGGAAGCCACGACTCCGCCCACCACCGCACACGCCAGCAAAACAATTGCGATGATCGCAAGCAGACGGCGACGTCCGGGTGGGACTGGGATGGTCGTAGCGGCGGACTGCTTCTCTTCCACGTGGACTGGCATGGGGGACAGGTGAGTTCCTCCGCGGATCGCGCTTCAAGATGTCCACTAGGATGTCGGTTTCGCCCCGGTCGGTTTTCCGCAATTGGGATCGCGCTCTGTATTGGTTGCGATGTCGAAATCGCTGCGCTGGATTAGCGCTCCCGTCGCCTTAGGTTTGCCTTCGCTGTCCCGACGGAGAACTAAGTGAAAAAACTAACTTCAGTTCAGGCGTAGACGGGGGACGCCTTAATTCCTTCGGACTCTATACTCACCACGTTCCTACCAGGTTTTGTGCAGGGCCATTACACCGCGCCGGCGACGATCAGCGTCGGCGCGCGGGAGCTCTGATGTTCAAAATTACCGCCGCTTCCTGCCTGGCGTTTACGCTGAGCCTGTCGCTCTCTGCCTACGCCGCGCAGTCACCGCAGTATCAACAAATTGTCCCGACGACAACGTTAACTGCCGAAACCAGCAACAACACTTCGGCCGCGAACTCGTTTCCGGGATGCGAAACCACAACCGTGACGCACGGACAGTGCGTCGATAACGGCAACCTCAAGGCCAGCAATGTCAGCAAGGTGAATGTCCACACGCTGCTGTCACCGGCACAGCAGGGAACGAAAATTTACACCACCTACATTCCTTACTGGGTGCATGGCACTCATCCTAATATCGGCTACAGCTCGCAAGATCCCAACCAGGTGACGCGAGAGATCACTGACTTAACCAGCCGCGGCTTCGATGGCGTGCTGGTCGATTGGTACGGGCCGGGGAGCTTCGAAGAAGGCGCCACGGAAATCCTCAAGACGCAACTGGAGCAGCAAAACACGTTGCATTTCGGGCTGATGATCGATCAGGGCGCCATCGAATGGTTCTCCTGCTATCCGTCGTGCTCGGCCACGCAGGCGGTGCTAAACCTCATCGCCTACGCGCGCCAGAAGGGCTACTTCAGCTCTTCGGCCGCCATTCACGACAGCGACGGGAAGACCATGGTCACCCAGTTCGGGATGGAGTCTTACAACATCAACTGGACGACCGTGGAAAGCAACAACTCCGACCTGGAGTGGATTTTCGAGAACGCCGGAGCCTTCGGAAATGGCTACACCATCGGGGCCTATGGCTGGCTCTCGCCGAAGAATCCGCAGCAGAATGGGTACGAGGGTCTCGACTACACCCAGTATTTCCTGAGCATCGCTTCGCAGCACCCCACGAAGGCAAATTGGGCGTCAACCTGGAAGGGCTTTAACGATGTTGTGGCCACCTGGGCTCCTCCGGGCGGACGGCACATCCAGCAGCTTTGCGGCAAAACCTGGCTCGACTCCTGGGGGGTTGTCCAGGGCTATACCGGCCGGCTCGATGCGGTGCAGGTTGTGACTTGGCACGATTACGAGGAGGGAACCGAGGTCCAGAGCGGCATCGACAATTGCCTGAGCGTTACAGCTTCCGTCAGCGGCAGCATTCTGAGCTGGAGCGTGCCGGACGAATCGACGCTGGATCACTACACCGCCTACATCTCGACCGACGGCCAGAATCTGATGTCGCTCGGTGACTTTTACGTCGGCACCAACTCGCTGGACCTGTCGACCTTCGGCTTCGCCCCCGGCAATTACACGGTGTTCGTGAAAGCAGTGGGCAAGCCGAGCGTCCTGAATAACATGTCGCCTGCCGCGACTTATACGATTCAGGCGTCGCCGTATGTGATCATTCCCACCCCCTACAATGGCCAGCACGCCGGACCGTCTACGAATCTGAATGCTCGCGCCTCCAGCCCGAACGGTGCGATCGTGCAGTACCAGGTTTTTCTGGATGGCGTTCTGGTTAGAACTCTTCCGGGTGGTCCGTCCCTCCAGGCCTGGATCTCGACCCCCATGGGAGATCACACCTTCCTGGTCAAAGCGATGGATGTGGCCCGTCAGTGGTCAACGGCCAGCGTGTGGGTAGACCGGATGTACTGAACGAAGTTTGTCGAAGCTGAATCGAGGTCCCCCGCTGCCAAAACGGCGGGGGATTTTTGGTTTGCGATCAGATCTGGTAATCGATTTCGATGATTTCCTGCAGCCGGTCTCCATCGCTGGGAATGAATTCGCGACCTTGCAGCTCGCGAACCTGCTGCTTCAGTTCCTTGACTTCGTTGGCCACGGCCGCGAGGGCTTCCGAGAGAGGATCGTTGATCTGCTTGGGATCGGTGATCACCACTCGCTTGCCCGCGCGGAAGACGATGTGTCCGGGAACGCCGACGATGGTGGAGTTGTCCGGCACATCGCGCAGCACGACAGAACCAGCGCCCACCCGAGAATTTTCGCCGATGGTGATGTTCCCGAGCACGCGCGCGCCTGCCCCAATCACCACGCCGCTCCCGATAGTGGGATGGCGCTTGCCAGTTTCCTTGCCCGTCCCGCCCAGGGTCACACCCTGGTAGAGGGTGACATCATCGCCAATGATCGTTGTTTCGCCGATGACGACGCCCATGCCGTGATCGACAAAGAATCGGTGGCCGATCTGGGCGCCGGGATGAATCTCGATGCCGGTGATCAGCCGCCCGCACTGCGATAGCGCGCGAGCCACAAAGCGCCAGCCGTGCATCCAGAGCCAGTGATTTACGCGATAGATCCAGAGCGCGTGCAGCCCGGAGTAGAGCAGCACGACCTCGAGCCTGGACTTCGCCGCGGGATCCCGCTCCAGAACCGCGGCTACGTCCTCGCGGGCACAGGAAATGAAACTCACACATTGACCTCGACTGTGGGAAGCGCCAGCGCCTCTTCACGCAAACTGCTGGAACAGGATCGTGCTCAGATAGCGCTCGCCGAATGAGGGTATCACCACCACAATCAGCTTGCCCGCATTCTCTTCACGCTGTGCGACCCGCACCGCCGCCTGTACGGCCGCTCCCGACGAGATGCCGACCAGCAAGCCTTCTTCCTGCGCCAGACGGCGCGCCATGGCGAGGGAGTCTTCGCTCGACACCTGAACAACTTCGTCGATCAGATCGGTGCGCAGAATGCTGGGCACGAAGCCCGCTCCGATTCCCTGGATCTTATGCGGTCCCGGCTGGCCGCCCGAGAGCACCGGGCTTTCCGTGGGCTCAACCGCGATTGCCTTGAACGATGCCTTCTTCGGCTTGATGTATTCACTGACGCCGGTCAGCGTACCGCCGGTGCCGATGCCGGAGATGAGGATATCGACCTTGCCGTCCGTGTCATTCCAGATTTCCGGGCCGGTGGTCTCGAGATGGATTTTGGGGTTTGCCGGGTTGTCGAACTGCTGCAGCATGTAACTGTTTGGAGTGGAGGCGATCAGTTCTTTGGCCTTCGCAATCGCTCCCTTCATCCCTTTGGGCCCCGGTGTGAGCACGACTTCTGCGCCGAAGGCGCGCAGCATCACGCGTCGTTCCGTGCTCATGGTTTCCGGCATGGTGATGATGAGTTTGTAGCCTTTGACGGCAGCCACGAACGCCAGTCCGATTCCGGTGTTGCCGCTGGTCGGCTCGATGAGCGTGGTTTTGCCGGGCTGAATTTTTCCTGCGCGTTCGGCCTCTTCGATCATGCTGATGCCGATGCGGTCTTTCACGCTGCTGCAGGGATTCATGCTCTCCAGCTTCGCTGCGACCGTGGCGCGCGCCCCGGCAGTCACTTTGTTCAGGCGGACAAGAGGCGTATGTCCGATCAGTTCGGTTACGTCATTGGCTATCTTCATCGACTATCTCCAGAAAGTATTGGCACATTGGCCGGCGAAATCAGATGGAATGGAATATGGCAGGCGAAAAACAGACTAGCGACAACAACAACAGGCGCAGGTGCGGCGGAAGCGGCTGGCGCGGGTCTCAGGACATGCTGATCTGTATCGATGCGCTTCATAGGGCGTCCGATTCCGATTGAGGCCAACAGCATAGCATGGCTGCCCGGACGCAGATGGGAACCTGCAGAAAGCAGTGCACAATCGTCATTACCCGAGTTTTGGCGGCTTGAATACAATAGGAACAGGGTTTTACTTCACTCGGGGTTGAACGGATGCGCTTGCTTGGGCTGGGTGTCGTTTCGCTTGGAATTGCCATGCTTGCCGGCAGCAGTTGGGCGAAGGCTGCTGCTCCACAGAATGATTCTTCCACGATGTCGGCAAACTCCGGACCTCCCGCCGATGATCCCGCGTTTGCCGATTTCCCGCCCGTAACCCGCGACATGAAGCCGCCGAAAGCCACCTTGGCTCCAGACCCGAAGTTCCCCGATCTTCCGGAAGGCGCCGAGCAGCACGGCACTGTCGTGATGCTGATCGGGGTGAACGCGAAGGGACATGTCGCAGCGGTTCGCGTGTTGCGCAGCGATGAAGCGGCCTTCGAGAAAACAGCCGTCGAAACGGTGAAGAAATGGAAGTTCAAGCCTGCGCAGAAGAGCGGGCATCCTGTGCCCGTACAGGTCACGGTGGAAATGAAGTTCGAAAGGTAGATAGGCTGGGGATAGGAAATAGGGAATAGCGAATCGGGAATAGGGGTTAGGGATTAGAGGTTAGTCAGCTGATACGAACCCGCTTCTGATTTACTGATCCCTGATCCCTGATCCCTGATCCCTGATCCCTGATCCCCTGATCCCGCCTGACCCCTGACCCCTGACCCCTTCTTCCTTGCGATAATAGACGTACATGTTGAATCAGATTTCCCCGCTCCCATCCCCGCCGAAATCCGAAGACGCCGTTGACCTGCTGATCGGCTGTCACCAGCGCATCCGTCACTTCACCGGCGTTGCCATCAAGCTGGCGCACGCGCAAGGCGCGGAGCCCGAAGAAGTGGTGCAGGCGGCGGCCGTCACTCATCGCTACTACGCGGTTTCGTTGCCGCTACACGAAGCCGATGAGGAAGAGACGGTTCGCCCGCGTTTGAACACGCTCGACGACGAGAAGCTTCGTCACGCATTGCTGGCGATGACCGACCAGCATCAGGCGATTGACGAGCTGTTAGAGCGCTTGTTGCCTCTGCTGGTGATGGTGCAAAACAATCCGCAGACCATACACGCGGCCGGTACCGAGATGTGCAGCATCACCAAGGCTCTGGATGAAATGTTTCGCGCCCATCTGCAACTGGAAGAGGAAGTGATTTTCCCGGCGATTCGCAGTGGACTGGCGGAAGACACGCGTAGGGAGATGTTGCTGGAAATGCAAATTCGCAGGAAGCATGCCTGATGGATTTACCCGCCTTGGCTACCTTGTTTTGGCGGAGGAACCCCGGACCCTAAGGCTGCATCGAATATTGAACTTCGAGCGTGCAGTCTTGACCTTGATATCCGGACCTCCCGGCCGACCACAGCCGTCCAGATCTTTGTTGCAGTTGTTCGGACGAGCATTTGCTGATATTGTCGCGGGGTTTGGGGCTACGATGCGGGCTTGTCGAAAGTGAACTTGTAGTCGCCGGATGGCAAGTGGAATGACGTGCCCGAGCAGTATTTCCGGCCACCGAATTTGCAAAAATTACCTCTTCGCAATCTGCCACTTGTGCTGGATACGTATTACTAAATGGAACCGATCGAACAAAGCCCGCTGATTCGCGGTGACGCAACGGACGATATGCGGTTGGTGTCGCGCATCCGTGCGGGCGACCAGCAGGCTATGTCCGAGCTTTATGATCGGTATGGCAAGGTGGTGTACGCGGTGGCGCTGCGAGTGCTTCAGGACGCGGGAGCCGCCGAGGACGTTCTCCAGGATGTCTTCCTCCAGCTCTGGCGTAACCCCGATGCTTTTGACTGCCAGCCGGGGAAGCCTGGCGGCGTGGCTGGCGGTGATCTCGCGGCATCGTGCAATCGACCGTTTGCGCAAGCGGCGTCCGGAAACCGATATTGAGGATTGCGTGATTGCCGCCGGCCCGGACCTGCGCGACGAAGCCGAACAGAAGCTGCTGATCGAGAAAGTTCGCGGCGTTCTGGCGGAGATGAATCCCGACCAGCGCAAGCTACTGGAGTTAGCTTTTTTCCAGGGGCTGACGCACACGGAAATAGCAGAGAAGACAGGCGAGCCGCTGGGAACCGTCAAGACCAGGATTCGCAGTGGCTTGCAGTTTCTGCGGAACAAGTTTGCGGGATAGCTGGTAAAGCCAGCCTGGAGCGTGATCTTGGGAGGTATTTTTGGAACGCGGTGCAACAAGCTTTTGCGTTCTCGGATAACACATAGCGCCAATGGCGCGGAATAATCTAGCCCAGCACGCAGCCGAAAGGCGGAGTGCTGGGAACGCGGCGTACAAAATGTTCCTGAGTCCCGTAGGGACGACACTGAGCGGCGACGTATAACGATTTGAAAACGCACGAACAATTCGTGGATGATCTGACGCTCTACGCGCTGGGCGAAATGACCGGCGCCGACCGTCAGGAGCTGGAGCTGCACTTGGAGACGTGTGCCTCCTGCCGCCGCGAATTGCAGGCCTTGCGTGCCGACCTCGGATTGCTGGCCTTGAGCAGCAGCGGTCCGCAGCCCCCGGCGCGAAGCAAAGATCGACTGATGCGTGCCCTTGCCGCCGAACCCCGCGGAGTATCGGCGCCAAGTCCGGCACAAGTAGGAGCGGCCGGACGCAGCTGGTGGTGGGCGTTGATTCCGTCACTGGCGGCGCTGGCTCTGCTGGTGTTCGCGGTGAACTTATGGCACAGTAACGGACGTCTGCGAGATCAGGTAGCCGAACTGGCGGGACGTAATCAGGACCAGACTACGCAGCTCGATCAGCTGCATCAGGATATTGCATTGTTTACCGCGCCGGATGCGGTGCATGTCTCGTTGACGCCGCAGAAGGCAGCCAGGCAGCCCAGCGGCACCGCGATCTTTAGCCCCGCCAAGAGGCGCATGATCTTCATGGCGAGCAATCTGCCCGCTGTGCCTCCGGGCAAAGCGTACGAGTTGTGGGTGATTCCGGCCAAGGGTGCGCCCGTGGCGGCGGGCGTCTTCAAGCCCGATGAGCATGGCAACGCCATCGTCATGGACCATCCCATGCCCGAGGGTGTGGAAGCCAAAGCCTTCGCCATCACGCTGGAGAAGGAAGAGGGCTCCGACAAGCCCACCTCGCCGATCCTGCTGATGGGCCCGGGCGAGTAGGGGCCGCCTTAAAAAGTAATTCGACCGCGATTTTCACAGGTCAGCACAGCGTTTCCTCCACAATCTTGCGCGGCGTTGGTTCGCGCTATGGCAAATGGCTTCGCTCTCCTGCAAACTGGGAGACGATGGCCAACCCCGGAGATTTTGCGCATACCGTCAAGGAGCAGGCTGACATCGTCCGCATCGTGGGCGAGTACGTCAAGCTGCGCAAGAGCGGCGCGCAGAACTTCCAGGGCCTCTGCCCGTTCCACCAGGAAAAATCGCCGTCATTCTCGGTCCACGCCACCCGGCAGTTCTTCCACTGCTTCGGCTGCGGCGCGTCAGGCGATGTCTTCGCGTTCGTGCAGAAGCTGGAGAACATCAGCTTCCCGGAAGCCGTTCGCCTGATCGCCGAAAAGCTCAACATTCCGATGCCGAAGATGACCTACTCTTCGCCGGAGGAAGCTCGGGCGGCGAAGATGCGCGGCGGCCTCATCGACATTCACGAGCGCGCTTGCGCGTTTTTCCAGGCACAACTGCGACGTCCGGAAGCGGCGCACGCCCGTGAGTATCTCGCCTCGCGCGGCCTGACGCCGGAGCAGATAGCGGAGTTCCGCATCGGCTATGCGCCCGACTCCGGATTTCTACTGCGTGATGCGTTGCGCAGTCAGTACGACGAAGAACTGCTGCGCGAATCGGGACTGTTCTCGTGGAAGCACAAAGACGAGGGGTCAGGGGTTAGGGGTCAGGGGCCGACAACTGACAACCGGCAACCGACAACCGATTCCGACGAAGCACCGGCGACGATCTACTCCAAGTTTCGCAATCGCGTGATGTTTCCTATCGCGAATGAGCAGGGCAAGATCATCGCCTTCACCGGACGCACGCTGGCGAATGACGAGAAGGCCGGCCCGAAGTATCTGAACTCGCCGGAGACGTCCGATCTACTCCAAGTCGCGCGTGCTGTTCAATCTCGATAAAGCCAAAGAGGCGATCCGCAAACTCGACTACGCCATCCTGGTCGAGGGCCAGATGGATTGCATCTCGGTCTACAACGCCGGATTCCACAACGTGATCGCCAGCTCCGGCACGGCATTCACCGAGATTCAGGCCAAGCTGCTGGGCCGCTTCAGCAAGAACATTGTTGTTAACTTCGATCCTGATACAGCGGGCGCGGCGGCTGCCGAGCGTTCGCTGGCACTGCTGATCAGCGAAGATTTCCAGATCAAAGTTCTCACGCTGGAGAGCGGCTTCGATCCCGACCTCTACATCCGTCGCCAAGGCGTGCAGGCTTACACAGACGCCCTTGGCCATTCGCAGAAATATTTCGACTACCTCGTAGAACGCGCGCGCACGCTTTTCCCGGCACGCACGCCCGAGAGCAAAGTGAAGGCGCTGAATTATCTCTTGCCGCACATCCAGCGCGTGCCCAGCCGCATTGTTCGCGACGAGTGGGCGAACGAGATCTCGCATCGCCTGGGGATCGAATCCACAGTATTGCGGCAGGAACTGCGCCATGCTGCCGGCTCGCGCTACGGCGTCGCGTGTAAGCGCCTCCAGCAGCGGCGGCATGACCGATGCCGAGCGCGTGTTGATCCGCGCGCTGGCCAGCCAGGACGGCTCTGGAGCGTCGGTCAGCAACCGCGAAGGTCAGGACGGCGAGTTCGATCCGGCGCGCCAGGCGCATTTCGCCCTCACCCGCGAACGTCTGCACGAAGGCGCTTCGACCGAAGGGCTGATCGAGGTAATGCTCTCGGCACACGAGCAGGGCGCCGATCCCATGTCGCTGCCGCTGGAAGAATCGGCGCGCAGCCTGCTGGCCGCGGTGCTGATGGACGAGCGCGAGGAACTTACACCCGAATTGCTGGAAAGTGCGATTCGTTCGCTGCGGCGGCGCGCTTTGCGGCGGCAGTTGGACGACTTGCAGCATCAACTGAAAGAGGCTGAGCGTCGGCAGGACGGGGCGTCGGCGGCGCGGCTGCTGCAGGAGCGCATCAGGCTGCGGCGAACGCTGAGCGCTACCGGAGAACCGAGTTGACCTGTGGGACGGTGCTGATCCGATAGTGCGAATCATAGCTTCTAAGTGGTTGACACAAAAGGGTGAAGCCTTGGCCATCTCGCCGGAACATCTAACAATTACGAAGATTTCGGGCCAACTGTAACTTACGACGGTGGCGTTCGTATACATAGAAAGGCCGGTAAAGTGAAGAAAAGGCTAGGGAGGCGGCCCGGCCTATGATAAAATCTGAAAGTTTCTGCATGTGTCGGTACTGCGCCGTACCGCTCCCGCCGCAGTGTGCACACAATTAAACGCGTCACAAGTTCGACGCAGGGTAGAGGAAATTCCGCTTTGGCTCTAGACGACAAGTACGACGATATCAAAAAACTGATCGATGTGGGCAAAGAGAAGGGTTATCTCACCTATAACGAGGTGAATGACCTGATCCCGCACGACATGCATTCTCCCGACGATCTCGAGGACCTGCTGACCACCATTGGTACGCAAGGGATTGATGTGCTCGAGGGGCCTAAGTCCGGCGACAAGAAGTTCGACGAAATCGAAGCCGGCGAAGACATGGAGCTGGATCTCTCGCCGGGCACTCTGGAAAAGACCAACGACCCCGTCAGAATGTATCTGCAGGGAGATGGGCACGGTTCCGCTGCTCACGCGTGAGGGCGAAGTTGAAATCGCCAAGCGCATCGAGCGCGGCCAGCTGCGCGTGCTGAAGGCGCTGTCGCGCTCGCCCATCGTCATTCGCGAGATCATCTCGATCGGCGAGGACCTGAAGCGCCAGGTACGCTCCATCAAGGAGATCGTTCTCTTCGACGAAGAGGAGATCACCGAAGAGGTCGTTACCAATCGCCTGAACGAAATCACCGGGAAGATCGACGAACTGCAGAAGCATTACAAGAAGTCGATCCAGCTGGTGGAGAAGCTGGCCGGGATCCCGCAGAAGAAGCGGCCTAAAGATCATCGCCGCTGCCGCTGGACGCTGGGCCGCGAGCAGATCCTGGTTTCGCGCGTGGTGCGCCGGCTGGGCTTCACCAACAACGAGCGCAAGCGCCTGATCGATCGCGTCAACAAGACCGTCGACAGCATGCGCGGCCTGGAGAAGCAGGCGGTCAACTTCGAGAAGCGTGCCGATGCGACTCGCTCCGACGAGCAGAAGAAAGAGTTTCGCAAGCAGTCGCGCGGGATCCGCTCCGACCTGGAGCGCATGGAGCAGGATGCGGGCGCCAGCTTTCCGGAGCTGAAGCGCACGCAGCGCGAAATCGTTCAGGGCGACGTCGATGCCGAGTACGCCAAGCGCGAGCTGATCGAAGCCAACCTGCGACTGGTGGTCTCGATCGCCAAGAAGTACACCAACCGCGGCTTGCAGTTTCTCGACTTGATTCAGGAAGGCAACATCGGCCTGATGAAGGCGGTGGACAAGTTCGAATATCGCCGCGGCTACAAGTTCTCGACGTACGCGACCTGGTGGATTCGTCAGGCCATCACCCGCGCCATCGCCGATCAGGCCCGCACCATCCGTATTCCGGTGCACATGATCGAAACCATCAACAAGCTGATCCGCACATCGCGGCAGCTGGTGCAGGAACTCGGACGCGAGCCTACCTCGGAAGAGATCGCCAAACGCATGGACATCCCTGTGGCCAAGGTGCGCAAGGTGCTGAAGATCGCGCAGGAACCGATCTCGCTAGAGACGCCGATCGGCGAAGAGGAAGATTCGCATCTGGGCGACTTCATCGAAGACCGCGCGGTAGTCTCGCCGGCCGAGGCGGTGATCAACGTCAACCTCAAGGAGCAGACGGCGCAGGTACTGCGCACGCTCACTCCGCGCGAGGAGAAGGTGATCAAGATGCGCTTCGGGCTGGAAGATGGCTCCGAGCACACGCTGGAAGAGGTGGGCCAGTCGTTCGCCGTCACACGCGAGCGCATCCGCCAAATCGAAGCCAAGGCGCTGCGCAAGCTGCGTCATCCGTCGCGCTCGCGCAAGCTGCGCGCGTTCATGGACGGCGTGCACGACTAGAAGCAGTTGTCAGTTGCCGGTTGTCAGTTGTCAGAAGCGGGACGCGATGAGCGTCCCGTTTTCTATTGCAACTAACTTCGTCGGTGCCCCAGGTTCGCCCTTCTTTTGGGCTAACCTGGGGTCAGTGCGCCGCGCGTGGAAATTGAATTAGAGCAGACAGCCAGAGATCGTGGTTTCAGAATGTCCGGCGGATCAGCGCGAACGTCTGCCCCAGGTTAGCGCCCAAAACCCGGACGCGAACCTGGGGCACCAGGCTGTCTTACCGGTGGCTTGAGGAAAGACAGAACTGTAGTACCACTTTGTGCCTGGCTCGTTGTGGGCTCTACAAAAGACGACCGGTGTAGCGGCAAAAGCAGTTGAGGTTAGTACCGCGACTGCAATCAGAATGTTCTTCATGTTGTCTTCCCGAATTATTTCCCGCAAATACTACGCCTTCCGCGAAATGGGGGTTGTCGAGATTGAGTCGAAGTGGACGAGAAGAGATCGCGAAACTCAAAGCGACGGGTGGCCAGCCGCGCGTGTTTCTGTGCCCGAATTAAGCTGGTGTCGGGCTTAGGCTGGTTGAGTTTAGGCTAGTTGGTTCAGGCTGGTGCCCCAGGTTCGCCCTTCTTTTGGGCTAACCTGGGGTTTGTGTAAGGACCTTCGCGAGCCCAGGTTAGCGTCCAACATCGGGACGCGAACCTGGGGCACCCGGCACCCGCCTTTCGTGTTCATCTAGTGGCATGCCGTCAGCACTCAAATATTCGCTTTCTTCGCTGCGCGAAATCCCAGACTGTATTGGGGATATCCGGTGATCACGGCTGTACCGGTCATTTCATCACCCTGCAGGATTCCCGACACATCCATTTCGTAATCGGTAGCGATGCCAAAACCGCTCGGTATGGAAGAGTCGAAGTTGCGAACAACTATATGGGCCTTAAAAACCGTCCCATCGGCGTCATAGCTTCCAAGGTAGTAGAATCCTGTCTCGCCGCCGAATAGCTTGCCATTGGCGAAGACGACCACGCCGCTGCCTGCAAGTTGCCCCGTTGCGAACTTCACAATCCAGAGTCCATCTATCGCCACTCAGTAGCTTCCTCGCGTGCTAAGATGGGCTGATTATAGCCCATGACAACCGACCAATGGCTGGTGATCATTAGCGCGAGCGTCAGTGTTATTGCGGTTCTCGCGAGTCCCGTTATTGCCCTGGAAGTACAGAAGCGACTGGATGACCGGCGCGGCATCCGCGAACGAAAGATGGCGATTTTTCGTAGGCTGATGACCACACGCGCGACACAGATGTCGCCGGCACACGTCGAAGCGCTTAACGGAATAGAAGTCGAATTCTATGCCACAAGCGGACCGGATAAGAAGGTGCTAGATGCGTGGCGGTTATACGTCAATCATCTCAACACGCGAACTGGCGATGGCGACGCATTGAACCGCTGGTGGAGAAGAAGAGCGATCTGCTGACCGACCTGTTATATCAGATGTCGCAAAGCCTTGGGTACGACATCGACAAAGTCACGATTGAGAAAAATGCCTATCACCCGAAGGGTTTTGTGGACATCGAGACAGAACAACATGCTCTGCGCAAAGCTGCGCTTGCCGTTTTTGCTGGTGACCGACCGCTACAAACCACAGTAGTCGGAAAAGTCCAGACGATGCAGCCGCTGTCACTTCCTGATGAAATCCGGGCAACGCAATCTGCGAAGCCACTCGACGCGCCGAAGTCGCTTGTTCCGTCACTCCCTGCGATTGGCGTCGAGACCGTGACGCGACCAGATAAAGCTTAGCCGGGTGCCTGGTGCCCCAGGTTCGCCCTTCTTTTGGGCTAACCTGGGTCAGTGCGCCGCGACATTCCCGAACCCAGGTTAGCCCAAAAGACGGACGCGAACCCTTCGACTGCGCTCAGGGCAGGCTCTGGGGCACCAGCACCCCACCTATTGACACGGCGAGATATCCTGAATGAAAGGCGCCATATCTGATTTGAGTTTCTGGAGGCCGCGCATGAGGCTGGCCGTTTTCCTGTTGTTTCTCACTGGTTCCGTAACATTGTATGCACAGCAACTGGAAGTCATCATCGTCGATCGACAGTCGAACGAGACTGATTACACATACGTAGTGCCTGGACATTTCAGCTCTTACTCCAATTCCAGCGCGAACTGTAACGGGACTGACAGCTATGTGAATTGCAGCGGGTCTACAACGACAAACGGATACGGCACACCCGCTCACCAAGTGTCATATCACGTACGCGGAGCTACGTTCACCCTTCAACTGCCGGATGGGAGGTTAGCTGTTGTTAATTGTGAAAGTAAGTTCAAGGAGCGCATGGCTGGCCCAACTGGCAACCATCGGAGTTGTAGGCAACCGCTCGTCGACAATATCGAAGCAGATTTTCACGGCGACAAGGCTAAGCTCGAATGGGTAGTCAGTTTGGATGGTAAGAAGCGACAGTCCGAGACATACAACATACTCGCTATTCTTAAAGGGCAGGCGGCTAAAGAAGGTCAGCAACCCGCCGCTGGCGGGAAGTAGTCCGTGCCTGGTGCCCCAGGTTCGCCCATCTTTTGGGCTAACCTGGGGTCGTGTTATGACCTTCCTAGCCCAGGTTAGCGTCCAAAAGATGGACGCGAACCTGGGGCACCAACTTCTCCAACACTTCTCCACTAACTTCTCCGGTAACCTCTAGGGTCACAGCATCGGGCCTTGGGCTCACGGCCGAGCGTGCGTGGCGTCACTGATGCGCCGACGTCGGTCGATGTAGTTTCGCCCTATGCCGCGAGGTTTAGTGCGCTACCACGAATCCGGTCAGTCGCACTTCGTCACCTTCAGCTGCTACCGACGAAAGCCGAAATTTGTCGACACCAGGTTCTACGACCTGTTTCCCCTCTGCCTGGAAGCCATGCGCCTGCGTTTCCGGAAGCGCATTTATGGCTACGTGGTCATGCCGGAGCACGTCCATCTGCTGGTCAGCGAGCCCGAAATCGGCAACGTGGCGGAAGCCATGCATTATCTCAAGCTGTCGTTCAGTAAGCGCGCGAGGAGTCTGACCGGGGCCCAGGTTATCGCGACCCAGGTTAGCGTCCAAAACCCGGACGCGAACCCTTCGACTACGCTCAGGGCAGGCTCGGGGCACCAGCAAACTCTGGGACGCGAACCTTTCTGGCAGAAGAGATACTATGACCGGAACATGCGCAGCGTGCGCGAGTTTGGGATCAAGTTGCGCTATCTGCACCGGAATCCGGTGAAGCGCGGGTTAGTGCGTGAACCGGACGATTGGAAGTGGAGCAGCTTTCGGCATTACGCCTTCCGGGAAATGGGTGTAGTCGAGATTGAGTCGGAGTGGACGGGAAGGGATCGCGAGCTCAAAGCGACGGGCGGCCAGCCCCGCGTGTTCCTCAGCCCGAGGTAGGTTGGTGTCGGTTAGACTGGTGCCCCAGGTTCGCCCATCTTTTGGGCTAACCTGGGGTTTCGTGTTGGGACCTTCCCGACCCAGGTTAGCGTCCAAAACAAGGACGCGAACCTGGGGCACCGAGAATGGACGCGAACCTGGGGCATCGGGCTGACTAGGCCGCCGATTGCACGGCTTTCTTATAGGCGGGAGCAAACACCTCTCGGACAAATTGCGAGAATGTGACTTTGCCGGTGCGTTTTTGTTCGCCTTTCAATGGCCCTTGTATTCTGGGGTATGCCTCCTCCATTTCCACCAGTAGCGCTGCCATCTCCGGCGACATTCCGGCCTGGCCCAATGCGGCTTTCAACTTGTCGCCCGGGATCGTGACCACATGAATTTGTTTGCCGATGGCCTGGCCTGCAATGCGAGCCCACTCGTCGAACGAGAGCTCCTGCGGGCCCACGATATCGATGACGTGGTGGCCGTCGATGGGTTTGAGTAGGAACTCGGCGGCAACCTCCGCGATGTCCTGGGTGGCGATGAAGGGCGCTTTCTCCGATCCCTGGAGCGTAGTGTAGATGGTCCCCTGCGCGACGATCGTCGGCATCGAGAAGAACAGGTTCTCCATGAACTCGTTCGGGCGCAGCGAGACGATGTTCTTGCCCGCAGCACGGAACTTTTGTTCTGTTTCGTAGTGTCCAACAATCGGCCCCGTGCCACTGGGCAGGAAGGCTCCTGCACTGGAAAGCTGAACCACATGCAACTCGGGATGCTGGCGAATAACGCTGGCTCCAGCCTCGGCCATTCGTCGGGCCGTGCCCAACGGATCGTGCGAGGTCATCTCTGCAGGGGTCAGCCAGAACAGTGCGTCGGCGCCACGCACCGCCTGCTCAAGAAGAGCGGGGTCGCCGTGTTCACCAGCGATGACTTTTGCGCCGCGGCTGGTTAAGTTTTTTACTTTTTCCGGATGCCGGGCGATCAGAGTGACATCGGACTTGCGCTCAAGAAGTATGTTGGCGAGTTTGCTGCCGATTTGGCCGGTTGGAGTGGTAACTACAATCCTCATGGATTTTTCTCCTTAGCCAGGAGTGATGTGCAGCCTTTGTCTCTCGCTTCAGAAAAAGGCAGCTACTCGGACGCGACCCTTCGACTGCGCTCAGGGCAGGCTCTGTGACACAACGCCGGGGTGGCCCACCCAGTCGCGGGTTTCGAATGAGTGGGACCGTGAGACCCGGGATACCCAGCGCCGGAAGCGCCCGGACCGTTAGGACTAGGGTTTGGGTGGAAACCTCTTGAACATGTTGTTGATGTCTCCGTCCAGAGACTTGGTGTTCTTCTCCGAATTGCTGCCGAGGTCTTGCGTCGCCAGGCCCCGCCAGAGGAGCTTCTTCGTGTTGGCGTCGAACAGGTCGATGGCCAGGTTGGCTACACGCTGATTGGTGGTCGTGGTTGTGGACTCACCCATTCCTCCGGGACCCCAGCCGCCACCCCAGCCCCATCCGCCCCAACCCCAGCCGCCGCCCCAGCCACCCCCCATACCGTCGTACATGGTCTGAAGTTGTTTCTGGTCGTGGACGTTGTCGGTGGCAAAGATCATGACCGAACCGCCGGACTCAACCAACTGCCATCCTTTGGCCTGCAGGTCTTTGTCGACGCCCTGCTTGATGCGTGAGACGTAGAAAGGAACGGAGGTCTGCACCTTTCCCCAAGAGTAGGTTTTGTACTGCGCGAAGTTCACCGAGTGGTCGTAATCCGTTCTTACGTTGCCGGCGAAAGCTGCGACCGAAAATCCCAGGAGGAAGATCCCAGCTAGCGCAAGATTGAATCTGTATCGCATCTGTTGTTGTTCCTTTCTGCCCACGGGCTAAGCCACGCAAATTGTATTCCATCGGAAGGGGAAGGCAGGCGGTGAGATAGAGCCTCCGGCTGAGCCTGGTGCTGGGTCAGTGCGTTGCGACACTCCCGACCCAGGGTAACGTCCAAAAGATGGACGCGAACCTGGGGCACCAGCTTACAATTCACCTTTAACCACGACCGCAGACCAGTATTTGCGCGGAATCCTTCTGCGTGAATCGGAGTGATGAGGAGTTAGCTCGAACTGGGCCGGATGTGACCTGCAGCATTCGTGCGTCTAACCTCCGGCTCGCCATCGCGTCCAAACTGCGGAACATCTTTGATACGGAGGAAGTGATGCGTCGGTACCTACCGCTATACTTCTCATTCTTACTGCTGCTGGCGACAACTGCATTCGGTCAGGATCATGGTCGCCTGGCGGTTACCGTTCAGACGCAGCCCGAGCCGCCTTCGCCCGCCGGACGCGCTGTAGGGGCGAAAGTGATCGTGGTGCATTGGACGCATTCGCAACTGCATCCGCAGATGGTTCAGGATCAGGTTGCGACCACGGATGCCAACGGGACGTGCACCATCGACCTTCCGGCGGGCACCTATGATTTGTTTGTGACGGCGACGGGAATGACGCCGCAAGCCTTGAAGCGGGAGGTGTCAGCAGGCGAGACCACGCCGTTCGTCGTGGTTTTGAAAGCGGCTGCGACACATCTGAGGCCGGTCGGACAGCCCTGAAGTCAATCGTCATCCTGCTTGAGGAAGACGTGGTCGATCATGTCGCGCATGTAGTGGCCGCCATGGGCGCCGGCGCTGGCTGCCAGGATCTGGAAGAAGGCCGCGTACACTTGCCCACGAGAATGCGGCCAGCGCACGACGAACTGGTAGTAGGCCAGGACCAGGGGCACCCCAATCCAGACCAGCAGGAGCCAGCGCCAAGGGCGCTCCTTCTTCCACACACCGAGCAGCATGGTGAACGCCAGCACGCACAAGCGAGGTGAGCAGGGCGTCGTCCACTTTCTGATTGATCCATCCGGAAAACAGGCCGAACCCCAAGGCCAGCACGTAGATCAAGGGATTCGTGAGTACTGCCGCCGACACGAGCTTGCTTGCGTCAGATAAGGCTACGGAGCTGGATTGCGGACGTTGCGGCGAGTCTGTGCTGGGTTCCAAAACACTAGAGTTTAGCAGACTCGGATTCGCCCGATGGTCTCTCATTGCCGCCGTTCGGCATGGGCTTCGCTTCGTCGCTACGCACGCGGATCAGCATGCAGGTGGAGTTATCTTCGCCTCCGCCCTCGTTAGCGGCATCGATCAGGGTGTCGCAGGCGGCTTGCAGCGAAGGCAATTGCAGCAGGATGCTGGTGATGTCGTCGTCGTCCACGTGGCGCAGCACGCCATCGGTGGTCAGCAGCAGGATGTCGCCACCCTGCGCAGGAAACTCGCCTAAGTCGGGCAGGGTGCTCTCGTCGGTGCCCAGGGCGCGGGTGATGATGTTCTGCGCCGAAGATTTCTTGGCCTGCTCCAGGGTAATCATGCCGCGGCGGACCTGCTCCATCACCAGGGAGTGGTCTTCGGTCAATTGCAGCAGCTGGCCTTCGCGGAAGAGATAGATGCGGCTGTCGCCGACATTGGCGATACTGAAAGTGCCATCGCAAAAACGCGCGGCGACGAGGGTGGTGCCCATGCCGGAAGTATTCTTGTTTTCGTCGGCATACCCCAGAATGGCGTCATTGGCCTGTTTGACGGCTTCCGCTAGGAGGCGCGCGCCCGCCGGAGCGTCGCCGAGGTAGGCGTCATTCGTCAATGCCACCCTTCCGTTCGCGAAAAAAGGACAACACGGTGTCGACGGCGATTTGACTGGCGACTTCCCCGGCGGCATGTCCACCCATGCCGTCGCACACGACAAATACGCCCAGTCGCTCGTCGAAACCAAAATGATCTTCATTTGACGGGACGCACTCGCCCCACATCCGTCCGTCCCACCACCTCAAGTCCGAGTGACATTCGGGCAACAGTTTACGCTGTTCATGCCAAACAGCGCGAGTGCCGAAAGTGGTGGTGACACCCAATCTCGGGGAGTTTTGTCCCATTCAGGCAAACATCCCAGTCAAGCACAGCTTCCAATCACCATGCCATTGTCCTATCAGGTGGTTTGGCTGTTCGTGCTGGCGTTGCCAGTTGCCAGCGTCGCCTGGACGGTCACCCACGAAGAGATCTTTCGCGAGCCACGCGAGTATTGCGCCCGCAAGAGCGAGAAGACGAGTTCGCTGTTCTGCCGGAAGTTCTTCTACCTGTTTACCTGCGAATATTGCTTCAGTCACTGGGTTGCCGGCCTGTTCTTGATCATCACCCGCTACAAGCTGCTTTATAGTGACTGGCGAGGATATCTGATTGCCTTATTTGCGCTGGTCTACGTTTCGAACTTTTACATCGGGCTGTTTGGACACGTGAAGCTCGAGGTAAGAAAGAACCGCGCTGAGATCAAGGCGATTGAAGCGGAAGTAGCCGAGGCGGAGAAGAAAGCGGCGTGAAAGCAGGGGATAGGGATCAGGGGTTAAGGGGGGAATTCTAGGCCAAGAGTCAGGCGGCTTCCTATTGATGTCTTGAGTGAAGCCATCGGCAATACTTGCCACGCCAGGTGTAATGATGTTCGCTGATCGCCCTGATCCCTGATCCCTGATCCCTGATCCCTGACCCCTCTTCACCCCCTGGTCTTCGTCAGGTCCACGATTTTTTCGCGAGGAGGCTGCGGATCCAGATGGTGCCTGGTCAGATCTTCCTGTAGATAGGCAAATGCCTCTTCGGGCGTGCTTGCCCAGTGAAACAATTCCAGATCGTTAGGTGAGATGGTGCCGGAATCGACCAGCGCCTGGAAGTTAATGACGCGGTCCCAGTAATCCTTCCCATAAATCACGATACAGATGCGTTTTGCCAGTTTCTCCGTCTGCGTCAGGGTGAGCAGTTCGAACAATTCGTCGAAGGTGCCGAAGCCTCCGGGAAAGACGACCAGCGCTTTTGCCAGATACGCGAACCACAACTTGCGCATGAAGAAGTAGTGGAACTCGAAGTTGAGGTCCGGAGTGATGTAGGCATTGGGCATCTGCTCGAAGGGCAGATGGATGTTCAAGCCGATGGTTTTGCCGCCTGCCTCCGAGGCTCCCAGGTTGGCCGCTTCCATGATGCCGGGACCACCACCCGTCGCAACCACAAAGCGGTGGCGCGGCTGATTGATGGTCTTGGTCCACTGCGTGATCAGGAAGGCCAGCTTGCGCGCGTCTTCGTAGTAGCGTGCCATCTCGACGTCGGCTTTAGCGCGGCGTATCCGCGCCTGCTCTTCCGGCGGAGCGAGTTTGGCCGAGCCCGGCTTATCCAGCAGTTGCAACGCTTCTTCGGCTTGCGAGCGGCTGTGGAAGCGGGCGGAGCCGAAGAACACGACCGTGTCCTGGATGCGTTCGCGGCGGAAACGCGCCAACGGCTCCAGGTATTCGGCTTCAATACGCAGAACGCGCCCATCAGGGCCGTTCAAGAACTTTGAGTTCTCGTAGGCAAGGGGTGGTACCTGGGTGTTCGAGAGTTCGTCTTTCTTGTCAGACATGAAGTGTCAGGTGTTTCGGAATTCTCTAAGCCTTGGTTGCAGGAACGTCCAGCCGAACTAGTTCGGGCTTTCGCGATATCGGACAGCCTCGGAGACCGCCAGCCAGATGTCGGCCAGTCCCAGCCCACTCATCAGGCCGCGAACAAAGTCATACATCAGGAACTGTCGCACCTGCGGAAAGCCCGAAAGCAGCGAGTTGTTCGTCCAGTAGGGCGTCCAGGGCGCAACGATCAATATGATGCCGACAACAAAGCAGACAAAGATTAATTCCAGGAGAAACAGCCGGTTCCTCCACAGCTCCCATTTGTTTGGCTTCGGTCGCGGCGGCGGGATCACCAGAACCGGGCCGCCCTCCGCCGGGCTGCCGCCCACCGGTCCCTGATCAAACGAATTCATGGAAAGTTTGGAAAGCGGGATCCGTCCCGGAATGTGCTGCGATTCTGGCAAGTTACTCCGTTCGGGTCCCAAACTGCTTTCCTGTAGCAAGAATACTACGCCCCGGGAAGCTCAATGGTGGCAGTAGAACGATGCAGGCCAGCTTCAGGGTCCCAAAGCGTGCTTCTGCCCGAGCCTTGGCCTTGGCCGCTTCTTCTTCCCGGTTTTTCGGGGGGGCGTTCGTCTCCAGCGAGCTCAGGAATGCGGCTGAAACCCGGGCGACTTCATCGACAGCGGATTGAAAGGCGGCTTCATTGGCTTTCGACGGTTTGCTGAAGCCACTGATCTTCCGTACATATTGCAGAGCAGCCGCGCGGACCTCGTCGTCAGTGACAGGCGGATCGAAGTTGAAAAGCGTCTTGATATTTCGGCACATAGGAAAAGGCGCACTTGGCAATTGGCACGTCGTGCTGAACCATGTTATTCAGTTTGAACGCAAGCAATCAACTCTGGTGGGAGAGGGTCGACGAGTATTTCCAAATGCTAAGTGCCAACAGCCAACGCTGTCTTTACAGCATCCCGCCGGTACTGGTCGTGAGCAGGCTGAGCGCCATCTCCAGATTGGAGATGGCACTTTCCAGGTCGGGGTGCTTGTCGAGTCGCTGGCGTAATCCGTTCAGGATGCGATGCGCTTCGGCTACATGCTCGGCTGCATTGCGCTCCTGATCGATGTTCTTCGGCTGATCGGTCATAGATACCTGCCCACCCATCTTAACCGGAAGCGAAACGGATGCAAACCTCGGCAAGGACGAGGGTAGTGTCTCAGCTTGAAATTCGGTCGGGTAAAAATCTCTTGCTGAACTTGCGATAAAACCGAATCGACAGTAACAGGGCGCCGATCAGTGCCGCTCCTATTGCAGCCAGAGGAAATAGGTTAAGCGCCCATCGTGCCGCGGTGCCTCGGTCAGTTTCTGGGATGTGAATCAAGCCGAATCTGAAAGGGGCTACGACGATAAGCAAAAAGCCAACGACACATATCAGGCAGGCAAGAACGCCACTTCCTAAGGCTATTCCGACTTTTGCCGGACGAAGCAAGGGTGTTAGCTCTCCAAATTATCTTTCGTGCCGCCGCGTTTGCCCCAATGCCCGGAGCGGGTGCCGTCTGCGTTGCGCGCCTGAGACAGTTCCCATACCCGGCGGAAACGGGCCCACCGTTCGGTCCCGAAGACATCGTTGTACTTGACGAAGCCGCGAAAGTGAATGAACTTCTTGCCTGCATCAATGGCGTCGATATCTGCCTGCTCCAGGCTCATGCGCGGGAAGATGCCCTGGACGCAGCCTTCGACCATGCGGTGCTCCGGGGTGATGACCTGCGGGATGTTCATGGCGGGATACCAGTGCGTATCGTCGATAGGCTCAGGCGAGTCCGTCAGCTCCGCGCGCGCACACGAACTCGAAATATACGCTTCGGTCGAACCGTAGAGCGTAACGCGGTAGCCGAGCTTCGCGGTTCCCGGCTTCAGCGGCCACTCGATCGGTATCAGGTCGACACGTAAATGTCCGCGCTCGCGGCTGACGAACATCTCCAGATTCTGCTTGGCGGTGTCGGCATTTTTCTCCGCCATCTCTACTGATTTTTCCAGCACCGTGGTCTGCCGCTCCATCTGAAGAGCCTGCCGTTCGATGGCTCGCAGGTTTCCCCAAAGCAGATAAACCTGGAATCCGCCGATGATCGCCAGGAATAAAGTGAACAGCCAATACGACCAATCGCTCCAGTCCTTGGCCATCGATAAGGGCGGCATGTTAGCGACCCGGACCGTCTGCGTAGGCGTGGTCGAAGGTTGCGAGGCGCTGGCGGATGGAGCACTGTTCTGCGCGATCAGGATGATCTGAGCGGCGGAGGCTTGCTTCGAATGATTGGCAGCGACAGTCTGCGCCATACACGGCGGTTGAGTCTGCAACAGGCCGAGAAGCAATGCGATTACCCAGGGTTTCATGCGCGTCAAAATTGTATCAGCATGAATTCGACAAACCGGCGTGAACGGGCTTTTGGGCGTCGTCGTCGATCAGAATCGAAGCACGATCTCGCCGCTGACGACGATGTGGCGACGCCGCTGAGAAGCAGATCCCTCGTCGGCCTGAAGGCCTCCTCGTGATGACAATTTTCATGGGATGCTGACCGAACTACCCCGCTTCGTTGGACGACGCCGCTTCGTAGATCACGAACTGATGCGTCCGCTTTACGGCCCGCAGCCAATTCTGCGAGTTTGGAATGTCCTCATGAACGGGATTGTGATAAATGACAAAGACCTGGCGCGGCGCGGTTCGCAACGAGGCTTGCAAGTTAACCAATACTTCGCGCCAGATATGACGGGGAAATGGATTGAAGAGGTACAACACGGTGGCTTCGGCAGGAAACTGGAAGTGGCGCGCATCTCCGGCGTGTGACTCGATGGCGAAACAGCGCTGCTCATCGCCGTGATAGCGCGCGATGTTGGCAACGGCAATCGCATTCAGCTCTTCCAGCAGCTCCATTCCGATAATTCGGCGAAACGGAAAGCTCGAAGCCATCAGCAGCGTGCGGCCTTTTCCCGAACCAAGATCGATAAACGTGAAGCCATCGGGTGGGACAGGAAGCGATTCGATGATCTCGCGAAACAACGCCGGTTCGGACGGCTGATATTGCCCACCCGAAAGCCACTCCCGCACTCGCGTCCGCAGAGAGACGGTGGCCCAGGTCGTATCCACGCCGAAGTCGAAGTCGAAATCGATGTCGCCATAACGCGACCTGCGGCGCTCCGGAGTCAGATCGCGCAGCATGTCGAACAGCTCGCGGCCATAGTAGCGTAAGGATCCGCTCACGCCGCGGTGGCGAAGCGAATCGCGCAGCCAGGTAAAAGCGCCTTCTGAATGGGGTTTGCTGCCGCCGGACACTTCAAGATGGTAAATGCTGGGCGGCGCGCTGCGACAGGTTCATCGCTCGCGCCACCCGCCGGCTATGAATTAAGCAAGATCGAAGACCAGGAACTCGGCAGTACCGTTGCCGCCCGGGTTGGCGATCTTCAACGCCGTCTCGCCGCTGACGGCGGCGCCGTCGCCCTTCATCAGGGTTGAGCCGTTCACTTCGAGCTCGCCGCTGATCAACTGCAACCAGGCGTGACGGCCGGACCTGAGTTCCAACTCCACCGACTTGCCGCTGTCGAGCAGGGAAGCGTAGACGCTTGCGTCCTGGTTGATGGTGGTGGAGCCGTCGCGGCCGTCGTCGGAGGCGATCAGGCGGAGACGGTTGGTCTTCTCCTCAGGCGAGAAGGTGCGGTCCTCGTAGGTCGACTTCAGGCCTTCAGCCCACGGCAGGATCCAGATCTGCATCAGGTGTACCGATTCTTTGGACTGGTTCACCTCGCTGTGCATGATGCCGGTGCCCGCCGACATGCGCTGCACGTCGTGCCGCTTGAGCGTTGCGCCCCGGCCCATGCTGTCGCGATGCGTCAACTCACCGTCGATGACGTAGGTGAGGATCTCCATATCGCGATGGGGGTGCATGCCGAAGCCCTTGCCGGCGTTGACCCGGTCTTCGTTGATGACCCGCAGATCACGGAAACCCATGTGCCGCGGATCGTGGTAATCCGAAAAGGAAAAGCTGAATTTGGTATCGAGCCAGCCATGGTTGGCGTGGCCCCGTTCTTCTGAAGGCCTGATGGTGATCATGTCGATTTCCGCTCCAGTGAATTGGATGCGGCAGGCCTCAAAAAGTAGCAAACGTGTTACAACACACAACTCTAAAGGCCCGCGTTTTCAGCGGCCAGTTTGGCGGTCGAGCTCCAGTCCAGCTCCTCCATGCCGCGGGAGATGGCGGTGAGCATATGGTCGCGGATCAGGCTGGCGATGGGCAGCGGAGCATCGACCGCCTCGGCCGCCAGCAGGGCCAGCCGCACATCCTTCAGGCCCAGGCGCATCTTGAATCCCGGCGGAGTGTACTTTTCGCCGGCGATGAGCCCGCCGTAAGTCTTGTAGACGGGAGCGGAGAACAGACTGCTCGTCAGGAAGTCGACGTAGGCGTGCGGATCGACGCCGTACTTGCGCGCCAGGGCGATGGCTTCACCCAGCGACTCGATCACAGTGGCAATCAGGAAATTCCCGCTGAGTTTGACTACGTTCGCCATCTCCGGCTTATCGCCGAGAACGAACATCTTCTGACCCAGCAACTCCAGCACCGGCCGGCAAGCCTCCACAACTTCCTTCTCACCAGCCGCGGCGATGAAGAGCTTGCCGTCGGCGGCCGCGTCGGGACGTCCGAAAACCGGCGCTGCCATGTATTTGTGTCCACGCCGGGCATGCTCTTCGGCGAGCCGCCGCGAAAGCGCCACGCTGATGGTGCTCATGGAGATGTGGGTCGATCCCCTGGGCAGGCTGTCCATAACGGTGTTGGAGTGCAGGACGGAAGATTCGACCGCGTGATCGTCGGCCAGCATAGTGAACGCGATCTCGGCGTGCTTCGCGGCTTCCGCCAGAGAGCGCGCTACCTTCGCGCCGTCCGGCTTCAGCGGATCGGCTTTCTCCGCCGTACGGTTCCAGACGGTCAGGTCGTGGCCGGCGCGAAGCAGGTGACGCGCCATCGGGGTTCCCATGTTTCCTAATCCGATAAATGCGAGTTTCATTGGGTCGTCCTTTATCAAGAGAATCGGTGCCAGGGCTTTGGATGATCTCAGAAGCGCCACGGTGCGCAAGCAGCGATGTCTCGGCACAGAAGGTGCTGGCAAACTGAGATCTGCCGATTTGCCCAGCAGGTACCCGGCCGCTGGCGAGCTGCCGGATTTGTAGGCAGGCGGCGGCCCACTCCAAAACTTTGACAATTTCCCGACTATCTTCCTCGAGGCAACGGCGTGATAATAGTCGCATGCGCGGCTGGATCTGCAGTGCGGCTTTGTTCGTGCTTCTCGTCACGGTGCCCGTGTGGGCGCAACGGGGAGGTGGCGGACATGGGGGCATGGGCGGTGGCCACGTGGGCGGCGGTCATGTGGGTGGCGGCTTCTCAGGGGGAGCTCACGGTGGTGGCGGATACGCTTATCACGGTGGCGGAGGCTACGCGGCTATCGCGGCGGTGGAGGAACCGTCTGGCACGGTAACAGCTGGAATGGTCGCGGCTGGAATGGACGAGGCTGGTACGGTCGTTGCTGGTACGGCAATGGCTGGGGACGTGGGGCTATCCGTACTGGGGCTGGGGCGTCGGCTGGTATCCCGGATGGAATTGGGGCTTTAACGGCGACGCCGGTTAGGACGGCTCCTACAGTTATTCTCCAGACATGTCGACCTATACGGCGGCGCCAACGTATGCGCCTTCCTACCCCTCTGTCGTGTACATGACGCCCGACGGCAGCCTGCAGGATGCACCCGACAGCCAGACCCAGCAACAGATCAGTCAGCTTCAGAGCCAGGTCGCTCAGCTCCAGGCGCAGCAAAAAGCTTCTTCTCCCAGAGTCACGGACGTCCATTACGACACGGTGCTGGTCTATCGCGACGGGCACAGCGAGACGGTGGGCAACTACGCGATCGTAGGCAACACGCTTTGGGTTTTCAGTGAATCCCGCGCGCGGAAGATTCCGCTCTCTGAACTCGATCTGCGCGCCACCAAGCGCGATAATCAGGAACGCGGTAATGATTTCGTCGTGCCCGGCTCTCGCTAACTTCTGATACGTCTGTTCCCGCGCCACATTTACGTTTTCGCTTTCGCCTCCCGGCTGATCACCATAGCGATAGGAATTCCGACAAAGAAAATATGCGAGAAGATCAGGTTCGCCAGGGATGCGACCTTGGCCGGGGGCTGTTTTGGGGCGGCCGACAATGGGACGACGACATAGTGCATGAACAGAAACACTCCTATGCCGTAGATTGGTCCCCACAGAAACGGCCGGCGCAGCAACATCGGCAACTTTCGGCTGAGCGCGTAGAAGATGGCAGCGGCGCAGGTCGCGATAACGAAATGAAAAAACACGCCCAGCGCGGCAGCGCCCAAGCCCGCGCGAAACGCCTTTACACCCACGGCTCCGCTGGCGATGAACTGAAACACCCGGATAACCGGCACGCCACTGATGAGTCCGATATAAACCACGGCATCCATGCCGTCGAGAAGGCCCGCGAGTAAGCCGGCTTTCGCGATCGTCCGAAGAGCCTGAGCTTGGCTTGCAGTATGGATGGAAGACGGCATCGCAGAAACTTTAACCCGCTTGCCACCAGGCAGTGGAGAAGGATGTGACCAGACGCTTCTGCTCCCATATGGCTGGATGGAAAACGCAGTCCGGTCATTTTCGTTTCGAGGATCCGTTGGTTGTCTGGTTCCTGTCCCCGGATTTATGCACTATTCACGTGGCATTTACTGAATCGTTAACAATACCCGGCATACTGGCATTGTCCAGGCAAAGATCGTTCCTGCTGCAAAGCTGGTACCGATGGCTACGATTCGCACTGATGCTTTTTATGAATCGCTGGGCCTGCAAAGTGGCGCGCACATTCCAGTCGATCGGCTTCCGTTCACCAGGCTAGACGCCACCGCCGGCAGCGAGGACGAACTCCAAGCCGTCGTCATCGGTTCGCCGGAGCATTGCGATCTGCCGCTTAGCCTTCGCGAATCGCGATTTTTCCAAAACATTGCACGCCGCAGCGCCACCGGAGAAGCTCCTCGGCGCACTCTGCTGGAAGTAGAGGCGTTCCTCAACGACGCCCGAGGAGTGTGGGAGAACAGCTGGGTGCGATTCGCCGAGTCGCGCCTGAGCCCGCACGTCCTTCATGTTCTGGAAAGCCGATCTGCAGGTAGTGCGGGACGGCATGGTCAGCTGAGCGCTCCGACGCCTGCCGGTTTCGCTTCCTGCAGAACGGCGAGCGCTGGCTGCGTATCCCCATCAGCTACGCGCTGAAGCTCTCGCTGGCTGATTTGATTGACTCGCAGCCGCACATGCCCGGATCGATGCGTGAGGAAGCGCTCACGGCTGATGCGTCACTTTCTGAACGACAACACTTCACCTGAGACCACGTCATTTCACATTGTTCGTGCAAGTTCGGACACGATCTCTGGGCGAGCAGGTGGCGCGCGAGTCGGCCAGGCGTTTTCTCTTCACCTCCTTGCTGATGGCCTGGGCAAACCAGCGTTTCGGTCTCGCGGACGGTGGACAGCGCGCGCTCGTCTATCACGCTCCTGTGCCCTCGGTTCACCAGGAAGAGCTGTCAGGGTGCGTCTCCGACTCGTACTACCGCGAGCTGTTCATGAGCCCCTGCCTCTCCGGGTGGAGCGATGGCGAGGCGAAATATCAGTACATGCACTTGTGTCACCAGGTGCTGAGCCGCAGCCAGTTCAATGCCGTCGGCAAACTGCGCGAAGCCGGAATCATCGCCAACGACCTCATCGTGCTGCCCAGCCTGTCGAATGTCAGCCTGGCGAACAATGGCATACACATCAGCATGGGCAGCCGCTCGCTGGAGCGCCGGTTACGAGGCCGCGATGCGTACGTGCCCAGCGATGAAAAGCAACTGGGGGACCTGGCCATAAAAATCTACGAGCACTTTCTCGCGCTGTTCGTCGGAACCTACTACGGCGGCGCCGTATCGCATCGCGTTCGATCAGTTTCATCCCGAGCGGCTGCTGTCGTTCCTGCCGCATGAACTCGATTTCACGCATCTGCGCCTGTTGTGGCGTGAGTGGAAAGAAAAAGCGCAGCTCCGGCTTTGCGGGCGTCCCCTGACGCCCTATGGCCCGCGCTCGATTGACGCCGTAATCGCGAGGTTGTTCAGGCTGCGCGGCGACTGCGTTCCGGACGCACGCCTGCTGACCTATCCCGTCGCCTGGCTGGCAACCGAGCATTCCTCTGCGCTGGATGGCACGGAGGGGAACATCCAGCGACTTTCCGAGGAACTGGATGAGATGGGAATCGTCGACCGGCGTATGTCGTTCTACATGCCCCTGCGCATGCGAGAACTGGCGCGCGACGGCTATTCGGGATTCGAAGCGCGTTACTACAGTTTGTTTCCCAGCTATGACCGCGATATGGCACCGGCGGCGGACCTGCAGCAGTTTCTGCTGGCGCTTTCGTACCGCCTGGCCTTGCAGGGTGATGTTAGTCATCAGGAAATTCCTGACGATCCCACCTCGGAAAGCGAGCGCCGGCAGCCATTCTTCTTTTCGGCAGCGGGATTGCCGGCGTTCTACGTGCATCACGAGTCGCGCAATCGCTTCCTACTGGCGATGGTGCGCAACTGCCGCAAGACGCGCACCAGCCGGCGTCACTCGGGTTACATTCGCGTGTCTCTGCGGGACTATCGGCGCGCTTTGCTGGTGTATGTTCAGCAGACGGCCAAAGATCTGATCGAAGCCATGAACGTGCAGGGCGTGCTTGCCGAACTCACTGCGCGCTGCGACGACGACAAGCTGAGCGCGTCCGGGCGCCTGCTGGAGAAGGTGGTCGGAGACTCTCCAGAAGATGCGATGCACTCGCGCGCACGCGACTTCAATCAACGGGCAGAAGAGTTTTATCGTGACGGTCTGCGGCGCGAACATCTGCGCGAAGCCTTGGCTCACCTACGGAGTGATTTGGCGGAGCTGGAGAGAACTGACTGCATTGAGGTCAGGGGCTGCTTGCGCCACGGAGTCCGTCTGCAGGAGCCGGCACGGGTGCTGCGGGAAATTGAGCCGCGCCTTTTGAGCGACGATCTGTCGCTGCACGAAATAGCAGCCTTGCTCAACCTGACGATCTTGCTGGTGCTGCAGGACCGCCGCCAGGTCTGTGAGGCAGCCGCATGAACTTTAATCACCAATACATCGACCGCGCCACGGGCAACGTCGTGCGCGAGCATCTGCTGGCGAACTCAGTGGTGAGCGCCCTGTACTCGCCGGCGTTGGAGAAGGCGCCCCTGGTCACGCGGTTGGCCTCCAGCCGGTATGTTTCGCGCGTTCTCGGCTACTTGAACTATGACAACGTGCTCTCGTCGCGTGCGACCGGAATGCTGAGGTTCCTGCGCGACTCAGGCATACAATTGTCAGAATTTGTCGGCAACCTTTCGGAGTACGACACCGCGCGAAAAATCTTCGAACGCCAGATTCGATATTGGAATTGCCGGCCGATGCCGGAAAATTCCCGTGCCGTGGTCTGTCCCGCCGATGCGCGCGCCCTGGTCGGCTCGATGGAGGAGTCCTCCGGCTTGTACCTGAAGCAGAAATTCTTCTCCTTTCCCGAGTTGCTGGGCGATGACTCGCCCTGGCGGAGCTCATTCGAAGGAGGCGACTACGCCGTCTTTCGACTCACTCCGGAGAAATATCACTATGCGCACAGCCCGGTCTCAGGCCGGATCCTCGACTTCTATTCGGTCGAGGGCCGCTACTTTCCCTGTAATCCCAATGCATCCGTCCAGCTGATCACGCCGGTATCAAAGAATCGACGGGTCGTCACCATTCTTGAGACGAACGGTCTGAGCGGTTCGCGAATCGGCCGGGTGGCAATGATCGAGGTGGTCGCGCTGATGATCGGGCAGATCGAACAGCGCTACAGCGAGCAGCGTTATGAAGATCCGTGCCGCATCGAGAAGGGAATGTTTTTGCGAGCCGGGTCTCCCAAAGCGCTGTTCCGTCCGGGCAGCAGCACCGTGGTTCTTCTCTTCCAGCGCGACCGGGTTCGCTTCGCAGCCGATCTGGTAAAGAACCAGCGGCGCTACGAAGTACAGAGCCGCTTCTCGCTGACACTGGGTGAACCCTTAATCGAAACCGACGTGGCCGTGCGCTCACTGCTCGCGCTTCCGGCGGAGGAAGAATTGTGTTGAATATCTGGTTCGTCCTTGGATTGACTCTGGCCCTCTGGGCGTTAATCGTGTGGGGTGTGCGCACCTTACCCGCCGAAGGCTGGCAGATGCTCGCCGCAATACCGCTCGCCAAAGAGGCCGACGGCTCCTGGCGGGGGCTCAACCTGACGTTCTACGGCTTCTTCAGCGCATTGGGCACCACGTTCGCCTTCGTCGTGATGTTATTGCTTCTGGCTTCCGTGGGTATGCCGGTGCTGGTGAGCTTCCTGTTGTTCCTGCTGGTGCTGATGGTCTGCATTCCGGCGTCGCGAATCGTGGCCGGCCTGGTCGAACGAAAGCAAAACACATTCACAGTTGCCGGGGCAGCGTTCGCCGCGACCATCATCCTGCCCTGGGTGGTGTTGGCAGCGCGGCCAGCGACTGCGAGATCGCTGAATCACCAGATTCTGGTATTGCCGACCTTCGCTGCCATGGCGATTGCTTACGTCCTGGGTGAGTCCATCGGCCGCCTCGCCTGCCTCAGCTTCGGATGCTGCTATGGCCTGCCGCTGCGCCAAGCGAATCCCACGGTCGCAAGGCTGTTTCAAAAACATAATCTGGTGATCAGCGGCTCGACCAAGAAAGCGGCGTACGCGTCGGACCTGGCCGGCGAGCCTCTCATCCCGGTGCAGGCGATTACCTCGACCCTGCTTGCTATGTCTGGCATTGTGGGAGTAGCCCTGTTCCTGGCACAGCAGTTCCGCCTGGCTGCCTTGATACCGGTGTTGGTGAGCTGGGGATGGCGCGCCTGCTCGGAAGGGTTGCGCGCAGATTACCGCGGGACGTCGCGAATCTCGATATACCAGTGGATGGCCGTTGTCTCCGCCGCGTACTTCGGCATCTTTGTCGCGCTGGTTCCAGCGGCTGCGCCGGTTACGCCCGATCTCGCGGCCGGCTTTTCCCGGCTCTTGTCCGTTCCGCTGATCCTGCTGGTGCAGTTGCTATGGATCGCGCTATTTGTGTACTACGGGCGTAGCCGGGTGACAGGCTCGACGCTGTTGTTTTACGTAGTCGCAGACAGGATCTAGGAAGCGGACATTCGCTGTGATTGCTATATAATGCCGATTATATAGTTTTGATTTTCGTGGAGCATCGCATGCCGAAGCTGAAGGTCACCACCGTGGGCGCCTCTGCCGGAATCATCCTCAACAAGGAAGTCATGGCGCGCTTGAAGGTGAAGAAGGGCGACGCCCTGTATCTCACCGACGCGCCCGGAGGCTATCGCATCACGCCCTACAATCCCGACTTCGAGCGCCAGATGCAGCTCGCCGAAGAGATCATGCACGACGATCGCGACATCTTGAAAGCGCTATCGAAGTGAAGCGTTGGCGATGGGTTCGCCTGGACGTTGCGCATGCCATTCACGACCGCCAACTCGCCGAGCACGGCGGCCTGTCTGGCGCTGTCGACGTTCGCCGGCTTGAGGCTGCTCTCGCGCGGCCCAAGAACCTGTTTGCCTATGGAAAGCCGGACGCCGCGGATCTCTCTGCTGCGTACGCGTACGGGGTAGTGCGCAATCAACCCTTCGCTGACGGCAATAAACGTACCGCGTGGGTCATAGCTCGTCTCTTCCTCGCCGACAATAGCCGCGAGCTGCAGGACGATCCGGCGGATGCGGTGAAAATCGTGGAAGCCGCCGCGGCCGGCACGTTGAAGAAAGCGCAACTGGCAGCGTGGTTTCGGGAGAGAATTTCGCGCTCCTAGTGATCCTCGTCCTGCAAATCTTAAACATCTGCTTTGTATCAGGGCATGACTTCAGTCATGCCCAACAACGCGATAAAACGGGGAACGGCTTTAGCCGCTGCACACATTAAGCAGGAGCTAAAGCCCATCTAGTAAGTAAGAGCTTACGGCACGGCTGAAGCCGTGCCCTGATACGAAGCAAGAGGTACGAGCTGGGAGCCAACGCAAGAGTAAGCGCCAAGACAAGCCAAGAGACAGCCAAGAGCCAAGAGTACCCGCTGTTACCCCTGCTGTTCTTTTCTTCGCGCCAGCAGGTAGGACCGGATCAATTCATTCAGGTCCCCATCCAGCACCCGGTCGACGTCGCCAATTTCCGCGCGGGTGCGCACGTCCTTCACCATGCGATACGGCTGCAGCACGTAGGAGCGGATCTGCGAGCCGAAGTCGATGTCGAGCTTAGAGGCCTCGATGTTTTTCGTCACCTCGCGCTTCTTCTCCAACTCATACTCGTAGAGGCGCGAGCGCAGAATGCTCATCGCCTTCTCGCGATTCTTGTGCTGCGAGCGTTCGTTTTGGCAGGCCACGACAATGCCCGTAGGAATGTGCGTGATACGCACGGCCGAGTCGGTGGTGTTCACGTGCTGCCCGCCCTTGCCTCCTGAGCGGTAAGTGTCGGTGCGAATGTCTTCGGGCTTGATGTCGATGTTGATGCTCTCGTCGATCTCAGGCGAGACAAACACGCTGGCAAATGACGTATGCCGCCGCTTGGCCTGGTCGAAGGGCGAGATGCGCACCAGGCGATGCACGCCGATCTCGCTGGTCAGCAGTCCGTAGGCGTATTCGCCGTTCACGCCGAAAGTCGCGGACTTGATGCCGGCTTCGTCGCCCGGTTGGTATTCATACATCGCGGTCGGTGAAGCCCTGGCGCTCGGCCCAGCGGAGATACATCCTCATCAGCATCTCGGCCCAGTCCTGCGACTCGGTGCCGCCCAGCGCCGGGATGGATAGTGACGATGGCGTTGCGATCGTCGTTCTCGCCTGAAAGCAGCGTCTCGGTTTCCAGTTTATCGACCAGAGTGCGCAGGGCGTCTACTTCGCGGCGCAAGGTCGGCTGAGACATCTTCGCCTTCGTGCGCCAGGTCGAAGTAGGCAGTGATGTCTCCGGAGCGGCGGGTGAGTTCGTCATGCGTGGCGAGAGCGCTCTCGAGCCGCTTCTTCTCGCGCATCACGTGCTGAGATTTTTCAGGATTCGACCAGAGCGTAGGATCGGCAGTCTGCTTCTCGATCTCGCTCAGCTTTTCGCGCAGCTTGGGCGCGTCAAAGATACTCCTGTAGATCGTGAACTTTGTCTTTTAGGGCAGCGTATTCCTGTTCTAATTCTTCAACCATGTTGAGTTAAACCTTTTTTCACCACAGAGGCACGGAGGGAACCCATTTTTTAGTTATCGTTCGCTATTACAACGTCGGCCAAAGAAATGGATTGAGACTTTTCCTACATTTTCTCCGTCTCTGTGTTCTCCGTGCCTCTGTGGTGAACGAGTTCTTTCACGCCGGCTGCAGACTTGTCAGTTTGGCGGGCTTGTTGAACTGCAGCAGCAGTCCTACCACCGTGATTATCGCACAGAGAAATGGAAACCAGTCGCCGTGGCGAGTGTAGAAGGTGGTGCTTTCTTCCAGTGAATACGCGCCCTGCAATGCGGTTCGCTGATTGCGTGGAGCTTCGGTGACGATGCGACCAAAGGGGTCGATGACCGCGGTTACACCGGTGTTGGTATCGCGCAGCAGCCAGCGATGGTTCTCCACGGCACGCATACGCGCCATGTTGAGATGTTGCCGCGGAGCGCCACCTTCGCCGTACCAGCCGTCATTGGAGACGTTCACGAAAAATTCTGCACCATGCAGGGCGAACTGACGGACCTCATTTGGGAAGATGGATTCATAACAGATAAACACACCGGCCTGCGAATCACCCACCCATAACGGAGCGCGCAATTTTCCGCGGGCAAACGTTCCAATCTGCCGGGTTAAGCCACCGGCGAAGCTGAATAATTTCTCGAAGGGGACGTATTCGCCGAACGGAACGAGATGAGTCTTGTCGTAGCGAGCGGTCCAGGCCCCGCTGGGAGCGACGACTGACGCGGAGTTGTAAACGTCGGGGCGACGGTCAGGCTCACCGGCGTGGTCGATACCCAGCGATCCCGCAATGATGTAGGAGTTCGTGCTGCGTGCGACAGTCGCCAAGGTGTGGCGCAGATTCAAGTCGGTCGCCCAGAAGGGCGCCGGCGATTCAGGCCACACAATCAAGCCCGGCGTGGTCGGCCGTTCGCTGCGTGGCCTTATGCTGAGTGCCGCGAGCGAACTCAGCGTCTGATCAAAATATTCCGGCGACCAGTCCGCTTCCGTGATCGGGAATGTCGGACTGCACGAGGGTCGCACCCTGATCGGTCGGCAGAGCTTCCGGCCGGACCAGTTTTCCGGCATGCAGCGCAATGGCCGCTCCCAGCGATGCCGTTAAGAGCACTTTGCGCCTGGCATAGGGCACCAGGAATGCGGCGGCGACGGCCGTATTGACCAATGCGATCTCGAAGGAAATTCCGTAGACGCCCGTGACGGTCGCCAGACGAGACAGCGGAATATTGTCGATCTGCGTAGTGCCCAGCAGGTCCCAGGGAAAGCCGGTGATGTAGGTTCGCGCCATTTCGACCGCGACCCAGAGGAATGGCGTAAAGACCAGCGCCCGCAGATTGAGCTGGTTGCGTCGTCCTGCAATCAAAGCCAGCAGCAGTCCGAAAAGCCCATGGTACAAGCCAAGATAGAGGGCGAACATCACCAGCAGCAAAACTGAGAGCGGGGTACTGATTCCTCCATAAACGTGCATGACATGGAAGATCCAGGAGCAACTGCCGAGATACCAGAGGATTCCGCAGACGTAGCCGAGCAGAAATCCCTGCCACGCGGTTGCGGGAGCGAGGAACTGGCCGCCATCGGCGAGCACCATCACGATGTCCTGATCGCGGCACTTGAGAATGGCGTAGATGAGCGGCGCCAGAGCAATCCAGCTCAGCAGATAGATCGCAAAATTGGGGAAGATGAGTACCTGGAGCACGCCCGAGAGGCAGGCGAAAATCCATGCTTTCGGACGAATGCGTCTCACTGGTCGAGTGTAACAAAGAGAGATTGAAACGGTGGTCTGGCAGATTACGAGTTGGTTACAAGAGGCATGCGAGGCCGCATGCCGGCGTTCTTGTATACACTTTCAATGACGCAACTGATCAATTCAGACTGCTCACGACAGGATGGCCTTTGCAACTCACGATTGAAAAGCTGATTTATGGCGGGGACGGATTGGCCCGCTTGCCGGCCGACGAACATGGCCGCGGCAAAACGGTGTTTGTCCCCTTCGTATTACCGGGCGAGCAGGTGGAAGCGTCGGTGGTCGAAGGACGTCCGGGATTTGCGCGGGCGCAGCTTGAGCGGGTGATCACGCCGTCCACCGAACGCGTCGAGCCCGGATGCCCGTATTTCACGCGCTGCGGCGGCTGTCACTACCAGCACATCGACTACGCCGCGCAACTTCGCTACAAGTCTGAGATTCTGCGCGAGACGCTGCGTCGCACCGCCAAGTTCGAACTGCAAGCACGAGATTGTTGTGCACTCAGCCGAGCCGTGGGCTTATCGCAATCGCACCCGGATGCATGTGGGGCATCAGCCGGAATTTGCCCTGGGATATTTTCGGTACGGCTCGCACGCGCTGCTGCCGGTGGAGAGCTGCCCCATCAGCTCGCCGCTGATCAACCGCGCCATCACGGCTGTGTGGACGATCGGCCGCCGCAAGAGGGTTGTGCCCGAAGCCCTGCACGGGCTGCAGTTCTTCGCAATCATGACGACACGAAGCTGCTGGTCGAGTTATACGTTCGCCCGGAGAGTGGCAGTCCCAGGTCATCAGCTGCCGCTTCGAAAGCCGCTAGTACGGAACTCAGCGCGGCTGCCGGTACCTCGCTGGACGGCGGAGCGAATGCCAAGGCGATGCAGACGTTTGCTGCTCAGCTTGCGTAATTTCGTTCCCGAACTCAGCTGGCGTGGTCGTCTTCGCTACCTCGCCGGTGGAAGACGAATCCCGCCAGCGTGCACCGCTGACGTCCATGCATGCGGAGACCGTCGCTAGCTATTGGCGAAAACTCGCTGCTCTACCGCGCGGCAGGTCAGGATTATCGTGTCAGCGGCGGCTCGTTCTTCCAGACGAACCGTTATCTCGATCGACAAGCTGGTGGAGATCGTCGTCGGCGGGCGACAAAGGGCGCGCTGCAGCTTGATCTCTATGCCGGAGCAGGACTGTTCACCAGCCATCTGGCCCGCAACTTCGATCAGGTGATTGCCGTCGAAGTCCTCGCCGCATTCTTTTGCCGACCTGCGAAACAATGTTCCGCACAACGTGAAGTGTCTCAGCATCACCACCGAAAAGTTCCTGGCCGAACGGGCCGCCAAGCTCGCTCCGGATCTGGTTGTGCTCGATCCGCCGCGTGCCGGGCTGGGCGAGAAGGCCGCGAAGGCGCTGTGCCGCATGTCCGCCTCGCATGTGACGTACGTCTCATGTGATCCGGCAACGCTCTCGCGCGACCTGCGGGTGCTGCTAGAATCAGGCTTTCGGGTAGAGCAAGACGCACCTGGTGGACATGTTTCCGCAGACCTATCACATGGAAACAGTGCTGCACCTGGCGCGTTAGCTCGATAAACCTCGCCCGGAGGTGTAATGTACGCGATCGCAATCATTCGTTATCGCAAGCCGCTGGAGGATGTCAGCAAGCACACTGACGCGCATCGCGCCTACCTGCAGGGACTGAAGCAGGAAGGGCTGATGATTGCGTCGGGGCCGATGGTTCCGCGCAATGGCGGCATGCTGCTGCTGCGGGTTCCGGATGACGAAGCGCAGGCGACGCTGGACAGCATTCGCGACAACGATCCGTATGTCCGCTTCGGAGTCGCGCAGTACGAGCTGTTGCCGTGGGCGGTCGGCATCGGCGCGGAAGACCTCGACCGCCTGTAACCTTCCTGGGTTGGCGCTGTGCACGTGAGGCAGCGTGTGAGTAGGACATCGGCGGAAGCCATGTCCACAGACTCATCGTCGCAAGAAAGAGCGAGCGACCTCCTGCCAGCCGCACCGTACTGTGGCGGGCAGGAGCCCGTCTTTCTTGCGGCTGCTCGCCTTCTCGGCGGGAATTCTCGCGGCGAATTTCCTCTGGCGCTCTCCTTTCGTCTGGCTGGTTTCTGTCTTGCGCTTCGCACTGAGCGCCGCGGTGCTTTCGCTTCGCCGTTCGCCGCAGCTGGCATTCGTCTTGCGGATTGCTGGCAGTCGATGCCGCTGGGGGCGTTTTATCTGCAGGCGCGTGATGCCGCGCAGCCCGCGATGGTCGAAAACCTGCAGCCGTTCGGCGCCGGGGAAGGCGGAGTTGACGTAACCGCGCACGTCATTCGCGAGGGCCTGATCCGTGACAGCCCATACGGCGGCAAGCAGGAGTCGGTCGATGTCGAGACCGAAGAATGCGGCTCGGCGACCGCGTTCTGCGCGGAGCCGGTCGGCATTCGGCTTGACGATTTACAGCAAGCGTAGCGAAGAGGAGGACGCGCGCGAGAGCGGAGGCGAATCGCCGTTGCGCGTCTACCGCTACGGCGAGCGGCTGCACTTCACCGCGAAGCTGCGGACGCCGCATAATTATCGCAATCCCGGCGCGATGGATCTGGCAGGCTATCTCGCTTCGCAGGGAATTCGCCTGACCGGTTCGGCGCACGGCGAGCAGCGTTGAAAGCTGCCGGGATTTGCCGGCAGCCGGCTGGGACGTGTGGCGCAGCACAGCCCGGCGCAGCGCACTGGAGCACATCAACCGGCTTTGGCCGGGCGAGCGTGGCGCGCTGATGCAGGCGGCGCTGATCGGCGGACGCGCATTTTTCGGGCGCGACATCAAGTCCGACTTCCAGCGCACCGGCACGTATCACATCCTGGTGGTCTCCGGAATCAATGTCGGCATCCTGGCGTTCGCGGTCTTCTGGCTGCTGCGCAGTCTGCCGTTCGGCGAGACCTGGGCCACCGATCCTCACCATCGTTGCTGTCCTGGGGCTACGCGTTCGTTGCCGATCTGGGCTCGCCGATCGTGCGGGCCACCATCACGCTGAATATCTACCTGCTCACACGATTGCTGTTTCGCGACCGCGCCGGGCTAAATGCGCTGGGAATTGCGGCATTGGGAATTTTGCTGGTGAATCCGCGAACGTTATTCGAAGCCAGCTTTCAGCTGACGTTTCTGTCCGTCATCGCAGTCGCGGGCATCGCCGTCGCCCATCCTGCGCAGGACAATCTATCCGCTGCAGACCGGTCTGCGCAATCTGGATTCGCCCGAGTGGGACTATTCGCAGCCGACGCGCGCAGCGCAATTCCGCGTTGAAATGCGCCTGCTGCGCAGAGCGCTTGCGAGCGTGTGATCGGCCCGCGGCGTAGCCAATATGCTGCGTTGTCGGAGTGACCCGGTTGCTGCTGGGCGCCGACTGAGCTGCTGTTCGTTTCGATGGTCATCAATCTTGCACTCGCGTTGCCGATGGCGTGGTACTTCCATCGCGCCACCACCATGGCGCTGCCGGCGAATGCGCTGGTCATTCCGATTGCTTCGGTGCTTTTGCCCAGCGCAGTCCTGGCCGTCGCGCTCTCGTATGCTTCGCATTGGCTCGCGTTCGTGCCGGCGAAAATCGCTGGCATTCGCCTTGGGACTTGCTGACCGGCACGATCCGCGCTCATCGGACACTATCGCATCTCCGACGTGCGCGTGCCCACGCCTACTCTGGCGGTCGCGATCTTCGCGGCACTGACGTTCGCCATCGCGCTGGTGCTGGCGCGCCGAAGAGTTTTCGCGATCGCTCGGCGTCGCCGGGTTGCTGGCATCGGCTCTGTGGATCGTGCTGTTTCCGCCCAAGCCGCAGTTGCATCCTGGGAGTCTTCGAGGTCACCGCCATCGATGTCGGCCAGGGCGACTCGCTGCTGCTGATCACGCCGGAGGGCAAGACGCTGTTGCTGGATGCAGGCGGCATGCCGGGCACGTCGCACTCCGACTTCGATGTTGGCGAAGAGGTCGTCTCGCCGTATCTGTGGTCGCGCGGGATTCGCCGTCTGGATGCGGTCGCGCTTTCGCACGCGCACAGCGATCACATGGGCGGAATGCGCAGCGTCATCGCGAACTTTCAGCCGCGCGAGTTCTGGTATGGAGTGGAATCGCCCGACCGCGGATTCCAGGACGTGGAGCAGACGGCCCGTGCGTTCCATGTGCAACTGACGCCGCATGCACGCGGGAGACGTCTTCGACTTCGGCGGGCCTGCATATCCGCGTGTTGAATCCGCAGCCGGGCTGGCAGGCGCACGATCCCGCGCAGGACGACGAGTCGCTGGTGCTGCACATGCAGTACGGCGACAACCTCGGCGCTGTTGGTGGGCGATGCGCACAAGCGCATCGAGAAATTTCTGATCGAGGAATCGCCGCACGCCGACCTGTTGAAGATTGGTCATCATGGCAGCCTGACCTCGAGTTCGCCGGAGTTTCTGGAGGCGGTGAAGCCGCAGTTTCGCGGTGGTTTCGGCGGGAATTTACAACTCATTCAAGCATCCCCGGCCGGAGGTGATGCAGCGTTACGCCGAAGCGCAGGTCGCAGACTTACCGCACCGACCTCGCCGGAGCTGTTTCGTTTTACCTGGATGGAAAAACCGTAACGGCTAGACCGGTTCCTCGCTGACCGCTTCGTCAGCATCGGTCGTGGGATTGTTGCGGTACTCTTCGATGGTCTCGACGGCTTCTTCGGCCTGGTCCGGGCGCACCAGGATGACGACGCCACCCACGCCGGGCAGAATGTCCTGCGGCGCTTCGCGGTTCTGGATCATGGCCTCGATGCCGGCGATCTCCAGCAGTCCGCGCACCACCATGGCTTCGGATTCTTCATCGGTGTCGAAAACCTTTACCAGTTCCTCGTGACCATCTGTCGGTCTCTGCCATAGCTCCTCCAGTAGGATTCGATGCAAATGGCAGCTCGTGTCGCCGTTTGCAAGTTGTTTCTGTTTGCGGCTGCAATTTCGCCGTTTGGGTGTATGATGCCGCCCACTACGCTCGTACGCAACGGTGGGGGTACGGCGCACATCAAATTGTAGCGGAAATTCGATCGGCACGCCGCGAGCCAGTCGCGGCTGGCTGCTTTTCCAAAGGGGAATCATGGGGCTATCGGAACGCAAGGAAGTAGTGGCATCGCAAGCCGCCAACAACACTCAACAGGAACAGGAAGACGAGCGCCGCAAGCTGCGCCGGCTGCAGATCATGATGAACATGGTGCTGTCGGTCATCAGCCAGGACCCGGAGCTTACGGTGGAAGAGGCGGCGGAATTGGCGGCGAACGCCAAGCGCGCCGCCCTGGCCATGTTTCCCGACAAGGAATTTGCCTACGACATTCTCTACAAGCCGCGTCTGCAGCGGGTGATCGCGGAACGCTTTCGCGTGCAGTAAGCCTGTTACTTGCTGATGCTGGTGAGATAGATGGTCAGCGTTCCCCAGAAGAGCTTTGCCCGCATCTGCACCGGAAGGTGCCGGTCGTCGTCGGTGTACCAGATCCACATGCGGCCGCGGTTCTTCAGCACCGCCGGAATTGCCTTCAGAGCCAACTCGAACTGTCTGAAATGTTCCGGCAGGCGTCTTCACCTGCTCCTTGCCTTCCACGGTGGCCTGCACCGTCACCGTGTTGCCGCCATCGTTGAGCGGGAAAATGTAAACTCGCGCCGATCTGCAAGGGCAGACTGGCGACGTAAAGAATTCCCGAGACCACGTCGGTGACGCAGCTGGGAATGTCGTTTTCCACTTTCTTCTGCTGATTGGTCTTCAGATTGTGTTCGTCCAGGACCGACTTGCCGCGAGCGTAGTCGTAGGTGATGACAGTGTCGCGCCGGTGCGAGCCTTCCTCGGTGTGCTTCACCAGCTTGGCGGAGCAGAGAGTCTTGGCATCGAAGTACGATTCGAAGCGGTCCTGCACGCGGTATAGCAAGGCGACAACGCCGGTGGAGTCGGCGGTGACGGTCACATGATTCTGCGCGCCCGCGCGCTCGACCGTACTGTGGCGATCCCGCGGTGAAGAAGCGCCACTCGCCTTCGTAGTTCAACGATCTGGCCGTAAGGAAATTGAAAGCCGGGCCGCAGCGGCTGAATGTGCGAGCCGGAACTGATTTTGGCTTCGGTTTGCGGCGGCGCGGCCGTGTGCGCGGCTTGCGGCTGCTGCACTGCCGGCTGCGCTATTCGCGGCGAGAGCGGCAAGCAGACACAAGAGCGAGAACAATGGAAGTGCGCGCGATCGAGGTCGTCACCTTTACCCTGGGAACAGAAAAATTTTCGCAATCAGGACCACCACAATCGCGGCGGCGCCAAGCAGGGAATTGTACTCGCGATGTCGGAAGTATAACTCACGGGAGAAGCCGTTCGTCACGCCGGCGAACCACAGCGTGCGCGGCACCAGGCTCGGCACACGCCGCGATGTAATCGGCGTAAGCCGGGAAACTGACTGCGCAGATAATTCTGCTCGCCCTGAATGACGGGAACGTAGATCAGCACGAAGTAGACGACCAGGAAAACAACGATCCAGAGATCGCGCGCCGCGAGTGCGAAACCAACGCCTAGGAGAATTGAGCCGAGGTAGAGCGGATTGCGCACGTAAGCGTAGGGCCCGGTGGTCGTCAGCTCGCGATCTTTCTTCACCTGCCCTGATGCAAGCGCGCGAATGACCAGGCCGACACATCGCGATGAGCACGCCGGCCAGAATGCTCGACCATGTCGGCTTGCGCCCGCCAGATGTAGAAAGCGGCAAACAGAAATCCCAGCGGAACCCGAATTCGGCGCGCAATGCGGCTCCAGGTCCAGGCGGGCTTAGGCTGCGGGTCAGCCAACGTGGCCTCCCAGCAACTCGTCGGCTGCCTCGATCACCGCTTGCGGCTGAATCGCCAGTCAAGCCTTCATCGGGCCGATCGGTGTGCGAGCTGTTATCGGCGCTCTCCGGATTGCGCAGCACGATGCTACTCGTGCCATAGGGGCCGTTGCGCTCCGGCCGCGTCGGTCCGAAGAGCGCGACCACGGGCACATGCAACGCCGCAGCCAGGTGCATCGGTCCGGTGTCGCCGCCGATGAAGAGCGAGGCGCGACGGGTGAGAGAGATCAACTCGCCGACCGAGCACTTCACCGGCAACAGCAGCTCCACCGCTCGATTCGCGGACTGCCTCGGCAAGCGCTTCCTCGCCAGGGCCGTGATTGACGACCACCGCCAAGCCTCTTTTTCCTGTAGCGTGCGCGCGACCGTGCCAAACGACTCTGCCGGCCAGCACTTCGCTCCCCAGCCAGCGCCGGGATTAACAATCGCAAACCGATCGGCGGAAAGCTGCGCCAACATTCGATCCGCCCACGCCTCGGCGGCGGAATCGACGGGGAAACAGCGGGTCGATGTAGCGACAGAGGCCGTCCGGCAACTTCAGACGCCAGCGACTAGAGCCTGCTCGACCACGTGAGTGCCCGCGGGATCAACCTGCCGGTTGTAAAACATCGCCGCAGGCTTTTCGCGCGGCTGCGACGAGCCCACACGCCCGCTCGCGCCACTGGCCTGCGCCGCGAAGCGCAGAACGGATCGCGCCTTGCAGGTCGAGCGCGAGATCGTACTTCATGGCCGCGCACTTCGACGCGCAGCGCCTTCATCTCGCGCCAGCTTTGCTTTGAGAGCAGCGCCTGCCGCCACGCTTTGAAGTTCGCTACATGTACGGAATCCACCAGCGGCTTGGCCGCGGAACGTTCCGACATGCGCTCCGATCCGCGCGCGCACAGCAACTCAGCCCAGCGCTCTTCCACCAGCCACCCAATGTGCAAGTCGGGATTCGCCGCCCGCAATGCGGTCATAGCAGGCAGGGCATGAATAATGTCGCCCATGGCGCTGAGACGCACGACCAGAAGCCGTCCGGTAAGGGGCAGAAAGGCAGCCTGTGCCGCTGTGTGGTTCTGGCCCTGCGGAGGTGGGGAAGCGCTCACTCTTCAGCGGGTTCCTCCACTGCGGGGTTGTAACTGCTTCAACAGTTCGGTCGTGGAATGATCTTTGGGATCGCCGACGATTTCGACGCGGCCTCCGTAAGCCCGTACTTCGTCACGTTCAGGAACATTCTCGCGCGTGTAGTCGGTCCCTTTGGCTTGCACATCGGGACGGATCTCGCGAATCAATGCGCGGACATCGGGTTCATCGAAGATAACGATGGCATCGACATCGGAGAGCGCGGCGAGGATCTCAGCGCGCTCCGGAGCCGGCATCGCGGGCCGGCCTTCACCCTTGATCTGGCGGACGCTGTCGTCGGAGTTGATGGCGACTATGAGCTTGCCGCCCAGGGCTTTCGCGCCGTGCAGATAGCGAACGTGTCCAACGTGCAGCAAGTCGAAGCAGCCGTTCGTCAGCACGATCTGCTCGCCACTGCGGCGCCATTCGTCTACGCGCTCCCGCAAATCGGCTCGCGAGAGGATCTTGTTGGTGTGTTCGCTCACGCTGAAATTGTCGCAGAGTATTGATCGATCGCCGCCAGCAATTCCTTGCTGCTTACGGTTGCCGTACCGCGCTTCATCACCACGATGCCGCCGGCAAAATTCGCCAGGCGCGCCGCGTCGATGGTGTCGGCTCCGGCGGCCAGAGCTGCCGTAAAAGTGGCGATCACCGTGTCGCCCGCTCCGGTGACATCCACTACTTGATCGGAGCCGTAGACGGGGATCACCACCGGTTTACGCATCCCTTTCAAAAGCCACCATGCCATCACGCCCGCGGGTGATGACCAGCGACTCCAGCGCCAGTTCTTGCAGAAGCCGCTCGCCCGGCCGCGAACAGCTTCTCGTCGTCGTGGCCAATTTTCATGCCCAGCGCTTCCTCCACCTCGGGCTCGTTGGGGGTGGCCGCGGTCGCGCCTTCGTAAGTCGAGAATGCGATAGCGGGAATCGACCGTGATGGGCTTGTTCTCCAGGCAGCCATTCGACTTCACAAAGGTCAGCAGCCGCGGCGTAGCCGCGCCGTAGCCATAGTCGGAAACCAGAAGGCCGTCGGAAGCGGTTGCGTACTCGCGCGCGGCGTTAACCAGGTTGAGCAGCGCGGGATGCATTTCGCCCAGCGGCTCGGCCTCGCGATCCACGCGCACCACCTGCTGCCGGCTGTTGTGCGACATGCCGGCCAGAATCCGCGTTTTGGTCGTCGTTGGTTGGTTTTTCAGGCGCTCGATGCCGCCGACCGGAATCTTCTTCTCGCGAAAACATTCCAGCAGCAGGCTGCCCGCTTCGTCATCGCCAATGACGCCAACCGGCAGAACATTAACGCCCAGCGAGGCCAGATTCATCACTGCGTTGGCGCCGCCTCCGGGAACCACGGTCGCGCTCGCGATGCTTCAGGATGAGGACGGGCGCTTCGCGGGAGACGCGCGCGATCTCGCCGAAGACGAATTCGTCGGCAACCAGGTCCGCCATCACGGTGACGGAGACCTCGGCGAACGAATGAACAATCTTCTTCCAGCGCTCCGCGTCTTTGGGGTGCTTGTTCATGAATTGGTTGATAGGGCGACTTTAGATTCTCTCATGCAGGCGTGGAATTCCGCGCTGCAATTGCCGCCCACACGGTCTTGGCCACGGTGTTGGCATCTTCGATTTGCATGTAGACGGGCACCACATGCAGAGGCGCGAGTTCGTGCAGATAGGCTTCCAGGTTGATCGCGTCTTTCTCGGTGGTGACAAAGCACGTCGCTGCCGGCCTTCTTGCGCGCCGACAGCAGAGCGCGCACATCGGACTTGGTGTACGCATGATGATCGCGGAAGGTGCGGGTAGCCGCAATGTTCATGCCGGCCGCGCGCAGTTGCGCGAAAAAGTATCCCGGGCGCGCGATGCCGCAGAACGCCAAGCACGGCTCATCCACTTGCGGAGCAACAATGTCGCGTTGCACTCGCCACACCTTCTGATGCGTAAGCGGCAAGCCGTCGGCCGGCGCGTCGTTGGTCAGAACAATGGCATCCGCGCGCGCCAGCGCCGACAGCGGTTCGCGCAGCCGGCCCATGCGGAAGCAGACGAATCTGCCGCGTCGGTCGCGTTGACCAGCACGATATCGAAGTCGCGCGCCAAGCCGCGATGCTGGAAGCCATCGTCCAGCAGGTGCAATCGTGGACCGAAGTTTTCCTCGGCGAATCTGCCCGCGGCATAGCGGTCTTCGCCGATGACCACCGGACACTTCCAGCTTGCGCGCGATCAGCAGAGGCTCGTCGCCAAAATCGCGCGGCGAGCCATCCGGATCGACCAGCGCCACGCCCTTTCGTCTTGCGCCCATAGCCGCGCGAGAGCACATCGAAGCTGACGCCGCGCCGCTTCAGCAACTCGCCCAGCGCAATGACGAACGGCGTTTTGCCGGAGCCGCCGGCGGCGATGTTGCCGATGCTGACCACCGGCCCTTGCAGGCGGCGCGCCGGATAGTACGCCGCGATCGTAGAACTGGTTCCGCGTGCGCGAGACGGCTCCGTAGAGGGCAGAGAGCGGGTTCATGCGTTTTTCTCCGCGACGCACGTCTGGCACGCGGGACCGCGAGCAGTCCGAGCAGCGCGTCGACGGTTGTCTGCGTCGCGCCCTGCTGCGAGCGCATCACCTCGCAGCGCGCGCTGCCCAGAGCGGCTCGTTCGTCGTGACTTTCCAGCAAGCTGCAGCACAGTCGGCGTGAGCGATTGCGGAGTCACGACGCGCAACGCGTCTGCCTCGGCGAAAGACATCGACGATGTCGCGGAAGTTTTCCGTGTGCGGGCCGACCAGAATGGCCGCTCCGAACTGCGCGGCTTCCAGCACGTTGTGTCCGCCGCGCGGAACCAGGCTGCCGCCGACGAAGGCGATGTCGGCAAATTCGTAGAGGCTGGCCAACTCGCCAATGGTGTCGAGCAGAAAGATGCCGCCCGCGATTGCCCTTGCGCCGTCCCATTCGCGAGCGCCGCTGCCAGCGCAGGCCGGACGAGGCAAGCAGGGAAGCGACCGACGCCGAAGCGCTCGGGATGTCGCGGAGCCAGCACCAGCAGCGCGCCCGGATATCGCGACGCAACCTGCCGGAACATCTCCAGCAGCATCGCCTCTTCGCCCTCCAGCGTGCTGCCCGCGACGATCAGCGGGCCGATCTCCTCGCGCTCCAGCGCGCTGTCGAAGGTCTCGACAATCGCCGGCTTGGCATGCGGCTTCACCTCGAACTTCAGATTGCCGCTGACATGAACGCGATCCGGCGGGCGCTCCAATCTGGACCAGGCGGTTCGCATCTTCGTCGCTTTGCGCGAGGAAGAGATCGACGTTCTGCATGACGCGCCGCAGCAGACCGTGGAAGCGCAGATAGCCGGGCAGCGAGCGATCTGAGACGCGGGCGTTGACCACGGCGACCGCGGCTCCTGACTTGTGCGCCTCATGCAGCAGGTTCGGCCAGAACTCGCTCTCCGCCAGCACCAGCAACTTGGGGCGCAGCGCCTGCAGGTACGCCCGCACCGCACACGGCAGATCGAGCGGCAGGTAGAAGACATTGTTCTCGCCGAAGCGCTCGCGCGCCAGTTTCTGGCCGGTGTCGGTTGTGGTGGAGACGACGATGCGCCAGCCGGGCAGCTGCGCCTTCAGTTCTTCGACGACGCGCGAGATGGCCAGCACCTCGCCTACCGAGACGGCATGGATCCAGATGGTGTTTTCGGCGACCTGGTTGAAGAGCCGGTCGGGAACTGTGCCCAGGCGCTCGCTCCAGCCGGTGCGATATTTGCCGTGGCGCAGCATCTGCAGCAGCCACCAGGGCGTGCTGACGATCAGCGCCAGGAATAGAAGCAGGCTGTAGAGCGAATACACGGTGCGATTGTAAATGCTGGCAACGAAGCCGGTGCTTGAACGATCGGAACGTGTCATCCTGAGCGGCCAACCGCGGGCTCAGCCGTCCGCTCAGGATGACGCCGAAAAATGAGACGGCGCAGCCGGAGCTGCGCCGAATTCACTGCCAACTGACCACTATCCACTACCACTGCTTTACGTATTGATCGGCATGCCAAACACTGCATTCGCGGCATCCAGCATTGCCTCTGACAACGTGGGATGCGCGTGGATGACGTTCGCCAGTTCCTCGGCGGTGCATTCCATCTCCAGCGCCAGCACCGATTCGGCGATCAGTTCGGTCGCATTCGGCCCGATGATGTGCACGCCCAGGATCTCGCCATATTTGGCATCGGTGACGATCTTGATGAAGCCCTCGTGCGCGCCCACGATGCTGGCGCGCGAGTTGGCGGTGAAGGGGAACTTGCCGATCTTCACTTCGTAGCCCGCTTCCTTCGCCTTGGCTTCGGTCAGGCCGACGCTGCCGATCTCCGGATGGCAATAGGTCGCGCCCGGAATGCGCAGCTTGTTGATCTTCTTCACCGGCTTGCCGGCGATGTGCGTGACCGCGACAATGCCTGCCATGCGCACCCGAGTGCGCCAGCTGCGGATAGCCGGCGACGATGTCGCCGACCGCGTAGATGCCGGGCTCGGCGGTGCGCATGTAGCCGTCGACTTCGACGAAAGCCGCGCTCCACTTTGATCTTCGTCTTCTCGATGCCGACGTTTTCCGTCCGCGGCGCGCGGCCGATGGCGATCAGCACCTTCTCGGCTTCAATCTTCTGCTGCTTGCCGTCGGCGGTGAAGGTCACGGCCACGCCGTCCTTGGTCTTCTCGACCTTCTCGACCTTGGCGTTGACGAAGCCGTTGATGCCGCGCTTGCGATAGACGCGCATCAGCTCCTTCGAAACTTCTTCATCTTCCACCGGAACGTAGCGCGGCAGCATCTCCAGGATGGTGACCTCGGCGCCAAACGACTTGTAGATGCTGGCGAACTCCACGCCCACCGCGCCCGAGCCGATCACGATCAGCGATTTGGGAATGCTGCTTCAGGCTCAGAACTTCGATGTTGGTGAGGATTTGCTCGTCGGCGGCCATCCCGGGCAGCATGCGCGCGACTGAGCCGGTGGAAAGGACGACGTTCTTCGCCTTGATCGACTTCTGCTCGCCGCCCTCGATGGCGACGGTGTGAATGCCGCCGCTGGCCGGTCCGGTCAGCTTGCCGTAGCCGCGGACGACGTCGACCTTGTTCTTGCGCATCAGGAACTGCAGGCCCTTGGCATGCTTGTCGACGATGCCCTGCTTGCGCTTCTGGATGGTGCCCCAGTTCAGGCGTGACGCCGGCGGTGTTCTCCAGTCCGAGTTCCGTGCCTTCCTTCACGTGGTCGAAAACTTCGGCGTTGAACAGCAGGGCCTTGGTGGGAATGCAGCCGACGTGCAGGCAGGTGCCGCCCAGCTTGTCGTCCTTTTCGATGAGAGCGGTCTTCAGCCCCAGTTGTCCGGCGCGAATGGCCGCGGTATATCCGGCAGGTCCGCTGCCGATGATGGCTACGTCGTAGATCGTCTCTGGCAAGTGCGTGCTCCAGTCTTGTATAGGAAATCGGGCGCCCGCAGAAAGGGACTCGGGACGGCCCGTTTCGACCGCTTCGGCGACATCAATTCGCCCAGCGGCACCTAGTTGGAATAATGGCTACAAACGAATAGATGATTGTAAATCACGGAAAGTAGCGAGGGCCTGCCGGCATTGACCGGGGAGCCGCCACGCCGGGGGAATCTTCGCAGGAAAAAAATGGTCGCCGGGAGGGCGACCTGAAAGGATGGGCGCAGTTTTTTCTTTACTTGCATGGCCCGGGTTGGAGCCTGTGACCTATGACCCTCTCGATGTTTACAGCAGCGTCTGGCTCCTGTTGCTGTCATCGGGGAGAATCACAAATCGGTGCCCGTTACTGCAGCAGTACACAACCTTGTCTGCGAGCAGGAAGTTCCATCGATCCAAATGGTCTGGCAAGTTCATGGGATACGAGGTTAGCTCCTCCGACTCGCAGACGGCACAGCGTCTGGGTTGGAGCATGCCTGACAGGATAATCTTGTCGACAGGAAATGCCCAAGTAAATTTTCGCCGCAGCGGGCGTTTCCGCCAGGCTGAAATGTCTGGCGTAACCTCCAGGCAGCTCTCCATCCCGGCAACTCTGGATTGCTTCTAAGATAGGGATATGGTTTTTCGTTCGACCTTTGTGCGTCTTCTTGTTGCCTGTTTTTTGATACTTCCCGGTGCACTTCTTGCCGACACCGCTGCATTTGATCTTCCAGGGCCCAGGGTAGAGGTGCGGATAAGCCGCGGCGGCAAGGAATTGCCCATCGGCGATGTTCCGAACCTGCAGGCCGGCGATCGTCTGTGGGTGCATCCCGACTTTCCCGACTCGCAGAGTGCCCACTATCTGCTGATCGTGACATTTCTGCGCGGCACCACCAATCCTCCGCCGGAAAATTGGTTCACACGCATCGAGACCTGGAACAAGCATGTTCGCCAGGAAGGCGTGACCATCACCGTCCCCAAGGATGCAGAGCAGGCTTTGATGTTCCTGGCCCCGGAAACTGGGGGCGACTTCAACACGCTGCGTTCAAACGTGCGGGGCAAGCCGGGAGCTTTCGTACGGGCATCGCAGGACCTGAACCGCGCGGCCCTGGATCGCACGCGTCTTGATGCCTATCTCAACTCGGTTAAGCTCGCCTCGGATACTGATCCTGACAAGCTGAAGGAACGCTCGACCCTGCTGGCTCGCAGCCTGGGTATCAAGCTGGACGACGACTGCTTCAAGAAGCCGGTCGAGCAGCAGGCTTCCTGCCTGATGCAGAACACCGACCAGCTCGTCCTCGACGATCCGCACAGTCAATCGATGGTGGCTGAGCTGACTTCCGGTGCCTCTGCCGATCTCATTGGACAGATCAGCAGCACGCGTTTGATGGGCAGCGGCTATTACAGCGCCTACGTCGGTGCGATCGTGGATGTGGTTCGCCTCATGACCAGCTTTCACACCGCCGAGTATCAGTACATTCCGGCGCTCGCGCTGCCGAAGGGCGATCAGCTCAATCTTCAGCTGAATGCTCCGCCTTCCTTTCAGAAGCCGAAGTCCGTGCTCGTGATTGGCCTTCCAGCGATCGAGGCGCCGCAGCTTCCACCGTTGCGCGCCGTCGATACCAAGGGGGTCTACTGTCTGCAAAAATCCTCGCTGGTGCTGCCGGCGGAAGGCGCTCCGTTGGTCTTTTCCACGAAGCTCGGCAATGATTGGATCCTGCACGTCTACAGCAAGTCGGGAGAATCGCTGGACGTGCCCGTCAAGCCCGACGCCGCACAGGGTGGATTTGTCGTCGACTCACATGCCGCAACCGGCGACCACTTCCTCAAGGCGTCAGCCACTCCTACCCAGGCCGATGTCGCCAAGCTGGGGCCCGAGCTCAGCGGAACTTTGAAGGGACGATGGGGCTTCGACGCCTTTGAAGGTCCGACGTTTCATTTGCGGGCCTCTCATTCTTCGGACTGGACCCTTGCCCCAGGCGACCAGACCGCGCTAGTCGTCGGCCGCGATGACACCCTGCATCTCAAGTCGGACCAGGGGGTCTGTGTCGACGACTTGACCGTGGAAGATGCGCAGGGCAAGAAGCTGAAGGCAACGCACAAGCTGGTCAAGCCCGACGAGCTGCAAGTTGAAATTCCGTTGAAGGACGTTTCTCCGGGGCCTCTGAAAATGGAGGTCAAGCAGTACGGCCTGGCCAATAACGACGACGTGACACTGCACAGTTACTCCGAAGCCGGTCATCTGGACAGCTTCCAAATCGACGCCGGCGATCATCAGGGCGTGGTGAAAGGCACACGTCTAGACCAGGTGGCCAGCCTCGAGATCGGTGGGATCCGCTTTACGCCCGCAGGTCTCAACCGCGTAGACAATCTGGACGAATTAACCGTGTCAGCCGCCGCTACGGCGGACATGAACGGGTTCCATGCCGGGGAAGAGGCGAAGGCCCACGTAACCTTGAACGACGGACGCGTGCTTGACGTCGCCGCGGTCGTCAAGGCGCCGCGTCCCCGGTTGATGCTGATCGGCAAGAGTATTCAGCCCGATGCGTCGGCGGGCTCTTCGCCTATCCGGTTGCAGGGCGACGACCAATTGCCGCAGAACGCGACGCTGTCATTCTCGCTGAAGTCGCAGGTGCCGCCGGCGTTTCCGCACGACGAGATGATCGAGATCGCGACTGCGGATGAGTCGGTTCACACCCTGCTGAGCGTCGGCGATGGAACTCTCACCCTGCAGGACGCGCAGACGGTGCTGGCCCAGCTCGATCCGCGCAAGAGCCTGGGGGCGTCGGCATTCGGACCGCTGCGCTTCCGGCCCGTCAGTTCTGACGGCGCCAAGGGCGACTGGCAGCCCCTGATCACGCTGGTTCGCCTGCCGATGCTGGAGGGACTTCGCTGCCCCAACTCCACCGAACAGCAGTGCGTTCTTAGCGGCTCGGAGCTTTACCTGCTCGACTCAATCTCAACCGATCCGCAATTCCAGCAGAGCATGCCCGTGCCTGACGGCTTCTCCGGATCAACGTTGAGTGTGCCCCATCCCAACGGAAAGGATCTGTACGTGAAGCTTCGGGATGACCGCTCGACGGTGAATAAACTGGATCTGCCGGTTCAGGCGGAAAAATAGTGCCCGCTGGAGTTCCCCGCTTGAGTTCGGAAAAATAAAGTCGTTCCTAAACTCGATACCCGTGTATAGTGAGAGCGTTTTTCTGTCTGAAAGCGACTTCCAGTGTCTTGCCGACGGAGGTAGTTATGGCGAAAACACGTTTCCCCCTGGTTGTTCTTTTCTGTCTGCTGCTCCTCATCGCTGTGACGGCTTCGGCGCAGACTCTCTACGAGAACGGTCCGATCAACGGCCAGGTCGACGCCTGGACGATTAATGAAGGTTTCGCCCTGGGCAACACCTTCTTCCTTTCCAACCCCACCAGCACGGTGACCGGCCTGGCGTTTGGAGTGTGGCTGACACCTGGAGACACGCTTGAGTCGGCGGAGGTCTCCATCACCTCAGACGTGCTCGGCGGAACCACATACTTCGATCAGGACGTCTCGTTCACGGCATCCGGCTGTTTCCAGAACAACTTCAACTACCAGGTGTGCACGGAAACCGGCCTGTTTAATGGCCCTACGCTGAGTAGCGGTACCTACTGGGTGAATCTGCAAAACGCGATCACCGCAGGCGGCAATCCGGCTTACTGGGACCAGAACGCGGGCGTGGGCTGCCACTCTCAGGGATGCCCGTCCATCGCTAGCAACGGCGGCATTATGGATGCCACGCTCCCGTCAGAAGCTTTCAGCGTGCTGGGCACGGCCGGTGGAGGTGGAAGCAGTCCGGAGCCAGGCAGCCTGGTGTTGTTCGGAAGTGGAGTGGCGGCCAGTGTAACGTTGCTGCGGCGCAAATTATGGTGAGGGAGCGGCGTCTTCTCTAAGCGCGGCACAGCAGGCCGCGAGGGCGGATTTAGCGGTTATAAATCGGCAGAGGTCCTCGCAGATTCATCCACACCTGGTCGCATGCCTTGACAACATCGTCGCTGAGCGGCCCGTCGTCAATCGTCGCCAGGTTCTCGTTCAGTTGCTCTAAGCGCGAGGCGCCAAGGATGATGCCATCGCTGGCGCTGTGGTGCAGCAGCCAATTCAGGGCGAGCGAAACCAGCGACCGGCCCGCTTCCTTCGCGATCCTGCGCAACTGCTCGACCGACTCGAAGTATTGCTCGTGCCAGTACCGGTCCTGATAGAGCTTGTTATTGTCGAAGCGCGTGCCCGGCGTAACCTTCTCCTGCTTGTGCTTGCCGGTCAGCATGCCGCCGGCCAGCGGGTTATACACCACGGTCGAAACGCCGAACTCTTTACACATCGACAGGTATTCCTGTTCGATGCCGCGTGCCAACAGGTTGTACATTGGCTGCGAAATGTACGGTGCATGCCAGCCCTTGTCCTTCGCGATCCCTAACATCTGCACCACCTGCCATGACGCATAGTTCGATAAAGCCGGATAGCGTACCTTGCCCTGCTGCACCAACGACTCCATCGCCTCCATCGATTCTTCGATGGGCACATTGTGATCGGGCGCGTGAAAGTAGTAGAGGTCGAGGTAGTCAGTTCCCAGGCGCTGCAGACTCTCATCAATAGCGCGCAGAATCGCCTTGCGCGAAAGCCCCTGCTGATCGGGCGCGTCGCCGATCTTGAAGAACACCTTGCTGGCGATCACCAGTTGATCGCGCCTGCTCTTGATAGCGTGGCCCAGCATGGTCTCCGCTATGCCGGTCTGATACATGTTCGCGGTGTCGAAGAAATTGATTCCCGCCTCGATGCAGCGGTTGACCAACTGCGTCGCGCCCGCCTGGTCGAGCGGCTTGCCGAAGGTCATGGTTCCGAAACAAAAACGCGAGACTTCGAGGTCGGTGTGCTGAAGTTTGATCTTAGGAATGGTCATGAATGTTACTCGACACAAATTGTATTCAATGCGCGAGGAGTGTGGGGTTGGATGCCTAAGATGCGGTTCTGACACGGTGAAGAGAAAAGCAGATCCCTCGTCGGACTGAAGTTCTCCTCGTGATGACAATTTTAGGTTAGAAGGGATCAAGCTGAAAATCGGCTAGTCTTGGCTCAGTGCTCATTGCTGAGTGCTCACGACTCACAGCTCACGGCTCACAGCTCACGACTCACTGCTGTTTCCTTCACAACCAGCCCTTGGCCCTGGCGATACGGGCTGCTTCCACGCGATTCGCCGCTCCCAGTTTGCTGATCGCCTCGGACAAGATAGTTGCGCACCGTTCCTTCAGAAAGCTTCAGTTCGTTCGCAATGTCGAGAGTCGAAGTGCCATCACCGGCCAGCCGCAATACCTGGCGTTCGCGATCGGTGAGCGGATCGGGTTCGTCGCTCCAGGCTTCGGCCGCCAGTTGCGGATCGATGACACGCAGACCTTTATGCACGCGCCGTACGGCGTCAGCCAGTTGCTCGGCCGGCATGTCCTTGAGCAGATATCCGGAGGCGCCGGCATCGAGAGCGCGGCGTAGATATCCCTGCGCGCGCAAACGTGGTCAGGATAATGACACGAACGGGAACACCGCTCTGCTTCAACTCAGCGGCAACTTCCAGCCCGCTCAGCTTCGGCATCTCGATGTCGGTAATGAAGACTTCAGGCCGGACTTGCTGCACCGTGCGCAGCGCTTCCTCGCCATTGCGGGCGCGGGCGACGACCTCGATGTCGTCTTCCATCTCCAGCAGAGCCGCCAGCGCGCCCAGCACCATTGCCTGATCTTCGGCGATGACCACCCGGATCTTGTCGCGCCTGGCGCCTGTCATGCCTCAGTTTCGCAGAGCGGAGGCACCGGCGCGAGCGGCAAATGAATGACGAGGCGGGTTCCGGCTTTCGTCTGCCGCTGCAGCGAGCCGCCAATCGCCTCCAGGCGCTCGCGCATGCCGCGCAGTCCGTTGCCTTCAGGACCGTCAGCGCCGCGGCCGTTGTCGCTGATTTCCAGCAGTGCAGAGGTTTTGCTCGCGCTGCAGCCGCACGCTGCACTGCTGCGCCTGCGCATGGCGAACGACGTTGGTCACCGCCTCGCGCAAGGCCAGCGCCAGGACCGTCTCCTGCGCCGGCGTCAGAGGCAGCTCGTCGAATTCTGACTCCACCGTGATGCCGGCGGTCTCCAGGGTCTTGCGCGCACGAATCAGTTCCGCAGCCAGTCCTTCGCCGCGATAGCCGCTGATGGCTTCGCGCACGTCGGCCAGCGCAGCCCGCGAAGTATGCTCCACGTCCAGCATCTCCTGCTTGGCGCGCTGCGGATCGCGATCCACCAGTTTGCGCGCCAGTTCTGCCTTCAGCGTGATGAGCGAAAGCGTATGCCCCAGCAGATCATGCAGGTCGCGCGCGATGCGCTCGCGTTCGGCGACCTTGGCCAGATGCTCGATTTCATCCTGCGCCAGTTGCAGCTTCTTGAGCGGCGCACTTCTTCTGCGCGAAGTAAAAGTTGGCCGCGCCCGTCGTTAATGCAAAAAACGACATCATCAGGCCGAACACCAGCGGCCGGTGAAGCAGCGAGTTCTCCAGCAAAATGATGGCGAGAATCAGAGCTGAGCCAGAGCCAGAGTTTACGGCTTTGGTCGATCCAGGCGGCCGCCGCCGCAGCGTAGATGAAGAATCCGACAGCGCCGGAATTCCATGGCGAGCAGAGAATTCCCATCGCCACCATGACGACCGTGCTCGACCACTGCACGCCGCCCCTTCGAGTTGAACGAGTGCAGGTAGAGCAGGATGAAAGCTGCACCGCAGATGATGGTTCCGGTCCACACCAGCGGGCGTGCTGGGATTGGGTGAAGGGATCGACGAAAAAGAAGATCAGGTACATCAGCCAGATGATCGGCATCCAGCCATGTTCTTTTCGCGCGGGATAGATATGATCGAGCATTGGTGTCTGCCCTTATTGTTATCTGGAAATGGTGCGCGGTACAACCATGTACCACAGCGTGGACGAGGCGACGATCGCCACGGCCAGCCAGTCGAAGTGGCCGCTCAGGGTCAGCCCAAGTAACACGCTCATCGTGATCGCCCAGAGAATCCATTGTGCGCGTTGACTTTTCATGGTCTGCTCCCGTTGGCGCTTTTTTCGCTATTCGCTCTTCGCTCGTCGCTCGTCGCAATTCGCCAGTCGCTTTTACTTCTCCACCAACCAACAACCGAGGTGTCATCCTGAGCGAGGCGGCCTGCTGTTGGCCGCCGGAGTCGAAGGACCGCTATAGCCGTATTAATCTTCGTAGCGAATCTTCCTCAACGCTGCATCCGTCCGCCCGCTGCTCAGCAACTAGTCCGCTGCTCGTACACACCTTCGATCTGGCGAAAAGCGAAAGGCGAAGGGCGGCCTTCCCTCACCCATACGTCTTCCCTTCATCCCGCCGATAGCCCCACGCCGCCAGCCCCAGGCAGATCATGGTGAACGCGATCAGCGCTTCCACGTGTCCCCACGCCGGCGTCGGACTCATGCCCATGCCCACGGCGTTCAGCGCCAACTGGCTCATGTGATACGGCGGGCAGAAACTTCGCAAACGTCTGCAATCCATGCGGCAGCATGAACAGCGGAATCCACAGCCCCGAGCAAAACGACATCGGCAGGTAAATCAGGTTGACGACCGCCGGCGCCGAGTTCGGTTTGGCGAAGTAGCCAATCGCCAGTCCCATGGCGCTGAACGGAATCGAGCCGGCTACCAGAATGCCCACCAGCTTCGCCGCGGTCGCCAGCGGCAGGCGAACTCCTCCGAAGGCGAATCCCACCGCCAGCAGCAGCAGCATGATCACCGTGCTGAAAGACGACCGCCGCGAACAGCTTGCGCGAAGAAGTACGCGCTCACCGGCATGGGCGATGCGCGCTTCACCTGCAGCCAGCCCTGGCCGCGTTCGATCGCCAGGCTGACGCCGAAGCCGAACAGCGCCACCGCCATCACGCCGAAGCAGCCCATGGTGGCCAGCATGTAGGTCGCATTGTCTTGCGAGCGGCGGCGATTGTTGCGTCCCAGCACGATGCCGAAGAGAACGTAGAACATCAGCGGGAAAGCGATGGTGGAGATCGCATACACCGGAATGCGCATGTTCTTCAGCAGCTCGTACTTGGATTCTTTCGCATAGACGGCAAGCGTTCGCGCCAGCGAGCGTCCGCGGCGTAACCATAGCAGCAGGAAAAGTCGTGGTAGCCATGTCAGTTCTTCCCTTTCGAATCGGCGTTGTCTTTCTTGCGTCAGCGCCAGGAACGCCTCTTCCAGCCCTGCGTTGGTCACTTCCAGATCGGCCAGCCAGGCGTCGCGCTGCAACAGCTCGCGCACCACCGGCTCGGCGGCATTCACCTGCAGCTCGAAGGCATTGCGGTCGGCGTGGCGCTCAGCACGCCGGGAATCTGCCGAACCTCTTCGAGGTCAGGCGGCTGGTGCAGCGAATCTGCTTGCCCATGGCGCGTGCCTTGATCTCGGCCGGCGTGCCTTCGGCGATGATGGCGCCCTGGTTGAGCACCAGGATGCGGTCGGCCAGCGCGTCGGCTTCGTTCAGGTAATGCGTCGTGAGCAGAACCGTCTTGCCGCGGGCGATCAGCGTGCGAATCTGCGACCACATCAGGCGGCGCGCTTCCACGTCCAGGCCGACCGTCGGCTCATCCAGAAAGAGCAAATCGGGATTGCCGCAGATCGCGATGCCAAACAGCACGCGCTGCTTCTGTCCGCCCGGAAAGCTCGCCGTAGGCGCGGTCTTTGATATCGGCCAGCCCGGCGATCGCCAGCGTCTCTTCCATCGGCAGCGGCGCTGGGATAGTAGGACGAGAACAGATCGATGTGCTCGCGTACCTTCAGCGTCTCAGGAACACGGCCGACCTGCAGCATCGCGCCCACTCGGGACTGCACCTGCGCCCGAGTACGGGATCGATGCCAAAGACCGAGACGCTGCCCGCATCCGGCCGGGCCGAGCCCAGCAGCAGGCGCACCAGCGTGGTTTTGCCGGCGCCGTTCGGCCCCAGCAGCGCCAGCAGCTCGCCGCGGCGAATTTCCAGGTTCAGATCGTTCAGCGCGATGCACGTCGCCGTAGCTCTTCTTCAGCTTGCGAACTCTGGCGCAATGCTCCCCGGCTGCGGTGCGGGTGCGCTGCGCGGCATTTCAGCAATTGCAGTTGACATCGTTCACTCCCGTGCTCCGGTTTCTTCCCGGCACGCTAGCGATGATCGGTCATAGGCGGGGCGGGAAGTAGTGCCGATTGTCAGCGGCGGCGGATGACAAATGTCATGAGGCAAGGCATCGCCCTTCGCTTTTCGCTATTCGCTCTGCGCACTTGCCAAGCTATCCTTATGAAGTGTCATCGCTGAGCGCAGGATCGCCGCATATGCGATCGGAGCCGAAGGACTCCTGCGGTTACCAGCGTTAAACGCCGACAGTAACTTCCGTTCGAGTCCACCCGCCATGTCATCTGCAAAAGGCGCGAATGCTTGCGCTCAGGATCGCCGCCTCTCGTTGGAGGCTTACGTGGAATCCATCTAGAGGGTTAGGCGAAGAGCGAACAGCGAAAAGCGAAAAGCGGCTCAATGAATTCGGCCGCGACTTTTCAGGTCGCGCGGCCGGAGGAAGGTTTCATCCCGGGCAGGAGGTCTCTCCCGGGGCTGGAGGTCTAGGTCAAGGAAGAATTCGCGGGTGAGCTTGGTCCACTGCTCATCGGGCATGGTGCTGGCCAGGTCGTCGATCGCTACGCCACCATCCTGCGCCAGGGCTCCCAGCGCGTTCGGCATGACCCGCTGCAGTCTCATCGAGGACTCTTCAGTCCACCACCGGGCCAGCGCGCCACCCAGCAGGTTGCGGAAGTTGGTCTTGGAGTCGGGCGACTGCACCGTGATCATCCAGCCATCACCGTAAGGATCTTTGCCGGCCAGTGAAGGATCGTTGACCAGCGCTTCGTTGATGTCGGCCACGCTGCCTTCGATCGGCGAAACCATGTCGACCTTCACGCCGTTGCGAACGATGCTCCACACCTTCTGTCCCTGGCGAATCCATTGGCCGCGCTGCGGCAGCGTGACATGCTCGACCTTGCCAACCAGCTTGGAGGCGAAGTCGTCGATGCCGATTCGGACCAGGTTCGGGCTCTCGCTCAGCGCCCAGGTGTGTCCGGGGTGATAGCGAAGGTTGTCGGGAACCGAGAAGCCGCCCAACCATGCTGGGTCTCAACGCGGCGCGGCTGTCGTGCCTGCTTGGTTTTCGCCGGCGCAACTTGCAGAGCGGGGTGCTTCGCTTTGGAGTAGAAGAAATCGATGGTCAAGAAGATTGCGAAAATCATAAGAACGAGTAGTACGGTCATGGCCTGCCTCCTGTTGGGAACCTTTGCGCTTTTTCTTTCTCGCGCTTTGCACTTTTACTTAAGGCATTCGCCGTGCCAAATGGGCTGTCGGTATGCGTCGCTGCTAAAGGCACAGCTAACTGGTGAGAATCGAGCCGCTTGCGAACTGGTGTTGCAAAGTTCATCGTGTGGTGACGCTGTGTTCTGCAACGTCGAATCTGTTGCGATCCTCAGCAGAAAAAAGCACTGAGTACGAGAAATGCTGCATGAAAATGCGATCGGAACCCGAAGAATCAGATACTTACGTTAGCCGTACGGCGACTCAGAACCACCGTTGTGATTCGCATCGGCATTGATGCGGATTGCTACACACAAACACCCGTACAACAGCGAAATTCGAAGGCCAACGAAAATAGTTATCGCAAAACCATTGGGGATGAACATGGGGCAACTATCACGAGGCGAACCCTGGTGGCCTTTGTGACCCTTTGGCTGCCGCACCTTTTAGCACGCTCCCATTTTCTTCCTCGCTCCGCCCGCGCGACCGACCAGGTTTGCGGTAAGATACGGGGCTCTCATGGAAAACCCGGTGATTCGAAAACTCCGCGACGCTTTCGCAGCGAAACAGAGTCGCGGTCAGTTTTGGAAGAGTGTGCCCGATTCTTCGGTCTGGCTGTTTTGTGTCGCGGTCTTCAGCCTGTTTGCCACCCTGGGCTTTTTGACCTTGATGATGAGGACGTCCAAGCTGCCACTGACGGAGATCGTACTTACCGTTCTACTCACGGGAGGCTGCGCCGTGTTTTACGCCATGGTGGCCATCAGGCGCAAATATGTTTTGATGCCGTTGATTTTCATACTTCAGGGTGGCGGGTTCACCTTGATGGGCCAAGTCTTCAATCACGATGTATCGCTGGTATCCGCCGGCTCGGACATGGGCCGCCAGCTTCGTCTCCTGGGCTGGGGCGGAGTTGTGATGGTGACTGCAGGATACGTGTTCTTCCTGGTGTTCTTTTCTCGTGAAGGAGAGCGTTTCTTCCGAACCCATACCGAAATCACGTTAGCCCGCGAACTGCATCAGGCGCTGGTACCGGAGATTCGGCAGACCATCTGCGGCTTCGAGATCTACGGGGCCTCGGTTCCCAGCGGAGAAGTTGGCGGTGACCTGGTCGACCTGGTTTCGCTCGATAGCGAATGGACTGCTTACGTCGCCGACGTTTCCGGGCACGGGGTAGCTCCGGGCGTTCTGATGGCTATGTTCAAAGCCAGTGTGCGGAGCAGAATTCTGGCGGGATACGATGAGTCAAGTTTGCTGGCCGGCGTTCATCAAACTCTGTATCCCCTGAAAACCAGCAACATGTTCTTAACGGCAGGCTTTCTGCAGGCACGCAGCGGCCATCTCAGGTTGTCACTGGCAGGGCATCCGTCTCTGCTGCATTTTCAGCGGCACACGGGCGAGATTTGCGAGTATGCTTCCGCTGATCTTCCGCTGGGTATTCTTCCCGAACAAGTTTTTTCTTCCCGTGAGATCGAATGCCGGCCCGGCGATATTCTGCTGCTGCTTACGGATGGAATCATGGAGGCGGCCAATCCCGCCGGTGATGAATTGGGCATCGAGCCGGTTAAGTCGGGGCTGTGCCAGTGGAAGGACCTTCCCTTGCAGCAGGTGTTCGATAATATTCGCGAGTTGGCGCTTGGGTTCGGTAAGCAGGCGGACGATCAGACTATGCTGCTGGTGCGGCGATTGAGTTAGGTGGAGAGGGAAGGTTGGAAGCTTCGGCTTGCCTAAAGCCGGTAGAAATGAAAAAGGCTGTGACTTTGGTTATGCTCTAGCCGCCAACTCCTGCGAGGGAGTTACCGGCGTGGACGCATGTACCGTCACAGCCTTTCGTGCGATCACCGCTTTCGCGGCTTCCAAACCCCGGCTGACACCTCGCAGTGCAGTCGGTTTTTTCGGGTCTGGCGGTCGGCCCGGTCACCCGGCTCAACCGATCACCCAGCTTACTTCAGAGCAGCTACATAAATGTTGCTGTCCTTTTCTGCCGTCGACTGAAGCTGTCACTTTGGTTATGCCCCAACCGTAAACTCCTGCGAGAGAGTTAGCGGCGTGGAGGCATGTACCGTCACAGCCTTGCGCGACCACCGCTTTCGCGGTTCCTGACCCCGGCTGACACCTCGCAGTGCAGTCGGTTTTTTCGGGTCTGGCGGTTGTTCCGGTTGCCCGGATCGAACCGATCGCCCGGCTTACTTCAGAGCGGCTACGATTAGTTGCCGTCCTTTTCTGCCGTCAACGAGAGCAACTTTACCGTAGGATGAAAAAAAGTCAACGCCCAAGGATTGTGCAACCCTCACTTATTTTCGTGTGAGTATTTTTCTTGGCAAACGATAGAATTCAGTCGAGTTCCGGGCGAGCGGTTTACATTATCCGAACCGGGCGCACATGTTATTCACAGAAACGACGCATCCAACCAGTACAATTTGTGCGACAGGGATTGCTTGACGAAGCTGACGCAGTAAAGCATCTTGATATTCAGGAGCCGAATGTCCGACCTGGTGGCGTACGTTGACGGTGGATCACACGGGAATCCCGGACCCTCCGGAATTGGCGTCGTGATTGAAGCCGCAAACGGCGAAGTTGTCCGCATCGCCAAGTGGATCGGACATCAGGACAACAACGTCGCCGAGTACGTTGCCCTCCTGGAAGCCCTCCAGCACGCCGTCTCCGTAAACGCCAGGACTCTGCACGTTTATTCCGATTCCGAAGTGGTCGTCAAGCAGATGACCGGGGAGTACAACTGCCGCAGCCCGCGCCTGCATTCCCTGAACTGGACCTGCCGCAAACTGGCCCGCAGCGTCGATTTCTCCATCGCGCACGTCCCGCGCGAGCGCAATCGCGAAGCCAACGAACTGGCCAACCGCGCCGTAAAATCCCGTCAAGCCGCCTAAGCTGTCACTTGCTTGAACAGATGTCGTAGATTTTTCGCGAGAGCTCGATGACCTTGAGCGAGACATCCTCCCCCTCCAGGTTGGTCAGCACCACCACACCAAATTTCTTGTCGGGAAGAAGATAAAGAACGCTGCTGAAGCCCTGCTGATCTCCGCCGTGTCCGGCTTCCGAGGCGCCGTGATAGCTGCCCAGCGGGCCTCCCACAAAGAACCCGGTGCCATAAATCGTGGACTTGCCGTCCGCGGTTCTGGATGCGGTCAGCATCGCCTTAAGTGTGGCCTCGGAGACCAGGCGATGATCGTACAAAGCGGCTACAAAGTTTCCCATATCGTGGGCGCTGGAGTTGATGCCGCTGCCCGGCGGCTTATTGCTCACGTCGACAAAGATTGCGTTCTGCAAACCCGCCGTCTTTCGAGAACACGTAACCGCGGGCACGATGAGGAATGATCGCGAAGACGTCGTCGAGGCGAGTGGCGGGCATCTTCGCGGGATCGAAAACCGCTTGCTTCATGTAGGCTTCGTAGCTTTCGCCCGAAGCTCCTTCCATCACGCAGCCCAGAACGATGTAGCCGTAGCTGGTGTACTGCATCTTCGTACCGGGCTGAAAGTCCAGCGGATCATTGGCGAATTGGGCGAGGGCCTGGTTGATGCTCGTGTAGTGGCGGGTGTTTATGCTCTCCTCGTCGTTTCTGTAGTCGCGAATGCCGCTCTGATGCGCGAGGAGCTGCCGGGTGGAAATCGGCCACGGCTTCTGCGGAAATGCCGGGCAATACTTCTGGATTGGCGCGTCGAGATCGAGTTTGCCGGATTCGACCAGTCGCATGGCGCCTACGGCGGTGATGGGTTTGGATAGCGATGCAATGCGGAAGATTGTGTCAGCGGTGGCTGGAACGTTGTTTTCGACATCGGACAAGCCGTAGCCTTCGGCCAGGACAATGTGGCCGTCGGCCACAACCGCCAGCGACAGGCCGGGGATGCGGTGATCGCTGATGTACGAGCGAAGCAGACTATTGATGGCATCGGTTTGCGACGCCGAAATCTGTGCGATCGCAATGTTCGTGCCTGGAAGGACGAACAACAGGCAGGCGACAAAGCTGAATCGACACCATAGCGGCACTGGACCACAGCTTTGCATGGGGGTTTGACGGGCGAATCGGCCACTCGATTCTATATTCCGGTGGCCGTAAGACGGTTGTGACTGCGGTCACTGCAAACCAGGTGCGAGAAGGCCCAACATGGAAGGTTACGCAAGAGGAACACTTTCATGCCGACTCATACCATCATCGAACCCTTCCGCATCAAGAGCGTCGAGCGGATCCGCTGGACCACCCGCCAGGAACGGGAAGCGCTGCTGCGCGCGGCGCACTATAACCTGTTTCTGCTTCCTGCCGACGACGTGCTGATCGATCTGCTGACCGATTCCGGCACCGGCGCCATGTCGACCGAGCAGTGGGCCGCCATCATGCGCGGGGACGAGAGCTATGCGGGCAGCCGCAGCTTCGACCATTTCCGCTCCTCCATCCAGGACATCTTCGGATACGAACACGTGATCCCGACCCACCAGGGCCGCGCCGCCGAACGCATCTTGTTCAGCGTGGCCTGCAAGAAGGGCGATGTGGTCCCCAACAATACGCATTTCGACACCACGCGCGCCAACATCGAGTTCGTCGGCGCCGAGGCCGTGGACCTGTCCGATCGCGGAAGCGCGCCAGCCGGCCACGTGGCATCCCTTCAAGGGCAATATGGATGTGGCCGCGCTGGAGGAGTTGATCCTGCGGGTTGGGCCGCGAGAAGGTGCCGCTGGTGATGCTTACGATCACCAATAATTCCGGTGGAGGTCAGCCGGTTTCGATGGAGAATGCGCGCGCCGTAAGCGCGGTGTGCCACAAGTATCGCATCCCGCTGTACTTTGACGCCTGCCGCTTCGCCGAGAACGCCTAGTTCATCAAGCAGCGTGAACACGGCTACGAGGACAAAACGCCCAAGCAGATTGCGCAGGAGATGTTCAGCCTGGGCGACGGCTGCACCATGTCGGCGAAGAAAGACGGCATGGCGAATATCGGCGGCTTCCTTTGCACCAATGACGGCGTGCTGGCCGCGCAGGAAAAAGATCTGCTGATCCTGACCGAGGGATATCCGACATACGGCGGGCTTGCCGGCCGCGATCTGGAGGCGATTGCCGTGGGCGTGCAGGAGTCGCTGGAAGAGGACTATCTTCGTTACCGCATCGCGTCAACCGCATACCTGGGCAATCACATCGCTGAGCAGGGAGTGCCGATCGTGCAGCCGCCGGGCGGACACGCAATTTATCTCGACGCGCATGCGTTCCTGCCGCACATTCCGCTGGAGGAGTTTCCCGGCGTAGCGCTGGCGGCTGAGTTATATCTCGAGGGCGGCATTCGTTCCGTTGAGATTGGCAGCCTGATGTTCGGCTCAGGCGGCGAAGATGGAACTGGTACGACTGGCGATTCCGCGCCGCGTGTATACCCAAAGCCACATGGATTATGTGATCGAAGTGATCCTGGCGGTATGGAAGCGCCGCGAACAGATCCGCGGGATGAAGCTGACGTATCAGGCGCCGTTCCTGCGGCACTTCACCGCGCACCTGGAGCCGGTGGAAGCAGCCGTGGCGCAGCCCGTGGGGTGAAGCATCGAAGCCTGCGTAATGCGGCCTCATACTTTTAGAATTGTCATCACAAGGAGGGCTTCAGCCCGACGAGGGATCTGCTGTTCCTTCGCGTTCCGCGACGCTCTTCGAAAGCCGAAACCAAGTCTCACATCGTGACGTCTCACCGGGGATAGCGGTCCTTCGACTCCGCGTCCGCCCTCCGCAAAAGCAGCGGAGCGGAAACCATAGCGGACGCTGCGCTTGCGCTTGATTTCATAACGACGTTGGCTCGATCGGCCGAGTACTCTGAGTTTGTGTAAGACCAGGGGCTCGGGGAGGGAGCCAACGCGATGTTGATTATAGGTTGTGATTATCACCCTGGGTTTCAGCAGTTAGCGATTTTTGATACGGCAACCGGCGAAGTGAGCTACCGGCGCTTGCCGCGGGCCGAGGTAGAAGAGTTTTACCGGGGCCTGAGCGAGCCGGCGCTGGTGGGCATGGAAGCCTGTGGCTTCACGCTGTGGTTCGAGGAGCTGCTGGCCGAGCTGGGTCATCGGCTGTGGATCGGAGACGCAGCGCGGATTCGAGCGGCGGTGGTGCGCCGGCAGAAGACGGACCAGCGCGATGCGGATCACATTTTGACCTTGCTGCTGGAAATCGTTTTCCCCGACTGTGGGTGCCGACGGCGGAAGAGCGCGATGTGCGGCAGTTGCTGTTGCATCGTCATGCTCTGGTGCGATTGCGGACGCAGGTGAAGAATCAGTTGCACGCCATCGCGCTGAATCAGGGGCTGCAGAAAAAACGGCAGCTATGGACGGAAGCCGGGCGAGCGCAGTTGCAGAAGCTGGAGCTGCGACCTTATGCGGCGCAGCGGCGAGCCGAGTCGCTGCTGCGGCTGGATGGCTTGGACCAGCAGATCCGGGAGCTGAGCCGGCAAGTGGTCGCTGAGGCGGACAAGCGCAGCGCGGCTCGGCTGCTGATGAGCCATCCCGGAGTAGGTCCGCAGACGGCGCTGGCCCTGGTGCTGAGCCTGGGTCCGGTGGAGCGGTTCAGCAATGCCAAGAAGGTAGCCAGCTATGTTGGGCTGATTCCTTGCGAGCACAGCTCGGGAGGCAAGCAGCGGCTGGGACACATCAGCAAACAGGGGTCGCCGCTGTTGCGCTTTCTGCTGGTGGAAGCCGCACAGAGTGCGGCCCGCTATGATGCCGAGCTGAAGCGCATGTATGTGCGTTTGAGTTTGCGGCGCAGCCGGGCGCAGGCGAAAGTGGCGGTGGCCCGGCGACTGGCGACACGGTTGTACTGGATGCTGCGCACGAGTAAGAACTATGCGCAGCTGCTGAGCAGTGGTGCAGGCGAGCCCGAGTCATCCTGTGGCACGGTTTAAGAGCCGAGCGCTTGAGTGAGCAGCCTGCCTCCCGCCGCTGCGAGGCGGGAGTTCGAAAGCAATCCTGGCGGACAACGCCGAATAGATGGGTGGCGAAGCTGCTGCTTTCGCCCGCAGATTGGAGACGAGCCCCTGGTCAGGAAGTTTCCATGAGAGCGAACTGGCGCATCTTTTGTGCGTCGCCGCCCCCGTATGCCTTGACAACGCCAACGTCGTTATAGACAGGATGACACCTCAAAATCAGGGTGACGCCTAAAAAGTGTCGGCGCAAATTACATAGATCGAAAGCCATCGGCAAAGAAGGGTCTCACTGGCTACAGTCAATTGTTGCAGGACTCTCCATCACCGGCGCGATCGGCTGCAGTTTCTGTTGCGTCAACTGGGTATTCACCGCCGGCAGCTCCTGCTTCATCAGGTCCGACCACTGCTGCGCGACCTTGGCCAGGTCCTGGCAGTAGTCGTGATAGGCGGTGCGCATCGCGGCCGTCGGCGCCTGGTCAGCCTGGCCGGCGGTCTCCGATAGTCCCGAGAACTCGCCGTTCAGCAGTGTGTAGGTCGGTTTCGGCTTGCCGAATCCGCCGAATCCGCGCTGCTGTTCACCTTGAAGTTTTTGCGCTTTCGCCTGGAAATCATTCAGCGCGTCGAGTGCGGCCTTGGCTTCCGCGTTTTTCTGCAGCGCTGTTTGCCGATCCGTAACTTCGCCGAGGAACTTCGCCGCCTGCTGATGCGAGTCGAAGCTCTGCGTGATCAGCTTATCGATCTGCAGCTCGAACTCGAGTTGCTGCTGCAAGTCCGCCTGCGTGATCTTGACGCGCGGATCCATCGCCACGGTCAGCGGCTGCTTGTAGGTCTTGCCGTCGACCTGAGCCGCACCTCGTACGTGCCGGGCACGACGAACGGGCCTTGCGGCTCGGCATGCGTGCGCTCGTAGAGCGCCGAGATGGGATACGTGTGCTGAATTGCATCCGGCGCGGCATAGCGCAGGTCCCACACATAGCGATTCATTCCGGCATTCGTCGGCAGCGGCGTCGGATGATAAAGCCAGTAATTTGGAACCGGTGGCGGCTCTTCACTGCGCATCGTCTCCGGCGTGCTCGAAAGCTCGGCGAACCAGCTGTCCCTTCTGGTCGTAGATTGCGATCGTCACCTCGCCCTGCGCCGCCGCCTTGAAGTAGTAATCGAGAATCGCGCCGGTCGGCGGATTGTCGCCTGCGGGCAGTTCCGGCGGCAGCGGCGTGTCCTGGTTCATGTCGTTGCGCAGGCGAATCGCGGTCGCCGGGCGGAAGAGGTGAACGGTCGAGTCCGCTACTTTGTTGTCGATCTGCCGCAGCGGCGACAGGTCATCGAGAATCCAGAACGCGCGCCCGTACGTCGCTGCCACCAGATCGTCGTCGTGTACCACCATGTCGCGCACCGAGACGGTCGGCATGTTCTGCTGCAGCGTGCCCCAGTGATCGCCATTATCGAACGAAACGAATGGCCCGGTCTCTGTTCCGGCATACAGCAGGCCCACGCGCTTGGGATCTTCGCGCACGACTTTTACAAAGCTGAAGTCAGGAATGCCGGCCACGACCTCCTGCCAGCTCTTGCCGTAATCGCTGGTGCGGAAGATGTGCGGCTTGAAATCGTTGCCCTGATGGTTGTCGACGGAAACGTAAGCGGTGGCCGGCGTCGAAATGCGATGCTTCGGCCATCGTTATCTCGGAATACTTCAGTAATCCTGGAGGCGAGACGTTCTGCCAGTTGGCGCCGTCGTCGGTGGTGACCTGGACCAGGCCGTTGTTGGTGCCCACCCAGATCACGCCAGCCTTCACGGTGGACGGCGCGATGGTGGTAATGGCGCTGCGATCAGGCGGGCGCATCGTCTCCTGCTCCTCCTGCGACTTCGGTTTCTTGTTCTCGGCTTCTTTCTCTTTCGTCTGGTCGGTCTTTGCGGCCTCAGGCTTGTTCTGATCGTCTTCCGCCTTGGGAGGCTCGGGCTCGCCCGGCCGTTTCGTCAGGTCGGGACTGATCGCCTTCCAGGTTGTGCCCTCATCGCGAGTTTCCATCACGAACTGCGTGCCCTCGTACAAAACGTGCGGGTTCTGAGGAGAGAACGCGATCGGCGGATTCGTCGCGGTGCGATAGTCGCCGTCGCGGCTTACGTTCGGCGAGATCACTTTCACTTGCCGGTTGGTGCGATCGACCCGCCACAGGCCGCGAGCTTCTCCGCCGGCGTAAAGGATGTTCGGATCGATCGGGCTGGGCACGATGTAGCCGAATTCATAAGCGCCAATCGGATCCCAATCCAGAAACGTAATCGCGCCGTAGTCGCCGCGGCTCAGCGTCCCCACTGAGCCACTGTCCTGCTGCGTACCGTACACCCAGTACGGAAAGCGATTGTCGGTGGAGACGTGATAGATCTGCCCGGTCGGCTGGTTGTACCACGAGGTCCAGGTCTTGCCGCCGTCCATACTGATGGTCGCACCCTGATCGCTGCCCATGATCATGTAATCGGAGTTGGTGGGATCGATCCAGAGCGCGTGATTGTCGTCGCCGCCCGGCGCGCCCTTGTAGGACTCGAAGGTCACGCCGCCGTCGGTGGAGCGATAGAGCGAAGTCTGAGCGACGAAGACAATGTCAGGGTTGTGGGGGTCGAGGAAGACGCGGCTGAAGTAACCATTGCCGGTCACGCGCGCGTCTTCTGTGATCTTCTTCCAGGTGGTGCCGCCGTCGTCGGAGCGATAAAGGCCGCCTTCCTTGCGCTCTGAGACGATGAGATAAACGCGGTGGCCCCCGGGAGCGACAACGACCCCCATGCGTCCGAGATGCGCCTTCGCGAACTGCGGAATCGCGACCGCAGTCCAGGTTTCGCCGCCATCGCTGGTTTTGTAGACGCCTGCGCCGCCAGTACCGAGCAGGCCGGCGAAGGGCGTGTCGGGATTTACGTAGTGGTACCACAATGTGGCATATCCGAGCTGCGGATTGTCGGGAGCGAAAGCGACATCGATGGCGCCGGTCTTGTCGTCCTTGTAAAGAACCTTGCGCCAGGTGTTACCACCGTCCGTCGATTTGAAAACGCCGCGCTCTTCATTAGGAGCGAAGGTATGGCCGAGGGCGGCTGCGAAAACGACATCTGCATTTTTCGGATCGACCCAGATGGCGGCGATGTGCCGCGAATCCTCCAGTCCGATGTGCTGCCAGGTGTCGCCACCGTCGCTGGACTTCCACATGCCATTGCCCTGGTTCACCGCGCCGCCCACGTTACTGACGTCCCCGGTTCCTATGTAGACGATGTTGGTGTTCGACGGGGCAACGGCAATCGCTCCGATGGATGCGACGTTCTGTTTGTCAAAGATCGGCTTCCACACCATGCCGCCATCGCTGGTCTTCCACGCGCCGCCACCGGCGGTTCCCATGTAGTAGACCGCAGGCTGGCCGGGAACACCTGACACTCCAGTGACACGTCCGGCGCGAAAGGGACCGATCTGCCGCCACTGCATTCCGGAGTAGAGCGAAGGCGAGTACTGCTGAGCGATGGCCGCGGGAACCGCGAAAAGGAAGATGGCGAACACGATGGTGCGGCGGAGTGGGCGAGACAGCGCGAGGCCGCTCTGGGCAAGCGTCATTCTTGTGTAACCCCCAAATGGAAAAGATTACACCAGAGAGCTGGCGGCCTTCAGGTCCAGCCGTAATCTATCCAAAAGATGTTGGTGGAGCGGAACAAAAGGGAAGCCTTCTAGTTGAGATTTTTTGCGACGCAACACTGACATCACGGTGAAGAACAGCAGGTCCCTCCGCTCGGACTGAAGTCCACGGTCGGAATGACAAATCATTGAGGAGCGGGAAAACAATCTGCTAGCCGCCAATGGCTAACAAACTGACAGCCGACAGCTGACAACCGACAACGGATTACAACTTCACCGGCCCGAAGGCCAGGCCGCCAATGACCGCTCCGGCTAAAACCAGCCATGCAGGGTTGAGTCGAGTAAGCAACAGGATCAGCAGCACAGCGACCGCGATCAGCGCGGTCATCCACCCGGTCACCGCGCCGCGCGCAAGACTGAGGCAGCCTGCGAGCAGAAGCCCAATCGACACCGGCGAGAGACCACGTTCGATCGAGGTTCTCCACGGCCATTTCTCCAGATGCTTCCAGAGGCGTCCGATCAGGAAGGCCACCACAGCGGTGGGCCCGAAAAATGCAATTAGAACCACGAGCGCTCCGGGAACGCCCGCGGCCCACTGGCCGATGACGACGATCATCATCATGTTCGGACCGGGCGCGACCTGCCCCATGCTATAGAGGTGAATCAGTTGCTCGAAGTTGAGCCACTGGTGGATGTCGACAGTGAGATGTTTCATCTCCGGGAACGCGGCCAGGCCGCCGCCCACGGTAAGGATGGAGAGGTAGGAGAAGACGCGAATCAGGGAAGCAAGCTGGTTCACGGAGTGGTCTCTTTAGTCTTGCGTGGGCGATACCAGAGGATCGCAATAATTCCGACGACCACCAGCACGCGGGGTACGGATTGGTGCAGGCGGTCGACGCCATACACGGTCAGCGCAACAAACACCAGATCGTAGACATGGGCGAGCGATTTCTTGCCAAGCTTTATGGTCGTCGCCAGGATCAGTCCGATGGCAGCCGCGGCCACGCCCTTCAAGGCTGCCGTGACCAGCGGATTATCGCCGCTCTGGTGATAGGCAATGCCGACGGCGAACATCAGGCAGCCACCCGGCAAGCAGATGGCGATCAACGCGGTTATTGCGCCCAGATAGCCGCGAAGAGTATCGCCCACCAACACAGCCATGTTGGTTGCGTTCAATCCAGGCAGGCTCTGGCTGATGGCCAGGTATTCGACAAACTCCTGGTCAGAAACCCAGCCGCGCTTATCCACCAGGCCATCGCGGAGGTAGGCCACCACGCCCCCTCCGAAGCTGGTAGCGCCGATGAAAAGGAACTCCAGAAAAATCGAGAGAATCGAGATTTCCTGGCCGGAGGTGGCGGGCTCGTCGAGACCGGGCTTTACGACGAGATCACTCATGACTTTGCGGAGCGTTGCCCTTGAGGCGGTAAACCATACCTGTCTTGGTGGTGCCGAGCGAGATCCAGTCCTGCACTTCCCGCTGCAGACTGATGAAGAACTGCTCGGAGAGCCGCTTGGGTTTGTCGTGCACGTCTCCGCCGCGGGTGAACTTGAGCTGGTAGGCAAACTCTCCGACCAGGGGGGTGTGATCGCCCGCGATTGCGCCATAGGGCTACATTGCAGTGGCCCTCAACGCCCTTGCCGAAGTCGAGGTCGCCGAGTTCCAGCAGCACCTCTTCCACGATGGACTCGTTGACCAGCGTCACCTGCTTCGTCTTTCGATTTCTTCAGTACCGCAAGAGCAGGGAAGACGTGCGCCAGTCCCCACATGCCGAACTTGTCGCCCTCGTGCATCTGGCTCAGACCGAATTGGCAATTGTGCGAGTAAAGGATCCGGAAGCCGCCGACGGTCTCCTTCAAAGGAAGCGCTTCGGCTTTGAACTTGATCTGGTATTTGCCCGCGATGTTGGGACGCACATCGATTTTCGCGGCGGTCATCTCGTCAGGATGACGGAACTTGAAGACGATCTCCGGATCGCCCACCGGGAAACCGTCGATGTAGGTGATGCGGCGACGCAGAATGAAGGCGTTGTTATACAGCCGGAAATCCGGCGTATCCATGAAGACGATTTCGCGAATGTCAGGACGGCGAACGATCTTGGGATCGGTGATAAATCCGACCTTAAGCTCCTTGGCGCAGTGCTGCACCAGTTTGCCGAAGTCGCGGAAGCTCTCTACCGAGGTAAAGCGCTCAGGCTTCAAGATGATCTTGGCTTCCATGTACTGCACGGAGTCCAGGGGGTGGCCATCGGTATACGCGCCGGAGGGCTTGACTTCTTCGCATACCCAACCGTCGTCTACTGCGGCTTGGCCTGAGGACGGTGTTTTTGTGGGATTACCGCTCTTTTCTTTCTTATCTTTCTCCTTGTCCTTCTTGTCGTCCTTAGACACGCCAGTGCCTCCCTTGGTTCCTACTATGGACTTGGCTGCCACGATTATTCACGTAAGCAGACGGTTGCGATACAGGAAAAAGTACTAGAGGGATAACCCAGGCGCTCTACGGGGACTTCACTCTTAACCCTTTTATCCGAGGATGCGGGGAATGTGTCGGCTATGGCCAGCGTACTAATTTGGGGACGAATGCGCGAAGTAAGTTTGCAACCAGGAGAGCCGCCTATACCACCGGCATGCCCGCATCGGCCTGCTCGTGCGCGTGATAGCTGGAGCGCACCAGCGGACCGGACTCTACGTGGCGGAATCCCATCTTCAGCGATTCTTCTTTGAGGAAGCGGAATTCCTCCGGGGGATAGAGCCGCGCCACCGGCAGGTGATCCTTCGACGGCCGCAGATATTGGCCGATGGTAAGGATGTCGACCTTGCGCGCCGCCAGGTCGCGAAAGACTTCCAGCAACTCGTCCGTGCTTTCGCCCAATCCGACCATCACGCCCGTCTTCGTCGGGATGGCCGGATTGATTTCCTTGGCGCGTTCCAGCAGGCGCAGCGTGCGCTCGTAGCGGGCGCCGGAGCGGGCCACGCGATACAGCCGCGGAACCGTTTCGGTGTTGTGGTTCAGGATGTCCGGTTGCGCCTCCATCACGATCTGCAGCGGCTCTTCCCAGCCCTGAAAGTCGGGGATCAGCACTTCGACGCGGCAGTCGGGAACGCGCTTGCGGATCTGGCGAATGGTGTCGGCGAAGACCTGTGCGCCGCCCACATTGTCGTCGTCGCGATTGACGCTGGTGACGACGGCAAACTTCAGCGCCAGCTTCTCAACCGCCTCAGCGACGCGGCGAGGCTCATCAAAATCGATGGGCTGCGGACGGCCCTTGGGCACGGCGCAGAATCCGCAGCGGCGGGTACACAGATTGCCCAGCAACATGAAGGTCGCGGTGCGATGGTTCCAGCACTCGCCGATGTTGGGGCAGTGCGCCGACTCGCAAACGGTGTGCAGGTCCAGCTTGCGCGCCAGCGTCTTCAGGTTGTGATAGTTCTCGCCCATGGGCGCGCGCGCCTTCAGCCACTCCGGCTTGGAGGCCGGCTGGCGCGGGCCAATCTCGATCTGGATCAGTTCAGGGGCAGTCGCCATGGGATGAAACTATTGTACCGAAAAGCGGCTGTCCGCTGTTCGCTCTTAGCCTTTCGCCTGCAGCCAGTTAGATGTAGCTCGTTCGGCTGATTCGGCAATACGGTTCCGAGTCGGGCGATCCGGCCGGAATACGGACGACTGCTGACAGTTCTGGCGAAAGCGAAGAGCGAAAGGCGAAGAGCGACGTGCCTTCACAACGTATGCAAATACGCCATCAGATCGTCGAACTGCTGCTGCGTCAGCTTGTTCTGGAAGGCCGGCATCTTGGCCCGGCCCAGCAGGATGATGTCGGTTACGCGATCGTCGTTGGCCGGCATGCCGTTCTTCATGAACGGCTTCTTGAACAGGCCCTGCAGGCTGGGTCCCTTCAGATTGTGGCTGCTGTAGGCGTAGTGGCAGTCGGCGCAGCGCGTGTCATAGACCCGGCGTCCCGCGGCCTGTTGTGCGTTCAGTCCCAGCTCGGCGTCGGTTTTGCGAGGCTCGGCGTCGCAGGCGCTGAGAATCAATATCGCGATCAGGCTGAGCCAGGGCTGAGCAGAACGAAGCGCGCGCGCTTCGGCTTCAACGTTCCTTCCCGAGATGCTGCATTTGCATGAGCGGAGGCCGGCGCTGCGCCTCCATCAGAGTTAGAATACACCTCGCATGACGGTCACCATCAAACGCGTTTACTGAAGCGCCGTCGCCCGAAGATGGCGCTCGCGTGCTGGTGGATCGCCTGTGGCCGCGCGGTTTGACGAAGCAGGCGGCGCCGCGCTGGACGCGTGGCTGAAGGACCTGGCGCCCTCGAACGAGTTGCGCAAGTGGTTTCACGCGCATCCGCAGCAGAGGAGCAAGTTCCGCCAGCAATATCTGAAGGAGCTCTGCTCGGAGGCCGGCAGCGCAAGGCGTTGCAGCAACTCTATGAGATCCGCAACCAGAACTCGCAGCTCACGCTGCTGTTCGCCTCCAAGAACGAGGACTACAACAACGCGTCCGTGCTTGCGGGAGTTGGTCGACGGCGAGCGCAAGCCTCCCACCGGAACCGGGCCGATTCGCGTCGGCAACTTCGCGACGTGCGCGCGCGCGCCGCACGACGACGGCGTTGATCCTTGCGGTGACTGGGACATCCAGCTCTTCCTGCTGCCGTCGCAGTCTGCGGGTTTCCGCCAGCAGCGCCATGCTGTGCATCAGGTTCTGCATGGTGACGATCCCCACCAGCCGTTGCTGATCGACCACGGGAATCATGTTGAGCCCGCGGCTGCCGAGCTTGCGGAAGGCGGAAGCCAGCGAGTCGGTGCGCTGCGCGATGTCGAAGGCGCGCACCATCGCCGACTGCACATAGCCGTTGCCGCCGCGGCGCAGCGCCTCCACGATGCGCTGCTTGCTGATGACGCCCACCATGTCGATGCCGCGCACCACCGGGAAGTCGTCCTGCAGCGTGTGAACGGCCTTGTGCAGCGCGTCTTCCAGCGTGTCGGCGGGCGACAGCGTGGAGAAGCCGGTGAGCATCACGTCTTCCATGCGCACGCTCTCCAGCACCGACTGAAAGACGACCGAGCGGTCTTCCAGTTGCGCGCCGACGAACAGGAAGAAGCCGATCAGCATCAGCCAGGTATTCCAGACGCCCAGGAAGATGAGCAGCATGGCGAAGCCCTGCCCGATGGTGACGGCGATGCGCGTGGCGCGAACATAGTCCATGCGCTCGGTGAGGTAGGCGCGCAGCACGCGGCCGCCATCCATGGGATAAGCGGGCAGCAGATTGAAGCCGCCGAGGAAGACATTGCCCCAGAACAGCGCGCGCGGCAGATTGCCGGCATGCGACGAAGGGACGCGACCACAGGTTGGCTTGCGGCAGGAAGGCCAGGATGAACGCGCCTGAGACGGCGGCAATCGCCAGGTTCACCAGCGGGCCGGCAATCGCGATGCGAATGTCGCGCGCGGGATTGGAGTTGTGCGGCCCATGTCTTCCATCAGGGTTACGCCGCCGATGGGCAGCAGGATGATGGAGCGCACCGCGACGCCGCTGCGCTGGGCGACCAGCGCGTGTCCGAGTTCATGCAGCACCACGCAGCCGAAGATGATGAGCCACCAGCGCGAGTCCGCGCACGGCGCCGTTCGTGCCCATGGTCGCCGACTGCGTGACCCAGACAAACACCAGCAGGAGCAACGAAGGTGAGGTGGATGCGAAGATCCACGCCAAACAAACGCCCTGCCGGGATTGACCAGCTCCTCATGTAATGATTCCCACTACTTCAATTCTATACACTTGGGAGCGGTCAGCAGCTTGGTAGTCGATCCACGGTCGCACTCGTATGAGATCATCTACGTGCGAACCGTTCTGTCTGCTGCTTTTGTTGACGCTCGCGAGTCGTGCTGCGCGCGAGCCAGCCGCACGGCCAGGCTGATCTAGATCACGGTTCACGGCGCGTCTCTGGAGCACAATCATGTGGCGGACTCGCCCGACCGCGAAGTGTCGATCTATCTGCCGCCGGACTACGCCAAAGAGACGCAGCAGCGCTATCCCGTGCTCTATCTTTTGCACGGCTATACCGGCAACGATCGCGGCTGGATGGATCCCGGCTACGTTGGCCTGCCCGAGATGATGGACCGCCTGATCGAGCACCACACGATCGAGCCGATGATCGTCGTGATGCCGAACAGCTTCAACCGCTTCGCGCGGCAGCTTCTACACCAATTCGGAGCTCTCGGGCGATTGGGAGGACTTTCATCGTTGCGCGACCTTGTCAGCTACATCGACGCGCACTACCGCACGCTGGCGACACTGGATCAGCCGCGGCATTGCCGGGCACTCCATGGGCGGCTACGGCGCGCTGCGGATCGGCATGCAGCATCCCGAAGTGTTCAGCGCGGCTTATGGAATGAGTCCGTGCTGTGCAGAGTGGGAGAGAGCGAAGTTCGCGACGACGTAGTGAAGGCGCAACGAGCGAAGAACCTGCAGGAGATCGTTGCAGGTGGCATGGGTCCGCAAGTCGCGCTGGCGTTGGCGGCGGCGTTCTCGCCCGACCTGCACAACCCGCCGCTTCGGCGTGGATTGGCCATTCGATGCCAAGGGCCAGCCGGTGCCGGCGGTGATCGCGCGCTGGAAGTCGAACCTGCTGGATGAGATTGCGGCAAAGTATGCAGCCGGCGGGCAGCGGCTGCAGGCATTGGGGTTCGATGTCGGGCGGCAGGACGAGTTGTTGACCTCCGTGCGGCAGCTCGATAAGCAGATGACGAAGCTTGGAATCGCCCACGAGTATTCGGAATACGAGGGCACTCACAGCAGCCGCATCGGCGAGCGGATGGAGAAGGTCGTGCTGCCTCTTCATGTCGAAGCACCTGAAACATTGATCCCGAAACCCGGTGCTCTGGCTGTCTAATTTTTGTGTGAAACTGTCCTGATGCGCGTCATCGCCGGACAATTCCGCAGCCGGCCTCTGCAGTCGCTGCCCGGAGTTGACCTGCGTCCCACCAGCGATCGCCTGCGCGAAACGCTGTTCGACGTGCTGGGTGCGGCGCGCGATCTTTCGGAGACGGTGTGGCTCGATCTCTACGCCGGAACGGGCGCGGTCGGCATCGAGGCGCTCAGCCGTGGAGCGCGCCAGGTGTATTTCGTGGAGTCGGCGAAGAAGCATGCCCGGCTTCTGCGCGAGAATCCTCGCGTCCCTCGGGATCACAGCGGGATTCGAGGTGCAGGAGCGCGAGGTTGCGAAGGCCTTGCCGCTGCTGGAGAGCACCGGCGTGGTCTGCGATTTCTGCTTTCTCGATCCGCCTTATCGCATGCGCGGCACCTACGAGCAGACCTTGGGATATCTGTCGCAATCGCGTTTGTTGCAGCCTTCGACGCATCGTCATTGCCGAGCATGAGAAGAAATTCGATCTGGGCGAAAGCGTTTTGGCGCCCTGCTGCGCTATCGCCGCCTGGACCAGGGCGATGCAGTCATTGAGTTTCTACAAACTGGGATAAGATGCGTCGCTAACGTCACGGATCGAAAGGAGCGGCATATGCCCAAGGCCCAGACACACAAGAAATGGAAGTACGATCTGCATCCCAGCGTGCGCATGGTGCAGTCGGTCATTGCCGGGATGAAGGAGAAGACGGGCCACTCCTTGGACGAGTGGGTGCGGCTGGTCGAAGAAGGAGGGTCCCGGCGGCGAAAAGGAACGCGCCGCGTGGCTGAAGAAAGAGCACGGACTGGGCACGAACTATGCTTCGTGGATCGCCGGCCGTTCCGACGGGAAAGGCGAGGGCGAACGAAGATGCCGGCGAATATCTGAAGCACGCCGAGGATTACGTCGACAAGATGTATGCCGGCCCGAAAGAACACTTGCGCGCAATCTACGACGAGATACTGACATCTGCTAAGACGATGGGAAGCGACATTGGGGTCTCGCCTTGTCAGACCATCGTTCCTATCTATCGCAATCACGTCATCGCGCAAATCAAGCCGACCACACGCACGCGCATCGACCTGGGCCTGGCGCTGAAAGACACGAAGACTCCCAAGCGCCTGATCAACACAGGTGGCTTTGAGAAGAAGGACCGCATTACACATCGCATCGAGATCGGCAGCCTGCAGGATTTCGATGACGAAGCCAAGCGCTGGATGAAGGTCGCCTACGAGATGGACAAGTAATGGCTACTCAGCATGGCGTCGTGGAACGCGCTTGGAGAGATTGCACAGGGTCTCGTACACCACTGTGTCCGAGCTGCGCGCCAGGTCCCAGGCGCTGATCTGTTCGTCGCCGCTGCGGCCGATCAGCACGACTTCATCGCCAATCGACACGCCAGGAACGCGCGTGACATCCAGCAGAGTCAGGTCCATCGAGATGCGGCCTACCATCGGTGCTCGCCGCCCACGTATCAGCACTTCGCCGCGTCCAACGGCTGTCTCGTCATCCAGCGAAGGCACGGGGTTTCCGGCGTGAATCGAGACCTTGCGCGACAGGCCATCTCCATACCCAACCGAAACCGCCGCGATGCGCGCGGGCGCCGGAGTTACGTACGCACCGCTGTATCCAAGCGGCTGTCCGGCGGGAACGTCGCGCAATCCCAGGATGTGCGTCTTCCACGCCAGCACCGGCTTCAGCGGCAGGGCTGGAGCATCGTTGACCAGAAAACCGTCGCGATAGATGGGCTGCTCATAACCGTAAAGCGCAAGTCCCGGGCGCACGAAGTTGTGCCAGGTGTCGGGCCGCGCCGAAACCGCGCCGCTGTTGGCAAGATGACGGAGCCGAGGTTGCAGTCCGTACTCGGCGAGAGTGCGCAGCGCAGCGTCGTAACGTTGAATCTGTAGCGCGGTGTCTTCGTCGTCCAGGACTTCAGACGATGCCAGATGACTGAAGACGCCTTCCAGATCGATTTCAGGCAGACGCTTCACGCCTTCGGCAAAGGCTTTCAACTCCGCCAGCGGAAGCCCCAGTCGGGCCATGCCGGTGTCGATCTTAAGATGGATGGGTACACGTCCGATGAGTCCGAGGCGGGTGGCCGCGCGTGCCAGTGCTGCAGCTTGTTCCAGACGGAATACCGCAGGGGTAAGCGAATTCCGCAGCGCCTCTTCTTCTTCGCCTGGATACAGGCCACACATGACCAGAATGCGCGCCGTGATACCCGACTCTCGCAGCACAATGCCTTCGTCGGTCGAGGTCACACCAAACCAGGTTGCGCCCGCTTGCTGCAATGCGGGCGCACATTCTTCCACCCCGTGACCGTACGCATTGCACTTCACCACGGCGCAAATGGTGACGCCCAGCCCAACATGGTTCTGCACTACGCGGAAGTTATGGCGAAGCGCCGATAACGAGACTTCAGCCCAGTTCGGTCGGGTTTCAATGCGAGAGGATGTGAGAGTCGTAGCCAACATTTGGATGATACAGCCGCCGCGCAGAGGCTGACGAGCGACCAGACCGTAACCAGAGCGGTGCCGACGGTAATGGGCGAACCCCTGTGGCCGGTGCCTAAGGCCGAGGAACCTTAACCCTAACCGGCCAGCACGTTAGCACCTGCCCCGAAAGAGCTATTCCTTAGCCTACATCCGTGGTATAAAACCGTGATTGGTACGTAGCCCGTCCTAAGGCGGGCGGTTTCATGGGAGCCCCTGAGTTTCGCACTTATCGAGAAGTTAAATCGTTAAGGAGGATGGCGCCACGACCCCCACCATGATCAACGTCATCATCGCAGACCACCAGGCGATTTTCCGCGCAGGCATTGCTAAAGTGCTGGCGGTTGAAGAAGACGTTCGAATCGTAGGCCAACCGCAATCGCCTGAGCAGCTGCTCAATGCCTTGGATAAACTGCGACCGCGCGTCGTCATTCTGGCATCCAGTTTCCTCTCTTTCCTGAATGACGTTCAGCACATTGCCGACCGGCATCTGACGTCTGTGCTGATGCTCTGTGACAACACCGAAAATGCCTCCGACTTCATGCGTATGGGGGTGAAGGGAGTCATCTACCGCTCCGCGAGCGGCAACATGGTGGTGGAGGCGGTACGCCGGTTGGCGCAGGGTCAATCGTTCCTGCAGGGGCCGAATTCGGCCGAAGTTGAGGTTAGCGAAGATCTGGTGGGCGCTCGCGTGCGCAAGCGGCTCTCCGATCGCGAGCTGCGTATCATTGCCGCCATCGTGCAGGGATACAAGAACCGCGAAATTGCGATGCAGCTCTACACCACCGAGCAGGTCATCAAGAATGCTCTGCGGAACATCTTCGACAAAATTGGTGTATCCGACCGGCTGGAATTGGCACTGTTCGTGGTTCACCACCGCATGCTGGCTCAGGCAACTGCCTCGCTTGCGGTGACTCCTGGGCGTAGCCGGGCGGCTGCGGTCACGGAAAGCACGATTTCAGTGCGCGCTCGATTTCCCAAACCATCAATTGATCTCAGGCTGTGACCTAGGCCGCGCTGGGCGCCAGCTCTGCGGCATCGGTAGCGGCAGGCAATGTAATGTAGAACGTTGTGCCCTCCGCGGGCGTACTCTCAAAGCGAATTTCTCCACCCTGAGATTGAATCGCTCGTTGAGCGCCCGACAAGCCCAGCCCCGTGCCTTTTGCCTTGGTCGTGTAATAGGGAGAGAATATCTTCCTCTGTTCTTCCAGCGGGATACCGATGCCGGTGTCGCGCAGGCTGATAAGTACAAGGTGGTTAACCTGGATGCAGCCCACAGTCAGTGTGCCTCCCTGGGGCATGGCATCAAGCGCGTTCAGCACCAGATTCGTAAAAGCTCGCCGCAACTCGTCCGCACTGGCCTTCACCTGACCGCAGTCCTGCGTCTCGCGCACTACGGTGACCCCGGTACGCGTTTCCAATACCGGATGGGTCAGTTCCAACACCTCCTCCAACAGGGCGCGAACCTCGACCAGGGAAGGCTTTTCCCTGCTTCCGATCAGGTATTTGCGGGTGTTTCGAATGGTCTGCGCACCGTAGTGAACGGCATTGGCGATGATGCTTAACACGGTTCGGTCGCGGTCGGAACGCCGCTGATCGTTCTCCAGTACAGCGACCGCCTCGGTTATGGTGCTGAGGACATTGTTGAAGTCGTGTACCAATCCTGCGGTCATTTGTCCCACGGCCACGTGCCGTTCATTGCTATCGGAGTGTTTTTGCAGGGCCGCGAGTTCGGTGACGTCCTGCACGATCAATAGGACACCCCCGACTTGACCAGCCTGATCGCAAACCGGACTGGCGGACATGGTGACTCTCATCGCATCTCCACTGAGAGGATGAAAGATCATTTGGCCAATGCGAATTACCTCTCCATGAACCGCCCTCTGGAAGAGGATCTCGATGTTTTCGGCACTTTCCAGTTTTTCCTGCAGCACGGGGGCGACGCTCTGACCGAGCAGTTCCTTGCGAGGACGTCCGATGAGCTTCTCTGTGGAGGCGTTTAGAGCGACGATGCTACCGTTGGGGTCCAAAAGAAATACGGCCTCGGGCAGTGCCTCCAAAAGTGATGCAATATTGACGCGGCGTTGTGGGCCGGACTTGGGTTTCCTCTTTCCTCCTTCAATCACATTCAAGCAACGTGGCCCCCAAAAGACCTAACTCCCACCAGATGCCCCTACCAAGAATTGCCAGCCCCATGAGCCGCACCCCGGTTCCTGTGGAAATGCCAGCCTGATCGCCTGACTGGATCCCCTTATTTCTTGTTTATTTCATGTCTCTTGCTGATCTCTTACTCATATGGCGTTAGATGGCGCGAGTGGCAAGCCGGGATGTGGCACCTGGTGTGAATTCGACAGGCTTAACCAGATTTGTGCTGAAAACGCAGGACATCCGCTGCAAAATTGAGCGGGAAGGTCAGCGGAACTGCTGCTGGCGCGCGGTTACTTTCGAAGGAAATTCAATGAGCCGGGTGATCGCTGGTCTTCAGCAGCTCATTCACGATGGTGACTAACTCTTCCGGATTGACTGGCTTTTCGAGATAAAGGTCTGCCAGCGGTTCAGCGGCTTGAAAGGCTTCTGCTACATATCCGGAAACAACGACCACGGGCATAGTAGAGTGCGTCTTGGCGGCCTGAACGATGGAGCGGCCATTCGCGTCGCCCAGACGCCAGTCGGTTACCACCGCGTCGTAGGTGTTTTGCGTCAGTTTCTCGATTGCGTCGTGCGCCGACGTCGACGGCGTAGCCTGGTGCCCAGCGGCCTCAAGAATGGCACACTTCAGCGTGACAATGTTCGGTTCGTCGTCCACACAGAGGATTCTTGCCATAGGTTTTGTCCTGGACGATATGGGCTGGGCGCCGGGGTATCGAAAGCCTGTTACAGCTGCTGCGGCCCCGCAATGTTCAACTTGCCCGTTATTGTTTAGCACCGTGTCGCGAATGTCAAATTCTTCCGCACGACGACCGGGACTTAACTACTGCTTTTGCGGCGCTTGCGGCTGCTCTGGTTGCGGCAGCGTCGAAGCCGGACTTTGCGGCGCGGCATCTGGTTGCGGAGCCATGGTCGGTTCTGATCCCGGTCCCCCTGGTCCCAAAGGCTGCAGCTTCGGAACGGTCAGATCATTGTTGTTCGCCGGTACTACCCCCGGGACCTTTGGCGATTGTTTTACCTTGGCTGCTTGCGCGTCCGTCAAATCGATACCCATCCGGTCCAGCGTATCGGCGGTCGAAAGATCCAGTTGGACCTTCGACTTCTCATAATTTGTTGCGGCCGCCAGCACGTTCGATTCTGCCTGGGTCAGGTTGCTGGATGCCTGCAACACCAGCGTTCCGGTGGAAGCCCCCATGCGCAGTTTCTTCTGTTCGGCGTCGAGTGCCTCGGCGGCATAGTCGCGGGCAGCGATGGCAGCCTGTAGCGCCGACCCAGTTCTGTTGCAGCGCGAACTGCGCCTGCCTAACCTGCAGCATGATGGTGTTTTCAGTCTGCAGCAGGCTCATTTGCGCCTGCCGGTATTCGAGATCAGAGCGCACCTGATCCGCCTGTACCTGGCGGTTGCGCAGGGGAATGTTGAGATTGACCCCTATTCCTTTGTCCGGCGCCGAGCTATTGAACAGGTTGCCGAAAGCCCCGGAATAGCTGGTAGGAAATCCCGGCGATGCGCATTGCGTTGGATCCGTACACAACGGATTGGCCGGACCAGCCAGTGCGGAAGCTCCATAAAACGCATACAAATCCAGCGCGGGACGCAGTTGGTTCTTGAGAGACTTCCTCGTAACCTCGCTGTTGGTGAGGTTCAAACGAGCCGTCGTGATCTCCGGCCGCTGTTTTAACGCCTCTGCAATAAGGTCGTCCACCGAGCCGACCTCGTACGGTTGCGTGGTGTTCAAGCGTGTCGGTCGGAATCACTGGCGCGACCGCCAGGAACGGGTCGGCCATGTTGCGCGTGATCGCGTTCTTCATCAGCAACTGCTGCAGTTGGAGGTTCACCTGCGCCGCAATCAGATTCTGCTTAGCGCTGGCAACGGCACTCTGCGACTGCACGACGGTTAGCGGCGCCAGCGTTCCGGCCGCAACCTGCTTTTGGTTATCGGACAGCGTCTTGTTTGCCAGATCGAGGGCGCGCTGCTGTACGGTCACGTTCTCGTATGCGTTGACCAGGTCCCAATAGATATTTTCAATCTGAGAGACGGTCGTAATGATCTGGTTACGGAACGTGACTTCCGTGATCATCTTGTTGTTGCGAGCGATGCGGATGTAACGCAAGTTTGGATCGAAACCGAAGCCCTGGAGCAGGTGTTGCCGTAGCTGGAATTGAAAGCTCGGCGCCAGAAAGGGATCGATGCGTGTTGAACAGGGCATTGGAGGCGTTGCGGCTGTTGTTGAAGCCCACCGTCATCAGGGTGCCGGTAGGGAAGCCCTGCGTGTACAGGAAATTCGCCGTGGTAGTGTTCTGGGAGAGCGTGTTGGTGCCGGTAATGATGGTGTTCGACTCAGGCGTGATCGCGCGTTGAAACGCAACGTTTCCGGTCAGAACGGGATCGTAACTGTCGAGCGGCGGGCCTTCGCCCTGGGTGGAAGCCACGATGCCTGCCGCACCCGAACCGGCTCCGCCGACGCCGATGCTGGTTCCACCCGCACCGCCTCCGGTCGAGCCGGTGGAAGAGGTACCCGTGCCGCCGGCAGAGGTTGTGCCGGTTGCGCCGCCCGGCGTTCCTGACAGCAGACCAGCATTTACACCCAGCGCCACCGCTCCCGAGGAGGTGCGCAGGATGTCGGTGTCGGCGATCGACAGGTTGTAACGCTGAATCCCGATATCGAGATTGTTCTCCAGCGCCAGAGAGATGGCGTCGCTTAGCGAGAGGTAAATCTTGCCGTCTTTAAGCGTCTGATCGACGCCCGGCGAATTCTTCACATTGACCTGGGGGACCGTTCGGGGAGCATAGACGACGAACGGATTTGGCCACTGCCGCTGCCCGCGGCTCTAGTCCTGCGAAGAATAGGGGTGAGCGTTGCGCTGAGGCGCCGGCGCCTGCGGCAGAGGGGTCAACACCTGGACTTGTCCCTGCTTCGCTTCGGCGTCAGAAGTCGCGGGCTCGTTCTGCTGTGACGCCGTCGTCGCGCCCGGTTGCGTTGCCGTTGTGGCGGGCGAGGCCTCGTCCTGGGCAAAGCGGTTGCGCTGAGCAGAGCCGCCAGCACGAGCGCGAGCAGAAATCTCAGTACGGTGGGCGTGAAGCAATTGCCACGTCGATTTGAAGCAGACATCACTTTCTTTCTCCTAGAGCACACGCTAAGAGTGTTGCAGCAGTTTCCTGTCGCCTGATCAGTTTTCGGGAGACGATGTGGAAACTGGAGATCAAGATTACGGCGCAGGGAGTGAAAATCGATTTGAACATCGTACGGTGCAGAGAAAAGGTAGTATATCTGACACAAAGCAGTGACAAACGCTGGCTTTACACTGCTTAACATTGCTTAACACATCGAAAACAATAGGTGCTGCTGCTGCAAGATCGAGGACATGTGGGCCGCAACCTGAAAATCACTTTGGCCTATGACGGCTCCGAATTCCATGGATGGCAGGTGCAGCCGGATTTGCCAACTGTGCAAGGCACCCTTGCCGATTGCCTGAAACGACTGACCGGCGAAGATGTATTGCCGCAAGGATCGGGACGCACCGACACGGGAGTTCATGCTCTTGCACAGGTGGCTTCTGTCCATCTGGAGACTCCGATTCCGGAACGCAACCTTATGGTTGCACTCAATGATTTGCTGCCTCCCTCAGTTCGAGTGAATTCAGTTCAGGCGCAACCCCAGGAATTTCATGCCCGGCACTCGGCCCAGGCGAAGACGTACCGGTATCGCATCTACCGGGGGGATGTCTGCCCGCCGTTCCTGGCGCGATTCGTCTATCACGATCCTTATCCCATGAACGAGGAAGCGCTGATGCGCTCCTCCGAATATGTTGTCGGCAGGCACGACTTCACGTCATTCGCAGCATCGGATCCGGAACGCAGCGCGCGGATAGCGGAAGAAGCGCGGGGCGAAGACGAATCCCGTTTCGGAGGCACAACCTGCGGACGATTCACTCTTCGCAATGGATGCGGACGGAGGACGAACTGATCTACACTGTCCGCGGAGATGGTTTCCTGCACCATATGGTGCGAAACCTTGTGGGAACATTCCTGCTCGTCGGCAAAGGGTCGCTGAAGATCGCGGACGTGCCTGCCATCCTCGAAGCCCGCAACCGTAGTGCCGCCGGACCCACGGCTGCCGCTTGCGGCTTGTACCTGGTAAGCGTCGAGTATTAAACGGTACCTCTCATGGTCACGGAAGCGAAGAGTGTTGGTGCTGCCAGCATCGTCACCTATAACCCGGCTACCGGCGAGCCGCTGGCGGAGTTAGCCTGCGCCTCGCCCGATGATGTGCGCCGTGTGGTGCAGCGTGCGAAAGACGCCCAGCCCCGCTGGCAGGCAACTCCGGTAGCGCAGCGGGTCGCGGTACTCCGGCGCTTCCAGCAATTGCTGCGCGAGCATCGCGATGATGTGGCCCGCCTCATCTGTCGCGAAGCCGGTAAGCCTGCGGCCGAAGCGCTCGCCACCGAGGTCCTGGTGGTTCTGGACGCCGCGGAATTCTGCATTCGCAATGCCCACGCTTTTCTCCGCGATCGTTCTTTGCCCCACGGCAATCTCGCGATGAAGACAAAGCGCGGCAAACTGGTGCGCGAGCCGTACGGGGTCATCGGCATCATCGCTCCCTGGAATTATCCCTTCTCTATTCCTGCGATCGAGACTCTGGCCGCGCTGATAACCGGGAACGCAGTCGTGATGAAGCCATCGGAATTTACTCCGCTCATCGCCCAGGAGTTGGAACGGCTGCTGGTTGCGGCGGGACTGGATGGCGCACTGATGCAGGTGATTGTAGGCGAGGGTCCGGCGGGCGCCGCGCTGTTGGAGTCGCCGATCGACAAGCTGATTTTCACTGGGAGCGTTGCAACCGGTAAACGGGTGGGCGAAGCGGCTGCGCGCCGTCTTCTGCCCGTGGTGCTCGAGCTAGGCGGCAAAGACCCGATGATCGTGCTCGACGACGCCGACCTGGAGATTGCCACGAGTGGTGCTCTGTGGGGCGCCTTCATGAACGCCGGGCAAACCTGTCTCTCGGTGGAGCGTTGTTACGTCCAGCGCAGCTTGTACGAGCCCTTTCTGCAAAAATGCCGCGAGAAGATTGCCGGGCTGCGCGTTGGAAATGGCATCGGATCCGAAGTTGAGATCGGCCCCATGATCCACGAGCGCCAGCTCAAGATCGTCGAGTCGCAGGTGAACGACGCTGTGTCACGCGGTGCGCGCCTGCTGGCTGGAGGTAAGCGGCTGACAGAACTGGGACCGAATTTCTATGCTCCAACGCTGCTGGCGGATGTGACCCGCGATATGCCGATGATGCAGGAAGAGACCTTCGGCCCGGTACTTCCTGTGGCCCCCTTCGACAGTGACGAGGAAGCGATCAACCTGGCGAATGACAGTGACTTCGGATTAGCAGCCAGCGTCTGGACCCGCAATCGTGGGCGAGGCGAGGCCATAGCCACGAAAATCAAGGCCGGGACGGTCATGCTGAACGACATGATCTCCTGCTTCGGCATCGCCGAAGCGCCGCACGGTGGCTTTAAGCAAAGCGGTATCGGCCGCACCCATGGTGAAATGGGATTGCAGGAGATGGTGCAGACCAAATATGTCGATGTCGACCTGGTGCCGGGGATGGCGAAGGTGTGGTGGTTCGGCTACGGCAAGAAATATCAGGAGCAGATGGGCGGGTTTATCGATTTTCTCTTCGCGAAGGAATGGGGCGCTAGAGTGAAAGGAGCCATCCGCTCCAGTGGGCTTTTCCGGCGATCCAATCGCCTCTGATGTGGGCGATCTTCACGCGGCTTTGGGTGGGACATCATCGCGTTTCTGTTTGCGGCGCCTGATCAGCAAGTCCGCGAGATCCAAATATCTCTGTACCCAGCTTGCCGGCTGCTTTTCCGTGTCTGGTTGCGCTACAGCCGGCCGCTTAGTCTGTTCGCTCTCCTTTTTCTTGTTCATCAGACTTAGGCCCGGCAGATTCGCCATGGATGCGATGTGCATTAATCTGTGTGCTCCCGCATGATTAGATGTGGGCCGGCTTGCGCAGTTGGCTTACAGAATTGGGATAAGCCAGGCACATACAGTCACCCTCCGCGATAGCGACAGCCGCCTCGGCGTTCGAAAATCCATTAAGACCCGGACTGCAAGAAAAAGCGGGAGAATTCGGCATCGATGGGCGATAATTCGAGTAGAAAAGCTGTTCTGCGATCTCCTGGATGCCGGCAGCATATGGAACCGTCTAACGGTTACATTCATCGAATATTCGTGAATCGCGCTTGCGAAGATGCGAGTTCCGGCTTATCCAGGTAAACGGGGTGTGAAAGCTACGTGTCCGCCAATCTTTCTGAGTTGATCTACGACTGGAACACGATCTATGCCAAGTCGATGGTTCCGGCTGGCAAGGTGCTGTTGAATGACGAATCGCTGCGCGACGGCCTGCAATCGCCGTCGGTGCGCGACCCAACCATCGAGCAGAAGATTGAAATCCTGCACCTGCTGGAAGCGGTTGGCATCAACATGCTCGACATCGGGTTGCCCGGAGCGGGCGATCGCGCGGTAGCGCATTGCGAGGCGCTGGCTCGCGAGATTGGCAGCGCCAAGCTGAAGATCAAGCCCAACTGCGCCGCCCGTACCCACCAGAACGATATCCGACCGATTGCGGAAATCGTCGAGCGCACTGGCGTTCCCATCGAGGCGGCAACATTTATCGGCTCCAGCCCCATCCGCCGTTACACCGAAGACTGGACCGACGACTTCCTTCTCCGCACCACGGAGAACGCGGTGAAGTATGCGGTCTCGCTCGGCCTCGACGTGATGTACGTCACCGAGGACACCACGCGTTGCGATCCTGAAACCATTCAGCGCATGTACAGCACCGCCATCAATTGCGGCGCGAAAGCCATCGTGATCTGCGACACCGTCGGTCACGCCACTCCGATGGGCGTGGTGGCGCTTATGCATTTTGTCATCAACGAGGTGGTTAAGCCCTCAGGTGAAAATATTCGAGTGGAATGGCACGGCCACAGCGACCGGGGATTGGCCGTCGCCAACTCGATAGCCGCGCTGGTGGCGGGAGCGGAAGTGGTGCACGCCACCGCTCTGGGTATTGGGGAGCGGGTGGGCAACACCCAACTGGACCAGATGCTGGTAAATCTGAAGCTCCTTGGTATCGAGCCTTGGAAGAGCCAGGACCTGACGAAGCTGAAAGAAATGTGCGACGTGGTATCGAAGGCTACAGGTGTTCCGATTCCAAAGAATTACCCCGTCGTGGGCGACGACGCCTTCCGCACCGGGACCGGCGTCCACGCCGCAGCCGTGATCAAGGCCTACCGCAAGAACGATGTCATGCTGGCCAACAGCATCTACTCCGGCGTGCCCTCGCACTTCTTCGGGATGGAACAAGTGATCGAAGTGGGCCCGATGAGCGGCAAGTCGAATGTGCAGTTCTGGCTGGAGCGCCATAAACTGCCCGTCAGCGAGGAATTGGTGGAACGCATCTTCCAGCGCGCCAAGGAGTCGAACTGCACTCTCACCGATGCCGAGATCATGGATTGCGTGAATGCCGCCAACGGCGTGCAGTCGGAGATGGCGTCGTAAAAAAATTTAGAAGAGTTCGCTGTGCGAGCCCAGGCGAACGAGTTCCAGACCTTGGTCGTCGGGTTTGCGGTAGATCAGAACAAAATCTGGGCGGATGTGGCAGTCCCGATGATCTTTCCATGTTCCGCCCAGGGCATGATCTTTGTGACGTGGTAAAGGCCTATCCTCCGCGAGCATTTCCACAATCTCCAGTAGAACGTCGTCCAGCAGCAAACGATGGCGGCCAGCAAGTTCGCGTTTGTAATCCCGTTTGAACTGACTGGTAAACCTAATCGTTCTCATTTAATAGTGAAAGAAGATCCTGGGCATTCTTGGCAGTGGACAAATGGCCACGCCGGGCGGCCTTCATGGCGGCAACGGTTTCCTTATTCGGGGTACCGATTTCGAAAGGCAACGTCTTCTCCGCGGCTACCTTAACCAACAGCAGGCGGAAGGCGTCAGAAACAGTAAGGCCCATCGACTTCAGAACAGTCGCAGCCTGATTCTTGACCCGTTCGTCAATTCGGGCTCGTACGACGGCATTGGCAGGCATAAATTCCTCTGAGCTACATTGTAGCCCACAATGGCTTGGATCACAGGCCAATTCGAGTGCAGCCTATCAATTCCGGTCTAAAGTCGGAACGTACCCTTCTCGCCGTATCTTCTCCGTATTACCATTAAGCATCCTCATGGGCCCGAGTCCTCCAGCGCGCGCCTCTTCCGGACAGTCAGGTTCGGCGAGTGAATCGCAGCGCTCAAGATCGGCACAGCAGCAGGTGGCTCGGGTTGCCGAACTTCGCCGGGTGCATGAGGCCTTCGCGTGGTTCCGCTCTCACGCCCGCAATCTGGAAGAGCTGCAACTGCAGGTGACGGCTGTCCCGGCGCCGCCCTGGGGTGAGAACGCTCGAGGCTTGTGGCTGGCTGAGCGCTTTGCCGAGCTCTCGCTCACCGATGTTCATCGCGACGAGTTGGGAAATGTCTTCGCCATCCGTCCTGGTACCGACCCGGCTGCGCCGTTCATTGCTCTCAGCGCGCACATTGATACTGTATTTCCCGCGAACACCCCTATTGCAGTGCGGCGCGACGGTGACAAGCTCTACGGCCCGGGCATCTCGGACAACGCTTCCGGAATTACGGCCTTGCTGGCGATCGCCGGAGCTTTGCAGTCTGTCGAATTCCCGAACACGGCCCCGCTGCTCTTCATCGGCAACGTCGGCGAAGAGGGGGAAGGCGATCTGCGCGGCATGCGTCACATCTACCAGCAGCCGCGCTGGTCGGCGACGATTGCGTCGTTGATTGTTGTCGACGGAGCAGGTACGGACACCATCATCGCCGAGGGTTTGGGCAGCCGTCGTTACGAAGTGGCGGTCCGCGGGTATGGCGGACATTCCTGGAGCGACTTTGGCGTCGCCAATCCAATTGTCGCGCTGGCTCGAATGATCGACCGCTTTACCCGCACGCCGGTCCCGGTTTCGCCCAAGACGACATTCAACGTAGGCATCATCAGCGGTGGTACCTCTGTGAATTCCATACCGGAGCTGGCGTCAATGAGGGTCGACACGCGATCGGCCTCGGTCGACGAGCTTGATCGCCTGGAGCGTGCCCTGCATGAAGCAGTGGATCACGTGATCCCGGAGATTACCGGACGCAAAAAGCAGGAGCTGCTTACGGCTGAAGTGCGGATCATCGGCAATCGTCCGGCAGCGGACCTTCCAATGGACTCCCAATTGTTGAAGATGATCCGGGCAGTCGATGCGCATCTCGGCAATACAGCGCGCGTTCAACGCGCCTCGACGGATGCGAATATTCCGCTGTCGCTGGGGAGGGAAGCCATCGCCATCGGCGCCGGGGGCAGCGGCGGCGGTGCCCACACCATCCACGAGTGGTACGATTCGGCTGGCCGCGATCTCGGTCTCAAACGCATTCTGCTGTTGGCGTTGACCCTGGCCGGAGTCGCCGACGAGTAATGCGCCATGTGCTTTTGCCAACGCCCGTTATGATGCCCTCGCTCCGTTCGGGTGTTCGGCCTTCTCGTAATGATACAAATTTTTCCATCGACGAGATTATGGCGAGTGATCGCAGTGCTATGGATCGTAATCTGCCTCTCCCTTTTGGTCTGGACTATCCTTCTGAGAAACGGTCCACATCGTTCTTTCTGGGAGGCTAACGAAGCGGAGGCGCTGCTGATGATGAATCTGGCGTTTCCCGCCAGCATGACCGTTTACTACAAACCGATCGGTGCGATAGTCGTTAGGCAATATACGGAAGTGGGGAACGATCTGCGCTCCATCGTATTTCTTTGGCTGTACCTTTTTGTTGTCGGCTATCTGCAGTGGTTCGTGCTTGTCCCGTTAATAGCGCGACGGATGGAACGCACATGAGAAGCCTGAACGGTGCAGCTGAAACGGCACCCCTTCACATGCGGGTAACGTCGGATTATTGGCCGGTCATAAAGCTGTTCTTGTTGTCCTTGTCATTGCTCATGCTCCTGAACGCAAACTCCTTTGGCACTCCCCTTGGTTCTTCCAAAGACGCTCCCGACATAATTTTTCTCAACGGCGACATGTATCCTTCGGCTAATGCAGCTCGCGCGCAAGCAATCGCTGTTGGCAATGGCCGCATTCTAGCCATCGGCTCCAACGAAGAGATTCGCAAGCTGAAGCAGAGCCACACCGAAGTTATTGACCTCGGCGGACATTTCGTGATGCCGGGCTTCAACGATGCCCATGTTCACCTTGCCGCCGGCGGACTTGTTCACCTTGAAGTCGACCTGGTGGGCGTCAAGTCACTGGCTGAGATGCAGCAGCGCATCGCCGATCACGCCAAAGCGACTCCGCCCAGTGACTGGATCGTCGGCCGCGGCTGGGACCACACACTGTGGGCCGGTGAGACGCTACCAACCCGTCATGACATCGACGGCGTTACCGGCGATCATCCCGCCATCTTCGTACGTGTGGATGGGCACATCGCCATCGCGAATACCGCCGCGCTGCAGGCCGCGGGAATACTGCAACGTGCGCCTGATCCGCATGGCGGCAAGGTTGATCGCGACCAGAGCGGAACCGCCACCGGCATTCTTTGCGAGACCGCGAAGGACAGGATGCTGGCGAGAGTGCCCCGTCCTTCTCTGGCGCAACGGCGACGCGGAATCCAAATGGCCATGGCTGAAGCCGCGCGGGTGGGTATCACGTCGGTGCAGGACAACTCCGAATGGGAAGACTTCCTGGTTTACGAAGAGCTCGAAAAAGAAGGCAAGCTGAGCCTGCGAATCAGTGAATGGCTCATGTTCAACCAGCCGCTCCCGTTATTGCAGCAGCACCGCGCGCATCATCCCGTTGAAGATCCCATGCTGCACACCGCCATGCTGAAGGGCTTTATGGATGGGTCGCTGGGCTCGCGCACCGCGGCTCTGATGGCCCCGTATACTGACGATCCCGGCAACTCAGGGCTGCCGCAGTACGATCAGGCCACGCTGAACCAGATGGCCGTGGAACGTTCGGCGGCGGGATTCCAGTTAGGCTTTCACGCCATCGGCGACCGCGCTGCCCAGATGGCGCTGGACGCCTTTGCCGAAGCCGAGCGTGATGCTCACCAGAACCACCGCGAGCGCGACTTCCGCTTCCGCATCGAACATGATCAAATCATCGATCCCGGCCAGATCGAGCAGTACCGTAAACTCGGCGTCATTGCCTCCGTCCAGCCCAATCACCTGCTCACGGATATGAGTTGGGCAGTCGAGCGTATCGGACCGGAGCGAGCCAAGACTTCCTATCCATGGCGAAGTTTTCTCGATCAGGGTGTGCGGATCGCCTTCGGCACGGATTACCCGGTCGAGCCGATCACGCCTTTCCGCGGAGTCTACGCGGCCGTTACCCGCAAGAACGAAGCCGGAACGAAGGAATATTTTCCCGAGCAGAAGCTGACGATCCAGGAAGCTCTTGCCGCCTACACCACCGGCGCAGCCTACGCGCAGTTTGCCGAGAAAGACAAAGGAACCTTGGCTCCGGGCATGCTCGCCGACTTCGTGGTGCTTGATCGCGACCTCACCAACGTTCCTTCGCCAGAGATATTGAAGGCGCAGGTATTGAGGACGGTCGTCGGCGGGAAGACGGTATACCAGGCAGCTCCCTAGGAAGAATTCGCGGCGAGAACGGTTTAGAAATCGTTGGCCTGACTGAACTCGATTTGGAGCGTGTGTTATGACCCAAGTTCTACGGCTCCGGATACGAGACACCCTCCGACTCTACCCCTGGTTGTCAGCTGTGATATTTGCCTGCGGCGTGGGGGCTCTCGTGGTTGCCTGGCGCGTCCGCGCGCGTCCTATGGTGTTTGGCGTCTCTATTGCTGTGTGCTGCGGGGTTGCTTTTCTGTGGGGCTATGCCACGCATCTGGCGCGCGAGTGGCCGCGCCTGTCCCAGTTGGGCCGTTCGCAGTATGCGGAAGTTTGGGATGCGCTGAGCGTAACCCAGAAGGGTGCCGCTGATGCCGCTGCCGGCATCACAGATGAAGCGTTGCTGCGGTCCTCGGGGGTAGAGATTGCGGACCGAATCGCGGCTGCGGTGGCGCTGGCGGACAGCCATGACGTACTGGAAATCGGGAGCGGCGTCGGGCGGATCGGCTTCGCTATCGCTCCCCGATGCCGATCCTGGACTGGATGCGATCGTTCCGGGAAGATGCTCTCTCACGCCCGAAGCCGGCTGCGACAATTTCCAAATGCGTCCTTTGTGCATCTGCAGGGCACCGGCTTGCGCGAGTTGGCTGACCAATCCATGGACGTAATTTATTGCACGAATGTACTGCCACATCTTGATGCTGTTGAACGCTGGAGTTACGTGCAAGAGGCCTACCGCGTACTCCGCCCCGGCGGAAGGTTTTACCTCGACACCATTTTGCTGAATTCACCAGAAGGCTGGCAGATGCTGGATAACAATCTCAAGCAACGACTCAATGGCATGGAGCCTCCATACGCTCCCATACCCTCCACCGCCGATGAACTGGGAAGCTACTACGAGCGGGCAGGGTTCGTGGGAGCTAGAGTGGAGCGGCGCGACTCCCTGCTGATGGTCACGGCCACCAAGCAGGCAAGAACGTAAGCGTCTGCTGAACTGGCAACTTACTTCGTCGGGGATCGTTTTTCAGGGGCAGCGCTGAACGATTGTATGCTCCGGTATTCAGCTTGGTTTTTGTTCGCCAACGTGCAACCGGGCACTCCCGTTTCTATCCAATCCACAGTGGGATGAGAGTAACAGTAGATTGCGGGGGAGTTGTCGGTACCCTGGAAAATGGCGTCATGGTAACGATTTGCCGGGCCAAGCCGTCTAAGTAGCGAGACCCCGCAGTGATTCCCGCCTCAAAAATACAGTCTAAGTTGCGGCGACTGTATAATTTCCATTTGGGCTTTGTTAGCCGGAGGACAGTGAATGGATTCGCAAGCTTCAGGTTTCAGGCAAAGACTTAAGGCCAATCGCTTTGCCTCGACAACGATTATCCTGGCGACGCTTTCGCTAGGCATTCTGATTGGCACGGTTGTTTCTGGAGCCGTCAAGGGTAAGGAACAGAATTCGTCGTCTGATGCGACCCCGCTAAAGGTTCCTTCTCCCGTCCAGATGTCGAATCAGTTTTCGACCATCGCCCGGCAGCTGGAGCCAACGGTCGTGAACATCAACACGGAGACTTCGGTTAAGAGCCCGCACGGCCGCGGCATGGGTCCTGGAGGACAGGGGCAGAGTCCGGATGACGGTCAGGGCGGCGGCGGCGACGAAGACAATCCCTTCCAGGATTTCTTCAACCGCTTCTTCGGCGGTCAGGGCGGAGGTGGTGGCCAGGGTGGTGGCGGAGGACAGTCTGGCGGTGGCGCGCCTGATATGCGCGAGCGCTCGCTGGGATCCGGAGTCATCGTTGATCCCAGAGGCTATATCGTCACCAACAATCACGTTGTCGATAAGGCCGACCGCATCCGCGTCAACCTGATGGGCGACCCTGAGACCGTGACCTATCCCGCTACCGTAGTCGGCGTTGATGCGGAGACGGATCTGGCGGTCATCAAAATCGATGCCAAGAAGCCGCTGCCGGCGGCGCGCCTCGGCAATTCCGACGCAATGAATGTCGGCGACTGGGTGCTGGCCATCGGCAGTCCGTTCGGCCTGAATGAGACCGTCACTGCCGGCATCGTCTCGGCTATCGGCCGCAACATCGTTCCGGGACGGCAGTTCGAGTCATTCATCCAGACCGATGCTGCCATCAACCCCGGCAACTCGGGCGGTCCGCTGGTCAACATGAACGGCGAAATCATCGGCATCAACACCGCCATCTACACCAGCGGAGGCGGATACCAGGGCGTCGGCTTTGCTATGCCCTCGAATACCGTCGTCAACGTTTACAACCAACTGATCAGCCCTGACCACAAGGTCATGCGCGGATCCATCGGCGTGCAATTCAATGCCGTGGCGAACCCAGCCGTCGCGCGCGTGTACGGCGTTAACAGCGGCGTCACCATCGCGAGCGTAACTGCGAATGGCCCGGCGGAAAAAGCCGGCCTGAAGACTGGCGACACGATCGTCTCCGTCAATGGCAAACCGATCAAGAACGGCGACGAATTAGTGGCTTATATCTCGGCCCTCAAACCGGGAACGACAGCCAAACTCGGCTATGTGCGCAATGGCAAGGAATCGAGCGCTGAGGTCACGATTGCCGACCGCGCCAAGCTCTTTGCAGCCCGCCTGGGTGGGGAGCAGCAGCAAGGTGAGGAAGGTCAACCTCAGGAGAGCAAGTTCGGCCTGAGCGTCAAGGGCATTACCCAGGACATGGCCAACCGCTACAGCCTGCCCAACACCAAGGGCGTGATCGTTCAGGACGTCAAACCGGACGGCTTCGGCGATACCGCCGGCTTAAGCCGCGGGGATGTAATTCTGGAGATTAACAAGCAGCCAGTCAACAACGAAGACGACTACCACCGCATCGAGGCTGAGATGAAGGGTGGCCAGGATGTGGTCTTCCTGGTGCGGCCGCGCGGCAGTCGCGACAACAGTACGGTGTTTATGGGAGGCACTCTCCCGTAACCAGAAGGTACTCTGGATCCTTCCGGAGGAGTAACTTACAAGCAATCCCGGCAGCGGCGCTGCGGCATCAGAGGTATTTGGATGCCCAGCGCCGCCCCTGTTTCATTTTGGGAACCTGGGTCGTTTTTGTTGTTCCCCTTATCATTAGAGATTCTTTACAATAAGAGGACAAGCTCGTGCATTTCAGATACTTGCTAGAGAGGTGGTCGTTGCCTATCGGGACTCGTGTACTTCATATCGTCAGCGTTGGTGTGGTGGCCGTGGGCCTGGCTACAGCGGCCTCAGCAGCTACCAGCACCCAGACCAAATCGAAGCACGTTCACCACAGCTCCTCCGGCCATTACTCCAAGCATTTCGTTAAAACGACCTCCCGCTCCCACGGACAGCGGACGATCGATGAAGAGCGCACGATGGAGATCCAGAACGCGCTTATCCGTGAACGCTATCTAAGCGGTGAGCCTACCGGCGTGTGGGATCAGTCGTCCAAGGACGCCATGCTCAAGTTTCAGGCCGATAACGGCTGGCAGACCAAGATTACCCCGGATTCGCGAGCGCTCATTAAGCTTGGGTTGGGGCCGGACCACAAAGGCCTGTTGAACCCCGAAACTGCGAACATCCCGTCTCCTCATGAGCTTGGCGTCGACAGTGCTACCCAACCGGGCGGCGCAGCCAACTCCCAATAAGCCATCATTAATGTTCTCACCGGGGCGCGGACAATCCGCGCCCTTCTTGCATTTGGGCAGCCTGGGTCGTCTGGCCGCCGCTGTGCTAATCTCTCGCGGTGAGTCCCACGAGGTTTGAATGAGCCAGCAAGAACATAACCTGCAGATCAACTACATCGAATTCCCCGCAACCGACATCGAGGCCACCAAGCGTTTCTACGGCGAGGTCTTTGGTTGGAAATTCCAGGATTATGGACCGGATTACACCAGCTTCCACGACGGCTACCTGGCTGGCGGGTTCAACACGGGAGCCGATTCTTCTGGCGTGGGTCACCCTCGCACCCGCGGAACGCTGGTGGTGATCTATGCCACCACGCTAGAGGACACTTACGCTAAGGTCCAGGCGGCAGGCGGAAAGATCGTGAAGGAGATCTTCGGCTTTCCCGGCGGACGCCGCTTTCACTTCGCCGATCCTAACGGCAACGAGCTCGCCGTCTGGAGCGAGTAACGCTGAGACAAGAAGACCCGGGGATGGCCCCGGGTTTCACTGGGAACAGCATGGCGCCGTCAGCGATCCGTGGGCTTCTCGGTTGACGTCAGTTCGATTTGAGCCGAAAGCGTGGCTGCTACCTGCTCAGGCAGGGAAGCCTGCCGAGACCAGTATCTTCGCCATCTCCACCAGTTGCGTTCTGTAACGCTCGCTCGGGACGAACTGCTCAGATATGGAGTCGCTCTCCGATCCCATGCCCCGGCGGTCAGGCTAGCCTCTCTGCTTCTTCATGCCGCACCTCGCACCTCTGGACAAAATCCCGACGGCTACCGCTCGACCGCCAGCCCCACGGCATTTCCACCTCCGAGACACAGTGCTGCGATTCCCTTGTGCACGTCGCGGCGGTTCATCTCGTAAAGCAGCGTCGTTAAGATGCGCGCTCCGCTGGCGCCGATCGGGTGTCCCAAGGCCACTGCTCCGCCGTTCACATTAACTTTGTTCAGATCGATGCCGAGCTCGCGCGTAACCGCAATTGCCGCCACCGAGAACGCTTCATTGATTTCGTACAAGTCGACATCTTCATTCTTCCAGCCGGTCTTCTTCCAGAGCTGGCGTATGGCTTCCACCGGCGCCATCATCACCCACTCGGGAGCGATGCCGCTGGTGGTCTGCGCCACAATGCGGGCCATCGGCTTCAGTCCAAGCTCTTTTGCCTGCGTCGCCGACATCAGCACCAGCGCCGACGCTCCATCGTTGACCCCGGGAGCGTTGCCGGCCGTAACCGTACCGTCCTTCTTGAAGGCCGGCTTGAGGGCGCGCAGAACTTCGGCACTCGTGTCTTCGCGGGGCGACTCGTCTTTGCTGAACAGCGTCGGTGCCGCACCTTTCTTCTTCGCCGGAATTTCGACTGGAACGATCTGGTCCTTGAAGCGGCACTCGTTCATGGCACTAATGGCCTTGCGATGCGAGTTGGCGGCGTACTCGTCCTGCTCCTCGCGCGAGATTTTGTACTTGTCGGCGACGTTCTCTCCCGTGTTGCCCATGTGATAGTCGTTGTAAACGTCCCACAGGCCGTCATGCACCATGGAGTCGACGACTTTCTGGTCGCCCAGGCGAAATCCTTTGCGCGCATTCTGCAGCAAGTAGGGCGCGTTGGTCATGCTCTCCATGCCGCCGGCGACAACCACGTGCGAGTTTCCGGTCTGAATTGCCTGCTGACCCAGCGCGACCGCCTTCAATCCTGAACCGCAAACCTTGTTGATGGTCATCGCGCTGACATGGTCGGAGAGCCCGCCCTTCAACGCCGCCTGTCGCGCCGGATTTTGGCCCAGGCCCGCCGAGACAACGTTGCCCATGATGCATTCATCTACGGTGTTGGGATCGATACCCGCGCGCTTCACGGCTTCGCGGACAGCAATCTCGCCAAGTTGCGGCGCCGTGAAATCGGAAAGGGATCCCTGAAATTTACCGACGGGGGTGCGTACTGCCGATACGATGACAACGTCATCTATGAAAGCCATGGATGTAGCTCCTGAGAGAAGTAAGAACTAAACATTATAAGATGGAGCAACCTTGGTCACCGACGCACAAATAACTCCCGAAATTCAGCCCACTCCCCGGCATCATCACGAGCCGCTGCTGGCGCCCTGGTGGCATACGGCGATTCTGATCATCCTTCTTCTGACCGTCTCCATCAACGGCACCCGAGCCAGCCAACCAGTCGTCGGCGAACACAAGCTGGCGCAATACATCTGGACGATGGGACTGGAATGGACGCTCGTCGGCTATATCTGGCTGGGGGTTCGCAAACGCATTCGCATGCGCGACCTGATCGGCGGTCGCTGGGCGACGCTGGAAGATTTCTTTCTGGACATTATTTACGCCGGCGTCTTCTGGTTCGCCGCTGATGCTCGTGCTCGGCCTCTGCGCCAAGGCCATGCACCTGGATCAAGCCGGCAAGATCGAAAGCATGCGCAAGCAAATCAGCTTTCTTGGCTCCGGGTACAAATCTCGAGCTCGCGGTCTGGTTCTGTCTCAGTTGGACGGCCGGCTTCTGCGAGGAAATCATCTTTCGCGGATACCTGCAACGGCAGTTTGCCGCCATGGGCAGATCGGCCATCGTCGGCATAATTCTTTCGGCGATCGTCTTCGGCGCTTCTCACGGATACGAGGGTGCGGCACGCATGTTCCTGATTGCGATCTTCGGATTGATGTTCAGTTTGCTGGCGTGGTGGAGGAAAAGTCTGCGTCCCGGAATGATCGCGCATGCTTGGCACGATTCTCTCAGCGGCGCAGTTCTCCGCATGCTGAAATGAGAGTTCGAAACCCCTCCGCGCACCCGATTTCGCACTTCAGTTGTAAATTTTTTTTGCAGCTCAGAAATTGCAAGGCGTGACGCCGCTGCGCAGTTTTCTCCGGCGCGTGATGCATGATCGAGCCGGCATCCTCAATTTTTGAAGTGAGAAATCACCAGTATCCATGCGGGTCGCACGCATCCGCGATTTGCCTCGATCATTCAATAAGGTAACGAGATCGATGATCGCGCTCCGCAAACACGCGATGAGGGCGCCGCATGCGTTGTCGAGTTGCGCACTTTGATGCGCGTTTTTTTCTTGACTATTTTTTTCATTGACTCTATACAACTAACAAATTGCGATGATGTGAATGTCGCAATGTATTCCATGACAAATGGAAAGGGAGAATAGAAACATGGCAACTAAGAAGGCTGCAAAGAAGGCTAAGAAGGCCGCAAAGAAGACCAAGAAGCACTAACTGGTTCTTCGACCGTAACTGAAGGGGACGCGAAAGCGTCCCTTTTGGTTTTTGGAATCAGTGCACGGTAACGGCACGCTCGAACGCCGGACGCGGCAAGCGGCTCTTCCTGCTCAGGACAGATGCTGTTGTAGGAACACCAGAAACACGCGACGCCCGGCTTCGCATCGAATTCCCCGGCTGCGATTTTCCCCGCAATCTCGGCGATCTTCCGCTCCGCATCGCGCAGATCGTCTTCAGAGCGTTGCGACTCAACCGCGGTTCCGTTCTGTCAGGTTGATAAACACCAGCGATGACGGCTTGTGTCCCAGGCTCTTCGCTGCCAGCGCATAAATGGAAAGCTGCAGGCTATCGTCGGCATCATCCTGCGTCTTGGCCTGCCGGTTTTGTAATCGACGATCGCGACCTCGCCGTTGGGCAGCCGGTCGAGGCGGTCTAACCTTCCTTTTACGTGAGCCCCTTGAACTTCGATCTTGAAGCGGTGCTCGGTTTCGAGTATCTCGCCCGCCGGAATCGCGCAGTTTCGAGCGGACTAACGCTGACAGCTGTTCACGTCCGTACTGCTCGTACATTTCGCGCTGCAGTTGCTCGCTGATCTTGGCCTTCGCGAACTCGTCGAGAAAGCACGCTATCAGCGTCTGCTCATCGGGTGCACGACTTGCCCGCACGCCGTCGAAGTAGGCCTTCAAGCGCGAGATGCATGCGCATTGCCGAACTGCAGTGCGGCGCTTGCGTCCTCCGGCAGCTTCCAGTCGTAACGCAGCTTGTAGGACAGCGGACAATTTTCATACTCTGGATGGCGCTGGCGCTCAGCTCCAGCGTGCGGCCATTCTGGCGCGGCAGGAAGCTGCGTCCAACTGCGAGACATTGAGCTCGGGCTCGGCCGCGGCGTGAATCTGCTCGATCTGCGGAGGCGGCAGCAGGCGAAATTCAAGCTGGTCCTTGAGCGACTCCAGAGGCCTACCAGATCCCTAATATATTTACTGGGCGGCGCGGGCAGACGGTTTTGCTTGCCCACCTTGCCGCAGAGATACAACTCATTCATGGCGCGCGTCATGGCGACGTAGAAGAGGCGGCGCTCTTCCTGTTCATGCAACGTCTTGGGATCGGATTCGTCGGCGTCGCTTCGGGTTCGGAGATGCTTGCGGGAACTCCACCAGCGACTCTTTGTATTGACGCAGGGAATGACTGTGAAGCGACACGGACCACGAAGACGCAAGGGAACTCCAGCCCCTTGGCGGCGTGAACTGTCATCAACTGCACCGCGTCTTCGATGAGGACGTTGCCAACTTCATTGGGCGCCAGTGCCGCAACCGGATCGTCCTCGTCGGTCTCCTCCACCAGAGTGCCGCCCGCATCCAGAAAGAAGGTCAGGTAATCCAGAAAATCGTGCAATGTGGCGTTGCCAATAATCTGTTTCGGCTTCTCGCACCAGCGCTTGGCGAAGTCATGCAAGCGGCGCAGCGGCATGGAATCCGGCAGCTGAAACACGCGCTGTGAAATCTGCATGGCTGCACATAAGCTCACCGTTGGCCGCAGCAACCTCATTCTGCGCCTGGCGAATCATCTTCAGTACGTCAGGCCCACCGGGGACGTGTTCTAGAGCGGCCTCGGCGGAAAAGTTTTCGCCGGCCAGAACCAGCTCGGCCCGAAAACGTTCGGGATCGATGTTGAACTGCGGCAACGCCGCGACGCGAAAAAGCGCAACCGGATGGGAGGCGTCCAGGATGCGTAGAACAGCCATCGCATCGCGCAACTCCGGCGTCTGAAACAGGTCCGCACCCTTCACTCGGATCGGGATGGCTCGACGCGTGAGTTCGGCTACCAGCAGTTCGCGGTGAAAATGATTGCGATAAAGAATGGCGACATCCCGATAGGAGAAGTCCGGATTCTGGCGCGGCATGGTCTGAATCATGTCAGCGATGAAGCTGGCTTCCTGCTCATAATCGTTTGGTGCGACGGCCTGCACCGCGCGGGCGATTGCCAGCTGCGGCTCGCGCTCAAGACGCGCGCAGGTGAGTGGCTGCCGTGTCCACTGCCGATCAAGGTTCACAATCGCCGGATTGCATTTGATGGCTTCGTACGCGCAGCCCAAAATCGGCGGCGTCGAACGGCGATTCGCCGACATGGTGACGCGCTTTACGCGCTCCGGCCCAAACGTCCGCAGGAACTGGTCGAAGGCTCCGCTGGTCGCGCCGCGGAACTGGTAGATCGCCTGGTCGGGATCACCGACCGCGAATACGTTGGCTTCCTCTCCGGCCAGCAAGCTGGCCAGCTTGATCTGCGCGATGTTCGAATCCTGGAACTCGTCGATCAGGATGAAGCGCGCGCGCTTCTGCGCCCGCTCGAGCACCGACTTACGCCGGGTCAGCACTTCGACGGCCCGGGTCATGATGTGGCCGAAGGTGCCCAGACCTTCATCTTGCAGCATCTTCTCAGCGAAACGAAACGCTCCAGCGACTTCTCGGCAGCGGCCAAGAATCTCATCGTCGGACATCGCCAACGCGTCTTTCGATTTCGCCATGCGGGGCAGAGAAATCTCGCCGCGCTCGAGTTTTCCAAGATAACGATCGTAATCGTCGGGCGTGCGCAGTTCGTCGTGACAGCTGCTGAAGAATTTCAGGAGATCGCTGCAGAAATTTTCCGGGAGTTGCCGCCTTGATATAGTGCTGCAGCTTCAGGTCGGCAATCCGGCGGCGCAGCAGCACGAAAAGATCTTTGTCGTCGAGAAGCTGAAACTTGGTGCCCGCATCCTGCAGCAGTCGATAGCAGTAGGAGTGAAAGGTGTGGGCTTGCAGGCCGCTGCGCATTAACTTCTTCGCCGCCTGCTGCCGGTCCATCTCCGGATACAGCGAGTGCTGCTGGTTCGCGGGCGGATAGAGGATCGCAGCCACGCGGGACATCAACTCAGCGGCAGAATTGCGCGTATAGGTGACCGCCAGGATTTCGTCCGGACGCGCCGTTTCGCTTTGAATCAGGTGGGCAATGCGGTGTGCCAGCACGGTGGTTTTGCCGGTACCGGCTCCGGCCACCACCAACATTGGGCCATGCACGTGCTCGATGGCAGTCTGCTGCTCTCGCGTAGGAATGAATTGGCCGTTATTCAAAACCGCAACTCCCGGCTTACACGAAGAAAAAGCGAATAAGCATTATCGCCCACATCCGGAGCCAGTGCAACCAACAAGTCTCACCGGCAGACGTGAGCTTAGCGCGGCGTTTCCGCTTCCAGCCACGGGTAGCTTGCAGGTAGCATGGAGAGCTTGAGACTATCAGCCGTCATCATCACGCTGAACGAAGAAGCGAACCTGGCGCGTACGCTGGCAAGCGTAGCGTGGGCTGATGAGATCGTCGTCCTCGATTCGGGTTCGACCGATCGCACTTGCGAAATTGCCGAATCTTTCCACGCAAGATTTTTCTGCGAGAGCTGGAAGGGTTTCGCCGCGCAGAAGAACTCCGCACTGCAAAAGGCGAGCGGAGACTGGATTCTGTCGCTGGATGCCGATGAAGAAGTAGAGCCGGCTCTCGCCGAAGAGATCCAGCAGAGGCTAGCGGAGAACCCGTCCGCTACTGTCATTCTGGATCCCGCGCAAGAACTTCTTCCTGAATCGTTGGATCCGGCATGGCGGTTTTTATCCGGACCCTAAGTTACGGCTCTTTCGCCGCGGTGCGGGAAGTTTTGAAGATCGCCTCGTCCACGAAGACCTCAGGGTAGAGGGTTCGACGGCGAGGCTGAAGAATCATCTGCTTCATCACGCCTATCCGACCCTGGACAGCTACCTGGAGCATATGAACCGCTACTCGTCGCTAGGCGCTCAGATGGTGATGGCCAGGAATGGGCGGCGTGTCGGCTTCAGCTTTGCCGATATCGTGATTCGCCCCCGTCTCACCTTCTTCTACAACTACGTTCTTCGCGGGGGTTTTCTCGACGGGCGTGAAGGCCTGCTGCTGCATCTCTACCATGCCAGCTACGTGAGCTGGAAGTATGCCAAGGCGTGGGAGCGAAGCCGGCCCGATAAACCTAAAACTGCGTGAGTTTGATCGAGTCCGACGTCTGCTTGCTGGCCCGGAAAATGTGTTTCTTGCCGGGACGGTGGGCGGTGGCGTCGATCCGAACGTAATAGGTTCCCAGGCCAGGGCTCGATCCGAACGGTATCACCGGAGTGCTGGCTCCGGCCGCCAGCTTGAAGTGTTGATAGCCTAATGCTGTTGCGCGCCCAATCTCGTTCACCGCAACAACAATCACCGTCAGCACAAAGTCGTCGCCGGTCTGATTGGTGATCACGGCCGAGCCGCTGATCTTATTGCCATGGGCTGCGGGGGCATCCTTCCAATCCAAAGTCATCCCTTCGATCACCTGGATGTTGAAGTCTCGTTGCAATTGCAGTTGGGGGATGCTGGAGTCCGCAACTGCAATCGTGAAGTGATATGTGCCGGCAGTTGTAGGCATGCCGACGATTGCGCCCTTGTGCTGTTGCAGTTTGAGCCCGGGTGGAAGCTGGCCGGCGACCAGCGTCCAGGTGTAGGGCATGATGCCGCCGGTGACCGTCACGGGCAAGCTGTAGTCTTGTCCTACGACCGCGCCCTGCGGTGGCGGCACTTGCATTTGCAGGTCTTGCGCCCATGTGAGGGAAGTGACGCAGGAAAGGAACAGAGCCGCGATCATCAGGCGATTACTCATGGGCAATGATTATACGAGCGAAAACATTTCTAAATCACCGCAGGATTCCAGTTCCGGAAATCTGCTTGATTGGATGCCACGGTTTGCCGTCAGCCCTATTGAACTTTATGAAATTCCAGTCCAAAGGTTTATGATCGGTAGTTCGGTTGAGCGCGCCAGAAAGTCTTGTGGGCCACTTCGCCAGAACCTTAACCCGGCTCCGACGCCCGGCCGGAACCTCAATCAATCCCCGGCTGGAATGGGAGCTTGGGAAGTAAAGAGTGAACATGGCCCCTGACCGCAAAATTCGAGTACTTGTCGCGAAGCCTGGCCTGGACGGCCATGATCGCGGCGCAAAAGTCATTGCCCGCGCCCTGCGCGATGCCGGAATGGAAGTGATCTATACCGGCTTGCGTCAAACTCCTGAGATGGTGGTTAACGCCTCGTTGCAGGAAGACGTGGACGTCATCGGGCTGAGTATTCTTTCCGGCGCACACAACGCCATCGTTCCGCGCGTAATGGAATTGATGAAGCAGAATCAGATGGATGATGTGCTGGTGCTGGTCGGTGGCATCATTCCCGATCAGGATGTTGAGGCGCTGAAGAAGGGCGGAGTAGCCGCAGTCTTTCAGCCGGGCACGCCGATGGATTCCATCATCGAATTCATTCGGACTAACGTGAAATCGCGGGGTGTGACGGCCAACACCTGAGCTTTCAAGCCCCAGGCGGGCACAGCTCCCAATCATTTTGGGTAAGTAACGGGTTCTTGCGTTTCCAACGACCTCGCGCCGCACCAAACCAGGCCGAGGCGAATTCTCCCGTCCGAGGCGGTATGCGTATTCCAGCTTTGTGTTGCTTGCTTCTTCTCTCGTTCGCAGTCAGCTCCATCGCCCAAACGCCGTCCGCTTCATCCCAGGCTCCGAAGCCCATACCGAGCTTCGACGTCACGGCGATGGATAAGACCGTCGATCCCTGCGTCGACTTCTACCAGTACGCGTGCGGCACCTGGATGAAGAACAATCCCATCCCGCCGGACAAGTCGCGTTGGGGCCGCTTCAACGAACTTGCGGAATACAACCAGTACGTACTGCGCGACATTCTGGAACAGGTGCAGACACCGGGACAGCACACCGCTGTCCAGAAGAAGGTTGGCGACTACTACGCGGCCTGCATGGACGAGGCGGCGATCGAGAAGAAGGGAACCGCTCCGCTTATGCCGACGATGAATGCGATCGCGGCAATCAAGACGAAGCAGGAGCTCATGCAGGAAGTCGGCGTTCTGCAGCAGAACGGCGTCACGGCGCTGTTCAGCTTCGGGCAGATGCCGGACATGCACGACTCCCGCCAGACGATCGCCAATCTGGACCAGGGCGGCCTGACGCTGCCCGATCGCGATTACTACATCAAGGACGACCCCAAGTCGGTCGAGACGCGCCAGAAATATCTGGAGCACGTGCAGAAGATGTTCGAGCTGGCCGGCGACAAGCCCGACGTAGCGGCCGCCGAAGCGAAGACCGTTCTCGCCGTCGAGACCGGCCTGGCGAAGGCCTACATGGATCGCACCGCCCGCCGCGATCCCAAGAACCGCGATCACATGATGCAGGTGACCGAGATCGAAACCCTGGCGCCCAATTTCGATTTGACCGAGTATTTTGCCGATAGCAAGGCCCCGAAGTTCAGCAGCTTGAACGTTGGCAATCCCGACTTCTTCAAAGCCGTCAACGAACAGCTCAACACGGTTGCGCTCGATGACTGGAAGACCTATCTGCGCTGGCGCGCGCTCGACGAGTATGCGCCCGACGCTGACCAACGGCATTCGTCGAGGAGGACTTCGAGTTCAACGATAAATACATGTCGGGCCAGAAGGAGATTGAGCCGCGCTGGAAGCGTTGCGTCCAGTCGACCGATCAGAATCTCGGCATGGCGCTCGGCGAACTGTACGTCGACAAGACCTTCGGCCCGCAGGGCAAGGAGCGCACACTGAAGATGGTGAAGGCCATCGAGCAGGCCATGCACCAGGACATCGGCGAGCTTGACCTGGATGTCGGATACTACTAAGCAGAAGGCCTACGAGAAGCTGAGCACCATCGTTAACAACATCGGTTACCCGGACAAGTGGCGCGACTACAGCACGGTGATCGTGGAGCGCGACGACTATGCCGGCAACGTCATGCGGGCCTCGGCGTTCGAGGTGCAGCGCCAGCGCAACAAGATCTCCAAGCCGACCGACAGGAAAGATTGGGGCATGACACCGCCAACGGTTAACGCCTATTACCGGGCCAACATGAACGACATCAACTTTCCCGCCGGCATTCTGCAGCCACCCTTCTATAGCCAGAGCATGGACGACGCGGTGAACTACGGCGCGATCGGCGTGGTCATCGGTCACGAGCTGACTCACGGCTTCGACGATCAGGGACGCAAGTTCGATGCCGACGGCAATTTGAAAGACTGGTGGACGCCAGACGACGGCAAGGCCTTCGAGGAGCGCGCTACCTGTACCGCCGACGAATACTCCGGCTTTGTCAGCGTGAAGGACGACAAGGGCGACGTAAAACTCAACGGCCGGCTTACGCTGGGTGAAAACACAGCCGACAATGGCGGCGTGAAACTCGCCTACATGGCGCTGACGAATATCATCGGCAGCACGCCGCTAAAGCCGATCGACGGCTATACGCCGCAGCAGCGTTTCTTTATTTCCTACGGTCAGATCTGGTGCCAGAACGTCACCGATCAACAGGCGCGCAAGCTGGCGATCATCGATCCGCATTCACCGGGCCGCTGGCGCGTGAACGGCGTGGTGCAGAACTCGGCTGCTTTTCAGGAGGCGTTCGGTTGCAAAGCCGGCCAGCCCATGGTCAGCGAGAAGGCCTGTCGAGTCTGGTAAAAAGTAGGAAGTGACGGATTCGCATACAACAGACGCGATTTCGAGGGAAGGCCATCCGACGGAATCGCGCCTTTCCGTTTTTCTCTCCTGGGGATTGCTGCTGGCGGGGCTGAGCGCGATCTTCGTTTCAGCTTACCTGGTCATCACCACCTACTCGCCTTTGCCGCACTGGGACGAGTGGGCGCTGTTCGATCATCTCGCGACCGGTGGAAGCTGGTCGTTGCCGTGGCTGTGGGCACAGCACAACGAACATCGTATCCTCACCACCAAGATTTTCTTTCTGCTCGACGTGGAATTCTTCCACGGCACGCAAGCCTTCCTGCTTAGTCGCCATCTTCCTGGTTCAACTGCTGCAAGTTGCGCTCCTGAGCTGGAGCCTGCGTGTGCTCGGCGGGCTTCGCGCTTCCGCGTGGAGAGCCGGGACGGGCCTGATTGCCTATTGCATTTTGTGTCCGACCCAGTACGAGAATTTCGTCTGGGGCTTTCAGCTGCAGTTCGTCCTATCGGCAGCCATGGCGACGCTGGCGGTGCTGGGCCTGCTTCTGTATCGGCGCGAAGATCAGCCACGATTCCTGGCAGTCTCCATTGCAGCCGCGTCCGTCGCGACCTGGTCGCTCGCGAATGGCATGCTGCTTTGGCCGCTGCTGTTGTTCGTGGCGTTGTGGCTGCGGATGAAGTCGTCGACCTGGATCGCCTTGCTTATCGCATGGGTGTGCAACAGTGGCCTGTACTTCTATCACTATCATCGGCCAGTGCAGAAGATGACGCTGCCGCTTCTTTCGGTCGGCGAACGTGTCCAGTACACCCTCGTGTATCTCGGAAGCACGTTTGTCCGGCACTCGGGAGGAGCCATTGCACTTAGCGCCGGCGTCCTTGGAATTTGTGCGGCTCTCATCTTCCTGGTACGTATACTGCGGCAGCGCCAGATCTCTTCGCCGTTCCTGATTGAGTTGTCTTTCCTGATGTTGCTGTGCCTGGCGACGGCCGCCGTCACATCGTCGGGCAGAATTCATCTCGGAGTTGAGCAGGCGACCGCCTCACGCTATCAAACCTTCGCTCTGCTGTTCTGGTGCTGTCTGGGGCTGATCGTGCTCCTTCACGTCGCAAAGAACAGACCCCGATTCCAGGGTTTCGCCGCCTGCCTGCTGGTCATGATGCTGGCCTTTGCAACCCAGGTTCGTCTGCCGCTCATCGACGCGCAGTGGCATCAGATGCGCCTGAAGATGGTCTCGCTGTCGTTGCTGACCGGCGTATACGATCCTGCTGTCCTGGCGGACGCGTATCCGGATCCCCAGGTCGTGCTGCGCGATGCAGCCTACATGAAGCAGCACCACCTTTCGATATTTGCCGGCAAACAATATGAACAACTGGGAAGATCAGTCGATTCGCAATATCACGTGACGGCCGGCAATGCTTGCCTGGGGGCGATCACTTCTTCGCAAAGTCTGCCCACCAACGACGGACAGGGTTTGCGCCTCACCGGATACGTCTGGGACCAGGAAATGCAGGAGGCTGCGGCCGACATTGTGGCCACGGAGAACGGTCGCATCGTTGGATTCGGAACCAGCGCCGTCATTCCCTTTTTCCGGACACGACCCAAGCCCCACGAAGATCCCTCGCGATTCGGATGGATCGCATTCACGGGAAATTCGTCGAACCAGATTCAACTCTACGCAGTGACCGGAAAAGACCGATCGCAACGCTTGTCCCTTTGCCGAGACCGCGCCGTAGCTTTGTGTGATCGATCGAATCGGAATAGCTCGAGCTCTATTTTGCAGAAACACTCGAACCTAAAGGTATGCAGCTTACGTACATCGTGCTAGTTCGTAGCCCAGAAAGCTGTAGGATAAGTACGGCTTCCGGCGGACGAACTGCTGGACCGCAGCTCCAGGTGTACGGGCTCTCATTTTCTCCATATCCATACGAGGTCACTTCATGCAACGTCTTCCATTCATAGCTTGCGCCCTGCTGCTTGCCGGCATGGCAGCGCAGGCGCAAACATCGAATACCCCTGGCTCTGCGGCGGCCGATCAGACCAAGCCGATGGTCAGCTTCGATCGTCAACGCGATGGACAAGTCCGTCGATCCTTGCAACGACTTTTATCAGTACGCCTGCGGCAATTGGATCAAGAACAATCCCATTCCCGCCGACCAGCCCGAGTGGGGCCGCTTCAACGAATTGCACGAACATAACCAGGTCGTGCTGCGCAATATTCTCGATAAAGCTTCTGCCGACAATCCGAGCCGCAGCGCCAACGAGCAGAAGATCGGCGATTATTACTACTCCTGCATGGACGAGGCCGCCATCAACGCCAAGGGAACTGCTCCGCTGCAAGCCGACGCTCGATCGCATTGACGCCCTGAACGACAAGAAGCAGCTGCCCCAGTTGCTGGGATACCTGCAGAACAACGGCGTCCAGCGCTATGTTTGCTTTTGGCTCTGAGCCTGACGCCAAGGATTCGCTGATGGAGATCGCAAGCACCGATCAAGGCGGCTTGGGGCTTCCCGATCGCGACTACTATCTCAAGACCGACGAGAAATCGGTGAGCCTTGCGCAAGGCTTATGTCGCTCACGTCGCCAAGATGTTTGAGCTGATGGGCGAAACTCCCGACAAAGCTGCCGCCGACGCCAACACTGTTATGAAGATCGAGACCGCAGCTGGCAACCGCTGCCATGGACCGGGTGGAGCGCCGCGATCCCAACAAGGTTTACCACAAGATGACCGTCGCTCAGCTTCAGGATTTGAGTCCCGACTTCGATTGGAAAGCATTCTTCGTTGCCGCCAAAACCCCTGCCTTCACCAGTCTCGATGTTTCGGTGCCCGACTTTGTGAAGGGGATGAACCAGGTGATCGCGACGGCCAGCCTGGACGACATGAAGACCTATTTGCGCTGGCACGCGGTGCACGTCGCCGCTGCCGATGCTGCCGACGGCCGTTCGTGGAGGAGAACTTCAACTTCTACGGCAAGACGCTGACCGGCGCGAAGCGAGATGCGTCCGCGCTGGAAGCGTTGCGTGCAGTTCACCGACGGCGATCTGGGCGAAGCCTTGGGCAAAGCTTACGTCGCCGAAGCCTTTCCGCCCGAGAGCAAGGCTGCCACGCTGCAAGATGGTGAACGAGCTGGAGGCCGCGCTCAAGACCGACATCACCGAGCTCTCGTGGATGACGCCGGAGACCAAGAAGCAGGCGCTCGACAAGCTGGCGCACATCACCAACAAAATCGGCTATCCCGACAAGTGGCGCGACTACAGCACCCTGGAAATCATTCGCGGCGACGCACTGGGCAATTCGCTGCGCTCCAACGAATTCGAATTCAAGCGCGAGCTGAAGAAAATCGGCAAGCCGGTCGACCGCAACGAGTGGGGTATGACGCCGCCCACGGTCAACGCCTACTACAACCCGCAGGATGAACAACATCAATTTTCCGGCGGGCATTCTGCAGCCGCCGTTCTACGATCCCAAGATCGATGATGCGGTGAACTTCGGCGCGATCGGCGCTGTCATCGGCCACGAGCTGACGCACGGCTTCGACGATCAGGGCAGCCAGTTCGATGCCGCAGGGCAATCTGCGCAACTGGTGGACTGCGAAGGATCGCGAGCAGTTCGACAAGCTCGAAGGCTGCTTCGTGAACGAGTACGACGGCTTTGTCGCAGTTGACGACGTACACGTTCGCGGCAAGCTCACGCTGGGCGAGAACACCGCCGACAACGGCGGCCTGCGCATCTCGCACATGGCTCTGCTGGACGTTCTGACCAACACACCGGAGAAGCCGACCGACGGCTTCACTCCGGACCAGCGCTTCTTCGTGGGCTGGGCGCAGGTATGGTGCGAAAGCGACCGTCCGGAATTCGCCCGCATGATGGCGCAGGTGAACGAGCACTCGCCCGGCAAGTATCGGGTGAACGGCGTGGTCGGAAACATGCCGGAGTTCCAGAAGGCCTTCGGCTGCAAAGCCGACGCGCCCATGGTGCGCAAGCCGATGTGCCGGGTCTGGTAGAGAAAGGCAGGGGATAGGGGTCAGGGGCTAGGGGCTAGGAAAGCGTCGGCAAGTTGCCGCCCCGCACCTGCTCCTACTCCTGCATCACTATCCCACAACTTTAAGCCGTGCCGCCGGCTCGTACCCACCTACCGCCTATCCCCTGATCCCTAACCCCTAATCCCTAATTTTGTCTTCCCGCATCAATCTGTGCACCTCCAACCCATCTCGCGGCTGCCAAACACTGCGCTATAGTGATCTAGTACCCAGGTGAAACTGCTTCGTCACCATCTGACCCGACCCTTTCTGGCATCGGCATTGCTGTTTCTCGTCCTCGTGCCGGCGTGTTCCCGCAAGAGCATCGTTCATCACGATTACATGTATGTGTCGGCAGCGGAGACCAGCCTGCGCGATCGCGTGGCCACCATGTACAACAAGGTGGGTACCGTACAGAACGGTGATCGCGTCGAGGTGCTGGAGAGACAGCGACGCTTCCTGCGGGTGCGTACCGACAAAGGCCAGGAAGGCTGGATCGAGGAACGCAGCCTGGTTCCGCAGGATATCTACGACGGCTTCCAGAAATTGGTGCAGGACAACGCCAATACGCCGGTGCAGGCCCGCGGGACGACGCGGGCCGAGCTGAACATGCACTTGACGGCTTCCCGCGACGGCGATCATCTCTATCAACTCAAGGATGGCGAGAAGGTGGACATCCTGAGACGGGCGACAGCGCCGAAGAATCCCCCGAAAGCGGCCAAGCCTGCGACGTCGGCGTCTGCGAAGCCAGCCGCGGAGCAAAGCCGGTGCCGACAAAAAGGGAACCCCGCCTCCGCCGAAATCTGCCCCGCCTCCTCCTGCTCCGGTGCCGGCTACTTCGGGATCGGCCTCAGCGACTTCGCCAACCCAGCCTCCTGCGCCTCCTCCGGTGATGGAGGACTGGTATCTGGTGCGGAACTCCTCCGGACATGTAGGTTGGGTGCTGTTGCGGATGATCGATCTGGATGTGCCGCTTGAGGTCGCGCAGTACGCCGAGGGGCAGCGCATCATCGGGTACTTCGTCCTCAACAACGTCGATGAGGACGGCAAGCAGGTACCGCAATACCTGATGCTGCTGAACGAGCCTAAAGATGGGCTTGCGTGGGACTACAACCAGATTCGCGTTTTCACCCGCAATCGGGCCAAGCATCGCTACGAAACGGCGTACCGTGAGCGCAACCTCGAAGGCTATTTGCCTGTAAAGGTCGGCCATCAGGTCTTCGACAAGGAAGGCGACCTGCCGACCTTCACGATTCGGAAGATGAACGATCAAGGCCAGATTGTCGAGATGACGTACAAGCTGAACGGTCCAATCGTGCACCGGGTGCTGACGCCGGAAGAGGAAGCCGCCGAAAAACAAAAGCATGATGCCGCTCTGGCCGAGCGCCTGCAGCAGCGGGCCGCGCAACGTGCACAAGATCCTTCACAAGCGCCAGCGCACAAACATAAGAAGCATTAGGTTGCTGTAGCGCATGCGCGGCAACGTCTGCACTTCGACGCAGCTCGATTAGGCTTTACGCAGTTTCCTTAACAGCGCTTTGGCGATCGTCACGGGATGCGTCAGCAGAACGGTTAGATCCCCAAGCGCAGTTTGCGGCTCGTGGAAGACTCCAAGCTGCCGGAAGACCATGGCTCGGTCGTAGTAAATTCTCTCGCCCGCCAGGCGATCATCGGTGCAGAAGGTGTAAACCCCGCACAGCGGGATTTCGACACGCCTTCCTGTGGCTGGGAGCCCGCGCCATGCGCCCTGCTGGGTGCCACGGATGATGACCTCGAGAATGATGGTTTCGTCGGAGACGTGGCGGCGCACGATCTCGATGCTGAGGTCGGGCAGCGCCCCCATCATTTGGGAGTAGAAGTTGCGGACCTGACTGAGGCCTTCATGATGCTGCCCCCACGGTTCGTCGTCATAACGGGCCGTGTCGCCGAAGGTACGAATCACGCCGTCAAGGTCGTGGGCATTTTCGCAGCGAACGTGCTCTTCCACCAGCGCCATGCGCCGCGATTGTCGATCGAGCGATATCGGTGCAGTGCTCATAGGAAATCTCTCATGCCCGGTGGTCCAGAGAATTCCGGGAATAACCGGCACTCTACACTTTATGCCGCTTGTCCGACAGCCAGCGCTTCGACAGCGGCCGGCCATACCGTCTGTTCCACCCGGCCGACAAACATCACCCAGGCGATTCCGCCGGCTGCAGCCACCACCGCGCAGATAACGAATGCGGAGGTAAAGTGACCGGTACGGTCCACGATCCAACCGGTCAGCGGCCCAACCACCACGCCCGCAAGATTGCCAAAGCAGTTTTGAAGCCCAGTCCATTTCCCGGCCACAGACGGCCCAGCAAGCGTTTGCGCGAAGACGTAGATATTTGGTCCTATGAAGCCGCTGCCGAAACCCATCACCACGAGTCCTGTCAGCAAGAGGTGAGCGTCCGCAGCACTGCACAGCAACACGCCTACTGCAACCAGGCTGTGTCCGATGGCCATTGAAGTTTTGCGAACCACGGTGGTATCTCGTCCGGCTCGGATGAATTTGTCGGCGACCCATCCCGAGGCAGGCGACATAACGGCAAACGCCACGTAGAACAGGGCTGCTTCCCGAGCCATTTGCTGCATAGTAAAGTGACGCTCGCGAACCAGGTACATCGGTAGCCACACGATCATGAAATAGAACGGATAGTTGCTGCAGAAGTGGCCCACCGAGGCTCCCCAGAAATTGTTCTGACGAAGGATCTCCAGAACCGATACCGAAGCCCGGACGCGAACGCCATCAATCGTGTTCTTCGGTTTATAGAGCAACCAGGGCAGAACCCATAGCAGACTCACCAGCCCAATCGCGATGAAGACCGGCCGCCAACCATAACGCGCCATCGACATGCCACAGGCGAGAGTCCCGACCGCCGGGCCCAGGCTCATGCCGCTCATGATCATTGCATTTGCCGTGGCCCGATGTGCCTGCGGAACATTCAGGGCGATGATCTTGCCGTAAGAAGGAAACGCGACGGACTCGCCCAGGCCGAGCACCATGCGGGCTGCCAGGAGCAAAGTGAATGTGTGTGCCAGCCCGGTCGCGGCGGTAGCCACCGACCACAGAATGAAACCGGCGGCCAAGACCCAGTTCACATCGAAGCGGTCCACGAGCCAGCCGCTGAAGGTCATGACCGCCGTATAGGTCCAGAAGAACGCTGTGACCAGAACGCCAATCTGCGTGGTGGAGATGCGGAGTTCATCCTTGAGCAACGGCGCGGCAACCGCGAGGTTACCGCGGTCAACGTAGTTGATCAGGACGGAAACGGCGAGCAGGGACAGCCAAACTGGAATCGCCCATCGTAGACTAGACTCCGAGCGGACTTGCATTGATCCACACCCCAAGTGTCCCGGAATTGTGCACCGGATTTCGACAAAATACAAGCCTGGCGATTTCAGCCGGAATCCGCTGCGTAGAAATCTCAATCCACTCATCAGACCTCTTTTTGAGAATCCGGGAGGACATGTGCGGAGTTGGTTCATCGGTTCGGACGGGATTCGCAGCGGATGGCGCGTGCTGCTTTTCGCCGCCCTGACTTACGCTTTCAAAGCCGTCCTTAGAAAATCGGTATTGGCGATCCCCGTCCTGGCGGGACCGTTGCGGGCGTTAGCTTCGGGCAATTTTGCGGCTTCGGGCTTGCTAATCCTCGAAGTCGTGAATGTAGCCTCCGCGCTTCTGGCGGCACTGGTGATGATGCGGTTCGAGAGACATTCCTTAGCGGACTACGGATTGCCGATGAGACGGGCATTTGGCCGTCGATTCTGGCAGGGGCTTGCGCTCGGACTGGGAATAGCGTCGCTGTTGTTTCTTATGCTTCGTGCCGAGGGCGTGTTTTTCTTCGGCCCCTTAGCGATGACGGCGCGCGCGATCGTTGTATATACCGCAGTGTGGGCGGTGGCCTGCTTCTTAGTCGGTCTCTACGAGGAGTTCGTGTTCCGGGGGTACTTGCTGCACACGCTGGAACAAGGTATCGGATTCTGGGGAGCGGCCGTCATCTCGTCCCTATTGTTCGGCGCAGTTCATCTGGGCAACGGCAGTGATCCCTGGTACATCGCGCTTTCGGCCGCGACCTTCGGCATGCTCTATTGCCTCGCAGTCCGTCGAACCGGGGCAATCTGGTTTGCCGTCGGACTGCACATGGCTTTTGATTTTGCCGAGACCTTCCTGTTCTCGCCGTCGGGAGGTGCGACTGTCACCGGACATCTTCTCGACTCCTCGTTGCACGGCCCCGCTTGGCTGACGGGAGGTGTCGCCGGGCCGGAGGCAAGCTTGAATGGGGTAATCATTTTCGTTGCTATGTTTTTTATTGTGAACAGGTTACGGTCCGAATTTCCGCAATCGGCTTAATCGAACGCGGTTCTGAGGCAGCAGCTAGTCGTCTCTGCCCATCCAAACGTGGGAGGAGAAACTATGGCTGAAAAAGTCAAAGAGCTGCACTTACAACGCGACTACAAGAAGTACCTCTACTTTATCGACGGCGACGGTAATGTCTGTCAGAAGCCAAAATCCGGCGAGGGTGAATCAGAAGTGCTGGTGCAAAACGCCGTCACCCGCGATAACCAATATCTATACTTCATCGACAAAGAGGGAGACGTGTCCCGTTCTCCGCGGGGCTCCAGAGGCGCGAAAAAGGCAGCCTGACGGTAGCGCTCCTCACATCGCAAATTGGCTGAGATAGTGTGACTTCCAGTTCGGAGTTCCTGATCTTCCGCGACTCGCGACGGATTCTGCACGCGGCCGAGCTGCTGAGCGGGCTGCGCGCTGAATTGCTCCGCATCACATCGCAAGCTCTCCAGGACGACCTCATTGCTTGCCTGCTGCGGGCGGGTGAACTGGAGACCGCTCTCAGTGATGGGCCGGCGTCGCTGGCGGCTTGCCAGCAGGCGGCGCTGCTGACCAACTTGTTCGCCGATGGCCTCGTGCACTGCGACTCATCGGACCACGCCCTTGATGGGCGGCGTCTTGTGTCATCCGCTCTGGCGATCCTCGACCAAATTCATCATTCCCGAACGTTGAGTGTGAGCATTCCGGAGGGCTTTGCCTATTACGCGATCCATCCCTTGGATTACGCTGATTTGGCCCAGCGCGTGACTATTGATTCCCCTTCCGCTCTAGTCGTCGGAGTGCGCAGCATTGGGACGACCTTGAGCGCCGTGGCGGCGGCCAAGCTACGGCAATTGGGTGTTGCAGCGGAACGAATGACGGTGCGACCCGTTGGCAATCCCTACGATCGGATCTGCCAGTTCGAATCGATGCAGCGCACAACCATCGGGCGGGAGCTTGCCGGTGGCGCCGATTTTCTTGTATGCGACGAGGGGCCGGGCCGCAGCAGATCGTCGTTACTCTCGGTCGCGGAGGCGATGGAGAGAGAAGGCGTGCCGCGATCCAGGATTGTAGTGCTCTGCGCCTATGAGCCCGACGTCAGCAAGCTGTGCGCACCTGATGCGGTCCAACGCTGGGGCCGATATCGCGTGGCCTCGGCGGGAATGACGCGGCGTCTGCCCGCAGATGCGGAAGAGTATCTGGGTGGAGGCGGATGGCGAAGGAAATTCATTCCGGCGGACGACCCCTGGCCTGCGGTTTGGCCGGAGCTGGAACGGCTGCGCTACGGCTCTGCGAACGGACGAACGCTGCTGACCTTCGAGGGCCACGGCCATTATGGTGCGGCCGTTCGCGACAGGAATCAGGCGCTCGCGGATGCGGAGTTCGGACCGGCTCACTTCGGCCAGGAGGCAGGCTTCGGTAGGCAGTTGGTGCGGCAGGGAATTGCGACGCAAGCGAAAGATTGTCCGGCGGAATTGTTGACGCATATGGCGCAATACTGCGCCTGGCGGGCGCGTGAGTTTGCAGTTGCGGATGCCGATGAGTCGGCGTTGGAGACGATGGCGCAGCTCAACTTCGAACGCGAATTCGGAAGTGCGCCTGCGGGCATAAGGCTGCCGGTTGAGTATCCGGTGGTTTGTGATGGACGCATGATGCCGCAGGAATGGCTGCGCACGCCGGACAACCGTTGCTTGAAACTCGACGCAGCCATCCACGGTGATGACCATTTCTTTCCAGGACCGTGTGATATCGCATGGGATGTGGCCGGGATCGTTGTCGAGTGGGAGCTGACTGCCGCGGCCCGTGAGTTCCTGCTCGCGCAATACCGGCAAGTCAGCGGCGATGATGTCTCGCTGCGCGTTCATTCCTATGAGCTGGCTTACGCGACGTTTCGCATGGCATGGTCGAGGATGGCGGCGGGATCAACGGGCGATCGCGAGGAAGAGGCGCGCCTGTTGCACGATTACCGGAGATACCGGCAATTTCTGCAGACAATTTCGGCATCTCAGGTCGGGTTTCGTGAAGTCTGTCGTCCTTGACGGACACTCAGGCTTTAACGGGATTGCCGGGTATAAAACTCTGCGATGGCGGAAACCACCCGCTGCTGCTCGTCTTCGCGCAACTCGGGAAAGATGGGTATCGCCAGAACTTCTTTCGCGGCGCGCTCTGACTCGGGTAGGTCACCCGCCTTGTATCCCAGGTAGGCAAAACACTTCTGCAAGTGCAGCGGAAGTGGATAGTAGACCTCGGTGCCGATTTTGCGCTCGGTCAGAAAGTCCCGCAGTTCATCCCGCTGCCAGGCGCGGACAACGAACTGGTGATAGATGTGGTGGGCTTCGGCCGGAGTTTTCAGAAACGCAATCGGTGATTGCTTGCTGACAACCGTAGCTTCGGTCGGGGCGAGTCCTGCACTGGCAAACAGACCGTGATAACGGCAGGCAATCATGCGCCGCTTCTGGTTCCAGTCGTCAATGTGCTGGAGCTTCACTCGCAGCACGGCGGCCTGCATCGCATCCAGACGGCTGTTCCAGCCAATCTCTTCGTGATAGTAGCGGCGATTGCTGCCGTGATTGCGCAGGCGGCGCACCTGGTCGGCAACGCCAGCATCGTTTGTGGTGACGCAGCCGCCATCGCCGTAAGCACTCAGGTTTTTCGTGGGATAGAAGCTGAACCCCGCAGCCTTTCCCAGCGTGCCGGCTTTCTTGCCGTTCCAGGTTGCTCCGAAAGCCTGCGCCGCGTCTTCTATGACCGCGATCCCGTGTTCGCGGGCCAGCGCGTCGAAGCGGTCCATGTCGGCGCATTGTCCATACAGGTGCACCGGCATGATGGCACGAATATTCTGTCCTTGCCCGCGCTTTAAGGCGGTTTCAGCTCTGCCGGGATCGAGGTTCAAGGTGGCCGGGTCAACGTCGGCCAGTAGCGGAATCGCTCCGCACCTGACAATCGAGCTTACCGAAGCGAAGAAGCTGAATGGTGTGGTGACGACACTGGTATGCTCCTGGACGCCGCATCCACGCAGCGCCAGCCACAGCGCATCGGTTCCCGAAGCGCAGCCAATACTGGCCTTCGCTCCCAGATACTCGGCAGACTCGCGCTCGAAGCCGTCCAGCTCAGGGCCGCCGATGAAGTGCTGCGAGGTCAGCACCCGCTCGACAGCGGCATCCACGTCGTCCTTAATTGCGGCGTACTGCCGCTTAAGGTCGAGCATGGGAATGGGTTCTTGCCGGGAAGGGGACGAAGTCGATGCGGGATCTTGCACGGATTTAACAGCCATGATAAAAGTCTAATTTTATCAGGTGGTTGGCGGCAGTGGGCCGTGATCACTAGCCGCCGAACAGGATATAGTGGCTGGCCGCGCCCATGAAAAACAACATGGGAAATGACACCCAGAAGCTGAGGCTCGAGGCCAGAAAACTTAGCCGCGCCACTTTCACGGCTTCAGGGGGCATGCCGGCATTCTTCCCGGCGTCCTCGCTGGTCCAGCGAATGATCTTCTTCTGCATGCGCCAGACAATGCCCCACACATTCAGCATCATGAACCAGCCTAATCCGCCGCCGATACCGATGGCCAGCGCCCGATTACTCTCCCAGCCTTGCTCATTCAGGCTCAGAAAGACGTAAGCGGCAGCGACGATGACAATTGCCATAATCGTGCCGAATATTGCCCCGTGGCGCAGCCCTTCAGCCGGGGACATCAGCAGGCCCATCTCTACCGCAAACGCTATGGTCCAGATCACAAAGAAGCTGCCAATCACGCGCCCGGCCGAGGCAGCTTGCCCGTTGGCGAGCGCGTTATTCGCGTCCGTGGCCACAATCATGTTCCAGTAGGAGATTCCCGCCAGCACCGTTATGAGGGAGCTCCAGCGAAACCACCACATCGCCTTTGGCATGAGGCGGGAAATTACAATTCCGCGCTGTTTGGCGTCTAACTCATTCAGGAATGGCACGTTGACCAAGTTGAAGAAGTAGAGCAGGCCAATCCAGATGATTCCGGCCACAAAGTGTATCCAGCGCAGGACCATCAGAACCGCCTGCTGGCCGCCGGGGAAGGAAAGGCGTGGAGTGATGGCAATTCCCAGGCATTCAGCAATCATCGATGGCCTCCAAGTGCCATGCCACAAACGTTGGTTGGCAGACGTGGCCGCATTCTACATCACTCAGGTCTGTGCTCGTTGCCGTTGAAATCACTTGTGCGAAGCTTTATCGTAATCTAGCTTTAGTTTGTTCTATCGCTGCCGCTCATGTGCGGACGAGTAGCGCTGGAGCTAATTTAGACAGACCTTTGGTTCGTATGGGGCCACGAATCTTGGGGATGTGCTGTTTTTTGCAAAGTTTGCCGGGGAGGACCCATGGAAAGCAAGCCAGCACAAAATATACAGGACTCGTTCCTGAACACTGCCCGCAAAGACAAATCTGTTATAACTATTTACCTCCTCAGTGGGGTGAAACTGACAGGACGCATTCGCTCGTTCGACAAGTACTCCGTGGTTCTTGAAACCAATAACCAGGAACAGTTGATCTTCAAGCACGCTATCTCAACTGTGGTCATGTCACGCGCGGTGCATACCGAGCGCCACTTGGAGCCGCGGACGTCTATAGAAGTCGCAACTCCGGTGGCCGTGAGCACGACCTCAGAGGGATAAAGTTATTCGTCGTTCCAGGAAAGAGAATTCGGAAGCTACGGGCCGGTCCTGGCCGACACGTCGGGACCAGCCCGAAAAAGCCTTCCTGGTCGGGGTCGAGTTTTCTTCACGCTCTTTGTCCCAGCGCGAACGCGCCCGCTCGGCAAGAAACGACAAATTAGAGCTCGAAACGGATGCCGGCGGACACCGCAGTTCGTCCGGCGGGGTGCCGCCTTCGGCGCGGGCCGCCCGTCACGCAGCCTCCACCTCCAGTGTTCTCGCGGCAGATCACGAGCTGCGGGAGTTTTCTTCAGATGAGTCCATGGCGGAGCTGCGCGAGCTCACAACCAGCGCTGGTGCGGCCATTGCCGGAGAGGTGATGCAGCGTCGGCCGAAACCCGATCCCGCAACTCTCATCGGCAGCGGAAAGGTGGAAGAGCTAAAGGGTGCTATCGCATCCACTTCGCCCGACCTTGTTATCTTCGACCACGAACTGACGTCGTCCCAGCAGCGCAACCTGGAGCGCGAGTTGGACTCGCGTGTCATCGACCGGACGCAGCTGATCCTCGACATCTTTGCGCGTCACGCCCGCACCCGTGAAGGTCAGTTGCAAGTGGAGCTGGCGCAGCTGCAATATCTACTGCCCCGACTCTCAGGACGCGGAGCGCAGATGTCACAGCTGGGCGGCGGCATCGGCACTCGAGGTCCGGGTGAAACTCAGCTTGAAACCGATCGCCGGAAAATTTACCGGCGCATTCGTCATGTCGAACAGCAGCTGGAAAATGTGCGCCGCATTCGTGGTCAGCAGCGGCGACGGCGCGAATCTGTTCCGATGGCGACGGTGGCGGTTGTGGGCTACACAAACGCAGGAAAATCGACGCTGTTCAACGCTCTGACCAAAGCCGGAGTGCTGGAGAGCGCCCGCATGTTCGCCACCCTGGATCCGACATTGCGGCAGGTCGTGCTGCCATCGAAGCGTGAAGTGTTGCTTTCCGACACGGTGGGGTTCATCCGAAACCTTCCGCACACCCTGGTTTCGGCCTTTCGCGCGACTCTGGAAGAAGTTCAGCGCGCATCGTTGCTGTTGCATGTGGCGGATGTGACCAGTCCGACAGCCAGTGAACAGCAGGAGCAGGTAGAAGACGTCCTCCGCGAATTGGAATCGCAGGATAAACCCCGCTTGTACGTGATGAACAAAGTCGATTTGTTGCCGGAGAAGAAACGCGCAAGCCTGCGCGATTCGGATACGGTCATGCATGTATCAGCCACGAAGGGAATCGGGCTGCAGAAACTGCTGGAACTGATCGACACCAGGATTGCTGAGGACCCGGTGCAGCGCGCACGCCTGCACATCCCACAAGCGGATGGGAAAGCCCTGGCCTTGCTTGACGCAAAAGCCAACATCTTTTCGCGCGAATACAGCGACGGCTACGTTGACCTGGACGTGCAGGCGGCAGAATCGGTCTTGCGCAGGGTAAAAAGCTTCGTCGTTCCCGAGTCCTAATGCACCCACAGTTTAGTTTGAGCTCTTGATGGCTTCCTGACATTGCCTGGCGCTGGTCAGTAGCTTGTCAATTTCCGGGTCGGAGCGCAGCTTCGACAGAAGCGGATCTGTGAGCAGATTCGAGTAAGCACAGTAATTATTCTCGATCGCGCTTTGCAATAGATGAATGGCGGCCTTGTGCTTTCCGCAATAGGCAAAGAGTGCCCCTTCGTAATACCAGGTCTCGGGATCCGGATCAGATGGGTAGCTGGTCTCCGATTCCTGGGCCAGCTTATCCAGTTCAGTCCCCGGCCGTACCTCCAGGCAAGATTCCAGCAGATCGCGGTGGTAGCGTGGTGCCGTCGGCATGTGCTTGACCGCCTCACGCGCCTCTGCAACCTTGTCCTCGCGCAACAGCAGCGACGGCAGTACATAGGCGGCCCATTCCGAACCGGCATCCAGGCGAATGAAGTCGGCGGCCCGATCCGTTTTACCCAGTTCCATAAAGGCCCAGGCACAAGAGCGGAAGATGTAATTGCTGGGGTCCAGCGCCAGCGCCGTGTTGCACTCGTTGGTTGCCTCCTGCAGCATGCCGGCGTAACGGTAGACATAGCTCATGACGAAGTGGGCTTGCGCGCTATCCGGCTGTTGCTTCACCAGCACCTGTGCAGCTTGATAAGCCTTACCCAATTCTCCACGTTCCACCAGGTTCGTAATCAACTGGCCCGCGGCAGGCGTGAGGTTGGGATCGAGCGCCAGCGCCTTCGAACACGCCTGATTGGAGAGCTGATACATCGCCTCACCGCCGTCTGAGTAAGTCGCGTCGTAGTAGGCGCGAATACCCAACTCCGCCCAGGCCGGGGCATAGTCGGGATCCATTTGCACTACGTGCTGCAAGACGGCGATGGCGTCTTTATTCGGCCCCGGATCGTGAGAGAGCGCCAGGGCGTGCAGGTACAGATCGTAGGCCTCAGGATCCTTGGGACGCGTGCCCGTAGCAACTTGCCCGCCCGTTATTCCAAGTCGAGGAAGCAGCCCCTGATGAATCTGGGCGGCCATATCCGACTGCAAGGCGATCAGGTCCTGGGCTGGAGCCGTAAAGCTCGTCTGCCACAAAAGTCGGTCGTCGCGGACGTCGATGGCTTCCAGGGTGACCATCAAGTTATCGCCTTGCTTCAGGAAATGTCCGGTCAGTACCGTGGCTACATGCAATTCGCGACCAACCTTCGCCGGATCGGCATTATTGCCGGAAAACTTTTGCGTCAGCGAGGAGGGACGCACGTCCAGCGTGCGGGTGTAGGTGAGAACGTTGGCGATTTCATCGGCCAGGGCGTAACGCAGGAAGTCGACGCTGATGTCGCCATTCACGTTCTGCAGCGGCATTACGGCAATCGTGTTCTTCGGTTGGGCGGCGCCGGGCCGATGTTTGAACCACCACAGTCCCGCCACTGTGAGAACCATGATCAGCACCCCGCTCAGGGCAATCAGCAGATAGGTTTGCCAACGGCTGGTGGTTTGGAAGGTGCTGGTCGAAATGCGGTAGGGAAAGGCATTCCGCAAGCGCCCGCTGGCAGTGATCGACGGATCGGTGTCCCGCTTCAGCGCCTGCAGGTCGGCCTTGAGCGCCAGCGCCGTGGGATAGCGATTGCCACGATTCTTCTCCATCGCGCGCCCGATGATGCCCTGCAGATCGGGAGGCAGCTTGGGGTTCAGCTTTAGCGGCGGCTCCGGTTTGCGATTCAATACCGCTTCCAGCGTGGTCACCGTGTTGTTGCCGGAGAACGGCTTCTTGCCGGTCGCCATTTGGTAGAGCACGCTCCCCAGGGAGAACAAATCGGTGCGAGCGTCGAGTTCCTCGCCTCGTAGCCTGTTCGGGAGACATGTACACTGCCGTCCCGAAAATATCTCCCGCCAACGACAGCGGATCTTCGACGGCGATAGCATCGTGCGCGGCAAAGCCTGGGGAAAGTTTGGCCAATCCGAAGTCGAGTATCTTCACCTGCCCGGTGTTGGTAATGAAGATATTGGCGGGCTTGATGTCGCGATGAATGATGCCTTTTTCGTGGCAGGCGGCCAGTGCGTCCGCCACCTGGATGCCGATATCCAGAATCTCGTCGATGTCCATGGGCTCGCCACGCAAACGCTCTTTCAGGCTGACGCCCTCGAGCTTCTCCATGACGATGAACGGCAAGCCGTTCATCTCTTCAATGTCGTAGATGGTGCAGATGCCGGGGTGGTTCAGCTGCGAGGCAGCGCGGGCCTCCCGCAGGAAGCGGTCCATCGCCTTCTTGTCGTTGACCAGGTCGTCAGGAATGAACTTCAGAGCGACGTGGCGGCCCAGACGCGTGTCTTCCGCGTCATAGACAAGCCCCATGCCACCACCGCCGAGTTTCCCCACAATGTGATAGTGGGAGACTGTCTCGCCGACCATCCGAGAACCTCGGTTCCGCTCGCGGTTATGTTAGGCCCCGCAGCAGATGGGGTCAACTCGACACTGCCGAGAACGCGATTAATACGGGATTAGATGCAGGTGAAATGACGCGGTGAGTGGGCAAAAGATCCCAACTTTGTTTCATGAATCGACTATCATCCGTGCGGAATGAATGATTGTTCTCGGGTGTCATCCTGAGCGCAGGTGCGCCGAATTTGCGCACCGGAGTCGAAGGACCTCTATACCCGGCAACATCACCATTCGCGCGGTCAGGCAAACGAGATGGCAAATGCGGCGCGGTAATGAGTCAGGACTTTGCCGCCTTCTTTGCCGCCTGCATGACGGTTTTCTGCATCCGGTTCTCTCCAGCCCAATAGAGGCTGATCTCGTGACCCTCAGGGTCATTGAGGTACGCGTGCCGCCAGCCCCAGGGCATCATCGTAGGCAATTGTGTAAAGTAGAAACCGCGCTTCTGCAGCCTGCGGCAGAAGTCGTCGAGATCGCGCACCTCGAAATACAGGCGCACGCCATCGCTGGCGACCGAGGCGCCCGGTCCAGCCTGATGCAGCGCGATGGTTCCATCTCCGCCGGGTGCGCGCATGCGCGCATAGACCGGCCTGCCTTCGTAGCGGAAGTCTTCGATGAGACGAAATCCTAGCCAGTTGCGATAGAAGTCCAGTGCAGCCTGTACCTCCTTCACATAAATCATGGCGTGGTTGAAGGTGAGCTGGTGTTCCGGAACCGGAGCAGGCGCGGCTTTTGAAGGGGGAACGTTGGCAACAGATTTCTTGCCAGAAGCGGCAGCGCGTTTCGCCGGAGAGACAGCGCGTTTAACCGCAGCCTTCTTCGCGGATTTCTTCGCGGCAGTCTTTTTGATGGCTTTCTTCTTGGCTGGTTTTTTCTTCATCGGATCACCGTTGGCCATGGCCCGATAGAACGGCGCAAGTATGGCGGGGACGGCCGTTGATGTCAAGGAATCCGGTGGCGTTGCACGTTGCGATAGGGGGTCCTTCGACTCCGGCGTGCAGATGCGGCACGCCGGCGCTCAGGATGACACTCCAGAAAGAAGCGAGCCAAAGAAGTGCTACCGCTGCGCCGATTCCAATTTGTCAAATGCAGTAGTCATCTTCTCTGGCACCTTCTCGCCTTCGACGCCCTCGATCTCCAGCAGTACAGGCGGTACGCCCGCTGCCGTGCGTAGCAACTCTATCGCTTCCTTCCAATCGATCGAACCTGCACCGGGCCACAGATGAGAATCATGATCTTTGTTGTTATCGTGCACGTGGGTCGAACGAATACGATCCTTCAAGACCTCGAACGATGCCTTCACACCCGACGCCATGTGCGCATGCCCCAGATCGAAGCAGACTCCAATATCGGTGAAGCGTCCCGCACGCAAGAGCTCCATTAAAGCTTCCGGGGTGGACAGCTCATTAGGAATGTTTTCCACCAGCAACTGCACCCCCAGCGGCTTGGCGAAAGCGTGCAAATGCTCGAGCGACATCATGGCTGCTTCCGTTTTGTGTGGCGAAGCTTCCTCCTTCCCCACGCCTACATGCTGCACCAGGAAATGAAACGGTACTTGCTCGGCGACTTCCAGCGCACGCTTGATCTCGTCCATGGCGGCGATGCGGTCTCGCTTTTCGACGGCCGCAATGTTGATCGGAGGCGTGCCGCCGCGGCCCCATTCATCATCGCTGTACATCGGAGCATGCATGGAGTGGAAAACAATACCGGTGCTGCGGAACCAGTTGCCGATTTCGCGCACCTGCTGGCGATCGGTGTAGTTGAAGTGGCCGCGCGCGGCAAAGATTTCGACAGCCTCGGCGCCGCCCGAAACGAACTGGTCGAGCAGACCGGGATGCAGCCGCTCGCGTCGCGCGAAGATCAAAGTCGACATTGCCCTGCGCATCAGAATCCCACCGCCCTTCCCTGGTTGCGTCCGTCGCTGGCGCCCAGTCGCTCGCCAGTCTTCTCGTCGATCTCAATGCACTCGGCGTCGCCGAAATAATTCTGCGAGCGAACCATCTTGTGTCCCATGTGCTCCAGGATGCCGACGGTGTCGGGAGAAATCCCCGTGGGTTCGATGAGGATCTGGTCGGGCATCCATTGCTCATGGAAGCGCGGCGCATTCACTGCCTGCTGAATGATTGAGGCCATAATCGACAACACCCATCAGCACATTCGCGACAGTGGTGATGATGGTCGGACCTCCGGGCGACCCCAGTACCAGGAACAGCTTGCCGTTCTTCAATACCATCGTCGGCGTCATCGCGGACAGCGGTCGCTTTCCCGGCCCAATCGCATTCGCCGGTCCTTGAATCAACCCGTACATATTGGGCACTCCCGGCTTGGAAGAGAAGTCGTCCATTTCATCGTTTAGCAGAAACCCGAGGCCTTCCGCAGTGACATGCGATCCGAAGCTATCGTTCAGCGTGGTGGTCACCGACACAGCATTGCCCTCAGGATCGACAACGGAATAGTGCGTGGTGTGATCCGGTTCTACCGTCGATGCCGGCTGCGGATGCGAACTGGCATAGCTGTCGAGCTGCGAGAACACCGAGGGCCTGCGAAGATCCGCGCTGGGCGTGGCTTTGCGGAGCGGAATCGTCTCGCGCCAGGCGTTGCCGTAACGCTTGTCGATGAGTTGCGCGACCGGAATTTTCGAGAAGTCGGGATCGCCCATGAACTCCGCGCGATCGAAGAACGCGCGCTGGTAGGCCTCCGCCGTCAGGTGAATGCTGTCGGCGGAATCGGCGCCTTCCTTGGCCAGATCATAGCCCTCAAGGATGTTCAGGATCTCGACCAGCGCCACTCCCCCGGACGACGGCGGGGGCGCGCTGATGACCTCGTAGCCGCGATAGGTCCCGCGAATCGGAGCGCGCTCCTTCACTTGATAGTGCGCGAGATCCTCTGCGGTGACCAGACCGCCGCCCTTCTGGATTGCCGCCGCCAGCTCGCGTGCCAGCGAGCCGCGGTAGAAGTCGTCAGGATTCTCGGCAATGCGCTCCAAGGTCTTCGCCAGTTCCGGCTGCTTGAAAGCTGTCGCCCGGCTGGTAGTACTTTCCGTCACGCTGAAAGATGCGTCGCGAGTCGGCGAACTTCGCCAGATCAGGATCCTGAAGCGACTGTGCCTGCTCGTAATCGAGCACAAAACCGTCGCGCGCCAGTCGGATGGCAGGCTCCATCACCTGCTTCAGCGTGAGCTTGCCCCAATGCTGCTGGGCGTAAACCATCCCCGCCACCGAACCCGGCACGCCGATCGATTTGTAGCCGACCGTGCTGAGGTCGGGGAGAACGTTGCCCTGCTTATCGAGGTACATGTCGGCCGTAGCCTTCGCCGGGGCCTTCTCGCGATAGTCAAGGAAGTGGGCCTCGCCATTGGCGCGGCGGAAGAGCATAAAGCCCCCGCCGCCGATGTTGCCGGCCTCGGGATAGACCACCTCCAGCGCAAAGCCAACCGCGACTGCAGCGTCTACGGCGTTGCCTCCCTGCTGCATGATGGCGGCACCCACCTTCGAGGCGTCCGGCTGCACCGTCGCAACCATTGCCTTCGGAGCGTGCGTCGGACGCACCATGTCGCCGGCGAAGTCCGAAATGGGACGAGAACAGAAGCAGTATCGGAATCGGCAGAAGGCGGCGTAATGTCCAGCGAACGATGGCGGAATGCATAGAGAATATTCGTTCTTCATACTACCCGAACTGGCTCTCGCCCGTGTCGGCAGAGGCCTCGCTGTTGACAGAATCCGCACTCCGCAAATGCAAGAGGGTTGAACGCTTCCGCAATTCGAATAGACTGGAGACATGGCAAATAAGAACGCTCCAAAACGCGAAGCCAAGAAGCCCAAGAAAAAGAAATAGAAGTCTGTCAGCTTGGGCCTCACCCGCCTGCTGGATCACATTGGCCAGCAACGGGCGGACTTGTGTCCGGCGGGCGGATCGTTATATATCTAAAGGACACCAGCGGGCGGTCATGCAGACTTCCATTTTCTCCGTAGACGTCGAAGACTGGTTTCACATTCTGGACCTTCCGAGCACGCCTCCGATCTCGGAATGGGCCGGACTGCCCTCGCACGTGGAAAAGAACTTCACATCAGCTGCTCGACATCTTCAGCGAATGCAACGTACAGGTCACGTGCTTCTTTCTCGGCTGGATCGGGGAGCACTATCCGCAACCTGGTGAAAGAGGCCGCCGCTCGCGGACACGAGATCGCCTCGCACGGCTACGGACATCAGCTGGTCTTCAAGCAGACCCGCGACCAGTTTCACGACGATGTCCGCAAAGCGCGGTTGCTGCTGGAAGACATTGCCGGCAGCGCCGGTGCTCGGCTATCGCGCTCCCGGCTTCTCCACCACGGACGAAACGCCGTGGTTCTTCGACGCGCTGGTGAAGGCGGGCTACCAGTACGACTCTTCGTTATTTCCGGCGGCGCGTGGTCATGGCGGAGTGCGGGACGGCCGTCGCGATCCTCATCGCATTGGCGAAGACGAGGGCATCTCGAACTGCCCATCAGCGTGGCCGACCTGATGGGCAAACGCATCTGCTTCTTCGGCGGCGGATATCTGCGGCTCTTTCCTTACTGGCTGATCCGCAAGAAGGCGCAGGAAGTGCTGGCGGAGGGCCGGCCGGTGGTGTTCTACATTCATCCGCGCGAGATCGACCCGAAGCATCCGCGGCTGCCCATGAGCCGCAAACGCACGTTCAAGTCGTACGTAAATCTCGACACCACCGAATGGAAGGTCCGGCAAGTGCTCAAGGATTTTCCAGTCACCACGTTCCAGAACGTTATCGCCCAGCACCCGGAATTGGTAAATTCCTATGTCGCCTGACCGTACCCAAACATTTTTCCATCAATATGCCAACGACTTCGACGCCATTTACGGCAATCAGAACGGAGTCGTCGACAGCGTCATCAATAAGCTCTTCCGCAAGAGCATGCGGTTGCGTTACGAAAAGTCCATTGAGGGCTGCGAGCCGGTGCAGGGGAAGAGCGTTCTCGACGTGGGCTGCGGGCCGGGCCACTATTCCATCACCCTAGCCCAGCGCGGTGCCTCGCGCGTTATCGGCATCGATTTTGCCGACGGCATGCTGAAGCTCGCCACCGAACATGCGAAGAAGGTCGGCGTAGGCGAACGCTGCAAGTTCATGGTCGCCGATTTCTACACTTACAGCCGCAGGAGATTTTCGACTACGTCATCGTGATGGGCTTCATGGACTACATGCCCGACCCGGAGAAGGTCGTGGCCAAGGTCCTGTCGCTTACGCGTCAGAAGGCGTTCTTCTCGTTCCCCGTAGCCGGCGGCATTCTGGGATGGCAGCGGCAGATGCGCTATAAGAAGCGCTGCGACTTGTTCCTCTACACCCAGGATCAGCTGAAGAAGATGTTCGCGAAATTCCCTGAGGTCAATGCGACCATCGAGCCCATCAGCCGGGACTTCTTCGTCACGCTGGAAAGGAACGGGAAGAAGGCGTAAGGCTTCTTCCCGATGCCAGGTTTTCGCTAGTTCCGGCTGCGAAACTTCGACAGCAGCCGCAGGATTTCGAAGTACAGCCACACCAGCGTAATCATCAGCGCGAAGGCGCTGTACCACTCCATGTACTTGGGAGCGCCATAACGTGCCCCATTCTCGATCAGATCGAAGTCGAGCACCAGGTTCAGCGCGGCGATGATCACTACCACGATACTGAAGCCGATCCCGATCGGTGAGGAGCCGTTGATGGTGGTGAAGTGTATCCCGAAGAAGCCCAGGATAAATTCCAGCAAATAGAAGACCGCGATGCCGCCAGTTGCGGCGACGATCCCCAGGCGCAGCTTGTCGGTGACCTTGATCAGCCCGGAACGATAAGCCAGTAGCATAGCGATGAGCGTGCCGAATGTGAGAGCAACGGCCTGTATGGCGATGCCGTGGAAGCGCATCTCCAGCATCGCTGACACTCCTCCCAGCACAAGGCCTTCCAGGAGCGCATAAATTGGCGCGGTGATGGGCGACCATTCCTTCTTGAAGATGGTCACCATGGCCACGATGAAACCGCCAATGCCTCCCGCGACCATCGGAATCGCGACCGACTGCATCGCCTCATCGGGCGAACTGGCCAGAACGCCGAAGAAGCGGTTCCAAACCCAAGCTGCGGTCAGGACGCACAAGATAATCAGCAGGCCGGTCTTGTTAACCGTACCCGATACGGTCATACTCTCGCCGTATGCAGCCTCGCCGGTACGGAAGGCGTCGCCGCTCAGGGCAGGATTAGAAGTTCTCATCAGTTGCGGCATGGTTCTCCTTGGAACAATCGCGCTATTTGCTACTCGCTCTTCGGTTTTCGCCAGAGCGTTTCCTTGCGGGAGACATAGAAAGCTGGGGGATTCTTACCTATTAGACGCGCAACCATCATCTCGGACTCATCTGCCCCCCCGGTATCTATCGGCGTGCTGATAGCGCCAGGAGCAGCAAGAAGCCCACCAATACGATGCCGAGCACTAAAAGCGCTGTCCTCTGACGACGAACCGCCCGCCTTTGGAGTTCAATCGACTCTTGCTGATTCTTGAGGGCATCCTTGTAGTTCTCAACATGTGCTTTCTGCAGATCTCTAATCTGTTCCAACAATTTAATGACCTGTTCGTCAGCCAAGCGTGCCTCCAGTTGCTCTACTTGCCAGGTTCTGGTGAAGACTCGAACAGCGAATAGCGAAACGCGCTCATCAAAACAACGTCTCCTGCCCACTGCGATCGGTCCGCGGCCGCTTGATCTGGAAGTGCTCGTACGCCAGATGCGTGGCCACGCGCCCGCGCGGTGTGCGGTCCAGAAACCCGATCTGGATGAGGAAGGGCTCGTAGATCTCCTCGATCGCATCGGGTTCCTCTGCCAATGAGGCTGCCAACGTATTCACTCCCACTGGGCCGCCCTGGTATTTCTCGATGATCGTCAGTAGTAATTTACGGTCGATCTCGTCGAAGCCGTGGCGATCGACTTCGAGCATCTCGAGTGCGGCTTGCGCCGTCGGTTTATCGATCTTGCCGTTGCCTTTGACCTGGGCATAGTCGCGTACTCGCCGCAGCAGGCGGTTGGCAATGCGCGGCGTGCCGCGGCAACGCGTTGCAATCTCCATCGCACCTTCTTCGTCAATTTCGACGCCTAGAATCTCGGCCGAGCGCTGCAGAATGATCTTGAGATCGGCGTGGGTATAGAACTCCAGGCGCAGTACGATGCCGAAGCGCGAGCGCAGCGGCGCCGATAGCAAACCTGCGCGCGTGGTTGCGCCGATGAAGGTGAATTGCGGCACATTCATCGTATGCGTGCGCGCCGAGGGCCCCTGTCCGATGATGATGTCGAGCTTGTAGTCCTCCAGCGCCGAGTAAAGCAACTCCTCCAATACCGGCTGCAGGCGGTGCACTTCATCGATGAACAGTACCTGTTTGTCGCGTAGATTCGTCAGGATCGCCGTCAGGTCGCCCTTGATCTGCAACGTTGGTCCGGAGGTCTGCTGGAAAGCCACACCCAGCTCATTGGCGATAATGTTAGCCAGGGTCGTCTTGCCCAGTCCCGGAGGCCCGTAGAGCAGCACATGGTCCAGGGCTTCGCCGCGTGATTTCGCCGCCTGAATCGCGACTTCGAGGTTATCTTTGACCTTTTGCTGCCCAATGAACTCGCGCAGGAACTGCGGGCGCAGTTTCAGCTCAAAGGAAGAGTCATCCTCCAACGGCGTCGCCGAGACAACGCGATCGCGGTCAGGATTTAGATTTTCGCTGGGAAGAGGCACGCAAGGCGATGGTAAAGCGAAAGCGGCATAATGCGCAATGAGCATCGGAACTGGCACTGACAAGGACTGACCCAGGCTTTATGATTCGCTGGTACTCATGAAAAATCTCGGCATACTTCTCTCCGGCCGTGGCTCGAACTTCGAGGCCATCGCCGATAACATCGCCTCCGGCAAGCTCGACGCGAACATCGCGATCGTCATCTCGAACCGCCCTGACGCCGGAGGCATCGAGTCGGCGCGGCGCCGCGGCTTGGCCACCGTGGTGATTCCGTCAAAGGGCAAAGTTCGCGAGGATCATGACCGCGAGGTGGTTGCAGCGCTGCGCGAGCACAAGGTTGATCTGGTCTGCCTGGCCGGCTATATGCGGCTGCTGTCGCCGTGGTTCGTGCAGCAGTTTCCCAACCGCATTCTCAACATTCATCCGTCACTTTTGCCTGCGTTTCCCGGACTTGAAGCTCAGAAGCAGGCCTTCGACTACGGTGTGAAGGTCTCAGGCTGCACCGTTCACTTCGTCGACGAGAACCTCGACCATGGCGCCATCATCGTGCAGAAAGTCGTACCGGTATTGGATAGCGACGACGATCACGCACTGGCGGCGCGGATCCTGGAGCAGGAGCACATCGCGTATACCGAGGCGATTCGGATTGTGCTGGATGGGAAGTTTGGGACTAGCGGGCGGCGTGTGGTGGCTGCCACTGAATAGTCATGTTAATATGACCATAGTCATAATGAGGTGACCATATGGCGAAGACAGCGGTAAGGAAGAAGCCAATTTCGAACAGAGTGCCTTTGGATGCGCGCAAGGTTGCCGCCGGCGAGTTCAAGGCGAAATGTTTAGGCCTGATCGATGAAGTCAGTGAAACGGGCAGGGAATTGATCATCACGAAACGGGGTAAGCCCACAGCGAAGCTGATTCCGTTTCCGAAGCTCGAGAAATCGAAGTCTTTCATTGGGAGGCTCGAAGGGATCATAGAAATTGTGGGAGATCCTGACGATCTAGTTAAACCCGTGTTCCCCGAGGAAGACTGGGACATGTTGAAATGATCTTGCTCGACACACATGTGTTGATTTGGGCGCAAACCCAGAGCAAGAAGCTTTCGCGGGCGGCTGATTCCGCCATCAGGAGGGCCCAGCGCTCGGGTGAGATTGCAATCTCAATCATTTCGGTCGTGGAATTGGCTGGTCTTTTAAGGAAGGGGAGAGTCGGCTTACGGGGGGGATTCGAGCGCACGATCAAGGAATTGATTCAGGATGTTGCTGTGAAACCGATAACCTTCGATATAGCCGTTATGTCGGCAGAGTTCCCTCATGACTTTCCCAATGATCCGGCGGATCGCATCATCGCGGCAACCGCCTGCGCCGAGGGTCTTTCGCTGGTTACCGCCGACCAGCGGATGCTGGACTGTCCATTACTCAAGACGATCTGGTAAGACCGAGGGGTGTCTTGAAACCGCGCAAATGAGTAGGTTGAAGGAAAAGGCGGGAGGGGGTTAGCGCAATGGGAACCTCGGATCCAGAGAACCTCAGCGATCACCCAAAACCGGCCAATAGTTATCAGCTGAAAACCGGCCAACGAGAATAACGTCCGGGACATTGACGCCCGCCGAGGCTTGTAGCCTCCGAGGGCATGGCCAATGTCTTGAACGAAGAGAAGAAACAGCAAGTTATAGCTCTGGGACGGCTGGGCTGGCCGCTGCGGAAGATCCAGCAGGCTACGCGCATCCGTCGTGAAACCGCCAGCCAGTACCTGAAAGCGGCCGGGATTGCGGTGCGTCCGTCCGGAGGCTGGGGGCGGCGGGCGGCAAAACCGGCCAACGAAGTGATCACCGACTTTGGCGCGGAAAAACCGGCCATCGCGGTGCTCACCGACCCCAACGGCAACCCCAACCGCAACCCCAAAAACCTTTCTACTAAGGGAAAAGCAAGAGCCACTTCAAAACCGGCCAACGAGGTGATTACCGACTCTGAGGTGATCACCGACCTCAAACCATCCCAACCAGACGAAGTGGGCGCTCTTGCCTCGCCGCCCGTGGCGTCTCCGCAGCGCAGTCCCAGCGCCAGTGCCTGCCATCCATACCGGGAGGCCATTGAGCTGGGACTCAGCCGGGGCCGCAATGCGGTGGCGATTTACCAGGACCTGGTGGATGAGTACAGCTTCGCCAGCAGCTACCAGAGTGTGCAGCGCTTCGTGCGCAAGTTGCGTGGCGCGAAAACTCCCGAAGCCCGCGTGGTGATCGTCACTGCGCCTGGTCAGGAAGCGCAAGTCGACTACGGCACCGGCCCGATGGTGCGCGATCCCGAAACCCACAAGTATCGGCGCACCCGGCTGTTCGTGATGACGCTGGGCTGCAGCCGGAAAGCCGTTCGACTGCTGACCTTCCGCTCCAGCACCCGCATCTGGGCCGAACTGCATGAACGAGCCTTCCGCCGATTAGGCGGGGCTACTCGTATCGTGGTGCTCGACAATCTGCGCGAGGGCGTGCTGGTCCCCGACATTTACGATCCCGCGCTCAATCCGCTCTACCGCGATGTGCTAGCCCAATACGGCGCGGTCGCAATGCCGTGTCGCATTCAAGATCCAGATCGCAAGGGCAAAGTCGAGGCCGGCGTCGGCCACGCACAGAAAACCCCGTTGAAAGGTCTGCGCTTCGAGAGTCTGGAAGAGGCCCAAGCCTACCTCGATCGCTGGGAAGAACGCTGGGCAGACACGCGCATCCACGGCACCACCAAACGCCAAGTCGCGGCCATGTTCGCCGAAGAAAAACCGTTCCTACTGCCGCTGCCCGTCGAACCCTTCCGCTATTACCAGTACGGCGAACGCATCGTGCATCTGGACGGCTGCGTCGAAATCGAAGCTGCCTACTATGGCGCTCCACCGGGCTGGATTGGACACCGGCTGCGAGTGCAATGGGATGAGCTGTTTGTCCGGCTACTCGATCCCAAAACCGGCCAACTGCTGCGCGAACATGTGCGCCAGAAACGCGGCTGGTATCGCATCCAGCCCGAAGACCAATCCAAGCGCACTCCGCTGCGCACGTCGCAACTGCTGTGGCGCGCCGGTCGCGCCGGCACCCACGTCGGCGCGCTCTGCGAGGCCATCCATCACCAGCAAGGAGAAGTCGGTGTCCGCCGTATCCTCGGCGTTCTCTCTTTAGCCAAGAAGTACGGCGCGGCCGCGGTCGATGAAGCCTGCGCCGCCGCGCTCGATATGGGAGTGCAGGAGTATCGCTTCGTCCGCCGCTATCTGGAACGCTGCCCGCAAGCCCCACTCAGCTTGCAGCAAGTCGATCCCCTGATCCGCGAGCTAGTACAGTACCGCGACTTCATCAATTACAAAACCAAGGAGATAGAAGAATGAATCTGATCGAACTCGATCGTGCACTCAGACAACTTCGCCTGGGCGGCATGGCAGCCGTGCTGGAGATCCGTCTGCGCCAGGCCCAAGCCGAACCGCTCGCCCCTATCGACCTGCTGTCGTGCCTGGTCTCTGACGAACTCGCCTTACGCGGCGAACGCCTGCTGGAGCGGCGCAAAAAGCAGGCCCAGTTCCGCGACTCGCACAAGACTCTCGACAACTTCGACTTCAACTTCAATAAGAAGATGAATCGCAGCCTGGTCTTCGATCTGGCCGCTGGTGCCTTCATCGCTCGCCACGAAGACGCCCTGTTTCTCGGTCCGCCCGGCACCGGCAAGAGCCACTTGGCCCAGGCCATCGGCCAGGCCGCAATCCAACAGGGCTATCGCGTGCTCTACCGCGAAACTTATACCCTGCTGGATGAGTTGGCCGATGCTACGCTCGATGGCACCCGCAAAGAACACATGGAGTTCCTGGTGACCGTGCCTCTGCTCATCCTCGACGATCTGGGAATGCGCAAGCTGCCGCTTACCGCTGCCGAGGAACTGCTGGAGATCATCATGCGCCGCTACGAACGCGCCAGCACCATGCTGACCTCGAACCGTCCGGTGGAAGACTGGGGCAAACTGCTGGGCGACGCAGCCGCCGTCAGCGCCATGCTCGACCGCCTGCTGCACCACGGACACGTGCTCAAGTGCGGCCCGCGCAGTTGGCGCACCAAAACCGACTTGCCACTACAGGAGGCGGCAGGGTAGAACATTCTCAGTCCTGGACGGCCAATCCCGTTGGCCGGTTTTGAAGTGATAATCGTTGGCCGCTTTTCAAGTGATCACTGAGACGTGGTCGACTCTCCACTTACCGTTTCCCTTGAGAAAAACTCTTAAAGAGATTCGGAATAACTAGGGCTACGCACGCCTACATCTCATAGTGCAGCAGCGAGAAGACATCGTAACTCTTCAGCTTGTCGCGGCCTTTCAATCCATCCAACTCCACCACGAATCCCATGCCGCAAATCTCTCCGCCGAGGCTTTCTACCATGGCGGCTGCGGCCCTGGCCGTGCCTCCCGTCGCCAGCAAGTCGTCGCAGATCAGGATGCGTTGTCCGGGCTGAATCGCGTCCTTGTGGATCTCCAGCGTGTCCTGCCCGTACTCCAGATCGTACTTCCATTGCAGGACCTCGGCTGGCAGCTTCTTCGGCTTGCGGACCGGAACGAAGCCGGCATTCAGGCGATAGGCCAGCGCAGGGCCGAAGATGAAGCCGCGTGCTTCGATGCCGAGCACCAGGTCGATGTCGTCAGTAGATGTAGTGCTCGGTGAGAGCATCGATCAGGCGCGCAAAGCCCAGCTTATCTTTCAGCAGCGTGGTGATGTCGTAGAAGAGAATGCCGGGTTTGGGAAAATCGGGAACTTCGCGGATAAGCTTCTTCAGGTCGTCACAGCTCTGCGCCGGGTTGGCGTGCATGGATTACCAGACTCCTTCAATGCGGAACGATTGCGCTTCCAGAAATGGCGCGTCCGATTCGCTGACTTGATCGACGCGTGAAGCTCGCGGGCCTTGCTGCAGTTTGTCGCGCAGCGACCGAAGTTGGTCGCGGGTGCCCGTAGCCATGATCTCAACATCGCCGCTCTGACAGTTGCGAACCCAGCCGGTGATGCCGATCTGCCCAGCCTCGCGCTCGACAAACCAGCGGAACCCAACACCCTGCACTCGGCCAGATACAACATAACGACGTGTTTGCAGGTTAGACATGAGACATAGAGGGCAGCGCTAGCGCTGCGAGGCCGCCTGCGCGAGGCAGGTATCTCCTTCATCGCAACCATGCATCGCGAGGAGAGAACGCGTCAACCGTGCAGCAGATACGGTTGACGCGACCCGAGAGAAGTTAACGATCCCGTGTTTAGTCGCCGTGCTTTGCGGCCTTGGAATTGAGCAGCGAAACCAGGGCTTCTCCAGCAGGCGTGGTCTTTACGGAAGTTCCCGTCACGATCTGACGCGCGCTCACATTTTCCCCATAGATACGCTTGTTGGCGTCTCCATCCGGATCGAGCGATGCGCCGTCGATGGACACGCCGGCGAAAAGACCCTTGGCGCGCGCGTAGGTCAGAATATCCGCGCTCCCCATGTTTCCGCTGGTGGTCGCACCAGGTCCGGCTGCCGCGGTTGCGTCGGAGCCGACCTTAACTTTGCTGTCCAGGATCTTCTCAACCGCTCCGGGAGACATAACCAGCAAAATGATGTCGCTGGCAGTGCCGCCGATCTGGAAGCCTGCGCTGGCGCCACCGATGGTGTACATCGCAGGAGCAGACCACTTGCCGCTGAAGTTCTTGCCCTGACGGCAGCTCATGGGACCACGTCCACCGGTTCCACCGAGCCCGACGGCAAATTTCTTTACGCTGGGCAGGATGATGATGCAATCTGCTTTCGCCACAACGCTGGCCGGAACATCCTTGCTGCCAACCATGGCCTGCAGAACCGTGGCGGCATTGCGCAGGGTTTGGTCGTCACTCGACTTGTCGGCAGCCCACATGGGGCGCAGCCAAGATCGCCATTGTCAATATGAGCAGATAACGGTACGGCTTTCTTAATCAGTTTTTCCATTTTTCGCATCCTAAGCGTTCCATTACGATGTAGGTTGATTCAGGAGGACCGCAGCAGTTGCTGTCCCGAAGATCTATCTAGACGCTGTACAGAGAGCCCTTCTTACCAGTACTGATCGAGCCACAACTTTCGGTGACAAAGCCGCTTTTTGATATGCGGGGAGCCTTGTAAAGCTTACCCCAATTTAGACTCTTTCGTTGGGATTTAGCCAAGAAAGAATGTAGGGCTGACGCCATTTATGCTCGGGACAGATATGACCCTTCGGAGGTATCCACGCGAATTTTTTCGCCTTCATTGATGAACGGCGGCACTTGCACTACGAGTCCAGTCTCGGTTTTGGCCGGCTTGGTAACGCTGCTGGCCGTCGCCGACTTCAAGCCCGGCTCGGTCTCTACCACCGTCAGCTCCACCGTCTGCGGCAACTCGACACCTACCGCTTTGCCGTCAAAGAACTCAACCTTGATGTTCAGGTTGGCGATCAGGTAATCAACCGCATCGCCGAGGATGTCCTTGCCCAGATGCAGCTGCTCGTAGTTCTCCGTATTCATGAAGTAGTAGTCATCGCCATCGGCGTAGAGGAACTCCATCTGCACCTCGTCGACGATGATTTTCTCGATGGCGTCACCGGAACGGTAGCGGTGCTCGAACATTGCTCCGGTCCGCAGGTTGCGCAACTTGGCCTGAATAAATGCCCGCAAGTTGCCCGGGGTCCGATGCTCCACGCTGAATACCGAATGCAGGTCGTTGTTGTGCTTGATGACCATGCCGGGACGCAATTGGGTGGCTGGAATCGCCATGCTTTCTATGACTCCTTACGTTTGAGTGCTTTGTCTGGGAGAGCCGCCCGCAAACAGCGTGCAGATACCTTGTCAACTCAGACACGTGCCGAGTGAGAGCAGTCCCTGCAAATCTCTCTGCTTAGGCTTCGGCAACGACACCGCGGCTCGGGGGACAAACACTTAATTTTACACGGAGCTAGACGGAGTTGGGAAATACTGCATCGCTCGGCTTCTGCCTCAGGCTCCGCAAACCTATGACGACACGGATTTTGAGTTATCGCAAGCGCCGCCGTTTCCGTGTCCATTTGCGGACACGAGATTCGCGATTGTGGGCGAGGCTTGGAACTTGTCGCGCGCGATTCGCGTAATTATTTGCAGTGAGATAGCGGCTGCTGCAAGAGTGGCAATCGGTCTGCAAGAAGATAAATGCAACTATGACTACCGGACCCGATTCATCGACCATCCTTGTCGCCGAAGACCAGGAGCACGTACGAGAAGCGATCGCCATGCTGCTGCGCGGTCACGGCTACTCGGTCGTTCTATGTGCTTCGCCCAGTGAGGCCCTGACGGCCGCCCAGCGAAGCACGCCCAGACCTGGCGATGCTGGACATGAACTACCAGCGCGACAGCACCTCGGGAATCGAAGGTTTGGAGCTGATTCAGGAGTTGCGCAATCTGGATTCGACGCTGCCCATCATCGCGCTGACTGCGTGGGGCAATGTCGACTTGGCGGTGAGTGCCATGAAACATGGTGCCTCCGACTTTATCGAGAAGCCCTGGCGAAACGACGCACTGGTGGAGAAGGTTCAGTCGCTCATCCGGCGGGCGCGCGAGGTTCGGTCGTCCAAGCGCGTCTCGGAGTATGAGCGTCACGATGCGCAGCAGCTGCAGACCCGGATTGTGCCCCGGCGGCACGTGGTGGCCCAGGGCATCGAATTGTTCGGCGACAGCGTTCCGGCTGGAGTGGTGGGAGGGGATTACTTCGGAGTCTGGCAGCCGACCTCCGACTCTTTGCATTTCTGCGTTGCCGACGTGTCCGGGAAGGGAACGCCCGGTGCGCTGATTGCTGCGATGTTGTATGCCTCGGTCAGCACGCTGTCGTCGTCCAGCAACAGCCCCGAAAGCGTCCTGTCGCAGGTGGAGACGACGTTGCGCAATCAGCTAGGCGAAGGACATTACGTCACCATCTTCTATGGCGTGCTCGATCTGCGGACCCGCGTCCTGCATTTCGTGAATGCCGGCCATTGCCCGCCCATCCTGCGGCGTCGAGACGGCGCGCTTGAATCTCTCTCGCCCACACGTCCGGTGCTGGGGTTCATGCTGGACGAGGGCTTCCACTCCGAGCGTCTCGCCTTGAACGGCGGAGATCGCCTGCTGCTTTATACCGACGGCGTCAGCGAGGCCGCGAACGACTCGGAGGAAGAGTTCGGTCCCGAGCGGCTTGCAGAACTCGTTGCCGGTCCGGACGGCGAGACGATGGAGCAGCGGTACGCGCAGATCATGGATAAAGTCAGTGCCCACGCGGCCGGTCAAGTTCACCGACGATGCCACGCTGCTGCTGCTTGCGGTTAACGGCAAAGCGCCGCTTGCCGTCTCTCCGTCTACGGCGCAAATGCGCAACAGCGCTTAATCTCCAATCCAGCTTTGACAATGCTCGAGCCCAGGCCCGAAACTCGTCTCTTGCGCAGAGAATCCTTCGACGTGATCGTGCTCGGCGCCGGCGCTGCCGGCTTGATGTGCGCCATCGAGGCGGGCAAGCGGGGCCGCCGCGTTGCCGTCCTGGAGCGTGCTGAGCGCATCGGCAAGAAGATCCTCATCTCGGGCGGCGGTCGCTGCAACTTCACCAACCTGCACTGCCGGCCGGAGAACTTCCTCTCGGCCAACCCTCACTTCTGCAAATCGGCGCTGGCGCGCTACACGCCTCACGATTTCATTGCACTGGTCGAGAAGCACGGAATCGCTTATCACGAAAAAAAGTTGGGCCAGTTGTTCTGTGATCGGGCAGCGCAGGACATCGTCAGCTATGCTCGATAGCGAATGCCGCGCTGCGGGAGTCCAGAGCTACACCGGCGTCCAAATGCTGGCGGTGGATCGCTCATCGCATTTTGTTGTCCGTGCGACGGATGTGGAGTTTACGTCGGAAACGCTCGTGGTCGCCACGGGCGGTCTCTCAATTCCAAAGATTGGCGCGACGGCCTTTGGATATGAATTGGCCAAGCAGTTTGGAATTGCGGTTCAGCCTTGCCGTCCGGCGTTGGTCCCGCTCGTTCTCAACGCGAAAGATCGGAAGGACTACTGCGACCTTGCGGGAGTCTCCACGGAAGTTATTGCTTCCGTCGGTAAGCAGCAGTTTCGCGAAAAATGCTGATCACCCATCGCGGCCTGAGCGGGCCGGCAATTCTGCAAATCTCATCCTATTGGGACGGACGGCAGGCGATCGCGATTGATCTCGCACCCGAGCAGGAGATCACGTCTGCGCTGAGGGGGAGCACGCGACGCGATCTATCCACCGCTAAAGTTGCCCTGCACCAGGCGCTGCCGATCCGGCTAGCCGAGCGCTGGCTGGAGCTACATCCTCCGCAACGTTGGACGAACGCCGACCTCGACAGTATGGAGCAGCAACTTCATCGCTGGGAGGTGCTGCCCTCCGGCACCGAAGGCTATGAGAAGGCCGAAGTCACGGCCGGCGGCGTCGATACCGATGAACTCTCGGCGAAAACCATGGAGGCGAGAAAGGTGCCCGGACTGTTCTTCGTCGGCGAGGTGGTCGACGTCACGGGACAGCTGGGCGGCTTCAATTTCCAGTGGGCCTGGGCATCAGGATATTGCGCGGGGCAGGCTGTGTGACCCGCTAAGCACTCTTCTGATTTGCCTGAGAAAGGCCGGTTCACCACGGAGGCACAGAGGGCACGGAGGACTTAAACGGAAAACAATCCCCGTGTCTTCCGTGCCTCCGTGGTGAATACGCCGTTAGTTTTGTGCCTGGGCGCGTAGCACCTCGTCCACAGTGTTGATATCCACCATCCCGTAGCAGCCGTAGATGGCCGGCAGCACGCGTTCCGATGGAAACTTCCTGCGTAAGGCTGCAACCTTGTCCGTACCTGCACGATAGGCCGGCAGATACATCCTGCCTAGCAGCGGATGCCGACCCCACGCGCCCGACAGTTTGTCCGCGCGCTCTTCGCTCACCAGGAAATCCCGTCGCAAGATCTTCGCGATCTCGGCTTGCGGCTTGCCTTCGCCCCAGGTCAGATACGAAGACTGGTTCTTGGCATCATCCTGCAACAGTGCGAGCAGCACGCCGATCTGCATGTCTTCGTCGGGCAGTTGGTCGATTTCGGTTACGCCGTGCGCAATCAGAATGGCGTTGTTCGCCAGCCCTTCGAACAGCGTCGCAGCGCGAGTGTTCATGGTCAGCACGGTGGCTTCGAATCCCGCCTTCCCGCGCGCGTACAGGTTCTGCAGATACGCGAAGGTCGTCACGTGTCCGGGAACCACTTCGTGGCTGACCAGCTGCTGAAACTCCGGAAAGCTGATCTGCAGCGAAGCGTTGATCTCGTAGCTGGCTTCGTATTGCGGAGAGCCGTCGGCATTGCGCGCCCGGCCCAGGTAATTCATCGAGCCCGAGAACCACGCGTCCTTGATCGGCAGAAACTCGATGTTGGCACGCGGAACGCTCGCCAGTTCTTTGGGTAAGTACGGCATCAGGTTCGCTGCGCTGAGGTTGTCGAAGTATGCGATGACAGCCGCTCCCATCGCCTTCACCGATCCCATCGGCGAGGTGCGCTCACGCCGCCAGGCATCGACGGCGTCCAGAATGCCTTTCGACGCGTCGATAACCGGCTTTGCCCAGCAACTCGGCAACACGTTCGCGCTTGGCTTCGGGCTTGGACGGCTCAGGAGCCTTGCCGGTCGAGGCTTCCACCGAACGCGCGTAGGGAACCGCCGGTCCTTTGCCGAGAATCTCCATGGCGAGGTCCCACATGGTCTCGACGCAATCGGCCAGGTTCAGCAGATACTGCCCGCGCAGGCCCGCCAACCTTGTCGGCTTCCTTGCGAACGCCGGCGACCGCGTCAGGAATATTGACTTCGCGGAGATATTTGTCGACGGCCTCGCGATCGACCGTCTTTCCGCCCACGCCGCCGGTCTCGCGCACCCGCGCGGCGGAAGCCACGGTGTAGGCGAGCGGGCAGAGGTTCGTCCGAGTACCATGAGTCGGCGATGAAGCGTCCCGTGCCCGAGGCGCACATCACGTCTCCGCCCCAAAGCGTGTCAATCCCTAAAACGGCGTCAGCAATGTATTTCGATAACTGGTCCATTAAGCAGCCTTCTTTCCTTTTACTGAAGCGAACCAGAGATACAGACAGAGACCCACGAACATGATTGCGGAGATCGTCTGCGATATCGGTTCGTTGCTATAGAACGGGGTTTGAATCAGTTCTTCTCTGTATTTTGGCAGCAGACGCAGGGCCGCTCCAAAAACTCCGCCCAGCGCTCCGCCCGCCATCAATCCGCCGGCTACGATGACGCCTCGCTCGCGAATGGAGCGGCCAGCCTCATCGCCGGTCTTGTCCGCACGCTTGTTCACCAGGTGCGACACGAAGCCGCCGGCGAGAATCGGCGTGGTAAGTTGCAGCGGCAGGTAGATTCCCAGGGCGAAGACCATCGACGAGAGGCCTAGCATCTCCAGCACGACCGTAATCATGGCTCCGATGCCGAACAGGACATAGGCGACTGGCTGGCCGCTCATGAAGCCTTCGACGATCGCCTTCAACGCCGAAGCCTGCGGCGCGACCAGCACCTGCCGCATGTCTCCGGGCGCCGCCTCGCCGAACTGGAAAGCCTTGGCGAGCAGGACGATGGTCAGACCGGCGGTGATTGCCGATGCCGCAATCCCGATGAACTTCACCTTCTCCTGCGCCGACGGCGTAGAGCCGATCCAGTAGCCGGCCTTCAGGTCGGTGATGAATTGTCCCGAGGCGCAGAGCGCGACGCAGACCATGCCGGCCAGAGCCATCACGAAGAACATGCCGGTGGTTCCGGAGAGCCCGAACTTCAGCAGCACCACGGCCGACACGATCACGGTCAGCAGCGTCATGCCCGATGCCGGATTGTTCGCCGTGGCGGCAATGGCGTTAGCGGCAACCGTGGTGAAGAAGAAGCAGAAGAGCAGCGTCAGCGCCAGGCCCAGCGCCAGCACCGCCCAGGTGACGTGCAGTTGTCCGTAGAAGACTGCCACAGCAATCGCCCCTACCAACACGCCCAGCAGTATGGCAATGATCGGAATGTCACGGTCGGTGCGCTCCATATGCGGCGCTTCGCCATGACGGAAAGCGTGCAGTGCAATGCCGAACGATCCCGCGACCACGCGCAGCGATTTCAGAATGCCGACCAGACCGGCGGCCGCGATCGCGCCCACGCCGATGTAACGCACATAGAAGCGATAGATTTCGGCGGCGGTCATGTGCGAGATCGGCAATGGTTCCCGGATAGACCGTGACGTCGCCCATGTGGCTGCCAATGAACCAGATCGCCGGAACCAGCACGAAGTTCACCAGCACGCCGCCGGCGCAGAAGATCATGGCAATGCGCAGGCCCATGATGTAGCCCAGGCCGAGAATGAATCCGATGGCGTCGAAGTTGAACACCATCCGATTCTTATCGACCAGCGTCTTCATCACCGGCACGAACTGGAAGTTCAGATACTCCTTCCAGACGTGGAAGGTGGTAATGAAGAAGTCGTAAACGGCGGCGATGCAAGTCGCCTGCAGCAGCAGCTTGGCCTGCGAGCCGCCCTTCTCGCCGGTGACGAGTACTTCCGTGATCGCCGTGGCTTCGGGGAAGGGAAGCTTGCCGTGCTGCTCGCGCACAAAATAACGCCGCAGGGGAATGAGGAAGAGAATCCCCAGGCAGCCGCCAGCCAGGCAGATGAAGATGGTCTGCACCGGATGCGGATCGAGATGCAGGATGTAGAGCGCCGGGATGGTGAAAACGGCGCCAGCCACAACACTGCCCGATGCGCCTCCAATGCCGGTAACAATCACGTTCTCCAGCACCGTCGAGCGACGCTTGTACACCCGCGCCAAGCCGATCGCCAGGATGGAGATGGGAATCGCCGCCTCCATCCCCTGCCCGACCTTCAGCGCCGAGTAAGCCGAAGCCACGCTGAAGATGATGCACAGCAGCGTTCCCCAAATGACCGCGCGCCAGGTTATCTCCGGCAAGCTCATGTCGGGTGGAACCAGCGGCACATAAACCTCACCCTGTTTCAGAGGCTGATAAGCGTTTACGGGCAGGGATTTAGTCTCGAGCTCAGCCGAAGCGGTGGCCATGAATGAAAACTCCTGGCGATTAGGCAGTCGAAGGCATTGTAAATGGCGGGGGCAAATACTACATGTGACCCGCGCTGTAGGTCGCCGTGATGGTGGAAAGGCGGCAACTCTGCTGCGGCAGTTGAATGTGCAGCCGCCCGGCGTGGATTTCCTGCCGGGGTATCGCGCCGGTTTCGGTAATCGCTGAACGAGCCCTGCGCGAACCTCAGGGCTGCACGTACACCGGATTATTCGGGGACGGCGGTTCGTAATCCTGGCCGTACTTGTTCTTATGCGGCATCGTGGCCGCCTGCGCTATGGGCACGCGAATCGTCCCCAGGGACTTCGCCGTATCCCCAACCAGCACCTCGCGGGTTAGCTCGTTCAACTTTGCGGGCAGAGCGCTTTCGTTCCACACGTGCAACATGTAACGGCCGGGAGGAACATTCTGCATGGCAAATCCGCCCTGTTTATTCGTAACGGAGAAATATGGAGTTCCCAGCACAACCACAACTGCGCTCATCTCGGGGTGAATATTGCAGAAGATAAATGAGATGCCTTCGCGGTCGAAACGCACGGTACGTGAGGAGCCCGCCTCATACAGGCCCAGGTCGAATCGTTTGCCGTCAAACAACGAAAATACATTGTGAAACCAGGGATCGCGATTCGGAAACTCGACGCTGGAGCCTTTGGTGATGACCAGCAGACTGGGATCGAAAGCTTTGTTTTTCTGAGCGAGAACGGCATGCATGGGAGCTACTGGCGCAGAATCAGCCGCCCCGCCCAAAGGACTGAGCCACACCACGGTCGAGCGAGTGGAAGCAGGCGACGCTGGTTCCGGCAACGCTGCACCGCTTACCTGGACGCCCTGTGCGCTGCAAATCGAAGCGGCAGCGACACAGCACAGGAGCGCAAGCGAACGCGCCAAAACTATTTTGAGATTAGCCAATCTACTCAGAACAAAACCCCCATCGACATATTGATTTGACTGGCTTCCCAGCTACTGTCAAAGATCGTAAACGTTCGCAACCGGCGATATTCCAGCGCGAGCACCAAGTCCGAACGCGGCCGGTAGATCACGTTACCGAAGGCGGAACGGTTGCGCGTGACGAAGTAAGGAGCGTAGCTGGTCGATTGATCGCCGAACTCGCGAACATCCCCGGCGAAGGGATTGTCCTGTCCAAAGGCTCCGTTGAATTCCAGCTTAGGTGTCGCGCGAAACTTCAGTTGCGCCCATCCCCCGACGCTATTTAAAGCGACTACGGAAGTATTCGGATCGGCAAGCGAGCCATTGAACAGCACGCTTCGGCCGAGTGAGGCTCCCAAGCCGCCGATAGCGGCGCCGCGATAAGCTTCGGCACTCAGGCTGAACTTGCGGCTGAGCGGAAGATTGGCATCCAGGATGCCGGCCCAGCCGTTGACCATACGGTCATATCCCCAATTTTGACGGCTATAGTATCCGCCGGCACCAAGGATGAAATTCTGGCCCAGCATCGGTTTGGAATATCCGATATGCGCTCCATACGCGGGCTGACGCGACTCCTCTCCGGCGTCTGGTGCGCGATACCAGGTGTAGTATTCCGTGTCCGGCGGCTCACCGGTTAACGGGTCCATGAACGCGCCTTGCACCGTTATCGTGGAATTGCCCGCCATGGCAAAGCGATGTTCGACCCGCAGTTGCGGCGTCCATGCCCACAGATTTCCTGAGTATGACAGTGCTGGGACGATCACGGACGCAAATGATGTCGGCGCAAGCGGTGACAGGAACAGTTGATCCTGACCTGCTATGACGGACGTGTCCTTCCAGTCCAGGCGCACGGCGGCCGTCCGCAGTCGCACAAGAGCTGAATCAACTCCGTTATAAGTGGCCGGGAAGCCGCCGCCAAAATCGAAGTTAACGTTCGCGCTGGTATGAGCGCCCAGGAAATCAGGTCCGAAGGTTTCGAAGCCCAGGATCGACTGACGCATGGTGCCGCCTACCGAACCCGGGGAGTCGGAAGGATAGGGGCGCATCGCCCAGGTGGGTACATCCTGATTTTCCACGGAGCCGCTGTTGCCGAACAGGTTGAAGAGCACGATCCCCGAGAAGCGAATGCGGTACTTGGACGCACTCTCTACTTTGGTTTGATCTTGATCCTTAATCTCGCTCGACAGGAGCTGCTGATCTTCCGCGATGTGGTCGAGTCGCTGCTCTACCTGCCCCGAACCCGAGGCGATATAACCCGATGCTTGCTCACCGCTGGCGAGTTCAGCGCCGCCTCCATTCCCGCGGCTCTCCAGCTCTTCCCGCAGCTTCGTGATCTCCGCGTGGCTGTCCACCGTCTGCTGCTGCAATTGCAAGACCAGCTGTTTCAGCTCGCGTATCTGCGATTGCAGATCCTGGAACGCGGCATTCTGCGGCGAAGTGTCGGAGGAGGAGGATGGCGGGGCTTGCGCTTGCGCCACGCAAGGCAGCGTCGCAACCATCACCACGCACGCTAATAGAGCGGACCCCATCAGGCTTGCGGTGGTTCTGCAGGAAAGACTTAAGCGCAGCCGGATACGTTGAGGTAAGCGCGGCTCGAATGGCTGGAAATACTTCGCGTCTGTCATGTCGCACCTCTATGCAACCGAGTTTCCGGGACCCGGAAGTGGCGGCGTCATACATCAGCTGCTGAAAGATTGGGATTTGCTGGTGACTGTATCATTTCCTGGCGCAGATTTGCGGCTTACGCGCGGCAGGACAATCTGCATCACCGTTTGTCCGAACATCGAGCTTTCCAATTGCAGGCTGCCGCTGTGGTCCTGGACGATCTTCTGTGCGATCGTAAGACCCAGCCCGGTGCCATTTTCCTTGCCGAAGCTGACGAAAGGCTGGAACATCTTGTCGCGAATCGACGACTCCACTCCCGGACCGTCATCGGTTATGCGGATCCGCAGATCGCTGTTCTGTTCGGTGATGCCGACGCCCACGTGGCCCCCGCCTGTCTGCGCCGCCTGGCAACTGTTCAGCAGCAGATTGTAGAAAACCCGCTCCATTTTTCGCGGGTCGAACTGCGCGTTGTGTAGCCCGCTGGATTCGATGGCCACGGTTACGTTCTGAAATTGCCGATGGGATCGTACCAGTTCGATGGCCCGGCTGATCGTGCGTTCCACCGGCGTCTCTACGATATTCATGGAGTCGGCCGGACGAGACAGTTCCAGCAGCGAATCGACGAGGTCGGTCAGCCGATTCACCGCCACGCGAATTTCCTGGTACAGCTCCTCGCGCTGCATGGGGGTGAGTTCGGCGTCGGCCAAAAACTCGGCATTGGCCAAGACCGCGGTCAGTGGATGCCGCAGATCGTGCGAAATTGAACTGGCCATTCTGCCAATCGTTGCCAGACGTTCGGCCTCCAGCAGACGCTGCTGCGCGGTACGCAGGCTGTCGCGCATTCGAGTAAAGGCGTCGTTGAGTTCGGCCACCTCACCGGCTGCCGCCGAATGCAGCGGATAACGGAAATCTCCTCCTCCCAGCGCCCGGACACCGTCAACCAACTTTTCTAACGGGCGGGTAAAAGTTCCCGCAATGAAGTAAACCAAAATGCTGCCACCGAGTACGGCCCCCAAGCCGACAGCCAGCAGCAGGCGCTGCAGATGATCGAGAAAAGCTGTGGCCTGGTCGTAGGACTTCAGCACGACCATGGTTACCAGCGGGGATTCATCGGGATTCAGGGTGAGCGCTGAAACTACGAAACTCTCACTGCCGAGCTTCCAATTCACGGACCCGGGCGGCGCCGACAGATTTGAAAGATGCTTTCGCAGATCACCTGTCTGTTGCGAATTCAAGGTGCTGACCACGACAGCGTCACCGCAGACGATAGCCACCTGGCTGGCCGCTATCTGGCTGACCTGGTGGGCGACGGCTGCGTTCATTTCGTAGCCGACCGCAACCACTCCGAGCAGGGTGTTGTCCGACTGCGGCCCAAAGTAAATCGGAGCCAGCACCACCTCGTAGAGATGCCCGCCGGCGAACCACCATTGCAATGAGTCGGTGAGCGTACCCCGGCCATCCACTAATCGCTGTACCTGTTGCCGCGAGATTCCCGGCGTTTTGGTGTGGAAGCCAACTACTTTGTTCGTGGGATCGACCAATGCGAGCAGGTCGCCTCCGGATAAGTGAAACATCTCCCGCGAGCCATCCTGGATGGTGGGCGGATGGTGAGAGGTCATGAGCGCTTTCAGGTTCGGCAGGTCCGCCATCAACTCGGCCAGTCGCGCCAGGCTGGCTTCACGGTCGGCTTGAACATTGCGGAAGGTCTGTACAGAGTCGGCCAGATCACCGGTCAGTCCACGTCGAATGTGGCTCGCCACCGTGCGCTGCACGATCAGCAACGAAACCGCCGTCAGCCCGGCCGAGGTCAGCAACATGGCGATGAGAAATTTGGTTCGTAATCGCAATTTACCCATCGCCGTCAACATTCGTGCCTCTTCACCTGACGAACTTGTATCCCGTGCCATGCACGGTCCGGAAATGCACTGGATCGGTCGGGTCTCTCTCCAATTTTTGGCGCAGCCGCAGAATGTGAGTGTCAACCGTTCGCGTGGTGGGATAGTTGTTGTATCCCCAAACCTCGTTCAGCAATTCGGTCCGCGAAATAACCCGCTCCGGGTTATTCAGGAAGAAGCGGAGCATTTTGAATTCCTGTGGAGTAAGCGGCACTAATTGCCCGGCACGGTGGAGTTCCATACGGGAAAAATTGACCTCCACATCGTCAAAACCGAAAGCCTCGATCTTGTCGGATGCCTGGTTCAGACGGCGGAAAGCTGCCCGTACCCGGGCCAGAAGCTCCCGCGGACTGAAAGGCTTGGTGACGTAATCGTCAGCGCCCAGTTCCAGCAGTAGCACTTTGTCCAGGACGTCGCTGGCGGCGCTGAGCACCAGGATCGGGACATTCGAGGACTCCTGCTTGATTTCACGGCAGAGGTCCTGCCCTGATTTCCCCGGCAAACGCAGATCCAGGATCACGATACGGGGCATGGTGCTGCGAAACGTATCCATCGCCACCGCTCCGTCGGAGGCAATCGCCACCTCGAAACCCGCCGTTTCGAAGGTGCGCCGCAACGCGCGCTGCACCGCCAAGTCATCTTCGATAACCAGAATTTTTTCCATCCTCGCTCCGGTGATTTACAGCTAATACCAGTTCAAAGGGGGCAGTCAACGGACTATTCACAAATCTGTGACAAACCGAGCTCGAAACGGTTTCTTCCAGAAAAGTTGTAAACAAGTTTTGACAATACCGCGACGTTCCAAAGACAACTTGCCCGGGCATTCTCGAATAAAGTTCTGAAAGCTTATGGCAGCAGGTAGGGGACCAACAGTTGCCGGAAGCAATTCACGATTGATCACGAGGAGAATCGATGCTCAATACCAAGCAACCACGTATGGCCTCTACTGTGCTTCGGACAGCGATGTCGTCGCTGATGGTCCTGGCGCTTTTCAGCCTTCCAGCCCTGGCACAAAAAGTGAACATTGCCTATTTGACCTCCGACATTCCAGCCGTCGGGGCCTTCAATGACACGAACCTGGTCAACCCCTGGGGCTTGTCCATCAGTCCCACAGGTCCATGGTGGGTTTCAGATAACGGGACGGGACTATCGACTCTGTACAGTGGTACCGGCCAGCCACAGTCTTTAGTCGTGACGATTCCTTCTGCTACCGGGCAGGGCACCGGCACCCCGAGCGGTACCGTGTACAACGCTTCTACCACAGACTTTAAGATTCATGGCTTCGCGGCACCCTTCCTCTTCTGCACCGAGGATGGAACCATCTCGGGCTGGTACACCTCTACGGTTGCGTTTATCACCGTAAACAACAACAATGGCGCGGTATATAAAGGCATGGCGTTGGCATCCGCCAATGGCGCCAATTACCTCTATGTCGCGAACTTTCACGCCGCAACCGTGGAGGTATATGACGGAACCTACACGGCCCACTCGTTCGGGCCAAACTCGTTCGTGGACAGCACCATTCCGTCCGGATACGCGCCGTTCAATATTCAGTTGATCCCGGGGAACAAACTGGTCGTGACATATGCCAAGCAGGATGCCGCCAAGCATGACGACGTACCGGGACCGAGCAACGGCTACGTCGATGTATACGACACCCAAGGCAATCTGCAGTTCCGGCTGGTTCGCAACATCTACCTGAATTCGCCGTGGGGCGTGGCGGTTGCACCCGCAAACTTCCCGGGATTCAGTAACGATCTGCTGATCGGCAACTTCGGCAGCGGCTTGATCACCGCCTACAACGCCAGTAACGGCGCGTGGCTGGGCAACATGTTCAACCCGAATGATCTGCCCGTGCAGATTGATGGCTTATGGGCGATCGCGTTTGGCAATGGCGGGTCCGGCGGTCCAACCGGCACTCTCTTCTTTACGGCCGGCGCTTTCGGGGAAGGTAACGGTATCTTCGGGGCGATTACTCCTCACCCGGGGATGTAATCGATCTCTGTAGCACAGCTGCAACAACTAGAGGAGGGCGCGAGCCCTCCTCATTTTTTTTGGCCGACGGAGCGGCTAAAGTTTCCGCAGAACCTCAAAGACCTCATCGTTGCTGGGAACCTGTCCAATCGGATAGACCTTGCTGAACGCCAGCTTACCGTTCTTGTCGATCACAAAAATGGCGCGCTCGTTGATCCCCGGAATGGGGTCGCCTTCGCGCAAAACGCCAAACTTCGTCGCTACCTGTCCATGCGGATAGAAATCGCTCGCCAGAGGGAAGCCCAGGACGCCGATTTCCTTCTTCTGCCACGCGGTATGGCTGGGAATCGAATCCACACTGATTCCCACCAATTGCGCATCGTAGGCGCCAAAACGCTCCAGGTCAGTATTCAGGGCCGGCAGCTGCGAAGCGCACACCGGCGTCCAGTCCGCTGGATAAAAAGCCAGTACGACGTTCTTTTTACCGCGGTAATCACTCAATTTGAAATGCGATTTGATGTTGCCCGTAACTGCAGGAAGTTCAAAGTCCGGTACTTCGTCACCAACGTTCAGAGCTGCCATGCTTCCTCCAACTCGCTTCTTAGCAATCTGCGATTCTAGAAGCCACGCTTGCGAACAGGCAAGTCGGCGACCCGGGCAACGTTACGGTTCGATGAAAATCGGTGGCGACGCGCTCGGCTTATCACGATGATGTGTGACGAACCGAGTCGCGCCCGGAGCAGTTTGGCGCTATCGTATGCGCGCATCAGAAACAAAACCGGCTCGCTAAGCCCGGCAAATGCGTTTTGCGGTCGAAATGAGCCGCCAACCGCGAAAGAGCTCGCGGCGACGCTCGGTAATGCGAAATCTGCATGGGAACAGTTGCTGTCCGACTTGGCGAGCGAACTGAATCTCGTTGCCTCGGAGTGGGGATCGTCTTCGCCTGAGCTGGGGTGGTCGCTGCGCGTGAAGAACGGCGATCGGATCATCCTCTACATGGCTCCGCTGCAAGGCTGCTTTCGAGTGTCCTATGTTCTTGGCGACAACGCCCTTCAGGCAGCATTGGCCAGCGGACTTCCGGCGCCGATGCTCGCGCTCATTCGCGACGCCAGGAAGTATGCCGAAGGAACAGCGGTGCGCATTGATGTCGTCAAGCCAGGCGATCTGGAAACGGTCAAGAAGCTTGCTCGAGCAAAGCTGGGAAAGTAAGCCAGCTGAGTTACGACGATGATTAAAAGGAAACGACTAAGGATTGCATTTGCAGGATGGCTGGCGGTTGTGGTCGTGATCGCTCTCGCCTCCTGTCAGCGAGCTGACGGCCACCGCTCGGTTCCTCTCTTCACCATGCAGCAAACCGATTCGACTCACGTTGGCTACCGCCGCACTACGCTAACGTCAGGAAGCACGGTTTACGAGAGCGACTACAGCGAAGCCCCGTTGCTTTCAGTGAACACGGCTGCCTCGCAGATTGTCGGCGAACTGGATAACGGTGACGGGGCAGAAAAGGCGGAACTGTATGCGATTCCAAACCAGGATCCTAAGAATTACGTGATCCTGGCCGGCGATATGTATCCGCTGGGCATCTTCCGAAACACTAAGACCCCTCCCTTCGATTGGCGCACAGCTAAGTTTAAGCAGATCGAATTCGCCGCCCAGGAGGGCCCGGCAGCCCATAAACGGAGTTCCGATCCCGCACTCATTCAGGAAGTCTTACAAGTCCTGAAAGGTGGGGGAAAGGCCACGACCATCCCGGTTAACTCAGCCGCCTCTCAGAAGAACTTCACCGGCCTGTATCTGTGGAGTGACCAACTGCCAGGGATGATCTATTGCCCCCACGTCTACTTCGACACCAGCGGACAAATCTATCTTGGCTTCTGGAATCCGAACTCGCCGGAGTGGTCGGTGGCCGGTCCGCTGTTTTCAGCCTGGGTGAAGACGCGCTAGCTTCGAGCCCTGGGCCGGTGGGAGCGTTCCGCCAGGAAGTATGTCGCTCCAACGTCAAAAGTCCCCACCCCTGCGAGTTGCGAGGATGGGGACCCGTTAGCAACCATAACTTGCAGTTAGCTACTGCCCTGGATTCACTTTGTCGATCTTGATGGTGTTCTTGCTGGTATTGAACTGAACCTTCACCGTGACGTTCTGGTTGTCATAGTTCTTCAGCTTGTCAGGATTGCTGACCTGGTACGAAACGTTCTCGCTGGTGAAGCGGGTCCCGTTGTCGCTGACCATGCCGGTCATGGTTCTGTGCGGCGCGGTGTTCATCCCGCTGACGTCATTCATAGCGGCCTGGTTTGCCTGGGTTTGCTGGGCCTTGGTGGTGTCCTGCTGATCGCTGCTCTGGGCGAAAGCCAGGGCGGGTATGGACAACGCAATTGCGAGTAATGCTGTAGATACTTTATTCATCCTCGACTCCTTGTCACACGCGACTGTGGTGTCCTGCAAACACGTGCTGATAGTGTGACGGCAATTCGTTTCCAGGGGTTGCTGGCAGGCTCAATTCGCTCCAAAGCCTTTTAGAATCCGCGCCGTGAAGGCACTCGCTCGCTGACGAGAGCTCCGGCACAAGCGAGTGGGCTACTCACGGCTTCACCCGGGCAGTTCCACTCACCAGCCCCCGCCTCCGCCGCCTCCACCGCCGCCGGAGGAGCCACCACCGCCCCCGCCCGAACTCGAACTGGAAGCGACGATGCCGAGGCAATGGCCGACGAAACCTTGCCGCCCAATCTGGAGCGAAGCGTCGGGAAGAATTTGAATATCGGACTGAAAGTTCAGGATGCGTTCTGCGGCAATCGCCTCCGCAGCCAGACCACCAACAGGACTGTCGGCAGACGTAAGTGGCGCATGGGATCCTCGCCGGGCGCGGGCTAGTCTAGCTGCATTCTTGCCGATGCCAGGGTGAGGACGCGAAGAAATTTCGGCAGAAGTGCGGGCAGGCTACCAGCCGGTCAGCAGATGCCCCATCTTTTCTTTTTTGGTGCGAAGGTAATTCTGCGAGTGCTCGTAGGCTTCCACTTCAGCAGGTATGCGCTCCACAACCTTGATCCCGGCCTTCTCCAGCGCGGCGACCTTATCCGGATTGTTGGAGATCAGGCGTACCTCGGTCACGCCAAGCTGCCGCAGCATCTCGGCGGGCAGCTTGTACTCACGGTAATCGTTGTCATAGCCCAGCTCGACGTTGGCCTCAACCGTGTCAAAGCCCTTGTCCTGCAGCTCGTACGCCTGCAGCTTAGCCATCAGTCCGATGCCGCGGCCTTCCTGCTGCTCATAGACGAGGATACCGGCGCCTGCCTTGCCGATCATGGAGAGCGCCAGCTCCAGCTGTTGCCGGCAATCGCAGCGCATGGAATGGAACACGTCCCCGGTAAGACACTGTGAATGAATGCGAACCAGCGGTGCTGAAGCGTGAATGTCGCCCATCACCAGCGCGACCGCTTCTTCTTTTACGCCGCCGTTCTGACCGTTGCGAGCGCTGCCGTTCGTCTTTTCCGCAGCGCCTTCAAAGCCGTAGATACGAAACTGTCCCCAACGGGTGGGAAAGTTCGCCTCGGCTACTTTCTTTACAAGCAAGTTGCTCACCTCATGATTATATGCCGCAAAGCCCGGGTGTGATGTTCGTACGTCACAGAGCAGGGGCTCATGCGGCACTGAAAAGCCTGTTCATCACGGAAGCCACATCCTGTTCACACGAAGCACCTCGTATTCGCTACAGAATGCGATTTTCTCTTTGCGTCATCCCGAGCGAAGCCGAGGGACCGCTTTAGCTACGATCCTGTCACGATAGCGGTCCTTCGACTCCGGCGTGCAAACCCCGAACACCTGCGCTCAGGATGACGCCGTTCGTTGTTTGGGGCATCCACTCGAACGCCAACTCCTGGTCGAGCCACCCCAACTCCGTGCCCTCCGTGTTCTCCGTGGTGAACATCTCTTGTCCACTCATTAGACTTCCGATTTCGCCGCACGACTCACGCGTAAAAAAATGGGCAGCCTTTTCAGGCTGCCCGTTTCGTCAGATTGCATTGCCTTACCGATGTCCACCGCCACCACCGCTGTGTCCACCGCCACTGCTGCCGCCACCGTGATAGCTGCTGCCCCCGCCGCCGGAGGAGCGAGGCGCCGAGTAGGAGCGCGACGGAGTCGAACCGTAGCTTCGGTTGGAGGACGAAGGACTCGACCCGTAACTGCGCGCCGAATACGTCGGTGCGGAGCCATAGCTGCGTTGCGCCGAGTAACTTGGCGTCGAGCTGTAGGACCGTCCCGCGCTATAGCTGGGACTTGGCGAATACGCCCGGCTGCTGTTGCTGTTGCCATAGGACGTTCCGTACTGTCTGCTCGCCGCGCCATAGTTGGACGAAGCTGTATACGTCGGCGACGCATGGTAGCTGTAGCCAGCCGGTGGGCGAGGCGCCGACATCGCCATCCCCGATCCGTGTGAACCGCCACCGCTGCTGCTCTTCGAGCCGCCGGAGGAACTTCCGGTGTTGCCCTTCGGAGCCGAGTAGGTTGGCGTCGCGCCATGCGACGGGTTTGCTGACTGCGGTGCCGTGTTCGTGTGTCCCGGCTGATACGTTTGCGGCGGCCGCGGCACATTGGAGTTCGTCGCGCCGTGCTGCTGATTGTTGGCGTAACCCGGATTCGTCGCACTGGTGTTGGTGCGTCCGTAAGTGTTGCCGCTGGTTGGCGTGCCTCCACCATACGGAGTCGAACGCACCGTGGGATTGCCTCCCGCTGAGGGGGGACGCGGAACGTAGTGTCCACCCAGGCTGGTCGGTGTCTCAATGCGCGCCTCGGTTCCAGTGCTCGCAGGACCGCGGGCGGCCTGCGTGGTTTCTGGCGTGTTGACGTGACCCGGCTGCGCAACCCCAGTGTTTGGACCACGCGCAGCATTGTTGGCCTGCGTGGTCTCCGGCGAGCCGTTTACGTGCCCGTTCTGCGCGGCTCCATTGAACAAAGGACGCGCGGCGTTGGTATTCGCGGCGCCGACGTTTGTCGTACCCGTGTTGCCGTGACCGAAGGCGTTCATGTTGCCATGTGCTGCGGTCGCCTGGTTGGCAGCTTCCAGGTTCGCGGGCCGGTTAGCCGTTGCTCCGCCATGGTTAGCGGTTACCACGCCGCGGTTAAAGGCCGACGAGGGAGGCGTGTTGTGCGCCTGCGCCGCGCCGCCGATAACGGACTGGCGAGTCGGGGTAGCGTCCACGCCGTGCAGCATAGTGCCCTGACCCAGCGCCGATTTCGGTACCGCTCCGCCGACGCGATTGATGGCTGCGCCAGAGGTGAATGCCGATCTCGGAGCCGCCGTCACCGCTCCCGCCGTGTTGCGGAAGCCGTAGCGCGCTTCGTTGATGTTGCCGTTGCGATAGTTGTTCGTAACGTTGTTGATGTTGGTGATGCGCGTATTCGTGATATTCACGTTGCGGACATAGTTGTTGCTGACATATCCGCCGCCGCGATACCAGCCGCCATGTCCCCATCCGCAATAGCGCGGATAGAAGGGTTCACCCCATCCCAACGGGAACCAGCCGAAGTTGATGCCGATACCCCAACCGCCGCCGCCAAATCCAAAGCCGACGCCAAAGCCCGGCCCGCCGATCCAGCCCACCAGCGCCGGAGCGTAATAGGGATTCCAGTAGCCCACCGGTCCGGGAGCCCATCCCCAATAGCCGCCATAGCATGACCCAGCGGCCGTAGTGGAACGGAGCGAAGCCCCAAGGCTGATCGTCAACCCAGGTCCATCCCCAGGGAGCGATCCACGCCCAGTGGCCGATAGCGATAAGGAGCCCAGCCCGCCGGCACGGTAGTTCGGAACCCACACGTTGCCGTAGGTCGGCGTCGGTACCCAGCGGCCATAGCCGTCGAGGTCCTGATAGCCGATAACGCCCGGCGAGACATAGCGCGCCGAGAGGGAATCGTCCAGCCGCTTGTCGCGGACCTGGACCCAGTCGTCAAAGCCGTCGCGCGCAGGAGCGTCATCGCTGGTGTGCACCAGCGACGTGCCGCTGCTGAAGCGCATCTGCTGGCCGGAGTTCACGCGAACCGCCGCGCCTTTGCCGGTCGCTTCGCCGTAGCCGCTGCGAACCGTCACCCAGCTCTGATCTTCGTTCGGGATAAACGTCGAAGCGATAGACACCGGACTTCATCACGGTGAAGGCGTAGTTGGGCGTGTCGACTTCGTAGATCTCGCCCTTCTCCAGATGTCTGACCGTAACTTCCAGCGTGCCCTGGTCGAGCTCGATCTGCACGTTGTTGTCGGTGACATTGGTCAGCGTGACGCTGGTCTCCGAATTCATGCGCAGGAAGCCGTCGCCGACGTTGAGTTCAGCCTTGGAATTCTTGTCGGTCCACACGCGGTCCGCGCTAGGTCAGCGGACGGTTCTGGCTGGCCGCGATCCAGTCGTTCACGCCGCCCGGCTGCATGGAAACCTGTCCCGACATGTACTGCACGCGAGCCACGCGTCCCGGAGGGTCCTGCTGCTGTTGCTGCTGGCCGGCCTGAGCGGCTGGCCCGGTTGATCGGGACGCCTGCGCCTGCTGCGGGATAGCCCTGCTGCTGCCCGGAATAGGGCGGCTGCTGACCCGACTGATCGGGATACGACTGCGGCTGTCCCTGGTTCGGATAGGCAGGCTGCTGCCCTGCCTGATCGGGATAGGACTGTTGCGGAGCGTTGGCCGGGGCAGGATAAGAACCCTGGTCATCCTGCGGGCCAAAACCAGTCCGGTGGAGAGAGCGACGAATAGCAAGGCTAGAAGATGGATTGAAAACGTCGCCGCGATTTCATGTTGCAGCTCCTTTCGCCTCAACCGCCTGTTCGGTACTTCGTTCTCCTGAGGCGAATTCGCTTACCTGGCAGCCGGCGCGAGAACCTGGCCGACTGACATCCCTATAAACCCTAGATTTCTAAGCGTGTTGCGCGAAGCTTTTTTACACATCGGCAGGCTAAATCTACACAGAAAACTGAAGCCAAAGTTAAATTCTACGCGCAATTACACACATCTATTAGAACGAAGCACGCCTCTGGCCGCTGCTTGAGTTTGGTTAAGATTTGTATCCCACGCAGACAAACCGCATTTGATTCAGCGGGCCAAGCTCCCGGAAGTTCTCACGACTTCAGCCGCACACCATAATCGAACGTCGCCCGCCCCTCTCCTTGCACTCGAAATTGCGTCAACGATGGTGCCATGACGGTGTTGGGGTGGTCGGATTGCATCGAAACTAGCATGGAATTTTTCGGGCGCGTTCTTAGGGTCGTCGCGCTGAGTCTCGGGCTGGCCGTTCTGGCCACCGCCACACTCGGTTCATTTCGGGGCACGATCGTCGACAATCCTAATGCGACAAAGGGCTGGATCTACGTGCAGGGCCGCAACGGCACTGCGCGCCGGGTCGAAATCTCTCGCGCGAAAATTCTCTATGACGAGGACGTGCCCGCTGCGGAGCGTCGCCCTAAGGCCGAAGACGCTTTGACCCCGGGAGCTGAAGTCCGGGTCACGGCCGAGCAGGACAGCGACGGTGAGTGGCACGCAACGCAAGTCGAGATTCTAAAGCCGGTGGTGGGTAAGGAACGATCGAGCAATCCGCGATTAGCGACTAGCAACTAATTGGGCGTACACTTTTATTGTAAGTAGGATCACGCATCCGCCCGCACTTCGCGGTTCTCTTGCGTCACCCAAACAGGGGAAGGCATGCAAGCGACGCGCAAGCTCTCAGCGGTCAAGTGTCCCATCTGCGGAACCCCAACTGGCCAAGCCGTTTATGCGAAGAGTCTCGGCATGATTGCCGCCAAAGAAAAAGTGATCGCCTACCGCTGTTCGGATGGCCATCTGTTTCTGCCCCCGCATGGCGCCTGAGAACTTGCTACTCTGAAGCCGTTGGCGCATGCCGACCCACAGCCCAAAATGCCCGGAGTGCAGCGGCAGATGCCACGAATGCTTGGGTAGCGGTGGGAACATTCATCTGAATCAAGACGAGCCGAAGTGCAGCAACTGCGCGGGAACAGGGACGTGCCCGGCATGCGAGGGTTCGGGTCTTCCGATTCGCCGCTGAGTTGCTCACCGTCTCACCTCATCAACTACCAAAACCCAAAATCCCAAAATCCCAAAACCCAAAATCTTGGATACGCGGCGCTTCGTCCTTCTCCTCATCCTGCCCTGTATAATCACCTGTTTTGATCTTTTACGCCGCGCAGCCAGCGCCACGTCCCGCGATCCGGAGGATCTGTTTGGATTTCCAGCTCAACGACGAACAACTGCATTTGAAGAAGATGGTGCGCGACTTTGCCCAGAGCGAGATCGCTCCCAACGTCATGAAGTGGGACGAGCCCGGCACCTTCCCGCTGGAAACCGTCAAGGAACTCGGCAAGCTGGGCCTGATGGGCATCATCTTTCCCACCGACTACAGCGGCGCGGGCATGGGCTATGTCGAGTACGTCATCGCCATCGAAGAGCTGTCGCGCGTGGACGGCTCGGTGGGCATCATCGTCGCCGCTCACACTTCGCTGTGCTCGAACCACATCTTCATCGCCGGCAACGAAGAGCAGAAGCGAAAATACATTCCCAAGCTGGCGACCGGCGAGTTCATCGGCGCCTGGGGGCTGACCGAGCCGGGCTCCGGATCGGACGCAGGCGGCGCGCGCTGTACCGCCGTGCGCAAGGGCAACAAGTGGGTGATGAACGGCACCAAGACCTTCATCACCAACGCGCGCTATGCGGACGTCGTGGTCGTGATCGCCGTCACCGACAAGACCGCGCACACGCATGGACTGTCGGCGTTCGTCGTCGACAAGGGCACGAAGGGTTTCCGCATCGGCAAGAAAGAAGACAAGCTGGGCCTGCGCGCCAGCGATACCTCGGAGCTGATCTTCGAGGACTGCGAGCTTCCCGCTGGAGAACCTGCTGGGCCACGAAGGGCGAGGGCTTCATCGACGCAATGAAGGTGCTGGACGGCGGGCGCATCTCGATTGCGGCGCTGGGGCTGGGCATGGCGCAGGGCGCATACGAAGCGGCGCTGAATTATTCGAAGGAGCGCAAGCAGTTCGGCAAGCCGATCAGCGAGTTCCAGGCGATCGGTTTCAAGCTGGCGGACCTGGCGACGGAGATCGATGCCGCGCGCCTGCTGACCATGCGCGCCGCTTCGATGAAAGATGCCGGCATGAAGACCACGCTGGAGTCGTCGATGGCGAAGCTGTACACCAGCGAGGTTGCGGTGAAGGCCGCCAACGAGGGCGTGCAGATTCACGGCGGCTATGGATTCATCAAGGACTATCCGGCAGAGAAGTTCTATCGCGACGTGAAGCTGTGCACCATCGGCGAAGGCACCAGCGAGATCCAGAGGCTGGTGATCGCAAGACAGCTGTTGAAGGATTGAAGAATTCGCCACGGAGGCACGGAGCGCACGGAGAACATTTGGCTTCTGTGGCCCTAACCGAATTTTTCTATAACCAGCTGGGATCAGAGTTCCGCGCTACACCTGCAAAGAAGAAAGCCCGAAGGGCGGCATAATCTAGCCCAGCACGGAGCCGCAGGCGGAGTGCTGGGTGAAGTGGCAATTGAGCTCGAGTCCCGGAGGGACGGCAGAATGCGCGCCCATCATCCTGCCACAACCAGCAACAGCATATCCCTCGTCGGGCTGAAGCCCTCCTCGGGATGACAAATTAGAATGAAGGGTCGGCATGACTAAAGTCGTACCCTGACACAAAACCGGCGCGACTTACCCTGCACCCTTCAAGCGCCCCCTAAAGATTATCGTGACCTCCAACTCCCACATCGAAGCCTTCATCCACCGCATCCGCAATGGCGAGGTCCGCGCGCTCTCCCGCGCCATCTCTGCCGTTGAAGATCACACGCCTGAATCGACCGAAATCCTGAAAGGCCTGTTCCCCTACAGCGGCAAGGCGCTGCTGCTCGGCATCACCGGCTCGCCCGGCGCGGGCAAGAGCACGCTGGTCGACCAGATGGCGCACGCCTATCGCAAGCAGGACAAGACCATCGGCATTGTCGCCGTCGATCCCACCAGCCCATTCAGCGGCGGCGCGATCCTGGGTGACCGCATTCGCATGCGGATCGCATCATGCCGATCCCGGCATCTTCATCCGCAGCATGGCGACGCGGGGCTCGCTCGGCGGACTTGGCCTCGACCACCGCCGACGTTGCCACCGTAATGGACGCCAGCGGACGCGACGTCGTCATGATCGAAACCGTTGGCGTTGGCCAGGATGAAGTCGACATCGTGCGACTGGCGGACGTCACGATCGTCGTGCTGGTGCCGGGCATGGGCGACGATGTGCAGACCATCAAGGCCGGCATCATGGAGATCGCCGACATCTTCGTCATCAACAAGTCCGACCGAGACGGCGCCGAACGCGTTGAGCGCGAGATCCGCGCCATGCAGGCGATCACGCCTGCGCGCTCAGGCGGCGGTCTCAACGGCGACTGGACTCCGCCGATTGTTAAGACGGTGGCCAGCAGCGGCTCGGGTATCGACGAACTGGTCGAGACCATCGCCAAGTACCACGCCTATCTCGAGCAGAGCGACCGCGCCCTCACGCGTCGCATTGAAAATTGGCGCAAACGCATTGCCGAGATGCTGCGTGACGCGCTCTTCCAGCGGGTGTTGTCGCATTACATGAGCGACAGCGAAGCGCTGCGCTATGCCACGGAGGTTGCCGAGCACAAGCGCGACCCGTACTCTTTAGTAGAGAAGTTTGTGGACAGATTGGGGACACCGGAATGAGTGAAATCGATCATTTGGGAATTGCAGTGAAGTCGCTGGCCGAGGCCAAGAAGTTTTACCAGAACCTGGGACTGTCGCCGATGGAAGACGAAACCGTCGAGGCCGAGAAGGTACGCCTGTCGATGGTGCCGGTGGGCGAAAGCCGCATCGAGTTGCTGGAGCCGCTGTCGGACGACTCGCCGATTGCGAAGTTCCTGGCCAAGCGCGGCGAGGGACTGCATCACGTTGCATTGAATGTGGAAGATCTGTCGGCCACGGTGGAACGGTTGAAGGCAGCGGGCACGCGCCTCATTTCGGACGAGATCAAGGTTGGCGCGGGCGGGCATTTGTATGTGTTCGTGCATCCTTCAAGCGCCGGCGGAGTTTTGCTGGAGCTGGTGGAAGACGCTCCCCAGGGCGTGTAACAGCTCAACAAACGGGTTTTCAGAGCGGTTGTCATCACGAGCGCCCTTTTCTGGCGTGAGGGATCTGCTTTGATCGCACCGAAAGCAGATCCCTCGTCGGCCTGAAGGCCTCCTCGTGATGACAACCCTTCAAAAACTTGCAGAGGGCCCGGCACAGAGTTCATGCTCCTCATCTCCATCGACACTTCCGGACGAAACGGCAGCGTCGCCTTATGCCGCGGCGATGCCGACAGTTTCGAAACCCTGCAACTGTCGACGCTCGAAGGCGGCACCTACTCCGCGCGCCTCATGCCGGTAATCGCCGAACTCCTCCAGCACAACGGCTTCACGAAGAACGATGTTGATGGCTTCGTTGTGGTTTTGGGCCCCGGCTCATTCACGGGATTGCGCGTAGGGCTTGCGACCGTCAAGGGTTTGTGTGAAGTGCTTAACAAGCCGCTGGCCACGGTCTCCATGCTCGAGGCAGTGGCAATCTCTAGCGGGGCCGCCGAAGTTACCGCCGTCCTGGACGCCGGACGCGGGGAGTTGTATGTAGGTGAATATCGGGTGACAAGTAGCAAAGCCGGGTTACAACGGGAATTCATCGTGAAGCTGTTGGAGTTCGGCGCTCACACCAGCGTGATCGTCACCGCGGACGAAACCATCGCGAAAAATCTGCAGGCCACCGGTGTCGCAGCCTCTCTCGTCGAAGGGATTCATGCCGACGGTATCGCCCGCATCGGTTTCCGCAAACTGCTGGCAGGCGATGTTGCCGACGCAGCCAGCGCCGACGTGAACTACATACGGCGCTCGGACGCGGAACTCTTCGCCAAGCCGAAGCGGGGTTGAAGGGGCGCACCTTCAGGGGCCAGTGCTATGTGCCCTGCGCCGCGGAACGTTGCCCTGAGTTGCGGAGCGGTTGTCTTCGCTACGAAGAACACCTAGCCCCGGCAATGGTCCGCCGTCACGCAAGAAAAGGTCACTTCTACTGCTCGCCAAAACACCAGTAGACAGACTGATTTAAGATGACAATGGAGAAAACAACATGCCTACAAAAGATGACAGTTCACAATCGGCCGCCACCTCCGTTCCCGAGCCGGCGCACGCCAAGCACTATGTCTCGCACTGGCGCACCGCTGAGGAGCGCGCCGAGGGCATAAGAGCCAAGAAGCAAAGAAGGCGCGCTGCGCATAGGATTGCTTTAAGAAGGTCACCCGCCAACGGTTAGCTGGGTAATCCTCAGATCACGGTGACAACTTAGCTAGCTTCTCATTCGGCGTTCCGCGTTATCGGATCGCGGAACATGTGGGGCTGGGCAACGTCGTCTCACTCGGACCGCAGAGCGACCACGGGATCAACCCGGGTCGCTCGCCTGGCCGGGACGTAACATGCGAGAAGCCCTACCGCGACCAGCAGCCCACCGGCCGCGAAAAACGTTAATGGATCATGGGGCGTAACGCCAAAAAGCTGACTGCTCACCAGCGATGTCAGACTTAAGGCGAGCACGAGGCCGCACAAGACTCCGGCCAGCACCATACCCACCCCCTGTTTCAAGACCAGGTATAGAACATCACCCCGGCGGGCGCCGAGAGCCATGCGCACACCGATCTCCCGGGTCCGGTCGTCAGTTAAATACGACAAAACTCCATAAAGACCCATGCAGGCTAGTACCAGGGCCAGCACCGCAAAGGCACCGAGTAGCAGCATGGAAAGGCGGCGAATGGCGAGAGATTTAGACAGCACTCCGTCCATCGTCTCCACCGCGTAGACTACCGCTCCTGGATCCAGCTCCGAGATGCGGCTGCGTACGGGCGTTATGATCGTGCTGGGATCCTGCTGGGAGCGCAGCACGACTGCCATTCCATCGGCGACTAACGGAAGCAGCTTGGGAGGTATCTGCATAAACGGATAGTAGAACTGGGCTTCGATTGCGTCCTTCGCGTCGTTGCCCGGGCCCCACTGGCGAACGTGGCCGACTACCCCAATGATCTCGGCTTCTACGTCGAACTCCGCAATGTGAATGTGCTGGCCAATTGGATTCTGGTCCGGAAAATGTTGGCGTGCGAAAACATCGTCGATATCTACGACCGTGGGTGCGTTCTCGTTGTCCTGCGAGCTGACGAAACGTCCGCGCTTCAGAGTTATGCCCATTGCCTGCTGGAATCCCGACTCCACGAGATAGAACATGGACTGCGGCATATCGTTGATGCTGGCCGGTTTGGTCCGTCCTTCAATCCAGAAAGGCAGTTCGGAGTCGTGGATCAGGGGACGCGAGCCCAGCGTGATGGAAACGGATTCAACTCCAGGAATAGCGCTCAGCTCGCGATCCACCTGGCGAAGGCGCTCCCGAGTTTCAGCCGGTGTAGCTCTGGGAGCCGGGGGCAGGGAGACGGAGAAGGTGATGGCGTGTTCGGGCTCATATCCGGGATTAACCCGTAGCAGAGCGGCAAACGAACGCAGCATCAGTCCGGCGCCGGCGAGAAGCACAATCGACAGGGCCACTTCGGCCGCGACTAAGAAAGCATGAAGCCGCCGGCGGTCGCCGCCAGCGCCTCGCGTGTTTTGTCGCAGGACTTGCTGCAAATTCTGGCGCGAAAACTTCAGTGCTGGAGCGAGTCCGAAACCCAAGCCGCTGAGCAAAGAAACTCCCAGGGTGAATAGCAGCACTCGGCTGTCCATCGACACTTCACCGGAGCGCGGAAGCACCTCGGGCAGGAATCGAAGGGCAGTCCGGGTTCCGAAGAAGGCAATCAATAACCCTGCGGCACCGCCCAGGGCCGCCAGCAGCAGGCTCTCGGTGAGCAACTGCGCAACAATGCGACCGCTTCCGGCGCCCAGCGCTTTACGCACCGCGAACTCGCCCGAGCGGCGCAGCGCTCGCACCAGCAGCAAACTGGCGACATTCGCACAGGCGATCAGCAGCAGGAACGCCACAGCTCCCAGCAATACCAGCAGGTAGGGTGTTATCTTTCCGACAACGTCCTGCTTCATGGAGAGCACGGCGATTCCAACATTCTTGTCTGCATCGGGAAACGCCAGTGCGAGATGATGCGCGATGGAGTCCATCTCGGCGCGAGCTTGCGCCAGCGTCACACCTTCGTTGAGTCTACCCAGGGCATGGGCGCTCAGGTCAATCCGGCGGTCAAGGAACGAAGCGTCATTCAGTTGGCCGATGGGAGTGAATACGTCGCGGTCCGTATCGAGAAAGCTGAATCCAGGTGGAAGAATACCTACGATCGTGTAATTGACACCGCCGAGATCGATGGAATTATCAAGAGCGGCTGGTGAACCGCCAAAATGGCGATGCCAGAAAGCATCGCTGAGCATAACCACCGGAGCAGCTCCAACGTGATCATCCTGGGGAAGAAAATCACGGCCGAGATGAGGATGTACCCCGAGTGTCGTCAGAAACGCGGAGGAGACCATCAGTCCGTTTACGCGTTCGGCCTGTCCGCCGCCTACGAGGTTGTAATCTTCGTGACGGTAAATCGCCATCGAGGAAAAACTGTGTGCGGCTCGCTGCCAGTCTAGAAAGTTGGGGTAGCTGATGGGCTCCTGATCCAAGCCGGGCTTGCTCTCGTAAAGCGTAACCAACTGCTGAGATCGCGGATAAGGCAGGGGATTGAGAAGCACGCTGTTGACGACGGAAAAGAGTGCCGTGTTGGCGCCGATGCCGAGCGCAAGCGTAACCATTACCGCAGCTGAGAACGCGGGAGACTTCACCAGCATACGGAGGGCGAAGCGAATATCTTGTAAAACACCAGTCACGAATACCCCAGATAGCCGGAACTCCGCAGTACAGGAAGAACATCTACGGGTGCGCGCGGATTTTGCGCGCTTGGTTCATCACTGTACCCAAAATCGTTTGGAAGCGAGAGCGCGTTCACCACGATTTCCAGGCGATTCATCCCGGTAAATTCGGACAACGAGCCGAGTTCCGGCAGCTGGCTGCCAGTCCCTAATCTTTAATTCCCCGTTTTCGAAAAGTGTCGCCCCTCACACCCACTTGTGACGTCCGCACTTCAGAAGTGTTCCAAACAGGAACATGCTCAAAATAGGAAATCTGGTTGATTTCTACATAGTTAAGGCCGTTCGGTCGGATGCTTGCCCGTATTGCGAGACCGAATCGTACGAGGGTTCATTTGCGACCCGGCTGTAACCGGGTACGCGACTCATGTTCCGCGGAGGAAAGTATGGCAATCACCAAGCAGGATGCACTCGACTACCACAACGGGCCACGGCCAGGAAAGATCGAAGTCGTTTCGACCAAGCCCTGTCTTACCCAGCGCGACCTCAGTCTCGCTTACACGCCCGGCGTAGCCGATCCCTGCCTCGAAATCGAGAAGAATCCCCAGGACGCCTACAAGTACACCGCCAAAGGCAATCTGGTTGCAGTGGTTACCAATGGAACGGCGGTACTCGGCCTCGGCGATATCGGCGCTCTGGCCGGCAAGCCGGTCATGGAGGGCAAGGGTGTCCTGTTCAAACGCTTCGCCGACATCGATGTCTTCGATATCGAGCTCGACACCAAGAACGCCGACGAGATCATCAAAGCCTGCCAGCTTCTGGAGCCCACTTTCGGCGGCATCAACCTGGAGGACATCAAGGCCCCCGAATGCTTCTACATTGAAGAGACGTTGAAGAAGACGATGCACATCCCCGTCTTCCACGACGATCAGCACGGTACGGCGATCATCTCCGGTGCGGCGCTGGTCAATGCGGTTGAGCTGACCGGCAAACGCATGGACCAAATCAAGGTCGTCGTCAACGGCGCCGGAGCGTCAGGCATTGCCTGCGCCGAGCATTACATCTGCCTCGGCGTGAAGCGCGAAAATATCACCATGGTCGACACCAAGGGTGTCATCTTCAAGGGCCGCAAGGAAGGCATGAACGCCTACAAGGAGCGCTTCGCAAAGGAGACTGCTTGCCGCACCCTGGCCGACGCCGTTAAAGGCGCTGACGTGTTGCTCGGTCTGTCGAAGAAGGGCGCATTCACACCTGAGATGATCGCCGCCCTGGCTCCTCGGCCGGTGGTCTTCGCCATGGCCAATCCCGATCCCGAGATCACCTACGACGAAGCCCGCGCGGTTCGCGACGACATCATCATGGCGACCGGCCGCTCGGATTTCCCCAACCAGGTCAACAATGTTCTGGGCTTCCCGTTTATCTTCCGCGGCGCGCTCGACGTGCACGCCACCACCATCAATGAGCAAATGAAGCAGGCAGCGACCTACGCTCTGGCAGCGCTGGCCAAGGAAGATGTCCCTGACTCCGTTTGCCGTGCCTATGGTGTGGAAGCCTTGAAGTATGGCGTGGACTACATCATTCCCAAGCCGTTCGATCCGCGCGTGCTGGTATGGGAGGCGGCTGCCGTGGCCAAAGCCGCCATGGAAACCGGTGTAGCGCAGAACCCGGTCAATCTGGCCGAGTATCGCGAGCAACTCGAGAACCGCCTGGGAAAGGCGCACGAACTGATGCGCATGATGATTCACAAGGCGCAGACCAATCCCAAGCGCATCGTGTTCCCCGAGGGTAATCATCAGAAGATCTTGCGCGCCTGCCTGGTGCTGATCGAAGAGAAAATTGCGGTACCGATCCTGCTGGGCCGGCCCAGCGAGATCAAGCGCAAGATCGCCGAGTCAGGGCTGAATCTCAATGGCATTGCGATCATCGATCCGGAAACCGCGCCACGGCGCCAGGAGTATGTGAACGAGCTCTACCGGCTGCGGCAACGCCGCGGTGTCACCCTGGGAGCGGCGGACGAACTGATGAACGAGCGCAATATCTTTGGCTCCATGATGGTGCGCATGGGCGACGCCGATGCCATCGTCTCCGGAGTCACGCAAAACTATCCCGAGACAATTCGTCCGGCGTTGCAGGTGATCGGAGTTCGCGAGGGCATCCACAAGGTTTCCGGCGTATATCTTGTCATCACCCGCAAGGGAGATCTTTACTTCCTGGCCGATGCGACGGTCAACGTCGAGCCCAGCGCAGAAGACCTGGCGGAGATCGCGTTGTGCGCCGCCGCCGAGGCCCGGCGTTTCGACATCGAGCCGCGGGTGGCCATGCTGTCGTTCTCCAGCTTCGGAAGCACCAAGCATCCGCTGTGCGACAAGGTGCAGAAGGCCGTCGAACTTGCCCGCTACGCCGATCCGTCGCTCATCATTGACGGCGAAGTGCAGGCGGGGGTCGCAGTCAATGCCAAGAAGCTGGAGGCGGCCTTCCCGTTCTCCACCCTGAAGGGCGGCGCGAATGTGCTGATCTTTCCCGACCTGCAGTCGTGCAACATCGCCTGCAAGCTGCTGAGCACGCTGGGCGGAGCGGAAACGCTGGGACCGATACTCGCGGGTATGGCGAAGCCGGTCCATCTGCTGCAGCGCGGCGCCGAGGTGGAAGAGATTGTCAACATCGCGACCATTGCGGTGGTCGAGGCCCAGGACAGCTCATTGCCGGAAGCCACAAGAGTAGCGGCGGCGGTAGCCAGCGTAGGTTAGTAGAGAATAGTGTTTGCCAAGAAATAGCAGGTGCCCCACGTAAGCCGCTTTTGCTTCGTGGGGCTTTTGACTTTGATCTCAACGAAAATTTCGAGTCTCCACTCCTTCGGAAACCGCGAATGAATGGTGCACCGGAGGTTCTTGATCGGTAAGGGAAACCCCCAGGTCTCAAAAACCGCAAGACCCGGGGCACCCGGATTTCCACGGTCGGCTCCTATGACGGTCAAGCCGAGGTGTGCGCTGATCGATCCTCACTCTGCGCCGTCGCTGCTGGCTGTGCTGTTTCGAATAGCGCCCGCTGTCGCAGCAAGTACCAGGTCATGAAGCCGAAAAGCAGCAGCCCGATCAGCGTGCGCCAGTCGCGCGAAGCGAAGATGCTGATGATATCGCCGATCACGTTAGCGCCAAGGATGACGACGGCGGTCCACAATCCCCAGGACGCTAAGCGCCACAAGCCGGCGGCAGCGACGATGCATCCCAGGCAGACCACGGTCATCAGGGGAAGTGTCCAGCCTCCCATGCCGGCGAAGCCTTCTTGGGCCTGAGCGCTCGCGCGCGAGGTTCCTTCCACGATGCTGCCGGGAAAAAGCAGGAGAATGGCGCTCATACCACTCATGAACGCCCCAAATACGAAGAGAATGCTGAGTGCCTTGATACCGGCGGGCCGGCGATCGTCGATCATGTTGAATGCGTCCTGATTGGCTGTTGCTCAGGCGCTGCGCTTATTTACGGGCTGCACGACCTCTGCGTCTTCCGCCGAAATGTCATGCGGCATTCTCGCCCGCTCGGCGTACTCCATCGACGGCACAGTAATCACACGGGACGTACCCGTGATCAGCCAGGCCGCGCGCTCGTACGTCAAATAGCTCCACGCCCACTGCAACATGACCACAATGCGGTTACGGAATCCGATCAGGAACATGATATGCACAAATAACCAGGTAAGCCACGCTAAAAATCCGGAGATGTGCACCTTCCCAAACTGGGCAATAGCCGCGGCGCGCCCGATGGTCGCCAGCGACCCCTTGTCAAAGTAATGAAAAGGCTCGCGCGATTTACCGGCGAGGTCGCCTTTGATCTGCCGGGCCACCCAACTGCCTTCCTGCAGGGCGACGGGCGCAACCCCGGGCAGAGGCTTGCCTTCTTTGTTCTTCAGCGTCGCCAGGTCGCCGATGACGAACACCTCGCGGTGACCGGGCAGGCTCAGATCAGGCTCGACAAACACCCTTCCGGCTTTATCGACGGGAGCCCCCAGTGCGCGTCCCAGCTCAGATGCGGAAACGCCGGCGGCCCAAAGCACTACCTCCGCCGGGAACATGTCGTTGCCGATGCGTACCTGTCCCGACTGCACGTCGCTTACTGGGGAATTGGTACGCACCTCCACGCCCAGACGCTGTAGCTGGCTGACCGCGCTTCTTTGCAGGTCTTCGGGATAACTGCTCAGCACCGATGGGCCAGCTTCAACCAGCACAATGCGCGTTTTGGTGGGATCGATATTGCGGAAGTTTTTGGGTAGCGACTTGCGCGCGATCTCCGCCAGCGTGCCCGCCAGTTCGACGCCGGTCGGTCCGGCACCCACGATCACGAAGTTCAACGGTCGGTGCGTGCCGGTCAATGCGGCCTCGCGCTCAGCCAGTTCATAGGCCAGCAGGACACGGCGGCGAATTTCCAACGCGTCCTCAATAGTCTTTAGTCCAGGTGCAAGCGGCTCCCAATCGTCGTGACCGAAGTATGCATGTGTCGCCCCAGCCGCCACGATCAAATAGTCGAAGCTCATCTCGTGGCCGTGGAACTTCACCTTGCGATGTTCAAGGTCGAAGCCGCTTACGTCGCCCATCAGGACCTCGACATTCTTATAACGGTGCAGAATTTCGCGAACGGGCGCAGTAATCTCCGCCGGCGATAGGCCTGCGGTCGCAACCTGGTAAAGCAGTGGCTGAAAGGTGTGATGGTTCTTGCGGTCGATGACGGTAATGTTAACGGGCAGATGTGCCAGCCCTTCGGCAGCCTTTAAACCGCCGAATCCGGCGCCCACAATCACGACTTGCACAGGAGCTTTCACGTTCATCGCCTCACATTTATTTGATGCGGAAGCGCGAACGTAAGTGGCAATTTGGCGGAGGGCCGAACGCTGCTGGCCGTGATGCTTCTATGCTAGATTAACTACTGTGGGCCCGTAGCTCAGTTGGTAGAGCAACGCACTTTTAATGCGTGGGTCGCAGGTTCGATTCCTGCCGGGCTCACCAACACAGCACTTAGCCGTTGGCACTTGGCCGTTAGTTCTCCCTTGGCGATCAGCGCTGTGACGCCGACCTCGCGTGTGAAGTCCCCCTTATGCTTCTTGCCAAATGCTAGTTGCCAACTGCCCGATTTATTCCTTTTCCACATACACAGCCGTTCCATACGCCAGCACCTCGGTCACTCCCTGCATTACCTCGGTCGCGTCGTAACGCATGCCGATGACGGCGTTTGCGCCGAGTTGCGCCGCATGTTCAAGCATCAGGTCGAAGGCGTGCTCCCGCGTCTTCTCGCATAGGTCGGTCAGTATTGTGATGTTGCCGCCCACCAGCGTCTGCAGACCCGCCCCGATGGTGCCTACGATGGAGCGTGAACGCACGATAATGCCGCGCACCAGACCGTGGTTCCGGACAATCCTGTAGCCATCGAGCGTGAACGCCGTGGTCACCATGTTGTGCGGGACTGCGGTGCCGAAAGACGTACCTGGAGTAGCGCCGGTGCTCATAGATCCTCCTCGGAAGTTTTGGGGGCAGCATACCACGCGGGTGCCACTGCAGTCTGTGCGTTATTCCCTGGAAGGCACTAAACTTGAGGGTGGAGATTCCAACTCAAGTGGCCCAGCCGCCCGCAGCAGTAAAAGAAAAATATTTTCTGGCAGTCTTGTCGCTGGCTTTTTTTGCGGGAGTGGCCATCGCAATTGGAGTTTATGCTGCCTGGCTCCGGGGCATCCTTCCGCCAGCGCTAAGCGGAGGCGCGTCCGCAGTGGCTTTGTTCTTCTGTCCGCCCTATATCCTTACCATCGCCGTCGGTCCGATGGCCGACGCGCAACTGATGGCGATTGTCACGGCGAGCTCCATCGTCTTTGGCAATGGCTTTCTTTATGCCGGCATTGCCGCGGGACTGTACTTCGTGACGAAACTCATCCTCGACCGGAAGCACGCCTGAAGCTAGGGCGCAGGTTGCTGCTGCGTCATGCAGTGCAATGCTCCCAATCCCCAGATGAAGTCGCGGCAGTAGATGCCGACGATCTCGCGATCGGGAAATACTTCGGCCAACGTGTTCAGCGCCACGCGATCGTTGGGATCGCCGAAGGTCGGGACCAGCACCAGCTTGTTCGCAATGTAAAAGTTGGCGTAGCTGGCGGGGAGGCGCTGGCCCTCGAAGTACACCGGCGCCGGCATGGGCAGCTTCACCACCTTCAGCGGTTTGCCTGACTGATCGGTACTCTTCTTCAGCCAGCGGAAATTATCGCTGAGCGGCTCGTGATTGGGATCGTCGGGATCAGGCTCATAAGCGGTGACCACGGTGCGCGGTCCGACGAAGCGCGTGATGTCGTCGACGTGGCCGTGCGTATCGTCGCCGGCAATGCCACGCTCCAGCCAGATGACCTTCTCGATGCCCAGATAGTCGGCGAGAACCTCTTCCACATGTTCGCGCGAGAGTCCGGGGTTACGCTGCTGCACCTCGCTCAGCAGGCACTCTTCGGTCGTGATCAGCGTGCCGCGTCCGTTGACGTCGATGCTGCCGCCCTCGAGAACGATGGTGTGCATCTCGCCATTCACCCGCAGGTGCGGCTGCCAGGCCGGCATACGTAACCGCTTGGCGATCTCGGCGCCCGCGGGAGCGTCCAGCTTCCAGTCGTTGTACTTGGCCCAGGCGTTGAAGCGCCACGCCGTCGCTGCGATCGCAGGTAGATCTTTCTTCTTCGACTCACGGCGAACGAAGATCGGGCCGTAATCGCGCGTCCAGACGCGATTGGTTGGAATGCGAAGGAAGCGGATGTTGCCGGCGTTTCTGCCTGGCGCGGCAAACTTTTCCGAAATGACCTGGGAGCGGACCAGCACTTGGCGGGCCTTGACTTCAGCCGCTTCGTTGTCGACGAGGATGTTCACCTGCTCCACGTGCGCAAGGTGGCGAACGATCTCCGCATAGATCCATGGAGTCGTCTCGAACTTGCCGGGCCAGTCGGAGCGGTTATGCGGCCACGCAATCCAGGTAGCCTCGTGTGGCTCCCACTCGGCGGGCATGCGATAGCCCAGCGCGGAAGGAGTATCCGGAAGTGTGAGATCTTTCTTGGGCACTTGTTAAGTATATGGATTGCGAGGGTTCGGGTGGAGCACTCCTTTAGGAGTGCAGTTCACCGCGTCTAATTGAACAACCGGCTTCAGCCGACGAGATGATTGTTCCGGGGTACCGCAGCGGCTAAAGCCGAGATTCTCTAAAACGATCATCATGCACGCCTGAAGGCGTGCTCCACCAAGCATTCCAACCAGCATGCCGCAGCCAGAACTTGCTAGACCATAAACCGCTGCGTGATCGGCGCGTAAGCATCCACCCGGCGATCGCGCCAGAAAGGCCAGTTGCGCCGCACATCTTCCATGCGATGAAGATCGACTTCGGCGACCAGCACCTCTTCCTGGTCGTGCGAGGCCTGCGCGATGATCTGCCCGAAAGGATCGGCGATGAAGGATCCGCCCCAAAACTCCAGGCCCTTACCCGGCGCTTCATTGCCGCGAATGTTACCCGTCTCGAAGCCGACGCGGTTGGGCACCGCAACGTAAACGCCGTTGGCGATGGCGTGTGCACGCTGGATGGTCCGCCAGGCGTCATACTGCGCCTCGCCGTACTGCGCCTTCTCATCCGGATGCCAGCCGATCGCAGTCGGATAGAAAAGGACATTGGCGCCCTGCAACGCGGTCAGTCGAGCACCCTCCGGGATACCACTGATCCCAGCAGACCAGCGTGCCAAACTTTCCGTAATCCGTTTCGAAGGCTTTGAAGCCGAGATCACCCGGGGTGAAATAGAATTTCTCGTAATAGAGCGGATCGTCGGGGATGTGCATCTTGCGATAGATGCCCGCGAGTTTGCCGCCTTCATCGAGAATCGCTGCCGTGTTGTGGTAGATACCGGCAGCGCGCCGCTCAAACAGCGACGCGATAATCGTGACTTTCAGTTCGCGGGCCACATCGCCCAGGCGCTTCGTCGCCGGGCCGGGAATCGATTCAGCCAGATCGAACAGCGCCACATCTTCACGCTGGCAGAAGTACTGTGTCTGGAAAAGCTCGGGCAGGCAGATGATCTCGGCGCCCTTGGCGGCGGCGGTGCGAACATGTTCGATGGCGCGCTCCATGTTCTGCTCCGGTTCGGGCGAGCACGACATCTGCACAATGCCAATCTTGAAACTTCGTTCCTGCAAACTTTTCTCCGGGAAAAAATCACTGCTAGCATAGCATCCCGTGATCGCGAAGCGTGCGTTGCTAGCGGTTGTTAACGTTAGATGAAAATACCTCCTCGATTGACTCAGACCGGATGACCTTGTAGCTTCGTTTGTTCAGCATCTGCAACTCCTGGTTGTTCGTGTGCCGTCCGCGCACATATCGAAGAAAATTTCCGAGGTGAACTTTGAACGACAAGCACGATCAACCTCAGGGCGAAGGCATTGAGCGCGTCCTTCACGATCCTGTCTCCGACAAGCTGGAGCCGCTGGCTCCGCTCGACCTCACGAAGATCCATAGCATCGATGATCTGGTCCGCGCCATGGGCCGCACCGCATTCACTGGCCGCCAGGTGGGCGAAGGCGCTGATGTACTCGAAGCGATGGCGCGCGATAAAGACTGCTTCGTGGTGATGACGCTTGCCGGCGCGATGACGGTCGCCAAGCAGGGATTGATCGTTACCGAACTGATCGATCGCGGCATCGTGAGGGCCATCATCTCGACCGGCGCGCTGATGGCGCACGGACTGGTCGAGGCTGCCGGGCGCTCGCACTTCAAGTATGACCCGAAGATGGACGATGTCGAGCTGTACGAGGCCGGCTACAACCGCGTGTACGACACCCTCGAGCCGGAGACGAATCTCGATTACGTGGAGACCATCGTCGCCAAGATTCTGAATGGCTGGGACCACAACGAGGTCATCTGTTCGTACAAGATCAATCGCGAGATCGGGAAGTTCCTCAGCCAGAACGTGAACGATCGCGGAATTCTGAAATCGGCGTATGAGAAGGATGTGCCGGTGTTCGTGCCGGCCTTCAGCGATTCAGAAATCGGTCTCGACGTAGCGCTGCACAATCGTGCGCGCCGCAAAGCGGGCAAGGAGCCTCTGCACTTCGATCCGTTCGTCGATCTGGAGCATTACGCCGATACGCTGCTGCAGCAGGAGCGACTGGGCATCTTCACCATCGGCGGTGGTGTGCCGCGCAACTGGGCGCAACAGTTTGGGCCATTCATCGAACTGCGCCATCGCCGCGGAGGGGAAGACCTGCCGCTGAAGCGCTTCCACTATGGCGTGCGCATCTGCCCGGAGCCGGTGAACTGGGGCGGGCTTTCAGGCTGCACCTACAGCGAGGCCGTGTCGTGGGGCAAGTTTGTTCCTCCCGAGGAGGGCGGACGTTTTGCGGAGGTGTTGCTCGACGCGACGGTTGGATTGCCGATGATTGCGGGAGCGGTGTTGGAGAGAGTAAAGAAATAGGGGTTAGGGACTAGGGGTCAGTACATTAGGTTCGACGCGATTCTTGTCTAGCCCCTGACAACTATCCACTGCTGTTTTTTCACTGCTTCCGGCTCCGGTTCAGGCCCGGCATGGTCTAAACTCCGGAGCCGGCGCAGGCTTCCGCGGAAATCTAGCGAGTGCGGGAACTGGACTTGGGGCCGCTCGACGAGGCTCGGTTGCGCGCCTGTTTCGCGCTCTTTCTCTCAGCCTTCCTGCATTCCCCGCACTCGCGAAATGTCATGTTCTTTGCCTTGCACTTGGTTCTACGTTTCCAATCCAGAAAAAGTTCACCGTACGATTTCGTGATGTAACTTTTCACGTCGATGTCCAGTGCACGCGCGGTGCGGTCGATCCAGCGTGACTTGCCCTCGATCTCGGCGATATCTCCGATCGGGGTGTGATCGAGAACTACCTGCCCCTGTCCGTCGCTCCACTCTGAGCGAAATTTTTCGTAGACGAAAGACGTTGCAAATTCCAGTTCGCGGAGGATCGCGTCCATCTGTTTGCCATCCATGACCACGGTCTCAGCCTCAGCACGCGACTTGTGGCGCCCCGGCTTACATTTCGCTTTATGCGTGAGCTTCCACTTGTCGCCGTATTTACGTAGACGCAGCAGTTCGCCCTTGCGGCGGAGCTTCTCCCCGGGGAGATCGTAAAGCGTGTTGACCTCATGCGTGGAAGGAGTTTCGCACGTGAATTTGAGCGACTTCAGTTTTCTCTCGAGGGCCTTCAGATCAGGGACGAGAAATTTGATTTCGATTTCCTGCGGTGTAGCCATAAGGAGAGTTTAAAAGAAGCCGTGAGCTATGAGCTATCAGCTATCAGTCGTGAGCTAAAGGAGAGAAGTCTAACGGCGGAGATTGTCGCTTCGGGCAGGAGCGTTGGAATCGGCAGAACCAAGCTCAGAGCTGAGAGCCCACGGCTAGCTTTCCCGCTCCACCACGAACTCGGGTACCCAGAGCAGCACGCGCTTGATCTCCGAGTCCGGAAAAGTGCAGATGGCTTCCCGCGCCTTGTTGGAGAAGTCGACGGCCAGGGCATAGGCGGCGTCGATGGATCCGTGGCGCTGCAGGATGGCAACGATGTCGGACGGCTTGGTTCCGTTGAACCCGCACTCGCTAAGGACGGCCTGGATGATCTTGCGCTCCGCGGGATCGCAGCGCTCCAGCGCGTGCAGCACCGCCATGGTCGCTTTGCCTTCGCGCAGATCGCTGGCTACCGGCTTGCCCAGCACCTCTTCGGAGGCGGTCAGGTCAAGCACGTCATCGACGATCTGAAATGCCATGCCGAGATTGCGTCCGTACTCGGCCAGGCGATGCTGATCGGCGTCATTGGCGCCGGCAAGAATTCCGCCCAGCTTCATGCAGACCGAGAACAGGCACGCCGTCTTGCGGTGAATCAGCTCGAAATGCTCATCGAGCGAGATAGCCTTGCCCAGCCGTTCAATCTGCAGCAACTCGCCTTCAACCATCGCCTGCGTAAGGCCGATCAGGGCATCGAGCACCTGGAAATTTCTTTCCTGGACGGCGATCTTGAAGGCCTGCATGTAGAGCCAGTCGCCGGCAAGCACGCACTTGGCATTGCCCCATTGTGTGTTGGCTGCGGGACGGCCGCGGCGCGTCTGGGCTTCATCGATGATGTCGTCGTGAACCAGCGTCGCGGTGTGAATGATCTCGACCACGGCGCCAAGCTTGATGGCTCCCTGGCCGGTGTAGTTCATCAGCTTGCAGGAGAGCAGCAGCAAAGCGGGGCGAAGGCGTTTACCGCCGCCGGCGCGAAGGTACTCGCCAATCTCCGTAATGGCCCGCACGCCGGAAACCGTGTCGCGACCGAACTCGCGCTCGATGGCGGCGAGGTCGTCGTGCAGCAGGTCGAAAACTTCCTTGGCAGTACGGGTTACGGTATTCAATCTTTCGCTCGCCTCCGGCATCCTTCCACTTGGGGCAGGTTCTTCACTTCGGAGGCACGGAGCTCACGGAGGAATTCAAGTGAAACATCACAATCTCCGTGTACTCCGTGCCTCCGTGGTGGACTCTTTCTGCCTGTTGTCTTCAATTACTTCGGTAATTCGTGAACTGCATGTCGATGCCGAAATCCTGTTGCTTCAGCATCGCCATGATTTCCTGCAGTGTATCGCGGTCTTTACCGCTGACGCGAACCAAATCGCCCTGGATCGCAGCCTGCACCTTCTGCTTGGAGTTCTTGATAGCCTTCACGATCTCACGCGCCTTCTCGATGGGGATGCCCTGCTGCATGGTGACGCGCTGGCGCACGGTCGATCCGGCGGCAGCTTCAATGGTGCCATAGCTCAACGCTTTCAGCGGAACGCTACGCTTCACCAACTTGCTCTGCAGCACATCGTTAACGGCCTTGAGCTTGAATTCGTCGGCCGAGGTCAGGATAAGCGCCTCTTTGCCTTCGAGCTGGACATCGGATTTCGAGTCCTTTAAGTCGTAGCGCGTGTGGATTTCCTTCAGCGCCTGCTGAATGGCATTGCTGACTTCCTGCAAGTCGACTTTGCTGACAATGTCGAATGTGTTCTCAGCCATAGCTTTCAGTGTAGCAAGACATCCGCTTGGCCCTGAAACCGCCACCTCCACCATGGGTACCACTTACGTTGGAGTCCCTGCGCAAAAAAGGTTCAAGGAACGGCAGCTGCACTGCCGCCGGCCAGAACGCGTTCTCTGTCTCAGCCAGATTCCGTTAATCCCAAGTTTTGCAGCGTCGCAGCCACAAATGTGCAGCTCAGGTTAGAATTGAGCATTACAGACAGACCAACTCACTCGTTGACCCATATTTTGGGGCGATCGGTACTTATGCTTCACAGCGGTGCGCAGGTGCTAAGGCGTGGATCGCGACTCAGCGCCTGGAAATTCGGGCTTGTACTTCTCTCTGCAACGGCCTCCGTCGTTCTCTTTACCGGATGCAATCGTGGCAACGCCGCGGCTCCGCAGGGACCGCCACCCATGCCGGTCAAGGTGCAGACCGTCCAGGACCAGCAGATCGGCGACGCCTCCGAGTACGTGGCCACCATCAAGTCGCGCAACTCTGCCACCATCATGTCCGACGTCGAAGGATGGATTTTCGACATCCACGTGCATTCCGGCCAGACTGGTGAAAAAGGGCGACACACTGATGGAGATCGATCCCCGCCGGCAGCGCGCCGCGGTCTCCAACTTCGACTCACAGAAGGCTTCGAAGGAGGCTGCTCTGCAGTGGGCGAAGTCACAGCTCGATCGCACCCAGGCCCTGGCCGCCAATGGAGTGGTCAGCAAGCAGGACCTGGAGCAGGCGCAATCGAACTACGACGGCGCGCTGGCTGACGTCAAAGCCATGGACGCGCAGATCACGTCATCCCAAGTGCAGTTGAAGTATTACAGCGTCTTCGCGCCGACCGACGGGATCGTGGGCGACGTTCCGGTCCATGTCGGGGATCGCGTCACCAACACCACGCCCCTGACCACCATCGACGAGCGCAATGGACTCGAGGTCTACATCTCCATTCCTTCCGAGCATGCGCGCGACATCAAGATGGGTTCGCCGGTCGAGGTACTTGACCAAGCCGGCAAAGTGCTGCTGAAGACCAACGTTTATTTCATCTCGCCGCAGGTGGAAACCGGAACCCAGTCGATCCTGGTGAAGGCTCCCGCGGACAAGGCGGCGGATTTGCTGCGCAACATGCAACTGGTGCGTGCCCGCATCGTCTGGAACACGCATACCGGCGTGACCATCCCGGTGATTGCCGTGTCCCGTATCAGCGGGCAGTTCTTCGCCTTCATCGCCGACCGACGACAATGGAAAGGCGGTTGCGCATCAGCGGCCGCTGGAGCTGGGCGAGATCACGGGTAACAACTACACCGTCCTCAGCGGCCTTAATCCGGGCGAGAGGGTGGTGGTCGCCGGCGGGCAGAATCTGGCCGACGGCGCACCGGTCGTCATTCAGCAGTAGCTTGGGTCTCGAAGTGAATGTGGTTTTGTCGGGGTACGACATTCACGGGCGCCGGAGGAACTCGAAAGCTCGTGGCGGCACGCCTGAAGCCGTGCCTTTCAAAGCGCACTCTTCCGTAGCAAGGGGCACTCGGTTTGTTTGCTGATTTCTTCATCAAGCGTCCGGTTTTTTCTACCGTAACCTCGCTGTTCATCGTGATCGCGGGAGCGGTGTGCATTCCGTTTCTTCCGGTCGCGCAATTCCCGCAGCTGGCTCCTCCGCAGATTTCGGTGAATGCCTTCTACACCGGTGCGAACGCTACCGCGGTCGAATCTTCGGTGACCACCATTCTGGAAGAGGCCATCAATGGCGTGCAGGACATGCGCTACATGACCTCCAGCAGCGGCAACGACGGCAGCAGTTCGATCAACATCACCTTCGAGTTGACGCGGCCGCTCGATCTGGCTGCCGTCGATGTCCAGAACCGCGTGCAAGGCGTCCTGGGTCGTCTGCCCGACGAGGTAAAGAATACCGGCGTCACCATCAACAAGGTGGCATCGTCATTCGTTCTGGCCGCCGGCTTTTACAGCCAGGGCAATCGTTACAACGACGAGTTCATCAGCAACTACGTCGATATTTACGTCAAGGATGCGATCAAGCGGATTGACGGCGTCGCCGATGTGCAGATCTTCGGCGAGCGTAAATACTCCATGCGGCTTTGGCTCGATCCGAATCGTCTGGCCGCGCGCGGGCTGACCGCCTCGGATGTCGTCTCCGCCTTACAGCAGCAGAACGTCCAGATCGCCTCCGGCCAGGTGGGCGCCGAGCCGACGGCGACCACCCAGATGTACCAGATCAGCGTGCGCGCCGTCGGACGGCTCACCGAGGCCTCGCAATTCAACAACATCATTCTGAAGCCGGGCTCGCAACGGTGCGCTGGTCCGCCTGATGGACGTCGGACACGCCGAACTGGGCGCGGAAGACTACAGCGGCAAGCTGCGTTTCAACGGCTACAACGGCATCGGCATCGGCGTGAGCCAGTTGCCGACGGCGAACGCGCTCGACGTGGACAAGGCGGTGCGAGCCGAACTCGAGCGCCTGAAGAAACGATTTCCCCCTGGCTTGGAATATGCCGTCGCCTTCGACACCACCACCTTCGTCGGCGACTCGATTCGCGAAGTGCTGAAGACGCTCATCGAGGCCATCCTCTGCGTCATGCTGGTGATGTTCGTCTTCCTGCAGGATTGGCGAAGCACGCTGATTCCCGCGGTGACGATTCCGGTTTCGCTGATCGGCGCATTCGCTTTCATCAAGCTGCTGGACTTCTCCATCAATACCCTGACCTTGTTCGGCATCGTGCTGGCTACCGGACTGGTGGTCGATGACGCCATCGTCGTCATCGAGAACATTCAGCGGCACATGGGGGAAGAGCATTGCGATTCGCGCGTGGCTGCCTCCAACGCCATGGGCGAGGTTACAGGCGCTGTGGTTGCGACGTCGCTGGTGCTGGTCGCCGTGTTCGTTCCGGTGGCATTTTTCCCGGGAACAACCGGACTGCTTTACAAGCAGTTTTCGCTGACGATTGCTTTCTCGATTGCGATCTCGGCCTTCAACTCGCTGACCTTTACGCCTTCGCTGTCGGCATTGCTGCTTCGACCGGAAAGCGGTAAGAAGAACGTATTCTTCCGCGGCGTCGAGCACGTCATGCATCGCACCACCGAGCTTTATGTTGTCAGCGCCAACAAAGCGGTCAAGCTGCGCTATGTTGTTCTGGTGATCTTCTTCGCCGGATTGGCGGCGACCTACGTGGTTTACAAGACCGTGCCCACCGGTTTCGTTCCCGACGAGGACCAGGGCTGGTTCATGATCACGGTGCAGGCTCCGCAAGGAGCGTCGGTAGAGTACACCTCGCAGGCCATGCGGCAGGTGGAAGCGGTTTGCGCGAAAGAGAAGGACATCATCGGCGCGTTCAGCGTAGTGGGTTTCAGCTTCACCGGGAGCGGCGCCAACAAGGGCATGGTCTTCCTGAACCTGGCGAACATCGATAAGCGCAAAGGTGAACAGAATTCCGCCGCCGCGGTCGTCAGCCGCCTGCGCGGCCCTTTAAGTCAGCTGACCGACATTCAGGCCTTCCCCTTTCTGCCGCCGGCCATCTCCGGCATCAGCAGCTTCGGCGGCTTCACCTTCGAGGTGCAGGACGAAGGCGGCAACACCGTGCAGGAGCTCTATAACGTGACCCAGGGTCTGGTGCGAGAAGGGAACTCGCGCAAGGACCTCAGCGGCCTGTTCAGCGCATTCACCGCCAACGATCCGCAGTTTGTGGTGAAGATCAACCGCGCCAAGGCGCGCAGTTTGCAGGTGCCCATCCAGCAGATCAGCGACGCCCTGCAGGTTTACATGGGCTCGGCGTACGTCAACGACTTCGACTTCAACAGCCGCGCCTATCGCGTTTACGTGCAGGCCGACCAGAGCTTCCGCCGGCAGCCGCGCGATATTCGCGAGTTCTACGTGCGCTCGGAAAACAACGAGATGATCCCGCTCGACAACGTCGTCAAGATCTCCGAGTCGACTTCGCCGCAGGTGATTACGCACTACAACCTTTTCCGCTCGGCCGAAATCGACGGCTCCGCCGCGTCCCGGCTACAGCTCAGGCCAGGCGCTGCAGGCGATGGAGCAGGTCGCGAAAAAGCTGCCGCTGGGCTTCAACTATTCCTGGTCGGGACTGTCGCTGGAAGAGATCAAGTCGGGCAAGCAGTCGGCGCTGCTCTTCGGCCTCGGGCTGTTGCTGGTGTACCTCACGCTGTCGGCGCAGTACGAAAGCTTTGTGTTGCCCTTCATCATTCTGCTGAGCGTGCCCATGGCGATGCTGGGCGCGCTGATCGCGCAGTCGCTGCGCGGCCAGTTGAACGACGTCTACTGCCAGATCGGACTGGTGATGCTGATCGGTCTGGCCTCGAAGAACGGCATTCTGATCGTCGAGTTCGCCGAGCAGTTGCGCGCACAAGGGACTTTCGATTCACGACGCCGCGATCGAAGCCGCGCGCATCCGGCTGCGGCCGATCCTGATGACCTCGTTCGCCTTCATCCTTGGCGTGCTTGCCGCTGGTGTTCGCCAGCGGCGCAGGATCGCAGAGCCGCCACTCGGTCGGCACCACAGTCTTCGGTGGGATGATCTTCTCTACCGTGTTGAACCTGTTCTTCATCCCGGTGCTGTACGTGATCGTGAAGTCAATGGTGGAGCGGGAGAAGACGCCGGCGAAGGCCGTATAGCTCCGGGAGTCGCCTGGACTCTCGAGAGACAGCGATTGCTATCGTTTGCTGTCCAGCATTCCCGAGGCGAGGAACATCCAACCCAGGAATACTTCCTGTATTTGGAGATTACCCACCCGCTCGCTCAGCAGCGCCCAAGGTTCATAACTCAGTTCGGGTGTTGAAGCGAAGGTTAGCTTCGAAAACGCGGATTGAAACAGAGGGTTCAACATTCTTGCCGGGCCGGCATGCTTAAGCTTTGCTCCGAAGGCGACGATGCGAGCGTTGCCCCTAAGGTGTGGCAAGAGATTGTCCATGCTAGCCGCCGAACCGTAAACGTCCGGCGCGCCCATCATCAGGAGCGCGTCGAACGACTCCTCAAGATGGACCTGTTCCGCAGCCGATTCGAGTACGCGTACATTGTGCCATCCGTTGTTCCGAATTCTCTCGTTGGCGAGAGCCGCCATTTCCGGACTGATTTCTATCCCAACCACCTCGCCATCGCGTCCCACCTTGTCGAGCAGGTAGGGAAAACTTCCGCCAGGCCCGCAGCCTGCATCCAGAACTCGCTCCCCAGGACGAAGCTGCAGTAACTCAGTCGCTCTTTGCCGGAGCGATCGGAGGAAGATGAAGTCGAAGTTTGGGAAAGGTCGAATGAATCGAGCCAGATAGCGGGCATAGAGTGGCGTTAGTTCGGAGTTAGTGACTTCGGATGTGGCTGTTGAAAAAGTCACTTCCGCAGGGATGATATTCCCCTGGTGTGATTGGGCGCTGGGGTTCTTGTTTTGTTTGTGGTCGGTTTTGCTTAGGCGGCTGCAGGGAGAGCCGGATTTGGAGCTTGGCTGAGGAAGCGCACCAGTCGTTTGATGTTCTGGGCAGCCGCCGCCAGGAAGAACTGCTCACGAACCAACTTCATCCTGCGTAGCCGCAAGCGACGCAGTCCTATTTGATTCTTGAGTTCCGCGAAGAGGGCTTCCACTTTCTTTCTCTGGCGTTGTGCGGTAGCGAACTCTGGCGTGTTGACTAACTCGCGAGCGCGTTGCCGGGCGGGTTCGTGGATGTGGATGGCCAGATACTTGTACTGGCCCGTGGTGCATTGCGCCTTTTGCGAACACGCACCGCAACGCTTGCGGTTTCCGATGTAGGCGTGGGTTCGATTCCTGACATTCAAACCGACGAAGTTGAGTTGTTGGCCAGCGGGACAGAGATAGCTGTTGCTTTCGGGACGATAAGTAAAACGGTCGGGACCATAGAGCGGACTGTTCTTGCGAAGAGCACTGTCCCGCGTGCGCATGTACGGTGTGATGTCCCGCTCCATTAACCACTGCAGGAACTCGCCGTTGCCGTAGGTGGCATCGGCGGCCACCGTTGTAGGTTCGCGCCCTTGCCATTCAGCGAAGCGAGCGATCATGTCTTGAGCGGCTACTGTCTCTTGGCTCATCCGGGCCGCAGTCCCTTGCACTCCTACGATCACGCAGCTGGCATTGTCCACCAGATAGTTGTCGTAGTAACCCAGCCGGGCGGGAGTGCCGCCCTTGGTAGCGTAGGTCGAATCCGGATCGGTGGTGGATACCTGTTCTTGCTCATGTACCGGCTCTTCCACCGGATTCTGCTCTTCTAGTTCAGAAAGATACTGGCGCAGCGTAAGGTTCACTTGGGCGGCTTCGGCCAACTGGGCTCGCGGAATCCGGCTCTCCTTGGCGGCATTGGCCTCGACGAAACTTCCGTCCACCGAGAGGTTGTCCCCGCGCACCAGCCCCACCTCCATGCACTGCTGCACGATCTGTTCGAAAAGCTGCTGGAACAGCTTCGACTCCTGAAACCGTCCGTGCCGGTTCTTGGAGAAGGTGGAGTGATGCGGCATCTCCTGATCGAATCCCAGCCCGGTGAACCAGCGCCAGGCCAGGTGCATGCGCAGCTCTTCCACCAACTTGCGCTCGCTGGTGATGCCGTACAGGTAGCCGATCAGCAGGATCCGCAGCAGCAGTTCGGGATCGATCGACGGTCGTCCCATATCGCTGTAGCTGTCCTTCAGTTGCTCGCGGACAAAGGCGAAGCTGATGTGCTTATCAATCAGCCGCAGCAGGTGGCTTTCAGGAATGTAATCGTCCAGCTTGAAGTAGTAAAAGAGAGATTCCGACCGGGCATGTTGGCCCATCATGATCAGCAGGCCTCCGAAGATCAAGATCACGCAGCACATGGAAGGGATCGTTCCTTGTACCGCGCTTTACCTGCAAATCAGAGTGACTTTTTCAACACCCACGGATGATCCCGCCATGAACGAAGTTCTCATGAGCCACAAGCCAAGCTTTTGCGAACGCTAGCAGAAAAAGCATTGGTAAAGCAATCGGTCAATGCAGACGGTTGGCGCTGAATTTCCGAAAGTCCACGCGTCACTCCTGCGGTGACGTATATCACAGCGCCGCGGTCACAAAATGCGCTACAACAGACCTAGAGGTGGAGGGGGTTGGACGCATCCTCTCCCGTGACGCGGCACCCGCTTCCCGTAACGGCCCCCACCTCGGTGGGGAGAATGGTCGCATCATGGCCACAGCGCAGCTCACACCGATCGGGGTGGGCATTCACAATGTGCTCATCGCGACAGACTTTTCCCGCTACTCCAATCAGGCGCTTGATTTCGGACTGAAACTGGCGAAGGGCTACCAGGCGCAGGCCTACGTCGTCTTTGTCGTTCCCAGCGACGAGTTCATGCTTGCCGGCCCAGAGGCCTATGTAGCCGCCAAAGAGGCCGCGCGTCGCGACTTGGAGGCTCTCAAGGTCGAACTGAAGGCACTCGCACTCCTGCATCGAAGGCGAGGACTATCACCTTTACCTGCTGGAGGGCGACGTCGCGAGAGCATCCTGAACTTCGCGCAGCAGAAACACATCGACCTGATCGTGGTTGGCACGCATGGCCGCGGTGGTCTGGGAAAAGCACTGATGGGCTCCGTGGCCGAGAACGGTTTTTCGAGGTTCTCCGGTTCCCGGTGCTGACAATCGGGCCGAGCGCCAGGCATGTCGATCACGCTCTGGCGCCCAAAAATATCCTGGTGGCTGCGGACTTCACTCCGGCCTCCGAGCGGGCAGCGCAATATGCCGCAGGTCTTGCGTCGAAGCACCACTCCAAGCTGACCCTGCTGCACGTGGTCGAATCCGAAGGAGATGGAGCACACCCGGATCGCGCATCGCATTGTGCAAGCCCTGGAAGCGAAACTACAGGCCCTGCTCGGCCCCGCGATCAGCGTGCCGTGCGCGCTACGCATCGAGCCCGGCCGCGTGGTTCCAACCGTGCTGCGCACGGCTGCAGAATTGGAAGCCGACTTGCTGGTTGTAGGTGTGCGCCCGGCCGTGCCGGTGCTGAGCCGATTCATGTGGCCGAACGCCTACGAAATTGTGCGTGAGTCCCCGTGCCCGGTTTTAACCGTGAGGGAACGACATAAACGAAGAGTCATAACAAACTAATTGGAGGATGAATGTTGAAGGACAAGCGTGATGACCGGGAGAGAGCCAGGCGGTGCCGGCAGATCAGCCCGGAGCTGCTGGCGGAATTAAAAAAGGAGGACATGCAGCAGGCGGTCGTGGAGCGTTTCAGGAAGCAGAGCGAAGCTCCCGATACCCGGCGGCCGCCCGCCACGGCGCGCGCTCGGCCTACTGGCGTCCTGCCGACGAAGAGTGCTAGACCTAATTCGCCGGTGAGCGCCGAATGGAGATCGCGACAGTCTCCTCACAAGATTTCGAACGAACGTTCTTCAAGTTTTCTCGCCTCCCTCCTCAAGCTTCTGAAATCCGACAGGAGATCGACGATTCCTCCCGGTTCATTCTTGAATCGCCTGGATTTCAATGTTGTGCAGCTGAATCCCCCTGTTTGCCACCGCCATCCAATCACCGGACACCTGTAGACTTGCTCTGGAAAGGCCGCTGCCTTACTCAAGGCGCCTCAACATGCGAATTGGCATAACCTGTTATCCCACGTACGGCGGCAGCGGCGTGGTCGCCACCGAACTCGGACTGGAACTGGCGCAGCGCGGCCATCAGGTCCACTTCATCTCCTACTCGCAGCCCATCCGGCTGACCGAGCCGCTAGCCAACATTCACTATCACGAGGTCGAGGTCTCACGGTATCCACTGTTCGAATATCCGCCTTACGATCTGGCGCTGGCGACGCGCATGGCCGAGGTGGCCGAGATCTACGAGCTCGATCTGCTGCACGTGCACTACGCGATTCCGCATTCGGTGAGCGCGATGCTCGCCCGCCAGATGCTGAGTTGCGATCACACCCGCGCAGCGGCGCCGATTGCCCTACGTCACCACGCTGCACGGCACCGACATCACTCTGGTCGGCGCCGACCCGTCGTACCTGCCGATCACGCGTTTCTCCATCAACCAGAGCGACGGCGTCACCTCGATTTCGAATTACCTGAAGCAGCGCACCGTCGAGGTCTTCGATGTGCAGACGCCGATCCAGGTCATTCCAAACTTCGTGAATTGCGATCTCTACGAGCGCACGCCCGAGGTGTTGAAGCACCGCTCCGACTATGCCAAGCCTGACGAAAAGATCCTGGTGCATCTTTCGAACTTCCGGCCGGTGAAGCGTATGCCCGATGTCATCGAGATTTTCGATCGCGTGCAGAAGAAAATTCCGGCGCGACTGCTGATGATCGGCGACGGTCCTGAGCGCTCGCGCGCCGAGTGGCTGGCGGTCAACAAGGGCATTCACAACAAGGTCGACTTCCTGGGCAAGCAGGACCGCATTCACGAGAAGCTTGGTGTCGCCGACGTGATGCTGATGCCCAGCGAGCTGGAGTCCTTCGGCCTGGCGGCGCTGGAGGCGATGGCTTGCGAGGTAGTTCCAATCGCGACCAACGAAGGCGGCGTGCCCGAGGTTATCGATCACGGCAAGACGGGATTTCTGGCCAACGTCGGCGACGTGGATGCGATGGCGAAGGATGCTATCGACTTGCTCTCCGACGATGATCGGCTGAAGAAGATGGGTGAACAGGCGCGCGCCAGCGCACAGGCACGCTTCTGCGCCAGCAAAATCATTCCGATGTATGAGAAGCACTACCGCGACGTACTGGATCGATCCAGGCTGTGATGCGAACCGGGCCCGAAGGGTGGAGCAGGCCTTCAGGCGTGCATGAATTGAGTTCTTCTACTGAGGGCAACAGCCGGCTTCAGCCGGCGGCACTCATCCTTTGCTGGAGCGCTCTTCGTAGATCGCGCCGATGACCGAGCCGCCCAGTTCTTCCGCTTCCAGTATGGGCAGCACCAGGCGAATCAGCGTGCCGCGGTTGGGCTGGCTTTCGATGTTGATCTCGGCTGCGTCGCCGTAAACCACTTGCAGGCGCTCGGTAACATTCACCATGCCGATGCCGGTGCCCGACGAGGCGCTGGTGCCGTCGGCTGGCATGCCTACGCCGTCATCTTCCACCTCGATCACCAGGCGATGCTCGGCACAGCGGCTGCGCAGATAGATGCTGCCGCACTCAACCTTCGACGCGAAGCCATGCTTCACGGCATTCTCCACCAGCGGCTGCAGAATCATGCTGGGTACAAGATGGTCGAGCGAGTTCGGCTCCAGTTCCTTCACCACCCGCAGCTTGTCGCGGCCAAAGCGCGCGACCTCGATGTCCAGATAATCGTCGAGGAATTCGAACTCCTCGCGCAGGGGCACAAAGGAATCGCCTTTGCGCAGCAGGCGCCGCAGGATGTTGCCGAGCTTGACGATCATGTCGCGCGCGGAGTCGGGATTGCCGCGTACCAGCGACGAGATCGAGTTCAGCGTGTTGAACAGGAAGTGCGGATTGATCTGGCTCTGCAGCGCTTCCATGCGCGCTTGCAGCAACAGACGTTCCTGCTGCTCCAGCTTCATCTCGATGCGGACGTTGTTCAGCACCTTCAGCGCGATGGCCACCGCCATCACCGTGCCCGCGTAGATGGCGAGTTTCACCCAGGAAATTTGGCGAGTACAGCGCAAAGATGCGGCGCGGCCATGCCAGGTGCAACTGGATGTGAGCGAACTCGAGCGCGAGAATCAGGAAGAAGAACGACGTCTGCCAGTCGATAAACGACTTGCGAATGCTGCGCCGGATCCAGTGATAGATGCTGAGATCGAAGAGCGGCGAGAACGACCAGATCGCTTCTGCGCTCGTGCGCAATGTGGCGCAGCATGCCGGCAGCACATCCGGCCAGCACATACATCGGCAGCGCCAGCCACTCTCCCCAGAACAGCGACGGCAGCGCAACCAGGATGCCGCCCGCCGTGCCCACCAGCCGTCCGCCGATGACGCCCATCAGGATCGCGCCTACGAAGGCGATGTCGGCGGCGTAGAAGTTGTGTACCCAATGGCGCGCCAGCACGCCCAGTGCGATCGGCGTGCCCACGATGAAGACGATCTCCATCTTCTCGCTAGTGGTGCGCTCCTCGCGGAAGAGCAGCACGCGGAAGCGGCGCGCGCGCACGAGCACACTGCTGATCGCCGCCGCAACGCCCAGGCGGATCAGCAAGGTCACGAGAATGAGTTTCTGGTCCAAAATCAGTTGTCAGTTGTCAGTTGCCAGTGGTCAGTTACCAGCTAGTCAGAGCTTAGCCTCCGAATAATTGTCATCCCGAGCGAAGTGAGGGATCTGCGGTTCTATCCACTACCCACTACCCACTTCTCTTATGTTATCCGTTTCGCTGCCTCGCGTATGGCCTGTTCGGCACTTGCTCCATCCGGAGCGCCGCCTTGCGCCATATCGCGATTCCCGCCGCCGCGCGTTCCCAGCGCCTGAACCGCGTGCTTCATCAGCGCGCCCATATCGTTGCCGAGTCCGGGTGTCTGCGCGAAGACCAGCGACGGCTGGGCGCCTCCACAGGCTAAGAACGCGACACATTGTCCCGCCTTCGTCAGCTTCTGCGCCAGCATTTTGATGAAGGCGAGGTCCCGCTCGGCGAAATATTGCACCACTAACTTCTGCGCGCCACGCTGCTCGGCCGATTGCAGCATTTGCGCGGCCTGCAACTCGGCAACCTCCTCCAGTAGGCGATGCTGCGTCTTCTGCGCCGCCTTGCTTTCTTCCTGCGACTTGCTGATCTGCTGCGGAACTTCCCAGATGTGAGTAGAGAAAAGGCCAGCGGCTTCGGTCAGGGTTTCGAAGTCACGCCTCGACGTGGCAACCGCTCGCATGCCGCAGACGAACTCGACGCGCGTGCCCTGCCTCACCTTCTCGGTCTTGCGCAGCAGGATCGAGCCGATCTGACCCGTGCTGTGAACGTGCGTGCCACCGCAGGCGTTCAGGTCGAAGTCGCGAATGTCGATCAGCCGCAGCTTCTCGCGTTCGGCAGCCGGGATCTTGCGCACTCCCATGGTGCGCGCTTCGTCAGGAGTGGCGAAACGAATCTCAACCGGCCGGTCTTCAGCGATCACTTCGTTGGCCAGGCGCTCGGCAGCGGCGAGTTGTTTGGCCGTAACGGCTTCCGTTGCGAGATCGATGGTGCAGCTTTCATCGCCCATGTGAAACGACACGGTGGCGAAACCGTACAGCTTCTCGAAGGCCGCAGAAAGAACGTGCTGGCCCGAATGCTGCTGCATGTGATCGCGGCGGCGCTCAGGATCGACGTTGCCGCGCACGACAGTTCCAGGCTTCAGCGACGCGGACTCCGCTTCAAGATAATGAACCACCTCGCCGGTCTGCTCGTTCTCGGCGACCTCGCTCACGAGCAGGCGTCGTGATCCGGGCCCATCCGGAACGTCAATCCAGCCGGTGTCGAAGATCTGGCCTCCGCTGGCGGGATAGAAGGCGGAGCGGTCGAGTGTGATGGCGGTGCGTCCGCCATCGTTCGTCACAGATGCGACCCGCGCTTCGAAGTCATGCAGAAAAGAATCGGTGTAATAAAGACGATCGGTCAACAAGTAAACCACTCCTCGGTGCCACTTGAGTATCCGGCGGGGTGGAGCACGCCCTCAGGCTGCATAAGATTGCCTGATTCGATCGTGCGCTTTAGCGCCTGAGGTAAGCCTCCCGGATGACCTCAGCGGCTAATGCCGCAGCCCGTTGGGAAGCCTCGTGCTGCACCGCTGAAGCGGTGCTCCACCCTTCCAATCGCTTGCGAGAACGTCCGTATTGCTGACGCGCTGCGGTGGCGTCAACCTGGGCTGAATCATTCAGCTAAAGCGTATACGCTTCGTTCCGCTACAACCTCTCCAGCGTCAGCTCATCCATCTCGCCTCGGCAGAAGGTCTGCAGCGCCTCGCAGGAAGACCTGACTCTCCTTGCCGACCTTGGCAAACAACGTCATCGACGAGCGAAACTTGATCGCATCGATCTCGCCGAGCATGTCGACGATGTCGCGACCGGCATGTGCGTTCACCAGACGCGTGCATTCTGCCAGCCTAGGACCGAGCACCGGATGTTGCAAGTAGCTGACCGCCTCCTGCGCGCCCGGAGATCGCGAAGCGCTGTGCCATGGGGCTGTAGCCGAGCCCGGCGATCTGCGGAAAGATGAACCATATCCAGTGACTGGTTTTCCGGCCGGCGCGCAGCTCGGCGCAGACCTGCTCGATACACGGGCGCCTGCGCGTCAACAAAGCGTTGCAGGTTGTAGGGATCAGTCGCGCTCATAACATGGCTCACTGAGCTGTAGCGGAAACGGCCTCGTGCCGTTCAAGGTTCGCTGTATCGCCTCTTCCAAGGATACTCGCGGCGTCCATCCGGTTTCGCGGCGTATGCGGCTGGTATCGTAGCGCCGGTCCTGCAGCGAGCGCTCCAGTTGATGCCGCGAGAGGCGCGTGTCGCCCATGGGAATGATCGGCCGCAGGGCCTCGGCAAACGGCGAGGCAACATACAGCGGCCAGCCCGAAGCGAAGCGCGTCGAAGAATGATCGGCCGCGCGCTTTAGCTGGTGATAGCGGCCTAGTGTCAGCCCATCGTCATCGAGAACGTTGACCTCGCGCAGGCCGATTCCCGGCGTAGCCGCTACAATCATCGCGTCAATCAGGTTCTCGACGTAGTTCAGCGGAAAGTGATTTTGCGGTTTGCCGAAGACGACGTCGGTGTTGCCGAGGCGGAAAGCGAAGATGCCGGCCGGCAAGCGGCGTCCGGGACCGAAGATGATGCCTTCGCGCACAATCACCGTCGGCAGACCGTTCTGCTTTGACGAATGAGCTGACCAGTTGGTCGGCTTTGATCTTCGACTCTGAGTAGGGATCGCGCAGCTGAGGCTTATCGTCGAAAGGCGTGTCTTCGTCGATGCGCATGCCCTCGGCGACCGGCCCGTACACCGCGAGGGAACTGGCATAAACGAACTGTCCGACGCCATTTGCCGCGCACGCCTTCACGACGCTCTCCGTGCCGCCAACGTTGATCTCGAAATAGTCTTTATAAGGAGCGGCGCCGACCTTGGCGGCAAGGTGGTAGACGATGTCAGCTCCGCGAACCGCGCGCGCGATGGATTCAGGATCGCGCAGGTCACCCTGAGTGATTTCAACGCCGGCCACTGCAAGTCTGTCGGCACGAGGCGACGGCCGCGCCAACACGCGGACATTCGTGCCTCGCACGAGCAGATCGCGGACAAGATACGATCCGAGAAATCCTGTACCGCCGGTGACGCAAACGCGCATAGGGAACACCGATTATCGCTGATAACTGCAAGTTGCCACTGCATCGACATTCCCGCGCTCGACATTCACCGTTGCGAACTCCAAAGCTACTGTCCGGGGATCATCCCGATCGTTACCAGCCACGTTTCGACCAACTGAGGCCAGGCAGTTGCCGGAGATTTCGTGCGGCGCAGCCCGAACGCATGTCCACCCTGCGCATACAGATGCATTTCCACCGGAACCCCAGCCTTCTTCAACCCCGCATAGTAACTCAGCGAGTCTTCAACCCGGTCGACATGGTCATCTTCGTTCTGCAGCAAGAACGTGGGCGGCGTCTGGGGCGTGATGTGGCTGGCGATATCCGAATTCAACCCAAAACTGTTTGTAGCGAGCGACAGATGTCCCGGATAAAGAGCCACGGCAAAGTCCGGACGGCAGCTTTCTTGATCAGCTGCATCGACGGGCGCGTAGAGACGATGCTCAAAATGCGTGCTGATGGCCGCGGCGATATGTCCGCCTGCGGAAAAGCCCAGTACTCCAATCTTATGCGGATCGATATGCCACTCCGCCGCATGAAAGCGCACCAACCCGACCGTCCGCTGCGCATCCTGCAACGCCGCTGCTGATTTCGGATACGGCCCTGATTTCGGATATTGTCCCTCGCCGGGCACGCGATACTTCAAAAGCACACAGGTGATGCCCTTCGAGGTGAGCCAGTCGCAGACCTCCGTACCCTCGAGATCGATGGCCAGAATCTGATAGCCTCCGCCCGGAAACACGACGACCGCAGCGCCCGTGTTCTTGGTGGTCGGCGCATAAAGCGTCATGGTAGGCCGCGAGACATAGCCAATGTAGGTCCACGGCTTGCCCGCCACCAGTTCCTGGGTTTCGGTCTTCGTCTGCTCCGGCTCTGCAAGCGCGTGTGAATCCGGCGCAACCCCGGGCCAAATGGGTATCTGCGATATGTCCCGGCGACGGCTGCCATGCCGACGTCTGTGCGCTCGCAGCGCCAAAGGCAAACACCACCCAGAATAAGAAGATCAGGAACTTCATCGTGCGCTCGCTCCAGAGGGCCGTAGGTCCTCGACCCGCCTTTCGCCCGTATGTTAGCTTATACTTTCGATTCACAACCAAGTCGCGGCGCTGGAAGTCGCGCAGTTCGTTCCGGCCCACCGTGGTTTAAGGTGAGGCAGTTTACGGTACAGCGAGAGAAAAAGCTTTGACGATCGCGGGCTACATTGTCCTGGCGGTCGCCGCCATTCCCGGCATCTATTACCTGCTGGTAATCTTCAGTTCCATCCGCTACTTCCGGGTCGCGCGGCGCGAAAACCCGCCTAACACGGATTTCTTTCCGCCCATCAGCTGCCTGAAGCCGATTCGCGGACTGGATGAAGACGCCTACGAAAATTACGCCAGCTTCTGCCGCCAGGATTATCCCGGCGAATACGAAGTCGTTTTCTGCGTCGATCCCGACGACCCCGCGCTTCCTGTGCTGGAGCAGTTGAAGCGCGACTTTCCGAATCGCCAGATCCGCCTGCTTTTTGGCTCGCAGCGCAACGCTATCAACGACAAAATCGGCCGCCTCACCCGCCTGGTGCGCGAGGCGCAATACGATCTGCTGGATATTACCGACGGCGACATCCGCGTCGGCCCTGACTATCTGCGCGCCATCGCGCATCCGTTCCGCGATCCGAAGGTCGGCGGCGCGACCACGCTTTACGTTTCGACCGAGGAGACCAGCTTCATTCAGCATCTGCAGTCGGTCGGCATGATCTCCGATTTCTTCGCCGGCATCATGACCGCCTGGCAGCTCGACGGCGTGAAGTTCATGTTCGGCCAGTCGATCGTCACCACCAAGCAGAAGATCGCCGGCTTCGGCGGCTACGAGTCGATCGAGAACCGCCCGGCCGACGATCTGAACGTGGGGCGCCTGGTCGCCGAGCAGGCGGAAGTGAAGTTGCTGCCATACATCGTGAAGACGGTAGCTGATTTTCAGTCGCTGAAAGATCTGTTCTACAAGCGCGTGCGCTGGATGACGGTCATGCGGCTGGTACGGCGGCAGGGGCATCGCGGTCTGATCTTCACCTGGGGCCTGATCTGGGCTCTGATCGCGGTAGCGGTGCATCCCACGTGGCCGGTGGTAATCGGATATCTCGGCACGTACCTGGTGCTGCGCATCATCATCACGTACCTGATCGGCATCTGGGGCATGCAGCAGAAAGGTCTGTGGCCGAAGATGGTGATGATTCCGCTGTGGGACCTGGTGGCGTTCTCGATCTGGATCGCCAGCTTCGGCCGCAACACGATTCGCTGGCGCGGCTACGACTACACCATTCGCGACGGAATTCTGGTGCCGGTGAATCCCGCGAGTACGCCTTTGGGGAAGTAAGTTTCGAGTTTTCCCGTCCGACTCAGCGCCCAAGAAGGAAATCGCTGAATGACTGTAAAGAAGTCGAAAGTTGCCATTGCAGGCGCCGGTGTTTACGGCGCCACCACCGCCATTCGACTGGCAGAACAGGGCCACGAAGTTCATCTCTTTGATCCGCTGGGCGTCTTAAACGCCGCATCGGCGATCAACCAGTTCCGCATTCACTCCGGATATCACTACCCGCGCAGCCCCGAGACCATTCGCGAGACCATGGAAGCTCGCCAGGAGTTCATGGATACCTTCGCTCCGGCCATCGTGCGCACCAGCCAGCATTATTACGCGATACCCTTCGAAGGCTCGCAGACGCCGCCGGACTTATTTGAGCGGGTCATGGCGGAGCACAAGATTTCGGCGAGACCATGCCGCCCAGAGTGGATGAACTTCGACTTCATCGACAAGTGTTACGAGGTCGATGAACAGATCTACGATCCGGAGATTCTGCGGAACGAGCTGACGAAGAAGATCGAATCGCTGCGCATGCGCCTGCACCATCACGAATTCAGGCCGGATATGCGCGGCGACTACGATTTCGTGGTGTGGGCGGTGTATGGGCTCGGGCCCTCGCGCGGACTGTTCAAGTCGGTGAAGTTTCAGGTGGCGGAGAAGATTCTGATCCAGTTGCCGAAGCGAGTTGCAGCACGTCTCACTGGTTGTAATCGACGGACCGTTCACGGCGTTCGATCCCTACGGCAACTCCGAGCGCTCGCTGTGGGGCTCGGCCAAGAACACGAACCACTGGACCACGACCGATCCCGATGAGCCTATCCCGGAGCAGTATCGCCCATTGTTGAATCGGCCCGCCTTCGAACCGATTGCGTGGACGCGCTTCGAGGCGATGCGGCAGGATGCAATCCTCGCGGTACCGGCGTCAGCCGAAGCGAAGTACCTGGGTTCGCGTTTCACCGTGCGCGTGGTGGAGAACAACCCTATCCAGGACCGCCGCACGCTCTATGTGCAGGAGACATCCCCGGGCGAGATCCATATCTTCTCGGGTAAGGTTGTGGGAGCAGTAAAGGCCGCGCGGCTGGTCAGCGAGATGATCGCGAAGGGTTGAGTCTGGAGCGATAGAGGTCCTTCGACTCCGGCGTCGCCAAACCCGCGCCGCCTGCGCGCAGGATGACACCACGCATTCGACCCTCACCCCAGCATCGCGCTGATCTCGCTGGATTTCGCGGCCTGATCGGCGAAATCAAATGTCCCGCGTTCCTTCATTTCTTTTGCAGCGCGGACGAAGGCTCCCAGCGCGGCTCGCGCCAATGCGCTGCCTACGCTGATCCGCTTTACACCTATCTCCGACAGCTCAGCCTGACTCAGCCGAACTCCCTGCAATCCCATCAGCGCGTTCACTGGACGATCGACCGACCGCACCACTTCTGCAATCTCATCTTTCGTGCGCAGCCCAGGCGCGTAGAGCACATCTGCACCCGCCTCCTGATACGCCTGCAGCCGCTTGATCGTGTCCTTAATGTCGGGATTGCCGTGCAGATAATTCTCTGCCCGCGCGGTCAGCGTGAAGGGGAAAGGAAGCGATCGCGCTGCCTCCGCGGCAGCCTCGACGCGCGCCACCGCGTGTTCGAAGCAGTAGATCGGGCCTTCCTCCCGGCCGGTCGCATCTTCAATCGAACCGCCGACAATGCCGGCCGCAGCACCGAGCCGAATCGTCTCGGCCGCGACCGATGGATCGTCGCCAAAGCCATTTTCGAGATCAGCGCTGACCGGCAGATCAGTTGCTGCCGCGAGCGCGGCGATGTGCTGCAAAACGCCGTCGCGCCCAACCGTGTTGTCTCGCATCCCGATTGAAAACGCGTAGCCCATGCTGGTGCTGGCGAGAGCTTCGAATCCCAAGTGTGCCAGGATGCGCGCGGAGCCGGCGTCCCACGGATTGGGAATGATGAAAGCGTGATCGCGCTCGTGGAGCGCACGGAAGGCGCGGCCTTTTTCGGATTGCGTCGGCATAACGATTGGAGTTTGTCAGAGGCGGCCACGATTCGGCAACCGGCACATTCGAAAATGCGACTCGTCACGGAAGCCCCTTTGCGAAGCAGTACCAATAGATGAGTCGTGGCTGTACGGTCGTTTTGAGAAGCAATACTTGTCAACGCGGCTGCCATTCCGCAGCTCAAAAGCACAGCCGAAACCTGCGACTCTCGATTTATCTGAATGATTCCAATCCAAGTAGCTGGTCTCGCCGTTCCCCTCGTACAAGAAAGGCCAGTCCCTCCTTTCTCGGCAAGTGAAGCGTTGCAGTCGATACCCTGGCGGCCGCAGCAAAGACCTACAGTTCCGCAGTAGCAACCGCGAATATTGAAGGAAGGAAACCCATGAGTAAGCTAGATAAGCTGAACGAACTGGTGGAGGCTCCGCTGAGCCGCCGCTCATTTGCCAAAGGAATCAGTTTTGCTGCCGCAGGCCTGGCGGGAGCGTCAGTGCTTGGAGGAACGGTTCTGCAAGCCGTATCCGCCCACGCCCAGGAACTCGATCAATCCACCGGCCTCACGGTCACAGACACCGATGTCCTCAATTTCGCTCTGAACCTCGAATACCTGGAAGCAGAGTTCTACCTGATGGCCACTTGGGGAACCACACTGGTTGGGGCTGGAATACTGACCGAAGCCGAAACTACCGGTGCCACCACTGGCGGGCAGAAAGTTCCCGGCATCGCGCAGTCGCCCTTTGCCTTTGCCGCGAGCGGCTTGCGCACCGACGAGGTGAATCATGTGAAGTATCTGCGCTCGGCGCTGGGTGCGAGTGCCGTCAAGAAGCCGGCGATCAACCTCAGCGCGCTGGGATACGGCTTCGCCAACCCATCGGATTTTCTGAAGCTCGGCCGGCAGTTTGAAGATGTCGGCGTGAGTGCCTACGCAGGCGCGGCTCCGCTGATCACCAGCAAAACTTATCTTGAGGCTGCGGCGCGCATTCTCGGAACTGAAGCCGAGCATGCAGGAGCGCTCCGTTTTGCCTGCATTTACTGGGGCGTAAACAGCCCGGCCGTCGATGGACTCGATGTGCCGCCCACCGCCGCGCATCCCTTCGATGTCGATGGCAACAGCCTGGCGATCGCGCGAACCACCGCCCAAGTGCTGAACATCGTCTATCACGGCGGCAACTGCTCCGGGGGATTCTATCCGCAAGGCATGAATGGCACCGTGAAGTGTCAGTCGTAGTTTGACTCTCGCGGGAGTGGACGCAGCGTGTCTCTCCCGCACTTCATAACTCGCAATGAAAGGGAGAAGTTATGTTGGAAGGTCTTTTTCAGCCGATGCACCTGCTAGTCATTTTGTTCATTGCCTTGATGATTTTCGGGCCGAAGAAGCTGCCGGAACTCGGCAAAGGTTTAGGAGACGGCATTCGCAGCTTTAAGAGTTCGATGAAGGACGACAAACAGGAGGAGAACGCAAAGGAGGATATCGACAGCGAAACGATGGCAGTGAAAAGCTGAAGCGATCAATATTGCCGGGGGAGCAGGGTACGGCCGCTCGTGCCCTGCCTGTTTTCAATTTACTTTCTCGGGACTATACTGCCCCCGAGCCGCAACTATGAAGCGACCTGTGGGCGTTGTCATCACCGCTGTGCTGCAGTTTCTGGGTAGTCTGCTGGTTCTGATCGTAGCTGCAGCGACGGCCTTCGTCCCGCGTCTTGCCCCTAAGACTCCCGCCCAACCTGAATTGCCGACAGCTCTTTTCCTGGCGCTGAGCGCTATCTACCTTGTCTTCGCTGTGCTGGGATTGGCGACAGCCATTGGCATCTTCCAACTGAAGCGATGGGCACGGTATTCTACGCTCATCTTCGCCGGATTCCTGGCAGGCATCGGACTGTTGATGGCAGCGATATTCGCCATCCTGCCGTTTCCAGCTCCGCCGAATGAAACAACGGCCCAACTTCCCCCAAACTTCGGATTCATCTTCAAAACGGCGATGGTCCTTATACAGTTGGCGGTTGCGGCGTTGGGAGCGTGGTGGCTTTACTACTTCACCCGGGCAAAAACCAAGCTCCGGTTCGAAGGCGAAAGTAACAACGACGTAATGGCAATCGGCCGCCGCCCACTATCGATTGCCATTCTCTCGGTGCTTAGTTTCATGGGACTACCGTGGATGCTGGTGGGTGCCTGGCGGGCATTTCCCATCTCGTTTTTGGGCTTGCTCGCGGAGGGAACCGGCGCCAGAATCGTGTATCTCGTATTCGCGGCGGCGGCTCTTTATATTGGCGTGGGATTGTGGCGCCTGGTGCCCGCCAGCCGGCTGGCAGCGATTGGGCTTTACATCTTCGGCTGGGTGAACGCCGCCTTGTTTTATGTGCTGCCCGGACGCGAAGAGCGCTACCATCGCATGCTTACTGAATCTGTGGCGATGTGGCATCTGCCGAATATCCCGCAGCAACCGCAGCAGTTCATGATCGGCGCATGGGCGGGCATCGTCGGCACGCTGATCATCTCGGCGATCGCGATTTATTACCTGGTCACGCGGCGTTATGCATTCCAGCCGCAAGCGGCGCTACCTTCCGATGTGCCCCCGCCCGTCCTGCCCGCCAATTGAGGAGCAAGCCGGGACGAATTTCTGAGTCATGTAGCGGTCCGCATTGCGCAGCACTCAGTACCGCCAACTGGAGACATCCGCCCCCGCAGGTGCGGTCTTCAGCATGCGATCCACAGATTTCCGAACAACGCGCTGCGTCCAGGTTAACCCCGCCGCGTCTACCGGCAGGCCATCCTTCCGGTATAGCAGTGCGGACGTCCCGGGCCGTAATCGAAATCTCCGGCGTAGTACGGGATAGTTCGTGATTCTCCAGAAAATCCTGCATCAGGTGGACGGCGTTGTTCAGGTAATACGAATCCATGTCGCCGACGGTGAAGTGCAGCTTGCCGACCAGGTTCGGACCCAGCGTCTTCCAGTCGCGCTGCAGGATGTAGCGCAGGTCATAATGTTCCTTCCAGTAGTTAGCGACGTCGTGGTCGATGACGCCCGTGACCGGGTCGTAGATCGGCTTGGGATAACCATCGTCGCCGACCGGACTGAACACAGCTTGCCAGATGTTGAATTGCTCGGTGGAGCGGCCGTGCGTGCCTAGCACCAGTTCGCGACGGTTCATGCGGTCCATGGTGCTAGACACGGCGCCGTCGGTCTCGCGTTCCGCCGGGCGGGCACCTTGCCCCAGTTGCTCTCGAGCCACAGCGCGTTCGGGTCGTCGTAAAGATTGACGATCTGATAGGCGCGGAAGTCGATGGGATCAGGGCACGCAGATGAAGGCGTCGTTGAAGAACGTGGGATAGAAGATCTGCATGGCGGCAGCTTCCCATCCACCGGTTGAGCCTCCGTAGGTCGCGCGCGCCCAGCCCTGTCCAATGCCGCGAAACTGCTTCTCGACGGCCGGAATCACCTCCTGCGTGATGGCGTCGCCGTAAGGTCCCACATTGGCGGAGTTCACCGCGTAGGAGTCGTCGTAGTAGGGATTGGCGTGCTGCAACTCGACAATGATCACATGCGGCAGCCTGCCCGAGGTCCAATCCTGGTACAGAGCGTAGCTGTATTCCGCGACCAGGCGGCGACGGCCTTTCAGGTCCGGCGTGGGCGGCGTTTCGCGGAAGGGAAGGCTGAAGTCGCGCGGAAAGTGTGACTGGTAGACGATCACCGGGTAGTGCGCTTCGGGATGCTGATCGAAACCTTCCGGCAAGAGGACAATGGCGCCGATGGAGACCGGCGTTCCCCAGAATTTCGTCAGCAACTCGCTCTTGACCTTCAGATGCTTGACGTACTTCGTGTCCTTCGGCTCTTCGAGCGGAGGAATCGTCTCGGTCAGCGAAATCTTGACGCTGCCATCCTGCGCGGGATCGATGTGGATCTTCTGCGGCTTGCTGTAGAGATTTCCCGGCTTCTTGTTCCATTGCTGGCCTTCTCCGCGTTCCGGCGGAAGCTTTACGGTGTGGCCGTTGGCCAGATGATAGGTCTGGTAGATATTGAGCAGTCCCTGCACGTAATAGTCGCCCGGCAGGAATGCAGGGGGGGCTCGGCGCCGGATAGCCCACCGCTTGCTGGTCGACGAACGCTGCCTTGCCGGGGGCGAGCCCATCCACATCGACTCCAAAGAATTGCTGCGTATCGGGCTCGTCATTGATTTGAAAGCGCGGCTCTTTATCTGTCGTCGGTGGACAACATGACGTACACGCGGCCGTCCAGCGGCTTCCCGCTCTGCTGGCTGAGAAAGAAACTTCGAAGCGCAGCTTGGACTGGGGGCAGCCCGCACTCGCGGCTGATTGGCCGCTCGCTAATGTTGGACAACACATCGCAGCTATCACAAAGCACAGCGTTACCAGACCGCGCATTCTTTCGTTCCTCACGGCAGGAGCCGTCGACTAGAGTAATTCACTGCCCGCAGATTTCACAAAGTCGAATTTGAAAACCCAGACGGTTGCCGCCGCCACCAGAGAATCGGTTACAGTATTGTCCACGCAGAAAGGGGTGTGCCATGAGCGATCCTGCGGGGGAGGCCGCAAACCTTCCCGAGCTGCCGTACGACTCCTGGAAGGACACGGCATTCACGCTTCACATGTGGACGCAGATGGTGGGCAAGATTCGTCTCAGCCTGTCGCCACTGGTGAATCACTGGTGGAACGTGCCGCTCTATGTCACCTCGCGTGGACTCACCACCTCTCCCATGCCCTATGGCAGCCGCACCCTCGAAATCTGCTTCGACTTCATTGAACACAAGCTGTTCATCGAGACCAGCGATGGCGAAGTTCGAGAGCTGGCGCTTCAAGCCCCAAAGCGTCGCCGACTTTTACCAGTCGCTGATGAAGACGCTCTCGCAACTCGGAATGCCGGTGAGCATCTGGACCCGGCCCTGTCGAGCTGCCGGAGGAACTCACCATTCCTTTCGAGAAGGACACTGCTGCACAAGTCCTATGACGCCGATGCAGCACACAAGTTCTGGCAGATTCTCGTCTGGGCCGACAGTGTCTTCAAGGAATTCCGCGCCTCGTTCATTGGCAAGGTCAGTCCGGTACATTTCTTCTGGGGGAGCTTCGACCTGGCCGTGACGCGCTTCTCCGGACGCCGCGCGCCCGAGCGTCCCGGCGCCGATCCTGTCACTCGCGAAGCCTACTCGCACGAAGTCAGCAGCGCCGGTTTCTGGCCGGGTGGTGGAGACGTCAAAGGCCCGGCTTTCTACTCCTACGCTGCGCCCGAACCTGCTGGATTCGCCGAGCGAAAGGTGAATCCGCCGGCCGCCTACTATCATCCCGTGATGAAAGAGTTTTTGTTGATGTACGACGATGTGCGCATCGCGGAGTCTCCTAACGCCGCGTTGCTCGCATTTCTGCAAAGCACCTACGAAGCGGCAGCCGATCTTGGTAAATGGGATCGCGACGCGCTCGAGCGCTCGACAAGGAGATAACTGTGGCAGAAAAATGTTCGCATCTCGACACCATTAAAGTCACGACTACCGATGTCCATGTCTGCGAAGAATGTGTGAAGCTGGGCGACCGCTGGGTGCACCTGCGCCTGTGCCTGGAGTGCGGACACGTAGGTTGCTGCGACTCTTCGAAGAATAAGCACGCGACCAAGCACTTCCACCGGGTGAAACATCCGCTGATCCGCTCCATCGAGCCGGGGAAAGCTGGATCTGGTGCTACGTGGATGAGATATCGCCCGGGGAAGTGGCGGCGTAACACTCGGGCATGCTTGTATCGCCAAGGGTAAGGCAGGCGCCCGCCTATTCGCTGCTGAGCGAAATGTTAGCGGACTACGTTCCCACCACCACGCCGCCATCCACCGACAGCACCGTGCCGGTAATGAACGAGGCGCCGTCCGAGGCCAGCCAGCAATAGGCTTCGGCGATCTCCTCCGGCTTGCCTAGTCGGCCCAGCGGCGTATGCGACACCATGACGTCGAGAATCTTCTCCGGCATCTGCTTCACCATCTCGGTACCGATGTATCCGGGAGCGACAGCGTTGACCCGGATCTTGTAGCGTCCCAGCTCGCGCGCCCAGGTTTTGGTCATGCCGATCACCGCGGCCTTGGTGGCAATGTAGTTGGTCTGTCCGAAATTGCCGTAGAGACCGACCACCGACGACGCGTTCAGCACCACGCCTCCGCCGCCGGCGATCATGTGCGGCGTGACTGCCCGGGTGCAGACGAAGACGCCTTTCAGGTTGACGTTGATCACCGCATCGAACTGCTCGTCGCTCATGGTGGAGACGACTGCGCCATCCTTCACTTTCACCAGCAGGCCGTCGCGCAGGATTCCAGCGTTGTTCACCAGCACGTCGATGCTCTGCCAGCGCGCTAGTCACTTCGTCCACGCCCGCCTGCACCGAAGCGGCGTCGGTGACATTCACTTTGCGGAAGAGCGCGTCGGCGGCGCCGGCGTCCTTCAGTTCTTTCACCACGGCCTCACCGGCGTTCTCGTTCACGTCCCAGGCGGCGACGCGCGCGCCTTCCTGCGCGAAACGCAGAGCCGTGGCGCGGCCAATACCGCTGGCCCCTCCGGTGACGATGACGACTTTGTTGCGAAGACCAGAATCTTTCATGAATCCCTCCGTGCAATCATGAGCAAATAAACCCGTTGAACAAACGAATTCTGAGCAAACAAACTTTTCCGGTGTCATCCTGAGCGCAGGCGCGCCGATTTTGCGCGCCGGAGTCGAAGGACCCCTATTTCCGCAGTCCATTTCCGACCCAGGGTTTCCCCGGCGATGACGTAACAGATTACCAGCTCCGGCGGGAATCGGGCCCTACGCCAAAAGCCGGCGTAGAACGGGGCACCCCCATCTGCCACAACCTGCACATCTCCTTGTGACACCGAATCTCTGCTTCGAGGAACAGCCCCCTCTGCTTTATCCTGATCTTTATGCCTGCACTCGTCGAATGTGTTCCTAACTTCTCCGAAGGGCGCGACAAGGCTCGCGTCGATGCCATCATCGAAGCCATGAAAATGGACGGAGTTTATCTCCTCGACCGCGAGATGGACGCCGATCACAACCGCTGCGTCATCACCCTGGTCGGCGATCCGGTCAACGTCGCCGAAGCTGCCATTCGCGGCGTCGGCAAGGCCGCCGAGCTGATCGACCTGACCAAGCACACCGGAGCGCATCCACGCCTGGGCGCTGCCGACGTGATTCCGTTCATCCCCATCGAAGGCGTCACGCTGGAAGATTGCGTGGCCATCGCGCGCCGCGCGGGCGAAGAGATCTGGAAGCGTTACAAGATCCCGGTCTACCTTTACGAGGCGGCTGCGCAGACGCCCGAGCGCCAGAACCTGGAGAACGTGCGCCGCGGACAGTTCGAGGGCATTCGCGAAGAGGTGAAGACCAATCCGGCGCGCAAGCCCGACTTCGGCGAGGCCGCGCTGCATCCCACTGCGGGCGCGACCATCGTCGGCGCGCGCAAGTTTCTCGTCGCCTACAACGTTTATCTCAACACGCCGGACGTCAACATCGCGAAGAAGATCGGCAAGGCCGTGCGCTTCTCGAATGGCGGTTTGCGCTACGTGAAGGGCATGGGCGTGCCGGTGCGCGGGCTGGCGCAGGTCTCGATGAACCTGACCGACACCGACCAGACGCCGATCGCGCGTGTCTTCGAATACGTAAAGCGTGAAGCAGCTCGATATGGCGTGATGCCGTTGTCCAGCGAGATCGTCGGCCTCATCCCCAAGAAAGCGCTGGAGGATGCCGCGGAGTGGTTTCTGCAAGTCGAGAATTTCGATTCGTCGCTGATCCTCGAAAACCGGCTGGCTGCGGTGATGAGCGGGAAAGTCGCGGTAGGCGGAATCCGCGCCGGAGTCGAGCCCTTCGTCGAACAACTGGCCGCGCCTACAGCTGCGCCGGGCGGCGGCTCTGCTTCGGCGGCAACCGCGGCGATGGCCGCGGCGCTGGGCAGCATGGTCGCCGGAATGTCGCGCGGCAAGAAAGCTTACGTGCAGTACGAACGCGAGTTGAGCGATGCGCTGGCGCGTCTGGCGGAATTGCGCGAGCAGTTCAAAGCATCCATCGATGCTGACGCCGAGTCGTTCAACGAAGTGATGGCGGCTTTCAAGAAGACGAAAGAGCATCCTGAGGCGCAGGCCGAGGTGGAAGCGGCGACGAAGAAAGCCACGCTGATTCCGCTGGTCGTAGCCGAGCGCGCGAAGGAGGCGCGTCAGATCATCGAATCACTGCGCCCGATGACGAATCCGAAGATGGCCTCCGATCTGACGGTTGGAGTGTCACTGGCAAATGCGGCAATCGCCGGCGCGCTCGCGAATGTCGAAATCAACCTCGGCGAGCTCAAGGACGAGACGTTCCTGGCGGACGTGAAGCAGAGAGTCGCGGCGGTGGGGAGTTAGTGGATAGTGTTCCACCTCGTGGCACACTTCCGATGGTGCCCCACGTTCGCCCATTTGTTGGGCTAACGTGGGTGTAGGACCGAGAACCCAGGTTAACGTCCAACACCGGGACGTGAACCTGGGGCACCGCACTGCTGATATTCCTCCATTTCACCTGTCTAACCCAGTACCCCACTTTCGCCCATCGGTTAGGCTAACGTGGGTTTAGGGCAACAGCACCGAACCCATCAGCATCTCTGCTTGGAAGAGTCGAGTAAAATAGGATGTCTATGAAGCAGTTCGTAACTTGCTTGTTCCTGGCTGGCGCCATGAGCCTGCCGGCCTTCGCCGCATCGTTAAGCAGCAATGCGCAGACGGTCATTCCTTCCGCCGTGCAGCAGATCATCTCCGTGGACTATCGCGATCTGCGCGATTCGCCGACGGCGCAAGCGTTGCGCGACCGCGTCATGCCCGACAACGTCAAGCAATTCGAGACGGCGCTGAAAGGCGCGGGCATCGATCCCAACAAAGATGTCGAGCAGCTTACCTTCGTCAGCTACCGCGCCGATAAAGGCATGCTGCGCAGCGTGGGCATCGCCCAGGGCCCGTCTCAAGCAGCGCGAATTCCTGATCAAGATGAAGACCAGGAAGATCAAGCCGGAGAAGTATCTGCTCTCTGACATTTACCCGATGGGTAACGGCATGCAGATGGTCTTTCTTGACCCCACCACCATCCTCTTTGGCGAGAACTCGGCCATCAAGGGCGCCATCGACGTACGCGATAACGGTGCCGAATCGGTGCAGACGAACACTGTCATCGACGACCTGATCACCAGCGTGCAGAACGCTTCTATCTGGAGCGTGCTCGATCAGCAGGGAACGCAGAACATGATGCGCTCGGCACTGGGTCAGGCCGGCTCGCTCACCGATTACGACACGGTGAAGAAGCGCCTGCTGGCCTCCGACTACACCATGAATTTCGCCAGCGGCGTGACCTTCGATCTGAACATCAAGACTTCTGATACGGTCACCGCTGCCACCATCTCTGGCCTGATGAAGGCGGGCGTGCTCTATCGCAAGATGAGCGGAACGCCGAGCGAGAAGATGGCGCTGGATGGTACGACGGTCGAAAGCTCGAATGACATTGTGCAGATGCACTTCAAGTCGAACGACCAGCAGTTCCAGGCGCTGCTGAAGTCAGATCTGTTTGCGGCAGTGTCCAAATAAATCGCTGGCGCGGACTTCCAAGCTCCGCGCCACGTTCTCTCCCCCTTCGTCCGTGACCACTGTCTGAGTACCTGCAAAAAGTTCATCCTGATTTTTCACTCCCAATAAAACTTTGACGGGGACAACGCCTTGTTCCGACCCTCGCTTCTAAATGAGCGAGTCGAGCTCAGTCCTGTTTGAGGAGGCCTCATGAACATGGATCCCAAGATAGTAGGTCTCATCGTCGTGGTGATTCTGGTTGTTGCAGCTATGGCCGTCATGGCCATGCAACGGCGGAAGGCCGCCCTGCGCAGCCGTTTCGGAAACGAGTATGAACGTGCAGTGCGGGAGCACGGGTCGGAGCGGCAGGCGGTATCTGTGCTGCACGAGCGTGAAAGACGTGTGGAGAAATTTCACATTCGCAAACTGGATGCCGCCGAAAGAAACCAGTACGCCGCCAGATGGTACCAGGTGCAGTCGCGTTTTGTGGATGATCCCCGGGGAGCAGTCATCGACGCCGACGACACCGTCGCGTCCCTGATGGGAGCCGTTGGATACCCCATGGCTGACTTCGAACAGCGGGCAGCCGATCTCTCCGTGGACCATGCGCATGTGGTCGACAATTACCGCGCTGCTCACGAGATCGCGGTGCTGCATCGCAAGGGCCAGGCCAGTACCGAGGACCTGCGCCAGGCAATGATCTATTACCGGTCGCTCTTTGAGGACATTCTAAACGGACGCAAGTCCGAGGCAATTCGAAAAGAGGTGGCATAAGTGGCGGAACTTAAAAGGAAAGACGATGAATTGACCACAGCTGATCTGGCGGGGCGCGGCGACCCGCTTCGCGAACCCGAGAACCGGCCTCAGTTAGTGCGGGTTGAGGATCGAGCTGATTCAGACGCTGCCATTACTCCAGATTCCCAGTGGTCGGAGGGACGCAGTCCCGCTATAGCCGAAAGGAACATGGCCAGAACTGACAACAGTGGCACTCAGCGCCCTCCGGGTGCGAATATCAACAATCAGCCCACTCCCCTGTTTTCGGAATCGGAGGTGGGAGACTTCCGATCAAGATGGAGCGACGTTCAAGCTGCATTCGTCGACGAACCCCGCCGCGCCGTCGAAGACGCCGACAATCTGGTGGCATCGCTCATGAAAAAACTGGCGGAGGGTTTTGCGAACGAACGCTCCCGCCTCGAAGGCCAATGGGACCGCGGAGATAACGTCTCTACAGAAGATTTGCGGCTGGCCCTGCAACGTTACCGCTCGTTTTTCGATCGATTGTTGAAGGTCTAGGTTTCGTCCCTCAAACGCACAAAGGGCTGTACCTTGTCGGTACAGCCCGCATTTCTTGAAAGCACCGTTTCCTTATTTCTCGGCCAGCACGGTCTTGGCGCGGCCCAGCGCCGGACGGTCGGAATACTTTCCGTCGTCGCAATTCTTCAGCAGCTGCGCATAATAAGCATCGGCCTTCTGCTGCTGATGCGAGAGCTCTGCCGCGCGTGCGGCTCCGGCCAGTTCGTTGAAGCGATTGGGATCGGTCTTCATCGACTTCTCGTACTCCCCCAGCGCCGCTTCCGGTTGATTCGATTCGAGCAGCATGTCGGCCAGCATCTCGCGGGCAGGAATGGCGACTTCCGCTTTGCCAACTTTATCCTGCGCGTCGGCGACGGTCTCGCATCTGCTTCACGGCATCGTCATTTTTCTTTTCCGCGAAAGCCAGCCACGCCTGCACTTCGGCGCGTTCGAGATTAGGGCCGTCCAGCATATAGGCATACTTCGATTTGCGTGTGGCGTCTTGCGCGTCGTCAAACTTCCGGGCAGCCGCGCGCGCTGCGTCCACATTGCCGGCGCGAGCCGCAGCAACCGCCTGCGCCCAGTACGTAATGGTTTGCATGTGCGGGGGAGCGCCAGCGGCGGGCTGCAGTGCCATGGCGTCCGCCCAGTGATGCATCTCCAGATCGTAGAGTGCAGGGAAGTCCGCCTGAGCGTAACCGTAATAACGCATCATGCCGCTGTCATCGTCGGTCTTTGGCGCCGCCGCGACGATTCGTTCTTCCTGCTCGACAATCTGCTTCGCTTTGGCGTCCTGCCCGGTCTGCAGATAGGCGTACAGCAGGAAGTGCATGGCGTGCAGCTCGTGTCCGGCCATGTACATTGCGGCCGACTTGTTTTGCTCGACCAGCGCAACCGACTTCAGGTTCGCCTGGATGTCTTCCTGCCACAGTCCCAACCGGGCGAAGATGTGCGACGGCATATGCACGGCGTGCGCCGAGGAAGACGCGATGCCTGCGTAGGCGCGTGCGGCCGGCAATCCCGTCTGCGCCATCTGCGGATTGTCGCAGGAGTGAATGATGTAGTGCGCGAGGCCGGGATGGTCCGGGTCCTGCTGGAAAAGCGGCAGCAAAATAGCAACCGCCTTCTTTTGATTCGCCAGCGTAGTGTCGCCCGGAGGCTCCGACGCCAGCAGCGACAGCGCGTAGAACGCGCCGGCTTCCATGTCCGTCGGATACTTCTGATACAGCTTGCCCATGGCGTCTGAGTAGGCGGTGACGCGCTTCATGTAATCCGTCGAAGTGGGGTTGTCGTAAAAGATCGTCAGCGCCGCGATGTAATCCTTCTCGCGATCGGTCTTCGCGCCCAGCTTTTGCGCCACCAGCATCTGCTCGTGACCGCGCTTCAGCACCGGCTCCTGCGGCCGGTCCCAGATCTGGTGGAAGTAGCTCAGCGCGATGCCCCAGTGGGCCATGGCACACAATGGATCGCCTTGGCGATCTCAGAGAACTGCGCTTCAGCGTCCTCATATTGGAACGAGTGCATCAGCGCGACGCCGCGATTGAAGGCCTGCTGCGACGCCGGCGCGCATGAGACCGGAAACGAAACCTTTCCCAGCTGCTCGTCGCCATCGTGATGATGCATGTGCATCTCGTCATCATCTTGAGCGAGCGCCGGGACAGCCCCCAGCAAAGAGAGACAAAGCAGAGCGGACAACAGCGATTTTGCGGAGATCATCGTTCCTCCACCTGATGCGGCACTACTTTATCCGAAACCCGCCAATCGCACCAGCCCGGTCGCTCCGCCAGGCGCAGCAAAATCGCCAACACTCGGATCCGGAACATCCCGCAACCATCCTGCGTAATTGTCGAGGAGAGACTCGCCATGCACACCCTGCGGCAAGATATCGCTTACGCGCTCCGCCAGATGCGGCAGTCGCCCGTTTTCACCTTGACCGCCATGCTGACTCTGGCGCTCGGCATCGGCGCCACCACCGCAATCTTCTCGCTGATCCACACGGTCATGCTGAAGTCGCTGCCGGTAGTCGATCCGGCCAGCCTCTACCGCATCGGCGATGGCTACGGATTGCTGCGTGGAAGGCGTCGATGCAGGAAAACTGGGGGATGTTCTCATTCCCGTTCTACCAGCGCATGAAGGAAAACACGCCGGAGTTCAGCGAACTGGCTGCATTCCAGGCCGGCGGATGGCAGTTCAGCGTGCGCCGCGGTGATAGCGACCGCGTGGCCAAGCCGTTGCGGGGCGAGTTCGTCAGCGGCAATTACTTCGACGTCTTCGGCGTCCCGGCGTTTATGGGCCGCACCATTATGCCCTCGGACGATCAGTCTCCGCGCCGCCGGTCGCGATGCTTAGCTACCGTGCCTGGCAGCAGCAGTATGGGTCCGACCCCAGCGTCATCGGCTCGTCGTTCATCTTCGACGGCCATCCGGTCACCATTGTCGGTATCTCGCCTCCGGGATTTTTCGGCGAGACGTTGCGCAGCGATCCACCTGAGATCTGGGTTCCGCTGCAGCAAGAGCCGCTATTCCGCGGCAAGAGTTCGCTGCTGCACCAGTTTCCCGGCGTGGTTGCGAGTGATTGGCCGGCTGCGCCCTGGCGCCTCGGTCGCAGGCGGTGCCCGCAGCGGCTGACCAGCCTGCTGCGCAATTGGCTGGTGACCGATAGCGGCATGCCGGCAGACTGGCTGACGGGCATCAAGGCCGGCCTGCCCAAGCAGAATATCACGTCGTTCCCGCCGGAACCGGGGTGGGCGCGATGAAGGAGGATTATGGCGACAGCCTGCATATCCTGCTCGCCGTCTGCTGCCTGGTGCTGCTGATCGCCTGCGCCAACATCGCCAATCTGCTGCTGGCTCGAGGAGCTTCGCGCCGCGCGCAGACCTCGGTTCGCCTTGCGCTGGGAGCTTCCCGCCGTCGGCTCATCCGGCAGTCGCTTACGGAGAGCGTGGTGCTGGCTGTGCTGGGCGGTCTGGCCGGACTCTGGCGTCGCCTACCCGGCGTGCGAGCCATCGTGGCCATCGCTTTCAGCGGCGCGAAATTCGTTCCCATCGACGCAACCCCTCGCTTCCCGTGCTGGGGTTTGCCTTCCTGCTTTCGCTGGTCACCGGAACGATCTTCGGGACGGCGCCAGCGTGGCTCACTTCGCACGCCGATCCGGCGGACGCGTTGCGCGGCGCCAACCGCAGCACCCGCGACACCTCCTCACTCTCGCAGAAGATTTTGGTGATTCGTGCAGGCAACGCTGTCGGTGGTTCTGCTCGCCGGCGCCGGCCTGCTGACCCGCAGCCTGCAGAACCTGCAGCATCAGGACCTCGGCTACGAAACCGATCATCGGGTCACGATCAGCCTTACCGGGCCGTACTCCACGCTACTCGCAGCCAAAGCTGGATGCCATGTACCGCGAGTTGCAGGACCGGCTGGCGCACATTCCCGGCGTGAAACGCGCAGCACTGGCGCTGTACACGCCGCTTGCAGGACAACTGGGGCGAAATCCCCATCCGCGAGGGCCACGGCATGCCGAACATGAAGGACGCCGATCGGCTCTTCCTGGGACCACGTCACGCCCGGCTATCTCGAGACTCTGGGCCAGCAGATTCTCCGCGGCACGCGGCATCACCGAGCAGGACACTGCGTCGACCCGGCCCGTCGCCGTCGTCGACGAGACCTTCGTGAAGCGATTCTACAAGCCCGGTGAAGATCCTATCGGCACGCGCTTCGGACTGGACATGCCAAAGTACAGCGGCACGTATGAGATCGTCGGCATCGTGCGCAGCGCAAAGTATTCCGACGCAGCCAACACCCGGGAGTCCACGTCCCATATTCTTCGTGCCTCTGGCGCAGCGTATCAAGTACGACGATGGGCTGATGCAGATGGTGGAAGACACCTCGCATTACATCGAAGGCGCCGTCCTTGCACATGCAGGGCAGCATCGAGGGCCTGGAGCCGCAGGTCCGGCACATCCTCAGCGACATCGATCCCAACCTGGTGCTGCTGAAGGTACAGACGCTCCAGGAACAGATTGACGCTGAGTTCGATCAGCAGCGCGCGGTCGCGCAGATGACCGGCATGTTCGGCATCCTGGCGCTGATCCTGGCTGCCGTGGGGCTGTACGGCGTCACTGCCTATACGGTCGAGCGGCGCACCAGCGAGATCGGCGTGCGCATGGCGCTGGGCGCCAACCGCGGCAACGTCGTCAGCATGGTACTGCGCGGAGCGTTCCTGCAGATCCTGATCGGCCTCGTGATCGGCATTCCTATCTCGATCGGTTGCGCGCGCCTCATCGCCGCCCAGCTCTATCACGTCAAGGGATGGGACCCGCTGGTGCTCAGCGGATCGATTCTGGCCCTGGGCCTCAGCGCGCTGATCGCCAGCATCATTCCCGCGCGCCGCGCCGCCTCCATCAACCCGGTGACCGCGTTGCGAACGGAGTAGCGCCCTTCGGCCATCCCACGTAATCGCGCAACGGACCTTTTCGGCCATCGCTGCTCCCCTTGCGGCGGCCCGTCGTGCCTATTGCAATTGCAGCATTGGACAGGCATAATCGGCGGACATTTCGCGCCGAAAACATTGGCCGCGCAATCGATAAAGCTGAGTTGTACGATAAGCGGGTCCCCTCTGCTGCCCTGCGCAGAACGGGCCTTTTGCATCCGCTGGGGCAGCTTTCCTGCCTTCATCAGCAAGTCGTCGCAGGCATCTTCACCGGTTCGCGAATCAGCAGGCCTGGCCGCCTGATCGCGGAACGATTTTATTCATTCCATTTGGAGGCTTCATGTCGTTCAGCATGGAGTGGCGTCCCGTGGGGGACGTTCTGGTCGTGCAGTGCAAGGGACGCATCGTCGCCGGCAAAGAGGTCCTGTCGCTGCACCACTTCGTCGGCGACTCGCTCACCAAGTATGGCGATATCGTGCTCGAATTCGATCAGGTCGAATTCGTCGACAGCAGCGGGCTGGGCGCGATGGTACGCCTGGTGCAGGCCGCGCGCGCCAAGGGCAAGGACGTCAAGCTCAGCGGCCTTCAACCCTATATCCACAAAACGCTTAAGATGACGAATTTGCTTTCGCAGTTCGAAGTCTACGGTTCGGTGGAAGAGGCCATCACCGCTGCTTACCTCGGACATCGCTACTGCCGCGGCGCGGCAGGAGACACACGCCCGCTCATTCTCTGCATGTACGACTCGTTCGACATGTGTACCTTCCTGCGCGAAATGCTGTGTAGCGCCGGATACAACGCTCTGACCGCCGGCAATGTCAGCGACGGACGCGTACTGCTGAAGGCGACCAAGGCCAAGCTTGTGGTCATCTCGTCGCACCTGCAAATGTGTCACGGCCAGCCCACCAAGCGGCTGCTGGAGGAGATCGATCCCACCATCTCGATATTGGTTCTGGAGGAAGGCTTTGGCAGCGGCGACCCAGGCGAGTCCGCCGAAAAGCTTCTGAGCGCCATCGGCGAGTGGTGCGGAAAACACGCCGCAGCCAGGATAGGGTAAGCCCGCGCATTGGTTCTTCGTCTTCCACCCTACGCCGAAAGATGGCGTAGAACGGGGCACCCGCTTAGAGTCCAGGTTCAACAATACAAATTTGTCATCACGAACCGGCTTCAGCCGGTGAGGGATCTGCTGTTCGTCATGCGCCAGCGAACCCACACTCAACTCTGCGGCTGATACCACTCCGGTGACGGCCCAGCCGTACGCTCAACCTCCACAAGAAACGTGCGGTCCAACTCTGCGACCAACACCCCGAGGTTCTCGGCGATCTTCCGCCAGTGCTCGGCATCGCCAGTCGGGTATTGCCCCTGCACCACCGCCTTCTCCGTCGGAGGCAGTGACAGCAGCGCTTTGAACCCCAGCCCCCAAACACGGTAGAAAGCCGACACGCTCTTTCCCCATGTACCAATGGAGACACTCAGCTCCACCGTCTGGTTCGCCGCGGTGCGCCGCCGCAACACGAAGTCGCCGGACTCGCCGCGGCAGCTATACCCCATGGGTTTGAAGACGCTCTCAAGAGCAGGCTTCTTCGGTCCGGAGCTGATCTCAGCTGCAAACTGCTGTCGCCCGTCCTGGGGCGCGGGCAAATCGTGCGGCAACCCAATGCGGCTGACGATTTCCGGCAACTGCTGCCGGTAACGCAGCACAACTTCATGCACCGCTTTCGCCTTCTCCGGATCGGCGCTCGGGACCATGGTTCCGATGGGCAGCCGAACGCCGGGCACGGGCGCTGTTACCGGGGCTTCGGACATGGGGGCCTGCACCGTTTTCTTAGCCTTGCCGCACGCCGCCAGCACGGTGGCGACAGCCGCGGGATGCGGCGGCAGCTTCTTGCTGTTCATCTCGGCGTCCACCACGGTGCATGCCGACAGCGAACGGTTGCGTCCATTCACCCACCAGCTGTCCGTAACCAGAATGCCGGTCATCATCCCAGCCGAGGGCGTGAGCGTAGGTATGGGGAGAAGCTCTCCAAACTCGGGCGCGTAAAAATGCAGGACGACACTGTGAAAAGGAAACGAGCGTGGAACGCCGGCGGCGATGGCCTGCAGGGTCGCATACGGAATACTCTCGCCCGACCCGGCCGACATGGGGCCGTTCGAAATGCGCCGGGCTCCGGCAATGGCGGCTATGCCGGGTATCGGCGGGGCATCGGTCACAAAGCGCGCGAGCTCAGGATGCCGCTTCAGCACACGATCTACGCTGGAGACGCCACCGCCGACCTGCGCGTCGCCAAAGGTGAAGCGGATAAACGGATTGAGTCCGGCGTCCAGAAATCCCTGGTGGACACGGTCCATCATGGCCAGCAGCGGCTCTTTCCTGCTGGCTGCAAACGAAGTGATCAGCGCAACTCGCATAAGGCAAGGGCTCCAATCCGGGGGCGCAATGCAAGACTAGATATACCTATTGGAACATGGCTGGCAAGTGGTAATCCGAGGCTGGCGAACGTGAGTGACCACAAGGATCGTGAGGAGCCGAATCTGTGGCCTCTCAGGCCGGAACCTTGCGGCCCATGCGACGGATACGACGTAGCTGCAGCATTAGTAGTGGAAGCCGCAGGTTCCGGAGCATGGGAAGCAGGCTGATCGGAAGACCGAAGGTCGGGACTTACGACCCGGCCTTTTGATTTATGTGGTCATGACTGCGGGAGCGGCGGTTGGTTCGACGGGCGCTCTGCGGCGGAGGACGGCAGCCGAGATCAGAGTAATGATAAGCCCAACCGGCAGCGGTTCCATGAAGGTGTAGGCCATGTTGACGAAGGGATTCTGGTAGAGCTGCTGCGAGTGCTGTATGGCAGAGATCTTCGCGGCGGTGGTGGCGGGGTCAAGTCCGGCGGCCTGCACCTGGTGAATCTGCGCGGCGAAGTAGCTGTCCATGAAGTGGGGGATGAAGTTGAAGTAGAGGACCTCCCACATGGCGACGTAGCAGACGCAGGTGATGAGGGTGATCAGGGTGCCGCAGGCGAAGGCGCGGCCGAACGAGATTTGGCCGGCAAGGTTATTGTCGCGGTAGCTGCGGATGCCGAAATAGATCAGCAGGAACGACGCTACCATGATGGTGTAGCCGAGAAGCATGCTGTGATAGGAGCCAAGCTTGTCGGCGATGAGCAGCGACCCGCCCATCAGGACGGAGATGATGAGGCCGGCGATGAGACCGAAGGTGAGGACGATTTTCTTCATGTGAGGCTCCTGGTGAAAATGAGGATGCAGTCACGATGCGCTGTAACGGGGTCGGATGTCGTCATCCTTTCGGGTGATTTTTGTAGGAATGTAGCTGAAATGGTGCTTTCGGGTGATGCGGTCACGGCAGCAGGCCTAATTCTTTGCCGCGCTGGACGGCCTGGGTGCGGCGGGCGGCTCCGAGCTTGTCGAAGACGCGGGCACAGTGTGTCTTGACGGTATTTTCGGAAACGAACAGCTGCGTGGCGATCTCGCGATTGCTGAGGCCGCCCGCGATCAGGGTGAGGATTTCGAGCTCGCGCGCCGTGATGCCGAGGCTCTGCTGCCGGGCTGTATCGGGAGCAAAGGGTTCGGGCTGGGGCTTCGACGGGGACAAGCACTTCCTTGACCACGACCGTTTCGCGGATGGTTTCGCGACGGCGCGTGATGCGGAGGCCGAGCCAGATGCCGAAGGTCGCGAACAGGATGGCCACCAGCGCGCCGTAGAGCTCGACCGAGTGCTCGATGATAACGAAGCGGTATTCGGTGTACTGGAGGGTGGCGATGAGCAGGCCGCCCACGAGGCCGAAGATGAGGACGTGGCGCTTCACGATGGGTTGTGAAGAAGTATATCTCCGCCAACCCCTCATCCACAGAGGGCTCAATTATGGCTTCGCAGACAGTGTAACTCCTTTGTAAATAATGCTTTAGGTTCTATCTCCCATGGTTTGAGGATATTGGCTCGGAGGACCACCCGGACTTGACATCGCGCCACTGCGCAGCCAGCTAAGTTCAAAGCGAGTTGACAGGCGACAACCGAATATAATCCCCCTTCCATGGACAGCTTCTTTGCGCGACGCACTTCCTGGAATCTCGCGACCAATCGCTACTCGGAAGCGCTGCGAGGCTCATCGGCGAGCCGGGAAGAGAATTGCTCGACCTGACTGCGTCGAATCCCACGAATATCGGTCTGCAATATCAGCGAAGACGATTTGCTGCGCGCGCTGTCGAATCGCGAGGCGTTGCGTTACGATCCGCAGCCGAAAGGCTTGCTCGCAGCGCGCGAGGCCGTTGCAGCTTATTACGCCGAACACGCGGCAAAGATTTCTCCTGACGATCTCATCCTCACGACCAGCACCAGCGAAGCCTATTCGTTCGTCTTCCGCCTGCTCTGCGATCCTGGAGACGCGGTTCTGGTTCCCACGCCGAGTTATCCGCTCTTCGACTTCCTCGCCGACATTCAGGATGTGAAGCTGTTTCCGTATGAATTGGTTTACGATCACGGCTGGCAAATTGAGGCCATGTCGCTGTTCAATGCGGTCGATCGCGCGCAGACTGCCGGCGCGCGCTGTCGAGCGGTGCTCGCTGTTCATCCCAACAATCCGACAGGTTCGTTTCTCAAGCCGCGCGAGCTGGAATTGCTGAACAACGTTTGCGCCGAGAACGATATGGCGATCATTGCCGACGAAGTCTTCCTCGACTATTCGCTCGCCGCGCAGTCGCCGCTTACGTTCGCCTCGAACGAAGATGCGCTGACTTTCACGTTAAGCGGCCTGTCGAAGATTGCAGGCTTGCCGCAGATGAAAGTTGCGTGGATCGCCGTCGAGTGGTCCGCCCGACGCTGAAGCAGGAAGCGCTCGCGCGTCTCGAGGTCATCGCCGACACATACTTGTCGATGAACGCGCCGATTCAGCTCGCGCTTCCGGCGATGCTGGACGAGCGCAAGAACATTCAGCCGCAGCTGTTGGAGCGCGTGCGAACAAACCTGTGCGGAACTCGATCGCGCAGCTGGCAGCGCAGAAGCTCGTGTCATCGGTTGGAGGTCGAAGGAGGTTGGTACGCGATCCTGCGAGTTCCGGCGCGCGGCTCCGACGAAGATCTCGCGATTGCGCTGCTCAGCGAGAAGAATGTGCTGGTTCAGCCCGGACATTTCTACGACTTCGCGGCCGATGGTTATTTGGTCGTGAGCCTTATCACGCCGCTTGCGTGAGTTTGCCGAGGGAATGAAGCGGCTGCTGGCGTTTGTGGCTGCCGCGCAATAAACCGCCGAATCCAGCGCGAGTTTAGCTGCGCATTGTCCAGAGTTGTCCGTCACAAACTAGTGAAGAAGCTCCGCCAAAGACGGGCAAATTCGACGGTATAATAAAAATCTGTGCCTAAGTATTCCATTGTCGTGCCCTTTCATAACGAGGAAGAGAATGTCACCGAGCTCTACGACCGCCTGAAGGTCGTAATGGAAGCTGCGGGCGAGACTTTCGAGCTGGTGTTTGTCGACGATGGCAGTCGCGACAATACCTTCTGGATGTTGCAGCAGATTGCTTCGGTCGATCGCCGCGTCGTCGTCGTCAAGCTGCGCCGCAACTTCGGCCAGACTTCCGCGTTGGCCGCGGGCTTCGATCATTGCGAAGGCGAATACGTTATCGCCATGGACGGCGATTTGCAGCACGATCCCAGCGACATTCCGATGTTCCTGCAGAAGCTGCGCGAGGGTTACGACATTGTCAGCGGCTGGCGCAAGCAGCGCATCGACAACTTTGTGATGCGGCGTATTCCGTCGCGCATCGCCAATTGGCTGATGGCGAAATTGAGCGGCGTGAACCTGCACGATTTTGGCACAACGTTCAAGGCTTATCGCCGCGAGGTGGTCCAGGAAGTTCCGCTCTACGGCGAACTGCATCGCTTCATTCCGGCGCTGGCTTCAGCTTACGGCGCGACGATTTGCGAGATCCCGATCCGCAACATCAACCGCGAGCGCGGCGAATCGCATTACGGTATTTCGCGTACCTTCCGCGTCTTCTTCGACCTGATCACCATCCGCTTCCTGCTGAAGTACATGTCGCGGCCGCTGCACTTCTTCGGCAGCTTCGGCGCCATCAGCTCGATGACCGGATTGCTGATTGCGTTCTGGATGCTGATTGAAAAGTTCATACGCGGACGCAACGTGATGGACGAGCACGGTCCGATGCTGGTATTTGGCGCGGTGCTGATCGTCGCCGGCGTGCAGTTGATTGCCTTAGGTCTGCTGGGAGAGTTGCAGGTGCGGCATTTCCACGAGCCGACCAAGCGAGCGCCTTACACGGTCGATCGCGTACTGCGCTCCTCGCACAGTCAGGGAGCGCTCGCCGATTAGCTGCTGATCAGGATTTCGGGCCATAGCTTTAACTCTGCAATAATGTCGTTCCGCATCTTATGTACCATGGCGACGCGCAAGATCATCGTCTTTACCCAATCGGATTCTCTGCCTTGCGAGGCGGTCAAGTTGTTCCTCAGAGACCGCAAAGCAAAGTACGAAGAACGCACCGTCGATGACGACGAAGACATCGTGCGTGAACTTGAGGAGAAGTACAATAGCCAGTCGACGCCCACCGTGGTGATCGACGATCAGGTTGTGATCGGGTTCGACCCTGAACGCATCGACGAACTGCTTGAGCAGTAAATCTCACGCCACGCGCGGTTACCTCTTCATTGCTGCGGCTACATTCTGCTGGGGATTTTCCGCAGCCATGGGCCGAGCCATGTTCACCGGCCGCTTCTTCGGAGGCGCGCACGCGCTGCGGCCAATCGATCCACTGGTCCTGGCGCAAAGCCGCACGACCGTCGCGCTGCTGATACTGGCGCCGATCCTGCTGCTCCGGAATCGTGCTTCACTGCGGTTGCGCAGCTCGCATCTGCTGCAATTCTTTCTGCTGGGAATTCTCGGACTTGCCGCGTCCAACTACTTCTACTATCTCGCCATCGAGAAGACGACGGTCGCGACAGCGATCGTGCTGCAATATGTCGCGCCGGTTTGGGTATTGCTGTACATGCTGATTCGCCGTCTGCAACGTCCCACAGTGCTGCGCATCAGCGGTGTTGTGCTCGCGGTCGTTGGTTGTGCGGTCGCGGTCGGTGAGGTTGCGGCGCGAAGCACATTTCCCTGGCTCACGATGTCGGGCTTGCGGATCAACTCCGTCGGATTGATCGCGGCGGAAACGGCAGCGATATCGTTCGCCTTCTATAACGTGTATGGACAGCACCTGGTGCAGATCTATCAGCGCTGGACTGTGCTGGTGTATTCACTGTTCGGCGCAGCGGTGTTCTGGATCATCGTCAATCCTCCGTGGAAGATCGCCGCGCAGCACTATAGCGGCGCGCAGTGGCTGTTCATGGTGCTGTTCTCCATCACCTCAATGCTGATTCCGTTCTCGCTGTACTTCGCCGGACTGCAGTATCTCGATGCCACACGCGCGATTGTCACGGCTTGTCTTGAGCCGGTCTGGGCGATTCTGCTGACCGCGATGATTCTGGGTGAACTGGTTTCGCCGATTCAGGTAGTTGGAATTGGTGTCGTGCTTGCGGCGACAATCGTCATCCAGCTTCCCGATCGCAAAGCTCCAGCCGAGCCGACGATCGCGGTCGAACCAATAGAGTGAGGGGTTTGCTTAGCGAATTCCCAGCAGAACGGCGAGATATTGCCGAACCTTGCCAACCAACGGTGCTTCGACTCTGGAGTAATAAGCTGCGTTACGCCCAGCCCAATCCATGCTCTTGATCTGATCCACCAGAATCGCTCCCTCGACCTGCGCGATCTTGACAGGAAGCGCGAATGGATAAGGTTTGCGTTTGCTGGTCAGCGGGCAAACGATGGCTAACCCGCTGGCTCGGTTATAGCGTTGGTCCGTGAGAACGAGCGCGGGTCGACGCTTTGCCTTCTCGCGACCAATTTGCGGGTCAAAATCCAACATCACGATGTCGCCCGCTTCAGGGACGTAGGACCTTACCATTCGACGGATTCCTTGCCGATCTCGCCACCGACAGATATTTCGGAGTAACGGTTCTCCGAAGTGATCTGTGCAATCAGTTGAGTTAGGGTAGGTATTTTGCTGGCCTTGCGCAATTCGACGCGGCCATCACCTGCGGCAACAATTTCGAGAGCGTCGCCTTCCTTCAAATTAGCCGCTTCCGTGACTGGTTGTGGAATTCGGATGGCGAGACTGTTTCCCCACTTAACCATTTGTGCCTTCATCGTGGCATGGATCCCTTCCGTATACAAAGTATATCTCTGAGTATATACGTTGTATCTACCAAATATTCGGCTGGTACGAAGGCTGAAAATCTGGCTCGCGGTGAATCATTAGGGTCCGCTGGCGGTGTGGCTCTGGTCTGAGCCGCGACACCGGCTGCCCATTCCCGCAGGACGTCGCTGCTTAGCAGCAGTTCGTAACATCCTGGCTACGAGCCTCGCTAAATCCCGTGTTGCGTGACATAGACTGTCTCACGTCGGGAAGACGCTCACGGCAAAAGGAAACCGCGATGAAACGAATTCTGATCGTGCTGCTCGTGTCTCTCACTTGTTGTGCTTATGCCCAGGACAAGAACTCTCCCAAAACGCTAAAGGGTATTTTGCTCGAACAGTTGAAGGACACACACAACGTGAAGGACTGGTTCGTGCCGGCTGATGTTGCGGTTCAGGGTCTAACCGCCGAGCAGGCAAACTGGACCGACGGCAAAGGGAATCACTCCGTCGGACAGGAGGTGAACCATCTGGTTTATTGGGACAATTACGAGCTGATGAAGTTCAAGGGCGAGACGCCGCCGAAGTTCAACGGCAACAATGACGAAACCTTCACCAAGTTCGACAGCAAGCAGTGGTCCGCGCTGGTGAAGCAATTGGACAATGTGATGACAGGGTGGGAGCAGGCGGTGGAAGCGGCCGACGACAAGAAGGTTGCCGAATGGGGTTCCACCATCGCACATGTCGGCGCGCACAACGCCTATCACATTGGTCAGATCGTTTACATCCGCAAGTTGCAGGGCTCGTGGAACCCCGACAACGGCGTGAAATAAGCGCCGTTTTGATCGCTTACAAAGACAGTTGAAAACTGCATGAGTTCCGGACGCCCGCACATCGGTTCGACGTAAATGAAAAAGCCCGCCTGTAAGAGGCGGGCTGTGTAATTCAGAATCAGCGATTCTTACTTTCCGACCAATCCGTGATCCACTCCGACTCCGGTACAGAAATCCCAGCCGGAAGCTGCGCTGTGCGTGCCGCAACTGCCTGAGGTGATGTCGGTGAAGTAGGAACTGAATCCCAGGTTGCTATAGATCAGGGTGTTTTCCGCATTGCTGCTGGTCTTGAACTGGGCGGCGCTGTTGATGACGCCGGCCAGCGAAGGAGAAGCGACGCTGGTTCCGTAAACTTCGAGCCATCCGCCATAGCAATTCGAGTTGTAGACAGCCACTGGGGATCCGCCGCTGGAATCGAACGACAGATCGGGCGTTCCCCGGAAACTTCCGACGATGCTCTGAGATAGAGTTCTGGAAAGAAGGCCGCGCTTCGTATCGGCTGGCGCCGCCGCCGCCGTCGCTCCACGCCGTCTGGTTAGTGTAGATCCCTCCGCTGCGATTGACTTGCGTGCCTCCAGCGGAAACCACGTACGGCGACGAGCTGGGATAAATCACGCCCGGCGAATCGCCCGAAGACGCGAAGTAAACGACACCCGATTGTTTGAAGTACGAGTCGCTGCTGGTTTCGCCGCGGGTCTCGCTGCCACCCCAACTCATCGAGATCTCACCCTTACCTCCATGCGAGGCGATGTAGGAGTTAGCCGCAGTGACAGCCTGATAAAGTGCGCTGTTGCTGGCCGACGAAGCTTCCATCAGCACGATCTGTGCATTCGGCGCCATGGCGTGCGCCCACTCGATGTCGAGCGCTTCTTCACCTTGCCAGCCCGAGCTGCAACCGTTCGACGGCTTGCGTCCGCTGCCGTACTGCACGGTGAAGTTGGCCTGCGGCAAACCGAAGGTGCTGGAGAAGGTTGACAGATCGGCCGCCGCAGATGGGTAGTCGTATGCGTCGACAATCACGATCACACCACCGCCGCCGGTAGGATTCACGGTCGTACCGTTGATCGGACATCCTGGTACCTGGGTGGAGACGATGTCATAGACACATCCGAGCGACGCCGGGGTTTCTCCCGCGGGTTGAGCCGCGGGTGTCAGCGATCCTGTAGGCGCATAAAAAATGTAGTTCGTGTGCATGCGCACACCTGCGTCTTCAGGCAGCTCGATGCTTGACGGTGGAACGATGCCGACTCCACTTCGGACTTGCTGCGCGCTCAACGCGCCACTACAGCCGAGCAACAGGGTGGTCGCGCAAAGGGTCGCGATCAGAATGTGCTTCGGCTGACTTGCTGATTCACTCCGCATGAATTCCTCCTGATGCGCACTTCCGACCAGCGTCAGAGACGCGCTAAAGTGTGCGGAGTATATCCCAGTTCAGGGAGTGCCGGATATGCGTCTAATGTGCTAAGGCCGGTGGTTACCTTTGGATCGACGCAGGACGCGTGTGAGACTCTGCTTCCGAGTAGATGGTGTCGATTTCCTTCTTATAACGTTCCGTGAGATTGCGGCGGCGAAGCTTCATGCTGGGGGTAAGAGTGCCATCGGCGATGCTGAGTTCCTCGGGAATCACCAGAACCTTTTTCAGCTTCTCGAATTGCGCGAGATTGCGGTTGAGCTCCCCGACAATACCCTCGTATAGCTTCTGTACCTGGTGAGACTTCACGAGTTCCTTGCGAGATGAAAACTTCACGCCGTGGTGACGCGCCCAGCCTTCCAGATCTTCAAAACTGGGGATGATGAGAACGGCAGGGAACCTCCGTTTGTCTCCCAGTAGTGCTGCTTCTGCTATGTATTGATTTACTTTGAGCGAGTTCTCAATCGGCTGCGGCGCGATGAACTTGCCACCCGAAGTCTTGATGAGGTCCTTCTTCCGATCGGTAATGGACAAGTAGCCGTCTTCATCCAGGTGTCCGATGTCTCCGGTTTTGAACCAGCCATCCTCGAAGACCGCCGCAGTTTCCTCCGGCATCTTCCAATAACCCTTGAAGACCGAAGGCGCACGCACCAGTAACTCGCCATCATCGGCGATCTTCACTTCGACGTTTGACATGGGCTTGCCGACGGATCCCAGGCGGTGATGGATGGGATTGTTCAACGCCACCACGGGAGAGGTTTCCGTCAGGCCGTAACCTTCGTGAATACGGATGCCGATGTCGGCATACCAGGTAGCAATCTCTTTGCCCAGCGGCGCGCCGCCGGAAACAAACACGCGCGCGCGTCCACCCATCCCTTCGCGAATCTTGGAGAACACCAGCTTGTCGGCCAGTTTCCAGGGAAGCGACGCCGGCGTCTCACCGCGCAGAATCGTTTCACGATGGGTTGCGCCGACCGAGAGCGCCCAGTGAATGAGCTTGCGCTTGATGCCATGCGCCTTGTTTTGAACCTGGTTGTAAACCTTCTCATACACGCGAGGCACCGCCACGATCAGTGTGGGGTGGACTTCCTTCATCACCTTCGGCAATTGCTCGATGACGGGACAATACGCCAGCGGCACGCCGGCATTCATCAAAGCGTAGTCGAGATGCCGTGCAGTAACGTGCGACAGCGGAAGGAACGAGATGCAGAGATCGTTCTTATCGAACTCATACATGTCGAGCGAGACATTAATATTCGACGCGAGATTGCCGTGCGTCAGCATCACGCCCTTGGGCGTGCCGGTAGTACCCGAGGTATAAATCAGAGTGGCCAGATCATCGGGCTCGACCTGCCGGCCCAGCGCCACAAGACCGAGATCATCGCCGGCAGGCGCCGAGCGGAGGAAACTTTGCATCGGGACGGCTTCGGTGATCTCTGAAGCGTCGTCCATGATGACGATGTAGTTCAACGTAGTCTGCTCGCGGATGGCGGCAAGCTTTTCATACTGCTGGCGTGACGACACGAAGGCGACGCGTGCTTCGGAATTCTGGGCGACGAAGAGGCATTGATCGCTGGTCTGGGTAGCGTAAATCGGGACATCCACGATGCCCAGGAGAAGACAGGCAAAATCGGCAATCGCCCACTCCGGACGATTTTCGCTGAGCAGGAGGACGCGATCGCCCTTCTTGATTCCCCAAGCCTGCAATTGCCGCGCCGTGGCGTAAACCCAGCTGCGCAGTTGCAGGGCAGAGATGGTTTTCCAGGTTCCATCCTCGCAGCTCAGCATCACGCGGTCGGAGTTGCGCTCCAACATGGTGAAGAAAACATCGTTGAGGGTCGTGAGATTCATGGCCGTTATGTTTTGCGCATCCCGTTCAGAAAAATGTCTACCACCGTGTCCGCCACATGCGAGAGCTGGTATTCGTGGTCACTCAATACCCATGAGGTCACCATCTCGTCGAGCGCGCCGAAGAAGCAGTTTGCGGCGAACTTGTCCGACATTTCGGGACGGAAGATACCGAGCGCCTGTCCCTCGGTGATGGCCTCGCGCACCAGGACGAAGTATTCGATCATGTGATGGTGCGAAAACTCGGCGAGAAAGCGGGTGCTCTGACGCAACTCCATCTGGAAGACGACTGCCATACTGCGGTTCGATCCGAGTGCGTCGAGATGGAGAAATGCAAGTCGCCGCAACCGCTCCGCAGGGTTGGTCAGCTTCTTAAGCTCTGTACGCGCCAGGCTCATGAAGGCATCGAAAGCGGTGTTGATGGCGGTCATCAGGATCTCTTCCTTGCTCTTGAAGTAGAGATAGACGGTGCCATCGGCGACGTCCGCCCGATCCGCGATGTCGGCGACGCGCGAGCTGAAGAAGCCTTTTTCGGCAAAGACAGCGACGGCCGCATCCAGGATGCGCTGGTATTTGTCGTTACTTCTACCGGCTGATGGCAGCACTGGATTGTCTGGACCTGAAAGCGAGTTGGCTTCGAATTTCGTCACAGCCGGCTATTTCCCAGGAGAGCGGACGACTTGCGCGAAAGCCCGAATCCGCAGAGACGCTTGGCTTGGCGACCGAATGAGTACTCATTCACTTTAACGCCCAATGAAAGGTTCCGCAATTGGGCATTAGCGGTGGATTCCAAAATGGAATGGATTCTCTACACGACCGTAATCCACCCTTGACAACCAGGCCGCTGGCGGAGGCGATGAGTTGATGGGACAATGCTATTACTCTGCCCATCGCAAGCGATGAACCCACGAATCGTAGAGGAGAGAGAATCGATGAAGAAGCTGCTTGTGGCATTGCTGCTGTCCGGCTTTCTGTTGCCGGCAAGTTATGCCGCGGACCAATCCGATGCCATGCCGGCGCCGAAGATCAAGGTAGGCGACCTGGCGCCCGATTTCACCCTGGAAGATCAGAACGGCAAGAAAGTTTCGCTGCATGAATTCCGCGGCAAGAAGAACGTCGCGCTGGCATTTTATATCTTCGCTTTCACCGGTGGTTGAGCCAAGCAGATGCAGGCTTTCCAAGCGAATCTCGCCAAGCTGGAAGCCGCAGACACCCAGGTTCTGGGTGTAAGCATGGATTCTCCCTTCTCGAACAAGGCTTGGGCGCAACAACTGGGAGTTACCTTCCCCCTGCTCAGCGACTGGGGCGGCGACACCACTAAGGAATACGGGCTCTACGATCCAACGTACAAAGCGGCGCGCCGGGTCAACTACCTGATCGACAAGAATGGCAAGGTGATCGAGATGCAGTTGGACGATGACGCCATCGATCCGACGAAGGTCGTGGTTGCCTGCCAGGCCAAGAAGCTGAACCGGTAAGCAAGAGCCAGGAGCAGCAACCGTCACGCCGCTCCTGGCTGTAGCTGGTACGATTTCTTCCCGCCGCCGTCGCAGAAGCGGTGTAAGCTTATTCCCAATTTTGCGGGGCTAATTCCTGTGCTGGTCAACATTCTCATCGTCATCGCTTGTGTTGCCGGAGCGGTAGGCTTTCTGTTCGTGGTGACGCGCGCGTCGGCGGCGCATTCCCGTAAGGAGTCCAACGATTTCACCGGTGCGGTGGTAGCGGTCATCGGCACGACTTACGCGGTGCTCTTGGCGTTCATGCTTTCCGGAGTCTGGAACATGTTCCAACAGGCGCAGGTCAATGCCGAGCAGGAAGCCAACGATCTGGTCAACGTGTATCGCCTCAGCGCGCAGTTGGAAGCTCCCGCGCGCGATCAGATCAAGGGCCTGACTTTGCAGTACGCGAAGAACGCGATCGGGACGGAATTTCCTGCGCTGGATAACGAGATGTTGCCGCCCCAGGGAGGCGTCCTGGTAGCGGAGATGTGGAGGGACGCCGGCGAGATCAAGGCGTCTACGCCGAACCAGCAAATCGCTCTGAGCGAGTTGATCACTACGTTGCGCAGTCTCACCGAGCATCGCCGCATCCGCATCATGCAGAGCCGCGAAATGCTGCCTCCGATTCTCTGGGCCGTGTTGATCGCAGGCGGGGTGATCACGGTTGCTGCCGCGTGTTTTTTCGGCGTTCCCAACTTCCGCTTCCACCTTTTGCAGGTTACTGTCCTGAGCTTTCTGATCGCGCTGGTGCTGGTGGCGATCGCCGACATCGATCGGCCGTATCAAGGCGACGTCAGGGTCAGGCCAGATGGTTTCGCCTTCGCCATCCAAACGTTCAACAGCGGTGAACAGTAGGATCCGGGCCGGGCTTGCGGAAGCGTAAACTGGTTTCAGAATTCCCATGGTTCGCAGCTGGAGGTCTGGATGCCCGGCGCAAATTCTGCGGTTAAAGCAAAAGAACTCGATTGCAACGCGGCGGTCGATCGGGTGCTCGTGATCGGGAAGGATCCGCAACTGGGTCAAGCCTTCGAGCAGTGCCTTGCCGCGCACAAATGCGAGTTCGATTATGCTCACGGTAGCGCCGACGCGTTGCAGCGTATGCGTCACATCTGCTACTCAGTCGTCATCACAGACCCGAAGACCGGCATCGAGGAGGACTTGGCGCTGCTGGACGAGATGCGCAGCCTGCGTCCGGGCGTGCGGGTCATCGTGCTGGCGCAAAACGGCACGCCGGAAGAGATCATTGCAGCGCTTCGGGCGCGCGTATTTCTGTGCAAGACCTCTCCGTTCGACCCAGTCGAGATTGCCGATTATGCCGCGCAAGCCGCGAGCAGTACTGACTCGCTGGTGGGAATCGAAGTACTGTCGGCGCGTCGCGATTGGGTCTCCTTGCGGATCAATTCCCGGATCCTCAGCGCGGACAGATTGATCGCGTTCTTGACGGAGATGCAGACGGGTTTACCGGAAGCGCCCCGCGAGGAACTGATGATGGCCTTCCGCGAAATCCTGATGAACGCCATGGAGCATGGCGCCGGATTCCGGCCGGGCAAGGTAATCGACGTTGCCGCTGTCCACACGGCGCGCTCGATCGTCTTTTACGTACACGATCCGGGATCGGGCTTCCGCTGGGAGACCCTCCAGCACGCGGCGGTCGCAAATCCCGAAGGTGATCTCACCCAACACATCGGAGTGCGCGATGAGAAAGGCCTGCGGCCCGGCGGTTTCGGCATTCTCATCGCCAAGGGCGTGGTGAACGAGTTGATCTACAGCGAGGTCGGCAACGAAGTGCTGATGATTAAGTACACGGCCTGAGGAAGCCGGGCTCAAGTCTTCTTCAACGAGGAAGGCTGCGCAAACCTCACTTCGACGGGCGTTCGTGACCGGTATTGGGCTCACCAGTATGTTCTTCGTTCTCGCCCGGCTCGGGATAATCGCTATCACTGGATTCCATCAGCGGATCCTGGTCGCGATGACCAATCTGCCCGGCCCTCGACACGTTGGTCTCTTCGCCCGGACTGTCCTGTTCTACCGCACCTTTACCGGCATCTTCGTAGTGAGCATTTTGATTGGTAGGCATCAATTCTCCAAGTGAACAAGATGAGGGAAGAGGCGGCCGACGTTGCATCGGCGACAAACAAGACAGCCTCTCCCGCATGGCTCTCCGCAATTACAAAAGTACAATCAGCAGCATTGGTACTTTCGTAACCTGGCGTCCGCGCAAGCGGTCAAGAAAGCTGGCGCCTGCACTCGCCCGGTCTGCCGGCGCCTCAACCTGCATATGCCGTATGGAAGGCCTGGCGGTCCTCCGCGTGACCTCCAGCGCCAATCCATCTAGGGCGAAAGCTGCCACACAGTTCCTTGGCTGGCGGTTCCACAATCGTAGGTAGTCCCGTACAGGTTGCCGCTGGAGTCGAGTGCCAAGCTACCCTTCGAATTGAGGAATACGTTACCGAGAAATTCGAGATCTTCGTAATGCCAGCCATTGCTGTCATACGAAGCTTTGAAGATGTAACTGTCGTGGGTCTGCTCCCCACCACCGGGATTTGGGTTCCGACGGCTGCCCGCGATCGTCGTATCGTCATAGCCCGTGCCGTACAGGTTGCCGGCAGCATCGCTGACAAGATTGTTCAGCACATCGAACTCGCTATGACCGACGAGGTAAAAACTGAAGTTCCGACCGAGATTTGTCTTTTCTAAAACGAAAATCGCGGCCGAGTCATAGGGCGTGGAAAAGCTCGCGATACCGTAAAGATTGCCTGCGCCATCCTGGACCAGAGAAGCAGGGCGGTAGAAGCCATCTGATCCGAATGCATGCAGGACTCTCAGTGTCCATACGCCACCTGAAGGCGTCAGCTGGAAAACGACACCTTGTCCGAAGATACCGCCAGCAGCAATCCCGTAGAGGTTGCCATCATTGCCTAGCAGTATTTGGCTTGGAGTAGAGCCGTCGTGACCTCCAGTGAAACTGTACAGAGTGGTTTTCGTCCAGCTTGCCCCGGATGGCGTCAGCTCAAAAACCGTGCCTTGATCGGAGACCCCGCCAGTGGTTGTCGTTCCGTATAGGTTGCCCGCTTGATCGGACGCTGAGACATTGATGATTCCGGAGCCATCATTCTCACTGCTGAAGCGATAGGGTACCTTTTCGTTCCAATTACATTGGGTGGTGGGACAGGCTGTCGGCTGAGGCCTGAGATTGAACACAAGTCCACAGTACTGGCTGCCATCCGTACCACAGTTCTGGATGCCTCCCTGCGCGCCGCCGTAGAGGCTTCCATTCGAGCCCACGATCACGCTCGTCGGCTCGCCCCCGTTGTTGCCTCCGGAGAAGCTGAAGAGAGGATCAAGCAGCCATCCGGCAAAGTGGGCCAGCTTGTAAGCAAAGCCGGCACCGTTGGCACCCCCATTGTTCGATGTTCCGTAGAGGTTCCCCGCTCGGTCAATGGCTACGCCGGCTACGCTGTTTCTCCCCGCTTGCTGCTGGGTGAAGTTATAGAGGATCTGAAGTTTTCCTTGTGACGCAAAGCACTGTGGCGAACCGTTGTCCCCCAACAGTGTGAAGGATTCCGAAGGAATCGTGCCCACGGAACTCTGTTGGGCCTGAGACGGGCCGTTGTTCTGATCCCACAGCACCGGATCGCCGAGGCTGTCCGTTGCATTCTGTAGATTCACCCAATAGGTTCCGGGCTGCAATTGGGGAACGTTGAAGTTGTTGGTGGTCTCGGTGCAAACGTTGAAGCCCAATTGATTGTCGAAACAACCGCTCGCGTTGAAGCTGACGATTCCGTCGAAGTAGCTGGTACCGCCGAAAGGCTGCGAGGTGATCGATACCTCGGCGGTCCCCAAGCTGTCGCCCGGGTATAGCCAGGCCCCGAAAGTCATCTGGTTGACGTCGGTGGCAGCGGTTACCGTGAACGAATCGCTGACGACAAAGCCGAAGTTGATTGCCCACGCGTTGACGGTGCCGTTGATGGGACCGTTGTCGTAGACAATGCTCCCCAGCGGAGACGCTCGGCGCGCAGCCGCCCGGTTCGGCCGGGATGCAGACCGACCTGTTGGATGGAGCCGCGACGCGAACTGCGGCATTTTTGCTGCTTGAACCGCGGTTGGCGGAACGGAAGTTTGTGCGGGCAGCGGAAGCACAGCCGCCGTCATTAGAACCGCAGTGAGTCCGGCGAAAATGACTGTGCGAAACAGGAAGATGGGATGTTGCGCCTGGCTTTGCATCGGCTTGCGCTCCTTGGCAGTGGGTGTAGCCGAGATTCTCTTTTTTGTCCCGAAAGCGGAAAAATGATACACCCCTTCCAGATGTTCGGGACACCGTAAAACAATTCTTCATCGGGATTTTACGACGGGGTGTCATCCCCGCAGACTATGCCAAAACACCCCATATTTATGCCATTACCGCAACACCTAGTGTCGCGTCCCGGAAATACGTGAGCAAAGTCGGGCTATCTTCTGGAGAATCGAATCGGCCGTTGCAGTCCAGACAAAAGGTCGCTGTTTGCGGTTGTAATGCTGCACGAAGTCGTCGATCTTCTGCACCAGTTCCTTGACGCTGCGGAAAGAACCGCGCCGAATAGCACGCTGCGTAATCAGACCGAACCAACGTTCCACCTGATTCAGCCACGACGAGTAGGTAGGGGTGTAGTGCATGTGGAAGCGAGGCCGTTGTGCTAGCCAGGTGCGCACCTTGGGATGCTTGTGGGTGGCGTAATTGTCCACGATCAAGTGGACATCCAATTGGGAGGGAACACACGCTTCCAAGCTGCGCAGGAAAGACAGAAACTCCTGATGACGATGGCGGGGCTTGCACTCGGTAAAGACAGCACCCGTAGCAACGTCGAGGGCAGCGAATAAAGTCGTGGTGCCATGGCGGACGTAGTCGTGAGTGATGCCCTCGACATAGCCCAGTCCCATGGGCAGCACCGGTTGGGTGCGGTTCAGCGCCTGAATCTGGCTCTTCTCATCCACGCAAAGTACCAGGGCGTGGTCAGGCGGATTCAGGTAAAGGCCAACGATGTCCCGCGTCTTCTCGATGAAGAACGGGTCAGTCGAGAGTTTAAAGCTACGGCTTCGGTGCGGCTGTACCGCAAACGCCTGAAATACGCGATGCACGGTGGATTTGGAAATGCCGCTGTCGTGAGCGGCTTGGCGAACACTCCAATGCGTGGCCCCGGCGGGCTTGCGGGAGAGAGTACGTTTGAGCAAGACGGCAATCTGCTCATCGGCAATACTGCGCGGCCGACCAGGCCGCAACTCATCGTACAGACCGGCCATCCGCTGTTCCAGGAAACGTTGGCGCCACTTGCCTACCGTGACCTTGGCCCAGCCCAAACGCTCAGCAATCTCGGTATTACTCTGGCCCTCGGCCGACCACAACACTAGCTTGGCGCGGCAGACCAGGGCATGCGGCAGCGAACGCGAAGCCGCCAGACTCTTCAGTTGTGTGCGTTCGTCTCCGGTCAGTTCCAGGCTAGGCTTGGGGCGTCCCGTGAGCATACAGCAGCTTAGCGTCATTTCTATAATATTGCAAGTTATTTATGGGACACTACACTAGGTCACAGACGAGGGTTTCCGGACTGGCGCTTTTTTAGGGAGCTATTCGAATGAGTTAGAGGGTGGGGCTGTGGCAGGCCACATTTGCAAAGCGGCATGCAAGTCTGGGAGTAACGTTGTTCTCTGCTCGAGCAAAAAAAGCCGGCTCCTTTGCCGGCTCTCTCGCTGTATTGCTTAGGGAAACTTTCTTATAGTTCGAGTGCTGCGACCGAAACTCGGGAATCCTGTTTCACGATCGTCTGCGTCAGCTCCTTCGTTCCGTAGTCGAAGCCCCTGTCGAAGGCCTTCAGGTTCAAATCGCGGTAGGCTTCGGGTACTGACGCCGCTACGGCGTTGCGTACAGCTTCGGGATCCAGTACGTGCGATACGGCCGCGAAGAAGCCGACCATCACGATGTTCAGCACCATCTTCTTTCCCAGTTCTTCGGCGATGCGGGTGGCCGGAATGCTATAGACCCGCACGCCCACTGGCAGCTCGCTGATGCGGACCAGGTCTTCTTCGATCACCAGAATGCCGTTGGGATTGACCTGCGGGCTGAAGAGGGTGTAGGCCTCCTGCGACATGACGACCAGGATGTCGGGCTGCGTGACGTAGGGATAGAGCACGGGATTGTCCGACAGGATAACTTGCGCACTACAGGCGCCGCCGCGTGCTTCCGGTCCGAAGCTCTGGGTCATGGTCGAATAGCCATTGTGGTAAATGCATCCGGCCTTGCCGATGACAATGGCCGACAGGATGACCCCCTGCCCGCCGAATCCCGCAAGCCTGATCTCTGTTACTGGCATGAGCAGCACTCCGTTTCCACGTAATCGTCGCCCAGCGAGTCGATGAATTTGTCGTGCATCAGCTCTCCGTAGTCGTTGCGCTCGCGGTCGACGAACTTGCCCACGACGATCTCGCCACTCTTGGTGAGCGCCACATCCTTGGTCGGGCAGCCGTTACGAACTTTGCTGACCTGCTTGTAGAACTTCATGGTGTCCAGCCCGTCGCCCATTTTGTTGCGCCGCTGGTAGAGCGTCGGACAGGGCGAGAGCACTTCAATGAAGCTGAATCCCTTCTTGGCGAACATCTCCTGCATGGAGCGGGCGAGCTGCTTCACATGAAAGGTGGTCCAGCGCGCCACGAACACCGCGCCCGCAGCTTCGACCAGGTAAGGCAGGTTGAAGGCCGGATCATAAGTTCCGTATGGATTCGTGGAGGTGACGACGTCGCCCGGCGTCGTGGGCGCCGTCTGACCGCCGGTCATGGCGTAGATCAGGTTGTTGATGCAGATGACCTTCAGATCGAGATTGCGGCGTGCGGCGTGAATCAGGTGATTGCCGCCAATGGCGAACAGGTCGCCGTCGCCGCTATATACGACCACGTTCAGCTTCGGGTTGGCGAGCTTCAGTCCGGTGGCGAAGGGAATGGCCCGGCCATGCGTGGTGTGAAACGAGTCCAGCTTGGTGTATCCGGCGACGCGGCCGGTGCAGCCGATACCGGAGACGATGGCCAGGTTCCTGGTGTCGATCTCGGCATCGATCAAGGCGCTGGCGAAAGAGTTGACGCTGGTTCCGATGCCGCAGCCCGGGCACCAGATGTGCGGGATGCGGTCCATGCGCAGGAACTGCTCGACGGGATTCTGGATTGTGACCACTGCGTCGCTCATCGCGCCACCTCCATGATGGCCTGCAGAATGTCTTCGGGCCGATGTACGCTGCCGCCGGCGTGTCCTACCAGCCGGACGGCGGCTTTGCCGGCCGCGGCACGCTCGACCTCGCGCACCATCTGTCCGAGATTCAATTCAGCCACCACAATGCCTTTCACGTTTGCTGCGATCGCAGCGATTTGTTTTTCCGGGAAAGGCCACGCGGTAATCAGCCGAAACTTGCCCACCTTCAGGCCCTTCTTGCGAGCCATCTCAATGGCGCGCTGCGCGACCCGAGAGGTGATGCCGTAAGAGACGACAACCACGTCAGCGCCCGCGATCTGCTCTTCGTCGTAGAGGACGATGTCGTCGACATTCTTGCTGATCTTCTCAACCAGGCGTTTCACCAGGCGGTCCTGCACCACCGGGCGCATATCGGGATAGCCGCGCTCGTCGTGGGTGAGTCCGGTGACGTGAACGTTGTAACCCTGACCCACGAGAGGCATGTCGGGCACCATGTCCGCGCCGGGTTCGTAGGCGTTGAATTCTTCCGGGGGCAGCGTCGTGTAACGGCGCGGGAAAACCTCAATCTGCTCGGCCGGGGGAATGACAACCTTCTCGGTCATGTGGCCGACGACTTCGTCCAGCATCACGAAGACCGGGCAACGATACTTCTCCGAGAAGTTAAAGGCCGTGATGGTCAGGTCGAAACATTCCTGCGGCGAGTTGGGACAGAGCGCGATGATGGCGTAATCGCCATGCGATCCCCAACGCACCTGCATCATGTCGGCCTGCGCCGGAAGCGTCGGCAGTCCGGTGGAAGGTCCGCCGCGCTGCACGTCGATAAAGACGCAGGGCGTTTCGGTCATGGCGGCGTATCCAATGTGCTCCATCATCAGCGAGAAGCCTGGCCCGGAGGTCACGGTGAACGCCTTCGCGCCCGCCCACACTGCGCCTTGCAGCGTGATCGAGGCGGCGAGTTCGTCTTCCATCTGGATAAAGGTTCCGCCGACGGTGGGTATGCGCTGGGCGAAACGCTCGACGACTTCCGTCGAAGGCGTGATGGGATAGCCGGAGGAGAAACGGGCTCCGGCAGCCAGAGCTCCCTCGCAACAGGCGTGATCGCCGTCGAGGAAGTGCGAGCCGGTAAGGACTCCGGCTGGATCAGCGTGCATCTTGCTCCTCCTTATTTTCTATCTCGGTCGGAGCAGCTGCAGGCGCCCCGATTTTCTCGTCCCTAGCGGGTGCCCCATCCAAGCTTCCTTTGCTTGGGTGGGCTTGGGGCTCCTTGAACCCGAAGATGGCGAAGTCCGGGCAGTACATGCCGCACAGATCGCAGCCGCTGCACTTCTCCGGATGAACCATGTAGGGGGTGTGATATCCCTTGGCGTTGAATGCGGAGGATAGCGCCAGCACGTGGGTAGGACAAAACTCCACGCAGAAACCGCAGGCTTTACACCGCTCGACCACGATCTGCACCGAACCTTTGGTCATGCTGCCCTTTCTATCAATGCGGGACCATCGCGAAGGGGTTGCGTTGAACCTGACGATGGCCATCCCACCTGAAATTACACATCGGCTCGGAGGCTCACCCCGTACCGATCGATAGTTCGATTCTTGACCACCTACGGCCCAGCTCGAAGTGATGTACGTCACATGGCGACGTGAGGCGGGACACTCTGGACCCGGCGGGCGCGGGCAGCGTGGCACACGGTAGCGTGACCCGCCTCACAGCGGAAGTTTTCTTGCCGGTCCATGATCTCGGCAAAGGAGAAAGTGTCCCCACCTTATGGGTCTAATGACGCTTTTATCGCGCTATGCAGACAGTCCTCATCCTTGGTGCGGCTGGACGAGATTTTCACAACTTCAACGTAGTTTTTCGCAATAATCCTGAGTTTCACGTAGTCGCCTTTACCGCAACCCAGATCCCCGACATCGCTGGACGCCGTTATCCCGCCGAATTGGCTGGCGATCTCTATCCCCAGGGAATTCCGATCCTGGAAGAAAACCGGATGGAAGAAAATCATCCGCGACGAGCACGTCGACGTGGCGGTCTTCGCGTACAGCGACGTGGCCTATCCGACGCTGATGCACCTGGCATCACGGGTCTCGGCCGCAGGTGCCGACTTCTGGCTGCTAGCCGCAGAGCGCACCCAGCTGGCCTCGAAGGTTCCAGTTGTCTCCATCTGCGCCGTACGCACCGGTTGCGGAAAGAGCCCGGTATCGCGTCGCATCGCTGGGGAACTGCGGAAGCAGGGCTGGCATCCGGTGGTGATCCGTCACCCCATGCCCTACGGTGATCTGGCCGAGCAGAGAGCGCAGCGCTTTGGAACGCTCGCCGATCTCGATCTGCATAAGTGCACCATCGAGGAGCGCGAGGAGTACGAGCCGCACATCGTGGAAGGCACTCCGGTGTACGCGGGCGTCGATTACGAGACGATCCTGCGGCAGGCGGAGAAAGAAGCTGACGTTATTCTTTGGGATGGCGGCAACAACGACACTTCGTTCTATCGCCCCGACCTGTCGATTGTGGTGCTCGATCCGCACCGCGCTGGTCACGAGCTTGGTTATTACCCCGGCGAGGTGAACTTCCGTAGCGCCGATGTGGTGATCATCAACAAGGTTGACACCGCCGATCCCGACGGCATCAAGACGGTTCGCCAGAACATCGCACTGCACAATCCGAAGGCGAAGGTCATCGAGACGGCATGCCGCGTGTCGGTCGACCGGCCGGAGTCGATCGCAGGCAAGACCGTGCTGGTGGTCGAAGACGGTCCGACGCTCACCCATGGCGAGATGGCTTACGGCGCAGGGGTGGTGGCGGCAAATCGCTATCACGCGGCGGCGCTGGTCGATCCTCGGCCGTATGCGATTGGTTCGATTCAGAAAACGTTCGAGAAGTTCCCGCACCTGTGGCGCGTGCTGCCGGCAATGGGCTACAGCGATACCCAGCGGCATGAACTGGAAGAGACCATCAGGCGCGTGCCTTGCGAGTTGGTGCTGGTAGCGACACCGATCGATCTGGCGCGCACCATCATTCTGGATAAGCCGAATGTCCGTGTCAGTTACGAGGTCGAGGAGCTTGGGAACCCGGAGATCCCCGGGCTGATCGCAGCAGTTCACCCAGGCCCACAAGCCAGAGCTGGTCGCGATGGGGAGGTAGCTATGCCCGTCAAGGATTTTCTGTCCATTCGGGATTTCACGTCGCAGCAGATACGGCATTACCTGCATGTGGCGACGCAGGTGAAGGCGTATCCCAGCGTGTATCACACCGCGCTAAAAGGCAAGACGCTGGCCATGATCTTCGAGAAGCCATCGTTGCGCACCCGGGTGACCTTCGATGTCGGGATCGAGGAACAGTTGGGCGGCCATCCTCTCTATCTTTCGCCGGCAGAGATCAGTCTGGGCAAGCGCGAGTCGGTGTACGACGTCGCCAAGAACCTGGAGCGCATGGTGCAGGGAATCATGATCCGCACGTTCTCCCACGAAGTAGTGGCAGAACTGGCGCGACATGCCTGCATACCGGTCATCAACGGACTGACCGATTACAGCCATCCCTGTCAGGCCATGGCCGATTACTTGACCATCCTCGAGGTCAAGGGACGCTTCACCGGGCTGAAGATCGCCTACATCGGCGACGGCAACAATGTGGCGCGGTCGTTGATGTCGGCGGGCGTGCTGCTGGGAGCGGATGTGTGGGTCGCAACTCCTGCCGGATACGAGCCTGACGCCGATGCAATTGGTTGGGCCAAGAATCGTTGCCTGGAAACGAATGCAAGTTTGACGATCACGAACGACGCCGAACTGGCGGCCAGCGACGCCGACGTGGTCTATACCGATGTGTGGGCAAGCATGGGCCAGGAAGAAGAGACCGAGAAGCGGAAGAAGATTTTCGCGCCGTACCAGGTCAATGCCCGGCTCTTCGGCATGGCGGCAGCCGACGCGATCTTCTTGCACTGCCTGCCGGCGCATCGTGGAGACGAGGTGACGGCCGAGGTCATCGACTGCCGGCAGTCATTTGTGTTCCAGCAGGCGGAGAACCGGCTGCACGCGCAGAAGGCAATCATGCTGGAACTGATGAAGTGGACCCGGGTGGCGGAGCACGAAGTGGTACGTGAGCCGCTTCTGGAACTGGTGAGGTAGGAAGGCTGCTATTCGCCTTTCGCTCTTCGCTATCCAGTGCGAGCACGCCAGGTGCCGGCGGACATGTGGCGCGGATAGCACGAAGCAGAGGATGTTAAGAACGCCGCCTGACTGGCGGAGGAGAGATCGCGATATGCGAACCCGACGAGGGGGATCTCTCCGCCGCCAGTGCGGTGTTAAAGAGCGAAAAGCGGATCGCGCCGAGCGTACGTAAGGACCCATATGTCGAAGACTGCGCTGGTCGCGGTTGGAGGCAACTCTCTAATTCGGGCGGGTGAGAAGGGCACGACCGCCGAGCAGTTGGCAAATGCCAGGCGTACGGCCCAGGCATTGGTCGATCTCATTCGCCTGGGATACCGGCTGGTGATCACCCACGGCAACGGGCCGCAAGTGGGAGCACAGTTGCTCCGCTCGGAACGCGCGTCGAACGTAGCTTACAGCCAGACGCTGGACCTTTGCGGTGCGGCCAGCCAAGGCGAGATCGGTTACCTGCTGGGACAATCACTACGCAATGAGCTGGCTGCTGCCGGACTCGATGTTCCGGTGGTAAGCCTGGTCACACAGACGGTTGTCTCCGCTGACGATCCGGCGATGCAGCATCCCACCAAGCCGATCGGGCCGTTCTACTCGCGGTCCGACGCGGAAGAGAAGCGGCGAAGCCTGGGATGGCACATCGTTGAAGACGCGGCCCGCGGTTATCGGCGAGTGGTGCCTTCGCCAGAACCGCTGGAGATCGTCGAACTGGATGTCATCCGCTCCCTGGTCGCGCGGAACGTGCTGGTGGTTTCGACAGGCGGCGGCGGTATTCCGGTGGTCCGTGTGGGCGGTCAGTTGCAAGGCATGGAAGCGGTCATCGACAAAGATCGCGCCTCGGCGCTGCTCGCCATCGATCTGGCCGTCGATCTGTTCGCCATCTCCACCGATACCGATTACGTTTATCTCAACTACAAAAAGGCCGACCAAACGCCGCTGACCTCGGTCACGGTCTCTCAACTGGAGCAGTACCACAAGCGCGGGACATTTTCCCGCAGGCAACATGGGTCCGAAGGTCGAGTCGGTCATTCATTTCTTACGCAGCGGGGGAAAAGAAGCGGTAATTACTTCCTTCGAACATCTCTGCGACGCAGTCTCCGGCCAGGCGGGTACGCGCATTTTTGCCGACTCGCAAAAAGGCCGAAAGGCGGCTTCATCAGAAGAGGAGGTGCCGGTTCTCCGGTAGACCATGCCGATATTGCATGCTCCGGTCAGGCTGCGGGACGAGAAAGATAAGGCAGGACGTTCCCGTATGACATTGAAACATGTAGTGGAGTCGCAGCAGTTCACGCGTTCCTTTGTTGATGGAGTTGTTCGATCGCTCGCGGCTGATGGAGCGAGTGGTGGCGCGCGGGGGTACGCTGGACTACCAGAACCGCATCCTCGCCAGCCTCTTCTATCAGCCCTCGACGCGCACGCGTTTTTCCTTTGAAGCGGCCATGCATCGGCTGGGTGGCCGGGTGCTTTCGACCGAACATGCCCGGGCATTCTCGTCGGAGATCGAGGCCGAGCAGGTAGAAGATTCGATTCGCATCATCGGCAGCTATTCGCGACGTAATTGTCATCCGCCATCATGAGACCGGCGGCGCGGCTCGCGCAGCCAAGGTCTCGCCGGTGCCGATCATCAATGCCGGCGACGGCGACGGCGGTCAGCATCCAACGCAGGCGCTGCTCGACCTCTACACCATCTACCGTGAGCGTCCGCTCGATGGGTTGAGCGTAGCTTTTATCGGTGAGCTCGATCGCGGACGCACCGCGCGATCGCTGGCCTATCTGCTGGCGAAATTCGAGCGCGTCAAGATCTACTTTGTCAGTCCGCCCGAGCAGCAGATGAAGAGCGACATCCTGCAGTATCTGGATCGCCACGGCGTGCGCTACGAAATGGAGTCGGACATCGATCGTGTAGTAGGGGAAGTGGACGTCGTGTATCAGACCCGAATCCGGCCCGAGCGTCTGCCGTACATCGCCGGGTCGCAACGCTACGCCATCAATTCCTCGGTGCTGCAGCGCATGAAATCCGACGCGCTGATTCTGCATCCGCTGCCGCGAACCGTGGAGCTGGATAAGACGGTGGATGACGATCCGCGCGCGCTGTATTTCCGCCAGGCAGCGAATGGACTTTTTGTGCGCATGGCGTTGTTAACCATGTTGCTGGAGTAAAGCAAGCAATTAGCAATTAGCAATTAGCGACTAGCAATTAGTACTTAGCAATTGGCAAAAGAAAGCTCGACGTCTTCAAGAATTGTTATCCCGAGCGGAGTCGTGGGATCCGCGTTTTGTGACAAGTCATGACCACGTCTCACTCTCACCAGAATGATGCCGACGGATTCGCTAATTGCTAATTGCCAACTGCTAACTGCAAAACAAAGGAACGTTATGCCCGTTATGGATCGCCCGCAAACTCAGGACTTTATCGAGCTCGAAGATCGTTATGGAGCTCACAACTATCACCCGCTCGATGTGGTCATCGAGCGCGCCGAGGGTATCTGGGTGTACGACGTGGAAGGGAATCGCTACTTGGATTGCCTCGCGTCGTATTCTGCCGTTAACCAGGGCCACTGCCATCCCAAAATTCTGAAAGCCATGGTCGATCAGGCACACAAGGTTACGTTGACCTCGCGCGCGTTTCGCAATGATCAGTTGCCGCTGCTCTATCAGAAGCTGCACGAGCTGACCGGCTACGAAATGGCGTTGCCGATGAACTCAGGCGCCGAGGCGGTGGAGACGGCGGTAAAAGCCGCGCGCAAGTGGGGCTACAAGGTCAAAGGCATTCCCGACGGCAAGGCCGAGATCATCGTCTGCTCGAACAATTTCCATGGGCGAACCGTGACCATTGTCAGCTTCTCCAGCGACGAACAGTATCGCGACGGCTTTGGACCGTTTACCGCCGGTTTTAAGATCATCCCGTTCGGCGATGCGGCCGCGCTTCGCGATGCCATCACGCCGAATACCTGCGCGTTCCTGGTCGAACCCATCCAGGGCGAGGCCGGCATTGTGATTCCGCCGGAAGGTTTCCTGAAACAAGCTGCGGACATCTGCCGCAAGAACAACGTGCTGTTCATCGCCGATGAAATTCAGTCCGGACTGGGACGCACCGGAAAGCTGTTCGCCTACATGCACGAGGGCGTCCGGCCCGACATGGTGATTATTGGCAAGGCGCTCTCTGGAGGCTTCTATCCGGTGTCGGCAGTCTTGTCGTCGGAGGAGGTGCTTGGTGTTTTTCATCCCGGCGATCACGGCAGCACCTTCGGCGGCAATCCGCTGGGATGCGCCGTTGCGCGCGCGGCTTTGCAGGTGCTGATCGACGAGAAGCTAGTCGAGCGCTCAGCCGAGCTCGGTGACTACTTTCTCGCCAAGCTGAAAACCTTGCGCAGCCCGCATCTGCGCGAAGTGCGTGGCAAGGGCCTATGGATCGGTATCGAACTGGATGTCGCCGCGCGCCCCTATTGCGAGGCGTTAAAGGCGCTCGGCATTCTGTGCAAGGAGACGCACGATCACGTGATCCGCATCGCACCGCCGTTGACCATCTCGCGTGAGGAAATTACCTGGGCCTTCGACCGGATCAAGAAGGTGATCGAAGACGGGAAGTAAGAAGTAATAGGAAGATCGGCCCTCTCATTCCGTCGGCTCGGCCATGGGCCGAGGACTCTTCCCAGATTTTCGTCATGTCACACACTTGAGCAGCACAGATCACTGACAGATGCCGACGCAGGCTGTGAAATTCTGTTGGATGTTTTTGGGAGACCATCGTGGTTTGCTCTCCCGACCTTACGTCCAAATCGGTTGTTCTGACCGCGCCTCTTTCCGCCCTGACGAAACCAGTTGATGAGGAGGTTAGGCCGATGCACCGCCGCGGGCAATCTCGAACTCCACTCTTCCGCGCACTCCCTCTTGTGACGATCACAGGGTTGATGATCCTGGTTGTCACGAGCGCCTTCGCGCAAAGCTCGATTCCCTCCACGACGGGACAGGCGGCGAGAGTGCCGCAGTACGCAGTGCGACTGCATCAACCTACAGCATGGGCGGCGGCAGGGCGGGAATCGCGAGTTGCCCCTGGGGTCCGGGGGCCAGGAGCTTCCTACAAGAGATTGCCTAATGGACCGGTACGCGGCAATGGCTGGCCGCTGGATGACAGCGTTCTGTACGAGAACGGTCCAATCGATGGCCAGGACTACGGCTGGACGCTCAATTTCGGCTTTGCGGTAAGCGATAGTTTCAGCGCCAACGGCAATAATCCCACCGTTAATGGGTTGGAGTTTGGCGCCTGGCTTTTCCCCGGCGATGTCCTGCAATCGGTCGAAGTGTCTATCACATCGCAGCCCTTCGGCGGCACCAGCTACTTCGATCAGACCATCAACTTCACCCAAAGCGGCTGCAGCAACGCGAACGGCTTCAACATTTGTCTCGAGGCAGGAAGCTTCACCGTCAGCGGTCTCGCCCCGGGGACCTACTGGGTGAACTTGCAGAACGCAATAGTGAACAACGGCGATCCTGTGTACTGGGACCAGAACTCTGGCGTGGGGTGCGAGTCTCAGGGCTGCCCGTCGCAGGCCGAGGAGACCTCCGTCGGCACCATTCCTTCCGAGTCCTTTACCGTCCTTGGGGAAGGTACCACGACACCTCCTCCACCGAGGAACAATTACGCTTGTCCGGCTCCGCAGACTGGCTTTCAGGAGATTCACGATTTCGGTAAAGCGCCGATTGGCAATGCGGGCGTGACCGTCGACCATGAAGGGAACGTCTATGGAACACTGCCTGCGGCTGGGATCTACGCGCAGGGACTTCTCTACGACTTTACGCAAAGAGCCAGCCACTGGTTCTACAACACCTTGTACAACTTTCTCGGTGGCAACGAAGGTCACAGCCCGGACGGAGCCATCCTTGGACCACACGGAGGACTTTATGGGAATGCGGCCGGTGGGTCCTACGGCTACGGCCTGATCTACAAGGCCACACCACCATTGCATTCTTGCGCTAACGCCCCCTGCGAATGGAACGAGACGACAATCTATGAGTTCACGAGCAGCAGTGACGCCTTCGGGATCACGACGATCGATTCAGCCGGCAACCTGTACGGACTCTCGTGTTGCAGCGGTGTCTATGGAAACGGCGCCGTTTTTGAGCTTACGCCGTCGCAGGGAGGCTGGGCGGAGAAGTTGCTTTACAGCTTCACGGGAAGGAGCGACGGCGGGTCGCCAAACAGCTTGCTGGTAGGCCATGACGGCAGTCTCTACGGCACAGCAGGCGCTGGCAATACGGGTTGTGGATTTTGGGGCAACCAGCAGTGCGGAGTGGTTTTTGAATTGACGCCCTCGGGCAGTGGATGGACGGAGCGTGTCGTTTACGCTTTCACCGGCGGCGCTGAGGATGGCTATCAGCCTCACAGTCTCATCCAGGACGGACAGGGCAGTCTCTTCGGCCTTAGCACATGTCAGGCCGAGGGTGGCTCGTGTCGGGACAGCGGCCTTAATATCGGCGGCGTTATTTTTCTCCTGTCCCCGTCCAGGTCTAACGATGAGTGGCAGTTCAACCAGTATCATGGCTACAACAACGCTGAATGCCCTGATGGACAATGGGATATGACCTACCACGCCCTGGCGATGGATGCATCCGGAATTCTCTACGTTACCGAAGGGGGTTCAGAGACAGACGGGAACGGTAACCAGTGGAACTGTGGTGTAGTCCTGAATGTGAACGGGAACGGCCAAATTATTGTGTCTGGTAACGCGGACATCTTTGAGAACCTGGCCTCTGACGCCAACGGCAACCTCTACGGGACTACCTCGACCTGTGGTTTCGTAACACCCTCTAGGACAACCGGCATGCTCTGGCAGTACTCGCCATAAACTGCTTGTTGGTTGTTCGTTTTGCAAGTTGAGGCATTGGAATTGGTCTGCTAAAGACGGCACCTGCCCCCCAAGCCGAAGCCCGTTTGCGTCGATAGAGAACGCAAGCATTAGAAGCTCGCCTGGAAGTCAGCTCAATCGCTACTTTTCAGTAGACCGTCAGTACTTCCGCATGTGAATTTCGGCGCCGTTCTTCTCGAACTTCACCTCGTCCATCAGTTGATTGATCAGGTAAATGCCGCGGCCGTGGTTGGAGTAGACGTTCTCTCCATTACAGGGGTCGGGAACGGCGAAGGGGTCGAAGCCTGAGCCGGGGTCGCGTACCACGATCTGCATGCCGCGCTGTTCGTCGCAGCCTACACAGCACTGAATTTTCTTGGTGGGATCGTTTTTGCAGCCGTGAACAATGGCGTTTGCGAGAGCCTCGCGCAAAGCGGTCTCGATCTCAAATTCCTTGCCAGCCGCACATTCCAGGCGGCGCGCCATCTCCATAATGCCTTCGACCACCGGACTAATGGCGGTGGGATCGGCGTTGAGCGTGACCTCAATGCGTATCATCTAGTTAGGAGCGATCGACCTCTACGCTAGAAAGGCCTTAGTGCATGGCCAGTTCCCACGTATGACTCGCGTGGGCTTACTTTTACAGAAAAGCGCCCATGGGTCAAGCGTGAAAGCACGACGATGACTGAAAGCCATAGCCCTTTGGTGGAGGAAGTCAGCCAAAAGATGCAATAAATTCTCGAGCCGACGGCATTCAGGGCGCAGTGGACGCGTGACCAGTTCAACACGTCCCTAAGGGAGAGTGTACGGAGCGCGGAGGTGCACTGATCCGCCGACGCTTGGCTTTGATAATTCGCTCAGAAACGAAGATGCATCGTGGTTTTATGTACACTCATATCTATTTGATCGATGATTTCTCCCGAGAAGCGTAAATGGCGCTGAAGAAAGCTCTGCTGTTCTGGCTCGTGGTCGCGCTGGCCGGTGTTCCCGTTCACGCCGAGGAGATCAAGGTCGCGGCAGCCGCGGATTTGAATTACGCCATGAAGGACTTGGCTGCACGATTTGAGCAGAAGACGGGCGACAAGGTTTCGCTTTCCTTTGGAGCGTCGGGGAATATTTACTCGCAGATTCAGAGTGGCGCTCCTTATGATTTGTTCTTCTCCGCCGACGCGGAGTATCCGAAGAAGCTGGCCGAGGCTGGAACAATCGACAAGGCATCGCTCAGGACGTACGCGCTCGGCCACCTGGTTCTCTGGATTCCCAATAGTTCGAAGCTTGCTCTGGAGACGCTGAAGATGGATGTCCTGCTGCAGCCCTCGGTGCGGAAGATCGCGATCGCCAATCCTGAGCACGCGCCCTATGGCCGGGCTGCCATCGCTGCGCTGGAGCACTTCCAGTTGAAGGGGTTGGTCAGCGACAAGTTTGTGCTGGGCGAAAATATCAGCCAGGCTGCACAGTTTGTGCAGTCTGGAAATGCGCAAGCAGGGCTGATTGCCGAGTCGCTGGCGCTGTCTCCGCCCATGAAGAGCGCGGGCGTTTTCTGGGAGGTGCCGCCGGACAGCTATCCGGAGATAAGGCAGACCGTAGGTATTGTTACCTCCTCTAAGCACAAGCAGGCAGCGCAGTCCTTCGTTGATTTCGTGACGTCGGCGGAAGGCGCCAAAATTCTTCAGCAGTACGGATTCGGACTTCCTGCACATCCATGATTGTCCAGGCACTCACGCTCACGCTGCGGCTGGCGGTCACGGTGTCGCTCATCCTGCTGGTGCTGGGGACGCCGCTCGCCTACTGGCTGGCGTTTTCGCGAAAGCGCTGGAAGTTCTTCGTCGAGGCGATGGTCTCGTTGCCCATCGTGCTACCACCTACTGTGCTGGGCTTCTACGTTCTGGTTGCGCTGGGGCCGCGGAGCCCGATGGGACGCTGGTATCAAGCCGTCACCGGGCACACGCTGGCGTTCACGTTCGAAGGGTTGGTGGTGGGTTCAGTCCTCTACAGCTTGCCCTTCGCGGTGCAGCCGATGGAGACAGCGTTCGCTTCCGTCGACCGCAAACTGTTGGACGCTTCCGCGCTGCTGGGCGCGTCGGGCTGGCGCACCTTCTGGAAAATCGTGCTGCCGCTGGGAGTGCCCGGCGTGCTTACCGGATGTGTCCTCAGCTTTGCGCATATGCTGGGCGAGTTCGGCGTAGTCCTGATGATCGGCGGAAACATCCCGGGCGCAACTCGCACGATTTCGATTTTGATCTTCGATCAGGTTGAAGCACTCGACTACGCGGCGGCCAATCAGACCGCGCTCCTGTTGCTGGCTATTTGTTTTGCGGTGCTGGCGGCGCTTTATGGTCTGCGCGGACGGGCAGCCTGGAATCTGTGGGGCTGGAAGTGAGCGACTCGCCAATCGCTGCGAAGCAGGAAGCGCTGCGTGTCCGTATCAGCAAGGAATTTGGCAGTCAACATGGGGCGCCGTTCTGTCTTGATGTTGAGTTCGCAGTCGGCGCGGGATTCACGATTCTCTTCGGAGCCTCAGGCGCAGGGAAGACGACTCTGCTTGACTGCATCGCCGGCCTGGAGGCTCCCGAGAGCGGTCGCATTACTGTTGGACAAACGGTGCTGTTCGACTCCAACGCGCATATCAACTTTCCGCCCAACCGCCGCAACGTCGGCTACCTGCTGCAGACGCTCGCTTTGTTTCCTCACATGACCGTGCAGGCGAACGTGCAGTATGGGTTGCTTGGTTTACCGAAGCCTGAACGCGAGCAGCGCAGCCGTGAAATTCTGGAGTCGTTTCGAGTTGCCGCTTTGGCGCAGCGCCGCCCGGCCCAACTCTCAGGCGGAGAACGTCAGCGCGCAGCGCTGGCACGTGCGCTGGTCACGCGTCCCAGAGTCTTGTTGCTGGACGAGCCGCTCACCGCGCTGGATGCCGTAACGAAATCGCAGATTGTCGCCGATCTGCGCGCCTGGAACCGCGAGCAGCAGGTTCCCATTCTCTATGTCACTCATCAGCGCGAGGAGGTGTTCGCGCTGGGTGAGCGTGTCATTGCGCTGGAGGGTGGGCGGATCATGGCGCAAGGCTCGCCTCACGAGGTTCTGCATCGGCCGGAGTTGGAAAGTGTTGCCCAGTTGGCCGGCTTCGAAAACGTTCTGCATGCGACCTTCGTCGCCGAACATCCTGAGCAGGGGACAATGACCTGCCGCGTCGGAGAATCAGCGCTCTCGCTGGAAGTTCCGCTGACTCGTGTCGACCGCTCCGCTCCACTGCGAATCGGGATTCGCGCCGGCGACATCCTGCTGGCGTCGTCGAGTCCGCCGGGTCTGAGCGCGCGAAATATTTTCTCAGGAACGATTACCAGCCTGGATAGGCGAGACGTCATGGTCATTGCCAAAGTAGATTGCGGAGTGCAAGTCGAAGTGCATCTCACGCCCGCAGCCTCTGCGGATTTGAACCTCGCAGCCGGTCAAGTCGTCTGGCTGATCGTGAAAACATATTCGTGCCAGGTGCTGCAAGACAGGGAATAGACCGAATTGCCAGGCATCTTACAAGCAGGATTTCTGACGATTTTCCTATTTTTCTTATTTTCTGCGTTTGTCTTACTTGTAAGAAAATATTTACACTCCCCGGCATTTCGTCTGAGCCCAAATTGGGAACCGCTCCCCCCTGCAGACTCCGACTCAATTCCGGAAGATGCAGCAGTCGAATCTTTTGTGTTTCTTCTGGCCGCCATGATCTGATTTCAACAAGTCGCCCAAGGACGGGCGTTTTTGCCTCGGCGTCCGGCGCTATCCGCGATGGTGCCATCGTCTGGATGCCGTACTCTTGGCCAAGTTCTAGGCTAACCCCTTATCCACCAATCCCCTAGCCTCTATCCCTATCCCTTCCGTTCACTTCTCACAAGCCCTCGTGACGTCGCTCACTGCGCGTCTGTTCATAAAGTCCATACTGGGGACATGCGGGGTTCACACCCGCCCATAATGCGAGCGATTTGCGGCAAAAAAACAGCCGAGATTAATCCTCGCCAACCGTGGGGTGTGTTCACGCCGTCGCATCGGAGGTGCATTTTATGCCGACCGTAATCGAACCCAAGGGCAATGAACCGAAACCCCAACTGGTCACGCCGCCGAGCAACGAGCGAGAACTCTTCGCGGCTGAGATCGAGATGGAGAGCAAGAGCTCCAACTTCCTTCCCGTGCTGCTGATCCTGGGCCTGATCTTTGTAGTTGGCGGGACGATTGTCTACCTGGTCAAGGGAGCACGCGATGTCCTGACCACTCCCGTCGCGACTACCACGGTTGAGCAGATTCTCGCGAACCAGGGAGCTGCCAGCATACGCTTCAGTGCCGGGACCGTAGTGGCCAGCATCAACGAGAAGCCGTTCGACCCGCACTACAAGCTGTTGTCGAAGGCTGGTGTCATCGTTACCAAGGCTAAGGGCACCAATTCGCTGCTCGTCGACGTGACGGGTGCAGGCGAAACCCTGCTGGGCAATATCAATGGTGTTCAGAAGCAAAAGAAATCGGACGGCACGACTGCCTACCTGGTTCCTTTGGCCGTGCGCAAGCTGGTCTCGGTGGATAAGGTCACGATGATCAAGCCTCACCTGGCGCAGGTGGACTACACCTGGAAGTGGGAGCCGAATCGCCTGGGCGAGGAGTTTAATGCTTCGGGTTCGTTGGCGCAGAGTTTCAGCACCTGGGATCGGGCAACGCTGATCAAATCGTATGGCGTGGACTTCTATAACGCGCCTGCGGCCAAGGCGAGTCTGGTTCTGATGGAAGGCAACAACGGGACCTGGAAACCATACGTGGAATAAGCCTTTGCCGGCCTGTTCTCACCTCCGCGAGGGAGGGGCGTAAGCCTCTCCCTTTTCCATTTGTGTGGATTAGTAGTGTAGAAAGTGCAGCCATAGCAGGCCGATGGCAAGGGTCGCCAGGGTAACTGGAACCCCGATCTTCATGTAATCCAGAAATCCGATGTGCAGCCTCGCGGCGCGCCTTTTCCACCACAATAATGTTGGCTACCGAACCGGTGATCGTGAGGTTGCCCGCCAGCGTGCTGCTCATCGCCAGCATCAGCCAGGCATTGCGCGGATCATGAAATTGTGGAATCAGTCCCTTCAGTAGCATGACGGCGGGAACGTTGCTCACGAGGTTTGAGAGCAGCGTGACCACGGCGGTAAAGATCAGGGAGTTGTGCAGGTTCAGGCGCTCGGCAACGCCCAGAAGTTCTTGCGTGATGCCGGCCTGCTCGGCGCCGCCAATGATCAGAAACAGTCCCAGGAACAGCATCAGCAGCGACCAGTCGACGTCACCGTAAATGGCCTGTGGCGAATGGCGCCGTTGCATGAGCAGGACGGCTCCGCCGGCAGCTGCCACTAATGCGGGAGGGAAGCCGCAGAAAAATCCTGCCAGCACGCCCAGGCTGACGATCGTGGGGAAGGCCGGATGCATCTCGGGTTCGCGGCTGACTGTCGTCTCTTCAGGCTTTGAGGCTGACGAAATAACGATTCCGTTGCCGTTTCGCAGGTGGATCCAGTGCAGCAGCGCCCAGTCGACGAAGAGTCCCAGAATTGCCACTGGTCCAAGGTGAGCGAGGAACGTGCGATACGGTATGGCCGAGACAGAACCAATGAGAATGTTCTGCGGATTGCCGGTGATGGTCGCCGTGCTGCCAATATTGGAAGCGGTCGCCAGGGCCAGCAGATACGGCAGCGGGCGCAATTGCATGCGCTTGCACAGACCCAGAATGAGGGGCGCCAGCATCAGGCAGACAATATCGTTGACCAGGAAGGCCGACAGAATTCCGCTGATAAAGATGATGCCCGGCAAGAGCTGGCCGCCACTCAGATGTTCGATGGCGAGACGGGTAATCCACTCGAAGAAGCCCAACAGATGCAGGCTGGCGACGATCAGCATCATGGAGAAGAGCAGCACCAGCGTAGTGAAGTCGATGCTTTGGACCGCCGCTTTCGGGGACAGCACTCCGAAGACGAACATCAGCACCGCGCCGATAATCGCCATTGCCGGGCGGTCGATCTTGGTGCCGGGCAGCCGTCCGATCGCAAAGACCAGGTAGCTGGCCAGAAAGATGGACCAGGCAATGACAATGTGCCAGTGGGAGAGGGTATGGCCAAGAGCCGATGTCATCGCCGGATTGTCCTCACTCTTTCACCTGACGCTGAGGTCCGATTCTGAACAGGTGGTTCTGAGTTGGAAGCAAAATCGCGATGCCGGTTTGTATTGACAATCCGGCGATCAACGATCACGCTCACTTCTGTCAATCACGACTGCGAGGCACAGTGCGGTGTTTCTACGTCCGTTGTTCCTTCTGATTACACTTATCGCCGTTTGTACAGCTTCCCTCGGACAGCAGGCTGCTTCGGCTTCCAGAACGCATCCTACTGTCCCTAACGTCGTTCTGACCGAACGAGACAATGGGAAAGACGTCGATCTCTCGGTCGGTACTTATCTGATTGTGGAGCTGCCGAGCAATCCCTCGACCGGGTACAACTGGTCGGTCGCTGGAGACCCTTCCCCGTTGAAGCTGCAGAAGACCTCCTTTCGCAAATCCGCGACGAAAGCAAATACCGTGGGTGCTTCCGGGACGGCAGTGTTGCGGCTGAGCGCGAACTCGTCCGGGCTGGCGACCTTGACGTTGGTGTACCGCCGCTCCTGGGAATACAACATTCCGCCGGTTAAGACCTTTGCGATACGGGTGGACGTCCGCTAGCCGACGGTCCGGGCGGCATCCCTAAGACCAGGTAACCCGATTCATTCGTCTTCCGGGAAGCGCTGGAGGGGCTACATGCATCCGTGTTATGGGTGTTCTACGACTTTCATGGGAAACGATACGTAATAAGTGGCAGAACCCGCGTCGGATGCAGGTGGGGTTTCAGTTGACTTGCAACCCCGGGCGCAACTATTTCGAGGTAAATGGTTTATATCGTTTCGACACCGCTTCCCGAAACGTTCAAATATCACAAACGGGTGTGACTTTCGTCGTTGCCGGACGGCGCAGAAGGATTAGAATAGAGTTGGAATTGAAAATGATTTTCAACTTCATATTCGGGCGTCATAAGTCAGATTCGAAGGCCGGAGCGCAGGCGCTGTCCGATTTACGCGTCGGGGAGAGTGCGGTTCTCTCCGAACTTGAGGTTTCTCCTCCGATTGCCGAACATCTCATGAACCTGGGATTCGTTCCCGGGCTGGTGGTGAAGGTGCTGCGTAGCGGACCCGGTGGCGATCCTCGCGTGTATCGTGTGGACGGAACCGAAGTGGCCATGCGCCGTGATCTCTCCCGTCATATTCACGTGGAGCTGCTCGGCGCTCCCGCATTCGGAGACTGAGCGCATGGGCGTGTCCACCATGAGCTGCCATTCCGCGGCCCAGCCACGGGACGAGGCGCTCGGTTCTTATCGCACCATCGCCGTCGTAGGACCGCCGAATTCCGGCAAGACCACGCTCTTCAATCGCCTCACCAAGTTGCGCCAGAAGGTCGGCAATTTTCCCGGCGTCACGGTGGAACATCATACCGGCTACATCCGCGATGCGAATGGAGAAGAAGTTGCGCTCATCGACTTGCCCGGCGTCTACAGTCTGACCCCGAAGTCGGAAGACGAGAAAGTAGCCATCGACGTTCTGACCGGCAAGATGCCCGGCACGCCCACGCCTGACGCGATCATCCTGGTACTGAATTCCACCAATCTGCACACCCACCTGGTGTTGGCGGCGCGCGTGATCGCGCTGGGTCTGCCTACGCTGGTGCTGCTCAACATGGCTGACGAACTGCACAGGCAGGATGGCCATGTCGATGTGCTCTCGCTGGCGCGCGAACTGGGAACTCCGGTTGCCTTAGTGAGCGCTACGACTGGCGAAGGCCTGATTGCGGTACAGAACTTCCTCTCTTCGGCGTCCTCCAGCCCGGAGCCGCTGGAACTTCCGGTGATGGGCAGCACTCGCGGTTATCGCGAGTGGGCGGTTCGGGTGGGACAGAATGCGGGTTATCGCCGTCCTGCGACTCCGGTATGGACCGCGCGGCTGGACGCGCTGTTTCTTCATCGCATCTGGGGACCTGTCGTTTTTGGTCTGGTGGTGATCGGTGTCTTCCAGGTGATCTTTGCCCTGGGACAACCGCTCTCCAACGTATTGCAGAAGTTTCTCGACACCACCGGAGTACAGATCGGTAACTCATCTGCCTGCGGGAATGTTCCAGTCGCTGATCGTGAATGGAGTGTGGAAAGGCACAGGCTCCGTTCTCGTATTCTTGCCGCAGATTCTGCTGCTGTTCCTGGTGATCGGAATTCTGGAAGACTCCGGATATCTTTCGCGCGCCGCGGTGATTGCGGACCACACCATGTCGCGCGTGGGCCTGAACGGTAAGAGTTTTATTCCGCTGCTCTCGGCGTATGCCTGCGCGGTGCCGGCGATCATGGCGACCCGCACCATCGAGAGCAAGCGCGACCGCATGGCCACCATTCTGATTGCGCCGTTCATGACCTGCTCGGCACGACTGCCTGTTTACACCATGGTCATCGCGGCATTTCTGCCGAACCGTCCTATCTTGGGACCCTTCCTGGGTACGCGCGCGGCGGCGATGCTTGGGCTGTACGCCCTCGGATTCCTGATGGCGGTGATCACGGCGCGCCTGCTGAAGTCGACGATTCTCAAGAGCAAAGACGCTCCCTTCATCCTGGAGATGCCGCCGTATCGCTGGCCTACCTTGGCATCGTTAGGGTTGCGGCTGGTCGATCGCGGCAAGGCATTTCTCTATCGCGCGGGCACGGTGATCATGCTGGTGTCGCTGCTGTTGTGGGCGGCCACGAATTTCCCGATGCATCATGGTCAGCCTCCGGCGGTACAGGACAGCGTGGTCGCGAAGGTGGGACATGCGATTGAGCCTGCAATCCGGCCTCTCGGCTTCGACTGGAAAATTGGAGTTGGTTTGCTGACATCGATTGCGGCGCGCGAGGTCATTATCGCGACGTTGGGAACGCTGCACGGCGTCGATCCCGAATCGCACGCCACCGATCTACAGTCCGCGCTAAGGCACGAGCTCACGCCTGCGGGTGCGGTGGCTCTGCTGATCTTCTTCGCCTTCGCCATGCAGTGTATGTCGACCGTTGCAGTGGTGCGCCGCGAGACGAATGGCTGGAGGTGGCCGATACTGCAGTTTAGCTACATGACCGCGGTCGCTTATCTCGCTGCGTTTGCGGCCTACAACATCGTTGGCCACTTCACTCGCTGATCAGCTGCCGCGAATCAATTGCTGCACCAGTCCAGGCAGAACCTCTCCCGCTTTTCCCAACACCACCTCATCGAAGAAGGCCCGATTCGCGGGTTCTTCCGGGCCCACATAAACTGCCCGCGCCCTGATTGATTCTCGCCATGCGCACGAAGCTGGCAGCGGGCTCGACCACTCCTGAGGTGCCAATCGTCAGCAGCAGAGTGCAGATCCGGAGCTGTTCGAAGATACGGTCCATTGAATACGGCACCTCGCCGAACCAGCAGACATGCGGCCGCAGAATGGCTCCGCATTCCGGACAGTTAGGAATTTCCATCCAGCTCGTGTACATGCGGTCGTCGTCGAACGGCTTGGTGCGGCAACCCTCGCGCGAGCAACGGGTCTGCATCAGGCGGCCGTGCATGTGAATGACCCGCTTCGATCCCGCCTGCTCGTGAAGTGAATCGACGTTCTGTGTACAGAGGAAGAAGCGCTCGCCCGAGCGCCTGCTCCAGGGTAGCCAGGGCGAAGTGCCCGGGATTGGCCATGACGCTGGAATGCCGCTTGCGGCGCTCCGAATAAAACTGCCACACCATCTCGGGATTGGCGCGAAAGGCCTCGGGAGTGGCCACGTCCTGGGCGCGCTGTCCCCGCCAAATGCCATCGGCGCCGCGAAACGTAGGCAGGCCGCTCTCCGCGCTGATGCCGGCGCCGGTAAGCACGAAGACGCGATCCTTCGCCGAAAGAGGTTGACTCATTGTCCCCCGGAAATCTGAGCCTGCGACGACTCACCCTTGAGATATTTGTTGAACCAGTCGACCGTGCGACGCAGCGAATCAATCTGGTTTTCGCGTTTGGAGAAGCCGTGACCTTCGGCTTCGTAGTAGTGCGCGTCCACGGTCCGTCCGTTCTTCTTCAGAAGCTCCACCACCTGCTCGGCCTCTTCCCTGGGGACGCGGATGTCGTTGGTGCCCTGCAAAACCAGCAGTGGGGCTTTCTCACCGGCGATGTACTTGATCGGTGAATCCGCCTCGTAGATGGCGCGATCTTTTTCAGGATCGCCCATCAGGGTTCTTTCGTATTGCTGCAGAAACGGGTCTTCGTGCTGCAGCATGGTGTACCAGTCGATGATGCCGTATTCCTCGACGGCGGCTGCCCACACGTCCGGCGTTTTGCCGATCGCCATCAGGGTCATGAAGCCGCCATACGAGCCGCCAGTGATGCCGATCTTCTTCGCGTCCACATAACCCGTATCGACGAGGAGCCTGGTGGCGTATACCTCATCCTGCAAGTCGCCGCCACCGAGGTCCTGGTAATTGCCCTTCTGGAAGTCCATGCCATAGCCCGTCGAGCCGCGAACATTGGGCGCGATGCAGACATAGCCGCGGGAGGCAAGTGCCGCCGCAGTGGAATTGAAGTAGTCCGTGGTTTGGCCGGTGGGACCGCCATGAGGCAGCACCACGGCGGGATTCGAGCCATCGGGCTTGAGGTTGAAGGGCATCCACAGGAAGGCGCTGATTATTTTGCCGTCAAAGCTCTTGTAGTGGACGAGCTGAGCTTCGGGGATGGCGCTGGGGATCAGACCCGCCACTGCCGAATAGGTGAGCTGGCGCGGCTGGTGCGTGGCCAGGTCGTAGATCCAGAAATCGGAAGGCCGCTGGGAACTCTGGTGGCTGAGCAGCAGAAGACTTCCCATCGGGAGAAAATGCGGTGGGCGAGCCTTCCGGCTGGGTCAGACCAACCGGCATATCGATGGGCCGGGATTTGCCGCTGGAGACATCGTAGAGATTCGCTGTCGAGATGCCGTCGGCATTGAGCACCCAGGTAACGAGTTTGCCGTCAGGAGAGAACTCGCCGCCTTGTGCCTCCCATTGGGTGTCGGTAATCCATTTCAGCTGCTTGCTGGCAACGTTCAGCAGCGCGACATTCTGGTATCCGCCTTTCTGGTTGGAGGTTACCAGGAGTGTCTGGCCGTTGGGCGAAACGCCGCCGGGGAAGAACAGGACCTTGCCTTGATGCGGCGTGAGTTCTTCCGCCTGCCCGCTGGCCACTTCGATGCGATAGACGCTGGAGTCATCGAAACCGGCGTTGACGCGCGAGGCAATGACGTATTTGCCGTCGCGGGTCCAGGTATCGAGTTGCCACAGGTGATCTTTCGTCTGCTCGTTGGTGAGTTTCTTTACCTGGCGCGAGTTCCAATCGAGTAGCGCGATGTCGGAAACCGGCGAGGTCTTAGGCTTGTAGCCGAAGGCAAGAGTCTTCCCATCGGGAGAGAACTGCGAGCCCGACTCGGAGATATCAGGGGTATTCGTGAGATTGATGGGCGGGCCACCCTCGCTGGGGACCGCGAACAGGTCGAAGTACTCGCTGCCACCGAAGTCCTGATCGTAGACGATCCACTTGCCGTCAGGAGACCAGACAGCGTCATATTGACGATCGTCGGAAACCACCAACTGAAGCGGCCAGCCGCCGCCGGCACGTACCTTCCAAAGATTGAACCGGCCCGTGAGATTGGTGCTGAAGGCGACCTGCTTTCCGTCAGGAGACCAGGTGGGCGAAGTGACCCGTCGACTGTAGAACAGATCGTCGATAGCGACGGGCCGCGCCTGCGGGCTGGAAGCCGACTTGATCGATTTCGGATCGGTCGGCTGGCGATCATTGGGAGAGTTCGCCGTAGCGGCAGCAGCAAACGTAGCTGCGCAGGAAAAAAGAACGCCCAAGGTCAGCGTGCGGTGCAATGCGCCTCTCAGATCCATGATGCCTTCTCCTTATTTAACGGAAGCTTCGGTCAAGCGCCAAATTTTCCGCCGGGTCGCGGTTAGCAAACTCAAAACCTCACACTATATACTGGAAGGGTTGCGGCTTCACCCAACTTGCAGTCTGCAACCGTCCGATCGGTACGGAATCTATAACTAATAGAGCACTATGCGGCCCGTTTTCCAATGGGAGCGAGCCGGGGAGTTGTTGATCCTTGTCTACCGTCATGATGAATATTGACAGCGAGAAACAGGAGCGCGTCCTGGACGCGTTCCGGCGCTGGGGCTATCTTCAGGCAAATCTCGATCCGCTGGGGCACTTCGCCCCGCTGGCTCATCCCGAACTGGATGTCTCCGGCGATATAGCCGATGCCGCGCGTCGCGTTTACAGCGGCAGCATCGGTGTCGAGTTCATGCACATTCCGGATCTCGAGCGGCGGCAGTGGATTCAGGAACGCATGGAGACGGATCGGCAGCAGTCCATCGACAGGGGCCGCATTCTGGACCAGTTGGTCCGCGCAGACGTGTTCGAGCAGACCATCCATTCCCGCTACATCGGGACTAAGCGCTACTCGCTGGAAGGCAACACGGCGCTGATTCCGCTGTTGGACGAGATTCTGAACTCCGCGACGGGCTATGGCGCCGAGCAGGCCGTGCTGGCGATGAGTCATCGCGGACGCCTGAACGTGATCATCAATATCGTGAACCGTCCGGCGGTGGAAGTTTTTGGCGGATTCGAAGATGTCGATCCGCGCAGCGTGCTGGGTGGCGGCGACGTGAAGTATCATATCGGCGCGACCGGCGTGTATACGGGAGCCAGTGGCCGTCCGGTGCGGATTCACCTGGTCTCCAATCCCAGCCATCTCGAGGCGGTGGACCCGGTCGCACTAGGCCGGGCGCGGGCTAAGCAGACCCGCATAGGCCGCGACGGCAAGGCCAAGGTGCTGCCCGTCCTGATGCATGGCGATTCGGCTTTTGCGGGGCAGGGAATCACGGCAGAGACGCTGAATCTTGCCGATCTGCGTGGCTACACCGTCGGCGGTACGGTACACATCATTGTCAACAACCTGCTCGGCTTCACCACGAACCCGAGCGATGCGTATTCCGGGCGCTTCTCGTCGGACTTGGCGAAACGGCTTCCAATTCCGATCTTCCATGTGAATGGCGAAGATGCTGACGCCGTAATACGCGCCGGTCGCATGGCGCTGGAGTTCCGCTACGAGTTCGGCAGCGACTCCGTCGTGGACCTCATCGGCTTCCGTCGTCACGGTCACTCCGAGGTGGATGACCCGACGATCACGCAGCCCATCCTCTATCGCAAGATTAAAGATCATCCTTTGCTCTTCCAGACTTACGCGAAGAACACGGGACAGGATGCGCAGCCGTACGTCGAGAAATTCCAGGCGGAACTGGATACGGCGGAGAAGGCCGGCAAGAGCCTGCAAAAGAAGCCGGTCATGCGGCAGTTGCCGGGATATTGGGCGCCCTTCCACGGCGGTCCTTACAACCCCGCAGATGAAGTTGATACCGGTTTGCCGGCCGAGACGCTTGCACAAGATCACCGACGGGCTGGTGAAGTATCCCGAAGATTTTCATATCCACCCCAAGGTGCAGAAGCTGCTGGAGCAGCGCCGGGAGATGGGCTACGGCAAGCGGCCGTTGGACTTTGGCATGGCGGAGGCGCTGGCGCTTGGATCGCTCGCAGTGCAGGGAGTTCCGATTCGCATCAGCGGACAGGACAGCCGCCGCGGCACCTTCAATCAGCGGCATTCTGTGCTGATCGACATCGTGGACGAAAAAGAATACGTGCCGCTATGTCACCTGGAGCAAGGTCAGGCGCGGGTCGAGATCTACAATTCGGAGCTTTCCGAAGCTGCGGTGATGGGCTTCGAGTACGGATTCGCGCGCGATTATCCCGAGGCGCTGGTGGCCTGGGAGGCGCAGTTCGGCGACTTTGCCAACGGCGCGCAGATCATCATCGACCAGTTCATCGCTGCCGGCGAAGACAAGTGGGACCTGCTGAGCGGACTGGTGTTGCTGTTGCCGCACGGCCATGAGGGTCAGGGGCCGGAACATTCCAGCGCCCGCATGGAGCGGTATCTGCAGCTTTGCGCGCGCGACAACATGCAGGTGTGCCAGCCTTCGACCGCGGGCCAATATTTCCACCTGCTGCGCCGTCAGGCGTTACGCAAGTGGCGCAAGCCGCTAATCTGCTTCACGCCGAAGAGCATGTTGCGGCATCCCGAGGCGCTGTCTCCGTTGTCGGAACTGGAGCGGCCGCGCTTCCTGAACGTCATTCCTGACGAGACGGCACTCGACGCGAAGCGTGTGCTGCTGTGCACTGGCAAGATTGGGCAGGAGCTGCGCATGGAGCGCAGAAAGCTGAAGATGACCGGTCCGGCGATTGTCTCGCTGGAACAGCTGTATCCGTTCCCGGAGACTGAAGTGCAGGAACTGCTTGGCATCTACAAGAATGCGAGCGAGTTCATCTGGGTGCAGGAAGAGCCGGCGAATATGGGAGCGCTCTCGTTCGTGACGCCACGGCTGAAGCGGATTCTGGGGTCGAAGCTGCGCAGCATCAAGCGCGCGGCGAACGCAACGCCGGCAACGGGATCGGCGAAGGCTCATGAGATGGAGCAGAAGACGCTGATCACCCTGGCGCTGGGCAAGGGCGAGTAGGCCGATTGCTTACTTGCACATCTTGATGTCAGTCGATGGAAAATCATTCCCTTTGGCTAACAACGGCTCACCAGAGGATTTAGCGAGCGCGTAGGCGAAGCAATCTCCGAAGTTGAGGGCGGCCTGGTGCCGCCCTTTTCCATACTTCCGCCAGGCAATCCTGGCTCTCTGGATCTGATCCGCATCTACCGCCGCGATGTTGATGTCCGCACTGTGCAGAAAGAGGTCAAACTCCCGCCCCGCCGCCTCGCCCCGCTTCGTCTCCAGCACGATTCCGGTCTCGAGAACGTTGGCTGCTGACATAAGTCGAATATCTGCTTCCATCAGCAAATGCAGAAACGATTTCCGCTCAGGCTCGGCGAGGAAGATAGCAAGGATTGCTGACGTGTCGATAACCATCAGCGCGGCATCCCGTGTTTGTCATAGCCGATTATTTTGTCGGCACCGCGGCTGTCCAGGGTAGGCATAGCATCCACCCGCGCCAGTAATATCGTCGAGCTTTTCCGCCAGCGCGTGCGCGCGTCTCTGTCGCTGCAACCGCTCCAGTCGCTCCCGTAGAGCCTGTTCAATCGTTTCCGTCAAAGACTCGCCGGTTTGGCTGGCTACGGTGCGGGCCAGTTTCTCGGTGTTTTTGTTTCTAATGCTTAGAGCCATATGCTAGTAGTATATACAAAAGTATAGCTGTATATAAACTCAAGATAGGGCAGAAATTTCTGGCGATTTCTAATCGAACGGGCAGGCGCAAACCTTGGGAACAAGGCGCATCCAAGCTCGTTATGGAATCCCGGGCCCGGTTTTTAGTATGCAAGCTGTCCGTAACGATCACCTCATTATCTTTGCTCTTTCCCTTGCCGGCTGCGGCGCCGGGACCACTGGCAACAATCCGACTGCCCCTAGCTGGCAGTACACGGCGCTGGGCGACTCGCTGGCCGACGGCGTGCTGGCCCAGCAAGGCTACGTCGCCCGCTACGCGACCTACGTAAACCTGGACACCGGCGCCAACGTCAACACAACCAACCTGGGCGTTCCCGGGTGGCACAGCGGCGACTCTGCTGAATGCCATCAAGACGGATCAGGACTTCCGCAATAACATCATTAATGCCCAGGTGCTGACGTGGGACATCGGCGGCGACGATCTGGCCAACGCTCACGACAATTACACCAGCGGGACCTGCGGCGGCACGGATAATCAGGATTGCCTGCGGAGCGCGGTTGCGACCTTCAAGCACGAACTGGGATGCCATCATCTCGAACATTCTGCAACTGCGCACGACGAACAACACCATCATCCGGACCATGGACATCTACAATCCCTACGTTGCCTCGGACATGCAGGCCGGAATTTTCGACACGCTTGAGCCCTATCTCGACGAGGTCAACAACTACATTCATTCGAAGCCGTGCGAATGGCATTCCGGTCGCTGACGTCCACCAGGCATTCAATGGCGCCGACGGCACAACCGATCCCGGAACTCTGGGACTGATCGCAGTCGATGGTTTCCATCCCAACGACGCCGGTCATAAGGTGATTGCCGATCAGCTGAGGGTGCTGCAATATCAGCCGTCTGCACTAGACCGACGCATTTTGGATCGCGCGCCGCACTCGGGATTCCGAGTCCTCCGTGAATCGGCTTTTTCGCTTGACCCAAGCCAGAGCTTTGCCTATGCTTGCGGTTCGACCAACTCTGCTAACCGGTCCATACGCGTAGAGCAAGTGAGTACTTGCTCGTGGACTACGTCGAAGTATCACATTCCTAGAGAGTTCGATGGCTATGTACGACGCTCATCGCGCAACTGGGAAGTGTCTGGTTGCAGACCGTTGTGAAGCTGGAAGGAATCACCTCTCTCACTGAGGATGGCGAAGCCTTGTCTTCTTTGGCAAATATCACCGCGGTTCTCTCCGAGCTCAGCTATACCGGCGCAACCGCACGCGGTCGAGTCTCGAGGCATCTCAGAAGTGGTTTGTGGCCTACACCACACCGCGTCATGAGAAGGCGGTCGTCCGCCAGTTGGATGTTCATGGCGTCGAGTCGTTTCTTCCGCTCTATAGCTCCGTCCGGCGCTGGAAGAACGGTTGCCGCGTCAAAGTAGACCGGCCGCTTTTCCCTAACTACGTTTTCGTTCACGTGCGTCGGCGCGACTCGGTCAAAGTTCTTCAGCTGCCGGGCGTGCTGTCAATCGTCAGCACGGGACGGGAACCATCCGCTCTGCCGCATTCCGAAATTGAAGCATTGCGCTCAGGTTTGCCGCTGCGTCAATTCGAACCTCATCCGTACCTGGTTGCGGGAGAGAGAGTTCGTATTGCTTCCGGTTCGCTGGCAGGGAATGATTGGCGTGCTTGTACGCAAGAAGAATGAATATCGTGTGGTTCTGACCCTGGATCTGATACGCCAAAGCGTTTCCGTCGAGGTCGGCGTTGACGAAATCGAGCCTCTCAAGCAGTAACCTCCCGTCCAATTCACTACAAGTAAAGGATCGACTCCCGTGAAAAACACCGCGGAGAAAAATGTCACCGAAGTCCGCATTGTCGAGGCTGCTGTTCAATTGTTTTCCCGACAGGGGTATAAAGGGACGAGCACCCGCGAAATCGCCAGCCTTGCCGGCTTGAACGAAGCCACGTTATTCCGGTACTTCGCGCGTAAGACCGATCTGTTCTGGGCCGCGGCGGAGTCGAGGTTGAACCGCCTGAAGTTGAGCAGGGAACTGCAGAATGGTCTGGCGACCGATCTGGATCCGGAGGTTGTCCTGCCGATGCTGGTGGATTTTGTGGTGAAGGAGATCTCCGAGGATTCGGAACTGATGCGCCTGCTCTACGTTGCGGGATTTGAATTTCCAGGCTCAGAGCGCATGTTTCGCGACCACCTTGGACCGATCTTCGATGCGGTCAACGCCTACTTCAGCCGATGCGCGGCGCGGGGCGTAATCTCCGACCTGGAGCCGACATTTGCCACGCTGGGACTGGCCGGTGCCGTCAGCGCACACCGCAGCCTCCATCAGTTATTTACCGGGCGCGACTTGCCGGTAGATTCGCGAGCCTTCGCTCCCGGCTTACGCGCAGTTCTGGCTGAATGCGTTACGGCGGCAGACTCCGGCGACGCAGGCGCAGAGCGCTGAGTGGTGTGGCAACCGGTGACGGACGATTCTGGGTTCGGAAGCATAATCTTCTGTGAACTTCGTGGGATTTTGGAGAACGACTTTGAAATCTCTTTCGAGATGCAACAACAGCGGTTCGACTCTGCAGATAGGGCGTAATTTTCCGACTATGTTCTCTCGCACCCTGAGTTTTGCCCTGGTCATCGTGCTGGCTGGCTCCAGCATCGCGGTGTGGGCCACACCGCAAGCGTCAATGGACCGGCGCGGCACTGAGCCGCGATGATCAATAGCAACAGGAACAGCAGACACAACTGCCGGGCCTGGGGACGCAACTGGGTGTCAATCCCGCGCAAACTCAGGAAGGGCCGCCTCCTTCCATCCCGACCGTCGTTCTGGACGATTCGCGAACCCTGCCTCCTCAGCAGCAGAATGCCCCGAAGCAGGGAGAGCAGAATCAACTTCCGCTGCGGCCCAAGCCCAAGGCCAGGACTGTCGAGTTGACCGACTTCCAGCAGATGGTTGCCACTTCGCTGGGGCAGACGCTGCCGATCTACGGCATGAACTTGTTCGAAGAGGCGCCCGACCACATTTGCGCCGGTCGACCACGCTCCGGTCACCTGCCGATTACGTGATCGGTCCGGGGGACGAGTTGTTGATTCGCGCCTGGGGGCAGATCGATCTGGATGTGCACGCCCGGGTCGACCGCAATGGCGCCATCTACATCCCTCGGGTCGGCAGCTTGAATGTTGCGGGACTGCGATTCGATCAGCTGCAGAGTTTTCTGAAGTCGCACATCGGACACATCTATCAGAACTTCGATCTCAATGTCGGCATGGGAGAGCTGCGATCGATCGATGTCTTCGTGGTTGGACAGGCGGCGCATCCCGGCCGCTACACCATCAGTTCATTGAGCACGCTGGCCAATGCGATCTTCGCCTCGGGCGGACCGTCGACCAGCGGATCGATGCGGCACATCGAGCTGAAGCGTAGCTCAACCGTGGTCACCGACTTCGATCTGTACGATCTGCTGCTCAAGGGAGACAAGAGCAAGGATGTGCAGTTGTTGCCTGGCGACGTCATCTACTTCGCGCCGGTTGGGCGCGCAGGTGGCGATGGGCGGCGAGGTCAATAATCCGGCCATCTACGAACTGAAGACACGAGACCAGTCTTAGCGAAGTCCTGCAAATGGCCGGCGGGCTGGCCGTTACGGCGTATGGCGGCAAGGTCTACGTTGAGCAGATCAAGAACCGTGAAGATCGCGGCATCGAGGAAATCAAACTGGACGAAGCCGGCTTGCAACGTCCTCTGAAGGACGGCGACGTTCTCAACTTCACTCCTATCTCTCCCCGCTTCGTCGATTCCGTGACCCTGCGAGGCAATGTCGCGCAGCCGGGCCGCTATCCCTGGCGCGAAGGCATGCGAGTGACGGACCTGATCCCGAACCGCGAATTCCTGATTACGCGCGAATATTGGAGCCAGCAGAACGCGCTTACGCTGCAACTGCAGACGAACGCCACAAAGACGGCCGGGCGAGCTCGACAAGCGGGAAATCGACAAGCTCGACAAGGGCCCCATCAACGACGTCAGAAAGAATGCTCCGGAAATCAATTGGGATTATGCGGTGGTTCAGCGCATGAACAAGCAGGACCTGTCGACCGAGCTGATTCCCTTCAACCTGGGCAAAGCGGTTCTGGAGCATCAGGATTCGGCCAATCTGGAGCTGCAGCCGGGCGATATCGTGACCATCTTCTCGCAAGCCGATTTACGCGTGCCCCGCGACCAGCAGACCAAGCTGGTGAAGCTGGAAGGCGAGTTCGCGTCGGCGGGCGTGTATCGTGCGCACTCGGGAGAGAACCTGCGCGACCTGGTGGTTCGTGCCGGAGGCTTGGCGCCATCCGCTTATCTCTACGCGGCGGTGTTCACCCGGGAATCCACCCGAGTTCAGCAGCAGGAACGGCTCGACATGGTCATCGCCCAGATGGAGCGAGACCTGGCGCGTCAGGCGGCGCAGAATTCGCAAAATGCGAGGACCGCCGAAGAAGCGAACGCGGCCAGAGCCACCATGGAAGCCCAGCGCGCCAGCCTGGAAAAGATGCGGCAGCTGAAGGCCGATGGCAGAATCATCCTGACCTTGCATCCGGATGATACCGGTGTGGATTCCATTCCCGCGCTTCCGCTGGAAGATGGCGATGAGTTTTACATTCCGAGCCGTCCGATCGTGGTGAGCGTGGTGGGCGATGTCTACAACCAGGGATCGTTTATTCAGCGGCCGGGCAAGACCGTGGTGCGTTATCTGCGCGACGCCGGGGGGCCGACGCGGAACGCCGACAAGGGCAAGATCTTCGTTGTGCGCGCCAATGGCGTCGGTGGTGAGCAAAGATGCTGCCAGCGGATTCTGGTCAGGCGGATTCAGCAGCATGGTGCTGATGCCGGGCGACACGGTCGTGGTTCCGGAACAATTGAACCCGGGCGCCGCCTTCCGGAACTTCAAGGATTGGTCGCAGATACTGTTTAACTTCGGATTGGCCGCCGCGGCAGTGAAGGTACTCACGCAATAGTCGATTGCGCGCACGGACGGCAGTGGACTCCAGACGAACGCAACCTGGGACGTGACATATGCTTGAGACTTCCAAGATCCCCGAACGAACTCGAGGAAACCACCCGGTGCGCAGACGATGCGATCGTAGAATCGCGGCTTGAGGCAGAAGCGGCGCCGCAGAACGGAATCGACGGGATGGAACTGCTGCTGATTCTTTCCCGGCGGAAGAAGACGATTCTGCAGGTGACGATTGGCTGTCGCCGTCGTAACCGCAATCGTGATGTTCCTCATCCCCAACACCTACACCGCAACGGCTACCATCGTGCCGCCGGAACAGAAGCAGTCCACATTGGGTGCGATGCTGGGACAAATAGGATCGATCGCCGGGTTGAGCGACTCCGACCTGGGCCTAAAGAATCCGGGCGACCTGTTCATCGGCATGCTGCATAGCCGGACCATCCAGGACCGGCTGATCGACAAGTTCGATCTGCGGAAGGTTTACCGGGTGAAGCGCTACCAGGACGCGCGCAAGAAACTGGACAGCCGCAGCTACATCGTTGCCGAGAAGGAAGGATTGATCTCGATCAGCGTGGATGATCACGATCCGAGCCGGGCGGCGGCGATGGCGAACGCTTACGTGGACGAGCTGCACACGTTGAATTCGCAGCTGGCGATTTCCGAAGCCGGGCAGCGCAGGCTGTTCTACGAGGAAAAAGTGAATGCGGAACGCGATGCCTTGTCGTTGGCCGAAGTGCAATTGAAGCAGGCCCAGGAGAAGACTGGGCTTCTGCAGCCGGATGCGCAGGCGCGCGTCATCATTCAAAGTGTGGCCGATATGCGGGCCCAGGTCGCTGAGCTGGAAGTACAGATCCAGGCCATGCGTACCTATGCCACCAAGGACAATCCGGAACTGCATCGCGCCGAGCAGCAATTAGCCGGTTTACGTGCGCAAGTGGCGAAGATGGAGCACAACACCGGCGAGTCGGGAAATGGCGATCTGGAACTTCCTACACGCAAGCTGCCGCAGGCTGAGCTGGAGTATCTTCGTCGCGCCCGGGATTTGAAATATCACGAAGCGCTATACGAGTTCCTGGGCAAGCAGTTGGAAGCGGCCCGCATCGACGAAGCGAAAGATGCGGTGGTGGTGCAGGTCGTCGACAAGGCTGTTCCTCCGGAGCGTAAGTCGGGTCCGCACCGGCTGACGATCATTCTGCTGGCCGCCCTGGTAGCTTTTCTTCTATCTTGCGCCGGAGTGCTGGTAGCCGAATCGTTGAGGCGGCATCAGGAGCAGGATTCGCAATTTCGCGCGCGCGTGGCATTGCTGCGCCACTATCTGCGCTTCTCGTAAGCAACGAAACAAATCGTGGGCGATCCGTCACAAAACGTTTCCATCCAGCTGCCGGAGCCGTGGGCGATGCCCGTCCCTGCGCTCGAGGTACTGCTGCTGTTTGCGGCTGTGGGCATGGCGGCGATCGCGTTCATGGCGCATTGGCTGACGCCGAACGAGGGCGTGGTTCTGGACGCGCTGCTGCTGGTTTTGTTGCTCGGTCTCTCGTGGCAAGAACTTCAATCAGGGCCGGCATCCCTGTTTCCTCTTCCTGGCATGCTGCTGTTGTGTCAGGGCGGACGATTTCTGACCTACAGCCTGGGCAGCGAGCCGGACCCGCTGCGAGTGCGTATCGAAACGCGGATTCCATTCGATCTTTCCGCGGGAGCAGCAGGGCACGGTGTTGCTGTGCATCGCCTTGTCGGCGGTATGCATTTACGCTGTCTGCCGTTTGAACTACCGTCAGCATTGGGATTCCCGACATCGCGTCAGCGCACGGCAGTATTTGCCTTACCTGTACCTGCTCTTCTACTTAAGCGTGCCGGTACAGATATTCAAGAACTACAGCTACTACCAGTATGCCCAGGATCATGGCGGTTACATGTACTTCTGGGTGAACCACGGAGAGTTCGCCGCCACTGTGCCGTTCTGGGTGCGCTTGGTTTCGCTGCTCACGCTTGCCCAGCTTCGTCGGCATCTTTCTCCTCGAAAAGCGCAAGAAAGTATCTCTACCTCGCGACCACCTGCTACTTCCTGTCGTCCTTGCTGCTTCTGCTGATGGGAAGCCGCATGGGAACGCTCGGCCTGATCGTGGCTCTCTGGTATGCCGCCGGCATCAAGTCAGGCAAGAAGACGCAGGATCGCTGCAGTTTTGTCCTCGCCTGGGGCATTGTTCATCATAGCTGGGGTTTTTCAGGCTTTGCGAGAAGATTCCGACAGCGTCACCGCCTATGCTGTCGATCCCTTGAAGTTCGTGACCTTGTCGGGCAATTCGCTGGACGTGACCGAGGTTGTCGTCAAGTACGCGGCACTATTCACTCCCTACGCCGCGTACGCTATATGTGGAATGAGCTGACCTTCGGCTTCTCGCCGCACGACCTGCAGCACTATTTCCGCGGCCGGGAATTGGGGCACGACGTTTCTATGCTGCTCGACGCTGAGCGCCTTTGAAACGGACTGGGCAACCGCGGGATCGTACATTGCAGAGGAGTACATGATTGGCGGGGTGGCAGGCGGTGGTGCTGATCTCGCTGCTAATCGGATGGCTGCTCCATGTGCTGTACCGCTTGAGTCGGAACGTGTCTTTCGCTGTTTATGGTGGTGATCGTGCTGCCTGACTTCATCTCCATGCCGCGAGGGGATCTGCTCGACTGGCTGTCAGTGCTGGCTAGAACTCGTCTTTTCCTGCTGGTTCTGGCGCTGGGCTGGAAGCTCTACTCCGTTCTGGTATGGCTGAAGCAGGCTCCGCGACCAGCGCAGGGATGGACGCCGGAACAGCTGCCCGGTACTCGATGAGTCCTGAATGACCGTGCAGCCGAATCTTCCGTTGCATCGTTAATATGCATGACTGCGTCTCTGCGACAACTGGCTCGCAAACTCTTCGATTTCGGTCCTGGGGAGGTGCTGTCGCGTCTCTGCAGCATTGCGACGCTGCTGATTCTGGCGCACAAGTTCGGCGTCGTTTTTGTAGGCGTATACGCGTTGGCGCAGGGGATGGTGCAGTACTCGTACCCGTTCATCGACTTTGGGCTTGCGACATGTGGGCGCTCGGCTGATCGCGCGGTATCCAGAGGCGGGCACGAGAGATTGTGCGGCAGGTACAGCACGGCGCCATTTGATGGCTGCTTCTGCTGCTGCCTCTTCTGGCGCTGTATTCGGCATTCGGCGAAAGTGCCTCTGCCTTTGAAGTTGTTCCTGTTCGCTTTCGCGGCGACGGGCTCCTTGTATGCGGTCTCACTCGATTGGGCGGCGTGGGGCAAGGAACATTTACGTCTCGCCAGTTTCGGCAGGGCGATGGTGCCGGTCAGCGTGCTGATCGCTCTCCTGCTGGGGCGCAATTCGGAATATGTGCTGTGGTGGCTGGTGGCGGGAAATGCCATCGGGGCGCTGCTGCAAGCGACGATATTCCGAGCCTGGTGGCAGAAGCATCAGCCTGCCCACGAGCAGGATATCCGCCTGGAGATAATCCGCGAGTCGCTGGCCTGGCGCCGGACCAGCGTGATGGGCGTGGCCTGGTTTTGCAACCTGGCCTTCGTCAGCATCGACATGCTCATGCTGGGCATCCTCTCCGAATCCGCGGCAGGTGGGCTTGTACAGCGCTTCGTATCGCATCCTAAGCCAGGTTTTGTTCGCCTATTACCTGATGATCACTGTCATTTATCCGCAGCTCGCCGGCAAAACAAGCTCCAGCGTCTGAGGATGTTGCGGCCGCGCATTCTGTCTTGCTGTTCGGTATCGGGCAGTGTCATTGCAGCGTTGGTCACGCTGGCGCGCCGCCCGCTGGTGGCCATCCTGTTCGGCCAGGAGTTCCTGCCCGCAACTTCGCTGCTGATGCTGATTGCCTGGGCGATTCCGCTGGATTTTCTGACCTCCTACCTCATCAACGCCTACATTGCATGGGGCATGGAAAAGAAGATCCTGATTTGCACGGTGATTGGCGCGGGCAGCAACATTGTGCTGAATCTCTTCTCGATACCGGCATATGGAGCGACCGCGGCGGCCATCAATACGCTGATTTCGTACGTGATTTTCCTTGCTGAGCCTGGCGATCGCCGGGCGTTCCGCCAACGAGCTGACGGTTGAACCCGAACAAGTGCCGGAATTGATTGCCTAGGTTTCTGGTGCGCATCCTCTACGACCATCAGGTGTTTTCGTTGCAGGATGCCGGAGGGGCTTCCCGTTATTTCTATGAGCTCGCAAAGTACATGACCGCCATTCCCGATGTAGCAAACGGAACGTTCTGATGGGGATCAATGGCAACGTGTATCCCTTTCGACGAGCTGGATGCTTCCAGGACGCGCGTCGACGGCTTTGCCCAACTGGCTGTCCCCGGGATCGCTGCGCTACGTTGCCAATGAGGCGTGGAGCAATCTGAAGGCGGCAACGCTGGGAAAATTCGACATTTACCATCCAACTACCTACTTGCGCATGCCGATGGTGCGCGCCCACCGCGTGATTGCCACTCATAACGAGTGCACTCACGAGCGCTTTCCGGAGCTGTTTCCCGACGGCAAGAAAGTTATCTGGGCGCGCAAATGGCTCTTCCCCAGGGTGGACGCAATCATCTGCTGCTCGGAGTCGACCCGGCAGGATCTTCTGCGCTTTTACAATGTGGATCCAGCCAAAACCCGGGTCATCTACGATGCCTTCACCCCACTGCCGCGGAGCGCGGAAGCGGCTGCGAAGCTGCGCCAGCAGATGCGCCGGGATTACATCCTGTATGTTGGAATGAGGGCGGCATTCAAGAATTTTCGAGGCTTGCTGCAGGCGATGCACGACGCCAGACTGCAGGACTCGGTCGATCTGCTCGTGCTCGGAGGCGGGGAACTCAGCGGCGAGGAGAAGACGCTGATCAGCTCGTTGGGGCTTGGCAACAGGGTTGTCAGCCATGCCCAAGGTCTCGGACGAAGTGCTGGCCGAGGCTTATGCCGGGGCGAAATTGTTTGTCTATCCGTCGCTCAGTGAGGGATTTGGAATTCCGCCTTTGGAGGCAATGTCGCTGGGATGCCCGGTGCTGGCCAGTCGCGGAGGATCGATTCCGGAGGTTTGTGGAGACGCGCCCTTCTATTTCGATGCGGCCGACCAGGGCTCTTTCGCGCGCGAACTGTTACGGGCTTTGAATGACGAACCGGCACGCGAGCAGGCAGTCAGGGCTGGAAGGGTAGTCGTGACCCGCTATAGCTGGGACAAGTGCGGCGCCCAGACCCTGGCTCTTTACCGCGAATGCCAATGACTGTTACCAGCATGCAGAAGGATGCGAGCACAGAAGCCAATATCTTGCTTCGGCGTACAGGGTTCGAGCAATGTCGCAGCTGAAAGAGTTGCTTTACGCCGATCTGGCGCGGCAGTACGAATTGGAGGGGCGAAGCGACAGGCAGCCCAACTTCGGGCGATTCCTGCTGCGCCTGCTCCATTTCCGTTACCTTCCCAACGTAATTTGCCGCAGCAGCCGGGCAGCAATGCTCGCGGGTGTACCAGTTTTGCCAAAGCTGTTAACCTACTTGAACGTCGTTCTGTTTGGGCTGGAAATCACGCCCAAATGCGAGATTGGGCCGGGGGTATTCTTCGCTCATCCGGTCGGCTGCGTGATTGGAGCATGGCGGATCGGAAAGAATGCCATGATTTTTCAAGGAGTTGGACTGGGAGCTCTCCACCCGGACATGGGTTTCAGCCGTGAAACTCGGTGTGAGATCGGGGACAATGTCGTGCTGTATGCCGGGTGTAAAGTACAGGGGCCATACCGCATTGGGAATGGGGTCGTGGTGGGTGCCAATTCAGTCGTATTGAGTTCGGTTGAACCACAACGCACAGTTTTCGGCGTTCCGGCGAGGGTAGTACCATCATCTGTAAGGAACTAGGACTTAAGGAATGGCGAAGCCTATTCTCGATCTTACGGTCATCATCCCGAACTACAATACTCGCGGCCTGGTGCGGAACTGCATTGATTCCATTTACCGTCTGACCGAGGGGATTTCCTTCGAGATCATCTGTGTTGATGGTAACTCTCCGGATGGCAGCGCGGCCATGATCGCCGAGGAGTTCCCGAACGTCATTCTGATTCGCAATCCGTGCAATGAGTCGTATGGCCGCAGCGTCAACCAGGGGCTGCGTATCGCTCGTGGGAGATACGCGTGTCTTCTGGATAGCGACACCATGCTCATCGGCAATGCTTTTCAGTCGCTGGTCCGGTTTATGGATCAGACTCCGGAGGCAGCAGCTTGTGGTCCGAAGCTGCTGAATGCGGATGGAAGCTTGCAGCATGACATTCGCCGCTTCGCCGGACTGGGTGTGTTCTTCCTGCAGACGTTGAACTGGCACAAGCTATTTCCGAACAGCCGTATCATGGCTCGCTACTATGCCAGCGACTTCGATTTTTCGCGGGCCGCAGGAAGTGGAAGCTATCGGCACCACGGCTTTCGTCATGCGGCGCTCTACCTGGGAAGGCGCCGGGCTGCTGGACGAACGCTTCCGCTGGGCGATGGTCGATCTGGCTTACGAATACATGCTGGGGAAGAAAGGCTACAAGCTGTTCTACACGCCCTGCGCCGAGGTGATTCACTTTGGCAGTCAGACGGTGAATCAGGACGTTCTGAAAACGCTGCGGGAACAGTGCCAGGGATTCATCGACTTCAGCGATGCCTACGACTACTTCGGAAAAGGCCGCCTGATCAAATTCATCGTGCGCGTAGGCATTCGGGCGCGCTACTACCTGAAGGTCCTTGGCTATTACGTGAGTTCCGACAAGCGGGTGATCAAGGGGCCGGGGCGTCCGACCAAAGAGCAAGCCGAGCACATCGCGCTACTGGTGGAGACCAGCAGCCCGGCGGTTCAACAGCATCATCGCCGGGAGAAGGCGCCCGTTCCTTCGTTTTCTCAGTCCGGATCGGATGCGAACTCGGTAGCCAGCCAATAGGGGCGGCGAAATTTTCGTCGCAGCGAGCGCCACGCGATTGCGAAAGGGCGCGAGATCAGCCAGCCCAGCGAACCCTGCAAGAACAATCTCCGAAAACCGGCCAGGCCACCGTTCCTGATTTCCTCCAGCGCCAACGCGGTGGAATACCTCTTCAGCCGAGAGCGGACGATCCGCGGATCCACCTGCGCTGCCCACTGCCGGATGATCAGCGGCGGCTCTTCATGTAACCGACGCCGGTATTCATGAGAGGCCGACATGCTGCCGGGGTGGACGCGATACCGGCAGACAACCTCCTGAACGGCTCGGCTTTGTAGTTCCGTGCCAGAGCGACGTAGAGGTAGTAGTCGGGCACGACCTGGATGGTTGCTGGTATCTTGCCGACCTCCGCCACCGCTAGCGGCGCGCAGCATGACCGAACTCATCGCGATGAAGCAGGCATGGCTGAATAGTTCCGGGAAAATGTCGCCTTCCGGCAGCGCGCTGAATTCATGCGAGTGATCGTAGTCCCGCAAGTTCCCACGCTGCGCGAATCGAACAGCACCGTCCTCCCATAGATGATGGCGACACCGGGTGCGGCTAGCGCAAGTTGCTTTTCCAATTTGCGTGGCAGCCAGATGTCATCCTGATCAAGAAAGGCCAGCCATTCGCCGGTTGCGTGAGCGATGGCGCGGTTGCGAGCTTCCCCTAGCGGGGTATCATCCGGCGACAAGTGATAGTGGATCCTGGGATCGCGGTAACTCGGCAATAATCTTTGCGCTGTCGTCGGTTGAACAATCGTCCCACAGAACCAGTTCCCAGTCTGAGAATGTTTGCCCCAGCACGCTGTCGATGGCTTCGCGCAGGTACGGAGCGCCGTTACGAACGTTGATGATTACGCTGACCAGGGGCATGAGTCGTGGCAGTAACAACTCGATCCTACACGGAAGGTCGAGTTCCGAGCTTCTTCCAATGGGGTGGACGGAGATTCCGACGCACCACGTGGAAGGCGAACATGAAGGGCCTTACAAGTTGCGACTCGACGGAACCTTTGGTGAACAGCCGCATCAGGCCGATGGAACGTGTGCCCGGGCTTCGCATTTCTTCCAGTGCGATGGCGGTGTGGTGGCGCTTTTGGCAAAGAGCCAAGCTGGCGGGGTGAAGCTCTTTCGCCCAGGATTCGACCATCCGCAGGGCCTCGCGATGCATGGCCAGGGCGGCTGTCTGGGACATGCTGTCGGGGTGCATGCGATAGCGGCAGACTACTTCCTGCACCGCTCGGACCTCATACCGGTTGGCGACGGCGACGTATAGGTAGTAGTCCGGAACGATCTGGATCATGTCGGGTATGCCGCCGACAGCCTCGATGGCGGAGCGGCGGAAGACAGCGGAACTCATGGCGATGAAACATGATTTCGTGAACAGCTGGGTGAAGATGTCGCCTTCCGGCAGCAGCTCGTATTCGTGGGATTGATCGTAGTCGCGCTCCAGTCCGCTGGGATAGAAGCGGACGGTTCGCCCATAAATCAGCCCCACGCCCTCGCCGGCGAGAGCCAACTGTTTTTCCAATTTGTGCGGCAGCCAGACATCGTCCTGATCGAGAAATGCGATCCATTCTCCGGATGCTTGCCGCACGGCGTCGTTCCTGGCCTTCCCGAGCGGAGCATCGTCCGGCGAGAGAAAGTAGCGGATTCTCGGATCGCGGTACTGGGCAACGATGGCGGCGCTGGAATCGGTCGAGCGATCATCCCAAACGATCAGTTCCCAGTCTTGAAACGTTTGCGCCCGGGCGCTATCGATTGCCTCGCGCAGGGTCGCGGCGCCGTTGCGAACATTCATGATGACGCTGATCAATGGCATAGCGCGAAGTCGCCGCCGCTCAGTTAAGCGTCCACATCTGGTGAGTCGAAACCAGCACACAGTAGAACAGAAGCTGCCAGAACGCCAAGGCTAACGATGTCACCCCGAAGACCAGTAGAAAGTGGTTGGCATTGGATCGAAATGCGGGCATGCCCACCACGATGAGAGCTCGGAGCAGGCCGATCATGCCCGCGGCGACGACCATGGTCACCGCCAGGGCGAAGCGGGAGTTGGGCCGCGATCTGGCGACGCTATCCGGTACAGGGGTCCTTTTGTACCAGAACCACACCCAGACGGCGAGCACGACCAAGCCAAGGATGGAGCTGGAGTACTGGAGAGCCGCGGGGATTGGCATGACGCCTACAAAAGGTACATGGGTCGAGCCGCGAAGCCAGGGCATGTGCCGGTAGGCAAACCTGCCGGAATGCGTGAAAGAGTCCCAGACGATATGGGTCAAGACGCCCAAGGCCACGGATGCCAGAATTCGCAGGAAGCGCCGCAAGCCTCCAAAATGAAATTCGCCCATCTCGCCTCGCAGCCGTTGCTGGAAGCCGACAGGAAGAAGCCCGACGACCGGCTGCTTGATGACGTTGTGAAAGAACCAGAGGACGATAAGCGATGTGGGAAGAGTGAACTCCACCACGCCGGGGAAGTGGTGACCGATGCTGCGATAGTAGGCGTTGCCGATGACGTACGGAAAGTCGGGCGCCATGCTGCCGATGATGAATGCAGACCAAACCAGGTTCAGCTTGCGGAAAGGCAGAACCGCTGCGGCATGAGAAACCGTAAAAGGCATCCGAGAACTGGTCGGATACTCCTGGCGTCCTCGAGCACGTTTCTGTATCAGCTGCGAGGAGGGACCGTCTGCTTCGAAGTATAGCCGAGTGCTCTGGTCGGGTGCCTCAACTCCGGCGCCGGCCAAAATAAATTACAATCAGCACGCACAACACTCCTGAAAACGGCCACTGAATTCTATGAAACGCGCTCCGCTGTCTGGCGGACACACAACTCCTTTGCAAGAAGATGAAGTCCCCGCCATTGCCGGCGGTGTTCCGATACGTGCGCCTGAGCGCCGTCTCGTCTTCGGCGCGCCGGTTATCGGCGACGCGGAGATCGCTTCGGTCCTGGAGTGTCTGCGGAGCAACTGGATCGGCCTGGGCGCTCGTGTTGAACGCTTCGAGAAAGCGTTCGCCGGCTACAAGCAAGCGCCGTATGCAGCCGCTGTAAGCAGTGGGACGGCAGCCATCCACCTCTCGCTCCTGGCGCTGGGTATTGGTGCAGGCGAGGAAGTCATCGGACCGGCGATGACCTTCTGCTCGACCATTCACTCCATCGTCCATGCCGGCGCGCAGCCAGTGCTGGTGGATTGCGATCCCAACACACTGAACATCGATCCCGCGCAGATTGAAGCGCGCATTACGCCGCGCACCCGGGCGATCATCGTTGTACATATGTGCGGTCGCTGCTGCGAGATGGACCCGATCCTCGACATCGCGCAGCGACACGGGTTGCACATTATCGAAGACTGCGCGCACGCCATTGAGTCGACCTATAAAGGCCGTCCCGCTGGGTTGATGGGAGACACGGGCTGTTTCAGCTTTTATCCCACCAAGAACATCGCCACGTGCGATGGCGGCATGGTCACTACCCGGGATGATGCCGTCTACCAGAAGGTGAAGGTGTTGTCGCTGCACGGCATGACGGCCGATGCCTGGAGCCGATTCGTCGGCGGGCCGACCGGCTATGAGGTGATTGACGCCGGATTCAAGTACAACATGACGGACCTGGCCGCGTCGCTGGCCCTGCCGCAATTGCAGGCAGTGGAGGAACACTGGAAGCGTCGCGAGCAGGTGTGGCAGATGTACAACGATCGCCTGAGAGGCTTACCGCTGCAATTGCCGGCGCCTCCGGCGGCTGATTCCCGGCACGCGTATCACCTCTACACGCCGTTGCTCAAGCTGGAAGAGATTTCCGTCGGTCGTGACAAGATCATTGCGGCCATCGAAGCGGAAGGCATTGGCATCGGCATCCACTACGTCCCGGTGCACCAGCATGCCTACTATCGCCGGCGCTTTGGCTTCAGCGATTCGGATTTTCCGAATGCCACATTTGTCGGGGAGCGTACCATCTCGCTTCCGCTCTCTGCAGCCATGTCGGAGCAGGACGTCGCCGATGTTGTCTCTGCTCTGACCCGCATCTTTCGCTATTACAAAATTTCTGCATGATCTGGGAACACAGACGTTCCAACATGACTGAAGGCCGAGGCCGCTATTGAAGAGTCGGTGTAGGTTCCTGGTCGCGCTAGCTGCTCTCAGCTTGTGTACAGGTGCCCTCGCGGGTGCGCAGCCGGCTCCGGCGAATGCCACGCAGCCGGCTCCGGTTCCCGCGACTCCTCAGCCGCAGTCGCAGCCCGCCTCGCCGCAGCCGGCTGACAAATTTCTCCACCCGAACGAGAGCAAGTTTTTCATCCATCTTGCCGATGATCAGAAGAACATCTGGACCAGCCCCTTCCACTTGAAGCCGGCCGACGCCAAGTGGCTGGTTCCGATGAGTGGCATCGCCACAGGACTGTTCGTCACCGATCCGCAAAGCTCGTACGCCATGCGGCTGGACCATCAGCATCCTTTGAATCTTGCTGCCGATGCCGGGGTAGGCGCAGCCATGGGATTGACGGGCGCGGCTTATTTCTGGGGACGCATCACCCACAACGAGCGCGCCCGCGAAACCGGCGTGCTGGCTACGGAAGCGATGATCAACGCGGTCGGGGTCGATTACGCGCTGAAAGGCATTACCGGGCGCGAGCGGCCCTTTCCGTCGAACTTCCAGAACATCTTCTTCCACGGCGGCACGTCGTTTCCCTCGGACCACGCGGCCGTGACCTGGGCCTTCGCCTCCATTGTTGCGCAGGAATATCCGCATCCGGCGGCTGAGTTCGGCGCATACGGTCTGGCGCTCGGGAGTCAGCCTGGCGCGAGCTGCCGCCGATCAGCACTTTCTCTCCGATGTGTTTATCGGCGGGTTGATGGGATATCAGATTGGGCGGCAGATTTACAAGAACCGGCACAATCCTGAGATCGATGACGATTTGAAGATCGTCGCTGAAGAGACGTCGGCGCCCGCGCCCGACCAACTCACGCCAGCGTCAATGTTCCGCTCGACAGTTGGATTTATCCGGCGATGGAGCGACTGATCGGCGGCGGCTACATCGATACCGCGTTCCTCGGCCTGCGGCCGTGGTCGCGGATGTCGTGCGCCAGGATGCTGATCGAGATGAACCAGAAGGTGGAATATCACACCGACGTTCCGTCTGAAATTTGGCAGCTGAAGAAGACGCTCGATCAGGAGTTCGCTCCCGAGATCGCGACCTGGGATGGTCACCCCACGGAAGCGATCCAACTAGATTCGGTTTATACGCGCGTGATGGACATTGCCGGGACGCCGGTGAACGACAGCTATCACTTTGGCCAGACGCTGATCAACGACTACGGCCGGCCTTACTGGCAGGGTTGGAACAACATCACCGGCTTCAGCGCCAGCGCCAACGATGGCCGCTTCGCTTTCTACGTGGATGGCGAGTACCAGTACTCGCCGACGATTCCCGGCTATCCGCTGTCGGTGCGGCAGGTGATCGCAAACGTCGACCTGAATCCGCTGCAGCCTCCAACGCCGGTCGTCGCGAATCAATTCCGGCTGCAGAATACGTATGCCACCATGAAGTACGCCGGGCTCGACTGGTCGGTCGGCCAGCAGAGCATGTGGTGGGGGCCCAGTGAGGGCGGCGCCCTGCTGATGAGCGATAACGCTACTCCTTTCTGGGGCCTGCAGCTTAATCGCATGGAGCCGACGTACATTCCCGTTTCTGTCGCGATTCCTCGGACCATTTGAGACGGCGAATTTTTTTGGAGCGCTCGACGGTCACCATTTTCCCGCCGGCCCTTACATGTTCGGGCAGAAGGTCAGCTTCAAGCCGACGGAAAACCTGGAGTTCGGCTTCACCCGCGATGACGTCTTCGGTGGGCAGGGTCATGTGCCTCTGACGTTTGGCTCGTTCTGGAATTCCTTTACCAGCTTCAATGACGTGCCGCCGGCGGTTAAGTTTTCGCGCAACGATCCTGGCGCTCGTCACGCCAGCTTCGACTTCTCCTACCGGCTGCCTGTGCCTCCGCCGCTGGCTCACGCTTTACAGCGATTCACTGGTACATGACGACGTCTCGCCGGTCAGCGCTCCGCGCAGGTCTGCGGTCAATCCCGGCATTTATCTCACGCACTTCCCGGGTCTGCCCAAACTCGACTTCCGAGCCGAAGCGGTTTACACCGATCCACCCAGCGCCGAGCAGCGTTGGCGGCCTGTTCATTTACTGGGAAGTGGTTTACCACGATCTGTACCTGAATGATCGTTACCTGATGGGCAGTTGGATCGGCCGCGAGGGCAAAGGCTACCAGGCATGGAGTACCTATCACTTCAGCCCGAAGAGCAGCCTCCAGGTTGCCGTGCGCAATGCGAAGATTTCGAATGACTTCATTCCCGGCGGCAGCACGCAGTGGGACTGGAGCGTCTCCGGCGATTTGTGGCCTCGCAAGGACCTGGAGATCAAGCCCTTCGTGCAATATGAAACCTGGTGGGTGCCGGTGTTGGCGCCTACCCGCCAGAGCGATTTCACCAGCTCGGTGCAGATCACCTGGTGGCCGACAACTCTTCGGCGTCCGCCGAGCCAGCCACTGACCCACATCTCCTTCCTGACCCCTCCTTCGTTTCCTTTCTCGCCTGACAAACCTCCTGCTTGCGACCAGCTCCCTGTGCTATAAGCGTAATGGGGCCCCTTAGCTCAGCGGTTAGAGCAGTCGACTCATAATCGATTGGTCGCTGGTTCAAATCCGGCAGGGGCCACCAACCTTCACGTAACTTCGAAGCGCGTTTTTTCTTCCTGGAGTTCTTTGTGTTTGCCGTGACTGCTTGGGCATTCGTGTCACTGTGGCCAGACTGCTTCGGCTCCTCATGCCTGGGCCGATACCACTTGAAGTAGACGAGGGCCGCAATTCCGCCGAGCACCGCAAGCGCGATCAGTGTGTAAAGCAGCGGGTGGTAATACCGCGAAACCCAGCCGATGATCCCTTTGCCGTAGCGATGCGCCAGATAGGCCACGGCCGTGAATCGAGCAGCTCTGCCCAGGCCCAGCGCGAGCAAGAAAATTCTTGCGAGGATATTTCAGCGCGCCGGCGGCAAGGAGAAACGGAACGATGGGAAATGGCGGCGGCAGCATCGCGCCCACGGCGACGGTGGCGAAGCCGTGCTCCTTGAAGCGGCTGATAAACTTTCTCCGCTCGCCGCTTGCCGACTTTCTTCTCGAGAGTTTCTTCTCCACCTTTTTCCGCCAGTCGATAAGTGAGATAGCCGCCAATGACCGCGCCCGCCGTTGCCATGAACGCGTAGTACGGCCACCATTCGCGATGATGCGCGGACAGAGAGAATGACCAGCAGATCCATGCTGCCCGGCAGAGGGATCGCGGAATTGTCGCAGGACTCCCAGCAGAATCAGCCCAGGACCGCCGAGGCGCTGCAGCCACGTCCAAAACGAGCTTGCGAGCACGAGAGATGGCGAAGACCGCATGTTGAAGTTTGACGCTACGAGCAGCACTCTTGTTAGAAGCAGTTTTCCGGGCAAGTAGATGTAGTGGGAGGCGAGACGAGGAGTGCACGCAGAGTTAGCCGGAAGGGAAGTGCAGCGGGACCGGATAGCAATCCAGTCCCGTTTTTTACATTCCGGGCATTTTCATGCCGGCCAGCCGCTTGGCGAAGCTGGGCTTGCTCATGCTCTTGAACATCTTGCGCATCTGCGCATACTGCCGCAGCAGTTGATTGACTTCCTGCACCGACGTCCCTGAGCCGCGGGCGATGCGTTTACGGCGGCTGCCGTTGATGACCTCGTGATGCTCGCGCTCGTACGGGGTCATCGAGTTGATGATGGCTTCCACGCGGTTGATCTGCTTGTCGTCAACCTTGTCGGCGGCCTGCTGCATGTTCGCGAAGGGGCCGATCTTCGGCATCATGCCCATGATGCTCTGCAGCGATCCCAGCTTCTTCACCTGCCGCAGCTGACCGCGGAAGTCTTCCAGCGAGAATCCGTCGCTGCTGAGCGCCTTGCGCGCGAACTCTTCCGATTTGCCCTTATCGAGCTTGGCTTCAGCCTTCTCGATCAGCGACAGGATGTCGCCCATGCCGAGAATGCGGCCGACGATGCGATCGGGATGGAAGGGTTCCAGCGCGTCGTACTTTTCGCCCACACCGATGAACTTGATGGGCTGGCCGGTAACGTTGCGGATGGAGAGCGCCGCGCCGCCGCGGGCGTCACCGTCCATCTTGGTGAGCACCACGCCGGTGAGCGACAGCTTCTTGTGGAACTCGTCGGCGGAGCGCACGGCGTCCTGGCCGGTCATGGAGTCGGCGACGAAGAGAATCTCCTGCGGGTTCAGGATCTTCTTCAGCGACTGCATCTCGTCCATCAACTGCTCGTCGATGTGCAGACGGCCGGCGGTGTCGACGATGAGCACGTCGCAGGCGTTGTTGATGGCCTCGCGGCGCGCTTCTTTCACCAGCCGCTCGACGGTCGCGGTGTTGGCTTCTTCAACCTTGCCTTCGTAGAGATTCGCTTTGATGGCAGCGGCGACTACTTTCAGCTGCTCGCGGGCGGCGGGACGATAGACGTCAACCGAAACCAGCATGGGGCGATGGCCGCCCTGCTTCAGCCAGTTCGCCAGCTTGCCCGAGGTGGTCGTCTTACCGGAACCCTGCAGACCCGCCATCAGCACGACGGTCGGCGGCTGCGAGGCGAACTTCAGCTTGGCAGTGTCTTTGCCGAGAATGTTGACCAGTTCATCGCGAACGATCTTGACCACCTGCTCGGCGGGAGACAGGGCGGTCAGAACCTCCTGGCCGACGGCCTTTTCGCGAATGTGGTCGATCAGCTCTTTGACGACCTTGAAATTGACGTCGGCTTCGAGCAGCGCCATGCGGATTTCTTTGAGCGCTTCGCCGATGTTTTCTTCGGTCAGCGTGCCCTGTCCGCGCAGGTTCTTAAATGCGCGCTGAAGCTTATCTGTTAGGTTCTCAAACATTGTCAGGAGTCCAAACTGGCTGGATGGCGGAACGCCTCAGCTTCCGCGCTAAGTACGAGAATATCATGCAACCGGCCGCGTTTCCTTTGCGCTGCGGCTAGAATGGCAGTTGGCGACGATGGCGTCTCGACGGCCAATTTCCGCAGGGGTGAGTCCATCATGACCGAACCTATTCTGATTGCACAAAGCGACGAGCCGCAGTACCTGCTGCCCGGTATGGCCAACCGTCATGGGCTGGTTGCCGGCGCAACCGGCACCGGCAAGACGGTCACGTTGCAGGTGATGGCGGAGGGCTTCAGCCGCATCGGCGTTCCGGTCTTCGCCGCCGACGTCAAGGGCGACCTGTCGGGCATCAGCCAGCCGGGCAAGGAAAATCCCAAGATCGCCGAGCGCGTCAAGAAGTTGAAGCTGGAGAACTTTGCTTTCGAAGGATGTCCGGTCACATTCTGGGACGTCTTCGGTGAGCAGGGACATCCGATCCGCGCCACGGTATCGGAGATGGGGCCGCTGCTTTTCAGCCGTCTGCTGAATCTGAACGACACGCAAAGCGGCGTGCTGTCGCTGGTTTTCAAGATCGCCGACGAAAGCGGGCTGTTGCTGCTCGATCTGAAAGACCTGCAGGCGATGCTGCAGTACGTGGGCGAGCGCGCGAAAGAATTTCAGACGCAGTACGGCAACATCTCGGCGGCCAGCATCGGCGCCATCCAGCGCGGGCTGGTTACGTTGGGACAGGAAGGCGGCGACAAGTTCTTTGGCGAGCCGGCGCTGAACCTCGACGACCTGATGCAGACGGATTCGAACGGCCACGGCGTGGTCAACATTCTCGCGGCCGACAAATTGATCCGCTCGCCCCGCGTTTATGCGACGCTCCTGCTGTGGATGCTGACGGAACTCTATGAGCGCTTGCCTGAGGTCGGCGACCCGGAAAAACCCAAGCTGGTGTTTTTCTTCGACGAGGCTCACCTGCTGTTTGCCGACCTGCCGCCGATCGTCGGAGAAAAGGTCACGCAGATTGTTCGCCTGATCCGCTCCAAGGGAGTTGGCGTTTACTTCGTGACGCAGAATCCGATCGACGTCCCGGACGAGGTCCTGGGGCAGCTGGGCAACCGGGTCCAGCACGCTCTGCGCGCCTTCACGCCGCGAGATCAGAAGGCGGTAAAGGCGGCGGCGCAGACGTTCCGCTCCAATCCGAAGATCGACGTGGAGAAGACCATCGGCGAGCTTGAAGTGGGCGAGGCGCTGGTCTCGTTTCTCGACGAAAAGGGCACGCCGGGGATGGTGGAACGCTCGCTGATCTGTCCGCCGCGCGGGCAGATCGGCCCCATCACTCCGGAGCAGCGCGCGGCAATTGATGGCCAGCTCGATTGTCGCGGGAGTGTATGACAATGCGGTAGATCGCGAATCCGCCTATGAGCGGCTGCAAAATCGCGCGGCGGCTCCGCAGCCTCCCGCGCCCGGACAATCGCAGCCGGCGGGCCAGCCGCAGGGACAGCCCAGCCCTGGTATTCCAATCTGCCCTCGCTGGAATCGCTGGGTCTGGGCGGAAGCGGCGGACGGCGCGGCGACAGTCTGGCCACGGCAATGGCAAAGAGCGCAGCTCGCACCATCGGGAGCAGCGTGGGCCGCCAGATCGTTCGCGGCGTATTGGGATCGCTGCTGGGTGGAAGCAGCAGCCGGCGCTAGCCGATCACTCAATCTGCTTTAGGCTTCCTTAAGTTTCTCTTCAGAAGACACGGTCCCGTAAACCTCGGCTGCCGCGATCACCGTGTTGCAGTGGATGGTCACCGTATCTTCCACGCGACGGGCATAACCGCCGGCATAGGTCGTCATGACCGGGATGTTGCGGGCGCGGGCAGCGCGGAAAACCAGTTCATCCCTCTGCTTCAGTCCTTCGATCGTCAGATTCAATCCGCCGAGCTGATCTTCTGCTGAAGGGGTCGGCGCCGGCTACGTAGCAGATCAGCTCCGGATCGAACTGCCGCAGCCCTGAGCTCAGAGCGTTATCCAGCCAGGCGAGGTATTCCGTGTCGCCGCAGCCGTCGGGCAAATTGACATCGATGGAGGACGCCGGCTTGACGTATGGATAGTTGTGCTCCTGATGCAGCGAGATGGTGAAGACATCCTTGCCCGTGCTCTCGATTCGCGCTGAGCTCCCGGGCGCTGCCCAGCGTGGGCGCGGACGAGGAGGGCAGGATGTTACCCTTGTGTGCCGAATTGCCGAAGATGAGCGGCGGTACCGTTTCCCTGGTGCACGTCGCAGTCGATGGTCATGGCGCGCCGGATTCGTCCGCGCTTCTGCATCACGCGAATCGCGACCGCGATGTCATTGATCATGCAGAAGCCTTCGCCGTGATCGGGGAAGGCATGATGAAAGCCGCCGCCGATGTTCATGCAGACGCCGTCCTGCGAGGGCCCGCTCGGCGGCCAGAATCGATCCGCCGGTGTGCAGCATGAAGGCGTCCACTACCTGCGGCGAGTAGGGAATTTCCATCTGCAGTTCTTCGCGCGCGCTCAGGCCGCCCTCCATCAGCTTGTTCACGTAATGAGGCGAATGCACCAGCGACACATCGGATTCGCTGGCCGGCTCGGGAACGAGGAAATCGCTCTCGTCGGCCGCGTGCTGCTGCAGCAGACGCTCGCGGATGAGCCGGAATTTGTCGGCGCGAAAGACGTGTTCGCCGATTGGGAGGAAGTACTTCTCGCTGTAGACAAGCTTAAAGGGCAGCATGGGCCGTCTGATCAGGGCGCAGGTTACCTTTCACGTAAGAAACACCATTCTAGACCCGAGGTCGCAAAACCACCATCCGGGTGCCCTGCAGTTGGCAGTTTCAACCGATTGATGATGGATTGGCATTCCCGTTAAGTCGGTCAAGAAGGGGTATTTTTGTCGAATTCCAGTTTTCTCTTTACGACATGGCGCCGAATCGGGCAGACTCGTCCGACACCAACAACAAGGAGGCTGTACGAATGAAGAAAGCTGTTCAGCTTACTGTGGGAATGGTCTGTCTATGTCTGCTGCTCGCGAGCGCTGCCGTTGCGCAGGATCAGTACACCGAAGGAACGGTGGAGCGCGTTAACTTGATCCGGATTCTCCCCGGCCACTTCAACGGGTTCATGGAAGACATCAAGACGAACCTTCAGCCGATCTGGGATGCGGAGAAGGCCAACGGTCTGATTGTGAGCTATCACGTCTTTTTCAACCAGACCAAGTCCAATCGCCGAGGATTGGGACATCGGCGTCTCCCTCGAGTACAAGAACATGGCCGCCCTTGACGGCCTGGCGCAGAAAGTTCTGGACCTGCGCATGAAGCAGTACGGCGACAAGAGCAAGGAGCAGAAGGTCATCGACAAGCGCGTAGAAAGCGCGCAGACCGTCGCCAGTTACCTGATACGTAACGTGACGATGAAGTAGCCCTTGGCGGTTCCGTTGAGGCGGCGTTGCCGTACGGGCGGCGTCGCTTTGTCATTTAAGATGTCGGCCATGGCTTCCGCCGCCCAAATCGCGTCCCTGCGTCGAGCTGCCGGTTATAACCTGCTGGCGACGTCGGGCGTGGTGCTGGTCGGCAGTGTTCGTGGTGTGCGCGCTGTTTGCGCCTTGGATTGCGCCGCAGGATCCCGCTCACATCGATTTGCCCACGCGGCTGATGGGCCCGTCGGCCTCGCACTGGTTCGGCACCGACGAACTGGGCCGCGACATTCTCTCTCGCATCATCTACGGAGCCAGGATTTCTATGCTGGTGGGCAGTTGCGTGGTCGCTGCCTCGCTGACGCTGGGACTGATCTTTGGCTCGATCGCGGGCTATTACGGCGGCGTCATCGACCGCGTGCTGAACGTCGTGGTGATGAATGCCTTCATGTCGTTTCCCGGCATCTTGCTGGCGATCGCGTTCGTCGCGTTCCTCGGTCCGGGTATCTTCAACCTGATTTTCGCGCTGTCGCTGGGAGGCTGGGTGGGTTACGCGCGGCTGGTTCGCGCGCAGGTTCTGGCCGTGCGCGAGCGCGAGTTTGTGGAGGCCGCCCGTGCTCTGGGCGCCAGCGATACTCGCATCATCGTTCGTCATATCCTGCCTAACATCATTCAGCCGGTCATCGTGCAGGCGGCAATTGGCATGGCGGGAGCGATCCTGGCGGAGGCTACCATGAGCTTTCTGGGCTTGGTGTGCCGCCTCCCACGGCAAGTTGGGGAGCCATGCTGAACGACGCCCGCTCGCATCTGTTTGATTCGCCGCATCTGGTGCTTTTTCCCGCCGCGGCGGTCATGCTGGCGGTGCTGTCGTTCAATTTCATTGGGGACGGGCTGCGGGACTATTTGGATCCGCGGGCGAGGATTGAAGTGGGGCTGTGAAAGGCGGCAGTTGGCATTTAGCACGCGGCACTCGGCCAAATGCTAAGTGCTAAGTGCCAAATGCCGCTCTGGAACATCTAATGAACATGCCAACAACTGAAACTGCAATTCTGGGCGGCGGATGCTTCTGGTGTGTGGAAGCCGCGATCAAACAGCTTCAGGGAGTCGAGTCCGTCCGCTCGGGCTACATGGGTGGACGCGTTGACCAACCCCACCTATCAGCAGGTCTGCTCGGGCAAGACCGGTCACGTAGAAGTGGCGGAGATCACCTTTGATCCTGCGATCATCAGCTACAGCGACCTTCTGCATGTATTTTTCACGCTGCACGATCCCACCACGCTTAACCGGCAGGGAAATGACGTTGGCGACCAGTACCGTTCGGTGATTTTCTACCTGAACGAACAGCAGAAGAACATTGCCAACGACGTGATTGCGGAGCTGACCCGCGACAAGGTTTTCGAGATCCCATTGTCACCGCAGTCGAGCCCGCGTCGACCTTCTACGTGGCCGAGGACTACCACCAGGACTACTTCGCTAACAATTCCATGCAGCCGTACTGCATGTTCGTAGTCTCGCCGAAGGTGCAGAAGATTCGCGAGAAATACGCGCAGAGGCTGAAGACCTAAGAACGCCCGGTAAGACGGCATCTTTCCCAACGGAGGCACGGAATACACTGAGATTTTTTAATTCCTGTATTCCTCCGTGTTCCCGGTGCCTCCGTGGTGAACCAGCCTTTTCACTCCAACTCCATCACCACTACAGAACAGATATAATAAGAAGTTTCGACGGAGCGTTTTGACCGAATCTGTAGGCGGTGCATCTCTCCCTCCATCGAAACCCATGGGGCCATGTCCAACGACAGCATCATCGTACGCGGAGCACGCGTCCACAATCTGAAGAACATCGACTTTGAGATCCCGCACAACCAGTTGACGGTGGTGACCGGGGTCTCCGGGTCGGGTAAGTCGTCGCTCGCGTTCGATACGGTCTACGCGGAAGGGCAGCGCCGCTATGTGGAGTCTCTCTCGGCCTATGCCCGGCAGTTCCTGGAACGCATTGAAAAGCCGGACGTCGATGTTATCGACGGCATCGCTCCGGCCGTCGCCATCAAGCAGAAAAACACCACCCGCAATCCGCGCTCCACGGTCGCCACGGCCACGGAGATCTACGACTACCTGCGCCTGATGTATGCGCGAATAGGGCGCACCTATTGCCTGAACTGCGGCCAGGAAGTGAAGAAGGATACGGTGGACGAGGTTGCCGACCGTATTCTTGCGCTGGGCGAGGGAACTCGAGTTCAGGTTTTCTTCCCTTTGCAAACTCCGCAGCCGCCGCCGAAATCGTCGGAAGCCGAGAAGCCCAAAGGCCGGCGAGGTCGCGAAAAAGAAGAAAGCTAAAGAGCCGGTGGACGACGCTCAACTGAAGGAACGACTCTTTGAGCTGCGCAAACGCGGCTACAACCGGCTCTATCAGAATGGGCAGGTGGTAGAGTTTTCCACGCCGGAGTCCCTGCTGGATCTCAATTTCTGCCGAGCCGGTGTCCGTTCTCATCGATCGCATCTCGGTCTCAGCCGGACGCCCGGCTGCGCGTGGTCGACGCGGTAGAGCAGGGCTACCGGGAAGCCGGCGAAGTCCTGTTCGAGACAGCGCCTCGCGAGGGAGAGACTCAGCAGCGGCTACGCTTTTCCCAGCGCTTCGAATGCAAGCAGTGCAACATCCGCTATGAAGAGCCGGAGCCGCGGCTGTTCTCGTTCAACAATCCGTTCGGCGCGTGTCCGCGCTGCCAGGGCTTCGGTAACACCATCGATTTCGATCTCAACCTGGTGATCCCGAACAAGACGCTTGACGCTTGGCCGAAGGAGCGATTGAGCCCTGGACGAAGCCAAAGTACAAGCCGCTCGCCACCGAGATGCGCCGCTTTGCTCGGGCGGCCGGCGTTCCTCTGGACGTTCCCTGGCAGGACCTCGACGGCGGATCAGCAAAGCTTCATCGTCAAGCGGCGAAGGGAAGTTCTGGGGCGTGCGCGGATTCTTTGAGCACCTGGAGCGCAAGAAGTACAAACTGCATGTTCGTGTCTTCCTGAGCCGGTATCGCGGCTATTCGACGTGTTCCGACTGCGGCGGCTTGCGCCTGCGTCGGGAGGCGCGACAGGTCAAGATCAGCGGCAAGGACATCTGCCAGGTTTCGGCGATGACGGTGGAAGAGGCGACGCGCTTCTTCTCGCAGCTGGAGCTTTCGCGCCAGGATGGCCGACATTGCCGGCAAGCTGCTGGAAGAGATCAATGACCGGCTCCGCTATCTGAACGACGTTGGTCTGGAATACCTGACGCTCGACCGTCTGGCGTCGACGTTGTCTGGCGGCGAGGCGCAGCGAATTCAGCTGGCAACGTCCTTGGGATCGAGGCTGGTCGGGACGCTTTACGTTCTCGATGAGCCTTCCATCGGGCTGCATAGCCGCGACACGGAGCGGCTGATCAAGATCCTGCATGATCTGCGCGACCTGGGCAACACCATCCTGGTGGTCGAACACGATGCCGAGATCATGCGTTCGGCGGACAGGATCATCGATCTCGGGCCGGGCGCAGGAGAGAACGGCGGCAAACTGATCGCTGAGGGTACGTACGATGAAATTCTTCACAACCCGTCGTCGTTGACCGGTCGATATCTCAGCGGCGAGTTGCGCATTCAGCTGCCCACTGCCCGGCGCACCGGCACCGGCCGAAAGATCAAGCTGATCGGCGCGCAGGGCTCACAACCTGAAGAAGGTCAGCGTCGGAATTCCGCTGGGCATGCTGGTGTGCATCACCGGAGTTTCGGGATCGGGCAAATCCACGCTAGTCCACGATGTGCTGTATAACGCGCTCGCGGCGGAAAAGCAGCAGGTCACGGGCGGTCCGGCGGCAGAGGTCGAGCGGGTTGAAGGCGCGGAGTGGATCGACGAGGTGGTGCTGGTCGATCAGTCGCCCATCGGCCGGACGCCGCGGTCCAATCCAGTTACCTATATCAAGGCCTTTGACGCCATCCGGGAGTTGTTTGCGTCGCTGCCTGAGAGCGAGAAGCGCGGCTACGCGGCGGGACATTTTTCGTTCAACATTCCGGGCGGCCGTTGTGAGGTTTGCCAGGGCGATGGCACGGTCACCGTCGAGATGCAATTCCTCGCCGACGTCGAGCTGATCTGCGAGGAGTGCAAAGGCACGCGCTACAAGCCGGAAGTCCTCGAGATCCGTTATCACGGCAAGAACATTCACGACGTGCTCGAGATGACCGTCAAAGAAGCGTTGCACTTCTTTTCGGGCGTGCCCAAGATCGTGGAGAAGATGCGGGTGCTGGAAGAGGTCGGCCTGGGATATCTGCGGTTGGGTCAGTCGGCGACTACACTTGTCGGGCGGTGAGGCGCAGCGCATGAAACTGGCCGCCCACCTGCAGCCGCGACTGCGGGATATCGGCAAGCCTCGCAGCGAGCAGAACAAGCGGCAGCCGACGAATGCTTTACATCTTCGACGAACCGACCACCGGCCTGCATTTTGACGATGTGAGTAAGCTGTTAGCGGCCTTCCGCCGTCTAATCGAGGCAGGTGGCTCGATTGTGGTTATCGAGCATAATCTTGACGTAATCAAGACAGCCGACTGGGTGATCGACCTTGGGCCGGAGGGCGGCTCTCGCGGTGGGCAGGTTGTAGCCGAGGGCCCGCCGGAGGCGATCGTCGGTGCTCCGAATTCCTACACTGGTCAGTGGCTGGCACGGGTATTACCGGTCCCGGCACATTCCGATGGCGGCTAGAACCAATCCGACTCGGCTTCTCGGCTGTGCTTGTGTTCGCGGCGATTCTCCCTTGTGTTCAGGCGCAGGAGAGTAAGCCGACGATTCGGCATCACCGCGTCGAAGAGACCGCGCCGGAAGATCCGAACGCTGGTTCTGATCGATCAAGCCGAGACTGCGATGCAGCACAATGACTTCGCCACTGCGGAGGCCGCGCTGCAGAAAGTCGTTGCCGCCAAGCCGGATGATTATCGTGCCTGGTTCGATCTGGGCTATGTCTACAATGCAACCCAGCGCCGGGCAGATGCAATCGACGCTTACCGCAAGGCGGTCGCGGCCAAGCCGGATGTGTTCGAGTCCAATCTGAACCTCGGGCTTGCTGTTGGCGAAGCAGGGTGACAATGTGGAGGCCGCCAAATATTTGAAGGCGGCGACGCAACTGAAGCCCAGTGACGAAGCCCGAACAAGGATTGTCGCGGGCGTGGCAGGCGCTGGGACGAGTAGAAGACTCCTCCGACCCGCAGCTCTGCGCTGGTCGCCTACGGAGAGGCTGCTAAGCTCACGCCGCAAGATCCCGAGCCGCACATCTGCAGCCGGAGCAATTGCTCGCGCGGCAAAACAATCTGGATGCAGCGGCACGTGAATATCAGACAGCCATTGGCTTGGATCCGGCCTCTGCACCGGCAATCTCAGGCCTGGTGAACATTCTTATCGCGCAGAAAAAGTATTCCGAAGCGGAAGCGGCGCTGAACAAACTGCTGGCAGCGAACCCGCAGAACAGTTCTGCGCACAGCTGCAACTGGCGCAGCGTCTTAGCTGCCGAAGGAAAGAGCGACGAAGCGGCCCAGGCGCTGAAAGCAGCGCGGACAAGCCAATCCTGATGATCCTCATGTCGCTTTGGAACTGGGAACGATCTATCAGAAAGCGGGCAAGAACGCCGAGGCCGAGCAGCAGTTTCGCATTGCGGTACAGAAGATGCCGCGGGATGCGGAAGCGCATTACGCGCTCGGGCGCGCTCCTGATGGCCGAGAGAAAGAACGCTGGAGTCGCAGCAGGAACTGCTCGCTGCGTTGAAGCTCAAGCCGGACCTGGCCGACGCGTACGGCAATCTGGCCATCGTAGCGGCGGCGAACAAGGATTACGTTCTGGCTCTGCGGGCACTGGACGCGCGGGCAAAGTACCTGCCGGAGATCCCGGCTACCTATTTTTTACGGGCTACGACGTTCGACAACTTGAAAGACATACCCCGCGCGGTGGAATATTATCAACAGTTCCTGGCTGTCGACGACGGCAAGTTTCCGGACCAGGAATGGCAGGCGCGGCACCGGCTTATTGCGATTGACCCTCAGCACGCAGACAAATATCGAATAAAGGTCACGAAGTAATATGGCTGGCACAATTCGATGTGGCGGCAATATTCGTGATGGTGCTCAGCGCTCTTGCGGCCCGCGCGGCCCAGACTCCGGCTGACCTGAAGGCTCGTGCCGACGCCGCGCATGGCGGCGAAGCAGGCCAAGCTCTGCCTGGAATACGCCCATGTGCAACTGGAAGCGGCGAATGGACTGTTTAACAACGGCGACGCCGACCAGGGGCAGGCCGACATTCGTGAAGTGGTCAGCTATGCGCGCAAAGGAGCGCAGGCGGCTTCATCCTCGGGCAAGCATCTGAAAGATACCGAAATCAAACTGCGCAAGCTGGCCGAGCGCATGCACGATATCGGCGAGACCCTCGCCTTTGAAGACCGTCAGCCGGTCCGCCAGGCGGTGGAGGAACTGCAGAAGATCCGCTCCGACCTGATGGTGAGGATGTGGGGTCCGGACGCGCAACCGAAGGGGAGCTCATGAAACCTCGACAGACTCCTTATGCGACTTTTCCTGGTCGCGCTGCTGCTGCTCGTCTGCAGTTCACGGGCTCGCGCGAACCCAACATCGCGATCCGCTGAATGAAAAAGAAGTCGACGAAATGCGGGAATCGGCCGACTGTGCCCGACAAGCGGCTTGAGCTGATGGTGAAGTTCGCGCGGGCGCGCATGACGGCGATTGATCAGTTGCGGGCCAATGGAAAGACTGCGAAAGACCGGCCGATGCAGATCCACGATTTGCTGGAGGATTTCACCTCGCTGGTGGATGAGATCGAAGATAACGTTGAGATGTATGGCTCCCACAAAGCCGACATGCGCAAAGGCCTGACCCTGCTGGTCGAAGCCAATAGCGAGTGGCAGCTCCAGTTGCGACGTCTGAAGGAGCAATCGCCTCCGGAGGAACTGGATCAGTATTCCTTTGTACTCACGAACGCCACCGACGCGGTGAAGGAGATAGCCGATGATGCCAGGGAGGAACTGCAAGCGCAGAACGAACTGGCCAAGCAGAAGAAACTGACGAAGGTGTACTCGGAGCGGCCGGACTGAAGCCTGCAAAACAGAAAGGCCGCCAATTTCCCCCTGTGGCGGCCTTTCTTAATTGTGACTGCAAGAACTACTCTGAAACCGTAACAGACCTTGCGCTACCGCTTCAATAGCACCGAAACCTTAGTACCTGCTTCATCAAGAGCCACCACCGGTGCGCCATAAAGTGCCAGCCACATTTCCGTGGTAGGTTAATAGCATCTTGCGGGAGAAACTTCAGCAGTTTATTTCAGAGGACGTATCGCGAGCTTCGTCCGCGGGCTCCGATGCCGGATTTTCGGGTGGAGTTCTATGCTTTCGCCAACGTGAACAGTACGATTCGACTGCGCGATGGGGTGATCCATGTCCGCATCTCGGATCTCCTGGAGGGCGCGCCGGCAAAGCGTGATCGAGGCCATCGCCCACATCCTGCTGGCCAAGATGTATCGCAAACCCGTCGAGTCGCTGCACTCGGTGCGCTATCGTCGATATGTATCAAGCCATGACATCACGACCAAGGCGCATCTCGTTCGGCAAGTCAGAGGCAGAAAGCGCATCGAGTCGGCTCGCGGCCTATGCTTCGATCTGGAAGAAATCTTCGAGTCGCTCAATCAGCAGTTCTTTTACGGGCTGCTGGCTCGGCCGCTTATGACCTGGAGCCGCTCTGCACGCCCGCAATAGTCTTGGCCATTACGATCCCGCTCACAATGCAATTGTTGTCAGCCGCATCTTCGACCACCCTCGCGTGCCCCGTTACGCAGTGGAATACATCGTGTATCACGAGATGCTTCACCTGAAGCATCCGGTGAAGCTGCGTGGCAGCCGCCGTTGCGTGCATGGCCCGGAGTTCCAGGCGGAAGAGAAACTTTTTCCCGGAACTCGATCGCGCCAAGCTGTTTCTGAAAACCTTGTGAGCGGTTAAGCTGCGGTCGTGGCCGGTGCGCGGCTGCGCAATGTCCGCCAATTGCTCGGCACTGAGGTCGACGCGAAACAGCTGCCGTGACGCATTCGCCAGGCGGAGTTTGTAAGGATATTCGCCGGTCATATAGTCGCAACGCAGCCCCTCAGCCAGCGATCGAGCCGTCGCTTCAAAGAGCAATGCCTGACCCGGGGAATAGCGCGCCCACGCCGGATTGAAGTAGATGGTGTAGAAGCGCCGGGTGTCTCCATCGCGAAAGGTCACCAGGCCGGCAACCAGCGAAGCGTCTTTCTCCAGTGTGTAGATCTCGCACGCGTTGCCCTCCATGCGGCGGCGGCAACCATGAAGTCGCAGCGCGGGGATCCAGAAACACGTTGTCGGTCCCATTGCCGGCGAATTGTGTTCGCTTGCATTCGTACAGATGGCGGACCAGTTGAGAGTCGTGTCCCGGGGAGATCCGTAGAACTCGACGCCTTGCTTCTGCAAGCGTCGCATCTGCCGGCCCAGCCGAGAGTGCGCCAGCCGAAATGTCGTCTTCGCGTCAAGATCCTTCACTTCGGGAGCCATCGCAAAAGGCTGCCGGCGGAAAATCATTCCACCGCTCCTGCTGCAGCATGAGAATCGATGCTGAGCACGTGCAGAGGTTTTTTCTGTTGCGCCAGACATTGCCAGGCCACGCGCAAGACCTCGGGATCGCCAGAGTGCAGCGACATCGCGATAGTCGAAGAGAATCTCGCCCAAGAGTTCGAAGCGGTCCCCGATATGGTTGATTGCAGCCGGAATGATTGCGGCACCCGCATTGCTTTCGCACGCAGACCACGTACGGCGACAGCCGGTCAGAGAACATCCGCGCGGCCTAAACGGTTCCAGGAGAAGCGCTGGAACATGCTGTGGGGCTGCTGGCAAAGCAGGCGCTCCCAGAGCGGTGCGAGACGCATCCATCTCCGACGGGCTTTGGGCAATGACAGTTCGCAACGACAGCATGATGAGTGCACCGCGAAAAGTTGTTTAGACGCGGCGAGCAGCAGGGCGAGTTGTGAGGCAGCTCTGCTGAAAGCGGCGGCGAGTCTTGCGGTATTGCCCGCTTCAGGGAACCATGACCCGCTGGCTTCAGGCATGCGATTCACCTAACCCGGCGCCGCGATAGGCCCGCATAACATCGTCAAGCGAAACCACGCCCAGCAGCCGTTGCGAGTTGGCACGATGCACAACGGGCAAGAGCGGCCATTCGCCAATCAGGCGCAGAGCCGTGTCCAGCGGATGATCTGGATGCAGGTAGGGAAGCTCGTGCATGCAGCAGACTTGAAACGGGGCTTCGGGATCTGTCGGACATCTCCAGCAGATTTGTCCGGCTGATACCCGACCAGTCGTCGTCGCCCATTCCCACCACAAAAAATTCCTGCGCCGAACCTTGGACGTGTTCTTGCGCTTCCTTCAGGGTCATCTTGCCCGTAAGAATCTGGCCCAGCGGGAGGTCGCATGGCGTCTTCTACGCGTAACAGAGGCAGCTCCCGCTCCTCCTCCAGGGACGGCAGGTCAAGTCCGTCCTGTCGAGACAATAAATCGAAAATCGGCGTTGGCTGGAAGGTGCGCGAAATGAAATACGCGATCGCGTTCGAGAGAATAACTGGAACGATGATGCTGTAGTTGCCGCTGACCTCCATGATCATGAAGACCGAGGTCATGGGCGCCCGCAAGATTCCGGCAAACAGCGTTCCCATGCCGATCAACGCGTAGGAGCCGACAGGAATCGCGAGGTTGGGGACGATTTGATGTTCGGCCATGCCCACTGCCCCGCCGATCATCGCTCCCATGAATAGCGTCGGCGCAAACAGACCGCCGGGCGTGCCGCTGCTGAAGGACAGTCCCGTGGTGACAATCTTCAGTGCGCCCAGCAGAATTAGAATCTGCCAGGTGTACTGCTCGTGCATCGCCTGGTCGATGTAGCTATAGCCGGCGCCCATCACCTGCGGGAAACTTGATGCCGATCAAGCCAATGATCAGTCCGGCGGCTGCGGGCTGAAAGTATTGCGTCCAGGACGGCAGCTCGCGAAGCTTGGGACGCAGATAAGCGATGTACTTCACGAAGATCAGCGAAGCAAATCCGCCGATCACACCCAGGCTGGCATAAGCGCCCAACTCTCCAACGTGCTCCAGGTGATAAGCCGGAACGCGGAACAGCGGTTCGTCCCCGATAAACCAGCGCTCGACCACCGCGCTTGAGATGGCGGAGAGCACAACCGCTCCCAGGATGCCGGCGGTCCAGCGTCCAATGACCTCTTCAATGACGAACAGCACAGCCGTGATCGGAGCATTGAAGGCTGCGGCTAATCCGGCGGCCGCGCCGACGGGAGCGATCAGGCGCAGCTTTTCGCGCGACAGTTTCAGACGCCTGCCGAGCGCAGAAGCCAGGCCGGCGCCAATCTGCAGCGAAGGGTCTTCCGGTCCCAGAGACTGGCCGCTGCCGATAGCCAGCGCGCTGGTGATGAATTTCCCGATGACCGTCGGCATCGGAATGTAGCCGTCGTAGATGTACAGCGCTGCCTTGGTCTGATTGACGCCACTGCCCCGCGCTCGCGGGAAAGAATTTGATGACCAGAAATGCAATGACCAGGCCGGACAGCATGGGCGCCAGGAAAACTCGCGGCACCGAAGGCTGCAGTCCGCTGCCCAGCAGCTTCAAACGCAGAAAATCGATACAGATTCGGAAGCACACCACCGACAAGCCGGAGGCGACGCCGATCAACACGGCCAGCAGCAGAAAGAACTGCTCTTCGCGCAGGCTGAAGCGCTCCGGCGAAAGCATGGTTCGCAGGCTGCTCCAGTACTGGCGTCGAGTCGGCGTGGATAACGCAGGCTTCAGGCCGCTGCCGTCCTCGGGCTTTCGAGCTTGCCTCCGGCGGCATCATTTCGCCTCGTGCTGCGCGAGCATCAGGAGCGCTTGATCGGCTAAGGTCATCGTCGGACAAATGGCTGCGGTGGTGCGTTCCACCTCGAAAACGTATTGCACCGTGGCATCCAGGGCGTCCGGATTCTCCCGCAGGTTCTTTTCCGTTGCTTCTGCCTGCTTCCGCAAGCCACTACTGTAAAGCAGTTGCAGAGAGTCCGGTGGGCCTGCGGGAGCTGAGGCGGATGCGGCCTCGGCTTGCGGAACTTGAGTGCCGGCCAGGCTGCCTTCTGGATTGATCAGATTCACTCCCTGCTGCGTCGCACAGATGCTCAATCGATTCCAGGCGACATGCAAAGACTCGATGGCCCGTTGGGCGCGCTCCGTTTGTGACAGGCCGCGGCGCGACGCATCCAGTCGCAGCGCTTCGCGCAGAATATCTAGTTGTTGACGGGCACCGTCGAGATTCGGATTCTGCTCGACCGCATTCGCAAACGCATGTTCGGCATCCACGTACCGATTCAGGGCGAGCAGCGCTTGTCCTTTCTGCAGCCACGCTTCGGCGTTGCTACGATCCGTCCCCAAAATCCCGTCGACTACTTCAATGGTGTGCTCGGGTTCGTTCACCTGAAGTAACAATTGTCCCAGCCGAAGCTGGCCGCTCGTCTCCTCCGGACCATCGGCCAGTAAAGCCATTAACTCCGATTGGGCCTGGGTGGTTTTTGTCTGCTGCATGAGGTAGTTCGACAGCTCAAAGCGGGCTGCCACGCGCTCTTTGCGGGGGTCGTCCTGCCAGACGCCATTGATGGCATTGTTGTAATAGCGCGTCGCATTGTTGAGGTTGCCGCGTTTGGCGTACAGTCTGGCCAGAGTGAGATTGACTTCTCCGCTCGAGGGCTCCTCCTCCCACAGGCTCAACAGGTGGGCCCGTGCCTCATTCAGGCGATTCGCCGCCAGCAACGCCTCGGCTAAATGAAGCCGGTACTCCCGATTATCAGGATCGTAGCTGAGAGCCGTGCGATAGTCGTTGGCGGCCACGTCCGGCAGATGCGCTTGCATCGCCTGCCCACCACGCAAAAACCACCGATTCGCCAGCGAATACTCCGTGGCCCGATGCAGGTTTGCGAAGTATTGCGTGAAAGCCACCCCAAGAAAAATCAGGAGCAAGGTGACAGCCAGCGTGATCTTCGCCGATTGCGTGCCCCCGACACGTCCGCAAGAGGGACAACCCAGGGAGTCGGCGGGAAAATTCGTTCCGCAACGTGTACAGCGACGAATAGCGGGCGCTCTGTCTGTTGCCGAGGGCATGAAGGATGTGTTCTTTACTGTATCAAGAGATGCAGAAAAGTGTGGATGAGCACCACTTGTCAGTCGAGGCCTCTTCTTTTTCCAGAAAAAAGCGCCCCGATAACGGGGCGCCTGGGCGGAATCAATGCTGATTCGATTATGGAGTGATCTGGTACAGCACACCTAGGCCGCTTGCCCCTCCGGTGACAGCCGTCCCATAAAGATTTCCCCTGGAATCGAGAACCACTCCACCACCGGGATAACCGCCGTCCGTTCCACCCGTAAAGTCGTGAAGGTCGGTGTAAGTCCATCCGTTCCCCGAGCGAGTCAGCTTGAAGACCGACCCATATCCGAAGGAATCGTCCATGAATGTCGTGCCGTAGATATTTCCGGCCGCATCCATGGTGACGGAGGCCACTGGTCCGTCGCTTCCCGTGAAACTGGTGAGCACACTGTAGGTCCACGATCCTCCGGAGGGGGCAAGCTTGAACACCGTGCCGCCGCCGCCTGTCCCCCACGACGCCGTTGCGCCGTAAAGATTTCCGGCGTTGTCGAAGATCAATCCGGCGACAGGCTGACCTCCGTCATTACCGCCTTGGAAGGTGTAGAGCACCTGTTCGGTCCAGCTTCCGCCCGAGTGCTTGAGCTCAAAAACCACACCCTGTCGATTTGCGCCGGCAGCGGACGCCGTACCGTAAAGATTGCCGGCACTGTCCATGATCAAGCCTGAGTACGGAGCGCCTCCGTCGGCCTGGCCCTGAAAGGCATATAGAATCGTCTCCGTCCAGGCCGAACCGTTCCGCGTCAGTTCGAAAACCGATCCCCAGCCGTGCGCTCCGCCATCCTGGGTTACACCGTAAAGGTTCCCTGCGGAATCAAGCAATAAATTCCCCGTGGGACATCCTTCCTGGCCCTTCACATAAGTTCTGAGGGCGGTTTCGTTCCAGCTGATGTCGCTTGTGCGCGGAGGGATGGGCGACGGGCGCAGGTAGATCGCCGTCCCGCAGGGTCCACCGAGAACCGACGCATAGGACCCCACGGTGTAGATGGTGCCGTCAGGAGCGAGAGTCACTCCCCAACCCGGTTGTCCGTCCTGGTCGCTGAAGTTGTAGATCGGCAAGAGCACCCAATTCCCATTCATCTGTTCGAAACGGAAGACGACGCCGGTACCGTTGCGGCCACCCATGTTGGCGGTTCCGAAAAAATATCCAGCGGCATCTTGTGCCAGGGTGTAGGGAGGGGTTGAGCCATCCAGACCGCCGGTGAAGTTGTGCAGCACTTGAAAAGTCTGCGCCGACGCAAACTGCGTCAGCAACAGTGCAAGAGCGAAAGCGATGATGATGGACGGGCTTCTGAACGCGAGAGAAGTGCTCTTGTGTTTCGGGTCGTGTGTCAATGAAACGGCTCCTTTGGTGATTGATGCGGAGGGCGTGCAACGATGCGCTCCGGACGAAGCTGACGCTAGCTCATAGCGCAGTAAGCGCATGAGGCAAAATTCCCCGGGGCTTCTTCATGTCGCTTGGAATAGCATGCGATCAGCAGAGGCGGAGAGGGTGGCAGAATTCTGCTCCCACTAGCGCTGGGAATTCAATAGGCGCGCCAGCATTTCGTCACAAAGCCGTGTGTTCGCTACGGGATTCGGCAAAAAACGCTGTCGTTGATCAGATTTGCGATGGTGGAGTGTCGCCGCTTACTGCCAAGGCTGCTTCGGGTTCCTCGTCAAGCATGAACTCGAGGACTTCTTGCGGCGCCGACGATGTCCACACCGGGGCAAAGGACAGCCGATGCAGCGGAGTAGGGCCCTTCTCCCGCAACATCTTCAGGTGCCTGGGTGTGCTGTAGCCTTTGTTGGAAGCCAGCCCATACTCGGGAAAGACCGGATCCCAGGCGCTGATCATCGCGTCGCGCTCCACCTTGGCAATGATGGAGGCCGCGGCAATCGATGCCGACAAAGCGTCGCCGTGAATGATGGCAGTCTGCTGGCAATCGCAGTTGATGCGCAGCGCGTCGATCAGTAGATGGTCTGGCCGAAGCGACAGCATGCCTACTGCCGCTTCCATCGCACGCTTCGACGCCCAGTAGATGTTTATCTGATCGATGGTGGCTACGTCGACGGCTGCAATTGCCCAAGCCAGGGCATGCTCGCGAATTCGGGGCGCCAGCATCTCCCGCACTTCCCGATCCAGCAGCTTGGAATCACGCAAACCCCGGATGCGGTAGCTGGGATCGAGAATTACCGCCGCGGCCACTACCGGACCGAATAACGAACCGCGGCCAACTTCATCCACCCCGGCCACCAGCTTAGCGCCCGACGCCCACGCCGACTTTTCATATTTCAGCGTGCACTTCAGCCTCTTCAGCAGCCGTAGTTTGAGAGTAGCTTTGGAGACCGGTTTCGCGCCGGCCTGCCTCCGGGTCGTTTGTGCGGTTTTAGATTTCACGTCGAGAAGTTGAATCGATTCTAGAGCAGATTGACGGCCCCCACGGGCGGCAACTGCAAATTTTGTGGATCCAGCCGCAGCCCTTCAGATTACAGTCTCGTCACCTGAGCTTCTGGTACACACCGCGAAGGCAGAACTGCATCTCAGCAACCGGGGTGCAACATGGCGACTTCTGCCCGCCGACGCACAATGTCGTTCGCTTTCCTGGTCATCTTCAGCCTCTTCAGTGTCTCACTTTTTCTCACCATGATCGCCTGCGGCGGGGGAAGTTCGACCACCAGCGCCTCCGGCAGCGGAAGCAGCGGCTCGGGTGGGACCGGTGGCTCCGGAGGTAGCGGAGGCTCGGGTGGGACCGGGGGTTCCGGAGGTAGCGGAGGCTCGGGTGGAAGCGGTGGTTCAGGTGGGTCCGGCGGATCGGGCGGCGGCACTGGCAGCGGAATTACTCAGGTCCAGCACGTGGTGATCGTCGTCTTGGAGAATCTGGACTACGACGACGTAGTAGGCAGCGTCAATGCACCCTACATCAACGGCCTGATCCCCCAAGGAGGGCTGGCGACCAACTATTACGCCAACGTGCATCCATCGATTGGCAACTACTTCGTCATGACCACGGGCGAAGCTTACAGCACGGACGACAACTTCAACGGCGTCGTTCCCATCGACAACGTGGTGCGAGAGTTGCAGGCTGCTTCGAAGGCGTGGAAAGTTTACGCGCAGAGCCTGCCTCAGCAAGGCTATCTGGGCGGAGACGTTTACCCATATTTGCGACGGCACAATCCCATTTCTTACTTCTCCGATGTTCAGCCTCCTTCGCAGCTGAATATGAACATCGTTGACTTTTCCCAGCTTCAGGCCGACTTGTCGGCCGGACAGCTACCCGCATATTCCTTCGTCGTCCCAGACGCAGAGCACGATGCCCACGACTGCCCGGGCGGAGGCTCGAATTGCGATGTAGGTGTGCGGGTGGCCGCCGCCGACAGTTGGCTTTCCGCGAATATTCCTCCGCTGCTGACGGATCCGGCCTTCCAGCAGAGCGGGTTATTGATCCTCACAACGGACGAGTCACGCACCGACAACGCACACGGCGGTGGACATGTAGCTACTTTGCTGATCGGTACTGGCGTCAAAGCAGGCTACCAGGGTACCGTGCTGTACGATCATCGCAGCCTGCTCGGCCTCAGCATGACCGCTGCTGGCGTGAGTACGATACCCAATGGAGCCGGCTCTGCGTCGCAGATGACAGAGTTTTACCCGTAAGGCGGGAACTCCCGCCGCAATCGCCTCGAATCGCATGACCCGAGCGCCGAATCCAAGGAAACAGCTAGAATAGAGGATTATGCGCCGGGTGTATCTCGACAACAACGCGACCACTCCGCTTCTGCCGGAAGTGTTCGAGGCCATGCGTCCCCACTTTCTGGAGAAGTTCGGTAACGCATCGTCCATTCACCAGCAGGGCCAGCAGGCCCGGGCTGCGGTGGAGAACGCTCGCGAGCAGGTTGCCGAGTTGCTGAACTGTCGCGCCGCGGAAATTGTCTTCACCAGCGGCGGCACCGAGGGCGACAACCTCGCGCTATTCGGGCTGGCGCAGCCCGGCGATCACGTCATTATCTCGGCCATTGAGCACCATGCCGTGCTCAACTCCTGCGACCGTCTGCAGCAGATGGGCTGCTCCGTTACCTGCGTGCCCGTGGATGGGCGGTCCTTGATCGATCCCGCCGATATTCGCCGCGCCCTGCGTCCGCAGACCAAGGTCATCAGCATCATGATGGCCAATAACGAGACTGGTGTTCTGCAGCCGGTGGCGGAGATCGGAAAACTGGCAGCCGAAGCCGACGTTTATTTTCACACCGACGCGGTGCAGGCGGCTGGCAAGGTGCCGATCGATGTGAAGGAAATTGGCTGCGATCTGCTGACCCTCTCAGCGCACAAGATTCACGGGCCGCAGGGCACGGGAGCTTTATTCGTGCGCAAGGGAACATTGCTGCAGCCGCTGTTTTACGGCGGCCGGCATGAGCGCTCGCGTCGCGCCGGAACGGAGAACCTGGCGGGTATCGTCGGGTTGGGCAAGGCCGCGGAGATCGCAGGGCGGGGCTTCTCGGACGAGAGCGTTGGCGCGGATCGAGCATCTGCGGAATCGCTTGGAGACGCAGATTCTCCAGCAGATCGAGCAGGTCGCGCTGAACGGCGCCGGTGCGCCGCGCGTGCCGAACACGTCGAACATCTCGTTTGACTGTATCGAGGGCGAGGCTATGGTGATTGCGCTCGATCTGAAAGGCCTGTCGGTTTCAACCGGAGCCGCATGCTCCTCGGGAGCTATCGAGCCTTCTCATGTTTTGACCGCCATGGGGCTGTCGGCCGAGCGCGCGCGCGGCAGCATTCGATTTAGCCTGGGTAAGCAAACCACGGCGGAAGATGTGGAGTTTGCGCTGAGCCTGGTGCCCGAAGTGGTTGGGCGCCTCCGAGAGATCAGCCCCGTCTACAAGAAGTCGGCCTCAGTTAGCTGACGGTCGCCTATAGGAATTCATGTGAGCAAGCAGCAGACCATAGCCGTAGCCATGTCCGGGCGGTGTGGACTCGTCCGCAGTCGCGGCGATGTTGTGTCAGCAGGGTTATAGCGTCATTGGCCTGACCCTGCAGCTGTGGAATCAGCGCCGGCTGGCTGGTCACCACGGAATGCCGGAGTCGGTGCAGGGTCGCTGCTGCTCCATCGATGACGTCTACGATGCGCGCCGCGTAGCCGAGAAGCTGGAGATCCCGTATTACGTAGTCAACCAGGAGCAGCGCTTTGAGGAGGACGTGGTACGTCCGTTCGTCTCGGAGTACCTGTCGGGCCGCACGCCGATTCCGTGCAGCCTGTGCAATAACCATCTCAAGTTCGATCAGTTGCTCATCACTGCGCGCCAGATCGGCGCCGAGTTGCTGGCGACCGGTCACTACGCGCGCAACGAGTTCAATGCCACCAACGGGCGCTGGTTGCTGAAGCGTCCCGCAGACCGTACCAAGGACCAGACCTATTTCCTGTTTGGCTTGACCCAGGAGCAGTTGAGCCGCACCCTGTTTCCCCTGGGCGAAATGTGTAAGCCCGATGTTCGCGAGAAGGCTAAGAGTGCCGGCCTGCGCCTCTTCCAGAAGCCCGACTCGCAGGAGATATGCTTCGTTCCCGGCGGCGACTACAAGCAGTTCCTCGATGCCTATCTGGAAGAGCAGGGAGAAACGATCCCCGACACAGCGGGCGAGCTGGTCACGACGAGTGGCGAGGTGGTGGGCAGCCACACCGGTATTCACAACTTCACTGTCGGGCAGCGCAAGGGCCTCGGCGTTGCCACGGGGTCCCCGCTGTACGTGCTTGAGATTCGCGGCGATAAGCGGCAGGTAGTGGTCGGCGGAGGAGATGAGTTATTTTCGCGAACCCTGACTGCCAGGCGGCTGAACTGGATTGCTGTGGACGATCTGCGCGCACCCATGCGTGTGCAGGTCAAGATTCGTCATCGTCATGAGCCCGCAGCCGCAACGCTTGAGAAAACTGGCAACGACCAGGTGCTCGTCACCTTCGATGAACCGCAGCGCGCCGTTACTCCCGGCCAGGCGACCGTCTTCTATGACGGAGACACCGTCGTCGGTGGTGGCTGGATTACCTAAGCAGCTCCAAAAAGAAAGAGCAGCGCATGCACGCTGCTCTCCTGGTCCACAAACCGAACTCTAGATAAACATTTCGTCCGACGGTCCACCGTTGCGACGGCGGCGTTGGGTGTTAAAGTAGGCTCCCATGCCCGAGCTGATCGCCTGCATGATTCCGGAAACCTGACGCACCGGGGACATCACCGTGTGTTGAACCTTCTCCGAGGTCTCCTCCACGCGGTCCATGGTGCGCGTCAGCATCTCGTCTCCGCGAATCACTTGCAGGCGCACCCGATCGATGGCGTCATTTGCCGTGGCATCGAACCGTTCTACCGTCGCCCGGGTCGTTGAACTCAGGCGGCTGGCGTTGTCGATCAGCGTTTCGATCTTCGGCCGAGCCGTATCCAGGAAACTCTTGACGTCTTCCTGGATGGTCTTGGTTTTGTCGATGATGGGTAGCACCCGCGTCTGTACCATCGTCGTGGTCTCCTCGACCTTGTCGACGAGACCTTGCACGCGAGCGCCGAGCTTGCGCATGGTCAGAAACATGCCAAGTAGGATCAACATCTGCAAAACAACCGCAGCTGAAGTCACAGCGATGAAAAGTGTCAGCTTGTCCATAGCGACGTCCAGGAAATCGTTGAGAGTCTGGCCAACAGCGGAATTTCAGCAGGTGAAATCCGGCCCCGGCTTACGTCTACTTCGCCTTTACGGGACGTTGGGATTTGCGCCCTCCACCTGATCGCCCGTAGCTTCGCGATAGGCTTGTCGTCCGGCCTCGTACGCCGAGCGAATCTGGTCCTTCTGCTGGCTGAGGTAATCGCGTCCTTTATCAGCCCACGTTCCTGCCTGCTCACGGGCTTGGCGCGCCCGGTCCTTCACCGTGTTCCGCCCATCTTCGGCTGCTTCCCGAATCTGCTGACGCAATTCGTCGCCCGACTTGGGAGCGTATAAAACCCCTACTGCCGCACCGATTCCCAGACCTGCCAGAAACCAGAGAAAACCACTGCCGTCACGATCTGACATAGTGCCTCCTTCGAAAAGCTGGCGAGACCCGATGCTAGCACCCGTTATGGCGAATTACAAACCTGCTGAAAGCCTGATCGCCAGCCCGGATCTCGCAGCCGCTCGCTGTCAATCAAGCGCTTTCTTCAACATGGCAATCTGTCCCAGGTGATAGACATGGTGTTCGATGATGCCATGTGCCTCGTCGTAGTAAGTGCGTTTGCCTGCGGCTGTAAGCTGCTCCAACTTGGCAGGATCAAGCTTGACCAACGCTTCACGGAACGCATGGTTGGACGCGCGGAACTCCCCAAGAGTTTCCTCCCACTTCGCTTCCGAGGCTGCCGGCATCGCCGGGAAATTCAATTCTTCCACCAGGCCGGCTCGTAATCCCGCCAATCGCTTCGTGACCACACCCTCCCAGAACGTCATGTGGCTTACCAGCTGCGTTCCAGACAGGGGCCGGGCTGCCGCCGTTTGCGCCGGGATCGCTTCCAGGATTTTCCAGATTGCGTCTCCGTGCCAGGCGTCACCGTTCAGCACTCCATCGTAGTGCTGGAGAATCCGCTTCAGTTCCGACATGCAATACGTCCTCCTAACCTTCAACAACGATAACACAGGTTAGGTCGATGAATTCGCCCTTCCCGGCAATTCGCCGCTCGGGGCAGCCGCTCCATCCAGCATGCCCCGCGAAAAGAGCTTTGCTTGTCGCTCCATACGCTGCCCGGCGGTAAAATGATGCGAAACCAACGGCTCCCAAGTTATCCGCAACGGTTAATCGCGCTCCGCTACGAGTAATCACGATCCTGCTGCTCTCCTTTTTGCAACTCTGCTGGTCAATCAAATTCGTATGCGTCTTCGGCCGGCATGCCGCAATCCAACAAAGATAAGGGGGTAGAGATGGCGCTCAAGGTGTTTGTAGCTGGAGGAACGGGTGTTTTAGGCCGTGCCAGTTTGCCGGCTCTGGTGGCCGCGGGACATAGTGTGCGTTCGACGGCACGGGGGAGCGATAAAGCCGCTCTGGTGCGTTCCCTCGGAGCCGAGCCGGTCGAGTGCGACTTGTACGACCCGGCTTCGATGCGCAAGGCGATTGCGGGATGTGATGTGCTGATCCGCTTGACCACCAAGATCGGATCGATGACCAGGATCCGCGATTCCAAGATGTGGGACGAGACCAACCGCCTGCGCACTCAGGGCGCTCGTATGCTGGTCGATGCGGCGATCCAGGAGGGCGTTCCCACCTACATCCATGAATCGGTGACATTCGTGTACGCGGACGGCGGCACGCGTTGGCTAACCGAAGAAGCACGCACTGATGCAGGCCATGGCGCGATTTTGCAGGCCACGCTGGAGGGCGAGCGTGAGGCTGAGCGCTTAACCAGGGAAGGCGGCAAAGGTATTGTGCTGCGCTTCGCAGGGTTCTATGGCGCCGATGCTCCTTCCACGCCGGAGTTGCTCGAGATGGCGCGGCGCCGCATGCTCGCACAGATCGGTCCCGGTACCAACTACTTCTCCTCGATCTATGTTCCCGACGCGGGCCGGGCCGTGGCTGCCGTCGTCGATGCTCCAGCAGGCATTTACAACGTCTGCGACGACGAGCCTGTGTTGTTTCGCGAGTATCTGCAGGCAGTCGCCAAGGCAGCGGGCGCGAAGAAGCCGCTGCGTTTGCCCGCATTCCTGGGCCGGCTGATATTTGGGCAGATGTGGGAGTACTTCTCGCGTTCGCAACGAGTCTCGAATGCCAAGCTGAAGCGGGAGACGGGATGGGAGCCGCAGATCGCGAGCGCCCGGGAGGGGTGGGCCGTGGCTGCGGAGTTGGATCGGAAGGCTAACCCGCTTCAGCGCCGAGCCGCATAGTCGCAGCCCTGCATGGGGCGCTCTCCGCGGCCATGAAAAGTTGCTGCCAGATCGCAGGGGCTCTGCTATGTTGTTCCTGCTTTTGTACCCTCGCTGTGCGAGATCGGCCGCTTCCGTAGCCACTTGATCTCGGTGCGCGCCAGCGAGACCCTTTTTCCGATGACTCGACTGCTGCCGCTTCTTCTGCTGTTCGGCATTTCCTGCCCGGCCGCCTTGCGCGCGTTACCGCAAGCGGCGACACCTGCTGCTGACAACGCCAATCTCTCCGCCGCCGATCAGCTTTATCGCGCCGGCAACTTTGCTGGAGCCATGGACAAGTACCAGGCGATCTTGAAGACCGATTCCAGTTCGGTGGCGGCGCAAAGCGGATTGATCCGCTCTCTTTTGCGGCTGGAGAAGATCGACGACGCGGTGACAGTTGCCAGGAGCGCCTTGGCGGCGCAGCCGAATTCAGCTGCTTTGTCGGCCGCGATGGGTGAGGTGCAGTTTCGCTGGGGAGAGATGTCGCCGGCGGAGATCTCTTATCGGCAGGCGATCAAGCTTGATCCGGCGAACGTGGATGCTTACCTGGGACTGTCGCGGATCTATCGCGCCTACTCGCTCTATGCGCATGCGTATGCTTCGCTGCAACGCGCTCACGAGCTGGCTCCCGATGACCCCGAGGTGCAGCGTATGTGGTTCCGTGAGGTGCCGCGGAAGCAGCGCACCGCCGCCATCGAGAAATATCTGGCCGGTCCTCATCCGGCCGATCCGGAAGAAACGGCGTCACTGCAACGCTATCTTGTTTTTCTGAAGGCTACCGCCGGTCAGTCGCACGCCTGCAAGCTGGTGAATAAGGTCGAGCAAACAGACACCAAACTCGAAGTTTTGCGCACGGACCCGACGCACGATTTCGGCGTTGGCTTGATCGTCAAGGTGAATGGGCACGACGCTCGCCTGCAATTGGACACCGGCGCATCCGGAATTGTTATCAGCCGAAAGGCCGCGGCAAAAGCCGGGCTAAACTCTGTGTCGGACGAGGAGTATTACGGTCTGGGAGACAAAGGAGCGCGGCGTGGATACTCCGCCATCGCCCACGACATTCGCGTTGGCGACCTGGAATTTCATGACTGTGTTGTGGACGTCACCGACCGTGTCTCCGTTACCAGTGAAGATGGGCTTATCGGAGCCGATGTCTTCAGCTCGTATGTGATCGACATTGACGTTCCCGACCATAAACTGAGATTGTCGCCCCTGCCGCCGCGTCCGAACCAAACGAATGCTCCCGCAACCCTGCAAACGGAGGAAGAATCGGAATCCGGGGAAGACCAGGGCGCCCGAGATTCCAAGCCGGCACAACCTGCCGTCACGCAGGACACGCCAGGGACCGTCTGGGAAGAGCCGAAGCCGATGGATCGTTATGTGGCGCCTGAAATGAAGGATTGGACGGCCGTGTTTCGCTTTGGCTCCCATCTCCTGATCCCGACTCATATCGATAGCTCGCCCTCCATGCTTTTCCTCATCGACACCGGTTCGATGATGACCATGCTTTCCAAGCGGGAGGCGGTGCACTTTACCGCGGTACATAGCGATCCGGATACCGAAGTGAGAGGCCTGAACGGCAGCGTCTCCCGGGTCTATCGAGCCAGTAAAGTCACCCTGAAATTCGGACACCTGTCGCAAAAAAATCAGGGCATTATAAGTTTCGACCTGTCGAACTTGAGTGAGCATATGGGAACCGAAGTCTCAGGCATATTGGGATTTGAGACTTTGTATATGCTGCAAATCAAGATCGACTATCGCGACGGGCTGGTCGATTTTGTTTATGACCCGAAGCGCTGGGAGCGCTGAGATTGATTTGCGCTGAATTGAATCTTGAGGCGAGGCCAGGGTTCAGGGCTTGCCGTTAGTGCAAGCAGGCACCGAGACGTCCTGATGATTGACCGCAATAATCTTGAAGGGATATTTGGTGGAATCCGGCTGAGGGTTCTTAACCGACGTTGGAATGATCTGGTCCCACCAAATCACGCCCTGGCCCACCATGAATCCCTGGTAGTTTCCCCACACATCCGAGGGCTTTGCCGCCTCAACGGCACATATGACCTGTGGTGTGAACACCTGCGAATACGCCTGGAGGAACTGCTGCCGGCTACGGATCTTCACCCTCTGACCATGCTGCGAAGTGCGCATGGGATAGCTCACCATTGATGCGACTTGAGCCTTGTCTCCAGCCTTCACCGCGACCTGCAGCTTTTGAAAGAAGGCGATTGCTTCTGCGCAAGCAGGTCGCGTCGAAGCATCATGAGACGTGCAGTTGCCGGCGTCCTGCGCCAGCGCCATCGCTGCAAAGCAACCGACGGCCAGCATGCTCCAGACGAAACCTCTGCCACACTTAAGTACGGAAACAGAAAACATAATCTGTCCTGCCTCTATGGGTTCTCGTCAACCGGCGTTTTACGAGAACAGGTAGCTGGCCAGCATTTTCTTCATCTCGTCGATAATATGATTGCGCTGTTGGAGCGTCGGCTGCTCGTAGGCGTAAGCAATTAGTCGCTCACCGGCTTCGCTGACCACGCGTAGCATCAGGTCGAGCTCTGGAGTATTAGAAATGCTCAGGCGCTCCAGCATGAAATTTTTCAGCAGAGCGGGCAGCCCAACATCAGGAGACGCCTGTCGCTCCTTGGTCGCCGCACTGACGTACCGCCCGAAAGAGATGGTGCGGAAGTCGGGGTGCGCGTCTAAGTAAACGATGTAGGCATCGACTACGCTGTCGAGAATTTTAGCCGGATCGAAGGTTTCAAGATTGGCGAATTCGCGCTCAAGCACCTTCATCACGGAGTTCTCGAGCGACGCGCGGAACTGTTCGACATGACGTACGGCGATGGCGTCAATGATGGTCTGCTTGTCGGGGAAAAATCGATAGAGCGCGCCAATCGACAGCCCGGCCTCGGAGGCAATCCGGGTCGTGGTGACGTCCTCCAGGGGCATGTGGGTGAGCAGGGAAGTGGCCGCGTCGAGAATGCGCACGACCGTTTGCTGGCTGCGCGGCTGCATGGGAGTGCGCCGCGCCGGGGAAGTCTGCTCGACGGCTACTGCCTCGGTATGACTATGATCAGACATGAGATAGCGGTTATTCGCCCATCCGCAGGCGCGTAACCACCTGCGGTGCTATTGACATCATCCCACAAAGCAGATAAAAGCGAAAGAGAGTTCGCTTTCGCGATCGTTCGGCGTGGGCGGCTTTGGTCGCCTTTGCTAATTGCTAATTGCTAATCGCTAACCGCTAAAGTTGCTAATCGCTGGTTGCTAATCGCTGGTTGCTAGTCACCGAGGTTTCCTACATGGCAGTTCCTGTATCGCAGATGTGGACGGTCGCCACGTACGTCTTGAAGCAGCGGGTCAAAGGCCGCAAACGTTATCCGCTGGTGCTTATGCTGGAGCCGCTCTTCCGTTGCAATCTTGCCTGCGCCGGTTGCGGCAAGATCCAGTATCCCGCGCATGTGCTGAAGCAGAATCTTTCGCCCGAGGAATGTTTCCGCGCCGTCGACGAATGTGGCGCTCCGATGGTTTCGATTCCGGGCGGCGAGCCGTTGATGCATCCCCAGATCGCCGAGATCGTGGAAGGCTTGGTCGCGCGCAAGAAGTACATCTACCTGTGCACGAATGCGCTGCTGCTAAAGGAAAAGATCGACCTCTTCCAGCCGAGCAAGTATCTGACCTTCTCCGTGCACATGGATGGAGAACGCGAGCAGCATGACTTCTCCGTCTGCCGAGAGGGTGGCTTTGATGCCGCTCTGGAGGGTGTGAAAGAAGCGGTACGCCGCGGCTTCCGCGTCACTACCAATACGACACTCTTCGATGGCGCTGATCCCAACAGCGTTCGCGCGTTCTTCGACCAGATGATGGACCTTGGCGTCGAGGGCATGATGCTTTCGCCGGGATACTCCTATGAGAAGGCGCCCGACCAGAAACACTTCCTGGGTCGTGCCCGCACGCGCCGATTGTTCCGCGCCATGCTGTCGAATCGCAAAGCGAAGTGGGTATTCAATCAGTCGCCGCTCTTCCTCGAGTTCCTGATGGGCAAGCGTGACTATCCCTGCACGCCCTGGGGCATGCCGACCTTCAACCTGTTCGGCTGGCAGAAGCCTTGCTACCTGTTGCAGGACGGCTACGCCGACACCTTCGAAGAGTTGATGCGCGAGACCGAGTGGCACAAGTACGGGACCGAGTCAGGCAATCCCAAGTGTGCGAACTGCATGGTGCATAGCGGCTATGAAGCCTCGGCTGTGCACGATACATTCGGCTCGCTCAAGGGATTTCTCGGTACGGTCCGCGCGACGTTCTCCACGAAGTATAAGGATGACGAAGCATTGGCCATGCTGAACGAAGAGATTCGTCCGGTGCACACCTACAATCCGCTGGTGCAGATTGGCGACGCGAAATAAAGAGGGTTTTTTACCACGGAGACACGGAGAGCACGGAGGAAGCATGGGTAATAAGAAACTTGCAACCCTAGGTCCTCTAAGTCGACGAAAAGAATTTTTCTATTCCGGATCGATCCTCGAGAGGGTTGTCCTGCAACAGGCCGGTAATCCGCCTGTAAGCGCTCGGCTCTTTGCCGAGGCTCTAAGATACTTCGCCGGGAAAAAAGTGTACGGCGGCTTTAAACAGGATAATCCGCAACTTGGTGGATTTGGCGACTGGCTGCAACAAGAATCTTCGAAGCTGAATTCCCGAAAGTTGTACCCCCGGCATGGTTCGTTCGTAGCAGCAATCTTGTGCGCTGAAGCCGGGGTCAAGAGTGGATGGGAAGGCAACGCGGTGGTTTTGTATTTTCCAAAATGAATTGTCGCCATATCTCCGTGCCTCCGTGGTGAACAAGAATTTCGGGCGAAGAGTGAACAGCGAAAGGCGAAAAGCGATTTTATGAGCGAACCGCAGCACAATCTGACAGTTGATTCCCTGGAAGTCGTCGACGGACGGCAGCGCGAAGCGATCGAGGGCTGGATTCCCGAGCTGGCGAGTGAAGCCGAACTGCGCGAGGCGCTGGAAAAAGCTTTCGACTATCGCGGCGACGTTACCATCACCCGCAAGGACGGGACGAAGGTGGAAGGCTACATCTTCGACCGGCGCAACGCCTCGACCCTGGCAGAATCTGTGGTCCGACTGATTCCGCAGAACTCTGCGCAGAAGATTTCCATCCCCTACTCCGACATCGCCGCCCTGGCATTCTCAGGACGTGACACCGCTGCCGGCAGGAGTTGGGAAGCCTGGGTCCGCAAGTATTGGGAAAAGAAGAATGCCGGCGAAAAGGGCTTCGGAATAGACCCCGAGAACCTGGACTAGACGCCTTCCATAAGTCGTCGAGAGGCTGGGGAGCGGTACGGAGAAACAGCAGATCCCTCGGCTTCACTCGGAATGACAATTCAAAAACTCGGGATGACAATTCGAAAACTCGGGATGACAATTCGAACAGCAGAGAGGCAACCGTCGGCCGGGTAACATCCGGCTTTCCCGGTAACCAATCCAAACGCTGCCCCGGCACATCCCCAAGTGATCCCCCTCACATCGTTAGACGCCGGCCTTTCCGCACAATCAAGGATGGTGGAGCCTTGACCCAATGCCCACTCTCAGCAAAAGCCGCCGCCGTCCCGCGCAGCACCGCAGCCGGCGCACGGTGGAGCGCATTCTGGATGCGGCCGGCTCGTTGCTGGCGCGAATCCCTTGCGACCAATTCAACACCAAGCGTCTGGCGGCCGAAGCCGGCGTCTCGGTCGGAGGACTGTACCGCTTCTTTCCTGACAGGGAAAGCATCCTCGGCTCCATCACCGCGGACCACATCCGCAACCTGCGCAACCAGGTCGAGTGCGAAGTCGTGCGACCCGCGCTCCAGCAGCTCCGGTGCAAGGCGGATTTCGATCCTACTGTCGTTATCCCATCGATGATCGACGCCTATGTTGGCTACCTCGACGAGCATCCCGACTTCCGCACCCTCTCCTTCAGACGCGACTTCCGGGAGCTGAGCATGCAGCAAGACGGCGTTGCCCGTAAGGGCTTCACCGCGATGCTCTACAATCTTGCGTTCCAGCTCCGCCTCGACTTCACTCCCGAGACCCAGGGCAAGCTGGCGGTGGCTAGCGAAGCCGGCGACTGCCTGATGAGATACGCCTACGAGCAGCCCACACCCGAGCAGCGCGACCAGGTCGTCGCGGAGATAAAGAAGATGCTGGCGCGCTATTGGAGTGCCGCATTGTGTAAGCGTACTTAAAGCGCCATCCCGGCCGGGTGCCCACTCATTCGCGATTTTCGAAATGAGTGGGTTTTGGCATCTAGAACTCACATTCCATGCCTCAAAGATGGGAGGCTCATCCGCCCGGATCACCGTGTCCGGTCACTACGTCCATTTCTGGACGAGATGGCGAAGTGACCAGCTCTGGTCGAGAGGGTAAGCCGCACGCATTCCGCCACTTAGAAACCGACGAAATTGGCCGTCAAACTGCACTTCCTTCGGTTCTGCGAACAACGCCGGCTGGTTGTGCGTATGAATGCGTATGAAGCAGAGGGAGAGCTCGGATGACGAATTTGCTGCAAGACCTCCGTTACGGCTGGCGGACTCTGCGCAAGAGCCCAGGATTCACTGCGGTTGCGGTTCTGGTACTGGCTTTGGGGATTGGCGCCAACACGGCAATCTTCAGCGTGGTGAATGCGGTCTTGTTGCGACCGCTGCCCTTCGATCAGCCAGAGCGCCTGGTCGAGCTCTATCACACGCCACCGCAAGCCACCTTTCCCGGCATTCCTCTGTTTGCCGTTTCGCCGGCTAACTTTCTCGACTGGCGCGCACAGGCGCACAGTTTCGAAGCCATGTCGGCCTATGGCTTCGGCCGCTATACCCTGACCGGCACCGGCCAGCCCATCTCGGTGCCTTTGGTTTCGTCGACGTACGGCCTGTTCTCGATTCTGCGCGCCGAGCCAATGCTGGGCCGAACGTTCCTGGAGAGTGAAGACCAGCCGGGGCACGATCACGAGGTGCTGGTCAGGCATTCGTTCTGGCGTGATCATCTGGGCGCCAACCCCGCCATCGTTGGCAGCAACATTCAGCTGAACGGCGAGGCTTATACCGTGATCGGGGTCATGCCTGAGGGCTTCGAGTTCCCGTTCGTGAGCGATCCTAACTTTCGTCCTCAGATGTGGAAGTTGCAGGGCTGGACACCGCAGGAAGCGGCCATTCGCGACAATCATAACTACGGGGTAATTGCGCGTCTGAAGCCGGGCGTCAGCCTGGAGCAGGCACGCACCGAGATGAACACCATCTCCGGTCGACTGGCGCAGCAGTATCCCAAAGACGACAAAGGTTGGGGCGCAACCGCAATTCCTCTGCGGCAAGACGTCGTTGGCGACGTGCGCACTCCGTTGCTGATTCTGCTGGGCGCCGTGGCGTTCGTGCTGCTGATCGCTTGCGCCAACATCGCCAACCTGGTGTTGGCGAAGACGCTGTCGCGACGCAAGGAAGTGGCGATCCGGGCGGCGCTGGGTGCAAGCCGGCGCCGGTTATTGCAGCAGGTGCTGGCCGAAACCATCCTGCTGGCGCTGTGCGGGGGCGCTCTTGGGCTTGCCTTCGCACACTATGGAATGGTTTTCATCGTCAAGTTTATGGGCCAACAGCTGCCGCGTTCGAGCAGCATCGGGCTGGATGGCTGGGTGCTGGCCTTTACCCTCGGCCTCTCACTGTTGACCGGCCTGGTCGCGGGATTTCTGCCCGCGTTGCGGCTTACCGGCCAGGGCTTCAATGAAGCTCTCAAGCAGGGGATAGGCCGCACCTCGGCCGATTCCGGCGGAAGCCGCACGCGTGGCGCGCTGGTAGTCGCCGAGGTCGCACTCTCACTGATGTTACTGGTGGGCGCAGGTCTGCTCATTCGCAGTCTCTGGGCGCTACGTTCTGTCTATCCGGGTTTCGAGGCGAACCACGTGATCACGATGGACCTGTCGGTTTCGTCGAAAAAGTTCACCACGCCGCAGCAGATGGTTGGCTTCTTCCAACGTGTGCTTGAGGGCGTTCGGGCGTTGCCCGGTGTGCAAGCGGCGGGGGTGATCGACGCTCTGCCGCTGACGGGGGGTGGCTCTCATCAGCCCGTACAGATCGCAGGCCAGCCGGTTGTGCCGATGGCCGATCAGCCCGAGGTCGACGTTCGGCTCATCAGCCCCGGCTATCTGGGCGGAATGCATATTTCCCTGGTCAGCGGACGCGGCTTTGACGACTCGGACGTTGCGGGTCGTCAGGCAACGGTGCTCATCAGCCAGTCGATGGCCAAACAGTTCTGGCCTCACGATAACCCCATCGGCAGGCAGTTGACGCTCTACTTCTTCCCCGACAGCGTGCGCACCGTGATCGGTGTGGTGGGCGATGTGAAGGACGACGGGCTGAATCAGACCCGCTCCGCTTCGATGCTCTACATGCCGGTGGCGCAGCTGACCAACCCTCGCGGTGACGTATGGCATTCCTTTGGCATGACTCTGGCGACCCGAACCCAAACCCCACCCGCCAGCGTGGTTTCGGCGATCGGGAATGTTGTGCACGGGGTCGCTGCCGATGTTCCGCTACTGAACGTCAAGACGATGGAAGATACCGTAAACGATTCGCTTCTGCAGCAGCGCTTCACCATGTTCCTGCTGGTGGGCTTTGCCGCCCTTGCGGTGGTGCTGGCGGCGGTGGGAATTTATAGCGTGCTGGCCTACATGGTGCGGCGGCGGGTGCGCGAGATTGGGATTCGCATGGCGCTGGGTGCGCAGATCGGCGACGTGCTGCGCATGATCGTCGCCGAAGGTATGAAGCCTACGTTACTGGGTGTAGTGATTGGGCTGGCCGGAGCGCTGGCGCTGGGCCGCGTCCTGGCCAGCGTGGTCTACGGGGTTAGTGCGAGAGACCTGATGACACTGGTCAGCGTCGCCACGTTAATGACCGCAATCGGGCTGATGGCCAGCGCATTGCCGGCCTACCGCGCGACGAGAGTCGATCCCATGAAGACGCTGCGGGATGAGTAGAATTGCGCCGATCTCACCAGTCATAGATTCAGGGGTGCTCCACTCATTCCTGCTTTTGGGATGAGTGGGAGTACAACTAACCCACCAACTTCACCCACACATTCGAACCCCGTGAATGTGTGGGGCACCCGGCTGTCTATTCCAGCAAGGTGACGGCTCCATTGCTGAGGTCGTAGTATCCAGCGACAATTTTGATCTTGGCTTGCTTCACCATGGGGGCCAGGACAGTCGACGATTCACGCAGGAGCCTGGCCTGATATTGCGCGTTCGCCTTGATCGTAGCCGTCAGGTCGGGACCGGCTTGATCGATGGCCGGCTGAATATGGGGGAACAGCGAGCTGATCTGACCGGGAACGCTTTTGCCCTGGATCGCAGCTGCCACCGCTCCACAATTCGCGTGTCCGAGTACGAGAATCACCTTCGTTCCCAGCACTGCCGCGCCGTATTCCAGGCTGCCGATAATCTCCGGGGTAATCAGGTTGCCGGCAACGCGCGCGACAAAGATATGACCGATGGTCTGGTCAAACACCCATTCGACCGGCACGCGGGAATCCGCGCAGGACAGCACGGCGGCGAACGGCTCCTGCTTCTCCTCGGTGTTCTGTTTCAGCAGATCGAGATCGTGCTGAGGCGAGGTCAGGGTATTCGACATGTAACGCTTGTTGCCGCTCATCAGCTCGGCTAATGCGGCGTCAGGCGTCGAAACGTCCTGCGCCTCCGCCGGCATGGGGATGGTAAGTGGGAGTGCGCCCGCGATAAGGCCGGCAGCGGTTCCGGTTACGCCCAGATGTAATAGGCGGCGTCGCGACAATGGGCGGTTCGAATCAGAGCCAGTGGTCATGAAGGTTTCCTTCGGCGGAATTTTCAAGCGCGCGAAAGTTTACCGCGTCGCTTGCCTCGAAACAACATGCAACTGGCAATGTGAAATAATGCGCGCTATGAGAGCGAAGGTTACAGGGACGTTTTGCTCATGCTTTGTAATGGTCCTTTTGTTCTGGAGTCCGTTTCTCTACGGCCAGGGACAGTCATCGCCCTCCTCTCCGGCGCCGGGGGCTCAGCAAGCGAAGACCGAAGAGGCCGAGGAACTGGTAAAGCAGGGCGAGGAGCTTACCAAGAATGGCAAACCAGACGAAGCGCTGGCACTGTATGGGCGCGCCATCACCCTGAACCCGAATCTCTATCAGGCGCAACTGTTCATGGGGGTCGCCCTGGACCTGCAAGGCAATTACGAGGAGGCGCGCAAGCATCTGGCGAAGGCGATTGAGCTGGCATCGCAGGAGCAGACGACACAGGCTTTGCGGGTGATGGCGGTTTCCTACGCCTTCCAGCGCGATACTGCCAAAGCATCCGAGTATGGGAAGCGCGCCTTCGATCTACAAAATACCTGGAAGCAGTATGCTGACGCCTCGGGAACCGCGAATGAGCTGGCGCGAATTTACCTGGAGTCAGGTGACATCGACAACGCGTTCCAGTGGTATCAGATCGGGCATACGACCGCTTTGAAGATCCCGAATCTTACCCCGGCGGAGAAGGACTTATGGAACTTCCGGTGGAACGCGGCGCTGGCGCGAATCGCCGCTCGACGCGGACAACGGGAGCCGGCACAACAATACCTCACGATGTGCAAAACGTATCTCGACAAGGGAGACAATCCTGACCAAATGCAGTTCTATCCTTACCTGGTTGGGTACGTAGCCTTGTACGGAGGCGATTACACAACTGCCATCAAGGAACTGCAAAAAGCAACGCAGACCGATCCCTTCGTGCTGAGCCTGCTGGCGCAGGCCTATGACAAGCTAGGCGACAAGGCGCACGCCCGCGATTACTACCAGAAGATCATGTTGATCCATACGCACAATCCGTCAAATGCCTTCGCGCGCCCAATCGCGAGGGAGTATCTGGCACAAGGGGCAGGCAGCGCCACCTCCGGCCCAGTGACAAGTCTGACCGGCGACGCCGGAAGGCCGTCCAGAGCACAATCCCAGGCAGCGGAAAAGCTTCACGTCCTGGAGCCGCGAAGTTACGGCCGAACGAGGTTGGCGTTTTCCTGCGCTTGACTGCTGCGGGATCGCAGAATCTAATCGCCAGATTGGGCTTCGGTTTCGGAGCGTGGCAAGTACTCTCCGAAGCAGTCCGCACCTGGCGGCCCAACGACTAGGCACGCGACTGACCGGGTTCAGTGGCGAGCGCATTCGAAGCTCAAACGGAGTGTCCATGTCCACGTCTGGCCAGACCCATCTGTCTGCTAGCGATGTGAATTCTGAAAGACAGCAAGCTCTGCAGGTGAAGTATTTCATCGGCGGCCTGGTACTGCTGGCGGCAAGCGCGCTGGTTTGGCCGATGCTGGGTCGCGGGATCGAGCGGCTTCAGTTTATGCCGCACGTGTTCTGCTACCTGGGTAATCCGACGCTGATCAGTGTCAATCTGATCTCTGACCTTCTGATCGGCACCTCCTATGTCGTGATTTCACTGACCCTGGTCTACCTGGTGCGGGCCAGCACCGGAGCGATCCCCTTCCACTGGATGTTCCTGGCGTTCGGTACGTTCATCATCGCCTGCGGCGGTACGCACTTCATGGAGGCGGTCACCCTGTGGAACCCGGTGTATTGGGCCTCGGCCTACGTGAAGGTGATCACGGCTGTCGCCTCCGTCGCCACCGCCGTGGCGTTGCCGCTGGTGCTGCCACGCATCCTGCAGAACATTGAAAATATGCGCCTATCGGAAACGCGTGGCCTTGAGCTGGTAAACGCAAACCAGCAGCTAAGCACTGCTAACGAAAAGCTGCAAGAGCTGGATCGCTTGCGCCGCCGCTTTGTGGCGCAGGCGGCTGCCAACATGGGAGATTGGGAGTGGGACATTCGAAGCGGGGAAGTACGCTGGTCGCCGGAAGTCGAAGATATGCACGGCCTGCCACGCGGGAGCTTTCGTGGACGACTGGAGGATTGGCTGGAGACGATTCATCCGGACGATCGCGAGCGGGCTTTGGCGACGGTACAGGACGCGGTTCAGAACCACAAAGAATATGAGATCGAATACCGCACCAGCCGAGCGGAGGGGCGATATTGCTGGACCACATCCCGCGGGTCGGTGGAGTATGACGGCGCCGGCGAACCCGTACGCATGGCTGGAATGTCGATGGATATCAGCACCCGTAAACATACCGAAGAGGCGCTGCGCAAAACCGAGAAGCTTGCCGCCGCCGGAAGGCTGGCAGCAACCATTGCCCACGAGATCAATAATCCGCTGGAAGCTGTCACCAACCTGATCTACCTGGCGCGAACGGAACCGTCTCTCGATGCCAGCAAACGGTTACTCGACGCAGCAGATCATGAACTGCAGAGAATAGGTCACATCACGCGTCAAACCCTGGGATTTTATCGGGAGACGACATCACCCGTGCAGATCGACCTTTCCGAGTTACTAAAAGGAGTGGTCGATGTGTTCCGCAGAAAGCTTGCCTCGCGGTCCGTGGGTGCGGTGGTGGAAACGGATGGCGTTTTCTCCATGTCTGGAGTGCCAGGTGAGTTGCGCCAGGTTTTCTCCAACCTGCTGAGCAATGCAATTGATGCATGCCCGGCGGGCTCTCAGATCAGGATTCGGATCAAGCAGATGGGCGACCGCGTTCAAGTCACGATTGCTGATCACGGTTCCGGTATCCCCGAAGCAGCCCGGGCGCAGGTTTTCGAGCCGTTTTTCACGACCAAGAAAGATGTGGGCACTGGGCTGGGACTGTGGATCAGCAGAGAAATCATTCAGAATCACGGCGGAAGGATTCGTTTCCGCAGCCGCTGCGGAAGCGATAAGAGCGGAACCGTTTTCCTGGTCGTGCTCAGCAGCAAGCATGCAGTCCGCAGCACCGCCGCCTGAGTCACCCCGGAAGCGCCCGCGCGACTTTACTTCACCTCGGCGCCGGTCAGCATGGTCAGCAGCATAACGGCGTCGGTCTTGGCGTACACGGCATGGGGAACGTTGGCTTCCATGAAAATCCAGGAGCCCGCGGAAAGCTCCTTTTCATCGCCGTCGAGGGTGAATCGCACTTCACCCTGAACAATCTCAATCATGGCCGGAACCGAGGCAGTATGCTGCGACAGTTCCTGTCCACCCGAGAATCCGAACAGCACCACTTTCACGTGCTCGTCACGGCGAATCGTGCGGCTGAGGGTGCCATCCTGGGGAATTTCGATGGCGCTGGTCAGGCTCTCGATGACAGAGTAGTTGGGCACGTCCGCCTCCCTGCAAGTTGAACTCGCGCTGAACATCATAGTTGCCGCAGCCGGCCTGGCAACCACATTCACCGCAAATTCATGGATTATGCGCATCTGCCGGATACGGGTCGGGCTGGCGGCGGACCGCCCTCCACACCTGGGGAAAAAATTCGCTGAAGGCGTTGGAAAGGGCGCGGCCTCCGAAGCCCTCGGCGGTGCGAATCAGCGCGTGCTGCCAGTCGGCTTCACTGGGTTCCCGCCAGGTGTTGGAGAGGAAATTATTGCCAGCCGTGGCGACGTATCTGGCGTAAGCAGGATAGCGTTCCCCATCGGGGTGATAAGCGCGGAAGGTGAGATCGACGACGTTCTTGACCCGCTCTTTGAACGGAGCATGAACGGTATGGAAGTATCGCGGATCTTCTCCCCAGGCAGCTCCGAGGGTGGCCTCAATGGCATTGCCCGTGGAGACGCCGGTGAGGCGCATTCCATAACGTTGTCCGAAGCCGACCCAGTGGGTGCCGTACTCATTGGGGCTATTCACAGCGGTTCCATAACCGGCGGAAAACAGACCCGCAACCAAACTACGGGGGCCTACGGTTGAGCGAACGAACCAAAAGAATCTTCCTTCAGCGGCGATGGCCTTGTAGTCGGCGGGAGTCAGGGGAACAGCGTCTATATAGTGCCCCACGCTAGGCTTGTTCGTATCCCGATTTTCGCTCGACGGCGCTTGCCCGGTCTGGGCTGCAGCAATATTGAACGAGAGAAGCCAGACACACGAACAGAGGACCAGTTGCCGCCCTGCGGCAACGAACGCTGAATTCATCTTCAAGTATTCTCCCTGGAATGCCGTGCTGAAACTCTATTGGAAGCATAAAAGCTATTGCGAGGTTTGCCAAACCAAGGCAATTGCAGCGCTATTTCAATGGTAGGGGTAGAAAATGAAAAACAGGAGCGACAGAACCGTGAGCACCCAAAGACCCGGTTTTATTTGATGCACTCTGCCGCTCACCAGTTTGCAGATGGGATAGAGGAGGAAGCCCGCACATATTCCGATGGCGATGTTGAAGGTAAACGCCATCAGCGAGATCACCGCAAATGCGGGAATGGACTCGGTGTAATCGGCGAAGTCAATGTGCGAGATGGGCGTCAGCATAAACAGTCCCACAAGAATGAGCGCGGGCCCGTAAGCCTGCGCAGGAATGGTGGCTACGAAGGGCGCAAAGAAGAGAGTCAGAAGAAAGCAGGTGCCGGTAACCAGGGCGGTGAATCCGGTTCGTCCTCCCGCCTCGATTCCGGTCGCCGACTCCACATAAGCGCCGGCGGTAGAGGTGCCCAGGACCGGGGCCAGACAGGTCGTGATCGCGTCTACCAGCATCGGACGCTCGATCTGGGGCAGCTGTCCTTCGGCATCCAGAAAGCCTGCCCGCGCCGACAAACCAATCAGGGTTCCCATCGTGTCGACGAATGCCATCACAAAAATAGTCAGCACTACCGGAAACGCCTGCCAGGAGAGAGCTCCTTTCAGGTCAAGCTGCCACAGAATTGGTCTGACGCTGGGAGGCATGCTGACCAGACCATGCGGCCATTTCGCCACCCCGGTGACAAAGGCCACGACCGCCGTGATCACGATGCCCAGCAGAATCGCTCCGGGAATCTTCCGGATGACCAGGACCGACAGCAGCACAACTCCAAACATAGCCACCAGCACAGGCGCAGATGCCAGATGCCCTGCCTGCACCGGTGCGCCCGCCACCCCGAGCCGTACGATGCCGGTTTCGTTCAGCCCAATGAAGGTCAGGAATAATCCCATCCCAACCGCGAAGCTGTAACGCAGGGAAGTAGGTACGCCGTCGACTACCCATTTGCGCAAATGCAAAACGGTCATGAGCATGAAGATGACGCCGGCGATGAAAATGGCCGCCAGCGCTGTCTGCCAACGTATTCCGAGGACCTTGCACACGGTGAACGCAATAAATGCGTTCTCTCCCATATACGGAGCGATAGCGAAAGGGCGATTGGCATAGAAGGCCATCAGGTAGCAGCCAAAGGCGGCGACCAGTGCGGTCGCGACGAAGGATGGTCCTTCGGGAATGCCGGCTGACGACAGAATTGCCGGATTGACCACGACGATGTAGGACATCGTGGTAAAGGTGGTCAGACCGGCGATGACCTCGCGGGAGAGAGAAGTTTTGTGCTGGTCGAAGGAAAAATACCGGGACAGCCCGTTAGGATGCCGCTCCATTCACGCCGATGGTACGCGTGAGACTGATCAAACGCGATACCTAAAGTGAAGCCGGCCACTAGTGATGCGAACCGCTAATTAACCTCTGCGACTTGACCTGAAGGTGTCCCGCTCAAGCCAGGTCATTCACAGTGGCACCACCAAAGTCTTAGGCAAAGCTCGGGGTTGTTATCCAAGGTCCTTGGCAAGCAGCTTCTCACACATCGCAAAAAGATGCGGTTCATCCCAAATCGAGAATCTGTAACCTTGTGAAAAATAAGTGTCCGTTTTTGGAACTGCAATTGCGTTTACTTAGTACGGATGAGGGACCACCTCATCCACTCCGGAGGAAGCATGCGACCCAAACTCCTGCTGGTTGTCGTCGCTCTGGCTGTAGCTTTTGCACTCACTGCGCCGAAGACCTTCGCCCAAAATCTGCTGCAAAATGGTGGTTTCGAAAACGGTGACTTCACTAACTGGTCTACCGGTGGAAATTTCGAAGACACAGAGGTTGTAACCGGCCCCTTCTACGTATACAGCGGTGCCCAGGAAGGCTCGTTCTATGCCGCTCTGGGACCGGTTGGATCTGACGCCACGCTGAGTCAGACTTTCGCTGACGTGGCGGGAGCCAGCTATACCTTCAGCTTCTACCTGAACGCGGTCGGCGACGATCCCAGCGATTTCTCCGCCCTATGGGACGGAAATCCGCTGATGAGTTCCTCCGACCCGAACACGGGTGGCACCTGGACCTTGGAGTCCTTCACCGCAACGGGTACCGGCAGCGATACCATTTCGTTCGCATTCCGCGACGATCCAGGCTACATCGCTCTGGATAACGTGTCGGTTACGCAGAACGGTCCTGGCGGGAGCACTCCCGAGCCCAGCAGCTTCATTCTGATGGGTAGCGGCATTCTGGCTCTGGGCGGGATGGCTCGCCGGAAACTAGGCCGTTAACTCGATCCTTTTCCTCAAATCTTAAGGCACCCACCTCGGGTGCCTTATTTTTTGCAGCCTGTGGTTCCCAGCATCGTCTTTGGGTGAAGCTTCCGCGGAACTATAGAATCCAGGCTAGTGGACGGACCTGAACATCCCGGACCTGGAATTCCTTCGAATATCCCATTTGCGAATCCTGCTGCCAGCGACCGCAACCTTGAGCTGATTCATCACCTGGTTCCCGATCGTGTCTATGGCTCATTCCTGGCCTTGCTGCCAAGTACTCCCAACCCAGATGCCGCCGTAAACCAGTTTCAGCGGCTGGCGGAGTTAGCTTCTGGCGAGCTGATGCGTCTGCTCGATCGACACCTTTCACTTGTCCACTACACCACCGTAGTCTTCGGTCATAGCCCCTGGCTGGGTGAGACGCTGATCCAGAACCCCGACCTTTTTTACAGTTTTGCTCGCGAGCGCGGCCTTGATCGCACCCACTCTCGCGAAGATTTTGAGGAAGGCTTTGCGCGCATGCGATCCCGTTCTCTCGAAACCGACGCAGCTGCCTTACTGGCGCGCTTTAAGCGTCGTGAGTATGTCCGCATCATGCTGCGCGACCTGTTGGGAATCGCTACCCTGGCAGAAACCACTGCGGAAATATCGGCACTGGCCGACGTCCTCATCGAAGAAGCTCTGCGGGAGGTGCACACCCACCTGCAAAATCGTTTTGGAATGCCGCAGCATCTGGACCCTGAGAATCGCCTGGTGGGTTCGCGCTGTTCCGTACTGGCGCTCGGCAAGCTAGGCGGCAATGAGCTGAACTACAGCTCCGACATCGATCTTTTCTATCTCTACGACGGGGGTGAAGAGGCGGCCACAGCAGAAATCTCTAACCGCGAATACTTTATCCGCCTGGCTCAACAGCTCACCGAGTTACTGTCGCGTCACACTCGTGAAGGACCGGTCTTCCGTATCGATCTGCGGTTGCGTCCGCAAGGCAACGAGGGAGAGCCGGCGGTTCCCTTGGCTCACGCCATCCATTATTACTCGCACGTGGCGCACGACTGGGAACTCCAGGCCATGATCAAGGCGCGCCACGCTGCCGGAGATGTTGGCCTGGCGCGTGAATTCGTGCGTGCCGTCCAGCCCTATGTGTACCGGCCTGAAGTAAATTTTCTCGCCATCAAGACCGCTCTTGATACCCGGAAGAAGATTGGCAGTCATCGCCGAAAGAATCTGCTGAAGGAAGTGTCACAGACCGGCATCGACGTGAAGGTCGATCCCGGCGGCATTCGCGATATTGAATTTCTGGTTCAGTGCCTCCAGCGTATCTATGGCGGAAGCGAATTGTGGCTGCGATCGCGGGGCACTCTTTTTGCCTTGCAGAAGCTGCATGACAAGGAGCACATCAGCGGAAAGGATTTTCATAACCTCACCAACGCTTACGAGTTTCTTCGCAATCTGGAGCATCGGCTGCAGCTCCGGCAGGGCCAGCAGATACACCGTCTGCCGCAATCGCGGGCAGAGTTGCAGGGCCTGGCCCGCAGCCTGACCCCGGAAGGCGCCAGCGCGCCCACTCCCGAAGAGTTTGTAGCGCATGTACAGCGACGGATGGCGGCCGTGCAGGAGATCTACGGACGGGTGATCTACCGCGAACAGACCCAGGACCAGGAAGCCGCCGATTTCCAGCTACGGCCCGAAATCGCCGCCACCCCGGAGAGCACCTATAGCCAAATGATGCAGAGGCTGGCAGTGGACTCGCCGCAGTTGCGTGAGATCGCTTCCCGCCCGGATCTGTCGCAACACGCCCGCCGGAATCTCGACCGCTTTCTAAGCTCAGCGGGCACCAGCTCCGAACGTTACGGCGCCGTGCTTCGCTCTCCGGCTGCGATTGAGCGAGCGCTGACCATCTTCGAGCACAGCGAGTTTCTGACCGATATCGTGGTGCGGCATCCAGAGGCAGTGGTGCTGCTCGACGAAATCGAGGAGCTGCCTGCGGATTCTGAACAGAAGCTCTTCTCGGACCTCGATCCGATGGGGAAGCCAGCCGATGATCCCGTCTTTGCCTACCTGGCGAAAGGCGATGTCGATCGCGCCGAAGCAATGTCGATCTTGAGACAACAGTATCGCAGGCGGGTCTTTCTCTCGGGAGCGCTTGATTTGTTTCATCGCCGAAATGTCTTCGAGTCGCTGAAGGACAACACGGCGGCGGCTGACGCAGCGATCGATGCGGCTTTGGCCATGGCCGGTACACCGGATGGATTCGCCGTGATGGCGCTAGGCCGGCTGGGGACGCGCGAGTTCGATTTGCTGTCGGACGCGGACGTTCTGTTTGTTTGCGCCAGCGGTTGCAATCGCACCATCATCAGCCGCACCGCTGAACAGTGGATGGAGGCGCTCACCGCCTACACCCGGGATGGAACTGTGTTTCCGGTCGATACGCGCCTGCGCCCACACGGGCGGGAAGGAGAGCTGATCGTCACCCCGGCGCAGCTGGAGACTTACTTCAAAGAAGAAGCTAAGCCGTGGGAGGCGCTGACCTACCTGAAGCTGCGCTACGTGGCCGGGGATCGGCAGCTTGCGGACGCTGTCTTGCACATCGCACAAAATGGAATTGCCGGGATGTCGAAGAGATCAGGGTTCGAGACGGAATTATTCGAGGTGAGGACGCGGCTGGAACGGAGCGAGTCTTCCCAGAACCTGAAAACAGGTGCGGGCGGCAGTTACGACATCGATTATCTGGCTGGAATGCTGCAAGCGAAACACCAGCTCTGGCTGGTGGGGAACCTGTGGGAGCGCTTGCAGTGGCTGCAAAAGCAGGGATTGCTGGCGGAACAGCAATGCCGGGAGCTGAGCGAAAACGCCTGTTTTCTGCGCACCCTGGAGCACCTAGTTCGGCTGGTCAGCGGACGGGCCCGTAAATGGCTGCCGGTGGCGGAACATCCCCGGCGGTCAGTGCAGAAGCTGTTGTGGACGATGTTGAGCACGAACGACAGCTTCAATCCGGAGACCCGGCTGGCGGAGGTCATGCGGCGCAACCGGGACACGTACCTGGCCTACCTGCGGGCGTGAGAAACCGCCAGGTTGTGACCCTGCTCACCCGGGCTTGTGACTCACACGGATGGGTGATGGAGGCCCAGCGGTTTCGATTGAACCTCACAACAGGCAGTGATAACGTAAAAGATACGGGATCAGGCGGTAAGGTATCTGATCCGGAAGCAGCCAGCCCTGAACGAGCGGCCTCCGGCGTTATCATAACGCGTCAGTTCTCCGGCTCTGCCGGTTCTGTTTGCTCCTCCCATCCCGATGTGGAGCTGGGCCCAGCCCGGGATCCTTTTACCTAATTTTTTCGAGGTGCCTAGTGGCGTCTTCTTATAACGGAATTCCTTTGCCTTCCGCGGGAAGCAAAATTACCTACGACGGTAAGTTTGTCATTCCTGATCATCCCATCATTCCTTTCATCGAAGGCGACGGTACCGGCCGCGACATTTGGAAGGCGTCGGTCCGCGTCTTCGATGCGGCGGTCGAGATTGCCTACGGTGGCAAACGCCGCGTTTCCTGGTACGAAGTTTTCGCCGGCGAGAAAGCCATGGATCGTTTCAAAACCTGGCTGCCGGACGAGACCGTAGCGGCCTTTCGCGATCTGAGGATCGGAATCAAAGGTCCCCTGACCACTCCAGTAGGCGGAGGCATTCGCTCGCTGAACGTCGCGCTGCGGCAAATCCTCGACCTCTATGCCTGCGTGCGCCCGGTGAAGTATTACCAGGGCATTCCTTCCCCGGTGAAGAGCCCGCATCGCATGAACATGGTCATCTTCCGTGAAAACACGGAAGACGTTTATGCCGGCATCGAGTGGAAAGAGGGAACCACCAAGGCGAAAGAGTTGATCGACTTCATCAATAACAAGATGCTGGCGGGAACCAACAAGCGGGTGCGCGAAGACTCCGGCATTGGGATCAAACCGATCTCGATCACCGGCACCAAGCGCCTGGTCCGCATGGCCATCGAGTATGCCCTGAAGAATAACCGCAAGACCGTGACTATCGTGCACAAGGGCAACATCCAGAAGTTCACCGAGGGCGCTTTCCGCGAGTGGGGTTACGAACTGGCGACGCAGGAGTTCCGCCAGCAGGTGATCACCGAGCGCGAAAGCTGGATCATCGAGAATCTCGACAAGAATCCTGGTCTCTCGATCGAAGAGAACGCCAAGCTGGTGGAACCGGGATTGGAGTTCGCTCCGCAGGACTTCCGCGACGCTCTCTATGCCGAACTGAAGGGCGTCATCGACAGCATCTACAGTACGCACGGCCAGGGCGCGTGGAAGTCGAAGCTGATGATCAACGACCGTATCGCCGACAGCATCTTCCAGCAGATCGTCACCCGTCCCGACGAATACTCCGTGCTGGCCACCCCGAACCTGAACGGAGACTACATCTCTGACGCCGCCGCCGCGCAGGTGGGCGGGCTGGGCATCGCCCCGGGCGCCAATATCGGCGACCAGCACGCAATCTTCGAAGCTACCCATGGAACCGCTCCGAAGTATGCCGATCGCGACGTCATCAATCCCGGTTCGGTTATGCTTTCCGGAGTCATGATGTTCGAGTTCATGGGCTGGCACGAAGCAGCGCACCTCATCGAGAGTTCTCTGGAGCAGACCATCCAGCAGAAGAAGGTCACCTACGATTTCGAACGCATGCTGGAGAACGCGACCAAGGTGAAGACCAGCGAGTTCGCTTCTCACATGATCCAGAACATGGCTCCCGTGGCGCTGGCCGCGAAGTAATTTCTCGAGGGTCCGCGGGGACGGTTACGATCGTCCAAAGCAATTATGATTTGATAGAGCGATTCAATATGCCCGAGATTGGGCGACACTGTGAGGACTAATGCGTAAGAAAGTTACAGTAGTGGGTTCAGGCAATGTGGGCGCGACGGCAGCTCACTGGCTGGCGTCAAAGGAACATGCAGATGTGGTGCTGATCGACATTATCGAGGGCGTCCCGCAAGGTAAGGGTCTCGACCTGCTGCAGGCCATGCCGATCGAGAAGCGCGACTCTTATGTTCTGGGCACGAATGACTACGCCGACACGGCGAACTCCGACATCGTGGTTATCACGGCCGGCATACCCCGCAAGCCCGGCATGAGCCGCGACGATCTGCTGAACACGAACTACAAGATCATGAGTGATGTCGTGGGCAAGGTTGTACAGTATTCGCCCAACTGCATCCTGATCATCGTTTCCAATCCGCTGGATGCGATGGCGCAGGCCGCCTACAAGCTCAGCGGCTTCTCGCGCAACCGCGTAATCGGCATGGCAGGCATTCTGGATTCGGCCCGCTTCCGCGCCTTCATCGCGCGCGAACTCGACGTGTCGGTGGAAAACGTCACAGCATTTGTCCTCGGCGGTCACGGGGACACGATGGTTCCCCTGCCGCGCTATTCCACGGTGGCGGGCATTCCCATCACCGAGTTGATGGACAAGGAAACCATTGACCGCCTGGTGCAGCGCACGCGTGATGGCGGCGCCGAAATCGTAAAGCACCTGAAGACCGGTAGCGCCTACTATGCCCCCTCCGCCGCCGTTGCCGAGATGGCCGAGGCGATCCTGAAGGACAAGAAAAAGATCGTTCCCTGTGCTGCTTACCTGGAAGGCGAGTATGGCATTAACGGTCTGTTCGTGGGTGTGCCCTGCAAACTGGGCTCGAACGGCATCGAGAAAATTTACGAGATCAAGCTGACGCCGGAAGAGCAGGCGGCTCTGCAAAAGAGCGCTGATTCCGTAAAAGAGCTGGTTGGAGTCATCGGAGTTTAGCCGGTTTGAAGGCGGCCCATCCTGTCGCAGAGGATGGGCTGCTTTTTTGAGTTAGCCCGCGGCCACCGTTTCCGGTGGACACTCCTGCGGCGCGGCAGCCTCCGCGGCCTTTCTTTTCAGCATCTCCAGATACTTGTTGCGATGATCGAGGATCTCGGCCTTCATGGCCGCCGCATCCTCGCGAACCAACCTGGAGACCCGTTTACCATTCAGCAAATGGGAAGCGACGATTTCCGGAATTTCCTCAGAAGTCAGCTTCGTGTACCAGGTTCCTTCCGGATAGAGGACCATCACCGGTCCGCTCTCGCACAATCCCAGACAGCCGCAGCTGGAAACCTGTACGTCCTCCGACAGGCCGGCAGCACCGAGTTCACGATGAAGGGCCTCGAGAACCTTGGCAGCTCCCCCTCCGGCGCAGCAGGTCGCGCCCTCCGATTTTTCCTGGGTGCAGACGAATGCGTGATAACGAAACGGTTCCATAAGAGCCTCCAAAAGCTGTTGTCGGTTGTCAGTTTGCAGTTGTCAGATACCCTTCCATCATCGGCCCAGTTGGCGGGGCAGAAATAGTGTCACCATCACATCAACAAGTGACGTAACTTGGCACTGCCGAAAAGCGTGCATCGGCGTGAACATTAGCCGACAACCGACAACCGACAACCGACAACCGACAACCGACAACCGACAACCGACAACCGACAACCGACAACCGATAACCGATAACTGGCAACTGGCAACTGGCAACTGTTCTCTGTAATTTCTTCCAATCTTCATCACGGTACGTGCCGTTTTAATCAACAATTCGTCTTGACAGTGCACAGGGCTGCACTATGATGTTTGAAACATTTCCTGCCGGATATGTTTTGGACCGGGGAACTTGATGCAGCGAATGTTCACATCCAGGGAGGTGGTGGCGCTGACCAGAATCAGCCCGCGCCAGCTCCAATGGTGGGACGAGCAGGGCATCGTGGTTCCGGCGCGCGACGGGCACAAACGCAGTTATTCGCTCGCTGATCTGGCCGAGGTCGCCATTCTCTGTGAGCTGCGCGAACGCGGCTTCTCCCTGCAAAAGATTCGCAGCGTTATCCGCTTTCTGCAGAAGGAACTGGGAAAGCGCCTGGTGGAGACGGTCGCGGCCGCCTCGGAATATCACCTATTGACCGATGGTAAGCATATTTACCTGGAAGACTCCGCCCGGGGAGTGGTGGACCTGCTGAAAAATGCGCGTCAGCCGATGTTAAGCGTGTGCCTGAGCGACGCGATTCAGCGAGTCCTGGACCCGATGGGGCGTGCCAGCAGCACGCGTTTGAGCAAAGGCGAGCAGGCTGGCAACTCGCAAAGGCGGCCTCCGGCTCGCGCCGAATTGCGAGCGGCTGGAAAGCGAAACGGCTCCATACGTCATCTTAAGTAGGGCGGCGTAGAAGGCTTCTTGAACGGTCCCGAAGGAGGGCACATGATCGGAGAACTGAGCATTTTGAGCGAATGGATCCCCGAACAGATGGAGCCTGGAACCATTTTTGTCCTGGAAAATGCCGGCGAGGTCGGGGAAAAGGAAGATCCGTACTGGGCGGTCTTGTCCTGTCCATCGTGCGGGCAACTGGGACTGGTCACGCGCAAGCAGGTTGGCGGCTTGATCCCCGTCATCTGCGGATCGGAGCGTTGTTCCGCTCAATTTTTCATTCGCGACGAACAGATCATGCCCAGGAAGCCGAACTAAACGCTATAGGCCGTCGGCTCTCAGCTTTCGGCTAAGACTTTATGAAGGCACGGCTTCGGCTGTGCCTTTTTGCCTGGTAGGACAATCCGCAGCCCCGAAAGATTTTTCATTGTTGCCCCACACTTCCTCCTGGTCACAATCCGCGTTATACTTTGCGACCATCTGCAGTTGGGAGATCTCGGGCCCACATTTCCAAACCGCCTTGTGGTCAGGGGCAGAGGACGGTAAATAGAAATGCATCAAGTGTTCTGGTTAGCGATAGCAATCGGCTTCGTCGGGGGTCTGCGCGCGATGACGGCGCCCGCGCTGGTGAGTTGGGCGGCGCACCTGGGATGGATCAATCTGCACGGCAGCCCGTTGTCGTTCATGGGCTCGCCGATTGCGGTAGGAATTTTCACACTCGCGGCCATAGGCGAGATCATCAATGACAAGCTTCCCAAGACTCCGCCGCGCACCGCGGTGCCGTCGCTCATTATCCGCATGGTAATGGGAGGCTTCAGTGGCGCCTGTCTTTATGCCGCAGTAGCAGCGACGCCTATCACAGGAGCGATTCTCGGCGTGATCGGTGCGCTTATCGGAACTTACGTTGGCTACTATGTCCGTCGCGGGCTGGTGAACAGCCTGAAGGTGAAAGATATTTTCATCGCGATACCCGAGGACATCATCGCCATCGTTCTGGCCTATTGCGTCGTCCGCTCGGTGATCAGCTAGGCGAGAACTTTCGGAGCTGGCATTCCCAGTCTTCCCGCGATAAAGAAACCGATCGCCAGGAGGCCGAACGCCAGCCCACAACCTAATGTTATGAGCGGCACCGCGAAGAAGCGCCGGTTCCAGCCGGCGCCGATGCGCGCCTGGTCAGGGTTGCTGGGATCGTAACGAATATCCCGGAGGCTTCCGACGGGGAACTCCGCCGCCCGCCGTTGTGTGTCTGCGTAATTGCTGCTCTGGAAGCTGGTTGGCTCAGCGCTGATGGCCTTGCCGTCCACCGTGTAAGCGATTTGCAGCTTGGCGGCGTAGAGTTGCTGGTGTTTAGGAGCGGGCAGAACGACGACCTCGCTCTTGATCACTTTTGCTTGCGTTACTGGCCAGGAGCGCAGCACGTGAATCTGTCCCATGAAAAATGGCAGACTCATGATGACGAAGAGGCCGCAGACGATGAGATTCGCTACGCCGATGAATTGGAGGGTGCCACGCCGTTCAGAGCTCACGCCCGTTGTTGTACCCCTGGTGTGATGTTTTCCGCGGCCGGTGAGGAACTGCCGGCCTCCACTTCTTTGAGCTCTTTTTCGACGCGGTGCATGCGGAGCAGGATTAAGGCGAGATAGCCCAGATATACGAGCCACGCGATGGTATAGGCCGCCTTCAGGAAGGTGATCGAGTTCATTTACGCGACTCCTTTCAGCGCAGCCTGCGCATGGGCCGATTCCAGCGCCTGCTCCTGCATCTGCAGCTTATAACGCATCGCCAGATAAATCATGCCGAGCAGCGTGAACAGGGCGAGGTTGGTGAGAAAGACGTGCAGGATCGGCGGAGCAAGTCCTGAATCCGGGCCGCCGCCGATCACCGGCGCGGGATGCTGGGTGCGGAACCAGCGAATGGAGAAGTAGACAATCGGCACGTCGGCAAAGCCGAAGATGGCGAACGCGGCAGCCAGTACCTGAGTCTGTCCTCCCGCGGCAAAGCGCCGCAGCACCAGGTAGCTGACATAAATCAGCCACAGGATGAGCGTGGTGGTCAGGCGGGCGTCCCACGTCCACCAGATGCCCCACACCGGCCGTGCCCAGAGCGGTCCGGTGATCAGCAGCACAGCACCGAAGACCACGCCGACTTCTGCCGACGCGGCCGCAAGAGCGTCGCTGGCTGTACTCCGCTTCCACAGATAAATAATGGACGCGAGGAAATTGATGGTGAAGCACAGGCCGGCGACCCAGCCGGAGGGAACGTGGTAGTAGAAGATACGCTGCACGTCGCCCATGGTCGACTCCGTGGGAGCAACCACGAGCGCCAGATAACTCGATAGCGCGAGCAACAACAAGGTCAGAGGAACCGAAATCAGTGCCAGCTTTTTCATTCTGCGTTTCGCATTCTTTATTCAGCGTTTAAGACTGCTTCAAACAGCAGCAGGCAGATCGATGTAAACACAATGTCGTAGACCGCCAGCAACTTGATCCAGAAAACAGGTGAGGCCTCGCCGGTAAGAATCGAGGTGGTGGCGTCCACCATTCCCAGCAGCGCCGGAATCGAGATAGGGAAGAGAATCAGCGGCAGCATGATCTCGCGATTGCGGGTGCGAATCGAGAGCGCCGCGAAGAACGTTCCGTTTACCACCAGCGCCCACGTGCCCAGCAACGCAACTACCACCAACTGCCACACCGGTCCGATCGAGCGCAGCTCGTAAAACACCACGAACAGCGGCGCCATCAGACATTCCAGAATGACCACGAACAGAAAATTGCCGATCGCCTTGGCGAGGAAAAGCGAATTGGCCGGAGCCGGCGACACGCGATAGGCGTCCAGCACCTGGTTGCGAAGCTCGCGTGCCCAGGTCTGGTTGAGCGCGACCACGGCGGCAAACAGGAACGCAACCCACATCAGCCCGCCGGCGATGTGCCGCGACTCCTCCGCTGTGGGATTGAACGCGAAGCTGAAGATCACCACCACCAGCAGCGCGAAAAACAGCATGGAGTTGATGGCATCTTTCGAACGCCATTCCATGCGCAGGTCTTTCGCCAGTGTCGCCCGGGTGACGCCGAAGGTGCTCATAGGCTGGCCCTCACCGGCGGATCGTCGGCGACAACCGCGGCGCGAGCCATGTCTTCGCGGGCGACGATCTGCCCTGCGGACATGTGCACGAATTCGTCGGCCACGCTCTCCATCAGCGGCGCCTGGTGAGTCACCACGAAGATTGTCTTGCCCTGATCGCGAACCCGTCCCAGAATCGCGGCCATGTCGCGCGCGGAACGTACATCGACGTTCGAGAAAGGTTCATCCAGCAGCATCAGCTCGGGATCGTGCAGCACGGCGCGGGCCAGCGACAGTCTCTGCCGCATGCCCTGCGAATACTGGCCGACACGACGCGAGAGTTCGGGATCGAGTCCGACCGTGCGCATCGCGTTGCGGCAGACCTCGTCGTCATGAATTCCGTAAAGTCCGGCGAAGTAGCGCAGGTTCTCCATGCCGTCGAGTTCGTCATAGAGCAGGGGCGCATGTCCCATGTAGCCGACGCGATGGGCGACTTCGCGAACTTTCCGGGAGCCCAGAATCGTGAAGCTACCCTGGCTGGGCTCCATCAGGCCTGCGACCACGCGCAGCAGCGTGCTTTTGCCGGCGCCATTGTCGCCGACGACGACGTAAAGTCGTCCGGGAGCGAAGCTGGCCGAGATGCCACGCAACGCCGCAAAGCGGCCAAAGAATTTCACCAGATTTTCGAGGATGATGACAGGCGAGGAGTTGGATTCGCTGGTCCCTGCCATTGCTGGCGTTTCCGTAGGACTTGGCTGCAATCGACTACTGACCCATGGTTGAGCCCGCTCCGTTTTGTGCCGTGCTCTGCGGACCCTGCGCTGCTGCGGGCTGAGCGTTCGGCTTGGGTGCGTACTTGGAGGCGCACTTGGCCTGAATGTTGGTGGCGTGGAAGACGCCATCGCGTCCGAAGCGGCCCTCGGCCAGCGCCTGCGCATTATCTTTGAAGGTGTCGGGAGGAGCTTCCGTTCCGCTATAGACGACGGGCAGGGTGCGGTCCTGCTCGACCAGCTGGAACTCCATGTGCGTGCCCTGCCGCTTGATGGAGCCGGGAGCGACATTGCCGGCGACGCGCAGCCGTTTGCTGTACGCCCCGTTGCCCATGCCGTTCAGTTCTTTGATGGTGACGTAATAGCTCTTGCTGTCTTGCACGCCGGTGTAAGCGAGATAGCCCAGGGCAATGATGATCACCGCCATCACCGCGCCAAAGCGCAAATACCTGCGTCCCTGCTCAGACATCCTTGCTACCCCTTCAACCACCCAACCGGCGGCTGCAATGAAATAAGGATACCCCCATTGCACTCACAACGCCATGTGACTTTAGTCACATAGGGTTGGGCAGTTCGGCAGGCTAGGCAGCGCCTTCGCTGTGGGCGGAATGCTCCAGGCTGGACCTCACCAATGCAATCAGTTCAGCAGGAGGAAAGGGTTTCGTGCGGAAGACCACGTTCAAGTCCTGGTACTCGTTTTCGGCTTCGGGCAATCCGCTAAGCACCACGACCGGAAGCCAGGGATTCAGCATGCGGATCTGCCGCACCAGTTCCGAGCCGGTGCATCCCGGCATGATGTGGTCGGTGACCACCACGCCGATGCGGTTCGGCAAACCCCGCAAGGTGGCCAGCGCGCTGTCGGCAGTGGTGGCCACCGATACCTGGAAGCCGGCGTCGCGCAAGACGGCTTCGCGGACGGTCAACTGCAGCGGATTATCGTCGATGAGAAGAACCTGCCTCAAGCTGTATGCGCCCTTCGTTTTTGCCTGTTCCGCAAAATTCAACAGCAAGCTGGGCTCACTCTAGGCAAATGATGACCTTCCGCCGTAAACCGCAAGCCATGCAATTAGATACCTGGCAACGGTCGACTGTTGCATGGAGGGCTCATCTGGCGAAAACCGTCCCGCACCAGCTTCGTTCAGGTTGCACGACGGTTCGCGCACTTCTGATGAGGACGAAAGGCTCTTTGCTCTACCTTCGCTACGAATTCACTTTACGCTGTAACGCTATTGTCCGCAGATTTCTTCCACCGCGCGCAGCCAATCCTGCTCCGGAGAGCCACCGTTTTCGCCTCGCTGCAGGTAAAACTCGTAGGCGCGGGCGCGAATCTTCTCTTCCAGATTAGGGCTGACCTGAACTTCGCGGATGATTTCAGTCGAGACCGTAACGGGACTTGCGGCGGCGCCATTTCCGTTCTCCGCATGGACGCCATTTCCGTTGCTGGGCGTCACTTTGCGGGCTTTCGTCTTCTTCGGCGCTGCGCTTTCCTTGTCTCGTGGTGCTTTCGGCATCGTACTTAACTCCTAGACCCTGACAGATTTACACACCGGAACCGACGTCGATACAGGGTCGATTCGCGGCCAGATGCGTTGCTTCCACTATAACCGAATTCCTTCCATTTTGTGGGGAGCGAAAGTGCCGTTCTCCCCAAAATTCATGAACTCTACATACAGCCCGTGCCACCCGTCTCAGCTACGGATAACTCGCTATCGTTTCTACACTTAGTAGTGTCCAATAGTAGGAAGCTGCAAGCATTAGCCGGAACCAAGATTGATACAGCAGCGTATATCAGAATCAAGCGACACGGAAGTGTGGATTACTCAGGCTGAGTTCGGTTTCCGCTCTCCAGCGCGATTAGAAGCGGTTCTTGCACATGGTCTTCTTCGAAATTCTGCGGCAGATGTTCCGCACCTTGTGGGCGCACAAGCTGCGATCGTTCCTCACCATGTTCGGTATCGCGTGGGGCGTGGGATCCCTGCTGCTTCTGGTGGGATTAGGCGAAGGGTTTCGCTCGGGCAATCGACGCGAGATGAACTCCCTGGGCGAAGACATCATGTTCGTCTTTCCCGGGACGCGCGCCGGCCATCGCGGGCAACATGAGTTCCGGGCACACCTACAACCTGACCGACGACGACTATCACGACATCATGCAGGAGGCGCCGCACGTGCGCGCCGTCGCGCCGGTAGCTTTCGCGCATGGACATTCGCGAGGTCAGCGACTACGGCAATACCAACGGCGAGGTCAGCGGCGTTCTGCCCAAGTACAACGAGATTCGTTATCTGCCGCTCTCCGCGGGGCGCTGGCTGAATGAAGACGACGAGTCGCAGCGCCGGCTGGTCGCTATCCTTGGCGACGAGATGCTGAAGAACCTTTTTCCCGGAAGACCGGCTCTCGGCAACACGATTCTGCTGAACGGCATTCGCTTCGAGGTGATCGGCGTTGTCCAGCGCGTGGGACACGGCGACAACAACTCGACCAACAACCGCGTCTTCCTGCCGTTCAGCACCATGCGCCAGTTCTTTCCGCTGACCAAGGAAGGTCAGGACAATGCGCTCTCGTTCATCAACTACCAGCCGCGAGCGCGCTCCGAGCACACTCTGGCGCGTGACGAAGTGCGCCGCATCATTGCCCGCAATCACGGCTTCGACTGGCATGACGAGGATGCCTTCGAGGATTGGGACACCATCAAGAGCTCCGAGACCGTCGCCAAGATCTTCGACGCCATGGATGTATTTCTGGGCGGTGTGGGACTGGTCACCTTGACGCTGGGAGCCATCGGCGTCATCAACATCATGCTGGTTGCGGTGAGCGAGCGCACGCGCGAGATTGGGCTGCGCAAAGCCCTGGGCGCGACCAATCGCAGCATTCTGCTCCAGTTCTTTCTGGAGGGAGCGTTTCTCACCCTGATGAGCGGCGGAATTGGAATGGCGGGCGCCGCGATCCTGATGCACATGATGAGCGGCTTGGGCCAGGTTCCTGGCTTCGATCCGCCCACGATGTCGTTCATGTCGGCGATGCTGGCGATTGGAACACTGGCGATTGCCGGAATCGTCGCCGGAATTTATCCCGCGCGCAAAGCTGCCATGTTGCAACCGGTTGATGCCTTGAGACAGGAGTAGGAGAGGCCGCTTTTCGCTTTTCGCCTTTCGCTCTTCGCTCTTCGCCAAACGATGCTCGGATACGAGGTTGTGACAAGAGCGAGAATGAGCACACGTAGAGAAACTAGTCCTTTGAAGGCGATCATCGAGACTTCGGCTTGGCATTGACCGTGGGTTTGCAGTACCGAATTCTGGCGAACAGCGAACAGCGAAGAACGATCGAAAGGCGAATTACCGATGGTCAAGGACCTGATGTCGCAAGCCTACAGCGCCATGCGCTACAACCGCCGCCGCACTGCGCTCACCATGCTCGGCATGGCCTGGGGAATCGCGACCGTCGTGCTGCTGCTGGCTTACGGAGCAGGATTCGGCCGCGCCATCACGGTCATCTTCGAGAACTGGGGCACGCGCATCATCGGTGTTTTTCCCGGACGCACTTCGCAACAGGCTGGCGGACAGAAGGCCGGCACCAAGATCAAGTTCACCACCGACGATCTGGCTCGCATCACTGCTGCCGCGCCGCTGGTGAATCACATTACGCCGGAAGTCGATCACGATTCCAATGTGCAGCGCGATGTCCGCACCTACACGCTGCCCATCCAGGGCAACTATCCCAGCTTGTTCGACATTCTGGCGCTGAAGCTGGCAGAAGGGCGGCTGATCAATGCCGATGACCAGGAACAGCGCGCGCGGGTCGCCGTGATCAGCTCCGATGCCAAGCTCAAGCTCTTCTCCGGCGAGTACGCGATCGGCCAGAACATCCGCATCGATGGCATCAGCTACAAGGTCATCGGCGTGCTTGCCCCGCACATGCAGGAAGGCGACGACAGCGTCAACAAGACCATCTACATTCCATTCAGCGCCATGAGCGACTTCAAGGACACGCACTATCTCGACGGAATCTGGCTGTCCTATGAAGGCACCGACTTCGAACTGGTCGAGAAGCAGGTGCGCGGCGCGCTGGCCCAGCAATACAACTTCAAGCCTGACGATAAGCGAGCCGTCTTCGTCTACAACATGATGAAGCAGTTGAAGCAGTTCCAGATCATCACCATGGGACTGAAGATCCTGCTGGGCTTCATCGGCACGCTGACGCTCGGCATCGGCGGCGTCGGACTGATGAACATCATGCTGGTTGCGGTGACCCAGCGTACGCGCGAGATCGGCGTGGAGAAAGCGCTGGGCGGACGCCGCCGCGATATCCTTTTCCAGTTCCTGGCCGAAGCGCTGGCTATTACCTTTGTCGGCGGCGTTGCCGGAATCGTGTTGGCTTATGCGGTGTCGTTCGGCGTCGGGCGAATTACCTTTTACAGCGCGATCGCGAAGAACGCCGATGCGGCTGACATTCGCCTGATCATCGATCCTTCCACAGTGATTGCCGCGACGATGATTCTGGCAATCGTGGGATTAGTCAGCGGCATGTTGCCGGCGATCAAGGCTTCGCGTCTGGATCCGATCGAAGCGTTGCGATACGAGTGAGAGGGTTGCCGGTCTTTTCATAGGATCCAGGTTCTGCCCTTCAGGCTGCCGAATTCGTTCCCATCGCCTTGTCGTGGACGCCGTCCGCCCCCGGTAAGTTCCTGGCGCCTGAAGGCAGCGGCAGGCTGCCTGCGGTTGCCGTTTTTTCGAAGTAGTTCTTCAGCCGCAGAAACGGCTGCTCGATAAAGCGGTAAGACAGGTAAGCCGCCCCGACCGATCCCGTAAGCATGAGGGGATAAGCCCAGCGCAGACGAAGATGCGGGAACAGATGCTCAATGCTGGTGATGACCACAATGTGGTACAGATACAGCGAGTACGAGATGCGCCCCAGAAATCGGAGCACCGGATGTTCCAGCCACCGATACCCCGGGGAGTGAGCCTCGAATATCAGCTGAATCAGCAGCACCGCCACCACCACCGTGCTGAACGGCAGGGCGAACAGGTAAAACATACGATCGCTCAGGTGGCGTTCCAGCAGGGTGAGGCCGACCAGCATACCGGTCAGCCACAGAGGTAATGTCTTGACCCGCACGACCGCGGCCAGTACCGGTTGCAGCAGTCCCAGCTTCAGCGCCAGCGCAAAGGAACATCCCAGCAATACATCGGCAAAGCGCGAATCGAAGGAGTATCGCAGGTAGTCGACAGGTAAGTGCAGATAGATGCAGGCAAGCACTCGATACAGCCAGATGAAGCCGGCAAGATACAGCGAGACGCGAAACAGTTTTGCCAGGTCTTTGCGCAGCAGCACGCAGATCGCCGGCCACAAGAGATAGAACTTCTCTTCCACCCCCAGCGACCAGGTGATGCCCATGATCTGGTGAGCGTGGCTGGGGTGCATCGCAGTGTAATAATCCCCCATGTAAAAGAACGACGCGATGGCTTCCCCCCAGGAAAATGGGGCACGAGTCAGGTGAGCGACCAGAACGCTGACGATCCAGAAGACGTAAAACGCAGGAAAAATTCGAAGAGTGCGACGCGCATAAAAGCTGCGGATGGAAATCTCGCCCGTGTGCTCCAGTTCTCGCAGCAGCAGCCAGGTAATCAAGAATCCACTAAGGACAAAGAAAATCAACACCGCCATGCCGCCGAGTTTTACCGGTCCGAAGATGTGGGCAACAACCACCAGGCATGCAGCTATACCGCGGACGGCGTCGAGCGCTGGGATGTGCGAACTCTTCCCCAGGCGCACAAGGAGTGCGTCGTTCAAACTGGATTTGGCTTCGTCTCTCATGCTTCGAGACGGTGGCGGCAAAGAAGTCAGCTGCGAGACAGCATCATCACTGTGCTCACGATTTCAGTTTGCGTTGCGAAGAGAAACGAAGTGAGCTGGTAAAGCAGCGCGATCCCGAGGTGCCCCATCGCGGAACCCATCTGGGCCGGACATCATCGCCGAGTCCGATGTTTCGCGAAGGCCGGGAACTACTCGCGAAGAAAGAGCCACTGGATTGCTGAGTAAACCAAGCTGCAATAGACGTCCACTTGGCGCTTGACTGTGATCTTAGATCAAGGTTCTGTCCTGCCAATAGAGAAGAAAACTTAGGCGCAGTAAGGCGTCTGGTTAGTCGTGTTGGACGTAGCGGTACTACGAAATCGAGAATATTGCTGAGGCGGGGAGCATTATCGTGATTGAAGCGCCTTCGTTTTACCGCTTGATGATGGGATTGTAACCTTCGGCGACCAGCTTCGCCTTCATGGCTTCGGCCTCAGCCAGGGTTGAGAACGGTCCTACCTGCACGTGATAGAACTTGTCGTTCGTTACCGGATTGTTCACCACGAAAACATTGTAGTTCTTCTTGCGTAAGGCTCCAGCCAGCGACGACCGCATCATCTTCGCGCGAAACCGCCGCAATCTGCACCACAATGGTTCCCGGTCCGGTGACCGGCGAGGTATGCGACATTACATCGCCCGCGTGTGGGGCAGGCGTCGCTGTGGCCGTGGTTGCAGGTGCTGCGGCAGCCGCGACAACCTTCGGAGCCGGGGTTTCCTGGGCAGGCTGCGCTGTGGCGGTCGCAGGCTGGCGCCGCGTTATCTTTTTGCTTTACGGCGTTATAGAAAGTCAGGTTGCCTTGCTGCGCTGCGCCGTTGCTGGCTTCATCGGAAGGGGGAGCCTGGCTCTCGGACTTCGCGGTCACCGCGGCGGATGGCTTCGGATCGCTTGACGTGGTCGATTCCGTGTCGGCCGAGACCGTTGTCGGCGCGGGCTGATCGTTCAGCGCCTGCTCGCGGCCGGAACTCTTGCCCAGCGAGTAGCCGATGGAAAAGAAGATTCCGCAGATCGCCGCCAGCAGGAAAAACAATCCCAGCAGCTTGCCCACGCCCAACGTTATCTCGGTATCATCCGATGCCATTGAATGCACAGCTAATCCTCGCTCACTTCGGACCTTCCAATTGCTTTTCCGTACCCGGGTGCAAGTTGGCAATCCTCGCTGCGTCCAGCTTCACCAGATTCTGCAGCCCGGCCAGCAGATCCACCGGCACAGGGAAGATGATGGTGGTGTTCTTCTCCACGCCGATCTCGGTTAAGGTCTGCAAATAGCGCAGCTGAATGCTGACCGGCTCACTCGCCAGCAGGTGAGCGGCATCGATCAAACGCTGCGCCGCCGCAAACTCGCCTTCGGCGTGAATGATCTTCGACCGCTTTTCGCGCTCCGCCTCGGCCTGCTTGGCCATGGCGCGCGTCATCGTCTCCGGCAGATCGACCTGCTTGACCTCGACGTTGGTCACCTTCACGCCCCAGGGATCGGTGTGCTGATCGAGGATCGACTGCAGCCGCAGGTTGATCTTCTCGCGATGCGCCAGCAGTTCGTCGAGATCGACTTCGCCCAGCACCGAGCGCAGCGTGGTCTGCGCGAACTGCGAGGTCTGGTACATATAATTCGAAACCGCAACCACAGCCTTGTTCGGATCGATCACCCGCAGGAAGATGACCGCGTTCACCTTCAGCGTGACGTTGTCGCGCGTAATGATGTCCTGCGGCGGAACCTCCAGCGCCTCCTGCCGCAACGAGACGCGCACAATGCGGTCGATCGGCGTGAATACCAGAATTACGCCGGGCCCCTTCGGCGCACCCATCAGCCGTCCAAGTCGAAAAATGACGCCGCGCTCATACTCGGCCAGAATCTTGATCGAGTTGATGATGTAAAGAGCAAAGATAACGACGATGACAATAACAGCGATGGGCACGTGGTGCCTCCAGCCACTCAGAAGTTTAGAACGGGTACTACTGCGGATTGTAGGCCCAAGTAGCCGGGAACCCAAGTGGACAACAGGGAAGAAGCCATGCGCTCTGAGCCGTGAGCTCTGAACTGGTTACGGGATACGGCGTCCGACGCTACCCACATCCGACATCTACTTCTTCTCCACTTCCAACTCCAGCCCCTCTACTTTGCGCACCACTACCTGATCGCCCATTCCCACGGGTGCGAGCGCACGCGCGTTCCATAGTTCGCCGAGCACGAAGACCTTGCCTTCGGGATCAATGTCGGTGCGTGCCTCGCCCACGGCTCCGATGAGGCCCGCCACGCCGGTGACAACCTTATTCCGTCGAGCGCGCAGCGCGATCGTCATCAGGAAAACGGTGATCACTCCAAGCGGAATGCTGACTCCGAGAGCGGTCCAGAGTTTCACGCGCATCTCCGGAATCGGACCATCTACCAGCAGCAATCCACCCAGGGTCAGGCACGCAATGCCGGCAATGCCGAGGACGCCGTGCGTGGCAAATTTCGCCTCCAGAATAAACAGCACGAAGGCCGCGACGATCAAGCGTGAATGCCGCGTAGCGCGTCGGCAACAGGTTCAGCGCGAACAGGGCCAGCAGAATAAAGACAACGCCCACCACTCCGGGCACCACCGCGCCGGGATGGTTGAACTCGGCATAAAGCGCCAGCGCGCCGACGGCCAGCACGATGAAGGCGATGTTGGGATCGAGCAGGAAGTCCAGTATGCGCTGCCGCAGCGTCATCGGCATGTCGTCGACTTTCGCGTCGACCAGGTTCAGCTTCACCTGCTTGCCGTCGAAGCGCTTGATGGTCCGTCCCGCTGATCTGGCGGAAAAGATCGTCCTGATCTTTGGCGACAATGTCGATCAGGTGCTGCTGCAGCGCCTCCTGATCGGTCCACGACTTCGACTCGCGCACCGCGCTCTCGGCCAGCGGCACGTTGCGGCCGCGCGGTCCGACGAACGAGCGCATGAAGGCGGCCGAGTCGTTCTCCACCTTCGTCTTCATCACGTCGTCCATCTTCTCGCCGCCGAGCGTGACCGGATGCGCCGCGCCGGTATTCGTTCCGGGCGCCATCGCCGCAACGTCCGCCGACTCCAGGATGAAGAATCCCGCCGAAGCCGCATTCGCGCCGCTGGGCGCGACGTAGACGATCACCGGCACAGGCGAGTCGAGAATCTTGGCAATGATCTCGCGCGTGGAGTCGACCAGGCCGCCGGGCGTGTGCAACTCGATCAGCACGGCATCGGCGTTGGTCTGGCGCGCCTGCTCGATGGCGCGCGCAATGTACTCGGAGCTGATCGGCTGAATGGTGTCGTCGACGCGGATCTTGACGACGGTGCTGGCTGAGGCAAGACGCAGAGCCAGCAGGAGCGAATGGCGAAACAGCAAAGAAGGAGTGCGAATTCGCGACATGGGGCCTCCTTCCGGAGGAGCAACTCTAGTGAAGCATCTTCTATTATTTTGAACCTGTTTGCCTGCCGGCGATATCTTCTTTTAGCCGCAGGGCCGCCGCATTGCCCGGCTCAAGCGCCAGCGCCTTCTGGACTTCGTTCTCCGCCGACGAGATCTGGTTCTGCTTCCAGTCCAGGCGGGCCAGCACCAGCAGCCCATCGACGTTGGGCTTCAGACGCACCGAGGTCTGCGCCTCGGCTGCGCGCGCCGCTGACGTCGCCCTTCTTCTCCAGCAGCATGGCCAGCTGCGCATGCGCGGCATCGTTGTTGTAGTCGGTGCTGATGGCGTCGCGGAATTCAGCTTCCGCGTCGTCAGGCATGTTCTGTGCCAGCAATTCTTTGCCGCGCTGCACATGATAGGCGGCGTGGGTGTGCGGGTCGGCCTTCGCCAGCCGCGCTTCGGCGAGGTTGTGGATCTCCATCTCCAGCTGGCGGTACGAAGCCTCGTCATAATTGCGCTTGATGCGCTCCATCGGAACGTGCGCCTGACTCGACGTCAGCAGGGTATACGCCGCCGCGACATTGTTGGTGGGCGGAGCGGGAGGCGGAGGAACCCCGCGATTGATCAGGTCCAGCAGGGATTTGGCTTCCGTGTCGTTCGGACTTCTGCTGCAATTCGTCCTTAAGCTGCCGCAGTGCCCCGGTATTGTCGCCGTTGTTGTAGAGGGCGACCGCCAGATTGAAGCGATAGTCGGCATCGTTGGGATCGGCGGTGACCGCCTTGGTGAAGTACTCCACCGCATTGGCGCGATGACCTCGCCGAGCCTCCACCACGCCCATATTGTTGTAGACCTCGGTCAAGGGCACGCGGGTCGACAGGTAGCTGAACGCGGCATAGGACTTGTCGAAGTTGCCGCGATAGAACTCCGACATGCCCAGCAGGAAGTTGGCCTCGCCGGCCACGTCGCTGGTCTTTGGAATGCGCGTAAACCAGGACGATGCCGACTCATATTCATGAGCGTCGTAATAGGTCTTGCCCAGCTGCAGCATGGCCAGGGTGTAGTTCGGATTAAGCTTTACCGCGTCGTGAAAATAATGAATGCGCTGCTGGTAGTTGGTGGCCAGGATGCCGCGAATGTAGTTCTCGAAGGCATCCAGCCGTATCGGGGGAAACGCCGCCATAAACTGCTCGCGCGTCATCGTGGGATGGGTCGGCATCTGCTGCAAAAGCTGCCAGGCCAGTGCGGTTTGCAGCTCGATGAGGCTGGGCAAAGGCCCGCTGCTGTCGACCGGCGGAAACAGGTGCAGCTTCTTCATGTCGAGCAGCTGTGCTTTAGCGGCGAACGTCTTTCCATCGAAGGTGTAACTGCCCATGACGACGTAGTCGGTATCCATCTGCTCGGCGACCCGATAGATGGTCGCCCGCGAGGGCAGCAGCGTCGATGGGACGCCGGAATGGTCGAAGGCGTAATCCCGATCATCGCGGCTGGTGATGTAAAGGCGGGGAGACGCCATACGCTGCGAAAGAACTTCAGAGAACGACTCGCCAATCCACTCCAGCCCGGGAGCGCTTGACTGATTCTCAAACGGCATAACCATCAGGGTCTGCGTGCCGGGAAGGGTTTGTCCCGCAAGCAGCGTGGCGAGCACGCAGAGGGCCGCCGTAAGGTATGCAAGACGTTGAGCTACGCGCAGACAAAAATATTGCAAAGTAATCTGATTATAACGGTTGCAGCCTGATGAATCCTGTCGTCCCCGGCACCTTCAGGCCGCCTTAGCTCCTATCGCAACACCTATGGCAGTTGCAATTTTGGGAAGCGTTGAGTCCGCCGCGTTTAGCTGCGAAACCTTTTTCCGTTTCTTCGAATCTAAGCTTTGCAGTGGATATTTGCGTTACCCGCGCAAGGGCGCTTCCGGACCAGTCCAGCGGTTGGTTGGTTGAACTGCTGTGGCGAGGAGATGGCTTATGAAGCTGTTCGATGTGGTTTTCGGTTGTTCGCACAAACGTTGTAGCTTCCCGATCACAGTTCGTGGGAAGCAGCGCCGCAGTCCCGCGGCAGCGGTGACCGGGACATACATGGTGTGCCTGGATTGCGGACAGGAGTTCGCATACGACTGGAACAAGATGAAGATGGTGGAAGGTAAGCCTGCGGCGAATCTGAATCCCGTGCCCGTTTATACAGACCCCAAGGCAGCATAACTGTCCAAGGCATCCCTACAACCCGCAGATCAAGGCGCTGACCCAGCGCCTTATTTTTTCTCGCCATAAAGTCCCACATTGGCAGAGTGCTGATTTGCCGTCAGCAGTCACGCCGCGACGTGATGTAGAGCACTGAGTTTCAACACCACTCCATGAAATCTTGGGTTTGAACAGGAACCGTCAGCCCGCGCGGGGGTTCGCCTCCCGAGTCGGCGAGCCCAGAGTCTGCGGGCGGTTCCGGGAACGTGCTGGTCCCTACCCAGAAAGGAGTGCCAGGCACATGGCAACTGCCCAGATCTCCCTCGACAGCGCCGAGCAGGCGTTCATCGACCAAGTCATAGCCCAACAGAGCGGACGGCCCGGCGAATTGCTCGGCATTCTGGAAGCGGTGCAGGAGCACAACCCGCACAAGTATCTCCCGCCGGAGACGCTGCGGTACGTCGCCAGCAGGCTGGATATTCCGCTGTCCCGGGTTTACAGCGTCGCTACCTTCTACGCCCTTTTCAACCTGGAGCCCCAGGGTGACAACACGATTTGCATCTGCCGAGGAACGGCCTGTCACACCCGCAACTCGCGGGCGCTGTTACAGAGCCTGCGGCTGGAGCTCGGGCTGGGAGCCGAGGGCGAAGACTCCAACGATGCCGACAAGCTCGCGCTCACCACTCCCGATCAGAAATTCACCGTGCGTACCGTGGCCTGCTTTGGACAATGCGCCCTGGCGCCGGTGGTGGAGATCAACCATCGCATCTGCGGGCATGTCAACGAACGGACGCTGCAGCGCGAGGTCCGCTCGCTGGAACTGGAGAATGAGTAATGCCGCGCATTGAAGACATCGGCGTATTCAATTCGGTCCGCGAAAACGGGCTGACGAAACTGGTGCCCCCGGTGCCGCGCATTGCCGTCGGTATGGGCACGTGCGGACGCGGCAACGGTGCTGAGGGTCTCTATCACGCCTTCGTCGAAGAGATCGACCGCAGCGGCACGACTTTCTATCTGACCAGTGTGGGCTGCTTCGGGTCCTGCTGCCACGAGCCGCTGGTGAATGTCCGCATTCCCGGCGGACCGCTGCTGCATCCTGCATCGGGTACAAGCCAACGACGCGGGCCGCATTCTGCACGACGCTCACCACCGGCACGTTCGATCCCGCACTCCTGTACTGCAAGATCGAGGAGTGGGACCACATCACCGGATCCATTCGTTATGGTCATGGCTTTCCAGAAGTGCCCTTATGGAGCGAGGTGCCCTTCTTCAAGGGACAGAAGAAGATCGTGCTGCGCAATTGCGGTCTGATCAATCCCGACGATATCGAGGAATACATCGCGGTCGGCGGCTACCAGGCGCTCTACAAGACCCTGATCGACGATAAGCCCGAGATGGTCATCGAGCAGATCAAGGCTGCAAAGCTGCGTGGCCGCGGTGGCGCCGGGTTCCTGACCGGCAATAAATGGGAGTTCCTGCGCAAGGCTGTTTCTGACGAAAAGTTCATCATCTGCAACGCCGACGAAGGCGATCCCGGCGCTTACATGAACCGCAATGAGATCGAGAGCGATCCGCATGCCTTGCTGGAAGGCATGATCATCGGCGGTTACGTGATGGCCGCCACCCAGGGAATCATCTACGTCCGCGCTGAATATCCGCTGGCGGTACACCGCCTGAACCGTGCCCTGGAGCAGGCGCGCGAATACGGTCTGCTGGGCAACAACATTCTCGGCCGCGGATTCAACTTCGACATTAACCTGGTTGAGGGCGCGGGAGCGTTTGTTTGTGGTGAAGAGACAGCGCTGATCGCATCGCTCGAAGGAGAAGCGGGTCGTCCCCGCCCGCGGCCGCCATTTCCCGCGCAGAAAGGTCTCTGGGGCAAGCCCAGCAACATTAATAACGTTGAGACCTGGTACAACATCGCTCCCATCATCACCAAGGGTCCGGCCTGGTTCACGGAGACCGGCAGCGCCAAGAGCTCCGGCACCAAGGTTTTCTCCCTGGTGGGCAAAGTGCATAACAGCGGACTGGTCGAGATGCCGATGGGTACCCCGATCAAGACCTTTATCTACGACATCGGCGGAGGCGGCGTCGAAGGCCGAGCCATCAAGTCCGTGCAGACCGGAGGCCCCTCCGGCGGCTGTATCCCCAGCGAGATGTTCGACACTCCGGTCGATTACGAGAGCCTGGCGCAGTTGGGCGCCATCATGGGCTCCGGCGGCATGGTGGTGATGGACGAAGACAACTGCATGGTCGATGTCGCCCGTTACTTCGTCGAGTTCACCAACTCGGAGTCGTGCGGCAAGTGCATTCCCTGCCGGGTAGGCTTGAACAAGTGCCTGCGCATCCTGAACCGCGTGACCGAAGGCGCCGGGCGCATGGATCATCTGGAGCGGCTGGACGAGTTGAGCCGCTACATCCGCGACTGCTCACTGTGCGGACTGGGGCAGACGGCTCCCAATCCGGTGCTGACCACGATGCGGCACTTCCGCCAGGAGTTCGAAGACCACATCGTTTCGCATCGCTGTATCGCCGGCGTTTGCACCGAACTGGCGCTGTCCCCGTGCGAGAACAGCTGTCCGCTGCACATGAATATCCCCCGTTTCCTTCAGCTCTACAAGGAAGGGCAGCTGGAGGAGGCGTTTGAGTCCATCATCATGGACAACCCGCTGCCCTGCTCGACCGGACGGGTCTGCCAGCATCCCTGCGATGAGCGCTGCCGTCGCCAGGCGGTGGACGACGCAGTGAACATGCGCGAGGTCCATCGCTTCGTCGCCGATTACATTTTGCTGGGCGACAACTTTGACGAAGCCGTCAGGCGGGTGCTGGCTCACAAGCTGGAACCCACGGGACGCAAGATCGCCGTCGCGGGCGCGGGACCGGCCGGACTGACGGCTGCGTTCTATCTGGCTCTGCTCGGACACCATGTAACCGTCTATGACTCGCTCCCCGAAGCCGGGGGAATGTTGCGCTTCGCCTTGCCGGAGTATCGCCTGCCCAAGCCGGTGCTGCGCCGCGAGGTCGAACTGATCGAGCGCCTGGGCGTCAAGTTCATCTTCAACACCCGCATCGGCTTTGATATCTCGCTCAATGAACTGGACGAGCAGTTCGACGCGGTGTGTCTGGCCATCGGCACCTGGAAAGAGTCGTGGGTGTACCTGCCCGGCACGGAGCTGAAGGGAGTCTTCCCGGCGCTGCCGTTTCTGGAGTCGGTAGCCAAGGGCGATTTCGTGGCGCTCGGCCGCAAGGTGGTGGTGATCGGCGGTGGCAATGCAGCCATCGACTCGGCGCGCACCGCACTGCGCAAGGGATCGAACGTAACCGTGGTGTATCGCCGCGAGCGCAAAGACATGCCGGCGATCGAGGAAGAGACCGCAGCCTGCGAAGAAGAGGGAGCCAGCATTGTCTTTCTCTCGGCGCCGCACCGCATTATCGGCGATGCCAAGGGAAATGTGCGGGCGCTGGAGGTAGTGAAGACGCGTCTCGGCGAATATGACCGCTCGGGGCGCCGCAAGCCGGTGCTGACCGATGAAGTGCAACGCTTCGAATGCGACTCGGTGATTCTGGCCGTGGGCGAGACCATCGACCTGGACTTCGCGCGGGCATCAGGCCTGGAGATCAAGGAGACCGGCGCGGTCGTGGTCAATCACTTCACGCTGGAGACCAGCCGGCCACGCTTCTTCGCCGGCGGTGATCTGGTGACTGGCGCCTCCAACGTTTCCAATGCCATGGCTTACGGCAAGCAGGCAGCGCAGTCCATCGACGAACAGCTGATGGATCACAAGCGTTGGGCGGAATTGTTCCGGCCGATGCAATACGACCAGATGCCGCCCAAGCTGCCGAGCGAGAGCCGGCGCCATCACTCGCGGGTGCTGCCGGCACGCGAGCGCTGCTCGACCTTCGACGAAGCGGTAGTCGGATTGTCGCCCGAGCAAGCACATGACGAATGCTGCCGCTGCCTGCGTTGCGACGCAGGCGTAACCGTCGCACGCTGAGGAGGAAGGGACGCAGCTTGGGCTGCGCCCAGGCGACACCTTCTGAAGTGTCATCGTGAGGAGGCCTTGAGGCCGACGAAAGATCTGCGGTTGCGGATTGCAGAAGGATCCTTGACCGCGAGGAGCTACACCTTGCCGCAAAAGAAAATTTCGCTCCGCATCGATGGTGAGCTGGTGAATATCGCCGAGGGGCGAACGATCCTGGAGGCGGCGCGCGTCAGCGGTAAATCGATTCCCACACTCTGTTTCCTGGAGGGACTTACCCCGGTAGGGGCATGTCGCCTGTGCATGGTGGAGGTTGCGGGTATCGATCGTCTTTTCCCAGCCTGTACCACCCCGGCGCAGGACGGCATGTCGGTGATCACCACGTCGCCGCGGCTGTCCCGATATCGTCGCATGACGGTCGAGCTCCTGCTGGTGGAGCGCAATCACGTTTGCGCCGTGTGCGTGGCCAACGGCCACTGCGAGTTGCAGGACATGGCGTACAACATGGGCATCACCAGCGTGCGCTTTGCCTACAACTTCCCGCGCCTGCCGGTTGACGCCTCGCATCCGCGCTTTGTCCTCGACCACAACCGCTGCATTCTGTGTACCCGTTGTGTGCGGACTTGCGCCGAAGTGGAAGGAGCGCATGTGTGGGAGGTGGTGGCGCGCGGCATTCATGCCCGCATCGTTTCTGACCTGAATCAGAAATGGGGCGACGCTCGCACCTGCACCAATTGCGGCAAGTGCGTGCAGGCCTGTCCGACCGGAGCGCTTGCGGAGAAGGGAAAGGCGGTCGAGGAGATGACTCGCTCCACCACCGCCATCACGGCTCTTGCCCGCCATAGAGGGGCGCGCGTATGAAGAAACTGAAGCTGGCTACGATCTGGCTGGATGGCTGCTCGGGATGCCACATGTCGCTGCTCGACCTGGATGGCGCGCTCATTCCGATCGTGCGCAAGCTCGACATCGTCTACGGGCCGCTGGTGGATGCGCAGGAATTTCCCGAAGACGTCGACGTCACGCTGGTCGAGGGCGCCATCAGCACCCAGGAGGACGTGGAGCGCCTGCATCAGATCCGGACGCGTACCAAGCTGCTGGTTTCGCTCGGCGATTGTGCCGTGACCGGCAATGTAGCGGCCATGCGCAATGTCTTTCCGGTGAACAAGCTGTTGCAGCGCATCTACGTCGAAGGCGCCGATGCCGATCCGGGCATCCCGCGTGATGGATTGCCGCAACTGGCCAAGCAAGCTCGCCCGGCCCAGGACTTCGTGAAAGTGGATGTCTGCCTCCCCGGCTGCCCGCCGCAGAACAAGGTGATTGCCGGGCTCCTGACCAATCTGCTGGAGGGGCGCAAGCCTGAGGCGAATCAGAAGATCAAGTTTGGATAAGCGGGAGAAGCCTGCGCACAAAGGCTGTGAATTTCACCACGGAGGCACGGAGAGCACGGAGGTTTTCAGGGGAAGACAGAAGATCGCGCGGCCGTGCGTTCAAGGCGTGCACGACGACCAGAGCAGATCATCCCGGAATATCGATGGCGAACAAACGTAATTCCTAAACCTCCGTGTCCTCCGTGCCTCCGTGGCGAACAAGGGAATTTTCTATGAAGCGCATTACGATTGAGCCGGTAAGCCGCATCGAAGGTCACGCCAAGATCACCATCCAGCTCGACGACGACGGCAAGGTTGCCGACACCACCTTTCAGGTGACCCAGGTCCGCGGTTTCGAAAAGTTTACCGAAGGCCGCCCGTTCTACGAGATGCCGGGCATTACCTCGCGCATCTGCGGGATCTGTCCCATCAGTCATCAACTGGCCTCGTCGAAGGCCTGCGACGCCATCATGGCGGTGCGCATTCCGCGTGCCGCGCAGCTGTTGCGCGAGATCATCCACTGCGCGCAGGTGGTGCAGTCGCATGCGCTCAGCTTCTTCTATCTTTCCGCTCCCGACCTGCTGCTGGGCATGGATGCCGATCCTGCCATCCGCAATGTTGCCGGCCTGATCGAAGCCAATCCTGAGCTGGCGCGCGCCGGCATCGATCTGCGCAAGTTCGGTCTGCAGGTGATCGAAGGACTCGCCGAAGAGCGGGTGCATCCTTCCTGGATCGTTCCCGGCGGAGTGAAGTCTCCCATGACGTTGGCGGCGCGCGATCGCTTCCTCGCCGCCATCCCCGCCGCCATGGCAACCACCGAGAAGACGCTGGAGATCTTCAAAGGCGTGCTGGATTCCTTCACAGAAGAGATTGCCAACTTTGGTTCCACTCCCACAATGTATGCCGGGCTGGTGGACCCCGCGGGAACTATTCAACTCTACGATGGACTGCTCCGCTTCCGCGCCGCCGACGGCAGCATCGTTCAGGACGGCGTAGCCGCCGAGGATTATCACGCAATTTATTGGCGAAGCCACCATCAGCGATTCGTACCTGAAAGCGCCGTTTTACAAGCCCGCAGGGATGGCCACAAGGCATCTACCGTGTGGGCCCGCTGGGTCGGGTTAACGCCGCCGATGCCATGGGAACCCGCCGCGCCGATGTCGAATTGACCGAATTCCGCCAGCGTTTTGGGCGCGTCGCGCATAGCTCCTTCCTCTATCATTACGCCCGGCTGATCGAGATCATCTACGCGCTGGAGCGCCTGCAAGTCCTTCTGCAAGAACCAGATGCGCTGGATGTCCACGTGCGTGCCGAGGCTGGCGTGAACGCACTCGAAGGGGTTGGGATGATCGAGGCGCCGCGCGGTACTCTTGATTCATCACTACAAGGTGGATGAGGACGGAGCCATCCGCTGGGCCAACCTCATCGTGGCTACCGGCCACAACAACCGTGCCATCAGCGATGGGGTTCGCCAAGTCAGCGAGCACTTCATCAAGGGCGATCGTCTGCAGGAAGGAATGTTGAACCGGGTCTCGGCGCTGGTGCGCGCTTATGATCCCTGTCTGAGCTGTTCCACTCACGCCATCGGCGTTCCAGCCCTGGACATTTACTTGCTTGACTCAAAAGGAACTTTGCTGGATACACTATGCTAAGAAGCGAGTCTCGCGCTAGAATTGCTGACGGCCATCGTTCCCGACCATTGGATGGCTACCCCGGCTCGGAAACACACAAGAAATTTACGCAACTGAGTGCAGTTGCGGAACTAGCCTGTTAGAGTTTCAAAGCGGGAGGGTCTCAAGGTAGACACTCCAAGATGTAGATGCGTCATAGCCCAGGAAACCCTAGAATGGGTTTCCTGATTTCCACTTCGAAAAGGAACCAACGTGATGCCCTCATGCAGAAAGCTTGCGATAGCCCTGGTGGCGTGCCTGCTGTTGTCCCTGTGCGGCACGTTTGCCGCAGCGCAGGTAACCATCCAGCCGAAAGACGAGATTTTTGGCGGTTACTCGTGGTTACACGTCGGCGGTTATGCTGACTTCGGCATCAAGATGCCAGACATCGTCAACGGATTTGACGCGTCCAACACCTGGTATTTCCCTCAGGCGCATAATCTGGGCATCATTTTCGACGGCAGCGGCCACTTTAGCACCGGCGCGCCCAATTACACCGGTATTGGATTCGCCTTCGCCGGTTTGCAGTACAAGTACCACACCGACTCGTTCTCGCCTTTCGTCCGCTTCATGGCCGGTGCGGCGAACCTGTCGCCGGCGTTTCCGCCTACGCCGCCCACCTTTGGGAATCAGTGGAATGCCGCCCTGGCTGTGGGTGGTGGCTTCGACTACGCCATCAACCATCGCTTCTCGATTCGTGTAGCGCAGGCTGACTACATCTACACGAATTACACCCCGTATATCCGCGGCGGAAACCACGACACCCAGTGGAACAACGTGCGGCTGGCGGCCGGCGCGATCTTCAATCTGGGCAGCTACTACACGCCGCAGCCGACCGCTGCTTGTACCGTGCAGCCGACGGAAGTCATCGAAGGCGAACCGGTTACCGTGACAGCGACAGGAACGGGCTTCAATCCCAAGCACACGGTCATGTATTCCTGGACGACGAATGGCGGCAAGCTGAACTCCAGCGACAAGGCGTCGGCCCAGATCGATACCACGGGCGTAGCGGCAGGAAGCTACACGGCCAACGCCTCCCTGACCGATCCCAAAATAAACCGCAATCTTGACGCCGGCGGTCATTCCTTCATTGGCAGACCGGACCCCATCAAGCCCGCGACGTGTTCGGCGAGCTACACCGTGAAGGCGAAGCCGATGAATCCGCCGCAGGTTAGCTGCTCGGTCAACCCGAGCACGGTGCAGGGTGGTGGCGCTGTGACGGTCACCACGACCGCCAGCAGCCCCGATGGCGCGCCGATCAGCAGCTACTCCTACACGGCCAGCGCCGGCAAGATCAGCGGCACCGGCACCACGGCCACTCTGGACACGGCTGGATTGCCGGCCGGACCGGTTACGATTACCGCCTCTGCAACCGATGCCCGCAACCTGACTGGCACCGGCACTTGCACGGTGGGCGTCGAAGTACCGCCGCCACCGCCGACGTGCAGCAAGGTCAACTCCATCCAGTTCCCGGATCTGAAGAGACCGTGGCGTGTGGACAACACTGCCAAGGCCATCCTGGACGACGTAGCCAGCCGTCTGAAGGCTGATCCGAACGCCAAGATCGTCATCGTGGGTTACGCGGATGGCGAGAAGGCGCCGATGGAAGGCACGGGCAAGAAGCGTCATCCGATGAACCTGGCAGCCCAGCGCGCCGTAAACGCGAAGGCCTACCTGGTACAGCAGCAGGGTATCGACCCGAGCCGCGTCGAGGTCCGTCAGGGCGTCGGCCAGCAGAAGGTTGCCGATATCGTCTGGGTACCGCAGGGAGCCGACGAGAACGCGTGTGCTGATCTGCAGAACACGACGCCGGTTGATGAGAGCGTGGTGAAGCCGAGCCAGAATGCCTATCCGAAACCGAAGAAGGCAGCGGCTCCGATGCACCACAAGAAGGGCGCAGCCGCACCGGCTGCTGCTCCTGCTCAGTAAACCTAGTCTGGTAAGGACCATAACCGCCGGTGGAGAGCCAACCCTTCCACCGGCTTTTTGCTGCCCGGAGTTATGTATCGTGCCGCCGCGCGGAGCATCTATTTTTGTGGAAGATCCCTCTTAACGGCGGAATAGACGTGCTGTTAACATAGAGGGCGAGTGCCTGCATCCGGGTTACGAGAGCGGGACACGGAGAGGAAAGTCGAGAACCATGCGATGGATGTTACGGTCTAAAATTCACCAGGCCACAGTTACCGAAGCCGATCTGAAATACGTAGGCAGTATCACGATCGACGAAGAATTGATGGACATGGTCGGCCTTATTCCGGGAGAGCGCGTCCTGGTGGTCAGCAATACCAGCGGCGCCCGCCTTGAAACCTACACCATCCCCGGCCCCCGCGGCTGCGGCGATATCTGCATGAATGGCGCAGCGGCCCACCTCATCAAGAAGGGCGACGAGATCATCATCATGGGCTTCGAACTTGCCGAGAAGCCGGTGGAGTCGAAGCAGATCGTGCTGGGCCCGAACAACGAATTCGTGCAGCTGGCTCGCCCAGGAGACGCACCAAACCTGCCTGAGCGAAATGGTGGGGACGCTGTAGGCGTTACGACGGACGCAGCGGCTGCGTGGTGTGGAAGTATTTCTTGTAGGCCGACACCCAGTCGGTGGCCAGGTCTTTCTGCGCGGTCGTCAGACTGATATTTCCCCGGCACACCATCTGGTGCAGCCGGTTCTCCAGCGCATCTTTTGTTTTCACGTCCCAGGTGGTCGCGGTCGCAGGTTCAGGCCAAAGATTGCTGACGTCTTCGGTGCCGCCGAGTTGTGGGCTGATGAGGTAATCCAGTTCGTAATTGGTGGGCAGCCGCCCGGCCAGCCCATACTCCTTCAGGACGCGCTCTTTCACCTCGGCGGAAACATCGCCGGCGTCGTCGCTGTACTCGGTCGCGCACAGCTCATGGGCGCTTACAAAACGGGTGGCGCCGGGTGTCAGCTGCCGATTGGGCTCGACAGCCGAGGTCATGGCAAGCTGCGAACCCGTTGCCTTGGATCCGGTCCAGCGCTGTCCGCCCAGCAAAACTCCCACAAGAAGCGCGAAGAAGATTCCCGCCGCTGCGATTTGCGACCACGCCGGAATTCTCATCAGGCTGGAGTGCCCGCCAGGAGCCTCCATCTGTTGCAGCCGCGCCTTCAGTATTGCGCGTGCGCCCGCTGGCGGAGGAAGCTGGGGATCGAGCGTTCGATGGTGCAGGTGGACGAACTCGCCGATCACGTCCTCCGACTGGCGCAACTTCGTTCGACAATCCCAACAGTTCGCCAGATGTCTTCTGGCCACAATTACCCTGAAGAAAGAAAGCTCTCCGTCAGAGAACCGCAACAGCTCCTCGGCCGACATGTGACGATCCCATCGGTTCATAGTCACCTCTCGTCAACCCTGGCCAGCTTGCCCAGCGAGCGCGCCAGCGAAGCCGAAACGCTGCCCAACGATATTCCCAGGACTGCGGCAATTTCGCGGTAGCGCAATCCCTCGGCGCGCAAGCGCAGACAGCTTTGGTCTTGTGCCGGGAGCGCGTTCAGTACGGCCAGCAGGCGCGCCTGCCGTTGCGCCTGGGTTGCCTGTGCCTCTGGGCTTGGCGCAGGATCGCAGTGGGCGTCCGTCTCAAGCTCCGCGAAGCCATCCCGCACGAATCGTCTTTCATGACTGGCCAGACGCTTCAAGGATTGATTGTGAGCTACGCGGAAGAGCCAGCCTCGCAGGTTATGCCGCGAGCGTCCCCGTTGCAGGTGTGTCAGCAAGGACAGAAACGCATCCTGAATGATCTCCTCACCGTCAGCGCTGGATAGTCCGAAGCTGATGACGTAACGCAGCAATCGGCCGCGGAGTTCGTCGAACAGCTCCATGACCTCGCGTTGCAGCTCGGTAAGCTCTTCGGCGGCGGGAGCGGCGGCGAGGGGCCGGGCAAGCCGGATAAGCGATTCTGGGTTGTAGCTTTCCGACACGCTGGAATCCTGACCGTACATTCCCCGGAGGAGCGGTTTGTTCAGTATATCTTTCACCTTGTGACAGCAAAGCACACGAATCTGGGTAAACTATGCTGAACAGATTGCCAGTCCACGGAATATTCAGAAGAGCGGCTCGATGCCGATGCTGAAGAGAAGTCTGCTAGCCCATCATCCTGAATGCTGAAATCCACTTTACTCTCCCTGTTGATAGGTGTTTGCTGCCTGTTCTGCTCCGTCTTAGGCGAGGGACAGACCAGCATCGGCGAATTGCACGTCAAAGTCGTCGATCCATCGGGCCTGGCCGTAAAGGTGCCCGTACGGATCACAGGTGAAGCCAATCGTTACAGCAACGTCGTCACTACGGGTAGTGATGGGACGCTGGACGTGCAGCGCCTCTCTTTCGGCCTCTATCAGCTTCAGGTCGACGCTCCGGGATTTGCGCCGGCAAGCGGGACCGTGGAAGTCCACTCTTCGATTCCCGTGCAATACACGCTTCAACTCAAGGTGGCTTCCGTAAACGAGACGGTTACCGTGCAAGGCGAGCCGACGCTGATCGATCCGGAACAGGCAGGGTCGGTCAATCAGATCAGTTCTGCCGAGATTCAGAAGCGCCTGACCTCACTTCCGGGCCGCTCCATCCAGGACCTGGTTAACTCTCAGCCGGGCTGGCTCTACGAAGGCAACGCCGTGCTTCATCCGCGCGGCTCCGAATACCAGACGCAGTTTGTCGTGGATGGCATTCCGCTGACCGACAACCGTTCGCCCAGCTTCGGTCCCGAGATCGGCGCCAACGACCTCGACTCCATGACCGTCTACACCGCGGGCTTTCCCGCTGAGTACGGACGCAAGATGGGCGGCGTGGTGGAGTTGAACACGCTGCGCGATCCACAGCCCGGATTTCATGGACAGGTTGTGCTCTCGGGTGGCAGCTTCGAAAGCGCCGGCGCCTTCGCCCAGGGACAGTACTCGTGGGGGAAGAACGTGCTTGGCTTCACCGCATCCGGATCGCAGTCCGACCACTACTTGAATCCGGTGGTGCCGCAGAACTTCACCAACAGTGGAACCCTCGGCGATTTCTCGGTCGACTATCAGCGCGACCTGACGCCCAACGATCGTCTCGACTTCATTGCACGGTACGCCTTGTCGCGTTACCAGTTGCCCAACGAGATCGTGCAGCAAACCTGGTGCTACGCGCCAGGCCAGACGCAGGGCCCGCCCTGCCAGCAGCAGAACGCCAACAACTTCGAGCCCATGTTCATCGCCAGCTATCGCCACATTTTTTCGCCAAACGTGGTGGGCGATATCCATGCCATGGTGCGCAACAACGCCAACGACTTCTACTCCAACCCTCTCTCCACGCCCATCATCCTCTTCCAGCACAACTGGTTTGACGAGTTTTATTTCAAGGGCATGGTCACCGCCAACAAAGGGCGCAACGAGTGGAAGGTGGGAGTTGAGTCCGACAACGCCTGGCTGCACGAAAATTTCAACTACATCATCACCGATCCCTCTCAGTTCGATGAGGGTACGGCGCTGACCTTTAGCTTTCCCGGCGCCTATCCCAGCCAGGGCCAGCGGCCCGATCTCGAGCAATCCGCCTTCGTGCAGGACCTGATCCGTCTGGGCAACTGGACCATCAACGCCGGCCTGCGCTGGGACCACTATCAGCTCATCGTCAACCGGCAATCGGTGGATCCACGTTTCGCTATCTCGCGATACTTCCCGTCGCTTGGATTGCTGGCGCACTTCTCCTACGACCGCGTCTTCCAGACGCCATCCTTCGAGAACATCCTGCTGTCGAGCTCCTTCGAGGTGTCGTTCATTAACCCGGATTTCCTGCGCGTTCCGGTCGAGCCCTCGCAGGGCAATTACTACGAGGCCGGCATCTCCAAGGCGTTTGGCAACAACCTGCGCGCAGACGTCAATTACTACCTGCGCAACGTGAACAACTACGCCGACGACGATCAGATCGAAAACACGACCATCAGTTTTCCCATCGCGTTTAACAGAGCCAAGATCTACGGCGCGGAAGCGAAAATTGAGGTACCCAACTGGCACGGGCTGTCAGGTTTCATAAGTTACTCGTACATGGTGGGAAACGTCTGGTTCCCGGTATCCGGCGGTCTATTCCTGGGTCAGAATGTGCAGGACGCAGAAGACCAGACAACCGGCCACTTCCCGGACTCGCAGGATCAGCGCAACACCCTCTTCACGCGCTGGGTCTACCAGGTGAAGCCGCGCTTCTGGATCGCCGGCGGCGTGCAGTACGGAAGCGGCTTGCCCTTTGAGTTCGACGGCGATTACCAGACTGCGCTGGAAGAATACGGCCAGCAAGTGCTGGACCGCGTCAATTTCGCTCGTGGGCGAATCGTCCCGTCGCTGCTATTGAGCGCCTCTGCCGGAGTCGACGTTTACAAGACCGATAAAGTGGATATGAAGCTGCAGGTGGATGGACAGAACTTGAACAACGAACTCAATCTTATCGATTTCGGAGGACTGTTCTCCGGCAATGCCATCGGTCCCTCGCGCAGCGCGTCCCTGCGGTTCACTACAACCTTCTAAACTTCATCGACCGGGAAACAGCAGGAAGTAGATTTTCAGCAGAGAAGATCGATCGTGGCCGGCTCGCCGCTGCTGCCAGGCGTAAATCTGCCGCTCGGAGTCGTGCAGCTTCTCCAGAAACTTTGCGTCGCTGATCCGCCGCTTTGCAATCAGCTCCTCATGCTTGTGCTGCATGTCCTTGCGCTTGCCGAGCCCACTCCGCACTCCGCGAAAGTACGCCCCCAATCCGCCCTTGCGAATCGCAAACAGCGCCCATAACCATTGGTAGGTGACGATTCGCGGCAGCAAATGCCGAAAGACCGCGCGCGGATAATCTTTGATCAGCAAATAGATCTGATTGCGCGTTATGTACTCGATCACCCGCGGATGAAGTGTATTTCCCAACGTCGCACTGCCGATATGGTAGGCGACTGCGTCAGGCAGGTAGAGGCCGTCGTAGTCCAAGCAATTGCACGCGCAAGGCGAGGTCCAGATCATCCAGGTACGCAAAGAAGTCAGGATCGAGCCCGCCGCTGTCCACGAACGCCTCGCGCCGATACAGCACGGCTGCGCCGCATCCCGCGAGCACCGGCATCTGGCGATCGTACTGCCCGACGTCGAGATCCAAATTGCCCAGGCGGTAAGCGGCGCCGGCCATCAACATCGCGTCTCCTGCGCCGTCGAGGTGCGTACGCTTGCGTGGCACGCAGCAACTTGCCGGTGGCAAACCCAAGCTGCGGATCGGCATCCGAGCGCCGCGACCAGCTTGGCGATGTAGTCAGGCTCAAGCTCAATGTCGTTATTCAGCAGCAGGATGTAACGGGATTCGGTAGCAGCCACGGCGCGGTTGATTGAGCCGGTCGTGCCTTCATTCGCGGGCAACTCGATGCGGCGCGTGTTCAGCGGAAGCGGGTCGGGAAGGATCTTTCCCGCCTGCGCTTCGTTCTCGATCACGACGATTTCCCACTCAGAAGCGGGCATCGTCTGCTTCTGGATGAATTCGATGCAGCGGCCGGTGAGGTCAGGCCGATGCAGCGACGGGATGGCGATGGTGACGGTCTTCACGCGGTTACGCTGCCGATTGTACACAGCGCAGCGTGCGGCGCGGCGCTGCGGTCAACTGCCACTAGCGCTTAAGCGGCGAAAATCACTTCGTCCGCCGTCGACAGCTTTGCTGACCACGATCTTCATCCATCCTTCACGTGACGGCTGAGACTGAGTCGACATCTTGAGGCCAGCCTCCTGAACGATTTTGCGCAGCGTTTCAGGATGGTTGAAATTGAGCAAACCGCGGATGGTTTCGGGCGCGCTGGCATACATCTGCACGTGCTCGCGGAAAACTGTCATGGTTTGCTGGCCTAACGTGCACGCGTCAAAGTAGAAGACTCCGCCCGGCTTCAGAAGCCTCTTCACCGCCTGCAGGTAGTTGAAAACATCATAGGCGTTGAAGTGAATGAAGACATGCAGCGAGAAGCCGAAGTCGTAACTCTCAGCCGGCAGATGATCCAGATACTTATCCTCGATGCGGTGGAACGACAGGTTGGCATGCTGGACGCAGTTGGCGCGTGCCTTCTCCAGAAACGATGCGCTGATGTCATTGCAATCGAGCGACAAGCATTGCGGCGCCAGTATTCCGCGCGACGGTGCCATCGCCACTGCCGATTTCAAACCCCCGCATCTCTCGAGTGATCGAGCAAAACTGAATGATCTCTTTCGCCGATGTGCCGGCGGTCGTGTTCGAATTCTTCGCGCGTCGAGTGGCCAGCGAGTTTCAGCAACCCATCCTCGCCGTCCGCAAGTTCCCATGCATTACGATTTCACATCCATAACAACTCTCGTGTAAGTCCTTTCACTTTTCGCGGATTGTTGGCTCGGTTCCCGCTTGCGCGAATCGCGGCGCACCGGCCTATGCATTCGACTCCTGCTGTCGTGCAGCGGTTGGGGAATAAGTCGCGAGCAGCGACTGTATGGCGGCAAAATCCTCAGGAGCCGTCTCCAGTCAGCTTGACCGTCATTGTTGGTTACCTGTGCCCACCATTCCGGATCATGCACGCGGAGTAACTGGAAAAGCTTGCCGACCGGCGCATCCACGCCTGACTCCTGCAAGCCCGCGCGCGAAGTGATGCCAGAATCCCGGCTTGTGGCGATAATGGCCTTCCATGCGAGCAGTTGAATGTACTTGTCGGGATGCCGCTCCAGCAACAGCGGATCGAGACGAAACATCTTGGCGCGCTCGACCTGTGATTCCCGCTCGACCGTGGCAGGATGCGGTGGATGGAAGACCACCACGTCGCGAGCGTGAGGGATCTCGCCGAATTCCATGACGCGCCAAGCCAGGTCGGTATCTTCGCGGAAATCGTGGAAGCGCTCGTCGAAGCCCTCGACCCGCCGCAGCAGATCGCGACGGTAAAACATGTTGGCGGTCATGAAGCCGATGCCTTCAAAGCCGACGTTCGACACGGTGCGCCACTTGGGATCGCCAAGTTTTTCGCTGCGAATTCGTGCCTTCCAGCCCGGCGAGCGGCCGCTGGTCAAAGTGGCGCGCCGCTTTCTCCAGCCAATCGGCTTCGGGAATGCAGTCGTCGTCGGTGAATGCGACAATGTGACCGAGAGCCTCGCGATATGCCTTTATTGCGCGCCAGGGCGGGTCCGCGCTGCTCCGAGTACACACAGCGCATCATTCAGCTTGCGCCTGATACTCGTCGGGAATCTCCATCGGCGGATCGCTCTGGTCGACGACGACGACCTCGAAATCAGGAAAGGTCTGCCGCGCGAGTGCGTCCAGAGCGCGCAATAGATGGTCCTTGCGGTTATAGGTGGGAATGACCACCGAGAAGAAGGGCGGATTCATGCGCCGCCGGTAGCGCAACTGAGAGTTGATTCGCTCCGCCGCTCCACGCACAACCGCCGACCAGTCGTAATGATGCTCGGCCTCCGTCCGCGCCAGCAGGCCTAGCCGTCGCGCCTTGGCAGGATCTTCCCGCAGCGTCGCCAGCGCCTTCGCGAACTGAGCGCGCTCGGCGACAACGCAGATCTCCGCCGCGCGCTCGATGCCCCTGACACCGGTCTCCGGTCGAGACGATGGCCAGTCCCGCCGCCATGTATTGCACCAGCTTCAGGTTCGTCCCCGAGCCAACCTCCACCGGATTCAAACCGTATTCGGCGGCCGCGAAAATGGAGTACAGCTCTGTCTCACTCAGCACGCCGAGCAACTCAACATTCGCCGGCAGCGCCGAGGGATGAGTGCGCAGGTAGTCTTCCTTCACGCTTCCTGCAATGGCGAAGACCATGTCGGGGAATGCCGGCGCCAGTTGCATCGATGATGAATGCCGCCGCTTCGGTATTCGGGCCGTAGCCGCTGCCGACGAAGACGGCGACGTCACGGTCCTGTCCATCCGCGAGCGCTTTGGCCGCTCGCGCTCGATCTCGCTTGCGGGCCGCAGCAGATGAGTGTCGGCGCAGTTGGGCACCAGGTGAAAACGCTCGCGCGGCACGCCGTAAGTCTTCGCCATGGCGTCGGCATCGTCCCACGAGCACACCCAGACGTCGTCGCTGCGCTGCACCAGTTCGCCTTCCACGCGCTTCACGTTGGCGGCGAGTTGGCGTCCGGCAAAGCTCGAAGACAGCAGTCGCGAGCGCAAACCGTATTCAAAATTGTGCGCGTCGTAGATGACGAGCTTTGTCTTTCAGCAGATGCTTCGCCAGCGGATAGACCCAGGGATGAGTGAAGACGACGACGTCCGCTTGCGCGACGCTCTGGTGCAGCGTGCGGACGAATTCCGGCGAAAGTCGCGTCATCCAGGAAAAGCTGACATCGATGACCGAACCTCCCGGCACTAACTTCTGCAGCCAGCGCCGCGAGCTTTGTAGTGCGCCGGTGAGAGCGCGAGGACGCGAGAATGCCAGGTGGGCTTCGGCCATTCGTCGGTGCGCTGGGTGGCCCGGGCCAGTCGTAAGCGCCGATGTATTCGGTGGGGAAGTGCTCCGCCAGCTCCTTGCAGATTTCCTTGACGCGAACTCGTGCGCCCCCGACGGCGGGCTCCAGCACCTGGTTGTCGGTGACCAGCACGCGCACCGGCTCGCGCGCCGTCTGCAGCAGCGGCGGCAAGCCGGCGGATTCCGGCTCGAGCAACTTCGTGTGACTGGCGCTCTTCGAATGCCGCCTCAAGCAGGCGATCGACAATCGGCTCCCAGGACTGTGCCGGGAGCGTTCTGCCGGGCAACTTCACCCATCTCGCGCGCGAGCTGGCGATCGGCGATCAGCGTATTCATGGCGTGCGCAAGCGCAGCCGGGTCGGGCTCAACGACGAATCCCGATTCGCCATGCTTCACCAGCAGCAGCCGGCTCGCCGGAATCTTTGCAGACGATCACCGGCTTGTGGCTGAGCATCGCTTCGACCGTGATGTAGCCGAAGTCCTCTTCCTTGGGCACGAACAGAACGCCGAGCGCATTGGCGTACAGGTCCAGCAACTCCGCGTCACCGACAAAGCCCAGGAAACGGATTCGCGGATCGCCGCGCGGCCAGCTTGCGCAACTCAGGCTTCGTCCTCACCCGTGCCCGCGATCAGCAACGGAATATCCGCCTTGACGTGCTGCATGGCGCGCAACGCCAAGTCCACCCGCTTCCAGCGATGCAGCCGGCCGGGAAGCAGGAAGTAATCCTGCGAGCCGCAATAGTGACCGCTGGCGAAGACCGGAGGATGCAGCACGTCGGCATCGAAAGCCGTTGTAGAACTTCAACCGGCGAGCGGTTTCGTGGCCGTTGGTGAAGATGTGCCGCACCTGCCGCAAGCCCAGCGTGTCGAGCCGATGAACGACCTCGCGCTGCTGCCGCAGTTCTGCCAGGGTCTGCGCCGGAAGACCGCCGTACTCGTCATCGAAGCGATCGTAGAAGACCCGCATCTGGTGAAGCAGCCAGCAGACGTGGTGGTCATGCTGCGCCATGTACGTCGGATTCTTGGTGGACACGACGACGTCGAAACGCGAGAGGTCAAGCTCGTAGCAATCGAGGTAGCCTTGCAGCACCGTTTCCCAGTTGTACTCGCTGACCGGAACCTGAATCCACTCCGTTTCAACTTTTTTGCGGAACGCCTGCACCATCCCGACGTAATGCCGCTCGGCCCCGTACAGGTGTTCGGGATTAACAATAGGGGGCGTAATGATGGCGGTCTTCATCGTCCTAATCGAAACTCAACGCCGGTGCGCGAACAGCTTAAGTTCGGGGAAGCAGCACGATGTCGATGTGGTCCTTGCCGCTTTCCTCGAAGCGGGAGAGAATCTCAGCTACGCTTCCTGATTTCATTCGAAATGTCGTCATGGACAATAGGTTGTACCCGAGGCCTGCAAAGAACTCCAGGTACTCACGTCCAGACACGCCGCAGCAATCCTGCAAGCTCGGTGGTCCGAATTCACTCACGATGATGGGCCGGCAACGCTCGATCGTTTTCCGTGCGCCTTCCAGCGCCTTGAACTCATAACCCTCCACATCAATCTTGATGAATCCTACCTGAGCATCCGGGGAAAGCAGGTCGTCGACCCGAAGTCCCATCACGGTTTCAGCGGTGAACAAATCGTCCGGAGTCGCGTTCTTCACACCGGCGACGCTGCCATTAATGGAGTTGCGAAAATACTGAAGCAGTCCATTCTTTTCAGCCGCCGCAGCCTGCACGACTTCGATGTTGTCGAACCCGTTCACGGCGCGGCTTGCGCAAAGCGCCCGCACATTCAGAGGAGCGGGCTCCCAGCTTTGCACGAATCCCGCTGGGCCCACCAGTGACGCCGCCAGCAGGCTGAAGTATCCAATGTTCGCCCCCAGGTCCAGGACTCCCATCCCTGGCCGCAAGTATTTCTTGAACATTTGCGTAACCGGCCGCTCGTACTCGCGTTTGTAGATGATCGTCTGGCCGATCGACTTGTCCTCGGCCGAAGCATACATCTTGAAGGTCGGCATGCTGACGAGCTGCCAGTGGCCGACTCCGGTGTCCAACAGCCGGCGCTTGGCGAATTCCTGCGAGTTCAGATATGTACTGACCACCGACCCCAGCTCCTCGCCGATCTTCCAGATGTGCCCTCCCCATTCCTGCTCGCCCGGCTTCCTCCCCAGTAACAGCCGGAAGCAGGAAACAACATCGGCCTCCGTCGCCTTCCTGGGGAAATCGATATTCCAGGGCTTGCGATGGTTAAGATTGCCGAAAATGTTGGGCATAAGAGCGTGAACTCACATCGGACGAGCCAGCGCTTGAGGCGAAATTCTCAACTCATTGCCACTCAAAATGGAACGAGTTGGTGGGGAGCAAATCCTTTGAAAAGCCTACCAACCACGCAGTTTTTCTGCAATCTTCAGCCGCCGTTTGAGCTGCCGGAAGAGAATGTCTATCGACTTCCGCCGGCAACTTTCTCAAACACTTCCAGGTTGCGCTGCCACAAACGATTGCCTTCGTACTCCAGTGCCTTCTTGTGTCCGTTCTCTCCCAACGTCCGGCGCCGTTCAGGATCGCTTAACATCGCTTCGATTTCCATCGCCAGTTGTGCAGCATCGCCAAAGGGAACAACCGCTCCACCCTGACTCTCCGCTACAAGTTCCTGTGCGACCGCGGTATCGGCAGCGATTACCGGCTTATAGTTGGCCCAGGCTTCCACCAGCACCAGTCCCAGCGATTCCACACGCGAGGGCTGTGCGGACAACGTTGCCGAAGCCAGGAAGTCGCGTTTCTCTTCGTCCGCGAAGGGCGGCAGATTCAGAAATCGTGGATAGCCTTGTGCATTCGCCGCAATCCACTCGTCGAACGCCGACAGGCTGGGACCAGCCATCACCAGCCATGCCTTAGATCCGCGCGCCCACAGCAGCTTCATGGCTTCGACCACGGTGACCGAGCCCTTGTCGAATGCCTTCATGCCAAGGTGAAGCACCACGGGCCCATCCACTCCATAACGGGTGCGCAGGTATTCCGGATTTCCGCCGACAGCCATTTCGAAGTCGATGCCATGACCGACAACGAGTTTCTCGGACGTAACCCCGAAGCCCGCAAGCCGGTGCATCTCCGTCTTGGTCATGCAGATCACCTTGGCGCAGCGCTTCAGCAAATCGATCTGATAGGGCTGAACATAGTGGCGGGCAACTTCGTCATTCGTTTCCTCGCCCAGATGAGTGCAAGGCGTCGCGACCACCGGAACGCGACAGGCTTCGGCTGCTTCGAATCCGGCATACATCAAATTGGTGTAGGGCAGCGGCCCGATGTGAATCAGGTCGGCGCCGGATTTGCTCATCGCGTCCACCATACCCGGAATGCGGAAGGATGGCCGCCAGTATTTCGCCTTCCATCTCCAGTAGGGAAACGCGCCCGAGAAAACGGCTGGCGCGACGGCGCAGCTTGTTGTAGTCGATAGGGAAGCGGCGGATCACTACGCCATCAATCTCGATCTGTCCTTCGGGAAACCGGCGGAATTCCGGCAGCCAGAAAGCTTCCAGATCATTAGCAACCGTGGTGAAGACGGTGACCCGATGGCCGTGCTTGACCATGTACTTCGCCAAAGCGAGCAGTGAATTCTCATATCCGCCGCGATAGGGAAAGAATCGGGGAAGCACGAAGACAACGTGCATGGTCTGGCGTCGCCCTAGTGGGCAGCGACAACCTCCACGTTCATCAGGTTGTTAAACAGGGCGATGGCTTCGTCCGGCTTTCCATCCACCAGAATCTGAGCCATGATCGATGAGGACGGCGCGCTCGCAGATGCCGTCGCACGTTGTCCATGGTGTGCGTCACCATCACGATGGTTTTGCCTGATTCGCGGAACTTGCTGATGCGTTCGAAGCACTTCTCCTGAAAGCCGATGTCGCCGACCGCCAGGATTTCGTCGACCAGCAGGATCTGCGGATTCACTTCCGTCGCCACCGAGAATGCCAGACGCATGTACATGCCCGACGAGTACTGTTTCACCGGAGCATCAATGAATTCGCCAATGTCGGCGAAGTCGATGATGCTCTGCTGGCGCTCCAGCATCTCCCGCTTGGTAGTAGCCCATCAGCAGGCCGTTCAGCAGGATGTTCTCGCGCCCGGTCAACTCGTGGTGAAATCCTGCGCCTAACTCGATCAGCGGCGCCAGCGTGCCGTTGACCTCCACCGTTCCGGAGGTGGGCTTGTAGACGCCGGCAATGATCTTCAGCAGCGTGCTTTTGCCGGAGCCGTTGCGCCCGATAATTCCCAGGGCCTGCCCCGTCCGGACTTCAAGCGAGGCATTCTTCACCGCTTCGAAATCGTGGAAGCTGGCATTGTGGCGAAACATTCTGGAGAACAGCTCGCGCATCGTGTCCGGTCTCTCGTGGATGACCCGGAAGCGCTGCGTGACGTTCTCCAGTCGAATTACTGGCGGATCGTAAGACATGGGCAAATTAGACGTAGTAGACAAATGTTTCCTGATATTTCTTGAATAGAGCGAAACCAATCACCAGGCTGACAAAGGCGCAGACGAAGGAAGCAATAATCGAAGGCGCCTTAGGCAATTGACCGTAGTAGACCGCGAGGCGGAATCCGTTAATCACATAAATGATCGGATTCAGCTTCAAGATCCAGCGGTACTTTGCCGGGATCATGTCGATGCGAATAGATGATGGGCGTGACATAGAACCAGGCCGACAGCACGACCTGCAGTATGTGCGCCACATCGCGATAGTACACATTGGCTGCGGCGAAGAAGAAGGTCAGACCCGCGGTGAAAATTACCAGCGCCAATATAGGGACCGGCAGGTAAAGCCACGTCCAGTAGAACGGATGGCGCATGATCGGGACCAGCAATGCCAGCGGAATCAACGATAGCAGCAGGTTAATGATATTGGAGACCACTGCCGCCATCGGGAAAGACCAGCTTAGGGACCGCTACTTTCTTGATCAGGTCGCCATTGGTGACGATCGCCTCCACCGCGTAGGAAAGCGTTTGCGAGAAGAACGTCCAGGGCAGCAATACGCTCAACAGGAAAATTGCGTAATGAGGGATAGGGAAGCGCATGATGCTGGAAAATACCAGCGTCAGCACCAGCATCATGAAAGCCGGATTCAGCAGGGCCCACATGAAACCCAGCACCGAGCGCTTATAGCGAATCTTCAGCTCTTTAAGCGCCAGGGCCCAGATCAGTTCCCGGTACTGGTATGTGTCGCGAATGAATTCAGTCATAGATAGCGTAGTGCCACTGTGCTGGTTACCAAGCAGCAGTGATCCAGGTCAAACTTAAATGGTAAATGATTTTCCGCGGGGACGGCTGAAATCAGCGCCGGACTGAGCGAAACTCTAGTCTACTTCGTCGGTCCCACATTCAGGTCGGCCATGCCGCGCAGCAGGTCGCGTTCATCGTCGGTAAAGTTGCTGCGGTATTCGTCGGAATTCAGCAGTTGTTCGCGCGCCGATGGAGGCATGCCGCGCAACTGCCGATAAGCCTGCGAAATCTTTGTCTTCTGATCGTCGGGCAGATTGCGATAGCGGGAATACAGGCTGCGCGCCGTGCTGTTGCTGCTCCGGCGTCATGTGCTCGAAGGTTTCCATCCGGTTCAGGATCTGGGCCTTCTTCTCCGGAGGCTGGCTGTTGAACTTGCGCAGACGGTCGAGCAGGATGATTCTGCTTCTCCGGAGAAAGGCTGCGGAAAGCCGGGATCGTTCTGCAGTTTCTGCTCCTGCTCGGCGGGCGGCAGGGCCATGTACTTCCGGAGCCAATCGCCGCGATGTGGACCCGGGCCCTTCAGATGGAACGTGTAGTTATTACCCTGAGTCTTGCGAGCTGGGCGGTGCGATTCTGCCCGGGCGGCGGTGCGCTCTGGCGCGCAGGAGGCGGCGCCGGCGCTGCGCCTCCATGATGCTGCCACGGAAACAGAGCAAACGTCGGCATCGCACTGAGCACCAGCAGCAGGGTCAGCGAGATGAAGTTGGCCAGACGCACGACTTTCCAGTTACTCCGTTGAGGATTGTCCATCAAGAGCGTCGAAATCTGCAAACAGGTCGGCGTTCTTGTCGAGATACTGCAGATCATTTACTGCGGTTCCCGGCGTACTCACGCGCACCACGCTGCCGTCTTTCGTCGCCACCGTATTGCTGTCGTGGTTAAACGGGTTCAGTTCCAGCAGTCCAACGCCAACCGCGATCAATACAGCTGCGACTGCGGCCAGCGCCGGACGGCGCAGCCAGGCGAACCAGTCACGCGTTGGCGACAGCGCTTCTTCCCGCATCCGGGCCTGCAATCGGGTAGCAAAATACGGGGTAGGCTCCGGCGCCTGCCACTCGTCAAGCAGGCCCATCGTCCGCTGCAAGGATGCCAGTTCGCCGGCACACGCCGGGCAACTGCGCAGATGCTCCTGCGTCTCAGGCGAGACGCTCTGCATGCCGCTCAGCACCACTTCCATGAATTCCTGACGAAGCTGTTCGCACTTCATAACCGCACCCTACTTCCGCTAAATAAATTGTTTCAGGGTTTCCCGCAGGGTTTCATAAGCGCGAAACAGCAACGACTTGGTTGCCGATTCGCTCAGCTTCAATACTTCTGCGATTTGCTTGTAATCCATGTTCTGATACTTGTGCATCAACACGGCCATGCGCTGACGTTCGGGCAGCGCCTCCACCTGCTTGCGGATCGCGGCCAGCCGTTCCCGGCGCAGAATATTTTGCTCCGCATTCAAGCCGCTGTCGGCAACATCCATGGTCATGCCGGTATCGCTATCCGGCTCGTCGATGTTGACCGTGTTCTCGGGCCGCTCGTACTTGGTGTCGCGCGCGTGATTCACCGCCAGGTTGGTCGCGATGCGATACAACCAGGTCGTGAACTTCGCGCTCGCCGCATAACTTAGGCGCGAGCGATACACGCGCAGAAAGACTTCCTGCGCCAGCTCTTCGGCCACCGCTTGATTGTGCGTCATGCGGTACATGAAGCTGATCATCGGGCGGCGATATTTCTCCACCAGATAATTGAACGCAGAATCGTCGCCGGCAGCCACGCGCAGCATGACTTCGGCATCGCTCAGCATCTCTAAAACGACAGGTTCAGCCAATTCGCCCCGTATTGCGGCCGGCGGCTCCGGTGTCCCCTGAGCGGCCCCCCCGACCAGCACGACTCGATCTAGTGCGATGCTGCCCACATTCCCAGTAACCCTTGACACGCCACAAAGTTGCGTGCTTACCGTACCCAATTCTTGCCGCCCTTAGGGGCGGCCAGGGCCGGCACCCTTTCAAACAGCTTCTGGCCAACCACTTGGGCCGGGCGAGCTCGATTCTTGAGCCGAAAGCTCCGGAGTTACTGCATCGCGACAGCTAACCCAGTATTATGCACGAGAGGCCGCGAGGCCCGCACCCCGGTGTAATGGAATGCGAACCCAAATATTCTATTCTTGGCTCCTGCTGATAGTCTCGCTCTGCCGCCATGTGCAATGTTTTGCACGCGATCAACGGCTACGGCTGGATGGCCCGCAGCAACAGCAGTCGCAGGCGGCCGCCCCCGGCACAACACCTCCCCGGAGAATTCTTCTGCGGACGAGAAGCTGAGTCTCAGCGACCAGATCGTTCAGGATGTGCTGGAGCCCTTGCGCACCGGCGTCGAGACGCAAAACATTAAGCAGATCCTGTCGGTCTTCGACAAGCATGACTTCTCGGGCTATGGCGACCTGGAGCAGCAGTTGCGCGCCTTCTTTCGCCAGTATCAGCAAGTAAATTTTCGCTACCAGATTCTGCAGGCTGCCATCGAGAAAGATCATGCCTCGGCAACCGCAGAAATCGACATGGACGCCCTGCCATACACGGTTACCGACGATGACGGCGCGCCGCAGCGTGCAGATGCGCTTCCAGTTGAAACAGGAGCCGGTAAGGGCTGGAAAGTCGTAGGCTTCAGCCCGTCGAACTTCTTCAGCCTTGATCGCCCGGCAGACCAATGAATACTTGCTGGCAAATGAATTCTAGAAGGGGCGCACCTTCTGTTCGCCGCAAACAGCTACTTAGTGAATCAAAAGTCGGCTTTCAGCCGGCGACAGGTCCCAGGTGAAACGCGACTACCCCGAACATCCCATCATTGGCGTTGGCGCCGTCATCGTGCAGGCTGGCCGCGTTCTGCTGGTCCGCCGTGACACCGAGCCCCTGCGTGGCGAATGGTCCGTCCCTGGCGGCATGCTGGAACTGGGCGAAAAGCTGCGCGAAGGTATCCGCCGCGAGGTCCAGGAGGAAACCGGGCTGGAGGTCGAAGTTGGGGAAGTGCTCGACGTCTTCGACAGCATCTTTGCCGACGCGCTTGGCCGGACGCAGTACCACTATGTACTGATCGATTACCTGTGCAAGCCGCTGTCCGGCGACGAGGCCCATGCAGCCAGCGACGTCAGCGACGTGCGCTGGGTGAGCGCCGAAGCCCTTTCGGCAATGGGCCTGCGGGAATCGATTGAGCAGGTTGTCAAAAAGGGGCTGGCAATTGCCGGCAAAAGTTTCAGTTGACTGCAAGCCGTTTTCCAGAGAACATCATCTTTCAGCCATCACTTTTCGGGAGGGCCGGAATGGCACGAATGACCGCTTGGCCGAGTGGGTTCCTGGTCTGCTTGGCGCTGTCGATCTCTGCTGCGGCGCAGGCGCCCGCGGCGCAAACCCCAACTTCAGACGCTCCTGCTGCCGAGGCTCCCGCAAAGCCCGTCAGCCAGGGGGCACGCATTCAGAACTTTAATGAAGTGAAGGAACCCAACCCGCCCGACATGGTTTGCTTCGGCTACGGTCCGAAGTGGAGTGTGCAGTTCACCGACGGCGCAGCCCGTTATCTCGGGGTCAACCAGCCGAACCAGGATTTTCTGGGAACGTTTTATTGGGATTCCGACATGAAGGTCTGGAACTGGCACCGCGAAGATGGTCTGGCGCCGATGAATGGCGGCTTCGCACTTTCCGGCACTATCACCAAGGCTGCATGCCACGACAACGTGCGCGGCGAGACCTTTCCCTATTCCTCTCAGGTCAATCTGCCGCAAGGCGACATGGTGAGCGGTTGCTGCCGCAGGCTGAAACCTGGTGAAGCCGCGGTTGGTAAGCATGGTTTGCAGCAGACGGCGGCGACGCCCGGCACTCCTGCAGCGAACGGTGCTGCCGCAGTTGGGTCCAGTGCTTCGCAAGCCAATCAGCCCGCGCCGGGTACGACTAAGCCGAAGGCTGGTGTTTCCAGCGCGCCCCGCTAGATTGTTTGCTTTTATCGCGTGAACAGGAGCACATTGTGCTCCTTGTACACGCTTACCTGCCATTGCTGATAGCCACACTTCTCAGCCAGGCGAATCGACGCTGCATTCTCGACGTTAATGATGCAGCAGGTCTTTCGATCGCCGAATTGCTCGTCGCCCCAGGCGATGGCCGCCTGCACAGCCTCGGTAGCATAGCCCTTACCATGAAAGCGCGGCAGCAACGCCCATCCGCTCTCAGGGATTGCGTCCAGTGAGGGTTGTAGGTCGCGCTTGAAGTCCGCGAACCCCAGTTCACCCACGAATTCGCCCGAGGTCTTCTCCTCTGCCACCCAGTATCCATAACCCAGCATCGCCCACAATCCGCGATAGCGCAGCATCTTCGCCCACACGTCCTCAGGGGTCAGCGGCTTGCCTGACGTATAGCGATTGACGATGGGGTCGGACCACAGCGCGCAGCAGGCAGCAAAATCGTCGGGACGATGCCCGCGTAACCGGAGGCGCTCGGTTTCGACTAGGGGAACCTCTCCGGCGGGTTGAACGGCAGTTTGCATGATTCACCTCGAAGCAATCAAGAAGAGTACACGCAAAATAGAAAAAGACCCGCAGCGCGCGGCGCCAGCGGGTCTTTTCCGGTTAGCTGTTGGAATTGGCCTGAGGCTGTCCACTCTATGTGGCCCCAGCGGCAGACACCAAAAGCCAGGAGTCTTGCGAGGATTTAGAGCAGAAGCCCTAAGCCTCAGCCACCTCACTTGAGAAACTACAATGACTGTCAGATATCATATTTGGGATCATCCTCCTTTCCAGTGTAGGAAGAAACTAACACCACTTCGCATACCCGTCAAATTGAGAGTTGATGAAGATGTTGCCGCGCCAGATTCGTGCTGGAAAGGCCGTTTGGCTGCAAGTTGCAACCTTGAAGAATTGTCATCACGAGCGCCGCGTTTTTCGGCGCGAGGGATCTGCTTTCCGCGTACCAGAAGCAGATCCCTCCTTCGGCTGAAGCCGTCGTCGTGATGACAATCGTCGAGAGCGGAGCAGACGAAGTGCGAAAAGAGGGTGCCCCGTTCTGGTCCTTCTTTTGGACCAGGGCGGGAGATGAGCCACGCTGCTGGCAGGAACGCACGAAGACGACCTAGAACCCCACCCTCTCCGCCGTCCAAGCGTACCGCCGCCGCCGGCGCTGCCCCTGGATGATCTTGGCTCCAATCACCACACCCGCCGCCAGCAATCCCGCGCCAATCGCGATTCGCTTCAGCATCGGGACCGGGCACTTCTTCTCTCTCCCCACGCCCTTAATGTGTTCAGGCAATATGCCGACCCCAATCACCCGCGCCGTTACTTTCTGAATTCCCGGAATGCTGACCACGGCCCGCAGCTGCCACGGCGCGATCGCCGGGCCGGGGTTGCGGAAGATTCCCTGGAGCCCCTTATGCGCCTGCACCTGCAGGAACTGCGTGGCGCGCGTCGGGAATTCGCGGCGCTGTTGGACACTCGCCAGCATCGCCTCGGTGATCCGTCGCTCACGCAGCGCATCGCCCAGCAGGTTCGCTGTCGCCACCGCATCCTGAATCGCGAGGTTGATGCCCACTCCGCCCACTGGCGACATCGCGTGTGCGGCATCGCCAATGCACAGCAAGCCCGGCCGATGCCACTGCCGCAGCCGATTGATCTGCACTGAGAGCAGTTTGATCTGGTCCCAATCGCGCAGCTCCTCCACGCGATCGCCGAGGAACGGCGCGATCCTGCGAACATATTGCCGGAACGCCTCGATACCGCCGCGCTGGATCTGATCGAACGAGCCTTTGCGGATGACTTGCGCTGTCTGGAAATAATCGCCGCGAGGAATCAGGATCAGCGCCGAGCCGTAGTTGATGTTGCCGAACAGGTTCTCCGGATCGTTGTCCGTGCGGCTGATGCGGAACCACAAAACATCGATGGGCACGCCCTGCTCCAGTACCTCGAAGTGCGCAGCCCTGCGGGTTATCGAGTGTTGCCCATCGCAACCAACCACCAGGTCAGCGCGGATATCCGCCTGCCCCGCAGGCGTTTTCGCCACTACACCGCGAATCCGGCCGCCTTCATGGATCAGATCGACGGCCTCATTCTGCATGCGCAGATTGAAGCTGGGAAAATCCTTTGCCTTAGCGGAAAGAAAATCCAGCAGGTCCCACTGGGGCATCAGCGCGACAAACTTGCAGTGTGTCGGGAGCGAGGCAAAATCGGCGGCGCGAAAGGCAAAGTCGCCAAAAACCCCGCCGGTTGAAGTGAGCTGCTGGTGCGGCACCTTGAGGAAGTCTTCCAGAATGCCGAGTTCGTACATCACCTCCAGCGTCGAGGGATGCACGGTATCGCCGCGAAAATCGCGGTTGAAATCCTGGTGCTTTTCCAGCACCGTAACCTCGACGCCGGCTCGCGCCAGCAGGTAGGCGAGCATCACGCCCGCAGGTCCGCCGCCCACAACACAACACGTAGTCTGCACAGATTCGCTTGCCATCATTAAGCCTCGATTCCCCTGTAATGATTGCCCTTCTTGCTATCCGGGTCAGGCAGTGTCCATACAGCTGCCCTCCGTAGTTTACTCGCGGGATCAGCAGTCAGAGGCGCCACTCTGGAAATCATCTTCCACTGCAGATACTCTGTTAAGCATCCATGGCAACTCTCCTCACGCACGCCGCGCAATTATTAACGCTGCGCGGACCGAGCCCTGCTCCCCGTCGCGGTCCACGCATGTCTGACCTTGGCATCATCGCTGACGGGGCGGTGCTTATCGACGGCAAAACCATCGTCGCTGTCGGCCCAACCGGCGAAATCACAAAACACGATCTGCTGCTCGGACCGGTCGAAGAAATCGATTGTCGCGGAAAGATCGTGCTCCCGGGATTTGTTGACTCCCACACTCATCCCGTTTTCACCGCCCCGCGGCTGATTGACTTCGAGAAGCGCATCGCCGGCGCGAACTATGAGGAGGTTGCCGCAGCCGGCGGTGGTATTCGCGCCAGCCTGCGCGGAGTGCGCGAGTCATCGACAGAGCAGCTCGCGTCCCACGTTCTTCGTGCATTCGACGAAATGACCGCATATGGCACGACGACCGTCGAAGCCAAGTCGGGCTACGGCCTCAGCTTCGAAGCCGAAATCATGTCGCTGGAGGCCATCGCCGAAGCAGCCCGTCAGTGGCCCGGCTCGGTCGTGCCAACCCTGCTCGGAGCACACGTGGTTGCGCCCGAGCACCGCGACCATCCCGACGAATACGTGCGCATCGTTTGCGAACAGATGATTCCTGCAGCGGCGGCTCGCAAGCTGGCAAGCTTCGTCGACGTTTTCTGCGAACGCGGAGCCTTTACCATGCAGCAGTCGCAGCGCATCCTGCGCGCCGCAATCGACAACGGCCTCGGGGTGCGCGTGCATGTGTGCCAGTTGACTCCGGCAGAACTCACGCCGCTGCTGGAATTTCAGCCTGCGTCGCTCGATCACATGGACTTCGTCAGTGATGCCGATCTCGCGCCGCTGGCAAACAGCGACACGGTGGCTACGCTTCTCCCCGCCGCGAATTACTTTCTGGGGCTGCCATCGTTTCCGCCTGCTCGGAAACTCATCGATGCCGGCGTCGCCGTCGCGCTTGCCACCGACTACAACCCCGGCACTGCGCCCACGCCGTCGATGCCGTTCGTACTCTCCGCCGCGTGCACGCACATGAAGATGTCTCCCGCCGAGGCCATCACCGCTGCCACCTACAACGGCGCCTGCGCTCTGAGATTGCAGTCAGCCAAGGGCAGCCTGGAGCCTGGCAAGGACGCCGACATCGCCATCTTCGATGCGACCGACTATCGCGAGCTGGCCTATTGGTTTGGAGTGAATCGGTGCAGCGGGACGCTGCTGAACGGCCGGCGACTAGCAACTAGCAACTAGCAATTGGCACTTAGCAATTGGCACTTGGCATTTGGCAACTGCTAACCTGCTAGTCGACAGAGGGCCATCCCCCCGTTGCAGTGGCTCTTGTAACTTCTGGGGAGCAGCAAGAGGCTGCTAACTGCCAACTGCAATCCGAGCTGTTAGCCGCTTCCTCACCTTCGATTATCCGTAATCGGCTCGGGATGAATCAGCACACGGAACAATTCCGGCACTTCCTGCCGAAATCGTCCTTCCACCGCCGTCTGGATATCGTGCACGCGCGAGAGCGGCAGATCGTCCTGCATGGTGATGTGCAGCGACAGATAGAGGCGACCGCCGATGCGCTTAAACATCAGGTCGTGCATATCTACGACCTCCGGAAATCCCTCAGTGACTGCCTGCAAGCGTTTCTCGAAGGTCGGCACCTTGAGCAGCCCGTCGCCAGTTTCGATCGTCGCCGGCTCGCTTTCAATATGCGTCAGTATGCTGGAGATCTCCGGCACATCGCGCTTCATCTCCATTTCCAGCCGGGTCACGCGATCGTGCGCTTCTTTCAGGCTGAGCCGTTCGTCGAGTTCGACGTGCTGCTCCACGTGCAGCTTGCCGGCGATATCCTGCACGCTGATGTCGTGCACATTGAGATTGTTTCGCGTGGCCACGGCGCGAATCTGGTCGAAGAGGCTTTCCTGGCGGCTGGCGCGCGCTACCGCGTTGACCATGACGTCGGCGTCCGGCAGCAACCCGCGAATACGCGAGGAAACCTCGTTCGCCACCTGCTCCGATTTCTGAAACGTGACATTGCGCGACATCGCAATGGAGATGTCCGCGAAGTAACGGCTGCCCGAACGCCGAATGCGGACGCGATCCACCTCGAGCACTCCGTCGACCCGACGCACCTCTTCGATGATGCGATTGCGCACCCCTGCTGGAGCCGCATCCAGCAGCGTGTCCACCGTCTGCAACGCCAGGCGCGAGCTGACGTAAACCACGATGCAGGCCACGAAGAGCGCAGCGATAGGATCGGCTTTCGCCAGCCACGGCACATGATACGTGCGCCCAGCCATCACCACGGCGAGTCCTAGAATCACCACGGAACTCGACCAGACGTCAGTGCTGAAGTGCAGCGCGTCGGCCTGCAAGGCCTGGCTGTCGTACTTGTCGGCGATGCGCCGCAAGCGTCGCGAACGCCAGAGATCGACCACGATCGAGATCGCCATCACCACAAACGCCCATATCGTCGGTTCGATATCGACCGAGTGGAAGAAGAGCCGCTTGCCCGCTTCATAGACGATCCACACGCAGGTCAGCAGCAGCAGTCCCGTTTCCACGAATGCCGAGAAGCTCTCGATCTTGCCGTGGCCGTATTGGTGCTCGGCATCAGCCGGCTTGTCGGAGACGCGCACCGAGAAGTACGTCACCGCCGCCGCCACCAGGTCGAGGCCGGAGTGTGCCGCTTCCGACAGGATTCCCAGGCTGCCCGTGGCAATTCCGACCACCACCTTCATCACGGTGATGAAGACTGCGGCAAAGATGGAATTCAGAGCGACGGCCTTCTTCTCGCGCTGCATGCTGGCGGTTCTGGCGGCGTCGCTCATATCCTTAACGATTATTCACGTTCCGCTGCCATCCGCCAACCTGCGGCATTCACAGCAGCTCTCGTGCTCCATGTGTTACGATTTTTGCGTCCACCTGCTCCGCCCCAGGCGGCACTATTCCCGGAGGAACATCTCTTCATGCTACGTCCTACATTGTTGGCGCTCGCCATGTCGTGTGCCATCGCATACTCCGCTTACGGCCAGGGAACTGCCCCACAGCAGGCCCCGCCACCGGCAGCCGGTCAGGCTCCGGCGCCTGCGACTCCGACTCCGGCGCCTGCCAAAGCCACTACGCCTTCCATCAGCGCAGTTCCCATGACCGAGCCCGTCCTCACCTTGAAGGGCGCCTGTCCCGCAAAGAATGGCGTGGCGCCCAAGGGTTGCGTTTCCAGCATGACGCGCCAGCAGTTTGAGCAGCTCACCAACGCTTTGCAGCCTGCCGACAAAGGTCCGGTGCCGCCGGATATTCGCCGCAAGTTTGCCACCCAGTATGCCAAGCTGCTGACCTTTGCCGATGCCGCGCGCGAGCTTGGATTGGAAAATGATCCCAAGGTCCAGCAGATTTTTCATTTTGCCCGGAACCAGATTCTGGCCGAAGCTCTGAATCAGCATTACGTGGAAAAGTACGCGCATCCCAGCGATCAGGAGATCCAGGCGTATTACGACCAGAACAAGAAGAAATATCTCGAGGCCACCTTGCAGCGCATCATCATTCCGATGCAGCAGATGACTCCCGACAATCCGAAGCCCGACCAGCAAGCGCAGAAGGCCCTGGCTGAGAAGTCTGCGGCAGCGCTGGGTCGCCGGCGAAGATCCGTCCAAGCTTGAAAAAGAGGCGATGGATAGCAGCAACGTCAAGACCACTCCGCCAGACGTCAACGTCGGCGCGCGTCGTCCGGGCTCGCTGCCGGAAGCGCACGAAGCCGTCTTCGATCTGAAAGCGGGAGAGATTTCTGCCGGTTTACGCCGATCCCGCCGCTCTCTACATCTACAAAGTCGTTTCAGTTCGCCAGGTGCCACTCAGCGAAGTGAAGACGCAGATCTCGCAGACCGTGCAGCGCCAGACCTTCAGCCGAGAAGCTTGAGGCAATTCAGAAGGCCGTCACTCCCGAGTTGAATGACGCATACTTTGGACCCGATACGCCGACGACGATTCCGCAGACGATGATTCGTCCGGGCATGCCGCCGCGTCCCGGTCCTCCCGGTGCTCAGCCCATGCCGCCGATGCCTCCGGCCGGGGCACAGCCTGCGCAACCTCCGGCGGGTGCGAGCGGAACGCCTCCTCCCCCTGCGTCAGACTCAGGAACTGCGCCTCACTAATCATGGCCGCAAATCGAAGTGTCCTGGTCACCGGCGTTTCAGGAAATCTGGGAACCAGGCTGCTTCCTTTTCTGCAGGAATTTCGCGTGGTGGGCGTTGACATGCGCCCACCGCAAGATTCCTCCATCGTCCGCTTTGAGCAGATGGACCTGGGCCGCGAGGCCAGCTGCCTGCGACTCATCGAGTTGCTGCGCAGCACCGGCGCTCAGTCGGTCGTGCATCTCGCCTTCGTCCTCGATCCGCAACAGACCGGCATTCTCGACGTCGAGCGCATGTGGCAGATCAACGTTGCCGGCACCGCGCGCGTGATGGAAGCCATCAGCGTCGTCAATCGCACCGGCGGCAACATCCAGCAGTTCATCTATCCCAGCAGCGTTGCCGCATACGGGCCGGAGACCAACGGCCCGGTTAAAGAAGATTCGCCACTCAGAGCGCACACACGCTGCCGTATGCCATCCATAAACGCGAGAGCGATGAGGTCGTGCGTTATCGCGCGGAGAGCCTGGGCGATTGCCGCATCTACATTCTGCGGCCGCACATCTTCACTGGCGCCACGCGTGCAGAACTACATGGTCGGCGCGCTGCGCGGAACCCGGCCGGCAAGAGCAAGCGCGCCGCTCGCATGCGCGATCAAGGCAAGCGCCTGCCGCTGATGCTGCCGCGCGATCCCAAATACCTCGAGAAGCGCTTCCAGTTTTTGCATGTCGACGATATGGCGCGGCTGCTGACCTACCTGCTGTACCGGCCTGACAGCCGATCCGATGATGACCATCCTGAACGTGGCCGGCCGCGGCGATTCGCTGACCATCCGGCGCTGCGCCGAGATCGCGCAGGCAACGATCAAGCGCGCTCCGTCGAAAGCCGCATTCCACGCGGTCCTGCGCCTGATGTGGAAGTTCGGAATCTCCTCGATCCCGCCCGACGCTCTGCCCTACCTCATCGGCTCCTACACCATGGACACCAGCTCGCCTGCAACAGTTCCTCGGAGCAGATTATTCGCGGGTGATTCAGTACACGGTGGAGGACGCGCTGAAGGACAGTTTTAAGGCAGGGGATAGGGGTTAGGGGCTAGGGATTAGTCAACGCAGTAGCGCAAGAGCTCCGTTGTCTTGATTAGACCGATTAAGCTTTCTCTAGGGGATCAGCAATTGCAATCTGACATCGCAGAGCGTTGGTGGTTAAGGTTGATCGGGTTGATTTGTATCGCTCTAGCGCTAGTAGTTGGCCATTTGTTCCCCTGGTTGGGAGCGGACTACGCTTGTTTCAACATTCGTTTTTGTAGGACTGCTGTTTATCTGGCGCAGGTATTGGGTGGCATGGTGGTTTTGGGGAACCATGGTATCCCTTTCGCTAGTTCATGCAGCAGATTCGAGATTTGCTGAACCGCCAAAATATTGTTGGTCTGTTTTTCCTCACGGCGATCGAGGCTTTAATTATTTCAGCTGTCGTGGCGGTTCCAGTTTCGTTGTTCTCGTCAAAAACAAAAAGAGAGGTACCATCCATTAGCCACTAGTCCGTAGCCCCTAGCCCCTACCCCCTAGCCCCTTCTTCCCTCGATACAGTCCCGCAATCCCAAACGTATACGGCGTCCACGACACGTCGCGATATCCCGCGTCGCGCATGCGCTGCAACATCTCGTCGGGAGAAGGGAAGCGCAGCACCGATGCCGGCAGGTACGCATACGGCCCACGCACTCCGGAGATCATGGTGCCGATCGCGGGGAGCACCCGTTTGAAATACAGCCGATAGATCTTGCCGATCAGCCCCTTCGGCTCACCGAAGTCGAGGATGCCGATTTCTCCGCCCGGCGCCAGCACTCGAAAAATCTCCGCCAGCCCGCGATCGTAGTTGGCAAGATTGCGAAAGCCGAACGCCGACGTTACAAGTTGAAACTGATCCGGCGCGAACGGCAGGTTCAACGCATCAGCTTCGACCCACTTAATCTTTCGGCTGCCTGACTTTTTCTTCCGCGCGCACCAGCATGGCGTGCGAAAAATCCGCGCCAACCAACTCGCCGCCATTCATACGACGATGCAGCGCGAAGGTCATGTCACCGGTACCGCAGCACAGGTCGAGCACCTGCGCCTCCGGCCGCTGCAACACATCCGAGAACATGCGCGCCGTGCGGTTCCACCACACCCGATCGACGTTCATCGACAGCACGTGATTCAGCAGATCGTAGCGCGGCGCAATCGAGGTAAACATATCGCGCACGGCCACCGACGCCGAAGCCTCGTCGCGCGCCCCCGCCGGCGCCGCGCCGACAATGCGCTGCTGCGAAGTTTCCGGCTTGTGCTCGATGGTCATGATGCCTTCGCCTTGCGGCCGAGAGACTTCACCGCCTCAATCACGGTCCCCGGCGAAACATTGTTCACTACTTCCACCTTGCCGATTGCTGTCGCCAGGACGAAGTGCGGAACGCCGCCCACCGTCTTCTTGTCCGAGAGCAGTCGCTTGAACACCTTCTTCGCATTGACGTCGACCTTCGGCAGCGGTCCATACGCCCGCACCAGGTCGATGATGCGCCGCGCCGTCGCGCCTGTCGGTTAGCTTCATCTTCTCGCCGATCGCGCAAGCAGCGATCATGCCCCACCCCACCGCTTCGCCGTGCAGCAGACGCTTGTAGCCGGTCTCGGCTTCCAGCGCATGTCCCACAGTGTGGCCGAAGTTCAGAATGCGACGCTCGCCGCCCTCGCGCTCGTCCGCGCTCACCACCTCCGCTTTGACGCGAATGCATTCCGCAATCAGCCTCTCCAGCAGTTCACCATCGCGCTGCAGCAACTCATCGCGATGCTGCTCCATCAGGTCGAAGATCGCCGGATTGCGAATCACGCCATACTTCATCGCCTCGAACAGTCCAGAGCGATACTCGCGCTCCGGCAAGGTCGCCAGCACCTCCGGATCGACCAGCACCGCCAGGGGCTGATGAAACGTGCCGATAAGGTTCTTGCCCGCCTTCAGGTTGACGCCGGTCTTGCCGCCGATCGCCGAGTCTACTTGCGCCAGCAAGCGTCGTCGGAATCTGCACCACTGGAATTCCGCGCATGAAGATCGACGCGAGAAACGCGCCGACATCGCCGACCACGCCGCCCCCGAGCGTGAGCAGCACCGATTGCCGATCGGCGCCCGCGCGAACCATCTGCTCCGCAAGCTTCTCCAGTTGCGCCAGCGTCTTCGCTCGCTCGCCCTCGGGCAGCAAGAGAAACTCGACATCACGTTTGGTTTTGCTGAAGCTCTTCTGCAGCGGCTTCGCCCAGTGTTTGCGAATCGGCGGCGACGTCAGAAAGAATACGCGCGCGTCGTGCGGAATGAGATCGCGCAACGCCGTGGCCGCGGAGCGAAGCAAACCGCGCTGCACCAGCACCTCGTAGGATCGCGACGGAGTTTGAACAGGAATGCGAGTCAAGTGCCTAGTGTAAATGGACGCGTCGCGCGCCGCACAGGCACAGTCATTCCCGTTTTGCATTTGCGAAAGACAACCCTCCCTTCCGCCCTCCCCACTGCGTGCTACCATCAATTCAGCGATGAACCCCCTTCCAGCCGAAACCGATTTCATCGTCGTGGGCGCGGGGATTGCCGGTCTGCGCGCCTCGGTTGAGCTCGCCTCCGTCGGCCGCGTGCTGTGTCTTGCTAAGCGCGAAGTCACCGAATCCAATACTCAATATGCGCAGGGCGGAATCGCCGCCGCGCTCAGCGATGACGACGAAGTTTCGCTTCATCTCGAGGACACGCTGAAGGCCGGCGATGGCCTGGTCAACGAAGAAGCCGCGCGCGTGCTGGTCGAAGAAGGTCCGCCGCGCATCGAAGAGCTGATCGAGTGGGGCACCGAATTCGACCGCGCCGGCAGCAAGATCGTGTTTGCGCGCGAGGGTGCGCACAGCCGCAACCGCGTGCTGCATGCTCACGGTGATTCAACCGGCCGGGAGATCGGACGCGCGCTGTACCTGAAAGCCGCTGCGATCAAGGCGATCGACTTTCGCGAATTCGAATTCACCACCGACCTGCTCGTCGAGGATGCGCGCGTCATCGGCGTGCGCGTGCTCGACCAGTCCGGGCAACTGCACGAGGTCCGCGCGAACTCGGTGCTGCTGGCGACCGGTGGCCTGGGTCATGTTTACAGCAACACCACGAATCCCGAAGTCGCGACCGGCGATGGCGTCGCGATGGCCTTCCGCGCCGGAGCCGAAATCAGCGACATGGAGTTCGTGCAGTTCCATCCCACGGCGCTGTTTCTGAAGGGCGCTCCGCGATTTCTCCTTTCCGAAGCGCTGCGAGGTGAGGGAGCGTATCTCCGCAACCTGGAGCTGAAGCGGTTCATGCCGAAGTATCACGAGCTGGCTGAGCTTGGCTCCGCGCGACGTCGTGGCCCGCGCCATCACGCATGAGCTCGAGCTGCGTGAAGCGGCCCGACGCCGCCGTCTATCTCGACCTGACACATCTCGATGCCGACCGCGTACGCAAGCGCTTTCCCACCATCTACGCCACCTGTATGCGCTACAACATCGACATCGCCAGCGAGCTGGTGCCGATCCGGCCGGCGGCGCATTACTCAATGGGCGGCGTTCGCACCGATTTGTGGGGACGCACGTCGTTGCCCGGCCTGTACGCAGCCGGCGAGGTCGCGTGTACCGGCGTGCATGGCGCGAATCGCCTGGCCAGCAACTCGCTGCTCGAAGGGCTGGTCTATGGAGCGCGCGCTGCGCAGGATATGCGCGAGCATGTCGGCGGTCGCAAGAGCAAGCAAGCGAGCGCGCCTGCCAAGCTCGCGCAGACCAGCAGCAACGGCCAGTCGGCGGAATCCGAGAAGCTCATCCAGAAAGTTCAGGGATTGATGTGGCAGCACGTCGGCGTGGTTCGCGACGGCAAGGCGTTGCAGCAGGTCGTGCCCGAGTTGCGCGCCCTTCAGTCGAAGCTGCCGGCGTCAGGCGATCGCCGCTCCCACGAGGCTGCCAATATCCTGGAGGCCGGACTGCTGATTGCCCGCTCGGCCTTGGCACGCGAAGAGAGCCGCGGAGCTCACTACCGGCTCGACCACCCTCTAAGGAATGACGCCAAGTACCAGAAGCATTCCGTCGTCAGCGGCGACAACATCCGCTTCCAATAGCTGCTTTCAGGCCAGAAACACAAAACCCTGCCAGCACGGCAGGGCTAAACTTCAACTCTAAGTTCATTATAGCATATTTATGGGATAAATGGCACGTTTTAGCAAATTTATATCCCGTTTAGTATCATGCAGTTACGCAAAAACTGTTGCGTTTTGCCTCTTGACATGTAAAAAGTGCGCTACGTAGAAGTGAAACTTTCAGCGGTCAAGCCGCTGCGCCCAATTTCTTCGGAAAGATCAGCGAAAGCCCAATCGAGATCCCCAGCACCACCGCCACCGAGGCCAGCGCAAGATACGTTGGCATATCGACATAGTCGGACACCAGCATCTTGATGCCGATCAGAATCAGAATCACCGACAGCCCGTAGTGCAGGAGATGGAAGCGGTCCAGCATTCCTGAGAGCGCGAAGAATAGCGAACGCAACCCGAGAATCGCGAACACGTTCGAGGTGTAGACGATGAACGGCTCGCGGGTGACGGCCAGCACCGCCGGTATCGAATCCACGGCGAACAGCACGTCGGTCGTTTCTACAACGGTCAACACTAGGGCGAGAGGGGTTGCGTACCACAAGCCGCCGAGCGTCACGAAAAACGAGCCGCCCTGGTAATCCTTGGTCACGCGAAACAGTTTTCGAAAGAGGCGCAACACCGGATTCTTTTCCGGATGGATGTCGGCACCGTGCTGCCGCATCAGGCTGATGCCGCTGTAAACCAGGATGGCGCCGAAGATGTAGATGATCCAGTGAAAGCGATCCAGCAGCGTGACCCCGGCTGCGATGAAGACAGCGCGCATGATGAGAGCGCCGACCACCCCCCAGGACAGCACCTGCCGCTGATACTCCTGGGGCACGCTGAAGTAGCGGAAGATCAGCAGGAAGACGAAGAGATTGTCGACGCTCAGCGACTGCTCGATGATGTAGCCGGTGACGAACTCCAGCGTGAGCTGCGAATTCGGCCGGGTGGGGTGCGGCACCAGCCGGTGTCCGAAGAAATAGATCAACACCGCGAAGGCCGCGGCCAGCCCCATCCACAACGATGTCCAGGCGATGGCCTCGCGAAACCCGATGACGTGGTTCTTGCGATGGAAGACACCCAGGTCGAGCGCCAGCATCACCAGCACGAACAGGTTGAAAACCAGCCAGAAGATCCAGTTTGCGGGCATCGATGGGATCCGAGATAGCCATTCTACCCGCAGGCACGATGACAGGTTGGGTGCCCCGTTCTGGCCCTGTAGTTGGGCCTGGGCGGGAGCACGCGCTCACTTGTGGAATGTGCCCATGTATTCCGCTTGCGCGAGCACGTGATCCTTCATAGCTGCGTCGAGCTGCGAGCGGTCCGCGTCAGCCGGGAGATTTAACTTCACATCCAGCGCATACAGCCGGAAGAAGTAGCGATGCGTCTGGCCCGGCGGAGGACAGGGCCCGTTGTAGCCGGTCTTGCCGAAGCTGTTGCGGCCCTGCTGCGATCCGTCCTCAAGTTGATCGCTCCTGGCAACGCCTTCCCGCAAAGAGGTCGCCGAGCGTGGCAGGTTCCATAACACCCAATGCACCCACACGCCGGCAGGGGCATCAGGATCGTCCATGATCATGGCGAAGGCGGCGGTCTTTGCGGGAGCGTCCTTCCATTCCAGCGCCGGAGACAAGTCCTCACCCTTGCAGGTGTAGCGCTCGGGAATCGCCGCGCCTGAAGCGAATGCTGATGTAGTTATCGTGAAGGCCATGGCGGAGCCTCCTTTTGCCGCAGAACTGGAATGCTGTGCCACGCTTGCCAGGGAGAGGAGAATCAGCAGAGATGCGAGTTTCGGCCATGCCCGCATACGCAATCGCCTTTCTACGGCGCAGTGTCTAACTCGGCTTCCAATTGTTCCAGGTCGACGATGGTCATCGCGCCGTTCTGCAATTGCAGGTGGCTCAGATTCCGCGAAACCAGCTCGCGGACTGTGCCAACTTGCGCCGCCAGGCCGTTGTTGCTGGCAGGCAGGGTAATCATGATGCCGCCGCTCTGATTCTGTCCAGAAAACTTAGCCAGCCGTAATCAACATTGCTACCAGCGCGTTGACGGACTGTCGTGAACGACAATTTCTCGATTATGCCCACCAACCGCCGCAGGTGCGCCGGCACCTGAAAAGTATGGCCGTTTCGCTGCGACGATATTCACCCGAGGGCCTTGTCAGCATAAGGAGCGGTGCTCTGTTCCCTTGCTACGACTCTTGCTAACCACAACCCCGCTGCAGCCTGCTACGCCCACTCCGTCCCCCATCAAATCTGCTGCGGATTTCGCCGGCATCGCAACACTCGGTTGTCCTGGCGAATCACGGTCTGCACCATCGGCAACCGAATCCCGAAGGGATGGATACGCCCTTAGCCCAGGACGTAGCGAAGTGAAGTCCTGGGTAGCCGTCATTTAATGGGGAAAAGTCCCGTAGGGACGACAGCCTACAACAAAAACGCTGTGCAAAGAAGGGCACCGAAAAGGAGCGAATGTCCCAACTCCGTGAAGCCAAGCTTATGTACGTCGAGAGACTGCGGTTTGCGGATAAACCAGAATGTCCCACGCAGTAAGACCGGCAGAAAAGCGATGGCCACTGCACCCGGGAAGAAGCCAAGCCGGCAGCCAGCCAGCACAACCGCGATCAGTGCGATCTGCGACAGCAGGAAGGGAAGTCCCTGCTGCACTTTTTCCTCGAAGCCGGAAGCGCGGCTGGCGTGAATGCGGAGCTGCACAAAGTGAACCTGGTCGCCAGCGAATAACCAGCTGGCCAGCCACAGCGCGAGCGCCGTGCGATCAAGACGTCCGGTTGCGACGTAATACGCTCCGGCTGCGGTCGAGGTCAGACCGATTGCGCCGATAATCTGCGCCGGCATCCTGCCCTTGCGTCCAAGCTTTTTAACGCCTGCCTGCACCGCAAACGCCAGCATCGCAATCGTGCCGATAACCACCAGCCCATGATTGCCGTTCCACAGCAAGGCGGCCAGGGTTGCGAGAGCGAGGGTTGCAATCGCGAGAATGGTGCGCAAAACAACCGTGCGCTCATGCGCATTCTGCGCTTTGATCGGCGAGGTACCCAGCCAGCTCTCGACTGGAGTGCGCAAGCAGAAGAGCGACATGGCAGCGAGTACAAACAGCACAAGCGCGCCACCATTGATGCCGCTGCGGGCCGCCACGACGGCACCCGTTGCCAGCGGCACCAGGAGCATGCCCCAGGCGCCATGCTCGCGGGGAATGACCATGGTGCGCATGCGGGATGGGTTTGCGGTGCTGATGTGAGCTGCCATGCGTAAATCGTAGCTCGACTGGGATTCGCAAACTATGACTTAAGTCTCAGCGCGCGGACTTGATTGCCGATTCGCGGATCATCTGGTTTGAGGTGCCGGGCTCGTATACGCAGAAGGGCTCTTCGGCGAGGAAGTCGCCGGTGGCGGCGTAGGCGCGGGCGCGGCAACCCATGCAGACATGGCGGAACTCGCAGCATCCGCACTTGCCTTTCAGGTTGTCGTCATCGCGCAACTGGGCGAAGACAGCCGAGTCGTTCCAGATCTCGGCAAAGCTCTGTTTGCGCAGGTCGCCCGCGATCGCAGGAAGATAGCCGCAGGGGAAGACCTCGCCTTCGTGCGAGATGAAGCAGACACCGGTTCCAGCGAGACAGCCTTTGGTCATGGCATTCATGTCGCCGGGGTGGCCGCCAGGATGGACCCGTGTGACCCGTGTGACCCGTGTGTCCGGCTGGCGGCCCACCGCCCGGCTTCAGGGAGATTCCTGTAGATCCCGGCATTGTCATGTCGGTCGGCCCGATGGCGCTGGGTTCAACCGCGGCGGGGACAGCGTGCTCGCGTCCGGCCATACGATCGGCGGCTCTGCGCTGGCGCATCACGCGGAAGTAGTGCGGTGCGCAGGTCGCCTTCAATTCGATACCGCCTTCCAGCGACTGATCGTAGAACCAGTTCAACATGCGCTCATATTCTTCCGGAGCGACCATCTGCTCGGCGGCAATATCGACGCCGCATCCCACGGGAACCAGCAGGAAGGTGTGCAGCGCGTCCGCGCCCAGATGACGCGCCAGATCCAGTACGTCGGGAAGTTGATGCGCGTTGTGCCGCGCAATGGTGGTGTTGATCTGCACCGAGACGCCGACCTGCTGCAGGTTGCGCATGCCGTAGACGGCCGCGTCGAAAGCGCCTGGAATTCCGCGGAAGGTGTCGTGCGTGGTCGCGTCAGAGCCGTCGAGCGAAATCGACACCCGCCTGATGCCGGCGTTCCGGATTTTCTCGGCGACGTCCTTGGTCACCAGGGTTCCGTTGGTAGCCAGCGCAGTGCGAATGCCGAGGCTGGTGGCATAGTCCGCCAGCTGAAAAATATCGTGACGATACAGCGGTTCGCCGCCACTTAACACAAGAATGGGGTTGGAGAATTCGGCAATCTGGGAAATGATGTTCAGCGCTTTGTCGGTCGGCAGGTCGGCCGGTGACATCAACTCGGTGGCCGTGGCGCGGCAGTGAATGCAGCGCAGGTTGCAGCCCTTGGTGACCTCCCAAAAGATCAGCCGCGGTTTGTATTCTTTCTTGCCTGCCGGATGGGTACTTTCGCTACTTGTCATGATTGCTCCACCTCACACGCCCTTAGGGGCTACTACGGCTCATTTCTATGCCTCCAAGATAGGATTTCGGCGACCCAGGGGGCCGTGAGTCTTATCACCGGGGGTTGTGACGGATGTCACTTTGAGGAAAGGAGTAGTCAGCACTCAGCAATCGGCAATCGGGAGTCGGCCGTCAGCGCTCAGCAGTCCGTAATGACCCTTCCGGTCGTTAAGCTGTCTCCCAAAGGTGTCATCCTGAGCGGAGGCGCGCTGTTCTTGCGCGCCGTAGTCGAAGGACCCCTACATCCGGAATCATCCCCTCGGGTATAGCGGTCCTTCGACTCCGGCGGCCAAAAAGCAGGCCACCTGCGCTCAGGATGACACCCAGAGGCAGGCGACTCGTAGACTGACGGCTGAGAACTGAGAGTTGATTGCTGACGCCTGAAAGCTAACAACCGACAACTGACAACTGCCAACCGCCTTACGGCCCTACTCCCCCGCTGTGGCAGTCCGAGCAGTTCACGTTCTTCAGGTCGCCGATATCCACCGGATGCTTGAAGGTTTGTGCCGGCAGTTGCGCGATCTGGGTGGTGCCTTCCACCTGCTCCAGTACGCTGTGGCACGCATTGCAATCCTTGCTGATGACTTTGCCGTCTTTGCTGACGTGATTGCCGTCGTGGCAGCGGAAGCAGCCCTGGAAGTACAGGTGGCCGATGTTGTTGGGATGGGTTTTCCAGTTCACCTTCATGTCGGGAAAGAAGGTGGTGTCGTAGATGCGCTGCAGTTCGGCGACTGCGCCCTTCACGCTGTCGGATTTGCCGGAAACCATCTGCGGATATTTGTCCTGATAAAACTTGTTAATATTGTCGGCGATGGCCTTCTCGGCTTCGTCCTTGGTTTTGTAATCGGCGGCGAGCACCTGCACGCCCTGCTGCTTGATGAAGGGCAGGCTGGCGTCGATCATACGGCCACTCATGCTGCGGTCCACCGAGACGTCGGGCGGGGTGTAGATATGCGACGGGCGGTTGTGGCAATCGATGCAATCCATGCGGCGCTTGCCGGCGTTGTCGATCTGCGCCTGGGTTGGCGGAGTGTCTTTGCTGGCGTATTCCGTCACGCGGCCTTGAGAGTCTTCCATGCGCACCCAGGGAATCACCTGCCGCTGCTCGTCGGTGGCAAAGTAGGTGATCTTGTTGGCGATGTTCATGTGCCAGTGAATGCCTTCGCCTGCCTGTCCCAGCGAAGGATCGCCGCCGCCGGTCTTAATCAGCAGGCGAATCACCCGCGGCGTGTTCTGCTCGTCGACGCCGTAATGGGTGAAGGTCTTGAGCTGCGCGCCCCAGAACTTTTTCGGCCAGTGGCACTGCTCGCAGGTTTGCGGCGCAGGACGCAGGTTAGCAACCGGCGTGGGAATGGGCCGCGGAAAAGTTCCCATCGCGGTGTAATACACCTGGCGCGCGCCCGACAGCTTTGACTTCACATACCAGCTCGCGCCCGAGCCGACATGGCATTCCACACAGGCAACGCGCGCATGCGGCGACGCCTGGTAAGCGGTGAATTCCGGATGCATGACGGTATGGCACAGCTGACCGCAGAACTGTACGGAGTCGGTGAACTCGTATGCTTTATAGCTGCCGACGGCGCTGATCAGCGAAAACGCCACCACGAAGCTGAGGACAAACGCTAACGTACTGCGTTGTGCAGGATTATTCAGATCAAGCCCGCGGAAACTGATGTGGGGCGCCCATTTGGCGCAGCCGGCGTCGCCGCTCGATCACGATGCCGAGTGGAATCAGGATCAAACCCAGCGACTAGAAATCCCGGCGCCACCATGTAAGCAAGAATGCCAATATAGGGCGAGGGCTGGCTGGCGAGCACGTCGATCAGCACCAGGAAGACGATGTTGGCGAAGGCTACTGCTGCCAACGCAATGCCGATCAGGCTAATAGGATTCTTGACGAGACTCTTGGAAACAGGCGGATGCTCGGCCTGAGGATTCACCCCTTGCGTGTCCTCGGTCATTGCGATTTTCCCTTCCTCACCCTAAGTGCCAAGCTGGGCACAAGTGTTGCAGATGCTGCTCCGGTGGAATCGTCCTGCAACGCCCATGCTATAGACAATCCCACTAAATGGGTGCGAGACGTTTCGATCTCGCACTCCGGTAGCTACTTGCGACTGCCGGTGGTTTCGGCAGCTTCTTCCTCAGACACTTTTTCGGACTCTTCTTCCAACCCCTGAGCCTTTACGATGGCGCCAATGTCCATCGGGTGTTCGTGTTCGTAGTGCTCAATCGACATCTTGCCGTCAAACCACGCCCAGTTCATCGGGTAGGCATCGGGATCGAATATTACGCCGTAGAGGTGCCATACGATGATGGCGAGCGTCGCGAGAACCGCTTCGTAAAAGTGAACGGTGATGGCGACATCGACCCACCAGCCCGGCACGCGTCCGCCGACGCCGACTTTGAACCAGGCCATCAATCCGGTTGAGGCCATGACAAACATGCCCCAGACCAGCGCCCAGTACTCCATCTTCTCGGCGTAGGTGAAGCGGCCGAACATCGGACGTTGGTCGCTGTAACCCAGGTAGAAGCGGAATGCGTCACGCGCGTCGGTGACATCCTTCCAGTCGGGCAGCATGTCCTTGATCAGCTGCCGGCCTTCCGGTTTTGCGCTGACATACCACAGGTGGAACAGGCTGACAGCGATCAGCACTACACCGGCAATGCGGTGGATGTAGCTGCGGACCAGCTCGTGGACGAAGATCATGGCCAGCCATGACTGCGGATAGCGCAGCGCGAAGCCGGTGAGCACCAGGATGAAGAAGCTCAGCAGCAGCGTGAGGTGCTGGATGCGCTGGCCCAGCGACATGCGGAACATGATGCGCGGCTGCCCGATGCGGTGCAGGATCAACTTCTTGCGGAAGACGATCAGGTTATGCAGTACCATGCCGCCAATCACCGCAAAGATCATCCACAGGTAAAACTTCTTGATCATGCCGATCATCTTCGAGCCCACGTCGGCTTTCGAGGTGGCGTCGAGATGAACTTTCGTGGTGACGAATTTGTCGTTGGCGCCCGGATGGCACTGTCCGCAGGTCTTGGCGAGGTTCGCGTGATTGACGGTCGAGCGCGGATCAGCGGAGGGCAGAATGTTGTGCACGCCGTGACAGCTGGCGCAGTTGGCCACGGTGCTCGAGCCAACCTCCGATGCCATGCCGTGATAGCTGGCGAGGTACGAGGAAACTCTGCCGCCAGGCACGCCGAACTCTTTCGAAAGTCGCACGCCTTCGTGGCACGACGCGCAAGTGTTCTTGACGTTCGCCGCGGCGACCGACGAGTTCGCATCCTTGGGAGCCTTGATGGTGTGGATGCCGTGGCAATCGGTGCACACCGGCGCCTGCCAGTTGCCGCGGGCAATGGCCGTGCCATGGATGCTCTGCATGTACTGCTGCTTGATGTCGTTGTGGCACTTGGCGCAGGTGGCTGGAACGTTGAACTTGTTGATCGGCGACTTCGGGTCGACAGCGCTGAGAATGTCGTGCTCGCCATGACAGTCCGTACACACCGCGGCTTTCTCGGAGCCGGCTGCGACCGCTTTGCCGTGAACGCTTTCCTGGTAAGAGGTATAGGCCGCTGCGGTCATGCCGCCGGAGGCCATGGCAAATTTCTGGCCGTGGCAGGCACCGCAGGTCGCGGGAATGTTGGTGTGGGCGACCTTCGACTTGGGATCGCTGGCGGGCAGGATCTCATGAACGCTGCCGTGGCAATCCTGGCACTTGGCGACGTTGGTGTTGCCGGCCGCCGCGGCTTTTGCGTGGACGCCGCGATCGTAGGCGCCCTGCTCGTCGGCGTGACAAGTGGAGCACTTGGGCATCACCGGCGTGGGATCGTGCGGAAAGCCTTTGATGTCGGCGTGGCAATCGGCGCAGCCAAAGACGCTGTGCATGGAAGCTTTGAACTTGGCGTCGTCGACGTGGAGGCTGATCTGCTTTCCGTTCTCGTCCTTCGCCAGAGTCGGATCGCTATGGCAGGCCAGGCACTCGTCGTTGGTCATCTTGGCCGGGGCTTTGACCGACTTCTTAGCCTGAGACGAGAGTTGAGGAACTGCCGCTGTCATCATCAGCAACCAGGCAGTAAGAAAAACCAGACCGCAGCGTTTCACGGAGCCCCCGCATCTATCCGGGACAGCACACACCGGAGAACCTTCCAAGATCGCCGAGACAGGCACCGGGGGGCAGTGAGTGTACTCACGTCGGGACGTGACCCCCGTCACATGGGTATTGGTTCTCACAACCCGGCGTGAGGCAGATCACAGAAGGATGGCCCGAGGTGGATGCAGCGGAGAAGCAGGATGGATAGGGGTTTTAGGGGAATCCGGAGGGCAGAAGCGATGCGATACGAGAACGACCGACACACGGGCGAACGGTTAGCGGTCATTAACTCGAACGTCCGTTCCGCGCGTCACGCGGGTCAGAATGCGCGCCCATCCGCAACGCAGTTCGAGTAACAATTCCAGCCGCTCCCGGAGGCGCGGAGATCATTTGCCCTCGGCGATTCGCGTCGCATGGAGAGGTTTCTCGGGTTTTGCAGCTAAGGCAGTAAGTCAGCGGATGGGGCTCATTACCGACTTTAGCGATAGCTCCCGCCGCGTCTCCATGTAACGGCTCGCCAAACACAACTTCGGCACGAGCCGCTAGACTCGTGCCGAAATCGCAACAAACTTGTGGCGCTCCTAAACTACCATGGCGCGCGGACGGAAGCTGAGGCGTGGCCGACGGGTGCGCACCATGGCGATGGTGCGAACCCGCTCGTAAGCCCCGTGCAGATCCTGGCTGAGCATGCGCACGATTTCCAGGCACACCGTGCGATTTCGCGCAGGAATTTCTGCAGATCTTTTCTGCGCACGAAGACTACCTGCGAGTTATCCAGCAGCTCCGCCGTGACCTCGTAGGGAGTGTTGGACAGGGCGGCGCCCAGTCCCAGCACTTCGCCCGGTCCGGCAATGCGCAAGGTAAGACGCTTGCCGATCTCCGAGCAGATGGAGAGTTTGGCGCGGCCGTCGCACAGGATATAAATGCCGCGGACCGGACGTCCTTCGGCGAACAGGACCGTGCCGCGTGGAAAAGAGGCGAGCGATTTAATCTCGTCGAACGCCTTCAACGACTCCGCAGGCATGTCGCAAAAAAGGCGATCGGGACGGAATTCGCAGGACAGGCAACTTGATTGAATCGTGCTTTCCATAGACTGGTAATACCGCTCCAGCGGAAGCGACGCAGTGATTGCAGTCACCGGTTTCCGTGACCTTATTCACAGAGAGAGAGCAAGTAGCTCACGCAAGCGGAGGATAGGCGAGGTCTCCTGCCAGTGCAGCAATGGGACAGTTCTTCCGGCGGACCCTATCGTTCCGTTGCTGGACAGGTTGCCGGTGAGCAAGGGTTACGGCGCGATCGCCATGGCCTTCAACGCAGCTTTGTTGCGAATCAACAGCGTGGAGCCCTTGGCCTGCACGATTTGCCGCTTCTTCAGGTCCGCAAACAGCCGGGTGACGGTCTCGCGCGAGGTGCCGATCATCTGCGCGATCTCTTCGTGCGTCAGCGCCAGCTTCACGCGCGGCTCGCTCTTGGTGGCTTCGCCATTGCGAATACTCCACTCCAGCAGAAGCTTCGCCAGCTTCTCGCCGGCCGAGTGCGACAAGCCCAGCGAGCGGATTTCGCGGCAGGCGGAGTTGTATTTCTCGCTGAGCTGCTCGGCGACGCGCAGGCAGGCTTCGCTGTGCTCGCTGCAGGAAGCGCAGGAAGTCTTCCCGCTTTACGAAGTTCACCTGGCAGGGATCGACGGTTTCGGCGGTCAATTCGTAGGGCTTGCCGCTTACCGTGGCGCTCAGGCCGAGCACTTCGCCGGGCTCGGCGATCTTCAGGATCAGAGTCTTGCCATCGGTGGAGCAGATGGACAGCTTCACCCGGCCTTTGCACAGGACAAAGATGCCGCGCGGCGTCTGGCCTTCTACAAAAAGAACCGCGCCCTTGGGATAAGCGGTTGCGTATTTAATGGATTCGAAGGTTTGCAGCGCCGCCGGCGGCAGATCGCAGAAGATATGTTCTGCGCGCATCTTGCACGCCAGGCAGCTTTCGATGATGTCTAGTCCGTACGGTGTGAGCACGATGACCCCCTGAAAACTCCATCGTATCCCCGTCGTTTCGCGGCCGGAACGCTGTGCGAGTCGCTCCGAGGAGCCAGAAATGTCCGTGCCGTGTCATGTTGCGGTCGTAAACCGGGCAGAGTGTCGGCGGTCACCCATGCAGGTGATTCGCCTCCATCACGCCCACAGCCTGAAAACATTGCCGTTATAGCTTCGACCATCGACTTCCGGCATCTCTGGCACTTCTCCAGATACACCCCAGCGGAACACCCCGGGCGCACATGCAACAAGTGCATTCGTCACAAGCGATTGTGATATATCATGGTTTACAAGCCCGGCTCGCGGGGGGATTGCTCCGCGGCTTGCCGACGGTTTCCGATCACACCGTCCTTGCCGGCACACAAACTTAGGAGTATCGTTCCTGTTTTGACCAGCAATCCAGCCGAATCGCTTTGGCTGTTACAAATCCCGACCTCAGTATCGTCATCCTCGCATCCAATGAACGCGAAAACCTGGAGCTGTTGCTGCCATCTCTGTGGGATGTGCTGAAGTCCATCGGCGTGAACGCCGAGGTCATCGTAGTTGACGGGGGCTCGCAGGACGGTACGCGCGAAGCTGCGGAAGTCTCGTGGCGCCCGCGTGCTGAACCAGAAAGAGGCGGATATGGTGGCGCCTTGCTTACCGGATTTGCTGCCGCCCAGGCGCCTTACATCCTGACTATGGATGCCGATCTCTCGCACCGGCCGTCGTTCATTGCGGAGATGTGGAAGGCGCGCGAAAAAGCTCACGTGTTGATCGCCTCGCGCTACGTGCCCGGCGGCAAAGCCGAGATGACGATAGTTTCGCCGGTTGCTGAGCAAGATCCTGAATCGAACCTTCGCGCGCGTCCTCTCGCTACCTTACAAAGATCTTTCCAGCGGCTTCCGCATGTATCGCGCGACGCGGTGAAGACATGCCGATCGAGGCTCGCGACTACGACGTGCTGGAAGAGATTCTGCTGCGGGTTTACGCCGAGGGCTGGAGCATCGCGGAGCTGCCCTTCGAATACAAGGTGCGGAATGACAGCCGGTCGAACGCGAAGCAGCTGAAGTTCGTCAAAGTGTATTTGAAGACGCTGCTGCGCATGTGGCGGCTGCGTAATTCGGTCGACTCCGCCGACTACGACTACCGCGCCTTCGACAGCGCTATGTGGCTGCAGACAATACTGGCAGCGAACCCGGCACAACATCATCATGGAATTCACCGGCGACTCGACCGATATTCTCGACATCGGTTGCGGTTCCAGCCGCGTCATCGTCGACCTCAAGGACGCCATCGGCATGGACATCCTTGAGCGCAAGCTGCGCTTCTTGCAACCCCGCCACCAGAAGTCTGGTGAAGGGGTCGACCTTCGCGCTGCCGTTCAAGGATGAAAGCTTCAACGTGGTCATCAACTCGCAGGTCATCGAGCACGTGCCGGCCGATCCGGTCATCATGACGGAGATGTGGCGAGTGCTGCGTCCGGGCGGAACGCTGATCCTGGGCACGCCGGATTACGGCCGCTGGTCGTGGGTGGCGCTGGAGTGGATGTACGGCAAGATTCTCGAGGGCGGCTACGCTCACGAGCACATCACGCATTACACCCGGAAGACGCTGATCGAACTGATGGAGCATCATGGCTTCGAGGTTCTCGACTGGAAGTATGTCGGCTACTCCGAAATCACGACCAAGGCGCGCAAGCCGCTTGCCGGCGAGGCCCGGTTAAGCCGGTGGTTCGCGATGCCGTGGCAACATCCAGATAATCTCCGCATTCTTGATAAGATTCAGACGTACTTGAAATGCCATCCACCACGGACTCCATAGCGGCGGCCGGCACGGCAGCACATCGGTCTGCGCGCTCCGCGATTATTTCGAATCATTGCACGCTCGCAGGCTGAAGTGCCGATGAGTGCGCTGGGCGTAGCCACGATCGTCCTGCTGTCGATGGCCGCCGGCATCTATCTGGCGCAGGCTGCGCCTGGCCATTGTGGTTGGCCGGCATCTGTTCAACGACGGAGCCTGGTTTGTCGTCAAGATGCTCAGCGAGAACCATGTCGCCATCTGGAACACCCAGGGATGGCATGACTTCTTCGTGGGTCGCTTCGGTGCGTTTTTCTACCAGGAATATCCCACGCTGCTGGCCTCGCGCCTGCACGTCAGAAATCCCCGGACCCTCATTCTGATCTGGGGTGTCACGCTGTACTCGTTCAAGCCGCTGGGCATCCTGCTGTGCTATCGCTGGGCCCGCGACAAGCGTCTGCTGATTTTCCCCGTGCTAACGCTGGTCGCGGTCAGCATGAACAGCGAGGGCTACGTCATCACCGAAACCCACCTGATGACGGCGCTGTTCTGGGCGGCGATGTTCGGGCTGATGCTGCGGGAGGAATTCAATACCTTCGACCTGATTGCGATGGCGATCGTCTCTGCGCCGCTGCTGCTGTGCTATGAAACCATGGCGGCCTTCGGAGTGTTTCTCTGCGCCGCGTGTGTCTACCGCTACTTCGCGATTTCGAAGAGCAGGCGAGACCAGTGGATGTGCGCAGTACTGTTCCTCTGGTACGCGCTGGCCGTGGTCTTCGCGGTGCTGGCCATTTTATTTCCGCGCGATCCCAGCAACCGTGATGGCTTTGCCCGCGGCATGCTCTTCATGTTCCGCTCCGAGCACATTGGGGCGCAGGTTTCATGCGTGGTGCTGGTTCTGTGCGCGCTGATTGTGCTGGTGCCCGAGCGCTATCGGGACCGTCATCAACCTGCTGACCGCGGCTGCGGTACTCTGCTCGCTGGAAATCCCGCTCTATATCCTGAAGCATCCCGAGCGGACACATCTTGGCAGCCACGTGGTCGCCCGCACTATGAATGGGACCGTGCCCCTGGCGTTCACGCTGGTCTTCATCGCGTTCCTCGTTCATCTGCTCAAAGTTGGAAATTTCCAATACAAGCGCCTCTTCGTGATTGCGGCGATGCTGGGCATCTGCCAGTCGGGTTGGAGCGCGATTGTGAGTATGCAGTGGTCCGACATGACCATGGTGTTGCGCTCGGAGTTGCGCGCACACAGCGGCCCGGTGCCATTTGAAAGCTCGCAGGTGGCGCAGTGGTCGTTGGGTGGCCAGCCTATCCGAACGTTGACCGCGCAGTGGGCGTTGCCGGCGCTCAGCATTTTGTATTCCGAGAACCGGCTGGTGAAGTCGATGATCGTGCCTGAGCCGGGGAGCTGGACTCCGTTCAATCCTTACTCGGCTTCGACGCTACCGAATCTGCAACGCTTCGGCATTGGGTATGGACCGTATATTTCCGCGCTGCCGGCGAACCGGCCGTATCCGCTGGATGAATGGGTCTCGTTCGGTGAGCAGGGCGACAACGTGATGGTGAAGGGTCGCGGCTGGTGGAGCACTGAACCGTGGGGAACCTGGAGCTCGGACGAAGCCACGGTGACGGTGAATCTGCCGGAGCCGGTTAAGTCTGACTTGATGCTGCAGGCCGTGGTCAGCGGTTTCGTTAACCAGAAGAATCCCGAGATGCACGTCCAGGTGCTGGTCAATAAGACGGCAGTCGGCGAATGGGATTTCCACTTCAAGCCCGGCACGAATCCTTACGAAGAGCGCGACCTGGTGGTGAGCAAAGACATCCTGAATCGCGAGAGCCCACCGGTCGTCCTCTTCCTGGTCTCGGGAGCGCACTCGCCATCCGAGTTGGGCCTGGGCGGCGATCCTCGCAAGCTTGGCCTCGGCATGTGCAAGATGCGTCTGGTGGCTTGCACCGGCGATCTATGCAAGAACCTCGCTGCTCAAGCTGCGTCCGCGCGCTAGATTCTACCTGGCTGCCGGCAGCCTGCCGGTCTTCTGCCTGATGGACCGTTCCGCATCCTGCGGCTCTGCCGTCCGCGACCAAAGCCACGCCCCGACACAGAACACAATCAGCCAGAAGCTGGCACGAACGTAATCGACGGGACGAGCCATCATCAGGTTGGGGAAGACGCTCAGGATGCTGTACATCGGCGTGTGAATAAGGTCGTGGAGATACTCCACCAGCATGCTGAGCTTGTACAAATGGAAGAGCGAGGGAATGCGCAGCCACGGGTTCACCGTGAAGAGAATTGAGATGGAGAAGCTCCACGCGGTTAGCGCAGCCAGCGCCCAGCGTACCTTGCGGTTGATGACCAGCGTCGCGGCTGGAATCATCAGCGTCGTCGCCGAAACCAGGTAGCGGGCCGGGGCATTCCAGCCTCCGAACCAGTAGTGGCTCAGCGCGATGAACGGCAGATAACCGAGCACCGGCAGGAAGAGCATGGCAAAGGCCCAGCGATCGCGCCGGTACAAGGCAACCATTCCCGCAGCTACAGCGACGTACAACGGCGCAGTCGGCACCAGACCGTAGCCTTGATCGAAGAGCATGCCGAGAAATCCGTGCACCGGGTGAAATTCAAATTGCGGCATGACGCGTCCCAGCAGGATCATCGAGGCGTTCGGCACGTACATGTTGTATAGCGCCTTATCCAGCGCGACGAACGCGGCCAGGCCGGCGAGGTTCGGCACGATCACACAAGCCAACTGCGTGACCAGCGCTTGGGTGTCGCCCCAATGCCGACGGATGATCCATGCGCACAGCACCAGGAATGCCATTCCCGCCAGCGACCACCAGCGGATATTCAGCCAGGGCAGTGCGGCCATCAGGATGCCGGCCAGCACCAAGTAGCGTTTGCGTTCGAGCTTCCGATAGCGAAAGAACTGTAGCGCCACCCAGGTAATGGAGACGCCGCCACAGCCATCGGAGATAGTCCCTTGCGTGAACACCCAGTAGGGGCAGGTGAAGCAGAATAGCGCGACGGTCAGCAGCGCGGGCCAGATGCCCGCGCCCAGCGCCATGCTGATCTCGAAGATGGCGGCTGCTCCGGCCGCGCCGATCAGCGCAATGGTGAACAGCGCACCTTCGCGTTTATCCAGCGCGTAGCCCGGAGCGATCAGGATGGGAAGGCCGGGATCGTGCTCCAGCATCATCTGTCCACGAAAGTTCCTAACCACGTGCGGCTCGTGCGGCAGGTACTCGATGCCATCGCGTTGCATGAAGGCATAGGGATACCCGCGCATCTCGCCCGGCGAAGGCGGCGGGAACTGCTCCCTGTAATCGCCGTTTGCGTAGTTGTCACCCACATCGAAGTCGTGATCGTAGACCAGGCTGTGGGTCAGAATCATGAGGTGGCTTTCGTCCCCCTGCGGACCGCTGGCCAACGCCATCCACGGCGCCACTCCGCCATAGACGATGAAGGCCCCAGCGAAGACGATCACCGGAAGGCGCACCGTAGTGGAAGCGGCGTTTCGTCCGGCGTAGTAAAGCAACTCCAGCATGCGGCACAGCAAAAAGATCACGTAGACGAGCGCGAATAGGCGGAAGGTGCGATCCTTCTCGCCCTGACGCAGGCTGGCCATCAAAAAGGGCAGCAGCGAAAGGATGATATCGGACTTGAGGATTGAGGACAGGCCGATCGTCCATTGCCGGACCACGGCGAGCCACAGAATCGACGCGACTCCGGCGACGTTCACGATGAGCGCCGTCGCCAGGACACGCGCCAGTCCGTGGTTGATGGGCGTAGATGCCTGATGAAACCGGTTTACAACTTGCATCAGCAGCAGAATGTTCAGGACGCCGGCAGCCGGAAGAAACCAGCGCAGGCCCGACGGAGCGTCGCTGTCGCCGCTAGGGCGCGCATCCGTTGACGGTCTGGTCTGGGGCATTGGTGTAATGAATTCCTCTGGAATAACTTTGGACAGTCCGGCAGTCTGATGGGTAAGAACTAGGTTAACAGAAAGAATATGAAACGAGGACTGAAGTCCTCCTCGTGACGACAACAACGTGATGACAACAAAATGGAAGGATGTAACTGCGAATCGCTTCACATCTTCCAGGTCACGTCTTCCACCCGATTCGTGATCTCTTCCGGGGGAGTGCCGGGCGGAAAAGTCATGGGCTTGCCGATGACAACCTTCAATTCGCCGGGACGTGCGATCTTGCGGCCGGCCATCTTCATCTCGTAGAGGCCATCGATGCGGAGCGGCAACACCGGAATATTAAGCCGCGCGGCCAGCATGCCTAGTCCGGAGCGAAAGGGCGATGGCTTGCCGTCGTCCGTGCGCCGGCCTTCGGGATAAACCAGCACACTGTAGCCGCGATCGACCGACTCGCCGGCATAGGCGAAGCTCTCGCGAACCCCCGACTGCTGCGGCAAAGGAAAAACGTTGAACAGAGCTACCACAAGGTAATATCCCACTCTGTAAGACAGGCGCATGAACCAGTTCCAGTTCTGCGGCGGCCGCCACATCTCCCACAGCAGCTCGCCCCACATGCCGACGGCCAGCTTGCGGCGCAGGCGAGGCGGCAAGGCCTTCAGCGCAAATCCCAGATCGATGTAGGTGACGTGATTGCAGCTGACGAGAAACGGTCCGTCAAGGCCGCGCAGATTTTCGCGGCCGACGATCGTTGGGATGGGCCATGATCAAGGTCGCCGGCCAGGTGAGGAGGTAGTAGATGAACTCGCGGATCCAGGTGATGGGCCAGCGCTGCGCCCAGCGCGGATAGCGATAGCCGCTCTGCGGCGACTTCTGGGGCTCGTGCAGCAGTCGTTCGAGATCCGCGACTGTACTGGCGTTTGCGAAGTTCGCTTCTTTCAGGTCGACCTGGTAGCGGTCTTCCAGGGCGCTCATCAACTCGACGCGGTCCATCGAGCTCAGGTTGAGATCGCCTTCGAGCTTGGCGTCGGAAGCCAGCGCGCCCAGGTTGCGACCGGTGATGCGGGCGATCAGATCTGCCAGCGCGCTTTGTGAGACGGCAGCACCGACATCACCGGATGCGAAGTGCTGCTGTGCCGCTGATTGAATCACCGCAGTCTTCGGCTTCTGCGTCGGCGTGCGTGGAAAATCGTCGTCCGGCCAGACGCATCCAGCGCCGCATCTGCTGATATTCGGAGAGCTGCTGATTGGCCCGTTGTACCACATTGTGTGGGTCGGCGAAATCCCGCAAAATCAGTACCGCGCAAGGCTCGGCGTTGCCACCCTGGTCCAGTCCGACCACCACGCAATCGCGTACTTCCGGCTGCTGGCGCAGCGCAGCTTCCAGGTCGTCGGGATAGACGTTCATCCCCTCGCGAGTGACGATCACGTTCTTCTTGCGGCCCTTGAAGTAGAGATTGCCCTCGGCATCGAGTTCGCCGATGTCGCCGGTATGGAACCAGCCCTCTTCATTGAGCACCGGCTTCAGCTGCTTGCCTTGCCAATATCCGGCGGCGACGTTAGCGCCTCGCACCAGGATCTCGCCGTGCTCGTCGAGCTTCATCTCGCGGCCTTCGAGCACCTTGCCGATGGAACGCTTGCCGGTGCGAAACGGATGGTTCAGCGAGATGAGGGAAGTCGTCTCGGTGAGGCCGTAACCCTGAATGACTACGAAGCTGAGGCGGCTCCAGAATTCTTCGGTCTCGGCGTCGAGCGCCGCGCCGCCGGAGATGAAGGCCCAGAACTTCCAGCCAAAGCGGCTGTGGATGCGGCGGAAGCGCCACCAGCGCTTCACGAAGTGCTGATCTTTCGCCGCGGCGAGCTGCCGCCGAAACCACTCCAGCTTGCCCTCGGCTTCAAAGTCGCGCTCAATCTTGTCCTTGAGCGACTGCATCAGGCGCGGTACGGCGACGACCACCGACACCCGCTCCTTCCTGATGATCTGCATGACCTCGGATGGATTCAGCGTGTCCTGGAAAATGACGGTGGCGGCCAGCAGTTGCGGCAGAAAGATGCCGAGGAACTGTCCGAAGACATGGCTGAGCGGCAGCAGATTCAGGAAGCGCAGCGGATGAAACGAGCCGCTCGTACTTGAGGTACTTGCCGATCTCGCGCTCCAGTGGCTCAAGGTTGGCGAGGATGTTGCCGTGCGAGATGACGACGCCGCGCGGTTCGGCCGTGGTGCCTGAGGTGAAGACGATCTGCACGATGTCGTCGCGAGTGAGCGGAGGGGGAATGACCGGGCGCATCGGAGAGAGCAGCGAGGTCTTCGCGAAGGGTTTCCAGCTGCAGCGAAGGGACGCCGGGAATTTGATTGTGCGGCGAACCGACGCATAGCCTGGCATCGACTTGTTCCGCGATGCGCTGTGCGAAGTCGGCTGCGGCAATCTTGTCGACGGGAACGACGATGGCGCCGCGCAGCAGGCATCCGAAGAACGCGGCGATCCATTCCGCGCAATTCTCGCCCCAGATGAGGACCTTGTCGCCTTTGCCGATGCCGCGCGCTTCGAGTTCGCGGGCGAAACGGTGCGACGTGCTCAGTACATCGCCGTAGCTCCAGCGCTGAGTGCGATATCCGCGGCGATGGACGTAAGCGGTCTCGCGAGCGTGGCGGCGAAAATTGTCGAGGTAATCCAGGATGGTGGTGCGAGCCATCTGCTTCAGTGTAACTGGTCGGTTGAGGAAGCTTTGCAGGGGCGAAGCTTCACAGGCTGGAAACCTGAAGTTTGAAAGGGCACGCCTTCAGCCGTGCCGTTCCAGGCCATCTATACCAGTGTAAGCGAGGCGGCCTTCAGGCCAGGATTAAGAATCAGGATTTGATGATGAACGCGACCCGCCCAACAGGACCCTGTTTGATGCTCTCGGTAGCGTCTCGCTTCGCCAGGAAAGCATGGACGGCCCGCGAGCATCCTTCCCAGACATGGTAATCGTCGATCAAGAGCAAACCGCCGGGCAAAATGTAGTCCCAAAAAGTTTCCAGGCAGATCATGGTGGACTCATACCAATCTACGTCAAGGCGCAAGACCGCAATCGGCGGACAGTTGAATCGAGGAAGTGTAGCCTCAAAAAAACCCTGGTGTATACGGACATCCTCGAGCGATACACCTGTCAATGCGATTGTTTTTTGAAATTCCGCAAGCGAGGCAGTGCAATTGTCGTAATAGGCTGGCGATTTGGTGTCGAGCTGGTAATCCTTCGCTTTCTGGCCGTCGCGTTCTCCCGCAGGAGGCAGACCTGCGAACGAATCAAAGAAATGATAGGTCTTATGCAAGCTGGCAATTTCGATCATCCCGGCCGACATTCCGCCGCGCCAGGTGCCGCATTCAATGATGGCGCCTTCGTTCAAGTCCGGGTTCCGGAGCGCCATTGCGATCAACGCCAGGTTCTCGGCGTAGGCCCTGCGTCCTATCATGGTTCTACTGCGATACTTGGAAAACAAGCGCAGCCCCCGCATCATTCCTAGAGGGTAAGTCAGTCTCGGCGTGCCTCCCCAAGTTTTGTCAGCCATTCGATCAATGACTCCAGTGGTGGTCGAAACGATCAGTGTAAACTGGTCAGCTCGAAGAAGGCCTTAGGCAATGAGTTTAGAATTGGTGGCGCAACCAGAGTCTTACCTTGAGGCCATATAAATCCATGACGATTCGCATACGAACATTGCCATCGCTATTCGTCTTCGTAATCCTGCTGGTCGCTAAGTTCGTCTCGCCGTCAATCCCGCCACCATGCGCCTGGACTACTACCACACCGGCAACGCCACGCAGGAAATGTGGAGCTTCGATCGCGTGGTGATCGAGCCGCTGCCGTGGCCGGGCGACATGTCGAAGACCATCGACGACACCAACCTGGGCAATTATTTCTTCGAGGTGCACGATCATGGCCAGCGGAAAGCTGCTGTATTCGCGCGGCTTCGGCTCGCTGTTCAGCGAGTGGGCGCAGACCGACGAAGCCAAGACGCTGAACCGCACCTTCTCCGAGTCGCTGCGCTTTCCGCGGCCCGACAGCGCCGGTGAAGATCGTGCTGAAGGAGCGTCGCGAAGGCAAGGACATTGACTTCCACGAGGTCTGGACGACGACCATCGATCCCAAAGACAAGTTCATCGACACGGCAATCCGCGCGTCGCCCGGGCCGCTGCTCACCATCCAGAAGAAGGGCGAGCCCGAGACCAAGGTCGATCTGCTGATCCTGGGCGACGGCTACACCGCCGCCGAGCGCGGCAAGTTCGAAGCACGACGCCAAGCGCGCCACGGAGATCCTGTTCTCGCGTTCGCCGTTCAAGGAGCATCGCAAGGACTTCAACGTGTGGGGACTGTGCCCGCCGGCGGCGCAGTCCGGCATCTCGCGGCCATCGACGGGCATCTATCTTCATCCGCCGCTGGGCACGTCGTACGACACCTTCGACAGCGAGCGCTACATCATGACCACCGACAACAAGGCGCTGCGCGATATCGCGTCGTATCGCGCCGTACGAGTTCATCGAGATCCTGACGAACTCGCCGCACATACGGCGGCGGCGGAATCTACAACCTGTACGCCACCGTCGCTGCCGACAGCGAGTGGATGCCCTATGTCTTCGTGCACGAGTTCGGACACGAGTTCGCCGGACTGGCCGACGAGTACTACACCTCGGACGTGGCCGATTGAATCGCCGGAGCAGCGCATCGAGCCGTGGGAGCCGAACGTCACCGCGCTGCTCGATCCGGCAATGCTGAAGTGGAAGGACCTGGTGGCCGCCGGGCACGCCGATTCCGACGCCGTGGAAGAAGGCCGAGTTCGAGGCTTACGAGAAAGATATCCAGGCGGAGCGGCGGCAGATTCGCAAGGAGAACCGTCCCGGAAGCGGAGATGAACGCGCTCTTCGAAAAAGAGAAGAAGCACGAAGATGAGCTGCTGGCGACGGACAAGTACTCGGACCGCGTCGGAGCCTTTGAAGGCGCGAACTACGAGGCGAAGGGTTATTACCGTCCGCAGGAAAACTGCATCATGTTCACGCGCTACGACAAGTTCTGTGCGGTGTGCAGTCGCGCGATCGAGCGGATCATCAGCCTGTACGCGACGCAGTAGGAAGGAACAGCGGTGGGCGCCGGTTTACAGCTTGTTGGGGTTGGCGCCCACCTTGGATTTGGGTTACAGGTATAGACGCAGGCCGGCCAGGAAAAGTTCGACCGATTGGGACGAACCGCACAGATTTTACAAATGTTCACAAACCGCCCATGACCAGCGGCATCGGCAGAGCGTCTCACTCGCATTCGCAGTTAAGCGTCGACTCGACCGCTCGCGATTTGAAGCCATCTCCTGTTGATTGTCCCGCAGAGCCCTGTATCACGAAACCAAGTCCGACCGACCGGCGTCTATTCGCATGGAGGAGCGGAGTGGGCGACACCTGGGCGTTTTTAGTTCTGACGATGGCAGTCAACGCTGTTGTTTCGGGATATTGCCTGTTCTGGAATCGATCCGTGTCAGCGATCGAAGATAGCTGGCGCAAGCGTTTTTATCGGCTGGCGATCGCCCTAAGCGTTGCTGCATTGGTCTGGATACCGGCTGGCGTCATCGGGCTGCCGGAGAAAGACGCATACATTCAGTATTGCGCTTCCTGTTATATCGAGGTTGGATTGTTATTGCGCGTTGGGATCAGCCGTCACGCTCTTTGTTCAGCCTGCAAGCGGTGGCGGGATCGAGGGCCATTAACGGTGGAAGCGATCCGCGCCTTCGTCACCTCGGAGCTACGTGATCAAAGGTGTGTGCTTTTCGGTGTTCGATTTCATTCTGTGTGCACGGACATTGGAAAGCTGGCTCACGATTCCGACATGCGGCAGTTCTTTCTGCAGTCCGGCTATACGATCTGGTTCATGTACTTCATCATGGCAGCCGAGACGGCGGGCGCCATCGGCTTGCTGCTGCGAGAACGATGCTACCTGCCGCGATGGGCTTGATGGCAATCATGGCGGTGCGATCCGTACCCATGCCCACAATCGCGACCCATTTTCCGATTCGCTCGAGGCTCTCCACCTGCTCATCTTGCTGGCTTGCATCATAGCGATCCGCCTGCGGCGGGCCAGAGTTATAACCGCAGAATCGCCGGCTGCAATTACGTTCAATACAGCCTGCTCAGCTAAGGCTATCGCTAGTTGCTGCCTGACGACTTTCCATCCGGCAGAATGATCTTCTCCAGATACTCCATCGGCAGCGGACCCTGATCCAGCGCGCGATCGTGAAACTCTTCCAGCGTGAAGCTGCTGCCCTTCGCCGCCTGATACTTCTTGCGCAGCTTCCACCATTGCGCGTTCCGACAAAGTAGGTCGGCAGCTGCGTTGAGCTCAGCTTGGCGCGGACCAGCTTGCCTTCGGCTTCGGCCTGCGTCTGGAAGCATTCTTTCGTCATCAGGTCGAGCGCCTCCTGGTCGGTCATGTTCATGGTCTGCAGGCGAATGTCGAGAATGGTATTGGCCACGGCGCGCAGCCATACCTTCTGGCGCACCAGCCGGAACTTCGGGTTGAAATCGAGATAGCCTTCCTGCGTCATCACGTCGGCGCCGTACTCGGCCCAGCCCTCGACGTACGGCCCATTGCCGAAGAGGTTGCGCAGCACACGCCGCGTCGGCGGCTGCACATCGTCGGCGTGCTCGGCCTGCACGTAGTGCCCGGGCAGCGCCTCGTGAATGGTGAGCCACTTCAGCGTGTAGTTGTTGTACTCGCGCAGCTTGCTCTCGACCTTGGCCGCCGGCATCTTGGGATCGATGGGCGTCACCCAGTATTGAGCTTCAGCCGTGGGCTCCAGCGGCGGCGCGCCGTGGAAGCCGGCGACCGAGTAGATGCCGCGCTCGAACTCCGGCGTAGGAATGACCTTCAGGTTGTCGCGGCTGCTGAGCGTGACGATCTTCTTCTGGATGATGAACTGCTTGATGCCGTCGACGTCGGCCTTCACGGCTTCGATCAACTGATCGGGCTGCGGATGTTCGTCGCCGATCTTGTTCAGCACTGCGGCTGATGATTTTGTTCTCGCGCTCTTCCTGCGGCAGGTTCGGCGTAGTCGTCTCTGCCCGGGATACATCTGCTTGTAGAGCGGCAGCGCGATATGCAGCATCTCCCCGCGGACGTTCTTTAGCTCGGCTTCCGCGTCGGCCAGCAGTTGCGTCGGCTCGATCGAAGTCTCCATCACCAGGTGAAACTTTTTCGCGTAGTCCCGCTCGCCCAAGCGCCAGGTGCGGCCATTGGTGGGCTTCTTGGCGAGATCGTTCTTCATCCAGGCGTTGAAGTCGTTGAGCGCCTGCTTGGCCGCGGGCGCGACTTTGTCGTACTGCGCTTTGAGCGGCGAGCCTGCGGGAATGTCGCCGGCAACGCTGTCGACGAGGTTGATGTTGCCTTCGTTCTCGTCGATGGCGGTCGAGATGAAGATGGGATCGGCGTCGGTGAGCTGCGACTTCGCCTGATCGAGGAAGCGCGGGATCTGCCCGATGCGCGAGATCACATCGCCGACGCGCACCTCCTTCGACGCGTACTCCTGCGTGAGCGGAAGAAACAAGCCGTTGCCCAGCAGCTCAACGTAGACCGTGGGATTGTGCTTGTAGTTCTGGATGGTGTCGAACTCGAGCAGGTTGAGGCCGATCTGGTCGTCGATGAGGCGGAAGTCGGCGGCGTCCTGCGGGTTCAGCGAGTCGATGGGCGTCTCGCTCTGGAAGCGCTTGCGCCAGTCGCGATAGAAGGTTCTCCTGCGCTGCCACGCCGGCAGCGCTGACGTCGTCGAGCTGCGCGTCGAGGTCGATGGTCTTGCCAGTCTTGGGATCGGTGTGCTTGTGATAACCGGCCTGCGAGGCGCTGACGGGCGACAGCGCCAGCGAGCCTTTCACGAACTCGTCGGTCATCTGGGCGAACTTGGCGTTGGCTTGTGGTGTTGGGTTTCATGTTCTGTGCCGTGCTGATGAGAGATGCGAGCGAGAAGAAGAAGAGGATGCCGAAGAGGTGTTTCATAGCGCCTCGCGAAGGAAGAAATACCAAGCGCGAAGTATAAACCTTGGGGCCAAACGATCTCCCATCCTTGTTGTCATCGCGGCGACGGCTTTTAGCCGGAGGAGGGATGTGCTGTCGCTCGCAGGGGGAGGAAATGCTTGCGGCTATAGGGGTCCTTCGACTACGTTCGTCGGCTGCGCCTCCTCACTCCGCTTGATTTCATAACGACGTTGGCTCGATCGGCCGAGTACTCTGAGTTTGTGTAAGACCAGGGGCTCGGGGAGGGAGCCAACGCGATGTTGATTATAGGTTGTGATTATCACCCTGGGTTTCAGCAGTTAGCGATTTTTGATACGGCAACCGGCGAAGTGAGCTACCGGCGCTTGCCGCGGGCCGAGGTAGAAGAGTTTTACCGGGGCCTGAGCGAGCCGGCGCTGGTGGGCATGGAAGCCTGTGGCTTCACGCTGTGGTTCGAGGAGCTGCTGGCCGAGCTGGGTCATCGGCTGTGGATCGGAGACGCAGCGCGGATTCGAGCGGCGGTGGTGCGCCGGCAGAAGACGGACCAGCGCGATGCGGATCACATTTTGACCTTGCTGCTGGAGAAGCGTTTTCCCCGGCTGTGGGTGCCGACGGCGGAAGAGCGCGATGTGCGGCAGTTGCTGTTGCATCGTCATGCTCTGGTGCGATTGCGGACGCAGGTGAAGAATCAGTTGCACGCCATCGCGCTGAATCAGGGGCTGCAGAAAAAACGGCAGCTATGGACGGAAGCCGGGCGAGCGCAGTTGCAGAAGCTGGAGCTGCGACCTTATGCGGCGCAGCGGCGAGCCGAGTCGCTGCTGCGGCTGGATGGCTTGGACCAGCAGATCCGGGAGTTGAGCCGGCAAGTGGTCGCTGAGGCGGACAAGCGCAGCGCGGCTCGGCTGCTGATGAGCCATCCCGGAGTAGGTCCGCAGACGGCGCTGGCCCTGGTGCTGAGCCTGGGTCCGGTGGAGCGGTTCAGCAATGCCAAGAAGGTGGCCAGCTATGTTGGGCTGATTCCTTGCGAGCACAGCTCGGGAGGCAAGCAGCGGCTGGGACACATCAGCAAACAGGGGTCGCCGCTGTTGCGCTTTCTGCTGGTGGAAGCCGGCACAGAGGCGGCCCGCTACGATGCCGAGCTGAAGCGCATGTATGTGCGTTTGAGTTTGCGGCGCAGCCGGGCGCAGGCGAAAGTGGCGGTGGCCCGGCGACTGGCGACGACGGTTGTACTGGATGCTGCGCACGAGTAAGAACTATGCGCAGCTGCTGAGCAGTGGTGCAGGCGAGCCCGAGTCATCCTGTGGCACGGTTTAAGAGCCGAGCGCTTGAGTGAGCAGCCTGCCTCCCGCCGCTGCGAGGCGGGAGTTCGAAAGCAATCCTGGCGGACAACGCCGAATAGATGGGTGGCGAAGCTGCTGCTTTCGCCCGCAGATTGGAGACGAGCCCCTGGTCAGGAAGTTTCCATGAGAGCGAACTGGCGCATCTTTTGTGCGTCGCCGCCCCCGTATGCCTTGACAACGCCAACGTCGTTATAGACAGGATGACACCCTCTGGGGGTAAGCAGACGTTCCGCTCAGGATGACAATTTATTGAAGAGGGATGATTCCGAACGCGTTACAGCGACGCTCTTTTCTTGCGACGCTTTGACATGAGGTACAGCGCGCTCAGAGCGATGAGCCAGGGTATGCCGGACTCCATCGTGGGCCTCATGCCATCCACCCACCAGGTCGAGATGATGATGGCCAGCACCGCCAGCGCGCCGAGGATCGTGGTGACGGGGAAGAGCGGCATGCGCACCGGCAACGTGCGGCCGCCTTGCGCCTCCCACTTGCGGCGGAAGAACAGATGCGTGATGAAGATCATCAGCCAGACGAATAGTCCGCCGAAGAGCGCGATGCCGAACATGTACACGTACGCCGAGCCCGGAAACAGAATGGCGACCAGCGTGGCGATCGCCAGTCCGAACGGCCGACATCAGGAGCGCCGGGATCGGGTGCGCCGCGGCGCGAGACGCGCCCTAGCGCTGCGGGTGCGTAGCCTCCGCGGGCCAGCGAGAAGATCATGCGCGTGGCCAGATAGAGGCAGCAGTTCATGCCGGAGAGCGCAGCGGTCAGCACCACGAAGTTGACGATCTGCGCGGCGATGGGCACGTGCATCACGTCGAAGACGCGGACAAACGGGCTGACCGTGATGCTCTGCCCGGGCTGAATCTCGCGTCCAGGGAATCACGCCGACCAGCACCGTGATCGCGCCGACGTAAAAAATCACCAGCCGCAGCAACATGGTGCGCATGGCACGCGGCACGGAGCGTTTCGGGATCTTTCGCCTCGCCCGCAGTCACTGCTACGATCTCGGTCCCGATAAAGCTGAAGATGACAAATGCCAGCGCCATCCAGACGCCGAGCCAGCCGTGCGGCAGGAAGCCGCCATGCGCGTAAAAATTTGCCAGGCCGATCGGCTGCCGCTGATGCACGCCGAGAAGGACTCCTGCACCCAGCACGATGAAGACGCCGATGGCGCGTCACCTTGATCGTCGAGAACCAATATTCGAAGGTGCCGAAGGCGCCGACGCTGCTGGCATTCACGCAGATCAGCAGCAGCGAGTAGACCACCACCCAGCCCCACACGGGCGTGTTCGGAAACCACCATTGCGTGTAGATGGCCGCTGCTACGGCTTCTCCGCCGACGTGCGATCGACTGCGCCGCCCAGTAGGTGTAGCGCACCACGAAGCCCGCCCACGGCGAAACGTAGAGGTCGGCATAGACGCCGAACGATCCGGCGGTGGGATGCGCGACCGCCATCTCCGACAGGCAGTACATCAGCAGCAGCGCGATGATCGAGGTGAAGATGTAGCTGAGGATCACGGCCGGCCCGGCGGTGCGGACGGCGAGCGCGCTGCCCAGAAAAAGGCCGGTGCCGATAGCGCCGCCGAGCGCGATCATGCTCATCTGGCGCTCGGTGAGTTTGCGTGCGAGGCCGTGTTCGTTGGCGACGGCTTCGGCGTGACGTTCGGGCGCAGCTATGGGAAGGGATCGGCGGCCATCAGGCTCGCGCCTTTCCTGGTTGCCGCGTGAACGCTGACGGTGTGCTCCACCAGGTGGTCCAGATCGGCGGTGTTGTTGAAGAGATGACAGCCGACGCGCACGCCGCCGACATCCGAGGTGTAGCGCAGCGAGACCAGTACTTTGCGCTCGCGCAGGAAGTCGATCAGCGCGGCATTCTCCGCGGGAGTGTCGAGCGAGAAGGTGACGATGCCGGAGCGATAGCGCGCGCTCTTCCGGCGTGACTGACGTTGATCTTGCCTCGTGCAGGGCGGCGATGAGGTGATCGGTGAGCGAGAGCACGTGCTCGGCCGATGTTGTCGATGCCGATCTCGTTGATGCAGTCTGACTGACTCGGCAAGCCCGATCGCGCCCGGATAATTCGACGTGCCACCGGTCTCCCAGCGCCGCGCCGAATGCACATATTCGAAGTCGCCGCACCGGAGAGATCGAAGGCGTGCCGAAATACGTTCCCCATCCGTCTTCCGGCTCGGCAACCGAGAGATATCCCGCGAGTGGCGCTTTCACCTTGGCGCGAAATTCCTTGCTCAGGTAGAGAAAGCCGCAGCCGAAGGGCGACATCAGCCACTTGTGTCCGCCGCAGGCCAGCGCGTCTACCGGAGTGTTTCGTACGTCGAGAGGGATGGCGCCGATCTGCTGCATGGCATCGACGATCAGGAAGACGCCGCGGTCGCGGCACAGCCGCGACAGCGCGTCGAGATCGCAGCGAAAGCCGTTATTCCACTGCACGGAGCTGACGGCGACGACGCGAGTATCGCGAGTGATCGCGGCTTCGACGTCTTCGCACCAGCAGCTTCCTTCGCGGTTGGGAAGGACGTCGATCGCGATGCCGAGGTCGTCTCGCTTCTGGAGCCAGGGCAAGGCGACTTCCAGGAACTCCAGATCGCGAAATGATGACGCGGTCGCCGCGTTGCAGCGGAATCGCGTTGGCGACCAGATTAAGACCGTGTGTCGTGCTCTCGACCAGCGCGATGTCCTGCTCGTCGGCGTTGATCAGCTTGGCGATCTGCGGACGCGCGGCGCTGCGCATGGTGTCCATGTCGATGTGATGTTGCGTGGACGAGCCGGAGGGGCAGAACGCAGCGATATCGAGGAACGTCGCGCAGCTTGTTGACCGTGCGTTGCGGCGCGAGGCTGACGCAGGCCGAGTCGAGAAAGACCTGTTGCTCGAGCGCGGGAAATTCCTGGCGAGCGTCTTGGATGTTCATGGGCCGAATCGTTCGGCCATTGTACAGGGGATGAACCCACGTTAACGTCCAAACTAAGGGCGCGAACATTGTGTATCTATTGAACCCACGTTAACCTCCAAAAACCGGGACGTGAACGTGGGGGAGTGCGATGTCACCGCACGTTAACGTCCAAAAGGCGGGACGTGAACGTGGGGCACCAATGCTCATGTCTTCACGATTTCGTAGGGCCGCATCATCTCGTTATCCTCGTGCTCCAGAGTGTGGCAGTGCCATACGTAACGTCCGCTGTAGCCGTCGAAGCGCGCGATGATGCGCGTAGCCATTTTTGGAGACACGCGTACGACGTCCTTCCATCCCTCTTCGCCGGGATACGGTGGGATTCGCGCTCCGAGCAATCGCAGCTCTTTCTTCGTCTCGTAGGTCCAGGCGTCGTAGCGCTGGCGGTCGAGAATCTGGAAGCGCACGGCGTGCAGGTGAATAGGGTGGGTGTCGTCGGTCGGGATTGAGGAAGCTCCAGATCTCGGTGCTGTTCAGCGCAGGCTTTTCGGTGATGGGATCGTGCCAGTAGCTGCCGTTCAGCAGCAACAGCATCGATTCGTCGCCCTTTGTTTAGGTATTCATCCAGCGTCAGCAGGCGGGTGTTGACAGCGTCCGACTCGGGGATTCTGGGCACAGGCCGCAGTTGTGCCGGAAGCGAGCTGTTATCGCTGACTTTGCGGAGGAGACGCGGAATTGCATGTACCGTTGCGGAGTCATTCTTGAGCACGATCTGCTCGCCGCGGCTGTCGCTGAAGTCGACGACGATGTCGGCCCGCTCGGCTGGGCCGAGTGTCAGCAGCTTCAGCGCGACCGGCGCCGGCAGCAAACCCTGGTCACTGCCAATCTGATGGAAGGCGAGTCCGTTCTGGTCGATCAGATGCAGGAAGCGCGAGTTCGAAGCATTCATCACCCGGAAGCGATACTTGCGCGGCTCGACTTCGAGATAGGGAAAGAGTTTGCCGTTGACCAGGATGGCATCGCCGGCAACGTCGGGAACCCAGGGTGCGTGCGGGTTTCCGGAGACGGGGTAGTACAGCTGGCGCGTCGGGCGTGAGCAGCCGATCGAACATCACCAGCGGAATTTCATAGGCGCCGCTGGGCAGGTTCAGATTGTCTTCGAAGTTGTCGCGGATCGAAAGCTGCGCCGAAGAGTCCTGCGTACACATTCAGCCGATTAATGCCCATGGCATGGTCGTGATACCAGAGCGTGGCCGCGTCCTGCTGATTGGGGTAGTGATAGAGCGCGCGACTTGCCCGGCGTGAACCAGTCCTCGGGATAGCCATCGCTGTCGGCGAGCTACGCGCGCTCCGTGCAGGTGTGAGACGATGCGCACCTGCGGATTGCCGTGTCGCGCCGTGCAGGTGATAGTCGATGGGAAGGAAGTGCTGCTGCGGGCAGTTCGTTCGCCCATTCCACCAGCACCGGCTTCGCCGCTGCGCATCTCCAGCGTCGGGCCGGGCACGGCGGCGCCGTACGACCAGAAGCGCGTCGGCTTCAGGTCGCGATGCATCTTCATGTCGATGGGACGTGCCGCCAATCGGTAGTAAGGGACCTTGTCTTGTGGCGAAGCAGGCAACTGCCCGCATGCCACTCGGCTTAGCGACTGCGGGAACGGGCAAGGCATCAACGAACGTGGGCAGCGTGCTGATATTCAGGGTATTCGCCGGATCTGCGGCATGGCGTGCGACATGCCGCGCAGTAGGCCCGGCCGGGTCAGCAACAGGCCGCCGGCAAGCGCTCGAACACTGTCTCAGAAATGTACGGCGTGAACACATCACCACCAACCGAGAGAGAGATTCTATGGCAGACAAAAAAGCGAAGGCAGAGCGGCCTTCGTCATCTAGCAACGAGGCAGCCCTGCCCGATGGTTATCCTACGAAGCTACACGTTAAGCTGACGCCAAACTACTTGCGGCTTCGCACCTCTCCGGTGTTTCGTCCAGGATCAGGCGCTGGTGCGTAGGCTCGCCAAACACGAACATGTTGTTCAGCGGATCCGGCAACCGCATCGAACGAGCCGGCAATGCGCTGTCCGCCGAGCCAGTTGTCCTCGATGAAGCGGACGATCGAGCTCTGATCGGTCATGGTGTGATCGACAAAATTCGGCCTGCGAGAACGGCGAGATCGATCAGCAACGGCAAGCGCGGACCGTAGCCGCAGCGGCCCTGCGCATGAGGATCGGTGTACGCCGGCGAGCGCCGGAGCAGCGTGACCGCAGAAGCCCGGGCCGTTCAGCATGTCCTGCGCGGTCTGCGACTGGTTGACGATCTGTCCAAGCTGGTGGTCGTACCATCCGTCGGAATCGTCCCAGTTGATGACGACCGCGGTGCTGTCCCAATCCGGCCTGGTCTGCAGGAAGTTGATCACCTGGGTGATGAAGGTCTGCTCGTCCAGCGGAGTGGAATAGCCGGCGTGGCCGTCCTGATAGCCCGGCGCCTTCAGATAGCTGACCGCCGGGAAGTTGCCGGCGTTGACCGCATCGAAGAAGTCGTGGATGTCGTACTGGTGGTTGCCGGCATCGCCATTGTGGCCGATCGTGCTGACCGAGGTGGGACGGGTGTGCTGCAGGTTGGCGGTGGTGGCGTAGTACTGGAAGGGCTGGTGGTGCGGAATGTAATCGGCCTTGGCGGTGCCCACGTATTGCGAGGCGTGCGAGCGATGGCAGCCGGTGGTGCCGTTAGGGTTGGTAATGGTCAGGTCGAAGCCGCCTTCGAAGAATCCCCAGGTCACGCCGGCGGCGTTCAGCAGGTCGCCGACGTTCTGTCCGCCCATCTGCACCTGCGAGCTGCCGGAGCAGACGTCGCCGACCGGATCGGTGTCGCTGACCAGCGTGAATCCGCCGTTGCCGTCGGGAACGATATCGGAATCGGAGTCGATGTTCTGAATGACACCGTTGGTCTGGCCGGAGACAACGTTGATACGCTCCCGGAGTCGACGGACCAAAGTTGGTTCCGTAGGAGTTGTCGTTCATCGCGTAGTGCTGGGCGTAGTTCCACAGAGCGGTGACGGTGTTGCCGTCGTAGTAGCCCATGGTCAGACCGGTGGTGCGCACAACCGGCGGACCGATAGCCCGGAGGCGGGCCGGCCGTGCCAACGCTGAGCGGGAACAGGTCCATCAGGCCGCCATCAAATGCGGCCTGCTCCGGACCGTAATCGTGATCCTGGTCGGCCGTCCAGGCCTGCGTGCGGGCCAGGCGGAAAGGATTGCTGGCGCCATCCAGGTTGGCGGGATTCAGATTCGGATTGTTGGTCAGCAGCCCCGCGCTGAGTCCGTTAACCGACGGCGTGAAGGGTGAAGGAAAGAACTTAGGCTCACCGGGAAGGGTGTTCAAAGCGATACGGGTAGGTCCCAAAGTAGTGATCGAAGGAGACGTTCTCCTGGAAGATGACCACCAGGTGCTGAATGGGAGTTGCGGGTTGAACCACCGATCGGACTTGGCAGGCGCGGAGCTGCCGCTGCAGCGGCGTTCGCATTGGTCAGCGGTCCGAAGGTCATGGCCGCCATCAACGTTGTTGCCAGAAACTGACGCATAGTTCTCCTCACCTCTGCTCACGCTCAGGCGTGAATTCCGAGGTTCTACCTTGATACTGGGAGCAGGTGAACTGGAATTGAACCGAAGGTTAAATGTGGATGAATAGGAGAATAAAGATTGCGGAATTGGATAAGAAGCAGCAATCAGCAGTTCAGCGATCAGTCAATGCGCAATGTTAGCAAAGATGGGTTCTCTCGTTCGAGCGAACCAGCTCGCTCCGAAACGCTTGCAAGTGCTGAATGCTGAGTGCTGACTGCTGAGACGCCAGCAGCGGTCCTTTGATGAAATTAATCTTTAACAGGAGGAACTCTTTTGAAACGCGTACTCGTAGCCACCTCGAACCCGGGCAAGATTCGCGATCTGATCGGCGCGGCCGCAGCTCATGATGTGCAGATCGAAATGCTGCCCGGATTTCTCCGTCGCTGCCCGTCTGTAGTGGAAGATGGCGATACCTTTGAGGCGAACGCCCGCAAGAAAGCGGAGTTCTACAGCAAACATGCCGAGGGCGAGATCGTCATCGCCGACGACTCGGGGCTGGAAGTGGATGCGCTGGGCGGCGCTCCCGGCGTGCGCTCGGCGCGCTATGCCGCCGACGAGCACAATCCCGACGACGAGTCCGGGAATTCGGACGACGAGGCAACAATGCGCGGCTGCTTGCGCGAACTGCATGAAGTGCCCGATGAGTTCCGCACCGGACGATTCATCTGCGTGATTGCGGCGGCGCGCAACGGCCATACCCTGGCGACATTCCACGGCAAAGCCGAAGGCATGATTCTGCGCGCAGCGCGCGGGTCGAACGGATTTGGCTACGATCCGCTATTTTATTTCCCGCAGATCGGCAAAACTTTCGCTGAACTGACCGCCGAAGAGAAGGCGGGATACAGCCATCGCGGGGCGGCGTTCCGGGCGTTTCTGGAGTGGGAGGACGAAGCGACGGGAGACGGCATCCGCACTAGTACAGGCCCTCGCAGGATGCGAGAACGATTTCACCACGGGGGCACGGAGGCTATGGAGGGGAAAGGGGCTGCGTTCGGCTGCGTTGCAGCCTTACTTCGCTCAGGATGACACCTATTGTTCGACTCGCTTCCCAGATGCATCTGGAATTTTCTCCGTACGCCCCGTGTTCTCCGTGGTGAAAACGATTCTAAACCTCGCCCTCCAACTCCGGCATCGTGCCTGCGGCAACTTCTTTGCCGGCATCGTGCACTTTTGCGGTCGTCACCAGTGCCACGCCAACGACGATGATCACCGTGCCGCCCAGCATGAAGGCGTCGAGGCGCTCGCTGTGCAGCAGCCATCCCAGGAAGACGGCGACCACAGGGTTGACGTACGCATAGGTTGCGACCTTGGGCGTCGGCACATGCTTCAGCAGCCAGATATAGGCGGTGTAGCCGACCCACGAACCGAAGACCACCAGGTACAGCACGGCCATCATCGCGCGCTGCGTGACCACGATGTGGCGATACTCGCCGCTCACCAGCGCGACGATCGCGTTGCCGATGGCGGCGAACAGCATCTGCCATCCCGTGGCGGTGAAGGGGTCGACCTTCATCTGCCATTTGTGCGACGTCACCGACCCGACCGACCAGCTCAGCGACGAGAACAGCAGGGTGCACGGCTGCCAGCAGCGGCATGATGCCCGAGCGCGCGATCCTCAAAACTCGACCAGAACAGCAGCGCGACGCCGGCGATTCCCAGTGCGACGCCGAACGACGCCGCGGCCCGACAGGCGGTCGCCGCGAAAGACGAACTTCTCCAGCAGCAGAAACCAGATTGGCGTGACGGCGATGATGCAGCGCGGCGAAGCCGGTGGGCACCCATTGCTCGGCCCAGGCCAGTCCGCAGTTGCCGCCTACCAGCAGCAGGCAGCCGATGGTTGCCAGGCGCAGAGCTTCGTTCCAGCTGATGCGGATGCTGCGGCCCAGGGCGGCGCACGCCGCCAGCATCAGCGGGCCCGGCGATGAGGAAGCGCATGGCGCACATGACCGCCGGCGGCAGGTGTTCTTCGTCGGCAGATGCCGATGGCCAGGTAGGTCGAACCCCAGAAGACATAGACCAGCGCAAACGCGAAGATCACTTGCCGGCGATGATTGCTTCTGGGTATTCACGCGATATAGATGCCCACAGGATTTAAACATATCGCCGGAATGTGGCGATCTGCTTGCGGAAGGTGCCGAGCGCCCGTTGGCCGGCTGACAACCGGAGCGCTCGCTTACCGATCGCGAGCCAGAGCCGACGGACCACGGCACGGAACAGAACTGCAGATTCGCCGTAACATCCTGGAAGCCCAGGTTGACGTTACGGGGCGTAGCAAGGAATCTGCTTTCTGCCAGAGCGGTAGATAAACAGATCCCTCGCTCCGCTCATGATGACAACTTGCTTAATGAACACTTCTGCCTTATTTCCATGAACGTTCCGTGACTCATCTCCGTGGTCACGAAGCCTTCAGCGCCCAGAGACCACAAAGACGCTCTGTGCCTCTCGAATGGTGAAAATCTCAAGCAACAGGTTTGGGCTGCACCTTCCGAAGGCGGTGTCCGGTCAGCAGCACGTAGTGAACGCCGGAGATGGTGGTGAAGGTAAACGTCGCGTACAGGAAGAGCTTGACCGCCACACAACACCCACGGGCTCTGCAACACCTGCGACAGCACGACGAAGAAGACCGCGGCAATCTGGCAGGCGGTATTGATTTTGCCGAAGATGCTGGGGCGGAAATCGCGGAAGCCGACGGTGGCATACAGCACGATGGCCGTGGTGACAAGGCCCATGTCGCGGCTGAAAACCACCACGGTGTATTTCCAGGGAATCTTCTTGACGAACGAAAGCACCAGGAACAGCGAACTCAGCAGCATCTTGTCGGCCAGCGGATCCAGGTATTGGCCCAGCAAGGTCTGCTGATGCAGGGCGCGGGCCAGCAGGCCGTCCAGAGCGTCGCTGAGCGCGGCGGCGATCAGCAGGCCCAGCGCCCACCGCCAGTCGCCATCGAAAACCGACATGATGACGAAGGGGATGAAGATCAAGCGCAGCAGGGTGATCTGGTTGGGAGCTGTCCAAAACTGATTTTTCAGCCGCGTGCTCTGAAGAAGTGGCATGGGTTTGGTAGAGACAAACGGCGCCCGTGCGGGCAGCCGGACGGTACGGCTCAATTCGATTGTGACGGGTTTGCCAGCGGCTGGCAATCGATTAATCCGCGGGTTATCCCGAGGATCGGCTGAGGAGCGTCACGAGTTAGGTACATCCCGGTCGCTGGACTCAGCGAGCGTTGCGATAAAGGCGCGCCAAGTTACGACAGACAGCGCCATCGAAGCCAGGAAAGTCATCAGCGCAGGTAAGTAGAAGCTTCTTCTGGTTTGACTGCATCGGTATAATCGGCGGCAACCAATCTGGCTGGTCGCTGGAGAAATGAAGACGCTCCCCTCTCATTTTGACGGTAGACGATTTCGCAATCTGATTCCGCGGCGCAACGGACTCGGCGCCTGTATGCGTTGGCTGCTTTCGCGAAGCAGGGGCAATGGCGCGACAGCAGCGAAGCTTTGCCATCGCCTGTCCCGCCGAGAAGTTCCGAACGGCTGCGCGATAACCTTCATCAATCATTCGACATTTCTGATTCAGCTGAAGGGCATCAACATTCTCACCGACCCCATCTGGTCGGAGCGCGCCAGTCCTTTGTCCTGGATTGGACCGCGGCGTCATCGCGCGCCGGGCATTCCCATGGAGCACCTGCCGCCGATCGACCTGGTGCTGCTCAGCCACGATCACTACGATCACATGGACCTGCCGACGTTGCGGCGGCTGGCGCGAAGAGCATCGGCCGACGATCTATGCCGGCCTGAAGAACGGCCGCATGCTGCCAGGCACGGCATCGGCAACATCGTGGAGCTGGACTGGTGGCAGGAAGCTGCGGCTCGTCAGTGACATGTGGGTCACGGCGGTTCCGGCGCAACATTTCTCCGGGCGCAGCTGTTCGATCGCGATAAGAGGCTGTGGTGCGGCTTCGTGCTGCAGACCGAGCGATGAGGCGCTTTATTTTGCCGGCGACACTGGCGCAGGTCCGCACATCGAGCAGATCGCCCAGCGCTTTCCCGACCTCGATTTGTCGATCCTGCCGATCGGAGCCTTTCGTCCGGAATGGTTCATGGGCGAAGTGCACATGTCGCCGCAGGACGCGGTGGACGCCCACTTCGCGCTGAGGACTCGAGTCAGCGTGGCCAGCCACTTCGGTACGTTTCCTTTGGCTGACGATGGCGACGACGAAGCGGTAGAAGAGTTGAAGAATATTCTGCGACAGACGCAGATGGGCGGAACAGAATTCTGGACGCTCGGCTTCGGCGAAGGGCGCGAGGTGCCGGTGCGCCCGCTGGCCGTGGGGCAGCCGCGGGGCATCGCCTAGCGCATCAACCTGTGTAGCTTGCATTCCCGCAGTGCAATCCTCTACAAGGTAACGATGAGCGCGAACACTTACGTATGCGCTGTTGCGCGGCATCAACGTTGGCGGCAAGCACAAGCTGCCGATGAAGGATCTGGTCGAGGTCTTCACGGCCGGCAAGTGTGACCGATGTGCGCACCTACATCCAGAGCGGCAACGTCGTCTTCAGCTGCTCCGATGCTGTCTTCAAGGGCCTTGGTCGGCCTTGGAGAAGAAGATCGAAGCGCGCTTCGGCTTCCCGGCGCCGGTGGTTGCTGCGCAGCCGCGAGCAAATGGCGCGGGTGGTGCGGAACAATCCTTTCCTCAAGGCCGGCAAGCCCGAGCAAACCTTGCACGTCATGTTTCTTGCGGACGAACCCGGCGCCGAGGCCATCAGCAAGCTCGATCCCCAGCGCTCGCCCGGAGACGAGTTCCGCGTCAGTCGGCAGCGAAATCTATCTCTACCTGCCCAACGGTGCGGGAAACTCGAAGCTGACGAACGCCTACTTCGATTCGAAGCTGGCGACCATCGGGACAGGACGGAACTGGGCCACCGTTCTGAAACTGCTGGAGATGATGCAGGCCTGAGCCGACATGGATACGATTTAGCGTGACCAGCGGATTCCGCGTCCCAGAACGGCGATAAACAATCAGAGCCACCACCGCGCCGGTCACGATCCACGGCAGGCTTCGCCGAACCGGCGCCACCGTCTCCGCCGATTGAACATTCTTCCCACGCATGATCCAGGGCAGGCTCAGCAATCCCGCGTTCGCGCCCAATGTGGATGGCAGTGCCGAAGCGATGACGTAGAAGAGTCCGGCTGGGTTCAGTAGCCCGGCAACTCCGGCAAGGATGCCGTCCGTGAAGTAGGGCGTCCAGCTCAGATTACGGATGCGATGCCAACCTTGCTCTGGAAGCTGGAAAGGCCTAAGTTCCGCTGCAACCAGCAGCATCGAAGCGTAATACGAGGCGGCGCCTGCGATGATCAAGCCTACGCGCCATAACCAGTACGGCTGCAGATCATGAATCACGGCAGCCCAGTCGCCGAAGTTGGCGACTCCGGAGAAGAAGAAGTAGCCGGTTCCTGTGAACAGGTTGCCGGTCATTGCGAGTACGAGGAAGTATCGCAGAGCGGAGCCGTAGCTCTTCCGGTTGCGCAGAAGCAGCCAGAACACGCCGGCGAAAAGCAGGTTGACCAGGGTGCCGCTGGCGGAAATCCATCGCGTCTCGATGTCGCTCTGCATGGCAACGGTGCTCAACGTGACCTGGTGCGCGCCGCTCAGCCATGCGGTTACAGCATGTCCCAGGCCTTCGTGCAGGATGTCTTGCAGAACGCAGGCGAGCGCAGAAATTGCGACCAGCGTCAGGCGGTCATCGTTCGCCGGGGTGGCGGCGGTAGACATGGTCATCCTTGTACCACAAAGCCGTGGCCTTGATTGCCGCCGTGCCCTCGGAACGATACACTAAGCGATTACAAGGGGTTCCCCATGCTTATCGTGATGAAGGCGCACGCCACCGAAGACGAGGTGAAGCGCGTCTGTCAAAAGATCGAGGGTTTTGGCTTTCGCGCGCACTCCATCCCGGGAGCGCAGCGCACGGCCATCGGCATTACCGGCAACGAGACGGAGCTCGATCCCGGCACCTTCGACGAAATGTCGGGCGTGCAGGAGGTCATCCGGGTCAGCAAACCCTACAAGCTGGTGAGCCGCGATGTGAAGGAAGAGGACACGGTGGTCCGCTTTCCAAACTCGGAGGCGACCATCGGTGGGGCTGAAGTGGCAGTGATGGCCGGGCCGTGCGCGATCGAGAGCCGCGAACAGGCCTTTGCGACCGCTGAGCATGTCGCCCGCGCCGGAGCGCGCTTCTTCCGCGGCGGCGCTTATAAGCCGCGCACCTCTCCCTATTCTTTCCAGGGCCTGGCAATCGATGGCCTCAAGATTCTGGCCGATATTCGCGAGCGCTTCGGCCTGATGATTGTTACCGAAGCCGTGGACAATGAATCGCTGGAACTGGTGGAGCAATACGCCGACATGATCCAGATCGGCGCGCGCAACATGCAGAACTTCTCGCTCCTGAAGCGCGCCGGCCGCGCCCGCAAGCCGGTGCTGCTGAAGCGCGGCATGTCGGCCACGGTGGAAGAGTTCCTGATGGCGGCCGAATACATCATGAGCGAAGGCAATTACAACGTCGTGCTCTGCGAGCGCGGCGTGCGCACCTTCGCCGACCACACCCGCAACACGCTGGACCTCAGCGTCGTGCCGGCGGTGCAGCGGTTGAGCCATCTGCCCATCATCGTTGATCCCAGCCACGGCACCGGGAAGCGCAACAAGGTCACGCCGCTGTCGCGCGCTGCGGTTGCAGTTGGGGCCGACGGCTTGATCATCGAAGTGCATCCCGATCCCGATCGCGCCTTGAGCGATGGCAAGCAGTCGCTCTATCCCGAGCAGTTCGAGCAACTCATGGCCGAGGTACGCCAGATCGCCAAAGTACTCGACCGCTCGATTGCCGATCCGGTCGCCAATCCGGGCGCGCGGCCTCCGAACCCGGCAGTCGCCAATGCCGGAACGGCTGCCGCTCGTTGATGAGCGGCATCAGGTTGTGGCGCGGCGGAAGAGTGCTTGTACTTCTCTCGGTCGCGCTGACCACGAGCTCCTGTCATAACAGCCTGGGTGTTGCGCCCGGTTATCACGAGTACGCTTACGTCACCAACGGCAAGGGCAACTCGGTCAGCGTCATCGATCTTCTCCAGCTTCGCAATGTGAAGACCATCGCGGTCGGCGTGGGCCCGACCGGACTGGCCGCCAGTCCCACGCGCAACGAGATCTACGTTGCCAACGCCGACTCCAGCAACATCACCATCATCAATGCAGAAACCAACGAGGTCGTCTCGACCATTGGCGTTCACGCCAAGCCGTATTCCGTTTCGGTCTCGTTGGACGGCAAGCGCGCTTATGTCGCCAACGCGGGTTCGGCAAACGTTTCGGTGATCGACCTGGCGAAGAGAGTGGTGCTCGCAACGATTCGGGTCGGCGGAGCTCCAGGAATGGCGACGGTTTCGCCCGACGGCAAGCTCGTGGTCTCCAGCAATCGCGCCGACAATTCCGTTTCGATCATCGACGCCGGGAAGCTCGTGGTGAAGGACACGGTGAAGGTCTGTCAGCAGCCGCAGGACCTTGTGATTCTGCCCGACAACAGCAAGGCATTTGTCGCCTGCCCGGCTTCGAACCAGGTGGCATCCGTTGATCTGAAAACCGATCGCCTGCTGACGTTTATGGATGTTGGAGAGCTCCCTGTACATGTCACGCTCAAGCCGGATGGCGGTGAATTGTTCGTCAGCAACTTCAACAGCAATAATTTCTCGATCGTGGAGACGGGCAATAACGAGGTCGGCGGCACCTATCTGATTGGTGACAACCCTTCGCAAGGCGTCGTCACGTCGGACAATAGCTTGCTTTACATGAGCAACTTTGGTTCAGACATGGTGAGTGTCTATGCCATCGACGAAGGCCGCGTGTTGGGCGCGGTACAGGTTGGCAGCCATCCCGACGCGCTGGCGCTGACTCCGGATGAAGGGCATCTGCTGGTGCTGGATTCAGGATCAGGAGACGTTGCGGTGGTGAGGACCGTCAAGACCCGTGACAATTCGAAGATAAGCGCCGACCGCGCGCTGGTGACCCTGATTCCGGTAGGCAATCAGCCGAATGGCATCGTGATCAAGGCATTCACGGTGAAAGGGCGTTGAGTAGGGGCCCCAGACGGTTCAAGCTCCTCCAGGGGCAGCAGGGTTTCGCAGCCGTCAGAGCCTCGGTGAGATTTTTTCGGCGGTTTCCTTTGACGTGAAAACCGGAATCACCTCGAAATCGATGAGGTCGCTCCATTTGTGGATCCATTGGTCGAGAAGAGCGCGGTTGCTGGCCTCCATGATCTGGTAACAGTGCGACATCTTGTCGTCGATCCAGCTCGACACATAGGAGAGGCCATCAGGGGCCATGCGGCCGTGATCGCGGAATCGCCGATAAACCGGAATGGCGTCGCCATTCTTGAAATGCTCGATCACCATGTACAGTGCCATCGGTGTTCCTCCCGTGTCGGTCTGCCAACCCTGAAGGGTGCGTCAGAAACTGCGCTGGTCCCCGGGGGACTCAAGCGATTTTCCCACTTGACCCAGCATTCCGGCTTCGCCTGCATGCTGGGCTGTCATGGCACGCGCCTGCGGCGCTCTTCCTCACGCGCCTGCGGCGCTCTTCCTGCAGTGTTGCATTCCACTGCCAGGAACGACGGATAGTCTCCCCACACACCCTATAGAGGCGAACTCTTGCCGCCAGCTACGTTGGACAAACTGCCCACTGACTACTGACTACTGACTACTGCCTACTGCCTACTGCCTACTGACTACTGCCTACTGCCTACTGGCCACTGCCAACTGCCAACTGCCAACTGCCAACTGCCAACTGCCAACTGCCTCTCTACTTCCTCTTCCAGCGCACGCCGTCTTTGGTGTTCTCCAGGATGACGCCATTCTCCGCCAGCTGCGCACGGATCGCATCGGAGCGTGCGAAGTCGCGGGTCTTGCGGGCCTGCGAGTGTTCGGCGACCAGCTTTTCGATATCGTCGTCCGACAGCGACGCCGCCTTCGCCAACTCTGCCGTCTCAGGACTGATCTTGTCTTCCAGCCCTTCCTGCTTCGCCCACTCCACCGTTGCGCGGACCTTGGTCGCGTCATCATCCTTCAGCACCGCGAAGATTTCATCGAACTGCTCCAGCACCTTCAGCAGCGCCGGAATGTCGCCCTTGCAAACTTCTCCCGCATCGGCTGCGGCGTTCACGTCGCGCACCATATCGAAGATCGCACCCAACGCCTGCGCGGTGTTCAGGTCGTCGCTCAGGCCGGCGCGCATTTCGGCGGACGTCGTCTGCGCGATCGCGGCAATCTTCTCATTGCTGCCGTCGGGGAATTGCGAGCTCTCCAGCCGCAGCTTGAAGTTGCGCAAGCGCTCCACCGAGTTCGCCGCCTGGGTCAAGCCGTCGAACGTAAAGTTGAGCTGTTTGCGATAGGGAACCGACATCAGCAGAAAGCGGATCGATGACGGCTTGTGCCCCATCAGCACCAGGTCGCGGACGGTGAAGAAGTTGCCCGCGCTCTTCGCCATCTTCTCGCCTTCCACCAGCAGGAAGCGCGAGTGTACCCAGAAGTGCGCGAAGGGCTTGCCGGTCATCGCCTCCGACTGCGCGATCTCGTTTTCATGATGCGGGAAGATGAGGTCCTCGCCGCCGGCATGGATATCGAAGCTCTCGCCGAGATATTCCATCGACATGGTCGAGCACTCGATGTGCCAGCCCGGGCGGCCCGGCCCGATCTCGGTGTCCCACTGCGCTTCGCCCGGCTTGGGGGCCTTCCACAACGCGAAGTCGCGGGCGTTGTCCTTGTCGTATTCGTCCACGTCGACGCGCGCGCCGTCGGCCATGCCAGCGAAGTCTCTCTTCGACAGCTTGCCGTACTCCGGAAACTTGGCGATGCGGAAGTAGTACGAGCCGTCGTCGGTCTGGTACGCGTAACCCTTGTCGACCAGGACGGCGATGAAGTGCGCCATGTCGTTGATGTGGTCGGTCGCGTTCACCAGCATCTCAGGGTGCTCGATGTTCAGCGAGTCAGCGTCTTCGATGAAGGCCTGGCGATATTTCTTCGTGTACTCCTGCACGGTTACGCCGTCGCGCGCGGCGTTGCGGATAATCTTGTCGTCCACGTCGGTAATGTTCATGACGTGCTTCAGCTGAAAGCCGCTCTGCTTCAGAAAGCGGCGCAGCGTGTCGACGACAACAAATGTGCGGAAGTTGCCGATGTGGCCGTAGTCGTAGACCGTGGGACCGCAGGCATACATGCGGACCAGGTTGTCTTCGATCGGGTGAAACTCCTCGACCTTGCCGGACATCGTGTTGAAAAGCTCAAGCGCCATGAATTCGTCCTGTAGGAGTACGGAATCCTCGATTGTAGGGAAGTGCGGGAAAGTGGGCAAACCTGGGTTGAAGTTAGCTAAATATGCGGGAAAAGTGTTCCATCCCGGCCCAGCAAACCGTTGCTCGGTTCCCGATGAGGGCCAGAAGATTCCGGGGCCGGGGGCACTAGGCGAGGGCCGGGTGCATCTGCTCGCCCGCCGCAGTGCGGCCGCGCATCAGAATGATCAGATGAATGCGAGCACTCGGCGGTAGAATACTTATGCTATCCGAGGAGTTCTGTGCAGGCTCTGGCTAAACTCGCATCCCGACGTTTCTCTAGAGGAGTAACAGCAATGAATTTCTTGAGACAGGGTTTATTGATCGCGACGGCAGCGCTACTGTTGACGGCACTTGGCGTTGCGCAAAGCAGCGTGGCCGAGCCCGACCAATACGGTACCGACGTATTTCAATCGGCTGGCGGCGATCAACGCGGCACCGACGTATTTCAACCGGCTGCCGGCGACCAGCGCGGCACTGACGTATTTCAACCGGCTGCCGGCGACCAGCGCGGCACTAACGTATTTCAAACCGCTGGCCGCGATCAATACGGCAATGGCGTGTTTCAACCGGCTAACCGAGACCAATACGGCAATGACGTATATCACGCAGCTGATGGCGACCACCACGCCATCGACGTATTTCAAAAAACTGGCCACGACCCATACGGCAGCAACGTGTTTCAAACGTCTGCCCCGCAATTTATGAGAGAAGCTACGCGCGACGCCATGGCGAAGATAAGTATCGCACGCGTGGCACTGCAAAACGCCCAAAACGAGCAGGTGAGATCGTTCGCCCAGCAGATGCTGGACGATTACGGCGGCGCGCAAAGAGATTTGTTTAACATTGCCTACCAGCAGATCGTGGTGCTGCCCGACACACTCGGTCCAAAATATCTGGATACCTTCGAAACGCTCTCACGACTGCACGGAGCGGCGTTCGATCAGGCTTATATGAAAGCGATGCTGGACGATAACCAGACGGCTACCTCGAGGTTCAAACAGGAAGCGACGAAAGGGGACGATTGGGCGAACCATACAGTGCCCACGCTCGAAAGCAATTTGAATGAGGCGCAAAGAGTCGCACTCGAGGTTGGTGTTCATTCGACGGTGACCAGCGAGGAGCAACGCACTCCCGGCGCCGGCAAGGCCGTCAACGCGGTGTCGCAGAAGCCATAAGTTTGTAACCTCTAACCGCGAATAGAAGCAAGACATCTCGCCGCGCCCGCTCGCCCCGTCCCACGCGGCCAGCTCCCTCCGCAGGGATCCTCTTAAGCCCCTGCGCGCGTGCCTACGCTGTGGGATACCCAGCGGTTGCGGTTATGGGGCGGAACACTTTTTCCCCCATAGGAAGCTGACGTCGTCAAACCTGGGTCGTAGTCCGCGAGCGGATTTCTCGAGGCTCCCTGACGGCAACGGTATTATGTTCGGGACGAGGTGAGGCGACATGAAATCCGTGATTATGTTGTCGGGCCCGGTGGGAGCGGGGAAGACCACGGTTGCTCGCGAGCTGGTGTCACTCATGCGGGGAGAAGTCGCCTACATCGAGGGTGACGAGTTCTGGTCCTTTTTCACTAAGCCCGGAAATCTCGGTCGCCGGGAAAATTTTCCGATCCTGTTGCGCTCAATTACGGCCGCGGCATTACCAATGGCGCGCTCCGGTTATGACGTGGTTCTGGACTTTTCCATCCCGCCCGACTTCCTGCCGATTGCTCTGAAAATTCTGAAAGATACACCGCTGGACTTCGTGGCTTTATTGCCGAGCTTATCCACTTGCGAGCATGGTGCAGCTAATCGCAGCGAAGGCGTGATCGCAGACTACGAGAGATATCGCAGCTTCTATGCGATGTTCATCACGGCGCCAGAGAGATACATCATCAGTGACGACTCCGCCGACGCCGCCACGATGGCGTCGAGAATACTGGAAGGCCTTGGCACCCGCCGCTTTCGAGTGATGTAGAACCGTGCCATTTCGCCTAAGGCTCCCTCCCTCTCATCTTGTTGAATTTTCACGGCTGCCCGCAGCGTCTTCGCTGCAGCAGTTTCAACGGACATCACGCTAAGACAGAGCTGCATCCCAACTACTCGTTGCAATTGAAAGTGACAAGGGTTCATCCCGTTGAGAAAAGGAGATGCACATGGCAATTAAGAAACTTGGAACACTGTTGACCGGAGCAGCGTTTGCGCTGGCTCTCTCGCTGCCAGCAATGGCGCAGAGCCAGAGCACGACCACCACGACTTCGCAGGACAGCACGATGGCGCCGCAGACGCAGAGCACCACCACCACGACCTCGCAGGATCAGCCGCAGTCGACCGAGACTACGCACACCACCACCAAGACCAAGCATCATCATCAGAAGACAACCACCGACTCCACTACCACCACATCAACGCCGCCGCCGCAGTCCAGCTCGACAACAACTACAACCACTCCGGCGCCCCAGTCCAATTCGACTACCACAACGACGACGACCAACCCTCCTCAGCAGTAGGTTTGGTTCTGCCCAGCCTGTCGCGATGCGCGGCAGGCATGGGCGCCACTGCCGCCTCATTCTTTCCTGTCACACATCCTCTTCCTTCGCGCGATTTGCAATAACCAGATGGAATCATTCGTTATCGCAGGCAGTTTCGCGCGCGCCGTCGTGGGGACCGGCGGTACAAGTCGGCCTGAAGACCGCGCGCGCCGCCCCAAGCTACTGCGTCATAAATTGCCAGACCGTCCCTGCGTCCTGCGTTCCACAGAAGTTGGTAGTTCCGTAAAGATTGCCGCGCGAATCCAGCGCCAAGGAACCGGTGCTTGGAAAATACGTGTAGGACCAGGATTCTGGAGTATTGAAGTGCCATCCGGGCTTACCGGGCGACAGTTCGAAGATGTAACCGTAACTGACGGAGTTCATGCAGCCAGAGTAAGCACTGCCTGTGCCGAATAAATTGCCCTGCGAATCCAGCACCATGTTCGGAAACACATCATCTCCGTCCAGGCTTTCGTCGCCATGATAAAGCTCGGTGAAAACCCAGCTCCCATTGGACGGCGAGAGCATGTAAATTAAGCCGTCGGTATTAGCGCAACAGATCGAGTATTCGTAAATGCCAAACAGATTCCCCGCACTGTCTTGAACCAGAGAGTGAGGGTTGCTGCCCATATATGACTCATTGGGGATGTTGTAAATTACAGTCTCCGTCCAGCCGTTGGAGGTCGGAGTGAGTTCGAATACAACTCCGCCGTCGAAAGCGCCACCTGCGTCGGCTGTTCCGTAAAGGTTGCCGTCATGGCCGACGATGACTTCGTTCGGTCCCGAACCGTTACCGCCGCCGGTGAAGCTGTAAAGGATGCTTTCCGTCCATCCTCCGATCGACGGGCTCAGTTCAAAGACGGCCCCAAGTTGCTGCGCACCGCCCGGGTGCGATACGCCATAGAGATTGCCAGCCGGATCGGATACCAGGTTGCTGCCCTGCCATGAGTCGGTGGTTCCGGTAAAGTTATAGACAGCGTTTTCCTTCCAGCTGCAGGAGGTTGACGAGCACGTGGTAGGCGTCGGTCTGAGGCCAAAGATGAAGCCGCAGAAGCCCCCGGAGACACAGTTTTCGATGCCGCCATTGGCCGAGCCGTAGAGAATGCCGCTGTGCCCAACGGTTACGCCCGCCGGAGCGCTTCCATTACTACCGCCAAGAAAGTTGTACAACGTGCTGAGCACCCAACCAGAGCCTGCTTGCGCCAGCTTATAAACCGACCCGTTATCACCGTAATAACCTGTGGGTCCGTAGACATTCCCGGCGGTGTCGGCCGCGACTCCTGAGGGAGCACCTCCATCAAGGTTGCCAGAGAAATCGTGGATCACATTAAAAAATCCGTCCTGCTCCGGCATACAGTTGTTACTGGGTGGCGGGGGTGGCGGCGGCGGTGGTAGTGAGCCATTGATAGAGAACGATTCTGACGGAATCGTTCCCAGCGAGCTCTGGGCCGCCAGGGAGGGGCCGGAATTCTGGTCCCAATAGACCGGGTCGCCATTGTTGACGACGGCATTCTGCAGGTTGACCCAGTAGGTGCCAGCAATCAGTGCCAGGCCGTTGAAAAAGCCTGTCTCGGTGCAGATGTTGAAGCCGCCATTCGAGAAGCAGCCGCTCTGCGTGAAGCTGACCACCTGGTCAAGATAGCTGGTTCCTCCGAAGTGAGCTGAGGTCACCGAGACTTCAACCGATTGCAGGACATCGCCTGGAAAGAGCCAGGCGCCGAAGGTTAATCCGGTGGTTGTGTCCCCATTGGCAATGGTGAAGGAATCAGCAACCCCGAATCCAAAATTGATAGTCCAACCTATAACCGTCCCATTGATTGGGCCGTTGGAATAGAGGATGTCCTGAGGCGAAGTTCTTTTCCCGCCGGAAGTCCTTAGCGTCGAACCACACAAGCCACGATTCCGTGGCGGAAGCTTATGCTGCGCGGCATCGCGATGAGCCAGGCGAGCTGCATATTGCGGCAAGGCCGCTGTTTCGCGAGTGTTCGAGGGAACGTTCTGAGCTGGGGCGGCGATCACGCCAAACCACAGGGTGATGACAGTTAGCAGCAGCATGGATCCTATCGGAATATTTCTTGCTGAGTTCATGGGGAGCCTCCTCGGCGCTGGTGGGCCTGGCGCATGGGGCCAATGAGAGTTGCTGGCAAGGAGCCTCGGCAGCTCCCGCAGGGGAGTTTTGGGAACGTTGAGCGCCGCGAAGATTGTGGGATCTTATTTCGCGCTCAGCATCTCCGTTGAGAGAGAAAGAAGACCGAGCGGATTACTCCTCAAGCGTTCCCAACTCACTATTGCTCAATCGGTATGCAGCGTCAGTGACCGGTAACGCAACGAGCAGTGATAACCGGGTAGAGAGTTTCACCAGAAAGCGACCGGAAAGAGTGCTCCCGGTCGCATCTCAGCGGCGCACGCGATTTACAATGGTTCACATGGAATCATTCGTTATCGCAGGCAGGCAGTTCCGCTCGCGCCTGATCGTGGGCACGGGCAAGTACAAGTCGGGACAGGAGACGGCGCGCGCCATCGCAGCCAGCGGCGCAGAGATGGTCACCGTCGCAGTTCGTCGCGTGAACCTCGACCGCAACAAGGAGTCGCTGCTCGACTTCATCGATCCGAAGCAGTATTTTCTGCTGCCCAACACCGCCGGCTGCTACACGGCCGATGAGGCCATCCGCACGGCGCGGCTGGGGCGCGAAGTGGGGCTGTCCGACTGGGTGAAGATTGAGGTCATCGGCGATCAGCAGACGCTGTTCCCGGATGTGCAGGCCACCATCGAGGCGACGCGCGTGCTGGTGAAAGAGGGCTTCACCGTTTTGCCTTACACGTCGGATGACATCGTGGTCGCCAAGCGCCTGGTTGATGCCGGTGCGTCGGCCGTCATGCCGCTGGGCGCGCCTATCGGCAGCGGCCTGGGGTTGCAGAATCAGGCCAGCATCCGCATTCTGCGCGAGATCATCACCGATGTTCCGCTCATTGTCGATGCGGGAGTGGGGACGGCATCCGACGCCGCGATTGCGATGGAGCTTGGCGTCGACGGCGTGCTGATGAACACAGGGATCGCCGGCGCGCAGGATCCTGTGCTGATGGCGGAGGCGATGAAGAACGCCGTGCTCGCCGGACGTCAGGCTTATCTTGCCGGACGCGTTCCGAGGAAGCTTTACGCTACCGCGAGTTCTCCGCTGGAAGGCGTGGTGATGTAGGCCCCGCCGCTATGAGCGAAAGTTTCTGCGCTAGCTGAAAGCGGACTAGAACGGCATCCTTCGTCTGAGCTCTCTCAAGAGAAACCTTTTCAATTTCTTACCGATAGCCGCCGAATTGTGGCCCATCGGCTGCGAACCCCTTAGCCGACAAAATCGCCACGATTCGCATCCTATTATCCAGAACAGAATCCCAGTGAGGTAGCGTGGCAAGACTGAAACGCAAGGCTTTTTTCAGCCGTGGCGGACTTATTGCTTTTTTGGCTTTGGTACTGGTTGTTGCAGCGTGGGCAGCGCAGACCGCCCCATCTCAAAGCAGCCTGATTCTCGCTCATCTGAATCAGGCCATCAGCTGGTATCACCGAATTACGGCTTTGGACATCGCCTCCGGCCAGCCCAGTGACAGCCTGTACTTGCAGAACGCCCGCAGTTCCGCCGCACAAGCGCTTCAGCTGGCGTTCCAATCCGCCTCCGCGCAGGCGGCCTTGCTGACGCAACAGAAGAATAATGCCGCCGACGGGGCCGGCAAATCGGCTGACGCCTCCCAGCCCGCGGACCAACAGCAAAGTATTACCAAAGCCTTAGCCGGCACCGCTGGTCGCATTACCGAGATCCAATCCCAAATCGCCGACATGAATGCTCAGATCGCCAAAGCCAACAGCAAAACACGTCAGCCACTGATCTCGCAGCGCGATGCGCTGCAAGGCGAACTCGATCTGTACAACACGATTCAGGATTCATTGCAGAAGATCGCAGCCGTTGCCAACAACGAAAGTACCGGCAGCGGGCTTTCCGCACAGATTGCTCAGCTGAAGCAGTCGGTGCCCGAGATATTTGCGACAACGAAAAAAGAGACGCAGGCCCCCGTCGTTCAAACCACAAAAGCTACCGCGGCCGACAATGCCGGGCTCTTCGGTCTTACATCGATCCTGTTTGGCCAGATGCGCGACATGCACGAGATCGACCAGTTGATGGACGGGACCAACCAGCTGCGCACCACCGCGGAAAAGCTCGACGCGCCATTGCGAGATTCGTTGAAGAGCATGCTGCAACAGGGCCGCGACATCGTGAACCGGCCCGACACTTCCGACCCGGCCGCGACGATCGCGACCCGCCACGACTTCGCGGCATTGACCACACAGTTCAAGCAGGTCGCCGACATTGCCGTGCCTTTGCGGCAGGAGGTGATTGTCCTTGATCAATGTCACGGTGAGTTGCTGGAGTGGCGCAATTCCATCAGCGCTGAATACAAGCGTGCGCTGCGCTCACTGCTGCTGCGTGTCGGCGGCATATTGCTGGCGTTGGCCATCGTCTTCGGCTTATCGCAATTGTGGCGGCGCGCTACCTATCGCTATATCAAAGACGCGCGCCGCCGTCGCCAGCTCACCCTCATCCGACGATTCGTGATCGGCTTCCTGATGGGCCTCATCGTGATCGGCGGTTTCATCACCGAGTTCAGCTCGCTGGCTACCTTTGCCGGATTCCTCACGGCAGGCATTGCGGTCGCGTTGCAGACGGTCATCCTCTCGCTGGCGGCTTACTTCTTCCTGGTGGGGCGCTATGGCGTCCGCATCGGCGATCGCCTGACTGTCTCCGGCGTCACCGGCGATGTGGTCGAGATCGGGCTGGTCCGTCTTTACCTGATGGAGCTGGCGGGCACCGGCATCGATCTTTATCCCACCGGCCGCGTGGTGGTGTTCTCAAACTCGGTGATGTTCCAGACTGCGCCGTTCTTCAAGCAGCTGCCCGGTACCGCCTACGCGTGGCATGAGGTCGCCGTGACGGTCGCGCCCGACGCCGATTACGCCAGAGTGGAGCAGAAGCTTCTCGACGCGGTGAACTCGGTCTTCACCACCTACGAACACAGCATCGACCGCCAGCATGCTCTGGTGGAACGCATTCTCGACACATCCGTGGCCAGACCCGAGCCCCGGGCGCAACTGAACCTGGTTCCCACCGGCGTGGAATTAACTGTGCTGTTTCCCGTGGAGATTTCGCATGCCGCCGAAATCGACGATAAAGTCTCGCGCAAGCTGATGGAAGTGGTAACGAGTGATCCCGAGCTGAAAGCTGCCGTCACCGGCTCTCCGCAGTTGCGGGCTCCCATCAAAGCCTAGCGGGCTACGATTGGTTTTAAGCCCGGATCTATGGGACGATTGCAGCGCGAGCGTAGCTGCGTCAACTGGAGGGCAACGTGAAGCGCAGAATTGCGATGTGGGCGGGCGCGGGCTTTGTTGTCGCCGTCTTCTGGGCGATTTACTTCTTCCCCACGGCCGCGAACATCATCGCGAACCACCCGGGCATCTGGGCTCTCGCCTGTTTCACCTGTCCCGTGCTGTTTGCCAGCCTTCATTTTGGTGTCGGCGTTCCTATCTTTTGGGCGGTCCTGACGAATACCGCGACCTACGCGCTGCTCGGACTGGCCGTAGAGACCTTTCGCAAGCACTCACACCAGACGAGATAATCTCACTTCGCTGACTGCTGCAGGTTCACCCACTGCGCGATATCCTGTACCACTACGTCAGACATGTGTCCCACAACCGAGTAGTCCGATGGACTCATCTGCAGGCTCCTAAAGTCTTCACTGTATACTGTATACAGACACTATACACACGACAAGCAAAATCTCGAATGACTAAAACTCGCGCCTAAATAATTGAATATAAACACCATATACGCCGTTTTTCCCTCTATTGGTGGGTGCGGTAGAATCGAGAGTTTCGTATCCCACGACAAGGATCGCCATCATGTCTGAAGCTACCGCGCAACACGTTGCCCCGCCCGCTCCCCTGGTCTCGCTCACCGAAGACGAACAGCTCTTCCGCGACACGGTTCGCCAGTTCGCCGACGAGAGCGTCCGCCCGCACGTGAAGAAGATGGACGAGGAAGGCGTCTTCGAGCACTCGCTCATCGACCAGTTCTTCGAGTTGGGACTGATGGGCATCGAGGTGCCCGAGCAGTACGGCGGCGGCGCGGGCACGTTCTTCGAAGCCATTCTCGCGGTGGAGGAATTGTCGCGCGTCGATCCTTCGGCCGGTGTCGTCGTCGATGTGCAGAATACGCTGGTCAACAACGCCCTGCTGCGCTGGACCACCGAAGATCAGAAGAAGCGCTACCTGCCGCGCATGTGCAAGGACACGGTCGGCGCCTACGCGCTGAGCGAAGCCGGTTCCGGCTCCGACGCTTTCGCGTTGCAGACGCGCGCCGAACTCAAGGGCAGCGAGTACGTCCTGAACGGCCAGAAGCTGTGGATCACCAACGGCAAGGAAGCCGGCGTCTTCATTCTGCTGGCTACGGTCGATCCCTCCGCCGGGTACAAGGGCATCACCGCGTTCATCGTCGAGAAAAGCTTCCCCGGCTTTACCGTCGGCAAGAAGGAAGACAAGCTCGGCATTCGCGCCTCCAGCACTTGCGAATTGATTCTCGACGACTGCCGCGTGCCCAAGGAGAACGTGCTGGGCGAAGTCGGCAAGGGCTACAAGATCGCCATCGAGACGCTGAACGAAGGCCGCATCGGCATCGGCGCGCAGATGCTGGGCCTGGCGCGCGGCGCATGGGAGTTCGCGGTGAAGTATGCGCAGGAGCGCAAGCAGTTCGGCAAGAGCATCTCCGAGTTCCAGGGCATTCAGTTCCAGATCGCGCAGATGGCGACCGAGATCGAAGCCGCCCGCATGCTGCTCTACAACTGCGCGCGCATGAAAGATGCCGGCATGACCTTCCTGAAAGAAGCTGCCATGACCAAGCTCTTACTGCTCGCAGGTGGCCGAGCGCGTGGCCTCGCTGTGCGTCGAGATCTACGGCGGCTACGGATTCACCAAGGATTATCCGGTGGAGAAATTCTTCCGCGACTCGAAGATCGGCAAGATCTACGAAGGCACGAGCAACATGCAGCTGCAGACCATCGCCAAGCTGGTGATGAAGTAAGGCAGTTGCCAGTGGTCAGTCAGTTGTCAGTTGTGGACAAGCTGCTGATGACCCAAAGAAACAAGAGGGTGCCCCGTTCTAGCCCGACTTTGGCTAGGGCGGGGTTTTTCATTGATCCAACGACGGATTCCGAATCGGACTGAAACAAGAAGGTGCCACCGGGTTCTATTTCAACGGCTATCCGCACTTTAGTCATCCATCCAGCGTAACTACCGGTTCCAGCTACCCTCGATTTTTCTGAGAGATTGATGACCTGGTGTTATCCTCGCCCTAATCCCAGGTTTCACGGTGCGTAGAGAATTCAAGAGCGGAGTATTGCCATGCACGTGAAATCTTTCAGCCCGATTCTGCTCCTATCCAGCCTGCTGCTCCTGGCCGTAACAGCTTCAGCTCAGGGAAATCCCTGCGCTGGATTCACGCTCGGCGCGGAAGGAAGCCTGAACGGCTTTGTTCCTTTTCCTCCCAGCAGTCTCTGGAATACCAACATTGCCAGCGCGCCGGTCGATCCTAATTCCTCGGCCATCATCAACTTCATTGGCAGCAGTACGCCGCTGCATCCCGATTTCGGCTCCGGGCTTTACCAGGGACACACCTTCGGCATCCCCTACATTGTGGTACCGGTCAACGAACCCTTCATCAACCTCAGCTATACGGCTTATGGGGACGAGAGCGATCCCGGGCCTATCCCGATCCCGATGAATGCGCCCATCGAGGGTTACCCGAATCCCGGCAACGGAGATCGCCACGTGCTGGTGCTGGATAGGGGGAACTGCTGGCTGTACGAGCTCTATGGCGCTTACGAGCACGGCGCCGGGCTATGGACTGCCGCTTCCGGCGCGGTTTGGGACCTGGAGGCAAATGAACAGCGGCCCTACACCTGGACATCAGCCGATGCCGCCGGACTGCCCATCTTTCCCGGCCTGGTTCGCTACGATGAGGTCGCGGCCGGTCAGATTAACCATGCCATCCGCATGACGCTGCAAAATAGCAAGCAGGCCTTCACCCCTCCGGCTTCGCACTGGGCGGCGACTTCCAGCAATTCCCTGGCAGCGCCTATGGGCATGCGGATGCGGCTGAAAGCCAGTTTCGATATCTCCAGCTATCCGCCGGAAGACCAGGTGATCCTGACCGCCTTGAAACAGTACGGCGCCATCATGGCCGACAACGGCACTTCGATGTTTATCGGCGGGACCACCGACTCGCGCTGGAACAACGATCACTTGCAGTCGATGCGCAGCGTAACCGCCTCGGACTTCGAGGTGATCCAGGTTTCACCGCTGTACACTCCGCAAAACGTTCCGACGGGACCCAGTCCCACGATTAGCAGCTTCACGGCAACTTCATCGGGTGGACGCGGCCAGCCGGTAACGCTCAGCTGGACTGTCACAAACGGGGAGTACTACATTGTGGCACCGTCAGTAGGCGCGATTCGGGGGAACACTGTGGTGGTTAATCCCACTCTGACGACCGTGTACACCCTGTACGCCACCAACCAGTATGGCCGGAGCACTGCGACGGTGACGGTTAATGTGCATTAAAAGCAGGGGTCACGGGTAAGGGAATAGGGGCTGGGTTAGAGAGACTTCTCTCTGCGAAACCTGCCCTGTATAACGGCAGCGCGGAATTGTGCGGGGGCAACCCACCATTCAGACGCAGTTGGTTGTCCCGCTAAAGCTGCTCGCTCACGCGTGGGATAACGGCGGAGTTAGCGTTGTTTCTTGTAGACAATCTTGAGTTTGTCGCCTTCCAGGATGCGGGCGACCTGATTGCGCGCATGCACCGCCCAGGGGCCGGTGTTGTCGAGCTTGAGGTAGGTCTTCCAATGTTGTAACGCCTGGCGTGCTTGTCCCTCGCGCTCGTAAGCCAGGGCGAGATTGTAGTGCGCGTCGGCATAGGTGGGCGCAAGCTGGATGGCGGTTCGATAAGCGGCGATCGCGTCCTGCACGTTGCCGATTTCGTCCAGCACGTTGCCCAGGTCGAAGTAGGCCAGCGCGTATCGGGAGTCGGCGGCGACTGCGGCGCGGTAGTGCTTTTCCGCCGATGCGAAGTCCTGCCGGTTGTAATACAGCGTGCCCAGATTGATGTGAGCCGCGGCGTGTTCCGGCTCGATCTCCAACACCCGTAGATAAGTGCGGATCGCCTCATCGTGAGTCGCGGGATGCTCTTCCATGGCGATGCCGTGGCTGAAAAGCTCGGCGAGATTCCCCAGATCGGCGATGGGCTTGATCTTGTTATTGGAGACTACGGTGCTGGTGGAAACTACCGTCCCAACCGGGCCGAAGTCCATGATGAACTGGCCGGCGATGGGTTCGACGGAGTGGCCTTCATGACGGTAGGCAATGCGTGACCCGAAGCTGAAAGCGCTGGCCTCAACCAGCGGATTCTCCATGCCGGCTACCTGCTTCTGCATGGCCTGAAGCGACTCGCGGATGACGGCCGGACGCACACGTTTAGCCCGGAGGTCGCGAATCTTCTTAAGCTGAAGGAGGTCGTAGAAGGTGAACGTCTCGGAAATAGGAGCCAGTCCAGCACGCTGCCAGCCAACCAGTTGCTTGGCCGTGATGTGCAAAATCCGAAGGACGTCCGCTCGACGATATAGATTCATGTAAGCTCGGAGTCACCAACAGAGCTTGCCACTATTATCCGAGGGATGAAGGTGGCAAGCAAGTGCAAAACCACTGAAAACAGTGGAAAACCGGGGCCGAGGTCCCTTTACGGTAACCTCCCCTGACGTTTACAATCGGACTCAGCCATCCCACAGCGCCAGCCGTACTCGAGGCACTAACCGGGTTCCCGAAAGCCGACGTAGCTCAGTTGGTAGAGCAGCTGATTCGTAATCAGCAGGTCATCGGTTCAAGTCCGATCGTCGGCTCCAGCAAGTTTGTGGTTCCAGGCGTTTGCCCACCATCGCAGGTGGGCATTCTTGTTGAGTGTGGATGGTTTTCCGGAGAGTGCGGATGAGGGTCACGCGAGTTCGAGTCGCAATTGCGCTTTCCGTCGCGATCGCAGCGGCTGCCGCTGCCTGGTACTTCCTGGGAAGAGACAGTGCCCGGCAAACCAAAGCCAAGTACATCAAACGCGAATATCGCATCCCGATGCGCGACGGTGTAACCCTCTTCACCCAGGTCTACATTCCCCGGGATACATCGAAGATTTACCCGTTTCTCATCCAACGGACGCCATTCAGCGTGCAGCCGTATGGGGAACAACGGTATCGGCCACAATTGGGCCCAGGGCCCGAGTTCGACCGCGCAGGATATATTTTCGTGTTTCAGGATGTGCGCGGACGTTTCCAGTCGCAGGGTGAATTCGTCGACATGCGTCCGCATATCGATCAGCCCGCGCCCGGTCAGACCGATGAAAGCACCGACATGTATGACACGGTGGAGTGGCTGCTGAAAAACGTGCCATCGAACAATGGCCGGGTCGGAATATGGGGTATGTCGTATCCCGGCTTCTATGCGTCGGCGTCGATCATCGATTCGCACCCGGCGATCAAGGCGGCTTCACCCGAGGCGCCGATGACCAATCTGTTTCTCGGAGACGACGCCTATCACAACGGCGCCTTCATGTTGGCGCAGCAGTTCCAGATCTATGCCAACTACTTCAAGCCGCGTTCTGACGGACCCGGGTTTCCCTCTCCCAAGATCGGCAGCTTCTTCGATTATCGAACCTCGGATGGCTATCAATTCTTCCTCACGCACGGACCAAGCGTGGACAAGATTGCAAGTCTCGCCAGTAATCCGCTGCTGGACGAAAACATCCGGCACGACAGCTTCGAAGATTACTGGAAAGCGCGCGACATTTCCGAGCACCTCCACAATGTGCACTGTCCCGTGCTGATCGCGGGTGGATGGTTCGATGCCGAGGACCTCGCGGGTACCTTCCGCACCTATCATGCAGTCGCGGAGAAGAATCCCGACTCCAAGGTCCTGATGGTCATGGGACCATGGGGACACGGAGACTGGTTGCGCTCGCCCGGCGCAAAACTTGGCCCGCTGGAGTTCGGCTCCCAGGCCGGAGTGTTCTTCCGTGATCAGGTTCTTTTTCCCTTCTTTGAGCATTATCTGAAGGACGCGCCTGCTCCCGATTTGCCCGGCGCGCTGGCCTATGAGACGGGAACCAATCAGTGGCGACGCTATGAAAGCTGGCCTCCAGCAGGTGCTCAGCCTCGGAGCCTCTACCTGCACGCAAATGGAAAGCTCACGTTCGATCCTCCCTCAGAACAGGAGAATTCCTACGATGAGTTCATCAGCGATCCGGCGAACCCCGCGCCGTATGTCGAGCACCCACCTACCGAACTCGCTTCTGAGTACATGTATGCCGACCAGCGTTTCGCGGCTCGGCGAGCCGATGTGCTCACCTACAGAACCGATGCTTTGGACAAAAATATTACCGTCGCAGGTCCCATCACTGTTCGCCTGCGTGTGTCCAGCAATGGATCGGACGCGGACTTCGACGTGAAGCTCATCGATGAGTACCCTAACAGCTCTTCTTCAGCGGGATATCAGCTATTGATTCGGGGCGAGCCCATGCGGGCGCGCTTTCGGAATTCGTTCTCGAATCCGGAGGCGTTGCAGCCGGATCAGATGACGGAGATTAACTTCACCATGCCTGACGTAAACCACAGCTTCCTGCGCGGACACCGGATCGTGGTGCAGGTACAAAGTTCGTGGTTCCCGCTGGTGGAGATGAATCCGCAGACATTCGTGAAGATTTCTGGTGCGAAGTCGACCGACTTCATCAAAGCAAAACAGCGGATTTTTCACACGCCCCAGGCCGATTCCGCTATTGTCCTGCCGTTTCTGCAGAACTGATAACGGCGAGCGAGTCGCGAGCAGCGTCTACTTCTGTCCCTTGGCGGCGTTCAGGAATCGCCGCTGGTAGGAGATCACCTGATTGCTGCTCGTGAACTGCGCCAGGTACTTCGGCTCGGCGGTGACGACGACCCGGTCCATGACGTCTTCGTACTGGGGATCAGCCAGCAGGTTATCGATGTCCGGAAAATTGTTCTCGCCCTCCATGCTGCAGAGGATCAGCCGGGTGTCCGGCAGATTGACGTTGCGCAGCAATCGCAGATTGTGGCGGGCCGCATCCAGGCCGTCCGACCCTTCCGGAGAATTGAATTGTCGATAGCGCAGGATGTGCTCGGCCGTGTGCTTCACTTTGAATAGATCCAGATTGGCATCCTCGGGCGAGAGATAGTCCTTGTCGATCAACATGGTGCGAAGATCTTCCAGATGCCTGGGATCATCCGTGACCGCGAAGAGATCGAGGAACCGCTTCATGGTCTCGGACTGGAAGGTGCGGTGCCGGATGAAGCAGTTGATAAAGTACGGCTTGGCCTGCAACGCAAGCAGCGCCTGATAGGGCTCGAACATCAGTGTGAAGTTCACACGAAAACCATGCTCATGCAGCAACAGAGCGAGATTGTGTCCGCGAAATGCGTCGCGGGTCTCGACCTGGTCATAGCGCTTCCCGAATTTCTTGTTTCCCGTCAGTAACTGCCCCATGGTTTCCGAGTTGACCGGCCCGGTATGCGGAACCTTGATGACGACCCGGTATTCGGAGAGCAGTTCGCGGAAGTGGTAGACCTCGTCGAGAATCTCCTGCTCCGAGGTGGCGAAGGGATTATTCAGCTCGACGCTGATATCGGAGCCGGCACCGAGGATCCGTCCCAACTCGCGCATGACTTCATCGCGGGTATGGAAGAGGTGATCCACGTTCGCCTTCGGATTGTTGATGAAAAGGTCATAAATAATGCCGGGGTTGCAGGTTAGATTGCACACCAGGTTTCGGATCGGCTCGACCTCGTAAGGATTGGCCGTATCGGCGGAGAACAAAACGTTGGTTGGACGCTTTCTTCCGTTCTTAGCGTAGGAAATATCCCGCACCAGCTCCAGCCGCAGAACGCGGTCCGGCTTTAGCTCGAGTTCAACCCGGAAGCCGGCCGGCAATTCACCTTCCGGTACGTCGAAGTAATCGATCACGCGCCGGTAATTTGACGTGACCCCGACATATTCGGTCCAGGGCAGCAGATCGCGAAAGGCATCGAACGAGAGCGGCAGGCTGGAAGCCCTCCCCACATAATCTCCATCGCCTGGAATGAGCTTTACGCGATGATCGGCGCTGGCGGAACCGATCAGCGTAGAAAGGCTGCATCGGACGTCCTGATGCTGATCGGTGGAAGGCCTGCTGTGAGCGCCCCGGTTCAACCTGGGGAAGGCACTGCGAAGGGTAGAACTGAATTCTTCTGGCTCATTTGAGGAAGATTTGGTTCTGGGCAGGGCTTCCGACGTTGTGGGCATGACACATGCTCCTGGCGGAAAGTGTGGCGAGAGCCCGTTCGCAATCTTGAAGCACGGAAAAACCGCCATGCGAAATCGTGAGAAACACGATCGCGGAGGCGGTTTTGTATTTGGGCTCTACCGCTGCGTGCTCAACATGGCACCTGTCGTTTTGCCTGTCAAGGTCATCTGACCGTCCGAGGTGTGATAAAGGCACAACCGGGGAAAGCCGACTTAAGGTATGAATGAGATAGCAGGGCGTACCCAGGTCGCCCAGGACTTTTCTTTGGCAGCGCTATACCGAGTTATGAGATACACCGGGAAGTTGAAGCCGGCCTCACACGAGGGCATGTTCCCCTGTGAACCGGATAATCGACTATCGGTGCAGGCGGAACTCCGGACGTGGTTGGAACAGTCGCGGGTCATTCCATCGCTTCGCAACCTGGATAACCTAGCAGCTGCGTGTGCCTCGCCGTCGAAGGTAATTTTTCTTCTCTTCGGCACTCCTTTGATTATTGGCGATCTGGTCTCGCGCCTGAGGGACGCTGGCAAGTTGCCTCTGGCCAACATGGATCTGCTGTCAGGATTTGCCCGGGATACAGCAGCCATCGAGTTTCTGGCGAAGTCAGGAGTGGCGGGTATTATCTCCACTCACCAGGACACGCTCCGTAACGCGCGCGCGCATGGGTTGCTGGCCTTCCAAAGAACGTTTGCCCTGGACTCCGTAGCAATCTCGAATAGCGTTCGATCGCTGGAGCACTTCCTGCCCGATGTCATTGAACTGTTGCCGGCGATCGCGGCGCCTTTCATCTTGCCGATGCTGCGCGCCGCCCGTCCGGAGTTGCCCGTGATTGGCTGCGGCCTGGTCCGCTATCTCTGCCAGATCGATGAACTGGTGAAGCAGGGAATTACCGCCGTTTCCGTCAGTGAACCATCGCTCTGGATCCTGTAGCTGGGCGTAAGTCGTGTTCCGAATCGGAACGCTTTCATGCTTTTTATCTCAGGCAGCCAAGATATGTTTGGTGTAGCCTCATCCGCCGTACATAGAATTGGGTTGCGGCAAAGACATCGTAGATAAAGCCGCTCTCCGTATCCTTGCGTGATTTCGGAGGGCGGCTTTTCTTGTCTGGAAGGAACTTGGCCGGGGCGAACCGGTTCTGTGAACGACAGGCGCTCGTCTTCTTCTGCGGGTACGGTGGCTTGATTATCGCAAACGTCGACTGTGTTCCGCACTGGCGCCGCAAGCAGCATGGCCGCACAAGTAACGCAATTCTAAATCGAGGCGAATCTCATGCCAAAGACTGTGATCAGCCTGCCTGATGTAGAGCACGCCGTGCTCGCCATGGCAGCCGTCGCGTTCAGCAACGAAAAATACTTCGGCGACCTGGATGGAGAGATGGGCGACGCTGACTTCGGCAAATCGCTGGCTCAAGGCTTCCAGGCGATTCAGGCCGAGTTCGACAAAATCGATCATTCCGACATCGGAGTTTTGCTGGTGAAGTGCGGAATGATTTTTGCAGCCAACGTCGGAGGCTGTTCCGGTCCGATCTGGGGAACAGCTTTCATGCGGGCGGGCATGACCGCGAAAGGCAAGCAGACGCTGGCTTTGGCCGACGTGGTGGCGATGGGACGGAACGCGGTGGAGGGCATGCGCGCGCGAGGCGGAGCTTCAGCGGGCGACAAGACGCTGCTCGACGCCATCATTCCGGCCATCGACAAGATCGAAGAGCTCTCCCGGAAAGACCCCGACAACGTACTCGGTGCTTTGCGCGCTGCCTCCGATGCGGCAACCGCCGCGGTCGAAGGGACCCGAGGTTGGGTCGCCAAGCGTGGCCGAGCGTCCTACGCCGGGGAGAGAACGATCGGAACGCTTGATCCTGGGGTGGTTGCGGTCGCGAGCATGGCCGCAGCCATCGTGAAGGAGCTGGAGTCCGCAGAAACACTCGCAGCCGCGCATGCGTGAGCGGAGCCCGCGCTGCATGTGATAACTAACCGCAATAAAACTCTAGTTTGAAAAGAGGAGCAATACATGAACAAATTCATGAATGATCCGGCAAACTTTGTACCCGAGATGCTGCAGGGCATCTACATGGCGAACCAGGACAAGCTGAAATATATTGCGAAGTACAACTGCCTCTACCGCATCGATCGTCCCGATGACGATCATGTTTCCATCATCCAGGGATCGGGCAGCGGGCATGAGCCGGCGCACGTAATGGCTGTCGGCCGCGGCATGCTCGATGCAGCCTGCCCAGGCAACGTGTTCGCGGCGCCCCCGTCCGAGTTTCCCTTTGAAGTCACCAAGCTGATGAACTCCAAGAAAGGCGTTCTGCACATCGTCAACAACTATTCCGGCGATCGCATGGTGTGGGACATGGCGCGCGAGATGTGCGAGGCCGAAGGCATGAAGATTGGCGTGGTCCTGATGGATGACGATGTCGCCGTCATGAACAGCGCCTACACCGTTGGCCGTCGCGGCGTGGCCGGAAATTTCTTTTCCATCAAGTGCTGCGGCGCCGCCAATGAAGAAGGCGCTTCGCTGGAGGAACTGGTCGAAATCGGCAAGAAGGTGAACAATAACGTGCGCACCATGGGCGTCGCCATTACCGGCTGCACGCCTCCGGGCAAAGACAAGCCGATCTTCACCTGCGCCGATGGCGAGATGGAACTCGGAGTTGGCATTCACGGCGAGAAGGGCCGTCGCCGTGCGCCGCTGCCGAAGGCCGATGCGGTGGTCGACGAGTTGTTCGAGGCCGTAGCCAGCGATTTGCCGTTCGAAAAGGGCGACAATGTCGGCCTGATGATCAACGGCCTGGGCGGCACGCCTCCCAGCGAGCTGTTCCTGCTGTATCGGCGCGCTGCCTGCCGCGCCAAGGATCGGGGACTGAATGTGGTGCACAACTATGTTGGCAACTACTGCACGTCGCTCGAAATGGCGGGATTCTCGCTGACGCTGATCCGGCTCGATGCCCAGTTGAAGCAACTGATCGAAGCTCCGGCTGAGATCCCGTGGCGGGTTTTCTAGCGTAAACGGCTCGTTTTCTGAAGGCCTTTGTTCGCGCGTTGCACAAAGGCCTTCTTTTGGGAGAAGAAATCATGCCAGTCGTATCGATGAACGAACTGCTGCGTCCTGCCTTCGAAGATCGCTATGGTGTGCCCGCTTTCAATATCGTGAATGACCTCACGCTGGCGGCCGTGCTGGAAGCTGCTGAGCAGGCCAAGAGCCCCGTGATTGTGCAGGTGTCGGTGAAGACGGTTAAGATGTTCGGCGCCAGACTGATCCAGCGGATGTTCGAGGAGATGGCGTCGCAGGTTTCCATTCCTGCGACCCTGCATCTCGATCATTGCCCCGATGTGAAGATGATCAAGATATGCCTGGACGCCGGCTGGAATTCAGTTTTGTTCGACGCCTCCAAGCTCAGCTACGAGGACAATCTACGTCAGTGCAAGGAAGTGGTTGCCATGGCGCGCAAGGTAGGCGCAGCGGTTGAGGGAGAACTGGAAGCGGTCAGAGGAGTGGAAGATGGGGTGGGCAGCGACGACGAGGGAGGCTTGGTTCCGCTGGACAAGTGTGTTGAGTTCCTGGAACAGACCGGGATTGACACCTTCGCACCGGCAATCGGAACCGCTCACGGCTTGTATAAATCGGCGCCGAAAATCAACTTCCAGCGGGTGCGTGAGATCGTCAGCGCGCATCCCGTTCCCATCGTGTTGCACGGCGGCACCGGCCTTGCCGATGACGTCTTCAAGCGTCTGATCGCAGAGGGTTGTGCCAAGGTGAACATCTCAACCATGCTGAAGATCACCTACTGCGATGCCTATCGTGAGTATCTCGACGCCAAGCCGCAGGAGCACGATCCATTGAAGGTGATGGCCAGCGTCAAGGAAAAGCTATTGCCTATGATAAAGCGCTTCATGGAAGTCTTTGGCAGCGCCGGCAAAGCGGAAATGGCGGTACACGCCCATGGATAGAGCGCTGATTTTCGATTGCGATGGTGTGCTCGGCGATACGGAGCCCGACGGGCATCTGGTGGCCTTCAACCAGATGTGGAAGAAGCTGGGGATTCCGTGGCAGTGGTCGAAAGAGCAGTACGGTGTGAAGCTGAAGATCGGCGGAGGCAAAGAGCGCATGGCAAGCCTCTTCCACGATGCTGATTTTCGCGGACGCTTCACTCCTCCCGAAGGGGAGGAAGAGCGCAAAGCACTTTTGGCCAATTGGCACAAAGAAAAGACGGCGATCTATCAGCAGATCATCAACTCTGGACAGATCCCTCCCCGGCCGGGCATCAAGCGCCTCTCCGAGGAAGCCCGCGCCGCGGGATGGAAGCTGGCCGTGGCCTCTACTTCTGCTCCGGATGCAGTTGCGGCGGTGCTTCGCCGTGCCGTGGGCGAGGAACTGGCGAAGGAGTTCCTGGTCTTGTCGGGCGACATTGTCCCCAAGAAGAAGCCAGCGCCCGATATCTATAACCTGACCCTGGAGCGCTTGAAACTGCCGCCACAGCAGTGCGTGGCGGTCGAGGATTCGCGCAACGGAATGCTGGCAGCATATGCGGCTCACATTCCGGTGATCGTGACCGTGAGCGAGTATACGAAGAACGAGGATTTCCGCGAAGCCGAATTCGTGGCGGATTCGCTGGGCGATCCCGCCGGCCCGAAGTCGAAGATACTGGCGAACCGCGCCGCTGTGAGCATCTCTGACTGCGTAAGACTGGAGCAACTGGCTGCGCTGCTGCAGACCCCCGCACGGGTCTAGTCGCGGAAGGCTTAATCCATGCCCCGGTTCGCATATCCGGACCGGGGATTTTCTTGCGCTGAAGGCAGGAATTCCTGATTCTCTCAAAATGTACTTTGCAATTTTCCCGAGGGAATGCGACTCTCTTTGGGGAGTAATCACTCACCAGCAAACGTTGAACATGACGACCCAGCCTCAGGAACATACAAAGTTTGAGAAAAAAGTCCTCACGGCCAAACTGACGAAGTCCGTCCTGATTTCGCCCGACTCCAAACATCTGGAATTCAAGGTGAACGAATTGGAGCAGTTTCCGTTCAAGGCGGGCCAGTTCGTCTCCATTCGCGAGATGCGGCCGGACGGCAAATGGCATACGCGCGCCTATTCGATTGCCTCGCCGCCACGAACGGATGGAACGTTCGACGTGGTGCTCAACCGGGTCGAGAGCGGCTTCATGTCAAATTGGCTGTGCGATATCGAAGTAGGAACCGACGTCGTTTTCCATGGTCCTCACGGCCTGTTCATCATGCGCGAGCCTAAGCACGACGCGGTATTCATCGCGACCGGAACGGGCATAGCGCCTTTTCGCAGCATGGTGCAGTGGTTGTTCGCCGAACCGGAGCGCAATCAGGATCGCCACATTTGGCTGGTGTTCGGAACCCGCTACGAGCACGGCATCTACTACAAGGAAGAGTTCGAACAGATCGACCGCGAACACGATAATTTTCACTACGTCTGCACCCTGAGCCGTTGCAAAGATGATTGGCAGGGCTGCCGCGGTTACGTCCAGGATCATGTCCGGGAAATCGTGCGCGGACGCTCCGACATGATTGCTTATATCTGTGGCCTGAACGACATGGTGGACCATAACCGCAAAATGCTGATGGAAGAGATGGGCTGGGACCGTAAACAGATTGTGTTTGAGAGATACGATTAAGGCTGCAATGGGCAGTTAACAATTAGCCAAAGCAAGTTCGTGACTGGCTTCCTTTCAAAATGAACGGCCATCAGGTCAGGCTCGTGCGTCTGTGGTTGACTCGATCAGCTCTCGCCTGTTTTCTCCTTGCTGCCTGCGGCGGCGCTTCCGCCCAGGACTGGAAGAAGGTTCATCGGGCCGACGAAGAAAAGTGGGCGAAGTCGACCGGACTGGATCCTTCCATTATTCACAAAATGTCGCGGATGGCCTCCAGCACGGACGATGAGAAGGACGACAATTCGCGCATTGGAAATGTCGACCTGGAAGGCCTGGCTGAGCGTCATGACGTGTTGTTCGTGACCTATGCGGGCGAGAAGAACTGTTTGACCATCACCGTCTTCCGGCAGTTCTCGCCGACCCTGTTCAAGGAACAGTGGTCTGTCCAGCAGTCGCCAGACGGTACTGGCTTCTGCGACACCGATTTCGGGAGCGCAGCCGCCGACGCCACCAATGGCATCATCGCGGTGAGTGTCCCTCGCTCGAAAAAAGATGGCAACGCGGTTTACACCGTTTACGCCTACGATTGGAATGGCATTTCCTACCGCTTCGCCGGACAAAAAGAAGTGCTGGGAAAATAGCCGCCCTACCTCAACGCACTTCCCAGAAACCCCGAGACATCCTGCTTGAGATGGTCCAGCGAGTCGCTGCGCAGATACATCATGTGTCCGGCCTCGTAATAGCCGAGCGTGATCTTCTGGTGCTGCCCGGGCTCCAGGTTCATGTGGTTCAGCGTGTATTGCGTGGCGAAGTACGGCGTCGCCAGATCGTAGTAACCGGAGGCGACGAACAGCTTCATGTAGGGATTCTTGACGAACGCCTGCCGCAACGATTCGCTGGTGTCTGGGAATCCTTCGCCTGCCGATCCCCAATCCCAATGCGGTAGCCCTTCCAGCACGTTGTATTCGATGTCGGTCTTGTACCCGAGATCGGCACGCACGTAGTTATTGAAGGTAGCTGTGAATGGCGGACGAATCACCGCCATGGTTGGATCGTAGAAATCTCCCTGCGGGCCGGTGGAGAGCGGACCGGTAAATCGGCTGTCCAGGCGGCCGACAATCAGCCGCTGGTGGCGCAGAAGCTCTCCACAGAAGATCCACTGCTTGACGCGAAGATCGTTCTCCTCGATGACGCTGCGGTCCAGACCAGTGAAGCGGGCTAGCTGCTCCACGATATTTTGCCGCTCCTGCGCGGTGAGGTTGTCACCCTTGCCGAGTGCAGCAGCGTAAGGTCCGGCGGCAAACTCCTCGGCCTCGCGCAAGACGCCTGGCAGATCCTTTCCCTGCAAGTCGGGTGGAAGCTTTTTGTGGAACCATGCAGTCGAGGCGTAGCTGGGGAGATAGAGTTCGTAAGGGAGGTCGTTCCCGCGGCTGAACTCCGTGGTCTGGAAATTTAAGATGGAAGAGACCAGCACAACCCCGCTGAGCGCGATGCCTTTGTCGATGAGATACCCGCTCAACCCCGCGGCGCGAGTCGTTCCATAGCTTTCCCCCACCAGGAACAGCGGCGAGGTCCAGCGCTGATACCTGGTCAGGTAGAGGCGGATGAATTCGCCCACCGACGAGATGTCGCCCTTCAACCCGTAAACCTTCTTTTCGAAGTCCTTCTTGGTAGCCCGGCTATAACCGGTGCCGATCGGGTCGATGAAGACCAGGTCGGTCTGGTCAAGCCAGGTCTGCTGGTTGTCGATTAGTTCGAAGGGCGGCGGAGGCATACTGCCGTCCGGCAACATCTTCACCCGGCGCGGGCCGATCGCACCGATGTGCAGCCAGATCGATGCCGAGCCCGGGCCCCCATTGAACGAGAACATCAGGGGACGGTTAGGACCGGCGTTGTCCAGCGTGTAGGCGACGAAGAACATGTTGGCTTCGACTTCGTCGGTCTCGCTGTTGCGAATGGGCATCAATCCTGTGGTTGCCGTGTAGCGCAACACCCGGCCACCAACATGGATCTCGTGGTGGGTGACGATCGGCGCGGTTTCTTTCTGTGCGTCGGTGCTCTTCGTAGCTTCCGTTGCCGGTTTCGCCGTCGCCGATTTCTCGCTGTTCTGCGCCTGATTGCCGGCGGTCTTCTGGTCCGCATCTTTTTCCTGCGCGGCCGCGCCCGCCAGCAAGCTCAGCGATACGGCACATACGATAACGAAGTGACGCAACTTCATCCTCTTGCCGCCCTCCGCCGCTCGCGCTCGATCTTGGAAGCTTCACGGCGGCGCAAAGCGCCTTCATACCGTCGCTTGTCTTCATCGGTCTCGGGAATCACGGGCGCGACCTCCAGCTTTCGTCCATGACGGTCTACGGCCACGAAGGTGAGATAGGCAGTCGCAACTTTCTGACGAGTGCCCGAAATATAGTTCTCAACCAGCACTTTGACTCCGACCTCCATCGACGTATGGAAGACGCGATTCACTGCCGACTGCAGGATCACCATGTCGCCCACATGCACCGGCACCAGGAAATCAATGTGGTCCATGGAGGCGGTGACGGCGTAAGAGTGCGAGTGGCGATGCGCCGCCAGCGCTCCGGCCAGATCGATCCAATGCATCAGTCGGCCGCCCAGCAGGGCTCCCAGCGGATTGGTGTCGTTCGGCAAAACGAGCTCGATCATTTCTGATTTCGACTCGCTCACCGGCCTCGGTCGTAAATTACTTGCAGTGTCGTTCATATCTTCTTTGAGTGAATGTGGCTCAGGCTCCGGACTGCTGGCGCTTCTGCAGTTGCACCTGCACATAGCACTCGGCCATGCGCTGCACGCGCGCGTCGTCATGCCTGCTGAGCCACGTCCCCGATCCTCTTTCGTACAGGAGCTCTCCATGCGAAACCGGCAGATGGCTGAGCTCGCTGGCAAATCGCACATGCAGGATGCCGCCACTTTCTTCGCCCAGCGCGAAGCGCACCGCATCGGCATGACGAGCGAGGGGCAGACGCGCACAATTCTGTGCGTAACCCACATTGCATCCCGACTTGAGTTCGTCGTCAGAAGGATGAACTCCGTCGTGCCCGGGGGCTGTACACATGCCGGACCATCCGGCAGCCAGCGGCAGCCGCTGCGGAAACGGCCAGTCGGATTCAAATCTTTGTTCGGGCATGAAAAACGGACAGGCCACAGCTACCTCACGGATCTGGAAGTAAGTGCCAATTGTAATGGGCGACCTGCTCAGTATCCAGCGATGCGCACTTCCAAAGCCCGGCGTCGGCATGCGATGATCGAAATTGGAGAGCCTATATGCCCGACGCCAGCCGCGTATCTGCGCTGAGAGAACTGCTCACTGCCAATCCTGACGATGCTTTCGCCCGTTATGCGCTGGGTCTGGAATATTCCGGATCCGGCGACACCGAAGCAGCCCTCGCCGAATTCCAAAGCCTGCTGTCTTCTCATCCCGACTACACCAATGGCTACTTTATGGCCGCGCAGACATTAGCGCGCGCCGGCCGCAATGAGGAAGCTCGCGCGATGTTGCAGAGTGGAATCGAGTCAGCGCGGCGCACTCGCAATCAGCACGCTCAGGCCGAAATGGAAGGCATGCTCGAGGAGTTGGACCGCGCCTGAGGCTGAACGCCTGTTGAATCCGTTCAAATCTTGCTGCTTTAGGCGATAATGGCGGGAGAATGCTCCAGCTCCCATCGCAGAGGGGCGAGTCCGCCCAATGTCGGTTGCACATCGTTTTGCTGTGCGAGGTCGTGCTATGTCTCAGCGCAGTGGCGATGGCGCAGACTACTTCCGTCAAATCCCTGCTCGGAGTAGGACAACCGAACCCTACTGCGCCGGTAACTCCTGCACAGAGCCAGTCCGCCGCGCCGGTCCCAGCATCTCCAACGGCAATTCCTCTTCCTGATGTAGCTTCGCGCGCTGAAGATTTGAAGCGTACGCTGCGCGGCGTTACCGATCAGCTGCCCACGCAGGAACAACTCGATTCAGCGAAGGCCACCCTGGATGAACGCGACGACGCCTTGCAAGTCCGGCAGAAGGCCGTCGACGAACTGCTGGCAGGCACGCCCAGCACTCTGGAGCTGCGCGAAGAGGAAAACTATTGGCGCGCCAAACAGAAAGAGACCGGGGAACTTCGCAATCGATTGCTGGCATGGGCGAACGCTGCGCAAGCGGGGGTGCAGCAGCTGCAAGCGGAGCAGCCGGTATGGAACGAGACGCTACAGCAGAACGAATCCACGCCCGACCTGGGACCGACCCTGGACGTGCTAAAGAAGTCGGTCAGCGAACTGCAGCGGCTGACCAAGCAGGCGCAGGATGAGTTGCGGGTGATCGTCAACCTGCAGATCCGTGCCGCCAGCCAGGACCAGCTCGCACTCGACGCTCTGGACCGGCTGCAGAAGGCCCGCGAGTATGTCGATAGCCGCATCTTCGATCGCGATAGCTTGCCCCTCTGGCAGGTGGAGCAGAGGAGGCAGCTTGGCGAAAATAAAGAGGTCTTTCAAACGGCGACTAACCGGCTGCTGGGGATCCGCGCCTTCGTCACTCAAACCGACGGCGCGATTGTGTGTCTGCTCATTTTCCTCGGATTATGTTTGGTCGGCGCCTATCAGCTCAACGTCAGAACCCGAGGTAAGGTTGCGCAGAATGAGGAGCAGGCTGAGGCGCTGCACCTTGCGCGCCACTGGATTTCGTTGGGCGTGCTGCCGGCGCTGCTGTTTGCGTACCTGCTGGCTCCCCTTGCCCCGTTGTCCCTGATCGGCCTGGTCATCCTGGCTTCCTTCATTCCAATTCTGATTCTGCTGCCACCTCTCATTCGACCGCGTTTCCGGCTGCTGCTGTATTGCATCGCTGCCGTCTATACGTTCAACGCATTTGTGGCATGGATTTCGTTTTCGCCAACGCACAAGAGGGAGATGCAGTTTCTGGCGAATGTTGCGGTGTTTGCGATCTTCGCTTTTCTTGTGCGTCCGAAACGTATTTCGCGGGCGGAGGATACCGGACGGCTGACGGGGCTGCGCATTCTTGGAATCCGGGCCGGGGTTGTGCTGCTGGGAACCTCGTTGCTGGCCAATCTGTTTGGCTATGTCAAGCTGTCGCAGTTTCTCGGCATCCTGTGCATTTACAGCACGTTCATCGCAATCAGCGTGCTCACCGGAGTCAGGGTGTTCACGCGATTGCTGCTGGAAGGTGCAGACCGGCCCGCGGCCCAGCGGTTGGCACTCGTGCGCATGCACCATGACGGCATTGTGCGCTGGGTGCCGCGAGTGCTGCAGTGGAGCGGCGTCCTGATCTGGCTGTTCGTTACGGTGAATCTGCTGGGTTTGAGCGACTGGATCAGTAAAGGCTTCAACGATGTGCTCAGCTTCCGTATTGCCGGCGGCTCGGCCGGGGTTACGTTGGGAGGCGTTCTCGGCTTCTTCGTCATTCTATTGGCCGGCTACGGCATCTCCAGTTCCGTTCGCTTTCTGCTACGCGAGGAACTGCTTAGTCACTTCCATCTCTCACGCGGACTGCCCGAGCTGATCTCTTCCATGCTGCACTATGTGCTGCTGCTCCTGGTGTTCTTTTTTGCGGTCAATGCCGGAGGGGTAGAGCTGAACAAGTTCACCGTCCTGACCGGCGCACTGGGTGTGGGTGTCGGCTTCGGGTTGCAGAACATCGTCAACAACTTTGTCTCCGGGCTGATCCTGCAATTTGAGCGGCCGATCCACATCGGCGATGTGCTTGATATCGACAACACCACCGGAAAAGTGACCCGGATCGGAATTCGCTCCAGTACGGTCAAGACGTTCCAGGGCGCCGAAGTGATCATCCCCAACGCCAATTTCATCTCCGGCAAGGTCATCAACTGGACGCTGTCGGAATCGCTTCGCCGGGTGGAACTGCCCGTCGGTGTGGCCTATGGGAGTGATGTCAAACAGGTGTCGAAGCTGCTCGAACAGGCTGCCACCGTTCACGAGAGCGTGTTGACTTCACCGGCTCCCGCCGTGTACTTCAAGGAATTTGCAGATAGCTCGCTCAACTTCGAGCTGCAGTTCTGGGTCATGCAGGAGAGCAATACGACCAAGGTGAAGAGCGAGGTCGCGCTCTGCGTAATGGACCTGCTGGATCAGGCGGGCATCGAGATTCCGTACCCGCAACGCGACCTCAGGCTGAGGGCCGTCGATCCGGCTGCCGCCGCTTTGCTTGCGCAGAACGGGTCCGAGGCTTCGTCCGCTGTAGCGGGTGCCGAGCAGACCGGGTCCCGCCTGCTTGCCGCCGATCCCCAGGGGAGACCCGTGGGGAAGTGATCACTTTGTGTGCACGATCCGCTTGTTTCAGGCGAGGATCCTCCACTTTCCGCATCGTGGCGCACTCGACCTGCTTCTAATGATCAGTCGTTATTCTCCACACAACCGTCGACCGCTCTGCGAGTGACTACGGTCACCCCCGCGTGTGATCTTCATAGGCGTAGAATACGGACATTCGTACTCGTCACATCCGCCGCAGAAAGAGTGCGGAGGTGACCGGGAGGTATCCAGCCCTTGAGCAATCTTCCCCAGACTCTGGCCGAGCTTCGCCGCAGCGAACAATTTTCAGAAGAACGTATGCGTCAGCGCCGCGTGAAGGACGAGATGCGCGACAACCTGATCGGACGGTTGCGCGGAGACGGTCCCATTTTTTCCGGCATTGTCGGATATGACGACACCGTCGTGCCCCAGATCATCAATGCAGTTCTGTCCCGGCATAACTTCATCCTGTTAGGGCTGCGCGGCCAGGCCAAGAGCCGAATCCTGCGCGCTCTGACGTCATTGCTCGACCCGCAGACTCCGTACCTGGCCGGATGCGAAATCCACGACAACCCATACGTTCCCATCTGCCGTCGCTGTCGCGAGCTGGTTGTCAGCAATCCTGATGACGCGCCGATCGCGTACTTGTCGGCGGCTGATCGCTACGTGGAGAAGCTGGCGACGCCGGACGTGACCATCGCCGACCTGATCGGCGATATCGATCCCATCAAGGCCGCCAAGAGCGGTCACGAGCTTAGCAGCGAGTACACGGTGCACTACGGGCTTCTGCCACGCGCCAATCGCGGCATCTTCGCCATCAACGAGTTGCCGGATCTGGCGGGAAAGATTCAGGTTGGTCTGTTCAACATCATGCAGGAAGGCGATGTGCAGATTAAGGGTTACCCGGTGCGTCTGCCGCTCGACGTAGCGATGGTATTCAGCGCGAACCCGGAGGACTACACGGCTCGCGGCAAGATCATCACGCCGCTGAAAGACCGCATCGGCTCGGAGATTCGCACGCACTATCCGGCGACCGTGGATGAGGCGATCTCGATCACCACCCAGGAAGCATGGACCGAACGCGACGGCTATCAGACTGCAAGTCCCCGATTTTGTGCGACAGGTGATCGAGCAGATTGCCTTCGTCGCGCGTGAAGATAAGCGCATCGACAAGCGTTCGGGCGTAAGCCAGCGTCTGCCCATCAGCGTGATGGAAAATGTAGTGTCGAACGCCGAGCGGCGCGCGATTCGCTCCGGCGAGAAGCTGGTGGTTCCCCGGATCGGCGACATCTACGCCGCCTTGCCTGCCATGACCGGGAAGCTCGAACTGGAGTATGAAGGCGAGTTGAAGGGCGCGGACAACGTGGTGCGCGAAATCATTCGCGCTGCCGTGGCGCGAGCATACGACAAATATTTCCAGAACAACAACAATATGAACCAGGTCGTGCAGTGGTTCGACCTGGGCGGCGAGATCCAGTTGCGCGACTCGTCCGGCGCGCAGGAGATGCTGCACAAACTGCGCGGCATCCAGGGCCTGCTCGATAAGTTGAGCGGCCTGGGGTTAAGCGGCAAAGAACCGTCAGAGGTGCTGGTCTCGGGGGCGGAGTTCATCCTAGAAGGCTTGTACGCGCACAAGAAAATCGGCCGCAGCGAAGAGCGTATGTTTACCGCGGGTGAAAAGCAGCCGAAGCGCGAAAAGCAGAACTTCCGCGAAGAGGAAGAGGAGAAGGAATTCCGGCGGCAGAGAAGGCCGTTTAATTAACGGGAATAGTTGGCAGTTGGCACTTAGCGAACCACGGACTACCAACTTCAGGTCGCTGCTGGCAATATCGGCTGGTTTAGATTATTCGTCGGCAAGAAAGTGCTAACCGATCAGCCGCGAAGCGGCGGCTGCGAATTGAGCCCGGGGCGCAAGCCCCCGGGTAAGCTGTCTTACGAGCCGAGCCGCGTAGCGGCAACAGCCTTGAAGCTAGAAGGCTAAGACCAATGGCCAGATTCATCAAATACAAGAAATACGTGCCCGAGCCCGCCTCCGAGATGAGCTTGGAGGACCTGCTCAACGCGTTGTCGGATTATCTGTTGCAGAGCGGCTTCCAGCAGCAGTACATGGATTCGTTCAACATGGACGACGCGGAGCAGACGCTGGACGATCTGCGCCAGGCGATCGCCGAGGCCATGCTGAACAGCGACATGCTGGATGAGCAGATGCGTGAGCAGATCGAGAACATGAGCGGCGAGCAGCTCGAGCAACTGATCGATCAGCTTATCGAGCGCATGGAGCAGGAAGACTACATTACCGTCGATCAGCCCCACGATTCCTCGCGTTCTTCCACTGCTGGCGGCCAAGTCGGCGACGCGCAATCGCAGGCGCGCTTCGAGATCACCGATAAGGGTTTGGACTTTCTGGGCTTCCGCGCGCTGCGTGATTTGCTGGGCTCGCTCGGCAAAAGCAGCTTTGGACGCCACGATACACGCGACACGGCGACCGGCATTGAAGCCAGCGGTGCCTCCAAGACCTACGAATTCGGCGACACCATCAACCTCGACATCACCGCAACACTTTCCAACGCAATTCAACGCGAGGGCTTGGGCCTCCCGCTGAATATTGAGTACAGCGATCTGCAGGTGCATCAGTGCGAATACGAGTCTTCGTGTGCAACCGTCCTCATGCTCGACTGCTCGCATTCGATGATCCTCTACGGCGAAGATCGCTTTACGCCCGCTAAGAAAGTTGCGATGGCACTTTCGCACCTGATCAAGACGCAGTATCCCGGAGACTCGTTGTCGCTGGTGTTGTTCCACGATTCGGCGGAGGAGTTGCCGCTTTCGCAACTGGCGCGCGTGAAGGTTGGTCCGTATTACACCAATACCCGCGAAGGTCTGCGACTGGCGCAGCGTATCCTGCAACGCCAGCGAAAAGACATGAAGCAGATCGTGATGATCACCGACGGCAAGCCCTCAGCGCTGACGCTGGAAGATGGACGCATCTACAAGAACGCGTTCGGGCTGGATCCGCTGGTGGTGAGCGAGACGCTGAAGGAGGTTTCCAAGTGCAAGCGCGCCGGAGTGCTGATCAACACGTTCATGCTGGCGTCGGATTATGGCTTGATTCAGTTTGTGCAGAAGGTGACGGAGATGTGCCGCGGCAAAGCCTACTTCACCACGCCCTATACGCTGGGGCAGTATCTACTGATGGATTACATGTCGCGGAAGACCAAGACGGTGCACTAAGAAGCAGTTGCCGGTCGTCAGTTCGCTCCATCTAATCATCACTGCATTGCGTTAGAGACAGAGTTCGTTCGTCGGCACGTCCCAGCCGAGTGAGGATGTTGTGCCGGTAGGGGTCCTTCGACTCCGGCGGCGAAGCGCCGCCTGCGCTCAGGATGACACCGGGAAAAGTATTGGGTTCCAGACGAGTTAGTGCGGCGGGCCAAACCGACAACCGCTAACGGACAACAGACAACCGCTAACGGACAACCGACAACCGCTGACTGACAACTGCCTTCTACTGCCTGGGCGCGTAGTATCCCTTCCTGGCGCGCACGTGGTACTTCTTGTTGTCGGCGGTGATCTGGATGCTGCGATACTTGCCGTCGGCGAGGAAGTCAGCCGGCTTGTAGGCAATAGCATATTGGCTGCGCAGCTCGTCAGAGATTTCGGTGAAGGCGTTGGCAACATCCTCGATCTTGAAGGGGAAGAAAGCCTTGCCGCCGGTCTGTTCGGCAAAGTGTTCCAGGACCTTGTCGCCGCGCAGCTTCAATCCGCTGGTATTGGTGGAAATCGCGTAGATGATGACCTCGGCGCGCTGCGCCATCTCGACCGCCTCTTCACGCGAGACCCGGCTCTGGTTGTCTTCACCATCACTCAACAGAATGATCGCCCGGCGGGTGGCCATCACGCCGTTGTCTTCCTTCATCAGCTTGTCGCGGCAGGCGAAGTAAATGGCGTCATACATGGCGGTGCCGCCACCGGCACGCAGCATCCGCACGCCGTGAGAAAGCTTTTCAGGGCTGTCGGTGAAGTCCTGCGTGACCTCGGGCGTAGTATCGAAGCCGATCACGAACGCCTTGTCGTACTTAGGCCGAATGATTTGGTTCAGAAACTCGATTGCGGCTTCCTGCTCGAACTTGAAGCGGTCGCGGACCGAGTTGCTGGCATCGATCAATAGCCCGACACGCAGCGGCAGGTTGGTCTGCCGGCTGAACGATCGAATGCTCAGCGCCGGCTTGTTGTCATCGACCACGCGAAAGTCGTTCTGCGTCAGGTCCTTCACGAAATGGTCGCGCTTGTCGGTAACAGTGAAGACGACGTTCACTTCATCGACCCGCTTGCGAATCGTGGTGATGGTGTCGTCCGGCAGATCCGACGGCGCTCCGGCCGATGCTCCATTCCCCGCGCTATTCGCGTTCGAGGTCGCGGAACCGTTGTTCTGCGGACTGGATGCTGGAGGTGTTGACTGCTGCGTCCCAGACTGGCTGCCCGTCTGCGCCGGTGGAGCGGGCGGAGGAGGAGTTGGCGCAGGCGGTGGATACTTGGAGGTCGAAGGCGCGTTGGGGAGCTGCTGTTGCGCGCTCTGGGCGACGAGCCCACACGGCAACGCCGCCGACAATAGCAGAATCAACCAAAGTTTCATGCGAAGCTTTATTATAGCTGCTGCCAGCTTGCGACCCGTTTCTAGCAAGCTACCTTTAAGCTGGCCGCGCGTCTATTGCTCAATTGAGCTCCCCCGCGTGCGGCCTGGACATTAGACGCTGGAACACTGGTTTTGTCGGTCACAAAGCACCTTCTTACTTCATGAAAATATTCGGATTCCTTCGCCCTGGCGTACTTTGCGGTATGGGAGCCTTACTGTTGAGCTTGCCTGCTCTGGCAAGCACCGGCCGCCCGCACGAGATCACCGACATTCATTTCGAGAACGTCACCCAGACCTCGGTCGATGTCGTCTGGACCACTGCCCACCCCAGCACCTCGCAGGTGGTGATCGCCCGCAGCACGGACTACGAGCCCGAGCGCTGGGCGCCCGAGGCGCCGGACAAGGCATTGGTAACCGCACATCGCGTTACGGTCGATCGCCTGATTCCCTACAACCCGAAGAACAACGACGGGCAGTATTACATCTACGTGGCGTCGGCGGACGGCAAGGGGGAGCTGGCCACGGCTCCCGGGCCGCAGACGCCCGACGGCAAGAACCCGTTTATCCCGATGCGAACTCGCCCGACTGACACCTCGGGAGAGCCGAAGTTCGACTTCTATACGCTTGGTCCGGATGAGGTCTACGCCGGCCACGACATGTATTTTCTGGTGCAGTCGATCCTGATCTCGGGACCGGTTGACAATCTTTACGTCATCAATCGGGGTGGCTACAACAACGATACCGACGGCGTGGTGAAATCGCTGGGGCCGTCGTCGGGAAATCCGGATACAATCGGTGTTCACTTCTCCTGCACCTGGACCAACATCAGCGGCGTCGACACCGCCGAGCAAGCGCTGGACCGCAGCCGCAATCTCGGCTACTGCAATGATCTGAACAACAACATCCGCGATATGACCTTTCGCCTGCGCACTCAGGGCGAACACGGCGCCCGGCAAGTATTCCGTGACGTTTACGCTGGAAACCAATGGCCAGCGAAAGACCGGCACGTACGAGTTCACGGTGCTGCCAGCCGCGACCGCGCCTCCACGCCCGCAACTGACAATGAAGCCCATCCCAGGTCTGGGCACCTGGGAAAAGCAGATGGTAGATCTCGGCAAGAAATGGTGCGCCTATCGCGATGAACAGAACATCGCCGGCAACTTCGTGGACAACTGGGGCTGGACGGGCGATGCCTGGTTCTACGACGGCGGCCGTACCTTCGAGAACATCGATACCTACACCGCCGCGGCCGGCCATCCCAATCATCCGCTGTGGCAGCATTGCGCGATCAACCTGCTTAGCCCCTACGCCAACTGGCAGGTCGCCAATAACGCCGCCATGGCAGGCTATTCGATCTTCACCTATGGCATGGCGATGAACTACCAGCGCACGCACGATGAGGTGATGCGGAAGGCCATTTCCATGCTCGCTACGGTCGGGCCGCAGAGGGTTGGGGTGGGCAATGTCGATCCCTGGGGCATCCGCGAGAATTCCTACCGCAGCAATGCCTGGATGACCGACGAGATGCTGGGAGCTCCGCGCTGGCCGCTGCTGCAGACGAAACATCGACAAGATCATGGGCAACCTGAACATCATTGCCCGCGGCGAAGGCGGCGTCGCGCATCCTTTCATGGCTGGCCTGGCGATGGAGACCCTGATCCACTGGTACGAGTTGAACGCAGCCGAGGGCCATCCCGACTATCGCGTGATTCCGGTGATCAAGCAAGCTCTGGACGGCTTGTGGAAATATTATTGGCTGCCGAAACAGCACATGTTCGATTTACAACCGTTACCGCCTGCCACCCAATCCGGATCGTTCGTTTACGAATTTGAACAACCTGGTTTCGGTGGCTTACGCGTGGTATTGGTTGCAGACCGGCGACAACGAAGTACGTGATCGCGGCGACCAGTTGTTCGAGCACGCCTTCGACGATCCCGGACTCAACCTTCAGCGGCAAGCAGTTCAGCCAGCAGTTTGAGTTCAGCTTCGACTATGTGCGCTTCCGCAAAGGCATCAACAACTCCACCGTGCTGCCGGAGAACAATCCGTATACCGGGCCGTACGCCGACACGGTGCCGCCAATCAGCGAGAAGGTGAACTGCGATCCCAATTATTTCCGGGGTTGCAAGGCTGGAACGCATTACCAGCACGACCGCGACGATCTTCTGGGGCACGTTCAAGCCGGCGACAACCCAGGTGATCTACGGCAAGACGACGTCCTATGGGCAGGTCTCGCCGATGGACAAGAACATGACGTTGGAGCATTCGGTGACGCTGACCGGCTTGCAGCCCAGGACGACGTATCACTTCCGCACGAAGTCAGTGGACAGCGTGGGTAACGTTGGATCGATGCGCGACCTGACGTTTACGACACTGCCGTGAGCGGAGTGCGGTTAGCGTAGTCGCTCCAGAAACAGGTTCAACTCCTCCGGCAATCGAGCCTCGAGGACTACGGCTTCTCCGGTGCGCGGGTGCTTGAATTCGACGGCTGCTGCGTGCAGAAAATTTCGCTCCAGGGCAATCACGGCTCGCGTGCCGGGAGGAGCCTTCACGTTCGCCCGCTTCAACTCCTTAGGCGCGCCGTACAAAGTGTCGCCGACCACAGGGTGTCCGATCGAAGCCATGTGCACGCGAATCTGGTGGGTGCGGCCGGTTTCGATGCGCACATCCACCAGCGCGAACTTGCCGTAGATCGAGGCGATCCGCTCGCGCACCTCGTAGTGGCTCAGGGCAGAGCGGCCTCCACTGCCTTTCGTCGTCATCCGAATGCGGCGTATGGCATCGCGCGCAATGGGAGCGTTGATGGTGCCGCGGTCTTTCTCGGGCCAGCCATGAACCAACGCGGTGTAGCGCTTCTTGATCTCGCGCTTGGAAAACTGCTGGCCGAGTTTGCGGTGCGAGACATCGTTTTTTGCGACGATGATCAGGCCGCTGGTTTCTTTGTCCAGCCGATGCACGATGCCGGGCCGCAACTCGCCTCCAACCTCGGAGAGCCTGGCGAAGCGGTGAAGCAGGGCGTTGACCAGCGTGCCGCGATTGCGTTCGTCCTCGGTCGCACCTGCGCCGGCGTGAACCATCATTCCCGCTGGCTTATTAACAACCGCGAGGTCGTCATCTTCGTAGACGATGTCGAGAGGAATGTCCTCGGCAATCGCACGTAACGGTGTGGGCTGGAGATCGCCGAGAACTGTGATCTGCTCGCCACCTCGAAGCTTCAGAGACGATTTCGCTGCCTCTCCGTCCACCAAAGCTTTCCCGTCGGCGAGCATCTGCTGCATGCGGGCGCGGCTGACATCGGGGATGTGGCTGGTAAGAAACTGGTCGAGGCGCTGGCCTGCGGCGTCGGAGGGAACGGAGATGGTGATAGGGAAGTGGTCAGCAGGCATTGGCCTTGAGCATACAACAAGGCGAGTTCACCACCGAGGCGCGGAGGGCACGAAGAATCAGAAAATCGCAGATAAGGCAGCAGGAAAGGCGTGGTCGGTGAGTTGGAATCGACTCCTAATCAAAAACCAGAGGTTTTCTCGTGACCTCTGTGCCTCTGTGGTGAATTCACCGCGCGGCTTTCAGCGGTACCGGCGCACTCTGCGTCGGCCGTCGCATCCACAGCAGCCCACCGAAGATGACCAGGCAGATGGCAATGGCCTGCGTGCCGCTCATCCAGCCGATGAAGTTGCCGCGGCCTTCGTCGCCGCGGAAGAACTCGATGAAGAAGCGGCCGATGCCGTAGATGATCATGTACGTGCCGATGATCTCGCCTTCGAACTTCTTGCGCCGGATCAGCCACACCAGGAAGATGCAGTTGCAGAGTTCCAGCACCATCTCGTAGAGCTGTGTCGGATGCGAGTGGAACATGCAGAGGCGTGTCGCTGATTGAATTCGCCAGAGGATTGGTAAAGGTCACGGCCCAGGGCAGGTGGGTTTCGCGGCCGTAGCAGCATCCTGCGGCAAAGCAGCCGACCCGTCCGAAAGCGTGCCCAAGCGCGAGTCCGGGAGCAAAAACGTCACAGGTGCGCAGCACGGGCATGCGGTTCACGCGCATGTACCAGATGCACATGGCGAGCGCCAGCAGAAGTCCGCCGGACCACACGCCTCCCGCCTGCAAGGTGGAGAGCGAGAATAGCTCGCGCGGATGCGACGTGTAATAGCCAAGGTCGACCAGGATCATCAGGAGCTTGGCGCCCAAGATGCCGGACAGGATGGCGATGATGCCAAGGTTCCAGAGCTTGTCGGGATCAAGGCCCTGCTCGCGGCCAAGCTTCACGATGAGCAGAAGCCCGAAGATCAGGCCGAGCGCGGCCATCGCGCCGTAGGTAGGAATGCTGAAACTGCCAAAATGAACTAAACGGGGAAGCACAGTTCTATTTTAGATGTGAAAAGACGCTTTTCGCTTCTCGCTCTTCGCTTTTCGCCAGAATCGAGAGTTGAAGCACTAGGCACTGCCTGACCGAGTGTAACGAAAGCCGTGAGCCGATCGAAAGGCGAATGCGAACCAAGTCCATGTCAAGGGAATGTTCTGGCGAAGAGCGAAAAGCGACGGCGAATAGCGCAATTAAAAAAGCCGACCCGCGGGGCCGTGTACGGTGGGCCGTCAATGAACCCGCATTATACGGTGGGAACCCGCCGCAGCTCTTTAGGCATTTCCGCATGGCGGAACGTTGCACACCGAACCGAATACGAGTCGAGCTCCCTGTTCATTGAGCATTGGTTCAAAAAACGGTGACCACCAACACTAACTTTGCAGGCCGGCTTTCTGATTCAGATGCTATGGAAAAGCGAGGAAGATGACAAGGGGCAGGAGGCAAATAATTGGCGAATAACGTGCAAAAACTCTGAGAGGGCTAAGGCTGCACGATGCAGAGGTCGCGAGTCGGCGCATTACGGCGGATAGCGCGGCGCTGACCGGCTTATGATTGATCAGCCAAACGCTACCCGGCGCGGCGCTCTTCCTGCAAAACTTCGTCCAGCGCACCCTCCAGATGCCCCGCCCGCTCGTTGTAGTCGCTGGCAATGGAGTCGTACTTGCGCCGCAGGACATGCAGTTCGTCGGCGATATTGAGCGCAGCCAGTACGGCCACTCGCAGCGAATCCACCGTCGCCGCCTGCTGGGCGATCAGCCGCATTTTGTTGTCGACATACTCAGCCAGTTGCGCGATGTACTCCGTGTCGGAGCCGCGCAGATGATACGTCTGGTCGTAGATGTCGACCCTGACATTGCTGCTGCCATTCCCGTTGCCGTTTCCTTGACTCAATGGAACCTCCTGATGCGAGGGATCAGTGGCTAGGGGTTAGGGATCAGAATGACTCTCGAACGAATCCCCTCTGATCCCTGGCCCCTAACCCCTGCCTTACTCTTCTTCCGTCAAAGACTCAATCTGGCCCAGCATTTTTTCTACTCGCGTCGCGAACTTCTTCGCGCTCGCGGCGCAACGACACCAGTTCATGGCGCGTAGCTCTCGATTTCTTCCTCGCGCTCGTTCAGTTGCTCGCGCAGGCGGGCAGCATCGCGTTCGGCAACGGCCTTGGCCTCGCGCGCCGACTTCAGCAGCTCAATCGTGCGCAGAATCTTTTCTTCCAGCGATTTGAAGTCCGCGGTGGAGGGAGCGAATTCAACTGCGTTTGCTGACATATTCACGCGACCTTGAAAGCAAGAGTTTTAGTGTTTCGAGCGCAGTATATCGCAGAAGACGATGTGCAAAACTGTGCAACTTGCGATTGTGAGGCGATTTTCGCGGCGCCGAACCTGACTGTGCAACGTCTCCGCTCGCAACTGCTGAAGCGACTTCGAGCGTACGACCTGCCTCGACGTTGTCATCACGAGGAGGACTTCAGTTCCGACGAGGGATCTGCTTTGCGGCGGCTGCACATGGTCAGGTTTCCGCGCGAGTACGTACGCGCGTTGGCTGGGATATTCGAAGTCATAAGGTGGGCGCCTGAGGATTTCTTCGATCCGGAAACCAGCTTCTTCCGCACTCGCCTTCATCTCTTCGATACCGAAGAATGACGCGTGAAACGAGACGCTTCGACCGAGAAATTCTTGCGATGAACCTCGCCTTCGCCGACGTGAAAAGCGGCCAGCAACCGGCCGCCCGGCGTCAGCACCGCAACAATTCCCCCAGGGCCTGAGGAATGCGTGATCGATCGATGTGAATGAGCGAGTAGAACGCGGCAATGCCGGCAAATCTGTCCTCGGGAAATTGAAGGCGAAGCATGTCGCCCTGTTCGAAGGTGAGGCCGGGGTTCAGCCGCCTTGCGACCTCGACCATCGCCGGCGAGATGTCGACGCCGAGAACATCGACTCCAACGCTCAGAAGAGAAAGCGGGCAACGTGACCTGGGCCGCAGCCCATATCGCAGATCTGTCCAGCTTGCGGTATCAGTTCAGCAGAACGGGTTAATAGCTGCGGTCAAAGGGCTTGCTCGAGAGCTCGTCGAAGTAATGGAGGCGTAGTCTTCAGCGACGGAGTCGTAGCTGGCGAGAACATCGCCATACCAGTCACGAGTTTCGCATCGCCTTCGTTCTGCCATGTTCTCTTCACGAGCAGTCCTTTCCGTCCCCCGAGCGTAAACTCTGGCATCTACTCATTGCGCGCGAAGCGTTCCGCCCAGCGCCTCGAGTTTCGCGATGATCTGCGCCGACCACTGCGCCACCTCATCGTCACGCAGGGTACGCTCCTTCGACTGGAACTCCGCGTGGAGCAGAACGGAGTACTTGCCGGCGCCGACTTTCTCGCCGCGATAAATCTCGCCGGGAGCGAACGCCGTGAGCTCGGCGATCCTTCAGCAACTCGACCGCTGACCGGATCTTGTCGAAGGTGACGGCGTCGTCGAAGACAAAAGAGAAGTCGCGGCCGACAGCAGGGAACTTCGAGATGCGCTGGTAGCGCGGCTCGCGCAAGGGATGCTTGTACAGGCGATCGAGCATCACCTCGGCAAGATAGACCTCCTGCCGCAGCTTGCGCGCCGCGGCCTGCTCGGGATGGAGCTGGCCGAAGTACCGCGACGGTTTCGCCGTCCATGACAGCGCGGGCCGCCCGCCCGGGATGGAAATAGCCCGGAACGTCGGCGTCGAAGGTGAGCGACTGATGCTGGAAGGCGGCCAGCATCTCTTCGATGTCGCCCTTCATGTGGAAGAACGTGTACGGCTGCGCTGCCGAGTGAACCGATCTTGGCTGCACATCGCCGGTCGCGACCAGGCCGAGATGCCGCCGTTCATCGCGGCCGTCGCTCTGTCTTCTCGAATACCTCGCCCGCCTCGAACAGCCGGACATTGGTTGTGCCGCGGTTCAGGTTGTAGCTGACCATGTTGAGCAGGCCGGGCAGCAGCGAAGTGCGCATGTAGCCGGCTTCATCACTCAGCGGATTGGCCAGCGCGAGCGGCTCGGGTGCCCCTTCAAGCCGTCTTGCTTGAGTGGGATGCAAAGTTCTAGCTTCGGCTTCAGAGATGAACGTGATCGAGATCGACTCGTCGTAGCCGAGCGCCAGCATGGTCTCGCGAACCTTGGCGTTCTTCGGTTCGTCCGGCAGCTCGACGACGGCTCCGACGAACGCCGGCAGCCGGTTGGGAAACTTGTTGTAGCCGTAAATGCGCGCCAGCTCTTCCAGCAGGTCGATCTCGCGCTCGACGTCCAGCCGCCAGGTCGGAATCTGGACCTGAGCTGAAGCGATTCCGCAGAGTTCCCACCGGTGCGGCAGCGCGGCGGCCAACCTCGGTGGTAGTTTCTCATTCCGCCTGGCCAAGATCCAGTAGATCTTGCTTCGAGCAGTCGACCAGGTTCGAATCCCAGGCTGCCCAGGATCTGCTCGATCTCGCGAGGCGCAATGTCGATGCCGAGATTTCGCCGCACCTCGGAGCTGCGCAGCGTGATCGGCGGGCGTTCCGGGGTGCGAGCGACTGCATCAATGCGCTCGCCCTGAAGTTCGCCGCCGGCGCTCTGCAGAATCAACTCGGCTACGCGGTCGCAGGCCAGCGGCGTGATGCCCCAATCGGCGCCGCGCTCGAAGCGATGCGAGGCGTCGGTGTGCATGCCGTGACGCTTGGCCATGGCGCGAACGGTTGCCGGATCGAACCAGGCCGACTCGATGAGCACATTCTTCGTCCGCTCAGTGATCATGGTGTCGAAGCCGCCCATCACGCCGGCGAGCGCAACCGGTTTCTTCGCATCGGCGATAACCAGGTCTTCGGTCGTCAGCTTGCGGTCGACGCCGTCGAGCGTCTTCAGTACTTCGCCAGCGCGGGCGCGGCGGACGATGATTGTGCTGCCCTCGAGCAGATCGAGGTCGAAAGCGTGCGTCGGATGGCCGAGTTCGTTCAGAGCGTAGTTGGTGGCGTCGGCAGCGTTGTTGATCGAACGCGAACCCAGCAGCTCCAGCCGCTTTACCACGAGCTCCGGCGACGGCCCGATCTTCACGTTGCGAACAATGCGGGCGGTGTATCGCGCGCAGCCATTCGCGTCTTCGATGACGATAGGAAAAGTACCAGGTGTCATCCCGAGCGCAGTCGAGGGACCGCTATTGCCGGAAGCCAGCTTCGGCTCGACCGGCTTCAACGCGAACGTTATAGATGGCGGACGACTCTCGCGGCCACGCCGTAGTGATTCATAGCGTCGACGCGATTGGTGGTCAGGTCCATCTCGTAAAACGTCGCGCCGTTCTCTTCCTCGACGGACTCCACGGCGATGCCGGCCGAGGTTAGATCTTCGGCGAGCTGACGGTCGTCGGCGGGAACATCAACAAACTCACGCAACCATGCGGGTAGGATTCTCATAATGTTCTTGCGACCCAAGCCGGCCTCACCAGAAAGGTGAGGTAGATATCGGGTCTACGCGAACTGCTCCAGAAACCGCACATCGCCCTCGTAAAACAACTGGATCTCTTCCACCTCGTACTTCAGGATCGCGATGCGCTCAACGCCCATGCCGAAGGCGAAGCCCGAAATCTTCGACGAGTCGTAGCCGTTCTCCTTCACGAAGTCGAAGACATTGGGGTCGACCATGCCGCAGCCCAGCAACTCGATCCAGCCGCTGTTCTTGCACTTGCGGCAGCCTTTGCCGCCGCAGAAGATGCAGCTCACCTGCATGTCGGCGCTCGGCTCGGTGAAAGGGAAGAACGACGGATAGAAGCGCGTCTTCACCGACGAGCCGAACAGCGCCTTCATGGCGTGATCGAGCGTGCCCTTCAGATCGCAGAAGGTGATGTTCTCGTCGACGGCCAGCCCTTCGACCTGGTGGAAGACCGGCGAGTGCGTTGCGTCCAGCGGATCGTTGCGATGAACCTTGCCGGGGATGACGATGCGCACCGGCGGCTTCTGCTTCTCCATGGTGCGGATCTGTACCGGCGAGGTGTGCGTGCGCAGCAACAGGCGATCGCGCGACGGCTTCTGTTCCTGCCCGGCGATGAACAGCGTGTCCTGCGTGTCGCGCGCCGGATGGTTCGGCGGAAAGTTCAGCGACTCGAAGTTGTAGTAGTCGGTCTCGACCTCGGGACCTTCGCCGACGGAGTAGCCCATCGCCTTGAAGACCGCGACGATCTCGTCCATCACGCGCAGCACCGGATGCTTGACGCCGATGGGGCGCTGGATGCCGGGAAGGGTGATGTCCAGGCGCTCGGAAGCGAGTTTGGAATCGGAGGAAGACGCGTGCAGTTTCGTTTGCGCCTCTTCGATGGCCGCTTCGGCGCGCGCCTTCAATTGGTTGACGCGTTGTCCGACCTCGCGCTTCGCCGGTCCAGGCGCGGCTTTCAGCCAGGTGTCGTTGACTTGCGTCAGTACGCCGTTCTTGCGCGCCAGCCAGCGATCGCGAAACGTCTTCCAGTCGGCTTCGTTTTTGCAGCGCCGAGGTTTCGGAGTCGAGCGCCGCGAACAGATCGGCAACCGCGCGATCCAGCGCTTCCGGGGAGTAGTCGTCGAGTTTGGGTACGGTGTACATGATGTCGTTCTCATCGTGAAGCGGTTCAGGCCGCGTTACCGATGCAATGTGGGGCTTAAGCCGCTCCGCAGCCATGTGCCGCCCCTGAAGGGGCTCGGGAATCGAACTAACCGTCTACCCAGCGCTGAAGCGCTGGGCTAAGCTCTTCCGTCTCGCTAATGCGAGACTGCATGTGTTCCGAACCTCATATGCATCCCGCACTCTGAACATCTTGGACAGCAGTCTCAAATGCGCCAACCGATCGCACGATCAGCGCGACATGTACTCTGCCTTAGCGAACTAAACGCGTCCTTGGATCCAACGCGGTAGGCGTGGCAAGTCCGATTAGATCCAACGAATCTCTCCGTGCCCTCTGTGTCTCTGTGGTGAACCTAAAACACAACGGGCGGCCATTCGGCCGCCCATGTCGTAACTGCGAATTTCCTCTGAGACCGGGTGGCTATGCCGTGGCGCTTTGCGCCTGTTTGCACAGCGCCGTAAACCCGGCGGGATCGTTGACCGCCAGATCGGCGAGGATCTTGCGATCCAGTTCGATGCCGGCCTTCTTCAAACCGTTGATGAATACGCTGTAGCTCAGCCCGTTCAGCTTGGCGGCAGCGCCGATGCGCACGATCCAGATGGAGCGGTATTGGCGCTTCTTCTGCTTGCGGCCGCTGTAGGCGAACTTCAGTCCACGTTCTACCGATTCTTTTGCTGACCGGTAGAGCTTCGATTTTGTGAGGAAATAGCCACTTGCGCGCTCTAATATTTTTTTGCGGCGTGCACGGCGTTTGGTACCACGTTTTACGCGAGGCATTGCTGCTCCTTTTCAAAACTACGTTAAGCGGCTGGAGGCAAGAAGTTGACCACGCTCTTAAATTCAGAGGGGCCGGAAAAGCCTCTTCACACGCTGTTGCCCGTCACGGCCTGGTGGCCGATGCCGGGTGCCGCACCATGCGGCGAAATGCCTAGTAGGGAATCATGCGCTTGATTTTGGGCACATCGGCCTTATCAAGCATGACATCGGTATCGAGCTGGCGCTTGCGCTTGGTGCCTTTGGAAGTCAGGATGTGGCGCTTACACGCGTGTCCGCGTTTAATTTTGCCCGTACCCGTCTTCTTGAAGCGCTTCGCCGCTCCGCTGTGTGTCTTTAGCTTCGGCATAACGTCTTTCTATTACAACACAAAATGCGTGGATTCAGCTACTCGCGCCGGTCGGCCGCTGCGGAGTTGTGGTCGCCCTGCATGGGCCCGGCCCGAATTAATGGTTCACCCAGCGCTGAAGCGCTGGGCTCAGCTCTTCCGTCTCGCGTTGCGAGACTCGTTTCCATGCTGTTCGAGCTGTTCTGGTCAGAACGAGGCACTGTAAAACGAACACAGCCGCCTGGTCTTACCGTGGTTGTTGTGGAGGCGCTTGCGGAGGTGCCGGTTGCGGAGCGGCGCTCTTCTCCGGCTTGGGCGCTGCCGGCTTCGCGCCCGGCTGCACCTTCGGCGGCGCAAGAATCAGGTGCAGGGTGTTGCCTTCCTGACGCGGTCGAAACTCCACGACCGCCTTGTCGCCTAAATCCTGGATCAAGCGATCGAGAATTCCGCGGCCCAGGCTCTGCCGTGTCATCTCGCGTCCACGGAAGAAGATAGTGGCCTTCACCTTGTCACCTTCGGCGAGGAAGCGCAGCACATGGTTCTTCTTGGTGTCGTAGTCGTGATCGTCCACGTTGATGCGGAACTTCACTTCCTTGACCGTGATCTGGTGCTGATGCTTCTTGGCTTCGCGCTCACGCTTTTCCTGCTGGTACAGGTATTTGCCGTAATCCATGATGCGGCAAACGGGAGGTTGCGCGGTGGGAGAAACTTCTACCAGGTCGAGGGTTTTCTCGCGGGCAATCTTGAGTGCTTCGTAACGGCGCCATGACGCCGAGCTGATTTCCCGCGTCGTCGATGACGCGAATTTCGCGGGCACGAATGCGATCATTCGTGCGGATAAAACGTTTATCGATACAGTCCTCCGCAGTAACTGCAGTTCTTTGAAAAGTATAGCATGGGTTTAACGCAGAAAATATCCGCGCAAAGCTACGCGGCGTCTATAGCGGTGGTAATCAAAGCATCGCTTTCCACGTTGTCAACAATGCTGCTGATCCAGCGATTGGATAGATGCTGTCCGCGCACTCGCAGCTTCAGATAGTTGTCCAGTCAGACGCTTCGGTATACTCCCCATCGAAGTGCGTGAGCGTAATCGCTTCGCACTTCGCGACCGACGAATGATTCCATGAACGCCCGTTTCTTCTTCGCGATCAGCTCGCGCAGGACGCGATTGCGTTCGCGCGCAACCTGCACCGGAACCTGCTCCGCCATCTCTGCCGAGGGCGTTCCCGGCCGCGACGAATACGTGAACACGTGCAGGTAGGTGAACGGCAGGCGCTCGATGAACGCGCGCGTCTGCTCAAAGTCTTCGTCGGTTTCGCCGGGAAAGCCAACCATCACGTCGGCGCCAATCGCTGCATCGGGCATGGCGCGCCGGATGCGCTCGATGCGATCTGCGTAATGCCACGGCCGATACTTGCGATGCATCTTGCGCAGGATCTTGTCGCTGCCCGATTGCAGCGGCACGTGCGCATGTTTGCAGATGCGCGGCGACGATGCGACGAGCTCGATCACTTCGTTCGTCCAGTCCATGGGCTCGACCGAGCTGATACGCAGCTTCTCGACCTGCGTCTGTTCCAGAATCGCGCGCAGCATCGAGGCAAAGTTGGTGCGCGGCGTCAGCTCGCGTCCCCAGCGGCCGAGGTTGATGCCCGACAGCACGATCTCGCGATAACCCTTCGCTACCAGCACGTCGACTTCGCGCAGAACTTGGTCGAGCTTCAGCGAGCGGCTCTGCCCGCGAACATACGGAATAATGCAGAACGAGCAGCGATTATTGCAGCCGTCCTGCACCTTCAAGTTCGGCCGCGTCTTGTCGAAGCCTTCGCCGTCGAAGACCGCCGCTGCCATCAGTTCGGTGTGCGCGAAGATGTCACCGATGATGACATTCGATTCGCCACCGAATCTGCGACCAGAGGAACGAATCCCGAATTCTGGCGGACCGGAGAAACATAGCTCGCCAGTTCGTGTTTATGCGAATTGCCGACGACGAGGCTGACGCCCGGCAACGCCGAGATTTCCTGGGGAGCGCGTTGCGCATAACAGCCGGTAACCAGGATCTGCGCATCGGGATTTTCGCGATGAATGCGCCGGATGGCGGCCCGGGCATCCTGATCGGCAGATGCCGTTACGGTGCAAGTGTTGAGAACGACGACCTCGGCTTCGTTGGCGGAGCCGGCGCGACGCAATCCGCGCTCAAGCAATTGCCGCTCGATGGCGGCGCCGTCCGCCTGGGTGGCCCGGCATCCGAAATTCTCAACGTGATAGGTCGCCACCAACTGATTATACCGAGCGCCATGATGCGCCGAAGTTTTACCTGGCGAGCAGAGTGGGTGTAGGATCAGCCTTATCGATCGTGAGGATGCGCAACGCAACGAAGGCAGCAACCCTGACCAGAGTAGCTGGCATCCAAATCTTCCACCACTGGCGAGGTGGCATCTCCTGGAGTTCCCCATGAAACGTCGCATTCTGCTGGTTGATGATGAGTTGGCTATTCTTCTCACTCTCCGTGCCATTCTGGAGATGAACGGATTTGAAGTGGACACCGCCGCCTCGGCCAAAGAGGCGCAGAACAAGCTGAAGAACGGCGTCTACGAAATGGTGATCACCGACATGCGGATGGAGAGCGAGACCTCCGGTTACGACGTCATCCGCGCCGCCCGTCAGCAGCCCTACGATCCGGCAACCGCTCTTCTGACCGCGTATCCTTCGCTCGGCAACGACTGGAAGAGTAAGGGCGCGCAATCTCTGCTGGTGAAGCCCGTCAACACGGACGAGTTGTTGCGGCAACTGGAAGCGCTGCTGATCACGCATCAGGACCAGAAGATGCTCGCGCAAAAGGCAGCGAAGAAAGCTCCGGTCCCGAGCACCAAGGCCGAACGTCACGCCGCAGGAAAGCCCGCCGACTAGATCTCTCCGAAGATTGCGGAACCGGAAGCCGACTTCTATTCGCTGGTTGGCTGATGGGTCTTTCGCTGGCGATAGCTTCGGCAAGGGCAGCGCCCAGAGCTGCGCGGGATCGAGATAGGCATCCTGCCAGCGCACGGCCACATGAAGATGCGGCCCCGTGGCCCTGCCGGTGGCTCCCGACAAACCCACCTGCTGGCCCTTCTCCACCTTGTCGCCTTCCTTCACCGACAATTTCGACAGATGCATGTAGATGGTCATGAACTGCTGGCCGTGGTTGATGATCACGCAATTGCCCTCATAGAAGAGTGGTGCGGCGAGAACCACTTCGCCGGAGTTGGCAGCCATCACCGGCGTGCCCGGCGCTGCGTGATAGTCCATTCCCTTGTGAATGCTGGCGAGCTGACCGTTGAAGGTGCGGCGCGTTCCGAATCCCTCGGAGGGCTGGGTATTCACGGGCACTTCGAAGCGGCCCGACCATTCCACTAGCGGAATCTGTGCAGCGAACGCTGTCTTCTTCACTTGCCGGTCGGCCTCGATACGAACCAGGGTTTCGGGATCGGGCTTCACGATACGTCTGAGGCACGCGCAGTACCTCGTTTTTGTAGTGGGCGGGGCTGACGATCACCTCGCGCTGGGTGCGCTCGATCTTCCCGTCCGGCAGTGTAGCGACCAGGGACAGAGCATAGTTGCCGGGCTTGGCTTCGACGTCAACGCCCGCCAGAGCATACCAGACGTGATGATCTTCGGTCGGCGAGAAAGTCAGCGGGTGTCCCTGCCAGGTTCCTTCTATCGAGGAAGGCTCCGTCTGCATGCTGACCTTGAACAGGCAGGGAGAGCCGGAAGCGACGACTTGCGGCGTCCAGGTTAGGGTGCCGGAGAAGGCCGGATTATCGCCAGCCCAGCAGATTGCAGAGAGCGCTAAAAAAACGGTGATGAGCCTGGCAGTGACGCGCAATTGTTTTCCGGAGACCCCAGTTGAGCATATTGCAAGTTGAGCCTGAAGACACAACTTTTCCTGCGTCTCCTGACGGAGCGACGGGCGCTACGGGATAGATGAATCCGCTGGTCAGGCAGTGGCAGCGCTGGTCCGCTTTTGCTGGAAACACTCCCGGCAAAAGACGGGCCGGCCTTGCGTGGGCTTAAAGGGAACGGTAGTTTCCTTGCCACACTCAGAGCAGTTGGTTCGGGTTTCCACCTTGGGATAGTTGCCGGGGGTGGTGGTACCCAAGCTGGCGGCTCGCTTCGCCTTGCAGGCTTTGCATCGTTTGGGTTCGTTCTTGAATTGCTTGTCGTGGAAGAACAACTGTTCTCCCGCTGTAAAAACGAAGTCCGCGCCGCAGTCAATACACTTCAGAACCTTATCCTGGAATTCCATGGAGAGTTGCTCCCTTCAGCCCGCGACTCCCAAGTACGCAGAGGGGGTGAATTGCAACCAACAGGAGAAACCGGACTGAACGTTCAACCTGGCAGTCGCAAATTCCGGTACTCAGGTACATCTCCCTGGGTTCGGCCCACCATGCTTAACTGCATGGCACAACTGGTATAACTGCGATGCGGCTAAGAAAAAGTTCTGTCTTCAACTGAAAAGCAAAGGCCGCCATCGGAACGGCGGCCTGCATTTGAATTAGTCCTGCTCTTTACGAAGCATTTTTGCGGTTGCGCTTGCGCGCCAGCGCTTCTTTTACGCGTTGCTTTTCGCCCGGCTTGAGGTAATAGGAGTGACGTTTAACCTCCTTGATTACGTCCTCTTGCTGGACTTTGCGTTTGAAGCGCCGTAGGGCGTTATCTACCGACTCGCCCTCTTGAATGCGAACTTCCGCCAAACAGGAAACACCCCCAAACTCGTCCCACATGGACAGTATGTAGTTATCCCTAGGTTCCAGAAAGAAGTCAAGAGAAGACTTATGCCTTATGGTGCCGTCGATTATGGGCACAAAAGCAAAATTCCACTCTATCGTCCTCAGAAAGTGAGTCTTAGCGCAAATTGCACTTGCCTTGGAGCATAGGCGTTCGTGGGCGTCAGGAACTTCGAATTCACCAGATATTCGCCGTGATAGACCTTGTGGCCAACCGTCGCGGAGTAAGCCACAAATTGTCCCGCCGAGTTGTAGAAGCCATCGTCGCTAATCTGTACCCGGCTGTTGGTTCGATTGAAGAGATTGAACGACTCCACCATCAGGTTCCACACCACGCGCTCCCCGCAGCGAATGCTTCGCGTGATACGCATGTCTGTACTGAAGTAGTCAGGTCCAATAAATGCGTTTCGGATGTAGCCGGGCAGGCGATCGTTGTAGATATCGCCGTCGCCGTTGGGATCTCCCGCCATCGTGGCGTTAAGCGGCCTGCCCGAACCTGCTGTCAGCACGCTGGAGGCTGCCCAGTTGTTGAGCAACCGGTTCAGCGTTCCTTGCTGGAATCGAAACTTTGGCTGGACGACCCAGGCTGCCACAAACCGGTTGCGTTGATCGGTGACACTCGGACCCCACTCCAGCGAGGTTGCATAGGCGTCCTGGACATTACCAGGACGTCCCACAACCAGCGCATCGGGTCCGTCATCCATCGCTTTCGCCAGCGTGTATCCGACCTGGAAGTACATGCCATGAGTCATCTGCCGCTTCAACGAAATCGTCATGCCGTTGTACATGCTGCTCGATTCACTTTCAAACGAATTGATCGCGCCCAGCCGCGGATCCGGACGCTGCAGCGGATTGAGGCACGGGGGATAGGGGCAGGTGAGCGATGGAGTAGTCTGCCAGGTTGAAAACGAAGCGACGTCGTACATGCCCAGGAACACGGATCCGGTGTCGTTGTAGACGGGATATTCGGTCATGACAGGCTTCGGCAAATTCCGGTCGAGTGAGCGAATCTCGTTCAAGCCATGGACATAGGTGTAGCTGACCGTCGCCACCACGTTGCGACCGAGTTCCTGTTGTACCGAAACATTCGCCTGCTCCGAGTAGGGCGTCTGAAAGTTAGTGGAGAAGGCAGAGATTTGCGTGGTCAGGTACGGCGCCAGGGCTGCCGGTGGGGTACACACCAGCGTTCCGGCCGGACAGTTGACCAGGGGCGCCGGATACTTCGGGAAGAGCGCCGCCTGCGCCGGCTGCATGAGGTCAAGAAAGAGCTGCGTCTGCTGCAGGCCGTTGTCGGTCGCTACCTGCGAAACGTACATCGACGGAATCTGCATATAGAACAGGCCAGCGCCGCCGCGGATCACCAGGGTGTGCCGGTCTCCGGCTGAATAGGCAAAGCCGATGCGCGGAGAGAAGTTATTCAGGTCGGTTGGCACTTTTCCGGACGGAGCGTAGAGCGGATTGCTCTGCAACTGGCCGGGCTGGAAAGTCTGCAAGTCATAGCGCAAGCCCAGATTCAGCGTGAAGTTCCGCGTCATCTGAAAAGTGTTTTGCACAAATGCCGCAGTACGAGCGTGAATTCGGATTGCGAGACTGCGTTACCGAAATCCTGCATGTAATAGCGCGGCACATCGTGCGCATAGGCGCGAAGCGGCGTAAGCGGCTCGCCGTATCTCATGGGAGCGAAGGTCCAAGGGTTCACCTTGATGTCGCCGAAGTAATACTCTCCGCCGAACAAATACGGGTAATAGTTATAGATCCAGGCCTGGTAAGAAATCTCCGCCGAACTTCCAGTGCATGCGGCCGTGCTCATAGCTGATGGTATCGGCGATATGCAGCTTATTCTCACGCGTGCTCCGGGGCAGGATGCTGGAGCCGTCAAAGCCTGCAACCAGGTCGTAGATCTTCGTCCAGGGCTCGTCCGAGTTTGCGGTCGACTGCTGTAAATCGCGCGAGAACTGCACGCGCAGATTGGTGGCCAGATTGTTGGTCCATGAGCTGATCAGCGAGGCGGCTACGCTTTCGGTATGGACAGTTTCGGTTCCATTGCCCGTCACCGCGTAGTTCGTGATCGGACTTGAGGGATCGAAGAACACATTGTTCGTACCGGTGAGCTGCGAAGTACTGATCCGCACAAACGCAAGCTGCTTCGGCGAGAGATTGAAATCGACTTTGGCGAATCCGGCATTGCCTTGCATGGTAGTGGGATAAGTGCCGCCCATGTTAGTCAACTTTTGCGCGGCAGCAGAGACGAGCTGTTGATCTTTGTAGTCGTAGTCGCCCGGCTGGGGAACGATGCTGCTGGTCCCGTTCGCGAACTGCACGACCGAAGGAACGGTCAGCAGGTGCTGATCGAATCCGGCGTAAAAGAAGATGCGGTCCTTGCGGATCGGCCCGCCCAGCGTTCCTCCGAACTGCTGCTGGCGATCGTTCGGCTGATCAGACGCATAGGCTTGGGTCGCATCAAACTCGCGATCGCGAAGAAAGTAAAAGCCGCTGCCGTGCCATTGATTGCTGCCCGACTTGGTGGCGACGTTGAACACTGCGCCTCCGGCGCGGCCCAACTCGGCGCTGTAGGAATTCGTCGAAACGCGGAACTCCTTGATGACCTCATTGCTGAATTGGTAGGGCGCACGATACCGGCCTCGAGCCTGCGCGAAGAACGAATTGTTGTCGTCCGTTCCATCGACCAGGAAGCTGTTCTGAAAGCCGCGCACTCCTCCGACCGATAGATCGCCATTGGAATCCGATGTGAGCCCGCGCGGATCCTGGGTTACATCCGGGGAGAGAAGCGCCAGATCGGTAAAGCGTCGCCCGTTGAGTGGCAAGTCCTGCGATCGCTCCTTGCGTCGACAACATTGGAGATGGCTCCTGTCTGAGTTTCCACCGGGATAGGCGCCGCCGACACGGTGATGGTCTGGGTGGGTGCAGCGGGCACCAGGCGGAGTCGAACCACAGAAACTCCTCCCACCAGCAACTCCACGCCGCGGCTGGTTCGTGTGGCCATGCCCGGGGAAGACGCAGTGACGTCGTAACGGCCGGGAGGCAGCATGCCGAAATTGAATGTGCCCTGGCCGTCGGTCACGGTCTTTAGCTGCAGTCCCCCGACTTGGATCGGAGATGGTTATGGCAGCGGCGGCAATCCGCGCTCCGCTGGAGTCCTCGATAATGCCCTGCAACGAGGTGGAACCGTCTTGTGCGCGCAGAGGAATCCAGGGGGCAAAAACAAGGATGAGCCAGAAGCCGGCGCAAATTAGAAGGAGGGAAAGAGATTTGGAAGGATGCTGGAAAACCGTACCGGGAACAGTTCGCATTTCGGGGCCCTATAACACGTGCTGTCTTTTATCTTGAGAACGGCGGGCAGGAATCGTCTGTGATTGTGTGATTATGGGATCACGAAAGGGCAGTCGCAAAAGGGGAAACGATTGTACTTTCGTAACCTGCCATGTCCTTGACAAACCTGTTTGGCGGCGTGAACGGATTCACGGCGATTCTGCTGGCGGGCGTCCTTTGCCGCTTAGGCTGGCGCCGCAAAAATCCCGTTGATATCCGAGGATTCTGCAGTAAAATGCTGCCGCTCGACCACCCCGGGCGCTTGCAGCGTTACTACTGGCTGGGCGGCGGGCTTCAACTCACTCAAACAGGAGTTTCCCATGCCGCGCAGCGCCCGTTCCCGTTATCTGTGGTTTGGAGCACTTCTCATGGCAGTCTTCTGCCCGCTGGCCGGCTTGGCGGTTGCCGACGATATCGTGCCTTTTTACTCGGGCGACTTTCCCTCCATCAGCTTTGGCAACTTCTGGGGACCTAACGCAGGTGCAGTGATTGGTGGCAGCGTCACCTATGATGGCGCAAATCCGAACCTGGCCTACCAGTTCAGCTTCAACGCGCCGATCGACAATTTTCAGGAAACTCCCTGGTGCGGCTTCGAATGCCCACAATTCGCGACTGGAACTATCGACTCCGGCACCGTGACCTTCTCCGGCGCTGACGAGTCGGGTCAGAATCCGCCCTACAACTTCAACGGATTCATTCTCGCGGGCGGCACCTTCAGCGGCGAGGTGATTTGCGATCCCCAAGGCTGTGCCTGGGACGAAAGCGTGGACTTCCGGTTTCAGAGCCAGTCCGGCAGCAACGGTTGGATGTCGAACGGCGAATTGAATCTCTCCGGAGGCAACGACGGTTCCGGTGGACAAGATTTCGGATTTTTGTCCATGACCACTCAAAATGCCACCACACCCGAGCCCGGGACGATTCTTCTGTTCGGCTCCGCGCTGGCTGGCGTGGTCGGCCTGGCCCGTCGGCGAGGCATTCTCTAGTTAAGGAACGAAGACAGGCTGCTGCGAGTTGTCTTCAGCGGCGAAAGCCTGTTCCCATTGTGCAAAGCCATATTGTGGCCGCGCCCTGCACTCCGTTGACCACCGAAAATCGCGCGTGTTACCGTTGAGGGTTGGACCAACCTCAACCGCGCGTTCTGTGCGCCAAAGGATTTCCAAGTGTCTTCTGATACCCAGGTGGCCGCACCAGTCCGCAAGACAGCTTTGAACGCCGTTCACCGCCAGATGGGCGCGAAAATGGTCGATTTCAACGGCTGGGACATGCCGGTCGAGTACCCTTCCGTCGGCGGACTGATGAAGGAGCATCTCGCGGTTCGTAATGGCGTCGGCATCTTCGACGTCAGCCACATGGGCGACATCCGCATTTCCGGTCCGCAAGCGCTCGAGGCCGTGCAGCACATCACCATGAACGATGCGGCCGGTATGGGCATCGGGCAATGCCGCTACTCGGCCATGCTGTATCCCGAGGGAACTTTTGTCGACGACGTGATCGTGCACCGCATGGGCGAGGAAGATTACATGCTGGTGATCAACGCCGGCACCCGCGAGAAAGATGTTAACTGGGTCACGGAGAACACGCGCCAGTTCGATTGCAAAGTCGAAAACCTGAGCGACAACTTCACGCAGATCGCGATCCAGGGCCCAAAGGGCGTGGACACACTGCAGAAACTGACTGACGCCGACCTGTCGAAGGTGAAATTCTACTGGTTCACTCACGGGACCGTGTGCGGTCTGAAGAACATCCTGATCGCCCGCACCGGTTACACCGCGGAAGACGGCTTTGAGATTTACGTGCCCACCGATGAAGCAACCAGCGCCCGCGTATGGAACGAAGTGTTGGAAGCGGGTAAGGAGTTCGGCATCGTGCCGTGCGGTTTGGGATCGCGCAACACGCTGCGACTGGAGGGCAAGCTGCCGCTCTATGGTCATGAGATCTCGGATACGATCAACGTCTGGGAGGCCGGCCTGGACCGCTTTCTGAAGATGGAGAAGGGCGAGTTCGTAGGCCGCGCTGCGCTGGAGAAAGCAAAGCCCAAGGGCATCACGCGAACGCTGGTTGGCCTGGAGTCGATTGATCGCGGAATTCCGCGCGACGGCTACAAGGTGTTCGATCTGGATGGCAAGGAAATCGGCTACGTTACCAGCGGATCGTATGCTCCTTTTCTCAAGAAGAACATTGCGCTGGCCTATGTTCCCGTCGAGCAATCGGAGATCGGTCATGAGGTTTCGGTGCAATGCCGTAGTTTGCCGGTGAAGTGCAAGATCGTACCAACGCCGTTTTATAAGCGTCCAAAAAAGCAGTAGTCAGTGGTCAGTCGCCAGCCGTCAGTTGTCGGAGCAGACGTTCACAGGATAGTTAGACGGCGCGGTTTTACTCTGGCTTGACCAATGCAGGGTCGGATCAAAGCGCCGAAAGGCGCGAAAGTGATTAGCCCAGCGCCGAAGCGCTGGGTAGACGAGACAAACAAAGGTGAAGTCCCTTTAGGGACGGCAGATTTTTATCCAGCATAGCGAGGAACGACTTTCATGGCTTATCCCGCGGATTACAAGTACACCAAAGAGCACGAGTGGCTGAAGATCGACGGTAAGACCGGCGTCATCGGCATTACGGATTATGCGCAGAACTCGCTGGGCGATATTGTTTTCGTCGAGCTGCCCAAAGTGGGATCGGAAATTTCGGCCGGCAAAACCTTCGGTTCGGTGGAGTCCGTCAAGGCAGTGTCCGACCTGTTCGCTCCCGTGACCGGCACGGTGACCGAGGTCAACGAGGCGTTGAACACCGCGCCCGAGCAGGTGAATAAGGATGCCAACGCGACCTGGATGATCAAGGTCGCGCTGAAGGATCCGAACGAAGCGGGTGGGCTGCTCTCCACCGCCGACTACGAGAAGTTCATCGCCGAAGAGGGCGCGCACTAAAGCGGCAATTAGCCGCTAGCGATTAGCCGCTAGCGAGATCAGCGCCGCGAAGTTTGCCAAGAGAAGTGCCGCCACAATTCGGTTTTGGATCAGATCACGACAACGAATCTAATTGCGTCGCGACAACGAATTCTGTTTTGTATCAGGGCACGACTTCAGTCGTGCCACATAGGGGCTTGATAAGGTCAGGGCTTCAGCCCCTGCAATACCTCGGCAGGGGCTGAAGCCCAAATTCGTTAAGAGATGTGTTCGGCACGACTAAAGTCGTGCCCTGATACAAGGCGTTTTCCAGACGTCCATTTGCATTGCATTCTTAACATCGCCCAGGAAAGTTACAGGTAATCATGCGCTATCTTCCTAAATCGCAATCCGACCGCGAAGTCATGCTTAGCGAAATCGGTGCGAAGTCGATTGATGACCTATTCGAAGCCATTCCGGCGGAATATCGCCTGAAGGGCGACCTCAAGATCCCACGGCAGTATGCGGAGAGCGAGATTGTGGAGTTCTTCCGCGAGCGCGCCGCCAATAGCGCTCAGGGCTTCGCCATGTTTCTCGGCGCCGGCGCGTACTCGCACTATCGCCCGGTCGTGGTCGATGCGCTGATCTCCCGCGGAGAGTTCTTCACCTCCTACACGCCCTACCAGCCGGAGATTGCGCAAGGCACGCTGCAATCGATCTTCGAGTTCCAGACCATGATCTGCGAACTCACCGGCATGGACGTGGCCAACGCCTCCATGTACGACGGCTCAACCGGTGCGGCTGAAGCGCTGATGATGGCGTCGCGCATCACCGGCCGCGCGAAGGGCGCCGTCGCCAGGACGGTTCATCCCGAGTATCGCGAGGTGATCACCACCTATTCGCGCTACCAGGGAATGCCGATCACGACTTTTGGCTACGGCAAGGACGGTCGCGTCGATCTGCAAGAACTTGAGATGGCGATCGACGATGAGACCGCCGGCGTGCTCATCCAGTCGCCTAACTTCTTCGGCACCATCGAAGATGTGAAGGCCGTCGGAGAGATCGTGCACAAGAAAGGCGCGCTGCTGATCGTCTCCATCGCCGAGGCGGTTTCGCTGGGCATCGTGAAGCCCCCGGCTGAGGCCGACATTGTCAGCATGGAAGCGCAGTCGTTCGGAGTACCGCTGGGATACGGTGGACCGTACTGCGGCGTGATCGCCACGCGTGACAAGTTCGTCCGTCAGATGCCGGGCCGCCTGGTCGGCGAGGCGCGTGACCGCAATGGCAAGCGCGGATTCGTGCTGACGCTCTCGACGCGCGAGCAGCATATTCGCCGCGAGAAGGCCACTTCGAACATCTGCACCAACCAGGGGCTGGTCGCTCTGATGTGCGGCATCTTCATGACCATCTACGGCCGCGAAGGCATGAAAGAGTTGGCGACGCAGAACCTGGCCAAAGCTCATTACGCGGCCGAGCAGTTCAAGAAGAGCGGAGCAACGCTATTGTTCGAAGGGGCCCCGCGCTTCAACGAATTTGTGGTTCAGACCAAGACCGATCCCTACGCCATCAACGACCATTTGCTGGGGCAGCGGATCATTGGAGGCTTCCCCCTGAAGAAGTTTTATCCAGAGCTGGAGAACGCCTCGCTGTGGTGCTGCACCGAGACCACGGCGAAGGCGTCGATCGACGCGGTGGCGAAGGAGGTGGCGCTGTGAACCTGAACGAGAAAATCACCAAAGCCACCACCCACATCAGCCAGAATGAAGGCCTCATCTTCGAGAAGTCCTCGCCTGGCAAGAAGGCCTACAAACTGCCGCCACTCGATGTGCCTGAGGTCGATCCCGCCAAGTTGCTGGGCGACCAGGCCCGCGAAGACGTGGGCGAGATGCCCGAGGTGAGCGAGATCGAGATCATCCGCCACTACACCCGGCTGTCGACGTGGAACTACGCGGTCGATCACGGTATGTATCCGCTGGGCTCGTGCACGATGAAATACAACGCGCGCGTCAACGAATATGTCGCGCGGCTCATGGGATTGGCAGAGGCGCATCCCTATCAGCCGGAGCGTGTGAGCCAGGGTGCGCTGCGCATCCTGAAGATGCTGAGCGAGCAACTCATCGAGATCACCGGTATGGATGCGATCACCCTGCAGCCTGCGGCCGGCGCGCACGGTGAGTTCACCGGCATCCTGATGATCCGCGCTTATCTGGAATCGCGCGGCAATCCGCGCAAGAAGATCCTCATTCCAGATTCAGCGCATGGCACCAACCCCGCAACCGCTGCGATGTCGGGCTACACGGTGGAGAACCTGAAGTCGAATGCTGCGGGCATGCTGGATGTCGCGTCGCTGGTGGCGCAGGTGAATGAAGACGTCGCCGCGCTGATGCTGACCAATCCGAACACGCTGGGCGTCTTCGAGCAGGAGATCCACAAGATCGCCGACGTGCTGCACGCCAAGGGAGCGCTGCTCTACATGGACGGCGCGAATATGAATGCGCTGGTGGGCAAGGTCAGGCCGGGCGACTTCGGTGCCGACGTCATGCACCTGAACCTGCACAAGACTTTCTCGACGCCACACGGCGGAGGCGGTCCGGGATCGGGCCCGGTGGCCTGCAAGAAGATCCTGGAGCCGTTCCTGCCGACCCCTGTGGTCGTCACCAAGTCCGATGGCACGCTGGGCTTCGACTACAACCGTCCCAAGTCGGTGGGCCGGGTGCGCATGTTCTACGGAAACTTCGGTATGCACGTGCGCGCGCTGGCTTACATCATGGCCAACGGTCCAGATGGTCTGCGGCAGACGACCGAAGACGCCGTACTGAACGCCAACTATATTCGCAAGAAGCTGGAGGGCGTCTACGACCTGCCATACAACACGCCCACGATGCACGAGGTCGTGTTCAGCGATCGCAAGCAGACCGGCAAAGGCGTGAAGACCGGCGACATCGCCAAGCGACTGATCGATTACGGCTTCCACCCGTATACCGTAAGCTTCCCCCTGGTGGTGCATGGCGCGCTGATGATTGAGCCCACCGAGAGTGAGTCGAAAGAGGAGCTGGACCAGTTCATCGAGGCGATGAAATCGGTGGCCGAGGAAGCCGACCAGAATCCGGAGATTCTTGTCCAGGCGCCGCACAACACACGCATCTCGAGGCTGGACGAAACTGCCGCAGCCAGAAAGCCGGTGCTGCGCTGGAAGCCGCAGAGCGAGGCGGCAGGGAAGTAGCGGTTCCTTAAGAGCAATTCACCACGGAGGCACGGAGTCCACGGAGGAAGACGAAGATTTTCCGTTCCTCCGCGCTCTCCGTGCCTCCGTGGTAAAAAAAGTGCAGGCCTCAGGTTCGTTCCCACAACTCAGATACCAGCAATCCCCCGCAAGCATGTTGCTGTTTCCGCAGTTCAAACCCCACAGATTGCAGAGCCGGGCGGTAGTTCGGCAGATGGGTAACTCGCAGCCCCGTGGTGACGCGGAAGGCGGCGTACAAACTGCGAATGATCGCGCCCGTCCATAGCTGGCCTACCGGCGTAGGTGGTTGGCAGAATTCTGAGACAATCCAGCGGGACCGCGGGGCAGCCCAGCCTGCGATGCGATGAATGACAGCCGTTGCATCCCGGGTGGAGAAACAGTCGAGGAAGAAATGTGTCGCGATCAAATCGAAGGACGTTTGCGGCGGATGGAAGGTTCGGACTTCCGCGCAATGATAATCGGCACGTTCTTGCAAGCCGGCTCCCATTGCCCTGATGCGACGGTCAGCAATCTCGACCATCCTGGGACTTGCATCAACGGCCGTTACTTTTACTTGAGAACTGGACTGAAGCAGCGCGGCCGTGAAGCGGCCATCGCCGTCGCCGCAAGACAGCGCCGTGCGAACATCCTGGAGATCGCCGAGAAAGGCATTTCTGCGCCGCTCCAACGCCCGGCCGAAGCATAGATGCTCGACGGGTTCATACCAGGGCGCGATCAGGTTGCAATCGATTACCGTGATGTCCGCTGGCGATGACGTAACGGCAGGTGAACACAGGGATGGGCTGTCGAATACCGGAATCGCGATCTCTTCTTCTATTTGCATTATCTGTGCAGGAACAGCAGCAGGGCGCAGGGTGTCAGGAGTGCGGTATCCGCCAAAACCCGGACCATGTTCAAAGAAAACTTGGGCCAGCAGAAGCCCAGCCCGGCGAGCGCGAGCGCACTGAGTGAACTAGCCAGCAAAACTGAGTGCACCGCGCTGGTCGTTCTCAGCTGCGCGAGGATGAACGCGGCGACCGCAACCGCTGCGGCAATCGGCAGCAGGTGCCGCCCGGCAGCGAGCGTCAACATATGCGGCATCTCGGAACTACATTGCCGCGCGCTCATCCATTCCACATACTCGATCAGCGTCGTGTTAAGCCAGCAGATCGCGATAAAGAGAACTAGCGTAATTGTCATTGCAACAGCCGATCGGTGCGCATAGATCCAGACCGGGAAAAAGGTGCCGACTCCGAAGACAACTGCGACGACTGCTTCCTTGGGAAAGCGCAGACGCCACCTTAAGCATATCCAGTGCACGAACCCGAAATAGCCTGCGACGACCAGCATCAGAAGCGCGCCTAATTCCAGCGTGCGATGGTCCAGTTCGAAGCAGACACAGCAGACCAGCGCCAGAACAGCAAGCAACAGAGAGACCCAGAAATTTCGATGTTGTTGATAAAACTGATGCCGCGCCGACAAGCTTGCGGACGGACGACCCCGCAATCCGTCAAGCAGCCGGTCGGCGACGTAAATCATCCAGACGACCAGCGCGAGCGCCAAAGTGGCAAACGGCGAAACATGAACCCGCGCGGACAGGGCGAGCAGCTGCAGCCAGAGCACTGCAATCAGCGGAGCATCGAGGCTGAGCAGGTTCGGCCACAACCACCACGGGTGGTTCGCGGTCGTGGACGGAATAGGGGGTAGGTTGATGCTCTTCCACGGCAGGATGCGCGTCGTTTTCGCGCCTCCGGGCGTTTCGAAGTCGGGCTGGCGATGGGCGGCGCGAGGAGTACCTGGCTGGCAGGAAGAAACAGGACTTGCGGAGGACATCACTTCTTCAACTGTGCGGCGCAGCGCGTTGGCTTGTCAAATGGCAAGCGAGGCTGCCTTTGGCGGAATCGTGCTATCTCGGCCTACATTTCCGCGGAACCAACCAGAGCTCGGTTTCGTCTATCACTCCAGCTTTTCTCGTCGGGGAGCTCCCATGTACTCGATTCGGCAGGATTTTCGTTTTGCGCTGCGGCAATTGCGCAAGTCTCCCGGGTTCACGGTCGTCGCCGTTTTGACCTTGGCGCTTGGGATTGGCGCCGCTACCGCGATGTTCAGCGTGATTTATGCGACCGTCCTGCGGCCTTTGCCGTTCGCCGATCCTGACCGCATTCTGTTCGTCGAGACGCATGCCGTCGCCTCCTACATCCAGCCGGCGTCGTGGCCTGCGTATCTGGAGGAGCGCGCGCAGAACCAGAGCTTTGAGTACCTGGCCGGATTCAGCCAGTTTGCCGGAGTGAATCTCGACACCGGTTCGCAAGTGGTTCACCTGCATAACACCTCGACCAGCGATCACTTCTTCGACGTCTTCGGTGTACCGCCGCTGCTGGGTCGTACCTTCCTTCCCGGGGAAGAGCAGGAAGGCCGTAACAATGTTGCCGTCCTCAGCTATGAGGTTTGGCGTCAGAATTTCGGCGGCAACCCGAGCGTCATCGGCACGTCGGTCCACATCGATGGCTTTCCCTACACGATTGTTGGCGTTATGCCGGCAGGTTTCCGTTTTCCGCTCGGTTCGCCGAATCTCGTTTACACGCCACTGCGGCTTTCCAAAGAATTGCTCACCTCGCGTGGCGACCATTGGCTGCAGGTGGTTGGACGCCTGAAGCCTGGCCTGACGGTCCAGCAGGCGCAGGCTGACATGAATCATGTGCTGGCCAACATCGGTCAAGCCACTCCGGATACGGACAAAGGCCGCACCGCCCGGGTTATGCCGCTGACCATGCGCATTACCGGGCAGGAGCAGCGGCAGGCGCTGTGGATCATGGCGGCGGGGGTGTTTTTTGTTCTACTCATCGCCTGCGTCGATGTTGCGGTGATGTTGCTGGCCCGCGGCGTGGCACGCCAGCGCGAAATGGCGATACGGACAGCCCTGGGCGCTGGACGCATGCGTATTGTCAGGCAGGTGCTGTTCGAGAATCTTGTGCTCGGCTTGATCTCGGCAACCGCAGGACTGCTGATGGCCTGGGCCTTGACGGCGGGCATGTCGCAGTTTCTTACGAAATCGTTTCAGCGAGGCGGCAACATTCAGTTGAACTGGGCTGTCTTCGCCGCGGCATTCGTCATCGCGGTGTTCTCCAGCCTGATCTTCGGCATGATTCCGGCGAAGAAAATGTCGGCCGCCGATCCCAACCGCTCGCTCAAGTCGGGAGCGGCGGCGGGAACCGATCGCGGCGACTATCGCTTGCGCTCCGGCTTTGTGATCGCCGAGGTGGCACTCTCGCTGATGCTGCTGGTCTGCACGGGGCTGCTGCTGATGCAGTTGTGGCGCATGCAGCACGTGGACTTCGGCTACACCACCGACCATCTGCTGACGCTTGAGATTAATGTTTCCCCGGGCGACTATGCTGGCAAAGATCTGGATGCCGCGCTGTACCGTCCTCTGGCAGAGAAAATCAGCGCGATTCCGGGCGTGAAGGCAGCCGGCTACAACCGGCTGATTCCTTTGCTGGAGTGGGGCTGGAACAGCGGCGTGAACATGGTCGGCAAACCGCCCGACCCGCCGGACCATGAACGCCTGGCAGAGGTACGTATGGCCTCGCCCGGCTGGTATCAGGCCATGGGGCTGCGGCTTCTCAAAGGAAGGCTGCCCGACCCGGCCATCGACAAGCCGGGCTCACCGGACGTCGTGGTAGTGAACCAGAAATTCGTAGACACGTTCCTGCCTGGGGAAGAGCCGATCGGCAAGCAGATCAAGCAGGACCCTACGAACCAAACCATCATAGGAGTGGTCAGCAACGGCCGGCAGTCGGTGGAAGAGTCCATCTTGGCCGAGGTCGACTATCCCATGTCGGAGGTGCCGCTCAAAGACAGCGCCGAGACACTGACTCCGATGGCGTTGTTTGTTCGCACTAAAGTACCGCCGGACGCCATTGTTGCGCAGCTTCGGCAGGCGCTGCATGAAGTGGCGCCGACTGTGCCGTTCGAGACGCCTGAGACAATGGATGATGTGCTCGCAGAAGCGCTGGTCTTCAACCGCATGCAGGGCTGGCTGTTCAGCATCTTTGCCGTGATTGCACTGATCCTGGCGTTAACCGGAATCTACGGCGTGCTCAGCCAGGAAGTCAGCCTGCAGACGCGGGACATCGGCTTGCGTATGGCGTTAGGAGCTTCGCGCCCTGACATCGTGCGGCTGGTGCTAAGCCGGGCAGCGTTGCTGATGTCAGTGGGCGTGGTGATCGGTGTAGGGGGCAGCGTAGTTTCACGAAGGCTGTTGGCGAGCGTAGTGCCGGTGCAGGTGGGACGCGACGGACTGGCGATCGCGCTACTCGCCCTGGGATTGGGCGTGGTTGGCCTGATCGCGAGCCTGCTGCCGGCCCGGCGCGCCGCGTCGATCGAACCGATGCAGGCACTTCGGAACGAGTGAGAACGGTGTTCACCACGGAGGCAGGGGAGGGCACGGAGTTTCTAAGTCGATAGATATCAGAACCTGCACGTCGGGGTAACAAGTCTCGAATGGTGGCTCATCTAGGCGCGAACTCCTCCGTGCCTCCATGGTGAATCTTCCGGTGGTGAAAAAGAAAAAGGCGGGCGCAATGGCCCGCCTCGTGGAACTTGGACTTGCTTACTTCGCTTTGACGGCCTTTACGCGCGCGCTCAGCCGGGATTTGTAGCGGCTGGCGGTATTCTTGTGCAGAACGCCCTTCTGGACGCCCTTATCGACGACCGACACGGTCTCGCGATAAGCGGTCTGGGCAGCGGCCTGGTCGCCCTTGGCAATGGCCTCGCGCAGGGAGCGCAATGCTCCGCGAAGGCGGGATTTGTTGGCGCGGTTGCGCGTGGTCTTGGTTTCGGTCTGACGCGCACGCTTGAGCGCCGAAAAATGATTCGCCATACTTTCCTGTAGTCCTCAGTTAGAGATCTCGACGGATGCCGAATAGCTGATTCTACAGGAATAAGGCGTTTTCGGGCAAATCGCTTCCAGCGGATACCACGGGTAAAGGTGACAGACGTGAGGCAAAGACCAGCAAATTAGGCCATGTTGAGTACCCTGGTCTACTGCGTTCGAAGAATCCAGGGCGTATTTACCTCCTGTTTAAGCGTGTCTGCTAGCCTGATCTGCGGCCGCTGGGAACCTGCAAAAGACTATTTATGCAGCGCTCCCTTTGGCCCGGGGGATCATCTAAATCAGCGGAAGGGGAATTTGACACCAGCGTCAGCGAACGTACCTCAATCGGCACCGAATTCACAGCCTGCGGGATTGACTCCCGACCGGTTCGGGGATACGCTAGCGGCCAATGAGAGTAGTTTCTGGCTTGGACGAACTTCCGGCCGCCATCCTGTCTTCCGTTACTCCGCGCTTACACTGCATCCCAATGTCAGACCGAAGTGGTTGGTCTGCTCGTTGTCCGACCGGCTTTCGGAACCATGTGCTTCAAACATCCCGATCCGCGAGTAGTTGGCGCGAACCGGTTGTCGCGACACAGTTGGAGGCTGTCTTCCGACCCTAGATGAAGAAGAACATCGAAATCAGCCCAAATATCGAAACCCTCTTTGGAACCCGAGACGAAAACCTGCGCCTGCTGGAAGATGGACTGAAGGTGACCATCAACCTGCGGGCCGATTCCATTGAGATTGCCGGAGCGGCCGCGGACGTCGCGCCGCGCTGAGCAGGTGTTTGTCGACTATCAGCACTTCCATCGCAACGGTCACGCCTTTGTGAACGGCGATCTTGGCGACATGATTCGCGTGCTGACCACGGACTCGACAGCCACGCTTGCGGGGCTTGGCCGAGGCCGGCAAGCAGCGCTCGTTCGGCAAGCGTACGGTGCAGCCTAAGAGCATCAACCAGCGCCGCTATCTCGAAGCCATCGAGAAGCACGACATGGTTTTCGGCGTCGGACCGGCTGGAACCGGCAAGACCTACCTGGCCGTCGCCATGGCGATTTCCGCGCTGATGACGAAGCGCGTGAACCGCATCGTGCTGGCGCGTCCCGCGGTGGAGGCCGGCGAGCGCCTGGGCTTCCTGCCCGGCACGTTGCAGGAGAAGGTCGATCCCTATCTGCGTCCGCTATACGACGCGCTCTATGACATGCTCGATCCGGACAAGGTGGATCGTTACCTGGAGAAGGGCGTCATCGAGATTGCGCCGATCGCCTTCATGCGCGGACGCACGCTGAACGATGCGTTCGTGATTCTGGACGAAGCGCAGAACACGACGTCTGAGCAGATGAAGATGTTCGTCACCCGCCTGGGCTTCAATTCCAAGGCGGTGATTACCGGCGACGTAACGCAGATCGACTTGCCCAACGCCAATCGCAGCGGCTTGGTGGAGGCGATGGATATCTTGCGGAACGTCGAAGGAATTCAGCTTCTGCCTGTTCGATGAAGGCGACGTGGTGCGGCATCACCTGGTGCAGCGCATCATTCGCGCCTACGACGACCACAAGGGCCGCAACGAGCAACTGTCGCTATCGCTGGAACTGAAGAACGGAAGCGGCTATGCGACTGCGCGCACCAGCGACGGCCGGGTTTACACGACCAGCATCGAGCGGGAAGCTCCCCTGGCGGAAGTGCCTCCGGCCGAGGTGTTGCCGCCGCCGGATCGCATTTCCGAGTAAGAACTTGGTACCATACTGTGGGAGGGCGTACGTCGCCCTCCCATTTGTTCTTGAACGAAAGTGATCATACTGGAGCACGACGATAACGGAATTCGCGAACGCGCCCTGGCCTTGTTCACCACTAAAGCCAGGCGAGCGCGTGGGCGTGCGCGGGGAACTGAGTGTCCGCATCACCTCCGATGCGGAGATGCGGGAACTGAACCGCCGCTTCCGCCGCAAGAACAAGCCTACCGACGTTCTCTCGTTTCCCTCGGACATGCCGAAGCTCGCCGGCGACATTGCCATTTCCGCAGACATCGCTGCCGCCAATGCCGAGCAGTTGGGTCATTCCCTGGAGACGGAATTGAAGATCCTGATCCTGCACGGACTGCTGCATCTGGCCGGCTATGACCACGAAACCGACGACGGCGAAATGCGGAAGCAGGAAGACAAGTTACGGCTGCAGCTTGAATCTGCCCGTCGGACTTGATCGAGCGTGCAAATGGGCGAAAGCCAGCCGTGCGGTCGCAAGAGCCGCGGCGTCCTGCGCGTCAGGGACGCCGACGATGAACCTCCCGTTAGCCATCCTGCTGCTGGCTCTGCTGGGCCTGCTGGCGCTCGTCTCCTACGTCGACCGCCTCTACGCCGAGATGGGCAAATTCCTCTCGCGCGAGTTCCAGGAAAACATTGAAGCCTACGAGGAGCGGGTCGAGCCCCGCCTGCATGTCAGCCGCGACCGGGCGGCGATGTCGATGACCGTGCTGGCCCAGCTCTGTATGGCCAGCATCGGCGTGCTGATCGGCTACGTTCTGTTCAAGGAAAACCGCTGGGTGGTTCTGGACCTGGTGCAGGCCGCAGTCAGCCTGATCTTCATCATCGTCATCTTTCATCAGTTGATCCCCTACCTGTTCTTCGTGCGCACGAAAGGCGAATGGCTGGTGCATTGGGCGCCCGTGCTGCGCGGGCTGATCTATCTCGCTCTGCCGGCAACGCTGATTCTCGGCTTCGGACTTTCGGTCGCCTCCCTGACGCGCGAGCACGGTGAGAAGCAGCCGGAGCATCCTTCCGAGGCTGTCGACGCGCTGATCGAGGCCGGCCAGGAAGAGGGCATTCTGGAAGAGAGCGATCGCGACTTGATTCAGTCGGTGGTGGAGTTCGGCGATAAGACCGTGCGTGAGGTAATGACGCCGCGTCCCGAGATCGTCGCCGTGCCCGTGACCACGACGATCGCCCAGATGACCGAACTGCTGGATAAATATCCGTACTCGCGGATACCGGCCTATCGAAGGCGACATCGACCACATCAAGGGAATTCTGTATGCCAAGGACCTGCTGCAGGTGGCCGACGTGGAGGCGCAATACCACGAACGGTCGGCGATCTGATGAAGCCCGAGGTCTACTTCGTTCCCGAAACCAAGCTGGGCAGCGATCTGCTACGCGAGATGCAGCGGGATAACGCGCGCATGGCGGTCGTGATCGACGAATACGGCGGCGTGGCCGGACTGGTGACGATCGAAGATTTGGTCGAGGAGATCGTTGGCGAGATTCGCGACGAGCATGAGAAGTCGGAGATCGTGAAAGAGAGCGACACCTCCTACATCTTCAACGGCAATACCGACGTGGATTTGCTGGACAAGCTGCTCGGCGTCCGTCCCGACGAGAAAGAAGCGACCACCATCGCCGGTCTGGTCAGCGAATTGGCTGGCCACATTCCGAAAGCCGGAGAAGTTTTCGAAGAGAAAGGCCTGCGCTTCGAGGTGCTGGAATCGACCGAGCGGCGCGTCGATCGCGTTCGCGTGAGCCTGCAGCCCAAGCAAGTGGGCGCTTAAATCAGTTCAGCCGCGCGGCGGCGCGCTTGCGAGCGCAAATCTCTAAGCCCATTCGAACGTCAGCACTGGTCACGACACCGCGTACGTGCGTGACCAGCGCTTTTCTTCCGGCCGGAGTTATGCCGGGTACTACCGCTCAAAGGCACACAACTGTTCGATTTCGTGTTGGAGCTTTCGCTGACGGCGCCGTCTCTGCGGAATGAAAATTGCCAACCATAGAACCAGAAGCGCGAAGACTGGTGCCAGCTCAGTAAGGAGCCGAGGTGCGGCGACCATATCGCGGATCAGTGTCGGCATCACGACCATCGCGATGCCAAGAAAAGCAGGCATTAGCATGAGCCAGACGTCCCGATCAAAGTCACGGTGTTTCTCCAATTGGCTCTTGTACGACCGGAATGTCGTGTCCAGCGGCGCGTCCGGCACCAGTCGCGACACGCGAATCGACTTGTAGGATTGATAGGCGAGACGAATAGACCACAAACTTAGCACGGCCCACCCTAGGCGTGTGCACCAGAGACCCAGCTGATCCAGGCCAGCGATTTGGAAGCCAGGGTGGAACCTGACGAACCCCCAGCCGAAGAATACAAACAGGATGAGCCCGGCGGTCATATCCCGCATGGCTTGAAAGCGAGCTTTGCTCTGAAGTCTAAGCGCCCGCCGGCGTAGTTCATCTGCTGACATTTTGAAAGCCTCCACAGGTTGGGTTTGCCAGATGTTCATGGGGTCGTTTATGGGGAATTTAGTCGGCATCGAAGCCTCCCGCGGCAAATGAGCGCTTCAGAATGTTCTTGATCCGGTGCACTTTCATGGCAACATTTGCAGGCGATAATCCAGTGATCTCGCTGATGGCGTTGGCAGTCATGCCTTCGAGGTAGGAGACGATGATCTGCCGATCCAGTGGTTTCAGGCGCTGTATCAACCTTGAAAGGCGCTCCAGGGCATGACTTCGACTGAGGTCCGATTCATGATCGCCCGGGGACGCGGCCTCCATGACATCGACATCCTCAAGAGTCACCAGTCGGGTTCTCAGCCGGCTCTGCCGAATCACATGCCCGGTGGCCACATTGTGCGCCACCCGGTAGACCCAGGTTCGCAGCGAACATCGCTGATCAAAAGAAGCGAAGCTGCGCCAGAGATTCAGATGGATTTCCTGAAGCAGGTCGCGGCGCGCCTCCGGGTCCAACTCGTAAGCCCGCACCAGTCGATCGAGCGCCGAGCTATACGTCTCCGAGGCTTCTTCGTAGAGAGAATCCTGGCTCATGTGTCCAGCCGATCTGGATGCAGTCTCTTGCACATTTAAGGTAGTGATTCGCCCCAGAGCTTTCTAACACTTTTTCCCTAAGTTCCATGAGCCGCAAACGCGCGGTCGCCGGAAGGTTTATTCTCGAGTAGTATGGCTTTCCGCTCCGGATTCGTCTCCATCATCGGCCGTCCCAACGCAGGCAAGTCGACGCTGCTGAATGCGCTGGTCGGCGAAAAGCTGGCCATCGTCACTCGTAAGCCGCAGACCACGCGCAACCGCATTCAGGGAATCGTCAACGTCGAGCGAAAAGGGAAGCGTCCGACCGGGCAGATCGTGCTGATCGATACCCCCGGCGTTCACAAGCCCATCAACTCCCTCAATCGCCGCATGATGAAGGAAGTCTACGACGCGCTTGAGGGCTGCGACCTGTTGCTGCTCATCGTGGATGCGACCGCGAAGCTCGGCACCGGCGATGAGTTCGTGCTCGAGATCGTCAAGAGGCGCGGCCAGAAAACCTTCCTGCTGCTGAACAAAGTTGACGCTCTGAACAAGCAGGACCTGCTGCCGTTAATCGCCAAGTACAAAGAGCTGCACGACTTTGCCGAGGTGATTCCGATCTCGGCGCTGAAGGGCGAAGGCCTCGACAAACTGCTGGATGCCGTCATCAAGGCTCTGCCGGAAGGTCCGCGCTACTTCCCCAAAGACCAGGTGACCGATCAGCCGGAGCGCTTCCTGGTCGCCGAGCTGATTCGCGAGCAAGTACTCCTGATCACCGACCAGGAAGTCCCGTACGCGACCACCGTCCTGATCGAGCAGTATGAGGAGAGCGCCAGGCTCACCCGCATCGCTGCGACCATCTATTGCGAGCGCGAAGGCCAGAAGGCGATTCTGATCGGCAAGCAGGGAAGCGCGTTGAAGAAAATTGGCACGGCGGCGCGCCTGCAAATCGAGAAGCTGCTGAACACCAAGGTCTTCCTCGAACTGTTCGTGAAGGTCAAGGCGGGCTGGCGCGATTCGCGCCAGTTTGTCCAGGAAACCGACTGGCGAACGCAATTGGAGCGAATGTCAGAAAAGGAAATCAGCGCTGATGCGGACGCTGATCTGGAAGACTAGCGCTCAAGGTTTGGCCGGCGAAGCTCGCCCATCATCGGAATGACCTCGTCCACGTTCCACTCCGGAGTCGCACCTTGGCGGCTGGCCACCAGCGCACCCACCGCATTGGCGAAGGCGCCGCAGCGATCGTGCATCCCACCCCTGTTCGCTTCCATGGACGAAGGCTGCGGCAAAGGCATCTCCGGCGCCAATCGTATCGGCTACCTCGACCTTGCGGCCCGGGACTTCCGTGTACCGGCCTTCTCTGTAGATACCGCAGCCGCGCTCGCCAAAGGTCACGCAGATTGTCTTGCAACGATATTGTTCACTCCACCTGCGGCAGAAATGTTCAACCGATGCTTCAAGGTCCTCACCGCCCAGGGAAGCATCGAGAAACTCGGCTTCGCTGTCGCTGAGCTTGATGATGCTGGCCTGCGAGGCCAGCTGCTCAACGGTGTTTAGATTCCAGTTTCCATCGCGCAGATTGACGTCGTAGAACCGCTTCGCCTCGGGCGTATGTTCAAGCAACTTGAGGGTCGCTTCCAGGGCGTGCCGCGAGTTGTGAAACAACGTGCCGAAGTAGATCCACTGCGGTTGCACCTCCGCGATACGCTTCACCACGTCAGTACTAAGGTCCACGAAGTCGTAGGCTGCCGGCCGCACGATGCGGAACATGGGCTTGCCGTCGGCGATCGAGTTCGACCTCCGCGGTGCCGGTACGCTTACCGGCAATTACCTGCACAAAGTCGCTGGAGATCCCGCATTTCTTCAGCCCTGCCAGCGCGCGCCGGCCGCGCTCGTCATCCCCGACCGCGCTCAGTAAGTAGACCTCATGCCCCAGTTTGTGGGCGTGTGCCGCAAAGTTCAGCGGCGCTCCGCCCAGGTATTCCGACGGGCCCACGACGTCCCAGAGAATCTCGCCAATGCTGACAATGCGCACGCTGCGTCTCCGCCACCCATCCTATTACGGCTTCCCAAAAGCCACTACGGTTCCCGAATCTAACAGAATTGCCGATAAAGAACGGTTGGGACGTTGCATTCGGCCGGAATTAGGCTATGATTACTGGCCGCCATTCTTCGATATGAAACTATCTTTTCAACACGAACGCACCGCCGCATCGTCCTTAACACCCACCCGGGCAGAATTTCCGCCGCTGTCAGGGGCCGACATCGCAGGTATGGTCCAGGGCCAGCGAATGGGTGGCGATCTTTACCATTTCCTGCGCGCTAACCGCTGCCGCGTGATCTTCGGCATGCTCGACGTGGCTGGCCGCCTCGAAGAGAACCACAGCATTGTTGACGCCGCTCGCCGAACCTTTCAGGAAGTCGGGCAGGAGAAGTTTGCTTACGAGGAGATCAACGAGGCCGACGCCATGATGGAGTTGTGCCTCGAGCTGAATCTCAGCATCCGGCGCGCTGCCGCCGGAGTGCGCTCGTGCGCAGCCTTCGTCGGCTGCTACAACGAGGAGCTCGGCACGATCTGCTATGCCAATGCCGGGCACACGCCAGGACTGCTGCGCGATCCTTCGGGCATCACCGAGCTTCCGGCCACTGGCTTGCCGCTTGGGCTGTTTTCCGCCTCGACCTATGAGGCTCCGACAGCCGCGTTGCAGAAAGGCGCTTCGCTGCTGCTGGTTTCACGAGGCGTGGTGGAGGCGGCCCACAAGCACAAGAAGGAAGAGTTCGGCTTGAATCGGGTGAAGGAGAGCTTTGGTGCAGCGCCGTCAGAAAATGCCAGCGAGATCGCTACCGACATTCTGAACGCCGTGCAGCTGTATCTGGGTAAGCCGCCCGATCACAACGACGTGACCGCGCTGGCCCTGGTTCGGGCATCGGCAGCCAGGTCGGCCGCGATCGCCTGACTTCCATCACAGCATCTGCGTGCCCCACAGGTCATGCAGATGCAATACGCCGACCAGCTTGCCGGAGTCATCGACCACCGGCAGTGACGTGATCTTTTTCTGCTCCATGATGTCGAGTGCGGCAATGGCAAAGGTGTCGGCGTCCACCACTTTCGGCGACCGCGTCATGCAGTCGGCTGCCTGCAAGTCGAATAACTCTTTGCCGTGATGCTCCAGCAGGCGGCGCAAGTCGCCATCGCTGATCAGGCCCACCAGCTTCTCGCCCTCGATCACGGTGGTCATGCCCAGGCCTTTGCGCGACATCTCGTAGATCACTTCGCCCATCGGCGTCGCCGGCCCTACGCGTGGAAGCGCGTCTCCACTGTGCATCAGCGACGAGACCCGCGCGAAACGCTTGCCCAGCTTTCCGCCGGGATGCAGGTTGGCGAAATCTTCTTCCTTGAATCCGCGGCGCTCGGAGAGAGCCACCGCCAGCGCATCGCCGAGCGCGAGCATCGTTGTTGTGGAAGCCGTAGGCGCCAAACCGAGCGCGCAGGCTTCGTGCGCAACCGAGCAGTCGAGCGCAACATCGGCGGCCTGCGCCAGGGTCGACAGCGTCTCCATCGATCCTGCCGTGATCTCGTCGCAAGTCATGGTAATCAGCGGTACGCCCAGCCGCTTCACCGTGGCCAGCAGTTGCAGGATCTCCTCCGTCTCGCCGCTGGCGGAGAGCGCCAGCACAACATCACCGCGCACCACCATGCCCAGATCGCCATGCATCGCTTCTGCGGGATGAAGGAACAATGCCGGACTGCCGGTTGAAGTCAGGGTCGCCGCGATCTTGCGAGCGATCAGTCCACTCTTGCCCATGCCGGTGACCACGACGCGGCCAGCGCAACCATAGAGCAATTCGACGGCGCGGTTGAAGGGCTCGGCCATGGGACCGGCCAGGCGGTCGGCCAAAGCGCGCAAGGCTTCGGCCTCGATGCGAACCACATTTTCGCCGGAATGGTTCATGCTATGACGTTTTGTGGAAACCCGTGTGTCACTGCGTGGCCGCCCGCGCCAGTACACCCCGCGAATCGAAAACCAGGGTCTGCTGATCGTTGGCTCCGCTATTCAGCGGTACCGCCTTGCCGTTAAAGGCAACTTCCACCTCGCCGGCATTTCCAGTGTAAAAGATCACTTCGTTGTTGGCGCGAATGGTCTTCACGTCCGGCGGCTTGATGATCCCACGCACCACAAATTTGCCGTCACATTTCACCGAAACCCAGGCGCGGTCCTTAGGGCGGATCGTAACCTCAAAGGAAGTTCCGCCAGTCGGCACAGCAGTTGCGTTCGCAGTTCCGGCGGGCGCGCTCGTGTCGTTGACGCTTGCTGTGCTTGGCTTGGCCGCTGGCACAGCGGTCGATGGTGCGGGCCCAGCTGTGTCCTGCGACGCTTGTGGTGAAGCCGCCTGAGTTGCGGCAGTTTGTGTTCCTGAATCCGCCGAAGCTACTGGCGTTGTCTCCGCAGGTTTGGCGGCTGCCAGTTGCTCGCGCTCACGTTGATGATTGTGATAGACCTGCCAGCCACCGGCAGCGCCAATCGCCACCACCAGCAGAATAAGTACCGGGAGAATAGGGAAGCCCGAGCGCTCCGGCCTCCGGTCCGAGTGGAACGCATGCTGATGCGCGATCACTTTGGTGTCGGGCGCCGGTTCCTGAGCCGCTTGCAGGTACTCGGCAACGGCCTCATCTTCGTTCATGCCAACGCACTTGGCGTACGCGCGCACGTACGATTTGTTGAATATGCCACCTGGCAAAAGGTCAAACTGCTCTTCCTCCAGCGCCAGCAGCAATCGGCGTCCGATCTTCGTGGTGGCCATAATCTCATCGAGCGAGATGCCGCGCATCTCCCGCTCCCGACGCAGATGTTCGCCAAATGAGCCCACCCGGTTCACCTCTCGAACGCACCACTTTAGTCTACTCGGAATGTCCGCCGAATCATAAGAATACGTGCTGAGAGGTATCAAACCATGGACTACGGCAGCGGCCACATGGTCAAGGCTTAAGATTTTTCGGGAAATCAGCGAAATGGGGCTGATCTTCTCAGCAACAGGAGCCACCTTTTTCCAGTAATATAGGGGCATTAAGTTAACCTTGCCGACCTGACTGCTTGAAGGATTGCGCCCCGTCAGCATTCAGGATGCATCTGTGCAGGCAAAGTAGGGGCTTCGCGCCGCAGCTCCGATGAGTGATCAAGATCGACAGTCCGATGAACTGAAGATTTTCCACGACGTCGCCAAGGCGTTGACCTCGTCGCTCGATCTCGATGCCGTTCTGCAAACCATCCTGGAAAAAATAGCTGCATACTTTAAGCCTGACACCTGGGCTCTGCTGCTGCAGGACGAACAAACTCACGAACTTTATTACACCGTAGCCGTCGGCCCCAGCTGCGACAGCGTGAACGCTCTGCGCCTCACCACGGGTGAGAGCCTGGCGCGATCGGTTGTGGAACTGGGAGAGCCGTCTAGTGATCTCTGACGTCAACCACGATTCCAGGATCGATCCTGATACGCGCGATGAATTTTTTGCGGAGAGCTGTTCGGTGCTGGCTATTCCGGTGCGCGGAAGTGGCAGAGTGCTAGGGGTGATGGAGTTGGTGAACTGCGACATGAACCTCTATCTCAAGAGGGAGATGTTGTTGCAAGCCTTGACCGCCTACGCCGCGATCGCCATCGAAAACGCGCGCGCGGTGCAGCGCATTCAGGAACTCAGCATCACCGACGATTGCACCGGCGTCTACAACTCGCGTCACATGTTCACCGTCCTGGCAGAGGAAGTCAGAAGGTCGGAGCGATTCGGCTACGAGTTCAGCGTCCTCTTCATGGACCTGGATCATTTCAAGGACATCAATGATGAGTACGGACACCTGATGGGCAGCAGACTGCTGGGACAATTTGGACAGTTCTTACGCAGAAACTTGCGCCTGGTGGATGCGGCCTTTCGTTATGGCGGAGATGAGTTTGCCGTTTTGTTGCCTCAGACCGGAAAAGAATCTGCCATTCGTGTAGCCCGCCGGTTGATCAAGACGATTCGCGACCGGGAGTGGCTTAAGGATGAGGGTTTCTCGCTAAGGCTGCGAGCCAGTGTCGGCATCTCCACCTATCCTCACGATGGCACAACTCCGCATGAGATTGTGCAAAGCGCCGACGAAGTGATGTACATGGTGAAAGTAGGCGGCCGCGACAGCATTGCCGCTGCGGGCCGGGGCATCATCGGTCTCGAGTAGCGTTCCCGGCGTCGCGAAATCAATTTTTAGGCGTAGGTTGCCAGGTGTTCGGATTCGCCGGCGCATTGGGATTCACTCCAAAATCCCACACATACAGGTTCATCTCTTGCGGCGATAACATTTCCACCACCGCATACTCACCCGGCGGCAGATTCTGCTGCGGCGTCAATTTGATCCATTCTCCGGTTCCCAGCTTCTCTACCTTGGCGGGCAGGAAAGCAGCTTGCTCGGTTACCTTCCCTCCCATGCTGACTTTCGCATTGCCGATCACACGCGCGTCTTTCTTCAGGATGACGCGGACCAGACGAAAGCGATCGTTGAGCGAGGCGTCGCTGATCGGACCTTCATCGATATCGATGTAAACCGTGGGCCGCGCCAGGTGCGACTGAATCTGGGCATGCTCTCCCTTGATCTCAAAGCCTTGTTTGTTACCGGCTAAGGGGCCTACTGCGGAGCGAAGCACGCTCTTCTTTGCATCTTTGCTGGCTTCGCTGCCGTTCTGCACGATCTCGGCGACTTCCGGCTTGCCTTGGAATTCATCCAACAGAAATACGCCGCCACTGCCGGGTAAAGTTACGCCGGGCGCAATTTCCGGGGAGTTCGCCTCTTCTTTTTCGCGAGCCTCTTTTTCCTCAGGCGTCTCCACCACGCGCGGCCTGAGCTTTCCGCTGCTCAGTTGCGTCGTTGTACTTCTTAGTCGCGTCCCAATCCACTAACGAGGCCGGAATGTCTTCCCACTCATAACGTTCCGCGCTCAAGTAATGCACCCGGTCGCCCTGCATCTCGTACTTCTCGACAGACTGATAACTGCCATCCTTCAGGATCAGGCGCTCAGTGGTTCCTGCGCGGGTGCGGCCGCAGGAATCAGGAACGCTAAAGCCGCTGCTGCCAGCAGAAGACCGAGACTGGAACGATGGAACTTGAGCTTCATCTCTCCTAGTTTAGACTCGCGTCGGGCGCGCGTGTGAGCTTCAACGATGGGCCGTCAGAGCGGTCAGCGTCATGGTGGTCCCGCTCGGCGCGATGACATACCGGAGTGTCCCGGGCGTGATGGTGACTTTGCAGGTGAACGGCCCTGCCTTTTGTACGTGGGAGGCCGCGTTCAGAATCTGGATGTGGTCGGAGCTTACCTTGATGTCGGATTCGGCCTGGGAAACCAGAGTGTCGTTTCCCTTGGTACAGGTAGCGATCTGCCGGACTTTCCCTTTTGTCGGATCGGTTCCTCCGTAAAACACCAGGCGAATCTGGACCTGCGTCTCCCGGTCCAACTGTATGGGCAACGACCATGTTCCGTACACATTGGAGGGCAGCACACTGGTCGGGGCAAGGTCCTGGCGCGCCAGTTCCATGATGTCGGGAGTTCCACCGGGATTCGTGATGGTCAGATGGTTGTGGTCATCGGAGACCGTATAGCTCCACAGCCCGGACTCGACAGTGGCTTTACACTCCGAATTCAGCTCTCCCTTCTCCGCATCCGAAGCACTTTTCAGCACCCGAATTGTGCTCTGCGTAACCTCGATCGGTGAAGTCGCCTTCGCGATGACTGCGCGATAATCTACCCTGGCAGATTCGCATCACCACCATTTCGTCTTTGTTGGTGGCTTGATTGTGGCGAAACTCATGGCGGATCGGGTCGGTATCCGGATTGCCCAATGGATACGAATACCAGGTTCCATACAGATACTCAGAAGTGGCGGTTGCCGGCTGCGCGGTTGGAGAAGCCTGCGTGTCCTGAAGCGCTGCACACCAGCCAGCAAGAAGAATCCCGACGGCGAACACCTGTAACAGATGCTTTGTGGTGGAGAGCAGCGAATTTGGGACAGAATCCGCCGGGAAACTCAGATGTAATTCGTCTGAGCCTTCGCGGCAGCCGTGAGCGAAGAGGTAATTTCGTCCAGTGGTCGATTTGCATTCAATACCGGGGTCCGGGCAGCCCGCTTAGCCACATACATGGCTTTGTCGGCGGCAGCATGCAGTTGATCCGGATTAATTCCATCATCAGGATACAACGCCAACCCGATGCTGAGCCCGGTTCGCACTTGCACTCCCTGAACAAATACGGGGCCAGACAGCGCGGAATCCAGAGCGCCCACCAATGCCGCGGCACCATGTTCGTCGGCCACCTCGCTGACCACGGTGAACTCGTCTCCGCCCGAGCGGGCGAGCGTATCGCTGGAACGAATTCTGCTGGCCAGTTGCGCCACCACCGCCTGCAACGTCATATCGCCCACGCGATGACCAAAGTTGTCATTCACTTCTTTGAAGTGGTCCAGGTCGAGCAACAGCACCGCGACTTTACTTTGTACGCGCTTGGCATGCGCCAGCGCCTGATCCAGACGATCGTCGAGCAGGCGCCGGTTCGGCAATCCCGTGAGCTCGTCATGGTACGCAAGATAATTGCTGCGTACGATCTGATCTTCCAGCAGCGTGAGAATCATTCCCAGCGCCACCAGGTATTTCGGAATGTTCCAGATCTCCGATTCCACCTTTACCGAGGGCAGATAGATGTCGAACAGCACCGAAGCCGGGAAAGACCATGCGCCCACAATACGAATCCTCCCACGGTGGTCAACACGCCCGCGGTCACGCGCTCATGGTGTCTCCAATACAGCACCGCGGCAGACAGATTCAGCATGGTGAGTATGATTGTCGGACCGAGGTCCGCATTGCCGCTTCGCACCGCCCAGATACCAGCAGCAGCCGTAAGCAAGGTCGCCGTCACTACTCCCGCCGCATACAGGTCAAACTTCTGGTACAGGCGCCGAAACGTTTCCAGCGGCACGACCACTCCGCAAACAATCACCAGGTAATAATAGGCGGGACTGTTGATCTCCCACACCGTGGCATTGCTGTAGGCCAGGCAAGGCAGGGCAATAGCCAGAGACATCACCAGCTGGCGCTGCCAGGTGGTTGCCACTCGCGAGACGGAAATCAGGAACGCGATGCTCGCCAGCATCAGGCAATCGAAGCTGGCGGCCGAGAAGCCAGGTCGCTGCTTCACCGTTAGCGTGGCGTAAAGAACTGTGCCGTGAAATGAAGTAAGACGAGAAACCAGCCCGCGAGCCAGAGATGCGAGTCGCTCGGCTGTTTCCTTTCGCGAGATCGCCCAAAACACCGCGACAAGCATCGCCAATGCGGCGAGATTTGGAAGCGTTGAAAAATTCATGGCGCAAAAGTGACTTAATTAACGAGAGTATGACAGCATTTTGGTCGAACTTCTAATCAAAAATGAGGTCGACAGCCCAAAAAGTTTGAGCTGGAGATTCTAGTCGCGTGGCCGTTCTTATGCCACGGAAGTTGTAGATTTGGGCGGCAAGGATGGAATAAGAAGGCCGGAGTTCTCCTCCGGCTTCCGAGGGATATTCAGCTATCGGTTTTTACAGGTTGCGGCCACTCTGACGTCAGGCTCGACCGACATGCCCGGACGCAGCAGAGCCGTCCTTGTTGAAGTCGGGCTTGTCGTTCCCGTCGAAATCAATTCGCACCGGAATGCGCTGCACCACCTTCACGTAGTTGCCCGTGGCGTTCTCAGGTGGAAGCAGACTGTACTTTGCTCCCGTAGCTCCTCCGATGTTGGAGACGTGGCCTCCCACTTGCGGCCGCCGTACGTATCGACGCTGATCTTGACCGGTTGTCCCGGACACATGTGGGAAAGTTGGGTTTCCTTGAAGTTCGCCGTTACCCACACGTCCTGCAGCGGCACGATCGCCATCAGATCCTGCCCGATGGCAACGTTGGAGCCGACCTGCACCGAGCGTTTGCCGACGATGCCGTCCACCGGAGCGGTAATGGTGGTATACGAAAGATTCAGCTGGGCCTGGTCGAGAGCGGATTTGTAGCGCAATGCCTGCGCGTCCGCTGAATCCGCTTTGGCCTTGGTCGCCGCTACGGTGTTCGGGGTGGCCTGCGCGTTCTTGATTTCAGCATTGGCCTGCTCGATCCGCGACTGGGCTATTTTCACCTGCGCTTCGGCGGCCAGCAAGGAGGCTTCGCGAGCCTGCACCGTGGCGTTGGCAGCGGTTGCCGCCGCAGTTGCCGCATCGAACTGCTGTTGCGAAATCTCGCGCTTGCCCAGCAGTTGCTGATAACGCTCCACGTCGGTATTGAGCTTCAGTGCGTCGGCTTTGGCTTCGATCGACCTGTGAACTGTGCGGCTTCAACCTGTTTCTCCGCCGCGGCGACGCCTGCTTGAGCTGAGGCCATGTCGGCGGATGCCGAACGAATCTGGCTGAACGATCCGATGCTCGACACCGGCACGCCGTAGCGCGCCGCTACCGCCTGCGCCTGCGAGTCCTGATAGTCGGCGCGAGCGCGTTCCAGAGCCACCGTGTAGTCGGTGGGATCGATCACGACCAGCACATCGCCTTTGTGCACCAGCTGCCCATCATCGAAGTTCACCTTGATGACGTGGCCGTTCACGCGAGCGCTGATGGGATAGATGTGACCGTCGATCTCCGCATCGTCGGTGTCTTCCCACTGCCGGCTTTCCCACCAGAACCATCCCACCAGCACCACCGCCACAATCGCCACCAGAAACACAATGGGCTTCGCCGCCGGATGCTTCTGGAAGAAGCCGCGGCGGTCTTCCTCGCGCGTGGCGGCGCTTCCGGATCGTGATGCTCCTCGTGGGTACGTCACTCTCCGGCGCATTACGTTCGACATCTTCAGGCTTGGTCGTTGTCGGACTCATCTGTTCTTCACCTGTTTGCAATGATTCATTATGATTTCCAGCCGCCTAGCGATGGCTCTGAGTTCTGGTCACCGGTGGCGGGCGGCGCCATGCTGCTCGTGGGATTGATCTGCCGACTGCGGTTCGAGTTGCTCTGCGCTCCAGACATCCCGAAGTCTGCGCGCATGATCGGGAATCGTTCCCGGGGCGGCGCGTTTGGAGTCGTTGGGCGTCGTCGCCGGAGTATTTGGACTTCCAGGCGTTGCCGGTAGAACACTTCCCGGCTCCGACAGATATTGCTTTACCGCCTGCTCCGCATTGCCGATGGCCCGCGCCAGCAGCACCTTCGCGATGTTGTGGCCGTACAGACTGGCAATGTATTGCTCGTTGGCGGAAGCCAGTTGCTGCTGCGCCTGGATCACTTCCACGTTGTTCGTTACCCCGGCGGCAAACCGGTCCTGCGACTGCTCCAGCGTTTGCTGCGCATAATCCAGTCCGGTCTTGGCGACCTCTACTTGTTCGGCGGCCGCCTTCAGATCGAGCAACGCGTTCTGCAATGTCCTGCTCGATGCTGCCTCGCAGGTTGTCGACCTGCGCCTGGCGCTGCTTCAGAATCGCTCTGGACTGCTGGACGTCGGCTTCGACTTTGCCACCCTGGAAAATCGGAATCGACAGCGTGGCTGCCGCCGTCCAGTTCGGCGCCAGGGAGCTGGGTGTGAAGCCGAACACTCCGTAGTCGCCCGAAAATCCAATGGACGGCAGACGCTGCTGCCACGCCGCCTGCTCGGCTGTACTGCGCTGCCCGCAGAGACGCCAGAGCTGCCTGATAGTCAGGGCGCGTTTGCAGCGCGCGCTCATAGGCATTCTCAACGGCCGCCTCCGGCAAGCGGCTCGTATGGAACCCGGTTCACCAGCTTGAATTTCTGCTGTACCGGCAATCCGATTACGCGAGCCAGCGCGATACGCTGCTTCTCCAGATCGTTCTGCGCCTGGATGAGCATCGATTGCTGGGTCTGCAACTGCACCCGCGCTCGCAAGGTGTCGATGCTGCGGGGCGATCCCGGCGTTCTCCTGATCCACAGCCAGTTGGTAGAGCGCCTGCGCCGCTTTCAGCTCGGCCTCGGCCGAAGTCACGCGAGACTCGTTGGCGATGGTGAGCAGGTAATTCGCTCCCACCGCCAGCACCACCGTATCGCGCGCATCATGATAGCTGAACTGCGCCGCCTTTACGTCCTGCGAGGCCGCGTGCAGCCTGTTGATGTAAGTGCAGATCTCAGCGGAGTCCAACTTCCCGCTGCCTGCAATTCGGTCAGACCGAAAGGACCAACCGAAGTAGGAAATCCGGGAAAATTAAACCCGAACGCCTTGAGGTTGATCTTCTGTTCTTCTTCGGTGAAAGAGCCGTTGACGACGGGCATCAGGTTACTGAGCGCGCGCAGCCGCTCCGCCCGCGTCTGCTCGGTTGCCCGCTCGCTCAGGTAAAGCCCCAGGTTGTACTTGAGTCCGCGATCCAGCGCGTCCTGGATCGACAGATCGATGACTTCGTTGGTCGCTTTGCCTTGCGGCATCGACCCGCTGTAGGGGTCCTGGTCGGTCGTTGAATCACCTGCTCCGCTGAGGGCAGAGAGGTGAGCCCGGGCTTGAGGTCTGCCCCAAAGCCAGGCAGCTGGACAGCAGAACCACTGCGGCGGAACTTAGCTACGATCCAGCCAAATCTTAACGATTGCTGCGGCGAATTGCTTTCGGGTCGTTCCATGTTGTAATTAGTACATACATGCATGTATCGAATCGAACTGAACTATCTGCGTTTAGATGTCGCATTCGAGCAGTCGCGTTGCGTAAAATCTGCATCTAACACGCCTGCCGTTGTGGCGCCTCTTCGAGGATAAATGAAATCGCGCTCCGTCTACATCCCGCCATCAGGAACGTTCTGATGCCACACGAGCGCGCTTGATCCGCGCTGCGGAAAAAATCTTTGCGCGCGACGGATTTGAGGCCGCCAAACTTGAGGAAATCGCGGCCGAGGCAGGCTACACACGTGGCGCCTTTTACGCCAATTTCGACAGCAAGGAAGATTTGTTCTTCGCGCTGCTGGAAGGCGAAATTTCTTCGCGCATCAACACCGTGGAGCAGCATGACGCACAGCGTTCAGCGATCCCGAAGCCAAGCTGCGCGCCTTTCGAGAGTTCTTCCTCACCATCTGCCAGGACCGCCGCTGGAGCCTGCTTGCGCTGGAATTCAAATTGTTCGCGGTGCGCCATCCCGAGGTGAAAGCCCGTCTGGCGGCGATGAATCGCCGCCTGGTCAAGCCCAGGATCGGCATCTTGCGCGACATCATGGAAGGCACCGGACGAAAGCTCCCTATCCCCCCTGCGGCCCTGGCAATTTCGCTGTCGGCTGTGACCAATGCCCTCGGCCTGGAGCACATGCTCGATCGCAGTCTCATGCCGGAGGACTGCGTTGAAGCAGATTCTGGAGAATTACTTCGATAGTTTGTTCGGCGCACAGCACAACCCATCCAACCTAATGGGCAGCGACGAAAGAAGTAGTCGTCGACAACCTCACACAGCCCATGCCAGTATCCCTAGTCAGAACCAAATTATCCCAGTGGATATCGGCTGAGCTTGGTGTACTTGGCGCCTGATGGCGACAGCTTGCTTTCGTAGAGACAGAACTCCCGCGCCGTCATCGCTCCGAACTCCACCGGCGGCCGGCCCTCCAGCTTGATTCCCACAACTCGCAGTCCTGCTGCGCTGCGCTCGCCGCGCACCGGCCGCGGTCTTCCGCTGCCGGCACGCGCCAGCGTGAGATGCGGCTTAAACGGCCATGGTGTCCCGCTTGAATCCCAACGGCTCAAGAGCCGCCCCGATTTCCCCGGCAAGGTGCTGCAGGTGCTCATCTGCCTCGATGCCGACCCAGAAGACCCGCGGCGATTTCGCGTTCGGAAAGAATCCCGTCCCGCGAAACGTCATGGCGATTGCCGCACTGTGAATCTGCTGCAGGGAAGTTTGAATCGCATCGCGCTTCTCGGTTTCGCCGAGAAACTGCAGCGTGATGTGGAAGGTTTCGGCTCCGACCCAGCGTACTTCGGGAGCATAAGGACGCATCCGCTCGCAAAACTCGCCAATCCGCCGGCGAATTTCCGGGTCGATGTCGAGAGCTACGAAGAGTCGCATCGTTACATCAGCATGCGGCGGACCATGTCGAGAGCCATCTGGCTGGCCCAGCGCCGCACCCGCTCGCGATCACCGAAGAAGCGCCGTTGCATCACGTCCTGCTTGTGGCCGTTGGAGACGGCGATGAAGACCAGCCCGACCGGCTTCTCTTCGGTGCCGCCGCCCGGTCCGGCAATGCCCGTCACGCCCACACCAATATCGGCCTTGCAGATCTCGCGAATATTTTCTGCCAGCGCCAGCGCGACTTCTTTGCTGACCGCGCCGTGGGCTTCGATCATCAGCGGCGGAATATCGGCGAACAGCGTCTTCAGATCGTTGGAGTAGACCACCGCTCCCCCAAGAAACGAGCGCGAGCTGCCGGCTACCGAGGTGATGCGTTCGGCGATCATGCCGCCGGTACAGGATTCGGCGACCGCCAGCTTCACATTACGCATTTGCAGGTAGTAGTTGACGATCTCTTCCAGCGACTCGCCCTGCGCCGAGAAAACTGCATCCTCAAACTCGTCTTCCAGTTCTCCGGCCAGGCGATCCACCGCGGCCTGCGCTTCATCAAGCGTCGCTGCGGTGGCGCGCAGATGAAATTCCACCTGTCCCTGACCTGCCAGCACCGTGGTTTCGACGTTGGGATACTTGGTGTAGATGGGCGCTGCCCGCTGATCGACCGCCGACTCTCCCATCATCGCGACCTTCAAGACGCGCGCCGCCATCGTCCGCCGGCGGAACCTTGTCGCGCAGCCGCGGCATGCACTCCTGCTCCCACATCTCACGCAATTCATGCGGCGGACCCGGCAGCAGCGCGATCATCCGCGGCCTTGCCTTCGAAGTCTGTCTCCAGCCACTGGCCGGGAGCGGTGCCCTTCGAATTCGGCAGCACCACGGCGTCCGTCAGGATGTCGGCCTGCTGCGCGTTGTTCTCCGGCATGGTGATGCGGCGGTCGGCGAAACGCTTGTACATCTCCGCCACCAGCACATGATCGCGCTTTAACTCGATTCCCAACGCGGCGGCTGACGGCCTCGCGCGTGAGGTCGTCCTTGGTCGGGCCAAGCCCTCCCATGAAGATAATGAGGTCGCTGCGGCTGATCGCAGTGCGCGCGGCGGAAATCAAGTCGTCGAGATAGTCGCCCACGACCGTCTTGAAGGCGACACGAATCCCAATCTCGTTGAGACGCTCGGTGAGAAAAAGGGAATTCGTGTCCTGGCGGTACGGAGTCAGCATCTCCGAACCAATGGCAATGATTTCCGCGATCACAGATTCAGTCTAGCACCGGGATTTCGAGGCGGCATTCGCAGGATCAGGGGGGCGCTCAGTGGGGCACGCCTCCAGCAAGCCAGGAGTTATGAAAAGAGAATTGCGCACATGCAATCCATTCTCGCCGGCGTCGCGTAATCCAAGTGAGCTTAAGAAATAAATCCATTGCTCAGAGGATGGCTGAAGATGAAGAACCGAATGCGGACTGTATTGATTGCCACCACCTTGACCGTACTTTCTGTGACGGCTTTTGGCCAGAACGCGCCCATGGTTGGCGGAGCGGCCATGTATCCCACCAAGAACATCGTGGAAAATGCCTCCGCCGCCAAAAACCTGACCACCCTGGTAGCAGCGGTGAAGGCTGCCGGCCTGGTCGAAACGCTGGAAGGTCCAGGACCGTTTACCGTATTTGCTCCCACCAACGAAGCTTTCGAAAAATTGCCTGCCGGAACCGTCGACACCCTGCTCAAGCCGGAGAACAAGGATCAGTTGACGAAGATCCTAACCTACCACGTTGTGGCAGGCAAGATGAGCGCCTCAGACCTGATGTCGCAGATTAAAGCCGGCGGCGGCAAGGCGGAACTCAAGACCGTGAACGGCGAGACCCTGACGGTCTCCATGCAGGGCAAGCACATGATTCTGACCGACGCCAAGGGCGGGACGGCGATGGTGACGCAGGCCAACGTATTTCAATCCAATGGTGTCGTCCACGTGATTGACGCCGTACTGATGCCCTGAAGCGCGTCCCTTGTCCTAAGTTTGGGAATGCCCTGTCCAAGCTACGGCTTGGGTGGGGCATTTTTCTTTTCGGCGAGACCACGATCGGATGGACAGTATCTTTCGTCTACCTATTCGGGTTTGAACCCTACACTCTCCCACAGCGGCGCGGGATTGTAGAGCACGCCGTTGGCCAGCACCTGGCGCACCGTGCGCACGTTGTGGATGTCGTCCAGTGGATTCGCATCGAGCACGTCCAGATCGGCGCGCTTGCCCACTTCCAAGCTGCCGCTGTCGGCCTCGACCTTCATCACGCGTGCAGGGACGATGGTCGCCGCCTGCAACGCTTCCATCGTGGCGAAGCCGGCCTGGAGGTACAGCTCGATCTCGCGGTAAACGGAGAAGCCCGGCACGTTCTGATCCGTACCGGCGACGATCGGGCACACCGGCCTTATGCAAGGCTTCAATCAATTCCAGGCTGTGCTGGAAGATCTTCTGCCCGATGGGCGCCATCTCCGGCGGCATGCCGCCGCTGGTGAGCGGTTCCTGCAGCTCGGGTGCAACCCGCGCAATGCCGGGTTCGATCTGCGTGGCCGGCTCGCCGGCCGGGCGGAACTGCATCTCGAAAAGCGACATGGTCGGATCGATCACGGTCTGGTGTTCTTTGAAGAACGCCACGGCTTTCTTACCTTGCTCTGAGTTGACGTCGATCGAAGCCATCGCATTCATGCGTTCCTGCCGGCTGGCTTTCTTCCAGTCAATATCCTTGGGCAGCAGCAGGTCGGTGATGTAGTGGAGCTGGTTGATCATGTCCATGCCGTCATTCACACCGTCATATGCGTTCATGCCGATAGGAATGTGCCCAGTGACGGTCATGCCAAACTTATGCGCGTCGGCGCAGACAGCTCTCACATTGTCAGACTTCATCGAGCTATAGATTTTGATCTGCTGAAATCCGGCATCGTGATACTTGGTGACCCACTTCTGCGCGTCGTCCGCATTGTTAACGCGATTGACGCCAATCGCGTAGGGGCCGTCGCCGTCGACGATGCCGGCCAGCAGCATGTGCGGCCCCAGCGCCTTGCCGCTGTTCACGGCATCCCGTACCTGGGGGATGAAGTCGAACTCATTGCCGACGTCCCTCACTGTGGTAACTCCCGCAGCCAGGTAGATCGGTCCCCACTCCACCTGCTCGAAGTGTGCGTGCATATCCCACAACCCGGGGATGATGTACTTGCCGGTGACGTCGATGCTCTGCGCGCCTTTTGGAATCTTGACGCTGCTGCTCGGGCCAACGGCTACGATCTTACCGCCACTGGTGACGACGGTCGCGTTCGGAATCGGAGGCTTGCCGGTGCCATCGATGAGGGTTGCGCCTACGAAAGCGAAGGTGCCGGTGCGGCGTCCGGCAAACGAGGTGCTCAACTCGGTGAGCAGCGCCATCTCATCATGCGCTGCGCTGGCAACAAAGGCCGAGAGCGCCGACGCGTACTCCTCGCGCACCGCTTCGAAATGATCGAACTCGCATCGGTGGAGACCAGCGCGGCGAGATTGTTGGAGCCGTCCATCCACAGAACTTCCATGCCCCAGATCAATCCCTGCACGGTGTAACGCTCCACCTTGATCGGCTTGCCATCGACCTCGACCATCTGCGAGCCGCGGTCCTGGATGCGGACCGCACCGATCGGCAGCGTGGTCATTTGAGCGGGCTTGCCGTGAGCGAGCCAGTAGCGCATCATCTCCATCTGCACTGCCACCGGAGAGTAGCCGGAGATGGTGAAAAACGTTTGCGGCGTGGCTACGGTACGCGTCTCCTTACCTTGCTGGATGGTAGTATTCGCACCGTTGATCGTCACCGCGGTATCGACCTGCGATATGCGCGAGGTATTGCCCTTGATGGTGAAACTCTGGGGCACGTAACTGTCGGAGGTACGCAGGGTCGCGCTCAATGGAACCGGCGAGCCCCGGTCGGTGAACTTGAAGTCGGTCTTCAAAGTCAGCGCGCCGCCGTCGGCCGTGATGGTGTAGTTCTCCTCACCGATGGCCTGCTCGAACTTGTGCAGGCGGAACTTGCCCGCTTCGGCTTGCGGAGCGGCTTGGGCAATCAGGATGGCGGGCAATAAAACGAGCAGCAGCAGAAAGGCGCGACGAAGACGATTCACGCGATAGGACTCCTTGATCAGTAGAGACACACGATTACACCACATTAAACGTAATCGGGGAGCTGGCGGTTCCCAAAGAGTGACCTTATCGCCCTACTTTTTTGTGGGCTTAGGCTTCAAGGTTTTGGCGTACTCATAACTCAGCTCGAGATACTTCGCCAACTCCTTCGTCTTCTTCAGTAGCCCGTCCGGAACGGCAACGTATTCCTTCATGACCGCACCGTAGGCCTGGAAAAGGCCAGTCTTGTACTTCTTGATGAACTTCTCGCGCTCTTCGGGCGAGAGGCGGATGGCAAGGTCGCCGTTCGGGGGATTCAGCAGCGTGAACATATTTCCGTTCAGCGAGGTGTAGGGATTGTTCGCGCCCTTGCGCTCGATCTTCGGATTGGTAGCGATAAGCTTGTCGTACAGCGCGACCTTCTCAGAGGGGATGCTGCTCTTCTTTGCAGACGGCATGGCGGCTCCGCGAGAACGATGGCCGCAAGAATATAGGAGAGTCGAAAGCAATTTGTCACCGGTTCGAAATAAATCTCTGTCAGCTTGAATAGGGTTTCGCGCGAGGAACCCAAGGCATCTCGTTTCTGCCCCGGGCCCATCTTTGTTTTCGAGAGGCAAAATTATGGGAGAGATGCGCAATCGTGTCGTTGTAATTACTGGAGCGTCCAGCGGCTTTGGACGCGGAGCGGCTGTGAAGTTTGTTGACGCCGGAGCCAAGGTTGTCCTGGCCGCGCGCCGCAAGCGGCTGCTGAAACAAGTTGCGGAAGAGTGTCGCGAGACCGGAGGCGAAGCTCTGGTCGTCGAAACCGACGTGAGCAGTTCCAGCGAAGTGGAAGAACTTGCTGCGCGTGCCGTCGACAGATTCGGCAAGATCGATGTCTGGGTCAACAACGCCGGCGTGGGTACGTTCGCACGCTTTGACGAAACTCCGCTGGAGGAACATGAGCAGGTGATCCAGACGAACCTGATGGGCACCATTTACGGTTCGTACGTCGCTTTGCAGCAGTTCCGCAAGCAAGGCAGAGGTGTGCTGATCAATGTCGGCTCCTTCGCCGGCAAAGTAGCGGCTCCCTATCTCAGTTCGTATTCGGCGTCGAAGTTCGGCATCCGTGGCCTGGGCATGGCGCTACGCCAGGAGCTCGAAGCCAACGGGGAAGACCGCATTCACGTTTCTACCGTAATGCCGGTGTCGATGGATACTCCATTTTTTGAACACGCCGCGAACCATACCGGCAAGCCGGTACAGCCGATTCCGCCCGTCTACGATCCGCAGCAGGTTGTGGACGTGATCTACGGTCTGGCCCTGAATCCCGAGGACGAGGTCGTTGTCGGGGCGTCCGGCAAGGTGGGCGCATGGGCCGAACGCCTGGCTCCGAGTCTCACTGAAAGCCAGATGGGCAAGCGGGCTCACCAGGCGCAGATGAAGCAGAAGAAGTCAGCGGCAGATAAATCGGGCAGCGTGTTCAAGCCGATGAAAGAAGGAACGGAGTTATATGGCGGCTGGGCTGAAAAGAAGAGGAGGGGAAAGTTGGCGACGCTTTTGGGAGTAGCCGTGCCGGTCGGAATGGGTGCGGTCTACTTCGCATTGCAGCGTGGGCGTGGGCCTCGCGATTTGGAGGAGGTGGCTTAGCAAGTCAAAGGCCCGCCCTACGCCCACAGCATGCGTAGAACGGGGCACCCGCTGTTTCGGAAATCGGGGCATCATGCCGAATGTAGAAGCAAGTTCCCCACTCAAGGCCAAAGGCTGGTCTTGAATCGGGCACCCGATCGGTTCCTCCGCCTTCGGCTCTCTTCCTCGCGCGCTATCATCTAATTATCCGTGGCCGGTCCCAATACCATATCCCCGACAGCTCCTGAAGTCTCTGCGTGGAAGTTTGCGGTGCGCGCTTTGCGCTACCGCAACTACCGCCTCTTCTTCGGCGGACAAAGCATCTCGCTGGTCGGTACCTGGATGACGCGCATCGCCACCGCCTGGCTGGTCTACCGGCTCACGCATTCGGCGTTCCTGCTCGGTGTTGCCGGCTTCTCTCTGCAAATTCCGTTCCTGCTCATCGGGCCGTTCGCGGGCGTCTGGGTCGATCGTCTGGACCGTCATCGCACCCTGGTCATCACTCAAATTTTGTCGATGATCCAGTCCTTCTGGCTGGCCGCACTGGCGCTGAGCGGAAGAATTACCGTGGGAGAGATCATCGCGCTCAGCCTGTTCCAAGGCGCGATCAACGCCTTCGATATGCCCGCGCGGCAGGCCTTCGTGGTGCAGATGGTGGAGGACCGCTCCGACCTGAGCAACGCCATCGCGCTCAACTCGTCGATGGTGAATGGAGCGCGGCTCATCGGCCCCTCGCTGGCCGGCATCATCATCGCCGCCTTTGGCGAGGGTTATTGCTTCCTCATCGACGGCTTCAGTTATATCGCCGTGATTGTCTCGCTGCTGCTGATGCACATCGTCCGGCAGCAGGCTCGCTCGCAGCACGCCCGTGTTTCGCACGAATTAAAGGAGGGATGGAGCTATGCCATGCACTTTGCGCCCATCCGCTCGCTGCTGCTGTTGCTTGGACTGGTGAGCCTGGTGGGCATGCCGTATTCGGTGCTCATGCCGATTTTTGCGGGCAACGGTTTTGCATGGTGGGCCGCATACGCTGGGATTTCTGATGGGCGCTGCCGGGGTGGGCGCCCTGATCGGCGCTCTGGCGCTGGCGACGCGACGTTCGGTGGTGGGACTGGGACGCGTAACGGCCATGACCTCCGCCGGCTTCGGGCTGGGACTGGTGGCCTTCTCCAACTCGCGCTGGCTGCCGCTGTCGCTGGTGCTGATGATGTTCACCGGCTTCTGCATGATGACCGAGATGGCGTCGTCGAACACCATCCTGCAGACGATTGTGGAAGAGGACAAGCGCGGCCGCGTGATGAGCTTCTACAGCATCGCCTTCCAGGGCACAGCGCCTTTCGGCAGCCTGATCGCCGGAGCCGCCGCCGCGCGCTTCGGAGCACCCCGCACGCTGACCATTGGTGGCAGCCTGTGCGTGGTGGGCGCAATCTGGTTCTAGCACGCAGCTGCCGAAGATCCGCGCCATCGTTCGGCCCATCTATCGCAAGATGGGCATCATTCCCGAGGTGGCGACGGGGATAGAGGCTGCGGCGTTGCTGCCTCCCGAGGATTAAGCAGATCCCAATAAGATCAATTTTTTTCACCGGATAAAAAGGTGTCATCCCGAAAACACATTAAGAGAAGGTGTCATCCCGAGCGAAGCCCAGGGACCGCTATCGCGACCTCGAATTGTCGTGAGGATAGGGGTCCCCTCGGCTTCGCTCGGGGCAGGCTCTTCGACTCCGGTGTCGCAAAATCAGCGACATCTGCGCTCAGGATGACACCTCTAAACAGCCAAGCATCTGAACTTCACCGCACCACGTCATACCGCGGGAAGTCCAGACGCGCTTCCTTGTCGTACACCATCTTCGCCGTATGAACGTTGTACTCGCTCTTCGTCATCAGCTCCGTCAGGGTGAAGACTTTGTAGTTGTCGCCGGTAATCTCAGCGCGGCGGAATACGCCGGGATCGGTTTCAATCACCTCGCGATTGCCCGACATGCGGTCCAGAAACGCCTCCGCATCTTTTTCGCTGACATGCTTTTGGCTGCCCACCGTGGTTAACGACTCGGCCGCGTAGGAGCGCACCAGCTTCTGCCAGTAGCGCAGCAGCAGATCGTTGCTGGCGAACAGGTCGGCCCACACCAGTTCTCCATTGATCGCTACCACCACGCCCTTCGCGCCGCTCTTGCGCAGTTGCTGCAGCACGGCGTCATAGTTGCCGGCAACGCTGTCGATTTTCGCCTGCACCTGCGGTATCGCCATGGTGGCCGCGTACGAGGTCGTATAGCGAGGGGACACCGACGTCGCCAGATCGGCATTGTCAGCCTGAACCTGGGGAGCCCCGGCCGTCACTTCCACGGTGCTCCTCGAACTTGCCACCTTGTCCCACACCTGCTGCTGATTCTTTGCAGCCATCGCCGGCACCCGCACGCTGGGCTGCGCCATCTGCGAATGCATGCTGGCGAACTGGTCGCTGCGCCCGGTCCAACGGCCAGGCTCAACGCAAAAGACGGACAGGTCGATGGGATCGGATTTCGCAGGTACCAGTCGATCGACGCCGATGATGCGGTCCTGCTTGCCGCCAGTCACAATCTCACCTGCCAGCAGCAGCAGAGGACGGTCGGAGTTGTTCACCAGCACCAACTGATTCACCTGCGCACCCGATGCGCGGCTCGCCTGCTGCGGCCTTCTTACCAGGCCCCGCAGCGAACCCTGCTCGGTGACAATCACGGTGCCGGCTTTAGTGCCTTCGTCCAACGTCAGAATGTGCGAGGTGTCGTAGTCCACTGCACCGACCACCGGAAAGATGGTCAGGTTGCCGTGAGTGATCGGATCGATTACATGCAGCGACTCCTGCGTGGGCGTGCCGGTGAAGCCCGTAACCGCACCCGAAAGCAGAAAAGCCAGCGACGCCAATACCTTGTGGTTCATGGTTGACCTCCCCTTATGCCAGAGGAACGCTCGCCCATGTCTTTCTTGCAGGCAAATTGATAGGATTCGCACATATGGCTTCCGCCCCCACCTCGCGTACCGGCCCGGCTGCTTCGGCGGCGGTGCAGGCATTTGTCGCGAGCCATTACGGCGAGAGTGGGGCAGCACAGTTCGGGATCGACGCCGCCGGCCTGGCTGTGATGCTGGCCGGGGTCTTTGAGCAACGCGGACCGGGCAGCGAGAGCGAAGCGGCGTTACAGTCGCTGCGGCTGGAAGAACTGGTGCTGGCACGCGCCTGCGTCGCCGGTAACGAGCGCGCCTGGGAAATCTTCATGGCGCGTTATCGCGAGGGCATGTACGACGCCGCCTACAAGATTGCGCACGACGAAGCCTCAGGACGCGCGTTAGCCGATTCGCTTTACGCGGAACTCTACGGACTGACCGATCGCGGCGAGGTGCGCGCCTCCAAGCTGCAGTACTACCAGGGACGCGGATCGCTGCTGGGATGGCTGCGCACGGTCATGGCGCAGGAGTACGTGAACCAGTATCGCCGCACCCGGCGCGAGACCAGCCTGGAAGCCGCGGTGGACGAGGGCAAGCAATTCGCCGCTCACGAAACAAGCGAGCAGCAGACGGATCCGCGAATTGAAGCCGCAACCGCGGCGGAGCTGGCAGCCTTGGAAGCCGAGGAGCGCTTCCTGCTGGCGGCATATTTCATCGACCGTCACACGCTGGCCGAGATTGCCAGGGTGATGGGCGTGCACGAATCCACGATCAGCCGCAAACTGGAGCGCGTGACCACCGGCCTGCGCAAGCGGATTCGCAAGCGCCTGATCGATGACGGCATGTCGGCGCGCCAGGCTGATGAGGCCATGCAGGATGCCGATGTCCGCGATCTGAATATCAACATCGGCGAAAGTTTAGGGCAAGAACGCGACGGTTGGGCGTTCTATAAGAAGAGCGGGGAAGAAGGATGAGTAACGGAATTCCAAAGTCGGCGCGCGACCTACTGGCGAAGCAGACGGCGGATGCGCATCTCTCTTCCGATCTGCTGAATGCCTATGCTGAGCACGCGCTGACAGACGCCGAAAAGAATCAGGTGACGCTGCACCTGGCATCCTGCGCCGACTGCCGCGAGGTTGTGTTTCTGGCCAGCGCTGCCGCCGAAGAGGAACTTGCGCCTGCTTTAGTAGCCGCGCCTGCGCCACGCCAGGTGCGACAGCCGGCAGTCGCAGCTTCCCAGGCCGAGCCGATCCAGGGTTGCGCAGTCCTCGAGCCCCGTCGGAAGCCGCCGACTCTCTGGTGGAAGTGGGCGCTGCCGCTGACAGCCGTTGTGGTTTTGGGAGCTGCAGCGCTGGTTGAATGGAACCGTTCGTTCGACAGCTTTGCGCCGGAGGTTGCTTCGATAAGGCGGGCGCCCGTGCAGCCGCCGACGACCGCAACTCCGCCCGCTCCGCAGAATCCGGCAGCCAGTCCGGCATCACCGGCGGGGAACGAAACTCCCTCCCGATCATCCGACGTACTCCTGAACCAACCCGCCGTTGCCGACAAAGCTAAGCTGCAACCCACCAACAGAATCGACGCAGCTGAGCAAGCGCAGCTAACCAAGCCGGCAAAGGCTCAGCGTGAGCAACTTGCGCTTCAGGCGCCACTGGCTTCTAAGATTGAGAGCCCGCAGTCCAATGCGCTGGCTGCAACCGTTGCTTCGGCTCCGCCTGCATTTGCAAAGCCGGCCGCGGCGCAACCGCCTTCGACCTCGCAAACGGCAGAGGTGACCTCGGCTGCGCCGCTGGTTCAAGCCGACAACGCCGACGCAGGCGCGGCCCGCGACCTCAAGACACAGGCGACGGCGAAATCCTTGACCGGCGATCAACTCGGCGCTCTTACCACGCTGGAGATGGAACGTAACCCGGCTCCCGCAAAGACGCGCTGGCGCATCAGTCGAGACGGCCACGTGGAACACACCGTCGGCCCCAGCACTTGGGAGCGGGTAATGGCCGCCGAGCCGGTGACCTTCCGCGTGGTGGCTACCGTCGGTAACAATGTCTGGGCCGGCGGCAGCGATGGCGCGCTCTTCCACTCCAGCGACGCCGGTAAGCATTGGGATCGCGTGGGCCTGGCCGATGAACAGGGTGCGATCACCTCCATCCACTTCAGTACGGCCCAGCAGGGAAGCCTAACCAGCGATTCCGGCGCCACCTGGACCACGACAGACGGCGGCGAGACGTGGAGTAAGCAGTAGAAGGCAGTTGTCAGTTGTCAGTTGTCAGTTGTCAGTTGTCACGTTGTCAGTTATCTTGTCAGTTGTCAGTTGTGCTGGCGGGAATCGGTGAAGGTTGCCAGCTGCTAGAAATCAAATTTACGCCTCTGTGTCTTCCGTGCCTCCGGGTGAACCGGCCTTTTCACTCAACGCTGACCGACAATCAAGAAGGCGCCGCCGCCGCAAACCAGGAATCAAACGTATTCTGGTCTCCTCTGTGTTCTCCGTGCCTCTGTGGTGAACTCTGCCTTTTCACCCGGCGAAATATCCGGTATGCTTCGCAAGTTCACATTCATCATCCCTTGACAATCGACCGTCGCAGGAGACGCCATGCCCAAAGCCGCCGCTTCCAGGAAGAAAAAGAAAGCTTTCAGCGCACTCCCCGAAGCTCCCAAACCCACCGCGCCGGGAGTGCGGACACTGGCGATCGACATTGGAGGCACCGGTGTAAAGACGATGCTGCTGGACGCCAACGGCAAGCCCACGACCGACCGTCTGCGCGCCAAGACTCCGAGCCCGTCGACGCCCCAAGCCATCATTGCGATCATCGCCGGCTTCGCCAAACAGCTCGGCGACTTCGACCGCGTCTCCGTGGGCTTTCCCGGGGTCATTAAGAAGGGCGTGGTCTACACCGCGGCGAACCTCGACAAGAAGTGGATCAAGTACGACTTTGCGGGCGGTCTGTCGAAAGAGTTGGGTAAGCCGGTGCGAGTGGCGAACGACGCGGTGGTGCAGGGACTCGGCGCGGTGTCAGGCATTGGGGTAGAGCTGGTGATCACGCTGGGCACCGGCATGGGGGCGGCGTTGTATCTCGAGGGCAGACCGATTCCGTCGCTGGAAATGGGGCATCATCCCTTCCACAAGGACAAGACGTACGAAGATTATCTTGGCCGTCACGCGCTGGCGAAGGAAGGCCGCAAGAAGTGGAACAAGCGGCTGAATGAGGCCATCGATCAGCTCTATCGGCTCTTCTATTACGACCGCCTTTACATCGGCGGCGGCAATGCTGCGAAGATCACCCTCAAGCTGCCCAAGAACGCGACCGTGATTTCGAATCAGGATGGAATTTTGGGCGGCATCAAGTTGTGGGAGCATGAGCTGGATGAGTTGCGGCAATGAGGAACCCATGAGCCCTGAGCTCTGGGCCGTGAGCGACCGTATGCCCCCGCCGATTGGCGGGTTTTCTATTTGGCGGGTTGGAGGCGTTTCTGCGATGGGACCGGCATGACACTGCAAATCCGGAACTCACGGTTCATAGCTCACGGCCCACAACCTCTCTTCAGCACAACTTCCCATACATCGACGTGTACTGCAATCCAATCTCACCGCACGAACATTGCTCCACCGAATACACAATGCACGAATCGAATGGCCGCGAGTACACGTGCAAGCTGACCGCGCGCTCGTTCCATTCGCGCGGATTGCACACATCGTGCACCGGGTTCAGCGGATCGACCGCCACCGGATTCTCCACCGTGATGGTCGCCTGGTCGGTTGGCTGGATGTTGCAGTGATGCGCCGCGAGATCTTCCTCGAGAAGCTTGTAGTTCTGCACCAGCAGACGTCCCATGGGCGCAGCCATCCAGCAGTTCTGTCCCTTGTGATTGTGGATGGAGCTCTTCATGCCCGGCTCCCAGCACAGTGACAGCAACTCATACAGGTCGGTCTTGTCGATGAGGTTGCGAGTGTAGTGCTGCGAATTCCAGAAGAGGTAGGGCTTCAGCGTCTCCGGATCGACATGGTGCGAACGCAGGTATTGCAGCGCGCCCTCGACTCCAGTGAAGTCGCTTTCGCTCAGTTTGTTCAGGCCGCTGACGAAATCGTCGATGGAAACCGTCTGCGCGGTTTTTTGTGAGGCTGTAGCCATAATTCCTCCCGTGGGGACAAGACGCTCATTCTAACCCAGTTTCCGCAGTTCCGAGCTGTGAACCACACTCCGCAGCACCCCGGGCTTGCAAAATCTTTGCAACTTAAGCAGGGTAGCGGAAATCCATTGCCCCCCGTTCCGATTCCAAGCATATAATGAGCGCAACGAACAGCCGGTAAGGTGTGGGTTCGCGTTTTCGGCACTGGAGTTTCCCCATGAAGTCACATGCTCTCGCAGCTGTGATCGCGGTGCTGCTGGTTGTCGGCGTTTCCGGCGCTGGCACAAGACAACACCCAGTCGCAACCGTCAACCTCCGCAACCGTCAACTCCACCGATAGCTCACCAGCCTCTGCCACTGCCAATCCTCCGCCGTCGCCGGTCGACGATCCGTCGAACACGGCCGCGACCGCGAGCGCTCCTAAAGAGACGCACAACAAGGGCATCAACGACATCGACGACATTGGCAATCGCAAGATTGGCAATACCGGCAAGAGCATGGGCGATTGGTACGGCATCGACACCGATGTGAAGCTGGGCAAGCAGTACGCCATGATGGTCGAGTCCAGCGCGCGCATGATCCAGGACCCGGTCGTCGTCGAATACGTGAACCGCGTCGGCCAGAACCTGGTGCGTAACTCCGATGCCAAGGTCCCCTTCACCATCAAGGTTGTCGACTCCGACGACATCAACGCCTTCGCGCTGCCCGGCGGATTCTTCTACGTCAACAGCGGCCTGATTCTGGCTGCCGACAACGAAGCCGAACTGGCCGGCGTAATGGCGCACGAAATCGCCCACGTTGCCGCCCGCCATCAGACCCGCGAGATGACCCGCGCCAATTACGTGCAGCATGGCTTCCATTCCACTGATCTTCGTGAACAGCTGGGGCATCTACGAAGCCGCCAACGCCGCCATGAGCCTGGCGCTGCCTATCACCTTCATGAAGTTCCAGCGCGGCTTTGAAGGCGAAGCCGACTACCTCGGCCTGCAGTACATGTACAAGGCCGGCTACGATCCGCAGTCGTTCATCGACTTCTTCGAGAAGGTGAAGGCGCTGGAAAAAGAGAAGCCCGGAATTCTGTCCAAGGCCTTCTCTACTCATCCGCCCACGCCCGACCGCATCCTGAAGAGTCAGGAAGAGATTCGCAACGTTCTGCCCCCGCGGCCGGAATACATCGTCGATACTTCCGAATTCGACCAGGTAAAGGCGCGGCTGTCGGCTTTTGAAAATCGCAAGAAGGCGTTGCCGAAGGAAGACCTCAACAAGCCTACGCTGCGCAAGACGCAGACGGCGGACAACGGCACCAGCAACAATCCGAGTCCGAATGGCGGCGACGATCGTCCCACCTTGCAGCGCCGCGACGACGACTACGCCTCGGCCTCGAGTCCAGGACAATTCTAAGAAGTAGCTGTTTGCTTTTCGCTTAAGGCCAGACCTGACAAAGTCTGGCCTTTTGTTCGTTCGAGGCGTATCTGTGCGCGGCTTTGACGTGTGGCGAATTCTGGCGAACAGCGAAAAGCGACTAGCGACTAGCATCCTTCCGGTTGTCTCCAAACATTGACAAATCCTTGATGCCAGCATGACAAGCCCCGACAGCGGCTACTCTACGATTCACCCGAAGTAGCCAACTTCGTCGGAGTCTCTATGCAAGCCTCTGTGCGCGCTTCCCTGCGGCTGATCATCGCCGTCGCCTCAGCCCTCCTGGTCGTATCTGCCACTGCCATCGCACAAGACAATTCACCGGAACCGTCTCCAACGCCGGCCGGCCTGGTCGGCCAGGGATTCACCGTCCAGGATTTCTACGGTGGCCAGATTCTCGGCTACGGCGTCGACCAGTTCGGCAGCGAAGGCGTGTTGAGCGAGTACGTTGAGCAGTCGAACGGCAACCTCCTCATCGCCACCGAAACCTTCGACCAGATGACCGGCCGGATCCTCAAGGTCGTAGAACGAGTCACCAGCACGCACGATAACTTCGTCACCCTCGGCGTTATCGGCACGCATATCGGACTGCGCGAATGGGAGCACGTCCAAGGTCTGTACGTCAGCAGCATCACCTTCAATACCCTCAATCCGCTCTCGGCCAATCGCATGGATGGCGTGTGGCTGCCGCCCTTCAACTTCAACACTCAATTTCTGGACGACGTTGAAGGTGCACAAGGAAATCCCAACGTGGCCGTGCTGGTAGAGAACAAGAGCTGCTGCGGCCGCTCCGTCTTCGGCTCCAATGTTGCCGCCAATCGATCCGGCCCGATCATCACGTTGCAGGATCCGCTCTTCAACGGAGGCGTTCCACCGCTGCTGGCATACGACAGCGTCACCAACCAGGCAGTGCTGGCGCAGGCACAGGGCGCGCCCTACAGCACGCCGGAAATCGGGATCGTGGACCTGGCGACTCGCGCAGTCACCGAGTTCATCGGCCTGGGCGATGGCTTCGTCAACGGGTTGGCAGTCGATTCCTCCACGGCCATCGCCTGCACCACCACAGAAACCGACAATGCCGCGGAGTTCTACAACCTGGCGACGCACACCGGATTCGAAGTGGAGCTGCCGGTCATCGGACGTTACTCGGGCGCCACTGTCGCGGTCGATCCGGTGAACCATCTGTTCTTGATTACGCATCCGGTGCCGTTCGCGCCGGGCCAGATTCATGTTTACAACGAGAACGGCAACCTGATCGAGTCGCTGCTCAATTTCCGGATTGGTCCGGCGGGCGCGACCATCGCGCTGAATCCCGGTACACGTACCGGATTCATTCAGGCCTCGGGCAGCAACGGAAATCCCGCGGCTCTGCAGTCGTTCACGTATTAGAGATCGGGATAGGCTCGGCCAAGTCGGCGGAGCCAGGCCTCAGGCGTGCAAGAAACGCATGCATCATGATGTCGTTCGAGCTTCCGGGTACGCAGGCAGAGACGATCCCGGTGGCCCACAGATAACTTGAGAGTGCGCCCGATCCTGCACGCCTGAAGTCCGGCTCCGCCACAGGTTACGCGGCAGATCGGCAATGATGTGGTGAGCTCTGACCGGTGAAGTCTGTAATGCACTCCACCGGTCACAGCTGAGTTGTCTTAGCTCACGGGAGTGAGGGCTGGTGGCTTCCAACTTCCGTCAATGATCGACGGCGGTGCCTCCTTCGGCCATTACAGCCGCAGCCTCGGGATGAACTTCGCCTTCGGCGCGGGCATGCGTTCGATAAATTTCAGAACCGATTTAACCCGTTTTTCGCCCGGGTCGCGGGCAGCGGGTGTATAACCCTAGCAAGCAGTTTTCCGGCACGTAGGCCTTCTGCTCCTGCTTCCATTCAGCGGGATGAGCGACACTTCCAATCGGTCCCTGCACAGTTGTCTTTCAGCCGCCTCGCGTGCGCTGGCGATGCTCTCTCTGGCCTGAACTCGACTATTCAGAAGGGATATCGACGACCATGAACGAACTAGTGCAGTTGGTGCAGCAAAAGACCGGCCTGTCTGAGGATATGGCGCAAAAAGTGGTCGACACCGTTACCGGCTATCTGAAAGCGAAGTTGCCCGAGCCCATGGCTTCCGGTTTGGACAGCCTGATGGCAGGCAATGCGGGCGCCGAGGACGGTGGTGGCGCACCGGATGGCGGCGGCATGATGGATAAGGCCAAGTCGATGGTAGCGGGCTTGGGTGGAATGCTCGGCAATAAGGACGCATAACGCCGGGCACGCCTCGACAGTGAGAGCTCCCTCCGGGCGAAGGTTTTGCGCTGAGGGCAAGATACGCCTGCGAACCCCGCGGGCCCCTACTGCTGCGCCATCAGTTCAAACACCGGATAATCCGCGGCAATGCCTTCGAAGGCCGAGACATCGGAGCCGGCGGCGATAGGGAAGTAGCGCTGCACTTCTGCTTTGAATTTCTCAAGGTAAGCTTTCAGCAGCTCCGGCTTGTCGGCGTTGGACACAGCTACAACCCGAAACTTCTGCTGAAAGCTGCCGCGCTTGAGCGTGACTTCTCCGGCGGCTTCGGCATTGCGCACCCACTGCGTCTGCCCGCGCGGGGCTACCAGGAAGCGCTTGCCCTTGAGCTCCAGAAGGTCGATGGGCGTCGAGTACAGCTTGCCGGATTTCCGTCCGCGCACTTGCAGGAGGTAGTTGTGCTTGAATCCCAGGCCCATGCCCACCAGAAATCCGAAGGCCCGGTTGAAGAGTCGCTCGATTGCCGTGGGCTGCCGGAAGCTACCGGCACTATCTGACATTGTCCTATTGTACCTAGTATTTCGAGACGCTCTCCCGTTTCAGGTATTCGCGCCCGCTGTACCTCGCGCCAAACCCCGATTTTCTTTGCCTTTGCCCTCACAGTCTGCTATCTTGCGCGGCGAGTCATGGTCTGCGAACCGTCGCCCACTCGCTTTTCCGGCACGGCCCTCACAGTTCTGCTCCGATCCGACTCAGGGAGGGTTGAATGGCATTTTGTGCAAATTGCGGTACCCAAATGGCCGACGGCGCCGCCTTCTGTCCCAACTGCGGCAAAGCAACAGCAGCGGCAGCGGGAGGGCCAGTTGTGGCATCGCAACCCGTATCCCAGGCACCTCCGCCGCCCCAGGCGCCGCCCGTCGCTGCCAACACCACGACCGCCGCGGCCCCGCTGGAGGAAAACATTGCCGGCATGCTGGCCTACTTCACGATTATTCCTGCCATCGTGTTTTTGCTGATCGATCCGTACAACAAGAACCGGTTTGTGCGTTTCCATTCATTTCAGTGTTTGTTTGCCGCCGTCGCGTTGATCATCATCGACGTTGTGCTGATGATTCTCTCGGCCATCGTTCACTTAGTGCCGGTAATCGGATGGTTTGTAACCGCGCTGATGTGGCCGCTCTACAGCCTGGCTGTGCTTGCACTCTGGCTGCTGCTGGTCATCAAGGCCTATCAGCATGTGATGTTCAAGCTGCCCATCATCGGCGATATGGCGGAGAAACAGGCGGGAGCCTAAGCTGCACGCGTGAGTTTGAACTCAGCGGGGCCTCATCGCCCCGCTTTTTATTTTTTTTAGGAAGACAAATTCGTCATGGCAAGAAGAGTTCACCACGGAGGCACGGAGAGCATGGAGGGTTTTTCTAATGACACGGGAAGGACTCCCGATAACCGAACCGAGTCTTGCGAAGCGAGACGGAAGAGCTTAGCCCAGCGCTTTAGCGCTGGGTAGGCATATCTGAGACGCAGAGTCCCGCAGGGACGGCAGGCGCGCGGGTAGGGGTCCTTCGACTCCGGCGTCGCAAACCCAGCGACGCCTGCGCTTGATTTCATAACGACGTTGGCTCGATCGGCCGAGTACTCTGAGTTTGTGTAAGACCAGGGGCTCGGGGAGGGAGCCAACGCGACGTTGATTATAGGTTGTGATTATCACCCTGGGTTTCAGCAGTTAGCGATTTTTGATACGGCAACCGGCGAAGTGAGCTACCGGCGCTTGCCGCGGGCCGAGGTAGAAGAGTTTTACCGGGGCCTGAGCGAGCCGGCGCTGGTGGGCATGGAAGCCTGTGGCTTCACGCTGTGGTTCGAGGAGCTGCTGGCCGAGTTGGGTCATCGGCTGTGGATCGGAGACGCAGCGCGGATTCGAGCGGCGGTGGTGCGCCGGCAGAAGACGGACCAGCGCGATGCGGATCACATTTTGACCTTGCTGCTGGAGAAGCGTTTTCCGCGGCTGTGGGTGCCGACGGCGGAAGAGCGCGATGTGCGGCAGTTGCTGTTGCATCGTCATGCTCTGGTGCGATTGCGGACGCAGGTGAAGAATCAGTTGCACGCCATCGCGCTGAATCAGGGGCTGCAGAAAAAACGGCAGCTATGGACGGAAGCCGGGCGGGCGCAGTTGCAGAAGCTGGAGCTGCGACCTTATGCGGCGCAGCGGCGAGCCGAGTCGCTGCTGCGGCTGGATGGCTTGGACCAGCAGATCCGGGAGCTGAGCCGGCAAGTGGTCGCTGAGGCGGACAAGCGCAGCGCGGCTCGGCTGCTGATGAGCCATCCCGGAGTAGGTCCGCAGACGGCGCTGGCCCTGGTGCTGAGCCTGGGTCCGGTGGAGCGGTTCAGCAATGCCAAGAAGGTAGCCAGCTATGTTGGGCTGATTCCTTGCGAGCACAGCTCGGGAGGCAAGCAGCGGCTGGGACACATCAGCAAACAGGGGTCGCCGCTGTTGCGCTTTCTGCTGGTGGAAGCCGGACAGAGCGCGGCCCGCTACGATGCCGAGCTGAAGCGCATGTATGTGCGTTTGAGTTTGCGGCGCAGCCGGGCGCAGGCGAAAGTGGCGGTGGCCCGGCGACTGGCGACACGGTTGTACTGGATGCTGCGCACGAGTAAGAACTATGCGCAGCTGCTGAGCAGTGGTGCAGGCGAGCCCGAGTCATCCTGTGGCACGGTTTAAGAGCCGAGCGCTTGAGTGAGCAGCCTGCCTCCCGCCGCTGCGAGGCGGGAGTTCGAAAGCAATCATGGCGGACAACGCCGAATAGATGGGTGGCGAAGCTGCTGCTTTCGCCCGCAGATTGGAGACGAGCCCCTGGTCAGGAAGTTTCCATGAGAGCGAACTGGCGCATCTTTTGTGCGTCGCCGCCCCCGTATGCCTTGACAACGCCAACGTCGTTATAGACAGGATGACAAATGAAAATTAGCTGATCGCTATACCCCAGGTCTGGAACACCGCGAGACCCGGGGCACCCGAATTACGTCTTGATTACTTCTTGCTGATGCCGGCCCACTTCTCCAGCAGACCCTAGCGTTGCGGCGTAGTCCAGATCGTCCCAGCCCTCTTCGCTCGACATCTCGTAGATTTCGTCGACCGTCTCCAGCGCGGGCAGCTTGACGCGCTTTTCCTTGGCCATGTCGAGCATGAGGTGGATGTCCTTGTGCATGAGGCGCAGCGGGAAGTTCGGCGAGTAGTCGCGGCGCAGCACGAAGGGCGCTTTGTAGTCGGCAACCCCGGAGCGCACCATCGACGCCTGGATCAGCTCGATCATCTTCTGCGGCTCGACGCCCAGCTTCTGGGTCAGCGTGAAGGCTTCGGCGAAACCTTCGTAGATCAGCGCGATCATCAGGTTCATGCCCAGCTTGGCGGCCTGGCCTTTGCCGGTGTCGCCAATATGGATGACCTGCTTGCCCATCGCCTTGAACAGCGGGTCGAGATACGCCACCGGCTCGGCTGCGCCGCCGACGATGAAGATGAGCTGGCCGTTCTCCGCGCCAATCTTCGAGCCGGTGACGGGAGCATCGACCCAGTGCACGCCCTTTGCATTGACCGCTCGAGCGAACTGCACGGTGGCCGAGGGCGAAATGGTGCTGGAGTCGACGATGATCGCGCCTTCGTGCAGCGAGTGCACCGCGCCATCGTCGCCGAACATCACGCGCTCGACGGCAGCGGTATCGGCAACACAGCTCCAGACGACCTCGGCCTCCTTCGCGGCGTCGGCCGGAGAGACAGCCGTGGTCGCGCCCTCCACATGCTGGCGCGCGGTGCGGTTCCAGACCGAAACTTCATGTCCGGCGGCAACCAGCCGCGAGGCCATGGGGCGTCCCATGATGCCCAAACCCAGAAAAGCGATACGCATGCGCAGCTCCTTAGACTTCCGGAATTCGACACGCGCACGACGGAGTGGCCAGCGTGTATCACCCGAAACTATTGATTTAAGCTGAGTGGCAGAGGAAGGTCAAGGAAGAGCTAGCGGTGCTGCGTGTGTTTTGCGTTTTGACCTCTTAAGAAATTGTCATCCCGAGCGAAGTGAGGAGGCGTAGCCGACAAACGCAGTCGAGGGACCTGCTGTGGCTGGCAGCGGAACCCTGCGGAGGATCTCCCCGCTGCCAACCACAGCAGGTCCCTCCACTCCGCGTTCGCCGACCCGCAAAAGCGGCGGATCGAAAAAACAAGGCGAACGCTCCGCTCGGGATGACAACCTAAAATTGGAAGCCGCATCGTCGATGCCGCTTTCCGCGTCTAATCAGCTGTACATGATTGGACCCACACTTCGACGAAAGGCCAGGCAGTTCAGCACGCTGGTGCGCCGCTCGGCCATGACGCCACGCACCGGCGAGACCCGCAAGCCAGTGCTGGCCGCGCGTGGCCAGCTGGGCGTCACCTTCATCGGACATTCCAGCTTCTTCCTTCAAGTCGGCGGCAAGAACATTCTGGTCGACCCCAACTTCGCGCGCTGGATCTTCGTGCTGAAGCGGCTGCGCCGGCCGGGACTGCGGCTGCGCGACCTGCCGCCCATCGATGCCGTGCTGGTTTCGCACGCGCACTTCGATCACCTGCACCGGCCCTCGCTGCGCGCGATTGCGCGCCTCACTCGCTGGCACTCGGGCAAGCGGCCGCAAATCATTCTGCCGCCGCAATCTTCGCGACCTGGTGAGCGATCTGGGCTATGCGGCAAGATCACCGAGCTCGACTGGTGGGAGAGCTGCCGCATGGGTGGGATCGAGATCACGCACGTGCCTGCCCGCCACTGGGGAGCGCGCATCGTGCGCGACATGCATCGCGGCTATGGCGGTTACGTTCTGCAAATCGGGCAAGCATTCCCTCTATCACGCCGGCGACACCGCCTACTTCAACGGCTTTCGCGAGATCGGCGAGCGCCTGCAGCCCGAGCTGGCGCTGCTGCCCATCGGCGCCTATCATCCAGCTTCGTATCGCAACGTGCACACCAGCCCGGAGGACGCGGTGCAGGGCTTCCTCGATCTGGGTGCGCGCTGGATGGTGCCCATGCACTACGGAACCTTTCGTCTGTCGCACGAACCGGTGGAAGAGCCGGTGCAGCGGCTGAAGAGCGAAGCCAGGCGGCTGGGAATTGAGAAGAAAGTGTGCGTGCTGGAAGAAGGCGTGACGAAGTTCTTCGAGTAGGGCAGCTGTCAGCACTCAGCATCTCAGCTCACTGAAAGCACCTCGGTCATCCCGACCGAAGTCGTAGAATCTACAGTTTGCGGCGCACCGGCTGTCATCCTGACGCGCAGCGACCGGCCGCTTTTGCGGTCCGCGGCCCGCTCCGTAAGGACCGCTATAGCCTGAAGGATGACGTTGCAGCCGGGATGAAAGCGGTAACCTTCGACTGCGTTCGGACGCTGCGCGTCCGCACTTCGCTCAGGATGACAGCCTGGATGGTTCACAGTCATCGCGCTCCGGCTACTATCAGCTGCAGTCGCGTATCAGTCCCGCAAGGCACGCCACCGGAGATCCTATGAAGAAGACCGCACTCCTCTTGCTGCTCACCTTGCTTATGTCGGCGTTCGCCTTCGCCGGCGACACCTACCTCCCCGGCAAGATCGTGAAATGGGAGAACGGCACCTATCCCGACGGCAAGAAGATGAAGACCTGGGTGGTCTATCAGCTTCAGGCCGACAGCACCACCTACTCCATCGCGCACAAAGGCGAGAACAAGCCGCAGATGCAGGCGGGCGAGTCGGTCCAATACTTCATCAAGAAGAGCACGCAGATCTACGTGATGGATGCGAAGAACAAGAAGCGCGAGTACCAGATCATCGGGCAGACGGCTACACGCCCGGCACCGGCACAATAACTCCGGCATCGACGAGTCTCAGGGTGCCCCATTCAAGGCCTGCTTTTGGCCTTGGGTGGGGATTTTACTGGCTAGTATCCCAAATTTCTTTGGAGCAAAGAAGTACCCGCCCAAGCTTCGCTTGAACGGGTCCCCGAATTCGATTCACTTCCGCGGTTATGGGCTGAAGTCCTACGGTCGGGATCACAAAGTGAAACGCTCTACCGCTTCGTCTTGAGCTTGCTCACAATCCGCCGCGGGGGCCGTATGGGCGAGGCCAGAATCCCGGACAGGTGTTCCACTTCGGTCACTACGCGGTCCAGGTCATCGATCAGCGGCTTCAGCCTGTGGGTCACGCCGCCGATGCGATACTCGCGCACCAGCGAGCGGTAGTACCACAGCGTCTTCGCCTTCGGTGCCGAGAAGCGCGAGAAGGCGATGTCTCCCTCGTTGCGCAGATCGCGCAGCACGGCGCGGGCGTTGTAGAGCTTGTCGGCGGCGGAGACGAAGCGCGTGTCGGCGTCTTCGTGGCGTACCCGATGCAGATAGCGGATCTTGCGCCGCTCCCAGTTCTCTTTCTTCTTCGGATCCTCGACGTAGGAATCGGTGCAGCCGTCGACAATCGTGGCCACGCGCGGCCCGAAGATCTGCGTGATCATCTTCAGCATCGGCCGGCCGCCGTGGTCCTCGACCGCATCGTGCAGCAGCGCCGCAATGGCCATGTCCTCGTCGCCGCCGTAGTCGAGCACGATGGACGCCACGCCCAGCAGATGCGAAATGTAAGGGATGCCGCTCTTCTTGCGGTCCTGATCGCGATGGACCTGCGCCGCAAACAGCAGCGCATGGTCGAAACGCGTGGAGAGCGGAACGAACTTGCGATCGAGAGAGCCACGTTGCCGGGTGGTCATAAGCGGTGCAAACAGGATACGCAGAGCAGCTAGCGACTAGCAACTGGCAATTAGCTTCCAGCATTCAGCAATCAGCATTCAGCGCTCAGGCATATCAATTTCTTGAGGTGTCATCCTGAGCGCAGCGTCCGCCTGTTTTTTGTCGCCGATTCCTTTGCGGCGGGCGGACGCGGAGTCGAAGGACCGCTACCCTCGAATCGATAGTCGTCCTTCCACTGCATCGGACGCTGTGCGTCCTCACTTCGCTCAGGATGAACCTGTCTAAAACAGGGATGCCGCACACCCTACTCGCATGCCGGTCCGCAGCCGCACGCTTCTCCGCGTAATCCCTGCACGCCCTCGCGCGCGATGATCGGCGCCATCACCAGCGCGGCCACAGGATCGGCCCACCACCATCCCAGCCAGGCATGCAGCAGCAACCCGGCAAGAAGAATTGCGGAAAGATAGGCGCAGAAATCTGCCTGCCGTGAATCCGAGTGCAGCGCGCCGCTCTCGAGCTGTGCGGCGACGCGCCGCTTGGCGCGGCCTAGCAGCGGCATGACGATCACGGCAGCGACGGCGATCAGAATTCCGGGAAGGCTGCGCTCGGGTTGGGCCCTGGTCCATAACGCTCGCGCGGAATTCCCCGCGACGTAAGCCGCCAGCAGCAGAAAGCAAACGCCCACCATCCGCCGTGCCGTTAGCTCGCGCTTTTCGCGAATGAAGCTCGTCGCGAAATCGCCACAGCAGAATTCCAGCCGACAGGGTCTCGATGACCGAGTCGAGCCCAAAGCCGACCAGGGCAACGCTGCCCGCGAGCAGTCCTGAACCAAGGCCACCACAGCTTCAAAGGTATTCCAGCCGATGGTCAGATACTCCAGCCGGCGGCCGCGCGCGACCAGTTCGGCGCGCTGGACTTCAGCAGAGCTTTCGATGGGAACGGCTCTCGGCTGCATAACGTGACCATAGGCCCGGGGATTTCTTTGTTCAAACCGGATCGCAAGTTCAACTGAATACTCTTTATTGTGGCTCAATTCTGAATCAACATCTTGATCACTGACCGTCAATCCAGCCTAACCAGAAACACGCCACCCTCTTTCACGTGCGTCTTGCTGGCGACTTCTTCGGCCTGGTGTTTGTCGTCGCCCTGCGGACGGATGCGCACCCACTCGCCGGTGGGGCCGGTGAACTGGATGACGTTGGCGTCCTCGTAACGGTCCTGGAGTTTCTCTTTCAGCTTGCGCGCTTCTTTCTCGCTCTGGAAGGCGCCGATCTGCACGCACCAGCGGCCGCCTTGCGCGATAGGCGCGGGCGCCGAAAGAACTTCGAGCTTGACCTCGGCAGTACCCGGCCGCCAGACATCGACAGCCTTGGCCGCGGCTAACGATAGATCGACGATGCGATCTTCGATAAACGGTCCGCGATCGGTGATGCGCACCATGGCGACGTGTCCGGTGCTGAGGTTGGTGACGCGCACCATGGAGTTCAGCGGCAGTGTGCGGTGCGCGGCGGTCATGGCGTTCTGATCGTAGATCTCGCCGTTGGCGCCCTTACGGTGGTTGTAGGGAGGCCCGTACCAGCTGGCCAGCCCGGTCTCGACGTAGATAGGCTTGGCGTTGCGCGGGATATGGTAGGCCGGGTTGTCGCTGGCGGCTTCTTCGGATGGCTGTGCAGGCGTCACAGTCGGCGGAGGCGGAACTTTCTGATGCGCGCTCTTATGTCCGCCGCAGCCGGCAAGCAGCATGACACCCGTGGCGACAAATCCCACCAGCGTCGCGCGCCCAAACGAACTCGGAAAAATAGCGCTATTCCGAGCCGGCTTCTGGGTTGTCTCTGCATTTGCCCGATGCTGCAACCCGGGCAGCGGGTGGTTCAATCGGAGAAACAGCCGCGGAGCGGCGGATACGGTGTCAGCCCGGCCCGCAAGCCCCGGGTAAGTCGGAGGAACGGACCGAGCCGCGTAGCGGCGACACTCTTCCAAGGAAGGCTGCGGATCGATTACGAGGCCCGAAAACATGGGAAACCGCGCCGCTATCCCTTGCCCTGCTTGTTCGAGTCCATGTGATCGGCGGCTTGAGCCAGCTTCTCGCTGGCCACGCGCAGCGCCTTGGTCGAGTGGTTGCGGATCGCCGGCACCAGCTCGTCGTTGATGTACTTGATCAGCAGCTGGGTCTCCTCCTCGATGCGCGCCGAGGTATCGCCCAGCAAATCGTCGAGCCTCTCCCCGGCCGTGCCGAAGGGACGGCGGGCGTTCTTGTTCTGCTCGTTCACAGCTTGCCACCTTGGGAGTAGCGGAAAATCGTCAGGCACAGAGATTATGGGCCGGAGTCGGCGGGGCGGGTCAATTGGCGAGTGGGGTGCCGGAAGGCGGCTGTGGGCCATCAGCCGTGGAGCTGTGGGCCATGAGCTGTTAGCCATGCGCCAATTGCAGCTCCTTCTTAATTGGGCGTCATCCTGAGCGAAGTGAGGGCGCGTCAGCGACCGAACGCAGTCGAAGGACCGCTATACCCGGCAGGATCCTCCGGCGATAGCGGTTCCCCTGCGGCTACGCTCGGGGCAGGGTTCTTCGATTCCGGCGTGCAAGAGAAGCGCGCCTGGGCTCAACCTGAAGATCACGAAAACGTGGCGTCGGGTATAGCGGTCCTTCGACTCCGGATCGCAAAAGCGGCGATCCTCCGCTCAGGATGACGCCTCGGGGTGGGGAGGGGTTGGCATTAGCATTAGCTCACGGCCCATAGCTCACAGCTCCCTGACCCCTGACCCCTGACCCCTGACCCCTCGACCCCTGACCCCTGACCCCGTCCCCTGCGGTAATCTATTTACATGCCACGCAAGCTCTCAGGCTCCGAAGTCCGCTCCACCTTTTTGCGCTATTTCGAGCAGCATGGACACAAGACCGTCCACTCCTCCTCGCTCGTCCCGGCCAACGATCCGACGCTGCTGTTCACCAACGCCGGCATGAACCAGTTCAAGGACGTCTTCCTCGGCATCGAGAAGCGCGACTACTCGCGCGCCACCTCGTCGCAGAAGTGCGTGCGCGCCGGCGGCAAGCATAACGACCTGGAGAACGTGGGCTTCACCAATCGCCACCACACGTTTTTCGAGATGCTGGGCAATTTCAGCTTCGGCGACTACTTCAAGAAGGACGCCATCGCCTACGCCTGGGAGCTGTGCACTTCGCCCGAGTGGTTCGGCATCGACAAGAACAAGCTCTACGCGACCATCTTCAAGGGCGAGCAGGGCATCGCCCGCGACGACGAGGCCTATGACCTCTGGCGCGCGACGTTAGAAAAAGATGGCGTCCCCATCCAGCGCATTTACGAGATGGGCATGAAGGACAACTTCTGGCAGATGGGCGACACCGGCCCCTGCGGCCCCTGCAGCGAACTGCACTACGACATGGGCCCCGAGGCCAGCGATGCCGGCCACACCGACTGCGAGTTCGGCTGCGAGTGCGGGCGCTACGTCGAGATCTGGAACCTGGTGTTCATGCAGTTCGACCGCCAGCCCGACGGCGAGATGCGTCCGCTGCCCAAGCCGTCGATCGATACCGGCGCCGGCCTGGAGCGCGTGACCGCCGTGATGCAGGGCGTGATCTCGAATTACGACACCGATCTGTTCACGCCGCTGATCAAGCGCGCGGCCGAGCTGACGGACGTTCCGCTGGAGCAGGAGAAGAAGGAAGGAAGACGTCGAGCAGTCACACAAGCAGGCGGCGTCGCTGCGCGTCATCGCCGACCACGCGCGCGCGTCGACGTTCCTGATATCCGATGGCGTGCTGCCGTCGAATGAAGGCCGCGGCTACGTGCTGCGCAAGATCATCCGCCGCGCGATTCGTCACGGACGACTGCTGGGACAGGAGAAGCCGTTCCTGTTCGAGATGGTGTTCGCGGTCCGCGACCTGATGAAGGATGCGTATCCGGAGCTGGTCGAGAGTGCCGATCGCGTGGCGGAGATGATCAAGGGCGAAGAGACGCGGTTCGCGCACACGCTGGATGTCGGGATTGGCAAGTTGCATGACCTCATGAAGAGCTGTGCATGAAGTAGCGCATGCTGCATTTCTCCAGGTGTTCGACGAATTGATGCGCTTGCCGGAAATAAGGAATGAGCTAAGAAGTACCGGATGCTCAGCTCGCGCGCGTGCAGCCTTCGACGACCTCCGGATAGTCCGGACGAGATGGACGAGAACCTCTGCACTCTGCCAGCCGGACTGACAGGAGATTTCACTGAGAGATCTCGCGCTCGTACTGCAGCGATGAAGCCGCGCGTGGATGGCGCGGAAGCATTCAAGCTCTACGACACCTTCGGTCTCCCCCGCGATTTCATCGAAGATGCCTGCCGTGATCGCGGACATTGAGTTTGACTCCACGGGTTTCGACGCCGCCATGGAAGAGCAGCGCAAGCGCGCGCAGGCTTCCTGGAAGGGCGGCTCGAAGAAATCTGCCAGCCCTGCATATCAGTCGCTGCCGCCGACGGTCTTCGAGGGCTATCGCAAGACGCTCACCACCGGCAGCGAAGTTCTGGCTATCGTCAAAGCGCAGGACGGCACTGGAGTCGGCGTGCAGGACTTGAAGCCCGGCGAGCGCGGCGACATCGTGCTCGACCACACGTCTTTCTACGCCGATGCCGGCGGACAGGTTGGCGATGTGGGCTGGCTCTACTCCGACGATCACAACACCATCGTCGCCGAGGTCGAGGGCGTCGACCTATCCCGTGCAGGGTGTGCGCGCGCATCGCGTCATCGCCAAGCAGGCGATCCATGTTGGCGACAAGGTCGACGCCATGGTCAACGACGAAGTGCGCCGCTCGACCATGCGCAACCATACCGGCACGCACCTGCTGCACGCGGCGCTGCGCAATGTGCTGGGCACGCATGTGAAGCAGGCGGGCTCGCTGGTCGATCCCGGCCACCTGCGCTTCGACTTCTCGCACTTCGCCGGCGTCGACGACGAGCAGTTGCAGGACATCGAAGACCTCGCCAACAAGGAGGTGCTGCGCAACGACGCGTCGAGGTCATCGAGGACGTGCCCATCGACGTCGCCGTCAACGAGTACAAGGCGATGGCGCTCTTCGGCGAGAAGTACGGCGACCGCGTGCGCGTCATCCGCATCGGCGACTTCTCCACCGAGCTGTGCGGCGGCACGCACACCGGCGCGACCGGCGAGATCGGGCTGATCAAGATTCTGAAAGAAGGCAGCGTCTCCAGCGGCGTGCGGCGTCTGGAAGCCGTGACCGGCGAAGGTTCGCTGCGCCACTTCCAGAAAGATCATCAGCTGGGCAACGTTGTCGCGACGCTGGTGCGTGGCGACGAAGAGTCTCCGGCCGAGGCGCTGAGGCGCGAGCTGGAGCGCCGCGAAGAAGAGTTGAAGAAGCTGCGCAAGGAGCTGGAGCAGGTGCGCATGAAGTCGGCTTCGTCGTCGGTGTCGTCGGCGACGGAGAACGTGCGCGAGGTCAACGGCGTGAAAGTGCTGGCCACGCGCGCCGACAACCTGGAGCGCACGCAGCTGCGCACGCTGGTCGACAACCTGCGCAACAAGCTGGGCTCGGGCGTGGTGGTGATGGGCTCGGTGGCCGACGGCAAGGTCGCGCTGATCGTCGGCGTCACCAAGGACCTGACGTCGCGCGTGCAGGCGGGCAAGATCATCGCCGAGGTCGCGAAGAAAGTTGGCGGCTCCGGCGGCGGACGTCCCGACATGGCCGAGGCCGGCGGGAAAGATCCCGCGGCGCTGGATGCGGCGCTGGCCGAGAGCTATGGCGGTGGTGGAAGGGTTGCTGAAGTAGCGACCAGCAGCTAGCTATTAGCGGCCGGCAAAGTTTTTGTCTGGCGTCATCCTGAGCGTAGCGTCCGCCTGCCATTTCCGACCCGCGTTTCTGCGGGCTGGGCGGACGCGGAGTCGAAGGACCGCTACCCCTCGGAGGATCCTTCCGGCTATAGGGGTCCTTCGACTACGTTCGTCGGCTGCGCCTCCTCACTTCGCTCAGGATGACAATTTGGAATTTGGGCTGCGCCTCCTCGCTTCGCTCAGGATGACGATTCAGAATGAGCATCGTGGTGAGTTGCGCAAATTTAGTTTGACCGCAAAATGCGGGGTTTCTCCTCCCATTCCGGCAGCGTAGAGTATTTCCTTGGGGCAGGGAAGCAGCTTCGTTTTTGACAAAAAGACTGCATCCTCTCAGGCCTATAACCTTCTAATCGATATAAGGTGGTTAGCCATGGCAATTGGAGACACGACCTACGTCGACAGCGTCCGCGAGCAGTTGCTGGCGGGCCGCGCGCGCCTCACGCGATGTTCTGGGGCAGAGCCAGAGCGAGCAGATGGTCCGCCTGCTGGAAGAGGTGGACAGCGCGCTCGAGCGCATCGATCACGGCGCTTCGGCATTTGCGAGAATTGCCACGACACGGTTGAGCCGGAACGGTCTGCGCGACAATCCCGCTGGTGCGCGTCTGTCTCGGCTGCCTGACGCCCAAGCAGCAGCGCGCGCTGGAATACGATCTCGAACTGGCCGGCGAAATTCAGAAGGGCCTGCTGCCCCGTGCGACATCGGCGTGGCCGGTTGGGACGTCTGCTATCACTATCAGCCGGCGGGCGTGGTCAGCGGCGACTACTGCGACCTGATCGAAGGCCAGCAATGGCGAGCTTTATTTCGTAATGGCCGATGTCTCCGGCAAGGGCGTGGCCGCGGCCATGCTGTCGTCCAACTTGCGCGCGGTGTTTCGTTCGCTGATTCCGATGGGCCTGTCTACAGACGAGCTGATGAGTCGCGCCAACCGCTTTTCCGCCAGAGCGCGCTGCCCACGCAATATGCGACCGTGGTCTGCGGCAAGGCGACGCTCGACGGCGAGATCGAGATCATCAATGCCGGGCATCTTGCCGGTGTTGCTGGCCAGCGCGTCGGGTATTACGGTTTTCGAAAGCACCAGCCAGCCGCTGGGCATCTTCGACGATCAGAAGTTCACGACCGCGAAACAGAGTCTGCGCGCGGGCGACACGCTGGTGCTCTACACCGACGGCATCTCGGAGGCGGAGGACGACGGCGGCGGCGAGTACGGCATCGAGCGGCTGCGGCAGGTAGTCGAGGAGCACTGCTCAGGATGCGCCGAGAATCTGATCGACGCCTGCAGGAGGCATCTGGAGCAGTTTCGCGGCAGTCGCGAGCGCTTCGATGATGAGACGCTGCTGGCGATCCAGTATGCCCCGGCGATGGGACAGGTAAGCACGGCCGTAGTGTGAGCGGCCCCTGTCATCGGCTTCTTACTTAGGTGTCATGCCCGACCGAGGACTTCAGTCCTAGAGTTAGCGTACAGCGGAAGGGTCCTGCGAGGACCACGAACAACAGGTCCCTCCACTCCGCGTCCGCCGATCCGCAAAGGCGGCGGATCGAAGAAAAAACGCGAACGCTACGGTCGGGATGACAACCTTTAAGCTAAGAGCTGAGAGCCAAAAGCGAAAAGCGAATAGCGAATAGCGAAAAGCGCAAGACGAAAAGCGCAAGACGACCAGCTTTCCCGGTCGCACCCTCGCACCACGATGAACTGTATTTCTAAATTCTGATCCTGGTCGTCCGCCTCACCACACCGTCAGCTTCACTTGGTCGAACCACTCGCTGTAGCCGTGGCCGCTGGCGTTTACATCGAGTTGATACTGCACCCCGATGTTGTCGCCCCAGTTCAGGTTCTTCGCCGTGTAGGTGGCATTCACGAAGTGCAGCGTGCCATCCACCACCAGCACTGCATAGTGATAGGTGTGATTCGTGTGGTTGGTGGTGACGTACCACTGGATGTGATGCCAGGTTCCGGCGGTAAAGCCGTGACAGGCGATGGTGGTGTGGATCCAGTGTCCGTTGAGTTCGTCCCAGAGATCCCACACGCCGGCGGCAACGTTGCACTGGCTGCCGATCATGTAGTTATATCCGCCGACGAACTGGAAGGAGTCATACTCCAGGGCCTGCGCACCTTGTGCGGCGTTGCTGTCGACCTGCACGTAGAAATCCCACAGCAGATTGCTGGCAGTATCGTGCGCGCCCAGCTTGTTCCACCACAGAGCGTTGTCCCAAACGCCGGTGTTATAGACCTCAGTGCTGGAGCCGGAGAGCGAAGGCGTGTTCTGGTTCTGGGCCATCCAGTAAGAACCGTTGCCACTGCCGCCGGCGCAGCTCGGCGTGTTGCAGGAGTTCCATCCGGACATTTGTTCGACTTGGCTGAAGACGGTAGCGCCGCAGGCGGGATAGGCAATCCATTGGAGACTTGTGCCGAGGCAATCGAAGCCATCACGCACACGGCAAGCAGCAGGGCAAGTTTCATCAAGCTCTCGGGAGCGGAGTTCCGCAAGTCGCGGCTTGCATGGATCAATTTGTTCGCGACGGTACCTTCACTATGAGTTGCCGATCAGCTACTCACAATAAGAACAATGCCCTAGGCGCCCGGCCTTAAATGCCATAGGTAAGAGTCAGGAGTAACCAAGTGTTTACATTCGCTGGACCGTTTTGGGACAGGGAAGGTTACGAACGACACTGCGGAACGACTGTGGTATCGTTGCCGCACTCCTGATCAGAGATGTTGCTGGCCATGCTGTTGGGTGGACGCCGTTAATGGCGACTCCTTCAGATGGCAACATATTTTTCCGAGGAAAGCTGTGTGGATCATGCCAACCAATAAAAATGTGAGACGACTGGCCGCCAAAGGTATCGTGGTTTTCTTCTTACTAGGTCTGCTGTCGGCCTTTTCGTCAGCGCAGGACCCGGGGTGGCCGCGCACCATCACGAAGCCCGGCGGCAAACTCGTGCTCTACCAGCCTCAGGTCGACGATTGGAAGAACTACCAGGTGGTTGACGGCCGCATGGCCTTCACCCTCACCCCGACCGGCGGGCAGAGCCATGTCGGCGTGGTGACGGTGGAGATGAAGTCGGCGGTCAACATGGATGATCACACGGTGCTGCTCAGCGATCCTAAGGTCACCAGCATTTCGTTTCCCTCGCTCGATCCGGCGACCACGGCGAAGATGGACGAGCTGATGAAAACGTTTCTCAACCCGGCGGCGACCATGAACATCTCGCTGGAGCGGCTGGCGGCGAGCGTGAAGAAGACCGAAACGCCGCCCGTGGCATCGGTGAAGAACGATCCGCCGGAAATCTTTGTCAGCCTGCGTCCGGCAATCCTGCTGCTGGTGAATGGGCCGGTGACCATGGCGCCCATCGCGCAATCGGATTTGCAGTTCATCGTGAATGCCAACTGGCCGGTGTTCTTCGCGGCGTCGAGTTCCAACTACTACCTCTTCGACGGCAAGGGCTGGGAAACCTCGAAGGGCGTGCAAGGTCCCTGGACCGCGACCGGTCAGCTCCCCAAGCAGATGTCGAAGGTGCCGCTGAACGCGAACTTCGCAGACCTCAAAACCTTTATCCCGGCGCCTGCTGGAAGCGCGGCAAGCGCGCCCATGGTTTACTACAGCGCCAACCCGGCCGAGGTGGTTGTCTTCAAGGGCAGCCCGCAGTGGACCGCGATACCCGGCACGCAGTTGTCGTACGCATCGAACACCGACAGTCCGGTCTTCAAGTACACGCCCAGCGGTGCTTTCTACTACCTGACTTCAGGACGATGGTTCACTTCGACCACTCCGCTGCGCGGACCCTGGACCTTCGCGACTTACAGTCTGCCGTCCGATTTCAAGAACATTCCCGCAAGCAGTCCTCCGGGAAGTGTGCTGGCCTCGGTGCCTGGCACACCCGAGGCAGAAGATGCGGTGCTGATCGCGCAGATTCCGACGACCGTAACCGTCAACCCGGCGGAAGCTCCTAAAGAAGTTCAAGTGTCGTATGTCGGAGAGCCGCAGTTTGTGCCTATCGCGGGCACGACCATGCTGTATGCGAGCAACACGCCGAATAAAATCATCCAGGTCGGGTCGCAGTACTACCTCTGCTATCAGGGTGTGTGGTTTCTTGCGGGAACGCCGCAGGGACCGTGGGTGGTTGCGCAGACGGTGCCCCAGGTGATCTACACCATCCCCCCAAGTTCACCGGTGTACAACGTGACCTATGTGACCCAGGTGTATTCCGACGGAAATGTGCAAGCCAGCTACACGGCGGGATACATGGGCGCGTTCATCATGGGAGCGACGGTGGGCGCGATTGTGTGCAGCGGTACGGGCTACTACTATCCGCCCTACGTCTATCACGGCTATTACTATCCGTACGCTGCGACCTACGGCTACCACACCTACAACCCTTACACCGGAGCCTACGGGTATGGAGGCTCGGCCTATGGACCATACGGCAGCGCTCACTGGGGAACGTCGTATAACCCCAACACCGGAACCTATGCGCGCGGAGCGAGCGCTTCCAACGCCTATGGCTATCGAGCGGCCGGACAGGCCTACAACCCCTACACCGGCGCCTATGGAGCAACCCGCCAGGGTGGCAATGCCTACGGATCGTGGGGACAGTCGGTAGTCAGCAAGAATGGCAACACCGCATACACGCAACATGCTTCGAACGCCTATGGTTCGGTCGGCACAGTGCAGACCTCGCAAGGCGGAAAGGGCGCAGCGACCAGCACCGCTTACGGCAACACCGCAGCGGGAAAGACGTCCAATGGAGACATGTACGCCGGCCACGACGGCAATGCGTACAAGAACACCGGCTCCGGCTGGCAGAAGTACGACAACGGCACCTGGAACGATGTGAACAAACCGACACAGCAGCAGGCTCAGCAGAAGACGCAGAGCTACAGCCAGCAACATCCCAATAGTGGAGCGGGGAACTACTCGGCACAGCAGAAGCCGATGGGCTCAACCAGCGACCTGAACCAGGCAGCGCAGGACCGGCAACGGGGCGCGACCGAAAGCCAGCGCTACTCGCAAGGCCAGCGCTCAGGCTGGGGCGGCGATCGCAGCGGCGGCGGTGGTGGTCGGAGTTGGGGCGGACGCCGGTAAGCGCCGCTCAACGGCTCGATCAGTCAGGCTTCTGCGCAACGTAGAGCCGGCGCAGCAGCCGCCTCTCGCTGGTGAGTTCGTAAACGCAGGTAAGAAAAAGTTGGATGCCCGCGAAAGTTTCCGCGCCCTCGATCGAGCGCAAAGCTTCTTCCCGCTTCGCCCTGGCATCGTGCCAACGCCTGGCGACGGCTGCGGCCTCGGCGCTGGTGTCGGTAACGCTGACAAGTTCGAACCCGGTCTGCTGCAGCATGCGTTCGTTCTCACCCGGCGGACTGAAGACGTAGTAGCCGATCGAACTACGCGTGGCGATCTCAAGATGCGTGACCGTTCTACCGATGATGAGCGCATCGCTGAACAGCAAGCGCGCTCCGGCCTTGAGTACGCGGAATAATTCAGCCAGTAGAGCCGGGCGTCCGGGAATGTGGCATAGCACATCGTTGGAGAAGACGGCATCGAAGGCCGCATTAGCAAATGCGAGCTTCTGCGAAACGTCACAGGGTTCAAAGCGCGCCTGCCGCACGTTTCGCGAAGCCGCCAGTCGATTGGCTGTGGCTATTCCCGAGGCGTTAATGTCGACGCCAAGAATGTTGCAGCCGATGGTTTCCGCCACCTGCAATGCATAGCGTCCGGATCCACAGCCGACTTCCAGCACATAGGAATTCGATGTGAGCCCCAACAGTTTAGGAATCTCAGCGGATTCGGTGCTGGTGACCCAACTGGTCTGACCGAAATCTTCTCCGTAGGTCTCAAGGCGGATCTGGCGATAGACCTCTTCACCGTAATTGCCGTAAGCGTTGTTGTAGAGATCGACTTTTGCGGGCATGGAAAACTCAGCTTGAAATTGTATTCGTGAAGTGGTGAAGTCCTGCCTGATCTTTTCGGTCCACGCGGGTGCCCCGTTCCAGGCCTTCTTTTGGTCTGGGGCGGGAACGGCATGAGCAGTCGAAGGACGCGCCTGTGTGACCAACTACAGATCCCTTCCGCTTCGCATGGAAACGGCTCAGCTCCAGATTGTATTCGCCAGGCCTGCAAAGGGCACGGCTTCACCAGCTGCGGCCAGGCAACCAGTCTTGCCAGGGCACGGCTTTGTAATGGTCGCTGGCGATTAGCTTTGAAAGGGCACGGCTTCAGCCGTGTCGTAAAGCTCCTTAATTATTTTGACGGCGAGGCGGCCTTCAGGCCGACGAGCCCTCCCTCAGGCATTTGCAGCGCTTCACCACAATTTAGCAAACCCACGATATACCGATGCGCCTCCGCGGGTTGATAATGCTTGGCATCGCTATTGGCCGAGCGACAACCACATCAACTCAGGGAGTTCGCATGCATTCTTCGCTCGGCCGTCTCGCAAAAGGCCGCCGCACTAGGTTCCTCCTCGCCTCGCTCGGCATAATTTCGCTGCTTACCATTGCCTCGCAGCCAGCACACGCGCAGACCTACAACGTGATCTACAACTTTCCCGGCGACACCGGCGGGGCCTCACCATACGCCGGACCGACACTCGATGCGTACGGAAATCTTTATGGCAGTACCTATCTCGGCGGCGCCACTGGCAATGGCACCGTTTATCGAATGACGTACAACGGTTCTTCCTGGGTGTACACGACCCTGTACAGCTTTTTCGGCGTGCCTGACGGATCCGGGCCGGCCTTTGGTTCTGTAGCCATCGGCCCTGACAGCCGACTCTATGGAACCACCGAAAGTGGAGGAGTTTTCGGTACGGTCTGGAGCGTTCAGCCGGCTGCGACGACCTGCTCCAGCTCCAACTGCTTGTGGAAAGACACGGTCCTTCACCGCTTTGGCAGCGGACAGGACGGCTCACAGCCCATCGGCGGAGCGGTGCTGGATGCGGCTGGCAATGTGTATGGAACCTTGAACCTGGGAGGCGCCAACGGCAATGGCGCTGTCTTCGAAGTCAAACACCTGGGACCAACCTGGACCGAAAGCTTGCTCTACAGCTTCACGGGAGGAACCGATGCGGTCAATCCTGTGGCAGGCGTCACGCTCGATCCATCCGGCAATCTTTTCGGAACCACCTCGTTTGGCGGCGCCAATGGTGTGGGCGCGGTGTATCAGCTGGTCCATAGCGGGGAAGGTTGGAGAGAGAGCGTCATCTACGACTTCCAGGGCTTGAGTGACGGCCAGAATCCGGTGGGCGGTGTGATCCTGGATGCAGCCGGCAATCTCTACGGCACTACGTTTGATGGCGGCGTCAACGGCGGCGGTACGGTGTACGAACTGCTGCCTTCCCGCCAGGGCTGGACGTTCACCACGCTCTACAGCTTCGCCGGCGGTTACGGCGGCCCGTATAACGACCTGACCTGGGACGCCAGCGGAAACCTTTACGGCGTTACGAACGGCGATGGCGCGTTCGGACTGGGATCGGTCTTCAAGCTGACGCCCGGAGACAACGGCTGGACGCTGACCGACCTGCACGACTTCGCCGGCGGCAACGACGGAGCTTCACCGTATGGAAGTGTGGCCGTCGATGCCCACGGAAACGTCTTTGGCACAGCGGCTGTAGGCGGGACTGCTAATCAAGGCGTCGCGTTTGAGATCACGCCGTGAGCTAAAGACGCGATTGAGCGCACAGGCGAAATCCCGAGCGAATCGCCGAACTACTCTAGATTGAATGCTGAAAACTGTTGGTGCCGAAGAAGGGAGAATCCGGTCCGGTAGCGGGACCCGCATAAACACTGCTCCGAATTCGTGACCGACAGCGTATTTCGATTTTTGCACTACGGGGCCCTCTATTAGAGGACATTTCCCGTGAACCGGAAAGCAACGCTAGTTCGTGTCGCCAATATCCCCGGCATCGGAGTACGTCGGGGGCCAATCGCCAAACATTCCAACAAACGCATCAATCCCACAGCCATGCTCTACAAGGGTGAGAGTCATGACTGTCCTGACGGCTACTTCGTCATCAAATTCTACGAAGGCCGGAAAACCAAGTACGAGAACGTCGGTCGCGACCTGCAACGTGCTGAGGCCAGGCTGCGGGACTTCACCAAACGTCGCGAGTCCAGCATCCTGTTCGAGCGGACCGGCATTAAGACCCCCGGGTACGATCCTTTGCCCGTCAGGTCCAAATCCATCGCCGAGCTTCGCGAGACCTTCCTGGACAAGTATGCCTGCGGCTCCGAAGACACCATCGCGATGTATAACGTGGTGGTGGCTCAATTCGTCGACATCGTGCTCGCAGGGTCGTACCCAGGGGAGGAAATTAAACCGGGCATCTCCAAGCCGGGGCGGAAGCTGTTTCCACCACAAATCACCGAGCACGATGTGATTCGGTACGACCGGTGGATGGAACGGCAGGGTCGTGCGAAGAGCACTCGGGCTAACCGGTACACACTGGTCCGGACGTTCCTGCGCCACTGCGGCATTGACCCCAATAAGCTGATCGACGAGCGCACCAACCACAGGCTCGCACTGGTCCCCAAACTCGAAGTGAAGACTTACCAGGGTGACCAGATTGAACGCCTGATCGCTGCATCGTCACCGTACGCTGCACTTAGTTGGGAATGTTTTTGGAAACTGGGCTTCCGGGACGAAGAGTTGGCGTTTTGGGAGTGGACCGATATCGACTGGGAGAAACGGGTGGCTTCGGTGCGCTTCAAGAAGCCGGGCAGCTTTCCGTGGGACCCCGAACTGAAATTCGTCTCGAAGGACTCCGAGGAAAGGGACGTGCCCATTCCCCCGAGCCTTTTCGAAAAATTAAAGGTTTCGCACCAGAAGAACCCCAATACTCGGTTCGTGCTCGGCACAATGAATGACCGGCCCAACACGAAGTGGTTGAAATCGCTCAAGGCGTATTGGCGTCGGGCTGGGTTGAACTGCGGTACGTGTAAGGGCTGCCAGGAGCGCCAGGAATGTGGGCAGGCTCTGTTGAAAACATTCAGGTCAACATACCTCACTACGATGCTGGATCACACGAATTCGCGCAACGTGCAAAAGCTCGCTGGCCATTCTCGGCTTGAAACAACCGAGCGCTACCTTCGCCCGGCGTCTACCAAGGACTTGCAGCAGGCCTCAGCCGACGCCTTCTCGTAGTTTTAGCCAATCGAGTCCCGCAGCCACTTCGCCGTGGTTGCGGGTTCAAACTTGATGCCGCCACAGCGGAACCAAGAAATCTGGCCTTTGTTAACCAGGTCATATATGACGCCCTCGGAGCAGTTCATCAGTTCCGCGAACTCCGACACCTTCAGAGCCTTGCCCCAGTTCTCGATCACATCCGCCAGGTGATGATACGTGCGTGTTTCCATACTGCCTCACAATCTCAAAATGGATTCAAAAGGCCGGATTGGTAAGAGCAGGTTCTTGATTTCCCTCTGCTATACCGGGATCGCCAGCCTTCTCATAAAAGGGGTCGGAAGTCGGATTTCTCTTAGTTGGTGTCTTTCCCAGTACATTGACGCCGAAGCACAACATCGTGATGGCGGCGACCCAGCCCACCTCCGCTACACCGAACAGGACCTCGGCCACCAGATCGAAATCCGCACCCGGGTGACAGACGACGACCTCCTGGGCAAAGAAGGTGTCTTGAACCAGGTTTATGGCAGTCATCAATCGACGCGTCAGCCGCCCTAAAGCGCCGCACCGGGATCTGGGTATCGCGGCGCATCCGAAAATGTAAAATAAACAGGTAGGCAGCGATGGCGACGAACCACAACAAGCAGAGTGAGCGACCTCAACGGGTAGTGACCCAGCCTTCCGGAGAGACTGCGGTCCCCCCAGGGGAGATCGTGGTCACGGACGAAAACGTAGATGAACTGCACGAGAGGTTCTGTAAACTTTCAAAAGACGACCCCGAATGGGGCATCCTGGGGGACGCACTAGGTCGCTACGCGCATGGGTAGGAGGGCCTCGAATGCCTCGATTGGCAGGTCGAGAGCGACATCCAGGCGGTACTCGGAGGCGTTCTAAAACCGAGTCGAGGGTTTTCTGGTCCAGCCCTGGCTGAGTTCAGCAAGGCCGAAGACACCTGCGAATGACCGTACTTTGCTACTTTTCCAAGGTGGCGCTTAGCTTCACCTCCGAACCAGATACCACCGTGAGTTCGCGATTCCAAGGCTTGAATCCGCTTAGGACAACTCCGAATGTGTGTTTGCCTGGCGACAATTTTAGAGTGGAAGGTGTGTTTCCCACAAAGTTCCCATCGACGCTTACTTCCGCTCCGTCCGGAGTAGAGACCACGGTCACAGCTCCGGTTTCTGGCTGCTCTTTAAGGCTCGTAGGCTGCGCTTGTGGAGGAGCTTCGATATGTGCGGCGTCAGGTTTATCCGCAACCTTTTGCGTCGGATTTCGTGCTAATTCTTCCCCTACTTGTTCGAAGAATTTGTCGGCCATTCGGTCACCGGCGTTGAATGAGAAACTCGCGTTCTTACCGTCGTTTTTGTGTTGAACGTTGATGATTAGTTTGCTGGTCCCGTCCGGGTCCTGCTCGACAGATGCGTTGGCGATAAATCCATACGACAGCATGGAAGTTCCGGTCTGAAACGTGAACATCAGATTCTTCTCATCCACATACGTCACTACGTGGCGTTCTCTGGCGGTTCGCATCGCCGCCTGGAACACTTCTTGGGGAGCGTTCTTGTAGGCTTTCACTTTCGGTTTCGCGAGCGCTGCAACTGGGCACAAACACAACATCAAGAGGAAGCACGAGAAGAGCTTTTGCAAAATAGCCTCCAGATCGGAAGAGGATGCAGTTCAGATGTCGCTCCAATAGTATTACGGATGGCCAGATGCTCTACGGTGACTCTACGCACGTGCCCAAGTGATACGGACGCTCCCCAGTCTGTGCTCTCACACTCCATCGACTAGATTCCAGCAAAAAAGGTCTCTGTTTTCGCGAAGAAGGTAGAGAAACAGACGCCGTTCTGATGTTGCCCTACGCTGAATAACGCCGTGCTTCGCAACTGCCTTCCGGAGTGCCGGAACGGTTAATCGACCGATTCGTTGAACTCCGGAAAGACGGTGACAGCGAATCGAACGTGCTGTTGACCCCGGCGCACATCTGCTACATCGAGCAGGACCTCGGTCGCCAGGTCGAAACCCGCACCCGGGTGACCGACGACGACTTGGTGGGCAAAGAAGGATGCCTGTTTCAGGTGTATGGGGCCCACCAGATCGACCTCTCGGCAGAGGTGCGGCGTCGCACCGGCATCTGGTCGGCGGAACCCATCATCAAGGGCTCGGCTGCTGCCAACGCCCTGGTCAGGCTGGCGGCTTCGATCACCTTATGGACCCGCAGGAGCTGACCAAGGAAAAGATCGAGCAGGTGGTCAACCGCATCACCAAGCACGGTGTGCTGGACGTGCGGGGTGCGCTCGACCGGGCCGTGCGCCTGCTGGTCGACGACGTGGAGCCATTCATCGAGTGGAATGACCCTTGGAAGCATCCCACCGAATGGCTCAGCCAGGAGGTTGACCCTCAGCTGCGTCTGAACTGCCTTTATAAGGACCTGATCGGCTGGGCCTTCGTGAAAGACAACGACATGGAAAACCTGCGCCGGATGGGAATCTCACCCTCCAAAGCGAGGTATCTCGACACCCTCCGGCTCGACCACGACAAGGTCTTCGAGTCGATCGTGGTGCTGCAAACTGGCGCAACAAGCAGAGCAGGCTGTACCAGTGCGCGTTACGGATCTCCGCCATCTGGTCGTAATCAGGTCGTAGAATGAAGACAATCCACTGGTGAGGCGGCTGAATGCGACCCCAAAGTCTTAAGGAAGCGGTCGAACGCGTGGCGGCGGGCGAGCTAGAGCGCATCGCGATTGATGAATTCCTCGATGAATTCTATCTCGCTGTGCGGGGGCTCGATGGCCAGCTGGGGCCGCAAAGGATGATCGACGAGGCACCAGCCATCATCGGCAGGAACCTATTCGACGCATACATCGGTGCAGTGGGTGAACACCTGGCGAGGCGCTGGTCCCTGCGCATCCCTGACTGGACTAATGATGAGCGCCGGTTCCTCGACGAGCCCTGGTTCTCCGACGACGCCCAGGCCGCGAAGCCGGTGTTCCTGGAAGACAGCCCGATCGCGTTCCGCCGTCGCTTGATCTTCACCGAGGCCGAACCACTGCGCCGGGGGCGGTGGCCGAACTCCATGACGACAGCCTGAACCCCCAGAATTAACCCGCCGCAATAAATCCAAAAATATTTTCAAAGTAATTAGAGAATCTTCTCCTCATCAGGTATTCCCTCACAGACCTAATTTTGCATTGGGTCGAAGGAGCAATACCAATGGCACATTTCGAAAATGACGAAGACCTCGTAACAACGGTAAATCCAATCCTCGACGCCGACGACCTTGATGTCGAAATCTGGGATGACAACACGATTTTAGATAGGCTCGACGAAAGTTGGGAGAAGAGCCGGGTCGGACGCTTGCACGCCCAAATCGCTAACACCGACTGTCACCCCGACCATGAACGTGATAAGCGGGAACGGAACTTTCAACCGCAGGTTCGGGAACCAGGCGAGGCCTGCTTGCAATTCAAGTTTGCATTGCGCCTGTTCCTGTTGATCATTCAACACGGTGACGCCGAGACAAACATTTGCTCCGACACTCCTATAGGTGATCTGAACGCGGACTGGTGCGGAGCGGCGGCGGAGTTCTCATCGGCACTGCAGATGCTTGAGCACGCCAGGCTCGTGAAGGTAGCAGATGGGAAACTTACAGCCAGCAGCGATCGCATTGATTTGAATGGCCTGATGATGCTGCGCGACTGCTGCGGGCTGTCTAATGGAATGTATGTGGATCTTGAGGAAATTTACCTGCGGCAGGAAGCGGAAGCGATGGAACGGGATTGGGATTACGGCGGATAAATCGGGCCACGCTTGGCGATGTGCCACCTCGGCGGTCGTCAAGCGTTCTGACGTGACGGTCCTTTATGCCGAAGAGGAAGCGCCGCACGGTATCCGGACGACAGTACCCATCACCACATCTTCCGCCGCCACCGCCTTGGTCAGCCTGACGGCCAGCATGGTCACCGACCTCGAACCGCTCTTTCCCACGGGTTTAAATAAAGAAATGCTTAAGCAGGGGGCCGCCCTGGTCACCAAGAATGGCGAGCGGGATGTGCTGGGCGCGATCGATCGGCTCGCCCGCTCCTGGTGGATGATCTGGAGCCGTCATTAAATCCACCGATCCCAGGAAGCAATCCTCTCGGCTGGCTCGAGCGGCAGGTTGATCCCAGTCTATGGCTGAATTGTCTTTATCAGGATTTGGTCGGCCCAGTCACAGGCTGGCGGAGAATCTTGGACGTCCTTCCACAAGCGTGGCGGGTCAGAGCAGCTTCGTATCAGGCGTCAGTTGTCAGGCCGCTGTCAGGCTCCCAATTGGTACGCTTGATCGGGCATAGGCCCTCTAAGTTCCTGACGGGTGGGGCTTTCGCCCTGCTGCCTAGCCGCTCGCTTGTTGTTGTGGCAGGATCGTCAGGCCCAGGTTGGTACCTCTTAATACGGGTCTCATCCAAGTCTCTGCTTCACAGATTCTCAGGATTAGCCTGACATACCTGACAGTTGATCACAAACCCCAGAATCTGTGAGGCTTAAGCCTGTCATACAGTGCGACGAAGCCCTGACAAGCCCGACAACATCAACAAACAGCTAAAGCAGCAGAGGGGTGGCCTGGCAAAAACCCGCAACCCTGATCCAGCCTACTGCCAGCTGTTGGCGACCGTCCCTTAACTTTGCCCTGCTTGGCCCATCCGTTGGCCGCCCAGGTGGAATAAACAGGAGCGGTCTCCTGTCACCTGGGTTCGGACTCCCAGCATCCAGCTAAAACCCGAGTGCAACAACCGAACAGTTGGGCCATGGCTTCCCAACCAGCCAGGCAAGCGCTTGTCATCAGCTCCCCCTGGATACTCGACTCCTGCCTCCTCCACCCGAGCAACGGCAGGCCGATGTGGCATGACGCCGTGGTGAAACACCTGAATCAGATGTGCAGAGCCACAAAATCGGCAGGCCAAGTGAGTGAAGCGCACCGTCATCTGCTCGGTAACCCCCATCAGCAAGGATTGCCGCCTTCCCGACCGCACTGATTAGGTTGGCCGCGCAATCGTCTCAATAGACCCCACGGTCTGACCAAAGAACAAATTGAGCAGGGGTGCGTCACGTGCCAGGCGCGATCGACCAGGCGGGTCCGGCTTCTGGTCGATGGCCGACAGCCATTCATCTATTTTTTTTAAATATTACGAATTTGTCCCCGACCTGCAGTAACTACCTATCGATAAGGAAGATTTAGTCCCATAGGAGCAATCATGCGCATCCCCATCCACTGGTTTAAGAACCCGGCACTTCACCAGGGCGGGAGGAGCCAAACAACAACTGAGCCTCGCGCAGCTGGCCGACAGGTACGGGCAGAGCAAACTCCAGGCCCAGAACGTCGGCTATTTCCTGCGCGATGCCGATCTCATCACCGTCTTTCGCCGGAAGGATGTACCGGTGTACCTGATCCCGAACCATGCTTTACCCACCTGCGCAATCGTAAGTTAATGCAAGTTTCGACTTCCGGGTCCATGGGTGTAGGAGAAAAAATGAACGATATCAAATCTAAAATCGCAAAGTTCATCGCCGATCACCCGGAGTTGCGGTACCGCGAGATCGCAGAGAGTCTCAACCTGTCACCTTCCACGATTTCTGGCATCGCTAGCCAGTATGGCATCCGGCGCAACCGCACCCTGGCGGAACGGCTGGCCGAAGCTGACGTTCAGCTGGGCGCACCTTCACCCGAGCAAGACGTGGACGGTGTGGTATGACACCCACGGTTGAAACACCTCAACCCGCGACGCCATGGTGCCTGGTCAAAGAACAGCTGGACGGGATTCGCAATGATCACGGCACGAAGGTCGAACCGATTCCTGACAACGTGCGCGATAACCGCGTCCTCAACTTTGTCCTGAATGATCTCCGCCAGCAGGGCAAGCTATTGAATTGTCCGGAGCCAGCGGTATTTCTTAATGATGGCAGACTCGTGTATTTTATCCCAGGAGCCGAGTCTTTTTCGGATTTGATGAGTGACTACGGCGTCTTGATCGGCCAACGGGACTATAAATTCCTGCTGGATAACATTGCCAGCACGATTCGTTCTACCGCTTCGACCCGTCAGGTCCATCGCCTTGGCATGATCACGAACGAAGCGATCTATGTGAACGCTGGCAACAATCGCGTGATCAAGATCACGGAAACGGAAATCACCGAGCAGCGTAACGGGGTCGATGGAGTTATTTTGGTCGACAATTCCGTGAAGCCATGGCCGTCATTGGAGACCGACGATAACCAGGAAAAGCTTCAGGAGCTTTCGGCCCAGCTCAAGGGCAAAGGCCTGGGTTACTTGCCAGAAACGCCCCTGGGACGTCACTTCAGTTGTTTGTTTGGAGATCAGGAAATGACGCCGGAACAGGCGCAGCAGATGTTGTTTGCTCGCTTGATGTTCCTGTGGGTAGCCAACGCATACAGCTTATGGCCGCTGCTGCTGATTCTGGGGGAGCAAAATACGGGCAAAAGCACCATCGCGGAGAATCTTGGAACCCGGTGGCTGTCAGCTTCTCACGCGCTTCTACGACGTCCGTAACGATCAAATCGACGTCTCTGCCATAACGCGGCCAGCCTCTCTCCTGCACCGCATAGCTGCCCCCGACCAAGTGGGGGATACCATTATCTGCGAGGACCCTTACCGCCTTCCGCAATGTCTTTTCCAAAGTCGGATAGCCGCCCACTGTGCGGATACGCTGCGCCTCGGCATGAAACGACTTGGTCGTCATATCTGTTTGCGCTCTTGTCTCCAGGAGATATCTGAGGAGCAAGCGGCACAGCACAACCATCTTCCGGGCGGCTCGCGAACAGGATACGCCCGGCTCTAGCACTTCCAAGGTGACTCCAACGGGAAGCGAGACAGAAAAGGCCGAACTTGTTACGAGCATTCAACGGGTCCGTCCTGCGGTATCCCCGCTATTGCTTCTGCCGGTATCCAAATCCACCGCGATCGGTTTTCTCTCGACGCCTCCCCATTCATCAAATAATGCAGCGTTGATGTGGTACGTGTGTTTAGTGCGCAGGATGCCGTATCCGCTGTGGACATGTCCGAACACATGCAAGCGCGGACGTACTCGTTGGATTGCGTCCCGCAACTCCGGGCAGCCTTGGTAAATGTCGCTGTCCGTGTTTCGGTCGAGAATTCCGAATGCTGGCCCGTGCGTGATGACGATGTCGGTGTCCTCCGGAATCTTTGCCCAGTGCCGTTTTCGGTCTGCCGCATCGGAGAGGCCAAACGCCCCACCATATAAGGGCGTAACAGGCGAGCCCCAAATCTTGATACCTTGAATCTTTATGCCGGAGTCGACTAGCATTACTGCGTTTGTGATGACGCTGCGATTACGAGGCTCTTCCAAGAGAAAGTCGTGATTGCCTGGAACAACGAGCTTGTAGCGATGCGGCATTGAGCCCAGCCACTCATTGAAATCACGCAGCATCGACGGACGTTTGGAGAAGAAGGTAAAGTCCCCAGCGTGGATGAGGAGGTCACCTTGAGGCACTTCGACTTCTCGATGGAGTTCATGGGTATCGCTGAGACAGACAATCCGCACTGTCGATGACCTCGGTTAGCAATCGCCAACGAGCCTGAAGAGTTGCCGCCCGGAAGCTTCTGGCAGGAACCTCCAGCCTCGATCCGGTTGTGAAAGGTGCTCAGTTTCGAACTCCGCCGATGATTGAGGTCTCGTGTACGATCTCCAGTCATTTGCTTCGGCCCTGGCTCTCGTCCTCGTCCACCCCGTCAGCGGTCGCTGGGGATTCATTTCCGCTCGGTTGCTGCCGGAGAAACTCCTGGAAGTCTGGGCATGCAGCCATATGGTTCGCGTTATGCGCCCAGACCTCGTCGTGAGAGTAAAAATCCTTTCCGCACCAGAAGCAGAATCCCACAATCGGGTTTCCATCATCGTCGTGGAACGGTTTCGTCTCCGGGCTGGCATGATCTTCTGACGGGGTGATATCGATCGCGGTCTCTTTCATGATGCGCTGCTGTTCGCCCAGATGCTCCGGACAGGCCAGCAATTCCACCGGGCAATGGCTATGGTCACCCTCTTCCATCGACACATGATGGACCAGACACATGCAGGTGGAGGGCTTAGTATCACCGGCGTCAGGCCGTAGCGCTGTGCCGTCGCAGTACCAGTCGTGTCCGGCAAAATCGCAGAAATGGCGGTGGCTCACATTACTCCCTTCATGATCAATCTACGCACCAGAACGGAATTTGGGGAAGTTTGCCAAATTATTTACCCGATTTAGCTGCAGGTAGGTAGATATATACCAGTTCGCAGGCCGCGCACCTGGAAATGCGCCCGGCGACATCGGAGGAAAACATGGTGGAGAAACAGAAGCGGGAATGTCCGCAGTGCTCCGGTTCAGGTCGGTGCGACTTGTGCCGAGGGACGGGAAGATTTGGGTACCCTGGTTTTGGAAAACTTGAGAATTACTTGGCAGACTGTACCCGTTGTCGTTCGACCGGCGTATGCCAAGGATGTCACGGTACGGGGCGCGTGTGATGTTGAATCATGAGGAGTTGATCCACTGATGAAAGCCAGTTTCCTGAGGGTGCGAAAGAAACGCCGCGCCGTACTCGTCTTCCCTAGTCACCTGGCCAGGCTGGCCGAAGAGCTGAGACGCAAGAATTTTTCGCTGTCATCATGCCCGCCGATGCTTTGAGCGAGGAATCGAAACAGAGGTGGTTAACTTTTCGGACATTCGTAACCGACCACCCCGAGGTATTGGCCACCGACGACGTACCGGTTTTCGAGTTCAGCGTCATCGACACTAACCAAGTACGTGCTAGCGATGCTGAACTCGCTATCATGATCAGCCGGGCCTGGACGAGGTTCCGCTTAAAGACAGAGGGCTGGTTTGTCCTGACCCTGCGGAAGGACGGCAAAACACGCGATCGGGTTTCCGGAGTAGATAAACACCAGCGAGGACATGAGCATGGTGCCTCTCGGCCAGAAAGCATCCATAACTCAGTTTTCTACTGAAAAGTGGCTGCAAATCGTGTTCAAAGGTGATAGCCACAGCTGTCGTCAGTGCCGAGTGCCCAGTCGCAAACGGAGTTTCTGTTCCGAGGTCGAGCATCTTTGTAATAGTGCCCCAGCGCCATCTTCGATGTAGGAAATTCTGGTGGTGTCCTAATTTGGATAAATTAGGACACTACCAGAATTCTGATTGACTCGCGCCGTCGACTCGAAGTAGATTACGCGGACACAAAAACCCTCGGCGGACCAATTGAGCACGTGGTCGCGCTGAGTACAAAGACGATAGCATTAGGGCGGCTTGGCAAGGGCCGCCCTTTTTTGCCCCGAAAGAGGGAGCACATCCACCTAACCCATTGCGACGGTCTCGTCGGGACGCATGCAACCTCGACATTCTGGCAACCGCACCGGAAGACGTGATGGATTTAACGGTAGTGAGCCGAAGCTGCACGCGATAGTGGGATGGAACGCTGCACAACTTGCAACGGGCGGGGGTGGATCGTCACATAGGCTTTTAACTTGGTCGGTCTATTGGCATCCGCACTTCTTGAGGCGGGCTTCTGTATCATGCTGGGAAATCTGGGAGACTTTGGCGAAATACTCCGCATATATCTTCTCGCGATCTGCTTCCTCTCGTGGGTTCAAGTCCTTTCGTGCTCCAATGAGCCTTTCAAATGCTGTTTTATGGGCATGCGCAGTGCTCCACCCATTCTCTAACTGTTGGCGTTGCAGGCACATCATGCGGGGCATTGTGAAATTCTCCTTCGGGGCAATCGTCGCTGTTCAAAGATGCAGGAGCGACATACGGAATTTTTCCGACTGCTGTTCCGGGGATTTAGCAATCGAGCAGCCAGCAGACCCGACAGTATGCACGACATCTTGATAAGAATCTCGGCGTTCGCAACATCTTCTTCGCTCCCCGAAAACTGCGTGTTGCAATATGCGCAAACGGCGAGCAGGGGCGTCATCAGCATGAACCGAAGCTTCCTTTTGCTTTATCATTTTGGCTGTTCCTCAGGACATAATACGCCGGACGGTGGGAGCGTCGTTGCTGGGGCCAGCGTCATCGTAACCGATCCCGGCCAGCAGATGGAGAGCTTTGTTGCGATTTCGACAACTTAGCGGGAGCAGGCGGAAAACTGTTCGCGAATCCGTTCATCACCGACCGGATCTTCGCGGGCGGCATCGCGAGCTATGCAGACTTCCACGTCAGTGCTGACAGTTCGCCAATCCAATGAAGCGCCGCAAACGATGGCCACGGTTTCCCAACGAATCCGGTCGTGTTCATGAAGATTGCAGGCGTCGATAATGCAGTTGTTCCCGGCGTTCAACATTTGCGCTGCCCGCTGAATCATCGCCTTCGTCAAATCGGAGTCGTTGTAACCGGAATACTCACTGCGCAGATCGTCGCGAGACAACAAGGCCGTGTTTCTTAGCCCGGCGTATTCCATTCCTGCCAGCGTAGACTTACCAGCACCGCACGGCCCGGAGAACACGATCAACGTTTTCACTCGTTCCTCTTCACAATGGGAAGGCCGATCTTCCGCGATCTAAGAGAAGTTTGCTGCATTTTATGGTCGCTTGTCAGTGATGTGGGCCCATTGGGAAGTAGACTTCTGCGAGCAGGTGCATCGTATTTGGCACCGGAATGCAAGGATGAGTAGCGCTGCAACGACAACGGAGATCCTGCTTCCGGGTTTGGTTATCCAAATGCCTGTTCACAATAGCTAACGGCTTTGCCGGATTCAAACCATTGAGTACGCGCAGATCAAGCACTGGGATGTCTGGTTTGGCGGGTCTGATGCGATCGCCGTTATCACGACAATCTGGCTCGTTAATCTCCGTTGAGATTTCCCACTGCTTCCGGCTTATCTTCAACGGTGTGATAGCGGGGCTAAATTCTGCATATCAGGCATTGAGCCAGTCTTAAGAGTGCTCATTTCCGGGCCAGGCGACGTTCGCTCCAGGCGGACACAATGAAATGCACGGCTACAACTCCCGCCAACCATTGTGACTTCACGATTACACCTTGTGGATGTTGCCGTGATCTGAAGCGGCGCAATTGTGCTTGCCGTCGCGGCAAAATCTGGCCAGGAAACAAACCAATAGGAAGACCCCCATAGCAGAAAGAGCAATGAAAACCGTCAGTGCCACAGGACCTCCATGGAGCGACGGTTCTATTGGAATCCTTGAGGTATAAGTTTGGTCTAAATGCTATCTAAGAAATTCATAAATCAGAGTACCCGGGCAGCCCGCTTTTCGTCAGCCATGACCTGGAGTTAGGTCCAGCTCTACTGCATTGGACTTTTCTACACAAGGCTTTTTACAAGAAGATCGGGAGCCGTTGTGAAGAGTAGCGTTACGGGCTGCAACACAGGCGTTCTATCAGAAGTTGTACTACCTTTGGCACAGTGCGCCTTTTTCCAAAGAAGAACGAAACACAGGTTCATCGCGCATCAGCCACCGTCGAACCGTTCTCAGGAGGAAATCGTCCTCGGACTTTAGCCCGAGCGTCCTGGGCTTTTTCTGCGAGGAAGCGGCGGGTTTCCTCTCCACTAGCTGGCGCGAAAATCATTCCGAGCGCAACACCAAGGCCGATTCCCGCCGCAAGACTGACCGCATTGCGTACGGTGTGGTCCTCTGGGCCAAGGATCGCCTGCCGTGTGCGATCAGTGAGGCCTTCAACCTGGTCTTTTACCCGCTTCCGAATTGGTGCCGTCGCTTTGTCCGACTGCTCTAAGAAATACAGTCCGGTTTTGAGCGCGGTTTTAAGAAACTTGTTCAGGTTCACAAATGTCCCTTCAAATCAAACCAATCTCTATCCCGTGTGACATCCTCTGCGATGCCTTCGTCCGGCCTCCTTGCCGTATGACGAAAGCACATTTTGTTGAGGGTGAGGAAAACGCTCTCGCTAATCGACCGCGAACTGGGCAACCAATGTCTTACAAATCGGTGTCCTGGGGACGGATGATACTAAGCCGTCTTTCGCAAGGTCGATTTAGAGGCCGCTTCCGCGAACTTTGGAAATGGTAATCATCGATGACAATGGCAACATCCCGAGACCGGCAGTTTGAAGCAGGTGAACACCGAGTCACGCGACCCCGGCAGTTCACCTTTACTGAGGTCTTCATTCCAAAGGCGTCACCGGGCAGCTCAATCGTGCAATGCACGCTGGAGCCGGTTGTTACTGGACATTCGGTGCGAAGCAGGACGCCACCTCCGGAAATATCAATCGTTTCGCCGCAGTATTTCGCGCCACCAAACCTTAGAGTCACAGGACAATGCAAGGCGCGTCGCGTTGAGTTCCGTAGGTCGCGCCCGGGAGTCATCTCGTTGGCGAGTCTTATGGCGTCATCGGAAGGGATGTCACGTTCGGGAGGCAATCCAACCTCACGTTTCCGAAGATGCTTTCCTGCCAATTGCGGATGGCCCCTTATAGATTAAAAAAACGGACAGCCAATGGAAGTAGGACCGCACAGCATGGCCATGCCGACCCCGACCGATTTGTTAATCAAGGGAGCCCGTATCGGCTAGCCTGGCGCGGCTGGGCAGCGGAGATGCCGGTGCCGCTAGCTGAACGGAAGTGCGTGCCAATCGCCTGCCGGGATGCTAGTCCCCGTTTGACCAATCGTCACGGTGGGGGGTACGCTGAAATTGTCGGAACGAAAGCTCGGTGGAGTCCCAAGGCAGAGCCCAGGGGCAGAAGTCATCGACCACAGCCCAGCGGCAGAACCCAGCGACAGGACCGATCGTTCTGATGAACTACTGGGCATGGCTTGGCGTGGCAGGGCGTGGCGCGGCTCGGCTTGGCACGATGGGCAAGGGCACGACGCACGTGAAGTAGGCGACGCCCACGAAAAAGATGAAGGCCCCGGCTGATCAGCTGGGGCCTTTTCCTTTGTGGAAGCGTTAGCGCACCGCAAGTCGCCGTCGAAACTCCGGCGATCCCCCGAGGACCCCGGCATCCACCTCTGGCTTCATCCTCGGCCTGGACCTCAGCTCACCCGTACCGGGTACGCGCTCTTTACACCGACCAGGACCCGACGAAGGTCGGCGCGGTCGGCTCATGCGGCAGGCCGCCGGAGAAACATCCGCTCCAAGCCGGTGACCACGGCCAAGGAACGCAAAGAGGTGGAGCACGTGAAGAAGCTGAGAGCCGGGCTCCGGCATATTGCTCCGCACGACTTGAGAAGGACCTGTGCCAAGTTATGCCACACCAGCGGGGGCGAGCTGGAGCAGATCCAGTTTCTGCTCGGCCACGCATCGGTCCAGACGACGGAGCGGTACCTCGGGTGCAAACAGAACCTGGGGCATCCGGTGAATGACCTGTTCATCTTCGGAACCAACCCGACGCCGCCTGAACCGAGCGCTCAGCCTTCCGCCTCACCTCCATTGGCAACAACGCCCAGACAAGCGCTAGAATGCCCGCACGGAGGGTACGCGCAACCCGACGCCTATCTCGTTTTGCAGTCTCGGGCGATTCTCCTCTTGACGGGGCCCGCAGAAGAGCAGCTTAGTGATGCAATGAAGCCGGAGCCAACTGCCGACCAGAACCCACCACGTGAAGCGAAGGACCTCGTCGTGTTCGACGTCCTGCGCGACTCCAAGTGCGCCGACTGTGGCAAGGATTTGTTGGCCCGCGAATTCCTGTTCATGGAAAGTGAACGACCGCTCTGCCTGAGCTGTGCCGATCTCGATCACCTGGTGTATCTGCATCGGGGCGACACGGCCCTGACGCGGAGGGCTCGCAAGCACAGTGCGCTGTCGGCGGTCGTGGTGCGCTTCAGCAGGGCACGTAAGCGATACGAGCGCCAGGGCGTATTGGTGGAAGAAACTGCCCTGGAGCGAGCTGAGCAAGAGTGCCTGGCCGACGCCGACAAACGCCATGCAAGTCGTGAACGAGCTGAGCAGTATCGCGACAAGCAGGATCAGGTTTTTGCCAAGCGAATGGCCGAATCCATCCGCCAGATATTCCCGGGTTGTCCGCCTGAAGAAGCGCAGCTGATTGCGGCGCATGCATCCGTTCGTGGCAGTGGGCGAGTAGGCAGGACTGCCGCAGGGCGAGCCTTGGACGAGGAAGCCGTGCGTGCAGCGGTGATCGCGGCCATCCGCCATCGGCACACCGCCTACGACCGAATGCTGATGGAAGGATGGAACCGCAAGGATGCGCGTTACGCGGTTCGCGACGACATTGACTGCTGGCTAGGCAAATGGCGGCAGGTTTAGTCCTTCGCCACTGCTCCGCGCCGACGCGGGCGCTGTAGGCGTCGATTCACTTCCTCTACGGAAAACTCCTGGGGATCGAAGCCATCCTCGAGCCACTCGCAAACGGACCTGTGTTCAGGGTGAGATGCATCGTTGAGGGCGGCAAGCAGCTCCCGAAAGCCGTACGGGCCGCCACAATCCTCTGGCGGGCAATGCCGGGCTCCCGCCACGCAACAGCGCTGGAACGGTCCGTCTGTATCGAGGATCTCTTCCAACAGGAGTTCGTGTTGCCAGCCGTCGCCGAAGTCGTACTCGTAGAGCAGCTTTGACCCCGGCAAATTGACCAGGTCTCCCAGCTTCGCTCTATCAGCTTGTTTCCGCCTGTGCAGTATGAACTGATGCAAGTGGGAATTGGTCCAGCCCATTACGATCTGCAGCGTGCCGTGCAATTGGCCAAGCGTGATATCGCTTTCGACCAGGAAACGACGCCATATCGGAGGTCTTGTACCGAGCAGAATGACTTTGATCGCGTAGACTGCCATCACGAATCACATTCAGGGCGAGAATGTTCACTGTCTCACGCGGCCATCATAACAGTGTCTACATGCCCCGACCGAAAAGCACCTGGCCCGCCGCAACAACGTGACTTACGCTATTGCCTGTTATTGCCAACTGGGGACTCCTTCCCATTGCCTCCGTTCGTCACCCGCTAGTGTCGCGGCAGTCACTGACAAGCCGCAGCGCCCTTGATGTAATCAAAGACATACTTTGAACAGCGTCCGCGAGTGGTCTTCTGGCGACGGAGGTTCGAATTATGACGCTACGAATTTTCAGGTTCTGCTTTTTGCTCTCGTTACTAACTGCAACCCAAGTTACCTCGTTTGCTCAAAATGTCTTCTTCACCACTCTGGCCACCTTCAACGGGACCAACGGCTCAAGCCCTTATGACGGGCTGGCGCGTGGCGCGGACGGAAACTTCTATGGGACAACTTATGCAGGCGGAGACAGCCATAGCTGTTGGCAGGGCGGCTCCTGTGGCACGGTTTTCAAAATGACGCCGGGAGGCACGCTGACCAGTCTGTACAGTTTCAACGGTCCGGACGGCGCCTTCCCCGTCGCTGGACTGGTGCAGGCTAGCGACGGGAACTTCTACGGGACAACTCAGTGGGGTGGAACTCCTGCTTCGTGTGAGAACTACGGGCTCCCTGGCTGCGGCACGATCTTCAGAATCACCCCAAGCGGTGTGCTGACCATGCTGTACAGCTTCTGTTCTCATGCCGGCTGTGCGGACGGGTTTCGACCTACCGCGGCGCTGGTAGAGGGATCTGACGGGAAACTTTACGGTACGACCAGCGAGGGCGGGGGCAGCACCAACTGCCCTTATGGCTGTGGCACGGTCTTTCGCATCACGTCCAGCGGCGTGCTGACTACTCTTCACAGCTTCAATGAGTCGGACGGCGACGGCCCAGGAGGCACGCTCATACAGGCCACCGACGGCAACTTCTACGGGACAACCGGCGCGGGCGGAGCCAGGCCCTTCGGTACGATCTTCAAGATGACCTCCGAGGGCGTGCTGACGACGCTGTACAACTTCGATGGCACCCACGGTGAGGACCCCGAGGCCGGGCTGGTGCAGGCTGCCGATGGGAACTTTTACGGAACAACCTACTATGGAGGCATGTATGGCAGCAGTGGCACGGTCTTCAGAATCACTGCTGCGGGCGACCTGACCACGCTCTACGATTTTTGTTCGCAACAGAACTGCACGGACGGCGTCAACCCTGCTGCCGCACTGGTGCAGGCCACCGATGGAAGCTTCTACGGAACCACCGTCCTAGGTGGGGCTTACCATAGCGACTGTTATGGCGGGGGCTGCGGCACCGTCTTCAAAATCACCGCCGCGGGCGACTTCTCCATCCTGCACAGCTTCAACGGTACAGACGGCTATGACCCTTACGGCGCACTCGTGCAGGGTCGTGACGGGAGCTTGTACGGGACCACGGAGGGTGGTAGCACCGTGTTTCGCCTGGGTGCGGTCCAATCGTGCACAAGATGCCGTCAGTGACTCTGAAATTTCTGCTGGTGCTGCAGGCCAACAGAGTTGATTGTTACGAAATCGCCATAGCACAAGCTGCAGAGCCGGGGGATCGTTTCGGTGTAACTTACGCTATGGGCTGTTCTATAAGAGGGGATGTCAAGAACATTCCTCTGCCTCCGCCGGAGGCGCGAGTTCGGTTCGCGGCATCCAGCCCCTGTCAACGACGCAGGACGATGGGATTCGGGGGTTGTGCCCTGTTTCAGTAGTTCCATTTTTCTGGTCGCGACGACGCCACTCAGTTTCTGAAACCTGCAAAGCCCTGTGGTTGTATGGTGGCAACCATGGTTCTATCTGCGACTTATAAGCCTATTGCTTTTTCGGGTTGTTCGAGGGGGCTACGAACCGGCGTGTATGGTTTCGGCGTAACTTGTGCAATGGCCCGTTAGCGACAGCCGTCACCGAGTCGTTGAACGTCGATTGCTGTCCGATTCAGTTCAGCTTAACCACTAAACGAAGGCAGTGCTTCGACTCGCTTGAACAATTGCTGGCGCTGTTCTGTTGGGGCATCGTAGAGCAAATACCAGAAGAAGTCGCCTCTATTCTTAGAATCGCCGCGGACAAAGTATGTTTCATCGGAATAACCCATTTCCAACATGAGCTTGTCGATGGTGAAAGGGTCCGCAATCGGGCCGACCAACGAGGGGTACTGGCGGTCCTTGATCAGTGCGAGACAGCCAGATTCTGAAACCTCGGAGCTGTTGGAACCGAACCTGATGATTCTCTTGACCGGTCGACAGAGCTTTGGATTTCTGCTGTACATAGCGGTCCAGAAATAGCATTTCGACCGCTCGCCGGAGACGTCCGGGGTGGAAAAGAGATTCCCTCCGCTAATTTCAACCGCCTTGGAGGAAATTTTCTCGCATAGCGTCGCGTCACCAAGTTGGGAGGCGATCGCTGTATACAAACGCTCGTAATCGTTAGGGAGTCGCGAGCAAAATGGCCCGGTGAGATACATGCTTGCCGAGCACGATTCTTCCTTCATCGCGATCGACGGTGAGGAAATAGAAAGTGCGTCCATGAGTTCAACCCCGGAAATCCAGTGTCCCCAGTCCATCGTGTCAATCATGGCCGTCAACATGGCGAGTATCGCCAAGTTGAAGACAACGCGTACGGCCATCCACTTGATGCGCTTGCCGAGCCACTCGCCCCCCGTCAACCCCAGCAACATCACAGGGAACGAGTAGACCCGCCAGTTGCCTAGATAAATGGGTGTGAAGAAGTTGAAGATGGCATGGGGGACATGGCTCCATGACTGTTCATAGCCAGATTTATAGAGAGTCGCGGCAGTACCTAGGGTAACAAGCACCCAGAGTGTCCACAGACTAACGAGGACCTTCCGCCAGCGGAAGATCCTGCGCCTTTTCCCTTCTACTTCTACGGAATCAGCACTCAGAAACAACGCGAAAGCGGCGATCGCCAGATAGAAAGATAGAACGCCAGCATCCAATAGCCAATCACCGGCTAGAAGAAAAATCCCGATGCCAAACATTTCCGCCCTCCCGATGTCTGCGACAGCCCGATGTCAGGGAACTACGGTTGCTATACCTGCGGCCCGCCTCGCGGGTTCTAGTTGTGAAGAATTCTCGTCGGTTATTTTTCTGCCCGCGTGGGCACACGTCACACAGCCACGTGACAGGTAGGCGAGAACAGAATCAAGCTCTTCTCTCCGTTCATTCTCTCCGCATGTGCCGAGTGCCGATTCGATCAGAGAACTCCGCGTTCGCTTTCGATAAATCCCCCATAGCACCAGTTAGCGCCCGGCACCCTAGCCACCCCGGCAGCAAGCACGGGTCCAGGCCACCTATACCACCCCGGTGATGCCCGGTTCACCATCACGATGGATGTATCCACTGGCCACGCCTCCAGCATGACCATGCAGGCGTAGGACACCACGTCCCTTGGCTAGGGATGACTGAACTTCGCAGCTTGGGCCCGGTGTGCATTTGTGTTTCAGTCCGCCCAGAGCAACGCCAATCTAAGAATCTCATCCCCAGGTACAGAGTAAGCCCGGGCGGTCGCTAAAGCGCCGGTCGGAACGACGTGAGGTCGGCGGCGAGGGCAGGTATCACATCGGCCACGCGGACGGGAACAGGCTGGTTGACCACGGCGGTGATAGGTTTCGCAGGTGCGGGTTGAACATGACTGCTGGTTCTAGCGCCAGGCGGTGGTCATGAAGGCCTCCTTCTTGTGGCCTGCGAAACCGTTGATTCTTCTACAGGGATTTACGGTAGGGAAGTGAGTCAGTAACGTAAAGCTCTGTGACCACCAAGCCCAGTGACGACCACACAGCTGAAGAAACCAAAGGAGCAGGTGGGGTTCCAGGCTGAGGCAGGACGACAGTCCGTAGGAACAGAAATCCTGAGGGGAGTCACGCCAAGCCCTGTCGGGACGACCAGATCAACAGATCGAAAGCTCCATGTACTCATCCGCCCCTACCACCATCAGGACGATGCCCACCGGAAATGGAAACTGACGTCGTGATCGGTCGTGCACAACGTTCGGCGAAGAAAGCTGGTAATGCTTGCCATGAGTCTTCAGTTCACAGCCACCTGCGGTGACTACGTTTTTCACCCACTCGCATCGACTGCTGTAGGTCAGGGCGATGATGAACCCATTGCGCCCTCGAAAGACGTTAACTGGAGTTCGGTACAGCCTGCCTGATTTGCGACCCACATGCGTGAGGATGCCGAAGCCCGGCATCCAGCTCGCGAACAGGCTGGTGATTCGGTTCGTAACAGCGATATTGATCTTCGCCAGCCACCGTTTGCGGAAGCGCATCAGGAGGATGCCGGTGGCAGGAATAGCGATGGCTAGGATGGCTCCGATACTCATGGGTCGCTGCTCGCCAGAGTTCCCATGTTCTCACAGCACCCAAGTGCGCTGAACCGGCCACCGATCGACGCGCTAGGCGGCGGGACGAAGCCAGCTACAGGGTTACTGGGGCCTCAAATATGAACGACCAATTCTAGCTGACGCAGTTCGACGTCAACGACACCGGGCACAGCACGCACGATGTCGGCGATTTGCTTAGACTGTCTGGGATGAAGTATGCCTCCCTTAACGGACACCAATCCGCTTTCCGCTACGACCTCGAACTCGAAGTTAGCGGTGGCCTGCTCCCTCGCCAGATTCGCCTTAACACAGCTGGCCAAGGCAAGATCGTCCATCGTCCTTTGACTAGCGGAAGTGAACTCAAAACACTTCAGCTGCGAGGCGCAACAAATCACCTCGCAGGCTTCTTGCAGATTCATTTGTTCCAGGTTAAGCACAAGATCGTAAAGCGAGGCATCTGTCCAATCCACATCATAGAGAAACTTGGTCCACTTGCGCCTGTCCTGGTCTACCTTTTCGATGTAGGCAATGGCTTCCTTGCGATTGCACCCCCGCCAGTCTCGCACTTGGTTAATGCGGAATTCCATGGGGGCAATGATTCGGACACGCAGGAAGTGAGATCCCTTGCCGAACAATAAATGGCTAGCCAAGCCGTGGTAGACTCCTTTGCCGCTCCGGAACTCCTCACTAAGTGCCGCCTGAATGAAGGCGAGGTACATGTATTTCGTATGGGCAGACTGCCCGAGAAAGGTTGGCGGCTTTTCGATGGCAGTCCGCAAATCGTCTTGCGACTACGCCCCATGTTGCAGCTTTCTGGATAATTTGGTCACGATCGATGCAGCGGTAGCCAAGCACTTTCGCCACGCTCTCGGCCAGCATCTTGCCGCCACTGAAAGATCCTCGGGAGATGGTGATGATTGGCATGGGAACCTCCTTGTGTCTGGGCGATCGATGGGATGCGGATCGTCGAATTGCATCCGAGCAGACATAAACTGAATATCACCGTCGCGTGAGAGATACGGTGATGGGGCTCACCCTTGCCCGTGCGTGATCGATAGGGCAGCTGCACGGGTGTGCTTTTCCTAACCTCTTTCCCCGAATGTGCTTCCACCGAGCGGGTTTGTCTAGACTCTCGCGACCGCCGAACCCTTACTCAAATGCTTGCGGAACTCCGCCAGTTGTTGCTTGAGTTCAGTGATCTCATTCTGCAAGGCACCGACCGCCTCTTCCAATCGGTTGACGCGCTCCTGGTCAGCAGAAGAACTTGACGGCAAGACCATTCGCGGCAACGCCAGCTCTCCTGCCTCCACATCGCCAGAAAGCAGATGCGCACCGCTGCCAGAGGCGGCTCGCGCTGCATCAGTTTCTGCAGACTTGATTGCACCGCATCCAGCTGCTGGAAGGAGTGCGGGCGCTGCGTACAACAGCCGCACGGGCGCGAGGCCGAGCGATCGGGCGGGTTCTGGCTGCGCGATGACGGTGCCTGACCAATTGCTCCTACGTAAGGGCAGCGCCGACATGGCGCTCTAACCATAACGACCTGATCAAGGGGGGGGCATAGAGGGTTCGCTTCTGCAGATAGTCACGTGGAGCAGCGGCAGGGCTCACTGACAAACCAGTGCATTCGATCCACGATTGGCCTAACGACAGTTCAACCGAAAGGCCACACCGTGAAACGCGCCACGTCTATAACGGTAGGGTTGGCCCTTGTATTCGCTACACTGGCCGACGCTCAGAACCCACAATCTTCGCTGTCGCAGCAGCCGAAGTCAACGCTCACGCAGGTCACTAAACCTGCCCCGATTCGACCAACGCTCGAAGACGGAACCCCAATCAAATTACGACTTGGGGAAAACCTGTCGTCTGCCAATGCTCATGCCGGACAAACGGTGGAGTTCGAAGTTTTGGAAGAAGTCAAGGTCGCAGATGTCACAGTTGTGCCGAAAGGCGGGGTCGCGTGGGCGACGGTCACCGAAGCGGAGCACAAGAAGAGCATGGGTCGCGGCGGCAAGCTCAATGTAAACATCGATTCCATGCGGCTTGTTGATGGAGAAAAGGCTGCCCTACGCGCAGATCAAAGCGCCAAGGGCGGGGGCCACGTAGGGGCGATGACTGGGGCGATAGTCGCCACCGCCATCGTGTTCTTCCCCGCAGCCCCACTGTTCCTTTTCATCCACGGGAAAGACATCACCATTCCGAAGGGAACGCCGGTAACAGCGTTTATAGATGGAGATGTACCACTCGACCTGGCGAAGTTCCAGCAACCAGGCACGATGCCAGCTGTTGCTCCAGCGGCCATCGCCGCCACGGCTACGCTGGACATCAGTTCAACACCAGCCGGGGCCGAGATCGAACTTGATGGTAGCTTCTCAGGTGATACGCCATCTGCGGTCACGGTGGCACCCGGCCAGCACACAATCAGAATCAGCAAGGCAGGATACAAGAGCTGGGAACGAAAGATGAACACCACTTCTGGCAATATCAAGATCGCTGCGGATTTGGAGCAGCAGAGCCAGTCGCCCAGTCCTCAGCCTGTCGCGGTGGAGAGACCTAGTACGGCAAAGGCCCCTCCGGCAGTCACCCCAGCACTATCCGCTGCTACTCCTGCTGTTCAGCAAACCGCCGTCGAGTTTTGGTCAAGCCCAGCCGGGGCTGATATTGAGGTGGATGGGAAATACCTGGGCAGCACACCGTCGACCATCCCGGTTTCGTCGGGCCAACACACGATTAGGATGCGCAAGCAGGACTTCCAAACCTGGCAGAAAACGATAGACGTGACTCCCGGAAATCTTAGAGTTGCTGCCTATATGCAGGAGGTAAGCATTACCCTTCGCTAGGGAACCTCTGAATAACCACTTGCATTTAAGGCAGGAATGACTCCAAAGGGAAATTCAGATCCTTTCATTCATTCCCGCAGATTGTTTAGCCTCTCCGACTCGCACATTCGGTAGTCGGGGCGCTGTTAGAGGACACTACGCCGCCCAGTACAGCAGCCTCTTGCGCACCAGGAACAGATTCACCAAAGCGCAGGTGGCAAACAATCGGTTGGCGTTCTTCGCCAGTCCCCGGTAGCGCACTTTGACGAATCCGAACTTCAGCTTCATCACTCCAAACACGTGTTCCACCTTGGAGCGCACCGTCGACTTCGTCCGGTTCTTCGCCCGCTCCACTTCGTCGATGTGATCTTTGTAACGGTAGCGCCGGTGAGTGCAGTCTTGCGCCCGCGGCGCACATTGCTGGATGACCTCCCTCTGTCCGCGATACGCCTGATCGCCCCACACCCGGGTCTCCTCGCCGTGCAACAACTCCGGCAACACGCTCGCGTCCGCCACATGGGCCGCTGTCACCAGCGCGGTGTGAATCAGCTTGGTCTTGCTGTCCACGCCCACGTGTGCCTTCATGCCGAAGTACCACTGGTTGCCCTTCTTCGTCTGGTGCATCTCGGGATCACGCTTCTGTTCGCGGTTCTTGGTCGAACTGGGCGCATGCAGGATGGTCGCGTCTACGATCGTTCCCGTCGTGATCCGCACTCCCTGGCTCTGCAGGTACAGGTTCACTGTTTTCAGCATCTGCCCGCCCAAACCGTGTTCTTCCAGCAGATGACGGAACTTGCACACCGTGGTCTCGTCCGGCACTGGTTCGCGACCCAGATCGATGCCCACGAAGCTGCGCATTACCGCCGAATCGTACAGCGCCTCTTCCACCGCCGGGTCCGACAGGTTGAACCACTGCTGCAAAAAGTAGATGCGCAGCATCCGCTCCACACCCACCGGAGGTCGCCCGTTGCCTGCCTTTGGGTAATAGGGCTCGATCAGTGCTCGCAGTTCGGCCCACGGTACTACCTGTTCCATCTCCTCAAGAAATACCGCCCGCCGCGTCTTTTTGCTGTACCGCTCAAATCCATTCATCGTCGCCAGTGTCCTCTGCTTCATACTGACGCGACTTTACCTATGCTCTCTGTGGAAAGGGAGAACTTAATCAGAGTCTCCCTAGGGTGATCCCAGGTAATGGATCAGCACGGTGTAATCCCAAGTATGGCAAACGTGACTTGGAGGTCAGCTGCGAGCTACCCCGACGCGCCACACGAGTATGTGCTCCGCGAACGCTACCCGGAGGCCTATGCTTTCTATCAGGAGCGCATTACGCAAGAAGGCGTTGACGAGCCATTCACAATCCGGGGACGCACTGCCAGATATCGCTACTACTATGCGGGGGACAACTATAAGTACTGGATCATTGGAGATGTGCTGAATCGGGCTGCTGCGGCTCAGCCAGCAGCATCTGGCAGGAGGAACCACAGTATGGAATTCAACTCGGCACGGAACATCGAAATGACAAGCTCCAGCGAAAACGATATAGCCGACTTCTTCTCTCATCTCTCCATCACACATGCTGCTGAGTTGAAAGCACAGAGGCACCGCGATCTACATCTCGCCCCTAGACTCAATGTCGTCCGTGATTACATTCGGCCCAGCGAGAATCAGATATCGAATATTTTCAGAGACTTGCTCAGTCCAGATGGTGCACACGGGCAAGGCTCCATCTTCCTGAGCGAGTTTCTCCGCGAGATCGGTATATCAGACAGAAATGCCGACTGTGCCATCGTACGAGAGGCATATACGGATGCAGGAAGAAAAATCGATCTACTGCTTACATTTTCTGACAGAAAGGTGATTGGCATCGAAAACAAACTGGAGGCGGACGACCAGATTAAGCAGGTTGAGGATTACTGCGAATATCTCCAAAGAAAATACATAGACTACGTGTTCTATTATTTAACTCCAAGACCAGCTCAACCCTCACTTAAGAGTATTAGCGAGGCAACGCGCATGCAACTGATGCGGGCTAGGAAGTTGCAATGCATTTCATATCAGCGAGAGATCACTTCCTGGTTAAACGCGTGCGTGAACAAGTGCAAGGCAGAGAAGGTTATCTGGTTCTTGAGAGACTTGCGGGATTTCATCACACAGCAGGTTGTTCATGTGGAGGGATCGTCAAGTGAATAGCCAAGAGGTAGTTGTGCGGCACGCTTTATCATCGGAGAAGAATCTTGAGGTTGCGTTTGCGGTACGAGCATCATTCGACTCAATTGTGTTGCAAGTGCTGCGCAAATTTTTGGATGAGCTTCGAGACTCGCTTGCAGCATCCTTGGGCAATGAATGGAGCGTTAGCATAACTCCGAACAACATTCTCTCGAAAGGCGTAGCCAACGGCCATCACTTGCTCACTTTAGGAAAAGGTCGATGGGAGAAAGCATTGCCTTTGGTGTTCGGCACAGATGTCAGTAACGATATAGTATTTATCGCGCTCTATAGGTCATCGCTAGTCGTGTTAGCAGACGAAGATGCGAGAAGTATTCGCGAAGACCTGAATAATGCCAGCTCGGAAGTTGTTCGATTTGAAAATCCTGCGTGGCCCGCATACTGGAATCTGACTCAAAGTCCATACGGCGGATATTGGAATTATGCGAACCCGGACCCTTTCAAACATATGTATTTTAATACCCCCGAGACGGTACAGTACTTCTCTGAAATGATTGTACTGTTCGCTAGGGTGGTGGGGGCCGTGCTCGACCGTATTTTTGCCGGACAGCCAACCCCCTAGCTGTTTGCTATTAGCTGCTTTGCTCATCGTGGTCCGGAAAGAACGGGCTGGAGAAGCGTCCCTAGCAGGACATCTGAGCACGGGAATGAATGCAGACACCCGACAGCGGCCATGGGAGGCGACGCTGAAGAAGGGCGTAGAGGAAGAATAGTCTACTCACCGGTTGAGTCTAGCTAGATTCGGGCCCAGACCTCGTTCCATACGCGTTGCTCGTCTGGATCGTCGGGCCGTCTGAGAAGTGTCATTAGATCTTTCCAAAGAAAGACCGTCATGCGAGATGCGATCTGAGCCAGCAAACTCCCATCCCGGTGCGGTAGAGCTGATTCCAGCAAATTGGAATCGGCCTTATAAGCATTTATCAACTGCATGTAGGCTCTGAACGGGGCATCGTCTCGTGCAATCATCCAAAAGGAAGGAGCCCGCCGACCGGAACTTTCTATCAAACAGTCAATATCGCGAACAATTTGGTTTCGCTCTGGATCGTATATCGTCCTGGTGCTGATGTCAGATCCGAGTTTTGCTTCGATGTAGGTCAGCGACTCTTTTCCAGTCAACACGACATCGATCTCGGAATTGCCTTCGACGGCGTTCGGGTTAGTTGATCGCGTAATCCACTCGGGAACCGCTGAGACAGCCATTCGCTGCCGACTCGACCTTTCGTAAGCAGGTGGCGCACAGATTGACTGCCACAGCTTGATCTCGGGTACATCATCTGCCGCCAAAGTCTCAATGGCCAGCAGGTTCTTGCTCCGTGCTAGGTCAAGCCAGACGCTCCACCAGTCGTCTCGCCGTTGCAGGAACTGAAATACGTTCCAAGTAACGTAGTCTTCGCTGTTCCTGGACTGCAAAATCCGTTGCAGGTCCTGACGCTTGGCAGCTTTTGGCGAACCCACTAGAGCACTGGCATTCAGCAGCGGGTATTGGGCCTCCAGCACAGGAGCAGCGACTATATCGACCGACTGCGATGGCGCTGCCACCGCCCGGACTCGAAGAAATCGCTCGTTGAGTTGGAGAATCTTATCGTGCCAAAACTTAAAGTCCTTCGTGTTGTGCCGTTCAGCTTCGAAGCAATGATTACCGGAACGAGCGGCCATGCGGCAAATCTCGGAGGCGGTGTACGGAAACTCACCGGCATACCGTACGGTCTCGACAGGTGGGTTCGTGTAGTCACGGGTGCTGTACGAGCGCTCACCCATTGCATAAAAGAAGACGAATGAATATGGATTGATCTCCGGAATAAATATCAGGTGGCGTCCGTTCATTGCTTTGCTTGATTCCATAAGTTCCTTTCGCCCATTAGACAGCGACCATTCGCTGGGCAGCAGAGATCGGAGCGGCGAGTTCCAGATAGCGGCAGAAGGCATTCGCCAGCTCCATCTGTCTCGGCGTCTTGCACTGAACATTGAACAGCGCAGGGCTGGCCACTAATACCGCAACGCAACGCGCACGGGAAGTCGCCACATTGAGCCGGTGCAAGCTGTAGAGGAATTCCATTCCCCTGGGAGCGTCCTCAGGAGCAGACGTGGTCATGCTGTAGAAGACTACCGGGGCTTCTTGTCCTTGGAATTTATCCACCGTGCCGACTCTTGCCCCGGCAGGCAGGCGCTCCCTCAAGAGCGCAACCTGGGCATTGTAGGGTGCCACAATCAGGATGTTTCGCAGCTGCACAGGCTGCGTTTTACCGTTCTTGTCTGTCCAGGTCGCGTTGCTGCCCAATAGACCGGTCACCAGTTCGGCAATGACTTGCACTTCCTCAGGAGATTCGCTCTGGTTGCTTGAGTGCTGAACCGGTAGGAACCTCAGTCCGGTTCCGTCGAGGAGGCCCACAACGTTTAATCGCTGATTCGCATTTTCGGGCCTGGCCAAGAGCCTGCCATCATAGAAAGCTTCCGAGGTGAAAGCACAGATATCGGGATGGAGACGTCGAGTTTCGGCCAGGAAGATACCTTGCTCATCGCCGATCGTGGCTCGGCCATTGAGCAAGTGGCTGAGCGCTGACACCTCGGCTCCGGGTGGATGCAGCCCTTGTTGCGGCTGATCCAGTTGCTGCGGGTCGCCCAACAGCACGATACTGGTGGCGGCCTGTGAGATTGCGAGCACGTTCGCCAGACTCATCTGACCGGCCTCGTCCACGAACAGAACGTCAATGGCATTGGCCATCTCCGGACGTGCCCAAAGCCATGAGGTGCCAGCCGCAACAGTGGCGCTCCCGTCTGTCAAAGCCTGCAACACGGCCTCATTTGTTTCCGCCAGCACGACTTGTGCAGCCTGGCATCCGTCGTCATCGTTTGGCTTTTGCACGCAGCGAAGCTGCATTCCTGTTTCTGTTGCCGCCTTACACAGTTCTCCCAGTAGATGACTGATGACCTTATGGCTGACGGCAGTTACACCCACACGCTTGCCGTTCCGTACCAACTCAAGAATCATTCGGGCACCGGTAAATGTCTTACCCGAGCCCGGTGGACCCTGAATCGGCAGCACGGAAGCACTAGTCGCCAGTGCACGTACCATATCCCGTGCTGGCCTGGTGAGGTCGTCATCGGTGTCGATTAGCGTGTCCATCTTCGCCTTCAATGCTTCGGGTCGGCATCGGAGAAGAAGGCTAGTGACTGACGGGAATGGCGTTGTCCCAGGATCTTCGACCCCCTGCGATAACCAAGCGCTCAATCAACCACGTCCCGGCGCAGCGCCAATAAAAATGGAAGTCGAGTAGCCAATCGGCTGGCATCGACTTCCAGTCTCATTTTATGGGGTCATCAATCCAACCTCTTGGGGTCCCGGTCCAACTTTATGCGCAGAACCACAACACACATCCAGGGCAAAGCCACCAATTCGAGACCTAACACCCGGTCCTCTTGGCGCAACTCATGCACTGGTAACAGCTGCCACTGCGCGTCATCCTGGCTCAACGAAGGAAGGCGAGGCGTCGCCCAGGTCCTTCAGTCCGTTTGGCTGCGCTGGGGAATGGAGTCCGCGATCATTCTGTGCCAGATACTATGAGTAAGCCCACCTCCAGCATGGACCGAAAGAAATGGTGGTGAGCCCAACTAAGCTTTGCTACGCTGCTGCTAATGCGCTACTGGTGGGTCAACCAGAACCAGACGTACCGCCACGAGGTGGAGGGCGGATACCTATGGTCTCCCAAGCGCAACGCCAACAGGAGCAGGAATCCCTTTTACGAAAGTATGAGGGAGGTCGCACCCGGGGACCTCATCTTCTCGTTCGTTGGTACGCGAATCATAGCGATCGGACTTGCGCAGTCCTACTGCTGGGAGAGCCCGAAGCCGATCGAATTCGGGTCGGCGGGCCAGAACTGGGAGAATGTTGGATGGAAAGTGCTGGTCAGTTTCACTGCGTTGTCCCACCAAGTTCGGCCCAAGGACTACATCGCAATTCTCCGTCCGCTCCTGCCCGGCAAGTATTCACCTCTGACTCACGACGGTAACGGGATGCAGTCGATTTATCTGACCGAGATCCCGGCTCAGATGGCGGAGACCATGTGCGGCCTGATCGGATCAGAATGCCAGGTATTCGTTGCCGCAATACCAGTGGTGGCCAGCCCGGTGCAGAAGAATGACGATCTCGACTACTGGGAGCATAGACTCGAACAGGACGTCGTGGATGACGAATCTATACCGGAGACCGATCGGCAGGCGATCATACGGGCTCGGCGTGGCCAAGGACTGTTCAAACAACGAGTGATGCAGATCGAGCGCCGTTGCAGGATCACCGGCGTAGACAAAGCGATTCACTTAGTAGCGAGCCACTGCAAACCCTGGCGTGACTCCAGTAATGGGGAACGTTTGAATGGCGAGAACGGTCTGTTGCTGACGCCAACGATCGACCACTTGTTCGACCGGGGTTTTATTGGCTTCGAGGACGACGGTGCTTTGATCATTTCTCCGGTGGCCGACCGGCCTTCACTGCAGCGTATGGGTATTGACGTACGAGGGTCCACGAATGTCGGCAGGTTCACAGAAGGCCAGAAGCACTTCTTAGATTTCCACCGGAATTCAGTACTGCTGATGCGACGATAGTTGGGGCCGCGTATCCGGAGTTAACCCAAACAGGTGTGCCGCAAAATGTGCCGTATGCTCTGAGCCGGTGTGCGCCAAAGCGGTCCTTTCGATTCTCTACACGAGGTAATGTGAGGGCAACCAACGCACGCCGCTCCTGTAGAAATCGTGGATTCGCCAGCAGAGCGATTGCTACATTACCGCCACTAGTTTCTCAGCCATGATCCGTCAGCCAACGATCGCTGCTAACAGAAAAGCAGTGCCGACAAATTCCGCTGCGAACCGTCGTGACGGAGTGGTCTTCATTCGTGACCGATGCGATCGATTTCTTTCTTGATCGCCAGCTTATCCAGGCTGGCGAGTGGCAACTGCAGGAAGATACTGATGCGGCGGTCAAGCATCAGAAACGCATCGCGAAACGCACGAGCCACATCATCGGGATTACCTTCCGCCGCTGCCGGATCAGGTACACCCCAATGCGCTGTCATGGGCTGGCCGGGCCAGATCGGGCAAACTTCCTTGGCGGCGTTGTCGCAGACGGTAAAGACGAAATCCAGCCTCGGTGCGTCTGGCTTCGAGAACTCTTCCCAACTCTTGCTGCGAAGTCCCTCAACCGGAAGATGCGCTGCTTTGAGTTGCTCCAACGCGCCTGGATTGACGCGCCCTGCAGGCTGACTCCCCGCGCTATACGCGGTGAAGATAGGGGCCCCTTTTTTGTTCATGATGACTTCCGCCATGATGGAGCGGGCGGAGTTTCCGGTGCACAGAAATAGCACATTGTAGTGACCTGGCATTACATCGACCTCGCTTGCTAAGAAGATGGACTTCTTACTGCGACAACGAACGACCTGACACCGCCTTCGCAACTCCCGAGTAGGGTTTCCACTCACTCACGGTGCACGACCCTGCGTCGATAGCATCCTTCAGTCTTCTCGTGTCCCTTTGCAGTTCGTCCTGGTTCTTAAACGCTTCCCGCAAAAACTGGAACAGCAGCTTCTGGGTGGCCGGTGGTTGTTCCGCAAGCCGGTAAAAGATGCGAAAACCGTCGCGGCGATCAAGTACCATGCCTGAGTTCTTCAGGTAGGCAAGGTGACGCGATATGTTCGGCTGAGTGTTCTCCAGCACGTACTGGATATCGCAGACGCACAGTTCACCATGCAGCAGCAGGTTGAGAATCCGCAACCGGTTACTGTCTCCCAGAGCTTTGAAGTACTGCTCCAGGTCTTTCATGGTTGCACCTCGACACCTTCAGGAAGTGCCGACTCACACATGCGCAGCAGGCGATCCGGTCCGACCGGCGCTTCCGGCAGCCATGGAATCAGGAACGTCCTTTGGGCGAGAGTCCGGACTTCATCGACATATCGAGGCTCCAACTCGGCGCGGGCGGAGAGAATCGGATCACGGGTGTTCGTTGCCATGAGGCTCTGATTGACAATCCATCCAAACGGCGTAATTCGTGCGCGTTCCAGATCCTCTTGTAGCCGGGCCGCCTCATGAACCGGCGTAGCTTCGGGCAGGGTCACGATCAGAATTTTGGTAAATTCCGAATCGCGCAGGTGCGGCAGCAACCGGCTTACTGAATCGGGGATGTAGCTGAGGTTGCGGGCCACGTCGCGGTGATAGGCCTCGGCGGCATCCAGTAGCAACAGACTGTGGCCGGTCGGGGCTGTATCGATCACAACGAAGCCGTGATTCCCCGCGTCTACGCTGCGGGCGAAGGCACGGAATACCGCAATCTCCTCAGTACATGGTGACCGCAGGTCTTCTTCCAGGAGGGCTCGACCTTTCTCATCCAGATCGCGTCCGCTCTCCGCGAGCACTTCGGCAGTGTAGGCACGCGTCTCTGCTTCAGGATCGATCCGCGTAACTCGCAAGCCCGGCAGCCCGTCTCCAACCGACATAGCCACATGAGCGGCAGGATCAGTGGTCGTCAGAAGCACTTCATGCCCCGATCGGGCAAGCTGGACCGCGATGGCAGCGGCGATGGTCGTCTTCCCGACGCCACCTTTGCCCATCGTCATGATCACGCCCTTGCCGGACGCAGCGAGTTGCGGCAGCAAATCAGATAGACCGGGCATGGCCGCAGGAACCGGCTCTCGACGACCACGAGGATGTACTTACCGGCGCTGGCTCGCCAAGCTTGCGAAGCGCTTCAACACCGACCAACGAGTGCGGAGCCAGCCCCACAACTGTCGTGCACAACTGCTTCAGTTCCGCAGGCATGTTGGACAGTGCTTCTTGGCCCCTTCTTTCCATCGCTGCGGCGATGGGGTCATCTTGCGATTGAGCGCGGAAAACGCCGTTCACGATGAGCCGTTGATTATGTAGCCCCAGTGCCTCCAGCTCGTGGCGAGTACGATCTGCCTCGGCGAACGCTGAGCGCTCCGGACGGGTTACAAGATAAACGGTCGTTTTGTCGCCTTCGCACAGCGCCTTTACAGTGTTCCCGTAGAGCGCCTGCTGTGCCTGCAAACCAGCCAGCGGACCAAGACAGGACGTACCGCCAACATTGGTTTGAATGAAACCAGACCACGCGGCTGGCAACTGTAAGAGACGGAGCGTGTGGCCTGTGGGCGCGGTATCGAAGATGACATGGTCGAACTCAGCTGCAACCCCGCTGTCGCCAAGTAGCTTGGCAAACTCGTCGAAGGCTGCAATCTCAACCGTGCAAGCGCCCGACAGCTGTTCCTCAATGCTGTTGACAGCCGCCTCCGGCAGCAGCTCTCGATACGGGCCGACAACGCGTTCGCGGTATTCCCTGGCGGCCTGTACCGGGTCCACGTTCATAGCAAACAGCCCAGGAACGCTCTCGATTGCGGTTGGCCGGATTCCAAGCGGAGTAAGCAGCACTTCATCCAGATTGGAAGCTGGATCGGTGCTGACCAGAAGCACTCGCTTGCCTTGGTCAGCCAATGCTATCGCGGTCGCACATGCGATCGAAGTCTTGCCCACGCCGCCCTTGCCTGTGAAAAGCAGATTTCGCGTAAACGGTCCGGGCAGCTTCATTTCTTGACTCCCAAGTTGCCAATGCCGACCAGATCGCTGGCCCGCGCTCTGATTCTGGGACCTGGTTCGTAGGCGATGGAAACGAATCCCGCTAGTTGCTCCCGAGTCGGGTAGACCCCCTCTGACATTACCGCTCCGTCCACCAGCACCATAGGCAGGCACTTTGTGCCTTTGGAGTTCAGTGCCTGCTTAACGATTGAATTCGCAGCGAAGGCAGCCACCTGCTGGGCGAGGTTGAAGCGCTCAACGTCGATGCCCTTAGACTTCAACCATTCGAGATCGGCAGCGAATTGGGGTAGAACCGGATCAACCGTTGGACCACACACTCCGGTCGAGCAGCACATTGCGGGGTCATACACATGAACTTTAGACATATATTAGTTCTCGCTTTCGTTTATGAAACAGAATCCTCAAGCTTCTAAATTGCCCCTCTTCACGAGCAGCCACCCAGCGGCTCCACGGCGCAATACACGGCGAACATTTCGGCCAATATCCGGCCGTACTCCACTTCCTCATCGGGCGGGATGTGGTTACCAACGTCACGCAAGGCCTTGACGAGTACGAGCCGAGGTCGGCGTCGTGGTTCTTGCTGCGTATCGAGCCGCACGAAATGGAAGGTCTCGCTCACTCTTTTGAGCAGTACCCTTCGACCATTCACATCCACGATCTGCTCATCCCGGCAATGGCAGCCCATCGCCCGATCCTCCGAATAGAAGTATATACGCATACAAGAATATACAGAGCCGTACTGACACGCAACTGCACGGATCACAAGAGCCAGTGATCCAGTCCGAAGGATTTCACTGGAAGTCACTGGCCCTAAGAACATCCGTGACAGCTCACTAGCTAGCCGTCAACTAATTGCTGGGCGTGCAGCACTGAGGTCCACAGCACGCCTTGCTGTGGTTTGGTGGCTCTGACGAACGCACTCATGAACTTGCCGTCCACCTGCGGCGCGATGGCATCCACGTCGATGCCCTCGCTGGTGAGGAAGGCGCGTGCATCTTCAACCTTGTAGATTCGGGTGGGTTCGATCTCGATCGACTCGAAACCGGCCTCCGCCAGTTTGGATTCGTACTCCTTGTCCTGCAAAGCGCCCGCGATGCAGCCTACCCAAAGCAATACACTGTCGCGCACCTCGGCAGGGAACGTCCCCGCGTAGCACGACATCGGAGACGGCGAACCTACCGCCTGGCTTCAGCACGCGAAAGGCTTCGCGCAGCACCTTACTCTTGTCGGCGGACAGGTTGATGACACAGTTCGAGATGATGACATCCACCGAGTTATCTGGCAGCGGAATATTTTCAATCTCGCCCTTGAGAAACTCGACGTTCTCAACTCCGGCCTTGCGTTGATTCTCTCGGGCGAGGGCCAACATCTCATCAGTCATATCCAGGCCGTATGCCTTGCCGGTTGGCCCGACCCGTTTAGCGGATAGGAGCACATCGATGCCGCCTCCAGAACCCAGATCCAAAACCGTTTCGCCTTCTTTAAGCTGGGCCAGCATAGTGGGATTCCCACATCCCAGCGAGGCTCGAACTGCTTCCTCTGGTATCTGGCCGGTTTGACTGCTGTCGTACAAGTTGCTGGTGATCGGATCGCAATATCCTTCTGGAACGACAGCGCTTGCGCAGCAGGAAGCCCCGGCGCTGACTCGCCGGGCAGCATCTCCATATTTCTCTTTCACGACGTCGGTGATGTTTTCCGTACTCATAGAATCTCCTACTTGCTGATCGTCACAATTTGTTCCGGTTTGATTGCCTTATTCCGCGTGCAGCACTCGGCGTAGAGGAAGCCAAGAAGATCCCGCAACGCCTCTGTGCTCGCCGAATACCAAAGGAAGGTGCCTTCGCGTCGGACATGCACCAGGCCCTCGTTCTTGAGTTTTTCCAGATGGTGCGAAAGAGTCGAGTTGGGGATGTCCAACTCGTCTGCGATTTCGCCCACGATCATCCCTTCCGGATGGGCCGAAAGCAGCAAGCGCATGATTCTCAGCCTCGGTTCGGTCCCCATCGCGGACAGCATGTCCGCATATCGCAAGAGTTGCGCCGAATCAGGTATGCCTTTGCCTCGTTCCATATTTCTACTATTATCGAAACAACTGGATTTGTCAAGAAAAAACAGTGCATGTGGCGGCGGTTGGCCTGTCTGACGACAGGTCAGCCCGGCATGAATTTAACTTCCGACCAGCGAGATAGTGATCGTCTTGTGGCGCGATGAGCCAGCAACGTTCATCCCCCGGTGAGTATACGAAGCCATCGATCCCCGCCGAGGTTAAACGCCAAGAAGGCAGCGGGAATCAGCTGTCTATCACCCGAGCAGGTGTGCCGCAGAATGTGCCGTTCGCTATGAGCCGGTATGCGCCAAAGCGATACTTTTCGATACTTCTAACGCGATGCTTCCGTGCGGGCGATGTCTGGGGTAAGTGACTGAATCGGCATGGTGTTGACCAGGACGTCGAGATCCTTCGCGCTTACAAACTCTTAATCAGTCGGCCAAATCGCAGCCGGTGCTGTTTCCGCAGCTGCTGCATAGATGACAGCTGCCGTTGCGGACCATTTCGCAGGTGAATGCCGTCGCGGTGCAGGGATCACAAGCGCGGGGCGCGGGAAGGGAAGTCGCATCACGGCCATCAGGCAGCGCGTTGTCCCTTCTCCCGCAGGTTCGCTGTCCAGTCGAGCAATGTCTCGCGGGACATGAAGTTCAGTACACGGTTTTTCTGCACCGCTGCGATAAGGGCTGCAGCGGCTGAGTAGTTCATAAACCTCAGCTGGGCCACGATTCTAATCCGTGGACTCGGAGGAATGAGACTTCTTACTCTCTTCGAGGAATTCGCAGGCAGGGGGAAATTCATGCAGCTTCTTCATTGCGCTTTCTATTAAGTCTGCCTCAACCATGGCGATCTCGGCATCTCGACGAAGCTTAATGAGCTTGTATGGGGAAAGCAGCGAGTCGCTCGATGGCTGTATTTTCTTGTGACCGGATGGAATAATTTGCCTCATCATGTCGTCGAAGGTTGTGCGTTGCTGTTCAGCACGAACCCGCAATTGATGCGCTATCCAAATCGCATGTTGGATACCTAGATCGAAGTCATCGAACAACCAACCCAAGTAGAGAACCCTAAGAGCCTCTTCAGGAGAGACAGCGGGTCTGTCTTTAGCCATCGACAGCCACCCCCGCTTCAACTCTCGCTCACCCTCCGCTGTGATGGTAAACCTCTGGCTTCCCCGCATTCCAGGCTTGCTGGTTAGCAGTTTCGCCTTTTGTAGTCTCTTCAGAGCGCTGCTCGTACCCCCCAGTGTCAGGCCCGCCTTATTCAACAAGTCGTATGACGTTCCAAACCCGTACTTTGCGCAAGCCAGTAGCAGCAGTTCGAGAGTGGAATAACGAGTGGCCGTCGTTGTCATTTGCGGACAGAATAACAGCTATTGCAAAAAAATCTCGTCAGATGAGCATTTCAGTTTGACATATCGTTAAAATTCCTACATAATTCTATCGTAATGATGACACTCGAATTAGAAGCCATCTTCGGTCAGCGTCGATCACCCGCAATCCGGGCCACGTTGGATGCCGGTCTCGGCGACAAACGCCACATTGAAGCTAACAACAACTGCTTGCCTCGGCAATTCCAGGCGAGAACCCCACCAGGCGTGAGCACACCGGAAAGAATGTGATGGAAAACAACAAGATCCCACACAATGCGCGGGAACAGCGAATTTCTAAGAAGCACTGCGCCCACCCAGGCCGGGAGCCCACACATGGAAATGGCGCGTACCTCCATAACGGGTTTGGCGCAATTGAATGTGAGTTTGTGGATGTTCGCTACTCGCGAATACGGGCATCAACAAACGACCGAGCGTAAATAAACAACGCCTTCTGAAGGCCTCGATCGTGAAGTATCGACGGAAAAGGGGACTGTTATGACGATCAAAAAACGCAGCATCTTGATCAACGCCTTAAAAACCGAGTCGGGTCCAAACGGGCTGACTCAATCGGCAGAAATAAAGCCATATCTGGCGTTGTTTGTTGCTGAAATGCGTCGTGAGGATACTCGGCCATCGCTATCCGTGCTGGAAGGTTTGCCTTTGCAGGATAGATATATATGGCGTGTAGCTTTGGCGCTCAAGTCGGCTTTCTGGGATTACGATTCCAGCTATGTACGAGCGGATGTGCAGACGATGTCGGAGGCGGACATGGAGAAGGCTTCAGAATCACTTGCCGACAGAGCACTCCAGTTCTGCTTATTCCTGAAGGCGTTGCATGGATATGAAGTTATGGAACGCACCATGCGGCAGGCGCTCAAGAACAGTCGAGAGCTGGATACTTAGAAAACGCTGCGGTGTCCACGTGCACGTTGCGCCTGGGCTCCGCTGTGTTTTTAGGGGCAGGCTTTTGCACCTCACGGACGGCTTTGGACGGCACGAAAGACAATCACCAAGGACGAATGAGTTAATTGGTGGGCCCGGGATGTCTGCAGAGAATGGGGGAATGCATGAAGACAGCACATCAGGTGAGTGCGCAAGCGCTTGTTCGACGGATCAACAGGCGGCTTCGTGATTCTATGGAGGGCGTGCGAAAGGCACGGCCATCGCTCCTGGGGCGGCAGCCGGACTTTGGCGAGTACCAGCTCATCGATTACCACCTCAACGCAATCATTGACCGGGACGTCGATATTGAGGCCCTCGGTCGCGAAACTGGAGCGTTGAAGGATTGGGAGTCACTGGGCTGACGAAGACGACTCTGACCATTAACAATCCGCGAGACGGAGGTGGAAACGCCACCGCATAAGGGCGGGGAATCGTGCGCGACCGAAGAAGAGTGGAGCTACCGAACACTTGCAGGCGACCCGTTGGCCGTCTCCCGCGCAATGCCACTTGGGCCTTCACGCGAAACATCACCAGCAGGTAATGGCAGGAAAGAACGTGGTTAGCAAACAACGGTTTTCGATGTAGCAGGAGCAGGATCGAGCAGACAAGCGGAGGTCCGACATGACGGGAAAACATGTATCGAGACAGCAGGTACAAGTTGTGGAAGTGCTGCGCACTGAACCCGAGCAATGGCTGGGCAGCACCACGGTTGCGACGAAGGCCGGGATCTCGCCGAACACTGTCCGGCATTTCTTGGTTACGCTTTTTCGGTTCGGAATCTTGGAACGACGCGAATACCATCCTGTATTTTTGTACCGCCTCAGTCCTACAGCATGGGAGCACCCTTATTTTCTCCGCCTACAAGAAGCGGCGACTGTGATGTTCCCTGGAGATCAAAGCTGATCGGTTCATTGTGCCCAAGGATGTCTGAGACGCTTGGCTGCGGCTGGGGTCATCGGTAAATAGCTCTCTGGCCGAGTTCTGAGGAACTTGCGCATTGCAGTAGACTGACAATCACCGATGCGCGTGGGAGTCATATCGGACACACACGGGCTCCTCCGGCCCGAAGCTCTTCGGGCACTGCACGGCTCGGACCATATCCTTCATGCCGGAGACGTCGGCGACATTACCATATTGGACCGACTTCGGCAGTTGGCTTCTGTTACTGCGATCAGAGGCAACATCGACCGCCAAGGCCACTGCGCCCAATTGCCAGCAAGTGAGTCGGTCGAACTAGCCGGACACAAACTGTACATGCTCCACAATATTGACGACCTCGACTTTGATGCCGCCGCTGCCGGAATTGCAGCCATCATCAGCGGTCACTCTCACAAGCCAAGCATCCAATGGCGACAGGGAGTGCTTTATTTCAACCCGGGCAGCGCTGGGCCGCGCCGATTTTCTCTGCCAATCTCGGTCGGACTCCTGGAAATCGGCCATACAGGGATCGAAGCCAGAACGGTAAGCATCGGCTGACACCGCCCGAGCACGCCTGCGCCGTCAAGATACCGCTCGCGAGCAGGCCCGCACCAGCGTAGTGCCGCATCTGGGTCTCTAGGTAGCCGTCTGTTGCACGAAAATTGTCCTACAAAATTGGGAAAAACCGGACAATCTGCGGAATATGAAGGAAACGGAGACTGATCGCCCCGTTTGTCACCTCTGTATTTTCAGTAATTTACTGTCTGGCGCGGATTTCAATTGACATTTGGTGCCGAAGAAGGGACTCGAACCCCCACACCCTTGCGGGTACATGGACCTGAACCATGCGCGTCTGCCAATTCCGCCACTTCGGCACGGGTGGAAGCGAGTGTGAAGTCAACTCGCTGGTCAGGAAGCAAAGTTATTGTACAGGCAGCGAGGCGAGATTCGCAATCTCGCGCGTAGCTCTTGGCTGTTCGCTCTTCGCTTAGCGCTCCGCGTCGGAGATGATCGTAGCCGGCTCATCCTCGACCACCCATCTTTTGTGAGGTGTCATCCTGAGCGCAGGCGGCTGCGTTTGGCCGCCGGAGTCGAAGGACCGCTATAACAGGAAGGATCATTCCCGCTGTAGAGGCCCTTCGACTGCGTTCGACCGCATTCGCGTTCTCACTCCGCTCAGGATGACAACCTCAGACTTGTTTTATCGATGTTCGCCTTTGGCTCTTCGCCAGAAAGAATCGCAGCGACCTCGAACTCACTTGCGCTTCGTCGGCTTCTTTCCGCCGGAGGCATTCAGAGCGACGGCCGCGCGGATGAGCGCCTTGAGCGCGGTCGCGTCAATCCGCTCGCCTTCATGAATGTCGATGGCGCGCCTCACATTCCCGTCGAGGCTGGAGTTGAACAGACCGGCAGGGTCCTTCAGCGCAGCCCCCTTGGCGAAGGTCATCTTGACGACGCTCTTGTAGGTCTCGCCGGTGCAGACAATGCCGTCGTGCGACCAGACGGGCGTTCCCGGCGATGTAGCCTTGGCCCACTTCCACTCTTCGACGATCTCAGGGTCCGCGTCGTGGACGATCGCGCGCACTTTCGCCAGCGTCTTCCCGCGCCAATCGCCAAGCTCCATGATCTTCTGGTCGATTGAAGCAGAGGCTGAGGTCAACGAGGGCGCCGCCGAGCGCGGTAGGGGTTTCGTAGCGCGCCTGCTGGGGACGGTCTTTTTCATCGATAGCTCCAACTCTGGCAGTTAATCTAAATGTGCCCGGGGTAACCTGCAACCTGGATCTGGGTCCCCTCTTCTGCCCGGGACAGCCTTCAGCGGCGGTCGTTGAAGATATACGCGCTCACTTCCGGCGGATTTCCGCAAGCACGCGCGGCGGGCCGTTCGGAGTTCCATCCAGGGTGCACGGAAGCTGCGGGATAATCCGCAGAGTGCCGTTCTTGTCCTCAAATACCAGACCATTTCCCGTAACGTTTCCGCGATACTTGCCCCATTCAGCCGGAATCACCACGGTACACGGGGGAGGGAAGTCCTGCTGTGCATGGACCTTCACCTGATAACCACCCATGGCCGACAGCAACAACAGCGTGACCACTGCTGCGAATAGTTTCCAATTCAAGGCTGACTCCTTTGGCGACACTAAACTTGGGCTGCACTCTCTTCGCTTAGTGTGACGCGCAACTCTGCTGTCCGCTTGTTAAGTGTTGTAAAGTCCGCCGCAGCGTTTCCATCGTGATACGAAAGGCTCCGCTCGCGGTTCAGAAGGGAGAAGAGTAAAGCAGGCCTTCAGGCCTGGTCAGGGCCAGTCACTTCGAGAAAATTCGTCGAACCAGGTGGCCTTTCCACATCCACAATCCGGAGACGATCATTACAGGCAGGAAGACAAACCGAGTAGCGGGTGCGTAGTCCGGAAGCTTTTCAAACGGACTATAGATATAGCCGAGTATCGGAATGGCGACGACGATGTGAATCCAGCGCAGGATGGTTCGTAGGGTGCTTTGGTTCATATTGACGACGACCTCGAATCAAGACTCTGGTGACGTCTTGGACGGCGAGTTGTGCGCTTCGACGCCGAACTGCCGGGCGTACTCGGCGGTCAAGCGCTGCCAGGCATCGATTTTCATGGCGTCGCCACCGGCCATGCGACCGATGGGCGTACCGCCAAGCCAGCGATCCAGGACGTCGAAACAAATGTGCCAGCCGGCAGCGCCCCAGGAGATGAAGCGGCGATCGATCTTGTGCCACAACGTCAGACGCGTGCCACCACCCAGCTCTTCGAGTTCCCAGCGAATGTCGCCGAACTCCAGCAACTGGGGAGCGTCGGCCCGGGTCACTTGGGTTTCGATCGCCGCGCCGGTTCCCACCCAGGTGAGCTTTACGGTACTTCCCACCGAATCAAGGTTGCCAGCGGCGTCGAAGGGCGCCCACTCGCGCAGATGCGCTGGGTCGGTAAGGGCCTGCCAGACTTTTTCCGGCGCGTGGCGGAGGTGGCGGACGAGAATCAGTGTCCACTTGTCTCCTTCTTTCCGTACCTGCGCTCCGCTGGCCGGACCCGGGGTGTACTGCTCGCGATGGATCACGTTGTTCTCCTCAGGGAGTTTCCGGTTGGGTGCTCAGCGGCTGCAGCCGCCTTCGAAAAGAGCGAACTTACGGACGGTCTGAAGACCGTTTCTTGTGAAGGCAAGCGTTAGCCTGACCAGCGTGCCAGCTGGGTGAGATGAATCAGGTTGCCGCAAGTGTCCTTCAGTATCGCAATGGTAGAACCGGTCACGTCGGTGGGCGGCATGGTGAACTCTGCGCCGCGGCCCCGGATGCGCTCGTAATCGCCCTTGATGTTGTCGGTAAAGAACATGACGGCGGGTTGGCCCTGTTGAAAGAGTGCCTCTTGATACGCCTTGGCCGCGGGGTTGTTGTTCAGCGCCAGCTGCAACTCAGTGCCCTCCGGCTCGTCGGATGAGGCTACGGTCAGCCAGCGATACGGTCCCTGGCTGAAATCGCCCTTCTTCACGAAGCCCATCACCTCGGTATAGAAGCGCAGGGCTTTGTCCTGGTCGTCGACGTACACGGTAGTCAGTTTGATCTTCATTTCTTTTCTCCTTTGCCACGCTCGCGGTTTGGGCCGCGTCGGTTTCTCCTTGTCGGTTTTTTCGCTGGTGTTGATTGATTCATGCGATCGAGGTGGCGCTCCAGAGCGTCAATGTGAGCGGACCAGAAGCGGCGGAACTGAGCCAGCCAGCTATCCACTTCCTGGAACGGTTCCGGCTTCAGCCGGTAGAGACGGCGTTGTGCGTCCACGGTAGATTCCACGAAGCCGGCGTCGCGCAGCACGCGCAGGTGTTTTGACACCATCGGTTGCGGCATATGAAGTTGACGCTCGATTTCTCCTACCGACTGCTCTGAAGAGAGCAGGAGAGTCAAGATCGCGCGGCGGTTCGGTTCCGCAAGGATTTCGAATACGGATTCCACTCCACGTATATACTCCAAAACGAATATACGTGTCAAGGCATATAAAAAATAAAGTCTACCGGTGACTAAGGGAGGGCTGGTAGGCCCGGGGTTCCGCCTCGCTGAGGGAATTTCGAAAAGCTCATTTCGGCACACCTGAAGGTGTGCCCTTCAAAGCGCGTTAGAGCATGCACAATCGCCAACGAAGTGAGATTACGAAGCAATCGAAGGCGGCCGAGGCATCGCCATTGCGACCGAGATTCTCAGGGGGGTAGCGGTCCTTCGACTACGGCGCCGCAACAGCGGTGGCGCCTGCGCTCAGGATGACGCTCCGAGAGGGGGCTTCACAGCCGACAACTGACAACGGACTTCTTAGCTTGCGGCTTCCGCCGCTTCGCCGGCTTGGGCGCCGTACTCTTTCAGCTTGTTGTGCAAGCGTCTTCAGGCTGATGCCCAGAATTTCCGCGGCGCGCGTCTTGTTGTTGTTGGTCGCTTCCAGGGTCTTGAGGATGAGAAGCCGTTCGGCTTCGTCGACTGTCGTGCCCACGCCGAGTCGAACTGCGTTAGCTTCCTGCACGGGCGCGCGCGGGAACCACCTGGCCGAAGCCGGGGGGCAGATGCTTCAGCTCGACCACTGAGCCGTCGCACACGATGACTGCGCGCTCCAGCGTGTTGCGCAGCTCGCGGACGTTGCCCGGCCAGGCGTAGGCCTGGAAGGCGCTGGTCACCGCCTCGCTCATGCCGGCGACGCTGCGATTGTGCTTCTCGTTCATGTCGGCCAGGATGGCTTGAGCCAGGTCCACCAGATCATCTTTGTGTTCGCGCAGGGGCGGCAATTGAATGTTGAAAACGTTCAGGCGATAGAAAAGATCATTCCGAAGATGACCTTGTGCAACCGCATCTTCGGGCACCTTGTTGGTCGCAGCCAGCACGCGGACATCTACCGAGGTTTCGCTCTTGCTGCCCAGGCGGCGCAGCTTGCGGTCTTCGAGGACGCGCAGCAATTTGGCTTGCGTGCCGATGGGCATCTCGCCGATTTCATCGAGCAGCAGCGTGCCGCCCTCAGCCAATTCAAAGCAGCCGATGCGGCGTTCAAGCGCGCCAGTGAAGGCGCCTTTTTCGTGGCCGAAGATTTCGCTTTCGATCAGGGTCTCGGGAATGGCGGCGCAGTTGATGGCCACGAATGGCTTCGACTTGCGCATGCTGAGCGAGTGAACCGTGCGGGCGACCAGCTCTTTGCCGGTACCGCTCTCGCCGGTGATCAGAACGGATGCCGTGCTGGGCGAAACCATTTCGATCAGGCGAAAGACTTCCTGCATGCGCTTGGAAGGGCCGACCAGTGAGCCCAGAACTCCGATGTCGCGCAGTTTGCGGCGGCTGGCTTCCAACTCGCGTTCGGTACCGCGCAGGCGCGAGGCGTTCTGAAGAATATTGCGCAGCCGGGTGGGGTTCACCGGCTTCTCGATAAAGTCAAAGGCACCGCTCTTCATGGCGGTGACGGCGGAATCGATGCTGCCCTGGGCGGTCAGAAGGATGACGGCTACCTGCTGCGGCTGAGCGGCGATATTCTCCAGCAATTGCATGCCGTCCATGCGAGGCATGCGCAGATCGGTGATGACAATGCCGGGATTCCACAGCTCCACGGCCTGCAGGCCCTCGACGCCATCGCTGGCAGTTTCGGCCTCGTACCCCCAGGCGCGAACCAGCTCCGCCAAGCCTGTTCGCTCGTTCTCTTCGTCCTCGACAATCAAAACTTTTTCTTGAGTCATTGGGGAGCGTCTCGCACAATCAACCGTCTGACCCATAACGGGTTCAGACTTTACCTTGGAACAGCAGCTTAGATGCGAATTGAAGCCGGACCGACGTCAAGGTCGGCGCTGATTCGAACGCGCGATCGAAGCCGGCTCCGATCACGAGTAACTGCCCTGTCTCAATAAGGTAACACTTCCAAGGCACTTCGGCCGCAGCGAGCGGATCTGATCGGGGAATGCTAATGTTTTATAGGCGGCACGCTCTTAGGTTGCCGGCGGATGGGAGAAGGTATGCATCGTCACCTGATTCTTTTGTGGCTGACAGTCGTGGCCGGCTGCGTGGGTTTCGCGCAGGATCCCTCGTCCAGCGCGGGGCAGAATGCGGGATCAACGTCGGCCGCCCAAAGCTCGTCATCCAGCAGCGCGCAGAGCAGCCGCGATGAGCATGTAGTTCCGATCGAGTTGAGTAAGTCGCTCGACGCGAAAAAGTTGAAAGCCGGCGATCCGGTAAGGGCGAAGACCACGGGAGTATTACAGTTCGGCAATGGCATGATGGTACCGATTGGCTCTACCGTGCAGGGTCACATTACCGAAGCTGCCGTCCGCGCGAAGGGGGGAGAACAGTCTTCGCTGGGCATTGCCTTTGACGCGGTGGTGTTCAAGGAAGGGCAAGTGCCGCTAAAGGCGACGATCCAGGCCGTGGGCGCGCCGCCGGCCTGGCCTATTAACAATCCCGGCAATCAGAATGGCCGCATCGGGGGGCCTCCGATGTCGCCGGGTACTTATCCGGGAAGCCCGGGGCCCATGGGCGGTGGCAACCCCGCGGGCGGTTATCCTCCGCCGCCAACTTCCCAGCCGACGCAAGGTCCATCAGGACAACCAGATACCATGAATTCTCCCGCGCTAACGGCGCAATCGACGGGGGTGGTGGGCATGCCGAATGTGTCGTTGCAACCGAATTCGGTGCTTACCTCCAGCGACAAGGACCTGAAGCTTGAGGCCGGGACGGAGATGATTCTTCGGGTACAAGATCAGTAACTACTGCAAGATACGATCTAACGAGCCTAAAGATAAAAGTTTGGTTAATCTTACCCGTTGCGGTACAATGACATGCTGTTGCGAGCAGGGTTTCTACCTGCACTTGTACCAAACTTTAATTAGATTTTAGGACCGAGCTAAGCCACTTTGCTTACGGTACTGCTGAGTTCCGGAGGATCAAGAATGTCTTCTAGTATTGGAGTAGTCCCGACACGCCGCATTGCGACAACCATGGCGCTTGCGCTTACGTTGTGCCTGCTGGGCACCTTTGCCGCGGCGCAGGTTACCATTCAGCCAAAAGCTGAAGTTTTCGCTGGGTATTCGTGGTTACATCCAGGCGGCCAGTACGTGGCTGGAATCAACACCACGGACCACACCGAAGGCGTAGACGAGTCATTCGTTTACTATCTGCCGCAAGCCCATAACCTTGGCATTTTGGCTGACTTCAGCCAGCACTTCGGCAGCGTCAGCAACCAGAACATCAACTACTTCCTGGGTGGTCTGCAGTACAAATACCACACCGATAACTTCTCGCCGTTCGCGCAGTTCTTTGTGGGCGCAGTTCGGCAAAGCGTCTTCAGCTACAACGAGTGGAACCCGGCGCTGGGCGCTGGTGGTGGTTTCGATTACTACATCGGCAAGAAGATCTCGATTCGCGTAGTCCAGGCCGATTACATTTACAGCAATTTCGTTACCCCGTCAACCGTTCCAGCAGGGCACGCACCAGTGGAACAGCATTCGCCTGTCGACCGGTATCGTGTTCGGCCTGGGTAACTACTATGAGCCGACCCCGACGGCGGCTTGCACGGCGCAGCCCACCGAAGTGACCGAAGGCGAGCCGGTAACGGTTACCGCGACGGGCACCAACTTCAATCCCAAGCACACCACGACCTACGCCTGGACCACCAACGGCGGCAAGCTGAATGCCACCGACAAGCAGTCGGCACAGATCGATACCACGGGCGTGGCCGCCGGCAGCTACAGCGCCAATGCGACCATCAGCGATCCCGAAGCAGAAGAAGGGCGGCTCGGCCACTTGCACGGCGAACTTCACCGTCAAGGCGAAGCCGATGAATCCGCCGCAGGTCAGCTGCTCGGTCAACCCGAGCACGGTGCAGGGTGGCAGCCCGTCGACGATTACCGCGACGGCCAGCAGCCCGGATGGCGCCCAGATCACCGGTTACTCGTATAGCTCGAGCGCCGGCAAGCATCAGCGGCACCGGCACCACGGCAACCCTGGATACCGCAGGCGCCGCAGCTGGACCGATCACCGTAACCGTCACGGCGACGGATGCACGCAACCTGACCGGCACCGGCACTTGCACGGTGGGCGTCGAAGTACCGCCGCCACCGCCGACCTGCAGCAAGGCCAACTCCATCCAGTTCCCGGATCTGAAGAGACCGTGGCGCGTGGATAACACTGCCAAGGCCATTCTGGACGACGTAGCCAGCCGTCTGAAGTCGGATCCGAACGCCAAGATCGTCATCATCGGTTACGCCGATGGCGAGAAGGCGCCGATGGAAGGTACGGGCAAGAACCGTCATCCGATGAACCTGGCAGCCCAGCGCGCGGTGAACGCGAAGGCCTACCTGGTACAGCAGCAGGGTATCGACCCGAGCCGCGTCGAGGTCCGTCAGGGCACCGGCCAGCAGAAGGTAGCCGATATCATCTGGGTACCGCAGGGAGCCGACGAGAACGCGTGTGCTGATCTGCAGAACACGACGCCGGTTGATGAGAGCGTGGTGAAGCCGAGCCAGAATGCCTATCCGAAACCGCGGGCGGCAGCGGCTCCGATGAAGCACCACAAGAAGGGCGCGGCAGCACCGGCTGCTCCTCCTGCTCAGTAACCACGTCCGGTAAGGACCATAACCGCCGGTGGGAGTTAGACTCTCACCGGCTTTTTCTTTCCGTGAACCCGGGAACATTTGGAAAGCGCGAAGCGCGGCATAATTCGTAGCTCAAGACGCGAGTCCTGGGCTGAGGTTGACGAATCTGTTTGAGTCCGGAGGACGGTATAAAACCTGTCGTCCCTGAAGGGGCTTGGGCGTGTCAACACACGTCGGCTCCCAGCACTCACGTGCTGGGCTAACGTTGTGACGCGCTCCGCGCTTTCAGGTCATGGGCAAATCTCATGTCAATGACGCGTTTCGCGCTCTCAGGTCATGAGGCAAGCCCGGCTCTCATGTCGGTGACGCGCTTCGCACTCTCAGGTCGCTCTGCAGGGGTCCAAGGTATCTTTGCCAGTCCCGCAGCAGCTTCCTTTACAACACCGGGCGCTTTCAGGAGCATCCCTTATTCGGGGCCGGGGCCATCATCGAACGATGTTGCTCCTGCAGGAGTCTAGGGAGCTTTTGAGACCCGGCTATCAGGTGTTAAGCCGAGGTTGGCTGTTACTGTTGGTTACAAATCCCCCGCAAAAGAGTGCCATGGTTACGGGCGTTTAGGGCACACTTAACGAGGCTGGTTCGCTCGACCTGAGCGCCTTCAGAGCAGGCCTGCTTGGGATTATGATAGGAGTCAGAATTTTGCGCCGATTTCGTGTTATGAACATGCATAAGAATATGGGTTTCGCTCTCCGTTCCGTTCTTTGTTCCGTCCTCTTCTTCCTCTTACCTGCGGTGGCTTCGGCCTCGGACTGGCGTCTGATCGGTCCCGAGGGCGGCGACGTACGCAGTTTGGCCTATGACCCGGCGAATCCGAATCGGATTCTGCTCGGCACCAGCGCCGGACAGATGTTCCAGTCCGAGGACGGTGGCAGCTCGTGGAAGCTGTTCGCCCACTTTGCGACCGGCGACGATTATGTGTTGGACCACATCATCTTCGATCCGAAGAACCCGGCGACGATCTATGTGGCTGGCTGGAGCCTCTATAACGCTGATGAAGGTGACGTCTTCCGCTCCGACGACGGCGGCAAGACGTGGCGGGCGCTGCCTGGCGTACACGGGAAATCGGTGCGCACGATGGCCATGGCGCCCAGCGATCCTAACCTGTTGGTGATTGGCGCCCTGGACGGCGTGTTCCGTTCGAACGACGGCGGAAAGACGTGGAATCGCATCTCGCCGGAGAACAACGCCGAGATCACGAACGTCGAATCGCTGGCCATCGATCCGCAAAACCCTGACATCATCTACGCCGGCACGTGGCACCTGCCATGGAAGACCGAAGACGGCGGCAAGAATTGGCACAGCATCAGCAAGGGTATCGCCTTTGACTCCGACATGTTCAGCATCATTGTCGATCCCCAGCACCCGGAGGTCGTGTATGCCAGCGCGTGCTCGGGTATGTACAAGAGTGTGAACAAGGCCGAGTACTTCCATCGCATTTATATGTCGCTGCCGACGCCCGCGCACCGTACCCGCGTCATGAAACAGGATACGCAACGCTCGAATATTGTCTACGGCGGCACCGTCGCCGGATTGTGGAAGAGCGTGGATGGCGGCGATCATTGGAAGCTGGTCACAGATCCCGACGTGATCGTCAACGATGTGCTGGTCGATCCGGCGAATCCCGAGCACGTGCTGGTGGCGACCGATCGCGGTGGAGTGCTGGCCAGCAACGATGGCTTCGCTCATTACCAGACATCCAACCGCGGCTTCGCCCATCGTGTGATCGGTGGCGTAGTCGCCGACAACAAGGACCCGAACCGGCTTTATGTCGGCGTGGTGAACGATAAGGAGCTCGGCGGCTTCTTCATCTCCGACGATGGCGGCGCCAGTTGGAGGCAGTCGAATCGCGGCCTGGATGAGCGCGACATCCTCAGCCTGCAGCAGGCCCGGGACGGCGTGATCTTCGCCGGCACGAATCATGGAGTGTTCTATCTGAGTTCTCTCAGTGGCGAGTGGCAGCCGGCCTCGATGATCCGCGGAGTTGTAGCGGCTCCGGAGGTAAAGCCTGAGCCGGTTAAGACCACAACCACCCGCGTCGGTAAGAAGATCACGACGACGCACACCACTCATACGGCCGCTCACAAAGCTCCGGCCGAGAAGGCGATCCCGGTCGACGGCACGCCGCGCATTCTGGCCTTCGACCTGGATGGCGATACCTGGTATGCCGCAACCACTGACGGCTTGTTCATCAGCAAGGATCATGGTCATAAGTGGTATGGCTCGATGGTTCAAGGTGAGAGCGAATTCATCGGGGTCAATAGCCTGACGGACGGCTCCGTCGCGCTGGTCGCGCCCAAACATGCCTACCTGTCGCACGATGAAGGCAAGAGCTGGACTGAAATCGCCTTCCCGAAATACGTAACCGGGCTATACAGCCTGACCCAGGCCGGCGACGGTTCGCTGTGGCTGGGCTCGCGTGAAGGCGCGCTGCACTCTACCGACAACGGCAACACCTGGGAGCATGTCCTGGGCGGACTGCCTCCGCGCAATGTCTACGTGGTTCGCTACGATGCCGCTTCTCGACGTCTGCTGGCGACCGCGCAACATACGCACGGGGTTTACGCCAGCAGCGACGACGGCAAGACCTGGCAGCTTTCGCCGGACACGGGAGTCTCCATCCGCGTGGCGATGAACTTCCAGGGTCACCTGCTGGCAGCGTCGTCCTACAACGGTCTGCTGCTGCAGCAGGGCAGCGGAACGGCGGAGACAGCTCACGTGAGTGGGGCGGACTCGAGCGCAACCCGGCAGTAGCTAAAAATTGCGTAACGCAGTTAAGGGAGGAGCACTGCTCCTCCCTTTTTTTTGTCGACGGCGTTCCTGTTCTTAGGCGCGCCTAATCGGGAAGATTGCGGACGTCGATGCCCGAAAAGAAATCCATTAAAGCCGCGCCACACATGGGGTTGGCGAAACTCACCGGAATCCCGGTCCTGATTTGAAACTCAAGCGTGCGCACGCCAGCACACCCGTTCGCCGGCATTTCTCATAACTTCATTAAAGAGAGAGGTTAAACGGGGCTCACAAATTTGGTTGCCCACGTGCCTTAGACAATGGCGTAACCGGAAAAAATCCTAACTGAGACTGGCAGCCGAGCATGAAGGCACACACCAACGCGCAAGATCCGGGGGCAGCCGAAAGTCAGTCGACGGGCCGGCTCCGGCGACAGAGTGCGGCGAGAGATTTTTCGAGCCTATCGTTTCCGAGCACCTCCAGCGCAGCGCCCTTAGCCTCCGAGCCGCACGATTCTCTGCCCAATGGGCTTCAGCAGCACAGAGTGATGTCCTCCTCCTGCGGTGATGGCGAGGGGCATGCCACGGAGAAGGCATGTCCCTCGCATTTTGGCTGCAGCGATTGTGCGGAAGTCCTGCACGAACTTGCCAATGTAATGACCGGGGTGTTGACGACTGCCCAGATGCTGGGTTGGAAGCTTCCGCCTTACAGCCACTTGAAGCGTCCAGTGCGGCAGATGGAGAGGAACGCGCAGCGTTGTGGCGAATTGTTGAAACGGCTGGTGGACCGGTGCGCGGAGAAGACGTCGGGGGCGGAGGTGCAGCCGTGAACGATCGCATTGCTTTAGAGGCTGAGCGCCACACGTTACTCTGTTCCCTGGAGCGCAGCCGACACATCGTCGGGCTTAAGAAGGACGTGGAGCGGCTCAAAAATCAGTTGGCCATCGTCGATCGCCAGCTCGCATTTAACTACGACCGCCCAGGCACGACACTCTTCCATTCAGAATAAGCGGGGAGTAGCCGGCGTGCCGGTTGAAGCCCACCGGCTATCTGCCCAAAGGGAACGTTGCGCGCGCAGCTCGGCGGTCGAAACCGGGGGAATGGCAGCACGTCGGCCAGCTCGGGCAAAGGTAGCAGCCCGCGTGAGTTAAGGGTTTCAGGAACAGGGAGTAGGAAACAGAGTACGAGCTCACAATTGATTGTGACCTGTGTACTAGCAGCTTTTTCCCAAAAAGGGATGATAGAGGGGAGCGCTAAAAAAATCAGCGCAAGCACGGCGGTGCCACCTCTGTCCGCCGTAAAGGGGCGAGTCACGTGATTGCAGAAGAAGTAGCAGTTGCCGAGGAGACGGTTACCACCAATCTACTAAACCTCTTGATCGTCGAGGATGAACGATCGGTACGGGAATGCTGCCGGGAGGTTGCGCGCTCGCTCGGTTTTGGGGTGGAGGTAGCGGAGTCACGCGAGGAAGTTTATCGAGCCATGGACGCCAAACAGGCCGATGTCGTGCTGCTGGACTTGCGCCTTCCCGGATGCAGTGGGCTGGAGGTGCTGCGCGACCTGAAACGACGCTCGCCTGAAGCGGTAGTCATCGTCATGACCGGTTTCGCCACGGTCCAGTCGGCGGTGCAGGCAATGAAGCTTGGCGCCTATGATTACATCACCAAGCCCTTCAATTTCGAGGAACTGCGGCTGGAACTTGACCGGGTGACGGCCCATCTGAAGCTGACGGCCGAGAACCGCGTGCTGCGCGAGCAGCTGAAGTCAAAGCAGGGATTTGGGCAGCTGGTAGGGCATTCGCCGGAGATGGAGAAGCTTTACCGCATCATCTCCAAGGCGGCGCACAGCACACACCCGGTGCTGATCCTGGGTGAGAGCGGCACGGGCAAAGAGCTGGTGGCACGCTCTATCCACTACTCCGGCGCCTACAAGGACAAGCCGTTCATTCCTGTAGACTGCGGCTCGCTGGTGCCGACGCTGATCGAGAGCGAACTGTTCGGCTACGTGCGCGGCGCATTCACCGGCGCGGTGCGTCCGAAGGAAGGGTTGCTGACGGCCGCCGAAGGGGGCACCGTATTTCTGGATGAGGTCGGCGAATTGCCGATCGATCTGCAATCCAAGCTGCTCCGGGCGATTCAGGAGAAGGAGATTCGCCCGGTGGGCGGAACCCGGGCGATACCGATCAATGTACGCATTCTGGCAGCCACGAATCGGGATCTGGATACCGCTGTCAGCCAGGGCACCTTCCGCCGCGACCTCTACTTCCGGCTGAATGTGCTGACCCTGCGCATTCCGCCGTTACGCGAGCGCAAGCAGGACATCCCGCTGCTGATCGGCCACGTTCTGGATCGCATCAATAGCGCTACCCAGATGCAGCACACCATCGGGGACGACGCCTTGCGGCGGATGCTGGAATACGATTGGCCGGGTAATGTGCGCGAGCTGGAGAATTGCGTGGAGCGGGCCTGCACTACCTGTTCGTTGCCCATGATTCATGTGAGCCGACCTGCCGACACAGCTGACCAACTTTACGGTAGCTGCGCCGCCGGTGAACGGCGACGCACCCTCCTTGGAAATTACCCCGCTGGAGGCCATGGAAAAGCAGGCGATTATGCACGCGATCCAGGTACTGGCCGGCGACAAGCTGGAGGCAGCGCGCCGCCTGGGCATCGGCAAAACCACCCTGTACCGCAAGTTGAAGGAGTACGGGACGGCGCTCTGATCGATAAGCTGCGGCTCTTCCGAAAGCGCCCGGAATCCAGAGAGCGCGAGCCGTAGAAAACTGAACATCTGTCATGCGGACAACACTGGCAAAGCCGCGCGCTGGCCGGACAGGCGAAGTGCGCGCAGTCGAGGCGAAAGGGGGAACTATGATTCTGTTGGTGACGACATCTTCACGAGCAAAAGAATGTGCCGCGGCTGTAGAACTGGGCACCGGTCACAAGACGCATGTTGCCGGTACGGTGCCCCAGGCGGTGGGCCGCCTGCAGAACGCGGAATACGATGCCCTGGCGATCGATCAGTCCATGCTGGAGACGGACCTGTGCGCTCTCGACACCTTGCTGAATCGCTGCGGCATGGCGCTGCCGGTGTATGTGAACCTGGCTCTGCACAGCAGCGAGCGAGTGGTTCGGGAAATACAAGTCGCTCTGCGGCGCTTTGAGAGCGAGCGCTTGCTGGCGATGCAGTCGGCGTCAAAAATTCTGGGGAACCAGCTGCGTGGCAACCTGACCGGCATCTTGCTGAACTCCGATCTGGCGTTGCGGCAAAAGTCGATTTCCCCGGATGTTGCCGATAAGGTCAAGTCGGTCCGCGATCTTGCGGAAAAGATGAGAACGCAACTGGGCAACGCCTGAGGTTGCAGCGGCAGCCCCGGGCGCGTCAGTAAGAGTGTTTTAGTTAGGCACGCCACGCCAACCCGGGTTGCTCCAGCAGCGCGGCGGCTGGATGGTTTAGCCTGGCGCCGGGGCGCTGGATGCAAACGTAATGCTGGATCGGAGCCGGCTTACCGAGTCTGAACCTGGGGAAGGGCCGGCCGGTCTGAAGGCTGCATCGCCGATAGCATAGACACGGATTTATGGCGGCGCGCTGGAACGTGTGCCCCTCCAAAGCCGCTCGCCATGCGTTTTTCAGCGAAGTATTTCGCCGCTGCACACGAATGTCCGGCTCCTTGATCGGTCGAGCTTGAGGACAAGGCCCGTACTCGACCGGCGTGAATCGAGCGTCGTCGTACAACTCCAGAGTAGAAACAGCATTCCTATCTCTTGACGGTTTTCTCCTCGGAGGTGAGGAATCAATGCTTTGGACAATCTTTGCGATACTGCTGATTCTATGGCTGCTGGGCTGGGGCTTTCACATTGCGGGTGGTCTGATTCACCTGTTGCTGGTGGTCGCAGTGGTAGTGCTGATCATCAACCTGGTCACCGGGCGCAGGGCGGTGTGAAAAAGGCGGCGACTAGCACTTAGCATTTGGCGAAAGCCGAAGAGCGGCGAAAAGGTGTGCCGCAGTCGAGCCACATCTCAGCTTGGCCCAGGACTCAGTCCTGGGCATATGAGCATGACGGACCACGAGCCACGCACCTGCATTCCTATTCCATGCGCAGCGCCTGCATCGGTTCGACAGATGCGGCGCGGCGCGCGGGAATCATGGCGGCGAGCAACGCTACGACGGCGACCAGCATCGTTCCGCCCAGCAGGCTCACGGGATCGCCGGCGGCGATCCGTAGAGCTGGGTCTGCAACAGGCGTCCCAGCAGCAGCGCCAGCGGCAGCGATACGGCGACACTCACGCCGCAGATCCATAACACATCCTGCAGCACCATCTGCACCACCTGGAGCGCTGCGCGCCCATCGCCATGCGTGATGCCGATCTCGCGCGTGCGTTGCGCCGTCGAATACGCCAGCACGCCATACAGTCCGATGGCCGCCAGCAGAACCGCCACACCCCAAAGCTCGACGGACAGCATGGCAAAGAGCCGCTCGTTCGAGAGGCTGTTGTCGATCTGCTCGTCCTCGGTCTGCAGCTGCTAAGCGCCAGCTTGGAATCCAGTCTGCTGCATGGCCGAGCGGATGCCGGCCTCGGCGGTCTTCGGCTGTTGCCAGGTTCGCACCAGGTAAGTGATGCCGTTCATCTCCGGGCTCTGCAACATGCGGCCGATAAGCCGTCATGCGCACCGGCTCGCGTACTGAATGATGTTTCGTGTCGCCCACCACGCCGACAATCTCGGTATCGAATTTGCTGCTGGCTCCGAACGACAGTCATGCGGCCGATCGCGTCCTGCGGGCGTGCCGAAATAGCGCTTGGCAAGCTGACAGGTTGATCACGGCGACGTTCGCTTTGCCAGAGCATGATCCTGACCGGTGAAGACGCGGCCCGCCAGCAGCGGAACCTTCATCGTCGCAAAATACGTGGGAGTGACCCAGGGCTCCTCGAAATCATGTCGTCGTCCTCGCTCGTCTTCAACCGGCGATGGAGATGTTGCCGGTTTCATCGTCTCCCGCCAGGTCAGGATCGTCGGTGGCGGCGACGGCGCGAACCCCGGGAAGAGCCGCAAGGTTATCGAGGATGCGCTGGTTCAGCGCCTGCATCTGCTCGGCCTGATAGCCGGCGAGCCGGGGATTCACCTCGAAGCGAGACCATGTGATCGGTGGCGAAGCCGACATCGACCGCGCTGCAGATTGTGCAGAGTGCGTACGAAAGAGTCCAGCGCCGATCAGCAGCAACAGGCTGACGGCGATCTGCGCGCCCACGGAAATCCGGCGGAAGCGAAGCGGGCTGCCCGCGGCGGTCGCAGTTTGTTGCTTGAGCGAGCTCACCAGATCGGGCCGCAGGAAGCGGAGCGCCGGCGCCAGGCTGAACAGGATACTGACGGCGAAGGCCACGGCAAAGTTGAAGAGCAGAATGCGCGGGTCGGGATGAGTGGAGAGCGGAATCTCGCTCATCGGATCGGTGAAAGCCATTCGCACAAGAACACTGCAGACAGCGGGCGCCAGCAGCAGGCCGAGCGCGCCGCCGATGGTTCCCAGCAATACAGCCTTCCAGCAGCAACTGGCGCACGATTTGCCAGCGTCCCGCGCCCATGGCATAACGCACCGCCATCTCGCGGGTCCGTCCGGCGGCGCGCACCAGCAGCAGGCTGGAGATGTTGACGCACGCCATCAGCACCAGCAAGCCGACCATGCCCATCAGGATCAGCAGCGGCGTGCCAATCTGGTCGCGCAAGGGCGAGAAGCCGCGCGCGCTGTCGAGCAGTTGGATGTGCGACTCGTCGAGAAACAGGCGGCGGGTGCGCTCCGAGTGATAACCGAACTGCTTCAACTCTTCGGCGCGAATGGCGTGCCACAGCGGTTCGAGGCCGGCCTGGGCCTGCTGCAGGCTCTCTCCCGGCTTCAGCCGGCCGACGATGGTGATCCAGTGCGACTGCGCGGTCTTCGAAGTCCTGCCAGCGCGGAGTAATGATGTTCTTCGCCGAAGCAGGGACGAACAGGCCTGGAGTTTCGCCGGCGACCACGCTGTGAAATCCGGGCTGCACTACGCCGACGATGGTGAACGGACGCGCGTTGAGCAGCAGCGGTTTGCCGATCACATCTGGGTTCGAGCCGAACTTCGTCTTCCAGTAGTTGAAGCTCAGCACGACCACGGGACTGCCGTTGGGCACGTCGTCGGAGGGGAGCAGCAGGCGCCCGAGCGCGGGTTGCAGGCCCAGCACCTCGAAGTAATTGCCGCTGATCAGCTCGGCTTCGGCGAATTCGGAGCGGTCGTTCCACTGCACGCCGACATACTTTTCGTCGTTCGCCATCAGCCCGCTGAACACGCTGTTCTTGTCGCGCAGGTCGCGATACATGGGGTACGAGAAGAAGTCCTGGTCGTCGCCGCCGTAGTTGTTGGTGTGGCCGGGACTCTCGCCGGTGTAGCGCAGGCGCACCAGTTGCTCGGGATGATTGACCGGCAGCGTGCGAATCAGCGCCTGGTCGAGCAGGGTAAAGATCGCAGTGCTGGCGCCGATACCAAGGGCCAGCGTGATGACGGCAATCAGCGTAAACAGCGGCGACTTACGGAATTGGCGTAAGGCGTAACGAATGTCATTCATAAGAAGCAGCTAGCAATTAGCGATCGGCAATTAGCTCTTGGCTCACAGCCGTTAGCCGAGGCCTTGGATTCCTGGTGTGTCCCCGTCACCATTTATCGATCACAAGGCACGACAAGTCCGAACATCTTCCGAGTTCGGTCTGGCACTTCTGCGGGACGGCCGCAAAAAGCAAAAAGCTCACAGCTCAGCAGCTACTTCTCATTCCGACCGCAACGCCTGCATCGGCTCGATGGAGGCGGCGCTTCGGGCCGGCAGATAGGTTGCCAGCAGCACCACGACCAGCAGCGTGCCGATCCGGCAATCAGCAGGGCAGGCACTGCCAGCCATGCCCACCTGGAACAGCAGGCTGGCGAAGACGCGTCCCAGGGCCAGGGCGGCTACCGCGCCGCAGACGATGTCCGATCACGGCCAGGCGCATGCCTTGCATCAGGACCAGTTGCAGCACCTTGCCGCGCTGCGCGCCCAGCGCCATGCGCACGCCGAGCTCGCGTGTGCGCAAGCTCACCGAGTAGCTGATCACGCCATACAGGCCAAGCGCGGCCAGCAGCAGCGCGAGCCCGGCAAAGCTGGTCAGCAGGATGACAATAAAGCGGCGGCCGACCAGCGAGTCGTCGACGCGCTGCTCCATGGTCTTGACGTCGTAGAGCGGGATGCCGGAATCCACCGCCCGCACCGCGCGCAGCCACGGCGCTGGCTCAGGCTCTCCGGCGATTCCGAGCTGCGAACCACGATCGACGCCGAGGTGTCGGGATTCTGCATGCAGCGAGAGGAAGTAAAAGCCTTCGTTGCCATCCGCCTCGAGCGAAGCGGACTTGGCATGCTTCACGATGCCGACAATCTGGTACCACGGTCCCTTCTTGGCGTCGAAGCCGATGTACTGTCCGATCGGATTCTGTCCCGGCCAATACTGACGCGCCAGCGAATCGTCCACGACGGCGACCAGCTGCGATGCCCTTGCGGTCCTGATCGGTGAAGGTCCTGCCCATCAGCACCGGAATGCGCAGGGTCGAGAAGTAATCGGAGGAAACCACGCGAATGCCACCGTGCGGTCCGGGCTCATTCGGCGCCTACCGGCTTTCCCTTGATCACGAAGCTGGCGAAGCCGCCGTTGTTGCTGAAGGGCAACGCGTCGGACGAGCGCGGCGCTGCTTACTCCCGGAATGCTGCGCAGCCGCTCCTGCAAGCGCGATGTAGAAGGCCGCCTGCTTCTCTTCTTTGTCGTAGACCGTCGGCGGCAGGGAAACGCTGCCCGAGAGCAGATCGCGCGATCGAAGCCGAGCTCGACACGCTGCAACGCCTGCAGGCTGCTGAGCATCAGGCCCGCGCCGGCCAGCAGAAGCAGCGAGAGCGCGATCTGCGCAACCACCAGCGAGGAGCGCGCGCGCTGGCTGGCGACGCTCGTGCGTCTCCGGAGCGGCTGCCCTCCTGCAGGGCGTCGAACCATCCGGGCCTGCGTGCGATGCCATGCGGGAACCACTCCGCAGAGCAGCGAGCAGACGACCGCGATCACGACGACGAACAGCAGCACGGGCCCGCGAAACGACGGGTTGATTTGCGCGCTCAACATGTTGGGCAGCGAGTGCAAAAGCAGCGGAGCGGTCACCGTGGCCGCCGGCAAAGCCAAGAACTACGCCGACCGTCGTCAGCACAACGCTCTCGATCAATGCCTGGCGCAGCAACCGCGCTTTCGAGGCGCCCAGCGCGACACGCACCGCCAGTTCGCGCTGCCGTGCCGACGCACGCGCGATTTGCAGGCCGGCGATGTTGGCGCAGGCAATCAGCAGCACCATGCCGACCGCAATCAGCAGCATGGTGAGCGGCAGGCGCATGGGGCCGGCGGCAAATTCGTTCAGCGGGAGGCAGAACATTCCCCAGCGCGAGGCGCGGCCATAACTCTTGCTGCCCTCCGACTGGATGTTCTGCTGCGTCTTCATGTCGAGATAGGCATTGGCCTTGCTCCAGCGTCACGCCGGGACGAAGGCGCGCAAAGCCGCCCATGTTTTCGTTGTAGCGGTAATCCTGATCGTGATAGCGGCCGGGAGGCAGAGCGAGCGGACATCCACAATCTCGGCCTGGTTCGGCCAGTTGAATTCCGGACCCATGACGCCGATCACGCGATAGGGCTGCTGATTCAGGGTCAAGGTGCTTGCCCGACGATGTTGGGATCGGAACCGAACTGGTCTTTCCAGGTGCGGTAGGCGAGGACCACTTCGTGCTCCGCGCCGGGCTGGTCCTCGGCCGCAGTGAACACCCGGCCCAGATCGGGCTGCACCTGGAAGACATCGAAATAGCCGGAACGAAACCTTGGCCGCCGTCAGCAGAATGGGGTTGGCATTATCGCGGCTGAGGTTGAAGTTGGAGACCTGCAGAGCCGCGGCCGATTGGAAGATGTCTTTGCCATCGGCGGCATCGCCGAAATCGGGAGCCGAGATGCCGATGTTATTCAGGTCGGCAAGCGCGAGATAGCGCGCGCGCAACGCCACCAGTCCGTTGGCGTGAGGAATGCCGCTGGGATTCAGCAGAATGCGCATTGGTGACGGAGAACACGGCGATGTTCGCGCCAATGCCCAGCGCCAGCGTAAGCACGGAAATCAGGGCGAATCCCGGCGACTTGCGCAGTTGGCGCAGTGCGTAACGAAGCTCGTGAAGAAATAGTTTGCATAGAAAAACCTGGACAACGCAATTGGCAATTGGCATTTAGCGCTTGGCCGTCGCTCCAGACTGTCAGCCGTCAGCCTAAGGCTTAACGGACTCGCAATTGATACTTGACGGCGCCAGAGCTTGCCATTTTGCTAATCGCTAATTGCTGCCTTATTCCGTCCTCAACGCCTGCATCGGATCGACCGACGCTGCGCGTCTTGCCGGCACATACACCGCCAGCAGCACCACCGCCAACAACAGCAGCCGGCACCAGCAACCAGCGTTGCCGGATCGAAGCGGCTGACGCTGATACAGACTGGTCGTCAACAACCGCGATGCCCGCCACGCGACAGCAGCCAATCCAATGGCGCAACCTGTGCACGCCCAGCGCACAGGCCGCGCTTCAGCACCATGCGATGAATGTCGCCGCGGTCGGCGCCCAGAGCCATGCGCAGCGCCATCTCCCGCTGATGCTGCGAGACCAGATACGAGATCACGCCGAACAGGCCGATCGCCGCCAGCAGCAGCGCAACGCCGAGAAACGCCAGCAGGACAGCATGGTGAAGCGCCGCTGCGCCAGCGAATCGGAAACCAGCGTCGCCAGCGTCGTGCTCTTGTAGAGCGGCAGCTCCTTGTCGATCGACCACACCTGCTGCTGCACTTCGCTGAACAGGTCCTGTCCGGCGCGGCTGGTGCGCAGCAGAACGCGGTGTGGCCGGCGGTCCAGGTCTGCATCTGGAACATGGACTGGTAGATCATCGCGGCGGGTCGGCATCGAGCGCGGAGATGTGCACGTCCTGCGCGACGCCGATGATGGTGAACAGGCCGCGATCTCCCCAGTAGAAGCGCTGGCCGACGGGATCCTGGCCATGAAAGTACTGCCGCGCCATGGCCTCGCTGATGATGGCGACCAGCGGCGACTTCGGGCTGTCCTGCTCGCGTGAAGTCACGGCCTTCGCGCAATGCCGATGCCCATCGCTTGGAAGTATCCGGGAGTTACCAGCGAGTTTTGCGCGAAGTGGAAATCGTCGGCGCGGCGTGCTCCAGGCGGAAGCCGATGCCGCGCTCGTCGCTCAGCGGAAGATGGCTGGCGGCCGCAGACCGTCGTCACTCCCGGCAGACTCTGCAAGCCGTGACAGCAATTCCTTCTGCACGGCCATGCGCTTCACCGGATCGGGATAGCGCTCGGTGTCGAAGATGGTGCGCACGACGAATGCATCCTTGGGATCGAAGCCCAGCGGCGTGTTCAGCACCGCAGGAAGCTGCGCACCAGCAGGCTGCCGCCGATCAGCAGCACCAGCGCCAGCGCGATCTCGCCGATGGCGACCAGGTTCTGCAGCCGCAGGCTGCTGCGCGATGACCCGATCTGCGCGGTGTCCTTCAGGAACGCCTGCGGCGCAACATGCGACAGCCGCCAGGCGGGCATGAATCCGAACAGGATGGTGGTGAGAACGGACAGACGCCAGGGTAAACAGCAGCGCCACAGGATGGAGCGTTACTTCGTGGAGGCGGGGAACGCCGGCCGGACCATAGTTGCGCAACCCGGCAACTAAGGCCAAGGCCAGCGCGATGCCCGCACATCCACCCAGCAGAGACAGCAGAGAACTTTCCACCAGGCATTGCCGCAGCAGCGCTCGCCCGGGCGGCGCCCACTGCGCTACGGATGGCCATCTCGCGACTGCGAGACACTGGCACGCGCCAGCAACAGATTGGCCACGTTGGCGCAAGCAATCAGCAGCACGCAGATCACGGCCGCGCAAAGCAGCAATACCAGCGGACGCGCTTTATCAACCGTGTAAGCCGAGAACGCGTAGACGTGGGGCATGACTCGAATGCTGGCCGAGTAGCTGTCGGGATGAGCCTGCTGAAAAACATCGGCGATGTGCTGCGACATCCTGCTGCGCCTGCGTTCGCGCGTAATGCCCGGCTTCAGGCGTCCGATCAGCCCCACGCCAAATTCCATCAGGCGATTCTGCGGAGCCAGCACTCGAGGATGAGAAGCCGATCGGCAGCCACAGGTCGGCGCCCTCGGAGAGCGGTTTGCCGTCGAAGGGAAAATGGAACGACGGAGGCATCACGCCGATAACGGTGTACGGCTTCTCGTCGAGCTTGATGGTGTGCCCGAGAATGTTCGGATCGCCGTGATACTGGTTTTGCCAAAGCGAATACGACAGCTCGACGACATTGTCGGAGCCGGAGCGGTCTTCTTCGCTGCTGAAAGCGCGGCCCATGAGCGGCGAAACAGCCAGCGTCGGAAAAGCGGATGCGGATATGCGAGCGGCACGAATCCGCTGCGGTTGGCCCTCGTCCGGTGAGGTTGAAGCCATCGCTTTCAAAGGCCGCCACGCTGGAGAAGGAATGATTCTGATCGCGGTAGTCGAGATATTCCTGTGCGGCCACGCCCAGTTCGTCGCCAGGCGCGACCGTCTCTGTCTCCGACACCAGCATCAGGCGGTCAGGCTCTTGGTAGGGAAGCGGCCGTAGGAGGATCGTATCCACAACGCTGAACATCGCGGTGTTGGCGCCGATCCCCAGCGCCAGCGTAAGCACGGCGACCAGCGCGAAGCCGGGCGATTTGCGGAGCTGGCGGAAACCGTAACGGATGTCTTGATGGAGCATAAAAACTCAGCGGCCAGCAACTAGCGACTAGCCGGTATTGACTGTCGTCGATCGATCGCATCACAATGTTTTCTTGCCGCAGCGGCGAACAGCAGATCCCTCGCTGCGCTCGTGATGACAACTCTCAATAGCCGCGCCAAATCGGCACTGACGACTCATCCGCAATTTAGAAGCGTGAACCGGCAGCCGACAACTGACAACTGGCTTCCTACTCTGTTCTTAGCGCTTTCATCGGCTCGATTGACGCTGCCCGACGCGCGGGAAGCATTGCCGACCCGGCGACCACCACCGCGATCACCAAAACCGCACCGCCGATCACCACCGGATCTGCGGGGCTTACGTTGTAAAGCTGGCTGCGCAAGGTTCGCGACAGCAACATCGCTATGGGGATGGTCACGACAATACTGATCCCGGCAAGCCATAGCACATCCGACAAGACCAGCCGCACAACAGCCTGACGCTGCGCACCCAAGGCCATCCGAATCCCGATCTCCTGGGTGCGCTGCGCGGTGCTGTAGGCCAACACTCCGTACAGGCCGATGGCCGCCATCAAGGTAGCGAGCAGGCCGAAGGCGACGGCCAGCATGGTTACCAGGCCGTCGTTCGAGGTGTTCTCGGCGATCTGCTCGTCCATGGTGCGGAGGCCGTCGACCACCAGCTTGGAATCGATCTGATGCATCGCGGAGCGAATGTCTGCCTTGGCGGCTTCAGGTGACTGCCAGGTGCGAAGGTAATACTGCAGGAAGCTGCTGCTCGGCAACTGGCGGGCAGCGCGAGCCATCATGGGCTTCACCTCGGTGCGCATATCCTCGTGCCTGGCATTGCCCACGACGCCAACAATTTGCAGGTCGCTGACGCCTTGCTTGTTGCCGTGCTGCAGCAGCTTGCCCACCGCGTTTTGCGGCGAACCGAAATATTGCCGGGCAAACTTGGCGTTAACGATGACGACTTTCGGCTTATCGGGAAGGTCTTGGTCGTTGAAGTCGCGGCCGGCGAGCAGGGGAACGCCGATGGTTGAAAAATATCCCGGAGTAACCCAGGGTCCTTCGGCAAGAATCGGCTCATTGGCCGAACTTCCTGGCAGGGTGACGCCTGTCATCACTTGCAAGCCCATCAGTTCCGGGTCGGTGGTTGCACCCACGGAACGCGCGCCCGGCAATGCTGACAGCGAACCGACGATGCGCTGCTGAAGAGCGGCAGCCTGATCGTCGCGATATCCCGCGAGTGGCGGATCGATGCCGAAGCTGAGTAAGTGGTCGGTGACAAAGCCCACATCGACATTCCGCAGGTTGCGCAGCGTTTGAACGAAAAAGCCTGCACCCATCAACAGGAGAAGGCTCAAGCCGATTTGCAGGCCGACCGACAGACGGCGGAAGCGCAGGTTGCTGCCGCTGGCAGTGGCCGATTGCTGCTTCAGTGACATCACGAGATCGGGATGGAGGAAGCGCAGCGCCGGAGCCAGGCTGAACAGCAAGCTCACCAGCAGCGCCAGGCCGAAGTTAAATAGCAGGACGCGATGGTCGGGTTGAGCGGAGAAGGGAAGATCGCCCGTGGTATCGGTGACCAGCCTGCGCGCTAAAACGGAGGACACAGCCGGGGCCAGTAGTAAGCCCAATCCGCCGCCGATTGTCCCCAGGATCACGCCTTCGGTAAGGAGTTGGCGCACGATTTGCCAGCGACTGGCTCCCAGCGAATAGCGCACTGACATCTCGCGCACGCGCCCCGCAGGCGCGCACCAGCATCAGGCTGGAGACGTTGACGCAGGCCATCAGCAGGACCAGGCCGACCATCCCCATCACGATGAGCAGCGGAATGCGAATCTGGTCACGCAGCGGAGAGAAACCTCGGGCATTGTCCAACAGCAGCAGCTTGGAGTTGTGCAGAAAGCCGCGGCGGATCAGCTGTTCGGAGTTATCGATGTGCGACAGCTCATCGGTTCGAATCGCATGCCACAGAGGATTGATGCCAGCTTCGGCGCTCGCCCGGCTCTCGCCCGGTTTCAATCGCGCCACCACATTCAGCCAGGCTGAGCGGATGTCATTCAGATCCATGTTCGGGCCGACCAGCGACGTCGTGGACAGTGGGAAGAAGACCTTCGGCGCGTATCCGGAGATGACGCTCCGGAATCCGGGCTGTACCACGCCCAGGATGGTGAAGGGCTGACCGTTCACCATCAGCACCTTGCCGACGACGTCAGGGTCGGAGTTGAAGCGCTGTTTCCAGTAATCGAAGCTTAGAGCTACTACAGGATTGCCGCCCTGCGCAGTGTCATCCGAGGGCAGAAGCAATCGGCCGACTGCCGGATTCACTCCCAAAAGGTCAAAGTAATTGCCGCTGACCAGCTCGGCGGATGCCAGTTCAGGTTGATTATTCCACCGCACGCCCACTTGCTCTTCGGCATTCGCCAACATTCCGGAGAACACTGCATTCTTGTCACGCAGGTCGTGATACATCGGGTAGGAGAAGTAGTCGTTCTCCCCACCTCCAAAAAACATAACGCTGCCGGCGTGCACGCCGACAAATTGCAGCCGCACCAGTTGATCGGGCTGACGTACCGGCAATTTCCGAAGCAAGGCCTGGTCGAGCAGGGTGAAGATTGCGGTATTGGCGCCGATGCCGAGCGCCAGGGTGAGCACGGCGACCAGCGCGAAGATTGGTGACTTACGCAGTTGCCGTACGGCGTATCGAAAGTCTTGCCACATGCGAAGTCCGTAACCTGTGAGAGTGGGCGCGCCTAATGTTGCCCGATGAAATGAATGCACGAAGCTGGCCAAGGTTAATCGCGACGTATCAGCCACTTACACCGGTTGCGCCGCGAAGGTTCTGTCCGCTGACGAAACTCCTCGTCCGCTTCTGGACAGAGATACGCTCAAGCCGGCTCCAAGGTTCCGCCATTCGCTGCCAAGCTACGGAATCACAAGTAGATGGGGCAACGTAAGTACATCCTTTCGCTGTCTAAGTTGGGTGCGGGGATTCAAGCGGTCCCGCCGACGACCGATGCAGACATCTCCGGCACATCCTCAGATTCCTTCGAGTCCTCAGCCCGTTGGCGCGGACCGTACGCTGCTGGAGCAGCAGGTCCGGCAGCTTGGCGACTGGTTTCATAACATCAACCTATTTGGCGTGCCGACTGCGCCTGACCACTTTCTGGGAGATTTTCCCAACGTGAAGTGGCGGCACATGGCCGACGCGATTCCCGCAGGATTTGTCGGGCGCCGAAGTCCTCGACATCGGCTGCAACGGCGGCTTTTATTCCATCGAGATGAAACGGCGTGGCGCGAAACGGGTGCTGGGAATCGATGTGGACGACCGCTACCTGGAGCAGGCGCGCTTCGCCACCCGCACCCTCGATCTCGAAGTTGAATTCGAGCGGCGATCGGTCTACGAAGTCGCCAAGATCGCTGGGCAGTTCGACTATGTCTTCTTCATGGGCGTGTTCTATCACCTGCGCTATCCGCTGTATGCGCTGGACCAGGTAGTGAAGAAGATTCGCCCCGAGGGACGGCTGGTGTTTCAGTCCATGCTGCGGGGCTCGGACGAAGTGAAGCAGTGGCAGGAGAACTATCTGTTCTGGGAGACAAAGATGTTTGCCGATCCTGCGTATCCGGCAATGCACTTCGTCGAGCGCAGTTATGCGAACGACCAGACGAACTGGTGGATCCCAAATCGCGCTGCGGCCGAAGCCGTGCTGCGCAGCTCGGGGCTGGAGATCGTCGATCATCCGGAATCGGAAACCTGGATCTGTGTGCCGCGCGAAACAATGCGCGACGGCGAATACATTCTGGATCTGGAATTGAAAGGCACGCTGTAGAAAACGAGAGGAACGACTGCATGGTGGAAGCGGTAATGCTCTGGAATGAGCCCAACAATCTTTCGCACTGGGATTTCAAGATTGATCCCGACTGGAAGATGTTTGCTGAGATGGCGAAGGCGGGAGCGCGCGCCATTCGGGCGGTCAATCCGGAGCTCAAGATCGTGCTGGGCGGGATTTCTCCGATCGATCCGCACTTCATCGAACTACTCACCGCGCACGGTTTGATCGACGAGATCGACGTGGTTGCGGTGCACGGCTTCCCGCTCGACTGGAACCACTGGAAGATGGATGAGTGGCCGGCCAAGATCGCAGAAGTACGGGCGGTGACGCGCAAGCCGGTGTGGGTGTCGGAAGCCGGAGCGTCGTCATTCGGAGCGGACGAGGTGCAGACCTTCGGCATGAAGCGCACGGCGGAGCTGCTACTGAGCGAGGTGGAGCGCGTGCACTGGTACAGCTTGCACGATCTGCCGGCTTCGTGGACGGCGACTACGCGCCACAAGGAAGCCGAAGGCAGCGCCTACTACCGTCACTACTACATGGGCCTGCTGCGCGAGGACGGCTCGCCAAAGCCGGCGGCGGAATGCTTTCCCCAGGGATTGGGAATCTGCCAGTGGTTTCATTACGAGGATCACAGCCTGGAGTCGTCTGTGCGAATGGTTGCGGCGGCTGGGGGTGCGCCATCTCCGCACGGGCGTGAGCTGGGCCGACTGGTTCCGGGCCGATTCCGAGAAGTGGTTTGACCGGCAGATGAACGCGATCGACGAGTTCGCCGTCACCATGACGCTGTGCTTCACGCCGGAGCATCTGGGCATGGAGCGGCATTACGCCAGCCCGCCGAGGAATCCGCAGGATTTCGCAGACTTTGCGACTTGGGCGGTGGAGCGGTATGCGCACAGACGGCGCAAGCTGGAGAGAGATGATGCGCAGGCAGCGCAGAGCGCGAGTTTGTTCCGGGATTGTATGGATTTGTCAGTGGGGGCTCAGTAGATGTCGAAACGAATCCTGATCACCGGTGGCGCCGGCTTTGTCGGCTCGCATGTCGCCGACGCTCTGCTCCGGCAAGGCCACGAGGTGCGGATCTTTGACAACCTGACGCCTCAAGTGCATCACAATGGCTGGCCGGATTATCTGCCGGAGGATGTCGAGTTGATGCACGGCGACATGCGAAACCTCGATCAGGTAAAGCGTGCGGTCGCCGATGCGGACGTGATCTTTCACCTGGCCGCCTGCGGTCGGCGTTGGGCAGTCGATGTATGAGATTGCGCAGTACATGGGCTCGAACACGCAGGGGACGGCGAATCTGCTGCAGGCGCTGCTTGATACCAATGTCAAGATCGAGAAGCTCGTCGTGGCTTCGTCGATGTCGATCTACGGCGAAGGGAAGTATCGGTGCGGCGAGTGCGGGGAAGCTGCACCTGCGCCGCGTACCACCAGAGCAGTTGAAGGCGAAGCATTGGGAGATGCTTTGTCCGGTGTGCGGGCGGGTGCTGCAGCCCATCGCCACCGATGAATCGAAGCCGCTTGCAGTGCACCTCCGTATACGCCCTGAGCAAGAAAGACCAGGAGGAGATGACGCTGCTGTTCGGCCGAACCTACGGAGTGCCCGTGGTGGCGCTGCGCTACTTCAATATCTATGGCACGCGGCAGGCGCTGTCGAATCCCTATACCGGGGTGGCGGCCATCTTTGCTTCGCGGCTGCTGAACCGCCGGGCGCCCATGGTCTTCGAAGATGCCCGCCAGATGCGGGATTTCGTCAGCGTCCACGATGTGGTGCAGGCCAACCTGCTGGCCATGCGAGCGCAGTGAAGGCGACGGCATGGCGTTAAATATCGGCTCCGGACATCCGATCACGATCGGCGATGTGGCACAGCAGTTGACACGCTGCCTGGGAGAATCGATTCCGGCGGAGATCACGGGTAAGTATCGCGCCGGCGATATTCGGCACTGCTTCGCCGACATTTCCGCGGCGCGGCGAGTGCTGGGCTATGCGCCGCGTTATCGTTTCGCGGACGGCATTGCGGAGCTGGTGGAGTGGCTGCGTTCGCAAACGGCTGTCGATAAAGCGGCGCAGATGGTACACGAACTCACGGCCTATGGATTGACGGCGTAATCATGCGAGTCTTGCTCACGGCGGACACAGTTGGGGGGGTGTGGACCTACGCGCGCGAACTGGCGACGGGCCTGGTTCGGCGCGGTGCTCACGTCACGCTGGTCAGCTTTGGACATATGCCGGAGCCGCGCCAACTGGCGTGGATGGACGGGCTGCGCAATTTCGATTTCCGGCCCACCGCATTTCGCCTGGAGTGGATGCAGGACTCGGCGCAAGACATTGCGGCGTCGTCCGAGTACCTGCTCAACGTAATTCGCGAGACGCGTCCCGATCTTCTGCACCTCAACCAATATTGCTACGGCGCGCTGGATGTCGATCTGCCGAAGATCGTGGTAGCGCACAGCGACGTGGTGAGCTGGTGGGTTGCCGTGCATGGTCAGGAGCCGCCGCAGAACGACTGGATTCGCTGGTATCGCGACATTGTTCAACAGGGACTGGAGGGCGCGACCACAGTGCTGGCTCCGTCGCGCTGGATGCTGTCGCAGATCGAGAAGTACTACGGAGCGCAGACGGATAGCCGCGTCATCTACAACGGCCGCAGCCCGCAGTGGTTCAATCCGCACGGCGGATAAGGAAGACCTGGTCCTCACCGTAGGCCGGCTGTGGGATCCGGCGAAGCAGGTTTCGCTGCTGGCCAAGTGCGATTGCGGATGGCCTGCCATCATTGCCGGCGAGACGCAGCATCCGGATCAGGCCTATCGCGCGGAGACAAAGCGAATCGTGTGCGAAGGCATGCTGGAGCTGAAAGGCAAGCAGACGCCCGAGCAGCTGCGCTCGCTGTTCGCGCGCTCGTCGATCTACGCGGCGACTTCGCGCTACGAGCCGTTCGGGTTGGCGCTGGTGGAGGCCGCGCTGTCGCGTTGCGCGATCGTCGCCAATGACATCCCGCCGTTCCGCGAACTCTGGGGCGAGACCGCATGCTACTTCCAGAGCGACAACGTCGACGACCTGCGAGACGTGATCAGCGTGCTGCGTAACGATCGTACGCTGCTGCGCAATCAGGCCGAATTGGCCTATCAGCGGGCCCGTCGGCACTTCAGCGCCGACCGCATGGTGGATGAGTATCTCGAGCTGTATCAAGTCGCTTAGCGCGAAGAGGTTGATGGCGGCATGAAGGGCAAGCTGCGCTTCCGCATCTTCGCGCATTCCTGGCTGTCGGACTGGAATCATGGCAACGCTCATTTCCTGCGCGGCCTGGTGCGCGAGCTGGTTCGCCTGGGGCACGAGGTTCGCTGCTACGAAGAGATGGGGTCATGGTCGCTGGCCAACCTGATGAGCGAGGGTGAGATTGCCGGCCGGGCCATCGAGCAGTTCCGCCGCGAATTTCCCGAAGCTCGACGTGCGCTTCTATCAGCGCGACAATACCCTGCAGGAAACGCTTAGAACAGGAGCTGCGCGATGCCGATGTCGTCATCATTCACGAGTGGACGGATCCCGATATAGCCAGGGCAGTCCTTTCGTACAAGGCGCAATTCGGATTTCGTGCGCTGTTTCACGACACGCATCATCGCGCCTACACCAACGCAGGAGAGATCCTGCGATTTCCGCTGCATCTCTTCGATGGGGTGCTGGCTTTCGGCGAGCCCATCCGGCGCATCTATCTCGATGGCTTCGGGGTGCCGCAAGCCTGGACATTTCATGAAGCGGCGGACATCACTCATTTCCATCCGCTCGAGCGAATCGCGAGAGATGGATCTGTTGTGGATCGGCAACTGGGGCGACGAAGAGCGCTCGCGTGAATTGATGGAGTACTTGATCGCGCCGGTCGCGGAATTGCGCGGCTGTAAAGGCGTTGCATATGGCGTGCGCTATCCGGAGCAAGGGCGGCGCTCGCTTTCGGAAGCGGGAATTGAATATCGCGGATACCTTCCGAGCTTGATGACGCCGCGTGCGTATTCGCGCAGCGCGCTTTCCTTGCATGTTCCGCGGCGTCAATACAGTAACGGGCTGAGTGGCATTCCCACCATCCGTGTTTTCGAAGCCCTGGCCTGCAGCGCAAGTTTGATCTGCGCTCCGTGGAACGATGTGGAGCAGCTGTTCCGTCCGGGAGAGGATTACGTGGTTGTGAATTCAGGTGCTGAAATGGCGGTGGAAGTCCGGCATCTGCTTCGCGACGAATCGGCGCGCCGGCAGATCGGCGCCAATGGCCGGCAAACCATCCTGCAGCGACATACCTGCGCCCACCGCGCAGAACAACTGGTCGCAATCTGCGAGGAAATCAAGCAATGAAGCTATTTGTATTCGGGTCAAGTTTGACGTCTTCTTATTGGAATGGGGCAGCAACTTATTATCGGGGCATCTACAAGAATCTGGCAGGACTTGGTTTCCATATCACCTTCGCTGAGCCGGATGCGTATGGGCGGCAACAGCATCGGGATAATGAAGATTTCAGCTACGCGGAGGTGATTGTCTACGATTCGCCACGGGACATTCCTGCGCTGCTGCGAAAGGCTTGCCAAGCCGATCTGGTGATCAAACATAGCGGGGTCGGAGTTGAGGATGCGTTGCTGGAAGAGCGTGTGCTGCGAATGCAAGTCGGACACGACCCAGGTGGCGTTCTGGGATGTAGACGCGCCGGCGACATTAGCAGCGGTTGAGGCCAATGTGCTGCATCCGTTTCGAGCGTTAATCCCCGAGTATGATTATGTCTTCACCTACGGAGGCGGCCCCCCAATCGTCAAGCATTATGAGCGGCTGGGCGCGCGTGTCTGTCACCCGATCTACAACGCGCCTCGATCCAGACAGTCATCATCCGGTGCCTGCCGATCCGGCGAAGAAGTGCGACCTGGTTTTCGTGGGTAATCGGCTGCCCGATCGCGAGAAGAGGGTCGAAGACTTCTTCCTTGCGGCGGCGGAGATGGCGCCGGAATTCAACTTTGCCCTGGGTGGTGAAGGCTGGGGAGGGAAACGGCTTCCGGCGAACGTGCGTTGGCTCGGCCACGTCGGCACCAACGATCACAACGCGGTGAACTGCTCGGCGAGGATGGTCCTGAACCTGAATCGCGAGTCGATGGCCAGTGTTGGTTTTTCGCCGCCCACACGAGTGTTTGAAGCCGCCGGAGCGGGCTCGTGCGTGATTACGGACGATTGGGAAGGGATTGACACCTTCTTTGAGCCGGGCTGCGAGATCCTGGTGGCGCGTAATGCGGGAGAGATCGTCGATCTGTTACGGACGGTCGATGCCAAGCTGGCGAAGGAGATGGGCGACGCCATGCGAAAGCGGGCGCTCCTGGAACACACGTACGCTCTGCGAGCCTTGCAGGTACGGGAAATTCTGCTGCACTCGACCGGAGAGGTGCTGGCCTGGCGTAGTCGCGAGTTACAGCAGCCGGCATAAAAAAGCAGGGGATAGTGGCAAGGGATTAGGGATCAGCGTCAAAGATCTTCTCTAACCCTAACCCCTACCCTCTGACCCCTGACTATGAAGATCATTGTCTTTGGATTATCGGTGACCTCCACGTGGGGCAATGGCCACGGAACTACCTTCCGTGCGCTGTTGAGCGCACTGCATCGGCGCGGACATCAGATCACCTTCTTTGAGAAGGATGTGGAGTGGTACGCGTCGAACCGCGACTTGCCGCATCCTGCTTTCTGCGATGTCCAGCTCTACGAGAATTGGGATGAGATTTTGCCGCGCGTCCGCCGCGAACTGCACGGCGCCGACGTTGCCTTATCAGGCTCGTATTTTCCCGACGGAATTTTTGCCCTCAGCGAGATTGCTGACTCGAATGCGGCTGTCAAAGCGTTTTATGACATTGACACTCCCATAACCGTAGCTGCGCTGGGCGCGCACGGCCGGACGGACTATCTAGACGCTTCGCAGATTCCGCAGCTCGACATTTATTTCAGCTTCACGGGTGGCCCGATGCTGCGTGAAATTGAGACTCATTTTGGAGCGCACCGGGCCGTGCCGCTCTATTGCTCATTCGATCCGGAGGAGTATCACCGGCTTCCCATTAACAATAGATTCGCATGTGATTTGAGCTATATGGGCACGTATGCTCCCGATCGGCAGCCCAAGCTTGAGGAGTTGCTGTGCGCTCCGGCCCGGCAACTAACCGGCAAGAAGTTCATCGTAGCTGGACCACAATATCCGGGTAACGTACGCTGGCCGGACAATGTGGAGCGCATCGCGCATCTCAGTCCAGTGTGGCATCCTGGCTTCTATTCGTCATCGCGATTTACTCTGAACGTTACCCGCCGCGACATGGCGATGGCGGGATATTCACCGTCGGTGCGGCTGTTCGAAGCGGCAGCCTGCGGAGCCGCCATCGTGTCTGACAATTGGCCGGGGCTCGACAGCTTCTTCACGCCGGGGGAGGAGATTCTCCTGCCGAGCGGTGCTGACGACGTGCTGCGCTACCTGACGGAGTGCAGCGACGAAGAAGCACGCCGGATCGGAGACCGTGCCCGGGAACGAGTGCTCGCCGCGCATACCAGTTCGCATCGAGCACTGGAGTTTGAGCGAGCAGTAGACAATGCATTGTCGCTACCACAGGCACCTGCCTGCGATTCGCCCAGAGGGATGAATCAGCTCAGCGGTGCAACCTCAGAGTAGTCCCCTCTAATTGAGCGACTTACCATAGTCCAGAGCTGGAATCCTGACGGCGGCAGGCATAGATTACGCCTCGTGCTGCATCCAAGTACTCAGTCGAGTAAGCTCTCCAAGCTAGCACGAGAAAGTGTCCTCCAACCATTAGTCTGTCTATCAAAGGGTCCCATGTATGAGAGTTGCTCTAATTTCCCCGCCTTTCCTGCCCGTTCCGCCCAAGAAGTATGGTGGAACAGAATTGTTCATCGCACAGCTGGCCGAAGGGTTGCAGGCTGCAGGAATCGATGTAGTGGTTTACACCAACGGTGAAAGTACCGTGGGGGTCGAGAAGCGATGGCTTTATAAAGATCAGCAGTGGCCGATTAAAGGAGAGGTGTTCGACAATCTCCAGGACTTCAATCATGCTTCCTGGGCAGTGTCCGACGCCGCTACCGATTGCGACATCATCCATCTCAACAACGTTTCGGCCCTGATGTTCACGCGGTTTGTTCCAGACAGTAAGTTTATCTACACGATCCATCACGTTCATGAGCAGCCGCTGAGCAACCTGTACCAGTTTTTTCCGCAAGTTGAGTACATCACCATCAGCGAATTTCAGCGTCAGCGCGAAAACATGCCGCGCATGCAAACCATTCATCACGGCATCGAACTGAACGCCTATCGCCTGCAAAGCCACAAGCAGGAGTATCTGTCATTTCTGGGGCGCATTGCGCCGATCAAGGGCACACATCTGGCGATTGAGGTTGCCAAGAAGTCGGGGATGCCGCTGAAGATTGCCGGCGAAGTGCAGCCCATCTTCCAGGATTACTTCGATACCCTGATCAAACCGCACATCGACGGCAGGTTTATCGAATACGTTGGCGAAGCGGACCTGGCAACCAAGAACGAGCTGCTCGGCCACTCCATGGCCATGCTGTTTCCTATTCAGTGGGACGAGCCCTTCGGTCTGGTGATGATCGAAGCGATGGCCTGCGGCACTCCGGTCCTGGCATTTCCGGGCGGTGCCGTTGGAGAAGTGGTCTGCGATAACATTTCCGGTTTCTTGTGCCAATCGGTGGACGAGATGGCCCAGAGGGTGAGAGAGTTGCCGGGAACGTTCAGCGCGGCGAACGTGCGTCAATATTGCCGGCAACATTTCTCCGTCGAGAGAATGGTTGCGGATTATGTTGCCTTGTACCAGAGAATGATCAGCGAGAGCGGTCCGCTGCAAAAATTCAACAGTCCTGTCACGATGGTCGCTTAGGGAGGCTCTTTAAGCAGGCATGAGCTCGTACCTGACAATACCTTATGAAGACTTAATCGAGATTCCTTCACCGCACGTCGAGCCACGGCTTGCGTTTCAGACGATCGAGCCGCGCAAGGTCGACAACCTTACCCTGATCGATGGCAAGACCTTCAGCGCCACCAGTGTCGCTGGCGACATCTATCCGCCTGGTTCACCCGACGTGGGATTTTTCCACAACGACACGCGCTTCCTGAGTCAACTGGAGTTGCGTATAGGCGGCCATCGTACGGTTGTGCTTTCTTCGGCGACGGAGAAGACGTTTTCTGCACAAATTGAATTGACCACCGGCAACATCACCCTGCGTGATTCGTTCGACCTTCCTGAGAACACGGTCCATATCCGGCGCGAGCAGTTGCTCGCATCCGAGATTTTCTTCGACCGCATGACCTTCGAGAACTTCAACCTGACGGCGGTGGACTTCACGGTGGAAGTTCTGCTCGACGCAGATTTCGTCGATGTATTTCAGGTCCGCGGCGTAGCCCGCCAGAAACATGGCCAGTATTACAAGCCGGTGATCGGTGATAGCGGCATCGCCTTTTATTATCGCGGACTGGACAGCATCATGCGCGAGACCCTGATCCAAGTCTCACCCAAGCCCACTGAGATCAAGGAGCGCACGGTCCGCTGGGAGCTTCGCCTGGAGCCGCTGAAGCGGGTCGAACTCGATCTCAACATCACCCCGCTGGTGGAAGGGCGCAAATCGCGCGCGCAGATCTACGAAATGGATCACCAGCTGCGTCAGCGGCGGGCGAATTTTGCGCGCTGGGAATCAGCCTCCACCAACTTTCAGACAGACAATGACGTCCTGGACGCATTGCTCAAGACGGCAGTCGGTGACTTTCATGCATTGCAGATTCCCGACGGCGAGGAGCACATCATTGCCGCCGGCATCCCCTGGTTCGCGACCATCTTCGGACGCGACTCGATCATTGCGGCGTATCAGTCCTTGTCGTTGAATCCGCAATTGGCGATCGACACCCTGCGGGTGCTGGCTCGCTATCAGGGCAAGGAATACAACGACTGGCGCGACGAAGAGCCCGGCAAGATTCTGCACGAATATCGCGATGGCGAAATGACACGCGACGGCGAGATGCCCTTCGGACCGTATTACGGCTCGATCGACGCGACTCCGCTGTTCCTCATGTTGCTGAGCGAGACCTTCAACTGGACCGCCGACGAACAGCTGATTGAAGAGCTGCTGCCCAATGCTTATGCGGCCCTGGCGTGGATCGACAAGTATGGCGACCTCGACGACGACGGCTTCGTGGAATATCAGCGGCGCTCGTCCAAGGGCCTGATCAACCAGGGATGGAAAGACTCGTGGGACGCCAATATGCATCGCGACGGCACGGTCGCCAAGACGCCGATCGCGCTGTGCGAAGTGCAGGGCTATGTTTATGACGCGAAATATCGCCTGTCGTCGTTGCTGCGCACCTTCGGCGACGTGAAGACAGCCGATCGGCTGAAGCGTGAAGCGACGGAATTGGCGAAACGCTTCGATCGCGCCTTCTGGGTGCCGAGCCGTGGTTTTTACGCGATGGCTCTCGATGCCGAAAAGAAGCCGCTGGAAGTGATTTCCTCCAATCCCGGACAGTTGCTGTTTACTCGGATCATCAACCGGGAGCGAGCGCGCGTGGTGGCGAATCGCATGATGCGTGACGACATGTTCAGCGGCTGGGGCTGGCGCACCATGTCGCAGGAAGAGCGGGTCTTCAATCCGCTCAGCTACCATCGCGGATCGGTGTGGCCGCACGACAATTCCATCATCGCGCACGGCATGGCGCTGAACGATATGCGCGAGGGCGCTCTGCGCATTCTGACGTCGCTGTACCAGGCCGCTTCGAACTTTCGCGACTACCGGCTGCCGGAGCTGTTTTGCGGAGTGCAACGCCGCGAGTATGACGAGCCCGTACACTATCCGGTTTCGTGTTCTCCGCAGGCATGGGCGTCGGGCGCCATGTTCCTGATCCTGTGCTCGGTACTGGGGATTCACCCCAGCGCGGCGCGCAAGGAACTCAACATCGTCAATCCGCAACTGCCGGACTGGCTCGACCACCTGCGCATTCGCAATCTGCGCGTGGGCGCCAGTCGCGTGGGTCTCGACTTCAGCCGCCGGGGAGACCGCACCTTCTGCAACGTGGTGGATGTGGAAGGCGAGAAGCTGCTGGTGAACGTGGCGTTCAAGAAGTAGCTGTCAGTCACTCGTCAATGAGCGAGCCCGGAGGGCGGCGTCATGATAGCCCAGGATGGAGCGAAGCGGAATCCTGGGTAGGCATGCCTAATGGGGAAGAGCCGCTTTAGCCGGCGGCAGGCTGTCGTCCCTACGGGACTGTGATCTTTTTTCTAACCACACCCAGCACTCCGCTGCGCTCCGTGCTGGGCTATCATGATGCCGCGCCTTGCGGCGCTTTGTGCGTTGCGATCCGTAGTTCGTTCCATCACCCCCGGGATGCCTGGCCCCTGAGTAATCAGAGCGCCACACCCGTCGTAGACAACGACCTACGATTTGCGAGCCCCTCAATTACAATGGTCGGACGGCGCATGGGCGCTGAACACTTTGGAGGATCAATGGCGCAAGTGAAAATCACGGTCCGCAACAACGGGCCGTTTCGGGTAGAGGCTGCCGAGGGATCGATCGAGTTGGTGGATGCAGACGGCAATCCCTACGACCTTACCGGCAAGACAGCGTTTTCTCTCTGCCGTTGCGGCGGCTCGACCAACAAGCCCTTCTGCGATGGCACGCATTCGCGCATAGGATTTCAGGGAGCGGAGAAAGCCGTAGCCGAAGCGAACAAGCAAGAGACGCCCGGACAGGAGCCGCCGAAGCAGGCGTAGTCATTCCACCCCAGAAAGCTAAGCCGGGCTAGCACAGCCCGGCTTCGTCGTTTCGTGTGCCCACAGTTATTCGCCGCTAATTTTGGACGCACAGAGATTTTCGCCGGCTACCTGCCAGACGGTATCAATCACAGTCCCATCTACCCACTTCACCACGGCGACTGGATGATCAAGCAGGCCAGGCTTGGCAGGCTTGCCGCCGCAGATCTTCTCCACCTCTGCTTTAATATCTTCGATCGTCCTTATAGGTAGGCCTTTGCCTTTGACAGCGTCCAGCAAGTCCCGGCGTTTGGGATTGATGGCGATCCCGCGTTCGGTGACGATCACGTCGATTAACTCACCCGGTCCGGTCACCGTGGTCACCTGGTCGACGATGACAGGTATCCGGTCACGGAAGGATGGCACAGCGAGAATCGTGCAGCCGGCAAAGAGGCAGTTTTGCCAGCCTCCAATGCCGTGCAGCAGTCGACCATCGGAGTGGGTCACAACATTAGCGTTGAAGTTCACATCGACTTCGGTTGCTCCCAGCACGCAAGCGTCGATCATCGAGGCAAAGTTGCCCTTGCCGTGGAAATTGTAAGAAGTGAATGGGCTGGTTGGCACGTGCCGAGGATCGCCCGCAATGGAGCGGACTGCGTCGAGATCGAAGGTCTGCCCATCGAGAATGTAGCCGATCAGTCCTTCATGCAGAAGATCGACCAGGTACTTTGTCGATCCACCGCGCACGAAAGCTGCCTTCACATTCGCCTGCTTCATCATGCGCGCAAGATAGTCAACGAAGGCAAGGGCAATGCCGCCCGCGCCGGCCTGAAAAGAAAAGCCGTCGCGCATGATACCGCTGTCGCGTACGAACCTGGCAACCAGCTCCGCGATACGCAGGCGGTCGGGACTGCGTGTGATCTGGGTGGTGCCGCTGACGATCTTCGAAGGATCGCCGATTGAGTTCACCTGGACGACGTAGTCGACGTTGTTGCCCTGGATCTGCCAGGGAACGCAGGGGAAGGGAACGAGGTTGTCGGTGACTACGATGACGCGGTCGGCGTAGAGGGAATCGGCGAGTGCAAAGCCGAGCGAGCCGCAGGCCGAGGGACCGTGCGATCCGTTGGCGTTGCCAAAGAAATCGGCAGTGGGTGCGGCGATCACCGCGATATCGATGTGTACCTCGCCATCCTGCACTGCCTGCCAGCGGCCACCGTGTGAGCGCAGCACGCCGAGTCCGCGCATGTGTCCGTGTGAGCAGTAGTCGCCCAGCGGGCCGTTCATGCTGCCTTCAATGTGGTGCACGGCGCCGGAGTTCATCAGCTCGATCACCGGCTCCTGGCAGGGAAAGGACGCGCTGGGAAACCAGACCAGGTCCTTCGCGCCCATGCGCGCAGCGGTTTGAAGAGCAGTGAGAGCCACCCGGTCTCCATTGCGCAGATGGTGATGGCTGCTGATGGTCATGCCGTCGCGCAAGCCGCAGAGCCGCAGCGCGGTCTCGAGATCGGGCAAGCGTTTGTCGCCGTTTGCGGGGTAATCGGTGTTGCTGCGGATGAGCGGGCCAGTCTTGCGGCCGGTCGGATGGTGTGCGTTGACGCCCTGATACGGAACAGCGACGCGGCCGTTGACGCTCGTCGGAACGCGGCGGCCAATCGCGTTGCTGACCAATTCCGTTGCGATTGCTGTACTCATCGTCGATCTCCTGCCACTACCCCTTCGGGCAGTAAGCCCATCTGGCGGGCGCGGGCTACCAGCTTCACTGCCCGCTGCACCACCGGAGCATCGATCATCTTGGCGCCCAGGCTCACTACCCCGAGTCCGCGGGCCTGAGCGTCGTCGTAAGCGGCCACGATCATGAGCGCTTTCTCCAACTCTGACGCTGTGGGAGCGAAGGCGCTATGAATGATCTCGATCTGAACCGGGTGGACACAACCCATTCCCTCAAAGCCCAGGGCGCGTGAATTCTCGCCCCACTTCAGCAGGCCATCGGTGTCGCCCACGTCGCCGAACACCGAATCGATGGCTTGCACGTGTGCGGCATGCGCGGCGTTTACTACCCGCATGCGGGCGTAGAGCGATTCCGCTCCGCCGGACGTCTTCGGCACACCAAGATCGGCGGTGTAGTCCTCGAGACCAATGGTGAGGGCGACAACCCGATCGGAGGCGGTGGCGATTGCGAATGCATTCTCGATTCCAAGAGCGGATTCCAGAATCGGCATCATCCAGATCGGCCGCGTGAGTTGGCAGCGCTTGCCGATGGCTTCAATGCAATCGGCGACTTCGACGATTTGCTGCGGAGTCTCGACTTTGGGAATGAGGATGAGGTCGGGCGATTGCGGAATAATCTCTTCGAGGTCGGCCAAACCCAGCGGTAACTGATTGATGCGAACCATGCGCTCTGCTGCCCCGAACTCGACGGCGCGGAGAACGTTGCGCACCAGAATGCGGGCCGCGTCTTTTTCGGCGCAGTGAACCGAATCTTCCAGATCGAGGATGACTGCATCGGGCGCGTGCAGGCCCGCGTTGATGAAGTACTTCGGTTCATTTCCCGGCAAGTAGAGACGGGAGCGTCGCAGGCGATCGCGAGGCGAGGGCTTTGGAAGCGTGCTCTGATCCGGCAATGCGGTATTTCCTGGTGCCGGATCGGCTCGTCTGACGGCGGCTTCGATGCGGGCAGCGATCACAAAAGGCAGCGCACCCTCGTCTTCGATCGTGAGCTTGGCGTGCTCGACACCCAAAGTACGCAGAACGTCAGCGGCCTGCTGCCGAATGCGGTCACCGTAGTACAACTCGACGCGTGAACGTAACTCAATCTGCACGCCGCCCGAAGAGCGCTCTTCGAACGCGACATGCAGGTCCGAGCGCACGTCACCGCCGGCGCGGCCCGCCTCGCCGCAGCGCGGGGTGAACATTGTTGGTGCTGCTGAACTCACACCGAAACCTCCGGGGCGAAAGCCCCTGCATTTATCCGGGCCCGCGTAATGCTGGCCTAAAGGCCGGCTCTTCCGGCTATCGCAACTTCCACTCCGGCCCCGAGCTGGGCCAGGATGGCGTCGGTCATTTCCGTGGTCGAGGCCGCGCCCTGAGCGATCGACCGTGCGCCGCCCGGGATTCGCATCATGTCGTACGTGCGAACCCGGCCATCGGCAACGACAGCGGCGATGGCGGTACGGATCTTCTCCGCCTTGTCGCGCTCTCCGATGTGGTCGAGCATCATGGCGGCCGAGAGAATCATTGCGATCGGGTTGACGATCGGCGGATCAAGTTCCGCATACTTTGGCGCGGAGCCGTGCGTCGGCTCGAAGACCGCAACGTCATCGCCGATGTTGCCAGATGCTGCGAACCCCAGGCCTCCAACCAGTCCTGCGAACGCATCGCTGATCACATCGCCGAAAAGATTGCTGGCCACGATCACGCCGTACTCTTCCGGATTTTTGGTGAGCCACATGGTCTGCGCGTCGATGTTGGTGGACCACAGCGGGATCTCGCGGTATTGCTTCTGCACTTCCCTGGCGACTTCCTCCATCAGCCCGGAGGTTTCACGCAACACGTTGGGCTTTTCGCAGATGGTGACCGACTTGTAACCGAACTGGCGCGCATACTGAAAAGCTGCCTCGCAGATGCGGCGAGCCGCGGGGCGAGTGATGATCCGCACCGAAACGGCAAGGTCCTCGCCGGCAATATTCTCGAAGGGCTTGAACTTTGAGTGAGAGCGCAGCGCGTCACGCACCGCTTGTGGCGGATTGCTCCACTCCACGCCGGCGTAGAGTCCTTCCGTGTTCTGGCGGAAGACGACGACATCGACCTTGGGCTCCTCGAATCCACCGGCGGGTCGCTTGCGAATGAAGTTCAGCGGATTGCCGGGGAACGAGAGGCATGGCCGCATGCAGACGTCGAGATTGAACTTCTGCCGCATGGAAACGATGGGACTGAAGTACTGATGGCCTTTGCCCTTCAGGCCTGGGCTCAGCTCGGCCTCCGCTTCCTTCTTTGGCTTGGAGGTGATGGCGCCGAAGAGGCCGACTTTGTGGGTGCGCAGAAGCTCGATGGTGCGCTCGGGAAGGGCATTGCCTTCCTTGATCCAGCACTCCCAACCGATGTCGGCGTGCACGTACTCAGCGTCGAAGCCGACGGCCTCGAGCACGCGGATCGCCTCGGGCAGAACCTGATTGCCGATCCCGTCTCCGGGCATGATTACGATGGTGTGTTTTGCCATGAGAGCTTGCTCCTGAATAAAGTTGTTACACGTGCGCCGCGACCGTGCTCGCCAGCTTCCGGCGTACCAGATTCTCGACCCCACCGGCGATCACCAGCGATTGCGGCACGCTGCCCAGCGCCGGAAAAGCAAACGTACCTTCGTCGTAGCGAATGAGGCTGGCAGCAAAGTCAACTTCAATGGGCACCACGGAAATGATCGTCCGCTCCATGCGCGCCACAGGACCGTCGAAGCGCGAGCGCAGCCGCTTCACCAGTTCCGGCGATTCGATACAGAGGAACCCGTTGTTGAAGGCATTGCGCAGGTAGGTTTGCGAGAAACTTCCGGCAATCACCAGGGGAATGCCTTTGCACTTGAGCGCGGTCACCGCCTGTTCGCGACTGGAGCCGGTGCCGAAGTTGAAGCCGCCGACTACGATGTCTCCGGCTGCGGTGCGCCCGGCGAATTGCGGGTCATAGTTTTCCATCACTACGCGCGCCATCATTTCGGGCGTCATGTCTTCGCGATAGGTGTAATCCTTGCCGTAGATGCCGTCGGTGTTCAGGTTGTCCTGCGGAAGAAAGACCAGACGACCGCGAATGCTGGCGGGGAAGCCTGGAAGGATTGTGACTTGCTCGGGAGCGTCGCTTGCCGGGGTGAACTCCTCGAAGTGCCGCGTCATCTGGCCAGGCTGATATTCGGCGGGTCCACAGATGTAGCCGGCGAGCGCCGATGCCGCCACCACCGCGGGACTTGCCAGGTAGCACTGCGCATCGCGGGATCCCATGCGGCCTTTGAAGTTGCGGTTGGTGGCCGAGATTCCGGTTTCGCCGGGTTCGAGCAGACCGGTGCCCAGGCCGATGCAAGGTCCGCAACCTGGCGGAAGCGGCTGCGCACCGGCATCGAGCAGCGCCTGCCATGTACCGCGTTTCTCTGCCTCTGCTTGAATCGCCCCGCTGGCGGCAGCCAGGTAAAACTGCACACCGTGAGCCACCTTCTTTCCACGCAGTACCGCTGCAGCCGCTTCCAGATCTTCCAGTCGAGAGTTTACGCAGGAAACCAGATAGGCCTTCTGGACCGCTACTTTCCTCTTCGCGATCTCCGCGACCGATTGCATGACTTGTACGGTGTCGGGGCCGGAGACGTGCGGTGTCACCTGAGATAGATCGAGCACGATGCGAGCTGCATAGGTCGCGCCGGGATCAGGAGCAGGAGGAGTGCTTCGCCACTCTACGAACTTCTCTTCCGGAATGCGTTTGATGCCTTGCGAGCGCAAGTTGCTGTTGCAAGCTTCGAGGTACGCCAGCGTAGTTTCATCGGCGGGGAACCAGCCAACCAGCGCTCCCCATTCGGTGCTCATGTTGGCGATGGTCAGGCGCGCATCCATGCTGAGCGAAGCGACGCCGGGGCCGGCGAATTCGAGTGCGGAGTTCAGCACTTCCTCACGGTTATAGAGACCGCAAAGTGTGATGATGATGTCTTTGCCGGTGGCGCCGGACGACAGCTTGCCTTCGAGCACTACCTGAATGGAGCGCGGAATCTGCCACCAGAACTCGCCTGTCGCCCAGATGGCAGCCGCGTCGGTGCGCACGACGGGAGTTCCGATGGCGCCCAACGCTCCGTACATGTTCGAATGCGAATCGGAGGCGACGACGAAGCTGCCGGGCAGCACGTAGCCGTTCTCCACCATGATCTGGTGTCCGATGCCCGTTCCCGGCGCATAGAAGTCGATGCCAAGCTCGCGGGCGAAGTCTTGCATGCTGCGATACTTCGCCAGGTTCGACTCTTGCGTGTTCTGAATGTCGTGGTCGGCGGTGAAGACGGGCTGTTTTGGATCGTGCACATCCACTACGCCAATGGTCTTGAACTTCTTCATCACCGCTGCGGTGTTGTCGTGCGTCATCACATGAAATGGCCGGATAGACAGGAAGTCTCCTGCGCGCAGGGGCCGGCTGGGACCTTCGGTCATGTGAGCTTGTGCAATCTTTTCAACGATAGTCTGCGGCATGGCTATTGCCTTCTATCGCGGGCTGAAACCCGCTTCAATCTTCCGGACTTGGTCGGCGCACCTGGAGGTGTGCCTCCTTCAAAGCCGTTATCGGTCCGCACGGAACAACTGCATCAGCTCTGTCACGCTGGCCTGCTTCTCCAGATTCCAGATGGCGTCGATGGCGCGCCGCCTGGCATCGCGCGACATCACCGGCTCGGCCAGCGCCTCAAACTTCTCTTCGACCTCATTGTCTGAAAGGGGGTTGCGCGGGTCGCCCCTGGGATAGTCGAGCTGCTGCATGAACTCGCGCCCGTCGATGGTGTGAATGCGCACGATCACGCGCTGCAGGGCAGGGAAGACCTTCTCTATCTCGGGATCGGCCGCGACCACAATCTTTTTCAGCTGCTCCCGGATTACCGGGTCCATGATCTTGGCAGGCGTGAACTGAAGTGGCGTAACCTGCCGCTCGGCCATGGCGGCCGCGATCACGTAGGGCAGCGAGTGGTCCGCTGTTTCTTTCGTATGCGGATCGTACTTGCTGGGGTCGCTGAGAATATCGGCGCCGCGCGCGGTGGTGCGAATGTGCACTCTGGCGATGTCATGGGCCTTGAGGTCGTGGTCTTTTACGAGGGCCAGCACCGCCGAGATCGGGGTGTGCGTCAGGGCCTCGGTCGGAAAAGCCTTCATCCCACATTGTGTGATACGCCAGGAGTCGCCCAGGCCGTCGGTCAACAGCTCGAGCTTCCACTCCGGACCAAAACAATGCACCAGACCTTCTTTGCCATCGATGACATGTTCCGGCCCGGTGTATCCCTTCTCAGCCAGCAATGCCGCGAGCATTCCGCTCTGCGTGGCCATGGGATCGACGGTGTTCTTCATCATCGTCAGCTTGCCAGCTGTAACAGCTCCCAACGTGACCCGGGCGCTGGCGGCGATGCCGATGGCGTGTTGAATCTGTGATGGCGTGAGACGAAGCATGCGTCCGGCGACGATGGGGGAAACAAATGCCGTCAGGGTGGCATGATGCCAGCCGCGCTCGCGAATACCTGGAAATGCCGCTTCGCAGAGCCGCATCTCGAATTCGTGGCCGAGAACGATGCCGACGATCAATTCGCGACCATCATTTCCAGCCCGCTCGCAGGCCGCCATGGCAGCCGGAAAAATGTCCGAGGGATGCGAGGGGTCCTGCTTCCAGTAGATGTCGTTGTAATCCATGCAGCGAATCATCAGCGCATTGGCCAGCGCCGCTGAGACCGGATCCATCCGCTTGCCGCTGCCGATCAGCGTGGCTTTCGCCGGTCCTGCAATTTCGTCCAGCACTTCAAGCGCGATGGCGACATCGTGTTGCTGATAGCCGCCCAGCGCGCAGCCGATGCTGTCGAGCAGGAAGCGCTTCGCCTGGTATACGGCGTCGGCTGAGAGCTGCTCGAACTCCAGACTGGCCGCCCACTCCGACATTGTGGCGGTAATCGCAGGCTTGCTTGTTGGCTTTGTCGGGGCTGTGGTCGCCATGAACTCTCTCCGTTATTTCCCTAAATTCTTGAATGGCATAAACGCCATGAAGTCGGCGTGATGCACGATGTAGGCTTCGGTGGTGCGCTTCACCAGTTCGCCCTCGGCGGCATGTGAGGCGATGATGTGGCAGACCGCGTCAGGCACTCCGCACTCCATGGCCAGCGCTACACCGGTGAATGGATGGCGCAGCATCTCGCCGCGCTTGCTTTGTTTCGTCTGGCCGTCCACCTTCTCGTACTCCAGCAGCTTGCCGACGTCGGCCAGGATCGCCCCGGCGATCACCGTGTCCATGTCGATCGGCAGCGCGCGGCCCATAAACTCGGTCATGCTCTCGGCGGCCTTGCGCGCAATGTGGACCACGCAGCGCTTGTGCTCCATGAAGGTTGTGGGGCAGTTCGGAACGAGTAAGGTGAACGGAATGTGGTTCAGGTCTGCAGGCGTCAGCGGACTCAGCTCGAGCGCGCGCTCCCAGGTGCGCGTTACCTGATCGCGTAGTTCAGTCGATTGAATCCACTCGAGTTCCGGCCAAAGTTTGAGGACGGCATCGCGCATAAAATCCCTTGCGTCGGCAAAACGTTTGGCCGATTGGCGGGCGCAACCCCGTTTCCGGTTTTCAACAGCCAAACGGATATTCGTAACACTTTCCCGGTGGCACAGGCTATGACGTGCGTCACAAAGCAAGCCTGACCTGGGAGCAGGCCCTACCGAGGCCGCTGCGGACTATCCGACCGCGCCAGTCCTCTTGTATGCTTCTGACTCTACTGGCTTTCAAAAGGAGGTACCCATGGGTGACAACGACGCTCTCATTGCTCCGATTCCCGACGCCGAGCATCGCGATTTTGGCGGGGTGCAGCTCGACATCGTTCGCACCGGAAACGCCCGGGTGAAGCGCTCTATCTATCCGGTCGGATTTCATTGGGCGGAGGACATTAAGCCGCTGGTTGGTACCGAAGCCTGTATGCACGCTCACGTCGGCTTCCTGGCGCGCGGACGGATTCACATGACGTTCTCCGACGGCTGTACGCGGGATTTTGTCGCGCCCCAGGTGGTCGTCATCGAAGCTGGCCATGATGGCAGAGTGATTGGCGATGAGCCCGCCGTTCTCATCGAATTTGATTTCGAGGGCGACACCGCTGCCCGCCTGGGATTACCGGAGAAGCACGAGCATTAGAACTCACCAGGCGCGAATCGCCAGTGGTTGGTCGTCGAAGGATCTCTCCAGCAGCAACTGACGGTGCGATGCGAGCACGGCACCGTTGTTTTTTGTAGTCTTAGTTATGCGCTTTCGTCGGCTATGCGTGTTTTGCGGCTCCAGCATGGGAGCTCGGCCTGGGTATCGCCTGCTGCCGAGACTTTGGGCGAACTGTTCGTCGAACGCGGGATCGAACTGGTGTACGGCGGCGGCAACATCGGGTTGATGGGCGTTCTCGCAGACAAAGTCCTTGCACACGGAGGCCGCGTGACCGGCATCATTCCCGAATCCCTGATGGCGCGCGAGGTCGGCCACCTCGGGCTGACCGAACTGCGGGTCGTTGGCTCGATGCATGAGCGCAAGGCCGTCATGTCGGATCTTTCCGACGGATTCATCGCGCTGCCCGGCGGCTTTGGCACGATTGAAGAGTTCTGCGAGGTAGTGACCTGGTCGCAGCTGGGGATTCAGTCGAAGCCCTGTGGACTGCTCAACGTGGAAAGCTATTTCGCGCCGTTGCTGGAATTGTTCGATCAGGCCGTGCGCGAGCGGTTCCTGCGGGAAGAAAATCGGCGGCTGGTGCTGGATGATCGCGATCCGGAGCAGCTGTTGACGAGAAGATGGCAGCGTTCGAGCCTGAGCCAGTGCCGAAGTGGATTGGCAGGGAAGAGCGATAACTCTTCTTCGAGCTGCTTATCCCCCAACGGCGTCATCCTGAGCGGAGGCGTGCTGCTTTGCACGCCGGAGTCGAAGGACCCCTACACCAGCTTCGCTCTCCCACGGTTGTCATCCGAAGTGAGAATTGCGAAGCAATTGAATGCAGTCGAAGGATCTGCTGTTTGTCGAAACCGAAGGACCCTTCCGCAGCCAACAACAGCAGGTCCCTCCGCGCGGGCTGAAGCCCTTGGTCGGGATGACAATTTCATTATAGGTAGCAAGGACTAGGCCAGAGGTGTAGCGCAAGGACTGGGCCGCAGGGTAGCGCAAGGACTAGGCCAGCGCTTTCGCCCACCCCCGCCGCGTTTCCGCTTCCTGCCTCGTAAACACTCCCGCGATCTTCGTGCCGCAGTTCATACAGCAGCCGTCCTTCAGCCGATTCGACATCACTGAATGCCAGGAGCGCGTGATCACCACCTGCTTGCATCCCGGGCAGATCGTGTTGCCGCCGTCGGAGTGGATGTTGCCTTCGTACACATACTTCAGACCCATACTGCGAGCGATGGCGCGCGCGGCATGCAGTGTCGCGGGTGGAGTGGCCGGCTTGTCGCGCAGCTTGAAGTCGGGATGAAAGGCGGTGAAGTGCAACGGCACATCGTCGCCGAGGTTCTCCAGTACCCAGCCGCAGAGTTGCTTGAACTCGTCGTCGCCGTCATTGAGCGTTGGAATGATCAGATTCGTGATCTCAAACCACACGCCGGTTTCGTGCCGCAGCCACTTCAGCGTATCGAGCACCGGCTGCAGATGCGTGAGCGTGACCTTGCCGTAGAAATTTTCGGTGAAGGCTTTCAGGTCGATGTTGGCGGCATCGATGTGCCGGTAGACATCGAAGAAGGCGTCACGCGTGATGTAGCCATTGGAAACCATCACGGTGTTGAGGCCGGCGCTGTGCGCCTCGCGGGCGATGTCGATGACGTACTCGCCCCAGATGGTGGGCTCGTTGTAGGTGAAGGCGAGATGCGGCGCGCGATGCTCCAGCGCCAGTTCGACTACGTCGCCAGGATCGAGGCTGAGCGAATTCACCTGGTCGGCCTTGGCCTTCGAGATGTCCCAGTTCTGGCAGAAGAAGCAGCCCATGTTGCAGCCCGCGGTGCCCATGGAAAGGATCTTCGTGCCGGGGAAGAAATGGTTCAGCGGCTTCTTCTCGACGGGGTCCATGGCCAGTGCAGCGGGCCGGCCGTAGCCAAGCTGAAGCAGGCGCCCGCCTTCGTTCTTGCGGATAAAGCAGAAGCCGCTTTGGCCTTCGCCGATGTGGCAGTGGCGCGGGCAAAGGTAGCAATGGATGCGGCCATCGGCCATCGTCTCCCACCAGCGCGCCTGGTGAACTTCGGGCTGTGCTGCTGTTAACTGCATAGTAACTACCCAAGTCTATTGTAACGCCGAAGCGGACGGACGGGACGCGCTTCGTGCCTCGCTTTTCGCCATTCGCTTTTCGCTTTTAGCTATTAGGAACATCAGTGCAGAACGAGAGTCCGTTCCTGGATTCAGCGCGGGTTTGCAAAGTGCGTTCAAAAACCATAGGGAGAACCGCTACTCAAACGACGATCTGGCGAAGAGCGAATAGCGAAAAGCGAACAGCGGCTCCTCTACCAGCGCTGCGCCACCATCTGATGCTGCAGCTTGGGCTCCTGATAGCCCTTCGGCTTCTGACGCGCTGGCAGCTTGGGGGGCGTGTAGGAAATTTCCTCGTACGGAATCCGGCTGAGCAGATCAGCGATGCAGTTCAGGCGCGCCCGTTTCTTGTCGTCGGACGGCACCAGATACCACGGCGCCATCGCCGTATCCGTGGCGGCCAGCATGGCGTCGCGTGCGCGCGAGTAGTCATACCAGCGGCGATGCGACTCCAGGTCCATCGGGCTTAGCTTCCAGCGCTTGGACGGGTCTTTGATGCGGCCGAGAAACCGGCGGTGCTGCTCCTTCTCGGATACGTCCATCCAGTACTTCAGCAGGATGATGCCGTTGTAGACCAGCGTGGCTTCGAACTGCGGGCAGCCTTGCAGGAAGCGCTTGTAGTCTTCTTTGCTGCAGAAGCCCATCACATGCTCGACGCCGGCGCGGTTATACCAGCTACGGTCGAAGATGACGATCTCTCCGCCGGCGGGGAGTTGCGCGATGTACCGCTGCCAGTAGAGTTGTGTCTTCTCGCGGTCGGTGGGAGCCGGCAGCGCCACCAGGCGAAATACGCGCGGGCTGACGCGTTCCATGATGCGCTTGATGATTCCGCCCTTGCCGGCGGCGTCGCGGCCTTCAAAGATGACTACGATGCGCGCACCGGTCTCTTTCACCCAGTCCTGCAACTTGACGAGCTCCACTTGCAGCCTGAAAAGCTCGCGCTCGTATTCTTTCTTGTCGAGCTTCTGCGGGAGGTGCTTGGCGGGAGGTTCGACTGCTGACTTCTTCGCCTGCTTTTTGCCGGAGTTCTTACCCATAACGCCTCCTGTGCTTCAGCCAGCTTGTAGTATGAAGATGAGCTGATTGTACCTTGTGAAAGCAAGCCGGAGAGCCATCGATTCTCTTGCTTGGTTCGCATTTCGGTCATGGGAGCATTCATCAGAGTGAACTTTTTCGGAAGCGAAGTTCGAACCTCCAGCGCAATCTTTGAAAGCTCGGGACATTCCGTCACCGTCGAGCAATTCCTGCCCGCGACGCCCGGGCAGCATCGCGCGGTCATCGCGCTGCACGGCTCGGGAGGCATTCGCGAAGGCTGGTCTACACAGCCTGCCTCGCTGATGGCCGGACAGGGCTACTCCGTTTTTCTCCTGCACTTTTTCGATCGCACCGGCACCGTCCGTGCGGACTACGAAACCACGCATCGCCATTTCCCTGACTGGATGCGAACCATCGGCGACGCCATCACCTTTGCGGGCCAAAACCCGGCAGTCGATGCCAATCGTATCGGTCTGCTCGGCTTCTCACTGGGAGCCTTCCTGGCGCTGGCAGTCGCCTCGGTCGATCCGCGCGTCAAGGCCGTGGTGGAATTCTTCGGCGGCTTACCGGAGGAGTTGCAGGGCGTGCCGAGAATGCCGCCAGTCCTGATTCTTCACGGAGAAGACGATCGGGTCGTACCGGTCAGCGAAGCCGTCAAGCTGCAGCAGTTGCTGGAGCGCACGGGCACGCCGTATGAAATGAAGCTCTATCCGGGAGCGGGACACGTCCTCAACGGCCTGCAGTTCATGGACGCGGGACGGCGGGCGGTGCAGTTCCTGAACAAGCATCTGTAGCAAGAGGTGGTCTCATCGCGCCTGAAGGCCGCCTCGCCGAGTTGATTACAAAGGAGCGATGACGGCACACCTGAAAGTGTGCCCCTTCAAAGCTTATTCCGTCAGGGCTGCGGCCTTCTCTTCGGCTTCGGCGACTGCGCGGATGGAGAGATGTTCGTGGCGGGCGATCGCCAGTCCGGTCGGGATGACGGACATGAAGGTCACGGCCCACAGCATCATGCCGGCACTCACCGCAAGTTCATGTTCGATGTGGAAGCCCGCGCTGAGCATGCCGATGGTCGCCAGCTGCGAACCGCCGCCGACGGCCGGCAGCTGCAGCATGGAGCCGACCATGCTGGATCCCATGAGCACGATCTCGTAGGGAAGCGTCAGCGCCTGCAACTCACCTGGATAGGCGTGGGTGACGGCGTAATACGCGAACGCCACCAGGATCCACATAAACAGCGAGACCGCGACTAACTGTAAGGCCGAGCTGAGATCCTGGATCGTCTCGAGGCCATGGCTGAACGACAGAACCTTCTCGCGCACGTGATGGGCAAGCTTGGGCGCGAATCCGACGAATGCGGGCATGCAGAAACTCGGCTACGCGCGTCGCCGGAGCGGCGGACGATGATCAAGCCGACGATCATTGCCACGATAAAGCCCATCAGCAAGAACCCGCCTTCGCGCAATCGGTGATAAAACGAGAGCGCCTTCAGGTCAGGCGAGAGCAAAGCTACAGACAGCATCACCGCGAAGGAGCCCATGTCGAAGATGCGCTCCACTCCCCATACGGCAACTTGCGAGGTGAAGGTCAGGCGCTCTTTTTTGGCGATGACGTAAGGACGAATCATCTCTCCAGCGCGGCCCAACAGCGCCAGCGCGGCGAAGCCGACAAACTGCGGCGCCAGCAATCGCGCGGTCGTGGTTTTCTTTACAGGCTTCAGAAAGATGCGCCAGCGCACTGCGCGCAGAACATAGGCGAGATAGGTGAAGGCAAGTCCCGCAAAAATGTAGAGCCAACTGACATGTTCCGTCTGGGTCCAGAACATGTGCCAGTCAAAGGTCTTCCAAGCCCGGATCTGCAGATAGATGAGAAGGCAGAGTGCGAGTAGAACAATGCCGAAGACCAGAATGCGTTTTCTATTCATGAAAGAGGGAGTAAGACTCGCCCGCGCAAGCTAATCGTCAAGGTAAACGAGTGCGGGAGTGAGGTCAAACTGGTGGTTGATCCCCATCATCTTCGGTGCGCAAGAAATGCCCATTGAAGCGACACCCACCCGCAAGAGCATCTGTAGAGTATGACAACAACGCCCGTACTCCGCATCGCCCGACCGACCGACGACCTGGAAGCACTCCTGCTTTTTTATCGCGAAGGCCTCGGTCTGTCGCTGCTCTTCCGCTTCGAGGACCACGACGGATTCGACGGCATGATGCTCGGGCAGGCAAGGCGCACCTTACCATTTCGAGTTCACGCGGGCCCGGGGACACGTTGCCGGACGCGCTCCACCCAGGACAATCTGCTTGTGTTCTATCTGCCTGATGCCGAGGAATGGAAGGCTGCGGTCCAGAGAATGCAGGCTGCAGGCTTCGCGCCGGTTTCGTCATTCAATCCCTACTGGGATCGTGAGGGCATGACCTTCGAAGATCCGGATGGATACCGCGTTGTTCTGCAAAGAGCGGCGTGGATGAAGTAAATGACTCTTCGCCGAAGAGATTGTAATGGGCGAGCATCGTTGTGATAGGGCTGGCGTACGCACGATCCGCAAGGCGAAAGCTTATGGTGTGATCTCCCACACCACGCCGCACCATAGGTGCCGCCTGAGGCGGTTCCGTAAAGATTGCCTTGCGCATCCAGCGCCAGGCCACCGATCGGGTACTCACCACCGCAGCCTGGTCGTAAAACTCGTGCAGCAGGGTATAGGTCCAGCCGCCGTTGAAGGGGTCAACTTGAACACCGTACCTGGTAGTAGGATCCAAGGCGTGGGTCGTCCGTACAAGTTACCGGCGCTGTCCCGGACGAGACTGAATTGGGGCCATCGCTCGTATAAGTACCCCCCAAACTGTAGAGCACCGAGAAATTCCACCTCCAGCCGACGGTGTCATTTGAATAACCGTGGCGCCTCCTCCGTTCTGGCTGTCGGAGGTGGTGCCATAGAGATTGCCCGCCGGATCAAAGATCAGCTCGCCTTGGGGTTCAGATGCATCGGTAGGGAGCTCGACCAGCGTATTAAAGCCGGAGGGCGTCAGTTCGAAGACGGTGCCGTTGTTGCCGCTGCCGTCAAACGTTGTTACTCCGTAGAAGTTGCCGGACCCGTCAGGGGTGAGACGGGAGTACGGACTCGCGCTATAGATGCTATCGGTGAAGCGGTACGGTATGGTTTCCGTGCGCTAACATTCGAATGAGCAGAAGATGGTGCACACCAGCCGAAGTAAGACAGGTGTGAAATGGCGCGACAAGGTGGTGCATAAATGTTGCCTGCCTGGTCGAAAGCTACCGGGCATTGGGAAAGCTCCATCGGTGTAGTCGCCAGGAATCGATACAGCACGGTCTCTCTCCATGGACAGTAGGAGCTGTTGCAAACGTGGGCGGGGGCGTCAGCCGGAAACGGTGCCGCACCGGATCGTTAAAGTCGTCACTCCGGCAGGAGTACCGCAATCCGCCGTGCCGTACAAAGCGCCATCCGGACCGAAGACGACGCCGCGTAGGGATTGGCGCATCCACCGGCGAACTTATACAAATTGGTTAGGACCCAGGCCTGCCGGTGTTCTCATCTTGAAGACGGTGCCGCACTGGTTACCGCACGTCCCCAAAGTCCCCAACGTAGTCCGTAGATATTCCGCCGCATCCACGGTCAATCAACCCGTGGGATCACGCCATCGGAGCGCCGGTGAAATTGTGGATCACGGTGTAGGTCTGGGCCTGCGCCGCGGAGTGGCAATCATGGGCATTACGCCATCCAGGAGAACCGCGATGGCCGGCCGGGACAGATTGTGAACGATCGATGATGTCTTGAGCGCGTCATAAAGCCCCCCCACCGGATAACTTTCGCGGCTGCCGCACGGTATACGCAACCTACGGCGGCAGGGCTAATCTCGTATGTTCACCAAGGAGGGGTCACTTATTCAGATTACGACGCAAGGTACTCATAACATGGAATTACTTGGATGTTCGTTTGGGTGTTGTCTGGGAGAAATCCGGGCTTACACGGCTGCCAGTAGTGTCGATCCGTAGCGGTGGAAGAGGTTGGATCCGACTGTGGGAGGCGGCGTAGCTTGCGACGTTGGCTGGGCGGCGCGCGGATTTCGCTGTCGCCTGAGCCTTCTGTTCCGCCAGCTTCTTGCGGTTGTAGTCGCGAATAATGCGCGCGACATAGGCGTGCGTCTCGCGATAGGGCGGCACCCCGTGGTATTGCTGCACGCGGCCGGGGCCGGCGTTGTAGGCGGCCAGCGCCTTAGGCACATCGAAGTGATACTGCTCCAGCAACTGCCGCAGATAACGCACACCGCCGTCGACATTGTCTGCCGGATCGAAGCTGTCTTTCACTCCCAGCTTACTGGCGGTGCCAGGCATGAGCTGCATCAGGCCCTGCGCGCCTTTCGGCGAAACTGCATGAGGATTGTTAGCGCTTTCCGCCGCGATCACGCTGGCGATGAAGTCGGCATCGATTTTGTTTTGCGCGCTGATTTCGGCGACGATCGCCTTCAGGTCGGCTGTCCTGGCAATCGGAGCGGGTGAATCCTGGGGATCGGGAGGCGCGGGCTCGTAGCCTTCAATCTGGTCGGTGGGAACGTCGACGTAGCCGCCTGCGGGATCGGCACTCATGTAGAGGCGCGTGGTTGCGCCGACGACCTCGTGATGATCGTGGCGAAGGCTGAAGCCGTTGCGCAGATTGGCGAGTTCGGCGGCGTGAAGCGGAGTCAGGCAGAATGCGACGCATGCGACAAGCAGGACTTTGGCCGCCAATCCTTCGCGGGTAGAGGTCCCTCGACTCCGGCGCAAAAAGAGCGCCTCCGCTCGGGATGACAATTTCAATGTATGTCCTCTACGCATTCAAGCTCGCTGGCTTCGAATCCAGTATCTGCTCCACGGCCGCGGCGACTCCGCTCTCATCGTTGTGCAGCGTAATCGTCCAGCCATTCTGCTTTAAATCATCAGACGCATTTCCCATGATCACCGGATGTCCGGCAAAGGTCAACATCTCGATATCATTGTAGTTATCGCCGATGGCCATCACCTGGGAGCGGTCCAATCCGCGGTGCGTGGCCCATCTTTCCAGAGCGTGACCCTTGGAGCAGCCGGCGTTCAGGATGTCGACGATAGTCAGGTCGCGGTAGTCATATTGCGTGCGCAGGACCGTGATCTCATCGGCAAATTCCGTGTCGAGGAGTCGCTCCTGCGCGGTCTGCATCAGCTCAACCGGGCCGCAGAACATGACCTGAATGGGATCCTCGATCAGCGCCTTTTCGATCGGGCTGACGTATTCAATGTAGGGCGCGTTTTTCTCCATCCAGCGCTGGATAACGCCATAGAGACGATCATGATTTTCGCAGACAATGGCGCCCATGGAATCGCGATCGAAGGTGATGACCGAATAGTCGCGGAAGTCGCGCATGTGTCGGCAAAGTTTCAGCGCGGTTGCCTGTGGCATCAGGTCGCGATGGAACGCCTCGCCGTGCGTGGAGCGGGTTACGGCACCGTTGGAGCTGATAATCCAGAGGTCGAATCCCAGTGACTCGGCGATAGGAAGCGCGAAGCGATGGCGGCGTCCGGTGACCAGCACCGTCTCGATACCGGCCTCGTGAGCACGGAGCAGGGCATCCAGATTGGCTTGGGAAACCTGGGCTTTGGAGTCCAGCAGGGTGCCATCGATATCGATGGCGATAAGGCGCACTGAGGAGATCAAGATGTTCTATTTTAACAGCCCGCCAGCGCTGGCCGCCAACGCCGGACGGCTCGTCGGCCTGAAGGCCGCCTCGCCCCGGCTATTACAAAAAACTAACGAGGGCACACCTGAAGGTGTGCCCTATCAAAGTGAGAGCCATCCAGTTTTTCAGCAGCCAGCTTTATCGAGTGGCCCCTGAGACTCAAAACTGCGGCGGCGCTTTCGGCAAGTCAGCCGAGCTGATGCCTTCGCACATCAAGTTGTCGACGCTCACATTGCCGCTGCCGTCGAGCTTCACCGTCCAGATGGTGTCATAGTCGTTGCCCGGCCAGTCGGGCACGGTCTTGCCGCCGTGGTAGCTGGAAAGCAACGCGTTCACCGTGGTCGGAATGTGATTATGCTCCCACCCGACTAGCAGCGTTTGATTCGAAAATTGGCCTCCGGTAAAGAAGAAATCGCTGGCCTGCGTGGCTGGTTGTGGAGGGTTCTGCGCCGCCATCGAGAAGCTCGCGGCCAACTTGTAGGGAAGATTGTTGGCGATTGCGTAAAACAGGACCGTCGTGTTGGTTCTTATGTACGAGTACGCATCGCCGATGAAGCTTTGGCTTCCAGGAATGATCTGCGCAGGATCGATGAATAAACCACATTAGGATGGATCTTCTCCGGCAAAGCATAAGGTAGGTCGAGCGCACGCCACTGTCCCGGTCCAACGTAGTTGCCATCCTCCCACCACGATGTGGGATGCGCCTCGGCGTGGCGAATGAGGTAGACAGTTTCATTGGTATTAATCCCCGCGGGGACCACGGCGCCATCCACGCCTCCGATGATTTGTACGTGAAACGTCGTCTTGGTCAAAGCGGGCAGGCAGGCCGACTTGACTATGCCACCGGCGGGCAGAGTGGGATAACCGGATGGCGGGTCGATGTTGCTGTTGTAGGTGACGAGTCTGGCCACACCAGTCGGCGCGATGGTGACGGCGTAGATATAGTTCGGTCCGAGATAGGTTGTTGGCGGGGTAAGAGGATGCCCGTTTGTCTGGGTGATGCCGGCCATCATCTTGACCACGGTTTCCCACGGCGCCGCAAAGACAAAGGATCCGGATATGTTATTCGTGATGAGCTCGCGCAGCAGGTCTTCGTTGGCGCCGGAAGGATCGCGAAAGTCGAGACCCTGGCAACTGTGCGAGAGACCGGCTGCAGGCGAGCACGTAAGCAGCGGCCGAACCACCCCATCGGGCACATTGTCCGACGCATACGAGACGTTGACCGGAAAGCTGTTGGCGGCAACCGGCAGATCGCCCTGGTGCGACAAAGTAATATGGTTCAACATGGCGAACTGCTGAATCGTCTCCAGCGGCACCATGTCGGGATAGTCCTGCGCGGTTTGCAGGTGCGTCATGGGCTGCAGAGCGAAGATGCCATTCACATTCTGGCCGCCCAGCACATTCTGCTTCAGAAACGATCCCATCCTGAGCGCGCGTTGCAATCCGCGACTGGTGAGGTTCGCCGTCTGGCGGTTCATGTCGCCGGAAGCCTCGTGGTTCAGGTCCTCGCTGACCACGAAAACAAGATTGAGATTGGTCGCGCTCAATGGAGGGGGAGCCGGGGGATTAGGTTGCTGCGAGCCGCCGCATCCTGCAAGCATCGCCAGGGCTAGAGCCAACGGCAGCAGCGGCACAGGGATATTCGCTTTCGTCATGGCCGTAAGTCTTCTCCACGACGATTTCATGCAAAGCACCACGGTTTCGCAGTGATCCTTGCTCACTACGTTGTGGGAAAAATTCAAGCAGGTTCGGAACAGGATCGGCTCCCATTCTGGAATACCTGACCACGCAAGACCGCTTTACCGCTTTATGAACCAGACCCGAAGCGGGAGACGTCGGTCCTGCAGGCGGCTTCGCAGCCGAATGCCTCTTCCCAGCCCGGCGCTTGCCGACGTAGAGTAAAGCTAATGGAACTGCGCAAGGATCCCATCACACGATCATGGGTCATCTGCGGCGACGAGCCTGAAATTGGTTCGTCTTCCGGATCGTTGTGCCCCTTTTGTCCGGAATCCGGGCTGCCGCTGCAGGTGGTCGCCACTTCGCCCACGGTGAACGGAAGTCCATGGTCGGCTCGCGCGGTGGTGCATCCGCAGCCGCTGTATGGAATCGATGGCGAGCCGGGCCGCTCCGGCAATGGGCTTTACGACAAGATGCGGCCCGTGGGCGCGCACGAAGTCGTCGTGGAGAACGCGCGTCATGACCGCCATCTGTGGAACGCCGACGACCGCGAGATCGAGGAATATCTGGCGCTCTGCGGTCAACGCATTCAGGACCTGAAGGGCGATGTCCGCTTCAAGTACATTTCGGTCTTCAAGAATTACGGACCCATGTCCGGCCAGGAGTTTGATCATCCGACCTCTGAGATTGTGGCCACAACCTTCGTTCCCCGTCGCGTGCTGTACGAGTTGCGCTCGGCCAAGCAGCATTATCAAGTGAAGGAACGCTGCGTCTTCTGCGACATCCTGCGGCAGGAGCAGGAGCAAAAGCTCCGCATGGTCGAGGTGCGCGGCGAATACATCGCCGGATGTCCTTATGCTCCGCGCGTCCCGTATGAAACCTGGATCGCGCCCCGAACTCACGAAGCCTACTTCGAGCGGACCGCACAAAAGTCAGGCGCGATGCGCGACTTCGCGGCGCTGCTGCGGCGTACGCTGTTTCGTATCCGCACCATCGCCGACGGCTTCCACATGGTGCTGCACACCTCGCCCAATACCATGCACAAGTCGGAGACGCTCGGCTTCTGGAAGACCATCGAAGACGACTATCACTGGCACCTGGAAATACTGCCGATCCTGGGCAATAAAGCGAAGTCCTATACCTTCAAAGAGGTGTACTATTCGCCAGTCAGTTCGGAAACCGCCGCGGCCATTCTGCGCGAGCGGCCGACGGAGTAATGATCGAAGCAAACATTAGTTGTCTCTGACGAATACGCTGTTCGAATCCTCCGGCCCAAGGGAGCAGTACGACTCGGCTCCACAGAGGATGCACCATGAATGACTCATCTCGCCCGGGGCGGATGGACTTACCGCAACGATCCGCAAGCCGTTCGCAAGCCCAACTGATTGAGCGCCGCGGCCCGCAGTTCTGGGACGAGCTGCAGCATAAACTGGCAGCCGCCGTAGACTCTCTCTACATTCAGGATCTGGCCGGAATGATCACCAGCTTTGGTGGCGGCATCCGAGTCACCCTGAACCGGCCGGGGAAGGTGTTCAATCATGACTACACCGACGTCATCTTCAAACGCTCGCCTGCCGAGATCCGCTGCACCAGCCTGAATGACGGTTCGTACACCTTGCGATTCTGTGTCACGGCCAACAATGAGCTTGCGGTAACCAGCACGCGCAGAAACCAGGTGATGAACCCGGAGCAAGCCTGCGAGCACATCATGACGCTGTTGCTGAACGCCAGCGGGCGCCAGTAGAAGGCCGCGCGGCTCCGCCTATGCCCACACAGTGGAAGAGCTACGCTGCACAGACTGGACTGGTGTACCAGTACTACTTTGTGGGACAGCGAGCGGCCCTTCCCAATGACCCCGGGGCGCCTTCCACGGAATTTATTTTCGATGTGACTTCTGATCGCAAGCTCACCTTTGCGGTCAGCATCTTCCTTCCGCAAGCGGCTCTGGATCACTGGGCAGCCCATCGTGGTCGAGCGCTCACCGAGCCCGAGCAGTATGCCGGGGTTAAGCTCAGGCTGTTGCAGGCCTTCGACGAAATTGCCGACATGCTTGGTGAAGGACGGCGTCTGCGGTTGGAGGGTGAGGTGCTGCTGGAGTTGCTGGATTCAATTGGGGTGGATTGAAAGCCCTGTCGCGGATCGATGCGCGGCACCCTCCGAAAACTCCGCTCTAGCCAATCTCTGCGCCGCAATTAGGACGTGATCTGCAGACCATCACCAGATAAAACGCTTCCGCTCAGCAGCCGCTCCCGTCTAATAGCCTGGAGTGCTTCCCACGGCGAACCGCAAGGTTTTGGGACGGGTACCACGATAATTGCTGTGCAGGCCGGGCCGATTCGGACCATAATTGTGTAGCAGTGGGTGAGATGGCGATGTTTGAGGCAGTTCCGACGTCTGGGCGCAAACGGTGGAGTAGCTCCATGCTGTTCTCGTTTGCCGTACATGTGCTCCTGCTGGGCGCAATCCTGTATCGAGTGGCTCCGGCGTTGATCACTCCTTCAGACGTCGATCTCGGTATCCCGCACTCCCTGGGTTCGCAATCGATTGTTTATCTTGCGCCGGTTGGGCCGGAGCAGACCAAGGCCTCCCCAACCGAACCGAAGCTGGCGCTGCGGGCGAAGCTTACTCCCAAGCCTAAGCCGCCGAAGCCTGAACCCAAGCCGGAAGAGACAGCGGCAGCCACTGCGGCCGACGCGCCCTTGCAGACTGCTCGTGGCGGGTCGCTGTTTGGCCATGTACCGGGCTCGCCTCTCACCGGCGATGAGGTTGTGCCCGCATTTCCCGACGTTTACCCCGATCCTCCGGTCTCGCGCAGCGATTTGCCTTCGGGCGTTCAGGGCGACGTGATCGTCGAGGTGACCATCGATCCTCAGGGCAACGTCGTTGACACCAAGGTATTGCAGGGCATGGGTTACGGGGTGGAGCAGAAGGTTCTGGATGTATTGCAGCGCTGGCACTTCCACCCGGCTATGCGCGACGGTCAGACCATCGCCTCGCAGCACATCGTGCACTTCCATTACCCCGCCTAAAGGACGGCTTCGCTCGAAATTCAACGCTGCCCCACCCTTGTGACGTTCGTCACATGGGCCAGTGACATCAATCCTCGGCCAAATCCCCGCTCCCGCTATACTTAATCCATAGGAACGGGTACAACTTAGCCGTTACCGTTCATGGGGTTTATGCCGCTAATTTGGCTTCGAGTTGCGGTAGTGTGCTATGGCGTTGGACTGCTGTACTCGCTACTGCTGCTGAGTAAGAAAGGGAATCTGCTGGCAAAGGTGGTCGAGCCCGCCGTTGGGCTGGGGCTCATCTTTCACTTCGTGTCACTGGTGGAGTCCACCATTCTGATTGGTCACCTGTCGCTGGCCTCGATCCACTATTCGGAGTCGCTGCTGGCCTTCCTGGCCATGGTGGTTTTCTTCCTTTTCTTCGTCACGCTATCGCACCACCACTCTGGGCATCGTCATTTTTCCGATCGTGTTCGTGCTGACGTTCTTCTCGGCTGTGGGTCAGAATCCAGTTGTGATTACTTCACCGGCACTTCGCAGCCGGTGGATCTTTGTCCATATTGTTCTGATTTTTACAGGATACGCAGGTCTGTTTGTCAGCTTCGGCGCCAGCCTGTTGTATCTGGTGCAGGAACGGATGTTGAAATCGAAGCGGCCCACGCCCTGGCTGACCTGGCTGCCGCCGCTGCAGACGATCGACGATATCTGCTATCAATCGCTGCTCTTCGGCTTTCCGTTCATGACGTTCGGCATCGTAACCGGCTCGGTCCTGCTGATTGAAAAATACGGACCGCTGTTCTTCACCGATCCCAAGATCGTGCTGTCGTTCCTGATGTGGGCCGTCTACCTGCTGCTCTTGTATACCCGCTGGAGCTCCGGATGGCGCGGTCGGCGCGCAGCCTTTCTGGCGACCTTCGCTTTCGCGATTGCGATCTGCGCCTGGATAGCCAACAATTTCAGCCGGGTTCACAGGTTCATCCCATCATGAACCTCGTTCTCATCGGCGTGAATCACCGCACCGCACCAGTGGAGGTGCGGGAGCAGTTCGCCATTCCCGAGGCGCGGCTGCCGGAGGCGGTGAAGGCGCTCACCAGCTGTGCCGGAGTGGAAGAGGGCATGATCGTCTCCACCTGCAACCGGGTGGAAATCCTGGCGCGCACAGCGCACGACCATGCCGACCTGGATGAGTTTTTCCGCGAGTTCTATGGCATCGACCCCGATCCCTTTCGCACACACCTGTACGAGTATCGCGAACGCGATGCGGTGCGGCATGTCTTCCGCGTAGCCTCCAGCCTGGACTCGATGATTGTGGGCGAGCCCCAGATCCTGGGACAGGTGAAAGAGGCTTATGCGACGGCGCGCGCGGTGGGCGGAGTCAACTCCCAACTCGACGCATTGCTGACCCGGGCCTTTGCGGTCGCCAAGCGGGTTCGCAATGAAACCGCGGTTGCGACTTCGGCCGTATCGGTCGCTTCCGTGGCCGTCGATCTGGCGAAGAAAATCTTCGGCAATCTGCAAGGCAAGAGCATTTACCTGGTGGGCGCGGGCAAGATGTCGGAACTGGCCGCGCGTCATCTCCTTGCCCATGGCGCCGAGAAGATTTACGTCTCGAACCGCACCTACGACCGCGCTGTGGCACTGGCCAAGAAGTTCAACGGCGAGGCGTTGCCCTTCGATCAGCTCTACGATACGGTTCCCCTCGCCGACATCGTGATCAGCTCAACCGGCGCGCCGCATGCCATCTTCCGCAAGGAACACGGCGAGCGCTTTCTGAAAGACCGCCGCAACCGTCCCATGTTCTTCATCGACATCGCGGTGCCTCGCGATGTCGATCCGGAGATGAATAAGCTGGACGGCGTCTTCGTCTACGACATCGACGATTTGCAGCAGGTGGTCACCTCGCATGTCGCCGACCGGCGCGTGGAAGCCGATCGCGCCGAAGCCATCGTTCAGCTCGAAGTCGATAAGTTCGAAGCCCGGCTGCAAACTCTGGATGTCGTTCCTACGATCGTTTCGTTGCAGGAGCATCTGGAGACGGTTCGCCAGGCAGAGATCGACCGCGTACGGGGACGGCTGGGCGCATTGAGTCCGGAGCAGGAGCTGGCGGTCGAAGCGCTCACCCGGGGCATCGTGAACAAGATCATGCACACACCGATTACCACCCTGAAGACCGCGGCCCGGGAATCGTCGGAGGCAACCACGGTGATCGACCTGGTGCGCAGGCTCTTCGGGCTGCACGACGTGGAAAAGACCGGGAAGGAAAGTGAAGCCGCGGTGGGCGGCGGAAAAACGAGGGCGAGAGGCTGATGGCGAAGCTCAGAATTGGTTCGCGGGGATCGCAACTGGCACTCTGGCAGGCGAACCATATCTCGGCGCTGTTGCGCGGGCAGGGACACGAAGTCGAAATCGAGATCATCAAAACTACCGGCGACAAGATTACAGACGTCGCCTTGGCGCAGGTCGGAACCAAGGGCATGTTCACCAAGGAAATCGAGGACGCGCTCGCTGAAGGTCGCGTCGACGTGGCCGTGCACAGCCTGAAAGATCTTCCCACGGAACTGCCGCCCGGCTTTGAACTGGTGGCCATCACCGAGCGGGTGAATCCCCGCGATGTGCTTCTCTCCGTTAACTACAACAGCGTCCGGTCTCTGCCGAAAGGCGCGCGGGTGGGCACCAGCAGTCTGCGGCGCCAGGCACAATTGAAGGTGGCGCGGCCCGACCTGGTGATTCATCCGCTGCGGGGCAATGTCGACACCCGTATTCGCAAACTGGAAGAGGGCGAGTACGACGCGATTATTCTGGCGGCGGCAGGCCTTACCCGGCTCGGCAAGACCGAGTTGATGAAGGAAATATTGTCCGAAGACTTCATGTGTCCGGCTGCCGGACAGGGCGCACTGGGGATCGAGATTCGAGCCGGCGATGTGGAGACAGCGAATCACTTGTCATTTCTGAACGACGCCGACGCTCGCTCCGCGACCACCTGCGAACGCGCCCTGCTGAACAAGCTGGGTGGAGGCTGCCAGGTGCCAATCGGCGCGTTTGCCGAAGTGAAAGATGGGGTTTTGTCTCTGACCGCGATTGTCGCGCAGCCGGACGGCAGCCTGATTCTGCGGGAACACCAGAGCGGAACCGATCCGATAGCCTTGGGCGAAGCGGTCGGCGAAACTCTGCTGTTGCGCGGCGCGACTAAGATTCTGGGCGAGGTTTACGGCGGAAAAGCCGACGCAGTCCAACCGTAAAGAGCGTTGTTGGTTGCCGGTGGTCAGTTAAGCCGCACGGTATAAGCAGTGTCATCCTGAGCGCAGGCGCGCCGCTTTAGCGCGCCGGAGTCGAAGGACCCCTACTTGGCCAAGATGTCTGCGAAACAATCAGGAGCTTCCTCTCGCCGGCTGCCGCGTCCTGGTTTCGCGCGCCAGGAAGCAGGCTGGCGCACTGTCTTCGGCTCTGCGTGAACTCGGTTGCAGAGTGATTGAGATTCCGTTCATCGAAATTCGCAAGCCCAGTTCCTATACACCATTGGACGGAGCGCTGCGGAATCTGAGCGACTACGATTGGCTGATCCTTACCAGCGTCAACGGAGTCGAAGCTCTCTTCGCGCGGATGGAAAAGCTCAAACTTGATCCTGACGGCATGGCTCACTTGAAGATTGCTGCCATCGGTCCTGCCACCAGGAAGTCGATCGAGGCACAAGGCGTGCCCGTACACGTGACCCCAAAGGAATACGTCGCTGAGTCGGTGGTGAGCGCGCTGCAGCGCCGCGTGCAAGGGAAGCGAGTACTGCTGGTACGGGCCAGGGTAGCGCGCGATGTGATTCCGCAGCGAACTGCGCAAAGCCGGTGCGCGGGTGGACGTCGTTGAAGCCTACGAGACCGTAGCCCCCAAGGCTTCGCAGAAGCGGCTGCGCGGCTTGCTGGCCAGTCGCTCCAAACCGCATGCAATCACATTTACCAGTTCGTCGACCGTGAAGAATTTCGTCGGCCTGTTGGGGTTGCGCGAGGCCCGAGCGGCATTACGAAAGCGCACTGCCCTGGGCGGAGTTCATAGCGCTTCGATCGGCCCAGTCACCTCCGCGACCCTGCGCGAGTTTGGCTTGCCGGTCGATATCGAAGCGAAAGAATACACCGTACCAGGGTTGGTGGCGGCGATGGCGAAACGCAGTGGCGAGATGCAAGCAGCAGGCAGTCGCAAACGCTCGTAGCAGACGACTCTGACTCACCCAACTCTGTTCCGAAAGGCTCCCGGTTATTTGCGGCACGCCGAGCAGTAACCGCCAATCTCGAAGCGCGCCAGCAGAATGTGAAAGTGACAGTCGCGTTCCACCTGGCCCTTCACCCGGTCGAATAAGTCGCTCTCGAACTCCTGGACCTTTCCGCAGCGCAAACAGGTCATGTGCATGTGAGCGCGTTGCGGCCGCCGCTCGTAGAAGTGCCCTTCACCTTTCACGTGCAGCAGATCGAGCTCGTCGACCAGGCCGTGCCGCTTGAGCAGCCCCAGCGTGCGATAGACGGTGACCCGGTTGATGTTGGGATCGATGCGTACCGCTTTACGAAGAATCTGCGCAGCATCCAGGTGTTGACTGGCAGTCTCAATAATTTCCAGGATGACGCGGCGTTGGCGCGTCATGCGGATACCGCGGCTTAAGAGGGCAGTTTGCAGGGCGCCAGGAGCTTCAGTTTGGGGTAGGGGCATTCCGTATTCCACCTTGGTTGCACGTAACTGCAACGACGTTGCAACAAATTCTCTAACAGGTGATTGTGTTTGCTTTCTCGTTGTCGTTTAATAAGTAGGCAGCAGTTGCAATCAGGTTGCAATTGTAATGCGTTTGTAAGTATAGCGTTAACTTCTCAGCATGGTCAATCAGATTTCGCATTCGTTGGGGCTTTTCATCGTGAGGCAATCCTCCTGGTTACGTGTATTGGCGATCTTGCTGTTTATCGGAATCCTGTTTGGTTTTCAAATACGTCTTCAGGCGCAAGAGCGGCCCTATTTCGTTACTTACTCGCAGGACATGGAGGAGCCTGGCAATCTCGACCTCGAGACATTTAATGTGGTCGGCAATCCCCGGGGCGGCGACGCGTTTATGGGCACTGACGTCGAACTGGAATACGGTCTGAAGACCTGGTGGACGACCGAGTTCTACCTCGACGGCCAGGCAACCGGGAACCAGAGCACGATCTTTACCGGCTTTCGTTGGGAGAACCGCTTGCGCCCCTGGATGGGCGAGCATTGGATCAATCCGGTGCTCTACGCAGAGTTTGAGGACACCAGCGCCGATAAGACTCTCCGTGAGGTGGTCGGCCACGACGGCAACGATGACATGCTGGAACCCAACGGAATCGCTCGTATGGACAAAGAGCGGGAGATGGAACTGAAGCTGATCCTGGGCAGCAATGTCCGGGGCTGGAACATCAGCGAGAATTTCATTACCGAGAAGAATCTGCAGAATGGCGAGCCTTGGGAGTTCGGCTACGCATTGGGCGTCAGCCGGCCCCTGAAGCTTGCCGCCAGTGCGCAGGAGTGCGCGTTCTGCGCTGAGAAATTCCAGGCAGGCTTTGAGATGTACGGCGGCCTGGGCGACTACCGACGGGTTTGGAACCAGCCTTACCTCGCAATATCTTGGTCCGACCCTCAACTGGACAGCGCCCAATGGCATGACCATTGGAATGTCGCCGCAATTCGGGCTCAACGGATACAGCATTCCGTTCCTCTTCCGCTTCTCAGTTTCGTACGAGATCGAGCAGGTTTTCAGCCGTTTTCATCATTAATTCATCAACAGGTGGAAAGTTAGCGGTATGATGCGCAGCGCAAAATCGGTTCTGATTCTAGGATTACTCGCTCTTTCTACGCTCAGCGTTTTTGCCTCGGCCACCGCCGACGGCGCCTGGGTTGACAAAGTGCCCGTCAAGGATCGCGACAAGACCAATCCGTATGCAAGTCAACAGGACGCCGTGGCTGCCGGCCAGCGCGTCTTCCACGAGCACTGCGCGCATTGTCACGGCGAAGACGCGCAGGGCACCAAGAAGCGTCCTTCGCTCCGAACCGAGCGCGTGCAACAGCAGGCCACGGTAGGAGACCTTCACTGGTTGCTGGTGAACGGCTACATGAGCCATGGCATGCCTTCCTGGTCGAAGCTGGGCGATCCGCAGATATGGCAGGTGATTACCTACGTGAGATCGCTGCATGTGGAGCAGGCGGCAAAGTGAAGTCGATCGTGATCTGGTTGAAAAGGTCCGCGATCGCCTTGCTGGCGCTGGTCGCGGTAGCCCAGTTCATTCCCGTCAAGCGTAATGATCCGCAGGTGGATCAATCGCATTCGATCTACGCGAAGGAGAAGGTTCCCGATCCGGTGAAAGCGGTCTTCGAGGGATCGTGTGCCAACTGTCACTCTGATCGGACCGCGTGGCCCTGGTACAGCTCCATCGCTCCGGCATCGTGGATGATTGCGCATGATGTGCACGACGCGCGCAAAAAGATGAATTTTTCCGAGTGGGCGGACTATCCGGCAAACAAAAGGGAAGAGAAGCTGGAGGAGATCTGCGAGCAACTCACCGATGGCGACATGCCCGATCCGAAATATCTGTTACTGCACCGCAGCGCCCGGGTTACCCCGGTGGAACGAGATGCCGTCTGCCAGTGGACTGAGGATGCCCGCCAGTACTGAATCGACCCACCTCCTATCCATTTTTTATCGCCTGATCTCTGGAAGCCACCGCCGCTATGACATCATCCTCTTTTAGAATCAAGAAGGAATGATTCTGGAGGATCGATCTTGCGAAATCCGGCCCTGAAGACAAGTCATGCCATTCTCCTAACTGTAATTGCCGCATTATTCAGCTGCAAGCCAATGTTCGCCCAACAGACCACCTTCCGCAGCGCGCCTGCGTCGGCGACGGCGATGAAGAATCCCTACGCCGATAACGCCACGGCCGCGGCAGCGGGGAAGGCTGTTTACGAAAAGATTTGCTCGCAATGTCATGGCAACAATCGCCAGGGCATGGGACCGGCGCCCGCGCTCGACTCTGCCCATGTGCGGACCGCGAATCCGGGAGAACTGTTCTGGTTCATTACCAACGGCAAGCCTAGCTCAGGCATGCCGGCATGGCCGAACCTCAGCAAACAGCAGCGCTGGCAGACAGTCACCTTCCTGCAAACAAAGTAAGGTGAGTAGCTGGTTATTGGCATCCGGGCGGCGCCTAAGGAATCTCTTTCTTCACTGCGGTCCGGCTGCGAAATCCGATATAACAGAAATGTGAGTGCGACCAATCCATTTTTCGCGCCTAAGACCGCTCTGATTACCGGAGCGTCGAGCGGTATTGGGCTGGAATTAGCGCACCTGTTTGCTCGCGACGGCTATCGTCTGGTTCTGGTGGCACGCAACCGCGGCGCCTTACGCGAGCTAGCCACCGATCTGCAGTCGCGCTATAACGCCGAGGTATGGATTTCGCCCAAGGACCTCGCGCATCCCGCCTCGCCTCTCGAGCTTTACCAGGAGTTGCAGGAATCGGGCGTGGTGCTGGACGTCCTGGTCAACAATGCGGGCTTTGGTGCGGAGGGAGCCTTTCTGACAACCGACTGGAGCGTCGAAGCGGAGATGTTGCAGGTCAACATCATTGCCTTGACGCACCTCACCAAGCTCTTTCTACCGCAGATTCGCGCCCGCGAGGGTAAGCTGCTGAATGTTGCCAGCACCGCCGCCTTTCTGCCCGGCCCGTACATGTCCGTGTATTACGCGAGCAAGGCTTTCGTGTTGCACTTTACGGAAGCGATCGCGGAGGAATTAACCGACAGCAACGCGACCATTACCTGTTTGTGTCCAGGACCGGTGAAGACTAACTTCCAGAAGCGTGCCAATATCGCAGATTCAAACTTGCTGAACGGTCCGCTCCTGGTCGATGTGCGCGATGTGGCCAAGGCTGCTTACGACGGAATGAAGAGAGGTAAGCGGCTGGTCATTCCGGGATGGAAAAATCGGGTTGTCATCGAGTCGCTCAGGCTCTCGCCCCGCAGCATGTCAGCGAAGATGGTGCGCCGGCTGCACGAGAAAAAGGGAAGCAGCTAGGAGGCTCATCTTTTCCGTGGTGTCATCCTGAACGGAGCCGCAGGTTTCTGGCGCCGGAATCGCAGAACCGTCACATCGATATCTTCTTTCACCAGAGTGGTCCTTCGACTGCGTGTCCGCCCGCCGCAAAAGGTGCGGCGGTAAGCAAGGGCGCGCACACTCCGCTCAGGATGACAGCCCGAATAGGATCAAGCCGGCTCTAGTCCAAGTCTTGAAGTCGCCAGAGTTCGTGGGTGAATTGTTTTAAACCTTCCGCTCCTGCGATGGTTGCATCAAACTCTCGCGCCACGAAGACTTCGGTTCCACGCAGTTGCTGCCGCAAGCTTCGTACTGAAGCGGCCTGCCACTCTGCTGTCAGCCGGCATCGCTTACACCTCTGACCGTCATCCATCCTCACCCGATTGAGGAAGACGGCCCCCACCGGTGCGTGCAGTTCTTTCAGGTCGCTCAACAGGCGGCGCGTCTCGTAATCCGGCAACGGCTCCGGCAAAGTCACAACGACAAGTTGGCTGCGCTTGGCATCGCGCAGGACCGCAGCCAGTTCGCGCACCTTTTGCGACAGCCTTGCGACCTCAACCGCCGCGTCCTGCGCCATGGGCAAAGATCGGTGGGCTGCCAGAGTCTTCAGCAGCAGGCGAGTCCATGACAGCAGCCGCGCCGGCGTTCGCAGCAGTTCCAGGGCATGTCCCGTGGGAGCCATGTCAATCACCACCCGACCGCCGGCCCTCAGCAGATCAAGGATGCCGAAGATGGCGAAGATTTCGTCCACTCCCGGCGGCACCACGTCGAGCAGCGCCAGCAGGAATTTGCGGTCCAGGCTGACGTCGACATGGATGCCACGCTCTTCTCCGCTCATCGCCTCGTTGAGCCTGCGGCGCAGATGATCAGCCCACTGCTGGAAATCCGCCATGGCATCGAACTCGGCGGCCAGCAGCTTGCGATCGCGCAGCACAGGCTGCGGGCGGCTACCGATCGTAGCGTCAAAAACATCGTCCAGCGACGGCGCAGGATCGATCGAGCAGATGGTCACCGCTTCGTTTCTCGCTGACTGCCGATGATGAAAGGCCAGCGCCGCCGAGATCGTCGTCTTTCCCACGCCGCCCTTGCCGAGCGTCAGGGTCAACGGGGTTGCCAGCGTTGGCCAACCGGCTGCTTCGAACTTCATCCTGGCGGCTTTCGGTGCTTTCGTGACCACGGAACGCGAGAGTTTCTTGCCCTCAAAAACGTGCGCGCCGAATGCTCGCAACGCGTCTGCTCCAAGAATCGGACAACCCGGGTCCTCTCCCACGAACAGCTTCGCCTCCGGAAAATGCTTCTGTAGAAATTTCCGCGCGGTCGCTCCAGCAATCGCGCGTTTCTTGCAGCGCGCACAATTTGCCGCAGTCTTCAGGGCGCGGTTCAACACGATCTCGGCAATCCGATTCGACGCTCCGGCACTGCGAAACGACGACGCCGAACGCAAAGCTTCGTTCAGCGAGAATGGCTCGGGCGTCGTCACCAGCACAAGCTTCGAGCCCTGCGCCGACAAGGTTTCCTCCACCTCCGCCACCATGCGCTCCCAACGCTCCAATGCCGGCTCCGTCGCGATGTGTCCTCCGAAGTGCTGAGCCAGAACCACGTCGCGCGAGGCTGCCGTCTCCAGCACATCGACGAAGCGGGCAAAGTGCTCCGGCATCTGGAAGAGCCGGATGGCGTGACCCATAGGAGCGGTGTCGACGACGACTTCGTCGAATTTGCCGGGGAGCAACTCGTGGACGGCCAGCAACGCTGCGACCTCGGCCATTCCCGGCAAGCTGGTATCCAGCAACGGCTCCAATTCGTCGCTGCTGAACAGGCTGCCTTTATTGAGCAAGACCAGGATGTCAGCGCGCTCGCGTGACAGAAATTTCTTGATCTGGCGGTCGGGGTCCAGTTGCCGCGCCCAAAGCTGTCCCTTAGCGCGCAGCCGCCTGGCGGCATCCCCAATTTTTTTCTGCAGCACATCGGCCAGCGAGTGCGCGGGGTCCGTCGAAAGAAGAAGTATGCGCTTGCGCGGATTGGCCGCGGCACGCTGCAACGCAAAGGCAGACGATACGGTCGTCTTGCCGACACCGCCCTTACCGATGAAGAAGGTGAAGCGAGCCACGGCTCAATCTCGCACACGCCGGCGAGGCAGGCAAGGTAAACTCGCCCGCTCCGTCGACTCATCGCTAAAAACGCCGGCTTGATTGGGTGCAGGTGTTTGGTGTTCTCCGGTGACTCGCGTAGGATGGATGTCGCCAGCCCAAATAGCTATGAAACCTGTGGTCGCCGTAGCCATCTTCCTGCTCCTATCCTTCGCAACAATTTTGGCGCAACAAGCGCCGGCAACCACGCCGCAGCCTGCGGAAGCGGGCGCCACCAGCAGTTCCGCCCAGCAGATGCCCGGCAAAGATACCACCCAGTCCGGACCAGCGCAGGCGCCCACCTCGCCGGACTACTCGCAACAAGCCTACGTGGTTCAGCACTTCAGCGAGTCCATGCGCTTTGAGAATGACGGCACGGGCAGCGACCAGACCGACGCCACCATCAAGATTGTCAGCGAGAGCGGAGTACAGGCCCTCGGCCAGGTGAAGGTAGGCTACAGTGCGCTCAGCGACAAGCTGGAGATCGCCTACGTCCGCGTGCACAAGCCGGATGGCACGGTGATCCAGGCGCAGGAGTCGGCTATCCAGGACCTTACCTTCCCCGACGCGCCCGTCTACACCGACTACCACGAAAAACACATCAGCGTACCCTCGCTGCGTCCCGGCGATGTACTGGAATACCGCTTCATCCGCACCACGGTGAACCCACTCACCCCCGGGCAGTTCTGGACCAGCTTCAGCTTCACGGAGAAAGGCATCGTCCTGGATGAAGAGCTGATCATCAACGTTCCGAAAGATCGCCAGATCACGCTGAAGTCGCAGCCCGGCTATACCCCGACCACCACCGAGGAGGGCGATCGCCGAATCTACACCTGGAAGCATTCGCGGCTGAAGGACGAGGAGGATAGCAAGAAAAAGAAAAAGCCGAAGCCGGACGAAGTCCCGACGGTCCAGTTGACCACCTACAAAGACTGGCAGGAAGTAGGTACCTGGTACGCGAACCTGGAACGCGAGCGGCGCCTTCCGGACTCCGCCGTGAAGACCGAAGCCGCCGTGCTGGTAAAGGGTAAGACCGATGCCATGGCGAAGGTGAAAGCGCTCTATGAGTACGTATCGCGCAATATTCGCTATGTCAGCTTGTCGTTCGGACTGGGGCGCATTCAGCCGCATCCGGCCAACGAAATTCTCTCCAACGGTTATGGTGACTGCAAGGACAAGAACACGCTGCTGGCGGCGCTACTCGATGCCGAAGGATTCAAGTCGACTTCGGTGCTGATCGGCTCGAAACGCAAGCTCGACCCTGCCGTGCCTTCGCCTATGCAATTCGACCACGTGATCACGCGCGTGCCCGTCGATGGCAAAGAGATCTGGCTCGACAGTACCCCGGGCATTGCGCCTTTCCGCATGCTTTCCGTGAACCTTCGCGGTAAAGAAGCGCTCGCCATCTCGCCCGACGGCAAAGCCGAGCTGGTTTGGACGCCGACCGAGCTGCCTTTCGAAGCCTTTGATCGCACCCTGATCGCAGGCGACGTCAGCGATACCGGAAAGATCACGGGTCACGTGAGTATCGCCTCTCGCGGCGATAACGAGATGTTCCTGCGTTTTGCCATGCGTCGTATGCCCAGTAATCGTTGGAAGGATATTTTCGATTACATGCTGCAACGTGCCGGCATGCGCGGAGTCGAAATCACCAACCTCAAGGCCAGCGATCCCAGCGACACCGACACTCCAGTCAAGGTCGACTTCGATATCACGGATTACAACTACTTCGACTGGTCGGCGGCCGACTCTAAATTTGCCTTGCCACTTTCGACGGTTGCGTTGCCGAAAACTGATGATGGGGACGATGAGGATGATGATGTCGCCGCCGACGAGCCCATCAAGTTCGGAGCTCCGCAGGAAACCCAGGCCGAACTGAAGCTGACCTTCCCCGCCAAGTACAAGCTGCGGCTTCCCATCCCGGTGGACGTTAAACGCGATTATGCCGAATATCATTCGGTATACAGCTACGAAGGCAATACGTTTGCCAGCAAGCGCGCTCTTAAGTTGCTGGTGCGCGAGATTCCGCAAAGCCGCGCCGATGACTATGCCGCATTCCGGCGCGTAGTGAAGTCCGACGAGGCGCAGCAGGTTTCGCTGGAGAACACCCAGCCTGGGACCTCGGCCGCGGGTGGTAGCGAATCGGCTGCCGATCTGGATGGCGCCGCCATGCAGGCCATCAACAATCAGCGTTACGAGCTGGCCGTCGACTTGCTGCTGCGCGTTGTGAAACTCGATCCGAAGTACAAATCGGCATGGGACAATCTCGGCCGCTCCTATCTCGCCCTGGGCAAGGATCAGGAAGCCGGCCAGGCCTTCCAGAAGCAGATTGAGATGAATCCCTACGATGAATTCGCTTATAACGGACTCGGCCTCGTCTACCAGCACCAGGCGAAGTATGACGAAGCCATTAAGGAGTTCCAGAAGCAGATCGAAATCAATCCGCTGGACCAGAACGCGCACGCCAACCTTGGCCTGCTCTATGTGAACCAGAAGCGATTTGCTGAAGCGGTACCGGAACTGCAGAAGGCCGCTGACATTCATCCTAAAAATCCGCTGCTGCAAATCTCTCTGGGACAGGCTTACATTGCCACCAACCAGACGGACAAGGGCATGGCGGCATTCGACAAGGCCATCGCCCTGGCGCCCGTTCCTCTGACCTGGAACAACATCGCGTACTCACTCTCCGAACAGAACCTTCAACTCGAGCGCGCCGGCAAGTATTCCGATGCTGCGCTGAACGCCACCGAGACCCAACTGCGCGACGTCAACCTAGACTCCTTGCGCATGCAGGATCTGGCCACCAGCGACTTCCTCTTCAATGCCTGGGACACCAGGGGCTGGATCGAATTCAAGCGCGGGAACCTGGATGCCGCCGAGAGCTACGTCCTGCCTGCGTTTCTGGCTGCCGGGCGCGGCGACGAAGCGGAACATATGGGCGAGATCTACGAGAAGCGGGGGAAAAAGGACGAGGCGATCCGCTACTACATCTTCTCGCTTATCTCCGACAATCCGGAGTCGCAAGCGCGGGCTCGCCTGGAGGCGTTAGGCGTGAAGAACGTGGACAGCAGAATGGCAGCGGCCCGCACCGAATTGCAAAATCTGCGTACCAGCCCGCTATCGCAATCCGGCAAGGGAAGTGCGGAATTCTATCTCCTCATGTCACCCGGCAAGATTGAGCAGGTGAAGTTCATCAAGGGCGATGAAGACCTGAAGAGCTTCACCGGGATACTGCAGAAAGCCGACCTCAAAATGAAATTTCCGCCCGGCGTGCAGGCGCAGGCGGTGCGGCGAGCTGTCTTACATTGTGGGGCAGCGTCGCCCGGCCCGTGCAGCCTGGAATTGCTGCCCTCCACCGCTGTGCACTCGTTAGATTAGATTTCATTGCGTCCTTGGATAGACGGCTTTGCGGAGTCACCCAGCGGCCGTCATTTTGCGGTAGGATATCGAAAGGAGACCGTGATGTCTGATCTGCGCTATCCCATCGGCAAGTTTCAATGGACCCCGCCGGAAAACGATGAGCAGAGCGCCAAGGATCGCGCGCAGTACATCGACGTGCTGGCAAAGCTTCCGGCGTTGATGCGCGCCACCGTGCACGGACTCGGGCCCGAGCAACTCGATACTCCGTATCGTCCCGAAGGCTGGACGGTGCGGCAGGTTGTGCACCATGTGCCCGACAGTCACATGAACGCCTACATCCGTTTCAAACTTGCCCTCACCGAAGAGCAGCCTCCCATCAAACCTTACGACCAATCGGCCTGGGCGAAACTCTCCGACAGCAGCGCTCCCATCGAAGTATCGTTACAACTACTGGCGGCGTTGCACTCGCGCTGGGTCGACGTGTTGCAGGGAATGCAACCGTCCGATTTCGGACGCACACTGTACCATCCTGAACACGGCATAGTCACTTTGGACCGCATGCTGGCTATGTACGCGTGGCATTCCGGGCATCATCTGGCGCACATCACTTCGCTGCGGGAACGCATGGGCTGGATGCAACGCGCAGCCGCGCAACACTAATTCACAAAAAAATTACACAGTAGAATTCGCCTGGAGTAGCGCTCCGCGCAGCGATATTATGCGACGCGAACCGCTACTCCGGTGTTGCGACTCGCGCTTCCTCCGAGACATTTCGGGAGTCCAATAGCTATCACGAAAACTTTCCGGCATGATGAACTTTCCCCGGAGATGCTTCGTATATAACACGGGGATCGAAAGAGGGGAGTGTCCGGCGTAAGCTGGCACTTCGAGTGCAGCAACAAATGTGAAGGGGCTAAACAGAATGTTTCGCCAGCGGTTTGGCGGCCCAGGCGAGACAAACTTGAGGGAGTCGTGAAGGCGTCCCTGTACTGTTTAACCCCGCTGTCATTCTATGCAGCGCGTCCGGAAATGCAAGTCTTTCCGCGACACCGCGAGCCCGGCTGTGACTGGGCACGCACGCCTGGGCCGCCAGAACGACATCAACGTAAGGAGATTACAACGATGAATCGTATACTGGTTCGTGCCACCCTGTTTCTTTTCGCCTTAACCATGTCGATGGCCGCATTTGCTGCGTCGAAATCTGAAACCGTCAACCTCTACAGCCCGACGCAGGTCGGCGGCAAAACCCTTCCGGCCGGCGAGTACACGGTGAAGTACGATGCCACCGGCTCCAACGCGCAGGTCAAGTTTCTGAAGAACGGTAAGGAAGTTGCCACCGCGACCGGCCAGGTGAAGCAACTCGCCAGCCATCCCGAGCATGCCCAGGTAGTCACCCAGGATTCGGGCAGCACCCGCTCGATCAGCGAAATCGACTTCAGCCACAGCGGAACCGGCGTGACCTTCGACTCGGGCACGATGTCGGCTGGCAGCAACTAAGCAAAACTGTAACTTGAAGGTGAAAGGGAGCTGCGTGCTCCCTTTCGTTTCTGGCTTTGCGAAGGAGTTTGTTCGGAGTTGCGATTAATTAACACCGCTTCCGAACAGTTCTCACGAATCGAAGCTGGCCGGCAGTCGTCGATATCACTAGCAACACGCTATAGGAGATATTCATTTGAAGCGCATTTCTCTAACTACATTTTTGTTTTGTCTGGCGTTACTCTTGCCCGCAGGTGCTTTCGCCAAAGACAGGTCGACTGAAGTTCACATCTACCAGGCCACGCAGGTCGGGAACGTAACCCTGCAGCCGGGCACCTATCAGGTGAAGGTGTCGCCGAACGGAAACACCAGCGACGTCAGCTTCTCGAAGAATGGCAAGGAGATGGCAAAGGTCACCGGCTGTCAGAATGTTCAGCTGCAGCGAAAGTCCAATAGCACCTCGGTAACGCTGGACAACAGCGGCCAGGTTCCGCGCATTGCGGAAATTGATTTCGAAGGCCAGCAAACCGCCGTAGGATTTGTCACCCCGACCGTCAACGCCAGCGCCGGGGAGTAGTTTTCATTAAGCTGTAAACGTCCAACACCAAGAGGGAGCTTCGGCTCCCTTTTTTATTTCAGTTCGCCAAAGGTCTTTGGCATTGTCGCAAGTTAACATAGGCGTCGCTCCCACTTCTTCGCTATTGCCGGGCCGCACCCCAGCGTGTCCAAATGGCAGACATGAACCGGACCGAGAAACTCGGCATGGCGATTCTCTGCCTCATGGGTGCAGCATTTGCTTTTTTCGGCCTGATGGCAATCTTCGTGGCCTTGCGTGGCATGGCCAGTCCGCCGGGTCAGTCGGGGCTGTGGGTTCTGCTGCTCTTCGGAGCCGTTTTCAGCGTGATCGGTTTCGGCCTAATCTACCTCGCCCTGACCGGCAACCAGCGCATGGCTCGGCAGAAGCAGGTGCAGTCGGCTCATCCCGACGTGCCCTGGAAGTGGCGCGCTGACTGGGCGCAGGGTCGGGCCAACTCCGCCCTACGCGGCAGCTTGGTCAGCGTCTGGATCGCGGCCATTCTCTGGAACCTTTGCATCTTTCCTTATGTCTGGCTGGTATTTCCGACGGCGTGGCAGCGCAACCCCTCGGGGTCGCTTATCCTTCTTCCTTTTGTCGCCGCAGGCCTGTTCCTGCTGTTTCGGGCGGTCCGCGCCACCATGGCGGTCCTCGAATTCGGGACAACGTACTTCGCTATGGACAGTGTCCCCGGCGTAATCGGAGGTAAGCTGAAAGGGTCTATTCAAGCGCGGTTTCCGCATTCGCCCGACCACGGATTCCACCTGCGGCTCTCCTGCGTTCGCCGGGTACGAACTGGCAGCGGTAATTCCCGCAACACCAACGAAACCATTCTGTGGTGCGATGACGCTGACCAGGGACAATTTTATGCTGGCCCCATGGGCACCACCATCCCGGTAGATTTTCACATCCCGCGCGATGTTCAGCCCACCGACAACACAAACCTGTCGGACCAAGTCATCTGGCGGTTAGAGGCCATGGCCGATGTGCCGGGCCTCAACTATCACGATGTGTTCGAGGTTCCCGTGTTTCGGACCGCAGCTCCTTCAGGCGAAGCTGAATCGGCGGCACCCGAACCGGGCGAATTTGCGAATGTTGCGGCACAGGTGAGGCGTCCTGACCAGCTGACGGTGGTGGTTCGCGAGACGAACGCGGGGACCGAGTTCTATTTTCCGCCGGCACGGAACCGTAGCCTGGCGGTATGGACGGCCGTTTTCGCCCTCATCCTATGCGGATTCACCTACCTCGTGGCGCACGACGGAGCGCCATTGATTTTTCCCATTGTCTTTGGCTTGTTTGCGTTCGCCTTTGTCTGCTTCGCCGCCCAATACTCGATGGGAACCACGCGCTTGGTCATTGGCGACAAGCTGAGGTTGCAGGTCGGTTTACTCGGCGGCGGGAAGGCGCGGGAAATTGCGCTCACTGATGTGGATGGGTTCGATGAGACGATCCGATCGCAGACCCTCAATGGGACGACAGTCCCGTATTACGATATCTTGCTCCGCCTGCGCGACGGGCAAACCCTGACCGTGGGGAAACTGCTGTCGAGCAAGCGCGAGACCGAGTGGCTGGTCAGCGAGATGCGGCGCCTGACCTTGGATGCTAGAACCGTCGCCACCCGGCTTTCGGCCCGATCAGTGTATGACAATAGTTACGGCACAAAGTAGGCTGGAGATCCAGATCACTCTCAAGCCCGACGTCTAAGTTTGGCTGTTATTGATGGAATGATTGACGTTGAGAACAGATCATCGCGCAAGTTACCCCGAAACGATACACCCGGCTCAGTAACTTGGTAGTTTAATGAACGCGAAGATCCAGAATAAAGACAACCGCTCCTTGGTGTCATGCATGTCAACCTCCCGCGGATGGTTAAGGTCCCGCAACGGAATAAGGGTCAGATGCGGCAAAGAGATTGTGGCGTCAGTGGACGAAATCAGGCGTGGCTGTTGAAAAAGTCCCTTCAATGGCAGAGACTGCCGAAATTGGGTGACCAGAAATGTATCCCGAGGTAGAGAAAATCGTTTATAGGGCATCCTAGCGCGTCGAGTTTTTTGTGGGAGGACGGCGAACGAGTTTTTCAACACCCACAGGCGATGTCGTAAACGATGCCCTGGCAGAAGATCACTTGCGATATGGGGATTTGCACTAAGCCGCTAGTGTGATGTCCCATAAATAACTTGCAATATTATAGAAATGACGCTAAGCTGCTGTATGCTCACGGGACGCCCCAAGCCTAGCCTGGAACTGACCGGAGACGAACGCACCCAACTGAAGAGTCTGGCGGCTTCGCGTTCGCTACCGCATGCCCTCGTCTGCCGCGCCAAAATAGTGCTGTGGTCGGCCGAAGGCCAGAGCAATACCGAGATTGCGGAGCGTTTGGGTTGGGCCAAGGTTACGGTGGGCAAGTGGCGACAGCGTTTCCTCCAACAGCGGGTGGCGGGTCTGTACGATGAGTTGCGCCCGGGGCGGCCACGCAGCATTGCCGATGAGCAGATTGCTGTTTTGCTCAAGCGTACCCTCTCCCGCAAGCCGGCCGGGGCCACCCATTGGAGCGTTCGCCAAGCCGCCCAGGACAGCGGTATTTCTAAATCCACCGTGCATCGGGTGTTTCAGGCGTTTGCGGTACAGCCGCACCGAAGCCGTAGCTTTAAACTCTCGACTGACCCCTTCTTCATCGAGAAGACGCGGGACATCGTTGGCCTTTACCTGAATCCGCCCGACCATGCCCTGGTACTTTGCGTGGACGAGAAGAGCCAGATTCAGGCGCTGAACCGCACTCAGCCGGTGCTGCCCATGGGACTGGGCTATGTCGAGGGCATCACTCACGACTACGTCCGCCATGGCACCACGACTTTATTCGCTGCCCTCGACGTTGCTACGGGTGCTGTCTTTACCGAGTGCAAGCCCCGCCATCGTCATCAGGAGTTTCTGTCTTTCCTGCGCAGCCTGGAGGCGTCAGTTCCTGCCGAATTGGATGTCCACTTGATCGTGGACAATTACGCCACCCACAAGCATCCCAAGGTGCGCACCTGGCTCGCACAACGGCCTCGCTTCCACATGCACTACACTCCTACCTATTCGTCGTGGCTGAATCAGGTGGAACGTTGGTTCGGTCTGATTACGCAGCGTGCTATTCGGCGCGGTTCTTTCCGCAGCGTCAAGGAACTGGTGCAGAAGATCGACGACTTCGTGCAGCATTACAACCGCAAACAGCGACCTTTTGTCTGGACTGCAACGGCCGATTCGATTCTCCAGAAGATAGCCCGACTTTGCTCATGTATTTCCGGGACGCGACACTAGCGCGGCAGGGGTGTGCAGCGCGTTGATTGGGTAGAGTTCATGGACACCTGAGGAGGTGTCTATGAGCGAACTACGCCAACGCATGCAGGAAGAATTGCGACTGCGCAACTTCTCCCCCCATACCGTCCGGGCCTACACTGCAACCGTCGCTGACTTCGCCCGCTATTTCCATAAGTCACCTGATCAGCTGGGCCCCGAGCAGGTGCGCCGTTATCAACTCTATCTGCTCAACGAGAAGAAGCTGGCCTGGCAGACCCTGCAGGTTCGCATGGCGGCTTTAAAGTTCTTCTACACGCGGACGCTCAAGCAAACCTGGTTTGACCACGAAGTCGCCAAGCCGAAGGTGCATCGCAAGCTGCCCGTGGTCTGGAGCCGGGAAGAAGTTCGCGCCTTGCTCGACAGCACGCTGAACCTGAAACATCGCGCTCTGCTGGCCACTCTCTACAGCGCCGGGCTGCGCTGCCAGGAAGCCCTGGACTTGAAAGTCACCGACATCGACAGCCCACGCATGATCATCCACATCCGCGCTGGTAAGGGAAACTTCCCGCGCCAGGTCATGCTCTCGCCCAAGCTGTTGCAGTTGCTCCGTATCTACTGGCGGTGGCGCAAGCCCGAGGACTGGCTGTTTCCCGGAGGACTACCCAACCAACCGATGCGTGCCACCAGCGTCCGCATAATCTGCCAGAAACTGCGCCGCCAGTTGGGCATGGTCAAGCCGCTCAGTCCGCATGTGCTGCGGCACTCCTTTGCCACCCACCTGCTCGACGCAGGCACCGATCTGCGCAGCATTCAACTACTGCTCGGCCATCGCGACCTGGAGACCACGGCCCGTTATCTGCATGTCTCGGAACGCCGACTGCATGCCACCGCCAGTCCCCTCGATGCTCTGTCCATTCGCGACATCACCACTTCCCATGGAGATGGCAGAAGAAGATGAGACCACATCGGCTCGAAGTAGCCGATGTCTTGCACGCTCACCAGCAAGCGTTCCTGCAACGCTGGGGACCGGTGGTCTCCCGCCAGCAACACAAGGCTCTGCGTGACCTCGGCCTATGCCGCACCGCCGCTCTCGGCGCTCACCTGCAACGGTGCGATGCCTGTTCCTACCAGGACATCAGCTATCTCTCCTGCCGCAACCGGCATTGCCCCAAGTGCCAGTCCACGGCCCGCGATCGCTGGCTCAGCAGGCAGGCCGCCAGCCTGTTGCCCGTGGCCTATTCGCACGTCGTCTTCACCCTGCCCCAGCAACTGGCACCGCTCGCGCTACGCAATCAACGCCTGCTCTACGACCTGCTGTTTCGCGCCGCCTCCGAATCCCTGCTCGCCATCGCCGCCGATCCACGCCATCTCGGCGCACGCATCGGAGTGCTTGCCGTACTCCATACCTGGAGCCAGGATCTGCGCCACCATCCTCACCTGCATTGCCTCGTACCCGCCGGTGGACTCGCCCTCGATCATTCCCGTTGGGTCGCCTGCCGACCGGGTTTCTTCCTGCCGGTGCGCGTACTCAGCCGCCTCTTCCGGGGCAAGATGCTGGCCTTCCTCAGGCAGGCTTATAAGAAAGGAGAACTCCGCTGCCTCGGCACCACGGCCAACCTCGCCGACCCGCGTCAGTTCCACTCCCTGTTGCAGCGGCTGCGTTCCATGGAATGGGTCGTTTATGCCAAACCACCCTTCGGTGGACCCCAGCATGTTCTGCAATACCTGGCCCGCTATACTCATCGCGTCGCCATCGCTAACGGCAGGCTTCTCGATCTCGTTAACGGCCATGTGCGCTTTCGCTGGCGCGACTCCAAACACAACAACCGCATCCAGGTCATGAGCCTCGATGCCGTCGAGTTCATCCGCCGCTTCCTGCTTCACATCCTGCCGTCGGGCTTCGTCAAGATCCGTCACTTCGGCCTGCTGGCCAACCGCAACCGCCGACGAGCACTCGCTCTTTGCCGACTCCATCTCAACGCAGCCGCTGCAGAGCCAATCCAGATTCTCACTCCACTGCAGCAACAGGCTCTCCATCGCTGCTGCCCTAAGTGTCAGCGCGGCACCCTGCATATCATCGCCAGGCTTTCAGCCTATGCCTTGGCCATCTGTACAACACTGGCTTCCACTAGCCCCATCGACTCTTCCTGAACTCCACCTATGACTATGGGCAAAGCAACTCGCAGTCCTATACAAACCAGTCCATCGCTGGTCGCAGCACCCGTGTGCTCAAAATCGCCTACGCCATCCTCCTGCAACCCAGCCTCCTATCCAACCACCCTGCAATCTCGATTCTTCGCTCCGCGTCCTTGTCCCGTCCATGCTGCCAAAGCTGCCCATCCCATATCCTGCCAGCCCTTCAGCCGCATTCAATCTCCATAGAGACGCGCTAGCGGCTTACTGCAAA
>CAVOSH010000004.1:0-1501169 GCA_963698845.1 uncultured Acidobacteriaceae bacterium
GTCTGGTGGTTTCAGCGTTGACCACGGGAGCCTATGGTTCGGCGGAGCGGGATGCCGCGCTGCTCATGGCCGAATCCCTGCCGGGCATTCACCGGGTCACTTTGGGAGCCGACAAAGGCTACGACACCCACGATTTCATTGCCGAACTGCGCCACATGGAGATTACGCCTCACATTGCGCAGAACAACAGCAATCGACGAAGCGCAGTTGATGAACGCACCACGCGCCACGTGGGGTATCAGGTGAGTCAGAAGAAACGCAAGCGGGTTGAAGAAGTGTTTGGATGGATGAAGAGCATCGGACTCTTGCGCAAGTTACGGCATCGCGGGCTGGAACGCGTGGGTTGGATGTTCACCTTTACCGCCGCCGCCTATAACCTCGTACGCATACGCAACTTGATACGCGATAACCCACAGCCGCAGTGTGCCTGAAGGCGGTTGCTAACTCCACTCACGGCTTACTCAACTATGAGGAACCAGTCAACAAAGCCGCCCAACGGCCGACTATTCAGATCAGAGCTCGTTTTTCATCAGCCTGCTAGTGTCGCGTCCCGGAAATACATGAGCAAAGTCGGGCTATCTTCTGGAGAATCGAATCGGCCGTTGCAGTCCAGACAAAAGGTCGCTGTTTGCGGTTGTAATGCTGCACGAAGTCGTCGATCTTCTGCACCAGTTCCTTGACGCCGCGGAAAGAACCGCGCCGAATAGCACGCTGCGTAATCAGACCGAACCAACGTTCCACCTGATTCAGCCACGACGAATAGGTAGGAGTGTAGTGCATGTGGAAGCGAGGCCGTTGTGCGAGCCAGGTGCGCACCTTGGGATGCTTGTGGGTGGCGTAATTGTCCACGATCAAGTGGACATCCAATTCGGCAGGAACTGACGCCTCCAGGCTGCGCAGGAAAGACAGAAACTCCTGATGACGATGGCGGGGCTTGCACTCGGTAAAGACAGCACCCGTAGCAACGTCGAGGGCAGCGAATAAAGTCGTGGTGCCATGGCGGACGTAGTCGTGAGTGATGCCCTCGACATAGCCCAGTCCCATGGGCAGCACCGGCTGAGTGCGGTTCAGCGCCTGAATCTGGCTCTTCTCGTCCACGCAAAGTACCAGGGCATGGTCGGGCGGATTCAGGTAAAGGCCAACGATGTCCCGCGTCTTCTCGATGAAGAAGGGGTCAGTCGAGAGTTTAAAGCTACGGCTTCGGTGCGGCTGTACCGCAAACGCCTGAAACACCCGATGCACGGTGGATTTAGAAATACCGCTGTCCTGGGCGGCTTGGCGAACGCTCCAATGGGTGGCCCCGGCCGGCTTGCGGGAGAGGGTACGCTTGAGCAAAACAGCAATCTGCTCATCGGCAATGCTGCGTGGCCGCCCCGGGCGCAACTCATCGTACAGACCCGCCACCCGCTGTTGGAGGAAACGCTGTCGCCACTTGCCCACCGTAACCTTGGCCCAACCCAAACGCTCCGCAATCTCGGTATTGCTCTGGCCTTCGGCCGACCACAGCACTATTTTGGCGCGGCAGACGAGGGCATGCGGTAGCGAACGCGAAGCCGCCAGACTCTTCAGTTGGGTGCGTTCGTCTCCGGTCAGTTCCAGGCTAGGCTTGGGGCGTCCCGTGAGCATACAGCAGCTTAGCGTCATTTCTATAATATTGCAAGTTATTTATGGGACATCACACTAGGCATACAGTCCGGAACTCCCTGTCGAATTCGAGAAGCAACTGTCTTGTTCGTCTCTCTTACCTCTTGCTCGCATTGGGAACTGTTTCTTCATCGCTGTGATCCGGCGTCTTACCGCACCAGCATAGTCAGCATCGCTCATTCAGCGAAAGGAAATTCTACCAACCTGCCTTGCTCAAGGTTCCAGTATCAAGCGCGGATTTCTACCGTTGGAGTGTGTTTTCTCCAGACTTCGCAAAGCCGCTGGCGGCTGTGGTTCGCTGACCAACTCCTCCTCCTCAACCCGCTGCGTCGGGCTCTCGTGGCGTGGTGCTCCGGCATACGGCGCTACCAGATTCTGGCCGGCCACTGGACTGACAGCCAATACTGCCGGACCGTGATACGACGCGAGGTCAGTGATCAGCCCAGCCTGGCCATTCACGATGTGGCTGACGTCGAAAATCTGGATCGCCTCGTCGCCCGGAACAAACAGCAAATTGCCGTCCGGCGACACAGCAATCACCTTGTTGCCATAGCCATAACTATGATCTATCGCGGAACCCAGCAAACTATAGTTGTTGTGTTGCCGGTCGAAGTTCCAAATCCAGATCGGGTTTGCCACGGGAGCGTCAACGTAGTCGTAAGCGAACAGGCGACTGCCAACTATGGTGAAGGAATACAGCGTGTCGAGGAGGCCGTTGTCATTAGCCGTAACGGTGGTGACGGGAGTGGGATTCAGAGGATTGGCGCCGATGTCAAAGACCTTGATGCCCTGGGACTCGTTCGAGGCGTCGAAGCCCATCAACAGCGACTGGCCGTCGGGCGAAACGTACATGTTGTACTGTTGATCGTAAACTCCCAGCGTGATGGTGGAGAGCACCACCGGATTGCCACCGTGCACGACATCGAAAATATCGACAGTGTAGGTGCCAGTATTAAGATCCTCCACATTGACATAGACGTACTTCCCGTCCGGCGTAGCGGCGCCAGACGACGAAATGTACTCATCCGTTCCCAAGTTGCCGGGTAGCGTCTTGATCACGGTGTCGAATGTGGGCGAGGACGGATCGGTGTCGATCATGCTCACAGTGATGTCCTGGTACCCGGCCCACTCATACTCCACCGACCTGCCGGTTGCAGGGTTCACCGAAGCAGCCATCGACTTGTAGCCGTAGATGCGGTTGCCCATAGCTTGAATTACTGTTTCAGCGTTGGTGGTCACGTTCAAATCGAGCAGATAGGCCCCGCGTGCATAGCGGCGACCCCGACTAGCCGTATAAAGATTGGTGCCCCCGGCGTTAAAGGCGAGGCTATTGGTGGCCGGAGGGTCGAGTGCCACGTTTACTATCGCCCGCTGGCTGAAATCAAAATACGAGACCGAACCGTCTTGCGTGTTGACCGCGGCGAACTGATACCGGGTGTTGAAAGCAGGGTTCAACTCGATATTCAAAGCGTGCGGCAAAACTCCGCTCAGGTATTGGCGTGAACGCGGACCGGCAAGATTGGGATTGGTGACAAGAACGTCCTGATGAGGTCCGGCCGGAGCATTCACTGGAAGAGTGATCTCAAGATCGCGCGGGCTGTTGACCGTAGCGGTTATTGGCAGCATCCCACCTACCCGCACCATTGCGCCCGCCTGGAAATTGTCCCCGAAGATGTGCAGCGTTATCGGAGAATTGTTAACTGTCCGTCCGCTCACGGCGTGGACCGTAGGTGCAAGCGGCGGCATACTAGTGGCGATGGTCGCAATTGTCACCGCATTGGTCTGCGCCCCGTTGGCAGCCGTGGTAGTCGCCACGATGGCCTGGCTGGGATTAATCAACATCTGCCCGGTATCGATCACGATGACATTTGGCTGCGGGCTTTGGCCGGTATGGAATCCGGATACAACAAGCCGACTGCCTGAGGAATTCACCGCCAGTCCCGAGTCAGGGAACAAGTAAGCTGAGAGATCGACCTCGGTTTGCGGTAGGAGTTGCCCAAACGTTGGCGATCCCAGATTGAGGTTGATCACGACCGCCGCAAAATCGAATTGCGGATCAAACCCCGCCAGATACCCGTACGAGGAGTTGGACGACGGAGAAATCACGATACTCAGCGGATCGTAAGTGATGGCGTTGTCCGTCGCCAGCGAATCGGTTGCCGTGCGGATGAACAGCAGGTGGTAAGTTCCATCCGCCGATTCCGTCTCCGCCATCACAACATACTGCCCGTCGGGGGTGGCCGCGGCATTGGGCTGGCTGCCAGAGGAGTAGGAGGGGCCATCGAAAAAGCCGGCCGGGATCGCAATAGCACTGGCCTGAAAAGTCTGCAAGTCAACCACGGCCATCGTCGGATTGTCCTGATCGGTGTATTGGGGAGCGATGTAGACCTTTTGTCCCACCACTACGATTGACCCCACCGGGAAGGAAAGCGCGGCATTCCCCAAAACTGACTGCAGCGGCACCTGATGTACCAGTTGCAGACTGGCAGCATCGAGAACATCGAGCGCCGCCGGAAAATTGGGAGGTAGATTGACGCTGTCGAAGGTGAGGAGATACTGCCCATCCGGGGTAAAGACCAGCGGTCCTGATGAGACATAGTAGCTAAAATTGTGCAGTATCTCGCGCTGGATCGCGAGATCGATCACCGAGAGGTAGTTCCCCCCGGCGATAAATGCCAATCGCTGGTTGGGGCCGACCGCCGCGCTGTGTTTGCCCAGGCCGGCAGTCGTCCTCTCGATCAGGTTGTTGGTAGCCAGATTGTAGGCGCTCAGACTGCCGTCCGCGGCCGTTACCAGATAAGCTTCCTGTGCCATCGCCGCGGGTTGCAACAGAAGTAGAACGAAAATAGCGGCTAGAGAGACCACGATCTTGAACCGTGTCGTGCAGTAGACGACTGGCGATAGCATGGTACGCCTCCCTTTCTCAACAATTCCTGCAGATACATTTGCGTCGAGCGATCCGTGTCTCGCGTAAGACTTGCGCGCACTCTAAAACTTCAAATTCACATGGTTCGTCCATCGCTCTTTAGGGAGCGAAGTAACTGGAGATATCCAGAATCAACTGTGTCAGTGCCGAAGCATAGGCATCGATGGAGCCGTTGTTGGTGGGCACGATCGCCATGTTAGAGGTGATCGCGCCATCGATCGCGTTCAACGTCGAAACCAGCGGCTGATTCTCGCCATCTGGCCATAACGTGAGATAGCCGAACCCTCCCGGAGGGACTACCGTTGCATTGAAGACATACGCCTGCGCGGTGCTGGACGGGGCACACGCGCTGCCGACGACGTTGACCGTCAGTTCGCCCTGGAACGGCTGACCACTGCCCACACTACGCGTGTCCAGCACGCGGCAGGGTGCCACCGTATACAACGACAAACCTCCCGATCCCGACGCCGCGAAATACCCATTGGTGTCGATAAGAAGATCGGTATCGTCGTTGGGAAAGACCGCCACTGCGCCGTTGCTCCCTGCCTGCACGATCGTCGCGTTGGCCACGTTGGTTCCGGTGGGATTATTCAACGTCGAGACCACAGGCTGCTGCTCCCCCGCAGGCCACACGGTGAGATACCCCAGCCGCTGATGCGCAGGATGGGGCACAGCCGTTACGTTGAAGGAATATGCGGTTGGAGTTATGCCGGTCGGAATGCAGTTGCTCTCCAGTATGGGGAAGTCTCGTTCCTGAGAAGCCAGTCAGGAACGGCCCGCCCAGGTCACCATTGGTATTGCGCGTGTCAACGATGCGACACGGGGTGAGGGGATAAAAGGCGAGGGTTGATTGGCCAGGAGTAGCGAAGTACCCGTCGATGTCGAGAATCACATCCGTCGTGTTGCTCACATACACACTGACCCCACCGCTGGCCCCAGCCGGTACGATCGCCGCATTCGCTTTCACCCGGCCATCGGACGAGTTCATAGTCGACACATTCGGCTGCGGGCGCTCTGCCGGCCAGATGGTCAGGTACCCCAGTCGACCTCGCGGTACCACGGTGACATTCAATGAGTAGGCAGAAGAGCTTGCCGGAATGTTGCAGCTACCCAGTTGCGGGACAACGAACACCTCAGACGTGCCGCCCTGGATCGGACTGCCTTGTCGGGTGTCCACTACCCGGCACGGAGTTACAGGAATGAACTGCACGGCGGTAGAACTGGGCCCGGTCAGACTGAAAACCGTTCCGTCGGCCGAGGCCCCGCCCGAAACAGTCGTTCCGTAGAAGTTCCCGTCCGTGGCTTGCACCAGTCCGGCAAAAGGGGTCCTGCCGTCAGTGAAGTCAAAGCTGTATAGCGTGGTCAGTGTGCCGGTCGGTGTGATTTTGAATACCGTTCCACCATTGTTGGCCCCGCCCCCGGTCGTTGTTCCGTAGAAGTTGCCATCCGTGCCTTGCACCAGTCCTGCCGCAGGGTTATCGCCGTCCGCACAGCCACTTTGAGTACAAAAGCTGTACAGCGTGGTCAGTGTGCCGGTCGGTGTGATTTTGAAGACCGTACCGTTACCATATATACCGGCCCCGCCACTATAGGTTGTTCCGTAGAAGTTCCCGTCCGTGGCCTTGCACCAGCCCGGCATAAGGCCATCTGCCGTCCGCACAGCCACTTTGAGTACAAAAGCTGTACAGCGTAGTCAGGGTGCCTGTGGGAGTGATTTTGAAGACCGTTCCACCACTGCTAGCCCCGCCGTAATACGGTCGTTCCGTAGAAGTTTCCGTCCGTGCCTTGCACCAGCCCGGCATAAGGGCCAGCGCCGTCCGCGCAGTTGCATTTGTGCACAAAAGCTGTACAGCGTGGTCAGCGTGCCTGTAGGAGTGATTTTGAAAACCGTTCCAAGGCCATTGGCCCCGCCCCCAATCGGTTGTTCCGTAGAAGTTCCCGTCCGTGGCTTGCACCAGTCCGGCTTGAGGGTACTGCGCCGTCCGTGCAGAGTCGACTTGTGCACAAAAGCTGTACAGCGTGGTCAGGGTGCCTCTCGGAGTGATCTTGAAGACCGTTCCACCAGCACCGTTGGCTCCGCCTAACTGGGTGGTTCCGTAGAAGTTCCCGTCCGTGGCTTGCACCAGTCCGGCATAGGGGTTCGAGCCGTCTGTGCAGTTACTTCCACCTTGAGCACAAAAGCTGTACAGCGTGGTCAGCGTGCCTGTGCGTGTGATCTTGAAGACCGTGCCAAAATCGTTGGCCCCGCCATTCTGGTCGTTCCGTAGAAGTTCCCGTCCATGCCTTGCACTAGTCCCGCATATGGATTAGCACCGTTGGCTCCGTTGAAGCTGGCGAGAGTTGTTAGGGTTTGCGCTGGCGAAGCAATCACCGCTATGAGACAAAACAAGAATCCAATGCATGTAACCCGAAACCTACCTGCTTCAACTGTCCACGCGACGGGCTGGGCCGCCTCGCAAGCCTTGGTTCGCATGGCTTCCTCCTGAACAATCGTCGAAAGATCGGTCTGCCTTCGGATCTGACAACCCTTCTGCTGGGTTCTTTTAACTGAACAGCGACGTGGCGTAGACAACGTTCGCTGCGTTTTCGTGCGGTGTCTTACGAGGACACTCTTGCCTGGAAGGCTCAGCCTACCACTACCCTTACTTTCTTCAAGCCCTTTCTCTGCTGGGCGACGATCGAGTACCCATCCTACGGCGCGAAGTAGCTGGAGATATCCAGAATCAACTGTGTCAGGGCCGAAGCGTAGGCACCGATGGAGCCGTTGTTGGTGGGCACGATCGCCATGCTCGAGCGAGTACCTCAGACCTAGCGACTGCGCGATCACCGAGATCGTCTTCACACTCTCGAACGGGTAAATAGCAGGTTGCGGTCTGCATACTGCTTGCTTTGGCGCACAGCGCCCTTCTTTCAGATTGTGCTTGCCCAATTACCCTTCGACTACACACCTCGCAAGGTGCTGATTCTGTTTAGGGGTAAATCATTGTCGCGCTCCGCCCATAAGCATCAGTTTTTGATGCGAGTCGCTTTCGCCACCGCAACTCGCGGCCGAGGGATTAAACGGAGTCGCGGCCAAACAGGTCTACGAGATCCATTTCCGCGAGATGGGCGTTATACGTCAAGTTGGCGTGCCGTCACCGGATGCTGGCCGGCTTCACGGAGTAATCTCCCCCACGCCGGTTTCTGGGCAAGTTCTTTTTGGCCGGCATGTAGAAACTGCTTGCAGATTGCCCGTAGTCTAAAACACAAAGGGGACAAGGGCCTTCACACGAACTTTATAGGCGGGATATTCATCCGGAAAATGTCTCAGGAGCAGAGCTTCTTCCTGTTTTAGTTTTATCCAAAAGCCAATGAAGAAAAACCCTAGCCCGGCGAAGGCAACCAGCAGGCCGGAGGCAATGGCAGTTCCCAGACCCATGAGCAGATGGCTGGTATAAATCGGATGACGCACGAATCGATATGGCCCCCGTTCCACAAGTTTGTGCTCCTGCTTAAACTCGACATCTCTGCTCCAATCGTTTCCTAGCGTTTTGCGCGACCAGATCGCCGCAAATAGTCCCAACGCACAAACCGCAACCCCCAGATACTCCGCGATGGCTGTATGCGGTATCAGCACCATGCCAAACGGATGCGCCCCTGCCACAACGAACAGGATGTAGCCCAGCCACACTGGCACCCTGGCCAACCTGCTGCGCCAGTTCTGGCGTTCCGCAGCGGCCTTGATAGAGTGGGCGCTGATGTTCCAATACAGGATGAGCAGAACCCAACAAGCGATGATCAATAGGCTGGGTAACACAGGTCGGACCATACCACCGGGCATCTCGCCCTGCAATTCTAATATCCCAGTTCGGGATCTCATTGCCCGGTTTAGTTGGGGGAATGTCTTCTGAAAACGTTCTAGCATTCCTGAGGCGCGGTAGCGCCGACACAGCGTTGTATCCCGACGGCGAGATTAATTGGACGGGAAGGGGGCCTGCATGTCCTTGCGGAGCCCGCTAAATCGCGCTTAGTCTGATTCCAGCACACACAGCGAACTGTGAATAGAGGCATTGGCAGCGGCTACGAGTTTGGCATCAACAAGGGGATCGGAGCGCACGTGCCGAATGCTGCCGAACACCTAAGGAGTCTTACAAACGAGGGAATCACATGCTGGGCAAGAATGTTGTAATCCTCGATGGCGCCGGAATTGGCGACAAAGATCTGGCGCCAGTACTGGACGTGCTGTCTCAGGTGTTCAAAGCAGCGGGGGCTGAACTCTTAACATTTCCTCTGCGTGAGATGAAGCTGGCTCACTGTCTCGGTTGTTTTGGCTGCTGGGTGAAGACTCCCGGTCTGTGCGTGGAAGCAGATGCTGGTCGCGACATTGCCAAAGCTATCGTTCGAAGTGATGTCACCGTTCTCTTCACCCCTGTGACCTTCGGGGGTTACTCGCCGGAGTTGAAGAAGATGGTGGACCGGTTCGTTCCGCTGGCCTCCCCTTTTTTCCAGATGGATCACGGGGAAATGCACCATCCGCCGCGCTACACGAAGCCGCCACGACTCGTGATGGTGGGAGTTCAGCGCAGCCCCAATCCGGTTGAGGCGCATATCTTCAAGACGCTTGCCGGACGGAATGCGATCAATTTTCATCCTCCCAGCTACGCGGCGGAAGTCGTTCTCGCATCGGAGGGCAGAGATGCGCTTCAGCGCCGCTTCGAAGTGCTCCTGAGCCGATCCGACTCCTTGCCTTTCGGTGAATTGGCCGCATCGCTGATGCCCGAGGTTACATCTGGCGACGCAACCGTCGAACCGGGCAGCATACAGCGGGCGTTGCTCATTATCGGTAGTCCAAAAACGAAAGAGGCAAGCACTTCAAGCGCGCTGGGAGGCTTCCTCCTCGATTGCCTCGCGAGGCGGGGATGGGAGACCGAATCGCTGACCCTGCGTGCGAGCCTGAATCGACCAGAAGGTGAAAGTGAATTACTTTTGGCGGTTGAGCGCTCCAGGTTGGTGTTGTTAGTGTTCCCTCTTTATGTCGATGCACTGCCCTATCTGATGACCAAAGCGCTGTCCGTAATCGCAGCCCACCGAAAGACAAGCGACGAATCGATCCCTAGACGGTTGGCGACGATCGTAAACTCTGGCTTTCCTGAGACGTTCCAGAACTCGCTCGCGTTAGCGATATGCAGTGAGTTCGCTAGGCAAAGCCGCTTCAAGTGGGCCGGCGGTCTCGCCTTCGCTGCAGGAGGAATGATCGGGGGGCAACCCCTCACTGAGCCGAAACGTCAAGGAGCGCCGGTTCGAAATGTGATCGCAGCTTTGGAGATGGCCGCAAGCTCACTTTCTGAGGGTTTACCCATACCGGCCGAGGCGATGAAGATTGTTATGAAAAACCCCATCCCCTTTGCGCTCTGGAGCCGGCTCTACGTATGGATGGGTGCCCTTGGCTTCAAGAGACTGGCGGCAAAGAACGGCGTCAATAAAGCTGAACTGCTGGCGCAGCCATACGCACCCTAGGTTCGAACTGTTTCGAGATATGTCGAGGATCGCTTTTCCTGCCGTCCTTTTCCGAGGAGAACCGCATGTCTCAAGCGACTCCAATCGCTGCGACAGGGTATGATGCCAGCGAAGTCCGCTGGTATTACCTCTACCGAACCGGAGCCGTAGCTGGACTGGTCACCGTTGTTCTGTTCCTGTTTCAGATCATTGCTTTCTTTGTGTGGCCTCCGCCCTCAACTGTGGCCGCACATTTTGCTCTACTGCGATCGCGCCCTTTCATTGGACTGATCAGTCTCGATTTCTTAATCATCGTGGACGAAGTTCTGGCCGTCCCGATCTGTCTTGCGCTTTACCTTAGCCTGCGCCGGGTGCACGAATCGCTCATGCTGCTTGCCACTGCCTTCTCCGTGGCATCCATTCTCTGCTTCCTCATCGCGACACCCGCACTCAACATGCTGTACCTCAGCCAGCAGTATGCGGCGGCCGCCACCGGGGTGGAACGAGAGGGGTTTCTGGCCGCCGGGCAAGCCGTTCTTGCGTCTTGGATGGGGACCCCCTTTCAGGTCGGTAATGTCGTTGGATCGATAGGCATGATGCTGGTCGGTTGGGTGATGCTACGTAGTCCGATCTTCAGCAAGGTCTGCGGGTATGTGGGAGTCGTGGCGGGCGCCCTTGGTTTAGGGATGTACGTGCCCAGGGTCGGGATTTTCATCTCTATTTTCTCGGTCGTGGGCATGCAGGTTTGGTACGTAATGATCGCGCTGGCGCTCTTACGTCTAAGCAAGGAACGGCTCAATGGGCACGTCGGCGGCGCAGACTCCGTTCTGGCAGGCGACCAGCCCCCGGAGGAACGATCTGCTAGCAAGCCGGACGAACCGGCGACCTCGCCTACAATCCTGAAGTCCTGCCAGTACGAGCGGTCAACGATGGGTATAAGCTTATTCCATGATTGCGAATAACCAGATTGCCGAATTGGAGAAAATGCTCGATGCGGTCCGTCTGCAAATAGAGTTTCTCGAGGCATCTGCGCCTGAACCCGTGCGAGACAGCGAGGCGCGCAAGCGCATTCGAGAAGCCAAAAGCGAAGAATTAGCGATTCTGGAAAAGATTGCGGAGGTCGCCCGATAACCCAGGACAGACATGGAGCGCGCACTCGCATTGCTCATATCCAGCTTGGCAGTTCTAGGCGGGCTTTGTGGAATCCTCTGGCCTCAGCTATATCGCACATCTCTGGAAGAACAATACACCCCGCTGAGAGCCCGAGTCGCTGCAGTAGTGCTTTTGCTGCTGGGGATAGCAGGTTTGTTTGCAATATTGGCTTATTCGGGAGAATCCGTTGACTTCTTTCCAGCCGCCATCGCCGATTCCTTACGCTTCGCATGCGCCTCTGGCATTTGCTGACCGCTAATCGTGATGCAGGGGGCACCGGGCCCCGCCCCACAGGCAGGATATTTCACACTCGTTGCGTAGTCGGGCATCGAACTCATCATGACACCTTTAGATGGTGCTTCCCCGAGTCAAGAACCGGGAGTGGGTCAATTCGACTGGGTTGGGCGCACACGTCATTGTAGCTAGTTCTCGGCCTCACGGAAAACGTATATCAGCACCGCCATTGCGCCTAGCGTGATGAAGAAAACAGCCCATTGCGGGTGTGCAGGCCATATTTTGTGAGTGAACCCGAGGAGCCAAGCCGCCGTGCCAATCGCGCTCGCCAATAGTGAAACCTTCAGAGTCCTCACGGAAGCAGCTCCGAGCCAATGATACGCGCACTCCGGCAGCAAAGTCCCCCATTGGTCTATTTCAATGTGAGCCCCAAACGGCGGTTCGACTCAAGCGGTAGCAGGCAGGAAAGCCTCCATTGAGTTCAGGGCTTCGTGCAAACGGAAAAACCCTGAGCGGGTGGGTTCTCTGGATGTAAGGAGGAGGAGCCCGTGAGGAAAACCAGCCAACTGACAGGTGCTCACCAGATGTGTGGGATAAGGCGGTAGCGCACTTTCTCGCAATAGGCCCGGTAGCCTTCCAGATCGCGTGCCAACAGCTTCTCCTCGCCCAAGATGCGCAGGATGAGAAACCCAACCGCGGCTAGGCCTGCGAGAAGGCCACAAACGGAGCCGAGTAGCAGCGGGCCGCCAACGAACATTAGACTTCCCCCAAGATACATGGGGTGGCGAACAAAGCCATAGACGCCCGTGTCGATGACATGCTGGCCGCGCTCGCTCTGAATACGCACCAACTGCGACGCATACGTGTTATCGGTGAACGCGCGGAAGAACGGGAAACTGCCGGCGACGAGCAGGATGCCGCCGCACACTTCGCTCCACAGCGGTAGACGGGGTGTCCAACTGAAACGCACATCCAGCGCCGACACAAACAGCGAGGCCATGAAGCACAGTTTTGTCGCGAAGAGGATAGCCATAGCGCAGCGCGATTCATCGCCGCTGCCGGGCATGCGCATGCGCTCGGCCAGCAGCTCAGGGTCCCTGAAGCGAAGCCACAAATAAAGAGCAGCAACGAACGATACCCACCAGACACCGAAGATCCAGCCCTCCACCCAGCGCCAATTGCCCGACAGCCATAGCAGCAAGGCCGCGAACCCTAGGACGCCAACAGGGGCGGCCACCCACATGAGCCCGGCGAGGATCGGTGTGGAGGGCATCCTCCCGCACCGGGCTTGTGGCGGCACGAATCCGAATGAACCGTTAGGTCGCGGCCTGCTCATATGAGTTCGGTCGATGCGAAAAGGGAGAGAAGTTAGATCCAAGGTCTTACTTCACACCATGCGGGAGCGATGGCGTGGCTGAAAAAAAGACCCAGAAATCTCTACCCCCTGCCCAATTCCACAATTTTCATGGACAGCTGTCAGTGATGTGAGTTCCGGGGCGGAGTGACAAGGCGAAGCTGCCGCTGGAGTGGGATTTCGTAGGTCGCGAAATCATTCAATACACACAAACCGGTACAGCTATCGCGACTCAGAATTCTGCTTCGGGGAAGTCACTTGGACGTGCAGTCGGCATACCGTCGGAAATGAAATGTGTTCGAGAGGCGTTCAGCCGAGCAGAGCCGCGCATGGGGCGTTATACGGCAAGTTGGCGTGCCGTGCCTTCACCAGATGCTGGCCGACTCCCGAGGAACATATTCCATCCGGTCTAGATAGGGTGCGAGTTGGCCTGTTCTCGCCAGCTATCACTTAAGGTTCATGACTCGCTGCGCGAATTCAGCGCGATCTTCTTTCGTTCCCCACAGCCAGATTTGCGCGAGGAACTCCCAGTAGTCTCTTGGTTTGGGCTTGAGCGCCTCGTCGATCTTTCGGACGTCACCGTAGCCCACCTTTTGCAGAGCTTTGCCAAGGCACCATGGGTCGGGAAAATCAGCTGGCCCTCGGGTCAGTCCGTCCTTAGGAAGGTTTGGCCGACTGAAGATTTCCACGGTGCGCCGACACTCCTCGCGGGAGTCGTGCTGAACATAAGGCGAAGTCCCAGCCTGGGGTAGCTGGTCGCAGAAAACCGGATTGAGGTCATTGTAGGCCAGCGCGTAATAACAATTCGAGCGAAGCAATGCAGTCTGCTTGAAGGGGTCTGTATAGGTAGCGTTGGCAGAGACTTTTGCGCACAACTCGGGAATATTCTTGTCAACGGCGACTGCCTGATACAAATATTCCGTGGGATTTGCCGGGCGGATCTTGCTGGGCGTTGGAGGTTCGGCGTAGCTCGGAGCCCGGTGCAATGCGCTCAACATCTGTGGTTCCTCGATCAGCTTCTTGTAGCTGCTGTATGTCGGACTGTTGTAGCGCCCATGGTTGTAACGGAAATTGATAATACGCGCATCGTCATAACCTGCCTTTTGCATCAGCTTCGCGAAGGCCGGAATGTCGTAGGGAATCGCGATGCCTTCGGCGGCATGCATTTGGGCCATACAGTAGGTCTTGTCGATCTTGCTCCCGTCCTTGTACTCCGTCCTGACTGGCTTCACGCGGTCGCAGAGACCTGGGTCGTGAAGAGCGGCAGCTAGCTGCATGTAACATTCGGCTTGCATCGTGCGGACCTGGTAGCCGCGTTCCGAGCCGCCGCCGCCCTCAGCCGAAGCAGAGATTTTGGCGCAGATTTCAGGGGCTTTCAGGCTGGTCGCCGTCACTAAGTAAAAGTCGTCCAGATCGGTCGGCATTTGCAGGGTCACGGCGGGCAATCGTGGCGGAGGCGCCGGCCTGGTGACAGGTCCTACAGACGGCCTCTCCAGCCGCTTGTCTGGCAACTTAAAGAGTATGTCCACCGCTGTTCGGCGGTTCTCAGGAACGCCATCGTGGGTGGCGGGGCTGAAGCGCCACTTGCGCAAACACTCGATTGCCTTCTCATCGAGGCCGTATCCGAGTGATTTTTCGACACGGATGTTGCTGATTCCGCCGTCCGCTCCGATATCGGCGCTCAAGACCACTACGCCTTCAATGCCTTCGTCCCATGCCTCCTGCGTGTATTCAGGGCCGGATTTGGAGAGTGGCGTAGGTACCGTTCCGTAATGGCCGCCTCTTGGCGGTTTCGCAGGCGCCTGTACCGCAGCCGTCTCTGTGGTCGCTGCTGGGGGTGCAGGCTGCACTCGTTCCTTCGCACCTGCCGGAGGTCGAAATTCGAATGTTCCAGGCTTTAAGCTTGGGTTGCGCTCGATTCGCTCGTAGGTGACACTCTGCTCGACGTGCTGAGGTCCGAGGCCGAGGTCGGTGTCAGCCTCAATATGATCGGTGAGAAGCAATTTGCGATTCGTATCAATACACAGAGTCCGGCTGACGTGTCCGAGCTTTATGGTTGCGCCCGGGTACAACATCACCCCGTCAATGACACGGTATTGCGCCTTGACGATGGTGCACGGCTGGGTGCGCCCTTCAAACTGTGCATGACCTGTACCGGTGACCTCAGCCGAACGGACGTCGTCCGCCAGGTGTTCGAAGCTCAGGGAATTAAGCGGCGTGCACGCGTCACCAGGTTGCTTCTGCGGGCCTAGCTTCGTATACAGTTTTGCCTTGGACTGATACATCCAGCCAGAGGCCCCTTCGCAAAGGATCATCGTGGGAAGTCCGGTCATCCACTCCGGCCCTCCTGATAGTTCGATACGGAATCGGTCAGGCGCTTGCGTTTCCAACCGAAAAGTCATGTCCACTTCCAGTGGCCCAAAGAGGAATTTCTGCGCGATACGGCCCTCGGCGCGATAGGTCTGCAGGTTTTTGGAAGCCTCGGCGACCTGGTTCAATAGCTCTCGGGCATCATTGCTCTCCTGGCCAAACCCGCAAACCGCATGGACGATGAGGAATAGCCCGAAACTCCACCGGAGAAGCAGCACGCCGTCCTTGGCTTTCGCGATCACTCGCGCAATCAGACCACGACACTCCTGGAAAGGCAGTGATGGCGGTCACGATAATGCTGGTTGCCGGGAAGAGAGGCACTTCGCGATACCGATCCCCGTTACTGTCGATTGTGGGAAAGGAGATCTGAAAGGCTGGGTCTTGTCCCTGCCGTCGGCTATTTGGAAATTGACGTCTCGCAAGAGTACGGATAGATGTCTTGAAATCGCCAAGTCGTACGTAATCCTGAACGACAGCCGATCGGCGAGTTCTGCCCCCGGCTGACTGTCCCGAAGTCTACTTCGGGAAGTCGCCCCAAACGCCAACCGACGGAAGAGTCACTGAGTCAGAATGGCAGGTGTGCCCCCTTGCCCAATTTCCCAGAGGCTGGCTGCAATTGCCTGATTCTCGAGGCAGGTAGGTACCTGGTAGTCAGCCGCCCGAAATCAGCAGTTTTTGATGTGATGACCTTTCAGACAACCGGGCCCACGCTGGCGCGCGGACGGGCTGTTACAAACGCCGCAGAAGGTTTGACATGGTGGTCCCAAGACGTCTAGCCATTAACTGCAGAGGGATGATGCCAACCTCACGTTTTCCTTGCTCGATGTAGGAGATGTGCCCGCGATTCAGGATCAGCGTCCAGATAACGCTTGGCATCTTGCAGCTCCGATGGCGAGCAGCTCCTCAATACGCTTGATGGGATCTGCCGGGAGGCTGATCTCATGGTCTGTCTCGTGTCGATCGGGGAGATAGCCCGAGTACTGCGCGGCCAAAACAACATAGTGCCGGCGCTCGGCCCAAGCGATAACCTCGCGCCGGTCCACCACACAACCCTCGTTCTGGAAAAACTTCGTCTCCATCGCGTCCAGACCTTCCGCGATACGCTGTCCTATTTTGTCTGGGTCGACCCACTGGCGCAGGATCTTCTGAAACTCGGCGCCCACGTTCGCACCCTCGAGGATGCGATGGGCATGCCTAGCCGTGCTGGGCGAATAGCCGGCATCGAGCGCTGCGCGCTCCTGGCTCTTCAGCTCGGCGATGCCTTGGAGAAACATTGCTTGGCGCGGCGTTAGCTTTGATTTTGCGGAGGTTCGCGGAGGTGATTTCTTTGATTTACTGGAAGGCTGTGGCACGGGTATGTGCACGCCGGCATCGGCGGCTATCTGCTTGGCAACGACCGGCTTGCGCCCGGCTCCCGGTCTCTTTCCCCCTCGCGGCATCGTTTGATTCTTCGATTTCTTTGAATTCCAGCCTCTGTTTAATTTATTTTTTGATTTCCTACACGCGGGAAGCCGACGCGAAGAGGAGGTTGGATGCCCGTCACGATTCCGACATGTCCCGTGGCCTTGCCGAAGATCTCCTTCGCGCGGATATCTGCGCGGAGGGTACGTCTTCTATTCTATCTGCGAGCCGCGGCATTCTGAAAAAGTCAATTGAAAGGGATGCCGGCGAGACCCAAATCTGACGGTTTTCTAAACCGACAGAGCTCCTAAAACCTGAGTTGTAAGTAACTTCAAAACAGCGAGTTACAGTCGCACTGTCTTCGGCAGGTGCACATTTGGTGCATACTCCTGCGTCTACTCGACCCCGACGGCCCCGCTTGGGCGATTAGCGACCGACGAAGGGGATGCACGGACATAGACTGGACAACGAATGCAGCCTCAACTCTGAGGGGCTGCCTTCAAGTCCTTTACCAGCCGCTGAAATGCCTTCTGATACGAATCGTGGTCCTTCCAGTTGCTGAAGTCGGGGATGAAATACTCGCGAATCTCGCGCGCCGAGTCCTTGCCGCGCTCGGCGTCAAACAGCTTCCAGCCCTTCACCTTCTCAAAGGGAGCAAGGCTGATGGGAAAAAGCATCTGCTTCTTCTCTTGGGTCTCGCGTTCGCGTGCATTGGCGATTTCCGTCCCGACCCAATCGCTATTCATGCTGCCTTCGGAAAGGATGAGCAGCAACTTGTCGTGCAGGCGGATGGCGTCGTGAATCTGCTCGTGAATCTTACGGCCGCTCTGTATGTCGTGCGGCGCAAACCAGCAGCGTACGCCTTTGCTTTGCAGATCTGCGTAGAGCCTATCGGCAAACTCCTGGTCATTGGTCGAATAGCTGATGAAGCAGGAGTAGAACTCGATGGGCCGCCCCACCATCGACCCGATGTATGCAATAAAGGAGTCCGGCACGCCGCAGCCGCGCAAAAAGCGCTCTGCAACCATGCCACGCGACTTGTAGATTGTGTCGATTCCGATTGTGGAAGGACTGAAGTGTTGAACCATGTGCAGGTTTTGGGCTCTGCTGAGGTCAAGGTTCGAAAAGAGCGTAGCTCCGGCGATTGCTTGCGACAGATCCGCGTCCTGCAGTTCGGTGGAAATCAACCTAGCCCAACGCAAATCGGCACCTCGAAGGATCGCGCGGGATAGCTTCGTCTGGGTGATGTTGGCGAAAATGGCATTGGTCCGAACGAAGTTTGTCCCGGTTGCGTCAGCCCCTCCGAGATTGGCCGCGATGAGCCTTGAAAAGCTAAAGTCAGCGTCCCTTAAATTCGCACCGCTCAAGTCCGCACGAGACAGATCAGCCGCTTTGAGGTTCGCCTCCTGCAGGTTCTGTCCAGTGAGGTCCGCTTGCGAAAGCTCGACATCAACGACTGGGTAAGCTTTCCGCCACTGATTCCAATTTTCCACCCCTTGCTTGAGGATTGCGAGATGTTCTGGGTTCGCCATTGACGTGTGACCTCGCTCACTGCGGACCGGCGTGCCGCTCGGTACACCGGTTCTGCTCTGCGGGAGGGAACAGCTTAGTCCAGGACCGACAGTCCTGGATAGGCAGAAAGTCCTAAGTTACAGCTTCGAGCGTGCCCCGCTGAGTCGGACTGGCAGGCTTAACACCTGGGCAGTTCTGCGGGCCATGCTTGACCTTATGCCGCCACCAGTTGTTCCAGGCCGCGGACCGCAACGCGACTGCCGTAAAGTGTCGCGCTGAGCAACACCGCGATCCAGTCGCGCAGCGGAAGCGGCCAGCCGATCTGCGTTGGGTTTTTCACCCAGGTTTCCAGCAATCGCCGCATCATCAGGAATTCCACGCTGGTTGACGAGCCCGCAACATCGTGCAGAACACCGTCTAGCGTAAACAGCACCTTGCGCAGCAGCACAAGATGGTTCGGCAGGCGCACTCCATGCCACGCGATTCGTTCCAACAGGTCAACAACATCGGGCGCACCTGGAAGGCGCGTGATAGGCTGCGCGTCGAAGAAGCGCGTCACTTCCTCGCGAATTGTCCGCCGTTGCCGTGAACTGCCCGGCCTCTTCCTGAAGCTGATCGCCTCAATGACGCTACAGAGCCCCTGCGGATCGCGCAGTAGGACCATCAGGAACAGCATGGCGAATTGCCGCCGCTGCTCTTGCGTTACGTGACCCGTCAGCGCCCAATCGAGCAGGGTCAGCGTTCCGCTCCGCTGGTTGTACAGCAGATTGCCGGCGTGCGGATCGGCATGAAACATGCCACTTCCACCTGGCGTAAGCAGCGGAACCGCAATCACAATATCGATCAGCTGCTCTGCCAATCGCGTGCGTCGCGCCTTGGACAGCCGCGAAGCCGCACTCGTAATCTTTTGCCCATGCTCTTCCGACATCGCGGTGATTATCGGCGTGCACAGTTGCGGAATCATCTCTGGTATCCGAACTGAGGCGAACGAGCCGTAAGCGCGCGCTGCCTTACGCAGATTCGCCTGCTCGCGCCCAAATTCCACCTCATGTTGCAGCAGGCGCCGAACGTCATCGAAGGTCTCGGGCAACGTGTGCTCGGCGAAGCCGTATTCCTTGTGCTTCGATCCAAGGTGCTTTGCCAGCTGGGCCAGCAAATCCATGTCTTCGGCGAAGTAGTCCAGGATATACGGCTTCATTACTTTGAAGACACCTCGCTCGCGCCGCCGCTGTTCCGGCTTGAACCAGGTAAAGCGCAGCACCGCGCTGACGCTGGCCTCGCGGAAAATGCCTGGCCGAATCTTCACGGCGTAGCGCTTCAAGGCCGGACCGAGGTTGCGCACCACGATCGCGCGCATGTCGTCGGCAGCCACATCGCTGATACCGTTTTCCAGTTGCGTGAGCTCGCGCCGCAGCTCGCGATGCAAATGGCGATTACGCGCAATCACCTGCCCAAGTTTTTGCAGTCCGGGGACGCGCGCAATTAGGCGCGAAAGACGTTTCTCGGGCGGGGTATCAGACGGCAACTCGATTTGCTCGACCAGCTTCGGGGCGAGCCGCGGAGTCGAGAAGTTGGCTCCGAAATACAGCATGGCGTCGCGAACCAGCGGACGCCACTCGGCATATATGTCAGGGACAAGGCGCTCAACCGAGAGCGCCTGGACAATGGCGCGGCTTGCTTCCTGCCGAAACCGCGCGCCCGCCGGACTTTCCAGGATCGCCACGATTGCGTTGGCGCGATCAGCGGCCGGAATCTGAAAGTAGAGCGCGAGCCGCGGATCGGAACGCGACATGTCGATGAGTAGATTGGAACACGGCGAGGTCACGGCCTCGTCAGCGCTGTTGCGGGTCGCGGCGGTGGATGATCGCGCCATCCCCAATATCATCCACGCTCGGAACACGGGTTGTCAGTGACAGAGCTTCTAGCTCCACGAGGTGGCGAGGACTGCGACCAAAGACTTCAAGTTTGCATGCAGCGATCAGGCCCAACTTCGACTCCTGGCCTGCCGGATCATAGCGTCGAGCTGCGGGGGCGGGATCATTCAACCCGTGCACACCAGCTTTTTGCGTTGCGCGAGGTCGCGTGACCACTACGGTGAAAATTGCGGGGACTCTGGATAGAAATTCATCGAAATTGACAGAAGTCGCATCACCTGAATTATTGGCGTAAGCCGCATTGTCTGTAGCGCTTACATCACTTGGTAGTGATTAGTAGAAAACGCGGCATTACGCCTTCTAAGCTGAGGGTTGCTGGTTCGATCCCAGCCGGGCCTACCAGTTTTCTCAATCAGTTAGGGCTTGCGGCCATCCTCGCCATCGTACCGGCAGACCATCCGACAATCTTTGTAATAACCGGCAGGGGTGCGCGTCCTGACGGCCGCCAGGACGCAGGTACTCGCGAACGGTTACGACTGTTCTTTAGACGCTGACCGTTTCAGCGGTCTTCGACTCGCTGCCAGTCCCCGCCCCAGCGGGCCCTGATGGAGGCGGCATGGAACCCGAGGCAGCCTTTTGCTTGCGGGTTTCCTGCACAGAACGGTTTCGCGCGGCTCGTAGTTTGAGGAACGACTTTGCTTCCGTGTACAGACGCTTGCGATCGGTTGAGTTGAACGCCGCTCGCTTCACAATGCGGAAGATTGCCTTCGGCCGGAAGTAGTACTCATCATAGAAGCGATGCACCATTTCCATGATGTAGTCACGCGAGATGTTGGGATACTCGATCATCGCGACCTGGTGGCCCATGGCGTCCACCATCTGCGTGCCTTCATTCAGGATGAAGCCGTTTGCCTTGGCGTAATCGTAAAGTTCAGTGCCCGGGTAAGCATGAGCCAGCGATACCTGAATCGTTTCGCAATCCAGTTCTTTGGCGAAATCGATGGTACGGCGGATGCTCTCCTTCGTCTCGCCGGGGAGTCCGAGGATGAAGTCGCCGTGAATCGTCAGTCCAAGCTTCTTGCAGTCACGCGTAAAGTCACGCGCGCGCTCGACCGTGGCGCCCTTCTTCACATTCTTCAAGATTTGAGGATCACCCGATTCATAGCCAACGATGAGCAGGCGGCAGCCGGCTTCTTTCATCGCCTTCAGCGTCTCGTAATCGGTGGTCACACGCGAGGTGCATGACCAGGTCAAGCCCAGTGGCTTCAACTTGGCGCAGAGTTCGATCGTGCGCGCCTTCTGAATGTTGAAGGTGTCGTCGTCGAAGAAGAATTCCTTCACCCACGGCCAGTATTCCTTGGCCTTCTTCATCTCAGCCGCGACAGCGTCAGACGAACGCTTACGCCAGGGATGGCCACTGAGCGTCTGCGGCCAGAGGCAGAAAGTGCACTGCGCCGGACAGCCGCGCGTCGTATACAGCGAAACGAAAGGATAGAGCAGGAACGGCACGTTATACCGGCGCGGGTCAATGTCGCGCTTATAGACATCGACCACATCCGGCAGGGCATCGAGATTGTCGACAGCCGGACGATCAGGGTTATGCACCACTGTTCCGTTTGGCCCACGATACGAGATGCCGAGAATTTCGCTAAGCGGCTTTCCATTTGCGTATTCAACGGCAGCATAATCAAACTCGCGGCGCACGATGAAATCGATCGCTTCGCCCTCTTGCAGAGATGCCTCGGGCAAAGTAGTTACATGCGGTCCCACGAAAGCGATCTTCAGCTTTGGATTGGCCGCCTTCATCGCGGCTGCCAGCTTGATGTCCCCCTGGAAGCCCGGAGTCGAGGTAAACAGCACGAGAAATTCGTACTCCTTACCGATCTCGATGGTCTCCTGCGCATTCACCTTGTGCGGCGAAGCGTCGAGCAGGCGCGAGCCCTCCAGCATGCCTGCCGGGTAGGCAAGCCAAACCGGGTACCAATAGGACTCGATCTCGCGGGTGGCCGGCCAGCGCGAACTGGCGCCGCCGTCGTAGTTCTCGAAGGAAGGGGGATTCAGGAAAAGCGTTTTCAAAGGCATAGTTTTAGCTAAGTCTCAAGCTCAATCTGGCTCCGGTCGAGAGCGCCGTTAAACCGGCAGTAACATTATCCAGCAGTCACACCCAGTGGAGAGGCAGCCGGAGTTGGATAGGCATCACCCTCGCTCTCAACGCTGGCCGGAGTCAAAAGTACTCTAACTATCGTACCATTGTTAGAGGCACCCGGAACTAATTGAGATTCCTAATGTTAGATGTGATTCTAGGTTCTCAGTAAACGGTTGATTATGGGGTGGGAACGGCCCAATTCTCCAGTTCACCGGTGAGCCGCATCAGTTGCAGCTCTGCCCGGCTGAGCTCGAACTCGGCGTCCAGATAAGCTGCATGCTTATCATCGGTGCCCAGTTCAGCATTTTGCTCATCACGAACATTGGCCTGGCCAATCTGCTCTCGCGACTTGACTGCGTCCAAGTCGCCCTGCGAAACCTCCCACTCCAGCTTGGCCACATCCCGGGCGGCGGAAAGCTGTCGCAGAGAGCGCTGCAGCTTAAGGGCATCCTCACGAACCTGATTGGTTGTCAGCTCGGCCTGCTTCTGCGCGGTCATGGCATCGGCCTTTGCTTCTTCTGCCTTGGCCTTTTGGACGGAGTTGAAAATCGGGATGCGCAGGTTCACGCCGCCGCTGAAGTTGTTGGCTTGGTAATTTCGGTAGTACAGATCGTAATTGTTGAACTTAGCCAAGTAGGCGTATTGGGAAGCAAGATCGAGAGTGGGCCAGACGGCTGCTTTGTGCTCGCCCACCGCGCGGACCGCCGCCGATGCCGCTTTCTCCCGGGCCAGCTTGACGTCGGGGCTATTTTCCACGGCCTTTGCGGGCAGATCCTGGTCTTGAGAAATCGTCGGGATCTGGGGCATCGACTGCGGGTCGGTGGCAATCGATTCTGCCGGTACCCCCAAAAGTCGGGAGAGATGCTCGCGCAAGACGTCAGCCTGGCCCTGCGCTTCTGCGATCCGCAACCGGATGCGCGCGGCTACCAGCTGGCTCTTAGTCACATCGAGTTTGCTGTCGACGCCTTCCTGCAGTCGTTGCTCGCTGACAAATTGCGCCTTCTCAGCCGCGGTTTGCGCCTCGCTCAAGGTGGCGATTTTTGCCGTGAGTTGATCGAGCTGCGCATAGGTCAAAGCTGTGTCGAGGATGACTGCGTCGCGTTTGTCGCGCACATCCTGGGAAGTCGCGTCCCAGTCCATCTTGGCTGCCTTCATGAATTGCCGCAGCGCGGGATTATAAAACGACTGGACCGCGTTGAAGTTCGCAACCGATGGCGCCGAGCCCTCCAACGTTAGCGGAAAGCCGTAGGAGTAGCCCAGCGCTGAGCCAATTGTGAGTTGAGGAATATAGTTGCCGCGCAGTTCGTTATAGGCTTCTTGAGCGCGCCACTGATTGATGGCGGCGATGCCCATGACGCCGCTGTGCTCCAGAGCCAGATCGATGGCATTGTGAAAGGGAATAGGGGTGACGGCCGCGTCGGCTGCAAAACCGAACGCGCTCATCGCAAGCAGGGCGCAGGCGAGAGCCACGATCCTCGCGCGCCGTGTCACCGCATTCGTTCTGGAATGCCGGGTTTTCTGAATACATCCCGTGCTCTAGATTACATGCGAAGGCGCGCTTCACTGAATGCGGCTGAGAGCTTTCTTGGCCGGTGCAAATTCCGAGGCCATCGCCAGAGAGGCCTGATATTCGGTTGCCGCTGCTCCGTTATGCCCCATCTTCTCCTGGAGCTGACCGATCAGGTAGTGCGCCCGGAATGCCGGCGCGGACTCCACCAAGTCACCGGACGACAAGTATTTTTGCAGATAGCCAATCGCTGCCGGAAAATCGCGGCTGCCCAGGAAGAGTTCGTTACCGGCATCGAAATAGGATTCTGCCAATTGGTGAGGCTGCGCCATTGCCGAACTCACAGCATTCTGCATGTCGTCGAATTGGCCGCGCTGCCGGTAGAAGGCGGCAAGTTGCAGCCACATGTCTGCCTGATTACTGCTCTGCTGGATCGCCGATTTGTACTCACTCTCGGCATCCGCGTAGCGCTTGTCTCTGGCGTCAACTCGCGCCAGGATCAGATGAGCCATGGCAGGGTTCAACGACCGGACCGCCGCGGCTTGCGCACGCGCTTTGTCCAGCCCTCCGCCCATGAAAGCAGGAGCGTCGGTGTAATACTCCGCCAGATCGACGTGGGCTGGAACGTTTGCCGGATCCAGTTGCACTGCGCGCTCAAACTCGTTCTTTGCCTTCCTGGCAAGCCCGGCAGCGCTTAGCGGATTGGAATCGCCCGCCTTGCGCCCGTACTCCCGGCCAAGCCAAAGATGATAGATTGCGTTTTGCGGCTCCAGATTGACGGCCCGCTCACCATACCTCACGGCTTCGTCCCAGCGCTCCATGGCGAAGTAGGCGCGCGACAGTGAGGTTGAGCGATTGGGCGTCGTCGTGGCTGGTCAACGCAGTGACGGCTTCGCTGACGCGGCCGGTCGAGAGCAACTGGCTGGCCTCAGGAGCGGCGAGACCGGCAGCTGCGAAAAGGACTAACAGCGCAAAAATAGTAAAAAACTTTAGAAAGACAGATTTCATGGAGTAGCTGGTTTTACTGCCATCCCGCTTTTTAAGGATTGCATATTGAGCGCGCCCAACGCGATTACCGCGTTGTCGGAGAGGCCGCTCGTCACCTCCACCCGCGTCAGGTTCGATACAGACGTCTTTACGTTACGCCGCTTTAATTCTCCATTGACCGACTTCAAACACATACTGCCCATCGGCATCCTGATGAATTGCTTCACGGGGAACCGTCAAAGCATTTTGCTGGCGCATGGTAATGATGGCAACGCTCACGTTCGTATTGGGCAGGAGTTTTAGATCGTCATTCTGCACCACGCAGGTCACTTCTCCGACCATGCGCGTGCCGTGCTGTACAACCGTGGTTGGAAGCGTCTCGATCGTGCCCTTCCAGACCCGGCCGGGCAACGCATCCCAGGTGATCTCGACCAGTTGACCTGGCTGCAGCTTACCGATTTCCGGCTCATCTACAAAAGCGCGCACTCGAACTTTGTGCAAGTCTGCAACCTGTACCAGCAGATCGCCAGTGTTCACGAAGGCGCCTTCGCGGACCGGCAGGGAGTACACCAACCCGTCCCGGGGCGCCGAAATATTGGCGTTCCTCAGCACTTCCTGAGCAGCTTGCAGCGACGCCCGTGCTTCCGCCTGCTGCGCCTCGACGTGTCCGATCTCCTGCTTCGAGTAACGATCTTTTAGTTTCTGCTCCAGCAGGTGGACCTGTGAATCATCAACTCTGAGCCGATTCTGCGCTGCATCGACTTCAGCCTGGGAGGCTGCGCCGGTCTGCAGCAGCTTCTGCATGGCTTGCAAGTTACGCTCGGCAGCATCACGGTCGGTCTGCGCCTTTACCAGCGCGTTGCGGGTGGTCAGCAACTCATCCTGTGTGCCTCCGCCCTGCACTGCGGTGAGGTCGGCCTGTGCGCCCTTCAGTTGAGCGTCTGCTCTGGCCGCCTGCAGCCGGGCATCGGCGTCGTCCAACCGCAGCAGCATCTGCCCGGGCTTAACCCAGGTACCCTGCTGTACGTAGATTTTCTTGACTGTCGTCGCCATCGGAGCGTAGGCCTGGAAATTGTCGAGCGCTTCGATCTTGCCGTTCGTGGCGATGCTGGCCGTAATGGTCTCGCGCTCCGCCTGGCCCACCCGGATGGTTACCTGAGAACGATGAAGTGAGATGAAGGCCGCCAGTACGATCACGGCCACGATCACGACCAGGACAATCAGTCCCGTTCGCCTACCATTCACAGGCCGAAGGCCGTTGTCAGATGCTGCTGCCATTTTTTTTCGAAACTATAAGTATAACGTAGGACATAACTTCCCACGCATTACGTGTACACCGCATGATCACGAAAGCTGACGAATCTGGGGGGGAACGGAGCAGCCGGTGTTTGTCCGATCTCCGTTACCCGTTATTTATCTGATGTTGCAGGCTGCGCTAAGACGCAGAACTGAACCGGCGACTCAACCTTCCACATCAGTTCGTCATCCGAGCAAGGGTACGCGCACATTACTCGGGGTTCACAATGCTGCTGGGGCGAGTCAGGCGAGTGATCGTGGGCACGGCCAACGATGTCGACCTGAATCATGTTCTTTCCTTTGCTGCTGCTCTTTCCTACTACTTCGTAATGGCTTTCTTCCCGGCGCTGATCGCGCTGGCCGCGATCGTGGCCTACCTGCCCGTTCCTGACCTCTTCAACACGATCGTCAGCACTCTGGCACGCGTGGTGCCACCTGAAAGCATGGGCCTGATCCGCAGGATCGTCGCTGACGTAATCAGCCCCAACCGCGGAGCGCTGTTGTCGTTCGGACTGCTGGGCACGATCTGGACCTGCTCCAGCGGCTTTGCCGCCATGATCGAGGCGTTGAACGTCGCCTACGACGTTCCCGAAACCCGGCCGTGGTGGAAGACCCGTCTGCTCGCCATCGAACTGATCTTCATCATCGGAACCCTGGTCACGTTGGCCTTCACCTTCATGATTCTGGGGCCGCGTTTCGGCGAATTCCTGGCGAACCAGATGGGCATGGCGCCCGTCTACGCGATGCTATGGCCGGTGCTGCGTTACGTTTTCGCGATCACCTTCATCGTGCTCGCGGTAGACGCCCTGTACTTCCTGGCCCCGAACCTCAAGCAGCGATTTTTCCAAATCCTGCCTGGGGCGCTTCTCGCCGTAATCGGCTGGATTCTGCTGTCGAACGGGCTGAGCATCTACCTCCACAGGTTCGCTCATTTGAATAAGACCTATGGCGTATTGGGCGGCGGTATCGCCTTCCTGATCTGGCTGTACTGGTCCGGGTTTCTGATTCTGCTCGGAGCGGAGCTGAACTCCGAAATTATCCAGGAGCGAGGTGATGGCACGCTGCCGTTGAAGCAGCCTCCACCCGAGAAGGTGAAGCCGGTTGCCGCCACGAGTGCCGACGCAGCACGTCCAGTGGAAAAAGATGAGGCGATGCAGCGGCGTGCCGGGTAGCGCCTCGTATTTGTCGAAATCACCTGACGCTACAATAGAGGTATGGCAAAGAGTCAGCGTTACACGCCGGAGCACGCCGAGGCGGGCCTGGATGCAAAGTTTCCCGACATCGAAACCTGGCCTAATCAATTTCCTAATTACGAGATCCTGATCGACGTTCCGGAATTTACCTCCGTATGCCCTAAGACCGGCCTGCCCGATTTTGGCACTCTGTGGATCCGCTACATGCCCGACAAGGAGTGTCTCGAACTCAAGTCGCTGAAGGAATATCTGACCAGCTATCGCAATCTTGGAATCTTTCAGGAAAACATCGTTAACCGTGTGCTGGAAGACGTAGTGCGCTCCGCCAAACCGAAGTGGGCCGAGATCAAGGGCGAATTTCGCCCGCGCGGCGGCATTGGGACTGTCGTCATTGCGCGCTATCCCCGGCCGAAAAAGTAAATCACCTGCTTACCCTCGAACCTCCGGAGCGTCTCAACTGCCAACAGGAGGTCCGATGAAGCTGTCACGTCTTGCTCTCGTCCTCTTCGTCCTGGCTGGAGCCGGGACAATCATTTACGCACACTCCACACCTGAGCCGGCCAGTGCTGGTGCGGTCAGCCCCGCATCTCCGATGCTCGAGCCGCGCTCGGGACACTCGGCCACGCTGCTTCCCAGTGGCAAGGTGCTGATCGCCGGCGGCATGCGTCGCAACCAGGATTTCTACCGCTCAGCCGAACTCTACGATCCCGTCACTGGCAAGTTTGAATCGACGGGAGCAATGAATCAGGCGCGAGTAGGGCAGGCGGCTGTGCTGCTTCGCTCCGGTAAGGTCCTCATCGCGGGCGGCTGGATCGGACACGGCGCTACCGATTCGGCTGAACTCTATGATCCTGCAACCGGAAAATTCACCAGCATTGCAAAGATGACGGCCCTGCGCGGACGCCCGACTGCTACGTTGCTCGAGAATGGAGATGTACTGATCGCCGGTGGCGCCGACCACGACAGTCCGGGTGGGGTTGCTAGCGCTGAGATCTTTCGTGCTGACGCTTCACGGTTCCAGGCGGTTGGCGCCATGCACTACGCTCGCATCGCCCATACGGCTACTCTGTTGCGCGATGGCCGCGTGCTCATCGCCGGCGGACGCGGCGACGCGGTTACTGCTACCGCCGAGCTCTACGATCCCAAGACTAGGAATTTTGTTCCGACCGGCAACATGCTGGTGGCGCGCTATAAGCAAACCGCCGGCCTGCTGCCCGATGGCCGCGTGTTGATCGCTGGCGGTTCCGATGAGCGCGATTGGCGCGGCACTATCAGTAGCGCCGAAATCTACGATCCGCAGACCGGCCGCTTCACGGCTACCGCATCGCTCAATGACAGCCGTTTCAAGTTGCCGGATGAGGCCGCGACTGTTGACTCTGGCGAGCTGTTGATTGCCGGCGGAAGCAAGCGAGTCGAGGTCTACGATCCGCGCAGCGCCAAGTTTGTGCTGGCGTCTGGGCAGATCAGCAACGACTGGCACTTTATGAGCGAAACGCGCTTAAAGGATGGCAGAATTTTGCTGGCTGGTGGTTATCCCGATAACGATCGCGCCACCGCGGAAACATGGATCTATAAACCGGGTCGTAAGCTTTAGCGGTTAGCCTGTCGCCCGCACCTCTTGAGGCAAGGTGTGTGGTCGCGAATCTTCCCGGAATCGAATAAGGGATGGTTCGGTCCAAGATGAGGCCCGGAGAGAAACTCCGAGCCTCGCCGGTGGGAGCTCAACTAATCCGTCCCCTCGCGCCGCGTCCCGAAATACTTGCGGATGCCGATGGTGTTGTACTGTCCCCAGGGACCGTTCGGACCGAGCCACGCTGGTCCGAGCGGCTGATCGCGCGATCCGAAGCGTGCGATGTTCGGATGCTGGGTGAAGCGGAATTCGAAGCGCTTTGGCAGGTCGATGCCGACGCCCCACTTGTATTCCATGCCGATCCCGTCCCACGACCAGGTGTAAAGCGTCTGCGGAACGTTCTTGCCGAAGAGGAAATTCGGATCGAAGAAGAAATTGAGGCGCCGGGCGATGGTGCGGCCAATCGGGCGAATCTCGATGGTGCCCGAAAGCTGATAGCGTGCGAAGGCATTGCACTGGGCGTTGACGCCGCCGTAATTGCCGGCATTGGCGGCGCACAGGTTGGGATCGATCTCGTTGTGCGGCGGAGCCAGGTCGAACTCTCGCCCATCCCCAGTACCAGTCTTTGGGAAAGAACAGCCGCTCCTGCGGCTGCGGAGGACGGCGCAGGCTGAGCCGCGGGCGCTGTTTGCGTTGTGGCGGCCGCCGTGGCGGGTGCAGTGTCGGATGTTTGCGCGAAGCGCAACGCACGAATACACGATCAGGAAAAGAAACGGCAGCAGGCGCTTCATGAAGTCTCCGCAAAGTATTTGATTGCTGGGAATGCTCTAGCTGAGAAGGGTGGACAAGTGTCGCTCGGCAGATACAGCGACAGCATTGCCGCGCGACTCACGCGGACTGGGCTTCCGCCTTGGCTGACCGGTTCTCCTCGCCGTACACACAGCATATTCGTTCGTGCTCTCGATTCGGAAGTGTTTTTACGACGCGCAGGCATCCGTAGCATCGACTGCGGCATGTTATCCTCCGCCCACCGCATGCCTGCCAAGAAGAGTGCCATCGCCGCTCTGCTGCTGCTCACGGCGCTGAACTTCCTGAACTACATCGATCGCAACGTGCTGTACGCGGTGCAGCCGCTGATCGAAAAGGAGTTTCACCTCGACGACGCGCAGGTCGGCTTTCTGACCTCGGCCTTCTTCGTCTGCTACATGGTGGCCGCGCCGCTGATCGCGCCGCTGGCCGATCGCTATTCGCGCAAGTGGATCATGGCCGCGGGCGCATTCGTCTGGAGCGCCGCTACCCTGCTGAGCGCCGTCACGCACACCTACGACGAACTGCTGCTGCGTCACGTCATCGTCGGCATCGGCGAGGCGACCTTCGTCGCCATCTCCCCGGCATTTCTCGCCGACTTGTTTCCGGAGAACATTCGCGGCCGGGTGATGGGCTTCTTCTATCTGGCGACGCCGGTGGGCAGCGCGCTGGGCTTCATCGTCGGCGGATACCTGGGCCATCGCTACGGCTGGCGCGCGCCCTTCATGATCTGCGGCATTGCCCGGGTTTCTTGCTGGGATTGGGCGTGCTGGCATTGCGCGAGCCCGTGCGCGGCGCCAGCGATCATCTGGCCGACAGCTGTGGAGCGCGGCTCGATTCGCGGCTTGCTGCGGAACAAGGCTTACTGGACCATCACCCTGGGCGCGGCCATGATGACCTTCGCCATCGGCGGCCTGCAGGTCTGGATGCCGACCTTCCTGGTGCGCATGCGGCACCTGCCGCTGGATCAGGCCAACCGATCTTCGGCGGCATGACCGTGGTCTCGGGAACGGTGGCTACGCTGCTGGGCGGCTGGCTGGGCGATCGCCTGCTGCGCCGCACGCCGGCGGCGTACCAACTGGTGTCGGCCGTCGGCATGGCGCTGTCGATTCCGGCCATCGTGGTGGCGATTTATCTGCAAGGGCCGGCGATGTATCCCGCGATCTTCCTCGGCGAATTCTTCCTGCTGCTGAACACCGCTCCGTTGAATGCCGCGCTGGTGAATTCGGTGAGCGCGCGCATCCGCGCGACCGCCCTGGCGGTGAATGTCTTCACCATTCACGCTGCTGGGCGATGCCTTCTCGCCCACGCTGATCGGCTACATTTCGGACCGCAGCAATCTGGAGATGGGGTTGAGTGCGATGGTGGTGGCGGTGGCGCTGTCGGCGGTGGTGCTGTTCTACGGCATGCGCTTCGCGCCGAAGATCGGCAAGAGAGCAACTAGCAACTAGCGACTAGCACTTGGCAGTTGCACTTGGCATCTGGCATTTAGCATTGCTGTTCCACGAGCCAGGTCTCGGCACCTTCTCTAGCAGGAATGCCGACTGCTAATCGCTAACTCGTGTCGTAGCTGCTAGTGGCTAATGGCTAATTGCTAATTGCCGCCTTACTTCGTCGGCTCCATGTGCAGCGCGTTGTTGAAGCGATTGAAGTAGTTGAACAGTCCAATCGCCGCCAGCAGTTCGATGATCTCGCCTTCGTCGTAATACTTGCGCAGCTCCTTCCAGAACGCATCATCCACGCGATTGGAATCGAGCGTCGTGCGCTCCGCCAACTCCAGGGCCGCTTTCTCTGCGTCGGTGAAATCGGAGCGATTGCGGAAATTCGCCAGATCGTTGATCTGCTCCTCGCTCCAGCCGTGCCGCCTTGCCAAGGCGGTGTGGGAGGCGAGTCAATACTCGCAGCCGTTGAGCTGCGAGGTGCGCACGATCGACCAGTTCCTTCAGCTTCGCCGGAACCGTGCCGGTGTTCATCACCGCGCGGAAGTGCGCGATCATGGTGCGGAAGATTTCGGGCCGATGCGCGACCGTGCGAAACATGTTGGGCACGTTGCCGCGTTCCTTCAGATAGACGTCGTAGATTTTGCCGGTCTCTTCGTCGACCTGATCTTTATCGAGGCGGGATATGCGGGGTTTCATGACTCTATTCTAGTAGCAAACCCGATTCACCACGGAGGCACGGAGGACACGGAGTTTTTAGGAAGTGACCTTCAAATTGAGGAAGAGGAATGCCACGCTTGGTTTCGATCCCAAAAGAAGAAGAGCTTTCCTGGAATCCGAAAAAGAGGAAATGCCGTACTCCGTGCTCTCCGTGCCTCCGTGGTGAAACGGCTTTTACCAAAGGCAGGCGATGTCAGTCGGTGCTACTCAACACCTGCGCCAGCAGCTTCGGATCGACATTGCCGCCGCTGACCACCGCGACCGCTTTTTGCGATTCCGGCAACTCCTTCGCATGAAAGAGCCAGGCCGCGAAAGTCACCGCTCCACTGGGTTCGCTGATGATGCGCGCATTGACCGCCATGCGTCGCATCGCGGCTCGGATCTCGTCTTCGGTCACCGCGATCATGTCGTCGACGTACGTGCGAATGTGCTCGAAGTTGATGGGCCCGATCGATTGCGTGCGCAGACCGTCAGCCAGCGTGCTGGAGACGCGCTCGGCAGGCAGTTCAACAATTTCGCCTTTGCGGAAACTTTGCTGCGCGTCGTTGGCCAGTTCCGGCTCAACGCCGATAACCTTCGCCTTCGAGCCACTCAGCTTGATTGCCGACGAGATGCCGCTGATCAAGCCGCCGCCACCGCTCGGCACCAGCACCAGATCGACGTCCGGGCAGTCTTCCAGGATCTCCAGGCCGACCGTGCCTTGCCCGGCGATGATCTGCTCATCGTTATAGGGCGGCACGATGACGTAACCGTGCTGCTGCGCCAGTTCCTCTGCCTTCTGCAAGCGCTCGGTCGAGGCCGGGCCAACCGTGACGATTTCGGCGCCAAGCGCGGCGGTACTCTCCATCTTCAGACGCGGAGCATTGCGCGGCATCACGATGACAGCCTTTGCACCCAGCAGCTCGCGCCGCATAGGCAACACCCTGGGCGTGATTGCCGCTGGAGTAGGTGATCACGCCGCGTCCGCGCTCTTCGTCGGTGAGCGAGGCAATCTTGTTGTAGGCGCCGCGAATCTTGAAGGCGCCGATCGGCTGCAGATTCTCGGGCTTAAACCAGAACTGACCGCGAGGATCGGCGTCCATCTGCGCTCGGAGGAGGGAAGTACTGGATGAGCGGAGTGCGCACAGCAACGCCGCGCAATCGCTGCTGCGCCTGCTGGATATCGGAGAGTGTCACCATGTCGATTCGATTGCGATTCGGCAAATCTAAAAGCCGCTTCGGCGATTTAACGCCCAAATCTGTTAACCGCCCGCAATCCACACGCCCGCCGGCATGTCCTGTCGTTCCCTTGCCTGCGCCAGTGCTGCGTGCGGTATGAATCATCAGCGCCATCCAGTGTACAAGGGCGAGCCGCTGGCTGCAGCGTGATCTTCTTTCCAACTTCGACGTGGCCGATGGCCGGGCTCTCCAGCGCATCGACCAGTTCATCCTGCGGAATGTCGTGCTTGAGCCAGAGCATCTCGGTCGGCGGAATGATGGTGTCGTCCGAGCCGTGCAACAGCAGAACCGGCGCTTGCAGAAATCTCAGATGGCCGGCGGGAGATGCGGCTGCCAGTTGCTCGCTGCGCTTATCGATTTCGGCCAGAATTGCGGGCGCCAGATTCTCGCGATGCTTTTGATAGATCTCCTGCATGATCTGCTGGCCGGCAGGCGTCATCTTCTGGTCAACTCTTCCGACGCTTTGCCTTGATCATGCAGCAGGAGTTTGAGTGCATCGTGCGCCAGCGGCGCGTCGTGAGCGGAAAAGAAGTCCTGAGGCTCGTCATAGATCACGATCAGCGGACCATACTCGTGCGGCTGAAGGTGGTCGACCGTGCCGTCGGGTCGGACCGCGTCGCCGGTAGCGAAGAAACGCAGCACGTGCGCCAGATCGTAATAGCCGCCGATCGAGGCCACCCACGCGATTGCCGGCGCGTATTGCGGATCGCTGGCGGCCAGCAGCGCCAGGCCTCCCGAGAAGCTGATCGCAAAGACGCCGACCTTCGGCACCTCCAACTGCTGCGCGAAAGCGCGAGCGGCGCTGCCGATCACGTCCGCCGACTCGGCTTGTACGCGATAGTCCGCAATGCCCGGCACCAGCGGCGTCATCACGAAGAAGCCACTGGCGGCGAGCGAGCGTGCGAAGCTCACCAGTCGTGGCTCGTCGATGCCGAGTTCGTGCATGCCGTGGACGACAACGATTCCCGGCGCGAACGCCGACACCGCGCGGCAAGTAGACCCGGGCCGGGAATCGCCTGCCCGCGGAAATCGAAAGTCGTGTCGTGCACGTCGACCGGGTGCACATCGTAGTTGGCGATCCATCCGGCGGCATGAGGATCGGAGATGCGTTCCAGCAGGGAAGCCGCCCGAAGATAATTTTGCGCAATCGGGTAGACAACGGCCACAACGATGGGAAGCAACAGCAGCAGCCAGACCAGCAGCCGTGCCTTGCGTGATGGAGAGTGCCCCTGCCAGGGAACGGTGGTCATGAAGTCGCGAGCGTCGAATCAACTTGACGGATCGCATCCATCATAGCTGTTGCATGAGGTCAATGACAGGTTCGTCGACCAGGCGACCTGGGCGGCTCCGGCCTAGCGCTGATCCACCAGTTCGATCGTCTCCATCACTACGTCGGCGGTGATGGCCATGGATTGCGCGCTCAGCTTGTCGACGGTGTCTTCGGCGGTGTGATGAAACACATTGTTATATCCGTAGGTGAAATCGATCAGGTCCACCACCGGCACGCCGATTTTCGCGAAGGGAATGTGATCGTCGTCCATGCCCACCGTCTGCCGGAAAAAATGCGACTGGTATCCCAGGTTCGTTGCCGCCTGCAGAACCAGGTCGGTCAGCCAGGGCGTCGAGTTGGAATCGCGCTGAATGTCGAGATCGGCGTCGCCAATCATGTCGACCAGGATGAAACGCTTTGATCTTTCCTGCCGTTCCGTCAGCGTTCCATTTTTGAGCCAGTTGCTTTGTGCCGTACAGGCTGTCGCTGTCGGTCCATTTCACGAACGCTTCTTCGCCATCGGTCCAGACCAGCCAGACGCTGTAGCCATCGCGTTCTTTGCCCCGCAACTCGTCCGCCAGGGACAGCAGCAGCGCAGTCGATGAGCCGCCGTCATTGGCGCCGACGTAATTTTTCGGCAGAGGATAGTTGGTGTCGTAATGTCCGGCCACAACAATGATGCCGTTCTTCTTGCCGGGAAATTTGGCGATGATGTTGTTGATCGGAAATTTACCGGCCGGCGTCTCGGCGGTGAATTTGTCCTGCTCGACGTCGATGCCCTTCAGCTTCGCGACGATGTAGTTCTCCAGCTTCTCGATGAGCTTCGCTGCCCGGCGGACGCGAGCCGAAGGCCACCACCTCTTTCACGTATTGCATGGACTTGTTGCCATTCTTGTTGCCATTGATGTCCGGCGCTGGAACGTTGTTGCCAGCCGAATTGGAAGTGGCCGAAACCGGCTGCGTGGCCGCGCTGGCAGTCGAAGGAGGTTGCCCTCCGGGAGCCGCATCAGACGTTGCAGGCTGCGATTTACTGCAGCCCGCCAGGGCGGCGATCAGAAGCAGAACAAGGGCGTAAGAAGAGAAGGTTGCGGCTTCATGCTGCAGAACATTGTAATGGCAATTCTCTTAGCCGGTGGTTGGCCGTAGTGGCGATCACCGCGCAATTCGTCCAACCCGTCCGTCAGATACCGGAGCGAAGCGAAGTCTGACGCCGCCCAGGAACATTAATCTTCGCGGAGCGCCGACCTAGAGTTCAGCCAGTAATCCGCAACTTCACGATTAAGCGTCGGCCGGCGGCAACTCCGGGTCAGGCATGCCCGGGGGTAGCGGTTCGGGAATAATCGTCTCCGGCGCTTCAACGGTAGTGACTTCCACGATCTCCACCACCGGTACTGGCTCGGGATGCCGCTGATACCAAATCGTTGCGCTGGACAGTTGCCACAACCGCGTCATCAGCTGCGCAAAGACAATCAACTCCAGCACCAGGAAGGTCAGCCAGGTAGCGGTCGGCGGCAGGTGCGCCCAGATCACCAGCTCCGAGCGCGAGCGTCACCCAAGCAACCAGGCTGATGCAGAAATACACGCGATACAGATGCCGCAGGCTGCGCCAGGTAATCCGCCAGGCTCGCCAGGTATTGCGCCACATGCCACGCTCGTTCATTACCACTGCGCGCACCTGCGCGATGTCGAACCACAGCCGCACCCACAGCGAGAAGAGCAAGAGGTAAATCACGGTGCCGATGGACAGGAAGATTCCCACCTGATCCGCAATGGCGCGATCGCCGATCCAGTCTGCTCCTTTGGAAAGCGCCTGATGACTCATCCAGACAATGATGAATGGAACAATCGAGAGCAACGCCAGCCGGACGAAGCTCCAGAAGAATGCTCCCGACGCGGCGAAGAACTCGCCCGCTGTAGACGCTGCGGTCTTCGCGATAGCTCTCCAGAATCCCGCCACTCACGAACAACATGAACAGCAGGAACAGGAACGCCATGATGTAGCAGGTGACGGTCGAGCGCATCAGGTTGACGTAGGGCAGACGCGATCAACTCCGCCAACATGCCCAGGTCGAAACCGCTTCGTGAGCTTCTGTCCCGGCCAGGGAATGCCCGAGCGCCCGGCTGGAGCGTCATCATTGCCGGCACGGCGCCAAGTCCGCCGCACACCAAGTTCACTACGAAGACCCACCACAACACGCCCTGCCGTCGCCACAAGAGGCCGAATCCGGCAGCTACCACGCCTTTTTGTTCGTCTGCCATTCTCGCCTCCTCTAAGCTAGCCAGCTCATCATCTGGGCCAGGAATTGGGTGAAGAACATCCAGTAGGTCGCGAGTCTTGTGCGCCGCGCCGTGCTGCGATTCCGTGACTCGGCTGTTGTTCAGGTAGTCGCGATCCATGGTCGCCTGGTACGCCGGATCGATTTGCACCGACTCTACCTGCGCTTTCTTGCGATACACATATCGCACCCATCGATCTTTGCCATCCCAGCGCTCGATCGTCGATTCGCCGTTGTCGAACTTCACCACGGCCTCGACCGGAAAGACGAAGTCGCCCTTGCGATGCAGGATGACCTGCGTCTCGTATTCCGTTTCGCCCTTCTTTTCTTTCAGATTCTCGTCCCACCACTTCACGGGATTGGAGTCGGCGCGCATCACCTCGTAGTCCATGACCTGCGTGCCGTAGACCGCCTGGTTCCAGTACCAGCTCAGGTCCTGTCCGGCGACTTCATTGATGGTCTTCATGAAGTCTTCCTGCGTCGGATGTGTGAAGCGATAGCGCATGAAGTAGGTGTGCACGCGCTTTCTGCAACGTTTGCTCGCCGATGATCTTCTCCAGCGTGATCAGCATCGTCGCCGTCTTGCCGTAGGTGATGTCGCCGTAGTCGCCGACGCTCATGTCGTTGAAAGCTCATCTTGGAGAGCGGATCGACGTCGGGAGAGCCCAGATAGCCCATGCGCTGAAGCTCGCGCTCGCCCAGTTGTCCGCCCAGCAAGTTAACGACGCTGACGTCGGGACCGTAGAAGCTGTCGATCACCTTCACTTCGGTGTAGCTGTTGATGCCCTCGTCCAGCCAGCCATTCTCGAACTCGTTGGTCGCCACCATGCCGTACCAGTACTGGTGGCCAAACTCGTGCTCGGTTACGAGATCGATCAGGTGAACGCCTTTCGGGATGTACCAGCCGCTGTCGCCGGTGATGAAGGTGGGATATTCCATGCCGCCGGCTTCAGTCGCGCCGTGCGGAGGATCGACCACCGTAAGCTGCGCGTAGGGATACGGCCCATACCATTCGTCAAATTTCTTCATGCTGTCTTTGACGCAGGTGATGTAGGGCTGCCACTGGCGCTCGTGGCTGTCATAGCTGAGCAGGCGAATTTTCACCGCGCCCACGCTGCCGTTGAAGGTCTCGTTGATCACCTTGAAGTTGGGATCGGCGGTCCAGGCGAAGTCGTGTACGTCTTCGGCATGGAAGGCGACGGTCTTGGTGCCGTTGCCATTGTCCTGATCGGCGACCTGAACTCCGGTCGCGCCGATCACGTGATCCTTGGGCAGCGTGACCTTCACGTCATAGGTGCCGAAGTCGGCGAAGAACTCGGTCATGGCGTGGAACTGATGGCAATTCCATTGCCCGTGCCACCAAACCCCAACTTTGGGGAACCATTGTCCCGCCAGCAGGAATGTCCGCTTGTAGCCGGTGCGGGCCACGACTTCGGGAAATTTCGCCTTGAACGAAATCTTGAACGTCACGTCCTGTCCGGGCGCGACCGGCTGCGGCAGCTTCACCTGGAAGACCGTCTTGTCGTCGGGATTGCCATCGTCGGGCGAGATGAACTTCATTTGCTTGGTGAGGTCGCCCATGCCGACGACTTCGAACGACGTAACCACGTTCGAGCCGAAGTCAGATTCCTTCCACTCCGCCAGGCTACTGGTGCGAAAGTTGCCGTCCCGATGCGCTTCGTGCATCCACGTGGATTGCGGCTGGAAGGCATTCAGGTATAGGTGGAAGGGAAAAGTGTCCAGCGCCTGCCCGGTGAGGTTGTGATAGGTCAGCGTCTCGGTGGCTGTCACCGTGTGCGTCGGCGGATCGTACTTGGCGTCGATCTGGTAGGCCACCACGCGCTGCGAGAGCGGGCCGCTCACCTGGGGCGCGAATGGACTCTGTGCAGCCGCAGCTACCTGAAATCAATAGAAGGACAAAACCAAGCCGGAGTACCAGCCGGTGTTTCATAGGAGACCTCCCGGGTCGTATTGCCTTGCGCGATTCAGTTCAGAGCGCATCTGCAGGAATCGCAAAGAGTCTAAGCGACGTCGGCAGCAAGTGTACACTCTGGCGACAGCACTAAGTACGCTGGCCGAGCTCCAAAAGTTTCGCCTTGGGCGTAACTCTTCGATTGCCGGCTGGACAGCGCCCACGGTGACAGCTCAGTCGTACCCCGGGTAGTAACCCCAGGCGTCGCTGCGTTATCAACTTTCTCCTGCTACACTCGCCCCAATGCGAGTTCTCGGCATCGATTGCGGAGGCGAATACACCGGCTACGGCGTAGTCGAGCAGGATGATCTCGGCACGCTGCATCATCTCTGCTATCGGGGCCATTCACTTGTCGCCGCGCGAGGCACTGGAGCTCCGCCTCAAGCGAATCTGCGAAGGACTGCACGCAGATCATCGCCGCACACTCTGCCCGAGCAGGTTGCCATCGAAGACGTTTTCTACGCCGTGAATGCCAAGTCGGCCCTGAAGCTGGGACACGTTCGCGGCGTCGCCATGCTGGTTGCTGCCCAGGCCGGCCTCGAAGTCGTCGCCTATTCGCCGCTGTCGATTAAGTCCGCGGTGGTTGGCTACGGCAGGGCAGAGAAGTCGCAGGTGCAGATCATGGTGGCCCGGCTCTTGAATCTTGCCGGAGCCGCCCCAGCCCCCCGACGCCGCCGATGCTCTGGCCATCGCCATCTGCCATCTGCATACCGCCGGCACCTTGCAGCGCCAGGCTGCCGGGCGCTGATAGAATCTCTCTCCAGAATGAAACGGCTCTGCCTTCTCTTACTTCTTCTGACCGGTTCACTCGCTGCTTGCGCAGCAGCCGCTCCCCGCCAGCATCGGCGTCGGCCGACCGGCGTCACCTATCTCTTCGACTGGCCGCAGGGCATTCCCTGGACGAAGTATTCCATCACCGTCCAATCCGACGGCAAGACTCACTTCAGCGGCACTCCTCACCCCGATGACAAAGACACCGACACCGACCCGGTGGAGCAGGACTTCACCATGTGGGAGAACAATCGCCAGAAAATCTTCGAACTGGCGCAGAAGCTGAATTACTTCCAAGGGAGACTTCGACGCGCACATCAAGCACATCGCGCAGACCGGCAGTAAGACGCTGCAGTATCAGTCGCCGCAGGTACACGGCTCGTCGACTTTCAACTACTCGCAAAATCCCGACGTGCAGGCGCTGACGCAAGCTCTTCTCCGGGATCGCGACGACCGTTCGACTACGAACGCAAGCTGACATTTCAATATCGTTACGACAAGCTGGGCATGGACCAGCGTCTGAAGGACCTGGAAGAGCTGCAGGCCAGCCACGACGTAGAAGAGCTGCACGTGCTCGGGCCCATGCTGCGCAAAATCGCCGCCGATCCCAACCTGATGAACATCGCCCGCCAGAGCGCCCGGCATATTCTGCAGAAGATGACCGACCCCGGCACGGCCCCGCCGGTTTCCGGCCAACAGTGATGTCGAACGCCGTCGGCGGTTAGCGATCTTGCGCGGGCACAAAGATTTCACAACTTCCACCTCCGATTTCCCGATACTTCTATCCGAACTGGTGTTTAATAAGGGTAAGCAGAGAAGGCCGCGACGAGGCTCGTCCAGCGACCGGCACCGTCTCTCCAGGTCAGGACCCAGGGCCCAGGAGTACAGTCATGAAAACGCATCCGGGATTTACCCGGCTCGCCTTTTTGGCATTGGTTGCGACCGCGGTCGCAGGCACGGCCTTCGCCGACTCGCACGTAAGAATCGTTCGCCTCAGCTCGGTGGAAGGGCAGGTACAGATCGATCGCGCGACCGGCCAGGGTCTGGAACGCGCCATCCTGAACACGCCCATCGTCGAAGGCACGCGCATTGTTACCGGCGCTGACGGCCTGGCTGAGGTGGAGTTCGAAAATCAGAGCGCGCTGCGCCTCACCGAGAACTCGGAGGTCAAGTTCACGCAGCTGCTGATGAATGATGCGGGTACCAAGACCAACCGGATCACGGTAGAAAAGGGACTCGTCTACCTCGATACGGCGTCCAAGGGTGACGACAGCTATCTGGTCACCGTCGGTGATCGAAGCCTGACCGTAGGACGCGACACGTTGATGCGAATCAGCGCCACTCCGGACCAGCTTCAGGTTGCTGTCTTCAAGGGCGAAGCTCAGGTTGACAGCCAGTCCCAACCTGTCGTCGTGCATAAGAAAGAAACGCTGACGATTGATTTGAAGGCGACGTCGCAGAACGTCGTCGCGAAAGGCGTCGAGCAAAATCAGTTCGACAACTGGAACAAAGAGCGCGAGGATTACGGCAAAACCTACGCCGACAATCAGGGTTATGGCGGCCCCAGCCGCGCTTACGGTCTGCAGGACCTGAACTATTACGGCGACTTCTTCTACGCCGGCGGTTATGGCTACGTGTGGCAGCCCTACGGATTTGCCGGTTCGATGCTCAACTGGAATCCCTTCATGAACGGCGCCTGGATGTTCTATCCCGGCATGGGCTATGCCTTTGCATCGCCCTACCCCTGGGGATGGCTGCCGTTTCACTATGGCTCCTGGGCGTTCATCAATGGCGCCGGATGGGCATGGGTTCCCGGCCGCTATAACGGCCAGTGGTCCGCCAACGCTTATCAGATTGTTCCGCGAGTGACCAAGGCTCCGACAGGTTGGACGGCGCCTGCTCCTCCGGCGACCAGCGGCGACAGCAACTTCATCGCCGACAGTCTTGGTCGGTAAAGCGGGCACTACGCCGCTCTCGATTCCCGGTGGACGCATTCCCCCCAACTTCGCCAGCCTGGTTCCCGGACGCGCGGTTGCAGCGACAGGCGGGCACGGACCTGTACATCCCACCACAACGACGGCAACCGGCCACACTGTTTTCGCGGCTCCCCACTCCGGAGTGGCAGCGGCCCATCAGACCGGCAAATGGTCACGTCTTCGCGCAGCCGGTGCGCGGAAGCGTTTTCGCGGACGAAGCGGCGATGTCGCCCGCTTCTGGCGGCAGCAGGGCAACGGGGCGCTTCCGTGCAGAAGTATGCACACCGGCGCCGCGGCAACTTCGACACATAGCTCGGCCAGCGGCAGCACGCATAAGTAATAGTCGCTGTCGATCGTGAGGCGGCCACCGGGCCGCCTTTTTCTTGCGCTCATGGGGAGCGCACAGCTCGCGCCTGCCTGCGTTTCGCGTGGTACCATCGATTTTATTCAGCGCCTAAGGATTAGGACCCTTGCGGATACTCTTCGTCGGAGACATCTTCGGCCGGCCCGGCCGGACCATCGTTCACGAACGCCTGCCCGAGCTGCAAAAAGAGCACGCTGTCGACCTCACCATCGCCAACGGCGAAAATGCCGCCGGTGGCTTCGGCATCACTCCGCAAATCGCCGAGGAGCTGTTTGAGCTCGGCATCGATGTCATCACCACAGGCAATCACGTCTGGGACAAGCGCGAGATCATCGACTACATGAACTCGGCCAACGGCAACGAAGCTTCGCTTGCCCGCCGGGTGTTGCGCCCCGCGAATTATCCCGCCGGTTCCCCTGGCTTTGGCTGGTATCAGGGCCGCACCCGCAGCGGCGTGCCTTACGGGGTGATCAACCTTCAAGGCCGCGTCTTCATGGCGAACAACGACGATCCCTTCCGCCTCGCCGACGAACTACTGAAGCAGATCACCGCGAAGGTCATTCTGGTGGATTTCCACGCCGAGGCCACTTCCGAGAAGGTCTCTCTGGGCTGGTACCTGGAAGGACGCGTCACCGCTGTGTTGGGCACGCACACCCACGTCCCCACCGCCGATGAGCAGGTGCTGGCAGGAGGCACCGCGGTGCAGACCGACGTCGGCATGACCGGCCCGTACGAGAGCGTGATCGGCGTGCAGAAGGAACTGATCCTGCAACGCTTCCTCACCAACATGCCGTCCCGCTTTGAACCTGCGACCGACGACGTTCGCCTGTGCGCAACGCTGATCGACTGCGATCCCAATACCGGACGCGCGACGGCTGTGCAGCGGATCATGCTCCGCCAGACTTAAGTCGGCAGAAGACCAAGATCGGTCTGAAGTCTCGGTCTGGGCGCCCGAGAATTGAATCAGCCCTTATCACAAATTACCGTGACATTTCTCACCGCCCCCGGGTATGGTTCGGTGCATAGTTGGTTCGCGTTCACGAGCCGAAATCTACGCGACTGCGAGCCGGATCACCGCCGCTGTCGCCAGAGAAGTAGCGTGAAGTGGATCTTTATGGTTATGGATGCAAGCGATTGATAATCAAAGGAATCGCCAGATCAGGGGAGCAAGATGAACTCATTCGAAGATCGAGTGCGCGAAGTTAAGGATTGGATTTGCAGCCCGCGCTTCAAGGGCATTGTTCGTTTATATTCGGGCCGCCAGGTGGCGGAACAGCGAGGCACCATTCCGTCCGCATACCCCATCGCGCGCAAGGCCGCAGAGGAGTTCTACGCGCGGCTCCGGGAGTTGTTTCAGGAGCGGAAGTCGATCACCACGTTCGGCCCCTACTCGCCGGGACAGGCGGTCACTATCAAGCGCTCCGGAATCGAGGGCATTTATCTCGGGGGCTGGGCGACCTCGGCCAAGGGAAGCATCACTGAAGATCCAGGCGCCGATCTGGCCAGCTATCCGTTGAGCCAGGTGCCGGACGAAGCCGCAAGCATCGTTCGCGCGCTGCTGACCGCAGACCGGAACCAGCTTTTCGCCCGCTCCCGCATGACGGCCGAACAGCGTGAGAAGAGTCCGGAATTCGACTTCCGACCCTTCATCATCGCCGACGCCGACACCGGCCACGGCGGCGACGCGCATGTGCGCAACCTGATCCGCCGCTTCGTTGAGGTGGGCGTCCCCGGCTATCACATCGAAGACCAGAAGCCTGGAGTGAAGAAGTGTGGCCACCAGGGCGGCAAGGTCCTCGTATCGGAGAATGAGCAAGTGCAGCGTCTGAATGCCGCTCGCTTCCAACTCGATGTCATGCAGGTTCCCGGCATCATCGTGGCACGGACCGACGCCGAGGCGGCTAGCCTGCTTGACGGCTGCGCGGACGAGCGTGATCAGCCCTTCATCCTGGGCGTCACCAACCTGAACGTGCCCAGTTACAAATCTGTGTTCCTCGCCGTTCATCGCACCTTCTTCGAATCGGGCGTGGATGAGGTGCGGGGACATTTGATGTTCGCCATGTCGGGAACGCAATATGCATCCGCAATGTCATGGCTCGACAAGAAGGGCCTGCTGGCGGAGATCAAGAAGAGCGCAGAAGCCTTCAGCGAAAAGCATGAAGGCGGCGTCGACGGTGTGCTTGATAAATCGGTTGGCAAAGTGCTCGACGCCTGGCAAAGCGAGGCCGAGCTGAGGACCTATCGCCAGGCAGTCGCTGAGGCCATCATCTTCGGCGCCAGCCAGGGTGAGTCCTTCGAGATGACTCCCGAGCAGTGGTTGCACTTTTCCGAGCGAGCGTCGTGGTTTGCCGCACGCGAAAAGGCCGCTTCCATGGGTGTCGATATTCCCTGGGACAGCGAGTTGGCGAAGACGCCGGAAGGCTATTACCAGGTGCAGGGCGGACTCGAGTACGCTATCGCGAAATCTCTCGCGGCCGCTCCGTTCGCAGACATCTTGTGGATGGAGACCGCCACAGCCGATATCCACGAGGCGAAAGAATTCGCGGAGGCCATCCACGCCGAGTTCCCCGATAAGATGATGGCCTACAATCTGTCGCCCTCGTTCAACTGGGACACCACTGGCATGAGCGATGATGAGATGAAGCGCTTTCCTGAGGAACTGGGCAAGTTGGGCTTCGTCTTCAACTTCATTACTTATGGCGGACACCAGATCGACGGCCTTGCCGCCGAGGAGTTCGCCGGCGCGCTGCGACAAGACGGCATGCTCTCGTTGGCGAGATTGCAGCGCAAGTTCCGCTTGCTGGAGTCGCCATACCGCACGCCGCAGACGTTGGTCGGTGGCCCACGCCTGGATGCCGCGTTGATGGCGGCCTCGGGTCGCACGGCCACGACCAAGGCCATGGGCAAAGGATCGACGCAGCATCAGCACCTGGTGCAAACCGAGGTTCCGCCCAAGTTGCTCGAGGAGTGGCTCAGGATCTGGGCGGAGCAGAACCATCTGTCTCCGGATTACCGTGTGCAGCTGCGGCCGGTGGCGGCGGGTTCGGACTTCCTGGAACTCAGCATCTGGAATGGCTCCTCCGACGAAGCGGCCAACCTGATCTTCGCCGACGTGCATGACCGCCACGGCCACAAACTGCTTTCCATCCGCGATATGAATACCTTCGATGGATCGTTGCGGAAGAAGCGGCTGATGACGCTCGCCCATCTGTTCGTGCTTCATCGCTATAAGGCGGGGCTGGTGCATTACCTTAGCCCGACCGAGGACAATCAGCACCAGGCACAGAAGATGAAGCGGCTGGGCATCTTTAATAAGGTTGATACCGAAGCCGCGTTGATTATCGTGGCAAGCGTCGACGGCGACCGAATCAGCGAGTTGCTGAATCCCGACCGGGTCGCATTGCGAAAACTCATCGCGAAGCAGGACTCGTGATGAAAGTTAAATAACCGGCGACCTTGAACGTTGGGTAAAGGCCTTCAGCCAGCGTTCGGGCAGGACTGGCCTACGGCTAAGCCTTCGGCTAGAGCTGGCCTTCAGGCCAGCGTCCAGTCCGCTTACCCTGATGGTCACGAGCGAGCTTTAGCTCGCGAGGAATTGAGGACTTAATGATGGGCAAAGAAATCATTCCGCGCTGGGAATGGCGCACCTTCGGCGACAACTTCGCCGGCTCGGGAAATCCGTTTGCCACGTTCAAGGCCGGTGACACGCAGGGAAGCGACGAAATCTACTTCCTGTCGCCGGTCAACGCCGAGAACGTGAAAGTTCGCGACAGCCTGATGGACATCAAGAAATTTCAGCTGGCCAATCCCGATGGCCTGGAACAGTGGAAGCCCGTGTTGAAGCAGGGCTTCCCGTTTCCTGCTGCCGACGTGAGCAAGGTGTTCAACGTGCTGGGTCTCCCTGCACCCAAGTTGGCGCGCACTGAATACACGCTCGATCAGTTCATTCAGGAACTCATCACGCCTGTTCCGGGCATGCGAGTGGTCAAGGTCCACAAGACCCGGACTCGCTACACGGTCGAGGGCTGCATGGCCGAGCTCGCAGAAGTGGTTGCCGATGGCAAGCATACCCACACCATCGCGATGGAGTTGGAAGATCCTGCGCAGGTGATTGCGACGGTGCGCCAACTCGGTCTCGACAGCTACGAAAACATCAGCTATCCACGGGGCCTGAAGCAGCTCGTCGGTATGGCGAGCTAAGGAGTAGCCATGCCACGCTACGCGGTCATCGACATCGGCACCAACTCCGTAAAATTCAACATCAGCGAGCGCCGCGACGATGGCACCTGGCTCACCATCGTCGATCGCGCCGAAATTACGCGGCTTGGCGAGGGTCTTGAGAAGACCGGCGAAATCAGCGGCGATGCCATGGAGCGCACCGTCTCCGCAATCTGCGCCATGGTGGAGGAGGCGCGCAAGAACAATGTCGCGAAGGTCGCCGCCGTCGGCACCATGGGCATGCGCACGGCGCGCAATAGCCAGCAGTTCATCGACGCGGTCGAACAGCGCTGCGGCCTGAAGATCGAAGTCATCTCCGGCGACGAAGAGGGAAGACTCGCCTACATCGCCGTGAAGTCGGGGTTGGGCTTGGCTGGAGGCTCGCTGGCCATCTTCGACACCGGCGGCGGAAGCTCGCAGTTTACCTTCGGCCACGGCTCGGTCGTGCAGGAACGCTTCAGCGTGAACGTCGGTGCCGTCCGCTACACCGAGAAGTTCGGACTCTCCGGCGTCGTTTCTCCGGATCAACTGAAAGCGGCACTGGATGCAATCGCCTCGGACCTGGCGAAGCTCGACGGTCGACCTTCGCCCGACGCCCTGGTTGGCATGGGCGGCGCGATCACCAACATTGCTGCGGTCAAACACAGCCTGGCGAAGTATGATCCCAACGTCATTCAGGGTTCGGTGATCGAGCGGTCCGAGGTTGAGCGGCAGATCGAACTCTACCGCACCAAGTCGCTCGATGACCGGCGCTCCATTGTCGGCTTGCAGCCCAAGCGGGCCGACGTGATCCTGGCTGGCGTCTGCATCGTCAAGACCGTGATGACCAAGCTACAAAAGGACAGCCTCTCCGTCAGCGACCGCGGGCTGCGTCATGGGCTCCTGATCGATCGGTTCGCGAGCTAATTTTTGCTGATTACCGGAAACCGGCGTGCTCCGGGAGGGTAGCTGAACCACTTTCATCGTCTAGTAATTTTCCTAGTAGCGCAGTGCGCCCTTCCGCGTTTACATACTAGAAGCCCAAAAGATCATTATTGGCGTAGCTAACCACCCGCGGCAGCGAAACGAATTCTCGAATCAAAACTAAGGAAAGAGAGAGGTTATGAGTCAACCCAAAGCAGTAGTGGCAGTCCGGAATGCAGCCTTTTCATTCGCCCTAATGGCACTTTTCACCACGGCGGTTTTCGCCCAGAACGTAAAAGTGCAAGGTCTGATCAAAGGCCGCAGCGGAGCGACCATGACCTTGCAGACTTCGGATACCCCGCAGTTGGTAGTCTTACTAACCGATGCGACGCAGGTCAAGCAGGTCCAGGGAGTCCTCAAGGCGCGCAGGAAAGAGATGGCGATGTCCGCGCTGATCCCAGGTCTCGCCGTTCAGGTGCAGGGAAGCTATAACGCTCAGAACCAGTTGGTCGCTGATTCAGTCACCTTCAAAGGCAACGATCTGGAGCAGGCGCAGTCCATTCAGGCCGGCTTGCATGAAACCCAGGAACAGACGCAGAAGAACCAGGCAGAACTGGCCCAGCAGAACGCTGCTTTGAAGGCCCAGAACGAAGCCTTGCAGCAGCAGCAGGCGCAGTTGACCGAGCAGGAAAAGCAGACCGCGGCTAACAAGGCTGCCATCGCGGCTGCCGTAGCGCGCTTTGGCCAGCTCGACGACTATTACATCATGGACGAGGTAACGGTTTACTTCGCCAATGGACAGATCAAGGTCGATCCGAAGTATGTTCCGCAGTTGACCGCCCTCTGCGAGAAGGCCAAGACCATTAACGGCTACATGCTCCAGGTGAAGGGCTATGCCTCGTCTGTCGGCAGCGTTGCCCTCAACCAGAAGCTGAGCGAAGACCGCGCCAATAACGTAGCCAATATCCTGCTGCAGCAGGGACACATTCCCATGACCAACATGCTGGCGCCGGGCGCCATGGGCGAGAGCCGCCAGGTTGGAAGCGACAAGACCGCAGAAGGCCAGGCGCAGAATCGTCGCGTCGTGGTGCGAGTGCTCCAGAACAAGGGCATCGCCGGAACCTAGACCGAACCTTCCCGGGAGTCTTGGCCACGAGATCCACCACTTGTGAGAGTACGGAGGGCTGAATTGTGAGTAAGAACGGCAAGGACAAGAAGGAAAAGAAAATTAAGAAAGAGAAGAAGGGAAAGAAGGACAAGTCCAAGTCCAAAAAGAGTAAGCCGGCCAAGCCCGCCCAGCCGATGACCGCAGAGGTTGCGGCCACCTATGCGGACGGGGCGCCCCTGGACCGCGTCACCTATCTGGAAGCCAAGCTGATCCTGAAGCCTGACCGGTTCGTTTCCGTGCAGGCTTTCCATGACTTCGGCAAGTTGGTACAGCGCACCGCGAAACAGTGCGGCGTTGGCTTTATACCAGATGCAGAGGCGGGACTGAGGCCGCAAATCCGGGAAATCGTCTTCGGCGATACTCCGGACTTCCGGCTCTACAACAATGCCTTCATCCTGCGCCGTCGAATTGCCTATGTAGATGGTTTCCCGGTGGGCGATCCTGAAATCGTCTTCAAGTTCCGTCATCCCGACGAGGGGGCGGCGACTGCCGTTGACGTGCGGCCCAAGATTGCCGGCGCTTATCGCATCAAGTTCAAAGCCGAAATCCTTCCCTTGAAAGACCAGGTCGGCGGATATCGCATCCTGTTTTCGCACAACTGCCAATTCGGCGTAAGCCAGATGCATGAAGGCGACCAGACCTCCATGGCCACCTTGGTGAAAGTCTTTCCGGCGCTCGGAAGTTTGCAGAGCAAGATGGACGAACGGATCGGACTGGTCAACGGCGGCATTGTTGAGGAAGTCCTGCTTCCGCTCGGCCAGTTGGATTTCGGCAAAGGACTGGTGGGCAAGTGCGACATCGGTTTGTGGCGCACCCGTGGGGAGCACAAATCCCTGGTGGGCGAGTTCGCCTTCCAACTGAAATTCGCGCGCAAGGAAGACGTCGCGGAAAAGCAGAAAAAGTTGGCAGCGCAGTTCTATGTGAGCCTGCAGCGAGAGGTCAAGGATTGGCTCGCGCTAGGCGTCACCAAGACTGCGATGGTTTACCGCCTGAACGGATCCGAGCCCCAGAGCCACGAGTAAGGCCACCGGGGATCGCTGCGGGTCAACACGGCTCGGCTGCCTCCGTCGCTGGTTGCGCAGCCGAGCCGTGTTCCGTTTGAGACTTTGCGTTTCACCGGAGTGAAAATGCCAGGAGCCGGGCTTAAAGAAAGTGCACGCTAAACTTCGAGCCACGGTGCTGTGTCTGCTCGCGATGTTGCCGGCTTCTTTGTGCAGCCAGACCCTTGCACCGCGCGCCTATGTCATCACGCCGGTCGGCTCCAATGCCTTCACTGTCACTACAAACTTCCTGGGCGGCGACATTCTGTTCGATGCGACGGTTCCCATCACCGGCGCCAGCGGCAACATCGAGGTTTTCCTCCCAACCTACTATCACGGCTTCAGCTTCTTCGGACGTTCCGCCAACCTCACGGGAGGCATTCCGTACTCGGTGGGAAATTTCGAAGGCTTAATCGTCGATCAACAGACGAACCTCTATCGTTCGGGAATCGGCGACGGCTTCCTCCGTTTTTCAGTGAATTTGAAAGGCGGCCCTGCGATGAAGGTGCCGCAATACATGAAGTGGAAGCAGAAACGTCTCTTCGGTGTCAGCCTGCTGGTCTCGGCTCCTACGGGACAATACGATCCCACGAAGCTGGTCAACATCGGGATCAACCACTGGGCCTTTAAGCCGGAATTTGGCTATTCCGAACGTTGGGGCAAGTGGGTGCTGGACGGATACGCAGCCTGCTGGTTCTTCACCACGAATCCCGAGTTCTTCTCGCACAATCAGTATTATCCCGGAACACGCTCGCAAAGCCAGGAGCCGATCGGCGCTTTCGAGGGCCATTTGAGCTATGACTTTAAGAAGCCGCGACTGTGGGCATCGCTGGACGGCAATTTCTGGGTGGGCGGCGTGACCAGCCTCAACGGCGTGTCCAATCCCGCCACACTGCAAAGAAACTCACGCATCGGCGCCACCTTTTCCACCCCCATCAGCAAGCATCAGTCGCTGAAATTCAGCTACGCCAATGGAGCCTATATAAGGTTCGGAGGCGACTACCAGGCCGTCTCCGTGGCCTGGCAATACTCCTGGCTTGGCGTGCACTTCAAATAGCCCAAGCGGTCGAAATCTTCTTCTGAAGCTCAAAGTTGCTGGGGTTAAGGCCGCCGCCTTGATAGCATAGAAGGTTGCGGTAGGCGGTCACATCCTCATGTGCGGCCAATCACTGTGGGACCCTATCGCTGAGAGCAGTATCAGAAGTTGGGCATTTATATGACATTGGAGAAGGATTATGCCTGAAATTGCAGCACCTGAAATAACTACGGCGGGGAAAGAACGCTCCGAAGCGGCGCCCGCCAAGAAGAAAGCTTTTAATTCGTTCCAGATCGCTCAAGCCCAGTTCGACAAAGTCGCCGAGTACCTGGGTCTCGATCCCGCGACCCGTGAACTGTTGCGCTATCCCATGCGCGAGTTCCACTTTGCTATTCCGGCTCGTATGGATGATGGAACCGTAAAGGTGTTCCGCGGCTTCCGCGTCCAGCACAACGACGCCCGCGGTCCGGGCAAGGGCGGCATCCGCTTCCACCCGCAGGAGACCGTCGACACGGTTCGCGCCCTGTCGATGTGGATGACCTGGAAGTGCGCGGTTGTCGACATTCCGCTGGGCGGAGCCAAGGGCGGAGTTATTTGCGATCCCCACAACCTCAGCCAGCGCGAGCAGGAACAGATTTGCCGTGGCTGGGTGCGCCAGGTGGCGAAGAATGTCGGCCCCATCACCGACGTGCCGGCGCCCGACGTCATGACCAACGCGCAGCACATGCTCTGGATGCTGGACGAATTCGAGGAAATCCACGGCGGCCGTTATCCCGGATTCATCACCGGCAAGCCCGTCGACATGGGGGGCTCGCAAGGCCGCACCGAAGCCACCGGCTACGGACTGGTCTTCACCCTGCGCGAGGCCCTGAAGGAACTGGGCATTCGTCCTGAGAACACGACCGCCAGCGTGCAGGGTTTCGGCAACGTCGCGCAATACGCGATCGAACTCTATCAGCGCCTCGGCGGCAAGGTCATCGCCGTTTCCTGCTGGGACCAGGCTGACCAGATTTCGCACACCTATCGCAAACTGGACGGTGTCGACTTGGAAGCGCTGCGGAAGATCGCCGATCGCTTTGGTGGCATCGACAAGACCAAGGCTGTAGCGGCCGGCTATGAGCTTCTGCCCGGAGATGCCTGGATTGAGCAGAACGTCGACATCCTGATTCCCGCTGCCATCGAGAACCAGGTCACCGGCGACACCGTCGGCAAGATTGCTGCCAGCGTTCGCATCATCGTAGAAGGCGCTAATGGTCCGACCACGCCTGATGCCGACGCGCAGATCCATGCTCGCGGCATTCTGCTGATTCCCGACTTCCTCGCCAATGCGGGCGGCGTCACCTGCAGCTACTTCGAGCAGGTGCAAAGCAACATGAACTACTTCTGGGAGAAGGACGAGGTGCTGGGCAAACTCGACGTCAAGATGACCTCGGCCTACTTCGCCGTCTCCGAACTCGCCCGTCGCGAGAACCTCTATATGCGCGATGCCGCTTACGCCATCGCCATTGGCCGGGTGGCCAAGGCTTGTCACGAACGCGGTTGGGTCTAATCCAGCAGCCGCCACAGTTCGATTAACCCTGTGGCGGCTTCCTCTTCTGGCGGTCGGAGGCAGTCATGATCGAGACCAAGCCTCAATCTGCCGATCTTCCGGCATTCGACCGGAACTTCTGGGACGGTACTTTTCGCTTTACGCGAATCGGCACCGGCTCGCTCGGAGGTAAAGCCGGCGGCCTGGTCTTTATTAAGGACCTGCTGGCCGACGCAATCGATCGCGCTGCGTGTCCCGGCGTTGAGGTCAACGTCCCCACCATGGCAGTCTTCGCCACCGACTGCTTTGACGACTTCATTCAACTCAATCATCTTGTCGACCTGAACTTCGAGGAACTGTCCGATGACTATATCGGACATGCTTTTCAGCAGGCCGACCTTCCCGCTGAATTGCTGGGCGACCTTCGCGCCCTGAGCGATCAGGTAAAGACTCCGCTGGCCATTCGCTCGTCGAGCCTGCTGGAAGACGCACTCGATCGTCCCTTCGCCGGCGTTTACGCCACCAAGATGATCCCGAACAACCAGCTCGATCCGGACGCGCGCTTCCGCCATCTGATCGAGGCCATCAAGTTCGTTTACGCCTCCACCTACTTCCGCGAAGCGCGCGATTACATCCGCACCACCGGATGCGATCCCCGGGAAGAGAAGATGGCGGTGATCATCCAGGAGATTGTGGGACGCAGGCACGACGACCGCTTCTATCCCGATGTCTCGGGAGTGGGACGTTCTTACAACTTCTACTCCTCGCCTCCGGCGATGCCGGAAGACGGTGTGGTGAATCTCGCGCTCGGTCTGGGCAAGACCATCGTAGACGGCGGCATCACCTGGACCTATTCGCCCGCCTATCCACGCAAGCCGCCGCCGTTCGCCTCGGTGAACGAGATGTTTCGCGGCACGCAGACGGAGTTCTGGGCGGTCAACATGGGCAAGCCGCCCGCGTACGATCCGGTCAGCGAGACCGAGTACATGGTGCAGCGCGAATCTTAAAGATGCGGAGACAGACGAGACTCTGCGTTTTGTTGCCTCAACCTTCGATCCCGCGCGCAATCGCATGATTCCCGGAATCGGCGCACGTGGAGCGCGCGTCATCGATTTCGCGCCGCTGCTGGTGCTGGAGCAGTTTCCTCTGAACAACATTGTGCGGGCGCTTCTTGCCGCAGCCGAACGGGCGCTGTCCGCGAAAGTCGAAATCGAATTCGCCGCCACCATGGAACAGCCGCCGGATGAGCCTGCGAAGTTTCGCCTCGGATTTCTGCAGGTTCGCCCGATGGCCGTTTCGTCGGAAGTGGTCGAGGTCAGCTGCCAACGATCTTCTTGACGAGCACGCAATCGTAGCTGCTGACAGAGTGATGGGCAATGGCACGGAGACTGGTATCCGCGACATCGTCTTCGTTCGCCCGGAAAACTTTTCGCCCATGCGGACGCCCGAGATCGCCAAAGATCTGGAGGCCATCAACCGCAAGCTGAGCGAGGAGCATCGACCTTACATTCTGATTGGCTTCGGGCGCTGGGGCAGTTCGCATCCTTCGCTAGGCATTCCAGTAGACTGGAGCCAGATCTCGGGAGCGCGCACGATTGTTGAAGCCACGCTGCCGGACATGAATGTGGAACTGAGTCAGGGCTCGCATTTTTTCCATAACCTGTCCAGCTTTCGCGCCACGTATTTCATGGTGCGGCACGATGGGCAGTTTCCTATTCGCTGGGACTGGCTGAACCAGCAGCCGGTGGTGAGTGAAACCGAGTTGGTGCGGCATGTGCGGCCGGCGCAACCGATTACGGTTCGAGTGGACGGACGCAGCTCACGCGGTGTCGTGATGGCGACAGCATAAGAGATCAGGCGGGTAACGGGTCATGAGTCGAGATGAGACGCAGGTAGCGACCATTCTGCGCGAGCTCCAGGAGCGCGCCAAGGAGCTCAACTGTCTTTATCGCGTGGACGAGCTGCTGAACCGGCCTGAATTGCCGCTGGAACTGGTCTTCCGCAGCATCGTCGAGATCCTGCCGCATGGCTGGCAATATCCTCACGATTGCCAGGCCCGCATCGTCTTCGAGAACAACATCGTTGAGTCGGTGAATTTCCAGCCCACCAGCTGGACGCAAAGCGCCAACCTGGTTGTGCAGGGCGTGCCCGTCGGCGCGGTCGAGGTCTCCTATCGCGAGCAGATGCCGCGCTCGGATGAAGGCCCGTTCCTGAAGGAAGAGCGCAAGCTCATCGAGACCATCGCCGAGCGTATCTCCGGTCACATCATGCAGCGCCGTCTGAAGTCGGCCTTCGACGGCCTGATTGCCGCACGCGATGGCCGCGCAACCCAGCGTAATGACTGGCGCTTCGTGCTCGAATTTCTGCGCGACACCGATCCCGTCCTCCTGCAACTGATCTCGCGCAAGCTGGTCAATCATCTTAGCTGGAAAGGATTCGGCGATGCCAAGGAGTTGCTGCAACGCGCAGGCATTGGCCCCATCGCCAGCGAAGGCAGTGGTCGGAGAAGAGAACCGCCCGTTGCGCCGCGAGCGCCTGGCCCACACCGCCGACCTGACCACCGAGGCATTTCGCCTGGCCAGCGAACACCTCAGCGAGAACGAGATTCTGGCCTGCGTTACCGCCTGGATCAAGGAAGAGAAGTCCAGCTTCCTGGTGCGCGCGCTGGAGCAACTGGACACGCCGCTGGGCGACATCATCGAAGCCATCGAGCGCTATCGCCACACCGACATCGATGAGAGCGAGCTGTCGCTGTCGACGCAGAAAGGCCTGCGGGTTTCGCTCATCCGGCGCTTCTTCTCCGAAAGCCTGGACTTTATCAACGTCGGCAAGAACGCGATCACCGTCAAAGATTTTTACGACCTGATCGGCAGGATCATCTTTCCGCCGCGTTGCCACGGCAAGCTCGGCGGCAAGAGTGCCGGACTCTTCCTCGCCAAGAAGATCATCGACAAGCACGCGCCCGTCGACAGCGTGTTGCGGCAGGTAAAGGTCCCGAAGACCTGGTACGTCACCTCCGACTGGATCCTCCACTTCGTTCATCACAACGAACTGGAAGACGTGCTCAACTGGAAGTACATGGAGATCGACCAGGTGCGGCAGGAGTATCCCGCACCTGGTGGCGCTGTTCAAGAGCTCCTCGTTTCCCTCCGAGCTGTCGAAAGGATTGTCGCTGGCGCTCGACGATCTCGGCGATCGACCGATCATCGTGCGCAGTTCGAGCTTGCTGGAAGACCGCGCCGGTTCGGCCTTCTCCGGCAAGTACAAGAGCCTCTTCCTGGGCAACCAGGGCACGAAGGAAGAGCGCATGGCCGCGCTGATGGACGCTATCGCCGAAGTCTACGCGTCCATCTTCGGACCCGATCCGACCGAGTACCGTGCCGAGCGCGGCCTGCTCGACGTTCACGAGGAGATGGGCATCCTGATCCAGGAAGTCGTCGGCCAGGCGATCGGCAAATACTTCCTGCCCGCGTGCTCCGGCGTGGCCTTCAGCAATAACGAATTTCGCTGGTCGGCGCGTATCAATCGCAGCGACGGCCTGATCCGGCTGGTGCCCGGGCTGGGCACGCGTGCTGTCGATCGCGTCGCCGACGATTATCCCGTGCTGATCGCGCCCGGTCAGCCAAACTTGCGGGCCAACGTCACGGTCGAGGAAGTGCTGCGCTATTCGCCTCGCCGGGTTGACGTGATCAACCTGGAAACCAACTCCTTCGACACCGTCGATGCGACGGAGCTGCTGCGCTATTGCGGCTCGCGTTATCCGCAGATGCGCTACATCGTCTCGCTGGTGAACGACGACCGTATCGAGCAGCCCGTCGGGCCGTTGCCAGATCTGGACAAGCAGACCGTCGTCTTCACCTTCGAAGGCCTGATTCGCAAGACGCCCTTCGTCAGCTACATTCGCGAACTGCTGAGCCTGTTGCAGGCGAAGCTGGGCGAGCCGGTCGACCTCGAGTTCGCCTACGACGGCAACGACTTCTATCTTCTGCAATGCCGTCCGCAGAGCTACAGCGTCGATGCCGCTCCGGTAGCCATTCCGCCGGACCTGGCGCCCGAGCGCGTGGTCTTTTCCGCCAACCGCTTCGTCTCCAACGGCAAGGTTCCGGAGATCACGCACATCGTCTACGTCGATCTCGAAGGCTATAGCCAGCTCTCCGACGAAAAGCACATGCGCGACATCGGTCGCGCGGTCGGGCGGCTGAACAAGCTGTTGCCCAAGCGTCAGTTCATCCTGATCGGTCCCGGACGCTGGGGCAGCCGCGGCGACATCAAGCTCGGCGTGCCGGTGACTTACTCCGACATCAACAACACCGCCATGCTGATTGAGGTCGCACGTCAGAAGGGAAACTACCTGCCCGACTTGTCGTTCGGCACGCATTTCTTCCAGGACCTGGTCGAAGCGTCCATCCGCTACCTGCCGCTCTATCCCGACGACGAAGGCAATGCCTTCCGCGAATCGTTCCTCAAGCAGTCACACAATGTGCTGCAGGAACTGCTGCCGGAATTCGCGCACGTTTCGGAAACGCTCCGCGTCATCGACGTTCCGCGCGAAACCAATGGCCAGATTCTGCGTGTGCTGATGAATGCGGAGCTCGACCAGGCCGTCGCCTTCCTGGCGCCGCCGTTCAAGGAAGCTGCGCCGGTTGAGTCCGGCATGGCCAGCCTGGGTCGCTCCGGCGACGAACACTGGCGCTGGCGTTATCGCATGGCGCAACGCATCGCCGCGCAACTCGATCCCCGCCAGTTCGGGATCAAAGCGTTTTACCTCATCGGCAGCACGAAGAATGCGACTGCCGGACCGGGCAGCGACATCGATCTCCTCCTGCATTTCGAGGGGACCGAAGACCAGCGCAGGGAGCTGATGCTGTGGCTGGAAGGCTGGAGCCGCTGCCTGGCGGAGATGAATTTCCTGCGCACCGGTTTCCGCTCCGAAGGCTTGCTCGATGTGCATCTCATCACCGACAAAGACATCGGCAGCCGCTCGACCTATGCCGTAAAGATCGACGCGGTCACGGATCCCGCCCGCCGACTTCCCATGAAGAACGCATAATTCGATTCGCCGGCAAGAAGGCGGCAGCAACTATAGGCAGCCGCTCGTTAGTCATTCCCGCATCAAAATAATTGGGAGTATTGCTTTCCCGGGCGGGGGGGAGTGTAGACTACTCCGCACCAGGTACGACCGGGGAAAGGTTTGACTTTGTCCAGCAAGCCCACCGTCCTCTGCGTCGATGATCAAGCCGGCAATCTGCGCATCCGTGCCATGATGCTGGAGCAATTCGGCTGCATTGTCGTAACCGCCACCGACCACAGGTCGGCGCTGCAACGCGCCTCAGAGACGCCGATAGACTTAGTTGTCATCGACTACCATCTGGCTCGAGGCGAGACCGGCGAAGAGATTGCCCACGATTTGCGGGTCATGTTTCCGCAGCTTCCTCTCATCATGCTGACGGGCGACTGGAAATTGCCGCAAAGCGCTATCGATAGTGTGGACGCTGTTTTAATCAAGGGCATGAGCGACCCTCGCGCGCTGCTCGAGTTGATCCGAAAGCTGCTGCCCAAAGCCGATCTGCGGACGCTCGCTCCGAAGGAAACGGCTGCGCCTGCAAGCCCTGAGGGTCGGTTAAACAATCCCAAGGAAAAAGCGTCGTAGCTGTTCTTGTTTATGCAGATTCGGCAGTCTCCTCAACTTCCGTCGCCGGCAAGCTGATCTGCACCAGAAAATCTCTCAGCGTTTCCGAATTCGTTCGTGCGGTTGCGGCGCGCTCTTCATAGGTCCGCGATGCGCTCTCCTGATGCGAGTTGCGGGAGCGCTCGGCCAGCTTGCGATACAGCGAAGCATTCTCTTCCAGGGCTCGTAAGCCAGACCATAAAGCTGCCTCCACGGCCTGGCGTTGCTCGGCGCGCAAGTTCTGCGCAGTATAAGCGTGGCCGACGCGGCAGCGAAAACGCAGCAGTCCGCTCTGCTCGATCTCCCACAGCACGCCTCCACATTCCGGACAGCCGAATTGCGAAGGTTTTCCATTTCGCATCTCGTTTTCTATTTCAGACATATCAAGCTCCGCGATCCCGAGTTCCTTCATGGTCGCCGTGTCGCGCCAATCACTCACATCTTCCGATACCTCTTCGGATACAAGCTCCACCAGCAACTTCGGGATTTCCGAAAGCGGTGCCACTTGAGCCTGGGGCACTCGATTCAACGCACTTTGCGGCATGGAAGGAAACATGGCAGTGCCTGGGTCCTGAACCACCGTCGCTCCGCGGTGTGCGCCGATCACCATCAACCCGGCAGTGCCGTCATCCAGCATTCCCGTCAGAACCACTCCGATGGCGCGCCTCCCGTAGGCCAGGGCAGCCGATCGAAACGTCGGATCGATTGCCGGACGGTGCCGGTTCTCGCGTGGACCGCGGACGGTGTAAAGTCTTCCCCGGTCCACCAGCATATGCAGGTCGGGCGGGGCAACATAGATGTGGCCCGGCTGAATGGCCTCTCCATTCCTGGGATGACTTGCAGGAAGAGGCCCAGCGCGGTCGAAGATTCGTGGCAGCAATCCTCCCGACTGGCTGGAGGTATGCAGCACGATTAAGATAGCGGCGTTGAACTCCGACGGGAGCGCCGCGCAAATCTGTTGCACGGCTTCGATTCCACCCGCAGAAGCGCCGATTACGACCAAGTCTCGGTTGGGCACAGGTTCACCGTGCAGTTAGATGGAGGTTCGTCGTCCCCGGATTGCCGTGAACCGTGGTAATTGCGTCCGCTGTTTGGGACAGTTTCAATCAGGCTGGGTGGCTGATGGCTATCTTTAAGCAGCCCGTCGTGGAATATCGAGCCCTCTTGGCAGCGCAGAAGCTTTACCGCCGGCAAGAGCGCTTGCCAGCGCGGAAAATGTGTTCACTGTTCTTGCAGGGTGTCGGGCTTGCATCTAGTATGAAGGTAATGTCTGGGGGATCGAATGGCTTCGCAGACCGCTCCCGTGCAATCTGAACTTCTGACCTCGTGGAAGGAGATTGCGGGTTATCTCGGGAAGGGCGTTCGCACCGTACAGAGGTGGGAGCTGCAGTTCGGTTTGCCGGTTCGTCGTCCCAATGCAAAGGCCAAAGGGATCGTTCATGCCACGCGAGGGGAATTGGATTACTGGCTAGCCGGCCACTGGTCGAAGCGGCAGGTGGACGAGACTCGCGCCTCGCATTCGGAGGCTCCTATTTCCGAGGCGGTGCAGGTGACGATTCGGCGATCGGTGGAGTTGCGGGACACCAACCGCCGGCTGATGGACGAATTCGCGCGATCCTTAAACACGGTTTATCAGGAATGCCAGACATTGGCACAAGGTTTAATCCCGCCCGCCACTCCGCGATTGAAGTAAGTGAGGAATAGGATAAGTCCGGCCTCTCCCTCCTGGTTTCGACGGGTCATCGCAGCATTGGCTCATCCCGAAGAGGCAATTCATGAGTGACGCCGAAGCGGTATCCCCATCCTCCGAAGAACAAGACGATCGTTCCGAAGCACGACCCAGCAAGCGCCCGAGTTTCCCCATAGTCGGCATCGGAGCTTCCGCAGGGGGTTTAGAAGCCTGCCAGGTGCTTCTGAAAGCATTGCCTCCGAATCTGGGGATGGCTTTTGTATTCGTGCCGCATCTCGATCCTTCGCGGGAGAGCGCGTTTCGCGACATTCTTGCCCGGTCAACCAGGATGCCGAGTCATCGAGGTGGAAGACGGCATGGCGGTCGCGCCCAACTGCGCCTATGTCATCCCGCGCAATTGCGAGATGACCATCGTCGAAGGTTTGCTGCATATCGCGGAACGCGAAAAGCCGCGACCGGTCAACACCACCATCGACATCTTTCTGCGCTCGCTGGCCGCAGATCAGGGCAGTAACGCGATCGGAGTCGATCCTCTCCGGTACGGCGTCGGACGGAACCAATGGACTGGCGGCCATCAAGGGCGAAGGCGGCATAACCTTTGCCCAGGATAGTTCCGCCAAGTACGACGGCATGCCCGCCAGCGCTATCGCTTCCGGATGCGTTGATCGGGTTCTGCCTCCGGAAAAAATTGCCAGGGAACTGACCCGAATGTCCCGGCATCCTTACGTCACCGGCGGCGGCCTCGAACTGGAAGCGGTAGGCTCAACCGTCGAAGCCCAGATGAGCCAGTTGTTCGCAATGTTGCGCCGGGTCACCCGGGTTGATTTTTCCGAATACAAGCCTCCCACCATCGGCCGGCGCGTAGCGCGTCGCATGGCGCTGCACAAGATCGAAGCACCTGTCCGAATACGTCGCGCTGCTGCAGCGCGACCGCGACGAAATCCGCGCCCTGTACCAGGACCTGCTGATCAATGTCACCAGCTTCTTCCGCGACCCGGACGCATTCGACGCGCTCAAGAATGTGGTTTACACGGAACTGTTCAAGCAACGCCAGAGCGGCAGCGTCGCCCATCCGCATCTGGGTGCCCGGATGTTCCACCGGCGAAGAAACCTACTCGCACGCCATGGCCCTGGTCGAATTTCTTGGCGAGGAACGCAGTGACGTCCCCATGCAGATCTTCGGCACCGATCTCAGCGAAACGGCGATTCGACGCGCGCGCGCGGGACTGTATCAAGGAAACCATCGAGGCCGATGTTTCCCCCATACGCCTGCGGCGTTTCTTTCACCGCATCGACAGCGGCTACCAGATCAGCAAAAGTATTCGCGACCTTTGCATCTTCTCCACCCAGAATGTTTTCAGCGATCCGCCGTTCTCACGTATCGATCTGGTCAGTTGCCGCAACGTGATGATTTACCTGAGCCAGTCCCTGCAGCGGCGGATCATTCCGGTCTTTCACTATGCCTTGAATCCCAATGGCTTCCTCATGATTGGCAACACCGAAGGACTTGCTGGGTTCCGGGTCTGAGCTGTTTGACATGGCCGACAAGAAGCAGAAGATTTACCGCAAGAAATCCGTTCCTACCCCTACTGCCATTCGGATTTGCGGTACAAATGGCTGAGTACTCTCCGGGAGACACTGGGACAACGCCGCAGCGAAGGCCGCCGTCGAGGCGGTCCCCATGCCGGTGGATCTGCAGCGCGAAGCCGACCGCCTGTTGCTGGCCCGCTATGCGCCTCCTTCGGTCGTGGTGAATGATCAACTGGAGATCGTGCAGACCAAAGGCCATACCGGCCCATTTCTGGAACTGCCGGTCGGGAAGGTCAGCCTCAATCTGTTGAAGATGGCGCGGCCCGGTCTGCTGTTCGAGCTGCAAAGCGCGATCGACGAAGCGCGAAAGAGCGGCATCGATGCCGTGCGCCCCAATGTCCAGGTGGAGAATAACGGCAATTCCACGGTCATCTCGCTGCGCGTAACCCCGTTCAGAACTCCCATACGCGACAAGAGCAGCTTCCTGGTCGCGTTTGAGGAGCGTCGAATGGAATGCTTCCCGCAACCGCGACGGACATGCCGTTATCGCCGCTGAGCGACGATGAGCGGACGGTGAAGGACAAGCAGATTGCGCAGCTCAAGCAGGAACTCGCCTCGACCAAGGAGTATCTGCAGTCCATCATTGAAGCGCTGGAGTCCACCAACGAAGAGTTGCAGTCCGCCAACGAAGAGATTCAGTCCGGCAACGAGGAACTGCAAAGCACCAACGAAGAGCTGCAGACCTCGAAGGAAGAACTGGAGTCGGCCAACGAAGAGCTGCAGACCGTCAATGAAGAGATGCAGCACCGCAACGAACTGCTGACCCAGCTCAACAACGATCTCACCAACCTGCTCAACAGCGTCAATTTGCCGATCGTCATGGTCGGGCCTGACCTCAGCGTACGCCGCTTCACTCCGCAGGCCGGCAGGGTGCTCGGTCTCACGGCGACCGATGTGGGCAGGCCAATCACGCGCCTGAGGCTGAAGGTCGAAGTCGGCGACCTGGAGCAGATGATGCTCGACGTGATCTCCGAGGTGCGCCCGGCGCAGTATCGCGTGCGCGATTCCGGCGGACGCTGGTGCGACCTGCGGCTCACCCCTTATCGCACCGCAGACAATCGCATCGACGGCGTGGTGCTCAACGTACTTGGTCTCGACGAGCTCGACAGCGCGCGCAAGCAGAGCCAGCAAAGTCCACCTTCCCGTCCTGCCAAACCAGCACCGAAGAAGTCTGCCAGCAAGAAGAATGCGGTGAAGAAAAAAACTGCCGCGAAGTCGGCCAAGCGGCGGAAATCCTGAATAAAAAAGCGGGCCCGCAGGCCCGCGGTGCTTCAGCGAAGGCTTACGGTTGTGGCAGCAAGCCGTAGATGTCCAGCTCCGTCTGGGTGCCGACGTACACATGCCCGTCAGCCACGGTCGGCACGCTGAATTTGATCGCCGCTCCAGCCTGGTCGCGTCCGCCGCTCGCCGTCGAACTCTTGTAGAGCTCGTTATGCAGGTTGGTAGCGTTATAGGCATGCAATATCGCCGGCGCGCCGTTCTGCGCATTCGTGGATTCGATCTCCCACAGGATGCCGTCCGACGTGCCGTTCGACGACAGCGAAGAGGTCGCTCCATGACCGCCGTACACGTCAGTTCCCTCGCGATACCGGCGTGGTCGAGATCAGGCCGGTGTTCGAATCCCAGCTGTAAGCCTTCACCACGTCCTGCGCGCAGTGGTAGTAGAGAGTTCCGTTCCAGTAGGTCGGGCGTGGAGAAGATGTTGTCGAACTCCTGCGTGCCGGTCTGCACCTCCTGGATCACATGGTCGGTTTCCTGATAGCCGCCCATATTGTCGCGATTCATCACGATGATGCGGCCGTCCTTGCCGCCGCCGATCAGCTCGTGCGGATACTGCGACGGGTTGTCGGGCATGAGGATGGGAGAACCGCTGCCGAAGTCCGCGTCATTGTCCCGTAGGATAGGTTTCGTTCGACGGCTTGAAGTAGTCGAGCACCGACAGATCGCTGGCTTGCAGGCGCATGGCTGAGTCGTTGTAGTCGGGGGCAGGATCGCCAAGGTCGACGCCCGTGATCAGGTAGAGGTCGCCGATGTTGTCGTCGATCGCCGGTGTTCCTCCCCACAGTCCGCCGCCGGCTCCATCGGGAGTGACGTTCAGAATGGCCGTCTGCTGTAGCGTGGCCTTGTCGTAAGCCAGCACCCAGCCGTGATTGCAATGCCCGAAGCTGATGTAGATGGCGTTCGTCGCCGGGTCCAGCGCCAGCCCGTTGCGCTGGTAGCAGTTGGTCTCCAGCGTGATCTGCCCGTTCACGCTGTCCCATCCCATGCCGGGCACGGTGCCGGTGACCACCACCGGGCCGCCAAACTGCTCTGAGCCGCCAGCCAGGCTGAGCGCGTGCAGGCGGTACACCTTGTGATTGTTCTCCAAACCATCGGTCAGGACATAGATCGTGCCGGTCGTGCTGTCGATCACCGGCGTCGAGGTAATTCCCAGCGAAGGCTTGATGCCCTCCTCATCGGTGACGGGGATGGGAGTTCCCAGATGCTGCCGCCACAACGCCGAGTCCGAGAGCCCGTCGGCGTCGAAGGCGTACACCGTGTCATTCTCCGTGGCAACAAATACTACGTTGTGCTGCACCCCGCCGATGGTCAGATTCGGCACGTACAGAGGTTGCGCGTAGATCTGGGCATCCACCTGCAGCGCGTTCAGCTTTCCAAACTGCTGGGTATTTACGTTCGACGTGTTCAACGTCGTCTCATTCACATTCGCGCCGTCACGAACGTCATCGTTGTGATACGTCAGCACCGCGGCGCTGCCCGGCGGCGCGTTGATCACCGACACGTTGGCATTCACGGTGTAGGACGGAAGCACATCGGCCGTCACCGTGACCGTATGTGCTCCCGTGCCGCTGGGCGCAATGTAGTAGCCATTGCTGCTAATGGTGCCGACCGCGTTATTTCCGCCCGCTATACCATCGACGGACCAGGTAACCCCATCGTTGCCGGAGCCGCCGACGGTGGCCGTGAACTGGCGCGTCCCAAACGGTGTCAGCGAGGTGCTCTGCGGCGAAATCGTCATCGTTATTACGGCCACCGACGCGCTGGCGCTCTTGCTCGGATCGGCGACGCTGGTCGCAGTCACGGTGTGTCCGCCCGCAGTAGCCGGAGCCGTGTACAACCCATCCCTGCCCACCGTACCCACGGTATTGTTCCCGCCGCTGACGCCGTCGACCGACCAGGTCACGGCCGTGTTCGTCGTTCCCGTGACCGTGGCGGCGAACTGCTGCGTCCCTGCCTCAGCAACCGTCGCCGTGGTCGGCGAGATAGTCACCGTAATTGGCGGCGGTGGCGGTGGTGGCGGAGGAGGAGGTGGTGGTGGCGGAGCGATCACCGGAGTGATGGTGACGGTCGCGTTCGCGCTCTTGCTGGGATCCGCGCTTGCTACCGCCGTCACCGTTACCTGCAGGGACACATCAGTCGTGGGCGCGGTGTAGAGACCGCCGGTCGAAATCGTTCCGTCCTGCGTGTTCCCGCCTGCAACACCGTTCACTTCCCACTGCACGGCAAGGTTACTCGATCCGGTGACCGTGGCCGTGAATTGCTGAGTGCCGCCCGAAGCATCGGTGGCGCTGGTGGGAGAGATTGCAATAGAGACGTTGGGTGTGCCGGAACCACCAGAGCCGTTGCTGCCGCTGGAACTTCCGCCTCCGCAACCACTGGCTGTCAAAAGGAAAAATGCGGCAATCAGGAAAGACGCAGTACGAAGAGAAGCAGTACAAAGAGAAGCAGTACAAAGAGACGGGCGCGACATCAGAGGCCTCGAAGCGAAGTAGCTAACGTCCGGGTAGATGAGCAGCAGCTCAGACGTGTTGCTTCGGACTCAGTTGCGCGCTCCGGAATCGCGGAAATTCATGGCAATTTGATTTTCCGGGGCCGGGCTGGACAGAGAAGGTGGGCATCCAGAGATGACGTCCCACAGAGAGGGACTGGCCTGCCGGGTCGATGTGTCCGAGAGCGGACACCGCTCGCACCCTAGCCACGCTAAGCACGCACCGATTATGAGCAATAATTCGCAATGCGAATCAAGTTTGGAGTTGCTGGAATCGAGAGACTCGGCTACTATCGGGAGTAGTTTCTGGACAGCTGGGCTAAAGACAGACTCTCTCGACAGAAACTGCAAATTTCCCATTCATCACTGCATTTTGAAGATCCAGGCTCAAGACTGCGCCGATCCTGTACGGTCCACCGCACAGGCAAGCCAGTCAAAAGTACCCTGGGGGCGAAAGGGTATTAGCTTTGTACAGGGAACTAGCAGCAGTACGCCGCGTTCGTAGACTCATCTATCGCACTTTTCTGCTCAGCATTTGTTTCGCAGCCATCGGACAGGCGCAGGCCCAACCTGGGTCCGACTCCGGTAAGCCCGCGGAAAACGCCAGCTCCGCTTCCACCACCAACACCTCTTCGGCCAACAAAGACAAGATCATTTTGAAAGTTGGCGACCTCCAGATTACCGAGGCACAGTTTGAGCAGTACGTCTCCGACCTGGAAACTACGCAGGGGCCGGCCGATCTGAACCGCAAGAGCCTGGCCGAAAATTACTCGTCCCTGTTGGCGCTCTCGCAGCAGGCCACCGCCAACCATTTGCAGGACACGCCGCTGGTGCAGCGTCAGCTGGCCATCGATCGTGTGCAGATTCTTTCCAACGCCGAGTTCGGCAAGCTGAAGCAGAAATCGCAGCCGTCCCCGCAGCAGATCAAAGCGTATTACGACGCCCATCTTGAAGACTATGACGTGGTGAAGATTCGCCGCGTCTTCATCATGGCAGATCCCAACGCTACCGCTCCGGGAAACCTGACCCCAGCATCGGCAAAGGCGATGGCCGACAAGGTTAAGCAGGCGATCGCCTCCAAGCAGGACGTCTTCATCATCCTCAAATCGACGCCGCATGGCACTACCGATGTGGTCGCCGATACCGAGCCCCTGACCTTCCAGCGTGGAGAGTTGCCGCCGCAGATGGACAAGGTCGCTTTCGGATTGAAGGAAGGGCAGTGGACGCAGTTGGCCGACGGACCAACCGAATATGTTTTTATCCAGCTGGTGAAAAATAGCCGTAAAGATCTAAATGATGTGTCCTCACAGATTGAAAAGAAACTCGAAGCGGACAACTTGCGCGACGAGCTGAAAGCTTTGAAAGACAAAACCGGTATCTGGATGGACGAGACTTATTTCGCCTCGAAAGCCCCGGTGCCCACTTCTACTACGCAGCCTGAAGCTTCGGGCCAGGGCAAATCTGGCGCGGAGAGAGGAGAAAGATGAGTAACAACATTCGAGGTATGCTCCGTTTCGCGCTTCCAGCCGCTCTGTTGGCAGCGTGTACGTTTGGGCCAAGCTTGGCCCAGGCGCAATTGACATCAACTGGTATTGACTGCTCGCAGATCGCCAGCCTGCACCTGCTGCAGCAGGAAAACATGCGCGCTGGCCTGGCATTAATGGAATGCGGTGTCATTCCACGTCCTGATATGGATGTAGAAGGTGATGCGCCGGACAATGACGCTCCCCAGCCACCCAACGTTCTGGTCAGCAATCGTACCTGCACCAACGGCAGTTCCTGCACCAAGAGCGAAAGCATGGTGTACAAGAGCACTCGTCCCAGCGAGAACGTGATCGTGGTGAATTACAACGATCACAACGGCAATAACTACTCCGGCACCTCCTACTCCACCGACGGTGGCGCCACCTTTACCGAGATCAGCCCGCCCCCATTTTCGACAGGGCACGGAACGAACTACGGCGATCCCATCGTCATCTTTAATACCAAGCTCAACAAGTGGTTTGCCGGCGACTTGGCTACCGGCTGCGGCGGCCAGGGTATCGGTCTGTGGACCTCTCCTGATGGAGCCAACTGGACGGTCGGCGCCTGCGCGCATAACAGCGGCGCTGACGACCGCGAATCCCTGTGGGTCGACAACAATCCCTTCAGCAAGAAGTACGGCCGCATGTATATCTCGTTCGGCAACTACCAGATCGGCAACGGCGCGTTGCAGCTGGTGTACTCCGACGACGGCACCACCTGGACCACGGTGACCATCAGCAATACCGCAACCTTTATCCGCGACGTACAGGTCACCGGCGCTCCGGTTGGCCCGCCGGCGCCTACCACGGGCTATACCAGCACGGTTTTCGTAGCCGGCATGGATGAGGGCAGCGGTGGACTTTCCACCCGCCAGAACATCATGTTCCGCTCCACCGATGGCGGCGTGACTTGGACTTCGGCCACCATGGGCCCGCGCTTCAACGCTGTTGGCGATGGCGTGTGCTCTTCCAACCCCTACTTCGCTGATGTCGCTCCTATCTGGCGGCACATGGGATGGGGCGAGCCGGCCGTCGGTCCGGGCAACGTCGTGCACTACGTGTACGCTGGCGCCGGACAGGCTGCCAATGATCACGGCGACATCTACTATGTCCGCTCCACCGATAACGGCGTGACCTGGTCCACCCCGATCAAGCTGAACGACGATCCGGGCGGCCAGTACAAGACCCAGTGGATGCCCTCGCTGTCGATGAACTACAACCCTACCGGCATCCAGCCTCGAGGCCAAGGTTACGGCTTCGTGGTATGACCGCCGTCAGGCCACCTCGGCTTGCAACACCGCTACTGATGCCGGATGCAGCTACAATCGCTACGGCATCCAGTCGACCGACAACGGCGCGACCTGGGGCGCGAACATCCAGATCAGCGACACTCTGATTCCTCAACCCACCCAGAATGACGGTGGCGTTCAGCCCTGCTACGCCGGTGACTATGACTACGCCACCGCCCAGGGCGAAAAAGCCTTCGTCACCTGGACCGATGGCCGCGTGGCCGTCAGCGGCGTTCAGGTTCAGAACGTCGAGTTCGCCAGCGTTCCCGAGCCGTAATCCGGAACCTTCATCAACGTCTCACCAGAGGGCAGCTCATCGGCTGCCCTCTCTTTTTGTTCGTGAAGTGCCCGCCTTCAGACTCGTGGCAATAGCCGACTTTTCTATTGTTCAGCCGATCAGCGTGTCCGATACTTGCTTTGCAGCTTAGACATTCCCACAGCGCCGATCGAAGCCGACCGTGAAGGAGATACGATGCACCTGACCCTGGTCGATTACGTTCTCTGGATCCTCCCAGTTTTCTTGCTGGCGGGAATAGTCGTGGCGATGTATCGCCGGGGAGTGCATCGCTCCTACCCTTACTTTTTCGCTTACACGATCTGCCAAGTGGTGAGTGAGGTCATCTTGTTTGGTGTGAGCCGAGTGTCTTACGTGGCCTACTACTACGGCTACTACGTCGATCTGATACTGGGTTGCATCCTGAGTGCTGCGATTCTCTGGAACGTTATCAGGAGAGTTTTTGTAAGGCGTCCGCTACGGCCCTCGACTTCCGTCTTCCTTTATCTTTGCGCGGGGATCGCGCTGATTGCGCTGGTTGGCTTCGCGACCAATGTTTCAAAAAGCCCGAACTCCGGTGCTGCGAAGGATGCGCTGTTTCTTTTCAACCGGACTGTAAGCATCGCGCAAGTGCTCCTGGCTGCAGCAATTATCCTGGTCGGCCGCCGTTTTGCTATTTCGCGTAAGAGTTTTGTCTTTGGTTTGGTTTTCGGCTTCGGAATGTTCGCACTTGTGAATACGCTGGTATTTACCAGCCTCTCTCGTCATGGAGCGTTAAGCCCGATCACCCTCTCTCGAATAAACTCACTAACGTACGCGTTAGCCTGCATGGTCTGGTTGTGCTACAGCATTTTTGGAGAGAAAGACTGCCAGCGGTTCGAGGGCAGCGAATTCGCTGAGCTGACTTTTCGGGGTATCCGAAAGTCCGTGGTGCGAAATCGCTGGTTCTTCCGGACAGCCGTCGGCAACGCCGGTCTGGATCGGTGAATAGCAACGAGTCTGTCCAAAGGCGCTTACGGCCGTAAAGTATGTTCTCGCAAGTCACGCGCAGCCTGACTCAAGCTCGCCTGCGTGCCCAGGTCTCTCCAGTAATATTCATCCGCTCGAAATCCCAGGATGCGCTCGCCTTGCGCCGCCAGCCGAAGATAGGCGGGGATAATCGAGAAGCACTCCTTCCTCCGGCATGAGCGCGAAAGATTCGGGGAGAGATTACGTGGATGCCGCAAAAACCCAGCGGCTGAAGCTGCGAGAGCGATGACGAATTTGCCGCGCCGTCTCGTCCTGGCTCAACCTCTCGCTTGCGAAGTTGAAGATTCTCGTCGAACAGCAGGTGGCGGCGTGGTGTCGCGGCCCTGCACGGCCAAGGTGACTAGCGCCTTCCGAGCCAGGTGAGCCTCTACCATGCGGTCAAGGTCAATGGAGCTGAGCACGTCGACGTTGTGTACGACGAATGGCTGGTCATTGTTGTCCTGCAGGAAAAACCAACTCGCCTTCTTCAAGCCGCCGCCGGTATCAAGCAGTATTTCTTCGCCTGAGATGGCGATGTTCATGCCGAAGTTCGCGTGCGCTTGCAGATAACCGGCAACCTTGTCGGCGAAGTGATGCACGTTGACGATGACGTCGCTGATCCCAAAGCTGCGCAAGCGTTCGAGTGCCAGCTCCAGCAGCGAACGGCCGTCGATCTCGACCAGCGCCTTGGGACGGTCGTCGGTGAGCGGCCGCAACCGCGTCCCCAGGCCCGCCGCCAGGATGATGGCGCGCATCAGGATAGCTTCTCCAGCTCGCGGTGCCGCAGAATCACGTCGATTCCATCCTGTGAGCGAAGATGCTTCGCCAGCGACTCGGCCAGGTACACCGAGCGATGCTGGCCGCCGGTGCAGCCGAAGGCGACACATGAGATGTTTGAAGCCGCGCTCCCGATAATTACTGACACTGCCATCCACCAGGGCCTCGGCGTGCGACAGGTATTGCGGCACGCTCGCATATTGCTCAAGGTACTCGATCACCGGCAGTGTCTTTTCCCGTCAGCGCCTTGAATCGCTCCTCGCGGCCGGGATTCGGCAAGCCGCGCGCGTCGAAAACGAAGCCGCCACCATGCCCGCTGTTGTCCTGCGGCACGCCGCGATGGAACGAGAAGCTGGATACCCGCACGGTCAGCCGATCGGGCTCCACCGCCGGTTGCAGCGTTTCCAATCCCAGCATGGTCCCGAACGCCTTCATCAGGGCCGGCAGCTTGATGGGGAGCTCAACGTTCTCCAGCAGCCACCGCACATTCGCCAGTGCAAAGGGCACGCTCTGCAGGAAATGTGTTTTGCGCTCATACAATCCGCGAAAGCCATACGCGCCCAGCGCCTGCATGATGCGGATATAAACAAATCCATAGTAGTAACGCAGAAAATCGTCGCGATCGAGCTCGACGAACTTGCTCAGCTCGTCCAGGTATTGATCAAGCAATTGCTGGCGAAAATCAGGCGGCAGGTCGGCTTTGGAATCGAAGAGCAGGGAAGCGATGTCATACTGCAACGCTCCGTGCCGCCCGCCCTGGTAATCCAGGAAGAACGGTTCGCCGTCGCGTAGCATGATGTTACGTGACTGAAAGTCGCGATAGAGAAAGTAGTCGCTCCTGGCCTTGAGCAGAAACGCCGTCAGCCGGCGAAAATCATTTTCCAGCCGCTGCTCGTTGAACGGGGTGCCCGACAGCCGCAGAAAGTAATACTTGAAGTAGTTCAGGTCCCAGGCGATCGATTGCCGGTCGAAGCGCGCCCGCGGATAGCAGACTTTGTAATTCAGATCGCGGCCGGCTTCCACCTGAAAGCGTGGCAAGAGTCGCGACCACCTTGCGATACGCCGCGCTCACTTCCGCCGCAATCTCGCCGCCAGCGCGGTTCTTGGACAAGAACTCATACAGCGTCAGATCCCCAAGATCTTCTTCCAGGTAGGCGCCCCGCTTCAGATGGTCAGCATAAATCTCCGGAACCGGCAGCCCGTGCCGGCGGAAGTGCCGGGAGAATTCCAGGAAGGCGACGTTCTCCTCGCGCGAATCGTAGATAACGCCAATCGCCTTGTGTGCCGTATTGCCCAGCCGAAACAGCTGCCGCTCGGACGCCGCCTAACTGTCCGCGCAGCGGCCGTACGAATTCCGCGGGAGCGCCGAAGCTTTTCTCGAAAAGTTTCTTGAGAACGTCCATGAAGGTTTGGCGGCCGGCGGGATGACCAGCTCACCAGGTCTCTAGCATCGCCGATTCTCTCCGGCAAGACAATGTCTAGCTTAGGCGCCGCCGCCACAGGGACGGTGAAATGGGGAAGGTCTGAAGTTATTCCTATTCCGGCTAACCCCACGGATTCTTATTTTCCCGCAAAAACAATCTCCTCCTGCCTGACCCGAGGGTCTGTGGCGCAGGAGGAGAATGGATGTACCAGTTTTCCTTAACTAGTTAACCGTGATCGGCATGGCATTCGACTGGAAGCCGTTGGCAACCACGTACAGCTTGCTGGCGCCCGTTTCCATGTTCGCCGGCACATCAAAATAGGTGTAGGTCGGAAACGCCTTGGTGGCGATCCCCATGGTGCTGTGGTCGTGGGTGCGAGCATAGAAAACATGCCCGGTAGCGTTGTTGACGATGCGCACCAACGGGTAGTTGGTCGCCGTCTGGAACTCGTCGCCGAACGATGCCGCCTGCGACCAGCCGTTGAAGCCGCGTCCGATGGTGTGATAGGTCTGACCACGGCTGACGGTCGTCGGAGCATAGATGACGGCCGGCGCCAGTACAACTGCCCGCCACCGGTGGCCGGCGTGTAGACTTGCGATCGCCGCCAACCAGCACCTGTCCGTTCGGCAGAACGATCAGAGCTCCGCCAAAGCTGCTCAGCGTCGGGGTGAAGTTGGTGCCGTCCCACTCGTAGAACCGGCCGCTGTTTGCCTTCCACCAGCACTTGGCTGTTGGGAAGCAGGACAGCCCAGTTGTCGCCGGCGTCGTCGCCGTTCTGGAAGTCGGGTCCAGCAGTCCAGGTGCCCGGATCCTGCGGCCTGGCGCCCGGGCGATAGACGGAAGTATGTCCCGCATGCGCGCCCGTGTGGGTCGCACCCGTAGCAAACACCGATCCATCCGGCCGTAGAATTGCGTTGCCGGTTTCTCCCGGCGGGCAGTACTGGCCGCCACCGTAGTTGATGCAGCCCACTTCCGGCGGACCCTGCAGGTTGGCAATGGTGCTGCCGTCGGAGACCCAGTGCTGCTGCGAAGGAATGTAGCGCTCCGAATTCGGGTTGTTCAGCACGTCCACCGTCAGCAGCGTGCCATCGGGCAGCAGCGTCCAGCCTTCTTCGGCGTTCCAGTCGCTCTTGCCGGACGAGCCCAGCGCCGTCCATGTCATGGTGTGCGGGATCAAGCTCGGCCATCTGCATGTCGAACTTGCGGCCGATGATGAAGTCGCCGTTCGGCAGCACTGCGCAAGGCGAATCGCCGATGTAGTCCCAGCCCGCAGGCGGAGTCAGCGGCGTCCACGCGTTCGCGAGCGGATCGTAGACTTCGCCAAGGTTGGTGAACGAGAAGCTGACCGAAGTTGTATTCGCCGCCTTCAATCAGCACGCGGCCGTCGGCCAGAACGGCCTCCGCCATCGCGTAAGGATCGTAGTTGGACTCCAGGCTCGCCAACTGCGTCCAGGTGCCGTTCACGTAGCTGCCGGTAATGTCAGGCGTGAGCTTGTACAAGTCCTGACCCTGGTTTCCCTGCACGATGACGGTGCCGTCGGTCATCAGCATTTCAATCTCGGCTCCATCCGGTGCCGGGTGGACAAGGTTAGTCAATGTTTGTGCTTGTAATTCGCAAGAAGCGGTAAGTAGCAGCGCTGTGAGCGCCAACAACAATTTCTTTGTCAAGACAGTCCTCTTCTCTCTCAGGTATTCGAAACAGCCAAAACAGCAAGGTGTGCGTGAAAGGTCCCCGATCCCGAACCCCGGCGCCTGACAGGCAGAGGTCAGTGCTGGAAAGTCATAAGGAGAGCGGCAGCAACACGGCGTGGCCCGGAAAACAAAGTCTCAGAATTCTGCTTCAAGTTGGAATACGGTGTCAAATAGTTTGCAACAGAATGCACAAGCGTAGGCTGGCCCCCAGCTGGCCGTTGTTATCTAAATATCAGGCAAACCGCTTAGGTTTGGCAGAAAACCCACGCCCGTATTCAGCATCGAACGTTGCATCACCACACTGGATAGCCTTTCAGGGAGCGTTGAATGTCCGACTTGAACAACGAAACTAACCTCGACGACCACAAGTTGCGTGGATGCCGAACAGGCTTGAGTGGTCGGCAGTTCTGCTGGGAGTCTTGGTGCTTGGCAAGAATGCAATGAGCGGCCGGGCGGCCAGCGCTCCAAGTCCGCAGGAAGCACGGACTACGCTTGCTCGCTAACTTACCGATGAACCCTCTGCGGCTGCCGCACCCTGCGCCGCTACGGCCGCGGCCTCGAGGAACAGCGCCTGCTCCGACTTGCGTCTGGCTACCAGCCCCGGCAGTATCTGATTTCCGGCGTGCACCCACCTGGGAAATTGCGCCGCCGCGCCGGCGTAGTTGCCGGCATTCAAGTTGCGCAGCAAGGTGGAGCTGGCAAAGTTTCCGCCCCCGGCATTGAAGACGAAATCCACCAGCGCGTCGAACTGATTCTGAGTCAGCGAAACCGTCACCAGTCGATTCACGTCCGCCGCAGCGCTGGCCACGTCCTTCAGCAGCAGCGCGCTGGCCTGTTGCTGCGTGATGGTAAGCCCGGGATGAACATCAGCGCCGGTGTGCCCGTATCCGATCGTCCAGACGCCAACGGAATCCTGGTAAGCGGTGAGCCGCAGTCCTTCAAATTGCTCGGTCAGAGCCAGACCTTTGCTGCTGTAAGCCAGATTGTTCATCGCACTCCCCCTCTATTGGCGCACGTCCGCGATTGTCGCCAAGTGTAACGTGACTCGGCGTCCGACGAAAGCCGGAACTCTCTCGTGAGCGCTCGAAGTAGTTTTTAGTTTAAGAACGCGATCCGTCGCTGCCCGGGGCGGTCATCGGATGGCAGGCAAAACCCTCAGACACCTAGCGTCGATCAGGCGGAATTACCCGCGCCCGGCAGCGGCATGAACGTGCCGAAGATCCGGATCCACGAGCGCTGCCTCCATCGCCGGCTATCCACCTTCTGCATATCTTTCTGCACAACTCCCGATGCTTGCGCAGTTTAGCCGCACTACCAGAACTTACCCAGATATGGCGGCCCGGAACCTTGAAGCCGGCGCCCAGCCAGCCCATTATGCCGCTCATCAGGCGGACGGTGCGCCCCGCTCCGCCATTCCGACCTTGGGGTGGTTCAACCTAATCGCACAGGAAAGGAATTTCCGATGAAATGTTCGCTACTTTGTCTACTACTTCTGGCCAGTGTGGTATCCGCCAGTGCCGCTAACCCGACTGTCACCATCACGCCGTCACCCGTCGTCATGCCCTCGGGCAGCGTGCAGCAGTTTACCGCCAACTTCAGCGACGGCAGCCAGGTGCAAAGCTGTACCTGGATGGTCACTGGTTCGATGAATGCCATCCAGGGTATTGGAGCCAATACCGCCCTCTTAGCCGCAGGAACGCTGAAGGCTACCTACGTCGTTCAGGCGAATTGCCGGAACGTAAGCGGCGTACCCGCGACCGGCATAGCCGTGATTGCCGTGAGTTGAGGCGCAGATCGGAGATCACGCAGGCAATTCTGAACTATCCAGGTCGGATCGGGTGATGGGATTCCTGATTGACCGCACATTGGCCAATGAGTGTGGACACGCTGCTGAACTACTTGCAGGTGCTTGCAGTGTCCAAGGACGTTCGTGCCATGGCTGCGATCCGACCCGGATCACGCAACTGATCCTCGACATCTCCGGCTACTTCCCACCACCAGCGGCGGCGTGTCCCGTTTCGCACGTTATCACCCGAAGCTGTGACCCGATTCACTGACAATCCACCAGGCGGGCGTTACTAATCCCATGTAAGTCCTCTGGGGCAGAGTGTGCCTTTTACGCTGGGGTTGTAGTTTGCACTGACTCCAATCCGCACCTGCCTGTGCCTGAGATCCCTGCTCCTCCGGATCTCCACCGGGATAACGCGCTCCGAAAAGAACATTTTCTCCTCCTCCTCCTCCTCGACCTGCCGACAAAGGATTGGTTATGAAGACCCTCAGCTCATGGAAAGTCGTCGTCCTGGCGGTCCTGCTGTGTGCCGCGTTCGCAACCAGTTCATCTGCCCAGAATTTGCTCCCCATCTACAACTTCTGCGCACATTCAGATTGCACCGATGGCGAGTATCCTCTCGGCCTGCTGGTACAGGACTCTGCCGGAAATCTTTACGGCACAACTTTTGAGGGAGGCAACGGAAGTCCCGGAGCTTACGGCACTGTCTTCAAACTTACTACCGCCGGTTCGCTGACCACTTTGGCGAACTTCACCGGAGTAGAAGGCGGAGGCAATCCTTACGCGGGTGTCGTACAAGGCCATGACGGCAACTTCTATGGAGTGACCACGATTGGCGGCAACACTCCGTCCGGCTGCGGCGCGGCGGTCAAGATCAGTCCCGGCGGCGGGATGGCGGTCCTGCATGCCTTCAGCGGCTATCCTCACGATGCGTGCACTCCCTGGTCGCCGCTGCTACTGGCCAGCGACGGAAATTTCTACGGCACCAGTCCAGGCGGCGGCGCCGTGTCCTGCGGGGGCGGTGGTTGCGGCTCAGTTTTCAAGATGACCCCCACCGGATCCGTGAGCCTCCTGTACAGTTTCACGGCTGGCGCCGACGGTCTCAGCCCAATGGGAGGACTGGTCCAAGGCAGCGACGGATACCTCTACGGCGGTACCACCGGGGGCGGAGCCGATAGCTACGGGACGATCTTCAAAGTTTCGTTGAGCGGATCACTCACCACGCTGCACAGCTTCACTCTCACCGATGGCTACGAGCCCGACGGCGGACTGATGCAAGGCAGCGACGGGAACTTCTACGGGATAACCGTGTACGGCGGCACCGGTGTCTACGGCGGTAACGACGCCGGAACGGTATTCAAGATGACCCCGGGCGGCACGTTAACCACGTTGTATAGCTTCTGCTCCCAACCCTCCTGCGCCGATGGGCACGAGCCCATTGGTAAGTTGGTGCAAGGCGCGGACGGGAACTTCTATGGCACCACCTATTTAGGGGGCGCGAAGAACTTCGGCACGATTTTCGCCATAACTTCCAGCGGCTCGTTGAGCAAGCTTTATGACTTCTGCTCGCAGTCCAATTGCACCGATGGCGTCTATCCTTATGCCGGCCTGATGCAAGGCAGCGATCACAACTTCTACGGGATCACGAAAGAAGGCGGCAGCAATTGCACCACCGGCGGCGGCTGTGGCATTGCCTTCAAATTCCAGGTAACCGAGGACACACTGAGCGTCTCGACCGTGGGCCAGGGATCCGTGACCAGCACCGACGGGTTCATCAACTGCCCCGGGGCCTGCACTCATCTCTATGCGCACAACGCGCAGGTCACATTGAATGCCACGCCGGTAGCCGGATGGACTTTCAGCGCCTGGAGCGGCGCCTGCACCGGCAGCAATCCGTCCTGCACCTTGACCATGTCGCAGAACCAGTCGGTGACGGCGACCTTCACGCAGCTCAGCTATACCCTGACTGTCTCCGCTACCGGCAGCGGAACGGTGACCAGCGGCGATGGAATCATCAACTGTCCCGGCACCTGCACCCACAGCTATCTTTCGAACACGGTCGTCGGACTTACCGCGAATCCCGCGCAGGGCTGGAGCCTGAATGCGTGGGGAGGGGCATGCAGCGGCAACAGTCTCACCTGCAATGTCACCATGAGCGGACCCGAGTCGGCGAGCGCGACCTTCACCCAGAACAGTTACACCTTGACGGTTTCGATCAGCGGACAAGGCACGGTTACCAGTACCGACGGCAACATCAACTGCCCCGGCAGTTGCACTCACACGTATCTTTCGCTGACGCCGGTCACGCTAAACGCAGCGACCGCATACAACTGGAGCTTTGTGGGCTGGAGTGGCGCCTGTAGCGGTGTGGGATCGTGCAATCTGACCATGCTGGGAAACTACGGCGTCAGCGCCTACTTCCTTCAGCCGGGCAGCGGACTCCAGTTCAGTTCGGTCACGCCCTGCCGTTTGATCGACACCCGACAGAGCGGCACACCCATCCCTGGCGGCACTTCGCAGAACTTCATCATTCCGCAGCTTGGCGGCTGCGGGATTCCAACCAGCGCGCAGGCCTATTCGCTGAATGTGACGGTAGTGCCGCACGGCTCGCTGGGATACCTGACGGTCTGGCCCGCCGGGCTGGCGCAGCCGGGCATCTCGACCATGAACTCGCGTGATGGGAGGACCAAGGCCGAGGCGGTCATCGTGCAAGCCGGCACGAACGACGCGGTCAGTATCTATGCCAGCAGTACGACGGACGTGATCCTCGACGTCAACGGCTACTTCAGCGCCGCCGGAGCGCAGAACTATAAGTTCTACCCGCTGCCGCCTTGCCGCGTGATCGACACCCGCAACCCGGGCGGTGAGTTGGGCGGACCGGCGCTGGTCGGCGCACAGCAGAGAGACTTCGCGGTTCAGAGCAGTCCCTGCATGCCGGCGGACGTAACCATCCAGGCGTACTCATTCAACTTCACGGTAGTGCCGTATCCCTTCGGACAGCCGCTGCACTATCTGACGGTGTGGCCGCAGGGCCAGGGCCAGCCCGTGGTTTCGACCCTGAACAATCGTACGGCGACGACGGTGGCCAATGCGGCGATCGTTCCGGCGGGTACGAACGGGGGCATCTCGGTATATGCCTCCGATAGCACTCACCTGGTGGTGGATATCAACGGCTACTTCGCGGGCCCAGCCCCTGGAGGCCTGGCGCTTTATCCCACGGCGCCCTGCCGGGTGCTGGACACGCGGCAGAACGGGGGTCAGCCGTTCCAGGGCGAGAAGACCGTCGACGTAGTGAACAGCGTGTGTGCTCCGCCGAACACCGCGCAAGCCTACGTCCTCAATGCGACCGTGGTGCCGCCGGCAGCGATGCACTATCTCAGCTTGTGGCCGGACCCGGGTCAGCCGCCGCTGGCCTCAACCCTGAATGCCATCGACGGGATGATCACCTCGAACCTGGCCATCGTACCCAACAGCGATGGCAGCCTCGACGCCTACGCCTCGGAGTTGACGCAGCTCATTATCGATATCTCGAGCTACTTCGCCCCCTAGGCATGAACTTTCACGCATGGGTTTTGTGGAGGCCCCGGTCATCGGCTGTTGCTTGCGCTATGTCAGGCTGTCAGCGGGATTACAACAGCTACGAAACCCATCCCTGGCTTTCGTTTTAATTTGGCTCCTGCTTTTGCAGGGTTTCAGATGGCTCGTACTGAATAGAGATGTCTAAACCAGAGAGGCTGCAATAAACGGGTGGAAACGTTGGCTTCGGCGCAATGACTGAAACGGTAATTCGGCTTTGTGCCGCGAAGGATAGGTTCACAGCGCCGCTGTCCGTGAACGTTTGTGACGACCTCTTGTCTATGAACACGTTAGAGATAGGGATAGTCTGGGTCACCGCGCCATTCGTAATCTCTATCGAATATTGGGAGGGGCATGGTATAGGTTCGGCAGGTGGCTCCTGCACGCCGTGGAGTGGTGGGTTATACCTGGGGCCGCTGCCGCTTATGGCTTCTATGCGGCGAATTGTTATCGGTTTTTCCGGTGTAAGGACGCCGAAAATATAGTTGGAACGTTGCTCCTTGGGAGGGTATCCCATCTCGAACGTGTGAACATTCCACACCGACATCGTGGTTGATGGGTTGGAAACCGTTTGTGCCGTGATGAATGCTGTGCATAGGCACAAAAAAGTTACCACGTACGCAAGAGTCTGCTTCATATACCCCTCCCGTTCGGTCATGCCCTGTCTTGCCGTACTGCGACAACGTGCTGTCATTATGACGAGCAACTCTGCCCGGTGTCATCAGAGTTCAGGGACAAATCAAGCTGCTGACGAAACCAGGCATCACACGGCACGCACGATTGGAACGGCAATTGTCGATTAATCCCCTTTACATAACTGAACTGCGGCGGTGGCCCAGCTCCGGGGTTATGATGCTGCCGGTACGCAAAAGTTCGAGCGCGTCGCTAACGGGGCGCGTATAGCGTTCGCTCCTGAGACCGGGCTTCTCATCCCATCCGATTTCGGCAGTTGATGTTAGTCCCGCCGAGTGCCTCATCACGGGCCAACGTGGCGCACATCACTGACAAACGTGCACTGAAGCTGTGAAATGCTATCGGGTGCCTTGGGAAAGATTCCCGGCCTTTTCGCATCCCCACCGTTCCCTGCGATGGAGAAGTAAAACCTCCGCATCTGTTCTCCAATGACTCCCGATTCCTCCTGGGGTTTCTGGTCACTTAAGACAAACGGAGATAACCAATGAGGCTCAATACATCGATTAAGTTAATCGTCGTAGCTCTGGTTCTGACAGTTACGTGCGCTGCCCAAACATGGGACGCCACGAAGGACTTCAAAGACTCCAATCCCAACGGAGCCTGGAGCTACGGATACGGGATTACGGGAACATCGTTCAACACAAATCCCTACTACAACCTTGATTGCGAGGACGTCTGGGGCGCCATGGGTGTGGTTTGTTGGACCGCGGAGCTTTGGTGGGACCACACGCCATATGTGTCATTCAATACGACCAGGGGCTGGCTTAATTTTACGAACATAGTTGACCCACCAGACATCCTGCTTATTCACCCCGGGCAAGATGACGGTGAAGACACAATCGTGCAATGGACGGCTCCAGCCGCGGGAATTTACTACATCCACGGATTTTTCGAGATACTCGACACCAATCCCACGGGCATTATCGGATTGGTATACCTTAATGGCGCCCCGCTCTTCAGAGGAGAGCTCCTGGGGCCGCCCGCGCAACATCCCGATAAGGTTGGCGGCCGGGAGAGCTTTCATTTCCCGAAGCTATCGCTGAAGGCAGGCGATGTCCTCTCCTTCGGCGTCAACAAGGATGGCGTCTTCTACGACGACTCGACCGGCTTTAGTGCAATCATTACTACTGCCGCCCCCTGCACAGCGTGTTCGCAGTGAAGGAGGTCATCCCATGAGCCGCAAGCTTACTGGGTAATTCTGGGGGCAAACGCGGGCCATCCAAGCGGCGTGTCAGGGGGGATTGTTGGCGTAACATCGCCTTTACATAAGTGACCCAGCGGAGGCGGCCTTCGGTAGGAGCAGGAACGGACTTGGCCCCTCAGCCGTCTGATCCTGGTTGCAACCATCTCTACGGCACAACCTACTATGGGCGAAAACTCATGCGGCCCCGTAGAAACTTCTACGAGTGAGACCTATTGCTCGTTTACGATAGGCCTTTACAGGCAGTGCCCATATCGCAGGGAGAACGAATGAACCGTTCTGGCGTAGTGGCTGTCTTACTCCTCACCGCCGCAATTTGCTGTGCAGCTCAAAAGCCTGATGCGGGCGAGAAGATCACCATCAAGGACGTGGTTATCAAGGGAGCGAATGATCTGTCTCGCTCTCAGATTGAAGAAGCAAAAGCGTTGGTGGTCGACCAGCAGGGCACGTCGAAAGACCTGATGGATAGAGTGAGACTATCCCTCACCGCCGCTCTAAAAAGCCAGTGCTATCTTTACCCGGACATTGACCTGACTACTCTATCCCGGAGTGACGCTTCGTCCAACGCAGGCGTAATGTACGTCACTGTGCAAGACGGCGTTCGCTATCAACTGCGCAACTTTCGCATTCAATGGGCGCAGGCCTTCTCGCTGAAAGACATCGAGCAACTGCTGCCGCTCGATGACATGCGCCGGGGCGACTGCCGCGCCCTGGACGATGTGCCAAGTACGGTAGAGGAGTTCTACCGGAAACGCGGCTACCCCAACGTCAAGGTCCATCCGCTGATACAGCCGAACAAAGCCACCAGGCAGTTTGACCTGACGCTGTATATCGACGAAGGCTCGCGATCGCGGTGAAGCCGGGTGCCGGGTGCCGGGTGTCCCACTCATTCGCGTTTGAAGGATGAGTGGGCTCAAGCCGATGCTGATTTTGCAAGCATCGCAGCTGCTCGGGAATCACTAGGGCCGAAGAGCAGAACTTATCAGTCCGGATGATGATTGGTTAGCGCAGACCAGTTTTTAGTCTACGAAGCTTGCAAATCTTTTCACCGCGTTTGGTGACAGGCGAAGTGGTGTATCTTTCCGCCGTGGTTGAAGGCAAAAAGGAGGGCCCCGGCTTATGCGACCTATGTGGATCGCCTTCATGCTTCTTGCGTCGCTACCAGCGTTTCCCCAGACTGCTAATCCTTGCTTGGGTGATGGCACTATCACCGGTACCGTACTTGATGCGAATGGTCAACCATTCAAAGGCGTACACGTGTGCACGTACAGGCGGGACGCACCCTCAGGATCCCAAGAATCGCGCGGTGACTGTTCTGTCACAACCGACGAAGCCGGCCAATTCCGGATCGATCATTTAGAGATGGGCGCGATCACCGTCGAGGCAATCAAGCCTGAAGATGGCTACATTGCTTTCGCCGGTACCAGCGTAACCAAAGAGGTATCTCTAGCACCAGACCAATTGTCGGCAACTGTTGTTTTGAAACTTGGCCCCAAGGCTGGCGTGCTGCATCCGAGCGTTAAAGACAAACTCACCGGAAAGCCCATACTAAATTTTGAGGTAGCATGGACAATTTTTGACTCCGACGAAGCAAATGGCAACTACTCAGGGGGGCAGGACATTGGCCCTGGGATGACGGAGGCCATAGTTCCACCCGAAAAATATCTCGTCCTGACAATATCGGCCCGCGGGTACAAAAAATGGATTTACCACGATCCGTCTGATCTTTCTCGACCGGCGTTCCTTCGTTTGCAGCCGGGCGAAGAGAAGGAACTGCTCGTAGAACTTGAACCGCAAACGCCCGCGGTCCGCTAGTACCGAGAGGGCCGTCTCCAGTTGTCTTCTTTCGCAACAAGCCGGGTGCCCTACACATTCGCGCTTTTCGAATAGGTGGGGACCAACCCAAAGCTGATCCGCAGGCTATCGAAAATCCCCACCCTGCCCAAAGTCGGGCCAGGATGGGGCACCCGCGGTTCCTTCGTCACTCAGCGATGTCGCGAAACACGATATCCTTAATCTCATGGATTGCGAATCCTCTGACATCTTTACGCTGGACGTCGTCATTGTCGGCGCCGGCCCCACCGGTCTGGCTTGCGGCATCGACGCCAAGCGCGCCGGCTTCACGGTCGCCAACATCGACAAGGGCTGCCTGGTGAACTCGCTGTTCAACTATCCCAGCAACATGACCTTCTTCACCACGCCCGAGCTGCTCGAGATTGGCGACATCCCCTTCTCCAGCCCGAACCAGAAGCCCACCCGCCAGGAGGCGCTGGAGTATTACCGCAAGGTCACCGAGTTCTACAAGCTCGATGTGCGCCAGTACGAGCCGGTGCAGAAAATCGAAGGCAGCGACAACCACTTCGTCGTGCACACCACCAACATCCACGGGCATCGCCGCGAATATCACGCGCGCAAACTCATCCTCGCCACGGGCTATTACGATCGCCCCAATTACATGAACATCCCGGGCGAGGACCTTCCCAAGGTCATGCACTACTATCGCGAGCCACATCCGTTCTTCGGGCTCAACGTGCTCATCATCGGCGGCAAGAATTCGGCGGCCATCGCCGCGCTGGAGTTGTGGCGTCACGGCGCCAAGGTCACGCTGGTGCATCGCGGACCCGGCATCAGTCCGTCGGTGAAGTACTGGATCAAGCCCGACATCGAGAACCGCATCAAGGCCGGACAGGTTGCCGGCTATTTCAACTCGCGTGTACGCGAGATCACGCTCGAGCATGTCGTTCTCGACACGCCGGAAGGCGAGGTCACGCTGCCGAACGACTATGTCTTCGCGCTCACCGGCTATCATCCGGATTTCGAATTTCTCTGCTCGCTCGGCATCAAGCTGGACGGGGAGGTGGACAAAAAACCGGTTGTCGACCGGCAGACGCTGGAGAGCAATGTGCCCGGTATTTATCTGGCTGGAGTTCTCATCGCCGGCATGCGCACCAGCGAGATCTTCATCGAGAACGGACGCTTCCACGGCCAGCTCATCGCCGCCGACCTGAAACACAAGTTGCGGGAGGAGCAGGTGCCGGCATAACGTGAAGAAACTTGACGCGTCGGAATTTCGCTCTGCTCCATCTCGTTCCAGGTGTCATCCTGAGCGCAGCGTCCGCCGATTTTGCGGACGCAGAGTCGAAGGACCCCTATAGCCATTCAAAGTCTACGAGCGCGTCGCGACAGAATCCATTTTGCCGTCGCGCACCGAAGGGGCTTCGGCGGTAGTAAGTCCTTCGACTCCTGCGACCAAAGGCGGGACGCCTGCGCTCGGGATGACACCACTGAGATTTGAAAACTTAACCCAGCCCCAACCCCGACTACCACCACGACAAACTAACGTTATCCAGCCAAACCGAATACGGATCCTGCCGGTAATCCCCATCCATCTGGAACGCCACATTCACCCCGGCACCCTGATAATGCGATTGCGGACTGTAGTACTTGTCCACCGTGTGCAGGTCGCCATCGAGTTCCACACTGATGTAGTGCGCCTGCCCGTTCACCCGCTCGACCGTCCAGGTCAGATGATGCCACTCGTTGGCCGATACGACCGGACAAGGAACATCAGTGGTTTCCCACCGCAGCGTTTCGGAATTCCAGATGTCCCAATGTCCGCTGTCGCGGTAGCTGCACTCGGTGCCCCACGTCCAGCGATTTCCGTTCATGCTCTGGTTGATGTCGAACTCCAGCGCCTCCGGTGCGCCCGGGTCCTTCATGTAGAAGTACAGGTCGTACACAAAGTGCGTGGACTTGGTGTCCGGTCCGAATTGCCTCCACCACAGCGCATTCGAATAGTGCGTCGGTCCGGCGAGCGTGAACCACGCCGACTTGCCACTCAGCGCCGGATCACCCTGGTCCGGTGTCATGCTCGACGTAGCGTTGCCTAATCCGCTGGCGCACTCATGCCCGTTCAACTCGGCCGTACACCACTGCCAGCCGGGCAGGGTTTGCACCGCCGAAATGGTCGTCGCTCCCTGCGGCACTCCGGGCGGTCCCGAAGGCGCAGGTGGAGGCGCAGGTGCGGGTGCCGGCGCCGGCGAATTTGAGCCCGAACCGCTCGGCGACGAGCCTTGCGCACCGGGGTCGGAAGAGCCCGTGCCACCCGATCCGGCCGGTTGCAGGGTTGGAGACGGCGTTTGCGTCGAGGCCATGTCGCCGCCTCCACACGCCGTTAGCGATAGTAAGAGCGGAAGCGAAAGAAACGATATCCATAGATTACGGCGAACAATAGACAATAGCTGGCAAAATATTGCGGACAAACCTGACTGCATTTACTCACTTGCTCCATCAATTGTAGGGATTGGTAAAACGCGGACGAGCGATCGGACCGCAGGTTGAACCGTGAAGTGGGTTGCAATAATTATAGTCGGCGCAACCACTCGCCTAAGTTGATGAAGCTGGATTTATGCGGGGAAAATCGACGTAACCCGAAGAGCACCGCCGCTCTAGTTCGCAGGGACTAGTACTAGGACGCTTTTCGCTACTCGCTCTTCGCTATTCGCCAGAGAAGGCGAGTTGCGCGAAATGTATCGAGAACATGCAAACGACCTACGAATCTCGGAACCCGAATTCAACCAGGATCGTGCATCATCTCTGGCGAAAAGCGAAAAGCGTCTTCCTCACTTACACGTAGCCACGCCCTTCTCCACATCGGTCCCTTCCTCGTAGTCATTCCACGTCTCGATCATCAGGAATGGGAGTTGGTGATCCGCAGTGTAGTAGCGCCGGAACATGCGCAGCGTGTCGTTGAAGGTCTGCCCGCAGCGCGAATCCATCTTGCGATTGCGGCTCCAGCTGGCCTTAGAGTCGTTGAAGCCCGGCCACGCCGCGCCCACCGCAAGCTTGTCGGGATACTTCGTGACCATCGTCTTATAGAAATTGTCCAGATAATCCTGGCCCCAGGCTTTGCCGTTGGGCTGCCATCCCTGTTTACCCGGATTGACCCACGCATAGAAGCCGTCGAAATCGTTGGCCCACTCGGGGTGAACATCCTTCATGATCAGCAGCGGCGGATCTTCCCACGAACTGGTGGCCTGCCGAATGCGTGCCCAATCCGCGTGACCGCCCTTGGGGAAGATGAAGATCACCGGCTTATCCTGATACTGCAAATAAGCATCGCGCGGCACAATCGCCTTCGGTCCAATGTAGCGATCGTAGGCATATTGCAGGTCCGAGATGATGTTGTCCGTTTCATTCGCCGGATCCGAATCGTCCTCGTCGTACATGATGGCGACCTTGAACTGCTTTTCCGCCGCCACCTGCTGCATCAGCGTGTAAGCCTTGTCCTCAAAGCTGTGGTGCTGCCCGTACCAGTTCACTACAAACGCCGAGATGCCCAGCTGCCTGGCCTGATCGATCTGCTTCTCGATCACCACGCGGTCCTGCGATGAGTAGCCGACATTGATGTGTCCGGGCTGCCCAAACCAGGGCAGATAAACCGCCAGCATGGTGGGCTGCTGCTGTCCGCCCTCGCCAACAAAGGCGTTGGCGTTGAGCGGCGACTTTACCGAGGTGCGGTGACAGCCGGCGGTGATCATTACCGCGGCCACCATCGCCGCCAATACAAATGCGCGCAAATGAATTTTCGAGTCGAACATATCAGTTGGTATTTGGGCCAAGAAAGTTGGATGAACGATCCAGCAGCTTAGATGTCTGGGGAAGCAGGGGTCAGGGGATAGGGGTTAGTGCAAGGGAATCCGCGACTGGCAACGAGCGACCTGCTGGTCGACCTTCATAAGACGAGCCGTTGAATTGCGTCAGGCGGTTCGAAGTAGAACTTCGACTAACTGGTCCCTATCCCCTAATCCCTAGCCCCTGACGTATCCCACGAACTCTCCCGGCGAGTTCGCGAAGCCGGGAAACACCGTGTTGAGCTGCGCATTGCCCAGATGCTTCGACACCGCTTCGCCCAGCACCCGGCGGAAATCCGTGGTGAGCGCCAGGTCGCGGCCTTCGTTCAACTGCGCCGGATCCAGGCCCGGCCACTGTCCATAGACGCGGCCGCCCTTCACCGGACCGCCCAGGAGGAACATCACGTTGGCATGACCGTGGTCGGTCCCGCGATTGCCGTTCTCGCGTGCCGTGCGCCCGAACTCCGACATGGTGGCGATCACCGTATCCTCCCCCAGAGGGCCCAGATCGGTCCAGAAAGCGGCAATCGATTGCGAGAAGTCGCGCAGCACATTCGCCAGTTGCCCTTCAGCCGCGCCTTCGTTCACGTGATGGTCCCAGCCGCCGATATCGGTGAACGCGATCTGTACGCCGAGATTCGCTTTGATCAACTGCGCCGTCTGTTTCAGCGCGTCGCCGAAGCGGCCCTTGGGATAATTCGCGCCGGCGGCCGGCGTATAATGCTGCGGATCGGCCGATTTCAGCATCTCTCACCGCTTCGAATGTCTCGTTGCCGGTGCCGTGCAGAACGCTGTCGACCGACTGCGCATACATCGCTTCGAAGGTGTTGCCCAGCGGAACGGCGGCGGGACTGCCATTCGCGATGGAGAAGCCGTTGACATTGCTCACCGCAACCGCCGAGGCTTTGCCCGACAGAATGCGCGGCAGGGAAGTGCCCAGCGCGACCGCGCGGAACGGCGTGTCGATGCGGCTTCCGATTGCAACATGCGATTCAGCCAGCCGTCGGTCGTGCTCTTTACGCCCGGCGTGCCCGACTCCATGTAGTCCTGCGCATCAAAGTGCGAGCGCGTGCTGTCGGGCGAGCCCGCGGCATGCACGATCGCCAGATGTCCCTGGTCCCACAGCGGCTTGAACGAGGTCATCGCCGGATGCAGGCCGAAGAAGCCATTCAGGTCGATGACCTGGTTGCGCGGGATCGCAATGCTCGGCCGCATGGTGAAGTACGACGGCTCCGCGTGCGGGATGACGATGTTCAGCCCATCAGCTGCACCGCGCTGGAAGATCACCACCAGCCGCTTGTTCGAATCGCGGGTTCACGACGCCAAAGCCGCACGCGTCAGAAACGATGGCACCGCCGCCGTGCCGATCACGGCCATGCGCACCGTTCTTAAGAAATGCTCGTCGAGTAATCATAAGAAGCAACTAGCGATTAGCACTTGGCACTTAGCACTTGCAATAGCATTCAGCATTCAGCACTCAGTCGTCCAGTGAACCGACAACTAGACCCCTGACAACCGACAACTGTTCTTCACTTCCTCTGAAACTCCGGCGATCCGATCAGCAGTCCGGCAATCACATTCACGTTCGGAGCGTTCTGGGTATTCTGTCCCGCGGCCGCCAATTGCGGAGCGACGATTTGCTGCTCGATCACGTCGTGCGTCTGCTTTGAAATATCTCCCGCCAGCAGCATCTGCTCCAGCTTCAGCTCCACCTGGTACGGATCGGTGGTATCGCCGAAGGCTGACGAGTTGTCGATGGTCGGCGCCCCCTCCTTCGCCACACTCGCAGAGTTCATCAGTTGCGCAAGATTGAAACTGGTTCCCGGAATCTTGTTGGTCGCCAGCGCCCAGCCCGAAGTTCATGCGATCCAGCAGCGCTGCCGAATTCACCCACACATCCGACTTCGTGGAATAGCCCGTCGGCGGCTGGGAACCATACAGCGGCTGGCCCATCTTGTTCAGCACCTGCAACAGCGGCGCCGGATCGAGCACCTCTGCCTGCGGTCGCCCGCAGCGACGAAGCCACAAACTCGAACGGCGTCTTCACTCGCGCGCGATAAGCTTCCGGCGCCCAGAACTCGGGCGAGCGGAACATGGTGCGCATCACCTCGCGAAGATCGCCGTCGGTTTTCAGGTAGGTTTTCGCCATCGCAGTCAATCAGCGGCTTGCGGCGGATCGTCGGAGACAAATCGCTGCGCCAGCTCCGTCGAAATGAAGCGCGCCGTTGCCGGTTGCCGCGACAGCAGCGTCAGCACCTCGATGCCCTCGTTCTCGCCGTCCTGCTTGATTGGTGGCCAAGCACGGTCTTGTCGCCGGGCTCATGCAGCCGCGGCCGGAAGATGTAGCCGCCGCCACGCTGCGGCTGGTCCAGCGTCCAACCGGTGAAGACGCGCGCTACTTCGGTGACGTCCTGCTGCGTGTAGCCGCCATTCACGCCAAGCGTGTGCAACTCCATCAGCTCACGCGCATAGTTCTCGTTCAGACCGCTGCGCCGCTTCTGCTGATTCGCTGCCGCCTGCTGCGCCGCGTTCGCGCGACGCGCCATAAGGCCGCATCCCTCGACGAACGCAATTCCGCCGGGCGCCGCATCCGAGTTCGGCCCCTCGCTCTGCCAGTTGTCCAGATAGAACAGCATCGCCGGGCTTTGCGCGGTGGCAATCAGCAGATCGCGGAACTTGCCCAGCACGTGCGGCCGGATCACGTCGCGCTCATACGCCGTCACCAGGTAACGGTCGGCGCCCTTGCCGATAAACACGTTGAAGTGGTTAAACCAGAAGTCGGTGAGCACTTCTTCGAGTTGCCGATCGCTATAGACCGCGCGCAATAATTTCGCCGATTGCAACTCGCCGTCAATCACCGCCTCCGGATGATTCAGCGCGATGACCGTCTCCCGCTGCTCCGGCGAAAGCCCGTCCAGCAGTGCCTGCCGCTTAGGGATAGGGAAGTGCCAGGCAGCAGATCATGCTGCTCAGCGACAGGCAAAGCCAGGATGTCGCTGCATGCGATCGCCCGGCGCCAGCAGGATCAAATCATCGACGGCGCTGTGCGCGTCTTTCCGCGCCGTTTGTTTTTGCGCGAGATCGGTGGATTGCACATTGCCGGCCGGCGTGGCCGTGGCATCGGCGGCGTTTTGTTTCTGCTGCTGCTTCTGCTCCACCCGATCGACTGCCGCCATGTAAATCGCACGGCGGTAAGCATCGCCCGGCATCTGCACCTTGCCGTCCATCACCGCCTTGGCAACCTGTCCCGGCGGAAACGCCAGCACCATGTCATGCGTGCTCATGGTCAGCGTGCGATACTCCGCCAGCCGCGCCTGCATCGCGCTGTTGTCGATCTTGTCGGGATGCAGTTGGAGGTCGATCCACTTGTCGATGCCCATGGCCATGACAGCCTGCACATCGCCGGGCCGCGGACCGAAGGTGAGCCGATCGATCGCATGTAGCGCGCGCTTCTGCTCGTCGGCCGCCTTCGACGGCTTCGACTTGCTGGCATAGGCACCGGCCGCGGCAATCACCAGCAGCAGAACGGCATAGCCAACCATGCGGCGAATCATGCGATCAGTCCTTTCTGCGCCTGCGCTTATAAACCAGCACGCAGACGAAAAGTTGTCATAGGTCTTCAAAACAGATGGTGGCAGCTTATGCCACAACGTAGTAGCTCGTCCAGGGTCGACCCCCGCCCTTGATCGAGAGGGGTAACCGGCCAGGTATGGCCGGCGCGCCCCTCTGTTGGTCGACTAGAGTCGGTCTAGTCTTGGCTCGATAAAGATGCGCACAAACGGCAAAACCCGGCCTTTGCCGGGTCTATAAGAAAAGCGGCTCCAGGAGCCGCTTTTGAACTTCTACTCTGCTTTAACTATAGCACATTTCATAGGGTATTTGGCACAATTTCCGACCTTTATATTTGGCTTACTATCAGCCGCTTACGCAAAAGTTGTTGCGTTTCTCAGCTTGACATGTAAATCTTACCTCGCGAGCCCGTAACGGGAACTATCGCCTCACTTCAAACCCCTCGAAGCCTAAGTAACCACTCTTAACTCGCGCCGATAGTGTTAGTTGCCTGCGCCTGCCGCTAGCTTCGCATCCATTTCGCAGTTCAGGAAACGTTCGCAGCGCCGCGGTCGTCAGCCGCGGCAATTGCCGAAGGTTGGGGACGAATGTTTCTGTACCCCTTGTTCCGGCGCCAGTAGATAAACGCCAGTATCGCCCCGAAGACTACGAACCCCACGTACCACCAGGGAATCGCTATACCGGCTTCGGGCTTCACCACGCGCAGTGGCAATGCCAGCTCGGAACTTTGCCCGTCATGCGCGACGCGAACGCTCAGCATCCAGTCACCCTCGGACGGCAATTCGACGTCGGCGGCCTGGAGGAGCTTGTTCGCGGAGGCGTCGCTGCTCGCCTGAACCCTCGCGGTTGATTGCGAAGTGCCCACTTGCTTCGCTTGCAGTTCGACTTGGGCATCCTGCATGACTTGCAAGGAGTCGCGATCTTGCACCAGCACGCTGAACTCGGAGCGGCCGGCATCCAACTCTCCCGGCAACGCGAACACCGAGACCACGAACGGTCCCGTCGTCTGGGACGCGCGAAGCGCCACGTCGTCGTCGTCTGATCCTCCTGCCGCCAGCGCCGCCAGGCACAATCCCGCGACCACGAAAAGCACGACGAACGCGATTGCCTCCGCCGCGCCCGCCGATAAACGTCGACGCAGCCGCGCAGCAACTAAGAGCCGGCGTCCCACGGCGAAGACGGTATCGAACGACCGCGTCTCTTGCGGAGGAATCGCGTCGGGCAAGGGCTTTCGTCCTGACAAACATTGCACGGCGATGGCAATCGCGGGTATGAGGAATACGGTCGAGCCCATCACCCACATGATGGCGCCGGCGGCCACCTGGTCGGCCAGTGCTGAGAGCCCAAACAGCCGCGGCGTGGTGGCGTAGGACGGATAGAGCACGCGATCCGAAAATACGAAAATCGCCGACAGCACCGTGTTCTGCAAATCGCCAATCATCAGATATGGAACGACGATCCAGCGGGGCCGATGCGAATGGCTGGGCCAGGGCCGGATCACCGGCCACCAGAAGATCAGTGAGGCGAGGAAGAAGCAGGCGTGCTCAAACTGATGCCACGAACTGGAGCCGAGCGCCAGCTCATACAGTCGTGGCGTGTGCCAGGCAAACATCGCCGCGCCCATGATGACGAGCGCGACCGCCGGATGAATCAACGCGTTGCCGAAGCGCATGGCCACCCGCCAGTTAAGGAATGGGCCGGCGAACTCTCGCGCCGCAAACACCGGCAGCCCGCGCACCAACGGAATCAGAGGCGCGCCCATCAGCAGCAGCGGCGGCGCAACCATCATCAGCACCATGTGCTGCATCATGTGCGCGGTCAGCAGAAATCCGGAGAAGGTGTCGAAGGGCGACGCCAGTGCGACCCACAGGGAAAGCAGTCCGAGTAGAAAACTGGCGGCGCGCCAGGGTGGAACGAAGGGAACTCCCGCGCGCCGCAGCAGCAGCCAGCCGCGCAGATAGACCACCGCCGTCAGCGCCAGCGCGAACGTCGCAGCCGGAGGTACGGACCAGGAGAGCAGGACGGCTTGCGCTGGAGACGGCATGCGGTGAAGACCATTGTAGGGCAGTGGATAGTGGATAGAGGTCAGGGGATAGAAATTAGGGTTTCGAGCCGGAGTCTGAATTACGTGTGCGCAGGGTGCCTGAAAGTCGAAACGCAGAATCCGAATGCAGGTGATAACGGGATATCGCCAGCAGTTCCTCTGCTCAATATAATTTCAGCGAAGGATGAACGTAAGCGCCGGCTATCTGGCAGATTGCGCCGGCGTAATCTGGAAAATAATCCCCGCGCCGTTCGTGCCCCCGTCAACCGCCGTGCCGTAGAGATTCCCTGCGGCGTCCCGAATGACGCCACCGTCGGGGAATCCACCGTCGTTGCTGCCCAGACTGAAATCATGCAGGGCCGTGAAGGTGTAATTTCCGCCGGAGGGGCTTAGTTCGAAGACCGAGCCGTAGGTGTGAGCCCCCTCGTTCAGCGTGGTGCCGTAAATGTTTCCGTCGGGATCGAGTGTAAGGTAACCCAAGTACGGCCCGATGCACGAAGGATAGTTACACTGCAAACTATAGAGCAGTTGGAAGGTGTAGCTTCCGCCGGAAGGCATAAGCTCAAAGACGGTACCGCCGCCGCCAGTTCCTCCCAGGCCAGCGGAGCCATAAAGATTTCCGGACGCGTCCATAGCCAGCCCGGCCTGGGGTTGCTGGCCATCGGAACTGTTGTGAAAGTTGTAGAGAACGGTTTCCGTCCAGCCGGACCCGGTGTTAGTCAGCCTGAAAACTGTTCCGTCATTCCTTGAGCCACCGATCTGGGTGACACCGTAGAGATTGATAAAGGAACTATCCGCGATCAGACCAGATCCCGGTACGGCTCCATCCGGCCCCGAAAAGGCATACAAGATCTGTTCGGTGTAGCTTTCTCCCGAGCGCACCAGTTCGTACACCACGCCAGAATCGTTGGAGCCGCCGCCGTCAGCGGTAGTGCCATAAAGATTGCCTGCAGAGTCGATGATAGGTGCAGAAAAAGAATTACAACCATCGCTGCCGCCTGCGAACGTGTGCAGGATGGTTTCATCCCAACCCGCTAAAGCCGAGGTGGGAGACGTGGGACTTGGCCTGAGTTGGAAGACGATGCCGCAGCCGGATGGGCCGCCGGACTGGGTTGCTCCGAAAACAACCCCGTTGGAAGCAACCACGACCTGCGGTTGAATACCATCGTCGTTTCCGCCATTGAAGTCGTACAAGGGCTGCCCGAGCCAGCCCCCGGAGTCGGACTTTAGCTTGCTGGCTGCTCCCGAACCAGTGCCGTTGCCGCCTTCCATAGTGCCGGTATAGAAATTCCCCGCCCGATCCATGGCCAATTGACCCCAGGGGCTGGCGCCGTCCAGTCCTCCGGTAAAGTTGTAGAGCACGTTGAAAGTCTGTGCCTGTGCGGCAGGCAGAATCGTGAAGACAGCCTCAGCTGCCAAAGTCAGCAATGAAATGCGCGCTACTGTCTTCGTTGTTTGCCACTTAGTCTCGAAAATCGAAGCGACCATCTGCTGCTGCGCCATGCGATTGCTCCTTACAACTTATCTGCCGCAAGAGAGTAGCACGCATTGCCGGCAAAGCAACTTAGTTTCGGATGACGGCATAGTCTGCCGACAGGGAAGCGCTTGACCTGGTGGTATCAAGATGACTGATGAATTCAGGCGCACAGCAGGCGATGGACCGGCGTTGGGTGTCTTACGAAATGGGGATATTCCATCGAGGAGAAGGTTACCGATTCGCGGAGAGGCTTAGCTATCGGGTAGGGTAGCGGCATTACAACTCCGCCAGCCGAAGGCTCGTCACACTTCCTTGTGTATCGGCCGAGCCCGGAAGGGCGGCATCAGGATAGCCCAGGATGGAGCGCAGCGGAGTCCTGGGTGGGCCGATAATTTCGATCACGAGCCGGCTTCAGCCGGACATGCCATCCCTGCCGGGACGCGGAGATCCTAAAAACCAGCCTACCCACCGTTCCGCTTGGCTTCACGGTGGGCTAACGGCAATTACGCCCTCGCCACGCGACGCGCGCAAAAGCAGCGCGCGTCGCAAGCGTGGCTTCGGGCTCGGTTCAGGGGCTCGACATAGCCCCGGAGCATGGCTCTACTTATCAAATGGGGATATTACGACATCTACCCAAAGATCGGCATTGAATGGGGCCCGATACGACCACTCTGGCGAACTTGCGGGAAGACCCCACGCAAATGAAATTTCGCCGCTAGCACTATTCATAGTAGTCAAGCAATTCGCTTGGGAGTCTACTACTAGCTGGAATCCGCATCCCTTTTTTGGTTGACAAGGCCAAGCGGAGCTACCTTGAAAGGACTTAAAGATAATGGACTTAGGAGCAAGTGTTCGGAAGTTCGCAGTAGGAGCGTTTGCCGCGTCGAGTTTTCTGCTCGGTGTAGGTGCCTCTCCTGCGACGGCGCAAACCGCTCAGAAACCCAACATCGTGGTGATCATGGGTGACGACATCGGATGGATGCAGCCTAGCATCTACCATCGCGGCTTGATGGTGGGCGAAACTCCTAACATCGACCGTATCGGCAATGAAGGCGCGATCTTCATGGATTACTATGCCCAGCAGAGCTGCACCTCTGGGCGCAATGCCTTCATCACCGGCATGTATCCCCTGCGCACTGGCATGATTCCACCGCAGCTGCCCGGCAGCCCATCGTACCTGCGGCCCGGCACGCCGCACATGGCGGTTTTCCTCCGTGATCTTGGCTACACCACCGGCGAGTTTGGCAAGAACCATCTGGGCGACCACACTGCATCGCTTCCCACGGCTCACGGCTTCCAGGAGTATTGGGGCTGGCTCTACCACTTGGATGCAATGCAACAGGTGAGTTTTCCCGACATCAATAGCAGCCCCCTGGTACAGGGTATCGCTCCACCGTGCAAGAACACGCCGGTGCCCGGCCTTCCCGAGGTTCCTGGCGCTGTCGATCCCAGAACCGCGACGTGCCTGACACCGCCGCGGCCGGTCATCTGGTGCCACTCCTCCGATGGCACGGAAAAGAACCAGACCTGCAAAGACGAAGGTCCTCTGACACTGGAGCGGTCGAAGACGGTGGACGAAGAAACGTCGGCCAAAGTCGTCGACTTCCTCGACCGCAACGACCCCAAGAAGACCGGCAAGCCGTTCTTTGTGTGGTACAACCCAGCTCGTATGCACGTCACCACCGTGCTGTCTCAGAAGTATTTGGACATGATTGGTGAAAAAGGTGGCAAGGACTGGGGTATTAACGAAGCGGGTATGAAACAGATGGACGACAACATCGGCTACGTGCTCGACAAACTCGAGAAGATGGGCCAACTGGATAACACGATTGTTATCTTCACAACGGATAACGGTGCCGAAACGGTTTCCTACCCGGACGGCGGTATCACCCCGTTCAAAGGTCAGAAAGGCGAGGCTTGGGAAGGCGGCTATCGCGCTCCCTTGGTCGTCCGCTGGCCCGGCCACATCAAGCCTGGCACGGTCAAGAAGGAAATGTTTGCGTCTCTCGACTGGGTGCCCACGTTGGTTGACATCGCCGGTGGCCCCAAGGGCGATGAACTGAACCAGCAGATCCAGGCCGGCAAATATCCCGGTATCGTCAAGACGATGCTCGACGGCTTCGATCAGCGTGCCTATCTCGAGGGCACAACCGACAAATCAGCGCGTGACGTTTTCTTCTACTACTCCGGTGCGACACCCTCTGCGGTGCGCTACAAGAACTGGAAGATGTACTACTCGATGGCCCCGGGCGGAGCGACCGGTTGGTTCCTGCCGCTGGTCAACTATCACTGGACCTTGGTCGGCAACATCAAGCGCGATCCTTTCGAACAAACGGTGAGCTTTTCGGATTCGAAGTCAGCCATGTCCCTGGGTGGCGCACTGGCCTCGCCAACGACCGCCTATTTGTACGATTGGAACATGCTGCCCATCGGCCAGGAGTTGTGGATGAAGGAACTTTATACGTTCAAGGAGTTCCCACCCCTGCAAGCGCCCGAGACCTACAACCTCGATGGCATCCTGAAGCAGATGGAAAGCAACAAGGGAGACGATTAGGTCTTAAACGGTCGGAAGGCCTTGCGAGCACTTGAAACGCGGGTCTAAGAGAGTCCCTTCAACTGAGAGGTGGAGGCAAGCAAGGCACGAAGTCCTTCTTCGCTCTCCACCTCATGTTTCATGAGAAACGCCCAAAGCTGTATGACACCAAGGGTTAAACGTGTAACTGCTGCAATCGCATTATAAAAGGGCGCCCCTTTAGGAGTAGGTTGTGATCGTTCGCATCATGACCTACAGAAAGGAGCACCCTATGAACAGTGAAAAGTATATTGGGCTCGACGTTCATCAAGCAACCATCGTGGTCGCGGTACTGGATTCGTCCGGCAAGTTGGTCATGGAATCCATTCTAGAGACCGAAGCGGCGACCATTCTGCAGTTCTTTGCAGGCTTGCGCGGAACCGTGTCGGTGACTTTCGAAGAAGGGACCTGGTCCGTCTGGCTTTACGATCTGCTCAGTCCTCACGTCGACAAACTAGTGGTGTGCAATCCACGGAAGAACGCGTTGCTCAAGGACGGGAACAAGAGTGATCGGATCGATGCCCGCAAGCTGGCCGAGTTGTTACGCGGTAATCAACTCAAACCGGTCTACCATGGCGAGACGGGCGTACGGATGTTGCGGGAGTTGTCCCGAAGTTATCTGACCATCGTCAAAGACCTGTCTCGGGTCATGAATCGGCTGAAAGCGGTGTATCGCAGCTGGGCGATTCCCTGTGCGGGAAGAGATGTCTATTACACGCGGAATCGAGCTCAGTGGCTGGGCAAGATTCGGGAAGCCGGCGTGCGGCGTCGGGCCGAACGACTCTATGAGCAACTAGATATGTTGCAACACCTGCGCCAGCAAGCGCGGCGGGAACTACTAGCGGAAAGTCGGAAGCATGCCATCACCGCGAAGCTGCGACAGATTCCCTATCTCGGACCGATTCGCTCGGCGCTGGCGGTGGCACTGATCCAGACTCCGCATCGTTTCCGCAGCAAGCGACAATTATGGGCGTATAGCGGACTGGCCTTGGAGACCCGCATCAGTGCGGAATACCGCTTGGTTGAAGGTCAAGTGCGGCGTTCGAAAAAACTGCTTTCCATTCGGGGCCTGAACAAAGACCACAACCATGATCTGAAAGGTCTATTCAAAGGTGCGGCTACCATGGCCAGTGTGCGTCCCGGACCGTTCCAGGACTTCTACCAGGCTGCGCTGGCCAAAGGCATAAAGCCAACCATGGCGCGTCTCACGCTGGCCCGCAAGATTGCAGCCATTACGTTGACTCTGTGGAAGAAGGGAGAAAACTTCGACGCCGAAAAACTGAAATCGCAAGCCGCTTGAGCGTCTCGGGTGAAGAGCCCCTCCATCTCCGGTGATCTTCTCTGGTGGTGGCCAGTCGGTTCTGGAGACGCTCGGGTTCGAGGGTGAGTATGACTATGGCCTGTAGACGACACGGTGCCGATGGCACCCAGTCTCTGTGTAATCCCTATGCCCCCTCGGATAACCCGAAAAAGCACTAGGCCCCGAGCCTCAGATAGATCCATGGTTGACACCGTACAACCGCACGGCTTGTTCAGTTTCGAAACTGATTGGCGTCGTCGCTACTAACGAGATGCAGCTGCCGAGATGGAATAGCCCAGGGGCACGACACCACACGAGCATCTTCTATGGTGAGAGGGGGCTGGATGTCGCAAACCAAATCCGCGCCTCCGGCGGAGGGAGAACAATGTTCTTGACATCCCCTTATATAGATCAGGCCTTATCACAACTTACCGCCATTGGCGGGCTGGCCTTCGGCGCAATCGTCGGTGCTGCCTGAAAGCAGACATTACCTGATTGTCTAGGAATCCGTGGTGCGCTTGGCTTGGGCTGGCGGTGGCGGGGTAACGTCGCTGTCGTCGTGCCAGTCGATGTCTTCCTGGCTGAAGCGGTCCAGCACCTGATCGCCCTTCACTTCGCTGAAGTAATCCCACGCCCACTCGACGAACGCCTCGATGCGCGCCCGGGTTGTCGACAGCAGGGCAGCGTGTACGCCCAGCCAGGCGGTGAAGGCGATGGGGCCTTCGAGTTCGTAGCGCTTTGGACCCATCTCGGCGACGGCGGCGCTGCGTCCGATCATCGCCATGATGCCCTTGTCGAAATACTTGAAGGGCTTGCGCTCGTCGCCGTTCATGTCGGCAACAATATTCTTCGCGCACCACTTGCCCGCCTGCTCAGCGACAGAAGCCAGTTGCGGCAGCACCCGTTCGCGCTCGGTGATGTTGGCGAAGTCGCCGATGGCGAACACGTCCTGGTGTCCTTCGACCGTCAGATCGGGCTGAACGTCGAGACGTCCGCCGTGTCCGGGACGCAGGCCGACTTTGGTCGACAGGTCCGCCGCGCGCAGTCCGCCGGCCCAGATCACCGTGTGCGTCGGAATGTTCCTGCCGTCCGACAGCACCACGTGACCGGCACCCACTTCCTTCACTGCCATGTGCAGGTGAATCTTCACGCCGCGCTCTTCCAGCATCTTGGCCGCGTAGACCTGGGCCTTCTCCGAGAAGGCGCTCAGCACCGCGCCGCTCATGTCGACCATGTGGATGCCGACTTCGTACAGCGGCAGGTTGGGATATTCCTCTTTAAGCGAGCGATGGATCATGTCGCCCATGCAGCCCGCCATCTCGGTGCCCGTGGGCCCGGCACCGACGAGTACGAAATTCAACGCGCCTTTGGCGATCAGCGACTGGTCGCGGTCGGCGGCCTCCAGCACCGCCAGAATCCTGGAGCGCAACAACTCGGCGTCGTGCAGCGAGTACAGCGGATAGCTGTGCTGATCGGCGCCCGGCGTGCCAAAGAAGTTGGCCACCGATCCAGCGGCCAGCACCAGGTAATCGCCCTGAAAGGTTTTTCCGTGCGCCGTAGTGACGGTGCGCGAGGCGAGGTCGGCCGAGACCACTTCATCCATGGTGACTTCGACGTTGGGGTGGCGCACCAGCATGTTGCGCAAACTGAAGGCGACGTTGCTGGGCGCCAGGAATCCGGAAGCCACCTGGTAGAGCAGCGGCTGAAATTGCTGGTAGTTATTCTTGTCGATCAGCGTGACCCGGATTTCCGGATGCACCGCCAGTTTGCGGGCGCAATTCAGTCCGGCGAAACCTCCGCCAACGATCACCACATGCTTCATTTTGCTTCCGGCTCAACTTTCGGGATCGACTGCTGTCTTAAGGCGAGCGTAACGAGTGTTAGAAACTTTACAAGGGCCGCCAAGCCTAGGCAACTAAGAAAATTACTAGTAGCTTTCCCACCCGGATTCAGCTAGAAAAAAGGCTCATAATCCTCGCTAGCGAATCGAGTTGTGCCCAATCCGTCGCTGAGTCGGAGGCAGGAGTCTGTCATGCGAAGCGCAGTCGAGCAAGTTTCCGAAAACTCGCACCGTCCGGTCTCGGGATATTCCGGGTCAGGCCAATACAAGGCGGAACGTGGGACGCGGCGAATCTGGCGTGCGACAGCCGCTTTGACTTTACTTGCCGGACTGGGTCTGCTGGCCGGATGCGAAAAGAAGGACGAAACCCCTAAGCCCGGTCCTCCTGAAGTCAGCGTGATCGAGCCGCTGCAGCAGGACGTGCCCGATTTTTCGGAGTATGTCGCTCAGCTCAATGGACCGGTGAACGCCGAGATCACGCCCAAGGTGCAGGGTTACCTGCTGCGGCAGAATTATCAGAACGGCTACTTCGTGAAAGAAGGCCAGTTGCTGTTTGAACTCGATCCGCGGCAATATCAAGCCGCTGTCGATCAGGCCAAGGCCGACGTTGCCGTAGCCGAAGCCAATCTCTCTCGCGTGCAGGCTGACGTAGCTCGCGACACGCCGCTGGCCGCGCAGAGCGCCATTCCGCAAAAGCAACTCGATAACGATACGGCTGAACAGCAGTCATGGGAAGCGCAACTGAAGGCGAAGAAGGCCGCGCTGGCAAACGCGGAATTGAATCTGGGATGGACAAAAGTTTATTCGCCCATCGACGGCATCGCCGGCGTCTCGAATGCGCAGGTTGGCGACCTGGTCGGCACCTCCAGCAAGATGACGACGGTCTCGCAGGTGAATCCCATCTGGGCTTACTTCAACGTGAGCGAAAGCCGCTTCCTGGAATTCGCGCCGACCGTGACCAAGATCATTACCGGCAAGCTATCGCCCTCGCAGGCTGGAACGACATCGATCCAATACATTCAGGCGAACGACCAGCCCTTTCCCTCGAAGGGGACCATCATTTACGTGAACCGCCAGGTCGGAACGCAGACCGGCACCATCCAGCTTGCGGCGCAATTCGCCAATCCCGATGCACTGCTGCGTCCCGGCGGTTTCGGCCGGGTGCGCATTCAGAATGGCGTAACCAAAGGCGCGCTGCTCATACCGCAGCCGGCCGTCATGCAGGTGCAGTCGATGTACCAGGTGCTGGTGGTGACGCCGGAGAACAAAGCTGTCTTCCGTCCGGTGAAAGTGGGCGAGCGCGTGGGCACGAACTGGATCATCACCGAAGGCCTTCAGCCGGGCGAGAAAGTAGTGGTCGATGGGATTCTGAAGATCCAGCAATTCGCCGCGCTTGATCCGGAAGCCGCGCGCCAGGGAATCCCGGTTGTCGCCAAGCCGTACGTGCCCCCGGCCGCCGCCGCTGCAGGGAGCAACTGATCATGCCCAAATTTTTTATCAATCGTCCGATTGTGGCGATGTGTATTGCCATCCTGATGGTGCTGGTCGGGGTGGTGTCGATGGTCAGCTTGCCGACGGCACAATTTCCCAACATCGCCGATCCGCAGATCCAGGTGCTGGCGCTGTACCCGGGCGCTGATTCGCAGACCGTAGCCGAGTCGGTAGCGACGCCGATTGAGCAGCAGATGTCGGGCGTCAGCGGCATGAACTACATGTACTCCACCAGCGCCAGCAATGGGCAGATGACGCTGACCGTGGACTTCGCGCTGGGTACGAACGCCAACACGGACCAGATCCTGGCGCAGATGCGCTCCAACCAGGCGAACTCGCAGCTGCCCAGCGCAGTCATCAACAGCGGCATCACCGTGCAGCAGTCGACCTCGTCGCCCTTGATGCTGCTGGCGCTGTCGTCGCCCAACAACACCTACGACAACATCTTCCTGGCGAATTATTCCTACATCAACTTGAACTACGCGCTCACCCGGCTGCCGGGCGTGGCGTCGGTCTCCGTCTTCGGCGCCGGCCAGTACGCCATGCGCGTCTGGGTCAATCCCGACACGCTGGCCAACCTCGGACTGACCGTGCCTGAGATCATCAGCGCGGTGCAGGCACAGAACACGGTGAATCCTGCCGGACAGATTGGCGGCCAGCCCGTTCCTCCCGGACAGCAGTTCACCTACAACGTGCGCGCGCCCGGTCGCCTGACTTCGCCGGAAGAGTTCGGCGACATTATCGTTCGCGCCACCCCCGACGGCGGCGTACTGCGTCTGAAAGACGTTGCCCGCATGCAGCTGGGAGCGCAGACCTACAGCATGGAAGGCCGCTTCAACGGGAAGTCTGCGGCCTTGATTGGCATCTACCTGACGCCGGGAGCCAACGCCTTGCAAACGGCCGCCGAAGTCAAGAAGTTCATGGTCGAAGCCAGCGGCCGATTCCCGCAGGACCTGACCTACGCCGTTCCGCTCGATACCACGCTGGCCATCACCGCCGGTATCGACGAAATCCGTAAGACGCTTTTCGAAGCTCTGGCGCTGGTCATTCTGGTGGTCTACATCTTCCTGCAAGGCTGGCGCGCAACCTTGATTCCGCTGCTGGCCGTTCCCGTGTCACTGGTCGGCGCGTTCATCGTCTTCCCGATTCTCGGATTTTCCATCAATACGCTCTCGCTCTTTGGACTGGTGCTGGCCATCGGACTGGTGGTCGACGACGCCATCGTCGTGGTGGAAGCGGTGGAACACCACATCGAAGGCGGGCATGACGCCGCACGATGCCGCCCAACTGGCGATGGAAGAAGTGTCCGGCCCGGTCGTGGCCATCGCGCTGATTCTGGCCGCCGTGTTCATCCCGACGGCGTTCGTGCCGGGCATCACCGGGCAGCTCTATAAGCAATTCGCCGTGACCATCGCGGTGTCGGTCTTGTTCTCTGCGTTCAACGCGCTGTCGCTCAGCCCGGCGCTATCGGCCATGCTGCTGCGTCCGAAAAAAGAATCGCGCGGTCCCCTGGGTGCGTTTTTTCGCGGATTCAACAAGGGCTTCGGTCGTGTGACCGATGGCTATGTCGGCGTCTGCCGCCACCTGATTCACAAAGCCGGCTTCGCCTTCCTCCTGCTCGGCATTCTGTGCGTGGGCGCGGCCTTCTTCGGCTCGAAGGTTCCGGGAAGCTTCCTGCCCGACGAGGATCAGGGCTACGTTTTCGGCGGCTTACAGTTGCCCGACGCCTCTTCGCTGCAGCGCACCTCCGAGGTCGCGCGGCAGGCCGAGCAGATCATCATGAAGACACCCGGCGTGCAGGACGTCAGCTCGGTCATCGGCTACAGCTTGCTGAGCGGCGTGCAAACCACCTACAGCGCGTTCTTCTTCATCTCGTTCAAGCCGTGGCACGATCGCAAGACCCCGGACGTGAGTTATGACGCCATCAAGTTGAATTTGCTGCGCGGCGCTGTCGCAGGTCAATGCCGGCATCGCGTTCGCATTTCCGCCACCCGCTATTCTCGGCGTCGGTACCTCCGGCGGATTTACATTCATTCTCGAAGACCGCTCGGGCAGCGGCACCGAGTTCCTGGCCAAGAATACCCAGGCCTTCATGCAGGCAGTGCGCAAACGGCCTGAAGTGTCGGGCGTGATGACCACCGCGCTCTTTGGCGTGCCCCAGGTCGGCGTCGACGTGGACCGGGCCAAGGTGCTGACGCAACAGGTGCCGCTCAGCAACGTTTACCAGACCCTGCAGGCATTCATGGGCGGCGCGCTGGTGAACTACTTCAACCAATTTGGATTGCAGTGGCAGGTGTGGGTGCAGGCCGATGGGCCCTTCCGCACCGACGCAAGAAATCTGGGCAAGTTCTACGTGAAGAACAGCACCGGCGAAATGGTGCCGCTGAGCACGCTTGACCAGCACGGATCCGCGCAGCGGCACCGAATTCGTCATGCGGCAGAACCTGTACCAGTGCGTGCAGATCAACGGCAACGCTGCGCCCGGCTACAGCTCCGGCCAGGCCATGGCGGCGGTCGAAGATGTGTTCAAGCAGACCATGCCCGGCCAGATGGGCTACGACTGGAGCGGCATGTCGTACCAGCAGCAGAAGGCCGCGCAAGGCGTCAGCCCCGCTACCATCTTCAGCCTGTCGTTCCTGGTGGTGTTCCTCATCATGGCGGCGCAATACGAAAGCTGGACGCTGCCATTCTCCGTTCTGCTGGGCGTGCCGATCGCCGTATTCGGAGCGTTCGTCGCGCTGTTCTTCCGCCATCTTGATAACGACGTGTACGCGCAGATCGGTCTGGTCATGCTGATTGGACTGTCGGCGAAGAACGCCATTCTGATCGTCGAGTTCGCCAAGATGGAATACGACAAGGGCGCAACCCTGCTGGAAGCATCACTCACCGGTGCGCGATTGCGCCTGCGACCCATTCTGATGACGGCCTTCGCCTTCATCCTGGGTTGCGTGCCGCTGTGGGTGGCGACCGGCGCCGGCGGCATCTCGCGCCAGGTGCTGGGATCGGTGGTAATCGGCGGCATGTTGGCGGCCACCCTCCTCGCCGTCTTCTTCATCCCCGTGTCGTTCGATGTGGTGGAGCGATTCGGCCTGTGGCTCGCCGGCGGTAAGAAGAAAGAGCTTCCACCCTCAGCGACGCCGACACCCGGTGACGCCTCGGCGAAAGGAGCCGGACATGACTAAGGTGAAACTATTCACTGCCGTTGTGTTGCTGCTCTCGCTGACCGGCGTGCAAGTTGGGCCCGAACTATCAGCGGCCGCCGCTGTCGGTCCCCGGCGATTATCGCGGGGTTGCGCCCGACGCGGCCGCGCAGCAGCAGCCGCCTGCCGGCACCACGCCGCAGCCAGCGGAAGATTTCGCGCAGATGAAGTGGTGGACGGTGTTGCAGGATGAGACCCTGCAGGGCCTCATCAAGGAAGCGCTGGCCAATAACTACGACATGCGCATTGCGGCGACGCGCATCCTGCAGGCCAGCGCCAATCTCGGCATCACGCGCGCCAACCAGTTTCCGACCTTGAACGGCACGTTCTCCATCGTCAACCAGCAGTCCACGCCGCTGTTCACCGGCTCGCCGACCATCGACACGGCCGGGCTGCAGCTCAATTACATTGTCGACTTCTGGGGACAGTATCGCCGCGCCACGGAAGCGGCGCGCGCCGTCCTGCTGTCCACGTATTACGGCAAAGACCTGGTGCAGACCACGCTGATCTCGCTGGTGGCGCAGAATTATTTCCTGCTTCGCCAGTACGACGCGCAGCTCATCTACTCGAAGGAAACGGTCGCAGCCGACAACGATATCCTGCGACTGAACACCATCAAGTACAAGGGCGGCGACGCGGCCATCACCGACGTGTACCAGGCGCAGGTGCTGGTGCAGCAGGCCGAGGCCGAAGTCATCAGCCTGACCCAGCTGATCGCGCAGACCGAGAACAACATCAGCCTGCTGCTGGGCAAGAATCCGCAAGACATCCCACGCGGTCAGACCCTGGTGGACCAGGCGCATCTGCCGCAGGTTCCCGCAGGTCTGCCCTCGGCGCTGCTGGAGCGGCGTCCTGACGTGCGTCGCGATGAAGAGAGCCTGGTGGCCGCCAACGCCAATGTCGGCGTCGCCAAAGCGCTGTTCTTCCCGCAGATCTCGCTCACCGGAGAGTTCGGCGCAGCCAGCACCGCCATCTCCAGCTTCCTCGCCGGTCCGGCGACGTTCTGGGCCGTCGGCGGTCAGATCGCGCAGCCCATCTTCCAGGGCGGCCGCATTCGCGCCAACTATCACCTGGCCTGGGCGCAACGCGACGAGGCCGAGCTGACCTACAAGAAGACCGTGCTGACGGCCTTCGGCGACGTGTCCAACAGCCTGGTCGGCTACAACGACTCGCGCCTGTTCCGCATGAAGATCCAGGAGGAGGCGAACACCTACAGGGAAACCGCGCGCCTGGCCGACGGTGCGCTACCAGGGCGGCGTCACCAGCTTTCTTGAGGTGCTGGTGACCGAGCAGGATTACTTCACCGCCGAACTCAGCCTGGCCAATGCGTATTTCGCCGAGATGCAGAACTACGTGCAGCTCTACCAGGCGCTGGGCGGAGGCTGGGACCCGCAGACAGCCGTAGACAGCTGTACTCACGCATAATGTTGTCATCCACGAGCCGGAGCGTCCGCCTTGACTTTCTAGACCCGCCGGTTTTGCGGGTCGGCGGACGCCGCAGTGGCAGGGACCTGCGATGTTGGGCGACGGCTCAATCGAAATTTCTTGCCCGTCATCGACGAACCGCAGCAGTCCCTCGGCTTCGCTCGGGATGACAATCTTGTCGCAGGGCGGAAGCTCTCTGCGTAGAATGTCGCTAGTTCACTCGGCGCCCATTGCCCATGAAATTCTTGTTTATCCCCCGCATGACTCTATCCCGTTAGTGAGTGGCGGCCAGCGTCCTCGGCGGGATGCTGATCGGTATTGTCGGCGGCCTGTTCCGCTATTTCCTCATCCTCTCCGACAACTGGCGCACCGCCATGATCGTGCGGGCGCACCAGCATCCCTACGTCGGCTGGCTGCTTTCCGGTCTGCGTGGGCGCGGCGGGAGCGTTCCTGGCGCGCCTGCTGGTGGTCAAGTTCGCGCCGACGGCCGAGGGCAGCGGCGTGCAGCGCGTCGAAGCCGTCTTCAGCGGCGAAGTCGAACCCGCTTCCGCCGCTGTGGTTCCCGTGAAGTTCTTCGGCGGACTGCTGGCCATGGGCAGCGGTCTTGCGCTGGGACGCGAAGGTCCGACGGTGCAGATGGGCGCATCCTTCGGCGTAGTGGGTTTCGCGCTTCCTGCTGCACGGAAGGTGAAGACCGCCGCGTGGTGCAGGCGGCCAGCGCGGGCGCGGGACTGGCCGTGGCTTTCAACGCTCCCATCGGCGGATCGATCTTCGTCTTCGAAGAGCTGACCAGCAGCATCACGCCGTGGCTGCTGGTCTCCACGCTGGCGGCTCGGCGACCGTCGCTGTCTGGCTGATGCGCTTGATGCTGGGCAACACCCTCGAGCTTCACCGTCCAGCAGGTGAGCCCCACCGAGGACTGGAGCAAGTGGCCGTTCCTCGCGCTGGGCGTGGTGCATGGGGATTGTGCGGCGCAGTATACAACCTGTCATCATGCGGCTGCTGCGCATCAGCCGACAAGATGAGGCGGCTGTCGTCGCTGCAGCGCGCGGCGATCATCGGTGCGGTGGTGGGCGTGGTCGCCTGGTTCGTGCCCGCCATGGTGGGGGCGGCGAACCTGATACGCAGGCCATCCTCACCAACCAGTTCCAGCTGAGCACGCTGGTCACGATCTTCGCGGTGCGCTTCTGCTCGGCCCCTGGTCCTACGCTGCGGGATGTCCCGGCGGATTGTTCGCGCCTCTGCTGCTGCTGGGAGCCTCGTCGGGCGCGGTGTTCGGCGGGATCGTTGAATCACGTTGCGCCGTCGGCGCAGGATCTCGCCGGTAGCCTGCGCCATCGTGGGCATGGGAGCGCTGTTCACCGCCAGCGTGCGCGCGCCGCTGACCGGCATCGTTCTGGCGGTGGAGATGACGGGCCGCGCCGACCTGACGCTGGGCCTGCTGGGCGCATCGCTGACGGCGATGCTGGTCGCCATGTTGCTGCAAAGCGAGCCCATCTACGACAGCCTGAAGCGCCGAATGCTGTCGCAAACGACGGTGAGTCCGCGAAGGGTGGACGCGGGCGTACAAAGCCGTGCACGCAGAGCTGATGGGCTCGATATTTGGTAAGAAGCACGACAGCAGTTATTGAGATGTCATCCTGATTGAGGTGTCATCCTGAGCGCAGCGTCTGCGTAGTTTGCGGACGCGGAGTCGAAGGACCGCTATAGCCGCCAAGAGTTTCGCCGGGATAGCGGTCCTTCGACTCCGCCGCGCAATTGCGGCGCTGCTCCGCTCAGGATGACACGGATAATTACTCGACGGGTGCCCATCCTCTCGCCCGATGGCGGAGTGATCGATCTGGTTAACTCACACTGACCCGAGCCGCCATCCGGTGCTGCTCCCCGGCGCAAGCTCCACCGCGTACTCCCCGACATTCGTCACCTCGATACACAGCATCGACTTCCATTGGTCCTGCGCCCAGGTCCTTCAACGCCGCCGCTTTTTCGGGGAACGGATTCCAGATCACGGTTGTGCGCGAATTCTCTTTCGTGACCACGGTCTTACGATGTAGGACAGCGTCGACCATCCGCAGCGGCTTCTCGGTATTCAGGTACACGCGGTCGGTTTCGGCTTTGATCACCACATCGCCGGTTTGCGTCTTTTCGCGAAACGAATCGGTTTTGTCCAGATACTGCGTGTGATCGAGGCCAGAGATGCTGGTCTTGCTAGCATCTCCCACTCTGTAGTAGGCGTGCAGGGCTTCTTCAAAGCGCAAGCGGCGCCGTGCCGGTGTTCGTCACGATCAGCTCCAGCACCAGCTCCGCCCCAAAGGTCGCGCGATGCAGCAGCCGAAATTCCGGCGGCCACCATTTCTGCGTGCTCTTGGAATGATCGGTGAACATGGTGACCGAGACCCCGTCGTCGGTCTGCTCTATGGAATCGAGATGCCACAACTTCGTGCGCACAAAGCCATGAGCCGGCGCCTTGGGATCGTCGGCCTTGTTGCCGAACCAGGGAAAGCAGACCGGCACGCCTCCGCGGATGGCCTCGCCGTCCTGCCACAGCGAGCGCGGGCTGAGGTAGAGAACCTCCTGCGCGCCCGCCGGCTTCCATGAAGTGACATGCGCGCCATGCAGATACATTTCCCCCGACGCCGCGGGCGTCGTGATCCGCACCTTTGGCAGGCCGCCCTTTCCTTCAACCACGGTGGCGGCATCGGGTATTCCAAAGCGGCGATTCAGTTCAGCAGCGGAAGTTGGCATGGCAATATTCCTCTTACAATAAGCAAAACTCACAACAACTGAGGTGTCATCCTGAGCGCAGCGCCGCCTTCGCTGCGGAGTCGAAGACCCCCCGCCGTCTTCGGGTAGCGTTTCGATCTCCGCACTCGCAGCGCGAGCGACGCGCTCAGGCTTGAGGCTTGACGTGGTTCCTGCAACGGATATCAGCTAAATCCCACCCTAACCCGCGATTATGAATCCCTGATAAATTCCTCAACTCGTTGTATAGTGTCGCAATACTCTTATTCTACTGTTGCCGTCCTGTTCCACGCCAGCAGCAGCTCTGACTGCAACTTTTACCAGTTGAAGGCATCTTGCCTGACTGATAGATTTCCATCCTGCCATTTTGAGGTGACGCCATGAAAGCGACGCAATTATTGCACGATCGGGGCCAGAGTCTCTGGCTCGATAACATCACGCGCGACCTGCTCGACAAAGGCACGCTGAAGAGTTATATCGACGAGCTCTCGGTAACCGGGCTCACGTCCAACCCCACCATTTTCGACCAGGCGATCAAGAAGAGCGTGACCTACGATCCGGCGATCAATAAGCTGCTGATCGAAGGCAAGGCCGGGGAAGAGCTCTTCTTCGAGCTGGCGCTCGACGATTTAACGCGCGCCGCCGACCTGTTCCGTCCAACCTACGATCAGACCAAGAGCGTGGACGGCTGGGTCTCGCTCGAGGTTTCGCCGCTGCTGGCGTACGACACGGCGAGCACGCTGGCCGCTGCGAAAGATCTGCACGCGCGCGCCAATCGTCCCAACCTGTTCATCAAGATTCCCGGCACCAAGGAAGGTCTGCCCGCCATTGAAGAAGCCATCTTCGCCGGCGTGTCCGTCAATGTGACCCTGCTGTTTTCGCGCGAGCAATACCTCGCCGCCGCCGAAGCTTACCTGCGCGGCATCGAGCGCCGCATTGCCGCCGGTCTGCCCACCAATGTCAACTCGGTGGCGTCGGTCTTCATCAGCCGCTGGGACGTTGCGGTCTCGAAGACGGTTCCCGACAATCTGCACGACAAGCTCGGCATCGCCATCGCCGGGCGCACCTACAAGGCCTACGTCGATCTGCTGGCCACGCCGCGTTGGCAGGCGATCGTGAAGGCGGGCTATCATCCGCAGCGGCTGCTGTGGGCCAGTACCGGAACGAAAGATCCCAAGGCGTCCGACATTCTCTACATCAAGGCGCTGGCTGCTCCCAACACCGTCAACACCATGCCCGAGGCGACGCTGAAGGCCTTCGGCGACCACGGCGAAGTTGGCGATCTGATGGCGACCGACGGCGGCGACTGCGAAGCGGTGCTGGCGGAGTTCAAGAAGGCCGGCGTCGATGTCGATGTGCTGGGCGCGCAGCTGCAGAAAGAAGGCGCGAAATCCTTCGTCGATTCCTGGACGGAGTTGCTGAAGGTCATCGAGTCCAAGAGCGCCGTGGTGGCGCAGGGCGCGAAGTAAGCTATTCGACAGCGACACAGAACGAGTTCACGCACGGAGAGACACGGAGCTCACGGAGGTTGATAGAAATTAGAATGTTTTTCCGTGCTCTCCGTGTCTCCGTGGTGAAAACGATTTTCTGATCAAGTTCGAAATACAGGAGCGAGCGATGCAACTCGGAATGGTTGGTCTGGGACGTATGGGCGCGAACATGGTTCGCCGGCTCATGAATGCGGGACACGAGTGCGTGGTCTACGACGTGTTCCCCAAATCGGTTGAGGCACTGGTCAAAGAGAAAGCCGTGGGCTCGTCTTCGCTGCAGGATTTCTGCAGCAAGCTCACCAAGCCGCGCGCCATCTGGCTGATGGTTCCCGCAGCCGTGGTGGACGAGACCATCGCCGGCATCGTTCCTCACCTGGAGAAGGACGACATCCTCATCGACGGCGGCAACTCGTATTACATCGACGACATTCGCCGCGCCAAGGAACTCGCGAAGAAGGGTATTCACTACGTCGACGTCGGCACCAGCGGCGGCGTTTGGGGACTGGAGCGCGGCTACTGCATGATGATCGGCGGCGAGCCGGCGCAGGTGCAGCACCTCGATCCCATCTTCAAGACGCTGGCCCCGGGACGCGGCAACATCGATCGCACGCCCGGCCGCGAGAAGGCCGGCGGCACCTCTGAAGAAGGCTACCTGCACTGCGGCCCCAACGGCGGCGGGCACTTCGTCAAGATGGTGCACAACGGCATCGAGTACGGCATCATGGCTGCGTACGCCGAAGGGCTGAACGTGATCAAGTCCGCCAACATCGGCAAGCACAAGGAAGAGATCGACGCCGAGACCACGCCGCTGCGCGATCCCGAGCATTACATGTACGACTTCAACCTCGCCGACGTGACTGAAGTTTGGCGGCGCGGCAGCGTCATCGCCTCCTGGCTGCTGGACCTGACGGCGACCGCATTGATGGGCGATCCGCAGCTGGCGAAGTTTGCCGGACGCGTCTCGGATTCCGGTGAAGGCCGCTGGACGATCAAGGCCGGCATCGACGAAGGCGTGCCGACATCCGTGCTCACCACCGCGCTGTACGAGCGCTTCAGCTCGCGCGGCCAGGCCGACTTCGCGGACAAGCTGCTGTCGGCGATGCGGTATGAGTTCGGCGGACATCTGGAGAAGGCGGCAGGGAAGTAGCGGTTGTGTAGTTGTCTAGTTAGGTGCCCCAGGTTCGGCCATCGGTTGGCCTAACCTGGGTGCAACGTTAACCCAGGTTAGTGTCCAACCGACGGACACGAACCTGGGGCACAACCCAAATTGTTATCGAGAAAAACTAATGAACGTTGAAATCTATCCCGATGCGGCTTCGCTGGCCAAGCGCGCGGCGGCGGTGATTGCGGCGGATGCCCGCTTGGCAGTTGCTGCGCGCGGACGTTTTGTCATGGCGGTGAGCGGCGGCAAAAGTCCCTGGGTCATGCTGGCCGATCTTGCCGACGAAGACGTGCCCTGGGCCAACGTCCACGTCTTCCAGATCGACGAGCGCATTGCGCCCGCCGGCGATCCCGATCGCAACTACGTTCACCTGCGCGACAGCCTGCTGCAGCATGCGCCCATCCCGCCGGAACAGATTTATGCGATGCACGTAGAGGATCCGGATTCCGAAGCAGCCGCGAAGAAATATGCGCAGACGCTGGAGTCGGTTGCCGGCAAGCCGCCCGTGCTCGACCTGGCACATCTCGGCCTCGGTCCCGATGGCCACACCGCGTCGCTCATCCCGGGCGATCCCGTGCTCAAAGTAACCGATCGCGATATCGCCGTCACCGGCGTCTATCAAGGCCGCAAGCGCATGACCATGACGTATCCGGTGATCAATCGCGCGCGCAAGATCATGTGGCTGGTCAGTGGCAAGGACAAGGTCGACGCCATGCACAAACTGCGCGCCGCCGATCCCTCGATCCCCGGAGGCCGCATCAGCCAGGCGCAGGCGATCCTGCTGGCGGATAAGGACGCGGCGGGAGAGTAGGACTTCACTTCACCACAGAGCCAAAGCAGATGGTTTTGCGGCCGCTGAGCATTCCGGGGTTGCCGATGCCGCGATACTTTTCGAACGGGCTGATCTGACCTAACCGCTTAACGCGAGCACCGTCCGCAATTTGAATCTGCTTCTTCATTCAGCCTTCAACTCCTATCTTAGAATAAACGTCTAAGGGTTTTTGCGCGTACACCGAGTGCGTCACGCGGTTTTATGGAAGGAAGCCCGTGGGTGCCCCACTCATTCGCGATTCTCGAATGAGTGGGAGGCGACAGACCAGTAAGCTGCCACGGTTTCTGCGAGTGGCGCTTTTCTTGCCCCGCACAGCGCTCCAATCGATCGCAGCAGCATGCCCTTGACGATCGCCAGCCTCAGCAGGAAGACTTGTCCCTGCGAGAAATGTTTGCCTGCGTAGCGCAGCATGTTCGCGTACCAGAAACGCTGTCTGTTGAGGAAAGAGAGCTGTCCCACACTGTGGGCACCGCTGTGGTGAAAGCGCGCGTCGGGGCAATAGACGATCTTCGCGCCTTGATCACGCAGGCGCTTACATAGGTCGACATCTTCGAACCAGACCGGGAAGAACTGCTCATCGAAGCCGCCTACTTTTTGCCATGCCGTCCGCCTGATCGCGAAGCATGCGCCTGCCGGCTGTTCGACCTCCTGTTGAAGGGAGTAGCCGGCGTCGAGGCAACGGTAGCGGCGGTTCACCGGATTACTGGGCCATAACTGATTCACCAGCGTCGCCTCGAAAATCAAAGCCCACAGCGTTGGGAGGCGGCGGAAGGCGAAGCCGCGCGCGGGCAGGCCGTCAGCTTCGAGCAGAGCGCCCCCTACGGCGTCGGCCTCAGTCGACTCCAGGCAGCGCAACATTGCGGCGACCGCGCCGGGTTCGGCCACGGCGTCGGGGTTCAGGATGAGGAGCACGTCGCCGGCGGCCTCGCTCGCGCCTTGATTGACAGCTGCGCCGAAGCCGCGATTTTCCTCGTTCGCCAGCAACCGGGCCGGGTTCCACGCGACAAATTCCTCGACACGTTGCACCGTGTCGTCGGCTGACGCGTTGTCGACGACGATGATCTCGCACTGCTCGCGAGTCAGCGCTTCCAGGCAGGCGGCGATGGCCTTGCCAGATTTGTAGGTCACGACAATGGCCGAGCAGTGCATAGTTTCCGGGAAGGACGCATTATAATCGTGCGGGCGTCGCAGGGTCGGTCCGGCGCGAGGAACAGCAGGTCCTTCGACTGCGTTCGATCGCTGGCGGGACCTCACTTCGTTCAGGATGACAACGTTTTACGACGGGTGCCCCATCCTCGTCGCCATCTCTTGGCGACAGGGTGGGCCAGCATGACTGGCAACGTTGTACCGCTCGGGATGGGTTTAAGGTCGTACAGGGGTCCTTCGACTCCGCAGCGCAACAGCGGCGCTGCTCCGCTCAGGATGACACCGTTATTTTGTCGGGATGACATTTTATTACGGGACTAAAACATCAGGACGACAAATCGCATGTCCAGTAGCACAGTAGCCGGGAACACCAACTTGCAGATTATCGAGACCGCACTGCCGGGAGTCCTCATCGTCAAGCCGCGAGTCTTCGCCGACCCACGTGGCTTCTTCATGGAAACTTACCGGCAGAACGTGCTGGCCGATGCCGGCATCCGCGACAATTTTGTGCAGGATAATCACTCGCACTCGTCGCGCGGTGTGCTGCGCGGGCTGCATTACCAGCTCCGCCATCCGCAGGCGAAGCTGTGCCGCGTGGTGCAGGGTGAGGTGCTCGATATTGCCGTCGACATTCGTCTGGGTTCGCCGAGCTTCGGCAATTGGGTCGGCGTAGTGCTCTCGGCCGAAAACCAGCAGCAGCTCTACATCCCCAGGGGTTTCGCGCACGGCTTCGTGGTCCGCTCTCAGACCGCCGACTTCCTTTACAAGTGCAGCGATTACTTCGACGGCGCCGACGATCGCGGCGTGCTGTGGAACGATCCGGCCGTCGGCATCGACTGGCAGACAGGGGAGCCGATTCTCTCCGACAAAGACAAGCGTTACCTGCCGCTCAACGAAATCGCGCCCGAAAATCTGCCGCGATACCAGGGATGAGCGCCCAATCAGCAAATTCAATCCGCCTGCTCATCACGGGGGCTAACGGACAAGTGGGCTGGAATCTGGAGCGCACGCTGGCGCCGCTGGGCGAGGTGATCGCCCTCACTCGCGATCAGCTTGACCTCGCCGATCTCGACGCGGTGGCGCAGACGGTGCGCGACACCGGCGCAAAGATCGTGGTTAATGCTGCCGCCTACACCGCCGTCGACAAAGCCGAGAGCGAGCCCGACCTGGCGCGCACGATCAACGCGCTGGCGCCGGCACGCATGGCGGCTGAGCTGGTGAAAATCGGCGGCACGCTGATTCATTACTCAACCGACTACGTCTTCGATGGCAACTCGCTTAGTGCCTACGTCGAGACCGACGCCACCGCTCCGCTGGGCGTCTACGGGCGCACCAAGCTTGAGGGCGAGCAGGGAATCATCGCAACCGGCTGCGCGCACGTGATCCTGCGGACCAGTTGGGTCTACGATGTGCGCGGCAAGAATTTCCTGCGCACGGTTTTGCGCCTGGCAAAAGATCGCGACGAGTTGCGCATGGTGGGAGATCAGTTCGGAGCCCCGACCTGGGCCCGCACCATCGCCGAGGCGACCGCCGCAATCGCGGTGCAGATCCTGCGGCAAGCTGGCGAACCCGACTGCGCAGCGCGCGGGCTGTTTCACCTCACCTCTTCGGGCGAAACCTCGTGGGCCGGATTTGCGAAGGCGATCCTCGAAGACTACGAAGACCTGGTGGACTGGCCGGCGGAAACCGGAGAGTTTGGCGGCGAGCTGAAGGCCAGGCGGGTGGTGGAGATCACTACCGAGGAATACCCCACGCCGGCCAAGCGTCCGCGGAACTCAGTGCTGTCCAACGCGAAGGTGCAGGCGGCGTTCGGCATCACCATGCCGGAGTGGCGCGGCCAGTTGCGGCTTGCCATGCAGGACGCGATTCGCTGATAATGACGGTTAAACTTTTATCAAACTTCTCATCCCCCTGAAATCATTGAGTTCAATTCACCACGGAGGCACGGAGATGTTTTTGATTTGCTCGACTCCGTGCTCCCGGTGTTCCCGTGGTGAATGGCTTCGCTAAAACCTGTAGGAACGGAGAACTATGAAGGGCATCGTCCTGGCGGGTGGTATCGGCTCGCGCCTGTCCCCCCTGACCCGCGTCACCAACAAGCACCTGCTCCCGGTGTACGACAAACCCATGATTTTTTACCCGTTGCAGATTCTGGTCGACGCCGGCATCCGCGACATCCTGATCGTCACCGGCGGCCACAATGCCGGCGACTTCCTGCGGCTGCTGCAGAACGGCAAGGAATTCGGCCTGGGACAACTCAGCTTCGCCTACCAGGAAGGCGAGGCCGGCATTGCCGACGCCCTGCGACTGGCTGAGCCCTGGGCGCGCGGCGACAAAATCTGCGTGGTGCTGGGCGACAACATCATTGAAGGCGATATCAAGGACGCGGCCACCAAGTTCGAAGAGCTCGACAAGGGCGCGATGGTGATGCTGAAGCAAGTCGAAGATCCTGAGCGCTTCGGCGTCCCCGTCTTCAAGGACGGACGCATCGTCAACATCGAAGAGAAGCCGAAGAAGCCGCAGTCGTCCTACGCTGTGATAGGCGTGTATTTTTACGATGTCAGCGTCTTCGATCGCATTCGGCGGCTGAAACCTTCGGGCCGCGGCGAGTACGAAATTACCGACGTCAACAACAGCTACATCGAGGAGGGTACACTGCATCACAGCATGCTCGAAGGCTGGTGGACCGACGCCGGAACCTTCGAATCGCTGTGGCATGCCAGCAACATGGTGCGCGAAAAAGTTCTGCGCGGCGCGAAAGAAACCGCCGGGGTGCATGGCGAATGAAGCTACTAGTCACAGGCGGCGCGGGATTCATCGGCTCCAACTTCGTCCATCAGACGATCGCCCGGCATCCGGACTGGAAGCTGGTCGTCCTCGACAGTCTCACCTACGCCGGCAATCTGAAGAACCTTGAGCCGGAGCTGGGCGAAGGCCGTTGCGAATTCGTGCAGATGGACATCTGCGATCGCGGTGTCCTCGAGCAGGTGCGCGGTTGCGATGCGGTGATTCACTTTGCCGCCGAGAGCCACGTCGATCGCAGCATTGAAGACGCGTCAGCGTTTGTGCGCACCAATGTCGATGGTACGCACAACATGCTGCAAGCCTGCCGCGCCGCGGGTGTGCCGCGCTTCGTGCATGTTTCGACCGACGAAGTCTATGGCAGCCTGGGTGACGAAGGTCTGTTCAGCGAGCAGTCGCCGATCCAGCCCAACAGTCCGTACTCGGCCACCAAGGCTTCGTCGGACCTGCTGGTGCTGGCCTACGTACACACGCACAAATTTCCCGGCCTGGTCACGCGCTGCTCCAACAATTACGGGCCGTATCAGTTTCCGGAGAAGTTCATTCCCCTGATGATCGCCAATGCCATGGCCGGTGAGAAGGTTCCGGTGTATGGCAAGGGCGCCAACGTGCGTGACTGGATCCACGTCGACGATCATTGCAGCGCGCTGCTCACGGTGCTGGAAAAAGGCCGCGAGGGCGAGGTCTACAACATCGGCGGCGGCTGCGAGATGCAGAACATCGACGTGGTGAAGCTGATCTTGAAGTCGCTGGGAAAAACCGAAGAGCTGATTCAGTTCGTCACCGACCGGCCGGGCCACGATCTGCGTTACGCTATCGACTGCTCGAAGCTGGAGCGCGAACTGGGATGGACCCCGCAGGTGCAATTCGATAAGGGCCTGGCGGCGACGATCCAGTGGTATCGCGATAACCAGGAGTGGCTGAACGACGTGCGCAGCGGCCAGTATCGCGATTACTACCAGCGGCATTACACGCAGCGGGAGAAAACCTTCGCTCGGTAAGGCGGAAGAATTCACCACAGAGGCACGGAGGGCACGGAGGTTTTGTGTCGTCTGTCGGTGCCGAAGTCAACGTTCTCATGACTCGCGCCTTTCGAGAGGTGGGGTTTCAACGCCAGAAGGTTTTTCAACACGGGTGCCCCATTCATTCGCGGTTTTCGAATGAGTGGGAGATGGTTGAGTCATGCGCGTCCTCCGCGAATAATACCTGCATTTCTCCTGGCCCGGTTCGGTGCCGGGTGTTCGCGACGATGTTGGTTTACCAAGAACCGAGCCCAACGGGCGGCGTCATGATAGCCCAGGATGGAGCGAAGCGGAATCCTGGGTAGGCAGATTGAATAGGGCAAGAGCCGGCTTTAGCCGGCGGCACATCAATGCTGCAAATCGAAAAAAATGGGGTCTACGATTGGTTGGTCACCGGCCATCCTCTCGAAGCCGTACTTCAAGCCTGTCCGGAACTGGTGGTCGGCAAATACGTTTTCGTTACGTCATTCGATAGCGGACCGCTCGATCTCAACCCTGAAGACACCACAGCGGGTTGGGAAGGCAGAAATGATATCGCTTACAGTCCGCAAATATTGGATCCCGCCTTCATCCCGCGCGATCAGTACGATGAATGGTATATCTTCGACCGCCCCAGAGACCTCGGAGGCTTGGTTCCCGGCGACAAGAACGTTTTCGATGTCTGCCCACAAGAAGGAAAGGTTTCAACTTTTGTGAATTTCGGCGGGTTCGCATTCCATGATGCCAACGTAGCCGATCTCACCGGGTTGTTTTGGCAGCAGCTGGATTGGATTCGACCTGAGTCCTACGTCGGGGGATGGCGACCGCTTGAACCTTGCAAGCAGGAACGCAAATCTCTTCGCCCGCATTGTGCTGGTACTACGTTCGCTGGAGCCTAACTGAAGGCCGCAGGGCTGCCGTCCCTACGGGACTCGGATCCTTCTCCTAACCCCACCCAGCACTCCGCCTTCGGCTCCGTGCTGGGCTATCATGACGCCGCGCCTAACGGCGCTTTGTGGGTTGTAATTCGCAGGTTTCTTCCGTCACACGGTCTCCAACGCCCACTATTTCTTCGCTACCGATCCTGACCGGCGACCTCATTCTTCCCTCACGAACTTGCCCACAGGTTCAACCTTCTTCGGCATCAGCAAAGCGGCATCGCGTTCCGCGAGCCGTAAGCTTGCGTGGTTAAGGTTGAAACCACCAGACCATTCGGTTCTCGTTAGCAGATGGCCGCGATAGGCCAACACTGCCCGGTGCTCGGCTCTTGCGGGAGCATGGCATCGGGTCGGTGGTCGACAATGGGTCTGGTTGCTGCGTTTCTTGCATGGAAGTTCACGTCGGTTCGAGCTTCCGTTCGCGTGGGTGGCTGATGATTCATCTTCGGCATGACGGAAACTCTTCTGTCGCCAGGCTCCAGCAGGGTTCCATCCACGGTGAAGTGCTCATCGGAGAGCAGGTCGCGCTGCCGTGCCTGCTTGAGTACGGCAGCAAAGAAAGCTCGGCAATGTCGGCGGACAGCAAACGTTGGCGATTCTTGCTGAACACCGTCGCATCCAGATGGCGTCGTCCATGTTCAGCGACGAACCACCGGAACAGCAAGTTGTAATCAGTTGCTCCATCAGCATGCGCTCGCTGCGCACCGAGTACAGCACTTGGAGCAAGACGCACGCAACAGCTTCTCCGGGGTATTGAGGGACGTCTCGTGGAGTACAGCTTGCTGAATCGCGGCTGCAAATGGCGCAAGGCTTCATCCGCATGGCCGGATCGGACGAAGGGTGTCTTGGGACTCGTGTTCGGGCTTACGTAGTGAACACCAACTGCTGATCGTATTCACGCATGTTTCTTCTTATCAGCTTGCACTGTGGATATGGGAGTAGTTTTTCAGCATCCTGGGGGGGGGGGGGGGGGGGGGGGGGGGGGGGGGGGGGGGGGGGAGGGGGGGAGGGGGGGGGGGGGAAGAGGGGGGGGGGGGGGGGGGGGAAGAGGGGGCTAGGCCGTATAATTCCCGCCGACTTGCCGTTCCTACTGCGCGATGACCGGACTCTGTAGATAGCTTCCTTCGCGACGCGGCAAGGTGGTCGCAATGATGATCACCGCCAGCAGCATTACCACGATCACGAAGACGCTGCCTTCCGGGCCGGTGCTGCCGCCGCTCAGGATCGGCTTGCCTGTCGGATGGGTCGCGAGCAGATGATGCTGGACTATCAATCCGCTGTCGGCCACACCGTAGAGGAACGATTGCGACCAGTCCCACGCCGCGTGGAATCCGATGGCCCACCACAGCGAGCCGGTGCGCCACAGGCTGAAGCAGAACAGCAGTCCAGCAGCGCCCGCGCACACTTCTCCGATCGGCGATTCGCCGGGATTCCCGGTGTGTCCCAGGCCGAAGAGGATCGAGAAGAGAACCGCTGCGGTCCAGAAGCCCAGGGCCTCGCTGTGAGGGGTCTTGAAGATCACGCGATAAAGGCCGGCGAATCCGCGCGTGAGCGTGTATTGCAGGTAGCCGCGCGTCAGGTACTCTTCCAGCAAGCCGACCAGCAGGAAGCCAACCAGCCACAGCGCTCCGTAACGCACGACGTCGGCGCCGAAGAGCAGACGGCTGTCGATGACCAACAGCTTGCTGCTCCAGAGAATCAGAAACAGCGTCGAGAGGCAGGCGAATCCCCAGCCCAGTCCGGCGAAAAAGCGCGTGAGCTTGCGGCTGCCTCCCAGCCCGTAAACGGAGTTAGGACGGCGCTCGATCTTCGACATGATCCAGCTGACAAGCACAATGATGAGGAAGGGAATCAATTCGTTCAGGATGGCAAACTGAACGCCGATTGCTTGTTGAGCTTCTCCCTTATGGGGCGGATGGATCTTGATCGCGATTTCGCGCGCGCAGAACAACAGCGCGCCGACAATGACAGCGAAGATGAGCAGGCTCCAGCCGGCGCGCAGCCCATCGGCGCCGATGAAGATGCGATGAAGAAGCGGCGGCCGGGGCGGTGCTGCGGGTGCCATGGCGCTTTCGGGTGCGAGCCGTTGCAGGGTGTCAGGGTTCAAGGTTCACCTCGCGCTGTAAGGGTCTCATACGCAAACCAGCGGCGGATAGTTTCAAGAAAAGGCGTGCGGCCCACCCTCTCGCCAAAGGCGGGCGAGGAGGATGGGGCACCCGCTGAAGCTGTCGTTTATGAAGCTTTTTCGATGGCGCGTTTTTTTTCATGTTGGATTCGAAACGTCCGATGTGCGTCGATTCCTAATGCGCCAACGACCGAGCCCGAAAGGGCGGTGTCATGACAGCCCAGGATGGAGCGTAGCGGAATCCTGGGTAGGCTTAGGTAGCAGGGCGGAGCCGGCTTCAGCCGGCGGCACATTGCCCCTTCAGGGGCCGAAGCGAAGCGCTCAACACCCCGGCGCGACGAACAGCAGGTCCCTCGACTCCGCACCCGCAAACTGCGCGAGTGCTCCGCTCGGGATGACAACCGGATGGGAGAGTGCGTGCGGCCCACCCTCTCGCCAAAGGCGGGCGAGGAGGATGGGGCACCCGATCGTTTCTGTCATCGCGCCTGCTCGCGCAAATACGCCTCGACCTCTGCTCTGCCTTCGTGATGCGCCCATTCGGCCGGCGTTGCGTGCCACATGGTGTCCTTCCAATCCAGCTTCGCTCCGCGTTCCACCAGGAGCCGCACCACGTCGAGCCGGCCCGACCCTGCCGCCTGATGAAGCGGCGTGGAATGGGAGTGCCCGCCAACGGGGTTGTAGCGATTGGGATCTTCGCCGGCATCCAGCAGCAGGCGCAGAATCTCCTGGTGTCCATACTGCGAGGCGATGGCCATCGCCCAATGCCGGTCGCTGGCATCAGCATGAGCCAGCAATCTGCGAGCGTCCGCGACCTGCCCCAGCGCGGTGGCTATGGGCAGATCGAGCTGCGCGCCTCGTCGCAGCAGCGAGTTCACGGCGTCGAACTCGGCGTGGATGGCTGCGGTTCGAGTCGCGCTGTTGGGATCGGCGCCCTCCTCGCACAGCAGATCGATCAGTGCAACCTGTGCGCCGGATTGCCGGGCCACCAGGCTGCTGGCTACGAGCATCAGAGTTTCGTCCAAACCCTCCTGCGTCGTGCCCGCGTCGAGGATGACTCGCGCCACCTCGACAATGTTGGCGGGAAGAGAGCCGTGGCGCGTCGGATTCTCGGCAATAAACTCCAGCAGCGTGGGATTGCGGAAATAGTTCGTACCTTCGAGCAAGACATGTTGCTGCGCCAGCGACGGATGCTGCTTCAGGTGCGCGCGCAGCCCCGCGGCGTCGCCGGCGTCGAGAAGATCCACAGCGTGGCGAAACACGGGATCTTCGATGCGCGCGTGATGCGGCAGGTCGAGACGATCGGCGAGCGTCGGCTTCTCGATGCGTTGCTTCATGCGAGGCCAACTGGGGAAGCCGTGCTCAAGTGCGATGGTGAGCTGCGCATCGGAGAGCTTCAGACCGGCAGCGAAGATTTCGGCATCGGTGGCGCGGGCGAAGTGCGGATGAAACTCGCGGATGGTCTGCGCAATCTCCGGGGATCGTGACGCGTGCGCCTTCAGCAAATCTTTGGCTTGATGTTTGAGGTGATCGAGGTTGGGATTGGGTGGAAGCGGATGGACCGGCATGGCGAACTTCCTTTCTATGCGCCCGAGGTCCGCATTGCCGGGCAGAAAGTGAGTTCGTAGCGACGAGTTGTCATGATCGGGTGGACTTCTGTCCTTTCCGCGGACCGGATGCGCCCCCACGCGCTCCGGCGAGTTTATCACGACGTTGTGAGGTCTTCAGCCGCCAAACTGTTTCAGGTGATGTTCGATGTGCTTCCAGTGGAGGGCGTTCCACTCTTCATAACTCAACGGACCGAACAGTGGGTGCGCCGGACCGGCGCCGGCGCGCGCGGCGGCGATTCGCTCGATCTTGTCGAACAGGCGTTGCCGGTCCTCATCGAAGTTCCGGGGAGGGGTCAGCAACATCCCGGGTGGAGCGGCCGCGCCTTTCGGAAACGGCACGACGTAGAGAATCAGATGCTTGAGAGGAAAATGCTGAAAGGCTTTGTGATTCATGGGTTGGCTGGGAGGTTCTCCCAGCGAGACCGAGAGCGCATCGTCAAGATGACAGAGCATGTGCGCAGCATCGAACTTGCCCCACCTGGGTTTGGTAGACGGAGTGAGTTGCTGCAATCGTTGCACGATGCCGGTGCGGGTTGCTTGATCGCGAAGGGAAGGCATGGCGTTCGGCCTCCAACGCGATGGTAGCGCATTTGGAGACAGGTGAATACAGGCTCGCCGGAGGCGTCGGCATTCTACGCGTGCAACAGACAGCAGGTCCTTCGACTCCGCAGTAGCGAAATACGCGAGCGCTCCGTTCAGGATGACAATCTGATAAGAGAACGTGCTCGATCCACCCTCTCGCCAAAATCGGCGCGAAGGATGGGGCACCCGGGTCTTCGTGAATTGATCGACGAGAAACTTGCCTGACGTACAATCATCCCCATCATGCAACCGGAGGAGCGCACCGCGATCAGCGAGTCGGCCGCGAGCCTCAAAGGGTCGGTCCTGGCCCTGATGCTCCACGACATTGCCGAAGAGATTCGGCTGGAGCCTTTGCGCGAAATCCTGGGCGCGCGCCGGGTGGAGCGCAACTTCAAGCATGCCACTCCCGAATACGTTCGGTTTGAGCAGCCTCCGGTGGTCGAGCAGGTTGAGCCGGTCATCCTCAGCAGCGGCGAACGTCTGCTGCCGCAGATCAAGTATTACGATTACGGCGTCATCAGTGTGCTGCTGGAGTTCAGCTTCGAATGCAACTGGGACGGCCTGGTGCGGCTGGCGTCGCGCTGGGTGCCGAGTGCGGAGCTGGAGCAACAGGCGCAGCAGATCGTTCGCAAGCGGCTGGAGAAGATCGCGCCGGCCATCGTACGCCCCTACAAAGACTGGCTCAGCGAGGATTACTACATTTTCCTGTTGAGCGAGGTCGAGGGCAATCCCCGGGGGCTCGACCTGCTGGCGCAGCGGGTGCCGCAGATCACGCAGGTGCTGCGCGGCGAGCAGGTGCTGCTGTCGCGCAGCGAAAACGATGAGGTGCTGCAGGCGAGCCTGTCGTACTACCCGAACGATCTGGTGTCGGTGGGGTGGAACGCCGCGTTGATCTACGATACGCACGTGGGGGCACAAACCGCGATCCAGATTCTGGAGTACGCCAACACCCAGCTGCTGGAGTTCCGTCACTACGACGAGCTGCTGACCCGTGAGTTGGCGGGCGTTTACGCGGGCTTGAAGCCGCGCGCGAACCTGGTGCGGCGCTGGCGCATGCGCTCGGAGGCGATGCGGCTGAACGGCGTTACAGTCGAGGTGACCGAGCTGGTGGAGCGCGCGGACACGGCCATCAAGTTTGTCAGCGACATGTTCTCGGCGCGGCTGTATCGGCTGGCGGCCGCAAAGGTCGGCGTGCCTGAGTACAAGAACCTGGTCAACGAGAAGCTGAAGACCGCCGAAAACCTGTACAGCTTCCTCATCGAAGAATTTCACCAGAGCCGCGGATTTGTGCTCGAAGTCATGGTGGTGATTATCCTGATCATCGAGCTGGCGTACCTGTTTAAGGGGAGGGGATGAGAAATCGTTTTCACCACAGAGGCACCGAGGCACGGAGATTAGCAAAAAACTGTGAAGGGTCAAATTCCTGGGGAATTGTCATCACGAGCGTAAGCGAGGGATCTGCTTTTGCGGCGGCACAGGCACACAGCAGATCCCTCGTCGACCTGAAGGCCTCCTGGCGATGACACCTGAGGAAGCGAGCGCTTTTCATAGTTGCCCTTCCCAACCTTCCTGACTCGGTAGCACTAATCCGCAGCCAAACGACATTTTCCATGAAGCGTCAGTGCACAACTGAGGTCCTCAGAGCCCGGAGGGCGGTGCCGCCGTTAGCCCAGGATGGAGCGAAGCGGAATCCTGGGTGCGCAGCGTTGAAAGGGAAAGAGCCGGCTTCAGCCGGCGGCACAAGTCGGCGTAAGCCGACGCTACCCCATCGTTACATTTTGTAAAGACGACCGTCTCCAGGCGTGTCCTTCGCACCTGCCGGGTTTATACCTACATCTAAAAACTGTGACCCGGAGGAGACACGAAATCATGAAGAACCTACTGCTATTCACTCTGCTGGTTGGCTTGACGGCGGGAGCGATAGCGCAAACCAGCGAGACTACTATCGCTACCGAGCCGGCCATCAGCAGCAATGGTCCGGTGGTCGCCGGCTTCGGCAACAAGCTGCCGCCCAACGGCCATCCAACCGAGATGAAGATCGCCAAAGAAGTGCGTCACGAGTTGCTGATGCTGCCCTACTACTCGCTCTTCGACGACCTCGAATACAGCGTGCAGGGGCGCACCGTCACCCTGTGCGGCAGCGTGACCAGCCTGCGCGGCGAGACCAGGCAGGACGCGGAGCGCGCGGTGCAGAAAATCGAGGGCGTGGAGAAGGTGATCAATAACATCACCGTCGATCCCCCAGCGCCTTTCGACCAGCAGATTCGCGAGCAGGTTTACCGCAAGCTGAATAATGCCGGTGGCCTGTCACAATACTTTTGGCAGGCAGCGCCCAGCATCCACATCATCGTTCGCAATTCGAATGTCACGCTGAAAGGCTATGTGGATAGCGTCGGCGACAAGGACCTCGCCGGCATTACGATCAAGGAGATCCCCAACGTGTTCGCGGTGAAGAATGAGTTGCAGGTGATGAAGTAACGGGCAGGTGATAGAAAACGGCGGAGTTTCATCCGCCGTTTTTTTTTGCGCCTTGTGAGCGCGAATCCGCGGTAGAGCGTCAATCAAGATCGGCCGGCATGCCGGATGTTCCGATCCAATGTTCGCAGCACGAAAGGCCTGCCGCCGGCTGGAAGCCGGCTCTGGTGCCGCCGGCTAAAGCCGGCTCTGGTCCTATTTGGCGCTCGTACCCAGGATTCCGCTTCGCTCCATCCTGGGCTATCATGAGTGCCGCCCTGCGGGCTACGGCCTAACCCTAACCCCTAACCCCTAACCCCTAACCCCTAACCCCTAACCCCTAACCCCTAACCCCTAACCCCTAACCCCTAACCCCTAACCCCTAACCCCTAACCCCTAACCCCTAACCCCTAACCCCTAACCCCTAACCCCTAACCCCTAACCCCTTCCCAAAGTCATTGCCCAACGCTTGCTCGGAAGCTTATAGTTGAGGGTTTACTTACCAGTCCGGAAGCTCTCCGTCCGGACACATTTCAAACGCGCGCGAACTCTTCGCGTCCGGAGTCATCATGATAAAACGTGTTCTACTCCTCCTCTGCCTTGTCGCTATCGGGCTGGGCGTCGTCAGTTATGCCGATGAAGGCATGTGGCTGTTCAACGCATTTCCCAAAGACAAGGTCCAGGCGAAATACGGCTGGGCTCCCGACCAGGCCTGGCTCGATCATGTGCGGCTGTCCTCGGCACGCGCCCCCAACGGTTCGTCGTCGTTTGTCTCGCCCGACGGGCTGATCTTCACCAACCATCACATTGCGCAGGAGTGCATTCACGACCTGTCGACCGGCGGCAAGGACTACATGAAAGACGGCTTCTATGCCGCGACGCAGGCCGACGAAGCCAAGTGTCCGGGCATGGAGTTCGTAGTGCTGCTGGACATCACCGACGTGACCGCGCAAGTGAACGGCGCCGTGAAGCCGGGCATGTCGACCGCCGACGCCGGCAAGGCGCAGCGCGAAACCATGACTGCGCTGGAGAAGCAATGCTCCAGCGGCGACATTCGCTGCGACATCGTGACCCTGTACTCGGGCGCGATGTACAACCTGTACAAGTACAAGAAGTATGACGATATCCGGCTGGTGTTTGCGCCGGAGTTTTCCATCGCGTTCTTCGGCGGCGATCCCGACAACTTTGAGTATCCCCGCTACGATCTGGACATCTCGTTCTTCCGCGCCTATGAGAATAGGCAGCCGGCGAAGACGGCGAACTATCTGAAGTGGCAGCCCAACGGCGCCAGCAATGGCGAGCTCACCTTCGTCTCGGGACATCCGGGCCGCACCGGCCGGTTGCTGACGATGGATCAGCTCAGCTTCCTGCGAGACTACCAGTACCCATTGCAGCTCGATTCGTACAAGAAGCGCATCGACGTGCTGATGAAGTTCAGCGCTGGGTCGGCGGAGAACGAGCGCGAGGCGCAGAGTGATGTGTTTGGTCTGCAGAACTCGCAGAAGGCCGTCACCGGTTATCTCGATGGCCTCAAGGATAAAGACCTGATGGCCGGCAAGGCTGCCGATGAGAAGAGCCTGCAACAGTTTGTCAGCTCCGATCCCACGCGCAAGCAGGAGTTCGGCGATCCCTGGGCGCAGATCTCGAAGGCGGTCGAGGTGCAGAAGCAGACGTACAAGCCGCTACTGTATATCGATTTGCTGGGCGGATTCCGCGGCGACCTGGCGCGCTATGCGCGGCTCATCGTGCGCTCCGCCGATCAGCGGCAAAAGCCAAACAACCAGCGCTTCCGACAGTACACAGATTCGCAGCTGCCGACGCTGGAGACGCAGTTGTTCTCTACCGCTCCCATCTACAAGAACCTCGAGCAAGTGTTACTGGCGGAGAGTTTGGGCGAAATGCGCGATGAGCTCGGCGCCGACAATCCTGATGTGGTGAAGGCGCTGGCGGGCAAGACTCCCGAGGAGCGCGCGAAGGAAGTGCTCGACGGGACCAAGCTCGACGACGTGGCCGTCCGCAAGCAGCTGTATGAAGGCGGCGCAGCTGCGGTCAATGCCAGCACCGATCCCATGATCGTGATGCTGCGCGAGATCGAGCCGGACGCGGATGCCATCCACGAACGCGATGAGAACCAGGTGCAGGCGGTGTTGCGGCAGAGCGGCGGCCAGGTCGGCAAAGCCCTGTTCGCGCAAAAGGGCTTGAGCGTGCCGCCGGATGCGACCTTCACCCTGCGCCTGAGCTATGGGCCGGTGGAAGGCTACAAGCTGGATGGTAAGGACGTGCCCTGGTTCACCACCATGGGCGGAGCCTATGAGCATGCCTCGGAGCATGGCAGCAAGCCGCCGTATCAGTTGCCGGACAGCTGGATCAAGTCGAAGGACGCAATCAACCTGAAGACGGTATACGACACGGTATACGACACGGTATCGACGTCGGACATCATCGGCGGCAATTCCGGCAGCCCGGTCATCAACAAGGCGGGCGAGGTAGTGGGCATCATCTTCGACGGCAACATCGAGTCGCTGGCGTGGAACTTTGCCTACACCGACAAAGTGGCGCGTGCCGTGGAAGTAGATTCACGAGCCATCACCGAGTCGTTGCGGAACATCTACCACGCCAACGGGTTGTTGCAGGAGTTGGGAGTGGCAGCGACGCCGCAGCCGCATTCGAAGACGCGGATGGTGAAACCGGTTAAACAGTAACGAAGTTGTCGGTTGTCAGTTGTTGGTTGTCAGTGATTCAGAGGGTGCCCCATCCAGGCGGGGTTTGCTTGGGTGGGGTTTTTCTTGGAGTGAACTTGGGAGTGGTCACATGAGCAGGGAATAAGATTCTCGTGCGACTGTTCGCACCTCCTTGATTCACCTCTTGATTCGCACCTTTAACGAATTGTCATCCCGACCGACGGCTTCAGCCGGAGTGGAGGGACCTGCTGTCAGCCGGCAGTGGTACCAAGTGTTGAACTGCAGATCTCTCGACTCCGCTGCGCTCCGCTCGGGATGACAATTCTTGCAAGGGTTGTCCCAGTGCTGCCAATGAGTGGAGGGACCTGCTGTTGGCGGGCAGTGGTACTGAGCGCGGAAGCAGCAGGTCCTTCGACTGCGTTCGGACGCTGCGCGTCCTCACTTCGCTGGATTTCATAACGACGTTGGCTCGATCGGCCGAGTACTCTGAGTTTGCGTAAGACCAGGGGCTCGGGGAGGGAGCCAACGCGATGTTGATTATAGGTTGTGATTATCACCCTGGGTTTCAGCAGTTAGCGATTTTTGATACGGCAACCGGCGAAGTGAGCTACCGGCGCTTGCCGCGGGCCGAGGTAGAAGAGTTTTACCGGGGCCTGAGCGAGCCGGCGCTGGTGGGCATGGAAGCCTGTGGCTTCACGCTGTGGTTCGAGGAGCTGCTGGCCGAGCTGGGTCATCGGCTGTGGATCGGAGACGCAGCGCGGATTCGAGCGGCGGTGGTGCGCCGGCAGAAGACGGACCAGCGCGATGCGGATCACATTTTGACCTTGCTGCTGGAACATCGTTTTCCCCGACTGTGGGTGCCGACGGCGGAAGAGCGCGATGTGCGGCAGTTGCTGTTGCATCGTCATGCTCTGGTGCGATTGCGGACGCAGGTGAAGAATCAGTTGCACGCCATCGCGCTGAATCAGGGGCTGCAGAAAAAACGGCAGCTATGGACGGAAGCCGGGCGAGCGCAGTTGCAGAAGCTGGAGCTGCGACCTTATGCGGCGCAGCGGCGAGCCGAGTCGCTGCTGCGGCTGGATGGCTTGGACCAGCAGATCCGGGAGTTGAGCCGGCAAGTGGTCGCTGAGGCGGACAAGCGCAGCGCGGCTCGGCTGCTGATGAGCCATCCCGGAGTAGGTCCGCAGACGGCGCTGGCCCTGGTGCTGAGCCTGGGTCCGGTGGAGCGGTTCAGCAATGCCAAGAAGGTGGCCAGCTATGTTGGGCTGATTCCTTGCGAGCACAGCTCGGGAGGCAAGCAGCGGCTGGGACACATCAGCAAACAGGGGTCGCCGCTGTTGCGCTTTCTGCTGGTGGAAGCCGCACAGAGTGCGGCCCGCTATGATGCCGAGCTGAAGCGCATGTATGTGCGTTTGAGTTTGCGGCGCAGCCGGGCGCAGGCGAAAGTGGCGGTGGCCCGGCGACTGGCGACACGGTTGTACTGGATGCTGCGCACGAGTAAGAACTATGCGCAGCTGCTGAGCAGTGGTGCAGGCGAGCCCGAGTCATCCTGTGGCACGGTTTAAGAGCCGAGCGCTTGAGTGAGCAGCCTGCCTCCCGCCGCTGCGAGGCGGGAGTTCGAAAGCAATCCTGGCGGACAACGCCGAATAGATGGGTGGCGAAGCTGCTGCTTTCGCCCGCAGATTGGAGACGAGCCCCTGGTCAGGAAGTTTCCATGAGAGCGAACTGGCGCATCTTTTGTGCGTCGCCGCCCCCGTATGCCTTGACAACGCCAACGTCGTTATAGACAGGATGACAATTCCAAGAGAAGGCGACCGAACCACGGCAAGAACAAACCTTCCGCAAAATGACGAAGGCGCGATCAACTCGCGCCTTCTATCGATAGCCCGATGACTTCTACCACTGACTACTGGCCACTGACACTGACCACTGACTACTGACTACTGACTACTGACTACGGGCCACTGACCCCTGACCCCTGATCCCTGACCCCTGACCCCTGACCCCTGACCCCTACGCCGCGGTGGCGGAGTTCTGCATGGCCTGTTCCGTTGCGTCGCCGACGTGCAGCGCGTTCTGGTGCATCTCGCGGTAGTGCTTCGGGGTCGCGCCCACCAGACGGCGGAAGACGCTGGTGAAGTGGCTCTGGGTCTCGAAGCCGACCAGGGTTGCAATCTCGGCCAGCATCGTGCGGGTCTCGCGCAGATGCTCCTGGGCGCGCTCTACCCGCTGCCGCATGACGTACTGATGGGGCGTAGTACCGGTGCTCATCTTGAAGAGCTTCGAGAAATAATACTGGCTCATGCCTACAGTCCCCGCCAGTTCGGAGACCGACAGATCGCGAGCAATGTTCTCGCGAATGTGCTGGAAGACGCGTTGCAGGCGGCGCGGCGGCAGTCCGCCGACAACCTCGATGGGAGCGAGCGTGGCTCCAAGGTAAGCTTCGACTACTTCTTCCGCCATATCGCTTTGCAGCGAGTGCAGTGCGAGGACCAGGACATTCATGCCCTCGGTCTTGGCGCCGACATGTGCGGAGTAGGCGTCGTTGCAGAGCGCGGCGCGAACTCCGGGCACCCGGTTGGCGGCAACCGAGGCACCGACGCCACGGCTGCTCACGATAATTCCACGCTCGGCGTCGTGGCGAAGAACCGAGAGAGCAACCTGCTCGGCATAATCGGTCCGCGCCTGACCCTGGACCATGGGAGCAGCGTCGGACACTTCATGTCCGGCGGAAGCCAGCTTTGCAGTCAGCCGTTCTTTAGCCTGTTGCGCCGCTTCATCAGAAGCAATTGCAATTCGCACTTACGTATCCTCCATTAGAAAAACCGCAGTTCATCTCAAGGTACCTGCGCAATCGAGTTAACTTGCTCGAGAAGAAGCAAGAGCATCTTCCGCGGTGACGGGCAAGTCTTTCTGGCTCGGAAATCGACGGCAAGGACGGCAGGTTTCCCGTCCATCACCGGCTGGGCGCGCCATTTGCTCGACCAGGTATTGGTTCATCACATCGGTACATCGCAGAGTCGCTCCGGCCTGACGCAACTCATCGAGCAGATCCTGTCCCTGGGCATCCATTGCGGTGAGCCCGCAGAGATCAACCGTGAGGGAAGCGCCATCCGTGGCGCTCAGCTCACTGCTGACCCGACGCAGCTCCTCCACCCAGGGACCCACCAGACGGCCCTCCAAAACCAGCGAAAGAGTTGCTGCCTGTCGCTCGACGCTGATGCGTAACACCTGTCGTCCTCCTGCACCCGATGTCAGCTCGCCGTCGAACGCAACGTAAGGTCGACCGATGGCCCGAATTCATTATGACCAGCCTTTGGCGCGATCGCCGAGCGCTGCCGTCGGAGCACTTGTATTCGTTGCAACCGTGCTGCCAGTTCAAGCTTGTTGCAACAAATACGCTAAGTCGCTGGCGACAGACATCTTGCACAAGAGACCCAGTTGCAACTGGAGTGACGCGCAGGGGCCAGTGTCAAAATACCGAGTCGGCTTTACGACAGCGAGTCAGATATCCGACGCGCTGGAACTCACGCTCCGGGAAATGTGGAGCTTTTCCATGCGGTAGAGCAGAGAAGTACGCTTCATGCCGAGAAGAGCCGCGGCGCCCGTCGGACCGCCGATGACCCATCTGGATTTCTGCAGCGCCTCCAGGATGTGCTCGCGCTCCATGTCGCGCAGAGTTTTGCCGTGGCCATTGGAACCGTGGGAGGTGAGCGCCTCAGAGGTAAGCTTCAACTCGCCGAGCGGGGCGCGCAGATCGACGCCGTTGCTCAGGATGACCGCGCGCTCGATGAAGTTCTGGAGTTCGCGCACATTGCCCGGCCAGGCATAACGGGTCATGGCCTCCAGGGTATCGAGCGCTATGCGCTGCACGTTGCGATTCATGCGCCGCGAATACTTACTGGTGAAGTAGCGGGCCAGCAGCGGAATATCCTCGGGCCGCTCCCGCAGCGGCGGCAGATGGATTGGAAAGACGTTCAGCCGGTAGAAGAGATCGCTGCGGAACTTGGATTCCGACACCATCGAGCTCAAACTGTGATTGGTGGCGGCGATGACGCGCACATCGACTTTCTGCGTGGCATTTCCGCCCAGCCGCTCGAACTCGTGCTCTTGCAGGACGCGCAATAGTTTGGGCTGGAGTTCCAGCGGGATGTCGCCAATCTCATCGAGGAAGAGCGTGCCCTGGTGCGCCAGTTCGAAGCGGCCGATCTTGCGCGCGATGGCGCCGGTGAACGCGCCTCTCTCGTGGCCGAAGAGTTCGCTCTCCAGCAGCCCCATGGGGATGGCGGCGCAGTTGATCTTGACGAAGGTGCGTTCGCGCCGCGAACTGCGATCGTGAATGGCGCGCGCGATCAACTCCTTGCCGGTGCCGGTCTCACCTTCGATGAGCACGGTTGAATCGGTGGGCGCCACCGTTTCCACCTGCTGCAGGACATAGCGCAACACAGGACTGGCGCCGACAATGTCCTCGAAGTCCTGCTCGGCGCGAATCTCTTCTTCCAGGTAGGATTTCTGCTCGCTGACGCGCTCGGCACTCTCCGAAAGCTTGCGATGCTCCAGCGCATTCTTTACGCCGATAGCGACCTGCTGCGCAACTTGCCAGAGGAAATCGAGATCGGCCTGGGTAAATGCCGCCTCGGTACGGCTGCCCAGAGCAAGTACGCCAACGACTTTCGCACTCTTATCGTTCAGCACCAGCGGAAGAATCATGCTGGAGCGCAGGCCTTCCGCGTCGATGACCCACATGCGCTGGGCCGAGAACGGCACGTAGCCAGGAGCGTTGCCTGCCAGCATGGGCCGGCCCTCGCGGAACGCCTTGCCCGGATTTGTACCCTCCATGGGCAGTTGCATATCCTTGTGCACAAAGCCGCGGCCCTCAGGAAAATCAAGCGCGTACACCCGCAGCATGTTGGGGTCGTGGGGATCGGGCAATAAGAGCGATGCTGAATCGTGCGAGATCAGGCGCCGTAAGCTAGTGGAGATGGCATGGAAGAGATCGCGCAGCTCGAGATTGGAGACGACGCTGTTGTTGACCTCGAGCACCAGCTGCAGGCGATCGCGCTCGCGTGCCAGCTCCTTTTGCAGCAATAATGATTCGTCGTAGTGCAGCGCGTTATCCAGGGCGACGGCCACCTGCGCGGCGACCAGCTTTCCGAACTCCAGTTCTTTTTCGCTGTAGCCGCCTTCTTCGCCGCGTCCGAAACCCAGCGCGCCCACCCGGCGATGCGCCGAGGTCAGGGGAAATACGCAGAAGGAATTGACTCCGTGTTCGCGAAAGAGTTCGAAGGCCCGCGGGAAGTTGCGCAGCTCGTCGGCGGAGCTGAAATTATGCACCGCCTGCGTCTTCCAAACCTCGCCTCCGGTGGAACTATCAACGGGAAGGTCGAAGGTGTGGGAACCGGAACTGGCCACCGATGACTGCAGCACGTGTACGCGCATCTGCTGAAGCTCGTCGTTGTACACGGCAACGCTCAGGTAGTGGAAGCCCAGGAGCTGGTGCAGCGATTCCGCCATGTTGTCGAAGAGTTCGGCCAGGTCGCGGTGTGAGGCGATGGCCCGGGACACTTCCATCAACGCCAAATACTTTCGGGCGAGGGCTTCGATTTCCTGCGTCATAGTGGGCGACAAGTGGGCGCGTGAAACAGCAAAGCTAAAGGGCCAGTCACGGCGTTCAAAGCCAGGAAAATCACCACGAAGTGTCAGGACAGATCGGCTGCCGGGTTGCTGCATGCTGCTTGGGTTTCATGATAAGGCCAGAGGGAGTTCCATAATCTCCGCAGCAACACTACTTAACATATCTTTACGGAATGAGTTACGTGGTTCAGCCGGCCAGGTTACTTCATCCGTGAAATCTCCGTTAACCGGGCTTTCATGTTCGAAATCCGATACAGATGTCATAGATGAAATCCGGCGTCCGGGGACTCATGATCTGCCGGGTGCGGAGAGCAGGTCTTTCCCGGTGGTGCGGTAAACTGCCAAAATCCGCCAATTCGCGGACGGCGCAATTATGAAAATTGCGATAAGCTTGCCGCCCGCCTATTGAGCGATGACAAGTTCTACTACCATTGCGAGGAGAGAAACGCCGTGAGCGGAAAAAATCCAGCACCGGGCGGACCGGGTATTGAGCCACGTTGGACGGGTGGTGCGAAAGACGCAGTCGGCACCGCTTATTCCGTTTCCAGCCGGATCTGGTACACGCTGGCGAACGGCGTCAACACGGAAATCTATTACCCGACCATCGATACGCCGCAAGTCCGCGACCTGCAGTACATGGTCAGTGATGGGGAGACCTTCTTTCACGACGAGCGCCGCAACACCATCAGCACTATTGAACTCATCGACCCCGACGCGCTGGGCTTCAAGATCACCAATAAGGATCCCGACGGCCGCTACACGCATCGAGAAGCAGATCATCGGCGATCCGCACCTCAACTGCCTGCTCATCCACACCCGCTTCGACGTAGTGCCGGAGTGGCGGGGCCGCCTGCATCTGTACGTGATTTGCGCTCCGCACCTTAACATCGGCGGCTGGCATAACAATGGAGAAGTGGTGCAAACCAAGGGGCGGCGTTTCCTTACGGCCCATCGCGACAATGTTCATCTCACGATTGCCGTCACCGCGGGCTTCACGAAGCTGTCCTGCGGCTACGTCGGCACCAGCGACGGCTGGACCGATCTGGCGCACAACTTCAAGATGGATTGGGAGTACGACTCCGCCACCGACGGCAACATCGCGCTGACCGGCGAGATCAATCTGTCACGCGGCTACGAATTCACTCTGGGCCTGGCCTTCGGCCGCAGCCAGCACTCCGCTGCGGCGACGCTGTTCCAGTCGCTGTGCATTCCCTTCCAATCGAACGTGAAGAGCTTCGTCGATCAATGGCACCGCACGCGCCGGCGCCTGGCGCTGATCGACATGAACCACGACAAGCTGACGGATGCGGAGTCGAAGCTGTTCGCGCGCAGCATCAACCTGCTGCTGGCTCATGAAGACAAGCTCTATCCCGGGCGCAATGATCGCCAGCATGAGCATTCCCTGGGGCGAAGACAAGGGCGACGACGAACTCGGCGGCTATCACCTGGTGTGGACGCGCGACATGGTGCAATGCGCCAGCGCCCTGATGGCGGCCGGCGATACCACCACGCCGTTGCGCGCCATGATCTACCTGGCCATCGCGCAGCGCGAGGACGGCGGCTTCTACCAGAACTTCTGGATCGACGGGCAGCCTTACTGGACGGGCGTGCAGCTGGACGAAGTTTCGTTTCCCATCATCGGCGCCTGGCGACTGTGGAAGGCCAATGCGCTGGGCGACTTCGATCCCTACATCACGGTGTTTCGCGCCTGCGCGTACCTGATTCGCGAAGGGCCGGCCACCGCCGAAGAGCGCTGGGAGGAAGCCGGCGGCTACTCGCCTTCCACCCTGGCCAGCAATATCGCGGCCCTGATCTGCGCGGCCGAGATGATCGAGGCGCGCGGCGACAAGCACACCGCCGACTTCGTCCGCACCTACGCCGACTTCCTGGAGTCGCACATCGAGAAGTGGACGGTCACCGACGAAGGCACCCTGGTTCCGGGAATTACCAGGCACTACATGCGCATCAATCCTGCGTCGAGTCATGGCGGCTCACGCGGCGATGAAGATCCCGACACCGGCGAGCTGGTGCTGGCGAATCAGAAGCCCGGCGACCGCTACCAGTATCCGGCGAACCAGATCGTCGATGCAGGCTTCCTGGAACTGGTGCGCTTCGGCATTCGCAAGCCCGGACGATCCGCTGATCGAGGATTCGTTGAAGGTTGTCGACGCGGTGCTGAAGGTCGAGACCCCGTACGGCCCGTGCTGGAAGCGCTACAACCATGATGGCTATGGCCAGCGCGCCGACGGAACGTCGTTCAAGGGCTGGGGCGTGGGTCATGCCTGGCCGCTGCTGATGCTGGAGCGGGCAACCTACGAGCTGGCTTGCGGGCGCGACATCGGCGTGTTTCTGCGCGCGGCCGAGAGCTTCTCCACCGGCGTCGGACTGTTTCCCGAGCAGATCTGGGACGCGCCCGACATTCCGGCAGAGCACATGTTTTTCGGCAAAGCGACGGGCGCGGCGATTCCCCTGATGTGGGCGCACGCCGAATATGTAAAATTGCTGCGATCGGTGGTGGACAACAAAGATCTTCGACCGTATCGACCCGGTGGCGGAGCGCTATTGCAACGATAAGCCGCGCCCGGTAATCGAAGTATGGAAGATGAATCGCCAGGTCCGTTCGGTTCCGGCAGGAGCTCTGCTGCGCATCCAGGCGTCCTCTCCGTTCGTGCTGCACTGGAGCGACGATGAGTGGAACACGGCGCGGGATACACCTTCAACCATGACGGCGCTGGGGATTGAGTACGTGGACATGCGGGTGGATCAGTCGCAGAAGGCGCCGCTGCGGTTTACTTTCAGTTGGCCGGTCGACAATCAGTGGCAGGGATCGGATTTCGCGGTGCAGGTGGAGCATACGGCGGAAGCGAGGACGAAGTCGGCGGCAGGATAGTGTTTGTTGGTCCAAGGGATCGGATATTGGCCGAGAACTGCTGGAACAAAGTTGTGGCGGCACGAGTCGTTTCGAAGACACGGTAACCCCAACGTCGGCTTTAGACCTTGCAGGGGCTAAAGCCCGACATCCCTGATGGTGTCAGGCGGCACGACTGAAGTCGTGCCCTGATACAGGACACGGGAGACTGGGATCTGGGCTCATGGCGCGATGTCCAAACGATGATGGTTCAGCCGCGCAGCGGCGGCTAGGTTGTTAGCCCGGGGGCGGAAGCCCCGGGTACAAATGTAATTATTAATCTGAGCCGGCTTCAGCCGGCGGCACATTGTCGGCCTGCAGCCGACGCAATCATGAAAGGTGGCAACGGGTGAGCAGTCAGGTAGATGTCAGGCCGTGCGAAGAGAAGCATCCTTCCGCAGGCGGATCCAAGAACCAATCCACGGACCACAAGAAACTCGAACAACTCTGCATCAACACCATTCGCACGCTGGCCATGGATGCCGTGCAGAAGGCCAACAGCGGACATCCCGGAACCCCCATGGCGCTGGCGCCGCTGGCCTTCATCCTGTGGGACCGTTACCTGCGCTTCAATCCGCGCAATCCGCAATGGCCGGGCCGCGACCGTTTCATCCTGTCCAACGGCCACGCCTCCATGCTGCTGTACGCCATGCTGCATCTCACCGGCTTCGATCTTTCGCTCGACGACCTCAAGCAGTTTCGCCAGTGGAGTTCGAAGACGCCTGGCCATCCCGAATACGGCCTGACGCCCGGCGTCGAGACCACCACCGGCCCGCTGGGGCAGGGAGTCGCGAACTCCGTCGGCTTCGCCATGGCGCAGCGCTGGCTGGCCGCGAAGTTCAGCAAGAGTGGCAGCAATCCTTTCGACTATCGCACCTATGTTTTCTGCGGCGATGGCGACCTGATGGAAGGCGTCAGCAACGAAGCTGCGTCGGTCGCCGGACATCTCGGCCTGTCGAACCTGATCTGGTTCTACGACAACAATCACATCACCATCGAGGGCAGCACCTCGCTGGCCTTCAGCGACGACGTGGCCACGCGCTTCCGAGGCTGGCACTGGAATGTGCTGAACATCAGCGACGTGAACGACCTGGAGCTGGTCGATGTGGCCATCCGGGCGGCGCAGCGCGAAGTGGCGCGCCCCACGCTGGTCATCGTCGACACGCATATCGGCTGGGGGTCGCCCAATCGGCAGGACACGAAAGAAGCGCACGGCGAAGCCCTGGGCGTAGATGAAGTACGACTCACCAAGGAAGCCTACGGCTGGCCGCCGGATGCGCAGTTCCTGGTCCCCGATGAAGTGAAAGAGTACATGGGCAAGGCGGTTGAGCGCGGCGCGAAGTGGGAGAGCGAGTGGAACGATAAGTACAAATCGTGGTCGAAGGAAAATTCCGAGCTGGCGAAGATGTGGCAGCAGATGTTCGACCGCGAATTGCCGCAAGGCTGGGACAAGGACATCCCGACGTTTCCGGCGGACGCGAAGGGCCTGGCCACGCGCGAGTCGAATTCGAAGGTGCTGAACGCGGTGGCGAAGAATGTTCCGTTCCTGATGGGGGGCGCGGCTGATCTGTATCCCTCGACCAAGACGCTGATCGACGGTGAAGGAAATTTCGAGAAGAACGATTACGGTGCGCGCAACTTCCACTTCGGCATTCGCGAGCACGCCATGGGCTCGATTGTGAACGGCATGTCGCTGTCGCACCTGCGTCCGTATGGCGCGACCTTCCTCATCTTCTCCGACTACATGCGACCGCCCATCCGCCTGGCCGCGATCATGGACATCCCGTGCATCTTCATCTACACGCACGATTCGATCGGACTGGGCGAGGATGGTCCGACGCATCAGCCGATCGAGCAGTTGATGTCGCTGCGCGCGATCCCGCGGCTGCTGGTCTTCCGTCCCGCCGACGCCAATGAAGTCGCCGAGACCTGGCGCGTGATCATGCCGCTCAAGAAGCAGCCGGTGCTGCTGGCCTTGACGCGTCAGGGTGTGCCGACCTTCGATCGCACAAAGTACGCGTCGGCAGCGGGTGTTGCGCAGGGCGCCTACATCATGGCTGACTCAGGTGGCACGCCCGACGTCATCCTGATCGGCACCGGCTCCGAAGTGCAGCTCTGCGTCGGCGCATACGAGAAGCTGACCGCCGAAGGCGTTAAGGCGCGCGTGGTGTCGATGCCGTGCTGGAAGCTGTTCGAGCAGCAGTCGGCGGAATACAAGCAGAAGGTTCTGCCGTCCGAGGTGCGGGCACGGGTTGCGGTAGAAGCCGGCACGACCTTCGGATGGAAGGAATATGTCGGCTCGGACGGGCTCGTCGTCGGTCATGCGGACTTCGGCGCGTCGGCTCCGATTAAGGACCTGATGAAGCATTTCGGATTCACGGTTGAGGACGTGGTCGCGAAGGCGCAAAGAGTCGATGAAGAACGCGAAGAAGTAATGCTGCGTGAGGTGATTGTCATTCTGAGCGCAGCTGCGCCGACGTTGCGCTGCGGAGTCGAAGGACCCCTGCCCTTAAACCGCGTCGATCCCTCGGCTATAGGGGTCCTTCGACTCCGGCGCAAAGAACGCGCCTGCGCTCAGGATGACACCCTTCGTTTTCCATTTGAATTTCTCCGTGCGCTGAGCCTGCCCCGAGCGTAGTCGAGGGGTGCCTGGGTCGTGAATATTCCGCTCTTCCGAAACTTTCCACTTTCCCCCGCATCTGCCACTGAGTAAATTTCTTCCGGAGCGAACTGATGAGCACACTGGTACAGCCTGCGCCGCAAAAGCTGAAAGTTCCCACGTTGCCCAAAGGCGACGATTGCCTGGTAGTTATCTTTGGCGGCACCGGCGATCTCACGCATCGCAAACTCATTCCCGCGCTCTACGATCTGGCCTGCGTTGGCTGCACTACGCGCAACTTCCAGGTGCTCGGCATCGGACGTACCAAACTGGACGACGCCGCTTTTCGCGCCCGCTTGCACGACGGCGCCGCACAGTCGAAAGATACCCGCAATTTTACTGAGGATGGCTGGAAAGATTTCAGCGAGCGCCTGCACTACCTGGTCGGCGACGCCGGCAAGCGCGAGTTCTATCCCGAACTCAAGAAGAAAATCGACAGAGATGCAGAAGAACGGCGCCAGCAAGAACGTGCTGTTCTACGTTTCGACCTCGGCTTCACTGGCTCCGCCCATTGTTGAAGGCCTGGGCGAAGCGGGACTAGCGAAGAACAGTGAAGGCTGGACGCGCATCATCCTGGAGAAGCCGTTCGGCAGCGATCTGGAGAGCGCGCGCGAACTGAACGAGATGGTCTCGAAGGTCTTCGAGGAGAGCGCTGTTTATCGCATCGACCACTACCTCGGCAAAGAGACGGTGCAGAACATCATGATGTTCCGCTTCGGCAACTCGATGTTCGAGCCGGTGTGGAACCGCAATTACATCGACTACGTCGAGATCACGGCAGCCGAGACGCTGGGCGTGGAAGCCCGCGGCGCATTCTACGAGGAGACGGGCGCGCTGCGCGACATGGTAGCCAATCACATGCTCCAGTTGCTGATGCTGACCGCGATGGAGCCGCCGGTGGCCTTCGACGCCGACACCGTGCGCACGCAGAAGGTGCAGGTGCTGCGCGCCATCCAGCCGATGACGAAGGAGCAGGTCGCGAAGTACACCGTGCGCGGACAGTATGGGCCGGGCGAGATTGACGGCAAGACAGGTCTCCGGTTATCGGCAGGAGCCGAATGTCCACTCCGATTCGCTGACCGAGACGTACGTTGCGGTTGAGTTCCACGTCGACAACTGGCGCTGGGCGGGTGTGCCGTTTTACGTGCGCGCAGGCAAGCGGCTGGCGAAGTCGCTGACCGAAGTTGCGATCCACTTCAAGCGCACGCCGCAGGCGCTGTTCTCGCGCAATCCTTCGGACGTGCACCACAACGTGATCAGCATGCGCATCCAGCCGAATGAAGGCATCTCGCTGAGCTTCGGCGCCAAGCAGCCAGGGCAGGAGATGCGGGCAATTCGCGTCAACATGGACTTCTCATACAAAGATGCGTTCGGCACCGAGACGCCGGCGGCTTACGAGACGCTGCTGCTCGATGCCATGCGCGGTGATCCCACGCTGTTCACGCGGCGTGACGAAGTTGAAGCGGAGTGGCGCATCATCACCCCAATTGAAGAGGCGTGGCGGGAGTTGCCCGCGCCGAAATTTCCGAACTATCCGGCCGGCAGTGAAGGGCCGGAGGACGCGAACAGGCTGATTCGGTTTGATCAGCAGCGGTGGAGAGCGTTGCTGGGCGAGGATGGGAAGAAAGCGTAGGAGTAGCAGTCCTAATCTTCTCACCTCATCCCTCGGTGTCTTCCCGAGCGAAGCCGAGGGACCGCTAACGCCCGATTTCTGTCGTCGGTAGCGCTCCTTCGACTCCGTAGCGCAAAAGCGGCGCTGCTACGCTCAGGATGACACTGGATGGGTGAACAATCGAGCGACTAGCCCACCGGCACCGGTACTGCCGCGGTCTTCAACTTCACCGCAATGTCGATGAACGCCAGCGCAGCGCGGCTCAGCGCTTTGTCCTTGCGGAAGACCAGCGCCAGGTCGCGCTGAATGCTCGCATCCACCAGCATCACCGCCGCCAGCACCTTCGCCTTGAGGTCCTCGACCACATTCGAGCGCGCAATAAATCCCACGCCCACACCCACCGCGACAAAGCGCTTCAGCAGCTCGCTTGAATCAAGTTCCATCGAGACTGTCGGCTTCAGCCGGCGGTCGTGGAAGATCGCCTCCAGCGCATCGCGTGTGCGACCCAGTTTAGGCAGCAGCAGCGGGAACTCGATCACTTCCGCCACTGTAGCTTTTCTCTGTTGTGCCAGGGGATGGTCGGGCGGCGTAATCACGATCAGCTCGTCGCGATGAATGGGGACGACGGTGAGCCGCTTGTCGGGCACCGGCATGGAGACGATGCCGAAGTCGCAGGAGTTCTCAATGATGGCTTCGAGAATCTTGTTGTGCTCCAGCCGCTTCACGCTGACCGCGACGCTGGGATACAGCCGTTTGAAATCGGCAAAGACCTCGGGCAGGATGTGCAGGCAGGTGCCTTCGTTGGCGGCGACGACGATTTCGCCGCGGGGAATGCGATGCATCTCGGCTAGCGCGATCAGCACCACGCGGCGCTGCTCGATGGTGTCTTCCGCGTACTTCTGGAAGACCTTGCCCGCGGCCGTGATGGCGACCTTGCCGCCGCTGCGGTCGAGCAGCTTAGCGCCGACTTCTTCTTCCAGCGCGCGGATTTGCGCCGAGATGGCGGGCTGGGTTCGGAAACGCCGCTCCGCAGCGCGCGAGAAGCTGCTGAGCTTGGCTACTTCAAGAAACGTTTCCAGCTGATCGAAGTCCATAAGGCAGCGGCTAGCTCTAGCCCGCCCTGGCAAAAGAAGCTGGAACGGGGCACCCGGCGCGGCTAGCAACTAGCTATTAGCGCACGTTCCCGGCAGATTTGTCATCCCTCAATCGTTCGGCCCTCCAATCCTCAATACACGTCCAGGTCGTGCGCAGAAACCACTGCTCCGGCGTAATGATTGCGGATGTCCTGCAACAGCTCTCCCTCCGACACTCCGTGAAACATCTGGTGATACAGCACCAGCAGCTTCGGTTTGGCTTGCGTGGCGAGGGCCGCCAGCTCGTCGGTCGAGGTGTGAAATGCCTTGAAGTAGGCCTGCCATTGCGGCGAGTCCATCTCGCTGTGCGCGCCTGCGGCGTAGACCTCGTGCAGCAGCAGGTCGCATCCGTTGCAAGCCTTCACCAGCGAATCAGCGGGCGAGGTGTCGCCTGAGATCACGATGACGCGGTCAGGCGTCTGGAAACGATAGCCGAGCGACTCATCCCAGGAGCCGTGTTTGACTGCAATGGCGGTGACCGTGACGTTCTCGTCCTTGTACACCACGCCGGGCTCGACCTCATGCACGTCGACCAGATAGCCGGTGCGGTTGCCATGCTCCAGACCTTCGGTGCGGACCGCGATATCGTTCTTCCAGGCTGCCAGGATGTTCCTGGTCATGTCGCTGGCGCCGCGCGGCCCGTAGATGACGAGATGATCGGTGCGGCCGAGTACCCACGGGGTGAAGATGAGGTCGGGTAGGCCGAGGGTGTGGTCGGAGTGCAGGTGCGTGAGGAAGAGCGTGCGCAGTTTCGGCATCTCCAGGCCCGGAACGCCTTGGCGGGAAGCCGCGGCCGCGCGGCGCACCATGCCGGGACCGCAATCCACCAGATAGCTCTGGCCGTTGACGATGACAGCGACGGCGGGACCGGAGCGGTCGGGATCGGCGTTAGGTGTACCTGTGCCGAGCATGACGACTTGCGTGATGGGCGAGGCGCTGGCCAGCAGCGAGCAACAGCATATGATTAAGATCAGGTGAATACGCATACCATCCTTACGGAAAGCGGCCCACGCGCTCATTGCGGGTGCGACCGAATCTCGACGTTGATCAACACCGGCACTGGCACTCCGTCCCTGGTTGCCGGCTTGTATTTCCAGCGTTTGATCGCTGCCTCCGCTTTATCATCTGCGGCCACGCTTCCGGATGATTGGACAAGAGTTGGATTGTGAACCAGGCCGTCGGTTCCTATTTCAACTCTGAACACAGCAGGCCTCTTGGCTTCGTCATAGAAGCTGGAATCGGGGTCCGGTGAACTAATTGCTTTAGGAGCTTTCACCGTGGGCGTTGACGTTTTCACCTTCGCGGTGGCGTCTGGGCTTGCTGTGCTGGTTTGCGCGACAGCAAGGGGAGTAAGGCAGAGTGTGAGCGTAATGGTCGCAAGCAGGTATTTCATCGGTAGAATCATACAGTCCGGTGCAGGAATTTGTTTGGGGTGAAGATGAGCGAACCATCGCAGCTTTATGTGGGCACCTCCGGCTGGGCGTACACCATCTGGAAGCCGGAGTTTTATCCGAAGAATGTTGCGTCGAAAAGTTTTCTGAAGCATTACGCCACGCAGCTCAATACTGTCGAAGTGAACTATACGTTCCGCCGCAGCCTGACCGAAAAGGCTGCGACCGGTTGGATGGCTGACGTAGGTCCTAACTTCCGCTTCGTGTTGAAGTCTAACCAGTACATCACCCACATCCGCAAGTTGCAGAACTGCGAGGAGCCGGTGCAACGATTTCTGGCGACGCTGCAGCCGCTGGCGGCGCAGCTGGGGCCGGTGCTGTTTCAGCTGGGCCCGACGCAGAAGGCCGATGCCGGATTGCTGCGCGATTTTCTCGCGCTGCTGCCACGGAATTTCAAGGCGGCGTTTGAGTTTCGACATGCGTCATGGTTCAGTGACGAGGTGTACCAGGTGCTCGGCGATCGCAACGCGACGTTGTGTGTGGCTGAGACCGAGAAGCTGCAGACGCCGGAAGTTCGCACCGCGAATTACATTTACTTTCGCTTCCGCCAGCCGAGCTATTCGGCAGATGAGGTGAAAAAGCAGGCAGAGCGGGTGAGAAGGTGGGTCGGCGAAGGGGTAGAGACGTATGCGTTTTTCAAACATGAAGAGGACCCGCGGTCGCCGTTGAATGCGGTGGAGTTGTTGAAGGCGGCATCCTCTGAAAATGATGTCCATCATGGGTTGTCATCCTGAGCGTAGCGTCCGCAAGCTTTTATCGATCCGCCGCATTTGCGGATCGGCGGACACGCAGTCGATAGATCTGCTGTTCGCCGCACCCCGACAGCCCGCCGCTGCCAGCGACAGCAGGTCCCTCCACTTCGCTTCGCTCCGGTCGGGATGACAACCCATACTGTGGTGGCTTCTGTTCCTTGTTTCTTCGCTAATCTCGAGCCCCTAATCCCTTCCCGTATCCCATTCGTTATTCCCGCCGACACTCTTTCACCCGCATACTCATCTCGTGCAGAGTGCCGATCCCAATTTGCGGCTGCTGAATTCATTTCTTGACTACCTGAAGGTCGAGAAGGGTTTGGCGCCGCTGAGTGTTTCAGCTTATCGCTCCGACCTGGAGCAGTACTCAGAGTTCCTGCTAAAACGCAAGCGCGGCGTGAAAGACGCACGGCGACAGGATGTGCGCGACTTTCTCAACGCGCTCTTCGGCAATGGGATCGACGGGCGCAGTGTGGCGCGGAAACTTTCCGCGCTGCGGCATCTCTACAAATACCTGCTGCTCGACCGCTACATCTCGGCCGATCCCACGCTCAACATCGACTCGCCGCGGCAATGGAAGGTGCTTCCCAAGTCGCTTGCCGCCGATGAAGTCGAGAGCGTGCTGCAAGGGCCGCCGCATGCGAAAGATGACAGGTTGTCGCAGGCGCTGGCCGGCCGCGATCGCGCCATGCTGGAAGTGTTTTATGCGGGAGCGCTGCGCGTGTCGGAGGTCACAAACCTCAAGCTCGAAGATTTGAAGCTCGAGCTGGGATACGTGCTGGTTCGGGGCAAGGGGGACAAGGAGCGCATTGTGCCGCTGGGCCGCGCGGCGCAGGAGATTGTGCAGGAGTATCTGCGGGCCGCGCGTCCGGCTCTGGCGGCGGGGAAGTCGTCGCCGTTTTTGTTCATCGCGCGCGGGGCGAAGGGCATTACCCGGCAGCGCGTGTGGCAGATGGTGAACGCGGCGTCGGCGCAGTCGAGACATGCCAGTCCGCACATGCTGCGGCACAGTTGCGCCACGCACATGGTAGAGAATGGCGCCGACCTGCGCACCGTGCAGACGATCCTCGGACACGCCGATATTTCGACCACGCAGGTGTACACGCACCTGGCGTTGGACCGGTTGAACAAGGTGTATAGAAAGCATCATCCGCGGGGGAAGAGGAAAGGACAGGAGCCAATTGAAGCGGACTCGTGATGACAGGGTTGGAAGCTACTCTGCGCTACTGACGATCCTTGGCGTTTTTCTCGTGGCAGGGGGTTGCATTGCGTCATATGAGCTGTACAAGTCGGTTTTCGACGTAGTTCTGGAACCTCAAGATGTGACCTTGATGAAAGTGTCGGAAGAGCCAGGGACTCGTCCTACAAAGCTGCAAATCGACGGCGCGACGAGTTCAAGTGCGATGTCGGTGTATAACGTCAAGACCAAAACAGAGGGATCAGCAATAGTCGTCCTGATACATGCAGGTCTAGCTAAGAAAGGGACTTCAGGCACAATTCATTTTGATCTCTCGATTCCAGATTCGGTGGAGGAAGTGCGATTTGGTCGTAGTTCAAAACTGATATGGAAACGCGGATCGTCTTCCATATTATGACTAAACGCGCCACAACCATCGTCGAGAAGGCCATCGCGAAGTTCATTCGCGCACTGGAGGAGCGGAATGCTTCGCCGCACACCATCAAGGCCTATCGCACCGACCTAGCGCAGTTTGCCGAGTACGTGGGTCCGCAGGGCTGGCGCGACATCGATCACGTCCTGATTCGTGGTTACCTGGCGAATCTCTACGAGCGCGGGTTGAGCAAAACTTCTGTCGCGCGATCGCTGGCGGCGCTGCGCTCGCTGTATAAGCATCTGGCGCAGGAGGGCGAGGTCGAGCAAAATCCCGCCGCTCTGGTCTCCACGCCGAAGCTGCCGAAGAAACTGCCGCGCGTGCCAACTATCGAAGAAGTCAACACCGTGCTCGATTCGGAGATGCCGGAGTGCTCGGCGTTCAACCAGCGCGATCAGGTGATCCTGGAGTTGCTCTACGGCTGTGGCATCCGCAATTCAGAGCTGATCGGCATCAACATTGACGACATTCGCTGGTCGAACGAGATGATCCTGGTGCGCGGCAAGGGCCGCAAGGAGCGATACGTTCCGTTCGGCGACTCGGCCAGGGCGGCGGTGCAGGCCTATCTGCCGGAGCGCCAGCGGGTGCTGGGCGAAACCAAGCGCACCACGGAACGAGCGTTGCTGGTGAATCTGCGCGGGTCGCGGCTGACGACGCGCAGCGTGGGACGCATCGTCAAGCAGATTGCGGTGGCGCGCGGGCTTTCACCAGATGTTCATCCTCACACCCTGCGGCACGCCTTCGGCACGCACATGCTGGAAGAGGGTGCGGACCTGCGCGCCATCCAGGAGATGCTCGGCCACGAGCGGCTCTCCACCACGCAGCGGTATACGCAGCTCACGGTGAAGCATGTGATGGACGTGTACGACAAGACGCATCCGCACGCGAATAAGAACGGCAGCAATTAGCAATCAGCAATCAGCAATCAGCAATCAGCAATCAGCAATCAGCAATCAGCAATCAGCAATCAGCAATTGTCGATTCGGACTGAAAGGTTGCCACTGCGTTTACGAAAGCCGCGAAGCGGCGGCTATGAGGTTGGAGCCCGGGGGCGCAAGCCCCGGGTGCTTGGGTTTCGGAAGGGTTCGAGCCGCGTAAGCGGCGACCTTCTGGAGTAAAAACCGTGTCGCCGCTGACGCGGCCCGTGCCCCATATTCCACCGTATCCGGGGCTTGCGCCCCGGGCTTTAACAGCACAGCCGCCGCTGCGCGGCTTGGTTCGATTCAGAGTGTCGCCCAGACGCCCATCATGAAAGCATGACAAATTCTGTGAGCAGTCCGGACGTTGCAAATCTCATCACCCGTAGATTGCGGAGAAAGCTCGCACCCAGCGGCCGAAGTGCTGAGTACTGACTGCTCGGTGCTGACTGCTTCATCGTTCCAACCACTCTTCTCGCTGCCGCATCTCAATTCGCTCACAGGGAGGACAAACCATGCAAACCGCGCACGAACTTTTCATTCACGAAATGCAAGACATGCTGGATGCCGAGCAGCAGCTGGTCGAGGCCTTGGGCTCGCAAGCCGAGGAGAGCTCCCGGCCGGAGCTGCAGAAGGCGTTCCAGTCGCACCAGGCACAAACCGAGAAGCAGGTCGAGCGCCTGCGCCAGGCCTTTGAGTCGATCGGCGAGGATCCGGAAGAGGTGGAGTGCAAGGGCATTCGCGGCCTTATTGCAGAGCACGACCACTTCAAAGAGGAAGAAGACCCGGCTGAGGACATCATGGACATCTTCAACGTCGGCGCCGCCGAGAAGGTGGAGAGCTACGAGATCTGCGCCTACGAGTCGCTGATCCGGCTGGCCGATCAGATGGGTCATACCAAGGCCTCGAAGCTGTTGAACCAGAACCTGAAAGAAGAGCAGGCTACGCTGAAGAAGATGCAGGGCTTCTCCAAGAAGCTGAAGCCGGAGAATATGGGCATGGACGAAGAGGACGAGTCCGAAGTGGAAGTGAACAGGGAAGACGATTCCGAGCAATCGTCCAATGGCGCGAAGAAGAAGAGCGGTTCCCGTCGTGCTGGAAGCCGCCGCGCAGCTTAGAGTCTGGAGCGTGGTTGATCCCACTCATTCGGAAAGCGCGAATGAGTGGGGCACCCGCGATCATGCCAAGCACTCGAAAAAGTGCACCGGAATCGAACAGTCCCCCGCGCTTAGCTGGTTTTCACAAGGGCGTCCCGCCTGATACACTTGCAGCGCTAAAAATTCCTCTCATCTCATGAGTAACGCAGGCTCCCCTGGTTCCCCGAAAATTCGGCTGGTACTGCTTTGGCACATGCACCAGCCGTTCTACAAAGACATGGTCACCGGCGAATACCGCCTGCCCTGGGTGCGGCTGCACGCGCTCAAGGATTATTACGGCATGGTGAAGCTGCTGGACGAGTTTCCCGGCGTCCATCAGAACTTCAACCTGGTGCCGTCGCTGGTGGCGCAGATTCAGGATTACGCTTCCGGCCAGGCGCACGATCCGTTTTTCGAGGTGGTCTCCAAGCCTGCGACCGAGCTCACCGCGGCCGACCGCCGTTTCGCCCTGCAATATCTGTTCCAGGCGAATCCGGTGAACATGATCGGCCGCTACCCGCGCTATCGCGAGCTGTGGGAGCGCTATCGCTCGACCTGCGAGAGTCCCGGAGGGGCCGGAGTCGTACTTCGTTACGCGCGACTACGCCGACCTCCAGGTGCTGTCGCAGCTGGCCTGGTTCGACGAGTTCTTCCTGGCCGAGCCCGACATCGCGGCGCTGGTGCAGAAGGGCGAAGACTTCACGCGCGACGATCAGCTGCTGGTGATTGAGCGGCAGCGGGAGATTCTGGCGAAGGTGCTGCCGGCTTACGCCGAGGCGGCCAGAGCGCGGATCGATCGAGCTGTCGGCCACGCCGTACTACCATCCCATCCTGCCGCTGCTGTGCGACACCAATGCCGGCGCGGAGTCGACGCCCGGCTTGCCGCTGCCGACGCGGCACTTCAAGCATCCCGACGACGCGACCACGCAGATCCGGCGAGCGCTGGATTCGCACGAGACGCTGTTCGGCGTGCGGCCGCAGGGGCTGTGGCCGTCGGAGGGCAGCGTGTCGGAGGAGGCCTTGAAGCTGGCCGGCCGCGAAGGCATCCAGTGGATGGCGACCGACGAAGGCGTCCTGGGGCGCACGCTCGACTACAACTTCGCGCGCCACAACGGCGACCATCTGCGGGTCGACGGCGCCGAGCGGCTGTACAACATTTATCGCTACGAGAAGGACGACACCCGGATGCACATGGTCTTCCGCGACCATCGGCTGTCGGACCTGATCGGCTTCGTATACTCCGGCATGCCCGCGCAGGACGCCGCCAATCACCTCATCCAAAACATTAAGGATTCGGCGCAGCCTGTTCTGGAAACGGGCAAGAATGCGGTGGTATCCATCATCCTCGACGGCGAGAATGCCTGGGAATATTACCCGCAGTCGGGACGCGATTTCCTGCGCCGCTTCTACGATGCGCTGCAGCGGGATCGCGCAGATCGAGCCGGTGACCATCTCGGAGGCGATCGCGCGGCATGGCGAAGAGGACTTCGGGCAGCTCAACGCGGCTGGTGCCGGGCTCGTGGATCGACGCGAACTTCAATGTCTGGATCGGCGCGCCCGAGGACAATCTGGCATGGGACCTGCTGGCCGAAGCGCGCGATTATTACGACCGTCACGCCAGCCGCGTCTCGGAGGAGCAGCGCAAGATTGCCTGGGAGGAGTTGCTGATTGCCGAGGGCAGCGACTGGAACTGGTGGTACGGCCCCGAACATCATTCGGCCAACGATCGCGACTTCGACGAGCTGTATCGCAAGCATCTGTCGAACGTGTATCACGCGCTGGAGGGCATTCCGCCGGCGGAGCTGAATACGCCCATCATCCAGGGCGTGCAGCGGCCCAGCTACATTCCGCAGACCGCTTATGTCAGCGCGCGCGTGGATGGGCTGGTGAGCGGCTACTTCGAGTGGATGGGCGCGGCCAGCTACACCTCCGACCAGCGCACCAGCGCGATGCACGGCAAGCAGTTCCTGCTGGACGCGGTGTATGCGGGGCTGGATGCGGATTCGGTTTCCGGGCGGCTGGATTTTCATCACGGAGTGCCCGAGGGCGCGTACCGGCTGGTGGTGAACTTCGAAGTGTGGAGCGTGCAGGGAAGCCAGAAAGCTGCGCCGAATTCCTACCGGCTGACGGTCGACGCGCAAGGGCACGAGCTGCAGAAGTGGACGCTGACCAACGGCGAGGAGCGGCATCGGCTGGCAAACTTCTCCAGCGATAACGGCAACACGGAGACGCATGGGGTTGAGGTCGCGCTGAATCAGATCTTCGAAATGCGGGTGCCGTTTGAGTTGATCAGGGCGGAGGAAGGAAGCCGGATTCGTCTGCGCTTCGCCATCTGGCGCGAGCATCTGCCGGTGGACTCGCTGCCGCTGGAAGGCTGGATCGATCTGCACGCGGTCGCGGAAGAAGAGTTGGAGACGAACCTGTACAGCTTCTCGCCGCAGGATTAGGAGAGCAGTTGTCAGTTGTCGGTTGCCAGCGACTGGAGCCCGAAGGGCGTCATGCGATTTAGCCGTGGGCGTAAGGCCCGCGGTGTGGGGCTGATATGAGGCCAAGTCCCGTAGGGGACGGCCGTGTTTTGGACGATATTGTTTTGAAGGGGCGCAGCTTCAGCTGCGCCGGTACGTCTTCTCTTTGTTGTCCTCACGAGCGGGCTTTAGCCCGCGAGGGATCTGCTGTTCCTCCCGCGCCATGAAATCCTTACGCGCAAGCGACGATCACCCTTCAGGCCTCTTCGTCGGCTTGGCGGCGGTTGATGTCAGCTACACGGTCGACGAAATTCCGCGGCGCAATCAGAAGATCTCCGTCAAAGGGCAGTTGATCACGCCGGGCGGGCCGGCAACCAACGCGGCCGCGACCTTCGCTTTCCTTGGCGGACGAACGACGCTGCTCACCGCTGTCGGCGCACATCCGCTGGCTTCGGTCATCCGCGACGATCTCTCGCATTCCTCGATCCGCCTGCACGATAGGGCGCGCGGACGCCGCCAGCCGCCTCCGGTGTCATCCATCCTGGTCCACCGCGCCACGGGCGAGCGCACGGTGGTCTCGGCGAATGCCGCTGTGTTCTCGCCGGTCAGTGCTGAGTTCAATCCGCGATGGCTTGCCGGCGTTTCCATCGTGCTGCTCGACGGCCAGTACATGGCGCTCTGCCTCGCCGCTGCGCAAGCGGCCCACGGACGCGGCATCCCGGTCGTGCTCGACAGCGGAAGCTGGAAGCCGGGCATGGCGAAGCTGTTGCCGCTGCTTGACACCGCGATCTGTTCAGGTGACTTCCGGCCGCCCGGTTGCCGCAGCGAGAGTGACGTCTTCCAATTTCTGCTGGCACGAGAGATTCCGCGCGTGGCCATCACGCGCGGCGACTCAGCGATCAGGTTCGTCGGGGATGGAAAGCGAGGCGAGATACCGGTCCGGCGGATCCGCCCGGTCGACACACTGGGTGCCGGCGACATCTTCCATGGAGCGTTTTGCTATTACGCCTGCCAGCCGGGGCGGACGTTTCGCAGCGCGCTGGCGGCGGCGTCCCGGGTCGCGACCTTCTCCTGCCGATATCCGGGCACACGCTCGTGGATGGAACGATTTCAGGGCTGAACCACTGGCGGCCCGGTCTGCACTTCGGATTTGCCGCATTGATGCGAGCGCTCCCAGCGCTGCAAGGAGCCATCCCAGGTGGAGCAGACTTTCTGCCGCCCGCACTTCAGGCAGCGGGCAAGGATGACGGTTCGCTTCCGAACCTGCAACAGGGAGTGAGAAAACGTGGCTGCAATGGACTGAGGCACCAAGGACATTGGCGTAACAGCTTTCTGGGAGAAAAGGTTGAAATCAAAATGCAGCAAACTTTTGCACACCGCAAGCGCCACGTTGCGCCAAATGCGTCTACCTGGTGGGGTAAAAGCCGGGGCAGCCTGAGCAGCTCTGCTGCGCATCTCACCAAGCCAGAATCATGCGCGTTCCCCGTCTCATCCTCTCGTTGCTCCTTCTGTGCGGCTGGCTGTTTGCCGCCTCCGACCTGCGCCAGATTGGCATGGTCAATGTTCCCGGCGCGCCCGGCTTTGTCGACCTGGCGTTCTGCAACGGCATGCTCCTGATGACGCATCCGGGCGCCTCGGCCGTCGATGTCTATGATGTCGGCCATCGCCGGGTGATTGCGCAGGTGACCGGGTTGCAGTCGCCGCGCGGCATCGCCGCGGACCAGCCGGGTGGCCGGGTCTATGTTGCCGATCATGACAGCAAATCCATCGCTGTCATTGCAACGGATGGTTGGAAGGTTGTCGATTCCATCGGCCTGCCGGGCAATCCCGACTCTCTGCAGCTCGACGGTGCCGGCAAACTCTTCTGGACCGACGCCGATGCCGGCACCATTTCACTGCTCGACCTGCACACCAAGCAGGACGTGGCGCAGACCGACGTCGCCGGCACGCCGCGCGATCTTGCCTATGACGGCGCGCGCAAGATCCTCTACCTGACGCTGCAGGACGTGCACCAGGTAGTCGCCGTCGACGCGAACGCGAAGGTCGTCAATCGTTTCACGTTGAATGCCTCGCAGCCGACGGGACTGATCTATGATCCGGAGTATCACGAGCTTTATGTTGCGGTACGCTCTGCCGTGGTGGCGGTCAGCGCCGACACCGGAGCGGAGATCGATCGCGTAGCCGCGCCCCCGGGCGTGGACAGCCTGTGGCTGGATCCGCAGTCGCACACGTTGTATGCGGCCAGCGAAGGCTCGCTGGTGACGATCAACGCCAAGGGAAGACTGAGCGCGGCCGACGAGATCATCCCCCAAATTAAAGGTCACATCGTGGCTTTTGATGCGGACAAGAACATGCTGCTGCTACCCGGAGGCCGCGAAGGCAAATCGAAGCTGCTGATCTTCCGTCCGATGGCGCCGCAGGGGCAAGCAGGAACTCAGCCGGCCGAAGCGCGGGTGCGCTGAGTACCTCTTCCGGCGAGATAAGTCGTAATACGCACCCATTCGAACCGAACAAGTTGTAATTTGGGTGCCCCATATCTCGCGCCTTTCGAGACGTGGGGATTTTGATTTTTTCGGACTTACCGAAACGACGTATGCCCCAGGCTGTAGATCACGATTCCGCTGCACAGTACATCCACGCCAAACAGGACGCACGCAGTGATCGGTAGACCTTTCGCAACCTGGAAGCGCTGCTTGCGGCGCAACGAGATGATCAGCGGGATCACGTAGAGCCACTGCCACGCCCCCACCTGAACCAGTGTGATCGGACCAAAGGAGAGCCCAGCTGCTCCCAATCCCCTGAGGAACACCGCGGCAATTCCGCCGAGGAAGCTGAGCGCGACCACGGCAATAATCGTAGCGATCACCCACAGCCCGAAACCTTTACCCAGCGTGTCATTGCCGGACACGTTCTGGCTGGGTAGGTTCTGCCCCGTGGGCGGGTTCTGGTCACTGGACATGTTCCGCTCCTACCCCGGCGCGTAGCGCAGCCAGCCGGGTATGTTCAAGCTCATCGCGATAAAACAGGTTGTAATTGTCGAAGGGAATCAGCCGCCCATCGGGATGCACGATGTGGACGCAGGTCTTCTTGATGGAGCGCACGTCGAACGAGTACGCGTCGATGAACTGCATGATGATCACGCGGAAGACATTCTCATAGCCGAGCGATGGCGCGTCGATTCGCGGCAGGCAGCACAGCAGATCATGCAGCGAGCCCGCGCCGCTGGCTGGCGAGTGGCTGGTGGAGAAGGTGCGGAAGATGTGCTCGTGCAGCACCTGCTCCTGCTCGTACAGCACGGTGTTGCGCCCGCCTTCGATCAGCACCTCCGGCGGAATCAGGCTGGTCAGCGGCGTGACTTTGCCGTCGACCTTCAGCGCATAGGCCATCGCCAGGCTGTCGGGATGGCAGGGTACCGGAACGATGTCTTCGGCTCGAAACACGTCGCTCTGTTCGTAGATGCGTCGGCGCACCTCGGTCAACGTCAGACGATCAGTCGCGGGATTAAACGTCTCCAGGCGACCGGCAACCTGCGTGGGCTGGAAAGTCACTCCGCGCACACACGGCTGCTGCAGCGCGAAGTCGATGATGCTGCCGATCTCGTCATCGTTAAGGCCGCGCTGCAAGGTCACGACCAGCGTAGTCGAGACGCCGAGCCGGTTCAGCCGCTCCAGCGCGCGCTGGCGGACGGTGCGAAGATCCGCGCCTCGCAAAGTTTTCAGCGGCTCGGCCCGCAGGGAGTCGAACTGCAGATAAACTTCGAAGTCGGGCATGTAGCCGGCGAGGCGTTGAGCGAAATCTTCTTCGGCGGCGATGCGCAGCCCGTTGGTGTTGACCATGAGGTGGCGAATCGGCCGCCGTTTGGCTGCGTCGAGGATGGCGAAGAAATCCGGATGCAGCGTGGGTTCGCCGCCTGAGATCTGAATGATGTCCGGCTGCTGCTCGTTGCGGACCACCGCGTCCAGCATGCGCTCCACGTGCTCCAGCGAGCGGTATGACAGCCGCTCCGGCCCGCTGGCCGAGTAGCAGGTGGGGCAGCGCAGGTTGCAGTGGTCGGTAATCTCTACCAGCGAGAGGCAGGAGTGCTGCTCGTGGTCGGCACACAGGCCGCAATCGTACGGGCATCCCCAGCGCACCGGCGTGTTGTAGGCGGTGGGCATCTCCGGCGGCTTTAGAAAGACCTCGCGGCAGCGGCGATAGTGTCGACGTCGTCGGCCATCAAAACCGTCTCGCTGCCATGCTCGGGACAGCGCTTCAGCATGAAGACCTTCCCGTCGCGAAAGACGATCTTGGCTTCCACCTTGCGGAAGCAGCGCGAGCAGATGGAGATGGCAACGTCGTAGAAGAGGTACGGGCGCACGCGATCGGTCAAGAGGCCTCCGCGGTGCGAGGCAGACGTCGCCGCGCGATCGCCAGGATTGTCGGGGCACACCACAGGATTCCCGCCAGGCTTGCCCATTGCAAGGCGTCGAGCCCGGCCAGCCGCGGACTGTCCTGCAGAAACTCCAGGGTGAAGCGCAGCGCGAAGTAGCTGAAGACGAAGAGCCGGAAGCGATCGCCGGTTGCCAGCGGCCACGCCAGCTCGCGCGACAGCACAAGGTAGAGGAGCAGGAATGCGATTTCGTAAAGCTGCAGCGGATGGCGCGCCAACCCGTCGCCGAAGTCGATGCCCCAGGGCAGAGTGGTCGCGCGTCCAAAGGTGTCGTCGGCGGTACCGGCGAGGAAGCAGCCGATGCGTCCGAAGATCAGCCCGACCGCCAGCGGCGTGACGAAGAGATCTCCGGTGCGCGTATCGATGTGGTAGTGACGTTTCACCAGCTCCACGGCGATCCATCCGCCCAGGATTCCGCCGATGATGGTGCGGCCGCCGTCGAGCAGCAGCAGCGATCGCCAGTGAAAGCTCTGCGGATGCTCCAGCAGCGCCAGCAGACGCGCTCCCAGCGCGGCGCCGACGAAGGCCGCGCAGACCACGGTGCTGCGCGCGTTGTCAGGCAGCAGATCGCCGTGCCGGCGCCGGGCTCGAACATAGAGCCACGCAGCCACGGCGTATCCCAGCAGCTCGAAGAGAGCATGCACCGGCGCGCGCGCAACCGGCGGAATGATGTCAGGTGACACGGTAGGGAGAGCTTAGCTGAGAGCGCGCGAGGGGACAAGTAGAGATCGGAAATCACTTCACTATCCAAGGTGGCAGGCATACACTTCGGATTAAGCAAGACAAGGAGTGTGCCTTGAAACTACCTGGCCTCGCTGTATTGTGTCTAGCAGGTTGCCTTCCGTCGGTAGCACAACATCAATCTTCCTACCCTCCATCACCTGACAAACCCAGAGTCTTTATAACCGACAGTCAATCGTGGGAGATGTCCGGAAGCGGCGGCGGTGCCAATGGTGCGTGGGGAGCGCAAACCCACGGCGGAGCCCGGCCGCAAACTGCCGAAATCATCAAGACTTCGGCGAGCGCTGCCCGCAGGTCACACCAACAATAAGCAGGATGTTGCCGACTACATCGTGCTTCTCGATCACGAAGGCGGTAAGGGCTGGTTACAGCATAAAAACAAAGTCGCCGTGTTTCAGAAGCTCTCGGGCGATGCCGTGCTGAGCCATTCAACCCTTTCGCTGGGCGGGTCCGTTCAGGACGCCTGCGAAGGAATCGCTAAGGACTGGTCAGAGCACGCTGCGCAAATCCGGGCAGCCGCGGCAAAGCCAATCACGACGGCAGCGCCTGCACCTGCGATCGTTGAGGTGGCGAGCAAGGTCGCGATCGCGCCAAAAATTAATGTAGCCTCTACACCAGACGGTGCTGATATTGAGATCGACGGTAGCTTCGTCGGGAATACGCCTTCGATAGTTGAATTAGCTGCGGGTGAGCATGTTGTGGTCGTCAAGAAGTCTGGTTATAAATCGTGGGAACGTAAGCTTAAAGTTACCGGGGGCGAGGTGAAGCTTACCGCTGAACTTGAAAAATGATGGGAGGTCAGGTCCTGTCGAGTCCAATAGCGACCTGACGACCACTCCCGTGCGCTCAACTATAGCGAGTTACAATGCAAGAAAAATTCGGGTAAATCGTCATCGTTCAGCGTAAGTCAAGAACCCCATGTCTCGAAATGCGCGAGACATGGGGCACCGAGAAAAGCGTTAAGTCAAAAACCCCACGTCTCGAAAAGCGCGAGACATGGGGCACCGAGAAGCTTATTGCGGTTTGGTTATTGTGCCGGCGGAGGTTCTGCCGGCGCCTTCTTGGCTTTCTTCCTGGGGGCAGGAGCGTTGCGAGCCTGACCCTTCACCTTGGTCTCGTCCACTACCGCCGACTCCTCGCTGAAAGTCGCGCCCGAGGGTACGAAGTAAACCTTCGCGCCCTTCTCCTTGATGGTTCCGCTGGTGCGCACTTCGACTCTGGAGGCATCGATGTGGCTGCCGCCTTCGCCATTCACCAGGTAGTACTTCATGTTGACGGAGCGCTGCGCTCCCAACTGCGTGACCTTGATCGACTCTTCCTCGTCGGTATAGCCAACGATGATGAACTTGCCGTTCGGTTCACGCTGGATGCGCATGGCAACGTCGTCCAGTATGGCCTTGCAGGTATTGTCGACGCGCCACGGCCGCTTGGCGTCCATGAACTTGCACTCGCCTACTTCGCTCACCTCGTTGACGGTGACCGGAGGCGGCGGAGCCTGGATGTTCACGCTGGCATTGCAGGTGGTGCTCAGACCGCGCGAATCTGTGACCGTTGCAGTCGTGGTGACCGCGCTGCCTTGTGCCGCGCCGTTGGTGTCGAGCGTGGCGCTGGCTCCGGTGCCGCTGATTTTGCCGGCGCTGGTGGTCCAGGCATAAGTTAGCGGGAAGTTGTCAGGACTGCTGGCGTTGACCGCAACCGTGGATGGCTGGCCGGCCTGAACCGAGTCGGGACTGGCGGAACAACTGGCAAGCGGAGGATGCGGCTGCTTCACAGTAAACGAACCGTTGCAGCTGGCGGTGTTGTTCTTCTTCTCTTTCGGATCGGTGGCGGTTCCCGTAACTGTGTAACTGCCGGGAGCGAGACCCGCGGTATCCACGTTGCCGGTTGAGCCGTTGCCGGTGATCTTCGCGCCGCCGCCGCTCCATTGAAAGGTCAGGGTGTGTTTGAGATTGAAGTTCTGCGGGGTGAGATTGGCGGTCACCGGATCGCCGGCCCAGACTTCCGTCGGCGCAACTGAGCAGCTGGCCGTCGGGGGAACCGGAGGCTTGCCGCCGAAGTTGTAACTGAACCCTGCTACCGCTCCGGTCATAGCGGTGTTGAAGATGAACAGGTGATCGGTTGGGCGATAGTTCACATACAAGTAGCGCCAGCCCACCGACGCACCCCACTTGGGAGTGAGATTGTAGTTAAACAGTCCCAATGCCTGGTAATCCAGGTTGGATCCGCCTGCGCCGGCGTCGCCCGCCACCGTGATGGATGCCTTCTGGTTGAGCGGCAGTATGGCTCTGATGCCACCTAAACCATCAACCCAGTTGGCTGACCGCGAGCGGCCGATGCCTACGGGTTCAACGGTGAGATTCTGGCCCACATACCAGTAGCGAATTCCGGCGAGCGCGTCGAATTTGAAGTGGTCGGCGTTGATCAGCCGGTATCCAATCTTAGGCGTGAGGATGGACTCGGTCAGATGAATGTTCACCGAGTTTTGGCCAAACTCATTGAAGGGCAGACCTCGATCGTCACCCAGCTTCACCCAGAAGAAATCCACGGGAATGACTAAACGGCGTTTGTCCAGTTCCACGGCGACCGGGATGATCCCCTTGAGGGCATGAAAGACATCGGAGAAGGGGACATGGATGCCGGCGTCATGTCCGAGCACGCCGACGGTTCCGTGAATTCCGGGAAACCATCCGTAGATCGCGATCTGCCCGCGCCATCCGTCGGGAGTGTTATCCATGGTCGATTGCTGTGGATCAGGCGCGGGTGGCAGCGGAGCAGGTGAAGATGCGTCGCTGGGGGTTTCCGGGGTTGTCGCCGACACTGCCGCGGGACCCTGCGCATGCGCGCCCACCGACAGCGATAACGTAAGCGCCACTGCGGCTACGATAAGTAAACTCTTGCGGTACGAATTCATGGCCATCTCCTAGACACTTCGAGTTAGTTCCCCGCAATGCCTTTGTTCTGCAAAATTCGAACTACCACCCGGCGATTGTCGGCCTGACCTTCGGCCGTGTTGTCGGGCGCGACCTGGCGGCTGGTGCCCATGGCTCCCGGCGCCAGGATGTTGGTCAGCGGAATGTGTCCCTGCTGTTCCAGGAAGTCGGTCACGTTGTCGGCGCGCTCGGTGCTGAGCTTCTGGTTCAGCGCTGCCGATCCCACGGCCGAGGCATAGCCCTTAACCTGGATCACGTAGGCGTCGATGGTCTTGGCCTTGTCCGCCAGTTGCTGCAGCTGGGGCTTGTATTGGGGCTCGATGGCGACCTTGCCGTTGGCGAACAGAACCGTAACTTCGCCCAGGATGTTGTAGTCGCCGAGTTCGCCGAAACGCTTGTTGGCCGCGGCGATAGCGGCTTTGTTAGCGGCAATCTTCTGCTGCTCGGCCGTCAGCTCTGCCTGCTGGGCCTGCACTGCCGCCTGCTGTTGCTGGACCTGCTGCTCAGTCTGCTGCAACTGCTGCTGCTGTGCCTGGACCTGTGCCTCGGCAGGAGCGATGCCCGCCTGGATGTCCTGCGCATTCTTCAACTCGGAGGCCTTGAACTTCACGCTGTCGGCCACCATCTGGTTCTTATCGTTGTACGACCCTTTTACTTCGACCGGCAGTCCGGGCACCAGCGCCGTCATGCCCAGCTGCTTCTTGCGCATGTGGAGGCCGCCCTCGACTTCCTCGACCTGGGTGTTGTCGGTCAGCACGACCACGGTGCTGGCGTCGGCTGACTTGACTGTCATGGTGGCGCCGCTGCGTCCATCGATTACGCCCTGCAGCGTGGCGCTTTGCGCGACCGCCGAGCCGCCTAACACCAGCAGTGTCGACAGGCCGAATATAGTGAGTCCAGCAATTTTCCCAATCTTCATGACTTCATTCTCCTAAGCGAAAAGTTTGATTTCAGTACTATCAAAACGTGGTTGAACTTGTCAGTGACCGGATGCTTGCTCTGGTCAGTCCGCCCGCACCGTACCCAGCAGCGGGGTTTTTACCGGAGCTGCGACACCGTAGAAAACGGTGAAGCCGGACCCTCCGCCCCAGGTCGAGGTCGAAGAAATAGGGTTCGCGGCAGTCGCCGCTTCGACGCTATTCCAGTTGTTCGCTACCCACAGGTTGCCCGCTGGATCAATCGACCCGATGGTAGGTATTTGCAGTGTGCCGCTCTGAAAGTAGTGGATGAGATCGCCAGGCTTGGTTCCTGGTGCATGGCCGGTTGTTCCCACACCAGCCATCATGGCTATGCCGCGGCCCAAACCGCTGGCGGCAAATACATCGTCATTGCCGTCAACCACGATGCCCCAAGGCGCATTCACTATCCCGCCACCATCGAAACCCTCCGGCGCTATCTGCGTCCCGTCGGGCCGGATCATGCTCACCACACCAGTCGTCTTGCCTGCCTCTATGTTCTTCTTCAGGGCTTCCAGGATCATTGCAAACTGCTGCATGATGGACACGCCGGCGGGAATCTTCGGCAGTGGAAAGTCCGGGGACATCAGGCTGGTCACCCAAACATTGCCTTTAGAGTCGAGAGCGACTCCGCGAGCGCCAATGCCGACTTTGAATGTATCGACCTTGGACGGATCGTCCGCGGGAAAACGAATGACCGTGTTCGACTGCGAGTTACTGACCCACACACGGTTCTGCGAATCGATAGCGATTCCGAACGGCGAGGCAAGTCCGGCGACATTCACAATGCGCCCGTCCTTCAACCGGCCGCCGGGGAAATACAGAAGCTGATTCTTCGTGCCATCAGCAATCCAAACATCATTGTTGGCGGCGACACTGACGCCCATCAGGCCGCCGGTCTTGCCGGCGAAGGGAATGTCGCTCTCCTTGCCGATCGGGCGGCCCTGGAAATCATGAACTCCAATCGCTCCGTTGAAACTCGCGACCCAAACTTTGTCGAGCGCAACAGCTGTTCCCCATCCAATACCATCCACGCCCATCCCGGTGAAGCCGGTAATCGGCGGAGAGAGCGCCGTCCCGTTGGAACTGAACTTAACCAGGCCGCCGCCAGTGCTCATGCGAACGCCGGATTGTGAGCCCGCCAGCCAGTTCTGGCCGCACCACATGTTGCCTTCGGCATCAAAAACCATGTTGCCGTTGGAGTAAGACCCTCCGCCGCCGAACCAGAGCGAAAGCGTGAAGTCCGGTGGCGCGTAGACAAGATATGGTGCGAAGGGCGCGCTGCGCCGCCCATCGGGCGCCGGCAACGGATACGCTTCATCGAACAATCCGTAGATTGCCTTCGGATTAGCCCAAGGGGTACGAGCGATTCCGGCCATTGCCTCAAGAGTGTTTTTCGGCGTCGCATCGGCGGTTGGGGTGGCGGACGTGAAGAAGCGCGCTCGCCAATCATCGTTGGCCACGGTGGCAAAGGCGGTGATGAGCGAACCCAGCGTGTCGAAATTCGCGAGCGTTGTGGTCCAGGTGCTATTGCCCGAGTCGACAATCACTTTACCCCAGCCGCCAGTTTCCAAATCCACCAGGTTAGGAGTATTGCCGGCCGCGATGCGCAGTCCGAGAAGATTGCCGGAGATGGCTCCTCCCTTGATGAATCGTGCGGCAGTGAAGGCTGAAGCCACGGTCGTCAGTTCGTTGACGACAACCTGTTGCGGCGGCTTGTTTCCCAACACTGACAGGAGAACGACGGCTGGATTATCTCCGCCAGTCTTGCTGGCCGTTGGGACGCCACCCGCAGCGATCAGATAAAGGATGCCATCGCCATGCGCGCCTTTGGCATGAACGTCGAAGCGCCCATCATCGTTGGACTTCGCCTGATCGAGTTGTTTGGGTGCGGCCTCACCGGCTTCCCACAACGTTACCGTCGACTTTGCAATCGGGGCGCCGCCGAGAAGAACCTGACCTTTAATGCCATCGGCAGCGAAAGCCTGTCCTGTCGAGAAGGCGCTTGCCACTAGTAGCGCTTCCAGCAGGAATGTCCGAACCACTGATCGAGTAAACATTTTCTGCGCTCCTTTAACTGCGATTTGGGGCCGCTAAATCGGCAATGCGGTTGAGGAACGTTACTTCTACCTCGGACAATCCGGGGTGTAACCGTACCGAACCGTTAATCCGTTCGCGCAGCCACCACATCAGCCGCCTTCTTCTGTTCATCTGCCGTCATCTGCGACGGGCCGATCTTGTAGTTCAGCTTGTCGATGGTTCCCGTGAAGGCGAAGGGAACGTCATAGGTGAAATCCACCGGAGTACGGGTATCGAGTCCGATGTCGAAGGTCTCGTCGATCGACATCAGCAGCGGAATCGTGTGAGGAATCGTTTTGCGGGCGACCTCTTTGCCGTCCACGCTCAACACGCCGGTGCCACCTTTGGCAGGGCCCGGCCCGTCATACTTGAAGTCGAAGACAATGGTGTGCTTGCCCGCGCCGAGTGAAGACAGCCCCTCCCAGCGGAAGCGTTCCAGATCGAGGAAGTTGTAGACGAATACCGGCCGGCCTCGGCCGATGCCGAACAGATCGGTAGCGAACACGGCAACCAATCCAAGCGCCGCGACCAGCAACATGGCGTAGCCGAAGCGCTTTCTCCAGCGCCCGCTCTTGCCCCACCAGATCAGCAGCAGGCCCACGATCAGCAGCCCCAGACCGATGCACTTAAAGAGGTCACTCTTCAGCCACCAGTTGAAGCTGTGGGTCATCAGCAGCGCGTATCCGCCGAAGCGCCCTCCCATGGTTGCGATCACGCCCTCAGCGCCGCCGTCAGGGATGGTGACATTCGCGGTGATGGTGTAATCCCGATCCAGAATGCTGGGAGCGTTGGCGACCGGGATGCCGGGATTCACGCCGGTGTAGGTGAAGTCGGTCATGCCCGCCGTAGCGCTGGGCTTCGGAGCCAGCAGTCGCACAAAGCCCGAGTTGTCGAGCGGGTAGACCTGATACTTTTGCGCTTCCTGCTCGAAGATGCCTTGCAACTCCTTCAGCTTCGCCGGATTGCTGGCGGCCAGATCGTTGTTCTCCGAGTAGTCCTGGGTGATGTTGTAGAGCTCCCACTTGTACTCGTTGACGGGCGGAAACTTCCCAGTACCCATCAGCCACGGTGGGGAGGGAGGCGTGGTGCAGGCAATCCAGCCGTCGTGATAGATAGCGCGGTTGCCTACCATCTCGAAGTACTGGGTATCACGCTTGGAAGGCGCGTTGGCATTGGCGGAGTCGAAGGTGTAGAGCATGCTGATGCCTTCAATCGGCTTCTGCTGGATGCCCTTGACCATGGCTGGCGCCTGGATACCCGCCGCTTCGAGGATGGTGGGAACCACGTCAATGATGTGATGGAACTGCATGCGAATCCCGCCGACATCCTTAATGTGGCCGGGCCAGGAAATTGCCAGGCCCTGCCTGCGTTCCGCCGAAGTGCGAGGCCACCTGCTTGGTCCACTTGAAGGGCGTATCGAACGCCCACGCCCACGGCACCGCCATGTGCGGATACGTTTTATCCGAGCCCCACTCGTTGTAATGCAATACCTGCAAGGCTTCCGGAACATCCATGACGCCGTTGTAGGCGGTCATCTGGTTGTAGGTGCCGGACAGGGTGCCTTCGGGACTGGTGCCGTTGTCGCCGCTGATGAAGATGATCAGCGTATTGTCGAGCTTGCCCATGTCCTGTACTTGCTGAATGACGCGGCCAATCTCGTAGTCGGTGTAAGCGGTGTAGCCGGCATAGACTTCGGCCTGGTGGGCGTACAGCTTCTTCTGAACGGCGGTGAGCGAGTCCCACTTGGGCAGATCATCCGGCCACGGCGTGAGTTGAGCGTTCGCGGGAATTACGCCGAGCCGCTTCTGATTCTCGAAGATCTGGTCGCGCAGCTTTTCCCAGCCCATGTCGAACTTGCCTTTGAACTTCTCAATCCACTCTTTCTTGGGCTGATGCGGAGAGTGCGATCCGCCGGGAACGTAGTACAGGAAAAACGGCTTGTCCGGCGCAGCGGCGTTCAGATCACGCAGGTACGAGATCGCGTTGTCCGCCAGATCGGTGGTGAGGTTGTAGTCGGGATGGCCGATCCAGGGTGTAACTGCGGTCTGATCCTTGAACAGGTAAGGAGTCCACTGGTCGGTTTCGCCGCCCAGGAAGCCGTAGAAATATTGGAAGCCCATGCCGCTGGGCCATTGGTCGAACGGTCCGGCGGTGGTGCTGTATTGGAAGCCCGGCGTGTTGTGATCTTTGCCAAACCACGAGGTGGCGTAGCCGTTCTCTTTCAAAATCTCGCCAACAGTCGCGCTCTCCGGACCGATGACGGAGTCATAACCCGGGTATCCGGTGGACAATTCGCCGATGACGCCGAAGCCGACAGAATGATGATTGCGCCCGGTGATCAGGGCAGCGCGCGTCGGAGAACAAAGAGCCGTGGAGTGGAACTGGATGTAGCGCAGCCCCGAGTTGGCTACGCGGTCGAGCGACGGCGTCGGGATGACGCCTCCGAAGGTGCTGGGTACGCCATACCCCTGGTCATCGGTCATGATCAGCAGAACGTTCGGCGCGCCCTTCGGAGGTACCACTCGTGGCGGCCACCAGGGTGTGGAATCGGTAGCGGCTTGCTTGATCACGCCGCCGAACTTCGGAGGAGGTGGCGGCAGTTGCTTGCCATCGATGGTGGTCGTAGCGTCGGCCTGACCCAGCGTTCCCGTGACCTGCTGAGCATTGGCTCCAGAGAAGAGAGTCGAAATGGCCAGCGCTCCCACGGTCAGCTTGCGAATGCTCGGTTGTAAATCCATTGGCAATATCTCCTTACAGGTATGCCTGGGCTGCTCTCCCGTTGGGGGAGGGGTACAGTGGATTGGCAACGGCGAATCGGCTATCGGAGCCGGCACCGCTAAAGCTGCAGCGCGGTTAGCGATTTCGACTTGGCGCTGGATTCGGTCCCCACCAGGCCCAACTTCCCGGTCTCGCTTTTGCACCGGTGCGCCCGTTCCTTCAGCGCAAGTTCTTCCTCCGACGAGCAGATTCCGACGGTCAGCAGACACTTCATGCAGATCGATTCGATCATTCCGCTGCGGCTGATCTCGCGCTTGAACTGCGGGCTGCTTGACATTGCGTCACTGCTCTTCCGAACACACGTAGGTTGTTCAACCAGCAAAGGCTGATCGCAAAATTTGCCTTGAATGGGTAATCTTCCCCCGCACCCCTAGCTGTCGCCGAAACGGACTGCCTCGATGTACTCCAGACCATGTGTTTGCGGAATGGCTCGCACCTCAAGTACAGGTGCTTCCGGAGCGGTCTCCATCAACAGCAGCAATTCGGTGAAGCAACTGGAACGTATGTGCGACTTCAACTCAGGCTCGCTGGACCATTCTTCTTCCAGACAAAGCGCGTCCGGATTTCCAACTTCCTGGTAAATCCGGCTTCTGATGTAGCCGCGTTCCACCTGTGCCTCGCCCATAATGCAGCGCAACGCCTTGACTGCTTCAACCGCACGCTGCGGTTGCGCTGTCATTCTCAACCTGAGTTGGAACATGCCTTATCAGGTGCAATCACAACGCCATGTGACCATCACCGGTCCGGACGCGGCAAGGAATCGACTTAGCGGGCAATTGAAGTTGTGAGAGGGAATTGATGGAAGCGCGAGACCACGAAATGTCGGGGGGAACTCCGAAATGTCGTAGATGGTCGTATCAGTTGACTGCGGCGCTTTTGCGGGAGAGGTTCAGCTTGGCCATCCGCGATTCGAGCGTCGACGGCTTCAGGTCGAGGATTTCGGCGGCGCCTTCTTTTCCGCGAATTCGCCAGCCGGTCATATCCAGAACTTTCCGCAAATGTTCGCGCTCGATGTCCTCCATCGCCAGGCTAATGGTCATACTGCTCGCCGGCGGCTTGGGCGTGCTGATCTGCAGCCTGGGGCTGTTGGCGATGATCACCGCTCGCTCCACTGTATTGCGCAACTCCCGGATGTTGCCGGGCCAGTTGTAGAGACGCAGTGCATCGATGCTGCGCTTGTCGATGGACTCGATATTCTTGCCGAATGCCTTGGAGAACTCCCGTACAAATGATTCCACCAGCACGGGGATGTCGTCGGGACGCTCCCGCAGCGGAGGGATCTTGACCGGAAACACATTGAGGCGATAGTACAGATCGCTGCGAAACATGTTCTGGCTGACGGCGTGCTCGAGGTCGCGGTTGGTGGCCGCAATAATGCGGACATCCACGGACACAGGCTTGGAACTGCCCAGCCGTTCGATCTGCTTTTCCTGCAGTACGCGCAGCAGCTTCACCTGCACGGCGGACGGCAGCTCGCCTATTTCGTCCAGGAACAACGTGGAACCATGGGCTACTTCAAATCGGCCGACTTGCCGTGAAAGCGCGCCGGTGTAGGCGCCTTTCTCGCGACCAAACAACTCGCTCTCGATCAAGGTTTCAGGAATGGCGGCACAATTGACGCGGATCATGGGCCTGGCGGCGCGAGCACTGGAATCGTGAATGGCGGAGGCAATCAGTTCTTTCCCAGTGCCGGTTTCGCCCAGCAGCAGCACCGTGGCCGTGGTCGCCGCCACCTGATCGACCTGTTCCAGTACGCTGCGAAGCCCGGCACTTTCACCAATCAGGTGAGCGTGGCCCCGCACCGCATTTACTTCCTGCTGCAGATATACGTTTTCGCGCTGCAACTGATCGCGCAGTCGCCGCACTTCATCCAGGGCATTCTGGGTGGCCTGTTCGGCGCGGGTGCGAGCCAGCGCATTGCCGATCATTTCGACAAACAGACGCAGACGTCCGACCAGGGCTTCAGCCCATTCCCGCTCGCGATGCATGGTTCCAAAGCTGACGGCGCCAATCAGTTGTCCGCCTACCTTAAGAGGAAAGGTTGCGTTGGAGAGAAGCCCGAAGCGCAGGCCTGCTTCTTTTTCTTTTACGGCTTCGGGAGGCAGATCGTCGATATGCGAGATGCAAACCGCCTCTCCCCGCGCCAACATGCTCGCCATCCAGGGAAGGTCTTTGACCGCCGATTCCGACAGCGGCACCAGTCCGGGCCTGTACCAGCAATGGGTGTGGACAAAACCTCCGCCGCCCTGTGCCAGTTGACCTAATACGCTGCGGTCCAGGTCGAGTACTTCCACAATTTGCCGCAGAGCGCTGACGATCTCATCGTCAATCGAGGCGGAACTGACACTGACGAAACGCGCCGACAATTCCGTCAGCAACATTTCAAAACGCAATCTGTCCTGGAACTCGACTCGCGATTCATCACGCGACTGCATCGACCACCTCGGAAGTCTCGACCATGGCTTTCCGCTCGATTGCAAACAGCTTGCGCTGCTACAGCTTGATCAGGGCCTGTTTGGAAGTTCAGTTATTCTAGTCCACACCTGGGTTTTGCCTGGTGCAACTTTGGTTGCATCGCCTTCCTGAAGTTTCCCGACCGGTTGAAAGCTGGCGGTCCGGCACGCAACGGCGGCACGCGGGAGAAATGGTGTTACGCAATTGCGCGTGGCATAGTATTCGCGGTGACGGCTGCGAGCATCGAACGTAGCGAGGACATCATGGAAGATCCGAGCCTTAGCATTGGAAAAGAATCGGCGGCTGATTCCCCGGAAGGTTTGCCGCCGCAACCGCCTGTAGACGAGAAGCTACAGAAGCTGCTCGACAAAGCTCTGTACGACGGAGGTCATCCCGCTGCGCAGAAGGCCAGGAATTTTCTGAATGGCACGTGGCTGGGCGAGCCTTTGCATGTCGTGCTGACCGACGTGCCGGTTGGGGCCTGGACCGTTGCAATGGTATTCGATGCTTTGGACCTGCTGTATAACCGGGGTGAGTTTGCGCGGGCCTGCGAAACGTCAATCGGGATCGGGCTGCTGGGGGCAGCAGGCGCAGCCGTGACCGGAATGACGGATTGGTCCGACGTTGATCCGCCGGCCCGCCGCCTGGGATTGGTCCACGGACTTTTGAACTTGACTGGCGCCGCGTTGTTCGCAACCTCGCTGCTTCTGCGAAAAAAGAAAGCGCGTGATGCTGGCCGCATCGTTGGCGTGCTGGGCTATGCGGTGATGGGTTATGCAGCCCACCTTGGCGGCAGACTGGTGTACGAGCACCGGGTAGGCGTTGACCGCACCGATGGCCAGGCATTTCCAGAGCAGTTTACGGCCGTTCTGCCGGAAACAAGTTTGGTAGACGGCAAACTTATCCGGGCAATTTACCAGGGCACACCCATTCTCCTGGTCCGTCGTGGAGAACGTCTTTTTGCCATGGCGGAGACCTGCTCTCACTTCAGCGGCCCGCTGTCCGAAGGCAAGCTTGAGGGGGACAGCGTGGTTTGCCCCTATCACTTCTCGCGGTTTGCACTGGAGGACGGTCGAGTCCTCGATGGTCCAGCGGTTCATCCACAGCCGTGCCTGGAAGTCCGCACGCGGAATGGACAAGTCGAAGTGCGGCGTGCAACGGCGCCGATGTGATGAAGCTTCCTGGCAGAGACTTCAGGTCCGAGTAGACGGGAGTTCGTCTATCGCATAACGTCAGAGTTGCCTATCACTCGCAGGACGAACGAATGCTGACTGGAACCAGGCGACCGCCAGAGCGAACATCACAGATGGCGCGGACCATGCTGCTGATCACATCGTCCTCGGCGGAGATCCAAAGGGTAAGGCGTTCTAGGGTGTTGAACTTCCAGCAGATCACGATGCCGTATCTTGCGGCCTTCGCGCCGGCACATTGGACGGTAATTCATATCGATGAGGTGGTGAGGCCGGTGGATTTCGAGATGCTGGCGGACCTGGTGGGTATCACCTTTCATACCCCGAGTGCGCCTCATGCCTACGCCATGGCAGACGAATTCCGGCGGCGGGGAATTCCGGTAGTCCTGGGTGGCCCCCATGTAACTCTGGTGCCCGAGGAAGCGCAGGCGCACGCGGACGTGATCTTCGTCGGCGAGGCTGAATCCCATTGGCCGCGATTCTTGCGCGAATTTGAAGCGGGTGGATATCGCCAAAGGTACTGTTGCACGGAACCCCCAATTCTGGAAGACATCCCGATGGCGCGGAAAGACCTGTTTCACCGTCGCGACCATACCGGGGGAGTCCTTTTTGCCACGCGCGGCTGCCCGCACCATTGCGACTTCTGCACCCTGGCGGTCATGTATCAGAGCCGCGTGCGTACGCGACGGGTGGAGGCAGTCGCCGAAGAGTATGGCTCTTTCCCCGGCAAAGTGATCATTCTGTGGGATGACAATATCGCGGGCGACATGGAATACGCTAAGACCCTGTTCCGGGCTCTGGCTCCGCATCGTAAGTGGTGGAGCAGCCAGGCCAGTATTCATGCTGCGCAGAGCGATGAGTTTCTGGAGTTGGCCGCGGAAAGCGGCTGCAAACAATTGTTCATCGGGCTGGAGTCAATCTCGCAAGCCAGCCTGAATGAAGTGCGAAAGCCGTTCAACCGCGTGTCCGACTATGCCCGCGCAATTGAGCGGATTCAGTCCCATGGCATCGCCGTCCAGGTGGGCATCGTTTTCGGTTTCGATAACGATGAGCCGGCGATTTTCGGCGAGACCCTGGATTTCCTCGAAGCGGCAGGCGTGCAGAACGCGACATTCAACCTTCTGACGCCCTTTCCAGGCACTCGGCTCTACCTACGGCTCGAGGCGGAGGGCCGGATCCTGACCCGCGATTGGAGCAAATACAACGGCCGCTCCAACGTGGTTTTCCAGCCTCGAGGCATGAGCCCAGAGGAACTCCTGGCCGGATACGAGTATGCGAACCAGCGCTTCTACTCCTGGCAAAGCGTAGGCAAGCGCCTGGCCCGCTCTCCCGTGGGACTGTTCTGGACTTTGCCGCTGAACTTGGCATACGCGCTGGCTTCTTTGAAAACCCCATTTCAGAACTAACGCGAAGTTAGGAGCCGGAGGTTTGCGTATTCTGCCTTGGCCTGTTTCATGACGGGTATGTCCTGGTCGGCGTCTTTCCAAAGGTCGAAGAACTTCTGATAAGCGGCACGCGATTTATCGGGCTCGTTTTGCAACGCGTAGGCGCGGGCGAGTCCGAGATGGGCGAGTACGAAAAGCGGGTTGTTCGCCAGCATCGTCGGGTGATCGGTAAGTTTCCGGAATTCTGCTTCCGCTTCGGCGCCCTGGTGGAGCATCAGGTAGGCTTGCCCGCGAACGTACACGGGATAAAGCAAGGCCCCAAACTCCAGTTCCCCCTGGTCGCCGATTTCAAACGGAGCAGCGGTCTTGAGCGACTCGATGGCCTTGGAGGGATGGTTGCGATTGATTTCGATGGCTGCCCGAGTGGTAGGCAACCAGTAGCCGTTGATCATGGTATCGAGCGGATACTGCTTTTGCAGTTGGTCGGCTAACTTTTGTGCCCGAACGGAATCGCCGGCGCGCGCCAAGGCCAACGCAGCGAAACTCTGCACGCCTCCGGTTGACGCCAAGGCCAGGGCCGAAGCACTCTGCTCCTGCGCCCGGGCAGCGTTGCCGAACTCTGCTTCCCGCAAGGCAGAATTCATCAGCCACTGTCCCGCCGTTTCATTCTGATTGTTTTGATGGGCAGCTTCGGCGGCGCGCTGCGACAATTCCCGCGCCTTGCCGAGACGTCCATGGAACGCCTCGGTGTCAGACTCAAAAGACAACAGAAGATCGGCTACACCCGGCCTACCCTCACCCCACTTCGCCTGGCGTTGCATCTCCTCCTCATCGTGCTCGATGAAAGCAATACCATACATGTACTCATGCGGTCCCGCGTAGTCAGGGGTATGCTTGATTGCCTCCTGGTAGGTGGCGTTAGCTTCGCGCAGCCTGTTCTCGAACCCGTAGCCCTGGATCAGATTCGTGTAACCGGTGCTGTTGTCCGGATCCAGGCGCAGACCCTCCAGGGTTTCCGCGTCAGCTTTCTCGTATTGTCCGAAGACACTGTAGCCAAACCCCAGATTCACGTGAGGTTCTGCGTCCCTGGGATAAGACTGCGCCCACAGCTGGTTTTCCTGGTTTGCTTTCTCAATTTCCCCGGTGGCGCCTATGTAATACATTGAGGCGATATCGTATTTCTCCCGCTCCGTGGTTCGACTGCTCAACTGAAAAGCTTTCTCGATGTATTCGGCAGACTTGGCGTTTTCGTTGAGAATTCCGTACACCACGGCCAGGCGGTCATAGGCCATCGCGAATTTCGGATCCAGTTCGACAGCTCTCTTGAAAAACGGCATCGCGGCGGCCTCTCCCTTTTCATTCCAGATCTTGGCGCCGAAGCTATAAGTTTTTAATGCCTCCAGGGACGACGTCGTCGCTTGCGCAATGGGTGTATCGAACTTCTGTACCGAGCTGAGCGACTCGCCGAGTTGGCCGCGCAATTTCGCAGCCGCATCCCCCAACGCATCCAAAACTTTTTCCTTTCCCTCAGCGTGTACCTGTTCGAGAGCAAGCGTCTCTCCGCTGTGACAGTTCACGGCTTTCAATCCGACCACATACTCGTTTCCGATCCTGGCGACCGAACCCGCGATATACGCCTCGCTCCCGGTCCGCTGGCAAACCTCGGCGGAAACTTCGGCGGTCACAGGTGTACTGGGCGGCCGGGTCATCAATTGAAGAGTAGCGACCACCCGTTGATCGGAGAGCACTTTCAAGAACGGTGATTGCCGCAACGCGATCGCTAGTGCCTGCTTCAGCGTGTCATCGAAGATGGGATTGCCGGTGGAGTTGGCGAAGTCGGCAAGCACGATGCTGTGCGGCTCGATATGACTGGGCGTTCCCACGGCCGCTTGCCGGACTCCTCCAGAACTCGTAGTGGCCTGAACGCTCGCGCCAGTTTTGGGGATATGCCGGAAATAATCCTTCTTCTGAAGCCAGAACAGGGCGGCGATCGCCAGCAGGACTCCCAGACCTGCCAATGGCAAGGCAAACTTCCACCTGGTACGAGGGGAGGAGGCCGCCGACACCGCTAGTGGCTCAGGAAAACCGGGTGGTTCAGCAGGGCTCGCTCCCTCAACTACCCGAGGATTGCGGCTGGCGGTCCAGGCATCTAATTCCGCCTTGGAGGCATAGACCGAGCCAATCCTATCGTGCAGGTGGCGATGGACTGGCATCCCCTCCCGCTTTTCCCACCGCTGGACCGTGGTCACGTCGCGGTTCAGGTAGGCCGCAATCTCCTTCCAGGAATCCAGCCGGTCCTCCGGCAGTCTCGTGGAAGACGGCGCACTAGAGGGCGGCGTACTAGAGGATAGTTCGTCCAACGCGCTCTCCTGCTGGATCGATCGTAGTCGCGAGGGTCAGGAACCAGATTGTAGCGTCCTGTGCCAGAAACGGCAAAGCACGGTATTCGACGGCAAAGTGAAGAAATGCTTGGGATTCTGTGCCTTGCCGCTTGAGGCTTTCCCCGATGTGTTCGACCTTGTCAGGGCGCCACTGTCCAGCGGCGCTAACAAAAAGGAGCCTTCTATGCGACAAAGATCAATCTGGTTGATGTTATTCAGTGCCGCGATCGTGGTCACTGTTCTCTGCTATGCCATCAAGGTCCACGCCACCGCCGCCCAGGGATTCACCTCTACAACGCTCTACACGGGCAGGTTCAGTGACATCAACGTCTTTAACCAGTTTGTTCCGAATAAAGCAGGCTCTGTCTGGAAGTCATGGCAGACGACAGAGGGATCGTCAGACTTGTACGTGCAGCAGAATGTCTGGCAGGCGGGAGGAACGACCGGCTGGCATACCCATCTCGGCCATAGCTTGATCATGGTTACGGAGGGGACGGTGACCGACTATGAAGGCAACGACCCCAGCTGCACGCCCCACGTTTATACGTCGGGGATGACATTTGTTGATGCCGGTGGCGAGCACGTGCACATTATCAGGAATGAAGGAGATGTCGAGGCACAAACCATCGCGATTCAACTCATTCCGGCAGGTCAGCCCCGTCGCATCGACGCTCCAGATCCTGGGAATTGTCCGTTCTGACGAGATAACCTATCGGTGGAAGGGCAGCGCGAATATAGCTCTATCGGCGGTGTCCGGCGAGGGGTTGAGGGCGAGTAACGGAGTTGTCGGTCTAGTGGGAACTCTAGTATGGGGCAACTCCGTCTTCGCTCAACCCACAGTGCCCCCAGGGCAGCTCAACGGCAAAGTCCTCGACCGGATAGAGCAAACCAATCCCACGCGTTGGCATTCGAAGCGGCGCATTCCAGAAGTCAACACCGATGCTATGGAAACGCCCGAAAATCCTACCTGCTTTCTGTAGTGCTACCTGAATTGCTTAAGAGATCTAGACCGTGAAGAAAGAACAGCGGCGAAAGCGATTCGGGTGTATCGTGTGGCCATTCAACCTGTCGAAACGAAAAACCTTGTATTCGATGGCCTGCAAGATTTCGGACGGCCTTACAGATTGAGGTAAAGGGGGAGCGCGATGCGGTGGCTGACAGCAATTCTGGCGATATTGGTCATACTGCTTCTGGCGATTCTCTTCTGCTGTTTCTTCCGCGACAGGTTTTGTCATTACGCCCGCCTATGGCTGCCCCCTCTGCACTGCAGCATCTGTGCGGTTTCGCCCGAGGGAAACGCCAAGCTTGAGGTCGAGCAGCTGGGGATTTCCATCTGGAAGGACGGCACGGTTGCCATAGCGGTTCCGATCAGGAATGTCGGAGATCGCGGGGCTGGCGATGTCCATGTCAGTAACGTCGCCATCGTCGGCGGCGTTCGCACTTTACCCACAAGTTTGCCCGTGGCTCTCGGCGAAGTGCTGCCGTTGCACCGTGGGGTTGTCCAGACCACGTTTAGCAGCCTGGCTGTTCCCGGCAATTACAAGCTCGAGGTTGCAGGCACATATTATGACCGCGGTCAGTTGAAGCCTTTCACCGCGGATGTCCCACTGCAGCTTACGGCACGCGGTGCAGGTCCATTTGCTTCCACGCCCGGCACCGTTACCAAGCAAAAGACCAGCGGAGTTGCGGGTCCGCCACACCCCGTACGTCCCGAGGTAGACGAAACCAATACGGTTGGGCCGCCGATCCCGCTGGGGCCGCGGGTTTCGCCGTTCACCATCGCACCGAGCAATACCCCGGCGTCGCATGCGCCGCCACCGGGCGGTACGGCTGGAGGCGTCAAGTTCTATCAGGACACGCCTTCCAATAACGGCATCAACAACGCACCGCCGGATCCGTCGACCGTCGTCGCTCCGGCCGCCAACGTTGTGGTCGACACCGACAACACCATCATGTCTTACTCGGTGGACGGAGGTCAGACCTTCACGCAACTCGATCCCACCACCATCTTTCCGCAGAGCGACGGAGGCATGTGCTGTGATCAGGTCGTACTCTACGACAAGAAAGACAATCTGATTTTCTGGTTGCAGCAATACAATTCCGGCTCCGGCTCATCGGGGACGAACCGCGAGCGTGTTGCCTGGGCCAGCCCGGAATCGGTCAAGGCCAATCCCGATGCCTGGACCTACGCCGACCTCACCCAGCAGCTCTTCAATTCCGGAGGAGGACTCGACTACCCCGACCTGGCGCTCTCCAACAATTATCTCTGGGTGAGTGTCGACGGATCTGACAAGAACGGTAAGAACGCCGGTTTGATCGTCACTCGACTCTCGCTCTCAGACATCGTTGGTGGTGGCTCCACCGTTAACTTAGGGTATTTCGGTCCTAATGAATCGACCGACCAAACCAGCGCTCACGGTTCACATCTCGCGCAGAATAGCCCTGACGGCGGATATTGGGCTGGCGGTACTGACTCCAGCGATATGGAGGTCTTCCACTGGCCAGACAGTTCGGGAAACGTCACCACTAACACCACCTCCGTCAATAACTGGTGTACGAGTGCCGGCGATTACACTAACCTTCCACCCGACAGCATGCAGTGGCCCGATACCGGCCATCTTGGCGGGGCCGGAAACATCGTGGGAGTCACGCGCGTACTGGGTACCAACGGCGCGCACGGCCAAGTCTGGTTCGGCTGGGGAGCCGGGGCCGACGGCTCCGACTGCAGTCAGTCCGGCCGTTCGCGGCCCTTTGTGAAGATTGTTCAGGTCGACGACAACACGCTTACTTCCGTTGGCGAATATCACATCTGGAACAGCGCTTATGCGTTCTCCTATCCGGCACTGAACACGGATCCGGCCGGCAACATAGGAGTGTCTGTTGCCTACGCAGGTCCCAGCGACTATCCCTCCTCCACCGTCGGCTACCTGGGCGATTATGTGGTCTATTACGTCGAGGCGAGCACCGTTTCCCTTAAGTTCTATGTCTACGCCTCGGGACCGAATAAGGGAGAATTTACGTTTACCAATCCAGGGGATGGCACGCTGCAGGTGGACAGTAGCGGAAACCCGATCGTGTTTACCCGCTATGGAGATTATTTCTCTGTGCGCAACTCTGGTTCGGACGGTACTTTATTTTCCAATCAGGGTTATGCGGTATCGCTCATCGATTCCACCAAGTCCACCACCTGTTTGGCGACACCGGGTTGCACCTATCATCCCCACTACGAGCAATGGGGACGGTCACCTGGTCCACCGATCAAGTAGCCGGACAGCTCGGGCACGCAGGATTTTGCAAAGGCAAGATCGCTGCCGCGTGTGTCTCCGGATCAATTTGGTGATAGGGTGCGGCCGAATTCCCGCACTTCCACGTCGATACGCGAAAACTACAAGCCGGATTCATTGACTTTCATTGCATGTCGCTCAATTCCATGGTACTTTGTCGGGCATCGTCAACAGAATAGTGATTCTTGACTGGCGGCGTGCGAAGAGTACGCACGTTCTTCGGCCCTCTTATCGCCAGTTCTCAAGCGAATACTGATTTGGAAAGGTCACTCGTCATGCGCAAGACACTGACCGTTGCTTCCGCTGCTTTACTCCTGGCACTCTGCGGCTGTGGCGGAGGGTCTTTATCCAACCCGGTTATTTCGCGAGATCACCCGCAGCCCCTGGCCTCTGTCTCGACTCCGCCTGCCGCGCCGACTTCGCCTTCGGCACCCGCCACGCCGGTTACATCACAACCGGGCAGCGCAGATTTCTGCGCGGGCGGAACTCTTGATCAAGGCGCTCCCCTGGGACAGCCGGCTCCGGATCTGGTTATTTACAACATGACGTGTACCGTCGACGGATCGGCCCCAAACGGTAAATACAACTTTCATAACGTCTATATTCTCGGCACCGGCGGACAGAGCGGAACACTAGCCTTCAGCAACGTGACTCAAGATTTTTATGCTGAGAACATCTTGGTGCAGAACGGGGGCGTACTGCAGGGAACAGGAATCGGGGCGGCCAATGGCGGCCAGGTGCTGCGAATTCATCTCTACGGCAGCGCCTCCGATCCAGGCGTCGTCTGCCAAAAGGTGGAGAACGGAGTGCCGTCGAACGACGATACCTGCGGCATTCCCTCCTCCGTGTTCTTGAACCAGATGGCCATGGACTATCCAACATCCTGTACGTCATCCGCCCTTCCCGGTTCGGTAAACGATTGCTTTTATCAGTACGACGTGTTCGACACTGGCGACGTCGCGGGTGCGTATTTCGGGCACAAAGTTCTGGCGCTGTCTTACGGAGGAATTATCAATCTCTCCGGCTACAAGGGAGCGCAGGGTGGTGACGATAATAATCCCGCGGTCAACAGCAGCAGTTGGATGCGGCTGAATGCCACCTTGCAAGGCGGGGGGACAGAGACAGCGCTTCAGGTCAGCGGCATGCCTGCCGATTGGGCACCCAACGAGCAAAACGAAGACATCAACATTGTCGTGACGTCGACCGATTACATGCCCGGGCACGCCGAGCAAATGAAAGTGTCCAGCGTCGCCGGGTCGACCGTAAACCTGAAGGCGGCAGTCGTGAATCCGCACTGGGGGCAGCCATATTCGCTGGCCACCGTTCCCTGTAACGCTCCAGAGGGGACAACGGACTGTCAGATCGGTCCCGCTCTTTTGACGCCGAATCAGGACCCCTCGACCCGCAGCCTGGATGTGCGCGCAGCGGTAGGTTTGTTGAGTCGCAGCATCCGGATTATCTCCGACGGCGCCATGGCCGGTTTACCACTCCCGTCTTCCGGCCCCGCAAGCTACTTTGGAGGCCACACTGTCGTCCGCCAGGGTTTCCAGTCCTATCAAATCCAGGGCGTCGAATTTTATCAACTGGGACAAGGGGGATCGAAAGGGCATTATCCGGTGCACTTCCACATGGCGCGCCAGACGCCTGCCGGTACTTACGTTAAAGACTCTTCCGCCTGGGATTCGATGACGCGTTGGTACACCATCCACGCCACGCAGGGCGTGACCCTGGCTCGCAACGTCGGGTACAAGTCGATCGGCCACGGATATTATCTGGAGGATGGCACCGAAGTCGAAAACCACCTGAACACCAATCTTGGCGTGTTTGCCAGGGCCGCCGTGACAAATCCCCAGAACGATCGGAACGTGCCGGGGATTCTGGCTGCACCGTCGACTCCGGTGTATGACCCGTCCCAGCCCATTGCCTCGGACTGGCAGAGCCCGACCCTGTTCTGGATCATGAATAGCTGGAATGACTTTCAGTACAACTTTGCATCCTCGGCCACGACCTGCGGGGTCTGTTATTGGGAGCTTCCGGCTGCCATCAGTGGACCATCCCGGAAAGAGTCCTGGACAGGGTATGCGGCAGAACAACTCGCGACCACCGGTTGGACCGGAACCACGCCACTCAAGTCGTTTGTCGGAAACTCCTGCTCGTCGGCGATGTTTGCGTACCTGAACATCGGCCCGAATGCAGCCGGCTGCCCAGGAGCAACCAATACTGGCGCGTCTCAAGCGTTGCAAGCCGTTGTTAACCCAGCTGCACCGGCGCAACAAAATCCGCCGATATCCGATCCGAACTATCCGTATACGCAAGGTTTACGTGATCCCACCCAGTGTCCAGGCGGAGTTTGTCCGACTATCCCCTGTGGAAATAGAAGTTTGCCAACCGAGCCGTATCAACTGGAGAACTGCGTCGTCACCACGCTTGACCGCTTTACCACTTCTTTCAATTGGGCTCCGAAAAACTTCTCTGCAATCTGGCTACGCCGGTGGTGGTTCCTGGTCGAGAACAGCGGCATTACCGACGTGCAGCAGGGCGGGATTACGTTTGTTACCGGCGGAGGATACACGCGTTCCGAGTTGGCGCAAGGTTACTGGTCACTGATGCGCACCAGCGCGCTGGTGGGCAACACCCAAGCCACGAATGGACAGCCGGCTAATACCTGGGCCTGGAGCGCCGGCCCGTTTAATCCCCAGACCGGACTGAAGTGCGATTTTCAACGCGGGGATTACTGTCTCTCGGCTGCCAACGGCATCACTTATCTGATCGACTCCAATGAGGCCAATCAGCGGATGATCAACATCTACGATGGCCCGTCGCACGAGGAACGAAATGCCTTCCTCGATATTCCAACCACGGTGATCGGCAAGGCCTCGCAGTGCACCACCTCGGGCAATGGGTTCTCGCGGACGTGTCCGAGCTTCGGTTACCTCTATGGGAACGAGAGCGGCGTACCGCAAGACAGTAGCGGCAATTGTTATTTGCCCAATGCAGCGATCGCCTGGAAGCAGTCCAACGGCTTTTACTATCCTCCCGCGTTCCACTCGGATCAGCTGTTCTTCCAGAACGTAGATATCCGGCATTTCGTCATCGAGCCGCTCTTCGATTCTTCTGGAACGTTTACGACGGATCCGGTTCAGGTAGCGAACCGATACTGCACCTGGACGACCGCCCTCTTCAACAACTTCACCGATATCGATCGGCAGACGGTGTTGAATGACGACGATGGCTCGTTGACCGGCTTGCTCGCCGACTTGGGGGGTGGCACAACCAGGGAAACGATCTCGGTTAACCGACCCTATTCGCAGCAGGCCGGTTTTTACAACGATCCCAAAGTAACGCCTCAGTGCGCTTCCGATGTGCATCCCACGGGGGTTGCGGCTACTTGTCCCCCGGCGACTGCGGATACCAGTCCGAACGAATACGTTACCACCGGCATCATTGCTAAATGCGGCATCAACGGCCTAATAGGCGGGGGATGCCGGCAAGGCGGCTTCCCTCAAGGTGTCGATTGCGCTGACAGCAGATACTTCAGGCCGCCAAATAGTTATTGCGCCTGGGGAAATTCATGCAGCTCAGGGTCTGGCGGAGCAGCCTGCTACGGGGTGCCTGTCTATCGCCAGTATCTGACTACCCAGGAGTACACCCAGTATCAACGCAATCCCAGCGCGTTCAAAAGCCCAACGATTCGCATGATGGGACAAGGAAATGGACAGCGCAGCACTTTGACTGTCAACCACGGACTCTATTACATCGATGATCAGGTTCCGCTCAACACGCAATGGAAGCCTGCCAATAACGGTGTTATCAACACCATGTTCAACATTTTCTTTCCCAACGAAACCTACTACGTCTACTTTATTTACGCCAAGCCCAGCCTGGATCAGAACTACCAGATGTTCGTTGGCTACGGGCTTAACAAGCAGATGGTGTTGGCGTCAGTACAACCCTACCGGGCACTGTTCCCCAGTGACGCGTTTGAATTTCAGTCAACCAGTGGCGCGTCGTTCCTCGACGTAAGCTACGATGACAAGCCCAAGGCGATGGGCGGTACCGGACTGGTCACAGTTCATGTGCATCTGAATGCGTACGCCAACGAATTCGAAGGCGACAAACCTCAATTCTGCCAGCCGACAACGTATTGCCAGGCTAACGGGAACAACCAATGTAAGTGTGCACCGGGCACGGGCTGCACCGATGACTCAGTGTGCTCCTGGGCCATCAAAGACATGGATTGCCCGATCAATGGATGTTTCGCCTTCGGCATTACAATGCCGCAAACCTTCCAGACCGGCACGAGTCCCGACCCACGACCGGTCCCCACGAAGTTCCCCAGTGAGAACTGGAACACTCCCTTCGAGTTAGTGGACCAGAGCATTACCGGCGAGCAGTGCCATTACTCAGAGCAGCCGCCGGTGTTGTGCACAGTTCATTGAAGCATTGTGGGTTTTCTGTCGGGGAGGCGCCTGCTTTCCCGGCAGGAATCACCAGCGGTTAGCCTCAGCAAGTACACTCCATCGCAGCATGTTCCCAAAGGTCGGAAGAAGACCGCTCGACGGCCGTCGTGATGTGCCCCCCGATTTTGATCCAGTCATAGTGAGAGTTCCGGTGGGTTGGACCGCGTAACGCAGCCGCCGCCGGAGTTGTGGGAAAGTGGGAAACGCGGAGCGTTTTCCAAGGCGGTTTTATCGCCGTCTTTCCCACGACTCTTGGCCGTCATCTGCGCGAACTCTTCCGGCGTCCGGTAGCCCAGCGAGCTATGCGGACGCCGTTGATTGTAATCCTGCCTCCAGATTTCGATCTCCTGTCTGGCGTCGGTCAGGCCGAGGAACCAGTTCTCATTCAGGCACTCGTCGCGAAAGCGTGCATTGAAGCTTTCCACATAGGCATTCTCGATCGGCTTGCCGGGCTCGATGAAGTGCCAGTCTACGTTGTTCTTGTAAGCCCACTGCTCGACCGCCTTGCTGATGAACTCGGGTCCGTTGTCTGAGCGGATCTGCCGTGGCAGGCCGCGCTCGACCTTCAGACGGTCCAGCACCCGCGTTACGCGCACGCCGCCCAGGCTGGTATCAACCTCGATGGCCGGCGCTTCGCGGCTATAGTCGTCGGTAATGTTCAACGTCCGGAAGCGGCGGCCCGAGGCCAGCGCGTCGCTGACGAAGTCCATCGACCACACCTGATTGACATCTGTCGGCGCCAGCATCGGCACACGCGGTACGGCAATGCGCCGCTTGCGATTCCGCTTCCGCACCCACAACTGCTCCTGGACGTAAAGCCGGTAGACGCGCTTGTGGTTGACAGACAAGCCCTCCCGCCGCAGCAGCGCATGCAACCGCCGATACCCGAAGCGCCGCCGCACCATCGCCAGTTCCCGCAGCTTCTGCCGCAGCTCGTCATTCGCCTGACGAATCACGGCCGTGTACCGGTACGTTCCACGCACCACCAGCATCAGCCCGCAAGCGCGCCGCTCGCTGATCTGGACTGCTCCGCGCGCCACTGCCACCGCTTCTGTCCGAGCCCGCGGGCCTACCACTTTTTTGACAGCACCGCCTGCAATGCCTGTTTGTCCAGCATCAGGTCGGCAACCATCTGCTTCAGTTTGCGGTTCTCGTCTTCTAACTGTTTCAACCGCTGCGCTTCGCTCACGCTCATCCCGCCGTACTTCGCCTTCCAGCGGTAGAACGTCTGCTGGCTCACGCCGTGTTTCCGGCACAGCTCCGGCGTCGGAATCCCCGCTTCGGACTCCTTCAGAATCCCTACGATCTGCTCTTCGGTGAATCGGCTCTTCTTCAAGGCTTCGTTCTCCTCGCTTGGCCCGAGCGGGCCAGTTTAGCCGGAGAACTCCCACTTACGCTGGGTCATTTTTCGGGGCGCACATCAGTCGAGGGCTCGGGGGCAGGAAACCACAATTGCAAGAGGGCAGCACCAGGCGCGGAAGTTGCACCGCGCCCGGCAGCACCCTCAGGGTGTCTACGGAGCGAAGAAGCTGGAGATGTCCAGAATCAGGTTCGTTGCTCCGGAGGCGAAGGCATCGACCTTGCCTTGTTGACCTGACGGAACGATCGCCATATTGGACGTCACGGCTCCATCGGGGGCGTTCAAGGTGGACACGGCTGGCTGCGCGCCTCCGTCCGGCCATAAGGTCAGATATCCCAGCGCTCCCACCGGTACGACCGTCGCATTGAAAGTGTAGGCCTGCGATTGCGATGGCACGCCGCAAGGACTTCCTAAAACATCTACAGGAGGACTTAGCGTGCCGCTAAAGGCGCCGTTGCTGCCGCGCGTGTCGAGAATACGGCAAGGCACCGTCGGGTAAAGTGACAATCCGTTCGGGCCAGGCGGGGCGAAATAGCCGTTCACGTCGATCACCAGATCAGTGTTGTTATTCGCAAACGCACTGATTGCGCCGTCGGCGCCGGCCGGCACAATTGCCGCGTTGGCCGTGACTGCGCCCGTAGGGGCATTCAAAGTGGAAACTAACGGCTGGGTGTCGCCCGCGCTCCAAACCGTGAGATAGCCCAGGCGGCCTTGTGGGACAGCGGTGAAGTTGAGCGAGTAGGCCACCGGCGTCACTCCGGAAGGGAAGCAGGTGGTCGCATTCAGCACCGGGAAATCGCGCTCCACGCCGGCCGATAGAGAAGGCGGGCCGAGGCCCTGCGGCTCCTGCGAGTTGCGGGTGTCAGCCACGCGACAGGGAGTCAGTGGATAGAAAGCCAGCGTCGATGCGGTAGACGGTCCGAAGTAAGCGTCGATGTCCAGTAGCACGTCAGCCGTATTCGCTACGTATACGCTAACGGCTCCATTCACACCCGCCGACACAATAGCGGCATTAGCTTTGACCCGCCCATCCGAGTTCATGGTGGAGGTGGAAGGCTGAAGCTGGCTTGCCGGCCAAATGGTTAGATAAGAGACCGGTAGACCCCCCGCCGGAATCAATGTGACATTCAGCGAATAGCTGGCGGCGGAAGCGAGATTCAGATTCGTACATTGGCTTTGCGCCAGCTGCGGAAGATTGAAGGTCTGGAAGGTTCCACCTGGAATCGGGCCTCCCCCTCCGGCCCGCGTATCCACCAGGCGGCAAGGGGTGACAGCATTCGCCTGCAGAGTTGTGGCTCCCCCAATGACGGACGCGGTATTATCCGCGGAGTTCGGAGTGTAGATGGTGTTGGTCGAAGCATTGAAGGTAACTCCCTGGGGAGATCCTCCTATCGCAACCGGCATGGTTGTGTTGGTGGCTCCGTCAACAGCCGTCACCGTTCCGCTGCTGCTGCAGGTCAAATCGTTGCCGCAACCGTTCGCCACGTAGATCTTGTTGGTTGTCGCATTCACCGCCGCTTGAACCGGGTAAGCGCCGACACTAACGCTGGCCGTTGAAAGCGTTGTGCCATCCAGTACGGTCAGTGTGCCCAGGCTGGCGCAGCTGGGATCGTTCCCGCAATAGTTCGGGACGTAGATTTTATTGGTCGTCGCGTTGACTTCGACATCGTAAGGCGCAACACCTGTTGAGACGCTCTGCTTAGCCAGGGTGCTGCCGTCAATCACTGCGACCGTTCCGGCGCTGCGGCAGTTCGGATCGGCGCCGCAGTAGTTGTCGACGTAGATTTTATTGGTCGTGGAATTCACACCCACGTCGTAGGGAGAATAATCCACGGCAACCCGCTGGGTGATAAGAGTAGCGCCGTCGATTACGGTGGCTGTGCCAAGACTATTGCAATTGACGTCCGTGCCACACGTATTCGCGACGTAAATCTTGTTGGTCGTCTGGTTGACGGCGACGCCGTAGGGGGAGAAATCCACGTCGGCAGATACCGTTGTCAGCGTAGCACCGTCGATGACGGTGACGGTTCCGCGGCTCCGGCAGTTGGGATCAGCGCCGCAACCATTAGCCACGTAGATTTTGTTGGTGGCAGAATTGACCGCGAGCACAAATGGACTAGAACCTACGGAGACAGCCTGGATCGACAGGGTTGCGCCATTGACTACAGTCACCGTTCCGTTGGTTCCACAGTTGTAGTCGGTGCCACAGTTATTGATGACGTAGATGGTGTTTGTGGCGGCGTTCACGGCTACAAACACGGGAGCAAAGCCAACCAGAATGGTCGCCGTGGTCTGTAACGTGGCTCCGTCGATGACGCTGAGAGTACCGGCGCTCTGGCACTGAGGATCATTGCCGCAATAATTGGCAACGTAGATTTGATTGGTAACCGGATTGACCGCCACAGCGGACGGACGGCCTCCGGCCGCGACGGTTGCGGTGACCACTTGCGCGACCGCGGGGATCGAGGATAGCGCCAGAATGGATACAGCTAGAGCGAACCGCTGCCGCAACTTAGGCCGCATAGCCTCACCTCTTCGATGGTTTTGGTGGGGCTTGACTGTACCACAGGTTAATGGGAACCACTATTCAAAACTTCCAGAGCTAAGACGCTGTCCATAAGGAATGCGGACGACCTGTTTGAGTTCGATCGAACAACCCTGCTGCTGCTCGGCCTATGGCTCGAAGTCCACGACTTCATTTTCAAGAGGGATGTCGCCGAGTTGTGTCTCTGGCGCCGGAAGGCGGTTCACTTTCAAGTTTGCCGGCGCTTCGGTGAGCTGTCCCTCGGACCTCCGCTGATCCGCCCCGTGAGCTTGAATCTCGAGAAATAGTACGGCAGACCTTCGCTATTTAGCGCAGAGTTGCGATCCATGAGCTGAAAGTGCAGATGCGGCTCGCCAGCATGCCCGGAGTTTCCGAGCAACCCTATTACCTGGCCGGGCGTGACCTTATCGCCCAGCTTGGCGCGGATGGAGCCAGGCTGCATATGGGCGTACATGGAGCCGCTGCCTACTAGAAAATCTGCACGACAATGGCACAAGGGACAGTCCGGTTTCGCCGTAGTCGTCCGGAGCCCTTCGCGAACGAAACCATTTTCCCGTGTGCTCATCACAATGACTTTTCAACATCCACTCGCCATAGCACAAGTAAGAGGAGGCGCGGTGCCCAGCTGGTCGTCTTCCGGCTGCTTGCAGCTGGGCGGGGAGTGTCTCCTCAGGGTCGCTCGTACGCTTATGAATCGCGCCAGGAATCTGCTAGGATGGGCCATTCGGCGAGGTGGCCATGCCCCAATATGTGATCGAACGGGAAATCCCCGGCGCAGGAAATTTGTCGGATACGGAAATCCAGGAGGTCGCCCGAAAATCGGTGGACGTGCTGAAGGGGATGGGACCGGAGATTAAGTGGCTGCACAGCTACGTCACCGGCGACAAAGTGTATTGCGTCTACCTGGCGCCGGATGAAGAAACGATTCGCGAACATGCGCGCCGCGGAGGTTTTCCGGCCAATCGGATATCGGCCGTGCGGCGACTGATGGACCCCACTACCGCAGGTTGAACTATCCGTCGCTTCCCGTTCGCAGGGACTCCTCGCCCGAGCTAAGCGCTTCCTGGATGGCCTGTTCTACGGGCAACGCCCAGCCTTCCATCCACGCCGTCAGACCGGCAGCATTGCCTAGGGTTCGCCGCGCGAATTCCAAGACCTTTTCCAGTTTATGTTGTTCGGCGGGGGTGAGCGGCGTACCCAATCGCTCGCGCAGTGCGGCTGCGGCTCCTGCAAAATGCAGCGATTGCACCGCGTTGGATTGCGCGGCGGCATTTGCGGCAAGACACTCCAGTACCCTTGCGATGCCGCGCTTGTGTCCCAGGTTCTGAAACATCTGGATGCTTTCACCATAGAGGCGGCGAGCCTCGTCATTGTCACCCTGGTCCCAACTAAGTCCGGCTAAGTCGGACAGGGCGCTGGCGATTCCCCAGCCATCGCGGGACAGGCTGAACGCTGCCAGGCTCTGCTCATAGAAGGAACGAGCAGCCGTCCAGTCGTTGCTTTCCCGGGCCACATCGCCCTGGTAGTTCAGCGTCCAGGCGATACCGGCCACGTTACCCACCTGGCGGAACATCGCCAGGCATTCCTCGTAGAGCGCGGAGGCCCGCGCCGGTTCGCCTTGCAACTGGGTCACGTTCGCCAGGTTGCTGAGTGCACGAGCAACGTCGGCTGGATCTCCCGCGTCTCGCCAAATGGCGACACATCTTTCGAACAGGAGGGATGCCGTGGGAAGTTCGCCACGATCGCGAGCATTCACCGCCAAAGCGTTAAGGGCAACAGCAACCCCGCGGTTATCATTCAATTCCAGACAGTTCTCAAGGCTTTCTTCGAACAATTGTTGCGCAGAAATGTAGTTGCCTTGCTCGCCTGCCAGGACCGCGGCACAGAATAGCAGGCGCGAGCGAAGTTTCGGACGCGCAGCAGCTCCTTCCAGCGCGAGCAGCCTGGCGATGCGGTCGCGGCCCTCGGTAAGATATTCGCGCGTCTCCCAAAAGTGAAACAGCGCCGTGCCCAGGCGCAAGCCCCAGTCAGCGTCGCCGGTTTTAATCAGGTATTCGAGCGCGGCGCGCAAGTTATCGTGCTCAACTTCGAAACGATCGAGCCATTCGGGATGAGCGGCCGCTTCCAAAGCGCCCTCTTCGGCGAGCACCAGGTAATACGCGGCATGGGAGCGGCGAGTGGCAGTTACATCGTCGCTCGCGGCCAGACGTTCGAGGGCGTACTCCCGGATGGTAGACAGCATGACGAAGCGCGTTTCGCCCGCTGCCTCTTCCACCTGCTGCACCAGGCTTTTGTCGACCATAGAAGCCATGCCGTCGAGTACCCCGAGGCCCAAATCGCCCGCGGTATCACAGACGGCCTCCACCGCTTCCAGCGTGCAACCGCCGAGGAACACCGAGAGCCTGCGAAACAGAGTTTGCTCGGCAGGGTTGAGGAGTCCGTAACTCCAGTCAACGGTGCCGCGGAGAGTCTGCTGACGGGTTGGCAGGTCGCGGGCTCCGCCGGTCAACAGGTTGAGGCAGCTTTCAAGACGCGCCAACATGGCAGACGGTGAGAGCAGCTTGGTGCGCGCGGCCGCAAGTTCGATGGCGAGAGGCAGACCGTCGAGGCGAGCGCAGACGGCGGCGACCGCGGGTGCGTTTTCAGTGGTCAAGAGAAAATCGTGCTTGACGGCGCGCGCCCGTTCCACAAAAAGCGCAATCGCGGGAAGACGCGAGAGCACATCCAAGGGTAGCGACGATTTCGATGAGGGAAGGGCCAGCGCCGGCACCGGGAATTCGTGTTCGCCGTAGACGTGTAACGGGGACTGGCTGGTCACCACAATCTTGAGATTAGGCCCCACAGAGAGCAACTCCGATATGACTGGGGCCGCGGAGACCACGTGCTCAAAATTGTCGAGCAGCAGGAGCATGGGCTGGGCCAGCCCGCCCAGGTAGTCTTTCAGGTTTTCCTGCGCCGATTGATTGCCGGTCTCACGCACTCCTACCGCCTGTGCGATGGCGGAAGCGATCAAGCCCGGATCCCTGACCACGGACAGCGAAACGAAGCAGACGCCCGCGGGAAATTGGTGCCCGATTTCGCCTGCCACATGCAAAGCAAGTCGCGTCTTGCCGATGCCGCCGGGGCCGGTGAGGGTCACAAGCCGCACCTCACCCCGGCCCAGCAACTGGCGGAGCGAAGCGGCCTCGTATTCGCGTCCGATGAAAGCGGTTCGCGGCACTGGAAGGTTACTGGGGCGAGGCTCCGAATGTTGGACGACGGCATCAGCCAGGCGGTCGCGAACGGCGGCCAAGTCGCAGGCCAAATCCCGGGTGGAGGCATACCGTTGCTTCGGGTCCTTGGCCAGACAGCGTTCCACAATCCAAATGAACGGAGCGGGCGCCTGAAGCATTCTGGAAGCCACTCGCTCCGGCTCGTCGCGCAGGATGGCCGCCGCTGTTTCCGCAGGGGTCTTCTTCTGAAACGCGGGAACTCCAGTGACCATCTCGCAGAGCACCGACCCGAAGGAAAACTGGTCAGACCGAAAATCAAGGTTCTGTCCGTTCGCCTGTTCCGGCGACATATAAGCCAGCGTGCCCATCACGGCTCCGTCCTTGCTTATGGAGGTGGAAACATCTGCATTAGGCGGGTGGTCGACCGCCAGCAGTTTCGCCAAACCGAAATCCAGAATCTTGGCGGCGCCATCCAGTGAAACCATAAGGTTGTCGGGCTTCAAATCTCGATGAACGACCCCGATCTCGTGCGCGCGCGCAAGAGCGTCGGAAACCTGAGCCGCGATCGAGATTACCTTGCGAAAGGGAAGGGGACCGGACGCTAGCAACTCCCGGATCGTCTCGCCACGAACCAGTTCCATGGCGATGAAGTGCGTGTGGTCCACACAACCGAGCTCATAAATTGTGACAATGTTCGGGTGATTGAGCGCGGAGGCGGAGCGGGCTTCCATCTCAAAGCGGGCCAGAACTTCGGCTTGCGAACGATGTTGCAGCAAAACGGTTTTAAGTGCGACCTCACGGCCCAGGCGCGTGTCCCGAGCGCGATAAACTTCGCCCATGCCGCCGGCGCCGAGTTGCTCAAGGATTTCGTACGTGCCAAAGCGCGCGCCCGGCGACAAAGAGGACGGGACAGAATTAGGCGTGAGTGGCGGGTTCAATAGACCTCATTGGCGCAGCTGGAACAGCCAAGCTGACTGCTGGACGCTACGCGATCGCCTGGATTGATCCGAATCGACGCCGCGATGCATTGCGGCATTGCCCCAAGGTGCGCTTATAATACTCAAAATCCTGGGGGAATTCATGGATATTCGAACACTGCAGCGCCCACTGAAAGAGCAGTATCGCCAAAATCCGTCGAGTTCTCGAATCACTCTGAAGGCGCGCGGCAGCCAGACCGACGCTCCGGTCACCTGCTCGGTCGACTTGGGCCGGGAGATCTACAAGGCACAAGCCCACCCAGGCGTCGGGGGAGCGGGTACCGGTGCTTGTTCCGGGGACTTGCTACTGGGGGCAATAGCCGCATGCGCACAGATCACCTGCCAAATGGTCGCCGCAGCAATGGGCATACCTACCGAGGGCATCGACGTTACGGTCGAAGGTGACTTAGACCTGCAAGGGACGTTAGGAATTTCCAAAGAGGCGGCTGTCGGATTTGAGAACATCCGAGTCATTTTCGACATTCGCGCACCCCAGGCAACCAAGGAGCAGTTAAGCGCATTGCAGGAGAAAACGGAACAGTATTGTGTGGTAATGCAAACCCTGGAGCATCCCCCGAAAATCGATCACCGGTGGAGCGAGCACTGATAGCAAAGCTCGCAGGTACGGGAACTCATTCTGGAGTTCAAGCGCTCCTCCAGAAGTCCGTTTCCGAACTGGCGAGAATCGGTGAAGCAGTCAAACGCGAGACATATCAAGCCGGCCGACATCGATCAGCGGATCTCTGGTCACACGAAAACCACGGGTACATTCAATCGCTACCGGGCACTTTTTAGCCTGATCTACTGCGAAACGATCGGCGACGACACAGTTTCGAGCAAACCCGCTCGCTTGGTCCATCAGAAGAATGAAGGGAGCGGTCGCATCCGTAACTTCTAGACGATGAAGAGCAGGCGCTTAATAAGGGCCACGCGTAAACCGGTCAGCCAGTTAAACAAAAGATGATGAGATCGTTGCTGGTGCCGGGAGGGGGACTTGAACCCCCACAACCCTTTCGGGTCTGCGGATTTTAAGTCCGCTGCGTCTGCCAGTTTCGCCATCCCGGCCCGTTCGCAAGCAGGTTTCTCGACAGGCTCGCGATAGCTCAGTTTAGCAGTTTCGCTTGTCAGTTCTGCGGCTGCGGCAGGTTAAGACAACTGGCATGACGATGAGCGTTGACCTCCCGGTGAAGGCGATCCAGCGAACGCCATATCCTCCCGGCGTTATTTCTGATCGAAACCGGAGCCCACTTTCGGAGACTCTCCTCAAGAATCACTAAGCCCGGTGATCTCAGTCACAGCCCGCAGTGCTACCCGCGACGAACAATAGTGACATGTTGTTTCCGCAGTCGTTGTGCCCATACCCCGGTCCGCAGCCCGGTCTGCGCAACATTTCTTATCCGAGGCCCCTCGCATGGATAGCGCACTCCTGATTCACCGCCTGCAATTCGCCTTCACGATCACCTATCACTACCTGTTCCCGCAACTGACCATGGGATTGGCGCCGCTGATCGTGATTCTGAAGACCATCGAGCTCAAGACCGGCGACGAGCGCTACGAAGCTGCCGCCCGCTTCTGGGCCAAGATCTTCGGCATCAATTTCGTGATCGGCGTGGTGACCGGCATTCCGATGGAATTTCAGTTCGGCACCAACTGGTCGCACTTCTCGCGCTTTGCCGGCGGCGTGATCGGCCAGACGCTCGCCATGGAAGGCTGCTTCGCCTTTTTCCTGGAGTCCACGTTCCTCGGGCTGTTTCTCTATGGCGAGAAGCGCCTCAGCAAAGGCATGCATTGGTTCTCCGCGCTGATGGTCTTCCTGGGCTCGTGGATGTCGGGCTACTTCATCGTCGCCACCGACGCCTGGATGCAGCACCCGGTGGGCTACGAGCGCGCGGCCAATGGCTCGGTGCAACTCACCAGCTTCTGGGAGCTGATTCTGAATCCCTGGGCGTGGTGGCAGTATGCGCACAACATGAGCGGCGCCGTCATCACCGGCGCATTCGTGATGTCCGCAGTCGGCGCCTTCTACCTGCTCAGCCAGAAGCATATGGAAGAGGGCAGGATCTTCGTGAACGTGGGCGTGATCGCCGCGCTGCTGGTCACAGTGTTCCAGGTGGTCCCGACGGGCGATGCGCAGGGCCGCATGCTGGCGCGCAATCAGCCAGTAACGCTGGCCGCCATGGAAGCGCTGTGGGAGACGCAGCCGGGCGCGCCGCTGGTGATCCTTGGCCAGCCCGACGTTGCCAACCAGCGCATCGACAACCCTATTCAGATTCCCAAAATGCTCAGCTTCCTGACGTGGCGCAGCTGGGGCGCAGAGGTGAAGGGCTTGAACTCCGTGCCCAAGGAAGACTGGCCGGAGAATATTCCGCTGCTGTATTACACGTACCACATCATGGTTGGCCTGGGCACGATCTTCATCGCGGTGACGGCGGTGGCCTGCCTTGCTGTTGTGGCGCAAGAAGCTGTATGAATCGCGCTGGATGCTCTGGATCCTGTTGCTGATGTTCCCGTTCCCCTACATCGCCAACACCGCCGGCTGGATGACGGCCGAAATCGGACGCCAGCCCTGGCTGGTCTACGGCCTGATGCGCACCGTGGATGGCTATTCGAAGATGGTGTCGGCCGGCAACGGCTGGTTCAGCTTCCTGGGCTTCCTGGGCATGTACACCGTGCTGTCCGTGCTGTTCCTCTTCCTGGTGCGCCGCGAGATCGAGCACGGCCCTGAGCCGGTGATCTCGCCCGAATTGCGCCAACAGATCGAAGCAATTCCATTAGCTCCCGTGGAGGTGCGATAGCCATGTCGACGATTTGGTTCATGATTGTTGCGGTAATGGTCGCGATTTACGTTTTGCTGGATGGCTTCGACCTGGGCGCGGGCGCGGTGCATCTGTTCATCGCCCGCACGGACGAAGAGCGTCGCATGGTCATTCGCGCGATCGGTCCGGTGTGGGACGGCAACGAAGTTTGGCTGCTGGCCGCGGGCGGCACGCTCTACTTCGCGTTTCCGTTGCTCTATGCGTCCAGCTTCAGCGGCTTCTATCTTCCTCTAATGATGGTGCTGTGGCTCCTGATGCTGCGCGCCATCGGCATCGAGTTCCGTACTCACATCGAGCAAGGATGTGGAAGGGCTTCTTCGACGCGATCTTCGGAGTGTCGAGCATCCTGCTGGCAATCTTCTTCGGAGCGGCACTGGGCAACGTGGTTCGCGGCGTGCCGCTGAATGCCGATGGCTACTTCTTCGAGCCGCTGTGGACAAACTGGCGCGTGGGCGCGCAGAACGGCATTCTCGACTGGTACACCGTTCTGTGCGGCGTCGTCGCCCTGGTCACGCTGGTGGTTCACGGCTCGCTGTACCTGGCGACGAAGACGCAGAACGAACTGAACGTTCGCGCGCGCAGAGTCGCATCTTGGTTCTGGCCGGTGCAGGTGTTGCTGACCATCTTCAGCCTGATCGCGACGGTTTATGCCGTGCCGCACGTGCTGGAGAATTATTCGAAGTGGCCCATCGGCTACCTGGTGCCCGCAATCGTGATCGGCAGCCTCGGCTACATGTACTTCGCACACAGGCGCGGGCAGGAGAAAGGCGCGTTCCTGGCTTCCTGCTTGTACATCGTCGGCATGCTGGTGGGAGCGGCGTTTGCGCTCTATCCCAACGTGTTGCCGGCCAGCACCGGCGCGAATCTCAGCCTGACAATCTCCAACACGGCTGCGGGCGCGCACGGGCTGAGCGTAGGCTTCGTATGGTGGACGATCGGGATGATCCTGGCGGCGGTCTACTTCATCTTCGTCTATCGCATGTTCCGCGGCAAGGTGCGACTGGAAGGCAGCGATCACGGATACTGATGATGGCTAGAACTCGGTGGTGGCAGGGTCAGTGAGTGCTATCGCGATGTTACGTAAATTGGGTGTATAGTCTGGGCTGCGTTACAGACTAAATTAATACACGCGGTGAAGATATGAAAACGTCGGCTAGTTGGCTTTTGGGTCTATTCCTGGTGATTGGCCCGGCAGCAACAGCACAACAGCCGTGCAGCCTGCTTCCCCAAACGTCGTTTATTAATTGGGCACAGTTTCGTTTTACGCCCTGCCACACTGGTTTCAACCCATATGAGGTAATTCTGAGTTCCTCCACGGTTGGAAACCTCGTTGTGGATTGGACATATACGACGGGGGATGCCGTCTTTTCCTCGCCTGCGGTGGTAAATAGGGTGGCCTATGTCGGTTCCGAGGACAACAACGTCTATGCGCTGAACGCTTTGACCGGCGCTAAGCTTTGGAGCTTCACCACCCAAGGCCCTGTGTACTCCTCGCCCGCGGTAGTGAATGGAGTCGTCTATGTCGGCTCGAACGACAACAAAGTCTATGCGTTAAATGCCTTGACCGGGACTAAATTATGGAGCTACTCCACCGGCGGCTATGTGCACTCCTCGCCCGCCGTATCGAATGGGGTGGTTTTGTCGGCTCCGAGGACAATAACGTTTACGCACTGAATGCCTTGACTGGCGCTAAGCTGTGGAGCTTTACCACCGGCAACTGGGTGGATTCCTCCCCCGCCGTGTTGAATGGAGTCGTCTATGTAGGCTCCTACGACGCGAACGTTTATGCGCTGAATGCCTCCACCGGGGCTCGGTTGTGGAGCTACATGACGGGTTCCCTTGTGGATTCCTCGCCCGCGGTGGCGAATGGGGTGGTTTACGTGGGCTCCGTAGACGGCAATCTTTATGCGCTAAACGCCTCGACGGGCTCTAAGCTGTGGAGCTTCCGCTCCGAATTTGACTACTATGTGAGGTCCTCGCCCGCGGTGGCGAACGGCGTAGTCTATTTCCACGTGTTGTTAAGCGACCACGCCTTTTATGCGCTGAACGCCAGACTGGCGCCGTACTGTGGAGCTTCGACGACGCCGGTGGCATTGCCTCGCCCGTGGTGGCGAACGGCGTGGTCTATGACGCCACCGACTTCGGCATCTGGGCGCTGGATGCCTCCACCGGCGTTATCCTGTGGAGCTACCACATCTTCCGTGGTGAGGAGTCCTCCCCCATCATGGCGAATGGGGTGCTTTACCTCAGCTCCGACGATAGTAATCTGTACGCCTTCCATCTGCCGAATCATTGAAGCCGAGCGCAGTCTACTCCGTGTTGGCGATCACAGGCCATATCACTCAAAACCCAGCTGATGGTTTTATGGCATGACCGCGCTAGTTAGACGTGTAGTGCTCTTGTCAACAGGATTGCGGAAACTATCCACCTACCGCCGTGCCTAATGCGACCGGCAGCTTCTCTTTTTCCCAAGCGTCAAATCCGCCGATCACGTTGATCACGTTGTGACCTGCGCGTTGCAGCAGGCTGGCAGGCGATCATGCTGCGGTATCCGCCCTTGCAGTGCACCGCGATCGGCTCCGAGCCGTTCAGTGTCGGCAGTGCTGCCTTGAACTTATCCAGCGGATAGAAGTCGGCACCCTCAATGTGCCCTGCATCCCACTCGCCTTGCCTGCGGACGTCGAGCACCTGCACACTGCCGGCATCGAGCCGCTTGCGGAGTTCCTCAACCGTCATCTGCGGCATCTGCGACCAACTCGAATCCGGCTTGCTGCCATGCTTCAATGCCGCCTTCGAGATAGCCGGCGAGGTTTTCGATGCCCACGCGCGCCAGACGCATCCGCGCTTCGGATATCTCATCTTCCGCAGACGCGATCAACACTGGCTGCGATGACAATCCCAGCACCGCTCCGGCCCACGAGGCGAACTGTCCGGAGAGAGCGATGTTGATGGAGCCGGGAACATGTCCGGCGGCGAAATCGTCTGCCGGACGAACATCGAGCGCGATCTGGCCTTGCGCCAACCGCGCCTTCAGGTCGGCCGGCGAGATCGGCGTCAGTTCCGGCAGATCGGCAAGCGCCGCGGCTCCTGCGCGATTGATGGCTGCGTCTTCCAGGAAGTAGTCGGGACGCGCCGGCAGGTTCGAGGTCATCTGGCTGGATGAATTCGTCGCGATCTTTGATCTGCAGCGCGTAGTTCGTCAGCCGCTCGGTCCCGATGGTGGAGGAGCGCTCGGCGCGCATGTTGCGGCCGCACAGCGAGCCCGCTCCGTGCGCCGGATACACCTGCACCTCGTTGGGCAGCGCCATCAGCTTCTGTAGCGAGTCGTAAAGCATTCCCGCCAGCTGCGGCGGAGTGTAGGTCTTCGAAAGGTCCGGACGTCCGACATCGCCGATGAACAGCGTGTCGCCGGTAAGAACTGCAAAAGGTGTCTGGGATTTTTCTTCGTCGGTGAGCAGCAGGCACACGCTTTCGAGGGTGTGACCGGGCGTCGCAAGCACGTTGACGCGACATCGGCCGACATGAACCTCGGAGCCATCGACTACGCCAATGTGCGGGTAGCTGGCTTCCGCCGCCTTGCCCAACATAGATTTTCGCGCCGGTGCGGGCTGCCAGTTCGTTGTGGCCGGAGACGAAGTCGGCATGCAGATGAGTCTCGAAGATGTAGCGAATCTGCGAGCCCTTGCTTCTTCGCGGCTTCGAGATAGATTTCTACATCGCGTTGCGGATCGACCACCGCCGCCTGTCCATCCGAGCCGAACAGATACGAGGCATGGGCCAGACATCCCAGATAAAACTGTTCGAAGTACATGGATCGCCCCTCTTTGCGAGGAACATCATACCTTGTACAGCCAAGATTCAGGATAGAGAAATTCATTCCCTCAGGCCTGGCGAGTTTCTAGCGCTCGTAGGTCTCTGCCCACTGCTTCAGCTGCGCACTCGTGGCCGGATGCAGCTGCTCTTCGCGAAAGCGCCAGCGCCAGTTTCCCGACGAGCTTCCCGGCAGATTCATGCGGCCTTCGCTGCCCGACGCCCAGCACATCCTGCAGAGGGAAGAGCACGGTGTCGGCCACCGACGCCATCAGGGTGCGAATCATCACCAGGTTGATGTCGTGGCCGTCGCTGTTGAGATAGCGCTTGGCGTACGCCTGTTCCTTCTCAACGTCCGCTTCGGTGCGAATGCTGCCCGCGCCGGCCTTGCTGTTCCACCAGCCGACGACAGTGTCGTTGTCGTGTGTGCCCGTGTAGGCGACAAGATGGTGAGGATAGTTGTGCGGCTTGAAGTCGGGCGCCTGCGGATCGTTGCCGAAGGCGAATTGCAGGATCGCCATGCCGGGAAATCCGAACTGCTTGCGCAAGGCTTCCACCGGGGGCGTGATGACGCCAAGATTCTCGGCCACGATCGGCAAATCGCCCAGCGCATTCTTTACCGCCTCAAACAGCGGCGCTCCCGGACCCTTCACCCACGCGCCATTGACCGCGGTCGTCTCGCCTGCGGGAATTTCGTAGTAGGCCTCGAAGCCGCGGAAGTGATCGAGACGAATCAGGTCGAGCATCTCCAGCGCCCGGCGGAAACGCGCAATCCACCACGCGTAACCGGACTTGGCGTGCGCATCCCACGCATAAATCGGATTGCCCCACAGTTGCCCGGTCGCGCTGAAGTAGTCAGGCGGAACTCCGGCGACCACGCGCGGCCTGCCGTCCTGCTGCAACTCGAACAACTCGCGATTCGCCCAGACGTCGGCGCTGTCCAGTGCGACATAAATGGGCATGTCGCCCATGATCCGAATCTCGTTGCGCGTGCAATGCGCCTTCAGGTCGCACCATTGCCGCTCGAATTCAAACTGGATGAACTTGTTGCACTCGATGTCGTCGTGCGAGTTTCTCTCGCGCTTCCGTCATCGCGGCGGGCTCCCGCAGCGCGAGCTCGGGTTCCCACTCCATCCAGATCACCAGATCGTGCGCGTCCTTGGCCGCCATGAACAGCGCATATTCGTCCAGCCACGAAGCATGCCGCTGGCAGAACGCCTCGAACTCCTGGCGCTCGCCCGCCGAACTGTGCTGAAAGTTCTCAAACGCCTTCCGCAGCAGCGGGCGCTTCCAGGCGATCACCGCGCCGAAATCGACAACATCCTCCGGAAACTGCGGCTTGCCGGCGAGGTCCAGTGCATCGAGATAGCCGCGCTCCACCAGGCGATCAATGCTGATCAGCAGAGGATTGCCGGCGAACGCCGAGAAGCATTGATAAGGCGAATCGCCGTAACCGGTCGGCCCCAGCGGCAGGACTTGCCAGATGTGCTGCCCGCAGTCGTGCAGGAAGTCGGCGAAGGCGTGCGCCTCCTGGCCGAGTTCGCCGATGCCATAGGCGCCGGGAAGGGAAGTGGGGTGCAGCAGGATGCCGCTGGATCGAGGGAAGTGCATGCCTGGGAATTCGCTCCGTCTAGGATGGTACCGCAAATGCTTCGATGCAAAATTGCGGCTCGCAGCTCCACCGGAGGCCGAATCAATACAAAAGCCGCTTCGAGGATACGAAGCGGCTCGCGCGGATCGCTAGCTGCTAATCGCTAGCTGCTGATTGCTGCCTTCTCTAACGGCACCGAAAACTGCCGCTCGATCTTCTCGCGGTAGCAGGGGCCGGAGTTGTAGGTGCAGAACGGATACAGCTTTCCATCCGGCGTCGCGTAGTGAATTACGCAGCGCTTCACGCGTTCGATGTCATAGTTGTACGCGTCCTGGAAGTGCATGCCGGCGACCAGCAGCGTGCGATAGGTGTAGGTACCATCCTTGCCGTCGCGGCCCAGCTTCTTGTTGGTCAGGCCTTGCAAGGTCTGCAGGAACTTGGTGAAGGTCAGTCCCGGAGGCGCAAGCTCCTTCTTGAAGTGCTTCTGCATCGAGTTCCACGCCTTCATCTTGCTGTAGAACTTGAAGCGCGCCTTGCCGGCCGAGCGTGAGAGCTCTTCCATGTCCTGCAGCATGTTGGGCACGTCGACGAATTGCGTGATGGGCACGGCCTTCTTCGACTTCTCATCGACAAAGAAGTAAGTGCCAAGCGAGCAATGCGGGTGCGACGAGATGGTGGGCACGCCGGTTCCGCGCAACGCGGCTGTGAGCTTCGAGAACGGCGTGACGCAGGCCAGCGGGAACCAGTCCGAGCGCGGATCGGTGATGCCGGTCTGCTCGCTGACGCAACGCGCCAGGTCGGACAGCGTGAAGCGCTTGGCCAGCAGTTCGTGCTTGGCGATGCGCCCGGTGAAGGCCACCGGCTGGAAGCTGATGCCGGAAACCGTGTCCACATTCTCGATCGCCACGCGAACGATGTCGCCGATCTGATGATCGTTCAGGCCCTTCACGATCGTCGGCACGAAGACGATCTTCATGCCGGTGGCGCGGCAGTTCTCGATGACCTTCATCTTGATATCGAGCAGCGACTGCCCGCGCACCCGGCGATAAATGTCGTCATCGACGCCGTCGAACTGCAGATACAGCGTGGCCAGGCCGGCCGCCTTGGCTTTCTTCGCGAATTCCAGTTCCGCCAGCTCGATGCCGTTCGTCGCGGCCTGAATATGCGTGAAGCCCATCTCCCGCGCCATCGACAGAATCTCGAAGAACTGCGGATGAATCGTCGGCTCGCCGCCGGAGAACTGCACCACGCGTCCGTCGACCGGGCGCTCGCCGCGCAGCGTGTTGAGCATGCCGCGAATTTGCTCGAGGTTCGGCTCGTAAACGATAGCCCGCGACATTCGCGTTGGCGAAGCAGACGGGACAGGTCAGGTTGCAGCGATTGGTAAGGTCGACATTCGCCAGCGCGGTGTGCGAGGTGTGCATGCCGCACAGTCCGCAATCGTCAGGACAGGTGACACCGCCCTCGACCTGCGGATTCGACAGCCCGAGATTGTCGCCGAAGTTCCACTCCTCCATCTTGAGGTAGAGTTCGACGTCGCTGAAGACGATGTCGCGGAAGTGGCCGTGCTCGGCACACTGCTTCTCCATCACGACCTTGCCGCCGTCGGCGAAAATGTTCGCCGCGATGACCTTGGTGCACTCCGGGCAGAGAGACTCGGTCTGCTTGGGCAGACCTTTCTGCAGGGGCTTGATGGGCGCGCCGGTGTAGGTCACTTCGGGCTGAAGAATGCGCAGGCCGGGCCGCTTGGCCGGCGAGGGAGTGGGTTGCTCAGGATTCGTCGACGGGATGGGCAGATTCACTTCAGGCGACAACGTCTGGGTGCTCATTGTTCCTCGCTGAGATGGTGTGGGCGCGGCAGCGGATGAATAGTGGGTTGTCAGTATCGGATTATGAAAGGCACACTGCCGCGCTCCTCGATAAGAAGATTGTCGCGCCGTGAAAGGGATCGATTGCTGTGTCGTGACTCACCGGTGCAGAGTGAAGCGGGTCGGCAGTCGAACGGTCGATGATGGGCATTGAGCGGGCGTGAATCGCTGCCTGAATGGAGTGGGTGATTTGGCGCTGCGACCGCCGTGGCCGTGGCAAAGCCTCTGCGATTCCCCTGCTACAATCGAAGAGCGGGCTCTGTCGCCTGCTCTCTCTCACCCATGAAGTGCCCGTTCTGCGGCTTTGAAAACGACAAAGTAGTCGATTCGCGCGAAAGCAAGGAAGGCGAGTCCATCCGCCGTCGCCGCGAGTGCCTGAAGTGCGAAAAGCGCTTCACCACCTACGAGCGCATCGACGAAATCCCCTACATGGTGGTGAAGAAGGACGGCCGCCGCGAGAAATTCGAGCGGCAGAAGGTCCTGGCCGGGCTGCTGCGGGCCTGCGAGAAGCGTCCGGTTTCGATGGGCAAGCTGGAGCAGATCGTCAACGACGCGGAAGGCTTCGTCGTCGATTCCCAGGATCGCGAGCGCAAGACCAGCGAGATTGGCGAGTTGATCATGAACCGGCTGAAGCGCATCGATAAGGTCGCCTACGTGCGCTTCGCCTCGGTGTATCTCGACTTCAAAGATGTGCGCGAGTTCATGGAAGAGCTGAAAGAACTGCTCGACACCAAGGAAAACTCGTCCGCCAAAGCCAAGTCCGGAGATTGAGTCCGGCAGCAAATATTAAAGGAATAATGGCATACAAAGTTACTCTGATTCCCGGCGATGGTATCGGCCCCGAGGTGGTCAAGGCCAGCGTTCGCATTCTGGAAGCAACCGGCGTCAAGTTCGAGTGGGAGAGCTATCGCCGCCGGCGCCGAAGCTTACGAGAAGTACCACGAGTACATTCCGAAAGAGCTGATCGAGTCGATCGAGCGCACCCGCTTGCGGCCTGAAAGGCCCGGTGACCACGCCGATTGGCGGCGGATTTCCCAGCATCAACGTCGCCCTGCGCAAACAGTTTGAGCTGTTCGCAAATTTCCGCCCCATCCGCAACCTGCCCTCGGTGGCCACGCGTTATCCGGATGTCGATCTGGTGATCGTGCGCGAAAATACCGAAGGCTTGTACTCCGGCATCGAGCACGAAGTGGTGCCGGGCGTGGTGGAGAGCCTGAAGATCATCACCGAGAAAGCGTCGACCCGCATCTCGAAATTCGCCTTCGATTACGCGCGCAAGCACAACCGCAAGAAGATCCACGCCATCCACAAAGCCAACATCATGAAGCTGTCGGATGGCCTGTTCATTCGCTGCTCGCGCAATATCTCGAAGGAATATCCCGAGATCACCTACGGCGAGCACATCGTCGACAACACCTGCATGCAGCTGGTGATGAATCCGTATCAGTACGACATGCTGCTGCTGGAGAATCTCTACGGCGACATCATCTCCGACCTGTGCGCGGCGTTCGTCGGCGGACTGGGCCTGGTTCCGGGCGCGAACTTCGGCCACGAATGCGCCATCTTCGAAGCAGTTCACGGCTCCGCGCCTGACATTGCGGGGAAAGACATCGCCAATCCGACTGCGGTGCTGCGCTCGGGAATCCTGATGCTGCGCCATCTGGGCGAAGAGAACGCCGCGAATCACATCCGGCTGGCGCTGGAGAAAGTCTACGGCGAGAAGAAGCACCTCACGCGCGATGTAGGCGGGACATGCAGGTACCAGCGAGTTTGCCGACGCCATGGTCGATGCGCTCCACACCATTCCGCCGCCCAAGCCGGTGTTGCAGGAAGTGGAGTTGTAGAACTACAGCAGCTCAGTCCATCGCTGGCGGCCCGTGAAATGCCGGCGATCAGCTCCACGCCTTAGCCAGGAATGCGATAAGGAATCATGTAAGGAGTTCGCCGCACGGCCAGCTCGGGCGCGCCGGGTTGTGACCCCGACGCCCAGGATTGGTGAGCCGCTTCGATCGTGCGAGGGGCGAAGACACGCTGAAAAGCAAAAGCGGTCCGTTGCGTTGGACCGCTTCACCACGAGGGCTCCCGACCCGATGAGGAACCCTCGAATTCCGCATTACTTCTTACTGGGCAGAAGGCTGGGGAGCAGCGTCCAGTTTCTGCAGCCGCTGGTTGATGCGCTCAAGCCGAGTCTGACGCATCTGGTCAGCTTTGGCCTTCTGGTCCGAGGTCAAAACCTGGTTATAGATCTGGCTGTGAACTTGGGTTTTCTGCACGGACAGCTGCGCCATGATCTGGGCTCGCTGTGTGGCTAGCTGCTGCACCTTGGCCTGATCAAACGCTCCACCAGCCGTTGCGGTCAGCATGGCGGCGCGGTTCTGTTCCAGCTGTTGCACCAGCGGACGAACCGTAGCGCGCTGTGACTGCATAATGGTCTTGATCTGGGCCTTTTGTGCGTCAGTAAGATTCAACTCCTGAGCCATACGTTCCATGCGGGCATGCCGATGGCCGGCCCAGGTCTGGGCGCCGCTCTGGTCACTCTGCTGCGCGGAAGAAATTACGGCCGTGCCGCAGAGCACCAGCGCCAGCAAGGCAACGGCAACGCTCCAAAACTTGGTTTTCATTTTCTGTTTCTCCTTCTCGACAGTTCCTCTGTCAATCGTTGAAACCCCGACGCCGCCCATTTGTTAGTAAACTCTGGTAACGCAGGGTAAAGTTTTGTAATCATCCGGCCGCCCGATAGTGCTTTCTGGACGACCTAAACTGAATCCCCCCTGTATAGGGTATTTGCTGCGACAGCGGTGAAGAGTTCCACAAAAACAAAGCCAGCCTTCATGCCATTACTTGCCGAGACGAGACTGGTCCGCTGAAGCTTTGCCGGTAGAAGTGGGTGCGCAGGCTCGCCGGATTCATCTAAGATCTGGTAAAGGTTGCAGCAATGCGCACTATAAGTTTGCTGGTTGTCGCTATCCTGGCGTCGGCTTATTATGTGCTCGCCTCCGCGCAGCAAATTCCAGCCGGGACCATTCTGCCCGTCATGTTAAACAGCAATCTCGATGCCCAACGTTCAAAGCCAGGAGATACGATCACCGGCAAGATCATGCAGGATGTACCGTTGACGGATGGCTCCCGGTTGCGGAAGGGGAGCACTGTTTTCGGCAAAGTCATCAAGGTCGATGCAGGCGGGGCGGCGCCATCCCATCTCGTTTTTTCCTTCACCAGCCTGAAGATTGGACAACGCGAAATTCCTATGGTGACGCATTTGCGTGCACTCGCTTCGGCCAACCAGGTCTTTGAGGCGAAACTACCCACCAATGCGATTGATGATTACGGAACCTCAACTAGCGACTGGAACACCATCCAGATTGGGGGAGCCGGCGTTTATCGTGGGAATGGCGAGGTCGTTCAAGGCGACACCATTGTCGGCCGGACGACGGACTACGGTGCGGTCACGGCGAGGTTGATAGCTGCGCCTCATGCCGGCTGCGACAACGGCAGCGAACGTGAGCAGGCCCTGTGGCTGTTTTCGCCCTGGTCATGTGGAGTCTATGCCTACTCCGATCTCAAGATCGTGCGCTGGGGCGACAACAATCCGGCCGGGGAAATTGAACTGGAGTCAAGCGGCAACCTTCAGATCCGGGGCGGAAGCGGGTGGCTGTTGCAAACCGACGGCGATCGAGCACAACCATAGAGGTACTTGAAGGGCGAGCGTTATCGTCCGGCCGATGATCAGGTTCGAGAAGGGCGCTGCAGTCGAAGGGGGAGTCGATGAAGACGCTTGGAGTTGTGGGAGGACTCGGGCCTGAGTCTACCATCGAGTACTACCGCCTGCTCATTGCCTCGTATCAGAAGCGTGCCGGCGACAAAGTACTTCCTTCCATCATTATCAATAGTGTCGACGTGTATCGCGGGCTGGCCTTTCTGGATGCAAACCAACCGGATCTTCTCGCGGAATATTTAGCCGAGGCTGTTCGCAGGCTGGCGGGCGCCGGAGCGGACTTCGCCATCATCAGCGCCAACACGCCCCACCTCGTCTTTGACCAGGTGCAGGTCCAGTCATCGATTCCCATCCTCAGTATTGTCGAAGCGGCTCGCGCGGAAGCCAGGGTCCGGGGTGTCAAACGCATTGCTCTGCTGGGAACAGGCTTCACCATGCGCGCACGGTTTTACCCGGAAGTTTTCTTGCGTGAACAGATAACTGTCACGATCCCGAAAGATGATGAAGTGGAATATATCCACGACAAGTACATCAACGAATTGCTGAAGGGCATTTGCCTTCCGGCTACCCACGCTGAACTAGTGCGAATTATTCAGAGAATGAAAGAGGAAGACGGTATCGGAGCGGTCCTGCTTGCCGGAACCGAACTGCCGATGATCCTGACCGAGAGCACTGCCGCTGGTGTCCCGCTTCTGGATACGACGAAGATCCACGTCGAAGCCGCGGTAAATCGCCTGCTCGAATAGCAAGGTTGCGACACCTGGTTTGGAATCAGCAACACGTCGTTGCATTCCTGTCCCGGATTTACCAGAACGTGATCGCGCTGCAACCGCAGCGCAACATTGCGCTGTCAGCATAGCGCCAGGACCCAGGACAGTCATCGGGTTCGGCTCCATCAACCCATCTCCAAGGAGAGCTTTGTGACAGCAAATCTGCTGAAGAAGCAAGGGCGGCTGAGTGCGCTCTTGTTGATTTCTGCGTCGATAGCGGGCGGCGCCGTTCCGGCATCGGCCCAAAACGGCAGCACGTTATTCTCGCCCGGAAACCTGGTAGTCAGCCGCAGCGTGTACGACAACAATCCCAGCAACGTCAGGGTAGGGCAGATCTTGCCGCCCAATTGCCAGGCCACACAAGGTGGCTGTGCCGGCCCTGCCACCAATGATGGGACCTATCCCACCGTGTTCAATAACGATCTGGTGGACGGAAGTTTTGGCATCACCTCCAAAATCTTCCTCGATCAGTACACGCCTGCGGGTACCCTGGTGAACTCACTCGCGATGAACAACAGCCGCAACATCGGCCGGACTCTGATCGGCGACCAGTTGGTCACGAGTTTTTCCTCGAAATCCGAGCTGGCGTTGAATCTTTCCACCGACGGCCAATATTTGACCTTCATGGGCTATGTCGCGCCGATCGATGACATCGACGTCTCGAACTCGAATACGAATCAAGTAGTGGATCCAACGAATCCCGTCGGTCGCAGCTACTATCGCGCCGTCGCTCAGATCGATGTGAACGGCAATGCGACCTTCACGGAGACGAATGCCTATAGCGGTAACAATGGACGTGCCGCGATTCTGAACAACTCCAACGGAGCCGACTTCTTCTATACGGCGGGCAACGCCGGGAACGGGGCGAATCCTCAGCCGAACGGCATCATCATCGGAGCAGGCGCACAGATCCTGAATCCGCTGTCTCAGCCTGAGGTCTCGCAGCATCCGGGACAGCCCACGCCGGTCGGTTCCTTCAACGTGACGCAGATCGGCCAGCCGCAAGACAAGATCGGCAAGGACGATAATTTCCGCGGCCTCACAATTTTCAACAACACGCTGTTCCTTACCAAGGGCAGTGGCAGCAACGGCGTAAACACGGTGTATTTCGTAGACCCCACGCTCACGGTTTGCAACGACAATAATGGCGTGGGCCTGCCTCCGGCAAGCGCTTCTTTGCCGATTGCGCCGCTTGCCTACGATCCGAGCGTTCTGCAGACCAAGGGACTCGACCCCAACAACATGTGCATCCTGAACGGATTTCCGACCAAGCTGAAGTCGAAGACCTCGTTCCCGTTCGGCATCTGGTTCGCCGACGCCAACACTCTTTACGTGGCTGACGAAGGCGATGGCGACAATACTTACGCTAACGGCGTGTACACCAGCGCTGCACAGAACCCGCTGTCCGGTTTGCAGAAGTGGATCTTCGATCCGGTAGCAGGACAGTGGAACCTGGCTTATGTTCTGCAGACGGGCTTGCAGCTGGGCATCCCGTACACCGTGCCCAACTATCCGACGGGCAACAACCCCGCCACCGGATTGCCGTGGTCGCCCGGTACCGATGGTCTGCGTAATCTCACCGGCATCGTCAACGGTGACGGCACTGCGACAATCTATGCCATCACTTCGACCGTCAGCGGCAATGGCGATCAAGGAGCCGATCCTAACCAGCTAATGGTCACCACCGACCAGGTGAGCGCCACCAGCCTGCCGCCCGATGAAAGTTTCTCCGCTTTCCAGGCGGCCAACTCCGGTGAAGTGCTCCGGGGTGTGTCGTTCACTCCAACCGTGAGCGCCCGCTAACGGCGTATCTCCTCAACGCACCTCAAGCCCCGCTCCCGAGGCGGGGCTTTTTATTCGCCGACTTTTGAGTCGGTAACCACAAAAGTCTCTTTGTCGCGCAGGCAATCTGAGCTAATGTGTAGGCCAGAGCAGTGATACAAGGATGACCATTCGCCGACATCTCGTTGCCGTTTCCGTGCTGGCGATCGCAACTTCGCTAGCGAGTAGCGCACAGACGTCGCCGTCGCACTCGGCGATCCCGCAACGCCTCACTGCCTACAATCTGCCGCTTCAGCATCAGGCTGCTGCTCTGTCTTTGCTGACGCCGCAGGCCGAGTTGGGAACTCGAGCCGTTAGTCGACTTCAAGAGCTCGGAGATCAAGTTCAACCTGCAGACGCTAATGGACACTCTTCGCGACAATCGTCACGAAGGCTGGGTACTGGCTGCTTATCCTGATCCCAAGACCAGCCGTCCGCTGATTGGCGCCGGATTCAGCCTGGACTTGCCGGCGAGGGAACATGCCCAGCACGACCCACTCAATCCCAACGTTTTCCTCGAACCGTCATCGGCTCAGCTTTGGGAGGCGGCCGGCCTGCCCCCGCAGCAACTGCAGACCATGCTGCAGCAGTTCAATTACGAACTCGATGCCTGGAACAAGAAGAAGTTTCGCCAGCAAGATTCGCACGCAACGAGTTGTTCCCGCAAATGTCGGAAGAGGATGCCGACAAGCTATTGCGCATCTATGCCATTCAGGCCATCCACAATGCGCGCGCCTACTGCCGCAACTTCGACCAGCTGAGCGGTCCGCAACAAATGGCTTTGGCCCAGATGGTCTACCAGATGGGCGTAAACCTGGAAGAGTTCACAAATTTCCTTGGCGCCATCAATACGCATGCCTGCGACGGATCAAGTCGAAGCAACCTATGCGGACTCCGAATACTGGCATTCCGTACAGGGCACGCTGGTCCACACCGACTGGGCACGTCGCTACAGCACCAGGGCCGTGTCGGTTATCGCGATGTTCGATCCAGCTTACGGCAACGATCCCTACGAGGCGGAGACGCGAGTTCGGGCCGAGGTTCGCCCGATTGTGTACCACTCCCACAAGAAGCACCACGCTGCGACCGTCCGTACTGCCAGCCTCGCTCACAAAAAGTCGTCGACCCACCACACCCGCAAGAGCTAGCGATTCGCCGCAGCGGTTTGCGATGATGCCGCCCTTGCCTTAAGCTGGGCAAGCATGTTTCGGCGCCGGCATTTCCTTCTGGCATTTCTGCTCGCGGTTGCGATCGCAGGTACAGCTAAACCGCTTGCTCCCCAGATATCGGGGTATGAGATCGTTCACACCTACCCTCACGACCCGCGAGCCTTCACCCAGGGGCTGTTGTACGTTGATGGCCATCTCTACGAGAGCACGGGGCTGCGAGGGCAGTCGTCGGTTCGAATGCTCGATTTGAATACGGGTCGCGTTCTGCAGAAGTACGATTTGCCGGCAGATTACTTTGGCGAAGGCCTAACAGACTGGGGCAGTACGCTGGTTCAGCTCACCTGGCAGGCGCATAAAGGCTTCGTCTACGACCGCTTCAGCTTCGCTCTGCTGCGAACATTTACCTACGACGGCGAAGGTTGGGGCCTGACGCACGACGACAAGCAGTTGATCCTGAGCGATGGAACTTCCTATCTGCGGTTTCTTGACCCCAAGACATTTCGCGAGACCCGGCGCCTCCACGTCACCACGGAGAATGGGCAGGCGATTCCAGACCTGAATGAATTGGAGTACGTGCGCGGGGAGATCTACGCCAACATCTGGCATAGTGACCGGATCGCCCGCATCTCACCAAAGACCGGGAAGCTTCTGGGATGGATCGACTTGACCGGTCTGCGTGATCCAAGTACGACCAGCAATCCCGACGCTGTGCTCAACGGGATCGCCTACGACGCGAAAGAGAACCGGTTGTTCGTCACCGGCAAGCTCTGGCCAAAGCTGTACGAGATCAAGGTCGTCTCGCACTGAACCTGAAGCCCGAAGGCGAAACTGTTTGTAGCCCAGGGCGGAAGCCCTGGGTGAGCTGCACTAATCGACCAGAGCCGGCTTCAGCCGGCGAGAACTCTCACGAGTCTTTCACTCCGCACAACACTGGTTTGATGTCGACGACGGGCGTCCCGTCGATCGCTTCAAGAGGTCCGATCCGCAGCCGCGACTTGACGACCTTACGTATTGTGACCGGATGCAGGCCTAGCGGATTCGGCCGATCCGGCGATCGCGTAGCGAAGACGCCCCGGAGCCCGTGCTGAGGATCGGAGCGCGGATGGACTTTCATAGTCTCGCGACGCGCCTTGTGCAGCCAGGTGATGACGATAATTTCGTCATCGGCTTTCAGACCATCCAGACATTCGGCAAAGTTGGGATCCACCTCCAGCCATACATCCGGTGCTCCTTCCAGCCCTTGCTTGGGCGCTTGAGCGCGGGTTTTTACCGTCGAGCGGATCACGCCAATCGGACGTAATTGAGGACGCATCGTACCGCCGGCCGCAAGTTCCTTCGAGGCTCGTTTCGTCGTCTTCACGACCATTGCAGGCGTTTCCTTAACGCTTTAGTCCACATCATTCAGAGTGGCGATCTCGAATTCAGCCAGCCTGACCGAACCGCCTTCGATTCGATCTGCGGGCCCCGTTCCCGATCTTTCGTAGCAGCCGGGCGACTCATCTTAAGTCACGCCGACCTGGCTCGGCAGCGCAAGCCTGCGGAATCAATTCAAGGCACCCCTTTTGCCGTTCCCGGCATTGCATGTTATCCTCAGTAGCGTAACAAGATACGATTAAAAAGAGTAGGAGCGCAGCCGATTCAGTGTTAGCCCGAGAGAAAAAAGCCGCTTTGATTGCCGACAACCGTCGAGCCGATAACGATACCGGTTCACCGGAGGTCCAGATCGCCATCCTCAGCACCCGGATCGGTGAACTGACAGAACATTTCAAGACCCATAAGAAGGACCATGCCTCCCGGCGCGGTCTTCTCATGATGGTGAGCAAGCGTCGCAGCCTGCTCGATTACCTCAGAAAGTCCGATACCGAGCGCTACAAAGCCGTTATTCAGAAACTTGGCATCCGCAAGTAGTTGTTTGCCAGCCCTGAACTACCACGCTTCGGGCGTAATGCATTCTCACAGGTGCAGCACGGTTGCTTTTTGGGAACCGGGCCTATGGTTGGCCCGGCAGTATTTCGGAGTACACCGGCATTGGGCGCGGGGTGCGCCCGTAAGATTCGTTCAGCTTCTCTCGGCTGACCTAAAATCACTCCACTTCCGTATCGTCGTTCGGGCCATGGCGGCATGGCTTTCGGCCACTCACCTGGCCATGACGCCCGAATTGTATGACCGGCTCTAACGGTTGCGTTCAGACAGAAGGAATCAGGAAATGAAAGAAGAAATGACGGCCGCCTTACACGGCGTCACCAAGCACGAAATTAGTGTTGATCTCCCCGGCGGTAAATCCATCCACTTTGAAACCGGAAAACTGGCGAAGCAGGCCCATGGGTCCTGCATCGTGCGCATGGGCGAGAACGTCGTCCTGGCTACCGCCTGCGCCAATCCCGAGCCCCGTGAGGGCATCGACTTCTTTCCGCTGACCGTCGATTACCGCGAGTACACCTACGCCGCCGGACGCATTCCCGGCGGCTTCATCAAGCGCGAAGGCCGTCCCAGCGAGCGCGAAATTCTGACCAGCCGCCAGATCGATCGCCCCATCCGCCCGTTGTTCCCCGAAGGCTTCCGCTGCGAGACCCAGGTCATCGCCATGGTGCTCTCGGCCGACACCGAGAATGATCCCGACGTCTCCGGCATCAACGGCGCGTCGGTTGCGCTAAGCGTCTCCGACATTCCGTTCCACGGACCAATCGGCGCGGTGCGCGTCGGTCGCGTGAACGGCGAGTTCATCATCAATCCCACCTACGACGAGCAGCGCTCGGGCGACCTGAACCTGATGGTCGTCGGCACCTCCGAAGGCATCGTGATGATCGAGTCCGGTGCGAAAGAGGTGACGGAAGACGTGGTAGTCGACGGGATCGAGTTTGGCCACGCAGCAGATCAAGAAGATCTGCGCCGCCATCACCGAACTGGCGCAGAAGGTGGGCAAGGCAAAGCGTAAGGTTGAGCCGCCGATGATCGATCAGGAATACCTGGACGATCTCCGCACCAAGATGGGCGAGCGGTTGGCCGATGCTGCGAACACCGAGAAGTATCCCAAGAACGAAAGCTACGGCCTGATCAAGAAGTTGAAGGACGAGATCAAGTCGACCATCGACGACGAAGACATGGAAGGCCGTAAGAAGGCCACGTCTTACTTCGATCTTCTGCGCGAGCAGATCTTCCGCGAGCAGGTGATCAAAGAGAAGCGCCGCCCGGATGGCCGCAAGTTCGACCAGATCCGCGACATCTGGATCGAGGTTGGAGTGCTGCCGCGCACCCACGGATCGGCGATCTTCACCCGCGGCGAAACCCAGGCCTTGGTCACGACCACCTTGGGTACCGGCGAGGACATGCAGCGCCTGGAAGCCTTCGAAGGCGAAGCCAAGAAGCGCTTCATGCTTCACTATAACTTTCCGCCGTTCTCCGTTGGAGAAGTGGCATTTCTGCGCGGCGCTGGCCGTCGTGAAATCGGCCACGGAGCACTGGCTGAGCGCGCGCTATTTGCCGTTCTGCCCAGCGATACCGATTGGCCCTACGCCATGCGCGTAGTCTCCGACATTCTCGAGTCGAACGGGTCGTCCTCAATGGCGACCGTTTGCGGAGCTTCACTGAGCATGATGGACGCCGGCGTTCCGCTGAAGGCTGCGGTCGCGGGCGTGGCCATGGGTCTGGTGAAGGAAGGCGAGCAGTACGCCATTCTCACCGACATTGCGGGCGCGGAAGATCACTATGGCGACATGGACTTCAAGGTGGCCGGAACGCGGGACGGCATTACCGCCCTGCAGATGGACATCAAAGTCATGGGCATCACGCCGCAGATCATGCGCGAGGCCCTGGAGCAGGCGCGAGCCGGACGGCTGTACATCCTCGACAAGATGACGGGCGTGATCGGCGAAGGTCGAACCACGATCAGCGATTTCGCGCCGCGCTTCTACACGCTGCAGATTCCGACCGACAAGATTCGCGATCTGATCGGACCCGGTGGCAAGGTGATCCGCGGCATCGTCGAGGCGACGGGCGTGAAGATCGACGTCGAAGACAGCGGCAAGGTCAATGTGTCGTCGAGCGATCAGGTAGCGGCAGCCAAGGCTCTGCAGATGATCGGCGACATCACCGCGACCGCCGAGGTGGGGAAGACCTACCTGGGCAAGGTCACGCGGCTGGCCGACTTCGGCGCGTTCGTCGAAATCATCCCCGGCACCGACGGCCTGCTGCACATCAGCGAAGTTGCCGAGCACCGTATCAACGATGTTCGCGACGAACTGAAAGAAGGCGACCAAGTCCTGGTGAAGGTTTTGGCCGTCGACGGCAACCGCATTAAGCTGTCGCGCAAGGCGATCCTGAAAGAGCAGCGCGCCAAGATGGGCGGTGGGGAAGCCCCTCCTGAAGGCGAAGGCGCTGAAGGCAGCAGCGAAGGCAGCAGCAGCGGTGGCGGCGTGACCTTTGAAGGCGGTCACGAGCGTGCCGATGAACCCAGCTCAGAGCCGAACTTCAACCGCGATGGCGGTGAGCGCCGCGAACGCAGCGGCGGTGGCGGACGTCCTGGTGGTCGCCCGGGCGGTGGCCGTGGTGGACGCCCAGGCGGTGGCGGCGGACGCGGTGGCGATCGTGGACCGCGGCGCGGCGGGCGGTAAGTCTTGAGTGTGGTAAAAGCGCGGGAAGGGTAGCGATGCCCTTCCTGTTTTTTTGCCCGTAGAATGGACGGTCATTCACACTTTGCCGTATCAGGAGCAAGCTGTGGCAACCAGAACAGTCTTAGTTACGGGAGGCGCCGGCTTCATAGGCGTGAATGCAGCGGAAGCTTTTATCCGCGATGGTTGGCAAGTTCTTGTCTTTGACAACCTCTCCCGCAAAGGCACGGACCTGAACCTCCGCTACCTGCGGCAGAAGTATCCCGACAACTGCGAATTCATCATGGGCGACATTCGCTACGATTCGCTAGCGTTGCTGCACGCGGTCTCGAGGGCGGACCTGGTGCTGCATCTCGCCGCCCAGGTTGCCGTGACGACCTCGATCGTTCGCCCGATTGAAGATTTTGAGATCAACGCTCACGGCACCTTCAACGTGCTGGAGGCGGTGCGTGAGTCGGGCAAGAAGCCCATGCTGATTTACTCCTCCACCAACAAGGTTTATGGGGGAATGCCAGAAATCGTCTGCATGAAGGGTCAAACCCGCTGGAGCTTCCGCGATTTTCCTAACGGCATCCCCGAAACCCAGCCGCTTGATTTTCATTCTCCCTACGGTTGCAGCAAAGGCGCGGCCGATCAGTATGTTCACGATTACGGCCGCATCTACGACATTCCTACGGTGGTCTTCCGGCAGTCCTGTATTTACGGTCAACGGCAGTTCGGCGTAGAAGACCAGGGATGGGTGGCCTGGTTCTCGATTGCTGCGCTGCTGGAGCGGCCGATTACGATCTACGGCGATGGACTGCAGATTCGCGACCTACTGCATGTGAATGATCTGGTGTCAGCGTACAAAGCCGCTGCGGAGAAGCCCGATCGGTCGGCGGGGCAGATCTTCAATATGGGTGGCGGACCAAGCCGGACACTGTCCCTGGTCGAACTGCTTGCGTTTCTGGAGAAGCGGCTGGGTAAGAAGATTCCCGTGAGTCATGCGGAGCCGCGTGCGGGAGATCAGCCCGTGTTCGTGGCGGACATCTGTAAAGCCGAACGGGAACTGGGCTGGCGGCCGGAGATCGATCCCTTGCCGGGTATCGGGATGCTGATCGATTGGATTCAGCAGAACCGCGCCGACGTGGAGCGCGTGGTCGCGACCTTCTGATGCGTATGGTTTGCGCCTTTGTTTTGTCATCCTGAGCGAAGCGAGGACGCGCAGCGGCCGAACGCAGTCGAAGGACCTCTATACCTGGAAGGATTTTTGCGATTACGTAGAGGTCCTTCGACTCCGCGTCCGCCGAGCCGCAACTGCGGCGGCTCGAAAAAACGTGCAGACGCTTCGCTCAGGATGACAGCTCAATTCAGGCCGTTCGATCCCACTTCTCTGCTATTGTCGTAGGTTGTCCTTCTGACCTGATGCCCAAGAGCTACGTCATCATTCCCGCGTACAACGAAGGCCCGAACCTGGGGACGGTGCTCGAGCATCTGCGGGAACTGTCGGCGACGTTGCCCCTGGCGGTGATCGTCGTCAACGATGGAAGCCGCGACAACACCCTCGAAGAAGCTGAGCGCTTTCGCGGCAGGGTCGATCTGGAGATCGTTACCCACCCCGTCAATCTCGGCGTGCCCATGACCTTTTACGATGGTCTGGTTGCGGCGGCCAAACGAGCGGAGCCGGCTGACTGCATCTTCATCATCGAGGGCGATGGCACCAGCGACCTGAAGTGCATGCCGGAGATGGCGCGGCGAGTCTATACCGGCGAAGATGTTGTGGTGGCGTCGCGCTATATTCGCGGTGGCGGCTACCTGAACTTTCCCTGGCAGCGGACTGCGGGAAGTTGGGGCGTCAACATGGTTCTGTCGACGTTCTTTCACGTTCGCGGCATCACTGACTACACCATCTTCTATCGCGCTTATCGTGCACAGGTCGTGCAGCGAGCGCTTGAGCATTACGGGTCGAGCTACGTCACCACCAAGTCCTTTGCCGCCAATCTGGAAGTCCTGCTCCGAGTTGTGCCCTTCAGTACTCGATTCAGTGAAGTCCCGCTACGCTATGACTACGGATTGAAGAAGAGTCAGAGCAAGATGAATCCGCTAAAGACTCTGCGCGAGTATCAGGGTCTCATCGTTAAACGGCTCATGGGCAAACTTCCGCTGGTTGCTCCCCTAACTAAGCCTCACTGAAAATTGATTTCATCGATTGGCCAGTGCAGCCGGGAGCGCCCTATCCACGGCACATTGCCGGAGGCCGCGCCAACCCTTTCTACGCGGCCAAGAACTTCGCATGTACAATTAACCAGTCCTTCATATGGGCGAGCGGGCTGCTGAAGGGCATCGTTTGAGTTTACTTTGCGGAGCCAAGGGATGCGTATTTCAGTCATTGGATCAGGGTACGTAGGTTTGGTTACGTCATTATGCTTTGCCGAATTAGGTCATGATGTCACGTTGTATGACAACGACCCGGCAAAACAAAACGCGCTGCAACAGGGCCAATCTCCAATCCACGAGCGCTATGTCCCCGAATTGTTGAAGCGGCATCTTGGTTCCAAGCTGAAGCTCTCGGATAGCCTCGCCGAATCCGTAGAACAGTCCGAGGCAATTTTCGTTGCGGTGGGTACGCCTCCAACCGTCAATGGCGAAGCCGATCTCTCCTACGTCGAGTCCGTAGCGCGGGAAATTGCCGCCAATATTAAGGACTACAAGATCGTCGTCGGCAAGAGTACGGTCCCCGTATACACCAGCGAGTGGGTGCGTCGAGTCATGCTGCTGAACGGCGCTCCAGATCATCTCTTCGACGTTGCCTCGAACCCTGAGTTTCTGCGCGAAGGTACAGCAGTCACCGACTTCCTCTACCCCGACCGGATCGTAATTGGTTCCGACAATCCCGCGTGCGCTGATCGTTTGCGCCAGATTTATGCACCGCTGACGGACGGCAGCTACTATGGCCGCACCGATACGATTCCCGCTCCCAAGCCGGTGAGTGGGCCCGCTCGGCTCATCGCGACGACGGCCAAGAGCGCCGAACTGATCAAGTACGCGTCAAACGCATTTCTGGCGATGAAGATCAGCTTTATTAACGCCGTCGCCACGCTCTGCGAGTCGGTCGGAGCCGATGTGGATCAAGTAAGAGAGGGAATTGGCGCCGATTCGCGCATTGGCCGCCAGTTCCTGAATCCTGGTCTCGGATATGGGGGATCCTGTTTCCCCAAGGACCTTTCAGCGTATCGTGCCGTGGCGCGCGAATGCGGTTACGATTTCCGCCTGCTGGAAGAAGTCATGCACATCAATAACGAGCAGCGCGAGCGCTTCCTCCGCAAGGTGCGGCATGCTCTATGGACGCTGAAAGGGAAGCGGCTCGGCGTTCTCGGATTGGCATTCAAGGGCGGCACCGATGATGTACGCGAATCGCCGGCAATCGCAGTTGTGAAGTCTCTGATCAGCGAGGGCTGCAAGATTCGGGCGTATGATCCGGCCGGAGCCGCCAACGCGCGTGAAATTCTGGGCTCGCAAAACATCGAGTACGTCGCTTCCGCGCTGGATGCTGCCCGGGACGCCGATGCTCTGCTGGTGCTGACCGATTGGGAAGAGTTCCGCGCCATCGATCTCAAGGAACTTCACGACTTGCTGCGCTATCCCATCGTGATCGACGGCCGCAACATGTTCAGTCCTGATGCAATGGCCGAGCACGGCTTTATCTACACCAGCGTGGGCCGTGCGGATGTTCCGCATGATCTTTCCACCACCCGCAATGGAAATGGACCAGGCCAGAAGGCGGGCCTGCGCGCGCCCGTTTCCCAGGTTATCAAGGCGAACTGAGCTTGCCCGCCATCCGCGGCTGTTCAACCCGCTCGAGCAAGATTGTCGTACCGTCCTGATATCTCGTCTTCCAGCCTGACGTGTTCATGAGAAAGTAGGCGACAGCGCTGTCCTTTCGATACAACACGTAGCGGATGTTGTATTTGTCCAGGACGCCCATACCGTTGCGAAGCTGGGTAAGGTCAAGGTAATCGGCAAAAACCCCGTTGTATTCGAAGATATCGACCCTGGAGTCGATGAAGACCGGGATATGCCGGACATTCCAGATCAGGTAGCCGCCCCAGAGATAATCGTTTAACACTCGGCCTTGGGGCTGGAACCCCCTTAGATATTCGAGCGCCGTGACGGGATAATCTTGCAAGGTGTCCCGCTGTAGAAGGCTTTCTGCCGGAAACTGCCGGGTGCAGCCCGCCACGATCGCGACGATGAGTACCAGGTTCAACCAGGGTTTATCTACCGACGGCCGATACGGAGGAAGAAAATCGATCTCCCTGGCCAGCAGGGGCGTGAGCAAAATGGCCGCGAGAAAAAGAAAACGGCTGTAGGTCAGCGCCGCGTACAGGCCTATGAGCAGGAACGCAAGTTCGTCCAGTCGCCAACGACGTTTGCGGGCCAGGGCAAGCACGATGGTTGCTGCCAGCATGGCAAACAGGATTTTCCCTCGTATGCTGTGAAAGTCGGTGCTCATCCACTCTTCCACGTGTCCGACATTGAGTTTCTGCTGAAAGGCAACATTGAATGGATAGAAAACCAGGTGATAGCTGTAGGGATTCAGGAAGAGACCTGCGACACTGAAGCCACCCACCAGCGCGAGCTTGCGAAACTGCGATCCGGTCCAACGGGTAGCTTCGATTCGTCCCCAGGTACCGGTGACCAGGCCGCAGGCGCAAAAGGTCCAGAACAGCACCATTCCGATCAGCCACGAGCCGTGCAGATTGGCCCAGAGGATGAACAGTTGTGGCAGCCACCAGAGCCAATCCTTGCCGCGTTTGAACTGCTCCAGCAGAAACAGTTCCGTCACCAGGCATATCCAGCCGACCAGCAGCGTGCGCGGGCCGAACGATACCGTAGCCAGCCACACTGCCAGGGACCATTCTGGTGATCCTGATCTTGAGCTTGTTCCTGTTGGCCGTGTTGGCGTTTGCGGTGGACTACACCAACCTCTGGTTTCAGCGGTTTTGTGCCCGGCACTGCGGGCAATTGCAATTCCTATGGCTCGGCGGGTCCCAGCATCTGCTGGTATGCCGGCAAGAACGGCTTCAACGGATATAGCAACGGCAGTGCCAGCGTTTCCTGGAGCTTCCCGGGTTCAGTATCGGGCGTTACTGCACCACCCGCTTCCGTGGTTACTTATCCCTACTTGCAGGTGACAGTATCTTTGCCGGTAACGACTTATTTCAGCACCCTGCTGACCGGAAATCAGACACAGCAGGTGGCAGCGAGTGCGACCTGCGGTCTCACGCAGGTTATGCAAGGTGCTCCCATCATGATTCTCAACCCCAAAATTTCCGGTGCCCTGTACTTCACGGGCGGAGCCTCGCTGGCCATCGTAGGAGGTCCGCCACGCAGCATCGTCGTCAACTCCAGCAGCACGACGGCGGTGCAATGTGGCTCAAGCGGTGTGATCGATACCAGGAAGGGCGGCCCAAACCTCACCGGCTCAGACGTGGGTACCTACGGCGGACCGCACGTGGCTCCGGGAACGGCTACGGGGTGTTATGGAACAAATGGCAACACCGGACTGCCTGCCGGCTTTAGCGGGGGAACAACCGGCAAATGGGCCTGGCCGGCGACCCCGGTGGCGGACCCTTACGCCGGAGTTCCGGCAGCCAGTGGGATGAAGAACATTACTCCCGGGACCAAAGTCTCTCACAGTGACGGAACGAAATATTACAACCTGGCGGCTCCGGGGATGGATGGATGCCCGGACAACAGTCCCAGCAACTACGGCAGCTACAACGACAGCACATATTGGACTTGCAACTTGAGCAAGTATGGAAGCAAGTCCTGGTATTGCAAGGGATGCAAGGAATACGCTCCCGGCTATTACCCGAACGGCATCTCCGAGGGCGGTGGCGACGTTATCACGTTTCTGCCCGGCGTCTACTACCTGGATGGAGATCTATCGATCGGCGGCAGCGATTCGATTCGCATGGCTAAACCATGCGCCAGTTCGCAAGGAGTAGTCAACACCGATGCCAGCACCGGCAACTGCAGTCCGCTGACCCAAACCGCTGGTCCCAATGGCGATGGTGGCGGCGGGGCATGGACCTGGCACCAGACCGACGGAGTGATGTTCTACTTCCACGGGAGTGCGAAGCCGGTGATCAGCGGCGCGTCCGGCGCCCCGGCAAGCCCCGCGTCGACAAAGTGCCCGTCACCGATCTTACCTGCGATGGCAGTACTCCGCCATGCGTACCTGAATCTGGCGAGCGCACTGGACACCAATATCATGCTGGCGCAATGCACGGCCAACGGCTCTTATTACGACAACGCGGGCGATACGACGGACTCAGCCGGAAAATAGCGCGGTTTGCTTATGTTCATGGACCACGCGGATACAGCTTCGCCGCAGCTCCAAGGATCGGGGACTCTGGCTTATACCGGCACGCTCTACTTCCACTCGTCGAACTATGCCACGGTCTTCCAGATACCCGGCGGAACTACGAACGGCACATTGATCTGGGGCAACGTGGTAACGGATCAGATGCAATTGACCGGCAGCGGCGCCTTACGATGGCCTTGAATCCGGCAGCAACAACCCCGATCCTCAAGGTGTCGCTGCTGCAGTGATACCGGCGAATTATCATCTTTTACTGAGAAATATTTGCTGTTTCCCTCCAAGGAACCGGTCTCCGCGACAGCATGTTCAGGTAGCTGGTTGGCTGGTTCTGCCTGTCTCTGGTTTTTGGTCTGACTTCCCCATCTGCGGGTTCTGACTTCGCCTTCGGCGCAACTCGCGCAATATGGCCACTGAGCGCGCCGGCGACATCGAGAGTGCCATCCAGAAGCTTCTCGCCAAATGGGTCGTCGAGGTCATGTGTGTTCATCAGCAGCTTCCATCCGCGATTTCGAGGAGACTGCGGCAGCGTGTAGGTGACGCATCGCCATAGGAGTTCAGCATGACGAGAAAGGTGTCGTCGGTGATGGCTCGCCCATGTCGTCGAGTCTGTCCCAAGGTGGTGCCATTCAGCATGACTGCCATGCTGCGCATCCAGCCGGTGTTCCACTGTTCCTGCGTCATCTCCTGGCCGTCGGTGCGATACCAGGCGATATCGCGGGAGGAGGGATGATAGACCTCGCGGTCCTGGAAAAACTTGCGTCGGCGAAGATTGGGATGGGTTTGGCGGAATCGAATCAGCCGCGCGGGTGAACTCCAGAAGCTTTTGCTCGCGCTCGTCCAGATTCCAGTCGTACCAGCTGATCTCGTTGTCCTGACAATAGGCGTTGTTGTTGCCATTTTGCGTGCGTCCAATTTCGTCTCCTCCGCACAGCATAGGAACGCCCTGCGACAGGAACAGGGTCGCCAGGAAATTACGCTTCTGACGTTCGCGGGCAGCGAGGATCTCAGGATCGTCCGTCGGTCCTTCGACTCCCATGTTCCAGGAGTTGTTATCGTTGGCGCCGTCCTGATTATTTTCGCCGTTGGCTTCGTTATGTTTGTCGTTGTAGCTGACCAGGTCCTCCAGCGAGAAGCCGTCATGTGCAGTGACGAAATTGATGCTGGCATAAGGACGTCGGCCGTCATTCTGATACAGATCGCTGCTGCCGGTTAGGCGGTAGCCGAGATCGGAAAGCTGTCCTTCATCGCCCTTCCAGTAGCGGCGAACGGTGTCGCGATATTTGCCATTCCACTCCGCCCACGAGAACAGGGAAGTTGCCCACCTGGTAGCCGCCGCTGCCGACGTCCCACGGCTCGGCGATGAGCTTGACCTGCGAGATGATCGGGTCCTGATGAATGATGTCGAAGAAGGCCGACAGCCGATCGACATCGTGCAGTTCGCGCGCCAGGGTGGCGGCCAGATCGAAGCGGAAGCCGTCGACGTGCATCTCGGTCACCCAGTAGCGCAGGCTGTCCATGATCAGCTTCAGCACCTGCGGATGGCGAACGTTCAGGCTGTTGCCGGTTCCGGTGTAGTCCATGTAGTAGCGCGGATTGTCGGGCACCAGCTTGTAGTAGGTAGGATTGTCGATTCCGCGGAAGCTGAGCATGGGCCCGAGCTGATTGCCCTCGGCGGTGTGGTTGTACACCACGTCGAGAATGACCTCGATGCCTTCGCGGTGCAGGGCCTTCACCATGGCCTTGAATTCCGGCACTTGCGATCCCAAGTCGCCGGAAGAGCAGTATTCCGACTCGGGGCTGAAATAGTTCAGCGTGTTGTAGCCCCAATAATTGCGGAGGCCGCGGTCCACCAGCACTTTGTCATGCACGAACTGGTGGACCGGCATCAGCTCAACGGCAGTGATGCCGAGGCCCTTCAGGTATTTCAGCGCCGGCGGAGACGCAAGTCCGGCATAGGTGCCGCGCAGGTCTTGCCGAATTTGGTCGTTCAGCATGCTGAAGCCGCGGACATGCATCTCGTAGATGATCGAATCGCTGAGCGGGGATGCGCGGCGGGCGGTCGTGCTCCCAGTCGAAGTAGGGGCTGACCACAATGCTCTTGGGCATGCCGGAAGCGCTGTCGCGCCGGTCGATGACCATATCGGCATTCTCGCCGCCGAAGCGATAGGGATAGATGGGCTTGTCCCAATCGACCCGGCCGGCGATGGCTTTGGCGTAAGGATCAATCAGCAGCTTTGCCGGGATTAAATCGCAGCCCGCGCGCTGGCTCCCAGGGGCCATAAACCCGATAGCCATAGAGCTGGCCCGGCTGCAGCCCGGGCACGTACCCGTGCCACACGAACGCGGTTTGTTCGGGCAGTTGAATGCGCTCGCTTTCGCGCCGGCTGCGACCGTCATACAAACAGAGTTCCACCTTGGTAGCGTTTTCCGAATAAAGTGCGAAATTAACGCCGGTTCCGTCCCAGGTGGCGCCCTGGGGAAACGGTTTGCCCGGCAAGCAGGGACGTCCCATTCTTCCTCCGCAATCAGCAGCACCGCCGTACAGCTTTGATGCAGATTTCCGGTCATTCGGAATTTGTTTAACTGCAAACTGTTGCGAGCTATACCTTTCCGCGAGAAGGCCGCATCATAAAATTTATGCGTGTGTCGGCTCTGGGCAAGTGCGTCAATCCGGAATGTGAGACCGAGTTTAAGCGCCTCGGGACGGGCAGGATCTACACCTCCCCAGTGCAGCAGCCCCAGGCCTGGGGACTTCCCCCGAACATCAAGCAGAAGGTGGTATGGCTGTGCGGCAAGTGCGCCGAGTCGCACAAGGTGGTATTCGATCAGCAGCGCTGCCAGGTGCTGGTGCTCAGCCGCGAACGAGCTGCACAAGCGATCGGCGTAGGTTCTCTAACTCCGCTGCAATAGGTATACTGCTGCAACGCCGTTGCTTCCGCGGCATCGAATACCCATGGTTTCTCAGCCCAACCCCTGAGCGAGCAGGACCTGCGCGATCTTGGCTTTGGCGCGGTGGTTTCGCGCGAAAGCCAACAGCGACTGTTGAATCGCGACGGCAGCTTCAACGTCGAGCGCAAGGGGCTGACGCTGTTGGAGTCGCTCAGCCCCTATCACCTGCTTACTCACGATGCCCTGGTGGCAGTTCGCCCTGCTGGGTGTGGGCTGGTACGCCTTCATGGCAATGTCGTGTTTGCGCTGGGCTACATGGCCTGCGGCACGGGAGCTTTGCTGAGTACCAGCTCCCGGCACCTCGCAATATCCGTTCTGGCGCGCTTTCTTTTTCAGCGTGGAGACGCTCTCCACCATCGGCTACGGGAACATCGTGCCGGTAAACCTCGCGGCCAACATCCTGGTCGCGGCCGAGGCACTGACCGGACTGGCAGGCTTCGCCATTGTTACCGGCTTGTTATTCGCTCGCATCTCGCGGCCAACGGCGAATGTGCTGTTCAGCAGCCACGCCGTGGTAGCTCCTTATCAGGGAATCACCGCGCTGGAATTTCGCGTAGCCAACGCCCGCTCCAATGAATTGATTGAGGTCTCGGCCAAGGTGATCGTCAGCCGTTTTGAACAGGTCGACGGCGTCCATACCCGGCGCTATTACCCGCTGAAACTGGAACGGGAAGCGGTGGTGTTTCTCCCGTTGACCTGGACCGTGGTCCATCCCATGGAACAGGACAGCATTCTCTACGGCGAAACTGCGGAATCGATGCGCAACTCCAACGCCGAGATTCTGGTGTTGCTAAAGGCGTTCGACGAGACCTTCTCCACCATTGTGCAGACCCGGACTTCCTACACCTTCGACGATATCGTCTGGGGAGCGCGTTTTGCCAATGCTTTCATGGCGGATGCTGCCAAGCGTTTTGCCCAGGGCCGCGGCAAGAAGGAGAAGGTGGCAGTCGACATGCGGCTTATTCGATATTATCGAGCCGGTAGTCGAGCGATTAAATCGTTGAATATCGCGCGCGGCTCCCGCACAATAGCTGCGACTCTCATCTCCAACCTGCTTCGATGTAGCTGTTCGGCTTCAGCGCCGGCAATTGTGTTCGCCTGCGCCCACAAACACAATGGAGGAACTATGGCTGAAGCAGTTCTCGAAGAAGGCTTCCGGGTGGTCGATCGTGCTTGGCATGTTGATGATCATTGCGGGCATCATTGCGATGTTCTGCGCCCTGGGAGGCTGGACTGGTCATCACCATCGTCGTAGGCTGGTCGGCGATCTTCAATGGCGTTGCGCAGATCATCTTCGGCGTTCGCACCCACGGCGGTTGGCACGTTCTGCTGGAAGTAGTCCTGGGCATCATCTACATCATTGCCGGCATTTACCTGTTGATGCATCCGGTCGGCGGGTTGCTGGCGCTGACTTTGATCCTGGCTTCGTTCCTGTTGGTGTACGGCATCTTCGCGCTGGTGCTGGCCTTCCAGATCAAGCCGCGCGGTGGCTGGGGATGGGTGCTCTTCGACGGCATCATCACCATTTTGCTCGGCATCCTGATCTGGGCGCACTGGCCGTTCAACTCCGACTGGGTGGTGGGGACGCTGTTCGGCATCAGTATCTTCATGTCGGGCGTGACGCGTCTGATGATGTCGCTGGCATTGCGCAGGATCGCAACCGCGTAGTCGCCAAGCTGAAAGCAGCAGTCAGGCTTTCCGTAATACAGTGAATCGCAAATCCAAAGCCCCACCAGACAACATAAGTCGGGTGGGCTTTTTTTTGGCCGAACACTTACGTGCCCGATAGCTTCTACAACTCATAGCGCAGTTAGTGGCATCTTTAGATAGCATGCCGCGTCGTCTCCAAGTGGAATCAGGGCTGGTCCCACTTTTTCCCTCGCTTCAGGCAGCGCGGCGAGCTTCCAAAGACTGTCGCGCATGCGATCTCTGGCGACACGCAACCCAGACCGTGTTTGGCGAGGGCGTTGCGCACGCGCGAATTTTATTTGTAGGTGAGCAGCCCGGCGACAAAGAAGATCTGGAGGGTCGACCGTTCGTGGGTCCCGCTGGGGAGCTTTTCGACAAGGCTCTGATCGAGGCGGGTATCGATCGCAAGCAGACCTATGTCACCAACGCCGTAAAACACTTCAAATGGGAGCCTCGCGGTAAGCGGCGTATTCATAAGAAACCAAATTCCATTGAGATTGCGGCCTGCCGCCAGTGGCTGGATGCAGAGATCGCGCTGGTGCGACCGGAAGTGATCGTGTGTCTGGGCGCGACGGCGGCGCAGGCGCTTCTGGGACGAGATTTTCGGGTGACCCAGCAGCGCGGTCAATTGCTGCCCTTCGCAACCCGCCGCCTCGAATGTGTTGGCAACGGTGCATCCGTCGTCGATTTTGCGCGCTCCTGACGAAGTGAGTCGGCATAAGGAGTTCACACGGTTGGTCGAAGACTTGCAGGTTGTTGCAACTAATGTTGAAACAATCGAAGGTTGCCTAACAGTGGGCATTGAAGAAAGTCTACGGATTCGTTCATAGTGCTGGCGTCGCGCTTGAACCCAAGGTCACAGTTTGGGCTGTGGGGTGTCTGTGGCTCCCGAGTTAGAACAAATTCGCCGCGAAGTCGAGGCGATCACACGCGGCTGGTCGATGTACGCAATGGGATCGTGCGCTGCCTGGGAAGTGGACCACCGCGCAGATCTTCGAACATCTACTCCTGACCTATACAGGTACAACCAAGGGTCTGCGCCGGGCATTGGATAACGGCAGCGTATCAGCCAGCGCGTCCACACCTGGCCACACCGAGTGCGAAAGTTCGCCGTAACCAAGTTCGGTTATATGCCCAGCGGCCGCGAGGCCTTCAGTCAGATCATGCCGAACCAGGGGCTGGGCAATGACTCTATGCGGCGTTTCTACGATGCGTTGGTTGCGATGGACTCCACGTTGTTCGATGCCGAGCGGCGTTTTGGCCGGCGCGCAATGCTTCTGAATCACCCGTTTCTTGGGCCCGTTGAACGCTCAGGAGTGGCGTCTCTTTCACCGCACCCACACGCGCCATCACTTGAAACAGGTGGCCGAACGTGTTCGCAGCACGGGAGTCGGTTCCACAGCGCCGGGTGTCGGCTTAGAAACAACCCCAAATACCACGTCCATAGGGCCTCCCCGGCAAAAATCACAAACATCGAACACGCGCCTAGAAACACGCCGAAGGGAATTTCGCGACCCAGGAAAGGCTGCGCAGCCTCTGCGTCGGTATCCTGACCGGCGTGTGAGCTGAACGCCTCCCGCACCAGAAGAAACGACGACGTAGAAGATGGCGGAAACGGGCGCCAGCACAATCACCAGCACCACGAGCTTTAGGCCGAGGAATGCTCCCGACATTCCCATGAGGGCGATATCGCCGAAGCCCAGACCGTGCTGCTTCCGCACCAGGTAGTACACCGCCCACGCCAGGTAGAAAAAACCCGCGCCGACCAGCGCGCCGAGAACCGCGTCCATGAACGAAACCGTAGGCGCGCTCGGAGCATTCCGTCCAAACAGACGCTAGAAGGAACGTTGTGCCGGAATAATCCGTGTGAGCGGCGAAAGATAAGGCCAGGCCGAGCACAATACCGGAGTAGGTGAACTCGCGTGGCAGCAGCCCGGCTTCTGCGTCCATGAAGATGAGGCCGAGCAACAGGAAACTGAATGATGCAAAACTTCAGCGTGAGCCACGCCGGTCCGAAGACCACGTAGCAGGCGAGAAACGATACACCGGTCAGCAGTTCGACCGCGGGATATCGCAGCGAGATGCTCTCGCCGCAGGCGCGACAACGTCCGCGCAGGAGAACCCAGCTTAAGAGAGGGATATTGTCGTACCAGCGGATGCCCGCGCCGCAGCGTGGACAATGGGAAGGCGGAGAAACAATCGACTCGTCGCGCGGAATGCGGCTGATGCAAACATTCAGGAAGCTCCCGAATATCAGACCAACCACGAAGAGCGCGCATTCGAGCAGTCGGTCCAAGTAGACTTTCGCAATTCCTCCCTGAACGATTTAAGGCTCGCGGAAACTCAGGAGATCGCCGTCCAGCACTGCGCCACACGGCTGTTCAGGCGGCATCTCTCCTGTCCAGTTCATCCGTTTCCGATTGACCAGGCGCACCTCAGGCGGATGCTTCTTCCAGCCGACGCCATTCTCTTCCCGGATGGGCACACTATAACAGGCCAGAGCCTCGTCGGGCTCCTTCTCTTTCCACTCCAGTAGAGTGGCCTCCAGGTCATCGGAGAGAGCTTCATTGCAGCGCAGGCAGAGAATCCACTCGTGGCTGGCGTCCATCGCGTACGCGCCGGAGGTAACTCCAGGAATCGCGGTTTTAAAGGTTGCGCCATGCTCTCTGGCGACTCGTTCGGTATCGTCCTCGGAGTCTTCGTCGATGACCAGCACCTCATCACATGGACGCAACGAATCCAGCGCGCGGCCAAGGCGCAGAGCGTCGTTATGAGTATGCAGCAGAGCACTAATTTTTGGCATGGACAGTCCTAGTGAGAATATCGCAGCCCCAAGCAGCTGTGTAGAAGGAGAGATGCAAAAAGGCGCAGCCGGGTATAGTGGCTGCGCTTGTGCAATTCAAATTTCCTTACGACAGGGGAATGCGGCTCGCATCGCGGTTATTGTTGGTCTGCGGAATCACCGTCAGCGTGTTAATCGGTCTGGAAATTCAAAACCGCTTCCGGACCCAGCTTGATCTGCTCGCCCTTCTTTGCCGCGGCAACGCCCGTGCCTGCGCCCGGCGCCGCTGGCCGCGCCGATGGCAGCGCCTCGCCCTCCGCCGATAATTCCGCCAAGAATCGCGCCGGCAGCCGTACCGACGCCGACCTTGGTCGCGGTATTCTTGCCCTCGCCTTTGCCTTGGCGCGACCACTGATTGGTCTGGACGTTATAGGTCCGGCCGTTCACGGAAACGGAAGTCAACTCCAGCGTCAGCAGGGATTGCCCGGCAAACCGGCCGGCGCTTTGAACATTCGCCACCCGGCCTACCACGTCGGCGCCGGACGGGATGACGGTTTCGCCATCCAATCACGATGGGCGAACTCAGCGATCCATGAAACGTGTCGCCGATCTTATTGATTCTCCGAGTCGAGGGGATCGTTCAGTCGCACCGATAATTGCGTTCCCGCCGGAATCGTGACCTTCTGCGGCGGCGGAGGTGGAGGCGGAGCCGGCGGCGCCGGTTGCGCCTCAGGCTGCGGCGTCGCCGGTGCCGGAGGCGGCATACTGTTTGCCAGGGTGGCATCACTGGGCGTCTGATCGGTTCCGCCGTTCCGATGATGCCGCGCAGCGCTCTTGGGCGTGTGTTTCTTCGCCGTCGGAGCAGGCTTTCTGTGCGGGCTGCGGCGGAGCCATGGGCACTGGCGGCGGAGCCGCCTGGGCCTGCTGCACCTGCAGATTGTTGATCACGGTGCTCACGCCATCGATGGCGCCGGCATCGTTGGCCGCCGCGTTTCGTTCGACATCGCTGTTGACATCGCCGCTCAGCGTCACTACGCCATTGGCGGCCTGCACGCTGATCTGACGGCTCTGAATGCCGGGATCGCCATAGATCTTGTTCTGTACGTCGCTTGCGACCTGGGCGTCCGTGCGCTCGACCTTGCGTGAGCATCCCGCCAGCATGGCGAGACTCAGCGCCAACATGACAGCCAAGGTCACAGACAAAGGGCCTTTGGTCCTCATTGCTACTCCTCTGGGGTCAACTCCTGAGTGAATGAACACGGGCAACGCACACTTGTCGCTCTGTATTCCGCAGAAACATACCTCGATTAACAGACGTGGGCATTTCACGAATGAAAGCAGCGCAAATTCGAAGAAAAAGTCGCACAAATTCAATTGTGCGACCTTCATATCGTAGCGGGAAACGGACGCAGGTATTACACAACCGTGGTGGCATACCAGCCCACGCAGGGACCATGCGAACCGTCATTTTACGACAGTCGACGTCGGCGGTTCCGTCAGCCGATTGTTGATGGCAAACAGGGCAAGTTCCAGACGGCTGGCGACTCCGACCTTGTCGAAGATGTTGGTCAGATGGTGCTTGACCGTGTCTTCGCTCAGCGAGAATTTGCGCGCGATTTCCTTGTTGCTCAGGCCGGCGACGATGGTCGTGAGAATATCCATCTCGCGCTTGGTAAGCCCGAAGTTGCGGGGCGGCTTTTCTCCCGAGGGATTGGTGCGCATGAACTCGACGATGTCGCCGACGGCTTCGCGCCCGATCCAGTATTGCCCGGCCATAACCGTGCGAATGGCCTTCATCAGCAACTGGGTGGCCGCCTCTTTCATGACCACGCCGCGCGCGCCCATTTGCAGCGCCTGCACGATCTCCATGCGCTCCACGGCGGCGGTGAGCACGATGATCTTGGTGTTCAGCTTCTCGCCGTCGGCCGAGAGGTCGCGCATGACGTCCATGCCCGGAACTCGGGGCATGGCCAGGTCCAGCAGCAGAACATCCGGCCGCAACTCCCGCGTTTGCGCCACAGCTTCTGCGCCGTCGGCGGCTTCGCCTACCACCTCCAACTCCGGCTCCGCCTCCAGCAGACGTCGCAATCCGTCTCGGAAGATCGTGTGGTCATCGGCGATGACGATGCGCACTGACGGCTCCTTCTTATCCATAGGATTCGTATCCTTTCTGCGGAATGGTAATCTCCAACCTTGATCCGTGCCCGGGAGTGGATTCGATGATCATGTCTCCTCCGACAGCACGAACTCGTTCCTTGATGACGGCCGGTCCCCGGCGCAGAGCGTCGAGCTCTGCGAGGCCTAAACGTCCAGCAAAAGGGAAGCCGTTTCCGTCATCATTCATCACCAGCTTCCACAGACCTTCCTGCGAGCCGAAGCGCACCACTGCCGACTGCGCCCCACTATGCTTGCGGATATTCACCAGGCTCTCCTGCACAATTCGTACCAGTTCCCGGCACGTGGCCGCCGGCAGGGTGACTTCCCGCAATTCTGAGATGAAGCGTACAGCAATGCCAGTGTCTCTGGAGAAACGTTCCACGAGATCGGCAATAAAGTCAAGAAATTGATGCGGACCGATGTCGACCGGGCGCATGGTCTGCATCAACTCCCGCAGGTTCAAGACCTCGTGGCGAAGCAGGCCTTGGATGCGGTCAAGCTCGCTCGCCACCTGGGAATCGCTGCTGCGCCGGCGAAGCACGTCCACTTGCATCTCAATGCTGATCAGCGACTGGATCGTCGTGTCGTGCAGCTCCCGCGCCACGCGCGCGCGCTCGGTCGCTCCCGCCCGGGTGCGAAAACCCCAGAGCAGATAGACCGAATACAGAGCCGGGGCGATCTGGCGCATTACATCCTGGGCCAATCGGAGTTCCAACTCCCTCTGCCGCCCCAGGCAGGCATTCACCAGTACAAAGCGGCCGGTCCAGTCCCGGCCCATTTCATGGCTGACCACCAGGAGGGATTTGACGCCGGGCATCGGCATTTGAAGATCCTTGGTCTGCGTAGGCTCCAGCCGGCGCCCTTCCTCGTCCAGCGCAGTCACGGAATAGCTGCTGTCGCTGCCGTTCCGCTGCATATAAAACGTATGCGGATAGCCAGCCATCAGATCCGTGGCCTGTTCGGCAGGAGCAATTTCAACCGCATGAATGCTGGCTTGCTCCAGGGTGGGCAACTCCCAACGGAATGCGCGGCCGGTACTGCTTTGCGACACGACTTCGACCAGAGCAGTGCCCTGAAACACCCGGGCCAATTCCGTCAGTACGCTCTGCAAGACCGCCGAAAAGCGATTTCCGACTCGCGCCAGCGAGAGCAGCCGGTTGGTGAGAGCGATTTCGGCCCGCAGCTCTTTTTCCGTCTCAGCCAAAAAGCCCAACAACGTACCAGCGACAAACAGGAACACACATCGCAACGCTACGCGGACCGGTTGCGGCTCAGGGGCAATGATCGAGCGCACACTGTCTGGCCCATGGGTGGCCAAGCCGAGTTGAAACAATAACAATGCCACGCTGAAAAAAGCGGTGCCGGCCGTCTCCATGAAGCCCCAGCGAAATGCAGCCGCGATCATGGCAAACAAGAACAGCACATAAAACGGCCGATCCGAGACATTGACGAACAGGCACAGCAGGGCTGGCCAGCCCAAATCGATGACCTGCGCCCACAGCGGTGAAGAATCGGCCGAGCCTGCCAGCCTCGATCCAGAGCAGTAGCATGAGGCTGCTGATCACATACCCGACGAGCAGGCCCACGCCGATCCGATGCTGAAGGTTGGTTCTTGCCGGGTGCAATGAACCAAGCGGCTAGACACGTTAGTGACAGAAACAGCCGGGAGAACGCGAGAATGCGCTCGACACGCAGGTCGCTCATATTTCTGTCCGACGACTCGAAGCCGCGACAGAAGTCTGGGACCGAACGTTGGCCAAACGTACGTTCTCTTCACAGTAGTCCTAGATTGGTGGCAAGATTATGACACGAAAGCGCTATATATCGAACTAAGTTTCCGATTACGCATAGGCAATTTCGTCCCAAATGGGTAGGCCGCGTCACCACTTTTGGTGACTTAACTCACTGCGGTCCGGGTCATTCAAGATTAGTTTTGGCTTGAGTTAGAGAGCTTTGTGGCTCAACATTGAGCGGGAGATCGAGTTGTCGCAGTATGGCTGCCGGGGATTGGAACGCGGACTAAGCTCTGGAAGTCTCTGAATTCCAAAGTGGATTCTGCAGGTCGGAGGGAACGGTAGTGCGCGCTTGCTGACGCTGCGAGATGCCGCGGCCGTGGATATGCCGCAAGCGGGGGAAGAGGTACAAATCATGAAAGTAAAACGCAGCTTGCAGATTTTTTTGGCGGTTGCCGTCCTGTTCGCATGTGCGACTGTGGCCAAAAGGCCAGTAATACCGGACCCAAGTACGACGCAGCCAACCAAGTGAAGATAAAAGGCGTTATCGACGATATTCATGAAACCCCTGGCGCTTTCGAGGGAACGCACTTAGTGGTTAAAACCGATACCAGTACAGTCCTGGTTCAGTTGGCGCCGGCCGAATTTCTGAAAGAGATCGATGCTTCGTTCAAAAAGGGCGACCAGATCGAAGTAGTCGGCGCCAAGAACATGGGAACTGAGGGCGAAGAGATCCTGGCTCGTGAAATCACGATCGGCAACAACACGACAACTCTGCGGGATGACAACGGCATTCCCGTGTGGGTAGGTTGGAAAGCCCCAAAGAAGTAGTTCTTCGCGAAAGAATTGCAGGCCGTCGGGACGGCTAAACCGCCTTCGACAGATCGAAAAAACCGGGCCACCGGGCGCCTATCCGGACTTTATTTCTCAACCCGTTCGAACTCTCCAGTTGAGGCGTTCACGGCAATCCGCAATTTCGCGTCATCCTGGGTGGTGCCGTAGATGACGTGCCACAGCAGGATACTTTTGGCGTTATCCCAATCCAGCACGAAGAACACCGGCTGCTTTGGATCCTTCTTCGTGAGTTTGCTGCCGCCGTTCTTCTCTGCCACCTCGTAAGCTTTGTCGCTGTCGACCTTCAGGAATTCAAAATTGAAGACCCGGGTCGACGTGTTTGAGGAATTCCATGAGTCTTCGGTGGTAAAGGTTACCCCTTGCTCAGGAGCATCGGCGCCCACCAATCCCGACCAGATAAACATCTTCATCATTCGCCGTGCTGGCGAGCCGAAGGAGGCCCGCCACAACCCTGCTTTGCCTTCACTCGTTGGAGAATCGGGCGTGTACTGCGATTGCAAACGAAAGGGAGTGGCGTCGCCCGCCCAGCCGCGAGCCGAAAGATACAGCTTCTGAAAAGCGACTCGGCCGGTTTCGTATTCCGCCTGCTTAGGAGCAGCCTGGGATGGCTGCGAAGACGCGGGTTTGCTGGACGAACAGGCGGCCAGCGCCAAGGCGGCAACACAAACGAAAGCGAGTTTTTTCATGATGGGTAACTGTCGGCTATACCTCAGCGAGGTGGCCAGGCCTTTCTATCATTTTGAATTGTGGCGAAACCGCCCAATCGCCAGTGGTTGAATGCTAGAGCCAACTCTGCCCTAAGCAGATGTCATTTTGCTCCTGCCAGTTGCTAGGCTGCAGTGACAACGATAGCAGCCGGACATGTCCCAGCAGCGAACGGAGGAACTATTCTTTCGTTCAAATGTAAGACAGGTTCCGAGAGCAAATGTATCGACAGGCGCACGATGACCACAGCACCCAGCCTCTTTGATCGTCCTCAGCCTCTGAAGCGAGTGCCGCTCAGGAATCTGCGAGCACGGGGGAAGTGCGCAGCGTACTCAGTTGCGGTTTGGTGGCCTGCCAGGTGTTTCGACAGGGATCGAACGGGCGATGCGAGCCATAGGCTAAAAGCGAAGAGCCAAGAGCGAAGAGCGAAGAGCGGCCCCTCTCACATCGCCGGCGAAGGTGGCGGGCCGGAGTCGGCCGTGTTCGCTCCGCCCGTCATCTCCTCGAAGCTGAACTGCTTGCTCAAGCCCTCATAGGTCTTCCCGTCGATTTCAACATAGGGATAGACGAAGTAGTTGACCGGGCCTGCCATCCTGCTTGGGCGAAAGAGTGAGGTCGCGTCCGGTCGAGAACTGCACGCGGTTGGCGTCCACGGTTCCGAAGAAGTAGCCGGCTTTCTCCTTAGCCTTCCACGCCTCGGAAATGTCGACCGGAACCCAGCCGATATTGCGGGCGAAAAATTCTGCCCAGCAGTGATAACCGGCGATGTCGCCCTGCTCCTTGTTCTCGGGAATAGGGAAACCGATATCGAAACGCGCGGGAATATCATCGGCTCGCATCATGCCGATAAACGGGCGAGTGAAAGTCGGTACAGTTGCCGTGCTTGGAGTCGCAGGCCCAGACGGCGTCACCCCGGCCCCAGCCCGTGCCGGTTTTATCGTACTTCATGGTGTTGAACAGGTAATCGTAAGCGGCCTTGGCTTTGGCGACCGTTCCGGGCTGACTGGCAGTTACCTGGACCGCCAGCTCTTTGATCTTGCCGTCGGTCGGAATGAGCTTGTCGGGCTGCAGGTAGCGCTCCATCGTGGCCGGCACGACGCCGGGCTTGGTGTCTTTCGTCTCGAGTTGAGCGTAGTCGCCTCGGGAGAATTCACGGCGCGTCACCTCATACTGTAAGCGTGAACTCGGCGGTGGATTGCACCGGGTTGTGAATCTCGGCGTAGAGAATCTTGTTGCCGTACTCCGCGTCCTCGGTCATCCGCGTCGGAACTGCGCTCTTCACGGTCACCAGCCGAACGGTCTGATGCTCGTCGGTATGCGCCACCGGGACCCAGACCCGAACCAGCTTGGTTCCGGCGGGAATGTCTTTCACCGTGAACGAATAGGTGAAGCGAAACTTGCGCGACGACGGGCTGAACTTCTGCTTCTCTGGCGCAGAGGTCTGAGCGGCCAGAGACGTGACCAGCACAGAGGCGAACAAGAAGGGTAATAAGAAGGCGAAACCTCATGATCGAAGCTCCTGCGAGCATTGGATGTAGCTGGACAGCCACGAGGAGTCAGATTTTTTTCTGCCTTGCCGTACTAGTCGCCCAGTAAGGCTTGGGACAACTTAACCAAAGGCGAATTCAGGCGAAATGGCGAACAGATAGTACTACACTACGACCGAAGACGCTCCAACTATGGCGAGGCTCTGGTTTTACATGGTTTCGGTGATTTGTGTCCTGGTTACGGGATCAGCGGCTCAGTGTCCGGTAGTGCTCGCCGACATGGGCCGGAACGCCGACGCCGTTTTGAACCAGCCGGGAGGCCTGGCCTATATCGAAGGTCAATTGACCGAAATGGGCATACCGCTGAACCGCGATTGCCTGCTATTGGCCTTGCAAAGCGACAATGTCACAGTCCGAAAGCTCGTGGCCGCGGAGGCTGCCACAAAAGGACTGAAGGAAGCGGTTCCGGTCATTGAACGCATGATGAAAGAGGAAACAGGGCCTAACGGCAAGATCGGGCTCGCCTGGGATCTGGCTGTTTTGAACCAGGAGCTAGGGCTGCGAACGCTCGAGGATTACTGCGACAATTCCAAAGAAGACATCGCGATACGCTTGCAAGCAGCCAGAGTTTTGGAAGTCGACCTCAAGCAGAAGTCCTGCCCGGATGTTCTCATAACAGCGCTGCACGATCCCGAGCCGACGTTTCGCCAGGAAGCCTTGTCGTTGCTGCCTGAGGCAACTGACTTGCCTGCAAAAGATTTTTTGCGGCTGCACAATCTGCTGCTGCAGTCGCTCTCGGACCAGGACCGCTCGGTACGAATTGAGGCCGCAGATGCGGTCACCAAGCTGAGCGATGTGTCCTTCATTCCAGAATTGCAGAAGGTCGTCGCCAAGGAGCTCGATCCTGAAGTCAAGAAGGCGATGACCGCTGCCTTAGCTTCACTCCAGAGGAAGCAAACGTAGCCAGCGGTTTCTGAGCTAGCGTACCGACGCTTTTCCGGCCGACACCGGAACCTGCTCGACAATCTCGATCCCAAATCCTTCGAGTCCGGCAACTTTGCGCGGCTGATTGGTCAGCAACCGAATGCGCTTCAGGTTCAGGTCCGACAGAATCTGCGCGCCGATACCGATCTCGCGCTGCGTCTTGCGCTGGCTTTCAGGCAGGGTTGGCAACTGCTGTTCGTGATGGAACTGGATGGTCATGCGCTCGCCCAGCCGCTCGACCGAATAGCCCTTCGAGGTCGAGTGCAGATAGATGAGCGCGCCGCGGCCTTCGTCGGCGATGCGCCGCATGGCCGCGTCGATCACGTTGCGGCACTCGCAGCCAGCTGGCGCCGAAGACATCGCCCACCAGGCAATGCGAATGCATGCGCACCAGCACCGGTTCGTCGCCGGCATGTTCCACGTCGCCCTTCACCATCGCGATGTGCGAATCGCCGGTGATCTCCGACTCGTAGGCGATCATGCGGAACTCGCCGTAAGCGGTCGGCACCACGGCTTCGGCCATGCGCCGCACGTAGCGCTCGTGCGCCATGCGATAGCGGATGAGTTCGGCGACCGTAAGCATCTTCATGTCGTGCTGGCGGCAGAATTCGGTGAGCTGCGGCACACGCGCCATGGTTCCGTCGTCGTTCATGATCTCGCAGATGACGCCAGCAGGAACCATTCCTGCCAGGCGTGCGAGATCGACCGAGGCTTCAGTTTGTCCGGCGCGAACCAGCACTCCGCCTTTGCGGGCGCGAAGCGGGAAGATGTGTCCGGGACGAGCCAGATCGTTGGGGCGAGTCGTCGGAGTCGATGGCCACCTGGATGGTGTGCGAGCGATCGTAAGCCGAGATGCCAGTGGTGACGCCGTCTTTCGCGTCGATGGATTCGGTGAAAGCGGTGCCGAAGTTGGAGGTGTTCTCGGACGACATCTGGCCGAGCCGCAGGTAATCCAGGCGCTCCTCGGTCATGGCGAGGCAGACCAGGCCGCGCCCATACTTGGCCATGAAGTTGATGGCTTCGGGCGTGATCTTCTCGGCGGCCATGGTGAGGTCGCCTTCGTTCTCGCGGTCTTCGTCGTCGATGACCACGATCATGCGGCCGGCGCGGATTTCCTCCAGCGCAGTCTCGACATCGCAGAATGGGGCTTGAGCGGGCATAGTGTCTGTCTATCAAATTTTAGCAGGGGAAATTAAAAGCCGGTGTCACGACTTTGCAACAACTTGTGTCGGGATGAGCGGCTCAATGATCGATCGGTAAGATCACAGGTGCCCCATTCTAGCCCGACTTTGGCTAGGGTGGGAAACAACGAATGTTCACGCCACCACAGCGCGTACCCGACTAAACAATCCGCGCAGTGCGCGAATCACCCACCGCATCATGAACACCACGATGACCAGCAGCAGCAGAACGATCGCCGCCGCGATGTACGGATGCTGCGCTGCCGCCCAAGTCAGTGCGATCGCTCCTACGTCTTCGCCGAAGCTCAATGCCATGTTGGAAAAAGGCTCGGGCGAAGGGGTTACGGCGGCGCGGATAGCGGTTTTGCCGCCATGCGCGGCGAAGGCGATCAGCGCGCCAGCCAGCGCTGAGACGAGTTGCATTCCCGGAGGAAGATGCGAGCTGGCGACATAGGCAATCAGCGCAGCAACTGGAATGCGCACGAATGTCTGCAGAGCATTCCAGATCAGATCGAACGCCGGAACTTTGTCGGCGAAGAACTCCAGCGCGAACAGCGCCAGACAGACGCCGATAATCCACCAGGAGCGGATCGGATCGAGCGCCGGCGGCAACGTGATCAAGCCCGTGCGCGCCAGCAGGCCCAGCGTCCCAACCGTGGCATAGACATTCAGTCCGGCGGCAAAGCTGGTGCCGGCGAGCATGGCCGCGGTCTGTTCGGGTGTGAAAGGCACATCAATGAGATGTCGGGTACGTGCAGAGGTTCCGCGCTAAACATGTGATTCAGGGTCGCAACCTGGCCGCATCCGCTTCGGAGGTTCAGAGGCTTTCATGAAATAGAGAAGGGTCGCCGCAGCGACCCTGTGCTCTCAAAGCGAAGTGGTTAGAGCGTGGACTCGATCTCGAAGCCCCAGGCCTCCAAAAGAGGCTCAGGAATGTACTTCGAGTTCTTGTTCTTCCGCGCCCACTCGCGCAGACGGGTGGAGCGGATGTACTGATCGGGCGCCAGTTTGAATTCTTTTACCACCTGTTCAAACTCTGTAATGGTGGGAACAATCGGGCCGATCGGCTCCGGCTTGCCCCAATTAGGATTGCCACGTCGTTTTGCCATAGTTGCGTTATTTCCGTTTCGTATAGAGATGTAATTCAGATGACTGAGTGGCACCAGCGATGCCTTGGCCCGGATCCTAACTAATTGGATTCATGCAGCTTCAACAACGATTCAGGGCGCAAGGCCGGGGCCTCTTCCGAAGACCAAATGCACACGGGGAAGGAGTCCAACTGAGCCTAAGAACTGCTTACTATCGCATGATTTGTACTCTAAGTTCAATCCAATTTGAGCCGCTCTGCCCGAGTTATGCGACCAAAGGGGTACCCGTCCATCATAATGCGAGCATCCGCTTTATATTCAGACGATTACGATAAGAAATGGTTAGCAATAGACGAGGTTACAGCCAAAACACCCTCTATTGAAACGAGTTGTTCGCACCGGCCGGCTAACTCACTACGGCAGCTCACCGTAAATGTCCAGCTCGTCCTGGGTTCCCACGAACACCTCGCCATCCGCCACGGTGGGAACGCTGAAGCGGAGTGCCGGCCCGGCGTGATCCCTGTCGGAAGACATCTCTGAATTGTAGAGCTCGGTTGAAAGGTTCGTAGGGTCGTAGGCCCGCAGGATCGCGTTCGTAGACGGAGTTTCGACCGCCCAGAGAACGGCAGCACTTCCATTATTAGTGGTCAGGCTCGGCGACACTCCGGGATAAGCCATGTTAGTCGGCGAACCCGATAATGGAGTGGTATTGATCATCTGAGTGGCCGGGATCGTAGGCGAATGCCTGCACGGGAAGGTTCGTGAGTCCGTAGTAGAGCGTGCTGTTCCAAAAGATGGGAGCGTTAAAAACGCCGGTTGACTGAATCGAAAAGCTCTGCAAGATCTGGTCGTCGTTGTCGGGGTGATATTTGCCGAGGTTGTCCCGGTTCAGGAGATAGATGGTGCCTTCCTTGCCGCCGGTGATCAGCAGGTTTGGATGCGCGGCTCCCGATTGTGTGGGAAGCAGAAGCGGAGTGCCGGAGCCCAGGTCCAAGTCCTCGTTGTAGAGCTTATCGTAATCGTAGGGCATGAAGTAGTCGGCAACTTCGATTTGATTTCCCGGGGATGAGTCGCACCACCGAATCTCCGTAATTCGCACCGCCGGTTTGCGCGTCACTCCAACCATTGGCGACCGACATAAAGATGTTTCCACTGCTGTCGGCCGATGGGCCGCCGCCGCCCATCCAGATTCCCCCCAGCAGGCCGGATGGATCTGGCGTCCAGGCCGCCGTCACCTGCAGCGTCGTGGCACTGAAGGACATCAGCCATCCCGCATGCTCTTCGCATTGCGAAGCCCAAGGTACATAAACGTTGCCATTCTCCAGCAGAAGGGCGGCACGCTGAAAGCTCATCAGGGGATCGAACGTAGCCGAACCATACTGTGAGCCGGAAGGGGTAGTGATGACGGTGGGTGTAGAAGCGTTCTGTCCGTCGGTCAGACGCAGAGCATAGAGCGTCTGGTAATACTGTCCTTGCGAGTCCTTTGTAACCGCTACCAGGTAGACCGTTGCGCTGGACGAATCGATTACCGGCGTTCCTGTGATGCCAACCTCCGGATTAAAAGATTCACCGCAGGGAAAGTCGCGGCCCGGATCCCGGGGTTATCAATCCCTGAGAATCCAGTAAGCTCCGATTCCACATGACCTGGTAAGATGGAGTCGTCGATTGCGTACACCTGATCATGTTCGGTGACCACAATCACCAGGTTGTGATTTTTTCCGTCGCTCAGGGTTACATCGGCGATGTACAACGGCTGCGCGAAGATTGCGCCCTGAACCGGAACGGCGGCGAGCCGTCCGAACGAAACCACGTTGACATTGGCGGGCGTCAACTTGCTTTCCTGCGAGTTAATACCTGACCGGGAATTGTCGTTGTGGTACGTCGCTATAGCGAAATGATTTTGCGGAGGCGGAGGAGGAGGCGGCGGGGAATTGTTGGATTCACCATCGCTGACCGTGCCGCCTCCGCCGCATCCACTGAGCAGCAAAGTAAAAAGCGCCAGCACCGCGACGTAGGCTGCAGGACCTTTACGGAAAGGAGTTTTAAGGGCGCTTGCGACAACACCGAGGCGAGCGCGTTCGAATGCGCCCACCAACGCTTCTAAAAAGACCACAGTAACTTGCCCTCAGAGAGAGTTAACGCTGGTCGAAACCTTACCGGAAAATTACTGGGGTGACAAGCAGAGACAGGCAGCTTGCTTTGAGTCCGTCGATGGAAAGTTCCGGCGGCGGAGTCTGTTTCTGTGCTGCCAGATGATGAACCCGTTGAAGAAACAGAAACGGCGCCATGTCCTCAAACACTTGAACATGGCGCCGAGTTCTACTGGCCTGCGTACAGACTACTGAATGTTGATCAGGTAGTTCTGGGAAGGGATCCCGTTCACTACGATCTGCATGTTGGTGAAACCGGTTTCCATGGTAGCCGGGAAGTCCAGGTGAGTGTACGTGGGTCCCACGTAGCCGACCTGCATTCCCTCGTGATCATGCGTGCGGCCATAGAACACGTGTCCAGTGGCTACGTTGACGAAGCGCACGATCGGATAGTTCGTGGCAGTCTGGTAGTCATCACCGTAGTCGTTGTTCTGCGACGCGCCGTTAAACTTCGAACCCAAAGAGTACGAGGGTGGTGCCGCGGTACAAAAGTGGTCCGGTTCAGCAGGGCCGTGGCATTCCAACCCGTGTAGTTGCTGCCGGTCGGAGGTGTACAACTCCACGTCATTGGTGTAGTCGGTGTACATGATCTGGCCGGTGGGGAGCATCATCAGGTGGCCCTGGAAGGAGGAAACGTTCGGAGCGTTGGGCGGAGCATCTGTTTGTGCCAGGTTGCTGCCGTCCCATTCGAAGAAGGCGGCGCCAGACCCAAAGATGCCCGGGCTGGCCAACATCAAGACCTTACCGTTGGTCTCCAGAGCAGCGGGACCATCAGCGATGTCATAGGTGCCAGGGAAATCAGGACCAGCGGTCCAGGTGCCGGAGCTAATGTGGTAGACGGCCGTGTGGCCAGCGCCGCAACCGTTGGCGCCCGTGGCGTAGACCGTGCCGTTGGGCATGAGTACAGCCGGACCAACTTCATAGGAGGCGCCGCCGACGCCGCCGCAGGAGTCCCACAGTTGCACGGGCGTCGTGCCGGCGACCGTCCATGTCCCAGCGATCGGATCGTACAGTTCGTAGTTCATGCCATTGGCGTTGTACTGATGCACGTAGGCATCGACAGTGAGGACCTTTCCGCCGGGAAGCAGGTCCCACCCTTCTTCATCGTTGATGTCGAATTTGCTGTTGCCGGTTGCGGTCCAGGTCAGGTTAGACGCATTCAACAGCGAAGCCTGTTTCGTAACCGTGTTGGCCAGCATGAGGGTTCCGTTGCTCAGCACTGCCGTCGAAGCATCGCCGATGTTGCCCCATCCGCTGGGAGCCGTTACCGACGTCCAGGCGTTAGCAACCGGATCGTAGATCGCGCCCAGTTTCGTGAAGCCGGCGCCGTACTGGTTGTATTCGCCACCTTCAACGATGACGCGGCCATCCTGCAAGCACAGCCGAGCCGAAGAACAGCGGACCGTAGCCGCTGGGCAGGCTGGCAATTTGCGACCACGTGCCATTGACGTAGCTGCCGTTGATATCGGGCGTCAACTTGTACCAGGCCAGGGTGGCGACATTTCCGTTCTGATCGTTTTCTTCGTGGGCAATTACGGTTCCGTCGGTGAGCAGCAGCATCGCGCCGACATTGACTGGGGGTGAATTCTGCAGACGTGTCCAGTGCGATTGGGCGGTTGCGGCATTTACAGCGCACACCGCAATCATCGCGATTCCAAGCATTCGCAAAAGCTTCATGATTTCTCCTCAACGCTCTAAAGTGTTGTTCTGAAAGGCGGGTTTCGATGCAGACCGCTAAACCAGGCAGATGGCTCGCAGTTGTACATCTCGAGCAACAGCTTCGGAAATCTACTCTGAATGATTGCAGTGAAGTCAATGAAGTAAGAGAAATACTATTGATCTCGTTTTACGCCCTCGAAGTCCAGCCGGAGACGGCTCGGCTGATCGAATGCTGCGCTGCAGGCGAAACACCTGAAAGTAAAGTAGATAGGCGTACACATTCCATCGCCATCCGGCTGTCGGTAGCCCGCGCAGGAGAGCGGAGCACCAAATTGAGAATCTGATTGCAGAAAAGCCCGCGTCAGGACTCCAAAAATATAGGACCGATGCGGTACTATATACATCTAAGGCTATATAAGGCACCGCATGATTCGACTCGCCAAGCTGACGGACTACGGTCTGGTGTTGATGACCACCATGGCCCGCAAGGGCAACGCCTCGGTGCATACTGCCCGCGATCTGGCCTTGGTCACGCGCCTGCCGTTGCCTACCGTTAGCAAGGTGTTGAAGCAGTTGCTGCAGAGCGGCTTGCTGGTCTCGCATCGTGGCATCAATGGCGGCTACAGCCTGGCGAAGGAGCCGGCGGAGATTTCCCTGGCGGAGATCATTGCCGCGATCGAAGGTCCAATCGCCCTGACCGAATGCAGTACCGACGTCACCGGGCTTTGCGACCTGGAACGGTCATGCCCGATCAAAACCAATCAGAGAGTGATCAGTGAAGTTGTGCGGGGAGCGTTGCAGAAGGTAATGCTGGCCGACCTGGCGCAGCCTACGCAGTTGACAGGCGATTCGAGGCGTCGACGGCAAGCTGGTGCCGACCGCTGGACATTCATCCGGGAGAGTTCAATGAGTTCGAACACAGACACAATTCGTGATCTGGCGCAGCAGGAATACAAGTGGGGATTCGTCACCGACATCGAAGAGGAGCGGGTCCCGAAGGGTCTGACGGAAGACACGGTCCGCCTGATCTCGGCCAAGAAGAATGAGCCGCAGTTCATGCTGGACTGGCGTCTGAAGGCGTTTCGCTACTGGGCGTCGCTTGAAGCCAAGCAGGCCGAGCCGACGTGGGCGAATGTCCACTATCCGCCCATCGATTATCAGGGCATTACCTATTACTCCGCGCCTAAGCAGAAGCAGCAGCTGGAGAGCCTGGACGAGCTCGATCCGGAGATCTTGCGCACCTACGAGAAGCTGGGCATTCCGATCACCGAGCAGAAGATGCTGGCGGGCGTCGCGGTCGATGCCGTGTTCGACAGCGTCTCGGTAGCCACCACCTTCAAAGGCAAGCTGGCCGAAGCGGGCGTGATCTTCTGTTCGTTCTCGGAAGCGGTGCAGAAGCATCCGGAACTGGTGCAGAAGTATCTGGGTACGGTGGTTCCTTATACCGACAATTTCTTCGCCGCGCTGAATGCGGCGGTCTTCAGCGACGGATCGTTTGTCTACGTTCCCAAGGGCGTTCGTTGCCCGATGGAGCTGTCGACTTACTTCCGCATCAATGCCGCCGAGACCGGTCAGTTCGAGCGCACCCTGATCGTCGCCGACGACAGCTGCCTCGGTCAGCTACCTCGAAGGCTGCACGGCGCCGATCCGCGATGAGAACCAGTTGCATGCCGCCGTGGTTGAACTGATTGCGATGGACAACGCGCAGATCAAGTATTCGACGGTGCAGAACTGGTATCCCGGCGACAAGGAAGGCAAGGGCGGGATCTACAACTTCGTCACCAAGCGCGGCACCTGCAAGGGCGTGAACTCGAAGATCTCGTGGACGCAGGTTGAAACCGGTTCGGCGATCACCTGGAAGTATCCGGGCTGCATTCTGCAGGGCGACAACTCGGTGGGCGAGTTCTACTCCGTCGCGCTGACCAACAATTATCAGCAGGCCGATACCGGAACCAAGATGATCCACATCGGCAAGAACACCGCGCAGCACCATCGTTTCGAAGGGCATCTCGGCCGGCCACGGGCAGAACACCTACCGCGGCCTGGTGAAGATACAGAAGGGTGCGACCGGCGCGCGCAACTACACGCAGTGCGATTCGCTGCTGATCGGCGACAAGTGCGGCGCGCATACCTTCCCGTACATCGAGGTGAAGAACTCGACGGCGCAGATGGAGCACGAGGCGTCGACCTCGAAGATTGGCGAAGACCAGCTCTTCTATCTGCGGCAGCGCGGGCTGAAGGCTGAGGATGCGGTTTCGATGATCGTGAACGGCTTCTGCAAGCGCGTCTTCAAGGAACTGCCGATGGAGTTTGCGGTGGAAGCGCAGAAGCTGCTGAGCGTAAGCCTGGAAGGCAGCGTCGGGTAAGTATTTTGAAGAGGCAAGGCCACGAGCGGTAAAAAGCAGATTCCTCGCTTCGCTGGTGGTCACAACAATTTTTACGCCGCTCTGAACACGCAAGGACGAACGAAACGAATGAGCTTACTGGAAATCAAGAATCTGCACGCGAATGTCAACAACAACGAGATCCTCAAGGGAATCGACCTGACGGTCAATCCCGGCGAAGTGCATTCCATCATGGGTCCCAATGGTTCCGGCAAGAGCACGCTGGCGCAGGTGCTGGCGCGCCGCGAGAGCTATAACGTCACTGAGGGCTCCATCACCTTCGACGGCAAAGACCTGTTGGAGATGAAGGCCGAAGATGCAGCCTGCGAGGGCGTCTTCATGGCGTTTCAGTATCCGGTTGAGATTCCTGGCATCAGCAACGCGTACTTCCTGCGTTCGGCGCTGAATGCGGTGCGCAAGTATCACGGCCTGGAAGAGATGGACGCGATGGATTTCCTGCCGATGTTGCGCGAGAAACTGAAGCTGCTGGAAATGGACGACCGCATGATGAATCGCTCGGTGAACGAAGGCTTCTCCGGCGGCGAGAAAAAGCGTAATGAGATTTTGCAGCTCGCGGTGCTGCAGCCGAAGCTGGCGGTTCTGGACGAAACCGATTCCGGGCTCGACATCGATGCGCTGAAGATCGTCGCCAAAGGCGTCAACGCGATGCGCAGTCCGGACCGCGCGTTCGTGGTCGTGACGCACTACCAGCGGCTGCTGGATTACATCGTGCCCGATTTCGTGCACGTGCTGATGAATGGGCGCATCGTTCGCTCCGGCGGCCCGGAGTTGGCGCTGGAGTTGGAAGAGACTGGCTACGCCTCAAGCGGCGCCGAAGTGGGCGCCAGGCTCGCGTAGATGCCGGGGCGTGGGTGGGAGAGGTGGCCTTTAGGCTTCGCCGATCCAGCAGCCCGAAGGGCGAAACAACTTTAGCCCAGCGCGTAAGCGCTGGGTACCGATTGAATTAAAGGCCGAGCCGCTTTAGCGGCGGCACCAGTCCCTTCAGGGACGCCAAATTTTAGAGGGACGCAAGATAACGTGAGCACCACGGTTGCACAACTCGACACCTATCTGGATAGCTTTAATGCCTTCCTAGAAACCGCTGCCGGCGGCGACTTAATCTGGTTGAAAAAACTGCGTGAGAGATGCCTTTGCGCGCTTTGCCGAGGTCGGTTTTCCCACGACCCACGACGAGGATTGGCGCTTCACTAATGTCGCGCCCATCGCCAAGGCCGCGTTCCGGCTGGCCACGCCCGGTGCGAAGAGCATCACAAAAGATGCGTTGGCTCCCTACAGTCTGCCATCCGCACTCTCGCAGCTGGTGTTCATCGACGGCTACTTCGCGCCTGAGTTTTCTGCACTCGGCAACCTGCCGCGCGGCGTGAAGGTGACCAGCCTGGCCGAGGCCATTAGGACGGCCACCGCAGCGCTGGAACTGCACCTCGGGCGTTATCTGGACACGCAGCGCGACGCTTTCCTGGCATTGAACACGGCCTTCGCCAACGACGGCGGCTACGTTTATGTGCCGAAGAATACGGTGGTCGAGCAGCCGATTCATCTGCTGTTCGTCTCGACCGCATCCGACACTCCGTTGATGGCGCATCCGCGTAACCTGATCGTCGCCGAAGAGGGAAGCCAGGTCGCGGTTGTTGAGGACTACGTCTCGCTGGGTAGCGGCGTCACTTTCTCCAACGCGGCGACGGAATTGGTTGCCGGCGGAAGCGCGGTGGTCTCGCATTACATGATCGAGCGCGAGGACACCAACGCCTTCAACGTCTCTACGCTGCGCATGGAGCAAGGGAGAAGCGCGAATGTCTCGACGCATTCCATCCTGCTGGGCGGCGGACTGGTGCGGAACAACGTGCACCCGGTGCTGAACGGGGAAGGTGCCGAATGCCTGATCAACGGCTTGTTCCTGGGCGACGGCACGCAACATCTCGACAACTACATGCTGGTGGAGCACGCGCAGCCGCATTGCGAGAGCCGTCAGTTTTACAACGGCATTCTCGACGGCAAATCGCACGGCGTCTTTCACGGCCGCATCATCGTCCACAAGGACGCGCAGAAGACCGACGCCAAGCAGACGAACCGCAACCTGCTGCTCTCCGACGACGCGCAGATCGATACCAAGCCGCAGCTGGAAATTTATGCCGACGACGTGAAGTGCACCCACGGCGCGACCATCGGACAGATTGAAGAGAATGCACTGTTTTATCTGCGCTCGCGCGGCATCGACGAGCGTTCGGCGCGCAAGCTCTTACTGCTCGCCTTTGCCAACGAATGTCTGGACCGCATGAAGGAAGAACCGGTCCGCAAACATATCGAGGGACTGATCAACAGCCATCTGTTCGCGATGGCGCACACCCGGCCTATCGCCCTGGCGGGCGAAGGTCAGGACAAGGGAAGAAACTGGGAGGAAGTTGGATGACTACGGCCGCAAACAGCCTTTCCGTTGAGCCGCGTCCACCGTTCACGACACAGGGGTACGACGTTGAAGCGGTTCGGCGCGAATTTCCGATCCTGCAGCAGAAGGTGTACGGGCATCCGCTGGTGTATCTGGATAACGCCGCAACCTCGCAGAAGCCGCGTGCGGTAATCGACGCCATCTCGCATTATTACGAGAGCGGCAATGCCAACATTCATCGCGGCGTGCACTACCTGTCCGAACACGCGACCGAGGAGCACGAAGCGGCGCGCCGGACGGTGCAGACGTTTTCTGAATGCCGCTGACAAGCGCGAGATCATCTTTGTGCGCAGCGCCACGGAAGGCTATCAACCTGGTGGCGCAGAGCTATGGGCGCAAGCATGTGGGGTCTGGCGACGAAGTGTTGATCACGGCCATGGAGCACCACTCCAACATCGTGCCCTGGCAGATGCTGTGCGAAGAGAAGGACGCCAAGCTGCGCGTTTTGCCTATCAACGATCGCGGCGAACTGGAGATGGATGAGTTGCCCAAGCTGCTCACGCCGCGGACCAAGCTGGTCGCCGTGACGCACGTTTCGAACGCGCTGGGAACGGTGAATCCCATTCGCAGAATCATCGAGCTGGCGCACAGCGTGAATATTCCGGTCGTAGTGGACGGCGCGCAGGCTGTGCCGCACACCAAGGTCGATGTGCAGGAACTGGACGCCGACTTCTATGTCTTCTCGGGTCACAAGGTATATGGGCCGACGGGCATCGGCGTTCTCTACGGCAAGCGAGCGCTGCTGGAAGCGATGCCTCCTTACCAGGGCGGCGGCGACATGATTCGCTCGGTCACGTTTGAGAAGACGCTATACAACGATTTGCCGTACAAGTTTGAGGCGGGCACGCCGAACATCGGCGGCGCAATCGGTCTGGGGGTGGCGATCGATTACATCACCAACCTTGGCATCGACAACATCGCTGCTCACGAGCACGATCTGCTGGTCTATGCCACGGAGGTTCTGTCGGCGATGTCTGATATTCGCCTGATCGGTACGGCCGCGCAGAAGGCAGCCGTGATCTCGTTCCTGATCGAAGGTATTCACCCCCACGATATTGGCACGATTCTGGACCGCGAGGGAATTGCGATCCGTACCGGGCATCACTGTGCGCAGCCGGTCATGCAGTGTTTCAAAATTCCGGCGACGGCGCGCGCGTCGTTTGCGCTGTATAACACCCGGGCAGAAGTCGATGCGCTGGTGAAGGGCATCCAAAAGGTGAAGGAGGTCTTCGCCTGATGTCCGATCTGCGCGAGCTCTATCAGGACGTGATCCTGGAGCACAGCAAGGCGCCACGAAATTATCGCGAACTGCCGTCGGCCAACCATAAGGCTGAAGGCTACAATCCGCTTTGCGGCGATCACTTCACGATCTACCTGGACTTGGAAGGTGACTCGATTAAGGACGTCACATTCCAGGGCGCAGGCTGCGCGATCTCCAAGGCGTCGGCGTCAATGATGACGCAGAGCGTAAAAGGGAAGAGTAAAGAGGAGGCGGGAAAGATTTTCGAAAAGTTTCACAGCCTGGTGACCGGCCATGGAGAAGGAAATCCCGAAGCACTGGGCAAGCTGGCGGTATTCGCCGGGGTGTCGGAGTTTCCGGTGCGCGTGAAGTGCGCTACGCTGGCCTGGCATACGCTGCAGGCAGCCCTGGAAGGAAAGCAGGACGCGGTCTCGACGGAGTAGCCAGAAGTAGCCAGACTCTAACTATCGGAATATTTTTATGTCCATGGGCGTCATCATCAAGCTGAACCGCGACACCGAAGTCATCGAGATTCCCGCCGGCACGCGCACCACGCTTCCGGCCGGAAGTCCGGTCAGCATTCTGCAATCGCTGGGCAGCAGTTATACCATCAGTGGCGGTCAGTACGGCGCCATGTATCGCATCGATGCGCGCGATGCCGACGCGCTCGGGCTGCCAGTGCCTGAAGCGCCGGCGGCGGCCGAGCAGAAGCCGTTCAGCGAGCAACTGGTCTGGGACGAATTGAAGACAGTGTTCGATCCGGAGATCCCGGTCAACGTCGTCGATCTTGGACTCATCTACGAGTGCAACATTAGCGACCTGGACGGCGGCCACAAGCTCGACGTGAAGATGTCGATGACCGCTCCGGGTTGCGGCATGGGCAATGTGCTCAAGGCCGATGTGGAAAACAAGCTCAAGCGGCTGCCTGACGTCAAGGAAGTGAATGTCGAGATCGTCTTCGAGCCGGCTTGGGGGCCGGGGCGCATGTCGGAGGCAGCCAAACTCCAGCTTGGCTTCGATCTGGATTACGGAACCGAATCCTCCAGCTTTCCCATGATGCGCTGATTGGTTTCGGCACTTTTCTCCTTCCGCGCTACACTGATCGCATGTTGCTCCTGAAAAAGCTGCCGAAGTTCGAAACCATGCGGCAGTGCGCCCAGCGCTATCCCGAACTCGACCTCACCGCAACGCAAACATCACTCGTCTTACTTCGCGTCGCCTCCGATCTGATCGCCGCCATGGACGAAGAACTCGCGGGGCACGGCATCTCGCAAGGGCGATTCACCATCCTGATGCTGCTGGAGAACTGTCCTGAGAAAAACTGCTCAGACCGCAGCCTGAGCCCCTCGGACCTGGCGGAGATGAGCGGCGTGAGCCGCGCGTCGATTAGCGGATTGTTAGACGGGTTGGAGAAGGACGGTATGGTGCAGCGCGGCGCCGATCAACGCGACGGACGCGGACGGCCCGTCCGCATGACGGCAAAAGGAAAGCGCTTTCTCGACAAGATGCTGCCGGCACACTTCACCTTTCTGGCACGAGTGATGCAGAACCTCAGCGAGAAAGAGCGGCGCCAGCTGATTCAACTGGTGAGCAAGATCGATCCCAACGTCAGGGCTTGATCGGCGAGGCCGTGCTTTCTAATCAGGCATCGGCTTCTCCCAACGAACAGCAGATCCCTCCTCGGGCTAAAGCCCTCATCGTGATGACAACTCACTTCGCGAGACCTTCCCTACGGACGCGACTGGCTTCTTATGAGCTTTAACAGACGCACCCCGAGAATTGTCATCACGAGCGCCGTGGGTTGGCGTCAGGGATCTGCTGCTGCGCTGGTAAGCGCCGATTTGCCGCGAGGCTTACCATCCCACCCGGCCACATCTGCCAATGACCCCACGTACCTGCAGGTCATAACTTTTCTCAGGCCAACTTATGCATCCTTGCCTGCCTCCCGGTAAATCTGATTAGGAGCCTAATCATCTTTCTTTGCAGGCCTCGTTCGTCCTGAGGATTCATGGCAAGTCTGGAGAGCACCCCTGATCTGAATTCGTTCTCAGCTACGGCCAGCCAACCGGCTGCGCGGGCTTTTAATCCGTGGATCATCGCCCTGACCGTCACGCTGGCGACGTTCATGGAGATTCTGGATACCTCCATCGCCAACGTCGCCCTGCCGCACATCTCCGGCAGCCTGGGCGCCGGACAGGACGAGTCGACCTGGGTGCTGACCAGCTACCTGGTCGCCAACGCCATCATTCTGCCCATGAGCAGCTGGCTCTCGCTCATCGTTGGCCGCAAACGTTTCTACATGAGTTGCGTTTTCCTGTTCACGCTCTCGTCCATGATGTGCGGCTTCGCGCCGTCGCTGCCGCTACTGATATTCTTTCGCGTGCTGCAAGGCGCCAGCGGAGGCGGCCTGGGCCCGAGCGAACAGGCGATCCTGGCCGATACCTTTGCGCCGGAGAAGCGCGGCATGGCTTTCGCGATTTACGGAATGGCGGTGGTGGTTGCGCCGGTGCTGGGTCCGGTGATGGGCGGCTACATCACCGACAACTTCAGCTGGCGCTGGATCTTCTTCATCAATGTGCCGGTGGGCATCATTTCGCTGCTGCTGGTATCGCGCCTGATCCACGATCCGCCCGCACTGATGGCCGAACGCGCGCGACGCATACGGAACGGCTTACGCATCGACTACATCGGCATGAGCCTGCTGGCAGTGGGCCTGGGATCGCTGCAGTACGTTCTCGACAAGGGCGAGCGCGACGACTGGTTCAGTTCGCACATGATCCTGTGGCTGAGCATTGTGGCCGTTATCTGCCTGGTCGTAGTGGTCTTCTGGGAGGCGCGGCAAAAGCAGCCGGTCTTCGACGTGTCGCTGTTCCGCAATCGGTCGTATGCGGTGTCGCAGGCGATGATGTTCATGGTGGGCTTCGTGCTCTATGGCAGCACCACGCTGCTGCCGCTGATGGTGCAGACGCTCTTCGGCTACACGGCGACAAATGCCGGCTGGGTGCTGACGCCGGGCGGTCTGGTGATCGTGGTGATGATGCCGATCACCGGCGTTCTGGTGGGCAAGGTTCAGGCGCGCTGGTTGCTGGGCATCGGCTTCGTGGGACAGGCCCTGGCCCTGCTGCACATGAGTCACTTCAACCTGGGCACCGACTACAAGACGTTCGTGCTCGCCCGCATCATGCAGTCGCTCAGCCTGGCGTTCCTGTTCATCCCAATCAACGTGGCTGCGTATATTGGAGTGCCGGCGGAGAAGAATAACGACGTCTCGTCGGCCGTCAACCTGATGCGCAATCTGGGCGGCAGCTTTGGGATTGCCATTGCCGCCACCATTGAGTCGCGGCGCTTGCAATATCACCGCAGCATTCTTGCCGAACATGTTTACAGCGGCAATTCCGCACTGCAGCAGATGCTGGCGGGAGCGAAGCGACGCTTATGGCGGGAGGCTACTCGGCCACCGACGCGGCTCATCGCGCCTGGGCGATGGTGGACGGCATGGTGCAGCAACAGGCGTCGATGCTGGCGTTCAATGACGCGTTCTGGATCTTGGGAATGATGTTCCTGCTGATCGCGCCGGCGATGTTCCTGATGCGCGCGAACAAGCCGGGACAGGGCGACACCACGCGCGATGCACTAAGGCGTGCTCGCTCCGTGAGGCTCGGCCGCTGACACTCAGAATACCGCACGTCGAATTGTCATCACGAGCGCAGCGAGGGATCTGCTGTTTTGCCGCTGTGGAGAAAAGCAGATCCCTCGTCGGGCTGAAGCCCTCCTCGTGATGACAATTTGTTCTTGGGCGGGCGCTTAGCCGAAGCGACTAATCGAGCGGGGAACAAAAAGAAAAACCTCACAGCTCCCGATAATTCAGCAGCCCCGCGCCGATCAGGATGAAGCATACCGGCCAGATCCAGGCCGGGATGCGACGATCTCTTCCTCGGGCAGACGAATCTCCAGCCAGCGCGACCAGCCGGCCATCACGCCCAGCACCGCCATGGGCGTGTGACTCAACTCGGCCAGAGTTTCTTCGCGCACGTTCGAGGTGCCGTGCGAGTGGGTCAGCAGCAACGCCGCGCCGACCGCGCAGAGCAGCGGGAAGATCAGCGGCAACATGCCGCCTTGCGACGGATTGCGGCGCACGCGCAGCTCGAAGATCGCGAAGGCAATGCACAGAATCGCTGCCGCGCGATGCTGGAAGATCTCCGGCTTGCGCCCAGGTGGCCCAGAAGCTCTTCGGGCCCGAGCGGCCAGCACTCGGGATCGCCGCGCAGAAAAATAAAGATGGCGATGCCGATCATCAGCAGCGGCCAGTATTCGGCCCATGGAGCTTGGCCGGTGCGCGCCAGAAAGGCCAGCAGTGCCCATGGCGAGCACGATCAGGCCCATCCAGTGATGGTTGTACTCGGACCACTTCATGTCGGCGATCTTGCGAATCGAGAGCGCCATGCCTTCGCTGGTGTAGGCCACAGTCTGGCGGGTCGGGATCGGTCTTGGAGATCGACCTGTCCGGGAATTTTGGTGGAGAGGTCAGCAGGGTTAGGACTCTGCAGCAGCGGCCACCGCCGGCTTGAAGCGCTGCACGATGTGCGGCAACTGGACGGTGTCATTGGGCAGATCGACAGCCGGCGGTTGCGCCGTCAGCGAGGCGGCAGGCAGAATGATGGTGATGCCGATGCCGACCTCGGCCTCTACCAGCCGGCGCAATCGCGGAATGGTCTCGCCCGGGCTGTACTTGCGCAGCATCAGGAAATTGATGCCGCCCAGCGCCAGCATCGCCCCCAGCATCACGATCTTGGCCAGCACCATCAGGCCGTACGAGGTGCCGATCAGCGCGTGCCATGAGCCGACGTAGGAGAGGCTCATAACGAATCCGCTCACCACCAGCACGACAACGCTGGCGAGCGCCAGCCGCGAGAAGCGCTGGGTCAGGTACCACTGCACAGCTTTGTCCCGTTGCACGTAAAGTCCGAGCAACAGGAAGGGCAGGCCGCCGATCCAGAAGCCGGTTGCCAGCTTCGTGCAGCGCGGTAAGAATGATCAGCGGAACGCGGCCGTCGATGCGCGAGGCTGCGTGGTCGGTCATCACCGACGCGCCGAGAACGATCAGCACCAGCACGCTCAGAAACCACAGCGTATAGGTTTCCTGATTACGCGAAATGATGGCGATCAGGAGCGCGGCAACGAGCATGACGCGCCGGCGATGAAGAAGTTTGCTCCAGCCGCTTCAGCAAAGCCGATCTCGGCCGAGGCCATCAACACCGCAGAGTTCACGTACAGGTAGAGCACCTGCACGACGGCAAGGCCGATGGCGGCGAAGCGAAAGAATTTGCAGCGCCGAGGCGCGGACCTGCGTCAGCCCGTCAGCGGGAATCTCCGGAGCGGGGCGCGCGATCCAGAAGAGGAAGAACAGTCCTCCCAGCAGCAGCGATTGCCCGATGAGGGTGCCCGCGCTGAGCAGGACTGCCAGATATCCAAAGATGTCGACAAGCTTAACCATCAAGGCCGGCTAGTTCACCGTGAAATCGACTTCGCCGTTGCTCATGTGCCCGTCAGAGGCGAGGGCCTTCCATTGCAACTTGTAACTTCCGGCTTTCAACCCGCTGACGTGGGATTCCAGAATGTCGGGAGCGGTTTGTTTCGGCGCATCGACCGGGATGGTCGAACCATCCGGCGTCAGCAGTTGCAGGCGTGAACGTTTGCCGTCCACGCGCACATTAAAGCGCAGCCAGATCGGAACATCGGGGCCTTTCACCGTGGAATTCGCTTGAGGTTTGGATTGCATGAGTACGGCATGCGCCCAGAGCGGCGTGCTCCCGGCGAGAACCAGGAGCATCAGGAGAGCAGAACAGACGGGCGCGCAAAGAGTACGGCGCAAAATACGTACCTCCAGGGGAGATTGGGTTCTGAGAGCTACCTCAAAGGATACTATCTTCGGGTGCGAGTCTCAATGCGCGCCGGTTGCAGTGGGGTTGTGCGTGTACGGCAGGGGTTACTCGGACGCCCGTCGACTGCCGTGTAGCCCGACCAAGCGGCTGACCAGCACGGCGGGATACATGATTCCCAACACCGATTCGACGATGGCCAGCGCCCGGGCGTGCGCGCCCCAGGGCACAATGTCTCCATAGCCGACGGTGGTGAGGGTTACAAAGCTGAAGAACGTGAAGTCTGCCGGGGTAAAGTGTTTGCCAGGTTGGATGGTGTCCTTAAACGATCCGGGAAGCACGCTCTCGATCAACAGATAAGCCAGGCCGAAGGTGATTCCAACCAGAAAATACGCGGAGACAGCCCCGGCCAGCGTATCGGCCGTGACGCTGGGGTTGGAGACGATCGTCCAAACCATAACGGTGGTGATGAAAATCAGGAAGGCCAGGCCGGATATCTCGTCCGGCAAGCGCACCACCTCGTGATGCTCCGCGATGTTCGCCAACCGCAGCACAATTGCAGGCGCTCCGAGCAGCAGCGCGATCAGCGTGATACGCCCCCGCCCCTTCACCGCATATAACGCCGTCAGGAATACGATCACTGCCAGCAGTCGGAAGACTTCGTCGCCGAACGACGTGGTGGCCAGAAATGGATAGATCAGAATCAGCCCCAACTCGGCGAGCAGCAGCACGGCATAGGGATGAAGCTGGCGCCGCGCCCTGAGTTCGGCCCTCTTCTTTGAGATTGACGCAGAATCCCTCACCACATTCCTTCCCCCGCAGAGGCGGACGATGAATCGCAAGAGTAAGCGAAGTCAGGGGTGAGTTCAAGGAGACTGGAAACTAGCGCAGCAGGGAAGCCGGATCCGGGTCCGCAGCATTGGGGGCTGGTTGAGCAGACTGATCGTCTTCCACTACATCGCCCTCGCCGGGCGCCAGGAAGAGATTCTGCTCGATGCCGTGCTGCCTGGTATAGAGCTCGTAGTAGCGGCCACCGAGTTCGAAGAGCGAATGATGGGTGCCGCGCTCGACGATGCGGCCGCCTTCGACCACCAGAATCTGATCGGCGCGGCGAATCGTAGACAACCTGTGCGCGATCACGAATGTGGTACGACCCTGCATCAGGTAAGAGAGTCCCTGCTGAATCAAGGCTTCGGATTCGGAGTCGAGGCTGGAGGTCGCCTCGTCGAGAATCAGGATGCGCGGGTTCGCCAGGATGGCGCGGGCGATGGACACACGCTGGCGCTGTCCGCCGGAGAGCTTCACGCCGCGCTCGCCAATGATGGTGTCGTATTTCAGGTCGTACTTTTCGGCAAACTCGTCGACGCGCGCAATGCGGCAGGCGCGCAGGATTTCTTCTTCCGTGGCATTCGGCTTGGAGAAAGCGACGTTCTCGCGGATGGACCCGTCGAACAGAAACGAATCCTGCAAAACCATGCCGAGCTGTGTGCGGTAAGATTCCAGTCGAACCTTGGCCAGGTCCTCACCATCGACCAGAACTGCGCCGTCGTTTGGCTTATGGAAGGCCGCGATCAATCCAATGATGGTCGATTTGCCCGATCCAGACGATCCTACCAGCGCCGTGACCGAACCCGGCTGGGCCTGGAAGGTGACATCGTGCAGGACGGTCTTCTGCTGCTCATAGGCGAAACTTACGTCCTGGAATTGCAAGATCACCGCGAATCGGACCCAAGGCGATGGTGCGGTCGGGATCTTCGTTTTCGGGCGTTTCGTCCAGAACTTCGCGGGTACGCTCCAGCCCGGCGATGGCTTCGGTGATTTGCGTGCCGATGCCGACCACCTGGAAGAGCGGCGCAGCCAGATATCCCAGGAACATGGTGTAGGTGAAGAAGCCGCCCAGGGTTAGCTTGCCGGCAAGAATCTGGCGCGTGCCCATGAACATGACGATGGCGCCGATAACGCCCATCAGGGTCGAAGACGACAGGCTCATCACCGAGGTGGCGGTCAGGGTCTTGAAGACGTTTTGCAGCAGTCGCTCGACGCCGGAGCTGAAGACATCGTGCTCGCGCGCCTCGGCGTGATAACCCTTCACCACGCGAACTCCGCCCAGTGATTCCGTCAGCCGGCCGGTGACTTCGGCGGTAATTTTGGCGCGCTCACGAAAGATAGGACGAATGATCGCGGAAGGCCTTGCGCAGTCCGAGTCCGAAGACCAGCAGGAAGCCAAAGGCGATGGCGGTCATGATCGGACTGATTCGCATCAGGACGGCGAAGGCGATCACCGCCGTCAGCAGGCCGCCCACGAAGTCCACCAGGCCGGTGCCGATCAGGTTGCGCACGCCCTCAACATCGCTCATGATGCGCGAGACCAGCATGCCTGTCTTGTTGGAGTCGTAGTAGGAGACCGACAATCGCCCAACATGTTCCTGCACGCGCCGGCGCAACTCGGTAATAAGCTTCTGCGCGGCCTTGGAAAGCGTCTGGGTCAGGGCGAAGGAGGTGAGTCCCTGGATCAGCGTGGCCGCTAACACCACCCCCACCAGGGGATAGAGCAACTGGAAGTGTTTCTTGGCGATGACGTCGTCGACCAGGTATTTCGTGGACGCAGGAAGCACCAGCCCGGAGACGCGGTTGATCACCATCAGCACCAGCCCGAGCGAGAGCAGGGCCCGGCGCGGCCGGATCAATTGCAGAATCTCCGGCAGGGCCTTGAAGATTTCCGTCTTTTTTCCCGGTTTGGAGGGACCGGTGGCCATCATGTAGTGCAAAGTTATTTGATTCGCGACAAGTCAGTTTGGGTTCGGAACATAGCGCCGTTTGCCGGGGGATCAACCGGCAACACCGGATTGGGAATTACTCGACGTGCATGCCGTTGGACTTCTCAAAGAAGCTCAGAACGATGTCCAACTCTTTATCGCTATAGCCGGCAAACAACTGGCCCAAGCCTTTGTGGATGTCCGCGTACATCGCCTGAACGCGGGCCAGATTCTCAGGCACCGGACGGATGATCAGGCTGCGCCGGTCTTCTGGGTTCGGCTCGCGCTTCACGAATCCTGCCTTCTCCAGGCGATCGAGCACCACGGTTATCCCTCCGGTGGTGAGGCCGGTCTGGGCAGCCAGTTGGCCCGGAGTGGCCGAACCTGCTATATCGAGCACGTTCAGGCACTGGGTGTCGGTCAGATTCAGGTGGAAGCGTTCGGCAACCTTCTGATTGAAGAAGATAGCGCCGGCGATGAATTTCCGTATCTCAATGACCAGAGAATGGTGACGAGCAGCAGTGCGACGGGTTGACATGGCTTCTCAAGTATACTATTTTATTGAAATCTTACAAACTAAGTTAGTTTGTAAGTCATGTTGCAGAGAGGTCTGGAGGTGACCTCATGGAACCCCATGCGGAAAGGCCTACAAGGGAATGGGAATGGAAGGCGGCATCGCACGCTGGTATGCGAAGAACACGCTGCGCGACATGGACCAGTTCAAAAAGCTGGCGGCCCGGCTATCGGAAGAGCTGCCCGGCGGCGGCCGGATCCTGGAGGTGGCTCCGGGCCCGGGATACCTGGCGGTTGAGCTGGCTCGCCAATCCCGCTACCAGGTCAAGGGCTCGGATATCAGCAAGACTTTCGTGGAGATTGCCAGGCAGAATGCAGAAAAGGCGAAGGTGCCGGTCGATTTCAGGCGGGGCAACGTTTCCGATATGCCCTTTCCTGCGAACAGTTTCGACCTGGTGGTCTGCCGCGCCGCTTTCAAGAATTTCTCCGAGCCCGTGAAAGCCATCGCGGAGATGTGGCGGGTGCTTAAGCCGGGTGGCAGAGCGCTTATCATCGACCTGCGTCGCGATGTCTCGATGAGGACGATCAACCAGTACGTAGATCAGCTCGGCGTCGGCTCCTGGAGCGCGATGATGATGAAGCTGACTTTCCGCTTCATGCTGATCCGGCGCGCCTATACCAAGCCGCAATTCAGCCAGTTCGTAGCCCAGTCGCCCTTCGGCCGTTACGAGTTGAACGAGGATCCCATCGGCTTTGAATTGTGGCTGCACAAATGATCGGTTGAGGCGGCACTGAGTGCCGCGATAGACTGCAGCGGTCGCTCCCGCAACCTGATGCTCAGGTATCGGAGCGGCCACACAGCTCATGAAAACGCTTAATCGCTATCTTCACGCTGGCGGCCACGTCAGCCTTGCACGCCCAGACCAATCAGCAACTCCAGCCCGATCCCGGCCTGATGACCGAGATCAACCAGATCAAGGCGATCGACAACCACTCCCATCCGCCGGCACTCGACGGAGCTCACGGCGAGAAGGATACCGACTTCGATGCGCTGCCTTGCGATCCGCTGGAGCCTACCGATTCCGGCTTGATGTTTCGTGAGGACAATCCTGTCTACCTGAAGGCCTGGCAGGCGATGTTCGGCTACAAGTACAACGACATGGCGCCCGAACATGTGAAGGAACTGCTGGCTGCGAAAGAGCAGGTGAAGCAGCGGGAGGGCGAGAACTATCCCAACTGGGTGCTCGATCAGCTGGGCATCGAGACTGAGTTGGCCAATCGCATTGCCCTGGGCCGCGGCCATCAGCCGCCGCACTTCCTCTGGGTCCCGTTCGACGACATCCTGCTCTTTCCGCTGAATAACTCTTCTCTGGAAGCGCAGTCGCCCGACCGCAAGATCTTTTTCGCCAGGGAAGAGTTGCTGCGCCAGCGATATCTGAAGCAGCTTAACCTGAGTGCTCTGCCTGCAACTCTCGCGGAGTACACGGCGACGGTGGTGACGCCACTGCTCGAACAGCAGCAGAAGAACGGCGCCGTGGCCATCAAGTTCGAAGCGGCCTATTTGCGTTCGCTGAATTTCGAGCCTCCGGTCGAAGCCGACGCGGTTGGCATCTATGCGCACTACATCAAGGGCGGCACGCCAACGACGCCGAGTACAAGCGCTTGCAGGATTACCTGTTCCGTTACATCGCGCGCGAGGCCGGACGGTTGGGTATGGCCGTTCACATCCACACCGGCGGCGGATGCGGTGGCTACTTCCAGATGGAAGGCGCCAATCCGCTGCTGCTCGACTCGGTCTTCAACGATCCCACGCTGCGCAAAACGAATTTCGTCATGCTGCATGGCGGCGCCGGGGGCTTCGAGCAGCTCGTGCCGTACCTGCTGATGAAGCCGAATGTCTACGCCGATTTCTCCGAGCAGACCTGGATGACTTCGCCGCGACACATCGCCGCCAGCATCCGCTTCATGCTGGAGTTTTATCCCGACAAAGTGCTGTTCGGCACCGATCTTTATCCGCTGACGCCGCAGGTGAATTGGGAAGAGACCGGCTATCAGACCGAAACTGCGGGAAGAACAGCGCTGGCGATCGCTTTGACTGGAATGATGGCAGGACGGAGAGATCACACGCGCACAGGCCAGCGAGTTCGCGCGCAAAGTCATGCGCGACAACGCGATCAAACTTTATGGGCTGAGCAGCAAGCCTTAGTTCTTCTCGCAGGATGAGCGAGAAGCTCGAGTCGTGTTTTTCACAACGCGACCGACTTTCCCACAGCTTGCACAAACGAAAAGGCCACCCGGCAACAGGGTGACCTTCTCTTCAAGGGAGAATAGTTCCAACGGAGGCTAGACCGTCAAAACTTTCTGGACAAATACTAGGGTTCCGGAAAGTGCGTGTCAAGCGATTTTTGGGACTTAAATTGCTGTGTTTTCAATAAGTTACGATGAATTTTGGGGAGCTGCGGGAAATGACCGAAATCTGCCCGTGTTTTGACGGTTTTCTTGTAAGTGGCTTTATATCAGATGGTTACAGGCTGTGTCTTACTTTAAGTGCAGTTGAATGATCTCCGCCTCCTCCGGTCGGCCGAAGCTCCTTTCGGGGAACAAACGCCGCAGCAGAACTCGAATTCCGCCAAAGAAAACTCCGAAGATCAGCGAGATCAGAAGGATGATTCCGATCAGCGCGAAGATCGCGACGATGAGATTGCCGATGTTGTCGCGCTTGCTCACCGACGTTGCCTGGTCCCACGTGACTTCAGCTTCGTAGTTCACGGAGTTGAGAAGTGTGCGTGCCGCATCGCTGCCCGTCGCTCCCGTCACGACCGCCACCAGCGGGCCGCTGCGTCGCACCAGCAATGCGCCCGAACTCGACTGTGGATGGCTCTGCAACGCGCGCAGTCTCCCGGCCGCGATCTGCGGCGTTGGGATAATCGATGATCGTCAGCGTCAGCGGCCCATCGCTTGAGGAGTAATCCTGACTGAGAACCTCGGGCTCGACGCTGAAGTCGATCTGCTCAGGCGTGAGCGGAGCTTTTACGGCTGAGCAGGGCCTGCGGTCCCAGGATGTAGCGCGCTGAATTCGTAACGGCATCCTTCGCCGGGAGATATTGAGGAACGGTGGGCAGGTTATCGGCAGAGCCCTGCGCAGCGGGAAGCGCAGCTGCCAGTTCCCGCAACTCCGCCGCCGACATAGCAGTGACACGATCAAAATTCGCATCGACCAGCACGTTGCTGCGGAAGAACAGAATGCGATCGTTCGCCGAGGCAGCCTTGGTGCCAATCGATTCCGGCTTCATCTGCGGCTGGCGGTAGAAGGTGAAGGCGCCGTACCGCCGGTGGCATCCTTGAAGCGAGCGGCCTTGATGGTCAGCTTGCGGCCATCATCCCGGGTGTAGGTTGCCGTCTCGTATCGGCAAAACCATACTCGGTCAGCACGGCCGGATAAGCGGAGTCGGCCTGGCTGGCCACGGTGCTGGTCTGAGGGCGTTCCGGTCTGCGTCCAGCCGGCAAAAGACTTAGGCAAGAAGGCATTGCTGTCGGCCGCCATAGCGGAGATCGACAGCGCATACACACACCAGAAGCGCGCAAGGCAAAGCGACTTATCGAGCGATTCGGCAAAAGGTGAGAACCATCCCTGTGTATTTAGACTACTGCGGACGGAGCAAAGTTTCCAGAAACCAGCTCCCGGGATGCCTATTGTTCTGCGTCTTTGCTGAACTTCGAGGCGACCTTGATCCCGCTCAACCCTTCGGCATACTTGGCGATGCCTTTATAGAGCGAATCGGCGATCTTCTGGCGGTACTCGGGGGTGTTCATCTTGGCTTCGTCGGTGGGATTGGAGACGAAGGAGATCTCCGCCAGAATGCTAGGCATGTTGGCGCCGATCAGCACCACGAATGGGGCTTTTTTCACTCCGCGGTCTTTCAGCGTCGAGTGGCGTGTTGCCAGCCCGCCGTACAGAGACTGCTGAACATCGGTGGCCAGCTCACGCGACTCCTCGATCTTGTCCTTCAGGGTGATCTTCTTCACCAGGTCCTGCAGCTCGAAGATCGACTTTTCCGAGACGGCGTTTTCGCGCGCTGCCACCTCCAGCGCGTTGGCATTGGAGGTGAAGTTCAGGTAGTAAGTTTCCACGCCGCGAGCCTCGGGATCGCTGCTGGAGTTGGCATGGATCGAGATGAACAGGTCGGCCTGATGTTCGTTGGCGATTGCCGTCCGGGTTTCCAGCGGGATGAAGGTGTCGTCGTCGCGGGTGTAGATTACGTCGGCGCCCAGGCGTGTCTCCAGCAGACGGCCTAGGCGGAGCGCCACGTCCAGCACGATGTCTTTCTCCATCACGCCGTCGGGGCCGATGGTGCCGGTATCGTGACCGCCATGTCCGGCGTCAATCACGATGCGGCCGATCTTCAGTCCCAGCGTGCGCGTCAGGCTGCGGTCGCCCAACGAGGTGGGCGCGGCTTCATGGGTTGCGACATCGTCGGTGCTGGCGGCCTTCGCATTCTTCTTCGAACTCTTCGCATTCTTGGCGCGCGGAGCGACAGCTACTGCCGTCGGAGCCGTGGTGGGCTGGTCTGTGGCTTTCAGTTCTGGGCCGCTGGTGTCCTTAGGCCCTGAGAAGAGAGGATTGGCCGGCTTGCCGGCGGTGGCGACCTGGTCGTCGCCGGGGTTACCGGCAGCCTGCGGCGGGGTGGATGTCTGCTGCGTGTCTCCGGTCGTGGGATTCGTCTTTACGCTCTGGCGCTTCCGGTTGCCGGTTGTCGCAGCCGAGGTAGATCCAGGAGCATCATTATCCACAACCACGCTTCGTGGCGGAGTCTGGGTTGTTCCACTTGCCCCAGTCGAGCGGGGTGGCGACGTCCCAGGGGCAGTGGAAGTCTTGCCGGCGTCCGTGCTTGCGGGCTTGGCCGCTTCGTTCGCCTTCTCCACCGAGCGGTATGACTTTTCCTTCTCGACGGCCGTGATCTCGCCCGGACTCATCGTCTTTGAAAGAGCTCTCCGAGGCGTTGGCCTTGGCAATCAGCGTCTGTGATTGCGACTGGCGTCCGTGCACGTCGATGATGAGCCGGTACGGATTCGGCAGGATGAAAGCCGAATAGTCAGAGACGTCGGCAACTTCCAGCACCACCCGCGTATATCCCGGCTGATATTGCGCCACTCGGATCTTCTTCAGGAAGCCGTCCTGCACATCGAAGCTCTTGCCCACCAGCACCGAGGCCAACCTCGTATTCGGAAGGTCGAAGAAGATGCGGTCAGGATTCGGCACGCGCCCGGCCTCGTATTTCACTTCGGCGTCAACATCGATGGCCACCCGGGTATAGTCGGGTGTCGACCAATGACGAATGCCGGTTACAAAGGGCAGCGTCGAAAGCTTCCTGCTGGAGACCTTCACCGGAGTCTCATCAGCCGTGGTTGTGCGGAGGAACCGGCATCTGCGGCTTATCCGGGACAGGTGCCCGGCTTCGACAGGTTTGGCGGCGTCGCAGGCTGATCCAATTCGGCTAGCGCTTTCTTCGCGTCCGGTGCCAGGGAGTTCCGCGGATAGCGGTGCAGAAACTCTTCAAAGGTCTGACGAGCCGTGTCGACGTCGCCCAAGTCCTCTTTATAGATCTGCCCGATGGTGAACAGGGCTTGGAAGCGATACTTGCTGCCCGGGTATTCGCGGCGCAGGAACTCGTATTCGCCGATCGCGGCGTGAAAATCCTTGTCTCCTGGCGGGAATTGGCGGCCCATCTCGGCCAGAATTTCGCCTACGGCAATGACGCTGGCGTCGGCCTTACTCGACATCGGAGCCACGTAGTAAACCTTGCGGTAAGCGTCGGCTACGTGCTGGTACTCTTTGCGAGTACGCTCGTTGGCGGGAAGACCGTTGAGCGACTCCCGCATCTGTTCGGCTTTATCGAATTGGTCGCGGGCCTGCTGTTTGCGGGCGGAATAGCCGGCGGGCAGCGCCGTCAGGCTGATGCCGCCCAGAATCGAGACTAGGGCAAGGGCGCACAGAGTTCTCAGGCCAGCACGTCTCACACAGCGAGACCGTGAGGAAAGTCGGCGCGCATCAAATCTTCCACCGCGGCTGACGGAGAAGGGAATCGCCATGCGAATCAATAGCCTCGCCGTCTGCGGCAAGCTGAAGATACAGCTAGCCTGACAGCCGGTGCGACTGACACGGTTTCGTCCAGAGCACTTCGATTATAGGTTCGGCAAAACGGCGGGCAAGCAACTAAAGGGGCGCAGAATCAGGGGAGTGACCCCATCAAGGCTGGGCTGCTATCGTATCCTGCGACCGCATCCAAGTTGTTGAACGTTATGTCAAAGACCGCCAAGATCATCCAAGCTGTTTTGCTGGTAGCCATTGTGGCCGCAGGCATCAACCTCTACCTCAACTATCGCGAGCGCCATGTCCAGTACGAAGCGCCCAAACATATGGAAATTGTGCTCGATCCCGATACTTACGTTGTTCCAAAAAAACTTCGTCCCCAGGACCTGAAAGATGCGAAGGAGCTGACCAAGCAGCCGGTTTGGGTCCGCGACGGTTATCGTTACACCTATTATCCGTACAACGGCCACTCGGATTTCGATCACGCTGCCGACACTCTCGCGCCCCTGGAGAAGCTGGAGATCAAGGACGTGGTACTGGACCGCACGCCGGGATCGACGTCGCAAAAGCAGGTGATGGCGGTCTTTGAGAAGGACGGCAAGCGTTACGCCGTGCCCATCGGAATTAAGGATGCCGGGGACTACAAAATCTACAGCGACGAGATGCTCTTCATTCAGGACCCTCGCGACCTCTACAAGCACTGGTCGCCCGATACCTGGAAAGCCATCGACAATCACCAGGTGAAGCCGGGCATGAACGAGATCCAGGCGACTTTCGCGATCGGTATGGGCGCGCCCGAGGGGACGGGGCTGGGGAACCCGCGCATCGTCGATTTCCCAAACAACGGTCATCCTATGCGGATCACCTTCACTAACGGTAAAGCGACGGACATCCAGCAGGGCTCGTGAAGATCCGCGAATGTCCTGATTCGTCGGTTTGCAGGCCGGCCAAAGCTTCTGAAGTGAAATTTAAAGAGGGCAAACCTTGAGGTTGCGCAAACTTGGGCCAGGCACAAAATTGGGCACAGAGCGGAACTGGCTGATCAGCAGCAGCGACGGAAGAGCCGCAACTAGAGGAAGGGAATCAGGCTTTCTGGCGCGCCCGGAGAGATTCGAACTCCCGACCTAATGCTCCGGAGGCATTCGCTCTATCCAGCTGAGCTACGGGCGCGCTGCCAAAATTATACACGCGGCAGGACAGCCCGGAGATGGGCAGTCGCTGGGAACGTCCATAGCCTCATGCCCCCTGCACTGCACCCTAAGGTCACCCTTGGCGACCCTGATCCACCTTCGCGAACCTGATCCCACTAAAACTCGTATCCATTTTTACGGCCTGCTCTATTCATCACCAGGCTGCTATGCTTCTGCCCTGAAATTCTTTGGAGAGACCATGCGAAAGCTGACGCTGGTACTGCTGCTGTCTGCCGCCTCGACACTCAATGCCCAAAACGGTCGCCATCCTTTCACCTTTGATGACCTGGCCACGTTGCGGCACGCGCAGGCTGCGGCGGTCTCGCCGGACGGCAAAACCGTGCTCTACGTGGTGGAATATGGCGGGACCAAGGGTCCTGATAACCACGACTGGTACCTGGTTCCTGCGGCCGGCGGCGAGGCGCGTCAACTCAGCCTGCCGGAACACTTCAAGCCGGTAGGTTTCACGCCCGATGGCAAGGGCTTCTATGGGACGCTGCGGATGGAAAAGGTGCAGCAACTGGCGGTGCTGCCAATCGCTGAGCCGAATACTCCCGCTGCGACCGCGGCCACTCCCACGCCGCTCACGTCGCTGCCGCGCGGCATGCGCTCCGTGCTGCTCTCGCCCGACGGCCGGCACTATGCGCTCCGGGCCGATCCCCGACTACCCGATCCTCTGGACGATGTACACACGGTGATCGAGAACGAGCCCACCAGCCTGTACATCGTCAATGTGGACGGCTCGGGCGGCGCGTGGTGGTGTCCCGCGCTGAAGAATGTGGCTGATGATGGCATTGCCTGGGCTGCAGACGGCAGCTCGCTGGCCGTGCTATCGCAGACGCCCAAGATCGGCTTCCACTACATTCATACCGATATCGACGTGTGTAGCGCCTCCGCAAGCCATCACGTTGCCACGCGCGATAACGCAGGCGCGAATATTGCCTGGATCAATGGCGGCAAGGAGCTGGCTTTTCTCAGCACCACCACGCAGGTTCTGACGCCCGATCACGTCTGGACCGTGCCCGCATCCGGCGGAACGCCGCAGGACCGTACGCCTGCCTTGCCCGCCAGTGCGATACACCTGTCTGGCGACGCACACGGAAATGTGTGGGTGGATGTCGCGCGCGGCGTGCAGATCGAGATCGACTCCTTCCAGAACGACGCACTCACCACCGTTTATAAGTGGGATGGCGGAACCATCGACGGCGGCGTGGTTGCGACGGAGCTGGCTTCGGCGCCCGATGTGCGAGTGCTGACGGTCAGCGACCCTCAGCACACATCGAACGTGGCAGCTGCAACCTCCAACACCCTGCAGAAGATCACCCACGAAGGCGACGACCAACTGGCGAAGATTGTCCTGGGCGAAGAGCGGGCCGTGCACTGGAAGAGCAAAGAGGGAATCGAGCTGGAGGGAATCGCATTCTTTCCGGCCGACTACACCGCAGGTAAGAAGTGTCCCTTCATGGTGGTGCCGCACGGGGGCCCGGAAGCCAATGACACCCTTGATTTAGGCTTCTTCTCGCGAATCTTTGCCGGCATGGGTTATGTGGTTCTGGAGCCGGAATACCGCGGCTCGACCGGCTATGGCTCGGAATTCCTGAACGCTATCTATCAGCACTTCGGCGATCGTGCCTACCGGGACGTGGACAGCGCCACCGACTATGCAGTCGCGCAGGGCTGGGCCGATCCGAATCGCCTGACCATGTTTGGCTGGAGTGCGGGCGGATTCATGACGTCGTGGTCGGTGACACAGACCAATCGCTATAAGGCCGCCATCGAGGGAGCGGGCATTACAGAATGGCTCAGCTTTATCTGGACCAGCGACATCCAGCAGTTCGATTACGACGCCCGCTGGCCCGACAAGGATCCGGATGCCTTTCTCGTCTTTTCGGCTGTTATGCATTCGGAGAACGTCAGCACACCAGTGCTGATCCTGCATGGCGCCGCCGATGAGCGCGTGCCGACCTACCAGGGGCGGGAGTTCTTCGAAGTGCTGGCTGCGCGCGGCAAGACCACGCGTATGGTTACCTATCCCGGCTCGCCGCACTTTCCCACAGTGTGGGAGCAGCGGCACGACGTCATGCGTGAGATTGCTGCCTGGCTGGCACGCTACAACCCGTAGCAGCCGCACAAAAGGAAACAGCCGCCGAGTCTGCCGGCTCGACGGCTGAAGCCCCGATGGTGCTGCGTCACACCATCAGGGTCTAGTTTGCGGGATTGACTTGAATCTTCGCCATCATGCCGCCGTCCTCGTGATCGAGAATGTGGCAGTGATAGACGAAGGTTCCCGCAATATTGGGATCACGGAAATCCATGCGGACGGTAATGCTGGGATAGGGTCCGGTGCCGCTCCACGAGGGAATGGTCATGGTGTCCATGAGCTCCTGGTTTGGCACAGGCACGCCGTTGACGTCCATCAGCAGGAAATGCAGCTGGTGGATATGAAACACGTGGGCCTCGCCGGAACGGTTCTCGATCGTCCAGTCCTCCACCGCTCCAACATTGGTGGTAATCGCCGGCGGATCGTCCATGTGAAAGATGTGGGGCCGCTGTCCGACAACGGTGATGAACAGCGAGGTTGGCCCGTTCGAAGAAATAGTTTCCTCGGAGAAATACAGAGCACGTTGCGCCGTAGGGGTCTGTAAGCGCAGGCCGGCGAAACGCCGTGTGCCAATGGGGGTGCTGATGCTGGGCTTACCCTTCAGGGGCATGGACTTCATCGGGTCCGCCGATGCCCTGACCGTGATCAGCGGCGTAGGCGCATCCAGATCGCCGATGGGACCGCTATCGAAGCCCAGCGTCTCAAACACTCCCTGCTGGTTCGGCGCCATGGGAGGCGAGATGAACTCGACGCGTCCGGCCGGAGGAAGATTGATGGTGGTGTAGTTGACCGGCGTACTTAGTGGAATGCCGTCCAGTCCGACGACCTCCAGCGACTGCGGCAGGCCGTTATATTGTAGCTGAAGGTTCAGTATGGCTGCACTGCTGGCATTCACCACCCGCCAGAATTCCTTGTGACCCGTTTGTTGATAGAGGTAGGGGTATCGCACCCCGCGAATTACGGGCTGAAAGTTAACCGTAAGACGAGAGGGCCCCTGGTCCGGGTCTCCGCCAAATCCGACTCCAAATTGCTGCCGAATGATGATGACGTGCTCCGTGAGACCGTCGGTGAGCGGGTTGCTGCCTTCCAGGATGATGGCTCCGGAGGCGCCCCCATTGACCTGGTTGAAGGTGAAGCCATGCGGATGAGGATGGTACCAGTACAGCCCCGGAGCATCGTTGGCAGGTACTGAAAAATTGTATTGGAACGGCGGATCGCCCGACTGGATAAGGGTCTTGACGACTTCGTCCTGATGGCAAATGGGCGAGATGTTCAGCCCGTGAAAGTGGATATTGGTTGAGGACGGCAGCATCTCGCCGCCGTTGCAGGGATCGTCCGGTGTGCCGGCAGGGTGAGCTTTGCTCATCGGCATGGCTCCCTGATGCAGCTGCTTCAGGTTCGGCTTGAAGTTCCTGGGCAGGCGATCGAAGGGCGACTGAATGTTGTTGGTCAGGTTCAGGATCAACTGGTCGCCGGGATTCAGCCGCAACGTGGGCGCCTCCACCTGCTGTCCCTGACTCATGTAGATGTAGCAGTAATGCATGTAGCCTTCGTTATCGATTGCATTCTGCAGCGTCAAATCGAGGCTAAGCACGCCGTTCTGGCTGTAGAGGTCGGGCGGATTGACGACGAGCGCGCCGATTTCAGGACGGGCAGGACACGTCGGTAGCTGCCCGGAAGCAGACATGAAGGCGCAAGCACAGATGAGCAACACCAAGCCAGCGCGCACCGAACCATGTGTTTTGTGCATTTTCAACCTCTGACGCTGCAAGATTGTGTTGCCCTGAAAACTCTGCACCGGCCGCGGATACAAAATCAGCCGCCGAGTCTGCCAGCTCGGCGGCTGCGGCCTTGATCGTGCTGCGTCACACGATCAAGGTTAGTTTGCGGGATTGACTTGAATCTTCGCCATCATGCCGCCGTCCTCGTGATCGAGAATGTGGCAGTGATAGACGAAGGTTCCCGCAATGTTGGGATCGCGGAAATCCATGCGCACCGTCACGGTGGGATATGGTCCCGTCCCGGTCCAGTTGGGAATGATCACCGTATCCTGCATTTCGGGATTGGGCACTGGGACGCCATTGATCGCCATCACCAGGAAATGAATCTGGTGAATATGGAAGGCGTGAACCTCGCCCGTACGGTTAGCGAGAGTCCAATCTTCGACGCTACCCGTGTTGGTCACAATGGCCGGGGGATCATCCATGTGAAAGAGCTTCGGCGTCTGGCCCGCTACCGTGAGGAAGAACAGTGTGTTGCCGTGCGTGCCGGTGTTCTGCTCGGAGAAGTACAGGCTCCTGGTCAGGTTCGGAGTAAGATTCGCCAGGTTCGAGAAACGCACCGGCTGCGTGGGCGGCTTCACCGGGTGCGCAGCGATCTGCGCCAGGTGAGCTTGCTGCTGCTGCAGGATCTGCGGATTCCCGGAGGTCGACAGCTTGGCCAGTAACTGGGGCCCGTTGATGTCGCCGACCGCTCCGGTATCGAAGCCCAAGGTCGAGAAGGTTCCTGTCTGGCCCGCGGGAAGGCCGGGGATGATGAACTCCATGCGACCTGCCGGAGGAATATTCAGCGTGGTCATGAACAGAGGAGTGGGAAGCGATACGCCGTCGATCGAGATCACCTCGAGCTGCTGGACCACGCCGCCGTAGGTGAGCTGCAGAGCAGCGAACTGCTTCGAGGTGGCGTTCAGGAACCGCCAGAATTCACGGGCGCCCGGCTGTACAGTGATCGATGGAGCTAATCCGCCTTCGGGGTAAACCGCAGGCTGGAAGTTGATGGTCAGCTGCGTATTCGCGTCAGGATCCTGCGCGTTGCTGAGCTTGCCCTGTTCCCGGAAGATCAGGACGCGTTCGTTCAACCCCTGAGTCAGCGGGTTGCTGCCTTCGACGATGATGGCCCCTGACGCGCCGCCGTTGACCTGCGGCGTGGTGATGCCGTGAATATGCGGGTGGTACCAATACATTCCCGGAGGCTCGTTCGCCGGGATCTGAATCGAGTACTGGAACGTGGGATCGCCCGGATTGACGATGGTGTTGATCACTTCATCCTGGTGGCAGATCGGCGGCACATTCAATCCGTGGAAGTGGATGTTGGTGGAGATGTCCAGCACTTGGTTACCGTCGCACTCATCCGCAGGAGCGCCCGGTATATGGTGCATGTGCATGGGCTTGGCTTTCGCCATGCCGTTCTGTTCCGTAAGGTTGTTGGTGAGATTAACCACCAGCGTGTCGCCCGGGTTGACGCGCAGAGTCGGCGCTTCGATCTGCTGCCCCTGGTAAGTGTAGGCATAGCAGTAGTGCAGGAAGCCCTCGATGTCAAGGGCGTCTTGCATGGCGAAATTCACCGTCAAAACACCGTTCTGGCTGAACAGGTCGACCGGATTGTTGACGGGATTGCCCGGCAAGGGACGAACCGGACAAATGGGCGCCTGGGCCGAAGCGGCGACTAACGATATCCCGCACAGTGTCACCAACAAAGCAGCTCGAACAATTGCACGCATTCCAAACTCCCTGACAGATTTCGCTTGCGTTCTAACGCTGTCACGCATTGCCGTGCGCGACCGATTCAATGAAGCAGTCCGACGACCGCCGGCGGAGATCAAAATGACCTCGTGGGGTAAGTCGCAATCGACAGCAGACCGGAACTGGACTGATCCGGGACCTGCGAGCCGGTCGATTCCGTCAAAGTGCAGCGGCCCCCATTAACGTTGACGTTAAGTACGCCAAGGTAGGAGGTGTCGGTGCTGTACTCGGCGACATAGACCACGCCGCCGCTTCCGGTGTTGTCACGCAAGGCGAGGGCGCCAGTAAAGGTCCAGGGGTTGAGGAACCCATTCAGGCTTGGAGAGCTACAGCCTCCGGAAACCGTGCCCGTATGCGCGTTGAAGAATGTAGCCGAAACCGAACCCACTTCGTTGTTGCTGATATAGAGCAACGTTTCATCGGGACTTAAGCGGACGGCAGCGGAATTGGCTCCGCGCAGAGTTGGTGCGGTTGCCGCCGAAGGCGTCCTGTTCATCACGTTAAGGGTGTAAGCAACGGTCGGCGTCAGATGCCCGGAAGAGATATCGGAAACTTCGACTACGATGTCCAGCGACGAATCGCCAAAGACGGCATAGTGTCCGTCGGAAGTGATGTCCACGCCTTCGGGAAAATAGGTGCTGTTGCGCATAAAGGCCGTGGAGTTCTGCGCGTCGCCATTCGAGACTGGAATTCCGTTCGAGACATTAAAAGACTCGATGGAACCGTCGGCATAGGTGATTACCAGCATCTGGCCATGCAACGCCATGCCGGCAATCGAGCCGCCGTTCAAACCGGCAGCCGGGGCGTCCCCCAGAAACGAGAGCTGGCAACCTGGCAGGACGGCAAACGTTCCAATGGTGTTCGACGCTCCATACCCGGCGTACACGTAACTGTCATTCACTACGACACCGATACCGTTAGTGTCTCCAGCGTCGCCGCTCGAACCCAGGAAGTTTCCAGTGATCGCTTTCGTCTGGATGTTGAGACCGGCGATGTCGCCTGTGCCGGCATTGGTGGCGTAAACGCAAGGCGTGGAGCCATCAACCGGCAGTGCCAGACGCGGCAGCGGGAAAAATCCTCCGGCAAGTCCCAAACCGCCGGTATTAACCCCGGTGGAGAAGGTCAAGGTTGGAGCGGTCGGCGTTCCACCGGGTGTGAAAAAACTCACATAGCTGTTCGTGGTGGGGTCGTCGTCGTTGGTGATCAGGTAGGTGGCGGGCGCAGGGGACGCTGCGGGCTTCTTGTCTGCCGCCAGCGCAACTGTTGCCAGGGACGCTAACAGCAAGACGGTCAGTACAACTCTCAATTGCGACCTCATCTGGTTTGATTCCTCTGCTGCGGGGAAGAACAGAAACGAGATGAATCCTAGCGGGATAAACAGGTGACGACAAGCGCTCAATGTCTGCCGAATGTTGCAGTTTCCGGTGTCAGTTGCAAAGTTGCGCAACTGGTTGCAAGTGCCCCTAAAGTACTATGTATCATAGTAGTACAGCCATGGGTAATTCTATGGCAGCAAATAGGTTGCGATTCTGAACACCCGGTCGAGGGTCGCTGTAGCTGCTTGCGGCGCTAGCCTGATTCTGGGCGAAAAGCTAGGAAATGAACCAACCGGACGCGGTGTGGCCGGCTAGGTGCGATGTGGACCGGCAAGACCGGTCGGAAAAGGATAAGGCGGCAGGGATACACGGGACGGAGGTATGGCGTGCATGCAAAACGCAACACTTCGCAACGAGTTGCAAACAAAGTGCAACAGAATATTTCCCGGGACGCATTCGCTGCCACCAAAGAGGGCCGATTTGCCACCTCCCGGGCGATTTGAATCCCACACTCCGCGAACGGCTTCCGGAGTCTGAGGTCGTCTGCCGAAGAAGACTAAGCTGACTGCAGAACCGGCTTCGTGTCCTGGGTGATCTGGTCGATTTGGGCGAGGTCGTCGGCGGTGAGTGCCCAATCGCCGGCCTTCGCGTTGGCCTCAACCTGTTCGGGCCTGGTTGCCCCCGCGATCACACTAGCCACGGCCTTGCGAGAGAGCAGCCAGCTGAATGCCAGCTCCAGTAGCGTGTGCCCGCGTTCTTCGGCGAATCGCTGCAAGCGCTCTGCCTTCTCCAGATTCGCCTCAGTGTGGTAGCGATCGGCGAGCGCCTGCTTTTCGCCCAGTCGCGTGCCCTTCGGCGCTGTGTGACCCTTCTTATACTTGCCCGTCAGCAAACCGCTGGCCAGGGGAAAATAGGGAAGCTCGCTCATTCCCAGCCGCTCGATCAGCGGCAGTCGCTCGCGCTCGAGATCGCGCACCAGCAGGCTGTACTCGTCCTGACTGGAGACGAAGGTCTTCACAGAATGCTTCGCCGCAGCGTTCTCGGCCTCCTGCAATTGCGTGGCAGAGAAGTTCGAGCATCCGACATACCGCACCTTGCCGCTCTTCACCAGATCGTCGAGCGCGCGCAAAGTTTCGTCGATGGACGTTTTGGGATCGGGATAGTGAATCTGGTAGAGGTCGATGTAGTCCGTACGCAGACGGCGCAGGCTCTCTTCCGCTTCGGCGAGGATGTAGCCGCGCGAGGCGCCACTCTTCTCGCCCAGCGCATTCGGTTTCGAGCCGAACTTGGTTGCCAGGATGATCTTCTTCCGCCGCTCGCCCAGGACTTCACCGAGAATGTTTTCGGAGGTTCCGTAGCTGTCGGAAGTATCAAAGAAATGGATGCCGGAGTCGATGGCCTTATCAATCACTCTGCGGGAGGCCTCGACATCCATGCTGGCGACGTAACCAAAGTTGTTGCACCCCAGCCCAATGGCCGAGACCTGGAGGTCAGACTTGCCGATCGTTCTATGGTTCACGGGAAATCCTCTCTGGCCTTAGATTATCGGCTGCGGGCTGCGGTTTCGCCTGTGACAACACATTTCCACAAACATTTGTGAACACCAGACCCTGCCAGTCTGAATTGGCAGAAAACTGGGCAATGTCGATAATCATCGTAGGGGTAGCCGTTGTACTCTCATTCGACCAAGATGCGAGCCCGAATTGTTTTCCTGACCCTCGTCCTTGCCTGCGCGCTGCCCTTGGCCGCACAGGCCCCTAGCGAAACCATTACCATCGACGCGAACGCGCCGGCACACCCATTTCCGCATTTCTGGGAGCAGATGTTCGGCTCCGGACGAGCGGTTCTCAGCCTGCGCGATTCCTATCGCCAGGACCTGCGGGCCGTCCACCAGAGCACTGGATTTCAGTACGTTCGCTTTCACGGCATTCTGAATGACGACGTGGGCATCTATACCGAGGACAAGCACGGCAATCCGGTCTACAACTTTTCCTATGTCGATCAGATTTACGATGGGCTCCTGGCCTCCGGAGTGAAGCCCTTTGTCGAGATCAGCTTCATGCCTTACAAGCTGGCAGGTTCGGAGTTCTTTCAGTCGTTCTGGTATCGTCCCAACATTTCGCCGCCGAAGGACTACGCCATCTGGGACGACATGATGACGCAGTTCGTGAAGCACCTGGTCGATCGCTACGGCATCGACGAAGTAGCCAGCTGGTACTTCGAGGTGTGGAACGAACCCAACCTCGATTTCTGGGCCGGAGCTCCTCGGCAGAAGACGTACTTTGTGCTCTACGATCACACCGCGCGCGACGTGAAATCCGTCAGCCCGCGTCTGCGCATCGGTGGTCCCGCAACCGCGCAGGCCGCATGGATCCCGGACATGATCAAGCACGCCGAGCAGGCACATGTTCCGCTGGACTTTGTCTCCACCCATGTCTACGGCAATGACAGTGCCAGCGATGTCTTCGGAACCAACGAAAACATTGCGCGTGACCAGATGGTCTGCCGCTCGGTGAAAAAAGTTCATGCGGAGATCAAGGCATCGTCACAACCGAACATCCCGCTGATCTGGAGCGAGTTCAACGCGGCATACGACAATGAGGTGGCGGTCACCGACTCGATCTACATGGGCCCGTGGCTGGCGACCACCATCGCGCAGTGCGACGGTCTGACGGAGATGATGTCGTTGTGGACATTCTCCGATGTCTTCGAAGAGCAGGGTGTGGTGAAGACGCCCTTCTATGGCGGCTTTGGACTGATCGCGGCCGGCAACATTCCCAAGCCATCTTTTTATGCGATGCAGATCCTCCATGGCTTGGGCGATCAGCGCGTGGAGAACAAGAACCCCCACGTGCTGGTCACCAAGGCAAAGGACGGCTCGCTGGTGCTGGCGCTCTGGAACATCGTCAACCCCGGCTCCACTGGCGCTCCGAAGAATGTGCATCTGCAACTCACAGGCGTCGGGCCGAATGCGCAGGCCTCTATCCAGCGGGTAGATGAAAGCCATGGCAACACGCTGGGACTCTGGCAGGCGATGGGGAGTCCGAAATATCCATCGCAGCAGCAGATCATGAATCTGCGCCAGAACTCGCAATTGTCTCAGCCGGAGATGCGGCCCCTGAATAACGGCTCACTGACTTTCCAGTTGCCGGTGAACGGATTAGCCGTGTTGCAAATCAAGTAATCTATCCAAATACGGCACTATTCGTGCGAAGGATAACTCTCTCCGGTAACGCGCTGTTAGTCTTGAAATACCGCAGTCCTACTGAACGAGTAGAGCCATTATTTCCTTGAATCGCCATCAAACATACAAGCAGCTTGAGCGAAGTGTGCCTTGACGGGGCGTTGTACCTGGTGGGGTGGCCAAAAAGAAAGTGGAGGATGTTCTTGCGTTTTGTTCTTGCGATAATTCTTGTCACGCTGACGGCCGGTTGGGCGTTCGGCCAGCAGGGCACTCCGCCCTCACCCGCAAGTCCGGCGGCGGCTGCGCCCACCCCGAACCAGACCAGCAACCCTCCACAACCTCAATCGGGAGTGGTAACTCTGCCGGACGCGCCCAGCACCCACGCCGCAAACAAAGAGGTCGATCCTTCCAAGCAGCAACCCAAACGCATTCTCGGGATCATGCCGAACTATCGCGCGGTCAGTGCAGGAGCGATACCGCCGCCGCCGACTCCGAAGGAGGCCTTCAAGATCGCGACGCAAAATAGCTTTGACTACTCATCATTCATCTTTGTCGGAATCACCTCGGCTATCGCTGAGGGAAACAATGCCCATCCTGAGCTGGGTAAGGGAATGGGCGGATTCGGGCAGTACTACTGGCGCGGCTTTGTGGACAAGACCGACGGCAACTACATGGTCATCTTCCTGATGCCAACCATCTTTCATCAGGACGAGCGTTATTACTCGATGGGCGAGGGCCCATTTCTCAAGCGCGCAGTGTATGCAGCCAGCCGTGTGCTGATCACTCCGAACTACCAGGGCAAGAATGGCTTTAACACCTCGGAGATCCTGGGCCGCGGAGTCGCCCAGGGAATCTCCGCCAGCTACTATCCCGCAGGCGATCGCAGTTTCGGGGATATCGCCAGTAAATATGCCTGGGCCATTGGACGTGATGCTCTGACGAATGTCTTCCGCGAGTTCTGGCCAGACATTGCGACTCACGTTCTACATCGGCATCCGTAAGCGCTCTGCCGGAGCTTCGCTGCGCCGGTTTGCAGCCTGCTACTTCGTATACTCCCAGCGATCGCCGGTCTGGACCAGGGTCGCGGTATCGGCCGGATTCGAGGCCAACGCATCGGCCAGGTTGGGATAGGCGGTCTTGATCGAGGCAGAGTTCGCCCACGCCGGCACGTTCGCGATCTTGTAGTGATAGGCGATCGCGGCCGTCTTGGCGCCGTCGCCGTTTGTGCCGGGAGTCGAGCTGTCGATGGAAGTCACCTCGCGATTGCCGTAGCAGAAATTGCCATAACCCGGCTGCGAAGTATCCGGTGTCCAGGTTGAGCGGCCCTTGTCGGACAGATCGTAATTGTTGACTTGCTTTGAAATGATGATGATCTTCTTTTCCGCCGTGGTGCGCGTCAGCAGGCCTTCTTGCGTCAACGCATCATAGCCTTCGGTCTTGGCGTCATCCGAAGTCGCAGCCTGAACCGGGAACTTCTTGGGATCGTGCCAAAGACATGCGGGATACGCCTTAAAGTGATCATTGATCGCCGCCTTGTAGGCGAGATCGTTATTCACGGCCTGGTTGCACCCGGCAGCCGAGAATGTAAGCAACGCCAGGGCGATGGCATAACTGTGAGTTCGACGAATCAAGGTACCTTCCTTTGCAGTGCGGAATCGGCGCTGACGGCCAGACGGTCGAGCTGGCTCAGAAAACTCTCCAGATGTAGTGCCCCAGAAACAGCAGGAGTGCAACGCATCCGACTCCGCAAAACCAGATGACAAAGTTGGCCGTGATCCAAGGGGAATTAATTTCTTTTTTGTTCATAGTGATGACGTTCCTCAGTCAACGTGAATGTGATTCGATGCCGCGAGGCGGCTTGGCAGCTGTATCAAGAATTTGTCCTGGGAATCCCGGATGACACGTGGAGGATCGGCAACCGAAGCGTAAGTGCCGGCTGAGCCAGTCGGCCCCGGCAGGGTAGGAAACGCGACGAACTATGCCAGGAAGGGCTGCAGGTTTTCGCGAATGGCGGTCTCGTCGATGTTTTCGCCGCGATTCAATCGCTCGAGAATCTCGTCCACCACCTGTTTGGCCTGATTGCGTTCGCGATGCAGCAGGAACCCGTCAAAAATGTGCTGGCCGCGCATGGCGTTTTCGATTTCGGTTTCCTTGTCGTGCTCGCCGAGTTCGGTGAAGTAAACGACTTTGTAGCGGCCGCCGAAGTCGCTGTCGCGGTAGATCTCGAACATCACTTTCTTGGTGTCGCTGGTCAGGGGCATGTTTAGTCGGTTGAAGCCGACGCAGAGCCGCTCGTTTCCGAGTCGTCCTATCCGGCCGAATTTGGATTATAAAGTGGCCATCATAACGTGAGCCATTATTTATTGCGTTTGACGGCGATCCCGGTAATTTCAAAGTGAGCACCCAGCAAGAGTTTGCTCGACCCGATAAAGATGCGCGCCGGGAAGCCGTCGTGGAAATAGGTGTGGTACACGGAATTGAAGCTGTCAAACAGCGTCAAATCGGTGCAATAGACATTTACCTTGACCAGATCATCCATGGTCATGCCTGCCGCCTCGACCCGCCGTTTGAGATCGTCCATGGCCAGCCGCGTTTCCTCCTTGGCCGAGGCAGGAACCGCTCCCGTCTTAGGATCCACTCCGATATAGCCCGAGAGGTAGAGCGTGTCGCCAACCAGAACCCCATCGCTCCAGGGCGCCGTGTTTCGCTCCGCTGACGGTTCAAGCACGATGTGCTTGCGATCGCTCTGCGCGAAAACTGGCGCAAGCGCGGCAGACAGGATGATCGCCACAAGAACCCGGGCGACGAAAATCATCACTGGCTCCTGAGAGAATGCCCGCAGAGATTTGACGGACGGACAGAGTTCGCGTTCACCAGTGAGTAGTGAACGCGGCACTTTCGGTGCACATAAGCTTCCGGATTGCGCGTGGACGGCAATTGGCTCTCGCTAATCGTCGCCCTGCGCCGTCGCCGCACGCGGCTCTTCCATTGGCGCCGGGAAGGGAACTAAGTTCGCTTCCCGTGACACCGACTTGTGCGTCAGGTTCAGTCGTAGAGCACGCTCGTACTCCGCCAATTGCGCTTCGAGGTCCTTCGCGCGTGTCCGCCTTCTTTAGCAGGTCTTCGCGATAGCGCTTCAGGAAGTAATCGATGGTCTCCACGCGAATCTTAATCGAACCGGTCGGCTTGTTCTCGTCCAGATCCTTGAAGGAGAAGTACGGCGTGCCCGACTTCTCGATGATGTCCTCGATCACGCTATAGATGGGCGCGTCGTGGCCGCACTTGAAGTTGCTGATCTCCAGCGCCACCAGGTTGGGATGCCGCGCGGTAAACTTCGCCGCCCAGATCTTGATGTTGGTGCTGCCGGAGTAAGCATTCTTCCAAACGTCGCGAATATCGAGCGCATGCGTGATCGCGCCGGAGCGAACTTCCTCGCCGAACAGCCGGTCCAGGATGTCTTCATCCATCGGCAGAAGGCTTTGCGAGAACACTGGATAGCCCAGCTTCTGGAACTCCTCCATGATCTCGTGATTCAAGCCGGGGTCGTGATGATAGACGCGGCCCAGCATGACGATGCCCAGCCGGTTCTCGCGCTCCAGGGTGTCGAGCATTTCGCGGGAGCGCTGGCGCATGCTGGTGTCGTAATCTTCGAAGGCCTTGAAGCCAGCCTCCAACGCTCGCTCGCTTTCTTCTTCCGACAGGCCAAGCAGCGGTCCGAAGGTCTGGAACATTTGCAGGCCGAACAGGCTGCTTGTCGTCGATGTTCAGGATCGGATCGAGGTACGTGATCCCGTTGTCCTTGAAGACGTCGCCTTCTTTGATGAACGCCGCCTTCACCGCATTCGGGGTTGCGGTGACGGTGGGACACGCATTGGCGCCGCTGCAGTTCTTCAGGGGCTGATTCATGGTGTCGATCATGGGGAAGAAAATGGCGTCGAGCGGCTTCTTCACGTGCTTCTGGAAGATCAGGTTGTAGACGTGCGGAATGCCGATCTTCGACGGGAAGCAGGGATCGATAGCGCCGCGTCCCGCGCCCTGGCGGTACATTTCCTGTCCGGTGAACTCCGAGTAGACCAAGTTCTCCGGCTGCACGCCCAGGCTTTCGAGATAGCCGCTGAACAGCGGCGCAAACAGGTACATGTTCAGCACCCTGCGGCATGCCGATGCGTATGCTTGTCGCGCTTCTTCATCAGTTCGACGCGATTCAGAATTGCCGACTTCGTCTTACCGAAATCCCATTTGCCGGGAGCCGGCGGCGGATCGGCTACGCTTCTGGGGAATTGCGCGGGCGCCAGACCTCATGCGCCGCCAGATCGACGAAGTTAGGATTCTCTTTCTTGATCGCGTCCAGCCCGGCCTTGATGCCGCGCATGGCGTTGACATCTTCGACCTGGCCTTTTTCGCAGGTGGAGATAATCAGACGGCGTTCGCCGGTTTGCAGCGGCACCTTCGACTTGAACACCGGTAGCGGGGAGGCAGGTTCCATCACGCTATCGCCGACATTGACGTCGATGAACGTGCGCAGGCAGTTGTTCTTGCAGAAGTAGCAGCGCGTGTCCTCGTTGCGCGTGGTCTTGTAGCCGATCTTCTGCACCGCCTCAATGCCGATAAACGTCGTGCGATGGCCGTTCTTGTACAGCCGGATGGCTTCGACGCCGGCGCCGATCGCGCCCGACTCGCCGCAATGTTCGTGGACGATGACTTCCGGCTCCATGCCTGCGCCGTGGAAGTGCGAGTGAATGAAGTCGACCTCGGACTTCACCGCCGCGAGATTCTTCTGTGTCCCACCCTGTAGGATAAAGCGTGAACCCAGCTTGGCCAGGTTCGGAATGCCGGCCACGTACAGGAAGATGTTCTTCGGCAGAACGTTCGCCAGTCCGGCAAGAATCTCTTCGCCGCGCCAGCCCTGGCGCTGGAAGTTGACGATGTCGGACTGCATGAATACCGCGCAGCCATAGCCGAAGATCGGCATGGTGCCGGCGGAAAAGGCGATGTCCGCGTAATCCTCGACCTTATAGCCCAGCGACTCGGCCGTGCCTTGCAGGAAGTATCCGTTTCCGGCCGAGCACTGCGTGTTCAGCTTGAAATCCTTGACCCGCCCGTCTTTCAGGATGATGAGCTTGATGTCCTGGCCGCCGACGTCGACAATGACGTGCGGCTCTTTGTAGAACTTCATTGCCGACTCGGTGTGCGCAACGGTTTCCACCAGCGCCACATCGGCCTTCAGCACGTCTTTCAGAACATCTTTCGCATAGCCCGTAGTTCCGACGCCGAGAACTTCCAGCGAGCAGCCCTGCGACTCGACCTGCTGTCGCAGCGCGACGAACATGTCGATCGTGTCCTGGATGGGATTGCCGCCCGAAAGCTGGTAGGCCTTGCACATCACGTCGCCGTCTTCGGAGAGCAGCACAGCCTTCGTAGACGTGGAGCCGCCGTCGAGGCCGACAAATCCGCGCACAGTCGATCCCGGTCGTAAACTTCGCGCCGATGAACTTCGGCACCCGATACTTCTCTTTGAATTCCGCCAGCTCTGCATCCGAGGCGCTCAGGCCGGCAGCGCCGGACTTCGCCTTCTCCGCCTGGCGTCCGACGGTGATGTAGTCCTCCAGGCACTCGGTGCCCATGTAGATGCCGACTTCGGGCTCTTCATCCTTGCCGAACTCAACCGCACCCAGCGCGGCGAAGTACTGCGCGTTCTCCGGAACCTTGATCAGTTCTTCGGGCTTCGCGCCCTCGGGCAGCTGTACCTTGCGCTCTTCCCAGGTGCGCGGAATGTTCTGCTGCCACGCTTCCTTCATGCCGCGGATGAAACTGTTCGGACCGCCCAGCAGCAGCACGTGCGGACGCAGTGTGTGGCCGCGCGTGAGGACCGTGAGATTTTGCAGAACGATGGCATCGAACAGCGAAGCCATCAGCTGATCGGGCGGAATGCCTTGCTTCTGCAGCCCGTTGATGTCGGTCTCGGCAAAGACGCCGCACTTGCCGGCCACGGGATGCAGCTTGATGCCGGTATAGCCCTGGTCGCAGAGCTCGTCGGCGGGAATCTTCAGCTTGGCATTGATCTTGTCGATGACCGCGCCCGTGCCGCCGGCGCACTTGTCGTTCATCGAAGGAATCTTCTTCTTGCGTCCGGTGTTCTCGTCTTCTTTGAAGACGATGATCTTGGCGTCCTGGCCGCCAAGTTCGATCACCGAGTTCACTTCCGGATGCATCTTCTCGACTGCGAGCGAGACCGCCGTTACTTCCTGCACAAACTTTGCGCCCACCAGGTTGGCCAGCGCGCCGCCGCCCGAGCCGGTGATGAAGATGCGGCAATTGTGCGGAGCGATGCCGACCTCGTCCTGCATGCGCTTGAGGAATTCCAGCAGCTTCTCCGGCTGCTTGGTCTCGTGGCGCTGGTAGTCCTGCCAGATCATCTTGTCGGTTTCGGCTTCAACGACTACGGCCTTCACCGTGGTCGAGCCGACGTCCATGCCGACCGTGTACACAGCCTTGTGGCCGGATTGCGCGGCGACCTCGCGCGACTTGGCGAGGATGCGCGCGGGAAGGGAAGTCTTCTTTGGGCGCAGAATTCGTTAGGGATTCAAGACGGACATCGACCTTCTCTGGGCCGTGCTCACAGGATCCGGGTTGGTGAGAGTGACTCACTTAGCCTCCGTGATGTTGCGGGTCGTAGCGCCCGCTCATGGGTAAGGCGGGACTGAAGCCCCGCTCTGCCTGGTGTCGCCCCCGAAAGGGCTTGGGTCTTATATTGTCTACTCGACCGCGGGCTCACGCCCGCGGCTCAATCAAATCGCGTCGTTGCGCGGCTCCAAACAGCCCGAAGGGCGATATTTGCTTTAGCCCCGGGCCTCAGCCAGGGGTAACGTTTCCCACGAGACCCAAGTCCCGTAGGGACGGTACCTTCTGTCTAATCTCCAAAGTTGCCTTCAACCCTCCGGAAGCCATGCTTGGCCTGCTTCAGCATCCAGTTAATCACGCGGCGGTCGTTGTAACAGAACGCCAGAATGTGATTCAGCGTCGAGAAGCAGCTCTTCTGGCACTCCTTCTTCATTTCCTTCAACTGCTTCGTCTCGAACTTGTGGTTCTCGATCGTGCCCCAGTCATATCCGGCCGAGTACATCGGGAAGCACGGCGCCAACGTTCCGTCCACCCGGACGATCAGCGAGTTGTGTCCCGCGCGGCAGCCCCAGTCGTGCAGATCGCCATGGATGAAGTTCTTCATCTGCGCCAGGCGCTGCACTGAGTTCACCATGTGATAGCCCGACTTCTGCTTCTCAATCAGCCAATCGATCAGCTCCGCCGCAGCGGCATGATGCTCTTCGCGGATGAACGTCGGATTCGTATACAGGTGCTTGAAGTGCGGCTGCTCGGTCATCGGCGACTCGCAAATGTGGTAGTCGGTCGCGATGCCGTTATCGTGTGCCAGTTCCGTCAACTGCCGCACGTCATCCATATTGTTGGCGCAGATATTGATGTTGAGAAACACGCTGAATATCCGTACTTGTACTGCTTCTTGACCAGGTAATCGAAGTGGCTGCGAATCGGCACCATCGCCTTCGGCAGCCCTTTCCCAGGAACGTCGTCCCACGCAATCCACCGCCAGGTTCACCACGCCCACGCCCGCATCGGCGATCTTGTCGATCACCTTGGGCCACATCAGCCGGCCATTCGTCGGCAGATAAACCCAGAAGCCCTTCTTGACCGCGTAGTAGATGATCTTGTGCGCGAGGTCGGGACGCAGCAGCGGTTCGCCGCCCATCAACGCCAGCACGCCGGCGCCGGAATCGCGCAGCCAGTCGATCGAACGCTTGGCCGTGTCCTCGGTCATGCCGCGAACGCTGTTGTCGAACGCCCAGCAGTAATGACAGTCGAGGTTGCACTTCCACTCGTTGAACAGGTAGGCGATGATCGGGTGGAAGTCGCCCGGCAGCACACGCGAGCGAATCCAGGGAAACGCCCATCCCCGCATGGCGCGATACATACGCTTGGCGCTGTGCGTGCGCTTGCCGTTCTTCGGAAAGTAGTCTTCGTCCGGCGCAGTCATCAGCTCCGGATGCTGCGGGAACACCGGCTTCCGGCAGCGTCTGCAGCTTTCCGTCAGGCGGCGGAGGCAGCAGACGCGGCTGCTCCGGCGGCTTCATCAACAGTTCATGAAGTTCGACATCGAGACGATAAGTAGGGGCGGCGTGCGTCCCCTCTGGTGTCTGCACTTCGGCCATGAGGAGAGTCATCCTTTCTGTGGCTGGCGGCGCCGCTCGGCTGAACCCTGAGTAAACGCGAAGCGACTGTATCCGGCAGCCCCGTTGATGGCCCGCGCCGGCGGCATGTGGCTGGTGCCGCCCGCGCGAGAGTCGATTCGTCTGCCTGCGGTCTAGGCTGCGGCCGCAGCTAAGCGCCGCCGGGCCGTAGTTGCCGGAACGCTCTTCAAGCCGCGTCTTGCCGTTCATCAGGTCGCTGACGTGGAAGACGAAGCTCGCGGCCACGCCTGCGTATCCGTGACGGTGCGGCACCGGGTAGAAGACATTGCGCAGCTCGGGATGCTCGGCCACGTAATCCTTTAATATCGTCCAGACGCTTGCCGCGTCGCCTTGAGCGCCTGTTCGAATTCCATGCGCGCTTTCACTTTGGCTTCGCCCAGCGCCATCTGCACGCGGCTGTGCGCGTTGATCTCGCCTTCGCCGGAGGTTTCGATGGGCAGGAAGATCATCTCCTTGAAGTGATTGGCGACGGCGGACTGCACGCCGTCCGACTGCGACGAAGGCATACAGCCGAAGGGCTTCAGCGCCAGCACCATGTGGCACAGCTGGTTCTTGGTGTAGTAAACGTTCTTGCCGACTTCCAGGTGGCCTTCGCCGCCGCGCGCGAACTGGTTGTAGAACGGATTCGCCATGTCGGCCATCATCTTCTGGTCGACCAGCTCGTGGGCAATGTCGCCGAGGCCGTGCACCGCGCGACTGATACTGCCGCGCGTAGATGCGCTCGCCGGCGCCGATCATCCACTGCTTCTGCTTGAACTTCAGCTCGTTCTTCGCCAGCTTCTGCAACTCGTACCACTTGGGATTCTTGTACGGAGCGTCGAGCGAGCGGCGGGCCGCGGCGCGAGCCTTCACCTGGTACATCATGTACATCACCCAGGTGCCGATGGGTTCCACCAGCACCTGCGCGCCCTCGCGCTCCAGGAACTCGAACATGTGGAAGTTGCCGTCGCCTTCGGTGATCTGCGCCCAGAACTCGCCAATGATCTTCACCACCGGCTTCACCTTCAGGCGGTCGACTTCAATCGTCGCCATCTCATTGCGCACCGCGGCCAGCGCATCTTTATAGGGATCGCCGTATAAGCTGCTCGCGGACCTTCAGCAGCGAGTTGACCCAGACCTCCCACTTCTTGCCCTTGTTGGCGCGGACCTTCTTCGCCATCCACTCCGGCAGGTCTTCGTGGTCTTCAAACGGCTTGCGCTCGCGCAGCATGGTGCAGAGCGTGTCCATCGAGGAGTGGAAGACTTCGTCGGTCTTGCCCTTCTCCACTTCATACGGACGGACGCGGTAAATCATCTCGTTCATGATGTCGCCAAGGTTCAGCGCATTGAACATGCCCATGCCGAAGTCGACCGTGAACTTCAGTCCGGCTTCGCCAGAGGCAGCCTTCACTCCATCGTTCTGCTGGAAGAGCAGTACGCGGAAGCCGTCGAAGCCGGCGTTCTGCAGCGCCAGGCGATACTCGGCTTCGTACATGCCGAAGCGGCAGGGGCCGCACGATCCGGCGGTGAAGAAGATGTAGTTGTTGATGATCTCCTGCTTGGAAATTCCACGCTCGCGCTCGATCGTCTGCAGGTGCTGCACCAGGTTGCCGACCGTGAAGTACGTCGGATTGCATTGGCCGTTGTTGCCGTACTCTTTGCCAAGTTGGAAGGCCGACACGTTGGGTACCGGCATGATCTCGCAGCGATAGCCGCAACCTTCAAACACCGCCTGGATCACGCGCTCATGCTTCCAGGTGAGGCCGCCGAAGAGGATGGTGACCTTGCCGCGCTCTTCGGCGGTAAAGGGCCGCTCGACCGGGCGCTGGAAGTGGCGCACCGGGCCGCTGTCCAGTCCCATCATGCTCGCCAGTCGCGCGCGCTCTTGCGCCAGCTTGCGTTGAATCTCTTCCTCGCTTTGAGGACGCGTCAGTTCATCAATAGGGAAATCGATGCGAGTGACCGGCATAGGTGAAGTATCCTCTTCCTCGAGTGAATTTGATTTCTTTTTTGTTGTCAGTGATTTGCATGAATGGCACTCGAATGGTGCGGCGCAGGCAGACGAAGAGTGTAGGGCTTGCAGAGACGGCCGATAACGGTGAAGGCTCTCACGGCGCAGACGATCTTTGCAAAACAGAAAGTTTGTTACAACACGTTGCAGGGAAAGAATCGAGTCGTCCTCTCCCCCACAACTAGCCGCTATTATCTTTACCAATGTCACAATGCGGCAAGCGCCATGTGACGAAATGTTGGCAATTTAGTTGCCTAGCTGCGCTCGAGCACTCTGTCGTGCCAACACACGACTGCACATCCCTACGCCGATCGAAAACTTCGTGCTGTAGATGCCTCGCCGAGACGGCGGGTTTCACCAAATTCCTTTATCGCTGCCGGTAATCCGGAAAGCTACAGCTGCCGCCGATGCAAGGTAGGGAAGCAGCGAGAGCCGGAGAGTGGCCGGAACATCGCCGCGCAGAGCCGTGTAGGTGACCTGGCGGGTGTAGAGGTCGGCGCCATTGGGCATGATCGGGCACCCGCAGGAATTTGCCGCGCGCGTGAATTACTTCTCCGCCAAAACGCGCTGCCGCGAGTACTTCACTCGGCAACTCCGGTGCGCTGCCGCGGTATTGGCGCGCGTAATCGCAGACAATCTTAAGATACGTCGCCACGCCGGGCCAGATGGCGCCCATGTCGGCGGCCTTCTTCAACTCCGCGAAATCGAGAGATCCTTCTTCCAGCAGAGCCGAGGTATTCACGATGTCGCAGACCCGGAAATAGAAGTGCCGGTACATGCGCTGTAGGGTTGCGACGATCACGCGCTCCTCGGGAGCCGGAACCAGGAACGTCATCCCCGTGACGCGTTTTTGGCACGCGCCGGGTGACGAAGCGCCGGGCCATTGCGATGTGCTCGCCGGTTTGACCCAGACGCTGCGCGTGAACTTCCACCGACTCCGGCAGGCCGGGCACGGCAAAGTTCCATTTGTTCGCCAGCCGGTCGCCCCAGCTGCGCGGCTCAGTATGCGCGCCCATGCGCGAGGTCATGATTTGCGCGACCTGCCGCTCGTCGGCGGTGGTGTAGAGATCGAGATCGTTGCCCAGGTCCGGCCAGTGATCGAGCGACTTCATCACCGTCGTCGGACAGCCGCCCTGCTCCAGCGCATCGCAGATATGGTGCAGGTAGGTCAGCGCGTTCTGAATGCGCGCCTGTTCCTTCGCCAGAACTCCGTTCGCCCAACCGGCCAGCTCCGTGTTGCTGCCGGCCATCTGCGCAACCACCTGGAAGGCGCGAACGACGACGTGGTTCGAATCGGCCAAGCGAGACCAGTGCGTCGCGTTGCTCGTTGCTCAAGCCGGCAACATAGTCGACGGCCGGCTCGGCGGTTGCCGGGTTAAGGGTCAGCTGCGAGAGGACGTGGAGCTCCTGCGAATTCTTGTTTGGCAAAGTTGGCATAGCGAAACCTTGGTCGAACGGTAATTGGACAACTCAAGTTGGATGAGGGCTGCTGCTCTGGAGTTGGGTGAAGAGAAGTGCCCCGCGGGGTTAATTTGAGGGTGTCATCCCGAAGCGCAGCCGAAGGGACCGCTATTGCCGCGTTCAATCGCTCTCGAGCACAAGGGACTGACAGAGGTTGTCCTGATCCAAAGATGCACGGCTGTTCCGGCGCATTAGTCTCGGGCTGTTAGATGGCCGAACCCCGCAGACGCGGGGTGTTCCGCCGTTAGCCCAGGACGCAGTCCTGGGTAGACGTGTCAGTAATAATCCAAGTCCTTTAGGGACGACAGGCCGTTTCAGCGCGAGGAACAACGTCTGTCGCCACCACTTGAACTACTAAAGGGGTCCTTCGACTCCGGCCTGCAAAGGCGGCACGCCTGCGCTCAGGATGACACCTGAAAACAAAGCCCGGGTTCGTGTATACCGTTAGTTCTCGTTACCTTCCATTACCCCGCGTAATGTCCCATGTACCCCAACAACAGCACCGCGATGCCAAACAAAATACGGTACAGGATAAACACTGTCAGAGTTCGCGTCTTCAAATACCGGATGAACCACGCGATGGTCGCATAGCCCACGATGGCCGACACGATGATGCCGACAGCAAAGCCCGTCGCCATGCCGGGCGGGAGACCTGTCTTCATCACGTGGTGCAGCTTCAGCAGTGCCGCGCCGGCAATGATCGGCGTCGACAGCAGGAAGCTGAATCGTGCCGCAGCCTCGCGGGTGAAATTCCGGAACAGCCCACCGGTAATCGTGATGCCCGAGCGCGACACGCCGGGAATCACCGCAAACGCCTGCATCACGCCGACGGTTAACGCATCGGTCAGGTCGATATCGGACAGCGGCTTGCTGAACTCGCTGCTGCGCTCGGCGAACCACATGATCACGGCCACGATGATCAGCATGGCCGCCACCAGCGCCGGTGCGCGGAAGGTCGTCTCGATACGCTTCTCGAGCAGCGCGCCGGCAATGGCAGCAGGCACGGTCGCGGCAATCATGAACCACAGCAACTGCCGTTCGCGACGCTGTTCTTCCGGTGTCAAATCGCGCTGATCGTCGCTGACCTCCGAGAACCGCACCACGGGCCCGCCCAGCGCTGCGCGGATGATCTGGATCCAGGTGCGCCAGAAGTACAGAAGGATGGCGAACAAGGTTCCGGCGTGCAGGGCTACGTCGAACGTCAGTCCGGGGTCGCTCCAGTTCGCCAGCCCCAGCTTGGTTACGATCCATGGGACGAGCGCCAGATGTGCCGTGCTGGATACGGGCAGAAATTCCGTGAGGCCCTGAACGATGCCCAGGACAATCGCTTCAAATATGGGCAAGCTACTCCACCGTGCTCCCAAATGTGGGAATTTTATTCGTCACCATGTATATCAGACGCTCGCCGCGGCTGGACCAGTCAACATCGCCGGGGTATTGCGAAACTAGCTTCTTGGCGATGGTCAGCGAGCGCTGAGCCGCCTCGTCTGCCTTCTTCTGATCGTTGTTGCTCTTGTAAATTGCGATCAGCGTGGAGTAGCGCCACGCCGCCTTATACAGTGCCTCGGGCGCCTTGGGCGATTGCGGATGCTCATCGGCATACTTCAAGTACATCGCGCCTTCCGCCTCGGGACACTTCGCCTCGGCCTCCCAGTCGCCGCAAAGCTTGTTGTCGAGCAGGTGATAGGCCCCCAGGTCGGCCCACTTCGTCCCTGGATATTTCTTGACCACCTTGCGCATGTACTCTTCGTCGATCTGGTGATGCAGTTGCGGGTCCTGCATCTTGGCCGAAGGACGCGAGGCAGCGTCGGCAGCCTCGATCTGCCAGCGAATGTCGGCAGCGCGATAGGCGGCCTCGGCCGCCAGCGGCGATTGCGGGAAGTATTCCACCAGCCGGGAATAGAGTCGCATGGCGTCGAGGTCGGCGCCCGCTCGGCCGCCGCGATGGCTGGCCTCCTGCTCGCAGTCGAAGGCCTCGCCGTAGATGATCTTGTCGCCCTCCGGCGTGGACGGCGTAATGACGCCCTTGTCGATCAGCCAGCCCGTAACGTTGCGGTCACTTTCGTTCTCGGGATCGGGGCTGATCGCGACTGTGCCCACCACATTGACCCAGCCCGGCGTGTGCTCCAGTATGGCGACTTCGCGGCCGCGACTGATGTTGGAGAGCTTGGCCGAATCGGTGCTCGGGTTCACGTAGATCACACCCTCGCGCATCATGATGCCCCGCTCCATGGCCATGGCAGGCAGTGTGGCGAGCAGAAGACCAGCGAGCAAGAGCCCGCAGAAATGTTTGCGTTTGTACGACACAATGGTTGCTCCTGAATGGAATCAACAATAGCGGATTAGAGCGGTAAGGGAAACTCCGGGAATCGGGATGTCATAGATGTCATCAGTGGAAAGCAGTGTGACCTGAATAAAAATTCAAGGTGTCATCCTGAGCGCAGGCGACGCCGCCTTTGCGGCGCCGGAGTCGAAAGACCCCTATCGCCCTGCAAACTGCTCGATTCATTCAGGGTTCTTCTTCGCCGGCCACTGGAAGCACAACTGATATCCATCCGGATCGAGCAAGTACATCTGCTTCATCCCATACCCGGTCACGATCGGCTGGTTCGCTTTGACGACCCTTCCGCCGCAGCTCCTCATACGCAGCATCGACATCAGGACAGGCGAAGAACAACCCAGTATCCCGATGTGCGGCGATCCGTGCCGGATCCTCCCGCGGCGGCCGCTCGTCGTTGAACTCATAGGCGGTATTCAACATCAACTCGGCTTCACCCAACCGCAGCATTGCCCAGTGAGAAGTAATCTCACCCAATACCGGCGATGTGTTGACTACTTCGAACCCCAGCTGGTCGCGATAGAAGCTGCACTGACGTCGGCATGTCGTACACCTGCAACAGTGGAGCGACGCCACGTACCTCAAATGCCATAAGTCACCTCATCAGAAGCGGCCACCAACCGTGGACATTCCGCAATTCTAGTTCACCTTCCACAGAGGGTTATCCCGGCGCTGAGCCGAAGCTGGAGCTGCATGCCTCCGTCCAGCGGCTAAAATGAGGCGACGCCCAATGAGCATCGCTGCAAATCTCGCCGCCATCCACGAGCGCCTCACCCGCGCCGCCCGGCGCGCTGGGCGCGATCCCGAACAGGTCGCCCTGATGGCGGTCACCAAGACCCATCCGCCGGAGCGCATCGTGGAGGCCTACAACGCAGGGCATCGTCTCTTCGGCGAAAACCGGGTGCAGGAGTTCGCCGAAAAGGTCGGCGCCCTCGGCAATCTGCGCGGCGCCGACTTCCATATGATCGGCCACCTGCAGTCCAACAAGGCCGGCAAGGCGGTCGGAAGTTTTTCATGCCATCGACTCGCTGGACTCGGCCAAACTCGGCGATCGCCTGAACGCCGCGGCAGCCAGGCTCGACAAGATTGTGGGCGTCCTGATCGAGATCAACATTGGAGGGGAAGAGGTGAAGAGCGGTATCGCACCGGACTCGCCCGGGCTGTGAAGAGATTCTCCGAGCCGCGCCCGGATGGTCATACTTGCGGGTGCAGGGCTTGATGACGGTGCCGCCGTTCACGGAAGATCCCGAAGGCGCGCGCCCTTATTTTCGCCGCTTGCGCGACTGCGCGACAAACTCGCCGCCCGCAGACTCCCAGCAGTGAGCTTCGAGCAGCTTTCCATGGGCATGTCGCACGACTTCGAAGTGGCCATCGAAGAAGGCTCGACCTGCGTTCGCGTCGGTACCGCCATCTTCGGTAGTCGTCCAAAATTGTGAAGCGGCTGCGTGTGTTCAGCAAGTGCCAAGCATCGGCGAAGAGCGAAAAACCGAAAGCGAAGAGCGAATCATGGTCCCCATCCGCGACACCCCGCAGGGTGCAACCTTCCAGGTGAAGGTTCATCCGCGCGCGAAGAAGAACGCCATCACCGGAGAAGTTGGCGACGCGCTGAAACTCGCGCTGACGGCGCCTCCGCTCGAAGGCCGCGCCAACGACGCCTGCATCGCCTTCTTCGCCGAGCTTTTGAATGTACCGCGTTCGTCAGTTACCATAGCCGCCGGACAAAGCAGCCGGAACAAAGTGATTCGAATCGCGGGTCTGACGGCGGTGCAGGTGGAAGCCCGTCTGTCGGCGAAGAAATGAAGAGGGCCGATCCCGGCATCGACGGAAAAGCAGATCCCTCGTCGGGCTGAAGCCCTCCTCGTGATGACAACATGAAAGGGATGTTCTGCGGCGCAGTTAAAGCTGCGGCCCTTCAAAGTACGGCTTGGCCGAGAACCGGCGCCTTGGAGCTGGTGACTGACTGCTGATGGCTGAGTGCTGACGGCTATTTTCTGACAACTGACAACTGACAACCGACAACTACACAATGACCCTGACCCAGCGTTGGCATGACATCCGCACCGGCTTCGAGCGGCCCTTCTGGGTCGCCAACATCAGCGAGCTCTTTGAGCGGCTCTCCTATTACGCGGCCTTCGCCTCGCTGGCGCGCTACCTGCACGAGACCCTGCAATTTCCTATTCAGCAAGCCTCCACGCTCACCGGCTTCTTCGGCGGACTGGTCTGGTTCCTTGCGGTCTTCGGCGGCACGCTCGCCGATCGCATGGGCTTTCGCCGCGCGCTCTCGCTGGCGTACCTGATCCTGACCTGCTCTTACTTCCTGCTGGGATCGCTGGGCGCTCCCTGGCTTGCGCCCATCCGCAACGCCGTGCCACTGGTGGCCCTGGCCACGTTCGTACTCGCACTGCCGGCGTTGGGCATTGCGCTGGTCAAGCCGAGCGTTGTCGGCACTACGGCGCGCGCGTCGAAGGAAAACGTTCGCTCCATCGGCTATTCGATCTACTACACGCTGGTGAACATTGGAGGCGCCGCGGGACCGCTGGTGGCGTCGTACGTGCATCAGCATCTGCGCGTAGAGAGCGTCTTCCGCGTCGCCGCCCTCAGCGTCTTCCTGATGTTCATCGGCGTGCTGCTGTTCTTCCGCGAGCCCCGCAAGCATGACGACGTTGAAACGGCCAGCCTCGCTCAAGCAGGAAGGAACTTCCTGACAGTGCTCAGCAATCCGCGCTTCATGCTCTTCCTGACGATCTTCACCGGCTACTGGATCGTCTACTGGCAGATCTTCATCACTTTGCCGCTGTACGTCCATAACTACATCAACCCGGCGACCGACACCGAACGCCTGCTGGTGACCGGACCGCTGCTGGTGATCTGCCTCACGGTCGCAATCAACCTACTGACGCAAAAAGTTCCCGCGCTGACCGCGGTAATTCTCGGCACGCTGCTCACTTCGCTGGGGCCGATCGTGATGATCCTACTATCCGACGGTGGTAGGTGTGGTGCTCACCCTGGTGGTCATCGCCCTCGGCGAGATTACGCAATCGCCGCGCTATTACGAATACATCTCGCGCCTGGCGCCGCCTGGACAACAGGGAACCTACATGGGCTTCGCCTTTCTGCCGCTGGGCGTGGGCTCGCTGATCGCCGGCCCCTTCGGCGGATACCTGTTGCACTACTTCGGCGAAGTGCAGCATAAGCCCCAGATAATGTGGTGGATCATCATCGGCATCGGATTACTGACAACCGTGCTGCTGTGGGTGTATGACAAAGTGGTGCGGAAGGAAGTGGCAAGCAGCTGATGGTGGCAGTTGGCACTTGGCATTTAGCGCTTGGCCAAAACAATCGAGCGCAGGGTTCTATCAACTACCCGGGTGCCACGTTCTACGCCTTCATCTGTGCAGGGCGGGAGATGCAGCTACCCAGTCCGCCTTGCAAGGCGTCATCCTGAGCGAAGTGAGGCCGCGAGCGGCCGAACGCAGTCGAAGGACCCCTATGGTCGTGAAGGATGGTTCCGACAATAGCGGTCCTTCGACTCCGGCGCAAACGACGCGCCTCCGCTCAGGATGACACCCAATGAGATGTACCGCGTAACCGATAGTAGAGAATTGCTAATTACTAATTGCTATTTGCCAACTGCCAACTGCTAGTCGCTAGCTGCTGATTGCTAAATGCTGATTGCTGAGTGCTGATTGCTGGTTCTTGATTACGGCTATGCCCAAAACACCCACCTACATCGCCAAACACATCCGTCGCGTACTGCTGGACGGCGCATCGGCGCCGCACACCGAAGAGGTCCAGCGCTTCTTCCAACACGAAGTCAAATCTCGCGGCTGGTATACCGCCGAGTTGCGCAAATTGGCGGTGCGCTTTCGGCGGACGATCGTTGCTGAAAATGGACATGCCGTTTCTGGTACAGGTTGCCGACCAACTCTTTCGCGGCCAGGTTCTGGAGGAGAAAATCGTTGCCGTCACCATGCTGCAGGGCATCGTCGCCGACTTCGGAAAGCCGGAGTTCAAGCTCTTCGAGAGCTGGCTGGACCGGGTGACTACATGGGCTGATCATGATGCGCTGGTGCATTATCTGATGGGGCAGATAATCGCCAAAGATGACTCGCTGCTCTCGCGTCCGCTGCGCTGGGCCAAGTCGAAGAACCGCTGGCATCAGCGCGCTGCCGCCGTCAGCCTGATCCACAGCACGCGCCAGCACAAACATTTTGATCACATCCAGCGCGTGACCGAGATTCTCCTACCCAGCAAAGATGACATGGTGCAGAAGGGACTGGGCTGGCTTCTGCGCGAAGCGGCGAAGTTCAATCCGCAACAAACGGTCGCGTACCTGATGACCATTCGCCAGCGCACGCCGCGGCTGGTGCTGAGGACGGCCTGCGAAACGCTGCCGGCGGCGACGCGAGAGAAGGTGCTAAAGAAGAGAAGCGGCGGCTAGCAACTGGCAATTACGACTGGCAACTGGCGCTCAGGATGACACCCTGGTTGGGGATGATGTCGTCCTAACAGCCCCTCTTCCTCCGCGTTCTCGGTGCCTCAGTGGTGAATACGCTGTTTCATTTACAATGAATTCGCAATGAATCTCCAAAATATCCAGGCTGCGCTCCGCGGCAGCGGGCAAGAGTGTTGGCTGTTCTACGATCATCATCATCGCGATCCCATTGCGTACCGCGTGCTCGGGCTTTCGCCGACCATGATGGTCACACGTCGCTGGTTCTACCTTGTCCCCGCGCAGGGCGAGCCCGTCAAGCTCGTTCACCGCATCGAGAGCCATCATCTCGACTCACTGCCCGGCAGCAAGATGGAATACTCGGCCTGGCAGGAGCTGTGGCAGAACCTCGAGATCATGCTGAAGCCGTATCACCGCGTGGTCATGCAGTATTCGCCCAACAACCAGATCCCTTACATCTCGCTGGTTGACGGCGGCATGCTGGAGCTGGTGCAAAGCTTCGGTAAAGAGATTGTCAGCTCCGCGAACCTGGTCGCATTGTTTGAAGCGACGCTGAGCGAAACGCAGATGGCCTCGCACTTCAAAGCTCGCGATGCGATCGATAAAATCACGGCGGCGTTCTTTCAGGAAGTAGGGAAGCGCGCCCGCAATGGCGGCACGCACGAGTTCGAGATGCAGCAGTGGATCATGGAAGCCTTCGGGCGCGAAGGTCTCGACACCTGCGATCCGCCGAACGTCAGCGTGAACGAGCACAGCGGCGATCCCCACTACGAGCCGACCTCCGCAGCCTCGGCCAGGATCAAGCAAGGCGACTTCGTGCTGCTCGATATCTGGGCCAAGTGCAAGCAGCCGGAAGATTCCGTCTACTACGACATCACCTGGACCGGCTCGGTTGGCGCGCCCAGCGACAAGCAGCGCGAGATCTTCGACATCGTGCGCGGCGCTCGCGATGCCGGCATCAACGCCGTCAAGCAGGCCTTCGACGCCAAGCGCAAAATCTGCGGCTGGGAGGTCGACCAGGCAACTCGCGAGTTCATCGAGTCGAAGGGCTGGGGCAAATATTTCATCCATCGCACCGGCCACTCCATTACCAGCGACATTCACGGTAATGGCGCGAATCTTGATAATCTGGAGACCAAGGACGATCGCGAGATCCTGCCCAACACCTGCTTCTCGGTCGAGCCCGGCATCTACCTGCCTGAGTTCGGCGTGCGCAGCGAGGTCAACATGATGATTCGCAACGGCAAGGGTGAAGTGACGGGCAGAATCCAGAACGAGTTGGTGCTTATTTAATGGCGAATCCGCAAAGCTCAGCCGCGCTGCCGCGCAATAGTAAGGCCGCGCAGCAGACAAACTCCATGACCATGATCGCGCCCATTGCGGCCTGGCTGGTGCCTGGCCTCGGCCACATCCTCCAGCGCCGCTACATTCGCGGCGTGCTGCTGATGGCGTCCATCTTCACCATGTTCTTCGTCGGGCTGGGCATGCAGGGCAAGGTCTACTCGTTCAACACCGGTGACCTGCTCGACATCCTGGGATTTGTCGGCGACGTGGGTACGGGCTTGCTGTACATTGCCGCGCGCGCCATGGACTGGGGAATCGGCAACATTCATCGCGCCGTGGCCGACTACGGCACCAAGTACATTGTGGTGGCAGGATTGCTGAATGTGATCGCCATCGTCGACGCCCACCATATCGCGATCGGCAAGAAACAATGACCATCGAACTCTCTCACTTCAGTGCCGCTCTGCTGTTCGCTCTGTGCGCGTCGGTCGTCTTCGGGATCACCCAGCGCAACACTACGCCGCGACATGCTCCGCTATGGCGCCTACTGCTTCTGTATGTTCATCGGCGGCGTGATCGTTGCCGCCTGGGTGATGTGGGCGATCAAGCACTAGAAACCAGTAGTCAGTTGCCAGTAGCCAGTTGCCAGTAGTCAGTTGCCAGTAGTCAGTTGCCAGTAGTTCTCTTCGGTGCGATCCCTCTCGCCGGCTACCGCTCCCTATCCCAGGTGTCATCCTGAGCGCAGGTGGCCTGTTGTTGGCCGCCGGAGTCGAAGGACCCCTATACCCAACCGAACATTCTCGACCAGCGCGAGAAGCCTGTCGTCCCTGAAGGACTCTGACCCATTACTGCGCACGACCCAGGACTACGCTGCGCTCCGTCCTGGGCTAACGGCATAGCCACCCCTGCGGGGTTCGGCCTTTGCGAGTGTGGTACACCAGCGCGCCTCAACAACTCTGTATCGATACTTCGTAGCGGCTCAATTGGAATAACGGAGCCACTAATGATGCTTGAGGCAGCTGAACGAATAACGTCACCCATCTCTCCAAGTCCGGTTAGGTCGAACCACGTAACCTTGGTCCGACAGAATTTCTGCAAGTCCGCGCACCACGGCCGTTCCTACGTTGTGGGAATAAGAACTCCCATACGATCGGAGACCGCCATGCGCTACCGTCGCTTCGTTGTCTGCCTTTTGTTGTCCGCCGCTGGATGGGCCCAGCAATCTTCGTCTGCCCCATCGCTCACCATCTATAACCAGAACTTCGCCGTCGTCCGCGAATTTGTTCCGTTACAGCTGACTGCCGGCATCAACCAGGTCAGCTTCGATGGCATCACCTCGTTCGTCGAGCCCAGTTCCGTTGTGCTGCGCGATCCCACTGGCCGGGTGCACCTCAGCATCCTGGAGCAGAACTATCGTACCGATGTGGCTTCGCAGCAGAACCTGTTGCATGCCTACGAGGGCAAGGAAATTGAGTTTCAGAACGGAAGTCAGATCATCCGTGGCCGCATCATTCGCGCCGGTGGAGCGACGTACGGTAACGGATGTTACGGCGGAAACTGCGGCTATTCGGGTGAAACCATCCTGGAAGTCGGCGGTAAGATCCAGTTTGGACTTCCCGGCACGCCCATCTTCCCGGCGCTCCAGAACGAGGCTCTACTAAACCCGGCGCTGAACTGGCTGCTCCAGTCGGACCACGCTGCGCAAGTGAATGCCGAGATCAGCTACATCACCGGAGGCCTGACCTGGGAGGCCAGCTACAACGTCATTGCTCCCGAAACTGGTGACGTTCTGGACATGGTGGGCTGGATCACGCTGCAAAACCACAGCGGCCATACCTTTGAGAACGCTCATTTGCAGTTGATGGCGGGCGAGGTGAACAAGATCTCCCCGGCTACCGATTACATGGCCAAGTCGCAGGCGGTCGAAGTGAGCAGCGCCGCGCCTCTGGTCGGAGCAGCAGCGACGGAGAAGGCGTTCGACGAGTATCACCTGTACACGCTCGAACGTCCATCGACGGTCGAGAATGGCGAGAACAAGCAAGTCGAATTTCTGCGCGGCACGGGCATTCCTTCTAAACGAATCTACGTTTACGAGGGCTATATGCTGCCGGACTACCTGCGCAATAACTGGGCCTACGAATTTCAGCAGCCTAACGTCGGCATGACCAGCAACAAGCAGGTCTACATCATGCGCGAGTTCCGCAACTCGGCCGCCGGTCACCTGGGCATCCCGCTACCCAAGGGACGCATGCGTTTCTACCGGCGCGATACCGACGGCAGCCTTCAGTTCATCGGCGAGAACCTCATTCCGCATACGCCCAAGGATGAGACCGTGCGCGTGTATACCGGCAACGCTTTCGACATCACGGCCGAACGCACGCGCACCGAGTTCCACATCGACAGCAATCAGCGCTTCATCGATGAGAGCTACCAGGTCAAACTGCGCAACCACAAGAAGGAAGCCGTGCAGGTGCAAGTGGTGGAACACATGTACCGCTGTGACAACTGGACGATCACCGCGAAGTCGGTTGGCTACACCAAGAAAGACAGCAACACGGTGGAGTTCGCGGCCAAGATTCCGCCGGACGGCGAGCAGGTCGTGACCTACAGCGTTCACTACACCTGGTGAGGAGCAGTTGTCAGTTGTGAGTGCGCAGCCCAGGCAGACGCCGCTGTATGCGACGTTAGCCTGGGCGCTGTAGGCTGGCCTCCAGCCAAGTGCTAACCGCCGACTGCGGTTTTTCACTTCGACGGCGACAGTATCGGGTCCAGCAGATTCGGCGCCGACTCCACCCGCTCCAGATGCGGGTAGCGCATTCCTCCGTGATAGTTCAGCGGGATGGTGAAGAATTTATCGTCGCGCTTCAGCAGCAGCTTGATCGGGTCCTGCGTTCTCTCAGCAGCAAGGATGGCTTCACGCAGAACAGCGGCACTGTACTTCTGATCGTTCACCGCCTGCAACTGCATGTCAGGGGTGATCCCGGCTTTGAACGCAAGGCTGTCCCACCATACATCGTCGATATCGCCGGTACCGCTGACCGAGAAGCCGAGCGAGGTCGCAAACGTCGTCCCGCGTGCGGGATCGCCGTGCTTCATGGCATCCGGTTCAGTGTCGTTATAGACCAGCTTATATCCGCCCTGCGTGATCCCGTTCAGGGGAACTTGGGGCGCGACCTCGTACACGCGAGTGCGGAAGAATCCCGCCCAGTCAAACGTCTGCACCTGATTCAGCGCCTTTACCAGATCGTTCAGCGTGTACGTCACCGTAACGTAGCTGCCGTTGTTGATCCCGTAGAAAGCCTTGGCGAAGTCGTCTAAAGATTTCTTGCCGCCGCTCAGCTCGCGAATCTTGGTGTCGGCATCGAGCCACACTAGGTCGGACTCGGGATAGTAATCATAGGAACGCTGCCAGCTTGGCCAGTCCTCGCCCGCCGCGCCATGCGTCGAGATGATGGGCTGGTTGGTGGTGTCGTCCAGCGAGCGCCAGGTGCGTCCCGGGCTGATCTCGAAGCTGGCCGCAGTTTGCGCGATGCTGTCGTGTTCCTGCTCGAGTGTGCGCAGGCCGGAGCGTGCCGTCAGCACATTGCCGTAGTAATCGGTCAGGCCTTCATAAACCCACAGCAGATCATTCTGCATGGGGACGTTGAAGTTGGGCGTCCACAGGTCAGCCGGACGACGGAACTTGCCGTTCCACGAGTGTGTGTACTCGTGTGGCAGCAGCGCGCGCCCTCCGATTCCGGCAGACCAGTCGGTGAAATAATTCGCGCGCGATCCGTCCTCGCTGGACTGGTGATGCTCCAGGCCCTTACCACTGACGACGTCGCTGACGGAAAACAGGAAGTCGTAATGATCGTAGTGATGCGAGTTGAAGAGCTTCTGCGCCTCGACGACCAGGTTCTTGTGGAACTGCAACTCCTCGGGCGAAATCTCCATATCAGAAGCCTTGTCGGCGAAGACATCGAGGAACACCTGGTTGTCGGGAGCGGATGACAGGTCGACGCGCTTGAAGTTGGCGCCCGCGTAAAGCGGGGAATCGACCAGCGTGTTCAGCGTGGTCTCTTTAAACTGCACCTCGCTGCCATTCTGCGATTGCACGGTCAGCGCGCAGGCGAACTTCCAGCCTTCGGGCAGGCGCAACGCCGGCGAGAACTTGATGTCGCGTGAGAAATATCCGGCGGGGTAGAGAAGCATGCTCTGCCAACTCAGGTCGGCGAAGGTTAACGAAATGCGGCCGCGCTTCGGATTGATCGGCGCCAGGAACTGGAAGTTCACATCCAGGCTGGTCGTACCCGCAGGCAAAGCGACGTGGAATGCGGACATCTCCACGCGATCCCGGACCCAGGGGACGCGAGTGCCGTTCGCCGTGATCACCAGTCCGGCGAGATCGAGCACCGGGTTCGACGGCGAATGGGTTCCCGGCATCCACAACGGATAGAGCAGCGTGACCTCGCGACCCTTCACCGGAATCGTCTCATGCACGTTGAAGATGCGAGCACTCACATTGGTCGCATCGACATTGAGCGAGATGGTGCCGGGATACGGCGTATCAACAGGAGCAACAATGGGTGGCGGCAGCGGCGCTGGGGTTGGTCCAGCGGTTTTCTGGGCGTGCGCCGCAGTGGCTAACGTTATGAAGATTGTCGTAAGAGAAATCGCAAGGTATGGGTGGGAAGTGAACGAGCGTGACAAACTATCCTCCAAATTGCAGGAAATACTTTATACGTCCAAGCCTTTAACGGAAAGTCATCCGGGGCCAACGCGCAAATATTTCATGAGCATTCGCTGAATTTCGGGTGCGCGCGCTGCCCGACGGTGCCAGTCCCTGGCGCGACAGAAGACGATCCCGATCGAAATATCGGACCCGGATGCTGATCACACATACGTGAGTGCGCGACGCGTGGTTCCGCAGAAAGCTCTTTGGGGTACCCCTGTCGTTACATTCACCCAATGGGACGAAGGCTGCAGATTCGGATGATCCAGCCGGATGGCGGCCCTGGCGGGGCGCCGCGGCGAGGGCTGGAATGCCGTGCACTGTCGTCTGTCAGCTAGTGCTTCTTCTTCCCACCGAGCAACCCGCCCAGGGCTCCACCGATGTCGCCGGCATTCGCGGGCGCTTTGCCGCCTAGTTTCTGGTTGATCTGGCTCTGGATCGCGTTCTGCACCAGCGCGTTTGTGTCCGGCGTGAATTTCGGATTCGAACTCGTTCCGGTGATGGAGAACGGCACGCTCTGACTGCCCGCCTTGCCGCCCGCCGCTCCGATCAATCCGCCGCCGGTCGTCTGGAGTTTGGCAACCATCTTGAAGTTCAGATTCTGGTTCGCAATCGTGCCTGCGCCGGTCACGTCGCCCAGCGCGGGCATCACCAGGTTGATGTTGTCGGCTCGCGTCACCGAGGGCGTGACGTTCACGGTGGAGCTCAAGGTTTGAATGGTGGTGTCGGAGCCGGTCTTGATCCCCGCTAGCTGGCCCATGCCTGACATCTTCGAACTCAGATCGAATCCCGCCAGCTTGGTGTTATTCAGGCTGATCGGCCCCGATATATTCAACGCATCCAGCGCTCCCGCTACATTGAGGTTCGCCGTCAGCGTGCCTCCGCGCAGCGCTGATCCGCTGGGCAGCACGACGCCGAAGGCCGGCAGCAACGATTCGAGCTCGTCGATCGACATACCCTGCCCGTTCAAGTTCATGTGGACAATCATTGCCTCGCGCATGTCGTAGCTTCCGGAAATCTTTGCCGTGTTCTTGCGCGCAGAAAGATTCGCCGCCAGCGTGCCTTGATGGCTGGCCAATGTATACGCGGTATTGAAGCTCAGTCCCAGCGGATCCTTGGCCGGGGTTCCAGAGGGCACTGCCTTCAGATTCTTGATCTGCCCGGTGCCCTCGAGACGCGCCTGGCGTCCGTCGGAGTTGAACTTTGCATTCATATCCAGCAGACCTGCCATGCCCGAGGTCGGCGCCAGGCCGGCGATCTCGACAGAATCGTTCTTGAGATCCAGTTGCAGCGGGGTGAGTGAGGCATCGTTCGGATTTATCGGGCCGGCAGTTCCGTCGGCTTTGATTGTTCCTCCACGCGGCGCTTTGAGCGAGGCTGTAAACGGCATCTTCGATCCCGGAGCAAATTTCTTCAGGGTCATATCGACGTCGCTGTAAACCAGTGCCGGCTGCTTCGAGGGAACTTCAGAGATGGTGATCTTACCGTTCGAAATATCGATTTCATCGACCGCATAGTTCGAAGCGGACTCGGCGGGCGGCGCGGTCTTCTGCGCCGGAGCCTGCTGCGCGGGCTTGGCCGGGGTGCTCTGCGTGGGCACACCAGTCGCGCCGCCGCCCAGGCCGGAGTAGTTCCAGCGTCCTTCGGTATTGCTGATGAGCGCGACCCGCGGATCCTCCAGTTTGATGGAATTCACGTGCAGCTCTTTGGAGAAGATCAGCGGCATCACGTCGACGCTGACTTTCAGCGACTTGGCCGTGATGAAGGGCGCGTTGCTGAATTTGGGATCGTCGGCGATGGTGATCCCGTCAGCGCTCAGAGCGCCCGAGAAGAGCGAAAAGTCGAGCTTGCCGATCTGTACCTTGCGCCCAAGCGCTTCCTGCGCTTTGGACTGAAGCATCGGCCGGAAACTGTCGGCGTTAATGAAGAAGGGAATGATCAGCAGCAGAACGATGATGACGGCGACCACGATGCCGATGATTTTGACAGGCTTGCTCACGGCGACTCCTCCCAACGTGCAGTTTGGAAAACCAGAGGCGCAGGGACCGTGTCCAAGCCTATCACCAGGAGTCTTGAGGACCAAGTCACTGTTCGCCGGCTACGATGATCCTCCAGGTGCCACAGGTCTCGCGGTTCTCGAGACCGCGGACTTTTGACGTTCCGATTAGCAACCAAGAAGTGCGACCGCGACGTCCGAGGACTCTCACATTCCATGACGAGAGAGTAAATCCCCAGGTCTCGAAAACCGCGATACCCGGGGTCCCCGGCACATATCGTCGAGCAGAGAATCAAGATGTGAAACGCTTCGGCAGCTACGCCGTGTTCTACTCGATTCCATGCTCAACCGCCGCGACTTTCTCGTGCTCACCGCACTAGGTGCCTCGGGATATCTGCATGCCTCCTCGAAGGGCATGCGCGATTTGCCCGCAGTCCTGAAACAGATCGAGCAATCGAATGGAGCCCGGCTTGGCGTGGCTGTGCTGGACACGGCTACAGGAGAACGGTCAGGCTATCGCGCGGATGAGCGCTTCCCGATGTGCAGCACCTTCAAGTTCCTGCTGGTCGCGGCGGTCCTGGAGCGAGTGGATGGGCACCAGGAGAAACTCGATCACGTTCTCGCGGTTCCGCCGAAGCCGCTGGTCAGCAACTCGCCGCTGACCGAGCCGCATGCCGGAGGCACCATGACGGTCGCCGAACTCTGCCAGGCCGCTCTTACCCGGAGCGACAACACGGCAGCAAATCTCCTGCTTGCCACCATCGGTGGCCCCGCGGGACTGACCAGCTTCTGCCGCTCCATCGGCGATGGCGTCACTCGCCTCGACCGCACCGAGACCTCGCTGAACCAGGCGCTTCCCGGCGATCCGCGCGACACCACCTCGCCCACAGCCATGGTCAACGACCTGAACAGCATTCTGCTGGGCAGCGTGCTCTTGCCCTCCTCCCGCCAGCAACTGACCGGGTGGATGGAAGCCAACCAGACGGGTCTGGATAAACTGCGAGCGACTCTTCCCACTGAGTGGAGGGCCGCCGACAAGACCGGCAACAACGGCGAAAACACCATGAACGACATCGCCGTAATCTGGCCCGCCGGGAGCAAACCGCTCATCGTCGCAGCCTACATCACGCAGTGCGACGGCCCCGACAGCAAGCGCACAGCCATGCTCAAACAAGTTGGCAAACTGGTCATGGGCGTATGAAGTTCACATGACCAAATCCGGGTGCCTCAGGCCTCGCGGTGTTTGAGACCTGGGGTATTTGAATTCTGACCTGAGACACGAAATTCTTTCTGACGCTGACAGTTAGAAACCGATACTTCTATTCGATTAAGAGTTCAAAATCCCAGGTCTCGAAATTCGCGAGACCCCGGGCACCCGGATTACGCGGCACACATTGACTGACCCCAGCCTCGCCCGTACTATCAGTCAACCCGAGCGGAGTCCCAGCGCATGATTGGTACCACGGTCTCGCACTACCGCATTCTCGAGAAGTTGGGCGGCGGCGGTATGGGCGTGGTGTACAAGGCCGAGGACACCGACCTTCGCCGCCTGGTCGCGCTCAAGTTCCTCTCCGAAGACGTCGCCGGCGATCCCCAGGCCTTGGAACGTTTTCGTCGCGAGGCGCGAGCAGCCTCGGCGCTCAATCATCCCAACATCTGCACGATCTACGAGATCGGTAAGGACGGCGACCAGTCCTTCATCGCCATGGAGTTTCTGGACGGGATGACCCTGAGGGATCGCATCGCGGGCAGGCCTATCGAGACCAGGATCCTGCTGGAATTGGCAATCGAGATCGCCGACGCGCTGCGATGCCGCCCACAGGAAGGGCATTGTCCATCGCGACATCAAGCCGGCCAACATTTTTCTCACGGCGCACGGGACACGCCAAGATGCTGGATTTCGGCTGGCAAAGATTGCGGTCGCCGGCGATGGCGCGAACGCCTGCCGCGATCGCGACGCTCGCCGAACCCGAAGGCCTGACTCGACGCGGCGCGGCGATCGGCACCGTTCCCTACATGTCGCCGGAGCAGGTGCGGGGCGAAGAACTGGATGCGCGCACGCGATCTGTTTTCGTTCGGAGCGGTGCTCTACGAGATGGCCACCGGAGTTCAGCCCTTCCGCGGCGATACCTCGGCGGTGATTGCCGAAGCGATCCTCAATCGCGCGCCGGTTGCGCCGGTGCGCCTGAATCCCGACGTGCCCCCGAAGCTGGAAGAGATCATCACCAAGGCGCTGGAGAAAGACAAGAAGCTGCGCTACCAGTCCGCCGCCGACATTCGCACCGATTTACAGCGCCTGAAGCGCGACACGGAATCGAGCGCCAGTGCTTTGGTCTTCGAAGCTGCGTCCAGGCCCGCCGGCGGGAAGAAACGGTGGCCGGCTTACTCCGCGGCGGCGATTCTGGCGGTTGCTGTTGGTCGCGGCGATTCTTTTCCTGCACAACCGCAAGGCGCATGCACTTACTGAGACGGATACCATTGTCCTGGCCGACTTCGCCAACTCCACCGGCAATCCCGTCTTCGACGACACTCTGAAGCAGGCGCTCGCAATCTCGTTACGCCAATCGCCGTTTCTGAAAATCCTGTCGGACCAGCAGGTAAAGGCGACCCTTCGGCTAATGACGCAGCCGCCGAACACGCCGCTAACGCCGGAGGTTGCCGGCGAAGTTTGCCAGCGTGCGGGCAGCAAAGCTTACATCGCGGGCTCGGTTGCAAGTATCGGCAACGAATATGTGGTCGGACTCAAGGCTGTGAACTGCCAGAGCGGCGACACGCTTGCGCAGGAGCAGGTTCACGCCGACGGAAAGGAAAAAGTTCTGGATGCGCTGGGCTCGGCTGCCACGAAGCTGCGCAGCGAACTCGGCGAATCGCTTAGTTCGGTACAGAAGTTCGATGTGCCGATCGAGCAGGCTACAACGTCCTCTTTGGAAGCGCTGAAGACCTATAGCCTGGGCATGAAAATCTGGAACGAACAAGGGAGAAAGCGCGGCGATCCCGTTCTTCAGTAAAGCGATCGAACTCGATCCTAACTTCGCCATGGCCTACTGCCGCCTGGGAGAGATTTACGGCATTCTCGGCGAAGGCACCAAGGCCAGTGAGTACCTCACCAAGGCGTACCCGTTGCGCGATCGCGTGACGGAGCTGGAAAAATACAACATCTCCTCCCAATACTACTTCGGCGTCACCGGCGAGATGGAGAAGGCAAAACAGCTTTGCGAGTTATGGGCCCAGTCCTATCCGAGAGAGACCGAAGCGCACTTGAATCTGGGATTCATTTATGCTGTCTTCGGGAACTATGAAAAAGCGAATGAGGAGACTCTGGAGGCTATCAAGCTTGATCCTGATAGCAGTATTGGTTACTCCAATCTGATACAGGGCTACGCTTGCGTGAATCAGTTGGATAAGGCGAAAGCGATGTATCAGGAGGCCGTCCGGCGCAAGGTCGACAACGGGGGTCCACACGCTTACATGTACGGAGTTGCCTTCCTGGAGCGCGACCGGGAAGAGATGGAAAGACAGGCGAAATGGGCAGCCGACAAGCCCGGGGTAGCGGACTGGTTGCTTTCCTATCAGTCCGACACCGAGGCGTTCTTCGGACGTCTCGCTAAGGCTCGCGAACTCACTCAGCGCGCAGTGCAATCTGCCCGCCAGAACGACCAGAAAGAGGGGGCGGCCGGGTGGCAGATGAACGGAGCGCTGCGCGAGGCGGAGTTCGGCAACACGGCCCGCGCTCACGAACAGACCATGGCAGTGTTGGCGTCGGTCCCGGATGCAGGGGCGCCGGCGGCTCTGGCGCTTGCGCGCAGCCGGCGATTCAGCCCGCGCACAGAAAATGGCAGACGAGGCGCAAAAGAAAGCCCCGCTCGACACCCTCTTCGTCAACTACTGGTTGCCGACCATTCGTGCGGCCATCGAAATCGATCGCAACAATCCCGCCAAGGCTATCGAGTTTCTTGAGGCCGCGAGTCCGCTGGAGATGGGCCGGCGGAAATGACATGGAGTGGGGCGTGCTTTCTTTATCCCGTGTACCTGCGTGGGCAGGCGTATTTGCTGCTCAATCAAGGCGCCGAAGCGGCAACCGAATTCCGAAAGTTCATCGATCATCCGACGCTGGTCGCGAACAATCCGCTCTTCGTGCTCGCCCATCTCGGCCTGGCCCGCGCGCTACGCCGTGCAAGGCCAGCGCGACAAATCCCGCGCCGCCTATCAAGAGTTCTTCAACCTGTGGAAAGATGCCGACCCGGACATTCCCATCCTGCAACAAGCCAAGGCAGAGTACGCGAAGCTGTAGTCCGCGATAAATTCAGGATTCGGTCAAACGACCAGAAAAATCCGGGGTGCCCCCAGGTCTCGCGGTTTTCGAGACGTGGGGTCTTTGAAGTTGTTGTCTCTGACGGAATGCTCTGACCCCGGTTGGCGCGTTGCAGACGGAAACTAAGGCGCGACTTTTGTTCCGATCTGCGAAAACGACACGTTGAGAATCGGATATCGCTTCCAGTCCTTATAGTCGAAGTGCCACCATTCCGTCGGATACACCGTGAACCCCTCGGCTTCCATCGCTCTACGGAGGAGCGCACGATTGGCGCGCTGCTCGGCCGTGCCTCCCGCGTAATCGGAGTGGGCGCTCTCCGCCATTTCGTCGTAACTGCTGGGCATGGGCAGGATCTTGCCGGTCTTCAAGTCAAAGATGGTGAGGTCAACGACGCAACCACGATTATGGCGCGAACCTTGCGCCGGGTCGGCGACGTAGGAGTGATCCTCTGGAGGCGTTGCGTCCCAGAAAATCTTAGTCACGTACCAAGGGCGGTATCCATCGAAGATCAACAGCCCATAACCTTGCTCATGCAATTTCCGATTGATCCGCACGAGCGCCTCAGCCGCGGGCCGCTGCAAAAACGCCCGCGCGTCTTCATAGAGCGGCGTGCCCAGGAAGTTGTTCGACGAAGCATAGTGGATGTCGAGCTTCAGTGTGGGATCGAGCTTGATCAGCTCCACCAGGTCAGGCTTGAGAAAGTCGCCCTGCTCGACCGGAGGCTGGGCCTTGAGCGCGTCGGCGCGAAGCTCGGGGATAGGCTTCAGTGGCTGAACGTGGAAGCTTTCTTGGACTTGCTGTGCGGGCAGGGAGGTCGCCAGCAGGAGGCAGGCCAGAAGCGCACGGGCGAGAATCATGCGGGCGATGATAGCAGGATCATCCGGCGGGGGAAGGCAAGATACCCACACATTCAAAAGCGCGAACGTGTAAGGCGCCCGGCAAGTCGCAAGCCCTGGGGAACCGGAGTCTACTCGCTGCGCAAAGCATCCATAGGTTGAATCGAAGCGGCTCTCAGGGCGGGCAGATACGCCGCCAGCAATCCAGCCAACACCATCGCGACCGACACCAGCGCCATCACCAGCGGATTGCGCGAGCCTGTGCCGTACAACATGCTCGAGAGAACGGAGCTGGACAACAAGGTGGCTGCGATTCCTATGCCGACCCCGAGCGCCAGAAGGCGTCCTGCATCACGCAGGATGAGGCCGAGCACAGCCACGCGTTGAGCTCCCAAGGCCATGCGCACGCCAATCTCTCTCGTCCGCCTGGTGACCGCGTACATCATTACTCCATACAGTCCGACTACGGTGAGCAAGACGGCGAGCGCGGCGAATGCACCCATCAGAGTCATCGCGAAGCGGGGTTCCGCCAATTGCTGGGACGCCAAGTCATCCATGGTGTGGACTTCGGTTACGGGAATGTTCTTGTCGAGCGATGCGACGACCTGCTGGATACTGTGCTCCAGGCTGAGCGGGTCGACCGAAGAGCGCACCACGGTGTAGAGGCAACACCACTTGGGCAGCTGATCGGCCGGCATATACATGGCTGGACGAACTTCGCGGTCAGTCGGAGTGAAGCGAACGTTGCCGACCACGCCAACGATTTCGCGCCACGGCCGCTTACCATCCGGGCCGGTGCTGACTCCCGGGGCTAGCTTCTTGCCCAGCACATTCTCGCCGGGAAAGAATTTGTCGACGAAGGCGCGGTTCACCATCATCACCAGGGCTGATTTCAGGTCGTCGCGCTCAGTGAAATTACGTCCGTCGAGTAACGGAATCCCCATCGTGTTGAAATACTCCGGCGTAACCGGAGAGGTGGCGGCCGAGCATTCCTGCCCCTCGGGAACCGGATGCTCGGGATTCTCAAAGGCGACCGTGGCCATGTCACCGGTCATGGGGAGGATCATGACACCGGCGGCAGATTTCACGCCGGGAAGAGCGCGCACGCGATCGAAGTACTGGCGATAAAACTGCTGGCGCGTGTCGCGGTACTGGGCATCCGGCGTCTCGAAGAAAAGCGTCAGCAAGTGGTCTGGATTGAAGCCTACGTCGGTGTGCCGCAGATGCAGGAAGCTGGTGACCAGCAGCGCAGCTCCCGCGGTCAACATCAGGCCGAGCGCGACCTGTCCCACAATGAGGGATGAGCGCAAGCGGTCGCGGCCGGATACCTCCATACGCCCACTTTCCTTAAGGTCGCTGACCAGGTCCGTCCGGGAAGCGGTGAGCGCCGGCACGATGCCGAAGATAATGCCGGCGGCAAACGCAACCATCATGGCAAACGACAGCACCCGCAAGTCGACACCGGCATCGGCGGCGCGGGGAACGCTGTCGCCGATGAGCGAAAGCATCGCCGGCGTGCAGAGATAGGCAAGGCCACAGCCGGCCAGGCCTCCGATGGCGCTCAAGAGCGTGCTCTCGATGAGCAGTTGACGAATCAGCCGCAGTCGTCCCGCTCCCAAAGCGGCCCGCATGGCAAATTCTCGCTGCCGCTCGCGCATGCGTGCCAGAAGTAAATTGGCGATGTTGCCGCAGGCAATCAGCAGCACCAGGCCAACCGCGCCGAGAACGATAAGCAGTGGAGTTTCGCTGTCGCCAACGATGGACGAGAGCGCGCTTTGGACCCGCGCCCCGTCGTGCGTGGTGTTGGTGGCGGGATATTGCTTAGTCAGGTTTGCGGCGATAACGTTTAGGTCCTGTTCCGCCAGTCGGGTGCTGGATTCCTGCTTCAGCCTGCCGATCATGCGCAGAAAATGCGACCCTCGATTGCCCGTTAGTGGATGGGGATCGACGGGATCGTCGTCCGCCCCCAGAGTCGTCCAGATGCCGGTCTTGGGGTCGGTGACCGGGAAGAGGAAACCAGGCGGCATCACGCCGATCACGGCGTACAGTTCACCGTCGAGATTAATCGACCGTCCAACGATGGAGGGATCACCCTCGAATTGCGACTGCCATAGTGCGTGACTGATCAAAACCACATGAGAACCGCGCTTCTCTTCAGCGCTGTTGAAACCCCGGCCAAGCTGAGGGTTCACGCCCAGCGTCGGCAACAGGTCCCAGGAGGTGATTTCGGCAATAACCTGTCGCGGCTGAGCCCCGCTAACCAGGGTGAAGGTGGTGTCATGGTACGACACCAGGTGTTCCAGCGTATGGTTCTGCGAGCGGTAGTCGAAGAAGTCGGGATACGACATTCCAGTGGTCCGGCCCGTTGACCTATTGAGCGACAATGCATGTACCAGGCGCTCGGGATGAGCGTAAGGCAGCGGCCGCAGCATGACAGCATCGACCACGCTGAACACCGCGGTATTGGCGCCGATGGCAAGCGCCAACGTAACGATGGCAACTGTGGCAAACCCAGGCGATTTGAGCATCTGGCGGAGGCCATAACGCAGATCATCTCTCAGGCTGTTCAAAGGCGGCTCCAGTATCCCGTCAGAAAAAAGCAATTTTACTGCCACACAGCGGGTTGCTAATCCGCTGATTCTGTGCGCAGGGCTGTCAGGAGGGGACAGGCCGCGCGCAGAAGCTGTTCGCTGGCGGACGGTATCGTTCGGTCGCGAACAGGGGGTGCTCAGACTCGAATTCAGAGGCCCGTCAGGGTCGGGGCCGCGAGTTTTGACGAAAGACCCCACTCAAGCGAAAAGCGCGCTTGAATGGGGCACCCGAAAATCAGTCAGTTGCCAGTGTTCAATTGCCAGTTACAACAAACAAAAAGGCCCCGCATCGCTGCGAGGCCTTTGTCGTTGCTTGGTCTTTAGCTAAGAGCCAACAGCTAATAGCTAAGAGCGGCTTTTAGTACATTCCGCCCATACCGCCGCCGCCGTGAGGCATCGCCGGTTCCTTCTTGTCTTCCGGAATCTCCGATACCAGGGCTTCGGTGGTGAGCATCAGGGCCGCGATCGAACCTGCATTCTGCAGAGCCGAGCGGGTTACCTTGGTCGGGTCGATGACGCCCGCCTTGACCAGGTCTTCGAACTTGTTGGTCAGGGCGTTATAGCCGAAGTTGTTTTCCTTCGACTCGCGGATCTTGCCGACAACAATCGCACCCTCTTCGCCGGCATTGCCGACGATCTGGCGCAGGGGCTCTTCGAGTGCGCGACGCACGATGTTGGCGCCGATCTTCTCATCGCCTTCCAGCTTCAGAGCGTCAATCGCATCAGCGCAGCGGAGCAGAGCCACGCCGCCTCCGGGTACGATGCCTTCTTCAACCGCAGCGCGGGTGGCATGCATCGCGTCCTCGACGCGGGCCTTCTTCTCCTTCATTTCGGTCTCGGTCGCGGCGCCGACTTTGATCACCGCCACGCCGCCCACCAGCTTCGCCAACCGCTCCTGCAGCTTCTCGCGGTCGTAGTCGCTCGTGGTCTTGTCGATCTGACCGCGAATCTCCTTCACCCGGCCTTCGATGTCGCCGTGCTTGCCCTTACCTTCGACGATGGTCGTGTTGTCCTTGTCGATGGTGACCTTCTTGGCCTGGCCGAGATCGGCCATCTGCACGTTCTCCAGCTTGATGCCGAGGTCTTCGGTGATGGCCTTGCCACCGGTGAGGATGGCGATGTCCTGCAGCATGGCCTTGCGGCGATCGCCGAAGCCAGGCGCCTTCACGGCAGCCACGTTCAGGGTGCCGCGCAGCTTGTTGACCACCAGGGTGGCCAGCGCTTCGCCTTCCACGTCTTCCGCGATGATGATGAGCGGCTTGCCGCCCTTGGCGATCTGCTCGAGCAACGGGAGCAGGTCCTTCATCGAGGAGATCTTCTTCTCGTGGATCAGGATGTAGGGATTTTCCAGAACCGCTTCCATGCGCTCCGGATCGGTAACGAAGTAGGGGGACAGGTAGCCGCGGTCGAACTGCATGCCTTCGACGACTTCCAGCTGGGTCTCCATCGTCTTGGACTCTTCCACGGTGATGACGCCGTCCTTGCCGACCTTCTTCATCGCTTCCGCGATGATGCGGCCGATGGTCTCGTCATTGTTGGCGGAGATGGTGCCAACCTGCGCGATCATCTCGCCGGAAACCTTCTGCGACAGCTTGTCGAGCGCGGAGTTCTTGCGGCTTCCGTCTTCTTCCTGGGTACCGTTGATGGCGTTAACCGCCTTCTCGATACCGCGCTTCAGGGCCATCGGATTTGCACCGGCGGCAACCGTCTTGACGCCTTCGCGATAGATAGCCTGCGCCAGAACCGTCGCGGTGGTGGTGCCGTCGCCGGCAACGTCGGAAGTCTTGGAAGCGACTTCGCGCACCATCTGCGCGCCCATGTTCTCGAGCGGATCCTTCAGCTCAATTTCCTTGGCTACGGTAACGCCGTCCTTAGTGATAAGGGGCGAACCAAACTTTTTCTCGATCACGACGTTGCGGCCCTTGGGACCGAGCGTGACTTTCACAGCGTCGGCCAGAACGTTCACGCCGCGAAGAATCGACTGCCGTGATTCTTCTCCATGCAGAATCTGCTTTGCCATTTTTCAATTTCTCCTTGTTACGAATCTTTCGTAAGAGCTGTGGGCTATGAGCCATCAGCTCTGAGCTAAAACTTGCGGTCCCAGTCTCGCGAAACGTAGCGGAAGGGAAGAATCGCCGGTGCTTCAAGCCCATGGCTCAAAGCTCACGGCTCAGAGCTACTTCTTCGCGTGTTCCTTCGGCTTCGCGGCGCCTTCCAGGATGCCGAGCACTTCTTCCTCGCGCATGATCAGGAAGTCTTCGCCGTCAATCTTGATCTCGGTGCCGGCATACTTGCCGAACAGAACGCGATCGCCTTCCTTCACAGCCAGGGGGAAAGTCTCGCCCTTGTCGTTGCTCTTGCCACGGCCGACGGCGATGATCTCGCCTTCCTGCGGCTTATCTTTGGCGCTGTCGGGGATAATGATTCCACCACGGGTGGTCTCGGCCTCTTCCACACGGCGAACCACGATGCGGTCGTGCAGGGGAGTTAGCTTCGTTGACATTCTTGGAACTCCTTTCAATCTCTTGAAGTCTGTTGGATTCCGTTAGTTATTTGCCGTTCCTGGCCCGCAACAGCGGATTCTGGTTCGGCGGTCCTTCTTTAAGCTTGGGCATTGCGGGGTACAAGGGAGAGAGAGGCTCCAGAGTCTCTGTTAGCACTCACTCCCACTGAGTGCTAAGGATAGGACGTCTACGGCCGAAAGTCAAGCCATACATGAGTGAAATGCACTCATATTCCTGCTAACCTCTGCTACTATCATTATAAATCAATGATTTACGGATAAGTCGTCTGTAAACCGCCAACATTTACCGATGCGAGCCCAAATCGCGGCGAACACCTTGCGAAAAGGTATCCTCCTGCCGGAGCACCCGCATCTATTGCCAGAAGAGTTAGCCATCTTTTTACCGCGATCACGCATTGTTCTGACGGCGGTGAACTTTATAGTTCCCATAGCCCCGACTTTCGCAGGATAATCGGGTTAGTTCAGGTGCCATCGTGCCAGTCGACCCTGGTGTTCGAGACTCTTCGTGGTTCGCGCTCCCGTGGAAAGCCGTATTGGGAGTCATGTCGGTTGCGCTGTGCTTGCTGAGCACGAGTTTCGCGCAGTCGCAATCCTCGTCTCCAGTTTCCGATACCACAGCGACAACGCAGGCGCAGACCGCAACGCCGGAGAAGCCGGATCCATCGGCCGCGCCGGTCGCTCCCAGCGGATCCATTCCAACATCGGCACAGGTTCAAGCCGCAGGAGCGGGCGATCCAGCCACTGCGCCGGCGGCAAGTGCTAAGCCTGCCGCACCGAACGGAGTCAACGCCAGTCAGCCCAACCTGGCGCCTAAGTACGACGTCTCGCAGATCGGGCAGCGAAACGTTGGAAGCGGTCTCGACTTCTACTCGCTGGACCGTGAGATGGCACTGGGCCGCCAGCTTTCCCAAGAGGTGGAATCGAGCTCCAAGCTGGTCACCGATCCCGTCATCAACGAATACGTGAATCGCATTGGGCAGAATCTGGTGCGCAATTCCGACGCGCGCGTGCCTTTCACCATCAAGGTCCTCGACAACGATGAAGTGAACGCCTTCGCGCTGCCCGGCGGATTCTTTTACGTCGACAGCGGACTGATTCTGGCCGCCGATAATGAGGCCGAACTCGCCGGCGTGATGGCGCACGAGATCGCGCACGTCGCCGCTCGGCACGCGACCAAGAACATGACCCGGGCGCAGATCTGGAATTTCGCTTCGGTACCGCTGATCTTTGTCGGTGGACCGGTAGCCTATGCCGTCGCCGAAGCCGCGGGATTACTGGTGCCGCTGGGCTTCCTGAAGTTTTCCCGCGATGCCGAGCGCGAAGCCGACCTGCTCGGCCTGGAATATGACTACGCTTCGGGCTACGATCCGGAAGCCTTCGTGGAGTTCTTTGAGAAGCTCAACATCGAAAAGAAGAAGCCGAACATGGTGGCCAAGGCGTTCGCCACACATCCCATGAATGTTGAGCGTATCAAGGACGCGCAGGACGAGATTCGTAAATATCTGCCGGACCGTCCCGAGTACGTTGTCGACACCAGCGAATTCGAGAGCGTGAAAGCCCGGCTGGAGATGCTGGAAAACTCCCGTCACCTGGGCGGGGTGAAGCCTACGCCGGGGCGGCCTGTCCTGCTGAAGCGGGCCAGCACATCGGCGCCAAGCAGTTCGGACGACGGTTCGCAGACTCCGGCCGACAAAGGCAAGCCGACCCTGAAGCGGGCGCCCGGCTCAACATCGGCCCCCAGCACGGATTCCACGACGAACACCGCGGGAGCCCGTTCCACGTCGAGCACAGGGACGGCTTCTGCATCGACGAGCACTGGCGGCTCGACCGACGCCGCACAAGCCTCTGGTACGCCCAGCAGCCCGGACGATGATCGTCCGGTGCTGAAGCGTAATCCTTCATCAACTTCGGATTGAGCAGGGAAGTGAGCGATGAATGTTGCCCCGTTGTTGGCCAGCGTTGTGAATCTTGGAATGGGGCTGGCGATCGCTGCCATAGCCATTGGCATCACCTTACGCATAACCCTGCTGGGTAGGCAGGGGAAACAGATTTTTCCTCGCCGTTAAGCCATCCGTCCCCTCGGACCGGGCCGCAGATTGCGGTGTGGTGGCCATCCTGCCTACAATGTCGCGTATGAAATTCTCGCGCCCGCTGCTCACAGTTCTTGTTCTGCTCGCCATCTCCATCAGCCTGTTCGCCAGAAATCAAAAAGACGAAGAGCGAATGTCGTCGACCAGCTTCGTGGTGCTGAAAGACGACGGCGGCAAGCCGGTTCGCAATGCTGCCGTGGTGCTGCATCCGGTCGGAAAACATGACAAGCAGGGAAAAAGCGGCTTCGAGCTGAAGACCGACGCCGACGGCAAAACTCATTTCGACGGCATTCCGTTCGGGCTGCTCCGGGTGCAGGTAATCGCACACGGCTTCCAGACCTTTGGCGACGATTACCAGATCAATCAGGCCAATCAGGAAATCACCATCCGTCTGAAGCGGCCGCAGGACCAGTACTCGGTTTACGGCGATCAGAAGCAAGGGGCGAATCCCGGCGCAGCCACTGGCAATGGCGGCACGCAGCCTCCGCCGGATAAGCAGTAAAAACGCGCTTTCCGCTACTCGCCTTTCGCTGTTCGCCAGACTCGGCAGAAGATCTTCCTTACCGGCCGGAAGTGTGGGATCAAATTCTGGCGAAGAGCGAAAAGCGAAGAGCGAATAGCGACGAGCGTTGGAGCGTTTAAAGCGAGGACCCTTGATCGAAGCCCATGCCCTCTGGACCGACCGTGACCGCTTCCTGGCCGAGGCGGCCAGCGGTCATGCCCTGGTTGTCGACGCCGGCAGCGAGAAGTCGGCTAACAGCCCCGTCGAACTGGTGCTGATCGCCCTGTGCGCTTGCACTGCCAGCGACGTGGTCAGCATCCTGCGCAAGAAGCGCGAGCCCTTTACCAGCGTCGACGTACGCGCAGTGGCCGAGCGCTCCGAAGAGTTTCCCAAAGTCTTCACCTCGATCAAGGTGGTCTACCGCATCGCCGGCAAAGTAGCGCGCACCTCGGTAGAGCACGCCGTGAGCCTGTCGGAGAAGAAGTACTGCTCGGTCTCGGCAATGCTGGAGAAGGTGGCGAAAATCGAATCGCTCATTGAGTACGTGGATTAACGAGAAGGGTCAGGTAACGAGTACGCTGTTCGCCTCTCGCTCTTCGCTTTTTGCCAGAATTCGGTAGAAGGTCCCTCGTGCAACGAACCCGATCCGTGGAGTCGGGAAAAGGTATGCGCAATCATTCTCCCGTCCCGCGTGCGGGACGACTCAGCTTAGCCCAGCACGTAGCCGCAGGCGCAGTGCTGGGTAGCCTGTAAGGAGTGAGTCCAGCGGGGATGACACGCCTGCCAATCGCCTCTACCCTCGCGGTATAATCGACAGGTTTGCCTATGACTACCACTGACACCCAACTGCGCCTGGCCAAGCGGATGTCCCGCCTGGGAACGGAAACTGCCTTCGAAGTGCTGGTACGCGCTCGCGCTCTGGAACGGCAGGGACGAAATATCATTCACCTCGAAATCGGCGAGCCCGATATGGACACACCGGCGAACGTCGTCGAAGCCGGTGTCAACGCGCTGCGCGAGGGCTTTACGCATTACGGCCCCTCGGCCGGACTGCCCGATCTGCGCGAGGCCATCGCCAGGGACGTCGCCAAGTCGCGCGGCATTCCCGTGAGCGCTGAGGAAGTCGTCGTCGTGCCCGGCGGCAAGCCCATCATCTTCTTCACCATCACGGCGCTAGTGGATGAGGGCGACGAGGTGATCTACCCCAATCCCGGCTTCCCGATTTACGAATCGATGATCAACTTCGTCGGCGGTAAAGCCGTGCCGATCCATCTCCGCGAGGATCGCGACTTCCGGCTCGACGTCAACGAACTGAAGGACCTCATCACCGACCGCACCAAGCTCATCATCATCAACTCGCCGCAGAATCCGACGGGCGGAATTCTCACTAAGCAGGACATTCTGGACATTGCCGCCGCCATCGGTGATCGCGACATTATGATCCTGAGTGACGAGATTTACAGCCGTCTGCTCTTCGAAGGCGAGCCTTACAGCATCGCCTCCGTCCCGGGATTCAAAGAGCGGACCATCATCCTCGACGGCTTCTCGAAGACTTACTCGATGACGGGCTGGCGTTTGGGTTATGGCGTGATGCGGCCGGACCTGGCGACGCACATCGCCCGCCTGGCCACAAACTCGACCTCCTGCACGGCGACCTTCACCCAGATCGCGGGCATCGAGGCGGTGAGCGGCGATCAGACTGAACCGGAGCGCATGCGCCAGGAATTCCTGAAGCGCCGCGACGTCTTCGTCGCTGGACTGAACCAGATCAAGGGCTTCTCCTGCCGCCTGCCGATGGGCGCCTTCTACACCTTCCCGAATATCAAGAAGACGGGCTGGCCATCGAAGAAACTGGCGGACGCGCTGCTCGACGAGGCTGGCGTAGCCGCGCTGTCAGGCACGGCCTTCGGGTCGTACGGAGAAGGTTATTTGCGCTTCAGTATTGCCAACTCAATTGAGCATTTGCAGGAAGCCCTGAACCGCGTCGACGAGTGGACGAAGAAGAATCTGTAACGGGTGTGGGTACATACGTCCTATTCATTCGAAAATCGCGAATGAATGGGGGCACCCGTCCCTTCCTTCACGTTGCATACTCTACGCTCACGACCAGCAAGGGTGGAGCACCGCTTCAGCGGTGCACACACAACCCAATCTTTAAGAGATTGTCATCCTGAGCGGAGGCGGCGCTTCGCCGCCGGCTTCGAAGGACCGCTACCCTAGGCCGAGAGCCCACAGCCTGCCTATTTCGCCGCCATCGCTTCAACCAGCGAGTGAAACACCTTCGCTCCGTCGGTCATTCCGAGCTCCGGCTCGGCGGCACGCTCCGGATGCGGCATCATCCCGAGCACATTCCGACCGGCATTACAGATGCCGGCAATGTTTTCGAGCGAACCGTTGGGATTGGCTTCCGGCGCGACTTCGCCCGCGGGCGTGACGTAGCGCCACACGATGCGGTCCTGATCTTTCAACTCGGCCAGCGTGCGCTCATCGCAGAAGTAGTTGCCTTCCATGTGGCCGATCGGAATCTCCAGCACCTCACCTTTGGTGAGCCTCTGGGTGTAAGGCGTGTTCGTCGTCTCTACGCGCACGTGAACGGGCTTGCAGACGTACTTCAGTCCGGCATTGCGCATCAGCGCGCCGGGCAGCAGGCCGGCTTCGCACAGGATCTGAAAGCCGTTGCAGATGCCGAGGACCAACCCGCCATCGGCAGCGAACTTCTTCACCGACTCCATCACCGGCGAGAATTTTGCGATCGCTCCGGTGCGCAGGTAATCGCCATAGGCGAAGCCGCCGGGCACGATGATCGCGTCGCAGCCTTGAAGGTCGGGCGAGTCATGCCACAGGAAGGTTACAGGTTGCTTCGCGACTTGCTGCACGACCCAGAAAGCGTCGTGGTCGCAATTCGAACCGGGGAAGATGATGACGCCGAATTTCATAAAGGCAGCTCTTAGCCATTAGCCGTTAGCAATTAGCTAAGTCTCATGGTGCAGGCACCGTTAGCTAGGGCCGACATCATTGCAAGCCGGTAAAGGCCAAATGCTAAATGCCAACTGCTAAGTGCCACACGCAGTGCCAAATGCCACGTGCTAACCGCTTCTTTTCGAGTGTAGCATGGGTTTTGTGCCGTCCTGTGCGGCCCGGCATCCAACAGAGCAATGCAGTTTTCACGTCACATCAACATCACCGGCGGCGCGCTGAAGCGATGGTTCATCGCGCAGTGCTATAACTCGCTGGCCATTGGAGCGCTATGGTTGGCCGGGCTGTGGTATCTGCATGTGCCCTTCGCGCCCTTCTGGGCTTTGCTGGCCGCAGCCTTCCAGTTCATTCCGCACTTTGGTCCGGTGCTGGCTTTCTTCGGGCCCGCCATCGCCGCGCTGTTCGACAATGGTCTTGAAGGCGGGCTCTATGTGCTGGTCCTTTACGGCATCGTCGATTGTCGTGGACGGCCTGGTGCTGCAACCGCTGATCATGCGCCGAACGGCGCGCGTGCCTATCTGGGCGTCGCTGATCGTGCCGATTCTGCTGAGCCTCATCTTCGGATTCTGGGGACTGCTGCTGGCCGCTCCGCTGCTGGCGGTGCTGTTCGCCTACCGCGCGCACCACCGGTCGAAAGCGCAACCGCAAATCGGCCGGCAAACGCCGCCCGGCCAGATCATCACCGGCGGGCAGCTCATCTCGCCCGGGGGATCGAACGACATTCAGCAGGATGTGCGCTGAGATCCATGGATTGGTTTCTTTTGGGTGCCGTCTTTTCTGGGTGTCATCCCGAGCGAAGCCGAGGGACCGCTATACCCGCGAAGATTGATGCGCAGATAGCGCTCCTTCGACTCCGGTTCGCAAACAGCGCGAACCTGCGCTCAGGATGACGCCTGGTTGGAGTGTGCAAGGAAACACCCTCACGCTCCCGGATGCACCAGCATCCATACCCCTAGCGCCAGAACAATGCACGCGACATCATGCGAAACACATTCTGCGGAATGCGGCTTAGCATCCACTTACCCGACAGCGTTCCCACCACCACGCCGACAGTCGCGATCAAAATCATCGGCCACTGAGCCGCCATCTGCGCCGAATTGCGTGGCCGCGTAGACCGGCATGCGGAAAACATCGACGAGCAGCGCAATGGCCGTCGCGGTCGCGACGAACTCATCGCGCTTCAGATCGAATCCGAGTAGCGCAGCCGAGCGGATCCCGCCCTGGTTGCCGACCAGCCCGCCGAACATGCCGGAAAGCGCGCCCGCAATCCATGCTGCGGTTCTGCCGAATTTCATGCGCGGAGGCCAGGCCCGCTAATGCCGGTGATTCCGGCGAAGACCAGCAGCACTCCCAGTACATAGCCAAGCACCACGCTGCGGAGCCAGACGTGCAGCAGCGCCCCAATCAAACCTCCGGCGGCGTGGTAATGCCGAAGCTCCACAGCACGCGCCGGTTCACATGCTGGCGAATCACGGCGAAGCGCAACGCGGTTCCGATGAAATGCGGGACAGAGACCAGCGCGACCGCCAGCTTGGTCCCCAACCATGCGGCCAGCAGCGGAGTAAGAATGCTGCCGATGCCGAAGCCGGAGATGGCGGCAATGGCTCCGGCAACGATTCCGGCCAAGCTGAGTAGCAGCGTGTGAGGCATGCGTGCCGCCTGATGCTGGGCTAAGTTTATATCGTAAGCGAGATGTACAGCGTTGGCATGCAACCAACACAAGTGTCATCCCGAGCGAAGCCGAGGGAGCGCTACGACACGAACGATTCTTGCCACTATAGCGGTCCTTCGACTGCGGTTCGCAAAAAGCGCGAACCTGCGCTCAGGATGACAGCACGAGAAATTCGTTTCAGGATGCCAACTATGCGCTCGCTTGAATCGCGCGCGCCGATTCCGTTTGGCTTGGCAAAGACACCGCCGGCTTCAGTTGCCCGGTAAACACGATCCACGCACTGAGGGCACCCAGCGGAACCCACGCCAGAATTCCCAGGTCGAGCACCCAAAGCAGGCTCGCGCCTCCGATAAACATGTACAGCGTGAGATTTCCGCCGACGGCATTGGTGGCCGCGTGCGCCAAGCTGCTGGACCAGATGCTTCCGGTCTTCAGACGTAGCCATCCGAAGATGATCGACAGCAACACCGCACTCACCGTGAAAACGATCAGCCCAGAGTAAGGATTGTCGGGAAAAGCATACCCGCGAACAGTACCGGGAAGTGCCAGAGCGACCAGATCAATCCCGTTACTGTTGCGCTCAGCACCGGCTGCTGCGGGAACAAACGCATTTGCAGATAGCTGCGCCAGCCGAACTCTTCGCCAAACGAAGCCAGCGCGCCAGGAACGGCGAAAAGAGTTAGGCCACGGCAGCAATCCACAGGTTAGGTATGTGAGGAAGAGGGGTATCCAGGCGGCAGGACGGCCCTCACTCCGCGCATCATCGAGAAGTCGGCTTTGCCCAGCCCGAGCAGGGGCGCCAGCACTACAATGCATCCGACCACGACCAGCGGCAAGAGCCATCCCACCAGGTAATAGCGCCATTTCGACAGGTTGAGTCGAAGTCCCGCATCGGCGAAGCCTTCGCGAGTTACCCATTTACGTACGACAAACGCCGCGAAGGCCGGCGCAAACGCGCTGGGAAGAGAAGCGAACTGAAACATGGGCGTGCGGACGGAGATGCCATGCCGGATCACGATCTCCCACGGTATCCACGCCAATCCGAACGCGATCAGCAGATACACCACGATGCCTTTTGTGCGGTTGTTCATGGAAGCCCTCTCGAAAGAGATTTCGAAAAGCGGGCCTGCGGCAGCAACTGGGAGCGATGCGGTCTTGCTGCCGGAAGAGATGTGGCGGCATCTTATCACCGGGGCTCGCGAATTGCCACAAGATAGTTGCGAAGCGCGAGTTTCAGCCCTCTTTTCCACATCTTCCTCAGGACGCAGGAGCCTGACGGAACGCATAAAATAGAAGTAGCAGATGCCGCAACCTGAATTCGTTCATCTCCATCTTCATACCGACTTCTCCATGCTCGACGGCGCTTGCGAGATCGAGCGCCTGGTCGACCGCGTCAAAGAGCTCAAGATGCCGGCGGTCGCCATGACCGATCACGGCAACATCTTCGGCGCGGTGTCGTTCGTCAACGCCGCCAAAGAAGCGGGCGTGAAGCCGATCCTGGGCTGCGAGCTCTACGTCTGCAAGAAGGAAGATCATCGCGCCGCGCCCGAGGGCGACACCTACAACCACCTCATCGTGCTGGCTGAGAACGATCAGGGTTATCGCAACCTGGTGAAGATCGTTTCCGAAGCTTCGCTGCATGGCTTCTATTACAAGCCGCGCATCAGCAAGAAGTTTCTGGCCGAGCATTCGCAGGGGCTGATCGGTCTGTCCGCTTGTCTGAAGGGCGAAGTCGCCGAGCGTCTGACGGAAGGGAAGTACGAAGCCGCGCGTGACGCTGCCGCCAGTTACACCGACATCTTCGGCAAGGGCAATTTCTATCTCGAGATTCAGGACCAGGGCCTGGAAGAAGAGAAGCGCATCCAGACGAACCTGCTGAAGCTGGAGCAGGAGCTGGGCATGCCGCTGGTCGCCACCAACGACAGCCACTATCTCTGCGAAGACGACTCGCACGCGCAGGATGTGATGGTCTGCATTCAGACCGGCAAGTCGATCAACGACACCAACCGCCTGAAGTTCACCGGCAACCAGTTCTTCGTGAAGAGTCCGGCCGAGATGGCGAAGGTTTTCTCCGGCTACGAGCGCGTGCTGGCGCGCTCGATGGAAATCGCCGAGCGCTGCAATGTTCGCCTGGAGAAGGTCAAAGATCCGTTTCCGCAATTCGAAGTGCCCGCCGGATACTCGCATTCCCGATTACTTCGAGCACGTTACGCGCGAAGGCTTTGCCAAGCGGCTGGTAAGTGCTGCGCGAGCTGCAGACGCATGGGCCGGCTGAAGCACTCGCTCGAGGATTACGAGAAGCGGCTGGCGCGCGAGATCGAGATCATCCGGCAGATGCAGTTTCCCGGATACTTCCTCATCGTGTGGGACTTCATCCGCTACGCCAAGGAGCAGAACATTCCGGTGGGCCCGGGCCGCGGATCGGCCGCCGGCTCGCTCGTCGCCTACGCGCTCTCGATCACCGACATCGATCCGCTTGCAGAACGAGCTGCTGTTCGAGCGCTTCCTCAATCCCGAGCGCATCAGCATGCCCGACATCGACATCGACTTCTGCATGAACCGCCGCGGCAAGGTGATCGAGTACGTCACGCAGAAGTACGGCCGCGATCAGGTGGCGCAGATCATCACCTTCGGCACCATGGCTACCAAGGCAGCGATGAAGGACTCCGGCCGTGCGATGGACATTCCGTACGCCGACGTCGATCGCATCGTGAAGATGGTGCCGCGCGACGCTGAACATCACCATCGACCAGGCGCTGAAAGATTCGCCGGCGCTGGCTGCGGCCTATGAAACCGAGCCGCAGACGAAGGAGCTGATCGACACCGCGAAGAAGCTTGAAGGGCTGGTGCGCAACTCGGGCGTACATGCTGCCGGCGTGGTGATCTCGCCGCAGCCGCTCACCGACCTGGTGCCGCTGCATCGCACCAAGAACGACGAAATCGTGACCGCCTACGACATGAAGGCGGTGGAAAAGCTGGGCCTGCTGAAGATGGACTTCCTCGGGCTCACCACGCTGACCATCATCGACGACGCGCTGCGGCTGATCGAGCAGATGCGCAACGAGAAGCTCGACCTGCAGACGCTGGCGCTCGACGACCAGGTGACCTACGAAAAGGTCTTCCACACCGGATTGACCAGCGGCGTCTTCCAGTTTGAATCGCACGGCATGCGCGACGTGTTGCGCCGCTACAAACCGACGGCGGTCGAAGACCTCACGGCCTTGAACGCGCTCTACCGCCCCGGCCCGATCCAGGGCGGCATGATCGAAGACTTCATCGAGCGCAAGTGGGGCCGCAAGAAAATCGAGTACGAATTGCCTGAACTGGAGACGATGCTGAAAGAGACGCTCGGCGTCATCGTCTACCAGGAACAGGTGATGCAGATTGCCAACCGGCTGGCCGGCTACTCGCTGGGTGAAGCCGACCTGCTGCGCCGCGCCATGGGCAAGAAGGATCCCGAGGCGATGGCGAAGCAGCGCCAGCGCTTCCTGCAGGGCGCGGCCGAGCGCGGCTTCCCGGCAAAGAAGGTCGAGAAGATCTTCGACCTGATGGAGCAGTTCGCGGGATACGGCTTCAACAAGTCGCACTCGGCGGCCTACGCGCTGCTGGCCTATCACACCGCCTACCTGAAGACGCATTATCCGGTGGAGTTCATGGCGGCGCTGCTGACCTCGGTCTCGGGCTGGACCGACGACGTGGTGAAGTACATCAACGAGTGCCGCGAGATGGGCATTGCCGTCGAGCCGCCCGACATCAACGTCAGCGACGCCTACTTCACGCCGCACGGTGAGGCGATTCGCTTCGGCCTGGCCGCGGTGAAGAACGTCGGACACAATGCGATCGATTCGATCGTCAAAGCGCGCAAGGAGCACGGCGCGTTCAAGTCGTTCTACCAGTTCTGCGAGAAGGTCGACCTGCACCTGCTGAACAAGCGCGTGGTGGAGTCGCTGATCAAGAGCGGCGCCATGGACGCGCTGGGCCGCCGCGCGCAATTGATGGCCGTCACCGACAGCGCGATGGACAATGCGCAGAAGGCGCAGCGCGACGCGCAGCTCGGTCAGCACGGGTTGTTCGGCGTCTTTCAGCAGGACGACGAGAATCAGACCGCGGAGAAGCCGCTGCCCAACACGCCCGACTGGGATGAGCACACACGGCTCGGCTACGAGAAGGAGATTCTCGGCTTCTTCATCACCGGACATCCGCTGGAGAAGTATCAGGAGAAGCTGGTCGACTTCCACGCGCTGACCACGACGCAGGTCTGCGAACTGAAATCGTCGACCGGACGAGGCGAAGTTACGATCGGCGGCGTGCTTGAAGGGAATCCGCGTCGCCAAGTCGAAGCGGGGCGATCTTTACGCGCAGGGGCAGATCGAAGACATGAACGGCTCGGTCGACATGCTCTGCTTCGCCGACTCCTATAAGCGACTGGCGGAGAAGTTGAAGCTCACCGTGCCGGTGCTGGTGAAGGGCGGCGTGCGCGTGGAAGAGGGTTCGAATCCCGAAGCTGATGATCGACGACATCACGCCGCTGGAAGACGCCAAGCCGAAGCTGCCCAGCCATCTGCGCATCAAGGTGTCGCTGGAAACCGCGTCGCGAAGCCACGATCGACGAGTTGCACTCCATCTGCCAGGAGCGCAAAGGCGAGGCGCGCGTGCTCTTCGATCTGGAGCGCAAGGGCGACTTCACCGTGGTGATGGAGGCGGAAGGCTATAATGTGTTGCCGGACCGGGCATTCATCAATCGCGTGGAAGAGTTGTGCGGGCGCGGCAGCGTGCGCGTCCTCGATTGATGGTTGAGTTTTCGGAATTTGTGGTCCTCGACTGAGTTCTGGTAGAGCAGACCTTCAGGTCTGCGTCCTGCGAGCGTTTGTAGTTTGTTCACCGATAAGATCGAAGATCGCAGTGGGTGAAGCTCTCAGGCGTTAATGAGCGAAGCTGCGGCCCGGAAGAAGCCGCTAGCCCGATCTCGCAGGTACCCGACCACCGTGGCCGACGAACAGCAACTGACGCCCAAACAAACTGGATTGCTGTCCGCGCTGGATTTCTGGATGTACGCGGCCGAGGCGATGTACCACGCCGCGAACAAGCAAAACGACCCCAATATGGAAGCTGCTTCGAAAGCAAAAGACGAGCTGGAAAAAATAGAGGCGCAGATCGAGCAGCTGCAGAGGCGCCGCCGGCAATAACCAGGAAGCGCAAGAAGCAGTTGCAGGTGCTGCACGATCGCGTGGACGCGCTGCGCCGCCAGATGTCCGGCGAACTGACCCCGTGGGAGCGCACCGAGCTGGCGCGCCATCCCAACCGCCCCTATCCGCTCGACTACATCGAGCGCATGTTCTCCGACTTCAGCGAGATTCACGGCGACCGCGCCTTTGGCGACGATGCCGCGATGATCTGCGGCATGGCGAATTTTCGCGGCAGGGAAGTGCTGGTGCTGGGAACGCAGAAGGGCCGCGACACCAAGCAGCGGCTGCATCGCAACTTCGGCCAGCCCAATCCCGAGGGCTATCGCAAGGCGCTGCGCGCGATGAAGTTTGCCGAGAAGTGGAGGCATCCGGTGATCTCGCTGGTCGACGTCGTCGGCGCGTATCCCGGACTGGGCGCGGAAGAGCGCGGACAGGCCGAGGCCATCGCGCATAACCTGCGCGAGATGGCGCGGCTGGCGGTGCCGTTCATCGCCGTCATCACCGGCGAAGGCGGCAGCGGCGGCGCGCTGGCGATTGCCGTTGCCGATCGCGTGCTGATGCTGGAGAACAGCATCTACTCGGTGATCTCGCCCGAAGGTTGCGCGTCGATCATGTGGCGCGACTCGTCGAAGAAAGATGTTGCGGCTGCCGCGCTGCGCATCACGGCGAAAGACAACCTGGAGATGGGCATCTGCGATGAAGTGATCACCGAGCCGGCGGGCGGCGCGCATCACGATCACGACGCGATGGCGAAGACCCTGGGCGATGTGCTGGAGCGGCATCTCACCGAGTTGGAGAAGATTGTCGACCAAGGAGTTGCTGGACCGGCGCTATAACAAGTTCCGCAACATGGCGCAGTTTTTCGAAGTGGTGCCGGTGGGTTAGCAGTCAGCCGTCAGCAAAAAAGCCGCATCCTGCGGGGCGGATTTCGATCAATCAAAATTGGCGTCATCCTGAGCGCAGGCGCACTGTGATGTGGACGACGGCGCCCGGGACGATGCACGCGGTCACTCAAGAGTGTCATCCTGAGCGCAGGCGCGTTTCGTTGCGACGCCGGAGTCGAAGGACCGCTATCCTAGCCATGACCTCTCTCGTTATTGTCATCCTGAGCGAAGTAAGGGCGCGCAGCGTCCGAACGCAGTCGAAGGACCTGCTGTCCGCGCGCTGAAGCCGCTGCCGCCAGACAACAGATCCCTCGGCTCCGCCCACCAAGCGCAAAAGCGCCGTTCGGCGGGCGCTACACGTGGGATGACATTCATGAACGGGGCGGGGAAGCAACAAGGGCACATCTGAAGGTGTGCCCTTTCAAAGCTGGTGCGACGGGCAATTACCTGCCAGGAACATTCACCGTAACCTTCCCAATCCCCAGATTATCGAAGCGGTCGTAGCCCCGGACGGCGATGGTGTGCTCGCCGATCGTCGATGCGGGTTGTGGAATGCCGCTGTCGCCCGCGGTATTCGCCGGAATCGGAATCGTGAAGTCGTACGTCTCCGTCTTCGAATCCGAGATCTGTCCCACCGGTTCGATTTCCTGCCAGTCGCCGCCGTCAATCGAGTACTCGGCCTGATCGATCACAGAGAATCCATCAATCGCACGAAACGTCACGCGCAGATTGCTGCCTTCGACCTTCGCACTCAGCGCCTCGATGCGCGGCGGCGTGTTGTCGACTTCGAAGCGCGCGCTGGTAGCGTCGCCAGTCAGGGTATCTTCGGCCGCACGCGAAGGCGAGTCCGAGGCGACGATGCGAACCCGGTAGCCTCCATCGGGAAACATGTCGGAATCCAGATTGACGTACCGCTCGTAGACGCCCGCCCGCAGCAGCTTCCAGCGAGTCTCGCCGTCGCCGCGATAGTAGACGTCATACATGAGCGTGTCGCCGTTATCGTCGTGCGCCTTCCATTTCACGGCGATCGAAGTCTTGTCCTTCACTGTGGGAGTCGGCAACTCGAAGCCCGACACTGCATTGCTGCTGTCGCCATGGCTTCCCGGCGGCACGCGCGCTCCTGCCGTGACCGTCACCTCGTCCACTTCGGGAGCGACGTTCCTGGGCAAGTAGTTGACGGTCACGTTGTCGAGCACGGGCGCAGCGTTGCCCGGACGCAGTGCGGCTTTCCACTGAATGAAGCGCGCAGGCGGCGCGTCGATCGGCAAATTGTTTTGCACGTCGACCTGCTTCCACGCACTCCAGTTGCGGTCGGGATTGTCGACGTTACCGCTGCGGGCAAAGATCTGGAAGCTGCCGGTACCGCGAACGTCGACCCGCCCCCACTTGGAAAAATTCTTGGCGTCGAAGACATCGCTCTCGTAGGTGCCCTGGTTCACGGCGTTCGGACCAAGCAGGAAAATCTTGCCGACGTTGCTGCTGGCGACGTAAAGGCCGCCCTTCGGATTTGGCGCAAAGGCCGTGACCTGGCTGGCGCTGGCCTCGGCCAAATCGCTTTGCTGATTTTTCTCGATGGCGAAAATCCTGCCGCGGTTACCGGATCCCGCCAGCAGGCGTCCCGTGCCGTCGAAGGCCAGCGCGTAAACCAGATCGTCGCGCGAAGACCACAGGGTCTCCGGAGAGCCTTCCGGCGACAGCCGATAAATCTCCGATCCGCCCAGGCTGGCCACGGTCGGAATCACCGAAGTTGTTGGCGCGGAACCCGCGCCCGGCGGTCCTGTTGGCGAAGTCGGAATACCGGTGGCCGGTGCCGGCCCTGGCGTTGCGATGACCACACCCACAGTTCCGGCAGGAGCATTCGGCGCAGCCCCGCCGCGCTTCTCGCCAGCTCCGGCAGCATAGATATTTCCGGCGCCATCCACCGCCAGCGCCGTGATCTCTTTTTTGGGAGCGCTATACAGCACGAAGGCCTCGCCCTGCGGCGAGATGCGATAGATGAGGCCGCTGCCATCGGTGCCCGCCAGCAGATTGCCGCCCTTGTCCAGGGCGAGCACGCGAATCTGCGCTTCGTCGCTCTTGAAGAACAGCGACCCGTTGCCGTTGCGATCGACGCGATAAATCTCGCCGCGATCTCCGGTGCCAATGTACAGCCCGCCCTGGCGATCGAGCGCCAAGGCCCAGATGTATTTGGTCTTGGGGTCAAACAAAACCGTCGCGCTATAGCTGGGATCGACGGCGACCGAGGTGCGCGGCTTCTCGCCCGGGGGCGCAGGCTTGGCGCCTTCCTGCGCGGCGGCGACCTCGGCGGTGGTGTGCTCGGTCTCCGGCGCCTGGCCGGGCGTGGGGCCGCCGTGAACCAACTTGTAGACCTTGCCGTCGGGCGACGTCGCTGCGTAAATCGTGCCACTCTTGTCGACCTCCAGCGCCTGCACCTGCAGCTCCTGCGGCGCGAAGATGATGCGCGCCTTGCCGTCAGGCGTGATCTTGTACACGCGCGCGGGAGAGCCCGCAGCGGCGTAAACATTGCCTTCGGCATCGCTGGCGATGTCCCAGATATAGGTCGAAGGCGAGGTGTACAGGGAAGCGAACGCCGGAGCCAGCGTCAGCGTGCCGTCGCTGCTGATGGCGATACCGTGCGCGGTGCCGCGTTCAAAATCGTCGTAGGAGTTTTGTTCCCAGGTGCGCGTGGTCTGCGCCCAGCCGATTGCCAGCAGCAACGGGCAAATGAGCGCGAGTCGAGACAATCTCATCGTGAGTCCTAATCCCAAATGCCTATGGATTAATCTTCAGGCGAACCGCCTGGGCTAGCTTTCGCTGCTGCTGATCGAAACTGTACAGGCAATCCGCTTCCATTTCGAGTGCTGCGGCTACCTGCAATAGATCTGCGGTGCGAGTTCCCAAGCGCGCCGTGGTTTTCTTAGATAGCTCGTGCGCCTTTTCGAAAGCACGGTCGGGAAGCGCTCTCAGCTCGAAGGTTCCCGAACGCAGATCTCTTTGAAAATCTTCCCACGACGCTTTCGCCTGTTGCGCCCCAATCTCCTTTCGAAAAACGCGCAGCTGCAAAGCATTACGGGTTTCGAGCTCAGCGAACGAAGAAATGATGTGCCGATCGGAAGATTTAGACATCAGTGCTACGGCCGGAGCAGAGTTGCTGTCAAGCGCATAGAGCGAGACAAGAAAGCTGGTGTCTACGTAGATGGTCAATAGCGATCTCGATCGCGCGAGAGCAGTTCGGCGCCGGAAATTTCCAAGGGTTCATTTCCATAAATCGCTTTAAGGCGGTCCAGAAAATTGGGCAGCTGCCGTGAACGGGCGAGTTGCTCAGGCACCAGTCGCGCAATGATTTGCTGGCGCTTGGTAATCTCCACTTCCTCACCCTGGCGCAAGAGGCGCTCAATCCGGGGGAAGTCGTACCGCAAGTCGCGAACGCTGGCCTTCTTCATGTGATACATCTTAGCATCACATGTAAAACTGTCGCAACCGCAGCCCGTCCGGTTCCTCTATCTCCATCGATCTCCCCGCCCCATGACGTACTTCGCGACAACATAGTGCCAGGGGATCAGGGGAATGAAGATGACGACCATGGCGACCGCCTGGATATCGGCGGCAACTGCGGCAGTGACCTGGTGGTTGAGCCATAAAGGCAGTGCGAATCCCGCCAGATAGACAGCCTTCCAAGTCAGCTCGAACAGAAGGATGGGCAGCATTTGCACTGGATACCGAAGCCCGAGCGCGGCGGTTGCGCCCAGTCCCGCCAGCAAGGCGATTTGGATGCCGTGTGCGACCGCCAGTTCGTTGGAGTGGTGAATGACCGCAGGCCAGACGTAGGCGGCAAGTCCGGCAGCCATGATGAAGTAGCAAAACCGCAGCGAATACAGGCGGAAGAGCGAAAGCTCCAGCCGATTTGGGCGTGCGATCGTGCCGGGGAAGGTTGAAGAACCTGTAGCGGAGTTCATGGTGATGTGTCCTCGAATCGCCGGCCGCTCAGAGATCCGCCTGCAAAGTATCCGTCGCCACTATGGGGCGTCTGAGAATCGGCTGAGCCGTATACGGTGGCCGGAGTGGGAAGGTTTCGGCCGCCTGATGGAATTCGCCGTTGCTGCGGGCCGCCTTGTAGGCCCGGACACTCCCCCACGAAGACTCTCGCGTCCCGCATTGTCAGACGCAAATGATGTCGGGGGCATCGGCTGAAAGGTGCCGGACACGATAACTTGGTGCGCTTCATTCGCTTAGGCCGTAATGTGGATTTAAGTTGACTCCTGCGTCCCCTCGACACAAGATGCGCGTCGTCGGCCGGAATTGTGCGATCCGGTGAAGAGCAAGACCGCCATTTTCCGGGAAAAGGAGACTACCGTGCCTCTCAAGCGAGTTCGGCTTCCAGCAGCCGTCCCGGTCCGAGTAGCCTTGCTGCTTTTCGTGGCCTTTGCTTCTGTTGCAGTGCAGGCGCAGACTTTCCAGGTCCTCCACAACTTCACGGGAACACGAGACGGCGCTAATCCGGAAGGCGGTTTGACCATGGATCGCGCCGGCAACCTGTACGGTGCTGCCCTGGCAGGCGGTTATGACGGCGGCGGTTGCTCCAACTTCTATCGCACCCCCGGTTGCGGGACGGTGTTTCAGTTGTCACACTCCGGCAGCGGGTGGGTCCTGAATCCGCTTTACGAATTTCAAGGCGGGAATGATTCCGGAAATCCGGAATATTCGGTGACCCTTGGGCGAGACGGCGCGATCTACGGCGTCACCAATGACGGTTCGGGTTGCAACACCGGCGGGGAGTGCGGCACCGCTTTCCGGCTCACGCCGCCCCCGGCCCGCTGCGTCTCAACCCCATGTACGTGGCGCGAGACCGTGCTCCATACATTCGCGGGAGGGGCGGACGCGAGCCTGCCGTCCAGTCCTCTGATTGCGGATAACGCCGGAAACCTCTACGGGACCACCTATGAGGGCGGCGCCTACAACTGGGGCACGGTCTACCAGCTTTCGGGCAGCGGAGGGAACTGGGCAGAAAGTGTTATTTATTCGTTCAATGCCGGCCAGGGCCATGGGACGGCTATCCCCGCCGGCCCGATGGGAATCGATCCCGCAGGCAATCTGTATGGCGCCGCCGCCTGCAGCGACAACCTGGGCTGCTTCTACGGCGTCGTCTGGGAACTGGAGCGATCCCAGAACGGATGGACGCTGGATTCGCTGTTCCAGTTCAACGGGGGCAATGGGTACTCGCCGACGGGCGTGCTGCGAGATTCGGCCGGCAACCTCTATGGCACGACGCTGGGCGACGGCGGTAACGAAAGCGCGGCGGTCTTTGAACTCAACCGCTCCGCTGGGTATGCCTACACTCAGCTCTATAACTACGGCGGCTTTGGAGAGGGCTACACTTTTTACCTGGCCATGGACGCGGCGGGCAATCTGTACGGCTCGAATTCATTCAACAACCAGACTTTCGTCTTCAAGTTGACGAAGTCGCAACGGGGATGGGCTTACAGCGTCGTACATACCTTCAGCCAGGCTGATGGCACCGGACCTACGGGCAACATGGTGTTCGACAGCAACGGTAATCTTTTCGGTGCGTCTCTCGAAGGTGGCAGCTACGGCTTCGGCACCATCTGGGAGATCACGCCCTAGTTGCGATATTCAAATCTGGTGATTTGGAAGACAAAAAGAGCCGGCCACGCTCACGGCGAGGTCGGCTCTTCGCTGTTCGTCGGACTACTGGGCCGTGATTTCCCAGACCGTGCCGCACTGGATTTCGAAATCGCAATTTTGTGTACCGCCCTCCGCGGTTGTGCCGTAGATATTTCCACTGCTATCGAGGATCGGAGTGCCCAACGGCTCATAACCGCCCGGAATCCCCTGCCCGCCGTCGAAGCTGTGCAGCAGGGTGTAAGTCCAACTGCCATTCTGCGGGGTTAGTTTGAAGACGCTGCCGGTGCCGTTGGCGCCGTCGCCGTAGGTCACGCCATACAAAGTTCCTGAGCTATCCATGGCGAGATTGCCATACGGTCCACCCAACCCGTATAGATCGGGACCGAGTTGGTACAAAGTCGAGAAGTTCCAATTTCCGCCGTTCGGCGATAATTCGAATACGGTACCGCCGTTTAGAGATCCCTTGTTGGCCGCTGCGCCGTAGAGATTGCCCGACGTATCCTCGATAACGCCGCCGTAGGGGGTCGCGCCATCATTGCCGCCTTGAAAGCGGTACAAGACTCTCTCCGTCCAGCCGGAGCCAACGGGGCTCAGTTCAAAGACCGTGCCGCAGCCTTGATGGTTGTAGCAGGCAGATCCGCCGCCAGTCGTGGTTGTGCCGAAGAGATTGCCCGCCGCATCCACCAGCAGCGTGGCGTAGGGAGCAGATCCATCGACGCCCCCGCCAAAGCGATAGACCACCTGCTCGGTCCAACCCGAGCCGGAACGCGACAGCTTGAAAACCGTGCCGCATCCGGAGAGACACTCTGGGTTAGCACCGCCTGCCACGGTCGTACCGTACAGATTGCCGTCGCTGTCGAAAACAAGATTGCCCAGGGCAGGGCCGGCCCCATCGCTGCCTCCTGCAAAGTTATGCAGAACTGTTTCCGTCCAATCACAACGAGTGGATCGGCAAGTAGTGAAGGGTGGAACCAGCCTGAAGACGACTCCGGCGTTACCGGAGCCACCTTCCATGGTCGCGCCATAGAGCGCACCATCCGGCCCGAAGATAACGCCGCCCCAGGGCCACGATCCAGCGACGTTGGCGCCACTGGACGGAGGGAATTGGAAGAGCTGAGTCATGATCCAGCCGTTCTGCGTCTGCTTCAGCTTATAGACCGTTCCGGATCGTAGGAGGATCCGGTGGTGGTGCCGTAGAGGTTTCCGGCAGCATCGCGAGTCACGCCCGCCCAGGGCTGCCATCCGCTTTGCAGGCTGAACTGATAGAGGTTGCTGAAACTCTGAGCCGCGCCGAACTGGGCGGCAGCCACGACCAATGCGCAGATCAACACCGGCGCGAAACCTGTCTTTTTTAGTCTGGTGGGAACGGTGGAAACGAAACGGCCGGGTCGGCTCATCATGATGCCCTCCTTTACTGCCTGGGAGATAGCGCCCGAATTTTGACCGGAGAAGTCTACTTCAATTTGCAACCTAGTTGTAAGAAGAAGGGAAGTTTTTCGCCGCTTAAGTCGTTTGCGAGATCGAGAGCTTGCGGGATCTACGCGAAAGGTCCGGGCTCCGCTCCCGCGTGATTATGAGCGCCCCGACGTGGTTCCCGGCCACAGGTTGATGAAATCTGTTTCAAAAAGCAGCGTGGAGCAACCCGCTACGACGGTTCTGGATTCTAGGTTTTGTAATTCGTGTAAGGCCGGTTGCCCATATTGCCTCCCTTGCAGATGTGGGCCACCCCTGACGCACAGGCTGGCGGGCTTGCGCAAGCCACAATTTTGGAAAAAAGAAATTGCGGCCCCAGGTCCCACCTCATGCCTTGGCCTTGCCCGGCCCCGGGCCCCCAGCTAGCCGGCTGAGCCGCCAGCCGAGACTCCATCCTGGAAAGAGGCAAAGATGAAGACCAAATTGTTTGTCGCTCTCGCGCCGTTACTCGTCTTCACGTTCGGGACCGCAGTTCAGGCTCAATCGTCGCCCGACGTGACCACGTTCATCAAGACCTATGCCAACTTCGTCTTCAATGTGGAAGAGGACGTGACGCCCGAAGATGTGCAGTCCACCTCCGACGGTGGCTATATTTTGTTGGGGGGCTCCGCCGCTCCGCATCTCGGATTGAATTCCTGGCTGATAAAGATCGACTCGTCGGGTAACACGCAATGGGTAAAGGAGCTGGGTGTCTTTAATCCGGCGACCAGTTACGCCGTCGGGGCTTCCGTGCAGCAGACGCACGACGGGGGCTACATCGTTGCGGGAGGTGCCGTTGGGGGCCAGCCGTCGCAAGGTGCGTGTTCGCCATTGACCGGCATTCAGTGCGCCCTGGTCGAGAAGCTGAGCTCCTCCGGAAGCGTTCAGTGGGCCTTCTTGTACACCGGCGGACCGCAAGGAAGTGGGCTGAGCCAGATCAGACAGACTTCTGACGGCGGCTACATTGCGGTAGGCGGCATCTCCAGGAACGAAGGAATTTACGGCGGGTTAATCCTCCGGCTCGACAGCGCCGGCAATGTGCTTTGGCAGAAGGTCCTCGGTCCGCAGGGGACAACGCTGGTCGCGTTGAACCAAGTATTGCTGACAGCCGATGGCGGCTTCGCGACCTTGGGCTACACCTACATACCACAAGGCGGTCCTGGCATTGAAGCTGTCTTAGTGTCCAAATACACCGCGGCGGGAAGTTTGCAGTGGCAATATGCGTACAACGAGGCCAATGGCACGCAGGCACCGTTCTCGTTTGCGCAAACCTCTGACGGAGGCTACATCGTCGCGGGATCGACCAGCACGGGTGTGCCGGTAGGATACTACGGCACTAACGCGCTGCTGGTGAAGCTCGGTCGCGGAGGAAATATCCAGTGGCAGAAGGCCTACAGCGCCTTCAGCGATCCTCAGGATCACCTGGCTCAAGTTGTCTACTCGGTGCACCAGAGCTCCGACGGGGGGTACGTTCTGGTAGGTGATCAGGGGCCGGATACGGGCTGCGGCGGGTTATCTCCCTGGACAACTAAGGTCGACTCGAGCGGGAACCAGCTCTGGCAACACATCTACTATCAAGCTCTGAACGGCTGTTCGTTAAGCGAATACTTCGCATCCTCTACCTTGACGGCCGATGGCGGCGTACTGGCCGTCGGATCGACCGAGGATTATCAAGCCCAGAAGCTGCTGCTGTACCTCGTCAAAACCGATAGTGCTGGGCTTTGTTCCAGTGGCTGCGCTGACATTTACCCCGGCTTTCCCGCCACTGCGATCAACATCTCGCTGAAGCCCATGCTGACGGGATTGCCCGTCAATCCCACAATCACTCCCGGCATCCCGTCGCCCAGCCAGACTCAGGTGACAACCGCCATGGTGCTGCAAGACTGCTATTGAATTCGGGGAGAGGACCAAATTCAATTGACGCCGAAAGAAGTCAAAGACCCCAGGTGTCGAACATCGCGAGAGCTGGGGCACCAATGATTCGCAAAACCCCGAGCTACGGAGTAATTTCGAACACTACGCCGAGTCCCGCGCTGCCGCCGTTTTCTGTGGAGCCGTACAGGTTACCGCTGCGATCCATCACCAAGCCACCAAGGGGATTGGCGCCATCATTTCCACAGTTGAAGTCGTACAGTGAGGTAAAGGTGTAATTCCCGTTAGAGTTGGTCAGTTTAAAGACGCTGCCGCAATGATGGGCTCCGACATAGAAGGTAGTGCCATACAGATTTCCGGCAGCGTCCATGATGAGCGACGAGGCCGGGCCTTGAGGTGGCCCTGTGAAGCTGGAAAGCAAGTTGAAGTTCCAGCCGCCGTTAGCCAGGGACAATTGAAACGCTGTTCCACCTCCGCCTGACCCGCCGGACGAAGTCGTGGCGTAGAGATTGCCCTGCTGATCAAAGATCAGCCCGCCAAAAAGCTGGCAGCCGGTAGTGGGGCATTGGGCCTGCAGCAGCACATTGAAGTTCCACCCGGAACCCGATGGAGTCAGCGTGAAAACGTTGCCTCCGGCGCCGAGGAAAAAGTTGTTAAGAATCGTTCCATAGAGGTTCCCGGCGTGATCGAAAATCACGCCGCTGCGAGGGTCTTGTCCATCAGTCGTGCCGTTGAACCGATACAGAGTATCGACCGCCCAATTGCTGTCTTTCAGCAGACGGTAAACCGTACCGCAGCCCAACCCTGGACATTCGACAAAATTGCCGCCCTCCTCCGTTGTCCCGTAGATGTTGCCGTCAGCATCGAAGCGTAGCGGGCCAGTGGGTGCTTGCGGCGTGCCCTGGGTGCGGTCGAAGGCTGCGAGAATCGTTTGTTTCCAGGGGCAGGAACTAGTTGCGCAAGCGGTCGCCGGAGGCTGCAATCTAAAAACGACTCCTTCTGTACCAGGTCCACCAAGTTCCGCGGCCCCATACAGCGCGTCGTCCGGACCGAACACAACCGGCCCAGGATAATCTCCGGAGTTGTTGGGACCCAAAGAAAAGAGCGTAGAAAAACTCCAAGTCTGATTGTGTAAAGTCAACTTGTAAACCGACCCATGGTTCACCCCGCCGCCCGAATGCGCCGAGCCGTAAAGGTGACCGCCACTGTCGATGATCAAAGGCCCCTCTGGGTAGGCCCCGTCCTGGCCGGTGAAGGTGTGGATGACCGTGAAAGTCTGGGCCTGCGTAACGCAGGTCAGGCAGAGACAGAAAAGCAGCCCAACAAGACAGGCAGAACGCAGCGAAGGCAGCATGGCGGCTCCTTTGGCAGGTAGGTAGACCGACGTTCACGCGGCGACCATTGTGACCTAAGAAGTGGGAGAGGTCAAAGGCGTCGTGGGAACAGCGCAGTCAATATGCGGAGAGATGAGCAGATTGGTATTTCGGGATCATGGGAGGTGCGAGAAAAAGGCCTCGAAAATCGCGAAGATTTGAACGGGGTCAAGATAAAAACCCCAGGTCTCGAAAGTCGCGAGACCCGGGACACCCGGATTTCGCAGCGCAGAGCCCACAGCTCAGAGCCCACAGCCGCTTTACTTGATGTTCAGGGTGATCACCTGCGAGCCGGTCACGACGTAGTCGATCGGCGTCGCGGCCTCATCCACGGCCGACTCGCCTACCACCACCATGTCCTGCGTGCCGCGCATGCCGTCCATAACATTCATCACCGACAGCGGCAGCGTGGGCATCACTTTGTCTTCCACCATTGCCTGCGGATTAGCTTCCATCAACGACACGTAAACGTCGGAGTTGGAGTGCTCTTTGTTCAGCAGGGCAATGGTCGAGCCCAGGTCGAGATGCCGAGTCATGGTGCTGGAGAGGTGATGCATTTTGTCCAGCGTGTCGCCGTCGCTGACCAGGATGTGCAGCGTGCCACGCGGAGCGGAGGTCGGAATCTTTACCGCGATCTGGCGGAGAATGCTCTCACCGCGATAGGGACGCAGCAGCGCTTCAATGGTGATCTCGTCGCCGGGACGCGCTTCGGTCACGTCGGTGCGCGCGCTCTCCAGGCGGGCCGAGCGGCGATCGGGGATGAGATCGAAGTTCAGCTCGACGCCTTCAATCTTCGGCGTCTCGTACGGGTTCTCGAAGATGCGGCTGAAGTGTTCGCCCAGTGCCAGCGCGATGCCATACGCTGTGGGAGTCGAGCCGTCGGCGGGCGCGTACATGTCTTTCACCGCGAGCTTGGGATAGCCGAGCACGGAGATGTCGCCGTCCAGCCGATAGGTCGTGTCCTCGCCGTATTCGTTCATGCCCTGGATGGCATTGAAGACCGTGGCCATCATCGCGGCAGGTGTGATCTTGGCGTTGTTCAAGACTTCGTAGTGGAAGCTCTTGGGATGCGAGACACCGCGGAAGGTCAGGGTCACGGGGATCATTTGCGGCTCGCGATCGAAGCGGCCCATGATGCCGGCGCGGCGGTCCTGCACAAATGCGCCCACGGTCTCAGTCGTGTTGACGATCTTGAAGGAGTTCTCAGGCGAGGGAAGCGTGGCCAGCACCGTTGCCTTGGTCATGGGCATGTCGATGCTACCCGATTGCAACAAGGGATGGCCGCAAGCCAGCAGGTGATTGTCGTCGATGTAGGTGACCGTGCAGGTGCCGGCGATGTTCATGTCGCCGCGCACCAGGATGGCGCTGACGGCCGAGCCGGGTACAAGCGGCTCAGGCTGCTTATCGTTGCTGACCGAGCCTGCGCCCATCACCGGTACCACCCCGGCGGAAGCGAAGTCCTTGCCGAAGACGCGCAGCGTATCGGGACTGAATCCGCTGAACACCAGCGGCGTGTCAATCGGCTTCAGCAGATTTGCGTAAGGCGACTGCGCAGTCGCGTCGCTGGGCAGTCCGGGGCCGGAGGTCGGACTGGCAACCTGCCTGGCGCCGGTGTTGCCGGCCTTGGCGAAGTCGCCCGCGGACTTGTCCATCGCATCGATCTCCATCATGTTCGACGCGGGCGTGATGCCGCAGATCGGCTCCTTGGAGAACTCGCCGATGCGGTAGGCGATGGCGCCCACCAGCTTGCCGTCGATGTAGACCGGGCTGCCGCTCATGCCCGCGACCACGCCGGTGTATTCCACCTTCGCCCCGTGCAGCCGAGCCAGGATCACGTCGGCCTGCGGCCCGGCCATGTCCTTCAAAACGCCCAGGATTTCCACCTCCATGGGCTCAGGCTTCACCCCCTCAAAGACGGTGTAGGCCACGGCATGCATGCCCGGCTTCACCTGGTCTTCAGGCATGATTTGAACTTTGGGTTCGACGCAGAAAGAGGTGATCGACGAAAGGCAGACGACGAGCAGCGCGAAGGCGCGGTGGGACATGCTTTCTTGTTCCTTGCCCGGACTCCGGGTCCGCACCCCGGAAAATCCTGGCCCTGCACCATTCCAATGGGAGACACGTCCGTCTAACAGCAAGCAGGTATTTCTGCTGTCCCCACACCGAAACAGAGAGGCTGAAATTGGATTTATACTACCAGACAGTCCGCCCCATGAGGCACCCAGATGTACCCTGAGAAACACCTAGAAGTACCCAGTAATTCACCTACAGTGCTTAGCCGGTTACGGCTTGCAGCTCTCATGCTGCTGGCGAGCCTGTTTTTGCTCGCGAATCTGAGCCAGGCACAGTCCAGCGGCGGTGCGCCGCAGGATCAACAATCGCAGCAACAGGCGCAACCCGCCCAGGGTCAGCAGGACCAGGTACCCGCTGCCGGGGGACCGACGGGCGAGTCCGGCCCCATCGCGGTTCCCAAGAAGCCCGAAGGCGAAGAGCCGGCGCCGCCGCCCAGGCCCAAGCACGAAGATATTCCCCAGTACTCGCTGCACGTCGATGTACCCATGGTGACCGTCGACGCGCAGATCGTGATGAAGGACGGCCACGTCATGAATCTTCCGCTGGAGACCGCGCAGGAACACTTCCGGGTGTGGGAAGACGGCGTGCCGCAGAAGATCCAGAGCGTGACCATCAGCAAGGCGCCCATCACGGCGGTGCTGCTGGTGGAATTCGCGGCCACCAACTACAACTTCATGTACGACGCGTTGAACTCGTCCTATGTTTTCGCTTCCATGCTGCAGCCCCAGGACTGGGTGGCCATCGAAGAGTTCGACATGAAGACCCACATCCTGATCGACTTCACCCAGGACAAGCAGGCCATCTTTGCAGCGCTGAACACCCTGCGCGTACCCGGCTTCCAGGAAACCAACATCTTCGACGCCATGTACGACACGCTGGATCGCATCGACCGCATCCCGGGCCACAAGGAATTAGTCGTAGTGGCCAGCGGCCGCGATACCTTCAGCAAGATCACGCTCGACCAGATGCTGAAGAAGGTCAAAGCTACGCCCAACGTGACCATCTATACCATCTGTACCGGCGAGGCTTTCCTGGAGCGGCTCGATTCGATGGGCGGAGGCAGCCAGGAGATGGCGCTGTACCAGCTCGACTACATTCAAGCCAAGAACCAGATGAACGCCTTCGCGCGCATGACCGGTGGGCTGTCGTATTCTCCGCGCCTGATGGGCGAGTTGCCCGACATCTTCCGCCAGGTGACGCAGTCGATTCGCAATCAGTACACCATCACCTACAAGCCCACCAATACCAAGCAGGATGGCACCTATCGCAAACTGAAGGTGTCGCTGGTGGGACCTGACGACAAGCCGCTGGTAGTGAAGGACGAGAAGAACAAAGACATCAAGTACACCATCATCGCCCGCGACGGGTACACGGCCAAGCACCAGGTGGAGTAGAATGGATGGGTGGTTGATTGAGTCGCGGTCCTTCGACTCCGGCGCAAAAGATGCGCCTGCGCTCAGGATGACACCAAGTATTTGTGTCCGCGGCTCAGCGTGACACCCCTCTGATTGGTTGTCATCCCGACCGGAGCGTTCGCGAAGTTTCTTCGATCCGCCGCTTTTGCGGATCGGCGAACGCGGAGTGGAGGGACCTGCTGTCCGCCATCCGGAACAGTCCTACCCCTGCGCGCAACAGCAGCTCCTTCGACTGCGTTCGGGTCGCTGTGCTCTCCTCACTTCGCTCAGGATGACAACCAAAAATAGAGAAGGGCGGCCGCAGCCGCCCTTTTTCATTTCCGGCTGAAGCCGATCAGTGCATGTCACTCATGCCACTGCCGCTCCCACCGTTCTGCGAGAGCATTTTCACCTTGTCCACATGCAGCGAACCATCGCTGCCCATAGTGCCGGTGACCTGCACATGATGGCCAAGATGATCCTGCAAGGCGTCGGGGTTTGAAACCGCCACCACCTTCATATCCTTGTCAGTGACGAACACCGGCTTCTCGCCCGCGCCCACGCACTTTTTCGCGCAAGCTTCGTGCGCCGCATTGGCGCCCTTGGCGCCGCACTTGGAGTCGCTGATCCATCCATCCCAGGTCTGGTCCTTGGCAACGGCCAATGCCGTCATGCAGCACAGATAGAGCCCGATCACGAGTAGAACTCTTGTCTTCATAACGCTTCTCCTATTTGCTGGGCCGCACATCGAGCGGCCGGTTTTCTTAAGGAACGGAATCAGCCAGAGACCCCACTGCCGATACTGCCGGCCCTGACGCCTTCGCTTCCGTCATAACTGCATTACGACGCGGACCACCCCAACAGATTAGCTGCTGACGAGTTTATTCCATCCGGAGGAATCGTGTTGCGCCAAAAACGCAACTCCCGCCGGATTGAGCACCCCGGCGAGATAAGATGCGATTTTACGGGGATGCAGATCTACTTCTGGCCGGTATTCTCGGCGACGGCAGGAGCCGAGCGCGCGTCAGGCTTATTTTTCTGCTGATACAGGACCACCTCGCCCGGCTTCACATAGCCGAGCTGCTCGCGCGCTTCCTTCTCGATCACGCTGGCATCGCCGCGCTGCAGGGCATCGACCTCATGCTGGAGTTGCTGCTGCTCGATCTGCTTCTGATCGATCTCGCTCTCCAGGCTTTGGACCTCGGCCCGCTTGGCCTGCCAAACCTTCATGCCGTTGGCGCCGAAGACGACCTTGTATCCAATGAGGACGGCCAGCACGGCAATGCAGATGGTTGCCAGCAGGCGCCGCATCTGGTAAAACCAGCGCCCGGCGATACGAATGGTGATCTTCATCAACGTCCTTCTTCCTGTTGGGCAGCCTGGGAACCGCGATGCTGGCCGAGATTGCGGAATCGCTGCCAATTTCCAGTGGACTTCGCCTCGGCCATACAGTCAAGCAAAGTTCCTAGAATTAACCCGATAGGGAATCTCTCTCGATAAGCGATGAATAGGCGAAGATGCTGTTGACGCCACCTCATTTCGCCCGAGCTTCGCTGTCGATCGCGTGCTACATTTTCAGCGGAACGCGCAAGGAGTCCTCATGACGAATGTCAGGGTGGTGCTCACGACGGTCGGATTGAAAGATGTCGCGGAGAAACTGGCAACCCAACTGGTAGAGCGCCGGCTCGCCGCCTGCGTCAACATCGTCGGTCCCATTCGCTCTGTCTATCGCTGGAAGCACAAGGTGCAGAATGAGGCGGAGTATCTGTTGATCATCAAGACCACGGCTTCGCACGCGGACCAGTTGCAGTCGGCCTTCAAGGAGCTGCATCCCTACCAGCTGCCGGAATGCGTTCAGCTGCCGATCGTGGGCGGCAGCGACGACTATCTGAACTGGCTGGCGGCCGAGGTCAGCAGCGGGGACTAGCGTCTGGCAATGTTCGTCCCGGCCTGTTCCCACAACGATTTACCGTGTGGCCACGGCTGTCTTTCGCCAGCGCTCCGTCTGCTACAATGTTTCCACGAACGCCGGTGAGGATCAGGTGTTCGCCGCAGATTTAAGCCGCTGTTTTCTACATCATGGACTTAGGTTGGCCCAGCCGGCATTGAAACCGGCGCAGGCCTTTAGCAATCGCCCCACAAGCGACGCTTCGCTTTGCGCGGACGCCACGTTATAGGAGCTAGTTCTGACGTCGCGATCTGATCATATCGTCTACCTTCCGGGCCCTCATCGCCGCGCCCTTATGGTTGCCTGGGCCGGGTCCCTCGCCAATGCCGGAAAGGCGGTCATAGCATGAGCAGTGCAAGCCAATCGCTTGCGGTTCCACGCGCAGGTCTGGCCTCGCTCATCGGCGATTACGCCACCCTGACCAAGGCGCGGGTGACCACCCTGATCGTCATGACCGCGTGGACAGGAGCATTTTTCGCCGCTGAAAAATCCGGGACATCGCTTCTCTCCTGGGCGCTGCTGCACGCACTGATCGGCATCGGCCTGGTCAGCGGCGGCACTGCTGCCATCAATGAAGTTGTCGAGCGCGATCTGGATGCGCTGATGCGCCGCACCGCGCGCCGTCCGCTGGTCACCGGCAGCCTGAGCCTGCTGCACGCCTCAGTGGTTGCGTACGGAATGACGATTGGCGGCGTGCTCTATCTCTGGCTGACCACCAACTGGCTCACCGCCGCGCTGGCCGCGCTTACTTCCATCAGCTATCTGCTGGTGTACACGCCCATGAAGCGGATCCATCCGATCTGCACCTTCCTGGGCGCGTTTCCCGGAGCCATGCCGCCGGTGCTGGGCTGGACCGCCATTCGTGGCCGGCTGGACGGCGAAGCCCTGGTGCTGTTTGCCATCGTTTTCTTCTGGCAGTTTCCGCACTTCCACTCCATCGCCTGGCTCTATCGCGAAGACTACAAGAACGCGCGCATTCGCATGCTGCCGGTCGTGGAGAGCGATGGCCGCTCGACTGCCTTTGCCATCGTGATGTACGCCCTCGCCCTGGTGCCGGTCTCGCTGGCGCCGACGCTGCTGGGCATGTCGGGATGGATTTACTTCGGCGGTGCACTGCTGCTCGGGCTCGGCATGCTCTGGTTCAGCCTGCGCATGTGGACCATGAAGCTGACGCCGATTGCGCCTGAATCGAAGCTGCGCGCCCGGCATGTGCTCCAGGCTTCCGTCATCTACCTGCCGCTCTTGTTCGGACTGATGATGATCAACCGCGCGTAAATGCTGGGCACGCGTGCCTCGGTTGATTATCATGAAGCGTGTTGACCGCCGCGCTCCAAGCTTCGACACCACACACTACAGCCGGAATTCCGACCTCGTTCCTCGTCTTCGCAGTTTGCTGGATTGCGATATGGATCACTTCGTGGATCTTCTACTCAAAGGCCAGCTATCAGACGAAGAAATCCGCCCATCCCTTTTTGATCGTTGCCTTCGGTCTCATTTTCCTGGGATTTACGGAATGGATCATGCAGGGCAAGCTCCCGCTTTTTTTTGTTGCCGCGCTGATTGTGATCATGTATCTGAACTTCCGTAACACCCTATTCTGTAAGCACTGTGGAGCGACGATTTATTCGCGCGGGTTTACACGTTCAAAGTTCTGTCCAAAGTGCGGGGCGTCGCTACAGGAAGATTTGCCCGCTGGCCAGAGTTGAGACGCCGACAGGATTCGACCGCCCTTGCAACAACGTAATAGACTGTCCTGTGGCCTCTCGTACAACAACTCCCGCTGCCGACAGTAAGGCGAACGGATCTTCGCCGGACGATCAGTCCGCTCCCGGCGTCATTCAACTTAAAGCATTGCGGCATCAGTACGGCGACCGCGTCGCGCTGGCAGGCGTGTCGTTCGACGTGCGTCCGGCAGAGATCTTTGGATTGCTCGGCCCGAATGGCAGCGGCAAGACCACCACGTTTCGCATTCTGTCGACTCTGATGGTGCCGTCGGGCGGCCGCGCTCTGATCATGGGACACGATGTTGCCCGCGAGCCCGCACAGGTGCGGCGCAACATCGGCGTAGTCTTCCAGGCGCAGAGCATCGATCCGAAATTGTCGGCGGAAGAGAACCTCACCGTCATCGGCCATATTTATGGGCTGCGCGGCCCGGCGCTGAAGAAGCGCGTCACCGAAATGCTCAGCCGAGTCGGCCTGGCCGACCGCGCGAAAGAGAAAGCCGAAACCTTCTCCGGCGGTATGCAGCGGCGGCTCGAGCTGGCGAAGGGACTGCTGCATCATCCCTCGGTGCTGTTGCTGGATGAGCCGACCACCGGACTTGATCCCGGAGCGCGCCGCGATCTGTGGCAGTATCTCCAGATTTTGCGCGATGAAGAACGCGTGACCGTGCTGGTCACCACGCATCTGATGGAAGAAGCCGAGCGCTGCGACCGGCTGGCGATCTACGCCAACGGCAGCGTGGTCGCGCTGGGAACACCCGCGGTGCTGAAGGCCGAGATCGGCGGCGACGTGATCATGCTGGAGGCGAAAGAGCCGGATGCACTGGCCGGCCACATCGAACAGCGCTTCGGACTACACCCGACCGTGCTCGATCAGCAGGTGCGTTTGGAAATCGAAAACGGACATCGCTTCGTAACCGACGTGGTGGAAGCGTTCCCGGGTGAGATCGAGGGCATCTCGATCCACAAACCGAGCCTGGAAGACGTCTTCATCCGCCGCACAGGGCATCGCTTCTGGACCGACGAAAACAAAGGCGACGCGGAGGCGTAAGTTTCACGGCGCCAGTGGGGAAACAGTTCACCACTGAGGCACGGAGTTTCATTACGGTGTCATCCTGAGCGGAGGCGGCGCTTCGCCGCCGGAGTCGAAGGACCTCTAGCGTTTGCTGAACATAGGGTCCCTCGACTCCGCTCGGGATGACACCCTTACATGATCGAAGCAGCGGCACGGCTGAGGCCGCGCCCTGGCACAAAGCGTGCCCCACAACGATGAGAACCGGATACAGCCCGGCGCTCAGCAAATTTTGCAGTAGCTCAAGGCTCACGGCTCAAAGCCCATAGCCAGGCTCGACAACTGACCACCGGCAACCGGCAACTGACTTTTATGGCAACTCGTACAGAAACATTTCCCGCAACCATCGCACCCGCCAGCGCCGGCATGCTGATGCCTGCCGCCGCTCTCTGGTGGCGCGAGGTCGTTCGCTTCTATCGCCAGCGCGCACGCGTCGTCGGCGTCATCGCCTCGCCGCTGCTCTTCTGGATCGTCATCGGCTCCGGCTTCGGCACCTCGTTCCGCTCCAGCGGCGCCGGCGGGCAGCACTATCTGGAATTTTTCTTTCCCGGCGCGCTGATCATGATCGTGCTGTTCACCGCCATCTTCACCATGATGTCGGTGATTGAAGATCGCAAGGAGGGCTTTCTGCTCTCGGTGCTGGTCGCGCCCGTCAGCCGCTCGGTGATCGTGCTGGGCAAGGTGTTTGGCGGGGCCACGCTGGCCACGCTGCAAGGCATGATCTTCCTGGTCTTCGCTCCGTTCGTCGGCGTGCATTTCACGCTGGTCAGTTTCGCGCTCACCGTGCTGGCCATCTTCCTGGTTTCGTTTTCGCTGACCGCGCTGGGCTTCATCATTGCCTGGCCGATGGATTCCACCCAGGCCTTTCACGCCATCATCAACCTGTTTCTGATTCCGCTCTGGCTGCTTTCGGGCTCGCTGTTTCCGCTCTCCGGCGCGTCGTTGTGGATTCGCCTGCTGATGCGAATCAACCCGCTGACCTACGGCACCGAAGCGTTGCGGGCTCTGCTGTTTCCGGAGTCGGCGTCGACGGATCTTTCGCTGGGCGGCAACTTCGCCGTGCTGGCGCTGTTCACGCTGGTAATGTTTATTTTGTCGTTCTTGATCGCGAACCGGCGCACCACCAAACCGGCAGCCTGATGCGGATTTCGCCGACATTTTATCCCGCACTCGACGCCGTGCTGAACGGCTCCAGTGCCGTGCTGATCGGATCGGGACTGTACTTCATCAAGCGCGGCCGCCGCGAGGCGCACAAACGCATGATGCTGGCCGCGTTTGTCACTTCGTGTCTGTTCCTGCTTTCGTATCTGTACTATCACCTGGTCCTGCGCGCCGGCGTGACGCACTTCCAGGGACAAGGCATCGCGCGGCCACTGTACTTCACGCTACTGATCTCGCACACCATTCTTGCCGCCGTGGTCGTGCCGTTCATCCTGATCACGCTGGCGCGCGCGCTGAAGGGCCGCTTCGCCAAACACAGAGCGATCGCGCCTTACACCTTCGCCATCTGGATGTACGTATCGGTGACTGGCGTTATTATCTACGTGCTGTTGTATAAAGTTTTCGCTCAGTAATTATCGTGACTACTCCCGCAGCAGAATCGTTCGTCAATCGCGACGCCGGCGAAGCGCCGGTGCAGGGATTTCTGCATCGCGCTGCGACACCTGGCGGCGATTTCCTCGTGCTGACTCATGGTGCAGGAGGGAACTGCACCGCTCCGTTGCTGGTGGCATTGGCCGAGCGATTCGCAGCCGCCGGATTGACTACGCTGCGCTGCAATCTACCGTTTCGCCAGCGCCGTCCGACTGGGCCGCCGTCGCCGTCGGACGCAAAGCATGACCAGGAGGGGTTGCGGCGCGCGCTGACGCTGTTGAAGCAGGAGTTCTCCGGCGCCGGGTACGTGGGAGGCGTCTCCTACGGCGGGCGTCAGGCCAGCATGCTGGTGGCGGCCGAGCCGTCGTTGGTCGATGGCCTGTTCCTGCTCTCGTATCCGCTGCATCCGCCAGGACGTCCGGCGCAGATGCGAACCGCGCACCTTCCCGAACTCAAAGCCCCAACACTTTTTGTCAGCGGAACCAAAGACGCTTTCGGTTCGGTGGAAGAACTTGAAGCCGCCATTAAGTTGATCCCGGCGAAGAAGAAGCTGGTTCCGATAGAAGGAGCAGGCCACGGCCTGCTGCAGAAATCGAATCGCGAGAAGCTGCCGCCGGAGATCGTAGCGGCGTTCTTCGAATTTTTCGGCTAGTCCAGCGCTGGCTGCAGCATGAAGTCATCAGGCTGAGAACGCTAGCGGCCGATCCACCTTGGCAATGCTAAGGCTTCGGCGCAACGCCTCCCATCGGCGCGATGGTGAGCACGGTGTCCTGATCGATCAGATTTGCGTTTTCGCTGCGCAGGTGAATCTGCCAATTGCCGTTGTCCATTAGTACTCCCTGGCCGGAGTAGCCGGTAAAGGTCAAGTAGCCTTTCGAGGCGTCGATGTCCCCCGCTTTGTCGGTCGGCCCGAATCCCATCATCTGGTACCCTTGCCGTCCGCGTACGTCGTAAAATTTCACGTGAAGATATAACCCGGCGCCAGGCCAGTCCTTCGGCATCTGATAAACCTTCTCCTTGGACTCCATGCTGTACGTTCCCTTATTCATGGTTGAGCGATACGCCTGGGTCATCTTCAGCTGGCCGAATTTCATCTCGCATCCGGAGCTGCAGGGACTGGCCGCCGCAGCAGGTCTGGCGGCCGCCGGCTTCGGCATGGAGTAGGGAAACACGGACGCGGTGGCCTGTGGAACGGTGTAGCCCAGGGCCTGCAAGGTCTGCAGCGCGGAGTCGATCTTTACGGCAATCCCGTAGCTGCCATCGCCGTTCAGGGCATCGTGCATTCCAATGACATTCAGATAATCGTCGAACACCGGGCCACCGGAAAATCCCTCGCCTACCGACGTATTGGAATACTCAAATTTCTGAACGTCGCCGTCGTGACTCAAGCGTGTAATCGCATTCGGCACCGGAACCCACTCGCCGTTGACGCTGTAAACGTGCTCGGCGAGCTGGAGCGTGCTGTTCGCCGCGAAGTTCAGCGGCTCGATGCCGCTGGGAAGTTTGAAGCCGGCTGTGGGCCGCACTTCCAATACCGCCAGATCTAAATTCTCGCTGAACTGCGACAGTTTTTGAGCCGGTACCGGTGTGGCCCGATCATCGTAAAAGGTGACCTGAATATTTTTGGCGCCTTTCACCAAGTGCAGCGCGGTCAGGATCAGGATTTTTTCCGGTGATGAGGAGAGGACGATGCCCGTGCCATTGTCTTTTACGTCTTTTTCAGCGACAACCTTGACGATAGCGCGTGCCCGGGCTTCGATCATGCGATTGCGGGCAGCCATGGATTGCTGCATGATCTGCTCAGTCGAGTTCTGAGCGGCTGTTTGCGCGTTCAGAATTGCCGGCTGGATCAGCAGGAGGAAGATTGCGGTCAGATGCATTTGGGTTTGCTCTCGTGTGAGGATTCGCTTGCGCGTCGGGATCGGCCCGGGAAGATGACCTTTGGATCGAGTGGCTACGCCGGGACGCTTTTGAATTCTCGACCCAGGCGAATTCCTTGATGGCGTAGAAGAGCGCGGCCAACGCCGTGCCCAGAACTCCAATCGCCGCGATCACCACGCTGGCAGAATTATCAGATGACCACTTGTGCAGCCGGGTCGGAACCAGTTCGGTCCGCGACGAGCCATCGGGCAGCAGAATGCTGGTCGCTTCGCCGGCGATGGTGACCTTCAGCACGCCGCTACTCGCATCGAGGCTCAGGCGCTCGATGGTCGTCTTATCCAGCCCGTGCAGGTAAAGGCCGTTATCGGGACTAGGCTGGGTGACGCCCGACAGAGCCAGCGTGTTTCCTGAGCCGGTGATGGCCGAATGATTTCGCAGATTGAAGCTCACTCCATTCACCGGTATCTGCTCCTCGTCGGCGGGGGCTTTGCGGAAACGCACGCGAAATTCCAGGTCGCCGCCGTCGCCGGGCGTGATGGAAAGCTCCTCTCCGTCGTCCTTGCCTTTTGGAACGGGGATGCTCTTGTCGTGAACGTCGCTATTGCCGAAAATCGCCAGCGTGATTTTGGGAACGCTGTTCCCGGAGGCCGGTTGCAGAACATAGCGCAGCCATACGGCATCGCGCTTGTTGTCCGTGTCCTTCTTCGACTCGGTATCCAGATAGATTTGCAGACCCTGGGGCAAGGCCATGGCCTGCATCTGCACGTTGTTCATGGAAGAGCATGAACTAAACTCTCCCAGCGACCGGCTGCCTAGATGAAGCTTGCAGGAGCTTTGAAAGTCGATGTCTACCCGATCCTGGTCGGAGGAGAAAATTCCAGCGCTGTCGGGCCAGTCGCCTAGCGTGAATACCACGCTGGTAGTTTGCAGTTGCGCGCGGAAGGAACTCGGGTTGGGCTGCCGGCTGTAGACATAAAGGCAGATCAGGCCGGCGATGATGGAAACGCAAACCGCAATGCTCACCCACGGCAGCCAGTGCCGCCGCCACACCCGCCCGGAAGAAGAGTTCGTAGCGCTCATGGCGATTTCGGTTTGTCGGACTGGTGATAGAAGCGATAGTTCGCCAGAAGCTTGCCGTCCTCATTGTGATATTCGCCTTCGATAGAGACACGAATATAACCGGGAGGAACATTTGCGAGATCGAGCTGGAGCGTCACCGTAGAGTTCTGGTCGATGATTTCCCTGGGAGCGTGCGCAGCACAAGGCTCGGCCGCGGAATAGAAGCAGGCCGCCGGACTTCTTACCGCTTGAGCTGACGAGCCGGAAGCAGACTCATAGTTCCAGCGATAGGAAAGGGAAGCGAGGCTTTTTTCCTGAATCTTCAAGATGAGGTTATAGCGATTAATCTTCAGACCCGGCAAACTACTCTCGGTGTAGAACAGGGCAGGAGCAAGGTCTTCGGCGTATTCGTTATCGCTTCCCAGGCGAACGATGACTCCCAGGTTCTTCGCATCCACCGGACTCTCGGAAATCACTGTCTTTTCCGGCCAGCTGAATTGGTTCCACTGCCCCGGGTTATGATCCGGATCATAGGACTTCATCAGGTAGTTGACGCGACCCTTCAGCTGCTTGACCCGGATATAGACAGGATTTTTTCCGTCGCTGCCCACTGCCCGCTCGGGAACGAAATAGCTCACGTGCAAAGCCAGCTGACTATCCTTCGCCAGGGTGAGCGCCTGATCGGGTACAGCGATAAAGCTCATCACATCGTATTCGCGCCTGGCATTGGGCTGATCCAGAAGACCCTCGTAGCGCTTAGGATCGTTTCGGAGATTCTTCTTCAACCAGGATTGGTCCTGCCCGGCGGCGACGGACGGAACTACGAGCGCCAGCGCAAAGATACTGCTGACGACGAAGCCGGGCATCCGGGTCATGGCTGGTCATTATAAGGATTCAAGCTCAAGTTTCAATGAAAGAGTCGCAGCCGGTCATAAACCGGCTGGAATTATGTAACGACTACAAAGCTGGTTGTCGATAGGAGAGTCAAGGAAAACTACATTGCCTTTAGATTACGTCTTAGCTTCCTGGCATTTTCGCTTCAGGTCCTGCCGGGCGCGTGTCAGAACGTTGAGCCGTGAGGAATCGCCTTCGAGGCGAGCGGCCAACTGCTGCGCCTTGGTGAGGGCAGCCTCCAGCTTCGGACAAAACTCCGGGGGAAGATTCGTCACTGCGTCCAGCAACGCGACCGAAGCGTGATAGGCGACGAAGGGCTGCTCGCGCTCCGGATCCAGGCGCTCGGCCAGCCAATCGAGATGCTCGCTGTTGGGAAACATGTCGAGTACGGCGATTGCCATCAGGCGGACGCCCGCCGATGGATCCTTCTCGAACTCATCGACGAACGCCTGGGCTCGCGGGGCCACGATCTTCATCTTCGAGAAGACGGCTTCCATGGCGCGAGTGCGCTCACTGCTGCTGGGCATCGAGGCGCGAACCCGATCGTACTCTCGCGCCCATTTCAAGGCGGCGTCGCGACTGACCGTATCGACGGGCGCTACCAAGGGCTCGTTGGTTAGCTCCGCGAGCGCTTGAGGCTGGCCTTGCGCGAAGGGCTGCCGCGCAGGCTGAGACTCCTGCAGGATGTCGCGGATCGCGCGCAGCAAACCTCCGCGAACGTTTTCGGCAAACTGCGCGTGCAACGGATAGCTGGAGGTCAGGCCCTGCGAATCGAGCTCCCTGCGAAATTTGATAACCTGCCCCAGCTGCTCCAGGTCGGCTTCATCTTCGGGCATGGGGATGTGTTCGTCGCAAAAATAAAACATGATGCGCGGCAGCAGCGAGCCGTGCTTGCGACGCTCGCAGGCGCGGTGAAATTCTTCCACCGTACCGCTGGGATCGGTAGACGTCGCCGTGCCGATGCGCTTCCACATAATGCCGATGAAGATGTCGTAATCGACAGGAATTTCGCGGTTGATTACGTCCTGGGGAGCGCCCAGGTCGGGATAGGAATGGGTCTCGTAGCGCACCAGCTCCAGCCTCAACTGCTTTTCGGGAGCCAGATAGGCGAGCACATCGTTGGTGTCGGCGACGAGCTTCGCCAAAGCATTGCGCTCGTCGAGCACATCACTGGGCGAGGCGACAAAGACCTTGATGGTGCGCGGCTGGGCCATGGGTGCAGGAAAGTATACTCCGGTCCGCGGACCGTTCTGCACCAATCAATTGCAGTGGGTCACATCCATTTCACTTACGCGCAGTACCAGGCACTTCGCGGCGCCGCCTGCCTTCAGGAACTCGCTAAGGGTCACTTGGACGACATGAAAACCGATACTGTGGAGGCGATCGCGCAAGGTCTCGCTGATCTGGTTCAGCACCACCGTCCGTCCGATGTTCACCGCATTACAGGCGAAGCGCAAGGCATCGGCTTCGCACACCGGTATACGCTTCTGCGCGGCATAGTGTTCTTCAATGCTGGCCAGAGACGCGGCGTCGAAGGCCGGCGGGAAGTACATCACGTATCCACCAAACAACGGGCAGAAGCAGGTGTCGAGGTGATAGAAGCGGGGATCGACTAAGCGCAGCGAGACCACGTCGACCTCCCACGTCTCCCGCAAACGGCGGTGACTGGAGTGCTGGGTGCGAATCCCGTGCCCGGCCCACAGACGCGAACCATCCAGGTCGAACAATGCATCTCCTTCGCCTTCGAATGGAGTGGAGCGCGGCATCTCCGCAACACAAAAACCGGAGTCGTCAAACCATTTGCGGAAATGAGTTTCCTCTCCCTGCCGTTCCGGATGGAGGAAGCTGCTGAGCGCTACCACGCCGCGATGCAGCAGGCCGGCATTGGCTGTGAAGACCATGTCCGGCGATCCCGTCTGAGGAGCAACCAGTTCGATTCGAGCGATCGCAGAGAGGGCTTGACGCAGTTGCGTCCATTGTTCCATCGCCCGGTCGCGGGAGGAACGGTGTACATTTCCCTCCATCCACGGGTTGATGACGTAGTTCACGTCGTAGAGTTCGGGAGGACACATCAGGAACGTCGGCTGGTTGACTTTGACTTCGGGCAGGGTTGCCGAAAATGAAGCGCTCTTCTCGTAGCCCATGGCGGTCTCCGTTGGGCGACAAGTTTGTTTCAGATCGGCGACCGCGTCCAATCGATAATTTTTATTCGGCCAATAAGAAACCGGCCATTTGTGAAGAAGAGGTGAATTGACCTTAAGCGCAGGACGCTGGCCAGGGCTGGCGAGGAACGGCCGCTGACCGTACATGGTGTAAGATTTGCCGTTGCCGGGAGGTGCTCGTGCTCGATCGTCGCAGCTTTCTAACCCATACCGCGGGATTGGCCGCAGCTGTTGCGTTTCGTCATGATCTCTTCGCGCAGTTGCAGAGCGCGCCGTCATCGCTGCCCGACCCGCAGCAGTACACAGGCAAGGAAGAAGCTTACTGGAGCGAGCTGCGCAAACAGTTCCTGATTCCCGAGGACGAGGTCTACCTCAACAACGGCACCGTCGGATCGAGTCCCGCGCCCGTGCTGCGCGCCATCTTCGATGGCTACACTTCGACCGAGAAGCTGGACGAGACCGATCCCGAGGACTATCCCATCTGGGGCTATGGTCCGTGGAATGAGTATCGCGATCCGCTGGCGGCGTTTGTCGGCTGCAACCGCGACGAGATTGCCCTGGTACGTAACGCGACCGAAGGGAACAGCTACATCGCCAACGGTGTCGACATGAAGGCGGGCGACGAAGTCCTGATGACGGACCAGGAGCATCCCGGCGGCGAGCAACCGTGGCAGCTCAAGGCGAAGCGGTACGGCATCGTGGTGAAAAAAGTAACGCTGCCGAAGCCGGTGCTGAATGGCGCGCAGGTGTTGAATTTGTTCAATGACGCCATTACGCCGCGCACGCGCGTGATCTTCTTCAGCCACATCACGACCGTGACCGGCGTAGTGCTGCCGGCGAAAGAGCTGTGCGCGCTGGCCCGGTCGAAGGGAATCCTATCGGCCGTCGATGGAGCGCACGTTACCGGCATGATGAAGTTGAACATTCACGACATCGGTTGCGACCTGTACAGCTCCAGCCCGCATAAATGGCTGCAGGCGACGAAGGGTTCCGGCTACCTGTACGTGCGGGATGAGGTGATCGATCGCGTGTGGAACACGATTGCCACCGAAGGCTGGAATGAAGACAAGCTGAGGGCGGAACGCTTCCAGCGCATCGGGTCGTCGAATGTGCCGGCGCTGGATGGGTTGCGGGCGGCGATCCTGATGGCGAACGCGATCAGCATGGAGAAGGTCGAGGCCCGCCATCGTGCGTCGGCGAATTTCATCCTGGCGGAGATGACGAAGCGCGGCGCCGAGTCGTGGACTTCGCCCGATCCGCAATCGCGGTGCGCGATTGTTACGGTGAACGTGCCGCCGATCCAGCGGATGAAGCTTGAGGACTGGTTGTGGAAGACGAAGAAGATCAGGATTCGCGGTGGTGAGCCGTCGAAGCTGCGGCTGTCGACTCCGTACTATTTGCGGCAGAGGGATATGGAGAGTTTTCTGGCGGCGTTTGACGAGTATAAGAAAAATAATGCGGCGTGAGGTGTGTATCCGCTGGGCGGAGCTTTGAAGGCGCGGCTGGGGCGGCGGTCAACGGGGGATAGGGGTCCTTCGACTCCGGCGGCGAAGCGCCGCCTCCGCTCAGGATGACACCACGAAAGGCGCCTCCGCTCAGGATGACACCACGAAAGGCGCCTCCGCTCAGGTTGACGCCATGAAAGGCGCCTTCGCTCAGGATGACACCATGAAAGCCGCCTCCGCTCAGGATGACACCTCGAAAGAGGGAAAGGTCGCCGGGTAATTACGGTTTGCCACCGGGGCTCCATTGCGGAGTGAAGTCGCTGTTGGCCAGCCAGTTGACCGGACCGATCATCGATCCGATGGCGCTATCGAGATGCGTCCAATCCACCTTCTCGACGGTGTCGGTCGGCTGGTGATAGTCGGAGTGCAATCCGTAGCTGGAGACGGTTTGCGCGATGATGCCTTCTCTCGCCAGGGCAAAATTGTCGGAGCGGGTGAAGAAGTTCTGGTCGGGATGCGGGTCGCCGACGAGTTGCGCGCCGTGTGCCGCCAGTTGCGGCCCGAGGTTGGTGCGTTCCCAGCCGGTGAGCCAGAGTTCGTCCGGCTTCACCTTAGGGTCGGCGCGGCCGATCATCTCGAAGTTCAGGTTGGCGACGATGTTCTTCAGCGGAAACGTGGGATGCTTGAGGAAGTAGCGTGAGCCGACCAGCCCGGCTTCTTCACTGCCGAAGAGCGCGAACACCACGGTTCGCTGCGGACGTTTTTCTTTGGCGAGGGCGCGTGCCAGCTCCAGGACTGCGACCGTGCCCGAGGCGTCATCGTCTGCGCCGGGATACATCTTGCCATTCTTCACGCCGAGATGATCCAGGTGCGCGCTGAGCAGGAGGATCTGCTGCTGGTTCTGCTTGCCGTTAATCCTGGCCAGCACGTTCCAGGTCTGCGACGTCTCCCACGGGGTTACATCGGCGTGCAGTTTGATGGGCGTCCCGTCGGGCAGCGACCATAGTTCGTCGGCGGCGGTGGCGAGGATGAGGCCGCCGTCGGGACGAGGCGGCTCCTCAGAAATTTTCTTCTCGGGCCGCAGTCCATGCTGCGTCAGTTGCTGAAACATGGTGTGCGCGTCAGCCGGCAGCGGGAAAAGCACGATGGCCGCGCTGCTATGCGTATAGGCACTCAGAATGCCTTCCAGGGCGCGCGTGCCGGCATCGGGTTTCAGCTTCAGCACGACAGCCGCGCCTGCCTTCACCGTCGCCGGCGAGACTGAAGGGTCGTTCAGGTCCAGCTTCTGCAACGGTGCAGTAATGTCGGGTTGAGTTGCGGAGATGAGTGCCAGCTCCTTGCCCTGCGTAAGCGTGACGCTCTGGCCGGCTTTGTCGAAGCTGATGACTGGATTGCCGGTGACCTTGCGCGAGCTGACCGAGCCGACCTGGATGTACGCGCCGTTTCCGGCGGCAGGCTTCAGTCCGTACGACTTCAGCTGCGCGGCGATGTACTCAGCGGCGTGGTGCTCGTCTTCGGTACCGCTGCCGCGACCGTGGAGCTCGGGGCCGGCGAGATAGTCGAGATTCTTGCGGATGCAGTCGGCGCATACCTGGTTCGTCGGTTTATCGGCCGCCATGAGAAGAAGCAGCGGAAGCAGAAGCGCGCAGCGGGAGATGCGAAGATAGAGTCTCAAGAAGTTGATTGTGCGAGCATTGCCGAAGTTGGTCAAGGGGAACGCGCTAGAATCGGACGTGTCGATGAAGAAGCTGGTTGCAATCTCGATGGTCTGGTTGCTGCTGGCGGCCGGCGTCGTCGCCCAGAAGCCAGCGGATCCGGCTCGGGATGTGCTCTTCGCCTCAGCCGAGGTGGATGCCCAGGGACAGCTTCACATCCGTACGGTGGACGGCAAAGATATCGCGCCGGCAAGGGATGCGACACAAGTCGGTTTCGATAAGCCGGCAGTTTCCCCCGACAAGCATGCGGTCGCCTGGCTGGCGTTGTATCCCAACTGCTGCACCTCGTACCCCATTCCACTGAACCTGGTGATGTATTCCGGCGGCAGCGTGAGCCGCTTTGCCGGACATGGCCTGCCAATCTGGAAATGGTGTTTTCTCCCCGGCGGTAAGATTGGGTTCAAGCAGGAGACGGTGCACGGAGACAGCGGCGTGCATTACGAATTGCACGACGTCGACGGCGGGGTCAAGGTTTCGGTCTACGACCACAAGCCTTCGGACGAGGATGATGCCTCGAAGCGTCCGGAGTGGGTAAAAGCAGTGGATGCTGCGCCGTAGATAGCACCCCTTGGCAAACTTTGGTTACCAGGCAGTTCTTACATGTCAATAGGGCGAAACGCAACAATCCGGTGTAATCGCAGCATTCTGCGGCAGATATAAAGTCGCGAATTTGTGCCGAAAAGGGTGTCGGATTTGCTATGCTGGAAGTAGAGTTGAAGTTGAGAAACGCCCAGCCCTCGCGGCTGGGATTTGTGTTTCTGGGGCCGCGGGCTTACGCCCGCGCGCCGATGTGCCGCCGCTTTGCGGCTCGGCCCTTTCAGGGCAGGCACACCCCGGCGCTTGCGCCCCGGCTCAAATCGTGGCCGCCGCTTTCGCGGCTGGGTTGAGATTGGCCGCAGAATCGGCCCCGGCAGACATGTTTACGGGATTGTCGCTCCACGGCTCGACCCGGCAAGCATACATCTCGCGCCGTTGGAATCCGATTTCCAAAAACATGTCGTGCCGTTCGTAAAATAGGGTCCGCCGCGACAGCGGTGTTGACACGATTTTCACCTCCACAATTTCTAATTCAGGACTGCTGGTCGTGGTGGCAAAGCGTCCTTGCCTCGGACCGGGAATTCGCATCCAAGTCTCTGAGGCAAAACGCAGAAAGTAAGGGTCTGGGAACTTCGTCTATGTCGATTCGCAATTTTTCTTGGTGGTTGACCCTGGTAACCGCCGGGTTGATGGTGCTGACCACGGGCGGAGCTCGCGCGCAGCAAGTCCCCGGGGTTCCGGTGTCGTCGTATGAGGGCCAGAATGTTTCGTCGGTGGATATTGCCGGGCGTCCGGATGTGACCCTGGACAGCGTGCAGGGACTGATTGCGGTGAAACCGAATCAACCCCTGACCCAGGATGCGGTGAACGCCAGCGTCTCGGCGTTGAAGGCAAGCCCGGGGGTGACCGATGTGCGCGTTGATCTCCAGCCCTCCGCCGATGGCGTGCAGGTGGAGTTCGTCCTGCGACCGGCAATGTATATCGGCATGTACCAGTTTCCCGGCGCGCTGAAGGAGTTCACTTACACGCGGCTGCTGCAGGTGGCTAACTACAACGCGCAGACGCCGTACTCGGCCACCGACATCAGCCAGGCCGAGGATTCGCTGACGCGGTTCTTCCGGCAGCACGGATACTTTCAGGCCGAGGTGCAGACGAAGCTCAACGAAGATCGCGAGCACGGCCTGATCAACGTGAACTTCAAGACCACGCTCGGGCGTCGCGCGAAGATCGGCAAGGTTGACCTGGTGGGAGCGACTCCGGAACAGACAGCCTACCTGCGCACCAAGTTGCGCAGCCTGCTGGCGCGCATGAAGGGCGACTCGCTGAAGAGGGAATGACGTACTCCTACGGGCGGCTGCAAAAGGCCAACGGCTACATGCAGTCGGAACTGGCGAAACAGAACTACATTGCCGCGCAGGTGAAGCTGGTGTCGGCCGAATACAACGCCGACACCAATCGCGCCGACATCACCTTCCACATCGAGACCGGCCCGGTGGTGAAGATCACGACCACCGGCGCGCACATCTGTGGAAGCGCACGGCTCACAACCTGATCCCGATGTATGCCGAGAACGCCGTCAACGACGAACTGGTGCGCGAAGGCCAGCAGAACATCCTGGCGTACTTCCAGAAGAAGGGATACTTCGACGCCAAGGTCGACGTGCAGCAGAGCACCACGCCGGCGGGAATCTCCGATCGTCTACGACATTCACAAGGATGGGCGCTACAAGGTGGACGAGGTCGCGTTCCAAGGCAATCAGCACTTCACCCAGAAGGAGCTGAAGCCGTATGTCAGCGTGCAGCAGGCGAGCTGGTTGTGGTTCTCGCACGGAAGCTATAGCCAGCAACTGGTGCGGGCCAGCGCGAAGAATTTAACCGACACGTACAGCGCTGCCGGCTACAACGAGGCGCAGGTGGTGCCGACGGTCACGCGCAAGAACGGCAACGTCGAGGTGCTGTTCCAGGTGACCGAAGGCCCGCTGAATGTGGTGCAGAACCTGACCATCGAGGGCAACGACACTTTGGCGGAGTCGCAGTTTGCGCCGCATGGACTGAACCTGGGGCCGGGCAAGCCGTACTCGCAGAACGCTGGTGGCCAAGGACCGCAGCCTGATCGTGGCGCAGTATCTGACACTGGGGTATTTGAATGCCGGCTTTAAAGCGACGGCCAAGCCGGTGCCGGGACATCCGCATGAGCTCGACGTGGTGTACCACATCACCGAAGGACCGCGAGTGGAGACGGCGACGATTATCACCGACGGGCGACAGCACACGCAGCAGTCACTGATCGACAAGACCGTGAGGCTGAAATCACGCGAGCCTCTGAGCGAGAACGCGATGCTCAGCTCGGAGAGCCGGCTGTACGACATGAACATCTTCGACTGGGCGGAGATCGATCCCAAGCGCGCTATCACCGATCAGACCAGCGAAGACGTAGTGGTAAAGGTACACGAAGCCAAACGCAACTCGATCGTCTACGGCTTCGGATTCCAGGTGCTGAATCGCGGCGGCGCGATTCCGAGCGGCACGGTGGCAGTGCCGGGAATTCCGCCGGTCGGGCTCCCGGCAAATTTTGTCACCAGCCAGAAAACCTTCTGGGGACCGGACGGAACCTTCGAGTACACGCGGCGCAACATGCGCGGCAAGGCCGAGACCTTTAACTTTTCAGCATTTGCGGGACGACTGGATCAACGGGGCAGCTTGACCTACACGCAGCCATCGTTCCTGGGCACGCAGTGGCACAGCAGTTCGCTGCTCTCGGCCGAGCACGACTCGGAGAATCCCATCTTCACCGACCGCATTGGCACGCTCGGCTTCCAGTTGCAGCGTCCTCTACGCAGCAAGCTGCTGCACGGCAAGAGGACCACCAATCTTTTTCTGCGCTACAACTTTCAGTACACGCACATCACCAACCTGCTGATCCCGGAGCTGGTGCCGCCGAACCAGTTGAACGTTCACCTCTCGACGCTGTCGGCCAGCTGGGTGCACGACACGCGCGATGACGTGCTCGACGCGCACCGGGGCATCTACCTTAACTACGAAGTCGATATCAGTCCGTACTGGATGGGCTCGAATTTCAGTTTCGCGCAGTTCGTCAGCCAGTCGGCGTATTACAAGAACATCGGGAAGGGAATTATCTGGGCGAATAGTCTGCGCATCGGATTGGAGCAGCCCTTCGCCGGCAGCGAAGTCCCGATCAGTTCGGCATTCTTCGCCGGGGGCGGCAGTACGCTGCGCGGCTTCCCGCTGAACGGCGCTGGGCCGCAGCGGACCATCCTGGTGTGCGGCAATCCCAGCGATCCCGCGACCTGCTCGAAGATCACGGTGCCGCGACGGCGGCAACGAACTGCTGATCATCAACACCGAATTGCGCTACCCTCTGGACTTCCTGAAGAAGGGGCTGGGGATCGTGACTTTCTACGACGGCGGCAACGTTTTCCCTACCGTCGGGTTTCATGATTTTACGGAGCTGTACAGCAATAACGTAGGTATCGGATTCCGCTACGCGACGCCGGTTGGTCCGGTGCGCATCGATATTGGCCGCAACTTGAATCCGGTGCCTGGAATCAAAGCTACACAGTACTTCATAACCCTGGGACAGGCTTTCTAATGGCGATCCGCGACTTTGGCATTCCACCCGGCGAACCAGGCAGACCACAGCTGGTTCCGCCGCGCAAAACTCGGAAGTGGAAGAGAGTGTTGTTGTGGGCGGGCGTATGTTTGCTCGTTCTGATTCTGGTCGTGGTGATCGGAATCTACGCGGCGCTGCATACCGGGCCGGCGCATCGCTACGTGCAGAACGTGGTGCAGCAGAAAGCCACGGCGGCGCTGAATACGCCGGTGCAGTTGCAGAATTTCGTGCTGCATCCACTGGCGGGCACGGTGGATTTGTACGGCGTGGTGGTACAGGGAACGAGCCTGCCGTCGAATGCGAACGTACAGCCTTCCGCCGGACCGCTGCTCCAGGTGCAGCACATGCATCTGGGCGTTTCGGTAAGTGACCTGCTGCATGGCCGACTGAGTCCTACGGACATTACGGTCGACAGTCCCGTCGTGTACTTCTACGTGAATGCCGATGGGCAGACGAACCTGCCGAACTTTCAGTCGAGCAACAGCGGCAGCAACACGAACCTGTTTGACCTGGCGATCCGGCACATGGCGATCAACCACGGCCAGGTGTACGTCAACGATCGCAAGAACACGCTGGACGCGGATCTGCACGAGCTGCTGTGCAATGCGAATTACGACGCCGGCAATGGCGGACAATACAGCGGTGTGGTGTCGTACAACAGCGGACATCTGAAGTACGACGCCTACGAGCCGATTCCGCACGAGTTGGAAGCGCACTTCAACGCCACCCGCAGCGGCATGACGCTGAGCAATGTGAAGCTGACCAGCGGACAGTCGCAGGTGCTGCTGAATGCGACGCTTAACGACTACAGCAATCCCAAGCTGCATGCGAAGTACGTGGTGATTCTGGCGCTCGACCAGATTCGCGGAGAGATGCACGAGGCCAGCATTCTCGGCGGGCGTGGTGCTGGTGAACGGCACGGCTGACTACGCCGGCGTCCCGGGACAGGCTGCGCTGGAAAGCGCGTCGATGCAGGGCTCAATTCACAGCCGCGTTCTGCAGGTGCGCACGCCGAGCTTGAACACCGACATTCGCAATGTCGACGGAACGTATGCGCTGGCACACGGCAACGTCGACGTGCACGACCTGACGGCGAGCCTGCTGGGCGGGAATCTGCGGGCGAATGCCTCGGTACGAAACATCACGGGCGAGCAGCAGGGACGGGTGGTGGCAGCGGTACGCGGGATTTCGCTCGCCGACCTGAAGCGCGTGGCGAATTCGGCGGGGCTGAAGCCGCTGCTGATCACGGGAGGGCTAAGCGCCTCGACCGTCGCCGACTGGACCGGCAGCGTGAAGAATGTGGTGCTGCGCGCGGACGCGACCGCCGCCGGAAAACTGTCGGCGACGCAAAGCAACAATGCGATGTCCGTTGAATGCGGAGATTCACGCGCGCTACAACGGCAAGACGCAGCAAGTCGCGCTGGACAAGAGTTACGTGCGGCTGCCGCAAACGTCACTGGAAGCGAATGGCACAGTCAGCACGCACTCGGCACTGCAGGTGAACCTGGAGTCGAATGATCTGCATGAGCTGGAAACCGTTGCCGACATGTTTAGCGCTCCGGGCCAGCCGCTCGGGCTGCAAGGTCAGGCAGCGTTCAACGGGACGGTGCGCGGATCGACCAGCGCGCCGCAGATTGCCGGGCAGCTCAACGCGAAGAACGTACAGGTTCGCGGGACCTCGGTGCGGGTGCTGCGAACGGCCGTGGAGGCTAGTCCGTCGCAGGTCAGCTTGCAGAATGGGGACCTCGAACTCGGACAGCGGTCAAGGCAAGCGTGACGTTCAACGTGCAGACCGGACTGCGTAACTGGGCACACATGCCGAGCAGCCCGTTCGCAGTGAATCTCAATGCGACGCAGGTGTCGGTGGGCGCGCTGACGCAGGCCGCGAAAGTTTCGACGCCGATCACCGGCACATTGAACGCAAACATCGTGGCTCACGGCACGCCGTTGAATCCTATCGGCCAGGGTGAGATCAACCTGCGCAATGCGAACATTTCGGGCGAGCCGGTAAAGTCGGCGCAGGTGAAGTTCCAAGGCACGGGCGACGCCGTACACGCGAACCTGCTGGTGCAGGTCAGCGCCGGCAACGCGACCGGACAGCTTACGTACTATCCCAGGCAGGAAGGCTACGACGCGCTGATCCAGGCGACCAATATTCAGCTGGCGAAGATCGAGACCCTGCGCGCAGCGAAACATGGATGTGAGCGGCACGCTGAACCTGACGGCGAGCGGCAGAGGAACGCTGAGCAATCCGCAGGGCACGGCTTCGCTCACCATCCCGCAGCTGAACGTGCAGAAGCAGCAGATTAACGACATCAAGTTCAACGGCAACGTTGCCAATCACGAAGCGAACTTCACGCTCGGCTCGCAGCTGATCGCGACGCCGCTGCGGGCGCAGGGCAGGATCGCGCTGGTGGGCGACTATAACGCCGATATCAGTCTGGACACGCCTGTGATTCCGTTGCAGCCGATGCTGGCGGCGTATGCGCCCGCTCAGGCCGCGCAGCTCACCGGGCAGACCGAGATTCACGCTACAGTTCACGGGCCGCTGAAGAACCAGCGACTGCTGGAGGCGCATCTCAACGTGCCGACCTTGGGCGTGACCTACAAGACGGCAGCGACGGCCAGCGCGCAACCGGCGACATTGCAGATCGCGGCGGTGACGCCGATCCGCGCCGATTACGCGAATGGCGTGCTGTCGTTGCAGCCCGGCGAGATCAAGGGCACCGACACCGACATTCGCTTCCAGGGAAAGCTTCCGCTGAACAGTAACGCCGAGTCGACGCTCAAGGTTGCAGGGCGGCGTCGATCTGGCGATCGCCCAGCTGTTCGATCCGACGCTGGCGAGCAGCGGCCGGATGGTATTCGACATCAATGCGCAAGGCTACAAGTCGCAGCCGAATGTCGAAGGACAGATTCGCATTGTCAACGCCAGCTTCTCGACGCCGGATGCGCCGGTCGGACTCTCCAACGCGAACGGCGTGCTGACGCTGCGCCGCGATCGATTGGACATTACGCAGTTCACCGGCAACGTTGGCGGCGGAACGGTGACGGCGTCGGGTGGCGTGACCTACCAGCCGAAGATTCAGTATGCGATTGGAGTGAAGGGCAACGACCTTCGCCTGCTGTACCCGACCAGCGTGCGCACCGATCTTGGTCTGAACATCGCCATGACCGGTAATACCGATGGCGCGGTTGTGCAAGGGCAGGTCAGCATCAACCAGATTTACTTCACGCCCGATTTCGACCTGGCGAGCTTCATGAATCAATTCGGCGGCGTGGCGTCGCCTCCGCCGACTGCAGAGCTTTGCCGACAACGTGCGGCTCAACCTGGCCGTGCGCTCCAGCTCGGAGCTGAATGCCGTTAGCCCGACGGTGAGCATTCAGGGTTCGGCGAATCTGCGGGTGATTGGAACCGCTAACGATCCGGTGATCGTGGGGCGCGCGAATCTCAGTGGCGGCGACGTGATCTTCATGGGTAATCGCTACCTGATCCAGGGCGGCACCATTGCTTTCGTCAACACCAACGAGATCGAGCCGGTGGTGAACCTGCAAGCCAGCACTACGATCAAGCAGTACAACATCAACATGCGCTTCCGCGGACCGGCGGATCGCATTCACACCACCTACACGTCCGATCCCGCGCTGTCTTCGGCCGACATTATTCACCTGCTGGCTTTCGGCAATACGGAGGAGGCAGCCAATGCCGCGCCCTCGCAGTCGAGCACGCTGGGTGCGGAGTCGCTGATCGCCTCGCAGGTAAGCAGCCAGGTGACCAGCCGGGTGCAGAAGGCGCTGGGTGTTTCGCAGATCTCGCTGGACCCGCAACTGGGGGCGACGACCGGCAATCAGCAGCAGGGCGCGCGGTTGACCGTGCGGCAGCGCGTGACCAGCAAGCTGTACGTGACGTTTTCGACGGACGTGACCACCACGCAGTTCTCGGCGGTGCAGTTGCAGTATCAGATGAACCGCAAGTGGTCGGTCAGCGGGGTGCGCAACGAGAATGGCGGATTCGGCCTGGACGGCCGATACCACAAGGATTTCTAGCCGGCCTGCGAAGATCGCTTGCGCGGCCAGGTCGGGGAGTGGCTCTTCGGCCGCCGGTTGCGGCGCTGGCGATGATGGCCGGCAAATAATGCTGAAGCAGGTTCCCGTCTCGTCCGGTGGTCGAGGTCTCCACTTCGATTCGGCCGCTCAGTTTGTCCACGATGCCTTTGATGACCCACAGGCCGATGCCCGTGCCCTGGTCGCCCTTGGTGCTGAAGAACGGCTCGAAGATGGCTTTCAGATTTTCCTGCGGGGATGCCGCAGCCGGTGTCGCAGACCTTCACCACCACTTGATCCTCCGGTGCCTGCTCGATGGAGAGCGTCAGCTTGCCCTTCTGCCCAATGGCGTCGATCGCATTGGTGATCAGGTTGGTGAAGACCTGGCGCAGCTCGCTGGGATAGATGGTGACCTCTCCGGCGATCGTGATAATCGCGCTCGACCTCGATCTTGGCCGCCTGCAAGCCGCGGCCGGTACATGGCGTACACATCGTCGAGCAAATCGGAGAGCTTGGTGACCACCGGCAGCTTGGTCTCGCGATGCGGCGCCAGGGTCTGACGGCTGATGTTGGACAGACGGCGCACCTCGCGCTCGGCGAGGTCGACCAGCTCGGCGGCATCGTGATCGAGCGACGGACTCTTCTTCAGCAGGTGCATCACGTTGGTGAGCGCGTCGAGCGGATTGTTGATCTCATGCGCGATGGTCGCGACCAGGCGTCCGGTGGCCGCCAGGCGTTCGGAGCGGCGCAGCGCTTCTTCCAGCTCATCATTCAGCTTGCGAATCTGCTCTTCGGCCAGCTTGCGCTCGGTGACGTCGCGAATGGCGCTGGTGGCGAAGGTGCCGTTCTCGGTTGTCCAGCGGGCTCAAGCTGATTTCGACGGGGAACTCGCTGCCGTCTTTGCGCAAGCCAAATAGTTCCAGGCCAACGCCCATGGGGCGGACATGCGGTTCGGCGAAGAAGTCGGTGCGATGGCGCGGGTGCTGGCCGCGATAGCGTTCGGGAATCAGCATCTCGACGCCGTGGCCGATCAGCTCGGAGCGGGCGTAGCCGAAGAGCTTCTCGGTCTGAGCGTTGACCAGCGTGATCTTGCCCTTCTCGTCGACGATGACCATCGCGTCGGGAGCGGCTTCCAGCAGCGAGCGGAATTTTTCTTCAGCCTGTTTTCGCACGGTTATGTCTCGTATGGCGCTCGCGACCAGGACACCGTCGGCAGTCTTGATCGGGCTAAGACTGATCTCGAGCGGGAATTCCGTACCATCTTTTCGCAGCCCAAACAGCTCCAGCTCTTCGCCCATCGGCCGCTGCCGCGGGTCGCCGAAAGAAGACTGTCCGATGGTGAAGATGCCGGTCGTGAAAGCGCTCCGGAATCAGGACCTCGACCGGATAACCCAGCAGCTCGCGCCGGGTGATAGCCAAACAACTCCTCGGTGCGGGAGTTGATCAGGACAATGCGTCCAGCGCTGATCGACGATCACCATGGCGTCGGGCGCCGATTCCAGCAGCGCGCGGAACTTGTCTTCCGAACCCTTGCGCGCGGTCACGTCGCGGATGGCGCTGATCACCATCGGGCCCTTGCGGCCGTCTGTACCGGGCTCAGGCTGATCTCGACCGGGAACTCGGTGCCATCCTTGCGCAGGCCGTAAAGCTCCAGTCCTGCGCCCATCGGACGCACGTGCGGATCGCCGGCGAAATAGCCGGAGCGGTGTCCGGGATGCTTGGAGCGGAAGCGTGGTGGAACCAGGACTTCGATCTTCTGCCCGGCGAGTTCGGCGCGAGGATAGCCGAAGAGCTGCTCGCACTGGGTGTTGGCGAGCACAATACGGCCCTGCTGATCGACGACAAGCATCGCATCCGGAGCGGCGTCCAGGACGGCTCCGAAGTTGGCCTCAACAGGAATTTCCATGAAGTTTTCCCCGGTTAGGCTGATTGTATACCTCAAGGACAATGGTTTCGACAAACTAGCAGAATTCCGCCGGGAAATTGCCGAGTCGACGAGCGAAGCTTCGCGCAGGCGCAGAGGGTAGGAGTCAGGCAAGCCGGCTTACAGACTTACTTCGCGATGCAGACGGAAGGTCAGGCGACGCTCGGCACCAAAGATCACGTCCTTCTTACCGGTAAGCAGTGCGGTTGTGGTGCCGGCGGCTGCGCCAATCCCGCCGCCGATCAGCGCGCCTTTGCCACCGCCGGCCAGAGCTCCGATGAGCGCGCCGCCGCCGGTGCCGCCGCCGATCCAGCCCCAGTTGCGCTTCTTGTGCGAGGCTCCGCGCGCGACGACGTTGGACGTAACCAGCGGCATACGTTGCTGACCCAGGGTAACGCTGTCGAGGGTGAGACCGATCTCACCGGGATGATGGAAGCGTCCCGAACGCCGCGCGACGGTGACGTGACCGGTGACCGGGGCGCCCACGGGTGCGATGACCTGGTCGTCGGCGACCAGCGGTTGATCGAGCACAGCTTCAAAGCGCTGGCCCGGAACCGCCGAGGCACTGGAGAGCAGACTGCTGCAAACGCACCACGACGGAAGTGCCGGCAGGAACGATCAGACGGCTGCGGTTGACCTGCGTCGGGTTTGCTGGCCGCGACCGGGGGAGGAGCGTTCGGATCATTGGCGGCAGGGCCAGGTGCTGCGGCCGCCGTGTCGGAGTTGCTGAGAGTGGGAGCGGTGGTGGCGGGCGAGTTGGCCCCGGCGTTGTTGGCCTGGTCAGGGGAAGGCGTTGGCTGTTGATTGTTCGACGCGGACTGATCGGCGCCGTTCAAAGCTTTCGCAGTTTGCGAGGGATGGCGATTGCATCCCGCCAGAAGAAGCAGCGAAGTCAGAAGAAATATAGCGACGGAAAAGTATCGAATTCTGTGCGTGCATGGGTCGAGCCTCACAAAAGTATCCACCTCTGCTGATTGCACAGGGTCTTCCATTTGCGAAAAAGCAGAGACATCAAACATTTACGAGCAGACGGAGGGCTGTCTGCGTGAAGTTTCTACACGGCTGCGGAAAATCTCGTGCCCGATGTTGAATTTAGCGGCGACCGTGAATGGCGGCGCGGCGCAACGTCGTGGGCGGATGCTCTTCGGCGGGGAGCGGCTGGCGGTTTGCGAACCTGGTAACAGCCCGGGCTTCTCCGTGATGCAGATGCGTTTCGATGGACGCAATCACCACGTGCTTTTTATGGTTGATGAGATTGGCAACGCCCAGCTTCAACCGGCTGGAAGCGTCCACGACGATGCCTTTGTCGAGGATCCGGTCGAGCAAGTCAATGAGTTCTCCGCCGGCGGGTTTGCGCACCAGAGTCATAATTCGGGTTCGACTTCTTTCTTTGACGATGGCTGTATGGCGCGTTGCTGGTTGCGGTGGCTCCGGGAATCGAAGCGGCCGACGGAGCGCGAGGAGGTGGCTGTAAGAGGGATGCTCCTCATCTCGTGGGGGATGCCCTTCGCCTAAACTGCGGCCTTTCGGGGTCAGGTATGGCGTAAACTCAACTTTTCGGAGTAGCGAGACTGTGCGTTATACGGTTGCTGGACTTTTTATCGCGATCATCTTGTTGCCTCTCTCTGCAAGTACGCAGGAGGCATCGTCGACGGCTGCCGCTGAGCAGCTTCCACCCATGCCCGGAAAGACTTTCACCGTGACCAGGGAGCCGGGCTTTCACAACGAGCCGACCATCGCCGTGAGTCAGGCGAATCTGCAGCAGGCGTTCGCGGCTTACCAGGCGCACGCCAGGGTGGTGTATTCGCAGGACGGCGGCGAGACCTGGAAGCCCGCGGCCGGTACGGCGTCCGACGACTACAAAGTTTCCGGCGACGTTGCCGCCGTGTATGACAAGCACGGCGCTGCGATCCTCTGCTACATCGCCTTCGACAAGCTTGGGAGCGAGAATTATTGGGCGCGGGGAGCGACCCGCAATGGCATCTTCATCCGGCGTTCCGCCGATGGTGGCGCGAACTGGGACAAGCAGGAACACGCGGTGATTGCCCAGCCCAGCAAGGCGGGAATTCCATTCGAAGACAAGCCGGGCATTGCCGCCGATGATACCGACAGCAAGTACGCGGGCAATCTCTACGTGGGCTGGACGGAATTTCGCATCGACGAAAGCGTGATTTTGTTTGCCAGCTCGAGCGATGGAGGCGTGAGCTGGTCTGCGCCGGTCGAGATCAGCACCCATCATGGCTTGCCGCGCGACGACAACGGCGCGGTGGAGGGCTTTTCAGCAGCGGTGGGCGCGGACGGAACGGTGTATGCGGTTTGGGCCGATGGCGATTCGCTGGCCTTCGCGTCGTCGCACGATGGCGGCAAGAGCTTCGCGAAGAGCCGCAGCATTATCGACACGGCGCCGCTGTACTTCGATGTACAGGGTCTGGAGCGAGCAAACGGATTTCCGCAGCTGGGGATGGATACGAAGCACGGCAAGCACGGACGGCTATATGTTACCTGGAGCGACTATCGGACGGGAGACATCGGCGTGTACCTGGCGACGTCGGACGACGAAGGAAAGTCGTGGGGCAGGGCGGTGCGGGTGAATTCGAATCCCGAGCACGACGGCACCGACCAGTTCTTCCAGTGGCTGGCGGTTGATCCGGTGAGCGGCGCGGTAAACGTGATCTTCTATGACCGGCGGATGGATACGGACAATCGCAACACCACGGTGTCGCTGGCGCGCTCGACCGATGGCGGCGCGACGTTCACGAACTATGCCTGGACGCGCGAGCCCTTTATCCCCACGTCGTATGAGTTTCTGGGCGACTACATCGGGGTGGCCGCACTGAATAACAAAGTGTACGGAGTGTGGACCGAGGTTGCGCCGCTGGAGGAGCCGAAGGACAAGGATGTGCCGCCGAACCGGTTTCGTCCGCATACGGTGGTGAAGGTAGGCGTGGCGGATTTCGGGGCAGCAAGGTAGCCGCAGAGATAATCGTTATGAATTGTCATCACGAGCGCCATTCGTTGGCGCGAGGGATCTGCTGTTCGCGACAAGAAGCAGATCCCTCGTCGGACTAAAGTCCTCCTCGTGATGACAAATCTAAAATGAAGCGGTGTCATCCCGAGCGAAGCCGAGGGAGCGATATTTGTCGGTGGCTATAGGGGTCCTTCGACTCCGGTTCGCAAAATGCGCGACCTGCGCTCAGGATGACACTGTCGAAAAATGATGCGGGCGCACCTGAAGGTGCGCCCATTTTCTTACCGATCCGCTTACGACTTCACGAACTCCAGGGACGCCGAGTTCATGCAGTAACGCAATCCCGTCGGGCGCGGGCCGTCGTCGAAGACGTGTCCCAGGTGCGCGTCGCACTCGGTGCACAACACCTCGGAACGCATCATCCCGATGCTTGCGTCCATCGACGTCTTCACATTCTGCTTGGCGATCGGCTCCCAGAAGCTGGGCCAGCCGGTGCCGGAATCGAACTTCGTCGCCGAGGTGAACAGCGCGTTCTTGCAGCAGACGCAGCGGAAGATACCTTTGGCGTGCAGGTCCCAGTACTGGCCGGTGAAGGCGCGCTCGGTGCCGGCATGACGGGTGACGTTGTATTGCTCGGGCGTCAGTTGCGCGCGCCACTCGGCGTCGGTCTTCACCACTTTCGCCACCCGCTTGGGGCCGATCTTCTCGCCATCGTCCTTGAACTCGACAATCTCAACCGTGTCGCTCCTGGTGGAAGCGGCTTCGGTTTCAGAACTCTTGAATAGGCTCATGAACGCAACTCCTGACAAAGTTAGAAAACTGGTTTTCAGAAAGCTTCTGCGATTGTTCATTCGTGTACTCACTTGCTCGCCGCCATCGAGGACGGCTGCGCGCCGCCCTGGTTAATCTGCGGACGGTATAACTGCGGGAAGTTCTGCTGCAGATTCTCGATCTTCGGCAGATCGAAACGCGAGATGTACGGGTTGTCCGGATGCAGCGTCGCGTAATTCTGGTGATAACCTTCCGCCGGATAAAACGCCTTGAAGGGTACGACCTGGGTCACGATCTTGTGCTTATAGACCTTGGCTTCGGACAGTTGCGCAATGTAGGCGTCGGCGATGCGCTTCTGCTCATCATCCGCATAGAAGATGACGGAGCGATACTGGGTACCCGAGTCGGGGCCCTGGTAATTCAGCTCGGTCGGATCGGTGGCGACAGAAAAGAAGACCTGCAGCAACTGGCCGTAAGTCAGCTTCGACGGATCCCAGGTGACTTGAACCGACTCAGCGTGGCCGGTCATGCCGGTGCTGACCGTCTCATATTCGGCGGTGCTCTTGGAGCCGCCGGAGTAGCCCGAGGTCGCCGTGACCACGCCTTTCACGTGCTGGAAGACGCCTTGAACGCCCCAGAAACATCCACCGGCAAAGACCGCGGTCTCGGTGCCGGGCTTGCTTGCCAGCGGCGCGTTGACGGCCGGCGCCGGCAGGCTGGTGACCTTCTCGCTGGCAGCGACGGAACCGCGGCAGGCGATGCCGATTACGGCTGCGACCAGGAGGGCTGCCAAGCCGAACTGCAAAGATAATTTCCGCATACTTTCCTCTTTCCACTTATCCCACTTGTACCCGATTAGAGTCGCCTCAGCCGGGAAGGTTACAAGTCATCGGGCGGGGCTTCGGGCTATAGTAGGGGGACTTCAAAAGGAGTACGCTTCCGTGGCTTCATCGGATTGGAATGGCGAGCCGCCGCGCTCCAAAACCGCGCGACTGCTGTTGACCTGGGGAGCGCTGGCGCTGGCAGCGGCGGAAAGCCTGTGCGTGGCAGCGGTTGGCCTGAGCGGAGTTCGCGTGGCGCTGGGGCTGAGCTCTCTGCTGGCGGCAGGCGCGGGCGGCCCGGCGCACGGCTGGCATCGCGAGGCGGTACGTGTGCCGTTGCTGATCGTTGGAACGGTGGGCGCGCTACTTAGCCTGCTGCTGTTGTGGAATGAAGAGAAGCTGCGGCGCAATCCCTCGGCCGCCTGGCGAATGCAGCCGCTGACGCCGAAGCAGCGTCGGGTGCGCTGGTTCCAGCTGTGGGCGGCGGTTCTGACCTTGTTGTTGGTTGCGGCCGAAGTCCTTACCCACCCGTGGTTTCACAGGGAAATGTGAAGGTCCAGATTAATGTTAGCCCAGGTTAACGTCCAAAGGCAGGACGTGAACCTGGGCACGGGCCAAAGGCAGGACGTGAACCCGGGGCACCAAGCCAAAGGCAGACGTGAACCTGGGGCACCGGGGCACCGGCGATTCTTCGCACGGCGAGGAACCTCAAAAACGAAACATCTATGGGTTGAGGCTTAGGGAGCGCAGATAGGCTACGACCGCCTCGGCGTCCGCTTTGGTCATGTGAAACTTGGGCATGGGGTCGCGCAGGGGCTTGCCGTTGGTCCAGACTGCGGTGGTCAGCAGCGTCACCATGCCGGCATTCGTAGCCGGAGGATTGCCGGCAAGACGCGGCGCCTGGATCGGCCAATCATTTGTTGGCTGGGCAGGCAGGTAGGGAACCGGAGCTCCTGCCAGCCACTGACCGCGATCCAAGGTGCCGTTGGCAAGCCGAGGCGTGTGGCAGGTTCCGCACATGGCGACATCTTCGACAATGTACTTGCCGCGCGCCACATCGCCCCCGCCCGAGTTCGAGGCGGCAGCTGCTTTGTTGTCCTGTGCCACGCTAAGACGCGAACTGAACGGCAGGAGTGCCGCACACACTGCGAGGAAAAAACAAGCCGCCAGGTAAGAAAGATTTCTGCCACGCCGACGTGGAAATGACATAAGGAGTTCTCCGAGTTTATCCGATGGAACGCGCTGGACCACAACGCTCAGCTATTCAGACTATCACTACGATGCAGCGCCGCGGGAGAGTTTTGAGCAGGACAAACAGAGCTGCGCGATCAAAAAGCATACTGCAGGCCGAGCGTGGTGTTGTTGGCATGGAAGTAGCGGGGAGCCGTGGGTCCGACGAAGGAATCTTCGCCGTACTGATAGTAATTCCAGGCGGCCTTGAAGGTCACGTTGCGGTGCACGGCGAAGGCGATGGCCGCCAGCGGCGACTGGAACGTAGAGGCAAGCGGCCCCAGGGGCAGCAGCGGATTGAACATGGTCGTGCTGCCCTGGTTATCGACCATGCTGTAGCCCAGCTTGATGTTCAGCCGCTGGATGGGTGTCAGGTTCAGCGCGAAGTATCCGTACTGGGTGTGGGTTTCGTAGAAGCCATAAGTCTCCAGCAGGGTAGGATCGCCGACGCAGGTGTAGGAGCCTGCGGGAGCCGGAGTGGCCGCAAAGCAGACATTCGTATTCTGCTGGATGGCGTCGAAGTTGTACGCGATGTCGAGGCCCCAATGCGTGTTCGGCATCACGGTAGCGTCGATCATCACCGTGTAGTTGTGCTGGTTGTAGGCGATGTCGTCATCGCTGTTTTTGCCGTGCTGCAGTTGCAGGCTGCCGTTGAAGGTCAGCCAGGAGCGCGGAGCGTAGGCCACATTTCCCCGGAGGTTGAAGGAACTGGTCGGATTGATGCGATAGATCCAGTTGTCGGCGCCGCCGAACTGAAGATCCAGATTGGCGTGAAGACTGGTGCCCTTGCGATACCACGCGCCGATCACGCCGGTGAAACGATTGATCTCGGTGGTCGGCCCGCCAAACGGCGCGAGTACTCCGGTGAAGGTGCAACTGCCGTTGGGATTCAGCGGCACGCCCACGCAGTCGCCGCGATTGGGCAGGTTGGGATAGTAGATGTCGCCGAGGGCAGCCGTGTAAGATGCGCCCGGCTGGATGGTCTGGTTCTCCCACACGAAACCGGCGTGCACGCCTAGGGAGCGGGCCACATCGTACTGCACCTGGAAGTCATTCTGCTTCGTATTCTGGCCGAGCAGGTTGGCGTTGATCTCGTTGATGATGTCTGCCGGCGAACCCGAACTGTGGAAGAGCAGCGAGCCGGGGAAAGATGCGATTGGATTGAGCAGGGAAGCCGAGCCCTGCGAAAGCGCATTGAAGTAATTCGCTTCCATATCGAGATACGTGCCTGAGACGCTGAAATTGCGGAAGCGGAAGGTGTCAACCAGGCGCAGCTTGTCGCTCAGGTGGATGATGGCCGATACGTCGGCTGAGGCGGAATTCCAGGTTGCATTGGATTCGCTGCCCGCAGTGTTGGAGCCCAGCACACCGGAGCGGCTGACCAGGCCAGAGAACGTCTCATCGAACGGCGTAGTCATGTTTGCGTGGCTGTACTGGAACTGGCCGTTGAAGTCGAGCCACTTGAGCGAAGACGAGGTGAAGTTCAACTGCTCCGTGGGCGTGATGGTGTGGAGCTGTTGGAAAAGACTGTAGTTGAAATAGCCGTTGCAAGTCGGGTTGGCGATTCCATTCGTCAACGGCGTGCTGCACGGGCTGCCGCTGTTGAACCATGACACCCCGAGACTCACCGGAACTCCGTTGGACAGCGGCCAGGAGTTAAACGGATTCAGGTAATAAGAAGTGTCGCCGGCGTAATACTGGAACATTTGCGTATAGCTGAGCGTGGTCTTCTTGGTGATCCGGATATCGACGCCGAAGCGGTAGCCGTTCAGGGTGTTATTTGTGTTCTCGTTGGTGAGTGCCTCGGTGCCCTCATGCACGCTGCTGAATGCGGGGCCGATGAAGCGGTTGCGGTTGTAGTCCACGCGGAACGAGATCGGCTGCATGGGCAGCAGAACCAGGTCGAAGTTGTATAAGTTCTGCCGGTTGTAGTAGCCGTGCGGCGTGTTAAGAATCGGCACGGCCGGCGTGCCGGTCGGCGGATTCAGCGGATTAGCGAACAGGTCGTAATCGAAATAGTTCTGCATGTGCTGGTAAGTCCCGCTGAGGGTGTACCAGCCATATTTGGCGATGCGCAGTCGAGCCGCCTGCTCGGGATCGCCACCCCATCCGAAGCTGTTCAGCGTCAGCGTATCGAACAGATCGGCGTGGGTGAGCGACTGCATGGTCAGCGACTGCTCCAGCAGGCGAACGCCGCTTTGGTAGTTCTCCAGCGTGTTATACATCGCCTGGCTGCCAGTCACGTCGGAGATGCGACCGCCGAGTTCGACCGATTGCATCACCTGGAAATCCCCGATCCGCTTTCCCTCGGTCGAGCCGGAATCGGAGTCGGTGGAAACCGTAGTGGGCGCCGCGGTTGGAGATTGCCCCGAGCTTTGCGCAATGGCAGGGCTGCCGGCGAGGCACACGCAGACGGCAAGCAGGGCCAATCCGAACCAGCTAGCGGCGAATCTCCGCGGACAGTCCATTGCTATCTCCCATTCAGCGGAAGAACACGGGATCAAAATTGGAGCCGTGGATCTGTGTATGACATAACGTGCAGGCCTGATACTTGGTGGCCTGGTTGTGGAACGAGGGTGCTCCCGGCGCTGCTCCGTTGCTGTTCACGGTGTGACAGCGCAGGCAGAGAAAATTCACGTTATTGACTTGCAGCAGCCGCGGATTCGTCGAGCCGTGCGGAGTGTGACAGGACAAGCATCCTTCCTCTGTCTTCACCGGCGCATGCTCAAAGACGAACGGGCCCATGGTGTCGGTGTGGCACTTGGTGCAGACCGCAAATTGTCCGGCGGCGGTGCGTACCTGGTGGCCGGTCTGGGTTCCATGAGGGTTATGGCAGTCGCTGCACTGAATCAGCCCGACATCGACCCGATGCCGGAAGGGTCGCGCGAATTCGGCCTTCTGCTGCGCGTGGCAGCCGTAACACAGGTCGGTCTGCTTCTTCACCAGCAGGAAGTTCACGTCGGCCGACTGATGCGGGTTGTGGCAGTTGGTGCAGGTGACGCCGTTTGCTAAGTGTTCGGACTTGGCGAAGTTCTGTGTCTCCAGGCTGGACTGATGGCACTTCAGGCAGATGGCCGCGGTCTGCGCCGGGCTGAGAGTTTCGAAGCGGATGATCTTAGTGATATCGCCGCCGCCATCGACGTGAGCCTGCGCCGGGCCGTGACACGACTGGCAACCGTGCTCGCCATTCTTCAACAGGGCAGAATGCGGGGTGTTGAAGAAGTGCTTGTCCCACACCTCTTGATGGCAGGTCTGGCAGACATCGTTGGGCGCGTATTGTCCGTCAACCGGAGTGGGCTTACTGGAAGACTGCAGGGGCGATGCCTGCGGTGGAGCGGCGTCGTGCTGGTTGTTTTGCTGTGATAGTGCAGCGCGAGAAGGGGCCAGCCATAGGAGCAGAAGCGCCAAGCCGACAACCCTGCGCATGGTGGACCTCATTCCCGCTCCTGTTCGGACAGGGCGGGCGGTTGAACGAGGTGAAAAAACGTGGCGCAGTCTCGAGTGGCGCTGACCTTAACCGGAGCTTGGAGGTTAAGGATTTATGGCACGCATTGGCGCACAGTAACAAACAGCCTGTCCGCCGTCAACGAAATTGATGTTCGGATATGGTGGAGAAACGGCGTTGCGGTGGATGGTCATCCCGCAAGTCATAGCGTTCGCGATTGATTTCCTTGGTGCTCGCGTAAGCGCTCGACTATATTTCCCCTTGGATTCATCCTCAATGACAGACGGCAACCGGACCAGCTGATGAGACCTGACGAGCTATGGATGGAAGAAGCGCTCCGCGAGGCTCGCCGCGCGCTGGCCCTGGGAGAAGTTCCAGTGGGAGCAGTGGTGGTGTACGAAGGGCGCGTGATTGGGCGCGGATGCAATCGTTCGATCAGCGCGCATGATCCCACGGCACATGCCGAGATCCCGGCCTTGCGTGAGGCGGGGCAGACCATCGCCAACTATCGCCTGCTGAATTGTGATTTGTACGTAACGGTCGAGCCCTGCGCGATGTGCGCCGGAGCGATCACCCACGCGCGTATCCGTCGCCTGGTGTATGGCGCTGAAGACCCGAAGGCGGGCGCCGTACACTCGATGCTGCAGATCCTGAATCATCCCCGGCTGAATCATCGGGTGGAAGTGATGTCGGGCGTGCTGGCGGCGCGCTGCATGGACCTGATGCAAACCTTCTTCCGCGAGAAACGCGATGTGCCGTTGACGTCGTAAGGTGAGGACCAGGACAGGCACGCCTGCGGAACATGACCTCGTGACCGAGCTTTGTTAAACTGAATGAGCTGGCAACTCCAGCCAGTGCAACCGCGCGCGGAGAGGTGCGTGAGTGGTTGAAACGAGCCGCCTCGAAAGCGGCCATACCTTAACGGGTATCGGGGGTTCAAATCCCTCCCTCTCCGCCATAACTTCGCGACCAGCCTTCAGGTCAGAGGTCCCTCGCCGTGCTCGGGATTTCGCCTGCGGGCTCAGACGCCCGCAAGACGGCTCAAGTTCAAATCCCTCCCTCTCCGCCATGAAGACCTTCAAAGACTTTCCGCACGGCATGCCCACAACCCACGCAGACACGATCAACGCCGACCTGCTGGCGTTTCTCAAGCAGTAATTGCAGGCTGCCCTGTCCGTCAGCCCATGGCGGGCAGTCTTATCTCGTGGACATGAAGTAGAGATCGTCGTGGCCGTTGGGCCGGACGTAGACGATTCCGGAAAGGTCCGGGGCGATGTCGGCGGCGTTGCCGGCGAAATCTTCACGCACGACAAAGGGAAAGACCAGCGCGGGTTTGGGCTCTCCCCGGGCTTCTCCGTTTTGCCAGGGCTGGCGATAAATCGTGGTCTGGCCGCCCGTGGTGCTTTCGAAGAGAACGACTTGCCATCCCGTCCGTATTCGGCGAAATAGCTGGGCAGGTTCGGCTTCAGCGGCGTGCACTTTTTGTCGCGCAGCGAATACTGATACATGCCGGGATGGTCTCCCCAAAGGATCGGTCCGAGGATGTAGTTGCCGTCGGGTGAGACAGCCAGCGCGCCGTTACAGCCCGTGTACAATTCCTCGGGCTTGGCGTTCGGGTCCTTCAGGTCGAGCTTCCAGGTGTGAGTGGTTTGCGCGTCTATACCTTTATAGTTGGTGACGACCAGGTAGCTTGTTCCCGGTATCAACGCGGCGAAGGCAGAGCGGCCGGGCGGCGAGGGTAGTTGCCGAAGTTGAGTTCCATCCGTATGGACCGAGTAGAGACGTCCGTCGGTGGCGGCTCCTGCCCATTCGGTAAAGATAAACTGCGTGTCGTCGGAAGACCACCTAAGCGTATCGAGATAGCGATTCGAACTGTAGACCTTGGTTGGGTTGCTGCCGTCGATATTGGCAACCCACAACTCTACTTTGCCGGATTCCGGCTGGGTGATGTAGGCCACCTTGCGCGACGAAGGTGAGATGAGCGGCTGAGTTGCGAGTTCGCTAACCAGGTCGGAGCTTTGCTTCGTCGCCGCACGGTAAAGAGTGAGGACGCCCGAGGCGCGCCCATTGACGAAATACAGGCCCTTGCCCGAGGGATCGGCGAGAGGATAGGTGTCGGGACCGGGGCCGAAGGTAATCTGCCGCAGCGAACCGTCGGCGAGCGAATACTCCCAGATGTTGACGATGTCTTTCACCAGGCGGCTGACATAGAGGCTTTTGCCGGCTTGCGCCCAGGAGGTCCAACCCACGGCGCCCGGAATCTCTCCCGCTACCACCGGGTTGGGCGAACCGAATTCAAGTTTCTTCACCAGAAATTTACCCGGCGCAGCGCAGAAGATGTAAAGGCCTTTGCCGTCGGGCGATGCCAGAAGCTGGAAGACATTGTCATCCGCTGTAAGTGTGGCCAGAACTTCGGGGTTCAAGCCGCTGGAATCGGAGCGCAGGATTCGATGGTCGAGTGTGGCGATCAGCAGTGAGCGCCCATCGCTGGAAGGAGTGACGACGACCCCGTTTCCCAAGCGTCGTGGAGAACCTCCCAGAGTTGGGATCGACCATATTTCGAAATCGCCGATGCTCGGGCCAAAGAGAATCTCATTGCCGTCGCCGGAGAAAGCGAGCGGACGCTTGTTGCCTTCATCTTTGGTCAACTGCAGCGGCTGTCCGCCTGAAGTCAACATCACGAAGAGCTGGTCGTATCCGTTTACGGATGAGGTGAAGGCGATGGTGCGTCCGTCGGGCGAGAGAATTGGGTTGCCGATCGGGCGATTCCACTCGCTGATCTTGGTGATCGTCGCCGGAGCGGAGGCAGCGTTGGGGCGTGGCCAGAAATGATAGGCGACGAACCCAGCCAGCAAGAAGCACAACCGCTGCAATGGCATAAGGAATCAGGTTGCGGCGCGGCGCGACCGCCGGCTTGGCTGCCACTACTCGGATGTGCTGCATACGATGCCGAAGCTGCCGGCAGGCGCCGCTCTCGGCCGATTGCATCACGGAGTTGTGCTTCGAGCTGCTGTCGCGGGCCAGTCGCTTCAGGTCGGCGCGCAATTCGGCAGCCGACTGATAGCGCAGGTCGCGGTCCTTCTCCAGTGCACTTATTAATGATCCGCTCCAGCTCGCCTGGGACGTCGGGATTCAGGCGAACCGGCGCGACCGGTGCGGAATCGAGAATGGCCTTGAAGATGACGCCGGAAGTTTCTCCGCGGAAGGGCAGCGCCCCAGTCGACATTTCGTACAGAACCGCGCCGAGAGAGAAGAGATCGGTGCGGGCATCGAGCTCCTTGCCGCGTACTTGCTCTGGCGACATGTAAGCGACGGTGCCGAGCGCCGTGCCCGGGGCTGGTCAGGTGCTGCTCGTCGTGAGTGGTGACCGTATTCGCCGAAGTTGTGCTGTTGAAGCGAGACGCGCCGGGTTCCAGCACCTTGGCGAGGCCAAAGTCCAGAACCTTGGCGTGGCCGCGAGCGGTGACGAAGATGTTCGCCGGCTTGATGTCGCGATGGACGATTCCTTTGGCGTGAGCCGTGTCGAGCGCGTCGGCAATCTCGATGGCGAGCGAGAGCAGGGTCTCCAGCTCCATCGGCCGGTCGGAGATGCAGTGCTTGAGCGTGGTGCCTTCCAGGTACTCCATGGCGATGAAGGCTTCGCCGTCCTGCTCGCCGATGTCGTAAATGGTGCAGATGTTGGGATGGTTCAGAGCAGAGGCGGCCTGCGCTTCGCGCTGGAAGCGGGCGAGGGCCTGGGGATCGCGGGCAGACTTGTTCAGGAAGGAATTTAAGCGCGACGAAGCGATGGAGGCGGGTGTCCTCGGCCTTGTAGACGACGCCCATGCCGCCGCCGCCGAGCTTTTCCGTGACCAGGTAGTGCGAGATCTGTTGTCCAAGCACGTGAAAGCGAATCTTACGTTTGGTGGGCAACCAAGTCAACGCGTGGAAGGTTCGAGGGGCGGTACTTCCCGCCGCGGCTGAAGCCGCAAAACATAAGGGATCATCGCTGCACGCCTGAAGGCGCGCTCCACCCGAAAGCGTGACGCTGCAGGGCTCGGGATGTCAGACCTGCTAGAGTTTAGGCAGTGCCCCCTTTGCAAGAATACGCAAGCCGTTTGGCCGCGCGCGAGTTGTGCGTTGCCGAGCACGAGAAGATCCACATCCGGCTGGGCAACGTTCGCCTGCTGCTGGCCATAGTCACCGTCATCGTGGGTTGGCTGGCTTTGGGGCGGCACACGCTTTCGCCGTGGTGGGTGGCGGCTCCGGTGGTCGCGTTTCTGGGACTTGCGGTCTATCACGCGCGCGTGCTTCGCGATCGCGATCTGGCCCGGCGTTCGGTCACCTTTTACCAACAGGGGCTGGCGCGAGTGGAGGACCGCTGGAGTGGCTTCGGAGAGACCGGCGAACGCTTCGACGATCCGCATCACGTGTATGCCGGCGACCTCGATCTCTTTGGCGAGGGCAGTCTCTTCCAGTTGGTATCGGCCGCGCGTACGCGCATTGGCGAAGAGGCTCTGGCGGGGTGGCTGCTTTCTCCAGCGCCGGTGGAGCAGGTACTCAAGCGCCAGGCGTCGGTAAGTGAGCTGCGTGATGAGTTAAACCTGCGCGAAGATCTGGCCGTGCTCGGCGAAGATGTCGGCGTGGGCGTGCATCCTGACTCGCTGATGAAGTGGGCGGAGGCGCCCAACCAGCTTCAATCTTCGTGGATAGCGCGGGTGGCTCCGGGACTGGCTGTGCTGGCAGCGTTCAGCGCGTTTGTCTGGGGATACTGGGGCATCGCGACGCCCTTCCTGCTCCTGGTGGTGATCGAGGGAGTGCTGAAATATCAACTGCGCAAGCCGATGGAGTCGGTGCTGGAGGAGACCGAGCACGCCTTCCACGACCTCGATCTGCTGTCGGGCGTGCTGGCTCGGGTGGAGGCGCATACATTTCACTCGGCTCCGCTACAGGCGTTGCAGGGTCAGCTTTCGTCGAGCGCGGTGCCGAGCTCGCAGGCCATCGCCAAACTGCGATCGCTGGTCGACCTGATCAACTCCCGCCACAATATGTTTCTGAAGGCTCTGGATGTGCCGCTGATGTATTCGGTGCAGGTGGCCTTTGCGGCGGAGCGCTGGCGGCACGCCCACGGCAAGTCGGTGCGAGGCTGGCTGGCGGCGGTCGGCGAGATCGAGGCGCTGCTCTCGCTGGCCGGATACAGCTACGAGCATCCTGCCGATCCGTTCCCAGAATTCAAGAGCGGCCCGGCATCGTTCGAGGCGGAGCAGATTGGGCATCCGCTGATTCCCGCAGCCACCTGCATCCGCAACGATGTGGCGATCAGGGGAGAAGAGCGCGTGCTGCTGGTGAGCGGCTCCAACATGTCGGGCAAGAGCACGCTGCTGCGATCGGTGGGGATGAACGTAGTGCTGGCGATGGCCGGCGGGCCGGTGCGGGCGACGCGGTTTGTGCTGACGCCGCTGCATGTCGGCGCCAGCATTCGCATCAACGATTCGCTGCGTGAGGGCAGCTCGCGCTTCTATGCCGAGATCAAGCGGCTGCGCAGCATCTTCGACTTTGCGGAGGCAATCCGCCGCTGCTGTTCCTGCTCGACGAATTGCTGCAGGGTACGAATTCAAAAGACCGGCGCATCGGTGCCGAGGGAGTTGTTCATGCGTTGCTGAAGCGCGGCGCGATCGGCCTGATCAGCACGCACGATCTTTCGCTGACGGAAATTGGCAGCTCGCTGAACGGGCATCTGCACAACGTGCATCTGCAGGATGAGATCGAGAATGGGAAGATGAAGTTCGATTACACAACTGCGCGACGGCATCGTGACCAAGAGCAATGGCCTGGAGTTGATGCGCATTATCGGACTAGAGGTCTAGCCTTAGTTTGCCGCTCGCGTGAAGCGTCCGAAGTGGCGTTTAGCGTTTTGCGATTCGATCTCGGTGCGCAGTTCCTGCCACAAATGTTCCGGCACCTTAAGAAAGACCTCCACAATGTCGGGATCGAATTGCCGCCCGGCATGGCGCTCGATCTCCCGTCGGCCGGAGGGGATCGATTGCGCCGCGCGGTAAGGGCGATCGGAGGTCATAGCGTCGAAGGTATCGGCGATGGCAAATATTCTGGCCCCCAGAGGAATCTGCTCGCCATGCAGTCCGCGAGGATAGCCGCTACCGTCATAGCGTTCCTGGTGAGAGTAGACGATCTCGGCAGCTTCCTGGAGAAATGGTATGTTGCGCAGTAATTGATATCCCAGGAAGGCGTGCTCGCGCATGATGGTCTGCTCATCGGCGCTGAGGCGTCCGGGCTTGCGCAGGATGGCGTCGGGAATCGCCATCTTTCCTACATCGTGAAGAAATGCGCCGCGAGCGATGATGCGAACGCGCTCCTGCGGCAGCTCCATGGCGCGCGCGATGGCGATGGTGAAGGCGGTTACGCGACGAGAATGGCCTTCGGTTTCCGCATCCTTCAGATCAAGCGCATCCCCCAGGGCTTCGAGCGTGATGTCATAGGAGCGCTCCAGATCGGCCAGCGCCTTGCGCAGCATCTCGGTACGGGCTGATACCAGGGACTCCAGCTTGGTTTGATAAGCGACGTTCTCCAACCTGAGCCGGCGAGTCTCCAGGGCTCGCCGAACCATGGCGAGCAGTTGCTCCTTTTCGAAAGGCTTGAGCAGATAGTCGTAGGCGCCGTTGCGAATCGCGGCCAAGGCGACGCTGATGTCGTGAACGGCCGTCACCATCACCACGGGAATCTCGGGGAAGTCCTGCTTCATCTTCGAGAGCAGGGTGAGGCCATCCATGCCCTCCATGATCAGATCGGAAAGCACAATCGAAATGCTCTCGTTGGAGCGTAGCAAAGTGAGCGCATCGCGTCCCGAGGTTACAGGACGACACTCATAACCGGCCTGAGTCAGGATGGAACAAACTGCGTCCCGGACCGGCGTTTCGTCGTCAACAACAAGGATACGTTGGTCAGCCATAGGGGTAAGGGAGCCAGTTCTTAAATCCGATTGTACTCACTCGCTGTTGGAATTCAGACTGGCAATTTTTCCAGTGGCTGCGTCGTCCTACGCCAAAGGTGTTAAGGCGCAGTTGTGGCCACTCTCGGCAAAAGTTACATATCGATTGCCCGGCGGACGTGGTATTTGGATACCACATTGCGGCACCATTAAACCAAACTGTCCCCACAGCAGCTTGGATTCAGTTGGACCGGCAGGGAAATTTGCTGGGCCGACCCAATCTATTGCGATGCTTAAGCTATTGTTATCAGCTGGTTGCCGAGGATGCACAGCTCAAAGCAGGAGATGTCGCAGTTTGGGCAGTTCGATTGCTCAGTACTAAGGTGTTCGCGGATAGATCAAGCGAAGCGACCGAATCCGAAGGAGACAATATGAGCCTCAGCATCAGGGAAGTGAAGATGAACGGTGTTGATCAGTACGGACCTGCCATTCTTGCATCTGCCCAGAAAGACATTTACAGCAAGGTCTATGAACAGAACCGTCACCGCATCTACTCCCTGGCGTTCTGGATGACTGACCATGAGCTGGCTGCCGAAGAGCTCATGACGCAGAGCTTCTGCTGTGCGTTTGCGGCCAGTCAGGAACCGACCGCCGAGGAGATCGATCGTGCCCTCATCAGCGAACTTCGTGAGTACATTTCCCTGGGAGGATTGACCCTGAAGTGTGCTCCCAGCGACCGAGTGCTCTCCGTGCGCCGCAATACGATGCGCGTCGACCTGGAGCGCGCCGTGGTCCAGCTGCCGAACACCGAAAGAATGATTTTCCTGATGCACGATGTGGAGCGGTATGACCACACTCGCATCGCAAGTTTGCTGGGAATTTCGCTGGATTCGTCCATCGCAGGACTTCACCAGGCGCGGCTGCGCATGCGCGAGCTGCTGGCAAAGTAACCCGAGTTTTTCGTCGTATCTCAATCCCTCTCTTCCCGCAAGCCCTCGCCCCTCGAAAGAGGGGCATTTTTATTGCGCGAAATTGCAATCTTGGAATGGCGCCCGGTCCCTCCCGCAAACTTCGGCCAATAGACGTTGATCGGATCTTCCTGATAGCCGGGCAGACGGGCGGTGTCGTATCGAGAAACAGGTTGATTTCCGGCGCAAAGCAACAGACAATGCGCAAACGCCGCTAGGCGAAACTCCAGCCTTATCCCAATCGGAGGTTTAGCAAGTGTTCAAGGTAGCTCGCTCCTGTGTTCGTGCCATCCTGGGTTTCAGTTTGCTGTCTGCGGTTCTTGCCGTGGCAGCCACGAAAAGTCCCTCGGTGTCCATTACGCTGACTCCCAGCGTGCCCAGCCCAGCCATGCTCGGCACGCACATCACCTGGACCGCGACCGTCACCGGCGGACCGCCGGGGGATGCTTACGACTATCAGTTCAGTGCAGCGCCGCAAGGCCAGAATCAGATTGTCCGCGATTTCGATTTGCCCAACTCCTTCGCCTGGGTGCCCTGGCAGGTGGAAGGGAACTACAGCGTCTCCGTAGTCGTGCGCGATACTACAACGCATACGGTCTATCCGGCGGTGTCGGTGCCGTACGTGCTCAACCCCTGGGTCACGACTCCCGGCGGTGCGCTGGTCAATCCTACTAACCATCCGCTGGTGGCTTTGTTCAGCGCAGGCCCTTGCACCGTGGGCCACTCCATACGGGTTCGTTTTCAGAACGCTGCGGCGGTGGCCTCCAGCACCACCAATGCGGTGGCGTGCTCAAGCAAAAGCGCCAACTTCCTGGTGGCCGGAATGTTGCCCTCGGCGCACTACCTGATGCGTTGGGAGGAGCTCTCCGGTAGCCAGCTGGTCAACTCTGGTACCCAGTTGTCATTCGCCACCGGGCCGTTACCATCGACCTTCCCGCCGGCCCAACACTTCACGGTAAACGTACCGGCGACGACGCATGACACTGCCTTTCCGGTGGTGCTGTTCCACGTGATTCCGGCCAAGGGGCAGACTTCCTACTTCTGGCCGGCGGCCACCGATCTGGGCGGCCATGTCATCTGGTATTACCCCGCTCAAGCCCTGGTCACGCGTATGCAGCCGGGCGGTTTCTTCTTTACCATGGGTTTCACCGACTTGACCGAATACGATCTTGCCGGCAACGAAGTTCTGCACACCGACGCGGAGATTCTGAACGAGCAACTGGCAGCCAAAGGCTATCCCCAGATGACATCGTTCAACGATCACGAAACCCGCGTCCTGCCGAACGGGAACATCCTTATCCTGGGCGGCCGCGATGAAACCTCCACGGTCTACCAGGGCGGAACTCCGGACAACCCGGTCGACATTATCGGCGACATGATCCTGGTCCTCGATCACAACATGCAGTTGCTTTGGGCGTGGGATTCCTTCGCGCATCAGGACCTTTCCCGCGAAGCCACTCTGAATGACAAGTGCTTCCACGCTACCGGCGGTTGTCCTTTCTTCAATCCAAACTTTACCGTGGCCAACGATTGGACGCACGCCAACGCTCTGCAATACACGGCGGATGGAAATATCCTGATCTCCGAACGCAGCCAGGATTGGGCGTTCAAGATCAACTACGCCAACGGTGCGGGAGACGGCTCGATCCTATGGCGCATGGGTCCCTATGGCGACTTCACCATCGTGAATCCCCCGGGAAACCCCTGCGGCGATCCCAACGTCTTCCCCTGGTTCACTCATCAGCACGATCCTTCCTTCCAGACTCAAGGCGGCGCCTCGGAGATCATGACGGTGTTTGACGATGGCAACCTGCGAGTGTCGCAATGCGGAAGCGGAAACAGTCGCGGCATGGTGCTCAACGTCAACGAGTCTGCGCACCAGGTTTTCCTCCAGACAGTTGCGGACCTGGGTCAGTTTTCCCAGGCAGTGGGAGCGGCACAGTTGCTGGTCACACGGGAGAATGGGATTTTTGCCAGTTTCGACAATGGCTTTTTGATTCAGCCGACGGCCGAGGCGCAGGTCAGCGAAACCGACCTGTCAGGCAACATCGTTTACCAGATCCAGGTGAACGATTGGTCCTACCGGGCCTATCGCCAGCAGGATCTGTACACACCCACAGCACCGTAGTGGCAGGGTTGTCAGCATGAAAGAGCGGGTCATGAGGCCCGCTTTCTTTTTTTGCCGAATCGTGGGAAGCCGAAAACAGGGTTGCATTCTGGCTGCTTTCATCAGAGAATGCGAGCCGCCGCCAGTCGTCCATCCAAGTCCAACCAGCCGGAGGTTTGCGAATGTTGAGGATAATTCGCTGTTGCGCAGCTGTCATGTTGGGAATGACCTTCCTTGTCGCCATCGATGCTACCGCCGCCGTAAGACATCCAAGCGTTTCCATCAGCTTCAGTCCGACACCGCCGGGTCCCGCTATGTTAGGCACCTCGATTGTGTGGACGGCCACGGTTAACGGCGGACCCCCAGGAGACAGCTACGACTACCAGTTCAGTGTCACGCCGCCAAACGGACCGAACCAGATCGTACGAGACTTTGACGTGCTCAACTCGTTTGTTTGGGCGCCATGGCAGGTCGAAGGCACCTATACCCTCAGTGATCACTTGAAAAGCGGCCAACGATTATCACTTCAAAACCGGCCAACGGGATTGGCCGTCCAGGACTGAGAATGTTCTACCCTGCCGCCTCCTGTAGTGGCAAGTCGGTTTTGGTGCGCCAACTGCGCGGGCCGCACTTGAGCACGTGTCCGTGGTGCAGCAGGCGGTCGAGCATGGCGCTGACGGCGGCTGCGTCGCCCAGCAGTTTGCCCCAGTCTTCCACCGGACGGTTCGAGGTCAGCATGGTGCTGGCGCGTTCGTAGCGGCGCATGATGATCTCCAGCAGTTCCTCGGCAGCGGTAAGCGGCAGCTTGCGCATTCCCAGATCGTCGAGGATGAGCAGAGGCACGGTCACCAGGAACTCCATGTGTTCTTTGCGGGTGCCATCGAGCGTAGCATCGGCCAACTCATCCAGCAGGGTATAAGTTTCGCGGTAGAGCACGCGATAGCCCTGTTGGATTGCGGCCTGGCCGATGGCCTGGGCCAAGTGGCTCTTGCCGGTGCCGGGCGGACCGAGAAACAGGGCGTCTTCGTGGCGAGCGATGAAGGCACCAGCGGCCAGATCGAAGACCAGGCTGCGATTCATCTTCTTATTGAAGTTGAAGTCGAAGTTGTCGAGAGTCTTGTGCGAGTCGCGGAACTGGGCCTGCTTTTTGCGCCGCTCCAGCAGGCGTTCGCCGCGTAAGGCGAGTTCGTCAGAGACCAGGCACGACAGCAGGTCGATAGGGGCGAGCGGTTCGGCTTGGGCCTGGCGCAGACGGATCTCCAGCACGGCTGCCATGCCGCCCAGGCGAAGTTGTCTGAGTGCACGATCGAGTTCGATCAGATTCATTCTTCTATCTCCTTGGTTTTGTAATTGATGAAGTCGCGGTACTGTACTAGCTCGCGGATCAGGGGATCGACTTGCTGCAAGCTGAGTGGGGCTTGCGGGCAGCGTTCCAGATAGCGGCGGACGAAGCGATACTCCTGCACTCCCATATCGAGCGCGGCGGCGCAGGCTTCATCGACCGCAGCCGCGCCGTACTTCTTGGCTAAAGAGAGAACGCCGAGGATACGGCGGACACCGACTTCTCCTTGCTGGTGATGGATGGCCTCGCAGAGCGCGCCGACGTGGGTACCGGCGCGACCGGCGCGCCACAGCAGTTGCGACGTGCGCAGCGGAGTGCGCTTGGATTGGTCTTCGGGCTGGATGCGATACCAGCCGCGTTTCTGGCGCACATGTTCGCGCAGCAGTTGGCCGGTTTTGGGATCGAGTAGCCGGACAAACAGCTCATCCCATTGCACTCGCAGCCGGTGTCCAATCCAGCCCGGTGGAGCGCCATAGTAGGCAGCTTCGATTTCGACGCAGCCGTCCAGATGCACGATGCGTTCGCCGTACTGGTAATAGCGGAAGGGTTCGACGGGCAGCGGCAGTAGGAACGGTTTTTCTTCGGCGAACATGGCCGCGACTTGGCGTTTGGTGGTGCCGTGGATGCGCGTGTCTGCCCAGCGTTCTTCCCAGCGATCGAGGTAGGCTTGGGCCTCTTCCAGACTCTCGAAGCGCAGACCTTTCAACGGGGTTTTCTGTGCGTGGCCGACGCCGGCCTCGACTTTGCCCTTGCGATCTGGATCTTGAATGCGACACGGCATTGCGACCGCGCCGTATTGGGCTAGCACATCGCGGTAGAGCGGATTGAGCGCGGGATCGTAAATGTCGGGGACCAGCACGCCCTCGCGCAGATTGTCGAGCACCACGATACGAGTAGCCCCGCCTAATCGGCGGAAGGCTTGTTCATGCAGTTCGGCCCAGATGCGGGTGCTGGAGCGGAAGGTCAGCAGTCGAACGGCTTTCCGGCTGCAGCCCAGCGTCATCACGAACAGCCGGGTGCGCCGATACTTGTGGGTTTCGGGATCGCGCACCATCGGGCCGGTGCCGTAGTCGACTTGCGCTTCCTGACCAGGCGCAGTGACGATCACCACGCGGGCTTCGGGAGTTTTCGCGCCACGCAACTTGCGCACGAAGCGCTGCACACTCTGGTAGCTGCTGGCGAAGCTGTACTCATCCACCAGGTCCTGGTAAATCGCCACCGCATTGCGGCCCCGGCTGAGTCCCAGCTCAATGGCCTCCCGGTATGGATGGCAGGCACTGGCGCTGGGACTGCGCTGCGGAGACGCCACGGGCGGCGAGGCAAGAGCGCCCACTTCGTCTGGTTGGGATGGTTTGAGGTCGGTGATCACCTCAGAGTCGGTAATCACCTCGTTGGCCGGTTTTGAAGTGGCTCTTGCTTTTCCCTTAGTAGAAAGGTTTTTGGGGTTGCGGTTGGGGTTGCCGTTGGGGTCGGTGAGCACCGCGATGGCCGGTTTTTCCGCGCCAAAGTCGGTGATCACTTCGTTGGCCGGTTTTGCCGCCCGCCGCCCCCAGCCTCCGGACGGACGCACCGCAATCCCGGCCGCTTTCAGGTACTGGCTGGCGGTTTCACGACGGATGCGCGTAGCCTGCTGGATCTTCCGCAGCGGCCAGCCCAGCCGTCCCAGAGCTATAACTTGCTGTTTCTTCTCTTCGTTCAAGACATTGGCCATGCCCTCGGAGGCTACAAGCCTCGGCGGGCGTCAATGTCCCGGACGTTATTCTCGTTGGCCGGTTTTCAGCTGATAACTATTGGCCGGTTTTGGGTGATCGCTGAGGTATACGGTCACGGTAGTGGTACGCGATATCACACATACTCCTTACATCGTGTATCCGCCGGTGGCGGTGCCATACGTGCTGAACCCTTGGGTAACGCAGGCCGGTGGGTCTGCAGTGCATTCCACTTCGCATCCTCTGGTAGCGCTGTTTAGCGCCGGGCCGTGTACCGCGGGCAATTCCATCCGGGTGCGTTTTTCGAAACCCGCGAGCGTGGCTTCGATGACCACCAATTCGGTTGCCTGCTCCAATAGCAGTGCCAATTTCCTGGTGGCCGGCATGACGCCGTCGACTCGATATCTGATGCATTGGGAGCAACTCTCGAACAATCAAGTCGTCAGTTCGGGGACGGATCAGACGTTTACGACTGGACCGCTCCCCCAAATTTCCCGCCGACGGAGAGCTTTACCGTAAACGTACCGGCAGCGCCGCGGGATTCAGCTTTCCCGGTTACGCTCTTTCATCTGCTTGCGTTCTGGCCGACGGCGACCGATGTCGGCGGGCATGTCCTCTGGTATTTCAGCAGACCGATATTGATCACTCGCATGCAGCCGGGCGGAAACTTCTTCACGATGACTGCCACCCAGCTGAATGAATACGATCTTGTGGGAAACTTGCTGCTGCAGACCAACTTCAGCATCCTGAACGAACAACTTGCAGCCAAGGGCTATCCCCAGATGACTGGGTTTAATATTCACGAAACCCGCGTGTTGCCCAATGGCAATATCCTGATCCTCGGCGGGCGCGACGAAACCTCCACCGTGTATCAGGGAGGCACGCCGGACCACCCGGTCGATATCGTAGGGGATATGGTCCTGGTTCTGGATCACAACCTGCAGCTACTGTGGGCTTGGGATTCGTTTTCGCACCAGGATCTCTCTCGTGAAGCCACCTTGGACGACATATGCTTGCAAGGGGGCGGTGGAACAGGTTGTTACGAAACGAGTGGGTGATTCGAGAACAAAGGCGATGTTCCAAGTTCTGGGACATCGTTTTTTTGGTTTTGGGGGCCGCTAAGGTTCTGCAGTGCAGCGAGAATATCCGAAAGCAGTTCAGGTCTGGCTTAGTGCGGCGGCCAACTGGTGTCGTCCGAGAACGTTCATCATGCGTTTCAGGTTGTAGACGATGACCGCCAAGCTTATCTCCGCTTGTGCTCCTCGACGACCGCGTAGGAGGAACCGCGGATGACCAAAGATGTGGTATTTCAAAGTTGCGAATGGATGTTCCACCGTCGATCGGCGAAGACGCATCGCCTCTGGCGTTGCTCGTTGCTGCATGCGCTGGAGCGCCTCATCGTGCCAGTGGCGGGATACCATGCGCTGTGCGCCCACCGTGCAGCGTGACTTCAGAGGACAAGCTCCGCAAACTTCGGACCGACCTGCGTAGTATACGGAACGGTCTTTCCGCGATATCTGCTGGCGTTTTAGCGTTTGTCCAGCAGGACAGAGGAAACTGTCCTGCTCCGGTTGATAAAGGAATGCACTGCGGTCAAACAGCTTTCCATCGCCCTGATTGTTCACGCCGCGATTGGCAGGCACATGTGGAAGGATGCCTTTGACTTCGCAAGCTTCCGCCTGTTCTCCGTTGGAATAGCCAGCATCGGCCACTACGTGCAACACCTGTCCTGGCCCACCCACCGCCGCCTGTGCAGCTTCGGCCAGGGGCAGCAGACAACGGTTGTCCGTGGCTTCCGTCGTGACCAGTTGGGCCACGATCAGCGCATGCTGACTATCGACCACAGATTGCACATTGTAGGCGGGTACTTTGGCACCGGTGGTAGCACGCATGAAGTGGACTTCCGGTTCTCTGTGCTTCTGCAGCTTTTTCAGAGCCTCGGCGACTTTGCTCGGCTCGACCACCAGTTCGTCGGCTTGGTCGCCTGATTCTAAAGCTTCCAAGTAACGCTTCGATGCCTCTCGCTCCCGGATACTACCGACGCTGCTGACCGCACGAAACTTCGATCCATCCAGAGCTACCCACTCGCCACGTACCAGTCCCAAAGAACGCGCAAAGCGAATCAATTCCGCTCCCACCTGGGTCACTGCCTCGCTATGCATGCGCCGGAACTCTGCGATGCTTTTATGATCCGGGACCAGGCGACGCAGCAACCACATCACCTCCACGTTGCGCCGACATTCATTCTCTAACCGTCGCGAGGACCGGACCTGCTGCAAATAGCCATACAAATACAGTTTCAGCAGATCGCGCGGATCATACCCAGGCCGTCCGGTGTCGGCGGGATCGGCGCGCTCGAACCCTAAGGCCGCCATCTCCAGACCATCGACAAAGGCATCCAGCACGCGGCAGATATGGTCTTCCGGAATCAGTTCTTCCAACGTGACAGGAAATAACGTGCCCTGGGTTCGCCCCTCCCCTCGAATGAAACTCATAAAAATGCCCTCACTCACGTGAAGGCATCTTGCCACTGTTTTCCTCTGCCGCCTAGTGTTTCGTAACAGTCTGGGAAGCGGCCCCTTTAACCCCAACTTCAGCCAGGCCAACGATTGGACTCACACGAATTCGGTGCAGTTAACCGCTGATGGCAACATCCTGATCTCCGAGCGCGCCCAGGATTGGGTGCTTAAGATCAACTATGCCAACGGCACGGGAGATGGCTCAGTGATATGGCGCCTGGGTCATGGCGGAGACTTCACCATCGTGAATCCTTTGCCGAATCCCTGCGGCGATCCGAACGTGTTCAGTTGGTTCACGCACCAGCACGACGCCTCGTTTCAGAGGCAAACCGTGGCGCCGGAAATCCTCACGGTGTTCGACGACGGAAATCTGCGGGTCTCACAGTGTGGTAGCGGCAACAGCCGCGGAATGGTGCTGTACCTTACGGAAGCAACCCGCAAGGTCTTCATCCAAACGGCGGCTAACTTGGGTTCTTATTCTTCAGCCTATGGAAGTGCGCAGCTGCTGTCATCGCCTTACGGAACCACCGCCGCCTTCGGCAATGGACGGCTGCCTAGCGCCGCGCAGGCGACCGAGGTCGATTTGACCGGTCACATTGTCTTTGAGTTGCAGGCGAGTGACACTGCTTACCGGATCTATCGTCAGCGCGATCTGTACACACCGACGATGCCCTAACGAAACAACTGTCTACTCCATGCGAAGGGAAGGGAGCGCTTAGCCGCTCCCTTTCTTTCGCTAAGAGCTTGCAGTCGTGTCGCCTTCGGAATTCGCCAGCTCTTCTTCCTCATCGCGCTTCAAAGGGCGCAGCAAGGGGAAGAGAATCACATCCCGGATGGAGCGCGAATCGGTCAGCAACATGGTCAGGCGATCAATGCCGACACCTTCTCCTGCGGTTGGCGGCAGGCCGTAGGAGAGCGCCCGGATGTAATCCTCGTCCATTTGATGGGCTTCCTCGTCGCCGCGGGCGCGCTCGCTGAGTTGCCCCTCGAAACGGCGTCGCTGTTCCTCGGGATCGTTGAGCTCGCTGAAGGCGTTGCCAATCTCGAGGCCGCCAACGAAGATCTCGAAGCGCTCAACCCATTCAGCATTCTCTTCGGGCTCGCGCTTGTTCTTCGACAACGGCGAAATAGCCAGCGGGAAGTCGTAAATGAACGTCGGCTGGATCAGGTGCGGCTCGGCAACAAACTCGAAGATCTCCGCGATGGTCTTGCCGTTTGGCGCAGCGGGATCATACGGGATGTGCGGGTTCGCCCCGTTATATCGATGCACCATGGCCGCAATCTGTTCGGCGCTGGAGAAATCCTGCAGCACCGGCTTTTCGCCCGCATTCTCAGGCCAGAACTGGATGATGGCCTCGCGCATCGAGATTCGCTGCACATTGCCGAAATCAATCTCGTGCCCATTGAAGTGCGCGATTGTAGTGCCGTTCACATCGCGCGCAACTTGCGCCAGCATCTCAGCGGTAAAGTCCATCATGTCGCGATAATCCGCGTAGGCCATGTAGAACTCCAGCATGGTGAACTCCGGATTATGCTGGGTCGAGATGCCTTCATTGCGAAAGTTGCGATTGATCTCGTACACGCGGTCGATGCCGCCCACCACCAGGCGCTTCAGGTACAACTCAGGTGCGATGCGCAGGTATAGATCAATGTCGAGCGCATTGTGGTGCGTGGTGAAGGGCTTGGCCACGGCGCCGCCGGCAATGGCATGCATCATCGGGGTCTCGACTTCGACGAACCCGCGTCCGTCGAGGAAACGCCGCATCGACTGCACGACCTTGGCGCGCTTCAGGAAGACCTCGCGCACGTCGGGATTCATGGTCAGGTCGACGTAACGCCGGCGGTAGCGAGTCTCGACGTCCTGGAGCCCGTGCCATTTCTCGGGCAAGGGAAGCAGGTCCTTCACCAGGAAGGTCAGCTCCTCGACGTGTACCGTCAATTCGTTCGTGCGGGTTCGGAACAGATAGCCCTTCACCCCGATGTAGTCGCCGATGTCGAGCAGCTTGTAGAGCTGGAAGGCCTTCTCGCCGACAGCATCCAGGCGGACGTAGATCTGCAGACGCTTGCCGCCCTGCTGCAGGTTCGCGAAGCCGGCTTTGCCCTGCACGCGGATCGACATCAGGCGTCCGGCGACGCTGACCTCGACGCGGGGAGACTCCAGTTCCGGCGCGGTTTTGGCGGAAAACTCTTCGACGATCTGCGGAATCGCGTGCGTCGTCTCGTAGCGGTAGGGATACGCCAGTTGGCCCAGCGCTTCGATCTGCTTCAGTTTGTCTTTACGTAGCTCGTAAATCTTCTGATCAAGTGCCACAGTTGTTCCTGGTAGGGAATTTGGAAACCTTGATTATAGAGGTTGGGGCAGGGAATGCCCGGGCATCACAGCGTTTTGCCGGCTTTCCGCATCGACTCTTCAACCAAAGTGTTCAGCGCCTCCAGCAGAGGGCGCCTCCCTGAGAGCGGGTCCCCCTCGGCGGCGGAAAAGGAAGAGGCGCTTGTGGCCGAACGGTACGGCAGGCGGCTCCCGTATCGGGCGTAAAACATCCATAGAGCGCAGGAGGAGAGGTAGATTGCACTATTAATTCTGTTGATGACACCCGCGTACGAAAAATGCCGCAAAGCGAAGCTGTCTAGAACCACCTTGGCGAACATATAGATAACGAAACCCAGCGCAATTCCGAACAGGGTGCTGCTGGCGGGAATGTGAAGGTATCGCGCTCCCAGCAACAGCAGCATGGCGAGCAGGCAAAGCATGGCGCGTGCGCCCCGATCGCCAAACAGGACCAGCCTGCTGATTCCATACGGACCTTCGGCGTGTGGGAGACCTAGCGCACTCCCGGCGGCTGCCAGCAACAGCAGCAACATTCCCCAGCGAAAGATATAGCTGCCCACATTTCGGACTGCGACAAAATTGCGAAAGGCCACACGAAACAACTCGTCGATCAGGGCGAAGGTGAACAGCACGCCGAGCGCCGCTATGACCCAGTAAGTGTAGTAATACAGCGCATACGACACTCTCTCGATGGCCATGAGGAGGATATCCGTAACAATCTGGAAGATGAGGTATCCGTGGAAGATGGGGAATTCGGCCGCAAGGCCGCGCTTGCGCAGGAAGATCAGCGCGCAGCTGAGCACGACGGGAGCGCTCAACCACAACAGGTAATCCAGTGCCCGTAGCTGCAAACCATCTCCAGCCAGTGATGCCGCCTTTCGCACGACTCGGGCACGCCGTTTACAGAAGTTTAGTGTTCATCGGGAGAGCAGAAGGTACGCCTCAGCGAGCCGGAGTGTCAATCCAGCAAAGGCGGCGCCTCTGGGTGCACCTTTGTAGGCATCTTGACGCAGGGGGCGGCTTTGGGCGGTGACCGGACAAACAGTCTCGATGTTCACAGATCACAGACACATGTGATATCGCCGTCTACCCTGAAACTGAGCCCGGCTCCCAAGCAGGCCGGGGCGGAGGCCCGATATGTGTCTGGCAGTTCCAGGGAAGATCCTGAGCATCGAAGGCGAGGACTTCGCGCGCAGCGCACGCGTCAGCTTCGGCGGAATTGTGAAAGAGGTCAGCCTCGCCTATGTTCCCGAGGCTGCGGTCGGCGACTACGCCATCGTGCACGTCGGCTTCGCTATCAGCCTGGTTGACGAGCAGGAGGCGCTGCTGACCTTCGAGTATCTGAAGCAGATGGGTGAACTGGCGGAGCTGGAATCATGAAGTACGTCGAGGAGTATCGCGATCCCGAAGCCGCGCGGCAATATACCGCCAGCATCCACCGCATGGTGACGCGTCCCTGGACGATCATGGAGATCTGCGGCGGGCAGACGCATACCATCGTGAAGTACGGCATCGACGAACTGCTGCCGAGCGAGGTGACCCTGGTACATGGACCGGGGTGCCCGGTGTGCGTTACGCCGGTGGAGTTGATCGACAAAGCCCTGCAAATTGCGGCGCGGCCCGAGGTGATTTTCTGCTCCTTCGGCGACATGCTGCGGGTTCCTGGCTCCAGCAACCGCTCTAACCAGAGCTTTGATCTGTTGAGTGTGAAGGCCGCCGGCGGCGATATTCGCATCGTCTATTCGCCGATGGACGCCGTGCGGATGGCGCAGCAGAATCCGAAGAAGCAGGTGGTTTTCTTCGCTGTAGGATTTGAGACCACCGCGCCCGCGAACGCGATGTCAGTCCACTACGCCAAACAGAACGGTGTCACGAACTACTCGGTGCTGGTCTCGCACGTGCTTGTGCCTCCGGCAATGGAGGCAATCCTGGGCTCGGCCGGCAATCGCGTGCAGGGGTTCCTGGCTGCCGGGCACGTCTGCGCCGTGATGGGCTACACCGAGTATTATCCGATCGCCGCCAAGTACCAGGTGCCGATCGTGGTCACGGGATTTGAGCCGCTCGACCTGTTGCAAGGCATTTACATGTGCGTGAAGCAGCTGGAAGACGGCCGCTTCGAAGTCGAGAACCAGTACGCGCGCGCGGTTCGGCGGGGAGGGAACGGGCCCGCGCAGCAGCTTGTGGCGAAGGTATTCTGCGTGGTCGACCGCAAATGGCGCGGCGTAGGTGGCATTCCGCGAAGTGGATTAGGCCTTGCGCCCGAGTACTCGGCCTTCGATGCCGAGACGCGATTCGGGCTCTCGCAGTACACCGCGCAGGAAGATCCAGATTGCATCAGCGGCTTGATCATGCAGGGAGCGAAGAAACCGGAGGAGTGTTCGGCGTACGGCAAGCGTTGCACGCCGGATCATCCGCTGGGCGCCCCCATGGTCTCTTCCGAGGGAGCGTGTGCAGCATACTACCGCTACCGGCGCCTGCGGACGGAGAAGGTGCTAACCGGAGGTGAAATTCGTGGCTGAGGTCAAAGCGTTTCAACTACAGTGCCCGGCTCCTCTGAACGATGCAGAGCAGATACAGATGGCGCATGGTGGCGGGGGACGCCGCATGCATGAACTGCTGGAAGGCCTGTTGTTGCCGAGCTTCGGCAATGAGTTACTGCTGGAACGGCACGATGGGGCAATTTTGCAAATTGCCGGCGCCAGGCTGGCTTTTACGACGGACTCCTACGTTGTCAGGCCCCTGTTTTTCCCCGGCGGCGATATCGGCACCCTGGCGATCAACGGTACCGTCAACGACCTCGCTATGTGCGGAGCGCGACCGCTTTATCTCAGCTCGGCATTAATCCTGGAAGAAGGCTTACCCATGGAGACCTTGCGGCGGGTGGTGGAGTCGATGCGCTCCTCGGCCCAGGCAGCCAAGGTGCAGCTGGTGACCGGCGATACGAAAGTTGTCGACAAGGGTAAAGGCGACGGCATCTTCATCAATACAGCGGGGATCGGAGTGGTGGAACACGATGTCTCGATTTCGCCGAAGAATGTTCGGACGGGAGATGCGATCCTGCTCAGCGGTGACATTGGCCGTCACGGCATCGCCATCATGGCTACGCGTGAAGGCTTGTCATTTGAGAGCGAGATCGAATCGGATTGTGCGCCGTTGTGGGAGCCGGTGAAGGCGCTACTGGACGCGGGCATCGAGATCCACTGCCTGCGTGATTTGACTCGCGGAGGACTGAGCAGCGGCCTCATCGAAATTGCGGAAGCCAGCCGCACCCGCGCCGGCATCGAAGAATCCCGCGTGCCCGTGCTCGAGCAGGTCGGCGGGGCGTGCGAAATTCTGGGTCTCGATCCGCTCTATCTCGCCAACGAAGGACGCTTTGTGGCTTTCGTTGCCCCGCCGGATGCCGATCGCGCGCTGGACATTCTTCGTGCCTTCCCGGTCAGCAGCGGGGCCGTGCGCATCGGGCAGATGCTCGAGGGACCGGAGGGCCTGGTGACCATGAAGACGCAGCTGGGCACTGAGCGCGTCATCGACATGCTGAGCGGCGAGCAGTTGCCGAGGATTTGCTAACTGGTTTCGCTGTCACCCTGCGACGTGAGGCGCGGCACATCCACAATGCGGACAAAGGGCTATCCATGAAAAGGGCCACCCGCAATAACGCCTCAACGTAACTGCGCGACCGCCCTGGAGAGTACGACGTGTCCGGGATCCTAATCATTGCCTACGGAAATGCCCTGCGCGGAGATGACGCCGTTGGCCTGTATGCGGCGCGAGAATTAGACAGCCAGTTTCACGACGATCCTGAAGTCGACATCATTGCCTGCCAGCAACTGACGCCGGAGATGGCCGATGACATCTCCGGGAGCGAGCTGGTGATTTTTCTGGATGCCTCCTGCGGGGAAGAGCCGGGGACGGTGCGCTGCAAGCACATCTCTCCCGCCAACGTGCCCGTCGGCTTGACGCACCACCTCGATCCGCAATCCCTGGTATCTGCCGCGGAGCAGTTGTATGGCGAGGCGCCGCAGGCGATTTGCGTCACCCTGGCGGGCTGGTCCTTTGAAGTGAGCAACCGGTTGTCTAAGAACGCGCAACTCCGCCTGCCGGAATTGGTGCGCCAGACACGGGAAATCATCACCACGCACCGCAAGCAACTGCCGGTTGCGGCGGCGTTTCGTCCGCAGTAGCGTGATTCGGTTAAGACCGCTTACGCAGCGCTGGCGAGATCGGTTGGCTTAGCGTCTTGCCTCAGCAATTCGTCTACACGTTGCAGCAGCGCGGGCGTGCCGCCCGAAACGGCATAGTCTCGATCGCTGGCGGCCTCGCTGGTCATCAGCAGAAGCTGCCTGGGGCACTGCTTCCGAATCTGGTCGCAGAATTCCAGCGCCTGCTCCTGAGTGTTTCCGGCGTTGACCACGATCAGGTCATATCCGCCGCGGGTGCAGCGACTGCGTGCCTCATCCATTCGCAGAGCAGGGAAGACACTGTAGCCGCGGTCGGCGAGGGCCTTGATTCTTTCCTTGCGGTCGGAAGCATTATCGATAAGAAGAACTTTACGTGGTGAATTCATGCGAACGTCAAACCTCCCCAGCTGGTGGAATACCTAATAGGAGAGAAGCCCGGACAGCAGAGCAGGTTGCATCAGCGGCCAGGAGAAAAGCGCCAATTTCCGTCGAAAAAAAGGCATATCGCGAGGATATGCCTTTGGAAAGAAGGATTACTCTGACGGCGTCAGGCGCCGACGAGCTTTTCCAGTACCGACTTGTTACGGATGGTGAGAGTGGAGCCTTTCAGTACCGCAATCTGACGTTTGCGGAAGTCGGCAAGGACGCGGGTCACGGTCTCGCGTGAGGTACCGATAATCTGTGCGATCTCTTCATGGGTCAGCGCCAATTTAACCTTGGGCTCGGCCTGATCGTGGGTGGTGGCGGTCCACTCCAGCAGCAGACGCGCCAGGCGTTCCGGGGCGGAGTGTGACAGTCCCAGGCTGCGAATCTGCTGATAGGCGCTTTGGCAATCCTTGCTCAGGTGTTGGGCGGCCTTCAAACAGGCATCACCGTGCTTCTGCAGAAAATTAAGGAAGTCTTCGCGCTTGACGAAGTTCAACTGGCAAGGCTGTCCGGTTTCCGCTGTAATCTCGTACGGCGTGCCGGAAACCGTGGCGTGCATGCCCAATACCTCGCCGGCTTGCGTGATTTTCAAGATGAGGGTTTTGCCTTCGGCCGAGGTGGTGGAAAGCTTCACCCGGCCCTTACAAAGCATGTAGATCCCGCGGGGCGACTGGCCTTCGACGAAGAGCACCGCTCCAGCGGGATAGGACGCCGAATACTTAATTTTGTCGAATGCTTCCAGAGCTGCCTTGGGAAGGGAGCAGAAGAAACTGTCGCTCCTCAGTTTGCAGATTAGGCAATTCTCAACCAGCTCAAAGCCGTAAGGTGATCCCACATGTCCTCCGACGTTACTGACTATGCTAGATACTTTCCCATTTCTGCACATCCCCTATTGGTAGGAGTTCCGTTGTATTACCTGGTGGGCCTGAAAGTCCAGTTTGTCCGGCCAAAAACGCATTTTCGCAGCGTTTGCGCCAGCAAAAAACGCTGCTTCGCCGGTGAAACGTTGCGCCCGGTGATGACCATCACAAGCGCAGGTATCCGGGGTCACAGACCTCGGCCCGTCCAGCAAAGGAAACTCTCGCCACAACGGCTCAAAAGGCGGGAAGCGAAGGTCTCATAAACTTCATTCGGCCGGGCCTGGTTCTGAACAGTCAAGGCCAGGAATCGGAGTCCCAAACTCTGGTTTGCGCAAGCACCGGCAGGAGGAAGAATCGACCACTCTCCTCTACCCCACATCGCTTCCCGCCGATGGTTATTCTTCGGCGGGGCTTGGGCCTGGGGGATTGGTTCGAGAACCTTGCACCCGAAAAGAATGGCGGGGAATTCTTGTGTGAATAGACGGTTACAATCCCTGCGTTTTCAAAACAGCTTGCTGTGGAAACTGTGGGCGCAGTGTTATCGTTTTCCACCAACGGATTCATGGATCCGGTAGGCTGGCAGGTGGCAGCATTTCCCCGCAGATTTCCGGGCGGCACCTGGCGCGGTTTCAGAATTCAGCTTTTAGCAATAAAATTGCACGACCACTACGACACCAATTATTGATGCGGAGGCATTCTTAATGTCTAGTACGCAGCCGGGTCCCGGGCCAAACATCGATTCCATGCTCACCGAGAAGCGGTCCTTTCCGCCCGCGCCGGAATTCAGCCGGAACGCTCACATACACAGCAAGGAAGAGTACGACAAGCTGTGTGCTCGCGCGGCTTCTGATCCGGAGGGCTTCTGGGCGGACATTGCGCAGGAATTGCACTGGTTTGAGCCTTGGACCAAAGTGCTGGAGTGGGATTGTCCCTGGGTGAAATGGTTTGTAGGCGGCAAGATCAACCTGTCGTACAACTGCCTCGATCGGCACGTGCAGACCTGGCGCAAAAATAAAGCCGCGATCATCTGGGAAGGCGAGCCCGGCGAGGTCCGCACCTACACCTATCAGCAGCTACTGTCGGAAGTCTGCAAGTTCGCGAACGTGCTGAAGTCGCTTGGCATCAAGTCCGGCGATCGCGTCGCTATTTACATGGGCATGTGTCCTGAGCTGCCGGTGGCAATGCTGGCCTGCGCCCGCATCGGCGCAGTGCACTCGGTGATCTTCGGCGGGTTCTCGGCGAATGCGCTGGTCGATCGCATCACCGACCAGGAAGCCGTCGCTGTCATCACGCAGGACGGATCGTATCGCCGGGGCAGCGAGGTCAAGCTGAAACCCGCTGTGGACGAGGCTCTCGAGCGCTGTCCCACGGTGAAGTACACGGTAGTGTTGCAGCGCACGGGGAGCGAGGTCGGGTGGAAAGAAGGACGTGACCACTGGTGGCACGAGCTGATGGAGAAGGCCAGCGACAACTGTCCCGCCGAGCAGCTCGACTCCGAACACCCGCTCTACATCCTCTACACCTCGGGCACCACCGGGAAGCCCAAGGGAATTGTGCACACCACCGGCGGCTACTCTGTCGGAACCTACATCACTACAAAGTGGGTCTTCGATCTTAAGGATGACGACACGTATTGGTGTACTGCCGACATCGGCTGGGTGACCGGGCACAGCTATATCGTTTATGGACCGCTGCAGAACGGAGCCACCTGCGTGATGTACGAAGGCGCGCCGAACTATCCGGCCTTCGATCGCTTCTGGGCGATTATTGAGAGACACAAGGTCAACATTCTTTACACCGCTCCGACGGCCATTCGCACCTTCGTCAAATGGGGTGATGAGTGGCCGAAGAAGCACGACCTGAGCAGCCTGCGCCTTTTGGGCACGGTGGGCGAGCCTATCAATCCTGAGGCGTGGATGTGGTATCGCGAAGTCATCGGCGGCAACCGCTGTCCCATCGTCGATACCTGGTGGCAGACGGAGACTGGCGCAATCATGATTTCACCCGTGCCGGGAGCCGTGGCTACGAAGCCTGGTTCGGCAACGCGTCCGCTGCCGGGAATCCAGGCGGAAGTCGTGACGCGCGCGGGCGAGCGTGTGCCGCTGGGATCGGGTGGATACCTGGTCATCAAGCGGCCATGGCCTTCGATGCTGCGCACGATCTATGGCGACCCCGAGCGTTACATTCAGCAGTACTGGGCCGACATTCCGGGGATGTACTTCACCGGTGATGGCGCGCGCGAGGACGCTGACGGCTACTTCTGGATCATGGGCCGCGTCGACGACGTGCTTAACGTGTCGGGACACCGCCTGAGCACGATGGAAATCGAGTCGGCGCTAGTGGCGCATCCTAAGGTCGCCGAAGCCGCCGTCGTCGGACGTCCGGATGAAACCAAGGGTCAGGCGGTTGCAGCCTTCGTAACGCTGGAGATGGGACATAATCCCTCGCCCGAGTTAAAGGATGAGCTGCGGGCCTGGGTGGCGAAAGAGATCGGGTCAATGGCCAAGCCCGACGACATTCGCTTCACCGATCAGTTGCCGAAGACGCGCTCCGGCAAGATCATGCGGCGCCTGTTGCGCGAGCTGGCCTCCAGCGGCGAAGTAAAGGGTGACACGACCACGCTGGAAGATATGGGCGTGATTTCGCGGTTGCAGAAGGACGAAGAGTAACCCAGGTTAACGTCCTAAAGAAGGACGTGAACCTGCGGCACAGCTCAAATCAGTGTCAGTGCATCAGGATCTGCTGCATCTCGAAACTGTTCAACTCGCGCATAGTTTCGGATGAGTAATGCGACCTGCCCCCGTTGAACTGAACATAGTCGGACGGCATGCCGTAACCGTTGTGAGGATTCGCGCCGTATGGGCTGCCGTGATACGGTGTGCCGCCTTCCATCTGCGTAATCCAGTTCCCATTGCCCCGCTGAGAGTCATCCCATCGAGAATTCGGGTTGGTGCGTGTCATCATCGGCTGCGCCTGCCAGTTCTGCTGAGCCGCCGACCTGCCGCCACCGTATCCATACATGCCGCGGGAGCCCTGCTGGAAGAAGGCCGCATTAGCCATACTGTTGCGCGCATAGTATCCGGAATACCGGCCGTTGGGCGCGAACGTGTTCGTGATCTGCGACAGCATAGGCACGTAGCGGCGATAACTATTCGCCGGAGCCCATGCGCCTGACACCGTACTGCTCCATCGACCGCCGGCGTTTTGGGGCCCATTGATCACGGTAAAACCGCCGATGCACGGAACGCCTTGCGGCGAGATCCAGCTCATCGTGAAGTCGGTAGCGTCGCAGCGGCCGCCGAAGCCCCCAGGGCAGTGATTCATGATCCCCCGGTTTGGTGTGCTGTTCAGGATCCTGGCGTCGCGATAGCCCCAGCGGTTGAAGATGGGCAGGATGAACGACGCGGACGACTGGTAGGGCGAGACGATCACGCCTGGCTCGCCGCCGCGGACGTCTCCGTTGGGCATCACCTGGAAGTTGGTGAAGACTACGCCGACGCCTGTCGCAGAGTCAGCCGCGGTCACGTTGCCATTGTTGGCCTGCACATTCCAATTCGCCGGTACCTGCAAAGAAGCGGATCCGTCCGGTGCCTGCTGATTGACGAGCGGCTCCTGTACCGGCGGTGCCTGCTGTTCTTCCGGCGGAGCGGTCTTTAACGGAACCGCTTCATTGCTTAGCTGTCCGAGCCGGATGTTCGACATGATCTCCAGCAGCATGTTGCGCTCGCTGTCATAGGTTGCGTCCGGCGAGCGGTAGCTGCGAATCACGATTTGGCGCGGGTCCGACTGGATGTAAAACCTGGACTTCACCGCCGACCCCCCAGAAGAGTAGGTTTCGGTTGCGGTTGCGCAACTGCGGTTCTTGCAGGCGACCACCTCGGAAAGCTGCAGATTGGGGAATTGCGCCTTCGCCTTCTTCACCTGCGCGCCTAAGGCAGCCAGCGCGTCGGCGTGCATGCTGTTAGCCAGAAACAGGGTCTCTACCACCGAGGTTCCCGCCGGGTTGCCCACGGAGATCGCCATGGAATCGGCAGTCGCCTCTGAGCGCACGCGCCAGTTCGCCGGCTTAAACAGGCCGAAGGCAGGGTTCTGCGACTCGTACGGCTGGTACTGGATGGAGGCGTTCGGAAGGGCGTTAGCGTGCTGCGTCAGGATTACCGGTCCAACCGACGCTGCCGCCAGCACAGCCAGGAACAGAGCGGGTACAGCCCTTTGCTTTTGCATAACACTCCTCGGCAGCGATACTGCGCGTCGCCGCTGCCGCTGCGGCGCTGTGACCTGCGAGGAGCAGTCACAACATCGCTGAGAGTGATTGTCCGCCACAATGTCAGAGACGTGACCGCAAACGACGGGAAATTCGTACCACAGGTCCGAGTCGGGAATGCCGATCATAGCCATCCCACGCTAAAGGGGAAGCCCTAAAACTTAGTTGCCAATTCTGGACGACCCCTGCGAACCCCATGCTCGGCCAGCCGCATCTCAAGCGCAAGGCAGAAGCTATGGAAGACAAGCCGCAATCTCCCTCTGCAAACAGTAACCACGGGCACGCTGGTAAGGAAGAGAATCAGCAGCGTTCTGGATCGACGCGCTTCCGGCCGACCCGCCGTTCCTTTCTAACCCAGCTTGGTGTTGCCGGAATCAGCGCGACGGCCGCGCCCCTGCTTGCCAGAACCCCAGCCGCTCCTCCTCCAGTCGAGGTTCCTCAGGAAACGCCGGCGACTGTCCCCGGCGCGGTTCCGGTGATTCTCAATATCAACGGCAAAGAATACCGGCTCAAGATGGATCCCCGAACTACCGTCCTGGATGCAGTGCGCGAAAACTTGAAGCTGTTCGGCACGAAAAAGGGCTGCGACCACGGGCAGTGCGGCGCTTGCACGGTTCACATCAACGGGCGGCGTGTGAACTCCTGCTTGACATTCGCCGTCATGCATCAGGGAGACAAGATCACGACCATCGAGGGCCTGGCGCAAGGCGGGGAACTGCATCCCGTGCAGGCGGCATTTATCGAGTGCGACGGCTTCCAATGCGGCTATTGCACTCCCGGACAGATCATGTCGGGCGCCGCTCTGCTGAAAGAGCCGGTTGGCTCGGCGGACGACGACGTGCGTGAAATGATGAGCGGCAACCTGTGCCGCTGCGGCGCCTATGACAACATCGTGGCGGCGGTGCAATCGGCGCGCAAGAAATCGTCATCGCAAAGTTGAGGAGTCGATTGCATGGAGATCTTTAAGTATCAGGAAGCCAAAACGGTCGATGACGCCGTATCCGCAAATGCCGGCCAGTCGGGCGTGAGATTCGTTGCCGGCGGCACCACGCTCATCGACCTGATGAAGCTTAATGTGGAGACGCCGCAGGTCCTGGTCGACATCAATCGGCTTCCCCTCACCCAGGTGGAAAGCACGAGCGACGGCGGGGTAAAGATTGGCGCAATGGTGCGCAACAGCGACCTGGCCAATCACGCGCTCATCACGAAGCAATACCCGGTGCTTTCGCAGGCGTTGAAGTCCGGGGCCTCGCCGCAACTGCGTAACATGGCGACCACGGGCGGCAACCTGCTGCAACGGACGCGCTGTTACTACTTCCGGGATACCGCCTACGCAGCCTGCAATAAGCGAAGTCCCGGTTCCGGATGTGCAGCCATCGACGGCTTCAACCGCATTCACGCGATCCTGGGGACCAGCGAACACTGCATCGCGACGCATCCTTCCGATATGGCTGTGGCCATGATGGCGTTGGAAGCAACGGTTTATATCCAGAGCTCTCACGGCGGGCGCAGCATTGCGCTGGACGAGTTCTACCTGGTCCCGGGCAACACTCCGCAAAAGGAGAACGTGCTGCAACCCGGCGAGTTGATTACCCACGTCACGCTGCCTCCGCTTGCAGGCGGCACCCGCTCGTATTACCTCAAGTTGCGGGATCGGGCTTCTTATGAATTCGCATTATCGTCGGCCGCTGTGGTGGTGCAGCTGAACGGTGGGAGGATCGCCCGTGCGCGAGTGGCGATGGGCGGAGTTGCCAGCAAGCCGTGGAGATCGCAGGAAGCCGAGAAAGCGCTTGAGGGCCAGACGGCGAACGAGAAGACATTCCAGGCCGCAGCGGAAGCGGCGCTGCGAGGAGCGCGTCCGCTGCACGACAACGCCTTCAAGGTGAAGCTGGCGCAGTTGTGCCTGACTCGCGCACTTCGCGTCGCCACCGGGTCGAATGAAGCCGCAGCTTAGCCGGAGCAACAACATGAGTACTTCGATCATCGGACAATCCCTCTCGCGCATCGACGGCAAACGCAAGGTGACGGGCAGCGCGCCCTACGGGGCGGAGCACGACATCGAAAACATTGCCTATGGCATTCCCGTGACCAGCACCATCGGGAACGGAAGAATTGCCAGTATCGATAACGCCGTCGCTGAGAAGATGCCGGGCGTACTCGGCATCATTCATCATGGAAATGTCGAACCGATGTATCGCCCTGCGCAGGGCTTCGAGAAGATGATCCGCGCCGGCGAGACGCGTCCCCCATTTGAGGACGAGATCGTGTACTACTACGGGCAATACGTGGCATTAGTAATCGCCGAGAGCTTCGAGCAGGGGCAGGCTGCGGCCGCCGCGGTGCGCGTCCATTATGAGACATCGAAACCGCAGGTGCGGCTTTCACAGGCGCCGGTTCCCCATGATCCACCGGTGGAGAAATATTCGCGGGGCGATGCGGAGAGCGCCTTCACCCAGGCGCCGGTTAAGATCGATTACACCTACGTCACCCCAGTCGAGACGCACAACCCGATGGAGATGCACGCAACCATCGCAGTCTGGAACAAAGCTAAAGACAAGTTGACGCTCTACGAGACCACGCAGGGCGTAGTCAACCATCACAATACTGTGTGCCAGATGCTCGGTCTGCCGCTCGAAGACGTTCACGTGATCTCGCCATTTGTAGGCGCCGGATACGGCAGCAAGCTTTTTCCCTGGCCACAGTCACTGCTGGCCGCCGCCGGAGCGCGCCACGTCGGGCGTCCAGTGAAAGTGACGGTTCCGCGGACGCTAATGTTTACTACCGTCGGGCATCGTCCTCACACCCAGCAGCGCGTGCGCATGGCGGCTACTCACGATGGCAAGCTGCAGGCGACCCTTCACGAGGTGGTGCAGGAGACTTCGATGGTCGACGACTACGTGGAGCGCTGCACGGATCCGACGCCGATGCTCTATAGCTGCCCGAACGTTTCTGCGGTGCAGCACCTGGTTCACCTGAATGTTGGCACACCCACGCCGATGCGCGGTCCGGGCACCACGCCCGGACTGTTTGCGCTGGATTCAGCCATGGACGATCTGGCCATTGCGCTCAACATGGATCCTCTAGAGCTGCGGCTGAAGAACTACGCGGAGAGCGACGAAGGGAAGAACCTGCCCTGGTCGAGCAAGCATCTCCGCGAGTGTTATGAGCAGGGTGCCGAACGATTCGGGTGGAGCAAGCGGAATCCGCAGGTGGGCTCGATGCGCAAGGACGGCAAGATTCTGGGCTGGGGTATGGGAACCTGCACCTGGCCGGGCAGCCGCCGCACGGCGGATGTTCGCGTGCGATTGCTGGTCGACGGCACGGCCCGCGTCTCCTGCGCGTGCCAGGACATCGGCACAGGAACGTACACGCTTTTTGCCCAGGTCGTGGCTGACAGGACCGGCATACCCATGGAGAAGGTCCAAGTATTGCTCGGCGACAGCGATCTGCCTCCCGGGCCCACGTCCGGGGGATCAGCAGCCACGGCGACGGTATTGCCTGCGATCTCGAAAGCCGCAGACCAGGCAAAGGAAACCTTGCTGAAAGTTGCAGCAGGTACGGCGACCTCGCCCTTCCGGAGTGCCGATATTAAAACGCTAACCATCACGAATGGCCGAGTTCATGCGCAGGATCACTCTCCTGATAGCGGGATGCCGTTCCAGGAGATCCTCTCCCTGCGCCGGCTCTCCTCGGTAGACGCGCAGGCGCGAACGGAAGATACCGATAACAGCAAGAAGTACTCCATCCATTCCTTCGGCGCGCACTTCTGCGAAGTGGAGTTCGATCCCGGCATCGCGCGCCTGCGGATAACCCGCTGGGTGACGGCAATTGACGGAGGCCGCATCATGAATGCCAAGACCGGCTGCAGCCAGATCCTGGGCGGCGTGGTCATGGGTATCGGCATGGGGATGTTCGAGGAGACTGTCTATGACGTGCGCAACGGTCATCCCATCAACAGCAACTACGCCGACTATCTGGTACCCACCAACAAAGACATTCCTGATATTGACGTAGTGCTGCTGGACTATCCAGATACAAAGTTGAACGACTATGGCGCTCGCGGCATCGGCGAGATTGGCCTGACTGGAGTGGCCTCGGCGCTGACCTTGGCGACCTATCACGCGACAGGGGTGCGGGTTCGGAAGGTGCCGATTCGCATCGAAGATCTGTTGACTTCGACTGTAACGCTGTGAAGCCGGACGACTGACCCTGGATCAGTTCCGTCCGCGGCCTCGCCCTCGGTAGCGTTATCTCGCCCGGTCTACCTATCGATTTCCCAACCCCTCAGGAAGACCTGTTTGCTATAGTTCTTGCAAACACTGGTTCGTCTAATCGCTGTCTTCGTACCTGCAGAGACATCATTGTCCCGGGGGTCAAAAGATGGACTCGCGCGCGTCGTGGTGGACGCAGTTTTCGAAGTCGCTGCTGTTTCGTTACGGCTCAGCCGTACTCGTCACGGCGGTGGCACTGCTGCTGCGCGCGGTATTAGACCCCTACCTCGGGAATTACACCCCATTCATCACGATGTTTCCAACCGTCGCTGTCCTGGCAGCGTATGTTGGCCTGGGGCCGTCGACGCTGTCGGTACTCCTGGGCTTGGTCGGGGTGACCTACTGGTTTGTGCCCCCTCGCCATTCGTTTGCCGTCTGGCAGCATCCCGCCAATCTGATTGCCGCCGTGGTCTACCTGATCTTCGGCGCGGCCATGGTGGTGGGTGGGGAATGGAGCCGCCGCTCCCGGATCAAGCTGCGCCGCACCCGGATACTTTTCGAGACGTTTCTCGACAACAGTCCCGGAGCCGAGTATCTAAAAGACGAATCGGGCACATATATTTACACCAACCGGACCAACAAGTCTCGCTTCGCATCCGGCTTTGTCGGTAAAACCGACTTTGACATTTTTCCCAAAGCAACGGCACAACAGTTTCACGACCACGATCTGACGGTCCTGCGCGACAACCTGCCGCGCGAGTTCATCGAACAAACGGACGAGGACGATGGTTTGCATACCTGGCTTAGCGTGAAGTTTCCTGTCATCGATGCCGATGGCAAGAGGCTGATCGGCGGCAAATCCATCGACATCACCGAAAAACAGCGAGCGGAAGATGCGCTGCGCGACGCCTCGGCGCAATTCCGGCGCTTTCTGGATACTGCCCCCGTAGGCCTGGTTCGCTGCAGCAGCGACATGAGGTATCTGGCCGCAAATCCTGCCTACGCCGAAATCGTGGGAGTTCCCTTAGAAAAGATCGTCGGTCGGCCCATGGTCGAAGTCCTGGGAGCCGAAGCCTTGCAGGAGGTCGGCCCCTATGTGGATCAGGTCCTGAGAGGCCAGCGAGTGGAATACGAGGCTCTGCTGCCGTACCCGTCGGGATCTCGCCATGTTCATGTGGTGTGGACACCCGACACCTACGGGTCCAACCAGATTGTTGGCTGGATCGCCTCCGTGATGGATGTGACGGAACTGAAGCGCGCCGAGGAACACCTGCACAAGGTTGAGAAACTGGCGGCCGCCGGTCAGCTTGCGGCATCGCTGGCGCACGAGATTAATAATCCCCTTTCGTCGGTCATCAATGCGCTCTACCTGCTGAAGGACAACCCCGCGTTGGACGAACGGTCACTCTACCTGGTAAATACCGCCGGAAGCGAATTACAGCGGGTGGCCCGCATCGTGAAGCAAAGCCTGTCGTACTACCGCGAGGGTTCAAGCCAGCAAATCATAGACCTCAGTGCGCTCACGGAGGACTCGTTGCAGGTCTTCAGCGAGAAGATCCGGCACGCCGGCGTCACAGTGACAAGAAAGCTTACCCCAGGTACAGGCATGATGGGCTTTGCCGATGAGGTTCGCCAAGTGGTCGACAACCTGTTGCTGAACGCCGTCGAAGCCTCGGTGAATGGCGGCCGTCTGATTGTTTGCGTGCGTCCATCCCGCGACTGGAACAATCCGGCTCAGGTGGGAGCGCGCCTCAGCATTGCGGATACCGGAGGCGGCATCCCGCAGGAATCCATGGCAAGAGTTTTCGAACCTTTCTTTACCACGAAGCCCGAGAAGGGCACGGGCCTGGGTCTATGGGTGGTTCGTGGTGTACTGGCCAGACATGGGGGAGGGATCAAGATTCGCAGCCGCCGGCACGAATCCAAATCCGGTACCGTGGTTTCTATTTTCTGGCCGATGGGAAAACCATCCGGCTTGGGGGATGAACTCGCCCGCGCTGAGACGACGGGTTAAGCTTCATACCAAAGCGACAGCTGACCGGACGATCCTGAAAGCCGGTTGGGCTACGCCGTAGTGGGCGGTCCGAACCAGGTGGTTAGCGCGTCAGTGAGCTCCACTTGCGACAGCTCCCCCACCCAGGCCACATAACCGTCGGGCCGAACTAAAACCGCGGTGGGCGCCGTGATGGCCCCGATTGCCGGAAGCTCCCACTTGCCCACGTAGTTGGCGTCGATCAACCGAAGGCGATCCGCCCACGCAGCGATGTCGAAGCCGCCCTGCTCACCGAAGTTGAGGAGCAGCGGCCGAGCCTGGTGCAGCAGGGTGAAGACCCGCAGCGGGCCGTTGGCGGTGACCAGGTCGAGATCGGGCATGCGGCGTCCGAGCAGTGGGTGGCCCTCGCCCAGGTTGTAATGAACGTCCAGACCGGACATCTCCGCGGCGAGTCGCCTGCGAGGCTCGTCCATGCCGAGTAGCTCGGAAACCGTATCGCCCAGGGCCTTGGAGCGGTCATCCGTACGACGAAGCGCGACCTGCGCCATGGTGGTGCGCAGCACGCGGGCAGCGACCGGGTGGCGCTCGGCATGATAGCTATCCAGAAGACTTTCCGGCGAGGTTCGCTTGACCACCTGCGCCAGCTTCCATCCCAGATTCACCGCATCCTGCAATCCGATATTGAGGCCCTGTCCACCTATCGGGGGATGCACGTGTGCGGCATCGCCGGCCAGCAAGACGCGCCGGTCACGATAAGCGGCAGCCTGACGCGTCATGTCGGTGAACCGCGAGATCCAGGTGGGACTGTGGATCCCGTAATCGGTGCCGTAGACCGCGATGAGCGCTTCGCTGACATCGCGCAGGGTGGGTTCGCTGCCCGATCGCAGCTGCACTTCGGTCGGCACTACTGCCGCACGCTTCCCATCCTCCAGCTTGCCGATCGCATGGGTGCCAACGGCGTCGTTGCGGAAGCCCCATGGCGGCTCTTCGGACATCTCCGCTTCGGCGATCAGCCAGCTCGTCGTCGGATCCCAGCCGGGAAACTCGATGCCGGCTGCCTTGCGGATCAAGCTGCGTCCGCCGTCGCACCCGACGAGATACTGCGCCCGTAACGGACGTCCGTGGGAGAGAGCGACGTCGACGCCGGTGTCGTCCTGCGCGAAGCCTGTTACCTCACGCTCGCGGTAGAACGGCAGCGCCAGCTCGCCGACCCACTCGGCCAGGATGCGCTCGATGTGGTTCTGTCGTAACGCGAGCAAATAATTGTGCCGGGTGGGAAAATCGCTGATGTCCAGGCGGATCTGGTGGAAGCTCACGGCTGGATGCGTCTGCCCCTGCGAGAGGAATCGCTCGGCGATTCCGCGCTGGGCGAGAACCTCGATCGTGCGTGAGTGCAAGCCACCGGCGCGCGAGCCGTGGAGCTCCTGGGTGGCGCGCCGCTCGACAATGGCGACGTCAACGCCTGCCAGAGCGAGCTCGCCCGCCAACATCAGGCCGGTAGGACCGCCCCCGGCAATCACTACCTCATGTCCGGTCATCGCCACTCTCCGGTCCGCAGGGCGACGTCCCACGGGGGACGTGCTGAGTCGGTCCGGCGGCGCATCCAAGGAGATTTCGTCAATGCAGGAAGCGCTACTCTTCGCTCGCTTGTTTTACAGGAATGGCAATCTCGAGCATGGGACGTCCCATGCGCTCGGCTTCTTCGGGGGTGATGCCGGCCATTTGCATCCGCCGGTTCTGGATCTCGCGCAGCTCGGCGAGGACCAGACGTTCTTCTTCCACGTACTGTTCTTCGGTGATCTCACCCTCTTCCAGCAGGGTCTGGAGTTCCAGCAGGCGCTCTTTAATCGGCGTGTCGTCGGTGTATTGTTCCTCGGCCGCGCGCGCGAGAGTGCGCATGATGAACTGGAAGCCCGAGATTGGAGACAGCAGGAGATCGTCGATGAGGAACATAGTTGCGCCCTGAAGAGACTTAGCTCAATTAAAACATTATTCGGCACGACGATACAGGTTGCTGAAAAAGTCTCTCCCAGGCCTGTGCCGCCGGCTGAAGCCGGCTCGGATAGAAATAAACACGGGCCTTATCGGCACGAGTAAACTCGTGCCCTGATACAAAACAGAAGGCCAAGTCCAGCAGCAAGGCGAAGGCAAAGAGATACCAACCAGTAGGCCATAAGGCAAAGCTGCTGGTTGCCAAGTGCTAAATGCCAACAGCCAATTGCCGCGTTTCTATCCCGAGGTGCTGGGCTCCAGCTTGAGCCGAATGTTCACGAAGTTGTACGGCGGCCAGGGCCCGGTGTACTTAAAGTTCAAGCGGTCGCCGAACTTCCTGGCAACGCGATTCACCGCCGCGTCGAACTCTGCTTCGCGCTCGCGCTCCAGCAAAAATGCGGCATTCATGATCATCTTGTCGCCGATGGGCTTGTTGTCGCGCGAAGCCACGCAAATGGCGCGCAGCGACTCGTAGATCTCGCGAACGTATTCCACCGAGCGTTCTTCCAAAGCTTTGTCGATCATGCGGCCCAGCTGCATGCGGGCGAAATAGGTCGACTGCAAATGCTTGCGGGTAATCTCCTGGTGGAAGCGGTGGATCTCTTCATGTTCGCGTTGCAATTCCTCGACGATGTGGTCGCGGTCCCAGGTGACCTTCAGGCCGAATTCGACTTTACCGGACATCTGCTTCAGCACGTCTTTCACCGAGGGATAGATGCTGCGCAGCACCTCGCGAATATCGTCATCGGTGCGGAACACGGTGCCGAAGCTCATGGGGATGATGGTGTGGGTCTTCATCACGGTCTCGATGACGTGCTCGTGAGCCAGAGCGTTTTCGCGGGTGGGATCGAAAATGAATACCGGAGTGCGGCTGACGACGGCAGCGATATCGCCATGAGTGACGACGTACACCATCTCGCCGCTGCCACCGATGCCCATGCGGCCAAATGAAATCGGCTCGCGCGACTGAATGATCCCGTAGACGTAGCGCCCTTCCTGGCGCACGTCGGGCACAGGCACCGGACCGCTCAAGAATTCGGTCATGGTCGGCATGTTGGGTTCCGGTAGAGAGGCAGTTACGGGGGCAGGCACCATGGCAATGGGCTGCCGCTTCTGCACTTTCTTTTTTACCGCCTTGGTTTTGGCCGGCTGGGACTTAGCCGGTCGCCTCGTGTTGCTCATAGTTCTCCTTCAATAGAGAAGCAATCGATTCCAGCAATTCATTAATATCGATGGGCTTGAACAGCACGGGAATGCCGAGCTCTTTGGCGCGATCCGTGGCTTCCGGAGTAGCGTATCCGGTCAGCAGCACCGCCGGCATATTCGAATCCTTTTGCCGCGCAAACTCAATGACGTCGAAGCCGCTTTCCTGCTTTTCCAGGGAAAGGTCGCACAACAGTAAGTCGATACCGTCATTGGAAATCGCTTGCCGGGCTTCTTCCGAGGACAAGGCTGCGCTTACCTCATACCCGCGCTGTTGCAAGATGAGCCGATAGGTTATGAGAACGTTCGGCTCGTCGTCGACGACCAGGATGTGACGCTTACGTTTCATGCCAACGCTCAATTCCTACTGCACAGCCGGAAGCTCGATCGAGAACACGGTTCCACGCTCCAACTGGCTGCGAACTCGCAATTTACCGCCGTGATTTTCAATGATTCCCTTAACAATCCACAAACCCAGGCCGGTGCCGCGTTCGCCCTTGGTGGTGACAAAAGGTTCGAACATGGAGTGCAACATATTCTTCGAAATACCGCACCCGGAGTCGGCCACCAATATGCGAATGACTTCCTTGACATTGTTCTTTCGCACCACGCGAGTACGAACGCGCAGCACGCCGCCGCCATTCATGCTGTCCTTGGCATTGACCACCAGGTTCGACAGCACTTGCCGGATCTGGTCAGCCGAACCCAGCGCCGGCGACAAGTTGTTCAGTTCTTTCTGAACCCGGATTCCGGAGCGCTCCAGCTGGCGGGAGAACAGCATGAGAGTGTCTTCCACCACCGTATTCACGTCGAAGTTCCCCACCTGCTCCGTGTTCCGATACAGTCCCAGCATCTGCCGGACGATGCGAGCCACCCGCTCGGTCTCAGCCTTCAGAATCTCGTAGACCGGAGTGGCGTCGGGCTTAATCTGATCGGTGAGCAGGAAGATACAGTTTTTGATCGCCTCCATGGGATTGTTGACTTCGTGGGCGATGGTTCCAGCCAGACGTCCGGCGGCGGCGAACTTCTCCATCTCCAGCATGCGCCGCTCCATCTTGAGCTGCTCGAGCCGGCGAACCGCCGTCAGATCCCGGAGAACGGTTACGGTGTAGGCCACGAGGCCGCGCTCGTCGTAAATCTTGCCGGAGTGAGCGTCGTACTCCACCTCATGAAGCGAGCCCGGATGGGTGAGCTGGATGGGCGAGCTCTCACGGTCAGAGAACGAGTAGGTGAACTTCGTGATGTAGGCGTCGAGCTTCGCCTGATTGCGCATGTGCAGCGTGGTGCGGCTGCGCTCGGAACCGAGCAACTCCTGCGCCAGTGGATCCAGCAGCGCGACCTTGGCATCGCGATCGCAGACGACGATGGGATCGCCAACGTTTTCGATGACCAGGTTAAGGCGGTCGCGATCCTGGCGTACCACCTCTTCAGCTTGGCGCAGCTTTTCGTAGTTGGCCCGCAGCTCTTCGTCGGCGCGGCGAAGATCCGTTACATCGCGCAACACGGTGACCATGCCGGTGCGCCGGCCATCCGGGCCAAAGCTTGGCGCCGAGACTGCTTCGAAGAGAACCTCATCGCCTTCAATGGCGTCCACCAGAGTCATATCGCGCGAGGAGTCGTTGCCGGAGACAGCCATGGACGACAAGGCAGCGGAGAAGAGCAGGTTGTTCAGTTCGACGGCGCGCACCCGGCCTTCGCTGACGTCGTCGGGCAGACGGAAATAGCGTTCGGCGGCTTTGTTCTGCGTGATCACCCGGTGCTGCGGATCGGTGAGGATCACCGGGTCCGTCATGCTCTCCATTACCGTCTGCATCTGGGTAATGGTGGTTTCCATGTCGACCATCAGGTTCTGGTAGTGCTCGACATTGAAGAGGCGCGACAGATAACGGTTGGCTAACTCAATCAGAGCGTGCAGTTCCGCAAGATCGCTTTCCTTCGCTCCGCGCTTCACCTCGACCACCACCATGGCGGCATAGGCGCGCATGTTGCAGATGCTGCAGACCTGCTCCTGCAATTGCAGCTTCAGCCGGGAGTGATAGTTTTCAACCGCAATGCAGCGGCCACCCCGCGAACGGTCGGCTTCCCAGCAGGCGGTGCGGTTGCGATAGATCAGGGGGTGATAGTAAAGGTCGACCGTGCGTTTGCCACGCCCGGGAATGAGTTCCGGCTCCAGCGTATGTAAGACCCGAGCCAGGGGATTCTCCAGTGAAAACAGGGAAGTATTGAAGCGCTGGAGTAGAGACTTAGAGCAGTATAGAGAGGCCACCGGAGCGATCTCCGAGGTCTCAAAGTTGACCTTGGCGATGAGCGCGCGAGGATGTCCGAGGGCAACAATCTCCTCCAGCAGGACAGGATAGATCTCCTCGGTCCGCTCAATACCCAGCAGGCGAAGGGCTGAACGACGGCTCTTGCCAGCTTGCTCGGAGGCATCGGAATGCACGCGCATCTGCGGCGAAGCCACTGCAACCTCTCTTCGCAATTAACTCCTACATTCGGGCTGCAGAGCGCCGCTTGCGTGCTGGGCGCCTGGTGGTCTCGACGGTGGTGATTTCCTCTTCTTCACCCGGCCCCAGTTGCGGACGCGATACCAGTCCGGTGAGGCCGACAGCGTCAGCGTACTTCAGATACGTGTCAATGGACGCCACCACCACACGCGCTTCAACCGTGATCAAATCGATGCCGACCAGGGAAATTCGCACCCAGGCGTCGATCACGATACCTTTGTCCAAGACCCGATCCAGTACATCGATCAGACTTGAGCCGCCTGAAACTCGCTCTACCGCCATTGCCGATCCTCCTGCCGATCTTCGTTCCTGGACTTTCTATTTCTTTTTCCTGGAAACTTTCTTAACTGTCTTGACGGTCCTAGCCGGCACTCGCGCCGCCCTGAGCTCTGCTTCCGGACCCGCCCGCGGCAATCGTGTGCGGGGCACGTCTGGCAGCTGGCCGGGATGAGTGAGGTTGGGATCAAACTTCCACCAGTTCAACCCGATCTCCTCGGCCTTGTCCACGGAACACACCAGCAGGCGGATCCGAATGGTCAGCAACTCCACGTTGGCCAGCGACACGCGAACATCGCCGGCAATCACCAAACCCTTGTCCAACACCCGGTCAAGGATGTCGAGGAGATTCGCCGTTCCTGAAACGGTGGGTACTCTATCCATGAATGGTCTTCTGATTTACAAAGAGTGCGGAACCGCCGAAGCCCCCTCCAGCCCTCCCGCAAAGCCGGTTACGCGGTCGGACTGCTCACCTCTTAGCTTCGACACAAGGGCGTATCCTAGCCGACCTAAACAGAACTGTCAATTTCGGCTAAGACACACCACCGAAGGGCGTTGGCGCACTGAAAATCCGGAACTCTCGTGAAATTTAGATGCAGAAAGGTTGCCTCGCGGGGAGACCGCAAGCGAATTATTTCGCAGCCATCCGCCACTTCGGGGTTGATAACTACCTGATATACAGCCAGTTTGAAGCTGTGACCGGCGTCACAGCCCTCTGGTACATGGATAAGGGAAGATAAAACGTCGGAAATGCAGTTGGACCATCGCTTCCGGCGACGCAAGACAGAGTCCCAATAAGGCGCACCCGGTCAAAAGGGAGCCCGGGACCGAGAGAAGGCAACGGATGGGTTGGATTGAGAACAAGTTCGAGAAGAACTTCCTGGTAACCACGGTCGACTACGTCTTTAACTGGGCGCGCAAGTCCGCGATCTGGCCCATGACCTTCGGCCTGGCCTGTTGCGCCATCGAGATGATCGCCGCCTCGACCTCGCGTTTCGATATCGCGCGTTTCGGCTCGGAGGTTTTTCGCCCCAGCCCGCGGCAGAGCGACCTGATGATTGTGGCCGGAACGGTCAGCCTGAAGATGGCGCCCGTGGTACAGCGAATCTATGACCAGATGCCTGATCCCAAGTGGGTAATCGCCATGGGCGCGTGTGCTTCCGTCGGCGGTCCGTTCAACACCTACTCCGTGCTGCAAGGGGTCGATCGGATTGTGCCGGTGGATGTGTACATCGTTGGCTGCCCGCCGCGGCCGGAGAACCTGTTCTACGGATTGCTGCGCCTGCAGGACAAGATTGACGAGATGAGTATTGCCAAGAAGCCCACCGAAGTTCGGCTCAACCCCGCGATGGGCGACAGCTTCAAAGAGCAGATTCGGATCGCACAGAGGAACGCAGCAGCGACGGCGGATCCTGAGCAGTTGGTGAAGTTGGCAGAGAACCAGCTCGTCGCTCCGTAACAAGCGTTTTCACCACGGAGAGCACGGAGAGCACGGAGAAAATCCATCGCATGCCCTGCCTCCGGCGCTGGTTAGGCCAATGGCCAATTGCCGCCTTTAATAATTCAGCCTGAAATTCAGCATCTGCCAGTTCAGCAGGAAGAACGTATATCCCACGCAAGCCAGCATCAGAAGCGTGTTCCACACCTTCGTCCAGAACCATAGTCCGGAGTCGCCCCACGACCGGAAGCAGTAATTGATCGCCACAAAAGTTCCCAGCACTCCCAGCGCGCCTACGACTTGCAGCATGCGGAGTTTCGTATCGAATGAGCTGCTCAGCATGGCAATGTCGTCGTTCACGGAGGCGAGCCACAGGCCGAAGCAAACGGCGAACGTCAGATCGATCACGCAGATCCAGCGCATCCATCGGCGCAGACCCCGATACTGTTGCGTGAGTTCGGGGCGATGCCCATAGTGCGAGCGCAGCATGGCATTCAGCGGCCAGAAGAGCAGGGTGAGGACAAAGATCACGATGGCGAAAACCAGCGCTCCGACGTTCAGGTTCTGGTTTTTCAGTCCCGGTACCGGCTGAAGCACGAAGATCGGCAGATCGGTGACGGCGATTTGCCGGCCGGCGTAGTCCTTGATGAACGCGACATGGCTCTGGCCGTAGAGCTCGCGGAACATCATGGGCGCAATTTCCTTCAGGTGTTTCGGATTGCCGGCGAAGTCTTTCAACGCGCTAACGCTGATGGTCCCGTCAGAGTTTCGCGTGACGTCGACCTGATCGAGGGCGGAAGTCACAGCCGCAATGTTGCCCTCTGATCGCCGGCTAAGCCAGTATCTGCCCAGTACGGATTTCTCGTCCTGCGCTGCATTCGCTACGTCCTGCGCGGGCGCAGGTGTGTAGGGAAAGTAGCGGTCCAGAAAGCCGTGCCAAACCGCAGTACGTCCCGAGAAGCCAGGCTTGCCCGTGCTGTTGTACGAGATGAAGAAGCCAATGTGGTCGTCGAGCATCAGGTGCATGTCGCTGTGAAACCACTGCGAATCGCCGCCATGCCCGATGATGCGCCGGCCGTTGCGCGACTCCTCGTAGAAGCCGTACGCCATGCCATTCAGCGAAGGGACCAGTCCGAACGCGCGCGAGTGCATCAACTGCGCCGTCTCCGGCTTGAGGACCTGCTGACCGTTGTACTGGCCGTTCTGTAGCTGGGCGATCATCCAGTGCGACATGTCTGCCGCCGTTGTCGACATGCTTCCCGCCGGCCATGCTTGCACGAACTCAAAGTCCTTCGCAGGCTCCGACGCCAGGTTGTAGCCCTGCGACATAAACGGCTTCAGGTTTTCGGGCAGGGGCTGCCGGAAGGTACTGTGATTCATTCCGAGCGGCTGAAGAATGTTCTTCTCGACGTAATCATCAAACGGCACGCCCGAGACGCGCTGGACGATGTATCCCGCTAGCGTCGCACCATAGTTGGAATACGCCGGGGTGGTGCCGGGAGGGAATATTTGCGATGGAAGGTGATGCTGCACGTATTCCTGTAGAGGACGCAGGTCGCTCGCCTTGGAAACGAAGAGGTCTTTGATGGTCTCTTCGAAGCCCGGCGTGTGCGTCATCAGGTCCTTCATCGTGATGGGTCGGTCGAAGGTCGCGGGGATTTTGAAGTCGAGGTAGTCGTTGACATCGCGATTGAGGTCGATCTTTCCTTGCTCGACTAGTTGCATCACCGCGGTCCAGGTGAAGGTTTTGGAGATCGATCCGGGACGAAACAGCGTCCCATCCACCGTCACCGGATTGCGCTTCTTCACGTCGGAGTAGCCGTAGCCTTTGGCGAAGAGGACCTGACCGTCTTTGACTACCATTACCACCGCGCCGGCGATGTCATCGCGTTGCAGTTCGATCGGAACGAAGCCGTCGAAAAATGCCTCCAGATCCTGCTGCGTCAGCTGGGGAGTGGTCTGCGGAGTTTGCACCGGAGCGATAGCGGACTTCTCGGGTTTTGCCGGCGGCAGGATTTGCGGTTTCTGAGCGAAGATAGCAACCGATGTAGCCAGGAGCAGCGCAATAAGGCAGCAGGCGCGAGTGCACCTTGAGTTATGCATAGTTTCCCGCAGAATAACAGAGAAGATGGGAATAGCAGAACCAGGAGGCCTCCCGTGCTTGCTGGATAAAGTCAGATCCGGAAATGGGGGAGAATGTTGATCCGGTCCGCTGCGCTTGCCGTCGCTCTCGGCAACTCGAAGGTTTACCATTTTTTGATCAGAGCCACCGGCAATGGCTTGTCGAGAGGGAAGTAGACTGTGCCCTTCGAGGTGGAGAAGGCTTTCGGTTCGGCATCTAATTAGCGCAGCCAAGCTAACGGTGTCTGAGTGAGCCCGCATTCGCTGACATTCCAGAATTCATTTGCTGTTACAGGAGAGAAATTGCCCGCATTCAAACTAGACGCAAAGAAAACCGCTCTGGTCGTAATTGATCTTCAACAAGGCATCGTTGCCAGGCAGACGGCACCATACACTTCCTCCCAGGTCATCGAGAGATCGAGCCTCATTGCGAAAACCCTGCGCACAAAAGGCGGGACCGTGGTCTACGTTCGTGTGGATATGAACAACTTTTTGCAGTTGCCCGTGGATCAACCCTCTCGCGATCCGAATGCCCCTCCACTGCCGGTGGCCGCATCGGAGTTGGTGCCGGAGGCGGGCTTCCAGCCGGGCGATGTGCTTATCACCAAACGTCACTGGGGAGCTTTCGCGGGAACAGAGCTGGAACAGACTCTGCGGGAACGGGGAGTCGATACGGTTGTGCTGACCGGCATCTCGACTAACGCAGGCGTGGAGTCAACCGCGCGGCAGGGAACCGGCCTGGGCTTCGCCTTTGTCGTGGTGGAAGACGCGTGCTCCTCCACGGATGCAGAGTCGCACAAATTCGCCTTCGAGAAAATTTTTTCCCGGTTGGCAAGAGTGAAAACGACAGAAGAAGTGGTTGCGGCGCTTGATTGAAAGTGCAGGGAAGTTCCGGCGACCAGTCCCTACCAGGTGCTGTACGCCGTGCCTTCGCTGGAGACTTGGTCGCTGCCGCTGTGCACGTCGATGATGCCGGGGTCGGTCTGATCGGGCGACATGATGCTGTCGTCCGTCACCGGCACCCAACTGTCACGCGCATTGGTAAATGGATCCTTGGGCAGCTGCTTCAGATATCCCGCCTGCACCAGGTCGTCGAGCGACTGTGGCGCCTTCTGCTTGTCCAGCGTGTACTGGTCGATGAGTGAGCGCATGGTGTAGAGGTCGTCGTGGAGCGCCGTCTCTTTAGCATGCAGAATCGACGAAGAATAATTCGGGATGGCGAGCGACAGCAGGATGACGATGATGCTGATCACCACCATCAACTCGATAAGCGTAAAGCCGCGCTGCCGACCGCGTTTTGTCATCGCCCCCGCTACCATGTCTTGTACTTCGTACCGTCCAGCCCGGTGCCCTCCGACTTGCTATAGACATCGAAGACACTCTGCCCGCCCCAGGAGTCGGAGTCAGGGTCGTCCTGCATCGAGCGCATTCCCCACTCATCCTTGCCGGTCATGGGATCAACCGGAATGCTGCGCAGGAAGCGAATCTTCTTGCCATTGGCGTCCACGCCCTTGACGAGGGTGTCGAGGTCGGGCGGATAGCCCTGGCTGTCGACTTTCGTCTGGAAAGCGCCGCGGTCGGCGGCGTCCTTGTAACGATCAATGGCATCGCGCATTTGCCAGAGATCGCGGCGCAGCTCCCGTTCCTTGGCGCGCTGGATGCTGATTCTCATGACCGGCGCCGCAATCGCGGTCAGGATCATGAGGATCGTCATAGCGACGATCAGCTCGACCATGGTGAAGCCACGGCCGGCCGAGACACGCGCTCCGGAGTAGGGTCGCATTTCGGATCGATTTGGTCCCGCTACAGCCAGGGCGCAGTTGGAAGCTCGCAAGAACACTGCTTGTATTCTAAACCTCTGCTCGTAATGCCAGCTGATCTGTATTCACCACAGAGGCACCGAGACACAGAGTGTTGTCGTTCCTCAGTGTGCTCTGTGTCTCTGTGGTGAACGCTACCTTTTTGACGGATGTTCTAGTGAACCGTCACGATGGCTTGTGAACCGGTCGCCGGGTTGTTTTGCATGGCCGCGTTCTTCAGTACAGCCCGGTTAATGGCGAGAGTAGACTGTCCCGGAGCCCTGGCCTGGAAGGTCAAGGTGAAAACCGACCCATCGCCGGAGATGCCCGCCGTTCCTGGAGGCCGCGAAGCCGTGACTTGCAGGATCCCCGCCATGCTGTCATCGCGATTGACCAGCGCTACTGTCTGACCGTCCTGTGCCAGCAGAGTTCCGTTCGACACGTTCAGCAGTTGGAGCACCCGTGGGTTGTACATGATCTGCAGGGGCACCGAAGCCACGTTCTGCCCGCCCGCCAGGTTCACATTGACCGTGAAGGTTGAACCCACGGCCTGATCGATGGTAGCTGGATCGAAGCTGACAATCGGACTACCGATTGGGGCCGAGGCCGGAGCCGCTGTACTCCCCGGCTGCATGCCTGCGCCCTGAGGCTGTCCCGGCACGGCTTGCGGAGGCCGAGTGCCCATGGCGCCCTGCCCATCCGGCTGCCCTTGCGGCGGGGGTTGCACGCCACCGGAGCGCAATTGAATATTCGTGGCCGTACCTACATCGATCGCCTTGGTGTTGCTGGCTAACAGGTCTTGGGCGCGCACGATGTGCGGTATCAGGATGAAGACGATCTCGTTAGTCTTGACTTCTTTGTTTTCGCTGGCGAAAAGATATTTGAATAGAGGGATCGACGCCAAACCGGGGATGCCGGACAGCGACCTCGTATTCTGGTCTTCAAGAATTCCGCCGAGGATGTTGACCTCACCCTCTTTCATGCGGATCTCATTTTCGATTTTGCGCTGTCCAATGACGGGCTGGTTGATGCCGCCGATGTTCTGATAGGAGTCCACGGCCGAGATATCCATGGCCAACTTAAGTGTGACTTCGTCGATGCCGTGTACGTGCGGCGTAATGTCGATGTTCACACCGACGTCGATGTAGTTGAACTGCGTGTTGACCAGCGGGTTGATACCTACGCCGCCGATGCCGGGCTGGAATGATCCAGTCGCCACCGGGACGCGTTCACCGATCTTGAGCGAGGCTTTCTGGCCGTCCGAGGCGCGAATCTCGGGTTGCTGGATGAGCTTGCTGCTGCTATCACTCATCAGGAAGTTCGCCGTGGCAGCAGGAATGGTGACAGAAAAGTTGGTGGCATTAAGATTACCCAGCGTGTTCAGGGTGATCTGTGCGGTGTTGCTGCCGGTGGTAGCTGTAGCCGTGTTTCCCGATGCGCCGGTCACGCTGGTGGTGCTCGACGACGCATTGGCCTGCTGAAGAGCGACCGAGACACTGGTTGGGGGGCTGATTCCCAGGTTGCGCAGCTTGTCGCGCGTCACCTGCATGATGGCGACTTCGACCACGACCTCCGGCTTCGACTTGTCCAGGTCCTCGATCAGCTTCTCCGCCATCGCAATCTGATCAGGAGTGCCGCGTACCACGATGGCCTGCTGAGAAGGGAACTGCTGCAACCGCTGCGTGTCCAGCAGGGTGCGAAGAATGTTGACCAGATCCTGGAGTTCGTTCGGTTGCGAAAGATTGTTCAAGTAGAAGGTGCGGATGACGCTCTGTTCCAGTTCCTTGCGTTTTGCCGGAGTGTCGGCGGCGACGAAGATGGTGTTCGGTGTTACTGGCCGCCAGAAGGTCTTCGACTCAAGCGCTGTAATCTCCAGCGCCTCGTGCAGGGTGACGCCGTTCAAATCGACGTGAATCCGGCGGGAGGTGTAGTCCGGATCGAACAGCACGTTGATACCCGCCAGACGGCCGATACTTTCGTAGACGGTCTTGGAGTCCTGCGTCAGGTTCAACGTGATCGGCGTATTCGAGATGGGCGCGAGCTCGATGGGGCCTGCAGCCTCTTCCATGCGGCGCGTCAAAACGCCTTCGGTGGTCGACGTCGGCGACGGCGTTGGGTTCGTGCTCTGCTTGAGCATGAGCCGGATCTTGTTCGCCATTTGCTGCGCGATGAAGCTGGAAGGATCGATCGCAAGCGCCTGCTCGAAGTCGGTCAGCGCCTCCTGCAGCTTTCCGGCATTCATCAACAATTCACCTTGATGAACGTAGGACGCCGCTGCCAGAAACCGCACGTATTCGTAAGCCGAGCGATAGGTCAGGTCGGTCGGCTGTAGCTCGTAGGCCTGGTGATAGAAGTTGTACGCGGTTATGTAGTCCTGACGAGCCTGTGCTTCCACACCTTTCTGGTATAGCTGTTTGGCTTGCTTGGCATTCGAGGCGAGGGCCGAGGCTGCCAGGATCAGCAGCAGCGCCAGGACACCGGTAAAACGCTTCATCACGTTCCTTAAGACCAGGGGATTAGACCGGACCTGTCGACTCCGGACGGTCAGAGACATCAGGCTCCGGTGATAAGACTTGCATACGCCGCAAACGTGAGCGCACGCGCCCGTCCGTTTACGCATCGCAAGTACGAAACAGACGCACAACGTCGGCGCGATTATAACATTCCATAGAGCGTGAAATCTGTGTGGGAGTCACACGCCGGCGGAACAATCCTGCCTCTCGATAGGATCGGATTCAAGCGAGTACAATACCGACGAGAGAGGGAGATTTGAAGCCAGCCGCGGACTCGCTCGCCAGGCTTGGCGCAGTGTCCCTGCATCGGGAGTAGACATGGTTTCTGTGGGAACAGAAGATTCTTTCGTCGGCAATCGTAGTGAATCCGTTTCTGGTGTGCGCGGACATCGACGGAAGGAAATTTGCCGGCGGCCGGCGCTCATCGTAGCTGTAGCGCTTTGCCTGTCGGCGGTTCTCACATCCTGTGGTGGCGGCTTCTTCATTCACCCTACTCTCAGCACCACATTCATCAACCCGGCTTCGGCCACGGTGGCAGCCAGCAAGACGGCCCAGTTTGCCGTGCGTGGCATGTACTCTGACGGCAGCCAGCAAGATGTCAACGGAGATTCGGTAACCTGGTCAAGCTCGGATCCCGCGATAGCCACTGTCTCGTCGCAGGGTTTGGTGACAGGCGCTTCCGCCGGCAGCGCGATCATCACCGCAACCACCACCGCCACGCTTCCCGCCACGGGCTGTCAGGTTACGGTCTCCATCAGCAACGGAAGCCCGGTCCTCTCTAAGACTTGTTACGGTGCCAGCACCGAAACTCTTACCGCGACGGTCAACGTCAACGTGACGGCAAGTGACGTCACCCGGACGGTCATCAATACTACCCAGGGAAGCACATTATCCCAAAGCGCCGCCGCAATCCCCGCAGTGGCGGCAGGCCTGCAGTTTTATGCCTACGCCAATGGGGAGGCCTCCAACGACCTGACTCAATCGGTAACCTGGACGTCGTCGAACCCGACGGTGGCGACCATCAGCAACGGACTCTCCAGTGGCAATGGTCTGGCGACCAGTGTGGCTGCGGGCACCACCAACATCACCGCCACGACTACCAACAGTGCAGGGCAGGTGGTGAACAGTCAAACCATCGTCTTGACCGTGCAATAAGGCCGCTTAGCCACCGCTAGTTTCCAGCCGCGTGATGCTTATCGTGACACGGCTGCGAACAGGTCCGACTTCATGAGCGCCTGGAAGCGCTGATCGTCGGTCGCAAAGTGCATCTGCACCATGTCGTCGGAGCTGCCGACGGTGGTGTTCTCGAGCGCCATCTTCTCGCTGGATGAGCCACTCATCGTCTTGTACAGCACGCCGGCCTTCATCAGTCCCGCGAGGCTCGCAGCGGTGATGTTGTCAGAGGTCTTCACGTTGACGTCGAAGGTTACGCCCTTGGTGAAGTTCATGATGTAGTCGGAAGCCAGGAGGCGCTTCTTCACCGCGTCGAAATTGGTAAGCGCGCCGGCTTGGCCCAGCGCCGAACGCACCATGCTCTGCGTACCCTTCTGGTCCAGCACGCTCCACACGGGCTCGCTGTCTATGCTGCTGATCAGCTCGCTCAAGGTGTCGTTCGAATCTAGCGATGCGGCACCGTTATCGCGCACGTCGATGGCGGCTTTGATGGCCGCGTTCTCACCGAACAGAATGGTGATGGGATCAAGAAACACGATCTGAAAGCCCGAGCCCACGGAATAGATGTCTGAAAGCAGATATTTTTCCGGCTTGATCTTCCTGGCTTTTGCCTTGGCCAGGAACTCCTTGTGCCGGAAGGGTCCTTGCGCGATGCCGATGCCGTAGGTAACGTTTTTCGGCCCATGATAGCTCACGAAGGTGATCTGCTCGGCGTCGCGATCGGGATCGATGCCGGCGCTGCGCAGCATCGACTCAAACTGCTTGATGTTGTCCGGGATGACCTGGTCTTTCAGGGCACGGGCCATGGGCGAATCGCGCAGTTCGCGGTAGTCCACGGAGATGATCTGCTGTACGGCCTGCGGGATCACGGTGCGTGCATTGCTGCTCAGGGGCGCGGCTGCTGCCGGAACGCGGAACGCAACGCTCAACAAAAGGATCATTCGAAACTGCTTCATAAACTCCTTGCGGCCCGACTCTTTTGACCGACGTGTGCCGGCCATAGCCACTGTTGCCTTAGACGGGCGGGGAACGACAAGATCAACCCCTGGTTCGGTCCTCTCCGTTAGCTTTCCCTAATTCGGCTGAAAATTACTTGCCGGAACAAAAATGGCATCGAACCAGCACCCTTTTTTGAAACGACCGAAACTTCCGCTTCCGTTTGGTAGAATAACCGTATAACAGTCGAAGATACCGTTAAACGATAGTCGTTGTCACAGCTTCGGCGTATTTTAACTGCGCCCCGCGAGCGCTGCGGGTCAAGACGGGGAATTCGGCCTCAACTGTCAGGAAGCACTTGGCAGGGAGGCTTCCACGTTGGGAGTAGAAATGGGTTCTGCAGGAACAGGGAGTTCGTTAGTCGACAGCCGCAGTGAATTCTCCTCTGGTGCGAATGGACATCGGTCGACGCAAGTTCGTCGGTTGGCGCTGACCGCGGCTGCAAGCTTGGTGTTGTCCCTCTTCCTGTCGTCCTGCGGTGGCTTCTTCATTAAGCCCTCGATCAGCTCGATCTTTATCCAGCCCTCCTCGGCCACGGTAGGAGTTGGCCAGCAGGTTTCTCTGGCTGCCTTTGCCACGTACTCTGATGGCACCCAGAATCAGATCAGCGGGGGCTCGGTGGGTTGGTCAAGTTCCGCCCCTAATATCGCGAGCATCACCTCGCCCGGCGGCCAGGCGACTGGGGTTGCCATTGGCACGGCGACCATGACGGCCAGTTCCCAGGGTATTACCGGGACGGCCACTGTCAACGTGACGCTAAGCAACATTACGAGCCTGGTTATCAACACCACCCAGGGAAGCACCGTAAGACAAACCATAGCGACAATCAACGGAACGACAGGCACCCTGCCGTTCTACGCCTATGCCAATGGGAGCGCCTTGAACGACGTGACGCAATCCGTAACCTGGACTTCGTCGAACAACGGCGTTGCGACCATCAGCAGCGGGGGGGCCAGCGGCAACGGCGTGGCGAGCGCTGTAGCTGCGGGCACCACCAACATCACCGCCACCATCACGAACACCACTACAGGTCAGTTGGTGAGCAGCCAAACCATCGCCCTGACCGTGACCCAGTAGGGCGCGAAACCTGGGCGCACTCGCGCGCCCGGCGTGGGATACAAGCGACCGGCTTTGGCATGGTTCCATGCCAGGGCGACGGTTGTTTTTGCTCCCAGACCGTCTACACTGATAAAACGTCTTATGTCCCGTCCCACTCAAGCTGCACCGGCCAAGAAACCGGCAGGCCGCCGCGACCCAGTCGCCAGCGGCGAGCGGGATGCGTCCGTCAATCGAGCGGCATCGCACAACTACTTCCTGGAAGAGAAGTTCGAAGCGGGCGTCGCCCTGCGAGGCACCGAAGTGAAGTCGGTGCGGGCCGGCCACGCAAACTTGAAAGACGCTTATGGCCTGGTGAAGGACGGCGAGCTTTGGCTGATCAACGCGCAAATTGGTCCCTATCAGCACGGCAATATTTTCAACCACGAGCCGCTGCGGACCCGTAAGTTGCTGGTTCATCGGACCGAGTTGCACAAATTGCTTGGCAAAACCCGCAACAAGGGACTCACGCTGATCCCCACTCGGCTGTACTTCCGCAATGGCAGGGTGAAGGTGGAGATAGCCGTCGCCAAGGGTAAACAGAACTGGGACAAACGCGAAACCGAACGGCGGAAGACGGCGGACAAGGAAGCGCGGGAAGCCGTGGCCCGGAGCCGGAAGAGCTGAGACGATCGGATGCTTTAGCCCGAGTGCTGCTATTCAAGATGTCCAATCACGAGTTGTAACCCAGCAGCCTGTTTCGCCGCAGTCTTACTTCCTGCGTGGTCGGCGGCGATCCGGTTGTCGTACATCATTTGAAGTTGTTTCTTCAGTGCAATAGCCGCCACCTGTTTGTCTTCTGTGCCCGCATTGACATAAGCCGTCTGGAGAGTACTGCGCTTTTGTTCCAATACCTTGTATTGAGCGTCTAGCTCGTTCAGCCTCTGTCTGGCTTCCAGATTAGGCAGGTCAGCAGTCATGGCGTTGAGGGAACGCTCTTCGTCTGACACCCAGGACAGGTCCGCCGTCATCGGCGAATCCAACCGTTCTTGAGCAAGGTAATTATTCTTAAGCGTATCCAGGGCGCTTTTCGCCTGGTCAATGTTGTCGCGCCGTTGCTGAAGGTTCTTGGTCGAGCGAATTTGCTGTTTGGCAACGATGTAGGTTTGCCGCAAAGCCGTCGCGGCTTGCGCAAGCTGGGCCTTCTGCTGAGCGCTGCGCTCGGCAGTTAGCGTCTGCAACTCGACTCCGACTTCTGCTTCGGACTTGCTGAAGCCGGCTGACTCCGAGTCACCCTGATCCACGCCGGCCATTCCCATTCGGTTTGCAGCAAGCTTGGCATATAAGTCGTGAAGGCGTTGCTTGTTCGCGATCTGCGCATCCAGGTCTTTTGCCGGAATTGCTGAGCCGGCGGTCTTAGCCTCGGCGAGCTGTCGCTGCAAGTCCGCATAATCCGCTTGCAGTTGGGCCAGCTTTTCCAATCGCTCGATGGCCAACACATGGGAGATCACAGCTTCGATACGTGGGTAGTCCCACGATTCATAACCCTTGCCCAGCATGAACTTCAGCTTAGGTTCATTGGCCAGATTGTTTGGGGAATCCGAACCCGACGCCGTGAACTCAATACGGTCGTCCTTCAACTCGATCCTGCATATCCAGACTTCGGCTCCTTTGGAGAACGACGCAGTCAAAGCCACCGGAGCAATGTGCACGGCCGGCCAAAAGCCGCGTGCCAGATAACGTATCCCGCCATCTGGAAGTATCTCGGTATCTACATAATGCATTTGCTGATTGGTAGTAGCCGAGGTCGTATACTTGCCGACCACTATCTTCGTTCGAAAGCTGTGGTTCAGAAATTCATTGTTTAAGTTAGTCAGAAGAGAAGACGACTTATCGGCAGACAGCGCTGGCAGAGTCAAGCTCAGCGCCACCAGAACAAGCAGACGAACGGATCGCACGTTGTGGAACCTCCCTCGATATAAGGGATGGCCGAGGAGCCGCTCAGTATAGCACTGGGTAGCATTGGAGAAAGAGGTCCAAATTGGGAACCTTCGTAACTCGGGGTTCAGGTCTTCAACAAACTAAGTTTAGCCAGAGAGGCGCACGTGGTATCCTGCAGGCGCCTTTCACCCCGGCTGTCGTAGCAAAAGCCTACTCCCTGAGGCGCCGCTATGTTCTGTCGCAATTGTGGAAAAACACTTCCTGCCGATGCCAAAGTATGCCCTGGCTGCGGAACCCTGATGATCAAACCTGAGCCTTCCGACAAAGCAGATACAAGTCCCTCTCGAGGCACTAGCGCGGCGGGTGCCGCTGCGGCTCCCGCACTGGCGCAGGTCGATCTAGGCCGCGCGATTGGTCTCGAAGTTCGAGCGCGATCAAAAGATGCTTGGGAGGGTATTAAGCTTCTGGCCAAGAGTCCGGTCGGCGGACTACAGCAGTCGTTCGAGATGTTTGAACTTTCGCGAGCGATGGCGGTTGGCCTGGTTTTTGGATTGGTCTACGAGATACTACTGTTCCTGGCTATTTACCATGCTGCTGATAAGGCGGCTTCGATGCTGGGCGTAGGTGTGCCCACCGGGGACCTTACCGTCGGTGTTGCCATTAAGCTGATCTTCATTGGAGCAGTGCCATTTATCACACTGGCGGTTGCTGGTCTGATTGCGCGCTCCATTTTCCGTGGGAAGGGATCATTCGCTGGCGATCTTTACATCGCGGGAGCCTCCCTGCTGCCCATCGGTATTTGTATCTTTGTGGATTCGTTTCTTGGGCCGGCAAATATCGAGGTGATAGCCGCGCTCACTGTCTTTGCTGTTGCCTACACCATTTTGATGCTATATGCGGGTTGCTCTCGAATTTCCGGCATACCCGAGACCGGAGCGGCACCCGCGGTACCTATCATGCTGATCCTGAGCGTTTGGCTTACAAAAATAGTTATTTCTGCGATATTTACTTTTTAAGCGGCTCGAGAGGCAGCGCCATGCTTTGCGTATGCGGACAGGAAAATCCGGAAGACTCTAAGTTTTGCATTGTGTGCGGCGGAAGTTTCTCGGCGGCGGCGGCCATCTCGCCTCCCGCTCAGGCACAGGCAGCGGTCGCGAGTGCATCCGGCTCGGCTTCTGCGGTGGTTTCATCACCTCGGCCCGAAGTGTCTGCTGGCGCCGCACGCGAAGCCCTTGAACCTCCGATCCCCTTGGTCCCCAGTAAAGTGAGTATAGCCAGATGGATCGTAATCGCAGTGCTGGTCGTCGTGGGAGGCGGGGCATACTACTGGTTCAATCGTACTCAGCCGGACTATAAGTTCAAATCCTCGGGCTTGTATTTTGTGGCGGAGAATGGCAAGACAGGGTTTATCGACGTCACAGGTAATCTAGTTATTCCGCAGACATACGATACGGCCGAAGACTTCTCGGAAGGCTTGGCTGCAGTCTCCTCCCACGGCAAGTATGGCTATATCGATACGCACGGAGTTCTGAAGATCCAATATCAGTTTGACTATGCCGCCAAGTTTGTCAACGGGGTGGCTGCCGTCAAACTATGTTGCGGAGCGCAAAAGACCGCCAATGACCAATGGGGGTTTATTGACAGCAACGGCAAGTATCTCATTAACCCGCAATTTAACGACGTACTTATGTTCAACGAAGGTATGGCTGCGGTGCAGATTGGGGACTTGTGGGGGTATATCGACAAGAGCGGCAAGCCGGTGATTCCCGCTAAGTTTAATGTGGCTCTGCTTTTTGCGGAGGGGTTGGCTGCAGTCAACGATAACGGCCGCTCAGGCTATATCGATAAGTCAGGCAAGTTTGCAATCAATCCTCAGTTTGAAGATGCTCGATCTTTTTCCGAGGGTCTGGCGGCGGTGCGTACTGGAAACAAGTATGGATACATTGACCGATCCGGCAAATATTCCATCAATCCGCAGTTCTCCTTTGCCAGGGACTTCACTGACGGAACCGCTATCGTGGTGGTGGGCGATAAGCCTGCGCTCATCGACAAGAATGGCGTCTTTGTAATCAATCCGGGACAATATCTTTCCATGAGTGGTCCCGTCGACGGTCAGATCGGAGTACAGACGGCAAACGGTGGGGGAATTATCGACACGAAAGGCAATTGGATTCTGACGCCGAATGCGATTCTCTCCTACGTCCAACCGCTGGGCGGAGGAGTTGCCCACGCACAGATCATGAACAACTGGTGTGTGATCGACAAAAGTGGCAATGTCATCTACGGACGATATAAGGGAGGTTCCCTGTCCGCCATTGCCGCCGGAATTGAAAGCGAAAAGCAGGCGGTTGCGACATTGCGAACTTTTCGAGCCGTGCAGCTGTCGTACGCCAGTACATACCCGACCGTCGGCTTTGCCGATCAATTGTCAAAGCTGGGTCCGCCTCCAAACGGGGGATCGGCCAACGAATCGCATGCCGGGTTGATCGATGCCGATTTAGCAAGCGGGAAGAAAGGTGGGTATCAGTTCTCAATCAACGCCGAACCACAGGACGGTTTGGTGGCCCGCTACTCTGTTGTCGCCACCCCAATAACCTTTCCGCAAGGAAACGCCTACTGCACCGACGAGAGTGGCGCTGTCCGGTACGCGAACCCAGGTCAGAGCTGCAATGCCGCCTCCCCTTTGATGACTGAATAACGGCCGTACCGGCGAACTGCTCGAATATTACCTCCATGTCCTGGCCTACACGCCCCAGAACCCTGCGGGTCATTTAAACTTGCCAAGAGCGCTCTACGGCCCAAAACCGACCTTGATGTAGGCTTTACGGGTGCGAGCGAAAGTGCAACATCCTATGAAAACAACTTTGAATACCGCACTACCTTCACAGATCGAAACCGAATGTCTCGTCGTCATCGTGCTTGATGCGGCTGAGAAGAGTAGCGACGATAAATCCGACAAGCACGATCCGAAGATTCAGGCCGAGGACAAGGCCATCGCCACGGCTGCGGCCGATCTGATTGCCTCAGGCGAGGTCACCGGCAAGATGCTTGAGAGCACGCTCCTGCACAAGCCCCAGGGGTTGAAGGCCAAGCGCCTGCTGCTGATCGGCGGCGGCAGCGCGAAGAAGTTCACCTCGGCTGAATTGCGCAAGCTGGCAGGCGCCGCGGTCCGCGGCCTCAAGGCAAAAGACCTGAAGAGCTTCGTCCTGGTCGCGCCCGCCGGGGTTGACGACGCGGCGAAGTCGATCGTTGAAGGCGCGATCGTCGGCAACTTCGACGCCGACTACTACCGCAGCGATCGCAAGGACCAGAAGATCGACGAACTCATCATCGTCACTCCCAAGGGTGCGAACCAGCGGTCGTGGACGAACGGCATCGAGCGCGGCCGCATCATCGGCGAGTCGCAGAATTTCACCCGCGACCTGGTCAACGAGCCGGGCAATCGCATGACCCCAACCATCCTGGCAGACCGCGCCAAGGCCATGTGCGACGAGACCGGGCTGCCCTGCGAAATCTACGGTCCCGACAAGATCAAAGCCCTGAAGATGGGCGCCTTCTGGAGCGTTTCGCAAGGCTCGGAGGAAGAGCCACGCCTGATCGTGATGCGCTACGAGCCGGAGAAGGCTCCCAAGAAGCGAGTCCTGGGTCTGGTCGGAAAGGGAATCACTTTCGACAGCGGCGGCATCTCCATCAAGCCCGGCGAGGGCATGGAGAAGATGAAGTACGACATGGCCGGGGGCGCCGCAATGATTGGCGCCATGCGCGCCATCGCTTTACTGAAGCCCAATATCCGCGTCATCGGCATCGTCTGCGCGTCGGAGAACATGCCGTCGGGCAAGGCGCAGAAGCCGGGCGACGTGCAGATTGCCATGTCGGGTAAGACGATTGAGATCATCAACACCGACGCGGAAGGACGCCTGGTGCTGGCCGACGGCTTGCACTACGCCAAGGAACTGGGCTGCACGCACCTGATCGACGCGGCCACCCTGACCGGCGCTGTTGTGGTCGCGCTGGGCATGATCAACGTCGGCGTCTTCGCCAACGATGACGATTTCTACAACCGCTTCAATCAGTCGCTGGCGAAATCGGGTGAGAAGATGTGGCGCCTGCCCGCCGAAGACGAGTACAAGGAGATGATCAAGTCCGACATCGCCGATATCAAGAACACCGGCGGACGCTGGGGCGGCGCCGTAACCGCAGCCATGTTCCTGAAGGAGTTCGTCGGCGATACTCCGTGGATGCACCTGGACATCGCCGGCACCGCCTGGCTGGAAGACACCAAGCCCTGGATTGCCAAGGGTCCATCCGGAGTTCCGGTTCGTTCCCTCGTGGAGTTCGCACAGGACTTTGGCGGGAAATAGCGCGGCCACTTCAGGGGTCGATCTTCAATCCAAAGGTGTCATCCCGAGCGAAGTCGAGGGACCGCTATCGCCGCCAGAGCGGTCGCGGAGGTAGCGGTCCTTCGACTTCGCCGCAAGACGCGGCGCCGCCCAGGATGAACGGGTGAAGTTCCGCAGCGGTACAGAACTGCACTTCAGGGAAACTTGGTGGGGGCAGCCTGCGTATACATTGCCGTGCCTGCATCTGTGTCCGTGCGACGTTTCGTGTTACGACTGTTGACTGTTCTTACGGCGGCCACACTCGTTGCCGCCCAGCAACAACCCATCCATCGCCTTGATGGCACTGCCATCACCCCTGCAGAGATTGACGCGACGGTGACGCGCGTAATGAAAGCCGCCGAGGTTCCTGGCGCGGGAATCGCGATCTTCAACGGCCAGAAGGTTGTTTACATGAAGGCTTATGGCTTTCGCGACAAAGAGAAGGGTCTGCCGCTCACGGCTGATTCGGTGATGACCGCGGCATCGCTGACGAAGTCGGCCTTCGCTACCGTGGTGATGCAGTTAGTACAGGAGGGCGTGCTGAACCTGGACCAGCCGGTCTACCAATATCTGCCCAAGCCTCTGCCGGAGTATGAGAGATACACGGACCTGGCCGGCGATCCTCGCTACAAGCTGATCACGTTGCGCATGCTGCTGGACCATACCAGTGGCTTTCCCAACCTGCGTGTCTTCAACGACGACCATAAGCTGAACATCAACTTCACACCAGGCTCGCGGTTCGCCTATTCCGGAGAGGGAATCGAATTGGCGCAGTTGGTGGTGGAAACGGTTACGAAGAAGCCGTTGAACGATCTTATAAGCGAGCGGCTGTTCGCGCCCGACCACATGACCCGCAGCAGCATGGTGTGGGAGGGGCGCTTCGAGATCGATTTCGCCAACGGCTACGACGAGTACGGCCGCTCCCTCGGTCCGGAGCGTCGCAAAACTGCCGACGCCGCTGGCTCCATGCAGACAACGCTGCAGGATTATGCCAACTTTCTGCAGGCCCTGATGCAGGGGCAGGAGCTCAATCCGAAAACGCTCGAGCTGATGCTGAGCCCGCAGATCCGCATTCGCTCGGCGCACGAATTTCCCAGCCTCAGCCGGAAGATGACGACCCAAAACGACAGCATCCGCCTGAGCTATGGGTTGGGCTGGGGGTTGTACTGGAGTCCTTACGGGAAGGCTTTCTTCAAGGAAGGGCACGACAATGGATGGCGGCATTACACCGTCTGCTTCGACAAATCCGGTACTGGCATTCTGATCATGACTAACAGCTCCAACGGCGAAGGAATGTACAAAGAGTTGCTGGAGACGTTGCTGCACAACACCGCTACGCCGATTGAGTGGGAAGGCTTCACTCCCTATGACAAGCTGCCGCCGCGGCCGCCATTGAAGCAACACAAAGAAGTGAGGCTCACGCCGGAAGCGCTGGACAAACTTGTGGGACAGTACCGCTTTTCGCCGGAAGTCCTGTTGAAGATCACGCGCGAGGGAAACCGGCTCTTCGTTCAGGAGAATGACGAGCCAAAGCAGGAACTGGGCGCTGAGAGCGACCGGCGGTTCTTCTCCAGGACGGCGGACGATGAGTACAGCTTTGACTTCGACAGCGCCGGTCGAGTCACGATGATGGTTTTGCATAGCGACGGCAAAGATCTGCCAGTCAAACGAGTGAACTGACGGGCGCACGCCGCTCATGTAAAATAGGAACTGCTACCAGGCGAGTAGACGAACACGAATACGTGTTCCCCTGCAGTCGAAGCCGCTCCGCAGATTCGGGTCCCAGATTGCGCCGCTTATGCGCCAGATGGGACGGAGGAGCGTGGGCTCAAGACATGTGCATCTCGCGCTACGGCGCCCATCCGCTTCGGTCTCACGATTTACTTCAGCCCATGTAGACATTGCTACCGCAGCAGCTTGCGGGAAAGAACTGTTCAGGAGAAGAGAATGGCCAAGATCGCAAAAACCGCAGACCGCAAGAAGGTGATGGACACCACCAAGAGCACCGATTGCCCCAAGTGCGGCAAGCCGACCCGCGTCGTCAAGCGTGTGAAAGACCGCGAGCGCGACATCGCTGGCGGTATGTATATTTCGTGCTCAGCTTGTGAGTTCTACGAGAAACTGTAAGTAATCCTTGAAGGATAAATGCCGCTGCGGTCAGAACCGACGCAGCGGCTTTTCTTGGTCCCCACTTTTACAAGCTGTCATCGTGAGCGCAGTGCGGCCGCGCAGCGCTCAAACGAAGTCGAAGGACCCAGTTAACCGGGAAACTCTTGTCCTGCACTCATGGCGACAAGTCGTCGACATCAGTCCTATCCGGCTGACGGGTCAGCGGAAACCCAACCTGCTGGGATTTCTGACTACAGACTAAGCTTCTTAATGTCGCCCCTGATCTGCGCTTCGGCCTGCTTCCTCCACGCCTCGTCCCACACGTTCCGCTTGCGCATGTAATGTTCCATGTGCGCGAGTGGATCGCGCCTGGCATCTGTGCGGCAGTCGATCAGCGTTGGACCTGATCCGTTTCGTGCCCGGTGTATGGACTCGTGTGCTACCCGCCAGACAGCCACTACGTCCTGGCCGTCGACGATGATGCCGGGATAGCCGTAATCGCGCGCCATGAAGCTGAAGGGTTCGAGATGGGGAGCATGATCTGCTGACGACTGCTGGTCGGCGACACCGTTCTTGATGACATAAATAACCGGCAGTTTGTGAACGCCGGCGAACTTAAGCGCCGCGTGCCAGGTTTCCAGAGCCGGACTTTCCTGAGGGCAGAATGCGATCACCACGCGGCGCTGCTTCTCCAATTTGTGGGTCAACGCCATCCCGGTCGCAAGGTTAAACGGATCCTGGGGCATGGAGGGGGAAAATATCGGTTTCCATGCCGGCTGGCCGCTGCTCGGGTCAGTCGAGAGTCCGGCAACGGATGCTGCGCGCGCCACCAGTGCGGCCAAGTTCCGGCCAGGGGCAGCGATCGTGTCTTCCGCGGACAACTCTGCGGTCGGCCCCACAATGACGGCCTCGTGGCCGATAGCCAGATCGTAATCACCGCCGGATTTTCTAGCCTGCTCCTGCACCAGCCGGCAGCGTAACAGCGAAGTGTACAGGTGGCGTAGCGTCTCCTGGCTGGAAGGCGAGGAGCCATTTGTGCCGACTGTTTTAGAAGGAGTGAGTGGCTGGGTCTTCTTTGCCGGCCTGGATTTTTGCGGTACTTCGGTTGTTTGAGTTTTGGTCTTCGTCGCCATTCACTTCGTCCCCGGGAATTGGTCATTGTATCGCACGCATGATAATGACAGCGGTGAACTGCGAAGCGCCCGCGCGATACGCGCAATTGTTTGCACTGTTCATTAAGAGCGTGTGACAGTTTTCAACACAAATGTGCATAACGTTGTGGAAAACACCTCCCATGTAGCCTCTAAGTTGCACGGTTTCAAAATTTCTCACCTGTCTGCACCGAAGAGGGTGCGGAATTGAAACCTCCTCCCCTTTCGGTAGCATCCTCGAATTTTGGGCGCGATGGCGTTGTCCTCGGAAGCGTCGCCGTCGTGCTAGTCTGACGCCGTGAAGCTGCGCCTGGATAAACTGCTGGTGGAGCGAGGACTGGTTCCTTCGCGCGAGCGCGCACAGGCGCTGATCCTGGCCGGCCGGGTGTTGGTGGAGGAGCAAAAACTGGAGAAGGCGGGTGCTGCGGTCGAGCGGGACGCCGGCATCCGAATTCTGGGCGACGATCTTCGGTACGTCAGTCGCGGAGGGTTGAAGCTGGCGCGCGCGCTGGAGCATTGGCAAATCGATGTGACAGGGAAGACGTGCGTCGATATCGGCGCCTCTACCGGTGGCTTTTCCGACTGCCTTCTGCAAGCGGGAGCGGCGCGGGTGATTGCGGTCGACACAGGCTACGGACAAATGGATGCCCGCCTCCGCGCCGACTCGCGAGTGCGATTGCTGGAGAAGACGAACGCCCGCTATCTCACGCCTGCACAGCTTTGGGGCGGCACCCCGTCTGGGCCGATTGGCTTGCTGGCGATGGACGTGTCGTTTATCTCCGCCACCCTGGTGCTGCCGGCGGTGGTAGCGGGTATTCGTCCTTCTTCGCCGGAGTTCCAGGCGGTAGTGCTGGTGAAGCCGCAATTTGAGGTTGGCCGCGAACTGGTGGGCAAAGGTGGAATCGTGCGCGATCCCGAGGCACAGCGGTCAGCGGTAGAGAAAGTCCGGCGTGCAGTGAACGAACTGGGCGGCTCCGAGATCGAGATCACTGAATCGCCAATCCTGGGTGCCGAAGGCAACCGCGAATTCCTGCTCCACGCACGCTTCGTTTAATCGTTCGGGCGACGCGCTACACTGTGTGAGCAGATCACACGTCGTAAACCTGGTTGGTTTTAGCCACAGAGGCACAGAGAATACAGCGCTGTAGGTCTTTCCAAATCCTCAGTGACCTCCGTGCCTCTTGGTGAATACTCCGGGCACTTCAGGTAAGCTGCTTAAGTCCTATATCCATGAAATCAGCGGCCATCATTTCCAAGCCTTCGAAGCCTGAACTGGCAAGTGTGCTTCCCGAGATCCTAGCCTGGTTCCGCAAGCACGATTACAAAATCTACCTCGACCAGGAGACCGCTCAATACATTGACGGCGAAGAGGTGGTGAACCGGAAGCAGCTTGGAGCCAGGCATCCCGACTTTGGGCTGGTGCTGGGCGGCGACGGAACATTGCTTTCCGCGGCGCGGGCGCTCGCCCATGAGGGCGTCCCTATCCTGGCAGTCAATCTGGGATCGCTGGGATTTCTGACCGAAGTGCCGCTCAGCGAGATGTTCGCGACCCTGAATGCCGTTGATGCCTGTCAGTGCCCAATCGAGGAGCGATCGGTGTTGGACGCGACGGTTTTTCGTGGCAGTCAACAACTTGCCCATCACTTCGCATTGAACGACGTCGTGGTAAACAAGAATGCCATCTCCCGCCTGGTCGATTTCGACCTGCTGATTGATGGAGCGTTTGTTCTGCACTACAAAGCCGATGGTGTAATCATCGCCACGCCTACGGGATCGACCGCCTACTCGCTCGCCGCCGGAGGTCCGGTGCTGATGCCCAGCGTCGCGTCATTTGTGGTGACGCCGGTATGTCCCCACGCACTGACGCATCGCCCGCTGGTCGTCAACGACATGGCGCAGATTGAATTGCACGTCGAGACCGGTGCCGAAGAAGCATTCCTGAGCATCGATGGACAGGTTGGCATGCCCCTGAAGCAGGGAGACCGAGTGCACTGCCATAAGGCCGCGCACACGGTGAAGCTGATGCGGGTTCGCCGTACGTTTTTCGATGTGCTGCGAAACAAGCTGAAGTGGGGACAACGGTAGGCAGGACCGTGACCTGGACATTCGCCTTTTGCCGCTGACTGGTGGGCTCGAAGCTCGTCTTTGGAAGGTGAATCGACCTCTCCTCAGCCCATTCGCCGTTCATCCCATGTTTTGGCTTGAAGTCACAGAAACCCGTGTCCACTTCATGTAACATTTCTTTCCGACCTGGGCCCTGATTCGTGTGTCGAGGAGTTTACTTATGCCAAACGCCCGTTTCAACCGAATTGCTGTCGCCCTCCTTCTGTTGGCCACCGCCGGAGCCGCACAGGACGAGTTGAAGAATCAGCCGTCTGTTTGGGCAAGCAAGCCCGACATTGCCGCCTTCACCAAGATGGAGAGCGAACGTCTCGCGGCTGCACAGCGTTCCATCGACGAGATCGTTGCCGTCAAGGGAGCCCACACTGTCGACAACACGCTTGCGCCTTACGACGAGGCCGTGCGGCAGTTGAACACGGCGGTCTATTTCTCCACGCTCATGCAGCAGGTGAATCCGGACGCGGCGTATCGCGATGCCGCCACCGTAATGACCACCAAGGTCAGCAGCGCACAGTCAGCTCTCTCGCTGAACCGAGACGTTTACCAGGCGCTGGGGAGCATGGATGTTTCCAAAGCCGACTCTGCCACGCGTTATTACGTGCAGCGGCAGCTGCTGGAATTTCGCTTAGCGGGCGTCGACAAAGATGATGCCACGCGCAAGAAGCTCAACCAGCTGAACGACAGGCTGACAGACGATCAATCGAAGTTCGACCGCAACATTTCCGACGATCAGCGAACCGTCGAGGTGAAAGATGCCTCAGAGCTGGAAGGACTGCCGAAAGACTTTGTCGACAAACAGAAGCGCACGCCCGAGGGCAAGATCCTGATACCCGCAGACGAGCCCAACACCTTTCCGGTTCTGGAGTTGGCGAAAAGTGATGCTTTGCGACGGCGCATTTGGGAGGCCTGGAACACTCGCGCTTATCCCAAGAACCGCGAGGTCCTGCTCGACATGATGGGAGCCCGGTATGAAATCGCCAACATCATCGGCTATCCGTCCTGGGCTGACTACAATGCTGCCGACAAGATGATCGGGAAGGGAAGCAACATCGCGAAATTTGTTGCCGACCTGGACGCCGCCGCGCGCCCCATCGCACAGCGTGAGTATACCATGCTGCTGGCGGAGAAGCAGAAGACCGACCCGGGTGCAACCGACATTCTGGGATATCAGTACTCGTATCTGGAAGAGATGCTACGGCGTTCACAATACAAGTTCGATTCGCAGTCTGTGCGGCCCTACTTTCCCTTCAATCAAGTGAAGCGCGGCATCATGGACACCGCTGCATCTCTCTTTCACATCAGCTTCCGCCAGGAGCAGAACGTGCCTGCGTGGGATCCTTCGGTCGAAACCTGGGACGTGATCGAAAGCGGCAAAGTCATTGGCCGTTTCTATCTCGACATGTTTCCGCGCGCCGGCAAATACAGTCACCAGCAGATGTCGCCGATCCTTGACGGAGTTCGCGGCAAGCAGCTACCGGAAGCGATTCTGGTCTGTAACTTCCTGCCGCCCAGCGCAACCGATGCGGGGTTGATGGACTACGGCGACGTGGTCACCTTCTTCCACGAGTTCGGCCACCTGATGCATCACATCCTCGGCGGCCAGCAGCAGTGGGCAGGCATCAGCGGCATCGCGATGGAGGCTGACTTCACCGAGGCGCCTTCCCAGATGCTGGAGGAGTGGATGCGCAGTCCGCAGGTGCTGGCATCGTTCGCGCGCAACTATAAAACCGGCGAGCCTATACCCGCCGACCTGGTGGCGCGCATGAACCGGGCTTCCGCCTTTGGACGCGGCAGCAGCATCAGCTTTCAGAACGCGCTGGCGGCCATCTCTTACGACTACTACAAAGGCGTGCCGGACAAGACCGACATGGACGCAGTTGTCGCCGACAACTTCACGCGCTACACCTTGTTCAAGCCGATCGCGAGCGATGCTCACATGTACGCGAGCTTTACTCACCTGGCAGGCTACTCTTCCGCCTATTACACCTACATGTGGGACAAGGTCATCAGCGAGGATTTCTACGGAGAGTTTGATAAGCAGAACCTGCTAGCGGGCGAAGCTCCCATGCGCTACCGGAGGGTGGTGCTGGAGCCCGGCGGATCGATGTCGGCCAACGACCTGGTCAAGAATTTCCTCGGGCGTCCGCAGAACATGACGGCGTTTCAGCAGTGGATGGGCGAGGAGTTTGAAGGGCAACAATCGAGCGCGACTAAGTAGATCCGCGTACAGGCCCTTCACGTCATCTGATTGGCAGCGTAAGGAGTCGTAGAGCCTCGTGATTTGGCGCATCTCGCTTCTGCTACCAAAGAAGCAGGTTGCTACGGCTATCAGGGGATTGTTGCTGGCGGGCCATGGTGGCATTATGCAGTCATAACAGCAGTGAACCAAGCCGCCGACAACGAGCAGTCCCGGCGGCAAAAGCGAAACGCAGGAAAGTACTACTCCTTATAGCTCCCTGCTAACGTTCACTTGCAGATACAGGCTGGGCCCAGTGATCTCCTCGCTGGGCCTTTATGTTTGTAAGATCTACTCACCCGCCCATCTACGCAGCCGATGGCGTAGACTCCAGGTCTTCAATCGGCAGCGGCTTCTGTTCCTGAATGTCACTGAAACCCTTGCCGCCAAACAACGAGGTGTAGTAATGATGGGCGCGCTCCCACGCCTGATCGTCGGGCGGCGCCTTGAAGACGTCAACATAGCTCGGACTGCCGGGGAAGGGAAACATCGGCACCGGCTCGCTCACCCAAACTCCGCGCGCCTTCAAGTGCTCCTGCCAGCGCCGAATCTCGCCCTTATCATCTTTGTCGGTCAGGATCAGGTTGGCCTGCACCCAGGGAATGCGCCCGCGCGCGTAAATCAGTAGTTCGGTGATGCGCTGGGTTGAGAGGCGGCAATTCTTGTTCAGCTGGTCGCGCCCGGCGTCGGTGATCGATTCGATGCCGACCTCCATCGAGATACAACCGGCACGGCCCAGCAGATCGAGCGTCTCTTCCGTCCAGAGATCGATGCGCGTTTGGAAGCCGATCTTCACGTCGCGCCCGGCAAGCGCTTCCAGCAGCTTCAAGACGTTCTTGCCGACTCCGAAAATCTCATCGATGAAGTAAATGTAGTCGACACCGCGAGAGATCAGGCAATCGACCTCGGCGATCACCGCGTCGACATGGCGCTCGCGAAACTTGTTGCGGAATAGCGTCTTGTTGCAGAAGTTGCAGGACCAGGGACAGCCACGCGCGAACTCCAACTCCGCGCCGCGGCCCTCTCCGGTGAAGACGTGATGGCGGTGCTGGTGACTTTCAACGTTGTAGTTATGGAAGTCCAGCGGGCCGAGCGCTTTCATGTCGGTGACGCCGAACTCGGGGCTGATGTGGTATGAGCCGTCTTTACGACGGAAGCAGGCGCCGGTGACTTGCTCCCAAGGCTCAGTCGCCAGCCGCGCCAGGGTTTGGTCGGGCTCACCCCGCATGGCGACATCGCACCCGGTCTTGCGCAGAGTAGCCGCCGGTGTCGCCGAACTGTGCGGCCCGATGGCAACGGTAGTTCGGCCCTCCCCTAATGCGGCGAACCATTGCATCGGAACTCGCAGCTCCGGCTGGGGGCAGCGCCAAAACAGGTAAGACGGCGCAGTGGGAATCACCAGGAAATCCGGAGCAAAGCCATCGAGTTGCGCGCGCACCTGTTCGATGTTGAGGTTATCTGACTGAGCGTCAATCAGGAGCGCTTGATGTCCAGCACTGGCGATCTGGTCGCGGGCGAAGAGCAGTTCCAGGGGGTAGTGCGGGTCGCGGCAGCCGAAGTACGTCGAACCTTCAAACGTCCATGCGGGATTGACGAGAGCGAATCTCATTTTGCCTCGGGCCGGATCGAGTCGAGCTGACGCCTAACCGTTCGTGTCGACTCAGGCAATCCTAAGCTGAAGGTAAGTAGATGCAAGCGCGTCGCTGAAGTTTGCCGGGCGGTCCGGATCGATGCGAGCGGGGAGGCAAGTGCCTCGGCGGAAACAGGTTGGACCGACTGGGTCAACAGGAGCAGGAGGGCAAACCCGCCGTAATGCGCTAGAATTCAGGATTACGATGTTGCGTTGGATATACGGAGGGCTGGAATGGAAGAGCGCGATTTTTATGATGAGCGGCAAGAGACAAGGAAGTCGACGCTGAACTGTCCGCACTGCCATCAAGCCGCCGAATATGACCTGGGCTGGCTGGTTCGTACCAAGCGCCGCAGCCTGCCTCCGCGCGCCGACGAGCGCGATCGCGCCAAGTTTGCCAAGGCGCGCTCCTACATGGTGCGTCGCGACGACCTGGTGGCCTGCAAGAATGTTCGCTGCCGCAAACGCTTCGAAGTTTCAGGCGTGCAGTCGGTCGCGTTTCTGGATGAACAGGTCAAACCGCCGGAGCGGGTGCAGTAAAACAGCTGTTGGCCAGTAGCCGTTCGCTCTTGGCTTGAAACTCAGCGGCGTGAATCTCAACTATTGTCGCGGACGGCACCATGCGCTGAGATTTATTCTGCTAATGGAGCGCGTCTTTTGCGCCGAAGTCGACGGATCGCTATCGGCCGATCTTCGATGCGCTCAATTGCGGAGGCATCGACGACAACCAAACAGTGGCGGCGACGGCGTCCGCACGCTCTATAATCCTCTCTGAACCATGGCCACGGCGATCCCACCGAATCAAGCAAAGTCGTCTCGCGCTGACCAATTCTCCAAGCGCCTCGAACACTTTTGGGATCGGGTGACGGAGGGCATGCAGATCAGCGAGCTCTGGTCGCAGTTCCGCACCGACGCGCGCTCCAGCTACCGGCTGTACTCGAAAGATGTGGATTCCACTCGTGTCGAGGGCGCGTCCCGGCTGAACCACGCGATTAACCTGGTCGCGCAATTCTTCTGGGCGATCATCGAGAAGCTCACGCCCGCCCGCCGGGTCCTGCTGCTGATTGCGATGGTGCTGATCATCATTCCAAGCACCGAAGCCCGCTGGACCAACAACTCTGGAGGGGTATCCGTCGTTTCGCTGGACACTCATTTCTACGGCGGCCTGCTGATGTTTGCCTTGCTCATCCTGGAGGTCGGCGATCGCGTGGTGATGAAACGCGACTTGCAGATCGCAAAGGAGATCCAGACATGGCTGCTGCCGGCGACGCCTCCGCAAGTGCCTGGACTGGAGATCGCGTTTACGACCAAACCCGCGAATACAGTGGCCGGCGACTACTACGATGTGTTTCCGCGCCCCTCCAGCGGGCCTGAAGGACAGACTTTCCTGACCGCCATTGCCGACGTGGCCGGGAAGAGCATTCCTGCGGCCATGCTGATGGCGACCTTTCAGGCCAGCCTGAAGACGCTGTCCATCACCCCGGGCACGCTGATCGAGTTGGTCGGCCGCATGAATCGCTATGCCTGTACCAACAGTCAGAACGGGCGCCGTTTCACCACCGCATGGATCGCCGAGTACAATCCCGCGACTCGCCTGCTGACCTATGTCAATGCCGGGCACAACAATCCCATCCTGCGGCGCAAGACCGGTGCGATGGAGCGGTTGAAGGCCGGCGGGATGCCCTTGGGCATTATGGGCGAAGCGCCATACGATTCGGCGACCGTGACGCTCGAGAGCGGTGATTGGCTCGCCGTCTTTACTGACGGCGTGGTGGAAGCGGAGAACAATAATCAGGAAGAGTACGGCGAGATCCGCTTCATGACGATGATCAATGCCGGCGTCATGCTCTCGCCGGAGATGATGTTAAACAGCATCATGGTGGACCTCGCGCGCTTTACCGGCGACGCGCCGCAACATGACGACATTACGTGCATGCTGATCAAGGTGGTGTGAGCGCTTGTTCGCTACCAACTACGTTCTCCCGTTGGTTTGTTTCAGCACGAAACTTGAAATGTGGTCGTTGACCGATCCCTGATCCTGGGTGTCATCCTGAGCGCAGGCCGCCGCCTTTGCGGCCGGAGTCGAAGGACCGCTATCGTCCCTACGGGACTCACACCCAAATAGAATGCTCACCCAGCGCTGAAGCGCTGGGCTAAGCTCTTCCGTCTCGCTGCGCGAGACTCGTTCGGGATGCAATTAAGAGCCACAACATGAGGGAAAGCATTCGGAGCTCCGATCCGAAATCGAGGGCATCATAAGTCCATAGGGGTTCTTCGATCCGGCGCAACGGCGGTGCGCCAGCGCTCAGGATTACGCCAGTGAAGAAGCGGCTAGCAACGAGCAACGAGCAACTAGCGCTAATAACTGACCACTGGCTACTGACTACCAGCCATTGCCGCTTTCTTCGCTTCTTCCAGTTCCTGCGACAGGCTTTCCCACTCACTCATTAGTGTTTCCAGCCCCGACCGGCGGCTTGCCAGCAACTCCGTCCATTTCGCGGTTTCCTCGGCGCTGACGAACGACTGCAACTCGCGTTCACACTCGGCGATGCCATCTTCGAGTTGGGCGATTCCTTGTTCTACCTGCTGATTCCGTTCCTGCATTTGCTTCAGTTTGATTGGATTAATGCGTTTCTTCGGTTGGCCTTTGGCATCGTCGTATCCGGGCACATCCGACAGCGTCGGAGCCCAAGCCGTCTGCTCCGCTTCACTCTCGCCCGACTCCTGTCGCTGCTTTCGCCACAGGTAGTCCTCGTAGTTGCCGGGAAAGACCTCGACGCGCCCGTCGCCGATCTCGAAGACTCGCGTTGCCAGCTTGTCGATGAAGTAGCGGTCGTGTGAGACGAAGACGACAGTGCCGTTATATTTCTCCAGCGACTCCAGAAGCACATCTTTCGCGCGCATGTCGAGGTGGTTTGTAGGCTCATCGAGCAGCAGAAAGTTCGAAGGATGCAGCAGCATCCGAGCCAACGCGTAGCGGTTGCGTTCGCCACCCGACAATACGCCGATCGGCTTAAAGACATCGTCCTCGGAAAACAGGAAGCAGCCGAGCACGCCGCGCAGTTCGGTCACCGACTTCTGCGGTGCGACATTCGACAGGTCATCCAGCATCCGGCTCGATGGGTCGAGTTCCTTGTACTGGTCCTGCGCGAAGTAATCCGGCTCGACATTGTGGCCCAGGTTTAACCTGCCCGCGGTTAGCGGCTCGATGCCCGTCAGCAGCTTGATCAGGGTTGACTTGCCGGCCCCGTTTACGCCGACGAGCGCAATCCGGTCACCGCGCTGGATGGTGAAGTTTGCGCCGCTGAAGACGTGCTTCGGTCCATAGCTCTTGCCGACATCAACGGCCTCCACCACCAGTCGCCCGCTGGGCTTAGGCTGGGGGAAGGTGAAGTGTATGGTGCGCTCGTCCTGCGGCACCTCGATGCGGTCGATCTTCTCCAGTTCCTTGATGCGGCTCTGTACCTGCTTCGCTTTGGTCGCCTGATAACGAAAGCGGTTGATGAAGGCCTCGAGCTGCTCGATGCGCTCGCGCTGGTTCTTGTAGGCTGCGACCAGGGAATCGCGCCGCTCCTGCTTCTGCGCCAGGTACTTTTCGTAGTTTCCGCTATAGAAGTGGACGCGCTTGTTCCAGATCTCGGCGATGCGGTCGACGGTCACGTCGAGAAAATAGCGGTCGTGCGAGATGAGGATGTAAGCGAACGGATATTCCAGCAGGTATTGTTCGAGCCAGTTGCGGGTCTCGAGATCCAGATGGTTCGTCGGCTCGTCGAGCAGGAGCAGGTTGGGCTTGGAAAGCAACAGCTTGCCCAACGCGATGCGCATCTGCCAGCCGCCGGAGAACTCTTCCGTATAGCGCGTCCAGTCTTCTTTTTTGAAGCCGAGTCCGTCGAGCACGGTGCCCACCTGGGAGTCGAGGGCATATCCGTCGTTCATGTGAAAGTGACCGGAGATGCGCTGATAGCGGTCGGCGACTTGCGAGTATTCGTTCGAGGCGGGATCGAGCTCACCCATCTTGTGCGCGAGCTCTTGCATTTCCTGCTCGAGCGAATGCAAGTTGGCGAAGACCGACATGCATTCGTCGAAGACGGTGCGGCCGGAGAGTTGCAGGCCGTCCTGCGGCAGGTAGCCGAAGGTCGTGTTCTTGGCGGAGACGATGGTGCCGTAATCGAGCGACTCGATGCCGCCCAGCACTTTCAGCAGGGTGGATTTGCCGGTGCCGTTGGCTCCGACCAGACCGACGCGCTCGTTGGGAGTGACGAGCCAGTCGAGATTCTCGAAGAGGAGCTTTTGGCCGAATCGTTTGCCGGCAGAGGAGAGCTGGATCATGTTGGGTAGTAATTATCATTGCAGATTTTGGGGCGTGGGGCGAGTTTTCAGCAGGTCGGCCCGGGCTCAAGCCTTGCCATGTAAAGTTTGCAGTCGCGTGGCAAAACGGTGAGGCCAGCAGCAGTGATTCGCTTACACCTTTCGCCAGACAGCAAGATCAAGTCACTAAAAGTGCAGTCTCGTATCAAGGTCGAACGCGGGCCTTGCATCAGGGCACGAACGCGGAGGCCTTGTATCAGGGCACGGAACGCGGGGCCTTGTATCAGGGTACGACTTCAGTCGTGCCGCCCCGAGCCGCAAGAGCTTGGGCTTCAGCCCCTGCAACCTTTTTGCGCGCCAGGAATGTGTAACAGTACGGAAACTTTTCCGGAGAGTCCACCAACCCGGCTTTCACCGGGTTATTCGCGATGCTGCAAAAAGCTCTTCCGGTCATTGACCCGAACTTCCGAGAAACCGCGCTGCCACACCTCTCCGGCGTAGCCCAATTCCTTCTCGAGACATGAAAATCCTCCCTTGATGAGTTGCATGGCCTTCTCAATCGTAAGGTCTCGCTCGACGGTGATCAGCAAATGCACATGGTCGGGCATGACAACGAAATCGTGAATTCTGAATTTCTTTGCCTTGATGTTGGATCGAAGCACGTCGATCAACAGCATCGCGTTACGCTCGGACCGCAGCAAGGCTCTTCCCATGCTGGTTTTCGTTGTTACGAAGAATGTTCGAGAGGAGCTCAATATTTCGCTGGCGCAAGCGTTACGGACGGGTTTCGACATGTGCAGGGGCTAAAGCCCCGAACCCTTCTTGGGCGCTGGTACGGCACGACTGAAGTCGTGCCCTGATACAAGGCAAGAACGTGCGGCGGCGTGAGGTTGTGCTAATGACAACGTACCAGCTTGCGCACGTACGGGCTGTGACGAGGCCGGGGCTAAAGCCCCCAACCCTTCTTGGGCGCTGGTACGGCACGACTGAAGTCGTGCCCTGATACAAGGCAAGAACGTGCGGCGGCGTTACGTTTTGCTAATGATAACGTGACAGTTTGCGTACGTAAAGGCTGTGACGATTTCGACGCAGGGGCTGAAGCCCTGATCCTTCTTGGGCGCCGTACGGCACGACTGAAGTCGTGCCCTGATACAAACCCAGTGAACAGCCTGACGACACAAGCAACTCACGCTGGCTGCTAGCGGCTACTGGCTCTTTCTCTGGTCCCGCAGGATGCGCTCGTCGATTGGCTTTCTGCCGGCGAAGCCTTCTTCCGTGCCGTGCCAGTGGGTGATGCCTTTCTCGCCCAGCTTCCAGCACAGCAGGATCACTTCCTCGCCTACGATGCACGGAAAATCGAGCAGCCCGATGTCGAGGTCTTTTACCTGCACGCCGGTCGCGTCGATTTCGGCAACCAGGTCTTTAGCTTTCTGCAGCGCCTTCTCCCGCTCGGCCTTGCGACGCGCAACTGCGACGACGTCGACCATGGTCCCGCCGTTCAGGAAGACGCGGCTGGCCAGCGCCTGCTGCTCTCCGTCGACCTCTTCAATCAGCTTCTTGGCCTCAATAGCGGAGCGCAACAACGACTCCAGTACGGGCAGCAGGGTCTCAGCCTCAGCAACGGTAAACGTTCGCGCCATATCTTCGTCTTCTTCTTCCAGCCTAGCCAGGGTTTTCGCCGTCAGGCGCTCAACAACACGACGGCGGTGTTCCCGGAGATCGGACCAATACCGGGGAACCCGCCGCAGGAATTTCTCACGAGGACGCTTACGAATAATCACTGGATCTCTAACATCCTATCAAGTGCCACGCGCGCCCAGCGCTTTACGTTCTCTTTTACCTTGATCTGATTCACAATGTTTCCGTCGACCAGGTTCTCCAGGGCCCAGCACAGGTGCTGCGGCGAGATGCGGAACATGGTGGTACACAGGCAGCCCGAATCGTCCAGCGTGATGACCCGCTTGTCGGGATGCTCCTTCGCCAGCCGGTTCACCAGGTGAATTTCCGTACCGATGGCGAATGACGATCCCGCCGGCGCTTCCTTCACCCGTTTGATGATGTGGTCGGTCGAACCGATTCCATCCGCCTTCTGGCAAACCTCCCAACGGCACTCCGGATGCACGATGACCTGAATGCCCGGATGCGCGGCGCGTACTTTGTCGACGTGTTCCGGCAGAAAGCGCTGATGCACCGAACAATGCCCCTTCCACAGGATGACTTTTGCCTTGCGCAAGCGCTCGGCTGTCAGTCCGCCCTGCAGCTGGTACGGGTCCCACACCACCATCTCATCAAGGGGAATGCCGCGAGCAAAACCGGTGTTGCGGCCCAGGTGCTGATCGGGAAGGAAGAAGAGCTTCTCGTTGCGGCGGAAAGCCCAGTCGAACGCGCCCTTGGCGTTCGACGAAGTGCAGACCAGGCCGCCGCGTTCGCCGCAGAAAGCCTTGATCGCCGCTGTCGAATTCATGTAGGTGATGGGCGTGATTCCGTTGCCATCATCGTCGGTGAGGCCGAGCCGCACGAACTGCTCCCAGGCATCTTCGACCTGGCCGATCTCAGCCATGTCGGCCATGGAGCAGCCGGCATTGAGATCGGGAAGCAGGACGGCCTGGCCGGGGCGCGACAGGATGTCGGCACTCTCCGCCATGAAGTGCACGCCGCAGAAGACGATGTAGCTGCCCCGGGCGTGCGCGGCCATTTGCGACAGGCGATAGCTGTCGCCGCGATAATCGGCGAAGCGCACGACTTCGTCGCGCTGGTAGTGATGACCGAGGATGACGCAATCGTCGCCTAACGTCCTCACGGGCTGCGGCAATGCGTTCGTCCATCGAGTGATCGGGGAGTACGAGATAATTTTCGAGCGAGCAGGATACTGCTTCCGTAACCGGTGCTGTAGCCATTCTTTTGTCTCTGCCTTCAGTCCCGGCGACGCGATTCCGTTGATCGGAAGAGCGCCCCGGAACGGGGATGTTGAAAGCTGACTCGCGGCTCCAGTAGATCCACATACGCTTGCGCGCCCGACCTACGGGGATGTTGAAGCTGCCAGTTGACGCTTCTTACAACTCACTTCATTCGATGATCCAGCCGCCACGTTCGTTACAAAAACGAGAATTGCCAACACCCTCGTTTTACGGCACGTTGCCAGTGGACATCAGATTCAATTGTTACGCGTAGGTGAAGATTGCGCAAGGGGGAGTGCAGCAATTGGACAATTGGCAACGGCCTCCCCCCTGCTAGTTGCAACTAGGGGATTACCGGCTTAATTACCTCGTTCCCCTTCATCGGAATGGTGACGACATTTTTGCCATCAAGATTCATCTTCGTCAGATCAACCATTCGAATTTGGCTGTTCTCGTAAGTGCGGAAGTAGAAGCGCTTGCTCTTCAGATCGGTGACGCTGGTCCACAAGGTGTAATCGGCCTCGATATTGCCGTTCGCGTCTTTCTGCCCGTCCCGGGTAGAGCCTTTAGGGATGTCGAAGTTATTCAGAATATGAAAGACCTCGAGCACCGCGTCATCGCCGGTCTTTGACGGAAGCACCGACTGACTGAAAGCCACGGCCCGCACGAAGCGCGAAGGCGGTGTAAAGTCGCCTGGCAGTCCCAGCATGCCGGTGCCCTGGCCGGTCGGCTCCAGTGTGACCGACCCAATTTTCACCGGTGGCACATTGTTCATCGAGAAGTTCACATAGTTGCGCAGATTCGTCATGTGCCAGTCGAACGACGGCGTATTGGTGATGACGCCCAGCGGATTGTCGTACAGGTTGAGCTTTCCGCCGATGTACTCGATGACCAAGCTATTGCCGGCCGCGTCGTAGACCACATAGTGAGCCGGCGGTGCGAATCCCCAAGCCGGGAAGATAACAGTAGGTACCACGATCTTGCCGATGTCATGGCGAACCTCATCGACGCTGGCAAAGTTTTCCAGCAGATACGAGCCGACTTGCCAGGGAGCGATTGTCTTGCCGGCGTCAGCGGCCGTGTACGGCATGTAGCCAGCCGTGGTGGGGAAGTAGAAGGTGCCAACCGCCAGGCCTTTTTCATTAAGTCCATCGAACAGGTATGGCAGCCCGACACCATTCGCTCCCAGGCTGGCATACTTCGCTTTCCAGATCAGTCCCGGCTTGCCGTCGGGAGTGACACCTACCCGGGCAAAGCCCCGAGGAATCATGAGGACATCGGAGTTCAGGTCGGTGCCAAATTCCAGGGTCCGGCCGCGAACGACGCTGCCATCCTGTGCGGTCAGACGGATGCCGGTGCAGGCCAGAGCACACGGCGCAAGCAGGCCCATCATGACCAGAGACACAACAGCGAAACTGATTAATTTTCGGCTTAAATTCACGGAGGAGTCCTTTCGGATCGATTTATGGCGCAAGCATCGGGAGGCGAGCTGAGGCGTCGCCTCGTCAGGAGGGTCAGAGGGATTTTTCGTGCGGTGAGCTAACTATAGATCGGCAGAATGGGAGGGCGAAGGGAATTACCGAAGGGGCGATGTTCGCGAGTCCTGTTTCGGGAGTGGGTGATTTTGTCCCAGTGTGCGGGGCTAGTCGCGCAATTGCTACTTTCCGAATCCCCAATGGCTACCTCATCCCCCGATGTGCACCATCGTTCTTGAAGCAGGGATGAAGCCCGGCTTCGCCGATGTGGTGGCGGGCTTCTTTCTGGTCGACTACTTCGCGGATGAAGCCGGCCATGTCGTCGTCGCTGGCGCCGCGCTGCATCAGCGCCGCCAGGTCGTGCTCGCGCACCGAGAAAAGGCAGGTGCGAATCTTGCCGTCGGAGGTGACGCGCACGCGGCTGCAATGTCCGCAGAAGGGATGCGAGACAGGAGCGATGATTCCGATCTCGCCGATGCCGTCTTCGAAAACGTAGCGCCGCGCAGTCTCGCTGCCCAGCTGGCCGATCTCGCGCAGAGGCATGAACTCCGCCATGCGGCGTGAGAATTTCGTCGAGTGTGACTACGATCTCCGGCGTCCAGACGCGGTCTTCTTCCAGCGGCATGAACTCGATGAAGCGCACGGCCACGCCTTCTTCGCGCGCGAAGCGGCCGAAGGCGGTGATCTGATCGTCGTTGAAGCCGCGCAGCAGCACGCAGTTGATCTTCACCGGATTCAGGCCGACACGTTGCGCCGTGCGAACGCCTTCGAGCACGCGCTCGTAGGCGTTGGGCACGCGCGTGATGCGGGCGAAGCGCTCGGGATCGACCGCATCCATCGAGACGGTCACACGGGAGAGGCCGGCATCGGCGAGCGGCTGCGCCATCTCGGCCAGCAGATGTCCGTTGGTGGTGAGGGCGATGTCGAGCGGCTCGCCTTCGAGCGTCTGCATGGTCGCCAGCTCGCGCACCATATCGACCAGGCCCTGGCGCAAGAGCGGCTCGCCGCCGGTCAGGCGGATCTTGGTGATGCCCAGGCCGACGAACACGCGCGCCATGCGCAGGTAGTCGGCGATCGGCATCTCCGGAAACTGCGGCCCGTCGCTGCCCGAGCGGCAGTAGACGCATTTGTAGTTGCAGCGATCGGTGATGGAGATCCGCAGATCGCTGATGCGGCGTCCGTGTTTGTCGTGTAGGAGCACGCTTGTCGCTTTTCGCTGCTCGCCGTTCGCCAGAGCTGCTCACCAGCAAATCTGGCGAAAAGCGAAAGACGAATCGCGAGCAGCGTTATTTTTTGTGCAGGGAAGGAAAGACACAGCGGCGCGGACGCACGCTGCGTTTGTTTCCTTTCCAAGCACGGGAGGCGTGGACGTTTCCCTCCACACCCTCGGCCCCGCCAACATCAGCGGGACACCGCCGCCGCAGCCATCGGTATGCCGTTAGGCTGCGGAGGTCGGAAACAATGGATTGCAATTATATGATGCGCGGCCGAGGAGAAAGCAGCAGCAGGAAGCCAGTGGATCGTGGACCGGGGATCCCTCCGCTCGGGCTGAGGCCGTCGGTCGATACGACAGGTCGATAACCAGGGACATTATTCGAAACGATAGCGGTCCTTCGACTCCGCCGCGAAAGACGCGGCTGCGCGCAGGATGACATGGAGGTATTCGCGAGTACTCGTATCTCTGGCTAAAAGCGAAGAGCGAATGGCGAAGAGCGGGAGGGCTTCAGCCCTCCTCACATCCCTTCGTAATTCGGACCGCCGCCGCCCTCGGGTGGTACCCAGGTGATGATCTCGTACGGGTCCATGATGTCGCAGGTTTTGCAGTGCACGCAGTTCGAAGGATTCAGGTGGATCTCCAGCCCGCTCGGCGTGTCCTGCGCCTCGACCATCTCGTAGACATTCGCCGGGCAGAAGTTCTTGCAGGGGTTGCCGAACTCTTTCACGCAACGCTCGTTGCAGATTGTCGTGTCGTGAATTACAAGATGCGCCGGCTGATCTTCTTCGTGCTTCGTGCCCGAGTGATACAGGTCAGTGAGCTTGTCGAAGGTGATCTTGCCGTCGCCTTTTGCCGGGCCAATGATATTTGCCTCGGGACCGCCGTCGGCAGGAAGCTGCCGCAGGTGCTCCATGTGGCGATGTCCGGCGTCGTTCGTGTAACGCGCCTTCAGGCCGCGGCCGCCGGTGAACTGCTGAATGCCCGGCGTGGAACATGCCTGAGAGGAATCCGTTCTCGAAGCCCTGGTGGAAGTTGCGCACCGGCCACAGCTCTTTCTTGATCCAGCTGTTCTCGACTCGCGATTGGAATGTCTCCAGCACGGACAGCGAGAAGTCGCTCTTCGCCATCGCATCGAACGCGGTTTCAGCGGCGAGCATGCCGCTCTTGATCGCGAGGTGAATGCCCTTCAGCCGCTGCGAATTCAGGAAGCCGGCCGAGTCACCCAGAATCATCCAGCCATCGCCGGCCAGCGGCGGGACCGCCCACCAGCCGCCATAGGGAAGCGACTTCGCGCCGTAGCGCACCATCTTGCCGCCCTCCAGCAGCTTGGCCACAAACGGATGCTTCTTGAACTCCTGCAACACGTGCTGCGGATCGATGCGCGGATCCTCGTAGTCGAGTCCGGTCACAAAGCCAAGCGAGACGAGGTTGTCCTTCGAACCGTAAATCCAGGCGCCGCCGTACTCGTTGAAGGTCAGCGGATAGCCCATGGTGTAGATCACTTCACCTGGGGCGATGCGTCCGGCAGGGCAATTCCCACAATTCCTTGATGCCGACGCCGTAGGTCTGCGGATTGCGTTCGCGATCGAGCTGGAAGCGTCCGACCAGTTGCTTGGTCAGCGAACCGCGCGTGCCTTCGGCAAGAATCGTAATCTTCGACTTCAGGTCGTAACCCGGCTCAAAGTTCGATTTCTTCTGGCCGCTTTTGTCTACGCCCTTGTCGTCGGTGCGAACACCGCAAACGCGTCCGGATTCGAACAGCAGCTCTGAGCCTGCGAACCCGGTAAAAACCGTAATGCCGGCTTCCTCGACTTTACCGCCCAGCCACTTCACGAACTTGTTGATCGAGATGACGTAGTTGCCGTGATCGCGCATGGGCGGCGGCGTAATCGGAAACTTGAATTTGCCGGTACGCGTGAGGTAGTAGACCGCTTCTTTGGTCACGGCGGCGTCGAGCGGCGCTTCCTTCTCGAAGTCCGGCAGGAGCTCGCGCATGGAGCGCGGGTCAAGCAGCGCTCCTGACAGGCAGTGCGCGCCTACATCGCGCGCCTTTTCCAGCAGGTAAATATTTTCTTTGCTGAGCTGGTTATCGGGATGAGTGGCATTATGCTGGTCGATCAGCTGCGACAGCCGCAGGGCACAAGCCATGCCAGCCGGGCCTCCGCCGACAATGACCACGTCGGCTTCCATGACCGGGCGTTCAACATCCGGGAGCGGTTTACGAAAAACAATCATCAGGCCAATTCCAGGAGAGAGGGTCGTCCGCTTTACGTATTACCCGTTTTCTTAACTATCTCACATTGTCAGAGTTCTGTTCGGCGCTAACATTCAGATACGTGGACAGACAGCGGCAAGTTCCTGCATCCGCACGAAGTAGAACCCTGAGTTTCATAACAGGTGTTGAAAGCTCTCAGGAAAACCGGTGAGCTCAGATAAACATGTCCGCAAGGGACCAGAGATACAAAGTTCAGGTTGGGAGTCGGTCGCCTAAGCGCCCTTAGCTTTCTTCACCTCTTCCACCAATGGTGGCACGATATCAAACAAGTTACCGACAACGGCTATATCTGCAATTTCGAAAATTGGCGCCTCGGAATCCTTATTGATGGCGATGATGGTTCGCGCGCCTTTCATTCCGACGACGTGCTGAATTGCGCCGCTGATGCCCAGCGCCAGGTAGAGCTTCGGGGCGACGGTTTGCCCCGAGGAGCCGACCTGGCGATCCATGGGCAGCCAGCCCGAGTCGCAGATCGGACGCGACGCGGCGATCTCCCCACCCAGTGCATCCGCCAACTGCTTCGCAATTTCGATATTCTTCTGCTCTTTGATCCCGCGACCCACGGCGACGATGATCTCCGCTTGCGTCAGATCGACCGCCTGCTTGGCTTCCTTGAACGGAGCTTCGGGTTTGTTGCGCACCACGCCGTCGGCGATATCGACATTCACGGTCTCAACCGGGGCCGCAGCGTCGCCCTGCTGCACCTGGTCGCCGCGGAAGGCGCCATTCTGGAAGGTAGCAAAGTACGGGGCCTCGCCGACGAACGAGACATCGGCAGCGAATTTGCCTTGAAACATCTGCCGGGTAAACAACAGCTTGCCGCCTTCATATTTGTAGCCCACGGCATCGCTGATCAGCGCGCGATTCAACGTGGCAGCAAGCTTTGGAGCGAAGTCGCGCACCTGGTAGGTGTGCGGCATCAGTACCAGCTTCGGCTGCTTCTGTTCGATGAACTGCTTCAACGCCGCGACGAAGCCGTCAGGAGTGTAAGGCTCAAGCTTGGACGATTCGACGTCGTAGACCTTCGCGACCTTCGTTTTCGCAATCTCGTTGGCGATCGCGCTTACGCCGCTGCCGACCACCGCCGCTTCCAGCGTCCAGCCGGTTTCGGCGGCTAGAGCCTGCGCTCCGGTCAGCGTCTCCAGCGAGACCCGATTCAGTTTGCCTTCACGTTGTTCCACTACCACCAGGATCGTATCTGCCATTTCCGTCCGTTCTTGAAAAGCAGCTTTTAGCTGTTAGCCATGAGCTATGAGCCAAAGCGCCGATGCCAGCTTTTGTTCCTTTGGTGCGAAGTCACGTCTGGTAGAAGACTTCGCCTCCGTTACCTGCGCGTAGTTCAGCCGCCGGTTGCCATCCAAATGGTCGGCAACAGCTCATAGCCCACAGCTGATGGCTCACTACTGTGTCACGCCACCTGGTCATCTTCCGCTTCGGCTTTCGCCTGCTGCCGCAGCGTCCGCTTCAGGTCGCGCTGACCCAATCGAGTTGCGCCAACGGCGTGCCGGTAGCGCGTTCCCATGATCACCAGCACAAGTCCGATCAGGCCTTCGATACCCAGCCAGATCGGCCAAAACCACGAGCCATTCCTCAAGCTGTGGAAGAAGAAGATGCCCAACAGCCCATCCATCCACAGCAGAATCCAGCCAATCGTCAGCAGCACCGAGCCCAGCTGGCGATTCTCAACCGTGTTATCAATGGCAACCTGATCGCGATCGTATCCTGGCATAACGAGCAGAGCTCCTTTCGGAAGTAAGGCTCACCCGATTTAGATGCCGTATTAGCAGTTAGCAACCAGCATTTGGCAACTAGCCAAATACCTCAAACACACTGCCGCGTTTCAGCCATGATTCGTCGCAATATTTGAACAGCCTTCCGCAATCACCAGTTGCTAATTGCCAAATGCTAACTGCCAATTGCCGCTGTTCTTCAAATCACCCGCACCTCGTTGCGCAATTTCTCCACCAGCTTCTTCGCCACTTCCGCCGGCGGCCCTTCGATCACCTCGGTCTTTTTCGTCTTCTGCGGGATATAAAGCTTCTCGATCTTCTGCAAATTGTCGCCCAGCGCTGGCTTGACTTCGTCGAAGCTTACCTTCTTCAGCGGCTTGTTCTTGGCCTGCTTGATGCCGATGAGCGTGGCGTAACGTAGCTTGTTGATCCCCGACTGGATGGTCAAAACAGCCGGCAGCGGCATGTCTACAAACTGGAAGAAGCCGGCCTCAAGCTCGCGCTTGACCCTGATCCCGCTCTCGCTCTTATCAATCTGCATGATGATGGTGGCGTGCGGCCAACCCAGCAGCTCGGCCAGGATGACGCCGGTTTGGGCAAAGCCGAAGTCGTCCGACTGCAGACCGGTAAAGATGAGGTCGAAGTTTTCATCCTTAATGGCGGTAGCAAAGGCTTTAGCCGTGTTAAACGCGTCGAGCGTAACGAAGCTGTCGCCCTCCAGATGGATCGCCCGGTCGGCGCCCTTGGCCAGCGCTTCACGCAAAACCTGTTGCGACCGGGCCGGGCCGCTGGTGATGACCACCACCTCGCCGCCATGCTTCTCTTTCTGGCGCAATGCCTCTTCCAGGGCGTAAGCGTCGGGCTCGTTTACCTCGTAGGAAACGTCGTCGCGAATCCACGTCCCGCTCTCGTTCAGCTTGAGAGGGGCGTCTTTCTGCGGAACCTGCTTCATGCAGACCAGGATCTTCACCGGTACTCCTCGCCTTCAGTTGTTGCTTGGATGATAGTACGAAACTCGCAAGTATAAATGAGCAGCAGGCGGGATGGGAAACGTCGAAAGACGCGCGGGTACTGAATCGGGAAGCAGTTAATTGACTCAGGTCAATCAGTGGCATCGCTCGACCATCTGGCGGTTAGGGCTTGCATCACGGCCACCCACCTTTTGGGCCAACGTGGGCCAGGTGCATCCCGAAGTTAATCCTTAAACAGGGATTGTGACCTCGTTTAGTTGTCTCTCCACAACATCGCCGAGACGGTACCTTGGTCCTGAAAAATCTGGAGCAGGTCTGTCAACTGGCCGATCGGAACATTATTGACCACCACCTGATACATCAGTCGTTTTCCGCTTTTGGCATCGATGTAGCCACCGAAGGCCTGGCCTTTGATGATCAGGCCCGTCGCCGTGCCCTCGGCATAGGTTCCGGGCTTGGAGCGGACGTGGCCCTTCGCGCCCGCGAGGCTGGGGTCGGATTCAAACTGGTTGACGAAGCCGAGCGATCCGTCGATGCCCATGTTCGGCAGCGAATCGAGGAAGGTTGGAAACGTCGACCGCTTGCTAAGGGCCGTCAGCATCTGCGTCACCGCGGCGGTGGTTGCAGTGGAAGGTCCGCCGCCACTGCCATCGACGAAGTGATATTGCTCCGGGGGCACTCCGTAATTGGCGGCGAGATTCTTCTGCTCGGCCACGAGCGCGTCGCCCATGGTGTCAACTTTCTGAGTCAGGCCAAACAGCACCAGGCTGGTATCGGCGCCGATGTTATAGCTGACCTTCAGGATGAACTTCGCATAGTCGGAATACGGCAGGCCGTGCAGCTTGGCGACTATGGAGTCATTGGCGTATGCCGCGCGCGCCGGCAGCTGCGACGCGGCATTCTGTTTCACCGCGGGGGCGTCCACCGCCACGCCGGCGTCCTGCAGCTTTTCGATCAGAACCGTGCGCGCATAGTTGGTGGGGTTCACAATGCGGAAGACCTGCACCAGTGGAAATTTGTTGGTGAACATTGGCCTAAAATCCATGGGCAGATTGCCGGTAACAGCGGCTTTGCACCCGGGCGTCCCAATGCATTGGGGAAATTCCGGGTCCAGCTTCAGACTGTAATCGGAACCGCCGGCAACCGTGAGTAGCTTCGTATCGACTTCGAGTGCAGCCGAGGTTGGCCGCCAGTTAATCAGTGCCGGACGCTGAGGCGTTGTGGGATTGATGGTCAGGTCGACGACGTCGTCGTTCACGAAGATGGGCGTTACCTTGAACTGGCCGCGAAAGTCGAATGGCTGAAAGAGTCGGTCGTCGACGATCACGTCCCCGGCAACTTTCTTGATTCCGGCGTTGGCGATCTGCTGCGCCAGCTGCGCGTATCCGGCAGTCGGGTCGGGTGCGGTGAGTTCGGCGTTGCCCAGAGAATCAGCTTCATTGTGATCGAAGTCGGTGACGGCGATGCTGCCGTCGGGGTTGGTGCGGCCGCCCATCGTCAGGTCGCCGCTGGCTACCAGCACCAGGTTTCCATGCAGCACTCCCGCAGTGTCGACATTGCCGACGCGGTATACGGGCGTGTCATAGGTATGGTCGGGGCCGATTTGGTTCAGCAGTTCTCCGACAGAGAAGACCTTGCGCACCGAGCCGATAAAGAACTTCTGCTGTCGGGTTGTAGTCGATCAGGACTTGCCGTCGGAGTCGACCACCCGCAGGCCCCAAGTCGCGCCTTTATAGAGCGGCTTGTTGAAGACAGCCTGGATGTCGCTGGGCAGTTTCGCATTCTGTGGAGCCTGGCCGCCGTCCGCAGCGTTACTGATGACTGAAATTGCCAGGAAAAGAGCGACGATGAAAATGACCGACCGCGGTTGCCTCATGAAACTTCTGCCTCCATGGCGGGGGCATGGTAACACGGGCAGGAACTCTGGGGGCAGAGAGAAGTCGGGCGTTGTGCGCGAGATAAGGGATGTTATGCCCCACGTTCGCCCACCTCCTGGGCTAAGGCGGGTGGACGATTTCAAATCAACGCCCCCGAGCCTGACGTCCAACAGCGGGACGCGACCCTGGGGGCACAATCGTTCGTTGCCGGGCTCTTAGCCGCGGGTTTTTCGCCCAAGCTTGCGGCGATGCTTGTCGCGCTTGAGCTTCTTGACCTGCTGGGCGTGAGGCTTGGATTTCGCTGCATTCGGCGCGCTTGACTTCTTTGCGGGCGCAGATTTGGCCGGCGCCGGGCTGCTGGACGCTTTGGCCGGTTTGCTTTCGGATTTTTCCGATGACTTGGCGTCGCTATCCGCGGGCTTCGTCGACTTGTCTTCGGGCTTCCCATCGGCATCGGACTTATCTCCAACGAGATCGTTGACCTTGGATGCGACCGTACCCAACGCCGACCCTACGCCGCGCGCCATCTTCGACAACGCGTTGTCCTGCTCTGGTTCCTGAGTAGCCATTGCTCCGCCTTCTGCCGCTGAGAAGATTGGCTGCCGACAGCAACTCAGTCCGGCAGGTTATTGGAAGCAGAGTAATGGGAATGGGCTGCCCCGGAGAGGTTAGGAAGTCGTGCACAAGATGGTCGGGTGCCCCACGTTCGCCCATTTTTTGGGCTAACGTGGGTGGGTAAACAACACTCCCAGGTTAACGTCCAGAAGAAGGACGCGAACCTGGGGCACCACGCTCGTTTGCCAGCAGTTTCTTCTTGCGCTCGATCCCCCAGCGATATCCGGCAAGATCGCCGTCGCTGCGGACCACGCGATGGCAGGGAACTGTGATCGCCACCGGATTGGAAGCGCAGGCTCGGGCCACCGCGCGGACTGCTGCCGGCGAGCCAATCTCGCAGGCGACTTCCGTGTAGCTGCGCGTTTCTCCGCGCGGGATCTGCCGCAGCGTCTCCCAGACCTTCTGCTGAAAGGCAGTGGCGCGAACATCGAGTGGCAGATCGATGGTGCTCCGGTCTCCGCGAATCGAGGCGAGCAACGATTCGACATATTCGCGCAGTGCAGCATCGTCGCGATGACAACTCTGCTGCATGAAATTCCTGGCGCAGATCACGATCCAGTTCCGACACACTTTCGCCAAAGCGAACCGCGCACAATCCGCGATCCGTTGCTGCCACCAGCATCCGTCCAAGCGGGGTTGGAACGATGGTGAAGCGAATTTTCGCTCCCGATCCTCCGCGCCGATATTCCCCCGGCGTCATGCCGAGTTGACTGGGGACCTTCTCGTATAAGCGGCTAGGTGAACCGAAGCCGGCGTCATAGAGCGCGGTGGTCACGTCGTCGCCCTTGCGCAGGCCTGACTTTACCTGCTCTATGCGGCGAGCCGACCGATACTCGCGCGGGCTGAGGCCGGTGGCCCGCTTGAACAGCCGCTGCAAATGAAACGGACTCAGCCCCACGCGCTTGCTGAGCTCGGCGAGCGTGACAATGCCCTCTGCCGTATCCAGAAGCTGCCGGGCTTTCGTGACGTATTGCGCCTGCGCGGAGACCTCGGTCGGCTTGCAGCGCAGACAGGCACGATAGCCGGCGCGCTCTGCCTGGTTAGGATTGGCATAGAACTCAACCGAGTCGCGGCGCGGCCTGCGACTGGGACACGAAGGCCGGCAATAAATTCCGGTGGTGCGCACCGCGAAAACGAACCGACCGTCCTGGCGAGCGTCGCGCGCCATTACCTGCTGCCATTTGTTTCGAAGTTCGATTTGCATGCTCATACAGTACGTCCGCCGTTCAAAGGCAGCTATCCGCTTCTTGCGGGCAAAGGAAAACCGTTGTCAGTGGCCAGTTGTCAGTTCACGTGCTCGGCGCGAATTTGCCCAGGCCGGAACAATAAAGCTTCGGGAACAAGGTTCGACGTTTTAGCGCTTAGCCTTTGAGGCTAGGGCTTCTTTCGTCTTCCTTCTAACTATCTCCGCCGCCTGCTCCGCTGACTCGAAGACGTAAGCCTCAAGACCCACCGCACGGGCTCCTTCCACATTACGAGGACGGTCGTCGAAGAACAGGGCACGTTCGGGTTCGCAGCCGAGCGCGTCGAGGCAAATACGGTAGATCTTCGCACCCGGCTTGATTACGCCGTGGTCGCACGACCATATCTGTACGTCGAATTCGTTCAGCCAGTCGAAGGCCCTGCGCACTTCGGCCAGCAGGTCGCGCGGAATGTTCGACAGGATTGCCGTGCGCATGCCCTGCGCTTTGATCTCGCGCACTAGGTCCAGCGCTGCGGGATTAGCGCGTACCCACATGCGATTTTCGAACTCCACGATTCGAGCAATGTGATCCGCGCTGAGTGAGACTCCGGCAGCCTTGGAAAAATGCTGCCAGTGCTGGTGGCAGTCATGCCGGCCGCAGTCGTATTCGTCGCGCGTGTCGGAGTAGATCCGGAAGAATGGCGGCTCGCTGATACCGACCAGACTCGCAAATTCCTGCAGTTCGAAAGGCGTCGGAGAGTGACTCAGCACGCGACCGTAATCGAAGATCACGGCATCCCAGGGTGTTTGTCCCATGTGGTTATTCTCACACAACGAGTGCAGCCGCGGAGGAAGCTGCGGCATCGGATACTCGTCGGTTTTCAAAGAGGGAAGACATGAGTGCGACTGGCGAGAACGGCCTGATTCATCTGGCGAGCAAACATTCCGTGGACGAAACGCTGCAACGCCTGCAGGCGCTGCTCCAGAAAAAAAACATCAAGGTGTTTGCGCTTATCGATCACAGCGGAGAGGCGGCGAAGGCGGGGCTGGCAATGCGTCCGACCAAGCTGCTGATCTTCGGCAACCCCAAGGGCGGCACACCCCTGATGCAGGCGGCACCGAGCGCGGCCATCGATCTGCCGCTAAAGGCGCTGGTTTGGGAGGACCTCGAGGGACAGGTCAAACTGACGTACAACGATCCGGCATACCTGCAACAGCGGCACAGCATTCCAGCGGAACTGCTGCCGAACATTGCGGCAGTGAGCGGGTTGCTGGAGAAAGCTGTGAGCTGAATCCGGCCGGCTGTTTCGTCGAGCAGACGAAGCGAAGACGTTTTACAATGCCCGCTGTGTAGTTTTTCCAATTCGTGGTACGGAGTCGAACTGCTGCCCGGCCTTCAGCCCGGGCAGGTTCGAGAAAGAGGGGCGTGATGAGGAAGACACTTGGACGTTGGTCGGTGGTTCTTTCGATGTTGCTCGTAATCTCGGCGCTGAGCTTCGCACAGTCGTCGAGCACCACGGCAAGCAAGCCTGCAGCCGGCATGCAATCTAGCGGCAGTGCGAGTACGGCCGCGAAACTGGACCTGAATACCGCAACGAAGGATCAACTTCAGGCTCTACCCGGGATCGGTGCTGCCTATTCGCAGAAGATCATCGATAACCGGCCGTACCATGCGAAGACCGACCTGGTTTCGAAGAAGGTCATACCGCAGGCGACCTACAACGGAATCAAGGACATGGTAATCGCGAAGCAAGGCACAGCGGCTAAGAGTAAGTAGCCGCTCTTCTTACTTGTTGCTCAGCGCTTCCACGCCGGGGAGCTTCTTGCCTTCGAGAAATTCCAGCGAAGCACCGCCCCCGGTCGAGATGTGCGTCATCTTGTCGGCAACGTCGGCGGCCTTCACGGCCGCTACGCTGTCGCCTCCGCCTACGATCGAAGTCGCGGCGCCATTATCGGCAACCGCGTGTGCGATCTTCTTCGTGCCCTTGGCGAACGCCTCAATCTCGAAGACTCCCATCGGACCGTTCCACACGATGGTTCGCGCATTGCTGATCTCGTCGGAAAAGAGATCGATGGTTTTCGGGCCGATGTCGAGCGCCATCATGTCCGCCGGAATCGGCTGGCCTTCGCCGATATTCTGAATCCGCGCTCCCGCTTCCATTTTGTCGGCAGCCACGTGATCCACCGGCAGCAGGAACTTGGCGTTGTGCGCCTTCGCCTGGGCCAGCGTTTCTTTAGCAAGTTCGATTTTGTCGGCCTCCAGCAGCGATTTGCCGATCTCGTGTCCCTGCGCTTTGAGGAAGGTATAAGCCATGCCCCCACCGATGATGAAGGTATCGACCTTGCCCATCAGGTGCTTGATCACGCCGATCTTGTCGCTGACTTTAGCGCCGCCCAGAATTGCTACGAATGGCTTCTGCGGATGGGAGAGGGCTTTACCGAGATACTCCAGTTCCTTTTCCATCAGCAGCCCAGCTGCGTTCTTCTCGACGAAATGCGTGATGCCTTCGGTCGATGCGTGCGCGCGATGCGCCGAGCCAAAGGCGTCGTTCACGTAGTAATCGCACAGGCGACCAAGCTGCTTGGCAAAGTTGGGATCATTGGCTTCTTCTTCCGCATGGAAACGCAGGTTCTCGAGGAGCAATGACTGGCCGCGCTCCAGTTTTTCAGCCATTTCCTCGGCCTGAACGCCGATGCAGTCGGGAGAAAAACCCACATTCTCCCCGCGGCGCAAGACGTCGTCCAGAAGGATGCGCAGTCGTTCGGCCACTGGCTTGAGACTCATCTTCGGATTCGGCTTGCCTTTGGGCCGGCCGAGGTGCGAAGCCAGAATGAGGCGCGCGCCATGGCGCAGCGCGTACTCGATGGTGGGCAGCGTTTCGCGGATGCGAGTGTCGTCCATCACCCGGCCGTCGTCGAGCGGAACGTTGAAGTCCACACGCATGAAGATGCGCTTATTACTCAGCGGAAGATCGCGAATCGAGAGCTTTGACATAGCGAATACCAGTTGTCGGTTGCCAGTTGCCGGTTGTCAGCAGGAGCTGGCTCGTCTAGAAAATCCGTTGATGAATAGTGGCCGGAGCCGGAAAGCCCGTCTCACACCCAACCCCCGACCACTGACAACAGCCTTCTGCTTTAGAGCCCCTTCTTGCCCAGATAATGGATCAGGTCGCGCACGCGGCAAGAGTAGCCCCACTCGTTGTCGTACCATGCGATGACCTTCACGCAGTTGCCGGCCACCACGCGCGTCATAGGTGCGTCCACGATGGACGAGCGATCGTCGCCGCGATAGTCGATCGAGACCAGTTCCGCCGTCTCGTATCCCAGAATGCCCTTCAGAGGACCAGCCTCCGCAGCGGCCTTCAACGCGGAATTCACTTCCTCGACGCTGGTCTTCTTCTCGACGAACACTACCAGGTCGACGACGGAGACATTCGGCGTGGGCACGCGCATGGAAAAGCCATCCAGTTTGCCCTTTAACTCGGGAATGACAAGCGACAGAGCCTTGGCTGCTCCCGTAGAGGTCGGGATCATAGACAGTGCAGCCGCACGAGCGCGGCGCAGGTCTTTATGCGGGAAGTCGAGAATGACCTGATCGTTGGTGTAGGAGTGAATGGTGGTCATCGTCCCGCAGGTGATGTTGAACTTGTCCTGGAGCACCTTGGCGACCGGCGCCAGGCAATTGGTTGTGCAGGACGCGTTGGAGATGATGTTGTCCTTGGCCGGGTCGTACTTATCTTCGTTAACGCCCATCACGATCGTGATGTCTTCGCCTGTCGCCGGCGCCGAGATGATCACCTTCTTAACAGGCCCGCGCAGGTGCTTCTTCGCATCCTCCGCCTTGGTGAACTTTCCTGTCGATTCCACCACCACCTGCGCCCCCACCGACTCCCAATCCAGCTTGGCCGGATCCTTTTCGGCGAAAACCTTAATTGTCTTGCCGTCGACGGTAATGGAATTGTCGGTAGCCGAGATCTCATTCTTTAAGTTCCCAAGAATGGAGTCGTACTTTAGAAGATGCGCCAGGGTCTTCGGGCTGGTGAGGTCGTTGACGGCAACGAATTCCAGTCCGGAATCTGTGAGGGCGGTGCGGAGAATATTGCGGCCGATGCGGCCGAATCCATTGATGCCAACCTTAATTGCCATATAACCTCGTCCTTCATCGAAATGAAACCGGAATACCAAAATTGATTGCTGGGCCCCACAGCGCGGCACGGCAATGTTGATCAAACAAAAAATCGTAGCATCCGGATTGGGGTGAGGCAATGTTACGCATCACAATCCACGCGTGCACACCACAAAAGGGGAACAGTCTCAATTTCGAATGGTGGCGCGTCGCAATCAATGTTTTCCGGCTGCCACCGCCGGCTCCATCTCCGGATTGCTCCCGCCTAGCTGACCGTGTTACAAGAGCAACATGCGAAGATGGACACGTGACCGCAACAAGCGGCGCAAGCCGCAAGGCGAAAAGCAAGACGACAAGCCGGGTCAGCAGGAAGGCCCCGCCCCCTTGCAGCCCAGATTTCCCGATCCCGTTTCGGCCGAATCGACGCAGGGCCCGCAGCCGGTGTTTGAAGCCCAACCCGATGAATCGGAGCTTCAGGAAGTCCAGCCCATGGCTGAAGCCGGCGGCAGCGAGGCAGTTCCCCAGCAGCAGAGGCGGGATCGCAACCGGCGTCGTGGACGTCGAGGACGCGGCAATCGCCCTCAGGAAGCCCAGGCACCGTCTTTGCCTTCGCCCGGAGGTCCCACCGGCGAAGGTGGGGAAGCGGAAGCGCCCGTCGATGTTGCCGAACCCGCTGCACAACCTGCGGCAAGCGGTCGATCGAAGCAGCCGAAAGGCGCGGTGGTTCTGTCGATTGGATTGCCCGGTTCAGGCAAGAGCACTTGGTTCAAGCGCCATAACATTTTGCCCCTGTCGAGCGATATGGTGCGCATTCTGCTGTTCGATGATGTCACCGAGCAGCGCTATCAGGACCTGGTGTTCTCCACCCTTCGTTCCATGTTGCGCGCGCGCCTGCTGGCGCGGCGGCCTTCGAACTACCTCGACGCCACCAATCTCTCTGCCCACGAGCGGCGCAGCTGGATCAAGCTGGCGCACGACTTCGGTTACGAAGCTCACGCCGTCTTCTTCGATGTGCCGCCCGAGGTCTGCATCGAACGCAATCGGCGTCGTGATCGCAACGTTCCGGAAGACGTGATGCAGCGCATGGCTGCCAAGCTGCGGCCTCCGAAGTTCGAAGAAGGCTTTGCGAAGATCACCGTCGTTCGGCTGAAGAAGAAGGACACTGATGAGTCCGGCGGCGAGCCTCCGCGCAGCGTCAAGTCCCAGCCCGACGAAGAACCGGAGCCACCGAATCTGGAAGACGCGGAATATTAAAGCAGCAAGAGAATGTAAGCCGGAAAGCGGCCACCCGGCCGCTTTTTAATTTCCAGTTAAAACTCCCTATTCTTGTATCCGCTTTCTGAACCGCACTCCTCGCGAACCGTGATAACATCCCGCGCACAGTTGCCCACTTCGGCTTTCCGGGCCAAGTTCGTCTTCTCAGGAGGAGGGAACATGCAAACCAAGATTAATGATCTGTTGCAGTCCGGCTGGACGTTAGCGCTGGCCCTGAGCATTAGGGTTCTGGAGGCCATCGTACTGTGGATCGTGGGACGATGGTTGATTGGTGTGGCAACCCGAATGATCGGCAAGGCCATGACCAAACAGAAGATCGATCCGACAGTCATCCGCTACATTCAAAATGCGGTCGCGGCACTGTTGAACATCATCCTGGTAATCGCCATCCTCGGCTTCTTCGGGGTGGAGACCACGAGTCTCGCTGCTCTGATTGCCGCTGCCGGCGTCGCCATCGGACTGGCATGGAGTGGCCTGCTGTCGAACTTTGCGGCTGGAGTTTTTCTCGTCATCCTGCAGCCGATGAAGGTGGGAGATTTTGTAACTGCTGGCGGAGTTACGGGTACGGTCCACGAGATCGGGCTGTTTGCCAGCTCTATCGACACGCTCGACAATGTGCGAAACATTGTCGGCAATGGCAAGATTTTCGGAGACGTGATTCAGAACTTCTCCACCAATCCCTACCGCAGGGTCGAGCTCACGGCTCAGCTTGCTCATGGCGTAGATGTCCATGCCGCCATGGCTATGTTGAAGAAAGCCGTCGCCGGAATTCCAAATGTGATGACCGCTCCGGCCCCGGATGTCGAGATCCTGACCTTCAACCTCGCAGGGACGGTTCTCGCCGTCCGTCCCTATTGCAACAACAAAGACTACTGGCAGGTGTATTTCGATACGAATCGCCTGATCAAGGAAACGTTTACGGCCGCCGCCTTCGAGGTGCCAGAGCAGCATTACGCAGTTCGGGGCGTGGCAGCGGGTGCTGGAGTTGGAATGGCGCACACGGCGTAGTACGTGGGCTGAGGCTCCGGATACGTCCAGAAGGCGTTCCGGAGCTGTACTACTTCCGCCGCCTGGGGCGTAACTTTTGTTATTCCCGCCACTATGGTCTCTGGCTCGGCGTCGTCCGCACTTACTATAGTTGTTTAAGTAGTTAAGGATGGCCGATGGCCACTGGAAGCTCTAGCGCCACTTCAGACTTCTTGAGTAATGGCTTTATACGAGTGCTGGTACTCTTCGCGCTGGCCGTTACTCCGTGTTCCGCGCTCTCCGGCGCCCAGGCCGCCGGAAGCGTAACTTCTCTCCCGCCGAATGCGCCGGCGATTCCAATGACTATCAAGAATGCGCCTTTTTCTGCGCAGGTCGTCACCGAATACGACCACGTTCTCGCCAACGGATATCACGTTCATCGCGAGACGCACGGCAGAATTTTTCGCGACTCGCAGGGACGGGTACGCACAGAAACGCAGGTGGGCACGCTGAGCGGCGTCGATAGCCTGGAACATATTGCGATCCAGGATCCCAATCTGCACGAGATTATTCATCTCGACCCGCGCACCAGGACGGCCAGCGTACATCGACTGGGCGAACCTCCAGCCGCGGTTGTGGAAGCTCCCCACGGCGGCATCCCGACTAAATCCGGCAGAGCTTTGCTGACCACTCCGGAAACCTCGGCAGGCGCAACCTTCACCTCTCCGCATCCTGGAGTGGCGACTCAAACGGCAGCCGAGCCTCTGGGAAGCAGGATGATCGAGGGGCTCCCGGCCATAGGGACGCGTACCACGCGTACCATTACCGATGGCCAGAGTGAGCCCATCATCACCGTGAGCGAAGTGTGGTACTCGCGCGACTTGCAAATGATCATCCTCAGCATCTCTGACGACGGCCAGTCGGGCCATAGCGAAATGCGGGTGACCAATATTGAGCGGCGCGCGCCCAACGAGAAGCTTTTTCAGGTGCCGCCGGATTATACTGTTAAAGACGGTAATCCCATGTCCGCCGTCATGAAGCACTAGGAGCAGGCGCGAAACTGGATGTTTGATCTCGATTTTTCTCCGCCCGAAGGTATGACCGTTTCCCTCTGGCGCTCATTGCTGATCAATTTTGCCGACCGCTTCGCGCCCGAACGGCTGCCTCCTCTTCAGCTGGCCTCCAAACCCGTCGCCGTGATGCTGCCCGGCGAGGAACTGGAGCTGCCTTGGTATCGCACCGTATTTACCAACATCGGTGATGTAATTTCTCCGGAGCGGCTGCCTCCGCTGGATCTGACGTCCCAGCCTGTCGATGTCGGCGAACTGTTGGCTGATGACTTGAGCCACGGCTGGTGGGATTCGCTACTCCAGAGTGTGCGCGACCGTCTCTCGCCGGAGCGCTTGCCTGCGTTGCAACTCACCGCGCAGCCCGTGGCTGCCTTTGGCGTCGATGCCAGCCTGCAGCTGCTGGACTGGTCAACATTAATCGCGGGACCCAAGCTCTATCATCCAGACAAGCCGCAACTGGTGACGGCCAATGTCACCATGGATCGAGCCCGCGCCCGCCGTAGTGTCTGCTATCGCCGAGCTTGCGCCGGCCGATCCGCTCATGATTGCGACCCGTGGTCAACTTGTGCGTGACATCGGCAGAACCCGCTTCCGCCGCAAGATATGGATCTCACTGGCTACCGCGGAAGCCATATTCCTCCTGGTCGCGATGTTCAAGTTGCAATAGCCGTGCAACTGCCGTTTTTGCGACGTTTCTCGCGCCGGGCCGCTTTTTATTTTCCCCTGCAATTCCTGAGGTTGTACGATAAGGCTGCTTGTCCAGCTCTGCCTTTGCCGGTGGCCCAGCCCGGACCGGTAGGAATCGGGGGCGAATTTGAGCATTAAAACCAGTACGCGGCTGGTGGATCAGGTCCTCATCGTGGACACCATTGGCGAACTAAGGCTCGGCGAAGGCACGGACGTGGTTCGCAATGTCGTGCGCGACATGCTAAGCCAGGGCTACAAGAACATCCTGCTCAATCTGCGCGACGTGCGCCACATCGACAGCGCAGGTGTTGGGGAACTGATGAGCTGCTACACCTCGGTGCGCAATCAGGGCGGCCAGCTCAAGCTGATGAACCTGAGCAAGCATGTTCACAACCTCCTGCAGATTACCAAGCTGTACACCATCTTCGAGGTAGTCGAGGACGAAGACTCGGCGGTGGCCTCGTTCCATCAGGCCTAAGCCGGGCACCAGTTTATCGTACCGTACCTGCACTTCATTTTGAAATTTTGCGAGGCGATATGAAAGGCGATCCAAAAGTCATTGCATTCTTAAATCAGGTACTAAAGGCGGAGCTGACCGCCATTAATCAGTATTTTCTGCACGCCGAAATGTGCGACAACTGGGGCTACTACCGGCTGGGGAAAAAGGTCAAGAAGGAGTCGATCGAGGAAATGGTGCACGCCGAAAAGTGCATGGAACGAATTCTCTATCTCGACGGCACGCCCAACATGAGCGACTACTTCAAGATCAATATCGGCAACACCGTTGAGCAGCAGTTCAAGAACGATCTGCAGCTCGAGATTGACGCCGTGAAGCGCTTGAACGACGGCATCAAGCTGTGCGTTGCCCAGGGCGATAACGCCTCCAAGACACTGGCCGAGAGCATTCTCACCGACGAAGAGCACCACATCGACTGGCTGGAAGCGCAACTGCACTCCATCAGCGAGATGGGCATCGCCAACTATCTGGCGCAGCAGATGGGCGAAGGCGAGTAGATAGCCTTCGATTCGTTCGAAGCAGCGAGACCAACGTTGGCGGGCGTGATGCCCGCCAATATTTTTTCAGTGCGAGCTCGCCGCGCTCCCAGCCTAGCCGGGTTAATACGTTACAATGGAAAAGCGCTGCGGTTCCGGCGCTTCCGCAACAAGTCTTCCCACGGAGAGATGGCCGAGTGGCTGAAGGCGCACGCTTGGAAAGCGTGTGTACTCGAAAGGGTACCCAGGGTTCGAATCCCTGTCTCTCCGCCATTCCTTTAGAATCAGCTATTTAAATGGCTGGTTACACCGCTGGATACAATTCCAAATTCTTTTTGAGACATTCCAGGTTTTCCCGTGGGGGTGAGTACTCATGCTTGGGAGGAAAACTCATGGGTACCGCTTCTCATGGAAGCAACACGCATCCGGGCATACATCTCAAGCTTCGTATCGGGCACGGAAAAGATCGTAGGTTTGTCGAACCGGCATATGACCCGAAGACAAAGAAGCTCAAACCACATTGTTGTTTTGTCGACGGTCTGGAGGAGTGCCACCCTGACGGTGTGTATTACGTGCGCCTGGGCGGGAAAGAGTGGGGACGTATCGGGGTAGATCCGGCTGATGCCGAGGTGGAAATCTTAAAAAGGAACGCAAGGGCGAATGCACAGGCACTTGGCATTGCCCTGCTAGAGCCCGCTCCCCAGCAAGCGCCCATTTCAGACACGAACTTCAAATCACAGGTCAACGACTATCTGACCTACGTCAAGGAGCACAAGTCGGACAAGACATACAAGGCCTACAGCCATGCCGATAATCTTTTTGCTGCTCAGTGCCCAGCGCTAACAATACAGGCGATAACCAGGCAACAGCTCCTCGATCACATCAGCTATCTTCGCAATGAAGTCCAGCTCGAACCGAGGACTGTCTTTAACCACTATGCGTTCATCGGTATTATGATGCGCAGCTTCGGCGTCAATCCCAGTGACATGCTGAAGCCAAACGAGCGCCCGAAATATGAAGAGCCGATTCCGGACGCTTATACTGACGAGGATCTGCTCAACCTTTTCGCGGAGTGTACGGAGGAGGAAGCTCTCACATTTGAGTTCTTCCTGGAGTCGGGGTTTCGGGAACAGGAGGTGGAGTACACGACCTGGCCTGATATCGATAAGGGTGGCAAGGTCGTGAAGGCGCGTAAGAAAACGGGATTGAAATTCAGGGTGAAAGACAATGAAGGACGCGAGGTCCCAGTGCCCGACCGGTTGATCGACCGCTTGGTAGAGCGCCGGAAGAACAGCTACGGCATGTTCGTGTTTGCAGCCCCTAGAGGAGGTACGCAGGGTCATTTCTTGCGGATGCTTAAACAGATTGCTTTTCGCGCTGGCCTGAATTGCGGGTTCTGCCGCAATAAACCCGGCCTATCCTGCAAAGACCATCCGGTCTGTGAGTACTGGAATTTGCACAAATTTCGGCGCACCTTCGCGACCATGCACCACGAGAAAGGTGCGGGTGTATGTACCATTCAGGCATGGCTTGGGCATGAGGACCTGGCGACCACGCTGCGGTATATCGCCATCTCTGATCGGCGGTCACCTAAGACGAGGGAACGGGTCAACGGCACATTCGATTGGTTGCAATGCCGGAAACAACCGCTAGCCAAACCGTCCCAGACATAGGGTCTTCTTCCCGAGAGGAATCGGCTATAACTGGCTGTTGGAGCCCCGAGGCAAGCGCCTCGGGGCTTTGTACTAGGTGATCTGACGCGTGCGAAGCCAAGCTGCCAGCTGCACCGGATCATACTTGTTCTTGTTGCCTACCCGGCTTGCGGGCAAATATCCGATCCGGACCCACCGACAAACAGTGTTCCTGTCCTCATTGATAATCTCCATGATTTCTTTGGTATCAAGAAAGGTGGTGCGTTGCTCCAACCGGTCGATGATTGTAAGCGGCTTCGGGTCGATTGAACTTGTCATTTAAGACTCCCTGTCGATGAGTACTCACACCAACAAAGAAAAATCGAATCGGTTCGAAAATTGTTTACAAGTTTTGGGGCAGGGAAGCGCACGCTGGAATTCCACAGTGATTTGCATCTACAGCCATCGCGTACTGCGGTTCGATCCGGCGACAACGAACTCATAAGGGCGCGGAATCTTCCGCGCCCACCTTTCTTTCCCGCAAATCGACCCCGAAAAACAACATCGTGATCGGCAGTGACCCGGCCCACATCCGCTACATCGAACAGGACCTGGGTCGCCAGGTCGAAACCCGCACTCGGGTGACCGACGACGACTTGCTGGGCAAAGAAGGATGCCTGTTTCAGGTGTACGGGGCCCACCAGATCGACCTCTCGGCAGAGGTGCGGCGTCGCACCGGCATCTGGTCGGCGGAGCCCATCGTCAAGGGTTCTGCCGCTGCCAACGCCCTGGTCAGGCTGGCCGCTTCGATCATCACCATGGACCCGCAGGAGCTGACCAAGGAAAAGATCGAGCAGGTGGTCAACCGCATCACCAAGCACGGTGTGCTGGACGTGCGGGGTGCGCTCGACCGGGCCGTGCGCCTGCTGGTGGATGACGTGGAGCCGTTCATTGAATGGAATGACCCCTGGAAGCATCCCACCGAGTGGCTCGGCCAGGATGTCGACCCCCAACTCCGCCTGAATTGTCTTTATAAGGATCTGGTTGGCTGGGCCTTCGTGAAGGACAACGACACGGAAAACCTGCGCCGGATGGCAATTTCACCTTCCAAGGCGAAATACCTCGACACCCTCCGGCTCGACCACGACAAGGCCTTCGCGTCGATCGTGGTGCTGGCGAACTGGCGCAACAAGCAGGGCAGTCCGTACCAGTGCGCGTTACGGATCGCCACCATCTGGTCCTGATAAGCCCCCCTCCGCAACAAATCTCAAAAATATTTTCAAAGTAATTAGAGAACCTTCCCGTCATTAGGTATTCGCTCACAGACCCAGTTACGCGTTGGGTCGAAGGAGCAATACCAATGGCACATTTCGAAAATGATGAAGACCTCGCACCTAAAGCAAATCCAATCCTCGACGCCGACGACCTCGACGTGGAATTTGGCGATGAAAATACGGTCTCAAAGAGTGATGGGCTCGACAAGATCCTTCCCGAGAAGAATCGGGTCGCACGTTTCGCTCTCCTGACTGACCTGCTCCCGGCGAAGAAAGCCTGGGTGCACTACATCGAGAACAAGGGCAGCTATCGCTGTCTCTCCAAGCGCGACAAGAAGGGCGTCATCATCGGCGAGCCCGCCGTCTGCTGCAAGAAAACAGATGGTAACGATAAGGCGAAGGCCGGGCTGATCGTGGCCGCGCTGGCCTTGCAGTACACCAACGCCAACCAGAAGGATGGCAAGTACTACAAGACCCAGGACGCCGCAGGCCAGGACGTCATCCCTCCGATCGATTATGAAGTCCGCTGGGTGAAGCTCTCACGCTCCGGCTTCCGTCGTGTCAGTAATCTTGTTATGGACGACGAGAAGATCGTAGATTTCGACCTCAAGATGTCCTGGAAGGACGGCAACGGTGTCGGCTTTGAATACAACAAGGTCGCTCTGAAATGCCGCTTCCGCCAGAATCCTGAACTGGTCGCCGAAGTCCAGGAAGCCGTCAAACCTTTCCTCGACGGCGTCCTCCTCACCAAGAAACTCGGCAAGGTTGTCAGCCTGACTGACATGGCGGCGCTGTTCGCCGGTCAGAACGCACAGCAGCAGGCTCCCGCTGGCGCGGATGTCAGCTGTCTCGACGACATGTAGGTCCCCAACCACCACGGGCCCGGTGTAAGAGCCGGGTCCGCGACAAAGTTCCCCAAGCGCGGCCACTCACAAAAGGCCTAGGCGGCAAAGCACTGGTTTACGAAAGACGTTCAGTATTGATTTCGGTCGTCACAGGTACTCTGCAGGCCATCCGCAATTGGTTTAGGGTTGAGGGCCTGATGTCCTGAAGCGTGCCTTTCACCACTCCATCGCAAATCGTGATGAGCCCTTGTTCGCGCAACAGGTCGAGGCCAGCGCTAATCTGCTGAGGCGAGCGGGCGATCTCGGCGAGAATACCGTTCATCGTCACGGAAACGGGAGGGTCATCGTCGCGGTTAATCCGGGCGAGCAGCTGTGTTAGAAGCAACACACAGGTTTGATACCGGCATAAGGCTGCCCCATGGTGTGGGTGTGATCCAGTTGGTCTCAAAGTGCTCTCCTTATAGGTCGTCAAGCGGGTTTTCAATGAAGCGATCCTTGCTAAGGTTGCACAGCGTCCGCAAATTGAACAAGATTTGGGGAGTGATCGCTCGAAATTTCGCCGTGAACTTTAATTGCTTCTCTGCCACGACGTCGGCTCTGCGCAGAATTCGTAATGTCTCGCTTAACTCCGAATATGTGCCATCGAATTCGGCCGCCAAATTGCCCATCGACACGGTCTCCGGCTCACCCGACTCCTCATCCCGAAACTGCAGGAGCAGTAATAGTTGCTGCTGACACAGCTGGAACCTTCGCTCCTCAGGGGTGAAGGGTTTACTCGCTACGGTTTCTTCGTGTGGTGAGAGGTTTATGATCGCGGCTGCCAACTCGTGTAGCCCGGAGGCAATTACTTCTCCAGCGCTGGCTAGTGCTTCGGAAATTGCTGTGTTATTTGTCATCATGCATGATTCCTTCCTGCGTTCTGATTTACCAAAGGTATTGGTAGCGTTTTAAATTACATGTCGTCTATGCTTCTCGGTCGTAGGCCTGGGTTGCCGGTTACGTTCGGATTGCACCTTGAACAGGTGCAGCCCAGCCGCTCCTTTGCTGTTGCGACCTGCTCCGGGGTTGGCGCGAAGTAGTACACGGGATTATTTCCTTGCTTGCTCTTTCTCAAGCCATAGGCACGCTCAAATTGCGCGAGATTCGCGTTGACGTAGCGTGAAAGAGCCCTTCCGTCTTCAAAAATGAACTTCGTGCCGCTGAACATCGCGTCCCAGTGCTGTTTGAAAGACATAAACAGCTTCGTCGAGTTTTGTTTTCTGCTGGTGGGTTCCACTAAGTGGACTATGATGTGATCACAGATCGGCAGCAGCGAAGAGTTTTCCACGCTGGAGGCCTCCTGGTCCTCGGCCAGCTTATCCAATACGTGCTGAACACGGTTCTGCTCGCCATAGAGTGCAGCTTGGCGCAAGAGGAATAAGCCGAAGTCCTTAACGCGGAACTGCGTTTTGAAGAACGTACCTTTGGCCGGAGCTACCTCAGCCGCACGCTTCTCGTCGCGAACGATCCCTTGCAGGCGGGACAACAATTCTCCGAGCATCGCCGAGCGATTCGCCAGGATGTACTCCTCGCGGGCGGTTTCACTCAACCCGTCCTGCTCCTGCATTGCGATTTTCAAATGGAGAATGCGCGACATCACATCAGCGGCGTAGCTCGGCAGTTGCAAAGCCGTGAGGTACAGGTCGGCGACGAGCGGGGCTTCGGCCAAATCGAAGTTTTTGTAATGCGCCCGTTTTACGATCACCCCATTCGTTGCCGCCATGCACAAAAGGCTCTGGGAGATTTGAGTAGCCCTGTCGATGTTGTCGGCGACAACCAGGCCCTTCTGGGTAAGGAGCGTCTCCATCTGATCGGACCCCTGCTTAGCGGACACGTTTGTCGGCTTGAAAGACTCGCCTTCATAAAGCCAACCGGGCTTGCATGCCTGAAAAGTCTTTCCAGCGGCCTGCTTGTTCGACGTGAGGGCGCAAATGACCTTCCGTTTGGACATCTCGGGCAGGCAGCCGCAAACCATCTTGGCTAAAAAGAGCAATTCGAAATCTTCTTGAGTGAGGTCCGACTCCAGTTCATACTTCACCCGAAGAATTTGGCAGAGGATGGAATTGGTTATCTTGAGTCCCCACCCGGGCCATGTACCCATATGGGCCAAGCATTCTTCCGGCAGGCCGCCTCCCGAAGACCACATCCAGACGTTGTCGAAACCCATTCGCTCCGTGCTCCAGCCGTGCGGGGTAAGAACGAGCAGGCGCTTATTCCGGATATTCACGAAAAGCTTGTAGGTGACGGGTTCGTAATGAAACAGGGGAAACACTGGCACTGGCGCAGTCTGTTGCGCTGCAATTAGAGATTCAAGATCCGCGATTTCACCCTCACGGTCCCTGCCATAGGGCAGATCCCATTCCACCAGTTGCGCTTTGAATGCAGCGGAATCGAATGGGTATAGGGACTCCCGCACCGGGCAATAGAAGAAGAAACGTCCCTGCGTAGACAAGAAGGCCGTGCGGCCTCCATGGCGCAGCACTCGCAAAAGAAAACGCGTGATGTCGAGACTTACTTCGTGTTTCGGCCTTGCTTTGCGGATCTCTCTGCCGCCCTTGCCTTCTCTGACCTCGTAACGCAGGCTGTTGACATTCGCACGGACCTTCGCGTCAAACTCTGCTATGCGCTCGGAAGGGTCTGGGATGACGCAGCTGGTGGAGCATGGCGGTGAAGGCGGAAGGCCGTGCGTTTCACCGAAATGAAACTCAGGTTCCGGCAGGTCCGCGTCCTCCAGACCGGCACCCCATTTGTCAATCAGGCGCTCAAGCTCATCGGGGCTCAGCTCTTCCACAAAGGCGAAGGTTAGCTCGGGATCGTGATGGCGGCGAAAGTCGGCCCAATGCACCTCTGGACCATGCGAGTGCATGCAGATGAATGCGTATCCTGCCGGATTGACGCGAACGGCAGTATCGGTGCCATTGCTTTCCATTGAGTGCGCGGCGACCTCGACTCCGCCATGCGGGGTAACGCCGCTATGGTCTGCCCACGGACACGGCGGGTAAAAGTACGTGCCATCGGCTTTCGCGTAAGGTCCCGTATATGGGATGTCGAAATGCTCAAAGAACTTCTTCAGGCGCTCGATGTTCTCTGAAACCTCCACCGCGCTCGATTGGCGTGATGTGAAGCCTTCCACAAACCGGTCATCACGTGCTTGGTAAGCGATCCGTTCCAGCACTTCGGCGGGATACACCGCGATCATTGCTTACTCTCCTTCGGCTCTCGGACAATGTGCGCTCGGCGGTAGGGTGTCGCCGGGGTATTCAGGCCCTTGCATGCGAACGTGCCGGGCAAGCGGAAGATGCGGCTGGCATTGAACACCACCGGATCGACTTTGGCGAAGGGCGACACGAAATTCCGCGAAAGGACCAGCATGAAACGTCGTACCAGGTCTGCCGTTTCAGGGCACTCCTGGAGGTCGATTCCGAGGTGAAGATGTATGCCGTTTCCACTGTCTACAACCCAAATCTCTTCCATACCGTGCTTCGCCAGATAAGGAATAATGCAATTGCACATCTCGACGGCTGCCTGCTTCTGCGTCTCGTCAGCAGATGTGTTTTTTTCGCGCACCGAATCGATGTCAATCGCCAGGTCGGTCCGCCGCAGAATGTCCGAGTTTTTAACGGTCGTGCGCTGCTCTAGGCGGTTAGTGATCGGCACGCGCTCTCCAGGTGGATTAATACCGAAGTACACGCCGGTGACCATCGGCGGCAGCGGATTATTGTCGTCCGGCTTGAAACGTAATCCGCTGAAATGGTCTGCATCGAGCAGCAGGCGATCGATGTCGTCGTACACACCGCACAGGATTGTATTGCGCAGGCTGCCGTCGCGCAGGCGGTACTTGCGGCTGGTGATCACACGCAGCTCATACCTGGGCGTCGCCGAATATCCGTGAATTGCTGCGAGAAACTCGTAAATCATGGGTTCACGAGCCACAATCGTCGCAAGTCGTTGTTCATCAGTCGGCGGTATGCCTGTGCTCATTGTATCCCTTAAGGGGGAATAATAATTACCCTTAAGTGAATACAGTACACTCCGGTGGGACCCAAAATTGTGATTCGGCTCACATTTCTTCAGATTTGTTTGTGAAAATCAAAAAGTCTCGACAATGCCTCTATCGTCTGCCCGGCCAGGTTTCGAGGATTAACCTTGTGGTGCTTCGCTTGGGCGAACACCTGCACAATGAAGTGACCTGCGACCGCTTCCATCGCAACGTCAATGCCCTTTGCATTGCGAACGTCAGGATGCGTAGCGGAATTGTGGAGCCTGGCAATGGCGGCCAGGATGTCGCTCTCCAGCTTCTTGTCGGGCTTCGTCGGATGTGAGGCTGTCCCCATGACGCCATGCTTGAACCGACGATGGCGACCGCGATCAGCGTTGGAGCGGAAGCCCGTGTCACCGCACTCGGGGCAGGGGTCAATTTGGACGATCGTTGGTTGAGGATGGGAGTGCTTCGGCATGCTCGTAGTCTATAAGCAAATATCTTCCTCCCTTAAGGAGAAAAACCACGGAGGTTTGATCGCGGATGTGTGGAGATCGGAGCGGCTGCCAGAGACATTCCGGTGCGTAAGCTATTGACGTCAGGCATGTTCGGGGTGAACATCGGAATAACGGAGTGTCCCCCACATAGCTCTCTTCTTAGCCTTTCACTTATATTTCGTGACTTCGAAATCAATACCCCGAACATTGAAAGTGATTCCGTTTCTCTGTTTCTCCGGTTTTCATTCAGCAGCAACTACTTACAGACCGGAGTGAATGCGGAGCATTTCAAGAACTCCGGATTAGGACTCGTGTTGGAGTAATGGGCTGGGTTGTCTGCATGGTTCATCTCGATGCCTCCATTGGCCACCCGCGTCCCCTGCTGGTCTCCTTCATAGGCTGCGGCGAGCCGGTCACCAACACCCATAACCTGATCCCGGCTCTGCATCAGCTGATGCGCACCTTCTGGGCCGACCAGGAAGAGAAACCCCCCCGTCGATCAACAGAACCGTCTCCTGCGCTTCGCGATCGCGATTCCGCGCAGCGAGGTGAAGAGCTTCATCAGCTTGGGGCAGGAGGTGGCCGGGCACGGCATCCCGCTGAAGGTCCACCTGTCGTTGCATTTCACCGACGATCGCGTACGCCGGGAGTGGATGCCGAATGCATATGACGTCGAATCCTCCATCGCGCTATGCAGCTGTCCAGAAAGTTCGACTTTTCCTTATGATGGAGAGACCCAAGACCATAAATCCATGACCGGCAGCTTTGTTTTCGAAAAACCGAATGTCGCGGTTGCAACCCGTACTCTTTTGCTTGCGGGGTATGCAATTGAGAACAGCCGGAGACAACCAACGCACATCGAAATCCTCTGCCACAAAACTTCGGTGCTCGCCTCCGACGTCCGCTATTTAGTGGCTATTACGGAAGCCGACTTCTTCACAGAGCATACCGTACAGGAGCTTATGATTATCGCTGAGAGAGAAGGCAGGTCTTTGGTATTGGTCGGAGCTATTGCTAGCGACCTACAGCTTGGGTGGGCCGATTTTCTCGACGCCCTTGGGGGGGCTGTTCCATCTTGGAGGGCGCTGGCTCTAGAGTACCCAAACACTTTAGCAACGACGGCCAGTAATAGATTGCCGGAAGGTATGAGCGGGGAAGCATGGCGACTTTTCGAGGATCTTGTAGCAGATGGCTTCGAACTGGCGTTCGGGAGGAAGGTGCGCAGGATGGGTGCACGTAAACGTGGCCAGCGGGTCAGCGACATGATTGCTCAAATTCCTGACGGTGCAATTTTGGTCGTAGATGCCAAGGCTACTGCAAGTTCGTTCAGCGCCTCGATTTCAGAGTTGAGGCCGTTGATCGAATATACTCGGATGCAACGGCTGCGACAGCGGGGACACAATGAAGTATTTGCGGCAGTGCTGGTTGCACCGGCATTCGAACAGGACGCGGCTGGACTAAGCAATGTCTCAAAGCTTTTCGTTGCTGAAACAGGAGTCCCAGCAGCATTCCTGGAAGCCGTGCTGCTGAACCAGATGGTTATAGCAGTCTCTACCCGGCCAGACCTGCGCAATGCTGTGCATTGGCGCTCGCTGCTTGCGGGTGGTCTGATTAGTCTCCGAGATTTCGAGTCCGAATTAGCCCGCGCTGACAGCCAGCGCTACTGATAATTTGATGGGTACATCTAAAAACGTTCGCTCTCCCGATATCCCGCCATGGAAGCCATTTCTTGCTGTTGTTGGCCGTCCCGACGTTCCTGTCGAACGCCAGGCTAAGGAGCTGTGGCGAGCCGCATATGCGGACCGTGGTCCACGACTTGAAGACGACTTTTCTCAAAGGACACTGGCCGCTGCGTGTGAGCTTGCGGGTTCAAGCGGTAGCGTACAGGCTGCGCTACGGGAGTATGATGCGGCCAACCAGCGGGAGCACCGGGCAGGCTTGGGTATCGAACTCGGAAGACGGGCATTGGTGCGGGCGATCGCAAATGGTACTGGCGCAGCTGGATTTGCAGCAAACTTATTTGCAGATGCGAGTTCCTACTATAGTTCACGTGACCTGCCAAGCTTCATAGGCGCGGCAGGGAGAGTGCCGAACATGTCCTCAGCAATCGAACTGAAGGATGCGATCAGTAGAGTTACTCGGGAACAGGTACGACAGATCGGTACGCCACGGACCGATGTTGAGGGTTGGGCATCTTTCGTGAGGTCAGTGCTTATGTCTCTGAGAGGGGGCCGATGATGTCGCAGTATTTTATCTATCGCGACGCCGACGAGCCGTCCCGACCCGGCATTCACCTCCGTGCCGACCAGAACGTAATAACCGGGGCGACAGAGTTTGAGAAGAGTTTCGGGGCCGCAACCAGCCTTGAACTTGATCTTTTGTTGATTGCGGCGAGTGTTTTCGCCGTGGATCGTGGAACGCCGCGTGGGGAGCGGGAGGATTTTGCGCGACGCTTGGAGCTTTCGGTCCCCATCGTAAACGCAGGTCGCTTGCAGCCACTGGTAGGATCTATTGAAGATGTACTACGTATCTTATCCAACGATTTCTGGAAGGTTGAGTTACGACAGCAGGATGGTGCTATTGAGGTCTTGGAAACCAAGAAGGAAAACGGCCAAGTGCTCCTGTTCTCTGGCGGTTTAGATTCGTTGGCTGCGGCGATAGAGTTCCGAAATGCAGGACCGCTCGCGCTCGTGAGTCACGTTACGCGTGCACGGCAGACGCGAAATATTCAAGAACGTCTAGTAGGAATGCTCGCTGGATCTGGTACGTCGCTGCCACATTATCAGTTTTTCGTATCCTCACGCGTCGTTGCAGGCTTTGACCATGACATAGAGAGTAGCCAACGAACGCGTTCATTCATGTTTTTGATTCTCGCAGCGTTAGTTGCGCGTCGACTAGGCCGCCGCGATCTGTTGATGATTGCCGAGAATGGGCAGATGGCAATTCACCTTCCGCTAAGTACCGCTCGTATAGGTGCGTTTTCAACCCACACTGCTCACCCCGATGTTCTGGACTCCATGACTTCCATCATCTCAAGTGCTTTTGTGGACGACTACACCATTTCGAATCCTTATGTATCGTTCACGAAAGCTGAAGTGGTCGAGCGGATCTGGATAGAAATGCGCGACGCTGTGCCGGTCACGAGTAGTTGTTGGCGAACTGCCCGGCTCCCGGAAGGCGTAACCCACTGCGGAGAGTGTGTTCCCTGCATGGTCAGACGCGTGGCGATTGAAACACACGGCAATGACCCGACTCCATACGGAAGAGACTCGTTTGCTCAGAGCTTCTCGGCTATGGATGTGGAAGATGAGGCGCGAAGAAACCTCGCGGATCTATGTGAATTTTCGCGTAGGTTTGAAACCATGACTGACGCGGATTTAGTCGATGAATGGCCAGAGCTTTATTCAGCGAATATCGATCGCGTTGCCACCATTGAGATGTACCGTCGAGCTGCCCAGCAGACTCGCGCTGTGTTGTCGAAGTATCCAGGACTATCCCCCGCACTGGGATGAAAATCTCTCACCGCGAACTCGAAGAATGTCGCCGTTCACCAAGAACCTGGTGGCAGGCGCGGCAATCTGCGAGCGGGTTCCGCACCTTCGGATATGGTCAGGCCTTACTAAACGCAATTCACCATTACCATCGCACCGACAGCGCACGTGCAGCTCGCTCACATCTGCGCCAAATGATCGACCGGAATTTCACAAACGAGCAACGCATCGAGCACCTGGAGCAAGATTTTGAATGCTACGTCCGCTGGCATCGACGGTCGGGGATCATTGTTGCCGATAGCAATATTCGACTCTCATACTCAATCGACGCCTTTCTCGATCTGGGTGGTCTCATTTCGCGGCTGGACATCACAAGTATTGGGTACCGGGCGATCATTCTCGGTGCAGGGACTGCCATTTGGCGCGAGGAGTTGAGAATGCCACTAATCCAGAACGCCATAGCGCAGAAGTATGGTCGTCCCATGGACGAGGTTGCCATCGGAGTTCAGCAGCCGGACGGTGATTCGCTGGACGAGCAGAATTACACAGCCGCACAGGTTGTACGTGCTCGAAAGGAATTCCAAGAATTGGGAGAGGGTGTTCGACGACTAAGCCAACCTTGACAATGCAGGTTTTCTGCTCGCCGGTTGCACCGACCATGGCGATCCAGCGGCCCGGTCCTACTTGCATGCTGAGCCACCAGGCTCTGATGCCCGTCCACCGACCCCGGTTTCCGCAAGTGGATTGGTCTCAGCCTCGACCTCAGCCTCAGCCGTACCGGCTACGCGCTGTTCTTAACCGGTGGCGAGCAGACCAAGGTCTTGGCGATCGGGTCCATCAAGCCCGCCGAAACTAACGCTCCGGTCTGGCTCCGCAGCCTGCTGATCGCCCAGGTCATCCACCGGCTGCCGAATCCACCTTATGCGTGGGAGCGTAGCGAGATCCCCGACATCATGTCTCCCGACGTCGGCATCCTGCTGGCCTTCGAAGCGCCGACGCCACGCAACGACTTTCTCACGTCGATCAACCGCATTGGGCACCGAAGCCGAGCGCCGTCTACGAACACTAGCTAGTGGCGTATCGCGTTGACGAGGATAAGACTCAGCGAACTAAACTATCCGAAATGAAGATCAGCGTTCGATCGAGGGGTACTGCCCGCCACTGCGGCACCATCAGTCTGGACGATATGACCGTGGACTCGCAAGATCAGGAATTTGTGGGTCTGTGGTCTGATTTCGGTAATTTAGTTTGGCCCACCTGTGGAAGTTACGTTTTGGCCCACTTGTGAGTAGCTGGATAGGCTTTCGTGAATGGAGCGACGAAAGCGTAGCTGGCTAAGCAGAGGGACAAGGTGGAGCTGTTCGAACAGATACGTCGTGAGCATGAGTTTGGCGTCGGGACCATTGCCGGGGTCTCGCGGAAGTTGGGAGTTCACCGGCGTCTGGTCCGGGAAGCGCTGAACCATGCGGTGCCAAGCGAGAGCAAGCCACAACAGCGACGTCTACGGAAGTTGGCTGCAGCATCGGCGTTCATCGACCAGATTCTGATCGCGGATCGGCAAGCACCGCCGAAGCAGCGGCATACGGCGCGGCGCATCTTTCGGCGGCTGTGCGCGGAACTACCAGGCCTCAGCGTAAGCGAGCGTTCCGTGTGCGGCTATGTGAGTCGGCGTCGGCAGCAGTTGGGACTGATCGCCCGCGAGGTGTTTGTGCCCCAGAGTTACGACTGGGGGGTGGAAGCGCAGGTGGATTGGTACGAAGCATGGGCGTTGCTGGGCGGCGAGCGTACCAAGCTGCAAGTCTTCGAGATGCGTTCGATGGCTAGCGGAGCCGCCTATCATCGGGCTTATACGCACGCCACGCAGCAGGCTTTCCTCGAGGCACACGAGTTTGCCTTCCGCTACTTTGGCGGGGTATTCAAGCTTCTTCGTTTCGACAACCTGAAGAGCGCAGTGAAGAAGGTTCTGCGGGGATATCGGCGCGAAGAGACCAGCCGCTTTATCGCATTCCGTTCGCACTGGCGCTTTCAGAGTGAGTTCTGCAACCCGGCACGCGGCAACGAGAAAGGTGGCATCGAAGGTGAAGGCGGATACTTCCGCCGCAACCACTGGGTGCCGCTACCTGAGGTCCGCGATCTGGGAGAGCTGAACGCTTACCTGGAGCGATGCTGTCGGCAGGATCAGCAACGGATTTTGCACGGCCGCACCGAAACCGTCGGCGCGGCGATGCTTAACGAACAACCGCATCTGCTGGGGCTAGCCACCGAGCCGTTCGAGTTAACGGAGAGCAGCTTTCCCACCGTCGATGGGCTACGTTGCGTGCGCGTGCGGACGAACCGCTACTCGACTCCGCTGCCGCCAGGCACCAGGGTCGAGGCCAAGCTGCGAGCTGATTACGTCGAGGTGTGGCATGAAAGGGTGTGCGTGGCGAAGCATGAACGATGCTACAACCGCCAGCAGCAGATCCTCGATCTCGAACACTATCTCGATGTGCTGCGGAAGAAGCCGGGCGCTCTGGCAGGTTCCACTCCGCTGGCCCAGTGGCGTCAGGCGGGGCGATGGCCTGAGTGCTTTGCAGGCGTAGGACGCCACGTTCCTTGGCCAGGGATGACTGAACTTCGCAGTTTGGGCACGGTGTGCATTTGTGTTTCAGTCAACCCGCAGGAACGCCTATCCAAGAATCTCATCTCCGGGTACAGGGTCAGACCGGGCGGTCGCTAAGTGCCGGTCGGAACGATGTGAGGTCGGTTCGAAGGCGGTCATCACGCAGCCGTTAGAGCGTGGCGGCCCTGAATGGACCATGATGGATCAGTCCCACATGGGGATGAGCCCTCCATCACCCTGGCGGATGACCACCAACCTGCGCCGGGCATACGCACCCCATCATGGCGTTCCATTAATGTGATCGAGGAAGGGCAGCTTTTTGCCTTGATAACAAAAAAACCACGCGGCTCACAAATTCGTTACTTTATCGTTTTTCTCGCTCCGGGAATCCCCCTTTTTCAATTCGACGGCGTAGATCATTAGTGTGACATGAGCTGCAACCGACGTTGCGGTCGGTGTTACAGGAGCGAAGTCTCATGGCAGTAGGCAGGTTCATTGCTTATTACAGGGTTAGCACGAAACGCCAAGGGAGGTCCGGCCTTGGCCTTGAAGCACAGAAGAAGGCCGTCGCCGACTACCTAGATGGCGGACGGTGGACCTTAGTGGATGAGGTAACCGAGATCGAGAGCGGCAGCCGATCAGACCGTCCAGCTCTTGCGAGCGCACTCGCGCTGTGCCGCCTTCACCAGGCAACACTGGTAGTAGCCCGGATGGACAGGCTAAGTCGTAACGTGCATTTTCTCACCGGCTTGATGGAAAGCGGCGCTGACTTTCTAGCATGTGATATTCCTGCTGCGAACAAGTTAACCATTCACGTCCTTGCAGCGGTAGCCGAAGCAGAGGCGGAGGCGATTTCTTTTCGAACTCGGGCTGCCTTGGCAGCCGCAAGAGCCAGGGGTACGAAACTCGGCGGCGATCGAGGCAACATTGCTTCCGTGTCCCGCCAAGGAGCGAGCGCGAGCGCCAGAGCCCGGCGTTCTCGGATGCTGGCCCGCGCCGCCGATCTGATACCAGTGATCAAAGTAATCAGAGCGGAGGGAGCTAGGTCGCTTCGACGCATTGCGGCGGCACTCAACGAACGTGGCATTTTGACAGCGCGAGGTCGTCAATGGTCAGCGGTTCAGGTCCGTCGCGTGCTCATCGCAGGCAGCTTGCCAACACAAACGCGCTGGACGGAAACCTAGTCTCAAGTGTCCTTTGGCTTTGCTGGGCACCTTCGCTTTAAATCCCGGTAACACCTGGCAGCCGGTTCGACCGGTGTGACCGTGAGGTCGCAGCGACCTTCTGATTCCGGTCGGGATGCCCGACCAGGCATGACAGGTATTTGCGTGTTGCAACAAGAATTGTAGAGCCTCAGAGCCTCCTTTTTCGCTTTATCCATCAGGAGGCTAGTAATGACAATCACTGTTCGCTACTACGACGTACCGGTTGTCTTGTGCCAGTGTGATCACCGCCATTGTGGGTACAATTTCAACGTCAAACAACAGATGCCGTGGATGGAGTTGCGAGGCAGACTGCCGGAGCGGTGCCCAAAGTGTAAGCGCAAGGGGTGGAACAAGCATCGGCGTGGGAGCAATTCTGTGCGGACCGTATCGGGCGGTCAATTCGAATCAAACCGGGGCAGGCACTGACGTAGAGACTTGGGGACGGAAGTGCTATCACGCAGTTCAATCGGGCCCAGTCTGATTTACGTGTCCGGTTTCGGTTCATCGGCAATATCCTGCAGCCACCTGGTTTGCAGCCGCGCTGCAAACCAGGCCATCTCGACCGATCGTCGCGCCTGCTCTTCTGTGATCGCAGACGGGTCGGAAATCAGCTGCCCGTTCTCGGCATGATCCGCGTGAGCCCCATGGTCTCAATCTGCCGGGTCAGGCCCATATGGTTGAGGATGCGGGCGGCGGTGCAGCGCAGCTGGGCCCGGAAGGTCAACGCCTTGTCCCGGCACTCGACTTCCATCCAGACGCGCTGGATCTCGGGGTTGTCCATATCCTCGGGGCGCACCAGGGTGCCGGACTCGTCGAGGTAGGTCCACTCCTGCACGTTGGCAATTTCGGCATAGTCGGCGATCAGGCCGACCAGGTCAGCGCGGAAGAGTTTGTGGAGGCGCTTGGCTTCGAGATTCGAGTTGCCCTGGCGATCGAAGTAGTTCGGGCACTCCTTCTTGATGACCGACCAAATGACTTCCTTGTCCGCATCGTAGAAGCGGCGCGGGTCAATGCAGATAGGAAGCATGTCGCCGGTACCATCCTCCTCCGGCGTGATGATGCCCTTGCTCAGCACCTCATAGAAGTGGCGGCCCTCGCCCAGGATCTCGCTGTACTGTTCGAGGTCGGCCATCGAGCCGGTGAAGCTGCCATCCGCCATCTGCCGGTTGATGCCGGTGCGGGCGTCGCCGCCGAAGACGGCCTTGCGCTGCGTGATGAAACAGTTTTCGATGGCGGTGAAGCGCGGGTCGTGGACCATGTCCCAGGTCGGGCCCAGGGTGTCGACCAGGCCTTTGTCGCCGAACACCAGCTGATCGAGCAGCTAACGATATTTCCGTTGTCATAACTAACAAACCGACTTTCAACGCCATGGTGTATGGCGTTATGCCCACAGTGCAAAAGGGAGAAAACTGACGAGAACACTACCAGGTACTCGACTGGGGACTTCTTCGCGTACTGCAAGCTCTGCACAAGAAAATATGATGCAGAGTACTACGCCAAGAATTCGACCCGTCATTGCCGATCCTGCGGACGGGGTTATCCAGACGTTAATTTCTATAGTAAGGCGGAGCGTCCACCGGGCACGCCAGCGTTGCTTTGCATCGGCTGCGACCAGGAACGCCGCAGAGCCGAATCGGCTTTCACACCTGAAGAGTTAAAGAGACGAAAGGTTGAAGAGACCAATTTACGACGCGCCCTAGAACGTAAGGACATCCGATCCCATGCCAAGAACATCCTGAAGGACTCGCGTCACTCAGATAAGAGACATGGGAGAGAAAACAACCTGGATGAGGAATTCATTCAGACCTTGATAGCCTTTCCTTGCTCGTATTGTGGTATCGATGATGAGCGAATCTCTCTGGACCGGATTGACAATCGTCTCGGGCACTTGCGTTCCAATGTCCTTCCGTGTTGCCTGCGCTGTAATTGGCTGCGTCGTGACATGCCTTTCGATGTGTGGACATGGTTCGTTGCGACTGTCAGACAGGTTTCAACCATGCGGCAATACCGGGAGTGGCATCCTGGTCCTTACAAGGCGGGCTGCAAGATCAAATAACGTAACCCTCGTTAGCCCAGAGGCTCGCCCGACGTCAGATACACTTGACTGGACTCACCGTCGATCGGACGCAGCCTGAGCATCCTCTTTCACCGTCGCCCGGCTCATCCAAACACCGCCAGGTTCGAAGGCCCAGTTCTCAGCGCCGAGAATCACACCACCTGAACAAGTACTGGTTGTTATGGCGGGAGACCAGGCGCACCTGGCCGCGCTCCAGGTAGGCGAGGGAACGGAAGCCGTCGTATTTCAGCTCCGTAATCCAGTTGGGATGGAACAGGACCTCGCGGCGCAGGCCGGGACGCACGGGGGTGATGATCGGTAAGGGCACTACTCATCTTTTGTCGTAATCTAGGCCCGACCACCATTGGCGGCGCTCTCCACCCGTCCCACCAGAGCGCCGCCCAGTCGAATGGTCACTTGCTATGGCCACCCGAATGTTCCGTTACTGCCTAAAATCTGTCATTTGATCTTCGAACGTCTCCGGCTTCGGCACCGGTCCGATGATGCGCAGCTTGCAGCGCGACAGCTTGGTGCTCTTCACGCCATGGAACTCGGAGTGCTCTTTGACCGGGCCCCGGCACGTATAAATGTCGCCGGGCTCGAAGCTGGAGTCGGTATCCCGTGGCCGGGTTGAGCTACCACAAGTGCAGCCAGCGAAGAGGCTCCACCCACCAGCCCTCTCCTGGTGGGTGTTCATTCTGTGCATCTTTTGTCAGTTCGTCAGGACATAAATCGTCAGCCATGTAAAACCGACCATTAGACTTGACCTTATCGAGGAAGTTAACGTCGGCTCCTGGATACTTGTCCATGAAAATGGGAGTGCAGTATCTGTTCCCGAATCGATCTTGGTACGAAATACGACCAAAAATTATTATGGGGGATTTGCCGTCCCACTCCCTTTCCGCGCCTGGGTTGATGAAGAAATCCGGCTCGTCGGACGAGTTGAGCATGGCGAAAGCTGTGGTCTCGCGAGCCTCTCCAACATTAAGCGATTGCCCCATTCTCTTAGGATTGGATTCAGCTTCCTTTCGGGTAACGGTGTCTACGAAAAAGTCGGGAATACCAGAGTCGGAATTGGAAGAGTCGAAAACAATATGACGGTGGAAGGTCATATTTTGGGCCGGAGAGCCTCCGGCGTTTTTATAGGAAATCGAAGCCGCTACGGAATGCCAAGGTTGCGGCTCACGTCCACTGGCTTTGTTGGCTGGCGTGTCGTTGGGGTCGAAGACCTCCACCTTGTCAATCGTGACGTAAGGTCGATGTTCGGTCTCCCAAAGCTTCCTACTGACATACGTAGATTCCCTCATGGAAAACAATTGTCCTGTATAGATAAGGCCCTGAAATATACCCACCAGCGCCAAAACGATGGTGAATACAGCGACGACGCTGGCGCTGTTCCGATGCATGAATCTTCCAAAGCGTGAGCGCCCACCTCTATTCTGCCCGCTTTGATTGTCGTTTTTACCGGTTTGTTTCTCGCTGGCTATATCGCTGCCTTTCAGTTCTCTGACCATCGCGCAGTGAGGAGCACCTGGTGTGTGATGTCGCGGCTGCTTCTCACGCTCATGACGCTGCTTTTTCTTCAAGAGGCGTTGTCATGAAAAAGAAATACGAATACAGCAAAGGACCGAAAGCAAGAGAAAACTTCGAGAAGCTGACAGGCGCAGCTATTTACTATGGAGAATCGATACCTCCCAAGGCGATGTGCGCCAAACATGCCGTGCCCCCCTGATGATGCGCCGGAACGCCGAAACTGGCGAGGTGACATGGAGGAGCGGGGGGCGGTGACGAAGAAACCACCGCAGCCTGGGTATCGTGCAGACGGGAGAGACGAAATAAATTCAATTCGGGAAGCCGTGGAAGTGGTTCGTAATGCCTTGAACCCGCAAGCTTTGAGATGACCAGCGCCGCATTGTCACAGAGCTGCGATCTGGAGCACGGCGGAGCCCCTTTTCTCCCTGCTTGACCACCGGCCTCTACCATTTCGGGAACGACTGCTTTGCTGGAGCTGAACCAGGAGAGCAATGCTACGTCAGCAACTGTGCGGCGTCTGCGGTAAGGTGCTAGGCGAGTGGGTTTTCTACGTGGGTGGCGAAGCTACGCTGAGAATGGCGTATTCATCGACTCCGGCGTGCCCCGCAACTGCGTGGTGGAGTCGATTAGGATCTGCCCTACCTGGGCAGAGAGAGCGCGACTACCGTCGCGATCTCCCGGTGCGGCATGAAGCGGACTTTCCCAATTCGGGTAGGCCAGCTTCGTACGCGTTTTCGAAGGTTACGCCCAGCGCCGTTTTTGATGTCCAGACTGGGTTCCCCCCGTATCATTTTTGACACGCGTGCTACCCTTGACCAAGGAGGTAGTATGAAAAGAACCTTCTGGATCGCGTTCTGTACTATCCTTCTCGCCACTTGGTCCGTATCTGCGCTGGCTCAATCCTGCACTTCGCAAAAGGTAGGGAACTACACCTATACCAATTGCAGTGACGCGTCCTCGGCCACAACCTCGCAGGTAGGGAACTACTCCTACACCAACACCAACAGCGGAACCTCGATCACCGGCTCCAGAGTTGGCAATTACACCTACTACACAGCAGTGATGGCACCTCTGTCACCGCTTCTCACGTAGGCAACTACAGCTACTACAACGGCAACAACGGGGTGAATGGCACGGCCAGCCGAGTGGGTAACTACACCTACTACAATTTCAATAACGGCTTGTCCGGCACCAGCAGCACCGTTGGCAACACCAACTACACCAACTGGCAAAGCTCCTCGGAAGAGGAAGACCCCGAATAACCGAAAGAGGCCGTTCGGCCCGGCCTCGTTCTAGGCTCCAGTTGGTAAAAACAACAATGTAGGGCTAGCTCTTCAGGCCTTATGGCGCGATGAGTTTGCGCCCATTCCCAACATGATCGTCAGTGAAGGCTTGGCTTAGCAGGCCGTGGTGCAAGTCTAGATACGTGCGCAAAAACTTGTGAAGTATCCACAAGCTCTGTTCGTAGAATCAGCGCATGGCGATGGGCACGCGCAAGCAGCGGGAGAAGCAAGAGGGGATATGGATCGCGCACACGGAGTTGGCCGCAGCGCCGGGACATCCCTTCTACCAGAAGCTGAATGAGTTGCTGGAAGCCGAGGGCTTCGACGAGTTCGTCGAGGGTCGGTGCGCGAAGTTCTACGCGGCCAAGTATGGACGGCCATCCCTGACGCCGGGAATCTACTTTCGTTCGCTGCTGATCGGATATTTCGAAGGCATCGGGGCGGAGCGCGGCATTGCTTGGCGGCTGGCGGACTCGCTGGCGCTGCGGCGTTTTGTGGGCATTGGCCTGGACGAGAACACGCCGGACCACTCCACGATATCGCGCACCCGGCGGTTGATCGATGTGGACACGCATGGCGAAGTATTCGGTTGGGTGCTGGGGGTTCTGGCCGATCGTGGGCTGCTGAAGGGGCAGCGGATTGCCATCGATGCCACAACGCTAGAGGCCAACGCGGCGATGCGCTCGATCGTGCGGCGGGACAGGGGTGAGAGTTACGAGGAGTTTCTGCGAGGATTGGCGAAGGCCTCAGGCATCAAAACGCCGACGCGAGAAGACCTGCTGAGACTGGACCGCAAGCGCAAGAAGCGCATGTCGAACAAGGAGTGGAAGAGTCCAGCGGACGAGGATGCGCGGATCGCGAAGATGAAGGATGGGCGTACCCACCTGGCGCACAAGGCTGAGCACGCGGTCGATCTGGACACGGGCGCGGTGGTGGCCGTCACCTTGCCGGGTGCCGATAAGGGCGACACGACGACCTGGGATGCAACTCTGTGCGAGGCCGGTATGACGCTGGCGGAATTAGCCGGGCGCGAAGCGGAGTTGCGGCCCGACCATGAGCCCCAGGTGAACGTCAACGGGATCGAAGAGTTAGTCGCCGATAAGGGCTATCACAGTGGTGCCGTCCTCCAGCGGGTGAAGAGTTACGAGGTCAGCAGCTACATACCGGAAAAGCAGCAGAAGGGGCGGCGTAACTGGCAGGGCAAGTCAGCGGAACAGCAGGCGGTCTACGAGAATCGGCGGCGGGTACGAAGCGAGTACGGCAAGAGTTTACTGCGGCGACGTGGCGAGTTGGTGGAACGCAGCTTCGCGCACTGCTACGAGACCGGTGGCCTGCGGCGCTGCCACCTGCGCGGACGGGACAACATTTTAAAGCGGCAGTTGGTTCATGTCGGCGCGTTCAACCTGAGTCTCATTCTGCGCCAGCTGGTGGGTGCGGGCACGCCGCGAGAGCTGAGCAACCGCTCTGGCCAGCTTGTTCTGAGCCTACTTTTGCTGCTCTGGTACGGGAATGGTCAGCAACGATGTCCCAGCAGTCGAATCTCCGCGTCGACTGTCAACTACGCCGCAAGATCGCGTACCCGGCTGCGCCGCCCGCTTTGCCGAAAATCAACCACTTGAACCACGGACTGCTAGTCTCCAGGTACTCGTTTTGATGACGATTGCGGACTAATGCTAGTGCCAGCTGGTCTATCCGCCGATTTTAGCCTGCTTCGCCCGAAGCTCCCAGTTTGCGGTCAGCACGACTTTGGTGAGGCGTCTCACATGCGCCTTCTACGATAATTGCAAGGCAAAGATTTTGCACTTAGAGGCGTCTAAGGCTAGTCCAGGACTATGCCACACGACAAAACTTTCGAAGGAAAGCACTGAGATGACCAGACGAGAAGTTACTAAAGGCTTACGGACACCCCACAACAACGGTTAGGCACACAGTGGATTACTCGTGTTGCGCAAATTTAATTGGTCTTTTCATGTAGCCCTGATAGCAACCTATTCAAGTTCGATGGGCGTTCCCACCATAGCGATGTCAGCATCCTTTTTCGCTCCTTGAGCATTTCAAGCGTGGGCAGCGACTTGAAGCAAATGCAAACGCGGTGCTACTGGTATCAAATTGGAAATACGCGGAGACTTCGAGGCTTAACCATGTCAAAACACTTCTTTACATTCGCAATAATTGCCGTCTTTGCCTTGGCCAGCATTCCCTGCTTCTCACAGCTTCCGGCTGGCTCTAGAGGTAATCCGCAGCACAATGCCGGCGGCGGGTTATTCGGTGCTCTGTCAAACGTAATGGATGCCAATGCATTCGCTGGCTCTGACTTCTGCGTTCAAGTTAGCGCTGCCATCACCGCCCTAGGTTCGGCCGGCACGGTGGATGCTCGCGGTGTTAGTTCGACGTCCTGTTCTTCTACACTTTCGATCCCATCGAACATCACTGTGCTGCTTCCGGCGGGCGCAGTTACATTCAACGGTAATCCTGGAATTAAAATCACAGGTCCCGGTGTTACCCTCCGAGGCGCGGGTCTGTGGGTGAGCGGCTCCGCGCAGACAATATTGCAGTCAAATCCGTTAGCGACCCCACCTTATTATGCTCTAATTGAGAATCAAGATACTTCTATCCATCAAAATACATCAGCAGATAACCTGATCATTGAGGATCTCGACCTCAATGGAAACAATAAAGGATCATTCGGCGTTTTCCTGCCAAGTTCTTTTAACCTAAACATGCGGAACGTACACGTTCATCAATTCACGGCAGCTGGCATTCTCTGTCTAGGCGGTGACAACTCACTTCATGACGTTGTTGTTGACCACAGCGGTCTCGATGGTGTGGTGTGGGGATTCGATGGAAATATCGACGGCCTTTCTTCGTCGGGGCGAACACAAACGGAAGCGGCTGGCACATCTTTGCTGGAGGTACTGTGTATACGGGAATCGTAAGTTACCACAATGGAAGAAATGGAGTATATGTTGATGGAAGAAGTGTTGGTGGGTGGCAAGGCGGCATTTCATATAACGAACCGATCATAATACAACCCTCTGGCAGCACCTATTACTACTATACTCAACAGACCGGGATGAGCGGCTCGACGCCCCCTTTATTTCCGACCATCCCCGGTATGTTTGTTAGCGATGGAGGTGTTGTGTGGATTAATATTGGGCAAATGGCTGGCTATGATGGTATTCCGGGTCACACATTAAATTCGTCATTCAACCGCTTTATTGGGAATAACCATACAGATAACGGACTATCGTGGACGGTCGGAGCGGACTTCGATGACATTCGCATAGAGGGCAATTCTAGTAGCCTCGCTTTTCAGAACCAGATAATTGGGGCATCGGTGCGAGAATCCGAAACGAACGACAAGCCTCAGCACGGAGTCCATATCATTAGCGGATTCCAAAATTCAATAGATAATGTCGTATGGTGGGGCGGCAGCAATTTAGGGATTACAGATCTCGGAGGGGTGCAAATTGACAATAGCCTATGGATAGCGATTAGCTCATTGCAATGTTATTGTTCCGATCGTTCCTGCTTAAACATCACCAATACATATGCTGTAAATGTCGGCACCTTGACCTCCTATCAAAATGCAGATAGTCATACGATGACGGGAGATGAGTTTGCAATATTAGAAGATGGAACCACAAATCATGTAACATTTGATACCGTCGTGATTACTGATGATCGCCACCCGGCATACTCGAAAGGCATTTCCTCAGGCAATCTGGCAACTATTGTGAGAAATCTGCAAGAAACTAACTTGGCAGCAGCGGACTTACAGAATGTTACCCGTGAGAGTTTTACCGATACGCTTCCGGTTGGCAGCTTCGCATGGAATGTCCCCACGAGCAGCAATGGCTACACATGGAGTTTTGCTGGTAGTCCTGTTCTCCAGCTGTCTAGCTCCGGAGTGCAGGTAAATGGCAATGTCACGATCACTGGGACATGCACAGGTTGCGGCGGCGGTAGCTCTGCTCCGGTATTCAGTAGTCCACAGAGTTTTGCCATGCTGACTACGACCGGCGTACAACCTGCTACAAGTATGTTTTCTCCAGCAACGGATGGAACGTACCGCTTCGAGTTGTATGTAAGCGAAAAGTCTGGGAACGCTGGAGCATGCACCGAAGGCACAATTGCGGTGCAGCTTGGATGGACGGATCCTGACTCGGGCATATCCATCCAGGGAACGCCTTCCAACAACACTGGGCCGACGCCATCAAATAGTCTCAATGCCATTGTGTCCATGGCTGCAGCTGCCAACAAGAGTGCAAGCACAATCTGGACATTCAGGCCAATCATATTTCGAGCGCAGGCCGGCTCTCCGGTAACCTATGCCATAAACCAGGTTGCTGCGACGACCTGCACTACTCCAGCGGTATTCGAGATCCGGCCGGCTCTATTCTCTGAGCCCTACTGATCCCAAGCTTCGGAGCTGTCCGTATGTTACGCCATGAACCCTGCGGCTTCGGGCATTATGAAAGTAGCCAAAGGATGAAAGGACGAGCAAACGATTCTCCAAAGGTCGCTTACGGCATCGACCAGCTTGACGGCAATTACCGTGGGCGATAGGCAACGAGAAACTAGCATGACGGGGCAGTTCCGTGCCGTATCGCGGCAACTAGAGTTCTAAAACCGCTTCATCCGGCACCATGGAGCCCTTTCTCGCCGAACACAGTCACCGGCTCACTGCTTCTCGGAATGGGACGGGTCTGGAAAGCTTTCGTAAATTTCGATTCGCTTGTCGATGAACCGCTGTATTGCCAGATGCAAGGTCACAGTATCGAAAGCTTGATGTAAAGTCGCACCTTGATCCCCAAGCTCACTAATATAGTTGACGGCGTCGCAGTGAAGAGCGAAGACTCGTTCGCGCGTCAAATGAGCAAGGTAAGAAACAGAGCCGAAGAGCGTCGGGCAAATTGTGTTAGGGTCTCCCCTCAAAATCGTTGTTTCCCAGCGGCAGGAGACAATTCCTCGACGTCGGGTGATGATCATGCAATCAAAGTTGACGCTATGGATCGCGGCAGACATGTGCTTCCGAATCCTACCACCCGTCTTTGTGGACACGATCATATGCAGGTAATTCTCCAGTGGGACATGCGGAAACCTACGTTCAAGCAATATGTCTCAGTGGACCGCTAGCAGGAGTTTTGACAGGCTGATTCTGTCGGAATCCGGTTCTGGCGCAGTTCGAGGATACACCGACCCCCGAACACATCGATAGGTGTGCCTCGCATTCATATCTTATTTTGAGGCTCAGCATACTGTGACCATCATGAACCCCCAAAAAGCGAACAGTGACTGAGTCGACGGATCCCCTGCGTCGTCGACCACGAAGTAATTTGTACTGAGCTAGTGAAGTCCCGCTGCCGGGCCGGCGCAAGTATCGTAACCCACCAGGTTTCATGTTGCACAAATGGCTTAATCTCCAAGTCTTTGCGAGGCCATAAGTCGTCGGCAAGGCTCCAGTCCCACTGTGTACTGCCGCCGGGGCTAAAATCGTTCGCGATCTTAGAGTTGCGAACCGGAACCTGAAGGCTGCTATGCGGGCTCAGATGATACGTGCTCCACGCCTGGTAGCCTTTGCCCTCCTGTCCAATCCAGCTACCCATGAGATATCGGTCGTTTAGGTAGAGATCGTGGTAAATCACCCCCCAGTAAAGAATTCGTCCGCTCTGGCTATCAATAGTCGGCGGATCGGTGTAAACGGCGTCAGCGCGAAAATCCAGTTTTTGCAGCCCCGGGAAGTGCGTGAGGTAGATTCCTGGATTAACCGCGGACCTGCGCGGAGCACTGACTGTCGAAACGTCGTCATGCACCAACGAATCGCTGTACAGGGTCGGCCAGCGGCGGGGGTAAGGCAGCCTCCACGAGAAGTCGAAACTGGCATGGCGCGCTCCGGGGTCATCGCGGGAAAACTTTACAGAGGGCGGTCACGTCGTTAAAGCTAGTAAAGGAGTTCCAGAACGAACCGAAAGTCAGAGGCACGTGCCCCTGCCCGCCAAACACATCGTCGCGGGTGAAACCGAACTCCAGGTTTCTCCGTCGGCTTAGAACTGACCTTCTACCCAAACATGTAAGGCGCGGTGCCGGAAACTGATGACCGCCCAGTGCCCCAAAGGAAATTCGCTGTCCCGAACGGTCCAAGGAATCACGATAAAAGGGGAATGTTCGTCGGCTCCAAGCGATTAATCTGTAGTCCCCAGAAGGGTACAGCATCGTCACTTATCAACAGAGCGCCGCCGGGACTCCACCACATGCTTTGCTCGCCGACCGGACCAGTCGATTCCGGCATATCTCGCAGTCGCGTAAGTATTCAGCAACTGGAACTGGTTGGCAACTATCGGCGTTGGCGGCCGCAGCGGATTCAGATCGACCTGCGCGATCACCTGTCGGACGGACAGCGGGTAGCCGGGAATGGTCGGCGAGTACTGGTACTCTCCATCCACATAGAGAGCAAAACGACCGTATCGAATGCTTGATGTAAAGTTGTGCCTTGATCGCCGAGCTCATTGATGTCGTTGGCGACATCGCAGTGAACAACGAAGACTCGATCGCCGGTCAAATGAGGAAGAGAAGAAACGGAGCCGAAGGGCAGGGTTGGGCAATTTCCGGCAGGATCTCCCCTCAAGATCGTTGTCTCCCAACGACGCGAGACGAGCCCTCGGCGGCGGGTGATGACCAAGCAATCAAAGAGGGCGCTGCGGATTGTGGCAGACGCATAACCCCAAATCCTGGCATGAGCCATTTTGGACACAATCATATACAAACAGTCGTCTAGTTAAAACCGATGTGAACCTACCGTGAAACCAATATACCTCAGCTGACCACTGGCAGTCGCTTGAGATTTGGGTTTCTGGCAAGGTCGTCTTGCGTGGAGTTCGATGGCGCCCATCGACACACGAAACCATCGAGGTCTGATGCCCAGTCATTTCTCGTTTAGCATTCAACGCGGAATTGGCACACTCGCCCCACGATGCGATCCCGGTAGCGCCGCTCTCGTAACGGCCTGCAGCGTCGATAGTTCACACTTGCCATCGCACCGTCGAATAATCACGCGATCATTCACGGGGGTCACCCGTCCCACAATGAGGCGCCCAGCCTGTATTAAATAAAACCTTGGGCGGGAGCCATCATGCGGCTCCAGTCCGGTGCAATGCCTGTCGACCAATACTCTAGTTCCGTGCACCTGGGTGGGCAGGATTCCACGCCTTTCGGCTGCGCTCACATCCACGAAAGGGAACCGCTGCCACGTCGTTCGACCTTCCACGTCATTCTTCTGGATACGAACTAGCAATGACCTCTCGACGGTAGAGCTCTCCAGCCGCTGCTTTCGGGCAGCACGGGAGCGCAGGAGATCTTTTTCCACGCCGCAGGCGATGCAGATAGCGACGGCAGAACGTAGGCCACGTTCTGCGTCTTTCACCATCTTCAATGTTCACGGCCCAAGAAAGTACTCTTGGCACCCGAGCTATGGGCATCCAAAAAGCGAACAGGGGCTGGCTCGGCGGATGCCGAGGGTCCTCGGCCACCAGGTGATTTGCACGGAACTGGTGAAGTCGCTCTGTCGGGTAGGCGCCAATACTGGCACCCACCAGGTTTCGTACTGCACGAATGGTTTTATCTCCAAGTCTTTGCGGGGCCATAAATCGCCGGAAACACTCCAATCCCACTGAGTACTGCCGCCGGGGATAAAGTCATTCGCGATCTTCGAATTACGGACAGCCACCTGGATGCTGCTTTGAGGAGTCAGATGATAAGTGCTCCACGCCTGATAGCCTTTGCCCTCGCGGCCAATCCAGCTACCCATCAGGTATCGATCGTTCAGGTAGAGATCGTGATAGACGACCTCCCAGTAAAGGAACCGTCCGCCAACGCTACTAATTGTCGGAGGGTCCGTGTAAACCGCCTCAGCGCGGAAGTCGAGTTTGGGAAGTTTCGGGAAGTGGGTCAGATAGATGCCGGGGTTCACTGCAGACCTGCGCGGAGCGCTGACCGGCGAGACATCGTCGTGTACGAGAGAGTCGCTGTACAGCGTGAGCCAACGGCGCAGATACGGCAGCCGCCACGAAAAGTCGAAGCTGGCATGGCGAGCGCCCGGATCGTTGCGCGAGAACTTCACCGCAGGTGGCACGTCATTGAAGCTGGTGAAGGAATTCCAGAATGAGCCGAACGTTAAAGGCACGTGTCCTTGACCACCGAAGACGTCGTCCCGGGTGAAACCAAACTCCAGGTTCTCCGTCGGCTTAAAGCTGACTTTCTGCCCGAACATATAAGGCCCAGCGGGAAACTGGTGGCCATCCAGCGCCCCGAAGAAGTTCGCCGTCTCGAACGGTCCAAGGAACTTCGAAAGCAAGGGGATGTTGGTTGGTTCTAGGCGATTGATCTGGAAGCCCCAGAAGGGTGTCGCATTATCGCTCATGAGCAGAGCGCCGCCCTCTGTAGGGCCCCACCACATGCTTTGCTTGCCTACCGACCAGTCGATGCCGCCGTATTTCATTGTGGCATATGTATTCTGCAGTCGAAATTGATTGGCGACAATCGGCGTCGGAGGCTGTAGCGGATTCAGATCGACCTGAGCAATCACCTGCCGCACCGACAGCGGATATCCGGGAATCGTCGGCGAGTACTGGTATTCGCCATCCACATAGAATGCAAAACGGCCATCGTTGGCGCTGGCGCTGAAGCCGGTAATGTTGTTCCATCCCTGCCAGTAGGGGCGGCCGTAGTCGTTGATCAACGTCTGCCCAAAGTGATAGCTATCGTTGACCGGCTTCCCAGAGATGTTCATCACTTGCGTGTACACGGAATCCAGTTGGATTGATTCCGTCGGGTGGCCGTCCCAAGTGGCGATCTCGGGAGCGAATTCCTGATCAAGTGTCTTCTTGATCTGCCAGATCTCGGACGGGACGTCGGTGTGGTACTCCACCTTCTCGTTCATCTCCATCAGCATCTTGGCGCACGACATCCGCGACCAAGGCCGCAGGCCCAGGAATGCCGTATCGATATAGCCGCCCCCGATCAGACGCTCCATGGCCGGATAGATCCAACTGTCCAAGGGCACGTTGACGCTGGCGTAGTTGGTCGGACGCGGGGCCGAGGTCTCTTCGGCCACGATCTTTAGATCGTCATCAATCTCGGGATTGTGCCGGTTCTTATAGATCTGCCGCCCGATCTGGTAGCCCATCAACCCGCCGATAAACACGTCCGAGAGAAAATGCTGATCGGCGGCAGCTCGCGCCAGGCTAACCCCGAGCGCGAGGCCGTATGCGCCGAACTCAGCCGCGGGATGCGGATATTCCTGCGCCACGATGGAGGCAAAGGCCCAGGTCACAGCCGCGTGGTCCGACGGAAGTGACGTGCCGCCGTGGAAGAAGATGTTCTGGAAGTTCGACGGGAAGGGGCGCTCCCGCCCCGTTATGCCTTTCAGAGCATAATCGACGCCGAACGCGTTGATCATCGCCTCGGTGGCCAGCACACCGGTCTCGCGGGCGCGTTCATTATGGGTTATGCGCCCCCAGAAATAAGCGGCGCCCGTCAACCCCATTGCGGCGCCCACTCCCGCATCCGAAGCAAGATTCAACGGATGCTGAGGGTCCAACCTCATAGCGTACGAGCTTTGCGGATCGGTAACGAACAATCCCGTCGCAATGCCACTGACCGGAACGAGCCACTTGGCATCGGCGGCCTTCAGGTGGAATGGACTCGTCCAGATATTCTTCTGGTCGTCGGCAAGATGGATGAAGAACTTGCTCTCGTTAGGGTGAGAGAGCTTCTCGAACGGATTCGTCCATGGTGCGGATTGCGACTGCGGCTGAGGATTAGGAGGAGCTGGAGTCTGCTGTGCGGTCGCAAAGCCGGCCACAGATACGCCGAAGCTGGTAAGGGCGACGCAGAACCTGCAGAATTTCTTCAATGCCGGCCTCGGGCTCCGGCACGGTACAACGTGCTTGGCGTCTGCTCATGCAGTAAGTTGGTTAGGAACATCCGCCGAGTAGTCTAGCAAAGAAAACTGATCTATTGGGCTGCATTCGGGCCGCGAAGGCGCTATGATTTTCCCGAACCGATCTTGTTCCTGGCGACACTCCAAGTATGTGAAAGCGGCCTGGGTTTGCTTCCGCGGAGTTCGCTGTTTCTCAATACCTTGGGCCAGCCGAAGCGGAGCATCGGTCGTCCCGGTCGCTGAGTCTCGTTTTGGCTCTAACGATATGCAAGGTTCAACCTCTGACAGGCAGGCCGTGATTTGGCAGGAGACTGCTGGTAGTATGACAAAACCGACCGACAACGCGTGGGCTTAAAATCTCCAGGGCCGTTTGCGCTGGAGCAAGTATGGGGGTCAAATCTCTGCCTTGAGTTATTGCCGATTGCAGTGGTCTAGAGCGCAGGAGCAGCACGAATATGCCGAGCTGGTGTACACGGAGCGAAACATGTCGCAGCTGAAGCGGCTGCTCTACAGCGATTTGGCACGGCAGTACGAGTCAAAAGGGCGACCAGATACTCAGCCCAATTTCTGTCTCTTTTTGCTGCACCTGTTCGATTACAAATATTTGCCCAATGTGATTTGCCGAATCAGTCGCGCGGCGATGTTGTCGGGCGTGCCCATACTGCCAAAATTACTGACCTACTTGAACGTCGTTCTATTCGGATTAGAAGTTACACCCAAATGCGAGATTGGACCGGGTATCATTTTCGTATCTTCCGTAGGCTGTGTCATTGGCGCTGGGCGAATCGGCAGCAACGTCACAGTTTTCCAGGGCGTCGGATTGGGAGCCCTTCGTCCCGATATGGGCTTCAATCGTGAATTGCGCTGTGAAATCGGTGACAACGTGATATTGGGCGCTGAATGTAAAGTTCTTGGACCGTTTCACATTGGAGCTGGAGCTGTAGTGGGACCTAATACCGTCGTACTGGCTTCGGTTTTGCCCGGTCAGACTGTGTTTGGTATACCGGCAAGAGTGATTCCGCCATCATCGGCATTATTTGCAACTCTGGCATCTAGATCGTCATAGGCGGGGACTTGCTTATCTCGCGGAGCGCAAACGAGACCCAAACGACACAAATCAACTACCGCCCGGGCGGAAGTCGTTCACATCGTCCTCCTAATGGAGTCAACGGTCCTATTTCTGGATTGGCCAGTCCAAGACACCCAGCGTCCCGAACGATTCGTCGGGCGCCCTTCGAGGTTCACTGCGGACATGAGGTGTTCGGCGCGCAACTCCTAACTCTTTAAGGGACAATGCCTTAATGAAAAAATCAGATACGCGCTGCGGTGATTTCACTAATATATAATCCCCCAGAAAGGGAGTTCTAGAAGCATACTGCGGCCGCTGACAGCGCTGCTTGCACGGACCCGACGGCGACCTCGCGCTGGTTAGCTAAGACGGTGAAGAGGTCGGTTGCCAAAACTCGCGGAGCGTAGTCCGGACACGACCAATGGTTTCTCTCGTAGTGGCGACATTCAATCGGGTGACCGAATTGCGGCGACTACTCGAGAGTCTCGACCTTCAAACATACAAGAATTTCGAGTTGATCGTCGTAGACCAAAATCCCGACGACAGATTGGTACCCGTGTTGGAAGGGCACTTGGGTCTCAACATCGTTCATGCTCGCTCTGGTCTGGGAGTTTCAAAGGCGCGAAATGTTGGCATTCGAACCGCAAAGGGAGAGATTTTGAGCTTTCCTGACGACGACTGTTGGTACCCGGCTGACCTGCTCAGCAATGTGGTTCGATGGCTTGAATCGAATCCGGAGTTCGATGGCATATTCACGGCTACTCGCGATCAAAACGATAGACTACAAGCGCCTAAATTCCCTCCTAAGGCTGGTCCGTGTACCAAAAGGAGTGTGCTTCGGTGTGCGGTTGCATTTAATGCATTTCTGAAAGTGCGAGTGGTCAAGAGCATAGGTTTTTTTCGCGAAGACATCGGTCCGGGTACGTCTTCACCGTACCAGTCAAGCGAAGATATCGACTATATGATTCGACCTCTTGATCGGGGTATGAGCCTGTTTTATCAGCCGGCGTTTACTGTTTACCACCCCAATTTCAATGACAGAAATCGACTGCGTCGGACAACTTTTCGATATTCGCTCGGCCAAGGCTATATCCTGCGTTTGCACGGCTATTCTTGGCTTCTATTTGGGGAGGTCCTCGGCCGCTCTCTCGCTGGAGCTGTGGTCAAGTTGATGAAAGGTGACCTGGAAGGTTCGTACCTTTATCGTTTGCGCGCTTCGGGTCAACTGCAAGGTTATCTCTCTCCAATTCGAGACACTTCCAACGCAGTTCAAATCTCTTCCGCAGGCGGCGACAAATGAAGGGACCGTTGGGACGGTTAGTCCGTGGCATGGTGCAACTTGCTTCGGGCGAGATACCCGCACGCCTGTGTGGCATTGCCACTCTACTTCTCTTGGCCCGTCAATCAGGCGTGGTGATGGTAGGTATCTATGCGTTGGCGCAAAGCATGATTCAATACTCATATCCGTTTATTGATTTCGGATTGAGGCATGTTGGAGCGCGTCTCGTTGCGCGCTATCCCGAGGCGGACCGGGAGATCGTCGAGCAAGTTCAGAAGCGCCGAATGTTAATGGGCGCCTTTATCATACCTTTTCTCTTGCTCTATTCGGTGTTCACAAACATCTCTGTTCAATTCAAGGTCTTTCTTTTCTTGTTTTCGGCTATCAGTTGTCTATATGCCGTGTCATTAGAGTGGACAGCATGGGGGAAAGAACACCTTCGGCTGATCGGTATTGGCCGGTTCATTGTCCCTTGTTCTGTGCTTCTGTTTCTCCTTGTTGGAAGGAAGAGCGAATACGTTCTGTGGTACTTGGTTGCAGGGAATGCTGTTGGTTATGCCATACAGGGAGCGATGTTTTGGATTTGGTGGTGGCGCCAGCGCGTTCCTCACAGGAAGCACTTTTACGCGGACGCCATTCGCGGGGCCCTTGCTTGGCGCAACACGAGCATCATGGGCTTGGCCTGGTTGTGTAACTTGGCATTCAACACCATCGACATGTTGATGCTCGGGGTGATGTCCACTCCTCATGAAGTAGGGCTTTACAGTGCTGCATATCGAATCATGAATCAAGTGCTTTTCACATACTACCTCCTAACTCAGGTCTTGTACCCTCGACTCGCTCGTCAAACTATTGAGGAACGCAAACTGTCGCTGAGGCCGCAGATTATGGTACTACTTTTCGGCGGCGGCGCTGCCTTGGCACTTGGACTAGCGCTATCACGCCACTTGGTCTTGAATGTGGTATTCGGTTCAAAGTTCCTCGCGGCGGACCTGCTTCTGTTGCTGATCGCTTGGGCTATACCGCTGGATTTCTTGACCTCTTACCTGAGCAACGCCTACATCGCGTGGGGAATGGAAAGGAAGGTATTGCTGTGTACGGCGCTTGGTGCGGGAAGCAATATCATCCTCAATCTTATGTGGATTCCCACTTATGGCGCAAAAGCCGCGGCGGTTAACACGCTGGTATCTTACGTCATCTTCCTTGGCAGCCTGGCCTGGGTGGGGCGTTTCGCAAAAGAGTTGAACACGACTGCCCAATCTGAGCTCCTGGCTCAATCTTAAGTTTCTGAAGACGCAACGGAACGGCAGGCCGTTAACGGAGTAAACTTCACCGGGAGGTTCTGAGACCCTAAAGTGACAGTCGAGAATCCAGGAGCCGAATCGAAAAAAGAACCTATTGGTCAAGACAAAGACCTTCAGGGCAAGTCCGATCAGTCGCGCCCATACACGGGGATGCCGTGGCCAGCAATCGAAGTTCTTTGTCTTTTCGCCACCATTGCGGTTGGCGTCATCTTTTTTGAGCTAACCTGGCTCACTCCCAACGGTGCAGCTGCGGCAAGCGCCATTCTGTTGGGCGTTCTCCTTACGCTTTCCTGGAATCATCTAAATCAAGGTCGTCATCCTTGTTTCTTTTTCTTAGGCGTATTAAGCCTGGTTCAGGGCGGACGGTTTATAGCCTACTGCCTCGGGGCGGATCCCACTCCGTTCCGCATCCGCAATGTTGTCTTACATCCGTTTGATGTCACCCGAGAAACGGCAGGCGTCGCGGCGCTCTGTGTGGTGTTGTCGGCGGTCTGCGTTTACGTGCCCTGTCGGTGGAACTACACACGTATCTCTCCTCCTTCAGATGAGAAGGTACGACGATATTTACCCTACCTATACTTGCTGTTCTATGGGTCATTGCCTGTTCAACTGTTTAAGAATTATTCGTACTATCAGGTTGCCCGAGATCACGGAGGCTATCTTTACTTCTTTGTTAATCATGCGGCCTTTGCCTCCTCGGTTCCGCTCGTGGTAAGGCTTATCGCTCTGATTACTTTTCCGACGTTCGTTGCAATCTTCGTATTTGATCGACGCAAAACACGAGTGGTGGTGGCGACACTCCTTTATTTTACAAGCTCGCTGTTAGTTCTGCTGCTTGGATCCCGAATTGGAACTTTTGGCTTATTGTTGACCTTGTGGTACGTAGCGGGAGTAAAGTCCGGAAGGAAAAGCCGCATGGTTCGAGTGGCTGCATTTGGTATCGTTCTGCTGTTAGGCGCTGATGTATTTCAGACACTCCGCGAAGACCCAGAGGCGCTATCGAACTACACGTTTGCTCCTGTCGAATTGATTGAGATGCAGGGTAACTCGCTTGAAGTGGTTGAGATTGTGGTGGCGTCTACGAAAGTATTCTCCCCCTTTTCGGCTTCGTATTTGTGGAATGAATTGCAAGATGCCTTTGTACCGCGGGATGCGGCTGATTATGCCAGAGGCAAGCGGCTGAGTTACGATACTACAGTTTTTCTTAGTCCTGCGGCGTTTTCGCAGGGTCAAGGCACGGCGGGCTCCTATATTGCAGAGGCATATCTGGTTGGAGGACTTGCTGGCGTAATCATTATCTCGTTGATGATCGGCGGTGGGCTGCATCTGTTATATCGGTTGAGTGGAAGCGCGATTCGTCTTTTCGTTGTGGCAATGCTTTTACCTGATGTTATCGCTATGCCTCGGAGCGGACTTCTCGACTGGGTGTCGGTACTGCTGAGAAGCGTCCTTTACATTGGTGTCTTGATGGTTGGCTGGTACTTCTATCGGCTCGCGATTTGGCTTAAAAGCGCACCACGACAATGGGTCCAGGTACAGCCCCCAAAGCTAGAGAATTAACCCTTCGTCTGAGCTGCCCCTACTTAGGTGTCAGGTGATTCCGTGTGCATAGCTGGCTGCGCTTTTGCTATTGAGCGAGCGAGTTGCGGAAGGGTTCGTGAGCCGGTCGATGGCTGACAAAGCAGTTGCCGTACGATGTACGTACCTCCACCAAATGTGCGCCCGCCTTCGCCTAATAGGGATCTATTTCTCAAAATCCAGGCATAACATGCGCCGATGGACGACCCGCTAGAAAGTAGAGACATCGCCAGTCAGTTCGTAGCTGGTCCTATCGTTTGTCCATTCTGCTGGGATTGTGCTTTAGAGAGACTTGAAGGAGTTCGCTTGTCGGCCAGACCATACGTGGAGCAGCCCTCTATCAATCGCGTGAAGGTGTATCACTGCAGCTCCTGGTATGTCTTCGCAGTGTTTGAGCAGACGATGTAGAGAGTGCAGCGCCCGTTCGGAAGGGCTAGGCCCCACTAGCCCCCTTGTCATCTTTGTGAAACCGCACGACTACGACCGAAGCGGGAAGCGATTACTTAGGATCGTGGCTGAGCGACATACGCATCCGGGAGGTCGACATGATAAGTCAGGAGTTAAGTGGAGCAGTTGAATTCCTTTTGCAAGACGTACCTGAGTCTGGCCTGCCCGATATTTTGTACCAAGTGGAATATTAGTGTAGCGCAGCGAGTTCGGTACTTATCCCGCCGCAGTCAGGGGTGTGGGAAAGTGGAAAGTGTTCTTTGCTTTCCAGTTTTCCATGCCCCGTATTTGCTTGCCTCTGCTGGGTTGCTGGTGCCGGTGGTCGATAGCCTAGTGAAGAGTGTGGCCTCACCGTGTTGTAATAGACGCGCCAACGTTCCGCCAGCACCTGCACTTCTTTCAGCGAGTAGAAGATTTCTCCGTTCAGAAATTCGTCGCGCAGCTTCGAGTTGAAACTCTCACAGTAACCATTTTCCCAAGGCGAGCCCGGTTCGATGTACAGCGTCTTCGTTCCTACGTCCGTCTGCCAGTTCCGCAACTTCTGGGCTATGAACTCCGGGCCATTGTCCGAGCGAATATGTTCCGGGATTCCGTGCTCGATCATGGCGTCGGCCACAACCTCGATCACGTTCCGACTGTTCAACCTACGTCGAGGACGGATCGCCAGGCACTTCCGCGTGAACTCGTCGATGAGATTCAGCATGCGTACTGTCCTGCCGTCATGCGTATAGGTGCTGACGAAATCGTAGGACCAGACATGATTGGGCCGCTCCGGCCGCAGCCGTACGCACGACCCGTCGTTGAGCCACAACCGCCCTCGTGGCTTCTGCTTCTGCGGAACCTTCAGCCCTTCGCGACGCCAGATGCGTTCTACCCGATCCTTGCCCACCGGCCAGCCCGCTTCCCGCAACAATGCGGTGATGCGGCGATAACCGTAGCGGCCATATTGGCTAGCCAACGCGAGAATGGCCCGGGTCAAAGCATCTTCATCGTCCCGTTGTGTCGGCTGGTAGCGTTGCGTGCCCCTGGGCTGATTCACCAGTTGGCACGCTCGCCGCTCGCTGATCCCATGCTCTTCCCGCGCATGGCTCACCGCACAACGTCGCCGTTCCGGGCTTAGAAGTTTCCCGAGGCGATGTCCTTCAGCACCAGCTTGTCCAGGCTCAGCTCAGCCACCAGCCGCTTCAGCTTCGCGTTCTCCTGCTCCAACTCCTTCAGCCGCCGCGCCTGGTCTACTTGCAAACCGCCGTACTCCTTGCGCCAACGGTAATAGGTTTGCTCCGTGATCCCAGCTTCCCTGCAGGCTTGCGGCGTCAGCTTCCCATTCGCCCTCCCCACTTCGATCTGCCGTAGCAAACTCACGATCTGTTCCGCCGTGTGTTTCTTCCCTCGTGCCATACCAAGCTCCTCTCATACCAGTTTGCCTCATCTCCACTGGTACAAAATTCGCCGGGCACTCCATGCCCGACTTGATCAGGAAGTGGGAGCCGTTGGTCGGAGTGACCGTGAAGCAAGTCTTCGTTCAGAAAATGAAGACGAAGTGGGGAAGCTGCAAGCCCGACGCTCGCAGCATCCGCCTGAACACAGACCTGGCAAGGAAGCCACCGGCATGCCTGGAGTATGTCCTCGTTCATGAAATGGTTCATATCCTGGAGCGGCACCACAACGATCGCTTCAGGGCGTACATGGACAGACTGATGCCGATGTGGCGTCACTACCGGGAGGAATTGAACCGTGCCCCGTTGGGACATCAAAGCTGGAGCTACTGAACCTTGGCCGCTCGGTCTTCCTGACCGGTAGCTGGATACACCTGGATACGATTTCGACGTTTTTAAACTTGGATGATTCGTGATGATCTAGTATGTTTGCAGATGAGCGTGAGATCCATAACACCCGCTTGAAATGCGGGAAAATCGAAGATATCTCTTGAAGAAGAAGCGGTTGCGGCGATAAGGCGAGGGAACTTCAATAGAATCCCTGTCTCTCCGCCATATTTTCACCAACTTACAAAACTTCTCAGCCGATGAGCAGCATTGGCTTACCTACTGCATCACTATCGGCAGCCTCCGAAATCAGTCAGGTACCATCTCGCAAGGTTCCTTCGACGTTTATCAGTAGCTACACGGGCCATAGGGAAGAGTTGGCCTACGATTTCGCCGACTCCTGAGACAGGCGAATCGGCATCTGACGTTGGCTCGCCCAAAATACCTCCTGTGGCTTGCCCTCAGGCGTAACTCTGGACGACCCACAACCACTCGTGATCTTGTGGGGCTTTTAGTTTTTGTAAGGAGAGTTAAGGGGCCGCTTCCCAGGTTGTTACGAAACGAGTGGGTGATTCGAGAACAAAGGCGATGTTCCAAGTTCTGGGACATCGTTTTTTGGTTTTGGGGGCCGCTAAGGTTCTGCAGTGCAGCGAGAATATCCGAAAGCAGTTCAGGTCTGGCTTAGTGCGGCGGCCAACTGGTGTCGTCCGAGAACGTTCATCATGCGTTTCAGGTTGTAGACGATGACCGCCAAGCTTATCTCCGCTTGTGCTCCTCGACGACCGCGTAGGAGGAACCGCGGATGACCAAAGATGTGGTATTTCAAAGTTGCGAATGGATGTTCCACGCGTCGATCGGCGAAGACGCATCGCCTCTGGCGTTGCTCGTTGCTGCATGCGCTGGAGCGCCTCATCGTGCCAGTGGCGGGATACCATGCGCTGTGCGCCCACCGTGCAGCGTGACTTCAGAGGACAAGCTCCGCAAACTTCGGACCGACCTGCGTAGTATACGGAACGGTCTTTCCGCGATATCTGCTGGCGTTTTAGCGTTTGTCCAGCAGGACAGAGGAAACTGTCCTGCTCCGGTTGATAAAGGAATGCACTGCGGTCAAACAGCTTTCCATCGCCCTGATTGTTCACGCCGCGATTGGCAGGCACATGTGGAAGGATGCCTTTGACTTCGCAAGCTTCCGCCTGTTCTCCGTTGGAATAGCCAGCATCGGCCACTACGTGCAACACCTGTCCTGGCCCACCCACCGCCGCCTGTGCAGCTTCGGCCAGGGGCAGCAGACAACGGTTGTCCGTGGCTTCCGTCGTGACCAGTTGGGCCACGATCAGCGCATGCTGACTATCGACCACAGATTGCACATTGTAGGCGGGTACTTTGGCACCGGTGGTAGCACGCATGAAGTGGACTTCCGGTTCTCTGTGCTTCTGCAGCTTTTTCAGAGCCTCGGCGACTTTGCTCGGCTCGACCACCAGTTCGTCGGCTTGGTCGCCTGATTCTAAAGCTTCCAAGTAACGCTTCGATGCCTCTCGCTCCCGGATACTACCGACGCTGCTGACCGCACGAAACTTCGATCCATCCAGAGCTACCCACTCGCCACGTACCAGTCCCAAAGAACGCGCAAAGCGAATCAATTCCGCTCCCACCTGGGTCACTGCCTCGCTATGCATGCGCCGGAACTCTGCGATGCTTTTATGATCCGGGACCAGGCGACGCAGCAACCACATCACCTCCACGTTGCGCCGACATTCATTCTCTAACCGTCGCGAGGACCGGACCTGCTGCAAATAGCCATACAAATACAGTTTCAGCAGATCGCGCGGATCATACCCAGGCCGTCCGGTGTCGGCGGGATCGGCGCGCTCGAACCCTAAGGCCGCCATCTCCAGACCATCGACAAAGGCATCCAGCACGCGGCAGATATGGTCTTCCGGAATCAGTTCTTCCAACGTGACAGGAAATAACGTGCCCTGGGTTCGCCCCTCCCCTCGAATGAAACTCATAAAAATGCCCTCACTCACGTGAAGGCATCTTGCCACTGTTTTCCTCTGCCGCCTAGTGTTTCGTAACAGTCTGTTCCGCGACCCCTGACCCGGTGCCGATTTCGTCGTTCATCCAACCAACCGGCACGTCTGAAGACCCGATCGAACGGGCAATCCGGGGATTGTGGTTCGTTACTTGCCAGCGTAAGTCTTGGCGGAGCCGATGCCGGCGCACACGTCCCAACCAACTTTACAGCGCGAATCACCCGTCGTGATGTCGTTAAAATCGGCAGCGTATGCCGTGGGATTGGCCAACTCGTTGTACATCATGGTGAGTTCAGCCCTGGACGACGGTTGCAGGCTGCCGGCCGCATTCACGATTCCCGCAAAGGTGGGAGAGGACCAGCTGGTACCTCCGACAGATCCCCAGCCTCCCTCGAGATAAATGGGCGCACAGCAAAAGTCGGAAGCGACGTCAGGATATCCGCGATGGGCTCCTACGATGCTGGCAATGCCATTCTGGTAGCTGGGACGCGGCTCGTAGGGGCTGATGTCGCCGCCTCCGCCGCCAGTGGCGTACTGCTCGTTGACGAAGTTACCGTTACCGTCGCGGTTGAAATAAGTTCCTCCCACCGACACCACGTTCAGCGACGCCGCCGGATAGCCGCTCACGCCAAGTCCTGAATCGCCGCTGGATGCAAAAAAGACGACTCCCTGACGGGAGAAGTTTGCGTCAAGGTTAATTTCCTGAGGAATCTCCGCATCACCAAAGCTCATGCTGACCACGCCGCCGCCGTTCTCAGCCACCAGCTGTGCAGCGTACCGCACCGTTGCCCAGTTGGGATCGGTCGTGCATTGCGGGCTTGTACACAATGCCGACACCACCAGGAACAGCTTGGCGTGCGGCGCCATGGCGTGAGCCCACTCGATATCCAAAGCTTCCTCGACCTCCCAATCCGAGTAAACGGGGGGACGCGCGGTTTGGGGCAGCCAGGCCTGGGTTATGGTCGTAGCCGGAATACCAAAGTAGGAGTCAAAGGCGTCCAGGTCAGACTGTGCGGTCGGGTAATAACCGGCGTCCACAATGGCAATCGCGCCGATACCGCCGTTGGGCAGTGTTGTGCTTGTGGCGATGGGACAGCCAGCCGGTCCACTTACCAACTGATATACACAGGCTAATGACCCTGGGGTTTCATCACCCGGGTCGGGTTGAGGGGCCAGTTGGTCCGAGTCAACGAAGAAGTAGTTCGTGTGCGGGCGGCCGGGCACGGGGATGCTGGATGCCGGATAGATAATCCTGTGTCCGTGGAACACGGACTCGTAGCGGGTTGGCGCTGATGTTTGGCAAAGGGCTGCACCTGCAAACAAGACAATTGCAACCATCGATAACATTACAATCTGGATGTTTCTGCGGAAACTAGTCATTCATTGGCTCCTGCGTGACGCCCCGAAATCATGAAGGGAGTTCATGGAAAATGCAAGCTCGAAGCCCATGCGAGCCGTTCTGTGTTCAAAAAGTGTGGCATGCGCAGGTTCTCCGCACACCCTTTGTCTGTGTCCTGTCCGACCGGATTCGGTGAGGTACCCAGTCTCAGCCTGGAATCAGCTGCCTACTCAAACTGCTTACGGAACTCCGCGAGTTGCTGTTTGAGTACATTGACTTCGTTCTGCAATGCTGCCACCGCCTCTTCCAATCGGCTGACGCGCTCCTGGTCAAGGGAAGCACTTGCTGGCGAGACCATTCGCGGTACGGCCAGCTCGCCTGCTTCGACTTCGCCGGACATCAGATGCGCGTAACGGCTCTCCTTCGTGCCTGGCTGGCGGGGCAGCACCACCGCCAGCGGAGGCTCGCGTTGCATCAGTTTCTGCAGACTGGATTGCACGGCATCCAAATCTTCAAAGCGGTGCATGCGTTCGGTCCGCCCGCGCAACTCTCCCGGCGTCTGAGGCCCGCGCAACAGCAGCACGCACAGGACTGCCGTCTCCCCACGCGAGAAATTGAAGCTTTCCTGCAGACGATGTTCGTACTTGGTTACGCGGGAGTCGGCTCCGCTGGCCGGACCCGCCAGGCCGTGGACTTGCAACCCATGCAAGGCGTCCTGAACTTCACCCTCCTCAACATTCATGACCGGGTCGCGATTATTCTTCTGATTGCAGGCGTTGACCAGCGCGTTGAGCGACAACGGATAGTAATCCGGCGTCGTGATGTCCTTCTCCACCAGAGCGCCCAACACCCGGGCCTCAATCTCGTTCAATACGATGCTCATCAGGTTCAACGTGCAGAAGGGGAAGAATAGCACTAACGCCGCCGCATGACGCGCCGCTAGCGGTGGCTGTCCGACTGAGTGTAATCCGCACAGCAGATGTAGCGTTTTCTGGTCTCTCGTGCTGCGACAGTCACCAAAATCAATAACCTCTCTGGTCCACCAACTCCTTTATCACTGAGTCTCGGGCATTGGTCACCATTGAGCTGCGTCTGGCCAATTACCTCAGCGTAATCATTGGCTCTCCAATTACCATGTGATTCCAAATTCCTGCTGGAGTCTCGATCGATGAAGCCTTACCTCCTCGTCTGCTTGCTGTTGACCAGTGCCCTCGGCAGTTTCGCTCAGACTACGCAATCGGCAGCCGACCTTATGCGCGCGGGCTTGCTGGCCATGGGAGGCGAAGAGAAAATCCGCAGCCTGAACGCGCTCCACATCCAGGCGCTCTCCGAGCGGAATATGCTGGAGCAATCCGAGCGGCCCGAAGGCCCTTACATTGTCGAAACCGACCAGGTGGAGGAATGGCGAGATTTCGCTCACAACAACTGGAAGAACACTACAAGAGCCCGCGTCGCATTTCAGCCGGAGTTCTCCATGACGGCGATTGTGTCCGGGGGTGCGGCATCACTCGCCTTTGACGGACATCCGGTCCCCGCCTCGGGCGAGCAACTGCAGCAAGCCGAGGAGACGCTTGCATTGAGTCCGGAGCGGATCCTGATCACCGCACTTGCCAGTTCCGATCTGCATCGCCTTCCGGACCTCGTGCTGCAGAGCGTTCCTCACCAGGCTGTGGAATTCACCTGGAATGGATCTCCGGTGCGCATCTACCTGAACGCTGACACCCACCTGCCGACAGCCGTGGAATGGGTGGGAGCCTATCCCTACGGAATCTTCTGGAGCATCTGGGGGGATGTGACCACTCGCGTCTACTATTCGTTCTGGTGGCTGCAAAACGGAATTCACTATCCATTACAGGCTGATGTGGTGCGCAATGGCTTGCCCGACCAAACCGTGACGATTAGCAAGCTGGAAGTTAATCCATCCTCGACAGCAGCCGACTTTGCCATCCCTTCCGAGACCCGCACTGCTTTCGCGGCACGCGCCGGCAGAACCGCGGACGACCGGGCCCCGGACGGAACGAAAGCGACCGAACTCGCTCCCGGCGTCGTCCTGATCCCGGGCGCATGGAATACAACCCTGATTCGCCAGGACGATGGCGTCGTCATACTGGAAGCGCCGATCTCTTCCGGGTACTCCGCCAAAGTGATCGAGATTGCACAAAGCAAATTTCCTGGCATGCCGATTAAGGCGGTGATCACGACGTCGGATTCCTGGCCGCACATCGGCGGGGTACGCGAATATGTCGCTCGTGGCATCCCGGTCTACGTCTTGGACAGGACGGTTCCACTCATTCAGCGATTCGTCGCAGCTCCACGCACCAGATATCCGGATGCCTTGGCCAAGGCACCGCGTCAACCTGATCTGCGCACGGTGTCAGGCAAGGTCGTGATTGGCACAGGGCCCAATCGACTGGAGCTGTATCCCATCCACGGCGAAACCAGCGAACGGCAGGTGATGGTCTATTTCCCCGAACATAAGCTGCTGTACGGCAGCGATCCGTTTCAGCAGCTCGAAGACGGAAAACTGTTCTACCCTCAGACGGTTTATGAATTACAAAGCGCGGTGGGACGGGAAAACCTCAACGTAGAGCGCTTCTTCATGATGCACGTCGGGCCAAACCCCTGGTCGATGGTGCAGCAAACTGTGCAGCAGGCGCAGTGAAGACATTCCTTTGGACGTATCGCGAGCTAACGCCGGCTGTTCGGATTCTGATCGACGATCGCGACGACCTTGATCTGCGGCGCCCGGTAGCTCTTGCTTTGGGCGACCAGGTCATACCATTGCGCTACGCCGGTGAGCGTCAGCAGGGGCTCGAAGTATCGATCGTTTCCTTCGAAGAACTCTTTTGCGGCACGCTCCAACGCTACACCGTCGAACAACGAATTCTCCCGTAACGTCTCGACACCAAAGTTGAAGAGCTCGCGTCCTTCCGGGCTGCGAAAGCGGTCGCTGCGTTTGTCCCGGAAAGGCGGCTGGCGATCTCTGCGCAGCATTCGCCAGACCCGCCGCGCGCTGCGATACCACAGGTGATCCTGTGCGGTGTCCGTCCACCGCTCCCTGGGAATGCTGATCGGGGCACCGGTATTGGCATCAGGAACGGCAAATGCCGGATGTTGTAGCCCAACCAGCGCACGCCGGTAGGCGCGCCCCAGGTACCGGTCCTCGGCGCTGCTATGCCAGTACCAGCTCCACAACGCCGGATGGAACACCGGAGACGACAAGTCGAGTCCTTCCATCCAGGAAACATAACAACCGTAATGCACTTGCTTCGAGACCCAGGGGAGTACATGACGCTCGAACGTGATGTCGAGCCGGCCGTCGCTGACCGGCTTAAGCGACGCGGCCGTGTCGCGCAGGTGCGTGATCGCCTGTTGTGCACCCTCGCGGCTCAGCATACCGAGCAGGTCTGTATCGGAATAAAAGGAGGCGCGCGAACTGGTGTCGCGAAAGTGAGCGCCTGCCGGGCCAAGTTGGCCCAGCAACGTTTGCGACAGATCCGCGTGCTGGTGCAGCGGCCGGATCAGCCAGCCCTTCAAAATGGTGTCGAACAGATACCCATGGGCGATGGCGTGAATGCCCAAGGGCGCCAAGCGCTCGGCCAATCCTACGTCGTTGATGAACTCGCTGTCGTGCGTGCCATTGGCGAGCCAGAAGCCGAGCTGCGCGCGCAGCAGCCACTCATCCTGGCGATAGGGCAGGGCGACGAATTCGGCGTCGCAGGCCTCGGCGATTTGCTTTGCAATCTCAGACTCACGCGCAGCTTTCTCGAGGGTGACTGCTTTGCGCCCGGCACCAGCCAGCGCCAGTATCGCGCGGGAATCGAGACCTCCGCTGAGCAGGAGAGCGGCTTGCGGATCGGTCCAGCACTCCTGGACGCTGCGCCGCAAGGCCTGCGTGAGCGAGCCTTCAGGATCGGCACGAACGGCTGCGGCAGAAGTAGCCTCATCTTCAGGCAACTTGTTGGAGTGGCGCGCGACAATCTGGTTATCGCGGAAGACCAGCGTCTCGCCCGGCGCAATCTCTTCCGCACCCGCCAGCGTGGTCAGGTGGTAGCGATAGACCGAGCCCAGCAGCATCGCTTCCAGCACCGCATCCCAGTTGAGCATGGCATCGGTGGAGCTGTTCAGCGCGAGGGTGGCGAGTTTGTCGGCGATCAGAAGCTGGCCTGCTGCCAGGCGATAGAAAATCGGTCGGGTACAGAGCGGGTCGACGAACGCTGTGACTTGGGTTGGCCCTCCGTTCTGGGGGCGCGAGATCTCAAAGCCGCGAAAGCTGCCCCAGCGTCCAGCAAGCCAACTGGTCAAGGCTTCGTCTTCGCGCGGCAGCCGGTCGGGCGCTCCTTCGATGAAGAGAAGCTGCTCGGGCGTGCGGCGTACCCAGTAGTGGCGGCTTTCCTGCGGATGGATCCAGGCAGCAGCGACGCCTGCCGTTTGAAAGCTTTCGGAACCTGTGCGCTGGCTGACATCAACGAGACGCGGGCTGCGAGAGCCGCCGCCGTCCCCTCTCACCTCAATGCAGAATCCAGCCACAGTTCTCCCTTGGACCCGTTCTCCGCGCCTGCTTCCTGTTCAACGGTCGGAAAATTATACGACGGGCGAGACTTTGGATTGCTGGGACTCCGAACCGCAGGCGCCTTCAGGTCGGACGAAAAGCAAATAGCGAAGAGCGCAAAACGCCGCTCTTCACTTCTCCCACGAGAAGATGCGATTCCAGTCGTGCTTCATGCTGATGACGATCCAGCCTTTGGATTTCGCCTCGTCATACAGGGGCTGGGTAAAGGTGCCGATATCGGTTGCCGGCAGTTCATCCGCTGGGCCATAGGCATATTCGCGCTGGGCGTCGTCGTGCAGAACGATCATCATCAAGTGCGCACCTGGGCCTGCCTGCGTGTACTCCAGCATCTGCTGGTCGCCGGTCGAGTTGCCGAATGCCGCCTGGGGATGACGGCCGATGAAAAGATAGATATCTTCCGGCTTGCCGGAGAAATTGTTGTTGAGCAGCAGCTTCGGCGGGCGCATCAGGATGCCTGCTCCCGACTTGTCGTAGGCATATTCTGTGGCGATGGCCGAACCAACGATATTCTGCGGCGGAATTCCGTAGACCTGCTCGGCGTAGACCCGCACAAAATCCTGGCCGCCGCCCGTCACAATGTAGGTTTCATACCCATTGGCCCGCAGATACTTCATGACCTCGAGCATGGGCTGATAGATCAGCTCGGTGTAAGGCCGATGCCAGCGCGGATCCTTGGCGGTCGCCAGCCAGTCGCGCGCGATTTGCTGAAAAGCCTCCACGCTCATGCCGGTTTGCGTGGCGACGAAGATGGTCATCAAATCCTTCATCGTGAACTTCGACATGGCTGCTTTGTCGCCGGCCAGCACGCTTCTGAAGGGTTCAGTTGTCTTCCACGCGGGATGTTGGGGGGCCAGAGCAGAAACCCGGTCGAAGCTGAAGACAACCTGGGTGTACATGGGATGTTCGACCCAGGTAGTTCCGTCCTGATCGAAGGTCGCGAAGCGCTGGCCGGAAGGAACAAAGTTCGCACTCGAGGGGTCGGTGGTGGCGCGAACCAGGTTGATGATTGCCTGCTTCGCAGCACCATCGTTCCACGAGGGCAGAGGGTCGCTCTGTGCCTGAACGGTTACTGCCGTGAAGAAGAGAAGAAAGCTGGCGGCAGCAGTTACGCGGAGACGGCATCCAACGACGCGCATGATCTTGCCTCTAGAAAGATGCTTCCAAGCCGACCAGCACGCCTTGTTGCACCAGGTGAATACCGAGGCGAGTAGTCGAGTTATTGTTCACCACCAATCGCGATCCCAGTGCATAACCGGCATTCAGGCTCAGGTGCTTCTGGAGCGTCACGCCAACCGTATCGATGGTGGAGAGAAAATCGCCGTAGCCAAACAGGTACATGCCGTACAGGTTGCCTTCCACAAACACCCGCGACGAGTTGGTCAGATACAGTCGCCACTGTGGACCCGCGACGGGTATGGGAGCCAGCAGGGAAGCGCTGCCGTAAGCCGCGGGTTGAAAGGTTCCCCCGCCGGTAACTTGCGCCTTCGCAGCCAAACTGGCCTTGGTGTCGAAAAGGTCAATCTGCACACCCACTCCGATGTGACCGCGCCGCCGGCGAATGATGTCGTATTCGTATCCGGGAGCGTACAGGTTCGCCTTCAGATTGGCGTTAATCGTGGCTCCCACGTTGTAGGTCTGACCCTGATAAGTAATGGTGCGATCCAGCGCGACATTACGCGACTGCTGGAACGGACTTACCGCAAAGGTCAAGTGGTTCTTGTGAGTGAACTTCCAGTCGAGAAACGCGCTGACCGTCGAATAAGAGTTGAAACCGAGGTCGTGATCGACGTCGATGACATCACCTGCACCCGATCCCTGGAAGGTGCCAGAAGGGTTGGAGTAGAACCAGAAGCCGTCGACGCGAAGCTTGTAGTTGTCGATCTCATCGGTGTTGTCGGCAGCGTGGAGCGATGGACCTGATATGGACATGCCCAGTAAAACAACGATTGCCAGAGTTGTGGCGCGTTGTGATAACACACGGCGCAGAGATATCAGCAAGAAAGCCTCCCTGATTTGCGGGCTTAGTGTACCGCTTTGCGGCGCTGTGCAGAATACTCCTGCGATGCTAACCAGGCGCTTTCGAGGACCACGGAATCCAGTTATGTAACCCCTAAAGAAGCGCCGGATGGGGCGTGACTTCATCGGAACGCTACCACCGTTACTAGTGTAGTGCGTCATGCAGATTGCCGATTATTCTGAGCGGCGCGGGCGCGTTTAACCTTCTCCAGGATGTCGCTGGCCTTGGCGGTCCAGATGAAGGGCTTTGGGTTGTCGTTGTGATGGTCGATGTAGTCGAAGATGGCGGTAATCAGTTCCTCGACGCTGCGAAAGACTCCGCGGCGGAGACGGTTTTCGGTCAGGTCGCGGAAGAAGCGCTCCACCATGTTCAGCCAGGAGCAGCCTATAGGTGTGAAGTGCATGCGAAAGCGGGGATGGCGGTCCAGCCAGCGCTCGACGCGGGGATGTTTGTGGGTGGCGTAGTTATCCACGATCATGTGGATCTGCTTGTCTTTGGGAATGATGTCATCGATGGCGCGCAGGAACTTCAGCCACTCCTGATGACGGTGCCGGTCGTCGCACATGGAAATGACCTGAGCTTAAAGACAGAGCGGCGAATAGCGTGGTCGTCCCGTTGCGCTTGTAGTCGTGGGTCATGGTGCCGCAACGGCCTTCTTGATCGGCAATCCAGGCTGGGTGCGGTCCAGAGCCTGAATCTGGCTCTTTTCGTCGAGAGAGCACGATGGCGTGCTCGGGCGGATTAGATACAGCCACATATCTCCAATTTCTCACGAACATCGCGTATTAGTCCGCACCTGATGCGGCTTCAGTCCATGCGCATGCCAGATGCGGCGCACACTGGCCTCGCTGATGCCCGCCGCCCGCGCCATGGCGCGCGTCGACCAGTGGGTGGCGTTCGTCGGCTTATTGTGCAGCGTCATCTCCACCACGCGCTTCACCTTCCGCTCCGTGATCGTGCATGGCTTGCCGGGTCGTGGTGCGTCCTTCTGCAAGGCCGCAACCCCGCCCACCAGGAAGCGGTTCCGCCAGCGCGCCGCCTTCTCCGGCGTCATGTTCATCCGCCCGGCAATCTCCTTGTTCTCCAGCCCGTCTGCGGCCATCAGCACGACCCGCGCCCGCTCCACCACCCGCGCAGGCAAAGAACGTGCTCGTGCCATCCGCTCCAGGACTTCGGTCTGTTCCGGGCTCAGCGTAACTGCGGCGGCGATGCGCATACCCTCTCGTCCTCCATAGTATTGGACGCGCATCGAAGATAATCGTTACTACTTACGACGCACTACACTAGTCTGGTCTCTGCATGAGGCAAGCAGGCTGTACCGAATGCAGGAGACGTAATCAATTGTCGCTCTGGCAGAAGGGAAGTGTGCATGTCGAAAAAATACTACTCACAACCCTGGCCATAATTTCCCTCTGCGCTTTCGCAGCGGCGCAGCCACAGTCTCCGCAACACTCGCCTGGGACATCCAGGAGGCTGGAGTCGACAACGCGAGCACTCAGCAGAGGGTATGGGCTGTTACTGCCCTGGCGTTGGATTCCTGCCGATGACAATAAACTTGACCGACTGGCGCAGGTCATCCCGCCATTGTCGGCAGTTCGATGACTTTGCAAAGTATTTCCTTCGCAGAAGCTGAGAAAGGTTACTTAATTTGACCTATGAGCTTGGGATCGGAGTAGACATATTCCGCCGAAGGACTAGAGCCAGATCGAAAACCGCGTTGGCTGGCGGTGAAGGATCCCTAGCAGGCCGTGGTGCAAGTCTAGATACGTGCGCAAAAACTTGTGAAGTATCCACAAGCTCTGTTCGTAGAATCAGCGCATGGCGATGGGCACGCGCAAGCAGCGGGAGAAGCAAGAGGGGATATGGATCGCGCACACGGAGTTGGCCGCAGCGCCGGGACATCCCTTCTACCAGAAGCTGAATGAGTTGCTGGAAGCCGAGGGCATCGACGAGTTCGTCGAGGGTCGGTGCGCGAAGTTCTACGCGGCCAAGTATGGACGGCCATCCCTGACGCCGGGAATCTACTTTCGTTCGCTGCTGATCGGATATTTCGAAGGCATCGGGGCGGAGCGCGGCATTGCTTGGCGGCTGGCGGACTCGCTGGCGCTGCGGCGTTTTGTGGGCATTGGCCTGGACGAGAACACGCCGGACCACTCCACGATATCGCGCACCCGGCGGTTGATCGATGTGGACACGCATGGCGAAGTATTCGGTTGGGTGCTGGGGGTTCTGGCCGATCGTGGGCTGCTGAAGGGGCAGCGGATTGCCATCGATGCCACAACGCTAGAGGCCAACGCGGCGATGCGCTCGATCGTGCGGCGGGACAGGGGTGAGAGTTACGAGGAGTTTCTGCGAGGATTGGCGAAGGCCTCAGGCATCAAAACGCCGACGCGAGAAGACCTGCTGAGACTGGACCGCAAGCGCAAGAAGCGCATGTCGAACAAGGAGTGGAAGAGTCCAGCGGACGAGGATGCGCGGATCGCGAAGATGAAGGATGGGCGTACCCACCTGGCGCACAAGGCTGAGCACGCGGTCGATCTGGACACGGGCGCGGTGGTGGCCGTCACCTTGCCGGGTGCCGATAAGGGCGACACGACGACCTGGGATGCAACTCTGTGCGAGGCCGGTATGACGCTGGCGGAATTAGCCGGGCGCGAAGCGGAGTTGCGGCCCGACCATGAGCCCCAGGTGAACGTCAACGGGATCGAAGAGTTAGTCGCCGATAAGGGCTATCACAGTGGTGCCGTCCTCCAGCGGGTGAAGAGTTACGAGGTCAGCAGCTACATACCGGAAAAGCAGCGGAAGGGGCGGCGTAACTGGCAGGGCAAGTCAGCGGAACAGCAGGCGGTCTACGAGAATCGGCGGCGGGTACGAAGCGAGTACGGCAAGAGTTTACTGCGGCGACGTGGCGAGTTGGTGGAACGCAGCTTCGCGCACTGCTACGAGACCGGTGGCCTGCGGCGCTGCCACCTGCGCGGACGGGACAACATTTTAAAGCGGCAGTTGGTTCATGTCGGCGCGTTCAACCTGAGTCTCATTCTGCGCCAGCTGGTGGGTGCGGGCACGCCGCGAGAGCTGAGCAACCGCTCTGGCCAGCTTGTTCTGAGCCTACTTTTGCTGCTCTGGTACGGGAATGGTCAGCAACGATGTCCCAGCAGTCGAATCTCCGCGTCGACTGTCAACTACGCCGCAAGATCGCGTACCCGGCTGCGCCGCCCGCTTTGCCGAAAATCAACCACTTGAACCACGGACTGCTAGCCACGATACCGATGTTATTCATGGCATTTAAGTGTAGTGCCAAACCCGAAGTTAATGGTTGCTTTTTGCCATCGAAAAGGACACAATGCGAACAGATATACCTCAAAACTGAATAAATTCAGCGTGGAAAGGAAGACATCGAATGTCTGGCCGTTCAGTTGTGTTCCTACCTGTACCACTCCTCTTGTTAGCACTAATGGGCTGTGGCGGATCGGAGTATCGTTTCGGGAATCAAAAGCCCCTACCGAACCTATCCGGCCAATGGACTTTTTCAGCTACTTCCCAGACCATGTCGCAGCAGTTTCACGGCACGGGCAGCATCGCGCAGTCTAATCTGGCACTGCAGGGTAGTGTCAGCACTCTATTTAACTATTGTGCGCCAAGTGCAAATATCAGCGGCACGCTGACTGCTACTCAACCCTTCGACACAACTTCCACGACCTCTTACACGCTAACCATGGTGATGCAAGAGCAAGTGGCCGACGGCGGAGTCCAAGAGGTTGATCTTGAAGGCAGTGCGAGCGCTGACGGAACTAGAATGTCGGGTACATATACTGCCTCTGGCGGGTCATGCACAACCGGAGACAGCGGAGTATGGTCCGCTTCTAAATAGGCTTAGTTCTTCACTGCGTCGTTTTAGACCGGATGATTAGTAAGGCGCAGTGAGTGCATTGTCGGGGCAACGTGACGGCCTTCTCGGTCCGGCAAGTTATCGTTCCACAATGTCACTGGCAATCAAGACGACCCTAATTAGTTATTAGGCCAAGCCATCCTCGTGAACGAGGAGTAAGAGCGAACTTGTGTCGGCGGAACCCGTTCGAGTAAAAGCAACCCTTCTCCAGGCTGGGCAGCTGTGATCCGGATGCTAGACGGGAGGTGTGCGACTGGGATTGCTCCGAATCCTTGCCGACAGCAGCGCTGAGTAAGACATGTGGCAATGTGTCCTTCTTGAACTCTGGCTGCCTATTCAAGTTCGAAGGGCATCCCCGACGATGGGTGCGTTGCTGCTCGTGAGTACGCGCCACAGGGTAACAGTGTTCAAGAAGAAGAATGCCTGAGCGTTGGATAACATTCTTCCCGTCAGGTGGAAATTGTTGGCTGCTCTTCCGAACTGCCGGCGCGTCTGCGTGACGATCACGCGCATAGCCCCTTCGCTAGATGCCTGGCCGCTTACCTCATAGCTTGACGCCGGAAGATTCCTTCCCCAGGAAGGGACTCGCCTCCGTCCGGCAGAACCGGTGAATACGCGAGACTTATTTCATCAAGCAGTGTCCCCGCAAGCTTTTGCGGAATTTCCATCCGCATTAGTGGCGTCGCCCTCCTGACCGTGCACTGGCGCGAAAGGTCCTGGCCTCGAAGAACCACTCGAGCACCCTTCTCCTCCGACGCGACGGTTTACGCTCTGGTTTGAACCGGCGCTGAAACCGTCGAACGAAGCCCCAAAACTCAATACACGAACCTCGCCCATCCTCACCTTTGCGCCACAGGATGACAACCAGGGCAGACGAAGCGCAGCTCAAGATCAGTTCTTGAGGCGCTTATGACTTCAGGAGCGGTTTTGTATGGATCGAAACGTGGACGGGACTTCTTAAGCCATTATTCCATAGGTGTTCAGGAATAATGGCGGGGTCGACGGGACTCGAACCCGCGGCCTCTGCCGTGACAGGGCAGCGTTCTAACCAACTGAACTACGACCCCGCTATTGAGCGGTAGCGGAACCCGCGTACTCTTCGCGGTGGTGATCGCCAACGAACGAATTTGATTGTAACAGATGCGACGAAGATCGTCAGATCGTGCAGATTTGACGGACCGCGAGTGGCCGTACTCGCGGCCGAAGTGACGATCCCCCGTTACTTGACGAATCCGGGACGGGGAGACGGGATCGTGGCGGGCTCGTGTAAATGCGTTTACCCTAATCTAAGCTGGTCTACAGCAATTGATCGACAGGCGTGACCTAGGCGCTCTGCACACACTCTGCGGTGCTGTCGCTGGTCTCAATCGGACGGCAGATGTGGCTGCCAAATGCCCGCCGCACGGTCTGGTCTGCGGTCTCTCCAGTTACATAGCCTGTTGTAGCCGTCCATCCGCAGGTTTCACACTTACAGCCAATCCTCCCGGTGAACGAATAGAATCTCAGGTTCGGCAATAGGTCTTTCATCGCTAACAACCCTCCTGGTTTGGATCCCCCGAGCGTGGCGCTAACCCGGCATCGAAGGTCATGAGTTTTTGTGGCCCGGAGATTGCTCTCCGTCTGATTTGCGCGGATCTCGACAGGCATTTCGCCACTGCACAGAACCTAGCACGTTATGGGTACTTGACCTGCCTCTTAACCCCCGCTTTCAACTGAGACGATGCTCCCGTTTCATGCCTGGTTCAAGGGCACGTTGCATGATATCGAGATAAGTGCAATGTATCCGCGCAGGCTATTGATTTGCTGAGAGTTCAGAGATGCTGTATGTGAGGGATCTTGTTCCAAAAAAGGGACGGACACCAGCTTCGCAGGGCGATACCCAGTTCCGGCCGCTGTCGAGGGAAAACTGGCCGCCGCCCATTACGGAAGTCGATCAGGCCAACCGCGATCAGCATCGGATTCAAAGGCTGAGGGATCCTGGGATCAGGCTAGCGAGCCCCGTTCGACATGAAAACTATGGAGACGGCCTCTTGAACAGGCCAGGACTGATTACGGGGTTTACCTGCATGCTGGTCAGCGTCATGGTCAACTTCGGCTGGCCTGCTTCATTCAACGTGTCGTACTTTGTGGGATACTGCAATCCATCGAAGGCCTTCCACGCCGAGTAAATCATGGTTTCCGGCTTTCCGCCTTCGCCGTAAGAGCGTTCGCGCAAAAGTTTGCCGTCCGTTCCGATCCACCAACGGGTCGGGATGCCCTCAGCCTCCACGTCTACAACCGTCGCGTGAGCACCATCCACGTCTTCGTGGCCGCTGGCTACGAAAACATAATTGGGATCATTGATGTGTTGCAGGACATTGATAGGGTCATGCTTCAACGCAGCGTCCAGAGAAGTCCTCTGATCCGGTGGAAGATCCTGCGCCTGCCCTCCAACAACCATGAAGGCGTCGGTCGGCGTTACCACGAGGAGCGCCTTTCCTTGCGGCATCCTCACCATCTGGGCCTGCTTGTCGGGGTAGGCGATGCTCTGTTCGATCTCGACGCGTCGCCCTTGGTCCACCGCCGTCACGGTTTGATGGAGCGTTTTCACAGAGTTTACTTTCGCGGCTCCGCCGAGAGCCTGCAAGAGTTTTTCGGCTGCAACCTTTCCCTCGGCATTGCTCTGGGTAGGCCCAAAGCCCACAATCAAGGTCGAAGGCGAGGAACTCTTGGGAGAAGCCTGCGGATTACTCGGCGGCTGCTGGCACAGGAGGGAACACAGCGGGAAAAGAATGAGCCCGCACAGGTAAACGATTCGACGGACGGTCATCGTTAATCTGCCTCGGCTGCGGCCTTAACCTGGGTTGTGGTTGCTGGACGAGCATGGTGGGCAGTGCAGGGCTCGAACCTGCGACCTCCTGCTTGTAAGGCAGGCGCTCTAACCAACTGAGCTAACCGCCCATGGTCCGCAACTATGGGTGTTTCCTGCGGGTCAAGGTGTTTCGAGTTTACATGAATGGGGCGGAGCAAACCAACCGCGGATCAGGCTCGATTGGTGAATTCGATCAGCAACTGCAAGCGTTGACGAGCGTGTCCACTATCGATGGCGTAGGCAGCAAGAGGAACGGCGTCGCCGATGCGGTCGGCGTGTCCAGCGGCTACCAGCGCGGCCGCGGCGTTTAACAGCACGACATCGCGCCGTGCGGAGCGCTCGCCGTCAAGGATGGCATGAATAATTTTGGCGTTCTCTGCGGCATCGCCGCCGGCCAGCTTGTCCAAGGTGGCGCGTTGCAAACCAAATTGCTCAGGCGCGACCTCATATGTCTTCACCTGGCCATCGCGAAGTTCGGCGACCTGGCTCGGCCCCGTGATGGTGATTTCGTCGAGCCCGTCATTCCCGTGTACGACAAGCGCGCGCAGCAAGCCAAGTTCCCGGAGAGCCTCGGCCAGCTTCTCCACCAGGTCAGCCGAGTAAACACCCACCACCTGCGCAGACGCTTGTGCGGGATTGGTCAACGGTCCCAGAAGGTTGAACACGGTGCGCAACTTCAGCTCACGCCGGACCGGCTGAACATGCCGCATCGCCGAGTGCAACGCCGGCGCATACAGGAACGCGATGCCGGCTTCTTCCAGGCAGGCAACGATGCGCGCCGGCGACAGATCGATCTTGACACCCAGCGCTTCGACCACATCCGCTGAGCCGCACTTGGAACTGATGCTGCGATTGCCGTGCTTGGCGACTCGCACCCCAGCACCCGCAATGGTCAGAGCTGTCGCCGTCGATATGTTGAACGTACCGCTGGTATCGCCACCGGTACCGCAGGTATCGACCAGCGCGTCGCGGCCCGTGCCGCTGAGAGCTAGAGCCTCGCCGTCTTCGGATTGCAAGGGTGTGGCTTCAGCACGGATTGCCTGAGCTAACCCGACGATCTCGTCGACCGTCTCACCTTTCATATGGAGAGCAACCAGAAGCGCGCCAATCTGTGCTGGAGTGGCCTGGCCACGCAGAATCTCGGTCATCACGTGGCGAGCCTCGTCGCGGGTGAGGGAAGCGCAGTGGTTGGCAAGCTTGTGCAGCGCGTCGAGAATCATCGGAACCCTAGATTAGCATTCGGAGGCTTTGCACTGATCCGGTGCAGACTGGAATTGATCTGCTGACCAGACCTGCAACTTGTACCGGCAGGTGGTCTGCGTGCGATAGTAATAAGGTGAAATCAGTTTCAAAGGTCGGCGCTGTACTGCTTGCGGTTATGATGACGGCGATTGCTGCCGACGCTCAGAGATCCTATCTCGGCTTGGATCGCAACGACTATCCCGGCGATGCAGCGATGAAAACCTTGCGCCAGACATTCGCGTTCACCGGATATTGGCTCAACAATCCTCCCGGCGCGAAGCACAATAGCTGGCAAGGCAATCGCAAGACGGTTGAGGGGCTGGGTTACGGATTCTTGCTGCTCTTCAATGGGCGTGAGTATGCCTCCCTTAAGGCGTCGGGGAACGCCGCGCGCGTCGGCAGGGGCGATGCCGGGATGGCCGCATGGTCGGCAAAGCACGAAGGCTTTCCCAGTGGCGCTATTATCTTTCTCGACCAGGAGCAGGGCGGCCGCATGTTGCCCGAGCAACTTGCCTACATTCTCGCCTGGGTGGATGGAGTAAAACGGGCAGGGTATCGCGCCGGAATTTATTGTTCAGGCATTTCGTTTCGCGAGTCGGACACCGTTTCCATCGTCACGGCCAATGACATTCACGACCACGCTGGTGATCGCGATATTCACTTCTTCGTGAGCAATGATCAGTGTCCGCCCTCGCCAGGCTGTGTTTTTCCCACTCCGCCGCCGCACCCGAATAAGAGCGGCGTAGCCTTTGCCGATGCGTGGCAGATCGCACAATCCCCGCGACGTCCTGAAATGACAGCCTCCTGTCGCCAGACTTACGCGCAGGATGGAAGCTGCTATGCGCCAGGAATGACCCAAAATGCAGGGGTATACCTCGACGTCGACACCGCGAGTTCCTCGGATCCCTCGGACGTAAGGGCGAAGTAGGATGTCCGCCGAGCGCCAACCGAGTGCGGGTGAGATTGCGCACGCCGCGAAGTTGCTGCGCGCCGGAAAGCTGGTCGCCTTCCCCACGGAGACGGTGTACGGCCTGGGAGCAAATGCCTTCGACGCTTCGGCAGTAGCGCGCATCTTCGAAGTGAAGGGCAGACCGACCAGCAGTCCGATCATCGTGCATGTCAGCAACACAGAGATGGCGCGCTCGCTCGTCGCCGAATGGCCCGAGGCCGCGCAGTCTCTATCGCAAAGGTTCTGGCCCGGACCGTTGACCCTGATCCTGAGGAAGCAGCCTTCCGTTCCGGCCATCGTCACTGCAGGCCTCGATACCGCAGGCGTGCGCATGCCGTCGCATCCCGTAGCGTTAGCATTGCTTGTAGCGACGCAGTTGCCCATCGCGGCGCCAAGTGCGAATCGTTTTACGCAGCTCTCCCCCACCAGTGCGGAGCATGTTCGTCAGGGCCTCGGCGACCGCGTCGATTACGTCCTTGATGGCGGCGAGTGCGCTGTGGGTATCGAGTCCACGGTGCTTTCGCTGACAGGCGGGCGTCCTGTGCTGATGCGGCCCGGAGGCATCTCGCGCCTCCAGATCGAAGCGGTGATTGGTCCAATTGGACGCCAATCAGAAGCGGGCACGTCGGCACACGCGTCTCCGGGCATGCACCCACGCCACTACAGCCCGCGCACCAGGGTTCTGCTGCTGCGCGATGGCGCGATACCGGAGCAGGGAAGAGGAGCGTACCTGCAATTGACCGTTCCTCCACAGCAAGGTGTGCAGAAGCTCGTGCAGATGCCTCTTGATTCCAGAGAATACGCGGCTCGACTTTACAGCATCCTGCATCAACTCGACGGCGAACACCTTGATTGGATCGCGGTGGAGATTCCGACTGACGCGCCGGATTGGGAGGCAGTACTCGATCGCCTGCGAAGAGCGGCCACGCCCGATCCCGACATTCCTCAATGATGCGGCGAGCCGTGCTACAGTCGAACCTTTCATCAGTAGCCGCTCGTTGAGCTCATCCACTTCCAATTCGAAGCAGCAAACGACGCCGACCGGCCTGCTTCGTCAGGTCGGACTTTTCGACGCCACCATGATCGTCATGGGAGGCATTGTCGGCGCCGGCATCTTCATCAACCCTTACGTCGTCGCACAGCAGGTACACACCCCCCTGATGATCCTCGGTGTCTGGATGATCGGCGGCATCGTTGCGATGCTGGGTGCGTTTGTCTACGCAGAACTCGCGGCGCGGCGGCCTGCCGTCGGTGGGCAGTACGCTTACCTGCGGGAAGCGTTTCATCCCGTGGTCGGCTTTCTCTACGGATGGGTGTTGCTGCTGGTAATCCAGACCGGAGGCATGGCGGCAGTCACGGTGACATTTGCACGATACCTGCTGGAGCTGACCGGCTGGCCCATCTCCGAGCGCCTTATCGTGGTGGTTACGATTGTTGTGCTCACAGTGATTAACTGCCTGGGCGTTAAGCTGGGCAGCCGCATGCAAAGCGTCCTGATGGTGCTGAAAATCGGCGCCATCGCAGGCCTGATCGGCGCGGGGATATTCCTGGTGCGATCGCCGCACCCGCTGCTGCATCCTGTGCTTGACCGTCCGCCATCACTTGATTTGCTGACCGCCGTGGGCGCGGCGATGGTCCCGGTACTCTTTGCCTTCGGCGGATGGCAGACCACGAACTTTATCGCCGAAGAGATCAAGGATCCACGTCGCAACCTGTCGTGGGCACTCGTCCTGGGTGTGGCCGCAGTCATCGTTCTGTATGTTGGCGTCAATTTTGTTTGCGTGCGAACGCTGGGCCCACAGGGATTGGCGGATACGCGAGTGCCTGCGACTGCGGTCATGCGGGTCGCCATGGGAGATTCGGGAGCACGCCTGATCGCGCTGGGCATCGCGGTGTCGACGCTGGGATTTCTCAGTCAGTCGGTGTTGACGGCGCCACGGGTGTACTTTGCTATGGCACGCGATGGATTGTTCTTTCGCGGTGTGGCTAGAGTCACGCAGCGAACCCATGTGCCTGCGCTCGCCATCGTCCTGCAGAGTGGGTGGACGATTGTGGTTGCGCTCTCCGGCCGCTACGAGCAGATTCTGAACTACGTTGTGTCTATGGATTTCCTCTTCTTCGGCTTGACCGGCGCTAGCCTCTTCGTATTTCGGGCCAGGCAGAAGAGCGACGAGGTGCCCGGCTACCGCGCGCCCGGACATCCTTTTACGACTGCGGTGTTTGTCCTGATATCGTGGTTGGTCGTGCTGAATACGATCTACAAGTATCCGAAGAACAGCTTGCTGGGAATGTCCGTTCTGCTGCTCGGGATCCCGGTGTATGCATTCTGGGCTGCAAAAAATAAGGGAGAATTGAAGGCTTGACCGTTCCGCGCACCCACGCACGTTCACCTTACATGGAGTTTGCCAAGCTGCGCTCCGGCGCCAGGTACAACCTGGCAACCAGCGGCATCATGAGCTACCCACTGTCGGGGCTGCCGGTGAGGCTTGAAGACCTGGAGATTACTGGCACCGACCTGTACGGCCACGCTCCCTTGCAGGAGAGGTTGGCGAAGCGAAACGGCGTGAGCGCCGAGTGTGTAGTCAGCGCGGCGGGAACCTCCATGGCGAACCACCTCGCACTGGCGGCCACGCTGGCGCCCGGCGATGAAGCGCTGCTCGAGCATCCCACCTACGAACTGCTTCCGAGTACGCTGCAGTACCTTGGCGTGGAAGTGAGGTACTTCGAGCGAAAGATGGAGGACGGCTTCAGGGTCGAACCTGATCAAGTCGAGCGGAAGATGACGCCGCGAACACGGCTGATCGTGCTGACGAATCTGCATAATCCGACCGGCACTCTGATCGACGAGACGACATTGCGCGCTGTCGGAGATATTGCGAAGAAGAACCACGCGCGGGTTCTGGTGGACGAAGTTTACCTGGAGGCAATGTACGAGCAGCGTCCGAGATCGGCGATTCACCTTGCCGATCACTTCCTTGTGACCAGCAGTCTGACCAAAGGTTTCGGCTTGAGCGGACTACGCTGTGGCTGGGTGCTGGCGAATCCCGAACTCACGGAACGAATGTGGCACATTAACGATCTCTATGGCGTCAATGCAGCGCATCCAGCCGAACTGTTGAGCGTGATCGCGCTCGACAACCTGCAGCGCGTGGAAGCACGCGCGCAGAAACTCCTCGAAGCGAATCGGCCGGTACTGGATGAGTTTCTGCAATCGCGCGACGATTTGCAGTACGTTCGTCCGGAGTTCGGCACCGTTGCTTTTCCGATGTTAAAAAAGGGAAGCGTCGAAGCGTTGGACCGGCTGCTGCGCGATAAGTACGAAACCGCCGTGGTTCCCGGCAGCTACTTCGATATGCCGCGGCATTTTCGCATCGGTATCGGCGGCGATCCCGAGATGACGCGCATCGCTCTGGAGCGTGTGGGCGCGGCGCTGAATGAACTCGGCTAACCATAGCGCGGAAGAATGCCACTCCAACTAGATTCTCTCGTCGGAAGTCGTAAGCATTCTCGTCTCCGCGAGTTACTTGTATAATGAACAAGTTGCTCCGGCGCTGACCAGGTCAGAGCAGCGAAACCTACCCTTCGTGGGGCTATAGCTCAGCTGGGAGAGCGCATCGTTCGCAACGATGAGGTCGTCGGTTCGATCCCGACTAGCTCCACCAAAAATCAGCAAGTTAGGCGCTCAAGATCACAGTTTACGTTCCAAAAACCGTGCTCATCCGCTGATTCTCCCCTTGGGCTGTTGGGACCATCTGCGGTCCCAGCAAAATCAACGAGACTCTCAAGACTGCGCCAGGACTTGTTGTGATCGTCCATCAACAATTGGCGTGTTGGACGGCAGAGAGCGTCGCTACAGGAGTGAAAATGGGTAAACTCCAACGCAACCACCGCTCCAGCGAAGCTCCCGCGGCAGACCTTTATATTGCGCGTTGACCGTCGCCCCTTCTTCGATGACACGAAGGTATCGATCGATACCTTCGTCCAATAGACTCAACCCGGTTCCTCTGGCTTAATCGCCGTATTAGCGCTGCGGCCACGGCATGCACGGTTCCTTCGATGCGCCCCGTCAGGAGTCCGGATCAATGTCCACCGCAACCGAAATCGTGCGGATCGCAGCCGGGTGCCGCTGTGTCTCCGGCCTGCGGCCGCATTAAAGCAAGGCCTGGACACGGAGGTGTCAGCATGACTGAATCTTCTGATATTCGGCTGAAGAGAATGCCGCTCAACAACGGAAGCGGCTCTATGCCCGCACTCGGCTTTGGCACTCTGATTCCCGACGCCGCCGAGACCATCACTGCGACCAGAGACGCACTGGAAGCCGGATTTCGACACTTCGATTGTGCGGAGCGATACCGGAATGAGCGCGAGGTAGGCCAGGCGTTGCAGGCAGGAATGGCTGCAGAGGGGATCGCGCGTGAAGACATCTTTGTCACCACGAAGCTGTGGAATACCAACCATCGGCCCGAACGCGTAGAACCAGCTTTCGAGGCGAGCCTGAACAGACTAGGGCTGGACTACCTGGATCTCTATCTCATTCACACTCCGTTTGCATTTCTACCGGGAGACGAACAGGACCCGCGAGATCAAAACGGCAATGTCATTTACGACAGCGGAGTGACTTTGCTCGATACCTGGAGAGCCTTGGAAAGCCTGGTTGACCGTGGCAGGTGCCGGGCCATCGGATTGTCGGACATAACCATGAGCGACCTCTTGCCGATCTACCAGTCCGCGAGAATCAAGCCGGCGGTTGTTCAAGTAGAGTCACATCCTTATCTGCCGGAAACGGAGCTTCTGGAATTCTGCAGGGAGAAAGGAATTGTTTTTCTGGCTTTCGCGCCGCTGGGTCACGGGATGAAGCCGGGGCTGCTGGAAGATCAAGTCATTTCGGCAATCGCCGCACGAGTTGGGAAAACTCCGGCTCAGGTGCTGCTGGCATGGGCGGTGCAACGCGGAACTGCTTTGCTTACCACGCCCAGAACGGCGGCCCGAGCCAGAGAGAACTTCGACATCTCTGCTCTTCCGGAAGACGCGTTTAACGAAATCAATCGCATCGAGACTAGACAGAGGCTCAACCCCGTCGTAGCGACAGGCGTCCCGGGTTTTATCGCACGCGTCAGCTGACAGCAATTGAGATCGCACTCGCGCGCCTCAATCATTGGTGGAGACAGCATCGTGAATTTCGTAGCTTGGAAGATATTGGCTGCTGATCATGCGAAATATTGCAGCCAGCTGCTCGCACTCTGTCTGGCTCTATTCGCGGGAGTGCCTCTTTGCGGACAATCGGAATCGAGTGCTACGAGCCAACGGGCCGTGTCCTACGGAGCGGTTACGGCTGCTGCTCAGAACGCTTACACCTCAGATCTTCAGTCGCAGAGCCCCTACTTGGGGGGAGTCCCCGTCGGACCAGCCAGCGCGACGCCGCTGGCGCTGTCTCTTGAAGACGCCGTGACACGTGGTCTGCGGCAAAATCTTGGTGGGCTGCTCTCCACCGACGCAGTTTCCGGTGCGCGAGGCGAACGGTGGCAAGCACTCAGTGCACTGCTGCCCAATCTGACCACCGCAACCAGTTACGGAGTTCGCCAGGTTGATCTGAAAGCGACGATCGGCATCAACATCCCTGTTCCCGGCGTTCCCCCTGTCATCGGCCCTTTTGGAGTGTTCGATACACGTGCCTACCTGGATCAATCGGTTTTCAACTGGGAGTCCATCGAGCGAGCGCGATCTTCTGCTGCGCAAGTGAAATCGGCGCAATACAGCTACAAGAATGCCCGTGAACTGATTGTCCTGGTGGTGGTGTCGAATTATCTACTGGTCATTGCCGACCAGTCGCAAGTCGCGTCCACCCTGGCTCAGCGAGACACTGCAAAAGTACTCTTCGATCAGACGACCGATCAGAAACAAGCTGGGCTTGCGGCGGCAGTTGACGTTCTGAGGTCCGATGTTGAGCTGCAGGCACGCGAACAACGATTGATCGTCGCGCGAAATACTCTGGCTAAACAGAAACTGGTCCTGGCGCGGGCAATTGGGCTTCCGGCGGGTCAGGCGTTCGATATAACCACAGAGGTCGCTTATCAGCCGCTGACGACTTCAACTCTCGATCAGGCTTTGCAGCAGGCGTTCACCTCGCGCCCCGACTACCAGAGCCTAACCGAGCAAGTACATTCTGCTGAGTTGCAAAAGAAAGCCGCTGCAGCTGAACGTTATCCCGCGCTGTCGGCGGTCGCGGACTACGGATCCATTGGCGACAACCCTGGGTCGAATCATGGCACCGTGAACGCAGCCGGGATCCTCCGGCTTCCCATTTTTCAGGGAGGCAGAGTTCACGGCGACAACCTTGTCGCCGATTCTCTGCTGGCACGGGCCGAGCAGCGCCTGGGAGACCTCCGCGCCAGCATCGATCAGGAGGTTCGTGACGCTTTTCTTGACTTGCAGGATACCGCCCAGGAGGTGTCCGTTACGAAGAATGCCGTTCGACTCGCAACGCAGACCTTGCAGCAATCACGCGATCGCTTTTCCTCGGGAGTGACAGACAACATCGAAGTGGTGCAAGCCCAGGAATCCCTCGCCGATGCCAATGATGCGTATATCGCCAGCCTCTACCGCTATAACACCGCAAAAATCTCTCTGGCGCGAGCCGTCGGTTTCGCGGAATCGAACTACGCGCTGTATTTGAAAGGACAATAAGATGCCCGACCAGGAGACGGCCAAGCATCCGGTAGATTCGTCGTCCTCGAGCCCCAACAGCACAATGGAAAGCCCAAACCCGCCTGTCGTCTATCCCAAACGGCGCTCCCACAAGCGCTGGATTATCGGCGTAGCCGTGGTCGTAGTTCTTATCGGGGGTATCTTTCTGTGGCACTACTTCTCGGGCTTTGAAAGTACCGACGATGCGCAAGTCGATGTTCACCTCTATCCGGTGAGTGCACGGATCTCCGGGTACGTGCAAGCCGTGCACGTGGGAGACAATCAGGACGTTCAGGAAGGCGCCACCCTGGTAGAGATTGACCCGAAGGATTATCAGGTCGCTGTGGCCAAAGCGCAAGCAAACCTCGAAACCGCAGAGGCCTCCGCTCGTGCCCTCAACATCGATGTGCCGATTAGCTCGGTGGACACCAGCAGTCAACTGAAGTTCACATCTTCGGACATTGACAATGCCAAATCTGCAATTGCCGCCGGTGAAAAACAAGTTGCAGCCGCACAGGCGCGCATCCAGGAAGCCGAAGCGCAAAACGTGAAGGCGCAGGACGACGTTCAGCGTTACCACCTGCTTCTGGTGAAAGACGAAGTACCTAAACAGACTTACGACTATGCGGTGGCAGCAGCACAAACCGACACTGCTGCAGTAGCGGCTGCCAAGGCGGACGAGGCGACTGCCGAACAAAATGTTGCGGAGGCACGCAGCCGGCTCACTGAGACAATTGCGCGCAATGAATCCGCCCAGGCTGGGCCGCAACGGGTAGCTTCGACGCGCGCCCACGCGCTTTCAGCCGTTGCCGACGTAGCGCAGAAGCAGGCCGATCTCGATCAGGCGAAGCTCAATCTGGGATACACCCGAATACCAGCGCCGGTTAGCGGTGAGGTAACCAAGACCGTGGTCGTGGGATTGAATGTCGAGCCTGGTGAACAGATGCTCACGGTAGTTCCGCTGGATCAGGTGTGGATCACCGCGAATTTCAAAGAGACTCAACTCAAACACATGAAGGTAGGCCAGAAAGCGGAAATTGTCCTCGACTCGAACGACCGCACCTACCGCGGACATGTGGACAGCATTGCGGGGGGAACGGGACCCATCTTCAGCTTGCTGCCGCCGGAAAACGCAACCGGCAACTACGTGAAAATCGTGCAACGTGTGCCCGTGAAGATCGTTCTCGAGCCCGGCGAAAACCGGGACCACCAGCTTCGGCCTGGTATGAATGTCGAGGCGAAAGTGTACTTGCGATGAGCTCCGCGGCGCTGACTCTTCCATCGGAGCAGGTGGTGTGGCGCCCCAGGGTAAATCCCTGGGCCATCGCCGCCACCGTGTCGATGGCTGCGTTTATCGAAGTCCTGGACACGAGCGTTGCCAACGTTGCGTTGCCGTACATCGCCGGAGGTCTGGGAGCCAGCTACGACGACAGCACCTGGGTACTCACTTCGTACCTCGCGGCCAACGCCATCGTGCTGCCCATGAGCGGATGGCTTGCGGAGATCATAGGCCGCAAGCGGTATTTCATGTGGTCGCTTTCCATTTTCACGGTAAGCTCGCTGCTTTGCGGCCTGGCGCCTAATCTTCCGGTATTGCTGCTGTTTCGAGCTCTGCAAGGCATCGGCGGCGGCGGATTGCAACCGATGGCACAAGCGATTCTCAACGATACATTTCCTCCTGAGCAGCGCGGCCAGGCATTTGCCGTCTACGGCGTGACTGCGGTTCTCGCCCCTACCGTCGGACCCATGCTGGGAGGCTGGATTACCGACAGCTACTCCTGGCGCTGGATATTTTTCATCACGCTGCCCGTGGTTGCCCTTGCTCTTTATCTGACTCATGCCCTGGTCGAGGATCCGCCCTTCCTCCATCGCATAAAGCGCGCGGGCATCCGGGTGGACTACATCGGGATATCGATGCTGGCGCTGGGAGTGGGTGCGCTGCAGATCCTTCTGGACAAGGGGCAGGAAGACGACTGGTTTGGATCGCAGTTCATTACGACCCTGGTGATCACCGCAACGATTTGTCTGGTCACGCTGGTCATCTGGGAATGGTTCCGCAAAGATCCCATCATTGATGTCCGCATGTTCAAGAGCTTCAACTTCGCGGCGGCGAACTTAATGATGTTCATGATGGGCTTCATGCTCTTCAGCACGCTGGTCTTGATTCCAGAATTTCTGCAGACGCTGATGGGTTACACAGCCGAGTTGGCAGGCCTCGTCCTCTCAGGCGGTGGACTTGTCTTGCTGGTCATGATGCCCATCGTCGGCCGGCTTACATCGAAGATTCAAGCCAGGTGGCTGATCGCGACGGGATGGCTGAGCCTTGCCATTGGACTGTTCTATTGCGCGCACAACATTGATTTGTACGTCAGCTTCCGCTTTGCGATGTGGCTGCGCGTCGCCCAGGTGGTAGGCATCGGATTCCTGTTTGTTCCCATCACGGCGGCCGGTTACATCGGAGTTCCGGAAGAGAAAGGCAATAGCGTTTCCGGCATCATCAACTTCATGCGCAACATCGGCGGCAGCATCGGAACTTCCGTCGTGACCACGATGATTGCCCGGCGGGCTCAATATCACCAGGAAATCCTCACCGCCCACCTCACTCCCGGCTCTCCTGCCTATCGTTCGGCACTTCATGGACTGAGCGCAAAAATCGCGCACTCCGGGCATGGGGCCATAGACGCCCACGATCAGGCAATTGCAAGGTTCTACCAGTTGGTGCATCGGCAAGGTGGCGCACTGTCTTACATGGACATTTTTTGTGCCCTGGGCGTTCTCTGCTCCGTGATGTTTGTCCTTGCGTTTTTCTTGAAGAAAAATGATCCCGGGGCGGGCGGCCAGGTTGCAGTCGGTTAGGTAGTTGTCATGATGATCCAAGCCATAACGATCGAACGGGAATTCGGCTGCGGCGGGTCGGTGATCGCTGCCAGGCTGGCCGAACTACTGGGTTGGAAGCTGTGGGACCATGAGCTGACTCAGGAAATCGCGCAGCTGACCCACAGCACGGCGCAGGCGGTCGAGAAGCGGGAATGGAGAAGTGATCCTGCGGTTTACCGCGTCTTCAAGTCTTTTCTCAGAGGAGCATTCGAAGGTGGCCTGCCCCCAACCGACCGGCTGGAAATACTGGATGCGCGCCGCATCGCCGCCGTGTCCGAACAGGCGGTGAATCACGCGCTCTCCGGCGGCCCCTGCGTGATCGTTGGCCGAGGCTCGCAATTTTTTCTTCGCAATCGCAAGGATGTTTTTCGGACGTTCCTCTACGCGTCGCGAGACTTTAAGATCCACCGGCTGATCACTGCCGGGACGCCCCAGAATAAAGCAATCACGGATGTGGACACGATTGACAGAGATCGCGCTGATTTCGTCAAGACATACCTCAAGCTGAAATGGCCTGACATGCACCTGTATCACGCAATGTTGAATACAGAGACGGGGGATGCTTTTGTCGCTGAAACGCTCGCTCAGTGCATCCGACAGGTGGCTTGAGGGGTATGACAGACTTTGAGGTTTGCCCCTGAAGGCGAACCTTCACTCAGGGCCGGACGTGTTGTTCGTGTTCTTCACGCCCCTTGGATCGGGACGAGGAAGTTGCTGTCCAGGACATAATCGTATAAGTGTCCTCGCGGTGGCGCGAGACGTAACTGGCGGGCGGACACCCATCCATCCTTGTTGTCCCACTCCCAGTCGGCAGTGGAAATTCTCTGGATCGCTTCCTTAAGGTCCGCCGTGCTCATCGGATAGGCATAAATGCGAACGTTCTGCGCCAGCAAGCGAGACAGAGCCTCAAGAAAACCACCGCCTAGCTTGCTGTAGGTATCTTCGAAGGCCCGGATGACGACGGATAGACCTACCACGAAGCGCACCAGCTCCTCGGTGTAGCGGTTTACGAAATCGGTGATGGTGTAGAGTTCCGGCTCGCGGAATAGCAATACGTCTCCGCCATGCGAGCGAAGTGCATCGATACGGTGAAGCAGATCGGAGGCTGTCGGAAAGGGCTCTTTCGCATCAGGTGACGCTAGTGTCAGGCAGAAAAATCCTCTCGGCGTGCTCTTCGCCTCAGCTGCCTCTTCCTTAAGTTGCCGAATTCCTGAAGCCAATATTCGTGTGTGGATTTCTGCGTGGGTGGGATCCATATGGGCGAAGTATCCCGGCGCGAACACGACAGGGTTCTTGTGGATGACTTCCGTTGGTGGAACGAGCGAGCCGTTGGATGGAAAATAAACTGCTTGAGCGAAGCCTTCGCACACCAGGCGCACAAGAAGCGCGCGTTGGTCCCATGCCTCGAAAGCTGGACCACGCAGGTCCACATAGTCAATTTCGATTCGGTTCTCGACATTCTGAGCCAGACTCTCGAGAAGGTGCTCAGGCATCTGCAATTGGTAGACTGCGGCATAGATCAAGTTCACACCCAGGATGCCAACAGCCTCTTGCTGGAGGAGGTTGGAAGAGTCCCGCAGATTGATGTGCAGCAATATGTCGTTGGGCTGGCCACCCGGCTGCTGCTGAAAGCGCAGGCCCAGCCAACCGTGAGGTTCAATCGTTCCAGCATAGTTTCTGGCGGAGACGGTATCGACAAAGGAAAAGAAACGTGTTTGTGATCCACGAGACTCGGCCAGTTGATTGAGGAGTTGAGTCCACTCGCGATCCAGCATGGCCTCCAGGCGCTGCCGGGATACGTAGCGCGAGCCGGCACCATAAAGGTCATCGCTGACTTCCTTGTCATATGCGGAGATGGTCTTGGCGACTGTTCCGGAGGCTCCCCCGACAATAAGGAACCAGCGCGCGACCTCCTGGCCAGCGCCGATCTCGGCAAAGGAGCCAAAAACAGCCTGGTCTAGATTGAGGGTAAGGGCCTTGTGATGAGTGTCAAGCTTTCGATGGCTGCCATAAACCTGTCTCCATCAAACCCGAAACATGGAGGCCCGACAATTGTACGATGGTCTTCATCGAAATCCTGGTATCGGTCGGCGCGGGGAAGCAGCTTCCGGATTTCCGGTAAGGTTCAATCGCTCTGCCAATCGAGCCGAAGCCGCGATGGTGACAACGCGCGAAGCGCTCTCCTTAGACAACGGCGAGCTGTCGATTAACTCGAACTCCTCGAGCCAGTCCTGGGCCGAAAGCCTGGCCTGCTCCACACCATACGAAGTCATCACGGCAGAGACGAAGGAAGCTAGCTCACGTTCGGCCAGATGCGCCTGTTCCTCGTAGCTCAAATCGGAAAATGATTCGCGCTTATTCATTGGCGACGCTCTACTGCATTCAATCTGCCCGAACTCGGCGGCTCGTGCCGGCGCCTTGTCCTGGGCTTCGGTTGGCAGCGCCGCCTCCTCAGTTCGATCGACTATAGGGTGCTGGTTTCTATCGGCCGTTGCCATACCATTACCTCCTTTGAGAATTCCCGGGCCGGTGTGCCGTTGATTCGATCTGGCGGTGTTTGGCTCGCGTCCCATTACGCCAAGAGTAGGGAATCAGTTTCAAAAGTTTCCAACTCGGGTCCGTTCTGAATCCGGCCGGCGAACGACCCGGATCTTACGCTCATGGTCGATGTAAACCGTCATGCCGCGACAACATGAGGAGCACAACCAAACGTAGTCAATCGCGCGAGACTGATCGGTATCCCGCAATGTCGCTTCTGACTTGCCTTTCGTCAGGCCTGCTTCGGGCTCGATCAAGAACAGCTTTCCTTCGTGAAGATAGCGAAACACGCTCGAGCAAGCGGCATTAGCGCACTTAGACAGCATGGGACTGCCAACCTTTCGCGATAGCTGTGGTAGACATTGCTTATCAGTCGGAACGGTCGTTCGTCGTCCCGCCCATGCCACGCCTCTTCATGGCAAAAAGGAACGAAGCAGGTTGGTTCAGCCACCCACACCAGACAGCCAGGGCCGCAGTTTTCTCAGCCTCCGGCAGGGAACTGACAGTGCGAACCAATCGGCTTGCGGATTGGCGAGCTAAGCCGCCACTTCAGAAGCTACGAATTTCATAAGTGCCTGGGCCGTTATGGTGGATGATGCGGGATTCTGTCCGGTAATGAGCCGGCCATCAGTGACGGAAAAAGGCTGCCAGTTGGCCAGCTTCTCAAAGACGGCACCGAGCCGCAGCAGCTCATCCTCAACCAGGAACGGCACAACCTTGGTGAGCTGCACCTCTTGCTCCTCGCCATTGGTAAAACCGGTCACGCGTTTTCCTTTTACCAGCGGAGCGCCGTTGTACTGAACATGGCGAAGCACGCCAGGCGAATGGCAGACTAGAGCGATCGGCTTGCCGGAATTGTAGAAAGCCTCAAGCAGCGCAATGGAAGCGGCGCTTTCGGCGAGGTCCCACATAGGGCCGTGTCCTCCCGGGTAGAACACTGTGTCGTAATCGTCTGCCTTGACGTCGGCCAGCTTGACCGTTTGGGAGAGCGCCTTTTGCGCAGTCTCGTCCTGCTTGAATCGCGACATGGCGGGTGTCTGACTTTCCGGCAAATCACTCTTCGGATCGATGGGCGGCTGTCCACCTTTCGGTGAGGACAAGGTCAGCTCTACTCCAGCGTCCCGGAAAACGAAATAGGGAGCTGCGAATTCTTCAAGCCAGAACCCAGTCTTGCGGCCGGTATTGCCGAGTTGATCGTGTGAGGTGAGCACCATCAGTATTTTCATGTTCCTTCTCCTGAATACTTCGTTGTGCGCATGTGGACTGCGCGATTGATGAAACCAGAAGCCCGGGAGCCAAACAATTGGACGATGGTATCGTCGATACCTTGGTAGGGGGTTTGACACGGCGGTGCGACGCACGGAAGTTGGGGGATTTACGAGGACGCGATTTCGCCAGATGTCGCGAAATACGACACAGCGTTCAACCGGTTGATTTGCGGTAGGTTGACGTTCTAGAATTCCCCAAACTGTGGGGCGCGTCGTTACTCGTGTGCGCTGCCGTATGACCTCAGCGTAGGCTTCGGCTGCGAATAGAGTTATCACCCATGCTGCAGGTCACACCTGTTGTTTTCGTTGTAGACGACGACATCTCCGTGCGCGAGTCGCTGGAGGCGTTGATCCGCTGTGAAGGTTGGCAGCCCCAGACCTTCGCGTCCGCGCAGGAATTCCTCGACCGCCCACCGGCTCAAGTACCGAACTGTCTCGTGCTCGATATCTCTCTTCCAGGGCTGAATGGTCTCGATCTGCAGAAGCGTATTGTCGTCGAACGCGCCGAGATGCCGATCATCTTCATTACCGGTCACCGGGACGTGCCGATGACGGTCCAAGCCATGAAAGCCGGAGCGGTCGAATTCTTAACCAAGCCATTCGGTGATGACGTTCTGTTGACCGCCATCCGGGCAGCCCTCGAACGCAGCCGGATTGCCCTTAGTTTGGAGGCGGAGATGCGAACGCTGCGAGGGTGCTACGCTTCACTCTCCCAGCGCGAACGGCAGGTTATGACATTGGTGGTTTCGGGCCTTTTAAATAAACAGATCGGCGGGGAACTCGGTATCAGCGAGATTACGGTGAAGGCCCATCGAGGCAAGGTAATGCAAAAGATGAAGGCCGATTCTCTTGCCGACCTGGTGAGAATGGCCGCGAGGCTTCTCCCCGCGTCTGTAGCGACTACGTCGGTCTAGCGGCCCCTTATTCACCTTCGTCTTTTTCGCGAAGATTCGAATTCACCGAAACTGTGTCGCTGAGAAACGTTCCGGTATCCAAGTCTGCATTCAGCCCGCGCCACGGGCGATCCCTACGGGAGGAGAACAGCGTGAAGAAGTCCACACACCCGATTTCCCTGGCCGGGTCCCAGCTTGACGAAGTACGTCATGTCTGCGCGTTTTTCAACAGCGACGAAGAAGAGTATCGCGTGTTGCTTCCATTTATTAAGGAGGGTTTCGAGCTAGGCGACAAGGCGGTCCACGTGGTTAATCCGGATCAACATCAGGACCATCTGCAACGGCTGGCTGGCGGCAGGCATCGACGCACCGAGCGCGCAGCAGAGTGGGCAATTCGAGCTTCGGACCAACACAGAAGCGTACCTTCGGGATGGTCGTTTCGATCAGGATCGTATGCTGGAAGCCTTCGAGCAATTGGCCAGTGGCAACACCCAGGGAAGTTTCCCGCTGAGCCGCATTTGTTGTCGGATGGACTGGGCGGTGGAGGATCGATCTCATCTCGACGATCTCATCGAGTTCGAATCGCGTGTGAACGATGTGTGGCGCCGGCATGATGACGCCGTCATTTGTACCTACCATCTTTCAAAATTCGGAGGGGACACGGTGATCGACATCATGCGAACCCATCCGATGATTATCATCGGAGGTATTCTTCAGCAGAATCCGTTCTTTGTACCGCCGGAAGAGTTCCTGCCTGAAATTCGCGAACGTCGCGCCCGGCGGACTGCGGCAACTTCGCCGGTGGCCTAGCATGCAGAGGGAACCGCAAGCCCAAGCTCCCGCGGAGGAAATCAAGCACCTTCAGCGCTGTCTTAATGATCTGGTGAGTGTTCTGGCTTTGCCCGCCATGTGGAGTGGTGGCCAACTTGATCAGATCGTTCAAACCCTGCTGGACGCGCTGATGGCTATGCTCCCCCTGGACCTGGTCTATGTGCGGTTGAAAGATCCGATCGGCGAGGCGCCGACCGAGATGGTTCGGATCGCTGAATCGCGAAGAGCGACGATCCAACCACACGAGGTTGGTGAGGCACTCAACCGCGGCCTCGGAGATGACCCGCAAAAATGGCCTTCGTTGACCCGTAGCCGCATTGGAGACGAAGACATTTCGATCCTGTCACTGCGCCTTGGGCTGCATGGTGAAATTGGCATCATCGTGGCCGGCTCTGGGCGGGCGGATTTCCCGTCGCGGACTGAAAGGCTTCTTCTGAGCGTCGCCGCCAATCAGGCTGCGATCGGGCTGCAAGAGGCGCGCCTCCTGCATCAACAAAAGCGGATCGCAGACGAACTGGATCAGCGGGTCGTGCAACGAACTGCCGAACTTGCTACGGCCAACCAAGAGCTCAAAACCGAACTTGCTGAACGCCGACAGGTGGAAGACAGGCTGCAGCAGGAAGAGAGGGAACTGAAACGCAGTGAGGTCCGCAAGGCAGCCATCCTGGACTCGGCCCTGGACTGCATCGTGATGATCGATCACGAAGGCCGCATCTCTGAGTTCAATCCCGCGGCGGAGCAGGCTTTTGGGCACCGTCGGGACGACGTCTTGGGGAAGCATTTGGCAGATGTCATCATTCCGCCTGCCCTTCGGGAGAAGCACCGGCAAGGATTTGCGCGCTATCTGGCGACCGGCGAGGTCCGAGTGCTCGGCCGACGCATCGAGATGACGGCGATACGTGCCGATGGCAGCGAATTCCCGGTGGAACTCGCAATCATCCGTACTCCGCTTGACGGCCCGCCGTCGTTTACAGGCTTTCTGCGAGACATAACGGAACGCAAGCGAAACGAAGACGCTCTACGTGACGCTCACGCACAAGTCGCGCTCAGCGAGGAGCGGTGGCGCTCGGTGTTCGAGAACTCAGCGATCGGCGTTGCTTTGGTTGGTCTCAACGGCCAATTCCTTACAACTAATCCCGTGTACCAACGGATGTTGGGATATTCCAACGAGGAATTGCGAAGACTCACGTTTCTCGATGTCACCCATGATGAGGACTTCGAATCCAGCCGAACGATGGTTGCGGAGCTGCTGGCAGGGAAGCGGCGGCAATTTCAAATCGAGAAGCAGTACCGGCGCAAGAACGGCAGTCTAGTGTGGGTACGCAACAATGTTTCAATCGTGGCGGGCACGGAACGAGTGCCGGGATTCCTCATGGCTCTCTCCGAGGACATCACGGAACGTAAGCAGGCGGAAGAGGGGCTCAGCAAGGCCCGGTCGGAGCTTGCTCATGTGACCAGGCTCTCGAGCCTCGGAGTGTTGACGGCGTCGATTGCGCACGAAGTCAACCAGCCATTGTCGGGCATCGTTACCAATGCAAGCACTTGTCTGCGAATGCTGGCTGCTGACCCGCCCAACGTGGAAGGTGCACGCGAAACCGTGCGGCGCACAATTCGCGACGGCAACCGGGCGGCTGAAGTGATCAATCGATTGCGCGCCCTCTTTGGCAGAAAAGAGATCACACTCGAAGCGGTAGACCTGAATGAGGCCGCAGAAGAAGTGATCGCGCTGTTGCTGAGCGAGCTTCAGAGAAACCGTGTGGTACTGAAGCCGGAACTGGCCGACAACCTTCCCATGGTCATTGGCGACCGCGTGCAACTGCAGCAGGTCATCCTGAACCTGGTCCGGAATGCATCCGATGCGATGCGTGCTGTGGACGATCGCCCCAGGCAATTGCTGCTGAGGACCGAGCCAGAGGAAGGCGGACGTGTGCGCCTGAGCGTGCAAGACGCGGGAAGTGGGTTTGACTCTCAGGCTGCGGATAGACTCTTCGAGACGTTCTACACCACGAAGAACGAAGGTATGGGAATCGGACTCTCCGTCAGTCGCTCCATTATCGAGAGTCATCATGGTCGTCTATGGGCAACATTGAATGAGGGCCCTGGCGCTACGTTTGCATTCTCAATTCCTCGCAGAGCCGACGATGCGACCAGCCCCATCGGGAATCATGACAAGCCAACGTCCTGAAGCGGCGGATGCGATGTGAGGGATTCTGGTTCCTCGCCCAAGTGGGTTAGGAGCGTAAGAAGAAGACTCGGTCTGGCAGTGTCTTTTGGTTTGAGATGCATTCTTCGTCCCGGATTGCGGCGACCAATACTAAAGTACAATAGACGGCGCCTCCCGCAGTGGCGCATCCTCGATGTGTGGAGCGCCATCAGGAAAGTGCCCGCAGAAAACGAGTTCGGCCTCATTGTCAGTGCCCATCCCGGAACGGATTTAGACTGCACTCCTTGACGGGGGCACTGTATACCCCAACCAACCTCATTGCGAATACCCCGGCTTTAGCGTTGCCGGGACCTGCGGGCTGCGCGCGCAGCATGAAGAGTCTATGACAGTCACGCGTCCGCTTGTATCAGTGGTCGACGACGACGAATCCGTGCGTGAGTCGCTGCCCGACTTGCTGTCGGAGTTCGGTTTTGCAGCCCGCACGTTCTCGTCCCCGGAAGATTTTCTGGCATCCGATTCCGTCGGCCAAACCAAATGCCTGATTCTTGACATCGCCATGCCAGGGATGAGCGGACCCGACCTGCAGCAGGAATTAAAACGTCGGGGGTGCGACATTCCGATTATCTTCATCACCGCGAGCACTGACAAAACGGTTCGCCCGCGCCTACTCGAACAGGGCGCAGTAGAGTGCCTGTTCAAGCCATTTAGCGACACCGCTCTGCTTGAGGCACTCCGGGTTGCACTTCAGGACAACTGATCGGGCCAACACTGGGCTTCTGGGACATTACTCCTGAGAGGTCGGCCAGTGATCACGAATGCTTTCCTTTCATCTGGCCGTAGAAACGCCCTACTCGTACCAGTGCAATCCCTGACTCCCCGGAAGACGGCTTCCGGGGAATTGGGTTACATCGTGCTTCCTATTCGGTTCCGTTGTTATGGAGCGAAGTAACTGGAAATATCCAGGATCAACTGGGTCAGCGCCGAGGCATACGCGTCGATCGAGCCGTTGACGGTGGGTACGATCGCCATATTGGAGGTGATGGAACCGTCGACGGCGTTCAATGTCGACACCAGCGGTTGGTCGTTCCCATCAGGCCAAAGCGTCAGATAGCCGAGCGCGCCCGGCGGCACAACCGTGGCGTTAAGGACATAAGCCTGCGCACCCGGCGGCGGGGCGCAGGGACCGCCGCTGATGTTAACTGTCAGCTCACCGGTAAATGGCTGGCCGCTGCCCACGCTACGTGTATCGAGCGCCCGGCAAGGCGCGGTGGGATACAGCGAAAGTCCGCCCGGCTCCGGAGTGCCAAAGTAGCCGTTGATATCGATAAGAAGGTCGGTATCGCCGTTCGGGAAGACGGCGATGGCTCCGCCCGTTCCGGCAGGCACGATGGCGGCATTCGCCACAGTCGTTCCCGTGGGATTGTTTAGCGTAGAGACGACAGGTTGCTGAGCGCCTGTCGGCCAGACGGTAAGGTAGCCCAACCGCTGATGGGCGGGATGAGGCACGGCGGTTACGTTGAACGAGTACGCCGACGGCGCCAAGCCGGAAGCGATGCAGGAGCTTTCGAGTATCGGGAAATCGCGTTCCTGGTTCGCTTGCAGGTAAGGACCGGCGAGCGGCCCATCCGGCTGCCGGGTGTCCAGCACTCGACAGGGCGCGAGTGGATAGAACTGAAAGGCCTGCCCTCCCGGAGCGGTGAAATATCCGTCGATATCGAGCAAAACGTTGGTTGTGTTGGTGGCATAAACGCTGACTGCTCCGGAGGTGCCGGCGGCCACGATGGCGGCAGTCGCTTTCGTTCGCCCGTCCCTGGAATTAATCGTCGAAATGGCGGGCTGGTTTTCACCGGTGGGCCAGATGGTCAGGTAACTTAACGGTCCCTGCGGGACGACGGTCACATTGAGCGAGTATGCCTGGGCGGAAGCAGGAATATTGCATTGACCCTGGGGAAGCGTGAAACTCCTCGGGGATCCACCCTGAATGGGCGGCCCGCCGAAGGGTCCGTCAGGATTTCTAGTGTCGACCACCCGGCACGGGGTCAGCGAGACAAACTGCAAACCTCCCGAGAAAACTGCACCCACAGTAAGGTCCTGGTTCATCGTTACTGTGCATTGCCCGCTGCCATCGCAGGCGCCGGTCCAGGTAACGAAGACGTTACCCTCAGCCGGCTGCGCATTCAGCGATACGATGGTGTTGGCAGGGTAGGTGTAGCTGCAAGTCGGAGGGCAACTGATATGGCCATCTGTGCTGCTGACCGTTCCCGCACCTGTCGTGGTCACCGTGAGATTGTAGTTCGCTTGTCCCGCGGGGGTCCCGATGAATCCGTGAGCGACTTCGCCGACAAGATAAATCCCTGTTATATCGGCATTATTGTTGATGCCGAATACGCCGATAGGAAACGAATAGTTGATGGGAATAAATTGTTGGGAGGAGGCGACCCAGAGAAAACTCAGTACCTCCACGTCGGAACCGTTGTCGGTGTATCCAGCGACTAGTCCATTGTTGTTGATACCGGTCGCAATGGTTGTTGACTGTCCCGGATAGCTGATAGAAGAACACACGCCCTGATTGTAGTAGAAGGCATTCCCAGTCCCTTCTATGCCCGGCGCAACCAGTTGGGATTGGTCGTTGATACCCCAGCTTTCGATGGGAGCGCCCGAACAACTGATGGGCGTCAGGACCTGTGTATTGTAGTTGTAGATGAAGCTTTGGATCCCTTGAGACGAAGCATACCAGCCGTCGACATCTCCGTTGTTGTTGATGCCGTAGACCACGGTTTCATCGTTGAGGCCAAAATCGAGCTGGGTAAATTGTTGTCCCACTTTGAGGAAGCCATGGATTCCGTTGCCATCGGCGAACCATCCGGAGATTACGCCTGCGTTGTTAACACCAAAGACATACGTTTCAAGGGTACCGTTTCCCGGTGCATCGAAGGTTGTATATTGGCCGTTGCCTTCATAGGTAAATCCGTGGGCGACTCCGTTCGTATCGACGTAATAGCCTGCGACCAGGCCCGCGTCGTTTATGGCGGTAGGTAAGGTGTCGCCTACAATTCCCGGGTAGTCAATGCTAGTGAAATTGTAGTTTCCGGTTTGCGCTGACACGAGCGCAGGCAACAGGATCAGTAGACCAAGAAACAAGACGAAGCGACGCGACATGGAAATCTCCGGCGCTAGAGGGATTGTCTTAAGAAAAAGACTCCATGAATAACGCGGCATATGGGCCAACCGCTGCATGCCGGTCAAAAATGACGAGTGATTGTAACCCGATAATGTTTTGGAAGGAGCAGAATTCGGGCTTGTATTTTTCAAACTGTAATAGCGCGGCCAGGCTAAACACACTCTCCATGCCGGTTAATCACTATTGTGGTGATGTCCTGGCAGACGTTCAGGGAGCTTCCCGCCTTCTTCTGTCACCGCAGGCTGGGCAGACATCCATCGGGATGCCTCTCTTCGTCATTGCCGGCCTACCCTTTGTCGGTTCGAACTTCGAGTGCCTCGTCGATAAATTGCGTGCGGGAATTCCTTCCTCCCGCTGCTAGCACAAGCGAATCACCATTTTCCGCAAATGGAACCAGCCGCTTCTTTCCCCGAGAAAAGCTCATCGCGGCAAGTCAGGCCGCCTTAACATCGGCTTATAACCTGCGTATCTCATTCCTACACGATGAAATGAATGCGCTTGAAGTCGCAAAGCGCTGCCTGGCGCAGCCATTCACAACACTTTCCATTACCGTTGCATGTTTTTACGGAGGAGTGATGTGTACTTCGATCTGGCCATTTTCGCAACGTACGAAGCTACTATGTTTGCTGATATGCTTTTGTGCCGCCACAACGATTCTATCCTCGGCACAAACTCTGACCACGCTTTACAGCTTCTGCTCGCAAGAGAGTTGCGCCGACGGTGGGGCGCCGTTGTCGGCACTCGTACAAGGCACTGATGGAAACCTGTACGGAACCACATATCAGGGCGGAGACAATAATTCTGGAACCATTTTCAGGATCACACCGAGCGGCACGTTAACCAGGCTCTATAGCTTCTGTTCGCAAGCGAACTGTGCCGACGGTGCTACCCCGTATGCCAGCCTGGTGCAAGCCGGCGATGGGAATTTCTATGGGACGACGGTTATGGGCGGTAATGGAATTGAACCCAATCATGGCACGGTGTTTCGCATCACTCCGAGTGGCGTCTTCACCGCGATCTATTCCTTCTGCTCCTTGGACGACTGCACCGACGGAATCCAGCCGAAGGGAACACTCGCCATTGGCAATGATGGCAACCTTTACGGAACGACGTTCGCTGGTGGGCGGGGTGGCAAACAGGGTCCGGGCACGTTCTTCATGATCACGCTTGCCGGGACTTTCACCAGGCTGTACGAATTCGGAAACGGTCCCGACGGTGGCAATCCCGAGGCAGGGCTGGCCCTGGGGAGCGATGGTAACTTCTACGGCACAACCATCAGCCTGGGCGCGAATAATGCCGGCACCATCTTCAAAATCACGCCTGACGGGAACACCTTCACCACTTTGTACAACTTCTGCTCTCAGCCAGACTGCACGGACGGAGCTCAGCCGGCAGTGTATGCGCCTCTGGTCCAGGCCAGCGACGGAAACTTCTACGGAGCAACCCAGCAAGGCGGAGCCAATGGCAAGGGCAATGTCTACCGGATTACCCCCGGCGGCAGCTTCACCTCGATATACAGCTTCTGCTCGCAGCAGGGCTGCCCTGATGGCGATACCCCCATGGCGGGCTTGATCCAAGCTGCCGATGGAAACCTCTACGGCACAACCTACGGGGACACGACGCTTAACGGCACGATATACCGAATTAGTACGAGCGGGGCGTTCACGAACCTATACACCTTCACCGGCGGTACGGATGGCGCACATTCCTGGGCCGCGCTGGTGCAGGGCAGCGACGGCAGTTTATACGGCGCAACCGAGTTGGGTGGCACCCATGGCAGCGGAACAATATTCGTTTTCGGCGGAACGCCTCCGCCGCAGAACGGATTCCAGTTCGTTCCTTTGAGTAGCTGCCGGCTGTTGGACACCCGGCAAACAAACGCTCCGATTCCGGGAGGAACGCTGCAAAGTTTCATCATTCCGCAACTGGGCAGTTGCGATGTCCCCACCACGGCGGCAGCCTATTCACTGAATGTCACGGTGGTACCGCACGAACCGCTGGGCTACCTGACGATCTGGCCGACCGGCGCGTCGCAACCCGCCGTTTCCACCCTGAACTCCGATGGACGGATCAAAGCGAATGCCGCCATCGTGGGCGCGGGGACAGGTGGCGCGGTCAGCGTCTATGTAACGAACACCGCCGATCTCGTCCTCGATATCGACGGCTACTTCACCACGTCCGGGCAGAACACGTATCAGTTCTACATGCTGCCGCCTTGTCGCATAGTCGATACGCGCACCGGCCTGAGCGGAGCTTACTTGCAGGGACAGCAGGAGCGCGATATCCCGGTGCGAGCCAGTTCGTGTATGCCAGCCGATGTGGACATAGTGGCGTACGCGCTGAATGTCACCGTAGAGCCGCTGCCGGGGAACTGGGGCCTGCCCTTGAGTTACCTGACGGTTTGGCCACAAGGCAGCCAGCAGCCTTCGACCTCGACGCTCAACAATCCTAAAGGCACCGGCATAGCGAATGCGGCCATCGTACCGGCGGGCACGGGCGGCGGCATTGCCGTATTCCCCACCGACAACACCGAATTGGTCCTGGATGTGGTGGGCTACTTCGCGGCATCGGGAGATGGCGGCATGAACTACACCCCAGTGAAGCTGTGTCGGGCGTACGACAGCCGCAACAACCATGGTCTCCCATTTACGGGTGAGCAGACGGTGGATATTGTCGACAGCCCGTGTGCACCGCCAAGCAGCGCAGAGGCGTATGCGTTGAATGCGACCGTGGTGCCGAGCGGGAGATTGGGCTACCTGACAGTGTGGGCGGACGAGGTTGATCAGCCAGGAGTTCCAACGTCGACACTGAACTCCTATGACGGCTCGATCATGTCGAACATGGCATTGGTGCAGGACCTCGAGGGATACATCGACGCGTACGCCGCCTATCAGGCTGATGAAAAACGAGCTCTGATCTGAATAGTCGGCCGTTGGGCGGCTTTGTTGACTGGTTCCTCATAGTTGAGTAAGCCGTGAGTGGAGTTAGCAACCGCCTTCAGGCACACTGCGGCTGTGGGTTATCGCGTATCAAGTTGCGTATGCGTACGAGGTTATAGGCGGCGGCGGTAAAGGTGAACATCCAACCCACGCGTTCCAGCCCGCGATGCCGTAACTTGCGCAAGAGTCCGATGCTCTTCATCCATCCAAACACTTCTTCAACCCGCTTGCGTTTCTTCTGACTCACCTGATACCCCACGTGGCGCGTGGTGCGTTCATCAACTGCGCTTCGTCGATTGCTGTTGTTCTGCGCAATGTGAGGCGTAATCTCCATGTGGCGCAGTTCGGCAATGAAATCGTGGGTGTCGTAGCCTTTGTCGGCTCCCAAAGTGACCCGGTGAATGCCCGGCAGGGATTCGGCCATGAGCAGCGCGGCATCCCGCTCCGCCGAACCATAGGCTCCCGTGGTCAACGCTGAAACCACCAGACCGTTACGGTTCTCCGTCAGAAGGTGTCCGCGATAGGCCAGCACGGCAGCGCTACCACGGTTCTTGCGGGCCAACATCGCATCCGGATCGGTGCTGGAGCAATGGGTTCGGTTACTGCGTTTTTCGCCATGGAAGTTGACCGTCGGGTTCGAACCCTCACTCCTTGACGCCGTGGGCGGCTGATCCTCGTCATCCTCGCTACGGCGGAAGCTCTTCTGTCCAGCCCATGCCTCTAGCAGTGTTCCATCCACGGTGAAGTGTTCATCGGAAAGCAGATCCCGCTGGCGTGCTTGCTTGAGCACGGCGGCGAAGAAAGCATCAGCGATATCGCCTTCCAACAGACGCTGGCGGTTTTTGCTGAACACCGTCGCATCCCAAATAGCATCGTCCATGTTCAACCCCACGAACCATCGGAACAATAAGTTGTAATCCAGTTGCTCCATCAGCATGCGCTCGCTGCGCACCGAGTACAGCACTTGCAGCAAGAGCGCACGTAGAAGCTTCTCTGGTGCAATCGAGGGACGTCCCGTGCTGGAGTAGAGCTTGCTGAATCGTGGCTGTAGATCGCGCAAGGCTTGATCCGCCATCGCCCGGACCGGACGCAACGGATGCTCTTGCGGAACCCGCTGTTCGGGGTTTATGTAGCTGAACACTCCCAGTTGCTGTTCGTCATCTCCACGCATGCTTTCTTCTTATCAGTCTCACGGTGGTTAGGGGAGTAGTTTTTCAGCATCCTGCTATGGCTATACGCAGTTAATCCTGGACATCTCGGGTTACTTCGCGCCCGAGATGGGCGGGTTAAAGTCTCGTCCGAGCAAGTGAGGCTAGGGTAGGAGGTGCTGGTTCTTCGGGACGCGTTTCGCGGCAGTCGGCGCGTGACGCGTCCCATCATCTATGCAACCGGTCGAAAGGTTAGCGTCCCGGGCACACCGCCGCGGACGTACTTCCTCTGAAGCAGGCAAAGCAAGTGCGGGCTGTGGATGGGCGGTTCGCCACTAGGTGCTGATGGTTGGTGCAGCCCAAGTAGCTGAAAGCTGCATCTGAGAAAGTGCTGCCAGGAGCATGACAGCGCGATAAATTTGCAGTGCAACCTGTGATTGTGTGAAACTTGCTCACCAAACCAGGGTTTCGACGTATAGTAGGAAGCGGGGTTGTTACCGTATCTTGAACCGGCTATTCACGCGAAAGAGCATATTGTGGCGCGTCACGTTACTGTGGCTATGCGCACTCGTGTTTTTCTTTGCGTTGCACGCCAAGACAGCGGTTTATAACGGTGGCGCTCCGGCCAAAGCTACTCCTTCCACGGCTTCAAAGCTCTGGCTCAGTGGTCAGAAGATGGATGCGCAGACGTTTCAGTCTGCCAACGTTATCCTGTTCTGGATTGCATTCACCTGCTTGTTCTCACCGTATCTCGGGCGCGAGCCCAGAGTTCGCAGCGCGGTTGTAATTCCTCCGCCTGCTAATCTCCGCCTGCGGCATCTGCATCGATTCTTACGTCCTCCTCCTTTCCAGAACTAATTTCCCTTTATTCCTAGTTCGGTTTTCCCGGGGTTCCGGTGTTTCGGTGGCCAATCAGCTCACGTGAGCAGAATTGCCCTTTGACATCGCGTTCATAGAAAGAAGGAAGGCGCCATGCCAATTCTGACTGACCAGAAGAAGGCCACCCCTGCTCGTCCGCTGCGCAAGTGGCTGGTGTTGGGAGTTGCTGTCGCGTGTCTGCTGCTTATCGTGATTGTCGTCAAGCGAGTGCGGGCAGGAGATGCGCGTAACGATGAAGTTGCGGGCGGGGGCGACGCTGGAGTGGTGTACGCGGCCGTCGCTCCCGTGCAGCGCGAGACCATCGCCAATTCGCTCTCCATTGCCGGTCAATTCAGCCCATACCAGAACGTGGAACTTCACGCCAAGGTGGCCGGATACATCAAGCACATTTACGTCGACATCGGCGACCGCGTCCATGCCGGCCAGACGCTGGCCGTGCTCGAGATCCCCGAATTGGTGGCACAGGTGGACGCCTCGAAGGCCGAGGTGCATCACGCTGAAGAGGAGATCCAGCGTTCCAAGAGCGAGGTCTCGCGAGCCGAGGCCGATAATGTAGCCCTGCACGCCAACGCGGACCGCCTGGTCAACACAGACAAGGCGCGACCAGGATTGATTGCCCAGCAGGAACTCGACGATGCCACCGCTAAGGATCGCGCCTCACAGGCGCAAGTAGACGCCGCCAAGTCAGCGCTGGCTGCAGCTCAGCAGCAGCTACAGGTCGCCAAGGCCGATCAGCAGCACTACTCGGCGTTGAGCGATTACGCAACCATCACGGCTCCGTACGATGGTGTAGTCACTTGGCGCTATGCAGACACTGGTTCGCTGGTGCAGGCTGGAACTTCAAACACCAGCGGCCTCCCGGTGGTGACGGTCGCTCAGATCGATGTTCTTCGTCTCCGCATTCCGGTGCCGGAGTCCCTCGCCGCCAAGGTGAGGATCGGCGATTCGGCCGACGTGCACGTGCAGTCCAACGACGAGCACTTCACCGGTCAGGTGACGCGCTTCACCGATGCGCTTGATCCCTCAACGCGCACCATGCAAGTCGAGATCGATGTTCCCAATCCCAAGTACCAGCTTCAGCCGGGAATGTATGCCGACGTAACCCTGTCAGCCAACAGCAAGTCCGATGCACTCACCATCCCGATTACGGCGGTTTCGCGTGCGGGGGAAAAGACCGCGGTTCTCGTCGTCGATTCCAGCAATCGGGTGCAGGCTCGCGAAGTTCAGCTGGGAATCGAGAGTCCTAACAGGGTGCAGATCCTGGGTGGATTGCAGGAGGGCGAACGAGTCATCGTCGGTAATCTCGGAGGCTATCAGGCCGGCGAGGTAGTCAAGCCGAAGCGCGCCATCTTCACCGAAGCCGAGAAGGCGCAAGGGACGGAGTAGGCCTCAATGTCGAGCTTCGCCATCAAACATCCGTTTTTCATCCTGATGCTCTGCCTGATCATCGTGGTGGTCGGGGTGACGACGGTTGCGCGCATGCCGGTTGATCTGTTTCCCCAGATCAAGATTCCCGTGGTCGTGGTTGCCACGTTTTACAGCGGCATGCCTCCACAGCAGATCGAAGGCGACATCACCGACACCTTCGAACGCTTCTTTACCCTGGGCAGCAACATCGATCACATCGAGTCGCGTTCGCTGACCGGTGTTAGCCTCATCAAGGTTTACTTCCAGCCGGGCACCGATCCCGACGCGGCCGTCAGCGAGATCGCCAACCTCGCGATGGCCGACCTGCGTCGACTGCCGCAGGGCACGCTGCCGCCGGTGGTGCTGAAGTTCGACGCCTCCAGCCTGCCGGTGTGCCTGGTCACGTTGAAGGGCGACAGGGACTGAACGAGACACAGCTGCATGACCAGGGACAGTTCAATGTCCGCAACCAGATAGCGAATGTGCCCGGCGCGTCGGTTCCGCAACCATACGGCGGCAAGTACCGCCAGATCCAGTTCTACATCGATCCGGTAAAGCTGCGAGGCTGCGCAGATGAGCCCGATGGACGTGGTGCGCACTCGTCAACGAGGCCAACACGATTCTGCCGGCCGGCGATGTGCGTATCGGCCCGCGCGACTACAACATTTACAGCAACAGCCAACTGCCTACTGTCGAAGAGATGAACGATGTACCGCTGAAGGCAATCGGCAATAGCGTGCTGCGCTTCGGCGACATCGGTCACGCCGAAGACTCCTCGGCCATCCAGTACAACATCGTGCGCGTCGATGGGCAGAAGTCGGTATACCTGCCGATCCTGAAGCAGGGCGGCAACAGCAACACCATCGAGATCGTGAATGGTATGCGCGATCGCGTGAAGCATCTGCTGGACATTCCGAAGAACCTGGTCGCGACCGTGGTCTTCGATCAGTCGCAATATGTGAAGATGGCCATCGCTAATGTTTTGCGTGAGGGCGGCATTGGTCTGGTTCTGACCGCGCTGATGATTCTGATCTTTCTCGGATCCATGCGGGGTACGGTCTCCGTGCTGCTGTCGATCCCCATCTCCTGCCTGGCCGCGTTCCTGCTGCTCAACGCCATCGGGCGGCACGATCAACACGATGGTCTTGGGCGGGCTGGCGCTGGTGCTATCGCGCTTGATCGATAACTCGGTCGTGGTGCTGGAGAACATCTTCCGCCATCATGGAAGAAGGCGAAGATCCGCTGACCGCCGCCGAAGAAGGCGGACAGGAAGTTGCGCTCGCCGTACTCGCCGCCACGTTCACCACCGCCATCGTTTTCTTCCCGGTTGTCTTTCTGTCCGGCGTCAGCAAGTACCTGTTCACCGCCTTGGCGCTGGGCGTGGTGCTGGCTCTGGCTGCGTCTTACCTGGTTGCGATGTCGGTGGTGCCGCTGTTCTGCTCGCGATTCATCAAGTCGGCGCATGGCAGCGAAGCTGAGGCGCGAGCACGAAGGCGGTCGGCTGGAGCGCATGCTGGCGCCGTTCAATCGCGGCTACGATTACGTGCTGGCCAAGTATGACGCGGTCGATCGAGCAAGGCGCTGCAGCATCCCAAGGTGACGGTCGGCGGTCATCATGGCCGGCTTCTGTGCTCAGCCTGGCGCTTATCGCCATTGCTTGGGCGTGGCGTTCTTCCCGCGCACGGATCCCGGACAGTTCGTGATCAACGTAAAAGCGCCCAGCGGCACCCGCCTGGAGCTGACAAACGACTACATCGCGCGAGGTGGAAGATGATATCCGCCAGGTCGATCGCGCCCGAAGACCTGCAGATGATCGTCTCGAACATCGGCGTGAATGCCGACCTGTCGGCCATCTACACCACCAACTCCGCGCATGCATACGGCGTTCGTGCAGGTGCAGCTCAACAAAGAGCACAAGCTCAGCAGATTCATCTACATGGACCGGGTACGCCGAAAGCTGGCGACGGATCTGCCGCGAGCTGTCCACTTTCTTCCAGACAGGAGGTCTGGTCGACTCCATCGTCAACCAGGGTATGCCCGCGCCGATAGATATTCAGGTAACCGGCAACAATCAGCAGCACGGCGTATCGAAGTTGCCAGCGAGATGGCGCGTAAACTGCGAACCCTGCAAGGACGTGAGTGACGTCCTGATACCGCAGGACCTCGACTACCCGGGGATTCAGCTCAACGTGAATCGAGAGATGGCGGCCCGCATGGGACTGACGGCGCAGCAACGTCGTTGAGAACGTCATCACCGCGCTCGACTTCCAACGGCATGATCGCGCCCGGCTACTGGATCGATCCGCGCAGCGGCAATAACTACTTTCTGACCGTGCAGTACACCCCGAAGCAGATTGCCGACATGACTCTCGAGGACTTCAAGCAGATCCCGCTGCACGCGAAGAACAACACTGAGTCCACCGTGCTGGAAAACGTGGCTGACGTGAAGATGATCAACACTCCCACCGAGGTCGATCACTATCAACTTTTCCGCGTGATCGACGTTTATGTGTCGCCGCGAGGCGAAGACCTGGGCACACTGGCGAAAAAGGTAAAGCAGGTCATCGGCGAGACCCAGCTGCCGCCGAACACGCGGGTCGAACTTCATGGATCCGTGGTCTCGATGAACAGGTCATTCAAGAGCTTCGCTATCGGTTTATCGCTCTCGGTTGTGCTGGTCTACCTCATCCTGATGGCCCAATTCGCCTCCTTCAGCGATCCCTTTGTCATCCTCCTGGCCGTGCCACCGGGATTTACCGGAGTCATTCTGTTCCTGCTCATGACGCACACGACCATCAACATTATGTCGCTGATGGGCGTGATGATGATGATCGGCATCGTTGTCTCCGACTCCATCCTGATCGTCGAATTCACGCGGGAGTTGCGCCGCCGCGGCGAAGGTCTGGAGCAGGCCATCAAGAATGCCTGCCACGTCCGTCTGCGGCCCATCCTGATGACCACGTTCGCAACCCTGCTAGGGCTGATTCCGCTCGCCCTTGCGCTGGAAGCCGGCAGCGAGCAGTATGCGCCCCTGGCCCGCGCCATCATCGGAGGCCTCATGCTGTCGTTTGTGGTGACGCTCTTCCTGGTACCCGCGGCTTACTACCTCATGCACCGTAAAGAAGAGCAGGAGGCGCAGCCGTGAGCCGCCATTCCGTCGCTTTGACATTCGCGCTCTGGGCCGGCAACCGCGTCGCGCTTCGCCAGCCTGCTATGGAGCTCTCTTATGTCTAGCTTTGCGATCAAATATCCGTTCTTCATTCTGATGTTGTGCCTGGCCATCATCGTGGTCGGAGTCACCACTGTCACTCGCATGCCAGTGGATCTCTTTCCCGAGATCCAGATTCCGGTGGTGGTCGTCGCCACGTTTTATAGCGGCATGCCACCCCAGCAGATTGAAGCGGATATCACGGATACCTTCGAGCGTTTCTTTACCCTGGGCAGCAACATTGATCACATCGAATCACGCTCGCTGACCGGCGTCAGCCTCATCAAGGTGTACTTCCAGCCGGGCACCGATCCCGATGCCGCTGTGAGTGAGATCGCCAATCTCGCCATGGCAGACCTGCGCAGGCTACCGCAAGGAACGCTGCCGCCCGTCGTCTTGAAATTCGACGCGTCCAGCCTTCCGGTATGCCTGGTGACGTTGAAGGGCCAGGGCCTGAACGAAACTCAACTGCACGATGAAGGACAGTTCAACGTCCGCAATCAGATTGCGAATGTGCCCGGCGCATCGGTGCCGCAGCCGTTCGGTGGAAAGTACCGCCAGATCCAGTTCTACGTCGACCCGGTAAAGCTGGAGGCAGCACAGCTCAGCCCCATGGACGTAGTACACATTGTCAACGATGCGAACAAAATGTTGCCGGCAGGCGACGTGCGCATTGGGCCGCGCGACTACAACATTTACAGCAACAGCCAGTTGCCCACCACCCAGGAGATGAACGACGTTCCCCTCAAGGCGATCGGGAACAACGTGTTGCGTTTTGGCGACGTCGGACACGCCGAAGATTCCTCTGCCATCCAGTACAACATCGTGCGAGTCGACGGGCAGAAGTCCGCCTATCTGCCGATCCTGAAGCAGGGCGGCAACAGCAACACGATTCAGATTGTGAACGGAGTTCGCAACCGTATCACGAATCTGCTCGATGTCCCTAAGTCGCTGGTCGCCAACGTGGTCTTTGATCAATCGCAGTACGTCAAAACCGCTGTGGCGAATGTGCTGCGCGAGGGCGGCATCGGCCTGGTCCTGACCGCCATGATGATCCTGGTTTTCCTGGGATCGGTCCGCGGAACCATCTCGGTTTTAATTTCCATTCCGGTGTCGTGCCTGGCGGCGTTTCTGCTGCTGAACGGTTTCGGTGGAACCATCAACACCATGGTTCTGGGCGGACTCGCCCTGGTGCTGTCGCGACTCATCGACAACTCGGTGGTGGTGCTGGAAAACATCTTCCGCCACATGGAGGAAGGGGAGGACGCGGTCACCGCCGCGGAACGCGGAGGCCAGGAGGTTCAACTCGCGGTCCTTGCCGCCACGTTCACCACCGCAATCGTCTTCTTTCCGGTGGTCTTTCTGTACGGGGTCAGCAAGTACCTGTTTACCGCGCTGGCGCTGGGCGTGGTGCTGGCGCTGGCCGCCTCGTATCTCGTCGCCATGACGGTCGTTCCACTGTTCTGCGCCCGCTTCATCAAAGTCGCGCACGGGCAGGGGGGGCATCAGGAAACCAAGTCGGCGTTTGGGAGATTTGTTGCGGGCTTCAATCACCACTACAACCGGATGCTTTTGAAATATGACACGGCTGTGGACAAAGCCCTCGCGCGCCCTGTGGCCACGATCGTCATCATCATGGCCAGCTTTGCCGTCAGCCTGGCGTTGTTCCCGCTGCTCGGCGTTGCCTTCTTCCCGCGCACGGATCCCGGACAGTTCGTCATCAATGTTAAGGCCCCGACAGGTTCGCGGCTGGAGATGACGAATCAGTATGTCGCCCGCGTCGAAGACGACATCCGGCAGGTCATCGGGGCGAAAGACCTGAAGATGATCGTGTCGAACATTGGGCTGACACCCGATCTGTCGTCCATCTACACCAGCAATTCCGGTCAACACACGGCTTTCGTCCAAGTGAGCCTGGCCGAAGATCACGCCCTGAGTACGTTCGCCTGCATGCGGCGGGTGCAGCAGAAGTTGAACTCCGATCTTCCGGAACTCTCGACCTATTTCCAGACAGGTGGCCTGGTGGATTCCGTCGTGAACCAAGGCATGCCGGCGCCCATCGACATCCAGGTGAGCGGCAACAACCAGCAGCAGGCATACGCCGTCGCCAGTCAGTTGGCCGAGAAGCTGAAGGGCATGCGCAACGTGAGTGATGTGCTGATTCCGCAGGACCTCGACTATCCCGGCCTGCAGCTGAACGTGAAGCGCGAGATGGCGGCGCGACTGGGGCTGACGGCCAGCGACGTTGTCGACAATGTAGTCACCGCGCTTACCTCCAATGGAATGATCGCCCCCAGCTACTGGGTGGACCCGCACAACGGCAACAATTACTTCCTCACCGTGCAGTACACCAATAAGCAGATCGCTTCCATGAGCATGGAAGACTTCAAGCAGATTCCGCTGCACGCGCCGAACAACGACAACGGGACCATGCTGGAGAATGTCGCCGACATAAAGATGATAAACACTCCAACCGAAGTGGATCACTACCAGCTATTCCGCGTGATCGACGTTTATGTGTCGCCGAAGGGAGAAGACCTCGGTGCGCTCTCGAAAGAAGTTGGCAAGGTGATCAAAGACACAAAGCTTCCGCCAAATATTCGTATCGACCTGCGGGGCTCGGTAGTTTCGATGCGCGAATCGTTTCTGAGCTTCGGCGTCGGACTGTTGCTGGCCATCGTGCTCGTTTACCTGATCCTGATGGCGCAGTTTGCCTCGTTCGTCGATCCCTTCATCATTTTGCTGGCGATTCCCTCGGGCATCACCGGCGTGATTTTGTTTCTGCTGATCACTCACACCACCTTGAATGTAATGTCCCTCATGGGTGTGCTGATGATGACCGGCATCGTCGTTTCGAACAGCATTTTGATCGTGGACGTGACTCGCACCTATCGCGAGGGTGGTATGCCGATCCGTGAAGCGGTGGCGCTGGCGTGCCGGGTGCGTCTACGTCCGATTCTGATGACGTCGCTGGCTACGTTGCTGGGACTTGTGCCCATGGCCCTGGCTCTGGAAGCAGGGAGTGAACAATATGCTCCCTTGGCGCGATCCATTATTGGCGGCCTGCTGGTCTCGGTGGTGCTGACGGTCTTTATCGTTCCGGCCGCATATCTGCTGATTCATCGTGGTGAAGAAATCAAACCGTCGCAGGAGGTGCAAGCTTGAGACGCACGATCCTCTCGCTTGTGTTTGCAATGCTGGCTATCCCGGGTAGCCTAACAGCCCAGACAGGCTCGATAGCGCCGGGTGCGCCGCAGCCCAGTGTGACCACGCCGGCGCAAACCCAGCCGCTGCCGCAAGCATCGCCGGCTGCCCAAACCGATATGGCTTTGCCGCATCTACCTGCCAACGGCCCGGTGCAGCGGCTGACGCTTCAGGATGCGGAGGCGCTGGCGATCAAAAACAATCCCCAGATTTCGGTGTATCACCTGATTTACCTGGCATCGAATCAGGTGACCCGCGAGACCAAATCAGCGTACTACCCGTCGATCTCCGGCAGCTTTACCGCCGTTGGAGGCCAGCAGGGAAGTCGCATCGCAGCAGGGAATTTGAACGCGCCTCGGCTGTTGAACCGGGCTGCCGGAGGGTTGTCGCTTTCGCAGATGATTACCGACTTCGGCAGGACAAATAACCTGGTTGCTGCGTCGGCACTGCGAGCCAAGGCAGCGAACATGAATGCGGTCGCGACGGTGTACCAGATTAAGCTGGCAGTGGACGAGGCTTACTACAACGCGTTGCAGACGTTCGCGGAACAGAGAGTTGCCGAGCAGACAGTGAAGGCGCGCCAGCTCGTGGCCGATCAGATCTCCACGCTATTCCAAAACAAGTTGCGCTCTCAACTGGATGTCAGCTTCGCCAATGCGAATCTGGCTCAGTCCAAGTTGTTGCTGCTGGATGCGCAGAACAACTATCAGGCATCGCTGTCACAGCTGTCTCAGGTTCTCGGCTACACGCGTCAGCAGAACCTGAGTCTCATCGACACGGCAGGCGAATTGAAGCCTCCGCCTGATCAAGTCAGCCAGCTTGAGGATGAGGCCTTCAGCAATCGGCCGGAGATTGCATCGCAGAACTTGAACTATCAGGCTGCGCAGCATTTTCAGAAAGCCGAGCGCGATCTGATGTTCCCAACCGTTTCGGCCGTGGGAGTTGTGGGGCAGACACCGGAGGGCAGTGTGCTCAACGGGGTGCAGCAGTTTCCGACATGGTACGGAGCCGCTGGCGTCAATTTGAGTGTACCGATCTTCAATGGCTTTCAGTATGTGGCTCGCTCGCGCGAAGCCGGCGAGCGGGCGAAAGCCTCCGGTGAAGAACTGCGCGATCTGAAGGACCGCATCGCCAATGACGTGCGCACCAGCTGGCTGAACGCCATCACGGCCTACAACCGGGTCGGAGTGAGCCAGCAGTTTCTCGATCAGACAAATCTTGCTCTTGATCTCTCACAGACGCGCTACAGCCTTGGGCTGAGCTCCATCGTCGAGCTAAGCCAGGCGCAACTTCAGCAGACGCAAGCCGAGATTGAATTCGCGGCTGCGAAATATCAATACCGCATCGCTGAGTCGGTGCTGCGCTTCCAGATTGCGGCCCCCTAGATGAGCAGGCGATCCAAACGCAGGCTGAACGAAGACTACTCGGGAGTAGCGTTTCTCGCTGCAAGTATGCTGGGCGCAGCAGCAGTTGCCGTCGTGGAAGACGTTCGCTATTCGGCGACCGGCATACCGCTTTGGAGCAACTGGCGCTTCCAGCCGGTGTCGATCTTTGCGGGTATGCTCGCGTTCGTCGGAGTACTTTACTGCCTGCAAAGGATCAACAACCGGCCACGCGCCCTGGAGTACGTCGAGCCCTATTTGCCGCTGCTGGCTTTGTCCGCAGCCAATCTGGCGCTGAAGGTAAATTCGGCGTGGTTGCTGTTGGCTTTGCCGCTTAGCGTTGCGTGGAGCGTGAGCCGCATGCGTAAGGCGCGCTTGGAGAAACCGCTCCCTCGCAGGGTTTCGGGCAGTTGAAAGCTGCTTGCAGGTCAGGAGTTCGTCTTAACGGTTTCGCCCGCGGATTTTGCGAAGAAGATTTCCGAGATCAGCAGGATGGCGCCAATAACGATTGCAGTATCGGCTACATTGAACGCCGGCCAGTGATAGTTGCCCACATAGAAATCCAGGAAGTCGACTACGCGTCCGCTCACCATGCGGTCCCACAGATTGCCCATCGCTCCACCCAGGATGAGCGACAGCCCGATCGTCATCGTGCTGAGGGAATGGCTGTTCTTCCACAGCAGCGCAGTGACAACGATCAACGCCACTACCGAGAAGCTGACCAGGGCTCCGACCCTCCACTGCGCTGAGGAATCGGCGAACAAGCCGAAGGCCGCGCCGCTATTCTGCACGTGTGTCAGCTGAAAAAAGCCGGGTATGACGACCACGCTGTCGTGCAAGCGGATGTTGCTGGCGACGGCCCACTTCGCCAGGCGGTCCAGCAAGAGCACGATGATCGCGATCACGAAGAAATACTTGCGCATGAAAAACTCAGTTGCCTAGCCCGCTGTTTGCCGGGACTAAGATTCTCCAAGGTATTAGACGCAGCGCTTAGCTCGAAAGAAGCAGCTGAAACAGCGCACACTCTTCAGCGCGCCGCTGCTGCCGCCTCAATCTCCGCCAGCACCGCACTGCAGCGCTCACACACCGTGGGATACGTTTTGTCTTCCCCCACATGCGTCGAATAGTTCCAGCAGCGTTCGCATTTCTGGCCCGGAGCCTTGCTCACCTCGGAGGTCAACCCGCCTGCTCCATTGCTCGCCGGAGATTTCTCCAGGGTCACTGAGGAAACGATGAAAAGATAACGCAACTGATCCTGGAAGCGCTCCAGCGCCGGATAGATGCCTTCCGGAGCGCGAATTAGCAGATGGGCCTCCAGGCTGCCACCAATTCGTTTCTCGTTGCGCGCCGCCTCCAGGGCCTTCAGCGCTTCATCGCGAACCGAGAGCAGCGTCTGCCAATCGCTCTTCATGGCTTCGGCGTCAAAGCCGTTTGGCAGTTGTCCCGTCAGATCCTCAGGAGCAGGGAACTGCTCGAGGTGCACGCTCTCGGAGCGTCCCGCCGCCGGCAGATATCCCCAAACCTCGTCGGAGGTAAAGCTCATGACCGGAGCCAGCAACCGCACCAGCGCCTCGCCCAATCGCCACAGCGCGGTTTGCGCCGAGCGGCGGGCCAGCGATTTCGGCGCAGAGGTATAGAGGCGGTCCTTCAGCACGTCGAAGTAGATTGAGCTGAGATCGACAATACAAAAATCTTTCAGCCGGTGATACAGGCGGTGGAAGACGAACGCATCGTAATGCTCGCGCACATCTTTCGTGGCTTCGGCCGCGCGCAGCAGGATGTACTGGTCCAGCGGATGCATCTCCGCGAACGGAACCGTGTCAGTCGCCGGATCGAAGCCGTCGAGATTGCCGAGAATGTACCGGAACGTATTCCTGATCTTGCGATAGCTGTCGGCGACGCGCTGCATCAGTTCGTCCGAGGCCATCACGTCTTCACGGAAGTCCACCGACGCCACCCACAGGCGCACGATCTCGGCTCCCATCTTGTCGGCGATCTCCACCGGGTCAACCGTGTTGCCCAGCGACTTCGACATCGCGCGGCCTTGCGGATCGAGTGTCCATCCGACCGTCGCGCAGCTGCGATACGGTGCTAAGCCCTTGGTCGCTACCGCGCAGAGCAGAGAGGACTGGAACCATCCGCGGTGTTGATCGCCGCCTTCGATGTACAGGTCGGCAGGCCAGGGAAGCCCGGGCTCGTGCCCCAGCACGGCCGCCTGGCTGTTGCCTGACTCAAACCACACGTCGACGATGTCCATTTCTTTGCGGAACTTCGTCGAACCACACTTGGCACACTTGTAACCTGCCGGCAGAATCTGCTCCGGGGAATATCGATACCAGGCGTCAGCACCCTCGCGGGCAAACAGATCCACAACCAGCTTGTGCACCGCGGGATCGCCAACGAACTCGTCGCAGCTCTCGCACTGGAACATTGCAATGGGGACGCCCCAGACGCGCTGGCGCGAGATGCACCAGTCCGGGCGCCCGGCCACCATGTTGGCAATGCGCTCTTCACCCCACGACGGGTCCCACTTCACTTTCTTGACCTCGTCGAGCGCGCGCGTGCGCAACGTGCCGCCCTCTGGCAGCTTGCCTTCCATCGAGATGAACCACTGTTCCGTTGCGCGGAAGATGATTGGGTTATGGCAGCGCCAGCAGTGCGGATACGAGTGCTCGATCTTTTCGTAGCCGAGCAGCACCCCGCGGCTCTTCAGCAGCTCAACGATCAGCGGATTGGCCTTGAAGACCTGCTGGCCTTCGTACTCGGGCAGCCCGTTTCGCAGGATTCCGCCGGCATCTACATTGGAGTGCAAGTCGAGGCCGTACTTCACCCCGGTATTAAAGTCGTCAGCACCGTGGGCAGGAGCGGTATGAACCGCGCCGGTGCCGGTATCCATGGTGACGTAATCGCCGAGCACGCCCAGGATCTGCCGATCGAGAAACGGATGCGCAAACGTCGAATGCTCCAGCCTGGTACCGGGGAACAGCGCGATTTCTTTCGCCCCTGCAAGGTTGCACTTCTCGATCGTCTGTTGCGCCAGGGCCTTGGCGAAGATGTAGATCCACTCGCCGGTATCCAGCGCGACGTATTCAGCGTCGGGCGCGAAGGTTACGGCCATCGACGCAGGCAGCGTCCACGGAGTCGTTGTCCAGATGATGGTTGCTACGTTCTTTTTCCCAGCCAACGCCGGGTCGATCTTCCCCGGATCGCCGGTCATCGCATAGCGCACCCAGATGCTGGGACTGGTATGCATCTCATACTCGACCTCGGCCTCAGCCAGCGCCGTCCTGTCGACCACGCACCAGTAAACCGACTTCAGGCCCTTGTAGACGATCCCTTCCTGATAACACTTGTAGAAGGTCTCCAGGCACACACTCTCGTACTGGGGGTCCATGGTGGAGTAGGGCTTCTCCCAGCGGGCGATACCGCCCAGGCGCTTGAACTGCGAGCGCTGGAGGTCGAGATACTTGGTCGCGTACTTGTGGCACTCCTCGCGCACGGCGAGCGGGTCCATCTCCAGCTTCTTGCGGCCCAGCTGGTTGTCGACCTTGATCTCGATCGGCAAACCATGGCAGTCCCAACCTGGCACGTAAGGGGCATCGAAACCGCTCATACTACGTGACTTGACCACGAAATCCTTGAGCGTCTTGTTGAGCGCCGTGCCCAGGTGAATCGGTCCGTTGGCGTAGGGCGGCCCATCGTGCATCACATAGATAGGCTGGCCTTTATGTGCCTCGCGAATCCGGTCGTAAATCCGCATCTTCTCCCAATGTTCGAGCATCTTAGGCTCATTCTTGGGCAGGTTCGCCTTCATGGAGAAGTCGGTCTTCGGCAAGTTCAACGTTGATTTCAGGTCGAGCGGCACTCCGCAATCCCCCGCGAATGATCACTGGAACGTAAAAGTTCAGCCAGCTATCTCTTCATTATAGGGAGCAGAAAAATGCGCGTCCATTCGGGCCAAGGGCTCCGGAGAGATAACTGCTTAGGTTTCTGGCAGGTAGGGGCCCGGGAGTGAGAAAAAGGCTGGCTCGCCTTTACCTCTTAGGATCGTCTGAGTATTGAATGAAATTCCGAACAACGATGTGGGTAGCTGCGCATCTAAGGGTAAGAGCGGCGACTCTCACCTGTCGAGTACAAGTGTAGCGTCGGCCCGCAACCTCATCGGAAACTGTGGGTTTCACGCATGAGGCCTTGGACGTTCTTATCGAGTATCAGAGGTTCGGCGTAAGCCGCCGGCGCAGACCGAAGGACTAGGACGAGTATGGCTAATCAGACGTTGATTCCCCCGCCACCGCCGCAGCAGGACGAAGAGTTGCATCTTCTGCCGCAGACCACGATGGACGAATCCCTGTGGACGTCTCTGAAAGAAAACATCCGGGCTGCGCTGTTTCCCGAGAAATTGCCCCCATTGCAGTTGACCTCGCGTCCGGTCAAGGTCCGCGAAATCTGGGGAGAATACAACTACAAGAAAGAAAGCGCCGGTGTCTCGTTAGTGGTCCACGTTGCCGTGGTTGGCGCGCTGATCGCCGCATCGATCGTGGGTGTCAAGGTCGTACAGGAGAAACCTAAGGAGACCATCACCCTGATCGCTCCCGACCTTGCGCCTCAGTTGCCCATGACCAAGAAGAGTGCCACAACCTCCGGCGGCGGTGGTGGCGGCGGCGACCACGACAAGCTGCAGGCTCCCAAGGGAAAGCTGCCCAAGACGGCGATGGAGCAGATCACGCCTCCTGCGATGGTTATCCGCAATGACCATCCCAAGCTCGCGGTCGAGCCGACCGTCGTTATCCCCCCAGAGATTAAGTTGGCTTCAAGTATGCCGAACCTCGGCAACCCAATGTCGGCTGTGCCTTCGGGCCCGCCTTCGAATGGAACTGGCGGCGGCGGTGGCATCGGCTCAGGTAACGGCGGTGGAGTGGGCTCGGGAAGCGGCCCGGGTGTCGGTCCCGGACACGGTGGAGGCATTGGTGGCGGCGCGTTCCGCGTAGGCGGCGGTGTGTCCGCGCCAAAGGCCCTGGATACGCCTGATCCGGAGTATTCCGAGGAAGCTCGCAAAGCCAAGTACCAGGGGACCTGCGTTCTGTGGCTGATCGTCGGCCCCGATGGCAAGCCGCGCGACATCAAGGTAGCGCGGGCGCTGGGTATGGGACTTGATCAGAAAGCGATCGAAGCGGTTCGCAACTGGAAGTTTGAGCCGGCAATGAAAGACGGCAAGCCGGTCGCGGTGCAGATTAACGTCGAGGTGAACTTCCGGCTGTACTGACGTCGGTGCTGTCGGAAGGGAAGGGAGGGGCGAAAGCCTCTCCTTTTTGTTTTGCCGGAAATTCGAAATTAGCGCGGCGAGAGAAACACGTTCGCCACGCCTCTCCTGGGAACCGTTGCCAAATCGAACGGCAAACTCTTCGTGCGGTCGAGCGAGCGAACTACCATTGTGCCGGCATACTCGGAGAAGTGGCCGGCGCATGCCAGCGACTCCAGCGTCGAGCCGTATCCGGGCAGAAAGTCGGAGTGTATTTCCACGGCGAGCCTTGGCTTGGCTCGCGCTAACAGGCCGTTGGCGCCCTTCAGAACCTCCTCTTCAAACCCTTCGACATCAATCATGACAACGTCAAAGTCGCCATAGATGGACGCTGAGATGGTCAACGGATGTGCGTTGAGCAGCTGGCGCCGTCTCCTGTTCCGACACAACTACCATGGCGTTGTCTGAGAAGTGGGAATACTTTTGCTCTCCCTCAAACGTGGCCGCCGCCGCCCGATGGAGCACTTCTGCATTAGCGGCGAGACCGTTCAGCGCGATCTGAGCCTGGGTGATCATCACGTTCTCAGGATTGATGTCCACGCCGACGACGAAACCCCTCGGTCCCACTAGCTTTGCGAGGAAGGCCACGTAAAAACCCTGGTGACAACCCAGATCGAGAATGCGGTCGCCCGGTTTGACCAAGTCAGCTAGCAGTTGATTCTCAATCAGCCCTCCGTGTACCTCCGGGCTGTACCATTGCTCGGCCTGAGAATCCTTGACCCAGAAAGGAGAAGGCCACGCCCGCAAGAGTGATCTGAGAAACAAAAGGATAGGCGCGTGAAGTCCGTGGAATACGCCGGACATCATAGCCAACCCTCCTTAGAACACTGTGGATTGCACTCTTGATCATCTCTGCCAGTTCCTATTTCCGGTCTGAGTCCAGCAGCGCTACCGGGTTCAACATCTGCCGCTCACGCGCTCATTGTAAACGGATGGCTTTGTGATCACCGGCCCAGGTGACCTGCGGCACTGACAAAATACCGCGACGGATTATGGTTCAGTTGTCTTCAAAACAGAGGCCTTTACTCAATTTCAATGTTCCGCAAACCAAGATGAGGGCTCAAATCATGAGAAAAACTATAACGTTGGGTCTGGCTCTGATAATGATCTGCCTCGCGCTTCCGGCCTTCAGCAAAACCTACAAGAATACCTATCCCGTCGCCTGCACCGAGATATGGCCAGCGGTCAAAACGGTGCTGAGCAATCCCGACAACTATAGCGTTGCCGGAAGCGACGATGCGAAGATGACTGCCGATTATCAAGTGAAGCACTCTGCGCATGTCAATGTCAGCGGCGCTCTTTTACAACGAGAGAATCACGTCACGCTGCTGCCCAAGGGAATCGGCTGTGAGATGCAGGTGGTATCGAACTACAGCGGGTGGGAGCACAACGATCAGGGCGACTTCAAGAAGCGTGTCGATGAAGCCATGACCAGCCCACAACCCGCGACCCCCGCAAAACCGACGGAACCCGTGGCTTCCGGCAAATGAAGTAAATCCGAAAGCAGGCTTCCGCTGTACGGCAACAAAGGAGTTTGGAAACAGGACTGCCCCATCAGGGCTCCCCGTGGAGCCGTGCGGTCTGGGAGGCTACGGGTTTTGATTCCAGGGTTGCGGCGGATGCTTCTTCAATCGCGGCGTGAGCTTTGGAACGACGTACTCCTGGAAGATGCCGGCCACGCTGCCTTCAGCAATGCGGATCAGCGCAGTCTGGAAATACAGTCCGGTGCCGCGGTCGCTGGCGGGATAGTACGTTTGGGAAATGCCGCTGGTGATGAACGATCCCAGGATCGCCGAGTAGTTAACCTCATACTTTTTGTTGTCACCCTTGCAGATCACAGCATTGCCAATGGCATACATAAGGCGTGAGCCGGGAGCATCGGGTCCGCGATAGAAGTAGCGCGGGTCCTGATGAAACAGAGTAGGCAATATGGCGCTGTCGATAAATGTACCGATGAAGACGTCTCCGTACACCGCGCCAAAACGCCTGCCATAACCCGCCGCGCCCTGTCCGTAACCGTTGAGTTGATCGGAGGCTTGATAGATGCCCGCCAGAAAGCCGGCGCCTAGAATGCTGATGGGATCCGACACTGACTTCCAGGCGAGCTGAAACTTCAGCTTCGAAGGCAGGGGCGCGGCGTCAGGCACGTAACTCGCGTAGAAATTTGGAATGAAGCCGAGAACTCGTTGCTTCTCCTGCTCCTTGACTTCGACCTCGGCCGCCTCGTCGCCGGTAAGCCCAACCTTAACGTCGGTGGTGGTGGCAGCCACGCTCAATACGACCTCGGGAACGATGTAGACCTGACCAGCCGTCACGGTCCCGTTAATCGTTTTAGTCTCGAAGCCAGCGGCCGCGATGGTTAGCTCAAATGCGCCGGGGGCGACATTGGAAAAGGAGAATTGCCCATCGTCGCCCGACAGAACATCGCCCTTCGGCTGGCCGCCGCGCGTCAGTTGGACCTTGGCACCCACTGCGACCGCCCCCTGCTGGTCAACGACGGTGCCGCTGATGCTGGATTGCACGGCTGCGGCCGAGCCAGCTTGGACCGGCTGAGACGCCGTTTGCTGCGCTTCAGCAGCCGTCACCAGGCTAAATACCGCGAGACAGAGGCTCAAACAAACTGAACCCTGCGCACCGAGGACGCTGCCCCGGACACTTCGGCTGAAAGACATCCTGTCGAAATCTCCCCTTTTACCTGCTAAACATTCAGATGCGGAATTGCCCACTCGGCTTCGCTTTTGTTGTCTTTGAAGCTTACGCGAACTGAATTGGCTAGAAAAGCCGATTTCGACGGCTCATAGCCCAGGAACCTGCATGGCCGCTTATCCATTGCCCAGCTTCTTCAGGTAATCGACGATGTCGGGCGCAGTCCAGTCGGTCGGTCCGATGAACTTGCGCACGATCTTGCCGTTCGCGTCAATGATGAAGGTTTCGGGATACTTGAACGTGCCGTAAAGCTCGTTGGTCTTTTGCTCGTCACGCACCGTGAGCAGATCGACCTGATGTTCCCGGAGGAACTGCTTGTAGGCGGCGTCATCTGAGTCCTCGCTGACAGCCAGCACGGTCACCTTGTCGCCTACCAGCTTTTGCATTTCGACTAACGAGGGGGTTTCCTCAATGCAGGGCTGACACCAGCTTGCCCAGAAATTCAGCACGACGGGCTTGCCCCGGAGCTGGTTGAGCGATACCGTGCGCTCCGCATCCTTGATGGTGAAATCGGGTGCGGCGTTACCGATGCGTGGCGGATGAGGGCCATTGCAGGCAAGCAGCGGAATCAGGCAGAACAGGGCGATGGACGAAGCCAGACACTTCACCCCCTTATAATAATGGATTCTGAGCCGCCGAATGCTGCGCCGGTCCGAGGACGGCTACCACGAAAGCCGCAAGAAAGCGGCACTTTTACCGTGACCATTCAACCCGATCCCGAGGTCTCAGTCATTGTCCCCGCCCGCGATGAGGCAGACTGCGTGGCCGATTGCCTGCGCAGTCTGGTCGGGCAGGAGGGGCCCAGCTACGAAATCATCGTCGTCGATGATCACTCCAGCGACGCCACGCGCAGCATCGCCGAGAGTTTTCCGGTCAAGGTTATTTCCGCCGATCCGCTCCCGCCGGGCTGGAGTGGCAAATGCAACGCGGCATGGAGTGGCGCCAGGGTTGCGAAAGGGAAGTGGCTGCTCTTCACCGATGCCGATACTAAGCACACTTCCCACTCGATCTCATCCGGTTTGAGGGAAGCCGCCGGCTTCAACGCGGCTCTGCTCTCGTACTCCCCCCAGCAGGAAGTCCACAGCTTCGCCGAGCGCGCTCTGATGCCCGTGATTTTTGCCGAACTGGCGGCTACCTATCGGCCCAACGATGTATGCGATCCAAAATCTCCGGTGGCCGCCGCCAACGGCCAGTACCTCCTCATCCGGCGCGATTTCTATGACGCCGTCGGAGGCCATGCCGCAGTGGCCACTGCGATCCTCGAAGATGTCGAGCTGGCAAAGCGCGTCAAACAGGCAGGAGGGCTGCTGCGATTTCGTGTCTCGGATGTCGTGAGCACCCGCATGTATCGCAGCTTTTCACAAATGTGGGAAGGTTGGACCAAAAACCTCGCGTTGCTCTTTCCCCACCCTCGCCGCCTGGCCTTCGAACGGCTGGCGGACTTTCTACTGATCCTCAGCGGCATCGTTTTAGTGCCCTGGCAGGTCGCGGATGGCGAGAACATCGCGGCCGCATCCGAGGGGATCGTGACTATTGTGCTGGCCGGCTTTCTGCTCCGTCGAATTCGCCGGGCTCATTTTGACTGGCTGTCAAATGTTCTATCATTTTTCGGCCTTCCGCTTTTCGCGGTACTTTTGTTTAACTCCGACATCTCACATAATCGGGGAAGAGTGCGATGGAAAGGCAGGGAATACGAGGTCGGTGGCGACCCGGCGAAAACCGCGGCCCCTGCAGATTCGGAAAAGCGGCACACCGGCACGTACAATTGATAAGGTTGTCCTGAGCGGAGGCAAACGTCTGTTGATCGCCGCTTCGCAGGATGCGCAGTGAAGCCGTAGCGGCCCAATACTTATGGTCTACCTAACTCGCAAGTGCGAATTCTCTGCGTCGCATTACTACCACAATCCCAGCTTTAGCGAAGAAGAGAACCGGCGCATCTTCGGCAAGTGCGCCAACCTTAACGGGCACGGCCACAACTACACGCTGGAAGTCACCGTAAAAGGCGATGTCGACCCGACCACCGGCTTTGTCGTCGACCTGAAAGACTTAAAGGAAATCTTGAATCGCGAGGTCATCGACGCGCTCGACCATCGCCATCTGAACAAAGAAGTGCCGGAATTCGCTGAACAGATTCCGACCACCGAGAACTTGGCCATCGCCATCTGGCAGCGCCTGGAAAGCAAGCTGAACATCGCCAAACTTCATCGCGTTCGCTTGTACGAATTGCCGGACCTGTTTGTCGACTTTTACGGAGAGTCATGAAGGCCCATCTCACTCGCCGATACATTTTCTCCGCATCGCACAGGCTGCACTCCGACAGCCTCACGGACGAGCGGAATCGCGCGGTCTACGGCAAGTGCAACAACCCGCATGGGCACGGGCATAACTATGCTCTCGAAGTCACGGTCAGCGGACAGGTAAATCCCTCGACCGGCATGGTCTGTAATCTGGTTGATCTGGACGAAGCGGTACGACGCCAGGTGCTGGATCGTTTTGATCACGTGAACCTCAACTTGAGTCCGGAGTTTGCAGCAGAGGTTCCTACAACAGAGAATTTGAGCGCAGTTATCTACGATCTTTTGAAGCAAAACTTTAAGGCTGCTCATCTGGAAAAAGTAAGGCTGGAAGAGACCGCCATGAACAGCTTTGAATACAACGGACGTTAAGCAGTTGGCAATTGGCACTTAGCATTTGGCGGAAGCGCAGCATCGGAAAACTTCGGGTGCCCCAGCTCTCGCGCTTTTCGAGACCTGGGGGGTTACGATCGCCAAATGCCAACTGCTAAATGCCAAGTGCAGCTCTTATGAAGGACGCCATCGACACTCCGACTCTGACCAGCGCCAGCTTCGAAGAGCTTGCGCGCGAGATGCTCGTCCGCCTGGGCGAAGACCCTGACCGCGAAGGTCTGCTTAAGACGCCTGAGCGTTACGCTAAGGCCCTTCACGACCTGACCAAGGGCTATCGCGAAGATCCAGAGAAAATCCTGAACGACGCGCTATTCACCGTCGACTACGACGAGATGGTCATCGTCAAAGACATCGAAATGTTCAGCATGTGCGAGCATCATGTGCTGCCGTTCTTCGGCAAGGTGCATATCGCCTACATCCCGAAAGGAAAAGTCATCGGGCTCAGCAAGACCGCCCGCCTGGTCGAAGTCTTTGCGCGCCGCCTGCAGGTGCAGGAGCGGTTGACAGTCCAGATCGCCGAGACCATCCAGAAGGTCATTCAGCCGCTGGGCGTCGGCGTTGTCGTCGAGGCGCGCCATCTCTGCATGATGATGCGAGGCGTCGAGAAGCAGCATTCTGCCACCGTCACCTCGTCGATGCTGGGAGCCTTCCGGGCGCAGCAGACGCGGCAGGAATTCCTATCTCTCATTCACGCCAAGAACACCAACGGGATTTAGCGATGACTGCGAAAGACACGCAGTCGAATCCGATGCAGCGTTTATCTGGCAAGGTCGCCGTCGTCACCGGCGGCAGCAGCGGCATCGGTTACGCCATCGCTCAGGGCGTTTGTCGCTGAAGGGTGTAGCGTCGTCATCACCGGGCGAAATGAAGAGAAGCTGAATGCCGCAGCTCCGAAACTTTCCCCGGTGCACTCGGCGCAAGTTGTGCCGCATCTTTGCGACGTCCGTGAACAATACTCTGTCGACGCATTGTTCGACATGGTCCAAATGCACTTCGGACGAATCGATATTCTCGTCAACAATGCCGGCATCAGTCAGGCGCCCACGCCGGTCGAGCTTACTTCGGTCGAGATGTGGCGCGAGATGATCGACATCAACCTGAACGGAGTGTTTCTCTGCACACGTTCTGCGCTCCCAATGATGGAACGCGGCGGCACGATCATCAATAACCTCTCCGCTGCTGCGACACAGGTCTTTCCGAATTTCTCCGCTTACACGGCAGCAAAGACAGGGGCATATGGATTTACGCGGGCTCTCCGCGACGAACTGATGCCGCGCGGCATCCGCGTGACCGCGCTTATGCCAGGAGCGACCTCAACCGACATCTGGCAGCAGATTATGCCCGACGCGTCGCACGAAGGCATGATGAACGTCGAGAGCATTGCTCAGGCCGTGCTGTATGCCGTGTTGCTGCCGCCCGAAGCAAATCTTTCAGAGCTGCTGATCACGCCCACAGCAGGCGCGGTGAGGGCTAAGAATACCGTGAGAGTAGGCTCGTCGGCCTGAAGGCCGCTTCGCTTGAGCGCTCAATAACTTCCTCACCCAGCGCTGAAGCGCTGGGCTAAGCTCTTACGTCTCGCCTCGCGAGACTCGGCCAATGCGGTTTCGAATTGCTCTCCGAACTCGTTGATCTAACGGCCAGGCTTACCCGAGAGGGCAAGCCATGGATACCTCTACGAGCTGGACGGCTTGTTCTTACCCCGTCAATCTAACGACGAGATTTGCCCGGAAGACAATTCGATCGATGTCTGTATTAGCTGACGGCTAACGGCTTGGTGCTACAGCCCGTAGTGATACCGCCGTGTCCGGGCAGGGAACATCTTGATCAGCACAACGCCGGCAATAAATCCGCCAACGTGCGCCCAGAAGGCGATGCCGCTGCTATTGCCGCCGCTGGCTGCAATCGACGTCGCCGCTCCGCTCAGGAACTGTGCCACGAACCAGTAGCCGAGCACGATCCACGCCGGCAGCCACATGAAGAACACAAAGAAGAACGGCACCAGCGTCAGCACGCGCGCTCGCGGATAAAGCACGAAGAACGCGCCCATCACGCCCGGCAATGGCTCCGCTGGCGCCGACGCTGGGAACGGTCGAGCCAATGTTGAACACTGTGTGCAGCAAGGCTGCGGCCACGCCGCAAACCAGGTACAGCACCAGGTAGAGCCAGTGCCCCATGTAGTCTTCAACGTTGTCGCCGAAGATCCACAGCGCCCACATGTTGAAGATCAGGTGCAGCCAGCCGCCATGCAGGAACATCGACGTGAACACGGGCACAATCGCCGCCGCCAGCGGCACATAGCGCGTTCCCAGACCGGAGATCAGGTCCCAGGGCACGTAGCCGTGGTTCAACAGCACCACCGTCATTCGCGCCGGCACGACGCCGAAGGTGAAGACGAGGCTGTTGCGCAGCGTTCGGGCATCAGCGAAATCTCGATACAGGAACGCCAGGGTATTCAGCGCGATCAGCGTGTAATTGACGAACGGCGTGCTGATCCGGGGTGCGTCGTCCTTCAGTGGAATCATATCGGCGCTACGGCTGGTGCGGCAGGGAAGCGGCTTCCCTTTCTTTGCTCCCGGGCAAGTCCTACGCGATTTGACCAACGAGCCTTTCTACCTCCACGATAGCAGAAGGATGCCGCTTAACGGTGTAATGGTAGTGGATAAACCCGCAGGATGGACCTCACACGACGTCGTCGCCAAAACCCGGCGCCTGGTCGGCGAGCGCTCCATCGGACATTTGGGCACGCTCGACCCCATGGCGACCGGAGTTCTGCCGCTGGTCCTGGGCCGCATGACGCGCCTGTGCCAGTTCTACAGCGCCTCGGAGAAGGTCTACGAGGGCACCATTCGTTTGGGCGTGGCCACCGATACCTACGACGCCGATGGCGAGCCCCGCGGCCCTGCGCAGACAGTTAAAGTGACACTTGAAGAACTGCGGACTGCTATGGCGGAGTTCACCGGAGCGATCCAGCAGGTTCCGCCGCCGTTTTCTGCCAAGAAGGTTCAGGGCGTGCCTGCCTACAAGCTGGCTCGCAAGAAGAAAGAAGTTGAGCTCCAGCCGGTCGAAGTCGAAGTCAAGGAATTCTTGATCTCGAATCTCGTGCACGACCTGGCCGAGTTCCGTTGCCGCGTCTCATCGGGAACCTATGTCCGCAGCCTGGCGCACGATCTCGGAAGAAACTCGGTATCGGAGCCCACCTGGCCAGCCTGCGCCGGACCGCAGTCGCCGAATTCGCAATCGAAAACAGTCACACCCTGGAGGAGATAGGCGAGGCCGCTGCGGCATCGCGGATCGAGGAGCTGCTGATCCATCCCCGCCGCGTACTGCCGGAGATTCCGTGCGTCACCGCAACCGAAGCCGATGTAGCCAAGATTCGCAACGGCCGCACGGTGAATCTTCCGGAGATGTCGCGCTCTCGATGGGTAAAAGTGTTCGCCGGACAGGCAGAGCTGGTGTGCCTCGCTACGCGCGTCGCAGGCACGCTGTTTCATCCCAAGGTCGTGCTTATCTAAATTGTTTCTCTGAAGGGAATTGCCGCTTATTTCGGCATTCGTGAAGCCACATGCGCTAACTCCAGCCGAAATGGTTCCGGCATAACGCGTGCCGCTCCAGAATAAGGACTGTTTAGCGAGACGATGAGAACCATACAGAAGGACAGCACTCCCGCCAAACATGCCGTCATGCCGGCCTGCGACCAGACGCTCTCGTGTCCTACCAAATAGGTGAAGCCGATCAGGAGCACGCCGCCCACCGTCAGCAGGCTCCATAACATGGGAGGCACGGTCCCATAGCTTGCGAACAGTCGGGTCCTGCGCAGATCGGAAAGCTGGGTCAGGTGCTTTAGAGATTCGTTGAAGTATCCTTGCAGCCGCGGAGTATCCGGCCTCGCGCTGCCGTACACATCCCACAGGCGCTGTACGGCGGTCCAGGTACGCTCGCTATCTCGCCCCTGACCCATCGCCGGGAACTCGTCCTGCACCACCGCATTCAGATATTCCATCAGCGCTTCAGAGATGCTCCGGCGTAGCGTGTCAGGCATGGCGGTTGACAGCCGCGAAAGGTCGGCAACCTCAGTTGCTTCGTGCTCCAGGTTGGTGCCCGCGTCTTTGAATGCCGTCCAGACAACATAGATGGCAAAGGCGATCAACACCGCGTACAGCGTGCCAATCATGAGGAAGTAATAACTGGCGAGTTCGTGGTGCCGCTTCAGCCACTCGGCGCTAACGTAGCGGCGGACAATCAGCAGTCCGGCCACGGAGAGCAGCATCGAGGCAAGGATCACCAATACGCCGGCCAGAAGTGAGTGCATTGCGAGGATGATGGAACGCCGGAGCCGGAAAGAACAGAGCGGCTATCACAGGTCGTGGTGACGAGGCCGGAGTGAATAGCCGCCCCAGCAGCCTTCGCACTAATGGGTATGTAATGTCCGATAACAGATATTATGTTAACTACAATGGAGTAGGCCAAATACGCGCTCTCCCATCACTGACTTCGAGGAGTGCATCTCATTCTGTTGCTGTCAAAGCTCTTCCTTGAGGGTTGGATTGACATGCTATACCTGCGCCCTCCAGCGTCAGGAAGACATCAGCGGTGCCCCCGAAGGGCCGACCTGCTAACATCGCGGTTCCCACAGTCGGAGGGATCTCTGCATGACGTTCCGCTCTCACGGCGCTGTTACCCTGCTTGCCATTCTCATGCTGACGTCCCTGACGCCTTCAGGCGCACAGGACAAATCCACGTCTCTTTCGGCCGGGCAGGTTCAGGTGCTCAACACCGTGAAGGCGATCTTCGCTGCGGCTGAGGCCGATGACTTGGCCAAGTTCCATTCCGTTGTCGCCCCAAGCTTCTACATCTTCGATAACGGCAGACGCTTCGATGGAGACGCGATTATGGAGCTGGTTAAGAAGCTTCAAGCCACCGGAAATCGCTACGAGTGGAATGTCACCGATCCTGATGTTCACGTGAGCGGCGACAACGCCTGGGTAGCGTACGTCAATCGAGGCAGCATCACGAATACTTCTGGTAAGCACGATCAGGAGTGGCTTGAATCTGCGGTCCTGGAAAAGCAGTCAGGCGCCTGGAAGATTCTGTTCATGCAGAGCACCCGCGTCCCGCAACCTCCTCGCGAAGGTCATGGCAACAGAAAGGCAGCTCCGGCAGACTTCCGCCGGGATAGGGCTCATAAGCTACCTCTCGACTTAGTCCATAGCTAAGTCTATAATGGCTCCATGGAAGTGAACATTCACGAAGCTAAGACTCATCTTTCTAAGCTCTTAGAGAGAGTGAGACTAGGCGAGGAAGTCATTATCGCCAAAGCTGGAAAGCCTGTGGCTCGGCTGACGGCAATCCATCAAAAGGGTACTCCCCGTCCCCTGGGCACCGGTAAAGGCGACTTTGTCGTGCCGGACGATTTCAACGATCCTCTGCCGCAGTTCGAGAAGGACTTCTATCGGTGAAGGTTCTCCTCGATACGCACGCTTTTTTGTGGGCCCTTGGCGACGACGCCCGTCTCTCACCGGAGGCTCGGAGGATCTTCAGCAGCCCCGACTCCGAGATTCTTCTCAGTGTCGCCAGTGTCTGGGAGATCCTGGTGAAGGCAGAAGCGGGCAAGCTTCCCTTTCCGCGTCCGGCAAGCAGCTACATTCGCAGCCAGTTGAAGAAGACCTCAACCGCTGTGCTGCCCATCCTCTTGTCACACGTCTTCCAGCTTGAGACCTTGCCTGCTCACCATCGGGATCCGTTCGACCGGATCATTCTGGCTCAGGCCTTGGAGGAGGAGCTTCCCATCCTAAGTGCAGATGAAAAGTTCCGCCTCTATTCCGTTGAAGTGCTCTGGTAGAACCAGCAAGGTTACGCGGTTGCGGTCATCAACTGCTCCAGATCCGTTTTGAACCTGTGCAGCACTTCCAGGCGCTCGGGCGTCGCTTCCACGATCTCCGACTTCGCCTGGAAGACTTGCTTCCCTTCTTTCTCCAGCAGCACGCCGAGCACTTCACCCATTCGCCAACTAGGAGCGCCGATCACCTGCAAACCAGCAGGCGTCGAGCGCAGCAGCGCAACGCAGCCATCGCGAGTCACGCCGACTGAGTTGGGATAGCGATCGAACACATGCAGTTCGAAGCCTGCGAGATAAATTCGTTGCAGCTGTTCAGCAGGATCAGGCATGAGGAAGATGGCTCTTAGCTTTTAGCGATTAGCTCTTAGCAAAAAACCAGGGCCGAACGATGTTAGCCATGCATAAGTGCACGCCAAGGCAATCAACGAATGCTTTTACGCCGAGGCAGACAGCGTTGCTAAAAGCTAAGAGCTAATGGCCAGCAGCTAACTCACATCTTGTAGCGCCCGAGATCGTCCTCGCCCAAGTTTTCCAGCCATTTGCGCAGTTCCTCGGCCGACACCTGGTCGTTGACGTTGGCTGCGACTTTACTCGTCTTCAGCACTTCTTCTTCGACGAAGATCGGGCAATCCATACGTAGTGCCAGGGCCAAAGCGTCCGACGGGCGCGAGTCGATCGAGATCGACTGCCCATCGCGCTCTAGCCAGATCACGGCAAAGAATGTATCGTCCCGCAGTTCGGTCACCACCACCTTACGCACCAAGGTCTCCAGGCCTACCAGCAGATTCTTCAGCAGGTCGTGCGTCATAGGCCGCGGTGTGGTGACCTTCTCGATCTCTAGCGCGATGGCATTAGCCTCGTAAACGCCCACCCAGATCGGCAGAACCGTCTCGCTACCCTGCTCCTTGAGCACCACGATGGGCATGTTGGTCATGGGGTCCATCATCAACCCGCGAATTTTCATCTCGACTTCCATCGTGGGGTCCTCCGAGAGCGCAACCGCGCCCCGTCCTAAGCCGTCAAACCTTTATCCCCACGGAGGTACAGAGGTCACGGAGGTTCTGAGATCTGATTTCCCCCGCCCGTGCGCTCCGTGCCTCCGTGGTGAACATCTCCGTCATACTCCGTTCACTGTACGCTCGGCAACGCCTTTGTGGATGCTCACTCCACCATCTTTCCCAAAAAGCTATTAGGGAACGTTTGCGTTACCTCAACTTGCACGTAATCTCCGACACCAGGTGGGTTCGTACCCTCGATGGTGAAGTTCAGCGTTTTGTTCTGCGAGGTGCGCCCGATCATCTGGCCGCGCGCCGCGTTCTTCCCTTCCACCATCACTTCAATTTTCTGCCCTAAGTGTCTTTTATAACTCGCCCTTTGCAGCTCGCGCTGGCGCTCTTGCAGGATGAGCAGTCGGCGCGACTTCTCCTCCTCGGGAATCGAGTCGATGTATTGCAGCGACGGCGTATTCGGTCGCGGCGAGTACTTGAACGAGAACACGCCGTCGTAGCCGACCTCGTCCAGCAGGCTTAGCGTCTCCTCAAACTCAGCTTCGGTCTCGCCCGGAAAGCCGACGATCACATCCGTTGTGATGCTGATTTCCTTATTCCGCGCCGACTTCATCCAGGCAATGCGTTCCAGATATTGCTCGCGCGTGTACTCGCGGAACATCGACAGCAACACGCGCGAAGAGCCGCTCTGGACAGGCAGATGCACGTGATCACAGAGGGCCGGAACCGCGTCGATGGCGTCGATAATATCGCGGGTAAAATCCCGGGGATGCGAGGTAGTAAAGCGCACCCGGCGGATGCCCGGCAGCTCGCCGATCGCCGCTAGCAACTCGGCGAAAGTCATCTTCGCAGACGGATCGCGGTAAGAATTTACGTTCTGACCGAGCAGTTGAATATCGGTATAGCCCGCGCCGGTCATGCGCCGGGCCTCATCGAGCACCGACTGCGAGGTGCGGCTGCGCTCCTTGCCGCGCGTGTAGGGCACAACGCAATAGGCGCAGAACTTGTCGCAGCCCTCAATAATGGTGATGTAGCCGCGGTGCGGGTTAGTGCGGGCGGTGAATTCAGTCTCGAAGGTCAGGTCGGTCTCACGGTCGTCAAGCCCGGTGACACGCGACGCGCCCGACTCGATCTGCACCAGCATCTCCGGCAAGTTGCGGTACGAGGCCGAGCCGGCGACGAGCGAGACCCAGGGCGCCCGCTCGAAGATCTTCTCGCCCTCCTGCTGGGCGACACAGCCGAGAACCCCAAAGCGCTTCCCTGCCTTCTGCAGCTTCTTGACGTCGGCCAGTCGGTGAAAGACCTTCTGCTCAGCTTTATCGCGAATCGAGCAGGTGTTATAGAAGATAAGGTCAGCCTCTTCTTCGTGCTCCACTTGCTGATAGCCCTGCGAGATGAGCGAGCCCACGACTTTTTCGGAGTCGTGGAAGTTCATCTGACAGCCAAAAGTCTCGATGTAAAAGGTTTTTTGCTGGGAACTCACGCCAATCCTCGATGACCCAGTATAGCGCGGCAGGTGCTGGTGCCCCAGGTTCGCGTCCGACTGTTGGACGTTAACTTGGGTGGAGTGGAATGATGGCCCACGTTAGCCAAGCGAAGGCGAACGTGGGGCACCGCCGGTCTAGATTCCTTATCCACGATCTCCGAATCTCTATCTGCTGCCCACCATCCCCTTTTCTCACGCCGCCTCTTCCTCGCTTTCCAGCCTGAGTTTCGCTGCAATCTCCAGCGAGGCCAAAAGAAGGCCTTGAATGGGGCACCCGGCAGCGTTATTTCTCTTGAAGACAAAGAGGTACCGGCGTTTAGCTATACTCGGACGGTTCCGACAAGGCAGGTGTTGATGCGAACTCTTGCGGTTATCTTCTTCTCTTTAGCGATCGCCCTGCCGGCCATCGCGGGGGACGCTACTTCGCACCAGGTCGACCAGCTTTTCTCCGCGTACGACCGGGCCGATTCACCCGGGTGCTCCGTGGGTGTCATTCGCGACGGGACGTTTGTTTATCGGAGGTCGTATGGCACGGCCAGCCTGGAGCTCAGGGTCCCGCTGACGTCGCAGTCGGTCTTCTACATGGCCTCGGTGTCGAAGCAGTTCACGGCGGCGAGCGTGGTGCTGGCGGCGGAGCAGGGTTACCTCTCGCTCGACGACGATGTGCGCCACTACATTCCGGAGCTTCCCAACTTCGGACATCCGATCACGCTGCGGCAGATGCTGCACCAGACCAGCGGGCTGCGCGATTTCCTGGCGCTGGTGTATCTCGCCGGCCGCAACATCTCGGACCTGTCATCACCCGAGGAGATCCTCAAGCTCATCGCGCGGCAGAAGGGGCTGAACAATGTCCCGGGTGACGAGTTTGTGTACAGCAACTCAAGCTATTTTCTGCTGGGTATGGTCGTTCAGCGAGCCACGAAGAAGTCCCTCGCCGAGTTTGCCGCACAGAATATCTTTCAACCGCTGGGCATGACGCATACCCTCTACTACGACGACAACACGCTAGTCGTCCCCGAACGTGTGGCAGCGTACGACCCAGCCAAGGACGGCAAGTTCGCGGTCGACTGGTCCACTACCTACGACATTGTGGGAGGTGGTGGATTGATGAGCACGGTCGAGGATCTGCTGCTGTGGGACAACAACTTTTACGCCAACCAACTGGGCAGAGGCAGCCTGGCTAAAGAACTCCAGACGCGTGGGCTGCTGAACGATGGCAAGGAGATCAACTATGCCATGGGGCTGTGGATGGGCGGGTATCGAGGCCTGCCGGTAGTGGAGCACAGCGGGGGAACGTTTGGATATCGCACCGAGTTGTTGCGCTTCCCCGGACAACATTTCAGCGTGATTACGCTGTGCAACCTGGCGAGCGCTGACGTAGAGGGACTATCGCGTGAGGTTGCAGCTGTGTACCTTGCCGATAAACTTCAGCCAGGTACTCCCGCCACCCCAGCGGGAAGTTATCCCGATCCCACGCCGCTCGCCGGCACCTATCTCGATCCGCGCAACCACGTGATCTACAACTTCACAGTTCAGGACGGAAAGCTGATGGCGTGGGGAGCGGTGTTGCGCCGGACGGGCGCGAACTCGTATCAGGACCTGGTGGGCAATCCCATCACTTTCGTACAGGGGAACGGCATTATGACCGCCAAGCTGGACATGGAGGGCGAGACCTATTTCGACGGCAAGAAGGTTCCCGATATTCAACTGACCCAATCGGAGGTGAATATTTTCGGCGGACACTATCGGAGTGAAGAGCTCGAGGCGACGTATGCGATCGGAATTGAGCAGGGGAACTTGATGATCACGATTCACGACCGGCCGGCGATCAAGTTGAAGCCGATCGCGCCACTGGAGTTTGAAGCGGGAGACCTGGGAGCGGTCGTCTTTCGCGAGGATGCCAAGCATCGCGTCACCGGCATGACCCTGTTCTCGCAGGCGGCACGCGGCATCGCGTTCACGAAGACCAACTAGTTTCGGGGTGCCGCCGCAGTTGCTCGAAGGATCACTTCCTGTCCTGCTGCGGCGCCGTGTTCGTTAGACCCTCACTGGCGGTCTCGCCCTCAAATGTCTAAAACTTGCCCCACGTTAGCCCAGGGCTGGCGAATGTGGGGCACCAGCACCGGACTTTCCCTTCCTTAATTCGCGGGATTCACCTGAATCTTCGCCATCATGCCGCCGTCCTCGTGATCAAGAATGTGGCAGTGATAGACGAATGTCCCGGCGATGTTGGGATCACGGAAATCCATGCGCACCGTGATGCTGGGATACGGGCCGGTCCCACTCCACGATGGCACAACCATGGTATCGATCAGTTCGGGATTGGGCACCGGAACACCGTTCACGGCCATGGTCAGGAAATGCAATTGGTGAATGTGAAATACATGCGCTTCGCCGGAACGATTCTCGATGGTCCAGTCTTCGACGGCACCGACGTTTGTGGTAATCGCCGGAGGATCGTCCATCTTGAAGGCGTGCGGCTTCTGACCGACAACCGTGATGAACAAGGCATTCGGCCCGTTAGACGAAATGGTCTCCTCGGAGAAGAAGAGCGATCGCTGCGCAGTCGGGGTCAGGAATTTCAATCCCGAAAAACGCTTGGCGCCGATCGGCGTCCCGGTCGGACGATGCTTCAGCGAGGCCGAAGGCATGCCGTCCGTAGAAGGCTTGATGGAGATGAGCGGCTCCGGCGGATCGAGATCGCCGATGGGGCCGCTGAAGAAGCCAGTGGTCAGGAATGTTCCCTGCTGGCCCTGGGGCAGCGGCGGCACAACGAATTCGGCGCGGCCTGCCGGCGGCAGGTTGATGGTGGTGTAGTTTATGGGCGTGCCCAGCGGAATACCGTCCAGCGAGATCACTTGCAGAGGTTGGGCTACACCTCCGTACTGAACGTGCAGATTGAGAATGGCCGCACTGCCGGCGTTGAGTACGCGCCAGAATTCCTTGTGCCCAACCTGAGCGTTGATGTAGGGGAGCCGCAGGTTAGCAATCGCGGGCTGGAAGTTAACCGTGAGGAGATTCGGCCCTCCGTCGGGATCGCCCGCGTTCACGCCAAACTCCTGGCGAATCACGATGACGTGTTCGGTGAGGCCGTCGGTCAGCGGATTGCTGCCTTCGAGGATGATCGCGCCCGAAGCTCCGCCATTCACCTGGTTGAAAGTGTAGCCGTGAACGTGCGGATGGTACCAATACATTCCGGGCGCATCGTTGGGCGGCATCTGCATGCTGTACTGGAACACCGGATCGCCCGACTGAATCAGGGTATGGATCACGTCATCCTGATGGCAGACCGGAGCGACGTTCAGACCGTGGAAATGGATATTGGTGGACGACGGAAGTACCTCGGTGGCGTTACAGGGATCATCCGGGGTGCCCGCTTTATGCATGCTGCCCATCGACATGGGTTCATGCCGGTGCATCTGCATCCGGTGCAGATCGTTGGCATTGACCTTGATCTTCTGGGGGTAAAACTCGAAAGGCGCTTGCAGGTTATTGGTTAGATTCAGGATCAGCTGATCGCCGGGATTCAGCCGCAGCGTCGGAGCCTCAACCGGCTGCCCCTGGTACATGTAAACATAGCAGTAGCGAATGTATCCGTCGCTGCCCTGCGAGTTTTCCATCGTGAGATCCAGATTGAGCACGCCGTTCTGGCTGTAGAGGTCCAGCGGGTTCTGCACCAGCATGCCCGACTCCGGCCGCGGTGGACACATCGGCAGCTGCGCCGAAGCGGTCACCAAGCCACTCACCCAGATTCCCAGCACCAGGACGATTCGTAGTAACGATGAAGTATTGCGCATCCCAAACCTCTAAAGATCGAATATCTGACAATGTGGTAGTAAAGCCGGCCCCTAGAAAGGCCGCGGCGGATAAGCCCAGATCGAAAGCAACTTTCCACTGGGAAGCGGATCGGTGACCGGTGAGTTCGACGACTCGGCAAAACTGCAGCTCCCGTTCCCCGTCTGAATCGTCAGAATGCCGATCGACGACGGTATGCCGAACTCTGCAACATAGAGCACACCGCCATTTCCCGAAGTGTTTTCCGTGACCAGAGAACCGAGGTAATACCACGGTGCGTAGAAGCCGCTGAGCCTTGCGGAATTGCACCCGGGCAGAACGGCGCCGGTAGTCGGATTGAAGAATCCCGCCGTGATGCCACCACTCTGATTGTTACTGATAAAGAGCAGGCTTTCATCGGGGCTGAGGCGGACATTCGTCGAGCCCACCCCTGGCAAGAAGGATCTGGGTCCGATCGACGTTGGACCCGAGCCCAGGTTGTACACGCGGGTAGCCGTCAACCGCCCCGACGAGATATCGGAAACTTCCACCACCGTGCGAATCGCACCGTCACCGAAGATGGCGAAACGTCCATGCTGGGTAATATCGATTCCGGCGGGCAGGTTATTGTCATCGAGGGTAAAGCCGGTCGAATCCTGCCGATCGCCGTTCGAGATCGGAGTGCCGCCGGCGATGTTGAACGACTCGATCGAGCCGTCGCCGTACGTCGCAATCATCAAACCGTTGGTTACGGCAACCGCGTAAATGCCTCCGCCATTCAGCCCGGCAACTGGAGTATCTCCCAAAAAACTCAACTGGCAACCAGGGAGAACCTGGAAAGTGCCGATGTTATTTGAGTCGGTGTAGGTGGCGTAGAGATAGCTACTGTTAAGCGCCAGTCCCATGCCGTTCAACGTACCGGTGTCCTGTGCCGAGCCGGAAAAAAGTCCCATTGCCAACTGCGTCTGGATGTTGACGGAAGAGACCTGGCCGGAGGCCGAATCGGAAACGTAAAGACACTGTGCGTTGCTGTCAGACACCAGTTGGTGCGCTGCAAAATTCCCGCCAGAGCCGCCGTTGCCTCCCACGGTCACCGTATTTTGATAGATCAGCGATGGCGCCGATGGCGAACCCCCGGCCTCGAAATAGCTAATGGTGTTGTCGCCGTAAATGGCGGGAACATCGTCGCTGGTGACGATGTACGACGGCGGGGAGGGCGGCGGCGCGGTCACCCGACGACGGACCTGGGCCGTGCACAGAGCGGTCGTAGACGCTAACAACGCCAGGATTAAAGCTAATCTCAATCGCATTTGATCTCTCAAGAGTTCGGGCTGGGAGGATGAGGTGGCTAACTTTATTATTCTGAGCAGCAGAAGTCAACGCTTGAGCCGCAATTACTACCCACCTCGTAAGCGATAGTTAGTGATTTTGTTGCAATGAGTTGCAACCAGACTGCAAGCGGCTGAAGCATATGCTCGCCAGGGAGGCTGAATTGCGTTTTGAAGCGCCCCCGCGGCAGCGGGCCTTGGCTGTGGTGTGTAGACAGTCTGCTACGGCAGGAGCGCGGAACCAGCCGCCAGCATAGCGGGGTTCGCCGATGGGCTGAGCCTGTCCCACGTTGTAAGACTCATCATTTCGCCCGCGTCTGGTCGGTGATCCAGTTCACCTCCCAGGTCTTGCCGCCGTCGTCGGAGAAGGACTGCTCGAAGTGCGGCGTGGTTGTCAGGTTTGTCCAATGAAACCGTATCAGGATGGTTTTGCCGTTGATGGTGTCCTGCGCGTAGAAATCACCGACTCCGTCTTTGAATTCACCTACCTGCGGCGGATCGAGTACGCCGACCTTCTGATTGTCCCAATAGAGCCGCCACTGATGCGATACGGGATTGTAAACACGCAGGGTGAGGCCCACGATGCGGCCTGTCGGGCCGTTCCACTCGCCCTGATCGATTTGCGCGCCGTCAAAGAGGCCGCGGCAGACGCCGGAGCCTTCGAATTCCACCCACTCGTTGGAGCCGGTCAGCGGATGCAGGCGCCGTTTCAGATGGTACGTCCAGGAACCGAGGAGCGGATCGAAATCGTGGGAGCCGTCGCGGGCCGCCGTGGGCTGAGCGGCAGCGTTGGCGGTGTTCGGGCTTTGTGCCGCGAGGTTCAACGAGCAAGTTGCGACGACCAGGGTGCAAAGCAAGAGGCAAGTACGCATGATCTGGCTCCATGATAGTTAGAATTCGTTTGAGATGCCTGCTAGACGCCACGCTGCAGCGTTCGCTCACCACAGTACTATTGCTTCACATCCTGCAGCCGGCAGATAAATCCCCAGCCGCCGCCGAGTTCGCTCACCGCCAGCACGAGCTCATTGCTTCCCTGCTTCAGCGGGAGATAGAGGGCGTCGTTTTCCGGATTCACGATTCCCAGAAATCCGGGATCGCGAAATCCCTGGGCGCTGCGTCCGCGATAGAGAATGTGACCGTTCAGAAAGACGCTGACCTCGTCGCTGTAACCGATCTCCAGCTTTTTCACCTGGTCGCGATCGGACTTGATTGTGGTGCGCGCGTAGAGGACTTTTGTCCCCGGCTGCGGATCAAGACGTTTGGAGAAATCGCCCTGAAACGTTACCTGCAGGTGCGGGGCTTCCCGATAGCGATAGAGAACCACGAATCCGGGGGGCTCAGCCTCGACCTGTTGCCACTGGATTGCGCTCGCCTCTGACGATGTCAGAGGATGCTCCAGGTTCCGGGCGAGGGCATCGTACGATGGCGAGATCTCCCACGTTGTGAGGGTTCCAGCAGGCATGGGCGGCAGATGCCGCTCCCACGGAACATCCGGCGTGGTTCGCACCTCGAAACTCGAAAAATAGGTCGCGCCAGTCAAAACATAAAGCGCTACCTGCCCCTTCTGAACCCCGCTCTTCAGATCGGTCATCACCAGCGCCGGCTTGTCCATGTCCTTCACATAGAGCTTGGCCTGTGCCCCCGTTACCTCCAGGCGAACGTGAAACCAGACATCCTTGGGAATATCCACGGCCCCGGTAAATCCAGCCCCGTTGTAGATTTGCCAATTAGCGCCGGTGTTCAGGACCGGGGTGTACTGCATCGCATCCGGCAGTCCCGACTTGTGCTGGCGAAGATAGATCCATTCGGCATTGGCGCCGTCATTGGCGATGCGAAACTGGATGCCGAAGAAACCACGCTTGGCGGGCGTCGCGATGTCCACATCGATTACGCCATCGCGCATCTCGAAGTCCTTCAATGTGGCAGCTCCACCATCGAGCAAAAGGGATTGACGGCCCTGATATTCGGCTAGCTTCGCATTTTGCTCCAACTGCCAGCGCGGAGAATCTGCCGGCACAGAAATCGTCTGCGGCATTTGGGCATAGGCCGTGCAGGCGAACAGAAGAACGAGGGCCCGGAGTGCGACACCTCGGAACATGGCTGGCCTCCGCAATTGCAGGTCGAGTTATTTTACCGATGTACCACGTTGTAGCACAGACAACTTCAGGGGGGACCGTGCTCTGCTGCCCCAAAGTACGAGCCCCCTGACTGCCGGGTCCGCTCGTGGGAGGAGAATGGAGACCACACACGAGCGCCGGTTCAACCTACTGATTGATATTCTGCCTATCCTGCAACTTCTTCACCAAGCCCTGAACCCCTGCCTTAGCTCCGTCGGGAGCGCCGGCCAGCGCCAGCTCCATCTGCTTGGTTGCCTCAGGATAGTTCCCTTCTCCGCAGGCGATGCGAGCCAGTCCGGCGTGCGACAGCCAGTTATTCGGGTCCTTCGCTGCTGCCATCTTGTAGACGGAGAACGCCTCGTCCTGCTTCTTGTCTTTTTGCAGCTGACGTCCGTACCCGTAGAGCTGTTGCGCGCTACCCAGGGACAACGCTTTGTCCTTCGCCTGCTGAGCTTCGGAACTCTTACCAAGGTCCGCCAGGATTCGCGACTTTGTCATTTCATTTTCGAAGCGATCTTCGTTCTTGACGGAGTTATCTTCCCACTTCAACGCCTCATCGAGATCGACCTTGTTGTCGACCAGGTAGGTCGCGGCGTCATCCCATCCATCCCAGGTGTACTGCGCCAGACCGCGCATCTGGGCGTTCAGGCTGGCATCAACAATCTTCGGCACGTCGACCGAGACTTTGAAAGGGACGGCGACCTTGTCCCAACTCATCACCACGACGGCCGAGTCCGGTTTAAGCTGATCGAAGTCATACGTGAGCGCGTTGTGCATGTCGGCGGTCTGCGGCTTCACCGTCACACGCAAAGCGTCTTCCGACTCCTTATAGCTGAAGCTGCCCCAGGCGGTATGCATCTTGGAGAAGATAACAGTCCACTCGTTCTCGCCGGGAATCATGTGCAGGCCATAGGTGCCGGCCGGCAGCGACTTGCCCTCGATGGTGACGTCATTCGGAAAGGTAATGATCGTGTTCTCATTTGCGCCCGCGCGCCAGACTTCTCCGTAGGGAACCAGGCCGCCCCAGATTTTGCGCCCGTCGGCTAGGGGCCGATGATAGACGATGGTGATGTCGGTGATGCCGATGCGCTGGACGATCTCCGCCTTTTGGCTTTGTCGCGGAAGATTCAACTGCGTCGATTGCGCGCCACAAACTGCCGCGACCGCCAGCAGCAGGCACGGCAGGATCAGAAAGCGAAGCTTGTTCATGACAACCCTCTCTTGTACAGAAATTCAGCTGTTCAAAACCGTCTGGAAGGTCACCGCTCGTAGCGGCATCTTTCGGGGAGCTTGGACGGTACGGAAGTTGTGATGGTAAGCACGAGAGTGACGAAGCGAATTGCAGAGAACATGGATGCAAGGTTTGATGGGATGGGCTGTGTCTGTTTTTGTCCGTCGGTGGCCGCCCAGTGAAAAGCAAGATAGCCTCGGTTCTGTCGAGCATTCACGGTTGGAGATACTTCTTTGCGATGGGCCCAGACCTCCGTATACTAGCTCGCCAATGAGCCGGTTGTTGCCGCAATTCCGCAACATCGCTACCCGGACAGCTTTCTGGTGCTGCCTGTTGATCGGCGGCATCATTGTGGGCCGCGGCATTCAACTCGGCTACCCATCCATTCATCTGGCGATCAGCGGCGTCCGCGGAGAGGGCAAGGTCCTCGAAAACCGGGACGGCATCAATCCGGTGATTGAATTTCACACGGACAACGACACCTTCACTTTCATCAGCCGAACTGGATCGCGGCCGCCTGAATTCTCCGTCGGGGAGACTGCCCCGGTCCTGTACGATGCCCAGGCTCCCGATGAATACGCGACGATTCGCTCCTTCGACGATATGTGGCTGTGGCCGGGCCTCGTGGCTGGTTTCGGGCTGGCGCTCATGGTCGGAACATTTCTGGTGGCTTCGGCCCACAAGGTCACTCTCTTCGTGCTCATTTCGCTTGTGCCCGGCGTCGTCTTGTTGAGCGCGGGTCTCGCCGGCCTGAGCACGCCATTCCGTCTGTCGCGGCACGGAGTCACGATAACGGGCAAAGTCGCGAAGGTGAAAGACGCAATTCCGCTGGTAGAGTTCCAGGGACCGAACGGAGCAATGGTCACGTTTATCGGCGACAGCGGAGGTTTCTTACCGGACCAGCCCGTAGCGGTGATCTACAATCCCGACCATCCGCAACACGCGTTGATCCAGTCACAGATGTGGTCGAGGTCGATTCTGGTAATCGGAATCGGCGCTGCCTTCGTTGTGGTTCCGTTTCTGCTGGCGTATTTCTTCTTGCATCACGCGCCTCGAATGCTGGTGGCTGGCTTTTGGACAGTCCTGCTCGGCGTTGTCGGCCTTGCCTTTCTGGGCTATGGGCTGTGGAGTCTGAGTAAGGCTCTCGACGCGGAGTCCGACGGCGTACAAGTCGCAGGTCTGGTCATCCGCAATAACTACGACGGCGAGGTCTACTATCCGGTGGTGGAGTTCCACACTACCGACGGAAAGGAAGTGCAGTTTATCGGTTCGACAGGAGCTAGTCCGGCGGATTACCAGGAAGGCGATGCGGTGACCATATTGTATCCGCCGCAACACCCTGACCAGGCCATGATCCGCTCCTTCCAAGGCCTGTGGTTGCGGCCGGTCGCGTGCGGCCCCATTGGTCTGATCCTCATCATTGCGTCTTTCTTCTACCTGCGATCGCGTCTCGCCGAGCCCGAACCGCTGGGCGACGACGCCCTTGCGGCCCACTCCTGAGCTGCATCACCATCCCGTGTGATGGACGCCTGCAATCGCCGCGGAGTATAAAAGTAAGTTGCACCTCCAGCGCGACACTTTCCCGCAGCGTGCAACCAGCCCTCATTTCTGATCGCGGTCACGGGCCGCGCGAGGTATTCATGTCCAGTGTGGTGCAGGGCCCCAAGGGTCTCGAAGGAATTACCGCCGCCAACTCCGGCATCTGCTACATCGATGGCGATCAGGGCGTGCTCGCCTATCGCGGCATCGACATTCATGAACTGGCCGACCATTCGACCTTCGAAGAAGTCTGCTACCTGCTGTGGTTCGGGCGGCTGCCCAATCGCTCGGAGTTGCAGGAGCTAAAGCTGAACCTGGCGCGCGACCGCAAGCTGGATGCCTCGATCATCAGCCTGCTGCACCAGGCCCCCAAACACGCCCTGCCGATGGATGTGTTGCGCACCATCGTCTCGGCGCTCTCGTACTACGATCCCGAAGAGAAGGTCAACGATCACGAAGCCAACGTTCGCAAGGCGATCCGGGTGACCGCGCAGCTGGCCTATGTCGTCGCCGCCTACGATCGCATTCGCAAGGGCAAGCCTCTCATCGAGCCCGATCGCTCACTCTCGCACGCCGGAAATTTCCTTTACATGCTCAATGGCGAGCTGCCTAGCGAGACCGCCGAGCGCGCCTTCGACATCGCGCTGATCTTGCACGCCGATCACGAACTGAACGCCTCAACTTTCGCGGCCCGTGTGGTCGCGGCGACGCTGAGCGATATGCACTCGGCGGTGACGGCGGCGATCGGTGCTCTAAAAGGCCCGCTGCACGGCGGAGCAAACGAAGCGGTATTCCGCATCCTGGAAGCGATTGATATTTCCGGCGCCGATCCAGTCGACTACATCAAGGGCATGTTCGCGCAGAAGAAGAAGGTGCCCGGCTTCGGACATCGCGTGTATCACACCGAGGATCCACGCGCCACGCATTTGCGCAAGATGTCAGAGAGCCTCGGACGCTCGAGCGGCAACGCGAAGTGGTTCGAGATCTCGCGCAAGATCGAAGAGTTCATCGTGTCCGAACGAAAGCTGAACGCGAATGTCGACTTCTATTCGGCCTCGACGTATCACACGCTGGGCATCGACATCGACCTGTTCACGCCCGTGTTCGCGGTGTCGCGCGTGTCGGGATGGACGGCGCACGTCATCGAGCAACTCAACGACAACCGCCTGATCCGGCCGCGCGCCGATTATCACGGGCCTGCGTATCCGAATCACTACGTCGCGATGGAGAAGCGGTAGAGAGGCTGCTGTTCGCCATTCGCCATTCGGGTTTTGTCTGCCAAACGTGTCGGGTAGATTACTTATCAAATGGCGCTGTTACGCCAACTATCTATGGGAACGCAGGGGTAGCAGCATATCTACGATGCCTATTAAGGCTCCTGCCAGCACCATTCCGTAGACGAACACCCGCCAGACGTACCAGTTGCTCCAATTTCCTGTTTTGTAGACCAGCCACATGACAGCCGCCAGAAACGCGTAATAGAGGCCGACAGACAGCGATGAGTTCAATAGATTGTGCGATTCCAATCGGGCAACCTGCACGGGAGAGAATCTCACGAAAGCCCTTATCAGCGCGAACGCAAAGGCCGCAACTGCGACAACGATGGTCACGTTCCTAAACGTCCAATATGGCCGCTGGTTCGCAGGGACTAGGAAGTCCGTAATGCTTTGAGTGACTCTGGACATTGGGGCGTTACCAGCTTAAGCGACTCTCGTGACAATCATAAGCCGCCTCGAAAGTTATCGTTGGCGTGAACGTGCGCCGTGAAAAGGCGCTGGACTTCAGCGGGTGGAACTCCCGCCCGGGAACTGGTTCGCTCCACCCGGTAGCAATCGAAGCAGCAGTGGAGGTAACGAAGCTGCTGAAGCCTTCGATGGAAAGGGTCGTTTCGGCGATTCAGCGAGCGTGCAGGCCGTAACGAGGATAAACGCTGAGCAGGCCTCGAAAGAACAATTGCAGGAGCCGACCTGACGTTCACACAGGGAAGGCCGCTGACGATGGAGAAGCGCGAGCGAATACGCTCCATCGGACCTGCCGGGGTATTGGCGATGGCATGTGCGCATAGGAGACCAGACGCAACCCGGGAAGCCCCAGCGGTGATCATGGTGTGGATCAACCGGCAGCTCGCGAGAGACAGGCCGGACCGTATGGGGTGGCGGAGAGGCCCGTACTACCGATGAAGCCGGGTAATGCTGGTGGAGGGAAGGGGCCTCAGTTAAAGACGAATGCAACAAGCAACAAAGGACCGAGGGATTGGCGATGAGCCTAACAACTCCGACCAGTGTTCAGAAGTTGCAGATGGCATTACACGCAAAAGCGAAGGAATCGCCCGACTTTCGTTTCTATGCGCTGTACGACAAGGGGTACCGGAAAGACGTTCTGGCATACGCCTATGAACGCTGCCAAGCCAACGCCGGAGCAGCGGGAGTAGACGACCAGACGTTCGAGGACATCGAGCAGTACGGCGTGGAACGATGGCTGGACGAACTGGCGCAAGCGCTGAAAAGCCGAAGCTATCAACCGCAGCCTGTGCGGCGGGTTTACATACCCAAACCGGACGGGAAGCAAAGACCGTTAGGGATACCGTCAATCCGTGATCGGGTTGTGCAGACGGCAGCAGTGCTGGTCCTCGAACCTATCTTCGAGGCCGACCTGCAACCGGAACAGTATGCCTATCGGGCGGACCGCAGCGCACTGGACGCCGTAAAACACGTCCACAAGCTGATCAACACCGGTCATGCAGAAATCGTTGATGCTGATTTAAGCAGCTACTTCGATACTGTTCCACACGCCGAGCTTATGAAGTCGGTGGCTCGTCGGGTTGTCGATGGAGCCATGCTGCATCTGATCAAGATGTGGCTGGAAGCTCCGGTCGAAGAGACCGATGATCGTGGAAACAAGCGTCGGAGCACGCGCAATCGGGACGAAGGTCGAGGCACCCCGCAAGGAGCTCCGATCAGTCCTCTGCTCAGCAATCTGTACATGCGCCGGTTCGTGCTCGGGTGGAAGAAGCTGGGGTACGAGGAGCGTTGGAGAGCGTACATCGTGAACTATGCCGATGACCTCGTGATCTGCTGTCGAAGCGGAGCGGAACAAGCTCTGGCGATGATGCGGGCGATGATGTCGAAGCTGAAGTTGACGGTGAATGACTCGAAGACGCGGGTCTGCTATCTGCCGGAAGAGCGGTTCGACTTTCTGGGTTATACGTTTGGTCGTTGCTATTCGATGAGGAAGGGCCGGGTCTTTCTGGGCCCGGTGCCATCCAAGAAGCGGGTGCAGCGCATCTGTCGTGCGATTAGCGACGAGACCCGACTCAACACAGTCTGGCAAGACTCGACGATCATGGTGGCGAAGCTCAACCGGATAATGACCGGCTGGGCCAACTACTTCTGTCTTGGACCAGTCAGCAATGCCCATAGTGTGGTCGATCAACACGCCCGCATGAGGCTACGTCGGTGGTTATGCGACAAGCACAAAGAGTCATGGCCGGGTTACAAACGGTTCCCGGAAGCATCTCTTAATGCTGAGTTCGGCTTGGTCAATCTCCCGAGGCGAACTGCGAATCTTCCGTGGGCGACAACGTGAGTCTTTTCCGAGAGCCGGATGCGGGAGATCCGCCTGTCCGGTTCGATGAGCGGGGACAGGAAACAGAGCCAAGTCAAACCGGACTGAGGCGGGGCGGCGAAAGCCAACTCAACTATTAGCCACCGGGAGGCTACAGCCACTGCGCCTGTTCTCGACTCTACAGGGCGTTATCATAAACGATCGTATTGCAGGGTCAGTAGTTCTCATCCCTCCGGGGTACTACGGCCCCTCCGGTGTTCCCCTTATATAGCCAGCTCTGAATAGTTACTAAAATATAACCGGGCTCGCAATGTGAGCCGAGGTTATTGGTTTTGAGATTATCGTTTTTCGCGCTACTTATGATTGCAGCCCTCTCCCTCGCAGCGGCGTCACAGTCCGCCTCCGCCAGCCCGGCCAGTGTGAAGGCTGTGAGCGCGGCTGCGAATTCCAAGCAGCAATCGCGCCAGAAGTTCGTTATCGACGTTGTACATAGCGCGGTGGGGCTTCCGCAGCCCGATCCGCAAGACCGGCTGCGCGTCCTGTACGCCGCAGCCAATGTGGTCGCTCCCATCGACCAGAAGCTGGCCCAGCAGTTTGCCCGCGACGGTATTGCCATTGAAACCAAGCTCGTGGCAGAGGGCCAGAAGCCGGCGGTATCGATGCTCGCCGCCGGTCACGTGGACTGCGCCGCGGCCGTAGCCTTCGTGCAGGCGCTCCCGCCAGCGGCCGTACTCGACGCCGAGCAGTCGCTGCTGGGGGCGATCACGAACTGCCCTAAACAAGTTGACGCCTCCGCGATGGCCAAGGTCGAGGCCGGGATGAATCAGAGTGTAGTCGCCGCTCGCGCCATCGTTGCCTTGATGGAAGCCGAGGGCATGCAGTCGCAGTGGTCAAAATCGATGTTCCTCAAGATGTTCGCTTCCCTTCCCGCCGATGCGGCGACCAGTGCCGCCGAAGCTCCGAACTACGCTGCCATGTTCGCCGAAGCGGCCCCAAAGATGGACAAGGACGCGGTGAAGACGGCAGGAGCAAAGTTCCTGCTCTGGCTGTCGAAGTTGCCTGACACTCCGCAGCGCAGTGTGGCCGTGAATCTCGCTAGCGGCTCGTTGAGCGACAGCCTCGGCGCCGCGAGCTACCAGGAACTGCTGCGCTCGGACCCGATGATCCTGCAAACGGTGAACAGCGCCGGGCAGAATGCCGTGCTGCCCACGCCCGACGACGATGGCGTAAGCGTGCTGCGGGCGATGGAGAATAACGGTGATCGCACGCAGGAATTGAACTCGATGCCGCCGGTGACCCGCGCGCGGGAAGCAGCGGCCAGCGGCTTTGCCAGCGGCAGTTCAGGCGATCGAAAGATGGCGGACCACTACTTCGATATCGCGTTTGCGTCGGTAGATGAAGTGTGGTCGGATCGCTCGACCGCTTCCACCAGCGCTCCGGAAGTAGTCGAGGAGGTAAGCGAGGCCGCCGCGCAGATCGATCCGACGGCGGCGCTGCAGCGCTCCCAGCGCTTGCAGGATCCGTCGGCGGAAGCGATCAGCATGCTGGCCGTGGCACGAGTGGTAGTGGGGCAGGAGTAGCTCCGGGTGCCCCTCACAACCTGCCGTTCGTTGTGTGGGTTCCCTATGATCTCCCACTCATTCGAAAATCGCGAATGAGTGGGGCACCCGGCATGAATGATTTACGATGAGAAACGCCGGCGACGCGGCGTTTCTTCATGCACATTCCTGACGGATACCTGAGTCCTTCGACCTGCGCGACGCTCTATGTAGGCGCGGCCGCCGGGTGGTACTCGGCTTTGAGGCGGATGAAGCGCGTATTGTTCTCGCGCGTGATCCCGCTCATCTCCGTTTTTGCCGCGTTCTCTTTCGTCGTGATGATGTTCAACCTGCCGCTGCCTGGAGGCACCACGGGCCACGCACTTGGCGTCACCATCGCAGCTATTGTGCTGGGGCCGTCGGGAGCGATCCTCGCGCTCTCGCTGGCGATCGCCATTCAAGCGCTGTTCTTTGGCGATGGAGGCATCAGCACGCTGGGCGCTAACTGCTTCAACATGGCGATCGTCGGCGCCCTCGTCGCGTATGGCGTCTACCGTTTGATCGCGGCGCGGGCCGCACTCACTTCGAAGCGGCGCGTGCTGGCGGCGGCGGTCGCCGGATATCTGGCAGTGAATGCGGCGGCGCTGCTGGCTTCGGTGGAATTCGGCATCCAGCCCCTGCTGTTTCATGACGCCACCGGCACACCGCTCTACGCGCCCTACCCGCTGAACATTGCGATTCCGGCGATGATGATCGGACACCTGACATTCGCGGGGATGGCCGAAGCGGTTATCTCTGCCGGGCTCGTGGCATATCTGCAAATTGCCGATCCAGCGTTCCTGCGCGGCACCTCAGGTCTTTCAGCCGAAGTAACGGGATTGGCGATTCGTCCTGCATCAGGTTCGTTGCGACGGCTGTGGGTGGCGATTGCGGTTCTCATGCTGTTGACGCCGATCGGCATCCTGGCCGCGGGAACCGCTTGGGGCGAGTGGTCGCCGGTAGAGTTGGCGCACGGGGCGCACCCCGCGACAATATCCGACTCGTCTTCCGCTGTGCCCGCCGGATTGGCGAAGCTCTCGAATCTCTGGACCGCACCGTTCCCTGCCTACGCGCCGACGTTCGTCAGGAGCAGGGGCTTCGGCTATGTGCTTTCCGCTATGTTTGGCGTTGGATTGCTGCTGATTCTCTCGCTGCTGGCGCGCTTTGTGCTTGAGCGCCGCCGCCGCACGGAAGAGGCATCGTGAGCCGCGGCTTCGTTGAATCGACGACCATTCGTTTTACTCGCGCACTCACGCGAGCCATGTTGTCGGAGGAGACCGCCCGCAGGCGCGGCCTGCTGCAATCGCTCGATGTGCGGGTGCGGCTGATCGGATTGCTGGCGCTGGTGGCGGCGGTTACTCTCTCGCGAAAAATCAGCGTTGTGGCCGTACTCTTTGCCGCTGCTATTCTGCTGGCAGTTCTTTCCAGGGTGAATCTGCTTTTGATCGCCAAACGCGTGTGGCTGATCGTGCTGGGATTCACCGGGGTGATCGCGATACCGGCGCTGTTCACCACCCCGGGCAGAGCCATCATTTCGAACGGGACCATCGCCATCACCGAGCAAGGCTTGCGAACCGCCGCGCTGCTGGTCCTGCGCGTGGAGACCGCAGTTACGTTCACCACCCTGCTTATTCTGTGCACCCCATGGACACACGTGCTGAAGGCCTTGCGTGCCCTACGGCTGCCCAAGGAAGCGATCGTCATGCTGGCGATGACCTATCGTTATATCTTCCTGCTGGTGGATACAGCCGGGCAGATGTTCGAGTCGCGCCGCAGCCGTACCGTGGCAGTGCTGAGCGGTCCGGAACAGCGGCAGATCGCGGGGCGCACCGCCGGGGTCTTACTGAGTAAGAGTCTGGCTTTGAGCAACGAGGTGTACCTGGCCATGGAGTCCCGCGGATTTCGCGGTGATGTCCAGATACTTTCAGATTTCCATATGACAATGTGGGACTACCTGGGCCTGTTGCTCTTCCTGGCGGCAGCGGCACTGGCGGTCTGGATGGGAAGATAAGCCGATGCCGCTCTTCGATCTGCGCGAGGTGTCGTTTGACTACGAGAACATCGCCGCGCTGCGGGGGCTGTCGCTGGCGATTGAGCAGGGAGATCGCCTGGCACTGGTCGGCGCTAACGGGTCGGGCAAGTCCACGTTGCTGCGCTTGCTGGACGCGCTGTGTTTTCCCTCGAGTGGCGAGATCGCCTTTGACGGCCAAACGCTTTCCGCACACCGCCTGCAGGATGACAAGTTCGCGCTGCCGTTTCGACGTCGCGTGGCGCTGGTTTTTCAGAATCCGGACGTGCAACTCTTCAATCCGACGGTCTTCGATGAGGTTGCCTTCGCGCCTTTGCAGTTGAAGTGGCCGAAGGAAGAGCTAATGACAAAGGTCAATGGGACCTTGGAGCTGATGGGCATCTCGCATCTGCGCGACAGGCCACCTTATCGGCTTTCGGGTGGGGAAAAAAAGCGCGTGGCCCTTGCCTCGGTGATTGTCCTGGAGCCGGATGTGCTCCTGCTCGACGAGCCGACAACCACACTGGACCCACGCAGCCAGAGCCATATTATCGACCTGCTTCAGCAATGGAAGGGCTCGTCTCACACGATTGTTACCGCAACCCATCAATTGGAGATTGTGGAGGACATTGCCGACCGGGTCGTGGTGCTCGAGGAAGGAAGGGTGCTGGCCAGCGGCACGCCTGTCGACATCTTGTCGAATCAGGAGTTGCTGCTGCGGGCAAACCTTGTGCACGCCCATCGACATAGTCATGGATCGGTGACGCATTCGCATCCCCATCTTCATTCGCATGCGAAGCATGAGCATTGAAACAGACCGGCAAGATCAGATCCGCCCTCCACTTGACAAGGCGCTGCCGCCGTCACACGATGCCCAAAGAAGCCCTTGCGAACTCGTTTTCAGCGGAGGCCCTCAATGGAACACGCACACGGAACCGAACAGATCAACATGTCGAACTTCGCCTCACACATGACCAACCCGATGCCGCTGGCCAAGATCGGCAAGGGCGGTTTCAAGGAGTTCAAGGAATTCGCCCTGAAGGGCAGCGTACTCGACATGGCCATCGGCATCATTCTGGGTGTCGCTTTCGGCAAGATCATCACGTCGTTCGTCGACGACATCATTATGCCGGTGATCGGCCGGCTCTTCGGCAAGGTCGACTTCTCCAACATGTTCGTCAGCCTGACCGGCATGCACTTCGACACCCTGGCTGCGGCGAAGTCCGTGGGCGCACCGACGCTGAATTACGGACTGTTCATGAACGCCATTTTTAACTTCGTGATCGTGGCCATTGGCGTTTTTCTCCTGATCCGGCAGGTGAACCGCTTCCGGCACACGCAGGAGGTGGAGATGAAGGAGTGTCCGTTCTGCTTCAGCGGAATTGTAAAGCGGGCGAAGCGCTGTCCCTTCTGCACTTCGGGGCTGGAAGATCGAGGAGCGCAGGTTTCGTCATAAGGGTTCTATGGCGCCGCCGGCCGCAAGCTCGCCGATTGTTGTACACGAACGTCTTCAAGCGCTTCGGGCGGGATCTCCGGATATCTTGCCTGGGGATAGAGCTTGGCCAGCAGCAAAATCCCGGCGATGGTCACGATCAGATCAAACACGCTGGCCTCCGGCCCCACGCTGCCGCCGCTTAACCACTTCGAACCTGTTAACGAAACCTTCAGCATGTGTCCAGTAGCCTGGATGCCGCTGTTGGGTGTCGAATAAAAGAAACTCTCGCCCCAATCGAACGACATATGCCAACCGATTGCGAACCACAGGTTGCCGGTGCGGCGCAGCGCCAGGCACACGAAGAATGCGATCAGAACAATCTCGACCACGCCCACCCAGTTCTCTCCAGGATTGTTAATATGCGCGCCGGCAAAGATCAGGCACGTGATAAGCGCAGCCGGCCAGAATCCCAAGCCTGATGTAAGCGTGTACTGTACGTATCCGCGGAAGCAGAATTCCTCAAAGAAGCCGACCATCAGAAAGGCCAGCGCCCACAGCAAGCCGTACTTCACGACGTCCCTCGTAGACAGCGCGAGGCCGGCAACCGAATACGAGTGAGTGGCCGTCATCATCGCCACAATGAATGACAGCATCACGAAGCCCCACAGCGCCCCGCTCCAGAAATTCTTGCCGAGAAAGCCGCGAGCCGGCAGTCCGTAGGCCGCAAAGCGGCGATGCTCGATCCTGCTCATGATGAAGGCAGCGAGCGCGATGATAGAGAAGGACAACAGTTCTTCGACGATGACGCCCGGAGCCGAGAAGTCGGCGCCCAGAATCCTGAGCAAGCGTGGCTGCAACAGGAACGCGGCGGCCAGAAACATTGCCGCCACGATGACAAGGAAGATCAGCAGACGCCACCCGGCCCGAAGCCCATACGGGCCGAGGAAGAACGAGTGGCTGGAGTCGGACGGCACGCTGGCGGAAGGAAGCTCGGTTTCAGACATATTTACCTCGTCAGTTTAGACGAAAGTGGGAGTTTGTTCGTTCCGTGCGCTCGAAGTCTCGACGAAATTCGTGATTACAGGACCCGGGAAATGATTGTTGCAACATAAAGTTGCAATTGCAACGCTTTGCCGCTTGTGAGTGGCGGGAATCCATACGATAATTCCTTAGCTTTTCCCTCGATGTTTCAACAAGATCGACATCCAAGGAGCCCTGCCCAGCTATGAAGCTATTGGTCCGACTTGCCAGCCTCTTGCTGTTTGCGAGTTCATGGTTGACCGCACAAGTTGCGGTTACAACGTATCAATATGACAACTCCCGGTCCGGCGCTAACACGCACGAGACCATCCTGACCACCACGAACGTCAACTCTTCGCAGTTCGGACGCAAGCACGTGTTTCCCGTCACCGGCTTCGTTTACGCTCAGCCTCTCTACGTGCCCGGCGTCGTCATCAACGGAGTTTCGCACAACGTTCTGTACGTCGCCACCGAACATGATCAGGTTTACGCCTTCGACGTCGACAGCGGTCAGCAACTGTGGCAGGCGAACCTGCTTATCATCTTGAGCACACAATACCTCGTTACGCCTGTTTCCAGCTCGGACGTGGGATGCAGCGACCTGGTCCCCGAGATCGGAATCACCGGCACCCCCGTCATCGACACCAGTCTGAATCAGATGTTCGTTGTGGCCAAATTCAAACTCCACAACACCCAGACCGGGCAGAATACGTTCGCGCAGAAGTTGTACGCCATCGATATCCGCACAGGGTTGCTGCGGAATCCTCCGCACACACTCGGTGGCACCTATCCGGGAACCGGGCAGGGATCGGTCAACGGGATGTTGACATTTGATCCGCTAGTCGAGGGGCAGCGCGCCTCGCTGCTGCTGGCGGGCAACAACATCTATGTCGGGTGGGCATCCCATTGCGACTCGGGGGCGTACCACGGCTGGCTGATGGCTTACAACAAAACCTCGCTTTATAACCAGGGCACCTGGGTCGACACTCCGAACGGGCGCGAAGGCGGCTATTGGGGCGGCGGCGGCGGTCTGGCATCTGATTCCAGCGGCTCGGTTTATGTCAGTACAGGCAATGGAACCTATGACGGAACCGCGCATTCCGATTACGGAGACAGTGTTCTGCGGATGAACCTGGCGAACCGCGTGTTCACGCTGGCTGACTACTTCACGCCGTGGGACCAGCTGGACCTCGACAACAACGACACTGATGTCGGCTCTGGTGGCGTTCTGCTGCTGCCTGACCAACCCGGAGCGCAGTATCCCCACCTCCTGGTCCAGGTCGGTAAAGAAGGTACGATCGACGTGGTCAATCGCGACAACATGGGAAAATTCCACTCTGGAAATGACGACCAGATCGTACAGACATTGCCCACGATCATCGGCGGAATCTTTGGCAATCCGTCGTTCTGGAACAACAACGTGTATTTCGGCGGTGTCTTCGACCACATGAAGTCGTTCTCCTATAACCCGCAGTCGCAGCAGCTTTCAACCGGACCCACTTCGCAGACACCGGAAGCGTTTAACTTCCCCGGTCCGACTCCGGTCATCTCTTCGAACGGTACCAGTAATGGCATCGTGTGGGTCACCGAGACAGACGGTTATGGCGGCGGAAATGCGGTGCTGCGAGCTTTCAGCGCCAGCAATCTGGGAACCGAGCTCTACAACTCGTCACAGAACCTCAGTCGCGACAATCCGGGACTGGCCGTGAAGTTCACCGTTCCTGTCGTGGCCGATGGTCACGTTTTCGTGGGCGCAGAAAACCAGGTCTCGATGTTCGGGTTGTTAAACTAACGCCAGGTAAGGATTGTTTACGGATGTTGAAATAGAAACAGTGTCATTCTGAGCGTAGGCGCGCCTTTTGCGCCGGAGTCAAAGGACCCCTATTCGACGACAATGGTCATCGCGTAGGGGTTTTTGCCATTTGAATGTGTCCCGGAGGTCACGGCTTTTGCCGACAGGGTGGGCTTACCTGCTATCGGAAGTTCGGCAACACCGCTTCTCCGAATAACCTCGCCTGCTCTTCCCTGTCGTCGCCCCAAATCTCCAGCATGATGTTGGTGGCGCCCGCGTCACGGTATTGCTGTATGCGCTCACAACACTCATCGGGCGAGCCGGCAATCGCGCACACCTTCCGCAGGATGTCGTCGGTCACCGCCTGCGCCGCGGCTTTGCGTCCACCCTTCTCCATACCGTCAGCGATGGGAGATATTTCCTCGAAGGTCAGGCCAGCCGTTTGCAGCAGCACGTCAGCCGAGCCCCGAATATTCTGCACCTTGTTCGCTAGATACATGGCCGCCATCTCGCGCGCGCCCTCTTTCCCCTTCTTCGAATCCTTGTTGATGCTTCCGACAATCACTCCGCCCAGATCGAGATGGGACGGCTCTTTGCCGGCCTTCTTTGCGCCTTCTTCCATGTTGCCGCGCGCATACCGCAGGAAATCCGGCGTGGTAATGCTGGCCGTCAACAGTCCGTCAGAGTGCGATCCTGCCAACCGCTGCAAAACAGGGCCAGTCGCGCCCACGTAAATCGGCACACGTTTTCGCGAGACGTGGGCGTCGCTCTTCAACGCTGGGGCCGAAGCATCGAAAGCCTTCCCGTGATATTCCACCGCGTCGCCGGCAAGCATGGCCTCGACGATCTCGATGCTCTCGCGCATGACGACTGCCGGTCCGACTTCTTTTCCCTTCTCGCCTTCGCCAATCTCCTTCATGAAGATCTTTGAGGCGCCGAGGCCGAGCAGGAAGCGGCCATCGCCGGCAGCGTCCTGCATCACGCGCGCCTCCATGGCAATCTGAACCGGATGGCGCGTGTAGGGGGAGATGATGCCCCAGCCAATCGTGATGCGCCGGGTCTGGGTGGCGACAACGGCTGTAATCGCGGTCGACGAGCGCGCCTCAAAACCATGCTTGCGCCACCAGGGATACGCCTCGGCCAGCCAGAAGATGTCGAAGCCCGCCCGATCGCAGGCCTGCGCCATACGCACCGTCTGTTCGAGCGGCTCCATACTGAGTTGCAGAACACCAATACGAAATGGAACGGACATGAATGCCTTTCGGAGCTGCAGGCCATCAGCCGTCGGCCGTCAGCTCTCAGATTTGTTTGGATTCTCAACTTTCCATTGATAGTCGGAATTTTGCGCCTGAGCAGAAGCGCGGAGGTTTTCTCTAAGCCGACAGCTGATAGTCGAGAGCCGTCAGCCTCCGAGCCTAGGGCTCCGTCCACCCGTGCTCCAAGCCCTTCATCAACGACCACATCGCCTTATTCAGGGGAGTCGGCACACCGTACTTTTCGCCCCACTTCACGATCGCTCCGTTCATGAAATCAACTTCGGTCGTGCGCACCGCGATTACGTCCTGCAACATGCTGGCCTTGTGCTTGCCGGGAGCGTTCGCGCCCTTCTGCACCAGTGCGCGCGGATCGCCGTGAAGCTCGACGCCCATGGCTTTCGCCACCGCCTCTCCTTCCAGGATCAGCGCCTCGAACAATTCGCCCGTCGGGCCGAAGCGCGTCGCCGCTCCATGATGCAGGCGCGTCAGCGCTCCTACAGGATTTGTCGCCGCGTTAAAGATCAGCTTCGTCCACTGCGCACCGCGAGCATCTTCCAGCGGGATCGTATTCATCCCGCCGCGCGTGATCAATCCAGCGAGCTCGTGTACGCGCTCCATCGATGTATTCGACGGCTCGAACGGCCCAATCCAGGTGTCGCCCTGGATGTCGAAACCAACGTGTCCAGGCTCGGCGATATGGCCTGCGGGAAACGTGGTTCCGCGAATCACGTACTTCACGTGCTTGGCGATCAGCTCTTCGTTGCCGACGCCGTTCTGCACCGAACATACCGCACTGCGCTCGTCGAAGCAGCACGCAGCGGCTTCGATAGCACTATCGGTATGAATGGCTTTGGTCGCCACAACACCGTAATCGCACACCGGCAGTTCAGCCGGATTGGTACTCGCTCCGGCCAGATGGACGTGCATCTCGGCCGCGCCCGACAATCGCAGACCTTTGTGCTTGATGGCGTCAATGTGCGGCTGTGACGCGTCGAAGGCATACACCTCGACCTCGCCACCTTTCGCCAAGTGTGCCGCGAACAGGCTGCCGATCGCGCCACAGCCTACGACCAGGACTTTCTTCATGCGTCAATCCATCGATTCGAGAGTGGGATCGTCGTGGTCGCTCGCGCGTCCCGGTGAGAATAGAATTTCCACGGAATGTTACTGAGATTTTCGGCCTCGACGCGCCCCACCCGAAAGGTATCCTGCGTGTACAAGCACACACTGCCATCCTGATCGACAACCTGCGGATGCAAGGAAAAGATCATGTTTTCCTTTAGCTCGATCTGGCTCTTCGCACCAATCGCCGGATGCTCCAGCATTGTGGTCCCAATCGAATGTCCCGAGAGATGGCCGAGAGCGAAGCCGTTGCGCGCGAACGTGTCGGCCACAACTTTGTGTACATCGCAGGCCAGCACCCCTTCGTGCATCAGCTTCCGAGCTGCTTCCATCGCCTCGGGATAAACCTCCGCCATTTGCAAAATGCGCTTGCTGGGCTCGGCTGCGATCACCGCGCGCGAGAACTCAACCCAATAGCCACCCGTTCCGGCAATCTCTAGTGAATACAGCATCAGGTCGCGCTCGCCGACGCGACGGTTGCCCGGCACCTTGAAGTGCGCCTCGGCTTCGCCATTCTCGCCTGAGAGCACGATGTTCATCATGCGCGGCCCGGCGCCACGCGCGAAGAAAACTTCGACCGCAGGCGCCATGATCTCGGCTTCCGTCTTGCCCGGCGCGAAACCTTCCAGAAGCGCCCAAAAGCCTTCGTGAATGATATCCATTGAGTCCCGAATCTCGACCAGCTCTTCCTCGCTTTTCACCGCCCGCGCCATGTCGAAATGGAAATCGAAGGGCACCAGCTCAAACGAGCCTTGCTGGAGCTCGCGATAATCACGGACGGCCATTACGTAGTCGAGCCCGTAGACAGCAACCCGCTTCCAGCCTTCGTCCTGCACGCGCTCGCGCAGCCAGCGCCCGGGGATCTCGGCCCAGACCTTCTCCTGCACGAACGGCTTCTTCTTGTCTCCGATCCAGCGCGCCTCCTGGGGAAAGACCAGCGTGGGCTCGCCCTTTGGCGGAATCAGCACGTAAACGTAGCGGTGAACAATCTCGAAGCCCGATGTATAAAAGACCGCGCCCTCGAACCCGGCATACTGATTGCCGCAGACGATGAGCGCATCGACATCCTGCCCGCGCATTGCAGCGCGAATGTTGTCATAACGGCGTTGAATTTCAGATGAACTCGGCAAATAAACCTCGTTAACTCCGTCCTGTGCGCTCTCTGCTGTGCGCCGTGGGCTCTGAGCTCAGACTAGTTTTGTTGGAGAGTGACTGCGCGCTTTGCGCCTCCATCTCAGTCGGGCGCTTTGGCCCAAAGCTCACGGCTCATGGCCGCTAGCTGGTTCCTCACCCGCACAATTCCGCTGCGGCAAGCGCGTACACCTTCGTAATATCCACCAGCGTCTTGATAGCGACCTTCTCCCCCTCATGATCGCGCGGCCCGCTTGAGGGCCCGTAATTCACCGTTGGGCAGCCGAAGCGTGACAGCACCGACGCATCCGAACACCACAACACCGTGTCACGCACCGGCGGCTTCCCCACGATGTGCTGATGGTTGCGTTCGATTGCCCTTACCATCGCATGGTTCTCGTCAATGGTCGCGCCCGGCACGGAGACATACGTTTCGAATTCCAGACCGTATTCCGGATGCTTTTCTGTCAAAGCCAGAAACAGCTTTTTTGCCGCGCGCCGCGCGTCGGTCATGCCGATGGTTGGCGGCACGCGCACATCGAGAAACAAGTCCGCGCGCTCCGGAGTTCGGCTCGCCCGCCAGGGATGTCCCGCCTGCAAGCAGCCGATGTTGACGAACCCTGGTCGTCCGGCCCAGTGTGCCTGCTCCTGCCATTCAGGAATCCAGCGCATCACCTCTCCCACAACGTCGTACATACGCCGTACCGCGTTCTGGTCTTCTTTCCCGGGCGCGAACGCTGAATGAACATAGTTGCCGGTTAGACCAAACCGCACCCACATGGATCCGGCGTGCTCCAGCACCAGCTGCATATCGGTGGGCTCCCCCAGGATGCACATGTCCGGCAAAATGCCGTGATTGACCAGGTAGTGCGTGCCGGCGCCGTACCCGCGATATTCTTTACCCTGGAATTCGCCCCATTGGGTCTTCTCGATTTCGCCACAGACCGCGCCCAGGATCACGTCGCCGGCGAGTTTCACGCCGACCTCGAGCAGCGCTTTGACCGCGTGGACGTAGCAGACCAACGCACCTTTCATGTTGTAGATCCCGAGGCCGTAGATCATGCCATCTCTTACCACGGCATGAGGCTTGTATCCGATACCGGTCAGGAACTCCTCGTCGCCGTTATTTGAGGTGTCCATGTGGCCGTTAAACATCAGGCATTGGCCGTTACCGTTGCCATCCAGCCGCCCGACGACGTTGGCGCGCGTATCTTCAACCTGCTGCCATGTAGTCTTCACTCCCAGCTTCTGAAAAGCAGCCCGCATATACTCCGCCATTGCGAGCTCCCCGCCTGTGGGACTGGGGATATTGATCACTTCGCAGCACATGGCCACAATTTCGTCTTCGCGGATCCGGCCAACGATTGCATCTCTGACGTTGTCGGATAACGCGGCTTTGCCGGCAGTCGCCATCAGTAAGCAGCCTTTCCCGTCGCGGCACGTTGCAGCAAGCGGAAATCGTCGGGAAACGAGCAAAGCTTCTCGTTGCCCTCCCCGGTAATCCAAAAATTGTCTTCCAAGCGCAAGCCCCCGCCGCCCGACCAATACACCGCCGGCTCAATCGCCAGCACCATGCCTTCGTGGATCGTTCCGGTGCTCGCCTGATGCGCATAGGGCGGCTCGTGCGCTCGAGCTCCCACACCGTGGCATATGGGGTGAGACGGCTGGCCGGGATAGCCACCCTCGGCAATACGGGAGCGCACCAGGCGATCGAGTTCAGGCAGACTCGCGCCGTGTCTCGAGAAAGCTGCGGCTTCGTTGAACACCGCGAGCAGCATGTCCAGCAATTTGTGATACTCGGGCGTGAGCTCGCCTGGGCAGAGATTCTTGGTTAGATCGTTCCAATAGCCGTCCACGCACACCCAGATCTCGAACAGCGTCGGCTCGTGTTCCTGGACTGGCCGGTCGCCGGTCGCCGTGAAGGTGCGAATCCCAGGGCCCGACCATACCAGTGTGAACGCCCGCGCCATCTCCACTTGACCTTTGAAACCGATACCGTTCGCGTGAACATAGCCCTCGAACATTGCCCCAACTTCGCTCTCCTTCATACCTGGCCGAATTCGCTCCCAGGTGTACTCCATCGCAAGGGCCGCCAGTTCGTTAGCGAGTTTCATGCGCTCGATTTCCTGGGACGTCTTGATGGCGCGAGCACTATTGATGATCGAGTAGATGTCCACGGCCTCCCGCGCAACCGCTTTAAACGCTTCGAACCAGGGCTGAGTCCACGTGCTGGGTTCCCCCACCATGCGATCGGCGCTTTGTGTACCCTGCGAAAGCTCGAGGCCGATGCGCCCAGTCAGGCTCCGCTCTTTCAGCACCTGCACCGCAACATCGAGTGAACGCACTGCCGGCGGCCGAGGATCCGTAGGGTGGTATCCCTTGAACAACCGGATGTCCTGGGTCCAGGCGGTGCGGCGCGCGTCCTCTTCTTGCGGCTCCAGGGCGATCAGCGTGGGTTCGCCTTCGCGCGGGAAGATCGCGATATCGTAGCCCTTCATGCACCAGTAGTTCGTCAGGTAGACGATATTGTCGGGCGCCCGGACGACGAGAACGTCAAGATCATGTTCCTTCATCAGCGCACGTACTCGCGAGAGTTTCGCGTTGTCGATCGGGTACGGCATGGCTTAGACAGTCTCCAGAACGTTTTCTTTTTGCCACGTCCAGCTTGCTTCTTTGGCCTTGATCAGCCGGTACAGCGCCGTGTGCAGAGGCGCCGCAACCCCCACGCGCTGAGCTTCTCCGGCGATCGCTCCTCCCAGATAATCGACTTCCGTGGTCTGACGATGTCGGATATCGTACAGCATCGAAGGTGGATGGTTGGTTTGCGCGCCCAGGCAGTTCATGGTCCAAGGGTCCTCGTGCAGCTCGATGCCGAGCGCGGCTGCAACCGTCTTGCCTTCCTCGATCAGTGCGTGCAGCAAATGGCCAAGATCCCTGAACTCGGCTTCGGCGGCGAAGTGTGGCGAGTGCGGCAACTCTGTCAACGCTGAAACGCTGTTGACCGAAGCATTAAAGATCAGCTTCGACCACTGCGCCGGACGTGCGTCCGGCAGTGCTTCGGCCTTCAATCCTGCTGCATTGAGCAGGTTCGCCAACTCCTCCACCATTGCGTAAGGCGTCTTCGCCGGCTCGAACGGTCCCATCCAGGTCGGAGTATTCAGCTCGTAGTGCACATGATCGTCGGCAAAACGTGTTCCGCTCATGAATGTCGTGCCGCGTATCACGTAGCCCGAGGGCATCAGCGCGGCCATGGCTTCCTCGCTGCCCAGCCCGTTCTGCGCCGATAACACCGCGCCACTCGGGAACATGTGCGCAACCGGAGCAAAAGCTTCGCGCGTCTGGCTGGCCTTCGTCGCCACGATGCCGAAGTCGAATTCCGGCAGCTCTCGCGGATCAGTCTCAGCCTTCAGTCGCGCCTGAAATTCATTGCGCCCGGTCACGCGAATTCCGCGATTGTTAATACTCGCCGCATGCTCTGCACGCCGGGCGAACACCCACACATCGGCCACCCGCGCCAGATGCGCGGCGTAAAGGCTGCCGATAGCTCCGGCTCCGACGATAAGGATCTTTTTCATACTTGGGCCGACAGGGTTCCTTACCCGCGTTCCACCTTTACATTCTCCTTGGCTTCGCCGCGCCGCTGTCGCTGGATCTGCTCGTACAACCTGCTGGCGTTGTTGTAGGAGTCGTCGATGATTATGCCTTCCGCCCACAGCGCGTCCTGCAGTGCAGCGCTAATCGCGTGTAGCGGAGCGCCTCCGCCCTCGCCCATGCCCTTTGCGCCGCTGTAGCTGTGCGGCGACGCTGTCTCCGTGTTTCCGTACTTGATCCGGGGCATGTTAACAGCAGTGATGGGCGTATAGTCACTGAACGTTGAGGCCAGCATATTGCCGTCGGCGTCGTAGGCGCAGTTCTCCATCAGCGCTGCACCGATGCCATGCGCTGTAGCTCCATGCACCTGGCCTTCAACGATCATCGGATTGATGACCGTGCCACAATCGTCGACCGCAGCGTAATCGAGAATCTTCGGAATGTATGTCTCCTTGTCGATCTCAATCACCGCAATGTGTAACTGCGACGAGTAGGTCAGCGTCAGGTTGCCGTACTTCTTGGCGACGTCAGGCACCTGGAAGGGCGCACGCCAGGTGTAGCGGCAGTTCAAGGTCAGGGAGCGCAACTCCTCGGGGACAACCGCGGTATTTACGTTGGCGAGGTTCGCCAAGCCGATGTACGGAATCGCCTTTTCCGTGCCTCGCACTCTTATTTCCGGACCCTGTTTTCCTACTCCGAACTCCAGCGCTTCTTCGGCCGTTTGCAACGCGAAGGCAGCCAGCTTGCTCAGCTCTGCCTTCAGTAGGCGCGCTGCGCCGTTGACGGCCGATAATCCCGAGACGGCGAACTGGCTGGCGTATGTCCCACTGTGTCCGGTATGCACGTTGCGCTCGGTGTCGAAGCCTACGCGCACATTCACCAATGCCGGGGTGATATTCAGGATATCGGCGACTACCTGCGAGACGGTCGTCTCATGACCCTGACCTTGTGGGACAGAGCCCACTGCGACGATAACCTCTCCATAGATGTCGAGCCTGGCGCTGGCCGCCTGCGAGTTGCCGGAAAACGGTGCCTGCGGATTGACGATCTGCGATTGGCCGAAGTTGTTGGTGCCGGAGTCCAGGGTGGTTCCAATGCCGATCCCGAGCCAGCGGCCTTGCTCTCGAGCCCTGGCACGCTCGGCCTCCCACTTTTCCCAGCCAATGAGCTCTTTTGCGACCTTCAGCATGCCGGGATAGTTGCCTGAGTCGTACACGCACCCGTTCGGCGTGGTGTAGGGAAACTCTTCCGGAAGAATGTAGTTGCGCAGCCGCATCTCGTCAGCGGAAATGTTCAACTGATGCGCACAGATATCGATTACGCGCTCCAGGAACCACAGGTGTTGCATGCGCGAGTAGCCGCGGTTGGGACCGACAGGACACTTGTTGGTGACCGACTGGCTGAAGTCAATGCGGATATTCTTCAGCCGATACGTCGCCGGCGTCACTTGCGACCAGATGACGCAGCCCAGCGGCTCGTAGCGCGGATAGGCACCGCAATCGTCAATATGTCGCGAGTCGACGGCGAGAATCACTCCGTTTTCGTCCAGTGCTACGCGAGTGTCGCGGAACGTTCGCTCATTGCCGTGAGCGCTGGAGGTCATGTGCTCGGAGCGCGTTTCGGTCCATTTAATGGGCGCCCCTTCTGCTTTGCGGGAGGCCAGCGCGCACGCCGCCATCTGCGGATAGTTGGTGATCTTGATGCCGAAACTGCCGCCTATATCGTGGGTCTGGACGCGCACCTGGTCCATGCGCAGGTGCAGCGCCGGCGCCAGCAACTGGATCCCGATCGTGGGAAATGAATTGTTGCTCCAAAAGTAGAGGCGCTCGTCGTTGTCGTCCCATTGCGCTATGACTGCATTATTTTCCAGAGGTGTGCTGGAAAAGCGATGCATGTGCAGGCGGTCGATGTGAATGACGTGCGCCGCTTTCGCGAAAGCTTTCTCAATGTCGCCGTATTCAAAGACGCCGCGCCACACGACGTTGGTCCCCATGGTGTCGTGAAGAATCGTGCGGTCGCTGGCCGCGAGCTCGCCGTCGATGACAGCCTCCAGCGGCTCGTAATCCACCCGAACTAACTCGGCTGCGTCTTCCGCGATGGCCGCAGTTTCGGCGATGACAGCGGCGACCGGCTCTCCCTGGTAGCGCGCGCGGTCGACCGCTATAGGATAGTCGAGGATCTGGCTGCTGGGTGCTGGCCCGATCTCAAAGAACGGGTCGATGAGCTTGGTGATCTCCTGCCCGGTCAGGGTACAGACCACGCCCGGAAGCGCCTCGGCCTCGGAGACATCGACGCCGGTGATCCTGGCGTGAGCGTACGGCGAGCGCACAAAGACCAGGTGCAGCATGCCGAGCAGCTTGATGTCGTCGACAAACTTACCTTTGCCGCGGACCAGGCGTGCATCTTCCTTGCGCCGGATGGACTGGCCCACCCAGGCGGCGGTGTGCTTATGCGTTGTGGTCGCCATTCGCTTCCTGAGCCTGAGCTAAAGCCCCGTCGTCGGGAATCTTCGAGGTTGCCGCGCTAACGTCCGGAGTTTCCCCCGAGGCTTCGAGCGCGGTCGTTGCCATGTCGGATGTCGCCGGGTTGGAGTCCGCTGCTTCTAACTGCGTGGGATTGGAGCCAGGCAATTCCGTCGGCGTCCCTGGCGATTGCGCTTCTGTTTCCCTCGCTACCGATTCAGCCAGCGCGGCCTGTAGCCCATCAATCAGCTTCTGAATGTTCTTGCGCCCTAGCGGTTCGAGCATCCCACCCGCCATGGAGGCCAATTTCCCGAAGATGCTGGTCTCGCCTTGCCAAAGAACCCGCGTGCTGTTGCCATTGGGATGAAGATCGAATCCGGCGCTCACCGTCACCTGGCTGCCCACGGCGGTTCCCTGCCCTTTGTAGTGTGCGCGCAACGGCTTCACCGCCTCGGCGAGTTCCATCTTGATCTCGGCCGAGCCCTTGATGTTTCCCACACCGACCCTGACCTTCACCGTGAAATGGGTCTCGTCGTGCCTGGTCATGCTCTGGAAATCGGGGAGCAGCGGCGCGAACTGATTCGGGTCCGAGAGAAACTCAAAGACCTCTTCCGGAGTGCGCGGAGTAGCAAACTCGCCAGAAAAATTGATGGCCAACGTTAGCTCCTGTTCGACGGTACGGCTTCATATATGTCGGCCGCCGCTTCGATCGCCTTGAAAATATTCTGATAACCCGTGCAGCGGCAGGTATTTCCGGCGATGCCTTTGCGGATCTCTGACTCTGTGGGATGCGGGTGCTCTTCCAGCAATTGCAGCGTGCTCATCAGGAATCCGGGCGTGCAATAGCCGCACTGGAAGCCGTGACAGTCGCTGAAAGCCTGCTGTACCGGATGCAGGTCTCCGCCCTTCGCCAGCCCCTCCACGGTCAATACTTCTCCGCCGTCGGCCTGGAAGGCAAACACCGTGCACGACTTTACGCTCTTCCCGTTCAGCAGCACCGTGCAGGCGCCGCAGTAGCTGGTGTCGCAGCCGATATGCGTACCCGTAAGGTTCAGTTCTTCCCGCAGCAACTGCACCAGCAGCGTCCGCGGCTCGACTTCTCGCTCGCATAACTTGCCATTGATCCTGGCGCTCACTTTCACGCGGACAGTCTCCTCAGGCATAAAGATGCGCGACCTCCACATGTTCCCCGCGGGCTCGCCGCAAAGCCGCGTCCAGAGCCAGTTTCGCTAAGGCGCCAGCGGCGTGGCGCTTGTAATCGGCGGAGCCGCGCATGTCGGTGGCCGGTTGGGCGATGTCCATCACCGCTTCGCGAACGCCTTCGATCTGACGGTCGTCGATTACCTGTCCGAGCAACAGTTCCTCCGCCACCGAGACGCGGGTGGCCGTTAATCCCAGCACGCCGAGATAAATATGCGCTTCGCGACAAGTGTGATCCTCATTCAACCAGAGCTGCACGGCGACACTCGCGCTGGCATAGACAGGAGCACATCGCTTCAACGCAATGTAGGCACCACCACTGCGCGCCGCCGGTACAGGTACCCCGATCTCGGTGATCAGTTCCGCGGGCTGCAATGCAGTTGTGTAAGCGTCCAGGATGAACTCGCTAAGCGCGATTCTCCGCTCGCCCTCTACTCCAAGAGTCTTCACGGTTGCTCCGGTTGCCAGCAGAACCGGAGCCCAGTCCCCGGTCGGATCAGCCTCGGCAATGGAGCCGCCGATGGTGCCCATATGTCGCACCTGCGGATCGGCAATACCGGCTGCACAGTCGTGCAGGATCGGAATGCGGGCGGCTTCGGCCGAGGCGGCGATTTCCGAGTGACGGGTCATCGCGCCCAGACGCAGCACACCATTGCTGCGAATGTAAGAAGTCCCGGGAATAAAATTGAGATCGACGAGGTGCGCGGGAGTAGACAGACGCAGCTTCATCAGCGGGATCAGGCTCTGGCCGCCTGCCAGGAACTTGGCATCTTCCCCCAGTTCGCTTAATAGCGAAATAGCTTCTGGATACGTATTTGCGCGGTGATACGCAAATGCCCGAGGATACATTCCGACCCCACACCCCACGTTGCAGCGCGATGTTTGCGCTTGCAGCGAATCTTATCTACAAAATTTCTCCGCGGTGGAAGATTACCGCAAGTGAGGGCCGGAGTGAAAGCAATCGAGTATAGTGGCCTTTGGCCGCGGCATTTGCCACTCTGCTTTCGGACGCATGATGGAAAATCAGGTCACAGCCGACGAGTTTCGCGCCGCATTGGGCCGTTTCGCCAGCGGCATCACGGTGGTAACGGTGGACACCGCTGAAGGAGACGTTCACGGAATGACCGCCAGCGCCTTTTGCTCGGTATCGCTGCGTCCGCCACTGGTCCTGGTCTGCGTCGATCACCTGGCTGAGACCTACCTGCATCTGAGCGAGCACGAGCGCTTCGGCATCAGCGTGTTGAAAGAGGAGCAGGAGGCGCTCTCGGAGTTCTTTGCCGATCCCGAGCGCAATCCTGATGCGGCGTACCGCCTGGGGGTCGAGTACCGGGAGATGAAGAGCGGAACTCCGGTTCTGCGGGAAGCGCTGGCGAACCTCGACTGCTGGAAGGTCGGTGCCCATGCCGCCGGGGACCACACGATTTTTGTCGCCGAGGTCCGCGAGATCGCACTGGGTGAGGGCGCTCCGCTCCTGTATTTCCGCGGAAGATATGGCATCGATCCAGATCTGACCAAACTCTAACGCCTCAGGTGCGCCACTCCGCATCATGCGCTATTCTCGGTACGACGTTTCATCTCATCAGAAAATGATCTCTCCTGCAACAAGCACGATTCGTCTGGAGCGGCCCAAGACGCTGTCGCCCGAGTCGCTCCAGGCGAGCCTGCTGGAAGTTCTGGACGGTCAGCCGCTGTCGCCGAAACTTGCTTGCGAATTGCTGCGCTGCGATGACGTAATCCTGCCGCAGTTACTTACTGCCGCGCGTGAGTTGAAAGAGAAATATCACCCCGGCGTCATCACCTACTCGCGCAAGGTTTTTATTCCGCTTACGAATTTGTGCCGCGATTATTGCGGCTATTGCACCTTCCGTCGCGATCCCGGAGAAGCGGGCGCGCACACCATGACGCCGGAGGAAGTGCTGGCGGTGGCGAAGCAGGGGGAAAAACTTGGCTGCACTGAGGCCCTGTTTTCTCTGGGCGATCGGCCGGAAGCAATTTTCCCGGAGATGCGCGAAACCTTGAGACGGATGGGATATCGCAGCACGCTGCATTACTTGGAATCAATGTGCGAAATGGTGCTGCGCGAGACCCGCCTGTTGCCCCACGCGAATCCAGGCCTGTTAAGTTCCACCTGGATTGAGCGCCTGCGGGTCAGCAACCCCAGTCTGGGCCTGATGCTGGAGAGCACCAGCACACAGCTTGCGGCCGCGCATCCGCTGAAACTGACTCCCGACAAGCTTCCCGCGCTGCGCCTGAAGACGATCGACGATGCGGGCAAACTTGGCGTTCCATTTACCACGGGAATCCTGATCGGCATCGGCGAGACTGCACAGGATCGCGTCGATTCGCTGCTGGCGATCAAGCGACTACATGAGCGATACGGGTTCGTGCAGGAAATCATCATCCAGAATTTCCGCGCGAAGTCGCGAATTCCGATGGCGGCGTGGCCCGAACCGGACAACGGCGACATGCTGCGGACGCTCGCGGTGGCACGGCTGATTCTCCGTGACACGAATATTCAGGCCCCGCCGAATCTCACGGAGAGCGGTTATGAGCGCCTGCTTGAGGGCGGGATCAATGACTGGGGCGGCGTGTCGCCGCTGACCCCGGATTTCATAAATCCTGAGGCACCCTGGCCGCATCTGCTCGATTTGCAGCAACGTACCGAAGCCGCCGGGCAGAAGCTGCGGCAACGGTTACCGGTTTATCCGGAGTATGTGGAGCGGGTGGCCCGACGTGCTGGATTGTTGGGCGAGCGCTTGCGGGAGTTTTGTCCTGGTGGTGACGGCCTGCCGCGGATGGAGCGACCGTTGCACGTGTAGCGGTCTTTCGACTCCGGCGGCAAAAACAGCCGCCTGCGCTCAGGATGACATAGTCAAGAACCAGGAAACGGTCGAGGGCAGCGTAGATGATCGTCGTTTTCACAGGCGGAACGGGCGGGACCAAGCTGGTGCAGGGGTTGCAGCAGCTGGTTGCGCCCGAAGACCTCACTGTCATCGTTAATACCGGCGACGACATGGAGTGGTGGGGCCTGCACATCTCGCCCGATGTCGACTCGGTTCTCTACGGTATGGCCGGGCTACTCAGCAGGGACCGCGGATGGGGTGTCGACAAGGACAGCTTTCGTTGCCTTGATCGCATGAAGCAACTGGGGCAGCCGGGATGGTTCAGCCTTGGCGACCTTGATTTGGCGACTCACCTCACGCGCACGGCCCTGCTGCGTTCGCGTAAAACTCTGAGCAAAGCCACTGCGGAGCTGGCACAGAGATTGGGCAATCGTTCTTGCGTGCTTCCCATGTCGGACCAGCGTGTGTCGACCACCCTGGACACCTCGAAAGGCACGCTAACGTTTCAGGAATACTTCGTGCGCGAGCGTCACCAGGTCGAAGTACAGGCTGTTCGCTTCGAGGGCGCCGAGCAGGCTCGTCCCGCGCCAGGCGTGCTGCAGAGTATTCAGTCCGCGGAGGCGATTATCTTTGCGCCGAGCAATCCTGTAACCAGCGTCGGACCCATTCTCGCGGTACCTGGAATTCGTGAGGCACTGCGGAAAACGGAAGCGCCCATCGCAGCCGTGAGCCCAATCGTCGGAGGCGCGGCTGTGTCCGGGCCGGCGGCGCAGCTCATGAAGATGAAAGGCTGGTCGAGCACCATCGCGGGCGTCGCTCAGGTGTACGAAGATTTTCTCGATGTGCTGGTGGTCGATACCGCGGACCAGGAATCGATCAGCAGTCAGCAATCAGAGTTCAGGGGTGAAACCAAGCTGCAAGCTGCGAGCCGCGAGCCGCTGAGAAAGTCGATACGCATTCTTGCCACCAATACCATCATGCATTCTCTCGACGACAAACGAAATCTCGCGGCGTTTCTTCTCGACGCCTGCGAGGTGCGGCCAAGCGCCAAGGCATGAGCATGCGCGGAATTCTGCTTATCCCGTTCAAGAGCCTGGCCACCGCCAAGCAGCGGCTCGCCGAAGCGCTCGACGCGAGCCAACGCTCGCAGCTCGCCGAGGCCATGCTGCGCGATGTGCTGGCTGCAGCCGCGGGAGTGAAGGGTCGCATTGATGTCGCTCTGGTCACTGGCGACCCGCAGGCGATGGCCATTGCCTGGGAACTCGGAGACATAGTGATCGAAGACACTCGCAACGAGAGCGAGACCGCTGCAATCGAGATGGCGACCGTCTGGTGTGAAAGCCACGGCTACGATACGACCATCGTCGTTCCTGCTGACATCCCGCTCATCACCGCAGACGAACTGCATCGCGTGCTCGACGCTGCCCCCGAAGAGGGCGCAGTCTTCGTGCCGGCCTACGACCGTCGCGGCAGCAACTGCATCCTGCGGCGCCCTGCTTCAATCATCCCGCTGCGCTTCGGCAATGACAGCTTCCTGCCACACTGCGAAGCCATGAAGAAAACCGGCAAGGAACTCCTCATCCTGGAACTTCCTGGCATAGGCCTCGACATCGACAATCCGTTCGAGCTTGAAATGCTGGTGCAGCGTGGGAGTCAGACGCGTGCGCAACGCCTGTTGCGCTCCTGGGGTTACGGCCGCGAAGTTGACGCTCTGGAAGCGGCGGTGTGACGAAGCGCACGGCAGCCTCTGCTCTGGTATGCCATGGCGGCCTTCGCGCTATTCCCGTGCTAGGCATTCGCGATGTGTTCGCCGGCGACTCTGTGGCCGATCTGGTGGTCGATGCCCTGGCGCTGGGCGGACTACGTCTGCACGATGGCGACATCCTGGTCGTCAAACACAAGATCGTCTCCAAGGCTGAGGATCGCAAGGTCATACTCGATTCGGTGAAGCCGTCAGTGGCAGCCCGGAAGTTTGCCGCTAAGAACAGCCTCGATTCGCGAGTAGTCGAAGTGGCAATGCGCGAGGCCAGGCGAATCGTTCGCAAAAAGCACATCCTGATTACCGAGACAGTGCATGGACTGGTGTGCGCCAACAGTGGCGTCGACATTTCGAACGTTGATGGCGGCAAGACAGCGGTGCTGCTGCCGGAAGATCCTGATCGCTCGGCTGCTCGGATTCATCGGCAGCTGAAAAAGCGAACCGGGCTGTACGTTCCGGTCATCATAGCCGACAGCTTCGGTCGCGCCTGGCGCGAGGGATTGACCGAGGCGGCCATCGGTGTTGCTGGGATGAAGGTCATCCATGACTATCGCGGGCACGCCGACGCCTACGGATACAGAATGCATGCCACCGAGGAAGCCGTGGCGGACGAGCTGGCGTGTGCAGCTGGCTTGATTTGCGGAAAAGATTCGCGCGTTCCGGCTTGTATAATCCGAGGTTACGCTTATCGGCGCGGCAAGGGTACTGCGCAGCAGTTGGTGCGTCCGGCGGAGCGGGATTTGTTTCGCTAAAAGCTCGATGGAAAGCGCGAAGCAGGTCGTTCGACTCCACATCCGCCCGGGCTGAAAAGCTGCGCGGACGTGTTTGGGTGGAATAGGGGTCCTTCGACTCCGGTTCGCAGAAAGCGCGAATCTGCGCTCAGGATGACACCCCGAAGATACATAACGAAAGGTCTCGGCAATGCAAGGGCTAAGTTGGTGCAATCGGCAGACGCTGCAAGGCACAACCTGGGATGATGTTCAGCGGGCCGTTTCTGCGCCGGCACGAAACGCGATTGACAAGGTCCTGGCTTCCCTGGATGGAGGCGTGCTCAGCCGCGAAGAATGTCTGTTGCTAGCCCATGCCGACGGCGACGATCTGTTCGGCATGGTGGTCGCGGCTAACCAGTTGCGGCAACGGCTGGTCGGCGACGTCATCAGCTACGTCATCACGCGCAATATTAATTTCACCAACGTCTGTTTTGTCGGCTGCAAATTTTGCGCCTTCAGCGTGGGCCCGCGCGATGAGACTGCCTACTTCCTCTCGCTCGACGAACTCGCACACAAGTGCCGCGAAGCCGAAAGCTGGGGCGCGACCGAGGTCTGCATCCAGGGTGGACTGCCGCGCAACTTGCCGCCATTTTACTATCGCGACATCCTGCGCACAGTAAAGTCGGCGACGCCCGGAATGCACGCCCACGCCTTCTCGCCGATGGAGATGGTCTACGGCATCGAGCTCACCGGCATGCCAGTCCGCGAATACCTGCTGATGCTCAAAGACAACGGGCTCGACACGCTTCCTGGAACGGCGGCCGAGATCCTCGACGACCAGGTGCGCCACGTGCTCTCGCGCAATAAGCTGAGCTCGGCGCAATGGTGTGAAGTGATCGAGACGGCGCACCGCTGCGGCATCCGCAGCACCTCTACCATGATGTACGGGCACTCCGAAACCTGCGAGCAGTGGGTCAACCAGATGCTGCTCTTGCGGCAGATCCAGTCGCGCACCGGAGGCTTCACCGAGTTCGTGCCGCTGGGCTTCATCCATGACAACACCTTGCTGTTCGCGCAGGGGCTGGCGCGCGACGGTGGAACCACGACCGAGCATCTGAAAGTTCACGCGCTGGCGCGCCTGCTGTTGGCGGGATCGATCAATCACATTCAGGTGTCGTGGGTGAAGCTGGGACGGGAGCTTTCGCAGTTGATGCTGCTGGCCGGTGCGGACGACTACGGCGGAACGCTCTTCGAGGAGAACATCTCGCGGCTGGCGGGATCGACGGCCGGGCAGTACACGTCAACAGCCGAGTTCCAGGAGCGCATTCACGAACTGGGCCGCGTACCCGCGCAACGCAACACGGTCTATACGCAATACACCTACCCCGCGTCCGGTACGCCGGTTGAGCCGGTCGCTGCTGGCGGCAACGCATGATCGCTATTATCGGAGGCACCGGTCCCGAGGGATCAGGGCTGGCGCTGCGCTGGGCGCGCGCCGGCGAGCAGGTTGTGATTGGATCGCGTGACGGATCGCGGGCGCAGGCCGCTGCCTCACAAATCGCCGAGAAGGCCGCAGCGCTGGGCAGCGTCGAAGGCGTGGAAAACGCGGTCGCCGTGAAGATGTGCGACACTGTGGTACTCACGGTTCCCTTCGCGGGCCAGGCCGAATTGTTGAAGCAACTCAAGCCATCGTTCCGGCCGGGCACGGTACTCATCGACGCGACGGTCCCGCTGGCAGCGGCTGTCGGCGGCCGCCCCACGCGCGTTCTGGGCGTGTGGCAGGGATCGGCAGCCGAGCAGGCGCAGGAGATTGTCGGAAAGAATGTGCAGGTCGCAGCCGCCTTTCACAGCCTGTCGGCAACCGTACTGACCGCCGATAGCGATGTCGATTGCGATGTCATCGTGTGCAGCGACGACGACCGTGCGCGGCAGGTTGCCTCCGATCTGGCGTTGAAGATTCCCGGGGTGCGGGCCATCGATGGCGGCAAGCTGGAGAATGCGCGAATCGTGGAGGCCATGACCGCTCTGCTGATCACGCTGAACATCCGGCACAAGGTGCACGGCGCGGGGTGGAGAGTTACAGGACTGGGGATCTAAAGGCAGTTGTCTGTTGCCGGTTGTCCGTTGTCAGTTACTGCGGCCTGAACGCGGCTGACGCCCGGCTCGATCATTTCTCAGTAAACGCTTCGATTACCTTCCGTACTTCATTTTCTTCAAGAACCTTGCGAACGCCAACTGCGATTCGTCGTGTGCTCGGCCCTGTCTCACTGCCTGCTTCGTGAACTCGTCAAGGAACGCCCACGGCGGCACCTTCAGCCGCTGCAAGACAATCGTATCGCCGCGCGCAATCACCAGGAAATGTGTACCGTCTTCGAGGTTCATTGACCGGCGAACATCTCGCGGAATGATGACCTGTCCCTTCGACGACATCTTGGTTGTATAGGGTGTTTTCACGGGGGTTCTCCACTCGTCTTACTTGTAAGATCCCGACCCATAATCTTACTCTTCCTTAAATTGACGCTGTCTTACAAGTAAGAGAATCTTGAAGCCTCAGCGGCTAGCCAGACCACCCGCGATTTCCCCACCGTCGATAACATAAACGTTTCCAGTGAGATACGAGGCATCGTCGGATGCGAGAAAGGCGAACAAAGCGGCGATTTCAGCGGGCTGAGCGTGGCGGCGCATCGGGATCTTCTGGTTCACGGCTGCCAGCATCTCGTCGCTGTACTCGGCGCGCTGCATCGGAGTGAGTACGTAGCCGGGAGCAACGGCATTCACCCGGACCTTAGGCGCCAGCTCCAGTGCCATCGATTTCGTCAGCTCGATCACTCCCGCCTTGGTGGCGTTGTAGTCCGCATAAAAGGGATGGCCGACGATGCCGTTCGTCGATGCCATATTCAGGATCACACCGCCGTCGCGATCCATCATGTGCCGAGCTGCGGCTTGAGCGCCGTAGAAGACGCCGCTGAGGTTCACGGCAAGGACCTGGTTCCACTCTTCGGGCGTGATGTCGAGAAACCTATGCCGAATGCTGATGCCGGCGTTGTTGATGACCACATCCAGTCCACCCAGGCCGACGATCGCATTGCCGAAGGCGTGCTGCACCTGCTGAGGATCGCTGACATCGGCGATAAAGCTGCCGATGAGTCCGGGCAGGGCGTGCTCAAGCTTCCCGCAGGCCTCAGCATCGCGATCGAGAATTACCACGCGGCTGCCTTCTTCGACGAAGCGTGCCGCGGTCGCCGCGCCAATGCCGCTGGCGCCGCCGGTGATCAGCACCCGTTTGTCTTTGAGACCTCGCATGGCGGTTGCCGTGCAGCATATCAAATCGGGAAGGGTCGCTGAGAATACTTTGCGGGGTGACAAACTGCGCCGTTGTACGTCGTATTCTTTGTACGGACCCGCTCTCCGCTCATAAACACCACTTGCCGGCGTCGTTAAACTGATAAACTTTGCGGCACGAGTTATGGCAAGTTCCGGGCAATCACCGCGCACCAGGTTGTTCGCTGATCCCACGGGCAAATTCCTGCACCAGGTCGTTCTCGATTCCTGTCGTCAACATCACGCCAAGGTGGCGATCGTGGATGCGTCGTGCACGCCGCCCTTCCGCATCACCTACGCCGCTTACGGCGAGATGGTCGAAATGGCAGCGGCCGGACTGGTCTCGGCCGATATCAAGCCCGGCGACAAGGTAGCGATTTTCCTGCCGAATTGCTGGGAGTTCGGCATAGCCTTTCACGCCGCGATGCTTGCCGGCGCAGTTCCTACGACGCTGAATCCCACCTATCGCGAACGCGAAGTACGCTACCAGTTGGAGAACTCCGACGCAGTTGCCCTTATCACGGACGGCTCGTTGCTCAGCGGAATCGATCTCAGCGGATTGCCTGCGTTGCGAAAGGTGTATACGGTACGCACGCCAGGCCCCAGCGGCTCGGAAACCTTCGACACGCTCTTCGACGCCACCGGAGGGGTGCCCCTGCCAAGCCCCACGCTCAATCCGCAATTGACGCTGGCGACGCTTCCCTTCTCCAGCGGCACCACCGGCCTGCCCAAGGGCGTGATGCTGACCCATTACAACCTGGTCGCGAACGTCTATCAGACCCTCACGCCCGACGAATACGGCGCCTTCACCTCCGAAGACGTCATGCTCTGCTTTCTGCCGCTGTACCACATCTACGGTTTGACAGTGGGACTAAACCTCGCATTAATCGCGGGCATGACGCTGGTGCTGATGCCGCGCTTCGACTGCGAGCAGTCCGTCCACCTGATGATGGAAGATGCCGTGACTGTGACTCTGTGCGTGCCGCCAACCTTGCTGACCTACTGCCAGATGGCGGAGCAGGGGAAGTTTCCCCGCGATCATCATTTGCGCTGGGTGAAGTCAGGCGCAGCGCCACTTGCGCCCGAACTGGCGCGACGCTTCACCGCCAGTACCGGAATTCCAATCCGCCAGGGTTATGGGATGACCGAGGCTTCGCCGGTGACACATATCGGATTTCTGGCGCCCGAACTGTACCGGCCGGAATCGATTGGCGCGCCCGTTGCCCAGACCGAATGCCGGGTGGTTGATGAAAACGGCAACGATGCTGCCCCCGGTGAGATCGGCGAACTGGTGATGCGTGGACCGCAGTTCATGCAGGGATACTGGAAGGCTCCCGACGCCACCGACGCGGTGTTGCGCGACGGCTGGTACTGGAGCGGAGACATCGTCCGCGTCGATGAGAGCGGTATGTACTACGTGGTCGATCGCCGCAAGGAGATGATCAAGTACAAAGGATTCTCGATTGCGCCGGCTGAGGTTGAAAGCGTAATGCTGGAGCACCCGGCGGTACGGGACTGCGGCGTCGTCTCTCGAAACGATGCCGCCGGAGAAGAGATTCCCTGCGCCTTCGTCGTGCTGCGCGAAGGTGAGCCGTCGAACCAGCAGACCGCCGAAAAGCTGCAAGCCTTCATCGCCGAACGGCTGACGCATTACAAGATGCCGCGCGAAATCTATTTCGTGCCCAACCTTCCGCGCACGGCGTCGGGCAAGATTCTTCGGCGCGAGCTGCGGAAACGGGTGTAGCCGCCGCGCGGCCTCACCTCGCTTCAATTCTGACCCGGCGTAACCTGGCCTCATTTCTGGCACATGTAACCCAAGAAATTGTCATCACGAGCGCCGTGTTTTGGCGTGAGGGATCTGCTGTCCGCGACGAGAAGCAGATCCCTCCCTCTGCTGAAGCGGTCGTCGTGATGACAATTTCAAGGTTTGGATGTTGTCGTCCCAACGGTAATCGGAGACTCTAGCGGCGTACTTAAGAAACCGGCCGATCGCCTTTCGCAACGCCGATTAAAGACTCGTCAGCCCACTCCTGCACCAAGCGCTCTATAATCAAACTTTCCCATGCACGTTAATGCTCCCGCTGTCCGCCGTTCCGGATCCAGGCTCGCGCTTCGCATCGTAATCATTATCCTCGCACTGTTGCTGGTAGCATTTCTCGGCTTCGACTATTGGTTTTACCGTGCTGTTCAGAATTCCGCCGCGCAGAGAGATGGCACCCTGCACCTGGCCGGACTGCTTGCGCCCGTCACGGAGGCTTATGACACGCGCGGCGTGCCGAATATTTCCGCCTTCAACCTCCCCGATCTCTTTTTCGCCCAGGGATACGTCACCGCGCAGGACCGCCTGTGGCAGATGGACATGCTGCGCCGGTTTACCTCCGGCGATCTTGCGGTGATTCTGGGCCGCGATTATGTGAAATTCGATCGCGAGAACCGCATCCTCGGACTACGCGAGGTGGCCGAGAAGGCGGCAGCGCAGATGGATCCACAGACGCGCGCACAGTTCGCAGCCTATGCAGCGGGCGTGAATGCCTATATCGAGCAGCATCGCAAGACCCTGCCGCTGGAGTTCCGCTTCCTGGGCTACGCGCCGCATGTCTGGACGGTCGAAGATTCGCTGCTGGTCGGACTCTCGATGACGGAGTTCCTCAATCACTGGCTCTACAAAGACAAGCTGGAGAAGGAAAAGATTCTCGCACGGCTCGGCCCGGAGCTGACGGCCGACCTGTTCGTGAATACGTCGTGGCGCGATCATCCCCCGATTCCACCGAGTTCCATTGAGAATGATGCTCCGGGAGAGTTGACGCCGGATGAGGAGGAAGAAGAACAGCCCGGTGCGGCTCCTAAACAAAAGACTGGATTAGAGCGGCCCGCGGCTGAAGCCCGCAGTCTTAGCCCGAGGTTACACGGGCGTGAAGGCCTGCCCTTCCACCCCACTGCCGAAGCGCACGAAGACGCGCCGACCCAACTGCCTGAGCAATCGCGCGAATTCCTGGAAGGCCTGCGCTCGATTGCCGCGCCGATCTATGCAGATCAGCATCTGCGTCCCGGCTCCAACAACTGGGTGCTGTCAGGGGCGCACACCGCCTCGAGCAAGCCGCTGCTGTCGAACGACATGCATTTGCAGCTGGCGATTCCCAACATCTGGTACCAGGCGCACCTCACGGCCGGAGACTTCGATGTCGCCGGAGTGACGCTGCCCGGTCTGCCGTATGTCATCGTCGGGCACAACCAGCGCATTGCCTGGGGTTTCACCAATCTTGGACCGAATGTCGAGGACATCTACGTTGAGAGGTTCAATGACCAGGGCCAGTACCTGACGCCGCAGGGCTGGATGCGGCCGCAGCATCGGCAGGAGATTATTCGCGTGAAAGGCGGCTCGGAGATCACGCTGGACGTGGTCACGACGCGACATGGGCCGATCATCACCGACCTCGTGCCGGGCGAGAGCCGTAAGCTCGCTCTGAAGTGGACCGCTTTCGATCCGCAGACCACCCGCGTTCCGCTCTTCGCAGTCGATTCAGCGCAGAACTGGCAACAGTTCCAGGCTGCATTTGCGCAGTTCGGCGCGCCTGCTCAAAATGTCGTTTACGCTGACGTCGACGGACACATCGGGTACCAGGCGACCGGGCTGATTCCGATTCGCGCTTCTGGCGACGGTGCCCTCCCGGTGCCCGGAGAGGATGACGCGCATGAGTGGGCCGGCTATGTGCCCTTCGACAAGCTGCCCAGCCTTTACGATCCGCCGTCGGGAATCATCGCGACCGCGAACGGACGGATCACGCCTGACGGTTATCCCTATCCGCTGAGCAGCGAGTGGATGTCGCCCTATCGCACGCAGCGGTTGTACAAGCTGCTGGGCGAGCCCAGGAAGTTCACGCCCGCTGACATGCTCACCATCCAGACGGACATCGTCTCGCCGTTCGATCGCTTCTGCGCCGAGCGCTTCGTCTATTCCATCGACCACACACCCAAAGCCTCGAAGCGCGCCAAAGAAGCGGCAGAGATTATGCGCAACTGGGATGGCACGATGGATGTCGATTCGTCCGCCGCCACCATCGCTGTCTATTCGCGCGACAAGCTGAAGGAGATGCTGCTCAAAGCCAAGCTGGGCGATGACTGGATTCTGTATCGCTGGTTCCCGGAGCCAGTGTGGCTGGAAGAGGTTCTGACGCACGAGCCGGAGCGCTGGCTGCCCGCAGGCTACGGCGACTACGACCAGCTCCTGACGGCGGCGGTGGAAGCGACCGTCTCCGACCCGAGCGGTCCTCACGTTCTCTCGCAATGGCGCTGGGGACGCGTGCACCGCGTCGACGTCACCCATCCGTTCTGGAGCCACTTCCCTATTCTGAAGAAGACCGCGGGGACGGGCAGTCTGCCCTGGTCGGGCGACGAGAACACCATCAAGCAGGTAACCACGACGTTCGCGCCGTCGGAGCGCCTGACGGTCGACTTTTCCGACCTGGACGCGTCAACGCTCGACATCGTTAATGGGCAGTCGGGCGACATTTTCGACGATCACTACAACGATCAGTGGGACGCCTATTACCACGGGAGAACATTCCCGCTGCCCTTCTCGCCCGAGGCGGTCCACCATGCCGCCGCGCATCGGCTGACGCTGGAGCCGTAGTAGAAGAGCATTCGTCAGAGGGTACTCTACAATTGCTCCCCCTACGCCAACAGACGGCGTAGAGCGGGACACCCTCGAGTGCTGACCCACTTGCACGTCAACTGGTCACGACGTGCCCGCCGCCGCGGTTAGACATTGAATGGTCGTCACGGCGACCGCATCTGAACATGAAATTGTCATCCCGACGACCGCTTCAGCGGGAGGAGGGATCTGCTTCCTATCGCGGACAAGCAGAATCCCTCGCGCAAGAAGACGGCGCTCGTGAGGACAATTTCTTACGGGGTCAGCCGAACTCGGAGCCGGCTAGAAACGGGGCTTCCCGCCGGTTACTGATCTACCTGGACGATGCCGAACAGCGCCCCGGTGAAGGTGATCTGTGTACCCTGCAACTGGTCATTTTCGCTGTCGTAGATGTGCAGGTAGCCGCCTTCAATCGCGTAAATCACATTACGCCCCGACACCGACATCAAGGAGGTGATCGCTCCTCGTGGAGGGAGCGCCGCATCGGCGGTATTACTACTGACATCCACTACCGACAGACAGCCAGTGATGGTGTTGCTGCAACTGTTGGCGCCGATGTAGAGCTTGCTGTTGGGTGCCAGCGCCATGGTGGTATGGAAGCCATCGCCGATTGCAACCGAGTTGGTGGTGATGCGCGTCATGTTGCCGACGTTGACGGCATCGTAGGTTGAGGTGGTTCCCGGAGGAACCGGGCTGCCGGCGACGTACAAGGTTGTGCCATTCAAGAAGCCAACACTCGCGCCGCCAACCGGAACGGTGGATGTGATTTTCTGCGAAGGGATATCAAGCGCCGCCACCGACGCCGGGTTGCCGGAGCCGCACTCGGGCCCGCAGTTAATGACCCAGGCCGTATTGTTGTCGCTGCTGAAAAAGGCGTTAACCGGGCGCGCGAATCCAGTGAGCTCGACCGGCGTGATCGTAGTTGCCGTCAGGTTGAGCAGAAACACCGAGTCGGAATTGTCGGCGAAAACCAGCAGGTACTGTCCACTGGGACTGAGCGCAATCTTGCTGGCTGAGGGCACCTGGTAGGTTGTGGTAACGTTCGCGCTGGAGCGGCTGACAACTTCAACCCCGCCCGGGTGCTGGTTCGGAAAAGTTTTATTCGGCTCCGGCGCGTACATCGTGGCGCTGTCGGGAGAGAACAAAAACATGCTCGTGGAACTGGTGAGCGGAACATCCCCCGAAGTTGTCTCCGAGGAGTTTGTAACAAACCAGATCGCGATGGTCGTGGGATCGTAAACCGCCGTCACCGTATGGTCCGGACTCTCCGCCTCGAAGGTGGCCGTGTTGGAAACGGGAATCGTTACCGGCTGCCCCGGGATGAGTTGCCCCTGGTTGTTGGTGGTCTGTGCCGTAAGTGGCGTTGTGTCGTTCTGTGTGTCGACGATCTGCAGGCTACCCGTGAAGGTATTGCTGATAAACGCACGGTTTTTGGCGCCGCTGGTTGGCGTGTTGGGCGTGCTACTGCTGCCGCAAGCCGCCAGGGTAAGGACCACGAAGAGGGCCGGGACGAGAGCGGCAAGCCGCTCGATCCGGTCGCCCAATGAGACATTATGATTTCGCATGAGGTACTGTAGACCGTTGAATTATAACAGAGTAGGCTTAGCGCCCTGCTCCATTGAGTATCTCTGTTTTCCAGCCTGCACAACCAGATGGTGCTTTGCACTATTTTCAGTGTAAAGTTTCAAAAAGCGTATTTTCTACAGTTACAAAAACACCATGTCAACAGGATTTCTATCCCGGCTACAGAAGGGCGCTGTTTTGTGCGATGGCGCCATGGGCACCCTCCTGTACTCCAAGGGCATCTTCATCAATCGTTGTTATGACGAACTGAACCTCTCGGCACCCGACCTGATCCGCGGCATCCATCAGGACTACCTCAAAGCCGGCGCAGAGGTTATTGAAACAAACACCTTCGGAGCCAATTCGTTTCGCTTGGCCAAGCATGGTTGCGTGGACAAACTGGTCGACATCAACCGGCTTGGCGCCCGCATTGCCCGGGAGGCGACCAAGAACTTCGACGCCTTTGTCGCTGGGGCCGTCGGGCCGCTGGGAGTTCGCATTGAGCCCCTGGGCAAAATTGCGCTCTCCGAGGCCCGGGACGCCTTTCGCCAGCAGATCGCAGCGCTCAACCAGGAAGGTGTCGACCTCCTGATCCTAGAAACCTTCGGCTATCTGGAAGAGATGCACCAGGCGATCCTCGCCGCCCGCGATGTGAATCCCGAGCTGCCGGTTGTGGCGCAGGTCACCATCGACGAGGACGGCAACTGTCTGGACGGCTCCAGTCCGGAACACTATGGCCCACAGCTCGAAGCCTGGGGCGCAGACGTTATCGGCTGCAATTGCAGCGTGGGCCCGGTCGCGATGCTGGACGCTCTTGAGCGGGTCCGTGCCGTGACCTCCCTGCCGCTCTCGGCGCAACCGAACGCCGGAATCCCGCGCTCGGTTGAGGGACGCAATATCTACCTTTGCTCGCCGGAGTACATGGCGAACTTCATGGAAAGCTTCGTCGGCCTGGGTGTGCGCCTGATCGGCGGCTGTTGCGGCACTACGCCGGAACACACGCACATCATGAAGCACTTCCTGAAGGTGGGCGCGGCTCGCACGTCGCCCTACAAGGTCACGAAGACCACGGAGGCTAAGCCGGTTGATCCGCCGCCCCTGGCCGAGCGCTCTGAGCTGGGCCGCAAGATCGCCGCCGGTGAATTCGTGACCATGGTGGAGATCGTGCCGCCGCGCGGCACCGATGCCAAGCGTGAGCTGGAAGGCGCGAAGTTCCTGAAGTCGGTTGGCGTAGATGCGGTGAACATTCCTGATAGCCCGCGGGCCTCGGCGCGCATGAGCAATCAGGCGCTCTGCCTGCTGGTGAAGCAGTCGATCGGCATCGAGCCCATATTGCATTACACCTGCCGCGACCGCAATGTGCTGGGCATTCAGTCGGACCTGCTGGGTGCCAGCGCGATCGGCATCCGCAATCTGATCTGCATCACCGGCGACCCGCCGAAGATGGGCGACTACCCGGACGCGACGGCGGTGTTCGACGTCGATTCCATCGGTCTGGTCAATATCGTTCGCAATCTGAATCGCGGCTTGGACATCGGCGGCAACCCTACCGGCAACTCAACCGGGTTCGTGATCGCGGTAGGAGCCAATCCTGGTAGCCCGAACATCGATGAGGAGATTCGCCGCTTCGAGTACAAAGTGGAAGCGGGGGCGGAGCTGGCGGTCACGCAGCCGGTCTTCGACATTCGCCTGCTGGAAGAATTCATGAAGAAGATTGAGCCGTTCAAGGTACCGGTCGTTGCCGGCATCTGGCCGCTCACTTCAACGCGGAATGCCGAGTTCATGAAGAACGAGCTGCGGGTTTCGATCCCGGATGAGATCTTCGAGCGCATGGCGAAGGCCACCACGGCCGACGCAGCCCGCGCCGAGGGTGTGGCTATCGCTCGCGACATGCTGGCGGCGGTCAAGGACATGGTGCAGGGTGCCCAAATTAGTGCCCCGTTCGGCCGCTACTCCTGCGCCGTGGATGTGCTGGAAGCGCTGGGTGGAACCAGCAAAAGCGCCGTGGTGTAGCAGCAGGGGTTAGAGGTTAGGGGGTAAGGGGTTAGAAACGCCAGGGCTTCGGTTGTTGCTTGCCCCAGCAACGGCTCGGACATGTCCAATTAGAGCCAAAGGTTTTGCGTAACACAGATCTCTCCTGACTATTCCTGCCTCGATCCCCTAACCTCTCACCCTGGCCTTATTTGGCGCGGCGAATTTTCATATTGGCTCGGTTCAATTTGCACTACAATCAACCCAAGGAGTTTCGAGCTTGCCCACGTTTGAAGAGTGCCTGGATCGTCTGGAAAAAATCGTCGGAGAATTGGAAAAGGGCGATGTTCCGCTGGACCGGGCGCTGGAACTATTCGACGAAGGGATGAAGCTCTCAGGTTCCTGCCGAAAAGAACTGGAAGAGGCCGAAGGCAAGGTCGAGGTTCTGCTGAAGCGCAACGGAAAGCTCCAGGCAGAAGCGTTCGAATCGGCAACGTCATCCGGCGAACTTAAGTAACGTAAGCCACGTCGTCTTCCATCAAAGTTGCCGCGTCGTGGGGCGCGGAATTTGTCAGCCAGACTTTCGATTGGATGGCAGTCGTCATCCTCCATCAAGCTAAGAGGAGCACGCCATGCGGCCTATCAACGCTGTTCTCGCTCACCACGACGCCCCCTCGGCGCAGCGTCTGGGAGAATCCCTGCGCAAGGAATTTCGCAATCTCGTGGTTGCCGGCTCAGCCGGGGAGCTCAAGTCCGCAGTCGCGCGTTATCGCGCGCCCTTTGCGGTGGTTGATCTGGAATTACTGAATCTGGGCGAGTTGAAAGAGCTTTGCCACGACTTCCCTGCCACGGCTTTCGTCTGCATCCATCGGCTGGCCGACGACCGCATGTGGTCTGAGGCTCTGGCCATGGGAGCAGTCGACTGCTGTCACTGCGACGACCTGCACGGCATCATGCTGGCGTCAGAGCGTTATGTGGTGCTGAGCCGCAGTCGCGCGGCGGTCGCTGCGGCGTAGAAGCTTGTGCTTTTCAGGTGAACCAGATTGCTACTGAGAAGCCGAACCGGTGCGACCGGTTTTTTCACGCCTCATCATGCAATTGGGACTGGGCTATTTCAGTGTCCGCCTTTAGGGAACTAGCTTGTAGATCACTCCTTGGTCGACGGGCCCACCAAACTCGGTGACGCCGTAGAGAATGCCTTGAGCGTCTTGCACGATCGCCAGTGGATAGGCGCCATCCGATCCAGTAAAGGTGTGCAACACAGAAAAGTTACCACCGGGTCCGATTTTGAAGACGGTGCCACAACCGAATCCGTCGCCCGCCTGGCAATTAAGATTTCCACCGAAAACCGCCGTACCGTAAAGATTTCCCGCGGTATCCATTACCAGCGCGGCACTCGGCCACGCGCCGTCTGCTCCCCCGGTGAACGTATGCAGCACAGTTTGCTGTCCGGCCGGTGAGACTTTAAAAACGGTGCCGCATCCCGGCGGTGGCGAGCTGATTGAGCAGTTGAGATCACCGCCCAAAACCGCCGTGCCGTAAAGATTGCCGGCCCTGTCGGCGACTAAGCTCGCACTTGGAAATCCGCCATCCGCCTGGTTTTGGAAGCTGTAGAGCACTGTCTCTTGCGTGCCAACGAGCTTGTAAATCACACCACATCCAGTGCCGAAGGTTGTGACACAATTTCCCTGGCCTCCGAAAACAGTGGTGCCGTAAAGCGCTCCTGCGCGATACAGCGGTGCGGCAGCCGGTAAAGCTCCGTCATTTCCCCCGGTGAACTTGTATAGCAAGCTCTCCCTGCCGTTCACGATTTCAAACACGGTTCCTTCACCGGGAAGACCATTCAAAGAGAAGGGCCCACCATAGTAGGTCGTACCGTACAAAGTATCCGGAGAGTCTGCGGTCGCTCCAGGTACGGCGATAACTCCGGCTGCGGGAAGTATTCCGTCTGATGGGGGCGCGGTAAAGTCGTGCAGGACAGTTTCTGTTCCGTCGCTGGCTAACTTGAAGACGGTTCCACAACCGTCCTGGCAAATGAGATAGGTGCTAGTCCCTCCATTCTGGGTTGTTCCGTAGAGGGTAGCGGGATCGAAAGTGCTTTGACCAGGCACCGTTATGACCGCTATCGGGCCGATTCCGTCAGGCGGGCCTTGGAAGTTGTGCAGTCGTGTCAGTTGTCCTGCTGGATTGATCTTATAGACGGCTCCGCAAGACTGACCGTCGCATTGCTGTGTAGTCAGGGCAGCGCCATACAGGTTGCCAAAGCTGTCACGAGCGATGCCGGTTCCTGCGCTTAAGCCATCCGTGCCGTTGAATTCGTACACAACACTGAATTGCTGAGCGTGCATGGCGACGGACGGCATAGCCATCAGGGCTAGCACAGCACACAAAAGCGATTGGCTCGCTTTACGATTGATAATGGTTCGCATCGAGGATTTAGCTGTTCGCATGCGGCCCTCCTGCAGAGTTCGCGATCAGAGCTGCGGAAGGTGTGATTGTTCGATTCGTGAGCGGGTTGCCATTGGCGGAGAAAGCATTTACCAGTGTCAGTCCGACGAAATTTTAGGCTTCGAAACGCTCCCCGCCCCCATCCACTTGGCGCGCAGTGATATCTTCAAACAACGACCTATGGGCCGCCTCCACATCCAACAACAACTTCGGCGCGTGCTCTCGCCGGAGATCCAATGCGCCATCCTGGCTTTCATCATTGTCGCGGCAACGCTGACAGTCTATGCGCCGGTCAAGCAGCACCCCTTCATCCACATCGATGACTACGGATACGTGGTCAACAACACCCACCTCCAGCCCTTGAATTGGGAGACGGTGAAGTGGTCTTTCACCACATTTCATTACGCTAACTGGGATCCGCTGACCTGGCTGTCGCATTCGCTTGACATTCAACTGTTTGGGATGGATCCCGGGCGGCATCACGAGACCAGCATGCTGCTGCACGCGCTTAACGCGGTCCTGCTCTTCTGGCTGCTGTGGAAAGCGACCGGTTATGCCGGACGCTGCTTTATGGTGGCGGCCATCTTTGCGCTGCATCCTGTAAATGTCGAGCCGGTCGCCTGGGTTGCCGAACGCAAGACCGTGCTCGCCATGGTTTTCTTTTTACTCACGATGATCGCCTATCGCTGGTATGCGCGGCAGCCGGCGATCGGCCGATATGTTGTCGTGGCGCTTCTGTTCGCGATGGGGCTGATGTCGAAGCCGCAGATCATCACTCTGCCATTTGTTCTGCTGCTGTGGGACTACTGGCCGCTGGGGAGAATGTTTGCTCCGGCCGATCCTCTGCCGGACGGACATTTGGCGGGAGATACGCCCGACCACGTTCTGCCAGGCAAAAGTTTTTCCTGGCTGCTGCTGGAGAAGCTACCGCTGCTGGCGCTGTCGGCAGGCAGTGCTTATCTGACGATGAAGGCGCAGTGGGCGAATCACACGCGGGGCGGTTTGAACTCGTATCCGTTCACGGTGCGGTTGAGCAACTCCATCGTGACCTACGTGCGATACCTGAGCCATGCCATCTGGCCGACGAACCTGGCGTTCTTTTATCCTCACGCTCATGGGTCCCCGCCGGTGGGACAACTTGCGGGCTCGCTGCTGTTGTTGCTGCTGATTACCGCCGGGGCGGTCGCCAGTCGCAACCACCGTTATCTCGCCGTCGGCTGGCTCTGGTTTCTGGGCACGCTGGTTCCCATGATTGAAGTGGTGCAGGTCGGCAATCACGCCATGGCCGACCGTTATGGCTACGTGTCGTTTGTCGGATTATTGATCGCATTGTGCTGGGGCATAGCTGATTGGACGGAGCGGTGGCGCGTTGCACAGATCCTGTTGCCGGTTGGAAGTATCGCCATCCTGCTGTTACTGGCATCGGCCACCAGCCGCCAGCTCAGTTATTGGACCGACGATTTGACGCTCTGGACGCATTCTGCCGAAGCCGTACCCAATAACGCGATGGCTGAGAACGTGATCGGAGAAACCTTGCAGCAGAAGGGCGAGCGCGATGCTGCCATGGCGCACTTCCGCACTGCGGCGGCGATGGATCCGCTGTTCCCGTTTCCCTACTTACATATCGGGGTTTATGAGGAAACGCATCATCAGCCACAAGAGGCGCTGGTGACGCTGCAGAAAGTTATCGACCTGACGCAGAGCGCGGCCGCACACATGCCGGCCATCCGCACCGAAGCTTTCGTCCACATGAGCTTCGCCTATGCTCAGCTCGGAGATCGCGCGAACCAGGAGAGGTACCTGAACCTGGCGGCACAGCAGAACCAGACGGAATGAGATTCGCTCGCACCGTTTGAAACAGGGATAGCCTAGCTTGAGCCCACGGCCGACAGCTGACAGCTACCGCCTTACGCCGCCAGAATCTCTTTCAACCCGTTCTTACCTTTCGACGATTCCAGCTGCGCATACGTACAGCTTCGAGCAGCTTTCTCCGGCCGCCAGCGCAGGAACTTGGTGCCGTGGCGAAAGCGTCCGCCGGAGAAATGGTCGTAACGGACTTCGCAGACCAGCTTCGGCTTCAAAGCCTCCCATTCTCCGCTGCGCTCGGTGTTCCAGCGGCTGGGCCCTCCCGGTGCGTGTCCGGTAAAGCCCGAGCCACCCATGTACGGCTTCAGCAGCGCCTTAAGCTTTTTTCTCTCCGGCGCGGCGAAGCTCGAACTGAATCCGACGTGATTGAGTTTGCCATCGTCGTCATACAGGCCGAGCAGCAGCGAGCCCACTTCCCCGCCCTTGCTGGCGTAACGAAATCCGCCGACCACGCAATCGGCGGTGCGAATGCGTTTGATCTTGCGCATGGCCGTGCGCTCGCCGGAAGCGTAAACGCAATCGAGTTCCTTGGCGATGGCGCCATCGAAGCCGCTGGCTGCCAGCTCATTCATCCAACGTTGCGCGGTCGCGTAATCGGGCGTTGCCGGCGACAGAAGAACCGATTCCTGCCTGCCGAAGTTCTTTACCAGCCGCTCCAGCTGTTCCCGACGCGTGCTCAGCGGCTCTCCGGCCAGTGACTTCCCCTTTTCATCCACCAGCAGATCGAAGAGCAAATAGGTTGCGGGCGTTTCCTGCGACAGCTTCTGAATGCGGCTGGCCGCCGGATGAATGCGCAGCAGCAGATCGTCGAACGACAGATGTCCATCCTGAAGAATCACGATCTCGCCATCCAGGACAAACTCGCTCGGCTTGAGCCTCAGCAGCGCGGCCACGATTTCGGGAAAGTACCGTCCCAACGGCTGGCCCGCCTTCGACTGCAGCAGTACCTGATCGCCCTTGCGAAACGCCAGGCAGCGAAAGCCATCCCACTTAGGCTCGTACTGCCAGTTATCGCCGTGCGGAATCTGGTAGACCAGCTTGGCTTCCATCGGGGGATACGGCGGCTTGATCGGCAGCGCAATGCGCGGAAATTCCTGCTTCAATGTTTCAGCGGGCACGGCGCCTTCGGAGATTTTGCTCTCGCGGGGTTTCGACGAGCGGCTCTGCTTTGGTCGGGGCATGTGAAAGTTGGATGCGTTCCGCGTAGACCGGGCCCGCGCGGAATGGTATTCTCCGGTTTCCTGCCCAGGGTGCGGCGCGGAATTGAATTCACAACTCAGGTAGTTTATTACTCGTCTTTCTCCTCTCATCCATGGCCAGTTCAGAGTTCCAAGCAGCGAAGCCGCCCACAATTTCGCTCATCATTGCCACTCGAAACCGGGAGCAGGAGCTCGACAACTTTCTGCGGCATCTCGATCGACAGACGTATCGGGACTTCGAGGTTGTTGTGGTAGACCAGAGCGACGCGCCTGGCGTCGAGAAATTGCTCGAGCGGCATTCGTTCCGCCGGCAATATGTTCACTCCGCCAAACTTGGGCTTGCCTATAACCGAAATTTGGCCATGCCCATGGCGCAGGGCGATATTCTCACTTTTCCGGACGACGATTGCTGGTATCCGCCCGATCTGCTTCAGGCAGTTGTGAAATGGTTCGACCAGCATCCCGATATCGACATGCTCAGCGTGGTGGAATGTAATCCTGAGGGCCAGCCGATGGTTCCGAAGAATCCTCCGGCGGCGGGACTGTGTACCGATCAGCCGATCGGACTATTCCGGGAGCGAAGCGTGTGGATGGTGCAGTCGTCGATGCTCTTCATGCGTCGCAAAGTGCGGGATACCGTGGGGTTCATGGACGAAGCAATCGGAGTGGGCACCAATACCAAGTATCAGTCCGGCGAGGAGACCGATTATTTTCTGCGGGCCATGCAGGCCGGATTCAAATTGTGCTTCGAGCCCGCGTTGAAGGTGTTCCATCCAGAGCTCAGGGAGCTTTCGCGCATCCGCAAGATCAACTACCCCTACTCTGTGGGACAGGGGTATCTGCTGCGGAAATACCATTGCCCGTTATCCCGTTTGCTGGCGGTGACAGGGCGCGCGTTCGGGGGAGCGGTGGTGAGCGCTTGCCGACTGGATTTTCCTTATGTCTCGATTTATTTCAAGCGAGGGATCGGAATCTTCGTAGGATATTTCGGGAAGTGATGCCTGTACTCGAAAGAGTCATCCTGAAACGCGCACCGTTAAGTTCATTCTCAAGGTGGCATCCTGAGCGCAGGCGCGCCGTTCTTGCGCGCCGGAGTCGAAGGGCCCCTACAGCTGTTGTTATCTTCCACAGGCGGTTTCCCACCGCTCAGCGAGATGCTCTCCCCTGTCGTTCCGGAAGGGACCTGCCCTAGACGGCACACAGACCCAGCGCTGAAGCGCTGGGCTAAGCTCTTGCGACGCATCGCCTTACGTCCTCGCGCAAGGTCGTCTTACATCCTCGCGTGAGATCGTCTTATAGCTTCGCGTCCACCAGTTCTTACCGTGCCGTCGTGGTTTCCGCCGTCGCCTGCGGCGAGGGATTCTTCGGCGTCGACAGGTAGCCGGTCACCTTGTTCTTGTCCGCCGTGAAGACTACCAACTCGTAAAGAACATGATCGGTTCCGGTGTAGAACTGCAGCGGCTCGCTTATGGTGCGATCTTTCTTCTCGATCGTCTTGTCGTCGGCCAGCACGTTCAGGGTGAATGTGCTCTTCTTGGGATCGACCTTCTTCAACACCAGGCTCACGTTGGCCACCCGCGAACGTGTGTTCTTTTGCAGGGTGAAATCGTAGTATTCGCGATCGCCTTTGTGCTTCAACTCCTCCAACTCCGTAGCGTTGTGCGCGATCAGACCACTCTGCAGACCCAGGTCCCCCGTAGCCCGGGCGAGCTTGGCGCTGGTGGCAGCCAATTCGGTTTGCGTCTTCTGGATGTCGGCTTTGGCAGCGCCGACATCGCTCTTCACGCTACCCACTTCGCCGCTGACGGCGGCTAGTTGCTTACCCTGCTGAGTCTGGGCGGCGGCCAGTTTCGCGGCGGCAGCCTTCTGCTGGGCTTCCAGCTCGGCCGTACGCAAGGTCACTTCCTGCTTGGTCGTGCCCACCTCGGTGGTCAGCGTTTGCTTGAACTCGGTCAAGCGCGAGTGAACTTTCTTATTCAGCTCGGCCTGCTGGTCCTCCAACGCTTTCTCCCTCTGCTCCACCGCAGCCATCCTGGGCCGCAGCTCGTAGACGCTGTAGGAAAAGTACATGAAGTAGGACGCCACGATAATGTAGGCGGCCAGGACGATCGCTACCAGGTATCGGATTATCGAGTCTCTGTCCATATTGGCTCTTGAAGGAAGCGGCTAGCGGGAAACGAGGCTGACCGAAGTCCGTGAGGCCGAAACCACGGGCTTCCGATAACGGCTGACAGCGCATCGCATAGTGAAATCCAGGTGCCATTAAAATATGCCTCTTTAGGGCTGCTGCCTAGAGGCATTATGGTGGTGGGTCGGAGACGAAATCCTGCGATTCCTGACGGCACCGCGTCCCCTGAAGCTCACTCTGAAATGAGAACAGACGGGCTCAACGCCGGCCTGAAGGCCAGCTTCCCCAAAGATGGCTGAGCCTTCGGCGCAGGCGGCCCTTCACAGATCAGCGTGATCCCTTACGGCGTGACTGGAGTCGGCGCGTTCTTCGGCGTCGACAGATACCCGGTGATGGAGTTCTTCGAAGCGGTAAAGACGACCAGCTCATACAGCATGTGATCGCGCCCGGTATAAAACTGGAGCGGTTCGTTGAGGGTGCGGTCCTTCTTCTCAATCGTCTTGTCGTCAGACATCACGTCCAGCGTGAACTTGCTCTTCTTGGGATCGACCTTCTTCAGTTGCAAACTGATGGTGGAAACCGGCTGGCGAGCGTTCTTCTGCAAGGTGAAGTCGTAGTAGTTGCGATCGCCCTTGTGCTTCAGGACTTCGAGCTCCGATGCGTTGTGGGCGATGAGTCCGCTCTGCACGCCAAGATCGCCCATGGCGTGCTCCAATTTCTGATTGGTCGCAGCCAAATCGGTTTGCGTTTTCTGAATGTCGGTCTTAGCCGAACCGACGTCGGTCTTAACGCTGCTGACCTCGCCACTTACGTCGGCGAGTTGCTTGCCCTGCTGGCTCTGCGCGGCCGACAGCCGGGCAGCAGCGGCCTTCTGTTCCTTCTCTAATTCAGCCGCGCGAGCGGCCATTTCCTGCTTGGTGGTGTCGACTTCGGTGGAAAGAGCGCGCCGCAGCTCTGAGGAGGTGTTGGAAAGTCGCGTCACCAGCTCGCTTTGCTGGGTCTGGAGCGCCACTTCTTTCTGCTCGAGTCCGACCATCCGGGTCCGCATGTCGTAGATCAGGTACAGCGAGGCGATCACGTAGACTGCGCCTGCGGCCAGCAGCACCCATTTCAAAATTCCACTTTTATCGGACGGTACTTCTACTGGCTCTTCCGGTGCGCTTTCGCCTTCTTGGGGGAACATTTTCAATCCTTTCCTGCTACTCTCAATTGTCCGGGAGCCAAAAACCGCTGTCAACGAGCATCTGCGGCTCGCACGGTTAGCAAGGCGAATGCCCACTCGCCGGTATCGAATCGCAATCCCCGGTTTCGGAGCCGAGGCCCATGGCCACAGTTGCATCACAGGCGATAGCTGAAAAGAAGAAATGGCACTTCGAACCCTTCCTCGATCCGCTTGAACGATTCTCGGAAATTCTCTTCGGCGTCATCATGGTGCTCACCTTCACGGTCTCATTGCGGGTGGCGCGCGCCGATCGTCTTCAGGTCCACGAGATGCTGATCGGAGCGCTAAGCTGCAACCTGGCCTGGGGTGTCATCGACGGCATCATGTACGTCATGTCCTGCGTGAGCGAGCGCGGGCACAGCATTAAAGTCTTAAAACGCGTTCACCAAGCCAACGGACCGGAACAAGCCAACCGGATCATCCTCGACGAGCTTCCTGCAGTTGTCGCCTCGGTGCTCTCGCCTCCAGCGCTGGACGCCATGCGGAAGAAGCTGGACGAACTGCCGGAACCTCCGGCGCGCCCAAGTCTGCGCAAGGAAGACTGGCGAGGCGCAGCGGGAGTTTTCTCGCTGGTATTTTTGTCGACGTTTCCGGTAGTGCTGCCGTTCATCGTGATTCCCAGGATCAGAGTGGCCTCACGCGTTTCCGACGTGATCGCCATTGTCATGCTGTTTATCGCGGGACATGCCTACGGCCGTTATGCCGGACACCGCGCCTGGGGTTGGGGACTCTCGATGGTAGGTATTGGCGGCGTGATGGTTGGCCTCACGATCGGCCTGGGCGGATGAGGCGGCCGCGCAATCTCGGCATACTGCCTTTCGTTTTACTGTTCAGCTCTTGCCTGCGCGCCCAAGGAACTCCATCGCCGCCTCCCGCTCCGGCCCCGCCGCCAGGCCAGCCGCCCTGGGCCTACTCGCTCACTACCGATGGCTACATTGCGCCGAAGGGCCAGTCTTATGTCAGCCCGGTTTCGACTGCGGATCATAATTGGCTGCATCTGGAAGCGCGCTACAACTACGAGGATCAGCGCACTGGCTCGCTCTGGGCCGGATACAACTTTAGCGCGGGAAAGAAGCTGCAACTTGCAGTGACGCCGATGATCGGCGGGGTCTTCGGAGACGTTACCGGGATTGCGCCTGGCTGCGAGCTGTCGCTGACTTACAAGAAGCTGCAGTTCACCAGCAGCAGCGAGTACGTCTTCGATACGGGCAATCAGGCCAACAGCTTTTTCTACAGCTGGCCTGAGCTCACCTATTCCCTGCTCGATTGGCTCAAGGTCGGGTTCGTAGCGCAGCATACCAAGGCCTATCACACCAGTCTGGACACACAACGCGGCCTGCTCGTCGGCTTCTCCTACAAACAGATTGAATTCACCACCTACCTATTCAATCCCGACCTCGATCAACCCACCACCGTGCTGGAGTTCGGCGTGAACTTCTGAGGAACGGTCAAGGCACCGTCGAGCCGCAACCGCCGAATGAGCGGGGCACCCGAACTCCCCGGACTTATACGATACTGTTTGACTCGAAGCGGTCTACCTGAAACCGCGAGAGTCGTTCTGGACCGCTAATCGGAGGAACCATGAACACTACGAATATCACCCCTGTCAACCCGCGCGAACCGGCGCTCGTCGGGCAGACCGTCGTTGTGATCGGCGGCAGCGCCGGTATGGGACTCGAGACCGCCCGGCACGCCCGCGCTGAGGGAGCCGAGCTGATCCTCACCGCGCGAAATCCGGAACCACTCGAGAGCGTCGGCCATGAGCTCGGAGCCAAAGTCATGGCCTTCGACGCCACCAACTTCGAGCGGCTCGACAAATTCTTCGACGATTTGCCCCGGCCGATCGATCACGTTCTGGTCACCGGTCCCGGCCCCTACTACGCACCGCTGGCGGAGTTCGACTTTGAAGCGGCACGTCGCGATCTGGAGGCCCGCATCCTACTGCCGCTGCATGTAGCCCGGCACGCCGCCGCCAAGGTCCGCCCGGGAGGGACACTGCTGTTCATCGGCGGCACTGGGGGACGGCACCAGGCGGTGGGAATGACACTGATCTCGGCTCTCACGGCAGCGGGTCCAGCCATGACCAGGAACCTCGCGCTTGAGCTGGCGCCCGTGCGAGTGAACCTGATCGCGGCCGGCTTCGTCGACACGCCGCTGTCGGCAGCACTCCTGGGCGATCAACTGGACGCGCGCCGCGAGCACCTCCGGAAGACTCTACCGATCCGCCGCGTTGTCGGGCCGGCCGACATTGCGGCACTGGCGGTCCATCTGATGATTAACACGGCGGTCACCGGGGCGACCTTCGACATCGACGGCGGCCAGCAGCTGGTGGATGGGTGAAGCCGTGCTGGGGGGCGAAGGGTGACTCGGTGCATTCCTTATCACAGCACGACGTTGCCTGCATCACAGCACCTCAGCCCAGACGCTCCTAGAATTCGGCATGTGGCGGAAGAGCGCAGCTCTCCGCGGCACTGTTTTTATCGCCATTCCTGGAGGCGTCGTGAAGCTTGAGAAATTCTTCGCAGTCGTACTTGTTTTTTTTATTCTTCTAATGATCACCGGTGCGTTCGCGCAGACGGCGCCTAAAGCTCCGATCATCCTCAAAGGCGCTCCCATGGGCGCGGTGAAGTTCGACCACACCTCGCACATGAAGGTCGCAGCGAAGTGCGACGTTTGTCATCACGCGTCGAAGCCGGACAAGCCGTTGAAGTCCCCGCAGGAAGCTTGCACTGATTGCCACACCAGGCCCCCGACCCCGCCGGTCACCACCAATTTGCAGGGAGCATTCCACAACCCGACCGCAACCGGCGGCCTCTGCATCGATTGCCACAAAAAACAGAATGCCGCAGGAAAGGCAGCTCCCACGAAATGCGCCGAGTGCCATCAGAAGGCTAACGGATAAAAATCGAACAAGCGCAGTGCTCAAAGCGCGCCGGATTGGTCCGGCGCGTTTTCTGGCTGTGTGACGAAAGGGTTGCGCTAGGAGCCAGAGAACGGTCCCCGAACGGGCGCGAGGATCACCGTGAGGGCCAACAATAACGCCGCAACGACCGCGAGCCAGCGGCGGCTGGGACCGATCGGCGGCCACGGCGGAACGTCGGGATGACGCATGCCGGTGAAGGCGAGGATTACCGCCCACAGCCACCAGCCCGGCCAGAACTTCCCCATGCCGATCAGCACCAGGATCGTGCTGCGAGTGACCCACTTGTGCGCTCGGGGAGAAACCGCGTAGGTGATGTGACCGCCGTCGAGTTGTCCGCCAGGCAGCAGGTTCAGAGCGGTGGCAAACATCCCCACCCAGGCGGCGACCGCAATCGGATGCAGATACAAACTTGACAGCGAAGCTGCGTGGTGCGTGAACGGAAGCAGGACGCGATCGACGATATGGAAGATCAGCGGGTATCCGAATTCAATCGCGGAGTCGGTGGCGCTGGCCGGCATCGGCTTGGAAAGCGCCAGTCCCCAGAACAGCACGGGAACAGCAACCAGGAATCCAGCAATCGGACCCGCAATACCGATGTCGAACAGAGCCGTTCGTGAGCGGATCGGCGACTTGATGCGGATGAGCGCTCCGAACGTGCCGATAAAGGTTGGTGCGGGAATGAAGTATGGCAGCGTGGCATATACGCCGTATCGCTCTGCCAGGATGAAGTGGCCGAACTCATGCGCCAGAAGAATTCCCATCAGCGCCAGCGAAAACGGAATGCCCATCAGCAGTCGCCCCGGATGGTGCCACACCCATTGGGGATGAAATAGCGGAAAGACCAGGCTGTCAGCGTCGAAGGCCGGCAAGTTGTTGGCGAAGTTATATTCCAGGCGCGCGCCGACGACCAGGGTGGTGAGCAGCGTGATCAGCAGCAGCAGAGCATGCAGCCAGTAGCGCCGGCTTCGCGTGGGTGCGGAAACCAGCACCTTCGAATAACTGGGAACCTCGAACGTATAAGAAATTGGCGGCGTGGGATCAGACATCTTTTGCTGTTGGGATGATCAGCCGCGGCTCGCGGAAGCGGAGCCTGGCGCAGTCTCCGCCCAGGAACCGCGCTGACCAAACCTGCGATCCCCTGCGACGTCCGCTACTCGATGGACTGCAACTCCTTCCCGGGTTTGAACCGCACCGCTTTGCCCGGAGGAATGTTAACCTCGGCTCCGGTACGCGGGTTACGGCCGATGCCGGTCTTACGTGGACGAACGGTGAAGACGCCAAAGCCGCGCAACTCGATACGGTCGCCGCGTGCCAGCGATTTCTTCATGCTTTCAAAAACAGTTTCGACCGCCATCTCCGCTTTAGTCTTGGTGACGCCAGTCTTGGTGACAACTTCATTGATCAAGTCAAGTTTAATCACAAGTGGCTCCGCACAGGGTTCGCTCGCCGGGCGTAAGTGGCCACGATCGGCAAGTGTGTTTAGATTCTATCCGACTTAGGGAGCGGCGGTAAGTCTCAGTTCGGCTTCGAGTTATTAACCGATGGGCGAATCCTAGTGAAGCCTGCTGCCATTGTCAACCGATAGCAGCATTCCGTAATATGACGTATTCGATTCACCACCTGCTCGGGGAGTGCGCAGCTTCGCGCTCACGTCTCAGCCGGCAATTTACAGAATGGGGCCTCGGCCCCCAGGAGCCCCATGTCCATCAAGAGTGACCGCTGGATCCGAAAAATGGCCACCGAGCACGATATGATCAACCCCTTCTCGGAAAAACAGATCCGGGAAGGCGTTATCTCCTACGGTCTCTCTTCCTACGGCTACGATCTGCGGGTCGCGGACGAGTTCAAGATCTTCACCAACGTGAACAGTACCATCGTCGATCCCAAGCACTTCGACGAGCGTTCTTTCGTCAGCATTGAAGCCGATGTCTGCATCGTCCCGCCGAACTCGTTTGCCCTGGCTCGGTCGGTGGAATACTTCAAGATCCCGCGCGACACCCTGACCATCTGCGTTGGCAAGTCGACTTACGCGCGCTGCGGGATCATCGTCAACGTCACCCCCTTCGAGCCCGAGTGGGAAGGCTTCGTGACGCTCGAGATCTCCAACACCACACCGCTTCCCGCGCGTATCTATGCCAACGAAGGCCTGTGCCAGATCCTGTTCTTTCAGTCGGACGAAATCTGCGAGACCAGCTACAAGGACCGCGGAGGAAAGTACCAGTCGCAGAAAGGCATCGTGCTGCCGAAGCTGTAATCGACACCTACGAGCCTCCGCCTATGGCCCGGAGCGGGCAAATGATAATCAACCTTCGTCCAGTCGCCACCTGATATGCGCCATGCAAGTCACTTTTTCGACATTGCTTAAGCTCACCTGGGTTATAGTGCTTCGCACTCTTTCTGCACAGGTGAAGCCGAATGGCTACTGCAACACAGCGGCTGCCGAACCAGCCGCGCAACTGGGCCCGAATCTCGCTCTGGACCTTCATCGTCCTGATGATGGTCTATGTCCTCTTCCATAACGAGAGTTTCCTTGTAAACCGCGCCGATCCGGTCTGGCAACACTATCAGCCGTTCAAATGGTGGCTGCTACCGCACGGCCTGGCTGGCGCCTGCGCCTTGTTCCTCGGACCGATGCAGTTTTCCGATCGCCTGCGGCAGCGCTACCTCAAGCTGCACCAGACCGTCGGCTGGATCTACGTCGTGGGAGCCATGATCGTTGCGCCCTTAGGAGCATACATACAGTTTTTTAATGAACGCGCGCACGCGCCGCGTTCGTTCACGATGGCCGCTGTCGCCGATGCGGCAATGCTGATGCTGACCACCGGAGTGGCGCTGTTCTTCGTGCTGCGCGGAAACATCCAGCAGCACCGGCAATGGATGACGCGCAGCTATGCCGTAGCTCTAGTGTTCCTCGAAGTGCGGGTGATCTCGGGGATCTTCGGGTTTGACAACAGCTTGATGGCGAGCGAAGTCATCGTGTGGATGGGCGTGATCTTCGCGGTGCCGCTGGCGGACATCGTCCTGAATTGGCGGGAGTTCAAGCGCGGCAAGCTAACGCAGCAAAAAGCTGCGGCGGCGAAAGCAGCCTAGTGACCGTCGCGCAACCTCACATCCGCTTCCCCTACTTCCGCTGTGGGGTTCCTTCGCTCTCTTTGTACATGTACTTGATGCTGGGCTTGTAGATCAGCAGATTGGCGGCGCCGGTCCGATTCACCTTGAGGCAGTACTTGTCGTACCACTCGATGACGCCGTGAATCTCCTCGCCATCCTGCAGCACCAGGACCATGGGCGTCTTGGCCTGCATCTGCTTCTGGTAGTAGAAATTTTCAGCGTGCGTCTGCTCCGGCGGAGCGGCCTTCTTGGCGCTTGAGCGATCGCCACGATCGGCGCGATCTCCACTGCGCTCCCGGCGATCGCCGTCTGAATGCGAATGGTCGGTGCGATTCAAGGCGGGGCGGATGAGCTTGCGATTGGCAAACACCTCCGGATCAACAGCTCGTCCTACGGCGGTGGCATCCATAGAATCTTTCATGGTGTTTGCTCCTGGCATAGAGGCACACCGGGCCTTTCGGCAAGTAACATCTCGGAGGCGGAAGACAGCACTTGAAGTCTTGCTAATTTCCGGCGGGTCGCTCCGAGGCTTTCAGGTGTGAACTTAGCGATACCCTACCACAGCCGAATCCGCAAAACAATCAGCTCCCTGATACTACTTTGGTGTCAGCGCTCGAGAGCCGTGGCGAAAGTATCGAGGGCCAGCGAGCGCAGCAGATTTCTGCGCATCCCGCGTCTCCAACTCGCCCAGTCGCTGGGTGGCAGTGACGATCCAGTCGAAGTCCACTCCGGCAGCCATCCGCGCCAGTTCCCCCTGGAAGTCTTGATTGCGCACCAGCTCCGGCGTGCCTGAACGCAGGAAAAGCATGTCTTCCAGCAACGAATACAGGGTGCGAATCAGGTACTCGGTCTTCGCTTTTCCGTCTGCGCCGGCACGATAGGTGTCGGTGGCTCGGAACAGGTCGCTATGGTCCTTGGTTCCCATGGCCGGACCCAGCAGGGTCAGCGCGTCCTGGCGGGCGGCAACGTAGGCTGCAAGGTCGAAGCTGCGCGCACGGCCTAAGCCTCCGCCGCAAATTCGCGCCACCAGCGAGCGCTCCCGCGGCTTCAACTCCGGCCGGACGCCGGCCAGATAATTTTCGACTTCAGCGGCCGCCACCGGCGACAATCGCAGATGCATACAGCGCGAGCGAATGGTCGGCAGCAGCGCGCTGGGATTGTCCGTCAGCAGGAAAATGGTAGCGAACTCCGGAGGCTCTTCCAGGATCTTCAGCAGCGAATTTGCGGCCTCCTTCATGAAGTCGGCGTCGCTGAAGATGTAGATCCGCTCGCGGCCTTCCACCGGCTTGAAATAGATTTCGTGGATGACGTGCCGCACCTGGTCCACCTTCACCAGCATCTGCGGCGGGTCGGGCGGAACGACCATCACGTCCGGATGCGTCTGGACAAAGATGCGAGTTTCTTTCTTGTCGGTCTCGCGCAGATTCTCGCGGGCTTCGACCGCCTCGGCAAAGCGATCTTCCAGAGCGTCAGCCCCGGCGATGCGCACGCAGTTGGCGCAATGGCCGCAGAAATCGGGCAAGCCGTCGATGATCGGCCGCTCCAGACAGTTCATCGCCTTCGCGACCATTTGAGTAAGCGTGAACTTGCCGGAACCCGCCGGACCGGAGAGGATCAGCGCGTGGGGAAAGTGCTCGTGCGCAAGCATCTCCCGCAGCGTGTGGACGGTCTCGGCGTTGCCGTGAAAATCAGAAAAAGGCATAAACAAGCTTCTGGTGGAAGGCTGCGGCTTTAGCCCTGGGGCAAAGCCTTCAAGTCATGAAAGGGCCTAAGCCGATCGGCATGGCTAGGGCCAGGCTGTGAGTGTCGATTTCGCCGAGCTAAGCTTGGCGCTTCCACCGCTTCCTTCACTTCAGTCTCTCTTTCACTACTTTCATAATCTCCGCATGCACTGCTTCGATCGGCGGCCGCGCGTCGATCTTGACTACGCGGTGCGGCTCACGTTCGGCGATCGTCAGAAAGCCTTCGCGCACCCGAGTAAAGAAGGCGAGACTCTCCTGCTCAAAGCGATTCTCATCATGCTCGGCATCCTGGTTGCGCCGCCGCGCCCGGCGGACGCTGGAGCTCACGTCCGAGTCCATCAGGATCGTCAGGTCGGGCCACAGATTACGGCAGAGAACCTGGTGCAGTTCCAATACCGCAGCAGTGCCGAGCTGCCGGCCCTCGCCCTGATAAGCTTCAGTGGAATCGGTGAAGCGATCGCACAGGACCCACTTCCCTGCTTCCAGCGCCGGCTCGATTACCTCGGCAATCAACTGCGCGCGCGAAGCAAACATCAGCGCCATCTCAGCCTCAGAGTCAAGACCTGCGGTGCGCGAATCCAGCAGCACTGCCCGGATGCGCTCTCCAATCTCGGTTCCTCCGGGCTCGCGCGTGGTCACCGCTTCGACCCCGGCTTGGCGCAGCGCGGCGGCAAGCTTCTCCAGTTGCGTGCTCTTGCCGCAGCCGTCCAGGCCTTCGAAGGTGATGAACTTCCCGCTCCCGCTTCGCTTACCCACGATGGCCATCATAACAACGATGGCGCGGGCTCCGCTTGGCAGCGAATACGGCAGCCGTAGATCGGTTTCAGTCTCATCGGTTTACAACGGCGAATTGGATAGTGTCCCGCGCATCCCAGTCATCCTGCTGTATCCTTAAGTCGCCTAATCTCGGCGGGAGACAGAAACGCTGATGAGTTTGTGGTCAGATTTCCTGACGAACGACGCCCGTTTAATTCATAAGTGGAAGCATTATTTTCCGATCTATGAGCGCCATTTCCACGAATGGGTGTACAAGCCGCTGACGTTCGTTGAAATCGGCTGTGGAATGGGCGGGTCGTTGCAGATGTGGAAACGTTATTTTGGTCCACACGCAACCATCATCGGCATCGACATCCTGCCACAGTGCAAGGAATACGAAGAAGATCAGATTGAAGTCCGCATAGGCCCGCAGCAAGATACGAACTTCCTGAAAAGCATCCTTGATGAGTTCGGCCCGCCTGACATTGTGCTGGATGACGGCAGCCACATGATGAGTCATATCGCGGAAACGTTCCGCTTCGTTTACCCGCGCGTCGCCAAGAACGGCATCTACATGGTCGAAGACCTGCACACTGCGTACTGGGACGAGTATGAAGGCGGTCTCCGCAAATCATCTACCTTCCTCGAGTTGTGTAAGAACCTGATCGATGAACTGAATGCCGACCATACCCGGAATGCCCTCCCAGCCACTGAGTTCACCAGAACCACGCTATCCATGCACTTCTATGACAGCGTTGCCGTATTTGAAAAAGGCTCTCACACAAAAAAGTGGGCGCCGAAGATTGGCCGACGGGACAACGCCAGTCGAGATCGGCCAGAGAGCGGATCAGTAGAGCCGCGATCGACTCAGCCGCAGAACTCCGTGGCCGCGCAGTTACAGCTAAGCGCTTCGGCACGTGATGAAGCTCAAGCCGACTTGCAGAGAGCACGCGATTCTTTGGCTGACGTGGAAGCCCGTTTGACGCAGATGCGCAACTCCGTTTCCTGGAGAGTCACCGAACCCGCGCGCCGCATTATGAACGCTCTCAGGTCCGGGCCGCGGAGTGTGACGCCGCCGCCGGCCAAGTAAGTCCGGTGCTCCCCTCAACCGAGGCATCACCAGCCGCCTCGGGAGCCACATTCGAGATGCGCCAGAGTACGACGAAGAAGCTGATAGCCGAGAGCGCACTCGCCCAGGCTAGCAGCGTGTTTACCGGCCCAAAGAAAGTCCCCATACCTACGGGCTTAGGCGGTTGCAGCAACACGTAAATCGCCAGTGTCAGAACAATGTGGAGCGCGACGACAAGGCTGGCCAGCTGCCGACTCACCGCCCATAACGTCAGCACACTCGCCGCGAAGGCTGTGATCTCGGTGAAGTAGCAGCCTTGATGCACGATCGTCCCGCCCCTGAACATCAGCAAGCACCAGACAATGAGAGAGAAGGCCGTACAAATCCACAGAATGGATGATTGATGGAATTCCGCTGAGCGCGGCCGCCGCAATACCAGAGATATCAGCCATACAATCGCGGCAAAGCTCAGGATGTCGATGGACCAGAACCAACGTAAGAACATGGTATCGCGCAACGATGCCACCTCCGCCTCACGCTGCTGCCGATTGCCGAAAAGTAAAAAATGCGCAATGTCGTGCGCGCGTTTCGAAAAGTCGGCATCATCGAAGAGTCCCTGGAAGCCGACTATTTTATTTTCGACTACCCCATGCCAGCCGGCCTGCTTATATTTCTCGACCAGCAGGTGCGAAAACTTGATCTCCGGGTGAGGATCGGGGGTCGCTGCCAAGTGCATTTTCAGAAGCCGGTCTCCCGGAGGGTCGGAATACTTTTGGTAGAGAGTCCAGGGGAGAAATAAAAGGACAGCGGCAACTGCCGCGGTGATGCTAAATCGTAGACTGGGAAGCCGCCGGAAAACCAGAATGGTTAGGGCGATGCCGAGCAGACCAAACGCACTGCCGCCATGACATAACATGGCAAACGCGGCAGCGGCGCCAGTCGCAACTCCAACGCGCCAGTCTGCCCGAATCGACGGGTAGCGGTCGGTAAAAAGATAGGCACAAATAATCAGCAGAAAGCTTACGGGAAAAAGCTTCGGCCAAACGAAAAAGGAGTTCTCAATCGTGAAACCCGAGAAGAGCGCTGCGGCCATGATCAGCGCCGTAGCTCTCCGGCTTACACCGGCGGCTTCAAGATATGCCCATAGTGCAGCCAGGAAAGTGAACTGCAAAATCGTTCCCAGAATCTGGTAGGGCACATCTCTGTTGCCATGTGTCCAGGCGTAGTTCCACAGCGAGTTGCCCGCCTGCAGCGGCGGGCGATCACTGGAAAGCCAATCCCCGACCATCGGCTTTGGGATATGGCCCAGATAAACAAAATCGGCGAGGATCTTCGGCAGCCAGTTGTCTACCGAAAGATATGGAGGACCGAAGCGCTGCGCTCCATACTCCTGAAGCGGACTTGCTTTGCCGTTGATGAATCCAAGGGACAGCACAAACAGTGAAGCGATCAAGACAAGGAGGCACGGCGTCCTCATGCATCGCAATGCAGACAACTGCATCCTTCTGCGCGGAGTTGCGAGCGCCCAAGTGACGAATCCGCAGAACAGCAGCAGGCTAGCCCAACTGTAGACTTCTCCCGCTCGGCGATTGAAGAAATACGCCCAGAAAGCCGCGTATCCCACAGTTCCTATGGCCAGCAGCGCGACAGCGGTGAGGTCCAGAACGCTCTTAACCCCGCGGCGGGCAGCAAGGATGCAAGCAGCAGCAGCCGGAAGCATGGTCACAACAAACATGCCGACGATCAGCAACAGGACGCGAAAACCGAACGAGGCCCTGTTACCCCACCGCTCCGGACGAACAAGAGCGAACCCGATCCAGCCACCCGGCCCAATCGCATTGTCTTCTGCCAATACTCGTACCGGTTGGTCTTTCCACTCTCGAGGTAGGGGGAAGTAGTAGAGGCGCACCGATTCGTAAGGTAACTGCGTCACCTGCAACGGCAGTTGACGCTTATCGCGGAGGTTCTCGAGCCGAAGGCGAACACCCGGTGTCCCTGGATATCCCACCACATAAAGCCCGAGATATGCTCTTGCAATAAACGGTTCGGACGCCATGTATCCGGTATCTTTGTCGCCGGAGGCACAGAACGAGCGCCAAAGAGCAACGCCGGGAGGAGGGCTGGTGTTGCCCCAAGTTAGGAGACGAAACTTGTTATCGTTGCAGAATCCGCTTGCCGGCCGATCGGTGCGAATCTCACTGGCAGCCAGCGACGAGTACGGAAGCCGCGGCGCAGTAAAGCCAAACCAGCCGTAAACCGCCGTTGCCTTGTCTTCCCCCACCATTTCTACGGACTTATCCAGCCAGCTTGCCGGCAATGGAAATGTGTCAAATCGCCAGCTATCTCCGGCCGCAGGTTTGGGTATCAGGTCAAACTCTTCTCCCGACTCCCGATTGCGAAGGTAAAGCCTTCGTCCTGGTAAACCTATGTACCCGGATACGAAAAACGACAGACTCGAGGGAGCCAGAAAGGGTTGAGAGACAATCTGCCCCACGGCGGCATCCGAGTCGCAGAACGATCCCCACACGGGGGCGTCATCGTCTCCCAAAGCAGGATCCCACTTGATTGCGGGAATGACGCCTCTAAGGCAAAACCCTTCGCCTCGGTTGAACTCAAGGAAGGAAGATTGGTCGGAGGCGCCACCCGCAATGGCCGAGACGGCAACGGCAAACAACGCTAACCAAATAACAAGAGCAAGACGTTTGCGCGCCGGATGGCCGCAGCACGATAGAGTCATTTAACGGATGGCCCTTCTGGCAGCTTTAGCCAGCCATTCACTCCTCCCACGAGATTGCGGGAAATCACAAGGTAATAGTCTTTTTCGCCGTCCGTCTTCACAGCCACGAATGTTCCGCGCTCTCCGTTGCGGCGTGTGGCTGTACAGGTGAGGTGGTTCTCCTGCAGCATCGCCCGGGCGCATTGTTCCGTCATACCCCAATAGTTGCTGCGGTCTTCGCCTTTACTCAAGCCGGGATAGAACTCCATCAGCGGGCGCTTCGACAGTTCCGCTGGCAACTGATCGTCGATCACCACGGTTTCCATGTACAGAGTCGCATTCAGGTTCATCATGTCGTGGAGGATGTCCAGGCAGCGCATGGGGTCTGGCAGGTGGTACATGACGCCGAGGAACAGGACCACATCGAAGCGACCATACTTCGCCGGGGTGAGGTTGTAGACGTTGTCGTGAATGAGGTTCAGCTTCGATCCGAGTATTTCTTTCGCAACCGGAAATCCGGTCTGCTCTGCCGGCATGTAGTCGATTGCGACCACTTCGCTGGCGCCTCGACGCTCACATTCGAAGGAAAAGAACCCGTCGCGCGCGCCGATGTCCAACACCCGCAGGCCCGATAGATTTTCGGGCAGCTCCAGCAGGGTGAGTGCCGTCGCTGAATCGTTGACCCCGGGCGTAGTTACACCCGGAGAAAACTCAAAACGGTGATACCAGTGAGGAACGGAGTCGATCTTCTCGCGGAGATTCATTAAGGCTCTAGTAGTAGTTCAACAGATAGATTGCATCAGGCAATAAGTTATGTGCCTAAGCTTGCTGATCCTTCCAGTTTACTATCTGCGCAAAGAGCGCATCGCCGCAAGCCTATCGAAAAACCTTAAGAGATGATTGCTCACGCCAGCTCCCACCCGACCTCCGAAAACCCTCTCGCAGGCTGTTCTGCACGGGTATACTCAATCTAACGTCGCTCAGATTCTGTGAAAAGGGAAACATAGGCGGACGAGTCCGCCCAGGCGGTCGATCTATGGTTCTACAGCGGTATGCCTGCCACTTTGTCCCTGAAGAGATCGAGGCGGCGCTGGATCAGCGCTACGTCATAGGTCCGGAAATTGCTGTTGGCGGCCAGGGCGCGGTTTTCAAGGCGACCCGAACTTCCCTGCCAGACGGAACCCCCGCGAATGACATCGTCGCTCTGAAGTTGCACTTCGATCGCCGACGGCATGTTCGTCCCCAACCGGAGATCACGGCGACGGAGAATTTCTCGCATCCCAACCTGGCCCGGCTGATCGAGCACGGCCAATTTGACGCCGATGGTAGACATACCCGATACGTAGCCTGGGAATTTATCGAGGGAAAACCGCTGAGCGTCCTGTTGGCAAATGGACGACTGCTGGAATCCGAGGTCCTGGCGATTGGGCGCGATGTTTCGGCCGCAATTGCGGAGATCTGGTCGCGACGCGTTGTTCACGGCGATATCAAGCCCTCGAACATCATGCTTCGAAACTCCGACGGCCACAGCATGGACGGGGCCATGGACACCGCCGTCCTCATCGACCTCGGCGCAGCCAGATACTTAGGTCAAGACAGTATTCGTACACTCCGGCCCTTGGATCGGAGCGACCGTCGCCGTTCCGCGCGCAGTCCGGTTGGAACCTTGGGTTACTTTTCGCCAGAGCAGTTCCGGGCGAGCAAATCGCTGTCTTGCGCTTCGGACATTTTTTCTCTTGGCGTGGTGATGCTGCAATGCTTATTGGGACGCCATCCCACGAACTACGACCAAGGCGCCTTAGCCGACGGCTTGCAAGCGAGCGAAGTCAGGGTGGCCGCAAACGTAAGCTTGCTTTACACGCTGGATAAGATGTTGAGCGCGCGTCCGACATTCCGGCCGACCCCTGCCGGGCTCAGCGAACATTTCCGCAAGCTGCTGGAAAAGACGGAAGCCGACTTCGCCAACAGCGGTCGCGTTCCCGAGGAAACTTCGAAATAGTCACTAGCTTCGCTCGAAACGCGAGGTCTCGAAAACCGCGAGACCCACGGCAGCGGAGAATCTTCGAAGTCGCTTCGGATCTGCCTCAGAACGACCCCATCGTTTACCATAGCGGCTGTTGTCCAGCTGCGCGGGTTTTCTAAAATCCAATCGCTATCCTGAGGTGCGTATGGCTGTGAGCTTTGCTGCTGACATTCGACCGCTGTTTCGCGAATCGCCTGACATTGATTCCATGAAGAACTTGGGCCTCGACCTTTCCTCTTATGACGATGTGAAGGCCCAGGCGCAAGCCATTTATGAACGCCTCGACGACGGCAGCATGCCCTGCGATGATCCCTGGCCCAAGGAACAGATCGCCCGGTTCAAACAGTGGATGGATGAGGGGATGAATCCTTAAGTGTTGGTTCACGGGTTCCGAAGTATTGCTTTTACCTCGCCGAGGTCGATTGGGATTAGTGTGGTAATCCATTAGCCGCTCGCAGGAGGAAGTCTACGAATGATGGTGTCGGTCTTTGTCGGCACGAGCGTCGATGGGTTCATTGCGCGGCCGAATGGCGACCTCGATTTTCTACCGCCGGGCGGTGGCGAACCTCACGGCTATGACGAGTTCATAGCAACCGTTGATGCGATCGTAATCGGCCGCAAAACATTCGAGACCGTTCTTGGTATGGAGCACTGGCCCTATGCCGACAAGCGGGTCGTGGTGCTGAGCAGTCAGCAACTGGATTTGTCCAAAGCCCGTGGAGTCGTGGAACAAATGGCTGGACCTCCGGCTGAGATATTGACGCAGCTTGCCGCCCACGGCGCCCGGCACGTGTACGTTGACGGCGGCGTGACCATCCAGGGATTTTTGCGGGCTGGACTCGTGCAACGCCTGGTGATCACGCACGTGCCGGTCCTTATCGGCGAAGGCATTCCCCTTTTTGGCTCGCTGCCGGGTGACATCCTACTCCGTCACATAGCCACGCGACACTATCCCAGCGGCCTGGTGCAGAGCGAATACCAGGTTGGATGGTAGTGGGTGCGTCCAAGAGCTCGGCGAAACTTTGATTCAGAGATGCTGGCAATATCCGGGCGTCTGGACTACAGACGAAATCCCCACGTCTCGAAAACCGGCAGACATGGGGGCGGCCGCAAAAAAGACTGTGGCCGTTCACCCGGTTCGATAGTAGGATTGTCGCTACTGGGCAGTACGTCCCTCGGCTCCAGGGCCCCTCGAACTCATAATCCCTTGCTTTGATTTGACTTGCCAGACGGCACAGCCGCAAGCCGGCGCAGCCTGACTTCGGGTCCCGCAGTTAAGCGATAGTCAAAACCGGGGGTTATATGACAAAGCACGCCACCGCTTTCCGCACGCGGTTCTCAACATCCTTGGCATGGTTCGGCGTAGCATCGCTGTGCTTCGTCGCCGCTCCTCCCCTTCGGGCGCAGACCTGCGCCGATTGGAAAGCCGTCGTCGGATGGCAAGGGACCTACACCCTCACGTCGAGTGGCACCGTCATGCACGGCAGCATCGACATGTACTCCATCGACGAAACCTCGGGCGGAGCGGCTTACCTGCCAACCCAGGTCGACGGACTGTGCAATCAACTGGGCTGGGCTGGGCCTGATCTCCAGAACACCGGATCGGTTAATGACTCGACGCAGGTTTTGAACGCCTGTGTGCAGGGGCAGTGGTTTACCACCGATACTCTAGTTGGCAATAGTGGCTACCAGAGCAATTCACAACTCTCCATCGATGCAACCGGCAGCACGTTCTACTTCAAGCCGATTTCGCACGACCTGGCGACGCACACCGTTTATAGCTGCAGCTCGCAACAGTCCCAGGACATCCAGTGGGCAACCTACCCCGCTGACAACTGGCCAGTCAGCTTTCCGCTTCCGGCGCAGGTCGGGCCGCTCACCGTCACCAACCATCCCTTCACGGCCGCCAGTCTTTACGCCGGTTACCAGGACATCAACTGGACGATCAGCTTCAACCTCACCCCAATCCTCGCCGGATACAACACCCTGACCGTCGCAGCATTCGGCAACGGAACCGTCACCAGCACTGATGGCTTGATCAACTGCCCGGGCGTTTGCGTACATTCCTACGCGCCCAACACTCAGGTGACACTGACGGCGATCCCCGGCGCTGGATTCATCTTCGCCGGATGGAACGGAGCATGCACCGGCACGGGCGCTTGCCAGGTCACGATGACGCAGGCACAAACCGTGAACGCAATCTTCTCTGAGCCGCTGCAGTTTGTCGCCGTGCCGCCCTGCCGACTGGTTGACACGCGCGGCCCAAACGGTGACTTCGGCGGTCCCCCGCTGCAGGGTGGAGCGCAGCGGAGTTTCACGATTCCGCAAGGCCCGTGCGGCATTCCTGCCAGCGCCCAGGCTTATTCGCTCAACATCACGGTGGCTCCCTTGGGGCCTCTCCACTACTTGACGGTATGGCCGGCGGGGGAGAATCAGCCGGTCGTCTCAACCATGAACTCCCCTGATGGGCGCGTGAAGGCAAACGCAGCTATCGTTCCAGCCGGGACGGATGGCGCCATCAGCTTCTACGTCACCAACAACACAAACCTCATTGTCGATATCGACGGCTATTTTGAGACCGCGGGCAATGGCACATCGCAATTCTTCCCGCTGCCCCCGTGTCGCGTCATCGATACGCGAAGACCAAATGGATTCTTCGGAGGGCCGTATCTCAGCGGCGGTGTGCAGCGCGATTTCACCGTGTCACAGAGCGGCTGCGTGCCGTTCTTCTACATTGTGCAGGGAATCATCGGTCACGGTAATGCTGACTTCTCACCTGCCGTGGCTTATCCGGCGGGCGATTATAACCGCGCGGTCGTGGTGGGGGACTTCAACGGCGACGGCAAGGCAGACTTGGCGACCGCGAACCAGAACACGAACATCAGCGTCCTTCTGGGCAATGGTGACGGTACGTTCCAGGCACCTGTTCTGTATGGCGCAGGAAGCGCCCCTTCCTCCATAGCGCAGGGAGATTTCAATCACGATGGCAAAGCCGATCTGGTGGTCGCCAACCACGACAGCAACAACGTGAGCGTCTTCTTCGGCAATGGTGACGGCACCTTCCGAGCCGCTGTGAACTACCCCGTGGGCACAGGTCCGCGCTCCGTGGCGGTCGCCGACTTCGATGGGAATGGCAAGCTCGACCTGGTGACTGCCAATGATGGGCAATCGAACGTAAGCGTCCTCATTAACAACGGAGACGGCACCTTCCACGCGGCCGTGAATTACAGCACTGGCGCTGCTCCCTACTCCGTGGCGGTGGGAGACTTTAACGGTGATCACAAATTAGATCTGGTTACTGCAAACTTCGTAGGCAATACGGTCAGCGTGTTGCTGGGAAATGGCAACGGCACCTTCCAGACGGCCGTGAACCACAATGTCGGCTCGAACCCCAGTTCGGTGGCTGTCGGAGATTTCAATCACGACGGCAACACGGACCTGGCCGTGACAAATTCCGGTAGCAACAACGTTAGCGTGCTCCTGGGAAATGGTAACGCTACGTTCCGGACGCCAGTGAACTACAGCACCGGCCAAAATCCAACATCCGTGGTAGTAGGCGACGTCAGCAGTAACAATTCTGACCTGGTTGTGACGAACAACACCTTCTTTGGTCAGGTCAACATATTCGAAGGCATCGGAGACGGAACCTTTCTGGACCCCGTGAACGTTGATGCCGGAACCTTTCCCAACTCGGTCGCCTTGGGCGATTTGAACGGCGACGGCTTGCTCGACATCACAGTAGCTACAGAGGGCGCGGCGAATACCCTGCCGACGGCATACTCGTTCAACGTGACCGTCGTGCCGCACAACGGCGAGAGACTGGGATATCTGACGGTCTGGCCGCAAGGCAATCCGCAGCCCACGGTTTCAACTTTGAACAATCCCACGGGAACCGTGGTTGCGAATGCCGCCATCGTTCCGGGAGGTAGTAACGGCAACATCTCCGTCTATCCCTCTGCCGACACCGATCTGCTGGTCGACATCAATGGATATTTTTCCGCGCCGGCCGGTACCGGGTTGGCACTTTATCCATTTCCTCCCTGCCGCGCATTTGATTCGCGCAGCAACAACGGGCAGCCGTTCCTGGGTCAGAAAACTGTAGCCATGGTGAGCAGTCCCTGCGCGCCCCCGCCCGTTGCGCGATCGTATGTCTTGAACGCAACGGTTGTCCCGCCGGGCGCGCTGGGATATCTGACATTGTGGCCCGACGGACAGTCCCAGCCGACGGTCTCGACGCTGAATGCCGCCGACGGATTCATCACCTCGAACATGGCTATCGTGCCCACGACGAATGGATCGATCGACGCTTACGCCTCGAGCCTGACGCAATTGTTGATCGATATCTCGGGATACTTTGCGCCGTAGGTTGAACCCAGGTTAGGCCAAAAGACGGCCGAACCTGGGGCACTTACGGTGCACTAGGTTCACCGCGACTCAATTGAGTAGCGCACCACGATTCCGTCTACGTAAGTCACTGCGACCCGGTAATCATTCGGCAGGTACTCAAAGATTTGCGTCTTCAACCCTTCCTCTGAGGTCGACTGCGACATCATGCGGCCCAGCCCCATTAGGTTGCTGACCTCGCTGATCTGCATGCCGCGCTTCAGTTGGGTCATGGGCGTTGACCCGGCGCCCGCGGCGGGAGCGCTCGGAGCCGGCGGATTGGTTGCCGTGGCTTGCAGGATCGGCTTCTGCTGCTGCAGGTCGCCGAAATCGACATAGGCTTCCAGCATCTTCATAACCGCATCAGGCGTGAGCTGGTCCTGCGGGATAGCGCTGTTCCAGCGCATATTGAATCGCGAACCGCCGCGGATCCGTTTATCGGCTACCTGCTGTGTCTTCATCTGGCTGGCAATCTGGGCGGCGCGATCGTCTGCCCGTTGTTCGCGCTCGCGGCGGCTGCGGGCATAGTCGAGTTCGCGCTGCAGATCGCGCCGGCGTTGCGGATCGGTGGTGTTGCGAAGATCGCGCTCCAGCTGCTTCTCATAGTTGCTTTTGTCGACGTGATACGGAGTGACGGTAGTGCTGTCGTCGTCCCAGAAGGTGCCGAAGCCGCCGCCATCGAGTTGGAACTCGATCAGATTTTTCTTGACCACGAGCGTCGTGATGGTTGAGCGGTCACCGCTGCGGATCGCCGGCCCGAACTCCTTCAGGCGGCTGGAGTATTGCTTCCAGTCCATGGGATCATCGCGGTCCTGACGCAGGTCAACGCCTTTCGCCGTGCCCGGCATATCGATCTGCAACGTGATCTGGCGTCCCACAAAATAGCTCTGCAAGGCGGCTTGACCGCTTCCCTGCGCGAATGCGGAAAGCGACAACATTAGTCCTACGAAGAGGATGACTGCGGCCCTGCGAAGCATCTAGGCGCTCCTTGATATTTGGTGACAGCTCTCAACAGGCGGAGCGAGTCTAGCACAGGTCATGAAAGGGGACGGCTTCAGCCGCAGTGTTGTTAGACGGCACCTTGTAGACTGGACAAGATGGCGCTCAAACGGATGGACAATGTAGGAATCGTCGTCGATGACCTCGGAGGGACGATTGATTTCTTTCGCGAGCTCGGCCTTGAGCTCGAAGGGCGGTCGACGATCGAAGGAGAATGGGCCGGACGTGTCACTGGACTGGGCGATCAGCGCGTCGAGATTGCCATGATGCGCACGCCGGACGGCCACGGTCGGCTTGAGCTCTCCCACTTCCTCACGCCGCCTTCCGTCGCGGATCACCGCAACGCCCCGCTGAACGCTCTAGGCTATCTCCGCGTCATGTTCGCCGTTGACGACATCGATGAGACGCTTGAAAGGCTCCGCAAGCGCGGCGCCCAGCTCGTAGGCGAAGTAGTCCAGTATAAAGACACGTATCGGCTCTGCTACATCCGCGGGCCTGAAGGGCTTCTCATCGGACTCGCCCAAGAACTCAGCTGAAGCGCAATACGAAGAGCGACCAATTTCAGCGAACGGGCTGAATCATCTTGACACATGACGCCTCGGCTTTGGATGTGGCCTCTTCCCGGCGGTTTCATGAAGGCTGGTTTTCGAGAATGGGTGTTTTTCCTGGAAGCGCGAACACCGCATTCCGGCTACGACCACAGCCGAGGAACGATGGCGCCGGTAGTGCGACTGTATTCGTCATACTGGGCGCCGAACGTACTGATCATGGTGCGCTCCTCGATCCTGCTCTTGATCTTGAAGCCGACATAGGCGAGAACGACGGCAATGATTCCGCGTACCTGGTGACGGACGATAGCGGTTCCGAACAATGACGAAATCAGGCCGGTGTAAATGGGGTGGCGCACAAAGCGATAGGGACCGGTCCGCACCAATTGATGTCCAACCTTCACGGTGACGGAGCTGCTCCAGTTGCCGCCCAGATAGACGCGCGCCCACATCGCGAAGGCAATGCCGGCGAGGGTGATCGCGATTCCCAGCGCATTGCTCCAAACCTTCGGGCGTGAACAGGCTGGTGCGCAGATAGTCGCGCGGAACGTCACCGGCAAACATCAGGAAATAAGCGACGAAAGTGATAATGATATAAGAGAGCCGCGAGGAAAATTTCTCGCGCTGCTGGACCGGCCTTGGTCCGGATTCCCCAGATCACCCAAACGACGAAGAATCCGATCCACAGGTACTCGCAGATTTGTATTGCAGTCATACCGCCTCGTCCACGATACGTTAGCGCGCCCGGAAAGGTTCCCGGCGCCATCCCGGCGCCTCGAATCGACTGGACGGCGGCAAGACGGGATAGTATCTTGTCGATGCGATGATACAGGCATGCATCGTGCAGTCAATCCAAAGGGAGCCGTCCTTCATGAAGAAACGCATTCTCGCCGGGGTTGTTCTTGCTTTGCTGCTCTCCACCGTGGCTTTTGCGCAGAAGATCAACACCGACTATGATCGCAGCGCCAATTTCTCCAACTATCACACTTACATGTGGGAAAAGAGCCCACATCCCGCGAAGGGATTCTGGGACCAGCGCATCGTTGATGCCATCAACAAGGAACTGCAGGCCAAGGGGCTGACCGAGGTGCAGTCGAATCCTGACGTATGGGTGGTTTACAGCAATAGCATTCACGATCAGAAGGAAGTCATCGGAAGCGGTTATGCCATTGGTCCGGCGTGGGGCTGGGGCTATTGGGGACCGGGAAACGTCACCTACAACACCTACGTTACCAAGCTGGGCACGCTGGTGGTCGAGATCGCCGACACCAAGGATCACGAGTTGCTCTGGCGAGGTTCGGCTACCGACACCATCAGTGACAACAGCAGCAAGAACATCAACAACCTGAATAAAGCCGTCACCAAGATGTTCTCGTACTATCCGCCCAAAGATCAGCAGAAGAAGTAACGTCCGGAATCCTCAGTTCCCTGCAGGTAAACCGCCCCAACGAAACGTCGCCGATCGTTGGGGCGTGCTCTTCACGACAAACAACTTTTGACTCGCGGGCGCACTCTAAAGCTAGCGGTTCATCGGAGGAGGTTATGACGATGCGCAAATGGTGGATGATCCTGATTGCCGGAACGATGCTGTTCACGACAGTCGCCGCACAGGCGCAATGGGTAATGGTGGCACGAGCTGTTTCCGGACAGGTACAGCGCATGAGCAACAAGTCGTCCAATGGCGCCGGCTATGATGTTGCCACCGTCGTTCTCATGGCGAATGCGGACAAGGTATATCAAACGGCGCTGACGTCGCTGAAGACCAACCATCCTGAATTGACCATCACCAGCAGCGACGCCAGGAAGCACGAGATCAAGTTCTCCAAGGGCGCGCAGATTGCCAGCATGCAGGCGACGCCGCTAGGCAAAGACCTGACGCAACTGGTGGTCGCTTCGAATCTGGTCGGAACCGCGGACGCGACTCCGTGGTGGTGGAAGGGGTGATGAAGGTTTGCAAGCAGATGAATGTAGTATGTACGCTGTCGGACCAGTAAGATACCCGGCAGTCCCGGGCCCAGGTGCAAAATTCGAATGAGCCGATCGATCGGTTCTGAGGAGGCAACATGGGTTTCATCGCATGGATGTGGTGGGAATGATTGCCGGCTGGCTGGCCGGAGTGGTGATGAAGGGCGGCGGTTACGGCATTCTCGTCGACATCATTCTTGGCATTCTCGGCGGGTTTGTCGGCGGCTGGCTTTTCGGCATGATGGGAATCTGGCCGGGAGGCGGGATGATCGGCTCGATCATCGTGGCCTTTGTGGGCGCCGTGATTCTTGTCGCCATCACCCGGCTGATCAAACGCGCCTGACAGCTTGATCGGCCAATCGCAATTTGCCCGAGCTGCGGGGCGGCGTGGGGGCTTTGCGCTTAACGCAGCGGTCACGAAAATCGCAGCGGTGAGAACGGCGATAAATCAAACCGCGGCTTGCGTCCCTTCAATACTTCAGTCATCACCAATGCGGTCACGGGCGCCAGCATGATGCCGTCGCGATAATGCCCGGTAGCGGCAAAGTATCCCTTCATGGAAGTTGCTCCCAGAATCGGCAGGCCGTCCGGTGATCCCGGCCTTAGCCCTGCCCAGGCATCATGCATGCGCATCTCGCGCGATCTCCGGCACGACCGTTGCCGCCATTCCGTGAAGCGCTTCACCATATCGGGATCCACTCGCTTGTCGTAGCCCACTTCTTCAACGGTGGCGCCGAGCAGAATGCGGCCATCGGTGCGAGGAACGATGTACACCTCAGGTGTGCGCACGACATGCCGAATCAGCGGACCGGTGTGCTCTTCACCAGCCTGCGGAATCAAGCAAGCCATCTGCCCTTTCACTGGCCGAGTCGGCACTCCGAGAGGTTTCAACAGTGAAGCCCACGCACCCGCGCAGTTCACTACCTTGCCGGCTGCGTAGAATGACTTCGCCGTGCGCACGCCGATGGTGCGGCCTCCGAGAACGGCGACCTCCGTTACGGGCGACCCAGTGACGAAGTCGACTCCCAGCGTTCTCGCCGCTTTCTCCAGTGCGCTGCCCAGCTTGCGGGGATCGACACTGCGTTCCGGCAAGAAATAAGCGCGACCCCGCATCTTGATGAGCGGCTCCAACTCCGTAAGCTCCGCCTCGGACAAGGGCCGGGCGCCTTCGCATGTGGGAGTGCCGGAATCTGCGGCAAAGAGAATCGTTCCCTGCTCGCGCAGATCGGGAGACTCGAAGGCTTCGGCTCGCATCTCAGCCACAAACTCCGGATACATGCGCGCGCTGGCCTCGTGCCATCGCATGCCAACTCAGCAGGGATTGAAGGATCGCAATGCGCGATCATGCCTCCGGCAGCGGAGGTGGCTTCGCGTGCGGGCTCACGCTTTCTCGACGACTAGCACGGTCGCACTCGCGTGCCGCAAGTCGCCAGGCCAGCGAAAGCCCGATCACGCCTCCGCCAATGATAACAACGTCCCAGGTCTTCACGCCTTCGATTGTAGTGGAGTTTTCGGAGCTGGCCCTCATCCAGGAAGGTAGACCGAGAGTGCACGCAACCCGAGCTGATGACGATCACCACCGTCCTGCGTCCAAGCATCGACTGTTCTTGGAGCCACCCGAATGATCAATCATGCCCGGTTCCGCACGTGGCCAACTTTGGAGCCATCCCGCTGCAACATTTCGCAGTAACCTTCGATCACCAGAACAAACTGTTACGTCTGCAATCGGCCGAGATGAGCATCATAATGGCGGCGCCTCATCGCCCTTCGCCGACTGCGCCGACCAGCTCGCACTAAAATCAGAGTTCAGCGGCTGATCTCCCACACCACGCCGCAGCCTATGGGCGCGCATCCGGTACCTCCATCCACTGTAGTGCCGAAGAGATTGCCCGCGCTATCGAGACTGACCTTTCCCAGCGGAGCGAAGCCACCGCAGCCGCTGAGGCAGAAATCATGAAGAGTGTGGTAGGTCCAGCTCTGTCCAGAAGGCACGAGTTCGAACGCGGAGCCCCCGTTAAAAGCGCCGTCCGCTTCTGTTGAGCCGTAGATGTTCCCTTGTGAATCCAGTGCCAGGTTGCCGGTCGGGCCGCCGCTTCCGCTGAGAGGAGACACTAGCTGATAGCTCCAGACTCCGGCGTTGTTCGTAAGCTTGAACACGGTTCCGCCGCCGCCGGTTCCGCCTCCCAGCGTAGTTCCATATAAGTTTCCGTCAGGGTCAGCGGTGAGACCTCCATATGGAAATTCGCCCTCGTCGCTGCCTTGCAGAGAATGGATGGGCGTCTCCACCCAAGTTCCAGCAGTGAGCTTCAGCTCATACACCACTCCATGGCCAGCACTGCCGCCGAAGGATGTGGTCCCGTAAAACTTGCCACCCACGGCGACCAACCCGCTCAACGGGCTTTTGCCATCGTTGCCTCCCGTGAAGGCATAGAGCGTCGTCATCTGCCCCGCAGCCGAAAACTCAAAGATCGTTCCGCAATTACAGCTGCCGCCACCCCCTGACGTAGTGCCAAAAATATTGCCGGCACTGTCCATAATCAGGCCGGGGTTCGGAGTGCTTCCATCCCCGTGCGCGCTGCCGTGGAAGCTGTAAACGGAGGTCTCGTTCCAGTAATGGTTCGTCGTGGGACTTACCGTCAGGTAGGGACGCAGGTTGAATAGCGTACCGCATCCTTGCGAATTGCAGTTCCGATCTCCCAGGTTTGCGGTTGCACTCCAGATTCTGCCCGTCGGGTCCAGCAGTACCTCTTCGGGGTAGCTGGGACTCAGCGAAAACTTGTAGATCGTCGAGAAGCCACGGCGTGAGATCTGGAAAACGGTTTGCGCCGTCGTGCCCCAAATATTACCGTTGGCATCGACCGTCACCCCATATTGCGGATTTCCGGAGTCGCTCTCGCCGCTGAAGTTGTAAATTGCGTCATAGGTCTGAGCCATCGTTGGCAACGAAACCAGTAGCAGCATAAAGGCCATCAAGGGCAATACCATTCGCGTCCTGCTGTGCATTGAGTCCTCCTGTACGACGGTTTAAGAACGGAGTGAGGGCCGGGCATTACAAGGGCCTAAAGGCTTTGCCGAAGTCGTACGTCGCCGGCGGGAGCGCCGGCAATGGGGCGGGAATCCTGTCGCGATGATGGCCTCAGCGCAACGTTTGCCGACAGTAACACTCTGACGCCGCCTTGTCATTAGTTATTCCGATTCATGCGGCCAGTTCGTCGTAACTCTCGAACATCCGCGCCTGCCTCGCCCTGTATGTGACGTGCATCACAGGTTAGTAAGTAGCTCCGTCACAGCCCCCGCGCCAAGTACCCGCCTATCGTGGACAGTACAGATTCCTAAGTTCGCAGTGGACCGCGCTCCGATGCGGTCCGGGGGATGAAAGACGTGAAAACAACTGAATACTCCGCTTCGCCGGCTGCCACCCTTCATACGGATTCATCGGCAGCCGGCGAGGCCTCCTCGATCCGAGCAGTCGACCGACGGCGCAACGCCGAGAACGCAAGTGACCGTCGACGGCAACGAGGCGGTCGCTCACGTGGCTTACCACGTCAGCGAAGTCGCTGCCATTTACCCATCACCCCGTCATCGCCCATGGGCGAGTCCTCCGACGCCTGGGCGTCAATCGGCGACAAGAACATCTGGGGCACCGTTCCCAAGGTCATCGAAATGCAAAGCGAGGCCGGAGCTGCCGGAGCTTTGCACGGCGCACTGCAGGCTGGCGCGCTGGGCACGACGTTCACCTCAGCCCAGGGTCTGCTGCTGATGATCCCCAACATGTACAAGATCGCGGGCGAATTGACGCCGACCGTGATTCACGTTGCCGCTCGCTCCATCGCCGCGCAGGCGCTGTCGATCTTCGGCGATCATCAGGACGCGATGTCAGTGCGTCCGACCGGATTCGCGCTGCTGTCGTCGAACTCCGTGCAGGAAGCCATGGACATGGCGCTGATCGCTCACGCAGCCACGCTGGAGTCGCGGATTCCGTTTATCCATTTCTTCGACGGGTTCCGCACCTCGCACGAAGTATCCAAGATCGAACAGCTCACGCCTCGACGACATGCGCGCCATGATCGACGACGAACTGGTGCGCGCGCATCGTGCCCGCGCCCTCTCGCCTGATCATCCGGTGCTGCGCGGGCTCGGCACAGAATCCGGACGTCTACTTCCAGGGCCGCGAAGCCGTGAATCCGTATCTACCTGGCCTGTCCCGACGATCGTGCAGAACGTGATGGACAAGTTCGCGAAGCTGGTCGGCCGCGAGTACAAGCTGTTCCAGTACGAAGGCGCTCCCGATGCCGAGCACGTCATCATCATCATGGGCTCCGGCGCCGAAGCCGTTCATGAGACCGTCGATCACCTGAGCGCGCAGGGCAAGAAGGTCGGCATGCTGAAGGTTCGCCTGATGCGGCCGTTCTCGCTTGAACACTTTCTGAACGCGCTGCCGGCCACGGTGAAGAGCATTGCTGTCCTCGATCGCACGAAGGAACCCGGCGCCATCGGCGAGCCGCTCTACCAGGATGTCATCATTGCCTTGACCGAAGGCTTCACCGCCGGCAAGGCGCCGATGGCGAGTTTCCCCAAGGTGATTGGCGGACGCTACGGACTTTCGTCGAAAGAGTTCACCCCGGCCATGGTCGCCCGCATCTTCGACGAGCTGACGAAGCACGCGCCGCAAAATCATTTCACCATCGGCATCAACGACGATGTCACGCACACCAGCCTGGACTATGATGCGGCCTTCTCGACCGAGCCGGCCGAAACCGTGCGCGCCATGTTCTTTGGATTGGGCTCCGACGGAACCGTGGGCGCGAATAAGAACACCATCAAGATCATCGGCGAAGAGACCGCGCTGAACGTCCAGGGCTACTTCGTCTACGACTCGAAGAAGTCGGGCGCGGTAACCACCTCGCACCTGCGCTTCAGCAAGCAGCCGATCCGCTCTACCTACCTTATCTCGCGCGCCAACTTCGTCGCCTGCCATCAGTTCAGCTTCATGGAGCGGCTCGACGTTCTGAAAGCCGCCGAGCCCGGCGCGGTATTCCTACTGAACAGCTCCATTCGGGCCGGACGAAGTTTGGGACAATCTGCCGCGAGCGGCGCAGGAGACCATCATCCAGAGAAAGCTGCGTTTTTACGTAATCGATGCTGTGGATGTGGCCCGCAAGGCCGGCATGGGCGGCCGTATCAACACCGTCATGCAGACCTGCTTCTTCGCTATCAGCGGCGTGTTGCCCCGCGCGGAAGCCATCGCCGCCATCAAGCATGCCATCGAGAAGACCTACGGCAAGCGCGGCGAGTCCGTAGTGCGCAAGAACTTCGCGGCGGTGGATTCCTCGCTCGAGAACCTCCACGAGGTGAAGGTCCCACAGACGGCGACCTCGCAGTTCGACGTTCGCCCGCCGGTCCCGGCGAATGCTCCTGACTTCGTGCGCAACGTCGAGGCATTGATGATTACCGGTGATGGCGACGAGATCCCGGTCAGCGCCATGCCCATCGACGGCACCTTTCCCACGGGTACCACAAAGTGGGAGAAGCGCAACATCGCCCTGGAGATTCCGGTTTGGGATGAGCAGCTCTGTATCCAGTGTGGTAAGTGCGTCATGGTTTGCCCGCACTCCGTGATTCGGGCCAAGGTTTACGACGGCAGCTTCAACCATGCTCCTGAGGGCTTCCAGATGGCGATTCCCAAGTGGCGTGAATTGTCAGAGTTGAAGTACACCCTTCAAGTATCACCTGAAGACTGCACCGGCTGCGGCTTATGCGTGGCGGTCTGCCCGGCCAAGAGCAAGAGCGAGGCCAAGCATCGCGCCATCAACATGGCAACCGCAGCCTCCGCTGCGCGAGAAGTACAACGAGTACTGGGAGTACTTCCTGTCGATTCCCGAGCTGTCGCGCGAGAAGCTGGCACACGGCCAGGTGAAGGACGCGCAACTGCTGGAGCCGCTCTTCGAGTTCTCCGGCGCCTGCGCTGGATGCGGCGAGACACCGTATATCTCGACTATGACTCGCCTGTTCGGCGACCGCGCGCTGATTGCCAATGCCACCGGATGCTCCTCGATCTACGGCGGCAACCTGCCGACCACGCCTTATACCGTGAATTCCGAGGGCCGCGGCCCGGCATGGTCGAACTCGCTGTTCGAGGACAATGCCGAGTTCGGTATGGGCATGCGGCTGGCAGTCGATCGTCAGAACCAGTATGCGAAGGAATTCGTCGAACGGCTGGCAAGCACGATCGGCGATGATCTCGCGGTTGCGATTCTCAGCGCCGACCAATCGACGGAAGCAGGGCATCTTCGCGCAGCGCGACCGCGATGAAGGCGCTGAAGGAAAAGCTGGCCGCTAACAATTCTCCTGCCGCGCACGATCTGCTCGGGATCGCCGACGCGCTGGTGAAGAAGAGCGTGTGGGTCATCGGCGGCGACGGTTGGGGTTACGACATCGGCTACGGCGGACTGGATCACCTGCTCGCCTCCGAAGCCAACGTCAACGTGCTGTTGCTCGACACCGAGGTCTACTCCAACACCGGCGGCCAGATGTCGAAGGCTACGCCGATTGGAGCGGTGGCGAAGTTTGCCGCCGGCGGCAAGCACACTCCGAAGAAAGACATCGCGATGATGGCCATCAACTATGGCCGCGCTTACGTGGCTCATATCGCCATGGGCGGCAACGATGGCCAGACGATGAAGGCCTTCCTCGAAGCGGAGGCCTACGATGGTCCGTCGCTCATCATCGCTTACAGCCACTGCATCGCGCACGGCTACGACATGGTGCACGGCCTCGATCAGCAGAAGGCCGCGGTAAATTCCGGTCACTGGCCGTTGTTCCGCTACAACCCGACGCTGGCGAAGGAAAACAAGAACCCCTTCGTGCTCGACTCGCGCGCGCCCAGCATTCCGCTGAAGGACTACATCTACAACGAAACCCGTTACACCATGCTGGTCAACAGCAATCCTGATGAGGCCAAGAAGCTGCTGGATGCGGCGCAGGAAAACGTCAACGAGCGCTGGAGACTGTATCAGCACATGGCTGCCATGAACTTTGAGAAGAAATAGGGAGAAGAGATCATGATCGACCTGTCCACCAATTATCTTGGATTGAAGCTGCGCAATCCGATCGTCGTCTCCGCCTCCCCACTGACGGAGAAGCTGGAGAACTTCGCCCGCATGGAAGATGCCGGCGCCGCGGCCATCGTGATGTACTCGCTGATGGAAGAGCAGATTGAAGCGGAGAGCGAGAACATCGACAACGCGCTGGAGTATGGCGCGAACAGCTACGCCGAATCGACTTCGTATCTGCCGGACATGCAGAAGTATCACATCGGCCCGGACCGCTATCTCGAACTGCTGCACAAGGGCAAGAAGTCGGTCAGCATCCCGGTGATCGCCAGCCTGAACGGCCGCTCGCCGGGCGGCTGGGTGCGCTACTCCGAATACATGGAGCAGGCGGGCGCCGATGCCCTGGAACTGAACATCTTCGATGTAGCCTCCGATCCTGATCTGTCAGCCAGTGATCTGGAGACTCGCTATTGCAACATCGTGCGCGCCATCCGCAAGAGAGTCCGTATTCCGATCGCCGTTAAGCTGGGGCCGTACTTCACTTCGTGCGCCAACTTCACGAAGCGGCTGTCGGATGCCGGCGCCGACGGCGTGGTGATCTTTAATCGCTTCTATCAGCCCGATTTCGACCTGGAGGAGATGGAGGTCACACCGAACCTGGTGTTGAGCAGTCCTCACGAATTGCGTCTCCGTCTCCACTGGGCCGCTATCCTCTACCATCAGGTGGAAACCTACATCGCCATCACCGGCGGCGTGCATGATTCCAGCGACGTGTTGAAGTGCATGATGGCCGGCGCGCACGTCATCTATGATGACCTCGGCGCTGCTACGCTATGGCATCGAGCATATCGGCGTGGTGCTGGCCGGTATCGAGAGCTGGATGGACGAGCACGAGTACGTCTCGATCCGCCAGATGCGCGGCGCCATGAGCATGGTGAACATCGAGAATCCCTCGGCGTTCCTCCGCGGCAATTACCTGAAGACGCTGGGATCGTACACCTGGCGGGAGCCGGGAACGGAAATGGCATTTTAGCAGCGCGCAGGGAGTCGAGACATAATATACCGCTTTACGTATAACGTGTAGCGTTATACACTACACATGATTAAGAGCTTTCGGTCCCGCGAAACCGCGCGCATTTTTGCGTATGAACGCAGCCGGCAATTCGGTGCCATCCAACGCGTGGCTCTTCGAAAATTGCTGCAAATGCACGCGGCTACTGACTTGGCTGTGCTGGCCTCACCACCAGGAAATCACCTGGAGGCGTTAAGTGGCGATCGCTCCGGCCAGCATTCGATCCGCATTAACGATCAATGGCGAATATGCTTTGTTTGGCGTAATGGTAACTGTTACGACGTGGAAATTATCGACTACCACGACTAGAAGGTTTGAATGAAGAAGCGACTCCAGCCCCCCGTTCATCCAGGTGAGATTCTACGCGAGGACTTTATGAAGCCTATGGGCCTCTCATTGAACCGGCTGGCGCTCGATCTTCGTGTGCCCGCCACGCGTATCGGCGAGATCGTACACGGTCGCCGCCGAGTCACTGCGGATACCGCTTTACGATTGGCACGGTACTTCAATACGAACCCGGAGTTCTGGCTGAACCTGCAAACCTTCTTTGATTTGGAAGAGGTCAGGCGTTCTGGCGCTGCCAGTGAGATCGAGCGTCATGTTGAACCCGTAACCAAACTGGCTTCCTGATCCGCCGTCGCGCCAGCCTTCTACTCGGGCTTTTTCTTCCCCGGCAGAGCCGCCGGGTTTTCGTGCACGCGCTCGCGGAAGCGGGCCTTCATTCCTGTCGCCAGCGACACCGCGTTCTCGCCATACTTCTCGCGCAGACGATCGGCAGCCGAAAGAGCGTTAGTCCATTTCTCATGCGAGCGCTGACCCAGCAAACCAATCTGCTCGCTTTCTTCTTCAAAGTGCGAGACGTGCACGCCCAGCAGACGAATTGCATCGCCCTTCCAATTCGCCCGGAAGAGTTCGCGGATGGCGGCCAGCACTTCGGAATCCACGGCGGTCGGCCGAGTCAGCGTGTGTGCTCGCGTAATGGTCTGGAAGGCGGTATTGCGCAGTTTGAGCTGCAAGGTTCGGGCATGCAGGTTCTGCTCGCGCAGGCGGCGGCACACCATCTCGGTCAACCGCGCCAGCGTTGACTCCAGTTGTTGCGCGTCGTTGGTGTCTACTGAAAATGTGTGCTCGTGGCTGATCGACTTCGGGCCTTCATCTTCGCCGATGTCGCTATCGAACCAACCTCCGGCATCCAGGCCGCGCGACTTGCCGGAGAGCGCCACACCCAGCGCGCCAAAGTTTTCTTGGAGCCAGTGTTCATCATGCGATGCCAGGTCGCCGACCTTGGTGATCCCTTGCTCCTGTAACCGCTTCTCCATGACTTTGCCCACTCCGGGGATTTTGCGCACATCCAGCGGCGCCAGAAACTCCACTTCCCTGCCCGGCAGAATCCAGAGCACGCCATTCGGCTTTGCCTGATCGGAGCAGACCTTGGCAATGAGCCGCGAGGTGCCGATCCCAACGGAGCAGTTCAACTGGGTCTCGGCCTTCATCGTGTTGTGCAGCGCGTGAGCAGCGCGCAGCGGCGGCCCGTGCAATCGCTCGGTGCCCGTCATGTCGACGTAGGCTTCGTCAATCGAAACCATCTCCAGCTTGGGGGAGAAACGGTTCAGAACCTCGTAGACTTTTCCGGAATAGTCCCGGTAACGGTCGGGGTGTCCGTTGACGAAAATTGCCTGCGGGCAAAGCTTGGCAGCCGTGCGCAACGGCATCGCCGAGTGAACACCGAATTTTCTGGCGGCATACGATGCAGCGGAAACGACCCCACGCTCATGGCGCTGTCCACCTACGACAACCGGCTTGCCCTTCAGCGCTGGGTCGAAGAGCTCTTCGACCGACACGAAGAAGGCGTCCATATCGACGTGGAAGATGATGCGCTCCATCAGCGCGATTGTAGAGCAAGAACCGGCCGCGGGTCGCTTCCCTCTCTCGCTATGGGGCGGCCCGCGGCTGAGCGACAACTCAAGAGCAACAAAGCAGCCCGGCGCGAAAGACTTCCGGACGGGCGCTGACTTCCTGGTGGGCATCAAGAATTCGCAGCTGGTAGTCGATTCCGGATCGTTGGTAAATCGCACCCAGCAGGTCGCCGATTTCCCACAGGTTACGCTCCGCCATGGCCACGATTGACGGGCCGGAACCGCTAAGACAGATACCCAGCAGATCCTGGTGTTTGAGGTTCAGCGCCTCCGCCAACCCGGGCACGACACTCTCGCGATATGGCTGGTGTACCCGATCGCCTAAGGCATGCTTGAGCAACGAGAAGTCGCCGCTCCGTAACGACTGCAACAACAGCGCCACGCGCTGCAAGTTGAAAACCAGGTCAGCGCGCGAGACACAATTGGGCAGCACCGCCCGCGATTCTTTCGTGCCCAACGGCGACGCAGGCGACGCCACAATAAATGCTAACGAGTCAGGCCAGGGAAACTTCGTGGCATGAACCGACCCATCGGGCATGGCGCAACTGAGCGTAAGTCCCCCGAGCAGCGAAGCCGCCGCGTTATCCGGATGCGATTCCAGCGCACAGGCCAGGTTCAGCAACGTTTGCAGAGGCACCGGCTGGGTAACCGCTTCGTATAGCCTCAAGCCAGCAACGGTCGCCGCAGCGCTGCTGCCCAGGCCCGCACTTGGCGGGATTTCGCTGCGAACCTCCAGGGCCAGCGAAGGCGATGAATCTGCCTCTTCTCCGGCGACAGCCCGATAAGCTCGCTCGATATGGTTTTCTCCGCTCGGCTCATAGCCGGTGAAGCGATACTCACGATGCCCCTGTCCAGGCAACCGGGTCACGCGCAACGTGAGATACAGCTGCACGGCAACGGCAAGCGTGTCGAAGCCGGGACCAAGGTTCGCAATGGATCCCGGTACTTTGATTTCAATCGCGTGGTTAGCGGAAACTTGGGTTCTTGCATTCTTCATGCGCGCCATTCTCCTTGCATGGCTGGCTGGGCCAGGTTGGACTTCAAAATGAAGTCGGTGTCTTTGAGTGCATGGCCGGTAAGAATGGCCACCACCATGGCATCGCGATCGATCTCCTGCTGCTCCGTGAGTCTTCGCAGGGCAGCGAGTGTGGTGGCAGACGCCGGCTCGCAGCCGATTCCATCCCGCCCAATCACCGCCTTGGCCTCCGCGATTTCTTCATCGCTGACATCTGTGACCAGCCCGCCCGTCTGCTGCACGGCTCGCAACGCTTTTTTCCAGGAACGTGGATTGCCGATACGAATGGCTGTGGCGGCAGTTCTGGGCTTATCCACTACATCAAGCTCGTTTGAACCCGAGCGCCACATCCTGGCCAGGGGATTGGCCCCGTCAGCCTGAACGATGACCAGTCGAGGAAGACGGTCAATGAATCCTGCTTCATACAATTCGGAGAGCGCCTTGCCAAATGCCGAACTGTTTCCTAGATTGCCGCCCGGCACGATGACATAGTCGGGACTTTGCCATGCCAATTGTTCGAGCATCTCGAACATCACCGTCTTCTGTCCTTCAATGCGAAACGGATTGATGGAGTTGAGGAAATAGAGGCTGCCGTTGGCCTCGTACATAATCCTGTTGAGCGCCACATCAAAGCTGACGGCCACGTGCACGATCTCGGCACCGAAATCGACGGCCTGGGCAAGTTTGTTCTCCGAGACCTGGCCCGCCGGAAGGTAGACCTTCGCTCTCAGTCCGGCGCGAGCTGCGTAGGCGGCAAGAGATGCTGCGGTGTTTCCGGTTGAGGCGCATCCCACCACTCTGGCCCGCATATGCAAGGCTTCCGTCACGCCGACGGTCATTCCCAAATCCTTGAAGCAGCCGGTCGGGTTCCAGCCAAGATGCTTGAACCGTAAGTTCCGCGACCCGGCCCAATCCGCGCTCCGTTTGCCTTCCACCAGCGGAGTGTTGCCTTCACCCATGGTGACAATCTCGGAGTAACCGCCGGGCAGAAATTCCCGGAAGCGCCACACCCCGCTGAGGTCGCGCTTGTCGTAAGAACACCGGCGTTCGCGCCAGATGCGTTTCAGGTCACAGGGTTCAACGCGCGGAAGGTCTACGACGATCTCCAGCAGCTCGGAGCAGACTGGACACGACAGGGCGTGGTCGTGTAGGTCGATGGTTTCAGCACAGTCGGTGTTGCTGCAGCGCAAATGCATGAGTTGGGCTCCTATTGCACAATGGGCATCGAAATCGGAGAGTCCACCAGAAAATCGAAGCCATGAATTTCTTCCATTGCCGCCGCAAGCAGGCTCTGCGTACACGGCTCAAGGGTAATGACAAAGGGCAGGGCCTCTTTGTCATAGCCCGGTTTCTGCAGAATGGCGTGCAGGTTCATTCCGTGTTTGGCGAAAACAACCGCCAAGGAGGCAATGACTCCGGGGCGATCCCGTACTACGAAGCGAACATAATGGGACGACTCCAGTCCGAGCGTGGGCTCGCATTCGGAGGCCCGAGCATGCGCGAACTTCATCGGACGGTTGCGTCGATACAGGGCTGCCTGCATCAGGTCGGAGAGAACAGCAACGGCAGTAGGATCGCCGCCGGCGCCCTGGCCACCGAACATGGTCTCGCCGCCGTATCGACCGGTGCTTACGATGAGATTCTGACTTCCCGTCGCCTTCGCTAAAAGAGATCCTTTGTTGACCAGCGACGGCTCCACCCCGATATGAACCTCACCCTGGTTCATCACCACCGTGGAAATCTGGCGGATGGTGCAACCCAGGTCTCTTGCGTATTCGAAATCGATGGTCGATACGTTGCGAATCGTGCGGCAGGTGACCTTTTCCGGTTCGATTCCGACCTTCAACCCCACGCGCGCCAGGATTGCCAGTTTGGCAGCGGCGTCCTGACCGTCGAGGTCGAAGCTGGGATCGGCCTCAGCAAAGCCCGCATTCTGTGCTTCGCGGAGCGCCTCTGAAAAGGTGATGCCGCCTTGTTCAATCCGGCTGAGGATGTAATTACAAGTGCCGTTGAGGATGCCGCGGATTTGAACGATGCGATCGCCGGCCAGTCCATCCTGCAATCCGGATAGCACCGGTACCCCGCCGGCTACACAGGCGCCGAATCCCAGGTATTGCCCCTGCTCGGCGGCAATTTGCAACAACTCAGATCCGCAGTGTGCCATCAACTGTTTGTTAGCGGTCACTACCGATTTTCCACGTCGCAGAGCACGAGCCACCAATTCGTAAGCGGGATCCAGACCTCCCATTAACTCGACGATCACGTCCGCGTCGGAATCCAGGACCTCCGGGATGCTCTCGGTCCAGATCACGTCCGGACCCGCCCAGCTCACCCTCTTGCGAGCCACATCGCGATTGCAGACGTGCGTCAGACGCAATCGGTGCGGGCCGCCCTGGGATTGCAGCAAGCGCGCAAGTGCACGGCCTACCGTGCCGAATCCAACTACCACGACTCGGCACTCTGCTTCGGAACTGAGCATTTCCGCAGGCTCTTTTGCCGAGCGGCGTGCCAGCACGAGTTCCGGCCGCTCCTGGCGGCTGATGCTCTCCTGCGCTCGTGAAGCGTGTACTGGGTTCACATGATCTCCGTCGTGCGTTTCCGCAAAAACAAAAAACCCACCAGCCTTTAGGGCGGTGGGTTCGGATTGATCCGGTTCTTGTACTGTTTAAGAACTAGTGCCGGTCCGCCTCCCGCCCAAGTGATGAGCCACGTGTGCTTGTGGACACACGTGTCGCCGCTGTTGTTGTTGCGAACAGGTGGAACTGGCGGGAAAGCGTCATAAGATCGAACTACTCTAGATCAACCAATCGTAAGCTGTCAAAGAAAATTTTGCGGAAACTTTCTACTACGCCGGCGCCTGCACAGGTTCCCGTGTGTCTTTTCGTTTCTCTCCCGAGAGGTATTCTCCGACAACTGAATTCGGCCTGAGCTCATCCGATACCTTGAGTTGTTTGTTGGAAGATGACTTGATCATGAAACCAATTCAATCTGTTGTACTGACGATCGCGACCCTGCTGCTCGGCATTTCCACCTCGCCAGGCCAGGCGGACAATTCCTCCGGCGCACCCCAGGTCTGGGGCGGGAGCCACGTCTCCATGGTGATGAGCAGCAAAAACACAACCTTCGAGTTCGACTGCGCCCAGGGTGTGATCATGAGCTCGATCAAACCCGATGCCGGCGGAGACTTCGAAGCCACGGGGACGTACACACCGCAACGTGGCGGCCCCATCAAGAAGGACAGCCCTCCGAATGATCTTCCCGCGACCTACAAAGGAACGATTCACGGCGACAGCATGACGCTTGAAGTTCTGCTGGCAGACAAGGCGCAACAGCCGCCTCCGCTGACGCTTAAGCGAGGAGAAACCGCCCGAATCACAAAATGCCGATAGTACAATTGGTTACCGTAAAACAATCCGTTGAAAGAGGAAGATCCCGCGAACGACGGCGAGGAAACTTCCACGATACTGATGAAGCAAACCCTCCCCGGGAAAATCGTTGCCGAAAGACTTAAGCTTGCTCTCGTCCCTCTGCTGTTGCTCACGTTAGGCGTGATACCTCTCCAGGCTGGTCAGACGAAATCGGGTTCGGCTGACAAAATGCTGATCGCCGCTGACATTCACTTCAATCCGATGTTCGATCCCAGTCTGGTTGCGCAACTCGATGCGGCCGGGCCCTCGCAGTGGGAGAGCATCCTGAATGGCTCGAAGATGCGGGCCTTCAGCCAGTATGGGCAAGACACCAACTGGTGGCTGCTGCAGTCGTCGCTTGACCAGATGCAGAAGACTTTGCCGCGTCCGGCGCTGGTGATGATCGCAGGCGACAGTCTGGCGCATCGCTTTCCCCAGACCTATCAGAACATCACTCACGACAGCGATCGAGAACACTACCGCAAGTTCGTGCTAAAGACCATCAGGTTTCTAGCCTTGCAGCTTCGCAAGCGTTATCCCGACACGAAAATCCTGATAACTCCTGGGAACAACGACGAGGATTGCGGTAACTACAGTATCGAAGCGGGCGGGAGATTTCTCCACGACACCGCCGAGCCGGTCCGCGACCTGGCGCAAGGCGATGACGAAATGCGCGGCGCCTGGGAAGAGACGGGCAGCTTCGACGTAGCTCATCCAACGATTCCGGGCGTGCGCATCATTTCGCTCAACACGGTCCTCTTCTCGGACAAATATCATGCGGCCAAGTTCGACCAGGAGTGCGCCGCGGTTCCGTCGAATGGTCCGGACGAAGCCTTCCATTGGCTGGAGTCGAGACTGAGCAAGGCCAAAGCCGCCCACCAGAAGGTGTGGATCATGTTTCACATTCCACCAGGGATCGATAGCTTCGCGAGCATTCAGAAGTACCAGGGATTGCTGAAGAGCGCTGCCCAGCGAGCCTCTCAGGCGCAAACCTGCCTGTCGGGTGTGGTGCCTCTGTGGGCGCCTTCCCGGACTGCGCAATTTGAGAGCTTGCTGGAGAAGTATCACGGCACCGTGATCGCCAGTTTTGCCGGTCATATCCACGTTGACGACTTTCGGATACTCGATCCATCCGGAAGCGACTCCAGCTTTGTGCTGATCACACCTGCCGATTTCGCCTGTCTACAATCAGAACCCATCATTCCGCACAGTGACATTTGCCAGGGATGGCTCGCTCCTGGACTCATCGGTGTATTACCTGACGAACTTAATTTATGCCAGCAGCACGACTCCCGGAGAGTGGGAGCAGGAATATCAATTTTCCAAAGAATGGAAGTTGCCCCGAATTGATGCGGCGGGACTGTCCTCGCTTTACGCTAAAATCAAGCAGCGATGAGGCTGTGCAGGGCCAGTGGTTGAAGTTCTATAACGTGTCCAGCTCAGCCGCCTACGTAGTGCCGGGCAGCGTGCCCGGACTGTACTGTGCGGCCGAACAACTCGATCCCGAAAACTATGCCCGCTGTTACTGCCCCGCCGAAACAGGCGATCCTATCGGAAGCATCAAGCACTAAAGCCAAGCCTTTAGATGAGGTCGGCTTTCAGCGCCAGCGTGCCATGCACCGCGTCAGCCAGTTCAGCCACGCTGAATGGCTTCTGCAGGAACGGGCTGCCGTTGAAAAGCACTTCCCTCCGGACCGCGCCGTTTTCGGTATAGCCGGACATGAAGAGAATACGCACATCCGGATAGCGCTCGGCCAAATCGTGCGCCAGCTCGTTGCCAGCTCTTTCCCGACATGACGAGATCGGTGATAACCAGAGTCGAGTTTGCCTGCGAGATCATCGCAAATTTTCAACGCAGCATCTCCGCTTCCGGCAATTAGAACGCGATAGCCCAGTTGTTCCAGGCAATCCCGGATATTGTCCCTGATGCTGGGATCATCATCGACGATGAGCACGAGTTGTCCCGAGGGGCGGCTGGAGTTATCGGATCGTACAGCCGGCCTGTCCAGAGCAGCCGTGGTTGACGGAAAGTAGATTTTGAAGGTGGTGCCGTGTCCGGGTTCGCTGTAAACCCAGATGTAGCCTCCACTCTGCTTCACGATCCCGTACACGATAGAAAGTCCCAGGCCTGTTCCCTTGCCGACTTCTTTCGTCGTGAAGAATGGATCGAAGATGCGCGGCAGAAGGGATCGATCGATGCCCGTGCCGGTGTCGCTGACGGACATCATCACATAGTTTCCCGGTTGAGCCGGAGGGTGCTCCCGGGCATAGGCTTTGTCCAGACTTGCGTGAGCTTGTGTCGACGTGTAACGTACCGCCTTGCGGCATTGCGTCGCGAGCATTGACAGCGAGGTTCAGGATGACCTGGGTAAGTTGATCGGGATCCAGCTTCGAATTTTCAATATTCGGACGCAAGGTCGGTGACGAGCTCGATGTCTTCGCCAATTACCGTCGCAACATGTGCGCGGTTTCATTGACCACCGATTCAGATTGATGATTCTCGGCTGCATCATCTGTTGGCGGCTAAAGGCCAGCATCTGTTTGGTCAGCGCAGCGGCGCGGTCGGCAGCATTCGAGATTTGTAGAAGAGGCTTGCTGAAAGGACTATCGGGCGTGATCTGACCCAGCATCATCTCGGTGGAGAGCTTGATGACCACCAGCACATTGTTGAAGTCATGCGCCATGCCGCCCGCCAGGCGCCCTACTGCTTCCAGCTTTCTGCACTTGCCGCACTTGCCGCTCCAAGCTGCTCTGCTGCGTGATGTCTTCCACATACGATTGAGAACGCTCAGGCTTACCATCGGTGGCAGGGAGTCAGAAGACCGGTGAGCCGCACCGGGATCAACCCTCCATTGCGCCGCTTGAGATGTGGTTTCCCAGCCTTTCATCTTTCCGCTTCTGCGCAAAACATCGATGAGCGTGTCGCGGTCGTTGGCGTTCGAATAAATCTGTGTACCGGGATCGAGTTGCATCGCTTCCTGGGCACTGTATCCGCCGAGGATTTCCAGCAGTGCCGGATTGACCATGGTAATTCGATTTTGTCGAGTGGCGACTGCGCAATTCCAAAAGGAGCGTTGTCCACAAGAGTTTTCAGTGTGGTTTCAGACTCCCGCAGGCCTCCTCCATGCGCCGGCGTTCGGTGACATCGAGAGCGACGACCAACTCCATGGTCTCCCCGCCTGCTCATATTGATAGGAGGCTGATTTCGACCAGAAGGATGCTTCCATCTTTCCGAAGGTGGCGCCATACTTCCGGCAGCCCCAAGCCTTCCTCATTATTTGCCAGGGCTTCCAGATAGTGCCGGCACATCTTCCTTGGGCCGAATGTCGGCCAGGCTCATCTTCAGAAACTCTTCTCGCGAGTAGCCGTACTGCTCGATTGCCGCTATATTGACCGTTTGAAAGCGCAGGGTCTTGCGATCAACGACCACATGGGATATGGGTGTGTAGTGAACAGCTAACTCGCGTTGCTGTTCACAGTTCCGGATGCTTTCGGCCTGGCGAAGTAGTTGCCAGTCCAGTTGTTCGATTTTCCGGCGCAGGCGAGTCCCGTAAAGCGTCAGGACGGTGATGAGCGCCACAGCGATGATCGCGACTATTGTCATTGAGGACATCCGACCAAATCCACCCGGGTCGTGAAAGACTTCAACAATTTCGGGAACGCTATGAGCTGCTTTGCTGCTGCGGATAAAGCCGAATACCCAACGCACTTACAGCATTCGTAAAGCCACGAATTGCGTCCTGGATCTTCAGCTCAGACCGCCATTCTTGCGGCAGTCTCACTGTCAGAAATTCCTCTGACATCCTTCCGCGGGGAGCGGTCGCGGATAGCAGCTACCTTTATAGATAGCAGTTATGGGCAAGATATGCTGTGATATATAGCACAATGATCAGGCGATAGCATCCTATCTAAGCATCACCTGCGACATTAGTTTGCAGGTTGCAACCTCCCGCCTGGGGAAGAAGACTCCGCAACGGACAATCCAGGCAGTTGGGCGCCGCCTTCAGGCAGTAGTGTTTGCCCGCCTGAATCAGCAAGCCGTGCATCTCGTTATAAACCTGGCCTAATGGGCTGCGCTGGGCCTGACTCGCAGCAGAGGCCTGATGGATGATCATCTTCGCTGGCCGCCTGGTCTCCATCGGAGACAGCTTCTCTACCCTGGCGGCGCGTAACGCATCTTCCACCAGCATCCGTACATCGTCATACTTCGCGTTATCGCTAATAGCGCTATGCCTAAGCAGGATGCGGCGGGTGTATGCATCAACCACGAAGATCTCGTGATTAGCGGCATAGAGCAATATGGAGTCGGCGGTCTCAGGTCCCACGCCTTTCAGCGACAACAACTCGGTCCTCAGCGTGTCGGTCGGAGCGGCAAACATCCTGTCCAGTGAGCCACCGTATCGCTCATCCAGGAAACCGACGAATCGCTTCAAACGATCAGCTTTTTGCCGATAATAGCCCGACGAACGTACCAGCTGCTCCAACTCAGGCACAGCGGTTGCGCGAATACCTTCCACGCTGAGTAGGCCCGCCTGGCGCAGATTCGCCAACGCCCGTTCAACATTCGTCCACGAAGTATTCTGGGTAAGGATGGCGCCGGCGATGACCTCGAACCTTGATTCCGCCGGCCACCAATGTTGCGGACCCCAGCTTTGGCTCAGCTTGCGATAAATCTTCCGCACCATAGCGTGCGGATCGATGGGCGAATCGGAGCTCATGGCAGTCAGTAACTTACTCTCTGGATATACTAACCACAGAGATGCGCAACATTGTTCGGTTCATCTGGAATTCGGCTCGCGGTCATCGCCTTGCTCCCTGGCGAAGTCCGTATCTGCGCTGGCGGATTGAAACCTATACCGGAATCAAGATGCAGAGCATCGGCTTCCTGGAATTTTTCGGTTTTATGTGGCGCGAGCGTCTGGAACTGGGACGCTTCCTTAAGTGGACCGCGGAGATGGAGCGTTACGCGCGCGCAAAACCTAAGAACCCGTAGCGTTTAATTGCGCGCCCCACTACTACTCCGACTGGGGTTCCCACTCCGGACGCAAGCTTTTCCGCAGCTGACAGCTTATTTCCCGCGATCTCCAGATATCCCGAGCTACCGACGATGGCAAATATCTCATCCTCTGCGCCCTCCGAGTAGGAGCGAACCACCCGGGTGAAAGTTTGTCCGGCGATCAGAATGTTGACGGCGGGAACTCGCGAGCCAAACAGCGCCGGCGCATCCAGTTCGCCAATGTTGGTGATCAGGTTGCCGAATTTATCCACCTTCATTACCACTCCACGCAGACTTCCTTCGCCCACGCGCTCGACCTGCGGGAACGCATTGTGGACGTAATCCGTGATCTCCGGGCCAAACTCGGCGGGCGCTACTCCTTTGCTCAGCCAACCTCCCACGGCGGCGAAGATGTCGCGGCCATGAAACGTATTGCTTACGGGCTGCAGGAAATAGCGCTCGGCAGTCACATGCCGGACCACGAACTTAGGTTCACGCGATTCGATCAGTGAAAGCACACCATTATCGGGAGCGACGAAGATGTAGTCCTCGGTTTCAACAATGATCGGCCGGCGTGAACTGCCGACTCCGGGATCAACCACGACCACATGAACGGTTCGCGACGGAAAGAAACGGTAGGCCTGGGCGATGGTCCAGGCCCCGTCAGAGACGTCGTAGGAATGAACCGCATGGCAGATGTCGACGATCCGCGTCTCCGGCTGGATGTTCAGCACCACTCCGTGCATGATGCCAACGAACGGATCGTTGAGGCCGAAATCGGTTGTGAAGGTGAGAACCCGGATGTCAGACATGTACTGGCAAAGTAAAACGCAGACAAATCGAGAGTCAAGCCGCAGGTGGCTTCACCACGTTCCCATCCGCAGTACCAGGCCGCCGCTGAACTGCACCGCGCTGCGGTAGCTGACGCCGTTGATGTCGCTGGTCCAGGAGTGAGCGTAGGAGAGATCGGCGAGGTGCAGGGCCAGCGCATTATTGAAGCGGTAATCGACGCCGGCGCCGGCGGAGACTGCAAAGCCGTCACGCGTCCAATCGGTGCTGTAGTAGTCATGCTTGGCAGTCCTGCCCTCGTCGTTGACGGGATGCCAGTCGGCGACTTCCGCCTTCAGCACAGGGTTCTGATACTCTTGCGTGATCTTGGTGCCGCCAATAAGAGCCTGGAAGTGCGGCGTCCAGCGACTGGCGTTGTGCGGTGACCAACGTGGACCGACCATGTAGGTCAGAGTGTCTCCGGACCAGTCCTTGCCAAACTCCAGCATCTTGCATCCGCTGACATCAAGCAGGATCTGCCAGTCGTCGGCAACCCGGAAACCGGCAGTACCGCCGCCGCCCATGCACGCGCCTCCACCGGAGTTACCCTGGTAGTCGGTAAAGGTCGCGTGGAAGTTGAAATCGAACGGCGCAACACCCGGAGGCGGATTCACCGGCGAACTCTCAACGCGACGCTTATTCTCGGCTACCCAGAGAGCGTTTTCAGGAAATGGTTTGAACACGCCTGGCCGATCGTCGCGATGCCACGGAACCTGAAACCCCATAACGTTGGCGAACGAGCGCGCCGGATTCAGCACACCTCGCGCAGCGATTCTCAGATATGGATTGCCTACACGCTCCTCGAAGCGCTGGATGAGCATGCGATCGATACTGTCTTCTGCAATCGCCCAACCGGTCCCCACGATGGGAGTAATGACATGGTCCACGAAGCCCACCTGGGGGTACATACCCTGGATGTGACCGAGCGAGGCTTCGCTAATAGGGCCAATCTCAAATTGCACGCTGTAGACGTACGCAAAAGCCATGCCGCGCAATCGTTCCTTCCAGTAGCGACGGTTGCGGCCGAACTCTACCGTACGGTAGGCGCGATCGTTATGCTGCCAGATGAATCCGGCAACCGCACCCTCCATCGGGTGTCCGACGTAGTTGACCAGGAAGGGATCGCCGTCTCCCCAGCCGTGAAGGTTTGCCACGGCATTGCCGTAGTAAGGGAAAAATGGCTCATCGAAGGAGCGCCGCGTGGTGGCTTCGGTGGCGTAACGATAGGTGTGCGAAACCGCCAGAAATGCAAGGGAGCTTCCGATGAGGCGTCCCCAGTCGACGCCTTTTTCCCGGACGACGGTCGGGGAGCTTAGGACTGGAACCGCGCCTCCAGCGCTGGCGTCGGATAGGTAATTGTGCGATTGGGGAGAAGTGGCTGAATTGGATTCCGAAAATGTGGGTTTTACGCGGCTGGAAGATTCCAGAGCGCTCGAACCCATACTAGTCTGGGCGCACGCAACCACCCCCGCTCCACACAGGTGCAAAATCAGCACTGCAACACAAAGAGTTTGCTTTCCCCTCGCCTTGCCCACACCACTTCCTGAATTGATTGATTTTTTTGTAGTAATCAGAATGCCGTGATTCGCGACGGTTTGCAATGGATATTGCGTAAAGAATCCGCCGGCTTCCCCCATTTGTGGAAAAGTGAGAGATTCGAATCCGCCAAATGACTGCAGAAATTGGCGCGCCGAGCGGCCAATCGGTGGCAAACAGCTTCATCACCAACGTGCATCCCATAGAGATGCACATACATTCGCCTTCGCTCAATCTGAAGGTGCCGCCTGGCACACCCGATCCCGTACCCGAACCGAAACCTGATCCAGAGCGTGAGCCGGGTGCCGATCCGGATTTAATTCCGGCGATGGATCCCGAACCCGAGCCGCTTCCTATGTAGTTTGCGGCGCTTACCGCACTGATTCCGCGCGGCAGGCCATTGCGAGCCATAAGCTCCGGCGGAAGGCCGTTCTGCACCCACTCCAGCAGTGTACTTTTTCCATGCTGCTGAGCCAACAACGCGACGCGATCCTCGCGCCTCCGCATAGGCGCGGCGCAAGTCCTGCTCGCTCTGCGGTGCGCGCAAGGCGTTTTCCAACACCGCTAAATCGGTTGCGTGGCTGCCGGCCGGCCCTGCTCTCTTCGCCGAGGTGAGATAAAGCACAAGGCCTTCACGAAACCACTGCGGCGTTCCAGGCCGCGCGTAGGACTCGATCAGCATGTGCATCAATTCGTGATGAATGGTGCTGTCCAGCGTGCCCGCGTCCCGCAAAAGGTCGGGAGGCTGGAGTTGGATGGTGCGGCCGCGCGTGCTATGCAGCCACCCAGCCTGGTTCTCCGGTGGAGTTACGGAATTCGGCAATCGTGCCATAGACCTTCAGCCGCGGCCTGCTGCGATAGATCAGCCCGGTGCTTTCTTCCGACTCATGCAGGAAGCGGGTCGCGATAGGCAGTAAGGATCGATCGCGCTCAGGACGCGGAGTGAGCAACTCGATGTCATCGTTGGCCAGTTGCTGCCAAGCGATGCCCTGCGCGGCGACGCCCAGATGCGTGCCGGGATAGTAGAAGGCCAGGATTTCCCGATACGAGTGACCCTCTTCCCCCATGATCTCGGCGCCAACCTGGCAGAGGCCAACGCCGTGTCCGTAGCCACGCCCGTGAAAAACGATGCGGTCGCCTCGACTGCTTACTTCGTACCAGTTGCTCTTCAGGCGATCCCACCCGATGTGACGACCGATGGCGGAGCGGAACAGCAGCCCAGACACCGTGATACTGCCGTTTCCAGTGACGCGCAGAAACTCAACTCGTCCGCTGGGCGTGCGGTTCAGCACACTGACCGAGCGCAGCGAGCCTGGAATGTTGATGCCGTCGGCCGCGAGCGCCGCTTGTACATCGCGGTCGGAAACCTCGCTACTCCATTGCGAGCCGCCGTTGCGAATGCAGTAGCGGTCGGAATGCTGCTTCAGGTAAGGTGCAGGCGCTTCGTCATTGCCTAGAATGTAGTGGCCATCCTCGGTGGTTCCCCCGCAGTTGGCGTAGTAGTAGGTGGCGGCAGGCTCGCCGTCGTACCAGAGAACCTCGCCGGTGGTGGACTCGGCAATCTTTCGCAAGCGCGCATCGATCCCTGCGAGGCGCAGATCCTGGCAGTGCGTGGTATCGCAGAAGTCGAAGCCTTCAAGAGCGTGGCGGCTGCCGAAATGTTCCGCGTAGCTACGGGCGGCCACCGACATTGCCTTCAACGCTTCGTCCGACTTGAAGTTGCCGGTCTCACCCGCCAGCACTCCGGCGATATACTCCTCCATCGGCATCAACGCGGTGATCACCAGATGACCTTGGTCGGCGCTTATCTGAATCGGAAAGTCGGCGCCGATCGGCGGTTGTCCCGGCGAATTCATCTGGTAGATACCGTCAATCGAGAGCGCCGGGGTAGAGGAACGATCGCCATCAGAGTCGAGCGACGACCCGGTGGCGTGGACGTTCAAGGTCGCCAGCGGGATCTCCTTGCAGCTGGAACACTTTTTTACGGTCGCCTGACCGGCGTCGGCTCGCAGCTTCAGTTGGTTCGGGGGATGCAGATACCACAAGCGAATGCGAACGGTTTGCGGAAAGCCGCCGCGAGCACTTGGTCTAGCCGCGCCATCTCCGGAAGCCGGGCGCGCGGCGCCGTGCGTCCAGACCAGGAGCAGGAGAGCCACTGTTGCCAGCAGTTTCTTCACCGCTGCTCCCCTTTATCTCGGTCGTTCCCTTGCGAGCCGGCGAAGGCGCTGAATATGTCACGCGCCACTGTGGCGGCATCGCTGCCACCATGACCTTTTTCCAGAAAGACTACCAACGCAATCTGGGGATTCTGTGCCGGCGCATAGCCGGCAAACCAGGCGTGCGTCCAAGCTCCTTCGGCGGCGGCAGCAGTTCCCGTTTTGCCGGCAACCTTCATGGCTCCATGGCTCTGCGCCTCATGTCCCATACCGTAAGCTACGGATTGATCGAGACCTGCAAATAGTAGCTCAAGTTGTGGATTAAGTTCGGCCCGCACCCGTGCGAGCTTGCGATACGCGTTCACCAGCTCCAGCGGCGTGACCTGAACGCCCCATTCGCCAATCGCCTGCAATTGAAGCTGCTGCGGGGATTGCGCCACAGAAACCGTTCCCGCGGCTTCGTCCGTTGCCAGCCCTGTAGCCGCTGCAAAGCCGTCCTGAATAAAACTGCTTTGCAGCTCTTCCGGAGAAATGCGAAGCGCAACGCTGGTGAAGTACGAATTGCAGGAATACGCCAGCGCCTCGGCTGGACCAATAGGCTCCGTCGTCACCGGATGAGAGCAGTCCAGTTTACGTCCGCCGATGGAAACGAAGCGCTTGCACATCAGCGCCGTCTGTCCATTCACTTTTCCGGATTGCAACAGGGCCAGCAAGGTGAAGGGCTTGATGGTCGATCCCGGAGGGGCCACGCGCCGAGCTGCCACGTCGAGATGAGAAGCTGCGATCACGCGGCCGGAATGCACATCGAGCACAATGGCGGTGCCGCGCTGGTTGCTCATCGCGCGCTTGACTGCAGTCTGCAAGGTGGCGCTGGCCGGCTGTGCCGCTGCGTTTACGGAGAGCGCAGCGCACGTCAGCGCCAAAGTTAGGCGCATCACGGCCAGATTGCGGCGAGGCATGTTGCGATTGTAACTGCACCAGGTAATGGAGAACGCCTGCTGCGACACGAGGTATCATGGTTGGCACTAAGTTGTGAACGTCAGCGACTACGGAATCAACACGAGTTTCCCCAGCGTGCCCGAACCCATGATGGTTTCATGCGCTCGCGCTGCCTCAGCTAGCGGGATTCGCTTGCCGATGACCGGCTTCAGCGATCCATTCTCCAACCCCGCGCCCAGCGCCGCGTGTATCAGCCGGTATTCCTCCGGAGAGGTGTTCATGAGGGTGACCCCGCGAATATCCGCTTCGCGCGACATTGCGTCACGAGGATTGATCTCGATCGACCCACGGTTTCCGATGACGGCTACCCGGCCCTTCTTCGCCAAGACCGTCAGGTCCTTGGCAAGGTTCTTGTTGGCCAGCATTTCGAGAATGGCGTCGACACCGCGACCGTCGGTAAGCTTCATCAGGTCGTCGAGGTAACCGTCGGAGGAATGGTTCAGAGCGTGTTGAGCGCCCTGTTCCCTGACCAACTTCATCCCCTCTTCACTGCCGGCCGTGCCAATCACGGTTACACCGATCGCATGGGCGAGTTGCACTGCGGCTGTGCCGACGCCACCGCTGGCGCCGTGCACCAGAATCGTCTCCGCCGGCTTTACCTGGGCGCGGATGAACAGCGCTCGATAGGCGGTTCCGTACGGCACACCGATGGCCGCACCTTGCTCGAAACTTACGTGCTCCGGCAAAGAGTGGACCGTCGACTCGTCGCACAGCGCCTGCTCCGCGTAGGTTCCGCTTTTGGATCCGGTGGTGTAGACGCGATGGCCTCGCTTGAATCGCGTCACCTCGGGACCGACCGCTGTGACCACGCCAGCCGCATCCATTCCGGGCGTGTAAGGGAGATTTGGCTTCGAGGCATAGGTTCCGGTGCGGATGTAAGCTTCAACCGGATTCACGCCGGCAGCCCGGATCTGAATCACAAGCTGTCCGGGGCCAGGCTGCGGCTCGGGCACCTCCTCCAGCTTCAATACCTCGGGGCCGCCGAATTGGTGAACACGTATAGCTTTCACGATCTCCTCCTATGCCGAAGCTATCAAATCTCCGAGCTCTCTGCCGGTGGCCGCACCCATAATTGCCATGGTGCCGAGTATCATCAGTCGTTTGTGGGACGCAACCCGCGAGCAAGCCCTCAGTTATCACCGAGAGCAAGATAAGTATTTCCATGTCTTCGACAAGAAGTAGTTTCGGAGCTTGATCAGGTTGTGCGCGGTGGGGTAAGTCAACAAAGTTAGGCCGTCCAGGATTGCCATGGAAGGGGCCGGCACCAGGCAGAGCACCCCAAGCTTGCTGTGCCACCTCACTTGATGCGCAGCGATCAGCCGCGGTTGGGCGAACATTGGCCGCCATCCTGTAGAATTGTTGTTCCTGGATCAGTTTTGTCCTGCGCAGTAGGGGTGGAGCACTGCTTCAGCGGTGCAGCACAGCAATCATCAGAGTGTAGCGGCTTGAGCCGGTGAGGTAGCGACTGGCTCAGGTGCTAATGCACGCGCTTCAGAGAAGGTTTTCCGGATGCACCCCTAAGGAGTGCCGCACCCTTTGGCATGGGCAAAACCGCTGTAGAGTACCGGGTACAGTATTCCAAATTTCTCCGACAGGGGCATACACAACGTGAATCGTGAATTCCACCGTTGGTGGTCGAATGACCTGCAACGCAACATGGACATGCTCGTCTTCGGCCACGATGGTCCGAAGGTTATAGTCTTCCCCACTTCGCAGGGTCGCTTTTACGAATACGAAGACAACAAGATGATTGCCGCCCTCGCCGACCGGCTGGAGCACGGCCAGTTGCAGGTTTACTGCGTCGACAGCGTTGACAGCGAGAGCTGGTACAACAAGCAGGCGCATCCTTACTGGCGCGTGCAGCGCCACCTGCAGTACGAGAATTACCTTCTCAACGACGTCCTTCCGCTGATGTGGAATAAAAACTGGAACCCGCGGACGATCGTCACCGGCTGCAGCTTCGGCGCCTACCATGCTTTGAACTTCGCCATGCGCCATCCCGACAAGGTGACCGACTGCGTCAGCATGGGCGGCGCCTTCGACATCAAGCGCTTCCTCAACGGCTGGTACAGCGAGGACGTGTACTTCAATAACCCGCCCGACTACCTTGCGAATTGTAACGACGGCTGGCGTTACGACCACATCCGGACGGTGCTTTCGACCGGTGAGTGGGACATGTGCTGGAACGATAACAGCCAGATGGCGGCAATTATGGGCTCGCGCGGCATTCGCCACGAGATGTATGTCTGGGGTGACCAGAGTTACCACGACTGGCCGTGGTGGCGTCCGATGGCAAGGGCCTACCTGGGATAGTCGCCCGCCAGACCAAATTAAATGCGCCCACCCTTTCGCCGATGCGATCAGGGTGGGCGTTTTCTTTAGTGATTGCTGAAGCTGATCTTCAGGATCGCGCCGTTGCGTCCAACCAGCCATCCATCCTGCGGATCGGCAAAAGCAACACACCAGTAGCCCGACACGCCACTCAGCGCATACCAGGTGTTCCCTTCGTCGGGAGTCCAGGCTGCGCCTCCGGTGTCGGCAGTGATAACCACGGTCTGCTCGAAGTCATCTCCGCCGTGACCATCACCACCACCACCATTGCCATGGCCATCGAGTTGAAGTCCCTCGTGATGCTCGCCGACGCCCGTCGTGTTCTGCAAGTAGGCCAAGCCAAAAATCGCGCCGGTGACCGGGGGAGCGTTGGTAAGAGTCCAGTTGCGTCCGCCGTCATGTGAAACTGCCGTGCGGGCATTATTGGGATCGCTGGGGTCCAGATCTCCACCGCCCACGATTCCATGCCAGCCGTCGCGGAAGGCCACTGTAAATGCCCCGGCACTGGCCGAACTTACCAGCGGAGTGTCGTACGCATTCCAGGTATTGCCGCCGTCGCGAGTCGTCAGAGCGCGGGCAGCCGAGCCACCGCCGGTAACGATCCATGCGTTTCTGTCGCCCTGCGTCGCAACACAGGTGCCACTGGAGGAGAACGACGCCTCACCCGCCAGCGCGGGCGGCATATTGTTGGCGATGCTCTGCCAGGTGATGCCGTCATGGGTGCGCAGATCCGGAAATACGCCGTTCACGGAATCGCTATGCGCCAGGCCGCGCTGCGGCGTCCAGAATGCAAAGCAGTCGTAGAAAGCATTGACCAGCTGATTCTGGAACTGCATGGTCCAGGTCGCGCCGCCGTCGGTGGTCTTATAAATACGGAAGTCGGTGGTGTTGTCGCCGATGGACATCAGGTAAGCGACGCGCGCGCTCACACCCTGCACGTCGCGGAACTGCAGCGTCTCCGCGCCCGGAACCACGCCGCTGCGCCAATGATTGCCACCGTCGGTGGTGACCAGGAAGGTGCCATTGGCGGCCCCGGCCCACACTACGCGCGAATCGACCGGGCTGACCGAGATAATCAGGTTGGTGGTTCCGCTGTTCTGCGGAGTCAAGGTGGGTGGTTGTGGGTGATGGTTAAATTCCTGTGCGTTGAGAAGCGTGAGGGTCAGAAATACGAGTAGAAAACATGCTGGTACGCGTTTCGTCATGTCGTCCTCTCCGAAACGAGTGGCGCGCTGGTGCAGCGGAGTATAGGCTGCATGTTCAAAAGCTGTCAAACTGAGAGCTGCCCACTGACTTGCGGCACTCACAGTCGGCGTGGCACCCTGAAACCCTGTAATGTCGCCAGCCAAAGAAGGCACTCCTGATCGAGCCACCGGCTCGTACCGCCGAAAGGTTGCAATCCTCATCGCGGCGGTAATCGTATTGCTGCCGGGGTTGATCGCGGTCGTGCTGTATTCGCATCATCGCCGCGCCGAGCGATCGGTCGCAAATCCCAATGCTCCGGAACGTGACAAACTGGCAGTCGTAGCCGATCAGCGACTGGCGTTGAGCGGTGATCTGAAAAGAGCCGCCGCCGACTATCAGCAGATTACCGCAAGCTATCCCCAGGACTACCGCGCGTTCGACAATCTGGGCACGGTCTATGCGCGCCTGGGCGAATACAACAAGGCGATCGATGTCAGCCGCCAGGCGATGAGTCTGGCGCCGCAGGAGGTTGCTCCGTACGAGCATCTCGGTTACTACTACACGGCCATTCAGCATCCTGACGACGGGCACCAGATCATTCGTGAGGCGCAGGCCAAGAAGATGGACAGCCCGGCCTTTCACAAGGTGCTATACGCGCAGGCGTTCTTGGCGACGATGGCGCCGGACAAACCCGCCATGGCTGACCAGGTTCGCTGGTTTGCGCAGCGCCCCGAATATGAGAGTTACGGACTGGCGCTGGCTGCCAGCACCGCAGCCTACGGTGGACAGATCGCAAAATCGCTCGACCTGACCACCCGGGCAATCGAGGCGGCAGTCCACGCAGACGATAAGGACGCCGCAGCCGTATGGCAAGAGAATCTCGCGCTCCGCAATGTGGCGTTCGGCAACCCGGCGGATGCGCAGAATCAGGCGGAAGCGGGTTTAAAACTCGCTCCCGGAAACCCGGAAGCAGTTGCCGAAGCAGCGCTGGCATTTGCCATGATCGGCAATGTAAGCCGGGCCGAGGCATTAGCGCAGGAAGTGAGCAAGCGGCGTCCACAAGATACGCAGATTCAATCGGTGTGGCTGCCTACCATCCGGGCGCAAATCGCGCTGCAGAAGAAGAATGCGCGGGAGGCACTGGAAGGATTGGCATCCGCGTCGTCACTGGAGCTGGGAGCGACCGGCTACGGCCCCAATCCCACGTGCATGTATTCAACCTACGTCCGAGGGCAGGCCTACCTGGCCGACCAGAAAGGTACGGCAGCTGCGACCGAGTTTCAGAAGATAGTCGATCATAACGGCGTGGTCTGGAACTGCTGGACGGGCGCGCTGGCTCATCTCGGATTGGCGCGAGCGAATGTTCTCATCATGCAGGACGTCGAGGGCCAGGAGGACGTGGATGAAGCGCGCCTGCAGGCCATCATGGCTTACAAAGATTTTGTAAAGTTGTGGAAGGAAGGCGATCCCGAAACGCCAATTCTTCAGCAGGCAAAAGCAGAGCTGGCACAGATTCAACAATAGCCGATCATCGTCGAGCTTCCGGCTGCCATTCAGGGTTATTAGTTACGGATGCGTGAACTGGTTTTCAAAACGATACCAACTCTTCTGCTGACGCTGTTCTGCATGTGCCCTGCAACTCCATCCACTGCGACAACGGCCATTGCGTTACGCAGCCGCTATCGCGTCGTGCTGGCGGCGGACAGCCGGGCTATCTATGGCGCCGATCGAAATACCACCGAATGCAAGCTCTTTGAGATTCGCGACGTGTATACCACAGTGTCAGGGCTGGCACACTATGGTACAAGTTTCCGAGCGGCCGACGCCGTTCGCGATGGCTTCTCCCATCCAGGTAATTTTCAGAGCCATGTATCCGCAACGGCCTACTTCCTTCAGCAGCGAGTTGACGACCTGCTCACGGCTTTACAACGCGATCGTCCGAATGAGTATCGCTTGCTGATGCAGCGCGCCGGCGACCAGTCGGACTTCGTTGCCATTGCCGTCGCCGAGGTGGTCAACGGTCAACCGATGCTGGGCATCGTTGAGCTGCAGCACGCTGCCGGACAAAATTCTCTGGTGCCGAAGACTGCCGTGTGTCCCGGCAATTGCCGCCAGGGTGACGGCTTGTTTTACCTCGGATATTGGGAGCAGATCCGGGCTTATGTGGCGAACTCCGGGCAGCCGCGCAGCGTGGGCTCGGCTGCATCGATCGATCGGCTGATACGTCTGGAGATCAACGCTCATCCCGCTGAGGTCGCCGCGCCGATCAATATTCTAGAGCTCGGTAACTCGGGCGCGCGCTGGCTGCAAAATGGTGGCAATTGCTCTCTGCCCGGCGTTGGGTGGTAACGCAGTGGGCACGACGGAACGTCGCTGTTGGCATTGGATGCGTTACTTCTCCGCGACCGTCTTAAGATTCTGCAACCCCTCTTCGAAGTGCCTGCCCATCATGCGGTCCATATTCGTGAACACGCTCATCACTTTCATCATGTAAACGTTTGGGCCTTGCATGCCCCAGGTCACCCGGGTTCCTGTGCCATCGGGCACGAGGTTGAATTGGTTGATGTTACGCACGGTGAACGGCCTCTTCCAGTCCACGGCGACGATGACGGACTGCGCCGGCTTGGATTCGATGATCGTCATGCGTCCCGCACCAGTTTGTCCCACGCCACTCCAGTCCGACGTCGCTCCCACGCCGCTATCGGGTCCGCTGAAGGTGCGCTGGGTCGTCGGATCGGCGTCCTGCGGTGACCACTGCGGCCAATTGCGCAGGTCGTTGATCAACGCAAAGACTTTGTCCGGCGTGGCCTGCACCACGATCGACCGCTGAATGTGGAACGTATTGGGTTTGGCGGCAGCAAAGATCAGGATGGCGGCAACCAGTAGGGCGATGACGAGAATTATCTTGAGGATCATGGGTCGGCTCAGAACCTCGGTGGCACCGCATTCTACCAGTAGCCGCGCCCGAGGATTGCGGCCTGGAAACCGATATACTGCCGGTGCTCGCTCCGGGATGGCGTCGATGACAGCCTTATGACCGAATGGAATGCTCCGGGGTACACCCGCATTGCCGGACTGCAAGAGGCGATGGCGGCCGAAGTTCTTGCCTTGCTCAAGCTCAAAGGCAACGAGCGAGTTCTCGATCTCGGATGCGGTAACGGCAAAGTCACTGCCGAAATCGCTGCTCGCGTGCCCAACGGATCAGTTGTGGGCGTGGATGCATCGGCCGAGATGATTCACTTCGCAGCCGCTCACTTCTCTACCGCCGTTCGTCCGAATCTGCGCTTCGAGACCCGCGATATCCGCCATCTCCCGTTTCACGAAGAGTTTGATCTCCTCGTCTCCTTCAACGCTCTGCACTGGATACCTGACCAGGACGAAGCTCTGCGTACGATCCGATCAGCCATGAAACCCGCCGCACTGGCGCAGTTGCGCCTTGTGGCCGACGGCGAGCGCAAGAGTCTGGAGACGGTGCTCGAGGAGACACGCAAATCAACGCGGTGGGCCGCTTACTTCAGAGACGTCCACGACCCCTATCTTCATCTCACGCCTGAGGAGTACGCGGCGGCAGCCGAGCGAAATCATCTGCATGTTCTAGACATCCACGTCGGCGACAAAGCCTGGGACTTCAAGTCTCACGAGAATTTCGCGGCATTCGGCTCCGTTACGTTTGTCGAGTGGAGCCGGCATATTCCGGAGTCCCAACGGCCGGTATTCGTGGAGGATGTTCTGGAACGCTATCGTCGCGAGGTCTGTAAGCAAGCTGGCGAAGAGAACGTCTTCAAGTTTTACCAGATGGATATCAGGCTCACACGATGACAGCCATTCCCGACTGAGTGGCATAGGCAATGGAGATCAGGCCGGCATTGCTCCGGTCTTTGCGACTTCTTTCCCTCTCGGCGTCAGCAAAGCTACCACGATCGCAGCGATCAGCAGCACGGGTACGTCGCCCAGCAAGTGACCACGATGCTCCGGATAGACGATTGCCTGTACTGCCATGATGCCGCCGTGCACCAGGCTCGACCAGACAGCGAACCAGATGAGGCTTAGGTTCGCCAGAGGATTACGCGCAGCCATGATCAGGAACACGCCCAGCGTCGCGTAAACACCGAGAATCATCTGCAGATACATCGATTGACCGGAAGCGTGCCATGTCCATCCTGATGGCCACACGATGGTCAGCGGATAGATTCCAACCACACAGAAGGCGCCAATCAGAACCAGTACGACCTTGAGACTCTTCAACCGCGCATCTTCTTCCATAATGGCAAAACATTATAGACCTGTTATCTTCCCGTTCGGGCTCCGGATCTGCGAGCTATCGCAATGTCCAATTCAAGTAGAGCGATCCCAATCATTCGCCAACTAGACTGGGTGTATAAAGATGGGATGTTTTGCCGCGCTTCTCTCACCGGCGTCGTGTTTCTGCTACTCGCTTTAAACGCCCCACTCGACTTCGCGCAGGAAAAGCCTGCAATTGCTGGAGACTATACCGGCGTACTTGGTCCACTCCACCTCAAGCTGCACATCAAAGCCAATCCTGACGGAACTCTGAGCGGAACGTTGGATAGTCCTGACCAGGGAGCCATCGGTATTTCCTGCTCCGATATCCAGCTTGACGGCACTTCGCTGAGCTTTACCGTTCCCGCCGTGCACGGCACATGGAAAGGAACCGTTGCCGATAACGCGCATTTGCTCAATGGAACCTGGTCGCAAGGTAATTCCATGCCGCTGGCCTTCACTCGCGAGCAACCGTTTGTGGCGGCGTCCAAACCTTCGGCTGTAGACGGCATCTGGCTCGGCAAAATAAAGCAGGATTCCGAGGACCTGAGGATTCAGCTCCAGGTCAAGAGCGACAACGCCGGCAAGGAGTATTGCACCTTCGACAGCCTGGATCAGGAGGTCACCGGCATCGAGTGCGCAAATGTCGCGTTCACCGGCAACAAGTTCTCGTTCGAGATCCCCGCTGGCCACGCGCAGTGGAGCGGAACCCTCTCTGCCGATGGCAAAACCCTGAACGGCACCTGGACGCAGGGCACGCCCGCGGCGCTGAACTTTGAGCGACAGTCGACGGCGATCACCCTTCCGCCGGTGCCGCCTCCGTCGTACGAACCCGCAATGGCCGCCGTCACCCTGGCGCAACTGCGTGCGGTGCTGGATAGGGATTTCGCAGAGGCACTCAAGAACGGAGAACTGGCTCCGCCCACTCATGTCGGTGTGACCATCGGAGTGATTGACCACGGTGAGCGACTGGTGTTCAGCTACGGAGTCGCCAGGAATGACTCGATTTTTGAAATTGGCTCAATGACCAAGACCTTCACCGGCTTGATCCTGTCGCAGATGGTCGAACAAGGCAAAGTGAAACTCAATGAGCCGGTGCGAGCCTTGTTGCCCGAAGGAAGCGTCGCCAAGCCTGCCGGCGAAGAGATCACGTTGCTTGATCTTGCAACGCAGCACTCCGGATTGGCGCGCCTACCTGACAACCTCAAGCCGGCCGACAACAGGAATCCGTACGCAGACTACACGGCCGCTGATATGTACGCTTATCTAAAGAAGCAGGGCGTAGCGAAGCCGGCGAAAACGGATTTTCTTTACAGCAATTTCGGATTCGGTTTGCTCGGGCAGGCGCTGTCCGATCGCGCCGGCGCTTCGTACTCGCAGTTACTGCACGACGAGATTACTGGCCCGCTCAGCATGACAGACACGGTGATTACCCTCACGCCCGAACAACAGGCCAGATTGCTTCCCGGCTACGACGGACGTCATCGCCCGGCCCGTGCCTGGGACTTCGCCGCCATCGCCGGTGCAGGTGCGATCCGCTCTACCGCGAGCGACATGCTCACGTATCTGGAGGCAAATCTGCATCCCGATAAGCTTCCGGGCAGTGCAGCGATCACTCCGGATGGTAAGACGCTCCAGGCTGCTCTTGCACAATCGCATGAACTGCGGGCCGATGCTATGTCAGGTATGCGTATTGCGCTGGCCTGGCTTTACGAGACGGATACGGGAAACTACTGGCACAACGGAGCGACGGGCGCCTTTAACAGCTTCGGACTATTTAACCCCAAAGCCGACTATGCGGTCATCGTTCTAGTGAACACATCGGTCGGCCGGTCGGGCGCTCTTGCCGATGATTTAGGACGACACATTGGGCAGCGGCTCGCAGGCAAGCCGGCATTGGTTATTCATTGAGGAGGATGTCATGAGCACAGTTTTGTCGGAAGCCGAAGTACAACAGGCGCTGCGCGAACTTCCAGGCTGGAAGAGAAACGGCAATGCGATCGATCGCTTATTTCAGTTCGATAGTTTTGCGATGGCGATGGAGTTCGTGAACCAGATTGCCGAAGCGGCAGAAGCGGTGAATCATCATCCCGACATGTTGATCAGCTATAACAAGGTAACGCTGTCGCTGGTGTCGCACGACTCCGGTGGCGTCACCAACCGCGACATCAAGATGGCCGCGCGCATCAACGAGCTGGCGCCCGCTTAGTTGCAGTCTAGTCGACTGTGGCGGCGATCTTCTTTGTCTCGCGAAACACATCCTCGAACATCCTGGCCGTCAGCTTGCCGGTGGCCGTGTTCTGATTCGACGGATGATACGACGCCAGCAGCACCACACCGTTCGGCATTGGATAGCGTGCCGCATGTGCGAACTTGTAACCCGCTGTGCGCTGCACAAATCCGTTGCGCTTCAAATACGCAAGATAAGCGTCGAAGCCGATCTTACCCAGCGCAACCACTACCTTCACGTCCTTAAGGATTGCCAGCTCGCGATCGAGATACGACGAGCAGTTGGCCAACTCGGACAGCAGCGGCTTGTTGTCGGGCGGCGCGCAGCGGACCGCGGCCGTGATGTAGCAGTCGATGAGTTTCAGTCCATCATCGCGATGGTCGGCATTCGGCTGGATTGGCGAATCCCACTTTGTACAGGATGGGGTACATGAATTTGCCGGAGGCGTCGCCGGTGAACGGCCTTCCGGTGCGGTTCGAGCCGTGCGCTCCAGGAGCAAGCCCGAGCACCAGCACGCGGGCGTGCGGATCGCCAAAGCCGGGCACTGGTCGTGCCCAGTAATCGTGATCGCGATAGGCGCGGCGCTTCTCGCGTCCGATCTGTTCGCGATAAGCAACCAGTCTTGGACAACGCGTGCAGTTGATGACTTCTTGGTTGAGGACAGCCAGAGCGGAGGGCATTGCGCCCATTGTAACGGCTGCGCCCTGCAGGGAACGCTTGCCCAAACACGCGTTGCAGCCTAGACTGCCAGATTCATCATCTCCCACCCGGTGAGGAACTTGTCCCGTGCTGAAATGGATCGTTGTCGTCATATTCCTGTTGCTGGCGGTTGTTGGTCTGATCGTGGTGCTCGGCTCGCAATTGCCGGAGCAGCACATGGTGTCGAGGACTGTGGAGTTTCGGCAATCCCCGCAGCAGGTATGGGACATCATTTCGGGTCCGCCGACGCTGGCGGCCGGACGTGACGCGCTACGAGATTCTCTCGCCCGATCCGCATCGCAAATGGATTGAGTACGGACGCCACGGCGAGAAGATGACCTACGAGGTGACCGAGTCGGAACCTCCACGCAAGCTGATCACGCGCATCGCCGATCCGCATCTGCCATTCGGCGGCAGCTGGACCTACGAAATTACGCCGACAGCCAGCGGCTCGTCGTTGACCATCACCGAGAACGGAGAGATTCACAGCCCGGTCTTCCGCTTCGTCGCCCGGTACATACTGGGATACACCGCCACCATCGACAACTACCTGAAAGCACTGCGCGCCAAGCTTGACGCAGCCGGAGCGCCGCCGGCCTAAGGCATCCTTCAGAGTACCTCCCTGCTTCTAATCACAGGCTTCGGCTCGCGCCCGGTCGCGGACAAGGGAGAAGATCTCGCGATGCTCGTTATCCTGTTGGTGATTTTGCTGTTACTCTCGATCGGCAGCTTTCCTTCCTGGCCGTATAGCCGCGGCTGGGGATACTATCCGTCCAGCGGCCTCGGAATCATTCTTCTGGTTCTCCTAATACTATTGCTGCTCGGACGTATCTGAAAACGTTTGCCGGTTCAATGAGAGTAGCTGCTCCCCGACGATGGTCGATCGTGTCTACCAGCCTGTTGCTGGCGTTCGTGCTGGCGTGCGCTCCGGTCTGTCCGGCCTACTCTGTGCTGACACATGAAGAGATCATCGACCTGATGTGGGACCAGCAGATCAAGCCTCTGCTCCTCGCCCGCTTTCCGAATTCCACGCCGCAGGAGCTGCTCAAGGCTCACGCCTATGCCTACGGCGGAAGCGTGATCCAGGATATTGGCTACTACCCTTTTGGCGATCAGGTCTTCAGCGATCTTACGCATTATGTCCGCACGGGCGCCTTTGTGCAGGCCATGATCGACGACTCGCAGGACCTCAACGAGTACGCCTTCGCCCTGGGAGCGCTGTCGCATTACATAGCCGACATCAACGGACATCCTTACATCAACCTTTCGGTCGGCATCGAGTATCCGAAGCTGGCCCGCGAGTACGGGCCTGCGGTTCCCTATGACGTCGACCACAAGGCACACCTCCGGACCGAGTTTGGCTTCGACGTGCTGCAGGTAGCCAAGGGACGTTACGCTCCGGAGGACTATCACAACTTCATCGGCTTTGAAGTCTCGGCTCCGCTGCTGGAGCGTGCTTTTCTCGACACCTATGGGCTGAACCTCAAAGACGTGATGCCGAAGGAAGAGCTGGCCATTAACACCTATCGCCGCAGCGTCAGCCAGGTTATTCCTGAGATGACCAAGGTTGCGCTACTGGTAAAAGGTGACCAGTTACAGAAGGAGATACCAAACTTCAGCCGCCAGCACTTCCTCTATCACTTGTCGAAAGCCGACTACACCAAGTCCTGGGGAACCGGATACAAAGACCCAGGCCCAGGCGCGCACCTCTTAGCGGCAATGTTCAAGGTTGTCCCTAAGGTCGGGCCGCTGCGCGCGGTCGATTTCAAGGAGCCAACAGAAAAAACCGAGAATCTGTACTTCAAGAGCGTCGATCAGACAGTAGCTCACTACACCACGGCGCTGCACCAGGTTCACGATAAAGACTTGCAGACGCCCGAAATCAATCTCGACACCGGCAAGCCTACCGAACGCGGCGCTTACCCACTGGCCGACGCAACCTACCGCGAGTTGCTCGACCAACTGGCCGAAGACAACTTCAACCACATGAGTGAAGGTCTGCAAAATGACATGCTGCGTTTCTATGACGGGTTAGGATTTCCGAAACCGGGGACCCGGCTGGATAACTGCGTGGTGCAGCGTTGGCGGAAGACCTGGTTGGAGTTGAACCGCGTTCGCGTTCTGGAAGTTTTAGACACCTTCGATCAGCCCGTGCCCGCGACCAGTCCGTCTACAGCGACGCTGCACGAGTTGGAATTGCCAGACACCTGCGCGCTGTAATTCGCCGGCAAAAAATGAAAAGGCAAACCCATGTACGGTTTGCCTGGGGCCTCGATAGGTTTTCACTGGAATCCCGTTCGCCGGGTGGTATACGGTGCAACTTCGCCGTCAAGACCCAGGGGCGAGCTACCGCGAGACGATATCCGTCAATTCCCACTCGATGCCGTCGACCTCGTCGCGTATCACGCGGATCGCCTGCTGATGGGCCGGATGCGGCACCGGCGCGATCGCCTGCAGCGCGTGACGAATCTTGTGATTGCGGTCCCAGACCACGTTGAGCCTGGCAGACGCTTCCATGCGATGCCGATAAATTCTCTTCGCCAGCTTCGTTGCCACCCAGGCGAATGCCAATCCAAACGCCATCTCGATGGGGAGTCGATCGGTCGCTCCGTCGAAGTCAAAAAATGCGAGCCGGTAAACCGCCTCGCCCGCGCCGAGAGACGCGAAGATCACGCCCAAGCCGATGATCCCGAGGGTCAAACGGTCGAAGGGTCGAAGTTCCACTGATGACTGCTGATAGATATTGTTCCGCATTGGAGACATCCCGCTCCTCCCAAAAACCGTTCGTTAACTTAAAGTCCTATTGTGCTACAACCGCCGCCCGTTGGGAACCTCCTCATCGTGCCGAGAATCAAAAAGGCCAATTGAAATGCCCAGTCGACCCTTTTCAGTTTGACAACGATTGCTACTGTACCGCGGGAGGAGCCGGACTCGCTGGCGTCCGGGCTATCGTTTCGGGTGCGGGATTGCGTGGCTGGCCTTTTACGACAATGCGAATTTCGACACGCGGCCTCGATTTGGATGCGGACCAAGGGGCCAGACGGATACTCAACATTTTCCCGGCAATGTACAGGTGATCAGGCTTGCCGGCACTTGAGCTTTAGCCGCACCCACGTTATGATCGGCACAAAATGACAGTCAGCCATTCCCAGCACACAACATTTTTTGAAGGCTTTGGCACCAGTGCCATAATCATCAGCGCGATTGGGGGCTGCCTGTTTCTCTGCGGCTTTTTTATAGAGGGCGTCCACGGTCTGGGACGTGCGCTGGGGCTGCTGGGGATCGCCATCGTTTTATTTGGAATTGTTACGAATCTGTTGCTGCAGTCATCCTCGACTGACCTTAACAAGCAGCATAAACGCCATCTTCGTATCCAGGTAGTTTTCACTTCGGTGTTGGCCGTGGCTGTCCTGGCACTGGCGGGATATCTGTACCACTACGGACATCTGCCCAGCTTCATGCCGGCGCGCTATGACCAGCAATATCACGTCAAGCGTTTAACCGATGCGCGCAGGCCAGTCACGGCTGACACATCGTCTATGCCAGCCTGCTAGTTGAAAACCCTTTCCTGATAGCCTTCTTAGCGGAAGCGTGTGCAGAATCGCGGCCCCGCTAAACAAACTCAGCCGTATTCTGCTGTTGGTTTTGGTGCAACGCCTTGCGTAATGCCAGAAGTAAATCTTGTGTCTTTACCGGCTTTTGTAGAAAAGCTACAACTCCCTGCTTGAGGGCTTCAATCTTGTTGCCCTCCGGCGGGCGCGCCGTAACCACGATGACCGGAGTCGCCACCGTGTGACCCATCGACCGCAACCGGTCCAGAACCACGAATCCGTCCCCTCCCGGCAAGCCCAGGTCGAGCAGGATAGCATCCGGTTGCTCTCGCTTGACGGCGCTTACCGCAGTAACTCCGTCGGCGGCGGATGCCACCTCATACCCGTTGGCCTTCAGCTTGATGGCAAGCGCCATCAGGTGCTCCCGATTGTCTTCAATCACCAACACTTTGTTCTTGTAATCGTTCATCGTGTTCTCCTGGTGATGTGCGCCCCGAAAAATGACCCAGCGTAAGTGGGAGTTCTCCGGCTAAACTGGCCCGCTCGGGCCAAGCGAGGAGAACGAAGCCTTGAAGAAGAGCCGATTCACCGAAGAGCAGATCGTAGGGATTCTGAAGGAGTCCGAAGCGGGGATTCCGACGCCGGAGCTGTGCCGGAAACACGGCGTGAGCCAGCAGACGTTCTACCGCTGGAAGGCGAAGTACGGCGGGATGAGCGTGAGCGAAGCGCAGCGGTTGAAACAGTTAGAAGACGAGAACCGCAAACTGAAGCAGATGGTTGCCGACCTGATGCTGGACAAACAGGCATTGCAGGCGGTGCTGTCAAAAAAGTGGTAGGCCCGCGGGCTCGGACAGAAGCGGTGGCAGTGGCGCGCGGAGCAGTCCAGATCAGCGAGCGGCGCGCTTGCGGGCTGATGCTGGTGGTGCGTGGAACGTACCGGTACACGGCCGTGATTCGTCAGGCGAATGACGAGCTGCGGCAGAAGCTGCGGGAACTGGCGATGGTGCGGCGGCGCTTCGGGTATCGGCGGTTGCATGCGCTGCTGCGGCGGGAGGGCTTGTCTGTCAACCACAAGCGCGTCTACCGGCTTTACGTCCAGGAGCAGTTGTGGGTGCGGAAGCGGGATCGCAAGCGGCGCATTGCCGTACCGCGTGTGCCGATGCTGGCGCCGACAGATGTCAATCAGGTGTGGTCGATGGACTTCGTCAGCGACGCGCTGGCCTCGGGCCGCCGCTTCCGGACGTTGAACATTACCGACGACTATAGCCGCGAAGCGCCGGCCATCGAGGTTGATACCAGCCTGGGCGGCGTGCGCGTAACGCGGGTGCTGGACCGTCTGAAGGTCGAGCGCGGCCTGCCACGGCAGATCCGCTCAGACAACGGACCCGAGTTCATCAGCAAGGCGGTCGAGCAGTGGGCTTACAAGAACAACGTAGACTGGCACTTCATCGAGCCCGGCAAGCCGATCGAGAATGCCTATGTGGAAAGCTTCAATGCACGCTTTCGCGACGAGTGCCTGAATGAGAACTGGTTCCTCGGCCTGACCGACGCCAGACAGGAGATCGAAATCTGGAGGCAGGATTACAATCAACGGCGTCCGCATAGCTCGCTGGGCTACCGGACGCCGGAAGAGTTCGCGCAGATGACGGCCAAGAGTCGTGGGAAAGACGGCGATAAAACCGCCTTGGAAAACGCTCCGCGTTTCCCACTTTCCCACAACTCCGGCGGCGGCTGCGTTACGCGGTCCAACCCACCGGAACTCTCACTATGACTGGATCAAAATCGGGGGGCACATCACTGGTTCTGAGGGGAGTCCGATTGCCGACGCCACCCGTTTGGCGAGTCGCCGTAGGGTGTGCGGAATGTCCTCCAGGTCGTAGTCGAAAAGCTGCAGGACCTGGCTTGAGACCTCGAAGCGTCCTTCCAGCGGCTGCAATTCCAAGGAAACCGAGAGCTCTTCCTGGATGCGCCGGGTTAGTGACGGTACTTCAGCTTCCCTGGTGAAGGCGACAATGTGGAGGCTGGGCCGTCCGTCCAACTCCATGGGGGGCAAGATCAGGTCCGAACTCTTATGGGTACAGCGTCGCACCGTCTCCCGCACCGATCGCAGATATCGCCCCTGGTCGAGCGAAGTGCAGTTGGGCATGGTAGGAGTTTTCACCGTGATCACAGCGATGGCTCCTACCGCCAGGTTTCGGGGAGAGGCGATGGGCATCAGCAGTTGTTCCAAGTGAAGGACTGGCAGAGTGAAGTGAAATGTGCATCCCGGCCCTTCCTTGAACGACAGCGACAGCTCGCCTCCGTGGGCCTTCACAATTTCGCGGCTGATATACAGGCCCGGCCCCAAGCCGCCAGGGAAGCTGTCGCGGGCTTCCGAGACCCTGTAGAATCGCTCGAAGATGTGCGACTGATGTTGCGGTTCAATGCCGCAGCCATTGTCGCTCACTCTGACGCCGACAAGGTCCGGCTCACCTTCCTGGTGCTCGGCCGTGACCTCTACCCGGCTGCCCGCCGGGCTGTACTTGATGGCGTTATCGACCAGGTTGGTGAGTACTTCCGTGATCCGCGATGGATCGCCGAAGACCAGCGGCAGCGGCGGCAGATTCCCGGTACACAAGTCGATGTTCTTGCTGGCAGCGGCGGCGGCAAAAGCTTCACCCACCTCGGCAATCAGCTTCTCCAGCTGCACGCATTCCTGCATAACCGGCAGCCGGCGCCAGTCGGTGCGGGTCAGGTCGAGAAGGCTGTTCACCATGATGGCCAGTTGGTTGGCGGCCCGCAATACAATCTCCAGGTATTCCTTCTGTTCCTTTGAGACCGCTCCCGCGATGCCCTCGGCGAGTAGAGAACTAAAGTCAACAATGGTAGTGATCGGAGTTCGCAATTCGTGAGAAATGTGCGACAGGAACTTCTCCTGCATGCGCGCCCGTTCTTGCCGGCTGCACTCCAGTTCCTGGGCGCGCCGCTGGCGCTCGGTGATGTCCTGGGTAATGGCGGCGAAGCCATGAATTCCTGGTAGCGGGGTCAAAATCAGGTTGGCCCAGAAGCAGCTTCCGTCCTTGCGGACCTGCCAGAGTTCCTGTTCGGCTCGGCCCTTCTCTTCCGTCATACGAATCAGGCGCTCATAGCCGTGCTCCTGCACATCTTCGGGGCGAAAGAAACCGCGCACCAGCAGCCCGATGGCTTCCTGCTCGGTATATCCGAAGATGCGCTCGGCGCCAGTGTTCCAGCTGGTCACCATGCCCCCAAGGTCGACGATGTAGATGGCGGAATCGCGAATGCTTTGTACCAGCAGCCGGAAACGTTCCTCGCTTCTGTGCAGCGCCTCCTGGATTTCCCGCAGATGGTTCCTCTCTGCCGCCTCCTTCAGCGCTCGCTGCACCGCGGGCACCAGCTTCTCCAGCCGGCTCTTCAGCACATAATCGGTGGCCCCTCCCTTCAGGCTTTCCACTGCAAGCTCTTCCCCGATCACCCCGCTGACGAAAATGAACGGCGTTCGCGGACTCAGGAGCCGGGTCAGGTTCAGCGCCGAGAAGCCATCGAATGCGGGCAAGGCGAAGTCGGCCAGAATCAGATGACACGGATTTCCGTAGAGGCCCTGCGTGAATTCCGCCCGGGTCTGGACCGCGGTGATTTCACATTCGATTCCAGCTTGCTTTAACAGGCCGGCAATCAGCTCGCGATCGGTTTGATTGTCTTCAAGATGCAGGATACGGATTGGCCACGACATAAGGTTTCACCTCGGGGATCAGCCCTTCCTACCCGTTCCGACACGCGTTTTCCGCTGTAGATCCATATCGTTCCGGCTTCTAATGGAGATATCGGCTTCGGCCAGCGAGCGCGTGAATTTCAGCGCAGGGCCGCGGTTGGGCAGCCACAGGCAGAGCCCCCGCCAGAAACAAACGACTCGCTGAGCCGGTTGCCATTTCACCCGGCTGGGAGCTTGAGGTAGTGCCGGTCCACAGCAACGGGCCGAAGGGAAGGTTCCAGCCGGAGATCCATCCAGCAGGATGGCCGCCGCGCTCGCGATTACCAGCAAATCGGCGCGCCAGACAAAGGTTGCTCGTCTCGTTGGGTCCATCGCCTGTACCCGAGCACAGATTCTGTGTGACCGTTAATGTGGACCTCCGGCTTCACACTAGCCATAGGCAGCTGGCATGCCATCTATTTATTGCGGAGCGGAGGGGAGAGCGGCATGGAGTCTGCGCCTCTGGTTACCGGTCGCGATCCTGAATAGGACTTTCCGCCCTTTGGGCCATAAGCGGTCCGTTCCCAACTATCTTCCCTTCGTCTCCCCGCCAGGCTGTGTTCAAGTCACATCTCTCTGGATGGCACGCAAGCTGCTTATAGCTGTGGTGACGCCGGAGGTCCACATTAGCGGCCACCAATGATCTGTGCGGCTTGGCTCAAGCTGCGATTCGCATAACGGAGGATTGTAATGTCGACTCATCAGCTGAAGTCCGCGTCCAGGAATGGAATCGCGAAAGTTCTCACCGGCATCACTGGGCTGGACCAGATCACCGAAGGCGGTCTGCCGCAGGGGCGGCCCACGCTGGTCTGCGGCACGGCGGGCTGCGGCAAGACCGTTCTGGCCATGGAGTTTCTGGTGCGCGGGGCCACCGAGTTCGACGAACCCGGCGTGTTCCTGGCTTTTGAGGAGACGGCGCGGGATTTAAGTCAAAATGTCGCCTCCATGGGCTTTGACCTGGCCGCCCTGAGCGCTGGCAAGAAGTTGATCGTGGATCATGTTCACATCGAGCCCGGCGAAATCGAAGAAAGCGGCGAGTACGACCTGGAAGGGCTCTTCATCCGCCTGGGAAGCGCGATCGATTCCATCCAGGCCAAACGGGTGGTTCTGGACACGATCGAGTCCTTGTTTTCCGGCTTCAACAACACCACCATTCTCCGCTCCGAGCTCAGACGCCTCTTCCGCTGGCTGAAGGAGAAAAAGGTTACCGCGGTGATCACGGCGGAAACGGGCGACGGGAAACTGACCCGTCACGGTATCGAGGAGTACGTTGCCGACTGTGTGATCGTGCTCGACCACCGGGTCGAGGATCAGACTTCGATCCGCCGCTTACGGGTGACGAAGTACCGGGGCAGCACGCACGGCACTAACGAGTTTCCCTTCCTGATCGGACGTACTGGCCTGTCCCTACTTCCCCTCAGCTCTTTGAAGCTGGACCATACGGCTCCGTCTCAGAGAGTTTCCAGCGGCGTCCCTCGCCTGGACGCGATGCTGGGCGGGAAGGGCTTTTTCCGCGGCACCAGTGTCCTGGTCTCGGGCGGCGCGGGCACGGGCAAAAGCAGCCTGGCAGCACATTTCGTGCAGGCGGCTTGTCAACGGGGCGAACGCGCGCTCTACCTGGCGTCGGAACAATCCCCCGACGAAGTTGTCCGCAACATGCGTTCCATCGGGATCGATCTCGAGCCCTGGATCAAACGCGACCTACTTCGTTTTTACGCAGCTCGACCCGGTAGCTTCGGCCTGGAAAAACACCTGGTCACGATCCATGAGCAGACCACGAACTTTAACCCGAAGGTCGCGGTCATCGACCCGATCACGAATTTCGCTTCGGTGGGAAGCTATGCCGAAGTGAAGTCGATGGTGACGCGCCTGATCGACATGTTCAAGGCGCGCCAGATCACCGGCATGTTTACCAGCCTCACCCCGGGTGACAGTCCGCCGGAGCTCAGCGAAGTCGGCGTCTCCTCGCAAATAGATACCTGGCTCCTGTTGCGGAACCTGGAATGCAATGGCGAGCGCAACCGGGGGCTGTATGTGCTGAAGTCGCGCGGCATGGCGCACTCCAATCAGATTCGCGAATTCGTGCTGACCGACCACGGGGTGCAATTGCTCGACGTGTATGTGGGGCCATCCGGCTTGCTCACCGGCTCGGCGCGAGTGGCCCAGGAAGCCAAAGAGCGGGCCGAGGCCGAGGAGCGCCAACAACGATTGCAGCGCAGGAGCTTCGAATTGAAGACAAAACGGCAGCAACTGGAGGCGCAAATCGCCCGCATGCGCTCCGACTTCGAAGTCGAGGAGCAGGACCTGTTGCGCGGCGCCCACGACATGGAACTGCAGCAGCAGGCGCTCGACGTAAACCGGAAGGAAATGGGACGTGTCCGGCAAGCGGACGCAATCCAGGCCCAGGGCAACGGCCGGTCATGAACAGGAAGTTGCCACGAACACCCGTCGGGAACCTGGATCCAGCTTGCCGACTCCAACGCGCACTGGAACTGACCCGCCGGTTCAGGAAGCTTGCCTGCTTGATTTCACGCGCCCCCTCGCAGGTGGGCAGCGCTTAACCGAAGTCGTAGAAGGAAGGAGCTGGGTATGAGGCTGGGCCGAGGAACGAACCGGAGAAGAAAGCCGAAAGCAGGCAGCGACTTTTGGAATCTGCGCCTCTACATCGCGGGCGAAACCGTCCGCTCCCGAGGCGCGCTCGACAACCTGCAGAAGATTCTTGATCAGCACCTGGCCGGCAACTACCACGTGGAGGTGATCGACCTGATGAAAAATCCGCAGCTGGCTGCCGGGGACCAGATCCTGGCCGTGCCCACCCTGGTGCGCAGGTTACCCCAGCCCCTCAAAAAAATCATAGGCGACTTGTCTGACGAACAGCGGGTGCTGGTTGGACTCGACCTGCGGCCCATGGCGGTGTTGCCATGAGCGCCAGGGCGCGCAAGCCGGCTATCACCACCTTGAAACCGCTGACAACTGCCCGTCACGAGCGTTACGTGCTTCGCCTCTACGTCGCGGGCGCCAAGTCCCTCTCACGGCGCGCCATCGTGAACCTCACCGGATTTGCCATGGGTATTTGCAGGGAAGGTTCGATTTGCAAGTCATCGACATTTATCAGAAGCCAACGCTGGCCCGGGAGGAACAGATCATTGCTTCCCCTACTTTGATCAAGTCGCTGCCCCTTCCCTTGCGGCGGATCATCGGCGACCTCGCCAGCCGCGATACCGTGCTTCTCAGACTGGACCTGAAACCAAAAGCATAGGTGCGGAATGTCAACCGTGAAAGTAAAGGCCAGGCGAAATTCGCTGGTTGAGTGGAAACGGCTCCAGGCTCGTTTGGACGAGTTGGAAGCGACCATGATAGCTATCCGTCGCGGCGACGTGGATGCGATCGTCGTAGATGGTCCGCAAGGCAGCCGGATCTTCAGCCTGCGCAGCCCGGAAGACCCTTACCGGGTGCTGGCCGAACGCATGAGCGAGGGTGCGGCCACCTTGACCAGCGACGGAACCATCGTCTTCTGCAATCAGCGGCTGGCTGAGATGACCGGAGTATCCGGCGAACAGCTGCTGGGGTCTTCGCTGGCCGGCATGTTGCGCGAACCGGGCGGCTCGAACCTTCCGGCCTTGCTGGCGCAGGCATTGCTGCGGAACGTGCGCACCGATGCCGATCTGCTGCGTGGGGACGGCTCAACGCTCCCGGTGCAGTTGTCGCTGAGCTCGATTCCGCTGGAGGGATCGGAGCATGGCATTTGCCTGGTGGCCACCGACCTGAGTGAGCGCAAGCGGGCCGAGGAAAGGTTGAAGACGTCTTCGCTCTATTCCCGCAGCTTGCTCGAGGCCAGCCTGGACCCGCTGGTGACCATCAGCCGCCAGGGCAAGATCACCGATGTCAACCAGGCCACGGTAGATGTTACTGGCGTCGCGCGCGAAGGGCTGATCGGCAGCGACTTCTGCGACTACTTCACGGAGCCGGAGAAAGCCCGCGAGGGCTATGAGAGGGCGTTCTCTGAAAGCCGGGTGCAGGATTACCCGCTGGCGATTCGCCACAGTTCGGGTCAAGTGAAGGATGTGCTGTACAACGCTGCCATTTTTTGGAATGAGGAGGGAGAGGTCGGGGGAGTGTTTGCGGCCGCGCGCGATATCACCGCGCGCAAGCAGGCGGAGGAGCGGTTGCAACGGGTGAATAACACCCTGCGGGTGCTGAACGACTGCACCGAAGCGTTGATGAAGGCCACCGACGAAAGCGCCATGCTTCAGCTGGTCTGTGACACCGTGGTGCACGCCGGCGGCCACCGCATGGCTTGGGTCGGCTGCGCCGAGCATGACCGGGGCAAGACGGTGCGGCCGGTCGCCCAGGCCGGTTTCGAGGAAGGCTACCTGGAGACGGCGAACATCTCCTGGGCGGACACGGAACGCGGGCGCGGTCCTACGGGCACTGCCGTCCGCTCCGGAAAGGTTACTGTCTGTCACGACGTGATCAGCGATGCCCGCTTTGCTCCCTGGCGGGCAAATGCCATACGGCGAGGATACGGTTCCGTCATCGTGCTTCCCCTGAAGAGCGACGGCCAGACGTTCGGCGCTCTCACCATTTATGCCGCGGAGAAGGAGGCGTTTGACGCCCGCGAACAACGGCTGCTGGAAGAGCTCGCCAACAACATGATCTACGCCATCATGGCGCTGCGGGCGGGCTCTCAACGCCGGCAGGCCGAGGCAGCGGTGGCAGCCGAGCGCGAGAAGTTCAACAGCATCCTCGATGTCCTGCCGCCCTACGTCGTGTTGTTGACGCCCGACTATCACGCGACCTTCGCCAATCGCGAATTCCGGAAGCGTTTCGGTGAGTCGGGAGGCCGGCGTTGTTTCGAGTTCCTGTTCAACCGCAGTGAGCCTTGTGAAATCTGCGAAACCCATAGCAGTCCGTGGTTCAAGTGGTTGATTTTCGGCAAAGCGGGCGGCGCAGCCGGGTACGCGATCTTGCGGCGTAGTTGACAGTCGACGCGGAGATTCGACTGCTGGGACATCGTTGCTGACCATTCCCGTACCAGAGCAGCAAAAGTAGGCTCAGAACAAGCTGGCCAGAGCGGTTGCTCAGCTCTCGCGGCGTGCCCGCACCCACCAGCTGGCGCAGAATGAGACTCAGGTTGAACGCGCCGACATGAACCAACTGCCGCTTTAAAATGTTGTCCCGTCCGCGCAGGTGGCAGCGCCGCAGGCCACCGGTCTCGTAGCAGTGCGCGAAGCTGCGTTCCACCAACTCGCCACGTCGCCGCAGTAAACTCTTGCCGTACTCGCTTCGTACCCGCCGCCGATTCTCGTAGACCGCCTGCTGTTCCGCTGACTTGCCCTGCCAGTTACGCCGCCCCTTCTGCTGCTTTTCCGGTATGTAGCTGCTGACCTCGTAACTCTTCACCCGCTGGAGGACGGCACCACTGTGATAGCCCTTATCGGCGACTAACTCTTCGATCCCGTTGACGTTCACCTGGGGCTCATGGTCGGGCCGCAACTCCGCTTCGCGCCCGGCTAATTCCGCCAGCGTCATACCGGCCTCGCACAGAGTTGCATCCCAGGTCGTCGTGTCGCCCTTATCGGCACCCGGCAAGGTGACGGCCACCACCGCGCCCGTGTCCAGATCGACCGCGTGCTCAGCCTTGTGCGCCAGGTGGGTACGCCCATCCTTCATCTTCGCGATCCGCGCATCCTCGTCCGCTGGACTCTTCCACTCCTTGTTCGACATGCGCTTCTTGCGCTTGCGGTCCAGTCTCAGCAGGTCTTCTCGCGTCGGCGTTTTGATGCCTGAGGCCTTCGCCAATCCTCGCAGAAACTCCTCGTAACTCTCACCCCTGTCCCGCCGCACGATCGAGCGCATCGCCGCGTTGGCCTCTAGCGTTGTGGCATCGATGGCAATCCGCTGCCCCTTCAGCAGCCCACGATCGGCCAGAACCCCCAGCACCCAACCGAATACTTCGCCATGCGTGTCCACATCGATCAACCGCCGGGTGCGCGATATCGTGGAGTGGTCCGGCGTGTTCTCGTCCAGGCCAATGCCCACAAAACGCCGCAGCGCCAGCGAGTCCGCCAGCCGCCAAGCAATGCCGCGCTCCGCCCCGATGCCTTCGAAATATCCGATCAGCAGCGAACGAAAGTAGATTCCCGGCGTCAGGGATGGCCGTCCATACTTGGCCGCGTAGAACTTCGCGCACCGACCCTCGACGAACTCGTCGAAGCCCTCGGCTTCCAGCAACTCATTCAGCTTCTGGTAGAAGGGATGTCCCGGCGCTGCGGCCAACTCCGTGTGCGCGATCCATATCCCCTCTTGCTTCTCCCGCTGCTTGCGCGTGCCCATCGCCATGCGCTGATTCTACGAACAGAGCTTGTGGATACTTCACAAGTTTTTGCGCACGTATCTAGACTTGCACCACGGCCTGATAGGGTCCTGCAGACAAAACAGCCCTGCGAATGGGAATGGACTGGACCCGATGGCCGCGACTATGAAGTCCGCGACGTTCCCTTTGTCGACTCCGATGGGTCGACACTCATACTCGAGATGGGTCTCGATGTCACGGATCGCAAGCGAGCCGAAGAGGCCTTGTGCCACAGCGAAGCAGAGCTGAAAGAGGCGCAGCGGGTTGGCCGCCTGGGCAGCTGGACGCTCGATCTGAAAACCGGTCAGGCCAAGTGGTCTGAGGAACTCTACCGCATGCTGGGTATCGGCTCCTCTCTCCCAGCCGTTCCCTACGAGGAACAGCGGCGACTTTTCACACCTGAAAGCTGGGCCCGCCTCAGCAGCGAACTCGACAAAACCGTGAGCACCGGGGTGGCTTACGAACTGGAACTGGAGACCGTACTCCCTGACCAGAGCCACGGGTGGATGCTCGCACGCGGCGAACCGGTATGCGACTGCAATGGCGCCGTAATTTGCCTCCGCGGCACTTCGCTGGACATTACCGAGAGAAAACAGGCCGAAGAACAGATCTTCAAGAGTAAAACCGAACTGCAGAATTCCCAAGCCAACATTGCTGCCTTGTTTGAAAGCGTGACCGACCTGATCTGGTCCGTGGACCGGCAACACGCTGTGTTGACCTTCAACAGCGCTTTAGCGAATCACTTACACAAAAACTACGGCACGGAGGTCCACAGTGGGGCTCGACCCCAGGATATTCTTCCCCCGGACCGCGCTGCCATATGGCCCCTGCTGTACGAGAAGGCTGTCGCCGAAGGGCCGTTTCTACGGGAATATGCCCTGACCGACGGGCGCATCCTGGAGTTGGCGCTGCATCCCATTGTGGAAGACCGAAAGACGACCGGCGTATCGGTCTTCGGCAAAGACATTACCGAACGCAAGCAGGCGGAGGCGGCACGGCGACGGGTTGAGGCTAACCTTTCCGCGTTAGTGGAAAGCACCACCGACATGATCTGGTCGGTGGACCGGCAGTACCGTTTATCCACTATTAACAAGGCTCTGCAGGAGACCATCGAACGCATTCACGGAATCCGGTTAGCCTTAGGGAAGAAGCCCGAGGAGCTGCTTCCCCCGGCAACCGCGGCCGAATGGGGCCAGATGTACGAGCGCGCCCTGTCCGAAGGCGCATACCGGGTTGAATATTGCTCCACCTATGATCGGTCTTTAGCGTTGACTTTCAACCCGATCGTGCAGGATGGCCAGGCGACTGGCATTTCAGTTTTCGCTAAGGACATCAGCGACCGCAAGCGGGCCGAGCTGGCACTGCAGCAGAGTGAAAGGGAATTCCGCACCCTGGCCGAGCTGGTCCCTCAACTGGTGTGGATGTGCACTCCCGACGGCTTGAACATCTACTTCAATCAGCGCTGGGTGGATTACACCGGGCTGAGCCTGGAGGAGAGCTACGGCGGGGGCTGGAACACGCCGTTCCATCCCGACGATAAACAACCCGCCTGGAATTGCTGGAACCATGCGGTGACGACCGGCGACACCTACCGGATCGAGTGCCGCCTGCGTGCGGCCGTTGGCAGTTATCGCTGGTTTCTGATCAGGGGCGTGCCTCTGTGCGATGCTTCGGGCGACATCGTCAAGTGGTTTGGAACCTGTACCGACATCGAGGACCTGAAGCGGGCGCAGGAGGAGCTCCACCTCGGCAATGAGCGACTGGAGCAGCGGGTGTGCGAGCGTACCGCCGATCTTCTGGCTCTGAACAAGGAACTGGAATCCTTCACCTATGCGGTGGCGCACGACCTGCGCGCTCCCTTGCGTCATATCCACGGCTTCTCCGATCTTCTACTGCACGATAATGACTCCGCCCTGGGCGGCGATGGCCACCACTACTTGGAGTGCATCCTTAACGGAACCTCGCGGATGGAGCGGTTGCTGGAGGATTTACTGAACCTCAGCCGGCTGGGCCGGCGGCCGGTCAATCGGCGCACGGTCGCGCTGGAAAAGCTGGTTCAGGAGGTGATCGACGACCTTGCGCCCGAGACCGCGAACCGGTTGATCGAGTGGAAGCTCGACCGCCTGCCCGTGGTGGACTGTGACCTTGCGCTGATGAGGATTGTGTTCACGAACCTGCTGGCAAACGCGGTCAAGTTCACTCGGCCGCGCCCGACCGCCGTTATTGAGATTGGACAGACGACGGTGAACGGTGAGGCAGCCGTCTTCGTGCGCGATAACGGAGCGGGCTTCGATATGAGATACATTGACAAACTCTTCGGTGTATTCCAGCGCCTGCACCTGGAAAAGGACTTCGAAGGGACCGGCGTCGGACTGGCGACCGTGCAGCGGATTCTGCTGAAGCATGGTGGAAGGATCTGGGCGGAGGCCGAAGTGGACAAAGGGGCAACCTTTTATTTCACCCTCGGAAGCGCAGACGCCATCGCGGAGCAACCGGTGGCAGCTGGGGAGGCGGTATGAAGAAAGCGATTGTCGAGATTCTGCTGGTGGAAGATAACGAATACGACATCGAGCTGACACTGCGTGCCTTGCATGAAGATCATGTCGCCAATACCATCCACGTTGCCCGCGACGGTGAAGAAGCTTTGAAGTTTCTTGCCGCTTGCGAGAGCAGCGTCAATGACGGCGACGGAAGGATGCCGAGGCTCATCCTGTTGGACCTGAAGCTACCCAGGGTAGATGGCCACGAGACGTTGCGCCAGATTAAGACCAATCCCGCCACCAGGATGATTCCGGTCGTGGTTTTGACCTCTTCCAAGCAGGACGAGGACATGCTCAGGAGCTACATGACCGGGGTTAACAGTTACATCCAAAAGCCAATGAATTTCGAACAGTTCCGGAAGATCGTGAAGGAACTCGGCCTGTATTGGCTGGTGGTGAATCAACTGCCATCGCCTGCGGCGCGCGCGGTGCCGCAGTAGAGAGAGGTGTGCTCCCTTGTCTCGCGCGGCCGGCTCAGTGCCCGACGCCAGTTGTGGACAAGGACATAGGCGACGTGGTGCTTCGTAGCCTGTCGGCAAGCGCGTCGGCGGGTAAAGGCTCGCTGAAGTAATAGCCTTGAATCTCGTCACACTGATGGGCCCGCAAAAACGATGCCTGCTCTCCGTTCTCAACGCACTCCGCAACTACCTTAAGACCGAGGTGCCTGGCCATAGTGAGAATGGAGCTTACGATGGCCGCATTCTCCAGATCCACGTTGACGTCGCGCACGAAGGACCCGTCGATCTTAAGCTTGTAGACGGGAAACTGCTTGAGGTAGCTGAGGCTGGAATAACCGGTACCGAAATCGTCGATGGAAAGCTTTACTCCCATGTCTTTCAGTTCATGCAACATTGCCAGCATCACATTCGTGTTGGACAGTATGAGGCTTTCCGTAAGCTCCAATTCAAGGTATTGAGGAGCCAGGCCCGTATCCCGGAGCACCGTTTTCACCAGAGGCAGGAAGCTGGCTCGCCGGAACTGGACTGCCGAGATGTTTACGGCAACAGGTATTGCCGGAAGTCCTTCGTTCTGCCACAGCCGGGCCTGAGCGCACGCCGTTCTGAGCACCCATTCGCCGATGGGTACGACTAGACCGCTGCTTTCGGCTATTGGAATGAACTTCTGTGGCGGTACCAGTCCCAACTTCGGATGTCTCCAGCGGAGTAGCGCCTCGCGCCCTATGATGTTGCACGTCGCCAGGTCCTCCTGGGGCTGATATACCAGAAATAATTCGTTCCTATCCACCGCCATCCGCAGACTCCGCTCCAGGGTCATACGTTCCATGGCCTGAATGTTCATCTCTCGGGTGAATAACCGGACGGCATTACGGCCGTGCTCCTTGGCGCTATACATGGCCAGATCAGCATTCTTGAACAGAGCTTCAATATCGTCGCCGTTGTTCGGAAAAATGCTGATGCCCACGCTGCAACTAACGTGCAGGGCATGACCCTGGATGACGAACTCGTCAGCCATGGAGTTGACAATGCGTTCGGCGGCCCTCACGGCCTCGGCGGTTTCGTTGACCGCCGTCATCAGCACCAGAAACTCGTCACCTCCTAAACGAGCCACGGTATCCGGCTCCCGCGTCATCTTCTTAAGGCGGCCGGCAACCTCCTGCAGCAGCAGGTCGCCAACGGAGTGTCCTAAGGAGTCGTTGATGGTCTTAAAGTGATCAAGATCGAGGAATAACAAAGCGATCTTTTCGCTATGCCGGCGAGCGCTGGCCAGCGCCACCAGAATTCGATCGCGAAGCAGGGCGCGATTGGGCAATTCCGTAAGAGCATCGTAGTACGCCAGAAATTGCACCCGTTGCTCGGCCAGCTTGCGCTCAGTAATGTTCTCGACGGTGCCTTCGTGAAGCACTACCCTGCCCTCGGCGTCGCTCACAGCGCGTACGTTCACCGAGAGCCACTTCTTTTCGCCAAGCTTGCTGCGCACTTCCATTTCCAGGCTGTGCACCTCGCGATCTCGTTCCAGTGTGCTAGCAAGCTGTTTCATGGCGCAGGGATCGGCAAACAACTGGCTTTCAACATTGGAGACTTCCGCCATTAACTGTTCGGGAGAATCGTAGTTGTGCATTCGCGCCAACGCCCGATTGACACTTAGGGGTTTGCCCTCGGGGGTGGTCTGGAAGATTCCGATAACCGCATCTTCAAAAATAGAACGATATTTCTCCTCCACGCGACGCAAATTATCTTCGGCGATCTTTCGCTCGGTGATGTCCTGCTTGATAGCAATGTAGTGAGTGATCGCGCCATTGCCGATACGCACTGGCGTAATCGCCGTTTCCTCGGTGTAAAGGCTCCCATCTTTGCGCCGGTTAACCAGTTCTCCTTGCCAGGTCTTGCCGGAGCTGATGGTTGCCCACAGCTTTGCGTAAAAGGCGCTATCGTGTTGGCCAGAATTTAACAGGCGAGGATTTTTCCCCAGCACCTCTTCCGGCCCGTAGCCGGTCAGGTGTGAAAATGCCTGGTTGGTCCACACGATTGCGCCTTGATGGTCGGTAATCACGATGGCATTGGCAGCCGCCTGCAGCGCCGCAGCCTGCAAGAGCAACCGCTCGTTCGCCGCATGGCTCTCGTCGAGATCGAGGCCAATGCCAAGCATCCGCGAGGGGCGACCCGGGGCGCGAAAGACACGACCCGTCACCGCGCGCCAGTGCAAGCTGCCATCCGGCCATGTCATGCGATAGGGGACGTAGATACTTTTGTCCTCATAAACCGCAGCTTCGATTGCCTCCTGTATCGCCGGCCGATCTTCGGGATGGACCGACTTCGCGAATAGTTCGAAGCTGGTAGGAGTATCCTCCGGCAATCCCATTTGTCGACTGGCGCTTTCCGACCAACTCATCTCGCCAGTCGAAAGGTTCCACTCCCAGCATCCGGCTTTTGCCGCGTCCAACGCCAAGCGCATTCTCTCTTCATCTCGTTGAAGCTCGATCTCCATCTCCTCCTGGCGTGCCTGCGACAGCCGCAGTCTCCGTTGGTCCTCCTTTTGGTCGGTAATGTCCTCAAGAATGGCAATGATGCCGGTGCTCTGGCTGCCTTCTTTGCGGATGGGCGCGGCCCAGAGCCTGGCGTCAATCCACAGCCCGTCTTTATGCTGCCGGCGTACCTCTTTACCCTGTATCCTCGCCCCCTCAAGAATTTGGCGCATTTCCACGTCGTATTGGTCGTGGATTTCAGTGGCAATCAAAGGATTGACTCGGTCCAGTACCTCAGCTTCCGTCCAGCCGAATATGCGTTCGGCTGCCGGGTTCCAGCGCCTTACTTTCCCTTCTCTATCCAGCTCAAGGATGGCGAGGGGAGCGAAATGAACCAGTGGTTGCAGAGAATTTTGCGGACCATCGATGGTCCCGGTTTCTTGAGTACAGGTATCCGCAGGAGGCGACATGGTCAGCAGCATTTGGTGTGCACGCGGCTACGAACTGGGCTATCTGAGGATGACGCCGGGCCGACATGGAACAAGCGGGTGGAATCGCCCGGGGGCCCGAAGCCTGGTGACTCCGATGCAGTCTGCTCTGAACTGAGGCCGTTGAGTCTCTGAAGTCAGGTTGCTTTGAGGTTTCGTGTTCTCCCAGGGCCGGATCAGAAGATTCATCAAGAGTTACCAACGCCAGCTGTTTGCCGCGGCTCCTTTCAATAACTTTCCTATCGGCAACTTGTCCCGGTGGCGTGAGCGCGGATCTCGAGGCCAGGATGCCAAAGTCGTACGGGAACTGTTCAGGCAGTGGAGCAGTCCTGCATGGGCAGCCCTTAATGTTTCAGGGCTAGTCGCCGATAGCTCCGACAGCGGCATGGTCGCCGGCCAAGCGTGCGGCATCACCACGCTGCCAGGCGCGCGGGGACGAAGAGGACCTATGAGCACCCCTCAAATCAATATTCTGGTAATTGACGACAACCCTGCTGATGTCGAACTTGCTTCGATCATGCTGGCCGGATCGAAGGCTGCGGCTTTTCATCTCGAATCCCGCGAACGGCTGGCAGCCGGACTGGAGCGCATTGGCCAGGGAGGAATTGACGCCCTGCTGCTTGATCTCGGTCTGCCCGACAGTCAGGGGCTGAAAACCTTCGAAGGGGTTCATGATGCTGCGCCTGCTCTGCCGGTGGTCGTCATGAGCAGCCTTGACGACGAGCAGATCGCGATGCGGGCGGTGGAAATCGGCGCGCAAGATTACCTCATCAAGGGGCGCCTGGATCCTCGATTCCTGAGCCACGCGATCCTGTTCGCGGTCGAGCGTCAGAGGCGCCAGGCCGCGACCGGGGCGGCTCCTGGCAAAGTTCTCCTCTTTGTGGGTGCAAAGGGAGGTGTGGGCACAACTACGGTTGCGCTGAATGTGGCTTCGTGCATCGCGGTCGCCAAGAAAAGTGTGGTTGCCGTGGAGTTGCGATCCAATTGCGGCACCCTCGCAACTTATCTACACCACACCCGTCGTCGAATGTCTCCCAGCTGTTGGCGATGCCGGTCGAGGGTTTACACACTCTCGACGTGCGGCCGCATTTGGTGGAATTTCCCTGGGGACTGAAAGTGCTTTTCGGACCGCAGAGCATCGCCGACTGCCATCCTATCGAACCCGAGAAAGCCGAGATCCTACTGAAACGGCTGGTTACAGTTGCCGACTACATCGTGCTCGATCTACCTGATGCCACTGCGGGCGCCTGCCAGGTAGCCGCTCGCCATGCAAACCGGGGTGTTCTGGTCCTGAATAACGATCCGGTAGGGGTCAGCTGCGGCAAACGGGTTCTGGACGAACTCAGTGCATCGGGAATCTCCCGGCCACTGCTCAAGGCGGTAGCGGTCAACCGTGCCGCCGCCTTCGATGGAATGAAGCTGGATGAGCTGGCTTCGGGGCTGAAGGCAAACGTGGTTGGCATGGTGACTCCTGCCGTCGACCTGTGCCGCAAAGCGGAAGAAAGCGGCTTGCCCCTTGTACTGGTGCGGCCCAGCCATCTGGCCGCGGAGATGATATCGGACATAGCCATGAAGCTGCTTGCGCAGGACGGAGTCAACATCAGCACCTCGCCCCTGGCAGTGCTGGTCTAGAAACTATGCCTAGCGAAACCAAAGAGACCACCGGTGGGCCCGCCGCACGAATGCGGGCAGCCGACGCTGCAAACCAGACAAGCCCACTGCCGCCGCCGAAGTCAAGCTTGCGTGTGCTCCTGGTAGAGGACGATGCCAACGACGCCGAACTGGTAATTTACGCCTTGCAGAATGCGGGCTTCGAGACCAATTACGATGTGGCCCGCACCCGCGAAGCCTTCACGCTGAAGATACGAACTGCGCCTTACGACATTGTGCTGGCGGATTACAACCTGCCGCAGTGGCAGGGATTGGAATCGATTGACATCTTGCGCGAACAGGGCCTGGACATCCCGGTGGTCCTGGTCACGGGATCGCTGGGCGAAGTGCGGGCGGTGGAATGCATCAAGCGAGGCGCGGCAAACTACGTCCTGAAGGACCAACTCGCGCGCCTGCCGCTAATTGTGCGCGCGGCCTTGGGGGAGCGCCGGCTTCGCGACGAGCATAGGCGTGCGCAAGAAGAGCTTTTGCGCTCCAACCGGGACTTGGAGCAGTTTGCCTACGTCGCCTCGCACGACCTGCAGGAGCCGCTGCGCATGGTGGGCATCTTCACGCAAATGCTGGCGGAGCGTCTTCGCGGGAATCCGGACGAGGAGACAGGCCGTTACATGGGCTTCGTAATCGAGGGCGCGGCCCGCATGCAGACCATGATTGAAGATCTGCTGACGTTTTCGCGCCTCGGCCGCGCCGGCACCCAACGGATAGCAATCGATTGTGAAGAGGTTCTGCACAAGGCGCTCAGCAATCTGGCCGGTGCGGTCGAGGAAAGCGGTGCGGTGACGCATTACGAAAACCTCCCGGTCGTGGTGGCAGATCCCAGCTTGTTGCTGCAGCTGTTCCAGAACCTGATTGGCAACGCTATTAAGTTCCGCAGCGCCGAGCCGCCGCGGATCGACATGTCGGCCTGCAAGAAAGGCAATGAGTGGGTGTTTGCGGTCCGCGACAACGGTATAGGGATCTCGCCGGAATACGCGGAAAACATCTTCGCTATCTTCCGCAGGCTGCACACGCGCCAGGAGTATCCCGGCAACGGCCTGGGCCTGGCCATTTGCAAGAAGGTGGTCGAGCACCACGGCGGCAGGATCTGGGTGGAGTCGGAGCCGGGTCACGGTTCGATCTTCAAATTCACCTTGCCGGTGGGCCCATTGCAACCAGACAGCAAAGGAGGCCGCCATGGGGAGAATGCCTGAGGTTTTGCTGGTAGAAGATAATCCCGGCGATGCCTGCCTGACCAGCAACGCTCTGGCCAGGGAGCCTCACCCCTGTCACGTAACCGTATCTACCGACGGGGTGAAAGCGCTGGCACTGCTGCGCGAGCGCTGCGCCCAGGGCACGGCTCCGGATCTGATGCTGCTTGACCTGAACCTGCCTCGAAAAGACGGGCGCGCTGTACTGAGCGAACTGAAAGCCGATCCCCTGCTCCGAAAGGTTGTGGTGGTGGTATTCAGTACCTCAGGGGCCACTAGAGATATTGAATCCTGTTACGAGTTGGGCGCCAATTGCTATGTCCGCAAAGCCGGGAACCTGTCCGATTTCCTGGCTGCGGTGGACGCAATTTCGGCGCTGTGGTTGGGGGCGGCTTGCCTTCCCGGCAAACCCGAAGTCCGGCGGCGAACCCCTTGATTCCTCCAGGAAATGCGTTGCAACTTACGCCTGAGAATGCCGTCCGGGCTAGGGCAGAACCGTCGAGCAGAAGGGCGCGTGACTGATCGCGCGATGCCGCAATACACCGCAAGGAAACAAGAGTCCCGGAGCAGCATCCGCGCCGCTTCGTCGGAACGGCGCCGGCGAGGTCCGGATCCAAATCAAAACTCCTGCCGGCATAGCTGCAACGGCAGGAGCAATGTAGACAGCACGCGGCGTGCACACCGCGAGCTCATTCCCTATTAACTACTGATAACTAAATGTCGTAATACATCTGGAACTCATAGGGATGCGGACGCAAGCGCATGGCGTTCACTTCCTTCTCCCGCTTGTAGTCGATGTAGGTGTTCAGCATTTCCTCGGTGAACACATCGCCCTTCAGCAGGAACTGGTAGTCGCGCGCCAGGCAATCAAGCGCACTCTCCAGCGAACCCGGCATGGACGGGACCTTCGCCAACTCCTCCGGGCCGAGATCGTAGATGTCCTTGTCCAGCGGCTGGCCAGGATCGATCTTGTTCTCGATGCCGTCGAGTCCCGCCATCAGCATCGCCGAGAACGCCAGGTATGGATTGCAGCTCGGATCGGGCGGACGGAACTCGACGCGCTTCGCCTTCGGGTGACGCCGAGTACATTGGGATGCGACACGCCGCCGAGCGATTTCGCCGCGAGTACGCCAGATTAACCGGCGCTTCGAATCCCGGAACCAGCCGCTTATAAGAATTGGTCGTCGGTGCGATCAGCGCCGACAGCGCCGGGCCATGCTTGATCAGTCCGCCGATATACCACAGCGCCATCTGCGACAGTCCGGCATATCCGTCGCCGGCGAACAGCGGCTTGCCGCCCTTCCACAGCGACTGGTGACAGTGCATTCCGCTGCCGTTGTCCTGGAAGAGCGGCTTGGGCATGAAGGTCACCGTCTTGCCGTACTGGTTGGCGACATTCTTCACGACGTACTTGTAGAGCATCATCGCGTCGGCAGACTTGATCAGCGAATCGAACTTCAGATCGATCTCCGTCTGGCCGCCGGTGGCGACTTCATGATGATGGCATTCGACGACCAGGCCGCAGTTCTCCATCGTCATCGCCATCTCGGTACGCAAGTCCTGGTAGTGATCGGTCGGCGGAACCGGGAAATAGCCTTCCTTGTAACGCGGACGATAGCCGAGATTGTTTTCCACGCGGCCCGAATTCCAGCGGCCTTCTTCGGCGTCGATGAAGTAAAAGCCTTCGTGCTCGTTCTGATCGAAGCGCACATTGTCGAAGATGAAGAACTCGGCTTCGGCGCCGAAGTAGGCGGTATCCGCCAGGCCGGTGGACGCCAGATACATCTCCGCCTTCTTGGCGATGTAGCGCGGATCGCGATCATAACGCTGCTTGGTGACCGGATCGATGACGTCGCACACCATCACCAGCGTCGGTACTTCGGTGAACGGGTCGAGGATATAACGCGAGGCATCGGGGATGAGCAGCATGTCGCTCTCGTGAATCGCCGCCCAGCCGCGGATCGACGAGCCGTCCATGCCGAAGCCTTCTTCAAACGACGACTTCACTGAGCTATGGATGGGATAGGAAACGTGGTGCCACAGTCCGGGAAGATCGGTGAAGCGCAGATCGAGAATCTGCACATTGTTCTCTTTCACGAACTCCAGGACTGCCTTCGGGATCAGGCTTGGTATCAGCCATGCAAGAACTCTCCTTTGATGCGTGCCTCGCTCGATGGAGGCTGGTTATGATTGCGTTGGAAACAGTTACGAAACGTCGTCGCGGGCTTCCGCCATGCTGCGGCGTGCGGAGTTATGAAACGTTTCGGAGTAAGAAGTCGGGACTACGACTTGCATGGAAGTAGAGGACTGCGTGTGTGGCCTTGGACGGTCGTCCTGGGCCCACACATCAGGGTACGAGGCGGGAGTAACGAGGGAAATCCAATGTTTTTATAGCGGCGATAACGTTGGCTTATGCGCGCTAACGAGCTTGATTCGATTCGAGCTGAACGGACAGCGCTCACGGCATCGAACTGCACTTAGATGTTCAGTCAGATCGACGCGACAGTGAGACCGAGATAGTCGGCCGCTATTTTGTCCGCGTCTTCTTGATCAGCTTCATTGCGGTATCGCGCCTTTTTGCACGCCCAGCAGCTTGAATTTCTTCCCTCTCGCCTTGTTGTAGGCGACAAAAAAATCTTCCAGCTCCTTGATCATCTTGCTGTTCAGGTCCTTGGGTTCCTTGATGTCGGCGTGGATGTGCGAATCGGTGGCGACGGCCAGCACCCGATCATTGCGAATCATTCTTGTCGCCTTCGGTCTGCTCCGCCTGGATCACGCCCGACAATGCGCGACTCCACTACGCAGCCGGTAAACGCCGGCTCGTCCATCAGCAACAGAACATCAGTTGGATCGCCGTCTTCGTCCTTTGTCTGCGGGACAAAGCCGAAGTCGTAGGGAAACATCATGCCTTCGGCCAGCATGCTGCTCAGAGTGTACGCGCCGAGTTCGGGATCGTAGGCAAACTTGTTGCGGCTGCCCTTCGGCGTCTCGATGACGACTCGCAGGTTTTTTTGCCGGTGTTGAAGGGATCGATCTGGTCGGGTGAGATTTAAGCTTGCTTGTTTTTGCCATGTCGGTTTGTGGCACCACTCCGGGGCGACCTAAGTAAGATGCCGTCAAGCCGCTACATGGATGCCGCGCGTCCGGATAAACTCCGGATAGCCTTTATTCTCTGCACGAAGGAGCGAACCAGCCATTGGGTAATCCGCTGCGAAGCGCGCGTACGAATGTCGGCCTTCATGAAGGCCGCCTTTCGCGCGCTGTGGAGGCATCGCAAGCTGCCGGACCAACCGCTTCGCGCTGCAAAGCGCCGAATGGCTGCACGAGACCTGTATTCGGAGGCTTGCAGGCCATCCACGTGCGACGGAAGTGCACGGAACGCCGCCCGCTCGCGGTCTGATCGTCAGCAATCATCTCAGCTACCTCGACATTCTCTGCTACAGCGCGGCTGTGCCTTGCGTCTTCGTCTCGAAAGCCGAGGTCGAGGAGTGGCCCATCTTCGGCAGGTATGCGCGATGGTCGGGCAGCGTCTTCGTGCGGCGGCATGACCGCGGCGACGCTGCGCGGGCTAACGTCAACGTCAGCGAAAGTCTTTAGGACGGCGTGCCAGTCGTTCTCTTCCCCGAAGGCACGACCACGCGATGGCCACCGCGTCCTGACGCTTCCACTCGACCATGTTGCAGCCGGCAATCGATGTGGCCGCGCCTATCACGCCCTGCGCTATTCGCTACGAATTGGACGACGGCGATCCCGCACGCGAGGTCAGCTGGTGGGGCGACATGGCACTGCTGCCGCACTTCTGGAATCTGGTTGGCAAGAAATCCAGTTCGCGCGAGAATTGTGTTTGGCGAGCCGGTGATCGCAACCGGCGACCGCAAGCAGCTCGGCCACATCCTGCATGAACAGGTTGACAGCCTTTATCGCAGCGGCAGTGCGGTTGAACCCGTTACGAGTGCAGCCGACAAATAAATTCGCTAAAAGCCCCTGTAAGTGGCGTTCTGCCGACTGCACGTTGCTTGGATACTCCGTCCACTCCCTTTTTAACAATCAGCCGAGACACAGCATAAGCGCGCGCCACCGCCAGTCCTGACAGGGGCCAAGCAAGAATCCGTTGATCCCGATTCTTGTCTGCAGATTGTTCTGCACGGTGGCGCCGGTTCGTCCCACGTTAGACCAACGGAAGGGCGAACATGGGCAGCGCTACAACGCCGGTGTCTCTACACGAAACGTGAGCCCTCGAGAGAAACCTTCTCCTGCGCACACACATTCTCATAGGAGATCGTCATGCCAAACGTCAGCGTTCACTACAAGGTCTATCTCACCGCGGGGCATCATCGTCAGCCGCGCAACCAGAACTCCGAACTCGAACCCAATCCGCCGAGCGGAGGCAGCAATATCAGCGGACCCTACCAGCCCCAATACATTCCCGTACTTTCCTACATGCAGAATGGCCAGAATGTCCTGGCGCAGTTGATTTTCTGGAGCGTCACCGACGGCACCAACGGCACCACGTATCCCGCCCAACCGCTGACGGTAAATGTTGGCGGTGCAAACCTCACCATCACAGCCTGGTATTTGCCGATCGGGTTCGGCAACGGTGGGGGCCCGGCCATCATCGACGACGCTTTCTCGGCCGCGAAGGGCGACTTCATCGACGACACCTTTGTCACCGTGACCAGCGATCCCTGGCTGACCAGCCAGGCGAACGTCGTCGGCATTGTGCCCACATCGAGCGCCGAAACCTTGCAGGCCGCTCACTCGGTCAACTCCACCAGCGAGCCATTCTCGAAGTGGATGTCCTTTGGCGCAGGCACGGCCAATGGCAACAGCGACACGCTGAATGTTCCGGCGCAATCGGTGGGCATGGCCATTGCTCTCTACCAACGCTCGGATGTGAACTTTAACCCGCCACGAAACTTTGGCGAAATCTACGGCACGCTGATCGGCGGAGTCGCGGTGGATGGCGGCGGGCAGATCGTCATCAACGGCATCCCGCATCCGGTCGATCCCTGGGGACCGTTGGTGGTCCAGTTGGTACAGGCCGCGCTGACCAGCGCCGGATCCAGAGGCCTGACGGGCCGAATCGGTGCAGAAGTTCGGCAACTGACGGCACGGTCGGTACTGCAGAGCATACGCACGGCGCTTCCGAATATCGAAAAGGAAGCTCAAGGCAAAGAAGAATAACGTAGCGATATAGTCAGCCAGCCGCGCTCATGATTCGCCGTGGGCGCGGCCGACTTTGACTTGGGATAATCGATATCTCGAGCAAGCCAGGAAACCGGGTTTCAGAATCGTCCATGCTTCGGTCTGATTTCGCCAACTAACCTGGTTACAATGATGCCAGGAGTCTGAGGGAAGGTCTGATCGCGCTATCGAACGACATACCTAACTACTATGTAGTGAGCTTCCGCCCGACCTCGGCCACGCCCGGACTGCACGCGCTGCATGTGGAAGCCAAAGCCAGCCGGAAGTTGGTGCTAATTTCCCGGCGCGAGTACTGGATCGACGACGACAGTGCGCCCTAAGAGCCTCGCAGTGCCAGGATTTCAACTGCCAAGTCCGCCTGTTGTGAAGTGAGCAGTGGGTTTGGGGCGTGCGCCGTTATAAAAGCGGCAGCGACTTTTCCGTTCGGCGCAGGCGATAACTGACATAACATCTTCATCTCGCCATGAGAGGCTTTGTTGCCGGGCCTAATTTCTGCGTGCTTGGATTTTGTGCTACCCTGCGCGTACCCAAGGCGGAGACAGCATGGCCGAGAATAAAACCAAGCTAACAGCGGCAAGCGTCGATGACTTCATCAAGTCGCTGCCCGAGCCCCGTCAGGATGACGTAAGAACCCTCGTGAAGCTGATGCAGTCGGTATCGCGTCAGAAGCCAAAGATGTGGGGACCGTCCATCATCGGTTTCGGCAGCTATCACTACCGGTATGAGAGCGGCCGCGAGGGCGATATGCCGCTGGTCTGCTTCTCGCCGCGGAAGTCCGGCAACGTCGTCTACATCTGCCCGACCGCCAAATCGCTGCTCGACAAGCTGGGCAAACACAAGCTCAGTGGAGGCTGTCTGCACATTAAGAAGCTCGCTGATGTCGACTCCGCGGTACTAAAGACAATCGTGGCCAACTCTTACGCCACGACGAGAGATAAGTATTCGACGTAGTGGCAGATGCCAAAATCTGCCCATTTACAGGAAAGCCGGCCAGCAGTCGTAATATCGCCAGGCTGCGGAAGCTGAAGGCCCGTTCCGCCTTAAAGCGGTCACGCCTTGGCGCGGTCTGCCTTCTCTTCTACGTCCTCGAAGGGCAACGCGACGTTTTCGATCTCCTGCCAATCCTGCGCCTGCAATTCGCGAGGTGTCTTCTCCAGTTGCGGCAGTTCGGGCAGGGACTCCGCTGCCAGAGCGCGATCAAGTTCGGGAAACTTGCGCGCCACCGGCAACACCCGCCGTTCCATCGAGCTGATCATCTCGTTGTAGGATTGCACCGCGCCGCCAAGTGCTTCCCTAACGATTCCAGGTGTCGTCATGTTGCACAGGCGCTCGTATAGAACTTGCCTGCCTCGCTGATGTGTCGCGCGCTTTCTGCCAGGTTCTTCTGGTTCCAGCCGTAGGCGACAGCCTTCAGCAGCGCGATCAAAGTTGTCGGCGAGGTGATGATCACCTTCTGGCTGACGCCATACTCGATCAGCTCCGCATCGGCATCCATGGCAGCGCGGAAGAAGACCTCGCCCGGCAGGAACATCACGACGAACTCCGGCGTGCAGGGCAGATGCGACCAGTAATTCCGGCTGGCCAGCGAATCGATGTGCTGCCGTACCTGGCGGGCATGATCTTTCATCCGTGCTATGCGCGTGGCGTCGTCAGTCGCCTCCATCGCGGCCAGGTATGCAGAGAGCGGTACCTTGGCATCCACTACAACCTGCTTGCCTCCCGGCAGATCGACGATCACGTCGGGCCGAAAACGGCGCTCATCGTCGTTGAAGGAAAGCTGCTCCTTGAAGTCGCAGTGCTGCATCATGCCGGAGAGTTCGAGCACGGTGCGTAACTGGAGTTCTCCCCAGCGTCCGCGGGCTTGCGGCTCGCGCAACGCTTTCACCAGGTTGCCGGTCTCGGACTGCAATGCCTTTTGCGTCTCCAGCAACGACTGGACTTGGGTCGTCAGTGCGCCGTAGGCATGACTTCGCGTTTTCTCCAGCTCCTGGATCTGCTGATTCATTCCCGCCAGCGATTGCGTGATCGGCTCGACCAGGTTGCGGAACGCCTGCTCTTTCTGGGCGAGCTCGCCAACAGCTTCGGTCTGCGAGGTCTTGAGGACGGTTTTTGCCAGCTGAAGGAAACTAGCGTTGTTGCTGTCCAGCGCTGAAGCCGCCAAGGCCTTAAAGTCGGACTTTAACTGCTCGCGCGCATCAGATAGCAGCTTCAGATTCTCTTCAGCGTGCTTGCGTTCGGTGGCCAGGATGCCGTCGAGAGCGGCGCGGGCTTCGGTGAGCTGCCGGATTTCAGTTGTCTGGCGTTGCAGCGCGGCTTGGGTCTCGGCGAGATGCTCGCCTAAGCCGCGCTTCTGCTCTGCCAGTTCAGCCGTCCGGGTGCGGGAGACCAGGGTTGCGAACGCATAGCCGACGACGAAGGTGACAACGGCGAGCAGCAAGGCGACAGGCAAAGTCATGAGTGGATCCCAGGAATGCTTCCGTCATTGTATGGTCTGATGGGGTAGAAGGAAAGGCGAAAGTACCTTAGCAGTCACGTCCCATCCGACAACTTTCGATTTGTCAACGGCACGGGTCACGCCTCAATTCCTCGGTATTGGCTAAACTAGTCTTTTGCACTTATTCGCTCGATAGGGAGAACGAGGGGTCATCATGGCAAGCGGTAGCGGGAAGAGGGGCGTCATCGGCATTCTCACCGGAGGCGGCGATGTACCGGGACTGAATCCGGCTATTCGCGCCGTCACTATTCGCGCGCTTCGGGAAAATTACGAGGTCATCGGATTGCGGCGAGGTTGGGCCAGCCTGATCGATATGGTCCGCGAGAAGGACTACGACAACAGTGACAACTATCAGCCGCTGACGGAAGAGGGCGTCAATCGCGCCGGACGAACTGGGGGTACGTTTCTCCACACTTCGCGCACGAATCCCAGCCGCGTAACGAAAGACGACGTTCCCCTGCATCTGCGGGAGAGCTTTCACGCCGACCGCAACGACCTGACCGCCGAAGTGCTGAAGAACCTGGAATGGCTCGGCATCAATTACCTCATCCCCATCGGCGGCGACGACACCCTGAGCTACGCGGTGCGTCTGTTTCAGGAGGGCGTGAAGGTTATCGCGATTCCGAAGACGATGGACAATGATGTTCCGGGAACCGACTACTGCATCGGTTTCAGCACCTGCGTGACGCGCATCATCGAAATGGCGAACCGCCTTCGCACTTCCGCGGGTTCGCATGAACGGCTGCTGGTGCTGGAGGTCTTTGGCCGCTATGCCGGCTTCACCTCTATGCTGCCGACGATGGCAGGTGCGGCGAATCGCTGCGTCATCCCAGAGTACAAGTTCAATATCGATCGGCTGACGGAGCTGCTCATCTACGACCGCAATAAAAATCCCAGCAAGTATTCGGTCGTGCTGGTCTCGGAAGGTGCGATGTTCGAGGGCGGCGAGATGATCTTCGAGCGCGAAGTGAAAGACGCTTTCGGCCACAAGAAGCTGGGCGGAATCGGCAACATCGTAGCCGACCGGATCAAGGAGCTGTCGGCCCGCTACAACTCAGGCAAGCCACTGGACGTGATGAATCAGAGCCTCGGATATCTGGTGCGCTGCGGCGACCCTGACGCGATCGATTCCATCGTGCCGATGGCTTACGGCAATCTGGCGCTGGATCTGCTGTTGACGAACGTGCACGGTCGGCTGGTGGTATTGCGGAACGGCCGCTATGACAATATGCCGATCGACGTCGTGGTCTCGACGAAAAAGATGGTCAACGTGAAGGACCAGTACAACACGGACCGGCTGCGGCCACGTTACAAGAGCTTCGAGATGAAGCCGCTGTTTATCATGACCAGCGATCTTGGCTAGTGGAGAATCTTTCACCACAGAGGCACGGAGGCACAGAGAAACTTATTTCCGAAGCTCCCTGTGCCTTGTGGTGGGTTTGGTGATCGGTGATTAAGCTATGCCGGTCCTTCTCCGCCTCCCGCGGCAGCGGCTGCGGTCTTCGCCTGCGTCTCGGCAAGGACGGGAAGGTCGGCGCCTTCCAGCGCCTGTGTTTCCGCCTCAGCCACTGCGGCTGGCGTCGAACCGGCCCGGAAAGCGCCCCAGATGATGAACAGGTTCGTCACCAGCACCACGGTAAAGGCCATTGCAGGCAGGAAGCTGAAGGTTTCACCGCGCGCCTCGACAATTGCCAGCGCGAGAACGGCCGTGACCAGTCCACGAGGAAGCATCCAGAACAGCAGCTCGGTTTGCTGGCGAGAAACGTCGTGCACGACCCAGCGGCTGCCCTGCATCGCCAGATAACGCGCCAATACCAGCGCCACCAGTATCCCGAGGATTGGAACGATGTAGTTGCGGCTGACAAATTGCGCGACGACTCCCAGCAGCACGAAGAAGAAGGAGCGCACCAGGAAACTGAACTCGGCATGAAACGCCATCATTCTCGCGCCCTGACGGGTCATGTGCGGAGTGCGCGGCAGGTTGGCCAACGTGACGCCGAAGACCAGCACCGCGAGCAGTCCGCTGCCGTGAAAATAATCGCCTACTGCGTAAACTCCGAGCACGACGCCCAAATTCAGAATGTTGGTATTGGGCATTCCGGCCAGCTTCGGCCATAGTCTTCGACCAGACTGCGCCAACAATGAAACCCACCAGCAGCGAGACAATGATGTGGTGAGAGAAGTCAGTGGCCAAACCTCCCAGCAGCGAGCCTTCGTCTCCCTGACTTCAGCAGACTTCCCACCAACAGTACGGCAATGACTTCGCCCAGAGACGATTCGATCGTGAGGGTGATCTTCACCGGATCCGGCGTATTGATCTGCTGCAACGCCGGTATGACGATGGTTCCGCTGGTGCATCCCAAGGCTGCGCCCAGCAGCAGGCAGTCAACCCATTCCAGGTGCAGCAGCCATCGGCCCATGATGGCGATCAAGGCGAGGCTGAGTCCGAAACTCAGAGCGACCAGCAGCAATCCGGCCGGAAAGTAGCGCATGGCCTGACGCAGCCGCAGTTCCAAGCCGCCCTCGAAGAGGATGAGGATCAGCGCCAGCGTGCCCAGAATGCTGATGACGCCTTCAAAGTGCTGCGGATTAATCCAGTGCAGGATCGGACCGAGGGTGATTCCGATCAGCAGCAGCACGATGATGTCGGGTACGCGCGTGAGCTTGGAAAACCGGTTCGCGGCTACCGCGAGAACCAGCAGCGCAGCCGGCAGGCCGAAAATGTAAGCCATGTGCATGGAAAAGGCTCTTAGCACCGGCTCCCTGGCGTGAAGGGTCCGGGTCTTCGAGAATGTGTGGTGCTGATGATATTACGAATTGGCCTGAAGAATGAATAGCGATTTGGCAGGAACCACGGAAAAGCGTGCCCGCGAACTGTTGGACGATCGCGGGCACCCGAGAATGGCTATGCCGCTTTGGCCTCGACGTTAACCGTGCTGGCAATTTGGGTTAGCGTCTGGTCGGCTTCTTCTTCTTCGTCCAGCGTCTGTTGCAGCAAGTCGGGCGTGCTGTTCCTGGCCCAGCAGCTTGGCGTAGGTTCGAACCGTGCCGTATCCGGCCATCTCGTAATGCTCCACACGCTGGGCTAGCACTGATGATGCCTGCATCGACGGTAGCTGGGATCGCCGCCGGCCGAGACGATTTCGTCGCCTTCCTTGATGACGCCTTTCATGCCTTTGCAGGTTTCGCCGCTGGGCTTCTCGTTCAGCATCTGAAAGATCTGTTCCAGACGGCCGATTTGGGACTGGGTGACATTGAGATGTTCCTGCAGAGCATTCTTCAGCTTGGAATTGTTCGCTGCGTCAATCAGCTTTGGCAACGCATCGGTAATCTGATTTTCCGCGTCGTAGAGATCGCGCAGCTCTTTCAGATAAAGCTGCTGCAGGTTTTCCAGTTTCATTGAGAACAGGGCCATGACTCCTCCAGGTTTGATTGAATCTGGCAGTGAGATGTCGGCTGAGCGGGCGATGTTGGAAGCGCATGCGGCAAGAATCGAAAGCTGCTGTCTGATGAAGTTGAGCGAGCTGACAATCGTCGGCAGATCGTCATCGCAACGAAAATTTTGGATTTGGGGAATCGATTTCTTCCCTGCCCCGTCCAATACAAAGGAAAAAATTATGCGAATTCATGACAAAGGCTGATTACGCTTACGATCTCGAACAGTCCATCGATCCATCAACCCAACTGCGAACCGGGTGGAATTTCCACATCTTCCGGCTGCGTCCCATTGAACAGGTCATCGAAGCTGGGGAAGCGAAAACGCGCGAAGAGGCCGAGAAGCTGGCCAAACGTGCAATCACGCGTATGGTGCAGAAAGAGCGTAAGGCGGCGTAAGGACTGCCGTTAAGTGGTGGTCAGAGATCTTAGCTGGCGACAATTGCCGTCGAATTACATTGCGCGCGAATTTTGAACCTTCACCACGCGGATTTTGGCATCAAATCGTATTAGTATGCGATTGATACGCATTTAGTACATTTCCTTCAAAGCCCCGCCTTCCTTAGCGGGGCTTTTCGTTTTTGTCTTAAAGTGACGGCCTGCTCGAGGTTCTGAAAGCTTCATGGCTGCCTCTATAAGACTGGCAGCAGGCTTGGAGCAGCCCCGCAAACACCTTCTCGTACTTCTCCGCGATTGCCTCCCAGCGATACAGAGCGTCGGCGCGTTGCTTCGCACGACTTCGCTAACTGCTCACGCGCGGCGGCATCATCGAGCAGTGCTTGAAGTTTGCTCGTTAACTCGGCTTCTGACTTGTCATAGCGAAGCGCTGCTTCGCCCGCGGTCTCGGCATTCTCCGGAGTGTCGAGATAGAGGACGGGATTTCCGGCGGCCATCGCTTCGATGAGCGCGGGATGGACGCCGCCGATTTCACAGGCGAAGACAAAGATTCCCGCGTGCTTCTGCAGCGCCCAGTATCCGTCGCCGTAAATCGCGCCGGTGAAACGCACGCGCTCGTCGCCCAGAGACTTCAAGCGCTCGATGTAGCCGGTGTCATAAGGATTGTCGCCGACCATGACCAGCGGCCAGTCGCTGCGAATATTGCGCCAGCTGCGTAAAACAAGGTCAGGATTGTTCTCCGGCTCCAGCCGGCTGACATAGAGAACGTAGCGGCCGGATTCCAGATTCAGGCCGTTCAGGTTGTAGTCGCCCGCCGGCATCTCGGAGCCGTAGCCGATCACCACCGATTCGCTCTTGTACTTCGCGAGATAGTAATCGTGGATGGCCTTGGCGTCGGTGACCAACTGGCTGGAACTGAAGGAAGACATCCACTCGCAGAAGTGCAGCACCTGCGCGCCCAGCCCCTTCCACTTCTCACGCTTGCGATCCAGACCGTCGACATTAAGCACGACAGGCTTGCCGAACAGGCGCGGGATGTAAGCGAACGGACTGTTGGCGACATTGCAGAGCAGCACGACGTCGTTATCGCTGAAAGCCACATGCACAGCGGCAAAGAATGTGCTGACCCAGGTGTCGAGATGCTTCTGATGCAGGCTGGGCACGATCACTCGGCGCACGCGCTTGTCATACACATCGTCGGGACTGGTAAACGCTCGGCGGCAGTAAACCGTCACCTGGTGGCCATGATCGGCGAAGCGCGAACTGATCTGCTCGGCAAAGCGCTCAAAGCCGCCATAGCGATTGGGAATGCCGCGAGTTCCGACGATGGCAATTTTCATGAGGGAAAGCGATCAGCAATCAGCAATAGCGCTTGGCAGTTGGCACTTGGCATTTAGCCAACAACTGCATCAGTTGTCATCATGAGCGGAGGCACCCCATCCAGTGTCATCCTGAGCGGAGCGGGCGCGTTAGCGACCGCGGAGCCGAAGGACCCCTCACCGCTCACCAAGCCGATCACTCCAGAACTTCTCCGACTGGCCTGGACTGGTCACTGGCAATTGTTTTCTCCGCATCAATCGCCCGCGGCTTGCTGCTGAACCACCATAGCAAATCGCGATCGGAGACGCGGCGGCGCGACTGGATGATCGCTCGTTTGCGGCGGATGCTGTCGCGCACTTTCCACCAGTAGGTGGTTGCCGACCACAAGCGGCGATCGCGCACGGCCGCATACCCGAAGGTCATCAGATCCCGCCACGCGACTGGAATCGCCAGCCGCCAGCACAGCCATCCCGAAGCGTTCTTACCGCGCATCAGAAAGCGGTTCTTTGCCGAATGCCAGTTGATGATCAGCGGCAGATCCTTTCGGCGCTCCGGCGTCACTCTTCGCACATGCCACGCCACGGCAGCCGGAGTGTACAGACATTTCCATCCCAGCACCTGGGCGCGCCAGGCCAGATCGCCGTCCTCGCGGAAAGCGAAGAAGTCCTCATCGAAGAACTCGCCCTCGACCGAAACATCGTCGATGAAACTCCTGCGGAAGAACGCCGCCGCGCCGCTGGCGCCGAAGACATACTGCTCGCGATCGTACTGCCCCCGATCAATCTCTTCGGCGCCGCGATCCAGGTGCCGCATCGTCGGCGTGAAATAGATGCCAGTGGAATCGATGATGTTGGTCTTACGCGGCTCGATCTCCGCGGGCGTCTGCCCCGTCAGTCGCCGCTTCTGACGCTCGGAAGGCTGCCAGCGCAGCAGTTTGCCGCAAAGCGATCCCACCTCAGGATGGCTTTCGCCCGCGGTAACGAGTCGCGTCACAAAATACGGGCTGAGCAGTACATCGGGATTGAGACAGAGCACCCACTCACCGCGCGAAGCACAAATCGCCTGGTTCTGTCCGGCGGCAAAGCCAACATTCTTCTCGTTGTAGATGACACGCCAATTCGTCTTGGTCTCGACTGTGCGAAGAATGTCGCGCGTCCCGTCGTCGGAGGCGTTGTCGACAATGATCACTTCCAGATCTCGATAGTCCTGTAGGTTGAGCGCGGCAAAGCACTCCTCAAGATGTTTCCCCGAATTCCAGGTGACGATGGTGACGGAGACCATGAAAAGAACGCGCTGAACCGCACGCAAGCTCTAGTTTAGGCGGTTACATATCAAATGGGGATTTTACGCCAGCTATCGGCGAGCGATGCCAACCACGGTTCCGACTACGCCGCCAATTGCACCAAAAACAAGACCATTCAGAGGGGCGACGGCGTAAAGCGAGCTAGTCCCTTGCACGCATGCGGGACAAAGTGAATATACGAGTTCGACCCGCTGAAGAGCGGCGGGTGGAAGAAAGCGGAAGACTACCGTCACGGTCAACAAGCCAGTGAGTACAAAAGCAAGCAGAAATTTCGAGCCTGAACTGCGTACGCTGTCCGCGTGAGGAAGCCATCCGCCCGGTGCCAGAGCCACGTAAAGCGCAAGCACTCCTGCAACTGGCAGCATATAGGCGAACAACGACAACGTCTCCATCGGTGCCGCCTGCTGAAGCGAGCTGTACAACCGAGCGATCGGAAAAGTCGACAGGCCGCAGATGAGGAATGCCAGCCGTTGAAGCACTTCTCCAGCATTGAATACCCGGATGTCGTCGAGGATCATCAGCAGAAGCCCGGCAATCCATGTCACATGTCCTAACGATGGGAGTGCACCGATCAGGTAAAGAGAAATCCACATCGGTGGCATGCACCCCAGGATTGCCCATGCAGCCGCCCTTTGTGTGCGAGGAGCGTTTCCGAAGATTCTGAGCAGGAAGTAGGCAACCGCCAAAAGGTTAATTAGTCCGCCGAAGATAGTGAGTTTTACGCCCAGGTTGTAGCTGGCATTCGCGCCAGGAAAGTCCTGGATCTAAACCCACAGCGCCATCCACGCGCACCACCAGCCCTGAACGTAGTGCCCGTCACTCCATAAGGCCGGAAGGAAGAAGCTGAACGTGTAAGTCGCGAGGCCGAACCTCCACGATTCAAGCTGCCGGGTTACAAACCTCAACAGCAGCCAGAACAGGCCGCTGTAGAAAAGTGTGTTGAGGGCGATTTCCAGCCATCGCCAGACGACCTGCGGATCATTGAACACATCCGCCCACACCCAGAGGTAGATGTTTACGTGGCTGCTTATGAAGGCGGCGATCCAATGGCCCGGCCAGATGCCAGGGTTTGCGAGCGAGAGAACGAAAGCAACTGCTACGACCAGCGAAATTCTGATCCATAGGTTGCCCATTTCTTCCTCGCACAGAATTCTTACGCTCAGTACGCTCCTCTTCCCGACAACACAATAGGAATCGTGCGCAGAAAGATCTTCGTGTCCAGCCACAACGACCAGGTGTCGATGTACTTGAGGTCGAGCTGCATCCAGCGGTTGAAGTCCACGTGGCTGCGGCCTTCGAGCACCCAGATGCAGGTCAGGCCCGGACGCATGCGCAGCCGCCGGCGCTGCCAATCTTCGTACTGCTCCACCTCTTCCGGAACCGCCGGGCGAGGCCCGACGAACGACATCTCGCCGGAGAAGATGTTCCAGAGCTGCGGCAACTCGTCCAGGCTGAAGCGGCGCAACCATCGGCCCACGGTGGTGATGCGAGGGTCGTCGCTGATCTTGAAGACCGGCCCGTCGAGCTCATTGAGCTGGTGCAGTTCGGCGCGCATCTGTTCGGCGTTATTGATCATGGAGCGGAATTTGTAGAGCATGAAGCGCCGGCCGCCCAAGCCGCAGCGGGTCTGCTGAAAGAAGACCGGGCCCGGCGACGTGATCTTGATCATCGCCGCGATGCCGAGCAGCAGGGGCGAAAGTATTACCAGCGACGCGAAAGATAGGACTACGTCGAAGACTCGTTTAAAGAAGAGACGCAGCTCGCTATCGGGCGCGCTCGACAGGCTCAGCAGCTGTACCTCGCGGAAGTTCTCAAGATAAACGCGCGAGTAAGCGGGCGGCAGAAACTCCAGCTGCAACCGGGTGCGAATGCCCAAGTCTGCACAGTGCTGCATCACCGGTTCCAGCCGGGCAAGCTCCTGCAGACTAACCGCGAACACCACCTCATCCACAACCCGGGTCTGCAGAATCCGGCCCACGGATTCGACTGAGAAAATGTCATAGCCTCCCAATCCGGTCGAAGGGTCGGCCACAGATAGAGGATCGACGAAGCCGACCAGGCGCAGCCCCATCCCCCGGCTCTCCTCGATCATGGTTGCCATCTCCCGCGCTCTCGGTCCACAGCCCACGATCAGCAGGTAATGGTAACGGCTGAGCCGCTCGCGCATCAGGGCTACGCCCCAGTACGAGGCAGCGCGGCCCAGCAGCAGCAATCCGAAATCCACCACGCCAATCAACATGACGTAGGTGCGACTCACGTCAGTGCGGCGCAACAGGTAGAGCCCGGCGTATAGCACCAGCAGCACGATCGCCAGTTGACTGACGATCTTTAGGACCAACTGGATAGGGTTCGTGAGTTCGAGATCCCGATAAAAGCTCGAGAAATACCCGACTACCGCCCAGACCAGCAGGAATGCCACCATGAGCGGAAGGTAGTGGCCGAACGGATAAATCTGCGGAAAGCGTTCGCTGAAGAATTGAAACTGGACAAGATAGCTGCGCAGCACGTAGGCGACCAGGAAGGCAACACACGTCACCCCCAGATCGTGGAGGAGAGTAATCGTGCTGAGTAGCTTGGACCGTCGATCGAACACAATAAACTGATGACTACCGAAGGAGTTGTAAACAGCCAATCCAGCAGCTTGCGCAGCTGGAGACGTCAGCAAAGGGGAGGATGCCCTGACGTCAGCGTGCTACTTAACTCTAGCAGGATTTCTCGCTCTATTGCCACTAGTGTAGGCTGGTTGGTAACCCTAAGCTTCGATGCCTGCACGACATCCATCTTCTTCCGCAGAGACGCCGCAGCCGGTGCTTCCCCTGAAGTATGAGGCAGCAAAATCCGCCCGGCCGACGCGATTCTTAGACGGCGCAATCTTCTTTTTTCTCTGCCTGTTTGCCATCCTCCTCCCGCATTCCATCAAGGGATCGCAACACGCGTGGCAGATTGCCTGCCTGCTGTGGCTATTGAGTTTGGCGGTGGCACGCAGACGTCCGTTCCGTCAACCCCTGGCGGCGCCGCTGCTGGCTTATGTCGGCTTCAGCGGAATTTCCACCGCGCTGAGTCCTGACCCTTATCTGAGTTGGGACCGGATGAAAATCGTATGCCTCCTGCTCGTGGGCATCGTGGTGGCGCAGAACCTACAGCATCTCAAACAGGTTCGCACCCTGGTATTTCTGCTTCTTCTTTCCGGCGTGGCCGCAGCCGGAGTGACTGCATGGGAGTACACCTATGGAGTGGGAGTGCGCGTGGACTACGTTTCCGGCACTTCGCCGCTCTACCAGGCGCACATGTATCAGCACGACATCATCCAGGGGATCGACGGGCGTGAGGTACATACACCGCAGCAGTTGCAGCGAGCAGTCGAACAGAGCGCGCCGGGAAGCCTGCTGAAAATCGACTTGGTGCGCGGATATCCCTTACACAAGCGGCAAACTTATATTCGACGCGAGCAGTTGATTCAAAGCGGGCTCGGCACGGCGGCATTGCCCCTCAGCCGGGGACGCCCGCCGAAGGCCCAGGGCACGCTGGGGCATTACGTGGATTTCGCCGTGATGCTGATGCAGATCGCATGCATGGCATTGGCAGTGCTCCTGGGCGTGGACCGGCGCAGGCGATGGATGCGTCTATTGTTGGCATTTATGTGTGTCGCCGTGACCGGCGCATTATTTCTGACCGAGACCCGTGCGGCCTTGGGCGGGCTGGCGGTCGGCGGCTTTCTCGCTTGTGTGTTGCTTGCTGGAAGACGTTCGCGCATCTGGGCGCTCGCCGCATTGGTGTTATTCGTAGCGGCGGCGGGGCTTTGGATTTACCACTCCAGGGGATCGTTGGCTTTTAGCGGCCGTGATCCCGGCACGCAGTTTCGGACCATGATGTGGCAGGACAGTGTTCGCCTTATCGGGCAGCATCCGTGGTTCGGCGTGGGAATGGAAACCATCCGCAATCACTGGATGGAATGGCACATCCGGGCATACAGCTACTTTCACGACGAAAGCCACTTTCACAATGACATGATCCAGATTGCCGTGGAACGCGGACTGCCTGCCCTGCTGGCGTGGGTCTGGTTCGTTATCGCCTATTTGATTTTCTTAGTACGGCTGGTTTTCCGTTCGCTCCAGCAAAGCCGGTTCGCAGCTGGAGTCGTCGCCGGAGTGCTCGGAAGTTTTGTGGCCCTGCAACTCACTTCCATCGTGCACTACACCCTCGGAATAGAATCGGTGGCCATGACCCTGTTCTTCTACTTTGGGTTGGCGATTGCAATCGATCGAATGCTGAAGAATCCAGGGGCAATCGATGTGCCGTAGGTGCGCGGGGTGAAGGCAAGTGCCTTAAGCTCTTGGAACGAATCGAAGGCAGGTTACTTCCCCGCCCCGATGGCGCTCCATTGAAACTCGATGACCTCAGGAAAGTAACGTATCGCAAATTGTGCGTCGTGCCGACCTGGATAGATATGAAACACGTGCGCAATGCCGCGCGCCTTCAGTATCTGGTCCAACTGCTCGGCCCCTTGTTCAAAGCCGTAGTCGTCATTATTGCCGACGTTGAAATAGATCTTCATGCGCTTCAAAGTGGCGGGGCTGTCGTCGCGGGCAAAGAAGAAGACGTTGTTGCGTGTGAAGTAGGCGCGGTTGAAAGGAGAACCAAAGACGTCGCCCAGCAAACCGCCCGGAGATCCCGGAGCCTCTGAGCTAAGATCGCCCGGCAGATCGGTGATCAATGCCGGCATCTGAGCGCTCACCGCGGCGAAATCTTCGGGATATTTGAAGGCCAGCCGCAGCGCTCCGTAGCCTCCCATGGAAACTCCGGTGATGCCACGCGTTGCCCGCGTGCTCTCCACCCGATACTTCTTCTCCATCTGCGGCACGAACTCCTTCATGAAGAAGTCTTCGTAGCGGACTTTGCCGTTCTCAGAGTTGATGTAGAAAGTATGCCCAGCAGAGGGGGCGAGAACCACAAATTCGCCGATTTTGCCCTGGCTGCGCAACTCCGAGATCAGGTCCCATCCGCCGGAATTGAGCAGGGACTGCTCGTTATCGCCAAGGCCGTGCAGGTAGTAGAGCACGGGATAGTGTTTTGTCTTGTCCTTGTCGAAACTGGCCGGCAGATAGGCGCAATAGCGCACTGGTCGCGCCAGAACCTCGGACTTGATGACCGAACACTCGGCGCGCGCTTGCGCGTAAATCAGAGGGCTGATGAGCAGCGCTAAACACAGACTGGCAACAACTCTGAGGAGACGGTTCATTCGTATTTGAGGGTCTGCACGGGATCTAACCGCGCGGCGCGACTGGCCGGATATAAGCCTGCCAACAGACTGACCAGAATTGAGAACCCTATGGCCGCACCGATAAGCCAGGTCGGCAATATCCAAACCGGTTCCGCAGGCAATTGATGGTTGCGTAGATAGATGCCGGTGCCGAGGTTGATGGCTTTGCCGATCGCGAACCCCAGGGCAATCCCCAGTATTCCGCCGAAGAAGCCCATCGCTCCCGCCTCAGCGAAGAACAACCGTTTGACGTCGCGATCGCTAGCGCCGATTGCCTTCATCACGCCGATTTCGCGACGACGCTCCAGCACTGCCATGACCAGCGTATTGATGATCGCCAGCGTGGCCACCGCCAGAGCCAACGATCCGAAGATGCCGAGGAACAGATCCAGCACGGTGAAGAAGCGGCGCAAGCTCTTGGTGGCGTCGAGCACGGAAAATGTGCGGAAGCCCATCTGCTTGATCGTGTCCTGGACCTGCGAAACCTTCGCAGGATCTTTCACGCGGACCGTCAGGGTGGCGTACGTCTTGCCGTGTCCTCGCAACGAACTTCGCATGTCGCTGAACTCGGCCATGTTCAGTTTTTCGGTAAGGTCGACCGGCAGAAAGATGCGTCCGCGGGAGACCGTGCGCATGCCGCCATACGGTTCTTCGTCCACAATGCCGACAACCTTCAACGGCTGCGCTTTGCGCACCACGGAAAATCCGTAATCGCTTCCGGCAGGGGCGTTGTCGCTCTGATCGCCTCCTACTTGAGGCCGGCCGGAATTCTCGTTATCGGCGGCCAGCGATTGATGCTCGCCGTAGCGCAGCGTGACCTCCTGACCAATCAGCGATTTTGGATTCTGCGGATCGAGTTCCTTCGCGAAGTCGTTAAGCAGGATGACTTCGTCGGCTGCGGAGCCCGAGAAGAACTTGCCTTGCAGATTGTCAAAAGCTTCGTTCTCGTGCGCCGACATCGGCAGGCCCGTAACGAATCCGAAGTGCGTCTGCCCTCCGTAAACGATCTGGCCCATGACGCGGACTTCAGGCTCAACTTCGGTGACGTTCGGCAAATGGGTCATCTGCTGACGCGCCGTTTCGTCGAGGACGGGAGCCTTCTCCGGGTGCTGATCCTTGCTGTCTTCGTCACGATCGAAGCCGCGAGTGTCTTGTTTCGACATTACGAAGACGGTATCGAACATTCCCGATCCGGCAAGTCTTCGCGTCGCCAGTTGCTGCAAGCCAACTCCGAGCGACAACATGGCGACGAGCGAGGCGACACCGACGGAGATCCCGATCGTTGTCAGCCCGTTACGGAGCTTAGATTGCCGCAGGTTGCGCACCGCGAGCTCAAACAGGTCGTAGCCCTTCATGCCGGCGTCTCCTGGGAGACCAACTTGCCGTCGCCGAGAAAGATGAGCCGCTGAGCAAAACGCTCGGCCAGGGCTCGTTCGTGCGTGACCATGATCACCGTCATACCTAACGACTGGCTCAGATTGCGGATGAGTGTGAGAATGTCTTCTCCGGTGCGGCTGTCAAGGTTGCCGGTGGGCTCATCCGCCAGCAGCAGCGACGGCCGATTTGCCAGGGCGCGCGCAATCGAGACGCGCTGCTGTTCACCGCCAGAAAGTTGCGACGGGCGATGATCGAGACGCTTGCCCAGCCCAACGCCCTCCAGCGATTCCCTTACCCGTTGAACTCGTTCAGTGCGATCCACTTCAGCAAAGCGCATCGGCAGTTCAACATTTTCCGTGATCGTCATATTGGGTATCAGGTGGAAGGACTGGAACACCATGCCGACATCGTTGCGGCGATACCCGGCCAGCTCCTCTGACGACATCTTGGCCAGATCACGACCCTGCACCAGGACTGAGCCGGAGCTTGGCCGATCCAGGCCGGCGAGAAGATTCAGCAGCGTCGATTTGCCCGAACCGGATTGGCCCAGCAGCGCAACGAACTCAGCTGCGGCGATATCGAGAGAAATGCCGTCGACGGCACGAATTATTGTGTCGCCCATGGGGTAATAACGACAGACGTTCTGGGTACGTACGGCCAGAGAGATTGGTGAGGAACTCATCTTTACTTGATTCGATGCCGGCGCTTGGGGAACGGCGCAAGGCATCCTGCTTGAAGATACGAAGCAGCGAGACAATTAGCTCCCGAAGCTGTGTAACGAATTGTAAAGGGTCGGCCATGTCGTTTCACATGACCACGAACCCGAGCTTAGAGTGCGCCCGAGCCGCTATGACACGGGAAAACGCCACTCTACTCCGAAGGCTATAATCGAGGTTTGCCTCCTACTTCTTGAACACATAAGGAAGACACTCGTGAGCTCTCATTCGCACATGCCCGGCCAGGCAGCGCCTGCACCCGAGCCGCTTCCCGGGGTTAGCAGCATCATTGCCGTTGGATCCGGCAAAGGCGGCGTCGGCAAAACCACGCTCGCCGTCAATCTGGCCATCGCGCTGGCCCGGATGGGTCACAAGGTAGGGCTGCTGGACGCCGACGTGTATGGACCGAACGTACCGCTAATGCTCGGATCCAGCGAGGCGCCGAGCGTCGTGGGCGATAACCGTATTCTGCCGCCCGAGCGCTACGGCATGAAGGTCATCTCGGTTGGATTTCTCAGCCCGGGAGACAAGCCGCTGGTGTGGCGCGGGCCCATGCTGCATTCCATCATCAAGCAGTTTCTCGGCCAGGTGGAGTGGGGGCAGCTCGACTACCTGATCATCGACCTTCCTCCGGGCACTGGCGATGTGGTGATCTCGCTGGTGCAGACGGTACCGGTCACGGGCGCCGTTATCGTTACAACGCCGAGCGATGTTTCGCTGCAGGATGCGCGCAAGGCGATCGAGATGTTCAAGCAAGTGAAGGTCGACATTATGGGCATCGTCGAAAATATGAGTTACTTCGTCTGCCCTCACTGCCACCACGAAATCGACATCTTTTCGAAGGGCGGCGGGCAGCGCACGGCAGCACAGTTCAGCGTTCCGTTTCTCGGCTCAATCGAGCTCGATCCCGACATCCGCAAGGGCGGGGACAGCGGCCAGCCCATTGTGCTGGAGGGCGATCAATCGCCACACGCGAAATCGATTTTCGCATTTACGAACCGTGTCATCGAGCGCACGAAGGAACTGCAGGAGTCGGCCGGCGGAAGTGTGATTGAGATTCAATAGTCTGGACCGGGTCAGTCCCGAATGCATTACTAGAGTTCCGCACTGAGGTCGCGTAGAGTAATACCCACCGCCTGTAGAGCCGGCGAAGCTCTCGCCATGTCGCACAGATGCTCAACCCTCGTCTGTACTCTCCTTTGGCAATGCTCGTTGCTGGTGTTGTTCGCGCACGGAGCGTGGTCTCAGGCGAGTACCGCTTCACAAAATTCAGCGGCCAGCGCGGCAGCGCCCCAGAATGCGCCGGAAATCACCTCCCGCGATGAGACCACAACCTTCAGGGTAAAGGTGAATCTGGTGGAGGTGCGGGTCGTCGTCCGAGATGCCAGGGGTCAGGCCATCGGGAATTTGAAGCAGGAAAACTTTGAGCTGCTGGATAACGGTAAGCCGCAGACGATCGCGAAGTTCAGCGAAGAAAAGGCGGGCCGCGCGGCGACCCCTGTCAACGGACCGCCTCCCACGAATCCAACGGACGCCTCGCATCCAGCAACCAGCACGGCGGCCGACATCCCGAATCGTTTTGTCGCATACCTGTTCGACGATGTTCATGCCCGCGACACCGACCTGGCGCAAGCCCGGAATGCCTTGAAACCGCTGTTGGCACAGCTGTCGCCCAGTGAGCGCGCCGCTATCTTCACAACATCAGGACTCGCGCAACTTGATTTCTCAGACGACAGAGCTAAGCTCGCCAGCACGCTGGACCGCATCCGTGCGCATCCGGTGGGTCAGACCGCAGTCACCCCGTGTCCGAACATCTCGTATTACATGGCGGACTTGATCCAAAACAAGCAGGACCAGCGCGCCATTCTGATGGCGACCCAGGATGCGTGGGATTGCGCCTATCTCGATGACCCGAATATGTATAACCAGGCAAAGGCTCTGGCACTAACCACGGCGCTGCAGGAACTGAACCGTCACGACGCTGAAGTCAGGCTTGTCCTCTCGATTATCAAAGAGGTGATTCGCAGAATGGCAGAGATGCCGGGCGAGAGAACAATTGTTTTCGTTTCGCCCGGCTTCATCAATCCTGATGAGCTGAGCTCGGAACTGGAGTCGATGGAGCGCGCCCTGCATGCGAAGGTCGTGATCAACACGCTCGACATTCGCGGGCTTTACACCGAGGTTCCGGATATCAGCATAGAGCGACTGCCGTCCCCTACCATCTCCGGCGTTGTGCAGCAATATGACATCAACGAGCACCAGCAGGACTCCGAGGTTCTGGCTGACTTTGCGGACGCGACCGGTGGCACCTTTTTTCACAACAATAATGACTTGCGAGAGGGATTTCAGCGGCTGGCTTCTCCGCCCGAATATTCCTATGTGCTAGCCTTCAAGCCGCAGAACCTGAAGCTGGATGGCAAGTTTCATAAGCTGAAAATCGTGCTAAAGGCGCCGGCGAAAGGTACAGTTCAGGCGCGCAAGGGCTACTATGCTCCCAAGGGCCCGGCCGATGCCACTGAGCAGGCAAAGCAGGACATCGAAGACGAGGTGTTCTCGCGCGAAGAGGTTCGCGATATTCCCCTGGAAGTGCACACGCAGTTCTTCAAGGCCGCTCAGGATGATGCCAGGCTTTCTGTGGTGGCGCGGGTCGGTGTCCGGCACATTCACTTTCGCAAAGACAACGGAAGAAACAACAACGACCTAACGGTGGTCTCGGCGATCTTCGACAGCAATGGTAACTTCGTCTCGGGAACACAAAAGGTCTTGCAGCTGCATTTGAAGGACGAAACCCTCGAAGGACGGCTGGGCTCCGGTCTGGTTTTGAAGAGCGACTTCGATTTGAAGCCGGGTTCCTATGTCGTCCGTCTGGTTGTACGCGGAGAAGATGGACAAATGGCGGCGCAAAATAGTGCGGTGGAAATACCGTAGTGAGGTTCAAGCGATGACGGCCTTCAGAGCACTGGTGGCGGCAATTTCGTTTGCAGTTGTGATGGCGTCGGCGGCCCTTGGACAACAGGCTGAACCGCAGAATACCGGCAACTCGACGCCGACAATCACGAAAGAGACCAGCCTGGTTCTGGTCGATACCGTGGTGACCGACAAGAAGGGCGTCTACATCAAGGACCTGAAGCAAAGCGACTTTCGAGTTTGGGAAGACAACAAGGAGCAACCGATCAAGAGTTTCTCCTTCGAAAGCGACCCTGCCTCAAGCGACCGCAAACATTACATGGTCCTGATGTTCGATAACTCGACCATGAACCTCAGCGATCAGGCTAAAGCGCGCGATGCGGGGTTGAAGTTCCTTGACGCCAATACGGGAGCAAATCACTACATTGCCATCGTCGATTTCGGCGGAACGTTGCGCGTAGCGCAAAATTTCACAACTAATGCCGAGCGGCTGAAGAAGGTCGTGCGTGCGATCAAGTTCGCGTCCGTCACTCCTACGCCAGAGAGTCCTGATGTGGAGGCAACTCCCGTCTCGGCGCCTGCGATGGGCATACCGCAATTAGGGAATGCGGAGGGCGACTTCGGTGTCCGAACTTTGCTGCTGGCCTTGCGCAACATGGCAAAGAGTGTCGCGGCCGTGCCCGGGCGCAAGACGCTGGTGCTCTTTTCCGCCGGCTTTCCCCTGGATCCGACTGACCCGAACACGATAGAACGGGAGTCCGAACTCGCTGCCGCTATCAGCGCCTGTAACAAGGCAAATGTGGCTGTTTATCCGATCGACGTCCGCGGTCTGGTCACGCCGATGGGCGCGGCACCGGCCCTGGAGATTTTTCCCGACGCTCCGGGAAAGCTGGTAACCGCAACCCTCAACCTTGAGCTCGCTGAAGACACAAGCGAAGCTCCTGCTCGACTGGTCTATGTTCAACGCAGCGGCGGAACCGGCGGTGTTGGAGGCCACAGCGGAGCGGGTGGTGTTGGAAGCCATCCGGGCACTGGAACTGGTGGAGGCACCCGCACCGGAGGCAACACGGGCGCGCCACGTATGCCCTCCAACCCGCTTCCGGTTGCGCCCTACAGCCAGTCGCGTGCCCTTCTTCCCACCATCTCCGATATCTCCAACAACCAACAGGTCCTTTACGAACTGGCGGCAGGCACTGGCGGCTTCGTCATCCTGAACACCAACGATCTGCTGGGCGGCCTGCAGAAGATTGCGAATGAGCAAAATGAGTATTACGTGTTGGGCTACACGCCTCCACCTTCAGACGAGGGCAGCTGCCATGTGCTGAAGGTAAAGATTGATCGTGGCGGGACCATCGTCCGCTCACGCAGCGGGTACTGCAATTTAAGGCCAACCGATCTGCTGGCCGGCAAGCCAGTCGAAAAACGGCTTGAGGCCTCAGCGAACGGCTCCACTGCCGGAACAATCATGGCTTCGATGAGAGCTCCCTACTTCTATACCGCATCGAACACCGCGCGCGTCAATCTTGCCCTCGAGATTCCCTCCTCAGCCGTTAGGTTTGAAAAGCAGAAAGGCAAGGAGCACGCCGAGATCAATGTACTCGGTATTGCGTACAAACCCGACGGCACGATCGCGGCGCGATTCAGCGACAACGTGGAGTTCGACTTCGACGGCAAGGACGAAGTGAAGGAGTTCTACAAAAAGCCATATCAATATGAAAACCAATTCGAGATCGGGGCAGGACATTACGATCTGAAGGTCGCGTTCACGTCTGGCGCCGAGAGTTTCGGCAGGCTTCAGATGCCGCTGGTCGTCGACAGCTATGACGCCCAGGAGTTCAGCATGAGCGCCGTAGCCCTGAGCAAGGAGCTTCGGCCGCTGAATCAGGAATCCGCGAGCCTGGATGCCGCGTTGATCGAGGACCGAACTCCGCTGGTCGCACAGGGCATCGAGATCGTGCCCGCCGGCGACGCCCGCTTCAAACACAATGAGCCGGCAGTTTTCTATGCGGAGGTTTACGATCCCCGACTCGCCAGCGTCGATCCGCCAAAATTCGGCGTGCAGATGGTGGTCGTGGATATGAAGTCGCGAGAGAAGAAAGTAGATACGGGCGGACCGCTTCCAGCCCCAACGGCCGGCGCACCACTGGTTTCGTTTGGCCTGAAGTTGCCGGTGGATAAGCTGCCGCCAGGATCCTATGAGCTACAGGTGCGCGCGGTGGACGCCAACGGCGGCAAGACTGTTGTCCGTACCGCTGATTTCGAAGTCGAATGAAGCGTTGGAGAGCCGGCGATTACGACCCGACAGCAACTTCGCGCGCGAAGATTTTTCTGGAACTGGCCTGCTTGCGTCGCTCCGCCAGGGCGCTCTGAATAAACGTGACTTCCCGGCCCAGCATCTCGGTGGCCTCACCGCATAGCTCCGGGCGATCGCGCATCAATTGCAGGAACGGCTCGGACGGAACATGCAACACATCGGCGTCGGTAATGGCTTGCGCAGTCAGGCTGTAGGGGTGTCCGGTAAAGGTGGAGGGTAATCCCATCAGCGACCCGACCGAGAACAGACGGTCGAGCTTTGGCAGGTTATACACGCTCATGCGGGCCTTGCCTTTGAGCAGCAGAAAGAGTCCAATCGCCTCCTGCTCTTCCCGAAACAGTACTTGGCCGGCGGAGAAATGCTCCTTCCTACCGAGCAGTTGCAACGCTCCTCTCAACTCCGGAGAGGCCTTAAGAAAAGCGCATTGGGCGCCCACACTGGTCATGTATCCGTTTATGCCAGACCTGTCGCTCCGCCTGCTGTGATGACAGTCACAACCCATTGTGAGACGCCCGCGAGAGATTCTGTAACATCTACGCTGCCAAAGGGTTGACAGCACCTGCTGAAGGAACTACATTCCAGTCGCGAGTTGCGCTGTCTCCCCGGTCAACCAGCCCCGGGCACAGGTCAGTTTAAAAGACTTTTCCAGCGGAGATAAGGACATGAATAGACGCACACTTCTGCTCACGGCAGGAGCAATCGCGCTGTGCCTCGGATTTTCACAGCCAGGTTGGGCTTCCTCAGGAGATTCCAACGCCAAGATTGCCTCCCGCGTACTGTCGGAAACCTCGAACGGGAGATCTACCGAAGCGCTTGTCGTCCTCACAAAACAGGCCGATCTCAGTCCTGCGTACAACCTGCCCACTAAGGCGCTCAAAGGAACGTTCGTAGTGAATACGCTTCGCTCAACGGCCCAAACCGCTCAGGCGCCGATTATCGCCGTGCTCCGCCAGCGCGGTGTGCCCTACCAGTCCTTCTACATCGTCAACATGATTAAGGTCACTGGCGATCGCAGCCTGATGGAAGCCATGGCTGCGCGCGAAGATGTTGCACGTATCGACGCCAACCCGCATGTGCGAACGGCGCTCCCCAACGGCGGTACGGAGAGCACCTTCCAGCCGCAAGGCGTGGAATGGAATGTTCAGAAGGTACATGCTCCTGACGTCTGGGCACTGGGGTTTCACGGTGAAGGCATGGTCGTCGCCGGCGCAGATACTGGAGTGCAGTGGGACCATCCGGCATTGAAGAGCCACTATCGCGGCTGGGACGGCCAGCAAGCCGATCACGACTACAACTGGCACGACGCTACCAGCCAGCACTCGCCGACACCGATTGATCCGCACGGCCATGGGACGTTCACGGTGAGCGAGATGGTGGGCGATGACGGACAGGGTAATCAGATTGGCGTCGCTCCCGGCGCAAAATGGATTGCCTGCCGCAACATGGATTCCGGCGGTAACGGATCGCCCTCGCAATATACGGAGTGCTTCCAATTTCTGATCGCACCATATCCGGTGGGCGGTGATCCCAATCAGGGAGACCCGACGAAGGCCCCTGACTCGATCAACAATTCCTGGGTGTGTCCGCCGAGTGAAGGCTGCTCGTTCGACACGTTGCAAAGCATCGTTGATGCCGTGCGGGCTGCGGGCATCTTTCCTGCAATGGCCGCCGGGAATGATGGGCCGAACTGTTCCACCATCATGTATCCGCCGGCAATCTACGAGAGTTCGGTCTCGGTGGGGGCGCTGGATTCCAACAACAACATTGCCAGCTTCAGCAGCCGCGGCCCGGTATTGGTCGATGGCAGTCATCGCACCAAGCCGGATCTCTCCGCACCGGGGGTCAACATTCGCGGCGCGGTGCCAGGCAACGGCTACGAGTCGGGATGGTCGGGAACGTCGATGGCTGCACCCCATCTGGCGGGTGGCCCTTGCCCTGCTCTGGCAGGCGAAACCGAGTCTCAAGGGCAACATCGATCAGAGTGAGACAATTCTTGAGCATAGCGCTCAACACCTGGTTGCCCGTCAGACGCAAGGCGTGTGTCGCGGCCCGAGCAGTCTGAAAGATAATACCTTCGGATTCGGGTTGCTGAATCTGCTGCAAGCCGTGCAGTCGAACTGAGAACCCGGTATTCCCAAGGAAGACGCGGCTCGGCGACGGGCCGCGTCTGTTACTTTCAGGACATTTTGCTCAGCCGTGCTTATTACGGTTTGCTGGCTGAAGCGGCCGCGGCGGCGTCATCGTCCTTTGCGATTTTGAAGCCTCGCGGGCTGTAATCGGCAGGGAGGAATTGCTTTGGCATCTGGGTGTGATTGCCGTCGCGCAGAGCAGAGTAGACAGGCGACATGATCTCCACTCCAGCGGCAAAGAAGCAATCCTGAATATTGCCGTGCAGATCTGAATAGATGTAGACCATCCGTTTTGGTTGATCGGTATAGGCGTTGATTTCGTACTGAACGTAAGAATCCTGCAAGGCATTTTGCAGGACGAATGGGGTGGGCTCCCGCAAGATGTCTTTTGTCTTGAGGGCGGCTTGAATCAAGAGCTCATGCACGTCTCGCCACGGCTCTTCATAGCCGATGGTAACTGAGGTATGCAGAATCAATCCCTTGGTGCGGGCTTGCATGCTGTAGTTCGTCACATAATTACTGAGCACCACAGAGTTGGGAATGATGACCTCTTCATTCCTGATGGTTTGCAGGTGCGTTGCCAGCATGGTCAACGCTGTGATTTCGCCGGTGTTGTCCCCGATCTTTACCCAGTCACCCGCACGGAAGCCCCGGGCATAAATGATGATGACACCGGCAATCACGTTGGCCACGGCCGAAGTGGATCCCAGCGAAAACAACACACCGATGAATAGGCCGATGCCTTTGAATGCCGGTGAATTTTCCCCTGGCAAATAGGGATAAATCAGCACCGCGGTGAGTGCGATGAGCAGGAACCGAACGATTTTGTAGGTCGGGAAGACCCATTCGGGATAGAAGCCGGGGATTCGAATGTTGCCGCTTTCGATCTCCCTCGCCAGCACCCGCAAAAACTTCAGCACGTAGTACATCACCGCCCCGATAACGAGGATGTAGAACAAATTCGGCAGGTAATTCAGGAATCCACGAATCACAAACGCAACTGGCGTCGTGATGTACTCCAGCAGCCGTTTGCCGTGCTCGCGGGTCCAGGGGAAATACTTGAATTCGGCGCCCAGGAAGATCCAAGTCAGAGCCAGGACCAGGATTACTCGAGCCACTCGAATCAAAGTACCCAGGAGCACGGCAATGCGCTCACCACCCAGCAATTGGCTCTTTTGGATTTTGATTCCGTCGAGTTGCCTGGCCGCGGGGAGCACGACCTGGAGCAGCCGGCGTGCACCAACAATGACGACCCACAACAGTAAGAGGTAAACAACGAGGGTGACTAACGCGTAGACTCCTGCCCAGATAAGAAATTTCTTGCTGTGCTGCTCGCGAGCCCCTCGGATGCCTTCTCGAATTTGCTTGAGGTAATAATTCGCTACCACCACGCGGGAAACTTCCAGGTGGCGCGCATCGCTGTCGGTGACGACCAGCAAAACATTGTCGCTAAGTTCGATCGAGGTACCGAATGGAGAGTCGACAACCTTAATCTGGTCCAGGTCGATCGCCGGGTCATTGACCAGCGACTGCAAACGTTTCGCAACCGCCTGGGCGCGGTCCTGGGCAGAAAAGCTGCCGACATTCTCAAAAATCCGCAGGATCTCGCGTCCGTCGACGTCCACCGGATATCCGGTCGCGTGCCGGTCCGACTGGGGCGAAGCAGCCTGAGCCTTGAGGCGAGTCGTCGCAAAAAAACAAGAAGCCGCGATGAGAAGCGCCAGAACTGCCCAGTTGAAAGACCTTGAGCTCCCGCAGACCATGTGCCCCTCCGCAACCGTTGACTGCAGTCGCCACCGCGGCCTTATGTTAGGCCATGAGCGGGTTGGACTCAAGGAGGCGCTGCTTAACCCCGCGGCTCTGCCGGTACGCTCATGGGATGCCGCTCCTGGTGATGTCGCGCGGAGGCCTGATCGGAACGTCCTCTGTCGCCTGACATATCCGTTCTCCCCAGACAACGTCTCGACCTCTCTGGTATTCATAATCTGTATGATTCAGTTCGTATGTGACTACTGCGCAAACGTGAAACAACCCGATGAGATCTGGATTAATGGATTGGCGGCGGAAAACGTCGGAACGCAGGCCGCCCGGCGTGAGGTGATCGTTGATCCGGCCTGGCGTCGTGACCGCGCCATACTACCCTTCGCGGTACATTTCTGTTCCATGGAATGCAAGGAAAATTACCTGAGCGAACTGTTTAGCAGGCCTGCATCTCTGCTGGAGGTGGAAAGCGTTGGTATTGAGCCGGCGAGTGGAAGGCGTGTCATTCGTGCGAAGAAAAAGCCGGCAGCAACAAAGGTGCCGGTGGGAAAGACATCCAAGAGGGCGCGCCGCAGCAGCTAACCTCTCCTCGCCTGACCATTACCTCGAACCGTCAGCAGGCTTTCCGGACGCCGCCCGTTTGACCACTGCGCGGCCCTCTCATAAACTTAAATTGGGCGAGTGCCATCGTTTCCCGCTCACACCAGGGCGAGCCTTTTGTTCCCGAGCGTTCATATCGCGCACTCAACCTTAAGGGGCGTTCGCCGCGAATGCTCCCACATCTAATGTTGTGAAGGCAATTCATTGACGACCGAAACTACACCGACAGAAACCAACGCCTCCGAACAATCTAATCCGTGCCAGCGCGAACTCAGCATCGAGATTCCTGCGGATGTCGTAAAAGCGGAAACCGATAACCTGGTCAACCGCTACCAAAAGCTGGCGCGCATACCGGGCTTTCGCAAGGGTAAGGTTCCCGCATCGATCGTGCGTCAACGCTTCGCCGACGAGATCAAGAGCGATGTCGTCGACGCGCTGGTCCCCCGCTATTTCCGCGATGAGACGAAGAAGCAAAATCTGGCCCCGGTATCGCAGCCGCGGGTTACCGACCTGCATATCCATGAAGGTGAGCCCCTGCGCTTCAAGGCCTCGTTCGAAATTCTGCCGGAGTTCAAGCTCGCCCCGTATGAGGACATTCGAGTTACAACTCTGGATACGAATGTCACCGATGAAGAGGTTGAGACTTCTCTAAAGAATTTGCGCGATCAGCAGGCGACCTACACCGCTGTCGAGGAAGAACGGCCTTTGCAGGATGGCGACTTTGCCGTGGCCAGCTTTAAAGGCACGCCCAAGGAAACCGACGCCGATTCCAAGCCGGTCGAGGTTGACGAGATCATGGTGGAAATCGGCGGCCAGAACACCATTCCGGAGTTCTCCGAGAACCTGCGGGGCGCAAAGCCCGGCGAGCAACGCACGTTCGACGTCAAGTATGCCGACGACTTCGCCGACAAGCGTCTTGCCGGCAAAACCCTGACCTACGAAGTGACGATTAAGGGCATTAAGACCCGGGCGGTTCCCGAGTTGAACGACGAGTTCGCAAAAGAACTCAGCACCGACTTCAACACGGTCGAGGACTTGCGCACCCGCATTCGCGAGAACATGAAGGCTGAGAAGGAGCACGAGGCCATCATCAGGGGAAGGATAAACTGGTTGAGGAGTTACTCCAGCGGAATGACTTCCCTGTTCCCGATGCCATGGTCAACGAGCAGATCGATTTGCGCCTGGAACGCGGTTTGCGGGCATTGGCTGCCCAAGGCATGCGCACCGAAGACATGAAGGGTATGGACTTCGAGCGTCTGCGCGCCGGACAGCGCGAGGGTGCGCTGCGCGAAGTTCGAGCCGCGCTTATCCTGGATCAGATCGCCGATCAGGAGAAAGTTGAAGTCCCGGACGAAGAACTGGAGCATGAACTGGAAGCGCTGGCAACCCAGTCAAAACAGACGTTGGAACAGGTCCGGGCTCGTTTGACGGAGAATGGTGGGCTGGATAGAATTCGGCATCGCATCCGCAACGAGAAGACCTTAGATTCTCTTTACCGCAGATCCGCATAGGGCGGGCTGCATTCCACTACCCAGCTTCCCTCACGGGAAGGAGTGTGGGCGGTTAGCGAAGGAGCGACGAACAATGCTTGTGCCCATGGTGATTGAGCAGACCAGCAGGGGCGAGCGGGCCTACGACATTTATTCCCGGCTGTTGCGGGACAACATCATCTTTCTTGGCACTCCTATCGATGACAATGTCGCGAACCTGATCATTGCACAGATGCTTTTCCTCGAAGCTGAGGATCCGGAGAAGGACATCTCGCTGTACATCAATTCTCCCGGCGGATCGATCACAGCCGGCATGGCGATTTACGACACCATGCAGTTCATCCGGCCTGACGTTACCACCATCTGTATCGGTCAGGCGGCCAGCATGGCGGCAACCTTGCTTTCCGGCGGAGCTCCGAAAAAGCGCTTTGCCCTGCCGACCTCACGCATCCTGATCCACCAGCCGCTCATGTCCGGGCTGTCCGGCCAGGCGACGGATATCGATATCCACGCGCGCGAGATTCTGCGCATGAGGGAGATCACCAATCAATTATTGTCGAAGCACAGCGGGCAGCCACTAGAGAAGGTCGAGCGCGACGTCGAACGCGATTTCATCATGAACGCCTACCAGGCGAAAGAATATGGGATCGTCGACGACATTATTTTTAAACACAAGTAGGAATCCGACATTGTCGGACGGTCGCACCTGGAAGTTTTTTCCTCCGTTGCGGCCAAAGTTGTACACAATATTGCACTAACGGTGCGTTTTGAAACCCAGAGTTGTGGTTCAATAGGTCTCACAGTGCACCAGTTCCAAGGGTTTCACGAGAGGGCAACCGATGGCCGATAGCGGTGGCCTTTTCCAGGGGTAGCACGACTCCTCCCGGATTGAACGGACGGGAAAGGCGGGTCGGAAGATTTCCAGCTTGCTGGCGTGCGCTGTGAAGGAGTTTTATCCGTGAGAACCAGAACCGGTTCCGAAGAAGTACTTCGCTGCTCGTTTTGCCACAAGTCACAGGACGCTGTCGCGAAACTGATTTCCTCTCCAACCGATTACCCCCGCGCCTACATCTGCGATGAGTGCGTCGCCGTCTGCAACTCCATCCTGGAAGACGACCGCACCGAAGCGCAGCCCGGCGCGACTCCCAACCAGCTTCCCAAGCCTGCCGAAGTGAAAGCCTTCCTCGATGAGTATGTCATCGGACAGCAGCAGACCAAGAAGAAGCTGGCCGTAGCGGTTTACAACCACTACAAGCGGGTCTACATGAACCGTCAGCGCGGGCACGGAAGTGGAGCTGGCGAAGTCGAACATCATGCTGATCGGCCCGACGGGTACCGGCAAGACGCTGCTAGCGCAGACTCTGGCCAAAATGCTCGATGTGCCCTTCGCGATTGTCGACGCGACTACTCTGACGGAAGCCGGCTATGTCGGCGAAGACGTCGAAAACATCATTCTGAAGCTGCTGCAGGCCGCCGACGGCGACGTGGCTCGAGCCCAGACCGGCATTATCTATATCGACGAAGTGGACAAGATCGGCCGCAAGGACGAAAACCCGTCCATCACCCGCGACGTCTCCGGCGAGGGCGTGCAGCAGGCACTGCTTAAAGATACTCGAAGGCACGGTGGCGAACGTTCCTCCGCAGGGCGGACGCAAGCATCCCCACCAGGAATTTACTCCGGTCGACACCACCAACATTCTCTTTATCTGCGGCGGCGCATTTGTCGGACTCGAGCGCATTATCGGCCGCCGACTCGGCAAGCGTTCCATGGGCTTCCGGACTGACGCCGACAAAGAAGCGGCTTTCACCGAAAGCAACAAGCGCGATACCGAATTGCTGGCGCGGGTTGAGCCTCAGGACCTGATCAAGTTCGGACTTGATCCCTGAGTTCGTCGGCCGTCTGCCAGTTGTCGGCGTGCTCAACGATCTGGACGAAGACGCCCTGGTCGAAATTCTTACCAAGCCGAAGAACGCCATCGTTAAGCAGTACCAGCGGCTGTTCGACTTCGAGAACGTCAAGTTGCGCTTTGCCGACGACGCACTGCGTGCCATTTCGCGCGAAGCGATGTCGCGCAAGGTCGGCGCCCGCGGACTCCGAATGATCCTGGAAGAGTTGATGCTCGATATTATGTACGCCCTCCCCGGCCAGAAGCGCGTGAAGGACTTCGAAGTCACCCGCGAAATGGTGGAAAAGCGAAATGTCAATCTTCCGCTGATGGAGAAGGCTGGCTGAGCTGATTGATTCGCGAAACAAACAATCGGCGCGGCTACGGTCGTGCCGATTGCTCATAGGTTGCCAGTCCTTATCCAGCCGTCGAGGCAAACCCTCTATGCCTCAACTAGTAATCAGAGCGATGCTAGGTAAGCTCCGCGACCCTGAATTGCAACAGCAAGCCCGAGCACGAATCCATTCGCAAGCCGTGGCATCAAAGACACATAGCACCAATTAGGCGAATCCCACAACAGCCTCCCGAATGCCGGCCACGGAGCGCGAAGTTACTCACGCCACAGCACTTTGTTTGCTTCTGCGGGCTTGTCCTGCATGATATTCTTGAGGAAATATGGCTGCGGCCAGGGGGCAGCCGGCGCGCACATTCCGCGCTTATCAACATTCATTTTTTCTTTCCCAGAGCAGCTACTTCGCTCTGCATGACAAGGCGGTTATTCAGTGACCCAGCGCGAGAAATTCGAAACCAAAAAACTCCCCATGATGCCCATCCGGGACGTCGTTATCTTCCCGTATATGATGACGCCCTTCGTGGTTGGCCGGGAGTCGAGCGTGCGCGCATTGGAAGAGGCGCTGGCAGGCGACAAGAAGATCTTCCTCGCCACTCAGCACGACGCCAGCATCGACGAGCCCAAGCCGAACGAGATTTACCAGGTCGGCACGATCGTGAATATCGTCCAGAGCCTGAAGCTCCCCGATGGCAATATCAAGGTCCTGGTGGAAGGTCTGGAGCGCGGCAAGATCTTGCAGGTCGTCGATACCGACGGCTACTTCGAAGCTACCGTCCGCACGGCCAAGTACCTGGCCGAAGCGACTCCTCAGGTCGAAACCGCCATGCAGCGCGTCACCGGCCTGTTCGAGCAGTACGTGAAGCTCTGCCAGTCACTGAACTACGAGACCATGATCGCCGCGGTTCGCAACGACGATCCGGCGAAGCTGACCGACACCATCGCCGCCAACCTGCAGCTCTCCATTGAAGAGAAGCAGGAACTGCTGGAGATTTTCGATCCGGCCGAGCGCCTGAATCGCATTGGCGACGTTCTCGACGTTGAGATCGAAAAGCTGAACATGGATCGGACCATCCAGTCGCGCGTGAAGCGCCAGATGGAGCGCGCGCAGAAAGAGTACTACCTCAACGAGAAGATCAAGGCCATCCAGAAGGAACTGGGCCGCGGCGAAAAGAGCGAGTTCGACGATCTGAAGAAGAAGGTCGACGCCGCCGGCATGCCTCGCGAAGTGCACGAGAAGGCGCTACAGGAACTGAAGAAGCTGGAAGCCATGCCGCCAATGTCGGCCGAGTCGACCGTCTCGCGGAATTACCTGGACTGGCTGCTCGCGGTTCCCTGGAAGAAGCGCTCCAAGGAAATCCGCAACATCGACATCGCCGAGAAGACGCTGAACGAAGATCACTATGGGCTGGAGAAGATCAAGGAGCGCATTCTTGAATTTCTCGCCGTGCGTCAGCTGGTCAAGAATCCCAAGGGCTCGATCCTCTGCTTCGTCGGACCTCCGGGAGTGGGCAAGACCTCGCTGGGCATGAGCATTGCCAAGGCCACCGGGCGCAAGTTTGTGCGGATGTCCCTGGGCGGCGTGCGTGACGAAGCCGAAGTTCGCGGACATCGCCGCACCTACATCGGCGCCCTGCCCGGCCAGATCATCCAGATGATGAAGAAGGCCGGCACCAAGAACCCGGTCTTCATGCTCGACGAAGTCGACAAGATGTCGATGGACTTCCGCGGCGATCCTTCGGCCGCGCTGCTCGAGGTTCTCGATCCCGAACAGAACTTCATGTTCGTCGATCACTACCTCGACGTCGAATACGATCTGTCGCAAGTGTTCTTCATCGCCACTGCCAATGTGCTCCACACCATCCCGGCCGCGTTGCAGGACCGCATGGAAGTTCTCCGCCTGCATGGTTACACGGAGCCTGAAAAGGTGGAGATCGCCAAGCAGTACCTGGTGCGCAAGCAGCGCCAGCAGACTGGCCTGACGGAAGAGAACATTACTTTCACCGACGAGGCTCTCACCAGCGTAATTCGCCATTACACTCGCGAGGCCGGGGTCCGTAATCTTGAGCGTGAGATCGGAAACATCTGCCGCAAGGTTGCCCGCAAGGTGGTCAAGGAGGGCAACAAGCTCTCGGCGACGATCACCGCAGAAAACCTCAATGATTATCTGGGCGTTCTGAAGTTCCGCGACACCGAAGCCAACGAACGGAGCGAAGTCGGCCTGGTGACCGGACTGGCTTGGACCGAAGTTGGCGGCTCGATTCTCACCACCGAAGTCGCCACCGTCGACGGCAAGGGCAAACTCACCCTGACCGGCAAGCTGGGCGATGTGATGCAGGAGTCGGCGCAAGCCGCCATGTCCTACGTCCGCTCCAGGGCGCATCGACTGGGACTTCCGCGTGACTTCTATCGCAACCTGGATATTCACGTGCACGTTCCGGAGGGCGCGATTCCAAAAGACGGACCTTCGGCGGGCATTACGATGGCAACGGCCATCGCCAGCGCCCTCAGCCACATTCCAGTGCGTCGCGATATCGCCATGACCGGGGAGATCACGCTTCGTGGCAAGGTACTTCCTATCGGCGGCCTCAAGGAGAAGCTGCTGGCTGCCCATCGCGCCGGCATTCTGGAGGTCATCCTTCCGGCTGACAATCAGAAGGACGTGGCGGATGTTCCTGAGAATCTGCGCAACGTGATGCAATTGCATTTTGTGAACACCATGGACGAGGTACTGGCATTCGCGCTGGAGCGGCCTTTGCCCGAGGTTGCTGATGAGGAAGCGCCTGCCATCCCGGCGATCCCTCCGGCATCCGAAACAAGCCCGACCGCTCATCAGTAGGCTCTTTCGATCTAACCAAGGCCCGCACGCATGCGGGCCTTTTTTCTTGATATAGAAATCTCGAGCGACCCGTTAATCCTCTGTCTATCCGTCGCCTCGAAACCCAGCAACTCTCGTTCCTTGGACTTGCGCTTTCTCTTCTCTCCGGCGATATTGAAGGTATGAAGGTTCTGACTCGCTTCGTGACTTCGGCTGCCGACCCAGGGCAGTTCCCTCCACCAGGCGCGCCGGAGATCGCCTTCGTGGGCCGCTCAAACGTAGGAAAATCGAGCCTGATCAATTCACTTGTGGGGAGTAAGATCGCGAAGACCAGCAACACTCCCGGTCGCACGCAAACCATTAATTTCTTCCAGGTGCGCCGGCCCGGTAAACCCCAACCCGACTTCGTCTTCGCCGATCTTCCCGGCTACGGCTTCGCCCGCGTGCCGAAAGAAATGACCGAGCAGTGGGCAAAGTTCATCAACCCTTATTTGGAGAAGCGCGAGTCGCTGGCGGTCTGCCTTGTTCTGGTGGACGTCACCATTCCTCCTCAGGATCTTGATCAGCAGCTGATCAAGTGGATGCGTCATGTCGAGCCGCAATTTCCTGGTGGTGGCCACTAAGGCGGACCGAATTTCCGGAAATCAGCTCCGTACTTCCCTCCAGAAACTCACCGAGGCGCTTGGAGTTCCGCGCGAGCAGATCATTCCCTACTCCGCCAAGGCGCGCGATGGGTACGACGAATTATGGAAGGCGATCAAAATCGCCGCTGGAGTAGAAGATCTCGGCGGTCAGGAAGTAGCACACACCGGATAAACCGGAATCCCAAGGCTAATCGGCAGGCCAAATTTCCAGCGCCGTCTTGCTTAGAATCTGCTGCTTCGTGGCCTCGCTGAGCGGGAGCGCGCGAAACTCCGCCAGATTGTTGGCAATCTCAGGAACGCCTGGCCCCGGCCAGTCCGTACCGAACAGAGTCTTGTGGGCGATCTCTTCGAGTCGAGGGAAATACTTCAGTAGCGTCTTGGGAGGGATCCCGCTGATATCAAGAAACACATTTTTGTGGCGACGTAGGAGGAAGAACGCCGTATCCATCCAGAGCGGACGGCCGCCATGTGCCAGCAGGATCTTCAGCTTCGGGAAATCCACGGCAATGTCATCGACATACATCGGGTCGCCATATTTGTTGCGGGCGCCCGGGAAGATCGACGTACCTGTATGCACCATGATCGGAATGCCATTGGCCTCGGCAGCGCGATAGATGATCTCCAGCTCCTTAACCCCGTTGACATAATCATTGGGGTAAAGCAACTGATGGGGTGGATGGATTTTGATGAGCTTGATCCCCAGCCGGACAATCTGCTCCATGTCGGCCAGTACATTCGAAGTATGGCGCGGATGAACGCTGCCGCAGGGTATCAGCCGCTTGGGATTTTCCTTTACGTAGTTCGCGATGAATTCGTTTACTGCCGGCGTGAAGCCAATCACTTCGGGGGCAACGTAATTAATCAGTACGGCACGGTCGATGCCGATCTCATCGAGATGCTTCAGAAATGCTTTGGGCGATGCGCAGTATTCGGCTACACGGTCAAAGTCCTTGCGCGACTTCTTCATCAGCGCAAGCGCCTCCGGCTTGAACAACTCCAGCGGCTGGATATGTACGTGACAGTCGGTGATCATGGCTCAGTTGGCTGCAGCCTGCATTACGGCCCGCTTAGCGTACACGCGCACCATCTCGCGGCGGTACTCCGGCGTTAACACAGAGGTCGTCAGCGGCTTCGCCGTCCGAGCTGCCAATTCTCCGATCCGCTCTGCAATTTCTTCGGTGGGCGCAACCCCGATGAGATGCGCATCCACGTCCTTCAGCAGATGCGGCGCGGGGTTGACGGCGGTAATGGCGACCCGCGCATCTTCAACCCGCCCGGAATTCATTTTTAGCGCCACGGCAACTCCAGCGAGAGGATAGTCGATACTCCCGCGGACCCTCAGCTTCTGATAGCTACCGCGCCAGCCCGCAGCCGATTCCGGCAGGTGAATGCGTGTAACGATCTCATTTTTTGCGAGATGAAGGCGCACGATACCGTCGTTTACATAGAACTCCGACAATGGGGTACGTCGCAGGCCGCCCGGACCGGCAATTTCGATCTCCGCTCCCAGGCAGAGCAACGCTGGTGCCGTATCTCCCGAGAAGGCCGCCCAGCAAAACTTTCCGCCCGGAGCCACGTGACAGAGATTGCCGTCTTTCTTCAGACAAAAGCCGCAGCTCTTTCTCCAGGAAAGGGACTGGTTGTACCAAAGGCAACGAGTATCGAGGCAAATATTTCCGCCGAGCGTGCCCATGTTGCGCAATACAGGCGAAGCAACGGTCTTCACTGCTTCGATATAGGACGGCATAGTCGCGGCGAATTACGGGTGAGTGTTCGACCGCTGTTAGCGTCGTCAGAGCCCCAATCTCGACACCGTTCGCGGAGTTCCTGATTCCCCGCAACTCGGTCAGACCGCGAAGGTCCAACACAAACGCCGGGGTGAAGAGCTTCTGCTTCATCGATGGCAGCAGGTCTGTGCCACCGGCGAACGACCTTCACTTCTCCGTCATGTTTCGCCATCAGTGCCACGGCATCGTCGATGGTTTTGGGCCGCAATAGCTGGAAGGTGGGTAAGCTCATCGCTCGCCCCCCGCCGCGGGCGCACTTTGCCGCGCTGGGTCAAGCGGATGGCGGATGGGCCCTTTGCCCTTAAACCATAACGACCCGCCATGTTCGCGGAACGTAACCGGCGCCGTTGGGTCGACGTGTTCCGTCATCTCGATCCGCTTCAAACCTCTCTTCGCCCGAAGCGCGGACAGGACCCGTTCGGGTGTGAAGGGGCTCTCACGGAGTCGTACTCCCACAGCGTCGTAGATTGCGTTTGCGATCGCCGGAATCGTGGCTGCCAACGATCCTTCTCCGGCTTCTTTAGCTCCAAATGGTCCCTCCGGATCAATGCTCTCGACGATAAAGCACTCGATCTCGGGTGATTCATGCGAGGATGGGCTGCGGTACTCGAGCAGCCCCGGATTCATCAGCAGGCCATCCTTCCAGATCATCTCTTCTTCCAGCGCCTGCCCCAATCCCATCCAGACCGAGCCAATCACCTGACCTTCTACGGCCACGGGATTCAAGGCCCGTCCGCAGTCATGCGCTGCCCAGATCTTGTGTACCGTAACTTCGCCGGTTTCTTCATCGACGCTTACTTCAGCCACTTGTGCCGAATAGGAATACGCAGGCGACGGACCCACGCCTCCGCCTTTATGCTTGCCGCCCCGAGCCTCGACGGGAGGCGCATATGAGCCGGTTCCCGTCAGGGCTCCATGGAAATCAATGGCGGACACCACCGCCTCTTCGAAGCTCATGTGCTCCTTGAGTCCTTGGTCTTTGCGCGTCTGCAAGACCGAGCCGCGCAGAATCTGTCCGTCAACGCGGCCGCGAGGAGCATCGATCTGTTCAAGGATCTCGGCTGCACCGGGGTCATTCTCTTCGTTGCTCGTTCCTCGCTTGTACACCCGGTCGCTACGCATGATGACCTCTTCCGGAGCGCATTGCATGCGTTTTGCGGCCGAGCTCACAATATTCTTCTTCACATCCTGGGCGGCGCGCAACGCTGCATTGCCGGCCATGAACGTCACCCGACTGGAGTAAGATCCGAGATCGATTGGCGTAAGGTCAGTGTCTGCCGCTATCACCCGGACGCGTGAAAGGTCGCAGCCCAGCACTTCGGCCACAACCTGAGCTGTCATAGTGTCGGAACCCTGGCCAATCTCCGATGCGCCGGTGTAGACAACCACCCCACCGTCGCGATCAATCTTGATGTTCACTGTCGAGTGCGGCATGTCAGAACGGATGATGCTGTTGGCTGCGCCGCTCACGTAATGGCTGCAGGCCATGCCGAGTCCACGGCCCTTTGGCAGCTTGCCTTTGCGATCGGCCCACCCCGAGTGCTCAATAACTTTGTCGATGCATTCGGGCAATCCGTAACTCAGCACGCGGAGGCCGTTAACCGTGATCGTGGGCGGTTTCAACAGATTCATCCGTCGTACTGCGGCTGGATCGAGATTCAGCTTGGCACAAATCTCATCCATCTGAGATTCGAAGGCAAAACGCACGTTGACCGTGCCATGCCCGCGCATCGCCCCACAGGCCGGTTTGTTGGTCAGTACCCGGAAACCGTCATAGCGAATGTGCGGGATATCGTACAACGCACCCAGCAGCGCGCCAGAGTACAGGATCGTTACCACACCGTAGGAGCAGTAGGCGCCCCCATCCTGAATCACTTTGCACGCCACGGAGGTCACGCGTCCGTCTTTCTTCACCCCGGTCTTGAGGTCGATGATCGTGCGTGGGCGGCCTCGATGTGCCCAGAACACCTCTTCCCGGGTGTAGGTAATCTTTACCGGAGCCCGCGCCGCTCGTGCGGTCACCGCCGCGATAATTTCCAGCGGGATAATTTCGCTTTTGCCGCCAAATCCGCCTCCGACCAGCGGTTTGATTACACGAATCTGCGACATGGGTAGTTCCAGCACGAGCGAAAGCTTGTGCTGCAGGTAATACGGCACCTGGGTCGAGGACCACATTGTCAGACGTCCCAGTTTGCCGGTATGAGGATCCAGTTCGAAGTTTGCCAGCGTGCAGTGCGGTTCCATTGCGGCGTGGGTTACTTCATTGGCAATGTAGCGGCCTTCGGCGATGTGATCGGCTTCGGCAAAACCTTTCTCGGGGTCGCCAAAGACGTGGTGATAATCCTTCTCGATATTGTGCTCACGATTCTCGTGAATGAGATCGCTCTCTGCCTTCATCGATTGCTCCGGATCGAAATACGCCGGCAGGGGTTCGTATTCGACATCAATCAATTCGAGGGCTCGCTCGGCAATCGCTTCGCTGACGGCGGCAACGCAGGCCACGTGGTCGCCAACGTAGCGCACCTTTCCTACCGCCAGCGCCGTTTCATCGTGCCCTACAGGAAGGATGCCGTAGGTGTTGGGCGCGTCCTCGCCGGTAACCACCGCGACCACTCCATCCAGCGCTTTCGCGCGCGAGGTGTCGATGTGAAGGATGCGCGCGTGCGGGTACGGAGAATGTAGTATTTTGCCGATCAGCATTCCGGGAAGCTTGAAGTCGTCGGTATATTTGCCCGCTCCGGTCGTCTTGCCAGCAGCGTCGATCATTGCGATCGGCTTTCCAATTACAGAGAACTCGCTCATCGACTACTTCGCCCCCACTAATTCTTGCTTCATGCCCTTCTGTTCTGCCGCAAGCGCGGCACGGATCGCCTGGAACATCTGCAGGTACCCGGTACACCGGCAAAGATTGCTACTCAGCGCTTCGCGGATCTCATCCTCTGTGGGATCCGGATTCGCAGTCAGCAGCGCTTTCACCGTCATCATGAAGCCCGGGGTGCAGAACCCACACTGGGCTCCGCCGAAATCTCCGTATGCCTTCTGCAGCGCAGCTAAACCGCCATGATCCGCCAACCCTTCGACGGTTGTGATCTCCTGACCTTCGCAACTGGCCGCCAGCATGGTGCACGACAGCATGGGCACGCCGTCGATCTGCACTGTACAGGCGCCACAGGAAGAGTCATCGCAGCCGCGCTTGGATCCGGTGAGATCGAGGTCCTCACGAAGGACGTCGAGCAGAAGCTTGCTCGACTCGACGGCCAACTCATACGAACGCTTATTTACGCGCAGTTCGATTAGTTCTTTTTTCATTGTGAATTCGCTTCTTAGCCTAGCCTTTAGCTCTTGGCAGGCTCCAACGTTTCCCTACTAACAGATCGAAGCTAATGGCTAACAACTTTTCAGTACAGTGGCACCTTCGGATCGATCTCCCTCGCCCAGCGATCGATACCCCCACGCAACGATTGCGCCTTCGCGAAACCTTGCTGCCGCAGCCATGCGGTTACATTCATCGAACGCACACCATGATGGCAAACGACCACGATGTGATTCTGCGGATCCAACTCTTCCTTGAAACGCGCCGGAATGTCATTCATCGGGATGTTCGTACTGCCGGACATACTGGCCGTTTCAATCTCCCACGGCTCGCGAACGTCGAGTATCACGACGTCAGAGCTGCCGTCTAAAAGCGTTTTTAACGCTTCCGAGCTTATTTCGTAATCCACGGTCACTTCCCCACCCACTTCGGACGCCTGCGCTCCATGAATGCTGCGACACCTTCTTGAGCATCGGCGGTGTTCATCAGTTCGTCGTTATAAATCTGCTCAGCTCGCGCGAGCCCTTTGTCGAAGTGCATTGAATCCCAGGCGTAGAAAGCCTTCTTAGCAATGCGCAGAGCCGCAGGGCTCAACTGCGACGACGCGCTGCACACATTCCGTAACCAGAGTTTCAGGATCTTCGGCCAACCCATTCACCAGCCCAGCCGAAAGCGCTTCCTCGCCTGTGAGTGTCCGGTCCGTCAGCAGCAGCTCCGCCGCCAGCTTCTGTCCCACAATGGCAGACAAGGCAACGCTGGCCACCGGCGCGTAGCAAGCCAGCTTAATCTCCGGAAAGCCCCACACCGAATCCGGCGAGGCATAAACGATGTCGCACACCAAGGCAAGTTCCGCGCCTCCGCCCAGGCAATGCCGCCGAACACTTGCAACCGTCAGCTTGCTGCTACCTACGATCGAACGAATCACACTGTGAAAGTCAGCCAGCATGCCGCGAACTTTGTCCGGCGTGTGGTCTGGGATGTTCACTCCGCTTGAGAAGGCGCGCTCAGAACCTGCGAGTACGATCACGCTAATTTCCGGCCGCGCCTCGATCTGCTCCAGCGCGGCGCGCAGCTCCTCCATCATCGGAATGTCGATGACGTTCAGGGGCGGATTATTGAGCGTCATCCGCGCCACCGGCGGACGCAGCTCGACCGCGATGCGGGTGTGGCTCGTGGTGGGCGCCATGGTCATTGTGAATAATTGGTGCCGCCGCTACGCGGCCCAGCTCTTTCTTGTGGGGCGACCGCGGGCTTACGCCCACGGCGAAAACAAATATCGCCCTTCGGGCTACTCAAACAATCAGCCCTCATACACCTGACTACTCTGTACGTCGGCTAGCTATTTCGCCGTGAACTTTGCTGGCCGCTTCTCGATGTAGGCCGCCAATCCTTCTTTTGCGTCATCGCTTTCGAAAAGCAGTTGCTGGTTCTCGCGCTCCAGAGCCAGTCCGGCCTCGATCGGGATTTCCCATCCGGTCTGTACTGCGCGCTTAATTCGACCTACCGCCTTTGCCGCTTTGTTCGGCGGGCAGAATTGGCGAGCGTATTCCATCGCCCGTTCCATGAAGTTTCCGCCCTCAAAAACTTCGTTCACAAGGCCAAGATCTTTCGCTTCGTCGAAGGAAAAAGTCTTGCCCAGCACCATCAACTCAATCGCCTTCGATTTCCCCAGGAGCCTTGACAGGCGCTGGGTTCCACCGGTACCCGGCAGCACACCCAGGTTCACTTCCGGAAGGCCGATCTTTCCGCCATCCTTGCGCGCCAGGCGCAAATCAGCGGCCATGGCGATCTCCAATCCACCGCCAACGCAATGACCGTTCAGTGCGGCGATCACCAGCTTGGGCGTCTGCTCCAGACGCAACAGGGTTTCATTTGCATGCAGGCAGAAGTAGTACTTGAAGGTCGGGTCGACCTCAGTCAGCATCTGAATGTTGGCGCCCGCCGAGAAGAATTTTTCGCCGGCTCCCGTGAGAACGATCACGTAGACATCGTTGTCCATGCGCGCCCGAAGAATGGCGTCGTCCAACTGCCGATTCATCTCGTAGCTGTAAGTATTCGCCGGCGGGTCGCTGAGCTCGATAACAGCGATCCCCGCGTCAGTGCGATAACGAATCAGCTCCTTTTTATCGGCGGGAACTGGAGAGCTTGTGCTACTCATTCCTGGGCAATCCTTCTGTGCGTTGAGTGCACTCGTCCGACGATCGTTACCGCTTACGCCGGAGCGGCTTCTTACCATCGTTGTGGCTGCCGCAGTCGCTCGTAGTCTTGGTTGTCACCGGGTTCCTGGAACGAATGCCGGTTAGAAATATGTCGCTGATTTCGCGTGCCAGAACCTCCGCATCAGGATCTACGCGGGGCTTGTACCAGGTGTACAGCCAGTTCATCATCCCAAACAGTCCCATCACCGCCGTACGCGTCGTCGATGCCGTCCCTGGCAATGGCATTGGAGCCAACCGGCTTTAATCCCTCGGCTCTGGCTAGTTCGTTCACCAGTTCAACACAAATGCGGTAATACTCGCGCTTAATTGCCGCCAGCTCGGCTCCGTATCCGTTTTTCAGCACATCATCTTCATGAGACAGGACCTTCATCGCCTTCTGCTTGGCGACGGAGTAATCCACATGGTTATGTACGAAGATGCGGATGCGGGTTTCCGGATCGTTGCTGGTGGCCAGGCGTTGCCGCAGTCTTTCCATGATGGTCTTGAAGGTGTGCTGCTGGATAAAATACAGCAGCTTCTCCTTCGACTCGAAGTAGTAATAGAGGCCTGCGAGAGAGATCCCGCTGAGGCGGGACAAGTCCCGCATGGAGGCGCCCTCATAGCCCTTCTCGGCAAACACCTCGGTCGCAAAATCGAGGATTTCGCCCAGGCGCCGATCGAAGCGGGAGTCCTGGGGGGCGGGGCGGTCAACTTCCCGATTTGTACTGGACACTGGCATGGGTCTCGACGTGGTGTTGTTGGTTGGGAGGCGGAGCTTTGACGAACGTTCGTTATAACTCTATCGTATCCACGAGTACCCAGCAACCGCCCGGGCTGCAGCCGCGGCTCACAACCATCTCAAGGTAAGTTGATTTGCCTTCATTCTCTGTTATTCAGTGTAAATGGAATGCCGAAACGCCGGTTCACCCGTCGCCCATCGGATCCCGGCCGGCGGTCCCATAGGTTCGGCACTGGCAGCTCCGGCAATGCGGCAGGGGCAGGCTTGCGTTGACAAGTCTGTCGCGAACAGGCAAACTGCTGAATTCCTGATGATTTGCTCCTGCCAGCACCTTTCCGGGGCCGATCACAGCCAGCGAGTGCATTGATGACGGCGCCACAACGCGTTTCGTACCGCATGGAGTCCACGCTGGAAAGCGTGAACAAGGCCGAAGAGATGGCCGACAAAGTTGCGGCGCAAGCTGGCATCGACGAAGATACTCGGAGCGGCGTTTCGATGGCGGTCCGAGAGGCGATGATCAACGCCGTCCTGCATGGGAATAATTACGATCCCGCCAAGCGTGTCAATCTGACGCTGGAGCAGAACGGGAAGGAACTGATCGTCACCATCATCGATGAAGGGCGTGGATTTGTGCCGGAGGAGGTTCCCGATCCGCTTGCCCCGGAGAACCTTTTGAAAGAGTCCGGTCGTGGCATATTCTTAATGCGGGCATTCATGGATGAGGTTCGGTTTCGTAAGCTGAATCCCGGCACTGAAATTATTTTGATCAAGCGGATCCAGAGCAGTGACCTGGACCGCCAGGAGGCTTCCACGTGAGCATGAAAGCGAGCACACGGCAGGTAGATGGAATCACCATCGTCGACTTGAGCGGACGAATCACTCTCGGCGAGGGTAGCGTAGTCTTACGCGATACCATCAAAGACCTGCTGGGTAAAGGGCAGAAGAAAATCCTGCTGAACCTGGGCGATGTAAGCTATATCGACAGCTCTGGCATCGGCGAGCTGGTGAGCGCCTTCACCTCCGTCCGCAATCAGGGCGGCGAGTTGAAACTGCTGAACCTGACAAAGAAGGTCCACGACCTGCTGCAAATCACGAAGCTGTATACCGTATTTGACGTGAAGGACGACGAAGCTACCGCCATCAGCGCTTTCAGCCGCTAGCATCCAGCTCGGATTTCGCCCGACACACTTTCAGCGCCCTTTCGCTTTCGCGGAGGGGCGTTGCTGGTTCAGAGCAGCACGAGCCGCTTCCGGTACTCTGGAATTTTTCGATTTTCACAAGCCAGCCTTTGGCCACGCGGTGCATCCAATTTTATGTTGGACGTTCCGGCAACCACCGCATAACGTCAGGAAACGGCCGCCGTCTCGCTCCGGCGGCCTGATCTTTTTCCTCCGACCTTTCCCTTCGCTCTGCCCGCGGTTTCCCATCATGTCGCACAAGGCACTTCGAACTCACAGGCTTGACACTCGTCCAGCGATCAGGTAACTTGCAAGCATGTTGTCAACGACCAACCGAATGACCATGGCCATGTGCACCCTAGGCGGTGCCTGGTTCGCATTCGGAGTCTGACAGCCCAAGCAGAGAAAACTCCAATCGTGACCGGCCGCCTAGGAATGAGGCGGTCTTGCTGTTTCTGGGCAATTCTCGATTGGAGCGTATCCATGGCTTTTTCGGCTGAGCTGTTTTCGACAACGGCGGTACGCGGCGGCCTCACGCCCGACCCGGCGACCGGCGCGGTTCTCACCCCCATCTATCAGTCCACTACCTACCATCAGCAGGCTGTCGGCGTGCACAAGGGTTTCACCTACTCGCGCGCCGCGAACCCTACCGTCTCGGCCCTGGAAGCTGCGCTGGGCGCTTTGGAAGACACTCCGCCCGCCGTTTGCTTTGCCACCGGCATGGCGGCAATCTCTGCCTGTTCCTGGCCATTCTGAAGTCGGGCGACCATGTCGTCGTTTCGGATGTCGTCTACGGCGGCACGGTGCGGCTATTTCAGCAGATCCTGACGAACTTCGACGTCGAGGCTTCAGCTTCGTTGACACGGCCGACCCAAACGCCGTCAGCCGACGCGATCCGCTCCAACACGAAGCTCGTCTTCATTGAGACGCCGGCAAATCCCACGCTAAAGCTGACCGACATTGCGGCGATCGTGAAGGTCGCGCACGCGGCGGGCATCAAGCTGGCGGTCGACAACACGTTCCTGACGCCGGTGCTGCAGCGCCCGCTGGACATTGGCGCGGACATCACGCTGCTCTCGACTACGAAATACATCGAAGGGCACAACTCCACAGTCGGCGGCTCAATCGCTACTCGCGACGAAGCACTGCTTGAGCGCCTGCGGCTGGTCCGCAAGACCCTGGGATGTATCCAGTCTCCGCAGGAGTCATGGCTGACGCTGCGGGGACTCAAGACACTTCCACTGCGATCTGCAACAACACTCGACTAACGCGCAAAAGGTCGCCGAATGGCTGGAGCAGCATCCCAAGGTCGCCCGCGTTCACTTCCCAGGACTACCCAGCTTCCCACAGTCAGCCCTGGCTCAGACTCAACAGGCACTCCCTGGTGGAATGCTCGCCTTCGAATTGAAGGGCGGCGCCGAAGCCGGTATCCAGCTGATGAACACGGTTCGCCTCTGCCTGCTGGCGGAAAATCTCGGTGCCGTCGAGACGCTGATCACTCATCCGGTTTCCATGACGCATGGTGACGTCCCTCGTGAGATCCGCGAGCGTACCGGCATCACCGACGGACTGGTGCGGCTTTCGGTGGGCCTGGAGAATCCCGCCGACATCATTGCCGATCTCGATACCGCGCTGGCCGCGATCGAAGTCACCGAATCCAAGGAGGCTGAGCCATGTCTCGCAAAGTAATCGTGCTGAAGTTCGGAAGCTCCATCCTCCAGTCGCGCGCTGACCTGCCGCAATGCGGTACACGAGATCTATCGCTGGATTCGCCGCCAGTACCGGGTGGTCGCAGTGGTCTCGGCCTTCGCCGGCGAGACCGATCGCCTGCTGGCAACCGTCGATGAGTATCGCGATGGCAATCCCGAGGCCATCGCCCGCATGGTCGCTACCGGTGAGGAAGTTGCTACGGCGTTTCTGACGCTCGAACTCGACCGCTTTGGTATTCCCGCGCAGGTGCTCGATCCCGGCCAGATTCAACTCGATCGCGCAGACTGGCTCCAACGACACGGAGCCGGTGAGCGCTGACATCAGCGTAATCGAGAGCGTGTTGGCGCAGGGACGCGTGGCCGTGATTCCCGGCTTCGTAGCGCGCGACCCGCTGGGACGCGTCGCCCTCTTTGGTCGCGGAGGATCCGATCTCTCGGCGCTGTTCCTGGCAAAGCAGCTCAACGCACGCTGCCGGCTGATCAAGGACGTCGACGGTATCTACAACAGCGATCCCGCCGCCAACCATGAGGCCAAGCGCTTCGACGAGATCAACTTCGCCGATGCGCTCACCATTGCCGGCAAGGTGGTTCAACGCAAGGCCATTGCCTTCGGCAGGAAGACCAGTGTGTCTTTCGAGGTGGCAGCTCTGGGCGAAGACAACGCGACCGTCGTCGGCAGCCATCGCTCGGTCTTGTCACCCAAGAACTTCGCCCACCGCTCCGCTGAGGGTTGGGCTGCTCGGCCTCGGCACGGTTGGCTTGGGAGTCTTTCAGGAGCTCTGGAAGCATCCCCATCTGTTCGACGTCACCGGAATCGCGGTGCGACGGCCCGAATTGCATCTCATCACGCTCCAGCCAATCTGCTCACCCGCGACTGCTGGGATGTCATTGACGACGTCGACGTGGTTGTCGAGTTGATCGGCGGCAGTGATCCGGCGGGCGATCTGGTTAATGCCGCACTGGCGGCAGGTAAGCCTGTAGTTACGGCCAACAAGCTCCTTCTTGCTGGCGATGCCCGGCTTGAAACTCATCGCGAGCTTCGTTACTCGGCGGCGGTCGGAGGAGCGGTTCCAGCTCTCGAAGCGGTGCGTGCTCTGGCAGATGACGGCCGAATCGTTTCGCTGTCCGGCGTGCTGAACGGAACGTGCAATTACATCCTGGATCGCATCGCTGCGGGATGTTCCTGGGAACAGGCAGTCACCGAAGCCCAGGAACGCGGCTTCGCCGAAGCCGACCCCAGCGCTGATCTGTCCGGGGCAGACACAGTCTGCAAGTTGCGGCTATTGGCTCGTCGCGCCTTTCCCCAGACCGGCACGCACTCCATCAGCTCTACTGGGATCGACGCGGTCGATCACCGACTGGGTACAGACGGCAGCGCGTGACGGAGGGCGCGCTCGACTGGTCGGCACAGCACAGTTCGTCGACGGGAGCGTTCACCTGGAGGTAAAGCCACAGCGTGTCGATGCTTCCCATCCCTTCGCGCAAATCCGCAACGAAGAAAACTGCCTGCTGATCAACACCGGGCAGCCGAACCGGCAGCATGTCTGGACGGGACGCGGGGCCGGCCGCTGGCCGACGACAGCCGCCGTGATGGCCGATCTCTTCGACCTCAGCCGCGAACGGCGCGCGGCGAGCCACAAGCGGCAAGCCACTAAACTCTGACTGCCAGAAGCCAAACACCGCGAGCGGTCCAACTGAACACTGGCCACTGGCAACTGGCCACTGATCAGGGAGGTGCAGCGTGAAATTCGCAACGCGATTATTGACCTTTGATCCGGCGCCCGGCGATCGCTTCACGCCTGCCAATACGCCGATCTATCAGACCGCGACCTTCCGCCAGGACGACGCGACCGCCTTCGGCGAGTACGACTACTCGCGCAGCGGCAATCCCACGCGTGCGGTCGTCGAAAAACAGATTGCGGCCCTGGAGAGCGGCACGCGCGGCTTCTGCTTCAGCACCGGACTGGCCGCGATCACCGCCGTGACGCGGCTCGTGTCTCCGGGAGAAGAGATTCTTGCCTGCGATGATCTATACGGCGGCACTTATCGGCTGTTCTCACGCATTCTCAGCAAGCGCGGCATCAATGTGCGCTACGTCGACTTCACGAACCTGGATGCCGTTGCCGCCGCCATCACCAGCAATACGCGGCTGGTTTACCTGGAAAGCCCGACCAATCCCGCTGCTGCAAATCATCGACATTGCCGCAGTCTCAGACATCGCTCACCGCTCGCGGCGCGCTGGTCTGCGTCGACAACAGCACCATGTCGCCTTATCTGCAGCGGCCGCTGGAGCTCGGCGCCGATATCGTGCTGCATTCGGCGACCAAGTTTCTCTGCGGTCACAGCGACGTGATGGCGGGCGCGGTTGTGGTTGCCGACGAAGAACTAGGAGAGGAACTCTATCTGATCCAGAACGGCGAAGGTGCTGGACTGTCGCCGTTCGACAGCTATCTCCTGCTGCGCGGTACCAAGACATTGTCGCTGCGGCTGGATCGCCAGCAGTCAAACGCCAAGGCAATTGCCGGAGCTGCTGGATGCGCATCCGGCAGTCGATCGCGTGTACTATCCCGGACTCGCCGGACAAGCGCACAGCTCGCGATTCATCGCGCACAAGCTTCGGGGGACGGCGCGGTGTTGAGCTTCGTAACGGGCGATCCGGAATTCTCACGCACAATCGTCGAAGCGACGAAGCTGTTTGCCATCACGGTGAGCTTCGGAGGAGTGAACTCGACGATCAGCCTGCCCAACTATATGTCGCACGCCAGCATTCCGGCGCACCTCCGGCAGCAGAAGAGCATTCCCGCCGACCTGGTGCGTGTCTCGGTTGGCGCGGAGGATGTTGACGATTTGATCGACGATCTCAGCCAGGCATTCGAGATTGCGGCCGGGCAGAGCACACAGTTGCGCGCGGTTGCCGCCGATTAAGGCAAATAAAAAGGAGCCCACGTACGGGCTCCCTCGCTTTGCTGTCGCTGTGGTGGTTTACAGCTGCGGCGGTGTAGCCGAGCTGCCCTGAGGAGAAGTGGTTGACCCTGTGCCAACACTGCCGCCCGTCGGAGGAGGTGTGGTGGTCGTGTCAGGGAAGCCGTGGGCGTGTTTGGAGCTGTGGTTGGGCGAATTCGGCGTTGACTCGGCGTCGTCGTTGGCGAATTCGGCGTTACTTCGGGCGAGTTACCCGGCTGAGTTGTACTCCGGGCATATGTCGAAGTTGCGCCGGGAGTGCTGGTCGTGGCACTTGGGCCTGGTTGTGGTCGCGCCCGGAGTCTGGGTGTTGGCTCCCGGAGTCGTGCGTCTGGCGCTCCCATGGTTCCGGTCTGGCCGCCCATGGTTCCAGTCTGGGCCCCGGTCGTTCCGACGCATGCCAGCACCCGCGCCTGCTCCTGCCCCCGCTCCAGCGCCTGCCTGGGCGACTGCCCAGCAACCGCATAACAATACCGTACCCGTAAGAAGAATCAGTCTCCGCTTCATTTTGTCCTCCCACCCTTTTTCAAGATCGTCGAACTGGCTGCTATTAATCCGATGGGAACTGTGACGCTTCGAGATGCCTTCCAACGGCACGAATCCAGAGCAGCTGCTGATCGGAATACGTCGGCATGCTACGGAGCTTGATCCAGCAGCCATTTACAATGAAAGTGTCTGCCCGAGGCAATCATGTCCTTTATTCGCTTCCTCATGCTGCTGTCGCTGGTGGTCTGGATTGGCGGCATTATCGTTCTTCGCATTCGTCGTAGCGCCTACAGTGTTCAAATCCGGCATTCTCCCCTCTCACCAGCTAGCCGGAAATGTGGTCAGCCGAAGCCTGAGCCTGCTGCACTGCATCGGCGATCACCTGCGGCATCGTCTTCGCTGCTACCTCGATGATCAACTCGGCAGTGGTAACCGGGTCAGCTCAGCCCTTCGCACTTAGCCACGTACTGGTTTACCTGATGATCATCCTGACCCTGGTCAGCATGTTCGGCGTCGGCGCCCGAATGGAAGCGCTGAAGAAGGAAATGGTGATGATCGATCAAGTTCCCCAGGACGATGCCCGTCGCGTGGAGTTCAACCGCCTTCACGTGTGGTCGACTCGTCTGGAAGGAACGGTGCTGCTGCTTGGGTTGGGGCTGCTTTTTCTCACCGCACGGCGGTTATCATAGAGATGCTGCCGGCCATTGGCTGTCAGCCGTCTGTCGGACGTCAATCGTCGGCGACGATCAAGCACTGCGTTTAAACCATCATTTCGTTCCAAACTTCTAAAGGAGCAGCTTTCACCTCGCGTCCAACTGAGAGCTGAAGGCTGATAGCTGAAAGCTAATTCATGAAAACCGGCATCATAGGCCTGCCCCAGGTAGGCAAGACTTCCCTGTTCGTCATGCTGACCAAGCAGCAGGTGACCCAGCGCTCCGGCAATCCGCGCGAAGCGCACCTCGGAGTCGCCAAAGTTCCCGACGACCGCCTGGACCGCCTGGCGGCGCAATGTAACCCCAAGAAGCTGGTTCACGCCAGCGTGGAATACGCGGATGTGGCAGCGCTCAACAAAGAAGCCCTGAATGAAACCGCCTTTGCCGCTAACCTGCGTAACGTTGACGCGCTCGCTCACGTAGTACGCGCTTTTGAGAACGACACCATTCCGCACGTCGGACCTATCGATCCCCTGCGCGACATCAAGAGCATCGATCTCGACCTCATCGTCAACGATCTCGGCCAGGTGGAAAAACGCCTCGAACGCGTGCAGAAAGACTTGAAAAAGATGAAGTCGCTGGAGATCGAGCGCGAGTTCGAATTACTGAAACGCGCCTTGGCTCACCTTGAGACCGAGCGACCCCTGCGCGAGATGGAGATGACTCCAGAAGACAAGAAGCGTTTTCGCGGCTTCATGTTTTTGAGCGAGAAGCCAATGCTCTACGTGCTGAATATTAGTGAGAGCACAACTCTGGGCAAGGACCAGGAAGAAGCCGTCGCAAAGTACGGGATCAGCGAAGTCAGCTCACGTCCAAATACCGGTGCTCTGGCCGTGTGCGCCAAGGTCGAAGCCGAGTTGGCCGAGATGAGCGACGAGGATGCTGCCGAGTTCCTCTCCAGCTACGGTCTCACAGAGAGCGGCCTGGTGCGCCTCATCCGCAAGACCTACGAACTGCTGGGCCTGATTTCGTTCTTTACCGTCGGAGAAGATGAATGCCGGGCCTGGACCATTGAACGCGGATCCAAGGCGGTGAACGCCGCCGGCGCCATTCATACCGACCTGGAGCATCACTTCATCCGCGCCGAAACCATTCACTGGGACCAACTCCTGGACGCCGGTTCCGAAGCCGAAGCGCGCTCCCGCGGTACTCTGCGACTGGAAGGCAAGGAGTACATCGTGAAGGACGGCGACGTGATGCACATTCGGCATAGTGGATGATGTAGCGTCGCCAGGGAATGACAACGAACCGTCTACCTTTGGAATCGCGGCCCCATGTCCCTTCGATATCCGCTAACGGCACGGGCTCAGTCGCCATCTGAGCACCCCTTCGGCCCCTTATTTCAGGACGTTGTTGCTCTCGCAGTTCGCTCAAAGCCCTGGGATTTCGCCCAGCTGCCCGAGGTGTTTAGGAGCGCCATGGGCAGCGCCGGCTTCCAGGTGGTGATTGATTATCTCTGGGGAATGCCTGCCGAGGCCTTCCTGACGGCAATCACGCGCACTGTTTGCCGCCATTCAATCGGAGACCAGATACGTTCAGGTAGGTGAAAGTACCGGATCAACCATTTCACTTCCTGCTGCGGTTCTGGGAAGCATATACCATCAACTCAAACTCGTTGCTCTGATATTCTTCTGCCTGCCGATGAATCCGATCGTCACCAGCATTCTTCTTGGTCTTACCGCTGCTGCAGCCAATATCTTCGGCGGCGCAGTCATCGTTCAGAAGAATTGGCAGCGCGACTATCTTCGATATTTTGTCGCTTTGGGCGCAGGCTTTATGCTGGCCACTGCACTGGTCGAAATGGTGCCGGAGAGCCTCGCTCTGGGCGGCCGCAAAGCTGCGCTGCTGGTTCTAGGCGGTTATCTGCTCGTTCACTTTTTTGAGCACACCATCACGCCGCATTTTCACTACGGCGAAGAAACCCATTCCGACGAATACGTTCATTCGCACCGGCGCGTGTCGGTGCTGTTCGGACTGATCATCCACACCTTCTTCGACGGAATCGCCATCACCGCCGGATTTCTCGTGTCGCCGTGGCTAGGCTGGGTCATCTTCCTCGCCGTCTTTTTGCATAAAATTCCGGAAGGCTTCACGGTCACATCGGTGATGCTGGCCAGCGGCCTGAGCAAGGGTAGGTCGTGGTTTGCGTCGGTCCTGCTTGGCATGGCCACGGTTGCGGGGGTGCTGACAATGGCGATCGGCCAACATGCTGTGAGTTACGGTCTGCCCGTCGCGGCCGGGGTCACCATTTACGTGGCTGCTTCGGATTTGATACCGGAGGTAAACCGCGAGCCCGGGGTTAAAATGGCAGTCGTCGTCTTCATCGGTGTCGCCGTACTCTTCCTTCTTGATCGACTCATCCATCCCTAGGATTCGGCCCAAGGCCGTTCTGGTCTGCCTGTAACAACCTAAGTGCTTATTTACGCGCCACGTTCAAGCTACTTCTACGCGCGAGCGATCCCTGTAGCTGAAATTGCGCTGCAACAAACAGAGCCCTGACAGAAAACAGACTGCGAGTCGCAAATCCGTTGTACAATTCCCGCCGCTTGCCCTGATTGCGGCAAAGCCTAACGACACTCCCTTTTGTTCGTGCTTGCCCTTGTATCAATCCTAGTAGGTCACACAGGAGCGATTCCTTGCACAACTCGATTGGCGTATTTAATACGCGTGATGGCGCGGAAGAAGCTTACAAGATGCTTCTTGAACGCCACGTTCCACCTGAAGAAATTGTTTACCTCACCCGCTCCGACGAGGAAGATGCTTCAGTCGGCAAAGATCTCGGAGCGGCCGTGGGAGGATTTATGGGAGTTGCTACCGGCATGTCAGCCGGAGTCGGCGCGGCCATACTTCTGGCCGTGCCCGGCATAGGGCAGGTGGTTGCACTGGGATTTGGTGCGGCTGCTTTGCTGGGTCTCGCCGGGGCTGGAGCCGGCTCAGCGCTGGGCAGAGGGGCGGCCAACAGCAGTACAGTTCAGCCGACCCCCGGTGAAAGATGTTCGGATGACGTTGAATTCTTTCGCAAGGTATTGGCAGAGGGCCACAGCCTGGTTGTGGTTCGCAGCGAGTCACAGGAGGTGGCGAACGTTGCCAATGGTGTCCTGAACCGGTTCGGGATAAACATGCAGGAGCAAACTCCAATCCGAATGCAGACGGCCAAGCGGCAGGTCGCAGATGTAGCGATCGTCGACGTCAGCGGACGAATTACCCTCGGAGAAGGTAGCGCTCTGCTCCGTCGGATGGTGCGCGAAAGCCTCGCAGAGGGCAACAAAAAAATCCTGTTCAACCTGCATGAGGTGGGTTACATCGACAGCTCCGGCCTGGGAGAGATCGTGAAGTCGTATACTACGGTTCGCAGTCAGGGCGGACAGCTAAAGCTGGTGCAAGTCAGTCAGAGGGTTCACGATCTGCTGCACATGACGAAACTGCATTTGGTGCTGGAGATCGAGCCGGACGAGGCCACGGCGATTCAATCGTTCAATGCCTCCGGCGTGGCTCAGGGAACGGCATGATTTGACCCGGGGTGGATTATTCATGAGCAAGGTTGAAGTTCCAGGCAGCGCCGGCCGGAAAGTATTCGTTACAACTTTGGTCAGCGCCGTTCTGCTGCTGGGTTGCGCGTCAACGGCCAAGACGCATCGCAGGCCGGCTGACAATACTCCCGGCAGCTTTGACTATTATTTGCTGACGCTATCGTGGGCGCCGGAGTTCTGTGCGACCCACTCCAGCAGCGCTTCCTCCAGCGAATGTGATCCGACGCATCATTTTGCCTTCGTCGTGCACGGCCTCTGGCCGGAGAACCAGGACGGCTCTTATCCCCAGCATTGCGGCCCTGCACAACCGGTGTCGCAAAATATCGTCCGCCAGATGTTGCCGATTATGCCCGATTCCGGTTTGATTCAACACGAGTGGTCAACGCACGGGACCTGCAGCGGCCTCGACTCGCAAACATATTTTGGCGACATCAAGAAAGCCTTCTCCCAGCTGAAGATTCCTTCCGAATACCAATCCCCTTCGCAACCGCTAAGCGACTCCCCCTCGCAAATTGAGCAGAAGTTCGCAGCCGCGAATGGCGCTCCTGCGTCGGCGTTTCGGGTTTCGTGCAGTGGCCCGGAATTTGTTGCGCTGGAAGTGTGTGTAACGAAGGACCTCCAGTATCGCCAATGTGGATCGGGAGTTCGCGAATGCCGCACACCGCAGGTCACCTTGCTCCCTCCGAAATAATGGCGATCGCGGGCAACGATGAGCAGCACCCTGTTGCTGCTTCTGGAGTCGGCCAGAGAAGTCGCGAAGGTCACCCTTTGGGCGGCCGATAACCCAGCTTTGTCGGAAAACGGCTCGAACAACTTTCATAAGAGGGGTGGCTCCCTGCGGGAGTACGCTTTGTTTAGGGACACGTCCAACTTTTGGGAACTCCTTGCCTCTGCCGGCTGAAATAAAGGCAGAAACGAGATCAGGTTCACCACCGAGGTGATGTTGCTGACCGATTTTACCGACGAGCAACTGCTGGGGCAGGCTCTAGCCGGAGATGAAGAGGCGTTCACCGCCCTGTATCGCAGGCGGCAGGGACCGATCTTTCGCTTTGCGTTGCATATGAGCGGATCCACCCAAATTGCCGAAGAAGTCACCCAGGATGTCTTTATCTTTCTGCTGCAGCGCGGCCGTGACTTCGATCCGCAGCGTGGCGCCCTGGGCGCATATCTGTTCGGCGTTGCCAGGAATTACGTGCGCCGCGCATTGGAACGAAATTATCCGGAGAGCGTGTTGAGCACCCCAATCGAAGACGAAGCCGCATCTCTGGTCGTCAATCACGATCCCAGCGAGGGCATGGTTCGCCAGCAGACGTCGACTGCGGTGTGGAAGGCAGTGCTGTCGTTGCCCGAACATTATCGCGAGGTGGTGGTGCTCTGCGACTTGCAGGGCATGAGCTATGCGGATGCCGCTGAAGCGGTGCGCTGCGCGATCGGCACCGTGCGGTCGCGATTGCATCGGGCGCACGACATGCTCAGCAAGAAGCTGCAGCATTCGGCAGCGGTGGCTCCGGAGATCACAGGTATTGCGGCGAGGTGCGTATCATGACATGCCGTGAGTTCAAACATAGTGCGGCGTCGCTCACGTTGTGGGAGTTGACGCGCGGCGAGGACGACGAGGTTCTGGAGCATACGGAAAAGTGTGACGCTTGCAGTACGTGGCTGCGCAAACAGCGGACGCTGGCTGTTTCCATGCAGACGCTGCAGGCCAGGACCGCCAGCCTTGAGGCTGGCCCAGATGTGGAACGGGCGTTACTGCGCGCCTTCCGGCAGGACACTCACCGAGGCAGGGATCCCGTCTTCCGTGATGTGGCGGAACGCAGTGGCCCAGTACGGTCGGCAGTAACGCCCCTTTCCACGCCAATGGCTTTGCGGCTGAGCCGCTTCTTCGAGGTTGGCGCCTATGTAGCGATGGCGGCAGCGCTCCTGGTCGGTATGTTTCTCGGACTCCGGCTTTTGCAGCACAACTCCAATGCGGCGACGGCGCAAGCTCGGGTAGTGCCCCGCAGCGTAGAGCAGCCCGCCGTGCCGAAGCCGGTCGCCATCGCGCAGAAAGCCATAGCTCCGGACGAACACCCGCTGCCGCTGACAGCGGCACGACAACGGCAGGAGACTGTGCACCAGAGTACAAGTACGGCAGCAGTGGCGCAGGTTACAAACGACGACTCGCAGAGCCTGGCGGATGCAGGATACACGGACCTGATGTTGTGTGATCCGCTGAGCTGCGCCGCCGAAACGCAGGTGGTGCGCGTGGAGTTGCCGGCAGCCGGAGGACAGGGCTCTCAACCGCAGATGGCCGATCTGGTGGTCGGATACGACGGAGTGGTTCGCGCCGTCCGGATGGTCAACTGAAGTTAACGACAAAAGTGTAAACGAGAACGTAAAACCGCAGTCAGAACCGTTGCAGTGAAATCGAGAATGAGGATGCAGCTATGAGTTTTGGGAAAGAATTGAAAGTTCGTGCCGCTTCGTGTTCGCTGGTTGCTGGGAGTGTTTATGGCAGGATCAACGCTGGTGATGGCGCAAGATGAGCCCGGGCCACCGCCTCCGCCTCCGCCTCCGGGCGGGATGACGCTCAGCATGCACGGTCCAGGTGGAAAAATGTTCTTCCACGAGGAAATCGGTGATGGACCGAAGGTCGTTACCGGTGCTCCGATGACGGCGGTCATCGAAAGCACGCACGACACGCACTTTGTCCGACGGCAACACAATTCACCGTGACAACCAGAGCACCGTTTATCGCGACTCGCAGGGCCGGGTGCGGCGCGAGGTCAGCTTCGAGTTGGCCACCCCGACGCACCGGGGCCACCAAGGGCACGATGATCATCATCATGGACCCGGTTGCGGGCACGCGGTACATCCTGAATCCGCAGAACAAGACGGCAGCACCAGATGCCGCTGCATCCGCCAAAGCCGCCGGCCGGCGCTGCTGAGGGTGAGCCGCCCGCGAAGCCGAGCGACGACGCGAACGTTACCACAACGGACCTTGGGAGCAAGACTATCCTGGGATTGCAGGCGACGGGCACGCGCGTGACTCGCACGATTCCGGCTGGCCAGATCGGCAATGCGAAGCCGATCGAAGTCGTCACCGAGCGCTGGATGTCTAGCCGATCTGCAGATTCCTATGTCGGTGACGCACACCGATCCGATGATGGGAACGATGACCAGCCAGGTGACCAGCGTCACCCGCGGCGAGCCTAGCGCTTCGCTGTTTCAGGTTCCGTCCGACTATAAGGTTGTGACTGGAAAACGGGGCGACATGATGTTCATGGCTCACCCCTAAGAGAGTAGTGCCCCTCAACGAAAGCGGAGGCCACTGGGCCTCCGTTTTTTATCTCGGATAGCTATGAGCACTTAGCTGTGCGCTCTGGGTTCGGCCGTCAGCTGCTGGCTTGTACTCGATCGTGTCCACATTGCCATCACGACGAGGCCTTCAGGCCGAGACGGGATCGGTTGTTTGTCCCTCAGGATACGACGCCGGTGTGCTCATCACGGGCGCAGACGAAGCGCCCAAAACAACGCCCTAAATACCCGCAACCGCCGTTTCGTCCAACAGCTCCTGCGATACCTCGCGCAGCCGCAAGCTGATCTGGAATTGCGGAGCCGTACTGCCGCGTCCCCAGCGATACACATCCCAGTGAGCGCGCACAAACTTCGCGTCCGGCTTTTCCGACAAATCCACCAGCAGTGGATAGTCGCCGGGATAGAACTTCTGCTCCATACCGGCGGTAGCTTTGGCATCCCAAGTCGCCCCGTCGGCGGAGGTGTACACGAAGACGTCGATCGCTTCCTGCTCAACGACCGAGCCGATGGAAAGAGTCAGGAGAAATATGCGACCGGCGCTGGTGATCTCCAGCGCTTCACTGTCACCTTTGGCGGTGACCACGGTGTTGGCAGGTACCAGAAAAGCATCAAGCATGACAGTTTGATTCTAGCCAAGCTGCTACCGATGAGTTGGTGACGCAGGTCACAAAGAACGCGCTTTACGCCTTTCACTCTTCGCCTTTCACTCTTCGCCTTTCACTCTTCGCCTTTCACTCTTCGCCAGTCGTTAGTCGCTTTTCGTTTCGCTCTCCGCCCCAAACAGAGCGCTACCCGAACAGGACTTCCCCTTCGCCTATAACCCCGAACAGAATCGAAACAAGTCTCGCGAAGCGAGACGTAAGAGGTTAGCCCAGCGCTTCAGCGCTGGGGGCGCGCACATTGGAAGGGCTAAGTCCCGTAGGGACGACACAGAGCTCGGCTTCTGGCGAACTGCGCATAGCGAAAGGCGAATAGCGTCTTTCACCGCGGCAGGTCATCGAAGAAACCCCGCAGCAAGCGCGCAAATTCTTCTGGCTGCTCGAGTGCCGCGTAATGACCAGCCCGCGGGATGATCGCCAAACGGCTGCCGGAAATGTTCTGGCGCATCAACTCCGTCTCGCTCTGAGGTATGCTGTCGTCCGAGCCGCGGATGATCAGCGTCGGAACATTGATCGTCTTTAGCGTGGCTACCGAGTCCGTCCGGTCCGCCATTCCCCGCTGCACGCCGGCAATGTCTTGCGGCGACATCTTCTGCATCATGCGGCGCGCGGAATCCACAATGTCCGGGCGATTCGTCAGTGTCGTGGGAGACATGAGCTTGGGCAGCATGTCTTCGATGAAGCCGGCAGTGCCATCCCGCAGAACTTTTTCGGCCAGCGCCAGCCGGTTAGCGCGACTCTCCGGCGTCTCTGCCGCCGCGCGCGTGTTGGCGAGTACCAGAGCGGCAACCTGCTCGCGAGAGCGTCGCCAAAACTCGAACAGCGCGTATCCGCCGATCGACACGCCCACGAAGAAGGCTTTCGTGATACCTTCCTCGCGGCACAGCGTGGCCAGGTCGGCGGCCATCTTGTCCATGGTGGCTGGACTGTCGCCGAGCTCTGAGTCGCCATGAGCGCGCAGGTCAGGGGCAATAACCCGGTAGCGCGTGCTGAGCTGGTCGGTGACGGATTTCCAGAAGTTGTGATTCAGTGGAAAAGGATGAAGGAGAACAACGTCAGGACCGCTGCCTGATACTTCATAGAAGAGTTGGCCATCGGAGCTGCGAAAGATCGGCATGCACTGATGAAAACACAAATTCACCACCGAGGCAGGCGGACCCAGGGGGAAATAACTATACAAATCCCCGTGCTCTCCGTGCCCTCTGTGGTGAACTCTTAGGTACCGCACCACGACTCTACGTTCCCTGATAGGGCTGGGGCGGACTGGCGGGCGGAGCCACCGGCACATACTCCGGCTCCTCGGGCACCACGATCCACGCAATGATGTAGGCGAGGATACCCCCACCGCCGAAGAAAGCCACCAGCAGCCACACTACGCGGACAACGGTCACGTCCAGGTCGAAGTATTCGGCAAAGCCGGCACAGACACCGGCAATCTTGCGATCAGTCCGCGAGCGCATCAGCTTGCGGCGGCCGGCTACCGAGCCGACCCGTTTGCCGCAATAAGGACACAAATTTGAATCGTCCTGGATCACCTTACCGCAGTAGTTGCAGAACATATCATCCCCCCAATATTTAATACGACAAGGATAGAAAAAGGTTCCCCAAGATGCCAAGTCCTGCGGGTGGCGCTGCTTAGGAGTTCCATGTAAGATCAGGGACCACCCCCGCTCGACTGGTGAACTCAGACTTCAACTCAAGGAACCCATGTCAGACACAGCCCTCGTCATTTCTCCCCGTTTCGGCAGCACAGGCCAGAGTTGCTCTGGCAGCGATGAAAGCGGTTGCGGCAGCCGGGGCCGGAATGCGTCCAGCCGATCGCGACTCGCTCGCCGGCGCCGCGCGTCATGTCTTTTAGTCGGGAGCCGATCTCGACTTCGGGGCGTTGCCCGCGCCTTCCGGTGACGCTCTGGCGCAAGCATTTCCCACCGAGGAATATCGCCGCTACATCCTGCAACTGATTGCCGTAATGGCATTCGTCGACGGCAAGCGTCGACAACGGCAAGCTGGATGTAGTGCTGCAATATGCTGCCGCCCTCGGCGTCACCGACGACTACGTGCGCGATCTGGCCGAAACCGCCAAGGGCCATAGCGACTGGGTGAAGGCCGACATGTCGCGCAACAACGCCGAGAGCATTCGCGGCATGAATCTGGGCGAAGACTTCGCTGCGCAGTTCCTGCCCTACGATAAGAATCCCGATCCCGCGCTGGCCGATCGTTTTCGTGCGCTCGGTTCTCTGCCCTACGAAACCTTTGGCCGCGCCTTCTACGATCACTACACCGAGGCCGGCTACAAATTTCCCGGCGAGCCCGATGGGCTGTCGATTCTTTTCGGAGTGCCGCACGACAGCGCCCACGTGGTCAGCGCTTACGGCACGTCGGTCCAGGGCGAGGTGCTGGTGTCGACCTTTACGGCGGCCATGCATCGCAGCGAAGGCATGTCGGGACACATCCTGCCGGTAATCTTCAGCTGGCATCTGGGGATCGCGCTGAATCCGCTGGCAGGATCGGCGAAGGGCGCATTCGATGGCGAGAAATTCTGGCGCGCGTGGGAGCGCGGACGCGATGGCCACGCTCGACACCTTCGGCCCTGACTGGGATTTCTGGGGACTGGTCGAAACGCCGCTGGACGAGATTCGTTCTGCCTACAATGTTCACGCCGCTCGATGCGGCGCACGCCGCCGATGGCACGCCGGGGCCGGTGCGTCCCTGGAAGCCGTAGCGCGGGACCGTCCGCAGATCAGGGAGCACTGGCCGCGACGGTGGTTGGGTGCGTGGAATAGCCGTGGGGACGGCGCTGCACCCACTCCCAGGCGCTGGCCATGATCGAGTCGAGATCGGGATGCTGCGGCGCCCAGCCCAATTCGTTGCGAATCTTAGCGGAACTGGCTACCAGCACCGCGGCATCGCCGGAACGACGCGCCGTCTCGCGAACTCCGACTTCCCTGCCGGTAACTCTTCGTGCCGACTCGATGACCTCGCGTACGCTGAATCCGTGCCCGTTGCCCAGGTTGTAGATCAGCGGAGCGCGCTCACCCAGAGCGTTCAAAGCGAGAATGTGCGCCGCGGCCAGATCACCGACGTGAATGTAGTCGCGAATGCAGGTGCCATCCGGCGTGGGATAGTCGGTGCCAAAGATAGAGATCGATTCGCGGTCTCCGGCCGCGGCTTTCAGCACCAGGGGAATCAGGTGCGACTCGGGATGATGACACTCACCTGAGTGCCCGTCGGATCCGGCGGCATTGAAGTAGCGCAGACTGGCATAACGTAGACCATGGACGCGTCCGAACCAGGCGAGCATTCGCTCCACCATCAGCTTTGATTCGCCGTACGCATTCGTCGGCTCCAGCGGATCAGTTTCCTCGATCGGGGTGCGGCGCGGCTCGCCATAGAGGGCCGCGGTCGACGAGAAGATCAGCTTGTGGATGCCGTTAGCGAGCATCGACTCAAGCAACGTGAGCGTCGCCGTCGAGTTGTTACGGAAATACTTCTCCGGCATCTGCATCGACTCGCCCGCTTCGATGAAGGCGGCGAAGTGCAGCACTGCTTGGGCCGGTGCTCCTGCAGGGTCACGTCCAGACGAAAACGATCGGAAACATCCGCCTGTATGAACGGAACGTCCGTGGGAACGGCTTCGCGGTGGCCCTTCGACAGATTGTCATAGACCACGACCTCGTGACCGGCCGCCATCAACAGTCGAACTGTGGTTGCGCCGATGTATCCTGCCCCACCGGTCACCAGGATCCGCATGCGTTATCCCTATTCGAATCGTCCATTGCGATAGACAAATTACTTTTCACCACGGAGACCACGGAACGCACGGAGAAGAAGTAGTTATTTCGTCGATCTCCGTGGTGTCCCTGCGGCGAATCAAGACGTGTATGAACCCCAGAAACACGAAACTTGGAGACTTAATTTTCTCCGCTCGCAAGCCTTTCTCCGTGCGTTCCGTGTCCTCCGTGGTAAATGAACTGTGTCAATTCGCCACAGACGATATCAGGCGAGTCAATCAGGCCTTTTTCGGCTTGCGCATTCTTACCAGCTTGCGCGTTCCCAATCCCTCGAACTCCGGCGGCGGCTCCTTGAAGCGCTTCCAGAAACTGGCGTCCTTCATCAGGTCTACGCAAATCGGCAGGTGTCCGTCGTGCGAGAAGATCGCACCACCCGGAACAAGTTTGGGATAGATGTAAGTCAGGCAGGTCTCGAGCGAGTCGCGCAGGTCCACATCGACGAAAGCGACGACGACCGGATCTTTCAGGCTGGGCATGGTCTGGTCGAACCAGCCCCGAATGAACTCGCAGGCTTCCAGCGCGCCGTAGGTGCCGACGTTCTTCTTCACCTCGTCGAGCGTGCCGATATATTCGCCCTTCCCGAAGCGATCTTTCTCAGCCTCATCCACGTCGGGCAGGCCCTCGAAAGAGTCATAGACCAGCAGCTTGCGGCCGATCAGCCTGGTCGCGAGGCTCAGTTTGGCGGTGCTGCCGCCCTTGAAGCATCCCGCCTCCAGGACAACGCCGGGAGTCGACGGCGGAACGCGCAGGATCTCGCTGACGATGGCGACGGCCTCGGCATGTGTGTGGGCGCAGCGAAGGCCTTTGTGCGCGACCTCCATCTGGTCGGCTAATTGTTTGCGCTGCGGGCGCGAAAACGGCAGACGCGGGTCGAATCGGAGTACGTCCAGCGGAACGCTGCGCTCTTCATCCACGAAGTAATAATGAAATTTGCGCTTGGCGTCCAACACGGACTTGGGTACCAGGGGCCGAATTGTGTCTTTCAGGCTTGTGCTCATGTGTGCGTATACCCGACTGAGAGGCGCTGGCGTCGCACTATTTTACACTGCTCCACTCGCTGCTTCTGCGCTGATTCCCGAAACGAACCTTGATGCTTACGAATTGCACCGTTCTTCCTCGCCGCTACATTACGGCGTGTTATAAGGACACTTCCCCATCGCAATCTCTCTGGGGAGTGGTGGAGGAACAAGTTGGCCAATGAATCGCAGTCTTCCGGCTCGGCCGATTCCAAAGGCGTTTCCCTGGATATCTGGGCTGTCGCCATTGCACTCATCCTCGCACTGCTGGTGCGTCTCGGAGTTATTCAGAAAGTCCCGTGGTAACAATTTAATCGGATTCATAGAACGACATGGCACAAGGATCAATCGCATTACCTCAAGCCGTACCTTTTCGTCCTTTTAATAAGTTTGTGCAGCTGCTTCCCGGCGTCTTGCTGTTGGCGGCCATCGGCTGTCTGGGCAAATTTGTCGAACAGTCCATCTCGGCATACGCGAGGGCCCGCCACCAGCATCTTCCCAACATCGAATATGTCCTGTGGGCAATCCTGATTGGCTTGATCATCGGCAATACCATCGACTTGCCGAGGATTTTTCAGGCCGGCATCGGCAGCTATGAGTTTTTCCTGAAAGCCGGAATCGTGCTGCTCGGAGCTCGCTTCCTGTTGGGTGATGTAGCCAAGCTTGGCGGTATGAGCCTGGTGCTGGTTGCGGTCGAACTGCTCCTATCGATTGCTTTCATGACGGTACTCGGACGAATCTTCCGCCTGAATCCAAAACTGACCAGCCTGCTCGCGATCGGGTCGTCCATCTGCGGCGTGTCGGCAATCATTGCCGCGCAAGGAGCGATTGAAGCCGACGATGAGGACGCCTCTTATGCCATCGCGGCCATCCTGGCGCTTGGGGCCATTTCCCTGTTTGTCTTCCCGCTGGTCGGACACGCGCTGCACCTCAGCGATCATGCTTACGGATTGTGGGCGGGCCTGGCCGTAGACAACACCGCCGAAGCGACGGCGGCCGGAGCGCTCTACTCCGACGCGGCCGGCAAGGTCGCTGTGCTGGCGAAGACCACACGCAATGCCACCATCGGCTTCGTCGTCCTCGGCTTCGCGGTTTACTTTGCCGCGCGCGGAGGCGCCCGGAAGGTGGAGGACAAGGGCGCGTTCCTGTGGCGCAAGTTTCCCAAGTTCGTGCTGGGGTTTCTGCTGATCTCGCTACTGGCGACGCTGGGCTTCTTCAGCAAGCCACAGTTGGGCAGCCTGGCAAACCTGTCGCGATGGGCGTTCCTCTTAACGTTTGCAGGCGTAGGATTGCGGACTAACTTCCGTCAGTTGAGGGCGCAAGGAGTGCGGCCGTTGTTAGTCGGAGCAATCGGCGAGATCGCGATCGCGACGATTACTCTGTTGATGGTCTTTGGAGCGGCGAAAATATATGGATTCTGATTCTGAATTCGCTCGGTGCTGGTACGGCGATTCCGGCGCACCGACGGTCCATGCCTACTACATCCACTCGGCGGTTCGCGCGGTTGTCCGGGCGCATCGCAGATCGACCGACGCTAGACGGAAGCCCGTAGGGCTGGCTACGCCGTCAGCCCAGGATGAAGCGTAGCGGAGTTCTGGGTAAGACCTTCAAGAGGACTTTGAGCCGGCTTCAGCCAGCGACGCGCGCCTACGCCGCCGCGCCCTTCAGCTTCCCCAACTGGCTCCGCAACAATCCCAAAATCTTCTCGCGCGAGAGCAACTCCCACCCCGGCAGGTGCAAGAAGTACATCGCGGGCAGATAAATCAAGCTGGTGACGATGCCGGCCACCAGAATTCTAGGGATCAGCAGATTGGGATTGATGAGATTTCGGACGAGATATGCCGCAACGCCGGCGACGACGGAAACGCCGGCGACCTTGAACATGTCGCGGTAGAGCCGAACGTCGCTCCACTCAGCCTCAACCGTTTTGGCGGCTTTGAAGAAGATGACGACGCGCTCCAGATATTGCGCGCCAACGGCAGCCACCGCCGCGCCAAACATTCCCCAATGATGAATCACCGGCAACAGGACGCAGAACAGCAGAACGAACACAGCCAGGCGTACACCGAGAAGAAAATTTCGCAGATGCTTGTAGGCGCGCACGATGGGATCCATCAGCAGCGCCCACAGCGGCAGCAGCAGAATGCTGACCAGGAAGATGCTACCGCTCTGCTGATAGGTTCGCGTATAGAACAGGACGATCAGGTCTTTGCCGCCGACCATCAGCATGGCGAAGAGCGGAAACTCGATGGCCGCCACCCGGCTGCTGGCCGAGGCGGTCACCTCGCGAATTTCCTTCTTGCGGTCTTCTTTCTGCAGCGAGCTGATGCGCACGATCATTACCGAGACGATCGACTCCAGCGCCAGCGTGAGCAGCGGTACGTCGACCCAGCCGACGGCGTAAATCGCGTAATCCTTGGGGCCGAGCGTAGCGCTGACGAAGTAGTTGTCCAGATCCTTTTGGATCACCCACAACATCCCAAACGCGCCGTAGGGCAAGGCGTAGGCCAGCTGCTCCTTGAAGAAGTCCCACTCGAACTGCGTCCAGAAGCGCGGAAAGCGTTCGTCGAGATACCAGAAGAGGAGGATGATCGACAGCAACTGCGCGACCATGGCCGCGATCACGATGCTCTTCACTGTGCGGAACGCCAGTGCCGCAGCGGCAATCATGATGGCGCGTGCCACCTGCGAACCCACAATGAACAGCGTGGAATACTTAACGTCCTGCATCGCCGTGGGGATCTGCTGCACCAGGCTTGAGGTCAGCGTGACCAGCACCAGAAATCCCAACAGGACGGCCAGCGGCTCGAGCTGATTGGTGCGAAACAGCTTCTGCAGGATCTGCGGATAAGCGAGGATCACGGCCAGCGGTATCCAGCCGGCGACGATATTGTAGACCAGGATGTTGAGCGCGATCTGGCCGCCGCGCTCGGGGTGGCGCGGCATGAAGTAGAAGGCGCTCATGCCGACGCCGAAGGTTGCAATGTTGGTGGCCGTCGAGACGAACAGGAAAGCTTCTTTGAAGACGCCGTACTCGGTCTGCGCCATCAGGCGCACCAGCAGGATCGGCAGTCCGATGTTCAGGACCGCGGCAATCCCCTTGGACGCAGTCAGCCAGAAGGCCTGCACCGCCAGGCGAGGATGTTGCTTGGTTGTCGTAGGGGTGGCCGACATCGCTTCACACACCATAGCTGGAAGCGTGAAGTTAGTCGAGGGCGGGCGAGATACGTCCCGGTGCTAAAAGAGTGACCGCGTTATGCCTATCCGGCATCCGGCTCTTCCGCGCGCTGAAGAAGTTTGCCACGGCCACGGCGGGACTACTGGGTTAGCGAAACGGATCGTCTGAGATTGCTAAGGGTACTTTTGTCGCTGATCGGCGAGCATCTTGAGTTCCGTCACCAGATCGTAATTCGGCGGGTAGTAGAAATTCTTAAATACCCATCGGCCCTGCGACTGCTCGACTTCGGCGATGACGGCAGCGCTGCTGCTCTTCTTCCCTTCACAGATACGAAAGACATCCACCCTGTAACTACCGGTCCTCTGGCTAACCTGACCGGTGACAAAGCGGTCGCAGGGATCCTGCCCGCTGAGAAATGGATCGAAATCCAACCCCACGATCTCGTTCGCTTTGGCCTGCGCGTCGGAATCTGCTTTGAGCGCCCGAGCCAGCTCGGGTGCGAACGCCTGAGGCCTGTTCCTTAACGCGATGTTGGAAGCCGCTTCCTTGTGTTCACCCGCCGCTATCGGAGCGTACCAGTCGTAAAAATGCTGCACAAAGGCCTGGGCCTCGGAGGGCGCGCCACGCGCTTGGACAGTTTGGGCTTCCAGTGTGGGAAAAATGGCAAGAGACAAAAGACACGTGAATAGAATTTCGTTCACTGCGGTCCGCCTGCCCTAACGTTAGTCCCCGTTGGAACCGGCGTCCAGCGCCAAATCTTCCTTGACGTTTTCGTCCGAGTCTTCGAGTTCGGCCATCAGGCCGTCGTCGGTCAAGTCAAGTGGCCGTGAATTTTTCCAGTCGCGATGCACTACGGTGTGCAGCCGGTCCATGACTTCCTGGTCGCGAACCTCGATAGCCAATTCGCGGCGGCTATCAAAGCTTCCCGGCGCGAGATTGATGGAGCCGATAATCGCGCGCACGCCATCGGCGAAGAGCAGTTTAGCGTGCAGTTTCAGCCCCTTCAGCTTATGGACCTTGATGCCGACGTCGTCCATGATCCGCATGCCGCCTACGGCTTCCACCAGCTTCTGCTTCTTCAGCTTGTGTGGAGGCCGCGCCAACACGTGCACCTTCACGCCGCGTTCTCTTGCCCGCACCAGGCGCTCGATGATGACTGGATCCTGATAGCGCTCGTTCTGCACCCAGAGGGAGTGCTTAGCTTCGTCAATGAATTGGCCGATCCGCTGGCGGCCATTGCCGATGCACCAGATCATGTGAGAATGCGGGCCCGGATTAAAAGGCTGGCGGTCCCAATCGGCGTCGAAGCATTCCATGACTTCGGATACCTCGTGGGAGTGCGCAGTGGCTACGGCGTAATCGCGGGTCTCGGTCAGGTTCTTCGTTTCCCAGTTCAGCGACTGAATGAACGCCGTGTGATCGTCGACCACCATCGACTTCTCATGAGTCACTTCGAAAGTGGGATTGCTGTCGATCACGTCGATGCCGGCGTCGGTCAGCAAGGTTCGCGTCTGGTCGTTCTCTTTTTCGCCACTGCGCCGCGCCGGGTTCAACATGATCCGAACCTTCACACCACGGCGCTGGGCCGAGACCACGGCGTGCAGCAGTTGTGGATCAGAGAATAGAAACATCTTTATGCGCAGCGACTTCTTGGCGTGATTGACCGCGTCGAGAATGGGCCGGGCTGAATCGTCGGGCAGAACAACCAGGTAACGCGACATAGGGGACCCCCTGAGCCAACTACGGTGGCGCTTCGAACTCACCCCGAGGCAATTGAGCTTGCTAATGATCAGGCTTTCGCAGAGGCAACGTCAAACTGAGCGTGGTGCAGCCCCGCGTAGATGCCATTGAGCGCCATCAGCTCGTCATGCGTGCCGCTTTCGGCCACTACGCCCCCGCTGATTACGATGATCTTGTCAGCGTCGCGAATGGTCGCCAGACGGTGAGCGATAGTGATGACGGTACGACCCTTCATCAGGCGCTCCAGCGCTTCGATCACCAGCTTTTCTGACTCGCTGTCCAAGGCCGCCGTCGGTTCATCCAGCAAAAGAATGGGGCTGTTGCGCACCATGACGCGCGCGATGCCTAGACGCTGCCGCTGCCCCCCGGAAAGGGTTGAGCCCCGCTCGCCGACCATGGTCTCGTAGCCCTTGGGCATGCGCGAGATGAATTCGTCGGCATTGGCCAGCCGCGCCGCATCGACGATCTCTTCCCGAGTGGCGTTCGGACGGCCAAAAGCGATGTTCTCGAGGATAGTGCCGCGGAAGAGCACCGTGTCCTGCAGAACGTAACCAATCTGCTCGCGCAGCGGGTTGACCGCATAGTCGCGGACATCGCGGCCATCGATCTTCACAGCGCCGGCCGTCGGATCGTAGAAGCGCGGGATCAGGCTGACGACGGTCGATTTGCCGCAGCCGGTCGGCCCGACGATTCCGACCATCTGTCCGGGCTCGATGTTGAAGGAAACGTCTTTCAGCACCGGGGTATCGGGGTTGTAGCCGAAAGCCACATGCTCGAAGGCGATCTCGCCTTTCAGGAAGCGAGGCTCGAAGGCATCGTCGCGTTCGGGAAGAATCGTATCCGTATCGAGAATGGCGCGAACCCGGTCAACGCCCACGGCGGCCTGCGCGATCGCGTTTGTCGTAGTCGCCAGATCCTTAACCGGCTTGAAAAACTTGTTGAGGTATGAGAGGTAAACCGTAAGCGCACCTACGGTCATAACGTCCCGCAAGATGAGTGATGCGCCGCGCCATAAGACGATCGCCGTACACAAAGCGGTAGTAATGGTCACGATCGGTGACAGCAGCGACTTGACCTTGCGGGCCTTGAGGGCGGCGTTCACGGTGGCATGGCTGACCTGCGCCAGGGCATCTTGCTCCATATCCTGGCGGCCGAAAGCCTTGACGACCTGCATCGATTCCAGACCCTGCTGCACCACGGCCACAATCTCGGATTCTTCTTTGCGTACCTCATGCGTGGCCTTCTTCACCGCCTTTTTGAAGCGCGAGATGAAGAAGAGCATGAACGGCGTGACGGCTACGGCGATGAGCGTGAAATCCCAGTTGAGCCAGAACATCAGGCCGAGCATCGACACGATGGTCAGCATGTCGATGAGGATGTCGAGCGTGGAGGAGGAGGCGAAGTCCTGGATGGTTTCGATGTCCGTGGTGATGGTACTGAGCAGCGTACCCGTCTGATGGGTGTTGTAGTAGCCGAGCGAGAGCCGCTGGAGATGATGGTAGGTGCGCATGCGGAGGTCGTGCGCTACCCACTGGCCGACGCTCTCCGTGTAATAGTTATCGATGTAGCTGGCACAGGCTCCAATCAGTGCAATCAGGACAAATGCCAATGCCGCCAGCCCGGCCACCTGCAATTTGTGACCGCCGTCCAACAACGGCCGCACCAGTTCGTCCAGCCCGTGTGGCAGTTTGTGATGATCGATGACATTGTCGATGATGATTTTGAGCGGCCAGGGATTGGCCAGGCTCATCGCCGTTTCCACCAGCATAGCCGACAGAATGATCAGGAGCTTCCCACGATAGGGACGAATTAATTCACGGATGAGGCGGAACATGACCGGGCTCCTTGAGCACTGGATCGGGCGGTTGGCATCTGCTGTTCCTGCATTTTCGCCTGAAACTCAAAGTTTGCAAACAGGTAAATCCGGCTGGGGCGCAGTCGGGAGGAGAGCTGGGAGTCTTTTCAATCAAGCTGCCGTCGGCTAAAGCCGGCTTTGGTCAACACAACAAAGGGCTGATCGGCACGAGTAAACTCGTGCCCTGACACGAAGCACGCGTAGCCGATTCCTATTGGTGAAGGCCCGTTCTTTCAAAGCTGGCGCGATCGAGTTTTTCAGCAGCCTATGACGGTGCGACTTCCAAACCTACCGCCGGCTTTCTAGCAGCATGTGAAGGTACGCTCTTGCAAGCGGCCCGCCATGCAGTCTTACGTCCGCGCTTAGAACAGCCTTCCGATCCTGAAGAAGAACTTACGGTGCCCCGTGTCACCGTAGGCGTAAGCCGCCTCCACGGGTCCAAAGATCGTGTTGACCACTATGCCCGCGGCCCCGTCCGTCGGAAAGCCTGACGCCTTGTTGACCAGCGGGGACTGGTCGTAGACCTGTGCGGCTTCGTAGAGTCCGAGGAAGTAAATGCCACTGCCCAGCAGAGGAGGCAGTTTGGCCAACTGCCGGATGTATCCCAGTTGGAACAGGAAGTACTGATTCATTAGCAATTCATTGGTGCCGTAAGCTACGAGCGCTTGCGATCCACCTAATGAGAATTGCGGCAGGCCGGTTCCGTAATTGAGGGTTGACCCTGCGTACGCGGTCAAAAATACTGACGACGGCTCACTGATGCGGAAGAAGTTACGCGAAGCGACTTGCAGTGAGGGGAACTGGTTAGGGGCCTCAGGACTGGCGTTCGTCCACAGAAATTGTGCATCAAGAGCTTGTCCAGCCCGAGGGATGACCGCGTTGTCCAGACGATCCAGGCTGTATTTCACCCGGGTCGCGCCGTATCCACCAGAGAACGTTGGTAGTTCGGTACGGTTTCCAATTTGCGGATCAAACTTCTGCCAGCCCCCTTGGTATCCGACTCGCAACTCGCCGGTATTGCCGAACTGATAACCTACATCTACCGCGCCGCCACCTTCATCGCGGCGGTAAATGGAGATCAGCTTGTTGTCGTTGTAGATGTAAAAAGGCGTGTCGTCGATCAGCACTCGCGGCGCCACGAACCAATGGGACGTCGAAGTGAAGGGATGGTAATACTCGGACTTCAGACCGTATTCGGAAAACAGGATGAAATCGTTTCGCCACTCTGAGCGAAATCCTCCCACATCCAGGAACGTTACTCGCGCGCCCAAGTTAAAAGTAACGTTGCTCAAACTTGCACCATCCACCAGAATGAGAGGCCTGACGATCGGCGGCCCGTAGGCATTTTCTTCCGTCTTGATCAGCAGACCTTGCTGGCCATTTCGATCCACCATTTCGTAACTCAGCGTCGAGAACCGGCCGATTCCCTTCAGGTGCATGATCTCTTCGTCCAGCTCAGAGTAGTCAATGGGCTTGCCGATCGCCGGCGCGAACTCCTTCTCAACGCGGGCTGACAGATGCCCATTCACCCCATCAACCGCAACAAACGTTGGGATGGGAGTCGTCTTAATGCGACGTGATTCGCGCTGGGCGAGATATTGATTCCAAGCCGCGTCGTCAACCGCGAGAGGCAACAGGATTTTCGCCTTGGCGGCGGCCGCTTCGTATCCCAGCTTGATGATCTCGTCGGCTTCGTCGAAGCTGAGAGCGTTGTATTTCTGCAGCGGCACGGAGATCAGCAGGTCCGCGCTTTCCATGCTCTTGAGTTCGTTGGCGGAGATCATGACTGAAATCGATTGGCCAAGAACTCCAAACGAGGAAAGATTGGCGTCCGCAGGCAGCGGGGCCTCCGCCAGGTGCACCGCCAGGGTTATGTCGGCTCCCATTTTCTTTGCTACCTCGACGGGAATGTTTTGCAACAATCCGCCGTCGGCGTAAATGGCGTCCTTGGTGCGCACGGGCGTGAAAATTCCAGGCAGCGACATCGTGGAACGCAGCGCTATTGACAAGGAACCGTCGTGAAAGACTTTGGGCCGGCCGCTGACCAGATCGGTGGCCACGCAGGCAAATGGAATCGGAAGGTCATTAAAACTCTTGATCTCCGAATATGGCAAGGCGACCTGATCGAGGATGAGGGAAACCTGCTGGCCGGAGTTAAAACCTTCGGGAAACTGTATGCCTTTGCGGAGTCCGAACTCCAGGCTGTTGGGATAATCGCGGGCATCTTCTTTCCGGCGAAACGAAAGATCATCGAACGGTGTTTGGCCTGCCATCACTTCATCCCAGTTGATACCGCTGACCACCTGGCGCAGTTCAGCGGCATTGCGGCCGGTGGCATAGACCCCTCCAACAAGTCCGCCCATACTGGTTCCAGCGACGTAGCTGACGGGAATGTGATGCTCCTCCAGCCAAGTAATGACGCCGACATGGGCGAGACCGAGGGCTCCGCCACCCTGGAGCACCAGTCCAATGGTCGGACGATTCGCCGTGGGTGCCGATGTCGCCGGCGGATTGCTGGCCTGAGCGAAGAGCGTGCCTGAAAATGCCAACGAACTGACTAAGAGACTGGAAAGATAGCGGCGGAAGCGCAGGTGCATGGGTTCACCTCAAACGTAGGAACATCGGGATTGCGGACCCGAAGGAACTTTCGCTACTGTGACGGCCGGGCAACGGCGAACAGCCAGAATTGTTCACCGCGCCCTAGCTCTTTACCGGGTATTGCTTGAACATCTTGGATACCGCATCGTTCACCTGGGTGACCAGCTTGTTAGGATCGTGGGACAGGTTCTGTTCGGAGATACCGCGCCACACCAGCTTCTTATTGGCGCCATCGATCAGGTCCACAACCAGTTCCCCTTTGTGAATGCTCACCGACGTAGCGCCGAAATTTCCGTAAGTGATCGGTCCGGAAAAACTCGGGTCGAACGGGGGGATGCCACCGGTGGCGTTGTAAAGTGGGTCGGTTGAGTTATACGAGGTCTCTGTATCGATCGATCCATAGACCTGAATGATCAGGCCGGGATTCTCATCGACGGTGACCTTCTGCAGCCCGCGCGCCTTCAGCTCCTGCTCAATGGCTCCCACGACGTTGGCCGCGAGCATGGGATGAGCCACGGCTCCGTGTGGCGCCCAGGCGAAGGTTTTGAACTGCGGGAAGTTGGCTTGCTTGTCGTAGGTGACATGAATTTTCTGCGCCCCTAGGGGAGCGGCGACCGCCAACAATAGGGAAAGGATCGCAAGTCTCATTTTCATTCCTGCCTCCAGGCGGCGAGCGCACGCCGATCTCAAATTGAAACGGAAACGGTACGCCGCACACTTAGATATGCAAAAGTTGCCAGAGAATGACGCACGGTACAAGCTCTAAGTGGGCAAAGACAGCTCCGCGGAGTTGAAGCGCCCGCCCTCGCTGATGGTATTGATGGCCTCCACCAGATCGGAGCTGATCCGTGATTTGAATACATAACCGGCGGCATCGAGTTCGAAGGCCGCTTGCACGAAATCGATGTTTTCATGCACGGTCAGAAAAATCACCTTCGCGCTAACTCCACGCTTCTTTAACTGCCGAGCCACATCGAACCCCGTCATGTCCGGCAGCGAGATATCGAGAATAATGACATCCGGCTTAAGCTCAGCGACCTGCTGGAGCAACGACGCCCCATCCGACAATGCCCCAGCCACCACGTACTTGGGCTGCAGCATGTCCGTCAGGGTCTCCAACACCTCCGGATTGTCGTCGGCAAGGACGAGTCGTATGGAATGCAAGACCTACTCCGCTAGCAGCAGGATTCGCTAGACGCACGGGGGGAACGCAATTGCAAAGGTATCAACGGAGGGTAGGGCTGCCTACTGGCAAAACTACTATTTTCTGGATGGAAAAAACTGATGAAAGTTTACGATGGAGTCATCTGCCGCTTGATGGCGTACTCCAGAAGTTCTGCGTTGGTTTTGACGCCCAGCGTCTCCATCATGCGGTATTTATGAAACGCAACCGTGCCCGGCTTCAACTCCAGAACCCCTGCAACTTCCTTCATCGACATGCCTTCGGCGAGCAACTGAAGGATCTCGCTTTGCCGCTTGGTGATTCGCTTCTCGTCGCTGCGCGTCTTGCCCTGGTTCAGCAGAAAGGTCACCGTCTCACGGGCGATCAGGGGCGACAGGTAGGACTCGCCTTGCACCACCTTGCGGATCGCCACCACCAATTCCTCGCCGGCGGAATGCTTCAGGACATACCCCGAGGCTCCGCGTCGAAATGCCTCCGCGGCCACATCGGCCGCAGCGTTCATAGTGATGAACACCAATTTGGTGGCAGGCAGCTTCTGCTTGATCTGCTCGCCCGCATCCAGGCCGTTCAGCCGGGGCATGGAGATATCGAGAATGACCACGTCGGGCTTGTGCGTGAGTGCAGATTTCACCAGGCTGCGACCGTCGGTGACAATGTCCACGACCTGGAATTCAGGTTCGAGAAGGGTTTTGCAGGCGTCTGCCAGCAGCCTGTGGTCGTCCGCTATCAAAAGACGCGCTGCCGGTTTCCGTTCCATTCCGTGGATGCGACCCTCAGGTGAAGTTGCTGCCAACCGCGGCTGTCGTGAGTCGCCATCAGTGTATCTCTGCCGGGGAGGCGAGTTACAGCTAAAACAGTCACGCATCCGCGTTAAGCTCGATGGTTCAAGTGTGGGACATGGGTTGTAACCCGCATGATGGTTCTGCTGGCGCAGCGCAACATCCTTGTCATTCACCTTTGGCAAAGGAGTGCTGTACGTCTGCGTGACCAGAGACTGCCACTCAACACGCTGATTGCCAGCAGTAAAACTCGAGTTCCATATGTGTTCAGCATGAGGACTCTCCTGCCATCGCGAGCATCGGCCCTCAGTACTCGCCGTTCTGGACCTTCTGTTGCCAGAAGACGATCTCCATGGCCACCAGACGAGCGATTAGTACGGCCAGGTAGAGCTGTCCGGTCAGCGCTTCGGCGATCGACAGTGTCCGTGCTACCTGGCTCACCGGCGTGATATCGCCGTACCCGACCGTGGTCAGCGTTACGAAGCTGTAGTAAACCCATCCACCGACATTCGACAGCTCATCAGCCGGACCCTTGAATGACCCTGGGTGTGACAGCGCCGCGATGTGATAGGCATGCGCCCAAAGCACACCAAAGAGCAGATAGACGGCAATCGCTCCTTGAATGCGGAGGTGGCTGACGCGGCCCGGCCGAAAGATCTGGCTCAGCAGCACCAGAGCGATCGACGAAACTGCGATGACCGTCGACCAGTCGTTCCATAGCTGCATTTGTATCGAGCGATGATGCCAGTCGATCCAGCGCACCACCAGAGTTACAGCTGCAACCATGCACACCGGCAGGAAAACTTTCCAACGGCCCCATGCAATGGCAACGCCGGAGACCAGCAGGACAGAGAATCCGAGGTCGCTGTAAAGGAGCGTGTCCTCTCTGCCGAAACCCAGAGACGGCAGGACGAACGCAATCAATACCTCGAGTAGCAGGAAGAGCGAGAGATTGGCTTGCGATTGCCAGGTCTCCGTGATCAGGCCTCTGGCCCTTTTGCTTACGGCCTGGCGGACGCCCATCGTCTTTTCCTGCTTCGGCATTATCAGGTCCACATGCAGAAAATGGGCCACAGTGTGGCCCGGTCTTTATTATCAAAGTGCCGGCCTATGTACCCGAGATACCTTTGTTCTGCAGAATTCTTACGACCACACGACGGTCGGCCGCTTGTCCTTCGGCAGTTGAATCGGATCTAAGCTGGTCCGAAGTCCCCATCGCTCCCGGCGCCAGAACGTTTGTCATTGGAACGCCACCCTGCTGTTCCAGGAAGTCGAGTACATGCTCTGCGCGCTCCAGGCTCAGCTTCTGATTCAGCGCAACTGAGCCTACGGCTGAAGCGTAGCCCTGCACCTGCATGGTGTAACCGTTGATGCTCATCGCCTGCTTCGCGAGTTTCACGAGCTGCGGTTTGTATTGTGCTTCGATGGTGGTGCTGCCATTGGCAAAGTACACCGTTACCTCGCCCAGGATGTTGTAATCGGCCAGTTCGCCGAAACGCTTGTTCGCGGCCTCGATAGCAGCTTTGTTGGCGGCGGCCTTCTGCTGCTCTTCAGTCAACTGCGCCTGCTGCTGCTCTAACGACTGCTGCTCCTGGCGCAGCTGCCGCTCATCCTGTTGGATCTGCTGCTGGTTTGCCTGCGCCTGCTGTTCGGTGGGAGCGATGCCTGCCTGGATGTCTTGTGCATTCTTCAGGTCGCTGCTCTTGAACTTCACCGAGTCGGCAATCATTTGATTCTGGGAGTTGTACGTGCCTTGCACTTGTACGGGCAGTCCGGGCATCAGCGCCGCCAATCCCAGCTGCTTCCTGCGGATGTGAAAGACGCCGCTGGATTCCTGCACCTGCGTCGCCGGGGTCAGAACCACCATCACATTGCCCGAACTCGGCGTCTGGACAGTCATGCTGGCTCCGTTGCGCCCGATGATTAAGCCCTGCAGCTGGGCGCCCTGCGCAACCGCCAGTCCACAGCCGATGCCGGCGATCACGCATACGGTGGCGACAACACAAACAGCATCTAAGGTTTTGGCCCTCTTCATTTGGATCTCCCCGTACGCTGGTTGTCGAAATAACCCGTCCGATCGCACGACCATCAGCAGACCGGCTAAGAAAATCTCCCCGACTCCGTGCAACGTCGGCATTGCAAATCGCAGCCCGGCAGCTGCTCTGCGATGACAGGACGTCCCACATGGTAGCCAGTTGCCAGGGGGTGTGAAACTGGCAAAAGTAGCAGAGACCGGCAAAATGTCCGAACGTCAGAACCCAACTATGTACTCATCCGATAACAGTTCTTTTTAGTGCCGCGCACATGTAATTCTGCTAGTTATGTCATTCCGATCAGCGGAAGTACCATGCTGCGGCGGGTGTCCTCATTCCGCGACGAGGAGGGGTTGTGCGCACAAGATCCGGTTTGACCAAAGCAGTCCTGCTGTTATCGAGTTTGCTGATGCTCAGCAGTATCCCGGGCATGGCTCGTGATAAGAATGAAACCATCGACGCCACCGCGTGGGGCACGAGTACCCAGTTGGGCAAGAACATCGGCATCACCATCATCATCTATCAGTACTCGACGCCCCAGGACCAGGATCTGCTGGTCGAGGCATTCCAAAAAGGCCAGAACCAAGGCCTGGTCAATACCCTGGAAAAGATGAAGGCCGTCGGCCATATATCCATCACCGGCACGTTGGGCTACGATCTCAGCTTTATTAAGCTGATCCAAACGCCTACCGGCAGGACGATTCGCTTCGCGACGAACCGGCCGATTCACTTTGGCGAAGCTTACTGGGATACCCAGAGCCAGTACTACAACCTGACCGCCGGCGAAATCAATATCGACGCCCAGGACAAGAGCAAAAGTGCCGGCGTGCTCTATCCCGCGGCTCAACTTTCGATTGGGTCCGATGGACAGTTCGAACTCAATCTCAACAAGAACCCGTGGAGACTGGGTAACATCATCGATTGGGCTGGAACACCTGGAGAGAATTAAGTAGCGATCCGCCCGGGTTGGGACACTTCCCGGGTCGGCTTGCCCCTGGGGTGCAAGTCATTGTAGGGACAATCCACTCTGCACGAGGAGATTATGAAAGTTCAGCGACGTACTGCCGTGTCTGTCCTGCTCTCGATGTTGCTGCTCGCCGGCTTGGCCAGCGCTCAAAAGAAGGGTAAGTATGTGTGCGACGAGCCGAACCCCCAAAGCTTGTGCACTGCGGCCAATACCTGTGCAGCTTCTGGTTGCTCGGTCGACATCAAGCGGGACGGCATGAACAGCGCCACGGCCACGCCGAGTTTTCCGAAGGCGAAAGGCAATTCCCTGTTTTGCGTGAAAGAAGGCAGCACCGTGACCTTCCAAACCTCCTCGAAGGGCACGGGGTTTATTGTTGATTTCGGGCCTTCCTCTCCGTTTGATCCGCCGGACACAATCATCGGTGGCGCTCAAAAACCCGTTCAGGTGACGGCGAAGCGCACCGGGTGCTTCAAGTATTCCTCGGGTGCTTGCTATTCCGGAGCTACCTATGGAATGTGCGGATCAGGTACGGCAGAGGCGATCGTAATCAAGTGATACCTGGCGAGAGCGGAGAAGGCGAGAGTTCAGCGGTCGACGACGGGCAGCGGAACTCTCGCCTGAACGTTCGTACCAGCAGCCGGCTTCGAGGAAATATCGAACCGTCCACCGACCAAGTGTATGCGTTCCCGCATACTGATTAAACCCAAGCCCCGCGCGCTGCGAATCCTTCCCACTTCAAAGCCGATGCCGTCATCGGAGATGTTGAGAGCTAACTCCCGTCCGTCGCCGCTCAGACGAACGGTTACCGAGGAGGCGTGGCTGTGTTTGGCGATGTTGTGGAGTGCCTCCTGCACCACGCGCAGCAAGCTGAGAGCAATGTCGTTGTCCAGATCTTCGGGAATTTTCGTACAAGTGCAATCGATCTTAGTGCCGTACTCGTCGGAGAATTCGCGGCACAAACTCTTGACGGCCACGGCAAGGCCGAGGAACTCCAATTCCGACGAGTGCAGTTGATGGGAAAGCCGGCTGACCTGCTGGCCTATTTCCTTAACTCTGGTGCAGAGCTCCGCGATGCCGGGATGCTTCTTACCTGAAACGGCAGGCTGCCCTGCGCGCTGCAACTGAATACCAAGAAGGGCCAGCGATTGTCCGATGCCGTCGTGCAATTCGCGCGCGATTCGCCGACGCTCCGCTTCCTGCGCAGTCATCAGGCGCCGCGACAACTCGGTACGTTCCAGTTCCACCTGCTTGCGATCGCTTATATCTTCCGCGACGGTTAACACACAGGGTTGACCATCGAACTCAACTACCTCCGCCGAGAGCAGGACGGTCAGCCGTTCGCCGTCCTTGCAGCCTACAAGCGCTTCCATATTGCGGACGCTGCCGTATTCTACTGCCTCGCCAAAAGCGTAGTTGAGGCTTTGCAGTCCGACACGTCCCGATACTTCGGAGATCGATCGCCCGATGACCTCAGAACGCTGAAAGCCAGTATGCTTCTCGAAGGCACGGTTCACCTCGATGTATTGGCGATCGGCGATGCCCACGATGGTGATCATCGCCGGACTGGCTTCAAACGCTTTCGAAAACTTTTCTTCCGACCGGCGCAAGGCTTCTTCCGCACGTTTGTGAGAAGCGACATCGCGCGCCACCACCGAGATCCCGTCCATCGAGGGATAGGCGGTCACTTCGAACAGAAAGCCTTTGTCGGCGATGTGGCAGGCAAATCGAAAGCTGCGTGCCAGACGTGTCGCCAATACTTCCCGACACAGCTCTTCCAGTTCATGAGCGTCCTGACCATCGGAAAATGCCTCGCCAATTCCTCTGCCCAGAACTGCGCTCGCCAGTATTCCAGTAAGGCTTTCGGCTGCCCGGTTCCAGAAACTGAACTTGAGCTGGAGGTCCAGCGTGAAGAACAGATCGCTGATGTTCTCGGTGAGAACGCGAAAATTCTTGCCGCTTTCCAAGAGCGCGTTCTGAATGGCTTTTCTGTGCAGCGTGCGATCTTCAATGATGCCCAGATAGCTTTCAGGTTCACCGGTGATATCGCTGCGAACCAGCGTTACCGTAGCTTTCAGCCACAGCACTCGCCCGTCGCGCCGCAGATGCCGCTTCTGACTGGAAAAACTCTGGATTTCGCGGTTAAGCAGCTTGTGGCACTCGTTGACCTCAACCCGCAGGTCGTCGAAGCGGGCGATTAACTGCAATGGTTTGGAGAGGAGTTCGGTCCGGGAATAGCCCAGGATTTCGCAAAGCGCCTGATTGACAGCCAGCCACTCGCCATGCAGCGACACTTGAGCCACGCCAAAGCCGGCTTGCTCAAACATCGCGCGGAAGGCTTCCTGCTCGCGCGGAGGCGAGATGCGTTCATCGGTTAGGTCTTGCATTGGCCATACCCCATGGGCGCTGCAGTTAGCGAAGTATATGACGAGGGGCAAGGACTCACAAAGAAAATCGGTATGCCACAGGGTGGGACTTATATGACTTGATCCCGGAGGCGCCCGTCCCAGACGCGCTCGGGCGGCTCGCAACTTTTCCCGCCAGACCTGCTATTTTTGCAGCTGTCGATGCGCCTGCGCCAGGAGCAAGCTATTTGGCAATCGCAGGCGCCGCTGTTGCGCCCTTGGCTCTCGATCAGGAGCAACCATGCACGAGGTTCACGCCCCGGAACACCCTTTCACTTCCTTGAAGCAATTTCTGTTTCATATTCTGACCATATCGATGGGCGTTCTGGTGGCGCTGGCCGCTGACTCCGGCGTGGAGCGAATTCACCGTCACGAATTGATCGAGGAAACAAAGGCCGCGTTCGCAAGCCAGATTGAGGACAACCGGAAAGCGATTGCCGCATACAACAAAGCGTCAGGGGAATCGGCTGCCGACTTGGGCCGGGCTCTTCAACTGGTAGACACTGACTTTATGGCGGCCAAAGAGAAGCTGCGTGCGGCGCCCCATGAGTTTCTGGACCTGGATACCGGCAGCTGGGAGCCGGCAGTGGCAACCGGCGCCCTCAACTACATGAAGATCGGCCAAGTCCGCGAGTATTCGCAGGTTCATGAGACCGAACTTGAATTAAATAAGCTCAGTCATGAGAACGAGGACGTATGGCTGCAGATGGCCGAGTTCAATGAACAGGCTGGGGAGGCTGACAAGTCCGACGTCAAAGACGTAAAGAAACTGATGCGCAAAGCTGCGATCTACTCGAAATGGATCGGCCACCGGGAACAGGAGCTGTTGCAGCTTTACGATCAATCCGAGAAATAGTGGAGACCGCGGGAAAATGATGCCCTCTAGCATTTCTGCCAGTTAACGAAAATCTGTTAAGCGGATAAGCTCTCCAGTGTTAAGGTTGCGATGCCGACGGCGCAGGTCCGAGACACGGACCAGTTGCGCCGTTTGTGCGTGAGGAGCGAAAGCTTAGTTATGTTTTCTGGAATCACAATCGCTCTTATGGAGGGATAGGTAGCGCCATGACCGGGATGTTGGAACGACTGATTGCGTGTGTACTGGCCTTTACGATCACTTTTCTCTCGCCGCTGGCTGCCGTAGCTCAAGCCAGCCAGGCTTCTCCGGCTGCGACGCCCCCAGCCCCGGCGACAGCCCCTTCTGCGGCTAAACCCGCTCCGCCGAATCCGGGGGACCCCTGGCCGCGCATTATCAACTACCAGGGCGCCACGATCTCTGTCTTCCAGCCGCAGGTGGAGAGCTGGGCCGGCAATCAGTTGAAGGCCTACGCTGCGGTACGGGTGAAGACCGCAACTAAGCAGGATACCGACTACGGCGTGATCTGGTTCAGCGCCAGGACGGAAGTCGACAAGGTCAACCGCATGGTGACGCTCGACAACTTTGTGCTGAATAAGCAGAGCTTCCCTACCCTCGCCAACAATGGAGCTGCTTATGGCAACGCGTTCATCCTCGATCTGCCGTGGAGCAAAACCATCCCGCTCGATCTGCTCGAGACCTCACTGGCAGTCACCAATGCCGCACAGGCACAGAAGACCTATCAGCTGAACAACGACCCGCCGCGAATCCTTTACAGCATGACGCCGGCGGTGCTGGCGCTCATCGACGGAACGCCGGTGCTGCGGCCTTCCGCCGATAACCTGCAAAAGGTCATCAACACCCGCGCGTTGATCATGTTCGATCCGTCGAAGAATATGTACTACTTGGCTTTGATGGATGGCTGGGTTGAGGCACCGGCGATCAGCGGACCGTGGAATCCCTCGGAGCATGCGCCGACCAAGCAGATGGACAAGATTCGCCAGGCGGCTGAGACGAACAATCAGAACCAGCCGCTAGGCAATCCGCAGCAATCGCTGGAGGATGCCTACAAAGACGGCGAAATGCCGAGCATCTACGTCAGCACGGCGCCAGCCGAACTGCTGGTGGTCGAGGGCGAGCCTCAGTATGCGCCGATCCCGGGTACCACGCTGTCGTACGTGTCCAACACCGGTTGCGACATCTTCGTCGATTCCGCCAGCAACACGTATTATGTCCTGCTCTCCGGGCGCTGGTTCTCCACGTCCTCTCTGCAGAACGGCCCCTGGACTTACGTTTCGGGCACAAGCCTGCCCGTCGACTTCACCAAGATCCCGGTGTACAGCCCCAAGGCCGACGTTCTGGTTTCAATCCCCGGTACTCCGCAGGCGAAAGAAGCCGTGATCGCCAACTCGATCCCGCAGACGGCAACAATATCGCGTACCGCAGCCGCACTGACGGTCACCTATGAGGGCGCGCCGGTCTTCCAGCCAATCGCGGGAACGAACCTGACCTATGCCGCGAATTCGGCGATTCCGGTAATCTATGTCCCCGGCAACACCTATTACGCGGTCAACAATGGCGTGTGGTTCATGTCGGCAGCCGCCACCGGACCCTGGGCAGTAGCAACTTCGGTGCCGCCGGTGATCTACACCATTCCGCCCAGCTCACCCGTACACTACGTCACCTACGTTCAGGTTTACGGATATACGCCGAGCGTTGTTTATGTCGGCTATACGCCGGGCTACTACGGCACGGTGGTCTCCACCGACGGCGTTGTCGTCTATGGAACCGGCTATTACTATCCGCCTTACATCGGACCGACGATTTGGGTTCCTGCACCCTACACCTACGGCGTCGGCGCGACCTTTGCCTGGAGCACCACCGCCGGATGGGCGCTGGGCTTTGGCATGGGCATGGCGATCGGATCCTGGTGCAGTCCGTGGTGGGGCCCGGTGGGCTATTGGGGCTGGGGCTGGGGAGCCCCGGCCTGGGGATGGGGAGGCTGGGGCGGCGCTGCCGCTGCCAACGTCTACGGCCGCTGGGGTAACACGGCGTACGCGGGAACCCGTGCCGCCTGGGCGAATCCGTGGACGGGTAACGTGGGCACCGGCGCTCGCGGAAACTATTACAACTCGGTTACGGGCAACAGCGGATACGCGGCTCACGGCGAAAACTACAACGCCTATACCGGCAATTACACCACTGGCTCGCGTGTAAGCGGCTACAACCCCTCCACCGGAAATCGCTACGCCGGCGCCGGGGGATCGGTGAGCAACGCCTACACCGGCAACTACGCGGCGGGTGTGCATGGCATGGACTACAACCAGCAGACCGGAGTGGTGCATGGCGGCGCGGCCGGCGTGGCCGGCAACGCTTACACCGGACAATCGACCGCGGGCGCGCGCGGCTTCACCTACAACACGAATACCGGCAACGGCGTCGCACATACCGCCAACAATACGTACGCGGATCACGACGGCAACGTCTACAAGTACAATCCATCGTCAGGCTGGCAGCAGCACTCGGACAGTGGCTGGTCGCAACCAAACTCAAGCTTCGACAGATCCTCGATGGACAGTGCGGCAGCCTCGCGCAGCGAAGGTGCGTCACGCTGGGGAAACTTCAGTTCCGGCGGGTGGGGTGGCCGCTCAGGAGGCGGCGGCTGGGCTGATCGCGCCGGCGGAGGTTTTGGCGGCGGCGGGCGCAGCTTTGGAGGGGGCGGCTTCCGACGCTAGGATGATCAATTGCTAAGGGTGATTAGCGCCGGACGAGCATCCGGCGCTTATTTTTTCACCGTAATACTGTCGGCAATCTTGTTGTACTCATCACGCGAAACGACGTGCTTTTCCAGCAGCTCGTGCTCGCTGGAATAAGGACGTCCGGCGATGATGCGGTCAGCCGCAGCAGTGTCAATGCCGGGCAGGCCCATGAGCTGCGATTTCGACGCCGAGTTGAGGTCCAGCGGCTTGTCCGCGCTGGGACGGGTCAGCCCGTCGCGAACGCCTTCTGCCACTGCCTTGGCGTTGTCTTTCAGCTCAGCGGTCGCTTGAGCCGTCTTCTCTCTGACCTGCGCCGGGCTTTCCGGCTTCGTGTTGCAGGCAGTGCAACCTGTGAAACAAAGCGGCGCCAAGCTCAAAGTCAATGCCAGTACGATCGTACGCATGGAATGTGAGATGCGGATTCAGAGTGCCGGGTTGATGCCCGTCTGGGTCCCAAAACCAGAAAGGCACAGTGCTGGCTGTGCCTGTGTTCCTTTCGAATTCACGACCGCCCTGGGTACGCCGGAACGCAGCAGCAAAAAGCGCCAAGGAGGCACAGGGTTTCACAACCCGGCCACCGCGCGTCTCTCGGCCTACCCTCGCGGGCAGCTATGCGGTCGCGTAATGCTCGGCGTTCTTGGCGATGAACTCCTGCTTGTCTGCCGGAACCTCATCGACAACAAAGATCGAGTTGGTCGGGCAGACCGGCACGCAGGCACCACAGTCGATGCAACCATCGGGGTCCACATAAAGCTGGGCCGCCGCTTCGAAGCCCTCTTCATCCTTCTTGGGGTGAATGCAATCGGTCGGACAAGCTTCGACGCAAAGTTCGTCTTTCGTACAGGTGTCGGTGATGACGTATGCCATGTTTACGATCTCCCATTCTTTGTTCTGTCACCGCCCACCAGCCGGCCGGAGGCAAACCTAGGGTCAGTGGCGACAGTCGCGGCGGATGCGGCCGCGAGTGCACTCGATTCTGTGCAACAACGGGGCTCGTCCACCACCTACAATGTATAAAGACGGCAACCAGCGAGGCGGTGACGTTAGTCACTGCCCTGTTGTGAGCCTACGCACATGCCGGCGAGTGGGGGAAAAGCATTTCCGGTGGCACTCGGGTTGCATACCAGTTAGTAAATAGTTCATAAAGGCAGCCAATCAGTGGAGATTTAACGCGGTCCAGTGACGCAACGGGTAAATTCTGCATCTTAGAGGTAAGTACCTGGACGGACTCGTCTTTGGCTCTCCGCTATAATCGGCAGTTCGGCTTCGCTATTTTCGGAAGGAGCGAGTGAATGCAAGCGGGTAAAAAACCGAGAGTTTTGGTGGTGGACGACGAGCAGGTCATTGCCGACACTCTGGCCAAAATCCTCGACCTGAACGGATATGACGCTTCGGCGGTGTATACCGGCACAGCGGCGGTGGAAAGCGCACGATCTCTCAAGCCTGACCTCGTCATCAGTGATGTCATCATGCCCGACATGAATGGCATTGAGGCGGCTATCAGCATCCGTGGCTTTCTGCCCGGTTGCAAAATACTTCTGTTTTCCGGCCAAGCCGCCACGGCTGACCTTCTGGAGAATGCACGGGCCCAAGGACATGAATTTGAAATTCTGGCAAAACCCGTCCATCCTTCCGATTTGCTGGCAAAGTTAAAGTCTTAATTGATCTCTGGCAGGGCGGGCCGCCCAAGCCTGCGGCGGCCTTCTTTCCTTCTGCCTGAGCATCGCCCTCCGTTCTCCCCAGCCCCGTGCTTCCCCCGAGGCGAGGCCGCAGCGAACCCTTCAATTCGAGTTGTGCCTCAGCCTGCTTGCAAAGTATAATGGTACTCCGGTATTTTGATACCATGGTAGAACATGACAAGCATCTGATCGTCGTCGAACGTGTCCAAACCGGCGTTCGCATGGAGAAGCGTCTGCTGAAGGTCTTGAAGGCGCTGGCGGAGTTGAAAGATATGAGCCTGGGCGATCTGTTGGAAGGTATCGTCCTGCACGCCTTTGAGGGAAAAGCGCCCTTCTCGGCGGAAACCCTGAAAGACATTGAAAAGCTGCGGGGAATTTACGGGCTCACCTTGAAAGCCTCGGACAGCCATCAACTGAAGGAGCGCCACAAATGATCACACCACACACGGTGGTCGCCGCCGCATTTCTTCTGGTGGCGGCTACTTCCCTTTCGGCACAGCAGTCGTCATCGAGCCAGAAACTGGCGCGCACGCGCACGCAGTTCCACTTCTCCGCCAACGGCTCGTTTGAGCAGACAGCGCCGCTATTCGGAGCCGACGCGGAGCGCAAGTGGGCACCCGATTGGAAGCCTCAATTCGTCTATCCGAATCCCGCCCGCGATGAGCAAGGGATGGTTTTCCAGGTCGCGCACGGCTCCTACACCAGCACCTGGGTGAATACCGCGTTCGATCTTGTCAGCGGACATATTCAATATGCCTACGTGCTGAACGATGCCATGGTGACAACCATTGATATTCACCTCACTCGCGAGGGCGCGGATAAAACCGAAGTGAACGTTGTCTACGAGCGCACTGCGCTGCTGCCGGAAGCCAATGAACACGTGCAGCACTTTGCCCAAGGCGACGAAAAAGCCGGAAAGGAATGGGAGGAGCAGATCAATGCATACTTGTCGAAGGTCCAAGGGCAATCGAGCAAGAGGTGACGACGCTCTCGCGATACCAGTTCGCTGTTGAAGTGCCCTGTACCACAGAGACCTCTTGAGAAACGCACTACTGAAGGGCCGCCGGGGCCCTGATTCCGAATGCGACTCGAAGCGAAGAGCGAAAGGCGAGTAGCGACGTTTTACAGTTCCCGCCGCCCTTCCATGGCCTTCTGCATGGTGACCTCGTCGGCGTATTCAATATCGCTGCCTACGGGCACGCCCGTCGCAATGCGAGTTACCTTCACCGACGACGACTTGAACAACCGTGAAAGATAGGTGGCCGTGGCCTCGCCCTCGATGGTGGGATTGGTGGCGAGAATCAGTTCATCGACGTTGCCGGACTCAACTCGTTTCGCCAGATTGCTGATCCGCAATTGATCGGGGCCCACGCCATGTAGCGGCGACAGCGCCCCGTGTAGCACGTGATAGACGCCATTGTAGTGGCGGGTCTTCTCGACGGCGGCGATGTTGGTTGGCTCTTCAACCACACATACCTGCCGCTGGTTTCGGGTCGCGCTCGTGCAATAGGTGCAGGGATCGACGTCGGTGATGTTGTTGCACACCGAGCACAGGCGAAGGCTGGCCTTCACATCGTGAATTGCGATGGCGAGGAGGTCGGCGTCCTGGTCGCTGGCGCGCAGGATGTGAAAGGCGAAGCGCTGAGCCGTCTTACTGCCCACACCGGGTAGCTTCTTCAACTCTTCAATCAGTCGAACCATCGGCTCGGCGAATCTGGACACTTGGCTATTCCTTATTAAAAGCGGGTTCACCACGGAGGCACGGAGATTATTTACAGAGGCTCCGCATTTGATGATCAGTATGCAGAGCGAAGCCCGACGAAATCAAAAGCCTCCGTGTTCTCCGCGCCTCTGTGGTGAAATATTTCTTACAGCCCCGGCAGCCCCATGCCCCCGAGCATACCGCCCAGGCTGGACTTCAGCGCCTCATCTACCTTGCGCGAAGCCTCGTTGACAGCGGCGACCACCAAATCCTGCAGCATCTCGATATCACCGGACTTCACCACTTCAGGCTCGATGACAATGCTCTGCAGTTGTTTCTGGCCGCTCATCCGCACCGTGACACTGCCGCCGCCCGAGGAGGCTTCAATGGTGATCTGCTGCATCTTCTCCTGCAGCTTTTCAGCCTGCTGCCGGGCCTGCGACAGCATGTCCTGCAAATTAAAATTGTCCATGAACTCTTCCGCCCTTCAGCCTCGATCTTTCTGATCGATCACGGTTCGGATCTCGGCGCCAAACTTCTCCTGCATGCGTTGAACAACCGGATCGTTGGCGGCACGGCTCCGTGCACCAGTGCCGTTTCCTGCCCGAGGCGCTGCATTTACGTTTGTCCTGGGCGCCATCGCGGTCCCGCCGCTCACCATTTTGAACTTCAGCGGCTGGTTGGAAATTTTCGTCAACGCCGCCTGGATGATTCGCTTCGGCTCGGGACCGAGCGCAATATCGATGAGCACTTGCGACATTGCAACTTTCGCGGAGACTTCCATGCCGCGCACGGACCACTCGGCTTCTTCCAGGTTGTGCGCCAGCATGTTCTGGCCCGCATCCTCCAAGGCGCCGAGAATTGCATTGCGCGCCACGTCGGGAGTGATGTACTCCTGCGAGCTTTCCGCTGCCGTTTCCACTTGCACAGCGACGGCCGTCGCGGTGCCCCCCTGGCTCGGCGTTTCACTCTGAGCCGCTGCCGACACGACTGCGTACGGAGAGCTTGTCGTTGCCCTGGGAGTCGGCACGATCGGCTCTGACGGAATCTCGGCTTTGGGCTCGCTCTTGCGATTGCGGTCCGCCTCGAAGGGAGAGGGGCGCGCGAAGGGCGATGCCTCTGGAGCCCGTGAATCGGGTTCAGCCAGTCGCGACGCTCCGCTGCTCCGCGTCAAAGGAGCCGATGCGCGAACTGCGGCCGTCGCCGCCTTGGACCTCCCTGCCGCTCCGCCCGCAGGCTTTGGCTGCGCCGCCTCGCCGCTGAGCAATTGTTCCAGGGGCAGCAGTCGTTGCGCGTGGACTAATTTCAGTAGCCCGAGCTCAAGATGGAAGCGTTGCTCCTGCTTGTAACCCAAGTCGTTGTGGGTACGCAGCATAATCTGCATGAAGCGCGTAAGGTCTTCTTCGCTGAAGCGGTCGGCGACACGAGCCACGCGCGCGCGCTCATCGGAGGAAATTTGCAATACCGGTGAATCAGCGCCGGCGACCTTCGCCACCAGCGCATTCCGCAGGAAGCGAAGCATCTGACGAGCGAAGTGTTGCGCACTTTGCCCTTCTATCAGGAGCCGATCGACGGTTCGTAACACGTCTTCGCTGGAATTACGGGCTACGGCGTCCATGATGTCTTCCAGAAGATCCGACGAAACCGTTCCCACCAGGCCGCGCACAATGTCGCCACTCAGCGTGGTGCCACAGCAGGCGATCGCCTGGTCCATGATGCTGAGCGCATCCCGCATGGAGCCATCGCCAACCTCGGCGAGCATGGCCAGGGCGTTGTCGTCGGCGGTGATGCCCTCCTGCCTGGCGATGTCGCGCAGCTGCTGGACAATATCGTCGAAGCGCACGGCGTGAAAGCTGAAGTGCTGGCAACGCGAGCGGATGGTCTGCGGGATGTCTTCGGGCTGCGTCGTCGCCATCATGAAGACGATGTGCCCAGGCGGCTCCTCCAAAGTTTTCAGCAAGGCATTGAAGGCGGCGTCGGTGATCTGGTGTGCTTCGTCCAGAATGTAAATCTTGAAGCGATCGCGGGCAGGCCGATAGCGTGCAGCCTCGCGCAGCTCCCGAATCTCATCGATGCCGCGATTCGTGGCGGCGTCAATTTCGATCACATCCACCGCGTTGCCGGCACGGATCTCTACGCAGGACTCGCAAACGCCACAAGGCTCGGGCACGGGGTGGTCCTTCGAGCGGCAGTTCAAGGCCATCGCGAGGATGCGCGCGATGGTCGTCTTGCCGATTCCGCGGTGCCCGCTGAAGATGTAGCCGTGAGCGATCCTGCCCTGCTCGATGGCATTTTTCAGGGTACGGGTGACGTGGTCCTGCCCAATCACCTCGGAAAATTTCTGTGGCCGATATTTGCGCGCCAGAACCTGGTAACTCATGGAAGGAAGTTCTGATTATACGATCTCGGCGCCGCCGACGCCGGAAGGCATTTTGACAGGCTAGCGCTTCTTGCCGGAGCCGTTTCGCCTTGCATTGCTGGCCGGAGCCGCTCCATTGCCCTTCGCGGCGAGCTCGGCCCTCTTTTTCTTCCGAGCCTCGGCCCGGGCCTTCTTTTTCAGCTCCTCAGGCGAGTACATGCTTCCCCGGCAGCTCTTGCTGCCGCAGTAACAGGGAGCGTCATCTTCACCGTCATAGAGCCAGTAGTCGTAGGTGAGCTCCTCCCCCGCAACGATGTCGCGAATGCTGGCAATGAAGACGCGGTCGTCTTCCTCATCGGTTTCGCAATTGGGGTCGCAGGAGTGATTGACGAACATCGCCATGCCGTGACCGTCGATGACAACCTCACCGTCGCCGACTCCGAAGAGATAGGTAAACGGCCGCCCGTCGTAGCGATCGTCGCCTTCGGCCTTGGTAATGCGCTCGCCGGTGTATTCCAGAATCCGGGCGCCCTTGGGTATATCTTCCAGCGCAAAACATCCGGCGGCATGAATGTCAGAGGAGCGAATGATGAGGTGCGGCAAGCAGTGAGTCTCCCTTTGGTTTGCAGTGCAGTATAACGTATCGGCGCGCCCGGCCTTCGATCCGTTGTTTTTCAATGGACGGACGGAATCACTTGGCTTGGGTATCGCGTCACACTGCTCTGTTCATTTGGGAGTTCCCATTCTGCGGCAGATTTCGTATCTTGGATGAGACGATAGAAAATGTGGAGGACGCTCTCATGGTTCACGTCCTGGTCCATCACAAGGTCGCGGATTTCAACCGCTGGAAAGAAGCCTTCGATACACATATTATCGCCCGTAAGCGTGCGGGAGAGATCAGCTTTCACGTCTTCCACAACCTGGAAGACTCGCATGACATCTTCCTGCTGCTGGATTGGGAGAGTGCGGACGAGGCGAAAAAGTTCATGAACTCCAGCGAGCTCCGGGATCGCATGCAGCAGGCTGGTGTCCAGGGTGCACCCGAGATTCAGTACCTGGAGGACGCGCGGGCGGTGCATCGCTCGTCTGCCGATTGAAGTTAGAGAATTTCGCAGCAGGATTTGCCCAAGTCTCTTGACAGCTCGCGTGTTTCTGCGGTTGAGGTTGACTTCAAAGTTGTTGTCCCGCTGTACCGGTCGACAATCGATTCGAATCGGGTAGATTGGCTGAAACGCCAGTATCGATGCTGGTTTCGCGAAACCCAGCATGTTGTCAAGAGCTTTTGCGCAACGATTTTGGAAAAGCTGTAAGAACACTTTTTGTACCGCATTGACAAACCACTCGGGAAAATTAAAATACCCGACGACTCTCCGGAATGATTTGCAACGTGACAAACTCAACTCCTAGCAACGATGTTCTCCTGAATACCGACCTTCCCGACCTGCAGCTTTACGCCAGCGGGAAAGTTCGCGACATTTACCGCATCGACAACGATCACCTGCTCTTCATTGCAACTGATCGGATTTCGGCATTCGATTACGTGCTCGCCACCGGCATCCCGCAGAAGGGGCGAGTGCTCACGCAGCTTTCGCTGTTCTGGTTCGACTTCCTGAAGAACATCGTCCCCAACCACCTGGCGACGGCAGACGTAAAGCAGTATCCGCAGGAACTGCAGAAATACGCCGACCAGTTGCGGGGACGATCGATGATGGTGGTGCGCGCTGACATGATCACGATTGAGTGTGTGGTGCGCGGCTATCTGTCTGGCTCGGGATGGAAAGAGTACAAGTCGAACGGCGAAGTCTGCGGCATCGCTTTGCCCAAGGGACTGCGCGAGTCGGACAAACTGCCGGAGCCGATCTTCACTCCGGCAATCAAAGCCAGCAGCGGCCACGACGAGAATATTTCGTTCGATCGCATGGTCGAACTCGCCGGCCGCGAGCTGAGTGAACAGCTTCGCGACCTCAGCATCAAAATCTATCAGACCGCTGCCGACTACGCGGAGACGCGGGGCATCATCATCGCCGACACCAAGTTTGAGTTCGGGCGTACGCCCAGCGGACTGGTGCTGGCTGACGAAGTCTTGACCCCAGATTCATCGCGCTTCTGGCCAAAGGACAAATACAAGCCGGGCGGCGCGCAGGAATCTTTCGACAAGCAGTACGTGCGCGACTATCTGGAGGCAATTAAGTGGAACAAGCAGCCTCCCGCTCCAGCGCTACCGCCGGAGGTGGCGGCGCAGACGAGTGCCAAATATACCGAGGCGTATACGGAAATAACTGGCCGCCCGCTGCCGTGGTAATTGAAATGCATGATGAGTCTTTCAATACTCGATTGGGTAATTGTTCTCGTCATTATTTTTTCTGTCGTGCAGGCGATCTCGAGCGGGTTTGTCCGTGAGTTCTTTGCATTTGCAGGAGTGATTGCCGGGTACCTCATTGCTGCCTGGGAGTACCCGGTTGTAGCGCGTTTTTACGCGCGCTTTGTAAACACTCCATGGCCCGCCCAGATTGCTGCGTTCTTTACTGTTTTTGTCGTCGTCGTAATTTTGGCCGGAATTATTGGCGGATTTTCAAGCCGGATCGTACGCGGAGTGGGCCTGCGCTGGTTCGATCGTCTGCTGGGAGCTGTTTTCGGTCTGCTCAGGGGTGTGGTGGTCAGCGTCATCGTTGTCATGGCACTGGCTGCGCTTGCGCCACAGTGGGGACTTCCGCAATCACGGATTGCTCCATTCATGGAGACGGCCGGACGCGGCCTGGTTTGGGTGGCGCCGCCTGAGTTCCGGCAGCGCTTCTGGGATGGCTGGAGATTGTTGCGTACAGTGCCCGAGCACATTCCCGGCCACAGCAGCGACGACGGCAGCGGCCAACATGAGTCAACGCCATAAAGAAGTTGAGTGCGGAGAGAGAGGCGTCGTGAAAGATCAACTGGAAGCTCTGGTGGTGCAGATGTACAGAAGCGGGATTACCTATTCCGAAGCAGTCTGCGAATTCAAAAAGAAATTCATTCTTACGGTCCTGCAGGATAGCAATGGAAATCAATGCAAGGCTGCTCGCCAGCTTGGCATGCACCGCAATACTCTCAGCCGCACCATTACCGAACTGAAGCTCGACGCCAAGGGACTTCGTAACGGCACGCGCCGACCGCCGCGCAGTGCGCATAATGCACCCATCGAACGAAAGGCTGTGCGCTAACTTCCGCAATTCGCTCTTTGAGACGCCAGAGCCTTTGGGGGCAAGGCAGCGGCTTAGGCCGGAAACAAATCGCCGCTCGCCAGAAAGAGCTTCACCACAGTTCTGAATTCGAAATTCAACAAAAAGGGAGCAGCCGCAGCTGCTCCCAACTTTTTTGCATTTCCAGCGGACTCTAGTGCGTGTGATGCGGCGTCGTTGAGTGGTGTACGGGCGCACCGGAGGAAACCGGGTTCCCGTTCTTATCGAGCAGAACGCCGTCCGTCATCGTCATCATGAACGGATTCGGAGTGAAGCTCGCCAAGGTTCCCTGGAACGCCATCATGGAGCCGACTGTCGGTATCAGGCGAGTTGGAATTGGCTTCGCCATCGTCAAGGTGATGTCAGCCTTCTTGGCTTCGATATCGTCATCGCTGCCAGCCAACTCCACGCTGGTCGCGGTGGCGCTGATTACGCTGGCCTGTAACTTTACCGCCTTGTTCTTGATGGCTGTCCACACGGTATCAGAGGCTTGCTGATTGCCGGAGGAGAGCACCAGCTCCCACTCCGCAAAGCTCATCTGTACCGGCGTCTTGCTCTTCACCAGGTCGGCGGCTTGTTCGGCCGGAGAGGGCGGCGGCGGCGCCGCAGCTACGGTAAAGCCGGCTGGCGGCATCACACTACTGGAAGCCGTTGCGTCCTTGACCAGCTGATCCCAGCCCTGATCGGAACCGTGATAGCGGATGTACTTCTTCTTACCGTAATCCAGGATCTGCTGGGTGGTCGGACCCTGCGCCAGGTTGGCCGCCTTGACGATGAACCAAAATCCCGCGGGATTCATTGGCTTCGATTCAAGATCGGCGGTCGCAAGAGGATAGATGTCAGCGATGTTGGGCTGCGCTTCCCAGGACACGGCTTCTCCCAGGTCCTTTTGAGCCGTGGCCAAATCCTTCGCCTGGAGTGCGGCGAAGCCTACGGCGCCGTCAAAGATCGCTCCCATCCCATTGTGGAGGGTGGTGAAGTCAGCGTCGCTCATACCGGCCGGCTTCTGCAACTTGGGCAGAGCCGCTAGACCCTGGTCACCGTACTGCTTGGCTTTGGCCAAATTGTCCTGCATTTGCGGTCCGCCCTGCGAGGCAGCCGCGCGATAGTTGTAGGCCAGCAAGGCCAGAGCGCGGACGTTGTTAGGATCAGCCTGCAGCAGTCGATTGGCGGAATCCATCGCCTTTTGTGCATTGCCCGCTTGTGCGTAGGCTTGCATGAGGTTCTCGAGCGACTGAACCTTCATTACGCTGCTGGGATAGGTTTGCAGGAAGGCTTCAAACGCTTCGGCCTTCTGAGCGGGGTTTGTTTGCTGGTAGGCGTTGATGTAGGCATTGTACTCAGCCGGGTTCTTGATTTCAGGCCCAGCCTGCGCCGTTTGACCCGCAGGAGCAGGTTGCGCGGCTGCCTGCCCTAGTGCCTGCTGGACCATCGTTGCGCTGGCAAACACCAGCAACATCATGACTAGAGACTTCTTCATTCTTGGCTCCTCGAAGTATGGAGAACTGCGAAATACCTTCTCAAAATGCGGAAACAGCAGAGCCGCGCTCGTGTGCCGCATCCCATCGGCGCGCCAATTGTCAGAAAATACCGCTCCGGCCCGGCCCCTCACTACGGAATTGGAATGCAAGGTGCGGAAATCGCGATTATAAGGAGCAGCCTCAGTTTAAGGCAAGCTGCTTAGCACTTTACACCTTCCCGCGCTGCTAGGATGCAGCCAGTCCCGATTCCGGATGCGCGGAATTGTCTCTCCAGTTGGCGTCTGAATCACTGGCGCGCTTAGGCCGCAGGCACCGGCCTCAGCCTGGTTTGCATCACCCTTTACGAGAGACGAGAATGATTTTATGAAGCCTGAAGACGCACTCTCCTTGTCGGGATCGGTCGCAGTTGTTACTGGCGGCAGCCGCGGTATCGGGCTGGCGATCGCACGCAAGCTGTCGGCAATGGACTCCGCGGTTGTCATCACCGCGCGCGACGAGTCCATGGCGCAGCAGGTCGCCAACGATCTAGCCGGCAGTGGACATCGCGCCGAAGGCGTTCGCTGCGATATTACCGATATCAACAGCGTCGACGCTTTGGGCGATCACGTGCGCAGCAAGTACGGGCGGGTCGACATCCTGGTGAACAATGCAGGCATTTATGGCCCGTCCGGCGTCTTGCACGAATTGCTTCCGGAGGACTGGGATGCGGTTTTCAACACTAATTTGCGCGGCGTGTACTACGTGAGCCGTACGATGATTCCACTCATGATCAAGACCGGCGCGGGTCACATCATCAACATCTCTTCGCTGGCCGGAAAAAATCCGCTGCCACGAGGGGCTGCCTATGCCGCTTCGAAATGGGGGCTGAACGGCCTCAGCTATAGCATGGCGGAAGAATTGCGCGGCCACAATATCCGGGTAAGCGTGGTGTGCCCCGGTTCGGTCAACACCGATTTCGGTCATCGCCGGAGCGGCCGGGACGAGGAGAAAATGCTAAAGCCTGAGGATGTGGCCCACGTCGTCGCCACGCTGGTCACCCAGGCGCCGCAGTCGTTTATCAGCGAGGTGCTGATCCGTCCTACGATAAAACCATAGCCGAAGCCGCTCTGAGTGCGGCCGCAATCCTCCAGCTGCTTCGTTGCGCTAGGCTCTGGAGCCTATAATCGCTCTTTGTTCATTCCGTTTTCGTCTGCGGACGAATTCATCCAGGACGCGCACTCATGAGAAAGAAAATGATGGCCGGCAATTGGAAGATGTACAAAACGCCGGAGCAGACAGCCGCATTCTTCCGCGATTTTCTCCCTATGGTCTCAACCCATACGCGGGACGAGATTGTAATTTGTCCACCATTTATCGACCTGCAAACAGCTCTCGAATCCGCGCGAGGTTCAAACGTCTGGATCGGTGCCCAGAATCTGCATTGGGAGAAAGAAGGAGCATTCACCGGGGAAATCTCCGCCATCATGCTCACCGCCATCAAGGTCACGCACGTCATTATCGGTCATTCGGAGCGGCGGCAATATTTCAATGAGACCGATGACACGGTGAATCGCAAACTGGAAACAGCCTTGGAAAACGGGCTGACTCCGATTGTCTGCGTGGGGGAAGTTTTGGAAGAACGCGAGGCAGGGCTGACGGAAGACGTGCTGCGGCGGCAGTGCGTTCGGGCTTTCAACGGAATCTCGGCGAAGAAGGCGGCGAAGTTGGTGGTCGCCTATGAACCGGTGTGGGCGATTGGCACCGGCAAAACTGCGACGCCGCAGATGGCCTCAGACGCCCACGCTGTGATTCGCCATGAAGTGGACAAAAGTTTTGGCAGCGATTTCGCCGAGAACCTGCGCATTCTGTACGGCGGTAGCGTTAAGCCGGAGAATGCGGCCGCATTGATGTCGGAAGCTGAGATTGATGGGGCGCTGGTGGGCGGCGGCAGCCTGGATGCAGCTTCGTTCAGCAGGATCGTGCAGTATTAGCCGAGGTTCCGCTGTTTCCCCGAGTGAACAACCGCGGCGCTAAGCGGAGCTTTTGCTATACTTAATAGGCCTCTACGTTCCTGCTTTAAACCCGCGATGCCTGTGCGTCCGGACGTGTGTGCGGAAGTGGTGAAATTGGCAGACACACCATCTTGAGGGGGTGGCGCCGAAAGGCATGGGGGTTCAAGTCCCCCCTTCCGCACCAAACCTGGCTGTCGTTACCAGCGACTTTCAGAGATTCAGACTGTTGGCGAGAGAGTTCTCGCCACGAAAGAGATTTGAGAATCACATGGTTGCACTGATCACCGCCGTTCACATCATCGTTTGCGCATTTCTCATCATCGTGGTGCTGCTGCAGAGCGGCCAAAGCGGTGACATCGCTGCGGCCTTCGGCGGCATGGGCAGCCAGACCGCGTTTGGAACCCGCACCGCCGCCACCATGCTGACCAAAGCCACAACGTACGCTGCGATTACCTTCATGATTACGTCGATCACGCTTTCCGTTTTTGCAGCGCGTCGCTCGCATAGCAGCGGATCGGTACTGGAGGGCACCAAGTCGGCCCCCACGAAATCGGTACCGCCAGCGCAGAAACCGCCGGCTCCAGAACCACAGCCCATGACGCCCAGCCGATAATTTTGTTGCTTGACCGATAAAGCCTCCGCCCTGACGGAGGCTTTCTGTCTGCACCCCGCTCAGTCGCTGACGACATAATCGAGCGCTTCTTCGCGGGTGCCGAAGACAGTAAACTCGCGAGCGGAAAATTGGCGGACAGAATCGAATAGGACCTTCGGTAGATTTTCAGTTAATACCCAGGCAGCGCGCTTGACGTGGGCGCGGTCAAAGGCGGTCGCGACTTTGATGTGCTCCACAGCGGGACGATCGAATTCCGCTCCGCTGAAATCGGCGACGACCAGCACGGAACCGCCAGGTTCCCGGGTGACAACGGCCGGAACCTCATCTGATATCGCGGCTATTTCCTCGGGAGTGCAATTGGTGAAATCCAGCAGCAAGACTCTCAGGTCGCGATGCGTCACGAACCGTAAGCGCTCCATCAGCCTCTCCTGTCCGGCAACCGCGATTGGATCTTCGAACCATAAATCGCTAAAGGAAGGCGAAGTGTACTGCAGAAAAGCGCACGACTCAAGCACAGTTGATGCGTAATGGAAGCCGCACTTCGTGATAGGTTGGTGGCATGATTCACGAAATCTTTCCCGTCGGACCGTTGCAGTGCAACTGTTCCGTGGTCGGAGATGAGCAGACGAAAGAGGCAATCGTCATCGATCCGGGCGATGATATTGAGGAAGTGATGGCAATGGTGCAGCGCCACGGACTGATCGTGAAGCAGATTGTGGTGACTCACGCCCACATCGATCACGTGGGCGGCGCCATGAAGCTGAAACGACTGACCGGCGCGCCCGTGCTGCTCAATCAGAATGACTACGCTTTGCTGAAGATGCTCGACGTACAGGCTTCATGGATTGGCATGGCGGCGCCGGAAGCCGTGACTATCGATTCCAGCCTGGACACGGGCGATAAGGTTCGCGCCGGATCGCTGGTGGCCGAGGTGCTGCACACGCCCGGTCATACGGAAGGAAGCATCTGCCTGTATTTCGCTCCGGAAAAGAAACTCATCGCGGGAGACACTTTGTTTGCCGGCTCTATCGGGCGTACCGATTTGCCCGGAGGATCCTACGAGAAAATCATGCACTCGCTGCATGGTCCGGTACTGTCGCTGCCGGATGAGACGGTCGTGGTGCCAGGTCACGGTCCCCTGACGACGATTGGCGAAGAACGTGAGAGTAATCCCTTTCTGGTGAGATAACGAAACACCTTCTTGAGCCCCGGCTAAGGTTCGCACCGAGGCACAAAATCTAATCATCGCCGCCGGAGAGGCTATGCCGGGAGCGCAAGCTACAGGGCGATCTCTCTCCCCGCAATTCCCTCCTCCATACGCTCCGCACGATCAGTGTTTGCGGAACGATCAGCACCGCCAGATAGGACAGAATGGTTCCACCGATCACGCCCAGCGCCCCGAAATGGCGTACCAGCACCACTGAGAGCACTACATTCACAAGCGCAGCGCCGATGGAGAGAATGGCTTGACCACGAGTCCGATTGAGCGCCGCGAGCAAGCATGATTCCACGCTCATAAAACCGTTCACGATTATCCCTATAGGGCCATCGCCAAAATCAGGTACATGTCAGGAACCGCCGCGACTCCGGCCCAAAGTCTGATAAACCCGCGGCCAACGCAGACAAGTCCTAACGCGCAGGCGATATTTAATCCGAGGATACCCTTCATAGTCCGCGAGAAGGCCTGCCGTATCCACTGATATTCATGCCTGGCATAGGCTTCAGCGTACGCCGGCCACAGCGCCGGAAAGATCAACGACTGCAGCATCGCCGCCAGACCCGCCACACGCCAGGTCACGCTGTACGGCGTTACTTCGGAAGCACCCAGGTAATGACTGACGATGATGTTGTCAGAGCTGAACACCACGACGGCGGCGACCTGAATGAGAAAGAATGAGGACCCGGAGTCGAGTAGCTCTGTCGCCGAACGAAAATCGATGGATGACCAACGACGACATAGCCAGGGCTTGCGCCAGATTGTGAGGAGCAACAGAGTCAGGCTGGCAAAGGTGATGCAGCCGATCGACATGAGGTATAGCACCGGCATACTGACGTGCAGCGCGATGCCCACCGCCAGGCCGAGCAGGCTGGCCAAGGCTCCGGCGCCGGCAGCGTATGCGGTTCGATGGAGTTCCTGATATCCGGCAAGAAGCTTGCTGCCGAGGTTGCATGGCAATGCCAGCAGCATGAGCGATGCAGCGACCGCGATCGTTCGGCTCACTTCGATTGGGTTGACCTTGACACTCACGTTCAGGAGGCCAGCCCAGTTGATGCGCTCAAACAGCCAGGCGACTCCGGCGCCGGCCGAGGCACTGGCGGCACAGGTTAGAACAAGCGCATTCGTGAAAAATCGCCGGGCGGCTTCTTTATCGCCCAGAGCGTAGGCGCGCGAGATTTGATTGGTCAGAGTGTTGGCGATACCGAGGTCGAGCAGATTGATCCAGACAGCTGTCGTGGTAACAGTCGCCCAAACGCCATAACGTTCAGCGCCCAGGTAACGCACGGCCAGAGGCAGGGTGAGCAGACTGACAACACTCGTCAGAATTCTGGCTGCTCCTCCCGAAGACACGGCCTTGACAATACGGCGATAGCGGCCGCTTGACGCGGGAGTGGAAAAAACCGGGATCAAAGCACCGGCCTCCCGCTGCCGGCTCGCAGTTTCTCGACAGCGCGCTTCACCGCGTCCCCTGCATGAACGCGAAGCAATAGGTCTAAGGCGGGTGTTGTCCACGGCTGCGTCGCGGCGGGGGCGGGCCTCTCCGTGGCACTCAACATCTGCTGCGCAGCGGAGACCGCCGCCTCTACGGGGACGGATTGAATGCAGTGCGGCCCGCTCACCGTACAGGCGTTTTTACAGCCGTCCTGACCGGTTTCGGGCTGCAGGATGCGTACCTGCGTACCACGCGGAGAGAAGCGTACCGGGCTATTGAAATGATTGGGATCGCCATCGCGCGGATGGCGGGAGATGACAAGGGTCTTGCACCCCATAGCGGCGGCAAGATGCGCTGATCCGCTGTCATTGCCGAGGAACAGATCGCAGCGCTCCAGCACCGCGCAAACCTCGCGCAGGCGTGCGCCGCCGACAATGATGGCAGGCCTGTCGAGCAACGCATCAAGTTCCAGCGCACCTCCGAGTTCTGCGCTGGAGCAGACGATTGCCGCTTGAATGCTGTCCTGCGCTCCGAGTTCATTAATGGTTTCGGCGTAGCGCGCTGGTGGCCATCGCCGGCCCGGACTGTGGGCGCCGATCCCAAGTGCAACCAGCTTTGCGCCGGCGGGCACCCCCGTTAACAACTTGGCGGCGTGTCTCCGGTCGCGATCGGTAATCTGTATTTCGAGCCGGTCGTCGTCAGCATTAGCTCCAACACTTTGTGCGATCGCGAGATTCCGATGAACTTCGTGACAGACCTCACCCGCCGGCAGGCAAATGTCGTAGGCCGCATCGAAACCGGCGTTGATGCATCGCTTGGCGGTTGAGCAATCCGAACCGTACCCGACTCTTGTGGTTGCATGGGTAAGAATGCATAGAAAAGTAGCCAGATGTTCGTCCACATCCCAGCGAGGCGAGATGGCGAAGTCGAAATGACGCCGGCGAAGCTGCGTCCAATACAGCAGGACGGCGGCGAGCAGGCGCTTCGCGGGTCGAGGCAGCCACCGCGATTCGATTTTTGGCAGTGTCAAAATCTCGTCAACATGCGGATTGGTGACCAGCAGCGACTTGTAACAGGACTGAGCCACTACCGTGCAACGCGACTTCGGATAAGACGTCTTGAGCGCGCGGTACAGCGGCGTGGTCAACGCCAGATCCCCTAGCGAGTCCAGGCGAAAAACGAGAAACGATAGGGGCTCCTTTTGAGAAACGGCACTGGTCCGGTTGCGGCGGACGTGTAGTCGCCAAAAGATAGCCAGCAACGTTGGGAGACGGACCGAGAAGAAAAGTGGCGACATAATTTTCAGGCCGAGAACGTTTTACCGGCTTCGGCCGGCGGCGCAGCGGCAGCGGCAATGAGGCGAGTGGTGCTGACGCCTTCTACCAAGGGAATCAGTTCGACTCGTCCTCCCCAGGCTCGCACCTCAGCAGCGCCGACAACCATTTCTTCCGTGTAGTCGCCGCCTTTGACCAGGATGTCGGGACGGACAGCTTCGATCAGTCGCAGCGGAGTACTTTCGGAGAAGATCACGACAGCGTCCACGGCGCTGAGGGCAGCGAGAACTCGAGCACGTTCCCGCTCGCCGACAATCGGCCGCAAGGGTCCTTTCAATTTTCGTACCGACTCATCACTGTTTACGCCGACGATCAGGCGATCACCTTGACGACGCGCCTGCTCCAGCAGACGGATGTGGCCGATATGCACGATGTCAAAGCAGCCGTTCGTGAACACGATGCGCTGGCCGCCCGATCGCCACAAGGCTACTCGAGAAGCCAGTTGCTCCGGATGTACGACCTTCTCCTCCATGGCGGCCGGCAACTGCTCGGACAAGCAGCCGAGGAGCTCCTCTTTACGTATCGGCACGGTTCCTACTTTGCTGACCACGATGCCGGCGGCAACGTTTGCCAACTGCGCGGCAGACTCAATCGGTACCTGGCAAGCCATTGCCAGGGCAAGAACTGCAATCACCGTGTCGCCTGCACCGGAGACGTCGAAGACTTGCCTTACGATCGCCGGCGCGTGAAACTGTCGACCGCGCTGCAGCACGGAGATTCCCTTTTCTCCCAGGGTGACGGCCATGAACTCCAACTCTAACGGGCCCAGCAGCGCCTGGCCGGAGTTCAGGAGTTGCGTTAGATCCTGTCCAGATTCTCCCGTGGCTGCCGCCAGTTCCTTACGGTTGGGGCAGACCGCGGTGGCGCCGCGATATCGCTCGAGGTTCAGGCTTTTGGGATCGACTAAGACCGGAATTTGTCTCCTGCGTGCCTCCCAGATCACTGACTGACAGACACCCTCGCTCAGTGTTCCCTTCGCATAATCCGAGAGCACTACAGCAGCACAGCTGTCGAGGGCGGGGAGGACGCGGCTTAGTAACTGCCGGTAGTCGTCGACTGCGAATGCCGTTCTCGCCTCTATGTCCAGGCGCATCATCTGCTGATGTCCGCAGAGAATCCGCAGCTTGACGGTGGTCAGCACCCCGGGTACAGGGATGAGACGCGGCTCGACGCCCTGATCGATCAGCAGTTCTTCCAAGAGTGCGCGTTCGCCATCGCTTCCCGCAAAGCCCACGACCGTTACCGCCGCTCCCAGACCGGCAAGGTTCATGGCCACATTAGCGGCGCCACCGGGTTTATGGTCGCGAAGGGTGGCTCGCACAACCGGCACCGGCGCTTCGGGAGAGATACGATCCACGTCACCCCAGACGTATTGATCGAGCATCACATCGCCGACCACGAGCACGGGAACGTGCTGGAAGCCCGATGCCACCAGAGGAAGCATGTCATGGAGACTGGAGATCATCGGACCGCCCCGACATTCGAGACTGCATGGTTGATGCAGCTGGCAAGTTCCACCCACTGGCACAGGACGTGGCCGAAGAGGATGTGAGCTTCCTGAATGCGGGCGGTATTGTCTGACGGTACCCGAATGCAGGCGTCAGCCAATGTCGACATGCGCATTCCGTTGTTGCCTGTCATGACCACGGTAGCGGCCCGCAGCTCGCGGGCTTTCTTCAGGGCAGCACAGACGTTGCGGCTATTGCCGGAGGTCGAAATGCCGACCAGAACGTCCCCGGCCTGGCACAGGGCCTCGACCTGGCGCTCGAAGACTTCGTCGAATCCGAAGTCGTTTGCAATCGCAGTCAGCACCGAGGTATTTGTGGTCAGCGCGATGGAGGCCAGGGCAGCGCGGGGATGATGAAAACGCCCCACAAGTTCGGCGGCCAGATGCTGCGCGTCCGCGGCGCTACCACCGTTTCCGCACCACAAAATTTTATTCCCGCGTAAGAGAGAATCGGTGATAAGAATGGCCGCATGCTCGAAAGAATCCTGCTGAGTTTCAAGCTGGCGGATAATGGTCAGGTGTTCCGTAAGGGCGTCGGTGAAGACGCCAGCCAGATTCAAAGAAGACATTCGCCCTCGTGGCGCCAATAGTGTGAGGGTTTCCAGAACCTGAAATACAGCTAGTTGACGAGATTATAAGGCGGAGTGCGGGCAAATCCTGTGATGGACTTCACGAATCGAAAATACGTATTCCTAGATCGGGATGGAGTGCTGAATCGCAAAGCTCCGCCGACGCAATACATTACGCGGCCGGAAGACCTGGTGATGTTGCCGGGCGTCGAAGAAGCAGTCGCAGCCTTAAACCGGTCCGGGCGAAAGGTGATCGTGGTAACCAACCAGCGCGGAATCGCTTTAGGACTTTATTCCCAGGACGACCTGAACCGGATCCACGATAAGCTCCGAGCGCAACTGGCCGCGCATGGCGGCCATCTGGATGCCATCTATGTGTGCCCGCACGAGGCCGGCGAATGCAATTGCCGCAAACCTCTAACTGGACTCTTCGAGCGGGCCTATCGTGATTTTCCCGAGGGCACGCCTGAGAACAGCGTGATGGTGGGCGATACCCTGCGAGACATTGAAGCCGGGATGCGGGCCGGCATGGCAACGGTGTTGATCACGGATGAGGGCACGAATTCCGCGGACGAGGCGCGAGCAAGGGCGCTGGCACAACTCTCGGCTCCCTCGCTGGTGGCACTGGTGCAACAGCGTTTTACGTCCCCGATCGAGGATTGATGTCCGTCCTTTCGGGACTTCAAAAAAGCTTTCTGTAATTTGTACCGATACATGTTAAGTGGGCGTCTGAGCTGCTGTTGTGCTTTGAAACCCCTTAATTTATGATCTTTCGAGCGAGGCATGGCATGAAACGACTGCTGATAGTAGAAGACCAATCCGCCGATCTTCGGGTTGCAGTCGACGTCGTGAAATCACTCGGAGTTCCTTACGTAGAAGCACGTACATCTACCAGCGCCGCTAAGGTTTATCTGGAAACCGCACTAAATCAGAAGCAGCCGCTTCCCGACCTCATCATTGTAGATTTAGACCTTGGATATGAAAGCGGATTTGAGTTGTTGCGCTTCTGGCATGGAAATCCCACGCTTTCCGGAATTCGATTGGTCGCCTGGACTGCCATGGGCGAAGAGCAGCAGAACATCTGCCGCCTGTTCAAAGTGAGCGCCATCGTATCTAAGGCCGAAGGAATCGACGCCTTGAAGCGCGCAATCGAACCGCTTGTTGCGGCTGCATCCTGAAAGTCAGAAAGTTATCTCCGTACCCGCTAGTTAAGTGAAACGCGCGACACTATGACTCGGCAGCGCGCAGAAGTTCAGCCGGATTCGCCACGAATTCGGTTTAGCTGTGATTGATTTTTTGGAGGGAAACACCATGGGCAAGCTAGGGGAGATTATTTCCCGCAATCAGGAGCGCATTCGCGTTGACTGGACCAACGATATGGCCAAGTCGGTGCAGCGGGCTGATCTCATCAGCAAGGTTGAATTAGAGGAGCAAACGCGCACGCTGCTCCATGCGATAGCGCAAGGGGCTTCGTCGGGACAAACCGATGAGGTCAGCGGCAGCGCGTGGACTTCCGCACGGGAGCTTTTGCAGGACATCTCTTCATCGCGAGCCCGGCAAGGATTTACACCGGCCGAAACCGCGACCTTCGTTCTTTCTCTCAAGCACCCCTTGTTCATGACCATCCGGCAAGATTTGGCGAAGAACCAGGACGAAATGTTTGAAACCATCTGGACCGCCACCACGATGCTGGACAAGTTAGCGCTCCTGACCAGCGAGTTCTACATGACCACCCGCGAGGAGTTGATCTCGCGCCAGCAGCAGGAGTTGCTGGAGCTTTCGACCCCGGTCGTAAAGTTGTGGGATGGCATTCTCGCACTGCCAATTATCGGCACGCTCGACAGCTCGCGGACGCAGGTTGTAATGGAAGAGCTTTTGCAGACCGTGGTCGCCACCAATTCCAAGTTCGCCATTATCGACATTACCGGTGTCCCCACGGTGGACACGCTGGTGGCCCAGCATCTGCTCAAAACCATCACGGCGGCTCGCCTGATGGGCGCCGAATGCATCATAAGCGGGGTGCGACCCCAGATCGCTCAGACCATCGTTCATCTGGGCATCAACCTCGAGGATGTAATCACGAAGGCCAAGCTGTCCGACGCATTCGCGCTGGCCCTGCAACGAAGCGGTCGAGGCGTGTTTCGCCTATCCGCGGTTCAGGCTAACGGTTCTGGCGCTGCTGCGAGTGCACGGCGGGAGGAATAGATGGAACGTATCCCGATCCTCCGCATGGGACCCTTCCTTCTCATCACCATCCAGGTCGACATGCACGACAAGTTAGCCATGCAGCTGCAGGATGACGTAACAGAACGCATCTCAGATTGGGGATCAGCCGGCGTGCTGATCGATATCTCTTCGCTTGAGATCGTCGACTCCTTCATCGGACGCATGCTGGCGAACATTGCGGCCATGTCGAGAGTGCTGGGAGCAGAAACCGTAGTGGTTGGCATGCAGCCCGCCGTAGCCATCACCCTGGTCGAATTGGGGATGTCGCTGCCGGGAGTGCGGACGGCGTTAAATGTCGAATCGGGGATGGAATTATTGAACACTAGCCTGGGCAAAACGCACTTTGGGACATTCCATGACAGCAACGAAGCGTGAGCTGCTGCCGCTGCAGACCTCGGGTGACGTCGTGGTAGCGCGGCAGAAAGTACGCCAATGGGCTATTGAGCTGCGTTTCAGCCTGGTGGATCAGACCAAGCTGGTGACCGCTGCCAGCGAGTTGGCGCGCAATGCGCTCGACCATGGCCGGGGAGGCCAGATGGCCCTTGAGATCGTGAATGGAGCGGCCCGAACCGGACTGAAGCTGGTCTTTGAAGACAACGGTCCCGGCATTCCTGACATCGAGATGGCCTTGAAAGACGGCTACACGACTGGCGCCGGGATGGGCTTGGGCCTGGGTGGCAGCAAACGGCTGGTCAATGATTTCTCCATCGAGTCCGAAGTTGGCAAGGGGACGAAAATAACGGTTGTGCGATGGAAGTAAGTATCACCGAGCATGTTCCCATCACCGACGCGTCCTCGGTGGGCGAAGCACGGCGGCGTGGTCTGCTTCTTGCCGACCGGCTTGGATTCGACGCGGTACGCAGCGGAGAGTTCGGGTTGCTGGTCACGGAAGTCTCGCGCAACATACTGTTGCACGGAGGCGGCGGGCAGACGATCATGCTAGGTGCGAAGAATGGACACGACGCCGTCGGCCGTATCCTGGCACTCGATAGCGGCCCGGGCATAGCAGACATGGCCAAGGCCATGAGTGATGGCTATTCCACCAGCGGCACCATGGGCGGCGGCATGGGCGCCATGAGGCGAATCGCGACCTCGGTGGAAGTATTTTCCGGCCGGTCCGGGACTATTGTTTTGCTCGAATTAGGAACACCATCCAAGCGGGGCGGAGTGCAGGTGGCTGGCATGGCAATTCCCTACCCTGGCGAACGACTCTGTGGCGATGCATGGGCCCACCATCAGACTTCCGAACGCACGGTGATTCTGCTGGCCGACGGCCTTGGTCATGGAGTGCAAGCGGCCGAGGCCTCGGAGGAAGCCGTGGAGGTTTTCCGCAAGCGGGTAGATCATCCGCCGGGTGAGATCTTGTCCTACGTGCATGAGGGATTGAAAAAGACCCGCGGCGCCGTGGCTGCCGTTGCGGAGATTCGCCCGCACCAGAGCATCGTGACCTATGCGGCCGTGGGCAACACGGCAGCTTCGGTGATAAACAATCAGGGGTCGAGGAGCCTGGTCGCGCACAGCGGAACACTCGGCGTTGCCGCACCGAAGATCCAGGAATTCAAAATCGACTGGTCTCCCGACGCGATTCTGATCATGCACTCTGACGGGCTGCAAACCCGTTGGGATTTGTCCTCGTATTCGGGATTGCTGGCGCGCCATCCTGCTGTCATCGGCGCCGCGCTGTTCCGGGATTTTCGCCGGCAACGCGACGATGCCAGCGTCGTGGTTGCCAAAGCTGCCGCGTGATGCTGGAGCCAATTTTCGAGATCGCCTTACGCACCGAGCGCGACGTGGTGCAAGCGCGGCAGCGCGCACGCGAACTCGCAGGCCTGCTGGGCTTCGACAATCAAGACCAGATTCGCCTCGCCACTGCCACCTCCGAGATCACCCGTAACGCCTTCCGCTACGCCCGCAATGGCAGTGTTCAATTCTCCCTGCAACTTGAATCGCCGCAGCAGTTAGAGATTGTGGTCACCGATAGCGGACCAGGCATTTCCAAGCTGGAAGATATTCTGGACGGCCGCTACAAATCAGAAACGGGCATGGGCATGGGTATCATCGGCACCCGGCGGCTGATGGACGAGTTCGATCTCGTATCGGAGTCCACGGGCACGCGGGCGCGCATGGTAAAGCGCCTGCCCCGGCATGCTCCCGTGTTCTCTCCGCGTTCGGCCCGGGCGTTGGCTGAACAGCTGCGCAATCGGCAGCCCGAAACACCCTATGACGAGATCGAACGACAGAATCAGGAATTACTGAAGACCCTGCAGGAACTGCGGGCGCGTCAGGAAGAGTTGGCATTGCTGAACCGCGAACTGGAAGATACGAACCGCGGAGTGGTAGCGCTCTATGCCGAATTGGATGAACGCGCCGATTATCTCCGCCGGGCTTCGGAACTCAAGACTAAATTCCTTTCCAATGTCTCTCATGAGTTCCGCACTCCGCTGAATTCCATTATTTCGCTCGCCCGATTGTTGATGGACAAATTGGATGGCGATCTCAGCTCTGAGCAGGAGAAGCAGGTTCGCTACATCGGGTCCTCGGCGCGAGACTTGCAGGAGATGGTGAATGATCTACTCGATTTAGCCAAGGTAGAAGCGGGCAAAATTAAAATTCGCGTCAAGACATTCGAAGTGCACGAGTTGTTCAGCGCTCTGAAAGGCATGCTGAAACCTCTGCTGGCCGACAACAATGCCGTGGAGCTGGTCTTCGAAGATCCAGTGGGACTTCCGACGCTACGAACCGACGAGGGTAAGGTCTCTCAGATTGTTCGCAACTTGATTTCGAACGCCCTCAAGTTCACGCCGAACGGTAGAGTTTCGGTATGCGCCAGGGCGGCCGAAAACGAACGCGTTCTTTTCGAGATCGCCGACACCGGTATCGGCATTCCGCTCGAGCATCACGAGACCATCTTTCAGGAGTTCAGCCAGGTCGAGAATCCGCTTCAGGAACGACATCGGGGTACGGGCCTCGGGCTGCCACTCTGCCGGAATCTAGCGTCGCTTTTGGGTGGACGTCTATGGCTGGAAAGCGTTCCTGGTGAGGGATCGACATTCTTTGTGGAGATTCCCGCTATCTACATTGGAGAAGCAACTCAGGCCGACTCGGCAACGACGCTACCAGCTCCCGAATTTCATAGAGCGCCGGTCTTGATCCTGGAAGACAACCCGCAAACCGGAACTCTCTTCGAATCATATTTAAGGAGCACTGAGTTCCAGCCAATTATCGTTGGAGATTTTTCGCAGGCGAAGTCCTGGCTGAGCCGGCATTCGCCTATTGCCGTGATCTGCGACATACACATTGGTGAAGAAACGGCTTGGCCGTTCGTGGATACACTGCGGGAAAGCGTTCCGGGTATTCCCGTAATTCTAACCAGCGCCTACGATGAGTCGGAACGCGCGTCGCGGCAGGGCAATGTGTTTTTGCCTAAGCCGCTGGAACGGGAAAGGGTTCTGCAGGAGCTTCGCCGCCTGACCCTGCAAAACGGTACGCGCAGTCTTTTGATCGTCGATGACAACGAGGTTTCACGGTACATCGTTCGGGAGTTACTCGACTGGCCCTGGCTGGATGTGCGGGAGGCTAATAACGGACTCGAAGCGCTGAGTATGATCGCCGAATCTGCTCCGGATGCCATCATTCTGGACTTGTTGATGCCCGATATGGGCGGAATGGAAATGCTACGGCGGATGCGCGCAGATTCGGCCACGGCAAACCTTCCGGTCTTGATCTATACCTCAAAAACATTGACTGACGACGAGCGCACGCAATTGCACTCTTTGGGCGCCGCGATCGTGCGCAAAGAGGAGATATCGACCCGGTTATCGGCTCAACCTTTCCTTGATTGGTTAATCGCGGCAGGCGTCTCTCCTGGCAGCGGCACTTCCTAAACAAATGGCTGACAACCGCCCCCATCGCATACTGATTGTCGATGACCGGGAACAAAACCGGTACATCCTCGCCCGCGTGCTCAGGCAGGCAGGCTATCAGTGCGATTACGCAAGCAGTGGCCGGGAGGCGATCGACCAGGCGCATTTGATTCCATCGTTGATCATTCTCGATGTCCACCTGCCCGACGCTTCCGGATTCGATATTTGCCGCCGTTTGAAAGACGACGCCATCACCTCGCACATTCCGATCCTGCAGATTTCTGCTTCCTTTATCTCCCCCGAGGACAGGGCCAAGTCGCTGGAAGCGGGAGCCGACGGCTATCTCACACACCCAATCGATAGCGTTGTCTTGATCGCGACAGTCCGCTCATTGCTTCGGCTTCGCGCAGCCGAAGCCGTGGCTCGAGAGTCCGCGGTGCAATGGCAATCCACCTTTGATGCGCTGTCGGAAGGATTGGCGTTGGTGAATAGTAAAGGCGAACTGGCACGTGTCAACGCCGCTTTCGTCCAGCTTTGCGACAATCATGCCAGCTGTGCTGCCGGCGAAAATGCATTTAAGGTGCTGCGTGATTTGCTGGGAACGGATGCCCCACTTCGTCACCCAGCCGACGAACGCTATAGCGCCGATTTTCTGGTCGACGGCAGGACAATTCGGACCAGCGTCGACCGTGTGGATCTAGGTGGCGCCGGCCTTGGCAAGATTATCGTGCTGGCCGATATAACTGACGGGAAGCTTGCCGAATACGCCATTCGCACCGCTGAAAAGCTCGCGGCCACGGGCAAGCTGGCTCATGCCATTGCTCACGAAATTAATAATCCGCTGGAGGCTCTGGTCAATTTGATCTACCTCGCGTCTTCCGCGAATAGGGTTGAGGATATTCATCAATTTCTGGAGCAGGCTAACGGAGAAGTTGCGCGCATATCGCGTATCACCAAACAGTCCCTCTCCTTTCACCGGGATACGCAGTACGCTGTGCCGCTTGATGTCGGCGGGGTGGTGGAGGACGTTGTTGCTCTGTACGGAAAACTCGCCGAGACCCGCAAAGTCCGCCTGGTTTACGACCGAGCTCCGACTTTGTCCGTTCACGGATTCCCGGGTCAGCTGAGCCAAGTGTTCGGTAATCTGGTTCGTAATGCGGCTGAGGCAGCCCCGCCCGGAAGCGAGGTGCATATTCGCGTGCGGCCCTCGCATCGCGCCGGACGCGATGGCACACTCGTCACCATTCACGATCGCGGCGCCGGAATACCGAAGACAATTCAGGAACAGATGTTCGATCCCTTTTTCACAACCAAGGAACTGAAGGGCTCGGGGCTGGGATTGTGGGTGTCGAAAACCCTGATCCTTCGGCATCAGGGGACAATTCGTTTCCGCACCTCGACCCGGGATTGTGCCAGTGGCACCACCTTTCAAGTGTTTCTTCCCATTGACGCGTTCAAGCAGGCAGCGTTGGACGCTCCCAGCGTTTAGCTTCCCGCCAATCTGCGTTATCCTTTGCCGCAACTTCTTGCTTTACAATGGGTTTCTGTCAAAAGCCATTGAGAGATTGCGGCGATACCTAGTTGTGTTCGGGCGCCGAGCGGCACAAGGCCATCACCGCACTGCGACGGGCTGTGCCGGGCAGGCGGGCCTCTGGGCCGCGCTCCAGGATATTGCGCTTTCACATTCGAACCTTATGCGTCCATTACACTTCCGGATGAAACTTCTGGGAGCATTGAGTTTGCTGCTGCTGCTCTCGGCTGTTGCCGACGCACAGGGTACGTCACTGATTACACTTGATCAGGCGATCGATCTGGCTTTGGCGCACAATCATTCCTTGAAGGCATCGCGGACGCTGATCCTGCAGAACCAGGCCCAGGAGATCACGGCGAACCTGCGGCCTAATCCCACCCTTAACTTCGACAGTCAGTTTATTCCGGTGTTGACTCCTTCCAACTTTTCAGGCGACAACCTCGATCAGGCGCAGCAGTTTGATCTGGGTGTGGGTTATCTGTTCGAGCGCGGCCACAAACGCCAGCGCCGCCTGCAGGCTGCTGTCGACCAGACGAACGTAACCAGGGCAACGGTCTCCGACGACGAGCGCTCGCTGACCTTCAATGTTGCCCAGCAATTTGTTACGGTGCTGCTGGCGGAGTCCACCTTGCGCTTCGCCGAGCTTGACCTGAAGAGCTTTCAGAATACGGTCGACATTTCCGAGACGCAGTACAAGGCGGGCTATATCAGCGAAGGCGACTACCTGAAGATCAAGCTGCAGCTGCTGCAATTTCAGACCGACGTATCCTCCGCCAAACTCGCCCGAGTGCAGGGATTGGTGGCGTTGCGCGCGCTGCTCGGCTACGACGCGGTTCCGTCCACTTACGACGTGGTGGGTGACTTGTCCTACCAGCCAGTTTCGGCGACAGTGGATGATCTGCAGGCAAAGGCCTTAAACGATCGTCCCGATTATCGCGCCGCCCTGCTGGGTGTAACGGCCGCGCAGAGTCAGATCGCCCTCGCCAAAGCCAACGGCAAACAAGATGTGAACGCCATCCTCGACTACACTCACACGGCGGGAGAGAGCAGCGCTTCCTTCTTCCTGAGCTTCCCTATGGCGTTCTTCGATCGCAACCAGGGCGAAATCGCGCGCACGAAATATGCACTGTTGCAGGCCCAGGAAACCCAGGCGGCGACCAGTGATACGGTTCTGTCGGACGTGAGCAGTGCCTACGAGGCGGTCCGCAGCAATCAGGAAGTCGTAGATCTTTACACTTCAGGCTACTTAAAGCAGGCGCAGGAGTCGCGAGACATCAGTGAGTATGCTTACAAGCGCGGCGCCACCAGTCTGCTGGATTTTCTGGACGCCGAACGCAGCAACCGCGCTACACAACTCGCCTATCGCCAGGCGCTGGCGGATTATATGACCGCGCTCGAGCAATTGAAAGAAGCCGTAGGAACGAGGACTCTGCCGTGACGATTCGCACCAATCAACGGCTTCGCATGATAGCGCTGGGCACACTCGCTGCCCTGGCGCTGATGTTTGCTGGATGCAAAGAGCCGGCCCCAACCAGCGCCAGTCATTTGAATCCTGCCGATACCGCCGAGCTATTCACGATTCCGGCAAACCAGATGGCGCATATCCAGGTGATTACGGTAAGACCCGTTAAGCTGACTCGCACCCTGCGACTGACGGGAGCGGTGAGCTATAACGGCTTTCACACTACACCCGTAATTACGCAGGTCAGCGGTCCGGTCAATCGCATCGCCGTCGTTCCGGGCCAGATGGTGACTCGCGGCGAACCCCTGCTTTACGTCGCCAGCCCCGATTATTCTCAGCTGCGATCGAATTATCTGAAGGCCAAAGATGCCTACTCGCTGGCGCAAAAGGCCTACGCGCGAGCGAAAGATCTCTACGATCATCACGCCCTTGCCGAACAAAACGTGGAGCAGGCTGAGTCCGCGGAGGTACAGGCGCAGGGCGACCTGACTGCGGCCGAAGCTGCATTGAAGGTCCTGGGAATTAATGATCCCAATGCCTTGCTGACCGCGCCGCCGTCTTTCGAAGCTACGGTGAAAGCGCCGATAAGCGGGCAGGTCGTTGAGCAGGACGTTGCCGTGGGACAACTGTTGCAGCCCGGCGCTACACAGTGCTTTGTCATCTCCGATACCAGCAATGTGTGGGTGCTGGTGAATGTCTATCAGAAGGATCTGCCCTATGTTCGCGTCGGTGATCCTGTCACGATTCGCACCGACTCGTATCCAGATACGTTTCAGGGTCGGATTTCATATCTGGCGGCGGCGCTGGATCCGAATACGCGCACGCTGCAAGCACGCATCGACACCAACAATCCCGGCCAGAAGCTGAAGAAAGACATGTACGTGGTTGCGTCCGTGGATGCCGGGACAATGGAGAACGCAATCGCTCTCCCCGATGCTGCGGTGTTGCGCGACACAGAGAACCAACCCTTCGTCTATGTTCAGCAGGGCGACAACCAATTTGGAAGGCGGTCCGTAACCATCGGCGAGAGCATGCAGGGACAAACGCAAGTTATCAGCGGCCTGAAGGCCGGTGACCGTGTCATCGGCGACGGCAGCCTGTTCCTGCAGTTTGCCAACTCGCTGCAGCGGTAGCCACAACCAGCATGACAGTGAGGACCACCATACCGGCTTCTGAATGATTCATCGAATCGTACAAGCTGCGCTTCGTCAGCGCTTTCTGGTGCTGGTGCTGACCATCTTCATGATGGTCGCCGGAATCATCTCGTTCCGGCGCATGCCGGTGGACGCCTACCCTGACCTTTCGCCTCCGCAGGTCGAGCTCGTTACCCAGTGGCCCGGTCACGCCGCCGAGGAAGTGGAGCGCCTGGTCACTCTGCCGCTCGAGCTGGAGCTGAACGGCGTACCCCGCGTAGAGGTCATGCGGTCGATCTCGCTGTACGGCTTGTCCGACGTCATTCTCACTTTCGAAGAAGGCACCGACGATTACTTCGCCCGTCAGATCGTTTCCCAGCGCATGGCGCAGGCAACCTTACCGGCCGGTGTGGCGCCGGATATGGCGCCTCTTTTCAGTCCCAGCGGCCTGGTCTACCGCTACGTGCTGCAAAGTCCAGATCGTTCGCCACAGGAGCTGAAAACGATCGAAGATTGGATCGTTGAGCGCGAATATCGCTCGGTAAAAGGCGTGGCGGATGACTCTGGCTTCGGCGGCACGACCATGCAATATCAAGTGCTTCTGGATCCTGCCAAGATTTACGGATACCACCTGACGGTGCCGCAGGTTGTGAACGCTCTGACCGTCAACAACGCCAATGCCGGTGGAGGATTCTACTCGCAGGGCGGCCAGTTCTACTACGTGCGTGGCATCGGGCTGCTGCGCGATACCGGCGACATTGGCAACGTGGTGGTCGGCAGCAACAACGGCGTGCCGGTGATGGTCAAAGATATCGGCGAGGTGGAGATCGGTCACGCTCCGCGACTGGGTCAGTTCGGCTATCAGAAGAACGATGATGCGGTCGAGGGCGTGATTCTGATGCTGCGTGGCGAGCAGACGCAGAACGTCCTGAAGCGCGTGGAAGAGAAAACCGACGAGCTCAACAAGTCGGTGCTGCCGCCGGACGTCAAGATCCACCCCTACTACGATCGCAGCGAACTCGTAAAGCTCACTACCGACACGGTCGAAGGCAATCTGCTGCGGGGCATGGTGCTGGTGCTGATCGTGCTGATCTTTTTCCTGGTCAGCTGGCGCGCGGCTATCATCGTCGCCCTCACCATCCCCCTCGCCCTGCTGTTTGCCTTTATCGTGCTGCACGCGCACGACGGCGCAGCCAATCTGCTTTCCATTGGCGCGATCGACTTCGGCATCATCATCGACGGCACCGTCGTCATGGTGGAAAATATCTATCGCGAGCTTGCCCTACGCTCAGGCGAAAGCTACAGCCTGAATGAGGTCATCCTCGCGGCAGCCAAGGACGTTGACCGTCCCATCTTCTATTCGGTCGCGGTAATTCTGGCAGGCTATCTTCCCATCTATGCGCTCAGCGGGCCATCGGCAAAGTTGTTTCATCCGATGGCTGAGACCATGTCGTTTGCCCTGGTCGGGGCCCTGATCCTCACGCTTACGCTGGTGCCGGTGCTGGCTTCCTATTGGTTCAAGAGCGGCGTAAAGGAGCACACGAATCGAGCCTACGAGTGGATGAAGCGCAAGTACGCCGGCCAGCTGGATTGGGCACTCGATCGCCCCAAGTTGACCATGCTGATTGCGTGCTTGATCTTTGGCGCGACGCTCATTCTAGTTCCGTTCATCGGCGGCGAGTTCATGCCACATCTCGACGAGGGCGCGCTTTGGGTGCGCGCGACCATGCCGTACACCATCTCTTTTGAAGAGGCGAGCAAGATTGCACCTCAGATCCGCGACATCCTGATGTCATACCCGCAGGTCACGGTGGTGGCATCGGAGCTAGGCCGCCCCGATGACGGAACCGATCCTACCGGCTTTTTCAATTGCGAATTCTATGTCGGACTGAAGCCCTACAAAGACAAGTCATGGAGCGGGGACGCCGACACCAAAGCGAAACTGATCGAGTCCGTCAACAAGAAGCTGACCGCTTTTCCAGGAATCGTTTTCAACTACACCCAGCCGGCAGAAGATGCGGTGGACGAAGCTCTTACCGGTTTAAAGAGCTCATTGGCCGTGAAGATCTACGGCGACGACCTGAACGTGCTCCAAGATAAAGCCATACAGATCAAGAACACATTATCCAAGGTTCCGGGCTTTGCCGACCTGACGGTAGTGCGCGAGCTCGGCCAGCCAAGCTTGCTGATCGATGTGGACCGCGACAAGATCGCTCGTTACGGAATTAACGTCGCCGATGTAGAGGCAGTGATCTCCGCCGCCGTGGGTGGTCAGGCTGCGACCCAGGTTATCCAGGGAGAAAAGCTGTTCGACCTCGTGGTCCGAATGCAGCCGCAGTTCCGCAGCAGCGCGCACGAGATTGGACAGCTGCTTGTCGGCACAGCCGACGGCAAACAGATTCCGTTGAGTGAACTTGCGACCATTCGCCAAGGCAATGGCGCATCATTCATCTATCGCGAGAACAACTCCCGTTACATCGGCGTGCAGTACAGCATCGAGGGCCGCGATCTGGAACGCGCGGTTCGCGACGGACAGGCCGCCGTAAATAAAGCGATCGTGTTGCCCCAGGGTTATCGTCTGGCATGGGGCGGCGAGTATAGCCAATTCCTCGAAGCAAAATCGCAGTTGATGTTTATCGGGCCTATCGCGGTGGTCATCATCTTCATGATCCTGTTTGCGCTCTACGGCAATTTCAAGTTCCCGGTCACCATTGCCCTGGGCGTGATCCTGACTGAGCCGGTAGGCGCGCTGCTGGCTCTGAAGCTGACAGACACGCCGTTCAGCGTATCTTCTGTGCTCGGACTGCTGGCACTGCTGGGCGTTTCGGTCGAGACCGCGGTCATTCTGGTTTCGTACATTAACAAGCTTCGCCAGGAAGGTCTGGACATCCGCACCGCGACGCGCGAAGCTTCCCTACTCCGGCTGCGGCCGATCATGATGACCGCTCTGGTCGCCTGTCTCGGCCTGCTGCCTGCCGCGCTGGCCACCGGAATCGGCTCTGACACCCAGAAACCGTTCGCCATCGTGATTGTGGCTGGCCTGATCTCGCGACTCTGTATCGGCTTCTTCGTCAATCCGGTGCTGTACCAGATGGTCGCCCGCGAAGGCGACGTGCTGCAGGTGTAAGCCGCTTGAACTTCCCGGCGGAAGCTATCAACAGGTTTGACTAACGTATTCTGCTGCGAGAGAATACATAAGACGTTCCCCTCCGAGCGTCGTTCTTCTAAAGTGGGCCTGTGGCGCAGCTGGGAGCGCGCTTCCATGGCATGGAAGAGGTCGTCGGTTCGATCCCGACCAGGTCCACCAAATCTTCAATCCAAGCCTGTTCCAGTGCTTCACTCCAAACATCACTGACTCGCTGCACCCTTCCGCTATAATCTCGCGCAGTCACCATGGCGGTCGCAACGGGACAGAAACTCGGGCCGTACGAGATCCAGGCGCATGTGGGCGAGGGCGGCATGGGAGAGGTGTACCGCGCCCGCGACACTCGCCTGAACCGCTCGGTAGCAATCAAGATTCTGCCTGCTTCGATGACGGATGACCCTGCGCGCATGCAGCGCTTCGAGCAGGAGGCTCGCACCGTCGCCGCCCTGAACCATCCCAACATTATGTCGGTCTTCGACGTCGGAGTTCAGGACGGAACCCCCTTCCTGGTTATGGAACTCCTCGAAGGCGAGACCCTTCGTGAACGCCTGAATCATGGTCCCCTGTCCATGCGCAAATCAGTCGAGATCGGGCTACAGATCGCGCACGGCTTATCGGCAGCGCACGACCGGGGCATCGTGCATCGTGACCTCAAACCGGAAAACATCTTCATTACCAGGGACGGGCACACCAAGCTGCTGGATTTCGGGCTGGCGAAGACACATGCCGCGGTTGCAGTGGCAAAAACTGCCGGCGGCCTCTCCGACCTTACGATGCAGACGGTACAAACGCTCCAAACCGAGCCCGGGGTCGTGATGGGAACCGCTCCTTACATGGCCCCCGAGCAGGTGCGCGGCGAACCGGTCGACCATCGCGCCGACATCTTCAGCTTTGGGGCGGTGTTGTACGAGATGCTCTCCGGCAAGCGAGCGTTCGCCGGAGATACCGGGGTTGAGATCATGACGGGGATTTTGAAGAGTGAGCCGCCGGAACTTGATCTCGAGCAGTTAAAGATCTCTCCTGCGCTCGATCGCATCGTCCGCCATTGCCTGGAGAAGAGGCCCTCGGATCGCTTTCAGTCAGCGCGCGATCTTACTTTTGCGTTGGGCGCGCTCTCCGGGTCGGAGTCGGCTTCAGCGCTTCGCGCCCAGACGGCCAAGCGCCACCGAGTCCCCCTGTGGACACTTCTCGTCGCAGGAGTGGCCGTCGGCGCTCTGGCGGCGCTCTCGTTGCACCTCTTACTACAGAACCCAAAGGCAGTCCGCATGGAGTTCGCTATCCCGGTCGAAGGCGAGTTGGGACATATCGCACTTTCGCCTGACGGCCGGATGCTGGCCTACATCGCCGTGGACCAGACTTCGGGCGATGGCATGCTTTACATCCAGAGAGTGGGCTCAGCGAGTGCGACGAAAGTGAACGAGACCAAGGGCGCGACCTATCCGTTCTGGTCGCCGAACGGCGATTTTGTTGCTTTCTTTGCGCACAATAAATTGAAGAAGGTCTCAGTAGACGGTGGTATGCCGCAGGTGCTGACTACGGTGCAGGAGGCGCGCGGGGGAAGCTGGAGCAAAAATGGTGTCATTATCTATTCACGGGATTCGAGCGGCCCCTTGTGGCGAATCGACGCGGACGGAACCGACGCCGCTCCGCTTACGGACAAGACTTTTTCTGCCGAATGTTCTTCGCATCGCTGGCCCGTCTTTCTGCCGGACGGTGATCATTTTCTTTTCTGGTCGGGCGACTTCAATGAACATGCCAACGACACCAAGAGCGGAATCTACCTCTCGTCGTTAAGCGATGCCGGGCAAAAACATCTGATGGTGCTGGCGATGTCGACCTCAGGTTTCGCCATGAATCGCATGTTCTACATTGATGACAAAGGTTCCCTGGTGGCGGTGGCTATCGACGCCGATAAGGCCCGGTTAACCGGGAAGCCAGTCATCATCGCCAACCAGGTGGGACGTCACCCTTCGACCTACTGGGGCGCGTTCTCGGTGGCCTGGAATGGCACGGTAGTCTACCACCAGCGCACAGGTTCTTCCCTTTCGCAGCTTACCTGGTACGACCGCGCCGGCAAGGAATTGGGTCGCGTAGGCGAGCCCGGCCTGCTGGCAAATCCACGTATTTCGCCGGACGGAAATCGCATCGCCTTCGATATCGCCGACCCGAGAGAGAGAAACATCGACGTTTGGATCGACGACCTGCGGCGCGGCACAGCCACCCGCTTCACATTTGATCCGGCCGAAGAGACTACGCCGGCGTGGTCCAGGGACGGCAAGGACATCGCCTACAGATGGGCTGGCGCGCCGGAGGTGCTGCGCTTGAAGAATTCCAACGGTTTTGAAGCTGATCACGGTATCGCGGCCGGGCCCACAGGCAGCTCTGATATGATGCCGAACTCGTTCTCCCCCGACAATCGACAACTATTAGCCACCGCACAGTCCGATAACGGGGGCATGAGTCTGGTCCTGATCACTCTTGCCGATAAGAAGGTGGTTCCGTTTCTGCCCGGCCGGAGCAATAAGTCGAACGGCCAGATTTCTCCTGACGGCAAGTGGGTGGCTTACGAATCCGATGAGACCGGCGAGTGGCAGGTTTATATCTCGCCATTTCCGGGCGGCGGCGGCAAACTGCAGGTTTCGCCGGGTGGAGGCACCGACCCGCGCTGGCGGGGTGATGGCAAAGAGATCTTCTTCCTTGATCCGAAGGGGTTTTTGATGGCGGCCGCGGTTGATAGTGAAATCAGTCTGTCGACAGGAGCGACCACCCAACTGTTTCAAACGCTTACCCGAACGCCGGTCTCTTCCAGCGATGTTTCCAGCTATGACGTCACGCCCGACGGCCAGCGGTTTCTGGTCGATCGGTATGTGAAGCCTCCAGAAACGCTCCCGCTGAACATCATCCTCCACGCAATTAGCGGAAACGAATGACTCTGCCTGAGTTAGGGTGCAGTTCGGCAGTGCTGCCCACCAGCGGTGTTTTGCATCAAAACCGGATTGTGCAGTTCTTGTTAAACTGGAGACCCACTTCGTCCTTCGCTACCCTGCTGAATTCACTCCTTGCTAGGAGCAAGATGCGTATTTTCTTAACACTGCTATTGCTAACGTTGATCTCCACTGTCGCTGCATCTCAGACGGCCGCCGCCCCTCCGCAAACGGCGAGTGCTCCCAGCACCGCAGCCGTGCCGGCAACCCTGGCTGCCGATCTCGACCGTCTGCAGGCGGCAGCCGTTCAAACGACCGCCAACATCTCTCACATGCGTATCGACAAGTGGAAGACCGACGGAGACTCCAAGAAAGAAGAGCAGTCCAATGCGAACGCCTTGCAGCGGAACCTTTCCTCGGCGCTGCCCGGTCTTATCTCAAACTATCGAGCCGATCCGCAGAATTTGAATACAGGTTTCAAGCTATATCGCAATCTGAACGCTCTGTATGACGTGCTGAGTTCGTTCACCGAAGCGGCCGGCGCGTTCGGTCCGAAGGGCGATTACGATGCGCTCGCGCAGCAACTCAACGTATTCGACACGGCACGTCGCGACCTGGGAGATAACCTGGAGAGTCTCACGGCGCAGAATCAAAGTGAACTGAACCAACTGCGAATGCAGATACACAATTTGCAACAGGCGGCCGTGCCGACAGCTCCTCCCAAGGCCGCAGTTGTCGATAACGACGAGCCCGTCAAGAAAACGACTAAGAAGAAGAAAGCCTCGACCACTACGCCGGCGGCAAAACCGAGTTCCAGCGGCTCCTCAACGCCTTCTGCCACGCCGGCTCCGAACGCCTCGAAGTAGCGCGTCCGGCGGGCGTGTCCGCAGGGCCAAGTGGTCATTCGGCTGTTTTTCATCCCCCACAACCACTTTTGGGGAGATATTTCTGCGCCCATAAGCGGGAACCTTTCTGCAATCGGTGGTGTCTATTCCAGTAGTCTGCCCCAGCCAGACCGCGTTCCATCCCCGGCTGGCCGGCTGAAAGGGGTAGGCACGCTAACAGCAATGGTGTCATGGCGTTTCGGAGTTGTTGCGGGTTCAGAAACTATTTATCATTGAGGTGCCGCCCGTGGCGGGAGTAACAACCTTGAGTGAACTCGCTAGTGCGATTGGAGTCCGCACCGAAGAAGCCTCCGTGGTGGCCGAGTTAAAGGCCGGCTCGGAAGAGGCATTCTATTGGCTCATCGCACACTACAACCAGCCGGTCTACAGCCTCATTTACCGGATCCTCGACGATCCCTCTGACGCAGCCGATACCACGCAGGAAGTCTTCATTAAGGTGTTCCGCGGAATCAAGGGCTTCAACTCGGATTCCAGCCTGAAGACCTGGATCTATCGCATCGCGGTTCACGAAGCTTCCAACCGACGGCGCTGGTGGTTCCGGCACAAGTCGCACGAGACTTCCATCGAACCCAGGCCGGACCGCGATGAGGAATCAGCCGGGTTCGGCGTTAAGGACACGCTGGTGGATGAGGGCAAGTCCCCGCTGCAAAGCGTCTACGACGAAGAATTGAAGCTCAGGGTAGAAACGGAACTGAAGGCTCTAAACGAGCCCTACCGTACAACGGTCATTTTGCGCGATATTGAAGAGCTTTCCTACGAACAGATCGCCGAGGTCATGCAAACCTCTTTGGGCACGGTCAAGTCACGTCTGGTGAGAGGACGCGAGGCGTTGCGTAAGCGCCTGGAAAGGCATCTGCCGGCGTTCGGTATGGCGCTGCGAGATGCGAACGAGAACAAGCGCCGCTCTGGCCCGGTCGGGAATGAAATTGAGGTCATACCATGAAATGCTCAGTTGCGAAGGGGTTCATGTCGTCCTATCTGGACGGTGCCGTCACCCGCAGGCAATTAGCGCAGGTGAGTGAGCATCTGCAGGCATGCCGGGAGTGTGGCAACCGCTTTGCATCCGTGCAAAGGACGCAGGAGCTGGTCGGTACCCTGGGAAGAAAGGTAGCGCCTGCGGACCTGTCTCTAAAGTTGCGGGTGGCGTTGTCGCAGGAAATTGCCAACTCGCGTCGCTCCCGTTGGGATTCGCTGCGGGTTCGCTGGGAGAATGCCTTTAACGCGACCATGGTTCCGGCTACAGCAGGACTAATTACCACGCTCATCATCTTTGGCGTGCTGATCAGCTTCCTCTACCCCACCCAGGTGCGTGCGTCGAATGATGTGCCAACCATGCTGTATACACCCGCGCAACTGCGGTCAACACCGTTTGAGCTTTCCATGGGCGTACCCAATGCGGACTCGCTGGTCATCGAGGCTTACGTAGGAGCAGATGGGCGGGTGCAGGACTACCGCATCTTGTCTGGTCCGGAAGATGACGCGAGCATTCTTCCACAGCTCAAGAGTATGCTCATCTTTGCCACCTTCCAGCCGGCGACTGCTTTCGGCCAGCCCACGTCCAGCCGCGTGATTCTCACCTTCTCCAAGGTGCAGGTTAGGGGGTAGGTCGGCATTTCCGCCGTTCGCTATTGTCAGCGTGACTCGCACCGGCCGCTTCGGTTTGAGGCTCGTCCGCCGGGCGCTTGAAACGAAGCCATTGAGCTGGTGAGAAACTTCAGCCGTTTCGCAAACCCCGCATGCAAATAAGTGCGAAAATCTCAGAGTCACGTTCCACCGAGTGTCGCAGGGGGCTGCACTGAGTATTTTCAATCGCATCGCTATAACTTTCGTAGCAGTCCTCGGCCTGAGTCTGTCTGCCTTTGCCCAAACCAAGGCCAGTATCGACGTCAGCGAGACGCTCTTCAGCGTGGTTGCGGCTATGAACGTCTGTGGGTACGATCAGGAGCTATCTTCGTCATCTCCGATTCGCATGCAAGTACGCGCCGATCTGGTGGAAGCCAGCAAGTTGCCGCATGCAGCAGCGGCTGCCAACGAGATGTGCCGCTTTTATCAGGACCACCGGCAGGGCGATGCCGCCCACGATCTGGCGCAATATGTTTCCCTGGCGCTCAATCTCGGCCCGGCGCCCGGCTTTGAGCCGAAGCTGAAAGAGGCCGACCTGCCGCCCGACGCTGCCTATGTCCTTGGCTTCATCCCGGTTCTGAAGCAGTATTACGCCGCAGCGGAATTGCATTCCATCTGGCTGAAGCATCAGGCCCAGTACAACGCGCTGATCGACCAGTTCCACGAGCCCGTTTCAGGGATGATCAACGCGACCGATAATTATCTGCGGATGCCAATGTCGGGCTACGCCGGTCGCAGCTTCACGGTTTATTTCGAACCGATGGCGGCCCCTGGCCAGGTGAATTCGCGAAACTATCTGCAGGACTTCTACTATCTCGTAATCTCTCCCGCCGGCGACAACATCCACATCGATGCGCTGCGGCACACCTATCTGCATTTCGTGCTGGATCCGCTGATCGCCAAGCGGGCCACCGCCCTGGGTCGTCTAGCACCCATTCTGCTGTCAGTGCAGACGGCACCGATGGAAGTAGATTACAAGCGCGACATGGGACTGCTGGTGCTCGAGTGCCTGATTCGCGCCATCGAGGCCCGCAATCCGACGGATTCGAAGATGCCGGAAAAAGATCGTGCAGCTTTGGTGCAGCGTGATGAAGCTGAGGGCTTTGTACTGACCGGCTATTTCTACGAGCAGCTGCGGCAGTTCGAAAAAGCCGGCATTGGTCTGCAGGACGCGTTTCCGAATTGGCTGCACGATGTGGATGTGCCGCAGCAAAAGAAGCGTGCCAGCCAGATTACCTATTCCACCGCGGCGACTCCCGACGTGGTGCAATCATCCCAGCGCGCATCTCAGAAGAGGATCGACATGGCCGAGCAGGCTTTGGCCAGCGGCAATCCGGCGGAAGCCGAGAAACTTGCCCAGGAAAGCCTGAAGGCGAATGAGGATGCTGCACGGGCCTATTTTGTGCTCGCCAAGGTTGCCAGTTTCAAGGGCGACATGGAGGGAGCGCAAACCGATTTCCAGAAGGCGGCGGATTCCGGAAAAGATCCTCACGTCGTCGCCTGGAGTCGTATTTATCTTGGCCGCATTTACGATATTCAAGGCGAGCGAGACGATGCTGTCGCGCAATACAAGGCGGCGCTTGCCGTCGGGGATGTGCCCGCCGACGCCAAGACGGCCGCGGAACGTGGATTACAGCAGGCATACCAGCCGCCACGAGCCAAGGAAAAAGACGATAAAGACTAATCTGGCCTGCGAGCGAAAACCGAAAGGAATGGGATGAAAAGATTCATAACAGCAATGGGTGCGGCGCTGCTGACGGCATCGCTGGCTTCTGCACAGGCCAACCCGGCTCCCGGACAGAACCCGCCGCCGAGCTCGACCACACCGCAGCCGCAGACGGCGACTCCTGGTCCGCTACCCGGTGCGCAGACGGCTCCGGCGGCTGGAAATCATCGAGTTTTGCAGGCGAAGTCGCAGGAGGAGATGAAAGCGTACCAGGATGCTTTCGCCGTACCGGACCCAGCAGCGGCCGAGGCCGCGGCCGATGCTTTCACGGCCAAGTATCCGACCAGCGAGCTTCGCGTGTCCTTGTACATGCGCGTGATGAATCTGTTTGGTCAGGCTAACAACACGGAAAAGGTAATCGCCACTGGCCGGCAGGCGATTGCTGCCGATCCGACGAACCCGGTCCCACTGGTGCAGGTTGCCTCTGCCCTGGCTGAGTCTACCCGGGATACTGATTTAGATCGCGAACAGCGTTTGGCTGAAGCGGCCAAGGATGCACAGGCTGCAATCGATAATCTTGAGACCGGGCTACTGGTTCCGCCAAATGCCGACCCAGCGAGAGTTGAAGCGGTAAAGCACAGTATTCGCACCATGGCCTATGACACGCTAGGCATGGTAGATCTTGACAGAAGCGACTACGCTGCGGCGGCAACCAACCTGCAGAAAGCGATTGATGAGAGCAGTGGAAATCCTGAGGGAGTGCTCTATTTGCGTCTGTCGGTAGCCCAGGACAAGTTGCAGCAGCTTCCGCAGGCTCTGGATTCTGCCAACAAGGCGGTACAGTACTCACAAGCCGGAAGCACGGCGATGGCCCTGGCGAAGCAGCAGCAGGAGCGCTTACAGAAGCTGATCAACGCTGGATCGTCAGAACCGAAACCGGGCGCGACCAGCGGTGCGGCGCAGCCGCCGACGGCCGCTCCGCCTGCTCCGGCCGGTCCTCCGTCGACGTCGACTACGCCCCACTGAGCAAGCAAAATTCGCAAGAGCGCGGCTTGTGCTTGGCGAAAGCCAGCGGGCCGCGCATAATGCACAACGAATGAAGTCCGCAGTCAACGATACGAGCGTGCTGGAAGATGCTCTGGGACACGTGTTCCAGAATCGCGATCTTCTGGAACAGGCTCTCACCCACTCCTCTTATGCTCGCGAAGCGGAATCCCAGAGCGCGGCGGGCGGAGTTCCAGCAACCGAATTGGACAACGAACAGCTGGAATTCCTGGGGGATGCAGTCCTGGCGTTCATCGTCAGCCAGGAACTGTTCCGCCGATTTCCGGAATATCAGGAAGGTGAACTCTCCAAATTAAGGGCTCACATCGTGAGTGCGCGGCGGCTGCTGCGTCCCGCTCGCGAACTCAAGATTGGTAACTATCTGCATCTTGGCAGAGGCGAGGAGCGCAGCGGCGGGCGCAGCAAGAGCGCCTTGATGGTCAACGGTCTGGAGGCTCTAATCGCCGCGCTTTACCTCGACGCCGGTCAGGCTGCCGTTCATTCCTTTATCCTCAGCCGCATCCTTGAGCCAGAGCTGGCCGAAGTACACCAGCACGGCAGCGGAACCTTGCCTGTAATGGACTACAAATCGGCATTGCAGGAGGTGGTGCATGCCAGCGGGCGTCCGCCTGCACGTTACATCATGGTGAAAGAAGAGGGCCCTGATCATCGCAAGGTGTTCACCATCGAAGCCCATGTCCCCTCCTCTCCCAATGGAGCAGAAGCCTTTCATTTGCCGCAGCCAGGGCAGTACCAAGAAAGCCGCCGAGCAGGCAGCCGCACGTCTGGCGTGGGAACGTCTACAATCGTTAGAGAGCCCTTCCACCATAGAAAGCACCTCCGAAGGTCCGGAGAGCTCCGAGCAGTCATGAGTGAAGTAGACGCCCCAGAGCAGTCTGGCGAAGTTGCACAGCAGTGCCTCCCCTCAGCGTCTGTGCGCGAGACGAACGGCATCCATGGGATTCAGTACCTGGCCGGAACTTTCGTCATCGCGATCTTTGTCATCACTTTCGTACTGCAGGCATTCCAGATCCCATCAGAGTCAATGGAGAAGACGCTGCTGGTTGGCGATTATCTGCTGGTCGACAAGGCACGCTACGGGCACTCTGACGCCTGGGGTTGGCTCTTACCGTACCGGCCTATCCGCCACCAGGATATTATCGTCTTCCGCTATCCCATCAACCCGCGCCAGCACTTTGTGAAGCGCGTCATCGCTATTCCCGGCGATCGCATACGGTTGATCGACAAGCACGTCTATGTCAACGGAGTGCGCCAGGACGACGCTTACGCCTCGTTCAACCCCGACTGGCCTAATCCGTATCGCGACAACTTTCCCGCTGTCCATTTTCAAGGAGATCGTAACTCCGATACCGGGAAATGGTTTCAAGAAGTGGAGAAACTGACCGAGAACGACCAGTTAATCGTGCCGGAGGATTGCTACTTCGTGCTGGGCGACAATCGCGACGACAGCTACGATTCGCGGTACTGGGGCTTTGTTCCTCGTGAGAACATTGAAGGCCGCCCGCTGGTTATTTACTGGTCGATGGACCGTCCCGATCCCGTGATGAGCACGGCTCCGCCGTCTGGTAAACTTGCCAATCTGACGTTTAACGTGAATCAACGGCTGGACAGTCTTCGCTGGCACCGTATGTTGCGCATTCCGCAGTAGAAAGGCGCTCGAGCGGGTTCAGGCTGCTCTAACTTGAAGTGCAGGCGAAGCACGATCTCGAGGAAAAACACATTTGGCTGCTACCAAGAAACTTGTGAAGGCCGCGCCGGCGAAGGCGGAAGCGGCAAAGTCGCAGAAGCCTGAGAAGCCCAAGGAGACAACTCCCGAATTTATTGCTTCGATCGCGATCGTGCTGGTAACGGGACTGTTTATCATCACTTTCACGCTGCAGGCCTTCACCATTCCATCCAGTTCGATGGAGAACACCCTGCTGATCGGCGACCACGTTTTCGTGGATCGCATTCTGCTGGCTCCGGCCACCAAGTGGATTGGCAAACTCATTCCCTATCGCACGCCACATCACGGCGACGTTTTCGTCTTCCTGCATCCTGCCGAACCCGGCCTGTACGTCGTTAAACGGGTGATGGGCCTTCCGGGCGATCGCATTCATCTGGAGGACGGCGCCGTCTATCGCAACGGCGAAAAGCTGAACGAACCTTATGTGATCCATCAGGGTGGCTTCGTTCCTTACCGGGACAATTTCCCTGCCGTGCCGCCCGCACCTTATGAGGAGGTCACGCCCGAGTGGCGGGCTGAGCTGCCCAACTTCACGAAGAATGGAGATATCATTGTCCCGCCCAATAGCGTTTTCGCCATGGGCGACAATCGCGACGTAAGTCTGGATAGCCGCTACTGGGGCTTTGTTCCCTTCGAGAACGTAATCGGCCGGCCGATGTTCATCTATTGGTCTTTCGTTACTCCTCGTGATGAGTATGAACGCCAGAGTATCGGTGACCGGATCAGCTGGCTATTCAACATCATCTTCCACTTCTTCAGCCAGACTCGCTGGTCCCGGATGTTCCACGTGGTGCACTGATGCGGCGCCGTACGTCACGGCGGTTGATGTGGATGGTCATGCTGGCCATTTTGCTGGCATTGGTGTTGCCTCCTTTCATCAACGTGAACCGCTATCGCGGGCGGGTAGCGGGCGCGATCAGCCGGGCGCTCGGACGCGACGTCACGGTGTCGAATATTGAGCTCAAGATTTTGCCGCGACCGGGCGTGATCCTCTACGGCTTCGTAGCCGCCGACGACCCGAACTATGGCGCCGAGCCGATGCTGCGGGCCGACAAAGTCACCGCCTATTTGCGTCTGACCTCGCTGTGGCGGGGCCGCCTGGAGATCGGGACGCTCGACCTCGATAATCCCAGCCTCAATTTGGTTCGCCGCAGTGACGGCCACTGGAATATTGAGGAACTGGTGGAGCGCGCCTCGCAAACCAATCCTGCGCCCACTGCCAAGCCTCGTCCCGAAGCTCGGCCGCGCTTTCCCTACGTCGAGGCCTCGAGCGGCCGCATCAACTTCAAATTCGGCGAGGTGAAAAAAGCTTTCGCCTTCACCGACGCTGACTTCGCGCTTTGGTTGGAATCGGAAACTCAATGGGGCATCCGCATCGAAGCGCGGCCGGTTCGGACGGACTTGAACGTCAACGATACGGGCATGCTCACGCTTGAGGGGCGCTTCCAACGCGCCTCCAATGTGCGCGATACGCCCGTATATTTAAAGCTCAACTATAACGACGGCCCGCTTGGACAGCTGACCAAGTTGCTTTATGGGCGTGATCGAGGATGGCGGGGCACGGTTCGCGGCAGCGCCGTGTTGACCGGAACACCCGCTTCCGCCGCAGTGACCGTCGATGGGCAGATAAGCGATTTCCGCCGCTATGACATCGCCAGCGGCGAGGCCCTGCGCCTGCGCACCCACTGCACCGGAACCTACTCGTCCGCAGGCGATTCGCTCTACGACGTCCGCTGCGAATCACCCATCGGGTCGGGGATCGTGCGCGTTCGCGGCGACGCCGAGAACTGGGGAGCCAGTGGCTATGACTTGGACATCTCCGGTGAGCACATACCGGCGGAGCGAATCGTAGCCTTTGCCCGACATGCAAAGAAAGACTTGCCGCCTGACCTAACCGCCTCGGGCGAATTCGCCGCCGCCTTTACGGTTCGCAAATCCGCGGCTGCGGTCCCTCAATGGTCGGGGGGCGGGCAGACTACGGCACTTGCATTGCATGCGAATGTGCTGAAACAGGATCTCCAACTCGGCGAGGTGCAGTTTGTGGTGCCGAGTGACCAGCCATCAAGGCCTGCTACTCGCAAGCGTCCAGGACGCCGCGTACCCTCAACGGTCACAACTACAGGATTTGGACTGGTTTTGAAGCCGTTTCCTATTCCCTTGGGCGCTGCCTCTCCGGCAACTGGCAGCGGAGAGTTCACGGGAGATCGCTATAGCATTCACTTAAACGGCGGTGCGGAGCTCGGGCAGCTGCTTAATCTGGCTCAGGCTATCGGCGTAGGTACACCCGGCATCGGGTTGGAAGGGGCAACGCAGGTCGATTTGCAGGTTGCCGGTTCATGGATGGGATTCGCTGAACCGTATCCGTCGGGCAAGCTGCAGCTCAGCGCCGGTACTGCTGAGCTACAAGGAGTCTCCGAGCCGCTGCTGATCGATTCAGCGTTAGTGGCATTACAGAACCAGCAGGTGGATATCACAGCCTTCTCTGCCGGCTTCAGTGCAGGCGGCCAGTTCAGCGGATCGGCAACGTTTCCGGTGCACTGCACCGGGCCGGAGAACTGTGTTGTGCAGTTTGATCTGCGAACCCAAGAGGCCTCTCTGTCTCGGCTCAATCAGCTACTGAATCCAGCCTTCAGCCGCCAGCCTTGGTACCACCTCCTGGACATCGGGAAACGGCATGAAGACGCTCTCTCCAAGCTGCGGGCGCAAGGCCGCTTTTCCCTGGTCCATCTTGGCTTGGGAGACGTCGTTGCGAACAACGTGAATGGATCGTTGGAGCTCTCTTCGGGCAAGCTGCGCATTCACGAACTGCGCGCCGACCTGCTGGGAGGCCATCAGGACGGCTCATGGCTTGCTGATTTTACTGTCTCTCCTCCCCGATTCATGGGTAACGGTCTGGTCAGCAAGATTTCGATGTCGCAGCTGGCGTCGCTTATGCACGATAGCTGGGCGACGGGAAACCTTGACGTGGAATACAGCCTGTCGCTATCAGGTATGACGCTGGCCAAACTTCTGAGCACAGCCGGCGGGACTGCCGATTTCCATTGGAGCAACGGAACCCTTCGTCACCTCATCATGGATGGGCGGGGAGGTCCAATGGCGTTCTCGAACTTCGCGGGTAAGGTGGCGCTGCAGGACGGGACGTTTACCGTGACAGACGGCAAAATGCAATCCAATGCGACGAAGTATGCGGTAACGGGTACGGCCGGCCCCGACGGGAATCTAAACATGAAGCTGATGCACACCGGCGGCGCATCGTATGCGATTTCCGGAACGCTGGACAAGCCGACAATCCAGCAGGTAACAACCCCTGCCTCCGAGGCCGCGCTGAGATGAAGCTGAGCAGAGCACTGGCTGCCCTGGAAGTCCTGATAGTCGGGATCGCCACCATCGGTTTGAGCGTCCTGCAAGCCGATGTCACGCACACTGCGAACTATCGCTCACTCACGCAGAAGCTCGCATACCTCAAGCTGAACGCCGCCAAGGCTCATCCCGATTCCAAGCCCGTAGTTCTGACCGAACCCGAGGTCAACGCATATTTCGCCGAGGGCGGAGTGAAGCTGCCGACCGGAGTGAGCGAAGTCCGGCTGACCTCCCGGCCCGGAATCATTGATGGCCATGCTCACGTTGATTTTGAGGAGATTATGCGGGGACACAACAAGAACAATCCGCTATACGATCTCTTCAGCGGCTCGCACGACATTCACGTGGTTGCTGAAGCGGCGGGAATGGATGGGGTTGCCGGCATCAAGGTGCAAACCGTCGAACTGGATAACGTTGCTGTGCCGCCATGGGCGCTGGAATTCTTTGTGCAGCGCTACGTCACGCCGAAGTATCCGAATGTCGGCATGACGAGTACCTTCAAGATGCCTTTACGCATTCAGACGGCGACCGTGAGCGCTGGCAAGGTCACCCTGGAGCAGAAGTAAAGAACACTCGGAGATCTGAGGTTCTTCCCTGCTGCCATCATCGGCGCGTTCATTCCTTGGGCGCGGCTGACGGCGGGGTGCTTTGGATCCCCGGCTGTGCGCCCATCACCAGCCGCACCGCATCGGCGCCCTCAATGCTGAGTGCCTCAGGTTGCTGCGAAACCCAATCCAGCGGAGTAGAGATCAAGCGCAGACCAACGATCGACGGACGTGAGCGCGGCCGCCACTGAGTTGGATCGGCATTAAAGTATGCAGCCAGATCAGGGGCATTCCACGGGTAAAACCAGACCTCAGTAGAAGTATTCGGCGGCAGCACCATCCATTGCACATCGCGAGATCCGTCGGCCCGGATAATCTCCAGTTCAAGGCGTTCGGGCTTGCGCAACTTCCACCACAACGGGTAATGCACTTTAAGCCGCAAGCGAACAAAGTCATAGCCTGACGGCCAATCTGGAGCGCCGAGGTTGGTTACGGATTCCCGCTCGCCGATTGGGTATGTCTTTTGCGCCAGACCCAGCGGCTGCGCCTGCATGGCAATGCGATCGGCGCGCGAATCATCGCGTTCCAGGCCCACCACACCGGGCATCAACGATTCCGACATGCGGTAGTGGCGCACCATCCAGAACCACACCTCGGGAACGCGCGTGAAGGTCGGTATGCCGTCGACGGGAATGCTCAGATAGTTGTGAGACCAGGATTGCGTCTCTTCCTTCGACCAGTGGCCCACGTCAGCATCAGGAAAAAACAATGCCGCTGGGATCGCCTTGCCCGTCAGCCCAGACATCTCGATGCGCGTAAGCGCTCGACCGCTTGCCGTGTAAGCCTGCATCAAACCACCCGCAACATTGCGCCGCGAGGCGAGTCCGAACATCGTCTGATAAGGAAAGACAAAAATGGAATCGTTAGCTGAGCTGTGTTCCTGCAGGAACTTGCTTCCCGCAGCCAGCATCTGCGGTGTGAAAGGTTCGACATAGCACGCCTGCTCGAATTCGTTGTACCCCTCCGGGCATGTAGTCATCGGTTGGTGTAGTTCGCTATATAGCCGCAGTACGCTGGATGGCCGGAAGATCGGGTGCGAAAACAGCATCGATCCGCCCACGACGATAAAAATGCCCATTACCGAAGCTGCCCCCTCGAACGAGAACAGAACCATGCAAGTGAACGCGGTCATGGCAAATTCCCCGATGATCACATGACCAATATCGGAACGCACCAGCGCGCTCTGCATCACCGCGAGACCGAACAGGAATGCACCCAGCAGAAAGCCGGTGCGCTCGGTGATCACCGGGTGATCCCCACGACGCGTGATGGCCCTATAGCCGAATACCAGCAGTGCAATCAGTAATGCAACCCCCAGGTGAGTCGCACCTTGATCTGTCATGGCTGCCGGAGTGGCCCAGCGGTACACCGCAACCTGCGCCAGCGAGTCCTTCCAGAACCTGAAGTCGAAGGGTACGGCCATGAAAGAGTTCACCACCAGGGCAACAACGGCGAACGCCGCCACAAACGAGATCAAGCCTACGACGAGTTCCTTTCCGAAGTGATGATATCTGCGCTCAAAGGCAACGGCGACGAAGCAGATGATCCAGGCCGCGGTCGCGTAAGTGCCCGTATCTCCTGCGACAAGAAACGCGAGAGCAACCAGAACTCCCCCGCCTATTCCACCAAAGACGCTACGCAACCGCCCCTCTAGCACCGCATACCAGCCTCGCAGAAATACGGCGAAGAGCAACACGGGAAGGGTGCTTCGCAACGAGGTTTCCCAGAAGGCAGCTAGCAGAAGAACCAGTACAAAGCGCTTCCACTGCGGTTGCTCAGGCAGCAGCAGCCGCAGCGCAAGATACAGGAAGAGAAAAGCGCACCAAACGGGAAGGATGTTCCAGGTCGCGTACAGTCCGCCGAAGGAGAGCGGCATCGTACGCGCCGGGATGGACGAGAGCCACTGGTAGATCGGTCCGTGGGTGAAAGCTACGTCGCGGCCAATCCAGATGCCGCGTAGAGCCTTGAAGGTGGCGTCGAGGTGCCAGTTGTCGTCGATCAGGCCGAGGTTGGGGACCAGTGTAACGGTACGGTGCGACAACCATACCGTCGGAAACGATCCCAGGACCAGAAGGACAACGGCCAGGAAATCCCAGTATCGGCGCCACCGCGGAAGCGGACGCTGATGCGCGGGAACGGGCGGACGTTGCTGGTGTGGCGCGACATCAACCTTCTCCATAGACGACTGACATTCTACCAACCGCCAACCCTCACTGCGCTACGGGATCGGACTCATTTGCGATTCGCCGAATTCCTGTCATACTCACAAACCAGAGCTCATCAGTGATTCATCTGCGCGCCGGAAGAGCCGTCAAAGTATCCGCAGCAAACCCACGCGAAGCTTTCGCGTTTCCGGCACGAGAGGGGACATGCAGATTTCGGCTAAGGAATCAAAGCCTCGCGCTACTGCGGCTAAAGCAGAGCGCCCGGCTGGCACCACTGCTCTTTGGACTTTCCTCGTAGCGGGGCTCCTCGCGGTTTTCTATTTCGTCACTAGTATCCAAATCGCGGCTCATCGCGTCTTCTGGTTCGACGAATTATTTACCCTGTACATCGCGCGCCTGCCACATGTGAGCACTATATGGGCTGCTCTTGGCAACGGCGTCGATGCTTTGCCCCCGGCCTACTACATGGTTGTGCGGCTGTTTGATTCATTTTTCGGACCCGGTGACATCGCAGCGCGCCTTCCATCGATGATCGCCGTGTCTTTCGGTTTGCTGGTGATCTTCGACTGCGCGCGTCGCCTGACCAATGGCCTTCATGGATTAATCGCCCTTTCTGTCGCGACCTGCTCGTTCCTGCCCTATTACGGATTCGAGGCGCGCTCCTATGGCGTCTATTTCCTGTTCGCCGCCCTGGCAATGTGGGCGTGGACGAATGAAAGCTTGAGCCGGACGACGCAGGCCGTCCTGTTCGGCGTAACCTTCTTCGCGGGAGAGTGCTTTCACTACTACTTTGGCATGTGCCTGCTGCCATTTGTGTTGTGGGAACTGCTGCGCTGGAAGCCAGGTCAGCGTCCGTCGCTGAAGATTCTTGCCGGAATCATTGGGGGCGTCGCGCCGGTGGTCATTCTCTCACCGTTGATTCTGTCATTTTCGCGCAAGTTTGCCAGCGGCTATTGGAACCGCCCGTCTTTCCCTGAGTTGCGCGCAATTTTCTCCCAGATTTTTCCTGACGGCCTGTTCCTGCTGTCGTTGATCATGATCTGGATCGTGCTTTCGCGCAGCGACGAAGAGAAGGAAATTGCCCTGCCACCGATGCCATCGGCCGAGGTAATAGGATGGCTCTGCCTGGCCATTCCGTTCGCGGCCTTTGTGGTGTCCATGAAGACGAACGCCTTCTATAGCCGCTATTTTATCGGTGTACTGCCTGGCGTCGCTGTAGCGTTTGCGGTCTTCCTGTGGCGGCATTTCCGGCGCGCGACGCAGGTTTCCCTGGGTGTCTTCGTGTTGCTGGCTGGTTGGGGCGCGGGACAGCAACTGACAACCGTGCGCCATCCCGACCGTGTCGAGGCCACTGGGATACGTCCGTTTCTCGCCGTCGAAGATTCCCTGCATCTGGAAGGAAAGCGCTATTACGTCTTTTCCGGCCCCATGCTGTTTTTGGAGGCACTGCAGTACTCAGCGCATCCTGAGCAGGTCGTACTGCTGCTGCCATACAACTTCGATCACGTGGCCAAGGGGCAGCGCGATCCCTACCAGCATCAGCGGCTCGAGGCCAACCTCTCGCAGTACCACCCCATGCAGATATGGACGGTAGACGATTTATCGCTGCATCGTGCGGATTCGGCACTGGTCGAGCCCACCGGAGAAACATTGGAGGATCTGAAGCGGGCTGGAATTAGTATCGGAACCAGATTTACGGACCCACTGCAGGTGGATTACCTGCGCTAAGTTCACATGGCATATAGCCCTCTACGGAACGATTTTGTGGCAAGCGTTAACCCTGTTGGCCAGACCATGTGTTGCGCAGGAACGGATTCCTCGACCGGTTTCCGACAGTGTGGCTAGCGCGTCGTATCGCGAGTTTCCCACTACTCACGCGGCCCGCTTTCTTCTACAATATCGAAAGTCTGTTTTTTGCGCCCCGTCGCGCTTTTCCAGGAATTCCCATATATAAATGCGACCCGACCATGCAGCGCTTGGCGTCGCGCCCCATAGGAGCCGTCTTGAAGAAAATCGGAATCATTTTTGGCATGGAGACTACCTTCCCGCCCGCACTGGTGGACAAAATTAACTCCATGGGCGAGCCGGGCATTCAGGCCGAACTGGCGGTTGTCGGCGAGGTACGGATGGCCGAGCCCTCGCCCTACCAGGTCATTGTCGATCGCATCTCGCACGACATTCCCTTCTATCGCGGCTACCTGAAGAACGCGGCGCTGAGCGGAACCTACGTCATCAACAATCCCTTTTGGTGGAGCGCCGACGATAAGTTCTTCAACTACGCGTTGGGTGAGAAGCTGGGCGTCGCCGTCCCACGCACGGTGCTGATCCCGCACAAGCAGCATCCGGCGGGCACTACCGACCAATCCATGCGGAACTTGCAGTTTCCCATGCCCTGGGACAGCATTTTCAGCTACGTTGGTTTCCCGGCGTTTCTCAAGCCCTTCGACGGCGGCGGATGGAAAGACGTCTACAAGGTCAACTCGCCGGAAGAGTTTTTTAACGCCTACGACCAGTCGCGAGATCTCTGCATGACATTGCAACGCGGCGTGAACTTCAAGGAATACTTTAGATGTTACGTCGTCGGACAGGAGAAGGTGCACATCATGCACTACGATCCTTCCCTGCCCATGCACGAGCGTTATGTGAAGAATCCGCCGCCTACGGATCCCAAGCTGCTCCAGCGGGTGGAACGCGACTGCCTCACCCTGTGCCGCGCCCTCGGTTACGACCTGAACACGGTTGAGTTTGCTTGCGAGGACGGCATACCTTACGCCATCGATTACATGAATCCCGCGCCCGATGCCGACGTGAACTCCGTAGGCCAGGCCAACTTCGACTGGATTGTCAACAATGTTGCCGACCTGGCCGTGCGTAAAGCCAAGGAGCACACCGGCAAGCCGGCGGAATATCGCTGGAGCGCGTTCCTGAACGGCGGCTTCGCCAACGAAGAGAAACCCGCGAAACCTCGCCCAAACAGCAAAACCCTGGACGTGCCACCCGGCAAAACCGATTCAGGCGCTGCTCCGGACTCCTCGAAGCCTGGAACAATGCTCGAGGCGGCATCTAAGCAATTGCGTAAACGAGCGAGCAAGGGGTGATCCAATGAACCGGCCAAGCTTCAGCATTGGAATCGAAGAGGAGTATCAGACGATTGATCCGGAGACGCGCGATCTGCGCTCGCACATTGCCTCCGAGATTCTTCCCAAGGCGAAGCTGGCATTGCAAGAGGCTGTCAAGCCGGAGATGCATCAGTCGGTCATCGAAGTGGGCACGCGTGTCTGCCATAACATTCAGGAGGCGCGTGAGAACGTGCAGTCGCTCCGCCGGGAGGTGATCACGCTGGCTAGCGAGCATGGCATGCTGCTGGCGGCAGCCAGCACCCATCCTTTTTCCGACTGGAAGCTGCAGGAGATTTATCCAGACGAGCGTTATCACCGGGTGGTCGAGGACATGCAGCTCATCGCGCGCGCCAACTTGGTGTTTGGGCTGCATGTCCACATCGGCATCGAAGACCGAAATACTGCCATCCACATCATGAACTCGATGCGGTATTTTCTGCCGCATATCCTGGCGCTGTCAGCACCAACTCGCCCTTCTGGATGGGCATGAATTCAGGCTTCAAATCGTATCGCTGTAAGGTTTTCGAGCGTTTTCCGCGCACCGGCATTCCTGACACATTTCCCAACTGGTCCGAGTACGAAAATTTTGTCGCGTTGCTGGTGAAGACCAACTGCATCGACAACGGTAAGAAGATCTGGTGGGATATCCGGCCGCATCCATTCTTCGACACTTTGGAAGTGCGCGTTTGCGATATCCCGATGCGCCTCGACGAGACCATTGCCCTCGCTGCATTAATTCAGGCGACCATGGCAATGCTTTACGAGTTACATGCATCGAATAAAAGTTACCGCATCTATGAACGCTCGTTGATCATGGAGAATAAATTCCGCGCCTCGCGCTATGGCATCCAGGGCAAGCTGATCGATTTCGGAAAAGAGACCGAGGTGCCGGTGCACGACTTGATGATGGAGTACCTGGACTTGATTGACGACGCCGTGGAAGAGCTTGGCTCGCGTAAGGAAATCGATTACATTCACGAGATGTTAAAGATGGGGACCGGCGCCGACCGCCAGTTGAAGGTTTTTGAGGAAACCGGCGATTTGAAGAAGGTTGTCGACTACATGGTCGCCGAGACGCGCGTGGGCGTTTTCGAAGGCGCCGCCGCAAGGAAGTAACGTTCGACTCGATTTGGGGTGAAAGAACAGGCGTTCAGGAGCTTTCAGGAATTGTCATCACCAGGAGGGCTTTAGCCCGACGAGGGATCTGCTGTTTGCCGGCATTACCGATACTGCTAACGAGCAGCAGAACCCGTCGCCCTGAAGGGCTTCTCCCTGGTGACCATGACCGAACGTTGATACTCTCTCGAAAGGTATTTGCTTGATTCAACCAACTCTCACCGATCTCACCAAGACTTCTTTCGATCCCGAGCTCGTCGCCGGGCGCCCACAACGCGGTCAATACCTGTCTCCGCATTCAGCCGGCCGAGAAGGTCACCGTCATCACCGACAACGAATGTCGCGAGATCGCCGCCAGCATCGCCGCTGAGCTGCAGAAGCTGGGCGCGCCCTTCAAGGCATTCGTGCTGGAAGACCTGGCGCCGCGCCCGCTGACCGACCTGCCGCGTGAGATCGCCGAGGACATGGAGACCAGTGACGTCTCTATCTTCGCCGTCAAAGTGCAGCGCAACGAATTGAAGTCGCGCATGCAGATGACCGACATCGTGAATCGCCGCAAGATGCGCCATGCGCACATGGTGAACATCAACAAGCAGATCATGCTCGAAGGCATGCGCGCCGACTACGACAAGGTGGACGCAATCAGCCGCAAGGCGATGGAGATCGTAACCAAGGCGAAGGAAATTCGCTGCACCAATCCCGCCGGTAGCGACTTCACCGCCAAGCTCAATCCCAACTATCACTGGATCAAGACCAGCGGCATCATCAGCCGCGACAAGTGGGGCAATCTTCCCGGCGGCGAAATCTTCACCACTCCCGGCGAAGTGAACGGCATCTGCGTCGTGGACGGCGTAGTGGGCGACTATCTTTGCGAGAAGTATCAGGACCTGAAGCGCCAGCCGCTGACCATCGAGATGAAGGAGAATCGCATCACCAAGGTCTCGAGCGATAACAAGGAGCTGGAGCAGGAGTTCTGGGCTTACACGCACACCGACGAAAACAGCGACCTGGTGGGCGAGTTCGCTATCGGCACCAACATCGAATTGACTCACGTCATCGGGCAGATACTTGCAGGACGAGAAGTTCCCCGGCATCCATATCGCCTTCGGCAATCCTTACGGCGAGCACACGGGCGCAAACTGGTATTCGGCGACGCACATCGACGTGGTGGGTTTGGAATTCAACATCTGGGTTGACGGTCGCCAGATCATGGAGAAGGGCCGCTTCCTCATCGAGGCCTGACCATGATTCCCGCCCTTCGCGAGGAATTCAACCGCAACTTCACGCCGGAGAAATACCGCGAGTTTCTGCGCTCGCTCGACGTCGCCAGCGGCACGCACATCGGCTTTCGCGTCTCCGAGACGCCGTGCTTCGTACCGTATTCGCTCATCTCGCAAATGGCGCAGTACGGGCGCGAACTGATTTCGCAACTGGTCGACAATCCCGAGTACCGCAAGATTTCCGACGTGACTATCCCGGCGGAGTACAACGTCCCCAACGAAGCGCCGCTGCCGATGTTTGTGCAGGTCGACTTCGGAGTGGTCCGGGGAGCGTCAGGGCGCACTTGAGCCGAAGCTGGTCGAGCTCCAGGCCTTCCCTTCTCTGTACGGATATCAGCCGGCGGCTGCGCACCAATACGCGGAAACCTATGGCTTGTCACACGATCTGGGAATTTACCTCAGCGGATGCGACCGCGCTGCCTACTGGCGGCTTGATGCGGCAACTCATCGTCGGGGATCACGATCCCGAGAATGTGATCCTGATGGAGATCGATCCCGACAACCAGAAGACGCTGCCCGATTTCCTGATCACGCAGCGCGAGTTGGGCATCGCCATCGTCGACATCCTGAAGCTGATCAAGCGCGGCAACAAGCTGTTCTACAAGGAAGGCGGTCGCGAGATCGAAGTTCGTCGCATCTACAACCGCTGCATCGTCGACGAACTTGAGCGCAAGCAGATCAAGCTGCCCTTCGATTTCCGCGACGAGCTCGACGTCGAGTGGGCCGGCCATCCCAACTGGTACTTCCGCATCAGCAAGTTCTCGATTCCCTATCTCAAGCACCACTCGGTGCCGAGAACCTGGTTCCTCGATCAGCTGCCGGCGTTCCCGCAAGATCACGAGAACTTCCTGCTCAAGCCGCTGTATTCGTTCGCCGGCGTGGGCATCAAGTTCGCTCCCACTCCGTCAGACATCGAGGCCATCCCCGAAGACCAGCGCCACAATTACATCTTGCAGGAACGGCTGCACTTCGAGCCGGTGATCGAAACGCCGCACGGTCCGACGCAGATGGAAATCCGCATGATGTACGTCTGGCCCGAAGGCGGCCAGCTAACGCCGGTGCTGCCGCTGGTGCGCATGGGCCGCGGCATCATGATGGGCGTCGACCACAACAAGAACCTGGAATGGGTCGGCGGTTCGGCGGCACTGCTGGCGTGAAAAGGCGGTTCACCACGGAGAACACTGAGAGAGCACGGAGATTGTTGCGATTTCATTATTCTTCACTGTTAGGCTGCACTCAGACCGAAGCATCTTGGATCCACTCCTGATCAAAGAATTGTTATCCCGAGCGCAGGCGACGATCTGCGGTTCCTCGGCCGGGCAAGCACTCTCACACTCCACCCGGAATGACAATTTCCTTAGCCCTTCTCCGTGATCGTCCATTGTTCTCCGTGGTGAACCTCTCTCTTCCCATAAAATAGATTCACGCAAGCCATGTTCCAGCCCATCGATGATTTACGCATTAAATGGACCAAGGTTGTCCTCCCTCCGGTGTTCCTCGAGGAAGAGATGCCGACGACCGAAGACCGCCGCGGCGACGGTTTTGCGGGCGCGGCACGAAATCTCCGAGATCCTCGCCGGCCGCGATCGCCGCCTGATCGTCGTCGACCGGCCCCTGCTCGGTTCACGACATCGACGCAGCGCGCGAGTATGCCTCGCGTCTTAAGGACGCCATCGCCGAGCTGTCGGACGACCTGCGCATCGTGATGCGCGTGTACTTCGAAAAGCCGCGCACTACGGTCGGCTGGAAAGGCCTCATCAACGATCCACATCTCGACCAGTCCTACAAGATCAACGACGGCCTGCGCCTGGCGCGGCGACTGCTGCTCGATCTGGCCGAGATGGGCGTTCCCGCCGGAACCGAGTTCCTCGACATGATCACGCCGCAGTATCTCGCCGGGCTGGTGAGCTGGGGAGCGATCGGCGCGCGCACTACCGAGAGCCAGGTGCATCGCCAGCTCGTCTCGGGCCTGTCGTGCCCGGTGGGATTCAAGAACGCGACCTCCGGCGATGTGCAGATTGCGATTGAAGCGGTGTTGTCGGCGGCACATCCGCACACCTTTCTTGGTCATACGAAGCATGGTCAGTCGGCAATTTTTGTCACGACCGGTAATCCGGATTGCCACGTGATTCTGCGCGGCGGGCGCGCATACGGTGAACTACACCGCCGAGTGCCGTCGCCGACACCGCGCGCGCAATTGGAGCAGGCCGGACTGCCTCCGCGCGTGATGATCGATTGCAGCCACGCTAACAGCGGCAAGGATCACGCCCGCCAGTCGATGGTGTGTCGCGACATTGCGGCACAGATCGCGGCGGGCAATCGCAATATCATCGGCGTGATGTTGGAGAGCAATCTTGATTGAGGGCGCGCAGAAGCTGGTGCCAGGGAAGATCGCTTGGTCTACGGGCAGAGCATTACGGATGCGTGCATTGGGTGGGACGAGACGCTGGAGTTGTTGCAGGAGCTCGGGAGAGCAGTACGAGCAGGAAGAAGCGATTAGCAATTAGCAATTAGCGTTCTTTTTGTATCGGGGCACGACTTCAAGCGTACCGTATAGAAGCCAAAAGCTGATTGGGCTTTAGCCCTTGCATAACGCCGCCCGCAGATGAAGCGGCCCTTCTTTGAGAGCTTTCGGTGCGACTGAAATCGTGCCCTGTACAAGCCTCGCAGTGTGGACGAGGTGTTCCGGGTATAGCGGTCCTTCGATTCCGGCGCGCAAGACGGCGCGCCTGCACTCAGGATGACACCTAAAAAAGCGCGATCGTACAACCAATACCGAACAGCGCGAATGGCTAATGCGTCGCATGGCTAATGGCTAATGGCTAATGGCTAATGGCTAATGGCTAATGGCTAATGGCTAATGGCTAATGCGCTTGTTGCTACGCCGCATTTTTCAAATACGCATCAATCGCCTTCGCGGCTTTGCGTCCCGCGCCCATGGCCAGAATCACGGTAGCGCCGCCGGTCACGATGTCGCCGCCGGCAAAAACTCCCGGCTTCGAAGTCGCCAGCGTGTCGTCATTTGCGGAGATATAGCCGCGCTTCGTGGTCGCCAAACCCGGCGTGGTCGACTGGATCAGCGGATTCGCCGACGTCCCGGCCGCAATAATTGCCACCGAACACGGCGTCACGAACTCCGATCCCTTGATCGCCACCGGGCTGCGGCGGCCGCTGTCATCGGGCTCTCCAAGTTCCTGGCGGATGCATTTCACCGCGGTTAGATTGCCCTTCTCATCGCCGATAAACTCGACCGGATTCACCAGCATCTCGAAGTGCACGCCTTCGTCCTTGGCGTGGTGAACTTCTTCGACACGCGCGGGCATCTCGATCTCCGTGCGGCGATAGTAAGATACTGGCGGTCTTCGCGCCCAGTCGCAGCGCGCTGCGCACCGCGTCCATGGCGGTGTTGCCGCCGCCAACGACGATCACGTCGCGATCTTTGCAGGGATACAGCGGCTCGTCGTATTCGGGAAAGCGATAAGCGCGCATCAGGTTCACGCGGGTGAGAAATTCGTTAGCCGAATAGATGCCGTTCAGGTGCTCACCCGGAAGATTGAGGAAGCGGGGCAGTCCGGCACCCGTGGCGACGAAAAGTGCGTCGAAACCTTCGTCCTGCATCAGCTCGTCGATGGTGACGGTCTTGCCGACGACAACGTTGGTTTCGAACTCGACGCCACGGCGCCTCAGCACATCGATCTCGTGGCGGACGATCTCTTTCGGCAGGCGGAACTCCGGAATGCCATACACCAGCACGCCCCCAAGTTCGTGCAGCGCCTCGAAGACGTGCACCTTGTGCCCCATCTGGATAAGGTCGCCGGCGCATGCCAGTCCGGCAGGGCCACTGCCGACGATGCCAACTTTCTTGCCCGTCGGCGTCGCCGCTTTCGGAATGCCGAAATGTCCCGACTCGCGCTCCCAGTCGGCGACAAAGCGCTCCAGGTAGGCAATGCCGACCGGCTCGCCTTTCTTGCCCAGCACGCAGCCGGACTCGCACTGGTCTTCCACCGGGCACACGCGGCCGGTGATAGCGGGCAGCGCGTTGTCCTCGCGGACCTTGGCCGCCGCGCCTCGATAATCGTTGGCCAGAATCAAGTCGATGACCGCCCGCACATCCACCGACACCGGGCATTTCTCGCTGCAGCCGGGCTTGGGACACTCGATGCAGCGCAGCGATTCTTCCCGTGCCTGCTCGGCAGGAAAGCCCAGGTTCACTTCCTGAAAGTTGCGGGCGCGGACGCAGGCGTCCTGCTCCGGCACGCGCTGGCGCGGCAGCTTGATGCGCTCTTTGTTCGGCAGCGGATTGTTCTTCACTTTGGTCGATGTGTTCACTCACAGGTCACCCCCGTCGCCTCAGAGCGCATTCAGTCTTGTGATTTCGTCGGCGCAAGCGGTCCAGCTCAGCCTGCGGATCGGCCTGCAGGCGCTCAATGCTCTGGCGCTCCTGCTCGCGATACATGTTGTTGCGCTGCATCAGGACCTCGAAGTTCACGCGCGAGGCGTCGAATTCGGGGCCATCGACACAGGCAAACTCGCTCTTGTTATCGACCAGCACGCGACAGCCTCCGCACATTCCCGTGCCGTCCACCATGATGGAGTTCAGGCTGACGATGGTCTTGATCTTCTCCGGCGCGGTCATGTTCGCTACGGCGCGCATCATCGGCACCGGTCCGACGGCGAGCACGTAGTCGACTTTCTGTCGCCGTCATGATCTGCTTTAGCTTGTCGGTGACCAGGCCTTTGTCGCCGTAGCTGCCGTCGTCGGTCACCACGTAAGTCTCGTTGCTGACGGCGCGCACTTCGTCTTCCAGCACCATCAGATCCTTGCTGCGAGCGCCGACGATGGAGATGACTTTGTTGCCGGCGCGCTTCAACTCCCGCGCCGTGGGATAAGCCATGGCCGTTCCCACACTGCCGCTGACGACGACCGCGGTGCCGAAGTTTTCGATCTCCGAGGGTTTGCCGAGGGGCCCGACGATGTCGAGGATCTTGTCGCCGGCCTGCAGCATGCTGAGCAGCATAGTGGTCTTGCCGATGGCCTGGACGACGATGGTGACGGTGCCGGCCTCGGGATCGGCGTCAGCGATGGTCAGCGGGATGCGCTCGCCGCAATCGTCCAGCCGCAGGATCACGAACTGTCCCGGCTTCTGCTTGCGGGCAATGCGGGGAGCCTTGATGACAAACAGCTTGATACCGGCGCCAGCGGGCGCGCTTCGACGATGTCGAACACAGTACCCTCCGCCTTGATTCTGCGGGGGCATGTACAGGCAGTCTGTGGCGTACGTCACAGGGCAGGCGGACACAGCGCACAGGGGAAGGCGCACGCAGCGGACGCGCCTACCCGGAGCGGCGGCGTCCGCTGCGATGAAATGGGTGGCCTTACTGAGGAGTGGATTTTCGTGTCGGTGCTCTTCTTCTTGTCGTCGCCGAACACCTTCTTGGTGGCGTGGCCGACGTCCTTGCCGGCGTCTTCCGTGCCCTTACCCACGTCCTTGGCACCGGTTCCGTGCCCTTGCCTACGTCCTTGGCGCCAGTCGCGGTGGCGTGACCTAACGTCCTTGCCGGCATCCTTAGTGGCATGGCCGGTAGTCTTTCGCACCCTTTTCGGTGGCGTGACCGGTATCTTTGGCCGCGGTCTTGGTGGCGTGTCCTGTGTCCTTGGCGCCGGTTGCGGTGGCATGGCCAACATCTTTGCCGGCGTCCTTAGTAGCATGGCCGGCGTCCTTCATGTCCTGCTTGGCCGTGTCCTGCGCTACTGCTATACCGATCGAAACCGCTCCGGCAAGCAAAATAAGTCCGAGTTTCTTCATCCTTACACCTCCAGAAATTTTACACGAGTAACTGATTTTGAATGGAGTGCGACGGTTTTTCAAGAACAACTTCACCAGGGGGTCACGGAGTGTCACCCATCGGAGCCTTCCCGAAAATATTGCTCAGTAAGCCCAAAACTGGGCGCACCATTACAAATCTGAAAGAAGCCAAACACGGGCTCTCAAAGCTGAATCCAACGGCCAGAACAGGCATTCGTAACTGGAGTGAGAGGGGAAGGATATGTTTAAGCGGAGGAATCGCTTGCGGACCGTCGTTGGAGCGCGAACCGGCACCGTCGGTTGCACATTGCTCCTGGCTGCCGTAGTGTTCACCGGCCCATTGTCCTATGGGCAAGTGCGAACCGACTACGCGGAACCCGCTCCAGCCGGTACTTCCAGTACCGCGCTTCCGGATGCTCCGTCCTCATCCTCCTCGCGATCAGAGTCTTTCCTTGGCGCCTTAGGCACTGCTGGAAAAACCATCGGCGAAGACGAATGGCACTTCATCAAGGCTCCCGTTCCACAAAAAGGCGCTGGTGTGGGATGGGCTTTTTCTGGCGGCTACCGGGGTCTTGATCGCCAACGACGAGAGCGTGCTCTACCAGGTTCCGGTCGGCTGGCACTCTACCAGCCGCAACATTTCCGAATGGCGCCTTATACGGCGCCTCGGCCGTCGCCGGAGGGATCTATCTAACCGGACTGTTTACCGAGAACGAGCATTCGCAGGAGGTCGGCATCCGTACCGCCGAAGCCACCGTCGACAGCGTCATCATGTACGGCGCGATGAAGGCGATCTTTCAGCGCCAACGCCCTTACAACGGCCCGGGTGAGGGCAAGTTCTTCGCAGGCAACTGGACCAATGGATCGTTTCCTTCTGGCCACGCCATGTTTACCTGGACGATCGCCTCCGCGCGTGGCACACCAGTACCACTCGATACCGCTCGATATCGCAATGTATGGACTGGCCAGTACTGTGAGTGTGACACGCGTGACGGCTGGCCAGCACTTCCCTTCCGATGTATTTGTCGGGCTCGATACTCGGTTATCTGATCGGCGACTACGTAGCGCACAAGAACAGAAGCTGTCGGTCCAATCCGCGCCAGCAAACTCCAGCGCGCGCGCAATGCTCTTCTGGAGCATGTCGATATCGGTATCGAATAGCCCAGGTCGTGTGCGATCAGCATGCAAGCGGGCGAGCGTTGTTATACTTCCTTTTTCATGCTGAAACAAACTTTGGAACAAGGCCGAGCCGTCACCGACCAGGCGCTGGAGCGCTTGCTGCCCCCGCTTCACAGTATCCTTCGTCGATTCATCAAGCCATGCGGCACAGCGTTTTCGCCGGCGGCAAGCGCCTGCGGCCGATCCTGTGCATGGAAGCTGCGCAGATGGTGGAAGGCTGCATTCCGTCCCGGCGTCGAGGAACTGGGCGCCGCGCTGGAGATGCTGCACACCTATTCGCTGATCCACGACGACCTGCCGGCGCTGGACAACGACGATCTGCGCCGCGGCCGCCCCACCAGCCACAAAGTCTTCGGCGAAGCGACCGCCATTCTGGCCGGCGACGCGCTTACAAACCTACGCCTATGAGGTGCTGGCGAAGCTGCAGTGTTCGGCCGAAGCGCGAGTCGCCATCATCGCCGAGATCGCGCATGCAACTGGAACCATCGAAGGAATGATTGGCGGCCAGGTGATGGACCTGGAAGCCGAACACAAGCATCCCGACGCCAAGACGCTGGAGTACATCCACCGCTCGAAAACCGGTGCGCTGCTGACCGCAAGCGTGGTCACCGGGGGAATGTACGCCGAAGCTACGCCCGAGCAGATGCAGAGCCTGCGCGATTTCGGAATGAATATCGGGCTGGCATTCCAGATCGTCGATGATGTGCTCGACGTCACTCAAACGTCGGAACAACTGGGCAAGACTGCCGGCAAAGACACGGCGACCGAGAAGGCTACTTATCCGTCGCTGTTCGGGGTCGAAGCCTCGTTAAAGAAGGCCGATGAGTTGACCGCAAAAGCCTCAGCGGCTCTGGACAGCTTTGGGGAGAGAGCGGCGACCATGCGCGAGATTGCACAGTTCCTGGTGGAGAGGAAGAAGTAAGGTCAGACAGCGGGCTCTATATCTGTGTGGTTGAAGTCATTACCCTTGAAGAGGAGCGGCTCGGACATTTCTTTGGCGAGTGCGTACGCAAAGCAGTCACCAAAATTGAGCCGAGCTCGATGTTTGGTGCCCTTCCCAAAATCACGGTAAGCTTCCCGGGCGATTCGCGCTTGCTTCACAGTAACCACTTCGATTGTGACCTCGGCTTCCTGCAGCAACTGATCAAATCGTCTGCCAGCTACGGGATCGTGGGCTCCTTCAATCACGGCCGCTGCCTCGACATAGTTGACCGCCGAAATTCTTCGCCGGTTGGCAGCCTCGATCGCTTCCGCAAAGCGCATTGCCTCCGGTTCATTGCGCAAAATTGCGATGACTGCCGAAGTGTCGAGTATCATCGCGGCAACCCGTTCTCGTCGTAAAGCAAGTCTCCGTGATCAACCGATCGGTAAGGCTCCTTAAGATGCGCGGCACAATCCTTGCCGATTTCTACGAGCCGCTTTGCCAATCCGCTTTTTCGCTGCCGACGCACGCGCTCCAGCTTTTCACGAACAGCTTCAGTCACTGCCTCAGTCATGTTTTCGCCCGTGGTACGTGCCAGCTGTTCGATCAACCGGTGCGTTTCCTTGTTCTTGATATTGAGGGCCATGGCCGCATTATACCCTATCTACCTTTATGATACATCCTTCTACCCTAGATCGATTGCACCGGCACCATCAGCAGATCATCCACCAGTCCAACTTCCTTTTGCACAAACGGCTCGGCGTATTGCACTCCGGCAAGCAGGCCGTAATAGCCGGCCATGGCGGCGATGCGCTCACGGATTTCGGCTTGCTTGGGGAAGAGGCCGCTGCCTGCGGCCTGGTCTTCATACTGCGAGCGATAGGCCATCAGTGAGGAGAAGCGCGTCTCGAATTGCGCGGAGATGTCAACGACGAAGGTGGGCCGGACGTCGGCGTAAAGGCTGGCATAGATGATCTTGAACGGTCGGTGCGGCGCTGCGCCGAGATCCAGCTTAGCCAGTCCCGAAAGGAACGTGGCTTCGTAACCGAGCACTCCGGCGGTCGCGTGGTCGGGATGGCGCGCCTGCCAGTACGGCAGGATCAACACGCGCGGACGCAGCTGCCGAATCACCCGTGCGACCTTCAGCTTGTTCTCGTAGGTGTTCTCGACCCGACCGTCGGGAATGTCGAGCGCCTGCCGCCATCCGGCTTTGAGAATACGGGCCGCTTCATCGGCTTCGCGGGCACGATCCTCTACCGTGCCGCGCGTGCCCATCTCTCCTTGCGTCAAATCGAGGATCGCGGTGCGGTAACCGCGCTCAGCCATCTTCAGCAGCGTGCCGCCGCAAGTCTGCTCTACATCGTCGCGGTGCGCGGCGATGGCCAGGATGTCGGCTTGGTAATCGTCAGGCATTGGATGTATTAGTGGAGCGAACTCCCTGGGCGGCTAAGGCCCTTTCACCGCTGGTAGAGTTTTTCGGACTGCCCGAACGCCGCCCCCTTTCGGGCACGCCAAACTTGCCCAGGCGCAAACTTGTCTACAGCCGCAGCGCCACCGACACGCCATCCCGCAGCGGGAGAATTGTGGTATACCAGTCCGGCGATGAGTACAGCAGGCGGTTCAACTCGATCACCCCGTCCGTGTATTTGTCGGTCTCCGGTTTGGTCATGCCAGGGTTCCCGGCCGCGTGTGCAACTTTTCCGCTCCACAGTGTGTTGTCGGTCAGAAAGAGCCCGCCCTTACGAACGCGTGCTGCCGCCATGCTGAAGGCTCGCGGGTAGTCATGCTTGTCGATGTCGCAGAACAGGATGTCGAACTGCTCTTTGCGTTCCGACAGCAATTCCAGAGCGTCGCCCGTGAGGATCTCAATGCGATCGGCCACGCCTGCTTGCTGAAAATAGCGGCGAGCCTCGCCGGCGTTCTTGCGGCTGCCATCGGTGTAGTGCACCTTGCCGCCTTCGCCGACCGCCTTCGCCCACCAGATCGTCGAATAGCCAATGGCTGAGCCCATCTCGAAGACAGTCCTGGCATTGATCAGTTTGGCGTATTGATAGAAGAGGCGCCCCACCGCCGGTCCGACGATAGGAATGTCTCGTTCGTTGGCCTGGTGCTCCATTTGCTGAAGCACCGGATCGCGCGGTGGAAGCATGGCGTACAAATAGTTTTCTACGGGTTCGTAGGTGATATTCGGCATCGGTTAGCACTCCGCACTCAGCATTGTAGCCGTCGGAATCCGACTTTGGCGAAGGGCCAAGTGCTAAATGCCAAATGCGGTTGTTACTAAAGCGTTTGCCCAGGCTTCATCTCAATGATCTCTGGACCTGCCGGACCCAGGAGCTTCTTAACTTCGCCGGGGTGTCCGGTCAGCAGTGGGAAGGTACCAAAGTGCATCGGGATCATCGTCTTCGGCTGAAGGAGTTTGCAGGCGTACGCGGCCTCGCGCGGACCCATCGTGAAGTGGTCGCCGATCGGTAGCAGCACGACCTCCGGCCCATAGAGTTCCCGGATGATCGCCATATCGCCGAAGACCGCCGTATCGCCCGCGTGGTAGAGCTTTACACCGCCGGGGAGCTCCAGCACGTATCCGCAAGCCTCGCCGCCATACACCATGGTCCCGTCGTCCTCTTGAATGCCGCAGGAGTGCACGGCGTGCACCATCGTAATCTTGATGCCTGCAACCGTCTGCGTCCCGCCTTTGTTCATCGGCGAGATCTGCTTGGCGCCTTTCTTCTGCATCCACTGACACAGCTCGAAGATGCCGACAACCATCGGATTGTGCTTCTTGGCAATTTTCACAGCGTCGCCGATATGGTCGCCGTGACCGTGGGTGCACAGCATAACGTCACACTTCTTGACAGTTTTCTCGTCCTCAGGACATAACGGGTTCTGCAGCCACGGGTCAATGTAGATGACTGTACCGTCGGGGGTTTCAATGCGAAAAGTAGCATGGCCGAGCCACGTCAGCCGATTTCCTTGCAGATTCATTGCTAGCCTCTAGCGAATAGTATGTACGAAGTTAGGGTGAGGGAATCGCTTCCGGGTTTGCGCTTCCCCCCATGACGGCCGCCCAGCATCAAGGCGATCCGGCAGCTCACCGGCCTCCAAGAACGGCATGAACAAGATATTCTCTTCCGAAGAGGATGGATAGCAACCAGGATTGCAGAGATACCCGCAGAAACTGTTTCTCCTACAGGTTCTGGCGACCGTTGCCGGCTGTAACGACTGATATCATTGACTGAAGAGCCTCGTAATGTCATCCGCCACCAAAGAGCCTTTAGAGCCTCTAGTCTCGTCGACAATCGACTCCTACCTGCTGGAGGTAGCGGACGCGGTCAACACTACGCTCGATCTGAACACGCTGCTGCAGCGGGTTTCAGAAATGCTCAAGCGCTTCATCGATTACGAAATCTTCGCCATCCTGCTGCTGAATGAGAAGACGCAGGAGTTGCGAATCCGTTTCCAGGTGGGACATCCTCCGGAGGTGGCTGAGCGCATACGCATCAAGGTCGGTCAGGGGGTCACCGGACGCGCTGTCGAACTTCGCGAACCGGTACTGGTGAACGATGTTGCTGCTGAAGCAAACTTCATCAACTCCGCACCCGGCGCCCGTTCTGAGCTGGCAGTTCCGCTCATCGCAAAGAACAAAGTCATCGGTGTCATCGATGTCGAGGCCGGCCAGCCCAACGCCTTCAGTGAAGAACACAAGCGACTGCTGACGCTATTTGCATCGCGCATCGCTGTCGGCATTGAGAATGCGCGGCTATATACGCGCGTCGCCCGCCAGGCCCGGCAATTGACGCTGCTGACCGAGATCAGCCGCGAGTTGACCTCGATCCTGAATGTTGACCAGTTGTTGAAGCGTATTGCCGACCTACTGACACGCATCATCGACTACCAGATGTTTTCCATCCTGCTGCTCGATCCCAGCGGCAGCGTGCTGCAACACCGCTTCTCGTTGCGCTTCAAGGAAAGCGTGCAACTGAAGCATGAGATCCCGCTCGGCGTGGGATTGGTCGGCTACGCCGCTCAACATGGCGAAGCGGTGCTCGTTCCCGACGTCAGCAAAGATCCACGCTACGTTGAAGCTAATCCAGAGACCCGATCCGAGTTGTGCATTCCGCTGATTTACAAGGACAAGGTTATCGGCGTACTCGACATCGAGCATACCCGCCGCGGTTATTTCAACGAAGATCACGTTCGCATCATGACGACTATGGCCGCCCAGGTAGCGATCGCCATCGAGAACGCGACGTTGTATGAGCGAATCGCTCGCCAGGAAAAGCGTTTGGAGCAGGATCTGGCGCTGGCGCGCGAGTTGCAGTTCCGGTTGCTGCCCCAGAAGCTCCCCATCTTCAAGCACGCCGAAGTAGCTTCGCGTTTCGCTCCGGCACGCCAGATTGGCGGCGATCTATACGACTTCCTGAAGTACAGCGGCAGCGGGGTTACGGCCATTGCGGTCGGGGACGTCAGCGGCAAAGGAGCGCCGGCGGCTATCTACGCGGCGCTGGTCAGCGGCATTGCGCGCTCACATGCAAGCGAAGAGCCCAGCGCTGCCAACATGCTGGAGGTCATTAATCTTTCGCTCGCTGAGCGCCCCATCGAGGGCCAGTACGTGTCGATGATCTATGCCATCTGGGACGACAACCAGCTGACCTTGCAGTTGGCGAATTCCGGCCTGCCTCGCCCTCTCCACTGCCGCAACGGAAAGGTCGAGGAGATTCCGGCGACCGGCCTGCCCATCGGCTTGTTCAACAATGCGACTTATGACGAGCTGACCTTGCAAGGCAAGAAGGGTGATGTCTTCGTATTCATCAGCGACGGTATTCTTGACGCCACCAGTTCCAAAGGACAAATGTTCGGACGGCATAGGTTGGAGGACATTGTGAAAGCAAAGTGCGGAGGCAGTGCCGAAGAACTTGTCGACGCCATCTTCACGGCAGTTTCCAACCACGCTGAAGGGGTCGAGGCTTTCGACGATCAGACCATCGTCGCCATCAAGGTGAAAGGACCTTCCCCTAAAAAGTGAAGCGACTGGTTCCGCAGCAGCGTCCGCCCGGCTTTGTCTATGGGCGCACGAAGCGGCTATTCGGCAGCCCAGATCTAGAGTTGCACGCGGAATCTGTGCCTCTGGCTCGTCTGGCCGAACGCTTCGGCACGCCGCTCTATGTTTATTCAGCAACGACCCTACGCGAGCGCTATCGCCTATTCGACAAGGCCTTTCGCACCTCCGAGCACACCATTTGTTACTCGGTGAAGGCGAACTCGAATCTTTCGATTTTGCGACTGCTGGCAAGCATGGGCGCGGGCTTCGACATCGTTTCAGGCGGCGAGTTGCAGCGGGTGAGGACGGCGGCGCGAAAAGCTACGGGTAAGGTAGTGTTCTCCGGCGTCGGAAAGATGGCGGATGAGATTGATGAAGCGCTGCAGGCGGGAATCCTGCTATTCAACGTCGAGAGCGCCAGCGAGTTGGAGGTACTGGCGGCGCGTGCGGCGCATCTTCGCAAACAGGCTGCGTTCGCAATCCGCGTCAATCCCGATGTCGCGGCGAACACCCACCCTTACATCTCCACTGGCTTGCACGAACACAAGTTTGGAGTACCTTGGCGAGATGCTCCTGAGCTTTATCGACTGGGTTCGCAGCGCGACTACCTGCAGCCGCGCGGGGTCAGCGTTCACATCGGATCGCAGATTACAGAGGCTGGTCCCTTCCACGAGGCGATGGAGCGAGTTGTCTCACTCGTACGTTCGCTACGAGATGAAAGGTTCGATATTCGATATGTGGATGCCGGTGGTGGTCTGGGAATTTCCTACGAGAATCCGGCTAGCGTGAGTTTCCCTCGTGAGGTACAGCAGTATGCGAAGGCGCTGACCAAGCCCCTGAAGGGGATGGGCCTGCATCTGCTGCTGGAACCGGGCCGGGCGATCATAGCCACAGCCGGACTGCTTCTAACGCGCGTGATCTACCGTAAACGCAATGATGGCAAGCAATTTGTAATCGTCGATGCGGCGATGAACGATCTGATCCGTCCGTCCCTGTATGACGCCTATCACGAAATCGTAGCAGTGGTACCTGGGCCATCCGTAGGAGACGACTGCGATCCGGTGGACATCGTTGGCCCCATCTGCGAAAGTGGCGACTTCTTCGCCCATGATCGCAAGATCGCGGGATTGGCAGAGGGAGACCTCGTCGCAATTCTTGACGTGGGCGCCTACGGAATGGCCCAGGCATCGAATTACAACTCACGGCCGAGAGCGGCTGAGGTCTTGGTGGACGGTAGGGCTGTTAGGTTGATCCGACGGCGAGAGTCGATGGAAGATCTGCTCGGGCCGGAGCGGGTTTAAGGCTCCAGCAGCCCCATGTTCCCTCCTGAATAACCTTAAGCCTGTAAATCCCGAAATTTGCGGATTGCGTTTGGCGCGAAGTTGTCCTATGCTCACACTCCACTGGGAGAGCCCATGCAACCAAAACGATCTGACGCAGCCACTTCAACGAGTGTTTGCCTCTGGTGTTATTCCCAATACTTAACAAACTCAAGCCGGGCTCGTGATGGACATACGTTCTGCTGCAAGAAGTGCGAATACGAAGCGCGCTACTGGCTGCACGAAACTGTGAAATCCGCCGGCGAATAAACCACGGCGCGGCATCCGGCCGCGCCTTCACCCCCTAAAAATCGTTGCCAGCCTCGGTTGGCCACTTTTCTTGTGTACAACTGCTGCGCACATTCCCGCCGAATCGCAAGGGCGCCAGCTTAGCTGCGGTATGCACCATTTGGATTACACGTCCTTCTGCCCGAGTCCCTGCAACTTAAGTTGATGACTCCTTCGTTGCATCCTTGGTGCAACCTGCAGGGGATGGTACGGCGAGAAGAGCGGAGCTAGCCTGTTTCTGAGAGCAAACGACTGTACTGGTTTCTGTTCTCAGAGGACTGCTATGTGGCAACGTGAATGCCCGATATGTAAGCGCAAGCTCCACAAGCCTAACCCATGGGACGCGCTGCGCTGTCTTTGTGGGTGGATTTGGCGTTAGCGTTCGTGTAGAGGCCGGAACTGCGCAAATCGGCTGGATAACCACTGCCGACCCTGTGTCAGCCGCGCACCTCCCAGGCAATTACGTGAGTTGCCGACGGATCTTCGAAGAGACAAACCATCCTATCGACAGCAGCGCCAGTATCGCTATGATGCCTTGCGATATCACGCAGTAAAGGCACCAGACCTCCAAAATGTGCTTTTCGATGTTGGTAAGATAGAGCGCAAAAGCAAGTGCGATAAGCGTGGAAACCAGCAGCAAATTCTTCTGTCGGGTCATGCCCAAAACCGCAATAAGCAAATATCCAGCAATGCCAATCGCTGCCACCGGGACACCAAACATCACTGCGTAGGGGCTGTGATTCACTACACCGCAGTCCCACTTGTCGTTGATGCTGCACGGCTCTTTGCCGGCATCGTCGTAATGAACCTTGAGGGCGAGCCCGGAAACGATTATTCCGCAAATGGCGAGCACGAGAATCAGATAGCGCACACAGTTCTCCAAACGGCTGGCGGTGAGGTTGGGTTCTGTACCCAGCTTTGTGACGATGTCCAATTGTACTGTCAAAGACAAGCCGTTGACCTGCTGAACCGATCCAGTTAGCTTGCCGATAACGGTCCGGATTTCCCTGACGTGATTCTGCCTTCTACCCTCGAGTTCTGTTGCAGAAGGCGCTGGAAGTCACAGTAACGTGACATCACACGGCACTGTGATGTAGTACAATCCCCTCTGTTTATGCGGCGTCCAGTTGCCAGCCTGCTGCTCGCAATACTTCTGACCGGGTTCGGTCTGCCCCTGCTGCAGGCGCAAACTGCGGCTCCGGCATGCTGTCGCCGCGCCGGTCAGCATCACTGCAACGCTCCGGCAACACCCGATGGTTTCCGATCGCTGCAGCCCGGCTGTCCCTTCGCAACGCCGCGGGCATTTACCAGGCACGGCAATTCGGCGCTGGGCGTAGCTTCGACCACCAGCTTCGCGCCGGTAGTCGTTCGCAACTTCGTGGCACTTACTGCCGCACCTTCCCCACAGCTTTTCCCTGCCGATAATCTGCAACGCGGCCCTCCTCTCAGCTAACCCTCGAATCGATCATGAATTTTTCCTGAATTGCGGCCGTGAGGGCCAAATTCCTTGCGCGCATGCCGCAATTCCCGAATGAATGAGGGAGTGTATGGATGGTGTCGATCGCGATGCCATTCGGAGAGATTATGCAAGGACGTGTTCTGTTTTCATCGCCGAGGCGCCGTCATGCCCTGGTGTTGGCGATGATCGCGTTATTGAGCTTGCCTGCAGCCGCTGGCATCTTCGGCAGCGTGCGCGGCGTGGTTCACGACCCGCAACACCACCCGGTCGGGGGAGCGACGGTCCTTCTGCAGGCCAGCGGCTCGGACTACAAGCAGGAAAGCAAGACCAACGCCGACGGCGAATTTTCTTTCAGCGCAGTACCGTTGGGCAAGTATTCGGTCACCGTGCAGGCGGCTGGGTTTGCCGAACAGTCACAAATCTTCACTGTGGTTTCCGGACAGGCGCCGGTGCTGCACTACCTGCTGGCACTGGCGAGCACGGAAGAAAACGTCACGGTCACTGCGGCGCCGGAAGACCTGAATCCCGACTCGCCGCGCCGCGACCTCACCATCTCCGACAAGCAGATCTTCGAGTACGCAGGCGTCAACCAGAGCAACAGCTTCAAAATGATCACCGACTTCGTGCCCGGATCATACATGGTGCACGATCAGCTGCACGTGCGGGGCGGACACCAGGTGACCTGGGCGATCGACGGTGTGCCGATTCCCAATACCAATATCGCATCGACGGTGGGTCCACAGTTCAATCCCAAGGACGTCTCTTACCTGCAGGCGGAGACAGGCAGCTACGGCGCCGAATATGGTGACCGGACTTACGGAGTCTTCAACGTAGCACCTAACACCGGTTTCACTCGAAACCGGGAGGCCGAATTCATCGGAGGCTATGGCAACTTCAATCAGACGGATGACTGGCTGAGCTTCGGCGATCATACCGAAAAGTTTGCGTACTACATCAGCGGCACCGGCAACAGCACGCAGTACGGATTGGAGCCGCCCACCCCGGTCAATCTGCACAACGCGGCGCAGGGTGGGGGCGCTTTCACTTCCCTGCTCTACAATCCGAACTCGGCTGATCAGCTGCGCTTCACCGCCGGTCTGCGACTGGACTACTATCAAGTGCCGAACGACCCGGAAGAGCAGGAGGCAGGCATCCGTGATCGCGAGCGCGAGCAGGATGTCTTCAGCACCTTCACCTGGGCCCACAGCTTTTCTCCATCGCTGATGCTTACTGTGTCGCCGTTCTACCACTTCAACCGCGGGGCTTATGAGGGCGGCCCGAACGATGTACCCATCGCAACGGATAATCGCGCCTCGAATTATGAAGGCGGACAAATCACGTTGTCAGCAATCAACCAGCGGAATAACGCGGAAGTTGGCATCTATGCATTCGCCCAGCAGGACAACTCATTTTTCTCCGTCATAGCCAACGACGGTTCGGGCGATCAGTTCAGCCAGCGCGTTTTCCCAGGGGGAAACCTGGAGGCACTGTTCCTGCAGGATGAGTTCAAGGCGTTTTCGTGGCTGACCTTGACCGGCGGAATTCGCCTGACCCACTTCGCCGGTGACCTCAACGAGAACGTGGCAGATCCCCGTCTGGGCGCTGCCATTCAACTGCCCAAGCTGCACTGGGTTTTGCGCGCCGCGTATTCGTATTTCTATCAGCCCCCGCCTCTCGACACGGTTTCCGGCCCGTTGCTGCAATTTGCGGCCAGCCAGGGATTTGGTTTTTTGCCGCTCCAGGGCGAGCGCGACATTCAGCAGGAGTACGGCGTCACCATTCCAATCCACGCTTGGATATTGACAGAGACATACTTCCATACTGGTGCGCAGAACTTTTTCGATCACGACGCCCTTGGCAATTCCAACATCTTCCTGCCACTCACCATCCAAGGTGCCCGCATCGAGGGCTTCGAGACCACGCTGCGTTCTCCGTTACTGCTGAGTCACTATCGGGCGCACATAGCGTATTCCAACCAGACAGCGCAGGGCTTCGGAGCAGTAACCGGCGGGCTGACGGACTTCTCGCCACCGGAGAGCGGCTTATTCTTTCTCGATCACGATCAGCGCAATACCCTATCGACCGGCATCGAAGGCTCACTCCCGTGGCACACGTTCGCCTCGCTGGAGTTCAACTACGGGTCGGGATTTTTGAATGGCGACGGACCAAGCCATCTCCCCAGCTATTACACCTTCGATCTATCCGTGGGTAAGACCTTCGGTGAGAACACGACAGTGCGCCTGGTTAGCACGAACATCGGGAATGCGATTTATCAGCTCGATAACAGCAACACGTTCGGTGGCACGCATTTTGCGGATCCGCGCATGATCGGCGTGCAGGTACGTTATAAATTTCATTACTGACACCCACACTGTGGGATGGTAGAATGCAGCGCAAATGGGCGAGCAGATTGCCCCTGCCTGGCCGGGTTTCTTGGGGCGACTTCGGACCCGCATTCGTCAGGAGAGTTATGCGCCCCTGCGTCTACTTTGCCACCTTGCTATGGCTGGGTTCGCTCGCTATCGGACAGAACTCACCCGCGCCTAAGCCACTCGCTCAAAAACAATTTGTTCAGATCCAAGCGGACATACCCGCCCCCCCAACCGCATTTCGGGGCAGTGGCGACTGGCACCTTTGCTACGAAATACACCTCACCAACCTGACTGCTTCGACATGGACTCTGCAAGGCATCGCCGTATCCAGCGACACCGGTATGGCACTGCTCACCGTCCCAAGCTCCGCCCTCGGCAACGTTCTCTTTCATCCAGGACACGCGCCGAATGCTGAGCTAGCGCCGTTCAATGACATTGCTCCCGGGGAAGCCGTGATTGCTTACATGTGGGTTGATCTGCCGCAAAACTCGGCATTTCCGGCGCGCTTGCAGCACGAACTCACGGTGAAGAAAGCCGGCGAGAATAATAGTGTGCAGGTGGATTCGGTTTCAACGCCGGTACTGACCGCGCTGCCGCAGATCGTACCGCCGCTTCATGGTAAGAACTGGGTGGCAGGAAGCGCTCCGTCGAACTCGTCTCCGCACCGTCGCACCATCATCATCTATGACGGCAAGCCCTACATTGCTCAGCGTTACGCCATCGACTGGGTTCAGTTCGGTGACGACAACAAGACGTATCAGGGCAATCCCAAGGACAATCGCAGCTATCACTGCTTCGGACTGGAAGCCTTTGCCGTCGCTGATGCCACCGTCGTCGAGGTGAAGGACGGCATTCCAGAGAATGTGCCCAGCGAGAATCCCGCAGTTCCGATCAACTTTGAAACCGTCGCCGGCAATCACGTCAATCTCGATCTCGGCGGCGGTTTTTATGCCATGTACGCGCACCTGCAACCCGGTTCCATCCGGGTCAAGGTTGGCGATCACGTCACTTCGGGCCAGGTGATTGGCCTGGTGGGCAATACCGGCAATTCTAGCGAGCCCCACCTGCATTTTCAGCTGATGAATCATAACTCGCCGCTAGCCAGCGAAGGCGTGCCCTACACCCTTGCAAACTTTTATGTCGTCGGCATGATGGCGGGAGAGCCGCCCGAGTTCAAGCTCCAGCACGCTGCGCCAGTGGCGCATCATGGCGAAATTCCAATGGAGAACCAGATCGTCAACTTCGAGCCATAGCGCGAAGGTACGGAGTTTTCGCAAAAGCCGGCACCTGGTCCGCAATGTGCGCGAGCCGAAGCTTCATGAACTCGTCGGCGCCTGCCCCTGATCCAATTCTTGCGAGTTGCGGCGCAGAAACGTCATCGACAGATAGGCGCCAATCCAGGAACCGAGCGCAGCAAAGCAAACATAGACCCAGTTGCGCGTATAGCTAATGACGGCGAAGGCCGACAAGAGATACCACACACTGCTCCAACTTGCGGCCGGCACGCGTCGACGCGAAGCCACGGCCGCACTAAACATCACATACACAGCATCCGTCGCGGCCGTGGACACGACCACTCCAACTGCCAACCACGCATGAACAGCGCCCACGCCATCACCTCGCCATCGTATTTTGACGTCAAACCCAAGCGACGAAGGAATTCCCCATACGGATCTTTCCTCAATTGTTGGTAGTTGCAGGATACCTGCGCCCCCCGCCGCTCGCATCCGCGTCGAGCATAGCACCACGAAGCCTCCGCTCGGCGAAGGCCCGTGCATTTGAGCAGTCGCCTCAGAGCGCCGCGTGTGGTTTGACCTGAGGTTCACATGACGATATGATCGAAGTGCGGGGTGGAGCAGTCTGGTAGCTCGTTGGGCTCATAACCCAAAGGTCGAAGGTTCAAATCCTTCCCCCGCAACGCTCCGAAAGTCACCGTTGAGCCTCGGCTCCGGTGACTTTCACTTTTTGCGCATCATTTCCAAGCAGATAGAAGTGTCAGCAAGACGACCCAAAGTGCAAATCGCAGCCACTACTTGAGCGGCAGAAACATTACGACGACAGAAGCCCACACGTCCAAGAGAGATTGCTATAAGGACTCGCAAATCGGACTGAGGAAGTCTCACGCATGCCCGTTTGACGGGCAATTCTGACACTGACTCACGGGCAACCAGCAGGGCCACGAGCAGATTTCTGGGAGAATGGAGCGATCAGGAACAAGGAACGCGCCTGGTCCCGGAATCCACTCGGTCGTATAGTCGCCGTTCCATCCTTGTGGCCGCGACCTGGTGGAGTTCTTCCACAGCACAGGTTCGGCGTTATACGGCCAGATGAAAGCAAGGCATTCGTAAACACGGGTCAACTCATGGAGAGAAATCTCCCTCCCGCCGGTTTCTGGATAGCTTCCTGGATTCGTAGAGAGATGCAGCGATAATTTTCCGACTTGTTCTTCACCCGTACTGCAAGAGGAAATCTGACGCTTGCGGGTGCTCCTTTCAACTAAATCGTTGCATCGACAGCAGAGCCTGCGATGCCGTCCCGATTCAGTGCGGAACGACGGAGAACATGATGTCAGCATGAAGAGCTTGTCATTTCGAAAGAAGTATCCCGCCATGGGGGTTTAATACCTATAGAGAACCGGGAATTCCGCTCCCCGACTAAAGCAGAAGGAATTGAGACGAACCATGCGAATTGCTGGCGTCGCCAGTGCATTTCCGCGCCACTACTATCGGCAGGAGGAGATCGCGGCAGCTCTTGCGGAACGCTGGGCTGACCGACTGGAGAATCCCAAAGTACTGGACCGTCTGTTGAGCCGGGTTGGGGTAAAGGGTCGCCACTTGGCGCTCCCCATTGAGGCTTACGACAATCTGACGACTTGGGGCAAAGCCAATGATGCTTGGATCAACGTGGCGGAGGACCTGGCCGAACAATCTTTGTGCCGCGCCCTAACGCGCGCCGGGCTTTCGGAAGCCGACGTTGACGCCATCTTCTTCGTTTCTGTGACGGGCATTGCCAGTCCATCGATTGACGCGCGCCTCATGAACCGCATGCGCTTGCGGCCGGATGTGAAGCGTACTCCGATATTCGGCCTTGGCTGTGTCGCGGGAGCGGCAGGGATAGCTCGCGCCGCCGATTACGTCCGGGCGTATCCCCGGCAAGTTGCCGCGTTGATCTCCGTCGAACTTTGCTCGTTGACGTGGCAGCGCCGCGACTTATCGGTGGCCAACCTTATCTCGTCCGGATTGTTCGGCGACGGCTCGGCGAGCGTGATTATCACCGGCGAAGAGCGAAAAGCCAGCGGCCCGCATATTTTGGCTAGTCGTTCTTCGTTCTATCGCGATACGGAGAATGTAATGGGCTGGGATATCTCCGAGAGCGGCTTCAACATTGTCCTCTCCACGGAAGTCCCCAACATAGTTCGCAAGCACCTGGCCGACGACGTGGATGCATTCCTTGCTGAATACGACTTGAGCCGTCACGACATCGGCACCTGGATCATGCATACGGGGGGACCAAAGGTGTTAGAGGCAACCTCGGATACGCTAGAGCTTCCACAAGGGGCCCTCGACGTTTCCTGGCAATCCCTGCGCACTGTGGGCAACCTGTCATCCACATCCGTGCTGCTCGTCTTAGAAGAATTCATGAACCGGCGCCGGCCGGCATCAGGCAGCTACAGCATCCTCGCTGCAATGGGCCCGGGCTTCTGCTCCGAACTGGTTCTGCTGCGCTGGTGACCATCAATGGGACGACTTACACGGGATACGGAAGTGTTTGTGATGGGCGGTGGTCCAGCTGGCCTGGCAGCAGCTTTGGCTGCGCGCCGGGCTGGATTCGAGGTCGTCGTCGCGGATTGCTCTCGTCCGCCAATCGACAAAGCGTGCGGCGAGGGTGTCATGCCAGACGGGTTGTCGGCTCTGGAGCAACTCGGAGTGCGTCTTGACCGATCACAAGGTACACCGTTTAAGGGCATTCGCTTTGTGAATGGTGACCAGCAAGTTGCGGCGACATTTAGACATGGCACCGGTCTTGGTCTCCGCCGCACCAGCCTGCATCAGGCACTCGTAGACGCCGCAACCCGTGCTGGGGTCAGACTGTTGTGGAATAGCCGGGTAACCGCCACAGCAAATGGCGGCATCATGGTGAACGGCGAAACGACTCACTGCCGCTGGATCGTTGGCGCTGATGGGCAGAACTCGCGGGCACGGAGGCTTGCCGGCCTCGATGGCGCCGGCAAGGTAAAAGTTCGTATCGGATTGCGTCAGCATTACCGTGTTAACCCGTGGTCCGACTTTGTGGAAGTACACTGGAGCGACCTCGGGCAGATGTACGTGACGCCGATAGGAAATGATGCAGTTTGTGTTGCGTTCATCAGCGGGAAGAGAGTCTCCCGGTTTGACGATGCTCTCGGCCATTTTCCGCAACTCGCCAGCCAGTTGAAGAGTGCTGTGCCCGAGGATCTCGCGCGGGGTGCGCTGACCGCCACTCGAAATTTGAAGAAGGTACATCGAGGATGCTTTGCTTTGATCGGTGACGCGGCCGGGTCGGTCGATGCAGTCACCGGAGAAGGTCTGGCAATTGCTTTTCAACAGGCGACGGCACTTGCCACCGCCCTGGCTTCGGATGACCTCGCGGGTTACGAAGCCGCGGTCAAACGCATTGTGCGTGTGCCGCGGGCGATGGCGACCCTGATGCTCAGCATGGATGACCATCCCCTGTTTCGCAGGCGAGCCTTCGCAGCTCTTGAGGCGACACCCGGGGTTTTCGAGCGCATGCTGGCAATCCACACCGGCACCCTGCGTCCGATTGGGTTCGGCTTGCGTAACGGCTTGTGGCTGGGATGGAATCTACTGGCGTCTAAAGGTTAATTGGATGGAGCGCTCTGCGCAGTGGCGCATTGGCCGTCGTCTGCCGTGGATTCCACCTCGAGCTTGGATAATTTTTCTGGCGATCGGCCTCGCTTGCAAGCTGGTGGCCGCCCAGCAGGTGCAGGTGGCGCTGAATCCGGCGGAGACGCAGATCGACATCTCGGTCCACGACGTGCACGGAGGAGTACACGGCAGCTTCAAGCTGAAGAGCGGTTCGGTTCTGTTCGATCGCGCGACCGGAAGCGCCAGTGGAGAGATTGTCGTGGATGCCACCAGCGGAGTTACCGGTAACAGTACGCGCGACCACAAGATGAACCGCGAGGTGCTGGAGAGCCAGCGTTATCCCGATATCGTTTTTGCTCCCAGTAAAGTGATGGGCGAAGTCGCAACCCAGGGGACTTCCAACCTCCAGGTGCAAGGTACATTTCGTATTCATGGGACGTCCCACGAAATCACGCTGACGATGCCGGTGCAGATCAGCGGTGAGAAGCTGGTGACAACGACTAGTTTTGTTGTGCCTTATGAATCGTGGGGAATGAAGAATCCAAGCGTGCTGTTCCTGCGAGTCGATGGCAAAGCCGAGGTCAGCATTAAGGCTACGGGACGCATCGTCCCGGTGAACCCTGGAGAGTCCACTCATTGATGCGTTCTGCGCTTACCGCCCATTACTTCTTGTTTGAGGCGAGCGGCGGGTGCAATTAGATAGATCGGACTCTGGTCAACGTTATGTCCTCTACAAGGCTGATCGACTTAGCGCAGTCTGGCCGCCGCGGCGACCAGGATTCTCATTACCGCGAACACGTAAACCCGCAGTGGCTACGGCTGCTGAGCATACTTCAGATGAATGTTCGGTACACCCGGTGCCGGGGAGCACTCCTGCAGACCGACGACGGGCGCACGATCCTGGATTTTCTGTCTGGATATTGCGTTCACAATACCGGACACAATCATCCGCGAATCATAAGAGCGCTCGAAGATGAACTGCGCCGGGAGGGACCAGCGATGGTTCAGAGCCATGCTCCCGACCTGGCTGGACAGTTGGCGTCGCAGCTTTGCTCGCGTGCGGGCGGAAGACTCTCGAAGGCTTTCTTTTGCAGCTCCGGCAGTGAAGGTGTTGAGGCCGCAATGAAGTTTGCCAGGGCGCACACTGCTCGGGTTGGGTTCCTCTATGCCAAAGGCGCATTCCACGGGCTAACGATGGGCGCGCTTTCTCTGATGGGCGACGACTTCTGGAGAGAAGGATTCGGGCCTCTGCTTCCCAAATGCAAGGCCGTCTCCTTCGGCGACTTGGCGGCACTAAATTCAGAACTGGAGACGCAACGCTATGCCGCGCTCCTGTTGGAACCCATGCAGGGCGAAGCGGGTATCTGTATTCCCCCGGAGGATTATCTGCGGGAAGCCGAGCGTTTATGCCGGCGCCACGGAACTTTACTGGTGCTCGATGAAGTACAGACCGGGTTGGGACGCACAGGTAAATTTCTTGCCGCTCAGCACTACGGCGTGCAGCCTGACATCGTGGTGTTAGCCAAGGCGCTCAGTGGTGGTCTGGTGCCAGTCGGGGCTGTACTGATGACCGAGGAGATCTATGAAGCCGTGTACGGCTCGCTCAAGCGTTCGATCATTCACACCTCAACCTATGGCGAGAATGCCTTGGCCATGCGAGCAGGATTAGCGACACTGGAAGTAATTGAGCAGGAGAAACTGGCTGAGCGCGCACTAACCCTGGGCTCCACTCTGCGTGAGAAGCTGAAGGTTGCGCTTGAACACTATGAGATGGTCCGGGAAGTCCGCGGCCAGGGTCTTTTCTGCGGCATTGAATTTCAAGCACCGCGGCGCCTGCGTTTGCGAGCGAGCTTTGAGGCATTCAAGGCAATTCATCCGGGACTGTTCGGACAAATGCTAGTGATGAACCTGTTCCAGCGCGACATCTTAACTCAGATGTGCGGCAACAACTTCATGGTGTTAAAAGCTGCGCCCCCGCTGATCGTCGAAGAGGCTCAACTCGACGCCTACGTAGCTGCCGTGGCGGAAGTCGTGGAGTTGATGCATTCGTCAAAATCATTCTGGTCAGACGCTCTAGGGATTGCTCGTCGGGCCGCGGATATCTGATTTCTTGCGATCGGGAAGGCAAGCAGACTTTGCGGCATTGCTGGATGGGGCAGGCCAAGCATCCTTAGCCAGTTCTGCCAGAAGGAGTTTCTGGAGAACCTAAACAGGAGGGAGAATCGCATGAGATTTATGCCACTGGCTTTGGTTGTGGGCTTAAGCTTGGGTTGCGGTGCCACCGTGTCAGCTCAAACACCCTCTGATGATGGGCTAACATCAAATCCCATATTCGAGAAAAACTGTGCTAAGTGCCACGGTAAAACTGGCGACGGACGTCACTTCGCAGGCCCATCACTGAAAACCGAGAAGGTAGCCGATACCTCGAACGAAGAGCTCCGCGCGATCATTGCGAACGGCAAGGGCCACATGCCCAAATTCGGCGACAAACTGACATCGGATGAGATCGCTAAGCTGGCCGAGCAGATCAAAGCCCTGAAATAAGCTCCACTTTCTCCGGTGTACGGCTCCGCGCAATAAACGACACGGCAAGACAGCGCCGGAGTTGTCCAGAAGTCTGCTTCCGGGAGATCTCGCCGGATTAGTAACGAGGACGTCCCAGGGGACTGTTGCAGGTGCCGATGCGCAGAGAGTCGATTACAGGTCTGGCGAGTCAGGCATAGATGTCACGGATGTCGCTTCTGAGCGCAGCTGCATAAGCTGTGGCAAATATTCCCCGATGTGATTGGGGGGGGCGTTGGGGGAGAACTTATCTCAGTGTGTAGGAGGTCGGCGCAGCGGAACCACCACCCATGAAAGATGTGTTGCGGCATGTAACGAACACGCAAGCATTGCCATGGCGGAAGGAAATGGGACGTAGCGGCGAGAGCATCGGGCGTCCGCGGTTGCAGATCTTTGAGGCTCGCGGTATTTAGATCGTCCAGTGCAACCGATAGACTGCGCGTATCGATTCGCAAACCGGCACGGAGTGCCTTCAGTGCGCTTTCCTTCGCACTCCAAATCAGAGCGATTAAAGTGAAGCGATCTGCTGTACAGGCTTGTCGAACGACTTCTTGTTCTTCCGCGGTGAAGTAGTCAGCAACAAAGGCATCGCTGCGCGGTTCGACACTCTCGAGATCGCAGCCTAACATTGCTCCGCCTGTTGTTACGGCACACGCAGCGATTCCAGCCCGGTGAGCTAATAGAGATCGCCAGATTCGCCGGCTCGCCGCCCAGAAATACTTCTGGCGCTCCGGACGCTGCCGGCCGTATTTCAATGCGGGCCAGGTTCCCGGCATCATGCGGAAGGTTTAAGTCGTAAGCAACCGCATGTTTCGCGGTCCAGCGGCCCAGCCGCCAATCGGCGCGCCGTTTCGGAAATCGCAGAGTCGCGAGGTGCGATCGTTCCCATGGACCGAGCCAATCGTCCTGTGCGCTCACCTCGGCCAGCGATTGTTCAAACCAGCGTACTTCCATCAATCCGCCTGCAGAACGAGCAAGTTTCGCTCTCCGCCATCTCCGAGTGCTCGACCGACTTCTTGCCCGTGCTCGTCGCCTCGTCCTTGTATAATGCCGCGGGCGATTGCGTCGATCAGGTAAGGCCGCAACTGGTGCGGTGGGATGATTTTATGCAGCGCTCCCACTTCCAGAGCGCGATTCACGCTGTGGATACGATCGAATTCGGCCGCCATCTCGCCCAGCTTTTCGGAATGCACCACCTTGAATAGCTCGTTCCATTCCGCTCGCAGGCGGTTCTTCTCCGCGCCTTGCGCCTGGCTCATCGCCTGGGCCAGAGCCTCAACCCGCGGGTCCTTCTTGGCCCTGGCTTCTACTTCACCGGCGAACACTACGGCTGCCGCTGGAGCACCTCCGATTACCGACGCATAGGTGCCTTCCAGCGCGATGACTTCCAATTGCTCGTTCAAAGCGTGGGAGAAAACCACGTAAGCGCCGCCGTGATAGCGCGAGACCACGCAAAATACCATCGGGCCTTTAAAGTTGACGACTGCCCGGCCGATCTCCGCTCCATACTCCAACTGCAGGCAGCGCATGGATTCTGGCGAGCCGTCGAATCCGGATAGATTCGCGAGCACCACCAGCGGCCGGTTGTTGCTTGCCGAGTTGATGGCACGAGCCAGCTTCTTGGAGGAAAGCGGGAACAGCGTGCCGCCAGTCCAGTGGTCCGGTCCGTCAGCCGGGAACGAATCCGAAACGCGGTACCGGCTTCGATTCGATGCCTAACATACACACCGGATACCCGCCAACGTGAGCGTCCCACACCACGGCTGTTTCGCCTGACCGCAGGCCTGCCCAGCGCTCCAAGGGCGCATGGTCCTGGTCGGAAACTGCTCTCATGACTTTGCGAATCTCGAATGAAGCTTTCCGTCCAGGATTGGTTTCATCGGAAAAGATGTCGCCGACCCGCGCAAAGCCCTCGCCACCGTGCGGATACAGCTGCACGTCGCGTTCGAACGGATCCGAGGTCACAGCCCGGCGCGGGAAGCGCTCATCCGGCCCAACGTAAGTGTGCTCATAATGCTGCATCAGGATATGGCAAGCCTCGGCGATGTCGCGCGCGAAGTATTGCGCCTGCCCGTTGAAGCCCATGATGCGGTCGTAACCTCCGATGCCCTGGTTGTCTTCGGCAGAGACGCTGCCGGAGAAATCCAAGGCGCGCTTGCCAGTGAGCACCATGGCCGCCTTGGGCGTCATGATGAGAATGCCGCGGGTGTGCATCAGCATGGTGGCTTCGGCATTCCAGTAAGGCTGTGCGCCGACATTGATGCCGTTTACCACCAGGTTGATTTCGCCTCCGCCCTGGGTGAAGTCGATGATGGCGCGGAGTACGCGGGCTATCCAGTCCATGTTCTCCACGCCGCTGTTCATCGAAATCTTCGCGCCAGCCGACAGCGTGAACCACTCCAACGGGAGCCTGCATCGCCTGAGCCATATCCAGAGCGGCGAGGATGCGCCGGCATTCGGGTTCGGCCAGCGCTCCCAGTTCCTTGCTGGGATCGCCCAGGAGGATGACCCGTTTCATTCCCTCGGGATATTTGTCGGTGAAGTTGCGAATCGTGCCGGCGATGATGCTGGCAGTATTCTGGCCGTAAGGCCTGTCGACCGGGATGAGATGGTCCTTGGCATCGAGATCGTGTTCGGTGAACTGTCCCGGCGGAAATTCCGCCTCCGTCTCCGTACTGGAGGGGTGAGCATCTTCACGATCTCAAACGGGTAGAGCAGCCCGCGTTGCCGCATCTTCACAACCTTCTGCTCGTAAGCTGGTCAGGGGTTTCAGCGGCTGCGACTTGCCTGCGGGCCGGAAGGTCATCAGCAGCCCGGCATCGCCCGGCGCAGAGATGCGCATCAGGCTGTCGCGTAATTCTCCAGTGCGTGCATTGGGTATGCGGATGCGAACTACCACCTGCTCCAGACCCAGTCCATCCGCCATCGGAGCCAAGCGGTGCACGATTTCTTTTACTTCGTCAGGTTTGAGGTTTAGCGTCGGCCACACATAAAGAAATATGCGGTTCCAGTACAGCCGCTCGCGCGCCGAACGCTTCATCTGATACTGACGTATGGCTGCGACCGCCTCGGAGAACATTCGCTCCAGATGAGGCAGTTGAACGATCCGGTGTCGTTTGTCCCGCACCGGCGTCAGGTCGCGTACTTCGGCCACCGCAAACAGGCGTTCATCCTTGGGATTCTCGTTGGCTACTGCATGCAGCAGGTAGACATCCTCAACCGAAGGCAGACGATCGATCTTGAAATTCTTGAGCCTCCACAGATGCAGACGTTCGCCCATCATGGGGTGAACTCCGCGGAAGAGCTGCACTTCCTGGTAGCCAGCCGTCTGAATGTTCGTAAGTGAAGTGTTGTATCCCGCCCATGCCCGGCTCGCTGTTGGCGCCGGCAACGGCCACAACCACGCGATGAACCGGACGAGAGAACTCAATCGAATTGATGAGCGTGTTGATCTCGCTCTGCGTTTGCTCGGCGTCGGGAAGCGAGTTCTGTTCCCAGGTAAAGAAATCGAGCACAATGCCGTCGCCTTCCGGCGCCTCGGCGAGGAACGGGGCGAGAGCGTGGATGGTTTCCTCAAGCCGGCAGTACTCTGCATAAGCCATGAAGACGTGGAGGTGCTTGTCATCTTCGTCGTATTCAGCCTTGCGAAGCAATGGCCGTCGATGGACAGCGTTCGGAAGTTGGTCAGCCGACGCCTGTAGTACCGCGACGTGACGATCTGCATCATGGTCTGACGCAAAGCGAGTGACGCCGTGGGGAATCGTCCGGCTAGCAGGCTGGCCAGCGGCTGGGGACACTCGACCAGAGTGCGTACTTTTTGCTGAAGATCCAGGGCATCCGGATGGGCCGCGAGATAATCCAGGTGCTCCTCCATGTCCGCGTATACCCGCCTGCGTGCCTGCTCGAAGAATGGCTGTTCGAAGCAGCGATAGCGAAGCTCGCGAGCCAGATCGTTGACGCCGGGAAACAACTCACGCGTGATGGATACCATGCGATCCAGCAGTGTGTGGAATGCCTCATCAGCCCATGCGAGGTTGCCATTCAGCTGGGCAAGCCGGCGTTGCAAAACCGCGAGAATGGGGGCGATTTGCTGCTCCACCTTCTGGTGTGATTTGTAGATCCATAGCAAACACTCTTCCAGTTCGGGCGAACGTTCGAGGCTGGTGATTCCGTAGTGTGCCACCGCCCTTTGCAAGGCTTGCAGGAAGTCCGGAGGTAAGTCCTCGCCGTCGCTGTCGAGCGCGCGCAGATAGGAGAAGAGGTAGGCTTCCGTGCTGGGCGCTTCGCCACCTGTCTGGTGGGCGGCGAGCGGCTTTCTTCGGAACAGCGACCAAAGATCGACGAAGATATTCAGAATGGCATCTTCGTCCCGGCGCATCTCGTCGGCGTCCGCATCTGCCTCCTGCACCTGCTTCAATTCTGCGGCCAAACGGGACGCCTGCTCCGGCGTCACATCGAAGCCCAGCGTCAGCTGTCGCAGGTCATCGAGACTCTGCCGCCGGCCGAGAGCAGCCGTATGTTCTTCTTCGTAGACCGGGAGCGACTGCGTCGAAGGACACGCGCTCGGCGGATGCACTGGCATTTTCACGATGAACAACACATGGTTCGATCTGCAGAAGCGGGTCGCCGGTCGACACCTGGACGTTCGGTATCGCCATGACCTGGCGAATCTTCCCTGAGAATGGTGCGACTACCTGCGTCTCCATCTTCATGGCTTCGACCACGGCCAGGCGGTCGCCCGCCGTGACCATGTCGCCCGGCTTGACGGCGATGGAGACCACCACGGCCGGCGATGGCGCGCGTACTACTCCGCCATCGTCGCGCTCGACGCGATGCGAAACGCCGTCCACTTCTATGCGAAAGCTCGCGCCATGCTCGACCGCCACCACGTGAAAGCGCTGTCCCGAAAATTCGAGCCAACGCTCGAAGGGCCCAATCGGCTCCACGCAGGCGTCGATGCGTGAACCGTCCACCTCAATGCGATACTGCCGCAGTCCCATGCGGTGGACCTTCATGGAGTAGGTATTTTGAAAGCAACGCAGTTCGACCACGCGGCCTATCTCGTCACGAACCTGCGGCCGGCCGCGCAGCGCCGAAGCGTAGAACAGAGACTGCTCGACTCGAAGCTCTGTCTCGTAAGCTGCGATGGCGGCCTGGATGAGAGCGACGTCCAGATGGCGACGAGAGATGTGCTTGCCTTTGGCGGTAAGGCGATCCATCCAGCCGATGTCAACCTTACTCCGTTGCACTTCCTTGCGGCTCAACAGATCGAGCAGGAACGCACGGTTGCTGCCGCCTCCCTTGATCACAATGACGCTTTCCTGCAGGACGCGTTGCAGCCTGGCAAGAGCTTCTTTTCGGTCGTGTCCGAAAGCGATGATTTTGGCGATCATCGAATCGAACTCGGCGGGAACGATGTCGCCTTCTTCCACTCCCGTGTCGATTCTCACCCCCGGTCCGGCTGGTATGCGAAAACGTTTTACAAGTCCCGGAGACGGCGCGAATCCATTGTTGGGATCCTCGGCGTTCAGCCGCACCTCAATCGCGTGGCCCGTTGCGACCGGCGGATGACCTTGCAGGCGTCCGCCCTGCGCAACCTGGATCTGCAGTTTGACCAGATCAAGGCCGGTCGTGCACTCCGTTACCGGATGTTCGACCTGCAAACGCGTGTTCATTTCCATGAACAAGAAACGCTTGCTTCGGGGTTCGTAGAGAAACTCAACCGTTCCCGCGTTCTGATATCCGGCAGCTTGACTGATGCGAACCGCGATCCGGCGTAACTCCTGATCCTGCTCCCGAGTAAGCGCAGGAGAGGGCGCTTCCTCCAGGATCTTTTGCTGGCGTCGCTGGATGGTGCAGTCGCGAACGCCGGCCGCCCAAGTCGTGCCATGTTGATCTGCAATGATCTGGACCTCAACATGACGGGCCCCGCTCACAACTTTTTCCAGGAAGACGGTAGGATCGCCGAAGGCTTTGAAGGCTTCGCCGCGCGCGCTCGCCAGCGCCTTGTCGAGTTGGCCGGGAGAGCTAACCCGCCGAATGCCATGACCTCCTCCGCCGGCGGTGGCCTTGATGAACACGGGATATCCCAGGCGTTGCGCTTCCCGCCAGGCATCGCTCAGGGTCTCCACCGGTCCACCGCTCCAGTCGGCCACCGGTATCTGCGCCTGTTCTGCCAGCCGTTTCGACGATATCTTGTCGCCTAGTCGCCGCATGACGTCGCCGTCCGGGCCGATGAAAACGATTCCCATGTCGCGGCAGAGATCGGCAAAATCCGCGTGCTCGGCTACGAAGCCCCAGCCCACCCAGACCGCTTCCGCCCTGGCCTGTCGCAATGCACGCTCCAGGAGAGCGTAGTCGACATAGCAACTCTTGAGATGATTGGTGTTGGGATCAGCGATCTGCGGCGGCCCGAGCGCAACCGCTTTCGTCCGCCTGGCGAACAAACATCGCATTCCGGTCAGGATCGGTGTAGAGCGCGATGGTCCGCAGAGAAGTGCCGTGCTCTAGATTGAACTCCCGTGCCGCATGGATAAAACGCATCGCGGCTTCGCCACGATTAATAATGGCAACTCGTTCAAATTTGCGCTGCATAGCAACCACCATTCAACTCGTCTGATCACGTCGAGGGTTTATGAGACGGTTTGCGAAAGAAGAGCGTCGTGCAAAGCTTTCAACGGTGCACTATCTACGCTCGAGGGAACTTCAGACGGTGCGATAGCCATCCAGCCGCAGGTAGCAATTCCCTTCTCCGTCCACCACTTCTGCATCGAAGGTCCCTAGTTCGGGATGCGGAGTGACCAGCGCGTAAAAGGCAGCTTCCTCCGGAGTCAGGAGGCCGAAGCCACGAGACGCCATGCACCTGCCGGGGCAAGCCCATGCGGTCGTGCGCCGCCATCTCCCACAGGCCCGCCGTCTGGAAGCACAACTCGATCAGCCTGGGCCTGATGAGGGTTGGCGGATCGGACGGCTTGCATTCCTCCGGCAAGTTCTGCATCAACTCGCCGACGATGTGCTCGCCATCCCACCATGCTTTCTCGACCACCTGGTAGGCGGGACCGTGGAAGTAAATCCGATAGATCTGCGCGGCTTCCACAATGGCCTCAGCCGACAGACGAGGCTTCGGCCCGATGGCCGCGTCTGGCGTCTGTTTTGCCAGCCGCACACGCGCCGTGAAGTGCGTCGTCTCCTGCGCTTCGGCTTGACCTGCCAGCTTTCGCCGGCCTATCAGGCGGCAATCCGCAATCAGCTTCTCGCCCTGCGGATAAATGTTGGCTTGAAGGAAAACGGTGCGTGGCTCGTCCTTGTAGAACTTGAAGGGCGCCAGGAAGTTTACTTCTTCAATGGTTTCGATGTGCCAACCGGGGTGCAGGCACAGCGCCGCTTCCGCGAATGCCTCGATTCCCATGACGCCCGGCAGGACCGGCGTTCCATCGATTCTGTGATCGTTCAGGAACGGCTGAACCGTCGGATCGAGTGTCGTCTCCATGGTCAATCCGCTGTAGATGCCCACGCCGGTGATCTTGCCCACCATGGGACCCTGGCTGTGCCAGGAGCTCGCCGGATTTCGCCAGCGCCGCCGTGTCCAGTCCGCCCGTGACATCCCACTCGTTCAGCAAACTTCCCAGGCGTTGCCCAACGACGATCTCGCCCGATCGCGCGCCCGCCGTCAGCTCGCGGCGAATCACAGGAATTGCCGCCTCGGGTGGCAGCATGTCGATGCCGGCCAACTCCATCATCTTGGGGATGGAGCCGCGCGTTGCCATGCCGATGCCGCCCCATGCCGTCCAGTCGATCACGATGCCGCGCGTCTCCGGCCGCGTCGTGCGGAAGCTGGAGGTGTATTTGCACAGCAGGTCGTTGGCGGCGCTGTAGTCGGTCTGGCCGCCATTGCCGAATCGTGCCGGCAACGGAGCTGAACGCGACCGTCGCCCCAGCGGCATATCGCCGATTGCGTGCAGCAGGTTGAACCATCCGTCAGCCTTGACGTCGAAGACGAGGTCGAATTCGCGCTGGTCTTTGTCGGGCAGGAAGTGGCTGCGCTCCAGTCCGGCAGCGTGCAGCAACACGTCGATGCGGCCGCTGCGTTGACGTACCTGCTCGATGACTTTGGCCACGCCGGCGGCGTCCGCCAGATTGACGCTGAAGTAATGCGCGGTTCCTCCGGCGGCCTGCACCGCCTGGATCGCGCTCAGCGCCGCTTGCGCCCGCTCTAATACCGCGAGTTCTTTCTCGACCAGCGCCGGCGTGGCACGTTCGCCACGCGCTTGTATGCGCGCGAACAGATCGCGCTTCAGGCCGTCCTTGTCGCTCACGAATCGCGCGAGATCGGGATTGTTTGCATCCGGCTCGGGAATCAGATCGAGCAGATAGAAAGTGCCGCCGGAAGCAGCGGCCAGGTCGGCAGTGATAGCGGACACGATGCTGCCGGCTGCGCCCGTGATCAGGAATACGCTGTTGTTGTTGAGTGTGAGACCGGGATGTCCATCGCTCGCTGGCTGCTCCTGCAGTCCGACGGTCCAGCGCAGACCGTTCTTGTAGCCGATCTCAACTGCGCCCGGATCGCGCAGCGTCTCATCGATCAGAGCAGCGGCGATCTCGGAGGCAGTGCGGTCCGCCGCGAAATCCACGGCTTTCACCAGCGCATCAGGCCGCTCGCGTTTATAGGCCTTGGTGAAGCCCATCACCGCGCCGCCCATGGGAGCAACCGCTCCAGCTTCGTCATAGCCATGCTGGCCGCCAAGCCGCGTCGCCGATACCAGGAACGTGCCCTGCGCGGCAATCTGGTCATAGAGCTTGCGCATGGTGACGTAGAGCGATTTCACGCGCACGCGCAACGACTCATGCCACTTGTCAACATCCATTCCGGACAGCTGGCCTTCGTCATCCAACGCGGGCAGCCAGTACACACCTTGTACCGGCTTGTCTTTGCAGGACGCGGTCGAGTGTGGCCTGGAACGTATCTGCGTTTGAAGAACCCTGAGACGGACAGGACTTCAACACCTTTCGCTTGTAGTTGTCCTGCCAGCAAGGCCGAGACGCCGCCATTGTCGGACATGATGAGCACACGGCTGTTCGGACCAAGAGCCACTCCTGTTGACTTGCATAGCGCGAGGGGAGGACGAAGAGTCGGGATGGGAACACGGCGGGGTATTTTGTTCGTCGCGTCGAAGTTCAGCAGTGGCGGAGCCTTCGTTGCTCAGGGCCGCGAGTCGGAGCCGCATCCTTCGCTACCGTTGCTGCCGGGTTGGCGAGCCCAGCCCGGTCCTGCGCAAACTTGATCACGTGGGCCAGGGTTGGGAAGTCGCGCAGCTTCAGATTCTCATCGCGAGGAATGTTGTACGCCGCGCGCACCGAGGCGAACATCTCTGCCTGCTTCACCGTGTCGATGCCAAGGTCGGCTTCCAAATCGAGATCGAGATCGAGCATCTCCTTTGGGTAGCCGGTCTTCTCGGCGACGATGTCCATCACCTTTTCCTGGATTGCGGCCTCGGTCAATGGCGGGCGCTCCGCCTTCAGTCGCTAGGGGCGCGGCTGTGCGCGGGAGGTTGCGCCGCCGCAGCGGGTGCAACTGTTGTTGTGCTTGCTCCAGCGGCCCTGTCTTGCGCGAACTTGATGACGTGGGCCAGGGTTGGGAACTCGCGCAGCTTGAGGTTCTCATCGCGAGGGATGTTGTAGGCCGCCCGCACCGAGGCGAACATCTCTGCCTGCTTGACCGTGTCGATGCCGAGATCGGCTTCCAGGTCCAGATCAAGATCGAGCATGTCTTTCGGGATAGCCCGTCTTCTCGGCAACAATTTCCAGTACCTTTTCCTTGATCGCCGCGAGGTCCAGATTCGCTGCAACGCCGGCAGTCGCCGCAGCCGCGGTTGCCGCGGAAACTGGCGTGATCGGCGTTGCAGTCGGAGCGGGCGCCGGAGTCGTTGTTGTCTCCGGCGGCTTTGCGACCGCAGGCTCGACAGGCTTCTCATTCGCCAGGTCCGGCCGCTTCTCTTGCACGAAGCGAATCACATGAGCCAGCGTCGGATAGTCGCGCAGCTTCAGATTCTCGTCTCGCGGGATGTTGTAGATACTGCGGATGGCGGCAAACAATTCCGCCTGCTTCACGGTATCAACGCCGAGGTCGGCTTCCAGGTCGAGTTCCAGATCCAGCATGTCCTCGGGATAGCCAGTCTTCTCCACCACCAACGCAAGGATGCGTTGCTTCACGGCTTGCGCGTCGGCAAGCGGCAATGCCTCTGCTGTCGCGGTTGCAGGAGAAAGCGTTGCGACGCTGGCAAGTGCCGCGACGGGCGCTTTGACTTCTACGCCTGAATCCGGCCGCTTCTCATTGACGAAGCGAATGACGTGCGCGAGGGTGGGATAGTCGCGGAGCTTCAGATTTTCTTCACGTGGGATGCCGTAGATGCCGCGAATGGCGGCGAACAACTCCGCCTGCTTCACGGTGTCGACTCCCAGATCAGCCTCCAAGTCGAGATCGAGATCCAGCATTTCTTTGGGGTACCCGGTTTTCTCCACGACCAGGGCGAGAACGCGTTCCTCGACAGACTCGCCGGAAGGTTGCGGCGTTGGGACGGGTATTGCCTTCGTTTCCGTAATCGGCACAACTGGCGTAACCACGGTCGTTACCGGCGCGGCAGGTGCCGGAGGAACCTTCACAGGCGGAGCAGCTGCCACGATTACCGCAGGCGCTGCTTGTTTCGTCACGGCCGACTCGAGAGTCTTCGCCACAGGTGTAACAGGAGCCGCGGGCATCGGCGAAACCACTGCGCATTTCGCGGCGGCGCGTGAAGTTTCAAGGGCCGCAGCAATCCGAGCCTGCGAACCCTGATCGCGCACGCGCAGGGTGCGCTTCACCACTTCCAATTCCGGAGTGGCGAATCCGGCTGTCCGGCTCAGCCACGCACTCCAGATATCTGCATCAGCGATCCGGTTCACATAGCCCAGTGCATTAGGCCGAGGCCGCTTTCCATCCGCAGTCTTGGACCAACGCAGCAGGGTCATGCTGATCTGCGAGCCAAATCCAGCTCCCAGGCGAAGCGCATATTCGATCGGGTATTGTCCGCCTTTCGACAGATTCAACGTGCCCAGCTCAGGATCGACTTCCTTGAAATTCGGCACCGGCGGCACATATCCGGTCTCCAGCGCCTTCACCGCCAGCACATCTTCAATGCCGGTCGCCATGGCGTGGCCGGTGTAACCCTTGGTGTTAGCAATGACGATCTGGTCGGCAGCAGCGCCGAAGGTCTGACGCAGGGCGAAGACTTCGGCGGAAGCGCTCCCGCCGCGGGCGGGGGTGTAGGTTTCGTGGGACACGAAGACGGTATGCGGCGCAATCTCCTGTCGAGAAATCCCGTACCGCTTTTCGACGCCGGAGATCAGCTTCTCCATGATTCCGGTGATGTGTTGTACATCGAGCCGGGAGCCGTGGAAGGCGCTGTTCGCCGTCACCTCTCCCAGGACTTCACAGATAGGATGAATTCCGCGCTCGCGTGCGCCTTCCGCACTCTCGACCACCAGCGCCGCAGCGCCCATGCCCATGATCAAGCCGTGGCGGCGCTTGTCGAATGGAGTGGCGGCCTCTTCGACCACCTCGTCGGTGGCTGCCGCTCCACTGGCCAGGAAGCCCGCACCGAACCATTCGATCATGTTGTCGGAGGTAACATCGTCAGCAGAAATAACAATGACGCGCTTACAACGGCCGGCGCGAATCCAATCCGCCGCCAGTGAAACCGCCTGCGTCGTCGTCGCACAGGCAGAATTGATTTGGGTGTTGGGACCGCGTGCGCCGATGTACTCGGCAAACTGCGAGTGCCCCATCGACAGAGTGCGGAAGAGGAAGCGGCGGTCGAACACATACGGATGCCGCTCAATCGCCGTGCGCAGCTCGTCGATCCGCCGCGCCACGTCCTGTCCCAGCGCGGAGTGTCCGTTCGCGCTTTGCGCGCTCCACTTTTCCAGCATCGCCAACTCCTGCCGGCGCGCGTGATCGGCATAGTAGCCTCCCATGATCTCGGCAAAGGAGTCATAACCCGGAAATGCCGAGCCCATGATCACGCCCGTGTCATCGCGCAGGGCATCCGGCAGGCCCCAGCGGTCCTGCAGCTGTGTGCCCTTGGTAGTGGTCTTGTAGCGCATGACCAGCGGAATGCCGGCGTCACGCAGGGCGTCGATTCCGGCGGCCATAGCCAGGCTGGTCACGCGGTCCAGCGCCGCGAGGCGATCGGCGGAGATGCCAAACTCGTCGCCCATATCAAAGAGCCGCCCACGACCGGCAAGCTTAATGACGTCGGCGACATCGTTGATGAGTTCAAAGGTAGGCTCGCCATTCTCGCTCTTCAGCAGGCGGGTGATGTTCTTGTCGAGCATGGCGCGGCGGAAGCTGTCGGGTATGGCGGCTATGAACTGATCGCCGTTCAGCAGACGTGCGATGTTGGCGTCATCGAAGATGTGTTCGGTTCCGGGCAGACCGACGGCCGCTCCGGTGATGACAATCGGCTCGCCGTCCGGCGCCGGCTTCTCACCGTGGTAGAGTTCCCAGCCGCGATCGAGCACCTCGGCGAACATGCGTCCGAGTTCGGTATAGCGATCGCCGCCGGGCACTTCAACCTTATTGAGAGAGGCGCTTGCACGCGGTTTATCAGGTATTACTTTAACTTCTATCGCCTGCGGAGAAGCTGCCGCAACTGTGGATTCAGGTGCGACTTCGCGCACGGCTGGTGCGGTTCCTAAACCCGCTGCATACAGGCCGCAAAGCGCCTGGTTGAAAGCTGTCAGATCGTCCAGCTTGGGGTGATTGGTAAACAGCGAGAAGACGTCGGGATCACTGCCCAGGACGTCTTCGGCAAAACCTTGCAGCGCCTTCTTCGGACCCACTTCGACGAACACGCGTGCACCCGCGTCATATAAAGTGCGAAGGCCTTTCACGAACTGCACCGGTGCGGCAACCTGTTGGGCCAGCAGATCGATCATCTTCGGCACGACATCGGCTCCGGTCGGATAGAACTCACCATCGACGTTAGCCACAATCGGCACACGCGGCGACTCGAGTCGGAGGCGGCCCATCATTTCTCGCAACGGCACGCTCGCCGCTGCCACGATAGAGGTGTGAAACGCGTGGCTGACCGACAACTCCACGACGTTGTATCCCGCCTGGAGGAAGATCTGCGTCGCCTTCTCCACTGCCACGCTGGCCCCTCCGATGACCGACTGGGTGTTGCTATTCACATTCGCGATCACTACGTATTCATCGATGGACTTGAGAATCCGCTCGACTTCAGCAATGGGCGCGAACACCGCGGCCATCTTGCCCTTGTCAGCAACCGCGACGCGAGCCATCCCGCGTCCGCGTGCGCTCACGGCATCTAGCGCGTCCTCAAAAGGCAGTCCGCCGGAGGCCACGAGAGCGCCATATTCGCCCATGCTGTGGCCCATGGTCATGTCGGGGTGAATGCCATAGGCAGCCAGCAGGCGCGTCATCGCAATGTCTGCTGTCAACACGGCCGGCTGGGTGATTTCGGTCTGGCGCAAACTTTCTTCCGCTTCCGCAACTGCGCTCGGGTCAGCTTTATCAACGAATACGAATTCGCTGAGAGGCTTGCCCAACAGCGGAGTCATCACGCGATCCGCTTCGGCAAACGTCTCCGTGATGACTGGCTCCGTGCGGCGAATGCCGCGCAGCATGTTCACGTACTGGGAGCCCTGGCCGGTGTAGAGGAACGCCACCTTGGGAGCCGGACCGTGACCGCGGAAGATTCCCTGCGCGCGTAGCGCCTTCCAGAATGCAGGTTGATTGGCCGTAAAGGCTTTCTGCGCCATGGCGCATTTGCTGGCAAGTTCGGCAGCGTCGGCATAGTCAATCACCAGGCGCTCCGGCGCACGCAGATTCGCTTCGTCCGGAGCCACGGCGACAGGAACTTGCCCTGTCTGTGCAGTCTGCAGGACTTCGCGCACACGCTCAAGCAGTGCTGCCTCAGAAACGGCGCCAATCACCATCGCTCCCCGCAGCGGAGTTTTACGCGAAGCCCCGGCAGAGACGAAGGGTGGCGCGGCATGCATGGTAACGGGCTGCGCGACAGGAAGTGAAACCGGAACAGAGATGGAGTGCTTGCCGTTGCCATTCAGCTTGCCGGGAATATGCTCTTCCATCACCATGTGGAAGTTCGTGCCGCCAAAGCCAAACGCGCTGACGCCCACACGCCGCGTGCCATCTGCCGGTATCTCCCACGGCTTCAGTTCGGTGTTCACATACAGCGGCGAGTGTGCAAAGTCGATGTCGGGGCTGGGATGTTCGCAGTGCAGGCTGGGTGGCACCACCTTGTGATGGAGGGCCAATGCCGCTTTCAGCATTCCGGCGGCGCCGGCAGCTCCTTTCAGATGCCCGATGTTCGACTTGACCGATCCAAGCGCCACGCTGTGTGGGGGCAGGCTGGTCTGATTCAGCACATCGGCCATGCTTTGCGCTTCCACCACATCGCCCACTCGGGTTGAGGTGCCATGGCCTTCGATGAGAGTTCCCACCGAAGGCGCCACACCGGCATTGTGCCAGGCGCGCTCGATGCAGAATTTCTGGCCGATGGGATTGGGCGCCGTGATGCCTTTGCCTTTGCCATCGCTGGAAGCACCAATGCCGCGCAGCACGGCGTAGATTTTGTCCTGATCGCGTTCGGCATCGGCCAGACGCTTCAGCAGGAAGATCGCTGCGCCTTCACCCATCACGAATCCGTCCGCACCTTCGGCATAGGGACGCGTCCCCGTTGCGGATAATGCGCCGATTTTGCAGAACTTCACGAACGTCGGAGCGCCCATGTTGCGGTCAACCCCGCCGCTGACAGCCACGTCAAAGTCGTTCGCCAGCAGGCCCTCTACCGCCGAGCTGATGGCAGCCATCGCCGAGGCACAGGCGGCGTCGCACACATAGTTCGGACCATGGAAATTGTAGAGATTGGCGATGCGGCCGGCCATGCAATTGGCCAACTCGCCCGGCATGGTGTCTTCGGTTATGGCGTCATAGCGCTTTCCGATGCGCCCATGGAACTGTTCCGTGATCTCGCGCTGCAACGCTTCAGGAAGATGAGCAAAGCCGGCAGTCTCCTCCAGCTCGTGAGCGTATTCGGGAAAGAAAATGCGCACCGAGGACAGGTAGTGTTTCTCTCCAGCCATGGCATTGCCCAGGATCACCGCAGTGCGATCCAGATCCAGCGGACGCTTGGGATAGCCATAGTCCTCGAGGGCTTCGCGCGTGCAGGCGACCGCCCATTTCTGGGCGATATCCATTCCGTCAGCCACGCGGGGTGGAATCGGCAGGCGCCACTTCATCGGATCCCATGGGTACTCACGCACCCAGCCACCGATCTTGGAATATGTCTTGTCGGGAGCGGTCGCATCGGCGTCGAAATAGGACGAAGGATTCCATCGGTCTGCCGGGACATCGGTGATGCTGTAACGGCCGGTTTTTACGTTGTTCCAGAACGCCGGAGCATTCGGTGCATCGGGCAGGATGGCTCCCACGCCCACAATTGCGATTGCGCGATTGACGGTATTTTCCATGATGTGCCTCTTCAAGTGGTACGGGCGCCTGCAGGCAAAGGAGCAAGCGCCCGGCCACGGTTCAACGGGAGAGAACTGCTTCCTTCAGTTCCTGGGCTGCGACTTTCGACGCGCGTCCGTACAGCACGTCGGCAACGTAATCCATGTCGGCGATCAGACCGGCCTGCGTTCGATAGATCGCAGACAAATGCAGAGCCGCTTCGAATGCGGGCATGTCCGCATCGCTGACGCCGCCTGCGCCGGTGACGATGCACAAGCCATCCCGGGCCACTTTCATCGCCGCCTCGCGGGCGAAGATGCGGCTGATAGCAGCTAACGCGGTCGCGTCGAAGCGATCGCTGGCTTTCTCGTGCAAGCGGCCTTCGGCGGCGAGAGCGGCGCGACGGGCTAGCGTGGCAGCGGCTTCGGCATAGGCGACCCACTCGCCAATGCGCAACAGGATGTGCTGGAAGCGAGTGAGACGATGTACTCGTGCCTTCTCCATCACCTCCGCCAGCGCGTGCAAAGCCAGGGCAGCTACATCGGCGCCGACATTGGGATGAGCCGCGTGTAACGCCTCCACCTCACGCGCGCGATCGTGGTAGTGCTGGCCACGGGTCTTCAGGTGCAGCTGCCAGCGGTCGCGGCTGATGGTCATTTCCATAATCTCTGAGGTGCCTTCGTAGATCCGGGTGATGCGAACGTCGCGGCTGATCTTTTCCACCATGTACTCGTGGGTGTAGCCGTAACCTCCGAGTGCCTGAATGCTGGCGTCGGAAGCGGCATGTCCGGCTTCGGTGGACATGTACTTGGCAATGGCGCCTTCGGTATTCAGGCTGCCTTCGTTCCCGGCATCGATCCGTTGGGCAGTCTCCTCGATGAAAGCGCGTCCAGCTTCTAACCGCACAACATGGGGGACGATCAGCTTGTGGGTGTAGCCCTGCTTCTCCGAGAGCGGCGCACCACCCTGAATGCGTTTGGTGGAATACGGAATGGCGCGATCCAGCGCCGACCAGCCCGCGCCCAATCCGAAAGCCGCAACCATGACGCGGGTGTAGCCGAAAACCATTTGCGCCTGGATCAGGCCTTGGCCTTCAACGCCGCCGACCAGCCGGTCGGCGTCAACGTAGACATCGTTGAGAGCCAACGCTGCCGTGTTACTCAGGCGTATGCCATGCTTGTCCTCTGGCTTGTCATGCGAGAAGCCCTTGGTACCGGCGTCAACGATGAACCAGGTAGGCCCGGCGGGCGTGTTGGCCAGAATGGTGTAGTGGTCGGCGATGCCGCCATTCGAGATCCACTGCTTGCTACCGTTGATTTTGTAGCCGACAATCTTGCCGTCTTTCTCGACGCGATCGGCGGTGGTCTTCAGCGAGCCCAAGTCGCTGCCGGCTTCCGGCTCGGTCGCACCGTAGGCGAAGAGAATGCCCTCGTCCGCGATCTTGCCCAGCCACTTCTTCTTCTGTTCCGGAGTGGCGCCGAAGGTGATGGGATCGCTACCCAGGAACGTAGCGAAGAGCGAGGTAGCGACTCCGAGATCGATACGCGCCATCTGTTCGCAGATGAGATAGACGTCCATGGTGCTTCCGCCCATGCCGCCGTACTCTTCCGGAATAAACAGGAGTTGAATTCCCAGCTTATCGGGGTCGCTCATATGGCGAACAATTTCGACCGGGCATTCGTCGCGCTCGTCCAAGGCGATGAGCTCTTCGTCGGGCAACCGCTTCTTGGCGAAGTCCCGCAGCGATTTCAAACTCAGATTCAGTGTCTTCTTCGTGATCATTTGGAGAACCTCGTGTTAGCGGGCGGCAGCCGCGCCTTTGGCTTCGCGAACCTTTTCGGTGAATTCGGGTAAGAACTCCAGGATGTCGGCTACGATGCCAACGTCTGCAACCTGGAAAATAGGAGCTTTGGGATTCTTGTTGATGGCGACAATGAAGGGATTGCCCTTCAGCCCCGCCAGATGCTGGAACGAGCCGCTCATGCCGCAGGCCAGGTAGACCTTGGGCCGCACGGTCTGACCGGAGGAACCGACCTGGCGTGACTTCGGCAGCCACTTGGCATCGACCACTGGACGCGAGCAACTGACCACCGCGCCCATTGCTTCGGCAAGTTCCTGCGCAAGGGCAACGTTGTCCTGCTCCTGGATGCCACGGCCGATAGAGACCAGCACGGGCTCCTTGGTGATGTCGACATCCCCGGCTTCGGGAACCATCGTCGTCAGGTAACGCCGTTTTACGGTCAACGTGCCCACTTCGGCGGACTTATCAACAATGGTGCTGCTGGTAGTAACGTCCTCGAGTGGCTTGAACGCACCGGGACGCACGTTCAGCACCGCGCCAGTCGAGAGGTCGCAGGTGACGTGCGTGCTGACTTGTCCGCCAAACTCCTGGCGCACAACCCTCAGGGTCGATCCTTCGATTCCGTCGATAGCGACCACATCGGAAACGAAGGCCGCGTTCAGCTTGATGGAGAGTCCCGGCCCCAGATCAATTCCAAAATGATTGTGCGCGACCAATACCATGCTGCCCGGAGGAATCATCTTCACCAGCGCCTGTCGAATGAGTTCCGCGTTTGGATATGCCAGGCTCTCGCTCGCGATCTTCCATATCTCGGGATAGGTGGAGCGCAGGTTGTCACAGGCCGTATCGAGTTCCGCTCCGACGCCGCTGACCAGGGCGATCGCGGATGCGGCTGGATCGAGAACCTTCGCGGCGGCCAGCAGTTCGGCGGCACAATCGTCCGGGACGCCGCCCTTGTGAGTGACATAAGCAAAGATGCGGGCGGTCATTGCAGGCCTCCTTTGGATTTCATCAGTTCAATGAGTTTGTCGGCGATCTCCTCGCTGCTGCCTTCGAGAATCTCGGCACCCTTACCGAGGGCGGGGACAAAGTAGTCCTGCCGCTTCACCTTCGCGCCGGCTTCTCCGACGCTTCCGGCGTCAACTCCCAGGTCGGTTGCGCCGTAGGTAGGGATCTCCAGCGAAGCAACCTGGCGAATGCCGCGCATGCCAACGTAACGAGGCTCGTTGATGCCGGTCTGAATCGACAACACGCAAGGAAGGTCGATCTCGTTCATTTCGCGACTGCCACCTTCAATCTCCCGGCCGACCTTCAGCTTGTTGCCCTCGACAACCTCAATGGAGCTCACCAGCGAGGCGAAGGGATAATCAAGCATTGCAGCCAGCATTCCGCCGACCTGCGCGCCACCGTCTTCAGCCTGGACACCGGTAAGAATGAGATCGAACTTTTCCTTCTTCACGAAGCCCTTCAGAACGGTTGCAATTCCCCTGGCGTCGGAACCGGCGAAGGCATCGTCGGAGAGAAGCACGCCCTGGTTGGCGCCCATGGCCATCTCCCGGCGCAAGATCTCTTCCTGTTCTTCGGTGCCGACCGTGGCCACCGTCACCTTGCCGCCGGTTCGAGCGACGATCTGCAAGGCCTCTTCGACTGCATAGTTGTCCGGTTCATTGATCGAATAAACCAGGTCATCGCGCTCGATGTCGTTGCCCGCATCGTTAAGCTGGATCTCGTTCTCCGAGGTGTCAGGCACTCTCCTGGCGCAAACTAAGATCTCCACATCTACCTCCTACTAAAAAATGATTCTGTTCACTCCGACTTTTCAAACGCTAACTACTGTCATCACTTGGTTACTGGGTGCGTTTTGCGGCTGCGAGGAAAGATGCCGCTCGACCACCTCCGTCAAATCCAATGCCGTCATCTTGTCTTCCATGCCAGCGACCTTGATGGCATCCTCCATGTTCACCATGCAGAACGGACATGCGGTGACGATCACGTTCGCGCCCGCTTCGGCCGCCATCTGCACGCGCTTCACGCCCATCCGCTCTTCTTCCTGCGGCTCGTAAAACAACATCAGCCCGCCGCCACCGCAGCAGAAGGAGCGGTCGCGACAGCGGCTCATCTCCACCCGCTTCAATCCGGGGATGGCATCCAGCACATCACGCGGATCGTCGTACACCTGGTTGTGACGTCCGAGATAGCAGGGATCGTGATAGGCGTAAACGTTGCTGCTGTTTTCGACCGGGTTGAAGCTGAGATGACTCTCGCGGACGGCGCGCGCCATCACCTGGCTGATGTGCTCTACGGGCGGCAGGTCCCGGTAGTCGTGCTTCAAAGCGTTGTAGGCGTGGGGATCGGCGGTGACGATATGGGTTACGCCTGCACCCCTGATGGCCTCGGTGTTGTGATCGCGCAGCGCCTGGAAAAGCATCTCTTCGCCGAAGCGGCGCACATCGTGACCACTGTCTTTCTCGTTTGCACCCAGGATGGCGAAGTTCTCACCGATCTCGGTCAGGATGCGTGCGGTTGCGCGCCCGATCGCCTGTATACGATCGTCATAGGACGTGATGCTGTCCACGAAGTACAACGTCTCGGCAGCGCCATCACGATCCGCGATCTTCACCTGGCAGGTTTGCTGGAAGGCCTTGTCCTTGCTCCAGTCGGCCTTCTTTTTCTCCAGCTTGCCGTAGGGATTGCCGCGGCTTTCCAGCGCCTTCAGCGCCTTCTGGATCGATTTGGGTACATTGCCATCATCGACCATGCCGCGCCGCAGATCGACGACCTTGTCGATGTACTCAATCAGGAGCGGGCACTCTTCTTCGCACGCACCACAGGTAGTGCACGACCAGATTTCGTCTTCGGAGTACATGCCGCCAATCAGCGACTGCCCGTTCGCAGCACTGCCGAACATGGGATAGTGCTGGAAGGCGTAGTCGCGCGCCTTGGTGGTAAAAAACCTGGGCGACAGTGGTCGACCCACCGCGTTCGCAGGACAGTTGTCGGAACAGCGCCCGCAATCGGCGCAAGAGTAGAAATCCAGCAGGTGCTTCCAGGTGAAGTCCTCGAATTTCTTTACCCCGAAAGACTTGATCTGGTCGAGGTGCTCGTCGCTGATGCCCCAGCGCACCGGCTTCACCGTCCCCCGGTCCAGCTTGGCAAAGAACACGTTGAACAGAGAGGTCTCGACGTGGAACTGAATCCCGAACGGGCGGTAGCACAACAGAAAGTAGAAAGTCAGAACATCGAGGACGTAGGCGCCAAGGTGGATCTGCCAGAGCGTTCGTGCCGAGAGCGAACTTAGGACGTCCCTCAGGACCCATGGCAGGGACAGTATCGGCAGGAACTCGCTCGCCGTGCCCTGGTGAATCTGAATTGCTGCCCGGCTGGCTTCGAACAGGCTCTCTGAACACATCAGAATCGCGATCAAGCCGAGGAGGAAAATAGCGTCGGCCGCGTGACCTTTGCCGTATTTAGGAGGGACGGCATATCGTGCAGGCTTGAAGATGACCCGGCGCACCGCCGCGATCGATACCGCCAGGAACACGATGGTTGCGGCATAATCTGCGACGATGTCGTACACGCCGGCAATGGTGCCCGGCGCAGCAGATTCCCCGGACAATCCGAACAGGAGCAAATAGAAAGCGCGAGTAGCCAGGATGAGGAAACCAGCGAAGATAAAAAGGTGGATCGTGCCGGCAACGCGATAGCGTGGGTGTTTCCATTGTCCCAGCCAGAACTTCAGCAGCTTTTGTACTCGCAGCCATGGCCTATCAAGACGAACGTCGCGCTGGGCCAGAAGAAGGGGCGCCAAGCGTTTGGCCACAATGTAGGCGAAACAGCTAAGTCCTACAAGTTGGATCAAAAGGCAGAGGAGGGGCGCAGGCAGTTGCCCGTAGGAGATGCTCGCAAGATAATGCGCACCAACAACCATGACGGTACGAACTCCGACTAGCGGCCAGCTTTGCGTCGAGCAGAACAGAAACGCTTCCCCTCAAGCTTGGGGCACGGCCGAGATTTGCTTCGGACGTGTGCGTCGAAACCTGACTACTGGAAGTGGCGACTTGGAGCAGCCGAGAGAACCTGCTCGGCTGCTTAGGTCTGTAGTTTGACGTACTTGCGCTGGGTAGTCAGTGAGGCCGGTCTTGCTAGCGTGTGAGGTGAGTCACAGGGATGGCTGTTACGCCAAATTGCGCCTCGAAATGCTTCAGGATTTGCTAAACCGGAAGTGCTGAAATTCGGGTTGGCGGCCGCAAGCGCGCTCCCAGCGCAGGTAAGGGTCCATCACGGCGAACTGTGCGCAGCGTCACGGAGTAAAGCAGCCGCGCCTGCCAAGCTATTAACTGGGATTTCTTGCCCGCAGCGCGAACGCGGCGAGTGCCAAGGCCGGTCCGGTTTTCGTAAGAGAGGTACGGCGTATGAAATCTAATTTGTCAACCACGACGAGACTTGCTTATGGGCGCAACCTGGTGAGTGCCGGCATTTCAGGAGTTCATGCCGGACATCAGCGCTTTGATCCCCGACGTGCATCGGCTCTGATCGCCAGTTCGGCGGAAGAATCGTTGAAGCTGGCTGCTGTGGGCGGATGTCTCGGACTGTTGCCGGCCATCTTGATGCGACGTCCCTCTCGTGGTAAGAGTGCAGTTGTTCTGGGGGCGGTCGGCAGCGCCCTGGGTTTCTGCGCCGGATTTTCCTGGAAGACGCGGAAGCTTACATCCAGTCTCGCGCATTCCGCAATGCACGAAGTGCGCCGCGCGCAGGATGAACACTGGCTTGAAACGAATCCCATCGATTATGCATAACCACCGGTAACTGCAAATCCAGCAATCGCAGGTTGCGCTGACTCGTGAGGTCGTACCCGCTGGGCCGCCGTTGCATCGCGTGAATTCACGCTGAGGATTGCTTGGGTTTCTTAAGTATCGGCCCTAAGCGTCGGCAATTCTGGAACCAGCCTCATCGCGCAGCCATGCCTGTTGGTCGTTTTCGGATGGCGGCTGAATGTCCGGATTCTTCATGATCAACCGGGCACAGGTATTCCAGCGCAGAATGGCATCGTCATTTCCCGCCGGCGCAAGATGGATGGCTTTCTCGTAGTAAGCCATCGCGTCCTGCAGAGCATGATAGACAGAACTCCCCACCCGGCGGTCCCCCTGACTAACCCGAGAACTGGCCAAACGCTCCCAGATGATGCCGGCGTAATAGGCTTGCTCGTACTCTCCCTGAATTTGAGCGAGAACCTCCAGAGCTCCTTTTGGCTGAGGGTTGGAGTCGAACTGGTCTGTCCGCGCCAGCAATAGGGAAATCAGCGCCTGTTGTTGATCGGGCACGACGGCCAGAATGTCCAGGCAAATACTCTCTGCCAGGACGGGTTCATTCAGAAGCCTGTAACGTTCCACCTTGGCGAGCGCGTCGGGAATACTCTGCGCAGAAATGGACTTGAGCTCGAAATGCATAACGCCTCCTATGCTTTCGTGTTGCTGAAAATGCGGAACAGCTTTGAGATCGGGTCGAAGTACCGATCCACGACGCGCTCTTTCAGCGGAATAATCGCATTGTCCGTAATTGTAATGTTCTCGGGGCACACCTTGGTACAACACTTGGTGATGTTACATAAGCCTATACCGAAATCCTTGCGAAGTTCTGGAACGCGGTCAGCGACGTCCAAAGGGTGCATTTCCAGGGCTGCTGCGTAGACCAGAAAACGTGGGCCGATGAACTGCTCGTGCATGTGGTGATCCCGCAATACATGGCAAACATCCTGGCAGAGATAGCACTCGATGCACTTGCGAAACTCCTGCACTCTCTCGACGTCTTCGGGCGCTATGCGCCAGGTGCCGTCTTCAGCATCAGGCTTCCGAGGTTGGAATTTCGGGATGCGCTGCTTAACCTTGTAATTCCATGACACGTCGGTGACCAGGTCCCGCATATGAGGGAACGCCTTCATCGGTTCGACCGTCACAGGTTTGTCGAGCGGCAGGGTGTTCATCCGGGTCATGCACATCAGCTTCGGCATCCCGTTGATTTCGGCCGAGCAGGAACCACATTTGCCAGCCTTGCAATTCCAGCGTACGGCAAGATCTCCGGCATGTTCGGCCTGGATTTGATGAACCGCGTCCAGAACGACCATGCCGGCGGAGACTTCGGTGGTATAGTCCTGGAACTTCCCTTGTCCCTTTTCTCCACGCCAGATGCGAAAGGTTGCCGTCGCCATTACTTCATCTCCTCAATAATCTGTTGCAGGTCCTCGCGCATGGGCGGGATTGGCTCGCGCGTCAGCCGCACTTCTCCCTCCGGCCCTTTGCTCGCCACGATATTGAACTTCCCGAACTGCTCTTCTTTGGCGGGAAAGTCATCGCGAAAATGAGCGCCTCGGCTCTCCTGTCTCTCCAGAGCGGCGCGGGTCACGATCTCTGACACCGTCAGCAGATTATGCAGGTCGAGCGCAGTGTGCCACCCGGCATTGTATTCGCGGTTCCCGTCTACGCTAACGGCTTCACTGGCAGTTTTTAGCTCGCGAATTCGCTCGAGCGCCTGCAACATCTCCGGTTCTTGACGGACGATTCCGACCAAGTCCTGCATGGTGTCTTGAAGCTTGTGTTGTACGGTGTACGGGTTCTCCGAACTAGTGCGCTCGAAGGGCCGAAGAGCCCATTGTTCCGCTGACGCAAGTTGCCTCCGTATTGATCGTGCCCAGCGGATTCTCTTTAGCGAACTTTGCGGCGTACTCTCCTGCGCGCTGACCGAACACCAGCAGATCGGAGAGCGAATTTCCTCCCAGGCGATTGGCCCCATGCAAACCTGCTGCACATTCTCCGGCGGCAAACAAGCCCGGCACGTCCGACATTTGCGAATCGGCATCCACCCGAACTGCCGCCCATCATGTAGTGAGTGGTGGGTCCGACTTCCATCGGCTCCTGAGTGATGTCGATGTCGGCCAGGTGCTTGAACTGGTGATACATGCTGGGCAGCTTCTTCTTTATATGTTCGTTGTGGTTAGAGATTCTTTCCTTGATCCAGGCGATGTCGAGGAACACGCCGCCATGCGGGCTTCCCCGTCCTTCGCGCACTTCGCGCCGAATGCAGCGCGCCACGTGGTCGCGCGTCAACAACTCCGGAGGCCGCTTGGCATTCTTGTCGCCCTGGGTATAACGCCAGCCTTCCTCCTCGGAATCGGCGGTCTGGTTCACGTAAAGAGGAGGAATGTCCTTGAACATGAAGCGCTCACCGTGCCGGTTGCGAAGTACTCCGCCTTCGCCTCGCACTCCTTCCGTGACCAGGATGCCGCGCACGCTGGGCGGCCAGATCATGCCCGTCGGATGGAACTGCACAAACTCCATGTCCATCAGTGATGCGCCTGCATCGTAGGCGAGGGCGTGGCCATCGCCGGTATATTCCCAGCTGTTGCTGGTGATCTTGAACGCCCTTCCGATGCCTCCCGTCGCCAGCACAACGGCCTTGGCGCGAAACAGGTGAAATCGCCCGCGCTCACGATCGTAGCCAAATGCTCCCGCGATGCGATTCCCATCCTTAAGGAGCGTTACGATCGTGTATTCCATGAAAACGTCGAGGCCGAGATGTATGCCATGGTCCTGCAGCGTGCGGATCATCTCCAGCCCGGTGCGATCGCCAACGTGCGCCAGCCGGGGATAGCGATGCCCGCCAAAATTACGCTGCAGAATGCGGCCGTCTTTCGTGCGATCGAACAGCGCACCCCAGGCTTCGAGTTCGCGCACCCGGGCCGGAGCTTCCCTGGCATGAAGCTCTGCCATCCGCCAGTTATTCAGATACTGGCCTCCGCGCATGGTGTCGGCAAAATGCACGCGCCAGCTATCGCGATCGTCTACATTTGCCATGGCCGCGGCTATGCCGCCCTCCGCCATCACGGTATGCGCTTTGCCAAGAAGTGATTTCGTAACGACCGCAACTCTCGCACCTGCGGCCGAAGCCTGCACGGCAGCACTTAATCCTGCTCCTCCCGCTCCGATGATCACGACATCGTGTTCGTGCGTGATGTACTCCGCCATTAAATGATCCTCCAGTCAGTCCACACGCCCATCGAACACATCCGCACGTAGAGATCGGCAAATGCCACGCTGAAGAGACTGCACCAGGCAAAGAGCATGTGCCGCCGGTTGAGGCAGCTCGCGCAGTCGTAGGCCTTTTTGCGGGCTGGAGCGCCTGCGAGTCGGTCGCGAAAGCCGCCGACAAGATGGCGAAAGGAGTGACAGCCGAAGGTGTAAGAGGTCAGTAATACGAAGATTAAGCAGCAGGACAAGGGTTCCAACGCCTATGCCGAATCGGCCGTTGAACCAGAACGCGTCCCACACGTCGTGCGCGAGAATGACCAGGAACGCCAGTGCCAGGTAAAGAAAGTACCGGTGAATGTTCTGCACGATCAACGGAAAGGACCGTTCGCCGAGATAGGTCTTCCGCGGCTCGCCTACCGTGCAGGACGGCGGGTCGGCCCAGAAAGCCTTGTAGTAAGCCCCTCGGTAGTAATAGCAAGTGAATCGAAACCCACCCGGCGCCCAGAGGATGAGCATGGCTCCAGTGACCGATGCTGGTATCCAAGCCGGCATCCGGCCAAACCATCCGCTGGGACCAAACAATTCCGGCGAGTAGAAAGGCGAGAGATACGGCCCGAACCGATAGTGCTGTCCCTGCAACGCAGCCCAGGTGGAATAAACAATGAATGCCGAGAGAACCAAGAACACGACTACCGGCTGCACCCACCAGTTGTCGGCGCGGCGGGTCTGTCCGAACCCCGAGCGCGACAGGGGTACATCAATGTGAGCCATCGAGCCTCCTCACCCTTGGATAGCGTTAACCCGATCCAATCCGAAATGGTAGATATCATACACAAGCAAAATGATTTCCTGTGGCTTTGAGGCAGACCGGCATCCGAACGGGCAATCCTGTGGCGGATGTTCTGCACCGAACCAGCAACATCGAACCTGAACCGCGCTGTGATACATTTGCGTTGCTGACCCAGTTCGTAAGCTGGTTATCTTCCTGGTCGGATTGGTGGGAACAACCCGATGAACACGGGACTTGCGATCCGAAGCTACGACTACGTAAACCATCCCTACGATCGCGTCCGCGATATCCTCAAAGAGAACGCGCTCACGGTGTTCCAGTCCGCGACAAAGGCTGCTGCCCATCGGGCTGAATCGGTCGCGGCCGAACTGCACGTCGACTTCGGTGGGATTGGAGTGAAATCCGACATCCAGATCCTCGTGAAAGGTATTGAGGAGAAAGTTGGGGATACACCCTCGAGCGCCAGCACCAGATTGCTCCTCGAATGGGAGGCCGCAACCCTGCCGCGGTTATTTCCGTTCATGCAGGGCGAACTCTCCGATTTACCCGCTCACCACGACTGAGACACAGCTGGATTTTTGTGGGATTTATCAACCGCCGTTCGGTTCCCTAGGAAAGACTATGAACGCGATAGCCGGCCATCGCATTGCAGAAGTTTCGGTGCACCGCTTCGTTAGCGATGTTGCAGGATACCTTCGACATACTCTCGCGCGGCAGTAGTCCGGCTCGCTTATGAAAGCGATGCCGGCCAGGCAATTCTCGCAGGACGGATGTCGGACGCCCACTAAGTCACACCCTCACCGAGTCAATACCTGTTGGCGAGCAGGACAAGTTGAGAAACGCGAAGTTGCAATAGCTGGGCTATCCGCGAGTAAGCATTCAACAGCGACGCGCGAAAGCGCACTTGCGATGAGCGAACTGGGTACGGTGTGTGAGTTAGAGTTTGCCAGGAAGAAACATTGCCTGTTTCAGAGTTAGGTGAGAAATTTGTAGCCCGCGCCGTGCACAGTTCGGAGATGCACCGGCTTACCGGGATCCTTCTCCAGTTTTTGACGGAGACGCATAACGTGAGTCGCGACAGTCCGAGAACCTGACAGCGGACGATGACTCCAGACCTCGCGTAACAACTCATCGTCGGAGATAACGCGGCCCTGGTTTGCCAGGAAGAACCGCAACATTTTAAATTCTTGCGGAGTGAGCGGCACCGCGGTTCCGTCGCGCATGACCTCCATGCTCAGAAAATTGACCTCCAGGCCGGCAAAACTGTAATTGCTGTGTTCGATTGGTCTTTCGCGATTCAAACGCCGCACGGCGGCCCGGACTCTCGCCAGCAGTTCTCGTGGGCTGAACGGCTTAGTGACATAGTCGTCGGCGCCCAGTTCCAGGAGAACCACCTTGTCCACCTCCGCTTTCGCCGCACTCAGCACCAGGATTGGCACATTTGCAGAACGACGCCGGATCTCACTGCAAAAATCCCGTCCGGCAAACCCGGGAATACGCGGCTCGACGATAACGACTCGTGGCATGATGGCATCGAAGAGAGAGATAGCGGTACTCCCGTCTGCTGCCATCGCTACCTCAAATTCGGAGCTCATAAACATTTGATGCAGGACCCTCCGGGTTGCGGAATCATTATCGATGACGAGAATCTTATCCATTGTCACTTCCGTAACGTGAATGTATACGGCTCGTTCTGCCATCGATGCGCCCTGCGGCATCAGGCATGTACAGCGAACAGACACAATTTCGACAAACGGGGTTTGTGGCAACGTCCAGTCTCCGGCGGAAGGCTCGTGCTGCTTCGCCGTTGATGATTTCTTCAAAGGTTCCGGCTTGCAGGTTCCCGATTGGCTGATGGAAGAAGCAAGGGCGTACGGCTCCGTTGGTTTCAACGACGGCAGACACCCATGGAGCGTTGCATCTGGGCGACATCGCACTACCTAAGCCCAGATGAGCCCTGAAATGCTGTGCAATTTTCCTCAGCTTCGCCGCATTCTCCGCGATGTAGCCATTGAGAAGATCGGCTTGGAATTCGACGATCAGCGCCTCTAACTCATCTTCCAGCGCGCCCACTTCCTCGATCGAGAGGCCTACTTCGTTTAGTTTTTCTATCGGCCAGAGTAATGGCCGGTTGAAGGCTTCCGAAGTCAGGTCAGCCGCAAGAAAAGAGATGCCCTCGAGGCCAAGCTCCTTTGCAGCGAGCACTGTCGCGCGCAGAGAGCGATGGTTCATCTTCTGCACCGTGGTTCGCGCGCTGACACGGATGTCGGAACGCCTCCCGCGCAACTCCGACACGCCCAACTGGATGAGATCGAAGCTGCCTTTCACCCGCCGGACGGAATCATGGACCGACCTCGGTCCGTCGAGGGAAATGATGACATCATCAAACAGTGTCGCCACTTCTGCCGCCCGCCTTGACAGCAGCAACCCGGTGGTCAGCAGCGTCAGCCTCACATCCAGCTCACGGAGAAACTCGCACAACGAACTAAGATCGCTATGCATCAGCGGCTCTCCGCCGGTCAGGACCACCCATTCGACGCGCAGACGCCGCAGGGACTCACGATGCCGCTCCAGAGTGGCTGCGGTGATTTCCGCTCCCTCGTCGCGCTTCCAGATGTCGCACATCAGGCACCGGCAGTTACATCGGCTGTGCACATTGAGAACCAGGACGGGCATCATCTCGATGAGATCGTCAGACAGCTCCAACCGCGACTGATCCTTAGAGCCATGCTGAGCAAACATGCCGCACCCTTTTTCCACCGACCTTCATGTCGCAACCCAGAACTCGTTGCGCCTCGCGAAAGAGTTGTCCCAACGGGGCTCGGACCCAGCGCAGGGTTGATTCAACCTGAAGTGGACGTAAGTCCCGCGATAGTTCGGGCGGTAATCTGCGAAATATATCTTCAGACGCAAGTTGTACCCGCCCGCCGACAATTACCAACTCAATATCGCCGGCGCTCAGGCCGGCGATCGTTTCAGCCGGGCTCAGTCCCTTGTCGCGAACTGCAATGACATCGGCAGCAGCATCGGGCCGGATGGCTCCCTGGCCTTCGTGCAAACGGAAAACCTCAGCAGCCCTCTCGAACACCATGCGGTACAGCTCGCGCGCAGACACGCCCACTTCCTGATGCGCAATGCGGACCTCATCCAGCAGGTCGCCTGCCGCAGTAAGAGGCGAATCGCTTCCGAGGAGCACGTTCCGAATCCTGGCAACGATATTGTGGCTGTGGGTCCGGCCGAACAGATAGCGATTGGAACTTGGGCACCAAACCAGCGTTGCAGCCCGAGCATTGATTAAATCGACGCCTTCAGAACCGAGCGCCAAGCCATGCACTAAAACGGTCCGCTCGTCGAGGACCTTCAGGCGATCAAGCTCAAACACCTCAGCCGCAGCCGCTTCATCCATTCCTTCGCCGGCGTGCAAGACGAATGGAGTGGCTTCGGGAGTCGACGCGAATTTCTCTCGCACTTCCGGGTCCATTGCAAGCGAATGCGCCCAGTTGTAATTGCTCGCCACACGGATCAGGAAATCGGCGTCCATCAATTCCGGATGCAATGGGTTGTGATGACAGACGGTGGTTACGCCGCACAGTAAGTTGCGTATCGCTCCCCACCAGAGACGTACCTCACGCGATAAGGACTGCTGAGCGGCTATGATTGCGCTATCACGCTTCTGGATGTCTTGCGCCCACTCGGATGCATTTTGGTATGGGCCGTGGCCTAAGTTGGGGTACAACCCGAACTCCAGATGGTCGTGGGCGTTGATCAATCCGGGGAGCAGCAGGTAGCTGTGCAGATGCACGCCTGCGGACTCTGCTTGCTCGCGGCGCAGCCTACCGGGCGAGGCCAGGGTAGACACCCGCCCATCGCGGATCTCGATATCGCTCGTAATTGAAGTATCGCCATCGAGCGCAATCCTGGCTCGATGCAGCCAGATCTGAGGACCACTTCGAGATGACACGTCAACAAAGGTTTCGTGGTCATCGTCGATCCTGGCCTCCAGCACATAGATTGCAGGCAGTCCTGCGGCCGCTTCGAATGCATCCAACTTCGCCGCTGAACGGAAGATCTCCAGTTCAGGAACGCCGAATGGCGGCTCCAATAACGCAGTAATCCTGAACCCGGCATTACAGAGGCTCGATATTGTCTCGGCCAATGATCGGGGATAGGTTGCCGGCCGCACCTGACGGTCCCCGCTGCGAAAGCTCCGCTTCCAGTGGCACGCTTCTGCTGTTTCGGGATGAACATCGGAAATATAGATTCGACTTCTCGCGCGCACCACGCGCCGCAGCTCTCCGGCGAAAGCGTCGATGCTGGGAACGTAGCTGGCAAGAAACGATGCGATGACCACGTCGGTCGTCCCATCCGCAACCGGCAGGCAAGTTGCATCGCCGACTTTGACGACGGCCTTTCGCCCAATTTTTTGTCTGGCGCGTGCAACCATTTCCGGAGAGAAATCGATCCCCGTGAGACTGTGTGGATTGTACGTTTGCAATCGTTCCAGCCACCGTCCGGTTCCGCAACCCACGTCCAGTACATCTTTATCACCCAGGTCAGGCAGCAATGGTGCCAAGGAAGCGCTGCTCCAGGGCGAGCAGCGGGTTAGGTGACTCGTCATACATCCGCGACCATAGCGCGAACTCGCGCTGTTGCTTTTCAGCGTGTCCCGGCATCGTCAATTTGGCTGCTGAACGTCATTAGCCTGTCACGAGACTCTCCTGCTTCGGTCGACGCAGATCGATTAGCCGCTGCGCCCAGTGCAGTTCCTTGGGATAGCCGTATATTTCGGACGAGTAGCGCCACGCGCTCAGGCTCTGCAGCAAGGCGCGGCTCCAGCGGGGCGCGCGAATATCCTGCACCGTGGGCCAGCGTGAGCTCACGACGGTTTCGAAATTGTCGATCAGGTTTTTGGTCTTGCGCTTCAACCAGGGGGTGTTCGGATCGATGCGCAGCGTGAAATCCATCCACCGCGGGCTCGCCCATTCTTCCGGCGTGGCGGGAAACTCGATCTGACCGTCGATTTCGCCGTACATACTCCCACGCTGTGGTACAGGCGTGTAGTGGTAGATGATGATCTCCGCCCGGGGATCGAGCCGCTTGATCTGGCGGATGAATTGCAAGGGTTTCGCGCGTATCGCGCTCCGGATCGCCGGGATTTCCCACCACGAAGGAGAATTCCGGAATGATGCCAAAGTTCCGCATCCGACTGGCGACCTGCAATGTCTGCTCCGTCGTGATGCCCTTCTTCATTTCCTTCAGCGCCCAGTCGGACCCGGACTCTGCGCCGAAGAAAACCATGGTGCACCCGCCGCGCTTCAGTGCAGCCAGGGTTGCATCGGAATAGCGTGACATCACATCGACGCGCGCCTCGCACCACCAGCGGAGGCCCAGCGGTGCGAGCCGTTCTGCCAGGTCGCGCGCGTGATCTTCACGCAGGAAGAAGTTCATGTCGTAGAACTGAACCGAGTCGGCGCCATACTTTGTCGCGAGATGCTCAAGGATTGCCGCTGTGCGCGCGGGATCTTCGAATCGTTCCCGCGAACCATAGGCAGCGTGCACTCCGCAAAAACTGCAGCGGAACGGACAGCCGATGCTGGCATGATGAACCGCCGTGCGTTTGCCGAAGAACGATGGCCTCAGATATTTCTGGACCGGCACGCGATGAAAAGGCATCCAGGGAAACGCGTCCGGGCCCTTCATCACCCGCTCAGGGTTGTGGCGGTGCAGGCCGAAGACGTCTTTATACGAGAGGCCCGCGATCGACTCGAAATCGCGCGATCCGCGTAGCGCATCCAGCAGTTCGAGCAGCGTGTCCTCGCCCTGTCCGCGAACAGCGTAGTCAACATAAGCGGCATTCAATGTGGCGTCGGTGTAGGTTGAGGGGAAGTATCCGCCCCAGACGATCGGCACATGCGGACGCAGCCGCCGGATCTCCCGGCTAGACTCCATGGCCGCGGCCATCTGCGGTCCGGGCATGCAGGTTACGCCCAGCATCTCGACATGCTGTTCGTCAATGAGTCGAAGGATGCTGGCGGTTGGATCGCTGTCCACATTGCCGTCGACAATCGCGTACTCTTCACGGCCTTCCAGCACGGCTGCTAACGCGAGCACCGACAAAGGAAGACGGCAATTGCGCGGCCGAGTGGCGCGAGGATTGAAAAGAACGATCACTTCGCCACCTCCGCAACATAGATCCGGAAGCGCGAGGGCTCGCGCTTACCTTTCAGCTTCGCCGCCAGTGGCCGCATCGCCCAACCCATCCCATAGAATGGCGCGTAGACTTGCCAGCGAATGCCGAACTGTTGCTCAAGAGCAGCAAGCCTCTCATCGGTCAGGTATTCAAGGCTTGGGATAGCGTCGGAGGGAAATCCATACTGCTCGTTGAAAGTGCGTCGACGCTCCGCCAGCATCCGTTGCCCACTCTCATCGCCGCTGTACCACGCTGTGTCAGCGATAATCACCGTACCTCCCTGGCGCAGACAGCGAATCGATTCGCCCAACGTCTCGAAATAGTCCTCGGAGTAATGGAAGGATGCGTTGAAAATCGCCAGGTCGAATTGTCTGTCTGCGAATGGAAGACGGTCGAGCTTCAGCCTGAAATCGAGGGAACAATCCCGGCAGCTTCTTTCGGTAATGAACCGCAGCAGCCAATCCGTCCAGGTCTGAGGTGAACACATCGACCGCGACTGGCAAATGGTTTCGCAACGCCAGGCGATAGCTCATCCACCCATTCCCCGCGCCCAGGTCAAGAACACGTAGACTGCGAGCCGTACGGTCTTCGATCCCGGGCAGAATCTTCGCTCCAGGAAGTCGTATGTGCGTGACCGAATCGCCCACTGCTGCTGGTTGTGCCCAGAGAGATCCTGAAAGGGCAGCGCCAGGTAGTATTCAGGATCGCGGCTCCCTCGCCCTTCTGCTTCTCGCACGAACCGGTATTCGCGAATAAAGCGCTCGAAGTACGCTTTGCGCACTGTGGGCAAGGCGTTCCAAATTCCATCTTCGTTAAGCATCTGGAAGAGGCAGGTCGAGCACGAATACAGGAACTCCGGAGGAAATTCATCTTCGCCGCAGGGTGCCGAGGGGAACGCCGCACTGTGGACAGTGCAGTCCCAGTTCCAAGCCGGACCGGCCTTGTTCAGTGACGGAGCTCTGCTGTCTCGCTGTCGCTCTCATATCCCGGACCTTTCCAAAGTGAGCAACATGTGATCTCCGGTGACCCGAAAGACCGGCCAGGTGGCAACTATGCGATCAATTGCCATCAGCCCGGCTAGCGCCGTCGGATATTTGCGAGCCACGTGTTCCACGTACGATGGCGGAACCGTGACGCCGATGCCCTTACAACCGAGCAGACGAAACAATGGCCGGAATTTCTCTTGGACGTCTCTCATTGTGGGATACTGCACCTGTAAGACAATATCGCCCAGGGTGGCTGTAGCGGTTCCCTTCCAGCGCCGCACTGACCGCGACATCTCACCATGAGCCAGGTACCACAACGTCTCCCACAGACAAAGACGGCTCGAGAAGCATAGAAGAATGCGGCCGCGGGGCTTGATCAGCAATGCCAGCTGACGTGCGACGGCAGACAGGTCGGCTACACAATTCAGTCCGGAGAAATTGGAGAATGCTCCGTCGAACATTCCAGCTCTGCAATTCACCAATTCGCTCGTTGGAAATAACCTTGAACTGCACTTGGGCGCCGCAGATCGCGGTTGCGCTTCGACCAGCGGCTACGGCGATCATTCGCTCAGACGCGTCACAGGCGAGGACCGATACGCCCATGCGCGCCAGGAAAAGTGCGTCCTCCCCAGTACCGCAGTTCAATTCCAAAACCCGCTCGCCGCCTTTGAATGTCTGGCCTAAGACATCCCACACAGCGTCACGTTGCGCTCGCCCGATCAGCGAGCGCGTGAACATTCGTCGTACTGCTCCGCGATAGTGTCGAACGCGGATCCGGCGCTATGGGCGGCGGCATCTGGAGCAAGTGAGTCACGCCTCCACCTCCGCGTATGTCGACGTCAGACCTTCACGGTTAGCGCGAATTCGCGACTGCAGGTCCGCGATTACGACCGGGTCGGTCGCGTTTCTGTTCGTCAAGGTGGAGAGCGCCACTTCATCGCGCAGCAATCGGTCAGCGTAGTCGTAAAACCTGCGCGAATGGCGTCCCTTGATCTTGAGCTCACGATCGGAGCTGTCGCTCCACGCCTTTAGCTGCAACCAGGCGGTCCTTCGTCCGCTCGTAGTAGGGCGTTCCCTTGATGGGATAAGCCACCGTGGTGAAGAAAATATCCGGTTGCGAGCGCTTGACATGCTCGATCGTCGCTTCGATGTCCGGCAATTGCTCGCCTTCATAGCCCCACATCAGAAACATGCCGCTCTGGATGCCGCGCGCGCGGCTCAGCTCAATTGCCTTCTGCACCTGCTCTACTTTGACGCCCCGTTCCATCGCGTCGAGAATGCGTTGCGATCCGCTCTCCGAGCCGATCCAGATGCGGAAGCAGCCCAGCTCCGCCAGAAGGTCCAGCATCTCTTCGTTCAGGCGATCGGCGCGCGAGATGCACTCGAAGGGGATCCGCAAGCCGCGGCGCTTCATCTCTGCCGCATAGTCGCGAATCCAGCCATGATGAATCGTGAAGACGTCGTCTGCCACCCACGCCATGTCAGGAGAGTAGCGTTGCAACAGCCACTCCACCTCGTCCACCACCAAGCATCGGGTTGCGCCGGCGGTGGGTTGTTCCAAACACCTGGTGGCTGCACCAACGGCACTTGTAAGGGCACCCGCGCGCGGTGATGAACGATACCGAACCCTTTCCGTGCGCATCTTTCCAGGTCTGCACGTATCGTTGGATATCAATCGCATCTCTGGCCGGCCAAGGTTGCGCGTCCAGGTCGCGAATCTGGGCTCGACGCGAGCTGTCTGGTGCATCGCGCCGGTCGTCATCGAGGAACGCGATCCCGGCGATCTTCGCCCTAGCACAGGAATCCCCGGCCCGAAAGGCCTCCAGGACTTCCTGCATCGTGATTTCGCCTTCGCCAAAAACCACAACATCTGCGCCGGCTTCCAGGTATTCCTGAGCGTAGGCTCCTGGTTCCGGGCCACCGACAATGGTCTTCCATCCCGCCTCGCGCGCGACGCGCAGAATGTCGACCACATTGTGCCGGGTCATCAGGTTGGCATAAACCCCGAGCACCGAAGGCTTCTCGCTTCGCAGATGGTGGAACAGCAGCATCGCGGGTGCAGAAGGTCGTGTCGAACACATCGACGTCGAAGCCCTTGGCGCGAAGATGCGAGCACAAGGTACAGAATGCCCAAGGGAGCATACGGCTTCAGGATCTGCAGCTCTTTGGGATCCTCGAACATGAAATAGCCGTGGGTCAGAAGCAGCTCTGGCATTAGGCCTCCCTCGTGGCGGCAGCTATCTGCACAGAGTGGGAGTAGCTGCGACGACCCAGCGCTTCCGCGGCTTGGGGTCTCCAAACGGAAACGGGTAGCGCTCGGATTCCGGCTGACGGGCTCGAGTTCCGCCACCCGCTGCCACAAGCCGGCGACCTATCCCGCAACCGTCTGCGGTCGCGCCAGGAATCAACCTCGGCATGCAACGCGTCGCGAAGAGCGTGGTAAAACGTCGTCGTTGTATTCGGCGATAAACATCGCAGCACAGGTCGTCACTGTCGGTCCAATTGCGCTTGTGGCCCAGTTCGGCTTGCACCTTCTCGTAGAACCTGGTGTTCGGCAGCGGATAAGAAACAGACACCCCGATATCGTGGGGATGAGTGAGGCGTACCAGCGCGATCGTCTGTTGGATGTCTTTCCAGGTTTCGCCGGGATAGCCGAATTGCAGGAAGTAGCAGGCACGAATCCCGGCATCCTTGAGCCGCTGGCGTGCGTCGACGACTTCGGAGACCAGCAAACCCTTATCCATCGCATCGAGAATCCTTTGCGAGCCCGACTCAACGCCCATCCAGACTTCCGCGCATCCCGCACGCTGCAGAGCTTGCGACAGTCTCGTCCGTCATAAGATCGGCGCGCGACTGAATCTTGAATGGAACAGCGCAATTCCGTTTTTCGATTTCATCGGCGAATTGTTCCGCCCAGTGATGATTCAGTGCGAAGACGTCGTCTCCGAACCAGATGTGTTCGGCGCCGTGATCATGCTTTCAGCCGAAGCATCTCGTCCGCCACGGCCTCCGCCGGACGTACGTGAAACTGGTCGCCCGAAATCGGCTTGGCACACCAGTTACAGCGATACGGACATCCGCGGCTGGCAACGGCGTTCATCGAGAAGTAGCCGTGGGCATTCCGTCCAAGCATCGCGGTAAGGCGCGATATCGACGAGATCGCGCGCCGGTTCCGGCAAGATCCGACCAGCGAGCTGGCTCTGGGCAGCGGCGCAGTGCTGCGCAATTGCTGACGTGACCGAGTCGAGAGCTGATCAGACCGTCCACAGTTCCCGGATCTTTCCCGTCGCAGTAAGCTGCCCGCAGAGTTCACACAAGGTTCTCTCGGCTTCGCCGATCAGCACGTAGTCGGCGCCATGCTGCAGATACTCTTCCGCATGGTCGCTGGCATCGGAGCCATGGACGATCACAGTCGCTCCGCAGCGCCGGGCGACGGCGATCATCCACCATGCCAGCTCGCGCATGCGGGTCAGGCACATTTTCGAGAGGAAATTGAAATCGTCCTCATAGATCGCCACGATCCTGGGAGCGTGTTGCTTAAGCGCGTCGGGGAATCCGGCGACCGGGTCGCTGCAGCATGGTGTCGAATACCGCAACCGAGATGTTCTGCGCGCGCAAGACCGACGCGGCATACAACGTTCCCAGCGGCAGATACGGCTGCATCTTCCGCACCTGCTTGCGGTCGTACGGCAGGTGATACGAATGGGTCAGCAGAACGTCAGTCACCGTGTCACCTCCCAACTCGCTCGCTTCAACATGCGCTTGCCGGCTCCTTTGGCAGCTCTTGCCCGGTAACCAAGCGACCGCCGCAACACCAGGCGTTCCGTGGAACGCGCCAGCCACAGCTCCCACGGAAAGGCATAGCGGCTTCGCCGCAATCTCCACCGTACGGGGGCTTCCACAATGCGGCGGACGCCTCGACGCAGAAGCGGAAAGCTCTTGCTCCGCGTGATGGTGAATTTGGCTGTTGAGCAGGAAGTACTCGAGCATGCGCTGCAAGCCGCTCGAGTTCCCTGCCCTGCAGCCAGGGAAGCACATTGGCTCCCAGCGGCATCTCCATCCACTCGCGCAGTGACTTCGGCTCGTGCACGCCCAAGCTCGCGAAGCTGCGGCCAGATGGGAATACCCGGATAGGGCGTGAAGATATTCGGCGAAAAGCTGACGTTGCGGAACTGCCGCGCAATCTCGCTCATCGTGCGGAAGGTGATGGCGCGGTCCGCCTCGGTTTCACCCGGATAACCGAAGATCAGATTGAAGGTGACGCGAATGTCCGGCCAGGTTCGCCTTACGCGCGGTCTCGAACATCTCGTCAACGCGCTGATGGCGTTTGTTCATCAGCTTCAAAACATCTTCCGAGGTCGACTCGGTGCCGAATCCCATGTGCGAAACGCCGCTCTCGCCCAGCAGTCGGACTTCGTCTTCACTCATGCGGCACAGAAAGTCGGTGGATGCCTGGAAGGTCCAGCGAAACTTCACGCCGGATTCTTTGATTGCAGCCGCGATCCGCAGCGCGCGCTTCAGATCGACGGGAAAGTTCGAATCCAGCAGCGCCACTTCCGCGATGCGGTACCGCGTAACCAGCGCCGCCAGTTCGCCGGCAACTCGTTCCGCCGATAGCGCGTTGAAGCGCCGCTTGTAAAAAACCATGTCCGTGCAGTAATTGCAGGCATAAGGACAGCCAACGCTGGTGGCATAAGCCAGCTTGCGCACGCCACAGGCGCGCTCGTAAGCATCGAAGTCGACCAGGTCGAACGCCGGCACTGGGCAGCGATTCCAGCGGTTGCACACGTCGCTCGGCATTGTGGTGCGCGACGCCATCGACCTTCCACGAGAGGCCGTTAATACCCCCGAGCGGTGTGCCTTCGCTGCAATGCCTCTGCGAGTTGCAGCAGGGTGATCTCACCCTGTCCGCGGACGACCGCATCGACCAGCGGTTCGTTGAGGGTTTCTGCCGGAAGCAGGCTGGGATGCCAGCCTCCGAAAACGACGGGCAACGTTGGATACTGCTCCTTGATCGCTTCCGAAACTTCAATGGCCCCGCGAATCATCGGACCGGTCAGCACCGAGATACCCAGACACAGCGCGCTCGATGCTTCGCGCAAGATGCGACGCTTGTAGTCGGGCTCGATCGCTGCATCGATCACGACAGCCTCGAAGCCCGCCTCCCGCAGCGTGGCAGCCAGTGTCAGCAGACACAGCGGCGCGCTTAGCGGCGGCCCGTCATATGGCGGATAAAACAAGATGACCTTGCCGCGCATCAGCACGCCACCTGTTCCGCGCGGCCGGCTCCAGGCGCTTGGCGTCAACCACCGGCTTCATGGCCGCAGCAGTTCTCTGTTTCAGCTTGTCGTTGATCCACAGCTCCACCGGGAAAGCTAGCACGTCGTGCTCCAGCCGCCAGCGCGCCGGTAGCGAGATGCACTTCTGCGCTGTCCGAGTGAAGCGACTGCGCCGGTCGGCGGCGATCGGTACGCGGTCAAAAGCGATGCGCAGGTAGTCGCGCATGACCTGAAGCCGCTGGTGCTCGCGGCCATTGAGCCACGGAAGCTTCGTATAGCGTGGAAAGAAGTCGGCCCAGCCTTCGAACGACGTGGGCACGTCAATGCCGATCTCTTTCGCTCTCTCCATGATCGGCGCGCCCGGATACGGGGTGAAGATGTTGGTCCAGAACTCCGCCCCGGGAAAACGGCGGCACATATCCATGATGAAGCGCACGGTCTCCTGGCGCTCTGGCCGGCCCTTCTCCCGGAAAGGCGAAGATGATGTTGAAGGAGGGACGAATTCCCGCGGCAATGCAGCGCGCCGCACTCTCGTAGATCGAATCAAAGTCCTGGAAGTCCTTGTTCATGGCATCCAGCATCTTCTGCGATCCCGACTCGGCTCCCTGGCAGATCTGGTGCAGACCGCTCCGCCGCAGCAGCTTCAGGTCTTCCAGCGAAAGTCGCGCCACCAGGTTGGTCGTGGCCTGAATGCTCCACTGGAAGTTCGCGCCCTCGCGCACCAGTCCGGCGGCAATTTCGCGCGCGCGATCAAGGTCGACCAGGAAGTTGTCATCGACGACCCAGAGCATCTCCAGGTCGTAACGCCGCGTGAGCTCGACTGTCTCCTGCACAAACTGCTCCGCAGGCAGGGCATTCCATTTGCGTCCGTAGACGCCGGCGTTGGTGCAATACGCGCAATTGAAGGGGCAGGCCAGGCTGGAGGTGTACATGGCCCATCGCCGTCCGCAGAGCCGCTCGTAGGCGTCGAAGTCGGCGAGATGATAGGCCTTGGGAGGCATCTCCACCAGAGGCCGCAACGGACGCTCCTGGGTGAAGATCAGCTTGCCGTCCCGCTTGAAGCCGATGCCCGCAACAAAGTCCGGCGCCGATCGGCTCTCGATGTGCTGCACCAGTTCCAGAGAGCGATCTTCTCCCTGCCCGCGAACCACGAAATCGACAAAGGGGGCTTCCAGCGTCTGGGTCGGCAGCAAGGACGGATGCCAGCCGCCGAGAATGATCGGGAAATCGGGGTTCCATTCTTTAAGCGCGCGCGCGATTTCGACGGTCTCGCGGATCATGGGTCCGGTTACCAGCGAGATGCCCAGGCAGATCGCATCGCGCGCTTCTTCCAGGACGCGCTTCTTGTAATTTGGGGTAATCGTGGAATCGATCAGGCAAACTTCGTAGCCGGCCCGCATTAGCGGTGTCGCGACCGCCAGGATGCCGAGTGGTGCGGTGGCTTCACTGCTTGCAAACGAGGGAAAGAAGAAAACGATTTTTTTCTTCATACCGGCATTCCGTAATGACGGCATCCTAAGATTCCTCACCACGCCGGTTGTCACCGCGATGTCAACAAATTGTCAGCTTTGGTTGGAGGACGCGTTTCGCTTCGAAATCCGCGATAAAGTGATTTCCCATGAGACGGGAAGTTGTTATCGACGCCTCGGCCCTCACTTGTTGCCTCGAGCTGCAGTTAGCGGGAGCGCTCTGTCGCGTGAAGACGAATTCTCACATTGTGAGAGACAGCTTGAGCAAGTGGCAGGGGAGCGATACGCAAGACCTATCTGGTGCATTCGAGATGCTGGTCTTCGCACACTGCGAAAAAGATAGCGGTCCCAGGCGTCCTCACTTCCGGGGTCTGCGGCATCTAGTCATGGCCTCCTTCGGAGAAGAAAACGTATTCGTCTTTGATCTGGCACGTCAAAAAGTGCTAGCGACCGTCAGCGAAGAAATGGCTGCCGATCAAAACTTCTGGGACCGCGTTCTGCTGCCCATCGCGATTGGCGTGCTGGGACCTTCCGTAGGTGTGGTTCCCGTCCATGCCGCCTGCCTGACCTATGACGGCGCCGGAATGCTCATTGCCGGGGAATCCGGAGCTGGTAAGTCGACCTTGTCGGTGGCGCTGGCGCAGCAGGGATTCGGCTACATCTCGGACGACTGGTCTTATCTGGCCATGGCTGGCGGCCAAATCGTTGCACACGGTCTGGCCGTACCCGCAAAGTTGCTGCCCGACGCGGTGAAGCACTTTCCAGACCTGGTTCGGTATCCGTTAGCTCCTGCACTAAAAGACGAATTGGCCTACGAGCTATGCCCGCTCGACCTGGGCGCTCAGGTTCAACTCTCCTGCGAACCGCGTTGGTTCTTCTTTCTTGAACGGTCGACTGAGTTAGGCTGCCGCCTGCGTCCCGTTTGTGCTGAGGAAGCATGCCAATACCTGGAGCGCAGTGTTGAACGCCTCCCTCCGGAGGTAAGTGAAATGACCCACGCGCGTTCCGCTCTGGTTGAGCAAGTCTCGCGACTGTCCTGTTGGACATTGAGTTACGGCGGGGCACCGGAGATTGCGGTCAAAGGCCTGAAGGAATTCTTTGCGGCGCAGCGTCAAGAGGTGCCGGCATGAGCACAACGGAGGCGGCGGTCCCGGACTTGCTGCGACGTTTCGCGCCAACGCCCCAATCCAGCCGCACGCTAATTAGCGGCGTTAGAGTCGAACTCCAGAGCGACGATGTCGAAATTGTGGCAAGAATGCAACCGAAGGCCGGCGACTCTATTGGCTCTGCTTCGCAAACCCTGCTGTTGGCAAAGGTAGTTCGCGATCGTGATGCCCCACCCGACGCTTCGGGAGTCACCATCATTTCGGCGCCGCCCTTAATCACGCTTCTTGCGGGCATCGGCACTGTGCTTGTACTTGATTGCCAGCGCCGCGAGATCGTCGGATTCCTGGGCTCCTCCATTTCTGCCGAGCGGTTTGTCGACGAGTTGCTGCCTACCCTTGTCGATCGACTGAAAATGGTGGACGCCTCCATGTCGGGCGAACGCATAGCGGATGCTCAATGACACTGGTGTCGCGAACGATACGTCAAAACGTTTTCTACAGCGTGCTGGATTACATTTCACAGCCGGCACTGATGCTGATTGCCGCGCCGCTTCTGCTGCGGGCGCTGGGAGTTCAGCAGTACGGCACCTGGATGTTGGTGAATTCAATAGCCGCCACGGCAAGCGGGTTGGGTGGGGGATTCGGCGACGGCGCGACGAAGTATGTTTCCATGTATCGCGGCTGCGGAGATAAGGCCGGCGCACTCCGATCGACGATGGCCGTCCTGGTACTCAACTGTGGGTTCGGCCTGCTGTCGGCGATCGTAATGGCAGCTACCGCGCCATGGTTGATCGGGCATGTGTTCAGGGTCGAGGCGAACCTTCAGCACGCCGGCATCGTCGCTGTCCGGATCAGTGCCGTGCTGCTTCTTGCCCGATTCGCTGAAAGTGTTTTCACATCAGCGCTACGCGGCTGTGAGCGTTATCGCCCGATGGTAATTATCTCGGTGCTGACCCGCTCCTCAGTCACCCTTTCGGCGCTCGGCCTGGCGCTGAATGGGTATGGCCTGATTGCCATTCTCTGGGCCACGCTGGGCCTCGGACTCGTGAGTCTGGCCGGTCAGGCCAGCCTGGCGTATAGCGTTCTGCAGGCAGAGGATGTTTGGTGGGGGAGCGATATCCTTGCAGGCATTCGCGAGGTCTTTTCTTTTGGCGCCTTCACCTGGTTAAAGGCCGCACTGGGCGTATCGATCGCTTACGCGGATCGCCTGCTGGTAGCGGGTTTGCTGGGAACTGCCCCCTTGGCCTATTACGCTCTATGCAATCAATTGACCCAGCCCATCGCCGCGCTTATGGCTGCCGCTTTTAACTTTGTTTTCCCAAATTTCAGTGCGCAACACTCATCCGGACGACGGTCCGGCACTCGACGCAGCTATCGTCTCGCCACTACCTTCGCCACGCTAATGGTGTTCGCGATTTCTACGATATTGATCGTGGGTGCGAAATTTATCCTTCGCTGGTGGCTCGGGGGCGCAATTGCTGCGCAATATCATGACCTGCTGGTGGCCATGTCCATTGGTAATGGACTCCTCGCCCTCAGCGTCGTTCCCCAGTATGCTGCGCTTGCCCTTGGACGTTCGCGCGCATTGGCGGTGGTAAGCGTGGCATCCGGCATGCTTTCGCTCGGTTGTGGCTACTTTCTGATTCACCGGATGGGTTTACTCGGCGCCGGATTCGCCAAAATCATTGCCGGAGTTATGTTCCTGTCGGTATTCGCTGTTGTTCGGGAGGCCTTGAAAGAGGATGGACCGAAACGCCACGCATTCGATGCACAGGCAGCAACGGGCGCCCAGTAGTTTCGCGAGCGTTGGGACTGTGTCAACAAGCGATTTTCTACAAAAGCTTCGAATCAGCAAACCCGTCGCAATTGACAAAAAAGTCACAAATCCGCGATGGGCGTTTGACAACACCGGAATTTCGCAAGGTTATTGTGACAGCATTCACGGTGCTGCTGCTGACTCTTTAGTCGCCGCAACGGTGGATCAACAAAGAAAACGATACTTCGAATTAGAGCAACGTCGACAGTAACAGCCGTTGCACAACTCTTTCGACAGTGCCGAATCGGCGGACATTCGTCAGTCCAAATGGGTGCTTTGCATCGGGTAGGTCACACAATCCTAAGTGACAGGGCGAAGCTAACGTACATTCTTGCAGCGGGACTGGAAAACACCATATGCAGGTCCAACCGATAGCTAAAACAGCAAGGCTGTTCGACCTCCCAGTGGTTGATTCAGGTTACGACGGTGTGCACTCATCGCTGAACGCTTTGGAATGGTACGCCGTGCAGACCCGGCCACGGCATGAGAAGCGGGTGGCAGAAGAGCTCCGGGCCCGCGCGATCGAGGAGTTTCTACCGTTGCACAGGTGCAGAAATCGCTGGAGAAATGGGGTGGTCGCCGACGTCGAACTCCCTCTGTTTCCCTGCTACCTGTTTGTCAGACTCCCACTACGTGAGAAACTACGGCTCCTGCAGCTTCCGGGAGTTATCGGCTTCGCAATGAATTCCGCCCGTCCCACCGCGCTAGCGCAGGAAGATATCGAGGCCTTGCGTGTTCTAAGCGTCATCTGCCGGGCTGAACCTCACCCCTTCCTCAAAGTAGGCGACCGTGTACGCATCGTGGGCGGTCCGCTTACCGAAATGGAAGGCATTTTATTACGACGCAAGCAAGAGCTCCGAGTCGTTCTATCGCTCGACTTCATTCTGCGGTCGGTCGCGGTGGAGGTTAGTGAAATGGATATCGAACCCATCTCTGAACGATCAACGCAACGCGGCTTCAGACGCACCCGCTAACTCTTCCTATTGCGATGTTCGACCTTCCCACATGGACCGAGAGTTAGCAGCAGCGGTCATAGCGACCTTCCGCGCTCCCGATGCGCAGGACCATAGACAGACCTTGCGTGTATTTCCGTCACACCGCTGGAAGCGTAACTTTCACTGGCTGGACGCAAGCGGTTTGGCTCTCTACTTCCTGCAAAAGCTCTGCGAACTTGGAATCGAGGACGCCATCCCGGATTCCATCCTCCTCCAGTTGAAACGACGTCGGGCTGACAATAAGCAGCGAACCGCATCGCTCTTTGATGAGTTCGTGCGATTGAATGCCGCACTGGCGGCCGCGCATCTGCAATACGTCAATCTCAAAGGCTTTACTTATGTTCCTGACTACTGCCCCAACCCAGCGCTGCGCTACCAGATGGATTGTGATTTCCTGATTGGTGCTCGCGACGCAACCCGATGCTGTGACATTTTGAGGTCCCTCGGCCACTCCGTGGTGGCCGCGAATCGCCAGGTCATCGAGCTCAAGACCGGCGGAGCCGACACTCCACGAATCTCCGACTTGTACAAAGACACACCTCAACGGGTTGTCGAATTACATCTTTGCGACGATTCGCGTTCGGATCGTCACTCTTCCCTGCTGCAATGCAGCCGCCTTTTACAGATCCGCGGTGGAGCGTATCCGGCGCTTCCTGCCGAAGAGATGTTTCTATCGCAGGTCTCCCATTTATTTCGGCATCTGCGCAGTGAATGGACCCGTATCTCCTGGCTTTTGGAGCTCAGGCACTTTGTCGCCGCGCACTACAACGACTCCCTGTTCTGGCGGGGTGTGCGACTAAGAGCGAACCCTGACCAGCAAAATGCCTTGGCGCTCGGGACTTCCCTGAAGCTGGCGCAAAACGCCTTCGGCTGTTTTGGCTGCAACGAATTGATCAACTGGTCTGTCGAACGGCTTCCGGCCGCGGTCGCTTTGTGGATTGAGCGTTATGGAGATGAGGTGTTGCTGACCGATTTTCCTGGAAGCAAGCTCTACTTGATCCTGGAAAAGGCTTTGTCCGACGGACATCAGACGCGTTTCATGATTCGCCGCCGGCTGTTTCCACGACGTGCTCCGGCGAACTTTGTGGCGAGTCCGTCAGCCGGCCGGATGCAAAGGCTGAAAGCAGCCTGGACGAGCTGCGCCTACTTTTTCTTCCGGCTGCGGTTTCATATCGTGGCCGGGTCGCAATACTTCGTGGAATCCCGGCGCTGGAAGGGATTGCGCAAACGCCGGCTCGAGAAGGGCGCCTATCAACCCTCTGACTGCGCGGCCAACGCCGCCGATTAGCTTCATGCTTCTCGCCAGAACCAGACTGTGATACCGCGATGACAGTGCACAAAACTCAAAGCTTCGCCGCATGGCTCTCCCAACTTCTGCTAATTGTTCTCCTATCGTCCTTCGCTCACTCACAGCAACAGTCGATGAGCCCGGCGGCGACGGATACATCATCCGCAATGCCCAGCGCTGACGGCGCACTGCCGGCAAGCCAAATCATCGAGCTTCTGAATCAGAAGCCCGAGTTGATGGTCGACTTGAAGCGACTCGCGGCCGAACAGTTGCAGGCTCAGGGCATTGCGATCCAGGAAGATTCCATCACTGACGAAATGCTGTTGGGCAAGATTGTCTCCGACGCAAGCGTACGCGCCAACATCACGATGTGGCTGCGCGCCCGCGGCTACGTAACAGCTGCAGACATCGAGCAGGCAAAATCTTCACCGGACTCGGAGGAGGATGGCAGCTTATCTTCGATGCAGACGTCCTCCGGCATGGCCGGAACATCGGACAGCCAGATCAGCCAGCTACTGGCGTCTCGCCCCGATCTGGCGCAATCGGGAGCGTCTCTTCCCTCCTCGCTCGCAGGCAACTCGGCCAGCGACGATACCTTGACTGCGGCCGATCTCCAGCGCCCCACCACTAAACGCAACGCTGCGGCAACAAAATCCCGCGCTCCATCTACTGACACGTATCCGGACGGTACGCCCGAGCTACTGCATCGCAGCACGCCCATGAATCTGATGGCGATGCGAGATCTTTACACCCAGGTCCCGGATCAAAGCTCTTCGCTGAAACGTTTTGGTGGAGATGTTTTTCTGAATCGCGGAATGCAGTCGAAACAGATGACCCTTGATGTTCCGGTCGGTCCGGATTATGTACTGGGTCCGGGCGACAGCATCAACATCAGCCTCTGGGGTGGTTTGGCACAGCAGTTTACCCGGGTGGTTGATCGAGAGGGCCGCATAACTCTGCCGGAAGCCGGACCAGTCGTCGTGGCGGGCTTCACCCTTGAGCAGGCGCAGAAGATGATCCAGGAGGCGCTGGTCAGACAGTTCCGGGACGCTAAGGTTGAAGTTTCCGTTTCGCGTCTCCGTACAGTGCGGATCTACGTCGTCGGCGACGTGCAGCGCCCGGGAGCGTACGACGTGAGCTCCCTCTCCACGCCGTTGAACGCTCTCTATGCGGCCGGGGGACCGACGGCTATCGGATCGCTTCGCACGGTTCGTCACTATCGCGGCAAGCAATTGATACGCGACGTCGACCTCTATGACTTCCTGCTGCGTGGTATCCGTACTGACTCAGCGCGGCTGGAACCGGGCGACACGATCCTGGTTCCACCAGTTGGACAGCAAGTCACCATCTCCGGAATGGTGCGCCGGCCCGCAATCTACGAGTTGCGCACCGAAGCCACCTTGTCGGAGGTACTCACCCTGGCGGGCGGCGTTATGGTGTCGGCGCAGATGCGCGACATCACGGATCGAACGCATCGAGTCTCATGACAAACGGGTGACCGTTAGGGTGAACGTACCGTCGGGCAGTAGTCCCGAGGCGGCGTGGAAAGCGGTCGAAGCATTTGCTGTTCAGGATGGCGACAAAATCACCGTAGCCCCGATACTCCCCTACAGTGAGCGTTCCATCTACCTCGAAGGTCACGTAGTGCGTCCGGGAAAATATCCCTACAGCGACAACATGACCCTCGGGCGACTTGATTCGCTCGTACCAGGACGTCCTGCCTGAACCGTCGGAGCATGGCGAGATCATACGGTCTGCGCCCGCCGGATTATCGCCCGGAAACCATCGAGTTCAATCTTCCGCAAGTTCTAATCGGCAACGAGCCCGGTGCATTTGCAGGCATTCGATACCGTGCGACTCTTCGGCCGTTATGAGGCTGATGCTCCCAACGTCACCATTCACGGTGAGGTTCGCCGCCCTGGGAAATACCCGCTGCCCGAAGGACTGACGGCCGCGCAGCTTGTTCGCATGGCAGGCGGTTTCAAACGCAGTGCCCTGTTGGATGCGGCCGACCTCGCCAGCTACAACATCGAGAACGGAGAGAAGGTAGTAAGCCATCGGGCCACCATCAACATCGGCCGGGCGGTTGAGAATGAGGATTCGAGTGCTGACGTGGCGCTGAAGCCGGGAGACGTGTTGACCATCCATCAACTGTCGGGATGGAACAACATCGGAGTCTCGGTGACTTTGAAGGGCGAGGTCACCTATCCCGGAACATATGGGATTCAGGAAGGTGAAAAGCTGAGTTCCGTATTGAAGCGCGCCGGCGGCTTTTCTTCCAGCGCTTATCCCGCCGGAGCAGTACTGGTGCGCACCCAGGTCCGCGAGATGGAGGAGAAGAGCCGTGACGAACTCGTCCGGCAACTCGAGACCACGTCTGCCGGCGTACATCTGTCGCCCAACCTTGAATCAGCAGGAGCAAGTCGGAGCAATCCAGATGATCGCCGCTCAACAAAAACAGGTTCTCGCGAGTCTCAAGAGTCAGCCACCGACTGGACGCCTGGTCATCAAAATCAACACGGACATCGCCACCTGGGAAAATACGCCTGCCGATATCGAAATGCGCGCTGGGGATATGCTAACCGTTCCCAAAAAGCCGGGATTTGTGCTGGTCAGCGGACAGGTCTATAACGCGGCGGCAATCACCTTTGTCCCCGGCAAGAATGCCGGCTGGTATCTGCGACACGCCGGCGGATCGACGAACATGGCAAACACAAAGGAGATCTTCGTGATTCGCGCCAACGGCTCCGTCGTGGGTCGACGATCCGGGGAATGGTACAGCGACGGGGTGCTCGACACGAAGATGGAGCCTGGCGACATCGTCGTTGTCCCGCAGAAGATCATTGGCGGCTCCGTGTTCTGGCGGAACATGCTGGCGACAGCGCAGGTTTTGTCTTCCATCGCCATCACCGCAAACCTCGCGGGAGTGTTGTAGCCGCACTCCATGCGGTGCCAGAAGACCATTCTCTGTATGGCAATCATCCTGAGCCCGGCTGCCCTGTTGAATCTCCGCGCACAGGTTGCCGCCTCGGCTGGCGCTGGGCAAAAACCGGCGGTCGACGCGCAACAAAGCAATCCGGCGAACATGGCTTCTACCTATGTACCCCTCGACAGCTGGGTGTATCCGGCGATGGAACGCCTCGCGGCACTTGGTTACGTGCAGACGGACTTCGCCGGGCAGCGGCCCTGGACGCGCATGGAGTGCGCCCGCCTGGTAATCGAGGCCGGGGAACGGGCGGCCGATAACTCCGAAACTGAGTCCGGTGCGTTATATCGCAGCCTTAGCACTGAATTCGCGTTGGAACTTCGCCGTGAAGATGGCATGCCCAACACAGGACTTCAGATTGAATCGATCTACTCCCAAGTCGTCGGTATCTCGGGCCAACCCGTGACCGACGGATACCACTTCGCACAGACGCTGGTGAATGACTATCGGCCCGCCTTATGGCGAAGGAACAAACTCCTACACTGGCGGGGCCCTGCGGGCCGTCGCCGGTCCCATCGCTTTCTACGTGCGCGGCGAGTATCAGAAGAGCGGAACGGTTATTCAGCCCTCGCAAAGCGCGCAGGCGGCCATCGCGCAAGCCGACTTTACTCCAGCAGCCTCCGCGGGTCCGCCGTCAAACGTATCGCGCTTTCGTCTGATCGACGCCTACGCCGCCCTGGCTTTCAAGAATAACCAGCTGTCGTTTGGGCAGCAGTCGTTGTGGTGGGGACCCGATTCAGGCAGCGCAATGATCTTCAGCGACAACGCTCGAATCCATCCCCATGCTGCGTTATGACCGGGTGAGTCCGTTCAAGCTGCCGGGCTTTCTTGGAGCCCTGGGGCCCATGCGCGTTCAATTCTTTCATAGGACGCCTCTCCGGACAGCAGTTCGCGCAGCTACCGAACGGCACTATCGCCGGACACGCCGGCGTTTCGCTGGGCGATCAACCTTACATCCACGGCATGAAATGGACGCTGAAACCGACTCCGAATCTGGAGTTGGGCTTTTCGCGCACGGTGATCTTCGGCGGCCCTGGCTTTCCTGTGACCTTCAGCAGTTTCTGGCGGAGCATCTTCTCGACGCAGAGCGGGAACTTCAGTGCTAACGATCCGGGCGACCGCCGGGCCGGCATTTGATTTCAGCTACCGAATACCCGGCCTCCGCGATTGGCTCACGCTGTACTGCGACAGCTTTGCCGACGATGAGGCATTCCCTCCTGCCTATCCAACGCCATAGCGCGTGGAGTCCGGGTCTTTACTTGTCCAAATTGCCCTACCTGCACAAGGTGGATCTCCGAGCGGAAGGTGCCGTCACGCCCGAGCCGGCTCTTCCCCGGTTTTTTCTACTTCAACGTTCACTACCTCGACGGCTACACCAATGCTCGGCAGATCATGGGCAGCTGGGTTGGGCGCCAGGGCAGCGGCTGGCAGCTTTCGAGCACGTACTGGTTCTCCGGCACGAAACACGTTGCAGCTCGGTTATCGCAGCATGTGGGTCGACCACAGCTTTCTGCAAGGCGGATGGTTGCGCGACATCAGCGCTAACACGAATCTCGCACTGGGAGCGAACTTCGCATTCCAGGCCGGCATTCAGTACGAGCGCTGGCAGTTTCCCCTGTTGTCGCCCGGGCCGGTCTCGAATGTGACCACCTCGGTCCAACTTTCCTACACGCCGCGATGGAGTGTGCACTGATGACAGCCTTCCCCGAGACAGCGCTGCAAACTCGCGATCAGCGGATGAATGTCGACGTATCGCCAGACAACCATGACGAGGGCTGGGTGCCCAATACATCGCTGTTGTGGGACCGCCGGCGAACTCTCGCACGAGTATTCCTGTATTCGCTGCTGCTTAGCATCGCTCATCGCGTTTCTGATCCCCAAACAGTACGAGTCGACCACCCGCATGATGCCTCCTGAGCAACAGGGCATGGGCGCTGCCATGCTGGCGGCACTGGCGGGAAAAGCGATGCCGGGCGGAGCACTCGGGCGCGCTTGCCGGAGGCATGCTGGGGATGAAGGACACGGGCGCTCTCTTCGTTGAACTTCTGCACAGCGGGACGATCGAAGGCGCACTGGTGGACCGCTTCGAGCTTGCAAAAGGTCTATCGCAAGCGTTATCGGCAGGACGCGCTAAAGAAGCTGGCGCATCGGACAGAGATCACGCAGGACCGCAAGAGCGGAGTGATCACGGTCGTCGTCACCGACACCGACCGCCAGCGCGCGCGGGATATGGCCCAGGCATACCTCGATCAGCTCGACAGTCTGCTGATCCGCGTCAACACCTCGGCGGCCCGGAGGGAACGCGAGTTCATCGAGCAGCGCCTGGTCACCGTGCAAAACGATCTGGAAAAGGCGCAGGTTGCACTCGGCGATTTCGCCAGCAAGAACACGACGCTCGACGTGAAAGAGCAGACTAAGGCGATGGTCGAAGCCGGCGCCAAGCTCCAGGCGCAACTGATCGTGGCCCATGCCGAGGCGGACTCTCTGGGACAATTCTACGGAGAGGGCAACGTTCGCATGCGCGCCGCGAATGCGCGCGTCGGCGAACTGGAACACGAGCTGAAGAAGCTGGGCGGCTCGGCCGAACGAGGCCGGAGAAGAACCAGCGGCGATGCACTCTATCCCTCGCTGCGCCAAATGCCTGTTCTGGCCGTACGCTGGGCCGACCTCTACCGCCAGGTGAAGATTAAAGAAACAGTCTACGACTTGCTGACCGAACAGTACGAACTCGCCAGGATTGAAGAAGTGAAGTCTGTGCCCAGCGTGCGCGTTATCGATCCGCCCAGTTGGCCGGAGAAGAAGTCTTTTCCGCCGCGCCTGATCATGATCCTGCTTCTGACCAGCTTGTCGGTATTCACTGCCGCGATGGTACTGGTCATGCAGGACCGCTGGCTGCGGCTCTCCCCGCATGATGCGCGCAAGCAGCTCGCACGCCGTGTCTGGCTTGCTTTGCAAGGTGACACTAAAGACCTCCGCCATTTTGCCCGTGGAAAACTCACCTCTGCAGACCGGTCCTCATCCGTTTAGCGTTGGCGGCGTGCTTGGCCGTTGGGTGCGGCTGCTTCGCAAATCGGGCGGCGCGCGGACCAGCATGCGCAACTCTTTGTACGGCGCTGCTGAATATGTTGCCCTGCCACTCGCCATGCTGCTGGCCACGCCCTTACTCCTGCGCCATCTTGGCCTGGCGCAATTCGGCATCTGGATGCTGGCGAGCGCCGCGGTAACCAGTTCTAACTTGATCAGCACCGGATTCGGCGATGCTGCTCTCAAGTATGCCTCCATGTATCGCGCTGACAGCGAGCGCTTCGAAAATACGCTTCGCGTGAATTTGACCATCAATCTCACTCTTGGCGGGATACTGGCGCTGCTGCTTTGGTGCGGATCGCCTTACGCGGTGGGCTCTATATTCAAGATCAATGCCGGCCTGCGAGGCGACGCCATCTCGGCGTTTCGTATTGGCAGCCTGATCCTTCTGGTTCGCTGCGTCGAAGGCGTGTTGATAGGCGCTTTGCGTTCCCATGAACGATACGGACCTGCCGTCCAGATCAGCATCGTTTCACGCTCGGCTATCGTACTGGCTTCGTGCCTTCTGGTGTGGCGGGGGTACGGCATCGTGGCCATCATGGCGGCGACCCTCTGCGCCGTGGCAATCTCTGTCGTCGTGCAGTTGATCGTGGTACGCACCCTGATTGCCCGTATTCAGTTGATTCCCTCGTTCGATCTAGCGGCCTTCAAGGAGGTCTTCAGTTTTGGTAGTTTTAGCTGGCTGCAGGCCGTGGCGGGCTGCGTTTTCAATCAAGCTGACCGGCTTCTGGTTGGCGCTCTTCTCGGCGCGTCGTCCGTGGGCTACTACAGTGTGTGCGTGCAGGCCGCCCAGCCGATCCATGGATTGCTTGCTGCCGGATTGCATTTTCTATTTCCACACCTCAGCGCGCGTTTGTCCACGGCACCTAAGGCACAGTTGCGCGGTGTAGTAGAGTCGGCCTTCCGACTGAATGTAATCGCGGCCACAATCTTGTGCCTTCCTGTCGTCATCTTCAGCAAGCTCATTCTTCGCCTCTGGATGGGGGCCGCGTTCGCGGCGCAAGCTTGGATGGTTCTGTCGATCATCGCTCTCAGCTTCGGATTTCTCTCCCTGAATGTCACAGCTCACTACGCGCTTCTGGCGCTGGCGCATGTGCGCCTGGTAGCTCTATTGAACCTGCTGGGTGGGGCTGCGATGCTGGTTGCCATGTTCTTGCTGGCGCCACGCTTCGGACTGGCGGGAGCGGCTGCAGGGCGTCTTCTCTACGGGCCGATTACCTTGCTCTTGTATGTGCGTCTGCACAAAGCGCTTTCGCCAACTTCGACCGACAATTCGTCGGCATTTGGACAGCTGGCTGTTAGCGGAACGGAATCCCGCTAGACCCAATGGAATTCTCGCCCACCATGAGTACCGTCCTCACGCGGGAGAACTCTTCGGGGCTGGTGTTGTGCAACATCGCCGGATTTCTCCTCGCGTTCAAAGGATCCCTGACCTTTCTGCTGTTTCAGTCCAGCCCTCAGACCGGAGCAGGCGTGACGGTGGCGCTAACTCTTGGCTGGACGCTGTTGGTCGCGGGCTACGCGGCCCTCGATCCCAGAGGGCTGTCCGCGATTGAGTCTGCCATTCGCGTGCCGCGGTGGATCCTGGTCTACCTGGCATTAGCCGGAGTCAGCCTCGCCTGGACAACCACGAATTCCATCCCGGTTGCGGCCGCCTACTGGGCAGCTACTTGTGCCGACGTTCTGGCCGTCTCGATTCTGTTGAGCTACTCGCCGGTGCAGGAAAACGCGATCCGTATCATGCATGGCTTTATCGCGGGCGCGGCGGTGGTGGCCGTCATCGCCTGGGTAGCTCCCGCCATGGACGACATGCGGCTGGGGCATGAAGACTTTCTGCATCCAAACCTCATCGGATTTGAGTTTGCGTTAGCCGCGTTGTTCACCGCGTATCTGGCGCAAAAACAGAAAGCGTGGAGCTGGCTATGCGTGGCGTTGGTCGTCACTACGATCCGCACATTGAGCAAGGGCACCATTGTCGGCTTCCTCTTCGCTTCCTTCTATTACTTCCTGCATGGGCTTAAGATCTCTCGGAAAACCCGCATTTATATTGGGGCCGCCGGCGCCGCCGTTCTTCTCGGATTTTGGGGATTGCTGGAAGCATATCTCGATGTCTATACCGAAGGCACCAACCTGGAGACCTTGACCGGCCGCACCTACATATGGACCACAGCCCTGGACTTAACCACGGACAAACCGTGGCTGGGACACGGATTCGATTCCTTCCGCTGGGTGTTTCCACCGTTCGAGAACTTTCAGCCCTGGCACGCCCACAACGAATGGATACAGCAATTATTTGCATATGGGTTCATTGGCCTGGCCGTGGTCATTGCCGTCTACATCAGCTTTTATCGACGAGTGAAAGCCAGCCGTAATGCGCCCCTCAAGTCGCTGGCCACTGCAATTCTGATTCTCGTACTGGTTCGCGGCCTGGTGGACACGGATCGTTTCGAACTGTGCTTTCCGTTGTGGCTCATGACCATGCTCTCGCTCGCGCTGGCCGGTAATTCCGCCCCAAACCTTGCATGACCCACAAACGCTCTTTCTCGATCGTTACCCCGTCCTTCAACCAGGCGGCCTACATTGGTGAGTCTCTGGAGAGTGTTCAGCGGCAGAGGTGGACCGACGTTGAACACTGGGTGATCGACGGTGGATCCAGAGACGGCACAGTCGAGATGCTCAGGAGCTACTCAGGACGGCACGACTGGAGTCATCTACGCTGGATCTCCGAAACCGATCGTGGACAAAGCCACGCCCTTAATAAAGGATTCGCAGCTGCATCGGGCGAAATCATCGGCTGGCTGAACTCCGACGATCGCTATCTGCCAGGCTGTTTCGAACGCGTGGCCAGGATCTTCGAGGAAAACCCGGAAACCGATATCGTTTACGGTGACTATCGCTTCATCGACCAGAACGGCAGGATACAACGCATCCGTCGCGAGATCGAATTCAGCCGCTTTGTGTTGCTCTACCACCGTGTGCTGTATATCCCGACTACTACTACTTTTTTTCGCCGGCGAGTTTTTGATCAGGGACATTGCCTCGACGAACGCCTACATTTCGCCCTCGACGCCGAGTTCTTCATGCGCCTGGCCAGAAGTGGCTTTCGCTTCCGTCATCTCCGCGCGTTGCTTGCCGACTTTCGATTTCAACCCGACAGCAAAACCTGCAGTTCGCCAGAAAAGCAACTCGAAGAAAAGCGCAGGATCATGGAAGACTATTCTCCGCTTCTGCGATCACTACCATGGCCAATAGCACGCCGGGGGGTCGGTGGCTTGCTGAGCTCGTCCGCGGCGGCCTTGCGGTATTCCGAAAAGCTATTTCGCGGTTGTTACCTGGAAGAATGCTGGCCGCTGTTCCAGCGACTTGGGTCCTAGCCTGACACAGTCATGCACATCTTGATCTCCGCTGTATCTTCCGCGCGGCATCCGTCGGGCATCTGCCGCCATGCAGCAAATCTAGCCACGTGTCTGCCCGGCGACCCCGCGGTTTCGCGAGTGACACTACTCGCGGGACGCTGGCAAGTCGACTATCTGCAGAATGCGTTCGGCCTGGACAGTAATGCCGTCACAATTGTTGCAGCCGGCGTCGAGAATACTTCTTGCGCGCGAAACTGGTGGTACTACCGGCGGCTGCCACAGCTCGCGCGCAGCTGCGGCGCGGATGTTGTCCATCTCTCGTTTCCAGCGCCGGTGCGGCGTCAGAGTTTTTCCTGTCCGGTCATATGTTCGCTGCACGATCTTTACCCTTACGATTCGCCCCGCAACTTTGGATATCTACGAGTGCTGTTCAATCGCATATTCCTTCGCCAATGCCTACACGCGAGTGATGCTGTCATCTGCAGCTCCGATTTCACACTGAGTCGCTTGGAAGAGTGCGCGTCACGCGTAGTTTCCCGAAAAGCGATGCGTATCTATCAGACCGTGACGCTCGATCCTGGCAACAGCAGCAGGCCGGAGCAGCTGGCGATTGCTGCTTCTCCTTTCCTGTTGACGGTGGCGCAGCATCGCCGGAACAAGAATCTCCAGCTTCTGCTTTCAGCATTCGCCGAATTGCGGCTGCAAGAGAAATCAACCCATCGACTGCGTCTGCTGATCGTGGGAGCAGAGGGGCCGGAAACCTCCAATCTCCATTCGCTTGTCCAGCGACTGTCGCTTCAGCAGTACGTGCATTTCGAGTCTGCCCTTACCGATGCCGAGCTGTGTCATCTGTACCGCGCATGCAAGCTCATGATTGTACCTTCCAGCATCGAGGGCTTCTGTTTCCCCGTGGTCGAGGCACTACGTTGCGGAAGCCGGGTACTGTGCTCCGACATACCGGTCTTGCGCGAGGTGGGCGGCTCCCGTTGCCATTACTTCAGTCTCAACCAGGAACAAACGGCGGTGGCGCTCGCGAAAGCCATTTCGAGTGCACTGCTGTCGCCGGCGCCAGCGCCATTCACGTCAGACCGCTTTTCCGCAAAAGAAATCTGCCGCCAATATGTAGCGCTGTATTCCCGCTTAACAGCCGCAACCCGCGCGACCGAAAGTCTTCCGCTTGCAGATCTTGATGCAGTTCGACATGACCGATACGCAAGCTAACTCCGGCCGCCTTCCGCGGGCCAATGTGCTTGGCGTAGGGGTTCACGCTGTGGATATGGCTCGCGCGGTCGACACCATCGCCGTTGCAGTCTCCAGTCACAGTAAAGGGTACGTCTGTGCGACCGGAGTGCATGGCGTCATGGAAGCGCAGCGTGATCCCGGTCTGCGAGAGATCTTCTCCCGGGCACTCCTGGTCGTTCCGGATGGCATGCCTACGGTCTGGATGGGGCGACTGCAAGGGCTACGGCAAATGCATCGAGTCTTCGGTCCCGATCTGATGCTCGCTGTCATGGCCGATCCGACTCTGCAAACGTGTTCGCACTTTCTATACGGCGGGGCTGACGGTGTCGTGGATCAGCTCGAGCGGTCTTTACGGCGGCGCTTCCCTGCTATCCGAATCGTGGGCACATGGACCCCGCCTTACCGTCCGTTAAACCAGGCGGAAGAAAGAGACCTCAGCGAGAGAATCTCACGCCTGCGTCCCGACATATGTTGGATTGGATTGAGCACGCCGAAACAAGAGCGGTTCATGGCCGAATATTTGCCGCGACTGGACGCTACGCTAATGATCGGTGTGGGCGCTGCATTCGACTTCCATACCGGCAGGCTGAAGGACAGTCCAACTTGGGTGAAGCAACTCGGACTGCAATGGCTGCACCGCCTTTTCCAGGAACCTGCTCGGCTGTGGAAGCGTTACCTGATTAACAACCCGGTGTTTCTGGCGCACGCCGCGCTGCAATTGGTGGGCGCCCGCCGATTCAATCTTTCCCCTGAACCACGACCAACAGCACAACCGATTCCGCTGAACCAGCAGAAAGCGTCTGCCCGCTCTCGCTAGCAACAACATTTTTCTCCCCGTAATCACGAGGGCCAATCACGGTGGCAACTTCCGAACGCATCCTGACGGCGGTACCGAATGCTGCTGATCGACAGCACCTTGTACTTCGGCGGTCTTTCACCGTTTCGTATCGGCCTGTCTGGCCGCAGCCGCTAATCGATTTCGCTCTGATCTCGCTTTGCCTGTTCGCCATCCCGGCCTCATTTGGATATGCCACCGGAGCCAGCGCGCCTCATGCACCGTGGTTACTGCAACCGTCGCCTTACGTGTTGGCACTCATGGTCACCACGGTCTTCGCGTTTGCTGGAGCTTATCCGCGACGGCAAACTCCTCTGGATATTGCCGACACTGAAGGCGTGATGCGCGGCATGGCCTGCACCTTAATGCTTCTATTCATCCGCAGCCTGGGCAGTCATACCCTGCCCGATTATCGTGTGCTGTTGACCATCGGTTTCGCGGTCTCGCTATTGCTAATCCAGAGAGAACTTGCGCACCTTGTGAGGAGACGCAGCCTATTGGGATGGTTGTACCCGGCTGAAATTTCTTTTGCCGATATAGCGTCCAGCATTGGCGATTCGGACACAGAGCATGTCATCTCCTCGGAGATTCCCTTCGCAGTAAGTCCGGCAGGCTATCTGCTGAAGCGCACGGTAGATTTGCTCCTCGCTGTTATCGCTCTACTCCTGGCCGCGCCGCTTTTCCTGATGGTCGCCGCTCTTATCAAGGTGGACTCTCGGGGGCCAGTGCTGATCCGGCAGAGGCGCATCGGCAGGAGGAGCCTTCCGTTTTTCATGTGGAAGTTCCGCAGCATGCATGCCGGGGTGGAGCGCTATGCGCGTTCGCCGGTCAGCGATGCCGACCCTCGGCTAACACGATTCGGCCGATCTTTGCGCCGGCTCAGCCTCGACGAGTTACCTCAGCTGCTCAACGTGCTCACCGGCGACATGAGCCTGGTGGGCCCTCGCCCGGAAATGCCGTTCATCGTAAACAACTACACGAGCCATGAGCGGCTGAGACTGAATGCGATACCGGGAATTACTGGGCTCTGGCAGATCAGCCCAGCGCGCGCCATGCCCATCCACAAGCACCTCGAACTCGATCTTTTCTACATCGAGCACCGGAATGTTTTTCTGGACCTCGCAATCCTTCTGCGCACGGTCACTGCGGTGATTCGAGGTATCGGCGCCACCTAAGAGTCCGTGAACCGCGACGATGTCGCTGAACGTTTTTGCAAGCTGCAATCCACATAACCTGCTTCTATCCAGGAGAGACAGTGATGCTTCCCAAACATGAGAGAGTCCTTGTAACCGGTGCAGGAGGTTTTATCGGCCATCATCTCGTCAGCTTCCTCAAAGCACAGGGTCATTGGGTGCGCGGGGTAGACGTGAAGTTTCCAGAATTTGGGACTACGTCAGCAGACGAGTTCGAACTGCTCGATCTGCGGCGCTGGGAAGCATGCGTGCAGGCAACCCGCTCGGTTGACGTTGTCTATGGGCTCGCCGCCGATATGGGTGGCATGGGCTACATTTCCAGCAATCACGCCCGCATTCTGCACAACAATTCCTTGATCAACCTGCACACGCTGGAGGCGGCGCACATAAATGGCGTTCGCCGCTACCTGTTTACGTCTTCGGCCTGCGTTTACCCTGAGTACCGGCAGCAGCGGCCTGACGTTTCTCCCTTGCGTGAAGGTGAGGCTTATCCCGCCGAGCCTCAGGATGCTTATGGCTGGGAGAAACTAATCACCGAACAACTGTGCACGCATTACCGCCGCGACTACGGCATTGCATACCCGGATCGTCCGCTTCCATAACATCTTCGGTCCGAATGGGACCTTCCATGGAGGTCGGGAAAAGGCCCCTGCGGCTCTGTGCCGCAAGATCGCCATTGCCAAACTCACGCGCAATCCGGAAATTGAGATCTGGGGTGATGGGGAGCAGACCCGGTCGTTCTGTTACATCGACGATTGCGTCCAGGGCATTTATAAACTCATGCAATCGGACTTCGAGGAGCCCCTGAACCTGGGCCAGGACCGAATGGTCAGCATCAACCAACTGGCCCACATGATCGCAAAGATTGCAGGCTACGATGTTCGTCTCAAACACGTGCCTGGTCCCCAGGGCGTTCGCGGCAGAAACTCCGACAACAGCTTGTTGCGCCAGGTTTTGCACTGGGAGCCGCGAGGTCAGTTTGGAAGAGGGTTTGGCCACGACCTACGCCTGGATCGAAGGTCAGGTCGGGGCACAACTTGGAGACCTAACCGCACGTTGCGCGGTCGAGGTGGCTTGAGGCCGTCCGCCGAATGCCGCTCTTGTCAGCACCCTCGCCTGCGCCCGCGAAAGTCACAACGCCATCGCAGGATCAGAAGCATTTCGTCGCACAAATTGTTAGAGGCGTGGAGTGGGCGGCTTTGTTTGCAGCATCGCTATACATTGGCGGCCGTGCTCTGCCGCGAGCCTGGCTGCATCTCAACACTGACTTTCCCAACTATTATGTAACCGCCCGCCTGCTTCGTGAAGGCTACAGCACCAGCCGCATCTACGAATGGATCTGGCTCCAGCGCCAGAAAGATCGCATGGGCATTCGGCCAAGCGATCAGCCCGTCGTAGGTTTCGTCCCGCACACTCCATTTTCCGCACTCCTGATGTGGCCGCTGACCTATTGGCCACCCCTCGCCGCCAAACGTGTTTGGATCGTCTTCAACCTGTTGCTGCTGGTCGCGGTTGCGGTGTTGCTGCGGTCCCTCACTCCTCTTTCCTGGCGGCAGCTCGCTCTTCTAATTGGCCTGAGCTTCCCACTCATTCGTAACTTCGAATACGGGCAGTATTACCTCCTACTGCTGTTTCTGATCACGGCCGCATTGTGTCTTTACCTGAGAGGCAAGCGATTCGCGGCCGGAATTCTACTGGGCGTTGCCTGCGGATTAAAGATCTTTCCCGGACTCTTCGTTCTATACTTTGCCCGCAAACGTGACCCGGCTGCCGTTTTCGGGCTGATCATTGGCGCACTGGCAACGGTTGCGGCCTCCGTCTCGGCGTTTGGACTGGGACTTCATCGGACCTATCTGACCCAGGTATTGCCGTGGGCCCTGCGCGGAGATGCGATGGATCCCTACAGCCTGGGACTGCCCTCGCTCTCCTCCTTGCTGCATAAGTTGCTCCTCTTCGAACCGGAATGGAATCCTCATCCGCTGGTTCATGCACCGGTGGCTTTCGCGGCTCTTCTTCCCCTGCTGCAGCTGACTATCCTCGCACCGGCTATTTACCTCTCTATTTCAAAGGTCAGGACTGCACGACAACTACAGCTGGAGTGGTCGGCGTTCCTTGTTGCGTTGCTCGCGATCTCAACCCTACCTGCGTCCTACCACTTCACCCTGCTTATCCTTCCGACGGCGGTGCTGGCATCTTTATTTTGGCGGCAAAAAACATACGGCCGTCTGGTTCTGCTGGTGATGCTGTACCTCGCGATCGGCTTTCCGAAGTGGCCGACTATCGTTGCCAACGGCTGGTGGGCACTCCTAGACGTTCCCCGGCTCTATTGCGTACTAGTACTCTGCGGACTTTTCTATGTCACATTGCAGCGGCAGGCCCCGAATGCCCTCGAGCGCCGGATTGACCGGACGCTGTGGGCCGCCGCACTAGCGGCTGCGCTGCTATTTCAAGTGGCTTCAACACTGAACTACCAGCACAGAATCCATAGCCATGAGGGTTCGAGAATCATCACCTCGCCCGATGTCCTTCTCGCAACCGAACCGATCGTCTCCGGCGCAAGCGTCGGGTTCATTGCAATGCGGTCTGACGGATACGTAGCCGGTGCAACCGGCGCATCCGGCATCCAGCTGGAAGCTGCCACCGCTGATCAGTTGAGTCAGGCAGCTTCCGGAGGTACTCAATGGATCGAAGAAGCTGGAACCTCATCGCAGATCGTGAAGATGACGCGGAAGCAGGAAGTGAGGCAGGTGGAAGTCAACGACGCCGAATTTCCCGTAGCATCGCCAGACGGACAATGGCTGGCGTACCTGAAGTCCCATAGGGGTAAAGCCGTTATCTGGCGGCGAAACCTGACTGAGCCTCAACCATCGGATATTCAGGTCAGCTCGGCAAAGTTTGATGTGGAGGAGATGACATTCCTACCGGATGGTTCGCTGATCTTCGCTGCTGCACAGGACGATCGTCCATCGGCGCTGTACCTGACGAGATCGGCAACCGAGGCACAAGACCTTCACATCAACCATGCTCGATATCCAGCCGTGTCTCCGGACGGCCGCTGGCTGGCCTATAGTCAACTCGATCGCGGTGTCTGGAACCTGTGGCTAAAGGATCTGAGCGCCGGCACCACCCGCTCCATCACGGATACGGCTTGCAACAACATCTCTCCCGCCTGGTCGTCGGACTCCAGGACGCTTGTCTATGCCAGCGACTGCGAACGGGCACTCTGGTTCACCGCTCTTCACAGATTACAAGTCGTTCCCTAGCGGCGGGTGGCCTGACTTGACCGCATCAACCACAAAGTTCTTGCATTGGCGTTCCGCACTTCTGGTCGTCGGCGCGCTATCCGTAATCATCTGCTCGACCATCGCCACCAGTGAGTCGGCATCCTACACGGGTCCAACCCATCCGGTAGACGCGGCTTTCTTCGGAATGCACGTTCATCATGCGGCTTCGGGAACCTCGTGGCCCGCTGTGTCCTTCGCGGACTGGAGGCTGTGGGACGCGGGTGTAACCTGGCCTCAACTGGAGCCGGCGCGAGGCAAATGGGATTTCAACCTGTTGGACCGCTATACCCAGCTGGCTGCTGAGCGCAACGTGGACATCCTGCTGACGCTCGGCTTAACCCCCGCATGGGCGTCCGCCCGTCCGAACGAGCCGTCCGCATACGGCAAAGGCAACGCCGCCGAGCCGCGACAGCTCGCCGATTGGGAAGAGTATGTGCGGATCGTCGCCACCCGATACAAGGGGGTCATCCACAACTACGAAATCTGGAACGAGCCGAACGTGAAAGGCACCTTCACCGGAAACCCTCAGGCTATGGTGGAACTGTCGCGCGCCGCGTATCGCGTGCTGAAGTCGGTGGATCCCACCATCACCGTCGTATCCCCTGCCGCCACAGCCGGCGATGGGGCCGCGTGGCTGGATGAATATCTTCACAGGGGCGGCTGTGCAGTATGCCGACGTCATCGGCTATCACTTTTATGTAACCCCTGAGCCGCCCGAGGCGATGATCCCGCTGATACAGAAAGTCGATGCGACGATTCGTCGACACGATTGCCAAGCAAGCCACTGTGGAACACGGAGTCTGGCTGGGCACGCCCGAAACACTTTTCGTCGGACGAGGAAGCCGCCGGCTACGTGATGCGAACCTACTTGCTGAACTGGCTGCTCGGCGTCCAGCGCTGCTACTGGTACGCGTGGGATAACCACAACTGGAGCACGCTCGATCTGACTTCGCGCTCGGGCAACAAGATCACTGGCGCAGGCGCAGCTTATGGCGTCCTTCAGCGCTGGATGCTTGGATCCGTTCTCCGCTCGTGCGAACGCGAGCGCTCCGGCATCTGGATCTGTCAACTGGATCGGGGATCTTCGTCCGATAGAGTCATCTGGTCTGAAAGCGGCCGGCAATCATTTACGATCCCGGCTTCTTGGCACGTGCGAACCACTGCATCTTGGACCGGTCAGAACCAACAATCGACAACCCCATTTAATGTCGGAGCCGCGCCTGTCTTGCTGTCCAGCCAGTAGTCGCCAGACATTTCAGCAACCAACCTTCCAAGCTAATTCTTCCCCTCGGAAATTTGCAGATCCAGCGCGGCGCGTTCGCCGTTGATAATCACGGTGCCCGCATCGAGCAGCTGTTGTCCGGTGCAATCGTAGCTGGCAAAGCATCTCATAAGCCGATACGGCAGAAAGAACTCGACCGATTCGCTCTTGCTGTCTCCCGGCACGTGAATACTGGTACTGAAGTCGACGCCATCGAAGTCGACATCCGGCGGAAAGTAGTCCAGCAGCGGCCGGATCAGGTGAGAGATATGCTCGTCGAAGGCCAATGACGCTAATTTGTAGCGGGAGCTCGCCGGAGCGGCTTCCAGCGGAGTACTGGTCGACAACTGCAGGTACGAACCCTGCCGGAAGCCGATGAATGACGGTGGTGGTGCATATGGAACGAAGTGTGCCTCCGGATCGAGGTCTGTCCTCATGCGATCGATGGAATCCTGGTTCTGGCGTTGCAGTCCGGCCAGCGACTCGGGCGTGATGATGCGCGCGGGAGCTGGTTTCAAAAGCGCGTTCGAAACGTAAGTCGGATTCGTTGCAGGCGACAGCACCGAAGCGGTCTTAAGAGAAGCCGCCTGCACTCTTGCACTGCCCGGGGAGGATTGCGGTCTTTCCACTCTTCCGGTGGAGCGCCCTCCCGAAGCCACAGCGACTGCGGCTCGCCGTTCAGAAAGATCTCGGCGTCGAGGATCGCGGACTGCTTCTCATCGTCGGTCTTCGCATCCACAAACTTCTGTGCCGCACCCACCGGAATAATGACCACGACATTTTCCGGCACCTCTGAACTCATGCCCATCGCCTTTCGCCGTACGTGGTGCGACACTTCAATGGCAAAGGCCGAGAACTCCGAATCGTCCGGAAAATGCGGCGCCTCGGCCTGCAGAATGGGCACGACAACCTGGCGAAAGGTTTCCTTCAGGCGGGCGTCAGTATCCATGCGCTCCGCAGAATAAGAGGCGTAGTAGTTTCCCGTGATCGAGAGCACGGTTTTGTGCTGATACGACTCAAAGCGAATCGAGCGCAGATCGGCAGCTTGTATCTTCGCGATGTCGACGTCCAGGGTGCGGCACAAATAGAAGGGGTAAGGATACTTGTGCTCCTCGATCTGCTTGCCGATCAGCATCAGCGTCTGCAGATGACGCTGCTGCAGGTGCTGCATCTTCGGATCCTGCAACTCCATCGGCGTGATCGCCTGCCCGAACGCGGCTCCCGAGCTGATCGCGACCAGCACCAGCGCCCACCTCTAGCAAGCGCCTCATCCACGTGGCTGCCTTAGTTCTCATCATGACTTACTTCGCAAGCTGAAGTCCGCTTTGCCCGTCCCGGCTACATCGACTGACTTGCTTTGAGGTTTGGAGCCTTCATGCCAGGCGACGACGGTGTACTTGCCATCGGGTATGTTGTCGATCTTGAAATTTCCCGCTGCGTCTGTCTGTGCGAAATAAGGCGTGGGACTCACCACGATAAAGCCCGACATCTCAGAGTGAACATTGCACAGCAAGAGGCACCACTCCGGCATGATCGAACTTGAAGGACCGCTTGTCCCCTTTGGGCCAGGTACCCATGTTGTGCCCGTCCTTCTTATTGCCGCCGACTGAAGGCCAGAAAACGTTGTGCTGCACCGAGTCGTCATTTTGAAAATCCACGGTGGTTCCCTCTTGGATGACGACGAGGTGCGGAACAAAAGCTAAGCCGCGCTGGCTCACGGTGACGCTCTTGCTGGGCGCGGGAAATGTTTTGCCCGGAATAGTGTCTACATACACGACGGAGTTGCCGCATGAGACTTTGCCTTCCAGTGTTCCGGCGAATGCGGTACCCGCGAATGCAGTCATCAGAAGTGCGATTGGGAGCAGGTTATGTTTCATGAAGTCCTCTTGGAAGGTGAATTGCCGTCCTCGCCTTTCTCAGTACGCGAAGTCCAGACCGACCACCGCCGTGTTGGTATGGAACGGGTTGAACGCCATCGGCAATCCGGTAACGGGATTGTTTGCCACGATTACCGATTGCGATGGCCGGAATTGATACTCAAACGTCGCTTTGATGTTGGCGTGGATCAGGAACTGTACGGCCGGCGTAAAGCGATTACGCGTTGAGCCGAACGCCGCATTGAACGGCGAGCCGGTGAACGATGGGTTCGTGATCAGCCCATTGATGCGGTCGGAATTTGAATTCACACCGTCGTAGCGCATCATCACCATCATCCACGGATAGGCCAGCCATTCCACGTCGGCAAAGCCGCCGCTGAAGGTTGCTGCCGTACCCTTGAACGAATCCAGCGGGCGCGATCTGTCCAATGCTTTGCAACGGAATCAGGGTACCGGTCGCGTCCACGGGCAGCAGGTTCATGTCGTGGCCGTACATGTACAGCGCATTGAATTGCAGGCAGCAACGATAGTTGAACGTCATGTTGGCGCCCACCCGGTAAAAAGGTTCCCGCGCCGTTAGGACTGCGCCTGTTCCGTCGGCGCCTACTCCCACCAGGCGCTGCTCGGAGCGGCCGTAGAAGTAGTACGTACCCAGATTGAGATAAGTGTGGTCGCGTGGACCGGTCGTACCCGCCGCTTGTATTGCGTTGCGACTGTCTTTGTCCCGCTCCAGGTTGAAGCGATAATTGAAGCTGGCGTAAATGTCCTTGAAGTCGGCATTGGACTGCACGCCCAATCCGCCCTGATTGCTGCCCAACACAGTTGGGACGTAGGGACTGAATCCCGCCCCACCGCCGGTATTCTGATCGATGAACGCGATCGAGTAGTTATAGCCTCCCGTATGCAGGCCACCGCTCAGTTCGACGCCTTTGCCGGTTTCCGCCAGCACGTAATGGTTGTTGACGAATTGCTGCGGGAAGACCGAATTCATCGAGCCGATGTTTGATTGAAGATAAATATCGTACGGACTCGTCCAGATACTCCGTGCCTGGGTGAACGGGATTTCCAATTCGAATTGGCCGACGCGAAGATTCAGCGCGTGGGTGGGGAGTTTCAGAAAACGGCCGATATTGACGAACTTGAGATAAGCGTCACCAAGTCCTCCATTGGCGTTTGCGGAAGCGACGCTCAGGTCGTCGTTCACCCAGAATGCAATGTCGCTGCCGAAATTCCCTGCCGTGAAAAGAGCTGAACACGCCGCTTTCAAAATCCGTTGCCGGCACGAACGGCGGAAGAGTGCCTGGAGGAGTTAGGGCCGCGAAATTGCTGCTGCTCGAACCCGTGTATTGAAAATAGTTGGTATAGCGAAATCCAATCGGCGGTATCCCTGGAATCGTGCCCGGCCAAATCGCCTTCGGCCACAACTCCTTGTTAGCCGGAGCACCCAACATCACCGGCGGGATCTTGAGCATGGACTCATCGTCCTTGGGAAACTTGAATCCGGCGTCTTTGAATGCCTTGCCAAAGTCATTCAGCTTGGGAAAATCAAGATGACAGGTGCTGCAGCTGGTGCCATACATCCGCGCAAACGCCGGTATGGCGTGACTGGTGTTGGAAAGTACGCACATCAACACCAACTGCGCAATCAGCAGATCCCGTAACCTGCCGAATTCAAGAACCCGTTGAGCCATGAAATCCTTCTCCTTCTCAGCTTTGATCTGAGCTAACCTCCGCCACATCACCGCGCCACCAAGTCACCAGCTTGCTGCTCAATCTCCGTGTGTGCGATTCGCCTCGGATCGTGGTCTTCGCCGTCGCGACCCAGTCTGCATAGCTCGTAAGCTGCGAAACCAAGTCCACCGGCAACCAGTGTCAACGCCAGGGCGCCGCATCCAAGCAGCGAAATCGTCACCATCCACTCCGGAATTCCTTGCGATTGCCGTGAATTGACCGCGGAGGGATCGGCTCGCAAACCCGAAGGCGGTCCAGGAGGGGATGGGGGAACATCGTCCCGGTTGCCATCGCCTTGTACGGCAGCCACAGCCGGAAGACTTACGGCCGCCATTTGCACTGGAGGGTTGCTGGTCAGGTAGAGGTAGACATCAGCCGCCTCGTCCCGGGTCAGGTAGTAGAAAACCGGCATTCGCCCGCGATGCAGCGTCGCCGGATCACCCATAAGAATCGGCGCTCCTGCGGTGATCTTCCGTATGAACTGAATCTCATCCGTGCGCCCGGTCAGCGTCTGCAAAGGCGGAATGGCCCCGCTCTCCAGCTGTTCCGGAGTGGGGTTCGGGCCGGTTGCATCGTGGCAGGTATGGCAGGTTGATTTGACGATGTGCTCGCCGATTCGCTCTGACGGCTCGGTTACCGTCAGCTGAGTCGCACCGGGGACGCCAGCCAATTGCTTAAGGTATTCGATCAGCGCACGGATTTCGACTTCATCGAGGTGCGGAAATGGCGGCATGTTCTGGCCACCGTTATGCAACCGCTGTAACAGCGCGTTATGGGCCTGCTTCGCCAACTCCGATGCGGCCGCCGGGGTCATGTCCATTCCCGCCTTCTTCATCCGGGCCAGAATCAGGGGAACAGATGTTGCGCGAACTGGATCGATCACCGAATTGATTTCTGGTGGAGCTCCCAACCCGGCCTCCCCATGGCAACCCTGGCAATTCAGCCGATAGAGATCCCTCCCCTGCAGTTGCACAGCTTCACGGGTCGAGGGCAGAAACCCCAGCTGCCAGCCCACTGGCATTGCTCCGTCGGGAGACGCGGGTGGTCCGAGTTGCCCGGTTTTGCCCATGCTGGTAGCGCCGAAGGATCGGTGCAGATGGTTGATCCAGCTCTCACCAATGGCAGGTGTGACGGATTGGTCGCTATTCCGGCGCAATTCGTTGGCAGCGTGTACCTGGATCGACAGGCTCGCTAGCATGCACAACGTGACCGGGAATAGTCGTAAATGTGTGCGCATCGCCGCCTCCTAACCGCTGCAATGCACCTAAACATAGGTCAACGGTTACGGGCAGTTGTCAGCACCCGGTCAAGCCGGTGTCAACTTTTCGAAACAGATGTCGTGTCTGCTGGTTACTTTGCACGCTGCCTGTGAAGGGATAAATCCGATCGTTCCAGCACAAGCTCGAACGTTCAGGTCTGGGTTCCAAGTTTCTTGAAGTTGGCGGTTCATTGGCCGCCTGCTGACCGGCTTTAGCCTGATTCTCCTATATCTCCGGGCCTTATATTTCTTACTCCCCGTCGAACACCTGCGAGCAGAGTTGCATCCAATTCTGCTTAGAGGAACTCTCACTCGTTCCGGTCATGACGAAATCACGCAGGCGCTTATGAGACTCGGATTCACTTGGTACGCTCTCACCATCATTTTTCTTGCAGTGTTGATCGGCGTTGCCTATGCGCAAAACGGCCTTCCGGCGCAGCAGGGTGCCGGACAGGTGTCGGTACCCGCCTCAGGCTCGATTGGGGCCGGGCAGGTGGGCTCGCAAATGCCGCCGGCACAGCCGTCTGTCGACAAGGACAAGAACGCGCCCGGCACGAGCGCCGAAGCAGCCAACGGAACCTCCGGCCAGACGGCCACAACCTCGACCAGCGTCGACTCCGAAGACAATCCTTACGATCCGTTACTCGAGCCTCCGCCGCTCCCGAAGGGCAAGACGACGCTCATTGGCGGCATCGCCACCAGCGTCGATCACGTGCGGAATCGAATGACAGTGCAGCCGTTCGGCAAAGGTACCAAGGTCAAGGTCTTCATCGATGAGCGCTCGCACATCTACCGCAATGGCACGGAAACCACGGTCCTGGGAATTCACAAAGGAGACCGGGTCTATGTGGACACCATGCTGGCGAGCAACGATCGCATCTTCGCCCGAAACGTGCGCGTGCTAACCGAGAGCGGCCTCGCTGAGTTGCGCGGGCAGGTCGTCTCAACGAACCCGGAACATGGGACCATCAACGTACGCGACCAGCTTTCCGCCAAGCCGGTGTCATTTGCCGTGAACGGCGCCACTAAGTACAGCTCGACGAAAGGCAGCGCCACCGTCGCCGATGTGCAGCCCGGCTCGCTCATTGATGTGCAGTTTTCGCCGCGACGCGACCAGGCAATCGCACAGGAGGTCAAAGTCCTGGCCAAGCCAGGTGACGACTACATCTTCTCCGGCGTGGTCACGAACCTCAACCTGCGGACTGGCTCGTTCTTCCTCGACAACAAAAGTGACGACGAGAGCTACGAGGTTCACTTTTCGCGCCAGGCTGTGACCGACATGTCTGCGCTGCGGGTTGGAGCCGAGGTAACGGCGCGCACGGTTTTCGACGGCAAGCAGTACACGGCGAGCAATGTGCGCGTGGAAAAGCCTGAGCAAAGCGAGTCGGCCCCGCCCCCATCAGGCCAGCAATCTGAAGTGCAGTAGGATTAGCTCGATTGCCGGCCAGAAGCCTAACAATCGGCCTATCTTCTCTCTTCGGTGGGAATGAGTAGGTTACTCGACCTCAAGAACGCTTGGCCCGTAGCAGGATTCCCGCCAGCAGCCCGACCGCCGCACCCAATAGCCATTCAATGCGCCACATTTGTACGGCTTGCCAGTCCAGCAGCGTGTCTTCACGATAGACCACGCCGGTCATCACAGCCGCCAAAGTGCAAACCAGGGCGATGACCAGCAACACCAGGCTCGGGGCGGAAACACCGAATCGGCGGAAAGTGCTGGATAGATCCGTCCCCGGTTCGGGCCGTTTTGCCTGCGGGAATGCCTCTATGTTTGAAGCTTCCCGCGAAACGCCGCAGGAATGGCAATACCGGGCACCGGGAGTGTAGTCCATACCGCAATGCCAGCAGATACCGCGGAGACTGGGCACCACGCGCGCCACATCGGGATTGGCCGGACGCCAGTATTCCTGGCTCGTGCTTTTTGCTGCCGAAGCCATTAGAGGGTCTCCATGTTTCGTTGCTAATAGCAGGGCAAGCGGACAACCAAAGTCACCCAGCGTATAAGTCCGCCAGAAGCCAATAGATAGAAGATAGCGGGGGGTCGCGGGTCTGGGCTCAGGTGAGAAAAAATTACTGCAAAAGGGAAAGACTGGAGGGGCTAATCACGCTTGGGCATGGTAATCACATCGTGGGTGACTGTCCGCTTATTGTCACTACTCCAGTAACTCAGCAGCAGCAGGTCGCTGGCGGTGAACTGAATTGCCTCGGGACGGCGATTGCCATTTGTGAAAATATACCGATCGAGCAGCTCATGCAGGCTGGTGATATTGATTCCGAGAGTTGCTGCGGCTTCTGCCTCGGTATAGAGCTCTTTTGTCGAGCGTTTGAAGTTGGCCATTGGGCGCATCCAGAGTTCCTTGTAACCTTTGTACCTGCTTCTTAGGATTTGGCATATCGGGTAAACTGCTCATAAGTCGGTCGCTGATGAAACCTTACCGATTACTGCTGCTGATCCTGTGCCTCGGCTGTGGAGTACTAAGTGGCGGCACATGGCGCGCACTGGCGGACGCGAGTAGTTCTGCCGTGCCCACCCGCGCCGACAATGATGCCAACACTCGTAAAGGCTACGAGTATTTCTACAATCTCGAATACGACAAGGCCGTTCACGAGTTTGAACTGGCCCTGGCGGCGCATCCCGACGATCCTTTTGCAGTGAATCACCTGCTGGCGGCGGTCGTCTTCCGCGAACTGAATCGCATTGGCGCGCTCGACACCGAATCGTATGCCGGCGACAACTTCCTCACCAAAAAACTCGGCTGCGCCCCTCGATCCCGTCGCTGCCAACCGGGTTAAGCAACTCACCGATCAAGCTCTGGCTCTCTCTCAAGCGCACCTCGACAAAAATCCCAACAACGTTGACGCACTTTACGCTCGCGGCGCCACCCGCGCCATGAACGCAACCTATGTTGGGGTTGCCACTCACGCCTGGTTTGCAGCCCTGCGCAGCGCGGTTGCCGCCCGCCACGATAACGAACGCGTGCTGGAGCTCGACCCGAAATACGTAGACGCTAAAGTTGCGATCGGTACGGACCTCTACATCGTGGGGTCGTTGAGCTGGCCGGTAAAGGTGGCGGCCTCGGTTGCGGGCTTAAGCGGCAACAAACAGAAGGGTCTGGAGTATCTGCGCGAAGCGGCATCCAGCAAGCACGTGGAAGTCGCCACCGATGCCAAGATCATCCTGGCACTTTTTCTGCGCCGCGAGCAGCGCTATGCGGAGGCGCTTCAGGTCGTCAACGATATGCAAAATCAGTATCCGCGAAACTTCCTGATGGCCACTGAATACGCACACTTGCTGAACGCCGCCGGTCACGGACAGGATGCGATTGCCGCCTACCGTAAGGTATTGGCCGGATGCCACAACAATGCATACGTTTCGGCTGCAAGATCGAGATTGCCGCCTACGGCCTGGGCGAATCGCTGCGTGGTCAAAAGCAATATATCGAGGCCGCACAGGCCTATGAACTGGCCGCCAGCAGCGGCAAAGATTCCGAACTGCGGCAAAGAGCTACCTTGGCTGCGGGTGAGATGTATGACGTCCTGCAGAAGCGGGATACCGCTTTGGAAAAATACAAGGCTGTGATCGCAGAGAATTCAGGAAGCAATTCCGCCGACCTGGCGCGCCATTACATGAAGCAGGCTTACCGGACTCCATAGCACGCAGCGCTGCTCTTTCCGGTTATCCCCAATTGACCTCGCAGCATGCCTGAAAAAGCTGATCCTCGCGGTGCCAGACCACTTGCCACTGCCCGCAGGATGTATTGCCTGGAAATGAATCTCTCGGCGGGTTAATTCTGCCGCCAGACGTAGAAGTAGTTGTCGTCCACACTGGTCGCCAGATCGGTCTTGTTCTTTGCCGAAGCCCGGCTGAGAGCCGCGCGGATATGCTCGATCTTGGCATTCCCCAGGGCGCTTCGTGGAATCCGGAGGGCCCGCTTGGTTTTCAGGCCGTCCAACTCGCGCAATATTTTTTCCACAATTTGGTGATGTTTGCTCTTGCGGTTGGTGGGCACGGCACTACGTGAAATCGATTCGAAATGTAGGTCGTTGGAGCCACCTAAACGGTCGCGCATCGTCTCATCCCGATCCGATAGTCGAAACTTCAATTCACAACATACCACAAATTCATATCTTATTTCGCGTCCTATTTGAGGCTGAACGACGGATATCTAATTGCATATCTAAACGTACAACTAAGGGCTTTCCAAAATGCATCTTTAACAGTAGCTGAATGCCAAGATGGTAGCCCAAAGCCTTGCCGGCGGCCGTCGCGGCTTATTTTGGGCTGCGGTTCCGAAAGTCACAGAAAGCGGAGGATGATGGATGGACGCGGCGCAAGCCAAAATCGGCCCCGATTCACGTAAAACGGCAGAACGGCAGCTACTCGGATCTCATTCGGTATCAGCGGGTTAGACGACATCCTGCACGGCGGGTTGCCGGCGGGACATCTTTACCTCCTCGAGGGCACGCCGGGCGCGGGGAAAACTACCATCGCCTTGCGGTTGGTTCTGAGAAATCGTGCAGATGGGACGCAGCGCGCTCTACATCACGCTGTCCGAATCAAAGCAGGAGCTGTTGGCGGTGGCGGCCTCGCACGGCTGGCAACTGGATCCGGTGCCCATCTTCGAACTGACTCCACAGGAGGATTCCCTGCGGCCTGAACATCAATATTCCGTGTTCAATCCGGAGGATGTTGAGCTGGACCAGCTTACCGACCTGATTTCCAAAAAAGTGGAAGAGATTCAACCCAGCGTAATCGTAATCGACTCGCTCTCGGAGCTTCGTCTGCTGGCCCGGGACAGCTTTCGCTACCGTCGCCAGATGCTTGCGTTAAAGAGTTTTTTCGAAGAGCGCGGCTGCACGGTTCTGCTGATTGACAACCAGTACCGGCGATCCCAAAGAGCCGACCGTACACAGCATCGTCCACGGGGTGATCGGGCTGGAAGTATTGGATCGCGAATACGGCAGCGTACGCCGCCGGGTGAAGCGTACAAAAAATTCGAGGCTCCAAGTTTCGTGAGGGCTTTCACGACTACCAGATTCTGACTGGCGGTGTGGTGGTGCATCCGCGCCTGGTCGCCGCCGAACACAGGCATACGCATCGCAAAGACCTGCTCAATACCGGTCTCCCCAAGATGGACGCCATGCTGCAAGGCGGCATCATGCGCGGAACCAGTACTCTGCTGTTGGGCGCCGCCGGTGTGGGAAAGTCCAGCCTGGCCTCACACATTGCCTGCTCCGCGGCTGCGGCGCGGCGAATCGGCAGCGATCTACCTCTTCGATGAGTCGACGCAGGTCTTTCTGGAGCGCAGCCAGGGCCTTGGGGTGCAGATCGAGCCACACCTCAAAAGTGGGCAAGTGTCACTTGAAGCAGCTCGATCCCGCTGAGGTGCCACCGGGAGAATTCGTCAACGATATTCGCTGCGCGGGTTGAACAGGGCGCAAGCGTTGTGGTCATCGACAGTCTGAATGGCTGGCAGAATGCCATGCCTGGCGAGCAATATCTGCAGTTGCAGATGCACGAACTTCTGTCCTATCTGGGATCGCAGGGCGTCTCCACCTTCCTCATCCTCGCGCAGCAGGGCGTCATGGGCCCCATGCAGACCGACATCGACGTTAGCTACCTGGCCGACGCCATCATTCTGATGCGCTACTTCGAGGTCACCGGCGAGATTCGAAAGGCAATTTCGGTTTTCAAAAAGCGCTCCGGACCGCATGAAGCCACCATTCGCGAGCTGCAACTCAAGCCTGGCGGCATTATCGTGGGAGAGCCGCTTCGATCCTTCCATGGTGTGCTTACCGGAGTGCCGCAATTTGTGGGCGGCGATCATCCGTCTTGAAGAGCCACCGAATGACACAACAATAGGCCCAGCAAACTACCTGTGCTGGTCGTGGCGCCCTTCGGACGTGACGGCAATCTCATATCCGAGACTCTGCAGCGGGCGAACATTGCTTGCGAGCTGCACCATGATCCCCGGCGTGGTATTCCCTCGCCTCTCCAACGGCACCGGAGCGCTGCTGGTCGAGGAGGAAGCGCTTAATGAAGACTTGATCCAGGAATTCGCCGTCGCCTTGCAGAATCAGCCGGCCTGGTCAGACGCTCCGGTAATCATGTTGACGAAGCCGCGCAATGCCATGTCCAGGGCTTCGCGGATCATGGCGCAGATGCGCCGGCCGCTCGGGTCATACGACGCTGCTGGAGCGCCCCATACGCCCGGAGATCCTGGTCAGTACAGTTGAGACGGTATTGCGGGCCCGATTACGGCAATTCCAGATCCGCGACGCACTGGAAAGTTTGCAGGCCAGCGAGGCACGTTACCGTTCGCTGATCCTGGCCGCGTCCTCGATCGTTTGGAGTGCCAACCTGCACGGCAATGTTGTCGAGCCGCTCGCCGCCTGGGAGGCATACACCGGACAAAGCTTCGAACAGTATCGCGGCCAAGGTTGGACCGAGGCGATTCATCCCGCCGACCGCCAGCGCGCCATCCCCATGATCTTTTCCTCGATTGAGGGGCTGCGGCCTTTTCAACTCGAATATCGCATGCGCCGGCACGACGGTCAGTATCGCTGCGTGCTGTCGCGTGGCGTTCCCGTCTTCCGCGACGATTCGTCGGTGAAGGAGTGGGTCGGCACTTGTACTGACATCCAGGACCGCAAAGATTCGGAAATCGCTCTTCGCAAGAGCGAGCGCATGGCTCTGGCCGGACAACTGGCTGCCAGCATCGCCCACGAGATCAACAATCCACTGGAAGCGGTGACCAATCTCATCTACCTCATCAGCACTCGCGCCACGGACGACGAGTCGCGTCATTACTGTTCGATGGCGCAGCGTGAACTTACCCGGGTAACGGAAATCTCCGGGCAAACCCTGCGCTTTTATCGCAGGTCCACCAAGCCGGTTGAAACCGACGTCTCTGAATTGTTGGAATCGCTGCTGCACTTGTTCTATCCGAAGTTTGGACGCCGCAATCTGCAAGTTCGGCACCGAACTGCGCAAGGCCCCAAAGATCCTCGCTTTCCCTAACGAGTTGCGACAGCTATTCGCCAACCTCATCAGCAACGCCATCGACGCCACACCGCCTGGCGGCCGGGTCCGCATCGAAGTGAGTCCGGCTAGGAACTGGCGCAATCCTTCGCAGGCGCGGGGTGAGTGTAGTGGTTGCTGACACCGGCAGCGGAATTCCCGAGCATGTGCGCCGGCGCATTTTCGAGCCCTTCGTCACCACCAAGGGCGATGCCGGCACCGGGCTGGGACTTGTGGGTTTGCGATGACATCGTGAAGCGGCATGGCGGCAGATTACGACTGAAGACTAAGACAAACGGGCGCTCGGGAACAGTATTTTCCATCTTCCTGCCTGCCGAGGTAGCTCCGACTCCGCAGCTGTCGGAATTGAACTTCGGCTCCGACAGCGGTTCGCTCGACGTTGCCTGACCACAGCGATTCGGCTGCTCTGCCAATCAGCAAGGGCAGTCGGTCCTGTTCGGTCCCCCATCGAAAATTGCATCCAAACATGTAAACTATTGTGTTTGCGTCTGGTCGCCCTGGAGCACCCAGCGCGGCTGCGCGTGTTCCACCGCAAGCCTGACCGCGAAGCAGTGATCGACACCACTGCAGTTCCAACGCAGTTAATCTTAAATTTTCCATTCGGAAATGGAGGCCATCTTGACCCGATTGAGTAAGCACGTTCTCTCTCTTCTCCTTCTCGCCGGATTGTTGGTTCCGGCGGCGTTTGCAGCCAACAAAGAAACTCCTCATGACTTGCTGGTGAAGTCATTTCAGCAAGCGAACTTGTGGACGCAAGGCCCGGTCAAGTTAACGGCTAATGTGCGCATGCCGAAACCGGACGGCTCCGGCGACATCAATCTGGTGTACACCGTTTCCTGGGCTGGTCCGGATAAGTGGCGCGCCGAGTGGACGGCCAACGGCCTCGATCAGACCACAGTGTTGAACAATGGAAAGCTGTCGTATCTGAGCACTCAGGCCGGGCCTATGGTTCCGTTGCTCCAGGTGGAGTCCGCGATTGAGGCCCTCGACGGCGGCAATCCTGCCGGCCCCTACACGCTTCCGCCAATCGCAGTGGAAAAAGCGAAAATCGCCAGCAGCAAGAAGAAGATCGGGAACGTGGACGCAAAGTGCATGGGACTTGGCGAGCCTCTGCAGAACTTCTGCGTCGATCCGGCTACCGGCCACCTGCTGTCCGTCGATAACTCCATCGAGGGCGCGAATTTCGGCTCGTATGAATACAGCGATTACACCACCCTCGGCAGCACAGCTTATCCGCAGACCATCAAGGTCAGCTATGTAGGCAAGCTGATGGAAGAAGTCAAGCTGACCGTGTCCCACGATGAGAAATTTGCCGATAAGGTTTTTGCCGCTCCGGACAAAAGCACCTCCACCGATTGGCCCTCGTGCGCTGACGTAGGCAAGAACTTCACAGCGCCGTCGGTGAGCAAGTCAGTGCCTCCCAAAATGTCCGACGCTGCCCGCAAGGCCAAGAAGTACGGCTTGGTGTGGGTATTCGCCAAGGTTGGCAAAGACGGTGCAGTAACCAAAGCCAACTCGATCGGTGGCGATCCCGATCTCACCACCGCCGCGGCCGATGCAGTGCAGCAATATAAATTCACGCCCTACATGCGTTGCGGCCAGGCAGTCGAATTTCAGACGGTGGTCATCGTCCCCTTCGCCCCGCCGAGGATGCCGGGAGAACAGCCAATCGAACATTAAGGACAGATCCCACTCGGGCGGAGCGAGTTCGGGTGGGATTTCTCTTTTTGCGTCAGAACTGCCGGATGCTGCTTCGACTTACCTCATCGCCTCGATAGGGTCGACTTTAGTTGCCCTCCGTGCGGGCAGGTAGCTGGTGACCACCGCGACCGCCAGAAACAGCAGCGGCGCCAGCAGGAACGTCATCAGGTCGTGCGCTACCGACCTTATACAGCAGGCTGGACATCAGCCGGGTCATCAGCAGCGCGGCGAGCAGTCCAATCACAACTCCACTAACGGCCAGAACGAGCCCCTGGCGCACCACCAACCGCAGGATGTCGGCGCTCTTGGCGCCTAAAGCGAGGCGAATGCCCAGCTCGTGCTGACGCTGCGCCACCGAGTAGGCCAGCACGCCATAAATACCAACCAGCGCCAGCGCCAGGGCTGTCATCGAGAACACACCTAGCAACATCATGATGAATCGCGGCTGCGTACGGGAGTTGTCCATCAGCTCGTCGCCGCTGACAATGCCGGTGACCGGCTGGTCGGAATCAATGCCCGAGATCTGCGCGCGTATAGCGGGCACCAGCGTCTCCGGCGGCACCGCCGTGCGCACCAGCAGGTACATGTTGTTCCACGGCAGTTGCGCGAACGGAATATAAACCTGCGGCTGCGGCTCCTGCCCCAGCCCTCGGTTCTTGATGTCTTCAGCGACACCGACCACCTCCCCACCTGCGGTCCAGCGTCCCACGACGATATGTTTGCCGACCGGATTCTGCCCCGGCCAGAACTGGCGCGCGAAGGTCTCGTTCACGATCAGGACTTTGGGGGATTGACCGTTATCGGCAGCGGTGAAATCGCGGCCGCTGCGCAACGGTACGCGCAACGTCTGAAACCATTGCGGACTGACTGCTTCAATGTCGATGAACGGACGCTGCGCCAGGGGAACATTAGCCTGACCTTCCGGCAGCATGGGCGTGATGCGCTTCCAACTCAGCGGCAGCGCGGCGGAAATCGCAGCGTTTTGTACGCCGGGCACCTGCGCGACGCGGCGCAACACTTCATCGAAAAAATCGGTTTGCTGGGTCGGCTTCGCATACTTCACCGTCGGCAACGAGACGTTCATCGTCAGGACGTTGTGTGGGTCGAAGCCGGCATCGACCTTCAGCAGGCGCTCATAGCTCCGCAGCAGTAGCGCCGCACCGATCAACAGCAACAGGGAGAGGGCAACCTGCCCGACGACCAGCATGTTCTTCATCCGCCCACGCGCATGCCCCGCTGAACTGCTGCGTCCCTCTTCGCGCAGCGTAGTGTGCAAATCGATACCAGCCAACTGCAGCGCCGGGAAGATACCGAATATGATTCCGGTCAGCACCGAGATGCCGACCGTAAACAGGAGGACGCGCAAGTCCATCCCGACCGGCACGCCCGGCGGCAGCTGTGCTCGCTCCCCAGGCCAGCAGCGCCCGCGTGGCCAGCCAACTCAATCCCACCCCGAGCAGCCCGGCGATCAGCGCCATCAGCGTACTCTCCGTCAAAAGTTGTCGAAGGATCGTTCCGCGCCCGGCGCCCAGTGCGGTGCGAACCGCGATTTCCCTTCTCCGCACCAGCGCGCGCGAGAGCAGGAGGCTGGCGACGTTAGCACACGCGATCAGAAGAACCAGCGCTACGGCGCCGAACAGCAGCCACACCTTGCCCCGAACGTTGGCGACGACCAGTTCGCGCAGTGGAGCGGCGGTAACGGTGATGTCGGGACTGGCGTCTGGCGCGGTCGGATTCTGCTCGCTGATATTGCCGGTTCAGAACGGCGAGCTCTGCGTCCGCTTGACTAACGGTTACTCCCGCCTTCAATCGCGCGATCAGCCCCAGGTAGCCGACCCCTTGCCGCAATCCTCTGCGGCGGAATCAGCGTCAGCTCGAAGTAACGCGGCGTCCACACGTCGGCCTCGCCGACAAAAGGAAACTTGCGCTCCCGCAGGGAGCACGCCCGACCACCGTGTGCGGCGTGCCGTCCAACGTAATCGTCTGCCCGACGACGTTGCGATCGCCGCCATATCTCGTGCGCCACAGCGAATCGCTGAGGACGACGACCGGCTTGCCCTCAGGACGGCCTTCGTCTTCGGCAAAACTGCGTCCCAGCTGCGGCTCGACTCCCAGCATCGCGAAGAAGTTCGGCGACACGCGCCCGACCGCTACCTGCATCGGCTCGCCGTGTCCGGTCAGATTCAAGGTGTCGTTCGTCCAGGCAGCGACGGCCTGAAACGACTGGCTACGGTCGCGAAGCAACTCGTAACGCAACAGCGTGCCATCGTAATCTTTGGACTGATCCTTTACCTGCAGGCTGACCAGTTGCTGCGGGTCGCGATACGGAAACGGCCGCAACAGCAGCGCGTTGGCGACGGTAAAGATGGCGGTGGTCGCGCCAATGCCAACCGCGAGGATGAGGATGGCTCCAATCGTAAAGCCCAAGTCTTTGCCCAGAAGGCGAACGCCAAAGCGAAGATCGCGGAGGAAGGACTGCATGGGAGGAATTATAGAAGGCGAGCAAATGCGCAGTTGGCACATTGAGCGACCGTCTGGCGTTCGAGCTAAGGTCACCCTAAAGCACTCCGGACAGGCTTCAGCATGGCAAACTGTCGCTAAGTGGCTGGAACATCGCCCGATTTTGCCTCATCCAGAGCTGCCAACGCGAGCGCCGGATTTCCCATCTAAGTCTAGTGGATAGTGGTCAGTGGATTGTGGATGGACGGCCGCAGGCCGACGGGACCAGCAGCGTCATCCCTGAACCGTGCCATGATCCAGTGCCTCGTCCCCGGAGGATGAATGTCCGTTTCCCGGCAATTGATGGTCGTTTTCGCCTTACTGATCGCGCTCACGGTCCTCGCCAGCGCGGACGACGTCCGGATCAGCATTCCCAAGCGCACCAAGCCGACGCCCGTGCAGAAGCTGAATCAGGAAGGAGTGAAAGAGGTCCAGAAGCACCACTACAAGAAGGCGAAGTCGCTCTTCTACAAGGCATACCTCATCGACCCGAACGACCCATTCACGCTGAACAACCTCGGCTACATCGCCGAACTCGAGGGGCAGGCCGACCGCGCGCAGCGCTACTACAGCCTGGCGCAGGAGCAGGGATCCGACGCACTGGTGTACAAGTCGACCGAAAAAGCCGCGATCGGCAAGCCGGTAGGCAAGATCGCCGGTTCCGCTGCCGACACCAAGATGCAGGTGAATCGCATCAACGTTTACGCCATCGGGCTGCTGCAAAAGGATCAGGCGCCGCAGGCAGACGTGGCTTTGCAGAGGGCACTCAAGCTCGATCCGACTAATCCGTTCACGCTGAACAACATTGGCTTACGCTCGCGAGAAAGAGGGCGAACTCGAGGACGCCTACAAGTTCTATACCCAGGCCGCCGACCAGAACTCCGACACGCCCATCGTGGTCACCATGAAACCAGTCGTGGCGCGGCAAAGGGATCAGCACGATTGCTGCCTCAAACGCGAGAAAAGTGCAGAACCTGATGGAGCATGAGCAGAGCATCAGCGCCAAAGTCGCTCGCCTGAATACGCGCGGCGTCGCGGCAATCAATCGTAACGATTACAAGCTGGCGCGGACCTACTTCGAGCAGGCCTACAAGCTCGATCCGCAGAATGCATTTGCGCTGAACAATATGGGCTATCTGGCGGAAATGGATGGCGACCGCGAGACCGCCGACTTCTACTACGACAAAGCCCGCGCTGCCGACCAGTCGAGCATGAAGGTCGCCTACGCCTCACGGAAAGATGTCGAGGGCATGAAGCTGTCATCCGTTGCCGGAGACAGCGACGATGCTGTGAACAAGGCGCGTGGAGGAAGCCGCGGCCCTTCGCCGCGAGGAAGGCGGGCCGGTTGTCTTGCGCTATCGCGACAACCAGCCGGTCATGGAGCCGGCGACACCCGCCCAAGCCGATTCAGCCGGTAGAAAACAACCCGGCTCCGCGCCGGCGCCGAGCGGCGGATTCGTTGAGCCACTGCCGGACAATCAGCAGCCGCCGGCGGCCCAACCGCCTGCTCAACCTAACAGTGAACAACCGGCAGCGCAGCCGCCACAGGGAAACAATGCTCCCGCGAATTCCAACGGCGGACTCCTGATGCCATTGCCCGACAACCAGCAGCCTCCGGCGTCACAGGGCGACTAGCCGGCGAATCCGGCTCCGCAACCACCACAGCAGCAGCCCAGCAGGCGCCGCCGCAGTCGCAATCGGCGCCGCCCGCACAGAACAGTCAGCCGGCAAACTCTAACGGCGGAATGCTAATGCCGCTGCCCGACAACCAGCAGCCGCCGGCAGCTCAGCAACGCAGTGAAAGGTCCCTTCGCTTTCGCCGCTGCAAGTAGAACAGCTATCGCTTTCTAGGGCGGCGACATATCATCCCAAGTGGTTAATTGGGCCAAATCCTTTGCCAAGGTCATAACTTGTGGCAATCGCTCTCCGGACGTATGCCTTTGCCGAAGCAGCGGCCTCAGTAAGACTCTCGCCCTTAGCCATCCTGCAAGCCAGCGCCGCGGCATAAGCACATCCCGTGCCGTGGGTTGAGCGAGACTCGATCCGCTCGCCCGGCAGGACCGCCGTCGCATCCACGCCTTTCGCTCGCCAGCTCAAGAAGTCATTCGCCGGGTCGACGTGTCCCCCGGTGATGATTACCGCTCGAGCACCCCTATCGTGCAGACCTGTGGCGAACTCCCGAATGCTCGGCAATGCCGACTGCCAACTGGAGCGATCGGGCAAGCTATCGGCCTCGACCAGAAGCGCGGCTTCGTGAAGATTCGGCGTCACGACATCGCAAAGCGGGATCAGCCTGGTACGCAGGACTTCGACACCGCTTTCATCCAGCAGCGCCGCTCCCGAGGACGACCGGATTACGGGATCAAGCACGACATTCGGCAATCGGGATGACTCGAGGAAATTGGCGACCTCGCCGGCCACCTCGCCCGATCCCAGCATGCCCACCGAACGGCGGCGATCTCAAAGTCGTCAGCCAAGGCGTTGAGAGTTCTCCGAATAAGGTCTGGCCCGACCGGCTGCACCCCGAAGACGCCCTGAGTCGACTGGACTGTGAGGGCCGTAATGCAGGTAACGGCGTAGCAACCGTTGGCGGCGGCAGTTTTGATGTCGGCCGTAACCCCGGCACCCGAGGATGGGTCATAGCCGGCAATGCTAAGGATGGCCGGAGGCATGGCTCGACTGTATCGCAAACCCTGCCACGGGCTGAAGGGGATCCGGCTCTCTACCAAGCCTGGTAACCCGGCCGCGCCTCCCCGGGCGGTGGACGGCTGTGTATGCCGGTAGGAGGCTGAGCGGCCTCCCAAGGCTGGAGATTTATTTAATAGCGACGGCTCTGAAATACGCGAGTTAGCCTCGACGGGCATCGTTCGGCTTGCCCTCACAGCTCACTCATCTGGGGTGGTCAAGAGAGAAAGTCAGGCCAATAGCACCCAATTCCCGGCTCCAGTTACGGTGCACAGCCCAACCTCATCCGGAACTAACACCTTTACTTGCAAGTACCTGCTGCCGATGCACTTATTGTCAACAATTGTGCCAACCTCGCGGCTCCGGTTTTCCTCTAATTAGGCTATGCGCGCCGGCATCGTCGGTCCATATTCCGGCAGGTGATGGTTATTTCACGGCAGGTTCGCCCCCCTCTCCAACGCTTCGCGATTACCATAGTAATCCCGAAACCGGCAAGCCGCTAAAACGGCCTGCCCACTTTGGAGGGTTGACTCTTACTCTTTGCGGTGAATAGACTTACAACATCCTGTCAGGAGGACCAACTTAAACGATGAGAGGTGTTTAATGTTACGAGTACTCAGCTCAGTCGCGGCGACGTTAGTCTTCGCCTCCGCGTTGGGCGCGGCACCCGGTAATAGCACACCGGAATCGCTAAAAGGGGCCCCAGGACAGACTCAGGAAACTAAGCCAAGCCATACCGAGAAAGCCAGGTAGGCAAGGCCTCGTGGTACGGCCGCATCTTTCAGTTTCACAAGACTGCAAGCGGCGAGCCGTATGACATGAACGATTTGACGGCTGCCCACCGGACATTGCCGATGGGTTCCTGGGTCAAGGTCACCGATTTAAAGACGGAACGGTCAGTGGTCGTTCGAATTAATGACCGTGGACCCGTCGCCCGAAATCGGATCATCGACCTGTCCTATAGTGCGGCTAAGATTTTAGGTATGCGCGGCGTAGATCGCGTTCGCCTGGATGTTCTGCAGACTCCAGAGCTTGCGGAGAATCTCGGCCCACAATAATCCGTCCTTATCCGATTCAGTTCCCGGCAGGGTACTCGTGTGCCTTGTCGGGATCGGTTAAACTTAGGGCCGATGCTTACACAAGATCGGCTCATCGTAGCGCTTGACGTCCCAAGCGCCGCCCAGGCTCGCCAGCTGGTTCAGTCCATCGGCGAGTCGGCTACCACCTACAAAATCGGCAAACAGCTCTTCACCGCTGAGGGGCCACAGCTCGTCCGCGAGCTCGTCGCCTCTGGCCGCAAAGTCTTCCTGGACCTGAAATTCCACGACATCCCAAATACCGTAGCCGGAGCCGTACGCTCGGCCGCCGAACTGAAGGTCAGCATGCTGACCGTACACGCCTCCGGCGGCAGCAAGATGCTCCGAAGGCCGCCGCCGAAGCCGCTGCCCAGTCCGCGACCAAGCCGATGGTTCTGGCGGTCACGGTTCTCACCAGCCTGGCGGACGCCGACCTACAGGAAATTGGTGTCGCGGGTACGGTTCTGACCCAGGTACTGCGCCTGGGAGCACTCGCCCGTCAAGCAGGGTGTGGAGGGTTGGTGGCCTCGGCTAAAGAGTCCGCCGAGTTACGCCGTGAACTGGGTGAAGGTTTCGCGATCGTCACGCCTGGAGTACGTCCCGCTGGTTCCGCGGCAGGCGATCAGGCCAGGGTGGTGACACCGCGAGATGCTATCGCAGCAGGAGCAAGCCACCTGGTGGTGGGCCGTCCGATCATCGAAGCGGCCGATCCGGCGAAAGCAGCAGCGGCGATCGTCAGCGAGATCGAGGCCGCCCAGCTAGTGGCTAAGTAGAACTAGGCTGCGGGCGATTTCGCACGACTGCACGAACATTCATGGACATTTTCATGTCACTCATTTATTCGGGATCTTCCGGTACAAATCAGAAAACGATTGCACGATCCACGCACAATTGAGTTGATATCCGCTTTTGTACCTCTCTCCTGCTTCAACATCCACCACTCCCCTGCGCTTAGTCCCCCACGTCACCCCCTCCGCGTGGCACAATACCTGAATCAGTCCAGAGCACTTTCGAGGGGGAGAGGATGTCGCAAGAAAACGAAAACGTTACGAACTTCCTGCACCGCCGTCGTCTGCTTCCAGCCCTAGCTGTCTTGTTTTCGCTATCCAGCCTTTTTTGCGCGCTCGCAGCAGCCCAGCAGCCTGCCGATCAAAACGCAGCTCCCGACGTTCTAGTCTTGAGTAACGGAGACACGTTGCACGGAAAACTCGTGAGCGAAGCCGGGGGCACAGTCACGTTTCACACCGATCCCCTGGGCGACATCCCGATCACCTGGGACAAGATCAAGGAACTGCACACGGGCCAGAAATTCGCCGTCATCAAGCCTGACCAGGAGTTGAGACATCGCCGGGACGTAAAGAACCTTCCGGTAGGGACGGTTGCCATGACCGACCAGAATGTCCAGGTGCAGCCCGCGAACCAGGCTGCCGTAGCCCCCGTGCCGGTGAAGGATGCAGCCTTCATCGTAGATCAGGCTTCGCTCGACAAGCAGGCTCACGAGCCTGGATTCTTCGTGGGATGGAATGGCTCGGCAACCGGCGGAGCCACCATTGTCGAAGCCACCCAGAAGCAGTACAACTTCGCCTGGGGGATCAGCCTGGTGCGGACGATGCCCACTGTGCCCTGGCTTGATCCCAGTAACCGCACCTCGGTCGACTTCCTGGGATCGTTCGGCAAGACCATTCAGCCCAGTTATGTAGCGGGTGGCGTCTTCGTACCCGACGTGGTCACCAAGACCTCAATCTTCCATGCCGATGCCGAGCGCGACGAGTACTTCTCGCCCCGCTGGTATGTGCTGGGACTGACCGCCTTCGATCACAACTTCAGCCAGAACCTCGATCTGCAGCAGATCTACGGCGGCGGCATCGGTTGGACGGCGATCAAGACACCCAAGCAAGAGCTCGACCTGAAAGCAACCATTCAGTACGAGAAGCAGCAGTTTATGGGCACCGCGCCCGGCTCCGATCTCAATCTGATTGGTTCTACCTTCGCCGCAAATTACCAGCTCCACATGAAGTTTGCTACGTTCAACCAGCAACTGGCCTACATCCCGGCCTGGAACAACATGAGTGCCTACTCGGTGGGCGAGACCAACCTGCTGACCTTTCCGACGTATAAGAATCTCGGATTCTCGATCGGAACCATCGACACGTACCTGAACGACCCGCCCATCGCGTTGCCGCCAACCCAGCGAAACTCGTTTCAGTTCGTCCTGGGCCTGACCTACGCACTCGTGTCCAAGTACTAAGCAAACGGGGTCTTCCTGCTAGAAGCCCAGAAAGACCTCGTTCTTGCTCGTTGGAAACTTCAGATCGACTCCGTGCGCGTGATTGAGTGCAATCGTCTTCCTGGTGTCTAAGGATGTGAAAGCGATGCGGCGCTGCTCTCCCGCAACGGTAACGTCTACAAAGCCGCCGCCGATCACGTAGTGATTTGACTCCAATTGCTCACCGTTCATCAGCACGAAGATGGTTTTCGGAATGGGCTTTTTGGGCAGGGAGCTCTGCCCGCCGGAGACAATTGTCCACTGCGGACTGGGGCCGCCAGCGGCCGGCGCTGCGCCCACATCGGCGGCCTGCGTCTGCGACCGGCCTGGTTTCGACCCCGGCTCGCGATCCGCGCGGCTCAACATGTTACGCAAACCCTGCTGGCCGACTGCGCCACTTCTGACCGCCGCGACGTTGCCGTTGCGATCGATCACGACATAGTGCGGTACTCCGTCCATGCCGAATCGCCTGGCAACGGCGTTGCTTTCGTCCAGCGCCACTGAACACGCTCTTGGATTTTTCTGGAGATATTGCCTGACGATCGACTCGTCCTCGCCCACATCGACGGCGACTACCACTACTCCCCTGCCGGCGTATTCGGACTGTATTGCGTCCACCGCTGCCTGGTCTCTTTTGCAATAGGGGCACCAGGTCGCCCAGAACTGCAACAGAACCACATTTCCGCTTAGCGAAGAGTTGCTGAACGTTTGCCCATCAAGCGAACGCAGATTAAACGTCGGTGCCGGCGTATCGCCGAGAGCGGCTTCAAAAAGGATGAGCAGGGTCAGAACAATGCGAAGGCAATGCTGCAGCGCGCTGCGGGTCACCATACGCCCCCTCGGCCAGTAGTTGGCGACTGATTCTGCGCCTAGACTACAGTTCCGTAGGGACTCTGGCTATGACGAACGTCGCAATACACGGTGATTTCGCGAATCCTGCCCAAGTCGAGACGACTCAGGCAGGCCCGGTTACGAAAACTCTTTATAGCACTCCGACCAGATACTGCTGCGAGGCAATGCCGTTGACCACGACTTGCATATAAGTCGCTCCGGTTTCCATGTTCGAAGGTATGTCGATGTAGGTATAGGTTGGGCCTTCGAATCCCACGGCCATGGTGCTGTGGTCGTGCGTGCGGCAATAGAACACGTGACCGGTGCTTCGGTTCATCAGCCGCACGATCGGGTAATTGGTAGCGGCCTGGGCGTCATCGCCGTAGAAATTGGCTTGCGACGCTCCATTGAATTTGTTGCCGAACAGGCGGTAGGTTTGGCCGCGATGAAAGCCCGACGTCACCAGCAGCGCCGTGGGAGTGAGTCCGGGATACGGATTTCCCTGGGCAGGGTTGTAGATCTCAACGTCGTTGCTGCCATCGGTGTAGAGCACCTGTCCGGTGGGCAGAACCAACATGCGTCCGTACCAGGAGGAATTCGTGGGCGAATTCGGAGTCGCCGGAACCTGGTTCAGCCGCGTGCCATCCCACTGGAAAAACTCAGTGCCGTTCTGAAAGATTCCAGGACTGGCGCTGACTAGAACGTTGCCGTCCGGCAATAGAGCGGCCGGCCCATCGGCGACATCAAGAGAGCCCGGGAAGTCCGGACCCGGAGTCCAGGCCTGCGTGCTCAGCTTATAAATAGAAGTATGTCCGGCGCCACGCCCGTTCGCGCCTGTCCAGAATACGGTGCCGTCAGGACGAAGTACTCCCGGTCCCTCTTCAAACGAGCCGGCGCTATCCCACAGTTGAGCAACCGTGCTGCCTGCGGTAGACCACGAACCCGAAGTCGGATCGTACAACTCGGAGTTGGTACCTGCAGGATTGTTGATATCGGTGTAGGCATCCACTGCCAACACCTTACCGCTGGGCAGCAACACCCAGCCTTCTTCATCGTTTGAGTCGAACTTGCCGGTGCCGGTAGCAGTCCACGTCAAATTGGATTCGTTGAACAAAGCCTGCTGGCGCGAGCAGCAGTTGGCCAACATGAAAGTCTTGTTAGCCAGCACAATTCCCGACGCGTCTCCGATCGTGGCCCAGCCACTCGGTGGATTGACGCTGGTCCAGGTATTGGCGATGGGATCGTATATCGCACCTAGCGTCGTAAAGACGTACTGGCTGAAGTTTTGTTCACCGCCTTCGACGATCACCTTGCCGTCCGCCAGTACTGCCGAGGCGAAAAAGAGCGGGCCGTAATTCGACGCCAGAGAGGCCACCTGACTCCACGTGCCATTCACGTAGCTACCATTGATGTCGGGCGTGAGCTTGTACCAGTCTGAGAATCCGTCATTGGGATCTTCGTGATGAACCAGCACAGTTCCATCCGTAAGTAACATGGCTTGCCCGGCGGTAAATGCAGGCTGATGCGTTAACGGCTGCCACGACTGCGCTGTGAGCATGCCCGCGACGGTCAACAATACAACGGTGGCGAATGTGAAAGCTCGCAGAAGCTTCATCTGTCTCCTCAAATGTCAGTCAGGGATGAAGGGCGGATTCGATCAGGTGGGAAATGCTGAGGACGGCCGCCAATCCCGAATCAAAATCGAGACATTATAAACGAGGTGAGTAGTTGATCAGCGAAGAAGCGGCGATTGCCAATTTCAGGCTCCGGAATTGGACTCCGAAGATTGGCGCCGGAAGCAACGCCTAATCAAACCTCTGGCGCGGCGTGAGCCGATGCCCAATTTCGTCCTTGCTGTGAGGTAACGGCCAACTCCCTTTACGAATGATTGTCATCCCGACCGGAGCGAAGCGGAGTGGAGGGACCTGCTTTTCGTGCGCAGTGCAAAGGCTGTCGTCGGCTGAAGCCAAGTTTTATCCCGGAGTGTGTAGCGTGGACGCTGGCCTGAAGGCCAACACTATCCAAACGCCTTGTTCGGCGACGTGTTGGAGCAGGCTGCAGCTTGATGACCCCGCCGTTACCGCGGCGGGAACAGAAACTTCAGCATCGGCGCCACTCTCGCCGCCCACGCGGCTTCGTTATGTTCAGCGTCGGGCACTTCCATATACGCCAGGTCCTGGCCTTCGACCCAGCCCTTCTTCACCAGGGATATTTTTAACTCCTGTGCGTCGGGTAGTGCGCGCTGGCTCTCTTTCGTTCCTATGTCGAGCCAGATCTTGAGCTCCGGCTTGTGCGGAATTTTCGCAACCGTCTTCAGTATGGCGCGATTCCTCCACCACACCGACGGCGACATCACCGCCAGCCTGCTGAACATCCAGGTGTACCGCAAACCGAGATAGAGCGTGACCAATCCCCCCAGCGACGAGCCGCCCAACCCGCAATTTTCTCTTCCCGGCAGCGTGCGATAGGTGTGATCGACGAAGGCCTTCAGCTCCTCGGTCAACATCTGCCCATAGGCGTCGGCCTGCCCGCCGCCCAGGCGCTTGTCTTCCACCGGCGTGTATTCGTCGATGCGATGCTCGCCGGTGTTGTAGATGCCGACGATGATCAGCGGCTCGATCTCGCCCGTGCCGATCAGGTGATCGGCGGTCTCACCCATGTGCCAGTAGTTGCCCTTCGAAAAGCACGTTTCGGGATCGAACAGATTTTGGCCATCCTGCATGTAGAGCACGGGAAAGCGGCGGTCGGCCTGCTCGTCATACATGGGTGGCAGGTAGACCACGAAGTCGTGTTTTTCCTCTTCAACCTGCGAGGGAAACTGCTCGTGCAGACGCAGGCGCGATTTCAGCTCGCCGGGAACGGCGACAGGGATGTCGTTCATGTCGGTTATAGTCGGCATCGGATGAGGTACTTGGAATGTAAGGTATGCCGGCGGTGCGGCTCAATAGAAAATTAGATGCTTTTTCCACACTCCGGGACAGCGCCCACTGATTGAACTGGCGAAAATGTCAATCGCCATCTGGCTGGTTGGCGGTCCTCGATGATGTAGTCGTCGGGTTTACAGATATGACACTGCTCCCTTCCGAATTCCTGGTGTAAGCTCGTTTCGTTTTTTGTGGTCCCCAGTCAGAAGGAGGCTACCTTGAAAGCTTCGTTCCTTGCACTCTCGCTTTTCGCGCTCTGCCTGGTTGAGACTTCAGCCCAAGCCCAAAACGATGTCTATAACAATGGCCCGACTAACGGCTTCGGTCTGGGCTTCGACATCAACTTCGGGTTTGCGGTAAGCGACCAGTTCACCTTGTCGAGTGATACCACGGTCAATGGACTGACCTTCGCATCCTGGGCCATTGCCACCGGCGACGTTCTGGAGACGGCTGAAGTATCTATCACCTCGGCCGAATTCGGTGGCACTACCTATTTGGATCAGGTGGTCAGCTTTACCGCGAGCGGTTGCTTCAGCAATGGACTGGGCTTCAACATTTGTAACCAGACCGGGAGCTTTCCCGGCGTCAACTTGAGTGCAGGGTCATATTGGTTGAACCTTCAGAACGGAGTTGTCAACAACGGAGATCCGGTTTTCTGGGATGTGAATAGTGGTCCGTCTCTGGCATCCGAGAATTCTCTTGGAACGATCCCTTCGGAGTCGTTTACGCTTCTCGGACACAGCGGCGGGGGAGGCTCATCTCCTGAGCCCAGTACCATCACGCTGTTCGGTTCCGGCGTTCTCGGTCTGACCGGCATTCTTCGCCGAAAGCTGTTCTGATCTCAGGGCAGCTAACGTGGCATGAAAATTTGTGGGAAGGAACGCCGGAGGTTGAACCTTCGGCGTTTTTCCGTCCCGAAATAAATGGGACTTTGGCATTCGGGTAAAGGCAGCGTCCTCATTGAATCGCCGACGACATTTTGCATCCCAAAGCGGGACTATAAATCTCGATCGCATCCTAATCCCTGATTTGATTTTCTTATCAGTAAGTTGGCGGGAGTCGCTTTTCTCCAGCCCGAACGTGCTATCCCACACTGTGGCCCTCCGTGGTCTTGCGGTTGCACTACTGGGCACTTAAAGTTTGTGCAAGTCAAAAGCCGCGACGGCGCCACTTTTCCGATCTGCGGCAAAAACAAGAGGAGAGCAAATGATTGCTACATTGAAAACCCTTCACAGGGAAGAATCTGGCCAGGATCTAGTCGAGTACGCATTAATCGGGCTGATCATCGCCCTCGGCGCGCTGACGGGAATGGGCAAAATTGCCAGCAGCATTAACGCCGAATTCACCAAGATCGCGGGAAAACTTTCTTAGTCTTAAGTTTGCCGGTTGCAGCTGAATATCGAGACAGCCAAACCTGGTTGTATTGCTGCAACTGGCCGGGAGCCGCCTTGGCAGGCTCGGCTCCCACAGAGGACCTGAGTGAGATTTCCCAACAACCATTGGGAGATCTCACTCCAGATCCCCTCTTCCCGTCTGGTTACGCTCTTCCGCACATTACGGCGCGAAGTATCCCGAGATATCCAGAATCAACTGCGTCAGTCCCGATGCATAAGCGTCGATGGAGCCGTCTAATGTCGGCACGATGGCCATGTTCGAGGTAACCGCCGCGTCGATACGCGTTCAGCGTTGACACGTTGGGCTGTGCCTGCGTGTTGGGCCACAGCGTCAGGAAGCCGAGGCGTCCGCTGGGGATCACCGTCGCATTCAGTACGTACGCCTGCGCATTGACCGAGGGCGCGCACGTGCTGCCCGCCACATTCACGGTGAGTTCGCCGCTGAACGGCTGACCGCCGCCGCTGCGTGTATCGAGCACGCGGCACGGCGTCGTGGGATAGAGTTGCAGACCCGCTGCTTCCCGGTGCCGCGAAGTAGCCGTTGATATCGACGAGCAGATCCGTGCTTTGCGATGGATAGACGGCGATGCGGCCGTCCGCCGGCGCGGGCACGATCGCCGCATTCGCCACGATGGTTGCCGTCGGATTGTTCAGTGTGGAAACTGTCGGCTGATCCCGCCCCGCAGGCCAAACTGTCAGATAACCCAAGTGCTGCCCAGACGGATTCGGCAGGACAGTGAAGTTCAGCGAATACGCCAGTATCGGCGGAAGCCCGTGCAGACACGGACTCTCGAGCAGCGGCAAGTCGCGTTCCGCCGCGCCCTGCAGATGCGGGCCGCCGAGATCACCGTTGGTGCCGCGGGTGTCGACCAGCCGGCACGGCGGCAGCGGATAGAACTCATACGTCTCCAGCCCCGGAGTGGTCGACGTGAAGTAGCCATTGATGTCGAGCAGCACGTCGGTCGTGTCGGAGACATAGACGCTCACCGCGCCGCCAATTCCCGCCGGCACAATCGCGGCGTTTGCCTTGATGCGGCCATCGCGAGTTCATGGTCGATACCACGGGTTGGCCCTGCCCCGTAGGCCAGATCGTCAGGTAGCCCAGCCGGTGTCCGTTGGGCACGACGGTCACATTCAACGAGTACACCTTGGCTGGTATCGGGAATTCCGCAGGCGCCCTGCGGGAGTGCGAAGCTGCGCGACGTCATGCCCTGGATCGCCGGCCCGCCAAACGGGCCATTCGGATTGCGCGTGTCAACCACGCGGCACGGAGTCAGCGGCACAAACTGCACCGGCGTCGGCGGAATGCCCGGGATTGAAAGCATAGATCGTTCCGAGCGTCGTGGGCTCCGCCGAATGACGACGTTCCATAGAGATTCCCGTCGCTGGCTTGAATCATTCCCGCGTACGGCTGTCTCCGTCGCTGGTGAAATTAAAGCTGTGCACCGTGGTGAAACTTCCTCCGGTTGTGATCCGAAAGATCGTGCCACAGCCACTCGAACACCTTGTCTCGGTCCCGCCTAACCAGGTTGTTCCATAGAGGTTGCCATCGCTGGCCTGCACCAGTGAGCCGTAAAAGGGATTCTTGCCGTCGGTGCAGTTGGCTTGCGTGCAAAAACTGTAGAGACTGGTGAAAGTGCCGTCCGGGGTGATCTTAAACACGGTCCCACAGCCGCCATTGAGGCCAGGGACACAGTTCGTCCCGCCCTGCCAGGTTGTCCCGTAAAAGTTTCCGTCGCCAGCTTGCACCAGCCCAGCGTAAGGCCTTGCTCCGTCGGTGCAATTGGTTTGATTGCAAAAATTGTACAGAGTAGTTAGAACGCCCGCCGGCGTGATCTTGAACACCGTGCCACAGGCGTCAAGGCCATCGCAGTTGGCGTTATGGCCGCCGCCATAAGTTGTTCCGTAAAAGTTGCCGTCGGTGCCCAGGATCAGGGCGCCAAACGGGCTGGCGCCGTCACCGCTGCTGAAGCTGTACAGCGTGGTCAGCGCTCCCGCGGGAGTGATCTTGAAAACGGTTCCGTAACCGTTCGGCCCGCCACTGATCGTTGTCCCGTAGAAGTTCCCGTCGGTGCCTTGCACCAGTCCGGCATAGGGTCCAGCACCGTCGGTTGTGTCGAAGTTATGCAGTACGCTGAAGCTACCGGATGCACTGATCACGAAGACCGTGCCGGCACCAGGGTGAGTGCCGCCTTGAGGGGTTGTCCCGTAGAAGTTTCCGTCGCTACCCTCCACCAGCCCTCCCGTGGGGCCTGATGCCATCAGTGGACTGAAGCTATGCAGCGTCGTCAGTGAGCCGCCGGGCGTTACTTTGAAGATAGTGCCGTAGGCCCTGGCTGCCTCCGCCGCCGCCCGTAGTTGTCCCATAGAAGTTCCCGTCGCTGGCCTGGATGACAGGTGACTCCGGAGTAGCGCCGTGGGTTCCGTCGAAGTTTACGAATGTGGTCAACGTTTGCGCAGACAAGGCCAAAGCAGCTGCGGCGAGAAATACCACATGGCGAAATACAATTCTGAAACAACCCTGCATCACTGTGCTCCATCGACAAGCGGCTTACACGTCAAACGTAGTCGTGCGAACCGGACAGTCTGTCGAGTCTGGTTCTCGTATTAAAGGGGCCGGAAGAAAAGAAACTTGGCGCGCCGAATGGCAAGCGAGCCACGCCCGCCAATTAGACACCTGGGTTGGTCATGCTTATATCCCAATTTCTATGTCGGATGCCAGACATTTCCGTCGTCATGCGCCCCTGGTGTAAGTTCGCTGGGGCGGCCAGGCCGCCTTCACCTGTAATCGATTGTTAATGTCGATTTTGTATACTGCTTCCGTTCGCGGAACCGCTTTCGCGCATTCTTGTCGCGTCACTGGAATGCCCGGCTGTCCTCCGCTCTCTCACATGTCCTTAATACACTCACTGTCGCGATTCTCGGCTTCTGCATCGCGCTAAGTGCTCAGAACCTGCCCGTCGGAACTGCGCTTCCCGTCATGCTGGCCTCCTCCCTCAACGCGAAGAGCGCCAAACCCGGACAGAAGATCGAGGGCAAGCTGATGCAGGAAGTCATGCTCGGCGATGCGAAGATTAAGTCCGGATCGCATGTGACCGGGCACGTCGTATCGGTGTCACGGCCGGGTGCTTCGGGAGCGCGCATCGTTCTCCAGTTCGATCAGCTTCAGGATGAGCACCAGATGATCCCGCTGCACGTCGGCGCGCGCGCCCTTGCCAGTTCTCAGAGCGTCTTCAATGCAGGACTGCCCGCGAACACTAACTCTGCCGACGAAGGCTCGCAATCGTGGGTCACCAAGCAGGTCGGCGGCGAATACGTCTTCCGCGGACGCGGCTATGTTGTCCGGCGATCAGGGCAAAGTCGGCACCTGGTCGGGATCCGGCGTGTGGGGCAGCTTGCCTGCCGCCGGCGATTGTCCCGCCGGCGACAACACTAACCCGCAGCAGGCGCTGTGGATCTTCTCCACTACAGCCTGCGGCGCCTACGGATTTGAGCACACCAAGCTGGAGCAGACCGGCTTGACGCCTCCACTCGGGCAGATCGTTCTCAGCTCCCCGAAGGACATCGACCTGCGCGGCGGCAGCGGATGGCTGCTGGTCGTGGTTGCGGCTCCTCCGACCGGCGCGGCAAAGTAGAACGCCTCACCTCTTACGCCCGATGTTCAAGCCTCCGGTGGCTTAGGGTGGTCGTAATTGCCGCGCCCTGATACAACAGGAGAGCGCCGGAATTGCTCTAAGTTATTTCGCACTGAATCAAAAGTTAGAGGTGATCATGCAGAACTGGAAGAAGGCACTTGTATTCGGATCCATCGGAGCGGGAGCAGTGCTGATCCTCACCGGGCGTAGGCCTGTTGGCATGGCGTGTGCCGCAGCAGGACTCGCCGTTTTGGCCTCCGAGTATCCCGAACGCTTTGAAGCCGTGTGGGAGAATGCGCCCGACTACTCTGCAGAAGGGCATGCAGATTTTCGGAACGCTGCAGAAGCTGGGCGAGAATTTCGCCGAAGAAGCCGAGCGCCGCAGCGTCGACACCTGGCGCACCATCCGCTCCGAGTACGGCTCTTAAGCGACCGGCTTAGGAGTCTTGCGGGCCGCGGGCCGGGATGAATGGTCTCAATGCGCCGCTGGTGCTCCGCGCTGCTGGGGACCGACCAGCCATTCTCCTGCTCCACCACCCGCACGATCGGCAACCCATCCCGCGGCGCGCTTGCCGTCTGCGTCTGATCCGCGTCGTCGTCGCTTGACCACATCCGCTGCAGCATCCCGTTCACCACTCTCGCTGTCATCGCCGGAGCGCCTCCGGTGGCGATCACGACTCCTCGATCGGCCTGCTCCGCGGGCGACAGCACCACGAAGCGCGAGTTCAGTACTCGTTGGTTGAAGCTTCCGAAGACGAACTGGAAGGCTTCGGGATGTTCGGGAATGCCGCCGTCTCCAGCATAGTGAATGACGTACTCTTCATCGAGCACATCTCCCGGAAACAGCGATCGCAAGGAACTGTGCGCGCCCACCAGACAGATCGGCCGCCGATCCATCGGCATGCAGAACGCGGAGCGTCAGCAATTCAGCTCCTTGCGGAATCGCCAGATTCATCGCTGGTTGCGCGCCGTCGTCACTTCCCAGCCGCGTTACATTGTGGACGTACAGCGACACGCTTCCGTCGGGACGCGAGATGGCAACGTGATCGTCGAGCAGTTCGACGGCCGCCGGGGTGTTCACGCCAGTCGCTGCTTCGTCGACGATGGCCACGGCGTCTCTTCTATACGGCGCGTAAAACGGCTCCGAGTCTTGATCCTGCGCCGCTTCTTCTTCGGATCCGGCAGCCGCGCAGCCGGTGATAGCGCTCGGCATTGGGCGCGAATGCAGCCACTCGGCCGCCGCCTGTTGCGCCTCGCGGTCCTCGCCGGCCAGTTGCAGCTCGCGGACCAGCAGGAGACGCGCCGCGCGATTCAGCGGAGCCGCAGCCAGCAATTGTTGTAAAGCGTCCGCGGCCTCCGCGTGGCTTCCCTGCTGTGATAGCGCCTTCGCGTAATCCAACGACTCCGGAGCGCAGCCGTCGAGCTTCTGCTCCGCCGATTCAGGCTGCGGCTGCGTGAGCGTGAGCACGGTAAAACGCACCGCGGCATTCTGCAGTGTCTTGCAGGAAGGATGAGCGGCGACTCGCCGCATCCAGAGACTCCGCCTCGCTGCCTCGGTGGCGACGGCAGACTGACTCTGGCGCTGGCCGCAACCTCCAGCGCCTGCGCGTTCGTCCGGCTGCACGCGACAAAACCTGGTTTGCCAATCGAAGAGCCGTGACGCGGTCATGATTCTTCATAGCGCTTTTGGCCAACGCGACATTGGCTGCCAGAGCCGCCGGAGCAAGCCTGTGCACCCTCTCCCACGCTGTCAGACTCTGAGGCGTACCTTGCCTGGCAGATTGCGCCAGCAGAAATTGCAGTGCCGCTGAAGTATTCGCCGAAGGCACGGCCTCGATCTGCTTGACCGCGTCCTCGAAGTCGCCGGCAGCATAGTGATCCGCCGCCAGCAGGTAGGCCAGCTCCTGTGCGGAAATTGCCTTTGGCATCGGCGGACGACGTCTCATCCATCGGCGGCGTAATCGTCACCCGTAGCGGCGTTGCCGCGCGCGTGAACTTCACCAGCACCCGATGCGGCCCGGGCGAGGCTTCAAAGGTGTTGGCAGCGAATGCCCAGGCCGGCGCCCGACAGAACGCGCTTCCCATCGACATAAATCTCGACTCCGGCGCCGCCCTCTGCTACCACCCGCCAAGTCGCGGTCGTCATCGAGCCAAAATGCGCAGCTGCATAAAAAGTGCCCGTGGTGCGACCAGGTAATCCGGCAAGTGAAATGCGGCCGTCGGGAAATTGAAAGTTCTCGACCGCGCGGTTTTGATAGAACGCGTGCGACAGATCGCCGGCGTTGGAGATGGAATCGTCGAGATCCAACGTCGACGCTCCAGCGGGCCACACGATGCGCCAATCGGTAAGAATGCCCGCCGCCCGCGACAGCGCATACGGATCCAGACCCGGCGTTCCGTCCATGGCGGCCTGCAGCAACGCCGCGTGCAGATCTGGCCACGCCTCCTGCGAATCTTGCCAGCAACGACTTGATGCGCGGAACTCTGCGCGAAAAGCGGCGTATTCGCCGCCGCCTCGCGAATGCGGGCCGCCGCCAGCTGAACTCGCGGGTCGCCGGGCGATGCCTCTCCCGCTTCGCACAAGCGGATCGCCGCATCCAGCATGGTCGCGGTGTCGGCTTCCATCGCGGCAACTTCCATCCGAACGAAGAGCGCTTCAGCGTCCTTAGGATTGCGGCGTAACGCCTGTGCCGACAGCGTGCGCGCACGATCAAGGTCTGAGCGCACAAACAGCGCGTTCGCCGCCGAGCGCGAGAGCATGGTCTCCGGCAATGCCGCTGCTCGGCGAGGATGCGGCGTGTGCGGAGCGCTCCAGGCATTGCTGATGCTGGTGTGAGGAAGCTCGGCCCGGCTATCGTGATTGAGGCGCGCCAGCGTTGTCTCCTGCGCCGACGCTGCGGTACCCCAACACGACCGACAGACTTACGAAGCGGAGCGACAAAAAACTTCGTTCTGCCACGGACCGATTCGGCCCCGTGAAATCGAGATGTGGCGCCAAATCCTTACCGCCTGTCTCTGAAGATAGCTGACAGAGTACTCGAGGAAGCCCGGAGTTGGAAATAGTGTTTTTGCCTGATACGGCTACAACTTTTCGGTGCCGAGCGCATGGCACTGCACTCGTGCGAGGCTGCAGAAATGCGCCGTCATCGGAGCGAAGGGTCACCTTCAGTGCGTCGCGACTTCTTCGCGCTGCCGCTGCTCGACGGCCGCAGAGTCGAATGCCGCGCCGATCGCGGTCTGAGCATGCGAGCCTGAAGGCCACACTTAACTCTGCGCAACATCGCTCTCCAGCAGGTATACTTTCTACAATCCCCATGCCCACCAAGCTGGAAGAGATCGTAGCCGCCACCCGAAGCAGGATCGCCGCTTCCAAAGCGCGGCGGACCTGCGCGCTCTGGCGTAGGCGGCCGAGCGTCACCAGCCGCGCGGGTTTCGCGACTGCCCTGAAAAAGAAGTCAGCCGACGGGCGCAGCCGTGATTGCCGAGTTGAAAAAAGCGTCGCCCTCGAAAGGCCTGATCCGGGCAGACTTTCCTGTCGCAGAACTGGCGCCGGAACTGGAGGCTGCCGGCGCTGCGGCGCTGTCGGTTCTGACCGACGAAGCATTACTTCCAGGGCTCGCTGCAGAATCTGGAGATCGCCTCGCGGCGACCCAGCTTCCCTGCCTGCGCAAAGATTTCATCGTCGACGAGTTCCAGATACTGGAAGCGCGCGCCTATGGCGCGGACGCGATTCTGCTGATCGTCGCCGCGCTCTCGACGATGCCGAATTGACACCTGCGCTCGCGCGCCGGTGAGCTCCAACTCGACGTGCTCTGCGAAGTCCACGACGGCGAAGAGATGCGGCGCGCGCTCGATGCGGGCTTCGATCTGATCGGCGTCAACAACCGCAACCTGCACACCTTCCAGGTCGATCTCAACACTTCGCTGCAACTGGCCGTCGCGCATGCCTGCCGGCGTCGTGAAGGTAGCGGAGAGCGGAATCGAGACCCGCGAAGACATTGCGCGGCTGCGGCAGGCCGGATTCGACGCTTTCCTGATCGGCGAATCGCTGATGCGCGCCCCGCGTCCCGGCGAAGCGTTGCGCGAATTGCTGACCCAATCGGCGGTAGCGCGCTGATGACCCGGCAGCGGTCCATCTGGGTGAAGGTCTGCGGCACCACCAGTCTGCGCGATGCGCAGCTCAGCGTTGCCGCCGGAGCCAACGCGCTGGGCTTCATCTTCGCTCCCAGCCCGCGGCGGGTAGAGGTCGCGGCAGCCGCCGAGATCGTCGCCGCGCTGGCTGGCGAAGTGGAAACCATTGGCGTCTTCGTAAATGAATCGCCGGCGCGAGGTGGCCGAGATCGCCAACCGCGTTGGACTCTCGGGCGTGCAGTTGCATGGCGACGAAGCGGCTGCGCAGATGGCGGATTTCCGCCGCGAGCTTGGGCAGCGCAAGATCATCAAGAGCATTAGCGCTCAGCAGCTTACAGCGAAAACAGTGATTCGTACCTTGAAGGTATTTCGGCGCGCACGACAGCCTCGACGCCATCCTGCTCGACTCGGGCTCGCCGCAGCAGCGCGGAGGAACGGGCGTTCCCTTCGACTGGGAGGACGCCGCTCCGATCGCCGCACGCATCCGGGAGCGGATGCCGCTGATCATCGCCGGCGGACTGAATTCCGGCAACGTGGCGCAGGCGATCGAGATGTTTCAGCCATGGGGCGTCGACGTCGTCTCCGGCGTGGAGAGCGAGCCCGGGACGAAGGACGAAACCAAACTGCGGGAGTTCATGTCGCGCAGTACGGCAACAAGCGATAGAGCGATAAAGGGGACCATGGAAGAGACCGGCAGCACGCAATCCAACTTCGTCGGCGAACGTCCGCCCGCCGACGGCGAAGCGCCCAAGCGCGCGCACTGTCCGGACGCTTCGGCGCGTACGGCGGCCGCTACGTTCCCGAGACGCTGATGGCGGCGTTGCAGGAACTGGAAGCGGCCTACGCCGAGGCGCGCAAGGACAAAGCGTTCCGCGACGAATATCACCGCCTGCTGGCAAGATTTCGCCGGACGCCCCACTCCGCTGTTTCTCGCCGAGCGCCTGACCAAGCAGCTGGGCGGCGCGAAGATTTACCTGAAGCGCGAAGACCTGCTGCACACCGGCGCGCACAAGATCAACAACTGCATCGGGCAGGCGCTGCTGGCGCGGCGCATGGGCAAGCATCGCATCATCGCCGAAACCGGCGCGGGCCAGCACGGCGTCGCCACCGCAACCGTGTGCGCGCTGTTCGGCATGGAGTGCGTGGTCTACATGGGCACCGAAGACATGCGGCGGCAGGAGCTGAACGTCTTCCGCATGCGTCTGCTGGGCGCCGAGGTGCGCGGCGTCGAGTCCGGTTCGCGCACGCTGAAAGACGCCATCAACGAGGCCATGCGCGACTGGGTCACCAACGTTCGCACCACGCATTACCTGCTGGGCAGCGTGCTGGGCGCGCATCCCTATCCGACGATGGTGCGCGACTTCCACCGCGTCATCAGCCAGGAGGCGCGCAAGCAGATCCTGAAAGCCGAAGGCCGGCTGCCGTCGGCGGTGATCGCCTGCGTCGGCGGCGGGTCGAACGCCATCGGCGCGTTCTACGAGTTCATTAAGGATAAGGAGGTGAAGCTGATCGGCGTCGAGGCCGGCGGCCGCGGACATTCGCTGGGCGAGCATGCCGCGCGCTTCGATGGCGGCGGTCCCGGCGTGTTGCAGGGCACGTATTCGTACGTGCTGCAGGACCAGGCGGGACAGATTGCAGCGACGCATTCGGTTTCCGCGGGGCTCGACTATCCGGCGATCGGTCCGGAGCACGCGCTGCTGCACGATCAAGGACGCGCCGAGTACGTGTCGGCCACTGACCAGGAGGCGCTGGATGCCTGCCAGACGCTGGCGCGGCTGGAAGGCATCATTCCCGCGCTGGAGTCGTCGCACGCGATTGCCGAGTGCATCAAGCGCGCGCCCAAGATGCAGCCGTCCGACATTGTGATTGTGAACGTCTCCGGGCGCGGCGACAAAGATATTGGGATCTTGCGGGAGAATCTGCAGTTCTAGTGCGTTTGATTTTGGGTGTCATCCTGAGCGGAGTGATCGCCGACTTTTGCGATCCGAAGTCGAAGGACCCCTATCGGCGGTCACTTCGCGAGCAGTCAGCGTACGGCTATAGCGGTCCTTCGACTTCGTTCGCTCGCTGTCGCGGCTCACTGCGCTCAGGATGACGCCATAAATCGAAGATAGATTCGGTCTTACAAGGAATAATTTGGCGATAATTCAAACATCGTCCCGGCCTGGTGGCCTACATCACCTGCGGCGATCCCGACCTCGACACCTCACGCGAGGTTGCGCTGGCGGCCATTCACGCCGGCGCCGACGTCATCGAGCTGGGCGTTCCCTTCAGCGATCCCGTTGCCGACGGCCCGGTGATCCAGCGCGCCAGCGAGCGCGCGCTTAAGCATGGAACCGATCTGGCCGGCGTGCTCGACGTCGCGAAGCAGATCCGCAGCCAGTCCGATGCCGGCCTCATCATCTTTTCTTACCTGAATCCGATCCTGCAGTTCGGGCTCGAGAAGTTCTGCGCGGCGGCGGCCGAAGCCGGCGTGGATGGCGCGCTGGTCACCGACCTTCCCGTTGAAGAAGCGGGCGACTATCTGCAGCGCGATGAAGGCGCATAAACTCGCGCCGGTTTTTCTCGCCGCGCCCACCAGCACCGACGAGCGGCTGCGCGCAGATCGCCAAACATTCGCGCGGTTTCGTCTACGCCATCTCGCGCACCGGCATCACCGGAGCGCGGCAGGAGGTGGCAGGCGATGCGCGCTCGCTGGTCGAGCGCCTGCGCAGCATTCACGAAGCTGCCCATCGCGGTGGGCTTCGGCGTCTCCACGCCAGAGCAGTTCGCCGAAGTCGGCAGCTTTGCCGATGCGGCCGTAGTGGGCAGCGCAATTGTTCAGCGCATTGAACAGAATCGCGGCGGCGAGGCGGCGGCTGTGTCAGAATTCTTGTCTTCCCTCACAGCAGCGGCACACACGCAGGAGCGAGTTCGTAAACGGAAGGCAAATTCACCACGGAGGCACGGAGCGGCCACGGAGAATTACTGGCTCTGTGTGTTACCACGAGCATCTCTGTGCCTCTCGTGGTGAACCAAGAGCATTTATGGACATCGCGGATTGGCGCAAGAAGATCGACGAACTGGACCGCCAGCTGGTGCGAGCTGATCAACGAGCGCGCCACATGCGCGCTCGAGATTGGCAAGCTCAAGCGCAATTCGGCGATGCCGGTCTACGAGCCCGACCGCGAGAGGATCATCTTCGAGAACATCGCGCGGATGAATCACGGGCCGCTGTCGCAGATCCAGTTGCGCCAGGTCTACGAGCGGCTGATCGACGTGATGCGGCAGATGCAGACGGTGAGAGATGGCGCCGGAGCCGATCAAGGACGAGCGGACCGAGTGAACTGGCAGCCGAGGGATTGAAAGGCAGTGGCCAGGGACTAGTGGTTAGTAGATGGTCGACCGGAGCTGTTGAGAGCAGATCTAGCGACGGCCATAGCGGAGTAGAGGTCCTTCGACTCCGGCGTGCGAAAGTACGGCACGCCTGCGCTCAGGATGACACACTTGCGAAGAGCTAGAGCTAAGCTAAGAGCTAACGGCTAAAAGCTAAGAGCGAACGGCGAAAGGCGAAGAGCGTAAATCATGATTGTTGCGATGTGGGAGACGGCAAGCGAAGACCAGATTCAGGAGGTGACCAACCATCTGATGAAGATGGGCTTTGCCGTGCACCGCACCACGGGCGCGCGGCAGAGCGTGCTGGCCGCGGTGGGCAAGCGCATCGACTTCGACATTCGCGAACTCGAAGTGCTGCCCGGCGTGCAGACGCGTGCACCGCATCAGCGCGCCCTACAAGCTGGTGGGCCGAACGTTTCGCGCCGGAGGAGACCGTCGTTCAAGCTGGCCAACGGCGTCGAGATCGGCGGCAAAGAAGTTGTCGTGATGGCCGGGCCGTGCTCGGTGGAATCGCGCGAGCAGATCTTCGCTGCGGCGGAGATGGTGAGCAAGGCGGGCGCGAAGGTCCTGCGCGGCGGCGCATTCAAGCCGCGCAGCTCGCCGTACACCTTTCAGGGGCTGGGCGTCGAAGCGCTGAAAGTTGTTGCGCGAGGCCGGCGATCGCCTACGGGCTGATGGTGATCAGCGAGGTAATGGAGATTTCGCAGATCGAGCTGATGATGCCCTACATCGACATCTTCCAGGTGGGCGCGCGCAACATGCAGAACTTCAACCTGCTGCGCGAGCTGGGCAAGGTGCGCAAGCCGGTGCTGATGAAGCGCGGCATCGCGGCGACCATCGAAGAGATGCTGCTCTCGGCCGAATACATCATGTCGGGCGGCAACTACGATGTGATTCTGTGCGAGCGCGGCATTCGCACCTTCGAGACGTACACGCGCAACACCATGGACATCTCGGCGATCCCGATCGTGCAGAAGCTGTCGCACCTGCCGATCACGGCCGATCCCTCGCACGGCACCGGATTGCGCGACAAGGTTGCGCCCATGGCGCGCGCGTCGGTCGCGGCCGGAGCCGACGCGCTGCTGATCGAGGTGCATCCCTCGCCGGACGAGGCGCTGTCGGATGGCGCGCAGTCGCTCTTCCCCGAGCAGTTCACGGAGTTGATGGAGCAGTTGAGGATGATCGCGCCGGCGGTGGGACGGACGATTTAGCAAAGTAGGGCGTGGCGGCTTCGGGTGGAGCACGCTTCAGCGGTGCAGTTTGCGCAGCTGAATGCGTCGGCTTTAGCCGCTGCGACAGCGGACTGCAATTACCTGGCGCTACGAGCCTCTCGCTGGGACGCCTGAAGCGTGCTCCACCCGTCTGCTCCAATCATCATCATGCCCATCCGCCAAATCACGATCGTCGGTACCGGCCTGATCGGCGGATCGCTCGGGCTGGCGCTGAGGCAAGTCGGCTTTGCCGGGAAGATCGTCGGCTGCGACAAGCGCGCACGTCCTCGAGATCGGCGCAAGCGCGCGGCGCCATCGATCGCGCGGAGGCCGATCTGCGAGCGCGCCAGTCGTTGGCAGCGACGTGTGGTACTCGCCACTCCGGTGGGCTGCATTCTGTCGCAATTGGAAAGCATTGCGCCGCTGCTCCCACCAACCACGCTCATCACCGATGCGGGAAGCACAAAGCAGCGCTTCGTCGAACGCGCGCGAGAGCTGTTTGGCGCCCAGGCCGCCCAGCGCGTTCTTCCCGGACATCCCATGGCCGGCAAAGAGTACGGCGGCATCGAGCACGCCGACGCCAATCTTTTCCGCGACGCGGTGTGGCTGATCACTCCCATCGACTGCGCCGAGACACTACACTGCCGTGCAGCAGGAATATCTACAGATTGCTGCGGTCGATCGGCGCTCGCGTCATGGCCATGGATGCCGAGCGGCACGACCGTCTCTGCGCCTGGATCAGCCACCTGCCGCAGATGATCGCCACTGCGCTGGCCTCCGCGCTGCGCGACGAATTGGGCGACGACGATGCGGTCACCCAGATCGGCGGCCGGGCTCTGCGCGAGATGACCCGCATCGCTCACAGCCCGTACTCCATGTGGCGCGACATCGCCCTCACCAACACGGAGAATATCGACGACGCTCTGCTGCGCTTCGAACAGCAACTGGCCCATCTGCGTGAGAACCTTCGCGGGCCGGGGCTGCGGGAGATGTTTGAGGAGGCGAACAAGTTTGGAAAAGGCAGGGGATAGAGCGTAGGGATCGCGGGTAACGGATGGTGAAGAGTCGCACGAAAAAGGGGCAGCGTTTAGCTGCCCGCCCTGCTGAGCTGGGTTGATTATTGCTGCTTCATCTGGTCCTGCGACTTGGAGTTGTCGTTCTTCATATTGTCGTTGGACATGTTGTCTTTCTTCATGCTGTCGCTGGACGTGCTTTTCTTGCTGGACTTCTTCTTGCTCACCGACTTCTTGTTGCTTTGCGACATGTTGTCGTTCTTCATGTTGTCGCTTTTCATGGTGTCGCCGGACTGCATCTGATCTTTGTTGTCCTGCTTCATGTTGTCCTGCGCGAACATCGACATCGAACCGGCCAGCATGCACATGGCCATCAAGCTCATAATCTTCTTCTTCATTGTTTCCTCTTGCGATTTGGATTGGGCGCTCATCGCCGCCAAGGATGAGAATCGCAAGCCAGACAGAAGTTACAAGCCAGAGATTGAAATCCGCAGGTCTAAAATTCCGGCGTCATCCTGGCGCAGCATCCGCCCGTATTTCGACCCGCATTTTTTGCGGGTCGGCGGATGCGGAGTCCTTTCACTGTGTGAAGGAGATACTTCCCGCGCCTAAAATCTTCTTGCTCGTCGTGTCCTGAACCAGCACGGCCACCTTCAGCTGGCCAGTATTCCAATCACTCTTGCGCGCGACATCTACCGTCTTCTCGAAGCTGCCGTTCTGTAATTCCCCGATCCCGCTAACTGCCGTACTACCGCCGCGTGATGCAGTGTCTTTCCACCGTTCTCGCCTTTGCCGACCTCGGTGCTCAGCCCATCTTCGGTGATCGCCAGCAGCACCACTCCTTTCGTCGACTGAGGCGACTGCACCCTGACCCGCAGTTTGCCGTTCCTTTCCCAAGCCAGTGAAACGGTCGCCGGCTTCGGCGTCTTCGCCGCCGCTGCGATTCGTTTCTGCACCTCGGCCGTATCGTTGCCGACAAACTGATCGCGACCGTCGATCACCATTTGCGGCGTATACACCGAAGCGCGTAGCGCCTTGGCATAGTCGCTTTGTCGCTCGCTGAACTGCTTCGACGAAAAATGGTCGGTCCAGCCGATGTAGTTCCAGTAATCAACGTGCTCACCAAGCAGGATCAGAGCGGGGTCGTGTTTTCTGGCTCAACTGCAGGAGCACAGCATCAGCTGGCGGACAACTCGAACATCCCTCCGACGTAAACAACTCCACCACAACCGGGTTTTGCGCCGAAACAGCTACGGAGGCGGCTAACACGAATACCGCTAACAGATGCAGAGCAAGAGTTTTCATGGCAACTATATGACCCGCGAGCGGCCAAATTGTTTCAGCACTTTGCCTGTTTCTTTTTGCGCTTTGGCGTATCAAAATCTTGTGGTGTGTAGAATTCCTTTCTTCTCGGCAGACGAATCCTGACGTGACCGCGCAGCCGAACAGTTCCGGACCAATGCCAGCGCCTTCAGCGGTCAGCCGGGATGCCGCGCTAATCGCGCGTATCTTGGCTGGCGAACGCGAGCTGTTTCACGAATTGGTGCGGCCCTACGAAAAGAGTATCTACTTCGCCGCGTTCTCCATTTTGCAGAACGACCAGGACGCCGAAGACGCCGCCCAGGAAGCCGTGCTGAAAGCGCTGAGGAACCTCGGCCGCTTTCGCGCCGAATCGAAATTCAGCACCTGGATGATCAGCATCGCGATCAACGAAGCACGGGCGCGACTTCGGCATGACCGAGTGCTGAAGTTCGAATCGGTTGATCAACCCGCAGAAGAGGAAGACGGCAGCTTCACGCCGGCGGTCATTAGTGACTGGCGCGAGGTGCCGCTGCAGGCTCTGGAGCGTAAAGAACTGCGTGAGATGCTGCAGATGGCTATCGCCAGACTGCCGGATATCTATCGCGAGGTGCTGCAACTGCGCGACGTGGAAGACATGAGCATCGCTGAGACCGCGAAAGTGCTGGGCGTCGGCGAAGGCGTAGTGAAAACGCGACTGCTGCGGGCCCGGCTAATGATGCAGAAGATTCTGGCTCCGCAGCTGAAGTCGAAAGCGGGCAAGGGCGGCCTGTTCGGTTTGTTCCGCAGCAAGGCAGGTGGCGCATGGTTCTGAATTGCAAACACGTGTGGAATCAGATTTCGGACTTACATTGACGGCGACGTGCCGCCGGAGACTCGCGAAGCAATCGAGGAGCACCTTGCTCACTGCCGCCACTGCGCTGCCGTGCTCGACTCGACGCGGAATATCCTGTACCTGATCGCCGACGATCGCACCTTCGAGCTTCCTGTTGGCTACAGCGACCGGCTGCACGCGCGATTGCACGAGGAGATCGGCGGCGAGCGTAAGTGATCGCAGATTCTGAGTCATCTGTAAGGCGACAGCTGGTCCGCCTTAAGGCCGCCTCGCTCGGACCACAACCAAACCGCTTCTGACGGCTGCGCCAAAGACGAAGCGGAAAATATCCTTCCATAATCCGTGTGCCGCTGGCTGAAAGCGATCCAGCTCATCACAAATAAACGGCTACCCTACTGCTTCAAAGCTAATTTAGACATCACGTTCAGGTGAATCAGATGTCACCGACAAACAACCGACGGGCGGCGTGCAATATGGTCGGACGTCTGTGGAGAGGGTTCCCGGCCATTTTGCCACCCGATTTAATCTCCTTCGTGGCGAGAAGCAAGATTCTTCCATCCTTCTTCCTGGACTTCAGCGCGGCTCCCTGTCGCTATCGGTTTCCATTCACGGCCTCTTGATCCGAAGGAGGATGACATGCAAACTCATTCACACTTCCACCGCTCAAGTCTTCATGCGCACTGGAGCCCGACCAATGTGGCGCTGGCTATCCTGCTCGCGTTGCTGTTCCTGCTCTTCATGCTGTTGTTACTGATCATGACGGCAACGCCGGCCCAGGCGCAGAATCCAGTGCCGCCGACCACAGCGCAATCGGCGAAGATGCCGGAGTTTGCCGCCAAACTCGCGCATGCAGGACAGTCACCGGGGGCACATCAGCAGCGAATGTCGCACAGGAGCATCACGAACCTCCGGCAGCGTAGTTCCACCCGCGGGCCGCTCGATCCCAATGATCTCTACGACAACGGTCCCATCGACGGCTTCGACTTTGGCTGGACAATCAACTTTGGTTTTACTGTCGCTGACAGTTTCCTGTTGGGCCAAGACAACAGCACCGTGAATGGCATGAGTTTCGGAGCCTGGTTGTTTCCTGGCGACGTGTTGCAGACGGTGGAGATATCCATCACCTCCAGTCCCTTCGGCGGAAATGTCTTTTTCGATCAGGTCGTAAATCTGAGCTTAAGCAATTGCGCGTTCAATGGCGGATACAACATCTGCGTCGCATCCGCCAGCCTTCCCAACGTAGCTCTGAACGCGGGCACCTATTGGGTGAACCTGCAGAACGCCGTCGTCAATAATGGCGATCCGGTGTACTGGGACGAGAACTCCGGCCCATCGCTAGCCTCGCAGAGCTCGCTTGGCACCATTCCGTCCGAGTCATTCACGATTCTTGGCAGCAGCGGCACCACTTGGCAAAATTCGGACAACTACGGCTGCCCGCCTTGGCAAGAAGGGTTTCAGGACCTGCACGACCTCCCTCCGAATGCCGCATCCTCGGGAGTGGCCATCGATGCTGGGGGTCATTTGTATGGAGCGGCCGCCGGCGGCGCGAACGGCCAAGGCATGCTGTACGAGTTACCACACTCAGCCCGGGACTGGTTCTTAACCACCCTTTACAGTTTCCTTGGAGGCGACGGTGGTGGTAATCCAACGAATACGATGCTCGGTCCCGACGGAGCACTATATGGGTCGGCCAGTGGAGGAATTCAAAGCTGCGGAAGCGACGGCACGGCTTACTGTGGACTGATCTTTAAAGCCAATCCGAGCCCGATACCATGTACGAACAGCTCTTGTAGCTGGAAAGAGATGACGCTGTATCAATTCACGGGAAATTACGATGCATGGGCTGGAAGTCTCTCGGCTTTCGATTCAGCCGGCAATCTGTACGGCATTTCTGCTTCCGGCGGAGCATACGGGCAAGGCGCGATCTTCAAACTTACGCCATCGTCGGCCGGATGGACGGAGAGCATCGTTTATAGCTTTCTTGGGACAACGGACGGCTCAACACCGAACAGTTTGCTTGTGGGCCACGACGGAAATTTATACGGAACGGCGAGTGGCGGCCAGTACGGATGGGGAGTTGTCTTCCGGCTCGCGCCCTCGGGTGGTATCTGGACGAAGCCGTTCTGTACGCGTTCACGAACAACGGACCCAATGATGGTTATTCACCTGGCGGTCTGGTCCAGGATAGCGCCGGCAATCTGTATGGATTCAGTAAGTGCTACAACGCTGACGACTTTAACTGCGGGGGCTGGCATTATGACAAGTATGGCTTGCTGTTCACGCTCCAACCCAAAAGCTGGAACACAGGCTGGCGCTTCTGGGTGACTTACGACAGTGGTGTTGACTGTCAGGGTTACCCCAATCGTATCATCAGTTAGCCTTTGACGCCGCAGGAACTCTCTACGCTGTCCAGGGGGGTGTGACCGATGGTGCTCTCTCAACGGGTGCTATACGTATAACTGCGGCCAGGTCGGGTATGCCGGCGGTTATTACTTATTCAAGGGGAACGCCGATATCTTTACGAACCTGACGCTCGACACCAACGGGCATCTCTTCGGAACGACGCAAACCTGTGGTGTCGGCACCTCCCAGGGAACCAACGGCATGATCTGGGAGTACTCGAGATAGCAACGCGTGTGGCACATTCGGCGCCCTGTGACCGAACTCGGTTCGTGCGATATACTGCGCTCAAGCGGAACCCTCCTGGGGCGCAACGCATCCAGTGACTCTGGGCAGTTTCCCCTCGCTAGCGAATGAACGAGACACTCCAATTCGTGGTGCAGTACGGCTATGCCCTGCTCTTTGCCTGGGTGCTGGTCGAACAGGGTGGCCTGCCGATTCCGGCCACGCCGCTGCTGCTGGCCGCGGGCGCGCTGGCCGGGCGCGGGAAAATGCATTTTCCGCTGGTGATTCTGGTCGGCACGGCGGCATGCCTCAGCGCGGACATCTTCTGGTACTCGTTTGGCAAACGCCGCGGAGCCGTGGTGCTGAACCTGCTCTGCCGCATCGCGCTGGAGCCTGACTCCTGCGTCCGCCGCACCGAAACGCGCTTTGCCAAGTGGGGCCCGCGCACTCTGCTGATCTGCAAGTTCGTTCCCGGCCTGAACACCGCCGCTCCGGCGCTGGCCGGCATGATCGGTCTTCCTTACGGCCGATTCTCTGCTCTTCGACCTGATTGGCGGGCTGCTGTGGACGCTGGCCTTACCACTCCTGGGATTCCTCTTCAGCAAGCAACTTGACCGCGTCGCCGCCGACGCCCACCTGCTGAGCGGATGGTCCTGATTCTGTTCCTGGTGGGCGTCATCGTTTACGTGCTGTATCGCTGGCGCGAGCGGCAAAAGTTTATCGAGCAGGTGAAGGGCGACCGCATCACGCCTGACGAGTTGAAGCATCAGTTGGAAGCGGGCGAGCGGCCGACCATCATCGACCTGCGGCATCCGCTGGACGTGCTGACCGATCCCCGCACCCTGCCCGGGGCGCTGCAGATTTCTCCCGAGGATCTGGAGAGGCGGAACAACGAGATCACGCGCGACGGGGAGATCGTGCTGTTCTGTACTTGACCAAACGAAGCGACCAGCGCCCGGGTGGCGCTGCAACTCCGCAAGCACGGGATTCGTCATGTGCGGCCGCTGCTCGGCGGCTTTCATGAGTGGAAGAGTCTGGGGTTCCCGTTGGTGGATATTCCGGAGCCGGGGCAGGCGATCTCGTCCGGGGAATCGTCTCGCGGCCGAAGGACCGGCGTAGAGACCGTGTTGTTGGCTCATTCTGCGATCGGCCGTGATTGAGTTCCCCGAAATCGCGTTTATTTAGAGTTGTCGTCCTGCAAGGCAGTGGGCTTACGCCCACCTGCCGGAGTGTCGCCGCTTCCGCGGCTCGATCTGCTTGGCACTACCCGGGCTTACGCCCGGGCTCACACCATCCCGCCGCTGCCCGGCTCGTGCGATGACCGGTTCGCAGCTGAGCGGACCATCGGTAAATCGTGCGAGTTAGATGCAGCCGTCAAACAGCGAGCGACAGTGCGGTGCGAATACGCAACCGACAAAGGTTCTGCATCGCCGCGACCTTCAGCCCGCCAGCTCCGCACACCGCCAGCACTTGCCACTACTACGCCACTCCTACTTCTTCCGCTTCCGAATCAGCAGATCGAAGCTGACCACGCCGTTCTCATCCCGCATGCCTTCCAGCGTGTATTCACTGTTGATGTTGTACTCGAACTGAATCACCTCCTGCGCCGAGCGCGCCAGGTTGGTGACGTACGTCAAGGTGACGTTGTTCGATACTTGCTGCTCGATGGTCAGGCGCGCGTTGGGATCGTTCTCCACGCCGCCGACTGACGGATTGATGCGAATCGAACTCGAGCCAAAGATCTTCGACACGCGATTGGTCAGCGTCTGATTCAGCGCGGCACTCAGCAGCGCACCCGAGGCGCCCTGCCCAATTCCCGGCTGACGGCGCTGCCGTGCCCATCGCGTTCTCCGTCTGCGTCTTGCCGAAGGCCAGCAGCGAGATGATGTCGTCGCTCGACAGCGGCGGGTCGGAGCGATAGGTCGTGTTCAGCCTCTCCAAGGTGCCGTGCAGTCCGATGGTGATGTCGTAGTCGCGCACGCGCGTCGTCGCTTCCACGTCCAGCACCGGATCGATACGCACCGGATCGATGAAAGTGATGTCGCCGCGCTCCAGGTGATACTTCGTTCCCGCCAGCTTGACATCGCCTTCGGCAATGTTGGCGCGGCCCAGCAGCACCGGATTTGCCGCGGTTCCGCGCAGGCGCAGATCGACATCGCCCGACAGCTTGGCCAGTGAGGTCTGCACCGTCAGCTCAGGCGTGGAAAGAATTCGTACCTCCAGGTGCAGGTTGTTCAGCGGCGACTTCGGATTCGGAATGCGAGCCGGCGCGCTGGCCGAGGCGAAGAACGACGACAGATCGGCAGAAGGAATCTGCGCGAAGCGCGTGACCGTGATGTTGCCCGTGACCATCGCGCTCTGGAACGTTCCGGTCAGGTGTAGCGTCTGGTCCGAGGTTACGCTGATGCCCGAATAGCGGAAGCGAATGTCTTTGCCGTCCATCGTCAGGTTGAATCCCAGCGTGCGGCCGTAGGTAATGAAGCCGCCGATGTTCACATGGCCGCCGCCCATCCGCCCGGAGACATTCTCCAACTCCAGCCGGTCCTCGTTGAAGTTGAGCGTGCCATTCACCTCGCCGAAGCCGAGCGGCAAATCGATGGTCGACAGACCGGCGTGCTGCACATCGATGCGTCCCGACGATCCGCGGCTCCGCCATGGTGCCGTCGATCTTCACGTTGATGATCGAAACGCCGTACGAGGTGATTTCCGGATCCAGCGTCTCCGCCAGCTTCAGGTTGAGCGAGCCGTTCGCCTGCAGGTCGAGAGGGCGATCTCCCTTGAAGCTCGCGGTTCCGGTCAGCGTGAAGTGCGTGTCCTCGCTGATCAGGGTGCAACGCTGCACGCTTACAGGTTTCGTTGGCCAGCGTCAACTCCATTGGCCCGTCGCTCTTCAGCGCGATGTGCTCCACCTCGACCGCGAACTGCTGAATGTGCAGCCTGCCTTGCAGCAACTCGGGCTTCTTGAACGGCCCCGAGAGACTCAGCCTCGCCATCGAGGGAAGCATGCTGCGTAACGTCAGTGCGAATACCTCCTGGCAGAAATGGGTTGATGTCGAGGTTCGCGAATTTCAGCGTCGCGCTGCCCGGCATATCGCCTTCAAGATCGACATTGCCGTCAAGTGTGAACGCTCGCCTTGGGGAATTTCGAGCGCGCGGTCAGGGTGAGTTGCCGTCCCCGCGTCACTGCGTCGGCGACCAGGTTACCCACCCTGTCACCGTTGATCGTCAGGCTCGCGATCTCCACGTGCCCGTTCAGCACCGGATGCTCCAGCGTGCCCGAACCCTTGACCGTAAAGTCAGCAACGCCGGCCGTCTGTAACCGCTGCATCTGGATCTCCGGGATGTCGGCGAGATCGATGCTCTGCCCAGTCAGGTCAAGCTTGCCTTCTTCGGTGTGGAAGTTGTAAGCGGCGGATCCAGCCACCGTTCCGTGCGCCGCCTGCAAGCGAATGTCGTTCAGCTCGGCTTCATGATTGGCGAAGTTGATCTTCGAGGTCAGGCTCTTGATCGGACGACCATGCGCTTCTGCGTCGGTAAGGGAAATGTGTCCCTGCCCGTGCGGGTCAGGCAGGGTGCCGGCCGCCTGCACTGCGAAGTTCAGCTTGCCGCCCAGCGGATAATCCGTACCAGCGGCATGCTGCAGAGCCGCAACATCGGCGTCATGCACCGTAGCCTGGACGTGGAACTGCGAGTCGTCGGTGAAGTTGCCTTTGTTCAGCGCAGCCGAGCCGTCCAGGTTGAGCTGCGCTCCGCCCTCCTGGATTACCGCCTTATGCAGCGCGACTTCCGATTGCGAGTACTGCACGTCGCCGCTGAACTGATCGATGTGGATTCGCCGTGGCGCGACCGTTGGCGGTTGGGGCGGAGGCGCCGGCGCGCCACCCTTCGGATGCAACCATGAACGATGCTTCCCTTCGGCCGGAGCCGATATCGGCTGCACGTGCACCGGCTTCGAGGCCGGCGTGTAGAGGTAGTTGAAGTCCGTCGCCTCAACATGTCCGGCGATCTGCGGAGCACTCCAGCGTCCATTCACCGTGCCCGTAAAGTTGGCGTTGCCGCCGAGCTCGATCGGCAGCGCAGCGGCGCCCATGGCGGTTAGCAGCGGCTGGAATTCTGTAAGGCTCGTGGTGTTCGCTCTTAACGTGAGGGCAACTGTCGCCGGCCCCAGCGAGCCTGCAGCATTCAGTTGGGTGTGAGGCGTGGTCAGATTCAACGTCGTCAGATCGGTGCGTCCCGACACAGCGTTGTAGCGGCCGCGCACGTTGCCACTCAGCGGCAGTTGGTTGTCGGCGACTTGGGCGGGAGCCGCAACATCGAGAGCCAGGTCCGCGGTGGTATTGGCGATCGTGTGCTTCCAGGCGAGATTGACTGACCCGGCGACGCGTCCTGCTGGATTGAGCTTGTCCAGCGGCATCGACCGCGTGGAGAAGACCCGCGCCACTTCATTCAGCGACAAACCGCTCACCCGCAGCCGAGCCGTTCCCTCCTGCTGCGAAGTGTTGGCGGCAGGCGGCGGAGTACGGCGGCCGGCCTTACCTTTGGGGACGCTCACCACCGGCTCCGGCTTGGTCGCCTCAGACTCAATCACGTTTCGAATGTCCGCCTCGCCCGTGACTTGTCCACCCAGCATGCGCGCCGCAATCCTCGCCAGCTGAAGGCGATTGTTGGCCAGCGAAAAATTGGAATCCAGGTTCGCTTTGCGCAGGAGCATGCCGCTGTCGACGTAGTCGAAGCCGCGCAGCGAGAGTGTTCCGTTCGTGGCTGGGCCCGCGGCCTCGGAATAGCTGGCTGATCCACTAACGCCCAGGGAGCCTCCGCGAAGCTGCGGATCGCGAATCACCGCCCCAACCTGCGCCAGATTGAACGAGCCGCTGTAGTTGCCTTCCATCTGCGGCTTCTGAAAGTCGTTTAACTTGCCGCTGATTTCCAGCGTCGATTGCTCCGAAGTGAGCTTCAGCGCCTTTACCTGGAAATTGTTAGTCCACAAGCTGAACTGCAGATCCGCCGCAGCGGGAACATCGCGAAAGTCGGCATACTTGAAATCCATCTTGCCGACCTGCACGCTGCCGTCGTAACGTTTGGCGATGGAATCGTAAGTCATCTTCGCGGCCAGGTCGTTGGCGGCAAAATCCAGCGGCAGCTTGCGCTCGTTCAGCAACAGCATCCCGTCGCGAAGATCGGCGCGCGCAATCGCCAGGTCGAACAACTCCTGCGTCGCCGACTCGTTGCTCTCGATCTTCACCTTCGGCTCGGGCGCATTCGTCGTGCCGTCGGCGTTTACGATTACGTGAATGACCGGATGTTCCAGCACAATCGATTTCAGGCTGACCTGCCGCTCCAGAAACGAAATGATGTGCAGGCGGATCAGCACGCTGTCCACGTGCGCGTAGGGGAGCTGGCCGGGCGGCTCCAGGCCATGAACGGTCAGGTCCCTGGCTTCAAACGACAGCCGGCGCAGGTTCCACTGGAACGATGCCATCTCTACACGGCCGCCCGTGGCGTCTTCGATCGTCTCAACCACCTTGCGGCGCACCAGGTCGGCAAAGTACGGACTCTTCACGAACCACGCCAGTCCGAGGAAGATCGCGAGCACGCACACTCCGACCGTGGCCTCAATCCACAGCCGCTTGCGCGAGCGCGTTTTCTTCACTTCGCCGGTCATGTTTAGTTCGACCCTGAGGCTCTTGGGGTTTCAGCCGGAGCATTCACTCCGGGAATGGCAACTGTGCTCTGAATATCGGCTTGCTGCCGCAGATTGTGCAGCCACGCATCCAGCATTTCGTCCATGCGCTGCTGTGTAAGCAACTCGCGAATGCGCGGCGCTACATCAGGAAACGCTATGACCGTACCGCCAGTCTTTTGCAGGTCCGGAATGAGCTGCTCCCGGTAGTACGCCTCCACGTCTTCGTCCTGAACGTGTACGCTGGGCCGCAGGCGCACTTCGATGAAGTTCATCGTCTGAAATTCGGTCCGCAGATGTTCCTTCAGCGCGCTCTCGTTCAGTCCATAACCGGCCAGCAGTTTCTGCCACGCCGCATCATCTTTGCCGTTCGGGACTTGCGCGCGGACCTTGTCGATGTCCTGCTGCAGCGCGTCTGCCTTTGGCTGCATGTAATTGGCGTCGCCCATCTGCGCCTTCAACAGCTGGCGATCGATCAGGTGCTGCAGGGCCAGCACGCGGTCGGCCTCGCGCACGTCGGCCAGGTTTTTCTGCTGCATGAAAGCTTCAAAGCGAACCGCGTCGTCCCAATCGCTGCGCAAGATGGGCTCACGGTTCACCGTGGCCACGATGCCGTCGATCACCTCTCCGGCGAAAACGGGCGTCGCCAGAGAAAGCAGCACAAAAATACAAATCGCGAAATGTAGAACTCGTTTCATCAGAAAGTTTGTCCAATACTGAAAAACACGTTGATCCGGCGCAGCGACAGCGTCTGGCCAGTCTCCTGCACGGGATAACGAGTCGGATTTAAAGCGTACCCAAGATCAAAGCGCACCGGGCCGACGGGCGTCTTATAACGAATGCCCATGCCCAGCGCCTGCGAGTCGTAGTTGAAAGTTGCACGGAACCTTGCTGCTCTGCGCCGCACACGGGGCAATCGACGGCTGATGGAAGCGCAGCATGCCGCTGATGATGTGGTTCGCCGTGTCGAACACGTTGCCCATGTCGTGAAAGAAGACGAAACCCAGATTGTTGCCGACATAGGGCAGTCCCACCGGCGGCGTGCGAATCTCCAGGTTGTTGACGAACAGCCCTTGTCCGCCGATCGCAAAACCTGTTTCCGGATCGCGCGGGCCAGCCTGGTTGATGGAGAAGTTTCGCAGCGAATTGCTGCCGCCCGCGAAGAACAATTCCGGCAGTGGAATTTGCGTGGCCTCCACCGGAAGATTGCTGTCCGGTGGCAGCACAATGAAGTTGTTGGTTCCGTACGGCTTCTCAATACCAATCTGCGTTCTGCGCGCGAAAACCCAATTCTTCGCGAAGGTGTAGTACGTCGAATTGTCCAGCAGCACTCGTCCGAAGTTTGTTTCCGAACCGAGCGCGCTGGTCGCCAGCCCCAGGTTCAGCGCGTTGTAACTTCCCTTCGTCGGATTGATGGGATCGTCGCGCCGGTCGCGCACTCCCGTAAACGTCGGCATGGCGATGAACACCGGCTTCGAGTACAACGCGATCAGCGTGGGATCGATCACCAGGCTGTTGGGATCGACCTTCACGCGCTGGAAGGTCAGGCCGTACACCAGCGTGGTGAAGCGGTTATAGCGTTGCTCCGCCTGTATCGCTCCTTCCAGCCGCTCCGAGGCGAAGGTATTGACGTCGGCAGTGTTGTCATACAGTGCCGTGAAGATCATCCGCCAGTTCTCGCGATGAAATAACCGCGGCGCATCGTAGCTGGCCAAGCCTCTGCGGGTCAGCAGGCCCAGGCGGCCGCGGAAGGTCAACGTCTGATCGCGGCCGAAGAGATTCAAACGTGTAACTTCCAACACTCCGATCGGACTGAAGCCGGTCTTTCCGTCTGGATTGCTGGTGGTCGGAATGTTGCCGGTCGCAAACTCGATGCCGCCGCCGTAACGGAACGTCCAGCGCCGCGACTCCTGAATATTGAACAGCACATCTTTGCTCGGCTCGATGCCTTCAGGATTCTGCACCGCCATGTCGACTTCGTTGAACAGTCCCAGGTTGTACAGCCGCCGCTGCGAGTCGACCATCCGGTTCTGGCTGAGCGGATCGTCAGGACGAATGCGCATTTGCCGATCGACGATGTAGGGCCGCGTGTAATTCAATCCTGTAACCAGCACCCGGTTCACATAGACGCGCTGCCCTTCGGTGATCTTGTAGACCACGTTCATGCGCTGCGAATGGTCGGTCGCCGGCGTCGCCGCCGCTTCAAACTGCACGTTCGGAAATCCCTGGTTGTAGTAGTAATACGTGATCGCATCGCGATCGTTAGCAATGTTGGCCTCGCTGAACGGCTGCCCCTGCACGTTGCTCAGCTTCGTTTCCAACTGGTCGTAGTTCACGCTGCTCGCGCCTTCCAGCTTCAACTGGCCCACCAGCGTCTGCGGGCCTTCCTCGACCTTGACCAGCACCTCCATCTCATTTTTCTTGCCCAGGTAGTCATCAATCAGTTCGGCACTCACCTTCACGTCGAGAAATCCATTTGCCAGATACAGGTACTTGATCGAGCCCACATCTTCCGACAGCAGTTGCTGGCTGAAGCGGCCGTTAGGCAACACCAGGCTCGAAGGCTCAACCGCCATGCGCTCGCGCAGCGCCGCCGTGTCGAAGTACTTATTCCCTTCCACCTTCACGGCGACCAGCTTGTGGCGGATGCCCGGGTCGATCTTGTAGACGATGTCGAGATGACTCTTCTCCGGCATCGACTGCCGTTCGACTTCAACCGTGGCATCGAAATATCCCTTGGTCTGCAGGTAGTCGCGAAGATTGCGGCGCCCTTCGTTCAGCAAGTCGTCGTCAACCGAGTTTTCCTGATACACCGGCACCAGCTTCTTAAGCTGCCCCTTGCTCACTCCGTCGCCCTGCGTAGCGATGTTGACCGTAGGCCCTTGCTCGATCTGAAAAACGTAGTCGAGCCGGTTGGTGTCGGCGTGGTACTTGCGATCGATCAGCGTGACCTGCGCTTCCAGGTGCTGGTTCTTCTGGTAGCGCTTGCGCATGCGCTCCAGCGCCTTGGTCACGCGATCGGTGTTGACGCGCTCGCCCTCCTTCAACTTCGTCAGGTTGCGCACCTGCTCGGGTGGAATGCCGGCATCGCCCTGGATCGTTACAGCGCCCACGCGCGCCAGATCGCCCGGCACCACATGGAAGCTGATGGCCATCTGGTTGTCGCTGAGATTTGGCTTCAGCTCGTAGGTTATGACCGCCTCGTAGTAGCCGTTGTCGGCCATGATTTTCTTCATGCGATCGACGGAGCTGACGACCTTGTCCTCGGTGAAAATATCCCCAAGGTCGAGCTGGCTGGCTGAGACCAACTGATGCGGCTTCGGATTGCCCCTCTGAGGCGTCCCATCTACCGTCACCACGCCGTTGAAGTAGTTCTCGGTCACCACGAAGATCAGCCGAACCTTGTCCATCGAAGCCGGCTCGGCCTCAACCTCCAGCGTGGCGAAACGTCCAGTGGCATAGAGCGTCTTGATACTGGCGCGCAGCTTGTCGTGATCCAGCGGCTCGTCGGCCTGTTGCGCCAGCAGTGGCCGCAGCCGCGCCGGATCGGCGCCGATTACGCCGCGGAAGTCGACCTCCGCAACCGTCTTGCCCTCGTACTTGTTCAGGGAGCCGGCGGAATAGCTCGTCTCCGACTGCGCCGTGTCTGGGTTGGGTGACGATTGCGCATGCGCCGAGCCGCCTGACAGGCTGTAGAGAATCGCGAGCGTGCACAACAATGGCATTATCGGCGTCTTCAAACTCTGACCTTCAGCGCACCCGCTGCCCGGCCATGTCTCTTCGCACCGGGTCTGCCAAGTCTTTGTCGCCCACGCACATGCGGGGTGGGCGCCGTGCAACTGCGGAGTCGTTCGTTCTCAGCCTGGGAAGGCTCACTTGAAGTGGAATACCTATAATAAACAAGTAAGCTCCCGCGAAGGAACCGAATCGTAGCCAGTGCCACCGGAGGTAGCTGTTGTCGTTTTCGGAGCGATATTCCCGCCAAATCCTGTTTCCGCCCATCGGCCAGGCCGGCCAGGAGCAATTGGCTAAAACCCGAATCGCCATCGCCGGTTGCGGCGCCACCGGCTCAGCCCTGGCATCGTTGCTGTCACGCGCCGGCGTTGGATACCTGCGGCTGATCGATCGCGATTACGTCGAGCCCAGCAACCTGCAGCGGCAAGTGCTCTTCGACGAAGCCGACGCCGCCGAATCGCTGCCCAAGGCCATTGCCGCCGCCAGAAAGATCGCTGCGTTTAATTCCGAGATCACCGTAGAGCCACACGCCGTCGACCTGACTCCCGACAACGTCGAAGACCTGCTCGCCGATATCGACCTGATCCTCGACGGCACCGATAACTTCGAGACCCGTTACCTGATCAACGATTTCGCCGTCCGCGAGAAACTGCCATGGATCTACGCGGCGGGCGTGGCCAGTTACGCCGTGACCATGACCATCCTGCCGGGCGAGACCGCCTGCCTCGCCTGCATCTTCCCCGACTCGCCCAAGGGGCTGGTCGAGACCTGCGATACTTCAGGCATTCTGAATTCAGCGGTGAACTTTGTAGCATCCGTCGCCGCGACTGAGGCGATGAAGCTGGCCGTCGGCGCCCGCGACAAGCTGCGGCGCACGCTGCTCTCCTACGACGTCTGGACCAACGACTACGCGTCGGTGAAGACCGACAAGCCCCGCGCCGGTTGCCGCTGCTGCCAGCAGCGCGACTTCGTGCATCTCGCCGGGGAAGGCCGACCGCATATCTCGATGTGCGGAAGAAACTCAGTGCAGATCCACGAACGCCAGCGCCCCATCGACTTCGCCGACATGACGCGCCGACTCTCGCCGCACGGTACGGTGAAGCACACCGAGTTCCTGCTCAAGTTTTGGCACGAGCCTTACGAGATGACGCTCTTCCCTGATGGCCGGGCAATCATCAAAGGCACCACCGATACGGCCGTCGCGAGAAGCCTGTATGCGCGGTATGTGGGAAGTTAGGGGCTAGGGGCTAGGACAGCTTCGCCCGAAATTTACAAACCGGGGGTGTCCCCGTTCTACGCCATCTTTTGGCGTAGGGCGGGTTCAGCCGTTCTAAGCCGACTTTTGGTGTAGGGCGGCTCCAGCCGCATTGAACAGCCCTCGCCAGCGTTTTGTATCATGGCACAACTTCATCGAGCCAGCAACGAATTCCTCTTTCTGATTGTTAATCCTGAGCGCAGCGTCCGCCTTGTATTTTCGGCCAAAAGCGACTTGGGCGGCGGGCGGACGTGGAGTTGAAGGACCGCTATCGCCGCAGATATTGTCGCGCCTGCGTCGAGCATCAGCCTTCGGCTCCCTTGCCATCGATTCGGGTAGAGGGCTCCTTCGACTCCAGCGCGCAAAAGCAGCGCGCCTCCGCTCAGGATGACACCCAAGGAAAGCAATGTCCTTGCGGCACGACTGAAGTCGTGACCTGACACAAGGCCTCGCATATCCTGATGCTCAATCCTTGGCAACAATTTCTCGAATCGAGAATCTGCACCACAACTGGTGCAGGTGCGGCCCACCCGACTTGTCCATTTCCAACCGCAAAAACGCGATATACTCATCCGCCAACCCCTGACCCCGGAGATGAACCCATGCACAGCCGAAGGACAAGCAGCCGCCCGTTACTCCCGTTATCATTTTTGAGAACCTGATGGCCTACCAGCGGACCTATGCACTGAAGGCGGCCATCGAGCTCGATGTTTTCCGCGCAATCGGCGAAGGCCCGGGTGACGTCGCCTCCATCGCGCGTCACGCAAAAGCCTCGGAGCGCGGCATTCGGATTCTCTGCGATTTTCTGGTGGTCGCCGGCTTGCTGCAGAAAGAGAACGGCCTCTATCGGCACACCCCGTCGAGCGCAGCTTTCCTGGATCCGGCCTCACCAAGTTGTCTCGCGCCCATCTCCCGCTTTTTAGCGAACCCGATGATGCACGAGCCCTATCGGCATCTGGCTGAGATCGTTCGCACGGGAAAGACAGTGTTGCCCGGAGAAGGTTCCGTCGAACCGGAAAATCCAGCCTGGGTAGAGTTCGCGCAGAGCATGGCTCCCATGATGGCGGGACTCGCCGGGCCCTTGGCGACAACCGCACTCGAGGGACGCACTGGGCCGATGCGCGTACTGGATATCGCCGCCGGTCACGGCCTGTTCGGCATCGAGATCGCGAAGCATAATCCGCAGGCGCACGTCACCGGCCTGGACTGGGCTCCCGTGCTGGAAATTGCACTGGAGAATGCAAAGAAGGCGGGCGTCGAGGATCGCTATGACATGCTGCCGGGCAGCGCTTTCGCGGTCGACTTCGGCGGCCCGTACGATATCGTGCTGCTCACCAACTTCATGCACCACTTCGATCCCGATACGAATGTCGTGCTGCTGAAGAAAATTCGCGGCGTGTTGAAACCGGGAGGCTCGTGTGGCCACGCTCGAATTTGTTCCCAACGAAGACCGCGTCTCGCCGCCGCAACCGGCCATGTTCAGCATGACCATGCTGACGGCCACAGTCGGCGGCGACGCCTATACCTTCCGCGAACTCTCCGATATGCACCGGCGCGCCGGCTTCACCAACATGAGCCAGCATCCCGATTCCCATGAGCCCGCATACCGTGGTCATGGCGAGAGTGTGAATTCGCTCGCCTCTCGCGAATCAACTTCGCTGTGTCATCCTGAGCGGAGTGAGGGCGCGTAGCGGCCGAACGCAGTCGAAGGACCTCTATACCCGAAATGCTTCCGCGGAAATAGAGGTCCTTCGACTGCGCGTCCGCCGAGCCGCAAGCGCTGGGTTCCCCACACAACGCGCTTTTCGTTGTGTGGGACGCGATTCGATCATCGTTCCTCCCACTCATTCGAACACCGCGAATGAGTGGGGCGCCCGCGAGACACGTCTAGTTGCCAGTCGCTAGTTGCTAGTAGCTACTTGCTCGCTTCTGATATCGTTGCAGCTTCACTCGAATCGAGGCTGCCCTTAATGTCCGTCGCCCAAACCACGCGCGAAAGCCGTCCCGAACCCACCAAGTTTTATCGCTGGCTGGTGCTGATGTTTCTCAGCCTGGTCATGTTCGGCAATTACTACTTCTACGACGCGCTCGAGCCGCTGGCCAAGCTGCTGCAGGACCAGCTTCATTTCTCCGCCCAGAACATCGGCATGCTGCAGGCAGCCTACAGCTTCCCCAACATCTTCACCGTGGTGCTGGGCGGCATCCTCATCGACCGCATCGGAACGCGCAAGGCCCTGCTGATCTTCAGCGTGCTCTGCCTGATCGGCGCGGTCATAACAGCCTTTGGCGCGGCGTTCCCCATGATGGTCGCCGGCCGTTTCGTTTTCGGCATGGGTGCCGAGTCGCTGATCGTCGCCATCACCACCGGAGTGGCGAAATGGTTCAAAGGCAAAGAGCTCAGCTTCGCTCTCGGCATCAACCTGATGCTCGCGCGCGGTGGCACCTTCCTGGCACAAAATTCACCCAGCTGGGCCAAGGGCGCCTACAACTACTGGCAGAACCCGTGGCTCATCGGCGTCGGCTTTGTGAGCTTGTGCGTGGTCGGCCGCTTGGCTACTACATCCTGGAAGTGCGCGCGGAGAAAACCTCGTCGCTGGCGCCCGAGGGCGAGCAGGACAAGATTGTCTTCGGCGACGTGAAGGCCTTCAACCTGTCCTACTGGTATCTCGTCGGACTGTGCGTGGTCTTCTACTCGGCAATCTTCCCCTTCGAGACGTTTGCCGTCACCTACTTCGTCGACGCCAAGCACACCTCGCTGGCGCTGGGCGGATGGATGCTGAGCACGCTCACCATGTTCACCATGATCGGCACACCCATCGTCGGATTGTTCTCTGACAAAGTGGGACGCCGCGCCACCATCATGTTGCTGGGCACGCTGCTGCTGATTCCCGTGTTCCTCCTAATGGCGTACACCAACGTCTCGCTCTACGTTCCGATGGCCATGCTGGGATTCGCCTTCACCCTGGTGCCGGCGATCATCTGGCCGTCGGTTGCTTACCTGGTTCCGCAGCGCACTCTGGGCACCGCGCTCGGCGTGATGACCATGATCCAGAATCTGGGCATGACCGGTATGAATGAAATCCTGGGCAAGGCCAACGACTCGGCAGGCGCCAGCGCGAGCCAATCCCGCGGGCTATCTTGCCATGATGAAGATCCTGACCGCTGCTGGGCTTCATCGGCTTCGCCCTGGCATTCCTGCTGCGCCAACGCGAAACCGGCCCCAACGGCCACGGACTGGAGACCATCACCGCCAGCTCCAGCGCGACAGCGTAGCGGGTGGAGCGGAGCTTCCGCGGTGCAACCCAGGGATACTTATTAGATTGTCATCCTGAGCGCAGCGTCCGCCCGGTTTTCCGGCGCGCTTGCGCGGCGGGCGGACGCGGAGTCGAAGGACCGCTATCGCCAGAAAGATTCTCGCGCTCGCATTGGGTCGGCCTTCGGCTCACGACGCATCGACTCGGGTATAGGGCTCCTTCGACTCCGGCGTGCAAGAAAGCGCACGCCTGCGCTCAGGATGACACCTGAAAGCTGCCAGCATCTCATTCTCTCTCACCCACGCAGCGTAGAATCAGTAGTATGTTCCACGGGGTAATCGATGCCCTGCGCCGTCAGGAGAAGTTCGAAGTGAGCGCCAACACGGAAAGAATTTGAGGCTGCCCATCTACATGGACAACCACGCCACCACGCGCTGCGATCCGCGCGTCCTGGAGGCGATGCTTCCCTTCTTCACCGAAACCTATGGCAACGCCGCCAGCCGCAATCACGAGTTTGGATGGAGGCCGAGCAGGCGGTGGAAGAGGCGCGCGTGCCGCATCGCCAAACTGATCGGCGCGACGTCGAAGGAGATCATCTTCACCTCCGGCGCCACCGAGAGCGACAACCTCGCCATCAAGGGCGTCGCCGAGATGTGCCGCGAGAAGGGCAATCACATCATCACCCAGCAGACCGAGCACAAGGCCGTGCTCGACAGTTGCAAGCGGCTGGAGAAGCATGGCTTCCGCGTCACCTATCTGCCGGTGCAGAAGGACGGCCGCATCTGGCTCGACGAACTGAAGGCGGCGATGGACGACAAGACAATTCTGGTCACCATCATGGCCGCGAACAATGAGATTGGCGTGCTGCAACCCATCCGCGAGATCGGCGCGCTGTGCCACGAGCGCGGCGTGCTCTTCCATCGCGACGCGGTGCAGTCGGTCGGCAAAGTGCCATTCAATGTCATCGAAGACAACGTCGACCTCGCTTCGATTTCTGCGCACAAACTTTACGGGCCGAAGGGCGTAGGCGCGTTGTACGTGCGGCGGAAGAATCCGCGCGTGCAACTGGTCGCGCAGATCGACGGCGGCGGACACGAGCGCGGCATGCGTTCCGGGACACTGAATGTTCCCGGCATCGTTGGCCTGGGGAAGGCGTGCGAGATCGCCCGCACCGAAATGGCGGAAGAGGCCGTGAGGCTCGCGCGCGCTGCGCGATCGCCTGAAAAACGCGATCATGAGTCAGCTCGATCAGTGCTACATCAACGGATCGATGGAGTATCGACTGCCCGGCAACATCAACATCAGCTTCGCCTACGTCGAAGGCGAGTCGCTGCTGATGGGCCTGAACGATGTCGCGGTGTCGAGCGGCTCGGCCTGCACCTCGGCGACGATCGAGCCATCGTACGTGCTGAAGGCGCTGGGCGCGGCCGACGAGTTGGCGCACAGCTCGATCCGCTTCGGCATCGGCCGCTTCAACACCGAAGCCGAAGTCGACCACGTCGCCAGGCGCGTGATCGAAACGGTGCGGCGTCTGCGTGAGCTCTCGCCGCTGTACGAGATCGGCGAAAGAAGGCGTCGACCCGACGAAGGCGAAGTGGACGGCCGAGCCCAGGCATTAACGTTGTGCGTGGTGCAGGCCTTGAGGCCTGCGCGATGTTCCCCTTATGAATTGTCATCCCGAGCGGAGCCGAGGGATCTAACGATCTTCCGCTGCAAACGAGTTCCGGCAAAACAAGAAGCACAGAAAGGCATCATGGACACCATCAACAACGCAAACGTACGGCAGACGCTACACCCGCAACCAGCCAAGGGCATCAGGTAACGGAGAAGGCGGCCGCTCACATTCGCGCCGTGCTGGCCAAAGAAAACATTTCTCCGACCAGGGCGGCCTGCGGCTGGGCGTGCAGGGCGGCGGTTGCTCGGGAATGAGCTACGTTCTCCGCTTCGAAACCGAGTCGGACGAACATGACCACATCTTTGCCTTCGGCGACGTGCGCGTCTTCATCGACCCCAAGTCGTTTATCTACCTGCGCGGCATGGTGCTCGATTGGGAGATACTCTGATGCGCCAGGGCTTCCTCTTCAACAATCCCAACGCCACGAAATCGTGCGGCTGCGGAACGTCGTTCTCGTAAGCGAAGGGTCCAGTCCGTCCTTGAAGGTGTGCAACGAAATAGGAGAAGAATAGGCAGATGGGCTGGACAGGGCCGCTACTCTCCGGCTAAACTCGCGCCTCAACTCTCAAACGGTAATTGAGAAACCAGGGAGGCCGTGATAGAAATCCTGCCTGGAATCGCAACTGCGTTCTGAGAGTCGACTCTAGCGGAGGAACGACATGGCTGCTGAATTGAGATGGGACGACGCGGAAGACATCGCAATCGCGCTGGCGGACAAGTACCGCAACCTGACTCCGCTGGAGGTGGGTTTCACCGACCTTCGCCGCTACGTCATCGAACTGCCGGCCTTCGTCGATGACCCCAGCGCCTCTAACGAAGACAATCTCGAAGCCATCCAGGCGGCCTGGCACGAGGAGTGGCAGGACCGCACGCGGTAAATGCGCAGAGGTATATCTGAACCTCGCCCAAACAAGATTGTTCCCCTGAGCACAGCGCCCGTCCTGCCTTTTAGCTCTGCCGACTCCAGTCGACTTGCCCAGCTGACCAACAACTGGCCACTTTGCCTGCGATAGAATTGTTGCACTTATGCCCAACCTCGACGCAGTCGCGAGCCACCAAGGCCCGCCAGTCGCCGCCGCAGCCAGCCCCACCGGAACCTTCCGGCGTCTCGCCAGCAACTGGGACGTTTTGTCCGTGTTTCTCTTGATGGCTGTAACCGTGCCCCCCATCCTGATTTCGCCGCGCAGCCTTTACATCGTCTGGCGGCCCGGCCTGTTCGACGACTCCTGGGTATTGGATACCAGCTTCAAAGCAGCGCGCGGCATCTGGTTTGGGCACGAGATCGCATTCAATTGGGGACCCCTGTTTCAGTGGCTGTCGAGTGCGCCCGCGCGCTGGTCGGGTGTCTCCATGGGCACCATTTACGAAACCTTCAACACGCTTCCGCTGTGGTGCGGATTTGTGTTGACCTACCTGGCCGTACGCCTGCTGCTTCCTGAACAGGCCCCGTGGAAGCGCTTTCTTCTCGTGCTACTGCTCTCGATCTATTGGTCGCCGTTCGATCTGCGCGCGCCGTTCGCCTGTTTTCTCTTCGCGGCTTTTCTGCGCGGCTGGTATGCCCTGCGGGAGCAGAGAATGAGTGCGATGGTTTTCGGATCCGGCGCGGCGCTGCTGTGCGTGATCGCCTTCCTGAACAAAGCTGACAACGGTGTCTATGGGGTCGCTGCGTTGCTGATCACGCTGGCCGGAGTCGCCTGCGAAGACTGGAAGACCTTGCCCTGGCGACGATGTGTGTACGTGCTGCTCAGCTTTGTCCTGGTGTTGCCGCTTCTGGTGATCATCGTCAATTCGTTCCTGGTTACGCCATTTGATTTTCGCTTCTGGAAAGAGTCGCTGGCGTTTGTCGGCGGCTTCCGCTGGAGCGCGGCTGCGACCATGGCCGATTCAGGCACCAAGTACTTGTTAGCCGTCCTCTTGGGCGGAACGGCGATGCTGGCCTGGCGCTGGTTTACTCCGGCCGAACGCCCGCAGGTGCTGGCGGCGCGGCGCGGCTACCTGCTGAGCGCTTTCGTCTTCGCGCTGCTCACGCTGCAAAGCGCGATTGTGCGAGGCGATTATAACCACATCCAGTTTGCCGCCTTTCCCATGATCTTCCTGGCCGGATCCGCGATGTTTTCTTTCCGTGCGAAGATCATGTCGCTGGTAGGAGCCGGCTTTGCCGCGGCCATTTCTCTGGTCTACGGCGTCGCCATGATCAATGCCGACGCGCTGCAGTATCGCTACACCGAGCTGCGCCATCCGACTACGAGCTGTCCTTCCGGCTACAGCGAGATCGACCGCGCCTGTTACTCGGAGCGGCTTGCGTCTGACATGCGCGGCGTCGCCGGCTATCTTCAACAACACTCCACCTATCAGCAGAAGGTCGCAGTCTTTCCCTACCAATACGCCTTCGCCGACGCGGCGCAGCGTGATGTTGCCGACGGCGTGGAGCAGTCGTTTCTCGCCGCCACTCCGTATCTCCGGCAGATGAATGTCGAGGGCTCGGCGCGGTCCGGTGCGCCTGTCGGCCTGTATTTCCCTGATGGGCAACCGGGGCACTTGGCCGGAACTAATCTGAGCTTCCCCATCGACGGCGTCTCGAACTTCACGCGTAGCCCCGAGGTGTGGCTGTGGCTCTTCCGTCACTTCCGCGCGGATGCGCCGCTGGCCCCGGGAGTCGTGGTCATGCAGCGGGATGATTCGCGCGATGGCCGCATCACCATGACGACGCACCCCCTGCTTCGGCAGCAGACGAGCTTCCCCGTCACCGATCGCGAGAGCATGCTCGATCTCAGCACGCCCGACTGGCCGGCCGGCGGCGCCGACTTCCTGCGCCTGAGGCTGAAGATCAATTACGGCCTGCTGTGGAAGCTGCGCAAACCCGAGCAGATGCAGTTGGAGATCACGCGCGCCGACGGCAGCCGCGAGTTGAAGACCTTCATTGCCGAACCAAACGTCACCACCGAGGTGTGGATTTATCCCTGGACCGAGGAGCAGTTGGGAAATTATTTTCAGGCTGACGAAAGTCTCTGGCGCCAGGAATCACGCTCCGCCATTGTGGGACTGCGGCTATTTCTCACGCCGCTGGATTGGGTCTCCGAGACACCGCAGTCGGTCACCATCGAGGCCGCCGATGCGGTGCGTTTCGATATGAAGTAAGGCCGATGCGGTGCGCTTTGATATGAAGTAAAAAAGAGCGGTAGCTTCCGAATTTCCTCCATACGGTTGTCATCCCGACCGGAGCGTTCGCGATCTTTTTCGATCCGCTGACTTTGCGGATCGGCGAACGCGGAGTGGAGGGACCTGCTGTTCTTCGCAGCTCCAGCGATCTGCGATCACCAGGAATCCTGCCGAGGGTAGCGGTCCTTCGACTTCGTTCGTTCGCTGCGCGAACTCACTGCGCTCAGGATGACACCGAGTTGGGAGAAGTGGCCCTGCGGACGCTGGCCTGAAGGGCCAGCACTACCACCTAGCTGAACCTTCTGCCCAGCGCCTTCAACGGAAAGCCGATTCCTTCGAAAAGAATCTTGCTGGTGAACTTCGACTTTCCCGCATTGCGCTCGTGGAAGGTGATGGGGAACTCGGCGAAGGGCACGCCCGCTTTGTGCAGGCAAAATTTCATCTCCATCTGGAACGCGTAGCCCTCGGTGTGGATCGCGTCGAGGTCGATGCGCCGCAACGCCTCGGCCCGATAGCCCACGAAGCCTGCCGTGAGGTCGTGCGCGGGAATTCCGGTCAGCGTGCGGGCGTAGAGATTCGCACCAAAGCTGAGAAAGTGCCGGCGGGCATCCCAGCCTTCGGCGCCGCCGCCGCTAATGTAGCGCGAGCCAATGACGACCGGGTGACTCTGCAGCATCTCGATCATCGTCGGCAGCAGCTCGGGCGGATGCGACAGGTCGGCGTCCATCTGGATCAGGTAGTCGGCCAGGTTCTCGCGGAGAGTCTTCTTCATCGCATCGCGGCAGGCCGATCCGAAACCGGCTTTGCCCGGACGCTCCAGCAGATGAATGTTGGGATCGGTGGCCTGGATACGCCGGATCTCCTCGGCCGTGCCGTCGGGCGAATTGTCGTCGATGAAGAGAATGGGTTCGTTGCCCGCCGCTCCGCGAATGCGGCTGACCAGCGTGGCGATATTGTCTCGTTCGTTGTAGGTAGGAATGGAGAGCATGGGCCCGTTCTTACGTTGCGCTCGTGAGCTACTACGCTGTTCATCTTATCGCAGTCGTTGTTTTTCACCATGCGTTGTCGCGCGGAATGGTTCCGTGAAAGTCACTGGCCCGTTGGAGCCTACGATGCTTGTGGGTGTCATCAATTCTCCCGATGTCATCCTGAGCGGAGCACCGCCGCTTCTGCGGTGCGGAGTCGAAGGACCCCTATATCACCCAGGATGTCCCGGCAATAGCGGTCCTTCGGCTGCGTCCGCCCGACTCGCAAAACCGCGAGCCGGAAAAAGCATGCGGACGCTCCGCTCAGGATGACGCCGGATGTTGCCGGGATCGTAGACGACCACGGCGGCTCTCGGGCTGGCTCTTCGACCGAAATCTCCTGCAACTTCCTTCCCTGCCGTCACATCTAAACCTTGACAATGATTCACTCAAGTTCTATAGTGACTTTGCTATAAGGACCCGGGTTGCTGGAGTTAATACCTAATTTATCAGCAACTTACAAAGTTTAAAACCCCTAAGGAGGGTGGCTGCAATGGGAAAGATTATCGGAATTGACTTGGGCACGACCAACTCCGTCGTCGCCGTCATGGAAGGCGGCGAGCCCAAAGTCATCCCCAACGAAGAAGGCGGGCGGACGACGCCCTCGGTGGTTGGCTTTACGAAGAATGGCGAGCGGCTGGTCGGCCAGGTAGCCAAGCGCCAGGCGATCACCAACCCCGAAAACACCGTTTACTCCATCAAGCGCTTCATGGGACGTCGCTTCGACGAAGTGAACGAAGAGATGAAGATGGTGCCCTACAAGGTCGTTCAGTCGGGCGATCACGTAGCGGTGATGGCGCAGGGCAAGGAGTACACCCCGCCACAGATCTCGGCCATGATTCTTCAGAAGCTGAAGAAGGCCGCGGAAGACTACCTTGGCGAGCCGGTCACCGAAGCCGTCATCACGGTTCCGGCGTACTTTAACGACGCGCAACGCCAGGCGACCAAGGACGCGGGCAAGATTGCCGGTCTCGAGGTCAAGCGCATCATCAACGAGCCGACCGCAGCGGCGCTGGCCTACGGACTCGACAAGAAGAAGGACGAAACCATCGCCGTGTATGACTTCGGCGGCGGCACCTTCGATATTTCGATCCTGGAAGTCGGCGAAGGCGTCATCGAGGTGAAGTCCACTAACGGCGACACGCACCTGGGCGGTGACAACATCGACCAGCGCATCGTTGACTGGCTGATCGACGAGTTCAAGAAGGACGAAGGCCTGAACCTGCGCGACAAGGGCAATGAGATGGCGCTGCAGCGTCTGCGTGACGCAGCCGAGCGCGCCAAGATCGAGCTCTCCACCACGATGCAGACCGAAATCAATCTGCCGTTCATCACGGCCGATGCCAGCGGTCCAAAGCACCTGGTGAAAACCCTGACCCGCGGCAAGCTGGAAGAGATGGTGAAAGACATCATCGACCGTTCCATCGGCCCGTGTAAGGCGGCGATCAAGGACTCCGGCGTCTCGCCCGACAAGATCAACGAAGTGGTGCTGGTCGGCGGCCAGACGCGTATGCCTCGCATACAGCAACTGGTGAAGGAGATCTTCGGCAAGGAGCCTCACAAGGGCGTGAACCCTGACGAAGTGGTCGCCATCGGTGCTGCCATTCAGGGCGGCGTGCTGGGCGGCGAGGTGAAAGACCTGCTGCTGCTCGACGTGACACCTCTGACGCTGTCGATTGAGACCATGGGCGGCGTGGCGACGGGCATGATTCCGCGCAACACCACCATCCCGACCAAGAAGTCGGAGATGTTCTCGACCGCGGCCGACAACCAGACCTCGGTTGAAGTTCACGTCATGCAGGGCGAACGCCCGATGGCGCGCGACAACCGCACCCTGGGCAAGTTCCACCTTACCGGTCTTCCGCCGGCCCCGCGTGGAGTGCCGCAGATCGAGGTCACGTTCGACATCGATGCCAACGGCATCCTGAACGTGAACGCCAAGGACATGGCCACGGGCAAGGACCAGAAGATCACGATCACGTCGTCTTCGGGTCTGAGCAAGGAAGAGGTCGAGCGCATGGCGAAGGATGCCGACGCGCACGCTTCCGAGGACAAGGCCAAGCGCGATGAAGTCGAAGCGCGTAACCAGCTCGACGGCATGGTCTACAACATCGAGAAGATGCTGCGCGAGCATGGCGACAAGATTTCCGGCCAGGAACGGTCGGATGTCGAGAATGCCCTGGCTGACTCCAAGAAGGCGCTGGAAGGCACTGACGCGGCAGCCATGAACAAGGCGCGCGAGACGCTGACGGCGGCCTCGCACAAGCTGGCCGAGGCGATGTACAAGTCGACTTCGGCGCCTGCAGAAGGCGGAGCGGCTCCGGGTGGCGACGGTCAGGCTGCTAGCGGCGGCGAACCGAAGAAGGACGAAGGCGTGATCGACGCCGAATACGTCGACGTGGATGAGAAGAAGTAAGGCAGCTCTTAGCTACTAGCCACTAGCTTTTAGCCTTTAGCTTTTAAGCAGAGACAAGGGGGCGCTGAGTGCGCCCCTTTTTCCCAATCGCTCTTTCACAGGTGTCATCATCGTTCTCTTAGAGAGTTATCCCGAGCGATGAGGCCGACGTAGAGACCGGTTTATTGCTAAATGCGCGTCACTGCTCGCATGATGCAGAACCGAGTCTCGCGAAGCGAGACGGCAGCGCTTAGCCCAGCACGGAGCGCCGTCTTTTGGCGCGGAGTGCTGGGTTAGCGATGGAGATAGGGCTCAAGTCCCTTTAGGGACGGCAGGCCGTGTCGCGGGCATCAGCCCGCACGGCACGAGATGACAACCATCGGTGACGCGAGACGTTCGACAGCAAGCAAAGCAAGTCTCGCGAAGCGAGACGTGACATGATAGCCCTGCACGGAGCTGCAGGCGGAGTGCTGGGTGGGTTGAGAAATGATTCGAGTCCCTTCAGGGACGACACAGGAACGCGCGGGCTTCAGCCCGCGAAACGCAACGAACAGGAACTCCCCGGAACAGCAGGAACAATTTGAGATTCGAAGTGAACAATCAGTCGTACATGTTGCATTTTGATCGCGATCACAGCCGCTGGTACATGGTAACCGCGGGAATCGATGGCCGCATGAAGGCGATCCCGGTGATCGGTGACGACGACATCGGCTTCATGCCGAACCTGGTAATTCCGATGGGCGACGAGGGTCAGGCGACCATCAACTGATGCGAGCCCACTCCTTCCAAAATCGCGAATAAGTGGGGCACCCGGCGAGAGTCAACTGACTTCTCTCCCACCCTAGCCCAGACTCGGGGCTAGAATGGGGCACCCGCGCTAATAGCTAATAAACAAATGGCAACGACCACCAACAACAAAGACAAAGATTATTACGGCATCCTTGGGATCAAGAAGACTGCCTCGGCGGAGGAGATCCGCAAGGCGTTCCGCAAACTCGCGCGCAAATATCATCCCGACGTGAATCCCGGGGACAAGTCTGCCGAGGAGAAGTTCAAGCAGCTCTCCGAAGCCAATGACGTTCTCAGCGATCCCAAGAAGCGCAAGATCTACGACCAGCTTGGCTTCTATTCGGACAACATCGATCCGGCCGCAGCCGAGGCCTATGCCCGTGGCGGCGGCTTTGGCGCAGGCGGATTCGGCGGCCCCGCGCCAGGCCAGAGTCCTGGCGGCTCGCGCACCTATACGCAGGAAGTTCCCTTCGACTTCGGCGGCTTCGACTTCAACGATTATGCCGAAGGCGCGGGCGCAGCCGGAAGGCGAGCCGGCGGTGGCGGCGGATTTCGTGACATCTTTTCCAGCATCTTCGGCGGAGGCGGTGGTCGCCCCGAAGCCGTGCAGCGGGCCGAGGCCGGCACCGATCTCGAATACAAAGTGAATGTCGACTTCTGGCAAGCAATCCGCGGCGCCGAATTGCAGTTGAGCATTCCGCGCCTCGAGGTGTGCGGCAATTGTCACGGCGAAGGCTACATCGAGAGCCCGGGACAATGCCCTGAGTGTCACGGCAAAGGCCAGGTCACACAGAAGAGCGGCAGCATGAAGTTCAACGTAGCCTGTCCGCACTGCGGCGGTACCGGCAAGAACCGCACGATCTGCCCAGTGTGTCACGGCGAGGGCCGCGTGCAGCGCACTGAGTCGCTGAAGGTCCGCATCAAGGCAGGCACACGCGACGGACAGCGCATCCGGCTGCAGGGTCGCGGCAATGCCGGAGTGATGGGCGGTCCGGCCGGCGATCTGTACATCATCGTGCGCATCGGCGAGCATCCGGTGTTCAAGCGCGAAGGCGACGACATTCATCTCACCGTTCCGGTAACGCTCAGCGAAGCTGCACTCGGTGCAAAAGTTGAAGTGCCGACAATTGACGGTCGCGCGCTGCTGCGGATTCCTCCGGGGACGCAATGCGGGCAGAAGCTGCGGCTGCGCGAGAAGGGTGTGCCGTCGGCGGTGAAAGAAGGCCAGCGCGGCGATGAGATCGTCGAGATCACGACGGTCACACCGAAGGTCAGCGACGAGCGCTCGAAAGAGATCCTGCGGGAGCTGACGAAATTGAATCCGGAGGACCCGCGGGAAGAGTTGTTTAAGAAAGTGTGATTCGGCAGGAACGCGGCGGGTGCCCATCCTAGCCACATTTTGGCTAGGGTGGGAGAAGGACAGACTTCGGTGGGTTGCAGCCTTCTGATTTCTGAGATCCGTGCGCCACGCTCACGCCCCGCCCTAGCCCAACATCAGGGCAAGAACGGGGCACCCCCGGTGAATACGGGATCGTGAGATTTTTCCAAATGCCAACGGCTAAGTGCTAAATGCGGACTTTTATGGGTAAACGAAAAAAACAAGGCGCGTACATGATCAGCTCGGTGGCGGAGATGTACGGCATTCATCCGCAGACGTTGCGCCTCTATGAGCGCGAAGGGCTGCTGAAGCCGTCACGCACCGAGGGCAATACCCGCCTTTACACCGACGAAGACCTGGAGCGGCTGGAGTTCATCCTGTCGCTGGCACGCGATCTCGGAGTCAACATCTCGGGCATCGCGATCATTCTGCAGATGCGCGAACGTATGGACGAAATGCAGCGCCAGATGGGCGAGTTCGTGAACTACGTTCGCACCGAGGTGATGACCCGCGCGCAGAACGCGACCGTCGATCCTTCGCGCGGCGCGATTGTGCCGCTGCGGCATTCGATCATCGTGAAGAAGGGCAAGAGTTAGGGTCAGGGGAGAGAGGTTAGAGGATAGGGTTCAGGCCCGTGCCTCAGGTTCGGGTCCTGCCTTTGGACCTAACCTGGGTGGAAGGGACGATAACCCACGTTAGCCAAAAGAGGGCGAACGTGGGGCACCAACGTTCACACCTCGAAACAGGTATCTATACCGGAAAACTGCAACACTGCCGTCTAATTTTTCGCTGTCTTTTCTTTCAGCTTCTCCAGCGCTTCCTTGGATCTTTTAGCGTGCGGGCCGGTCGGCAACAGCTTCAAATACTCTTCGTAATTCTCTATCGCTCCCGCCGCGTCGCCGGTCTTATTGAGCACTTCCGCCAGACGGAAGGTCGCCTCCGCGTCATGAGGCTTATAGTCGAGCGCCTCCTGGTAGCGGCTGATGGCCGCCCTGTAATTCTGCTGTTTGTAGTACCAGTCGCCGACCTCGATGGACTTCAGCGCCTTCATCGGGTTGTAGGGCGTGAACTCATCCACATCTGACTCGGGATCCAGTCCAGCTTCAGGATGAGACTTCGTGTCGTTCGATGGAGGCGATACGTCGATCTGGGTCTGGGTACTTGAGCTTTCTCCGACGGGGACGTTATCGGAGCGCGGCGGAGCTTTGGCATTGTCCTTGGGCGCGGGCGACGATTTATCGGTCGGAACCTGCTCCACCGGAGGAGGCGCGCTGTCCTGTCCGAAAGCAGCTCCAGCAAGGGCGCAATATACTATCGCCAGTAGTAGTACACGAAATCTCACAATCACATTGTAAGATAACCCAACTCCGCCGCCCGCCACTCGATCGTCGCCTCATAATGCTTCGTCTTGGCAACCTAAAAGCAGCAGCTCGCTTCTCCATTGAGGTGTCGTTTTAATTCACTGGCATGATTTCAAATAACGAGGCCCGTTTTGTATTCCCTTCGCGCCTTGAGCGAAGAAGACCCGCGACTACAGCTAGACGATCAGCCGGAATCTACCGGCGTGCTGGCTCGTCTTCGCAGGCTGACCCCGGGCATCGTTGCAGGCGCGGCCGACCTTGATCCAGCTGCGGTCCTGACCGCGACCGTCGCCGGAGCCTCTTTTGGCTACTCCATCGGCTGGGTCGTCTTAGTCGCCATTCCCGTTCTCTGGGCCGTCTTCAGCGTGGCCGCGCGCATTGGTCATCACAGCAATCGCGGGCTGGTCGAGCTCATCCGCCGCTCCTACGGCAGAGGTGCGGGATGGGGCATTGCCATCGCCATGATCTCGGTCAACATGACCATGATCGTGGCCGACCTGATCGCGGTCAGCGACGCCTTTTCCCTGATCCTGCAGCAGCACCGAATCTTCTTTCTGCCCATCGTCGCCTTCGCCGTGTGGTACCTGCTTGTGGTAGGTGATTACCGGAAATCCAGGGGGGCGCTGATCTGGTTCGCGCTCTTCCAAGGAGCTTACCTGGTTGCGGCGGTCATGGCGGTGAAATCGTGGACCGGCCTGCTGAAGGGCATCCTGCTGCCGCACATCACGTTCAGCTCGGCATTCATCATCGGCATCATCGCGGTCTTCGGTTCGCTGCTCACTCCTGATGTTCTGGTATGGCAGACCAGTTCGCGGCGCGACGAGAAGGCCACGGGCGGCGGACTTCACGACGTGGAATCACAAGCCGGAACTCTGGTTGCTGCCGTGATCTCGCTCTCGGTCATCATCGCGGCCTCTTCTCTACATGTTGCCGATCCCACACACATGTCGACGCTGACGGCGGCGCAGGCGCTTGGACCGCTTGGCCAGCTGGCGCCCGTCATCTTCTCGGTGGGCATCATCGGTTCCGGGCTGATCGCCCTGCCGATCCTGGTGGCGTCCATGTGCTTCAGCATCGCCGAGGCTGCCAGTTGGGAGGCCGGGCTCACGGTTCCGGCGTGGGAGGCGCGACGATTCTACGTGCTGATCTCGGCCTCCGTGTTCATCGCGGCGCTCATCGACTTCGGCAGCATTAACCCGGTAACGGTGCTTTATTGGTCACAGGTATTTGCCGGATTTCTAGTTGTGCCGGTACTGGTATTTATCGTAATGTTGGGCAACAACCCTCGCCTGACTGGCCGCAGGAACACCACCTTTGAGAATTTCTGGCTGGGCGGTGCCATAGCCGGAATGATTGTCGCCAACCTCGTCTTTTTCTGGACGCAGTTTCTGCACTGATTGAGATCTTCGCAAGCGCCTGGCAGGGTGATTTTCACAGCCCCGGCGTCGTAATGGTGCAGCAATTGCGAACAACTTTTGTGGAGGTCTCAGTGAGCAACGGCGAGGTCAGCATCGGTCAGGCTTTCCAGTTCGAGGTGGAGAAGCTAGCGCGCAAAAAGCAGGTGGTCTTCGAGTATTCGGAGCGCTCCAACGAACAGCTTCGCTTTGAAGTGATCGACGGGGTTCCCTGCATCGTGGCGAACAAACTGGGTGTTCTGGCGCTGGCAAAACTGCTCATGACCATCGGCGCCGCGCAACGGCCGGAAGGCTTCTGCCTCCATCTGCGTCAGGATTTCGACGGCGAACGCGACGAGGTGATGCGCGTACAGCTGGAGGAGAAGAAGGCGGAGACGCCCGTAAACACTGAGGCTACACCGGTTACCGTGGTCTAAACCGGGACCGGTTCTGCAACGGGTTTGCGTCGGATATGCAGGATCTTCTGCACCTCGGCGACGATGACGCCGGTACTGTCTTTCACCTCGACCAGAAATGCCGGCTCATATTTCTCCTGCCTCGTCAGTGTGCTGCGAATGTCGTCGAGTTGCTCCTGGGTGAGCCGGAACTCTGCTCGCACGGTCCCTTTGCCTGGTTTGCGGAAGCGGATCGTCGCCGCTTTGTCCCAGACGATATAGTCCCTGCCCAGATTTTCCATCAGCATCAGCATGTAAAAAGGATCAGTCATCGAGTAAAGTGATCCCCCGTAATGCGTGCCGACGTAATTGCGATTCCAGAAATGCATCCGCAATTCGACATCGGCCGAGCGCATATCGGCTCCCCAGCGCACGTGAATGCCGGCAGCCAGGAAGGGCGGCCAGATGTTGATCGAGCGCAGCATGATGCGCTGAAGTCGGGAGGCCATGGGACCATCATAGCCAGTCGGAGTTGCTGCGTCACAGCGCTCGAGCGGTAGACTAGTCATTCACAAATATCGAGGAGTGCTCTTGGCCGACAAGGGCAGTGTGCAATGGCCAACCAATGAGACCTGGACTTCGGTCGATTAGCGTGAAAATAGCGTTCGCGGTGTTTGCCGCGGTGGCATGTGTCCCACTCGCCTTTTGGACGAGCAGCCGTCTGATACAGCACGGTTTGCCCACTCCCGGAGTGTTGGTTTGGAAATTGATCCAGCCCGATCCGCAACCAGGTTTCCTAGGACACGATATCGGATACTTCCTAATCACCAATTTCGTTATCAATAGTGCTTGCTGGTTTCTAGTCCTCTGCCTGGTAAGGGTACGGTGTCGCTCGGCTAGTGAAGAAAACGGCTGTAGGTCGAATTGAAACGCATCCTCGCAAGTAAGTGCCGCAAGCCGGAGTGATACACTAGTCATCTAACTAGTCAGATTGGTAGGGGGTAAGCCTTGGCTTGGCAGGTACAGGATGCAAAAGCAAGATTCAGCGAGTTGCTGGAGCTTACGTTGACGAAGGGCCCGCAAGTAGTTACTCGGCGCGGGGTCGAAGCAGCGGTATTGGTACCCATCGACGAATGGCGGCGATTGCAGAAGTCAGCGCGCCCGGACGTGAAAGAGGTTCTTTTGGGCGACGGACCGCGGTTCGATCTGCCGATCCCTCAGCGTCGTTTGCGGAGGCGCAATCCGGTACGATTTGAATGAAACGATATCTTTTAGACACCAATGTTATCTCGGAGACGCGCAAACCCAAGCCGCAAGGCGCCGTTACGTCTTGGATGTCCAGTCTGCGGTCGGAGCAGATTTTCGTCCCCGCAGTGACTCTCGGTGAATTGCAGGCAGGAGTGGAGATAGTTCGCGAACGCGATAAAGCTAAGGCCGAGGAGATCGAAGCATGGATTGATCGGTTGGAAATCAGCGCCCAGATACTCTCAATGGATTCGACCTCTTTTCGCGAATGGGCGCGATTGATGCAGCATAAGCCGACTCAATTGGCCGAAGACTGCATGATTGCGGCTTCGGCGCGTGTGCACGGACTCATCGTCGCAACCCGAGACGAGGCGGACTTTCGAGTTTTTGGCGTGCCCCTTTTTAACCCATTTCGCTTTGTTGATTGACCTCCCGATCCCTTTCGCACACTGAAAAAGGCCGCCCACTTGGTCATGGACGGCCTTTTTCCCGATGGCCTTGGTTCGACCATTGGCTCCGGGCTGAGGAGAGATCGAAGAACCTACTGCTGTTGCACCTGCTGTTGCTGCTGCGTCTGGCCGGATGAAGCTGTTTGCGCCGACTCGGCCAGGCTATTCGCCATCAGCCGGACGTCGACACGACGATTCTGTGCGCGTCCCGAAGCGCTGGTGTTCTGCGCCACCGGATTGTCCTTGCCCAAGCCGATCAGGAAGATCTTGTGGGCGGGGACGCTGTACTTCTGCGCAAGGTACTGAATCACCGCATCGGCGCGGCGCTGGCTGAGCTGGTAGTTGTAGTCGGCCGGGCCGGTCGAGTCCGTGTAACCCTCGACTTGGATGATGTAGTGCTTCTGGCTCTGCAGCTGCCCGGCGAAGTCATCCAGCGTCTGCTTGTCCTTGCGCGTCAGCTGAGCTTTGTCGAAGGCGAACTGAATGGTCGTATCCGACACCGACTTGTAGTTGTCGAGATTTTCAACCGTGCCGGCCAGGCTGGTCACGTGGTTCGAAGCCTGGGTGGCATTCTGGTTGGCCTGATCGGCACTCTGACCGGCGGCCAGGGCTTTCTGATCGGCTGCGCCGGCCTTGGAATTCACCTGCGCAATGCCCTGCTGCGCGCGGCTGTCGACGTCACGAATATCGCGAGTATTTTTCGCCGTCTGATCATCTAATTCATTAACGTTATTGATAATCGGCGTGGTCTGGTTCCGAACGTATTTCTTGGTCGAGCAGCCGACAGTAAACGGCAGGCTGCCGGCCACCAGCACTGCAAGTAAGGAATAACGGTTCATTTGCGAGTGACTCCTTGCCAACTTTCGGCCTCGGCGAGCGATCAGCCGTCCCGGCCTGCTGGTTAACGTGCAAGCCGGGTGCCAACCACCTACGCTGTGGTTAGTCCCTTGTTTTTAGCGGCTTACGGCAATTGAGAGCAAAATTTGGGAACCCCGCGAGGGTCTGCCCGGATAAACCTGACGCTCGGAGTAAACTTTTTACATCGACCAGAATGGATGCTTCCTTGCTCTCGCCACGGCATATGGCATTCAGCTTCTCTCATCTGAGTTAAATGGATCTTCTCCAGAAAATTCGAACCCTTCCGACCTCGCCTGGCGTGTACCTGTACAAAAATGCCGAAGGCCAGATCATCTATGTGGGCAAGGCGATCAACCTGCGCTCGCGGGTGCGGTCGTATTTTCTGGAAGCTGCTGCGCTGAATGCGAAGACAGGATCTCTGCTTCGCGAGGCCGTGGATGTCGACTACGTGGTGGTCGACAACGAGAAGGAAGCGCTGGCGCTCGAGAACAACCTCATCAAGCAGAAGAAGCCGCGCTACAACATTCTGCTGCGCGATGACAAAACCTACCCGTACATCAAGCTGACCATAGGCGAACGCTATCCGCGCGTCTTCCCCACGCGCCGTTTGCGCAAGGACGGGTCGCTCTACTTCGGGCCTTACTTCCCGACCAGCCTGGCGTACCGGCTGGTGGACCTGATCCATCGGCACTTCATGATTCCGTCGTGCAAGCTCGACCTGAATCGCTACTATCCGCGGCCGTGCCTGCAGTACTACATTGGACGCTGCCTGGGACCGTGTGTCGAAGGCCTGACGACGCCGGACCGTTACGGCGAAGCCGTGCAGGACGTGAAGCTGTTCCTGGAAGGCCGGGGCGCCGATCTTTCGCGCTCGTTGCAGCAACGAATGCAGGCGGCGGCCGCCCGTGAGCAGTACGAGCTGGCGGCGAAATATCGCGACCTGATCTCGACCGTGGAACTTCTGGAGCAAAAGCAGCGAATAGCAGCAGTGGAAGGCGACGATGCCGACGTCTTCGGCTATCACTACGAGAACGAGATGCTGGCGGTGAACCTGTTCCACATGCGCGGCGGAAAGATTGTCGACAAGCGCGAATTCTTCTGGGAAGACCTGCCGCCCCAACAGATCCCAAAGCCAGACCTGTCGGGGGCTGCGGATAGCAGCGCGATCGCAGGCTTTGATCCCGGCGAATTCTTTTCGTCGCTGCTGAAGCAGGTGTATCTGGACCAGCAGTATGTGCCGCACACGATCTATGTGCCGGTTGATTTTGAAGATCGCAGGACGCTCGAAGAAGTGTTGTCGGAAGGACAGAAGCGGCGGGTGCAGATTCACATTCCGCAGCGTGGCGACAAGCGTTCGCTGGTCGATCTTGTCGGACAGAACGCCAAGCAGGCATTTGATCAGCGCTTCCGCGTGATGAAGCCGGCGACGAAAGCTATACAGGAAGCGGTGCAGGACGCGCTCATGCTGCCCGAGCTGCCCACGCGGATCGAGTGCTTCGACATTTCGCACATCCAGGGCGCAGAGACCGTGGCCTCAATGGTGGTGTGGGAAGACGGAAAGATAAAAAAATCCGACTACCGGAAGTTCATCATCCGCACCGTCGAGGGTGTCGATGATTTTGCGTCGATGCGCGAGGTCATCACGCGGCGTTATCAACGAGTGCAGAAGGAAGAGCAAAAGATGCCGAGCGTGGTGCTGATCGACGGCGGCATCGGACAACTGCACGCCGCGGCTCAGGCACTGGAGGGTCTGGGCATCGTCAATCAGCCGTTAGCTTCCATCGCCAAGCGCGAAGAGATCATCTACATACAGGGGCAGGAAGACGAGCCGGTAATCCTGGATCGGCATTCGCCGGTGTTGCATCTGGTGCAGTTAATTCGCGACGAAGCCCACCGCTTTGCCGTGACCTTCCATCGCAAGCGGCGGCAGATTCGCGACCGCAAGACGGAGCTGCTGGAGATCGCGGGGATCGGCGAACGCACAACCCGGCGGTTGCTGCAGCACTTCGGCAGTCTGCAGGCGGTGAAAGAGGCGGATGCAGCGTCGCTGGCGTCGGTACTCAATCGAGCTCAGGTAAATGCAATTTTGCAGCATTTCCACAAAGACGAATCACTGCTAGAAGCGTCTCAACCATCAGGGCCGGACGGCATCGAAGTAAAGTAGGATCGCGATGGATTTCAGCAGGGACTCAAAAGCACGGCTGGTTGCTCTCTGTTTGCTGGTCATGGGGCTGGTGTGGATGGTGGGCTATGGCTTCGACCGTCTGCTGGCGCACGACGGCGTTGCCCGCGTCGACATCCTGCTGTTCACCAACGGACTCACCGGCATCGTCGCCGGCCTGCTCTTCTACAGCCTCACCAATTACGAGCGCCTTCGCAGGAACCTCATTCGCAACCGCCTGCGCACCATTGCCGAGATGAATCATCACATTCGGAATTCACTGCAGGTGATCACCTACGCTAATGCAACCGGCAAGACTTCCGAGTCGATGGAAATGATTCGCAACTCCGTCGAGCGCATCGAGTGGGCGTTGCGGGAAGTTCTCCCCGGACACGTGGAAGTTCCTGCCACTCCACCGGAGCCCGTCAACGACGAAGACAAAGCCCTGCGTACCGGCTGAAGTTTGATATGCAGCATCCGCACCTTCGCTCTTCCGCGTTTTGTGCGGCGAGCGGACGCGGAGTCGAAGGCCGTATTCCCGAGTCGAAGCTGCCCAGGTCTTTGAGTTAAAACTGGTGGATTTTTCAATAGCGACCTATGTTCAGGATGGTGTCATCCTGAGCGAAGTAAGGGCGCGATGCGACCGAACGCAGTCGATGGACCTCTACCATCGCCGCTGCTTGGAAGACGGCCAAACGTCCGTTTGCGGGCACCGTCCACAAGGGAACACGCTCGATCGGGCGACATGCACTCTTTCCCCGCAACAACCCTGTTCTGTAACTTGATCCCCCCGTATCTATCCTTCGACCCAATTCACGATTTGTTTACGGAACCTTTCGCGACCTGGCCCGTATATAGCTGCAGAAGATGATCTGTGGGCCACGAAGTATTCCGGCGCAACCCCCGGAGTTCCCCGCACAGGCCGATGGCATTTGCGGGTGTGAGCCTGGTAAAGGAGATGCAGTATGGACGCGAAATACAACTGGCTGATCGATAACCCGGCAATCCGCGTCACCCTGAACACGGCCGCGTTTGCGCTTTGGATTGCTGTGGCTGTCGGAATTATGGAGTTGGCAGCGCGAATTTAACTCAATTCACAACCTGAGTACCGGCCGAGTGTGTACGCCATTCGCTGTCGGCGCAACGACGAAACCCCGCCCTCCCCTCCAGCGGGGTTTCGTGCGTGTGCGGCCCAAAACAAAACGCCCATCGCATCTTTCGACGCAACGGGCGTGATTCGGGTGCCCCATCCTTCTCCGCCGCATTTGCGGGGAGTTGGAACGAAACGCGGGTGCCCCCATCCTCCTCCGCCGATTTTGCGGAGAGGGTGGGACGATCCAACAGCTTTGAAAGGGCCCGGCTTCAGCCGTGCCGTGATCGACCTCCGGTGGGAGCAGGCCGACGAGCCATTTTCTAGCTGCGGGTGGTTTCGACTTCGCGCAGGCGGGCGGCCTTGCCACGCAGCGCGCGCAGATAATACAGCTTGGCTCGGCGCACGTGCGCCGAGCGCAGCACATCAATCTTGTCGATGACCTTGGAGTTGGTCGGGAAGATACGCTCCACGCCCTGGCCAAAGCTCATCTTGCGCACCGTGAAGCTGGGCTGTGCGCCCTTGCTCTTCGAGATCACAACCCCCTCGAAGGCCTGCAGGCGCTCTTTGTCGCCTTCCTTGATCTTTACGTGCACGCGAACGGTGTCGCCGGGTTTAAAGGCGGGAAGATCCGTGCGCCGCGTCTTGGCGAGTAGCCGGTCAATAATTAGTGAATTCGACATTTTAATTTCCTTCCTTATGGCACGCCTCGCGGCGGTAAATACTTTTCGCGGGTGCCCCGTTCTAGTCTTTCTTTTGGACTAGGGCGGGTTCAGCCGTTCTAGTCCTTCCTCTGGGCTAGGCCGGGTCCTTCCCGTTCAATCTCTCTCAACAGCTTGCGATCATCCTCGCTTAACGTCGCCGCCCGCAACAAATCGGGCCGGTTGTGCAGCGTCTTACGCAGAGCGCAACGACGCCGCCACTTCCTGATCTCATCGTGGTTCCCATTCACCAGAACTTCGGGAACCGGCATCCCGCGAAAATCCGCCGGACGCGTGTAATGCGGATAGTCCAACAATCCGCCCGAACCGCAAGTCGAACTCGGCGGCTCGCCTTCCTGTCTCGCCAACGCTGCACCGATGGTAAACGACTCCTGCTGCGACGATGCCGCGTTACCCAACGCTCCCGGAATCAGTCGCGTCATGGTGTCGATGATGATCGCCGCGCCCAACTCGCCCCCGCTCAGGACGAAGTCGCCAATCGAAATCTCGCGGTCGGCCAGATGCTCGCTCACGCGCTCATCCACGCCTTCGTAACGTCCGCAGATCAGGACGACACGCTCGCGGCTCATCATCTCCTGCGCCAGCGCTTGCGTGAACAACTGACCTTGCGGCGACAACAGCACCACCGACTCGCTCGCGCCATCTTTCAAACGCTCGTTCTTGGATGCGATGTTCAGCGACTCCAGACACTCGAAGATCGGCTCCGGCTTCAGCACCATGCCTTCACCGCCGCCGAACGGCCGGTCGTCGACCGTGCGATGGCGATCGTGCGTGAAGTTCCGCAGATCGTGAATCAGGATTTCAATGAGCTCAGCTTCACGCGCCTTGCGCACAATGCCGTAGTCCAGCGGCCCGCGAAAAAAATCCGGAAAGATCGTCAGGATCTCGAATTTCATCTGTCATCCTGAGCGAAAATTCTAGTCAACCACGGAGATCACGGAGCAAAAAAATGGATTTTTGATCTTTGCCCAAGCTTTTCTCCGTGCGTTCCGTGTCCTCCGTGTTGAACACCCTACTTCCCTTTCCGTCTCTCACCCGCCGCTCGCGTCTCGTCCGCTTCCGACTTCTGGCGCTGCTTCTCTTCCCCGCTTAGCGGCTGATCCAGGTCCAGCAAGCCTTCGGGGACTTCCATGTCGATCCGCTTGCCGGCCACATCGAACTTCTTCACAAACTCTTCGGCGAAGGGTAGCAGCACTTCGTTCTGCACCGCGCACACCGGCAGCTTCACCACCAGCAGCGGAGCTTCGCCCGCTCCAAATTGCACATCGCTCACGCGTCCCAGGAAGCGCTGGCCGCTGTTGATCCAAACGTCCGAGCCGACAATGTCGCTGACGTACGCCGAGCCCTTCTCCAGCTTCGTGCGCTCTTCACCGGGCACTTGTACTTCCCACCCCTTCAGCCGCTCAGCATCGCTGATGCTGTCGACGCCGGCAAACTTCAGCACCACGCCGCCCTTGTGGAACCAGTGTTCTTCGAGCTGCAAGTCGCGGCGGCTGCCGTCGGGGGCCAGTCCCCACAAGCTGCGGCGCTCGTCGAAGCGCTCCGGAAAATCCGTATGCAGCTCCGCCAGGACTTCGCCCCGGCGTCCCTGCGGCCCCAGCACGCGGGCCACGGTAATGAAGTCGCCGTCTATTCCACAATCTCCAGCTGATAGCGCTTGCGGGTGCGAATGCTGGCCGAATGCAGAATCGTCCGCAGGCTGCGCGCCGTGCGCCCATTGCGTCCAATCACGCGGCCCAGGTCCTCTTCCGCCACGATCAGCTCAAGCACCGTCTGCCCATTCTCTTCGAAGGGCTCGACCGTAACTTCGCCGGGCGCTTCCACGATCGCCTTCGCGACGATCTCCATCAGCGCAACCATGTCGGGCTTGCCGTCTGACATTGTGAGGCTCTCCTGAAATCCCTTGGGCTAGGCAGCGGCTGTCGGTTCCGGAGCGCTGGCTGCCGGCGCCTTCTCGACCAGCTTGCGCACACGGTCCGACAACTGGGCTCCCTTGGAGGTCCAGTAGTCAATGCGCTCGCGCTTAAGAAGCACGGTTGTGGGATTGGTCCGCGGGTTGTAGGTGCCAACAACTTCCACCGAGCGGCCATCGCGCGCCCGATCCTTTTCGATTACCACGATGCGGTAGAACGGCTGCTTGCGCGCACCGCGACGCGCCAGACGAATCATTAACACAGAGAATGGTTTCCTTTCCTGCTAGTGCTTTCAAGTCTTGCTAGTTCTTTTCCTGCTAGTGCTTTGAAGGCGTCTAGATGCCTTGAAAGGGCTCGGCTTCAGCCGTGCCGCCATGCCTTCATTTTTCTTCGAGCAGGCTTCAGCCTGCGATACACCAAATGGGAAACCGCGCGCTTTCCTGATTACACTGGAAGCTGAACGCTGGGCTCCGGTGACAAACATTTCCTCAGGCGAGATGACCGGCTTTACGGGTGCTCCAGCGATCTACCGTTCCTTGGAAAAGTTCGCCAGGAATCGGCGCCGCTACCGCACCCCAATGAACGCAGCTTAAGGCGCTCATCGGACCTCACATTACCTTGAGGCAATAACTTGATTATTATTGCGGATTTGGCAGGCTTTGGCAAGCCGGAGTGGGCGGAATCCAGGCCGCTAGCCATCATACCCACACTCCAAGCGGGTGGAGCACGCCTTCAGGCGTGCATTTGCAGCCGTTGGCGGGAGTTGCGCTTTTAGCGCCTGAGGTAAGGATTTACCGCAGCGGCTAAAGCCGCTTGCTCGTTTAGGCGCATAGCTGCACCGCTGAAGCGGCGCTCCACCCAGACATAGGCTTCTCCCCGCGGAATAGCAGATCCTTCGCGCCAAAACACGGCGCTCGTGATGACAATTCTTGGCAGGCAGCAATTTACCTTCACCGATAGAATGGCTCTCCAGCAAAGCTTATGCGCAAACTTCTCTGCATCACCGCTCACCCTGACGACGAGGCGGGCGCCTTTGGCGGCACGCTGCTCTACTACCACCAGCGCGGGGCGGAGACCTCCGTCATCTGCCTGACCGAAGGCACGGCCGCGCGCAATCGTGGCGCGGCGAAAACCAACGAAGAGCTGGCCGTGTTGAGGCGCGCCGAATTTGCCGCGTCCTGCAAAGTTCTCGGTATCACCCACGGCGAAGTTCTGAATTATCTCGATAGCAAACTCGATCGGGCCGATCTATATCAGGTTGTCGGCGATATCGTGCTGTGCATTCGCCGGCTGCGGCCGCAGGTGATGATCACCTTCGGTCCCGACGGCGGCCTGACCGGGCACCTCGATCACGCGATGGCGGGCACCTACGCGTCGCTGGCCTTTGAGTGGGCGGGACGATCCGACCGCTATCCCGAACATTTCGAGCAGGGCCTCGCCGTTCATCGCACGCAGAAGCTCTATTACCACACTGCGGATTTCGTTCTTCCCGACCGGCAGCCCATCTCGCAACCAACCGTGACTGCTCGTATCAAGATCGGGCAGGAACTCTTCGATATCAAGGCCAAGGCCTTTCAACAGCACACCACCCAGGCTCCCCTGTTCGAGAAGGTAAGAAAGAACCTTGGTGAAACTTTGGGAGGAGTCGAGATGTTCCACCTGGCAGCCGCCAGCAGTTCGCGCCAGGCGAAGCTGGAATCAGATTTGTTTGAAGATGTGGTGGAGGAGTAGGGCACAGGCGGCGATGGAGCAAATCTTTTCTCGGTCGGTGGAATTGCGTAGGCCTTCAGGGGCTGCATTTTGCTGCCGCTTCATGAGCACGCCTTAGCGCCTGTCCGGAGAGAAGCATTACCGCCGCGGCTGAAGCCGCGAGTCTGTCCGGGCCTGATAACTGCACCGTTAAAACGGTGCTCCACCCGAGAGTTTATGCGCACTCGAAACTATGCACCCTCGGATCTATGCGCCCCTGAGTCCAAGCGCTTCCGAATTTACTGCTCTCGGAATCAATCTTCAACCCGATGAATTGTCATCACGACGAGCGCTTCAGCGCGAGAAGGGATCTGCTTTCATCACAAGCTGCGGATCAAGATGTCAGGGATCTCTTACGATGACGGGTAGTTGCAAGGCGCGGTGAGGGTCTAGCCGCGCTTACTGCCCCAACTCCGGGTGCGGTTCGATCGATTGAGCGATGCGGTCGAGGGCTGCCTGAATTCGATCGAGTTCGGCTTCTATGCCGTCGTTCAAATCCCGCCAGCCATCTGGTGAAGTTTGAAATCTGTCCCAGAGAGCTCGAACAGCAGTACGTCCTCGCTCGCTCAGCAAGAACGCGCCTACGCTGCCGACTCCCAAAACCGTGAGTGGTAAAAACCAACGACGCATCGGAACCTCCGGTGCGACGCCTACTACATGAAGCGGCGCCTACCAGCAACTTACCTCGATTTGATTCTCAAATACAAGGATTGGATGACTGGAAGGCGAGAAAAGTCATGCCCAGTTTGGTTCTGGAAAGGCCGCTGTTCGCTATTCGCTATTCGCTTTTCGCTCTTCGCTATTCGCCAGATACTTTTCTCTAGTCGTTCAGCTTCGAAAAACATGGCTTCATAGCTCTCTGAAGCTCAATTTGGCGCCTAGGCTTAATTGGGGCTAGGACTCGATTGGCACTTGCCTTGAAAGGGCGCGGCTTCAGCCGTGCCGTGAAATGCATCTGTGATGACTTCAGCGAGGCGGCCTTCAGGCCGACGAGCCTGCGATGTCTGATCTTCCTTCGGAGCGAGCCGGCAATCCAAGTCGCAACATCATCAGGCCCCAACGCTTTGGCGAAAAGCGAAGAGCGAAAGGCGAACAGCGTCCTTACTTCACCCCCAACGGCGCCAGGTCCTCGCGCTGGAACTCCTGCCACTGCTGGATCACCGCTTTGGTTGACCGATCAACCTTCGGTACCGCCGCCGCGGCCTGCGTTGTCGGAGCCTCATCCACCTCCTGCAGCGTGCTGAAAAGTCCCAGCAGTTGATCGTGTACGCCGCTCAGGTTCTCGGGCTGGGCGCCGCGCCGTCGACGCCGGCCTCCGCCGCCTTCGATGGCCGCCAGTTCTTTGCTCGCCGCCTGCAGCTTCACCAACTCGGTTCCGGTCGCGGTCTTCTGCATCTCCTTTAGCTTTCCTCGCACCTCGGTAGCCTTCTCGATTACCGGTTGTAGCGCCAAGAGGTCCTGGTAAAGCTGATTCGAGAGATCGAACTGCTTCTGCAAATCGGCCATCGAGGTTTTCACTCGCGGATCCATTTGCACCGTCAGCGGCTGGATGTACTTCTTGCTATCCACGGTCAGCACGACCCGATACTTACCCGGCATGACCCACGGCGAAGTTGGTACGGGAGCGGTGTCGTGCTCCACGGCCGAAATCGGATACTCCGGCGTGACGCCCGGGACCGGCGCGTAATGCATGTCCCACAGGAAGCGATGGAAGCCCGGCGCGGCCGAAAGCCCGCGATAGGGACGCACCCAATATTCGGGCACAGGCAGATCCGGGTCTGGCGCAGGCACCGAATCGGCGCTGGAGAAGCGGCGAATGACCTTCCCCCCGCCGTCCACAAGCTCCAGGGTGACCGGAGCTGCCGAAGTAGACTTCAGGTAATAGTTGAGGATTGCTCCGTCCGGCGGATTCTGTCCTGCAGGCTCGTCGGGCGGGAGTGGAGTGTCGGGATTGCTGCTGAAATGAATCCGATACGCGAGCTCGGGCGTGAAAAGGAAAGCATCATTCTCGCCGGTGCCTCCTATCTGCCGCAGCGGCGTGATGTCGTCGAGGATCCAGAAGCCGCGGCCGTGCGTGGCGATCGCGAGATCATCACCCTTGATCAGCAGGTCGCGGACCGAGGTCGCCGGCAGGTTCAGCCGCAAGGACTCCCAGTGATCGCCGTCGTCGAACGAAACGTAAACCGCGCCCTCCGTGCCGGCAAATAGCAGACCCTTGCGCTGGGTATCTTCGCGGACTGAATTCACATTCTGATTCTCGGCGATACCGTTCGTGATCTCCGTCCAAGTCTTGCCCGAGTCGCGCGTGCGATAGATGTGCGGATGCAGGTCGTCGATGCGCAGCGTGTTGACCGCTGCGTACGCGGTCTCGGGATCGGTGTGGCTGGCCTCCAGCACCGAGACCTTCTGCCAGGCCGAGAGCTGCGGAGGCGTGACGTTGTTCCAATGCGCGCCGCTGTCGGTCGTCAGCCAGATCAGGCCGTCGTCGGTTCCCGCCCACATCAACCCGCGCTGCTTCGGCGAAACCGCCAGGGCGTAGATCACGCCGCGCTGCTTGGCCTCGGCCGTCGGATCGGATTTGTAGACACCGACCGACGCCGGCAGATCGTAGCTCTTGCGCGTAAGGTCCGGGCTCATCTGCTTCCAGCTGCGGCCGCCATCGCTCGTCGCCCACAGGATATTTGCGGCGAAGTACATCAGGTGCTGATCGAACGGGTCGAAGACAATCGGCTCGGTGCGGATGACGCGAAAGTCAGGGGCGCCTAGCGGCAGCGGGATGATGTTCTGCGATTGCGCGGTGCGGCGGTCGTAGCGCGTCAGCTTGCCGCCGAAGATGATGTCGGGATCGAGCGGATCGGGGACGACGTAGCCGTACTCTTCCGCATCAACCGGATGCCAGTCGCGAAAGGTGATCGCGCCATCGTTGCCGCGGCTGGCGATGCAGACCGAGCCGCTCTCCTGCTGGCCGCTGCACAGCCGGTACGGAAACGCGTTGTCGGCATTGACGTGGTAGAGCTGCGCCGTCGGCTGGTTGTACCACGAGCTCCAAGTCTGGCCGCCGTTCACACTGATGATCGCGCCCTGATCGCTGGTCAGCGCAATGATGCTGGGGTTCTCAGGGTTGATCCACACATTCTGGTAGTCGTCGCCGCCGGGCGCGCCGCGAATGCCTGTCCAGGTTTTGCCGCCGTCCATCGAGCGCCAGGTCACGATGCTGACCACGTACAGGATGTCGGGATCTTTGGGATCGAAACGGGGAATGCACAGATCGCCCCCGCCGATGCGGGTCTTGGGGCGCGAGTCGGTGGTCACCGTCGACCAGGTCGCTCCCGCATCGTCGGAGCGATAGAACTCGACTGCGTTCTTGATCGCGACCGTGGCGAACAGCCGCTTGGGATTGCTGGGTGCAATTGTTACGTAGGCTTGAATGATGTCCTTCGGCAAGCCGCCGGTAAGCTGCTGCCAGGTGGTGCCGCCGTCGGTGGATTTGTAGATGCCGCCGCCGGTGCCGTCCCAGGAAGCGTTCTCCCAGGGACCTTCGCGGCTGTCCCACAACGTGGCATAGACTGTATTCGGCTCGGAAGGATCGATTTCAACATCGTTACCACCGATGTTCTCGTCCTTGTAGAGGACTTTCTGGAACGTCTGGCCGCCGTCGGTGGAGCGATAGATGCCGCGGTCAGGATTGGGGCCGTAGGGATGACCGGCGACTGCGACGAACAAACGGTTCGGATCGCGCGGATCGACGGCCATCACGGAAATCTGCTGACCGTCACGCAGGCCGAGATGCTTCCAGGTGGCGCCGGCATCGACGGATTTATAAATTCCATCCCCGACGGAAAGGTCTGGACGATGCAGCCCTTCCCCGCTGCCGACATAGACAATGTTGGGGTCGGAGGGTGCGATGGCGATGGCGCCGATGGAGCCGGTGGGCTCGTGATCGAAGATCGGATTCCAGGTGCGGCCGTAGTCGTTAGTCTTCCACACGCCGCCGTTGACCGCGCCAACGTAGAAGATGTTGGGCTGGCCGGGAACCCCAGCGATGGCGCGCGTGCGACCTCCGCGAAACGGCCCGACGTTGCGCCAGTGCATCTCCGTGAGCATCGATGTGGTGATCTGCTGGGCAGGCAGGAAAGGCGTGAGAACAAAAACAGGAAGAAGGGCGGTCAGAATTCGTCTTGTCAAAATCAATACGTCACCTGCAACAAAGATTGCTGAAAGCAAAGCTGCCCGGAATCGACGGATGAAGCACGCCTTCAGGCATGCATGGCGTAGATCGCTGTAAGCTGGCTTAACGACTGCAGTACTGTCACCCATCTTGGCTCATCGGCTGAAGCCCTCCCCTTTTTACAATCAGCCTGCACGCCGGAAGGCGTGCTCCACCCCATTCTCGGAGCGCGCGTCGTACACTGGCTCCGCGAAAGTGTAATCTATCTGAGATATCTTTGCTGATTGAAGGACCCCGCTTGAACCACTACGTTAGACGGGCGGCTGTGCTGGCCGCTGTTGCTTTTACTGCGCTCTTTCTGAATATTTTTGCAGCCGCCCAAGCGGTACCTCCGGCGCTTCTGAACAGCCTGCAATGGCGATTGATCGGGCCCTTTCGGGGCGGCCGCGCCGCCTCGGTCACCGGTGCAAGCGATGGCCTCACCTTCTACTTCGGCGCGGTTGATGGCGGAGTGTGGAAGACCAGCGACGCCGGCCTCACCTGGACACCGGTGTTCGACGGCCAGCCCATCGCTTCGATCGGCGCGGTTGAAGTCGCACCCTCGAATCCAAATGTTCTCTATGCGGGTAGCGGCGAGTCCGACATTCGCTCCGCCTTGAGCTCCGGCGACGGTGTTTATAAATCCAGTGACGCGGGTAAGACCTGGAAGAACATTGGCCTGCACGATACGCGGCAGATCAGCCGCATCGTGATCGATCCCCGCAATCCTGAGGTAGTGTATGTGGGCGCGCTTGGTCATGCCTACGGTCCGAACAGCGAACGCGGGGTCTTCAAGTCGACCGATGGCGGCGCAAACTGGTCGCATGTTCTAGATAAGGGTCCGGCGGTCGGCGTCTCTGATCTCGCGATTGCGGCTGCGAATCCGAATCTTCTTTTTGCCGGAACCTGGAACGCGCATCGTCCACCGTGGAGCACCTACGCTCCGCTGCAAGGCCCAGGAGGAGGACTGTATCGCTCCACCGACAGCGGCGCGACCTGGACACAAATGAATGGTAATGGCTTGCCCGACGGCGACTGGGGACGCGTGGGGGTTGCGATTGCGCCCGATGGGAAACGCGTGTACGCGCTTCTCGAAGCGGGAAAGAAGTCCGGGCTGTATCGCTCCGACGACGGCGGCAACACCTGGACGCTGGCGAATGGCGACCCGCGCATCACCAGCCGCGGCTGGTACTTCATGGGCATCACTGTCGATCAGAATAATCCCGACGTGATCTACATGCCGAACATCGCGCTGTACCGTTCGGAGGATGCCGGCAAGACGATCCAGATCGTGCGTGGCGCGCCCGGTGGCGACGACTATCACCAGCTGTGGATTGATCCCAAGAATTCCGCACACATGGTTCTGGGCACCGACCAGGGCACGACCGTCAGCTTGAATCGCGGACAGACGTGGTCCTCGTGGTACAACCAGCCGACGGCGCAGTTCTATCACGTCATCACCGACAACGAATTTCCGTATCACGTCTACGGCGCGCAGCAGGACACGGGCTCCATCGCCGTACCTAACCGCACCGATCACGGGCAGATCACCGGGCGTGACTGGTACATGGTAGGCGGCGGCGAGAGCGGATGGATTGTTCCCGATCCCAGCGATCCCAATGTGCTCTTTGCCAGCGGCGTCTATGGCAGCGTGGTTCGCTGGGATCGCCGCACCTCGTTGAGCCAGGACATCACGCCCTGGCCGATGCCGAACTTCGGCAGCGAGATCAATCAGCGCAAGTATCGCTCGACCTGGACTCCGGTGCTGGTACCGTCACCGCTGGAAAAGAATGCGCTCCTCTTCGGTACGCAGTACGTCATGAAGACCACCGACGGCGGCCTGCATTGGCAGCAGATCAGTCCTGACCTGACAGGAACGGAGCCGAATGCCGCCAGTGGAAAGTCTGCAGGAGCCGCGACCAACGACAATGCCATGCAGCGGGGATTCGGTGTAGTGTTCAGCATCGCGCCGTCACCGCTGCAGGCGAGCACGATCTGGGCGGGCACCGACACCGGGCTGCTGCACCTGACGCGGAATGGCGGCCAAAGCTGGGAGAACGTTACTCCTCCCGGCCTGAGCCCGTGGAGCAAGATCGCGATGATCGAAGCCTCGCGCTTCAATCCGGCGGTGGCCTACGTTGCGGTGGATCGTCATCGCCTCGACGATCAGAAGCCCTACATTTATCGCACGCGCGATTATGGCAAGACCTGGCAGCCGATCGCCAATGGCATTGCCGGCAACTCGTTCGTGAACGCCATTCGCCAGGACACCGAGGTCAAGGACCTGCTCTACGCCGGAACCGAGCTCGGCGTCTACGTCTCGTTCAATGACGGCGATCAGTGGCAGCCGCTGCAACTCAACCTGCCGGTCACGTCCGTGCGCGACCTCACGATTCACCAGGACGACCTGGTCATCGCGACCCATGGCCGTTCGTTCTGGATCCTGGACGACATCACGCCCTTGCGGCAGATGAGCTCGCCATCGGCAGGTGCGCCTCGTCTGTACAAGCCTGCGATGGCGGTTCGCATCGACAACGATGTGTTCCTGGGCTCACCGCTTCCGCCCGAGGAGCCGGTGGCGAAGAACCCGCCGGACGGCGCCATTCTTGACTACTACCTGCCGGGCGGTGCAAAGAGCGTGAGGCTGGACATCTTCGATTCCACCGGCAAACTGGTTCGCAGCATCTCCGCGGGACCGAGGAAAGAGTCCCCGCAACCATCCCTGGCGATCGCAGACTTCTGGATTCCCAAGCCGATTCTGTTGGAGAACACAGGCGGCGCGCATCGCTTCGTGTGGGACCTGCGCTGGGGCAGCTCGGGCGCGAATGCCGAGATTGATGAAGAGGGCTTCGGAGCTCCGCGCGGGCCGCGGGCCGCGCCCGGCAACTATCAGCTGAAGCTGACGGTCGATGGCAGCACCCTCACACAACCGTTAAAACTCACGATGGATCCGCGTTCGCAAGCCACCGCGGCCGAGTTGAACGAGCAGCTGCGCCTGGGCTTGGAGATCTTCTCCGAGCTACGCACTTCCCGCAAGGCTTTGGCCGAGATGGGCGCGGTGAAAAAGCAGATCGCCGCCCTGCCGGGGCAGTCTCTGTCGAAGCGGCAGGAGCTTTTGGCCGAGATCACCAACCTCAACGTTCAGATTGAGAGGATCGAGAAAGGCGAGAAGGCTGCGCCCGGCACAGTCAGTGGACTGGCGTCGGCATCGATGGGGCTGGGCGCCGCGTTGCGCGTGGTTGAGAACAGCGACCGCGCCATTCCATCCCAGACGATGGACTTATACAGAGACTCAAGCAAGACGGCCCAGGCTGGCATGGCTGACTGGATGCGGGTCAAAAGCGAGCAGCTAAGCAAATTGAACGAATCGCTAAAGAAGGCGGGGCTGGCGGCGGTTCAGATCTCGGAGATCGAGCACGAGGTAGAATTTTTGCTGTCGCAGTAGGGGCGTGCAGGTCATTCCTGAATGGAATGATGAGAGCAGCATCGTTCCCCTTCCAGGTGTCATCCTGAGCGCAGGCGCGCTGCTGTTGCGCACCGGCCGCTTTCAGCGCGACAGAAGCATCGGCTTCCGGCGCGCACAAACAGCAGATCCCCAGGACACGGCGCTCGTGATGACAATATCGTGAATGGGGAAGGCGCTGAGCTAAGCAAGACCTCACCGGTCCAGCAGCCCTTCCAGATCGTCAAAGAACGCGGGATACGAAATCGCGACGCACTCGGCACCGTGGATCACGCTGTCGCCCGCGGCCTTGAGAGCCGCAATCGTGAACGCCATCGCGATACGATGATCGTCGTAGCTCTCGATCTCTGCGCCATGCAATCGTTGACCACCGGGAATCCGCCAGCCCGCTTCGGTCTGCTCAACCTGGGCTCCCATGGCCTGGAGATTCTTCGTCACGGCGCTCAGCCGATCCGACTCCTTCACGCGCAGCTCGCCGGCATCGCGCACCTCGAGGCCTCCCACAGTGTAAGGGGCGATCGCGGCCAGCACCGGCAACTCGTCGATGAGTAAGGCGGTCAACGCCCCTTCGATCACCACATGTCTTCCCTGCCCGGGCACCAGCGCAATCGTGCCGACCAGTTCGCCGTGGCTCTCCTCAACGCGCACCATGGAGATACGGCTGCCCATCGCGCTCAGCACATCGAGTAGCGCAGAACGTGTCGGATTCAACAACACGCCGTCGATCACCAGGTTTGACTCCGGAAAGACCGCGGCTGCACTCAGGAAAAACGCGGCGGAGGAGATATCTCCCGGGACATAGGCTTCCAGCGCCTGAACCGCCTGCCCGCCTTGAATGCTGACGGTATTGCGATCGCGCTCCACTTCTACGCCGAAGGCCCGCAGCGCCAGCTCGCCGTGATCCCGCGTCCGCGCCGGCTCTTCGACCGAGGTCTTCCCTTCTGCCAGCAATCCCGCGAACAGCACCGAGGTCTTCACCTGCGCGCTGGCGACGGCGGGCCGGTACTGGATGCCATGCAACTGCGCGCCACGAATTTCCAGCGGCGCGCGATCTCCTTCCGCCTTGATCTGCGCGCCCATCTGGGTGAGCGGCTCGATCACCCGCTTCATGGGACGCCGCGACAGCGATGCATCGCCAATCAACGTGCTTGTGAATGGCTGCCCGGCGAGAATGCCGGAGAGCATGCGCATGGTCGATCCGGAGTTGCCGCAATCCAGCGGTGAGGTGGGCGCTTGCAAACCCAGGCCTCGTCCTTCGAGAGTGACGATTCCTTTTTCGTCGCGTTCGACCTTGCAACCAAGCGACGCAACACATCCCAGTGTGCTGGCACAATCCGCTCCCGGCGCGAAGTTGTCGAACTTTGACTGTCCATCGGCCAGCGCTGCCAGCATCGCATAGCGATGCGAGATGGATTTGTCGCCCGGCACGCGCAGGCTGCCCAGGATATTTTTCGCCGGATGAATGGTTAAAGATTTGTGATCGGGCATGGTCTCTAATCCAAGTTACTGCCGTCCAGAGTTGCCCGCCGCTACAGCAATTTATTTCGCAACCTGGCGCGATCGCGCGGCCAACTAGTTTCCAAAACTTTCATCTGAGGAACATAGCGCGGCTGAGTGGCTGCTGCGCCGAGTGTGAAAGCCCCGAAGTTCTGACGGCGTGCGGAGGCTGAGGGAATGACACCTCGTGAATCACCCAACAGGTGGCTGCCATGCTTCACCGGGCCGCTCTCGAAGTCGTCGCCTCCCTCGCTTTGTTCACGTATGCCTGCACCGCGCAGATCCAGGCTGCTCCCGTCTCGACCCAACCAGGCGATTTGACTCCCGGCCTGCAAGGCACGGTTTTGAATGCCGACGGCAAGCCTGCGCCGGGCATCCACGTCGAACTGGATGAACCTTTCACTGCCCTCCCCATCACGTCCACGTACACCGAGCGCGATGGCACCTTTGAACTGTACAACATCCCCAACGGCAACTACGAACTGGTGGCCGAGTCGCCGGATTCGCTAACCGACCCCATCGTCGTGACCCCGGGTGATTCGCATGTTAAGTTGCGCCTGCAACGGGGTGGGCCTCCCGCGGAGCCGCTTCCGCCAACCGTCTCCGTGGCGGAGATGATGGTGCCGGAGAGCGCCCAGAAGCCTTATCACAAGGCCGTGACGGCCTTCAAGAATCGGCAGTACGACAAATCCTTGAGGCGGGTGAATGAGGCCCTGCAGATCGAGCCGCGATTTGCAGACGCACACACGCTACGCGGTTACCTGGAGTTGACGAGTGGAAACATTTCGGCGGCGCAAGAGGATTTCGAGAGCGCGGTGCAGATCGACCCCTACTGCGGCCGGGCGTACCTGGGATTGAGTACCGCCTACAATCACGAAGGCCGTTTTGATGACGCCATGCGAGCCTCGCAGCGCGGTTTGGCCCTGATTCCAAAATCCTGGCAGGCTTACTTCCAGATGGCCAAGGCGTCAATCGCCAAGGGCATGTACGCTCAGGGCCTGCAGATGGCGCGGCAGGCGCAGCGCCTCAGCGGCAATAGTTTTGCCGCGGTGCATTTGATCAAAGCCTACGCGCTGGTGCCCATGCACTTGTACAAGGACGCCAGGTATGAGCTGCAGGCCTTCCTCTCGCGCGAGCCTAAAGGCAATGGCGCGGATCAAGCTCAGACGCTACTGGCGGAGGTGGAAGCGGCACTGCCTGCATCCACGCCAGCGCATCCCTGAGCTCGCGAGAAAACCGCGTCCTCAAGCCCAGCCTCTGTGCTGGGCTTTCTGCTGCCGCGCGCCGGAAGCGTTCCAGGCGTTACAATCTCGCACGGGTACTGCTGCTTGGACAACAAAACCATCGCGCACATTTTCTATGAGACCGCCGACCTGATGGAGGTGAACGGCGACGACTCCTTCCGCATCCGCTCGTACCGGCGGGCCGCCGAAGCGCTCGAGGGACAGCCGCAACAGGTGGCCGACCTGTGCGTCGAGCCCAAGAAGCTGCTGGAGATTCCCGGCATCGGCAAGGGTATGGCAGCCAACATCCAGGAGCTCTGCCGTGACGGCAAGCTGCCGCTGCATCAGGAGCTGCTGCAAAAGTACCGGCCCAGCATGCTGGAGTTGCTGAAGATCCAGGGTCTGGGCCCGAAGACCATCGCCTTGATCTGGAGCGCGTTCCAGGTGAGCGACCTGGCCGGCGTGGAACAGCTCGCCCGCGACGGCAAGCTGCGCGAGCTGCCGCGCATGAGCGAAAAGAGCGAGCAGAAGATCCTGAAGGCGATTGAGGATTATCGCCGCATCTCCGGTCGCTTTCTGCTTGATGAGGCCGACCGCACGGCTGAGAAGCTGACCGAGCACCTGAAGCACATCAAGGGCATCGAGAAGATCACGCCCGCCGGATCATTGCGGCGAGGCCGAGAGACGGTCGGCGACCTTGACATGCTGATCACCGGCCCGTGCTGCATCGACGATGACCAGCGTGCTGCATTGATCGAAGAAGTGTTGCGCTTCCCCGGCATCGTCGATGTTCTTGCGAAAGGTGACAACAAGGTCAGCTTCAAGTTGCGTAGCGGCATGCAGGTAGACGTCCGCACCCTGGCCCCGGAGTCCTACGGCGCTGCCCTGCAGTACTTCACCGGGTCGAAAGGCCACAACGTCACGCTGCGGCAGCGAGCGCTGAAGATGGGGCTGACGTTGAATGAGTATGGCCTCTTTCGCCTCGAAGACAACCAGCGTGTAGCCGGTGTAACGGAAGATGAGATTTATAGCGCTTTGAAGCTCGACTGTATTCCTCCCGAAATGCGCGAGAACTGCGGCGAGATTGAACTAGCCGCCGAGCACAAGCTGCCGCAGCTCATCACGGTGAAGGACATCCTCGGAGAAGTACACATGCACACGGTCGAGACCGACGGTAAGTGCACCATCGAGGAGATGGCCGAGGCAGCGAAGAAACGCGGGTACAAGTACATCGCCATTACCGACCACTCCAAGAACCTGGCCTTCGCCAACGGCCTCGACGATAAGCGGGCCGTGGAGCACATTGCGCGTATCCACGCCGCCAATCAGCAGATCGACGGCATTACCGTCATGGCCGGCATCGAGGTCGACATCCTGGCCGACGGCGAGCTCGATCTCTCGGACTCGGTCATGGAGCAGATGGACGTGGTGGTGGCCAGCGTTCACTCGGCCTTCAACCAGGAACCGCAGCAGATGACCGACCGCCTGCTGCGCGCGCTCGGCAACAAGAATGTGTCGATTCTCGGTCATCCGACGGGACGACTGCTGCTGCGGCGCGACGCCTATCGCTTCGACATGGATGCGATCCTGAAAGCTGCGCTGAAGAACAAGGTTGCGATGGAGCTGAATGCCTATCCCGACCGTTTGGACCTGAATGACGTGCACCTGCGCATGGCGCGCGAGCGCGGAGTGAAGATCGTCATCAACACCGACGCGCATCACACCTCGCACTTCGAGAAGATCAAGTACGGGATTCTGCAGGCGCGGCGGGCATGGCTGAAGCCGTCTGATGGGCTGAACACGCTGCCTGAGAAAGAATTTCGCGAGGCGATTAAGAAGCAGTAGTCAGAAGTCAGTTGTCAGTTGTCAGTAGTCGGCAGCGGATAGAGGTAGAGCTAGTAGTGGGCAGGCGGCAAGATACGGATCGAACATTTTTTGTTTCGGCTTCGGCGCACTTTCGGGTCTTAGTTCGCGGCTCCCGGGATACAGATTCAGCCCCAAAGGGGCGAAAGAGCTTAGCCCAGCGCTTCAGCGCTGGGTAGTGTAGAAGCTAATGCCCAAGTCCCGTAGGGACGACAGGGTTTACATCGCAGTCATTTGGACACTCGGAGATCATTATGGCCGGCAATCCAACTCCACCACCGCCCGCGAGGCCAAGAAAGAATGCCTACGACGAGTTCGGCACCGCTACGCGCAACCTGCCACCGGTCGCACCCGTCGCCGTCGCCATTGTTCTGGTGGCAGTGGTGGTGGCCTGCCTGGTCTATATCAATCGCGCCAAGCCGGCGCCGCAGGCCAGTATTGACGGCGTCTACTTCAGCCAGCCTGCGGGCATGCCCAGCCCGATGATCCTGATTGCCGTCACCCTGCGTAACACCGGCGACAAGACGCTCTACATCAAAGCCATCAATGCCGCCGTGGTGACCGACCAGGGCATTCAGTCGGACGATGCGGCCGCCGCGCGCGACTACGACCGTTATCTTGCCGCCTATCCAGACTTGCAAGGCCACGGCCGCCCGCTGGAGGTCGAGATGAAGATCCCGCCGGGCGCGTCGCAACAAGGGACCGTGCTCATCTCTCCCTCCGTGACCAAAGAGCAGTTCGACGCGCGCAAGGACACGACCGTCACCATCGAGCCTTACGATCAGCGGACGCTAGTGCTGCATGAGAAGGCTGCTGCGAAGTAGAGCAACGCTTCACCACGCCACTCGCGATCGCGACGCGGCTCCTTCGAAATTGTCATCACGACAACCGCTTCAGTCCCATTAGATTTGTCCTCCTGAGTGGAGTGAGATCGCGCAGCGGCCGAACGCAGTCGAAGGATTCGCTGTTCGTTTGCCACGGGCCGAGGTTTTTACAGGTATAGCGTTCGACGGACGAAAGGTAACGAGGTCATTGCAGATTTCTGCCGCTGCCAACCACAGCAGGTCCCCCGACTCCGGCGACCAACTACAGGCCGCCTCCGCTCAGGATGACAATCCGATATGGCCTGAGCGCTAACGCGGAGTGCTGAATGCTAAGTGCTAAGCGCTGACAGCCGACTGCTTCTTCACTGAATCTTGATCAGCTCGACATCAAACACCAGGTCACCATACGGTGCACCCGCCGCTCCCTTGTACGCGAGCCGCTCGGGAATCCAGAAGCGAACCTTCTCGCCTTCGACCATCAACGCCACGCCTTCGGTCCATCCCGGGATAACGTGATCGAGCTGAAACGGGGCCGGCGCGCCCCGGGTGAGCGAGCTGTCGAACATTTTTCCATCGCTGGTCCAGCCGGTATAGTGCACCGTGACCGTGTCCGCCTTATTCGGATGATGCGTTCCCGTGCCCGGCTTGAGCACCTGGTAGACAAGGCCGCTGCCGGTCTTCGTTGCGTCCGCCGGAGGCGCCTTCACATCGGCGGGCGCAAGCGTGGGAATCTCCAGCAGCGTGACGTCGAAGACCACCGTCCCTTTCGGCTTACCTTCCTTTCCCTTGAAGGCCAGCTTCTCGGGAATCCATAGGCGACAGCTTTCGCCGATCTGCATCTGCTGGATGCCTTCAGCCAGTCCCGGCAGAATGTTCTTCAGCTGCATCTCCGACGGGCGGCCGCGCGCCACCGAACTGTCGAACATCTTGCCGTCCGTCGTCCACGCGCTGTAGTCGATGATGACAACATCGTCCTTGCCTGGACGAGCATCGCCGCTGCCGGGCTTCAGCACCTCCGACGCGACGCCGTTCTTCGTCTTGGCGGCATTCGCCGGAGGCGCGGCTACATCGGATGGAACGGAAACTTTCGAAGCCGGAGTCTGTGCCGACGCGGCGGTTAGAGCGAGCAGGAAGAGAGCGACGCAGCGGAGAAAGGTCATGGCGACATTGTAACGAACGAGGACGCGAGAGAGTCGGACCCCACGGGTGCCCCACTCATTCGCGTTGTTCGAAATGAGTGGGACTGGCAGGAGTTTACTGGGAAGTGATCTTCGGATCGCCGGGCTTCACGCTGCCGCAGTTGGAACTCTTGAAGCTGGCCGCGGCTTTGCTCGTTGTTACCTTTGTCTGACCGTCCATCGTCATTTTCATGGTCTGCGTGCTGCGCACGTGTTCGGAGTCGATAACCTCCAGCACACCGTGCGAGGTCATCTGGAATTTCGCCGTGTTACAGGCCATGTCGATGGTGATGCCTTTGCTGCTGGTGTTCTGGCCGGTGATCTTGCAACCGGGATGTTTAGCGACGCTGCTGATCATCTCCGCCAGGCTGGTGGGCGTGAAGCAGTTCAGTGCGGTCAGGCTGGGTTTGCCGTCGTCGCCATAGACCACGTTCTCCCACAGGCCCGATTTCACGGGCAAAGATTGCGCAAGCATCGAAGTCACAGCGGAGAACAGAAAGCACAGCAGCACAATACATTTCATGGATCGTCCCTTTTCGTGGCTGCAATATCTTGGGCCTGAGTTTGATCGTTTGGACAGTTGATACGTTCGGATATTCGGATAGAAGACAGGAGGCAAATTGTATTCGGGTATGGACGGATGGTGCAAGGCGGGAAGTTCCTTGGTGAGGTTGTCATCCTGAACGAAGTGAGAGTGCTCGAACGCAGTCGAGGGACCTGCTGCTCCGAGGAAAGCCGATGTTTCTGGTTTATCGAAAGCGGCTTCTGGAGCTGACTATCGATCGCGGGGCAAATTTCGGTGGCGCCAGCAACAACGAGTCTTCTGACTGTAGGGGTCCTTCGACTCCGCGTCCGCCCGCCGCAAGTACGCGGAAAGGCAAAGCGGACGTCCCACTCAGGATGAGACCTCGGGCAAAAAGCTATCCGGCTGGAGGATCTCCCCAGCCGGATGCGCCCAAACAAATCGGTTGTTTGCTCTGTTGACTACTGCTGCGGAGGCGGCGCCTGTCCCGGGCTCATTGCTCCACCGGGCGCCTGCATGTGTTGCGACTGCATGTCTTGCCACTTCTGCTGCTGTTCAGAGGTGAGGATGGGCGTGATCTGGGTCATGCTGTTCTCGCGAATCGAGCGCATCTTCGCCATCTTGTCTTCGCGCGACATGGTTGTATCCTGGCGCAACGTCTGCATCTGCTGTGTCTCATTGTCCAGGATGGGCCGGATCTTCGCCTGCTGTTCGGTGCTCAAGTTGAGCATCTTGGTCAGGTGCGCCAGGTGTTCATCGGTGGTCATGGGCGTATGACGCATGCTGCCTTGCCCCATGCCCTGGCCCATTCCGCTGCTCTGGCCTTGGCTGGAGCCATCCTGCATCTGGGCGTACAGCGCCGTGCCGCAGCAGACCATGGTCAGGCTGAGCAGGGTGCCAATCATTGCTTTCTTCATGTGAGTAAACTCCTTGGAAACTTGCTGCCACGCGCCCGACGCTACAAAGATCGCAGCCGTCGAGAACGGGGAGTTTGAGGTTGTCATCAATACCACAACTGCGTTGAGTCGGCGTAGTAAGCGCGAGGAATTCATCGTCCGGTAACCAAATGTGGATTTCCGCTACGTGCGCTGAAACCCCGGGGCGGACGATAAGTTTTCGGTTTTTGGCGCGAAACAACTATTGGAACTGATGCGCCAGTTCGCCGGAATCGTTGGCTTCAAACCGAAAACGACAAAGGACCGCGGCGGCCCGCGCCCTTTGTCGAAATCCGAAGCTGCGTTATTGTCCGCGGCTGGCCGGAGGAACGATGCCGTTCATGCGCAGGTACTCCACCATCTGCCCGTAGTGATCGAAGGGATGGCTGGTAGCGATGAGCGACAGTCCCATGCGCGTGACCTTGTTGGGGCCGAACGGGCTCTGCACCTGGCCCAGGATGTTGGTCTCGTCGATGCTGCCGAGCGCCTTGTGCAGATATGCGAATGAGTCCTTGAGGAACTTCACGACGTCGGCCTTCGAGGTCATGCTGTCGGGACCGTTCTCGCCTCCGAGCTCAACCGGCGGCTTCTCCGACAGGATGGCCGCGCCCAGCATGTAGTTCACCGCGGCAATGTGCTTGGCCTGCTGCGCGAAGGTACGAACGCCCTTGAACTCACCCTGGGTGGGCGCGAAGTTGAACTTGTCGTCGGGCATGGCTTCGACGGCGGGAACGACTTCGTGCTCGATGCCGTCGAGCGTGCGGCCATAGACCATGGCGATGGTAGGTTTCTGGTCGCCCTTGCCTTGCGGGCTGGCCGCCGCGGTTGCGCAGATCGAACTGCCTAATGCCAACAGCAGGATTGCCATCATTACTTCTTTTTTCACGAAAGCCTCCACTGAAAATGGTTGTGCGAAAACTGGGCCTGGGGATTCTGCAATTCTATATGAGCAGATGGCTAGTCGGCTTGAGGCTCCCCGAGAACCTGCCGCCGCTAAAGCGGCTCTGAAGAATTTTCTGCGGCACCCAGGACTACGCTCCGCTACGTCCTGGGCTATCATGTCCGCCGCCCCTTCGGGGCTTTACGGCGACACTTGGGTGCGGCTAATCCATTCCGGCGGTACTGGGCTGCAGGTCGGCAGTATGCAGCTTGAACCACGCCGCGGCCGGCAAGCCGAGGAGCAGCGCAATCGCCGCGTAGGTCAGCGAACGCGGTGTTCCCACCAGTTCCGCGATCTCGCCCCAGAGCGCTGCGCCGCCGGCGAGTCCGCCCTGCAGTACCAGCAGGTACATCGAGATGGCACGCGCGCGCATGTGCGAGGGACACATGGTCTGCGCCGCAACGTTCAGGCTGGCGAGAATCTGGATCCAGGCGACCCCGGCTACGAACATGGTGAGTGAGAGCAGCGAAAACGTGCACCACTCCGGCGCGGCGAAGGTAGTGAACGCAAAGATCGCGGTCGAAACCGAGACCAGCGCGTCAGACGAGGCCACACGACGCAGCAGCGGCATGACTGCCGCCCCGGCCAGTGCGCCCACGCCGAAGAAGCCGAGCAGCAGTCCGTAACCTTGCGATCCGAAGGGATGCGCCAGCAGCGGCAACAATGCAGGCAGCGCGCTGGCCGAGATGCTGAACACCGCGCTGCGCACCAGCACGGCTTTCACCGGCCGCGAGCCGCGCATGTGGCGAACTCCGTCGAACATGGTGCTCAGCATCCGTCGCGTGCTGACAGAGTCTTTCGCCGGCTCGCGCTTCCAGCGGTAGAGGAAGTAGATGACGCCGAAGAACGAGACCGCGTTCAGCAGGAAGGCAAGGCCCGATCCCGCCGCAGCGATGATCAATCCGCCGAATGCCGGTCCGATGGCGCGAGCCACATTGAAGCCGGCAGAGTTCCAGGCGACGCCGGCGGCGAAGTTTCGTCGCGAGACCACTTCGGGTGTGATCGCCTGCCAGGCGGGATCGTTCAGCACCGCTCCGAAGCCCATCAGAAAGGTCAGCACGAGCAGCAGCGCGGGGGTAATCTTGCCTGCGAGGGTAAGCGCGCCCAGAGCGGCAGCCGCGAGGACCATCCAGCTTTGCGTGAAGAGCAGCAGCTTGCGGCGATCGACCATGTCCGCAAGTGCGCCCGCGGGCAACACCACCATGAAGACGGCGATGCTGCCCGCGGCCTGCACCAGGCCCACCATTAACGGCGACATGGTGAGCGAGGTCATCAACCAGGCTGCGCCGACGTTCTGCATCCAGGTGCCGGTGTAGCTGACCACGGCGGCAATCCAAAGTGTACGGAAGAGTGGTTCGCGCAGCGGACCGAGCGCGTTGCGCGGCGGCGAACTGGAAGAGATCTCCGGTAGAGAGCTGAAGTCGGGACGGTTCGACTGCTGCGCTGCGGCGCCGTCGAGCAGGGGGAGTGCGTCAGGAGATGAGGGACTGCGCTCGCGCCATGCTCCACTCGTGGCCATCGATAATCAGACCTCGGTTGTAGAAGAAGGTAAGCTTTGGTGGACGCGAAATCCGGGAAGTTGTTCTGAATAGCGCGGGAGGCGTGACCAGTTGCGAGGGGCAACGCGCTCGAAAGGTCCCCTTTTCCTGATTGTCATCCTGAGCGGAGCAGCGCGCCTTTTGCGCTGCGGAGTCGAAGGACTTGCTGTTCGTTGTCTCGGAGGGATCTTCCCGCTGCGGGCAGACAGCAGGTCCCTCCACGCGGACTAAAGTCCTTGGTCGGGATGGCAGCCGTGTGGATGCCTGGCTACTTCCGCAAATGGCCACTCCCCCCTTCTCCACGAGCGCACGAAATAGATAATCAATCCGGCGATCAGGATCGCCACAGCATAACGAATTTCGCGTACGAAATTTTTCCGCGCCAGCAGCACAAACAGAAACCCCGCAATCGCCACCAGCGCCGGCGCTGGATAAAGCCACATGCGAAACGGACGCGGCATATCCGGACGCCTTCTTCTCAACACCAGCAATCCGACGGCCTGCACGATGAACTGCAACAGAATACGAATCACGACCAGCGCGGCGATGACATCGGCCAGGCGCAGGAAGCAGAACAGCATGGCTACTCCGCCGAGCGACAGCAGCGAGACCGTCGGAAAGCGGCGCTTGGGATCGACGCGCGCAAAGGCGCGGAAGTAGTTGCCGTCGAGCGCCGCAGCGTAAGGCACGCGCGAGTATCCCAGCAGCAGAGAAAACACCGAGGCAAACGCGGTCCACATGATCAGGCCGGCAGCGAGGCGCCCCGCCCAGGTGCCATAGATCCGCTGCATGACCACAGACATCACGTAGTTGTCCTGCTCGCTGGAGTGGGCGAGCAGTTCGCGCCACGAGATCACGCCCAGCACGGAGATGTTCATCGTGATGTAAATCGCCGCGACGGCAAAGATGGAAATGATGAGCGCGCGCGGAATGGTTCGCGCCGGGTCCTTCACCTCCCCGCCCAGGAAGCAGACGTTGTAGTAGCCCCAGTAATCGTAGGTCGCGATCAGCATCGCCGAGCCCAGTCCCATGAAGAATCCCGGCGAGAGCGTGAACGCGCCCGGAGGAAAGTCGAAGGCGCGCGCCGCGCTGAAGTGCGTGAGTCCGGCGAAGATCACCCATCCGACAGCGAGTGCAACGCCGACCCACAGCAGCTCGGCAAGTTTGCCCACCACGGTGATCTGGCGATACAGCAGCACCACCACAACAGCGCAGGTGGCGATCGCAACCCAGGTGGCGGGCATCACCAGAACGCGCGCTTCGAGCGTACCGATCAGCGGAAGCCCGAGGTGGAAGGTGTGCGCGGCGATGGTGCGCTCAAGGCTCGGCCACAGATATCCCGCATAGTGGGACAAGCCGATACAACCGGAGGCGATGGAGAGGGGCGCACTGAATGACAGCTGCCAGATGAAGAGGAACGACAGCATTCGGCCCAGCGACTTCGGCCCGTAGCTTTCTTTCAGATACTGATACGATCCACCGGCGTTGGGCATGGCGGCGCCTAGCTCAGCCCACACCAGGCCGTCGCACAGGGCGAAGACGGCGCCCACAATCCAGCCCAGCATGGCCTGCGGTCCGCCGGCAGCCGAGATGATCAGCGGCAGGGTGATGAACGGCCCCACGCCAATCATATCGATCATGTTCAGAGTGGTGGCTTGCGTCAGTCCGATGCCGCGAACCAACTCGCGCTTGCCACTCTGCGTGGGGTCGCTGCTGGACGAAAATCCTGGAGGCTGCGGCTCGCTACCTGGGCTCATGGCCTACACTCAGCAGATTCACATACAAGCGAATCGCTCCCGGCACGCCGAACGGCAGTTGCCGGAAGAATGCGTACCCAGTGTAGATGTAATAGCCTTTGCCGTACTGCGCCACCAGCAGGCCGCCCTTCTGCGGCTGCTCGCCGGGATCGTTCGACGCCAGCAGCGCCGTGTAATGCGAGTCCCACTGATCCATGAAGTAGAGACCGCGCTCCTGGATCCAGCCGTCGAAGTCGCGTTGCGCGATCGGGTTGGGATAGTGGAAGACGGGATTTTGTGGATCGAGAATCGTTACCGGAGCCTGCTCCACCGTAACCCGCTCGCGGCTGAGCTGCGCCGAATAGGGAGTGTAGTGTCCTTCGTTGAAGTCGCTGGGTGAAGTGTTGTACTGCACCAGCAGCGTGCCGCCGTTCTTGACGTAGTCGAGCAGGCGCTGGTTGTTCTTCTTCACCGCATCCTGCGTGTCGTAGGCGCGAATGCCGAGGATGATGGTCCCGTAGCGGCTGAGGTCGGCGCGCGCAACGTCGTCGGCGGTCAGCAAGGTGACGTTGAGGCCGAGCTCGCGCAGCACGTCGGGGATGTCGTCGCCCGCTCCCATGACGTAGCCAACCTTCAGCTCCTGCGGAATCTTCACCTGGACAATGCTGGCGCGCTGACGCGCAGGCTGAAAGTAGAAGAAGCCGCCGATGTCAGGACGCGTGACCAGATCGTAGCCATCGCCGTAGTCACGGCCATCGGCGCTAAGGAACGCGTGTACCTGGTAGCGGCCTTCTTTCGCGCCGTCCGGCAGTTCCTTGAATTGGGCGGACTGCTGACCGGGAGCGGTGAAGTTGACCGTCGCGGTTTTAGGTTCGATGGTCCAACCCTGCGGAGCTTCGGGATGAACGGTGCCATTACCGCGATCGGCGGTGGTGCGGACATTCACGGCGAGATTCGCCGAGGGATTATTTCCGGCCAAAACGATCTGCGTCGCCGGAGAAGCCTGCACGGAGTACGGCGGCACCACCGCCAGCGACATCGACCACGCTTGGCCCTTGGTGTTGTGCATGGGCGTGCGGGCAAAATTGTGAACCACACCTTCTGCGCCGTCGATGCTGTAGACAACGTGCACCGCGACCGGCGGCGGCGGAAGCGCCAGCGTCAGGTACTTTGGATTGTCAATTTTGTAGATGGCGTCCGTTTCCGGATTATCGCGATGGAAGTACGCCCTGGTCGGCTCGGCGTTGATGGGAGGCGTCACGCGAAAGGTCAACGCGCAACCGTCTCCAGGCGCGATTTGCCTGGGCACCTTATCCATGAACAACTCGGACTTCCAGCCGCTGGGAACGTCGACGGCAAACTGCTTTAAGTCCATCGGCGACGCGCTGCCGTTGTGCAGCGTGGCCCGCAGCAGAAACGGCTTTCCTGCCGTGATCACTGCGGCCAGGACATCCCCGTTGTCGGTAGGAAATTCCGCAGCCATCGGCCTCCCGTCGGGCGTGCCGGGACCGAGCTCGAGATCGTTGCCAAAAGCAAGGTTCGCCGCCTGCTCGAACTGGCGCTCTTTCGTGTGCAGGCTGGCGAGCAAGTTGGCTTTTTCGGCGCCGGTAAGCGATGACGCTTCAACCTTGCCGATCAACGCGTGGGTGAGGCTTAATCCACGCAGCAACGGGGCACCCGCCGCTTGCGGATCTTTATCCGCGGCAGCGGTTGCAGCATCGACGGTCTTGGCGATGGCCTGCAATTGCGCGAGCAGCCACGGCGCCTTCGACTGATCGGCTCCCAGGCGTGCGGCCAGACCGGGCAATGACGTGTCGATTCCTTCCAGGAAATCGTTTTCGTGTTCGTTGGCCGGAATCGCTTTGCCAGATGCTGTGTCGATCAGCTTGTAGTAGCTGTAGCGCGGGCCATCGGTGTTGAAGTGCCACGCGCCGGCGCCTTGCGAAAGCTGGTGCTGTAGTCCTTTCCAGGCGAACTGGACATAGGTTTCGCCCAGCAGCGCATCGCTCTGCGAGGTCTCGAGCTTGATGGTCCAGTCTTCATTGGCGCGGACGTTGTCCATGTACAACTTTTTCGCCTGCCACGGTTGCAAGCCTTCACGAATCTGATCAGGAAAGCGCGTGGGATCGGCGGCGGCGCGGAAGGCTTCGCGGGTCAGAATTCCGGATGCTTGGTGGTTGCCGTGTCCATCGCGGTCGGCGCCCTGGAAGCGCGTGCAGATGACGTCGGGACGAAAGGTGCGGATCACCCGCACCATGTCGGCGAGGGCGATGTCGTGGCCGCCCCACTCTTGAAAGGTCTCTTGCGGCGTCTTGGAGAATCCAAAATCGGCGACGCGAGTGAAGCGCTGCTCCACTCCGTAATAACGGTCTGCCGACAGCAGTTCAAGCGTGCGGATGATTCCCAGCTCGTCGAACAGATCGCTGCCGACCATGTTCTGTCCGCCCTCGCCGCGATTGAGCGTCAACTGCAAAACGCTGTCGCCGTGACCGCGCGATTCGAGCGTGAGCATGCCGCCGTCTTCGTCGTCAGGATGAGCGACAGTGTGCATCAGCCGCGCCGTGGTGTGCAGGCGGCGAAGCGTCAGCTTGAGGCCGGTAGTTCCGGTATCGACCGCCAGCGGCTTGGTGTCGACCCAGGGCGACGGAACCTGCGCCGATGCGGCCACGCAGCACAGCCCCAGCAAGGAAATGGTGAGCGCGAATTTTCGGATGAATGCACGCAATGTAGGGAGGTAAAAGATCATCGGGTTCAGGCTAGTATCGCCAATACAGAGTACAGGAAAGACGCTATTCGCTCTTCGCCAGAATCGAGGCCCACAGCTTCTCTCATATTCCAAAGATAGTTACTCTGACGAAAAGCGAAGAGCGAGAAGCGATCAGCGTCTCAAACATACGCTTCATGTTCGTAACACCATTTCCAGCTGCCAGACTGGAACGCCTGCATCACGGGATGGCCGGTCTGCTTGAAGTGCTGGTTGGCGTGCTGGCCGGGAGAGGAGTCGCAGCAGCCCACATGTCCGCAGACCAAACACTTGCGCAGCTGCACCCAGCGTTGTCCGCTCTTCACACATTCGGCACAGCCATCGCCACTAGGTTCGATATCCGGATTCGCCTGTTTCACGTGTTCACAGCTGGGCATAGGTCCTCCTTTGGAATAAGTAGGTTGGATGATTGCCGGCATAAAGGGGATTCGTGTGACTCAGAGAAAGCGCAGGCACGAAGCGCTTGTCTATAATGAAGTTTCGCGAAGAAATCTTTGACTTGCTGCGGGCTCAGGGCGCGCGCTTGTCGACTTCTCGCGGCGGATTTCGACATGATTCAGACCCTGTTCGGCAGCACCGAAGAGAAGCCCAGCTTTCTAAAGCGCATGAAAGAGGCGGTCACGCGCACGCGTGAAAGCCTCAGCGAGCGTATTGAAGAGGTGGTAGCGTTTCGCAAGGAGATCGATCGCGAGACCCTCGACGATCTGGAAGCAACATTGATCTCGGCGGACCTGGGTACCGCCACCACGGCCACCATCCTCGAGGCGCTCCGCGAGAAGGTCGATCGCAAGCAGGTGGAAAACGTCGACGAGTTGAAGCGCGTGTTGAAGGATGAGCTGCTGGCGATCCTTAACGCCGCCGACAAAAGACCGGTGCAGAAAGTCGACGGCGAACCCGAAGTGATTCTGGTGGTGGGCGTGAACGGCGTCGGCAAGACCACATCGATCGGCAAACTGGCCAGTCTTTTGCGCGCGCAGGGAAAGACCGTTCTGCTGGCCGCGGCCGACACTTTCCGGGCAGCGGCTATCGAACAGCTTGAGATCTGGGGCGATCGCACCGGGACCGAGGTCATCAAAAACAAGCCGGGCGGCGATCCTGCGGCCGTGCTCTTCGATGCGATGCAGGCAGCCAAGGCACGAGGTACCGACTACGTCATCGTCGACACGGCCGGCCGTCTGCACACTAAGAGCAGCCTGATGGAGGAGTTGTCCAAAATGCGGCGAACGGCGCAGCGCCTCAGCGCCAACGCTCCGCACGAGACCTTGCTGGTGATGGACGCGACCACCGGCCAGAACGGCCTGCAGCAGGCGCGGCTTTTTACGCAATCAGCGGGCGTGACCGGAATCGTTCTGACCAAGCTGGACGGCACCGCCAAGGGCGGAGTAGTGGTTGCCATCTGCAAAGAGCTCGGATTGCCGGTGCGCTATGTCGGTGTCGGCGAAAAGATCGGCGACCTGCTGCCCTTCAATCCGCAGGACTTCGTGAACTCGCTCTTCGACTAAATGACGGACGAACAGCTCATGCAAGAAGCTTTGGAACTGGCCCGCGCGGGCATTGCGCAGGCTTCGCCAAATCCTTGTGTGGGCGCGGTGCTGGTTGCCGCTGACGGCGAGATTGTCGGCCGCGGCTCGCATACCTACGCCGGCAAGACTCATGCCGAGGTGCTCGCGATCAACCAGGCTGGAGGCCGCGCGCGTGGGGCAACCCTCTACCTGAACCTGGAGCCTTGCTCGCACGTAGGCCGCACCGGTCCCTGCGCCGACGAAGTAATTGCCGCGGGTATCCGTCGCGTCTTCGTGGCCATGCGCGATCCGAATCCGCTGGTCGGCGGCCGGGGAGTCGCCCGGCTGGAAGCTGCCGGAGTCGAGGTGTTCGAGGGACTTGGCCAGGCGGAGGCCAGGAAACTGAACGAGGCTTTCGCGAAATACATACGCCACAAGCAGCCGTTCGTCACGTTGAAGACGGCGATGACGCTGGATGGCAAGATCGCGCCGCCACCGGGCGAGTCGAGCACACCTTCGGCGCTGGGCTCATCGGGCGCCACCGGCGGCTGGATCACCAGCGAGGTTGCGCGGGCACACGTCCACCAGATGCGGCACGGCAACGACGCCATCATGGTCGGCGTCGGCACGGTGATCGCGGACGATCCCCTGCTGACCGATCGCACCGGGCTTCCACGCCGCCGGCCGTTGCAGCGCGTCATCCTGGATTCGCGACTGCGCTTGCCGCTGGACTCGCGCGTGGTGAAAACCGCACGCGAGGATCTCATCGTGTTCTGCTGCTTTGCCGAGGAAAACAAGCGGCGCGAACTGGAAGCCCGTGGCGTCGTCGTGGAGCAGGTTCCGATGCAGCGGCCTCCCGGAGACAACACCATCGTTTTCCCCGCCGGCGCGCCTGCGGTGGATGGCCGTCCTGACCTTGACCGGGTGATGGCTGAACTTGGCAAGCGGGAGATCACCAGCCTTATCATCGAAGGCGGAGCGATGGTGAATTGGGCTGCGCTGGCCTCGGGCATCGTCGACAAAATTTTCTTTTACTACGCGCCCAAGATTCTGTCGGGGACCGGGTCGATTCCGTTCGCGCTGGGCGCGGGATATCGCCGCATCAGCGAAGCGGCATACGTGCAGTCGGTGACGTTGCATCGCTTTGGAGAAGACTTCGCGGTAGAAGGTTACCTGCGCGATCCGTATATGGACGAGATCAGGTTGGTTCCACCGCTGGAAGACCGCGGTTAGCAGGTGGCAGTTGGCTCTTAGCAGTTGGCAGTTGGCTCTTAGCAGTTGGCAGTTGGCTCTTAGCTCTTAGCGCCTTAGCTTGCGGTGCTTCGAGCTGAAGAACCAGCTTGTGCAGATTTTTTTCTTGCTTTGTATCAGGGCACGACTTCAGTCGTGCCGAGCAGATCCTTATCCGTAAGTTGGGCTTTAGCCCCTGCCAATGCTTGCAGCGGCTGAAGCCGTCGTATGGCAGGCTGCTGAGCGGCACGAATGAATTCGTGCCCTGACCCAAAGCGCAACCGGCAGTCTGCTTTTGCTAAGTGGTAATGGCTAATTGCCAAGTGCCAATTGCTAATTGCCAAGTGCTAATTCCCAGATCCCCCCAAACCCCCAGGTCTCGAAACCCGCGAGACCCGGGGCACCCCGCTTTTCGAGGTCATCATGTTTACCGGATTAGTCGAAGAAGTTGGAACCATACAGAGCATCGTCGAACACGGCGGCAATCACCGCATCACCATTCACGCACCTGTGACGGCGAAGCAATTACACGAAGGAAACAGCGTGGCCGTCAGCGGCGTCTGCCTCACCGCGCTCGACATCAAGCCTGAGTCTTTCTGCGCCGATCTGGCGGCCGAGACCTGGACGCGCACCTCCCTCTCGCGCATTACCGATGGCGCGCAGGTCAACCTGGAGCTGCCGCTGAAGGCCGACGGACGCCTGGGCGGCCACATCGTTCAAGGGCACGTCGACGGCGTGGCGCGCTTTGTTGGCCTGGAACCGATTCCCGATGCCGACGACTTCTGGCTGCATCTCGACATCCCCGAAGAGCTCGAAAAGTATGTCGTCTTCAAGGGATCGATTGCGATTGAAGGCATCAGCCTGACTGTCGCCAGGCTGGAAGGTCTGCGGCTGACGATCGCCATCATTCCCCACACGGTGAAGATGACGAATCTCGATTCACTGAAGCCCGGCGATCCCGTCAACCTGGAGACGGACATCGTCGCCAAGTACCTGGAAAAGTGGACGAAGCGCGAAGAGGGTAACCCACTGACCGTTGACCGGCTGGTGGCGCAGGGCTTCTAGCGGGCACTACGCAACCTGCGACCAGCGCCGAATTGCGATTACGGACACGTCGGCCGACTGCTTCTCCGTATCCTCGGGGCCTCAAGGTGAATACGTTTTCGGAGCTTCTTGCTAAGGCGCTTCGAAGCGGGGCTGATGTTCTGGTCTGCGGGCGCCGAAGTAGCGTTCGAAGTCCAGGGAGTCGAGTTCAAGGAACTCCTGCACGATCGGCTCTTGAGACTTGGCCATCTCCTCGAAGGTTCCGAAGAAGATGGCTTTCGCTTCGTAAAGGAACAGCAGGCGGTCGGCGAGCTTTTTGGCCAGCGCCATGTCATGTGTGACGACGATGCTGGTCAGTCTCAATTGCTTCTTCAGCTTCTTGATCAGGTCGCCGAGCAGGTGGGCCATCAGCGGATCGACCATGGTCGTGGGCTCGTCGTAGAGAACGGCGTCGGGCTGTGCAGCCAGGGCGCGCGCAATCGCCACCGAACGCTTCATCCCGGTCGACAGGTCCGAGGGCAGCAGGTCGCGGAACTCGCGCACCCCGACCATGTCGAGCAGGCCGTCGACAATCTGATAGATCTGCTCTTCTTCCAGGCCGCCGCGCTCGCGCAAGGGGAAAGCGACATTCTCGCCGACGGTGAGCGAATCAAAGAGCGCGCCGTTCTGAAAGACCATGGTGACTTTCTTGCGAATGCGTTCCAACTCTTTTTCGGGATAGTCGGTGATGTCCTCGTAAGCCACCCAGATGCGGCCGCTGTCGGGCTTGAGGAAGCCCATGATCTGATGCAGCGATACCGATTTGCCCACGCCGCTTCGGCCCAGAATGCAGACGGTTTCGCCGGGCATGACGTCGAAGCTGACGTCGTTGAGCACGACATTGCTGCCGAAGGCCTTGTGGACGTGCTGAAACTCGATGTAGGGTTTCTCGTCGCTCACTCGGTTCTGCTCTCTCCCGCGCTGCCAGCCACGATGGTCTGCTGCAATAGCCGAAGGTACTCTTCGGGCGTGTTGACGTTCTGAAAGATAATAGCCGAAAACCCAGCGGCAACGATCTCTGATTCTTTGACCACGCGGGTTGGTACTTGCGCGAATAGCCGTGCGATCTTGTAATCGCCTTTCTTCAGCGCCTCCTCGACGGCGCCGAGTGCACCTCGGCGATAGATCGCGCAGAGAGGCTGCCGCCCGCCGGCCGCGTCCGGGACGACGATCATCTCCTGTGCGGTACCTGCCTGCTCTGCCAGCCACTTGAGAAATTGTGGCGACATCAGCGGCATATCGACCGAGAGCATCAGGTTGAGCTCGGTCTTGGTTTCGCTCAGTGCGGCGTGGATTCCGCCCAGCGGCCCGCATCCCGGGTAGATGTCTTCGATGACCGCACCGAACTGCCCATAGGCTGTCTTGGGGCCAACGATGCGAGCGTTGCCCAGCGCGCCCGCTGCCGTGTGCAGCATGTGCTGCAGCAGGGCCTGATCTTCGAAGCGCAGCAGTGCCTTGTCCGAGCCCATGCGGGAGCTGCGGCCGCCGGCGAGAATGAAGGCGCTGACGTCGGGCATCGGGAAATGATACATCGGGATCGCTGATCGCTTTTCGCTGTTCGCTCTTCGCCAGAGCGAATGACTTTTAGCTTTTGCTCGTAGCTTTTAGCAAAAATGGGATTTAAAGGCTAACAGCCACGGGCCGCCAGTGGCAGCACCTGCTGGACCGTAGCGAAGAGCGAAAAGCGAAAAGCGGCTCTCACGCATGTGCTGGCGTGAACGTGCTGGTCCTGGGGATGCATCCATTGATCTCGATGGCGACGATCCGGCCGGCGTGGTCCAGCTCCAGAGTGGCGGGTGCATTGAACACGGCATCGCCGTTCAGGCCCGGAATCGAGATGAATACGCGGTTCTCCACGCAGTTCACCGAGGGATCGCGCTTCAGAAACGACAGAGAATGCTCGTTGCGGCAGATCTTGGGCACCATGAAGCAGAGGTCGGCGACATCGCCGGTCTCGGAAACCGACACGGCCGCCTCGATCGAGATTCTGGACTCCACCTCATCGCCATCCACTTCGACGGGAGGCTTGAAACAGATGTAGTACTCAAAACCGGAGTCGGGGTCAAACGCGCTGCGATCGACTTGAAATGCCATGAGCGCCCCCCGGGCACTCCAACCGCCCGGACAAGCGCATGGTAAATGAATCACCGACCCCCACGCAAAGGCGTTATTACCTTACGGCACGTTTTCCGCACTGGGGTGCCACATCGGTGGATTACCTTCCGGTATTCGCCAAGGCGTGCGATTGAGCATCGCTCTGATATAGTTCGTGGATAGCTGTCTCGATCCGAGCATGCCCATTTTTTCGCTAACCGATTTTGCGAAGGAGCAGGTCCAGGCAGTGCAGGACTATTCCCTGCTCGCCAGCCGCTCCATCACCAATCTTTTCTCGCAGCCTCGGTACTTCGGCGATACGCTAATGCAGGCGGACATGGTTGGCGTAGGATCGCTGCCCATCGTGGTTCTGACCGGCTTCTTCACCGGCGCCGTTCTGGCGCTACAGACCTCCAGCACGCTCCAGCAATTCGGCTCACTTTCGCTGACCGGCCAATTGGTATCGCTGTCGATGGTGCGTGAACTCGGCCCGGTGCTGACGGGACTGATGGTTGCCGGTCGCAACTCCAGCGGCATGGCCAGCGAATTGGGCTCCATGAAAGTTACTGAGCAGATCGACGCCATGCGCTCCATGGGTGTCGATCCGTCCAAGAAGCTGGTAACCCCGCGCGTGGTCGCCGCCGTAGTGATGCTGTTCTTCCTGAGCATCATCTCTGACCTGGTGGGACTGACCGGCGGCTTCATGATTTCGTATCTGCTTCTGGGCCTCGATGCCAATCAGTATTGGACGACCGCGTATCAGTCGCTGCGCTTCGGCGACGTGGTCATGGGACTTACTAAGCCGGCAATCTTCGGATTCATTATTGCCACGATTGGCTGTTACTACGGGCTGTCCGCCAAGGGCGGAACGCAGGGTGTAGGCCGGGCTACCACGCAGGCCGTGGTTGCCGCCTCGGTGTTGATCCTGGTGAGCGACTTCTTCCTTACGCGATTACTGATGGGCTTTTTCCAGTACTAACCATGCCGAGTACCGATCTTCCAGTTGCCGAGCGCAAGTCTTCGCTGTCCGATGACACGGCCCCGGTCATTCGCTTTGACGACGTGGCCATCGCCTTCGATCACCCCGTGCTGGAAGGCGTCTCCTTCGGCCTGCCGGCCGGCCAGACCAAGATCCTGATGGGAGTTTCGGGCACCGGCAAGACCCTGATCCTCAAGCTTGCCCTGGGATTGTTGAAGCCCGATTCCGGACGCATTACCGTGTGCGGACAGGAAGTCACCAGCATGCGCGAGCAGTACCTGTTCGAGCTGCGCCGCAATATCGGAATGGTCTTCCAGGAGAGCGCGCTCTTCGATTCTCTGAACGTTGAGGCCAACGTCGCCTATCGTTTGATCGAGGAAACCGGCAAGGTGACCGACGAGATTCACGCCCGCGTGTTAGAGGCCCTGCGATTCGTCGAACTGGAGCACACCGTCTTTCTGTTCCCCTCCGAACTTTCCGGCGGCATGCGGCGGCGCGTCGGCATTGCGCGCGCCATTATTACGAACCCCGAGGTCCTGCTGTATGACTCACCGACCGGCGGACTGGATCCGGTGACTTCGAATACCATCATCGAACTGATCGTGAAGCAGCGCGACTTGTATCAGACCAGTTCGCTGATGGTGACGCATCGCCTGCAGGACGCCTTCACCATGGCCAGTCACTACTTCGACAAGGAAAAGAACAAGATGGTGCCGATCGGGGACGATGGTCCTCGCGACGTGAATACCACGTTTCTCATTCTGCGCGATGGGAAGGTGATCTTCGAGGGCACCGCGGCAGAGTTGCTGCGGAACAAAGATCCGTATATTCGCGAGTATCTGAGCTGATCTCTACCCATCCTGAAAAATTGTCATCCTGAGCGAAGCGTCCGCGTGCCTTCCTACTCGCGAGTAGGGCGGGCGCGTAGTCGAAGGACCTGCTTTGGTGGGTCGGCTAAATCGGCGTAAAGGAAACAATCGCCGCTGACGCGGCTCAGGCCCCTCTACAAACAGAAAACCCAGGGCTTGCGCCCCGGGCTTACAATCACAATCGCCGCTAAAGCGGCTCGGTTTGACGGCCGCACCAACTTCTTAGCTGTCCAAGTCCTGGTCGCCCCTACTTCGCGGCGGCGGCCATGCGGCTCATCATCTCGGCACGGCGCTTCTGCACGTTGGCAATGCGCTCGCGGCCCTTCGGATTCGCTTCGACGACCTTCTGCACGTTGTGGAAGAACTCCGGCGCGTTGAACTTCTTGCGGAAATCTTCCATAACCGGCTCCATGATCGCGTAAACGAAATACATCTCGCCCAGCGTGTCATACGCGAGATCAGCATTCAGCGTTCCGTGCACGATGAACGCCGCCACCATCTCCCAATAGCCACACACCTGGCGCAGGTAAGCGTTGTCCTTTGACTTGAAGTCGCTCATCACCTTCACCACGTCGTCGATGGACTGCGGATTGAAGGTTGCCATCCAGTTGCGCGCCTCGCGCATTACGGATTCGCGGCGAAGATCGTACAGCTTAAGAACGAGTTCGGCGTCATGATGATTCGGTAGTGAATTGCTCATTTGAATTCCTCCAGGCGAGACTTGATTGAGTGAGCCGCTCTTATCGGCGGCTCTTGGAATGTTTGTTGTCGGCTTGCTACTTACCGGAAGCAGAGACTTACTTCTGAGGCTTGGCCATCTGCGCAAACGCTTCCTTGGCGCGGCGCTCCATCTCCGCAGGAGACACATCTTCCACGTGCTGGCCCAATGCCCAGCGATGACCGAATGGATCGGTGATTTGACCGTATCGATCGCCCCAGAACTGATTGGCCAGCGGCATCGTGACCACCGCTCCAGCCTTCACCGCGCGGTCAAACAGTGTATCGACATCTTCCGAGTACAGGTTCAGGACCACGGGACTTCCACCCAGGGTCTTCGGAGACAACGAGCCGAAGGAGGGAAATTCGTCGGCGAGCATCAGCCGTCCACTCCCGATTTTCAGCTCCGCGTGCATGAGTTTGCCGTCCGGGGTGTAATGCACACCTGCGGCCTCGGCTCCAAATGCATTTTTGTAGAACGCGATGGCTTCCGCTCCGTTGTTGACAACCAGATGCGCCAGGATCGGAGAAATGCTCCCAGGAATGCCTTTACCTTGTTCTGCCATAGTTCACCTTCTTTTTATAGGAATTCCCGGCAGAGAGTTCCGCCGGGCTGGTGATGTCGTTCTTCCTATTATGCTACGGCTTCGGGCTTGATCTCCCGCGAGTAGTCACATTTCACCGTGCTTTCATCAGCGGGTTTCTTCTTCCCACGGCGCTTCGGCTGATCCTCGGACTCTGTCGCTTCGGTGCGCTTGTTGTTAGGGCACATCAGGAAGCTTCCCGACTTGAGGTTCTTCTCCAGCAGATACGGGCTACCGCACTCCGGACAAGGCTCGTTGATCAGCTTGTAGGCCGAAGTGAACTTGCACTTCGGGTAGTTGGAGCAGCCATAGAACAGGTTGCCGCGGCGCGCCTTCTTCTCTGCCAGGTCGCCGGTCTTGCACTCCGGACACTTCACGCCAATGTAATTCTGCTTCACCCACTTGCAGTCCGGATAACCGCTGCAGGAGATGAACTCCCCGAACCGCCCATGTCGCAGCAGCAGATTGCGGCCACACTCGGGACACTTCTCGTCCAGCGGAATGTCGGGAACTTTCTTGCCCTGGTCGAGCCGGCGCGTCGTCTTGCAGTCGGGATAGCCGGTGCAGGCCATGAACTGTCCGAAGCGTCCGCGCTTCAGCACCATGGGCCGTCCACAGTTCTCGCAATACTCTTCCTGCGTGGTCTCCTGCACGTCGGCGGAATCCAGATCGGGCAGGTCGATCGGATTTTCCTTGGTGAAGGTACAGCTCTCAGGATTGGCCTTATCGTACGAGCTGCAGGCGTAAAACGATCCGTGCTTGCCCCACTTGATGACCAGCGGTGAGCCGCAGCGCTCACACTTCTCGTCGGTAGCCTTCTCCATCCGCTTCACGTTCTCCATATGCTTTTCGGCATACTGGAGCTCTTTGGCGAACTTCTTGTAGAAACCCTTCAGCGCGTCGGTCCAGGTCTCTTTGCCATCTTCGATCTCGTCCAGCTCCTCTTCCAGGCGGGCCGTGTACTGCGGATCGAAGATGTCCTTGAAATTCGCCACCAGCAAATCGGTTACAACAAACCCGATCTCGGTGGGAATGAACTTTCCCCCGATCTTCTGAACGTACTGGCGCTCCTGGATGGTGCTGATGATGGCTGCGTACGTCGAAGGACGGCCGATGCCGCGCTCTTCCAGCTCTTTCACCAGCGACGCCTCGTTGAAGCGCGGAGGCGGTTCGGTGAAATGCTGTTCCGGACTCAGACCCTTGAGCGTCAGCTTCTGGCCTTCGACCAGCGCCGGCAGCTTGTGCTTGAGCGCCTCATCCTCTTCGTCCTTGTTGTCCTTGGACTCCTCATAAACTTTGAGGAAGCCTTCGAACTTCAAGACGGAGCCGGTCACGCGAAAGCGGTAGGAAATGTCGCCTGTCTTCGGCTTGGCGTCGATGTCGACCGTGGTCTGGTCGAAGATCGCCTGGTTCATCTGCGAAGCCACGAAGCGCTGCCAGATCAGCTTGTAGACCTTGAGCTCGTCTTCCTGGAGAAACTGCTTCATCTCCTCAGGATGACGCGCCACCGAGGTCGGGCGGATGGCTTCGTGGGCTTCCTGCGCGGCCTTCTTCGACTTGTAGGTATTCGGCGCCTCGGGGAGGAATTCCTTACCAAAGTCTTTGCCGATATACTCGCGCACCTCCGCCAGGGCATCATTCGACACCTGCGGTGAGTCGGTACGCATATAAGTAATGAGGCCGACGGTTCCCTCTTCGCCGCCCAGGTCGATGCCTTCATACAGGCGCTGGGCAATGCCCATGGCGCGTTTCACGCTGAAGCGCAGCTTGCGCGAGGCATCCTGCTGGAACTTGCTGGTGGTAAACGGAGCCGCAGGACTGCGCCGCCGCTCGCGCTGTTCCACGGAGCGGACCGTCCAGTCGGCATTCTCGACGGCGGTCTTGATTTTCTCGGCTTCTTCGCCGTTCGGGATCGCCGTCTTCTCATCGCCTATGCCGATGAAGCGGGCGTCGAATGCCGGGGGCTTCGGACCCTGGAGATGCGCGTCGATGGTCCAGTACTCTTCCTTGACGAAGATCTTGATCTCGCGCTCGCGCTCGACGATCAGGCGCAGGGCGACGGTCTGAACGCGTCCGGCGGAGAGTCCCCGGCGAACCTTGTCCCAGAGGAGCGGAGAAATCTGGTAGCCCACCAGCCGGTCCAACACACGGCGAGTCTGCTGCGCGTCGACCAGGTTCGTGTCGATGTCCCGGGGGTGCAGGAAGGCTTCCTGTACGGCGCGCTTAGTGATCTCGTTAAAAGTGACACGGCGGATAACGACGGCGTTCTTCTTGGCTTTCCTCTTCCCGTCTACACTGTCGCCGCCCAGTTCTTCGGCCAGGTGCGCGGCAATGGCCTCGCCTTCGCGGTCCGGATCAGGCGCCAGATAGATGGCGTCAGCCGTCTTGGCCAGCTTCTTCAGCCGTGCAACCACCTTCTCTTTGCCGGGAATGACGACGTACTCGGTGGAGAAGTCGTTGTCCAGATCGACCCCGAGAGACTTCTTCGGCAAGTCTTTAATGTGGCCGAGCGAGGCTTCCACCTCATAGCCCGAGCCTAAATATTTTTGGATCGTCTTCGCCTTGGCAGGCGACTCGACGATGACTAAACCTTTTGCCAATGGAACCTCAATCTTGCGGAATTACGTTATGAAGCTAGCACGGTTTCGCCGAAAGGCGAAACCTCGGCTGTTAGCTATGAGCTCTGAGCTGTGAGCTAAGGCGTTCTAATTCATGGCCTTATCCATGGACCGTCACTTTCGAATCCTGTGCGCCTTGCAAATCTCGATGCACCCGCCGCAGCAATGCCTGAAGCATTCGCTTGACGTCTGACATCTTTTCGCTCGTACTCTCATAAACATCAACTGTTATCAGCCGCATATCTTTAACGAGTAACAACTGGTATTCCAGTTCGCAAGCCGATCCGAGAGCTATCTGAACGAATCTCGCGAACTCTGCCTGAGTTCGACCCCAGCCCTCGGCCAAATTCGTCGGTATTGATGAAGCTGCTCGCCGAATTTGGCTGGAGAGCCCAAACATCTCAGCGCGCGCAAAGTTCTCGGTTATCCGATAAGCCTCAAGCGTAAGCTGGTGCGCTTTCCTCCAGACCTCAAGATTTCTGAAATCCTGCACGATTTCTCCTCTCCGCGACTTAAACTCACAGCTCACGGCTCATAGCTCAAAGCCGGCCGCCGCTGCCGGCGTCACATCGCCTTCACGTAATATTTCCCCGGCATCTGCCGGATGCGGCCGCTTAGCTCCAGTTCGAACAAGGCGGTAAAGATCTCTGAGGAGGAGAGGTGAGATTGCAGGCGTTCGACGATCAGGTCTAAATGCGTCGACTCGTCCGCGCGCAGTAGCCGAGAATCCTCTTTTCGCTTGGCGGCAGATCGGCCGCCTGAAATAGTGATGCCGCAGAATCCTGCTCCGATTCAACGGGTGCCGGAGGGGTTAGCGCCAGACGGACGTCACGTTGCCGGGGACCGCGTAGACCTCGCGACCCTGCTCCAGGGCGCAGCGGGCGGTCACGCGGGTTCCGCTGTACTCGCCGGCTTCCAGCACCAGCACGCCCACCGACAAACCACTGATGATCCGGTTGCGGATAGGAAAGTTCTGCGGCGCCGGAAAAGTGCCCAACGGGAATTCGCTGATAATCGCTCCGCCGGACTCCAGGATCTGCTCGCTCAGCTTCTGATTCTCCTTGGGATAAATAACGTCGATCCCGGTACCCCATACCGCCAGGGTGCGGCCCTTGGCGCTCAGGGCCCCGCGATGGGCGGCGGCATCCACACCTCGTGCCATGCCGCTGATGATGACCAGTCCCCGGGCAGCCAAGTCGCAGGCCAGCCGCTCCGCCATGCCGATCCCGTAGGGCGTGGGATGCCGCGTGCCGACTACCGCAATTCCAGGTTGACCAATGATTTCCGCGTTTCCCTTGATGTAAAGGACGAGCGGCGGATCGTAGATCTCCAGTAGCCGGCTGGGGAACTCCGCATCGCCCAGCACGACCACCGAGGCACCCATCTCTCGGATGCGATCGTATTCGGTCGAAGCTAGCTCCAACGACTTGCCTAGCACGATACTCTGCGCGGCAGCGGCCGCTATTCCGCAGGCTTCCAGCTCGGTCAGCGGGGCCGCGAAAAGGCGGTCGATGCTGCCGAAGTGTTCGACCAGCTTTCGGCCCCGCCCGGCGCCAATTCCCGGCGTCTGCGAGAGCGCCAGCCATTGCAGTTTGCGCGTATGAGCGTAGTCTTCGGCCCGGACGGGTACTTCGGCTTGCATCGGTGGCTCCCTCCGTCCGGCTGGACCCGGACAAAAGCGCAGGGTAACCAGCGGCGGTGGTTACCGTCAAGGATGTGGGTCACGTTGCGCAGTGAAAGACGGGTTCACCACGGAGGCACGGAGCGCTCGGAGGTAAGAAATTGAAAAAGCGATTCTTCCCCCGCCAGGTCCTTAGTTAGCGCTTCACGTGGTCACGTCTCCCGCTATCAATCGAAAATCCCTCACCACGGAAGACTCGGGTGCTTTCCAATTCCTTTTCTCCGTGTTCTCCGTGCCCTCTGTGGTGAAAGCCTTTTGCCCCGCAGAGGCATGGTCCCGGGATTTGTTAGACTCGATCTTTCATGCAAGGCCTCCGCATCTCTGCTATCTCCTTCCTGAATACCGCGCCGTTGATGTGGGACTTCGAGCACGGCGATGCCGCGAAAGATTTCAGCATCGAGTACACGATTCCCTCGGCCTGTGCCGCCGCGCTTGCGGCCAATGAGGCCGACATCGGAATTATCCCGGCCTTCACCTACGCGCAGATCCCCGGGCTGGTGATCCTGCCCAATATCGCGATTGCGTCGAAGGACTGGGTGCGCTCCATCCTGCTGGTCAGCAAGAAGCCCATCGAGGATGTCCGCACAGTTGCGGCAGACACTTCATCGCGGACCTCGGTCGCCCTGACACAGGTTCTGTTTACGAAGTTCTTTGGAGGCCCGCGCGAGCTCAGACCTCACCCTCCGCAGCTTGTGGAGATGCTGCGCACGAATGATGCCGCGCTGCTGATCGGCGATCCCGCGCTTCAGGTGCCCACCGATACCGGATATCACCTCTACGATTTGGCGCACATCTGGCGGGAGCGCACCGGTTTGCCATTCGTGTTTGCCGTGTGGGCGGTGCGTCTGGACGCCCTGAACCGTAAGCCCGAAGGTCTTTACCTGGCGAAGGTTTTCCAACAGTCGCGTGATCACGGCCTGGAGCCGCAGAATTTGGACGTGATCGCCAAAGATTGGGCGCCGAAGCTTGGACTATCTGAGGACGATGTTCGCAGTTACCTCACCGGGAATATCCACTACTATCTCGATCGCGAGAACCATGCCGGGCTGAAACTGTTTCTGCAATACGCGCAGGAGATTGGCCTGATTCCGGCCATTCCCGAGCTGCGCTTCCTCGGCCCGGTGGCATTCGGCGGCTTCCGCCGATAGCCGAAGTTTCCTCTGCAAGTTCGAGGCGGCGAAAGGTCGATTCATCTCCCTGTGGGTGAACGCCGCTGCAAAGACAAACAGCGGCCGCACGGGCCGCTGTCCGGGCGTGCTTCCGATTCCCCTTACTTGTCTCCGTGAGCCTCGACGTGATGCTTGGCAGCCTCGCTGGCGTGATACGTCGCGTGCGCCTGATGTCCCTGGGCGACGTGCGCGTGATGAGCAGCTGCTTCGTGATCGCCGTCTTCATGATGCCTGGCAGCTTCTTTATGGTGATTGGCCGCAAGCTCATGATGTTCAGCAGCCTGCGTGTGATGATGCGCCGCTTCCTTCGACATAGCGTTTCCTTTCGATTTGAGCCGTTCCGGACAGGGAACCTTTGACCTGCTGAGGATTTTCGTCAGATGGAATTGCAATCGGATGGCTGCCCGGTGAAATGCTGATGAATGTTCCATGAGCAAAAGAAAAGCGGGGCCAAGGAAAGCCCCGCATTTTCCATGCTGCACTGCGCTGTCACTGCTCAGAGATCAGCGATGGAACCCTCCGCCTCCACCAACTCCGCCGCCGTGGAAGCCTCCGCCACCCATCACACCAAAATGAGATGCGCCCACGTTGGCGCTAGTGGGCCCGCGGAATGCTCGCGGATGCCCGATATACCCGGGACGAGCGTGGCTGAACTGCCCCGTGACATAGGGCCTTCTGCCCGCAACGTAGGGGCGTCCTCTCCAGTAGGGATAGCCGTAATACGGAGCGTAGCTAACCCACAAGGGCGAGTAGAAGCCCCAGCCGAACGGACCGGTGAAGAAGCCGTCACCCGGAATCCAGGTGTAGCCCCAGAAAGCCTGATCCCAGTACCAGCCGGCACCGCTCCATCCCGGAGCGCCAGGCCCGTACAGACCGGCGACGCTAACGTTGGCTTCGGCCAGGTACTCCGACCGAAGATTGCTGAAGCGGTACAGATCCGTGTCCTGATATTCGGACTGATCAAACTTCGTCGTCTTCAACTTGCCGTTAGCATTCTCGGTTGCGACGGCGAGCTGGTGCCCGCCTTTCACGTTTACCTGGCGATCGCCGTCCTGCACCAGGGCCTCGCCTTTGTAGACTCGAACCGCGCCATTGGCGGCATCGAATTCATAGATACCAGTCTTCATTAACTGAGTGGTTGCGCCATTCTGCTGGACCCGCAGCAAATTGTCCTTGTGGATGTCGTCGACTTCCACCATGGCATGGCCTGTGGACAATGCAATCTCCGTGTTGGTCAGACTGGGGGAGACGAGGGTTGCGGCACTATCATCTCCCAGCCGGAAAAACACTCCCGGCGTCAGCAGCACCTCGGCCTTGCCTGTGCCCGTGCTGAGGGTCTGACCGGCCTGCAGATCGACCGATCCTACGGACTTGGCGTTAAGGGCCTGTTCACCAATGGAAGCCTGTCCTTCTACATAATTCAACGTTCCCGGCAGCGCTGGAGTCGCGCCCCATGCGGGCGCAGACAGAACCGCTGCCAGGAATAAACTTGCAATCAGTTTGATTCCCGACAGCTTCATAAATCTCTTCTTTAACCTCTGTTAATTAGATGCAGGCCGGGATTTTCGGTCGCGAGAGCTTGTCTGAGGTAAAGATGTGTAAAGAGACAGCAGGAAGCCAGTTAAGCATAGGCAGTTAACTGCAGCTAATCAGAATTGCGGGGCGGCGGGCGGGTGTGGCCGGACTCCTGGTCGAAGTCCGGCCCTCACAGGAAAATAAAAACCCGCTAGTAGGCCACGTAAGGACCCGTGCCGGAAGGGGTGTGCTTCTGGTCAATCGCGGTGAACACGTTCCGTCCAAAGAAGAACGGCAATCCCCAATCAAATTGCACCGGCGGAGGCGTATACGGACCGCCCAGCGTGCTCCAGGCAGTGTTGTTGCTCTGGAACAGGGTGCTGGCATTTTCAACTGAGAAGTTCACCGGCACCGAGCTACCGGTAGGCTGCTGATTATCGTTCTGCCCCTGGTTGGTAGCGGTCTGACTGTCCGGCGAGTTCGAAGGACAATACCAGTCCGAAAGCTGTCCGGTACAGGTTGCTATGCCCGTAGTGCTGGTATCGAGGAAGAAGAACCCATTCGAGCCGCTGTCGATGAAGCTCAGGTTGTAGGCCTGGCCGTTGTAGGTGGTGATGATATCGCCGAGATTGTTGGTGACACTGTTCTCGTCGGGCACCTGGTAGATGGTGGCGCTCCCTAATCCGTTGTTGGATTGCGTTCCGATGCCGAAAATCAGCGAACCGGTAACGTTCAAGGATCCGCCGTCGGGCACCATGGGCAACTGAATCAGCACTCCATTGTTATCGACGCTAAACAGGCTTACCGGATTTGCGACCTGCTGCGCAAGGGTGGTGTAGGTCGGAGTGCAGCCGGACGACGGACAGTCGTAATACCAGTCAGGAATCTGAGCATTGAGGTTGGTGCAAGCCGGGCCGCAATCCTGTTGAAAGAAGCCGACACCGATAATCGCGTTCGCGCCAAGATCGCTTGGGCTGCCACCGTCGTTCGAACCCGTCGTCTGGCTGGAACAACTGCTGGGCACTCCGGGAGAGCCGCCATCGGGAATCGTGAGCTGGACGGGCGCACCAGCTGCCTTCTCCCCTGCAACGTAAATATCGGCGGTGGCCACGGGACCCCAGGCATATCCGTCGAGGAAGATCAGGCACTCATCCAGGGGATTGCCGCTGGAGTCGTTGTTGTGCGGCAGAGAAATACCCAGCACACTGGAGACAATCCGCAGGCCGGAAGATCCGGTATCCACCTGCACGTGGTCGATGTCCTGGCAGGACGAACTGGGGGGCGTGCTGCCCGGCACACATACCGTAATCGTGGTGTAAGCGATGTTCGCTTCCGATAATCCGGACGGGCCTGAGTCCACGATCAGCGGCGCAACGTTGTTCTCCGACACTGTGGGATTCACGGTCACCGAAGCATTGCCTGACTTGGTCGTATCCTGGGTCGAGGTTGCAGTTACAGTCACCAGCAGGGTTTGCGTGACCACGGGCGCGCTGAGCAAACCCGACGCATCGACGTTTCCGGCGGTTGTGCTCCAGGTTACGTTTGAACTGAAATTGCCGGTCCCGCTAACGGCCGCAGTGCACTGGCTGATTCCGCCGGATGCAACCGTTGAAGGCGAGCAGGTCACGCTTACCGCTGTGATGGTTGAGTTGGTATTGGACCCGCCACCGCTACCGCAGGCGGCCATCCAGAGCACACTAGTCAATACGAGCATGAGTCCGACTTTGCGCACGATGATCCTCCCTGCTTAGTGAATGTCGCTGGCCTGAACGCCTGACGGTACCAGTTGTGGGATGTAAGCGGCTCCGTGGAAACTGCGCACGTGACCACCCTCATAGAGCACTAATCCGGGAGTTTGTATGGCGACGGGAGCGCGGTGTGCGCGTGGAGTCTTCACCGCGGGGTCTTGTTCCGCGGCTTGCGCCTGTGCCTGGCGAGCTTGCCTGGCCTGCTGATAATAGGGTCCGAGCAGTTGCTGCAGATCAGGAGGCTGCTGACCTTCCCAGGCAACACCGAAAACGGCTCCGCCCGGAGTGACGAACTCGCGAACTTTCGCGCCCGAGGTGGCGGTGATTTCGTGAACCACGTAGGTGCGATTGTCCACGCTGCGCACTGTGCCTTTCATGCGCGCCTGGTCTGTCAGCACCGACGAGGCGTTATCGCCCAAGGTAGCCCACATCGGTAATGGAAGGGTTAGCAGCAATGCGCCAGCCAGGGCTCGCGCAGCGGACAGTCGTCGAGGAGACGTTCCGAACTTCATCTTCTGCCTCTTTCACCATGGTTCGTTGCAGGCTCGCTTGGCCAGGGCAAATCTGCGGGAGTTTCGGCCGACAAATCGTCGCAGTTATAAACTCAACTTGCGCAGCATTGTTGCGTTGTCACCATGCCGCAGGGACGAGGCCATGCGGACTCTTTCCCTTACCAGTCTGAGAACGCTAGAATAAGGTGTGGGGTTGCAAACGCCCCCTGTCTTCTATGTCTCTTACAAAAGCCCAAGCGCTGGAAATGTACCGCTCCGACGATTTGATCGGCATCGGCATGGAAGCCGACGCCCTACGCCGCACGCTGCATCCTGAGGGCGTCGTCACCTACATCATCGATCGCAATATCAATTACACCAACTTCTGCACCGAATACTGCACCTTCTGCGCGTTCTACCGTCCGCTCAAGGGCAAGCTGGCGAAAGAGGGCTACATCCTCGACTTCGAGACGATTTACGACAAAGTGCAGGAGACGGTGGAGTTGGGCGGGACGGGCGTTCTGCTGCAAGGCGGCCTGCATCCTGACCTGAAGATCGACTGGTACGAGGCCATGCTGAGTGGATTGAAGCAGCGCTTCCCCCAGGTGCACCTGCACTGCTTCTCAGCGTCGGAGGTCATCTGCATCGCCGAGGTCAGCGGGTTGAGCATCGAGGAGACCATTCGCCGTTTGCGTGCAGCCGGGCTGGATTCGATTCCCGGAGGCGGCGCGGAAATTCTCGACGACGAAGTTCGCTTCAAGATCGCGCGCCTCAAATGCCTGACCGAAGACTGGCTGAACGTTCACCGCACCGCGCACAAACTGGGCATGCGCACCACGGCCACCATGATGTTCGGCGTCGGGGAAAATTACGAGAACCGCATCAACCATTTCCAGGCGGTCTACGATCTTCAGGAAGAGACTGGCGGATTCACGGCATTCATCCCCTGGTCATTCCAGCCGCAGAATACGGCGCTCGGCGGACGCGGATGGGATGAAGCGACAGCGGTGGAATATCTGAAGACGCTGGCCATCGCGCGCCTCTTCCTCAGCAACTTTGAAAACGTTCAGTCGAGTTGGGTGACGCAGGGATTGAAGGTCTGCCAGACCGGCTTGCGTTTTGGCGGCAACGACGTGGGCTCGGTGATGATCGAGGAGAACGTGGTGCGCGCCGCCGGTGTGCGTAACTGCACCACCGAGGAAGAGCTGCGACGCATCATTCGCGATGCAGGATTCCGGCCCGCGCAAAGGGACACGCTGTATACGAAGTTTTTCTTGAACTAGCTGGACTCGCTTTTCGCCATTCGCTCTTCGCCAGAGGCTGTCCGCATGTAGTTGAAAGGGCGCACCTTCAGGTGCGCCGTAAACCAGATCCCTATTCCTGGCTCGGGCAGTCGGCGTTCAGGCCTACGAGCCGTCCGCTCCCAGGTTTCCAGCAACCTATAAATAAAGCCGTGCCCCTTGCAGAGCCCAGGCGGGCGGGCTGCCGTCCGTATCCAACTCATAAAGCTCTGTGGAAAAGTCGCCGCCCGCACCCGAGCTACAATGGCCTGTGAAGAAGCTCATCCTCGTTGTCATCGTGCTGCTGCTGGTCTCGCCCCTGGCGTTCCTCGCGCTCCGGTCAGCAACCCCGGTTGTGGAACTGGCGCTTTCGAATCCCTCGCTCGGGCAGGCCACACCCGTAACGGTTCGGGTGCGCGATCCCCGCGGTGTCCGCAGAGTGCAGGCATTCATTGAGCAAAACGGCGTGCGCTACCCGGTCTTCGACATCGCCCAGCCCTCAAAGGAGCCGGAGAGCAGTTGGAACTTCACGGCAGGCATCAAGACCACTCCACAACTCCAGGCCGGCAAGGCCAAGCTGATCGTCGAGGCTACTTCCGACGATCTGCTCAGGAAGACCGGGCGGGCTGAACGCGATGTCACCGTCGTCACGCAGCCGCCCAGCGTCACTGCCGATACCGAGCAGCATTATCTGTATCTCGGCATGGCCGATCTCACCACTTTCACGGTCTCAGGAAACTGGACCGAAGCAGGGGTGCGGGTCGGCGATCAGACCTTTCGCGGCTGGCCGATGCCGGGCGGCAAGCCGGGTATGTTTTCGCTCTTTGCCTTTGCCTGGAACATGCCGCCGGATACCGCTCCCATGGTCTATGCCTCCAACGGCACCGGCAACGATGTGACCAGTCCGCTCGTGGTCATCTTCCCCAAGAAGGAGCAGCCGAAATACACGGTTCACGACCTCCAGGTCAGCGACGCCTTCATGCAGAAGGTGGTCGACGAGCTTGATCCGAACGGCAGCGGCGACAGGGTCGCGCGCTTCGTGAAGATCAACAGCGAGATGCGCAAGGCCAACAACAAAACGCTTTCGGAGCTGCGCTTGAAGACAGCCGACAAATTCCTGTGGTCGAAGCCATTCATCCGCCAGCCGCACTCACAGGCCGAGGCAACTTTCGCTGACCTGCGCAACTACATCTACCACGGCCAGAAGATCGACCAGCAAGTTCACCTGGGATACGACCTGGCCGTCACGCAGCATGTCGGCGTGCAGGCCTCGAATGATGGCAAAGTCGTGTACGCCGCGCCGCTTGGGATTTACGGCAACTGCGTCGTCGTCGATCACGGCTACGGATTGCAGACCATCTACGGCCACATGAGCCGCATCGACGTTCACGAAGGCGACTTGGTGAAGCAGGGCCAGGTGATGGGTCTGAGTGGGATGACCGGCATGGCCGGAGGCGATCACATCCATTTCGCCATGCAGCTCGACGGCGTGCAGATCGATCCGAAAGAATGGTGGGACGCGCATTGGATCAAGGACCACATCGCGCGCCGGGTCGAGCTGCCCGGCTTCCACCAGTGATTTCTGGAACACATCGCGTCCAGGCCTTCACAAATCTTTGACAAGATGGTGACACGGCAGCATCTAGGTTTGGTTTAGCATTCGGCGCGTCGGCGTGCAGTCAGAATCCTCTCCGAAAAGAGACAACCAACATGAGTTGCGCCCGTAGTGCCCTGCCCATTTCGCGGCTTGGTGTCGTCTGCAAGCGCTGGTCGTTCTGCCTGGCTTCGCTGATTCTTTGCAGTATCGTCGCCGCCGGGCAAACCGGGGAAACCTCGCCGCAGTCCGTCGCCGGCCCCAACGGGATCATCGTTCACAGCAAGTTTGGCGGTCAGATTTTTGGGTTTGACATCGACCAGAACGGCAGCGAGGGTTTACTGACAGAAGCCAAAGCGCTTCCCAGCGGCGTCATCCTGGCCGCGGTCGAAACCTTCGACCAGGCGAGCGGAAATATCCTCAACGTGGTGGAACTCACCAACCCCGCCCACTCGCAAGACGATTTCATCACGATGGGCGCAGTCGGCAACAGTGTCGGCCTCTTCGAGCACGAGCACGAATCCCATCTCACCGTCACCAACCGTACCTTCAACGTATTGAATCCCCTGGAGGGCAACCGCATTACCGGTTCCTGGACACCCCCAATCGGGCTGCAACATATCATCATGCCGGGCGGAGTGAGCCGCAGCCAGGGTGTTCCCAACGTTGCCGTCTTCGCCTACGACAATAGCGGACAATTTATCCCGTATGTGTTCAGCTCCAACGTTGCCAACAACACCTTTGGCCCGGTGGTGCATATCACGGACTCCTTTAACTTTGGCAGCGTGCCTCCGCCCATCGCTTACGATAGCGTGACGAATAAGGCGCTGCTGGGTGGAGGAAACGGTTGCTTTAGCTGCCGGCCGGTCTTCGGCGTCGTGGATCTCACGGGCGGGACGGTCACCGAATTTACCGGGGTCGGGTTCGGGTTCATTAACGGTCTGGCCATCGACTCAGCCGACGGCATTGCCTGCAGCACGACGGAAGATGATGCCAACGTCGAGTTCTATAATCTGAGCACCCAGACCGGCTTCGCGCTTGAGCTTCCAGGCTCGCAAGGGCAGCAGCAGTACAGCGGCGCCGATGTCGAGTTTGATTCCGTCCACAAATTGTTCCTGATCGCGCAGCCCACTTCAAGTTCTGCACCCACCGGCAGCACCATTTACGTATACGACGTGCACGGCAATTTGCAGGAAACCATCAACGGATTCAGCTTCTCGAACGCCTTCAATATTGTTCCCGCGCACATTGCACTGCATCCCAGCCAGCGTTCCGGCTACGTCGACGGCCCCAATTCCGGCGTGAGCGAGCTTCAAGGGTTTACGTATTGATCAGTGCTTCCCGGCTGGCGCCGCAACGCGCGAGGAATCGAGCGAACGCGACTCTTCGAAACCACAGTGCCGGCAGCATCAACATTCAGTTGAGATGTTGCACCGGGATTTGCGCAGCATTCGGAGCGCTAAGAGGTTCCGGCAAACCAAATAGCCAAGCGGGTGAGAGCAGTCAGAACGAGCGCGATCAATACTGCGATCAGAAGCCAATCCAGCGTCTTGCTCCTGGCATCCCAGCGCTGTCGCCGCTCCGTCTCACCTTCTGAAAGCAGGCGTTCGAGTTCCTTAGCGTGTTTGGGGTTTTGGAAGGGATCATTCAGCATAGGGCGTTCGCTGCTCGATCGAGCTTACATCTGTGGCTTAGGTTCTCCAATTCGGTCCTTGGGTCGCGATATGGCCGCCGACCCACTGCGGCGTATCGAATAACTGTGTATCAGTCACAGCTCGTTTACCAATAGAACTAAAGTGATGGTAACGGCGCTGATTTCGAACGGCGCGCCAACGACTTTTCCGGCTAAAAGACCAACTAAAACAACTCTCGATTTTTTGACTTCTACATACTAATACTCTTAATCCACTTGTTGTCAATACATTACCCGAACACTTTCGCCTCACCCAAATATCACCGCCAAGGGTCTTGAACACACAAAGGTTGTGGTTCATTCTCCCCATCAAGAGGCCATTCACATTTGTAATTCAGGCGCCATTCCCGTCTGGGGGTGACTGCCAACGTTAGCAACGAAGTCCAAATTGGATGGGGACTGCGACGAGGAAACGCCGTCGGGTACGGCGACGTGACCTGGGGAAACGGATAACGTGGGGACTCGGTTCAGGCGAAGCCGCTTATCCCTTACTCCTCTCCTTCCGTTTATGTACGGCAGCGTTGTTGCTACGCACTGCGCCGTCCGTAGGATGACCTCTGAAGACAGATGAGAAAGGACGCAAGACAATGGTCAACATGCTAAGAAAGTTCCACGGAGAAGATTCTGGTCAAGATTTGATTGAATATGCTTTGATCGGGTTGATTATCGCGTTGGGAGCTCTAGCCGGCATGGGCACGGTAGCCAGTTCCATCAATGCCGAATTCAGTAAATTAGGCGCGCAACTGTCATAAGATAGGCCGGCGACAAAACCGATCGCCGGCCTCAGTTCAATCTTAAAACTCCCTACTATGGCGTAATTTCGAAGAACGTGCCGTAGTTACTGGTTCCCCCGGAGGACGCTACTCCGTAGAGGTTGCCTTGCGAGTCGCGAACCAGGCCCGCCTCCGAAAGGCTGCCATCGGCACCGTTGGTGAAGGTGTAAAGCGTCGTGTAACTCCACCCGTTAGCTCCAGGCGTTAGTTCGAAGACGGTGCTGTAGTAACCGGTCTCCATGGGGCAGGTCACGCCATAGAGGTTGCCCGCCGGATCCAGGATCAGGCTTCTCCATATCCCCGTTCCCAAGTTGGATTCGTATCCCCAGCCGGTGATGGGATATACCAGGCTGTAGGTCCACCCGCCGGCTCCAGGGGTCAGTTCGAACACCGCGCCGCCTCCAGCCGAGCCAGCTGCCGAGGTTGCGCCATAGAGATTACCGAAGGTATCGAAGGTCACTCCCGCCATGGGGAAAGATCCGTCGTCCCCCCCGGTAAAGTTGTACAGAACAGTTCCTACGCCGGCAGCCGTAACTTCGTACACCACTCCATTGTTCGAGGTTCCGCCCTTGGTGGTGGTGCCGTAGATATTGCCTGCGGCATCCAGGGTTACGCCGCTCATCGGAAAAGCTCCAACTGAGCCGCCCGGGGCAAAGTTGTAAAGGGTCTGAAAGGTCCATCCAAAACCAGCGGGGGTCAGTTTGTAAACCGAGCCTTGACCATAACCGCCACCATTCATGGTTGTGCCGTACAGATTGCCGTGCGAGTCCACCGTCAAATCGCCAAAAAATGGGTATTCCCCGTCACTGCCGGCAAAGCTGTGCAGCCAGGTGGGAAACATGGGATTGAGACCGGTACTGGGGAGCACCTTCGGTGCGGGTCGCAGGCTGAAAACAGTACCGAAGTTATGCGAGCCTCCCCAGGTGGCCGCCCCGTAGAAAATACCTTTGGAGTCCTGAACCAGGTTGCCATAAGGATTTTGCCCATCCGCCTGGCCGCCGGAGCCGAAGGTATATAGGGTCGTCGTAACCCAGTTCTGACCTATAAGACCGAGCTTATATGCCGTGCCGTAACCGGTTGAGCTGTTGTAGTAGGTTGTTCCGTAGAAGTTCCCTTTCGCATCAAGCATCGGGGTGCCCAGCGGAGTTCCTCCATCACTTTGGCCAGTAAAGGTATGAAGTACGCTAAAAGTCTGGGCCTGCGCAGCTGCGCATACAACGACGAAGATCGCGAAAACAACAAGCGCCAGCGAGACTGCTCTGGCGGTTCTGCAACTATCTAATTTCATGAGTTTCCCTTCGATAGTTAACAGCAATGGTTGTACCGATTTTTTGTGAGCTTTCTGCTGCGTCGTATGAATGCTTCCGGGAAAGGTGCACTCGTCCATCAGTGTGTCCGTTGGAGAACATACCTTTGGGCCGACTTTCAATCCGTTGTGGGTTTGCGCACGGGGGAAAAAGAGCGCGGGCTTTTCAGAATGCCTTCGCGTGACGCTGCGCGTAGGCAATTCCCGGACGGGTTAGTTTATTTTTCAGCAGAGATCAGGCCCTAGCAGTAAAGAACATTCTCAAGCACGAAGGTAACCACAATTCCCACAATGGCACCGAGACGAGGTGGGTGGAGGCGGTCCATCAGCTAGTCATTCTTATTCGCCGGCGATAATTTGGCTGCCCCCCAGGGACTCGAACCCCGATATGACGCTCCAGAGGCGTCTGTCCTGCCATTGAACGAGGGGGCAGCAATTGCGGCTGTTGCGGGCAGCGCACGTGACGACCATGCGCTAGATCGATTGTATTTGCTTTGCGAATCGAGCGTCAACCGCTGAACCCGGGATCGCCGGCCGCGCTTACCCATTTGTTGTAGACGCTTCTCCCGCGCACCAACCACGCCGGGTTACACTCAACTTCACACCCGCACCTGGCGCGATAGAATAGCCTCAAGAATGCAAGGTGAGACTATGTCATCACTGCTGGGAAATATCGCCATCGCCGCCGATCAGGCCGAGGTCGCCCGTCGCCCGCTCCAAGCGGATTCGTGCGCGCTGGTGGTCGTCGACATCCAGGAAAAACTCCTGCCGCCCATCTTCAACAAGGAAGCGCTGGTGAAGAACTCGCAACTGCTGATCCGGCTGGCGAAGATTCTCGACCTGCCCATCATGGTGACCACGCAGTACAGCAAAGGACTGGGCCCGACGGTGCCGGAGATCGCTTCCCTGCTCGAGGGCGTAACCGCATTCGACAAACTGGAGTTCAGCTGCTTCGGCAGCGACCAGTTCCGCTCGCGGCTGAAGGCGCTGCCGGGAAATCGCAACACGGTCTTACTTTGTGGGATGGAGGCGCACATCTGCGTGATGCAGACGGCGCTTGGCGCGCTGAATGAAGGCTATCTCGTGCACGTTGCATCTGACGCTGTGGGATCGCGCGCCGAATGGAACTGGAAGATCGGTTTGGAGCGAATGAAGTCCGCAGGAGCCGTGATCTCGTCAACCGAGATGATGATGTATGAACTGTTGCGCTGCTCCGGCACGCCGCAGTTCAAAGAGCTGCTGCAGTATCTGAAGTAACGGCCAACAGTTCGGGTGCCCCATCCTCGTCCGCCGGACTTTGGCGGACAGGGTGGGATGATTCGAATTACTCGGGTGCCCCATACAAGCCTGATTTTGGATTGTGTGGGTCCGGAAGAAACTTACGCATGCAACGCCGACACCGGAACGTAATTCTGCGCCGCCCGTGGACGCCGAATGCCCGCATGTTTCGGCAACGTCCCCCGATACATCGCAATCTCATCACACGCATTCACCCGCGGACACTTCACGCAATCCTTCAGCGCCTTGTCGGGCAGGGCTTCCTTCTCCACTTCCTGGAACCCCATCTTCGCGAAGAAATCCGGAATGCGGGTGAACAGGCAGACGCAGGTCACGCTCTGCTTCTTGCGCTTCCTTCAGCAGCGCGTCGATCAGCACTCGGCCTGCGCCCCTACCTGTTGATCGATTCGTCACCGTGATCGAGCGGACCTCGGCGAGGTGCATACCGTAGAGATGCAGCGCGCCGCAGCCCACGATCTCGCCTTCGTTCTCGACCACGATGAAGTCGCGGATGTTCTCGCAAATCTCCGACAGCGAGCGCGGCAGCAGCGTGCCGTCGCCGACGTGGACCTGGATCAACTGCTCAATGGCAAAGGCATCGGGAAGTTTGGCGTTACGTGCATGCATGGGCGACTCCAAAATATTGGGATAACTTCTCTTTCGCCGTCTGTAAGGACTCCCGAACCCGCGCTGGGGCCGTGCCTCCGGGGACGTTGTGAATGGCCAACACTTCTTTGAGTGTCAGTGCCGTGTAAAACTGCTCGTCGGCCGTGATGCCGCAGAGCGCGTAGTTCTTCCTTCGACAGTTGCTCAAGTTCGCAACTTTGCTCGACGCACAACCGGACTGCCTTGCCGATCAGTTCGTGCGCCTGGCGGAACGGGATACCCTGGCGCACCAGATAAGCAGCCGCCGCTTGGGCGTTCATGAATCCGCAGCTCGCCGCTTCCTGCATGCGGTCGTACTTGAACTCGACCGTCGCCATGAAGCCCGTCGCCACGCGAACCATGCTGGCGACCTGCTGTGCCGCCGCGAAGACAGGCTGCTGCGTCTCCTGCAGGTCCTTGTTGTAGGCCAGCGGCAAGCCTTTCACGCCGATGAACAGCGCCGTCGCTTCGGCATAAACCTTGCCGCACTTGCCGCGAATCAGCTCCAGCGCATCGGGATTCTTCTTCTGCGGCATCGCGCTCGAGCCGGTGGAGTACTGCTCCGGCAGCTTGACGAAGCCGAACTCCGTGGTCGAGAAGAGGATGAACTCCTCCGCCCAGCGGCTGAGGTGAAGCGCGACGAACGACAGCGCCTGCACGAACTCGATGGCGAAGTCGCGATCGCTGGTCGCATCCATGCTGTTCGCCGTCGGGGCGTCGAAACCCAACTCCGCAGCAATGCTGGCGCGGTCGAGCGGCAGAATCGTTCCCGGCGATCGCCCCCGATCCCAGCGGACAAACATTCAAGCCGCTTGCGGCAGTCTGCCAGGCGATCGATGTCGCGCAGAAACATCTCGACATACGCCAGCAGCCAGTGCGCCACCAGCACCGGCTCCGCACGTTGCAGATGCGTGTAGGCCGGCATGGCGTTCTGTGACCCCACGTTAGGCCGAAAAACGGCCGAACGTGGGGCACCAACGTTTTGACTTTCCTCGATTTGCCGTCGCCCCAGGTTCGAATGCCGGTGCCCCAGGTTCGGCCCTCTTTTGGCCTAACCTGGGTTCGAGAACGCTCGCGGCTTCCGCTTGCGTAATAAACGACGAACAGAACTCCGCCAGCAGCAGCGTGATCTCGTCGATCTGCTCGCGGACATACAGCCGCAGGTCGGTCGCAATCTGCTCGTTGCGGCTGCGACCGGTGTGCAGCTTGTAGCCGACCTCGCCGGCAATCTCCACCAGCCGATGCTCAACGTAATGATGAACGTCTTCAATCGCGGGGTCGTCAACTTCAGGCACGCCTTCGCGTCCAATCTGATCGAGCGCGAACAGCGTTGCCGACAACTCAGCGGCGCTCAGGACGCCCGCCTTCGCCAGAGCGGAGGCATGCGCCTTGCTGGCCGCAACTTCATACGGCAGCAGCACGCGGTCGAACGGGAACGACCGCTGCCACTGCTCGAACTCCGCATCCGGCGCCTGGCTGAAGCGGCCTGACCACATCTTCACTGCGCTGCCTCCTTCGACTCGGCGGATTCGCTGGTGTCGAACTCCGACTGCTTCTTGGCGAACGACAAGGCTTTCTCCTGCTGCTTGGCGTGAATGATGGCCCGCGAGCGCGCCGGCAATCCGAGGATGCGGATGAAGCCCTCCGCATCTTTCTGGTCGTAGCTGGCGCCCATGGTGAAGCTGGCGATGTCCGGGCGATACAGCGACGTCTCCGACTTACGTCCCGCGACGTCGACATTGCCCTTGTAGAGTGCGAGCGTCACCTTACCGTTCACGTCGTGCTGCGAGCTGGTGACGAACGCCTGGAGCGACTCGCGCAGTGGCGTGAACCACAGTCCGAAGTAGACAACCTCGGCATACTTCAGGCCGACGTGCTGCTTGAAGTGCGACAGCTCGCGGTCGAGGCAGAGCGCTTCCAGTTCGCGATGCGCCGTGAGCAGCAGCGTCCCGCCTGGCGTCTCGTAGCAACCCCGCGACTTGATGCCGACGAAACGGTTTTCCACCAGATCGATGCGGCCGATGGCATTGCGCGCGCCGATTTCGTTCAGGATCTCGATCAGCGCCACCGGATCGAGCTCCACGCCGTTCACTGCGACCGGCAGGCCATTCCGGAATTCAATCGTTACCTTCTCGACCTGGTCGGGCGCGTCTTGCGGCGACTTGGTCCACGTCCACGTCGTCGGCAGAGGAGCGTTGTTCGGATCTTCCAGCTCGCCGCCTTCATGTGAAACGTGCAGCAGATTGCGATCGCGGCTGTGGATCTTCTCGCGGCTCTGCGCCACAGGAATTCCGTGCGGCTCGGCGTAGTCGAGGCAATCCTCGCGCGACTGCAACGTCCACTCGCGCCACGGCACGATGACCTTCAACTCCGGCGCCAGCGCCTGGTAAGCATGCTCGAAGCGCACCTGGTCATTGCCCTTGCCGGTGCAGCCGTGAGCCACGGCAGTCGCGCCTTCGCGCAGCGCAACTTCCACCTGATACTTCGCGATCACTGGACGCGCCAGCGAGGTGCCCAGCAGATACTTGTGCTCGTAGACTGCGCCCGCCTGGATCGCCGGGAAGACGTAGTCGGTGAGGAATTCCTGCCGCAGATCTTCGACGATGACTTTGCAGGCGCCGGTCTTGTAGGCCTTTTCGACGACGGCTTCGATGTCGTCGCCCTGGCCAACATCGGCAACGAAGGCGATGACGTCGTAGTCATAATTTTCTTTCAGCCACGGAATGATGATGGAGGTATCGAGTCCACCGGAATAAGCAAGTACGACTTTTTCACGCATTGGCGCTCCTCGGCGGGAAGCGGTGCGAACCGCCTTCCAGCAGCAAAACAAGAATGGATTTCTGGATGTGCAGGCGATTCTCTGCCTGATCGAAGACCACGGAACGCGGCGAGTCGATGACCGCCGCCGAAACCTCGTCGCCGCGATGCGCCGGCAGACAGTGCATGAACACGGCATGCTTGGCGGCATACGAGAAGAGCTTCTGGTTCACCTGGAAGGGCGCGAAGATCCTGCTGCGTTCGGCCGCTTCTTCTTCCTGACCCATGCTGGCCCACACGTCGGTGTATACGGCATCGGCGCCGGCAACCGCTTCCACCGGATCGTTGACCACCTGCACCGTCGCGCCCGAGGCAGCCGCGACTTTGCGCGCAGCTTGCGACGATCGCGGCGTCCGGCTCGTAGCCCTTCGGCGTGCCGATCGAAACGTTGGCACCCAGGCTGGCTGCGGCCAGCATGAGCGAATGCGCCATGTTGTTGCCGTCGCCCACATAGGCGAAGTGCAGACCGCGCAGATCGCCGAAGTTGTTCCTGCAACGTGAGCATGTCGGCCATCGCCTGGCAGGGATGCTCCAGATCGCTCAGCGCGTTGATCACCGGAATCGACGCATGCTCGGCCATGGTGGTGACAGTCTCGTGCGAGAACGTGCGCAGCACAATGCCATCGATCCAGCGCTCCAGGTTGTGCGCCACATCGCTCAGGCTCTCGCGCGCGCCCAGCCGCGACTGCGTCTGGTCGACAAAGAACGAGCTGCCGCCCAGGCTGTTGATGCCGGCTTCAAAGGTCAGGCGCGTGCGCAGCGACGGCTTCTCGAAGAACAGCACGATCTGTTTGCCCGAAAGAATGCCGCGGAAATCCGCAGGCCGGGCCTTCATCGCCGCCGCCAGCTCCAGCGCGCAGGAGAGCTCGTCGGACGAAAAATCCTGAATGGAAATCAGGTCGCGGCCGGTCACGGCGCGCTGTGTAAATGCGCGTAAATTCGCTCCCGGGGGAATAGTCGTAGCAATCAATGTCGCACCTCCAAAAACAAGCAATTAGCAGTTAGCAATTGGCCGTTCACGGCGGGCACTCTGCCGGAACATGAAGACAACTCGAATTTTAGGAGAACAACGTCCGCGGCTCGCAGACGCTAACAGCGTCGCTCGAGGGCACGATCAAAACGCGGCCCCGGCCACGCGCCTTCCTTGCGCTCGGTCGGGTGCAGCACGAGATGGTTCAGATGGATCACGACGCAATCACCTCGGTACCGCAATCAATGGGATGGGTAAAGAATCCGGGGAGAACTTCGGCGCGCGTCGCGGGCAGAATGCGCACGCGAGTCACGCCTTTCTTCAACGCGCTGGTGCAGGCCTCGAGCTTGGGCAGCATGCCGCCGCTCACGGTCGTCGCCTCCACCATCTCGGCGATGGCGTTCACATCGAGCCAGCGCAGAACCGCGCCGTCAGCGTCTTTCACGCCGGCTACGTCGGTGAGATAGACCAGCGCATGGGCACCGCAGGCGATGGCAAACGCCGAGGCCATCTGGTCGGCATTCACGTTGTAGTATTCGCCATCGAAGCCCAGCGCGAGACTGGAAACCACCGGCACCACACCGGCATTCCAGAAGCGCTCAATCCAAGTCGAATCCACCGCGCACACTTCGCCGACATAGCCCAGGTCAGGCTGCTTCTTCTTCGATGCCAGCACCATGCGCAGATCGCCGCCGCAGATGCCGATGGCCGGCTGCCCGGCTTCGCCAATCGCCGCGACCAGCTGCTTGTTGAGCTGGCCGGCGAGCACCATCATGGCGACGTCGCGCGTCTGCGAATCGGTGACCCGCAGGCCGTTGATGAAGGTCGTCTCGCAGCCCAGCTGCTTCAGGGTGCGGCTCAGAGCAGCGCCGCCGCCATGCACGATCACCAGCTTGTGACCTTCGCGGCAGCAGGCTCGGAATGGTCTTGGCGAACTTGCTCACGACTTCTTTGTCGTCGAGCGCCGCTCCGCCGATTTTGATGACCAGCTTCATTGCAATCCTTCTTTTTCGTTGAACCCGAACATCAGGTTCATGTTCTGCACCGCCTGCCCGGCCGCGCCTTTCAGCAAATTATCGAAGCATGAAACCAGCACGGCGCGCTTGCCATCGGGCGAAAGCGAAAAGCCGATGTCGCAATAATTCGTGTTCAGCGAAAACTTGATCTGCGGCAGACGCGCTGCGCCGAAAATGCGCACCCAGGGCTTGCCTGCATAAAACTCGCGCAGCGACTGCTCCAGCTCTTCGGCCGCGACCGGGTAGGCCAGCTTCACGTAAATCGTGGACAGGATGCCGCGCGGAATCGGCAGCAGATGCGGCGTGAACTGCAGCGATCCACTGTCGATCCCGAGCTGCTCCAGCACCTCCCCCGAGTGCCGGTGTCCAAAAACGCTGTAGGCGGACAAGATTGTCGTCCACCTCAACAAAGTGCGTGTTCGAGGACGGAGTCTTCCCTGCTCCGGAAACGCCGGACTTCGAATCGCAGATGATGCCGTGCTCGACGTCGACATAGCCGGCGCGAATCCAGGGCGCCAGCGCCAGGATGATCGAGGTCGCATAGCAGCCGGGATTCGCCAGCAACGCCGCGCTCTTGATTTCGTCCGCGTGCAGCTCCGGCAAGCCGTAAACAGCGGCGCCGTCCAGCACCGCTTCGGCTGCTTCTCCTCGAAGCCGTAGACCTTGCGATTGTCCGCCTGCTTCAGCCGCCAGGCGCCGCTCAGGTCGATCACGCGAAAACCCTGCTCGATCGCTTCGGGCACCAGCTCACGCGAGAACTCGTGCGGCGTGGCAAAGAAGATCACGTCGACACCGGCGTCCTTCATCCGCTGCCATGAGAAAGTCTCGAACGGGAAGCCGCCATTGCCCGCCAGTTGCGGATAGGCTTCGCTCAGATCAGCCACACCGCCGCTCTCGCCGTTGCGCCGCACCAGCATCGGCTTCTTCGCTCCGGCGTGGCGCGCCAGCAGGCGCACCAGCTCGAAGCCGGAGTAGCCGGTGGCGCCGAAGACCGCGGGTTGGAGTGTGGTGTTCATTCGTCCGTCTTGCGAAAAGCAGATCCCTCGTCGGCCTGAAGGCCTCCTCGGGATGACAATTTCTATTACTCACGTTTCGGCGCATCCCTTCAAACCTCACCGGGGGTGCCCGTTCTACGCCTTCCTGTGGCGTGGGGCGCGAGACGCCGACTATGAAAATATTTGCGCAACCTTTGCGCCAGCTTTTCGGCTGACTTCGCATCCGGCGCAATGGCCAGGATGGTGTCGTCGCCGCCGATGGTGCCGACGACCTCTTCCCACTCCTCGGCATCAATCGCTGCCGAGACCGGCTGGGCACTGCCCGCGCTGGTCTTGATCACCACCAGGTTCTGCGCCGTCTTCACGTCGTACACGAACGTTTGAATCAGACGCTCGATGGAAGGAAGCGATAGTTCGGCTTCTTCTCCCTGCGGCAACTTGTAACCCTCCGAGGTCTTCACCAGCCCGAGTTCGTGAATGTCGCGCGACAACGTCGCCTGGGTTACCCGGTGTCCCCGGCGGAACAGCATCCGCCGCAGTTCGTCCTGGCTGCCGATTTCTCGCTCGGAAAGCAACTCCCGTATAGCGGCATGGCGCGACAGTTTCGACATTGCATAATTATACGGCTAAATGTATATTAATGCAATTGGTGACGAATGCAAGCGGCGAGGTCAAAGTTTTGCTGGTTTTCGGATAAACTCCCTGGTGGTGACATGCGAGTCCGAACCGCCCGCTGACCTCACGCCCTGGCGGTGGAGGATCGTCCTGCGGATAGGGGTCCTTCGGCTCCGCAGCGCAAAAGCAGCGCCGCTGCGCCCAGGATGACACCTTCGTAACGTAACAAGTTCGTACAGAGAACTTCGGCAGCCATTACGCCAAATCCCTCATCCAACCAGAGTTGAACAGTTTCCCAGGCAGACCTAGGATGTTTATTCGGTCAGCAGGAGATCATGAATCTTTCGCCCAGTGTCACCTGGTACAAAGACGCCATCATTTATGAAGTTCACGTGCGCGCCTTCTTCGACAGCGTTACCGACGGCATCGGCGATTTCGGCGGCCTCACGCAAAAGCTCGATTACCTGGAGGACCTCGGCGTAACCGCCGTCTGGCTCCTGCCCTTCTGTCCTTCGCCGCTGCGCGACGACGGCTACGACATCTCCAACTACACCGACGTTCATCCCTCGTACGGCACGCTGAAGGATTTCCAGCGTTTTCTGCGCGAGGCGCACCGGCGCGGCTTGCGCGTCATCACCGAGCTGGTGCTGAACCACACTTCCGACCAGCATGTCTGGTTTCAGCGTTCGCGGCGAGCCGCTCCCGGCAGCCGCTGGCGCAACTTCTACGTGTGGAGCGACACGCCGGAGAAGTACCGCGACGCCCGCATCATCTTCAAGGATTTCGAGGCCTCCAACTGGACCTGGGACCCGATCGCCAAGGCGTACTACTGGCATCGCTTCTACTCGCACCAGCCCGACTTGAACTGGGACAATCCCGAGGTCCGCGACGCCATGTTCGCCGCCATGGACTTCTGGTTCGACCTGGGCGTCGATGGCCTGCGGCTGGACGCCGTGCCTTATCTGTTCGAGCGCGAAGGCACCAACTGCGAGAACCTGCCGGAGACGCACGACGCGCTGCAAGGACCTGCGCAAGCACGTCGACGAGAAGTATCGCGATCGCATGCTGCTGGCCGAAGCCAACCAGTGGCCCGAGGACGCGGTCGCCTACTTCGGCGACGGCGACGAGTGCCACATGGCCTTCCACTTCCCGGTGATGCCGCGCCTGTTCATGGCCCTGCGCATGGAAGACCGCTATCCCATCACCGACATCCTGAAGCTCACGCCGCCGATTCCCGACAACTGCCAGTGGGCGATGTTCCTGCGCAATCACGACGAGCTCACGCTGGAGATGGTCACCGACGAAGAGCGCGATTACATGTATCGCACCTACGCGCGCGATCGCGCGATGCGCATCAACCTGGGCATTCGCCGCCGCCTGGCGCCGCTGCTGGAGAACGATCGCCCGCGCATCGAGCTGATGAACGCCCTGCTGTTCTCGCTGCCGGGAACTCCGGTGCTCTACTACGGCGACGAGATCGGCATGGGCGACAACATTTTTCTCGGCGACCGCAACGGCGTGCGCACACCCATGCAGTGGAGCTCGGACCGCAACGCCGGCTTCTCGCGCGCCAATCCCCAGCGCTTGTATCTGCCGGTCAACATCGATCCCGAGTATCACTACGAAACCATCAACGTCGAGGCGCAGCAGAACAACTCGCACTCGCTGCTGTGGTTCACCAAGCGTCTGATCCAGCAGCGCAAGCAGTTCCAAGCCTTCGGACGCGGCACCCTGGAATTTCTCTATCCCAGCAACCGCAAGGTGCTGGCCTTCATTCGGCAGTTCGGCGACGAGACTCTGCTGATCGTCGCCAATCTCTCGCGCTTCGCGCAATGCGTGGAGCTCGACCTGGCCAGCCGGCAAGGCATGCGTGCCCGGTCGAGGTCTTCGGACGAGCCAAGTTTCCCACCATCACCGAGAATCCTTACCTGCTGTCGCTGGGCCCGCATGCGTTCTACTGGTTCCACCTGCAGCCGCGGGAAGCGGCGCAGGAGTCGCTCAACGTCAGCGGCACGCCGCAGGAGTTGCCGGTGCTGGAGGTTGAGACCGCGGAGAGCATTTTCTCCGACGAGACCCTGCAAAAGCTCCAGCACGTCATCCCCGGAATGTTGCGCGCCCGCCCGTGGTTCCTGGGTAAGCAACGCTACATCACCGGGCTCGAACTGCACCGGGTGCTGGACCTGCCGGAAACCGCCGCGCACCTTCTACTGTTGAGCGTTCGCTATGGCGACGGCGATCCGGAGGTCTACCTTGTACCCATCTCCGTTGCCACCGGCGACCAGTCCGAGGCGATTCTGCGCGATCATCCCGATGTCGTCCTGGCGCGGCTGGACGGTCCCGGACCGGAAACTACGGCCATTCTTTACGCGGCCACCTTCGATCGCCACTTCGGCGACTCCCTGCTGCGGGCAATCGTGCGCCGCAGACGTATTCGCGGGGAAGACGGCGAATTGATGGGCGCTCACACCCGCGAGTTCCGCAAGGCGTGGACCGCCGCCAAATCGAATCTGGAGCCCAGTCCGCAGCAGACCGATCAGTGCTTCACCATCATCAACTACGGCACGGATTTCGTGCTCAAGCTGTATCGCAAGATGGAGGAGGGCATCAACCCGGGTCGCGAGGTCCCGGAGTTCTTGTGCGAGACACACCAACTTCAAAGCACTCCCTGCGGCCCTCGGCTCGCTCGACTATCACCGTGACCTGGAGGATTTCAGGGTGCAAACCTGTGTCGGCACACTCAGCAGTGCGGTGCCAAACGCGAATGCGGGCTGGCACTACACCGTCGATCAGCTCGGCCTGTTCTTCGAGCACACCCTGGCGATTCCGCAGGAGGATCCGCGAGCTGCGCGACCTGGCCTCGCCCAACCTGTGGGCGCCAGCCGATCCCGCACCGCCCATCATCGGCGAGTTGCTGGGCAACTACCTGGACAGCATTCGCATCCTGGCGCGCCGCACCTCCGAGATGCACACGGCCCTCAGCAGCCGCCCCGATATTCCCGACTTTGCGCCCGAGCCGTTCACCACGTTCTACCGGCAAAGCGTCTATCACGGGATGCTGGGACAGCTGAATCGCGCCTTCGAACTGCTGCGTTCGCGCACGCCGCATCTTGCCGCCGGCAGGACAGACCGAGGTGAGCGAGGTGCTCAGCCGCGAGGGCGAACTGCGCGCGCAACTGCTGAACTTGCGCGACAAGCGGATGTCGGGAACGCGCATTCGCAATCATGGCGATTACCATCTGTCAAACGTTCTGTTCTCCGGCAGCGATTGGGTGATCACCAACTTCGAAGGCGATCCCGGCCGGCCGCTGAGCGAGCGCCGCATCAAGCGCTCGGCCCTGCGCGACGTCGCCACTATGCTGCGATCGTTCCACTACGTCTCCCATGCCGCGCTGTTCGGCGACGTGCCCGGCATCGTGCCCAGCCGCGAAGCCCATCCCCAACTGGAGAAGTGGGCGCGCGTCTGGTACCACTGGGTGAGCGCCGTCTTCCTGAAGGAATATTTCCAGCGCAGCGGCAACGCCTCGTTCCTGCCGCAGCAGACCGATGAGATCAAGACTCTGCTGGCCGCCTACATGATCGAACGGGCGTTGGTCGAAATGGAGTACGAGTTGGAGCAACGGCCGGCGTGGATCCGAATCCCGCTGCACGGGATCTTGGAGCAGGTAACGGACGGAGCGACTAGCAATTAGCAATTAGACGAGAAGTTGCCACTGTTATTTGCATCTCGAACTTGTGTTCACCCATGCAGCGCAACGAAAAAGAGCACGTCCGAAGACGTGCCCTGCTCCGCAAAACTTGAGTGCTTACTTCTTCGGGGCCAGGCGATAATTGTCGCCGTTGTTGAACACGGCGTTCGCGCCGATGTGCGCGGGCGTTCCCGACAGCAGCTGCTCCTTGCGATAGACCAGGTTGCTGGCGTTATAGGTAGCCAGCTCGAAACCGTGACCGTGGGTGATGGCGTCCGTGGGACAGGCTTCCACACAATAGCCGCAGAAGATGCAGCGGTTGTAATCGATGTTGTAGACCTTGGCGTAACGTTCAGCGCCGCTCACGCGGTGCTCGGCGGTGTTTTCGGCGGCTTCGATGTAAATGCAGTTCGAGGGGCAGGCGGCCGCGCACAGGAAGCAGGCCACACATTTCTCCAGCCCGTTCTCATCGCGCTGCAAAACGTGCATGCCGCGGAAGCGGTCCTGGAACATCGCGCCCCGGGTCGGGCCCGGCCCATCAGGATAATTCTCCACTATCGTCGGCTTAAACATTTCCATGAAGGTAATGCTCATGCCCTTGGCGATCGCGGCTATGTTTTTCACGATTCCCATATCCGTTCCAGTATAACCAATCGGTGAAACTTACGATTGAGGCGTACGACGCGATGCCAGGTATAGCGGTCCTTCGACTGCGGTCGTCGGCTGCGCCTCCTCACTTCGCTCAGGATGACACCTTGAAAGAGTTGTGCTACGCCCCGCTCCGCTGTGCTTTCAGCAACTCGTAATGATGCTGCGCATGCCCGCCGGCAATATACGCCAGCGCCCGAACCGTCACCGGATGTCCGTTAGCCACCCCGCGCCGGGTCTCCGCCCCGGGTGGAAGCGACCCAAACAGCGCAATCGTTCCCTGGCGCACGCTCTCGAATTCATTCAGCAAATCTTCCAGGCTCCGCGAATTCGAATTCGCCGCGCGCACGTAGTCATCCTGCTCAAAGCCTTGCAGCTCCTTCTCATCGCCGCGCCCGAAGCGCAGTGCGCGATAGCTCATCACCCGCTCGGCATCGCAGACGTGGCCCAGCACTTCCTTGATGCTCCACTTGCCTGGAGCAGGCTCGGCAGCGGCAGCTTGTTCCGAGACACCGACCAGCAGCTGGCGATAGTCGCCCGGCTGCTTGGCGAGAAATTCCAGCACGTTTCCCTCGGGAACGCGCGCAATGTAGTTTTTGTAGAACTCGGCGTATTCGGAGCCGTCAGGTCGTGAAAGCATAATGCCAAGACTTTGCCACACAGCGAACCCGGCAGCAACTGCATTCCAGGTCCGATATCGTCCGCGCTGCGCCGGTAGCTGCGCATTTAATATGATTTCTATGCGACCATTCCTGTGCCTGACCCTGGCGACGTTCGCGCTGGCGTCTTCCGTCCCCGCTCAGACTCCAGCCGATCTGACCAGCTTGCGTTGGAACCAGGGGTCCGACGACTGTAAGGCCCATCCCCAGCCTGCTCTGGAGGTACACGCCTACGATTCGACAACCTTCCTGCTCCGCGAAAATCTGTGTTCGACCTTCGAAGCGCCCTTCCTCTACCTGCTGGTCGGTTCCGACAAAGCGCTGCTGATCGATACCGGCGATGTCGCCGATGCCAAGGCCATGCCGCTGGCCCAGACTGTGATGCAGCTGCTCCCGGCGAACGGTGAGGGCAAGCTGCCGTTGCTGGTGGTGCATAGCCATCGCCACCTCGATCATCGAGCCGGCGATGTGCAGTTTGCCAATCTGCCCAATGTGCAAGTTGTAGGCTACGACCTCGACAGCGTGCGGAAGTATTTCGCTTTCGCCGACTGGCCGAACGGCCATGCCCAAATCGATTTAGGCGGACGAACTGTCGACGTGATTCCAGCGCCGGGTCACAGCACCACCGACGTCGTCTACTACGACAACAGCACCGGACTGCTGTTTTCAGGCGACTTCCTCATGCCGGGAAGGCTGCTAATCGACAACACCGATGCCGACCTGGCCAGCGCGCGCCGCGTAGCCGACTTCGTTCGCCAGCGCCCGGTCCGCTACGTCCTGGGCGGCCACATCGAACTCGATTCCTCCGGCCAGACCCTGCCCTGGCAGTCGCAGTATCACCCGAACGAGCGCACTCTGCCGCTCAGCAAGGACGACTTACTCGCGCTGCCCGCTGCGATCGAACAATTTAACGGCTTCTACAGCAGCAGCGGAAGGTTCATCATGATGAACTCGATGCGGCTTCTGAAAGTGGGAGCAGCCATCGCCCTGGCGATTGTGATCGCAATCATCGTCGCCGTGATCGTCCTGGTGCGGCGGTGGAGACGACGCCGGCGAGCAACAGTAAAGCCAGTCATCTGATTTCGACCGTGATCAAGGTGCGGCGCCGCTGCGGTTCCGGTCCCGGGTCTCGCGGTTTTCGAGACCTGGGAGTTTTCCGCCAGATGCGGGCTTCCTCAGAATGGCGCGACTGCCAGTATCTCGAGAACCTGGAAATCATCATCGTCAGCCTTGCGGGTGTAGCGGACACGCGCCTTGACCCGGGCACTCATCGACAGGTGCTGGAGCGACGCCTTGGGCGCGTGACGAAAGAAGTCCTGCAGCTTCGGGAAGAAGTCGGGCGTCAGATGCATGAGGGCCACGCTGAACTGGCGCCGCGGGACCATGCCGGGCGGATATGACGGCAGATGCGAGAGCGGCATGCCCAGGTTCCGGCACATGCTGACGTCGCGATCGGTAGTGCGAATGCAATAGTCGATGCTGGCGCACTGCTGCTCAGTCTTGCCAAGACAAAGCCGCTGAATTGGCTGCGGAACCCAGACCAGGTCGATCGCATCGTGACCATCCTTCATCGGAAAAGACTGGACAAAGAGGATCGCGTCCATGTCGGTCGAGCCCGCCTGAGCCGCTGCGGTGGATTGCGCACGAACTGCCGCGGGAAGCGCGAACATCCCGGCAGCGCAAAGGCCGATTGCGAGAAGGCGCCTGAAGTGTCGTGAAGGTTTCGCTGGCATGAGATTGTCGGACCCATTGTGCCACAGGAATGTCCGCGTACTTCCATGATCCTGCTGCTCGCAGTCATCGCGTCGATCAATATCCGGTGCGCCAGCCGGCGCATTGCCCGCTTCGACATCACCGCCGTTCTGCGTTCTGAATGAGCGGCGCCTTTACAAAAAACGCAAACCCTGGCCGCGCAATTCCGTCCGGTTTCTTCGTCCAACTGGAGTTCGCCTGCATCTCATCTAACGGCAGGAGGTGATGGATGAACAACCGAATCAGCAGTTTCGGTTTCGCTCTGATTGGCGGCGCCGCCGTTTTCGTATCCGGCATGGCGGTCGATCTCGCTCTGCTGGGACACGAACGTCCGAAGCTCGTCGCATTCCTGATTGCCAATTGCGTTGCCGGTCTGATCGCGATCATCACCGGGCTGGCTTTTCAACTTCGCCAGGAAGAGCGGCATTTCCGCTTTGCCACCGAGAAAGCCGCCACCATGGCCGAACTGAACCACCACGTGCGAAACGCCGTGTTCCCGCTGGTGCTCGCTCTGCAACGTACGCAGGATCCTGAATCGAATCGGCTGGCGAACGAAGCGATGTCGCGTCTCGACATTGCACTGCGCGATGCCGCCGTGGACGCCTACAGCGGAAAGATTCGTTATGCGGATGAACTCTCCGACCGCATCGCAGCCTGAACCGGATTGAAAGTGTGGACGCCGTCCGCTGAAGCCAACCTTCTGAATTTCAACTACCGCCGTTCGTCGTTCGCTTTGGACGTTGTAACGGCGGCTTGCCTGATGGGGAGTCGCCGCGGCACGAGTACCATTCACCGGCGTCCTGTAGGCGATCGCCGGAATCGGATGCTCTCTGCCATCGGTGAAGAGCTCTCCAATTTTTACCTACTGGCCACTGGCGGCTCCGGCGGCCGCTGCAACTTCACAGTGCGCGATCACGTTGTTCTTCCAGTTTCGCAACACAATCTTTTTGGGCTCGCAGGTCGGAGCCGTGATCGCAAGCTGGCTTTTGTCCTGCCAGGCGACGCCGATGTTCTTGAACCCTCCGATCCGGAACACGATGCGCCGGTCTTGCAGCAGGAAGCGATTGCGCCGCAGCTCGACAACGGTGGATTGCTCCCTCGCGAAGCATTCACCCTGTATGACGGTGGCGACATATCGCCCGTCCGGCGAGACGGCGCTTTGCCCCACCTGGTCGCTGCATGCTATGCGGCGGCAACCCGGAAGAGCCAACAACAATGTCGCCAGCAAAAACAATACGACGCAGGCGCTGATGGAAAAGGGTCTCATCATGGCTGGCCGAGATTGTATCGCGACGCGCGGTCAACACGCTGTGCCACGTGTCGGAACCGTCAGAGTGATACGACGGGTGCCCCACTCATTCGTGATTTTCGAATGAGTGTGCGGAAGGATGGCGATGCCAAGTACCTCTGCACACACAACGAAAACCATGTTGAGCGGGGCAACCGAGCTTCGATCCGATGAGCCCCTCAATATCTCGCACATCGCGAGACCCTTCGACCAGCTCAGGGCTCGCTCTGCGGCGCCCAGCTCATGCCGCGTGATGCAGGCGTTGCGGAAGAGCCGCAGTCTGCGGCCGCAGCAGGATTCGGAACGCGAGAGCATGCGTCACCAGCAGAAGCGGCACCACCAGTGTTGGAATGACATACGTCGCTCCAAGCTGACCAGGCACCAGCGTGATGCGGTTTCCCTGGTAATAGGCGTTCAGCAGGTCCACCGCGCCGACGATGTTGAACAGCCAGAGGGACGCGGCCGACAACTTGCTGTCCAGCATTGCCAATGCCAGCAAAGCCAGGATCGCCGTCGCCAGATCGCCGTAAGCGACCTGTCGCGCGAACGACGTTGGCAAGTCCAGCGACACCACGCCCGGTATCAGGAACGTGAGCCCCATGAATCGGAATGCATGCAGAAACAGGATCGGCCTCACGGCATCAGCCCGGCTGCGGCCGCTGAGCGCCGGCCAGAAATATTGCCGCGCAGCCAAACCCCACACCACAAAACTGAACGCAATAGTGATTCCGAAAAACGCTGTAGACAACATCGTCAACTCCTTTGGGCTGTGACCGCCCTGGTGATTTCGTTAGTGAATTTCATCGCCTCGTCCCAACGGTGTTCTCCCAGCTTCTTTCTGACCAAAGCCTGGGCCTTCTCCCAGTGGGGCAACGCGCGTTCGAATTTGCTTTTCCCCGCTTTCGACAACTGAAGCCGCCACTCCCGCCGGTCCTCGCCCTCGCGCCGCGCGATCCATCCCTGCCGTTCCATGATGGCCAGCGTCCGCGTCAGGGTGGTGCTGTCCATAGCAAGGATTTGGGCCATCCGCCCCTGCGTAATCTCACCCGCGAGCGACAGGGTTTGCAGAATGGTGAATTGCGGGCCCCGCAATCCCACGGGACGGAGGGCGTCCTCGTAAACCTGGGTAAGGGCCCGTGCCGCCCGCCGCAGGTTGGCGCACAGGCAGGGGAGATCGGGTATCGGTGAGGTCTTCATGGGGAATAAGATGTATATACATCTATCTGGATGCAGAAGAAAATCCCTGATTCCTCAAACAGCTGGGTTAGCGACGTGAGAGGTCCAGATTCGGGGACGAACGCTGTGACGGGTACCGGAAATTTTCGAAGAGTTTTGCCGGATGCCGGGTGCCGGGTGCCGGGTGCCCCACTCAAGCTGCCTTTGCTTGAGTGGGTGTTTTGACTTTTGTCATGGCGTTATTGACAACACCGCGACACTCTGTTCTTCGACCTAAAAGTCAAAATCCCCACCCAACCAGAAGAAGGTTGGATGGGGCACCCGTACTTCGTACACTCGGCACAACCGCTTGCCCGGGGTCTCCGCCACAGGTCTCTTGGAATGTGCCTGCACGACTCCAGGTCTGGAACCCGCGAAGGCCTGGGCATACGGCGGTCAGGACAATTCGTCCGAAAACGCCTCAACAACATCTCTCACCGCATTAGCCAAGTCTTGCAATACTGCAATTATGGGCTTTCGTGGCCGTCTGGCCGGATACTCAAAAGAGATCTGCGGCGTGACTTTTCCGAATTTCTTAACTCGCGCGTAGATATCGGCTATGACGTCTTCACCTGCGAGGTGCTTCTCCACAACTTCTGGGGGAATATCTCGGATGTGGATTTCCGCTTGCCCAGTCGAATCACAAACGACTATCGCCCTATGCTTATCGAAGATGTCCATCTTGTGAATGATGAAAATTTTGGAGTCGAGAGGGGAGTTCTCGTGATATGGCTGAAGATTTTCAATGAGTTTTAAGGCACTGGGGCTCGAAATTCCCTTGATTTTTCTTTGGTATTTGGATCTGTCGTCTCCGTTGATTGGTCTTTTCTCAAAAATGGGAAATTCGATTGCCGTCGGATGGTCTTGTCTGTACTGCTCCGAGGAGAGCTGCCACGCGATGTGGTCGAGAGAGGACCGCAAGTGATGGATAATTTCTCCTGAAAGAATGCCGAAACGCGCTGGGATTTCCCGGTTGCGGTGGTAGTTGACCGCTTCAAGGGTAACGTCGCAGTTTTCTTGTGGAATGAAGGGGTATTCGCTTGACTCAAGGAAATGCCGGATTTCAGCGTCGAGATTCTTAATACACTCGTCCGCCCTATTTAATCGCTCATGGATTATTTGTAGAGGAGTTACATTTATAGCCAACAGTGCACCCAAGACTTCTGAAGTTCAACGGCTGCAACGTGAACGTTTTCCCAGGTCGAGAACACAAACCCAGGGGACCCCGCCGGACTTACGCAAGACAAACTGGCCACTAGTCACTCGCCACTGCCTTCCTACTCCAGCCCAAACTCTTTCCACCGCTTCGTCACGCGCGCCTTGGTCTGCTCATCCATGCGGATCTCATCCGGCCACGGCCTGGTGAAGCCCTCCGTCGGCCACTTGCGCGTGGCGTCTACGCCCATCTTCGAGCCGAAGTCCGGCAGCCTCGACGCGTGGTCGAGCGAATCCACCGGGCCGAGCGTGAACTGGATGTCGCGCTCCGGATCGATGTTGTTCAGCACCTTCAGCGTGACGTCGCCGATGTCCTGCACGTCGACGTCTTCATCGACGACGAGGATGCACTTGGTCGACATCGCCTGTCCCATGCCCCAGATGCTGCTCATCACCTTGCGCGCCTGCCCGGGGTACGACTTCTTGATCGAGACGATCATCAGGTTGTGAAAGACGCCTTCGATGGGCAGGTTCACGTCGACAATTTCGGGGATGGTAAGTTTCATCAGCGGCAGGAAGATGCGCTCGACGGCCTTGCCCATGTAGGCGTCTTCCATCGGCGGCTTGCCCACGATGGTCGTCGAGTAGATCGGATTCTTGCGATGCGTGACGCAGGTGACGTGGAAGACGGGATACATGTCTTCCGGCGTGTAGAAGCCGGTGTGATCGCCGAAGGGGCCTTCCATGCGCAGCTCGTCGAGCTCGACGTAACCTTCGAGCACGATCTCCGAGGTCGCGGGAACTTCCAGGTCAACGGTCTCGCACTTCACCAGCTCCAGCGGCTTCTGGCGAAGGAAGCCGGCGATCAGGTACTCCTCGATGTCGGGGGGCGCGGGCACGATGGACGAGAACATCACCGCCGGCTCGGTGCCGATGGCGACCGCGACTTCCATCCTTCCGCCAACCTGCTTGCCTTCGGCTACACGCGATCCGCCGCCGGAGCGCGCCATCATGTCGAGGCCGGCAGCTGACGGGATTCGCTTCGCCGGCGGCCGCGGCTCGCCGCATGAGCTCGCGATAGTGTTCGGCGCCGTGCTTCTGGCGCTGCCAGTGCATGCCGGTGGTGCGCTCGTCGTAAACCTGCATGCGATACGTGCCGACGTTGCGCTTGCCGGTCTTGGGATCTTTCGTGATGACCGACGGCAAGGTGATGAAGCGGCCGCCATCGAGCGGCCAGCATTGCAGAATCGGAAAATCGAGCAGCGAAAAATTGTCGCGCCGGATGACTTCCTTGCACGGGCCGGTCGAAACTTCCTTGGGAAAGAACTTGCCCATCTCGGCCAGCATGGGCAGCATCTTGATTTTGTCGAGCAGGCCCTGCGGCGACTTCACGTCCATGAACATGCGGATGCGGTCGGCGACTTCGTCGAGTTCGTCGACGCCCAGCGCCATGCGCATGCGGTACTCGGAGCCGAACTGGTTGATCAGCAGCTTCGACGCCGGGATGGCCCTTCACGTTTTCGAAGAGCAGCGCCGGGCCGCCCGGGCTGTGGAGCCGCGCGGTCCCCACTTGGAGACGCGGTCGGTGATCTCGGCGATCTCCAGGATGGGATCGGCTTCCGCCTTGACGCGTATCAGCTCTCCGGCCTTGTCCAGCGCGGAGATCCATTCCCTCAGGTCGTAGTAGGCCAAGCGTGTGCCTCTCGTGTGGGTAATTGGAGTACCGGGAGATTATAGTCAGGACCCGAATTTACTCGTACTGCAGGCTCTTTCTTTGATTGTCATCCTGAGCGGAGCGTCCGCTTGGTTTTTCCGACGCGCTTGCGCGGCGGGCGGACGCGGAGTCGAAGGACCGCTGTAGCCGGAAGGATTGTCGCGCTCCGGCTCGTGAAAGGTCGACGCGGGGGTAGCGGTCCTTCGACTCCGGCGTGCAAAATGCGCACGCCTGCGCTCAGGATGACACTCGGATGGGGAAATCCGCATCGACAGCCTATCCCTATCCACGATCGACTGCCCTTCAGGGGACACTACTTCGCCAACGCCCAACTCCCGATTTCTACGGCTCACACCCTGATCTTTTTGGGATAATCACTTTGGCTCTGGCGTATGTGCAGCCCAATCGGTCCGTTTGCACGCCGATTGGCTAACCCGCAGCGGTCGTTTAATGGGAGACGTGTCATCGCGTGATGACGCGGCCGTAAAGGGGTGTCTGCCGGCGAAGGCCACAATTGGCATGAGTCCCGGCAAACAGCGCTCTTCCTCAAAACGATCGAACGCTCAAATGAACCTTGCGCGTCCGTTTACTCCGACGACCAACCGGCGGCTCAACGAGCTGATCGGCTTCCTGATTTTTGTCTTCGCGATCCTCCTTCTCCTCGCGCTCGTCTCCTACTCGCCGCTCGATCCGTCGCTGAACACCGCAGCGAATCCTGTGCCCGGCCGGCCGGCGCATAACTGGATCGGCGTGGTCGGCGCTTTCATCTCCGATGTCATACTGCAACTGTTTGGCGTGTCGTCCTTCCTGCTGCCCGCGTTCCTGGCGATGTATTCGGTGCACTGGTTCCGCTCGCGCGCCATCAGCTCGCCCTGGGCAAAGGTCCTGGGCGGCGGTGCGCTGCTCACGTTCATCGCCGGCCTGATCGGACTGCTGCCCGCGCAGGTGAAGTGGAAGGGTGTGATTCCGTCCGAAGGCTTGCTGGGCAGAATCGTCGCCGACTTCCTCATTCATTACCTGAATGTGGTGGGCGCCTACCTGGTATGTCTCGCGGTCATTGCCGTGGGCTTGTATCTCTCGACGGCGTTCTCGTTCGGCGCCATGCGGCTGTGGTCGCAAACGCGATTCGGATTTGTTTATGCTTCGCTCGACCGCTTCGCCGACTGGCGCATGGAACGCGCCCGCAAGAAAGCTGCGAAGGAGCTGGAGAAAAAACGCGCTGCCGCGGCAAAGCCGGTGGTCACGGCGCAACTGGTTCCGAAGCGTGCTCCAGCGCCCGTAGAAGAATTTCCCGCGTCGCAAGCTGGCGCCTCGGCCGCGGCGCCGGTTGCTCCATCGCCGCTTCCGCAAAGTTCACACGGCCGCAGCGGCATCGACCGCACCTTCGATTCCGATGTAGACGAGCGGCAGCCCGCACCTTCGCCGCGGCCCCTCGTACCGGAGCCGCAGTCCGACGACGCCATCGCGGTCAGCACGCGCGCCGACGCCACGCAACATGGCAAGACCACCATGCCGCGGCTGGCCGGCAGCTTCAAGCTTCCGTCAACCGCGCTGCTGCACCGCTCCGACGAGCACAACACCATCAATGAAGAAGAGCTGAAAAACCTGGCGCAGGTGCTCGGCGAAAAATGCGGTGAGTTCGATGTACGCGGCTCGGTGGTGCAAATCAATCCTGGCCCGGTGGTGACGACCTTCGAGTTCAAGCCCGAGGCCGGCATCAAGTACAGCCGCGTCACCAGCCTCTCCGACGATCTTTGCCTGGCTTTGCGCGCCGAGAGCATCCTCATCGAACGCATGGCCGGCAAGTCGACGGTCGGCATCCAGGTGCCGAACCATGAGCGCGAAACCATCTGGCTGCGCGAGGTGGTCGAGGCGCAGGAGTTCCTGGCGTCGAAATCGAAGCTGACGCTGGCGCTGGGCAAGGACATCAACGGCCGCATCGTTACCGCCGACCTGAACTCGATGCCGCACCTGCTGATCGCGGGCTCGACCGGTTCGGGCAAGAGCGTCGCCATCAACGCGTTCATCATGTCGGTGCTGTACAAAGCGACGCCGGAAGAGGTGCGGCTGATCCTGGTCGACCCCAAGCGGCTGGAGCTGGGCAATTACGAAGGCATTCCCCATCTGCATACGCCCATCATCACCGAGCCTAAGCTGGCGTCGAACGCGCTGCGTAATGCGGTGCGCGAGATGGAGCGCCGGCTGAAGGTGCTGGCGGAGAAGGGTGTCCGCAACATCGACCAGTACAACAAACTTTTCGATGGCGCCTCGGCAAGTTTGTTCGAAGACGACAGCGACGCGCGGCCATTGCCTTACATCGTCATCATCATCGACGAGTTGGCCGACCTGATGATGCTCGATGGGCAAAACGTGGAAGCGTCGATCACGCGCCTGGCGCAGATGGCGCGCGCCGTCGGCATTCACCTGGTGCTGGCGACGCAGCGGCCGTCGGTCGATGTCATCACCGGATTGATCAAGGCGAACTTCCCGGCCCGCATGTCGTTTCGCGTGGCCACTAAGATCGACTCACGCACCATTCTCGATGCCAACGGCGCTGAAGCGCTGCTGGGCCGTGGCGATATGTTGTATCTGCCGAACGGATCGGCGCGCGTGCATCGCGTGCATGCTCCGTTCGTTACCGAGAAAGAAATTGCCGCGGTGGTCGAGTTCTGGCGCTCGCAGGGTACGGCGAATTACCAGCAGAACTTCCTCGAAGCTCCTCGGGACGAGAACGAGTCTGGCCCGGGCGGCAGTGGCGCTGCCGGGGATGACAACGATGAGCTCTTCCAGGATGCCGTGCGCATCGTTCTGGAATACGGCAAGGCCAGCACTTCCCTGCTGCAGCGGCGTCTAAGGATTGGGTACGGGCGCGCGGCCCACCTCATCGACCTGATGGAGCGAGACGGAATCGTCGGCGCCGCCGATGGACCGAAACCACGTGAACTTCTGAAGCGTCCCGATTGGTTGAGCGAAGTTGAGGACGCGCTGCGGTAGTTTTCACGATTCTTTCTTGCCCCACCAGCAGCACTCAAAGCTGCCCGGCGCGAGCCCAGTGTCCGGCATCTCATCTCCCCGGAGTAGCGCCATCGCCGCTTCAGCGGGCGGAAAATCCGCTGAACCCAGCTTCAGCTCGCGTTTCCGAGCCCCCTGCGATACACTCCCGGCCTGACAATCGACTGGGGCGCTCGCCTGGGTAATGGTTCCCCAAAGAAATTCATAATAATCCGAAGCGATTGCCTCGAAACGACATCCAACTTTTTGCTGATGCGCTTGGGCGAATGGCTGGAGGTGTCCGAATGATCAAGGATCTTGCTCTTCGTTGGCCGGTGGTACGCCAGATTGTGAACCGCACGGACGGAACCGGCGTCGATGCGATGAGCGAACGCACTCTTACGCTTCTACCCAAAAATAAAGACGCCGACGTAGCGCGTTCTATTTGTCCTTACTGCGCCGTCGGCTGCGGCCAACTCATCTCTCACGAGGGCGACCGCCTGATTTCAATCGAGGGCGATCCGGCTTCGCCGGTCTCCCGCGGCCGTTTATGTCCGAAAGGCTCCGCCAGCTACGAGCTGCTGACCCATTCCAAGCGGCTCAAGAAAGTTAAGTATCGCCGAGCGTTTTCCAATCAGTGGGAAGACCTCGAACTCCAGCAAGCGATGCAAATGATCGCCGATCGAGTTTGGGAGAGCCGGGAAAAGACCTTCGTTGAAACCAGGGATGGCCAAAGCCTGATGCAGACCACGGCCATGGCCCACCTCGGCGGCGCCACCCTGGATAACGAAGAGAACTACATGATCAAGAAACTTTTCACCGGAGGTCTGGGCATGGTTTGCATCAGCAACCAAGCCCGTATTTGACACAGCTCTACCGTGCCCGGTCTGGGCACAACGTATGGACGCGGCGGTGCCACGACGGCCCCCAAAGACCTGCTCAATGCCGATGCGATTTTGATCATGGGATCGAACATGGCCGAAAATCACCCCGTAGGATTTCAATGGGTGATCGAGGCCAAGGAACGCGGCACGCAGGTCATTCACGTGGATCCGCGCTTCAGCCGGACCTCCGCGCTGGCGAATCTCTGGGTCCCGCTCCGAGCCGGTTCAGACATTATCTTTCTGGGAGCACTGATCCATTACGTTCTGGAAAACGACTTGTGCTTCCGTGAATACATCGTGAATTACACCAACGCTCCGGTGATTATCTCGGAAGATTTCAAGGACACGGAAGATCTCTCGGGCGTGTTCTCGGGCTGGAAAGAAGAAGAAAAAAGCTACGATCCCACCAGCTGGCTTTATGAAGGTGCGCTTCCCCCCGGGCACCAGATGTCGCAATCGTCATCCGGTGGAGCGGAGGGCGGGCATGCACAGCATGGCGCAAACGTCATGCCGGACCTCGACCGCTACCAGAAGGACGAGAGCCTGCAGCATCCGCGTTGCGTCTACCAGCTTTTGAAGAAACATTTTGCGCGCTATACGCCCGAGATGGTCGAGCGTTATTGTGGCGTCTCCAGGCAATCGTTTCTGCGAGCGGCCAAGACCTATTGCAGCGCCTCCGGACCCGATAAAACCGGTTCCATCTGCTATGCGGTGGGATGGACGCAGCATTCCTCAGGAGTGCAAATCATCCGCTCCGCCGCCATCCTGCAGCTTCTGCTGGGAAACATGGGGCGTCCCGGCGGGGGTATTCTCGCGCTTCGCGGGCACGCCTCCATTCAAGGCTCGACGGATGTTCCCACACTCTTCGACATTCTTCCGGGATATTTGAGTATGCCAAAGTTTGGCGAGGAGTCGAAAACCCTCGCCAACTACATTGCCAAGTACAAGCCGCGAACCGGCTGGTGGAACAACTTCGATAAGTACATCGTCAGTTTCTTAAAGGCCTACTACGGCGAAGCGGCCACCGCGGAAAACGATTTTGGATTCAACTGGCTGCCGCGGGTTACTGGCGACCACTCTCATCAGGGCTATTGGCTGGACATGATGGACGGCAAGATGGATGGCCTGTTCGTCATGGGCCAGAACCCCGCTGTGGCCGGGCCGAATTCCGGGATGGAACGGCGCGCGCTGGCCAAGCTCAAGTGGCTGGTGGTCCGGGAAATGGTAGAGACGGAGACAGCCTCGTTCTGGTATGACTCACCCGAAGTGACCAGCGGCGAGTTGCGGCCCGAAGACATCCAGACCGAGGTGTTCCTGATGCCTGCGGCCGGACACGCGGAAAAGGCCGGCACCTTCACCAATACCCAGCGGCTCCTGCAATGGCGGGAGAAGGCGGTTGAACCTCCAGGCGACAGTCAAAACGAAACCACATTTATGTTCCACCTGGGCCGCATTCTCAAGGAGAAGGCCAGAAATGATCCTCGCCCGCGGAACGCCGGGCTGAACGCTTTGACCTGGGACTATCACACCGAGGGCAAGCATGAGGAGCCGAACAACGAGGAAATTCTCCAGGAGATCAACGGTTACACGGTCGCCGACAAAAAGCTGGTTCCGGGTTTCGCCGCCCTGAAGGCAGACGGCTCGACGGCCTGCGGCTGCTGGATCTACTCAGGGGTTTTCCCCGAGGCGGGAAGGAATCGCGCCAACGAACGCGACTCGAAAGATTTTTACGGACACGGGTGGGGATTCGCCTGGCCTGCCGATCGTCGCATCCTTTACAACCGGGCTTCGGCGCGGCCGGACGGTCAACCCTGGAGCGAGCGTAAGAAGCTGGTTTGGTGGGATGCGGAGGCGGGCAAGTGGACCGGCAATGATGTGCCGGACTTCGTGGCTACCAAGCCTCCCAACCATGCGGCCAAGCCTAACGGTGAAGGGGACGACGCTTTGGCCGGCGATAAACCTTTCATTCTTCATTCCGACGGCCTGGGCTGGATCTGGGTTCCGACCGGGCTAAACGATGGTCCGCTGCCGGCGCACTACGAACCTCTGGAATCGCCAATCCGAAACCCTATGTATCCGTCACAACAGACGAATCCGGCCGCCAAACCGAAGACCCGTCCGGGTAACGAATATGCAACCTCTCCCGACGGCCGCTTCCCGCACGTTCTCACCACGTACCGCTTGACCGAGCATCACACCGCCGGCGGGATGTCGCGCACCTTGTCGCATCTGGCAGAGCTACAACCGGAACTGTTCTGCGAGTTGTCGGTCGACCTGGCGCAGGATCTCTCCATCACGAATGGAGACTGGATCACGGTGGTCACCCGCAGAGGAGCTATCCAGGCTCGCGCCGCGATCACCCATCGCATGCAGTCACTCACGATTGATGGAAAGAGGGTTCAGCAAATTGGAATCCCGTACCACTGGGGCTATTCGGGCTTGGTCAAGGGAGACATTGGCAACGACCTGATTGCCATCTCGGAAGAGCCTAACGTGCGCATCATGGAATCCAAGGGCATGCTTTGCACCGTGCTGCCGGGCAATCGAGCCGATAACGCCGAGCGTCTTGCGGATTTACTAACGCCATCATCAGGAACTCCATCATGACCAAGACCGCATTTCTTACCGACGCAACCATCTGTATCGGGTGCAAGGCCTGCGAAGTTGCCTGCAAGGAATGGAACGAGGTTCCTGCCGACGGCATGGAGTGGAGCGGGCTGTCGTACGACAACACCAAAAGTTTAGGCGCCTCCACCTGGCGTCACGTTCTGTTTCTGGAACAGCCGATGGCAGCCGGTCCGCAACTTGCCGAGACCCAGGATCCCTTTCGCTGGGTCTTTCTGTCTGATGTCTGCAAACATTGCGCCAACGCCGGTTGCCTGGAAGCCTGTCCCACCGGCTCAATCGTCCGCACCGAAGTTGGCTCGGTGTACGTTCAGCCGGACGTTTGTAACGGCTGCGGGTATTGCGTGGTCTCCTGTCCCTTCGGAGTCATCGACCGGCGCCCGGAAGACGGTCGCGCTTTCAAATGTACTTTCTGTTATGACCGGCAGAAGGTTGGCCTGATGCCGGCTTGCGCCACCGCCTGTCCCACGCAGTCGATTCAATTCGGCCCGCTGGATGAACTTCGCGAGCGTGCCAAAGACCGCGTCACCGCGTTGCAGGACCGCGGTTACACGGATGCTCAGGTCTACGATCCGCAGGAAACCAGCGTCGGGGGAATCCACGCTTTTTTTGTAATCCTGGGACAGCCGGAAAACTATAATCTGCCGCCCGCGCCGGAAGTTCCAACCGCGTACCTGGCGAGTGCGTGGGGCTCGGCCGCTGTTTCGGCGGCGCTTCTGCTGATGGTGGTTTACGTCGCTTTTGCTTTGCGTTGAGCATCGTGCGTGCTGAGTACGGAATCTGCCTTATGAGTTCTCTACCTAGACCGAAAGCCACCGAGGCACGTCTTCAGGAAATTCGACAGGCCGCTGCGGCGAACCCTGCCGAGTTTCATAAGACCAATCATCCGCACATTCAGGAACAGGAGAGTTATTACAATCTGTCTGCGCTGAAACCTCCGGTATGGACCTGGGAGGTTCCGCTCTATTTCTTTATCGGCGGAATCTCTGGCGTCTCCGCGTGCCTGGCCTTCTTCGCTCAGCTCTTCAACAACGATCCAGCCCTGATTCGCCTCTTGCTGTGGATTGCCTTCGCCGGTTCGGCCATTTGCCCGGCCCTGCTGATTGCCGACCTTGGCCGTCCCTCGCGCTTCCTGTACATGATGCGAGTCTTCAAATGGCGTTCGCCCATGTCGATGGGGGTGTGGATTCTGATCGCGTTCTCGGGCTGCGTGTCTCTCGCCGTGGCTGCCAACGAACTGGTGTTGCGGGGCTTTAGCCTTCCGCTGCTCTTCCCGCTTCGCTGGGTGGCCGAAGCGGGCGGCACGGTCACAGGACTTCTCTTGGCCAGCTACACCGCTGTTCTGATCGGCGCAACGGCAGTTCCCGTCTGGTCGGAAAACCGAACCATTCTGCCGGCCCATTTTCTGACCTCTGGTCTGGGTGGCGCGGCGGGCATCCTCGAACTTGCCGGTTTTCTTATTCCCGTTACCCAGATTCTCGGCTTCGCGGCTGCCGGAATTGAAACTCTGCTGGGAGCCTGGTTTGAGGTTCACCGGCCTCCGGTGAATGCCCCGCTCCATCATGGACGTTCTGCCGTCATGTTTCGCATCGCCGGCGCGCTGTCAGGGCCCGGAGCTCTGCTGATTCGCATCGTCTGGGGCTCTGCTCCGGCAGGGCGCTATGTAGCGGCATCATGTTTTCTGCTGGGTGCGCTCCTCAGTCGATACGCATGGATCTGGGCGGGGCGCGCCTCGGCCAAAGAACCCGATGTTCAGTTCGCGTTCCAAAGAAGCCAAGTCAAAGCCCGCGAAAGGAGATGGCACGTGGTCACCGATCGATTACCTAACCGTTGGGGAATTGCGGCCGCCGCGGTTGTAATGCAGGTGTGCCTGGGGGCAGTTTACGCTTGGAGCGTATTTGTTAAACCGCTTGTCAACACGCAACACTGGACGCTTACCCAAGTCTCTTTGGCATTCACCGTCAACGTCTTCTTCATTGGAGTAGGCACGGTCATCGGCGGACTGTGGTTGGACAATGCCGGCCCGCGCATGGTCGCCACGGTCGCCGGAGTCATTTACGGTGCCGGCTACATCCTGGCTTCCATCGCCACATCGCAGCATTCCCTCTCCATGCTGTATCTCTCGTATGGCGTGCTGGCTGGAACCGGCGGCGGCATGGCCTACATCTGTCCCGTAACCACCGTAGCCAAATGGTTTCCCGACAAGCGTGGAGTCATGACCGGCCTGGCGGTTGCGGGATATGGCGTCGGAGCCTTGTTGATGGGACCGATTGCTGCCCGCAAGATCGTCTCCTCAGGCATTCCTGCGACGTTCTTGATCTTCGGAATTGGCTACCTGGTGTTTGTCGTGCTGTCGGCCCAGCTTTTTGCTAACCCGCCCGCCGACTGGAAGCCGGAAGGTTGGGTAGCCACCAGCAAGGTAGCGAAAGCAGCCTCCGCGGAGAACTACACCGTGAAGGAAGCGATGGGCACCTGGCAGTTCTTTCTGTTGTGGGGCATGCTGTTTCTGAATGTTCTGGCTGGAATCATGATCATCAGCCAGGCCTCTCCCTTGGCTCAACAGCAGATTCATGTCACCGCTGTCGCCGCCGGCGTCATGGTTGGATTGCTTGGCATTTTCAATGCGGTGGGCAGGTTCTTCTGGGCATGGCTCTCCGACCTGATTGGCCGCTCCCGGGTCTATCTCCTGCTGTATATCATTCAGGTCGTGGTTTTTGTCTGCCTGCCCAGGATTAGTACCCAGACCATCTTTTTCGTGGCGCTTGCCGTCATTTATTTGTGTTACGGCGGAGGCTTTGGAACCATGCCATCGTTTACCGCCGACTATTTCGGACCCAAGTACATGGGCGGGATCTACGGTTGGATCTTGCTGGCCTGGGGAGTGGGCGGCGTGGTGTCGCCGTTGATGATCGCTCACTTGCGCCAGAGTACCGGGCAATACACCACGGCGATTTACATTATCGCTGGTGTCATGGCGGTTTCCACGATTTTGCCGCTGATTGCCAGAGCTCCAAAGAAGGATGCGGCGGCTCGCCAGGCCATCAGGTCAGTTGCCTAGGAGGAACAGGCCGATTCGCAACGAGCTACATAACTTTGTAGCGTCGTTGCTGATAATAACGATTTTCAGGAATGCTCACGACCTGCGGCTCAGAGAAAGTTGGGTTCTATTTAGGACTGACTTAGCGTGCTAGAATCCCGACACCCCTGTGTACGCCAACGGAGTGGTTCCCCGAGAGGAGTCTGCTATGGCCACGAATTCTGTTCCCATCCCCACCCTGCAACTGACTACCGATAAGACACCGGCCGAGACCGTCGTCCATTGCACGGGCAGGATCGTGTCGGACACGACCACCTTGCTGAAAACTACGGTCAAACCGCTGTTCGCGGAAAGCAAAATCGTGGTGCTCGACTTAACGGATGTGAATCACCTCGACAGCTCCGGCCTGGGTACGATCGTAGGGCTGTACGTTTCGGCGAAATCCGCCAACTGCCAGCTCAAGATGGTCAACTTGAACAAACATGTGAAGGAAATCTTCAGTATGACCAGGCTGAACGAAGTGTTGGACCCGTTGTGTACCGACAGACCTTGGGGCTTTTGATATCGACGGGATGGCGGGGAGAACAACTCCGGCGAATGGCGGCCCGATTTAACTTCCTGACTGTTGTAGAGGTAGAGGCCGGCCCCTGTCCGCCTAAGCCTAAGATCCAAACGCCACTTGTCCTGAATGAATGTCGACCTTAGTCTTTCCTCGATTCTGAGGACCTTTGGGTAAGCTCTTTTACTGTTGGCGTCCCTGACTGATCAGAGTTTGAACCGATTCGATGAAAACGTGACAGCAGCCGACGCCTTGAGTGCCGAGATCGCCAGCATTCATGCTGCCCTACCGGATGCAGGCGACACCGCGAATCACGGCCGAGTGCTAACGGTCAAAAAGCACGGGACACTCAAAAGAAGCAGGAACGACGCTGCTGATATATCCCTGTCTGTATTTGAACCTGTGAGGAACAGCAAGAACATCACCTGAGAGCGTATTGTTTACGCCCTAATCTGCCTCGATGAGACCTCAACGGGGCATGAACCGGGCAGCTTCTGCCAGCGTAACTTGTGATATGCGGATTTCGCGACAGTTACGCTTGGCACGGTTAATTACTGGTCGTTTTCCACACTTGAATCGTCCACACCAAATCACGGCGAAGCTCTATGTAGATGACGTTCGATGATGTGAACGCTTCGCCCCGCACTTCTTCCGCATGGTTGTGAACGTACACCAATGTATCCCGGTATTTGGCGGTCGGTACTCCCAGAATTCCGCGTACCTCGGATTCGGTTAATCCGAGACCGAGTTCCACGGGTAAACCAACTTTGATGCCTTTTTTCACGCATCGAGGGTCTATGACCGCGTCGCTAGGTATCTGCTGCCATACGAAACCGTCCACCGTGTCACCGCCCATTTCGCTACTTTCCAGCCAGAATGCCCATCGCCCCTTCGCGTCCGAGCCGACAGTGCAGAGCCATCCGAGGGCTTCACCTGCGTCACCACGCGACCCGATACCGCCTCCCAGACGCTTCTGTGCTTCGCTGAGTTGCGTCTGTTCGAGAATGACCGACACCCCTCCCAGATGCACGGTCGTGAGCATCTCATTGGAAATGCTCGCTTTGGGAACAGAGTCTGGGATGTCGAGTTTCGGTGGCTGCCAAACGGTGGAAGTGGATTGACCAAAGCCAATGGATGCGACGGTAAGTAAGACCACAAGTGCGACGCGGCTCATGCCTGATTCTAGCTGCCTACGAGCGGAAGGACTGTGATAACTGCTGCAAACAGGCGATAGCGCAAGTTACGCCCAAAACGGTACACCCGACCCGGTAACTACGGTTACTTGTGCAATAGGGATTTGTCGCGAACAAGGAACGTACGTAGGATAATACCCTCATGCGCCGCAATTTAGCAGTGACTGTCGCAGTGACGTTGATATGCGGAGTTGCTGGCCTTGGTCAGCAGCCGTCTAAGCCAGCTCCGGCCACCTTCTGCCAACTCTACGAGCAGCCGGATGCATTCGAGGGCAAGATGGTCATAATGAAAGCTGAATTGGGTGGAGACTGGAAGACCGGAAAAGAGCGACTCATTGGAAGCACAGACTGGGGTTGTTTGCAGGACGGGGCGATGTGGCAAAGAACGATCTTCCTGACTAGGCCCGAAGACATTAATTCTGCCACCGACGGGTCCGCAGCTGACAAACCCTGCACATCACGGAAAGCTCAGTTTGAACTTGTAAACGACGACGAGTATAAGCGGTTGATGAGCCTGGCCTCTACAGAAGAGGTCGCCATAGGCAACACCAGGGTCATAGCGTGTTTTACCGGACGCATTGACCACTGCAGAGGATTTAAATTTGACGCGTACGCCAACGTTGCCAACGGCTTTGGGCGTGCAGGAATGTCAGAGTTTCAGCTTGTTCTTGAATCCGTATCTGACGTTGCCACAGCACCTCCCATTGACTACGACCTATACTTCAAGTCAGCGGACCCGACGCCTTTCCCGACCGAGTGCAGGGCAGTCAGTAGCACGCGGAAACCTGGGCCGCAGTGAATACTGTCGAAAACGCCATTACACTCAAAACCCCAGGTTGCGGTCAATGCATTATGAGAGAGCGGCCCGAACACGCAGTGGGGGAGCGCAGAACGGAAGGAACAGGTAGGCAAATCATCTAAAGAATGGCACTTTACCTTGAGGGAAAGATCCGTTGAGCGCGATGTTCTTTCCCTCAAGGAGGCAGCTCGAATGAGTCGCGAGATCAAGTATATCGGTATGGATGTGCACAAGGAAGCGACCGTGATCGCCGTCCTGAGCGGCAGTGGCAAGCTGGTGATGGAGTCGATCGTGGAAACCAAAGCCAGCAGCATTCTGCAGTTTATCCACGGTCTGCGGGGCGAGTTGCATGTGACCTGTGAAGAGAGGTCGCCAAACAGGTGGCAGCACCGGCTGAAATGAGAACACCCAACTTGCACCGAGCCAGAATCGCTCATCAAGAGTGCGGATGGAAGGGTGGCAACAGTGGCGACTCGGCGAAGGAAAAACCTTGCTTGGGAATAGGGACGGGTGAAGATCCTGCTTGACTACAACCGGCCTTCTCATGGAAGGCCATATCGCAAGTTACGTTTTTGCACCATCAACTGTGCAAAAGCGGAGTTTACCACGGGATTGGTCTCACGGTTTCGCTTTGTTCAGGTACTCAACGAGTGCCGAATGCAGAATGTCTTGATTGCTCCTGCGTGTCTTCGCTCCAAATGTCTTCAGCCGCACAAACAGGGCGGGTTCTAGCTTGACGGTTTGAACGATGGGCCTCTCCTCTGCTGGTCTCTTCACGCTGCTACCATCCGGGCAACAGTCGTTTTTGAGAGGCCCGTCTGGGCTGCAATCTGGGCCAAACTCAATCCTGAACGACGCAATTCAGCAAGCCTATCCCGGTCACATTCTTTCCGTGGTCTGCCTCCGATGCGGCCTTGCAGTTTTGCTCTTTGCAGCCCTGCAATCGTCCTCTCGCTCAGTCGCACTCGTTCCTGCTTCGCAACGGTGGCGAGAATCGAAATCACAGCGTCTTTGAACAGTCCGCAGGAATCCAGATATTGCTCTGTGAAGCTCCGGTATCCCACGCCATAGGAAGTAAGCCGTTGCAAGTGCCGTAACGTCTCGTAAACACCCTCTCTGCTGAACCTGTCTAGGCTCCAAAACAGGACGCAGTCGAACTCCCGCCGGGAGGCAGCCGCGAACATGGCCTGAAACTGCTCCCGATCTGAACGCTTGCCGCTTGAGTGGTCAACATACTCGGCGGTGACCTGCCAATCCTGCTTCATGCAGAATTCCCGCAACTGGCGAAGCTGGTTTTCAACGTCCTGCCCTTTGTCCTTGGTCGACACTCGGCTGTAAAGTGCAATTTTCATGCAGTCAGTATTTACTGAGTTCAGTACTTCAGTCAATCAAAATCGTACCGAAAAGGGTCGTTATTGGAACAAGCTGAGCCTGTCCTGTAAGTGCTTGATTTGGCGACGATGCAGGATGGCGATTTGGAGGACGTTTTTGGAACGGGGACAAGCTCAGGCAAGCCGATCTTAAAGCGTACAGTGTACGGCTCCGCCTTTGCCGAACCACCGACGCCAGAACGGCCCCAAATAGGGGGTCGGGAGGTCAAACGACTTAGCACCCGGCCAGAGTCCCCCACTCCATTTGCAAATGCCAGCAAGAGGCGTGGCCCAGAGGCGGCCGTAATTATCACGACCATTGTCAAGGCCGCAGCAATCCATCTTGTAAAAATTCAGTCGATAAAGTATTGACGCCAGAATCGATAATCGCTGAAGGATAGGCACACATCTCAGGATTATTTACTTCACGCAAGGTTCGGAATATACTCTGGGCGACGAGTGTCTAGCCAACCAACACCTCCGCTTAATCGGAAGGAACGAAGGTTCCTACTGTTCGGCCCACCCAAGTTGCAGCAATTGGAAGGTGAAGTCAGGCAATTGGAAACCCAAACCGAACCACCACATAAGTTCACAAAGGTACACGAATTCTTGGTCTTTGTGCTGCTCCCGTGGGTTGTGGGTGTCGTCGTGCAGGTAATATGGCACCCTCGCGTTTGGTGTTTGTTCATCATCGGAAGTCCTTCGATTATGGCGCTCTTGCATATAGCTGGAATCTTGCGCCGTCGAATGAAGTTTTGGAGATTGATAGGTGCACTAGCAATCCTTGCGCTTTGGGCATATCTGGCAATTCTCGCTTCTAATAGGCAGACCGCCTCTGAGTTGGCCGATCTACAGAAAGACGTTTCGAACAAGATCGGGGCAAGCGTCCATATGCCGAAAAGTAATATCGTTACCGACTCTGAGTTCTCCTTCGTTAACAACAGTACTCACGATATATATGCTAGTTTTTATGAATGCGATATTCGTACCGTGTTATGGGAGGGAGGTTATTGGTGGTACGGCCAAGGTGAGTTCACTGGACAGGCCAAAGAAGTTCCCGCGAATACACCTATAACGTCGGAACGGGATCGTATCGAAGCGGGGGGTGATACGGGAGTCATTCCGTGTCTTTGGTCGGTATATCATCCAACGCAGGCAATGATGATGACAAGGCCTGCTCCGGGACCAGCGTCTTCCATAAAGTGTATTGATATTGTTGTTGACCTTAGGTACGCGATCGACGAACAAGCTACGGGGCCGCTAAAGAGTCGAGAGGAGCACGGGAAAATTGTCAGCACTGAACCAACAAACCCTAATGATTGGCGTCCTGATAGCGACCAATCAAAAAAGGTCAGATTCCAGTATCTCGATGGAGATTGGAAGCAGGAGCGGCTAGACAGGGACGGAGGATATTGCGATTACCTTAAGCGGCAATCAACTCCTTGAATTCAAGATGTTCTGGCCCTTTAAGCAAAAACCGTATAATATACGCTTCGTTTTTCGATTCTCGCCCCTATCAGTACTGAGATGACCCTCAGGTATCCCCATGGGCCAAACGTAGCCCTAAATGGCTCCTAGCGCGATTACGGAGCATTCTGGGGCTGTTCCATATCCCTCTTGTTGGACTGTCAGCAAGGGTATTGGGGGCTGACCAGAAAGCTGACTCGCATCGAGCGTACAAAATACGCTTCGTGTTGAGTTTCTAGCCCCCTATGAGTCGTAAGATGGCCCTTGGGTGTGCCTGCGAAATAGACCCATCCTAGACGCACTCTAGAGCCAGATGTATTCCTCATAAATTAGACTGAAGCAGCAAGCGTATACGATACGCCTCCGTCATCGATTCTAGAGCGGGCCGTACAATATACGCCGGGAGCCGTACAATATAAGCCAGCTACGCCATGTGCCCTCGTAGCTTCGATTATCGCCGATGGCTCCAAATCGTTCAGTATTGGAGTAGTCGCCTCTCAGATTAGCGTAACTCCATTCTAGCGAAGTAGTTACACGGCAAATAGTAGCACGACAATAAGCGACCTTCTGTCTTGTAAACCATTATAATCAACGGCTTCACGCGGTGCTGGGAGCCGCAATTAGGCACTTTGCTGCTCAAAATCGGGATCAAAAACGGTTCCAAAACTGGATGTTGAGGAGCACAATGCTCAAATGGCGTCCGAGTTGGACAGCTTCATCTACGAGTGGGGTGCCAACATCCGGCGCGTTCTGGAAAGACAGCTAGATTCCCTGCATTACGATCTTGATTCGGACGACGAAGAGGCACGCCGTAAGGCCGATCACGAAATTCCATTGATCCGAGCTTGGCTGTTCCCGCCAGCCGACCCGCTGACTGCAAGTGAAAAAGAAAGGAAAGTCCAGGCTGTCGCCAACGATCCAAACCTCTCCACGGAGGAACGTCTCGTTAAGATTGGCCGAGCAGCTCGCTCCACGGGTCGAAAGAGAGGACGCCCGAAGACCGACACTGCTCGACATGCGATCAGCGCCCTATCGCTGCATCTTGCCACCCATCGGTCATGGCGAGAAATTGCGCTGATTGTTGGCGAATGCAACCACTCGCGTCCTAACCCAAGCGAGCGCAGTTGTACGCATTGCGGAGACAAAATCCGTGACGCCGTGGGCCATCTCGAAACGTTTTTGAACGATATAGGATGCCATCCTGAACTCCCACGTGGCACCGAGCTTGATTCAATGTCTCTTGCCGAGTTGAAGCACCTATTCGCCCACCTTCAGAAGGTCCACTAAATATTCTCCACCCCGGAGATAATTCGTTCCATTTCCCTCCCGACTTACGCCATTTCAACACTCCTGGCAGACTAGATTCATGCTTAGGAAATCGAAGGAAGAAGGGATTTACGAGGGCTATGTTCATTATTGTCTAAGTGTGGGAGTAACCCCGGCATCATTTGAGTTGTGGGTGGTCCTTCAGGAATCCCTTTGGCGTAGATATTGATGAAGGAACCTAAATATGCGGGTAAGGTGGATGCTGGCTCACTCCAACCGTCGGAACCAACAGACCAGCAGCGACTCGAAATGCTGGAACAGTTCGCTGACATCTTCGCTTGTATTTTCGGTGATCTCACGCCGGAAGAGCATGCGAAGTATATGTCAGTGGACATGAACGTAAAAGCCGCTTAACATCCCAGCAACTCGACCGCGTGAAGAGGGGTTTATGAAGGCAAGGCAGGAAAACGGGGCCGTTATTTATCTTCGTGTCTCCACCGAAGAACAGGCAAATGGCCCTCTGAACCTGAGCAATCAAGAGCAAAGATGTCGGAACTTCTGCGCACAGAGCGGTTTGTCAGTTGTGCAGCTCTTCACAGATCCCGGCGTTTCGGGTCGGTCAGCAGCCCGCCCAGAATTTCAGCAAATGCTAAGGTTCTGCAAAGACAATCGCCGTGATGTGTCCTACGTCGTGGTGCAGGATTTAAGCCGATTCGCTCGCAACACCAGAGATCAAGCCGATGCCATTGTGGAACTAGAAAGGCATGGCGTTCACGTTCGGTCGGTATATGAGCCTCATGTTGATGAGACGGCAGCGGGAAAGCTTGCTGCCAACATGCTCGGCGCGTTTAATCAATATTTCTCCGATTCCCTATCTGAAAAAATGAAGGACAGAATGCGTGCTTCCGTTGCTGCGGGACGCTTTCCGTGGCGTGCGCCCATTGGCTATAAGAACGTAGGGGGAAAGGTCGGGCCGAATATTGTCCCCGACCCCGAACGCGCACAGTTCATTCAACAGGCATTTGACTTAATAGCCACGGGTCTGCACAAAAGAACCAAGGTGCTGCACATTTTGACGAGGGACGGGCTAAGAACCGCCAGCGGTAAGCCACTTTCGCCCCAGACCTTCCAAGCAGTGCTCAGAAATTCTCTCTATTGTGGATGGGTAACTGTACCGAGTGCAGAGGGTTTCGAGCCAGTTAGGGGATTGCATGAACCGATTGTATCGGAAGAACTTTTCTACGAAGTACAAAGAGTTCTGAGCGGCAAGAAGCCCACTGCGGCTCCGAAACGCAAGCACAATCCCGCCCTCCCGCTGAAGTGCTTTGTTAAGTGCGAAGTGTGCGGCACCCCGTTAACGGGAGGATTCGCCAAGGGCCGCACGAAAAAATACGCTCGATACTGGTGCAGGAAGAAGAACTGTCGAGCTGTAAAACTGTCGAAGGAACAACTCGAAAGCGATTTTGTCGCAATGCTTGGCCGATTGCGTCCTGACCCGGATTCTGTATCGGCATTCCCCAAGATCGCTGCCAAGATTTGGGCACAGAAGCAGGGGGACAACGAGAAAGCCGCTAAGAAGCTCGCTGTCCGACTCGGAGACCAAAAGAAACTCAAAGCCGACTTGCTTAAGGCCAAGCTTAGGGGGGAAGTCTCTCACGCCGATTATATGGAGGCAAACGCCGAATACACCGCAGAGCTATCTGCAACGGAAGCAGAGATAAAGGCGCTATCCTCTGATCGCGCAACCGAGGACGCATTCATCAGGTTCGCAGAACTTCAGTTAATGGACATTGCCGGAGCGTGGCAACTCGCAGGGTCTGAACAACGCCAGAGGGTTCAAAATTTGCTCTTTGCGGACGGGTTGCCCTACTCTCCAAAATCTGGAGTTTTGAACCCGCCTAAGTCTTGTCTGTTCAGCGTTCTCGAACAAATCGCGGCACCAAATGGATTGTTGGCGTCCCCGACGGGATTTGAACCCGTGTTACCGCCGTGAAAGGGCGATGTCCTAGGCCGGGCTAGACGACGGGGACGCTTGCTGGGCGGGACGAACAATTCATACTAACAGTCGCTTGGAAACAGTGTCAAAAACCATGCGGCTGCGCTCGGGCGCGTTGGTACGGCAAATATCCGATCGCGCTCGCGCGCCAAGCAGACGAGCGACAACTGCCGCCGATCGCGCGCGTCTTCCGGCTCGCAAATTGCGACCCAATTTACAGGGTGTTACACTTTGCTCACTCGCCGAGCGGGAGCGTCTTGACCCGGCTTTGCGGGCGCGAGCGCGGCAAGAGTCAGCAGGGGAAATCCTGAAGCGCAGCGTAGGATCTACAATCGAGCGGGAGTAACTCAGTGGTAGAGTCACGGCTTCCCAAGCCGTTGGTCGCGGGTTCGATCCCCGTCTCCCGCTCCATATTTTCGTGACACCCTCAGTCTTGCATTTCGATTCCCTACCCTGTTTACTCAAGTTGAATTTGCCGGGTTATACCTCGTCGATAGGAAGGTGAACCATGCGCGCCTCGTCATTCATGTTCTTTCTCGTTCTCTTCCCCGCTGCTTCCGCCCTCGCAGCTGAGCCGGCCACGTGTCCCGCAACGGTCGATGTCCACGACCAGTTGCCGGCTCCGGTGCAGGGTTGGAGTTCGATGAACGACGATGCTCCGCATCAACTCGCAGGGCTGACCTTCTACGACGGGCCTCCGCAGGAAAAAGCTTCACTCGTCTATGACGACATCACCAAGGCCGCAGGCAAGCAGGTGGCGAAGTGGACTTTCGCGCCGCACCAGACGCGCGCGATCTGGATCGCGTGCAGCTATTCCGGAACTTCCATCCTGCTGACCAGGGCATTGGCGCCGGGCATTTCCTCCTGCACGGTCACCTACGACGCACATCAGCAGATTGCCGGACTGCCGTTGATCGAGAAGATTGCCTGCAAATGATCGGCCCGGCTCAGAAACGGTAGTTCGGCGGCTTGATCCCCTTCAAACGCAGGTAGACGTCACACTGCGCGCGATGATGCGCGGTGTGAACGAACATGTTCATGATCATGGTACGGCCGTCGGGATCGGTGCGTCCCTGCCAGGAAGAGATGTGCCAGGTGCGCTTGAGCTCGGCGGCGGTGATCTTTGGCAGAACGGCAATCACGTAGTCGAACGACTGCTCGACCATCTTTAGGACCGGCGTTTTTTCCGCGGAAGGCGGCTTGGCAGGATCGAAGTGAAACGGTGGCTCGACGCCGGTGATCTGCTCAAAGCGAAAAACATTTGCGCCGGCGAGGTGTACCATCTGCTCGCCAAAACTCATCTCTTCCGGGTTTGGCTTAAAGCTGTAGAACTCCGCCGGCATTGCTGCGGCCACATCCAAAGTGAACTGCCGCGAGATCTTCCAGTGCTCGACAAACTCGGACATGGTGAGCACGCAGTCCAGGCCGGAGCCGGCTTGCGAATCGGCGACGACGTTTGAACTCGCCAGCGATAGCGATGCCAGGACGCCGAAGGCGGCCGAGCCTTGTGCAAACTCTCTACGGTTCATGCCATGCCTCATTGCCACACAATCTTTTCGCAGTATAGCGTCGGCCTGCGGCCACACTCGCTCCGGCTTCAAGTTTCTGCTTGCGCAGTTCCCATCAATGTTGGATCATCCACAGGAATTCATGCTATCCATTTCCGATGATCCGGAGGAGCGGCCCATGAAGAAGCGCCTGATTGCCGTGTCGTGCCTGATAACCCTCGCTGCCGTGCTGGCCCATGCTCAGGGGACCGACGACGGTTTCCAGATGGGAAGAGTCATGTCGATCGAGAAGCTGGCCGAGAACGCTCAACACATGAGCGACGAAATTAACTACAAAATCCTAATGCGCCTCGGAGACACGATCTACGATTGCCGCACCAGCGCCCAGGCCGCAACCTTCATCGATTGGAGCCCGGGAAAGCAATTTCCGGTAAAGATCGAGGGCAAAACCTTGCTGGCGAAAAATTTCAACGGCCAGATTGTGCAAATGAATATCAAGAAGACATCGCATTGATGATGACGGCACGGCTCGAGCCGTGCCCTTTCAAGCCGCCCGGTATTTTTGGGCAGCCCGCTAAACCGTAACGCTTTCCTTGTCCTGCACAAAACTTCTCCCGCGGCGCTCGGAGCCGAAGATCAGCATCAGCGCGAGAACGGCAATCACGATCAGCTCGAACGCCGTAAGCGCCCAGGCGTATCCCAGGTGATCGCGCAGCGAGAATTCCACCGTCGGCGTAAGTGCGGCGAATAGAATTCCGATCTGATACGTGAAGCCGGGCAGCAGGCCACGCACGGCGTCGGGCGAGAGTTCGTTAAGATGCACCGGGATAATTCCCCACGCGCCCTGCACACCCATCTGCATCAGGAAAGCCCCGGCCGCCAGCGTAGCCATGGTCGCGCCGAAAGCCCAGGCAGGAATCACCAGCAGCGCCAGCGCCAGCGCGGCCAGCATGCTGTAGCGGCGGCCAATGCGCTCGGAAAGCATGCCGAAGATCACCGCTCCTACGACCGCGCCGACGTTGTAGAAGATGGTTATGTACGCCACTGTGTTGGGCGTGATGCCGTGGGCATGTTTCAGGAAGTCGGGATAGAGGTCCTGCGTGCCGTGCGAGAGGCAATTCATCAGAAACATCAGCGCGACCAGATAGAGCGCCAGCCATTTGTGCTGCCACGCGATGCGCGGACCATCGATGGTTCTGGTCAGGCGGTGCTGTTGCCAAGCCTCCGACTCGGGAACCTTGGTGCGTATGTACAGGGCCAGTAGCGCGGGAACTCCTCCCACCCAGAACATGGCTCGCCAACCCCAGTTGGGCAACACCAGGCGCGCGGCCAGCGCCGCCAGCAGGTAGCCGATCGAATAACCGCTCTGCAGAATTCCAGAGAGCATGCCTCGCAAGCGCACCGGAGCATGTTCCATGGCGAGCGATGCGCCTACGCCCCACTCGCCGCCCATGCCGATTCCAAAAAGCATCCGCAGAATAAAGAAGACCGTGAAGTTCGGAGCAAAGCCGCACAGCAGCTCGATGCTGGAGAAAAAGAGCACGTTGATCATCAGCGGCCGGCGCCGGCCGTAGCGGTCGGCCATCATGCCGAAGAGCGCAGCGCCTACTGGCCGCATCATCAGGGTGGCCGTGATGCTGAAGACCACATCGCGCTTGGGGACGTGGAAGTGCTCGGCCAGGGTATCGAGTAGAAAGATGACGACGAAGAAGTCGAAGGCATCGAGCGTCCAGCCCAGGAAGCCGGCGCCCATGGCATGCCAGCGGTCAGAACCCGAAGAGGAAAGTTTCTGCTGCTCGATCATCGCGTGAAAGCGAAGTTACCAGATGAGAATGCTGTATACCAAGCGCGGCCATTCGGATCCCCCGGAAATCGAAGCTAGTATCCCTTCGCTTTGTCGACGATCCAGAGCAGCGGCTCGCCCTTCAGAAAGCGCCCGAGATTTTCCGCGAAGGCGGCATAATGGCGCTCCCACATTTTGTCAGTCAGGCCGGCAGTATGGGGAGTCAGCAGCACATTCTCCATCTCCCATAGCGGCGAACTTGACGGCAGGGGTTCCTGGGTGGTGACGTCCAGAGCGGCACCGGCGAAGCTTCGTCTTTGCAAAGCTTCCACCAGCGCGTCCTCATCGATGAGTGCACCGCGCCCCACGTTGATCAGGTAAGCGTCCTGCTTCAGCCATGCCAGCCGCTCGGCATTCATCAACCGGTCCGTCTTTTCCGTCAGCGGAAGAGCCAGCACCACGAAGTCAGCTGCGCGCACCACTTCCTCCAGACGATCGAGGCGGTAGACGATATCGACAGCTTCGCAACTTCTTCCGCCATGCGCACGGACGCCGACGACTTTCATGCCCATCGACTTCGCCAGCTTCGCCAGCGGCCTGCCGATTCCTCCCAGGCCCAGGATGCCGATCGTAGCGCCGCGCAACTCCCGAGGCTGCAGTCGAGTGTCCCAAAGATCCTGCTGCGCCCAGTGCTTCTGCTGCCGATATCGCATGGCCTGGGGCAAACGTTTGGCCAGGGCGAAGATCAATGCCATTGCGTGCTCAGCCACAACCGGGCCGTGTACATCGCGCGCGTTGGTAACAACGATGTCGCTGTTTTGCAGCTCGGGACTCATCAGCGCATGGACCGCCGTCGCAGTTGAATGAATCCACCTGAGCTTCCGGGCAGCGTTGATCTGCTCGCCGCGCAACGACCATCCGATGACTACCTCGGCATCGGCGATCTCTTGGCTCGCGCGCTCGTAGTTGGACAGGTGAACAACTTCGAGTCCGGGAAAGTCCTGCCGCAGCCGTTCCGCAAACCACGGCGGCGCCTGCCAGAGATGAAAGCGGTGGTGGAGGACGATGAGGAGTTTCATGGAGGCAGCGACTAGCTACTAGCGATTAGCGATTAGCTGAGGCATTTGGCATTTGGCATTTTGTGTTTGTGTCAGGGCACGAGTTTACAGGCTGTTGGAAAAACTCCCTTTGCGGTAGCTTTGTGTCAGGGCACGAGGCCACTCGTGCCGATAATGCCTTGATTTAGATTGACCCAAGCCAGCTTCAGCCGGCGGCACAGGCCTCGGAAAGGCTTTTCAGCAGCCGGTTTTGTCGTGCCGGAAAATGCCTCCCTTTTCTAGAGATCGGCTTCAGCTCCCTGCTGTCCCTACGGGACTTTCCCTGTTTACTCAATGCCACCCAGCGCTGAAGCGCTGGGCTATGCTCTTCCGTCTCGCTTCGCGAGACTCGCGATGCGTCCCAACAGTCTCCATCCGCATGGAAGAGCCTTAAACTCGCAAGTCGCGTTCCCAAGGCTAGTGGCAGATCGGTTATGTTGTCAGTAATCGCCGGTCACAATTACTACTCGCTAATTGTTTTGCTTACTGCGAAGTGCTAACTGTTAGTCGCTAATCACTAGTCGCTGGTGCCGGTCGCTACTTGCTACTTGCTACTTGCTACTTGCTATTTGCTAGTAGCTAGTTGCTAGTAGCCCGTAGCTAGTCGCTACTCGCGAGTTGCTTCGAAACCACCCGCAGGTCCTGCCCGGTCATTTCCTTGGGCTGTGGGATGCCGAGGATCTCGAGCATGGTCGGTGCGATGTCCTGCAGCGCCCCGTCCGGCCGCAAGGTGAATCTCTGCGGATCGCCTTTAAAGTTCGCTGCGGTCACGGCGTTCTCCGCGCACACGATGAACGGCACCGGATTCGTGGTGTGCGCTGTCTGCGGCCCACCGGTCGCCGGGTCGATCATCTGCTCAGCATTGCCGTGGTCGGCGGTGATGATCATCGCTCCCCCATACTGCCGGAGGGCGCCGTCAATCTGCCCCAAACAATGGTCGACGGTTTCCACCGCAAGGATGGTTGGCGGGATTTTGCCGGAGTGTCCCACCATGTCGGCGTTGGCGAAGTTCACTACCATCACATCGAAGGTTTTGTCGGCGATGGCCTTTGTGACCGCGTCGGCAATGCCCTGGGCCGACATCTCCGGCTTCAGATCATAGGTTGCAACCTTGGGCGACTGCACCAGCACCCGGTCTTCGCCGGGAAAAGGCTTCTCCACTCCGCCGTTGAAGAAATAGGTAACGTGGGCATACTTCTCGGTCTCCGCAACGCGCAGGTTGCGCATGCTGCGGTCGGCCATAACATTCGCCAGGATATTGCCCAGCGACTCCGGCGGCGATACCACCGGCAGGGTGAAATGCTTGTCATACTGCGTCATACAGATGTAGGTCAGGTCTTTTGGAGTCCTACTGCGTGGGATAACCTGATCCAGATCGTCAGCGCCTTCCAACTCGCGGCCGTCCTGCGCCGTGAAGTGGCTGTTCCGGGCCAGGCAGCGTGTGATCTGGCGCGCGCGGTCGGCACGGTAGTTGAAGTTGATGCAGACATCGCCATCGCGGATATTCCCCACCGGCTCGCCGCGTTCGTCAGCCACGACAAAGGGAATGATGAATTCATCCGTCACTCCCCGGTTGTAGGACTCCTTCACGCCCTGCACCGGGTCGGTGTAGTGACCGCCCTCGGCATCGCCGTGGACTATCGCGTCAACCGCTTTCTTTTCGCGATCCCACTTCTTGTCGCGGTCCATCGCGTAATAGCGGCCGCTGACGCTGGCGATCCTGCCGATGCCGTATTCGCGCATCTTCTGCTGTAGTTGCTCGAGGTAGCCGGCGCCGTTGGTCGGCAGCGTATCGCGGCCATCCATGAAGCAATGCACGAAGACGCGCTCCACGCCGTTCTGCCTGGCCATCTTCAGGATGTTGTAGAGATGATTCTGATGCGAATGCACACCGCCGTCGGAGAGCAGGCCAAACAGGTGCAGACGCCGTTCGCCGATGCGAGCTGCATCCATGGCTTTCAGCAAAACCGGGTTCTTGAAGAACTCTCCATCTTCGATCATCACGTCGATCTTTGAGATGTCCATGTAAACCACGCGGCCCGCGCCGATGTTGAGATGCCCGACCTCGCTGTTGCCCATCTGTCCGGTGGGCAGGCCAACGTAACGGCCGCTGGTGTGGATCAGGGTGTTGGGAAACTCGGCGAGCAGGCGGTCGTAGTTGGGCTTGCGAGCCAGCGAGATCGCATTGGCCTTCGAAGGCGGAGCATAGCCCCAGCCATCGAGGATGATGAGAACGAGAGGACGAGGGACATTAGCCATTAGCAATTAGCCTTTAGCGATCTGCAATTAGCAATTAGCAAGAATAAGTCACTTGGAAAACCGTATCTGCACCTCGGCAGGTTTACCAGCCGAGTCACCCCATAGTTCCAGCGTATAGCCTCGACCTGGTTGCAATTCAAACGGCTCGGAGCTTGGCGGAATAACGACTCGGTAGGTCCCGTTCGTCGGATTCGGTGCAGCTGCTGAGTTCACTCCGAGCCTGAGAACGATTTCTTGGATCTGCGGCGTACCGCTGCTGCGGTCGGGATGACAACCGGTTCTAACTGGCTGACTTTAAGGCGGACCGCTCCGCTACCGCCCCGCCTTCGCCTTGCTCACCAGTTCGCCGTGATAATTCAGGCTCTTGATCCCCAGGAACCTTGCCGCCGGGCCCAGCTCCTCTTCGATGCGCAGCAGCTGGTTGTACTTGGAAATGCGGTCGGTGCGCGATGCCGAGCCCGTCTTGATCTGGCCCGCGCCGGTTGCCACCGCCAGGTCGGCGATGAAAGTATCTTCCGTCTCGCCCGAGCGATGGGAGATGACGGCGGTGTAGCCGTTCTGGCGAGCGAGGTTGATGGCGTCAATCGTCTCGCTCACCGAGCCAATCTGATTCAGCTTGATGAGAATCGAGTTCCCCGCGCCGGCATCGATTCCCTTCTGCAGCAGCTCGATGTTGGTGACGAAGATGTCGTCGCCCACCAGTTGGATCTTGCCACCCAGCTCGTCGGTCACCATCTTCCAGCCGTCCCAGTCGTCTTCGGCGAAACCGTCCTCAAGCGACACGATGGGATATTGCCGCACCCAGTCAGCCCAGATCTTCACCATATCTTCGGCCGAGTGCTCGCTCTTGTCGGACTTCTTGAAGACATACTTTTTCTTCGAGCTGTCGTAGAACTCGCTGGCCGCCGGATCGAGCGCGATCGCAATCTCTTCGCCGGGCTTGTATCCGGCCTGGGTGATGGCCTCGAGCACAACTTCAATCGCTTCGGTGTTCGATTTGACCGAGGGTGCGAATCCGCCTTCGTCGCCGACAGCGGTGTTGTAGCCGCGCTTCTTCAGCACGCCTTTCAGCACGTGAAAGGTTTCGACACCCCAGCGCAGCGCCTCACTGAACGACTTGGCGCCTACCGGCATGACCATGAATTCCTGGAAGTCGACGTTGTTGTCCGCGTGCGCGCCGCCGTTGAGGATATTCATCATCGGCGTGGGCAGCAGGCCTGCGGTGAAGCCGCCGATATACTGATAGAGCTCGATGCCGAGATGGTCGGCCATGGCGCGCGAGGTTGCCATGGAGACGGCCAGGATTGCATTCGCGCCCAGCTTGCTCTTAGTCGCCGTGCCGTCGATGGCGAGCATGGTGTTATCGATCTCGCGCTGGTCGCTGGCGTCCATTCCCTCCAGCTCGCTGGCAATGGTCTCGTTGATATTGTTGACCGCCTTCAGCACGCCTTTGCCGGCGTAACGGTCCTTGTCGCCGTCGCGCAGCTCCAGCGCCTCGTGCTCGCCGGTCGAAGCTCCGCTGGGAACAGCCGCGCGGCCGCGCGCTCCGCTTTCCAGGATGACATCGGCTTCAACCGTAGGGTTTCCGCGGGAATCAAGAATCTCGCGGCCAAGAATCAGCTCAATTTGAGTCATATAAGTCCTGCTCTCCCGGCCTGTAGATTCGCTGAAGCGAAGCCGGACGCATCGCAAAACAAGTTATTATACGGGAGCACGGGCGGACGGTATGTGACCGGCAAACAACCCTAAACGCAGAGCTGGCGGACCCCGAAAGTCACCATTTCCGGCGCTTTGCTCAGAAAATGATTTGCGGCGCTGCCTACGGTTGAGTATCCTCGTTCGCAGCGGTTTAGATCGAATATTTGGGTGCGCCGCGGATTTCTACTGGCCGATCCTGCGAACGCCTGACGGAGCTCAAACGACATGTGGAAGCGTAAGGAAGACGAATACCCGACAACTCACGAGCCCAGTCCGACCGGCGCATCCTCGCTGCCAGTCAACCCTGCGCCAGCGCCGCGTCCCCCGGACCCGGTGCGCAGCGAACCCCTGCGGGGTGGCAGTGAAGTTGCCACTATCGGAAAGTCTGTCGTGGTCAAGGGCGAGCTTTCGGGCAGTGAAGACCTGATTGTCGACGGAGAAGTAGAGGGAAACATTTCATTGCGCGGGCAGACCTGCACCATCGGCCCGAATGGCCGGGTGCGGGCTAACATTGAAGCTCGAAACGTGATTGTGCACGGCCGCGTGAATGGCGATATCCATGCCAGCGAACGCGTCGAGCTCCGCAAAACGGCCTCCCTGGCAGGCGACATCGCCACTGCCCGTATCTCGATCGACGATGGCGCGTTCTTCAAAGGCGGCATCGATATCCAAAAACCGGAGCCGGGATCGAAGCCTGAGGTCAAGCCGCAGGCCTCGGCGGCCTCTGCTCCTGTCTCGGCGCCAGTTTCAACGCCGGCGCCGGTCAGCAGCCAGGGCTCGTTGCTTGAACCCAAGAAAATGTAGCTTCAGGGGGCGCACTTGGCGGTGCGCCCTGGCTTTCCCTTCTTGCAAACTCTCGCAATTTCATCCATCTACTTAGTAGTCATTGCTGCTTCGGCACTCTGACTCATACAATGGTGGTCTGTGGCTCCCGGCATCTTTAGCAGATTATTTGGCGGCTCTCGCGAAGGCGCCGAGGAGGATTATTCCTCGGGCAAGAAAATCAGCCGTCGTTCTACCGGCTTTAACGAGTACATCCGATCGATCTCGCGCGACCAGGGCCTGACCATCCTCGACCTGGGCGCTACCTCGCCTGCCAACATCACCTTCATGACCGGGCTGGGCCATCGTTTTCACCAGGAAGACGTGCTGCGCCTGGCACACGACAAGTCGCTGCTGGTTTCCAACGACGAAGGAGGCACCGCTCTTGATGTGGATCGCTACCTTCGCGATAACCTGTGCTTCGGCCGCGAAGAATTCGATGCCGTGATGTTCTGGGACCTGGCGGATTTTCTTCCTGAATCGCTGGTCAAGCCGCTGATCGAACGCATTCATGTTGCCATGAAGCCCGGCGGAATTCTCCTGGCCTTCTTTCACACCAAGGACGCTGGCCCGGAAGCGCCGTTTTACCGCTACAACATCGCCACCCGCGACACGCTGGAGCTGCAACAGGTTCGCGGATTCAAGCTGCAGCGGGTTTTCAATAATCGCCACGTCGAGAATCTGTTTCACGATTACAGATCGATCAAGTTCTTCCTGGGACGGGATAATATTCGGGAAGTGTTGGTAACGCGGTAAGACGCTTTTCGCTCTTCGCTCTTCGCTTCTCGCTCTCCGCCTTTGCTACTCGCTCTCCGCCTTTGCTACTCGCTATCCGCTCTCCCCTATTGGCTACTCGCTCGTTGCTGTTAGACCTAATCCATAAAGGTGTCATCCTGAGCAGGCGTGCTTCTTTTGCACGCCGGAGTCGAAGGACCGCTATCGCTGGCAGGATCCTCCCCGGCGTAGCAACCCCGCGACAGCGCACCCTGACATGTGGATTTGTTACGACGCGCATCGATCTTTCCGCTGCGCACGACAGCAGGTCCCTCCACTCGGGCTAAAGCCGTCGGTCGGGATGACAACCAGATGGGTACGGGAACGACTCATGGAACAGACCTCACGCCACATCTCTGAGGCTCGAAGCTCGGGCTCAAAGCCCACGGCGCACAGCTCAAAGCCCACGGCGCACAGCCCAAAGCTTCCCCGGCTACGAACCGCTCCCCCGCTTCAACGCGTTCCTGATAAACCTCGTCGGCCGGTTCACGATGTGCTCTGCCCGGATCAGCTCCGGATTCAACCACTCAATCACCGCCGCATAGCCCATACTCTCGGGATCGTCGCTGAGGTAATGTGGCACCACCGCAAGCACATGGAAGCCTTCCTTCAACTGAAAGCTTAGGGTTGGGTCGTACTCGGTCCCCTGCACCACGTCGACCACGTAGGCTTCCGGCTTCAGCCTGGAGCAGCACTGCGCGTAGCCTCGCAGCCGCGACCCGGCCCGAATCCGCAACAGCCGCTGCGACTCCGTAAGCTGCCGGCGTGCGCGGTAGAGTTTGTCGCCGATGCCATGATGCTGCAGCGTCGCATCTACAATCACCTCCGCCCCATAGAGCGTGCGTCCCCGCTGCGGATCGTGGTTGGTGAACATGCCGTCGGCGGTAAATTGCTCCCAGCTATCCAGCATGGCGTAATCTTCCCAGTCGACAACCAGGCTGGCGCACATGCCGACGACCTTCTCCTCCTGCCCGAACACGGCAACGAATTGGCCTTCGGGAAACACTCGCAAGTGCGAAGAAAGCTGCTCGACATTCCAGGGCGGCGCGTCGGGATAGGTGCGGAGGCACAAATCGCTGATGCCGTCGAAATCGCGCGGCAGGGTGTTGCGAACAAGAACTTCGGCTTGCGGCTGGGTTGTGCCTGGATGTGGATTTGCGGGATTCATCGTGGCGCCTGCTGCATGGAACGGCATTCTACCGGAAGGCATCGGCAAAAGCGCAAGAATCATGAGGCGCGGCGGGTCTTGCGGATCACCAGGGGCATGAGTCCGGGAATCCGCAACAATTCGAAGACTGCAGCCCGGGCCATCACGGGCAGCGACAGCAGCGAGCGCATACGCGAGGCCGCCGACAGCAGCGGGGCAAATTCTCGCGCGTACTCCTGCTCATATCGCAGGACGCAATCGGCAAGCGCCGCTTCCCCGCGAATAAATGGAGTCAAGCATCCAGCGGCGACCCGTCCGCTTCGCAGCGCAATGGAGATGCCATCGCCCACGAACGGATCGATGAAGGCTGCCGCATCTCCGGCGTAGAGTCTGTTTGCCAGTGTGGGCCGCGGCTGGCGATAGATCAACGGCGCCGTGCTGACGCTGCGCGTTACACTCTCCCACGAAGCCGCCCGTTGAGCCAGCCGAGGATGCAGCTGGAAGACCTGCTGCAGCGAAGTCGCACGATCGGAGCGCACCATCGCCGACACGTTAACCACATCCGCCGAAACCGGTTGGACTCCGCAGTATCCTTGCTCGAAGAAGTAAAGATCGGACGAGAGACTGGCGCCAGCTTCGCGAAAGTGCGCCTTCACTCCAATCCACTTTGGACCGGCTGGCACCACGCGGTCAGGAGTGAGTTGCGACCAGCGGCCGGCAGCAATCACCACGGCGGCGGCGCAGCATCGGCAAAAAGCCGTGGTCGCTTCGAAGGGTCCGTCTCCCGACAACGAGGTCACCTCGCAGTGCGCATACGCTTCAACGCCCACGGCGCGTGCCGCCTCCCATAGTGCAGCATCCAGGTCATAGCGCGAAATGCTTACGGCCGCAGGCGATACCGGCGCCTCGATCATCCGATTGCCCAGGAACAGTCGCGCCCGCCCCAGCGTCGGAGCGGATTCCAGAAGGGCTTGCCCGGCAGGCGAATCTCGCAACAGCTCCGAGAGCACGTCGAGCGATTCCGCAGATACGAATTCTCCGCAGACTTTGTGCCGGGGAAATTCAGCAGCTTCGAGAAGCACCACGCGAGCGCCAGAGCGCGCAGCAGTAATCGCCGTCGACGTGCCGGCAGGGCCACCGCCGACTACGGCGAGATCGAACGATTTGTCGGCAGTTAGCATCTGGCAGTTGGCAGTTAGCAATTAGCATTTGGCAGTTAGCAACTAGCAACTAGCGATTTGCAACTAGCGACTAGCGATAGTGACTGGCGAATAGCGAACAGCGATTAGCGAACAGCGATTAAGCGACTAATAATTCGGGCTAACGGCCATCCTCCCATACTCAAGGCTTCGCTCTTCCTAATCGCATAAGGCTAAGAACTCCGGAACTGCTGCTTTGTATCAGGGCGCGGCTTCAGCCGTGCCGTAGCGCGGCTTGAACCAGACGGCTTTAGCCGCTGCAGAACCTGTGCAGGGGCTGAGACCCAACAAATCCGAAGCGTTGCACGGCACGACTAACGGTCGTGCCCTGACACAAGACATTTCCTGCCAACCACCCAAATGCTAACTGCCATGCGCTAATTGCTAATTGCCAATCGCTATCTGCTAATCACTGCCCTTCCACAGCAACACTCCCATGCGATAAAGGTAGCGCCTCGATACCGTCATTCGCTCTGCGGGCACATCCCGCAGGAGCTGCTGCATTTCGTCCATCGTATACGCCCGCCGCACCGACGCCGGGGCGTCGTGCCAGGTGATGGGGCTGCGAAAGAGAGGCAATCCGGCGTACACCAGCCACAAATGCAGCCGGCTCCGAATCAGATCGTTGATCAGCACTGCCCGGCGGCACACCCGCATCGCCTCGCCGGCAAATCTTCGCAACTCCTCCGGCTCTAAATGATGAGCAAACAACGAGCTGCTCACCACGTCGAACGCCCCATCGGAAAATGGCAGCGCCAGCGCATCGCCGGCAACCGACGCCACGCCGTTACGCGGAAGATGCGACCACTTGCGATCGAGCAACGTCACCCTGACGTCCCGTCCCTTCCCGGCGAGAGTGCGAGCCGCACTCACCGGGAGATCGCCCGAGCCCGCTCCTACCTCCAAAACCGAAAGCCGGTTGGACCTGGTTTCTTCGCCCACCTGCTCCAGTAAGGCGACGGTCGTCCCGATTCCGCCGAACCAGGTATTGATGTGCCGCAAGTCGACGAGACTGGCCGCAATTTCGGCGGCTGTGCCCAGATCGTCATCGAGCAACTCCGGAATGACTTTACGTTGCATGCGAGCTATTCGATGGTATCAACCTCGTCTCCTGCTGCGGGCACTCATCTACTCACAGGTGGAATCCCAGGTGCCACTATTGGAAACCCGATTAGTAGCCGCACCGCTCAGCAGCTTGGGCCTGCAAGCAAGCCCTACTACGAATTCAGCGCTACCCGGTTGTCCAGGACGTGCTTCTCCGTTTGGATGCTCAGTTGCTATGGATGAGTGCAGGTCGATCCGGTGGAAGGGCCACCCGACAAGCGAGACCGATACCAGGGGAACAGCGGTCTTGCTTGTGCGGCGCGGCCAAACCCAAGGGACTGTTTTGCCGCCGGATCGACGCTCTTCTTCTACATGCGTCCAACCTTCGACGATTCCGTCCTGACCGCGTAATTGCCCCGTTTGTAGCAGGTTCGAAGCCGTGGCACCACGGTGCCTCGGCGCAATGGCACTTCTCTTAACTCAAAAAAGCAACTGAACAATTCAGTTACTCGTCTAATCTATTTGCAGGCATCATTTCAAACAGAGGTTTTGTGCAACCAGATCGTCCTCATTTCGCCCGGCTGCTAGCGGTGGCTTTCGTGTTCGTGGCGGCGAGTCTCCCGGTGTTGTCCCAGCAGAAATCCGACATCGATCCCATCGCCTTAGTTCGGCGGGCTTCCAAGAACGAAATCAAGGCGTCGGACGTTGAACAGTACTACATGTTCAAAGACAGCACGCAGTATAAGGACCACTCGGTGGTCAAAGAGATCGTGCGCACCAGGCAGGGTGGGTTGTCCACGACCCTGCTGTTGAATGGCAAGCCGCTGACCGCAGATCAACGCCAGAAGGAAGACGCTAAGCTGGAGAAGTTCGCCAACGATCCGGACGCTCGCCGCAAACGTCACGACTCCAATAAGCAGGATGATGAGCGGGCTGAGCTGATGCTGACCAGTTTGCCCGACGCCTTTCTTTATACCTATGCCGGAACCGATCGCGGACCTAACGGCGAGGAACTGGTCCATCTGAAGTTCACTCCTAATCCCAGCTTCACGCCCCCAAACCATGAAACCGCCGTGTACCAGGGCATGCAGGGCGACATGATCATCAACCAGCGCGCCGTGCGCATCGCTAAGATCGACGGCACCCTGTTCAAGGACGTCGACTTCGGCTGGGGAATTCTGGGCAGGCTCAATAAAGGCGGGAGATTCCGCATCATCCAGAAGGATATTGGCGGCGGCCACTGGGAAGAGGTCGAAGAGACGCTTCAGTTCGAGGGCAAGATTCTGCTGGTCAAGTCGCTCACCATCTGGTCGTCGGAAACGATGTACGACTTCCGGCCTATCTCCTCGGACCTGACCACGGCGCAGGCGCTGGATCTGCTGCACAAGAGCGCCGATGTGGTCGCGCAGAGTGGGCCCTCAGGAGTGAAAGAAGCCGCGAGCAACGCGGCAACTGCCCACCGATAATCCTCGCGATTTTCGACCAAGAACTGCATTAAGGACGCAGCGTCTCTTCGCGTACCGTCAGCCGCTTGATGAGTTCTGGCCGGAGTTCATAGCCGCGGCCTGGCTTGTCAGTGATCGCAATCGTTCCCCGCGCCGAGACTTCGACCTCGGGCTCGATGATGTCTTCCTTCCAATAGCGCTTCGACGCTGACACATCGCCCGGCAGCTTGAAATTCGGCAGTGTCGACAGCGCGATGTTGTGGGCGCGACCTACACCGGATTCCAGCATGCCTCCGCACCACACGGGGACGTTGAAGCGCTGCGCCACGTCGTGAATCGCGATAGCGTTGGAGAAGCCGCCCACGCGTCCGACCTTGATATTGAGGATGCGGCAAGCTCCGAGTTCGAGCGCGGCCTCGGCGTCGCGCGGGCTGCGGATGGCTTCATCAAGGCAGAACGCGGTCTGAATCTGCTTTTGCAGGCGAGCGTGGAAGTAGAAATCGTCGGCCCACAGCGGCTGCTCGATCATCAGCAGCTTAAAGCGATCGAAGCTCTTCAAATGCTGCTCATCGGCGAGCGTGTACGCGGAATTGGCATCGCAGCTCAGCAGGATTTCGGGCCAGCGGGCGCGGATTTTCTCCAGCACCTCGACATCCCACCCGGGCTTTACCTTGATTTTGATCCGCTGATAACCGGCGGCTAACTCCGTCGCGATTTTTCCCAGCAGTTGCTCGTGCGAATCCTGGATGCCGATGCTGACGCCACAGGCGATCTCGCGATGCGTGCCGCCCAGCAGCTTCCACAGCGGAATTCCCTTCTGCTGCGCTTCAGCGTCCCAGGCTGCATTCTCCAGCGCAGCTTTTGCCATCGGATGCTCGCGCACCCGCGACAGCAGCGCCGGGACATCTCTGCCGGCTTGCAGCGTCTTTCCGATGAGCGCCGGCGCGAGGTGCTGGGTGACGACGTCCCAGGCGCCATCGATGTACTCCTCGGAGTAGAACGGGCCTTCGCCGGCAACACACTCGCCCCAGCCTTCGAGGCCGTCGCAGTGTAACGTGACCAGCATGACGCGGCGCGTGTAGGTGCGTCCGAAGCTGGTTTCGAAGAAGTGGACCAGGGGGATCTGCAGCTCGCGAAGGGTGATGGCTTCAATCTTCATGGGGTGGGCTTTCACATGCGGTGTTTTATTGGTTGTCATCCTGAGCGCAGCGTCCGCTTCGCCTTTCGACCCGCGCTGTTGCGGGTCGGCGGACGCGGAGTCGAAGGACCTGCTGATCTCGCCCGGCGGCAGGATTCTACTCATGCAAGCAAAAAGCAGGTCCCTCCACTCCGTCGGGCGGATACGCCGCCTCCGGTCGGGATGACAACCAGAAAAGAAATGCAAATTCGGCGAGACGGAATAAGCTCCCTAACGGCAGACACAACGTACGGCGCTGTTTCGCCCTCAACTTCCGTACGACCACGGCTCATCCCAGCGTCCGAGCACGAAGACTCCGTTGCCGACATCGTCGCGACCATAGCGCAAACACGCCAGGCCGTCAGCGAACGCCTTCAGAAACTGTTCGCGATTGCGCAACTGCACGCCGGCGGCTTTCTGCCGCGTCTCCGGCTGCGCCTTCCACTCGTAAATCTCCGCCGGAATCTCGATGCGCATTTCCTCCTGGAACGGCCTGTGGTCATCGTTGCTCAGAAGTTCTTCGACGCGCCGCGACTTCAGCCACCACTCGGCCACCAGGCGGTCGGTCGGCAAAAATCCCTGTAGCGGCGACGACGTGATGCCGTATTGATTGATGTTGTAGCGCCGCGCGATCGCTCCCAGCCGCTCCAAATTCAGATAGGCGTTCTTGATCTCCAGCGGATCGAAGGTCCATTCCATCAGCTCGTAACCGAGCTTGATAGCGTCGTCGCGTTGAAAAAGCTTGAGGCGCCGGCCCAGTCCACTGTTGCGATACTCCGCTTTCACGGCCAGCATGTGCGAGTGCAGATACGAATGGCCGTTGCGCGTACCGGGAATCGAAAATGCGAAGCCCACCAGCGCCCCGCCGTCCCACGCGCCAATCGTCTGGCCGCCGATCTTGGGTGCCAGCGAAAAAATCCGTAGCGGCACCAGTTCGTTGTCGGCAAAGTTCCAGACCTCTTTCTGCAGCACCACGCAGGCGCGAAACTCCTCCACGTCGTGAAGGTTGCGCACATGAATAGGGTCGCTCACAGTTTTTCCTGCTGCTTGGACTCCTGCCACAACGACTCCATCTCTGCGAGCGAAGCTTCCACGGGCTTGCGGCCTTGCTCCCGCAGTCGCTCCTCCAGGTACTGGAAGCGACGCCGGAATTTGCGGTTCGTCTTGCGCAGAGCCGACTCAGGATCAAGCGATAAATAGCGGGCAATATTCACCAGAACAAAAAAGAGGTCGCCCACCTCGTCTTCCAGGCGCGCGCGCAGCTCGTCGGGAATCTTTGCACCACGCGCCCCGGCAACGCCCGCTCTCGATTCCGGCTGCGGCCCCGGCTCAGGATACTCTTCCAGATTCTTGCGCAGCTCGGCCGTTTCTTCATTCAGCTTGGCGAAGAGATCTTCGATGTTCGGCCAGTCGAAGCCAACATGCGCCACCCGCGAGCTGATCTTGTAGGCCTCCATCAGCGAGGGCATGGCCGTGGACACGCCCGCCAGCACCGACTCCGGATGATCTTCCTTTTTCGCGTTCTCGCCCGTCTCCTGCTGCCGCTTCTTCTTCTCCTCGGCCTTCAGCGCCTGCCAGTTGCGCAGCACCTCGCCCGGAGTGTCGGCTTTCACCTCGCCAAAGACGTGGGGATGGCGGTCGACCAGCTTGTTCGACAGCCGGTCCAGCACATCGTCGATCGAGAAATGCTTCTCCTCCTGCGCCATCTCGGCGTAGAAGAGCACTTGCAGCAGCAGGTCGCCCAGCTCTCCGGTGAGTTCATCCCAGTCGCGGGCATCGATGGCCTCGATAACCTCGTAGGCTTCCTCCAGCGTGTAGGGTTTGATGGTATCGAAGGTCTGCTCGCGGTCCCAAGGGCATCCGCCGGGGCCGCGCAAGCGCGCCATGATGGAGACGGCGCGTTCAAATCGTTCGCCAGTGGTCGGCATCGCTACGATTGTAATCGCGAGGACGCGTTTCGCCAGAACGCGTTTCGCTATTCGCCAGAACGCTTTTCGCTATTCACCAGAACGGCGGCCATCCGGAGATTGTCATCACGAGGAGCGCTTAAGCGCGACGAGGGATCTGCTTTCCGTCGCCTGTCCAGAAGGTCCATCATCGGCTTCCTCTTGATGACAACTCAAGACCGCTGTCTCCTTGAACCAGGCGACATCGGAAGCGCTTCTCTGGCGAAAAGCGAAGAGCGAATAGCGCCTCTGGCGAATAGCGAACAGCGCTTCCCCGCGATCAGCCGGCGGCGGCGGCGCTGGCTGTGCCGCTACGGGGAAAGGTCTGGCTCAGCAGCCGGGGATCGTCCGAGATGAGGCCGTCGACTCCCCAGCCGGCTAAGCGCAGCAACTCCTCGCCGACATTCACCGTCCAGGTGAACAGCTTCATTTTGCGGCGATGCGCTTCCTCAACCAGAGACTCCGAAACCAGCGAAGAATGCGGAAGGAAATGCGTGATGGGCAGACCGCTCCAGAGTTGGGCGTCCTCCTTGTGCTCGCACAGATAGCCGAGAGGAAGCGATGGGTCAATCTCGCGCAGGCGAAGCAGCACTTCCGGGAGGAACGACGACACCACGAAACCGCGCTGCGGCGGATGTGCCCGCAGGGCCGCGGCAATCGCCTCTTCCTCGCCGGCGACCTTCAACTCGATGTCTAGCCATGCCGTCGCGCCGAAGAGTGCCAGCACGTCTTCCAGAGAAGGCAGCTTGTAGCCGATGCGGCGCTCCAGCGGAGCATGGTCGGTGACGGCGACCTCGCGGCCCTTCAGCTTGGGATCGTGATGCAGGATCGAGCGGCGATCGCGACTGTAACGCACGTCAAATTCGAAGCCGTCGCAGCCGTGCTCCAAAGCGTAATCGAAGGCCGCGAGCGTGTTCTCCGGCGGCAATTCAGGTTTACGCCAACGCAGTCCGAGGAAAGGCAGCGGCCGAACGCCGCGGTGGCCGAGCAGAAGCGGACGTGGATTAAGATGCGCCACAGACCTTCTCAATGCTTGTAAAGCGTTTTCGCTATTCGCTTTTCGCTGTTCCGCTCTTCGGCAGAAGCCGGAAGTGAACGATCGCCCTCGGCGAAAGGCCAATAGCGATTAGGATTTTCCTCAATCCAGATCGAAATCGCGCAGCGGCTTGCCCGTGTCCGGCGTCTCCTTGGCGCGCTTCAGCGCCTCCTGAAATTTCTTTTCCAGCAGGTCACCCTGATTTTTCTGCGCCTCCACCGACTGACGGAAGAGCGACTCTTTCCGGCTGTCCTGGTCTTTCATGGCGCGGGCTGCTGCCTCCAGGTCTTCAAAAGTCTTGGGCACCGCTTTTGGCGTATGCGCGATTACGGCCTTCACTTCAGGATCGATCTTCAGGGCCGCGCCGCAGCACGGACACGCCACCTCGAACTGCGACGAATGTTTGGGCATGCGGGAATCTTACCGCAGGTCGGAGAGGGCGCGCCAGCAGCGCCTCGAGAAGGTTGATCCGGGGGTAGGGGTCTTTCGACTCCGGTTCGCAAAAAGCGCGAACCTGCGTTCAGGATGACACGCTTGTCAGGGAGCGGAGGTTCGCCGCGCACGGTGAAGTTGCTCTGTTCCGACCTCAGAAGAAGCGATACATGAACACGTTGGCGGCACGGCTCTGGTGCGGGATCATGGTCATCACCAGCACGCAGGCCGCGCCCCAGAGTGGAAGGAGCCAGACCCAGCGATCGCGAACCAGCGTCGCAACGATCTCTGCGGCAGGAGTTGCAGCCGAACCCAGCCGCTCGGCACGGCGGTCGAGAGCGTCGCTGATTGCCAGCACTACGGCGTAGAGGATGGCCAGACTCCCAACCAACAAATACAGGCTGAGGCCCAGAGCATGCCGCGCGTATCCGGCCGGGGAGATAAGCGCGGAAAACATCTGGCCCACCTGCCCCAGCGAGCCGGCACGGAAGAAAATCCACCCCAGGCTGATCAGGATCATGGTCAGCAGCCAGGAAAAGAAAGACCATCCCTTCCCTGCCGGAGCCCAGCGCAAACTGCGCCCGGCCTGCTGCAACTGCCGATGCAGGATCAGCAGCACGCCGTGATAGCAGCCGAAGAGCACAAACAACACGGTTGCGCCGTGCCAGATGCCGAACAGCACCATCGCGATCAGCAGGCAAAACTTGCGCCACCATTCCTGGCGAAACGCCATGGCCAGCGGAATGAAGACGTAGTCGCGAATCCAGAACGACAGCGACATGTGCCAGCGCGTCCAGAAGACCGACGGCGTGCTCGACGAGAACGGCCGATGGAAATTCTCCGGCAGCACGAAGCCCATCATCCGCGCCGCGCCGATGGCAATGTGCGAATAGCCGGCGAAGTCGAAGAAAATCTGCAGGCCGTAGCCGACGATCAGGCACCAGACGTCGATCCCGCTGAGCCCGGCCGTCTGATCGAAACCGGCATTGATACTCTGCGCGGCGAAGATTCCCTTCCCCAGCAATTGCGCAATCTGCATCATCAGCACGCCGGTAGCGATGCGGCAAAGGCCGCCGCCGACGTCGTTGCGCGATGGCGCTTCATCCGAGCGGAACTGCGGCAGCAGGTCGGGCATGCGGCAGATGGGGCCCGAGATGGCGACCGGGAAGAACGCCATGTAGAGCGCGAACTCCCACAACGTGGGATCGAGTTCCTTGCCCCGATACAGGTCGAAGAGGTAGCTCATGGCCTGGAACGTCCAGAACGAGATGCCGAGCGGCAAAGCCAGGTGCGAGAACTTCTGCAGCGAGGCAAACGGGACCGTGACCGCGATGCCGGGCACGTACTTGAAGGCCGCCAGCAGCAGCAGATTGAAGCCCAGGCCGACCCACAGCTTACTCATCGAGGGCTGCCGCGCGATCCAGCGTCCTACCAGGAAGTTGACCAGCGTGGAAGCCAGCAGCACGCCCAGAAACCAGCTCCCCCAGGTGAGGTATAGAGCGTAGCTGACGATGAGCAGCATCGCTTGCCGCGCGATGCGCGAGCGCAGCTTGCCGATGGCCAGCAGGCTGAGCGCCAGCCCAATCGCGTACAGAAAAATGCAAAGCGGCATGCCGGGATCCCAGCTCATCGGCGCACCTCGCTTGGAGCAGGGTTCTCTGCAGCCGTGGGTGCGTCCGATTGTCGCTTGGTCACCGCATTGTCGGTGAGGGCTTTTCCGACCGCGTCGGCCACCATGGCATCGCCGGTGTTGTTGTAATGCGTGTCGCCGAAGATGAAATCTTTCTCGTACCAGCAGCCCGGCTGAGTGCTGGGGCACTGCGCTTTCGCATCGAAGAATGCCGGGAAAAGATTAACGAAGCGCTTGCACTTGCCCGCGCACCAGTCCTGCCAGATGCTGACTTCGCGCGAATTGCGATCGTCGTGCGCCAGCTGCGCAGGCCAGGGACCGACGACCACGGAGATCGGAATGTTGCGCTCCTTCAACTCGCGCCAGAGCGTATCCATCTTCTGCTGCTCTTTGCGGATGCCGCCCTCCAGCCCCAGCGGCGCATAGCCGGTCTCGTAGGGCTCGCTGTCGGAGATGGCGCGATAGGTCCAGGCCGAGCGCTCGAGATCGAATTCGTTGCCGCCGTGACCGAGGTCCAGGTGATACCAGCCGAGCCGCACCAGTGTCTTCTCAAAGAAGTCGAAGACATCGTTGGTCAGCAACAGATGATTGTTGATGTCCAGGCGCAGGTCGGAATACCAGCTTGACACCGAGCGCTTTTGATTGGCGATGCCGACGGCGCCGCTCGGCCCCTCGTCATGGAAGAACGCGGCTTCGTCCTGCGCGTCGGAGATGTCGATAAAGACGATGGCCTCGTCGAAGTCGATGCCTTCGCGGATCACCATGCGAGCCGTGTTCAGATAATTCGAAGGCGAGTAGCCTTCCACGCTGCTGTTAAGAAATTCGTATTGCGGGAACGCCTTCGTCAGCCGCCCAACGTAGCTCTGGGCCCAGTCGGTCATGCCCTCGGGACCGGAGTCGCCCAGGATCAGGATGCGTGGCTGAAGAACTTTTCGCTTCGACCTGGCGAACGGTTTGGTCACGGAAGCCAAGGCTGTTGGTCTTGAACTCAAACGACGTCCCCAGCCAGGGGCGGATGCAGGTGCAGTCGGGACGAAACGCGAAGACGCGGATGGGATCGCGCGAGAAGCAGAAGCCGTGCTCGCCTCCGGAGACCGCCGCGCCCAGGACCGCCGAGCTGTAGAAGTAATCGAAGGCGAGGAAGCCGGCCAGGCTGAACACGAGCGAAAAAAGGAAGAGTGCAGGCTTGATCCAGCGGCGCCGTGACGGCGACTGCGGTATGGGCTCGGATGGAATCACGCTGGACTCGGCTGTGCTCAACTTCCCTTTCCCCTGTTACAAACCGCGGCGCGTTCCACGGAAGCCTGTCCATGATAACGGGAGGGAGAGGGCGGAGCAACGCAGGGATGTTGCTGGAATCGTTACGTTCTTATGGTTGTCTTGTACTGCAGTCAGTTGGGCCGCCGACTGCACACCTGAAGGCGTGCTCCACCCTACCTCTTGCGCGGCTTGCCCAGTCTTGCGGCCACTTCGAACATCTTTCGGACTGTGTCCATGTCGGAAGGCGCCACCATGGCGGCGGGAATTCGCAGATCGGTGACGCGCTCCAACTCCACCAGGGTTTCGATCAGTGCGAACGAGTCGATCATGCCGGACGAAACCAGCGGCGTATCGGGACCAATCTCTACCTGCGGATTGCGCAGGACCTGCGTCTTGACGTACTGAATCATGCGTTCGAGCTGAGCGTTATCCATGCGGTTATTCGGAGCTTTTCTTTTCCAGCCCGGCAATCCATGCCCGGGCATCGGGGGTGAGCTTCGCCGATTTGCGCGCGGCCGAGATGAGCACCAGCTTGCCGTCGCTGGCTCGCGACATGCGATAGTCGAAGGCCAGGATCACCAGACGATCTTCAAAGATCTCGACTCCCCCGGTGATGGAAATTTCCAGGCGATCGTCGAACATGGCGTTGGCGAAGTATCCGGTCTGCCTCCAGAAGGTCGATCGCGCGTCGATCAGGTCGACCGGAGCTCCGCGATCGTTCAGCAGAACGCGTTCGGCGAAGTCGAGGAAGCAGACAAAATTCGCGAAGTAAATCAGGCCCGCGCCATTGGCATCGCGGTCGGGATCGAGCGGATAGTCGACTCGCGCGAGTACCCAGGTTGCCGGGGTTCGCCATCGGCGCCTGAAACCTTCCCTCGGCCTTGGCGGCGCGGCACAGGTTCAGCGAGTCGGGCTGCGACGCCAGCTCCGGAATATTGGTGAAGTCGCAATTTTCCGGCTGCGCCATCTTCAACTGCTGCGGCCCGGCAAGCTGGTAGATAAATACGTTGGTACAGCGAACGCTGAACGGGCCGCCATTCTTCAGCTTGTAGTAGCCGTCGAGGTAGATCCGGCCGTAGTGAGTGAGATCGCGGGAGAAGCGCAGGCAGTCGTTTTCGTCGTAGGCGCTGAGCGGGCGATCGGGCGGCAGCAGCAGTTCCACGAAGCAGAAGGTGGCGTACAGCCGGTTCTCGAAGGCGTCGGCAATCTTGTCGGTGGCGACGCCGCTCGCATTCGCGAATACCTTCCAGCGGTCGTGACCAACCATCTTGAGCAAGGCCGATTCGTTCAGCCCGCTGCGCCCCAGATGAGGCATTCCCAGTTCAACGGAAAAGTCTTCGGTGGCAGCGGCTGGCATCACGGATGAGATTCGGCCCCTCTCAGAAAGCGGACGGCTCGTCGGCCTGAAGGCCGCCTCGCCTTAGTAATAATAATGGGCTTGGACGCTGGCCTGAAGGCCAGCTCTACCCAAACTACTCGCTGCTCTAAAGCCAGCCCTACCCGAACGATTCGCTGCTCTAAAGGCCAGGTCTACCCGAACTACTCGCATGAAGGCCCGCTCCACCCAGAGCTTCGCAACCACCATACTACCCAGAACGCTAGCGCAGCTCGTCCATGCAGGCTTTCAGCGCCTCGCGCGAGGGACGGGTCACGCTCTCGGGCAGCGTCGCCAGCGGCTCATCGGTCATGTTGATCATGTCGACAAAGCTCGGCGCCTTGGTATCCAGGTACAGCACGCCGGTCAAAACCTCATCGTCTTTGTGCGACTCCATGATCCGCCGGATAGCTTCGGTCTTGTTGCAGGGATCGTATTCTTTCTCCAGCTTGTGCAGACGCAGGCTGGAGCCGTCGTGCATGGTGACGCTCGTGGTCGTGCCCGGATCGTAGTCGACATTGATCTCGTTGAAGTGCGGCACAAAGTTCAGATCGTGCACCGGCTCTTCATGGTCGATCATGAACTTGTACGACTTGGTCGAACCCTCGTGATCGTTAAACGTCACGCAGGGCGAGATCACGTCGAGCATCACGGTCCCCCGATGGGCCAGCGCGGCCTTCAGCATGGTCTGCAGCTGCTTCTTGTCGCCGGAGAACGAGCGGCCGACGAACGTGGCGCCCATCATGATGGCCAGCGCGCAGGTGTCAATCGGCGGAAGATCGTTGATGACGCCGGTCTTCAGCTTCGAGCCAATATCGGCGGTGGCCGAAAACTGTCCCTTGGTCAGCCCATACACGCCGTTATCTTCGATGATGTAGATCATCGGCAGATTGCGGCGCATCAGGTGAACGAATTGTCCGATACCGATCGACGCCGAATCGCCGTCGCCACTCACACCCAGAGCGATCATCTTCGCATTCGCCAGCACCGCGCCCGTGGTTACCGAAGGCATGCGGCCGTGGACGGAGTTGAAGCTGTGCGAGCGGCTCATGAAGTAGGCCGGGCTCTTGGAGGAGCAACCGATACCCGACATCTTGAGAACGTGCTCGGGCTCGATGCCCATTTCGTAAAACGCGTCGATGATGCGCTCGGAAATCGCATTGTGGCCGCAGCCGGCGCACAGCGTGGTCTTGCCTCCGCGATAGTCGAGGACCGTCAGTCCCACGCGGTTCGTTTTCGGCTGGGGCGGCGGCGTAGTGGTAGTCGCCATTATTTGCCCTCCTGGGAAATGATCTCGTCGGTGATGGAGCGCGCATCAATCGGCAGCCCGTTGTAGTGACGGACGCTGCGCAGCTTGGCGATCTCCGGAACCGCGACGTCGAGCTTCAGCAGTTCGTGCATCTGCCCATCGCGGTTCTGGTCGACGATGTAGACGCGCTTATGCGCGGCGACGAAATCGTGCGTCTCGCGGGTGAAGGGATAGGCGCGCAGCCGCAGGTAATCGACCTTAACCCCGAACTCGTTCTGCAACTGGTCCATGGTTTCAACCAGCGCGTGATGCGAGGTGCCGTAGGCAATGATCCCAATTTCATTGCCGGCGTTGCGCACCAGCTCGGGCCGCGGAACCATGGTGCGCGCCGTCTCAAACTTCCGCGCCAGGCGGTCCATGTTGTTGGCGTAGTCGTCAGGACGCTCGCTGTACTGCCCTTTCTCGTTGTGACCGCTGCCGCGGGCAAACCATGCCGCGCTGGGATGATCGGTGCCGGGGAGCGTGCGATAGGTGATAGCGTCGCCGTCCACATCTTTGTATCGCGCAAAACTGCCGGCTTGCTGAAGCTGCTCTTTGGTCAGGATCTTGCCGCGCTTCTGCGGCTGATCGGGATATGGAAACGGATCCGACATCCAGTTGTTCATACCCAGATCGAGATCCGACATGACAAAAATCGGCGTCTGCAGCTGCTCGGCCAAGTCAAAGGCATCGCCGGCCATGGTGAAACACTCGCCCGGCGAGCTGGGCAGCAACATCACATGCTTGGTGTCGCCGTGCGACAATTTGGCGACGAAGCTGATGTCGCCTTGCGCGGTGCGAGTGGGTAATCCAGTCGACGGGCCCACGCGCTGCACATCCCAGATTACGCCGGGAAGCTCAACGTAATATCCCAGGCCGGCAAACTCCGCCATCAGCGAAATTCCGGGACCGGCCGTGGCCGTCATAGAGCGCGCTCCCGCCCAGCCCGCGCCCAGCACCATGCCGATGGCGGCCAGTTCGTCCTCGGCCTGCACGATAGCAAAGGTCGCTTTGCCATCGGGACCTACGCGGTACTCCTTCATGTATTCAATGAGGCTTTCCACCAGCGAGGAGGAGGGCGTGATCGGGTACCAGGTCACCACCGTCACGCCGGCAAACATCGAGCCCATGGCCGCTGCCGAGTTTCCGTCGACGATGATCTTGCCAATGTTCTCGTTCATGCGCTCGATGTTGAACGGGTCCGCCTTCGTCAAAGAGGAGGCAGCGTATTCGAAGCCGGCCTTGGCAGCCTTCCAGTTCAGCTCGGCAGCCTTGACCTTGGTCGCGAACTGTTTGCGCAGCGCCTTCTCCACTTCCCCCATGTCGAGCCCGACCAGCTTCGCCACTACTCCGACGTACACCATGTTCCTGACCAGCTTGCGCAACTTGGACTCGGGGCAAACCGCGGCGGTGATCTTGTCGTACGGGACGGCGTAAAACGTCAGGTCGGTGCGTAGCTCGCTGAGCTTGAGCGGCTCGTCGTAAAGCGCTACGGCGCCGGGCGCCAGCGCCAGGACGTCTTCCTTTGCCGTCTCGGGATTCATGGCGATGAGGAAATCGATTTCCTTCTTGCGCGCGATGTAGCCGTTCTTGCTGGCGCGGATGGTGTACCAGGTCGGCAGTCCGGCGATGTTCGACGGGAACATGTTCTTGCCGGAAACCGGAACTCCCATCTGGAAGATGGTGCGCAGCAAAATGTTGTTGGCGCTCTGCGAGCCGGAGCCGTTTACGGTTGCAACCTGGATGCTGAAATCGTTAACGACAGGCTCGCGCACGGCCCCATGTTCGGCGCCGTGCACGGCAAATTCAGTTGTGGCCATCAATACCCCTTACTAAATGGATGAGGACGGAGAGGTTAACGTTCCATTATAGGGCAGCAGGCGGGAGCTGGGGATGCGCCGGCATCCGCCATGGCAATAGAGAAGTTGGGTGGGGCGAAATCGGCGCTGAACGGGGAAGAGTTGTCGGTTGTCGGTTGTCGGTTGCCGGTTGTCGGTTGCCGGTTGCCGGTTGTCGGTTGTCGGTTGCCGGTTGTCGGTTGTCGGTTGCCGGTTGTCGGTTGTCGGTATTTCGCAGCCAGTCACACTGGTTGTCATCCCGACTAAGGACTTCAGTCCGCATGGAGGGACCTGCTTCTGGTACGGGGTGGAAGAGTCTTCCGAGGCCGCTAACAGCAACTCCCTCCACTCCGGCGGGCCAAGGCAGCCCGCCTGCGGTCGGGATGACAACCAGCAAAACTTGCGACGACGTCTTCTGCGCCGGCGCGGAATCCGAGCTTTGTATCAGGGCACGACTTCAGTCGTGCCGTGGATGCGTTCTTTCCGGCCGTGAGCCCCTTCAGGGGCGACACGTGTGTCGCCGGGCTTCAGCCCGGCATTCGTGAATGATGTAGGGGTCCTTCGACTCCGCGTCCGCCCGCGCAAGGCGCGGAAAAGAAGTTGCGCGAACGCTCCGCTCAGGATGACACCTAAGAAAACTTATTGCTGAGAACTGCGAACGCTTACGCCAACGCGAAGTCCCCGTGCTCCTTTAACCGCGGTTGCGAAGGCGATACCATTCAGGGCACATGACACTGCGCTCCGTCATTGATCTGGTTGCCATGCTCGCCTGCTCGGTCTACTGCACCATCCCGCTGTTCTGGCTGGTGGTGCATCCCTTCATCGATCGCTGGCGCAAACGCGGACGCCGCGCGTTCACCCTCATCCTGCCAATCTGGGCCGTGTTCATTGCGGCAGCATTTGCTATCGTCTGGCCCTACCGCTCCGCACACTATTACCAGAACTGGTGGAATTGGCTGCCAGCGGCATTTCTGTTTTGGATAGGCCTCTCGATTTACAAGCAGGCGTTCCGGGGATTCCATCGCTCGCAGGTGTCGGGGCTGGATGAACTGGAACCGGACCTGCACCGCCAGCAATTGGTGACGGCGGGCATTCGGGCTCGCATACGCCATCCGATTTATCTCGGGCACCTCTGCGAGGTTCTGGGCTGGTGCGTGGGCACGGGCTTGGCGCCGCTGTTCGCGCTGGCTGGTTTCGCCATGGTCACCGGGGCGTTGATGATCAGGATTGAAGACCGCGAACTGGAGCAGCGCTTCGGCGACGCCTACCGCACATATCGGAGTGACGTTCCCGCGGTGATACCTCGCTTCAGGTAATTCCGGGTCCGGCGGTGATACCTCGCTTCAAGTAATTCCGGGTGCCTATCCATCTTCCAGAATTGTCATCTCGAGCGTAAGCGAGGGATCTGGTGTCCATCGCCACGGAAGGTCCGTTCCGTGACCCAACAAAGCAGATCCCTCGTCGACCTGAAGGTCTCCTCGTGATGACAACATTCCTGGGTAAACCGCTTTGGTTACAATGAACCTTCGCCGAGCCTGAGCTGAATGCAATTTGAACTGTTCATCGCGTCGCGGTATCTGCGCGCCAAGCGCCGCCAGGCCGTCATTGGCATCATCACCATCATCTCGATCATCGGCGTGGCCGCCGGGGTGGCATCGCTGATCATCGCCCTGGCCATCAACAACGGATTCCGCGAGGACCTGCAGGACCGGCTACTCAGCTCTACGTCGCACATCAATCTGCTGCGCGTGCAGAGCGACGGCATTCGCGATTGGCAGACGTTGCTGGCGCGTTTGGAGAAGCAGCCGCACGTGGTCGCCGGAGCGCCCGCCATCTACGAGCAGGTGCTGCTCTCGCGCGGCGCGCGCGCACAGGGCGGCATTCTGAAGGGTATTGTCCCGCAAGACGAGAGCAAGGTCAGCTCGATCCTGAACACGATCACCCAGGGCTCAGCCGCAGCGCTTGACGCTCCGGCATCCGGCGTCGGCAACTCCGGTAGCAGCAGCTCGGACGACGCGGGCTCTTCCCTGCCGCCCATCATTCTTGGCAAGGACATGTCCGACGAACTGGGCGCGAGCGTCGGTTCCGTCATCACCGTCACCAGTCCGCAGGGCGAACTGACGCCCTTCGGCGTCGTTCCCAAGTACAAACGCTTCAAGGTCGCCGGCATCTTCTCATCCGGCTTCTACGACTACGACAGCTCGTGGGCCTTCATCCGGCTTGGCGACGCGCAGCGGCTGTTTGACCTGAGCGACGTGGTCTCGGTGCTGGAATTCAAGGTCGACGACATCTATAAGGCTGGCGAGATCGGCCGCCAGCTCGAAGCCGAAGCCGGCAAGGGCTTCATGTCGACCAACTGGATGGAGCAGAACCACGCCCTCTTCCACGCGCTGCGGCTGGAACGCATGGTCACGTTCATCACCATCGGCCTGATCGTCTTCGTCGCCGCGCTCAACATTCTAATCTCGCTGATCATGATGGTGATGGAGAAGACGCGCGACATCGCGGTGCTGGTCTCAATGGGCGCCAAGCGGCGGCAGATCCGCCGCATCTTCATGTATCAGGGCATTCTGATCGGCGTGATCGGAACCGTGCTGGGATTGATTGCCGGTTACGTGGTCTCGATTGCGGCCGGGCACTATCATCTGGTCTCGCTTTCCGCCGAGGTGTACTCGATTGACTACGTGCCCTTCGCGGTGCGTGTACAGGATGGGATTCTGGTCGCGGCCGTTGCGATCGGGGTGTCGTTTATTGCGACGCTGTATCCGTCGTGGTCGGCGGCCAGCGTGCTGCCTGCCGAAGCGTTGCGGTACGAATAGTCACCCACCCACCTCTGGAAAACCGCGAGACCCTTCGACAAGCTCAGGGCAGGCTATGCGGCACCCGGATTCTGCTGGGTGGAGCACCGCTTCAGCGGTGCATTCTTGCGATACTTTTCCCAGATTGTCATCCTGAGCGAAGCGTCCGCATTGATTTTCCGACGCGCCTGGCGCGGCGGGCGGACGCGGAGTCGAAGGACCTCTATCGCGGAAAAGTTTCTTACTCGCCTTCCAGGGTTGGCCGTCCACTAGACCACCGGGATCAACTCGGGTATAGGGGTCCTTCGACTCCGGCGCCATAACCCGGCGCCTCCGCTCAGGATGACACCTTCCATAAGCTTGCACATTTTCCATGCACGCCTGAAGGCGTGCTCCACCCAGACATAATTCTTTAAAGACCCACGTCTCGAAAACCGCGAGACCCTTCGACAACCTCAGAGCAGGTTATGGGGCACCCGGATTCTGCTGGGTGGAGCACCGCTTCAGCGGTGCATTCTTGCGATACTTTTCCCAGATTGTCATCCTGTCTATAACGACGTTGGCGTTGTCAAGGCATACGGGGGCGGCGACGCACAAAAGATGCGCCAGTTCGCTCTCATGGAAACTTCCTGACCAGGGGCTCGTCTCCAATCTGCGGGCGAAAGCAGCAGCTTCGCCACCCATCTATTCGGCGTTGTCCGCCAGGATTGCTTTCGAACTCCCGCCTCGCAGCGGCGGGAGGCAGGCTGCTCACTCAAGCGCTCGGCTCTTAAACCGTGCCACAGGATGACTCGGGCTCGCCTGCACCACTGCTCAGCAGCTGCGCATAGTTCTTACTCGTGCGCAGCATCCAGTACAACCGTGTCGCCAGTCGCCGGGCCACCGCCACTTTCGCCTGCGCCCGGCTGCGCCGCAAACTCAAACGCACATACATGCGCTTCAGCTCGGCATCGTAGCGGGCCGCACTCTGTGCGGCTTCCACCAGCAGAAAGCGCAACAGCGGCGACCCCTGTTTGCTGATGTGTCCCAGCCGCTGCTTGCCTCCCGAGCTGTGCTCGCAAGGAATCAGCCCAACATAGCTGGCCACCTTCTTGGCATTGCTGAACCGCTCCACCGGACCCAGGCTCAGCACCAGGGCCAGCGCCGTCTGCGGACCTACTCCGGGATGGCTCATCAGCAGCCGAGCCGCGCTGCGCTTGTCCGCCTCAGCGACCACTTGCCGGCTCAGCTCCCGGATCTGCTGGTCCAAGCCATCCAGCCGCAGCAGCGACTCGGCTCGCCGCTGCGCCGCATAAGGTCGCAGCTCCAGCTTCTGCAACTGCGCCCGCCCGGCTTCCGTCCATAGCTGCCGTTTTTTCTGCAGCCCCTGATTCAGCGCGATGGCGTGCAACTGATTCTTCACCTGCGTCCGCAATCGCACCAGAGCATGACGATGCAACAGCAACTGCCGCACATCGCGCTCTTCCGCCGTCGGCACCCACAGCCGCGGAAAACGCTTCTCCAGCAGCAAGGTCAAAATGTGATCCGCATCGCGCTGGTCCGTCTTCTGCCGGCGCACCACCGCCGCTCGAATCCGCGCTGCGTCTCCGATCCACAGCCGATGATCCAGCTCGGCCAGCAGCTCCTCGAACCACAGCGTGAAGCCACAGGCTTCCATGCCCACCAGCGCCGGCTCGCTCAGGCCCCGGTAAAACTCTCTACCTCGGCCCGCGGCAAGCGCCGGTAGCTCACTTCGCCGGTTGCCGTATCAAAAATCGCTAACTGCTGAAACCCAGGGTGATAATCACAACCTATAATCAACGTCGCGTTGGCTCCCTCCCCGAGCCCCTGGTCTTACACAAACTCAGAGTACTCGGCCGATCGAGCCAACGTCGTTATGAAATCAAGCGGAGCGTCCGCATTGATTTTCCGACGCGCCTGGCGCGGCGGGCGGACGCGGAGTCGAAGGACCTCTATTGCGGGAAAGTTTCTTACTCGCCTTCCAGGGTGGGCCGTCCACTATACCACCGGGATCAACTCGGCTATAGGGGTCCTTCGACTCCGGCGCCAAACGCAGGCGCCTCCACTCAGGATGACGCCTTCCATAAGCTTGCACATTTTCCATGCACGCCTGAAGGCGTGCTCCCCCCACTCTGTCCGTCTCCCCCCCACTCTGTCCGTCTCCGGACAATCCGGACATGCTGTGACGAACCGCAGCGCCGGGCACATACGAAAACCCAGGCACCGTGCTAACCTCATCTGTTTGTTCCTCCAGTGTGGGCGCTGCCCTGTCTCTGGATCTACCTTTGGAGCCAATACATGAAATTCCTAACCGAATCATTGGAAGTGTTTCTGAAATCCGCCGCCATCTGCTCGCTCGGCCTGGCCCTGCTTCCTGCTTATGCGCAGGAGGCGAGCACAACGTCAGCGGTGCACGGCATCAACGTCGCCAACATGGACAAGTCCGTCAAGCCGGGCGATAACTTTTATCTTTACTGCAACGGTGACTGGATCAAGAACACTCCCATGCCCGCCGACCGCGCGCGTCTCAGCGTGTTCTCCGCGCTCGACGACATCGCCAACAAAAATACTGCCGCCATCATTGAAGAGGCCGCCAAGAACGGCGCCTCCGGCGATGCCAGCAAGCGCAAGATCGCCGACCTCTACAACTCCTACATGGATGAGAAGACCATTAACGCCAAGGGTGACGAGCCGCTGCAGCCTCATCTGAAGGCGATTGCCGGCATCAACAACAAGAAAGACTTGGCGTACGCCATGGGACAAACCCTGCGCGCCGACGTCGACGCTCTGAACAACACCAACTTCCACACCAATCATCTCTTCGGACTGTGGGTGGCGGGTGGCTTCAACGATCCTGATCGCTACGCTGCTTATCTCATCCAGGGCGGCGTGCAGCTTCCTGACCGCGAGTACTACCTGTCGGACAGCGAGCACATGAAGGAAGTGCGCAGCAAGTATCAGGCGCATGTCTCGGCCATGCTGAAGCTGGCCGGCTTCGACAACACCGATGCCCGCGCTGAAAAGATCATCGCGCTGGAGCATGCCATCGCCGAGAAGCACACCAGTCTGGCTGACAATGACGACATTCACAAGGCCAACAACGTGTGGACGATGGCCGACTTCAACAAGAACGCTCCCGGCCTGGATTGGACGGATTATTTCCGGGGCGCCGGACTCTCGAAGCAGAAGAGCTTCATCGTGTGGGAGCCGACCGCCTTCATCGGCGAGTCGGCACTGGTGGCCTCGGAGTCGCTCGACACCTGGAAGGACTGGCTGGCCTATCACATGATCGAAGACAACGCCGGGTTCCTCTCCAGCAACTTTGCCGACGAGCGTTTCGATTTCTTCGGCAAGACGCTCTCCGGCGCGCCGCAGCAGCGTCCACGCTGGCAGCGTGCCATCGCCATCGTCAACCGCGAACTTGGCGACGACGTAGGCCAGATTTACGCGCAGAAATACTTCCCGCCCGAGTCAAAGACACAGGCCCAGGCCATGGTGTCGAACATTATCGCCGCCTTCCGCAAGCGCATTGAGGCGCTCGACTGGATGGATCCCAAGACCAAGGCCGAAGCCCAGGAAAAGCTGACGACGCTGTATGTCGGCATCGGCTACCCCGAGACCTGGATCGATTACTCGGCTTACGAAGTGAAGTCCGACGATCTGTTCGGCAACATGTGGCGCGGCAACCTGTTTGAGTATCACCGCCAGGTCGGACGGCTGGGCGCACCGGTCGATCGTCACGAGTGGTCGATGGATCCGCAGACCGTGAACGCCGTGAACCTGCCGCTTCAGAATGCGCTGAACTTCCCGGCCGCGATTCTGCAGCCGCCGTTCTTCGATCCGAAAGCTCCGGCGGCACATAACTATGGTGCGATCGGATCGGTGATCGGCCACGAGATCAGCCACACCTTCGACACTGAAGGCAGCACCTTCGATTCGAAGGGACGCCTGCGTGACTGGTGGACGCCCGCCGACCTGGCGCATTTCGAAACGGCAACGGCCAAGCTGGCGGCCCAGTACGATACCTACCAGGCCTTCCCTGACCTGCACGTGAACGGCAAGCAGACGCTGGCGGAAAACATCGCCGACGTTGCCGGTATCGCGGCTTCGTACGACGGCTACAAGGCCTCGCTCGAAGGCAAGACGGCGCCGGAGCAGGACAGCTTCTCGGGCGACCAGCAGTTCTTCATCTCCTTCGGACAGAACTACGCGTCGAAGTCGCGCGACGCGGCGCTGCGCCAGCAGGTGATGACCGATCCGCATTCGCCGGCAGAGTACCGTGCCGATACGGTGCGCAACATCGATGCCTGGTATTCGTCCTTCGACGTGAAGCCGGGCGAGACGTTGTATCTGTCGCCGGACCAGAGAGTAAGGATCTGGTAAGAGAGCGGGCCTTGAATAACCCAGGTCTCGAAACCGCGAGACCTGGGGCACCGACTGTGCACTTCCAAATCAAATTCAGATTGGGCCGAAACATGGACGGCGTCGAATCGAGTCTTGCGAAGCGAGACGGAAGAGCTTAGCCCAGCGCTTCAGCGCTGGGTAGGGTGAGAGGAACGGCGAAGTCCCGTAGGGACGGCAGCCCGTTGCGAACAGCCGTGAACTCCGCAGGCCGCTAGAGAATTCCCTCGGCGTCGAACCAAGTCTCGCTTCGCGAGACTCGATCAATGCCGCTGGGAATCTCTCTCCTACTTGACGTTTGGGCGGCACGACGAGCCCCGGCGGCAAGGACAACCACGCAGCCAGCCGGACTGAAGGCCGCCTCGCCGATCCACGACAAGTCAGAGAACGGTGACGGCGCGGTAAAGCTGCATCCTTTCAAAAACCTGGCCGGCACCGAGCCTTTCAGCGGCCTTTGAGATTGCGCCCATAGTCCGAAACCCAACCTCTCCCGCCCGATCAACCTGTCTCCTCGCCAGAACCTGATTTCCAAAGGTTTATAAACACTTTTCCTGCGCAACGTGCCTCAATGTCGCTGACTTCCCGCTCTGAACATGATCTAATTCTTCCATGCCCCGTTCTCGGAATGGGAACGATTGCAACGAGTTGGGCGGATTTTGTGTCGCCGGGGAGCGCTCCTGCATCAAAGTGTTCAAGACGTGCTGTTACGAGCGCATAACCTGAAAAAGGTCTTCCGCTCAGGTAACTCGGATTTAGTGCTCTTTGAGAAGTTGTCGTTCGAAGTGCGGACCGGCGAGATGCTGGCCGTTGTTGGCGAGTCGGGTACCGGCAAAAGTACCTTACTTCACATACTCGGAGCCCTTGATAGCGCTTCCGAAGGTGACGTATACTTCGCCCAACTTGCGCTGGGTCGTCTCTCCGAAGAAGATGCTGCGGAGTTTCGCAGCCGGGAGCTTGGGTTTGTCTGGCAGTTTCATTATTTGCTGCCGGAGTTTACCGCCCTGGAGAATGTTGCCATGCCTTTGCTGATGCGCGGCATGAAGCGACAGGACGCCGAGCAGCAGGCTCTGCACTGGCTGCAGGAAGTTAGTTTGGCGGACCGTGCCAGTCATCGGTCCGGGGAGTTGTCTGGTGGAGAACAGCAGCGGGTAGCGCTGGCCCGTGCGCTGATCACCGGACCAAAGATCCTGATGGCAGACGAGCCTACGGGAGACCTTGATAACCGGACAGCGGAAGCAGTCTTTAAGTTGATCGCCAGGTTACATTGCGACTACCGTCTAACCTCGCTCATCGTCACTCACAATCTTGGGTTTGCGCGTCAGTGCGACCGCGTTTTGCGCCTGGAACGTGGGCGGGTGGAAGAGGTGTCTCCCCAGTCCTTATCGGCCTGAGGAGAGCAACGGTTTTGCAATCGGCGGGTTTGTAGTAGTAAGGGGCCTACCCGGTCCTGAAAATCGGCTTCCGTATAACGCAGGGAGCCGGCGGTGACGAGCACAGTCTGGCAACAGAGCCCGGCGGGAGCAAAAATTCCAGCCGTGTTCTTGGAGAGGCTTCATGTTTGAACGGTACACGGAAAAGGCCCGGCGCGTAATCTTCTTCGCTCGCTACGAGGCCAGCCAGTTCGGTTCTCCTTATATCGAGACGGAGCACCTGCTGCTGGGCTTGCTGCGGGAAGACAAGGCGCTGACGAATCGGTTCCTTCGGTCCCATGCTTCGGTTGAGTCGATCCGCAAACAGATCGAGGGCCACACCACCATCCGGGAAAAGGTTTCCACCTCCGTGGACCTGCCCCTTAGCAATGAGTGCAAGCGCGTGCTGGCGTATGCCGCCGAGGAAGCTGAGCGGCTGTCGCACAAGCATATTGGTACTGAACACTTGTTGTTGGGGCTGCTGCGCGAAGAGAAATGCTTCGCGGCTGAAATTCTGCACGAGCGCGGATTGCGTCTTTCCACCATTCGCGAAGAGCTGGCACGCACCTCGCAGGAGAAAGCTGCACCATCGCAGCGCTCGCGCGAGTCTTCCCTGCTCTCCGAATTCTCCCGCGACCTGACCCAGGCTGCCATGGACAACCAGCTCGATCCGCTGGTCGGACGTGATAGCGAGCTCGAGCGCGTCATCCAGATTCTGTGCCGGCGCACCAAGAACAATCCGGTGCTGATCGGCGAGCCCGGCGTTGGCAAAACCGCCATCGTCGAAGGCTTGGCCCAGCGCATCGCCGACGGCGAAGTACCGTCGTTCCTGGCTGACAAGCGCATTCTGGCGCTCGATCTTTCGCTGATCGTTGCGGGCACCAAGTATCGCGGCCAGTTTGAAGAGCGCCTGAAGACCATCATGAAGGAATTGATGGAGTCGCAGAACTCCATCATCTTCATCGACGAGCTGCATACCCTGGTGGGCGCGGGCTCGGCGGAAGGTTCGCTCGACGCCGCCAACATCCTGAAGCCGGCGCTCTCGCGCGGCGAGATTCAGTGCATCGGCGCAACCACGCCGGCCGAATATCGCAAGTCGATCGAGAAAGACCGCTCGCTGGAGCGTCGCTTCCAGGCCGTAAAGGTTCCGCCTCCGAACGAAGCCGACGCGGTCAAGATTCTGTTCGGCATCAAGGAGCGCTACGAAAAGTTCCACGCCGTCAGCTACACCGACGAGGCCATCACCTTCTCGGTATCGCACTCGAATCGCTATCTGCCCGATCGCTTCCTGCCCGACAAGGCCATCGATCTGGTGGACGAAGCCGGCGCGCGTGTAAAGCTTCGCCAGACTTCCCTGCCTGAGGACATCACCGAGGTGCAGAAGCGGATCAAGTTCATCGTGCATCGCATGGAGAACGCCATCGCGAATCACGAGTTCGAAAAGGCCCGCTTCTACTCCGACGAGGAGCGCAAAGAGCGCGAGAACCTGCGCGCCCTGCGCGAGAAGTATCACCTCGATGAGTCCTCGACTGGCGTTGTCGGCCGTGAAGACATCGAAGACGTGGTCTCGCGCTGGACCGGCGTGCCCATCGCTTCCATCAAGGAAGAAGAGAGCCAGAAGCTGCTTCGCATCGAAGAAGAGCTGCACAGGCGGGTGATCTCGCAGGACCGCGCTATCTCGGCGCTGGCCCGCGCCATTCGCCGCTCGCGTGCCGGCCTGAAGAGCCCGAACCGTCCCATCGGTTCGTTCCTCTTCCTCGGCCCCACCGGCGTCGGCAAGACCGAAGTCGCGCGCACCCTGGCGCAGTTCATGTTCGGCAGCGAGAAATCGCTGGTGCGCTTCGACATGTCGGAGTTCATGGAGAAGCACTCGGTCTCGAAGCTGATCGGCTCGCCTCCGGGATACGTTGGCTACGAAGAGGGCGGTCAGCTCACCGAGCGCGTGAAGCGCGCGCCCTACTCCGTCGTCCTGCTGGACGAAGTGGAGAAGGCGCACCCTGACCTCTTCAACATCCTGTTGCAGGTGTTTGAGGACGGGCAGCTCACCGACGGCCTGGGCAATACCGTCGACTTCAAGAACGCCATCATCATCATGACCTCGAACATCGGCGCGCGGCACTTGCAGAAGCGCACCGGCCTGGGCTTCCAGTCGGAGCTGGACGAGAACACCTCAACCAAGGTCGAGGACATGGTGCGCAACGAAGTGAAGCGCACCTTCAATCCCGAGTTCCTCAACCGTCTGGACGAAGTCATCATCTTCGGCGCGCTGACCGAGGTCGACCTGATCCAGATCGTCGAACTGATGGTGCAGCAGCTGAACACCAACCTGGCGCAGCGCTCGATCACGGTCACCGTGACGGAAGAGGCCCGCAAGTGGATCCTCGACAAAACCGTCGTCGATCGCACCTACGGCGCTCGTCCGCTGCGGCGCGCGTCTGCAGAAGTACATCGAGGACCCGCTGTCGGAGGCGCTCATCCAGGGCACCTTCGCACAGCGTCCGGCGTTCATCGAGGTCTACCTCGACAACGACCAGCTCTTCTATCGCCCGGTCGGCGAGGAGAAGACGGAAGGCGTGCTGCTGTACAGCAGCTAGCGACCAGCTATTAGCTCTGAGCTATGAGCCGTGAGCTAAGGCAAATCCCAAGGGGGGAGCGGAAACGCTTCCCCTTTTTGTATGCTCTTCCTTTCTGTATTGACGCGGGAAGCGACGTGTTTATCGAGGTCAACGCCAAGTTCGGGATCACGCCGCCGCCGCGGTTCATCATGTGTCGACGACGCGCGATGTGACATCGAACCGAGTCTCGCGCAGCGAGACTCGATCGGCGCCGTTTCCAGCCCCCGCTTCGAATCGACGGGCATGCACGGGGCAGGATAAATTCTTCTGCGCTACCTCGGTGCCGTCGACCGGTGCCGGGTTGAGCCGGCGGCATGTGCCGCCCCTGAAGGGGCCGGGCCAAAACGTGCACTCGCATCGCCCGCCATGAACGGCGGGACTCACCTGTGCGGTGCCGGCGGCGCGCCCTGCGGGCACACGTTTATTCAATGTGCCACCCCGGCCCGTCATCATGGACACGAGAGACATGACACCGCCATCGCGCCCGGCGTTCGCGCATCATACAATGTGGGTATGGAGCTACTCGTCTATTCCGCCTTCTGGTGCCCCGACTGCCGCACCGCCAAGCGCTTTCTCGAGAAGAACAGTATTCCCTACACCGAGGTCGATATCGAGAAGACGCCCGGGGCCGCCGAAGAAGTCATTCGCCAGACGGGCAAGCGCGCCATCCCGCAGTTCGTCATCGACGGCAAATGGGTCCAGCCCTACCGTCCCGGCGAAGGGTTTCTGTACGAGGAGATGTCGGAGCTGCTGGGCGTGGTCGACGAAGGTTGACGATGGAGAGTGCGAGGGCTTCTGCCAACAAGTCTCTAGTTGGTTGTCATCTGAGCGAAGGGAGGAGGCACCGCCGACGAACGGAGTCGAAGGACCTGCTACTCTAAACAAGAACTTTGCAGCGACGCCGCGCCGGAGTCAAAGGACCTCTACCCCTCGAGAACCATAGGTGGCATAGCGGTCCCTCGACTACGTTCGATCGCTTTGCAATCTCCCTGCGCTCCGGATGACAACTCCAATTTATGGATAAGACGGCCGGCGACCAAACGACATTCGCTCAAGCCGGTCTGCGGCTCGCGCCCTCTTCCCTTCATCCATCCCGGCTCCCGCACGAATTCTTCCTCCAGCCTTCGCATGCGTGCCGCCATGATCTGCGAGCGGCCCAGATATCCAACCGGCTTTCCCGGATCTTCCCAGCTGCATACCGGCAACCGCCCGACATTGGAGCGCAGCATGCGTGCGGCCGCATCGTAGAGGACTTCCTTCGGGATAAGTCACAACCGGATTGGTTGAGCCCGCCTCCAGAACCGTCATGTTCCCCGACGAATCCTTCTCCAGCGCCCGCATGATGTCGGCGCGAGTGATAATCCCCGCCAGCCTGCCATTCGCATCGACAATGAACACGCCCTGATGATGCGTCACCGCCGGATCATGCTTGGTGATGCGCTCGGCCAGTTCGGCAACTCGCATGGTCACCGGAACACATCGAACTCTTTCGACATGGTCTCGCCTACCGTGACCTGCTGGAAGACATCGGGCTCGTAGTCCTGGTGAATATGCAGCCCGCGCCGCGCCAGCTTCTCGGTCATGATGGAGTTCTTGGCGTAATGAACGGCAATGGCATCGGCGATGACCGTCACCAGCATCAGCGGCAGCACCGAGTTGTAGTCGCGCGTGATCTCGAAGGCGAAGATGATGAACGTAAACGCCGCGCGCGACGCTGCTCCGAACACCGCACCCATGGCCACCAGCGCGAACGCGCCCGGCGAGAGATGCGCCGCCGGCCAGATCTTGTCCACCACCATCGCAAACACCGAGCCCATGGCCGCGCTGGCCATGAACATCGGCGCCAGCAGACCGCCGGAAGTTCCCGAGCCCAGCGAGATGACCAGCGCCGCCGACTTGAAGATCATCACCGCCAGCAATCCGCCCAGCAGCATCCTGGCATTCAGAATGTCGGAGATGGTGTCGTAGCCGACGCCCAGCACGCGGGGCACGAAGTAGCCGATGATGCCGAGCCCCAGCGCGCCGATCGCCGGCCACCACATGTCGTGAATCGGCAGCTTCTCGAATTGGTCTTCCACCCAATACAGCAGCTTGCTGAAGCCCAGGGCGGCGATCCCGCAGAGCACGCCCAGCACCAGATAAAACGGCAGCGCGTGCGGCAGGCCGAAATCGAGCGCGCCCACCTGGAACATCGGTCCCGGCCCCATCAGCCGGAAGTGAACGCTGGTGGCGAGCGTGCTGGCAATCACCAGCGGAATGAACGAGCGCGACTTGAATTCGAACAGCAGCAACTCGATGGCGAGAATCACTCCGGCGATTGGCGTGCTGAACGTCGCCGCCATGCCCGCCGCAGCGCCGCACGCCAGCAGCACTTTGCGCTCGGCCGCGGTGGTATGCATCACTTGTCCGACCAGCGATCCGATGGCGCCGCCGGTCTGGATGATCGGGCCTTCCGCGCCAAACGGGCCGCCCGTTCCGATGGCGATCGCTGCCGAGATCGGCTTCAGGATGGCGACCTTCGGCTCAATGCGGCTGCGATTGATCAGCACCGCCTCCATCGCCTCAGGAATGCCGTGCCCGCGGATCTTGTCGGAGCCGTAGCGCGCCATGATGCCCACGATGATTCCGCCGATCACCGGAATCACGATGACCCATAGCCCCAGATGGTTCTCGCGCGCGCTGCGAAAGACGAACGAGAATTTGTGGTAGAACGCGATGTTGGTGAACAGGCCGATCAGGTTGTACAGCAGGTAGGCAATGATCCCCGCCGATGATTCCGATGGCCGCTGCCAGCAGCGAGACGATGCCGGTGCGGAATTTCGCTTCCTGCGCAATCGGGGTCTCCGGACTGGGCATCGGGATTCAGCGGGTTCAGCCCGTCCACGCCTAGGGTCTCAATACGTTGTGTCTTCGACATGGAATTACGCCGCCCTCTTTCTGGCTAACCTGGTTTTGCGCACACCCTTGGCGGGAGCTGGTCGAGTGGTGAGCTTGCGGAGTGTCGCTACCAGCGATGGCGCGGCTGAGCGCAACTCGGCTCGCATATGCCGCGTCAGCTCGGTCAGCACGCGGTCGCCCTGGGCCGTGAGTTGCACGTGAACCTCGCGCCGGTCGCTTTCGCCGCGCGTCCTGGTGATCAGGCCCTTTGTCTCCATGCGGTCCACCAGCTCGACCGCGCTGTGATGCTGAATCTGCAGCCGCTCGGCGAGATAGGCGATGCGCGGCTCTTCTCCGTCGGGCACGCCTTTGACGGCCAGCAGCAGCTGGTGCTGTTGCGGCTCGATGCCGGTCGGCGCGGGCGGCCTGCTTCGCTGAAGTGCAGGTAACGGCGCATCTGGTAGCGGAACTCGGCCAGCGCCTGGTAGTCGGACAGATTTGATGTGTGGGATCTTGTTCATGAGAGTATCGCAATACGATTATATCGTATCACGATATTTATTTGGATGCGGCGAAATTGCGGCGCAAGGTCGCAACCGGCTTCGCCTGGCATCGAGCCAGGTCTCTCCGAGGGCGCCGGATCAGCTGCAGCGCTCGGATGCCTTAGACGATGGAAGAGGCGGCTTCAGCCGGCGGCAGGCCTGTCGCCCCTGAAGGGGCTTGTCCCATGTTCCTACGTCTACCCCGCCCTAAAGGGCGGGGCTATCTTCTGTCGCGCCTACGGCGCGCGGCTGAGAACTCGGCCGCCGGACTGCCGGAACACTTTGATGCCCGGCCCGCAAGACAGTCGTAGCGCTTGCCCGCCCTACGCCAAAGGATGGCGTAGAACGGGGCACCCACGTTCTGCGGCAAACCGCGGCCGAGCCGAAATTCCACTCCCGCGCTTTTCTGTACAATAAAGGGTTTCGCACTCATCCCCACACGAACCTGATAGAGGAGTCTTCCCTGTGATTGCTCGCTATACCCGCCCCGAGATGGGCCGCATCTGGAGTGACCAGAACAAGTTTCAAACCTGGCTGGACGTCGAACTCGCCGCCACGGAGACGCTCGCCGAGGCCGGCCTGGTGCCGCAGTCGGCAGCCAAGGCCATGCGCGAGAAGGGCGGCTTCGACCTCGACCGCATCAACCAGATCGAGGCCGAGGTGAAGCACGATGTCATCGCCTTCACCACGGCGGTCGCCGAGAAGGTCGGTCCGGAATCGCGCTGGCTGCACTACGGCCTCACATCCAACGACGTCGTCGATACGGCGCAGGCGCTGCTGGTGAAGCAGGCCTCGGCGATCATCCGCGAAGATCTCAAGAAGTTTGCCGAGGTGTTGAAGCGCCGGGCCTGGGAGTTCAAAGACACGCCGGCCATCGGACGCACGCACGGCATCCATGCCGAGCCCATCACCTTCGGCCTGAAGCTGGCGAACTGGTATTCCGAAATGCAGCGCAACCTCGAGCGCTTCGAGATGGCGTCGGAGCAGATGCGCGTCGGCAAGCTGTCGGGCGCGGTCGGCAACGCCGCTCACCTGGAGCCGGAGTACGAAGAGGCCATCTGCAAGCGGCTGGGACTGAATGTCGCGGCAGTTTCGTCGCAGGTGATCCAGCGCGACCGTCATGCGTTTTACGTGGCGACGCTGGCGGTCATCGCGTCGACGCTCGACAAGATCGCCACCGAGATCCGCCACTTGCAGCGCACCGAGGTTCGCGAGGCCGAGGAGTTCTTCAGCGAGAAGCAGAAGGGCTCGTCGGCCATGCCGCACAAACGCAATCCGGTGACCTGCGAGCAGATCAGCGGACTGGCGCGTGTGGTGCGGGCGAACGCGCAGGCGGCGTTCGAGAATGTGCCGCTGTGGCATGAGCGCGACATTTCGCATTCCTCGGTCGAGCGTGTGATCCTGCCTGACTCAACAATTCTCGTCGACTATCTTCTGCACAAGTCGACGAACCTGATCGACACGCTGCTGGTCTACCCGAAGCGCATGCTGCGCAACCTGGAGTCGACCGGCGGCCTGGTCTTCAGCGGACAGCTGCTGCTCGACCTGGTCGAAGCCGGCGTGTTGCGCGAGGACGCGTATCGGCTGGTGCAGTCGAATGCCATGCGAGCCTGGAAAGATGAGCTGAACTTTCGCGATCTCATCATGAGCGATCCGGAGATTACGGCGAAGGTGAAACGCGAGACGCTGGAACACGCCTTCGACCTGAAGCGGCCGTTGCGCAACGTGGATAAGATCTTCGGCAGGGTGTTCGTCGAGCCGCCGAAATAGACGGATTCAGGCCTTCGGATCCGGGAAGTTTCGGCCCGGGAGAAGCGGCGGCTTTTCGGATAGGCACGAATGTGGCAGCGAAGTCGCGTTCACCCAATTCGGGAAGCGCGAGGCAAGGGCATAACTCGCCCTGTAAAGGCTGAGGGTCTTCCCGACGCGCTTTGGTGTGGCCGGACGTCCGATCACCCGCCAGAACGCTTCCTGGCGCGATTACGGGGCATTACGCGAAGAGCAGTTATCGCGATTTTGACGCAGGCTACTCCCCGGGCGCAATGGTATAGCTCAAATGTGCCGGTCAACTCTAGTTTCTCCCCAGCCAGACTTCGGCTTTTGGGTCTAGATTATGACCGTTTCCCGATACTCGCCGTACACGTGCCGCATGGCGTCTGAAATTTCGCCTACCGTGGCATTGGCTTCGACGGCTTCCACGATCACCGGCATCAGGTTCCCGGTGCCGCGCGCGGTCTCTTCGACCCTCTTGATTACGTCCTGCCACTTTGCCTGATCGCGCTTGGCACGCACCGCTCGCAGCCGCTCCACCTGTTTGCGCTCCAGGGTCTCGTCGATATGCTGCAATGGAATCGACCTCTCATGCTCGAGTGCGAAGGAGTTCACGCCGACCACCAGCGCTTCCTTGTGGTCGACAGCGCGCTGATATTCGTAGGCGGCGTTCTGGATTTCCTGCTGCACGAATCCGCGCTCGATGGCTTTCAGCATCCCGCCCATGGCATCGATCTTCTCGATGTAGGCGAGCGCATTGCTTTCGATCTGGTTGGTCAGCGACTCGACGTAATAGGAACCGGCGAGCGGGTCGATGGTCTGTGCCGCGCCGGATTCGTAGGCTACGATCTGCTGGGTGCGCAGCGCGATGCGCGCGGACTGCTCGGTGGGCAGCGCCAGCGCTTCGTCGAACGAGTTGGTGTGCAGCGACTGCGTTCCGCCGAGCACGGCGGCCATGGCCTGCAATGCGGTGCGCACGATGTTGTTCTCCGGCTGCTGCGCCGTCAGGGTCGAGCCCGCGGTCTGGGTATGGAAGCGCAGCATCATCGACTTGGGATTCTTCGCCTTGAAGCGGTCACGCATGATGCGCGCCCACATGCGGCGGGCGGCGCGGAACTTCGCGACCTCCTCCAGGAAGTTGCTATGCGCGTTGAAGAAGAACGAAAGCCGTGGCGCGAACTTGTCGACATCCAGTCCGGCATCGATCGCCGCCTGCACGTAGGTTATGCCGTTAGCCAGCGTGAAGGCCACTTCCTGCACGGCCGTCGAGCCGGCCTCGCGCATGTGGTAGCCGGAGATCGAGATGGTGTTCCACTCAGGCACGTGCTGGTTGGCATAGGAAAAAATGTCGGTGATGATGCGCATCGCCTGCGCGGGCGGGTAAATATAGGTGCCGCGGGCGATGTACTCCTTCAGCACGTCATTCTGAATTGTTCCGGAAAGTTTGGGCAGGGCGCACCCACTGCGCTGGGCCGTGACAATGTAGAGCGCCAGCAGAATTGAGGCACTGGCGTTGATGGTCATCGAGGTGGAAACCTTTTCCAGGTTGATGCCGTCGAACAGGCGCATCATGTCCTCGATGGAATCGATGGCCACGCCGACCTTGCCGACCTCGCCCATGGAGAGCGGGTTATCGGAGTCGAGGCCGATCTGCGTGGGCAAATCAAAGGCGACGCTCAGGCCGGTGGTGCCCTGGCTCAGCAGATATTTGTAGCGCCGGTTGGATTCGTCTGCATCACCCATGCCCGCGTACTGCCGCATGGTCCAGAGACGGCCACGGTACATGGTGGCCTGCACGCCACGGGTGTAGGGAAATTGTCCCGGGTAACCTACGTCGCGGTCATAATCCGAGCCCTCAAGGTCGATGGCGGTGTACAGCGGATGAACCGGAATGTGCGACGAAGTCTCTTGCGTGGGCGACGGCTTGGCTGTCGCTGCGCTCTTCTCTTTGGTTTCAGCCATGAATAAGGTCCCTCGTTCCAAACACCAATTTTGCGCCGAGGGCCGGCAAACCTACTATGACGTGGATCACAAATCCAGCCGGGCACTTTTGCAGGGGGATAGGATTATTTTTTCCGTCGCGCTCTCCAGAAGGAACTCGCGCCGAAATAGGTGAAGATCAGTGCGAAAGAGAGGGCCAGCAGCATCTTTCCGGAACCGGAACTGGTTCCATGCCGATACTCGCGAAAGGCAGCTCCGGCGCCCACCAGCGCCAGCAGCAGGAAAAGCAGTCCCGCTACTTCAAGCCAGAGAACGTGGGCTACGCGGCCAACATTGCTGGCGGTCACCTGGCCGGCATTATAAAAAGCCCGCACCCAGCGATTCTTGCCGGTCCGGTGGCCCGCTACTCGCAAGAATGCGCGGCCTTGCCTGCTGAATCCGCCCGAGGGCAAGCGACTTCCTTTCTGTGAGCGATGTTGCGGTTGCAACCTTCCCCAGACACTATCTTAAATCTTAACAGTCACAGGCGCCCAGGCTGTGCCTGTCAGAAGGGGTTGCGGCTGCCAAACTTCCTGGCTTTCCTGTGCATCCAAATTAGTACAAACGCGGGTTCGGCAGCAGAAACTAAGCTTCCACGGCATCTACAACTGTGCGAAGATTTTGGTGTCGGACAAGCCTTTTTAAGGCCAGGTGGAGACGTGGATAAGCGACTGAAAAGCATGATGAAGGAGTTGGGTGACGCTATCAACAACTCACTTTCCGACTCGGACGAGATTGCGGAAGTGATTTCGCGCATCAAAGCCGGTGGATATGACGTGTTCGTGGTGCTGGAGGCGACCATCGGATTCAACTCCAACAGTGATGACGAACCGGAAGAGGCTTTGTCCACCAGTACGCGCTCGGCGGCGGACTTCGAAATGACCTCGCAGGATTTGAAGTTCCTGAAGTCACTTCGTATCAGCGCCGGAGAAGAGCGCTGATCACCGCGAAGGCGTGGCTTGCCATCATACTTGGCGTTAACTCCGTGTGCTAACATTCGATTTCTCCTGGGATGGCATGATTCGTTGCAATGCACTTCCAACCACCGTCGGGCAGTCCAACACATTCTTTAAGAACGTTTGCGTGCGGGGCATCACCGGATGAGAGACACCCTGGGAGTGCTATTGGCGGGAGGAGCAGGTGAGCGGCTTTACCCTCTGACCCGCGATCGCGCCAAGCCGGCCGTCACCTTCGGCGGCATCTACCGGATCATCGACATCACTCTGTCCAACTGCATCAACTCCGATTTGCGCCGGGTCTACATCCTGACGCAATACAAAGCCCTGTCGCTGAACCGTCACATCCGCGAAGGCTGGGGCAACATTGTGGGACGCGAGCTCGGCGAGTTCATCGAGATCCTGCCACCCATGAAACGGGTCAGCGAGAACTGGTACATGGGGACCGCCGACGCGGTTTATCAGAACATTTATTCCATCGGGTCGGAGCAGCCCAGGCACGTGCTGATTCTTTCCGGCGATCACATCTACAAGATGAACTACGACCTGATGCTGCGCCAGCATCGGGATTCGGGAGCCGATGTCACCATCGCCACGATTCTGATTGAGCCGACGGAGACCAGACACTTCGGCGTGGTTGAAATCGATCGCACCGGCCGGGTCGTCGGCTTCCAGGAAAAACCGGAACACACGGACCTGCGTTCTCCTTACGATCCGCGCATGGTTTCCGGATCGATGGGCATTTATCTGTTCAATACCGACGTGCTGATTCCGGTGTTGCTGAAGGATGCCGAGGATCCCAATTCGCGTCACGACTTCGGGCACAACGTCCTGCCGAAGATGCTGGAGGACTACAAGGTGTATTCCTTCAACTTCATCGACGAGAACAAGAAGGAAGCGCTGTACTGGCGCGACGTGGGAACGCTGGAAGCCTATTACGAAGCCAACATGGACCTGGTCTCAGTGGCACCGGTGTTCAACTTGTACGACTCGGCGTGGCCCATCCGGACGCACATGCGTCAGTATCCGCCGGCGAAGTTCGTCTTCAACGATCCCGGACGCATGGGACAGTCGCTCGATTCGATGGTATCGATGGGCTGCATTATCTCCGGCGCCATGGTGAGCAATAGCGTGTTGTCGCCGGATGTGCGCGTCAACTCTTATGCCCACGTTGAAAACAGCATTCTCTGCTCGCATGTGAACGTCGGCCGCCATTGCCGTATTCGCAAAGCCATCATCGACCGCGACGTCCAGATTCCCGAGGGCACCGTCATCGGCTACGATACCGAAGCCGACCGGCAGAAGTATCACGTCACCGATAGCGGCATCACGGTGGTGACCCGCGACTACTCGTTGTTCGAAAATCCGATCACCGTGGACTACTTCACGTCGGAGTAAGCGGCGTATTGCGGCAGCCTCTCGTATCGCACCGGCCTCTCGTATTGCACCGGCCTCTGAGTTGTATCAGGGCACGACTTCAGTCGTGCCGCAGCGGCTTCGTTTGGGTGTAACGAGTCCCGAAGGAACGACACTCTGTTTCGCTAGATAGGAAATTTACCGTTTGGCTGGAGACTCGCCCCGCCGTCGAACCGAGTCTCGCGAAGCGAGACGGTAGAGCTTAGCCCAGCGCTTCAGCGCTGGGTGGCGATCCATAAGAGGGGCTCCCAGTCCCGTAGGGACGGCAGAGCCGGCTTAGCCGGCGACAATCCCCACCCTGATCAATTCTTCTTCTGCGCCAGCACATAAATTGCGTGCGCCAGCACCTGCGCGTTCGGCTTTCGATTCAGCCACAGATCCAGATACCGCAGCGGCCACACCACCCATCCCGCCGCGGCATAAATCGCTTTCCCAAAATTTCCGCTGAACGGTAGCTTCAAATATTCCAGAAAGAAGGAAAGCAATGTCGCCGTCGGCCCGGCCCGCACGCCAACATCGATAATTTCGAATTCCGCCAGCAACTGCTTGAGGCCTTCGGTGGTCCATCGCCGATAATCGGAAGGATAGGCGTGGAAGGCCTGACAGAATGGGACTACCACGTGCAAATAGCCGCCTGGCCTCAGGACGCGGTGCAGCTCGGCCACCGCGGCATTCGCGTCAGGCACATGTTCCAGCACCGCATCGCAATCGATGGCCGCGATGGAAGCATTCGCGAAGGGCAACTTCTGGATGTCGGCGACCACGTCGACGCCTTCCATCTCCACCAGGTCGACATTGAGGAAATCTTTCGGAACGATGCCTCCGGCCCCGCCCAGAAAAAGTTTCCTACCCTCACAATGTGGGATAAGCCGCTCGGCAGGATTGTGGATCACCGGCTGCGGTGGCCGCAACATCTGGTACCAGCGTTTCGATCGGCGTTGATATCTGGCGACCAGGACGGCGGCTTCGCGCTGATCAGGAGGGAGAGGTGGGCTGGTTGTCCCGCGCGGCATTACTCGGTCAACATCCTTGATTTTGCGGCCACCGCTCCGACGCACCACAGCAGCGCGTCTTCCACATGTTCCCGCAGCGAGTAATTGGTGAAGATGTTGCGCAGTGAATCGCGTTCGGTCAGCCGCGCAGCCAATTCCGTCAGCAGCCCCTGGTAGCGATCGGGCATGTGCAGGTGAGTGGCGCGGACCAGGTCGTCGAAAATCAGCAGGCAATCCAGGATCACGCCGTCATGGTCATCGTTTTGCGAATTCACCAGGTGCAGAGCTTCGGCGACATCGCAGAAGGTCTCGATCTCCTCGGGTGCCGGGCCGAGTTTTGCCAACGCCTGATCGAGCGCGAGTGCTTTGGCAGCCAGATCGCGCCGCGTGAAGAACAGCAGCCGGCCGTCGGCCATGATGGGTCGCTCGTTGTCTCCACCCACCGCCAGCAGGGTGTGGAACTGGGGACCGTCGTGCTGACCATCCAGACGAAACCCGACCAGCACCAGCTCTTCGTGCGGGTGATTGGAATGCGAGGACAGGATCGGCAGTTCGGACATTCAGCAATAGTACATCTGGAAACGAATCGCGAAAACCTCGCATGCGGTGCGGCTCTTGCGCAACCTCTGAAGCCAGTTCGCGTTAATACAACCAGAGCTTTTTCGGAGGTGATCGAGGTGAAGAAAGTATTTTTGGCAGCAGCGTTTGCCATGCTGCTTAGTTTACAAGCGGCGGTTGCGCAGACAGTCATTCGAGTAGGTCCACCGCCCGCGCGGCGAGAGGTCATCGCAGTGGCTCCTGGGCCGCGCTATGTCTGGACGGGCGGTTATTACCGCTGGTATCACGGTGGATACGCGTGGGTACCAGGCCGTTACGTCATTCCCCCGCGGCCGCATGTAGTGTGGATCCCCGGCTACTGGGCACCGCGGCACGGCGGATACGTTTGGGTCGCAGGTTATTGGCGCTGAACAAGAATCAACCTGTCCTCCCGACCGGAGCGTTCGCGCCTTTGCCTTTGATCCGCCTCTGCTGCGGACGGCGAACGCGGAGTGGAGGGACCTGCTGTTCGTTCGCAGCGGCAGGCCTTCCCTCGAACTACGAGATCGCGGCAGGCCCTCCGATTTCCAGCATCTGGCCGCGACGGTTATCATCTACATAGCAGCTATGGGAAACACTTTTAAGACAGCATTATTGCTGACTGCGTTGACTCTGTTTCTGCTGTTCATGGGACAGATCTTCGGCGGGGAACGCGGCTTGGTGATGGCCTTTGGACTGGCCATCCTCATGAACTTCGTCTCGTATTTCTGGAGCGACAAGATTGCGCTGAAGATGTATCGGGCGCAGCCGGTCACGCGCGAGCAGTTACCGCGCGCCTACGCCGTGGTCGAACGCCTGACCCAGAAGATGTGCATCCCGATGCCTAAGATGTACGTGATCCCCATGGAGTCGCCCAACGCGTTTGCCACCGGGCGCAACCCGCAGCACGCTTCCGTGGCGGTCACCGAGGGCATCCTGAATTTGCTGAATGACGAGGAGCTGGAGGGCGTGCTGGCGCACGAGCTTGGTCATGTGCGCAATCGCGACATCCTCATCAGCTCCGTAGCCGCAACCCTGGCCGGCGCCATCACTTTTCTCGCGCGCATGGGCTATTGGGCCTCGCTGTTCGGAGGCGGGGGTGACAGCGACAATCGCGATCGCGGCGGCGGCTTTGTCGCGCTGCTTATGTTGATCCTGGCTCCCATTGCCGCGACCTTGATTCAGCTCGCCGTATCCCGCTCGCGCGAATACCAGGCCGACGCCACCGGCGCCGAGCTGACCGGCAATCCTTACGCCCTGGCCAGTGCGCTGCGAAAGCTGGACGCCTATTCCAAGAAGATCCCCATGCAGGCCTCGCCCTCAACGGCACACTTGTTCATCGTGGCGCCGCTGCTGGGGGGAGTGAACTTCGCCAACCTGTTCTCCACTCATCCGCCGATCGCTAAACGAATCGAGCGGCTGACCGGACGACCCGCGGAACTGGACTACTGAAGTGGTCGCTGAGGATCGGTCTGATACCGAAGGCCTCAGCCCGGAACTTTTCGCTAATGTTTCACCGCCGTACCTTCGGCGGAAACACTTCATCCAAATGTTGCAAATGTTTTCACCTACGCCTCGCTCCTATTTTCCCATGTCGTTGTAAAAGCAGGGACTAACAGCCACTCACGATGGATATAATCGTGCATATCAATCTGCTGGATCTCTCATTTCAAGGAAGGCGCTTTCTTCGATGATCAGGCTGCTTCGTTATGCGCTCGTGGTTGTAATCCTCACAGTCGGAACGGCTGCCTTTGCCCAGGTCAACAACGGAAGTTTTGAGACCGGAGATTTCACCGGCTGGACCGTATCCGGAGATACTGGGTTCGTTGGGGTTTGCGACGTATCGACCTGCCCGGGCGGTTTCGCTCCTGAGGATGGCAACTTCGCAGCCTACTTTGGCCCTGTTGGCGACATGGCCACCATCTCGCAGAACATCGCCACCACGCCCGGCGACTCCTACTCCCTGTCGTTCTACCTCGCCAACCCGGTGGGAGGAACCCCGAACTACTTCGACGTCACGTTCGGAAGCTCGAGCTTCAGCTTCAGCAATTTCGGCGTGGCCTTCGGATGGCAACAGTTCACACTGACCACGGTCGCCACCAGCGGGGAAACCCCGCTATCGTTCACCTTCCGCAATGACCCAGCCTACTGGTTCCTCGACAACGTCAGCGTGTCACAGTCTGGAGGCACGGTTCCGGAGCCGGGCACGATCGTTCTGTTCGGCACTGGCATCCTGGGGATTGCAGGCATTGTGCGCCGCAAGTTCCGGCCATAGAACATCGTTGTAGCCTGGCTCGTAGAGCGGGCGCTTCCTTCCAACAGATTTACCGCAAGGCTCCGGATTGCTCGGAGCCTTTTTCATTACCTCCGTCAGTTCGTGGTGAGCTAGACACGATCCTGGTTCTTCTGGGGACTCCCCCTATTGTAGGAATGACACTTCTTGGCATCCGCAAACTCTTGCATATCGCCACCTCCATGCCATTGAGTTAATACCATGAATTTGTTATAGATAGCTTGTTTGAACAATGGAAGCACAATTGCGATATAGCTATCAGCCCCTTTCAGTGCGCGCTACGGAGGGCTACACCCAACTATGAAACCACTTCGCATTCTGCTAGCACTCTGCCTGCTAACGGTCGGTACGGCCGCTCTGGCTCAGGTCAACAACGGTAGCTTTGAAACTGGAGATTTCACGGGTTGGACGGTATCTGGAGACACCGGCTTTGTCGGCGTCTGCGACGCCTCGACCTGCCCCGGTGGATTCGCTCCTGAAGACGGAAACTTCGCCGCATACTTTGGCCCGGTAGGCGACATGGCGACCATCTCGCAATCCATCGCGACTACCCCCGGTGACCAATATTCGCTCTCGTTCTATCTGGCGAATCCGGTCGGCGGAACTCCAAACTTCTTCTCTGTCACCTTTGGCAACTCCAGCTTCAGCTTCAGCAATTTTGGGGTCGCCTTCGGATGGCAGCAATTCACCTTGAGCACGGTCGCGACCAGCAATCAGACGAACCTGTCGTTTACGTTCCAGAACGATCCTGCGTATTGGTTCCTGGATAACGTGAGCGTGAGCCAGGGCGGCGGCGGAACGGTTCCGGAGCCGGGCAGCATGGCTCTGTTTGGCAGCGGCATCGTCGCCATCGCGGCGTTCGCGCGTCGTAAGCTTGGACTGTAGTTGAGCCTGCCGATTATGGTTCCCGCCGTTGTCCACGGTTAGGAGCCTCAGCAGCGAGAGTCATGAACCGCTATCGAACAGGTAGCGGTTTTTCTTTTGGCTGCATCGGCCAGCCCGCTGACTCGCCGTCCGCCTGCGCTCTTTCTTGCCTACCACACTGTGGTAGATCAACGCCTGATCCGTTCCTCGCCGCTCAATCCAGGGCAAGCTTGTTCCGTTCCTCATCTTGACCGTGCCGGTCTCAAACCCGGAAAAATGGCTTCCAGTGTTTTCTTATGCTTAGCAGTGTCGTTTCTCAGAACCAAAGCAAAGATTCGCGTGGCGTTTACACTGCCGCCGCACGAGGTTCATAATAGCCACAGTAGAACTTTGAAACGCTATTCCTCAATGACTCAACCGACCTACTCGCAATATCCCACATCGTGGGAGGAGCGTTTTTATGCAATCGCTGGTTGACCACCCGGCGGAAGCCGATCACCGTAACCGAATTTGGTTTTTCCCCGATAAGTTTTGGCAGGCCACCAAGAACATGCCTGAGAAGGAAGCTTCTGATTTGATGGCCGAAGTTGAACGTTACGCTGCCGCCGGCGATGTGCAAGCCCTCAGCAAATATCCCTTCGTATTTGTCGGAGATCCTTACAAAAAAAAGAGGCGCAGCGCCGCGGACTAGTTTACTGAGCGGCGGCAGTCCGCTGCCGCCGAGTTTTTGCGCCGAGTCTGGGCCTCGCTACGCGCGCTGCCGCCGGGCTGATCATGATCGGCCGGTTGCACATTGATTCCAGCAAATACCGGGCACGGGCCACCCGTTCGGCGGTAACGCTGAGCTTCTGCAGTCCGTGCGCCCGTACCCTCAAGCCACCATTCTGCGCCTGGACCGTGATTTCCTTCACCTTCTGGTCGTGAGATTCGTCGAGCGCATTCGCCAGCCGTAGCATCCCCAAAAGCGTCATGACCTCTGAACGCCGTTTCGCCGGCAGTCCCACAAACGAGGAGTCGCCGGCAGACGGCAATGCGCCGCGATGATGACGGACCATTGCGGCCACACACTGCATGTCCTCATCCGTCCAACCCAGCGGCGGCTTCAACTTGCGAACCATACGGTAAGCGCGCTTCTGGTGGCCGCCGTTTCGCGATTCCTCGCCTCTTCCAATTTCGTGCAGGATGGCAGCCGCTTCCAGAAGCTGGCGCGAGCGGGCGGCAAACTTCAGTATCCCACATTGTGTGACGCCATCATAAAGTTGAAGGGCGAGTTTTATGACCAGAGCCGTATGAGCCTGGTCGGGATCCAGCAGCGTGGCCCAGGTGCGCAGCTTCTGCATGGCGGCGCCTTCCAGAACTTCGCCCGAGGGCAAGCCGGCGCGCCATACATTCCATAACGACCGCGGGCCCAGCATTTTTTCCCGGTACAAGTTGAGCAGTTGCTGCCGTTCTTCGGCGATTCGCTTCTGCCAGCGCAGCCGGTCGTGCGCTTGCAGGTCCGCATGCGATCGCAGCATCAGGCGCAGGACATCAAGGTCATGAACTTCGCCCAAAGCGTCCTGCAAATCGCGGAGGTCCTTCGACCATTTCGCGTGCCGAGCGGGCAGGAAATTCTCAACCGTATAGCGGAAGCGCTTGATGCCGATCCGCAACTGGTGATACGCCACCCCACTGCGATTCCTCAGGGCATGACGGTGCAACTCGCGTGCGTCCATCCAGCGTTCCAGGGCGACATGCTGAAATACCGGCCCTTCCAGCGGTATCAGGCCGGTCCTCTTGGCCAGGTGGGTATTCAGCTCAGTCCACTTTTCGCGGTCGAAGGCTGCCAGCGACTTCTGCGCCTCCGCCTTCAGATCTGTTTCCTTGCGCGTCAGCTCGGCGTTCAGGCTTTCGGCCACCGGATCGGCAGGCTCGGCCAGCTTTGCGATCCACTCCCTCATGACCTGCGTGTCCCGCAGATCGCCCAGGCTGCTGAACAGCGGCTTCGCCAGGCGCTTCATCTGCTTCCACGCAGGGTCGGGATCGACGGAGAGGAAGCCGTCCGCCATGGAGCGGCAGCGCCGGATGGCGACGCGCAAGTCGTGCACGGGATCGGCCTCAAAGCCAACGCTGGCCTTGTCGCATTCTTCCAGAACGCGAGCCGCCCAATACGCGAGGCCTGCTTTTTTTTCGTGGGTCTGTGAGCCTGGAAGCATGGGGAAAAAAGGAGCCCTGTTGAAGTTATACAGCGGGCCCGGCACTGCGGCACACCGATAGCTGCGAAGCTGTCGTCAGCTTATTACAGATAGGCTCGCTCGGCGCTGCGAATGGAGCAGTAGCGCTCGAAGACTTTACGATCGCTCTCCAATCCGAGAACGGACCGCAGGCTGCTTCCCCGGAAGGTATGTGCCAGCATCTTCCACCAGTTCAGCAAAACGAAGCGCGGGATCGTGGGCGATGACCGCGGGCATGTGGCGAGTTTTCATCCAGCGCTCGGCCCGCCAGCGTTCGTATTCGATCTCGCGCGGCTGAAGGTGCTCGGTGGCAACGATGGCGGTGGTTCCGTCGTACTCCTCCATGCGGTCGATCTTGATGAGATTGCGCGCCAGAAAATCCTTCGTCATCGGGGTTCCCGGATACGGCGTGGGATGCTGGATATACGGCCAGTCGACGTACTTGCTGGCAAACTCCAGGTTCGCCCGGATGGAGTCGCGAGTGTCGTCGGGATTGCCGATGATCAGTCCGCCGACTACGTACATCTTGTTGTCGTGGAGATGCTGGATGGCCCGCAACGTGGCGTTGCCGGTCTTGCGTCCGGCTTCGCGGAATTCATTTTTCGCCGAAGCTTTCAGGAAAACCAGATCGTCTTCCAGAATGTTTTCGATGCCAAGAAACACGTAGCGGAAGCCGGCCTTACGCATCAGCGGAGCCAGGGTTTCGCCGTGCATCGCGATGGGTGAGGTCATCGCCTGAACCGTATAGGTGATGTCGTTCAGGCCGGCATCGATGATCGCCTGGCACAAGGCTTCGAAGCGCTTAATGTTCAGGCTGATGTTGTCGTCGACGATGAAAATGGCGCGCGCGCCGTGATCGTAGGCGTCACGAATATCCGCCAGCACGCGATCGAAGTTGTAGGTATGGAAGTTCCGGCCACGCATTTCGATGATCGAGCAGAAGCCGCAATCGAAGGTGCAGCCGCGCGAAGTCTCCACGACATCCACCTGGCGGCCCATCATGGTATAGCCGCTGAGCACGCGGGCGTCGCGCCTGGGCAAGCGAATCTCGTCTCCGTCGAGCGTATGGACAGGCCGCGATATGTTTTCCTGCCAGCCCGCACTTGTGCGATATGTCAGACCCTGTATGCCGCTGACATTGGCGTCGGCCTCCAGCGCTCGCAACAGGGCGCGGAGCGTGAGCTCTCCTTCGCCGCGAACGATGAAGTCGATACCGCTGTCGTCGCCCATGTAGGCTTTGGGCGCGAGGCTGGGATCGTATCCTCCCACCGCAACGCGAACATCGGGCTTCAGCGAACGGATGAGTTTGATAATCTGCAGCGCCGTCTTGCGTTGAAAGGTCATTACGGACAAGCCAACCAGATCGGGCTGATGTTCGCGGACCAGCCGCTCGACCGTCTCCCGCACTTTGTGCTGCACCAGGATCAGATCGGCAACCGCAACGTGATGGTGCGGATCAATATTGGCCGCCAGCGAAGTTAAAGCTCCGTTGGGCATGCGAACCGCAACCGTCGGCATATGCTCGAACGAGTCCGGCATGGATAACAGTAAGACGTTCATTCATCGACCCCACGGCTCGGCCACATTCCCCACCTTCAGCCGGTTTCCCTACATGCTACACCGAATCGGCCCGGCCATGTCTCAGGCGAAACTACAAAACTTCAGGCAGTTCCGTACGCTCACGCGACAACCGGGCCACCTCCACAAACAGGCGGTGTACCTCGGGAAATTCAGTCTGGACACGTTTTTCGAGCCGGGCAATGGTCTTCACCAGGTCGTCGACGCAGCTGTCCCGTTGAAACTCGATTTCAACATTCAGCAGGACATCCTCGGGTCCCAATTGCATGGTCAGGACCTCACCGACGCGCTCGACCGAGGGATCGCTTTGCAACAACTGCTTCATCCGCTCGACGTCTTTGAACGGCGCCGTCTCGCCCACCAGCAATCCTCGCGATTCGTTGGCCAGGAGGACCGCGACTGCCAGCACCACCAGTCCGACACCGATGGAGCCCAGGCCGTCGAAGATCGGATTGTGCAGCTTGATCGAGAGATAGATGGCGACCAGCGCGATCAACTGGCCGGCAATGTCGCTCACATCTTCCAGGACAACGGTGAAGACCGTGGGATCTTTGCTGCGGCGGATAAATTCGAAGATGCCGATGCTTCCCTTTCGTCGATTGGTCTCGCGCAACGAAACCACCAGGCTTACCAGGCTGAACGCCGCCGAGCAGCCCAGGACCACGTAGCTCCAGGTCGGGTCTGAGATGGGCTCGGGCCGCCGGATGTGGGTCACGCCCTCCCAGATCGACAGCGCCGCGCCCACTCCGAACATCGACACGGCGACGACGAAGGACCAGAAGTACAGTTCCTTGCCGTGGCCGAAAGCGTGGCCGCGATCGGCAGGCCGCTGGCTGCGCTTCATGCCGTACAGCAGCAGCAGACTGTTGCCGGTATCGACCGTGGAGTGGAAGAACTCGGCCAGCATCGACGAACTGCCGCTGAGGATCGCCACCACCAGCTTGATGATGGTGATTGCCAGGTTCGACGCCAGTCCTGCGTAAACTACTTTCTTGGAACCATCCATGGCTTTGGGTCGCCCGCTGAGAATGGACTGCTGTTACGATTCCGCAATACGCGTGTGGGATGCAGAGGACGCCTGCCCGGCCTGCAGCTTGCGGGCGTCCAGGTCGAATAGCGTCGCTTGCCCGACCCACAGTCGATTGCTCAACCGTATTGCCGGACCCGGTTGCCGCCCGCGCAGTCGATTGCGCGCCTCATTGTACGGTCCGACAAAACGCAGCGCTCGAGGCAATCTTTTGTACACGGGTCGCAGCAAGGTCAAGGCCCTGCTGGCTGCTCTCTGCTCCCGCTCACCGTAAGGCAACTGAAAATGTTCGCGGACCGGCGGCGGCAGCAGCTGTATGGTGAGTGCCCGGTACCAGAACGGTGGCGGGACAGGCAGGCCCGCTCCCGATTGCAGTCGCTGCGCCAGCGCCTGGGTTGACGGACTGACTCCCAGAATCCCGGACTCAACGGTCATCTTCACATAGGACCGGAATTCCTGCCAGCTCCCGGGCAGATGTTCCCGGGCGATTCCGAAGAGCGCGGCCATCGCCAGGCTCTCGGAAAAATATTGCTCCTTCTCGGCGTCGCTCAGCGGCGGCAGCAGAAGTTCGTAGGCCACCAGGGCACTGTCGACAAGCGTGGCGTACACCCAGCGCAAAGCCGTGATCTCATTTGCTTCGTAAGGCGTTCCCTGCTGGAAGCCACCGGCGGCGGCGGGCAGAGTTCCGGCAATCGTCTGATGGAGGCGATGTAATTGGCGGGCGGCAGCCAAGGCATTCTCCGCCGGACCGAAGACCATGGTGAAGATGACTCGAAAGGTGTGATGGAACCTGCCGATGGGGTCGTCGAGCGTGCGCGAGTGTTGCGCGATGGCCGCCGCTACCCAGGGATGTGCCAGCTGCAGCAGGGCGGCGCGACCGGCAGCCAGGAAGAGTGCGGATTCGCGATTGATCTTCCAGCTGATGGAAGCGGGGCCGAAGATGCCTTCCTGGGGCGCGGCTATCGATTTCTTAAGTTCGGCAAGCAGTTTCTCCAGCTCGCTCGCCGGCACAGGACGGAGAAGCATGTCCCCATCCTAATCTCCCGGCCAGCGGCCGGAATCCCCCCAAAAGAAAAACCCCAGCCAACCGCACGGGAGAGTTGGCTGGGACGCATCAGGATTGCTTCCTCAGGAGGCCATCTTGTGGCTACTTGATTCATCGGCTACCTCGCCCCGAACTTTAGGCAACAAACGCGGTACCTGGCGCGGCCTCACGGGCTGCTGAATGCTCGATCGTCCAGATGTCGGGTAGTGCTGGCCTTCAGGCCAGCGTCCAGGCCGCCTTAGTCCGGGAGGAGAGTCGGCTTCAGCCGACGACAGTTTTTCCGCTGCCCGCAACAGCAGGTCCCTCCACTCCAGCAGGCGAAAGACGCCCCGCCTCCGGTCGGAATGATACCCAGAGAACTTGCGGCACGGCTAGAGCCACGCCCGTTCAAAGCGAAACCCCACCATTAACTCTTCAGTCAGCCCCGGTTTAGGGGATGTACAATTCGGCGCGCAATGATAAATTCCATAGTTTCAAAGTTGCGCGACAACGAAACTAACCGTCGCGGCCCGGTCAGGAGCGAAAAAACTGTCCGGTCACGACACTCAAAACCTCGGGGCGATATGAAAAAGAACTCCACATCCACCACTGGCGATTACGAGCGCCAGGCATTGATCTTCAAAGCGTTGGCAAATCCCACGCGCCTCCACCTGGTCGAACTGCTCGGCAAAAAGCAACGCTGGGCATCGGAGCTGCAGGAAGGGCTGGGCATCTCCAAAGCTAACCTCTCCCAGCATCTCGCGGTCCTCAAGTCCGCCGGAGTGGTGGCGACCCAGCGCGAAGGCAAGCAGCTTTACTGCGGCATTGCTCTGCCGGAAGTGAAGCTCGCCACGGCAACGTTGCGCAATATGACGAAGGCCGTGTCGCGGGCCGCACGTGCGCGGTAGCGTCCGCCAAAACAAAACCGGCCGCTTTCGCGACCGGTTCCGCGGAGTAAACTCCGCAAGCTGAATTGTCTTTGGGCTCTACAGGAATGGAACGTAGGTTCTAACCCCTGACCCCCAGTCCCTATCCCCTGCCCTTAGTCTCCGTAGACTTCTTCCTTCACTTCCGCGGCGGGCGCTGCCGGCTTGATGCCGCCGATCTCGCCCAGGGACACGAATCCACCGTCCTTCGGAAGAGGCTTCTCGCCCAGGACGTGCTCCTTGTAGAGCGCCATCATGCGCTGCTTCTCGGCGTCGGCCTTGATCTTCTCGTCACGCGCCTTGAACTTCTCCTGACGCGCGTTCTTGGCGATGCCCAGCTTATCGAGCGTGTCGTTGGCCTTGGCCTGCACGTGCTCGTCGACCAGGTTGAGGGTGTGCGAGGTGGTCTCGAGACCAACCTTCTTGCCGCCGGCAAAGATCTCGTGACGTCCGTGCTCCTCGTACCACTTTGTCAGAGTCGCGGTCATGTGCATCTTCTCGACGATATTGCGCCAGCCCACGCCGGTGTTGTAGGCGCAGAAGCTGATCTCGCCTTCCTGCGTGGCGTAAGGGATGATGCACTGCTCGGTGCGGCGGAAGTCGTAGTTGAACAGATCCTGGAACCACATACCCGCGACGAATAGGAAGTTCCAGCGATCACGCCGGCGCTTCTGAATGTCGGTCTCGGTGCGGTCTCCGCTGACCTTGCCGTAGTCCTTGCCGGTCGCGCCGAAGGTCTTGTCGAACTTCTTCAGCAGATCGGTGAACTTGAAGTGTGTCGGCGACTTGAAGGGATCGTAATTCTTCAACAGCGCCAGGGTCATGCCGGCAATCGACATCCATTTGCCGCGAGCGGCGTCGTTCACCTTCGCAATGTCTTTCGCGATGGTGTCGCCGTTCAGGAAGGCCGTAACCGGAACCGCTTCCTTGGTTTCCTTGTCGATCATCACGGCCATGCCCACGCCGCAGTTGGGGTGGCAGCCGCAGCTCAGGGAGCCCCAATCCTTGTCAGGTCCGTGAACCAGGTCGGCCCAATCGGAGAAGGTACTCATGAACGAGATCGGGAACCAGTCACGGGTAGGCTCGCCCAGCCCGGTCTGCTTCTTCACGTCGTGCGCCAGGTGAGACAGCGTGTAGCGCTGCGCGGCGCGGCGCTCGTCGGTGATGGCCTCGTCGCGGCCGGTAAACGAAACCGGCTGGAACGACAGGAACGAGATGCGCTTCGGATTGTCGAGCGCGAACTGAATGATGCGGCCGACCTGCTCGTTGTTCAGATCGTTGACGATGGTCACGACGGGAACGATTTCAACGCCGGCGTTGTGCAGGTTCTCGATGGCCTGGATCTTCACGTCGAACAGATTGCCAACCAGGCGGTGCGAGTTGGCAGCGTTGCCGATACCGTCGAACTGGAGATAGGCATAACGCAGACCCGCTTCGGCAGCCTGCTTGGCGAACTCAGGGCTCTTGGCGAACTCGATGCCGTTGGTCGCCGCCTGCACGCTGTTGTAGCCGACCTTGCGCGCGTACGCGACAGCGTCAAGGAAGTACGGCGACAGCGTGGGCTCACCACCGGAGAACTGCACCGACATCTGGCGGCGCGGCTTGATGGTGATGGCGTTGTCGAGCATCGTCTTGATCTCGTCCCACGTCAATTCGTGGACGAAGCCAACCTGGTTGGCGTCCATGAAGCAGGGATCGCACATCATGTTGCAGCGATTGGTGAGGTCGATGGTCAGCACCGATCCGCGGCCGTGCAGCACTGTGCTGGAGCCGTGGTGATGCAGCTTCTCATCGTTGTGGGCGCGAATGTCGCGGCCCGGGAAGACCTCTTCCAGGTGCTTGAAGAATTCGGTGTCCATGGCCATGACGTCTTCAAAGTGGCCGTGGGTGGGGCAATCCTTCACCATCAGGATCTGGCCGTCACGCTCGATGATGGTGGCCTTGATCTCGCCGGCCTTCTCATTCATCAGCACATCGACCGGCAGCTTGCCGTCGAGAATCTGCTGGCGGATTTCAGGAACGCACTTGGGGCACAGCGAATCGGTAGCACGCGGCCAGCCGAGCGGCGGCTTCGACTTCTGGTACGACTTGAGCAGTGGCTTGTCTGACCACTTGGGCGTAAACGACGGGTTAGGATTGATACTGTTCAGTTTGTCGAAAACGGTCCATGCGCCCTTGGCAGCAACAGTGACAGCTTTTTCAACATACTTAATCGGCTTATGCATTTACGCCTCTCAGGATTGAATGGGTGGCGTCCCCCCACGGGACCGGGCCACACTTCTCTACTGTTATAAGGTAATAACCCCACCCGGAAAGCGCCAAGCAGGATGGGCTGAACGGGATGAATTAGCCGCTCAGCGGGACAATCTCACATTGAATGGTGAGCTGCGTCACAGGGCTATGTTATTGAAACGGAAAGAGCTGGAAGTGGTTTGATTCCTCGTCGAAGGCTTGATTCCACGACTCCAGGTGTCATCCTGAACGCAGCGGACGCGCCAGCGGCCGCGGAGTCGAAGGACCGCTACCCCGGAATCAGCCCTCCTATCGCTTGCTCCGTTGACTGAAGCCCGCTTCAAGCGAAAAAAACGGCTGACGCGAGCGCGAAACCCGCTCTAGCTAAACACTTCGTCCTTACGCCTTGTTTACCCGTGCTATATTTCCGGCCATGGCACGCAGGGTCGCTGTGTCGATTCTCCTTTTCGCCGCGACTATCGCCGTCACACAAAACTCCTCATCCCGCAGCCGCACCTTCGAAAATCAATACGTGAAGATGACCATCCTCCCGGGATGGAAGGTCGCCTCCTCCCCTCCGGAGGTAAGGGTCACTCAAGGCAAGTACGTTTTGACCATCAATTCCATCTACGAGCACGCCAGCGGCGTTGAGGGCGGGAGATTTGAGGAGGCCACTTCCGGGATGCCGAGCATCACGGCCGTGCTGGCGAACGTGGAAGGGCCAGGAGGAACCAACTGTGCGCAGAGTCTTCCAGACCAGCAGATGGTGATCAACGCAAAGATGTCTCTAGGAAATCTGTACACCAACGACACGAAAGCAAACGTGGAGGACGGCTGCAAATTCCCTTCCGATGGTCGATCCGCATGGTTCGGATCCTTATACGTCGGCGAAGGCAGCGAGAGTGAGTACACGATCACGCTGGCTTACGATACGACGGACGTGAATCAGTTGCCCAAGAAAGGAACTCCTGAACTAACGAAGATGTTGAGTGACACAAAGGCCATGCTGAAGACGCTGGAGCTGAAGCCGCCCATTGTAGTGACCAGCATTGAACCAAAGTCAGCGAGGCCGGGCGAGACGATCAAAATCATCGGGAGCGGTTTCAATCTGCCCGGCAATGGCGTGGAACCCAGCTTCGAAAAGCTTCCCGATCTAGCAGCGCCGAGGCCGACCATTGCGCCAGACGGAAGATCTCTCACTTTTGTAATTCCCACTTCTATCTCGGTGAGCACGTGCCCGCCGGGATACCTCCAAAAGGATGGCTTTTGTGTGGTCGAGCCGGCCGGTCACGACGAGACCAACGATTGCCCTCGGCGAAGCGGCGGAGAGGTAAATTTCTGCGGCGTGCCCTTTCCGCCCGGTACTTACGAAATCAAGATGGCAGGCTCAATGGTCGAAAGCAATCGAGTCACTCTGTCCGTGCTGGCGCCGAAACCAACTCCGGTTTCCATCTCGATGTTCTATCCCAATTACATGGTTGAGCCCGACGAATCCATCACCGTGCGCGGGAAAGGCTTCACCGCAACCGGGAACACGGTGAAGATCGGAAGCGCTGTCGTCAGCGACGTGCCCTCGCCCAACGGTACAACCCTGACATTCCCTGCGCCTATGCCGGCCGGCACCAGCTTCATTCCCGGTTTGGCCTATTACATGGCGTCCGTTGCGAATTCGAATGGCGAAAGCAATTCGATAACAGTCGTGTATCGGTACGCTGATCCGAGCAACCCGAACCGGCTGCATTGGAAGAAAGGTGGGATCCGGATCATTGTTCCGACGCAACAAAATCCCAACCACTAGTTAGAGCGCCTTGTACTACTCCATCTTCCACTTGTACGCCCCGGCCTGCGGCAGCCCGATGTGGGCCAGCACGCGATTGACGAACTCGCGCGCTATCTCTTCGGTGGATTGCGGCTGGAAATAGAACGCGGGAATGATGGGATAGATCGTGGCACCGGCTTCGGCCGCCAGCGTCATATTGCGAAGATGAATGCGGTTGAACGGCGTTTCGCGGACGCACAGCACCAGCGGACGCCGCTCCTTCAGGCAGACGTCGGCGGCGCGTTCGATCAGCTTGCTTGCGATGCCATTCGCGATCCTCCCCAAGGTCCCCATGCTGCACGGCAGGACGATCATGGCATCGGTCGAGTACGAGCCGCTGGCCACGTTCGCGCCGATATCGTCATTGTTCTGCTGCTGGATCTTTGCCGACGCCCGCCCCAGCAGCTTGCCGACCACTTCGCTGCGGCCTGAGATTCCGAGCTCCTCGGCCATCACCCGCATCCCGCTGTCGGAGACGATCAGGTTAACGGTCCCCACGCGTTCGTCGGCGTCCAGCGCATCCAGTAAATGCCTGGGAAAAAGCGAGCCGCTGGCCCCGGTTATGGCGACCGTCAGGTTCCGGGCTGTCACGTTGCTCGCAAATGTCATCTAAGGTTTCGTGTTCGCAGCCATTCTGGCGAGAGTAGCTGGAGGAAGCTTTTAGCCGTTAGCTTTTAGCTCTTAGCTCTTAGCTCTTAGCTCTTAGAAAAAAGCTCGTCGAACTGATTGCGAAAAGCTAAGAGCCGCCGTTGCTTGCTAAGAGCTAATTGCTAATTGCCAATTGCTAATAGCCGCCTTCAATCATGGCAAGTTCAGCAACCACAATCCGGTTCCGGCGAAGCGCCGCTCAACTCGATGCCCTGGCGAAGGTGGAACGCGAGATCCGCGCCACTGACCGCAACGGCCAGCGCAAATACTTGAGGGAGTTCAGCGAAGCCTATCCATCGTACCACTCGGTTCTTAGCTTTCCGCAACTGGAGCAGGCCTTGAGCGCGGCAGACATTCTGCTGGTGGGTGACTATCACGCCTTGGCCAACTACCAGCGTTACTGTGCTCGATTGGTGGCTGAGCGGGCATCGTCGCGCCAGCGTCCCGTGGTGCTCGGGGTCGAGGCGGTCTTCGCTCGCGATCAGCACATCCTCGACGAGTGGCTGCGCGATGAAATCGATGAGCGGGAATTGCGCGAACGCATTCGCTACGACCTCGATTGGCAATATGACTGGACACCTTTCTACGAGCTGCTGCAAAGCGCACGTGCCTATGGGGTGCCGGTTTACGCCCTGGACTGCATGCCCCGTGGCGACATGCGCAAGATCGCGGTGCGCGATCGGCACGCGGCGCAGAAGCTTGCGGAGATTCGCACACGGTATCCCAACGCGCAGATGGTGGTGCTCTTCGGTGAATCACACCTGGCACCGACACACCTGCCTGCCGAGTTAGCACGGCGCCTTCCGCGAGAACGGATTCTTACCGTGCTGCAAAACCTGGATAATCTTTACTGGCGGACAGCAGGAGAGCGCAAGGCCACCGTCGAAGCCGTACGAGTCAACGAGAACGCGATCTGCGTATTCAACTCGACTCCGCTGGAAAAATATGAGAGCTACCGGCTGTATCTGGAGCGCTGGCGCTGCGAACGCGCCCAACCAGACGACCTGGTGCCGGTTTTCTACAACCTGATCGATGCTCTGCTTCGTTTTCTCAGCATCGATAAATACCAGAGCAGGCGTGGCGTTGCCGCGATTGTCGATGCCCTGCCTGAGGTTCATTCCCGGCGCTGCGAAGAGAGCTTCCGGAAGCTGCTGCTGCGCAAGCAGGCGCCGTTGCGGGAAGTGGGATCCATACTCGACGATGTACGCAAACACGGCTGCTGCTACCTGCCGCGATTGAACACGATCTTCGCCACTCGTCTGAACATGGCGAGAAGCGCGGAGTTGGCAGCGCAGTTTGTTCAGCTCGCCTGCCGCGATCGACGTTCGCAACCTGCGCCCCGCGCCTCGGAACAAACTGCGGACGACAGTTTTTACTCCTGTGTGCTGGATGAGGCACTGATTTACTTCGGTTCTCGCGTGCTTTACCCGGCGCGCCCGCCAGTGCGGGAAGGCGATTACTACGCCCTGTATTCTCACCCGCGTCAGGTGGTCGAGTGTTGCGGACTCTACAGCTATCGCGAGTACCTGGAGATGATCGACTTCCTGCTGCTGCACAAAGATTACGAGTTGCGTCGCGCACAGTACGGCCGTACACCGCAGTTGATAAGCTCCGGCCTGCAATATGCTGGAGCGCGCTTCGCCTATGTCACTCACGAACTCGGGTTGATGTTGGGAACCGAACTGTATGATGCTTATGTCGCCGGGCGGATGAGCAGGCAGTCGTTACGGGCACTGTTCTTTCGGTCACGAGCTCGGGGCGATGCGGCGAAACGTTACTTCGAGCTGGTAGAGCGCATTGGCAGACCGCGAAGGCTGATGGTGGCGTAAACGTTCGGGTAGAGCTGGCATTCAGGCCAGCGTCCCAGTTGCTTCTTTCCAAGGTAGAGTCTGCTTTAGCCGACGACACATTTCCATGAACGCAAAATCCCTCAAACAGCTATTCGACGACGTACGCCGGGGCAAACTCTCATCCGACGAGGCTGTCGAAAAACTGCGGCACATGCCGTTCGAGGATCTTGGCTTCGCCAACGTCGATCACCATCGCACTTTGCGCACCGGCATGCCTGAGGTGATCTTTGGACCGGGCAAGGATCCGGAGCATCTCGCTGAAATCTTCAGCCGGCTGGCCAAACGCGGCAACAATGTCCTGGCCACACGCGTTTCGCCGGAGCAGGTTCGCGCGGTCAAACGCAAATTGCGCAAGGTTGAGGTACACGAGCTAGCGCGTGCGATCACGTTGAAGCGCGATGAGTCCATCCAGGGCAAAGGCAAGATCGTGGTCGTCTCGGCCGGCACCAGCGACATCCCCGTGGCTGAAGAGGCCGTGGTCACCGCGCAGATCATGGGCAACGAAGTGCAGCATGTGTACGACGTCGGCGTCGCCGGCATTCATCGCCTGCTGGCGCGGCGCGACGTGTTGACCGCAGCCCGCGTGATCATCGTGTGTGCCGGGATGGAAGGCGCGCTGCCCAGCGTGGTCGGAGGATTGGTCGGCGTGCCGGTGATTGCGGTGCCTACCAGCGTGGGATACGGTGCGTCGTATCAAGGAATCGCGGCGCTGCTGGGGATGCTGAATTCGTGCGCGTCGAACGTAACGGTCGTGAATATCGATAACGGCTTCGGCGCGGGGTATGTGGCGTCGATTATTAATCGGCTGGCGTAGGGTTCCTGCCAGCCCGTGCAACAAGCAGGTCCCTCCGCACGGGCTAAAGCCCTGGTCGGGATGACAATTCCTTGGAGCATTGGCCAGGAGTGCCAGCCCCTTTACATCCAACAGCAAAAAGCGGCAGGACTCTCATCCCGCCGCCGTAATGTTTTAGCTCAGAGCTCACGGCTCATAGCTAGCAGCCCCTTACAACAACGCCTCATTCCAGTTCTGCAGGAACTTCTTCAGCTCATCCATGAACTGATCGGCCACCGCGCCATCGATGATGCGGTGATCGTAGCCGATACTGAGGTGCATCATGGAGCGGATGGCGATGGTGTCATTGCCTTCCTTGTCGGTCAAGACGACCGCCTTCTTCTTGATGCCGCCTACGCCCAGGATCGCCACCTGCGGCTGGTTGATGATCGGCAAACCGAACTCTGCGCCGAAGATGCCGGGGTTGGTGATGGTGAACGTCCCGCCCTGAACCTCCTCCGGCTTCAGCTTCTTGGTGCGCGCGCGCTCGCCAATGTCGCTGATGGCGCGCTGCAATCCGACGAAGCTGCGCTCCTCGGCGTTCTTGACGACCGGCACGATCAATCCCCAGTCCAGCGCCACGGCGATGCCGAGATTGATGGTCGGGTGATAGTGAATGTTCTCGCCTTCCAGCGACGAGTTGATGATGGGCCACTTGCGGATGGCGTGAATGACGGCGCGGGCGAAGAACGGCGTGTACGTGAGCTTGTTGCCGGTGGCCTGCTCGAACTTGGCTTTCATGCTCTCGCGCAGCTTGACGATCCGGGTTACGTCGACTTCGAAGATGCCATGCACGTGAGCGCTGGTGCGCTTCGACATGATCATGTGCTCGGCAATCTTCTTGCGCATGGTGGTCATGGGCACGACTTCGCCAGGAGTGACTCCGCCGATAGGCTGCAGCGGAACCGTTACCGCAGGCGCAGCCGGTGCGGCAGCAGCAGGAGCCGCAGGCTGAGCCGCCGGAGGCGCGTACGACGAGGCTGCCGCCGGAGCTGCTGCTCCGTGGCGCGAGATGAACGACTCGATGTCTTCCTTGGTAATGCGGCCGCCCAGACCGGTGCCCTGCACCTTGGTCAGATCGACATTGTTCTCTTTGGCGATGCGCCGAACCAGCGGGCTGGAGCGAACCCGATCCTGGTCGCCGCCTTCTTCCATTTCCTGAACCCTGCCCTGCTGCTGGCGCTGGAGGCCTTCTTTCTCGTCGGTTGCGAGATCGGCGGGAATGTTCTGCGCAGCCTTGGGCGCTTCCGGCTTCGGCGGAGCAGGCGCTGCCGGCTTCGAACCGGCGCCATCGCCCGCGGCAGGCTTTGCCGGCTGAGCTGCAGGAGTTGGAGCGCTGGCCGCCGCACCCTCTTCCGCAATCGTTCCGACAACGGTATTCACCTGAACGGTGGCTCCGGCTTGCACCTTGATGTCCTGCAGGGTGCCGCTGGCGGGAGCGGGGATTTCAGCGTCAACCTTGTCGGTCGAGATCTCGAACAGCGGCTCGTCGCGCTGCACTTTTTCGCCGGGCTGCTTCAGCCACTTGGTAATGGTTCCTTCAAAAATCGATTCCCCCATCTGGGGCATGATGACGTCTGTCGGCATAGTTTCCTTCCGCGGGGATTTCCAAACTCAAACTGAGCGCTGCAGCAAACCTTCGATTATACCGCGTAATCGGGCGCCTACCGCTGGTCGACCGGGGCGAACCAGAGCGCGCCGATCATCCGGATAGCCGGGGAGATTTACGTTTTCCCAAGGCAAAATTATTGGATGAACCGACCCGCCGAAAAGACCCGGGCCTAGAGGACATTACCGCGACGCAGAAGCGGCTGACAGCATGATCTGCCGGTTGGGAATATCGACCGTAAGCGTTTTGCCGGCCCAGAAATCCACGCCGACCACGCAGTCATAGATAATGTCGACAAACGAAACCTGCGGATGCTGAATGTCGATCTTCGGCGAAGCGGCCAGCGTGATCCCTGACACCCGGGTGTCATAGCGAATCTCGGGCGCTCCGGCAATGGTGCGTTTTTCGACTTTGCGAACATCCTTGCCGTCCGGCTCGATTCCCAGAGACTTCATGTACCGGGTGTTAACGGTGGAGATGGGGCTACCGGTATCCACCTCGCATTGGCCGGGATGTCCGGCGATGAGGAACTGCGAAAACATGTCGAGGGAAATGCCGCGCAAATCGTCCAGCTGTATGGGCGAGACTACGGCGTTTGCGCGGCGCTTTGCCAGCGTTTTCGCGCTTTCGAAAATCAATGTCTTGCTGCCAAAATCGAGCGTGAAAGGCTGGTCCCGGAACTGGCTGAGGGAAACGATGCCATCGATGTGAATTTTATCCAGCACGTCCCAACTCCCCACCAGGACATCTTTCTTCTCCATCGGCCCGATCGCCAGGCGCGGAATGGTGAAGAGAGGGATGTTGAGCCGCTCGCCAGTCATGCGGAATCCCGTGAACTGGCCTGCCGGCACGCCGTGTACCTTCTCGATGACGCTGGGCGCCAGCACCGCCAAGCCTCCGCCCGTGTCCAGAATGACGCTCAGCGTTGTCGCCTCGCCCGCGGTGACGGGGATGACAGGCATGCCATCCTGGTTGGTCGTGAAGGCGATAGTCCCGCCTTTGGATTGCGCTGCCATCGGCAACGCGAGAAAGCAGAAGAGCATTGCGGAGAAAAGCGTTCGTAACCTGCGCGCGTAGCACTCACCACTCGGGATAGGCCTCCAGGAACCGCGATAAAGATCGTAAGAAAGTGCTACGAATTATGTTCCCGCATGGTTCCCTGTACGTCACCGGGAGACAATCACAATGCTGTTTGACTCAGTCCAGCGCGTGTTCTACTCTCGACGGAGCAAGGATGCGCCTTTCGTTCCATGCGAAGGGCACTTACAGGTTTTTCCCTCCAGCACGCAGACCGGGTACACGTGAGTTATGGCATTCGATCCAAGGAGCATTGTCGCGTTCGCAGCTGCCATAACCTTCTCTGAGGCCCAGATCGTGTGTCTTGCAGTTTTCCTGTTGGCCGGACTCATCATGTTTTACGCGTTGTTCGGCTATCCCCTGCTGCTGGACTGGCTGGCGCGGCGCTCCGAGAATCCAGTACATAAAGATGACAGGCTGCGCAGCGTGTCGTTCGTGATCGCCGTCTATAACGGCGAGAAATTTCTCGAACGCAAGCTGAGGACGATTTTTGCGCAAAATTATCCCCGCGATCTGATGGAGATTCTGGTGATCTCTGACGGATCCAGCGATCGCACCGATGAGATCGCCCGCAGTTTCGCGCCGGAAGGCGTGAAGTTCCTGCGCGTGCCGCGCGGCGGAAAGGCTGCAGCGCTGAACGCCGGGGTGCCGCTGGTCTCCGGCGAGATTCTGGTGCTGAACGACGTGCGGCAGACGCTCGACGCTAACTGCCTGCGCAACGTTATCGCCTGCTTTGGAGATCCCAAGGTGGGGGCCGTCAGCCCGCGAAACCATCATCGTGCAGGGCGAAACCCACGAGGAAACGACGACCAGCCTCTACTGGCGCTACGAGTCCTGGATCAGGCAGAGGTTGACCCGCATCGACTCGACCTTCGGATATAGCGGGGCGTTCGCGGCCATACGCCGCTCGCTGTGGACGCCGCTGCCGCCCGGCACTCTGCTCGACGACGTTTATGAGCCGCTGGTCGCCTTCTTCAAGGGCTATCGCATCCTCATGGAGCCTACTGCCACAATGTATGACTTCCCTACCGTGCTGCACTCGGAGTTCCGGCGGAAGGTGCGGTTGCAGGCGGGACTCTACCAGATGCTGAAGATCATGCCCGAGCTGCTGAGCTCGCGGAATCGCATGCGGCTGCACTTTGTCTCCGCCAAGTATGGACGCATCATGATTCCCTATTGCATGATCGCGATAGCGCTGACCACCTTCGGCCTCCCGCCCTACTGGCGGGTTGCCGCCGCCACCGGGCAGATCTTGTTCTATGGACTGGCGCTGCTGGATGTAGCGATCTCGGATGGCACGGCTCTCAAACCGTTGACCTCGCCGATCCGGACATTCGTCGTGCTCATGGCTGCGTCGCTGGCTGCCGTGCGCGTGTTCTTCGTGCAGCCCACGAGCTTGTGGAAAGAGGCTTCGTACCGGCCTTCGATCGCGGAGGCGCCGGTCAACGGACCCAAGCTGCCCACCGGCAGCAACGTCTAGCGACACCACGCCCTTGGATAAAGGAAATCCACAAGATTGTTATGAACGCGCTGTGCCGCCGCTGACGCGGCTCGTCCCCTCGTTTCGTGCCCTCCCGGGGCTTGCGTCCCGGGCTCACGACATAGCCGCCGCTTCGCGGCTGGAACGTTCGGGTAGAGCTGGCTTTCAGGCCAGCGTCTCAGCCAGTCATAATGGGCTAAATTCGGCTTTTAGCCGACGACAGCCTCTCTACATCAGCCGGCTGCCGAGCTCTTCTTTTCTTTATCCCGATTGATTTTCTCCGACAACAACTTCTTCGCCTTTTGGAGCTCCGCCTTTCGCGCCGCGCTCAGGTTGTGCCCGGCGCGATTGATGTAGAACGTCAGCATCCGCATCCCGGAAGCAGGCCCTTTCGGCGAGACCTTCTTTGACGCCAGGCTGCGGGCAATCACCGCTGCGCTTTTGTTGAAGAGGTCTGGGGGAGGGTGGGTCGAATCGGTTGTGACTTTGGCCGACCAGCGGTGTGGGTTTGAGCGCTTTTTCTTCGCGCTGGCAGATTTTTGTCGGACGGGCATGGACACCTCGAGTCGTGAGATGCAATCGGCGAGATAACCGCCGTCGCCTGCGACCGACTTTCATCTGTGGTGGCGGCCTGAGACGTCGGCCTGAAGGCCAGCTCCACCCGTAGGGGCGTTCGGAAGCCACGAACAGCAGATCCCTCCACTAGGCATCCGCCGGTCCGCAAAATCGGCGGATCGCAAAAACAAGGCGGATGCTCCGGTCGGGATGACAAAGAAAGAAGAACGCAGTTTTGCTGCAAACGTCAGCGTTAGAACTGAGAGAAGAGAATGCCAGACCCTGTCGAGGACGATTGTTTGTCGAACGGCTACTTCTGCCAGCGGTCCACCAGCTCCCACCACAGCAGCTTCTCCCACTCTGTCAGATAGGTCTTGGCCCACTCGCGATTCTTCCACCAGGGCAGTCCGAAGAGGAATTCCGCGCGGGCCGCGGCAGCCGTCCAGCGATATTGCGGCAGCTCGGTACGAAAGATCGAGAGTGCGCGTCGCGTGTGGTAGTCGTCGGTAGCAATAATCACGGACTGCGGCGGAGGCTGCATGGTTTGCAGACAGGCATTGACCTGCTGCGCTTCGATCTTGGTGGAGTCGCCGACGATCCGGCAGACCGACACCTGGGCTGCGTTAGCTCCGGCGGTCTGCGCGATGTACTCTTTGGCCAGGTCGACGAAGGCATGACCGTAAGCGATGCCCGTGGTGGCATCGACGAACATGTGGCGAGCATAGCCGGCGCGCAGCAGCTCCATGCCTCGCCAGTAGCGCTGATCGGCGGAGTCGCCTCCCAGCACGACAATGGCGTCAGACTTCTCCGCATTGTTGATGATCAGGAATTTGCCGGGCTGCAAGAAGATGAACGCACACACAGCCAGCACGACAACCACCAGGATGACGAGAAATTTCATAATGGAGCGGGGCCTTGGCAGGCAAGAATAAGCTAGCACAGCGACGAGTGCGCACGCGCTTTCGGTTTTCGGCGCTGCTACTTGCAGCTCACGGCCGCGGCGGCAGCGGCTGTGGATACGCAACCACGACCACGGTGCCGTCGGGCTCGCGCTCCAGCACCGGAGCGTACAGGCCAATCCATTGGCGGCGCCACCACGCGCCAGTCGCGCGCTTCTCGGCCATCGAGGTGAACCAGTATTGCCAGATCACGGCGCGCACCTGTTTCGGCGGCGATTGCGGGAACGGATTCGCTGCGAACAGCGCCAACACATCGGGAGCGCCCGCCAGCAGCCGCTCCTCCGTGCTGGGCACGATGATATTTTCGCGCCATGAACCCAGCGAAGCGAACCAGAGATTCCAGTCAAATCGCGGCTGATACGGCGCGTAAATTCGCGGCCGTTCATCCAGATCCTGCGGCTTGTACAAGAAGGAATAGGTCTGCCAATGCTCGCCATCGTTGGAGCCTTGGAACTCGATCTCGTAACGTCCGCGAGTCATCACCGCAAACAATCCATAACGATTGGCGATGCGAAACGGCTCGAGAGCGGCGATGGGCGCGGCCGGCAGCGGCAGGTGACGGAAGAACAGCCAGGCCATCTGCACCGTGGTGGAATAGAAGATCCAAAGCAGCATCACGCTGGTGAGCGCCAGCTTGAGCGCTAGTACGGGATGCGTGCGGACTCGAACCGCACTCGGATCATCGGGCGATTGCGGACCTGATTCGACTTCAGCAGGTAGCGGATCACGCGCCAGATATCCAGAGATGGGCGCTTTCCCGAAACGCTTTTTCCAACCCAGGGCGAGACTCTGAAAAAACCGATCGTCGAGCAGCAGAAATCCCAGCACCAGCACCAGGTAGTTCAGGAAGGTGTAGTTCGCGGTCAGGATGACGGGAATCTGCCAGGCGGTCACGATGAAGAAGCAGGCGATCCGCCAGCGCCGAGGCAGAAAGAGCATGAACACCAGGCCGAGTTCGAGCACCAGCGTTGCGCCTGTAGCGAAGGCATGAAACCAGTGCGGCAGATGCTGCACATACCAGCCAATCCAGGTGGGCAGCGGGCCGTTCTGGTAGTACTCGTCCATAGCGGTGAAGTGCCGCCACTCGGGATCGCCACTGGCCAGCTTGACCACGCCGGATTCAAAGTAGATGCGGAACCACTCCCATTGCAGAAGGAAAAGGCCGGCACGTGAAGGCGGACTGTTTTCCCCAAGTCCCGGCCAGAAGCCCGCGGGCGCGAAGAAGAGTGAGATGAATCCCGCTTCCAGCAGCATACCGTCCGATTGATAGCCGGAAAAATCCTGCGCTGCCGCCACAAACGACAGGAAACAGACGAAACAGATCAGCAGGCTGGCTCGCGGCCACAGGTTGAAAACGATCAGCAGCGCTGCAATCATGCCGGCCCAGCAGATCGCCATCAACATGTGGTTGCTGGTGGAGAGCCACAGCAAGGTTGGAGCAAACCACAGACGCGAGCCGGGAAATTGACGGGCCACGGCCTCCAGGTACTCATGGGCAGGAAGAATTCCATCAGGACCGATGAGCCCGCGGATTTGGAATTTCAGGGCGAAGAAGGCGGAGAAGTAGATCAGGCCGAGACAACGCAGGAAGATCCAGCGAGGGATCAGGCGGCCGGAAGGTCCGTACTCTGAATCGAAGCACCGGCGAACGAGGAAGGCGGGTGTCCAACTCATGGCGGCATTATAACGTCGGATGTCGCCGGAGGAGCGGCCAGCGCATCAAGCCAGTTGCAAGCTGTTTACATCTGATTTCAATTTTGCAGGTGCCCGATAGGGTTTCCGCGCGTCTGATAATGCGTGAGAACACACATACTGGCCGCTTCCCTGTTAATGCTCTGCGCTTCAGACGGAGCCACTGCGCAGCAGGTGCAGGTCACGCTGGATCCTGCGCAGACCAGGATTGATTGGACATTGTCTGCCACCATGCACACCGTTCACGGGACATTTCGCCTGCGAAGCGGCACCTTATCATTTGACGCGGGCACCGGCAACGCCAGCGGCGAATTGGTGGTGGACGCCACCAGTGGCGACAGTGGCAACCAGACCCGCGACAACAAGATGAACAAGGACGTGCTGGAGAGCAAGCGCTATCCCGAGATCACTTTCCTGGCGAAAAAAGTATGGGGCCCATGGTCCGACCAGGGCAGTTCCACGCTGCAGGTGCAGGGCGTTTTTCACATTCACGGCGCCGACCACGAGCTGACGCTCTCGGTTCCGGTGCAGGCCAATGGCAGCACTGCAAAGGCGACCACCAGCTTTACGGTTCCCTACCAGGCATGGGGTATGAAGAATCCCAGCAATCTCTTCCTGAAAGTGGAGGACAAGGTGCAGATCAGTATTGCGGCCGCCGGCAAGGTCTCGAGTACGGGCGCTCCCGCCGGCCGGTGAGCGTGCCAAAATCAATAAGTGGGCTCGTCGACCTGAAGGCCGCCTGGCTGGGAAGGTATAAACCGCTTGCGACGGCGCAGCCAAAGCTGCGCCCGCAAAGTCACCAGCGAGATTTTCAGCAGCGGTCAGGCCGTCGCGTTAGCATTTGGCACTTGGCATTTAGCCAAATGCTAATTGCTAATTGCTAATTGCCAATTGCTAATTGCTATTGAATGCGGGCGAGTTCCGTCACGTACAGCTGGTTGTTGGGAAATTCTTTGGCAAGTCCAGCCAGCAGCACGCGAGCGGTTTGGCGATCTTTATCGCGCAACGCAGCCACTGCCAGGAGCAGTCTCGCGAAGGGCGCAAGATAGTGGCCTTTCTCGGCAGTGAGTCGAAGCCTTTGCAGGCCGGCTTCCTTGTCGGTTTGCGCGCCCGACATCCGCAGCAGCCAGCGCACCGGCGCGGCATTGACCCCTAACAAATAATTCTCGATACCGACCGCTAGATACGCGTCGTAACAATTTGGATCAATGGCCAGCAGCTTTTCCGCGACGATCCGCCCACTCTTCATGTAGGAGAGGCTGGCGAGATTCCGCTTCTCGATCAGCGCGGTGTAATCGGCACGCAGTCCGTCAGCAAGCACTTGTGCGAAGAGCGCGTTCAGGTCGTCCGGATTGCGGGCCAGGATTTTGCCGGCAGCCGTGTCGCTCTTGGCCAGCTCATTTTCGAACTCGGTTTTCACCGTCGAATCTGGCGCTGCCTTGCTGCGATGTTCGAACCGGTTGTCATCCGTAAACAGGTCGGATTCGAGGATATGGAGGCGGTTGAATTCGGAGAACAGATAGGCAGCGGCATTGGAGGAGTATCCCAGCGGATCGTCCGAATGGGCGCGCTGATACTCACGGAAGGTCTGATGTGCGGCAGCGAAGTTCAGGTCGTACATCTGCTGGTAACCACGCTCCAGCGCCGGAGAGTACACCATGGCCGAAGAAGTGGAAGCCGAGCTGATGGCGCCGAGCGCGCATAACATCGCGGCCAGCAAAAAAACTCCGCACATGCGATGGTTGAATCTCACCCGTCACACCTTCCTGCTGAGCACTTCCGCCAGCGGCATACGCAGGATCATCACTGCACCGCCGCCCTGACACTCTCTGATTTCGGCTTGGCCGCCGTGCGCCTGGATTGCCGCTCCCACGAAAGCCAATCCCAATCCGTGACCCGTGGAATGCTCCCCTTTTACGAAGCGCTCAAAGGCCCGCTGGCGCAACTCCTCAGAGAATCCGGGACCGTTATCGGTAACCGTCAGCTCTGCATCACCCTTGGTTGGATGCACAGAAATGGTGATCCTGCACCCCTGCGGTAAATGCGTAATCTCATTATCCAGCAGATTAGCGATGGTGCGATGTAAAAGTCCTGTGTCGCCTTCCACCATGGCTACTTGCAAATCGGTGACAACTTCGTGACGACGCTCAGCCATGGCGGGATGATAGAGATCGACCAGTTGCCTCACCAGTTCTGAAAGGTCGATGGTCTCCTTACGAAGTTGCAAGGCCCCAGCATCGGCTTCGGCAACATCGAGCGTGGTATTCAGCAACCCCGACAGCCGGTCCAGGCCCTCGATAGCTTCGGCCACACGTTCGCGCCACTGGGCTTGCGCGCTGCCGGAAAGAGCAACTTCCAGACTGCCCCGAATGGAGGTAACCGGGCTTTTCAAATCATGGGCGACCGAATCGGTGAGGATGCGCATCTGGTTGACCGAGGCTTGAATGCGATCGAGCATCCGATTGAAGGTGCGCGACAGCCGGGTAATCTCGTCGGGATGCAAGCCTTCCGCAAGGCGGCTGCTCAAGTCCTCGCTGCCCATGCGCGCGACGGTATCGCTGATGCGATCGACGCGCGCCAGGGTGCGAAAGGCCACCATCCAGGTGATGAAGAACCCCAACGCCACGGTGATTGCCCACGCCAGGAAGCAGCGCAGCAGCAGCCGGTTCAGCATGGCTGCACCGCTCAGGTCAGCGAATCCCAGATACAATTCACCGCCATCGCCGCCTTTTTTGTAGACCACGCGAAACGCTTTTTTCCAGCCCTCCACCTGAACGCTGGCCGGAACTCCCACAATCAGGTGTGCGCCCCGAAGTGCAGCAACGAAGGGCTCCCTCGGTCCGGGCCCCACCCAAATCGGGTCGATTTCTCCCGGCGTTGTCTCCAGAAAGAAGACCGACGTTGGATGTTCGCTATTCGATTCGTCGCTGTCGCTGACCTCGCGCGAGGCCAGTTCGGCCACTTCTCCCACCAGGCGGTCGTACAAGTCGTCACGGGTGGTATTGCCGGAAACGTCATTCAGGGTTTCGGCTTCGCCGCTCAGCCAGGCGTCGCTGCGTCTCTGAATATCGCGCGCGATCAGCAGGTACATGGTCACGAAGGCCAGCGCGCTGCCCACGGCGAAAGCGGCCGTCGGCCAGATGGCGATTCGCCACGCCGCCGACATGCCATGCGATTTAGGTTTCTTTGAGAACATAGCCCACGCCACGAATGGTATGGATGAGGGGCCGCTTGCTTTCGCTGTCTACTTTATTACGCAAACGGTAGATCTGCACATCCACAACATTGGTGGCGGGATCGATTCGCATACGCCAGACGCGGTCCAGAATCATGGTGCGGGTCACCACCCGCCCGGTATTGCGCACTAGGTATTCCAGGAGCGAGAACTCCTGGGTGGTCAGTTGCAGCAACTCGTTACCTCTGCGGGCTTCGCGGCGAACCAGGTCGAGTTCGAGATCGGCAACGCGCAGCCGCACCGCTTCCGGCTGTCCCTGGGTATTGCGCCGCATCAGATTGCGCACGCGTGCCAGCAGTTCGGCCAGGGCAAAGGGCTTGGTGAGATAGTCGTCGCCTCCCTGCTCCAGGCCGCGAACCCGTTCGTCTACCGAGCGTCGCGCGGACAGGATCAGCACCGGAGCGGTGTGGCCCTGGGCGCGACAACGGCCGATCAGGTCCAGGCCATCCATGTCGGGCAGCCCCAGATCGATGATGAAGCCGTCATAAATCTCCTCGCCGGCCAGAGCCAGCGCCGACTTGGCATCCTGGGCAACGTCCACCTGATAGCCCGCTTCGCTCAGGCCACGCTGCAGAAAGTCTCGAATTGCGGGGTCATCCTCAACTACCAGAAGTCGCACAGTTTCCTCGTGCAACAGATTCGGCGGCAAAGAAGAGTACTGCTCGGTTCGTTTTTCGCCGTATGTCCAATATCCATCGTGGGGCGCTCAAAGGGCAAGGGCGTCGGTCTCGCTATTGCTCTTCACCTTGACGAGAAGGTTTTTCCTGCCAGGCACCCGGCCAATTCCGACAACTGGTTCTGCCGTAGCGCAGCGACCGTGCCGACCCAGTAGCTCTTCGAGGTTGCGATGGGTTGAGGGCGATTGCGGCCTGTCTTATCGACTCAACCGCCAGAAGATTCAGATAACGCTCACGGTGGGCCGCAAACCGTTTCGTTGCTGGCGAACCGCTCGCTCCGCCCAGTCATGTCGAGCAGGTCGAGCACATCAACCCAGAGAGTTCAGTGCCAGCAAGAGAAGGACCGGGTCACAGATGTCTAGGAAACAAAGTCCTGACCCACCATGGGGGCTAGAAAATTCTAGGCGGCCGAAGTTGAGTCTTCTTGTCAGAAAAATGACATTTTATTCATAAACCATTACTCCTGCGCCGAATCCTCGTCCTCGTCGGCCGGGATGCCGGTTACCGGAACGGCTCCGATGTCGGGAAATCCGTCCTGCGGAGAGCCCGCATGCTTGTAGACAAAATTCCTGGGTGCGTAGCCGGCGAAAACATAGCGCATGGCATTCCCGACGGTGGCCCACCCGAGCGGCGTGACCTGGTTACCGTTCCAGTCGAAGCCATTGACCTCGACCATCGCCCGCCCGATTCCTTGCGTCGTGGTTATGAAGTCGAAGGTATCGCCTGCGGTCATACCCGGAATGCTGGAGGCGAGGGTCAAGGTGGTTGAGCTGACCGACGAGATCGCCGCCCATCCGCGGACGGCTTGCCCAGTGGCGGCGAAGACGCGTACCACATCGTGGGTACTGATAGCGTGGCCGGTAAAGTTGCAGGCCGAACAAACCAGAGTGGTGCCGCCGGTTCCGGAACTTGCGACCAGCTCGCTGCTGCCGGCCATCACGCTGCCGTAGGTCGGGCACATAATCGGCGTTGCGCTGTTGATGCGATACCAGGTGCACAGCGTGCGCGAGGCATCGACGAACAGCGGATTGGCGTGAATGTCGTGCGACCCGTTGTTACTGTCGCCATAGACCCAGCCGGGATGGTTCCAATAGCTGGTGTAAATCGTCAACCCGTCCTGTCCTTGCTGCATGCCGGCAATTCCGGGGCTGTTCAGTACCAGGTGCGTGGAATCGGTGACGCTGGCCACCGTCGCGACTTTCTGCAGCGTAATGTCTTCGAAGAAGTCTCCGGGCATGACTCCGGCCGCACCGGCCTGGGTGAAATTGCAGGTAGCACAACCGATGTGAGTCTGGTCGGTTACGGTCGAGATCAGCTTGTTGCCCTGGCTGCCAACGATGGTGCCAGGAATATTCAAATAGCTGATGGGCACGCCCAGAGCCAGATTCGGAAGCAATGCGGGAACAGGTGGCTGCGGCTCCGCTCCGGGATCGCCACTGCCCGGCATCTGGTAGAAGCCGTTGTAATCGAGCGAAAAATTCGTCTGGCGAACGAAGACGGATGCGGCGTGGATACCATCATCGCCGCGAACGCCGGTACCATTAACGTCGGCCGGCTTCACGATCAGGTTGTCGCGAAAGACCGGATGGACGCCATCGTAACAGCCCGACTCGCAATAGGTTTCCCCAAAGTTGTTGTAGTTCGTATTCTGGATTAAGGTGGCGACTTCCGTAGTGCTGTTGCTGATGGTCGACATCGTGCCGCAGGAGTTGAGCCCGATGCTGTTCTTCATGGTGTAGGTGCCCCAGTCCTGGATCATGTCGCCGGTGTCAGTGTTGTAGAAGCCGTCTCCATCACACAGGTAGCGCTGATACAGGTTGCTGGTGCCGCCGGTGGCGGCGGTTGCGGACACAATCTCGTGCTGGTTCGGAACCCGGCTGAGACAGAATCCGTCCTGAAAGACCAGGCCGGCGTTGTAGCGAAACACGTAGCAGGTTGATTCCGAGCTGCCCGTATCCAGGATGACCGCCGAGCTGCGGAAAATCTGCGACAGGGCATTGGTAGTGAGCTGCACCAGAGCCACGTTGTATCCGACAAATCCGTCGATGTCCCCCGCGTCGCCACCAAGAAAACTGGCGCCTGTCTTCAAGCCGGGGAACGAAATATTGGCGGTATACTCCACCGGTGAAACATGACTGGCAGCGGTGACGTTCTGCACCAACCGAGTGCCTCCGGTCTGGGCCGCGCTGCCGTAGAACTCGAAAACGGAGTTATTGATGGCGTCGACTGGATTCGTGAAACTTACCTTCTGGACGACGAAATTGCAGTCGCCGCATGAACCGATCGTCAAGCGCACGTTGCCATTCTGATTGAACAATCCATTCTGAATACTGGCTGAGGCGACACTGAAACTGTTAAACGCCAGGGTGTTGGCATTGCCGAATCCCGAGATTGTGAAGTAATTCAGGTTCAACGTGGTATAGGTACCGGCGCTCTCGGGAGTGACCGCGCAAGCCGTTCCTCCGTGCAAAGCCGGGTTGCATGCCAGGACCGCAAAATAATTGTGCCCCGGACTTCCGCTCGCGCCGGTCATATTCAGAACCGGAGTACCTGATCCCGGAGTGGTGAAGGCGAGCTGGCAGGTTGCGCCACTGCCTGGAGCGATCGTCAGCGTGCCGGCGCCGGCTGTTGCATTGGCGTTGATGTTGACGGTGCCTGCATGCTGCACATCCAGCTCTCCGCTGTGCGTCAACGTCGCTCCGGGCGCAATGGTCAAGGCGCCGCCGGAGGACACTGTGCCGTCGACGGTACAACTTCCCGCCACGGCGAGACCGGCGGCACAAGTGGTCGAGCAGGTCACCGTCGTCCCACTGGCGATCGTCCAGGTATCACCGGAGTGAGGGAACCCGTGGCCGCCCCAAGTAGCAGCATTATTAAAGTCACCGCTCTGAGTCGAGGTATAAGAAGTGGCGAACACCAATTGCGTGCAGAATAAGAGCAGGCCCAACAGCACAACCTTCATGGTTCACTCCATTGCAGACAGCCCGGATCTCAGTTATGAAAGGGCGCACCTTAAGGCGCACCGCAAACCTGCGGTTAACGTCCGGGCGAGGCTGCCTTCAGGCCGACGAGCCATCCGCCGCGGCCTCGCCCAAAAACTCTAGACATGATTCGAGTTGTAACTACGGGAAGCTGGCGCGTCTACGACAAATCGCGAGTGTAGCATCCACTCGTTTCATCGCCCAAAGAAAAGCAGCGGAGTCTCCGAAGAGTATCGTCTTAAGCGTAGCCGGCGTTGTCACAAACCGACAAAATTTTTGATATCGCGCCGGTTTGACTTACGGCTGCGTCCCTGCGTAACGTTCTTCTTTGGTCAACGTCCTACTTATTCCTGCCTGGGAGGCACGATGAAGTGCTGTTTGCGAAAGCTTTCTGTACTGCTGCTGCTGGCGGTCGCCTTGCCGCTGGCGGCGCAGGACCTGGCTTCTTATGAAAAGCGGGTTACGGTCAAAACCCTACCCAACGGGCTTACCGTCCTTCTGTGGCAGCGGCCCGAGGCCCCGGTGTTCTCGTTTTTTACCCTGGTCGACGCTGGATCGGCACAGGATCCCAAGAATGAAACCGGGCTGGCTCACATGATGGAGCACATGGCCTTCAAGGGCACGCCCGACATCGGGACCACCGATTACGCCGCCGAGAAAGTTGCCTTGCAGAAGGTCGAGGTGGCCTATGCCGCCTACGAGGCCGAACGCACCAGGCGTGTCGGGCAGGATCCGCATAAGCTGGCGCAGTTGAAGAAAGACTGGGAGGATGCGCGCAAAGCGGCCGACCAATATGTCGTCAAGAACGAGTTTGGAAAGATCGTCGAGAGCCACGGCGGTGTGGGCGTGAACGCCTTCACCAATTACGACGAGACCGCTTACATGTATTCCCTGCCCGCGAACCAGATCCAGTTGTGGGCGGCGCTGGAATCGGATCGCATGGCTCATCCCGTCATGCGTGAGTTTTACAAAGAACGCAGCGTGGTGATGGAAGAACGCCGCATGCGCACCGACAGCCAGCCAACGGGCCGCCTGGTGGAGCAATTTTTGGGAATGGCGTTCATGGCCAATCCCTATCATCGTCCGACGATTGGCTACGCTTCCGATCTGGATTCGTTTTCGGCGACGGACGCGGCTGAGTTCTTCCAGCGCTACTACGTTCCCAGCAATATGGTGATCGCGCTGGTCGGCGACCTGGATCCCAACAAGGTGATGCCGCTGGTCGAACAGTACTTCGGACATCTGCCCACTGAGCCTAAGCCGGTGGAGCCCTACACGGTTGAGCCTCCGCAGAATTCAGTGCGCCAGGTGACGCTGCAGGATCCGTCGCAACCGTTTTATCTTGAGGGCTATCACCGTCCCAGTTACCTGGCGCCCGACGACGTCGTCTACGATGCAATCTCCGACATCGTGTCCAACGGGCGTACCTCGCGACTCTATCGCTCACTGGTGCGCGACAAGCAGATCTCGGCCTTCGCCGCGGGCTTTAGCGGCTTCCCCGGCAGCAAGTACTCGCACCTGTTCGCGTTCTACGCTGTGCCAACTCCCGGCCACACGACGGCCGAATTGCAGCAGGCATTTCACGAGCAGATCGAGAAGCTGAAGACCCAGGACGTGACCGACGACGAACTGCAGATGTTCAAGACCCGCACCAAGGCTGACCTCATCCGCGGTCTGGCCAGCAACGAAGGGCTGGCGCAACAGCTCGCGTACTACCAGACGCGCTATGGCGACTGGCGCGAGCTCTTCCGATATTTGGACCGCGTCGACAAGGTGACGAAGGCGGATATTCGCCGCGTAGCCAACGAAGCCTTCAAGGATGAGAACCGCACCGTGGGCATCATCGAGACAGAAACAGCGTCGTCACGCCCCGCCCCACCGGCATCCGCCGGGAAAGGAGCGGAACAGCAATGAGCACAGGCACGAATGAAACGCGCTTCATAAACACCGGTGTCATCCTGAGCGCAGCGGGCGCGTCAGCGACCGCGGAGTCGAAGGACCGCTATACCCGGAACGCTGCCACCAGCCGCGCAAGCCTCGCCGCCGTCGTAACAGTGCTGGCGACGCTCATGCTTTTCACAAGCATAGCTTCCGCCCAGCAACCAGTTCCCTGGAACAAAGTCACGGCTCCTCCTCTACCGGCATTCACCCCACCCGAGCCCACGCGCGTTCAGCTGGCGAACGGCATGGTTATCTTCCTGCAACCCGACCACGAACTGCCGTTGATCAGCGCAACGGCACGGATTCGCGGTGGCTCTGTGTACGAAGCGGCGGACAAGACCGGCCTCACCGATCTCTACGGCGATGTCTGGCGGACCGGCGGAACGAAAACCAAGACCGGCGACCAGATGGACGACTTCCTCGAAGCCCGGGCTGCCAAGATCGAGACCGACAACCAGTCGGATTCGACCACCATCTCGCTCAACTGTCTGAAGGGCGACTTCGACGCTGTCTTCGAGATGTACCTGGATCTGCTGCACAATCCCGAGTTCCGCGCCGACAAGCTGGAGCTCTCCAAGCGGCAGATGTACACCGGGATCTCCCGCCGTAACGATAACGTCGAATCCATCGTCGCGCGCGAGAGCCGCATCATTGTTTATGGCAAGGACAATCCCTACGCGCGCGTTCCCGAATACTCTACTGTCGCGGCGGTGACCCGGCAGGACCTGATCAACTGGCACCAGCAATACGTTTATCCCAACAACATCATCTTCGGCATCACCGGCGACTTCGATCCCAAGACGATGGAGGCGCGTCTGCGCCAGGCATTTGAGTCCTGGTCGAAAGGTCCTCAGGCGAAGCGGCCTGACATCAAGTTCGCCGAGCCCAAAGCCGGGGTCTATTCCGTCGACAAGTCGGATGTGAACCAGACGACGATCAGCATGCTCGACCTGGGTATTGAACGCAACAATCCGGATTACTTCACGATCACGGTGATGAACGAGATCTTCGGCGGCGGATTTTCCTCGCGCCTGTTCAACGATCTGCGCACCGCCAAAGGCCTGGCCTATTCGGTGGGCGGCGGAGTTGGCTATGGATGGGATCGTCCGGGACTCACCGATATCGAGATGCAGACTAAGAGCGCCAGCACGGTCGAAGGCATTGAGGGTATCAACAGCGAAATCGACGATCTGCTGAAGAATCCTCCCTCCGATGAAGAATTGAAGCGAGCCAAAGACAACATCCTGAACTCGTTCATCTTTGAGTTCGACACCCCGGAAAAAGTGTTGCGGGAAAAAATGGCGTATGAGTTCTATCACTACCCGCTCGATTTTCTGGAGCGCTATCGCAGCGAGGTAGAGAAGGTGACGGCAGCCGATGTAGCCAGCGTCGCACGCAAATATGTCCACAAAAATCAGATGGCTGTACTGGTGGTGGGCAACGAGTCGGAGTACGGCAAGCCGCTGAGTTCGCTCGGCCCGGTCCAGAAGGTCGACATTTCGATTCCGCCGCCACCGGCAAGCCTGGTGGGCGGGCAGGGACCCGGAAGTGCGGAGTAAACGCCAATCTGCTTCGGTTGCCAAGTGAATATGGCGTACACTGCTTTGGGCGAAGGGGGAAGCGGATCATGCGATGCTGGAATAAAGTCCTGTTGTGGACATCCCTGAGTTTGCTGCTGATCGTCATGGGATGCACCAAGAAGGTCGATCCCGGCGGTACATGGAATGGCCACCTTGACGGCGTGAATGCTGACAAGCACGCGACCGCCGACATAGAGGCCGTGCTCCAAGATACCCGCCACGGCGTCGACGGCACCGTGAAGTGGAGTAACTCCACCGGGCCATGGGGACTTCTGGAGGGAGAGTCGCTCGACGTGAGGTCGGGCAAGATCTCCGGCAACCAGGTTTCCTTCCAGGCCGAAAAACCGCTGCCCGGCGGAACGGTGAGCGCCAATTTCAAAGGTGATGTTGCAGGCAACACGATGAAGGGCACCGTGGACGTAACCATCGGCTCGGTCATGGGCGGAGATACGTACCTGGGAAACTTCGAGATCACGAGGAAGTAGTCGCCGCGTTTGAGGGTCGTCCTAAAGGCAGTCGAAGCACCGCCGCCCGCCGATAATTTGTAGGGTTGTCATCCTGAGCGAAGTGAGGAGGCGGAGCCGGGGAACGCAGTCGAAGGACCTGCTGTTCGTGGCCGCGGAAGAATCCCTCGCTGGAATATCGAATACCATGTCTTCCGTCCCTCAGCGCTTTCCTGCCGGTCAGAACCTGCTTATCGACGCCGATGACACGCTGTGGGAGAACAACATCTACTTTGAGCGCGCCATCGCCAACTTCATCTCCTTCCTGAACCACCACGAGTACACGCCCGACCAGGTTCGCGAGGTGCTCTACCAAGTCGAGCACGAGAGTATCCGCCAGCACGGCTACGGCATGACCAGCTTCGCCGTCTCGCTGGTCGCCTGCTTTGAGCAGTTGTCGGTCGAGCCCCTGACGCCCGCCCTGCACGACACCATTCGCGGCTTCGCTTACGCCATCGCCGAGCATCCCATGGAGATCCTGCCCGAAGTTCCGGAAACCCTGGCCGATATCGCGCAGCGTCACCACCTCTTCTGCGTGACCAAGGGCAACATCGTCGAGCAAACCCGCAAGTTCGAGCGCTCAGGATTGAAGCAACACTTCACTGCAATCGAAGTGGTCGCCGAGAAGAACGCTCCGACGTATAAGTCGGTGGTAGAGAAATACGGGCTGATCCGTGAGCAGACCTGGATGATCGGCAACAGTCCCAGTTCCGACATTAATCCGGCGCTGGAAGCCGGCCTGCACGCGGTGTTCGTCCCCCACAAAAACACCTGGATGCTAGAGCGGGGCGAGGTCCGGTCTGAAATCGGGGACGGGCGATTGCTCCAGGTACCCAGCTTCGGACACCTGCGCGATTTGTTTTAGGCGTCCGGCCTGAAAAGGCGGATCTTTCCCTGCGTCATCGATCCCTGGAATGGCAAGCAGCGCCCCGGCATTCGCCTGTGGCACGGTTTTTATTTTCGGACATGGTCGCTGGGGACGAAACGCAATTTACGCAATCAGGCACTGGAAGATGTCACATGTGCCTGGCCATACCCGGAAAGATCATTGAGATCTCGGCTGATAATCCCGACTCAGCTCTGGTCGATGTGGTCAGCGTGCGGCGCAGCCCGGCCGGCAGTTATGGCAGCGGCGGAAGCCCTGCCTGCTCCACCAGCTGTCGAAACGCGGGATCGCCGTGCAGAAAGAAAAACGCTTCATGCACGCGCATCGTCAGAAAAGCCACTTCGTGCCGATGGAAAGACGTCTCCAGGTAATGCAGCGCCTGCTTGTCGTCCTTGAGTCGAGCGTAGGTTTCGGCCACGGAAAATGCCAGAACATTTCCCTGCTCGAAATTTTTCTTCTGCAGGCGAAGAATGCTCTGCAACATTCCCTGCTCTCCCCCGGAACGGTAGCCAGCCTCCGCCTCCCGGACCAGGGCTGCCTGTCCTGCGTCGTGGGACGAGGCGGCCGCCTTCGCGGCTTCCTCCAGGTACTTGGGAGCGTCGTTTTCATCCAGATAAATGGCCGACAAGTATTGGTGGGTGGAGAAAAATGCCGGCTGGGAAGCGGCCAACTGCTTCAGCAAAGAAATACCTTCATCCTTGTCGCCTTTGTGATAGAGGATCAGGCCTTTGTCGGCCAGCACCGGGGTCGATGCTGGATCGAGTTGCTGGGCGAGTTCGATCTGCTCCAGCGCCTCCTGCGAGCGGCCCAGGACCATCAGAAAGGTCGCATACCAGTGGTGTGCCGTAGCGTAGTTCGGATCCAGTTGGATGGCGCGGCGAAATTCGCGTTCGGCGCCGGCAGCGTCCCAGTTCCAATAGAACGTCACCAGTGCCAGTGCGTTGTGGGCTTCGGCCGAAGAATCGTCGAGCTCGACGGCTTTCCTGGCCGCAGCCAGGGCGCGGGGAAACGCCTCTTCCGAGGGCATGGCCGCGAATTCACGCAGCAAACTGTAGCAGTTCGCCAGTCCGACGTAGGCCTTGGCATAGGTTGGGTCGCGATCGATGGCACGGTTGAAATAGCTGACCGCCTGGTTGAGGTCGGCGGGAGTGCGCTTGTCCCAATAGTATTGGCCGGTCAGATAAAGCTCGTGCGCCTGGGGATCGATATTGGCAGTGGCACTCGTGGCGCTGCTATGGACCGCAGCCATGGTTCCTCCGCGAACTAACGAGTGTTTCCCCTGGTAGGCGATGAGCAAGGCAATGCCGACCAGCGCCGCCAGGCCCGCAGCCATATAAATCCACTGCCGGCCGGGGCGCCGGGGCGCAGAAATCCCAGCCTCCGCCATCGAAGCTTCCGCCGGCTGGCCGGCGGCCGGTTCCCGCAGCGGCTTCAGGTTCGACTCGGGGTTGTTCATCCAGCGGGTCAGCTCGTCGGTGAAGGCGAATACCCGAGCACCCGTGTTTTCCGGCATGCGATGTACCGGAAGCCCCTTTTCTTTCTCCCAACGTTTGACCGTGCGTTCGTCTCGCCCAAAGAAAGAGGCGATCTCCTTCCAGGAGTCGAGCCTGCGAGCCCCGAGTGGGCCCTCGCGAATGACATGCATGGTCACGCTTTGCCCCACTATGTCTCTTGATTGGAACGTGAAGATGGGCCAAGTATAGGGCACAACGACAAGGCCTCGTAATCAATTTTCTTGCCAGGCGAGCAGTGACTGCCCCGTTTCGGGTCATGTGACTGCGGCGCGTCACTAATAGGTAGAGCCTTGGTTTCGAAGGTGGCAGAGCGATAGCACACGGGTGCTGGCGTCGAAGTCAGCGGGTTATCCCTGATGACACGTCTGAGAAATCCGGCGGTTGAGCTGGGGATGCACCGACAACGACAAGCCCCCTCGACAATCGTTCCGGCCACCGCTCCCCAGACACAGTGAATGCACGGAGGCTGCACCGCAGGTCGTTGTCGACACGCCGGGAGTAGTTTCCGGTGTTCGGCACCGCGTAAGAGCCCGTATACGGACTAAAACCAATCTCTAAGAAGAGGAAAAAGAGAAGATGATAACGATGCGCCGCAAACTGCTGATTCTTGTCGTTGGCCTGGCCGCGGCCGTTCTGCCGGCCGCCGCCCAGACCCTCATTGCTACCGTGCCGGTGGGACAAGTGCCCGGCTATCTGATCTTCAACCCCGTAACGAACAAGATCTACATCGAGAATATTTGCGGCACCGATCCCTCGTGCAGCAGCCCCGGTAGTATCACTGTGATCGACGGGGTTACCAATCAAACTGCGAACATACCCGTGGGCAACAACCCCCAGTTCATGGTGATGAATAACGTGACCAACAAGCTCTACGTTACCAACCGTGCCGATGGAACGGTGACGATCATTAATGGAGCAACGAATCAGGTCATAAAAACACTTACCGTCGGCCACAACCCCGTGGGGGCGGACGTCAATCCTTTAACCAACCGAATCTACATAACCAATTACGGAAATCGAAAAGGCAACACGGTCAGCGTGATTGACGGAAGCACTGATCTGGTGACTACCACGATCACCGTGCAGTACGGGCCGATCATCGCGGCGGTGGATGCTGTCACCAACACAATCTACGTGGCTAACCGGTGCTCTACCGACCCGAACGATTGCGTTACCGACGGAAGCGGAGTCAACGGTTCCTTGAGCGTGATCAACGGGGCCAACAACACCGTGACCAATACGGTCGGTCTTGGACAATTGCCCAGCGTCGCGCTCATCAATTCCGTCACCAATAAGATTTACGTTGGAAATTCCTGCGGCACCGATCCTACCTGCATCGCCAACGGCAACGCGAACACCATTGGCACCATTACCGTGGTTGACGGCGCCACCCTGGGCACCAGCACCGTCTCTGCCGGAAAGGGCACCACGGGAATGGCCGTAAATCCGGTAGCCAACGAGATTTACATGACCAACAGCACGGACAACACGGTCACCTTCATTAACGGTGTCTCGCTCGCCACCAGCACGCTCTCTGTGGGGAATTCTCCTGCCGACGTTGAGGTCAATCCCGACACTTACAAGATTTACGTCACCAACAACGGCGACAACACTCTTACGACCATCAACGGTGTATCGCACGCAGAAGGCACGCTTGGCGTCGGCGGCGGACCTGCCTCGGCTGTGGTGAATCCCGTCACCAACCGGATTTACATCATCAACTCCAATGACAACACGGTTTCGGTGGTGGGGGGCGCTGCTTCCGACGCAACGCAATTCGTTACCGTGGCTCCGTGTCGAGTGGTAGACACACGCAATCCTAACGGCCCGTTCGGCGGACCGCCGATCCCCGGTGGAAGCTACCGCGACTTTGCAATACCCACCGGCCCCTGCGATATCCCTGCGACGGCCACCGGGTACTCGCTCAACGTGACCCTGGTGCCCATACAGTCCGCACCCGTGGGATATCTGACCATCTGGCCAACGGGAGAGTTGCAGCCCCTGGTTTCTACCATGAACTCCCTGGATGGCCGCACCAAAGCCAACGCTGCGATCGTGCCGGCGGGTGCGGCGGGCTCTGTCCGTGTCTACGCCAGCGAGACGACCCATGTAGTGCTGGATATCAATGGGTACTTCACGGCTCCCTCCGGTCAGACTCTGCAGTTTTATCCGCTGACCCCCTGTCGGGTGCTGGACACGCGCAATCCAAATGGACCCCTGGGCGGACCGTTCTTGACGGGCGCACAGGAGCGGGACTTCCCCGTGCTGTCCAGTAACTGCCACATTCCCAGCAGCGCGCAAGCCTACTCGATGAACTTTACGGTATTGCCGTATAACGCCGAGCCCATGGGCTATCTCACGGTGTGGCCACAAGGCAGCCAGCAGCCGGTGGTATCGACGTTGAACAATCGGACGGCGACGAACGTAGCCAACGCTGCTATCGTGCCCTCCGGCACCAGCGGCGGGATTGCGGTTTATCCCTCAGCCGATACTCAACTGCTGGCGGATATCGACGGCTATTTCGCAGCGCCCGGGAGTGGCGGGCTATCGCTGTACAGCGAAGCACCCTGCCGGGTCATCGATACCCGTGGAAACGGTCAACCGTTCCAGGGTGAGCTGACGGTCCATGTCACCACCAGTACCTGTAGCCCGCCGGCTAACGCGCAGGCGTACGTCTTCAACGCCACGGTCGTACCGCCGGGGGCACTCGGCTATCTCACGCTTTGGCCTGATGGCGAGCAGCAGCCAGTGGTGTCAACGCTGAATGCCATCGACGGCGCGATCACTTCGAACATGGCGATTGTGCCCACCAACAACGGCTCGGTCGATGCTTATGCCTCGGCGTTGACCCAACTCATCCTGGACATCTCCAGCTACTTCGCGCCGTAACGGCGAAGCGCATGGAGCGGGGCAAGAAACTCGAATTCCTCTCCGGCGTCCTACGGGACAAAGGGAGTTTCTTGCCCTGGGATTTGATGGCGCCGTACCCGCAACAAATCGCTGAGTTCGGGAGAATCTATGAAGACTCGATTCGGCTGTATCGCCATCGTGGGGCTCTCGATGCTTCTGCCGCTGGCGGCCCAGAACACAAGCAGCACAGTTATCGCAGTCCAAGTGCCCCGCCTGATGCGGATCAGCGGAACCCTGGCGCTGACACGGGAAGGCGGCGCTGACGCGGTCGGTACCACTGGCGCCACCGAAGCCGGCTTGCATCGCAGCAGCAATGTTACCGGCGTGACCTTCGCGCTCTATGCGGACGAGACCGGCGGCGCGCCTCTGTGGCTGGAGACGCAGAACGTTGAAGTCGACAATACCGGCCACTACACGGTGCTGCTGGGTTCCACGAAGTCCGACGGTCTGCCCATCGATCTCTTCAGCTCCGGTAAGGCGCAGTGGTTGGGCGTGCAGCCGGACGGGCAGGCCGAACAGCCGCGCATCATGCTGCTGAGCGTGCCGTACGCATTGAAGGCGGCCGATGCCGAGACCTTCGGGGGCAAGCCCCCGTCGGCCTACGCGCCGGCGGTCACAACCGAGACAACTGCTGCTTCGAATCCTGGCCCGACCACAACCGCCGGCAGCGGCGGTGGCTCAAGTGTTCCTCCCCATCCTCTGCCGATCCAGGGCAGCGGAACGACGAACTACGTCGCGCTATGGACGAACGCCTCCACTCTGGCGAGTTCGGTCATTTATCAGACCAACGGAAATCTTGGAATAGGAACTACTTCCCCGCAAGGTCCGCTCGACGTCACTAGCGTGAGTGAAGTTGCGATCTCCGGCCGTACGTCATCCGATAGCGCCTATGGCGTGTACGGAGTGAACTACTCAACCAGCCCCGCAAGTGTTGGGGTGTGGGGAGAGGCTGGGAGCCCGTCGGGCGCCGGCGTATTTGGTCACAATGACTCCCCAACCGGAAGTGCAAACGGCGTCGAAGGACAGAGCCTTAGCCCCTCAGGTACCGGAGTCTTCGGCCAGGAGACTTCAACTACTGGAGCGGCCTTCGGCGTAACCGGCCAAAGTCTGAGTACGAGCGGCGGCGGAGTTTTTGGCTTCAGCAATCTCATTACGGGAACTGCGAGCGGTGTCTTCGGCCTGGATTCCAGCCCGACAGGCTTTGGCGGCAACTTCTACAACAACGCCGCATCAGGCGACGCGGTCGGATCGCAAGGCTCAAGCGCCAGCGGTGCCGGCGTCGGAGTCAAAGGCGTTGGAGTAGCAGTGAGTGACACCGGTGGCGGCCTGCCAGACCGTCCCCTTGGCGTATGGGGTGATACCAATCAGGATGGTGCAGGCGTCGTGGGCACTGCCGATGATGCCGTCGGCGTCCTGGGTGTCAACAACGCTCCCAATCTTGCGGCCGGTGAGTTCGAAAACGAAGAGACCGATAGCCACATCGCCCCCGTCATCCTCACGCACAATTCCGAATATCATGGCCAGTGCATCATGGACGTCAGCGGGAACCTGAGCTGCACCGGATCGAAGTCGGCCGTTGTTCCGGTGGACGGGGGTTCGCGCAAGGTCGCGCTCTATGCCGTGGAAGCACCGGAGAACTGGTTCGAAGACTTTGGCTCCGGAGAGCTGTCGGGCGGTGCGGCGGTCATCACGCTCGAACCTGTGTTTGCCCAAACCATCAACAGCGGCGTCGAATATCACGTCTTCCTGACGCCCACCGCAGACTGCAAGGGCCTGTACGTTGCCAACAAAACTGCTACCAGCTTCGAAGTGCGCGAACTAGCCAGCGGCAAGTCGAGCGTGGGCTTCGAGTATCGCATCGTCGCGCGTCGCAAAGGCTACGAGGAAATCCGTATGGAAGACCGGACGGCGCAGTTTGATCCCGCCAACTACCGTACCAGGCGTCCCAAAGCTCAACCCGCCGCGGCAACCAAAACAGCTACCGAGTCCGCCGTCGCGATGAGTCAGTTAATCCGAATGGCGCCAACGACAGGCCGAGCGCCTTTACCCGGCTTGGCTTCCAGAAAGACTCTTGTGCCAAGTGCACAGAGCAAAACATCACCGCAGAAATAACGACACCACACCCATGCAGTAATGAGTGCGGCCCGAAAAAACAGAGCGCCACTCCCGGAATGAGCCAGATGTCACCTGTTGTCCTGCTATGCCACTTGTTTTTGCCGGACGAAACGGCCGAGTATAGGCGACCTCATCGGCCTGGAATGAAGCCAGCTCCATCTACCGGACGAAGTTTGTTACCGGTTGGACAAAATCGCGTACCGAGGCGAAGGGCTGGAGGCCGATAACGGTTCATCTTTACCTGCCGGAGAACTCATGAAGACTCGATTCCGCTGCATCGCACTTGCCTGGCTCTGTTCCGTCCTTTCTTTGGCTGCGCAAACTGCCACCACAACTCCGGCGAAAGCTGCCGTGCAAGTACCCCGATTAGTGCGGTTCACCGGCACATTGAGCCAGCCGGCTACCAGCACCACAGTCGGTAACGCCGAGGCCAACAGTGCGAGCGGCGCGACGGTCCGTCCGGCTGCCGGCGTGGTTGGGATAACGTTTGCGCTCTACGGCGAAGAGACCGGCGGGGCGCCGCTGTGGCTGGAAACGCAAAATGTCCAGGTCGATCAGGCCGGCCATTACACGGTCTTGCTCGGTCTGACCAAGACTGACGGGCTTCCCATCGATTTATTTACGTCCGGCCAGGCGCAGTGGTTGGGAGTGCAGGCCGCCGGAGAGGCAGAGCAACCGCGCATCATGCTGTTGAGTGTGCCGTACGCGCTGAAGGCTGCCGATGCCGAAACCTTTGGCGGCCGGCCTCCCTCCGCGTATGTGGCCGCGCCTCAGGCCGACAGTAGTGCGGGCGGCAGTGTGGGGGCCAGCGTAAGTCAAGCCCCAGGCGTTGCAACCGGTCATCCCTTGATCATCACCGGCAGCGGGACGCCCAGTTTTCTCCCGCTCTGGACGAGCGCCTCGGCCCTGGGTACTTCGAGCCTTTATCAATCCTCCAACGGATGGCTGACCTGGGGCGATCAGGCAGCAATCGCGCCAATCGCCATCGTTTCCAGTGGGAGAGCTACGTTTTATGCAGAGGGCCTGGTGGGCAACACGTTCCCGATTGTTGAGGCCACCGCCCTGGACACCTCCTCCACGAGTCCCGTAGTCCAGGCGATTTCCAATAGCACGACCACCGGCATGGCGGTTTACGGCAATGCGCAGAGCTCGTCAGGGAACACGGTGGGCGTGGAGGGACTCAACGCCAGCTCGACCGGGGCAGGCGTAGTTGGAAAGTCAACTGCGACCAGTGGCCTCGCCTACGGCGTTCAAGGTTCCAGCACCAGTTCCGGCGGCATTGCCGTCGCCGGCATTAACGTTGCCACGTCGGGGCAGAACAGCGGCGTCCTGGGACAGGATGCCAGCCCGGGTGGCACCGCGGTTCAAGGCAATAACCTCGCCACCACGGGTAACGCGATTGGTATTGCCGGAGTCACCTCCAGCCCCGCCGGCGCTGGCGCCTACGGCGTAGGTGTGGCGGAGAGCACCGAGGGAGGGACGGTAAGCCTTCGTCCCATCGGCACCTGGGGCGATACCAACCAGAGTTCGGGCATCGGAGTGTTGGCGACGGCCGATTTCGGCATCGCGATCGCCGGATACAACAATGCCGAGAATATTTCCACCGCCAAGTTTCAGAACGATGAAAACACCGATGAAGTCGGCAACGTGCTGGCCACCCGCGGCGGCCATTTCGGCGGCATCTGCGTGATGGATGTCGGCGGCAACCTGGGCTGCAATGGCAGCAAGTCAGCAGTGGTTCCGGTGGATGGCGGCTCACGGCAAGTTGCGCTCTACGCGGTCGAGGCGCCGGAGAACTGGTTCGAAGATATTGGCTCCGGCCAACTCGAGAACGGCGTTGCAGTCGTACAAGTGGAATCGGTTTTCGCGCAGACGGTAAATACCGGCACCGAGTACCACGTCTTCCTGACACCGAAAGGCGATTGCAAGGGACTGTACGTGAGCAATGAAACCGCTGACAGCTTCGAAGTACACGAACTGGGCGGAGGCAAAGCGACCATCGCCTTCGACTATCGCATCGTCGCCCGGCGTAAGGGCTACGAGACCATTCGCCTGGCCGACAAGACCAGGCAGTTTGCCAACGTGGTGAACGAGCCCAAACCCACGGTGGGCACAACCCAACCCAAGCTGCTGAAGCCCGTCGCGGCGGCTGCAAGTAGATAACTGAAGTCGCAGTTGTCGTCGGAGCGATCAATGAGAATGAAGCCCACTGGAGTTGTTTCATGTCTTCTATTCGGCCTCGCCGTGCAGGCGCCGGCGGTTGCGCAGCAGGTGACCGCCACCGTGAATACCGGCGTTACGCCGGTGACGGCTGCGGTCAACATCGCCACCAATCGCATCTATACGGCTAACTACGGCGGTAACAGCGTGACCGTGATTGACGGCGCGACCAACCAGACCACGACGGTGACGGCCGGCCAGTCTCCCTACGATGTCCGGGCGAATCCGTTCACCAACAAGATTTACGTCTCCAACTATTGCGGCAACGACCCCACCTGCCAAAGCGCGGGAACGGTCACGGTGATTGACGGAACCAATAACACCACCGCGACCGTCAACGTCGGAGCCGCGCCGTATCAGGCGGCCATCAATACCACCACCAACAAGATTTATGTCGCCAACAGCGGCGGCAACACCGTCACCGTGATCGATGGCGCCACCAACAGCACCAGCAGTGTCACGGTAGGAAATGGGCCAAGCGGCCTCGCCGTCAACATGGCCACCAACAAGATCTACGTCCCCAACTTCGCCGACGGCACGGTGACCGTCATCGATGGCGCGACGCTGGCAACCACAAGGGTGGTAGCCGGTGGATATCCGGTTGAGATCGCCGTCAACTCCATCACCAACCAGATCTACGTCGCCAACATGACCAGCAACACCGTGACCGTCATCGACGGCACAACCAACAACACCAGCACGGTGAACGTCGATCTCAATCCCGCGTGGATCGCCGTCAATCAGGTCACCAACCAGATTTACACCGCCAACAGCGGCAGCAACACCGTGACCGTGATAGACGGCGCCACCTTAAACCCCACAACGGTTACGGTCGGCAACGCTCCCTATCAACTGACCGTGGACCCGGTCACCAACAAGATTTATGTTGCCAACTACGCCGACAACTCCATGACCATGATCGACGGCGCGACCAATCACACCACCACAATTGCCATCGGCAATACTCCGGGCGCCATCCAGGCCAACGTGGTGACGAATAAGTTCTACGCGATGAACTATGGCGACAACACTGCCTCGGTGATTGCCGGCGCCAATGCCGCGCCGCTGCAGTTCGTGGCCGTCACTCCCTGCCGCGTAGTGGATACGCGCAATGCGAACGGACAATTTGGCGGACCACCGCTGCAGGGACAAGCCACGCGCAGCTTTCCTATTCCGCAGGGGAGCTGCAACATTCCCGCGACCGCAGCCGGGTACTCGCTGAATGTGACGCTGGTGCCCATCAGTCACGGCCCGGTCGGGTATTTGAGCATATGGCCTACGGGCGAAGATCAGCCTTTAGTCTCCACCATGAACTCGCCGGACGCGCGCAACAAGGCCAACGCCGCGATTGTCCCGGCCGGATATCAGGGCGGGGTCAGCCTCTTCGTCACCAACACAACCAACGCGATTCTGGATATCGACGGATACTTCGCGCCGCCTTCAGGACAGACCTTGCAGTTCTTTCCACTTGCACCCTGCCGCGTTCTGGACACCCGCAGCTCGAATGGACCTTTGGGAGGTCCGTCGCTGATCGGCGGTCAGCAGCGTGATTTCCCGGTGTTGTCCAGTAACTGCCACATTCCGAGCAGCGCCGCAGCCTACTCCATGAACTTTACGGTCGTCCCCGTCAGCGGCCCGCTGGGCTACTTGACCGTGTGGCCCACCGGCGAGCAGCAGCCAGTGGTGTCTACGTTGAATAATCCGACTGCGACGACCGCTGCCAATGCTGCGCTTGTCCCCTCAGGAACTGGAGGAGATATTTCCGCCTATGCCAGCCAGGGCACGCAACTGGTCGCCGACATTGACGGATATTTCGCTCCCGCCGCGCAAGGTGGGCTCTCGCTGTATCCGGCCGCTCCCTGCCGCGTTCTGGACACGCGCTCAGGAAACGGGCCCTTCTCCGGAGAGTTAACCGTCAACGTTGCCGGCAGCGTGTGCTCGCCGCCGAGCACAGCGCAGGCTTATGTATTCAATGCCACGGTTGTACCCTCGGGTCATCTGGGATATCTGACGCTGTGGCCCGATGGAGAGCAGCAGCCGGTGGCGTCAACCTTGAATGCGCCCGATGGCGTGATCACCTCAAACATGGCGATTGTGCCCACGAGTAACGGGAAGATCGACGCGTATGCGTCTGGTCTGACGCAGCTGATACTGGATATCTCCAGCTATTTCGCGCCGTAAGCAGATGACGATCGAGATCGAAGGTTGGTTGGAGAGAGATTCACAGGCGATTGCGATCGACAGCTGGACGAGGAATTCGGTACGAGTCAAAGTGCTAAATGCCAAGTGCCAAATGCTAATTAGCTAGCTTTTCAACACCAGCACCTTGTGTTCGGGACAGCGCGCCTGGGCCAGATCGATCAGCTGATCGATCAATGGCGGTCCGTACTTCGCGTAGAAATACAGGCCGCCAATCTCTCGCTCCTGAAGCTGCTTGTGCGGGTAAAGCGAGTTCTCGATCTGAGCGGCGTGCCGGATGAGGATTTCCGTCCGGCGCAGCTCGGCCTTGGCCGCGCGCTTCTGTAACCGGCTTACCTGATACTGCATTTTGCTGCTGGAAAGACCGGCAGCTTCCACCAGCGTGGGATCCAGTTTCTGCAACGATTCGGTGACCCGGTGCATTGCCTCCTGCACCGCGCTTCGTGCCGCATCGAAGTTGCGGTTCAGCTCAGGAGGAAGCGAATGGGCGGCCAGACAGTCGCGCAGCTCATATTCTCCGTGAAAGAGTTCGGGCAATTGCACCTGATATTTGTTCAGCAGCTTCTCGATGCGTGGCTCAATCAAGCTGGCGCTAAGGCGTGACACAACCGGCGTGACGCGCCCCAGCAGCTTCTGGTAGACGACTCCAACTTGCGCGAAGTACGCGATCTCCGCGGGCCCACCGATGTAGGCCAGCGTCGGCAGCCAGTAATCCTGCAACACCGGCCGCAGAAGTACGTTGGCGTTGAAGTTTTCCGGCGACGTCTGGATGCGGCGCAGCAGCTCTTCGGGCGACAGACTTTCGCGTCCGATCTTGAAGCCGCCATTGCCGCGATGAATCGGAACGCGCACACCATCCACCAGGCCGAATAGCGGCGTGGATTCCGCCGTGACCTTTACCTGCTCGTGATACTTCCCTGCCTGCAACTCGCGGTTGCGGGCCAGCAGCGCATCATCGAGTTCCCCGGCGCGACGGATTGCATCGCTAAACAACGGGGTTGCGATGCGGTGCAGATCCGGGTCGGCAGGGTCCAACAAGATGAGCCCATGCTGGCCGAAGATGCGCGCATAGAGCTTCGCGTACGCGTTGGAGAAGGTCTCGCCTTCGACGTAGCTTCCGCGCAGGTAGTCGGCAGCCAATGAATCGCCCAGCAACTCCGCAGCCTGACGAACCAGGTCGTCGCTTCCCTCGGCGAACAGAATGTTGGCGACGGGTGCGCCTTCGAGGCCTCGAGTAGCAGCGGTAAACGGCGCTTGCGCGAAATCGTGCGTCAGCAGCAACGCCTGGTTGACCTCTTTTAGATCATGATCTTCGGTGGCCATCCAGAAAACCGGCACACACTCGACTCCGAGTGCCTCGACCTGTTTTGCCAGCGACAGTACCGAGGCGGCCTTCAACAACGAAAGCAGCGGGCCGCCGAACAATCCCACCTGCTGGCCGGTGACCACGGCGAAGGCGCCGTTTCGCAGGCGATCGATGTTTCGAATTGTCGCCTCGGAAGCTCCCCAGGCGCGGTTCTGGCGCTCCAGCGCGCCAGCTACTTTCGCATCGTGTGCTGGATCGCGCTTTACCGATTTCGCGAAGGCGGCAATGTGTGCGGCGTCGGGTTGCGTCGGATAAAACTTGCGGATGTCGGGGGAGTAGGAAAGATAATCGCGGAAGAGGCTGGTGGTATGAGGAATGGAGTTGAAGGAAATGCAGTCGGGGATCACGAGATGGTCTCCCGACAACAGCGGCGAAGGCCAAAATCGGCTTGGAGGGCGCGGCTCTGGGTCTCAGTCATGGGCGTCAAAACTATAAGACTAACAGGCAAGCAAAAGGTTTGGATGTTGGCCCCGCGTTCCGGATGCAGGAATGACCCACATGAGTCGGGAATGCGGCGTTTCGCATCTAACTGAGAGCGGTTGACTTCCCTACCCTGGCTGATAGAGTTGATTTGACCGCAAATTCACAAAATGGGGGCGTCACGGCTTCGACGGAATTGATTGCAGCAAAGAGGCATACCGGAGTGCATGCATCCGTAATCGTGTGCAAAAACACAATTGCCAATCAAAATCTGGCATACGCAGCTTAATTAGTTAAGTTGCCGTCCTCCTCGGCTTTGCTCATGGGCTGAGAAAGGGCGTCGCACAGTGAGCTGGCTTCGCGCTCTCCACCTGTGAGCGCGCGGTGAGATCATCAGGTTGGCTGGCTGCGTTTCTTGTCCGCTCTGAGCGTGGCCGGCGAGAGTGCCGTCTAACCCCGGCGCATGAACGTGACTAAGTATGTAGGCTCTTTGCTGGTAACATTTTCGGACGCGGGTTCAACTCCCGCCGCCTCCACCAGTTTAATCTACTGATTCTAAGGTGGTTACAAACTAGACCAAAATATTGTACCGTTTTTGTACCGCCGGCTCGGCAGGCGGTACAAAGAGGTACGGTTTGGCCCTATTCGTTTACGCCCGCCACACATCCGATTGCCCCAAGAAATCTGATCGATTCTGGAAGCGCTGCCGTTGTCCTAAGTGGATTCGTGGAGTCCTGGCCGGTTCTACAATTCGCCCAGACCGCCGACACCCGAAGCTGGGAAAAGGCAGAAGACAAACGCAGACAGCTTGAAGAGGAAGCGGAAGAGCGCGCGGCGGCAATCCGCACCGGCGAAGCGCCGAGCCGTGCTTCCAAGCCCATTACCGTCAAGGATGCAGTGAAACGGTTCCTTGCCAGCAAGCGCAATGAGAATCTCGCTGATTCGACCCTCGACAAGCTGAAGACGATTTTTGAGAAGCAGTTCTTAGCCTGGGCGACCTCAGCCGGATTCGAGCACTTGGCTGAGATCACCACGGCTGATCTTGAAGCGTTCCGCGACACTTGGACAGATGGTCCTCTTGCCAAGAAAAAGAAGCAGGAGCGCTTGATCGGCTTCTTCTATTACGGCATGCGGCTCGGCTGGATCAAATCCAATCCCGCGGCTCTGTTGGGTCGAATCCGGGCGGAAGGTCCGCCAACGGATTACTTTCCGAAATCTGAGTTCGATCTGATCGTCGATTCAACGTATATTTATCAGCCAAAGGGATGGTTGGAATGCCGCAATCAAGCCACGCGTCTGCGCATTCTCATATTGCTGATGCATTGGAGTGGCCTCGCAATCAGGGATGCCGTGACGTTGGAACGTCGCAGGCTGAACGACAAAGACGAACTGTTCCTCTATCGTGCGAAAACCGGTAATCCCGTTTACGTTCCACTGCCACACGATGTAGCAGAGGCACTCAGAAACATCCCACCCGGTCCTTCCCCCAATCCACGCTACTTCTTCTGGTCTGGAAACGGATCTCCAAAGTCGGTGGTCGGCAACTGGCAGAGAAGCTTTCGCAGGCTTTTCACGATCGCAAATATTCGGCGTGATGACGGCTCGCCAAAACGGTGCCACCCTCACATGTTTCGAGACACGTTCGCTGTCGAGATGCTCCTCGCCGGCGTACCCCTAGAACAGGTCTCGATCTTGCTTGGCCATAAGAGTGTGAAGATCACGGAGAAAGCATTATGCGCCATGGGTGAAAGCGCGCCAGGATCAACTCGCCGCGAATGTTCGCTTGGCGTGGGGCGTTATTACGAACACGACCAAGGCAGTGAGGCGGAAGCCGCCCAAGGCCACGCAGCGGAGTGCGTGAGCTACCCGGCAATCTGTTCGGTTCGCAATTTCGAATTAGGCACGTACCGGGCGTCAGCTTGCGTGGCGCAGCTTGCGGTGCACGCGCAAAAGTACCGTCTCAGGAACTCTTAACGTGCGATATCCGCGCTTGTGCCGGGTCTCTTCAGTGCCCCACTGGATTACGCCCGGCTCATTCTCGAAGATCTTGCGCACGGTCTTCTGACTGAGCGCCCAGAGCTTTGAAATCTCGATGATCGAATAGTGCTTCTCGTTAGCCAGGTCAACGGAAGGAAATCCGGACGCGCTGGCCATATCGCCGAAAATTCTCTCTGACTCCACTGGCTTGCGCGGATAGGTAGACATCGGTTGGAACCCCAGGTTGCTGTTTGCCCTCTGCCTTCGTCACGGGCGTTTCTTCTGCAGCTCGATCGCGGAAAGTCGAGGTGTTTACCAATCTGAGTCCTCAGGGGCGAACTGTCCAATCACTTTTTTGTTCGCAGTTATTCCTGGGAGTCATAACCCATTCGCCAAGCCCTATAGTGAGGTTGGGGACACCGCAGTGAAAGGGTTAGGGTGCCGTGGAAGTCTGAGAGAGTCCAAGGCAAGGACAGCGCTGTGCGCCATTTTGGGGACTTCTTTGCAATCGAAATGCACCCAAACCGCCGTTTTTCTTCGTGATCGAATTAATGGATTGCCAAGTTACATGTGCATGAGCCGAACCTGAAATAGGGAGTCAATCATGAATCGGAGCAAACGGCAGGACACGATGATGTGCGATAACTTCGAACCCTTCTGGCACGAGGAGGACGACTGGCTATCTGCGGTGGAGTTTCTTCCCGACAACGATCCAGAAAGCCGTTGCTTAGGTGCGGAGACTATTGGTTACTTGTTCGGCTATGCCCACCTCACGAACACGCGGACGCTTGCGCTCGTTGGCGACCTTAACGATCGGGCATATGAAATTCTGTTCTCATTCTCTTCCCTCGAAGAAAAAGGCGACTTTTTAAAACTTGTTCGCACAAATGTAGAGATGGGCTGCCAGTATGTGGAGGAAGATCTCAAGGTTCCCACGGCCAGCGAGGTTCAGAACGCTCGTCCGTTGGTAATGGTTCTGCCAGAAGATGTAATGCAAAAAGTCACCTTGATCGCGACGTCACTAGTCGACGGAAGCGAACGCGGGCGCCTTGATTCGTAGTAGCAATGAAAGGCCGGTTGGGCAGCGAATCGTGAGCCAAGGCGTCTGCAACGAGTGGGTCTTGATATAACGTCGCGTTAAGCTACTGCAATCCATCAGCGTGCGCAGCCGAGGGTTTCGTGGGGCGCTTCGCCAAACAACTCGTCGCAAACACCGACCGCGTGCTTCAGACGGGACCGTGGGTTAATTTGAACGGGGCGTGCGACGAATTAACGCGAGCGGCCACCTTTAAATTTGATTATGACCTGGAGCGTCACTCTGGCTCCGTTAGGAAGAGTGCACTGCCTTCGAGTTGAGATTGAAGAAGTGAGCAGCAAGGCATAAACTCCGGAGATGGCAGGCCGCAGAGACTCACCGCAGCGACGAATCGGCTAGCAGATGCCCTCAATAGTCTTCAGCGCGTGTGTTCTAGTCGCCCTCACACTCGTCGTGCATACAACGGGTATCGCGATACTGCTCCGACACTTAACGAGTTTGTACGCCTTGCCACCAAAGGACGTCTGGCCAGTCATCCGGAGGCTGCTCCACATTATCTGGTGGCTGATCCTGCTTCATCTGGCGGAGATTTCGATCTGGGGATTGTTCTACGTGTGGCGTGGCTGCCTGCCCAATGCCGAAACCGCGTTCTACTTTTCCGGTGTCACTTATACGACCCTTGGTTACGGCGATGTGGTGCTGGCTAAGCCGTGGCGGCTGCTCGCACCGATTGAGAGCTTGGTAGGCGTCATTATGTGCGGCTTGTCGACAGGTTACTTCTTCGTCGTCGTGAGCCGCATTCATCAATGGCAGCCCCTTCGAGCCGCCGACGTCCCCATCACAGAAAAAACACAACCGTAGGGCGATGGTTTGGGATTCTCGCGACCGTGTTGGTGGCCGTTCTTCGAAGTGTCGCGCCAGTCACGCGGCCCTTGGCTCGAATCGGACCGAGTGGGCAACGAAGCTCAGGCGCATCCGCTCAAAAGTTCACGCCCGCTTCGAGTACTACGGTCGGATCGATAAACCCGGCATTGAAAATATAGGTCGTAAATTCCCACTTCTTATGGGAAACGCCCACGAGGAATCCGCGCTGCACGTCGAGGGTGGTCTGGAAAGCCTTGGTGTGTTGTGCTACCAGGCCCACGCGAAACCAGTCTACCGGGGAGTAGGTAAGTTGCGGCCAACTGTAGTAGAAGTTGCCGGATTTATGTGTCGTATCGAATACATATTCATTAGCGATCGACAGCTCAATCTTCTTATATGTGAGCGAAGCCTCGCAGCCGGGAGCAATTCCGTTGGTTCTTCCGAAAACGCCGCCGATCATCGGCGTGACCTCCAGTACAAGCTTCTTGCCGGCGCTGAAGTTGTAGCCCACCCACAACGATCCCGTGCGCAGGTTTTCGTAGTTGTAACGTGCTTCCAGGTGCAGCCAGCTGCGGTCCGCCGTGAAAACTGGATTCACGTAGGACTGGTCGTTCGGAACGATATAGCCATCGACCGTGAGATTGTAGGCCCACGGGTCCTTGGCGGCATCAGGCGCAGCGGCCGGCGGCCCCTGGCCGAATAGGTAGCCGCTCAACAGAACCACCATGGCAAGTACAGCGAGTTGTTGCGTGGCTCTCATCCCCCGAGCGCCATCGTCATCGCAACCATCGCCATGCCAACGACCACCATCGCCAGACCTACCCTTCCCGGACGGAAGCCCGAGTAGCGTCCGAACGCATAGCCCGACATGAACAGCATGGCGATGGCGATGCCGTTGGAGACGCGCAGCGCCAGCCGAGCCTCGTGGATGAAGATAAACGGTGTCACCACCGGGAAGGTGGACAGGAAAACCACCAGGAAAACTCCGAAGGCGGCGAGCCAATCGTGCCTGCTCAGGCGGGGATGTGCCGGCGGTTCGGGCAGGCGAATCAGTGTCTCCCGCATTGCAGCGAATTCCGCCTCCGTCAGCACGGACGCGAGCGACGGCGGCAACGCATCGGCAATGATGCGATGCGCCTCGACACGGTCGGTGGCCTTGTGCACGGCACGCAGCGCCAGGATGTTGTGTCCCCGCTCGCTGAGGCAGCCCATCAGGTAGAACACCGCGTCAATGATGCCCCAAGCCAGATTGCAGCCCAGTGCGCCGATCAGCATCTTGCGAACCTCGCTGCGCCCTGCGTCGGCGACGCTGAACGAGCAGGTGAAGGAGAGCACCATGATCAGCCCGAACAGCACTTCCGAGATGCGCTCCATCGGATCGAGCAGACGTTTACGAGATTTCATAGGGTCATCAGGCATCGTCAGGATAGCGTCCACGTGAAGCCGGGCTTCTCACCTCGCTATATGCGGTCATTCCGGATGGAACTTGCGCTTAGGGCAGCGACCGAAATCTGACATCACTGTCATTCGCTTTTAGGGCGCCTAATCTGTCCCGAGCCGTCTGACCATGTCGCTATACTGATTGATAAGTGCTGCCAGTTCGGCTTTTTCATCCGGGGAGATAGACTGCCTCGACAGCAGAGAATCGATCTTCTGTGCCAGGTTGTCTGCCGCATATGCATGGATCTCATAACGCTCATATTGGCTTTGCTTTATCACGCACGAGTTATAGCCGGCCGCCACGAGATTGCTAAACTCCCTGGTCTCCTTTAGGGCCTCGGATAGCTGCTGCAGCATTTTGGGATCTAGGCCCGTAGAAAGCTCTGCCTTGTCTGCGACACCTGGCTTCCAGCTTCACGGAGTATGTCCAATATCGCGTCGTGAAATCGACGTGGCTCGATCGTGGGATGCGGACCATCCGCGCAGCTGACCGTAACAGGACGGCGTAGATAGATGTGCCAGAGGAAATACCCTGTGGTCACTACCACAACTGCCATGACCAGAAGTATCGCAACTGCCTTCACGTTACGATTCACGTCCTACTCCTTGTGTTTCACGAGCGAGCCCTTTACCTTGAAATCTTCGCTTACTCTCCGGCCACCTGATGTCGCGTCATCTTCGCGGTGAGCGCGCCTTTAGCGGTTTTGAGTGCGTCTTCCTGGTTCATGCGCGCGAAAGAGTCCATCGTCCGAGCTATGATTCCCGTCCACCCAGTCTGGTGGCTGGCACCGAGACCAGCTCCGTTATCACCATGGAAGTATTCGTAGAAGAGGATGTAGTCCCGCCAATGCGGATCATCCTGGAATTTGGCCGAGCCCCCATAGACGGGACGCTTACCACTCGCATCGCGGAGGAACATACTCGACAACCGGCGAGCAATCTCTTTCGCGACCTCGAACAACGTCATGTAGTTTCCCGAGCCCGTCGGACATTCGACCTTGAACTCGTCGCCGTAGAACGGGTAGAGATTCAACAGTCCACGAAGTATGAGGGCGTTTACCGGCATCCAGATCGGCCCACGCCAGTTGGAATTGCCCCCGAACATGCCGGTGTTTGACTCGGCAGGTAAATACTGGACCTTGTATTCCTGCCCGCCGACGTGAAACAGGAAGGGGTGATCAAGGTGATAGCGAGATAAGGACCGTATACCGTATGGGCTGAGAAACTCATTTTCATCCAGCATATAGCCGAGAATACGCTCCAGCTTTTCCTTGTTGAGGGTTGACATCAACCGCCGGTCTCCGTAGCCGATGAAATTGCCGTCAAGCGGGGCGATCTTCTTTATCACCTCGGGGTGGCGCTTACGGAACACCTCAATCAATTCCCGTAGCCTGGGATGATTCTCAACCGCGCTGGACTCAAATACGGTAGAGGCGCATAACGGCAGCAGTCCGACCATCGATCGGACCTTCAAGCGCGTGGCATCGCCGTTCGGGAAATGCAGGAGATCATAAAAGAAGCCTTCCTTTGTATCCCACATCTCGTCGTGGTTTTCGCCGATGCGATCCATGGCATAGGTGATCCACAGGAAGTGCTCGAGGAAGCGGAAAGCAATTTCCTCGTAGATGGCTTTGTCGTAGTCGGTCAGGATGAGCGCAATCTCCAGCATGTTCTGACAGTAGAAGGCCATCCATGCTGTGCCATCGGCCTGGTCTAAATGGCCACCAGTAGGCAGTGGCGCGCTGCGGTCGAAGACGCCGATGTTATCGAGACCGAGAAATCCACCCGCGAAAACATTACGTCCTTGCGGATCTTTGCGATTCACCCACCAGTTGAAGTTCAGCATCAGTCCCTGGAAGCACTGTTCGAGGAACCGGAGGTCGGCCCGCCCCAAGTCCCTTTCTATGTTGTAAAGAAACAATGTCGCCCACGCGTGGACTGGTGGATTAACGTCGCTGAAGTTCCACTCGTATGCCGGAATCTGCCCGTTAGGATGGGCGTAAAGACTGCGCAGCATAAGCAGCAACTGCTCTTTGGCGAAGTCGAAATCGACCAGCGAAAGCGAGATGGTATGAAAAGCCAAATCCCAAGCCGCATACCAGGGATACTCCCACTTGTCGGGCATGGAAATAACGTCACTGTTAAGCATGTGGAACCACTCGGCATTGCGCGAGGTCCCTTTGCCCGATCCCAACAGCGGATGTGCCTCATGCTCACCCAGCCAACGATCGAGGTCGAAATAGTAATATTGCTTGGTCCATAACATGCCGGCGAGCGCCTGGCGATGCACTCGGCGCTCGTCTTCACTGAGAGACTTTGGCGTAATGCGTTCGTAGAACTCATCGGCGTCGGCGAGCCGGTTAGCAAAAATCTGGTCGAAATCGGAAAAGGCTTCGGCGGCCGGCTTTCCATTCAAGCGCAGGCGCACGACCTTCGATCCGCCTGCCGGAACGTCGAGAACGTAGTGTGCCGCCGCCTTCGTTCCGGTATGAGCAGGATTGACGGCATCCTTTTCGCCCGCGATAACGTAGCGGTGAAAAGCGTCTTTCACGTATGGCGATCGGGTTTGATTTGCCCCATAGTCGGTTGACATTGGTTTCGTTTTCCGTGAAGAGTAACTCCGCAGCGCCTTCACACTGCAGAGTGCGTTCACCGAGCTTCGGGTGGGAGGCCGCTATGCTTTCGTTTCCGACCTGTCGCAGAGCGGGCTTAGGCTCGTCGTCAGCCGATGACCACGTATTGCGGAACCACAATGTCGGTAGCAGGTGAACCTGTGCCGCTTCCGGGCCACGGTTATGCACGGAGATACGGATCAGGATGTCTTCCGGAGCACCTTTGGCGTATTCGACAAACACATCGAAGTAGCGGTCGTCGTCGAAGATGCCAGTGTCAAGAAGTTCGTATTCCATCTCCTCGCGCGAGCGCCGCCCGTTCGTCTCCACCAGATCGCGATAGGGATATTCTCGCTGGGGATACTTGTACAGGTACTTCATGTACGAGTGTGTAGGTGTGCTGTCGAGATAAAAGTAGTATTCCTTGACGTCCTCGCCGTGATTGCCTTCGCTGTTGGTCAACCCGAAAAGCCGTTCTTTCAAGATCGGGTCGCGACCGTTCCATAGAGCCAAGGCGAAACAAAGCGTTTGTTTGTCGTCGGAGATTCCGGCTAGCCCGTCTTCCCCCCAGCGGTAAGCGCGGGAGCGTGACTGATCGTGCGAAAAGTAGTTCCAGGCATCGCCATCGGAGCTGTAGTCCTCACGAACCGTGCCCCACTGCCGTTCGCTGAGATACGGCCCCCATTTCTTCCACGGCACGCCCTGTTCTCGTGCACTGTTCAATCGCTTTTGTTCGGCAACCTCAACATAGGACGGCGGTGGTGCGTTCTTCCGTGCGGCGGTCAATGGATTTCTCCTTCTTTCGTTCCTGCCAGCGCTGCGGTACTAACTGGAGGTTCAGCTTCGGCCCTTGATAGCGTTCAGGCGTGCCGATTCTTGAGGCTGTCAATTCCTGTGTTGTGGCGGCATGTTGTTTAGTATCAGAATCAGGGACGGCCATGCGGGCGGATGGAGAGAAGGCGCCACTTCGACTTTCCTTGGGCTTTTTCAAGTGCCTCACAAGGCCGCACCCTGGTGCTCCGGGGCGTCGGCAGCGAGCGATTCGATCTTGCGCGCATAGAGGCCGATGCCGGGCATCGCGCTTAGTCCATGGGCAAAGATGCTAAGTAGCACGGTCACCTGCACGGCGAAACGTATGGTCGGCTCACCCGCGAAATGCGTCTCCTGCTCCAGATAGACCAACCCGAGAACAATGGACGCCAGGCCGCGTGGGCCGAACCAACCCATGAAGATCACGCTGGCCGCACTGAGACGCGTACCGATAAGCGCAATTGCCACCGGCAACATCCGCACGATAGTCAGGCTTAGAATCGCGTATATCCAAGATGCTGCGCTGAACTGGGACCAGTCCCGAACTGCCGCCATGCCAAATAGGAAGAACACGGCAAGGTTCAGCAACTGCCCCCATTCCTCCGCGAACTCGACGCTCTGCTTACCGGCTTCCTTAAATCCAACCTGCACCGCCAGTCCTGCGACAAACGCCGCGATGAACATGCTAGCGCCCACCATATCGGACACCACCAGGCAAAGCAGCGGCAGTGCGACCACGCCGATTTGCTGGAAAGATTCCGCAATCCATTCCTTACGGCGCGCCAAGCCCAGCAACCATCCGCCGGCGAGACCGATCGCCAAACCGACGATTACGCCAAAGCCAAGCTGCTCCACGATGAACTCGAACAGGCTGCCTCTTCCACCCTCGATTTTGGCGGCCGCGATGGCGATGAAGAACAGGAGAAACGGGACAGAAAGTCCGTCGTTGAGGCCGGCTTCCACATTGAGCGCCTGACGAATGCGCATGGGCACGCGCGGGCTGTTCACGATAATCTGTCCCAGGCCAGCATCGGTCGGCGCAAGGATAGCGCTCAGGATTCCTGCTTCCCAGATCGAGAGCTGCGGAAACACCAGTCGAGCGACAAGTGCCCCCAGAAGAATAGTCAGCAACATGCCTGCGCTTAGCAACCGCGCCGGAAGATTCCTGATATTACGCAAAACATTCAGGTCGGTGCGGCTGGCGTCGGTAAAGAGCAGCATCACGAGGCCGACTTCGGCAATATGGAGAGCGACGTTAGCGGTGAAGCCGGCTCTCAGAATCCCTTGCAAGGCGGGAAACATGAGCATTCCTGCGATCGTGAACACGATTGGCGCGGTGACGATCGTCTTTTCCAGTCTCCGCGACAGCAGACTGAAGCAGAACAGGAGCGAGACAAAGACGGCTAGGGGTATCAATGCCGTCCACCTATTTGACCAACAAGTAGTGTCTTCATTCTAAACATCTTGTTCTTGCTCCTTCATCCGAGCGGGTGACGGATGTCGCATGGCGCGGTGACGTCGGTAGCGATAATTCCCAAGGATGCGTCGGCTGAAACTACAGTTGCTGGCCCACGCACGTGACAGACGCGCAGCTGACCCTTTAGCGATCTGTCAATAGAGCATTCTTCGACTGTTGCGAGTGACATCCGCTGATCTGTTCCTGACTACTTATTACATCTGTTCGCGTGGGCGAGGACCGGCACCCCGAGTTGCCAACTCGCTGACATCGGCAGTGGTCTTCGCAGCGGAACCGCAGCTGGCTGCGGGCATTCCATCGACCCCTGCGAGGGAATCCTTGGCTCCCCGCAACCTGGAAGGGGTAGCTACGATTGCTGTGTGCCGGGCCGTTACGCGTGCGGGTCTGAAGTTGTCACCTATCCAGCACGGCGCATGAAAAAGCCTCTCGCCCGAGGACGACGAGCTTGGGTATGGAGGATGGCCACTGGAATTGTCGGCGTTATTCTCGCACCCTCCGCCACCTGCTTGGCTACAAAGTACTCTGCTATTCGGGTGCATCCAGCAGGAGTTTCATGGCAGCCTCCGCCTCTTCCTTTGTTTCGAAGTCCGCGGTACCCTCCACTCGTTTCCAGCCAGCCTGCAGCGGCGCACCATCGACGCCCTCTAATGCTTCCGACTGACTCAGTTCGAGAATTTCCCATATTTGGCGCGGGGGGCCGTCCCCCAGGAATCCAGATCTTCCAACGCTTAGCTCTCTTTTTCGCATAAAGCTCCTTTGCTGCGCACAGCATGACACAATAGTCTTTATCCGCCTGCCGTTCTTTCGTACCTGACATTTCCGTCGACGGGTTCTCAGTGTCACAACCCGTACCATCGCCACTCAGTGATCACCGTCACAATTCCGGATCCCATTTCCGCATGGTCCCTAGCGGACGCAGCGTAGTATGGCTCTGAATAAGACCGCAAACCCTGGAACGCCGGTCTGAAGCCTCATCACCTCCGCAACTACGCATCCCGAGGGGAGGAGCCGATTCACGGCGCCGCGCCTTCACTCTCTTGTTCCTGGTGCAGCAGGTATTCCATAACTTCAACCGCCGCACGCATACCGCGCTCACTTGAATACTCCAAGGCAACATTGTTATAAGTGGTGCCTTGTCCTTGAATCACGGTTTCGCGCAGATGATCCGGATTGAAGATGAAGTGGCCTTCGTGCTTCATCTTGATTTCAAGAAGCTTGGGAAGATATTTTTCGTGTATCCCGTTCACTAGCAAAGACCCTTTGAAGGTAACCATTTTGGCGTTCTCCTTAACGTACGGCGTAGGCAATGGCCGAGGCCGGTTACGATTTCAGGCAAATCTCCAACGTAATAGATCTCCTTTTCATACGCGGCCATCGTAAGCGTCAGCTTCGCCATTCGCGCCGCCGTAACGGGATGGTCAACCACAAGAGCCTCGCCGTGGAGCGTTACTGAGTGATATCGGGTTACGTTTCATGCCAGCGCCGGACTGATTAAGAAACAATCTAGGGTTGAACAGATCACCCCACAACTGGGGAAATCCCTAGGTCTTCTCGGCCATTGTGGAGAATGTGACCGGTGAATGAAAGCGATGAGCCGCCGAATCGACGGACCATGAACACGAGCGATGCAATCTCAAAATCTCCCGCTCGGAACGAGAGACAGGTGCACCCCTTGATTCCTTAGTGGTATTGCTCCACTGCACGCTAAGGCGAATACTTTCAGTAGCTCCCAACATCAGGACAGGCTGAAGTCCAATGCACGGTGTGTATTTAGCGCAGAGCTTCTGTTCGACACTTGACAACAGCAAGCGATCAATCTGGAGGGGACTCGTACTGTCCGCGTTTGTGCTCGGCTGTCTAGCCTCGGCCGCTCAGGGGCAGTCCAAGAAAAATGTTCTCATGATTATCGAGATTGGGCAGTCTCACCCTGCTCCAGCGCTCGTGACGAACCAGATTTTATCGGCGCTTGGCTCGGACCCTAGGTTCGATGCCGAGCTACATTGGGAGAATCTGGACGCGATTGATATATCGGACGACGCGCGGAACGAACTACGCGATAGCATTGTTCGGAAATACCGCAACCTGAAGTGGGACTTGATTATGTTAGTGGGCCCCGACCCACTCCGGCTTTTTGCAGAGCCGGATAGCATGTTTTACCCCGGCGTCCCGGTTGTGTTCTGTTGTAGCTCCCCAAGCCCCGCTAACCAAAGAAATACCGATTCTCGATCCACGGGCTCATGGTTAAGGTGGGAGCCCGCGAAGACGGTAGATGCAGCCGTCCGTCTGCTGCCAGACACGGGTCACGTATTCGTAATAGCGGGTCAGTCGAGATATGACCGAGCACTCACGGCGTTCGTCAAGGTGGAACTTACTCCACAAGAGAATCGTCTTGATGTCACGTATCTTACTGATCTTCCGATGAACGAACTTCTGGACAGAGTAAGGCATCTTCCGAGCCACTCCATCGTTCTTTATCTGACGTTCTTCAAGGATATTGAGGGGCGGCAATTTCTCAATAGCGTAGATGTGCTCCCCAGGATCACTGCGGCTTCTAACTCTCCGGTGTTTGGTATGTCCGACACCTATCTCGGTCGCGGCGTTGTCGGTGGAGACGTGGTTAGCTTCGAAGAGCAAGGCAGGATCGCGGCGCACGATATCATCGAAATCCTGGGAGGAAAGCCACCACAGGACATTCCCGTCGTGCGTGCTCATGGCGTGTACATGATTGACTGGCGCGAATTGCGACACTGGAACCTGGACGAAGGTAAGCTGCCAGCCGGAAGCACAATCCTGTTCCGAGAGCCGACTGTCTGGCAAAAGCATAAGCGGACGTTGCTCAGCGGATTGCTGATAATTGTGAGCCTGGGCTTGCTGGTCCTTTACCTTCTGTTCGAGCGGAGGCAGCTGCAACGAGCCAGGAAAGCTCAAGAGAAACTCAGTGGCTTGCTGATCAGTGCCCAGGAACAGGAGCGCAGCCGGCTCGCAGCCGAGATTCATGACGACTTCAGCCAAAGGCTGGCGGTGCTGTCGCTCGGACTGGAAATGGCAGCCGAAGGAATTTCTGGATCGAAACCGGAAACGAATCGCCAAATGCAGGAGCTCATGGAATCAGCGAGCGAGATTGGTGCCGACCTTCACACCCTATCGCACCAGTTGCATTCTTCCACATTAGAAAGGCTAGGCTTGGCTGCCGGAGTCGGATCATTCTGCAAGGAATACAACGCTCAACGAGGAATCCAGGTTGCATTCTCGCATGAAAATGTGCCGCGGTCTGTGCCTCCGGAGATCGCACTGTGTTTGTTTCGTATCGTCCAAGAAGGACTCAGAAATGTGCAGAAACACAGTGGTGCTGCTCATGCCGACGTTCGGCTGGAAATGATGGGTGAGAAACTTCACTTGTCCATCTCCGATGACGGCATGGGTTTCGATATGAAAGATGCCTCTGATCGGCAGGGGCTCGGCCTGTGGAGCATGCGGGAGCGAGTTCGGATGGTAGAGGGCCGACTTGAGATTCAGTCGGATAAGCAAACAGGGGACACGGATCGACGTCTGGGCATCCATCAAGTCTGTGCCTAAGCAGGTGGCGGCCGGGCCCGTCGCTCTGACCACTACCGCTGCAACGCGAGGTGCCGACTAAGCCAAAGCGCAAGTGTGCGTGCCTTTATCAACGAACCAATCAAGACGTAAACCGACAAATGGGAATGCGGCCAAAAATCCTGATTGCAGACGATCATGTCATCTTTGCGGATGGCCTGCGTCTGCTGTTGGAGAAGCTCTATGACGTGGTCGGGACTGTAACCGACGGGCGCGCCCTCATCGCTGAAGGGTTGCGGCTGAAACCGGACTTGATCGTCGCGGACATTGGCATGCCTCTCCTAAACGGTCTCGATGCTGCTAAGCGAGTGCGCGAGCAACTTCCAAGAGTGAAGATCGTCTTTCTGACAATGCAGGACAATCCTAACTTGGCTGCGGCCGCTCTTGAGCTGGGATCAGCGGCATTCGTTCTCAAGCAATCGACAGGTTCGGAGCTTCTGCTAGCAATCGAGAAGGTTCTGCGAAATGAATCCTACATATCCGCCAAGGTACGGCCGGAAGACTGGTTTGTTCAGAAGACGCGGGCGCGGCAGTACTCTAAACGCCTAACGCCAAGACAGCGTGACATTGTGCAGATGTGCGCCGAAGGACTTCCCTTGAAGGAGATCGCTGCACACTTGAACATAAGTGAGAAGACGGTCGATTTCCACAAGCATCACATCATGGAAATATTCAACTTGAGGACCAATCCTGACTTGGTTCTTTTTGCACTCAAAGAAGGCCTGATCTCTCTGGAGCCGAATTCTTTCAATACGAAGTAGCGGCGCCAATCAACCCCTGCAGTGTGTGAGATCGCCTAGGGTTTTCCCTAGTTGCCAGCATTGAACCTCGCTCCTAACATCGCCCTATTGTCGCGATCATGTTTTGGCGACGGTGCGTTCGACCGCGGGAGAAGCGCGTGTCACAAATTGTAAAACCTGCAGGCACTGGGAATCGTCCACGTATCCTCCTTGCCGACGATCATTCCCTGTTGCTTGAGCGTGTGGCCAAGTTCCTGCAGCCAACATTCGAGGTAGTGGGAATAGCTCGCAACGGACTCGAGCTGATCGACGCAGCCATGCGTTTGAAACCGGACATCATTGTGACTGACATATCGATGCCGGATTTGGACGGCATCGAAGCAGCTCATCGACTCCGTCAAATGGGAAATGCGGTCATCATAGTGTTTCTAACCATTCACGAAAGCTCTGAGTTCGTGGACGCGTGTCTGGCGGAGGGAGCAATGGGATATGTTGTGAAGTCTCATGTGAAGAGAGACTTGATTCCTGCTATTCACGCCGCATTGTCCGGCCGCTGCTTCGTCTCGCCTGCTAGCTATACCTAGGGTTTTCCCCAGTTGTTGCGCATCCTTGGCAGCCGTACAAAAGCACTATCTGTTCGCCGAACACACCAGGCGCGCCGCGCAGTGGAACCTTGAATAACGACGCCGGGGAGAGTCATGAACGTTCGCAGACCGCTGAAAAAGCGACAGGTTGTACGTATCCTCATCGCCGACACATTCAAGCTCTTCGGGGAAACATGCAGGACCGTCTTCGAACCGGAGTTTGAGGTTGTCGGGGTGGTCACGGACGCCAGTGAGATCTCGGGGGCCGCGGCCAGACTAAGACCCTCCGTCATTGTGGCTGATGCGGAAATGCCGCGCATCGATGGGCTCCGATCAGTTGAAAAGTCGGAAGGTGAAAGCTCTTGTCCCAAGGTCGTGATGTTGACGGAGAGATTCGGCAGCGGCATCGCTATCGAGCATTTCCGGCGAGGTGCCTCGGCCGTCGTTTCAAAGCAATGCGAGCCCAATGAATTGCTAAGAGCGGTCCGGTTCGCAAACGCAGGAAAATATTATGTCTCCCCAAATATCACCCCTACTTCGGTGGCAAGTCTTCTCCGAGAAGGGGCCTCTTGCAAGCGGCAGCGGGAGATTACGGATCGACAGCAGCAGATTGTTAGGCTGCTAGCCCACGGGATGATTGCGAAAGAGATCGCTTATAGCCTCGGAGTTTCTCAAGGCACCGTGTACTTCCACAAGAATCGGGTCATGTCGGCCCTCAACATCAGGTCCAATTCCGAACTATTTCGTTACGCGATGCAGCAAGAAGTGGCCGTAGAGACTCGGAGTGAGGACCTGACCTGCACGAGTATGAAGCAGGAACACGTATGAGCAAACACTGCAGGCACGAGAAACTTGAGGCAAACGATCCTAAGGCAAAGGGCGTAAATCTGCGATGGGCAATGCTGTCCGAATCGGATGAAGTGTTTCGTTGAGTGGCGCAGCATCACCGTTTCAGGCTGTCTGGGGAGCGAGGAAGGAAAAATCACGATGACGCACACATCCAAGTTCGAATCATCAGAGTCCCAGGAGCGCATTGACGACCAGAACCCGGCTTTGATGCCCCATCCGTCGAGAGCGGAGCGATTGGCGATGGGCAAGGCATTGCGGGATAAATGTCCGCGCGATGCGCACGCCGCATGGAAGGCGCCGCGCAACCGGCCTGACCCCGTGCGCCTGGTGCTGAAGGCCGATGCGGGACGCCTCCCCGATCTCATTCCCCTTCGCCACGGACGCATGGTGCAGTCTCCTTTCACCTTCTACCGAGGCTCGGCGCTCGCCATGGCGGACGACCTTGCGGGCACTCCTGCCACTGGCATCCGCGTGCAATGTGGAGGAGATTCTCACCTGGTCAACTTTCGAGGTCTCGCCACCCCAGAGAGGCGACTCATTTTCGCCATCAACGACCTCGATGAAACCCTCGGGGCGCCCTGGGAGTGGGATCTCAAGCGTCTTGCGGCGAGCGTCGTAATCGCATGTCGCGACAACGGACTTAGCGAATCCGCCGCCAAGGATGCGGTCCTCGCTTGTGTTCGGTCCTACCGCAAGCACATGGCCGCGTTCAGCAAAATGAAGGTGCGGGATTTGTGGTACTTAGAGGTCGAGCTTGAAACGTTGATCTCGGGTGTCAAAGATACCGCGATCCGCCGCAAAGCGACAAAGAGAGTTGCAAAGGCGCGTGAGAGCAGCACCTCAGAAGGCCTCTTCCCGAAGCTCGTAGACGATGCGAGCGGGTCACCGATCATCAAAGACCAGCCCCCGACGATCTTCCACCGGAAAGGCGAGTCGCCGGGAGAGATCCATCGGAAAGTCATGCAGGTTTACGCTCGTTACCAGCAGTCCTTAGCGCCTGCCTCTCGCGTGTTACTCGATCGCTACGAAATCAAGGATGCCGCGCACAAGGTTGTCGGCGTCGGGAGCGTTGGCACTTCCTGCTGGGTGCTCCTGCTGACGGACGCGGAAGGGGATCCTCTAATACTCCAGATCAAGGAGGCCCGTGCCTCAGTTTTGGAGAACTATGCCGGGAAGAGCATCTATTCGAATCACGGAGAACGCGTCGTCAACGGTCACCGGCTCATGCAGCCGGCAAGCGACATCTTCCTCGGCTGGACCGAAGGCGGGATAGGAGAACGCCACTACTATGTCCGCCAGTTGCGGGACGTCAAAATCAAACTCCCCGTCGAGACGTACAACAAGTCAAGGATGACCCTTTTCGTCGAGTGTTGTGGCCACTCGTTGGCGCTCTCCCACGCGCGTTCCGGAGATGCTGCGGTAATCAGCGGTTACATGGGCAAGAGCGACCTCTTCGACAAGTCACTGGCCCAGTTCTCCGTTGCTTACGCCGACCAGAATGAAAAAGACCACGCCGTTTTCAAACACGCCATTCGCGCCGGAAAGATTAAGGCTGATTTCGAGGAAGCAAAGTGAGTCGATCGCGCTATCGGTCCACCGTAAGATTGGCTCTCGGAGGCTTGGGTCGGGCTGACGTCCGGGAGTCAACGCTGGTACGCACCGCCGGTTATCTTCCGTGCGGAATCGAATCTCTTAATAAGGGGACTGCCATGACAGCAGTACACGATCATCCCGCTCGCCACCGCTTCGCGATACTTCAGGGGGTGCTGCCGATTACGACCGCTCAGATCCCGGCTGAGATTCTTGCCGGTATCACGCTTGCCGCAATTGCCGTCCCAGAAGTTATGGGCTACACCAAGATCGCGGGCACCCCGCTGATCACGGGCCTCTACACGATGCTCATCCCCACGACGTTGTTTGCTTTGTTCGGCTCCTCGCGGCACCTTGTGGTGGGCGCCGATTCGGCGACAGCGGCGATCCTTGCCAGCGCCATGGTGGGAATTGCCGCCATTGGTTCGGAGCAATACATGGCACTGGCCGGCATGCTGGCATTGATGGCCGCGGGCTTCTTAATCCTGGCTCGCCTTATGCGCTTGGGATTTCTGGCGGACTTCCTGTCACGCACCGTGTTGATTGGATTCCTGACCGGGGTCGGTGTCCAGGTCGCGCTGGGAGAGATTGCCGGTATGTTGGGCTTGAAGGGTGACGGCCACGGCGCCTTGGGGAAGTTTTGGAACGACCTTCAGCAGCTCGGACAGATCAACCGTTACGAACTGATGGTGGCGCTTAGTGTATTGGTGATCATCGTTGGCCTCAAAATGGTTTCGAAGAAGATTCCGGGAGCTCTGATCGCGGCGATTGGCGCCGTGATCGTAACCTATGCGTTCGGACTCGGCAAGCAAGTGCATATAGTCGGAGTCGTTCCGAGCGGTCTGCCACATCTCGGCCTGCCCAAGGTGGCGTGGAACTGGACGGTCATGTCGGCATTGCTTCCCACGTCCTTCGCGATGTTCGTTGTGATCCTGGCACAGAGCGCGGCTACCTCCCGCGCCTTCGCCACGCGCTACGACGAGTCTTTCAGCGAGAACACCGACTTGGTCGGCCTGGCCCTTGCAAATATTGGCGCCGGCCTGTCCGGCACCTTCGTTGTCAACGGCAGCCCAACGAAGACGCAAATCATCGACGACGCCGGCGGCCGCAGCCAACTGTCCCTGCTGGTGATGGCTGCCATGGTGGCGCTGATCCTGCTCTTCCTGACCGGCGCGCTTACCTATTTGCCAGAAGCGGCTTTGTCGGCCATCGTGTTTCTGATCGGGGTCGGCTTGATCGATGTCGCTGGGATGCTGAGGGTTTTCGAGCAAAGGCGATCGGAGTTTTGGTTGGCACTCATCACCGCGTTGACGGTCGTGATCGTCGGTGTCGAACAGGGGATCCTCCTCGCCATCGCGTTGTCGCTTATCGGTCACACCCGATACGGGTATCGACCGAAGAACGCGGTGCTTCTTTTGAGTGAGTCCGGCGGCTGGCAGCCGGTGCCTGTCGCCAAGGCCGCTTCGGCCACACCGGGACTCGTGGTGTACCGATTCACCCACAGCATGTACTACGCGAATTGCCAGCAGCTCGCGGATGAGATTTCATTTCTCGCGAACACGGCGGAGCCGCCTTTGCGCTGGCTCTGCATCGATGCGTCCGCGGTAGACGATGTCGACTATTCCGCGGCGGAGACACTCCGGTCGGCGTACGCAAAGTTGAAAGCGAAAGGAATACGATTGGTCGTTACGGAAATCATGGATGACCTCAATAGCAGATCACGCTACCAATTCTGGGATTTGATTGGCGAGGACGCCCACTACGACAGGCTGGAGGACGTCGTCAAGGAGTATCGGCAGACGTTCAAAATTGCTCCACCACCTATCCATACAGACCCGGCTAAGCCTTAGTGGATTTATGAGTTCAATCTCACAGGAGAATTACCAGACTCAACGACGAGTCTGAAATAAAAGCGGGTATGGCAAACAGGTTGAGACCGCATCGCTCAGGTTCATGATGACGCCGGAAGCAGAGGTGACTATTTCGCCGGGTCTGGTACACAGAGGGCAATCATGAAAACAAAATCGCATGACATTCTCGTTTGCGCGCTGGTTTGTGCGTTGGCTGTGATGGCACATGCAGCAAGTCCGAAGGTCGAAAAGAAACAGAAGAGATCCGCAACATGGCGCACAGTACCCTTCAGCGCCTCTACAAAGCGCAGCCAAACGCCAAGACTGCGGTCGAAGGAGCCGCGGGGTACGCGGTCTTCAGCAACATGGGCGTAAAGATTCTGGTCGCCGGCTCCGGCAACGGGAAAGGTATTGCAGTCGATAATAAGACCAAACATGAGACATTCATGAGGATGATCGAACTCCAGGCCGGGCTCGGCATGGGCGTGAAGAAATTCAGCGTGATCTTTGTCTTCGACAACGAAAAAGTCTTTAACAACTTCGTAAATTCCGGCTGGCAGTTCGGCGGGCAAGCCACGGCCGCAGCCAAGACCAAGAACACGGGCGGAGCGATGTCGGGGTGCGGCATCGGTGTCGGATGGGGTATGGATGTATCAGATGACGGACAAGGGCTTGGCCGCTGAGATTACTGCTAAGAGCACCAAGTACTACAAAGACAACGACCTGAATTGAAGCGCTGAGTCTTGAGGAGTGGCAAGCAGCGGAGTGGACAATGTGATTGAGACCGCCTCGGCTGTTGAACCCACCGGTTTCGCGGACTTTCGCATTGATGGAGGGGACCATGAAATCAGCAGCCCATACCTCGAAATCAAGGTCGCAGGAATTCGGGGATCTCAAGGTCTCGGCCTTCCAGGCACACCGCTCACGAGCCGAACTCACGGCGATAGGCGAAAAGTTGCGAGACAAGTATCCGCGAGTCTCGCACGCCGAGTGGAAGCCGCCGCGCAACCGGCCGGACCCCGTTCGATTGATCGAGCAGTCCGACGTTGGACGCATCCCGGAATTGGTGCCGCTCCGGCACGGTCGAATGCTGCAATCGCCGTTCACCTTTTACAGCGGGGCAGCGATGAACATTGCCGTGGACTTGGCTTCCATGCCCACCACCGATATGCGAGTACAGTGTTGCGGCGATGCTCACCTGGTGAACTTTCGAGGCTTTGGTACTCCCGAACGCCGGGTACAGTTCGACATCCACGATCTAGATGAGACGCTTCCCGCTCCCTGGGAGTGGGATGTGAAGCGGTTGGCGGCAAGCTTCGTCATCGCGTGCAGGGATAACGGACTTGGTGACGTGTGCGGCGCTGATGCAGCCCGCACGTGCGCGCGGTCCTATCGCGAGCACATGATCGGGTACAGGAGTGAGCATGAAGCGAGTGTTCTTGCAGTTTAGCTTTCGGCAAGGCTGGTTTTGTCAGTTCCTTGAAGAGGATCGAAAAACGCCTTTGCCGCGCACGGTGCTGCTTAGCGATGAGGGCAAGCTGTTCGAACTCGTGAAGCGTGGTGGCTTCACTCTGAACATCTCAGGGCGTCAAGAAATTGAGGCGGCAATCAGGAAGAAACGCGGAGGCGTCTGGCTGGAGCTTACGCCGGACCAATACGCAAAGCTGCAACAACTGTCATAATGCCCAAAAAACTGCATACATCTCGTGACTAGAGTGTGGTATCTCCGCTCCGGATCAGCGTTTACAGGCTCGCAAACGACTTTCTCTGCGGTCCGTACCCGCGCCGGTAACGTGGCCGCCCTAAGAGAGTTGCTGCTCAATTACGCTCAAGTCGTGAGCATCAAGCGTTGTAGGTTGGATTGTGGGTTGGGATTTTCTCGCTGGACCTCCGCTGTGAACGCCAGCCGGGCTTTATCGATCGACAGAGCCATCAACAAACTGCTTCACCGTCATCCGTAGCACCCTGGGACTTTGACCCTTTGGGACGAAGCAATCAACGCAATTGCGGTCTTCGCAGAAGGATTGGCTGAGACCATAATGATCGGAACGGCGGGATTACGTTTCTTAATCTCATGGGCGACGACATCTCCGCTTTCGCCAGGCATCGAATGGTCAAGAAGTACAAGATCGATGGGATTTTTCTCAAAGAGAGCGATCGCTTGCTGGCCGTCAGAGGCGCTCAAAACTTCATAACCCTCGGCTCTGAGCACCAACTCCCGCACGTAAAGGATTGTTTGCTCATCATCGACCGAGAGAATACGGCGTTTGGGCTTCGGATGTTCCCCGGACACTCGCGATTCCATCTTTACACCCCAGGATGAAATTAGATGCGCTTGCCCAAACAACGTTACCGCCTTGAGCCGCGCGGCGAGTGAGATAGGTTCAGACCGGCCTATGGCTTTGGAAAACTTCTCAGGACTTCAATTCTAGTGGGTCGGCGACTGCCTATTCGTGCAAAAGTGTGGGCGTCGCTCGTGCGAATCTGACAAGATCAGGCTTCACAACAACTTAGCGTTGGGCGGGAGTTGTTAACGCAAGCGCCGCGCCTACATTCTTGACCCCTGTGCAAAATTGACCATCCGTGCGGCTTTGCCGTGGCGCATCGTGCTTTCTGCGGTGAATAAAAAACTCAAAACTAGAAAAGTGCTCGCTGTTCGCTGCCCAACATGCGGCGCAGGGCGCGGGGAAAAGTGCGAACTTTCAAGCGGCCAGCCGCGCAACGAACCGCACCTAAACCGCCGCCTGATCGCAAAGGACTAGCGATGCTAGAGAGGCTCGAAACTCCGCCCTCGAAATGTCCGGTTTGCGGCAATACAGATCTTGTGACGTCCAGTCGCCAAACTTGCGAGCCAATCGCCCACCCCATGTCCGGCGTTCTCAGTTATCGTTGCAAGAATGGCCATGTCTTTTTGCCCGCTGTTGCAGCAGCGTAATCCTCCTTTTGTACTGCTTGTACTGCGATTAAGGTACATCCTGCCGCCATTTCTGTGGCATCATGTACGAGAGGCACGACGATGGCTACATCCACCGCAAAGACCCTGAATCAATATTTCGAGGACTGGTTGGGTACGGACCCCGGATCGGAACAGAATGTAGTTCGTCTGATTGAGAGTGGACTTCCGACCAGAGTGATCAATCACCTGATTGACCGGGGCCTCACCCGCAACGAAGTCTTCGACGTCATCATACCGTTGCGAACCTGGAAACACCGCAAGAGCCGCCGTCAGTCTCTCTCCAAAGAAGAGTCGGAACGAGCGATCCGCACCGCCAAAATTCTTGCCAGGGCCCAGTCTGTGATGGGCGATCAGCAGTCGGCCTTGGACTGGCTTCGCACGGCCAAGCGTAGGTTTGAGGGTCGGACACCAATTCAAATGCTCGCCACTGAGGCCGGCGGTCGCCTGGTTGAACAGATGCTCATTCAAATTGATCAGGGCATGTTTGCCTGATGTTCCTGTGGCGAATCAGCAATCATCGAACGCTCGACGGAAGGGGCGGACTGGAGACCTCGGCCCGCTGGCATTCGCAAGGCCGGCCGATCGTGTACTTGGCCGAGAGCGTCTCTGGGGCACTTCTAGAGGTGCTTGTTCACTTGGAACTCAGTCCGGCACGGCTTCCCAAATCGTACCGATTGCTGAAGGTGGAAGCGCCCGACGACATCTCCAGTGAGGCACTGTCTCCAACCGATCTCAACGCAAGCTGGACAAAGGATGAAACTCTAACAAGAACCGTCGGAGATCAATGGCTCGCATCCAAACGCTCGGCTTTGCTGCGCGTCCCATCCGCGATCGTTCCTGAAACGTTTAACGTGCTCCTGAACTCTGCGCACGAAGAGTCTCGGCGGCTGAAAATCGTTTCGCACCGTGAACACCCGTGGGATTTGCGGCTGATCTCGAGGTGAGCGGCAGGATAGTGACCAAGGTCTTCCTTGCAACCAAAACGGTATTGTGACGTATGTCACTGCCTATTGTTCACCGTCCTGCTTTCATTAACGTGAAGCCAGTTACTACAGGCAGGCGCCTTAATACTGGCAGCCGAGTCTTTCCATGTAATGAAGGGGGAAAGCGTCGGCTTCTGTGTCTTCGAGCTCTCAATCGAGGTGTCGAACGGACGAGGCACCATATGGCGGGACCGGCTCACACTCCCCTTGCGGCTGGATAGCTGGTGCGCTCCTCCTATTTTCTGCTTTCATTCTTCTACCCAGTTGCCTGGCTCAGGCTGTCGATTCCGGACCGCCAAAGAATGTGCTCGTCCTGTATAGCTTCTCGGACCGCAGTCTCTTTGATCCGGTCGAAAATCTCAAGGCTGCGATTCGGTCCCGTGTTAATTCGCCGGTGAACTTCTATGTGCATTACCTGGAGGCACAAGGGCTGGAAGACGCCAACTACGACCACAGCTTGAGTGAAAACTTGCGCAGCGAGCTCAGTGGCGTGAAGTTGGATGTCGTAATCACCGCAGTGAATTCGTCGTATCAGTTCGCCTTGCGGCATCGCGATGAGTTATTCCCCGGCGTGCCGATCATATTCTCGTATGTCCATGCCAGCAGAGTGGACGGGAATCAACTGCCTCCCGGTGTAACCGGAGTTACCGTTTCCGTGGGTATTCGCGAGACGCTAGAACTGGCTTTCAAGCTGCACCCGGTACAGAGAATCTCGCGGTGGTCGCGGGAAGCTCGGAGTTTGAGAGATTCTGGCGGGCTGCAGTTCGCAAGCAGTTTGGTCCGTATGCGGAGAAAGTGAAGTTGATCGAGATCGTTGGTCTGGGGAATACGGACATCCTCAAGCAAGTCGCCGCCCTCCCTCCGCACACCGTGGCTTTGTTTATCGTCATGCCCAGGGATTCGTCACAGCCCGAAGTTGGGGTGTACGACACGGTAGCCGCTATCGGGCAGCGTTTCCCTACGTATTGCATCTTCCAGAACTACTGCCTTGGTCATGGCGGCGTCGGCGGCTCGTTCTATGACTGGGGCGAGCAGACGTCGAAAACTGCGGACATTGCGGCGCGAATTCTTTCCGGGGAAAAGGCTGGCAACATTCCGGTGGTTCATGATTCGGGGACCCGCGTCACGGTGGACTGGCGCGAGCTTGTCCAGTGGAACGTTCCCGAGTCCGCACTTCCTTCTGGCGCCATCGTTCTATTTCGTCAGCCTTCATTTTGGCGACGTTACGAAAAGTACATCATTGCTGCGGTTGTGCTTATCCTCCTCCAGGCTCTGCTGATCGCAGGACTGTTGTGGCAACGCACCCGAAAACGGGCTGTAACGGCAGACCTCCGAAGACTGGGCGGCCACCTGATACACGCTCAGGAGGAGGAACGCGCCCGCATCGCTCGTGAGCTTCACGACGACTTCAGCCAACGCCTGGCAGTTCAAAGCATTGAGCTTACTCAATTGGAGAAGAACCTTCCTGTTTTGCAAGCTGAGGATCGGGCCCGGACGTTACAGCTATTAAAAGAGACGAAGGAGATGTCCGCGGACATGCGGTCTCTTTCTCATCAACTGCATTCCAGCAGACTAGACCTCGTGGGTCTGGTCCCGGCCCTCAGCGGCCTCTGCGACGAAATTACCAAGAAGTACAAAATCGAAGTTCATTTCGCGGAACACGACTTCCCTCGCAACCTCTCGAAGGATGTAGAACTCTGCTTATTCCGGATTGCCCAAGAAGGGTTGAATAACGTAATCAAGCACAGCGCTGCCATGAGCGCTCAAGTTGATCTGAGCGCCAGCGGTAACAACCTCCGTCTTCGCGTCTCGGATACGGGCAAGGGATTTAACCCTGCAGTGAAGGATCTCGCTTCAGGAATTGGATTAGTCGGTATGCGCGAACGTCTTCGGCTGGTTGACGGCAAACTTTCGATTGTCTCGGGGCCCATGCGAGGAACCGAAATTCTCGCCGAAATACCTCTGTCCACCGCAATGGCCGCAGAGCACGTAACGGCACCGGCGGAAGAAGAAATAGTGTCATGACTCGTCCACGGGTACTGCTGGCCGACGATCATCGCATGTTGGCGGATGCGCTGAAGAAGGTTTTGGAGCCTCGTTGCGAAGTGGTGGGTACAGTGAACGATGGACGCGCGCTTCTGGAAGCCGCCGCTAAACTGAATCCCGACATCATTGTGCTGGACATTACGATGCCCCACTTGAACGGCCTCGACGCCGGCCGACAACTCAAAGCTAAGATGCCCAGGACGAAGCTTATCTTCATGACGCAGCATGAAGACCCTTATCTTGTGGGAGAGGCTTTCCGTTGCGGGGCTTCTGCGTTTCTCTTGAAGGAGGCTGCAGCTTCTGAGCTGATCGATGCACTTGACGAGGTGTTGAAGGGCGGCTCGTACGTAACTCCCAGCGCCGCAGAAGGTCTGACCACGATTGCCCTGCGTGACCCGCGAAATCGGGAGCATATGCCGGAACCCTCTCCTCGGCAACGCGAGGTGATCCAGTTGTTGGCGGAAGGCCACTCCATGAAGGAAGTTGGCGACGCGCTGAAGATCACAGTAAGGACCGTGGCGGCTCACAAGTACGCGGTAATGGAGCTCCTACAACTAAAGAGTAATGCTGATCTAGTCCAGTACGCCATCAAACACAAGCTTGTCTCTTCCAGTTAGTCGCCCCCAAGAATTCTCTCTCGATTGGTAGTTCTGACAATAGACGCTCTCTTCGCGCGGGCGCATCGTGAACTAGTACTTCCAGAAATCGCAAGTGAAACCCAGATATCAGGCCAGTGATGGTCGAGGGCGGAGCATGGTCCGAAATTCCGTTACACCGCCAGAAGCCGACGAACCAGGCGATCAGCCTTCCGTGAAGCGAACGCGAGTGCTGGTAGCAGACGATCACGCGCGCATTCTGAAGGCCGTTGCAATTCTGCTGGGGAAGTCGTTCAGCGTCGTTGGTCTGGTTTCCGATGGGCGAGCTGCGGTGCAAGCGGCACTGGAGCACGATCCCGATCTCATCGTCCTGGATGTTTCGATGCCAGGCATGAGCGGAATAGAAGTTGCACGTGAGCTGAAGAAGCGCCACAGCGCAGCAAAGATCGTTTTCCTCACGGTTCACCAGGACGCGGAGATCTTAGCCAGTTGTCTGGCAGCCGGAGGACTGGGCTACGTGGTGAAAGAGCTGATGGGTAGTGACTTGATTCCCGCGATAGATGCGGCGCTGGCTGGCCGCGGATTCGTCTCGCAGTTTTCTTCAGAGGGCGAAACACCCTAATCAAACAAGGAGATCACATGGACCTAGGTGCAAGTGTTCGAAAACTTACGGTGGGAGCGATCGCTGCGTCGAGTTTATTAGTCGCCGTCGGCGCGACTCCTGTTGTGGCACAAAACAAGAAGCCCAACGTCGTCATGCTCATGAGCGACGACGTGGGCTGGAGCGACTACGGTGTGTACTTCGGAGGGGGGGCTCTTGGGCATCCTACGCCGAATATCGACCGTATGGCCAAGGAAGGCGCGATGTTCACGAGCTGGTACGGCCAGGCCAGTTGCACGGCGGGCCGCTCTTCGTTCATGACCGGGCGCATCCCGATCCGCACGGCCCTCTCTGTCGTAGTCGTTCCTGGCGACGCGAACGGTCTCCGGGCGGAGACGCCGACCATCGCCGAGTTCTTCCGGAACAATGGCTATCAAACCTACTTCTCCGGCAAGTGGCATCTTGGCGACGTGCCTAAGTTTTATCCCACGGAGCACGGTTTCGACGAGATGAAGCACTACGCCGCCTACTACCCCGGTGTCTATGCCTATGAAGACACCGCGCCAAACGCACATCCCTGGTTCCCGAAGTACAACGAGGAATATTGGGCGATGTACCAGAAGGTCGTGAACCAGTACGAATGGGAAGGTAAGGCGGGCCAGACGGCGGTGAAGGGCAATAACGGGGAGAAAATCACCCTGGAAAACCTCGCCTATTTCGACGTCCGGCAGACCGATTCAGCAGTCGCCTACATCAAGCAGCACGCGAAGGATGGCAAGCCGTTCTTCATGAGCATCAACTTCATGGGCATGCACCAGCCGACCAGCCCCAACAAAGCATTTGTGGGTAGGTCGCACCTTGGCAATTACTCCGACAAGCTAATCGAAATGGACTCCAACATCGGCCGCATCATGGACGCCATCCGCGAGGAGGCCCCCGATACCATCGTGATCCACACGGCGGACAATGGCGCGTGGCAGGATGCATGGCCTGATGCCGGTACCACTCCGTTCCGCGGCGAAAAAGGAACGGGCTTTGAAGGCGCCTTCCGCGTGCCCGGCATCATGTGGGCACCGGGCAGGATCCCGGCGGGGCTGGTCCTCGACGAAATGATGTCGCATATGGATGTGTGGCCGACGGCTGCTACCATGGCCGGGCTGACAGCGCCGCCCCACGGCGAATGGAAAGACAACAACGGCAAGCCCATCTACTTCGACGGCATTGACAACACCGCCTACGTGACCGGCAAGACCAAACATTCGGCCCGCAGGGGATGGATCTATACCGATGGCGAGAAGTTCCTGGGCATGCGCTACGACGAGGCGGGCGACAAAAATAATCCCGACCTGAATATCGCGTGGAAGCTGCTGTACTCGTCGAAAGACACTTGGCTGGGTCCGACGCTCGACCTCGGCGCCATTGGTTCCACTTACAACCTCACGATGGATCCGTTTGAGAAATACGACATGACGTTCAACGGCGCCGTGGCGACACGCAATCCGACCACCTCACCCGGCCGCTACGCCGGCATGGACAATGGTTGGGCCATCTCGTTGTTGGATATTCCGCTCTCGGAGTTCAACCAGTCCATCGTTAAGTATCCAAGCCTGAAACGATTCCCGGGCGGAGCTTCGAACGACATGATCCCGAACCTACAGAACCCGGAAAATCCATTGCCTTACGACCCGATGAAGATTCCGAAGACCATGGGAGCGCACTAGACAAGGTCCCCGGCTCTGAGGCGGACGAGCACTTGAGGTCGGCGGCGAGGAAGGCAGCACGACCTTCCTCGCCTTTCATGACCAATCACCCGCGCACTGCGTTAGCGGACGGTTAGTTCGGACGGATGGAACTGATGAAACGAAGTTTGCTCTTACTGTGTTGCTTGTTGATTTTGCTGAGCACTTCAGTTCTTGCTCAGGACAAGCCCGCAGCGACGCCGGCGGATCAGGCCGCGAACAAGCCTGCAGCCTCTGATGAGGAGCAAACGGCTTCGCTGGCAAAGGCTGCGCAGAACCCTATCGCTTCCATGATCAGCGTTCCGCTGCAGAACAATACAGGGTTCGGCGTTGGACCATATGACCGCGATCAAAATGTGCTGAATATTCAGCCGGTCATTCCCGTTCACATGAGCGAGAACTGGAACCTGATTGCTCGAATTATTCAGCCGATCGTCTGGCAGCCCAACATGCAGCAGGCATCGCAAGGCTGGTTCGGATTGGGGGACATGAATCCCACGTTCTTCTTATCCCCCGCTAAACCACACAAACTGATCTGGGGCGTCGGGCCAACATTTGTCATCCCTACGGCCACTTCCGATGAGCTGGGGCAGGGAAAATTCAGCCTCGGCCCAGCTGTTGTCCTGCTGACCACACCAGGACATTGGGTCATCGGAACATTGATCAACAACGTGTGGTCCGTTGCCGGATCAGGCAGCCGGCCTCCCGTCAATCATATGCTGTTCCAGTACTTCATTAACTACAACATGAAGAAGGGTTGGTACCTGGTCACGTCACCCATCAATACCGCCGATTGGCGCGCGACTAGCGGAAATCAGTGGACGGTGCCGTTGGGTGGCGGCGTAGGACGCATCATGCGCCTCGGGCCACAGCCAGTCGATATCACAGCGCAGTTATATGGCAACGCAGTGCATCCGGCAGAGGCGTCTCCCTGGGGCATGCGACTGCAAATTCAATTCCTGTATCCGAAGAAGTCATAGTCATGACGGATGGTGCAAGCACGGCGTAGTTGCTGCATTGGCTTTCAGTTCCGCCCGAAGCTAAACGGGCGACTAAGATCTGAGCGGCAGAAGAGATCAGTAGAGGAGGGATGATTCCATGAACTTGTCACAACATGCTGGATCCGGCAAGCCTGACCAAACCTCCTACGCTCGCCCAAACGTCTTTCTTGATCTCTTTCGTAATGCAACTTCGCAAAGCCTCGCACAGACTGGGGCCGCAGTCGCGCTCGCCTGGGGACCGCTCGCAGTTCTGGCTGCTTTACGGGGAAGCGCCGCATTCAGATCCTTTCTTGCGGATTTTGCTGCGCAATCTCGCTTCCTCATCATCATTCCCGTGCTGATTCTATCTGCGCCAGCTCTACACGAACGACGCAGTCAGGTTGCCAGACACATTGAGATCTTCCTGGTCCCTCGTGACCAGTACTCCAATTTCCATGACGACTGGACCTGGAGTGACAAACTCCGGAATTCCTGGTTGGCTCGAATCCTGATCGCTGCGCTTGTCTACGGAACGGTGATTTGGCTTGACCGGTATTTGAGTCCCAATGGTGCTGAATTTACGGGTTGGTGGAAGGGCGGCGGCGGTTTACGGTTTATGTCGCCGGCCGGAACGTGGGCCGCATTCGTCAGTTATCCAATCGTCATGTACCTCCTACTTCTCTGGCTGTGGCGGCAGGGACTCTGGCTGCGATTCCTTCGATCGACGACACGCCTGAAGCTCCAGCTCGTTGCCGCCCACCCGGATGGCCTGGGAGGTCTCGGATTTCTCGAGGGCGCACTCCGGGGACAACTGCCTTTCGTCTTTTGCCTGGGAGTCGGGCTTGCGGGCGCCGTCGCTAATCGGGTCTTTCATGACGGGCAAAAGCTGGCTGCATTTCGTCACTTGCCTTTGATCCTGATTGGGGCAGTGCTCCTGATCTGTGCCGCGCCCTATTTCTTGTTCACCAGTACACTCATGAGGATGCGGCGCCATGGCATTGAGCGTTACGGAGCCCTAGCTCGGGCGGTTGGCGAGCAGTTTGAAAAGAAGTGGCTCCATCGGGCCAACAGCGTGGATGAAGACGTTCTGTCCGTTCCGGACTTCTCCACCACCGCGGATCTGTACGGGGTGGTCGACAACATCAACAACATTCGTGTTATCCCGGTGGGTCTCGTCGACCTTTATTCCCTTATCGTTGCTGCTCTGATCCCGGCGATCCCGATCGTCATTGCTTCGATCCCCTTCGACACAGTCATGCAGGATGGCATGAAGCTGCTGTTCTAGCAGCACGGTTTAGAAACGGAAAGCATTTTCAACGGCACGCGAGTGAGGAGAGCAAACATGGACAAGAAACTGCGAATGGAATCTGCTGCTGGGCTATCGAAGGCTGAAAGACGCAAGCAGGGTAAAGCACTTCGCGACAAGTGCCCACGTAACTCGCAGGCGGAGTGGGAACTGCGCTCGAAGTCCAAAGACATCATCGAACTGCTGGAGGAATCGGATGCCGACAGGATCCCCGGGCTTATTCCGGTCAAATATCAAAGAATGGGGGTGTCGCCTTTCACCTTCTTCCGTGGCGCGGCCGTTCTACAGGCTCGAGATCTGGCGAGCGCGCCGGTGTCGGGAATCACAGTGCAGGCGTGCGGCGATTGCCACCTGGCAAACTTCGGTGGCTTTGCGTCACCCGAACGCGTGCTGGTGTTCGACATCAACGACTTTGATGAGACGTTCCCGGGTCCATGGGAGTGGGACGTCAAGCGGCTAGGGGCCAGCCTCGTGCTGGCAGCTCGGGATCGTTCGTTTTCGAAGACCATTGCCGATGGTGCGGTGCGAGCTGCAGCGGCGTCGTACCGAGGACGGATGGCAGAGTTCGCTGAAATGACAGTCATCGAAACCTGGTACTCACAGGTCAACTACGACGCTTTGAAAGAGCATTTCCGGAAGGATCCGGACATGTCAGCGCGCTTATCGTCGAAGCGAAAACAAGCTTACTCACGAAATTCCGAGGCGGTCATTCCTAAACTCACTGCGGTTGTGCATGGACAGCGGAAGATTAAGGACGAGCCGCCGGTCATCTACCATTTCGACGCATTCGCGAAAGACTTCGAAAAGCAACGGCTGAAGTTCACCGAGGAGTACAAGAACTCGCTGCAGGCGGATCGACGAAGGCTGTATGAGCGGTATCGGTTTCAAGACGCGGCGATCAAGGTGGTCGGGGTGGGAAGCGTGGGAACGCGCTGCTATCTTTCGTTGCTGATGGCCGATGAAGATGATCCGCTATTTCTTCAATTCAAGGAAGCACGCAGATCCGTGCTGGAGCCGCCGAAGGGAAAGAGCCGCTATGCACATCAGGGCTACCGTGTGATCGAAGGCGTGCATCTCATGCAGGCCGCAAGCGACATCTTTCTGGGATGGGCGAGCACCGCCGGCGGTCACGACTACTACGTCCGCCAGTTCCGTGACATGAAGGTCTCCGCCGAAGTTGAAACCTTTAAGCCAAGCACTCTGGTTGGATACGCCACCATGTGCGGCTGGGCGCTTGCAAGGGCGCACGCAAAGGCTGGAGATGCCGCGATGATCGCCGGCTACCTGGGATCAAGCGATCAGTTCGATGACGCTCTGGCGCAGTACTCCGAAGCTTACGCCGACCAGGCCGAACGCGATTATGAGAGCTTTCAATCTGCAATCCGATCCGGGCGTTTGCCTACGGAACCAGCAACCGGGGCGGGCCTGGAGTTCTTGCTATAGCAACGCGGGATTCGCAGCATGCTGAGAGCGGCGCTGAATCGAAGATGCGACATCACTCTAAGCTCGCGGTGCTGGCTGCTGTCATCGTGGTCTTGACGGAGGCTCTCAGCGCACAGGATTTATCGCCGCGGGCTTACGTCATCACGCCCCTGCATTCCAATGCGGTCACCTTAACCTGGTCTTTCTACGACGGCAGCATCGACTACAACGGCGCGCTGCCGGTTAGCGGCGCTACCGGAACCTATAGCGTACCCATCTTCAGCTACTACCATGGTTTCAGTCTCTTTGGACACTCCGCCAATATCGTTGCCTCTTTGCCTTATGGAGTGGGCAATTTCCAGGGAACGACCGTGGGCGCGGAGAGACACCTTTATCGCTCCGGCCTTCTGGATTCGGCCTATCGCTTCTCGGTGAACCTGAAGGGCGGCCCGGCCATGCCGCCGGATGAATTCGTGAAATGGAAGCAGAAGCTCCTGTTAGGCGTCAGCCTCAAGGTAGCGGTTCCAACCGGTCAGTACGATCCGACAAAGCTGATTAACTGGGGAGCGAACCGCTGGGGGTTCAAACCGGAATTCGGCTATTCCCAACGCTGGGGCAACTGGATCGTCGATGGGTACTTTGGAGTTTGGTTCTTCACCACGAATTCCGACTTCTGGTCGCGCAACATCTACTATTCGGGCACCCGGGCCCAATCGCAAAACCCGATCGGGGCTGTTGAAGGCCACCTGAGCCGCAGCTTTAAGCCCCGCCTGTGGGCCTCAGTCGACGGAAATTTCTGGTTCGGCGGGAAAACCAGCCTGAATGGCGTACCGAACTCTCAGACGCGGCAAACAAATTCTCGGCTTGGAGCTACTCTCGCGGTCCCAATTACGAGACATCAGTCTCTGAAATTCAGCTACAGCGATGGCACGTACATACGGTATGGCGGCAACTACCAGAACGTCTCGGTGGCTTGGCAGTACGCCTGGTTTGGAAAACCGAAATAACGGAGAGAGCAGCGCCTATCTTCTGAGTTGGAGAACGACGACGTGATCATGAAGAAACCACGGAACATGACCGTGCGAGCCGTGGCCCTGACCTTTGCACTCCTTCTTGCTCTTCCTGAAATGCCGACTTGTACTTCAATTGAAATGTTACCACCTATGGTGGTAGATTTATGGTGGAGGTCGGTATGACCGAACTGTTTTTTGTTAACGAGGCCGCCGCTATTGCGGAAATTTCTCCTGAGACGATTCGTCTCGCTCTGGAAAAGAAGTCAGTGATGCCATCGCAAAAGCAGAAGGCCGGCAAGACGGTGCGCTACCAGTTTTCGGCTGGTGATGTCCTCTATGTGAAAGTGCTGTCCGAGTTTCCTTTCCCGCTGAGCAAGCAAGACAAGCAGTCGCTCGCCCAAATCCTAGTTCGAGGCGACAAGCGCGCCGCACGGTGGTCTCTGCAAGGGGCTGACCTGGTTTACCGATCTGGCGAAATGCAGGTGATGGTCGAGTGCAAGCCATTCCGAAAAACAGTAGCAAGGAATGTAGCGGCATATCGCTGGGGGGCGCGACGAATCGTGTCCTCACCCGACATTCTCGGAGGAGAGCCCGTCTTTCGGGGAACTCGGATTCCCCTGCAGCATGTCGCTTCGCTGTTCCGGAAAGGCGTACCCGAACAAGAGATTGCCGAAGATTTTCCTGGCCTTGGTGCAAGGGACTTGGCATACGCAGGTCTGGTAGCTCGCTTTGGTGAAAAGCCGGGACGCCCCAAGAAACGATTGGTGCTGAATAGAGAACATAGGGCGGCTTAGTCGTGCGCTTGCTCTTGGATGAACATCTCCGCGGCGTTGGTCGGCAGGTTGGCCCAGGCCGGAGTATACGCGCAATCGGTTCCCCATGTCGGGCTCGCCGGCAAACCAGACGGTGAGGTATGGAAGTACGCCCTCGATCACGACTTCTCCGTAGTGACTACGAATGCCCGAGACTTTATCGAGCTTCTTGATGTGGATCTTCACCCAGGTCTGATTGTTGTGCGCGAGAGCGGGCTCACCAGGGAGGAACCGTGGGAAAGCCTCAGACCGGTCATCGAGCACGTCATGGCCTCAGGCGATCCGGATTTCCTCCTGAATAAATTGATCGAGATTAGGCGAATCGGACAATTTGAAGTTCGTCACATCCCTGCGCTGTGACCGCAAATAAATGACCAAGAGACTGGAATCCGCGGTATGCTGTTCGCGTTTGCAACAGGAACAAGGCTCAGAAAATGCGCTTTTCACGTGTCAAAATTTGTACCGTTTTTGTACCGCCGACCCGGCAAAGTGGCATTTTTGGCACTTGTCGCCTCTAGTGAAACCAATAACTTACGTAGAAACTACGGGTTGAATAGTTCAACTCCCGCCGCCTCCACCAGCTTCATCTACTGATTCTAAGGTATTGCCCGCGTGGGTCTCTTACTTTTGAGGACGGCACGGGTTCTGCTCGTGGCCGTCCTCAAGCCGATGACGCGGCTAGCGATGCGCGAAGCTGTCTGGGTACGAAGCTTGCCCGTGCGCTATTTGACCATCGGAATGTTGGAGGCAAACTGCACCTCCAGCAGCAGGTCGATGCGACGATCCAACTGGTAGAACAACGCAGCTTGTTTTCCGGTGAGTACTTTCCGGAATTTCGGAATCCACTGCTGGCGCAGGGTCGCCGTTTGTAAGTCCAACGCCGCCATTTTCTTGACCAGGCTGTCGGCCTGAGCGTCCGTCATGTCGTTGTAGCTTTGTGCGTATTCCTTGACCAGAGCGTAACTGGCATCCCCCAGCTTTGTGGTTTCCAAAGTGTAGGCGTCGTAGACCGGCCAAAATTTCGCGCCTTCGGCGTCGGTGAGCTTCATGCTCTCGGCAACAATCTGCTTTTTGTGGGAGCGTATATCGGATCGCAACAGCTGTATATCCTGGTCACTAACTGTCGAACCGGATGCAGATGATTCGGATATCTGAGCGAACCCTGCACTCTGGACCAGCAGGAATGATGTTCCTAGCACCAGGGCTATCAGTAGCTTCTTCATGGTTTCCTCCGGTGAAGCTTGAAATCGACGACCATGGCGACGAACCTTGGCGAATCACCTTTAGGTCAACGCACGTCCACAAGGTTTGCCAGGAAGTCCTGGCGAAGAGCGAACCGCTGCGAAAATCCATGGAAGAACACGGGCCCGGTGGAGTTGCGTCTAAGGCTTTTCTGCTGTGCTGGAAGCATCGGCAACGCTTGGCGGCCATTGATCATCGGTCCGTTGCCAGGTGGAATCCGGGTTATAGAGTTCCATGTTCTTGACGATGTTGAGGGAATCCGGCCCCAAATCCTTCTGATATACGATTCCGTCATCATTCACGATGAAGGTTTTCGCGCCGGTGACGCGATATTCCGCCGGAACTGCGGCCAGCGCAAAGCCTCCGATCATCACTCCCTCGAGGACATAGTCGATCTTTCCGAAGGGCGCTGCCGGACCTTGCCCCTTCAGGATCTTGAAGTAGTAGCCGTGAAAGCCAGACTTGCCGGTGCTGTAGCCTTCCTCCAGCGCCTTGGCCACAGCCTCACCAATCGGGCCAGCCGAAGTGCCGTCGGCATTTTTCCAGTACAGCCCGTCGTGCTTTCCGGGAGTACTGAAGATTTTCTGCGCATACTGATTGATGCCGGAATTGTCGTGAATCTCCATGGCGTATTCCTGCTGCGCTTCCACATATCCATGGCAGATGGTAATAGCGTCTAACTCGTTAGCGCCGATGCGCCGGTAAAGAATCGCTTGTCGCCCTTCCTTGGCATCGAAATACCACTTGCCGTTTTTCTTCACCAGGGGAACAGGAAATGGCCACTCTTCGTCGCCAACAATGATGGTGGCCCGGTTGGGATTGGACTTCGCGACTTCTATCGAGTTCTTGGCGGCTGCTTCCTTGGCAAAAGCAACCCCATTGTTCTTGTCGCGAACGCTATCCGCCGATTCGATAAAGTCTTCGCCGTCGGAACCGAAAATCGCCATCAGCTCCGGTACGTCATAGGCTCCAGCCGCTTTAATCAGCGCCTCGGCAGCTTGCTGCGGAGTGTCAAACGCCTTCGGCGCCTGAACCTGGGTCGCAGGTTGAGACTGTGCCGCTGCGATAGCGGGCACGGCGCACGCGATCAGGATGAAGGCGAAGCCGGCAATCAGCGAGTTGCAACCAAGCAATTTTGATTTCATATTTTCCTCAGCCGTCATGATTCGCTGCCTACCTGCGCCGCCCGCCGCCACGGCCGCCGCCGCCACGGGACCCGCCGCCGCCGCGTGAGCCTCCCATACTGGAAGAACCACGCGATTGGCTTGCTCGGGCGCCACTTCCGCTCATGCCGCCGGCCCCGCCAAACGCGCTGCGGTTAGTCGAGCTAGGACTATTGGGAACTCGCTGGTTACCGACGCGGTCGCCTCCACTCCGGTTGCCGGCGCCTGCTCCGCCGCGGTTGCTGACATCTCGCGTGCCGGCACTGGCGCCGCCGCGCCCGGACATATCGCGTGCTCCCGCCGGCTGCTGGCGGGCCTGATTTTGCCGCGCATTCGCCTGCCGATTCTGCATCGAATCACCGCGCGTGGTACCACCGAATTTGTTGGCTGTGCCTCTGTCGCCGTAAGGCGCGCCGCCGCGATGCTGCGGGTTGTGCTGCCAGTTGCTGTTGCCCGCTCCGCCTCGATTACCACCATTGACGCGGTTGCCGCCATTCACGTTCTGCCGATTGCTGTTGTTGACGAAGTTGTTGTTGCGATTGATGGTGATATTGTTGTTGCCGCCATGCCAGCCGCAGTTGTAACCCCAGCCGCCGCCCCACATCGCTCCCATGGCGACTCCCACACCAAATGAAATCGCCATACCCGCGGCGTAATAGCCTGGCGGAGGGTACGCGATCGGAGGGTAGGCATAAACGGGCGCTCCGTACACCACGGTGGGGTTGTAGCTCGGCACGTAAACGACCTGGGGATTGGCCTGCTCGACCACGATCACCTGTTTGCTTTCGACAACCTTGGTTTCTACTTTCTGCTGCTCCGAAGATTTCAGATTGCCGGCATCCTGCGCCTTCTTGCGCATGCGTTGCACTGCTTCCATCACGTCATTCTGCTGCGCGAGGAAAGCGTTCCCGAGGTCGGTCGTCCACTTGATGTTCTCTGCCAGTAGCTTCACCACCTCGGGCAGCGCGGCCAGGGACTGAATGCTCGGGTCCCAATCCTGCTTCTGCACGGCGTCAGCTAGAGCCTTCTCTGACAGGCCCTTGTTCTTGGCCAACCACTGTTGCAACTGAATGACCTCAAGCGGATAGGTGGAAGCAACTAACGTCTGGCTGAGCAGAGGATCGGGATAGAGCGCAATCGGCGCTACCAGCGAGTCCAGTTGATCCGCAGGAAGCGTGGCTACGTTTTGTTCAGCGGGCGCCGGCGTTTGCTGGGCCTGACCGACGGCAACTGGCACGCCGCTCAAACAAAGAGTCGCGACGAACCAGCAAGCGGTGAACTCTCGAAGTGCGTTAAGAAGCCTCTGGTACCGGAAGGAGTTCGCGTTCACATTGCCTCCTCGGCGAAGAAACAAACGTGGGCCGGTCGAACCGGAAGTACCCTTATTTTAGGTGCGGTTAGTTCTTAGGCTGGGTTATATCCCTGTTTACAACTCAATACAACTAAGAAAACTACTAGCCTTACTCGAAACTGCGGCGCGCACGGCTGCAGGGTGGACTCGTTCATTCAGCAACGTCATATCAACATTGTGTTGACGGCAGGGCGAGAAGCGTCACGGCTCTGGAACGCGAGCCCGGATCAACAACAGGTAGTCTCTTCGTTAGAGATCAGTTTGTTCAGCAGTGCTGCTGTCTCCGAGCCAGGCCAGGAACAGTTTGTAACCTACCGACAAAACGATAGCGCCAATGAATAGTCCGATGATGCCCATCCCCATGAAGCCCCCGATTGCACCCATAAATACCACGGCGATGGGCACGGCGGCGCCTCGCCCCAGCAGGATCGGCTTCAACACGTTGTCCATCAAGCCGACGACCTGCACAAAGAGGCGAACAAGCTTAAAGCGAGGACGCTTATCGTGCGAGAATCGAATGTTCACGGTTCCCAGTGCTCTGGGCCTTGAGGGCTGCACTCGGCTGCCATGGAATTAAGGATTTCGCTGGTGGATTACTCGGCTCCGTCTTCTTAATATCGAGTTCTTGAAGGAGTGTGATGAAGATACTATTCCCCGGTCATGTTGGACGACGATTCTGGCGAGCGCTTTTTCTGGTCTGTCTGCTCAGCGGTGGTCTGCAAGCTCAAAAGGTAAAAGTCGAATACGACAAGAGCCTGGACTTTTCCAAGTTCAAGACCTACACCTGGGGCCCGATTGATGCGGTTGCCCGTCCGCTGCTGGCTGCCTCCATCCTGGGCGCGATCGAAGAGGAGTTGGTAAAAAAGGGGCTGCATAAGGCGGAGAGCAATCCCGACGTTTTCCTCGAGATCTACGGATCTGTGGATTCGGACATCAGCGTCACCTACTCCAATCCACTGTATAGCGGTATGGGCGGCATTCCCTCATTTGATTCAGGCTTCGTCATGTGGGGCATCATGGCAGGAGGTACAACCGCGGTTACCGTTCACAAGGGGCAGCTTGTGGTAGACGTTATCGATGCTGCCCAAAAGAAGCTGGTGTGGCGCGGTATTGCGACCGACAATCTCAGCGACAACCGGGAGAAACTGGTGAAGCAGACCAACAAGGCCGTCGAAAAAATGTTTAAGCAGTATCCAGCCGCGAAGTAGGCTTACTCGCGTCCCCTGACAGACCAGAAGTGTCTCGTAAACTCCGAATGCCAGTGTCGGCCTTTCGTTAATCGCCGACTCATCCCCCTGCGCCGGCAGTGGTCTGCGCTTCCAGATATTTGGCGACGGCGATTTCCAGGTTCAGGTGCATGCCCTCAGGTCCCACGGCCTCGCCCAATTTCGACTTGCGGATCATCGCGAAGACTTGAGGATTCATTCCCACCAGCCACAGGCGCGTGCCGTGTTCGCGTCCGCTTTTTTCGCCGGCGGTCAACATTTTGAGCGCCGTGTATTCGAGGTCGGGAACACCTCGGAGATGAACCGCAACTACCTTTGGCCGCGATGCCTCGATCAAAAGCTTTATCTTTTCCGCGATACGTTCCGCGTTAACAAAGAAAATTCGGCCTTCCAGCCTTATCAGCAGCAGGCCGGGATAGGTTTCATCGCCTGGGTTCTCTTCGGAGGGTGGCCGGAAGACATTCGTGCCTGGCTTGCGTCCGAGAAGGTAGACGGGCGGATCGGCGGCCTGGTAGGCAAGCGCAACCATCGACACGATGATCGCAATGATGATTCCCTGCAGCGTTCCCAACAACACCACGCCCGCGAACGCGGTCAGGGCCCAGATGAATTCCGTCCTGCGTATGCTTAAGATCTCGCGGAACTCGGCGGGCTTGATGAGGCCGATTGAATAGACGATAACGACGGCGGCAAGGGTGGCCTGCGGCATCAAGCCAATGACGGGCGCCAGGAGGATCATGGTGATCAGCGCGATCGCCGCGGTTACGATTTCCGCCAGCTGTGTCCGGGCTCCGGCCAACCGGTTCACCGCAGTCTGCGTGGTGCCGCCACCGCCGGGCATCGCTCCCAGCAGCGAGCCCCCGGCATTCGCTAGTCCGGTCGCCAGTAACTCCCGGTTGGCGCGCGGAGAAGGTTCATCGCCACCGGCGAAGGCGCGTCCCGCTGCAATTGTCTCCGTAAAACTCATCAGCGCTATGCCCAGGGCCCCCGGCCACAGTTGTGCCGCATACGAGAAGGCTGGAAAAGTAAATGACGGCAATCCTTGCGGAATGTGGCCCACCAATTCAACCCCGTGAGCATGCAAGTTCAGAAAGAATGCTCCGGCGATTCCCACAGCCACCGCCACTAACGGAGCCGGCGATCGAGGAGCGAATCGCTCCAGCGCAACCAGAAGAACAATCATTGCGATTCCAACGGTCAACGTCGCCATCGATGTGCGGGGAATGCCGTGGAGCGTCGCCAGCAAGTTCTGGGTGAAAGTACCTCTGGAGAAATGAATACCCAGGATCTTCGGAAGCTGGTCAACCACAATGACCACCCCAATGCCGGCTTTGAAGCCGATCAAAACCGGCTCGGAGATGAAGTTTGCGACGAAGCCGAGCCGCAGGACCGAAGCAAGTACAAGCATCGCTCCCACCAGCAGGGTGAGGGTGGCGGACGCGGTCAGCAGCGCTGCCGCATCTCCGTTGGGCACTGCATCTCCCAGGTCCGCTGCCGTGAGAATCGCGAGGGTCGTGGTGGTGCTTACACTCAGCGGCCGCGATGTGCCCAGCACCGCGTAGATGACCATGGGCAAAAAGGCGGTGTACAGTCCGACCTGTACCGGCAGTCCCGCGATCGTGGCGTACGCCATGGCCTTCGGAATGACGACGGCAGCCGTGGTCAGCCCGGCAATCATGTCCGGCCGCAACCAATCCTTCTGGTATCCGGAGATCCAGTCGGGAACAAAGAAGCTTCGAGGCTTGTCAGTTGTCACATCTTCCTCCTCGAACTCCATGGTCGCGGGTAGAGCGACCGCAATCTGGTTATGACCAAGCCTTCCGCAAGGCCAGAGGCCTCAACTGGCGGCTCCATGCGTCTTCAGAGCCAGGGTCGCGGCACGAACCGCGATCGCGATCAGGATGCCGGTGAGCACCAGCCCCAAGGTCGCGATCAGTAGAGCAATAATTTTCGATCCTCGCTTGCCCGGACGAAGGTCGCCGTAGCCGACAGTCGTTGCCGTCACGAACGACCAGTAGAAGCCATCGAATCGCGACCAGCCCTCCACTTTTCCGACTAACTGTCCCAGCAAAGCGATCAACAATGCCAGGGTCAGTAGCATTGGAAAAGCGACCCAAAGACCGTCGCCGAATTCTTTGAGGAAGGTTATGGTCAGGCCCAGGGTCATCATCGCAGTGTACCTCTCATTTCGTCACAAGGTTGATCCACTGGAAGAAGCAGGCCGTTCGCCTGTCTTGCGAAAGCGCCTATTCGCCGGCAACCTGTTCGCGGGTCATCCGGCCCACGACGCTCTTGGAATTCTGCAGCACTTCCTCTGGAGTCAAGCGCGCGGACAAATCGAGAATGCGAGCGACCAGCCCCGTCCAGCCTGTTTGATGACTGGCTCCCAGGCCCGCGCCGTTGTCGCCATGGAAATATTCGTAGAACAGGATGTAATCGCGCCAGTGAGGATCTTCCTGGAACTTCTTTGAGCCTCCATAAACCGGGCGATTGCCGGCAGAGTCCCGCAGGAAAATACTCGATAACCGGCGGCCAATCTCATTCGCAACTTCAAACAAGGTCATGTAATTTCCAGATCCGGTTGGGCACTCAACTTTGAAGTCGTCGCCATAAAACGGATACATCAGAAGCAAGCCTCGAATGATGAGTCCATTCACCGGCATCCAGACCGGTCCCCGCCAGTTCGAATTGCCGCCAAACATGCCGGTGTTTGACTCAGCCGGGAGGTATTGGACCTTATACTCGTTCCCTTCCAGGTGAAACACGAAGGGGTGCTCAAGATGGTATTTCGATAAAGAGCGAATCCCGTAAGGACTGAGAAACTCGTTCTCGTCGAGCATATAGGCGAGAATGCGCTGCATTTTCTCTTTGTTACAGACCGAAGTCAGCCTTCGCCCAAGGTATCCTTCGAAACTGTCGTCAGCCACCGCGATCTTTGCCAAGACCTCTGGATGCCGTTTGTGGAACAAATCAATCAGTTCGATAATTCGGGGATGATTCGCGAACGTTCCCGGCTCGAACACACTCGCGGCGCACAATGGAAGCAGCCCCACCATCGAGCGGATTTTCAAACGAACAGCGTCGCCATTCGGTAGATGGAGGAGATCGTAGAAGAACCCCTCTGCTGTGTCCCACATCTCGTCGTGATTGTCGCCGAGACGGTCCATCGCGAAGGTAATCCATACGAAATGCTCCAGGAATCGAAACGCAATATCCTCGTACATGGAGTCGTATTCGGTCAGAATGAGCGCGATCTCCAACATGCACAAACAATAGAACGCCATCCAGGCGGTACCGTCTGCCTGGTCCAGGTATCCTCCGCTGGGCAGCGGCGCGCTGCGGTCGAATACCCCGATGTTGTCGAGCCCGAGGAAACCGCCGGCAAACACATTGCGCCCATCCGGATCTTTGCGGTTGACCCACCAATTGAAATTCAGCATCAAGCCTTGAAAGGAGCGTTCGAGGAAGCGGAGATCGGCCCTGCCCAACTCCGTCTCGACCCGGTAAAGAAATAAGGTCGCCCAGGCGTGGACGGGGGGATTCACGTCACTGAAGTTCCACTCGTACGCGGGGATCTGCCCATTGGGATGGGCGTACAAGTTCCGCAGCATGAGCAGCAACTGCTCTTTGGCGAAATCGAAGTCCACCAGCGACAGGGCAATGGTGTGGAACGCCAGGTCCCAGGCCGCGTACCAGGGATACTCCCACTTGTCGGGCATGGAGATGACGTCGCTGTTCAACATGTGGAACCACTCGGCGTTGCGCGCACGACCTTTGCCGGATCCCATGAGGGGATGGGCGTCGTGTTCGCTCAGCCATCGATCCAGGTCGAAATAGTAATACTGCTTGGACCACAACATGCCGGCCAGCGCCTGACGATGCACTCGACTTTCATCTTCGCTCAAGGATTTCGGAGTAATTCGTTCGATAGAACTCGTCTGCCTCCGCCAGGCGTCTGGCGAGATATCGGTCAAAAGTGTTGAACCCGCCAGTCAAAGGTTTCTTGCTCAACCGTAGACGAACGACCCGGCTACCTCCAGCCGGAACATCCAGAATATAATGCGCGGCCGCTTTCGTTCCTACTTTGCGATGGATTTACCGCTTCACGCTTGCCAGCGATCACGTAATCATGGAAGGCGTCTTTCACATACGGCGTTGGATTAGGTTGCCCCCACAAGCGGTGGGCATTTGATTCGTTCTCGGTAAACAGCAATTCCTTCGCGCCCTCGCATTGCAGGGTGAAATCGGTCCGAGCGCTGGATGTGAAGCCTGAATGGTCTGTCACCCTGTCTCACCATTCCGGCTTTCGGCTCGTCCTTTCCCCACGACCAGACATTGCGGAACCACAAGTGGGTAGCAGATGAATCTGCGCCGCTTCGGGCCCCGGTTATGCACAGAGATTCGAACCAGAATGTCCTCCGGATCGTCCTTGGCATACTCGACGAAGACATCGAAGTAGCGGTCGTCGTCGAAAATGCCGGTATCGAGGAGTTCATACTCCAAATCTTCCCGTGAGCGGCGGCGGTTGGTCTCCACCAGATCGCGATACGGAAATTCGCGCTTGTGGATACTTGTACAGATACTTCATGTACGAGTGCGTCGGCGTGCTGTCGAGGTAGAAGTAATATTCCTTTGACGTCTTCACCGTGATTGCCTTCGCTGTTGGTCAGACCGAACAGACGTTCCTTCAGGATCGGATCGCGGCCGTTCCACAGCGCAACGCAAAACAAAGCCGCTGCTTATCGTCGGAGATGCCCGCCAGTCCATCTTCGCCCCAGCGATACGTGCGCGACCGCGCCTGGTCATGCGAGAAGTAGGTCCAGGCATCGCCGTCCTGACTGTAGTCTTCGCGCACCGTGCCCCACTGGCGCTCGCTCAGATACGGCCCCCATTTTTTCCACGGGACGCCTTGTCTCGCGTCTCGTTCAGGCGCTTCTGCTCGGTAACCGGAACGTAGGCGAGCGGTGGTGAGTTCTTCTTCGAAGTTGGCACGGTTCTGCCGTCCTCTCTTATATTTAATTTTTCTGAGCCAGGACTCGAGCTGTCTTTCGTGAAAGTTACACCAACACCTTAATGGACAGCTTTAAAGGCGAATCAATCATCATCCATCAGGCGCGTCATTCCTGGCCGAAACTCCAAATTGAGCACATTCAATATAAGCGGGAAGATACCCTATTCCAAGCCGACATGCCGACCAGACGGACTCACTCCAGACCCGTACAGGCAGCATGGGCGTTTCGCGGACCTAATCCCGAAAGCTCAGCCCATGTCTGTCTCTAGTATTGCCCCGTTATTTGGAAGAAATCTCAGCGATTGTCAGCTCAGTCCAAGCGGCCGACTTCCAGGAACTTAGGCCTCTCTTGCCGCCCGGAAGAAAGCACAGCGATCCAGGATGGCTGCGAATCGTTCATGGGACCGCAAGAAATCCCACTTGGGATCGATGGGAAGAAAGACCAGATGGACGTCCCGCTGCTCGTAGGCTCGCTCCAGGTACTCCAATGCTTCATCGGGCTGCTGCAATCCAGCGTGGATCAGAGCCATCGCATAAGCTGGGACATATCGTTCTCGCGAGACGGCTTCTAAGGTATGCAGTCCTTGCCTCGCCTCTTGGATCTCTCCGGTTTGCGAAAACAGGTAGCTGCGCAGAGCGATGACCTTGGTATTCCCGCCGCTAAGCTTGCCGGCATGACTGAGGGCAGCGAGGGCCAAGTCTGAATTTCGAAGTTGGACGTGTACCTGCGCGAGCTGAAAATGGGCAATCCAGAAGTCTGGATCGACTACGGTGGCTTGCGTGGCAAACTCGACGGCCGCAGCATAGTCTCGTGCCGCGAAGGCGATTTGAGCGGAGAGCGCGTGATGCATGGCGTACAACGGATCCAGCTCACGCGCCCGACGTATCGAATCACGAGCTGGTTCGTGGCGCCCCATGTGGGAAAGGACAATTCCCAACATCCGGTGCGCCAGAGGATAACTGGGATCCAGCGAAAGGGCCTTGCGGTATGCGTTCTCCGCTTCGATCCAATCCCAATCAAGCCAGAAGTTCAGGAAGCCGACAGAAGTTTGAACCTCGGCTAACCCGGGGTCTGAGTTCACAGCATGAGCCACTGCGGCGCGGGCCGGACTCAAGACCGAGACCGGAGGCGCATCGCCATTGACGGGGCTGGCCGAATAAGCGTCAGCCAGTCCCGCCCAAGCCAGCGCATATTGCGAGTCCACCTGCGTCGCGCGGGTAAAGTATTCAATGGCGCGCTTGGTGGTTGGCGGCGTGCTCTGGTTCCAGAAGTGTCGCCCGTGAAGATATAAATCGTAAGCCTCGGCATTCTGCGTCTGCCGACGCGCCAGGGCCGTCAAGCCCTCGGGCGACAGTCGCAACCGAATCTCCTCTGCGATGGTTATGCTCAGTTCCCGCTGGAAAGCCAGGATACTGGTCGGCTCGCTGTCGTAAGACCCCGCCCAGACCTGCACCTGGTCGCGCGTGCGAATCAGCTTCGAGGTAATTCGCAGCCGTTCGTTCTCGCCACGAAGCGAATTCTCTACAAGGTACGTTGCCGCCAACTCGCGCCCGATGGTGGCGAGGCTCTTGCTGGTTCGCTTGTAGGCCATCACGGACTGTCGTCCGATAACGTGGAAGTTGTTTCTTCCGATGCGACCGAGAGAAAGTATGGTCTCTTCCGTGAGACCATCGGCAAGGTACTCCCGTTCCACTCCCGCGCCAAGGTTCTCGAAAGGTAAGACCGCAACGATGACCTGCGCCACATCCTCCTTTACTGTTCTGTCAGCGATGACTTGTACATCGGCGATGAAGCGATAGCCCTTGCGCGGAACCGTTTCCACGAACTCAGGAGCATCGATCGTGTCTTTCAGTGCCAGACGAATCTTGCGGACCGCGGTGTTGACGCCGGTTTCGACGTCGGTGAATACATCCGCACCCCAGAGTCTCTCGGCGATCTCCGCCCGCGACACCAGACGTTGCCGACATTCCAGCAGAAGGATGAGCAGGTCCATCGGCTGACGCTCAACGTGGACGGGGCGCCCCCGACGGCGTAACTCATAGTTCGCCACATCGAGTTCGAAGTCGCCGAAACAGAATGTCGGCTTTGGATCTGTCGGGGACATTGTCTTGAGGGCTTCTAGAGTGCCATATCTTCAATCGGCATTGCTAGTTGCCGCTTCAGAAAAACTTCAGATTCAAGTCAGCCCCTATTCATGGTGCGGTCTGCGCTCCCGTGCGACTATCGCGCCTGTTCTCGCCCCGGCAGGAACATCGCGAAATCAAGAACGCTGAGGGAAAACATGCCAGAACTTGGAAAATACAGACCTATCCGGCGACCACCCTTCCCAGTGAATGAACCACTCAACATTGGCCTCAGAATGCAATATCAGGAGACCAGCCAATGGTGTTGGATTGCCGTTGCCAACAGCATCCACCACTTTTACAACCCCTCCAGTACCAGGACGCAATGCGAACTAATGACGATCGTGGGTCAAACCATCAACGAATTTTCCTTGTCCACGGGCGCTTGTCCAGACCCAGCGGTAGTCATAGCTAATCCGAAGCTGGCCGGTCAATTGGCAGATCCCTACAGCTTGGGCGCGCGGTGGTGTCTGGAAGGCCGAATCGCGCCTGCCTACGACAAGAGCGGCGGCGCGGGGGATGCGCTGAACGTGGGTGACAATTGGAACAGCCCTGGGCTTCCATCCATCTCGCTTGCCGAGATCGCCGCCGAACTTAACGCCCTCCGTCCGGTGGTGGTGGACATCACCTGGAAATCCGGAGGGCAGCACTGCGTCGCCATTGCCGGCGTGTTGAACGACATGCTGCTGATCTGCGATCCAGCCAATGGCGAATCGTTTATCTCCTATGCTTCGTTCCCCGGCGAATACCTGAGCGGCGCGACCTTGAAGCAAGTATGCCTGACCAAGCCGGGCTACAGCCCGAGCAGCGCTAACTGGTCGCCTGAGCAGCAAGGTATCGGAGTCGGTACCAGCAATGCTCCGGCGCTGGTGGAATTCAAGGGCCGGCTGTATGCCGCTTGGAAAGGCGTGCCCGGAGAGACTCGTATGTTCTGGTCTTCTTCCGATGGCACGAGCTGGTCGCCCGAACAGCCAGGGGTCGGCATCGGCAGCAGCGATGGGCCTTCGCTCGCTGTCTTCAACGGCCGGCTGTATGCGGCATGGAAAGGCGTGCCGGGCGACACGCGCATGTTCTGGTCCTCTTCCGATGGCTCGAGCTGGTCGGCCGAACAGCCAGGCGTTGGCGTCGGCAGCAGCGATGGGCCTTCGCTCGCTGTATTCAATGGCCGGCTGTATGCGGCGTGGAAGGGAGTGCCAGGCGACACGCGCATGTTCTGGTCGTACTTCGACGGCAAGACTTGGTCGGCCGAGCAGCCGGGAGTGGGCTTCGGCACAAGTTCAGGACCGGCGTTGGCCGCCTTCAACGGCAGGTTGTATGCGGCCTGGAAGGGAGAACCCGGCGATGGCCGCATGTTCTGGTCTGCTTTCGACGGCGTGAACTGGTCCCCAGAACAGAAGCTGAGCATCGCCGTCGGCACCAGCGCTCGACCCGCACTGGCAGTGTTGAACGGGCAACTCTATGCGGCCTGGAAGGGGGTGCCTCATGACAGCCGCATGTTCGTGTCCGTGTTCGATGGAACATCAAATTGGTCGCCCGCGCAAAGAGGCATTGGGATCGGTTCCAGTGATCGCCCGTGCCTCGCCACCTTAGGTCGCCGCCTGTTCGCAGGCTGGAAGGGCATACCAAACGATACGCGCATGTTCTGGTCGGTCTTTGAGCCATAGGTCGCTCGTGGAAATGGGAAGCAGGGCCTGGCTTCCACTTTGTTAAACCCAAAAACGAATATCAGAAATTACAAAAGGAGGAATTTACCTTGAAACTCCAGAGGACGTCGCTGTTACTGCTTGCGTTGTGCTGCGCTGCGGCTCTTGCTGTAGCTCAGAATGATCTCTATGACAATGGCCCCACCAACGGCACATCTACCGCGTGGAGCATTAGCAACGGGTTCGTGACCAGCGATTCCTTTTCGCTGAGTACAGCCTCGACTGTAAACGGATTGAACTTCGCGGCTTGGCTGGCTCCGGGGGGCGTGCTTGAATCGGCAGATCTGTCCATCACCTCGTCTGAGTTCGGCGGCACCACGTTTTTCGATCAAAACGTCAACTTCAGTCAGAGTGGCTGCGTCAACAATACGCAGGGCTTTTCGGTCTGCACCGAGTCGGGCGCGTTCACCGGCGTGAACTTAAATGCCGGCACCTACTGGCTGAACCTTCAGGACGCAACGGTCTCCGAAGGGGGTTCAGTTTATTGGGACGAGAACTCCGGCCCGTCGCTAGCTTCTAACAACGCGCTCGGTACGGTTCCTTCCGAATCGTTCACTCTGCTCGGCAGCGCCGGTACCAGCACCACCAGCACCACCAGCACCACCGGTACAACTCCTGAGCCCAGCAGCATCCTCTTGTTTGGATCAGGGATTCTGGGTTTGACTGCCGCCGTCCGCCGCAGGCTGAATCCATAATACCCACCGTCAACGCGCTTTGAGATCGAGAAGCCGGGCAGCGATGATCCCGGCTTTTCTGCGTGCGTGACTAATAACGCGTACCAGACGGCACAACTGGGGAAGATCACTCCCGATAAGTCGGCCACTCTTGCACGCCTCGCGTAGACTCTTCGCTATGGCAACAGACCAGGAAGCCTCTTCTCTCTCCGTTCTCAAGCGGGTGCCTATTTTCTCCAGTTTGTCGGAGCGGGAGTTCGCCTTTCTTACCTCGCACCTGCTACAGCGCAGGTATTCTTCCGGCGAGCTCATCTTCAGCGAAGGCGAAGTCTGCGCCGGCCTCTACGTGGTCCAGTCGGGAAATGTTCGCATCTTCAAGAGCTCGGTAGGGGGACGTGAGCAGGTGCTTTCGATTGATGGACCGGGGAGTTCAATCGCGGAATTGCCTGTTTTCGATGGCGGGAATTATCCGGCATCAGCCCAGGCGGTCAGTGACAGCACACTTCTCTTCTTCAGCCGGCAGGATTTCCACGCACTCTGCGTGCAACATCCCGAGGTGGCGCTTAAAGTTCTGAAGGTGGTCGGCGGACGACTGCGGCGACTTGTCGGAATCATCGAAGAGCTTTCGTTCACCACGGTCCGGCATCGGCTCATCGCGCTTCTGGTACGACTGGGCAAGACCGAAGGGGTGCGCAATGGCGACAGGGTCTCCCTGACTTTAGTGACGAACAATAGCGAACTGGCGGCACAGATCGGCACCGTGCGGGAACTGGTGTCGCGCAATCTCAGTCGACTGCAAGCGGAAGGTCTGATTGAGGTCGACAACCGCAAGTTAGAAATTCCATCCCTGAAGCGCCTGGAAGCGGAGCTGGAAGTCTCCGGCGGCTGAAGGGCGCCACGCCTTACATCCCAGCCGCCAAGCCCCGGTGGGGATGAAAATCCGGCAATGCCCCCGAATTTTGGTCACCATCGCAGGCAAATTGTGACGGGCGTCACTTCCTTCTTCCGCGCATCGCGGCATCATGTTCGCACTCGGGGGATGAGGATGATGCAGGCGGCGAGCGACCTACAGCGAACGGGCGCTTGAGCAAAAACTTTTCTCAGTTAAGCTCTGATTTTCCCCACCGTGACAGAAGTCATAGCTGTCATCCGCGAGTGCCAATAATCTTCAGTCGAGGGCGGGAACGGGCGCAAGACGCCGAACCTCACGGAAGGAATAATGGAAATGACATTAGCTGCAACCAGCACCGTAGGCGAGATCGCCGCCGAGATGCCCAGCGCAACTCGCGAATTCGAGAAACTCGGAATCGATTACTGCTGCGGCGGGAGCCGCACCCTGGGTCAAGCTTGCTCGGAAGCCAACATTCCGATTGAAGAGACGCTTGCGAGATTGGAAAGAAGCGCGGCCTCGGCTCAAGGCCATGCCGGTCAGGATTGGCCAAGTTTGCTGCTCACGGACCTAATTGCCCACATCACCTCCACACACCACGTGTTCGTGCGCGAAGAGAGCCCACGCATCCAGGCGCTGGCCGCCAAAGTAGTTGGAGTCCACGGCAAAAATCATCCGGAACTGGTGCAGGTGCAAGACATTTTCAATGCACTCGCCGAAGAGCTGTCTGTGCACCTGATGAAGGAGGAACAGGTGCTCTTCCCTTACGTTTCGCTGATGGAAGAGAGCACGCTGGCGGGTGAGCCTGCTCCCCCGGCAATGTTCGGGACGGTGGTCAATCCGGTACGCATGATGATGCAGGAACACGATGGCGCCGGCGACGCGCTGCGTATGCTGCGCAGCATCACCAACAACTACGCGCTTCCGCAGGACGCTTGCATCAGCTATCGCACCCTTTACCAGGCGCTGCAGGGCTTTGAATCCGATTTGCACCAGCACATCCACCTGGAAAACAACGTCCTTTTCCCGCGCGCCGTCGCCATGGAAGGCAAGCACTAACTGACACGGTCCCATTGAACCACTTCATCCACTTTTTGGAGGCAGGCTCTTCATGGAATACAGAAAATTATGGATCGCATTTGGGTTGGTGATGGTGATTTCCTTCACCGTGCTGGGAACGGTCGGATATAAGGGGATGAGTAATGGCCCGCCGATTCCGGGCAAAGTGGTGACCGCAGATGGCCGCGTACTGTTCACCGGCGAGACCATCCGCAACGGTCAGAGCGTATGGCAATCGACCGGCGGACAGGAAATCGGGACGATCTGGGGACACGGCGCCTACGTTGCCCCCGACTGGAGCGCCGACTATCTTCACCGGCAGTCCCTCATCGTTCTCGATCGCTGGGCCAGGCAGCAGGGATTTGCGAATTACGCTGCCATGCCGGCTGAACAAAGCGCGGGATTGCAGGGCCGGCTGACGGCGGTCACGCGGCACAATACCTACGACGCTGCCAGCGATACGCTCGTGCTGGATAGCGATCGCGCTGCGGCCTTCGATGAACTGGCAACCTACTACGCCGACATCTACGGCAATGGACGCGATGCCTACGCCATTCCTCCGGGCGCGCTGACCGATGCAACCAAGCAACGCGAGATGGCTAGCTTCTTCTGGTGGACAGCATGGGCGGCAAGCACCAATCGCCCCGGTCAGGATGTTAGCTACACCCAAAACTGGCCGCATGAGGAACTGATCGGAAACCGGCCCACCGGGGGCACGATCGTCTGGAGCGTGATCAGCTTCGTCCTGCTGCTGGCGGGCATCGGGGGCATGGTTTGGTGGTTCGCTTCGCAGGACCGCGAGCCTTCCGCTGGCATCGTACCGCGGCGAGATCCGTTACTCGGCTTGAACCCAACCCCCTCGCAGAAGGCAACGGTCAAATACTTTTTCGTGGTCGCGGCGCTCTGGGTGGTGCAAGTTGCCTTAGGCGCCATCGTCGCTCACTACGGCGTCGAAGGCAACGGCTTCTACGGAATTCCGCTCGCAAAGTGGCTTCCCTACTCCATCGCTCGTACCTGGCATTTGCAGATTGGTATCTTCTGGATCGCCACATCCTGGCTCGCCACCGGCTTGTACATTGTGCCTGCCGTAAGCGGCGCCGAACCCAAAGGCCAGCGGCTTGGGGTCAATGTCTTATTTGTTGCGGTGGTTGCTGTAGTTGTAGGTTCGCTCGCCGGCGAGTGGATGGGCATCGAGCAGAAGCTGGGAAACCTGTGGTTCTGGCTTGGTTCTCAGGGTTACGAATATGTCGACCTGGGCCGACTGTGGCAGATCCTGCTATTCGTCGGACTCACGTTTTGGCTGTGGCTGATGTGGCGCGGTATCAAGCCCGCCCTGGCGCGCCACGATGAGAACCATTCCCTGCTGCTGCTGTTCCTGATCTCCAGCATTGCGATTCCGCTCTTCTACGCTGCCGGTCTGATGTACGGCCAGCGCAGTCCGCTCATCCAGGCCGAATACTGGCGCTGGTGGGTGGTTCACCTGTGGGTGGAAGGCTTCTTTGAAGTGTTCGCTACCGTCGTCATCGCATTCCTGCTGACTCGCCTGAAGCTGTTGTCGGTCAGGACCGCCACGAAGTCGGTCTTGTTCTCAACCATCATCTATCTCTCCGGGGGGATCATCGGCACCTTCCATCATCTGTACTTCACCGGCATGCCGAACTCCGTACTGGCGCTGGGTGCCGTGTTCAGTGCGATGGAAGTGGTTCCCCTGGTTCTGATTGGCTTCGAAGCCTGGGAGAATATCCGGCTATCGCGCGGTACCGCCGACAGTCCCTGGATCAGCGCTTACAAATGGCCGATCTATTTCTTCGTCGCCGTGGCCTTCTGGAACTTCGTCGGCGCGGGACTCTTCGGCTTCATGATCAATCCGCCGATTGCCCTCTACTACGTGCAGGGACTCAACCTTACTCCGGTCCATGGGCATGCGGCTCTGTTCGGCGTGTACGGCATGCTGGGGCTGGGCCTGATGCTGTTCTGCCTGCGCGCCTTGCGGCCCGGGCTGATGTGGAAAGACCGGCCGCTGGCCATCGCGTTCTGGTCTATCAACCTTGGTCTGGCGGCCATGATCGTGATGAGCATGTTGCCCATCGGCTTGATGCAGGCATGGGCTTCCGTAGAGTACGGCACCTGGTATGCCCGCTCTTCTGAGTTCATGCAAACGCCCATCGTGACGCGCCTGCGCTGGATGCGCATGTTCGGCGACACCTTGTTCGCCTTCGGGGCCCTGGTGCTCGGCTGGTTTGTCCTGGGTCTGGTTACCGGACACTCCTTCGACCACACGGCCACTCTGGACGAGGGAGAATATTCACACCGTCAACTCGAAGAAGAGGTGAGCGTGGGCGATTAGCTCAGCCCTTTGCTCCAGACCTCATGATCGACTCCTGAGGCCAGGCCGCCTCTCGAAGTCAACCTGCATCCGGCGTGCCGAAAGGAATTCGCCGTTTTGCACGGATCTGGCCCGGTGATTCGCCCCTGGAATCGGACTCCTGTGGTGCCAGGGAAAGCGAAACGCCGGGCAGACGGAAAGCGATCTGTGCCGAACCCGCAATCTTTAGAGGTGAGGTCGGCTCAACCCTGCAGCTTCGAAGCCCGACCCACACTCGCCGAAAAGCGATCTACATCAAGGCGTACAGGTTGCCATCGCTGCTGCCGAAATACACCACGTTGTCCACCACGGCCGGCGATGACAGCACCGCGCCCACGCTCAGCATGCGGTCCACGCCGATGATCATGTTGTCGTAGAAATCGTCCTCGAAAGCAGCCTCATACTTCGGGCTGCCGTCCGGCTTGGTGTAGGTCGGCCCCGTTCTTCCGCGAGCCGTCGGTCTGAAAAGTCCAGGCTACCTTCTGCGATAGCAGATCGATGGCCATCAACTTCCCTTCGTGGGTTCCAAGGTAAAGCGTGTTCCCGGCAATTGCCGGCGAAGAGAACATGGGCCACTGAAACTTCAGCGAGAAAGTCAACGTTCCGGTCTTCGCATCCAGACCGTAGAACAGGCCGGAGTCGGATGTGGCAAAGTACAGCTTGCCATCCTTGACGATCGGCGTTCCGATCACCCACGAGCCTTTGTTGTTGAAGGCCCACTTCTTTTCGCCGGTCTGGGCGTCGAGCGCGTAGAGGTTCGAGTCGCGGCAACCGAAATAGACGACGCCGTCGGCTATCACCGCCGAAGACTGAATGCCGACCTGGTTGTGCGTGTCGGGATCTTCGCCGGTTTTGAAGCGCCACTTTTCCCTGCCGCTCTTCGCGTCGAGAGCATAGAAGTAACTGTCCCAGCTGCCGATGAACAGGGTGCCATCGGCGATGGCGGGCGAGGCGTGAACCACGTCGCCGGTCTTGAACTTCCAGGCCAGCTTGCCGGTTGCAGCCTCCAGCGCGTAGACGTTGCCGTCGCCGCTGCCGAAGTAGACCTTGCCGTCCCACACTGTGGGAGATGAGAGATAGAAGTCGAAGGGGTCAGGCATGCTCTCAGCTGCCGGCTGCGAGCCATGGAGATGTGTGCCGGTAAAGCGGCGCTCGCCCGCTGTCTGAAATTTCCACTTCAGCTTGCCGGTTTCGGCGTCGCTGGCGTAAAAGAATCCGTCGAAGCTGGCAAAGTAGACGGTGCCATCGGATACGGCGGGCGAGGAGGTAACCAGGCTGCCGGTCTTGGCTCGCCACTTCAGCTTGCCGCTTTCACCATCCACCGCATAGAAGTAGTGATCGGTGCTGCCGAAATAAACCGTACCCTTGACGATAGCGGGCGAGGAATAGATTCGGCCGTCGGTGTGAAATTGCCATTTCACTTTGCTGAAGGCGGGAACGCCGGCAGCATCGTAAATTCCGCTGTGCGCGGCGTCGGCGCGAAACATGGGCGAGTCGGCCCAGAGCAATGTGGGTAACGCGACGGCAAGCACGGCGAGGTATCGCAGAGTCGGTTTCACTCGGCTGGTCTCACTTTCTTCCTGCAGAATGCAGCCACGCAGATCACCCCGATGAGAGTGTGGCCATTGGGATGCCGTCGCTGCTGATGCTAAGTGACCTGCGTCATGGACTTTGGTTAGCACCGTTGGGCCGACATTGTTCGCTGCCGGCACTCCGTATTCGCTGATGAACAGTTGCGAGTCCACCCGGTTTCAGGGGATTTGGTCACAAGTTGCCTGACACCTGTCCTCGCCAATCGTAATCTGGGCCGTCGAAGGATCAATTTGCACTCACATCGGCAGGTCGAAGGAGCATAGGCATGACACCAAATTGGTTGAGGTCTCTGGGCTACGGACTGCTGACTCTTTGCGCGCTCGCCGCGATCGGCGTGGCGCAGACTGCGACCCCCACCAGACGCCAACGGCTGGGAGAAGATGGGGACCGACGCTCTGCAAGCGGGAAAATACGCCGACGCAATCGAGCCGTTGCAGAAGGCGCTGGACAACGGCTTCCCGCCGCAGATTGGCAAGTACAACCTGGCTTGCGCTTATGCGCGCAATGGCCAGAAGGAGAAAGCGCTGGATCTGCTGGAGTCGGTTGCGGCCGGGCCGGGACTGCCAGGTCCAATTGCCGGCGATCCGGATCTTGCCAGCCTGGCTGGTGAGCCGCGATTTCAGAAGCTTGTCGCAGCGTCGCAGCGTGCGGCCGAGCCCTGTAAAGATCCCGCCAACGCACAATACCGGCAACTCGATTTCTGGGTGGGGGAGTGGGACGTCTACAGCGGGCAACAGAAGGTTGGCGAGAGCAGCGTGCAACTCATCCTGAAAGATTGCGTGGTCTTCGAGAACTGGCACGGCCTGCAGGGTGGCGACGGCAAGAGCCTCAACAAGTACAACAACGTGACGAAACAGTGGGAGCAGTTCTGGGTGTCGGACAGCGGTACCACGAATTACTTCAAGGGCTCGCTGGTCGACGGCGCGATGCGCTACACCCTGGAGATGCCGGGGCCGTCGGGCGGAACATTGCTTCGGCATTTAACGTTCACGCCGCTGGCGGAGGGGAAGGTACGTCAGTTCTCCCAGCGATCGATGGACGGCGGGAAGACCTGGGCGACGGAATACGACCTGGTTTATGTGAAGAAGCAGTGAGGTGCAGCAAGACGTGCATTCATTGGAGTTGAATTGTCATCCTGAGTGGAGCGTCCGCTATGCCTTTCCGATCCGCCTCCGCGGATCGGGCAGACGCGCAGTCGAAGGAACTGCTGTATTCGCGGCGGAAGGCCGATTCGGGCGCGGTAAAGCAGGTCCTTCGACTCCGGCATCGCAAAGTCGGCGATGCCTCCACTCAGGATGACAATCGTGAAAAACACAACGAGTTCTTGGGATCATCAGCGAAAAAGCCCCGCCCTAGCCAAACCCAGGCTAGAACAGGGCACCTATTCTTACTGATTGTTACCTCTGACCGTGACCTAATGCGACGACGTGAACGGGACAATCCGATCTAATCCCTAACCCCTATCCCCTGATCAGTCGTAATACTCCAGCCCGAGGTGCGTGATCATTTCCTCGCCCATCAGGTGGCGCATGGTGTTCTTCAGCTTCATCGACTGGATGAACAGGTCGTGCTCGGGGTACAGGCCCTCGGCCGTCATCGGCGACTTGAAGTAGAAGCTCAGCCACTCCTGGATGCCGATGCCGCGCAGTGCCGGCGAGCGCTTCGCCAGGTCGAGCAGCAGCACCAGGTCAAGAACCAGCGGAGCGGCGAGGATGGAATCGCGGCAGAGGAAGTCGACCTTGATCTGCATCGGGTAGCCGAGCCAGCCGAAGATGTCGATGTTGTCCCAGCCCTCTTTGTTGTCGCCGCGCGGCGGATAATAGTTGATCCGCACCTTGTGGAAGATGTTGCCGTAAAGTTCGGGATAAAGCTCCGGCTGCAGGATGTGCTCCAGCACCGACAGCTTCGACTCTTCCTTGGTCTTGAAGGAGCCCGGATCTTCCAGCACTTCGCCGTCGCGATTGCCGAGGATGTTGGTGGAGAACCAGCCGTTCAACCCGAGCATGCGTGCCTTGAAGCCGGGCGCGAGGATGGTCTTGATCAGCGTCTGTCCGGTCTTGTAGTCCTTGCCGCAAATCGGCGCTTCCATCTGCTTGGAGAGCGCGTGCATGGCGGGAACGTCAACCGTCAGGTTCGGCGCGCCGTTGGCGAAGGGCACGCCCTCTTTCAACGCGGCGTACGCGTAGATCATCGACGGCGCAATGTTCTCGTCGTTGGCATGCAGCGCTTTCTCGAACGCTTCCACCGTCTTGTGCGCGGCGCTGGCTTCGATGAACGTTTCAGTGGAGCCGCACCAGATCATCACCAGCCGATCGGCGCCGCTGGACTGCTTGAACTCGCGGATGTCGTCGCGCACCTGCTCGGCGAGTTCCATCTTGTTCTTGCCCTTTTTCACGTTGGGGCCGTCGAGCTTCTTGACGTAGTTCTTGTCGAAGACGGCTTTGCGCGGCTTGATGGTCGAAAGGAACGGCTTCACCTGCTCCAGCAGCGAGCGATCAAGCACTCCGGCTTTTCCGGCGGCGGCGTACATGTCGTCCTCGAAGATGTCCCAGCCGGTGAAGACCAGGTCGTTGAGCCCGGCGAGCGGCACGAAGTCCTTGATCTTCGGCGAGCGGCCTTCGGTGCGCTTGCCCAGGCGGATGGTGCCCATCTGTGTCAGCGATCCGATGGGGCTCGAGATTCCTTTGCGTACTGCTTCCACGCCGGCCACAAATGTTGTCGCCACGGCGCCCATGCCGGGGATCATGATCCCCAGCTTTCCTTTGGCCGGCGCAATTTCGCCCGCGCCTTTCTTGCTCTTATCTGTAGGCATCAGTATCAGTCCGTTCAGAATGGGGTATGTAAACTCTTAATGATCTCGCATTGAGCAGCGGATCGGCAATTATCGGGACGCGAATGGTGCGCTTTGGCCGCTGTTCGGCGATATGCGGGATTTGTTGGGAGGGCGCGGAATTGCAGAAAATCGCGGTTGTGACCGGAAGTTCCAGCGGCATCGGCCTGCTGACGACGATTGAGTTGGCGCGCAACGGCTATCGCGTGGTGGCTACCATGCGCGACCTGGGGCGCAGCGGCCGGCTGGAAGAAGCCGCGCAGAAAGCCGGTGTGCGCGAGCAGATCGATATGCGGCAGCTCGACGTCACCAATTTTGACGCGATTGCCGGCGTGGTGGACGGGATTGTGCGCGATCACGGCCGCATCGATGTGCTGGTGAACAACGCCGGCTTCAGCAGCGCGGGCTTCGTCGAAGACACGCAACTCGCGCGAGCTGCGCCACCAGATGGAGACCAACTTCTTCGGCGCAGTCGCCATGACGCAAAGCCGTGCTGCCCACCATGCGGAAACAGCGCTCGGGACACATTATCCAGATTACCTCCGTAGGCGGGCGCGCTCCGGCTCCGATGCTAAGCAGCTACTCGGCGTCGAAGTTTGCGCTGGAAGGCTGGAGCGAGTCGCTGCGCATCGAAGTTCACTCGCTGGGGATTCGTGTGGTGCTGATCGAGCCCGGCTCCTACAACACCGATATCTGGGAGCGCAACCTGGTAATCGGCAAGGATGCGCTCGATCCAAATTCGCCGAACAAAGAGCGCAGCCAGCGTTTCGCAGAGTTCGTGAAGGGACGGGCCAGTAAGCGGGGCGATGCGCGCGAGGTTGCGCAGGCGATCGTGCGCGCCGTGAAGGATGTGAATCCCAAGCTGCGGTATTTGGTGGGAACCGACGCGAAGATGCAAGTGTGGTTTCGCCGCCTGACGCCCTGGCGAATCTATGAGCGCCTGATGGCCAAGGCGACGAAGATTGATTGAAAGCAGTTGGCAGCTGGCAGCTGGCAGTTGCCTTTCAACTGGCAATGCAAACAGCTAATGCTGATACTTAGTGATTTGGGTGGAGCACCGCTTCAGCGGTGCAGCATCGGCGGAGAAAAGTGCTCCGGCTTTAGCTGGGAGCGATGCACCGCTGAAGCGGTGCTCCACCCGTCCCTCCCAACTGCTGAAAGCTGTCCTCCACCCTTCCTCGTCACAAATCAATTGTCAGCTAAACTCGGTTAGACCTCATGCCGGACGCTCCGACAACATCCGCACCCGTCCTCTCGCGCGACCTTGGCGTGCGCCATGCCGCCGCCATCGTGGTCGGCACCATCATTGGCAGCGGAATTTTTCTTGTACCCGCCGAGATGATGCAGGCGGTGGGCTCGGCCGCGCTGGTTTATGTGGCTTGGATCGTCGGCGGTATTCTCTCGCTGGCCGGAGCCATCACCTACGCCGAACTGGGCGCGATGAAGCCGCAGGCCGGCGGCGAGTATGTATACATTCGCGACGCTTACGGGCCGACGCCCGCATTCCTCTATGCCTGGACCTGGTTCGCCATCGCCAAGCCCGCATCGATTGCGACGCTGACAACTGGGCTGGTGCGAATTCTGGGCACGTTCCCTGCTCTCGATTTTCTCAACCACGCCGCCATAACGCGACCGCTGCCGATCAGCTACGGACAGCTGGTGGCAATCGCCGCCGCTGCCCTGATGACGGGGCTGAACTACATCGGCATCAAGCGCGCCGGAGATTTTCAGGTCGTGTTCACGGCGCTGAAGATCGTGATCATCGTCATCATCGCGCTGGTGGCGTTTACTGCATCGAGCGGTACCTGGCACAACTTTGCGACGACTTTCTCCGGAGCGCGCGGCGGTTTTGCCGGCTTCATGGCCGCGCTGATCGCAGCGCTGTGGGCCTACGACGGCTGGAACGATCTGAACATGGTGAGCGGCGAGATTCACGACCCGGGACGGGCAATCCCGATTGCGCTCATCGTCGGCGTCGCGGTGGTCGCTGCGCTGTACATGTTGACCAATGCCGCGGTGCAGTATGTTCTGCCGGCGGCAAGTATCGCCGCGTCGCAGCGGCCGGCGTCAGACGCAACTGCCATTGCAGTGGGCGTGTGGGGCGCGGCTATTGTCTCCGCGGGAATGGCGTTGTCGATCCTGGTGTCGCTGAACGGCACGGTGATGAGCGGCGCGCGCGTGCCGTTCGCCATGTCGCGCGACGGATATTTCTTCAAGGCGATGGCCGAAGTGCATCCCCGGTATCACACGCCGTCAGTGGCGCTGATCGTGCAGCTGGCATTGGCGGTTGCGCTGCTGCTGTTTGCTGGAAGTTTTCGGCAGTTATTTTCGCTGGCGATCTTCGCCGAATGGCTCTTCTACATGATCGCGGCGAGCACGGTATTCGTTCTGCGGCGCAAGGAGCCCGACGCGGAGCGCCCGTATCGCACCTGGGGGTATCCGGTGGTGCCAGCGCTGTTCATCCTCGCCGCGGCTGTGCTGCTCTATTACACCTTCACGGAAAATATTCGGAATTCGGCGTGGGGCGTGTTTGTGATTTTGGCGGGGCTGCCGGTGTATTGGTGGTTCGCGAGGAAGAAGCGATTGGCGGCTAGCGATTAGCGATTGGCGATAGCAATTAGCGATTAGCAGTTAGCAATTACCGATTAGCGATTAGCAATTAGCGATTAGCGATTGGCGATTAGCAGTTAGCAATTACCGGATTCCCCTTACATTGTCATCCTGAGCGGAGCGTCCGCGCCTATGCTTTTCCGCCGCCATTTTCGCGGCGGGCGGACGCGGAGTCGAAGGACCGCTACCATGGAGAGAATTTTTCGAGCTATAGTGGTCCTTCGACTGCGTTCGGCCGCTGCCTCACTTCGCTCAGGATGACACCAGAAATGCTCGATGGCGAAGGAGAAAAGCAGATCCCTGCTCCGGCTGAAGCCGTCGTCGTGATGACAATTTCGTGAAGTCTCACGTTATCTGATGCACATACGCATCGATTTTCGGCAGCACCGCTCTTAGCAGCGCCAGGAATTTTCCCCGCACGTTCTCGCCCGTTTCCAGAACCTCTTCCGCGGTAATTTTCTCGCCGGTCATGCCGGCGGCCATGTTGGTTACGCAGGAGATCGCCAGCACCTCGGCCCCCATGTGCCGGGCGGCAATCACTTCCGGCACAGTCGACATGCCGACCAGGTCGGCGCCGATGGCGCGCAGAAATCGGATCTCGGCCGGCGTTTCGAAACTTGGTCCCGCGACCGCGGCGTAGACGCCTTCGTACACGTCACTGCCAATCCGCCGCGCCTCCTCTATTGCGAGGCAGCGAAACTGTGCGTTGTAGGCGTCGGTCATGTCGGGATGGCGCAGGCCCCGTCGGTCGTCGTTCGCGCCGGTGAGCGGGTTCTGTCCTTGCAGGTTGATGTGATCGCGCAGGACGACGAGCGCACCCTTGCCGTAATCGGCATTGATACCTCCGGCAGCGTTGGTCAGCACAACGGCGGCAATGCCCATGCGCGCCAGCGCGCGAATCGGGAAGGCGACTTCCTGCGCCGAGTAGCCTTCATACAAGTGCACGCGTCCGCGCATGACCGCAAGCGGGACTCCTTCGACGCTGCCGATTACCAGATGGCCCGTGTGTCCGATGGCCGTGCTCGTCGGGAAGTGCGGGATGTTTGCGTACGGGATGGTGTTCGCGTCGCGAAGTTCATCGGCGAAGCTGCCCAACCCGGAGCCGAGGACGACGGCGATGCGTGGGCGTTCGTGAGTGCGAGCCAGAACAAATTGCGCGGCTTCTTCGGCGCGGGAAAAATCGTCGAGCGGAGTGAGAGGAGGCATTCGGGTGAAGTTTACCTCACGGCCGATTTCCCAACGCACTCGAATGCTGAAATCTCGGGCACTCTCGCATCCCACTCATTCGAACATCGCGAACGAGTGGTGTACCCGTTTTTCATGACACCCGAGGTTCACGACACGGTGTGGCACATCACGCCGGGAGCGCTCACCCATTTGCTGTCAACTTTCTTGAGCAACTCGAAACTCCAACTCCCGCACAACGATCCGCACAGCTGGCCGAAATACACGACGGCGCGGGTCTTGTCTTTGTTGAAGCCCACAGCCGACATCTGAAAAACTCCTCTGGACTTGGGGAAGCGCTGCGAAAACGCGCTCCAGTTGCCATCTCCAGCCAGGGCTGAGAGTGTCGCGGAGTCGATGATTTCATACGGCCTCGGAAGGGCGAACTTTCTTTGCAAAAGCCATTTGTTCTGATTGAGGCGGTTGTAGTCGCTGATCGCGTCCTTGAATTCCGGAGCCACGCTCGGATCGATGCACTCTTCCGGACCGAAGGCGTGGGCGTTCTTGACGGATAGCTGGGGGTAGGTTTCCGCCTCAATCACCACCGTAGGGCCGGACGAATTCTGCGGTAGCAGAGCATCGTAGATCCGGTAAGCATCTTCGTCCGTGTAAGCTTCAAGCGAAGAAGCTTGCTGCGCGAGCATGATGGCCGCACAACTTAGGACCAGGGCCCCGACCGCTGCGATCCGTGAAAGCATGTTCAGCCTCCTTCTCATTTCATTGGACGCATCCCGGAATCGAAGGTATCGCAAAACCTGCGGGAGTTGAAGCACGCTTCCGATATAATCCTGATGCAAATCAACTCAGCGATTTGAACCCTCACCCAGCCGATATTCCGGTGGGCAAGGTGTAAGTCCCACCGCAGCCAGCAGCAGAATCCACGTACTAGACGTTCACCGAAATCGAGGAGACAGTATGCCGAAGAAGAATTTTGCAGCTTTACTGATCGTGGTCAGCGCAATGTTGCTCGCGACCGTACCGGTTTGTGCACAGAGCGGGCAGAGTGCCCAGAGTTCGCAGGCTGTGCCCGGCGCTGGAGCCCAGCCCTCGGCGGCGAGCGACCAGGAAATCCAGATGCTGCGCGAGAACATTCAGGCGCAGAGAAAGCAGATTACTGCCGCCAACATGCCGCTCACTCCGGACGAGGCTACCAAGTTCTGGCCGCTCTATGACCAGTATCGACAAGCAGCCAGCCAGAACGGCGACGAGCGCTGGGCGCTGATCAAGGACTATGCCACGAACTACCAGCACCATGACCGATGCGCAGGCGCAGGACTACATCAAGCGCGAGGCGGCAAACGAGCAGAAAGTAATCGCGCTGCGCATGAAGTATGTTCCGATTTTCGAGAAGGTCATCTCAGCCAAGAAGACGGCGCTGTTTTGCCAGATCGATCACCGGATCGACCTCATGATCCAGCTGCAGCTGGCGTCGCAGATCCCGATGGTCGACGCAAAATAAATCCGAAACCAGTTCGCTTAGAGCAGCGCATCGCGAGGTGCGCTGTTTTTTGGTCACCGCAACTACGGCGTCAGCTTCCAGACCACGCCGTATATGTTGAGCACACCACCCGCGTTGGTGGTGCCGTAGAGATTGCCGGCAGCGTCCATCGTCAGGTCGCCCATGGGTTGTCCTCCGTCGCCGCCGTCAAAGTCGTGCAGATCGGTGAGGGTCCAGGCATTGCCATTCGGGCTGAGCTTGAAAATCATGCCGTCCTGATGCACGCCATAACCCACCGTCGCGCCGTACAGGTTTCCCAGGCTGTCCATCACCATGTTCCCGACCACGCCATCCTGGTTGGCGGGAGCGAACTGGTACAGCACGGTCATCTGCCAACTGCCGCCGGAAGGTGAAAGCCGGAATACCGCGCTGCCGTTGAAACCTATCGAGGTAGCGCCGTAAAGATTGCCGGCCGCATCGCTGAGGAGTCCGGCCATGGGGGCGCCGCCGAGCGCGCTGCTGGAGCTGAAACTGGCCAGAATGTTTTCCGTCCAGCCCGCGCCCGATGGCACCAGCTGAAAGACAGTGCCGCCGCCCTCGGATCCACCTTCATAAGTGGTGCCGTAGATATTGCCGGCGCTATCGAGAACGATGCCATGCAACGGCTCGCTGCCGTCGCCGGGCGCGCCGAAGTTGTGCAGAATGGTTTCGATCCATCCGCTGCCCGAGCGCGTGAGCTTGAAAACCGTACCGCCGTTGTAAAGGCCGCCCTGGTAGTTTGTGCCGTAAATGTTGCCCGCCTGGTCAAACACTAATTCACCGAAGTAAGGGTTGTTTCCATCCGCGCTGCCCTGGAAAGTGTAGAGCTGAGAAATCGTCCAATCGCAGAAGGCGGTGCGACAAATAGTCTGCGACGGGCGGGCGCTGAACACCACACCGCATCCGTAATAGCCGCGAGACGCACAGCCCAGATAGCCGCCGGCCGTGGTGGCGCCGTAGAGGGCTCCGCTGGACGAGAAGGTCAGCCCGCCGTGGGGATGGCTACCATCTGCCCCAGCCGTGAAGCTATGCAGGGTGTTGAAGGTGTAGCTGGAGCCTGCGCGCTTCAGTTGATACAACACTCCCTGGCCGTTGGTCCCACCAATCCAGGTCATGCCATAGAGATTTCCGCCGGAATCGAGGCTCACGCCGCCGTAGGGATTCGCGCCATCCACTCCATCGGCGAAGCGGTGCAGCACAGTCAGGGTTTGGCATTGTCCCACTTGGATAAGCGCGCAAGCCATGAACAGAATGGCCGCCAGCCCGGGGATAAATCTCCCCGAACCGCAGAGAATCGACGCAGAAGACTTTGGTGAAATCATGGTGGCCGGCTTCCCCCCTTCAGACGGTAAGTGGCAGATGGCAAAAGCTTGCGGAGAGCTACTTTACACCCGTTTTGGGAAAAACTTAACGAAAAATCCGTTATTTCATAGCGGAATTGGTGGACAAGGAGCGGTCTTCTCGGATTGGAATTAATGTCCCACAATGTGGGAATTCCATGTCAAGAGGAGAAACGCAACAGTTTTGGCGCAAACGCATGAGGGCGTGGGAAATATAAAGGTCGAAAATCGCGCTAAAAGAGTACCTCAATGTGGTATACTGTATTCAGAGTCAGACAAGCGGAGAGTCCGCCGGTCTGGCTCTTTAGTTTTGGGGGCTTGCCGCGATTCTGCGCACCCGAAGCTGCGGCCCCTGACATGCCCGTTCAACAGTCGCCGGCTGGCGCGGGCGTCCTGGAGCTGGTGCAGAACAGCAGGTCCCTCGGCTTCGCTCGGGACGACAACCTCCGGGAGACGATTGTTCAGTCGAAACCGCGCCGCTTCGATTGTGACTGGAAGGCACCCGGCGCTAGCGGTCAGAGCTGTCTTACTTGCCGATTTCTTCCAGATACTTTTCGACCTCGAGGGCGGCCATGCAGCCGGTGCCGGCGGCGGTGACGGCCTGGCGGTAATGGCGATCGGCCACGTCTCCGCTGATGAAGACGCCGGGCGCCTTGCGAACACACGTAGCCTCGAGGGAATCAGGTAGCCGTCGCCGTCGCGGGCGAGCTGGTCGCCGACGAAGCCGGCGTTGGGGGTGTGGCCGATGCCGAGAAACATCGCGCTGGTCGGCAGGTCCCACTGCTCGCCGGTCTTGAGGTTGCGCAGGCGCAGGCCGGTGACTTCTTTCTTGCTGACGTCGAGTACATCGTCGACCACGGTGTCGGTGAGGAATTCGATCTGCTGGTGTTTGCGGGCGCGGTCGAGCATGATCTTGGAGGCGCGGAATTCGCTGCGGCGGTGGATGAGCGTGACCTTCTTGGCGAAGCGGGTGAGGAAGAGCGCCTCTTCCATGGCGGAGTCGCCGCCGCCGATGACGGCGATTTCTTTGCCGGAGAAGAAGAATCCGTCGCAGGTGGCGCACGACGAGACGCCGTGGCCGATCAGCGCCTGCTCATTGGGCAGGCCGAGCCATCGCGCCGAGGCGCCGCTGGCGATGATGAGCGTGCGGGTCTGCAGGGTCTCGCGTCCAACGTTGACTTCGATGGGTTTCTTGCTGCCGTCGGCGGCCTTGCGGCTGAGATCGACGCTGGCGACGTGGCCGGTACGGAACTCGGCGCCGAAGCGCGTGGCCTGCGCGCGCATGTTGTCGATGAGCTCCGGCCCCTGGATGCCGTCGGGGAAGCCGGGAAAGTTTTCGACCAGGGTGGTGATGGCGAGCTGGCCGCCGGGCTCATGGCCTTCGATGACGAGCGGGCTGAGGTTGGCGCGCGCCGCATAAATGGCGGCGGTCAGCCCCGAGCAGCCGGAGCCGATGATGATGACATTGCGTACATTGTCGGACATAGGGATTCGTTTGATTCTCCACCGCGCCGGAAGATGCAAGCCGCGGCCGGCATGGAAATAAGTGCTTGTGTGCCTGAGAATTGTGGGGCTTGCGCCCAGAGGATTCTATAGCTCTGGAGCGGTTGGCTGTCAGCTGGTAGGCTCTGAGCTGTGAGCCGTGAGCTGTGGGCCATAGCGAGATGAGAGGCGTATGGCCGGCGGCTTCGCACACTCGATCCGCTTGCACGATTCGATAGTCGTCTTCAGCGATTAAAATCAAGGGAGCCTGGCTAGTTGAGGGTTAATCGGCCGGCTGGGAATCGAATCGACAACTCAAAGATGAATCGCTATAAGCTCAGAGCTCACGGCTCGAGAGCTGCATACCTTCCAGCTGAGAACCATCTTATGCAGCTACCGAACTCGAGCGATGTGCGGGCTTTCCTACGGCGAACGCTCCACCCCAGAACCAAGCTGGGGAAAACTACGCTCTGGTTCGGCTATCTGGCCGTGGCCCTGTTTCTTCTGCGCATCGGCTTCCGTCCGGGACCGGGCAGCCTGCTGGGCGGTTGGTCCACTTTCATCGCGTTCGTTTTTCTGATCTTCGCAATGTCTGCTGGGCTTGCGCTGGGTGCGCCGCAAGCTGATGTGGCGACTGCGCAACCGGCTGATCGTCACCTACGTTTTCATCGGCGTGATTCCCGTCATCCTGCTGGTCGGCGATGGGCTTGATTGCCAGCTATCTGTTCGCGGGACAATTTGCCACCTACGTCGCCATGTCGGATTTGCAATCGGAGTTGCAGCATCTGGAGGCGACGAACCGCTCGATGGCGTCTCAGTTCCGCAGCCTGGCGCGCGACGGCACGGCTTACGCCGGAGCTGGCCCGCGAGATCGCCAGCGCCTCCGATGAGAATTTTCGCCATCGCTCCGTGAGCGTTTGGGACGGCGACAAGGGTTTCGTGCTGTCGGCGCGGGTCAGGCCGCGAGCAGGGCCCGATGCCGACCGAACTTCTGCTGCCTGCAAGAGCGATTTTGCCGGGTTCGTGCTCGACGACGATCGCCTGCAGCTGCGCGTCATGCAAGCGATTGGATGAGGGCGACGCATCACCTGACGGTAATCTCGAACTCTGCCAATCACGCCCGACCTGCTGCGGCATGCGACATCGGAGCTGGGCTCGATCACGCTATTTCCCGGAACTCCAGCGCCGACCGCGTCCCGACGAACGACGCCAGCAGACCCGGGCTCGAACTCATGCGACGGTCAGGTCGACAACACGAAATTCGACGTCGGGCCAGACGGAAGCGACCGGCACAGTGCAGGCCGGAACTCTGCCTCCGCCACGGCAATGTGCTGCGACTTCCAGATCCCGTTTGGCACGCGCTTCGACCTGATCGACTGGCCGACCGGCAAGATCGCTGAACGGACTTGCTGCTGGTCGATACGCGGCCCTCGATGCTCTACGCCACGCTGTTCAGCACGCTGGGCGAAAATGCCGGCATCTTCCGCGATGTGCTGATCGGCATCGCCATCTTCCTCGGCATCATCGAGCTGGTCGCGCTGTTCATCGGCGTGCGGCTGACGCGCAGCATGACCAAGTCGGTGTCCGAACTCTACAAGGCGACCGAGCACATCAATCGCGGCGAGTTGCAACACCGCATCCAGGTGCGCAACAAGGATCAGATGGCGGCGCTGGAGCAATCGTTCAACTCCATGACCACGTCGCTGCCGACCTGATCGCCGAACAGAAAGAAAAGCAGCGCATGGAGAGCGAGCTGGCCATCGCGCATGAGGTGCAGGCGCTGCTCTTCCCTGCCGACCTGAGCGGGCTGCCGTCGCTGGAGGTGCACGGCGTCTGCAAGCCGGCGCGCACGGTCAGCGGCGACTACTACGACTTCATTCCCCTCAGCGCGCAGCGCCTGATGCTGGCGGTGGGCGACATCAGCGGAAAGGGAATTTCGGCGGCGCTGCTGATGGCCACGGTACACGCGTTCGTGCGCGCCTATTCGCTGGAGCCGGAGAAGAGCGCTGGCTTCGCTGGCGTTGGGCGCCGGCAGCTCGCAAAGCAGATGTGGTCGCAACTCGCGGCAACGGAAATGGCGAGCGACTGTCTCTCTCCGGCGTTCCTGATGGCGACGTTGAACTACCAGCTCTATCCGCAGCACGCCGCCGGAGAAATACGCGACCATGTTCCTCGGCTGCTACGACGCGTTGTCGCGCGCGCTGACCTACTCCAACGCCGGACACCTGCCGCCGCTGGTGTTGAGCGGAGACGGCAAGGTGCGGCGGTCGGAGACGTCGGGACGGTGGTGGGACTGTTCGACGGCATGACCTACGGCGAGAGCACGGTCGGTCATGCAGCCGGGCGATATCTTCGTCGCCTATAGCGACGGCATCACCGAGCCGGAAAATGAGTTTGGCGAATTCGGCGAGGACCGGCTGATCGAGTTGATTTTGCAGCACCGCAATGAATCGTTGTCGCGCATCAGCGAAGTCGTTACCGGCAGCGGTAGCCGACTGGATCGCCGGCGGAGAGCAGCCCGACGACGTCACCCTGGTGTTGGCGCGTGCCCGCTAATCATGATTGCACCTGCATGAAAATTGTATTGCGGATGGCCGCTGGCCGCTGATACAAGGAGACGGGCTGCAATTCTGAAAATTTGGTCGCCACTATTCGTCTTCATGCCTGTAGCCAGCACGCTCCCGCTAGCTAACTCGGCGTCTGATGCCGACGCCTGCGAGCCCGCCATCCCGTCACCGCGACCTTGATTCTCGCGCTGCTTACGATCGCCGGCGCGTGGCTGCGCCTGTCGCATCTGGGAGCCAAGAGCCTGTGGCTGGACGAAGGCGCGACGGTCGCGCTGGCGCGCGCCTCGTGGCAACACTTCGCCTGGGTGTGGTGGCACGGCGAAGCCAATCTGCAGACCATCTATTTCCTGCTGATGCGTGGCTGGATTCACCTGGGCAGCAGCGAAGCCTGGCTGCGTTTGCCGTCGGCGATCTTCGGCATCGCCTCCATTCCGATGCTGTACGTGGTCGGGCGCAAGTTCACGGGCGTTACGCCGTCGCTGGTGGCGGCGGCGTTGCTGGCCTTCAGCCCCAGCGCTGTGTACTACTCGCAGGAAGCCCGCAGCTATTCCCTGGGAATTCTGCTGGTCCTGCTGTCGACGTACTTTTTCGTGCGCGCGGTCGAGGAGAATCGGCAGCGGCGATTGGGCGCTGTGGACCGTCTGCGGTGATCGCCGCGTTCTACAGTCACGACCTCACGGCGCTGGTGCTGGTGGCGCAGGCGGCGTCGCTGTTTTTCAAGCCGCCACCGGTGCCGTGGCGGCGGGCGATTTTGTGCGGCGCTGATTATCTTTGTCGCCGCAGCTGCCCGGGCTGACGTACGTTTTCCGCGCCACGCCGGAGAACCTGCATTTCATCTGGATGCCGCGTCCGAGCTCCGAAAGAGATTCTGGCACCTGGCGATGTTCTTCGGCGGCAGCGGAGTAAAGATTGCGCTGGCCTGCATCTTGTGGGGCGCGGGCGATCGCCGCGGTCATTGGCGCGCGGCGCGACGGCAAGGCCGAGCTGGCCTGGCGGGGAACTTTGCTGATGTTGTGGGCGCGTGATGCCGGTCGTGCTTCTGGCGCTGGTGTCGCTGCGCCAGCCCATGTTCCTGCAGCGCTACATGATCTTCTCGCTGCCGGCGACGGCTGCTGCTGGCGGGAATGGGCGCTGCCATGCTGCGCAAGTGGCGCATCGGATGTGGTGCTGGCGATCGTATTGTGCGCGGCCTGCGATGCCGACGATCGTGGCGGAAGTACAACAAGCCGCGCGAGGATTGGCGCGGGGCAACCGGACTTGGTTTTGCACTCTGCGGCACCCGGCGATGCGCGTGGTTTTCTTCCCCTTCTACACGCGCATCATGCTGGATTATTACGCCAGCCAGCAGGCGGCCGCCGCGCCGGCGCTGCACGTCTTCGCTCCCGTTTTTTACGGCGGAGGCGAGGATGCGCGCAACCTGTTGCAGGCGCTGAATGAGAATCCGCAGCAGCTTCCAGCATGTCTGGATTCTGATGGCCGACCACGGGACCAAGCTGGAATACTTCGATCAGGGCGAAGCCGTGCAGTCGAAGCTCCAGGAAATATACGGGGCGCCCGCGGTACATAAGTTCGCTGACATCGATGTGCTGGAGTTCGGAAGGCAGTAGCCAGTTGTCGGTAGTCAGTATTCGGTAGTCGGTAGTCAGTAGTCAGTGGGCAGTTGGCTGCGGAAACCGCGCTCCCGACTACTCATCTGAGAAGAGATTGTCATCCCGACCGGAGGCGGGCCGCATTCGCCCGCCGGAGTGGAGGGACCTGCTGTTCGTGCAAACATCCTGCTCCTCGTGCGACCCCTCACTTCAACCGGCACTGAAACAGGTTGTACTCCCAAGGCTCCAGTCCACATATAACCCCGGCGAGAACATCTCGCTGCCGCTGCGTTCGTAGACCGCGTCCGAGAGGAGGTCGCGTCAGCCTCCACGTCCTGCCGCGCGCCTTCGGTCCACGGCAAGCGCACTTGTCCCTCCGACTTGACTGTCGCTCAGGTTCACGACGACGAGATAGCGGTCGCCGTCGTGCGCCCAGCTCCACGCCACCAGGTTCAGAAAGCTGGCGTTGTCGGGCCAGCCGTTGCGCTCGCACAGACGCCAATCGCCGCCGCGAAACACGGGCCTGTCGATGGCCTTAAGCAGCTTGCGATAGAACGCCTGCAGATCCTTGTCGACCGGCTCGTCCGGGCGGCGGCCAAGGAAAACCGGCAGCCTCACCTTGCGGCCTTCGAACTGCCCTTCGTGAAACATCCGGGCGCCGGGAAGAGTGAAGTCGCGACGGCTGCGGCCTTTTCCTTCGCGCCCGGAAACGGCTAGGCCGCACGCGGTTCGTCGTGATTCTCCAGAAAGCGCAGCAGCTTGCTCTGATAGTCCAGAGTCGGCGCAGAGATGCAGGCGAACGCTCTCCGCCGCTCTCATGTTCCAGCCGATCATAGAGGCGCTTGTCGTAGCAGAAATCGAAGCCGTGCTGCTGCAGCTCCCACTCCAAATCCCAGTAGGCTTCGGCGATGAAGAGGAAGTCGGGATTGCCCGCTTACGGCGGGAATGACATCGTCCCAGTACTCGGTGGCCGGCCTTTGTCCGGCGCGAGCTCCCCAGGTGCGCTCGAACACGCTGTTCAGCAGCAGCATCGCCATGTCGCAGCGAACGCCGTCACACTGCGCCGGCGATGTTCGCCAGGGTCTCGACGACTCCCTGCCGCAGACCCGGGCTGAAAGGCATTCAGCTGCAGGACGTCGGGCCAGGCGGGAAAGTAAGGATCTTTGCCGCAGGCAAAAAACTGATCGTGTACCTCAATGTAGGACCCAGGAGAGTTCCGGGCGTCCTGGCTGCTGCCGTGAATGAAGTATTCGGGATGCTCGGCGACCCAGGGATGATCGGGAGCAACGTGATTCGGCACGAAATCCAGCAGCAGCTTCATGCCGCGCTTGGCCAGCTGCTCGCGCGCGATGGCCAGACCTTCCGTTCCGCCCAGGTGGTCGGTCGACCACATAGCGTCGGATGCAATAAGGTGATCCCACATTGTCGGATGGCTGAAAGTCGGGCAGCGCTCGCTGAAAGTCCTGCAGCAGGCCCGGGATTGCGGTTGGCGATGGCGATGCCGGCTGGACTGCGCTCCCAGACTCCCATCAGCCAGACGGCATCGAAACCGTAGGCGGCGATGGCATCCCACTCTGTGGCAGGAACGGAGCCCAGGTCGACTTTCTTGCCGGACCTGCGGGCCAGCTCGGCCAGCCAGACCCAGGTATTGATCTCATACACTGTGGGATATCGTGACCAGCGGGCCATCAAAGTCTCCTTGTCACTAGGATGAGTCTGCTGCGCGGCCGGGTGATCCAGGTTGGTCAAATGCGTCGAGAGCGTCGTGCAGGCGCGGAAAGATAAGGTTCTGCGCCGATGACTTCGGTAACGTGATGGCGATCGAAGTCGGCCTGCAAATACGGCCCGACGCGGGCAAAGGCCAGGGTCACGCCGATCTGGTTCAGCTCGTCATGCAGGGTAATCACGATCCGCGCGGCGGTGTAATCGAGGTTCGTAATCGCCTCGGCATCCACCACCAGCCAGAGCATCAACGGCGAAAGGACAGCTGACAATGGCCCGGATCTCCTCGGCAAACCGTCCGGCATTGGCATAAAACAGCGGCGCGCCGAAGCGATACAAGATGAGCCCGGGCTTGGTCGTCGGCGCCCGGCTCCGGCGGCTCCAGACTGCCAGTAGAGCCCATCGTCGGCCACCAGCACTCCGGTGTGCGGACGGTACGTGTGCTTCACGATGCGCAGCAGCGACAGCACCATGGCCAGGATGATTCCCTGCTCTACTCCGACCAGCACGACCACCGCCGCCGTGATGACGGCCAGCAAAATTCCCCCGGACTTTCGCGCCGGATGCTCGCCAGGCCGCGCAGGTCGATGAGCTTGATGGCGATCACGAAGACGATGGAGCCCAGCACGCAGCGCGGCAGGAATTGCAGCGGCCTGGTCAGGAACAGCAAGCACCAGCGCGACCACGACGGCGGTGGAGATCTGCGCCAGCTGGCTGCGGCCGCCGGAGCTTTCGACCATGGCGGTTTGCGTGGGGCTGCCGTTCACCACGAACGTTCCGCTCAGTCCGGCGGCCGCGTTGGCGGCGGCCAGGCCCACCAGGTCGGCGTTCTCGTCCAGTCGCTGATGATGCCGGGCGGCGTAGAAGCGCGCGGTGGCCGCGCTCTGGGCCACGATCATCACAAAGCAGGAAGCGGAGATGCCGATCAGCAGCGCCCCACTCATGACGCGGCGCGTGGGGCAGCCCAGGTGCGGCAGGCCGCCGGCCACAGGTCCAACGACGGCGATACCGTGACCAGCGAAGTTCCAGATCGACGCTGGCGACCTCGGCGCCCAGACACCGCGATCAGCGGCCCGGGAATTTTCCGGCTGACGCGGCCAGCAGAAGAATCGTGGCGACTACTGCAAGCGAGACCGCCAGGGTCGGCCAGTGCAGATGCGCGACGCTCGCGCCACAGTTCGACCAGCTGCAGGACGGTGCGGTGCGAGGTGATCTCGATGCCGAGCATCTCGCCCAGCACGGCGATGCCGACCTGAAAGCCGACGCCGGTCAGGAAGCCGACGAGCACGGTCTGCGAAAGGAAGTCGGCGAGGAAGCCCAGCTTGAGCAGGCGCGCGAGCAGCAGGAACAACCGCGGTCAGCAGCGCGACCATGCTCGCCAGTTGCACATAGTGCGCGCTGCCCAAGGGGGCCAGTGCCGCGAGGCCGCCGGAGAGAATCGCGGCAGTCGCGGAATCGGCGGCGACCACCAGGTATCGCGAGGAGCCAAAGGCGGCGAAGGCGACCAGCGGCAGCAGCAGCGTGTAGAAGCCGGTAACGACCGGCATGCCGGCGATCTTGGTATAGCCGAGGGCCTGCGGGATGTTCATCGCCGCCAGCTGAATGCCGGCCAGGGCGTCGCGAATGGAGTCGCTTCTGATCCAGCGGCCGCACGCTTTGGAACAGGCTGAACCAGCGTTGGCGCGCTCCCTCGAGCGCTCACTTCTTGACTCCGGAGTCGTCGAGCGGGAAGTCCTGTCCGAGCTTGTTTTCGTCGGCACGCTCCTGCTCGCGGATCTGTCCGAACTTCGTCCCGAGCGGTCTGGCGCAAGCTGCTCTTCTTTTTGCTTCTCTTCCCGCCAGATCTTGCGGCGCTGCGAAGAAGGACGACGCCGGCGGCGGCCTTGCGCGTCGCCATCCGCTCGGCGTGTTCCGCCTGCCGCTCCTTGGTTGACAGCATCCCATTCCGCATGACGCGCCTTGGCAGCGCAGGTCCAGCTCCTTCATGCGCTCGAGTTCCAGCTGCTCCACGATCTTCATGTAGTTGGCCACCATGGCGACCAGCGAGCTGGTGGTCCAGGCAAAGGTAAACAGGCCGGAGATGGCAATGACGGCCGTGATGTTGCGCCACTGCATGCCCAGGTCGACCGCGCCATACCCCATTGTGGTATAGGCATTGGCGCAGAAGTAAATGGCGTCGGCGGGATGAACGATCAAGCCAAGGCGATGAAGAGCATGGCCCAGGCCATGATCTCCACGATGTGCAGGGTCAGCATCATGAAGATGGCCCAGCCGAAGAGGAAGGCGGCTCCCCACAGATGCGGCCGGCCGGCCTGCAGGCGCAGCTCGCGGCGCTTGAAGTGGACCAGGATTTTATGCAGGCTGATGCCATGGAAGAGGACGAGCAGCACCAGGATCACGGCGCCGATGCCGAGCGCGGCCGCGGGCTTGAACTCGTCCGGAATCTGCTGCAACAGCGACTGGAATGCTGGGCACGACGGGGTCTCCCCTGCTGATCGCCGACTGTTGAGAATGTAACACCGGCGTCAATCTTCCGAGCGCTATTTCTTCGCTTTGCTCTTCTTCTTGCGGCCCGGCATCTGCTTCGGGCTGCGATGCGCTTCTTCCTCTTCCGCCTGGTGATACTGGCGGCGGATCACCTCCAGGTCGACCTGCGGCTCGGGCGTTTGGATGCCCAGGTCTTCGAGGGTCGCGGCCACGATCTGCGAGATGGCGAGATTGCGAAACCACTTGTGATTGGCGGGAATGATGTACCAGGGCGCATGCTTGGTGCTGGTCTTGTTGAAAACCGCCTCGTAGGCAGCGATGTAGTCGTCCCAGAACTCGCGCTCGCGATAGTCGTCTTCGCTGATCTTCCAGTTGCGCGTGGGATCCTCCAGCCGGCTCTTGAAGCGCGCCAGTTGCTCGTCCTGGCTGATGTAGAGGAAGAACTTGATGATGCGCGTGCCGTTCTGCTTCCGCATCAGCTTTTCAAATTCGTTGATGAAGGCGTAGCGTTCGGACCAGATGTCCTTGGGCACCAGGTTGTGAACTCGCACCACCAGCACATCTTCATAGTGCGAGCGATTGAAGATGGCGACCATGCCCTTGGCGGGCGCGTGCGGATGAACCCGCCAGAGGAAATCGTGCTTCAGGTCTTCGGCGCTGGGCTGTTTGAACGAGGTGACGATGGTGCCTACCGGACTCATGGTGCTCATGGCGTGGCGCACGGTGCCGTCTTTGCCGCCGGCGTCCATGGCCTGCAGCACGATCAGCAGAGAGTGGCGGCCTTCGGCATACATCAGGTCCTGCAGCTTGCTGATCTGGTCGCGGTATTTTTCCGTCTCAGTTTTGGCTTCCGTCTCGGAGAGGTGCTTGCCGTGATAGTCGGGATCGAAGTCGGCGAGCTTCACACGCTTGCCGGGTTCAACGGCGAAAAGTTTGCGATAGTCCATAAGGGTGAATAGCTCCGTTGTGGATACAGGTCGCCGCTGCGCGGCTCTGCTCCATTTTGGATTTTACCCGGGGCTTGCGTCCCGGGCTTCAAGGCATGGCCGCCGCTTTTCGCGGCTAGGTTTCTGGGGATTGCCGGTTTGGCCGCACTGGAAAGCCATTCCGGGGAGCGAAAAAATCTTTGGCCGATTCTGCCGTTTCACAATGCCTACATTTGCGTGCAAGCAAAGCATGATGCAACAGCCGATCGGCACTTATTCGTGGCGCAGCGATTCCACCGGATCCAGTCGGGCCGCATTGTTGGCCGGAGTAATGCCGAAGGTCATTCCCACCAGGCAGGAGACAAACAGCGCGATCACCGCCGAAAGAAGCGAGATGGGCACATGAACATTGGTGAAGAGCTCAATCGAGATGGGGATACCCAAGCCAACCACGGTGCCCACAATGCCTCCCAGCAGCGCAATCATCACGGCCTCCGAGAGAAATTGCAGCAGGATGGCGCGGCGGGTGGCGCCGATGGCCTTGCGCACGCCGATCTCGTGAATGCGCGAGTGCACCGTGGCCAGCATGATGTTCATGATGCCCACGCCCGCGGCAGATCAAGGTCACCGCGGCAAACAGCAGCAGCACCGAGGTAAAGGCGGTCGCCGTCTTGTTGGCCAGCCGCAGCATCTCGGTCATGTTGCTGACGTTGTAAACCGACTCGGGGCGATGCCGCGCGGCAATCACATTCTGAATGCTCTGCGTCGCCGCCGGGATGGAGGACGAGTCGTACATGGAGAAGTAAATCTGGTTGACGGCGGGCGTGCCGGTCATGGAGCGGGCGATGCTGTAGGGGATCAGGACGGTGTCGTCTTCAATCTCGGAGCGGCCCAGGGTGTCGACGCTCTCGCGGAAGGTGCCGATGATGACGAAGGGCACCTCGTTGATCTTGATGGTCTGGCCCAGGGCGAGATCGAGCGAGCCGAATTGCGTGCGCGCCAGGTTTTCGGTCATCAGCGCGACCTTGTTGCCGGATTGCGCGTCCTGCTGGTCGAAGAACCTGCCGGCGCTGACGACCATGCGCCGCACCGTCTTGTATTCGGGGTCGACGCCGAGCACCAGGATGTCCTGCTCCTTGCCGCCGGCCACGAGCCATGCGCTGATGCAGGTTGAGAACGGGTGAAGCTTCCTTGATGCCGGGCACCTGTTGCTCGGCGGCAATCATGTCGTTGATGGTGAGATCGTCGGCAGCGCTGGTGCTGGTGGCGGCGCTGGAGACACCCGCGTATTCCGCCCAGATCACGTTGGTTCCGACGGCTTCGATCTGCGCCAGCACATAACTTTTGCCGGTGAGGGCGATGGTGACGACCAGGATCAGGGCGGCCGTGCCCACGGCCATGCCCAGCGCCGTCATGGCCGCGCGCACCTTGTCGGCGCGCAGCGAGTCCAGGCTCATGGTCAGGATTTCGCGGAAGACGATGGTCCTGCGGGTCTCGAAGCGAGAGATCGGCGTTCGGATTTTCAAGGGCGGAGGTGCGGTCAGGGTCTGCGCCATAAAGCCTACTACTTAGCGATGACGACCATGGTCACTCCGATGCAAACAAGCAGGATGCCGAGCCAGCGCTGCGGGCTGACTTTTTCGCCCAGAAAGAAGGTACCGCCGATGGCGCCCACCAGGTAGCTCAGAGCCGTGACCGGAACCACGAAGCTGACCTCTTCAAACGAGAGCAGCAGCAACAGCGAAAAGAAGGCCACCGCCATCATGGCCACGCCGATCCAGATCCACTTCACGCGCAGCGCGCGCCACAGCAGGTTGGCGGCGTGTCCGGGATGCAGGCGCTCCAACTCGCCGGTCTGCTTCATGGCGCGGCCCAGGCAGAGTTCGCCCCAGGTCCCCACCACCGTGATCAAGGCAAACAAGATGAAGGCGAGCATTAAGTCGGACGTCTCAGTGGTGCGGGGATTGGTGCCGCGGATGAACGATACGCCCAGACAGATGACGACAATGCCGGCCCAGTGCAAGGGCGAAACCTGTCTCGTCCGAGCACCAGAACGCCCAGCACGGCGACGACGAGCGTAGCTGAGTGCCGCCGCCGGCTGCACGTAGCTGTAGTCGGCCACCGAGAGCGCCAGCATGAAGGCAACAATGAATGCGATGAGCGAGGCGATCCCGATCCAGATGGTCCAGGAGCCGAATACCCGCAGGAAGACCGGCAGCAACTCCGACAGGCGGCCAGTACCGGATGTCGCCAAGCTGCTTCATCCCCTTGGCCAGCAGCAGGTTACCGATTGGTCCGGCGATCGACCATGATGGCGATCAGGATATAGGTTTTGAAATGAGGGCGATTATGCATTCGTGCGATTGGCCGCAGAGGTTCTAGCCTGCATCTATCGTACACGAACGAAGAAGACCGGTGCCCCATTCATTCCTGACTTTGAAATGAGTGGGAGTTGAAACCAGCAGGAGTTACGAAATTCATCCCTCCTCTTATGCGATTGGACAGCGCGGTCCCACACATTCGAAAACCGCGAATGAGTGAGGCGCCCGGTAGATCCGGTGCGTGCAGGCCCAGAAAGCAGCATTGTGATAGTTTAGTTACAAGGCTGTTGGCTAACCCCCAGGCCGTTAAAACACGTGTGCGGGATTGTAGGATTTACACATAAGGATGGGCTGCCGCGTCCGGAACGGATTGCGGAAGCCACGGCCACGCTGGTCCATCGCGGACCAGACCAGCAGGGTGTCTATGAGTCCGCCTACTGCTCCCTGGGCGCTACCCGCCTGGCAATTCTCGACATAGCCGGCGGCGATCAGCCCATCAAGTCCCCCGATGGCGACTCCGTCATCGTCTTCAACGGCGAAATTTATAACCACCTGGAAATTCGCGCCGAGCTGGAAAAGCTGGGACACAGCTTCCACTCGCATTGCGATACCGAGACCGTTCTGCACGCCTTTCTGGAGTGGGATACCGCATCCTTCCAGCGGCTGCGCGGCATGTTCGCTATCGCCATCTGGACCGAGTCCTCGCGCCGTCTGGTACTGGCCCGCGATCGCGTCGGCATCAAGCCGCTGTACATCGCGCGTAAAGGCGAGGAGCTGTTCTTCGGCTCCGAGCTGAAGGCCATCCTGGCGCATCCCGAGATCGAGCGCCAGATCAGCCTGCCCGCCCTGGATTGCTATCTCGCGCTGAACTACATTCCGGCGCCGTGGACCATGATCGATGGCATCACCAAGGTCATGCCCGGAACCTGGGTGGAGTGGCGCGACGGCGCGGTGCGCTCCGAGAGCTACTGGACCTTGCCGGCTCCGCATCCCGAGAAGATGACGCTGCAGTCGGCGAGCGAAGAGCTGGATGCGCTGCTGCAAAGTCCGTGCGCGAGCATCTGATCTCCGACGTTCCTCTGAGCGTCTGGCTCAGCGGCGGCCTGGATTCCTCGACCATCCTGCACTACGCCTCGCAGGCGTCCAGTCCTCCAAGATCAAGACCTTCTCGATTTCGTTCCGCGGACGCAGCTTCGACGAGAGCAGCTACATCGGCCAGATGGTCGAGAAGTACGGCACCGAGCACGAAGAGCTCGACCTGAATCCGACGGAGCAGGATCTGGAAGGCGCGATCCAGGAATTCGCGTACTACTCCGACGAGCCCAGTGCCGATGCCGGAGCGCTGCCGCTGTGGTTTCTGGCGAAGCTGAGCCGCACGCAGACCGAAGTCGCGCTCAGCGGCGAAGGCGCCGACGAATTGTTCGGCGGATATCTGACCTATCGCGCCAGCCGCATTGCTGCCGAACATGCGGCGCATGCCGTCCGCGGCGCTGCGCCTGGGACAAGTCGATGATGCAGGCCTGGCCGGTCTCCGACGACAAGATCGCGCTGGAGTACAAGATCAAGCGCCTGCTGGCGGGCAGCCTGATGTCGGCCGAGCGCGGCCACGTTTTCTGGAACGGCACATTCTCCGATACGGAGAAGCGGCAACTGGTCGCCGATCAACTGCCGCTGGCGCTCGATGATGTGCTCGCCAACCTGCGCGGCCAGCTTGGACGCAACGGCAGCGACCTGAATGCGTACCTCTGGTTCGATCAGAAGTACTATCTGGCGGATGATATTCTGGTGAAGTCGGACCGCATCAGCATGGCCCACTCGGTCGAGGTGCAGGCCGCCCTTTCTCGACCACCGCATCGTCGAGTTCGCTAACCGGATCCCGGCATCGTTCAAGGTTTCAGGCTCGCGGCAAAAGATTGTTCTGCAGCATTTGATGAGCGACAAGCTGCCGCACAGCCATCCTGCACCGGCCCAAGGTCGGCTTCGATATTCCGGCGCACGACTGGCTGCGCGGACCGCTGCGCAACCTGGTGGTCGAAACCCTGCGCGCCGGCGCAGAGGAGTATCCGGAACTCTTCCGTCCTGAGGTCATCGAGGGCCATCTGCAGGACCACTTGGAAAGGCGAGTCAATATTGGCTATCACCTATGGGGATTGATGATTCTGTTGTTGTGGATGAAAAAGTGGAACGTTCGGGCGCCGAAGCCCGCGGCGGCAGCGCGGCTTCGCTCCAGCAGTTGGAGCCTATACCTAGCGCTGCTGCTGATCGCGGCTTCGGTTTACCTGAGCGGGATCATCTCTCCTCCCTCGTTGTCCGACGACGTGGACTCCGTCCAGGCGCAAATTGCGCGCAACATGATCCGCTCCGGCGACTGGGTCACGGCCCGGCTCGACGGCGTCGCCTATCTGGAGAAGCCGCCGCTCGTGTACTGGATGATGGCCTGCTCCTACAAGGTCTTCGGCGTACACGACTGGGCGGCGCGTCTGCCGCATGGCGCTGTTCTGCATTGGCGTCTGCCTGCTGACCATGGCCTTCGGCATCTGGGCCTTCGGCAGGAAGGCCGGCTTCTACGCCGGGCTGGTGATGGCCACCTGTGTCGGCCTGTATCTGTTCACGCGCGTGCTGATCCCCGACGTCATTCTGACCTTCACCATCACGCTGGCGATGTGGGCGCTGCTGCGCGTGCTGGAAGAGGAGGAGCCGCATCCGCGCGCGTGGGCTTTTCTTCTGGCCGCCAGTCTCGGCACCGGCCTGCTGCTGAAGAGCTTGATCGCGGTGGTCTTTCCCGTTGCCGCCGGAGCTGATTTATCTGTTGTTCACGCAAGCAGCTTTTCTGCAGCGCGAACCTGGAAGCGGCTGCATCCCTTCAGCGGGCTCGCCATCATCCTGCTGATCGCCGTTCCCTGGCATTTGCTGGCGACGCTGCGCAATCCGCCCTATTTCTCGCTCTCGATGCACAGCGGTCCGGGCGAATATCACGGCTTCCTCTGGTTCTTCTTCATCAACGAGCAACTGCTGCGCTTCCTGAACCTGCGCTATCCGCGCGACTACAACACCGTGCCGCGCATCTGGTTCTGGCTCTTCCACCTGATCTGGCTCTTCCCCTGGAGCGTCTACTTCCCGGCGATCGCCAAGCTGTCGTTCAAGCCCGTCGATCGCGCCGGACGCGTGCGTCTGCTGGCGCTGTGCTGGATCGGCTTCATGCTGGTGTTCTTCACCTTCTCCACCACGCAGGAGTATTACTCGATGCCGGCGTATCCGGCGATGGCGTTGCTGCTGGGTTCGGCCATGCTGATGGAGAGCAACTGGATCAAGTGGGGAACGCGGGTTCTGACTGTTGTCAGCGCGCTCTGCGCGGCGGCGGTGATCACGATTCTGGTGCTCGATCGCAATGTGCCGACGCCGGGCGATATCTTCAACGCGCTGACGTCGCATCCCGGGGCCTACACGCTGTCGCTCGGCCACATGGAAGACCTGACGCTGCAGTCGTTCGCTTATCTGCGACTGCCGCTGATTCTTGCCGCGATTGCATTTCTGATCGGCGCGATCGGAACCTTCGGCGCAAAGGCGAAGCGCGCTTACTTTGCCGCAGCGTTGATGATGGTGGTGTTCTTTCAGGCTGCGCGCGTGGCGCTGGTGACCTTCGATCCGTATCTGTCGTCACGGCCGTTGGCGGAGGCGATCCTGCATGCGCCCGATGGCAAGCTGATCATCGACCGCTTCTACTACACGTATTCGTCGGTCGCCTTCTACACGAACCGTCCGCTGCTGATGTTGAATGGCGACGTGCTGAACATGTCTTATGGAGCGTCGGCTCCGGATGCGCCCAAGGTTTTCATCAACGACGCGCAATTGAAGGAGCTCTGGGGCCAGCCGCAGCGCTATTACCTGGTGACCAGCCACACGCAATGCCGCGCTTGGAGAACGCTGTGGGGCGCGACAAGCTGAACGTCGTGAGCGAGAGCGGCGGCAAATTCGTGTTCACCAACCAGCCGCTGCCGAATTCGACGCTGTTACCGGCACAGGTAGGGGACTCGCAGGTGCCCAGGTTTCGCGCTTTTCGAAACCTGGGTAGAACAACGTTGAGCCGGATGCCTCCTAGCCTGCTCTGAGCTGTCGAAGGTCTCACGGTTTTCGAGACATGGGCAGTTCTGCCCGAGTCAGAGAGTTGCGTGTACCCGGGATGCTGCATTGGGCTTCTTGGTACAAGTGAGCTAACGAGAGCGGAAATCCCGCGCCAAACCCGGTATAATGGAAGAGATACCTGTGTTTGAAAGGGCACGGCTTGAGCCGTGCCGTAAAGATCATAAATTTTATCGGGGCTCCAGCCCCTGCAATACATTTCGTGCTCCCGCAAATCGCGGAATTGAACCGAGGCAATCCAAACAACCGCCTCGCTGTTTTGTAACCGCCCTGAGGAGGATTCATGAAGATTGCTGTGCTCGGAGGAGATGGCTACTGCGGATGGGCAACCGCGCTCTATTTGTCCAAACAGGGACACGACGTTGCCATCGTCGACAATTACATCCGCAGAAAATGGGACATCGATCTGGGCGTCTCGACCCTGACCCCGATTCTCCCGCTGCGTCAACGCGTCGAGCTGTGGAAGGAACTCACCAAGCAAAACCATCGAAGTCTACGAAGGCGACATGCGCGACTACAACTTCGTCGCCGCGCACATTCGCGACTTCCAGCCCGATGCCGTGGTGCACTTCGCCGAGCAGCGCTCCGCGCCGTACTCCATGATCGACCGCGAGCACGCGGCCTTCACCCAGGTCAACAACATCGTCGGCACGCTGAACCTGCTGTTCGCCCTGCGCGAGATCAATCCCGACTGCCACCTGGTGAAGCTGGGCACCATGGGCGAATACGGCACGCCCAACATCGACATCGAAGAAGGCTACATCAAGATCGAGCACAACGGCCGCAGCGACGTGCTTCCCTATCCCAAGCAGCCCGGCTCGTTCTATCACCTCTCGAAGGTGCACGACTCGCACAACATCATGTTCTGCTGCCGCATCTGGGGACTGCGCGCCACCGATCTGAACCAGGGCGTCGTCTACGGCACCACGACCGACGAGACCGCGCTGGACGAGGGCCTGATCAACCGCTTCGACTACGACGAGGTCTTCGGCACCGCGCTCAATCGCTTCTGCATCGAAGCGGCGGTCGGCCACCCAATCACCGTTTACGGCAAGGGCGGCCAGACTCGCGGCTTCCTCGACATTCGCGACACCATCCGCTGCATCGAGATCGCCTGCAATCATCCGGCGAACAAGGGCGAGTTCCGCGTCTTCAACCAGTTCACCGAGCAGTTCTCGGTGCTGGAGCTGGCGCAGATGGTGAAGGCTGCGGGCACGAAGTTCGACCTGAAGGTGGAAATCGATCACCTGCCCGATCCGCGCGTGGAAGCCGAGGCGCACTACTACAACGCCAAGAACTCGAACCTGATCGACCTGGGTCTGCAGCCGCACATGCTGAGCGATTCGCTGATCGATTCGCTGATCAACATCGCGCTGAAGTACAAAGACCGCATCGATAAGTCGGTGTTCATGCCGCAGGTCAACTGGCGAAACGCCACCAACAGCCGCAACGGCACGGTGCGCACGCCCTCAGGCCTGTCGCTGGTCTCCGACGGAGTGGGCGTCTAGTTGGAAGTAGGGTACCCGCCTTCTCGGAGTGGACGTCTAGTTGGAAGTTGGGGTACCCGTCTTCTCGGAGTGGGCGTCTAGTTGGAAATTGGGGTACCCGTCTTCTCGGAGTGGGCGTCTAGTTGGAAGTTGGGGTACCCGTCCTTCTCGGAGTGGGCGTCTAGTTGGAAGTTGGGGTACCCGTCCTTCTCGGAGTGGGCGTCTAGTTAGAACCGGGGGTGCCCCGTTCTAGCCCGATTTTGGCTAGGGCGGGCCAACAGGTTATGAACGGAGGCGCGGACCTTAGGGTTCGCGCTTTTTTTTTGCACGTGCTTTCCGGTTTTCCTGGGCGTCATCCTGAGCGCAGGCGCCGCCGCGGCGCCGGAGTCGAAGGACCCCTATAGACACCAGAATCCTCGAACCTCTCCCATGTTCACAAATCACAGGGCCCGGCACATCACCCCGGTATAATTTTTAGGCACAGAGAATTGTCATCACGAGCGCAGCGAGGGATCTGCGTTCTGGCGCTGAAAAGATCTTTATGACCATCATCAAACAAGACGACGTAATCCAGAGCGTCTCCGACGCGCTGCAATATATCTCCTACTATCATCCGGCCGACTTCATCAAGAGCATGGCTGCCGCTTACGAGAAAGAGCAGTCGCCGGCGGCGCGCGATGCCATCGCGCAGATCCTTATCAACTCGCGTATGTGCGCCGAAGGCCATCGCCCCATCTGCCAGGACACCGGCATCGTCACCGTCTTCCTGAAGATCGGCATGAACGTGCAGTGGGACGCGACCATGAGCGTCGAAGACATGGTCAACGAAGGCGTGCGCCGCGCCTACAAGCACGAGCACAACAAGCTGCGCGCCAGCATCCTCGCCGACCCCGCCGGAGCGCGCAAGAACACCCACGACAACACGCCCGCGGTCATCAACATGGCCGTCGTTCCCGGCGACAAGGTGGAAGTGCTGATTGCGGCGAAGGGCGGCGGCTCGGAAGCCAAATCGAAGTTTGCCATGCTGAATCCGTCGGACTCGATCGTCGATTGGGTGCTGAAGACCGTGCCGACCATGGGCGCGGGCTGGTGTCCGCCGGGCATGCTGGGCATCGGCATCGGCGGCACCGCCGAAAAGGCGATGCTGATGGCGAAAGAATCGCTGATGGAGCCCATCGACATCCAGGAGCTGATCGCGCGCGGCCCGAAGACCACGGCCGAGAAGCTGCGCGTCGAGCTCTACAAGAAAGTGAATCAGCTCGGCATCGGCGCTCAGGGACTGGGCGGCCTGACTACCGTGCTCGACGTGAAGGTGAAGGACTATCCCACCCACGCCGCGAATCTTCCCGTCGCCATGATTCCGAACTGCGCCGCTACACGTCACGCGCACTTCGTGCTCGACGGCAGCGGCCCGGTGGCGCTCGATCCGCCATCGCTCGACGACTGGCCGAAGCTCACCTACAATCCCGCGAATGCGCGGCGGGTGAATCTCGACACGGTCACGCGCGAAGAGGTTGCGACCTGGAAGCTGGGCGAGGTGATTGCTGCTGAGCGGCAAGCTGCTCACCGGCCGCGATGCCGCGCACAAGCGCATGACCGAGATGCTCAACAAGAAAGAGATGCTGCCGGTCGACTTCAATAATCGCTTCATCTATTACGTCGGTCCGGTCGATCCGGTGCGCGAGGAAGTCGTCGGCCCCGCCGGTCCCACTACGGCAACGCGCATGGACAAGTTCACCCGCCAGATGCTGCGCGAAACCGGTCTGCTCGGCATGGTCGGCAAATCCGAACGCGGCGAGGAAGCGATAAAAGCTATCCGCGATCACAAAGCGGTTTACCTGATGGCGGTCGGCGGCGCGGCGTACCTGGTGTCGAAGGCGATCAAGAAGTCGCGGGTGCTGGCCTTCCACGATCTCGGCATGGAAGCGATCTACGAGTTCGAAGTCCACGACATGCCGGTGACGGTCGCGGTCGACGTGAACGGCAACTCGGTGCACGAAACCGGCCCGCGCGAGTGGAAGCAGAAGATCGCGGAGCTGGTAGAAATCTCGTAGCTCCTGACAGTCGTCGATGTTGTCATCGCCTATTACTCATTAGTTGTCATCACGAGCGAAAGCGAGGGATCTGCTTTCCGCGCACAACAGCAGATCCCTCGCTTCGCTCGTGATGACAATTCAAATTTCGTGAGTTCCTGGTGCCCCGAGACCCGGAGACTTTTCCTGCTCCGTACCTTCACTCCCAACTCGATATAATCTCCCTTCGTCATCACGGGAGAAGAATCTATGCCACGCGGCATCACGCCCCGCCAGCCATCACGCAGCGGACGTCAGGACAAAGCTTCCAACGCAGCCAGAAGTGCGAGAGAACGCATCGTCAAAACCGTCAAACCTTCCGGTTCGAAGACTCGCCCAACGAAAGCCGCGTTGAGTGGGACGACCTCCGGAACATCGCCGAAACGAAGCGGCAAGCCCGTTAAGTCACCGACGAAGTCATCGCGCAAAACCGCGATCGTCACCAAGGGCTATAACCCCATCGCGCCCGAACGCGTGAATGCGATTCTTGAGGGGCTCGATGCCCGTTATCCCGACGTCGTCTGCGCTCTGCATCATCGCAGCGCGTGGGAGCTCCTGGTGGCCACTATCCTCTCGGCGCAGTGTACCGACGTGCGCGTCAACCTGGTGACGCCGGGGCTTTTCGAGAAGTATCCAACGCCCGAGGCCTTCGCAGCGCTTCAGCCTGAGGACCTGGAAGACGACATCCGCTCCACCGGCTTCTTCCGCAACAAGTCGAAATCGCTGGTCGGGCGCGGCGCGCAAAATCATCAGCGACTTCGGCGGCGACGTGCCGCGCACCATGGACGAACTGCTGACCATTCCGGGCGTCGCGCGCAAAACCGCCAACGTTGTGCTCGGCTCCTGGTTCAGGATCGCCGACGGCGTGGTGGTCGACACGCATGTACAGCGCATCTCGCGCCGTCTGGAGCTGACGAAAAATACCGAGCCCGTGAAGATCGAGCAGGACCTGATGCAAGTGATCCCGCGCGGCCACTGGATCCTGTTCTCCCACCAGATCATTCACCACGGCCGCGCAATTTGTATTGCGCGCCGTCCGAAGTGCGTCCGAGTGCCCGCTGGAGACACTATGCCATGCGGCCGATAAGACCTGGAGCACGGTGGAGATTCACAAGCACGCCAAGCCGTAACGTCGCTGTCGGCGTGTTTACCAGAAGGTGTCGGCCCTGAAGATGGATCCCAATGAACATGTAGGCGATGGCCGCCTAACCATGGGCGACAACGTGAGAATGCGCCATGCCGACCTGACGCGCGCCCTGGGAATCGCAGGCAAAGCGGGCAGCATCCGGGGTGAGACCAGGCCCTCCACAAGCGGCGTAGAGGTCCTTGGGGAGCTTTCAGAAGACTATGCTGTCGCCGTTTTTTTCGATCATCTGGAGCTGATGTTCTGGTTCCTGCCGATTTGGTGGAGTTTGTGGATCACGCTCCGGGGCTGACCGTACGGATAGGTGACGCTGGATATGTTCGGGACGCCGACGGCCACTGGCATTTGATTGAGCCGGGATGAGCTGCGAGCAGCTTTGCGCGTCGAGCGGCCTATCACTAAAGTGTGGCTGCTACCGTTGGACTTGTGTGTAGTCTTTGTGCTTGCAGAAGCCGGGAATCGCGGTAGAATACGGCTAACGCCAACTTCGCGGTGACATGATGAAACGACTTACCGTTGTCGCTCTGTTCTCGCTGCTGCTGGTGGCGCTTGCGGCGCCAACCTTGGCATTTGCCGGCTCGAATTCCGCACAGAAAAGTTCGGACAAGCAGTACAAACAAGACCAGAAGCATTGGTCCAAGATGCAGAAGCAGCAAGCCAAGCAACAGAACAAACAGCTGAAGCAGTGGAAGAAGCAGCACCCGAGCACGACCACCGTCACCTAGTGCGGCGGCAGCCATAATTTTCTGCACGTGAGAGCCCAGCCCTGCCGGCTGGGTTTTGCTTTCAAGGTTGCAACCCAGTTGAATAACAAACTCTTGAAGTGCTGTTAGCTGTGAGTTCCCTCCAGTCCCAACTGTGCCGCTATACTCCTCATCGCCTCAATGCAGAAGCTGATGTGCTCATTCAGATCGACGCCGAGATCGGCAGCTCCATTCATGATGTCGTCGCGACTCACTGAGCGCGCGAAGGCTTTGTCTTTCATCCGCTTTCTCACCGACCTGGCATCGACCTCGGCCAGCGACTTATTCGGCTTCACCAAGGCCGTCGCGGTAATGAACCCTGCCAACTCGTCGCAGGCGAACAACGCCTTCTCCATTGGGGATTCACGTGTGACCCCGGAATAATCGGCGTGCGACAGGATGGCGCGACGAATGTCGTCGGGATAGCCGCGCTCCTTCAGGATCTCGTTGCCCTTGTAAGGATGCTCCTCCGCACTCGGATACTGTTCATAGTCGAAATCGTGAATCAGTCCGACCAGGCCCCACTTGTCCTCATCGCCATTAAGTTTGCGCGCATACGCCCGCATACAGGCTTCCACAGAAAGCCCATGCTTGCGCAGACTTTCGGACTGGGTAAATTCCGTCAGCAGCTTCCAGGCATCGTCGGAACGCTCTGTTTTGCTCATACGGTTAAGAACTCCGATACGGTGGGTTTTTCACGAATGCTGGACCGACTCGACTCAAAAAAAATAAAACTATTCGGCCACTCTTATCACTACCCAAAGGCGGCTGATATTTTCCGAAAGCACCCCAAGAGTGCCCGGTCATTTAACCCCATAACGGTGGTCATTTGTGGCCACTATTGCCCCATGTTTTCTTCACTATAACCAATGATATAGTCCGACCTCATACTCTCTGATTTGGCCAGCGATGCTCGGAACAACAGTTTCCCACTACAGAGTGCTCGACAAGTTGGGCTCCGGTGGTATGGGCGTAGTGTACCGGGCAGAAGACACGCGTTTAGGGCGCGAGGTTGCGCTGAAGTGTCTGCCCCCCGAAGTCGCCAGTGACCCGCAGATGGTGCAACGCTTCGTACGCGAAGCCCAATCCGCCTCCTCCCTGAACCATCCGAACATCTGCACCATCCACGAAGTTGATCATGCCGATGGGCATCACTTTATCACCATGGAACTGCTCGACGGCCAGACGCTGCGGGAGCGGATTGGTGAGGGCCACATTCCAACGGACGAACTGATCCGCATTGGCCTCCAGGTCGCTGATGCTCTGGATGCTGCACACAAGAAAGGGATCATTCATCGCGACATCAAGCCGGCAAACGTATTTCTGACCCGGCGCGGCGAAGCCAAGGTTCTGGATTTCGGCCTGGCAAAGCTGGAAACGCCCAAGCTTGCCGTCACCGCAGCGGGTATTACGGCAGCACCCGCCGGCAATCCCGATCTGCTGACCAGTCCCGGTCAAACTGTCGGAACCATCGCCTACATGTCGCCGGAGCAGGCGCGCGGCCAGAAGCTGGATGCAAGAAGTGACCTGTTCTCCCTGGGTGTGGTGCTGTATGAGATGGCTGCAGGCGAGTTGCCCTTTAACGGCAATACCACGGCGCTTATCTTCGATGCGATTCTCAATCGCGAAGCGGTTCCACTCTCTCGGCACAACACCGATCTGCCGCCCGCATTCGCCAACATTGTCACCAAGCTCCTGGAGAAAAATTGCCGGCTCCGCTACCAGAGCGCATCGGATGTGGTGTCTGACCTGCAACGTCTGCAGCGGGACGGAAGCCCTGGCAAGGCGGCCCGCGCAAGTTCTCCAACTACGCGAAAGGCGGGGAAGACCATCGACTCGTTGGCCGTCCTGCCGTTTGCTAACGAAACGGGTGATCCGCAGCTGGACTACCTGGGGGATGTGATCGCCGAAGGCGTGATCGACGGGATTTCCCACCTTCCCAAGCTTCGCGTCGTACCGCGCAGCAAAGCTTTCCGTCATCGTGATCAATCGGATGACCTGCACGCAGTAGGGCAGGCACTCGACGTCCGCGCTGTCTTGACCGGCCGCATTAGCCTGCGCGATGACCTTTTATCCGTTCGCGCAGAAATGATTGACGTGGCCAAGGACACGCAGTTGTGGGGATCCCAGTTCAGTTGCAGAACGAAGGATGTAGCGGATGTCCATGACGAGATCGCGCGCCGGGTAGCTGAACGGCTCCGCGCACCCTCCTCCACCGAGAGCAAGAAAGCTGCGCGCCACCCCGCCCCTGAGCCCGTCCGCAATGAAACGGACGAACTGTTCCTGCGTGGCAATGAGCAGGCGATTCAGTGGACACCCGACGGTTTGTATCGCGGCATCGAGTTGTATAAGCAGGCGGTCCAAACCAATCCGCGTTACGCTCCTGCCTATGCCTGCATGGCCATTGCTTACACCATGCTGACGGTCGTGGACCGCGTCGATACCGTGCAGGCGCTAGGCGAAGCGAGGGCTTGCGCGCGCCAGGCAATCGAATTGGACGGAGGGCTGTCGGAGGCGCATGCAGCTTTGTGTCTGGCCGAGGTGTTTTGCGATTTCAACCTCGCCGAGGCGCTTTGGCAGGGCGAAAGAGCGCTCGAGCTGAATCCCGATTCCGCCATCGCGCGCTACGCCTGCGCGCAAACCCTGTCGGCCTGTGGACGTCTCGACGAAGCGCTTGAACACGCCAGGGAAGGTTGTGCCATCGATCCCCTGATGGCGCCCATCAACTATTGCTATGGCCTGGTTCTCTACTACCAGCATCGCTGGGACGAGGCAGAAGCGCAGCTGCAACGTACCCTGGAAATCGCTCCCAATTTCGTCACGGCGCAAGCGGTTCGCGGGATCGTGCTGGCACGCTCAGGACGATTTTCCGAAGCCATGGCCCAGATCCATGAGCTTCTGAATAAGGAGCCCGACGCGACCTGGGAATTATTGCTCGCCTACGTCTCCGCGCTGGCGGGAGAGCGGGAAGAAGCGGAGAGCATTCTTGCCCAGCTTGATTCCACGGTTCTGACGGATGGAGCTTATCTGGCGGCTACCATCTACGGCGCCCTGGGCCAGCTCGATAACGGTTTTAAGGAGCTCGAGCATGCTCGAGACCTCGGCTTTGCGGTCCTGGCAACGGCTGCGGTGAATCCATCGCTCGATCCTTTTCGCTCCGATCCACGCTGGGGGCCATTCCTGCGAAGCGTGGAAGATTTGGCCCAGGCAATCAGGGAATTACAAGGGACCGACTAGCGAGGCGAGCGCTCTCGTTATGCGGTCGGTTCCATGAGATGAACCAGGCTTAGAAGGATCGCGGGCGGCAGAGCACGCCGTCGATCATTCTGTCGATGAAGGCAGTGTCGGTAGCGAGTGGCAGCACAGGAGGCACACATGGATCACCCGTCTAAAGTTACGAACGAGCTTCGGCCCGGGCCGCTGCACACTTCCGGATCCACGGCCGCACGGTCGGATTCCTCCTCCGGTATGAGGAGCGAGCCTCAGCCTGGTCCTCTGCACACCTCCGGATCCACGGCCGCGCAATCCGCACGCCTGAACTCCTCGACCGCCCTCAAAAGCGACCCTCGGGTCAACCCGTTGCACACCTCCGGATCGGTGGCCACGCAATCTGGGCGCTTTGATTCCTCCGCTGGAATCAGAAGCGGCATCCGGCGCGCAGCTTTGCGATCCAGCGGATCGGTTGCGGTGCATCCGGTTCCCGGCAATGATCTGTCCGCTCCGCTGAAGAGTTCGGGCTGGCGAGGTCCAGAGTTCACTCCCGAATCGGTTGCGGAAACTGGTGTGCGTCAGTCGATGCTCGAAGATCTGGCGCTGAAGATACTTTGTTTGTCGGGTCCTTTGTCGCTCCGCGAATTGGTGGCGCAAACCCGGCTCAGCTTCGGAGTGGTGAACGAACTGCTTCGGCGGCTGCGTTCGGAAGGACTCTGCGAAGTCACCGGAATGACCGGCAACATTCCGCAGATCGCGATCACCTCTCCGGGTCGATCGCGGGCTTTGGAATTCCTGGCGCAGAACCACTACGCGGGTGCGGCTCCGGTCTCGCTGGAGAATTACCGGCAACAGGTTCGCGAACAGAGTGTCCGCCATGTGGATGTGCTTCCACCCGCGGTGGAGCGGGCCTTCGCCCATCTGGTGCTCGACGCCCAGGTCCTGGAAAAGCTGGGAACCGCTCTGAACTCGGGCACTTCGATCTTTCTGTACGGACCAAGTGGCGCCGGAAAAACCACGATCGCAGCGGCAATTGCGCAAGTGCTGGCCGTCGATCGGATCTGGATTCCGTACGCTGTCGAAGTGGACGGCCAAATCATCACCGTCTACGATCCCGATGTTCACACCAGGATCGATGATCCCGCCGCGCAGAGCGGCGACCCGCGCTGGGTGCTTTGTCATCGCCCCACGGTCCTGGTCGGCGGCGAGTTGTCGATCGAGATGCTCGAGTTGCAGTTCAATCCGACCACCCGGTTTTACACGGCTCCGGTGCAGATGAAAGCTAACAACGGCGTCCTGATCATCGACGATTTCGGGCGTCAGCGGCTGCGGCCGGAAGAGTTGCTCAACCGCTGGGTGGTTCCGCTCGATCGCAGGATTGACTTCCTCAGCCTGGCGGGCGGCAAGAAGGTCGAAATACCGTTTGAGCCGTGCGTGGTCTTCGCGACGAACCTGGATCCATCGTCCCTGGCCGACGAAGCCTTCCTGCGGAGAATCCAAACCAAGATCAAAGTGGGCGCGGTTACCGAGCAGCAGTTTCACGCGATCTTCCGTGCGGTGTGCAGCACCTGCAACCTGCAATGTGAGAGCGACGTGGTTGACGAGCTGATTCGCGTTATCCGAAGAGAGTTGAAGGAACCATTGCGCGCCTGTCATCCGCGCGACCTGGTGAACCAGATTTGCTGGAAGGCGCGCTACAAGCAGACCGAGCCTTGCCTGGATCGCGATACCCTGCTGGCCGCGGTTGATTCCTACTTCGTTCGCGAGGCCGATGAGCCCGAATCGGAAGTCTCTTGAGACCCGGTAATCGGCGATTGCGGAGCGGGATCTTCGCAGTCGCACAACTTAAAAACGATCACGAATATAGTTAGTAAACACTCCAGGCGCGCCATCCGTTGCGGGTTTCTCCTGAAATTCGCGGGTTTCCCTGGGTTCCACCGGAGAAGCCCTGAATTCACAGAGTTTTCGCCGCTTTTTCCACCGTCAACCCCCTTGACTCCAGCAGCAGAATGCCGCAAAGTACGCATAAGTTGTTGTGCCTGCTCTGGCACTCCTCGAACCTGAATGGCTACCACTCTCGCACCCGTCGATTCTCGGGAAGTGGTCAGATGCGACGATTGCCATCTTGTCCAGTTCAAAACCACCAATAATCTTTGCCGCCGCTGCCGCGCCTCACTGGATGAGGATGAGCCTGAGCCAATCCTCGCGCCGGTGATGCCCATGGTGGAAGCGGAATCCACCAGCCGCTCTGAAGTACAAGTAGCGAAAGCCATCCGCAGCCTGCGGCAGCGCTCCGGCTTGAGCCAGCGCCAACTTGCGCTCCGGATGGGTGTGCCGCGAACCTACGTCTCGAAGATCGAGAACGAGAAAGCCACGCCAACTCTGTCTTCGCTGGCTCGACTGGCGCAGGCACTGGAAGTGACCGTGCCCGATCTGCTGCACGAGTGCGGACCGTCCCGTGAAGACGAAATTACGGAGCTGCTCACCGATCCGTTCGTTGCTGAACTGGTCGAGTTCACCTCCAAGCTGAACACGATGCAGCTCTCCAGTGTGCTCGCCCAGGTGCGCGATATGGTTACGCATCCGCGGCGCGGCGCATAGAACAACGTCGTTCAGACTAAGTACAGCCTGCAAAATGCCGGGACTCGGGTCTCGGCATTTTTTAGTCGCCTGTAAAATCTCACTGCTTCTCGTCCAGGCCTATGGTTTCGGGATCGCGATCCAGAACGCAGGACGCTCTCATCAATCCCTGGGGCGCGCTATCAACCGGAAATTCTGGCTCTGTCATGTCTTCCCGGTGCGTCATGATGACTGTCCATTGATGGCCTTTTACGGTGGGTGGTATCAATCCGCAGATTCTCAGGCCCGCTTCATGGGCGCGATTTCTCATCCACTCCTTGTCGAATACGACTGCCGCGCCGGGATCCTCGTAGGAAACATAGAGAGCGTTATTGTGCTCGTACAGCATCGGATAATCGCCCTTGTCGAAGACAAACCACGAGGTATACAGGAAGCCTCGAGCGTCCAGAATGCGAGCGCATTCCCGCAGATAGAAGATCGCCTGTTCCTCGGTTAAATGGGTGAAGACGGAATGCGCCATCACCAAGCTGAACTCCGCGCTGCCCACCGGGAATTCCGTTGTCCATCGATTGCTGGCTTTGCGGTTGAATCCTGCGCTGAACACATCATGGTGGAGAAACGTGAACCCTGGGTCGGCGGTTTGAAGGTTCTCCTGGCACCAGCGCACCATGCCGGCATGAAGATCGATGCCTACGTACCGCTTTGGACGGGGACGCTGTAGCAGCAACTGCCGCGCAATTCTGCCACATCCACAGCCGAAATCGAAGACCCTTTCATACACCGCAGGATCGCGCCCGAAGTCCATATAGCCAAAGACCAGCTTTCCCGCCGGATTGTCGAAGGCGGCCAGATCCGTGGTTCCAATCAACGAACGCATCTCTACTTCGGGATACGGAAGCGCGTCCGGCGATACGGGACGTGCCTTCGGTGGGTGCGGGACCGGCTTTGGCAAGTCTGGCAAAGTTGGTGTTGTCGGTGCTGCCTGCACGAGGTTAGAACTCACGCTCGGCTCCGCTATCGTCGCCATAGCCTGGTTACCCGCGACTTGCGAAAGAGAGGATTTCAACATCCGATGAGCAAATGGCAACGCCTTGATCCGGTCATTGATCCAGTCGACCAGGCGATACCGTAACTCCGTGGGTCTGTCCGCCGTTGCAGCAGACGCCTTTGCAGATTCTGGTTGAGACAAAAGCTTCGCTTCCTTTCCCGCAGGACTTGCGGTCACACTATAATTTAAATGTTTCTAGAGCAGTTGGAGCCATGGGCGCAGGCGGAAATTCGCCGGCGCAAACCAGCAACCTTCGCCCGCCGACCAACCAGCATTCGTTGCAACCCCCTGCCTGCTATGCTACTTTCAAGGATAGTTCGAGGTACGCTTTGCGCGCACAAGTGCCTGCTGGGCTGAACCGCAAAGAGGCCGAGATATACTCCCGCCTCGATCCGGAGCGCCTGCCCCACCACATCGCCATCATCATGGACGGCAACGGCCGCTGGGCCAAGCGCCGCCACCTGCCCCGCATTGCGGGACATCGGTCAGGCGTCGCCGCGGTGCGTTCCACGGTAGAAACGGCTGCGCGACTCAGCCTCCCCGCACTCACCCTCTACTCCTTCTCTGCCGAAAACTGGAAGCGGCCCAAAGGCGAAGTGCAGTTCCTGATGAACCTGCTGCGTCGATACCTGAAGATGGAACTGCCGACGCTGATGGAAAATAACATTCGCCTGCAGTACATCGGCCGTCAGTACGAACTTCCACAGGAAGTGCAGGAGCGCATGGCCTGGGCCCGCGAGATGACCGAGCGTAACACCGGCATGGTTCTGACCCTGGCGCTCAATTACGGCTCACGGACCGAATTAGTCGACTGCTTCAACGCCTTGCTCAACGAAGCCTCGCGTAACGGCGGCGTCGAGCACATGAAGATCGACGAGCGCTCCATAGCGCGTCATCTTTATACGAACAACCTGCCCGAGCTCGACCTCGTCATCCGCACCAGCGGGGAGATGCGTCTGAGCAATTTCCTGCTATGGCAGGTCGCCTACGCCGAGATTTACGTTACCGAGACGCTGTGGCCCGACTTCCGCGGCACCCAGCTGCTGGAAGCCATCGAGGCGTTCCAAAAGCGCGAGCGACGCTTCGGAGGATTGATCGGCGACAACGGAATTCTCTCGTGAAGCGCGTTCTGACCGCGGTTATCCTGATTCCCATCGTTATTCTGGCCCTCTTCCGGGCGCCGTTGTGGCTGTTCGCGCTGCTGGTGCTGGGCGTGGCGCTGCTGGCGGCGCGGGAGTACTTCGATATCGCGGAGGCGACCGGGTTTCGGCCGATGCGGGGGTGGAGCTATGTATTTCTGGTTTGCATATTCGTCATCGCGTTTTACCCGGCACATCGGGTGCAAGCGTACGGTGGACCCGGATCGTATGAACCACCAATCTGGCATGAACCTGGGATTCTTCCAGTTTCTGCATTGTTACTGCTGATTGGATCACCATTTATTTTGCTTGCTACAGGAATGCGACGCGATTCGTTGCCGCAAGTTCTGCCGGCATCTTCCGTGTCCCTGCTGCTGCTGCCCTATGTTGGACTGTCTCTTGCGCCGATGGTTCGAGTCCGCTCTTACGAGAACGGAACGCTATTTCTCTTTTTTTTGATGCTGCTGGTCTGGTGCGGTGACGTTGCGGCCTACTATGTAGGACGCGCAATCGGGAAGCATAGGCTCGCTCCGCGCGTCAGCCCGGGGAAGACTTGGGAAGGCGCGATTGCCTCGGCGGCTGGCGCGGCGATTGTAGGTGTCTTGCTGTTTCACTACATAAATCCCATTGCGAACGCGTTCCGCAGTGCGCACCTTTTAGTTCCCGCGGGGCAGCTCACAGAAGACGGCCGTACCTTCCAGATGGACATCGCTCCGATCTGGTTGGTAGTGTTATTCGCGATTTGCGTTAACGTCGCCGCGCAGCTGGGTGACTTGGTTGAATCAGCCTTAAAGCGTGGCGCCGGGATGAAGGACTCCGGTAACCTTCTTCCCGGTCATGGTGGCGTACTCGATCGAATTGACGCTTTGCTCTTCGCGCTGCCAGTCGGACTGCTGTTCTACGTTGCGGGAATGAGCCGGTACTTCAGCTTCCCTCCTTACACTCCTTAGGCGCGGCACAAACCCTGCCGCCCCTGAAGGGGCTCTACCTCCAAATTGATCGCCTAGCCCCGGGCTCACGCCCGGGGCTAGGAGTTGTTCCGCCCTTCGGGCTTGCCATCTGCACCATGGTTAGGCATGTTCGCGCTGCGGGATTGCGCCTCGCGGATCCGTCTGCGCGCTGTAGGCGCGGTACAAGGTAGCCCAGCCGTTCACGGCTGGGAATACTCGTAAGTTCCAACGTGAGTGCCGTCGGCACGACTGAACCTGTCGCCCCTGAAGGGGCTCTGGCTCTAAGTTGATCGCCTACCTGTCAGGGATGTCCCCGGTTCAATCCGTCAGGGATGTGCCCGGTCTGTACCGATCGCCTACCCCGGGCTTATGCCCGGGGCTAACGCCTGTTCCGCCCTTCGGGTTCATGTTCTCGCGTCGCTGGTGAGTTGAATCACCGAGTACGAGTTACAAGCCTGAAGATCATTATTGAACCAGCTATAAGCCCCGAAGAGCGTCATTCAATCACTTGCCGCAACCCCTCAACACTTTAGGCCGAATTTCCCGAAAATAGCATCTTGATGGCAAAGTAATGAACCACGTTTATGCTATTCAAGTCGCCTGGAAGTGCCCTTTGCTGCGCATTACAGCCCTTCTGGCGCACGATCGCGTGCCGGTGATACTTGGGCACCTCCGGAGGCGTCGGCGCGCCTCAGATCGCCGATAAACGCATTTTCCCTTTTCGGGACAATAACTTACGCGCCTCACTATCCTCCGCCCGCCGGAGCTTCCTAGAGAAGCCCCAAGCAGTGAGCGTTTACCTACCATCCGTGCCGTCGGCCAATCGGCTTCCCGGCCATTGGCGGCGTGGGAGAGCCTGCTGATTCCCATCAATCTCGCCTACTTCGTCCACCACAGCGCTCTCGGACGTGCAGTGGCGCAGTATCCCAGCCCGGGCGCAGCGATGGAGTCATCGCTGGACCTGGAGTATTGGGATTCCATCGTCGAGCGCAATCCGCTTCTGAAGACGTTCGAGCCGGACGTGGAGGCCTTGCTAGTCAACCGCATCTCCACTCAGCCGCGATATTATCGCGCGCCTATCGACCATTGTTTTCGGCTGGTGGGTATTATTCGAACGCGCTGGCAGGGCTGTCGGGCGGCTCCGAAGTGTGGGATGCGATTGACGAGTTCTTTGCGGGATTAGACCGGCGCGCCGGAGTTCAACTTGCCTGATCTGTATTTCCAAGTCGAAAATGTGTCCGCCACCCCGAATGCGGCCGGTTCCACAGCTGTCGTTTAAAGTGCGCATTGCGAACTCCGGGCCCGAGCCGGTGCACTCCATTGCCCTGCGGGTCCAGGTGCAGATTGAGCCCATGCGGCGACGCTACACCACGACGGAGCAGGAGCATCTGAAAGAGCTGTTCGGTGAGCCGGAGCGCTGGAGCAAGTCTGTGCACTCGCTGCTGTGGACCAATGCGAATGTGAATGTTTCCAGCTTCACCGGCAGCGCGGTGATCGAGGTCCCGGTTCCCTGCACCTTTGATTTCAACGTGGCCGTTACGAAATATTGCTGACGGCCTGGAAAACGGTGATCTGCCGATAACGCTACTCTTCAGCGGAACGATATTCTACGCGGGAAGCATGGGCATGCAGATCGCGCAAATTCCCTGGGAGCGTGACGCGAGTTGTCGCTTGCCGGTCACGGTATGGAAGCAAATGATGGATCTTCATTATCCTAATGTCGCCTGGGTTTGCCTGCGGCGCGACGTCTTCGATCGCATCGCGGACTATAAGGCACGGTATAGTATCGCAACCTGGGAACAAGCGTTCGAGCGTATGCTCGGGCTTACCGCTGAGGGGAAATCATGAATCGCGAGCTAGCTATGAAGGTCGCCAATGCGGTGCTTTATGAAGGCTACGTGTTGTACCCGTACCGTCCGTCGGCAATCAAAAATCGGCAGCGCTGGAGCTTCGGAATTCTCTATCCTCCAAAGTACGACGAGGTGACGAGAGGAACGGAGCGCGCCCGGATGCATTCCGAGTGCCTGCTGAAGCTGACGGGCGAAGCGGTGGTTCACGTTCAGCTTCGCTTTCTTCATTTACTGTCGAGACAGGTATTGCGGGAAGTCGATGGACGCTTTGAGCCGGCGGTTTCGGTTATCGTCGACGGCGAGCTGGTGGAACCTTGGGATGAAGGGGTCGAACGCTCCGTGGAGTTCGAGGTCATGCCCGAAGATGAGCTGGAGCAGTTCTTCCAGTTCAGCTTCGAAGGATCGAAGGATTCGGAATCGCTACGTGACGTGAACGGGCAGGTCGCCGCGGAGCTTACCTGTTCGCAGGAATACGTCCAGGGCTCGATACTGATCTCGTGTCAGCTGCTTCGGAACGACGTTATGAAGCTGACGGTCGAGGTCGAAAATTCGACTCCTCTGCCTTCAGCTACGGCTGATCGTAACGCTGTACTGCTCGCCTCGTTATTGTCGGCGCACACCATCCTGGCAGTCGAGGGCGGGGAGTTCGTGTCGCTGCTTGAACCTCCGGACGAGCTTGCGGAAGAAGTGAAAGCCTGCAAGAACGTCGGTAACTTTCCCGTGCTGGTGGGAACCGAAGGCGAGCGAGACATGCTCCTCTGTTCTCCCATCGTGCTGTACGACTATCCCCAGATCGCTCCCGAGAGTGCCGGCGACTTCTACGATGCCACCGAAATGGACGAGATGCTGACACCGCGGGTCATGACCTTAAGCGATGAAGAGAAGAAGCAGATGAGGTCAGGGGAGGATCGGGTGCGCAGGCTGCTGCAACGCACCGAGGAGAGCGCACGCGAGCAACTCACGAAGACCCATGGAACGATTCGAAGCATACGGCCGATGAGTGAACAATGACGATGGGCTGGGAGCAGGAGCCGGAAAACGCTCGGCTGGAGAGTATCACCGTGTTTGGAGTCGAGGTGAGAGCGGGAGATCGGGTGCGGTGCTGCAACTTTTGAGCGCTCTGGGCGGGAAAGTCAGCCGCCTGCTCGTCGTGGGATGTGAGCCTGCAGGATTGGAGCCTGATCCGGAGGGAAGCCTGGGCCCGAGTGAGCCGGCGAGGGCTGCGTTGGACGAAGCCGTCCGCATGATTGAAGAGTTAGTCCGCAATGCAAACAGCCGGGTACGCGCCGCTTAAAGGACAAAAGGAGCAGCAAATGAAAGGCAGGCTTTTTCTGATGGGCAGTATCGCAGCCTTCGCTTACACCCTGTATTACTTCCGCGGTGACCTGCAGCGCTACGCAAAAATGAAGATGATGTAGCTCAGGCGGCTCGGCGAACTGCTGTCGATCTTACCTACACTCCCTGCTCGCGAGCGTTGATCTCACGCCCGGCACGGCGAAAAATCCGGACACGAGTGCACAGCTTTAGGACGTCGATCCGTATGCAGCATTGCGCCTGGCAAGGCGCGCTAGATTCTCTTCAAATCGGCGGCTAATAAGCGGTGAAAAAGATGCTCTCCCGCCTCGCGGCGTACTGACAGGCGTCCTGCGCCGTAAGCCCGTGAGTGCAGGCCCCGTTGCACGGCCTCGCAGATTCCGACATCCTCATCATTGACGCGCTCGCCGACCGCAACGCTCTGGCGATTGCGTTCGCTTGCAGATTCGCTGACATCCGCGAAATAGAAGTCGAAGATCACCGCACAGCGATCCACTCCGTCGGGCAACACCAGATTGGTATCCATGTAGCCGTGGTAGATGTTCATCATGAAGTTGGGATACTGCCAGAAATACCAGGCGCGGTCGCCAGTGCGAGTCGCCGCAACCGCACTATCGTCATCGGACGTGGACATCGGGCTTGATTGCAGGCAGTAGCTCTCGTGGTTTTCGATGGTGTAGTGCTTGTAGTCGAGGACACTGTTTAAGCCCTTGTGCAGGTGAGGGACGTGGTAGCCGCCATCCAGATAATTGTCGACAAATACCTTCCAATTGCACTTCAAGCTGTAGACGCGTCGTTCGAAAAAGTGCAGCGCGCCGATGTTGAGCGGGGCGACGCGCTCTACTAATCCGCTTAGAGCTGCTGCCAGCGAGGGTGTCTGCGAATCGAGATTCACGAAAACGAATCGCTCCCACGTTTCCACCTGCACGGGCAACAAGCCGTTCTGGGAGCGGTCAAATCCGCACACTCCCTCAAATTCCGGAGCGCCTTTCAGAGAGCCGTCGAGGCCATAACTCCAGCCGTGATATGGGCAGCGGAGAAGTTGGGTTGTACCCTGCTCTTCGGTTACCACGGCGGCAGCGTGATGCCGGCACACGTTGAAGAACGCGCGCAGCTTCTGATCGTTGCCTCGAACAATCAGCAGCGGCTCGCCTGCCAGTTCCACCGTCACGTATTGACCCGGTAAGGAAACCTGGTCGACTCGCGCGACCGGCTGCCAGGTGCGGCTGAAGACGCTCTGCCGCTCCAACTCTGCCAGGCGCTCGTCGGTATACCAGGGAGCAGGAATGGTGTAAGCCTCCGCCAGGGAAGCTTCATCGTTGTAAAGCATGAGCAGTTCGTTCAGCGAAGGGTCCATTTGAGTCGCTCGCAGCTGCGGGCCAAATGATAGCAGGCGGGAATTCGCAAAACAGTTGACTCGCAGCGACGGGCGTGTTCCCTTGTTCACTATCCCAATGACCAAAGTCGACGGAGTCATCAGCCCGGAGGGACCAGGGCCGCTAGCGACGCCATTGCAACCTGAACCGCAGCAACGGCGCGTGCTGGGTCTGTCCGATCTGGTGATGTTTTATGTCGTCGCCACCTTGAGCCTGCGCTGGGTGGCTGTGGCGGCGGCAGCTGGACCCAGCTCGCTCATCGTCTGGCTCATTGGGCTGGTAACGATTTTCATTCCGCTGGCTCTCTGCGTGATGGAATTATCCTCGCGCTATCCCCAGGAAGGCGGCATGTATGTCTGGAGCAAGCATGCCTTCGGAGACTTCAGCGGCTTCATGACCGGCTGGGTTTACTGGGTGAGCAATTTGCCTTACTTCCCTGCCATTCTTTATTTTGCGGCCAGCAACGCGCTGTACGTCGTGGGAAATAAGGGTAAGGCGCTCCAGGGAAGCCCGGCTTTCTTCATTCTGTTTTCGTTTTGCGGATTATCTTTGGCCCTTGTACTGAACATCGTTGGCCTGGGCGTTGGCAAATGGATGAACAACCTTGGCGCGATTGGAGCATTTCTGCCGGCGGGCCTGCTGTGTGTAGCAGCCGCGATTGCCTGGCACAGAATCGGCTCGGCGACCAGGTTCGATCCGGCTTCTTTGCGACCCACGCTTACCCTGAGCACCGCCTGGCTTTGGGCGGCCTTGCTATCCGGATTCACGGGAGCCGAATCTGCTTCCTGCCTGGGCGGTGAAATCAGAGATGCTCGCCGCACCATCCCACGCGCCCTGCTGATTGCCGGCGTTCTCATCACCGCCGGATACATGCTGGGGACCGTTGCCATGCTGGTTCTGCTGCCGCAGCATCAACTCAATGGGTTGGAAGGCATTATGCAGGCACTCTCCAGCCGTGGGGCGCAGATTGGCTGGTACGGACTGGCGCCGGCGGTTGCGCTGCTGATCTGTATCGCCAATCTCGGCGGAGTAAGCGCTTATCTGGCTGCAATGTCGCGCCTGCCGTTTGTGGCCGGGATCGACCGTTACCTGCCTTCTGCTTTCGGGCGACTTCACCCCAAGTGGGGGACGCCGCACGTCTCCTTGATCGTGCAGGGGATATGCTCGATGATTTTTGTTCTCTTGGGCCAATTAGGCAGCACGGTCCAGGGAGCGTATCAAATGCTGGTGAGCATGACCGTCATCACCACGTTTGCACCGTACCTGTTCATGTTCGCAGCTCTCATCCGCCTTCAGGACGAACCGGCCGAACCGCAGGTGCTGCGGATTTATGGCGGCAAACCGGCCGCGACGTTGATTGGCGTGTTGGGTTTCGTAGCGACCTGTCTGGTTATTGTGGCGTCGGCAATTCCTGATGCCGGCGAGCCCCACAAAGCCCTGGCGGTCGCCAAGACCCTCTTGCTCAGCGCGGTACTGCTGGGCAGCGGCGCCGTATTGTATTGGGTAGAAAACCGTAAGAGTTCCCAGTCAACGATCGCCCTTGCCCGATAGTCATCCCGGCCTTGCCGATCACGGGTTCTGCGGTCTTTTTATTCGATAAGAGTGATCCGACCGGGCAACGTGGCATCAACTGTGACTCATCTGTTGGGGAAGTTCCGGCTGCCCGCCTGGGTGGTTGGGGCGAGTGAAGCAGGGATTACCGGGCTGGTGGGGCGAGGGGGACGGTTGATGCTGCTCGACCCTCCTGCAGCGATCGGAGGAGTGGAGTGACGTGTGCCGATGCTGGTGGCTTGGCGACGGCCAGAGCGCAAGCGTATTCGAATCAATTTCCTTCCTTCTTTGTGGTTGGGCCTCCCCGAACCGGCACCAGTTGGATTCACCAGGTGTTGCAGCAGCACGCAAACTTGCCCAATCCCACCAAAGAGACTCGCTTCTTCGATTGCCATTTTCATCGCGGAGCCGGTTGGTACCTGAGACACTTTCCTGAGATCCGTCCAGGATGCCCGATGGGAGAAATCGCTCCCACCTATTTCGCCTCGGCCGAGGCTCGTGAAGGCATTGCGCAGACCGTTCCCGGCGCGAAACTGATCTTCGTCTTCAGAAACCCGGTTCACCGCATCGTGTCGCTGTACCGGGTCAAGCGGGCTTACGGTTTGCTTCGCTGCGGCCTGGAAGAAGCTTTGCAATTGGACTCGGAGTTAGTTGCATCCGCGCGCTACGCAACCCACCTTAAACTCTGGCAGGAGACGTTTTCCACCGAGCAGACCTTAGTCACGCTGCACGACGATCTGTGCGCGTCGCCACAGGGATACATGGACCGCCTGTTCACATTCCTGGACATTCCCGGCGGCCTGCTCTCGGATGCCGAACTGCGGCATGTTCACTCCTCGGAGCGAATGACTCAGCCGCGGAGTTTCCTTGTAACCCGCACAGCCACGGCGATTGCCGATTGGTGCAAAGCCCATAACCTGGACAATGTTGTTGCCGGGGTGCGCGACTCTTCACTGATGCGATTGTTCCTGAGCGGTGGAGCGCCGTTTCCCGAGGTGTCGTACTCCGCCAGGAACAGGATCAAGGAACTATTCTGGCCCGAAGTCGAGAGCCTGGAACGAATGATCGGACGCGATCTTTCGATGTGGAGTTCCTGATCCTTTTTGCGATTACTTGCCGGCAGCCTGCTCACGCTCAGCCGCTCGCAGGCGGTGCTGCTTCACGATCGACGCCAGAAATGCGTCCCAATCCTTCCGCAAGTACGGCAACGTCGTCCGGGACAGGGCCTGTTCCAGCGCATCCGGCGAAGCTAGTTGCTCCACATACCACTCGAGCAATGCTTCCGTGACGACTTCTTGATTCCCGGCGTTTGAAACCTGTTGCGCCAGCGCATGTTTTTTTGCCAGAGCCTCCGACGCCATGGCCTCGAAATGTCCGCTGATTCGGAGCCAGTCGACCATCCAGCGGTGCGGAAAAGGAGAGGGCGCCAGGGAAGACTCATGTTGCAGCGCTTCGTGCTGTACCAACTCGGCGAACTCTGCCGGGGTAATGTGGTGACGATCGAGCCAACGCTCAAGCTCTGGCTGCTCCCTGATTCCTCGATCAGCGCGGAAAGCATCCTCGGCCGCGGCCATCGTCTCCGCCGATAGCTTTATGCCGCTGAATTGGGCTGCCTGCCGCACCAGGTGGCGAATGGTGGCGTACTGGTAGGCTTGGAGACACAATTGTGGATTCGCCCACAACTCAGCCAGGATTTCGTCGGTTGACAGCTCGTCGCGCCGGTCGCTCTCTCCGTGCAGAAAACCTGCGGAGTTAACCAGGGAGTGCCACACGACCGTATTTTCAAATTTGTAATCCACTACCTTCGGTGCCAGGCCGTTGTCCACGGCCGCGAGCATCTCACGCAACATCTCCAAAGCATCCTGACGTTTCTGGTCGACTCTTCCTGTGGGCAGCCAGCTCCGCAACCTGTCGAGCTCGGGAAGCGGCAAGCCTGCCTGGCCAGCGAGCTCTAACACACGGGCATAAGAGCGGTCGGGATAACAAAGGTTTTTGGCGCTGCGCTCCAAAGCAAGACGAACAGCAGGACTGATCACACCTTCAGCCTCGGCGCGCAGCAGAGTTTGGCGGATGTTAACCATGGCGTCGGAGAGGGCGCAGAAGCCGTCCTCCCTGGTTCCATGAACCACCGCGACCTCATCATCGTCTTCCAGGACACCACTCTGATAAGCACGAAAGATCTCGCCAACTCCATTCATGCCGAAGGCCGCCAGCTCGGCGGCACGAAGAGCGCCCATGCTGGCGGAGCCGAAGACGTGGATACCTTCGCTCATCGCCCACAAGATTTCCTTGTGCCAGACGGAAGGTACCTGATCGAAGACACCATCGATAATGCCAATCGCCGCGGGGCGGTGAATGGTGGCACGATAGACGTCTCCCTGGGCGGCAGGCGGCAGATACGTCGCCTCCAGCTCAGATCGAGCGGCTTCTGCCGACAATGTAGGACCGGTGAAGACGACGAGGTTCATTGTGGCTTGGCCCGTCGAGAGGCTCGCGTTCCGGGCGAGTAATCGGATTCAAAGATGACCCCTTCTAATCCAGGTATGACCACCTTGGCCACCGGAATCTGAAATTCCTCGACAGTCAGGTCGATTACGATGACCCGATTGATCCCGCAAGCGGTCAACGAATTTAGCTCCCGCTTCAGATCGTCCATCAAGGTTTGCTCATCCCAGTCGGGGACAGACGAGTAATCACGTTTCTCCGGCATCTGTAAATCGGCGGCAAGTGAAGTTGCACTTGAGCTTCTCATTCGTTCATAGCCGGAGCGGGAGACATCGTCACGCGAACCTGCAATGTAGGTCAGCCGCGCCTGCGCGGCTTCGGTCAAGGCCCTGGATAAAGCGACGGAGCGGCTGGGATGACATCCAAAACCTCGCCCGGGATAGCCAAAATGCAAGGGATCCTGATTGCTCTCCTCAATCAGGCAGCGGAAACAGGGGAGGTCGACGTCGCTGGTGACGTCCCACACCTGCACTGCGATCTTGGCGCGTGCGAACTTCTCCAGCAGTTCACCACAGACATCGTCATTCACGGTGTTGAGATCGAGTTCTGTCCGGCTCCGTCGCTCCGCGCTGGATAAGCTCCAAAGCGTGATGGCATCGCGCTCCACAACTTCACAGAGACCGTGACTGATGGCCTCCAACAGGTTGTTCCCTGACGCCAGCCCGTTGGAATTGGGAGGAAAACAACCGTATCCATCTGAGAACGGCAAAGTGAAATCGGTACTCACCATCTCGTACGGCAGCCAGAATTTCTGGTGCTGGAGAAGATCGTACCCTTCGATCCAAAGCAAACGGCGGTCCTTATGAAAGAGGCCGTCCTTGGCCTGGGGTAACTCCGTAACCTCGACCACGTGCGCAGACCTGCGCAAGTCTTCGTAGCTGCTCAAACGCAAGGGCAGGCGAATATTTTCAGCATGGTAGAGCTCGACCGACTCCATCGCAGCCGATGCTTTAGCGGCATCGAGCGTCGCCCCTTTTCCTTGCGAGACGGACAGAGAACGCGAGTTGGGACGGCAAGCGAGTGCTACCGGGATGCCGATGCGGTCAAGACCGGTGACATTGGCGATTCGGGTGATGCCCATCTTGGCCAGATGGGGCTGTATGCGATCAAGGGTTTGACGCGGTTCTACGCAACGATGAGTGCCGCGGCGATAAGCTTTCGCGACCGCTTCGGTAGGCGTACCCGTTAGCCACTCAGCATCAAGATGATCCAGGAACAGCATAAGGAGGGTCAGTTGGCTGACGATCGGTAACCGATTTTTTCTACCAGCCGTAGATAACGCGGATGCTGGCGCAGACTCTGAAGATGGGGTGTTACCTCGACCACGGGCCGCAGGAAAACCAGCTTCGGATCGCGTTGTTCGAAAGACTGGTCCAGGTTGTCGAAACCTTCCTCCACCAGGTGCAAGGCCAGGCAGAGCATTCCAATGTCGTAACGCGACTGGTAGCCCGCCTGCGCAGGCGCTTTAATTTCTGCCAGTATTTTGAGCGCCGTTTCCGTATCCCCGGACAAGGCACGAGCGATGGCCAGGTGTGACTTTGCCCACGGCCAAGGCTCGAAAATCTGGATTGCTTCTTCGAAGTTGCCTTTCAGCAGATGGGTTTCTCCCCGCAAGGCACTGGCGACCAGGTATCCGGGGTCGAGTTCCAGGGTGCGTTGAAGTTGCTCAGTCGCTTCGTCGGTCTGTCCGGCAAAACAAAGGACCCAACCCAGCATAGCGCTGACGCGAGGCGAGAGCGGATCAATGTCCAGGGCGCGGCGGGCTTCGCGAATCGCACGCTCCCGCTGGCCTTGAATGATCCAGTAAATGCCTAGCAACAAATGCGCGTCGGGATCGTTGGGAGACAGTGTCGCCGCCGTGCGAAGCTCCTGTTCCACTCCATCCCATTTCCACTCATACCACAGATAAACCAGCGCCGTGGCGAGGTGCGCGTCGGGCAAGGTCTCTTGGAATTCCAGCGCTTTGGCAGCCGCAGCTTTGGCCAGCGTGAACGCTTCCTTGGGCGGCATGAACGAGAGGTGGCCGGAAGTGGCGTAGCAAAGCCCCAGCCCGGCGTAGCTGCGAGCGTAAGTAGCATCCAGATCGAGCGCCCGCCGGAACAACTGTATCGCAGTACGAAAACTTTCAGGTGAGATCTGCCCCATGGCGTGACGGCCCTTGAGGTACAGATGATAAGCCTCAAGATTCTCGGGCACACGGACCGACGCGAGGCTGGAATCCGACAGGCCTGAGGGAAAGCGCGCGCGCAGGGCCGACGCAATTTGCTCGGCAACTTCCCTCTGAACGCCAAATATATCCGCGGCCTGCAGATCGTAAGTCTCAGCCCACAGCTGGGAGAGATTTGAAACGTCGACAAGACCAACCAGAATGCGAATCCGGCCCTCGGAGAAGCGGATGCTCCCTTCCAGCACGGTACCGACTCCCAGCTCCTGTCCTATTTGCTCCAAGGTCTTGTCAGAGTTTTTAAAATGCAGCACGGACCTCAAGGCGATCACACGCAGGCTGGAAATTTTGGCCAGCCGAACGATGATCTCCTCCGTCATTCCATCGCTGAGGTAGTCATTCTCCTCGTCTCCACTGTGATTGGCAAAGGGGAGCACCGCAATCGACGGTCCTAAGGGTCTGATATCCGGGAGCGACTCATGGGGTCTAGCACTCACCGCCCGCAATGCCAGAAGCAGCTCTGACACTGTCTGATAGCGGAACTCTACCGACTTCGCCAGCATCTTCTGCACAACCTGCTGTATACCGATCGGACAGTGCGATCCGGTAACGATGGCGGGCGGCTGATCGTGCATGATGGCAATCGCGGTTTCCAGCGGCGAATGCCGGCGGAAGGGATGCGTTCCGGTCAGCATTTCGTAGAAGATGATGCCCAAAGAGAAGATGTCGGATCGCTGATCGAGGCTGCAGCCCCGGCATTGCTCGGGCGACATATACGCCAGAGTGCCGGAAATGAATCCGGGATTGCTTAACAGCGTTTCGGTGGCGTTCTGTTCTTCGCTGAGTTCGAAATGCCTGGCCAACCCGAAATCGACGACCTTGACGTGAGCGTCCCGGGTCAGCATGACGTTGGAAGGTTTCAGGTCGCGATGGATGATTCCCACTTCATGGGCGCGCGCCAGGGCCTCCGTCACTTCGATACAGATCCGCAGGGCCTCCGAAAGACCGAGTGGCCCCGTTCGCAACTGGTCAGCCAGACTGAGGCCATCGATGAACTCCATGGCGATGAAGGCCACGCCATCGAACTCTCCAGCTTCATAAATCTTGCAGACGTAGGGGTGATCGACTCCGGCAGCAAGCTGGGCTTCACGGACAAAGCGCTGGCGCCGAACCGGATCTTCCTGGAGCGCAGAGGGCAGAATTTTGAGGGCGACCTTGCGCCGCAGCGACGGGTCCTCCGCCAGGTACACCTCGCCCATGCCGCCGCGCCCGAGCTTGCCTCGGACACGATAGCGAGAGAACACCTCCGGCATCGTTGTCAGGTTCAATAGGTTATAACGTTATTTGTTTCGCGCGGCCGCTGCGACAATGACCACCACGCAATTGGAAGATTCCGTGTCAGAAGCAGGCTGTTCGGGCGCCACGCCCAGCTTGTCGCGCAGCGCATCATGCAGCTCCTGCTTGCTGAATTCAAAACCATGTTTCTTGGCAAGGCCGAGGACGACGTCGCCCGACTGCTTGAACACTTCCTTCCGCAGCTCGGCGTTTCGGCCGACTTCATCGATGAAATCCTTAGCATTCTTCGCCATGGAGTCCCCCTCCTTGATTGCCTTTTTTTTTAAGAGTCGACAGCTCAAGGTACTTCATTTTGCAGGTAAAATCTATCGGATATCGATTTGAAGCCGGGCCAGCATTTCTGCGTCAAATGGAGATTCGCGAGCGGGTGGAATGAAGAGTGTCGACACCGGAGTGACCGGACAGTTGGGAAGTTTGCTGAGCGCCGTCCGTCGCACCATCAGGTCGCAAACCGGCAGGGTTGCCGCCTCATAGATTGCGACTTCGTGATCAGGAGGATAAAAGGCAAGGAGCTTCTCAGTCAGGATGTGCAGACCGTCTTCCCGGTCGACTCCGCATTTCACCTGCCCAATCACACCTATTTGCCATAAAATCAGCGCCGCCGCCGTATTGGGAAGGGTGGCGCAAACTAGAAAATTCGAAGCTTCGTAACATTGATATCCGGATTGGGACAAATCTACCCCGAGGTCCGCTACCAGACAATCTTCCGTGGATATGCCCGGTAGCATCGCAGCCTCATAACCTTCTGCACGAACGCGACTTATCGCCATGTGGGAAGGCTGTACGAATATCCCCGGATGTCCATAAAAGACGGCGCACACGCGCTGGCCGCTCCGCACGGCAGCCACGATTCGCTCGACCATCTCGTTAAAACTCTGCTGCCGGTCTCTGCCGGAGACAAGATGGACCGAGAGGGACTCAGCGACTGAATTGAGGCTCAAAATCCAGGCCTTGGTGAGGGGATCCACGACCAGGAAGAACACTTTGTCTGCGTGGGAAATATGGAAGCAAGCTTCCTGGGTGGCGTGTCTGAGGGCGGCTATACCACTGCCGACGACAATAAGGCTACCCTTGGCCATAGACTAGGCGCCTGATTCGTTGAGCAGCGAGAGCATGCATTGCAGGACGGTTCCCGAATCGGGATTCTGAGCGGCGATCGCTTCGGAGATGCTTCGCGCATCACGGCTTGCCAGGGCAGACTTTTCGCTGTCGCTCAAGGCAGTATATCGCAACTCCGCTTCGGGATCGGCCTTGAACCGCGCACACCGATCGGGATCGGCAGCCAGCTCCAATAAATAGTCCACCAGGTTCGACATGAGGATGAAATGTTCAGCGAATCGCAACCTGAACTTAGTGCTCCGCGGCGCTTACTGTCAAGGACACGCTCTGGTCGCACGCCGGAATTCATCGTGCTGTAACGATCTTTCCGCGCGTCTCCTGCAACGCGAACGTAAACACGAACACGTCGGCCCAGCTGCCGGAACATCCCCTTCATCTTCCCCGAGCGGAGTGATTGCCGAATAACGATCCGTCACCAATTTTCCTGCGCCTTTTCGTCAAGCCGGATTCGTGACGCCATCGTGGGGCTCTCTTTAATAAGGTTCATGAGCCGGCAGAAAACCCCCTGAAACCCGGGGCTAGTGCCTATCAGGCTTATCACGGCATAGCCTGAAGAGGGATAGAAATACAAAAGCATTTAGGACAAACATGGGTGTCCCAGAGCAGCGTAAGTACCCGCTTTGTAGGTTGACATCCTCAAACCTTAACGCCATAGACGCCGCACGATGCAAGACCTACATTTCGTTTAACGGAATCGAGTGCGCCAATGAAGAAACATGAAATGCCGACCCTGCTTTTCCTCATCGGAATTGGGCTGCTGCTGCTGTTCCTCTATGCCGTGTTTAGTATAGGTATGGATCTGCGTGAAATGATCGCTACCAATCGCAGTACCATGGCCAACCTGTCGGACGCAGGGCTGCGCTTCCTGATCGAGAACAAGTTCATATTGGCGGTCGCGGCTGCGGTATTGGTGGTCGTTAAGCTTTTCGCCGGCACGCCCGGCCCGGCGCGTCCGTAACTGCAGTCCCGCTGCGGTTCTCCTACATCCAGCGATGACCGTGCCTGCTATGGCACGCATCGCTATTGCTTTGCTGGGGAAATTTCTTAGCTCTGCTATCCTCTAGCAGAGGATCCGCTCCGCCAATGAGTTACGTGCCGATTAACGGCTTGCGTATGCTAGCCGTTGAAACCAGCATTCTGGTGGCAATCACAGTACTCGCCTTCCTGTTTCTCCGTTTCTTCCATGGCACCCTTCCCCGCCCACGATGGTTGAGCGCCATACTGGCCAACAACTGGCGAGCCGTGCTGCTGGTAATTGCCCTCGCCATGGCCGGCCGGGCGCTGCTTTTGCCTTGGGTGGGAGTACCTTATCCCCGTATCGACGACGAGTACAGCTACCTGCTGATGGGAGACACATTCGCCCATGGCAGGGTGGCGAATCCCACGCCCCCGTCCCAGCAACATTTCGAGACGTTTCACATCAATCTGGCCCCCACCTATCATTCCAAGTATCCGATTGCACAAGGCGTGGTCCTGGCAGCCGGTGAGGTGATATTTCACCAGCCCTGGGTCGGCATCTATCTGAGCACTGCGATTTTGTGTGGAGCAATTTGTTGGACGCTACAAGCCTTCGTGCCACCTGGCTGGGCGCTGCTGGGGGGAGTGTTCGCGGTACTTCGTCTGGCTCTTTTTTCCTACTGGATGAACTCGTACTGGGGCGGCTCAGTAGCGGCAGCCGCGGGAGCTTTGGCACTGGGAGCCGTCGTTCGATTGTTTCAAGAACAGCGCTCGCAGCGTGCTCGCGTACTGCTAACGTGCCTGTTCGCGTTTTCCTTACTAGTGCTGGCTAACTCTCGCCCATACGAGGGCTTCGCTTTCTCGGTCCCCCTGGTGGTCTATTTTGCTCATAAAGTCGTGGCCGGCGTACGCACGCATGGATTGCAATTGCGGACCACGCTGCTTCCCTTTATCGCGGTTGGATTGCTGGGGGCGGCTTGGATGGGGTTCTACAACCGGAGCACAACCGGCAACCCGCTCCTGTTGCCGCACCTTTTGAACGAGCGTGTGTACTCGCCGCTTCCGTTGTTCTTCTGGGAGAAACCGAAATCTGTTTTGACCTTTCGCGATCCGGTCTTTGAGAAGTTCTACGAAGTTACGCGGCAAGAATACAGCTACGAAGAAACGAAAACGCTGGCTGGAGTCGTCAGCACCGAGGCATCTCGCCTGGTAACCAACTGGTTTTTCTACTGCGGGCTGGCGCTGTCATTCCCCGTGATCGTCGGCATGTTGTCACTTTGGCGGCAAGGCCCTGGACGACTGGCGATCTTCGCCGCCGCGTCGATGTCGCTCGCCGTCGCGCTGTGCACCTATACCATGTTCCATTACGCGGCTCCCGCAACCGTGACGGTTTACCTGTTCGCGGTAGCAGGTCTGCGTTACTTGTGGCAGCAGGAGACGACAGGCGAGCGAGCTTTCGTACTGGCAGTTTGTTTTACCGTACTGATCGGAAGTCTCACTCGCCAGACGGCCAGTGCCGCAGTGAATTCCGTATTTACTTTCCCCGACAACCGGCGCTTGATCGAACATCAGTTGAAGGACGAGCCCGGCAAGCAACTCGTTCTGGTCTCCTACGACCTGGAGCATCATTACCCCGGCGAGGAACTGGTGCACAACTGGGCGGATTTGGGATCGCAGAAGATTCTGTGGGCCCGCTCCAAAGGAGCAGGCAACGATTCCGATCTCTGCAATTTTTATTCGGAGCGGAGCTTCTGGAAGGTCACCAGCAATGATGTCAGTTACTCGTTGAAGCCCGTGGATCTTTGCGGGAATTCGAATCGGCCGGGAACAGGACAGTGATTCCCCGCTGCCGAGCCCTGGCCTTGACCCCTCACACCATCTTGGCTTCGAGCTCTTCCCAGCGAGCATAGATCTGGTCAACTAGCTGCTCTGCGCGTTGCAGTTCGTCCTGCGCGGAGAGCAGCGCAACGGCGTCGCTGACGATCGCGGGATCTTCGTAAGCGTCCCGCGCTGCCCGGAGGCGTGATTCGGCTTCGGCAATCCGCTGCTCCAGAGTCGCATACTCGCGCGCTTCAAGATAGGAGAGCTTCTTCTTCATACCGGCAGTACCCCTTGCCGGCGAAGAGTCGCTTGCCTCTGCCTCACGTTCCACGGCTTTGGCAAGCGTTTTGGCGTCGCGCTGCCGTTCCTCCTGCCACGCTTCCCATTGCAAGTAATCTGCGAAACGCTGGGCAGCGCCGAGACCATCGAAGCCCACAACTGTGGTGGAAACGCTATCCAGCAAATAGCGATCGTGCGTGACCAGCACCAGTGCACCACGAAATTCGAGCAGGCTCTCTTCCAACACCTCGAGCGTGGGAATGTCGAGATCATTGGTGGGTTCGTCGAGCAGCAGAACGTCTGCCGGTTGCAGCATAAGCTTGGCAATCAGCACGCGGGCGCGCTCTCCCCCGGACAGCCGCCCCACCGGTTGATTCAGTTGCTCGCCGGTGAACAAGAAGCGTGCGGCCCACGAAGCCACGTGGATCACGCGATCCTGGTAAATCACGGAGTCGCTGTCAGGGGCGAGCGCACGGCGCAGGGTTACCTCAGGATCGAGGGTGCGGTTCTGATCGAAGTAGACAATTTGCAATGACTCGGCGGTGCGGATGGTTCCCGCCGTTGGGGTCAGCTCTTGCGACAGCAGCCGCAGTAAGGTCGTCTTGCCACTTCCATTCGGGCCTACCAGGCCGACGCGCATTCCGGCCGTTAGAACAAAATCGAGATTTTGAAAGAGCGTGCGTCCACCGATATCGAAACTCACGTCTTCCAATTCAAGCAGCCGTCGAGTTTTTCGATCCGTCGCGGAAAAATCGATGGCCGCGCTGGCGGTGCGTGTACGAGTGTTCAGGTCAGCCAGTTCGGCAATCAGTTGATTTGCCTTGTCGATGCGGGCTTTCGACTTGGAAGTGCGTGCCTTGGGCCCGCGACGCAGCCATTCAATTTCACGGTGTACCCGATTTTCCAGCGCGTCCTGGTGTTTAGCCTGGGCATGGAGAAACGCTTCCTTCTCTTCCAGAAGCTTGCTGTAATTTCCCGCTACCCGCAGAAGTCCGTCAGGATAGGCGCGGTTCAGCTCCACCATCGCCGTAGCGAAGTTCTCCAGGAAGTAACGATCGTGACTGACCACCACCGAGGCGAACGAGGCGGACTGAAGAAGCTCTTCGAGCCATTCGATGGCAGCAAGATCGAGATGATTGGTGGGCTCATCCAGCAGCAGGATATCGGGCTGCTGCACCAGCGCCTCTGCAATGGCGAGCCGCTTCCGCCAGCCACCGGAAAGAGATTCTGCCGTCACGCCAATATCTTCAAAGCCGGCGCGGCCGAGGGTTTCGGCCAAGCGCGCCTGCCACTCATCGCCGGGAACGGCCGAGCGTTCCAGGGCGGCTTCGATCACCGCACGCACCGTTTGCCCGGAAGCGAACTGCGATTCCTGCTGCACATAGCTGAGCCGGGTGCGCTTGCGCGACGCAACTTCTCCGCTATCAGGCTCGATCGCGCCAGAAAGTATTTGCAGCAGCGTCGACTTGCCTGAGCCGTTTGGCCCAATCAGCCCGATCCGCTCGCCCTCCGCGATGGTGAAGGCAACATTCCGAAACAGAGGTAGAGCACCATAGCTCTTTGAAATGTTTTGTGCGTTGAGAATAGGGGGCAAGAGGTGCAACTTCCTCGAGGGATCTCTTTTCGAGGATATCAGGGAAACGGGACAGGCTCACGCCAGTCGCTGAACCCTTTCCAACGGGATGCGCGCAGCCAGCGTAAGTTGCTGTCTAGTTCTTCCGCAGCACCCATGTGGTCATGGCGCGTTGATTTTGAACAAGGGTGGTCTTCAATGGCTCAATGAGTTCGCCGCGAATGCGTTCGGCAATTGAGCTCAGCAGCGCTTCGTCCACCAGATACCGTTCCGCGCCATCTGGCGATTGGAAGCGGCGTCCCTGGATGGGCTTGAACTGACTCTCCATGCCGATGGTGGAGGCGAGGCGGCAAAAAAAGAGGCCACCCGGTTTAAGAACGCGCCACGATCCCTGCAGCATGGATTCAAAGTGCGCATCATCAGTGGCAAAATGAAGAACAGTATTGCTGATCACCACATCTGCGAATGCATCCTCGAACGACATCTGTTCGACGGCTTCGACGCGAAAATTCGACAGGGGAAGAGTGGGCGCAAACATTCTGGCGAAACGGCGTACCGTATCGACGGCCTGCGGGTCGGAGTCGACGCCGTAAACTTCGTAGCCTTCCCGCAGCAGGTAAATAAGGTTTCGACCCGAGCCGCATCCTGCGTCCAGTATTCTCATCCCCGGTAAAATGCTGCCCTTAAGAAGCTGGTCAAAGAGATAAATATCGATCTGGCCGAATTGCTCCTGGAGTGTGGGCATGAGCATTTCAGAAACTAGACCGGCGATGAGGTGATGTCAAATCGTAGAACCGCGATCAGACTGCTAGAGTTACTTGCATGCCAGCGAAAGGCCAGGCCTCGCGAAGTAGCATTACTGTTCGTGAAACGCAGATTCTTTTGTTCTCCGGCTGCACTGGTAGGAGTAGAACGACGTAAATATGGTGTAGACCGCCTTCGCCACGTTCAACTATTCTCCTTATCTCGCCTTACTTCCAATTCTTTCATCGATGCGTGGGGAGATGGTTGTGCATTACTTGAAGTGGAACCGAATCGTGCGTGGATCGCGCGCTCACAGTTGGTATTTTCTTTTGCTCTTGCTGGCGATCTCGAACACATTCGCTTTTGGTCAGAATCTATTTGAGGCAGGACGTCGCTGCGGGGAGCGTTTGAGCCGGGCTGACAATTCCGCCGAGGCTAATCCTCCAGAAGATCCTTATTGCCCAACTCCCATAGCAGATATTCCCAAGAACAACACATGGCCGTTGAGCGACGGATCCTCTTCGGCATCGAGTTCAATGGGCGTCGTACTCGCCAAACCCACTTCCCCGCCTGAGGCGTTTCACTTTTGGCCCGCGATGCTCCAGTCATTGGAGTTCACTTTATCAAGCGATGTGTTTCGCGTCGCCACCGATTCTGGATTGCAGTACAACCTGGCGCACCTGCCGTACTTCCACGATTGGTTCGTCTCCTACGATGGTTATAACCTCCATCGCTGGGCAGATGGAGACGACTTCATCGTGAATGACGTCGGCCATCCCCTGCAGGGCGCAGTATTCAGTCGAATCGTTTTTCAGAATAGCCCCCGCGGTCGCCGGGCAGTCATCGGGAAAAATCGCGATTACTGGGTGACCAGGTTGGAAGCGGTAGCCTGGACGGCGGCCTGGGAGGCTCAATGGAAGGTTGGACCATTCAGTGAAACTTCCATTGGAAATGCCGGCGGCTTTACCTACCTGCCTGGTTGCGGTTACAAAGCCTCTTGTTTAACTGACCCGCCTAAAGGAGTCCATAAACCGCCAACCAACAATACTGGACTCAGCGATTGGGTCATGACGCCGTGGGGCGGAATGTTATGGGTGATGGGCGAGGACACACTCGAAAAATATGTTGTAGTGCCCGCCGCCAGAAACCACAGAATTCTTGGAGGTAGAGTTCTGCGCGCCGTGCTGGAACCCAGCAAGGACTGGGCTGCACTCTTCATGGGCAAGCTGGTGTGGCAACTGCCGAATGAAAATAACAATTTCGTACTGGCGGCGAAGAAGCCAAAAGTTCACGACGACAACAAAACGATTCCCTCCGTTGACCACTGGGAGATCGGCACTCAGTACACCAACGTCAGCTTGCCGGTCGTGACCCAGAACTGTCTCGGCTGCCGCCAGTCCTTCTCTGGCGTGGGCTTTAATTTCGTTTGGTATCCCACCCGCAGTTTTGGATTGGACAATTCCGTTAACGCGCTTCCCGGACAAGCCGGCTCGCGGCCCATGATCGAAGGCTTATTCGGCGCCAAGATGGGTAAACGTTGGCAAGACTGGGCTTTATTTGCCAAGGTGCGGCCGGGATTCATCTACTACGAGGATGCCGTACAAAAGCTGGGAGACAGCAATACCAGCGGCCTTACGCGTTTCGCGACCGATTTCGGAGCCGTCGCAGAGGTCTATCCCAACCGTAATTCGACCCTGCGCTTTGATGTGGGAACTACCCTGGTGCGCTATCTCACCGATCGTACCAACACGGAGACCGTCTCCCACTTTGGCAGCCTCTTGTCGGACGACATCATTGTTACCCAGGGAAACTTCCAGATATCGACCGGCTACGTATACCGCTTCTGAAACTCTCGGATGGTGGCTCGTAGACCTGCTGCGCGGGTGGGGAGCCAGGGCGCGAACTCTTCGCGGTTAACATCAAGTTGGTATGACTAGGTGTAGAGAAGCGGCCGCTCCGCGCTGCTCTTCCAGAAGTAGACAAGGATGATCAGGCTGGCGACGGCAGCGTAGGCACACCATAGAGAAGTGAACGCGTACCGCTTGACCGCCATTACCGTCAGCAGAATCGCCAGGTTCGCCGCGCCGAAGATGATCATCGGCCTTACCTTAGAAAAGAACAGCGAACCGCAAGTCGCAATCACGTAGAACACGGCCACCGCTGTATTGTTTGTTGCCTGGTTAATGTAAACGATACTGTTTTCTCTGACGAAGACCTGCAATGGGTAGGCTGTCAATGCCCACAAAATATATAACGTTGTAGCTCCACCGAGCAGAACAAACGGTACCATGCGTCTGCGGCTTTTTACGTCGGCCTCGAACAGCAGCACGCTTAATGGCAGCAGGAATGGCAGCAATCCCTGGGCATACAGCATGAAGGCCGCGCCCATGTCGTGCGCCACTATAGGCCGCATGACCCCATCTAATCCCAGCCAGACAAACCCCTCGATGAACTGATGCAAGGCGAACAGCGCTGGCAGCGCTGCGAAAAGCAGTTCCCGTCTGTGCTTCACCTTGGTGAGGGTAACGACGCCGATCGTGCCCAGCACTCCACTGCCAACAAAGTTCGCTGCTGCTGAAAAACACATGGTTGGTCGTCTCCCGGTCCCAGGATTACATCAGCTTTGTGCGTGGCACGCCAAGCTTTTCTTCCCGGCATGCCGGCGGAGGCAGAAGGCTCAGTTGATCGCAAACGCTACTACATGCTGGCGAAAAATTACAGGATATGGCCCGCGCCGTGGGTGGCACCGAGTTTTACCTGGCAGGTGCCGGCCTCCCTCGTGGTAGGAAGAGGAGGTTTGGACTGGCGGATCGTCTCCACCGAATAAGCTGGAACGGGACTACTGCCGGTTGCAACGTCGAACGACTTTACCTCCGTTATGGGACACAGCCCGACTGCCCGATTCTTTCCCGCTTCCTTGGCTTCGTAAAGCGCACGGTCGGCAAATCCCAGTACGGCCTCCACCGGCAGTTCATTTGGATTTTCCGGAAACCAGGGAAAGGCCGCCCATCCGATGGAGATGTTCAGCCCTATTGGGACACTGTCGGTTTCGATGGGCTTCGCGAAGGCGTTCAGGATCCGCAAGGCAAAGCCGGCTGCTCCTGCCCGGGTGGAATCTCGCGAGACGATGAGAAATTCGTCGCCACCCCAGCGTATCAGGACATCGGCACCGCGTATCAAGGCGCGAATTCGCTGGGCTACCTCGATCAGGATCTTGTCCCCCATCTCGTGTCCATAGTGGTCATTGATTTCTTTAAAGTCGTCGAGATCCATCATGTACAAGATCAAGTCGCCAACCGGCCGGCGAGAGGGTGGAGTACGAGACCTGAGGACCTGACTCGCTTCCCCGCTGATGATCAGATCAAAGAATCTGCGATTACGAACGCCGGTCAGGAAATCGGTCGTGGAGGCTTCCTGGAGTACCTGGTTTGCCTGGGTCAACTGCGCCGCCAATTGGTGCTTCTTCGCAAAAACCAGCAAGGCCATCACCGACACCGTACCGAGCGTAACCAGCTGACGAAAAAGTGTGACGTCCGGCGAAACTTCGCGGTGCAAGGCTGCCCAGGCCCCCAGGATTGGAATGGAAAGGACGCTTGCCATCCCGAGCCCCGCGAATGGCAATTCAGCCCGAAGTTTCGCAGGGGCAAGGGAGGTCGAGTTCACCCCCAGCCCAACCAACCCAACCATGGTGAAAGAGGCTAGCGCTACGGCATAAGGAATGTCGTACCAGGAACCCGGAAAGTAAAGGTGGCGCTCTATGGCCTTGTTGCTCCAATACGCGGTCAGCCCAGTCAGCAACTGAGCGGCAAAGAAGCTGCCAAAAATCCAGCGCCAGCCTCTCGAACTGTGCCACCACGAGAAAGCTATGGTTGAAACAAGCACCACATCCATCAGCGCACTGAGAACGTTGTAATTCGAACCGTATCGCGCTTCATCTGGCTTGATGTATTGCCACGGTATGACATAGAACAAATATAAGTACAGCCACCACAGAAGCAGCAAAACGAAATCCAGAGACTTTTTCTGTTTAGCACTCGCGGGCCGATCCAGATTTGGCTGCAGCAACAGTGCCGCTAAGAATGGGACATTGGACAAAAATAAAAGAACGTCTCCGACAAATGGGTTGGGGACTTCTCTTCGCAATACCACGTCGAAATAAATCCACAGGGCTTGTCCAACGAGTGTAATTGCCCAGGACGAGGCAGCCAGGGTCCAGAATGCTCTGGTTTGGGTGACCGTTGCCCTCGCATTCGCTGAGAAGGCAAACACGGCAGAACACATCAAAAGCATGGCAATGACGTCGGTCGCCAAGGTAAGGAAAAATCCACGCTGAAGCAGAAGACTGGCCGCAAGCTGTCCGGCCAGGAGGAAGAGAATGCCAGCAGCCCACAGTTTGATCCCAGCGTTCGGCTGTGATCTTCTGACACCGAGAGCCAGACTTGCGGCGCGGCTCAGATCATTGTCCGAGCTCTGGTCAGGGCGGGCTATTCGCGGCAGCAATAGTGTCTCCACAGGCCGGATTCAGCTCACCTTTCGGGCAAGAGCGAACGCCGGTTCCTGTCTTCGGCAGGTGTGGGCTCGCTGATAAATCAGGGCATCTTCGAGATGTCGCACCTTGCAGACCACGCCAAGGCAGGACATGCAGATGTATTCGACCTCTCCATCAGCGAAATATCGATGAGCGATTTCAGCACTCCTCCGCGAACTACCCGGACGGTCTGTTTCCCCGAGTTTCTCCGATGGAGGGGAAAGCCACCGCTGACTCCAGGCTTTCCACCGCGATCCCTTATTCGACTGGTCGAAAATTGTAGTGAACATGGCTGGATTATCACCACCTTTAGGGATATCACGATATTCTCGCCTCATCCCAGGTTCAAGGCCGCACCGGGTGATATCTCTGCAGCCGTAAGGTATTCTTGCAAATTCATGCAAACGCAATGACTTATCCGCGCGGGTATTCGCGAGCTGTCTATCGATCCTAGAGGAGGGGGCGCTAGCGGATTCACTTGATCCAGATGTTGGTGTTGATTCCGCCGAGTTCCAGTACGATTTTGTTGTCATCCACAGAAACGTTATTCCACACCGGATCCATTCCCGGCACCAGCGTCTCATCAAATTCGTACACCGGCATTGGGACTCCGACCGGACGCTTCGCTGTGCCAGCAAAGCGGTGGGCATCCAAAAATCGCAAGTTCCCTCCTTGCTCGTGCGAAGACAGGGTGTAAAACAAGTCGCCCTTGATCGACCAGAAGGCGTAAAAGAACCTGTCGGAGACAGTGGTTACTGGGATCCACTCGGGCGGGACTGGCATATGTTCCGAAATCGGGACTATGAATGCCCGCCACTTACCTGATTCGACCTGAGCGACAAAGAGAATCGAATGTCCGTCGGGTGAAAAATTTGGGGCCATCAACTGTTCCGTTGACGACACGACAGGAGTGATCTTGCGCGACGGGAAATCGACTATATCGATGCGCTGCTGCGCTGGCGAATCGAGCCAGAGCAACAGCTTGTTTCCGTCCGACGAGAATTGACGTGGCATTCCGCAGTTTTCACAAAGCTTCGTCGACCAGAACGACCACCAGCGCTGTGACTTGAGATACACGGTGAGCCCTTGATTATCCCCCTCGCCGTAGGCGTAATGCGATCCGGCAGGCGCGAGCACAGAGAAGAAACCGTCGCGCAGCTTTTCTCCATTCCCCTCGCTCCGCTTTTCCTCATCCTTCAAGAAAAGTGAGTAATGATCGCCGGCCTCGGCACTGTACAACAATTTTCCGCCTGCGGCCGACTGCTGGCCCTTGCGAACAGGAGTCGAGGTTAGAGGTTCTGGCGAACCGGTGGAGTGTTCGCCGGTCCCGTCGAGAGGAAGAGCCCAGAAGTTCGAGTCCCCCCGCGTTCGGGCGAAGACAAGTTTCCCTCCGATGGACGAGGCGTCGAAGTCGCCCTCAGCATTGGCCGTGGCGCGAATAGCTTTGCCGGCTTGGCCTGCCCGATATTTTGTACCAAGTGGAATATTAGTGTAGCGCAGCGAGTTCGCTACTTATCCCGCCGCAGTCAGGGGTGTGGGAAAGTGGAAAGCGTTCTTTGCTTTCCAGTTTTCCATGCCCCGTATTTGCTTGCCTCTGCTGGGCTGCTGGTGCCGGTGGTCGATAGCCTAGTGAAGAGTGTGGCCTCACCGTGTTGTAATAGACGCGCCAACGTTCCGCCAGCACCTGCACTTCTTTCAGCGAGTAGAAGATTTCTCCGTTCAGAAATTCGTCGCGCAGCTTCGAGTTGAAACTCTCACAGTAACCATTTTCCCAAGGCGAGCCCGGTTCGATGTACAGCGTCTTCGTTCCTACGTCCGTCAGCCAGTTCCGCAACTTCTGGGCTATGAACTCCGGGCCATTGTCCGAGCGAATATGTTCCGGGATTCCGTGCTCGATCATGGCGTCGGCCACAACCTCGATCACGTTCCGACTGTTCAACCTACGTCGAGGACGGATCGCCAGGCACTTCCGCGTGAACTCGTCGATGAGATTCAGCATGCGTACTGTCCTGCCGTCATGCGTATAGGTGCTGACGAAATCGTAGGACCAGACATGATTGGGCCGCTCCGGCCGCAGCCGTACGCACGACCCGTCGTTGAGCCACAACCGCCCTCGTGGCTTCTGCTTCTGCGGAACCTTCAGCCCTTCGCGACGCCAGATGCGTTCTACCCGATCCTTGCCCACCGGCCAGCCCGCTTCCCGCAACAATGCGGTGATGCGGCGATAACCGTAGCGGCCATATTGGCTAGCCAACGCGAGAATGGCCCGGGTCAAAGCATCTTCATCGTCCCGTTGTGTCGGCTGGTAGCGTTGCGTGCCCCTGGGCTGATTCACCAGTTGGCACGCTCGCCGCTCGCTGATCCCATGCTCTTCCCGCGCATGGCTCACCGCACAACGTCGCCGTTCCGGGCTTAGAAGTTTCCCGAGGCGATGTCCTTCAACACCAGCTTGTCCAGGCTCAGCTCAGCCACCAGCCGCTTCAGCTTCGCGTTCTCCTGCTCCAACTCCTTCAGCCGCCGCGCCTGGTCTACTTGCAAACCGCCGTACTCCTTGCGCCAACGGTAATAGGTTTGCTCCGTGATCCCAGCTTCCCTGCAGGCTTGCGGCGTCAGCTTCCCATTCGCCGTCCCCACTTCGATCTGCCGTAGCAAACTCACGATCTGTTCCGCCGTGTGTTTCTTCCCTCGTGCCATACCAAGCTCCTCTCATACCAGTTTGCCTCATCTCCACTGGTACAAAATTCGCCGGGCACTCCACCGCAATGACCTTGGCAGAAAGTTCCCGGAGATACTCGGCTGCCATTACTCGCTTGATTGCCTTCAGAAGGGCAGCCATCATACTGGGGTCATCACAGGCGAAGGTCTCTGCGCAATAGTGGACTTGTATTCCTGCCCGCTTGCAAAGAACTCGTAATAGGCGCTCTCATCAATGTCCTGAAATCGTCCCCATCTGGTTACGTCATAAACCAGGACGACCTGAAACTTAGCAATGGCATTGGCCACCTCGTCGAGCAAGGCCCGCAGGCCGGGACGCCGAGCAAGGTCCACTCCGCTCCTGCCTGGATCGGAATAGGTCTTAACGATTTCGAAGTGGTGTAAGAAGGCGCACGACTCTATGGCGGCAAGATGGTTGGTGATTGAGTAATCCTGACTTTGGGCACCGAGTTTCTCATCGGCAAGATTAAGGAGGACTTTAATCCGCACGGTTGGAAGATGTGGCACTTTTATGACTGCGCAACCCCTACATAGGTGACAGGCGTCACATACATCTCCCGCTTCCTCTGGCAAAATCAACACTGTCCCTCGATTGATCCTCGATACGTAAGAACACTTGCCCGCAGGAATCTGGCCGCGCAGCCCCTGCGGGCTAGTGTTTTCCAAAAAGATAGGCAAGGGAAACAAATGGTTCCCAGGGAGTGCCCAATCTGCTGCAGTAAATCGGTCGAACGGATCCTGCGTGACATTTTGCTTTCCGCATACTTGGTGGGGCTAACATGCAGCTCATCTGGAACAATTGCTTATCATTGCGACTCTGGGCACGTATTTCTGGTCGTAGATGAGGACTTTTGTTGGAGCCAGGCGATTCTGGTAGGTGATGGCTACTCCCCAACTATCTGATCAATGGACAAATTGCCGCCTGGAAGCACTATGTTTCATGAAATGAAGTGCGCGGTGATAAGGCTAAGCGTTCCGGCAATTTTCTGAGATGCGCGATTATGAAATCAATGGCTTGCAAATATGGTCTGGGACTTCCGGAATAACCATCGCAGTTTTCACAAAGAAGCGATGCAGTCAGCGGTCCGAATTCTTTGGTGACGCGATGGAGCGTCTCAGGCTCAACCAGAGTAGACAACAGTGGATCATCTCCTCCGAAGAGGAGACAAAAGTGCTCTGGGTTAAGAAGAGATCAGCCTGGATTGTACAGGTTGACCTGCAAATCGCTAAGTACCGCTTACTTCCGTAGCGTTTGAAATCCCAACGGTATCTGAAGCAAAGTCCGAGGTCGGATCGATAGAGTAAGCCCTCGACAACGAACGAACTGCAATACGGTCTTAAGCAGCATTGGTCGTGAGCCGGACGCGCAATCACCAGAAGGTATTGCCCCCGTGGACCGTACCGGTCAAGACCTTCCGCGTATATCCCAGGGTGGATCGTCCAATTCTGCGGGCGGAACGAGCCTGCGTAGCATGTCGAACGATGACTTGCAGGAATTCGGGAAGCCGAGCTCACGGGCGTGCCCGATCCGTTGCTTGGCCAGGCGGCGAAGGCCTCCCTTGTCGCGCCTGGCGCGACGGCGACGGCGGTCGATTGCCTAGGGAACCTCTGAATAACCAGTTGCATTTAAGGCAGGAATGACTCCAAAGGGAAATTCAGATCCTTTCATTCATTCCCGCAGATTGTTTAGCCTCTCCGACTCGCACATTCGGTAGTCGGGGCGCTGTTAGAGGACACTACGCCGCCCAGTACAGCAGCCTCTTGCGCACCAGGAACAGATTCACCAAAGCGCAGGTGGCAAACAATCGGTTGGCGTTCTTCGCCAGTCCCCGGTAGCGCACTTTGACGAATCCGAACTTCAGCTTCATCACTCCAAACACGTGTTCCACCTTGGAGCGCACCGTCGACTTCGTCCGGTTCTTCGCCCGCTCCACTGCGTCGATGTGATCTTTGTAACGGTAGCGCCGGTGAGTGCAGTCTTGCGCCCGCGGCGCACATTGCTGGATGACCTCCCTCTGTCCGCGATACGCCTGATCGCCCCACACCCGGGTCTCCTCGCCGTGCAACAACTCCGGCAACACGCTCGCGTCCGCCACATGGGCCGCTGTCACCAGCGCGGTGTGAATCAGCTTGGTCTTGCTGTCCACGCCCACGTGTGCCTTCATGCCGAAGTACCACTGGTTGCCCTTCTTCGTCTGGTGCATCTCGGGATCACGCTTCTGTTCGCGGTTCTTGGTCGAACTGGGCGCATGCAGGATGGTCGCGTCTACGATCGTTCCCGTCGTGATCCGCACTCCCTGGCTCTGCAGGTACAGGTTCACTGTTTTCAGCATCTGCCCGCCCAAACCGTGTTCTTCCAGCAGATGACGGAACTTGCACACCGTGGTCTCGTCCGGCACTGGTTCGCGACCCAGATCGATGCCCACGAAGCTGCCCATTACCGCCGAATCGTACAGCGCCTCTTCCACCGCCGGGTCCGACAGGTTGAACCACTGCTGCAAAAAATAGATGCGCAGCATCCGCTCCACACCCACCGGAGGTCGCCCGTTGCCTGCCTTTGGGTAATAGGGCTCGATCCGTGCTCGCAGTTCGGCCCACGGTACTACCTGTTCCATCTCCTCAAGAAATACCGCCCGCCGCGTCTTTTTGCTGTACCGCTCAAATCCATTCATCGTCGCCAGTGTCCTCTGCTTCATACTGACGCGACTTTACCTATGCTCTCTGTGGAAAGGGAGAACTTAATCAGAGTCTCCCTAGTGCAAAGAGCGGGTGGAAGAAGTCTTGATCACGCAATAGGTCGAGTTCCGCTTTGAACTGCCAAACAAAAAGCGATAACGGGTAAATTCATACAGCCGCAGCCGGTTCGTTCGGTATTGGAACTGCCATCTGTCTTGTTTCACTTTTTGGTTGGTCTGTGAGTCGAGTAGCAGCATAATCAGACTGTCGCTCCCCGTGCCTCTCCGAAGAGCCGTTTCCGCTGGGGAAACACCCACCCTCTGAGGCAACAGATACATTCCGGACCATCGCGAAGTCACCAGGCGCAATAACCAGAGTTGCCGGAGGTGAGTCGTGGCATGCAAGTCCTGGTTTCAGCGGCCCCCGTCATCGTCAGCTGTTCCTCCACGAAGTAAAACTAAACCGTTCAACGCCTGTCACGAACTAACGCTTATCTTGCTGCTGTTGCTAAATGTATGCTCGGCAGTCGTGCTCTGCAGCGGCGCAGACAAGGCGGTAGCTAAGCAAGACACACAGAGATTCAGGCTTAACGATGGAAGCGAAGGTACCTACGTCGGCGTGTTTTCCGAGGACGCGAGGTTTCGCGCTTCAGGCAGGCTCGCTCGCTTTTTGGACAAGAACATGGCCGGTCCGAGTCAGGAGCCTCGACAAGGGGATGTTCCGCCGCACATGCTTCGTTCCTACGAGCGAGTGCTGGAAGACGCTCAGCCCCCCCGACATGCCGCTGCGTTGCCAGAAACTCACTCCCTGCTTGGCGGGGCTCTCGATTCGCTGGTGACGTCTGCCTACGGACACCGCCGAGTTTTGGCTGCTCCGCAATCCGTGACTACTGACTCGCAACAGCGTGTCGTGGTGAGTGATCCCAGCATACCGGCCGTGCACGTGCTGGATCCCGCGCACAGAAGCTCCTTCAGCATTCTTGGAGGACCAGGGCGGCGGCTTCAACAACCGGCGGGCGTTGCCGTCGATCAGGATGACAACATCTACATTTCCGATTACACCCGGGGAATCATTCTGGTGTACGACCGATACGGCAGGTTCCTTCGCTATCTCGGTTACCATCGCGGCGAGACGATGTACGAGGGCCCGACCGGGATCGCCATCGACCGCAAGGCTGGGCACCTATATGTGGCCGACACTCCTCGACACCTGGTGTTGATGTCCGACCTGGAAGGCAATCTTCTTAAACAGGTGGGAGAGAAATGGCAGCTCTCCGGTGACGGGGGATTGACAATCAGGCGTGTTATGGATCCGGGAGAATTTAGTTATCCGACCGAAATCGCGGTGGGGACGAATGAAGTCGTAGTGCTCGACTCCGAGGGAACTCAAGTCCACATCATGGACTTGGCCTGCAACCCCATCGGCAAGTTCAGGGTTATGCATCGTGCGAACGAACAGGCCGTGGGAGTCAGTATTGACCGCCAAGGTCACATTTATATCTCACACGCAGGCGATTCCCGAATCGAGGTCTACGACCAGCAAGGGAACGTAGTTGGGGGATTTGGACAGTTCGGTTTTCGGATGGGCGAATTTAGCGGCCCGAGGGGTTTATGGATCGATACAACAGATCAAATCCATGTCGTCGATTCGCAAAACGCCCGCATTGAAGTGTTCAGGCTGGCGCTGAAAACTCCAACGGCGGCAGCCGATGGGTTCGCTGTAAGCGCAGCGGGCAACTAGACGATACCAATGCGAGCCGACCTTTGCTCCCTCAGATAACCCACTAAACTGTAGGCCGGGAGCCTGAGACAAACCTGGTTGATACCGTACAACCGGAACGCTTGCTAAGTTTTTCGCAAACTGATTGCCGTCGTCGCAGCGCACATAAACCACGTCAGAAGGCGAAGAGGCGAGCTCCGCGCTCCAGTCTAACCTGGGGAGATAGGATGCTATGCCAGACTATGGCTTGCGGCTAGCACTGCGGGCCATCATCTTGGGAAATCCGTTGCCTTTGCCTCGGCGGCAGTCGATTCGGATTCCACGAAGAAAATATGACCCCTGCCGCAGCGGTAACCGCACCGAGGATCTAGATGGCTGGAGACGAGCAGGCTATTAGCCAGCGGGTGTCGTCGGGTTTCAGGGCTTCCGCAGACAGGACATTGCGGTGTTACTCGCATACCCCATTATGTAATCCTGACACATGCCTGTCTGTTCAGATTGGCACACCACTCTCCTCTTTTTTGAACGTCCCTGTGGTCCCAGCCTGGCGTCGGCTAAGTCGGTTGAAATCAGGAGCGCTGATGTTCCGCGCGCCCGGCAATCCTACAGGCGTGCTGCGCCGGAGAGCTCTTGAGGCTGGAACACTGAGCCGCCCTGCGTGGATAATTCGCTGCGAACGTATCTCGGAATGCGTGCAGCCCCGCAACCTGGGCTACGGTAATTTGTCCAACAGGAGAGCAATCGTATCTAGCAGTATTTCCGGTGCCCCTGCTTTCGCCAGGAATCCGTCCGCGAACTCAAGGCCCTCGGGCTTCTCCAGGGCAGCGGAGATGATGAGAATGGGGACTTTTGGTTTCAGCGCTTTCATCTCTCTGGCAATCTCGGTGCCCGACTTGCCACTTAGAAAGTGGTCGGCAATGACTAAGTCGATGGAATTTTGCCTGAAAATCTCCAGGCCATCTTCTCCTGAACTGGCAGTTAACACGTTATAGCCCTCGATGCCCAGGAGGATTTTTCGTATACGCAGTGCAACGTCGGCATCGTCGATACACAGGATGAGCGGAGACTTGGCAGCAGGAATCGATGGAGGTAAGTTCATGGCCGTTCCTTGTTGCCCGCGAAAACCTGCGGGCGTATGGTTTTGTCGGTCTCTATGCTCCGGCCAGTTGGTAAATGACAGACATGTTCTGAATCAGCAGGGTGGAACCATGAAGTTTGGCAATGCCCTGCTTGCGGAAACTCGCAAGCGTGCGGGTGACAGTCTCCCGCGACATGCCGATGATTTGCGCGATCTCATCGTGGGTCAACGCCACCTTGATTCCGTGAGCCGTCGCTATTCCCGACTCCTCTTGCGACCATTCCAGAATCAGGCGGGCCATTCGCTGGGACGACGAGGTCATGGTGAAGAACGAAGCTGCTGATACGCCTGCTGACAGTCACTGCTCACCTGAATCGTGGCGTGCATCCAGGCTTCGCCGTATTCCGCCAGGAACTTAAGAAAGTCAGATCTCTTAACAAAGTTCACCTGGCAGGGTTGGCCGGTTTCCGCAGTCGTTTCGTAAGGAATTTCAGCAATGGCTGCGTTCAAGCCTAAGACTTCTCCCGGTTGAGAAATCTTTAATACACGAGTGTGCCCATCGCTCGAAGTGATCGACAGTTTCACGCGGCCTCTGCAAAGGACGTAGATGCCGCGACACGCTTGACCTTCCACGAACAGGATTGCGCCGGGTGGATACCCAATTGTGAACTTGATTCGTTGGAAACGCCTGCCATAGTGTCTTTCGGCAGGTGGCAAAAGAAGCCCCTTGGAACACAGCTTGCAGGACAGACAGTCTTCGACGAGTGCCATCCCGTACGGTGACCGCATTGCATCCTCGCTGTCGGAATACCCCGTTAGCGCAGAGCCGGTAGCGAAAGGAGGTGATCAACTTCGCTGTTCTTCACAGGACGACTAACCACCGGCCCTGCCCGTATGAATGAGGGGAACGATATCATCGTCGGCAGGCGCGAATCTGTTCAATTTTGCTCACGTGGACCTAAACACTGTGATCCGGCGTGTGACGGAATGGCAGCGATTCTTGGGCTGCGCGACAAGAGCCGAAACCAAAAAAGGGTGCGGAGATATGGAAGACTGCCATGCGCTTCCACATCTTCACACCCTCCAGGCGCCAGCCACGGGCGCCGTCTGACCAGGCGTTACGCTAATAGTCTATTTGGCAATGGGTTTAGAGGTTAATCCTTCCCTCCCCTGAAAGGGGCTTCAGTGAGTCAGGGCAAGTCTCAAGCCTCATATCGTTCTGCGCTCGATACCATGCGATCGTGCGTTTCAGACCGCCGCGGAAGCCGTCGATTGGGATGTAGCCCAGGTGGCGGTTTGCCCGAGTAATGTCTGCCAGGGAATGCTTGATATCTCCTGCCCTGTCGCCACAGTGCTGCGCCCGACCCCGGTAGCCGGTCAGACGCCGTAACACGTCAAACGCTTCGTTCAGGGTGACGCTGACCCCACAAGCAACATTGAAGACACGCCCGGCGACTTCAGGCGCGGGGGCATGGCAAGCCAGCAGGTTCGCATGCACCACGTTGCTGATGTAGGTGAAATCACGACTCTGCTGTCCGTCGCCGCAGATCACCGGTTGCTCATCGCGGAGCATCGCCGTGATGAACTTCGCCAGTACACCCGAATACATCGAGGTCGGGTCCTGGTAGGGCCCGAAGACATTGAAATAGCGGAGCGTCACGGTTTCGAGGCCATACACCCGGGTGAAGCATTTCATGTACATCTCGCCGGTGAGCTTCGACACCGCATAAGGCGAGATTGGTTCTGGCACCATATCCTCCCGCTTCGGGAGGCTCGGTGCATCGCCGTAAGCCGACGATGAGCCTGCGTAAACAACGCGCGTCACACCGGCATCGCGGGCGGATACCAGCAATTGCAGGGTCCCGACGACGTTAGCTTCGTTGCTCTCGATCGGATCCTTCACGGAGCGCGGCACGGATGGAATCGCCGCCTCGTGGAAAATGTAGTCGACACCCTCGCATGCCCGCGCCGAGTCCGAGGCCTTGACAACGTCTCCCTCGATGAACTCCATATCTTCTAATCCAACCAGATTCTCCCGCTTGCCGGTGACAAAATTGTCCACTCCCCTTACTGCTCACCTCTCATCAACAAGGCGCGAGCGATCGAAGATCCGATGAATCCGGCGACGCCGGTTACCAGATACAGCGGAATACAGCCTCCTAGCAGCGAACGATATTCGGGGACGAGATTCCCTTGGTCGCGTTGCGGGGTATCGACCACCAATTGGGATTGGTTGACGATTTCGTCGTAATCGTAATCGGAGTGGTCGGTGACGACGACCACGCAGTCAAAATCACCGATCCTATCGAGAGGGGTGCTCGTCATCTGCAGATCGTACTTGCGGCCTTTTCCAACGAATGGGAAGAAGGGGTCGTTGTAGCTCACTCGCATCCCTTCTCTCTGCAGCAGCTCGATAATGGTCAGAGCCGGGGACTCGCGCAAGTCATCAATATCTTTTTTGTAGGCCACTCCCAGGATCAGGACGGTTGAGCCGTTCATGGCTTTCTTATGTCCATTGAGAGCCCGTGCCACCGAGCGCACGACGTGATAAGGCATTTCGGCATTCACCTCGCCCGCCAGCTCGATGAACCGGGTTTGAAAGTCGAATTCTCTTGCCTTCCAGGAGAGGTAGAACGGATCGATCGGAATACAGTGTCCTCCGAGTCCGGGGCCGGGATAGAAGGCATGAAAGCCGAATGGCTTTGTCTTGGCGGCGTCGATCACCTCCCAGATATCAATACCCATGCGGAGGCAGAGTTGCTTTAACTCGTTCACCATCGCGATGTTTACGCAGCGATAGATATTCTCGAGCAGCTTCGTCATTTCGGCAGCGGCTGGCGACGATACCGGCACGATCCGGTGGAAGATGCTGCTGTATAGCTCGGAAGCCATTTGGGTTGCGCTGTGGCTGACACCCCCTATTACTTTGGGGATGTCACAGCGCTGAACCGTATCGTTGCCGGGATCTTCTCTCTCGGGAGAAAACGCGACAAACAGGCCATCTTCCCCCTCGCCGCGAACGACCTTTAATCCGTGGCTGTTCCCTTTTTCGAGGATCGGGATCACTACCTCTTCCGTCGTTCCGGGATAGGTTGTGCTCTCCAGCACAATCAACTGGCCGGCGCGGACATGAGGGGCGATAGCCTCAACCGTCGAGACGATGTAGGTCATGTCCGGCTCATGATGCTCGTTCAGCGGCGTTGGGACGCAGATGATGACCGCATCCATGTCGCTCACCTTGGAGTAGTCGGCTGTGGCGCTGAAGCCATGTTTCCGCGCCGAATCGATCTCCTCCGGGAGGATGCGCACAATGTAGGATCCGCCGCTGTTCAGGGCGCTGACTTTTCGCCGGTCGATGTCGAAACCGGTGACAGCAAACTTCTGCTCGCTGTACAGCAGCGCTAACGGCAGGCCGACGTAGCCCATGCCGATGATGCCGACGTTTGCAGTGCGCGCCCGAACCCTTGCGCCCAACCCTGAGCAGGCGCATGCTGTGCCAGATGCGATAGACATGGATTCTCCGTTGATGTCTTCCTTGGAAACCCTCGACCCAGGGCGCTTCGATTGAGCTTCTACCGTCTGGGGCGATATCGGATTACGGGCCAATACTCGCGCCTTCGATGCATGCATTAGCTGGTACCGATAATGCTAGTCGCCGGCACTTCCGCCTGCGGCAACCAGATTGGAGAAAGCCGGCGCGCTATTTCTAAGTCGCGCGAGCGTGTCGATCGAGGTGAAGCACTGGAGAGGGCGTAACGATACTCGGGGATGATGTCCCTGACTTTGGCACGGATCGACGCTTCGGAGCCTTCCATTGCCAGTTGCTGCAACTCACTCAAGTGACGAATCAGCTTGCCCCAGCTCATTAAATCCCCACGGGTGCACAGTACTTTCTTTTGCGAGGTCGGCAGCTGCTCCTCGCTGGCGTAGAACAGATCTTCATAAAGCTTTTCGCCAGGTCGCAACCCGGTGAACACGATCTGCACCTGGTCTTCCGCTCGTCCCGACAACCGAATCAGCGTTTTGGCAAGGTCCACGATGCGGATCGGCTCTCCCATGTCCAGAACCAGCACGTTCCCGTGCTCTCCTACCGTGAATGCCTGCAGCACCAGTGAAACCGCTTCCGGAATTGTCATGAAGTAGCGTGTGATCTCGGGATGGGTGATCGTGATCTTCTGTGTAGTCCGGATCTGTTCCTGGAACACGGGTACTACACTGCCTTGCGACCCAAGGACGTTTCCAAACCGAACGGAGACGCAACGCATGCCAGACGAAGGCCGTGCGGCCACGAGTAACTCACCCAGCCGCTTCGTACATCCCATGAAGCTGGACGGCTCAACCGCCTTGTCCGACGAAATTAGAAGAAAACGCTCACAGCCGGCGTCGCCGGCAACGTCGAGCAGCCTCGACAGGGCGAACACATTATTCTTGAGAGCTTCACGGAGGTTATCCTCCACCAGGGGTACGTGCTTGTAGGCCGCGGCGTGGAAGATGATCTGAACCCTATGCTCAAAGAGCAGGCTGCGCATGTGCCTGGTGTCACCGACGTCGGCTATGCAATAGGCGGCCTGAGGAGCCGAAGGGTGATCCTTGAATCCCTGCTGCAGGTAGAAAAGAGGCGTTTCCGCCTGGTCCAGGCAAATGAGCTTAGCAGGATGATAACCAAGAACCTGACGGCACAACTCGGAACCGATGGAACCTGCCGCTCCGATGATCATCACAACCTTATTCTCAATCTGGTGCCGGACCGCATCCAGATTCATTTCCACGGGATCACGGCCAAGAAGGTCTTCCAACTTTACGTCGCGGAGTTGCTTCACGGTGACCTTGCCATCGACGAGGTCTAACAGTACCGGCACAGTCTTGTAGTTTCGATTGCTGCGCTGGCAACTCTCGACCACTCGCCGCATCTGCGACCCCGTTGCCGAAGGCAGGGCGATGAGGACCTCATCAATGGAATGCTCCGCAACGATCTCCGGGATTTCATCCGTGTTTCCCAGCACCGGCACGCCATGCACGGTGAAGTCCCGTTTGGCCGGATCATCGTCGATGCAACCCACTGGCACGTAACCGCCGCGTAACAACTCACGGATCAGCGATTCGGCAGCATCACCGGCTCCGACTACCAGAACCCGTTTGCCCGTATCTTCTCTTCGTCTCCTGGCAGTCTTGCTCAGGCGACGACGACAGGCAAAACGAACTCCAGTTAGAAACGCGGCTGTCAGCAGCGCCTCGAGTATGTAAATCGAAATCGGAAAAGCCTCTACGCCAAGCAGATACCGCACGAGGAATACAAAACCAACCGAACCAAGTGCCACGGCCTTAAGAATGTCTTCAATATCACTGATTCCTGTGTAGCGCCAATGACCGTCTAACAGATTGAACTGGTCCATAGATGCCAGACGAAATATGAGGAGAACTGGTGCGGCCGCTAACAGAAAGGGAGCGTGGGGCAGTGAAAAATCGAAACGCAGAAGCCATGCCACGGTCAGTGCGCAGAGAACCAAAGCACTTTGCAAGGCCGCAAGGGTTAATCGATGCCTTAAGACTCTCACAGCTCACCAAGTTTCCGGATATTTTGTGAACTAGAGCTACTTCCCTGACACAATTCCAGTAGTGCCAGGAGAAACGGCTGGGACTTCCTTCCAGCCCTCGCTTCGCAGCGGCAGGCGACATCCCTGTCGACAAGCATTCCTCGGCTTTCTGTGCCATCTTTATTACGGGTCGAAAAAGGCATCAAGGCCTGAATTCGAACTGCTAAATGTCAGACGGAGGAGAGGGATGGCCAAGAGACTGGATTTTCGAGCTTTCCTGCTAGCGCTGCATGCCAGGCGGCGGCACAGGCAGCGGCGGCTTGCTCGAGTGATTCTGTAGACAAGCGGTCCCCTGCGAGAATTGGATAGAAGTCCTTCAGTGCCACGAAGGCTGCAATAAACGCGAAAATCGTAACCCGATTGTTCAGCCGTGAACTTTCATCGAATTCAGGCCAGCCCGCCAGGTATTCGTTGGCCTCATGCAGGAGACGTTGCACGTGGCGGCGATAGAGGTCATCCAGATCGTCGTTGTATTCGAGGACGCTGAAGTGAACCAGCCGTACCAGCGCGTGTCGTTGCGTCAACGCGTCGATCGTTACGTGGAACAGGGCCAACATTGCGGCATGCGCATCCGGCGCCGTGCCAAGTTTGGCGATCTGATCAGTATCGAGGCGCACCTTGGACAGTTCGGTATCGAGCGTAGCGAGGAATAACTCGCGCTTGCCGGGATAATGGCGGTAGATCGAGGTCTCGTTCACCTCGGCGGCTCGGGCGATGTCGCGGGTGCTCACACCGTTGTAACCCGAAGCTGCAAATAACTCAGTCGCAGCGTCCAGAATCCGCTGCTGAACGATAACCGATCCAGAGCTAGGCATGAATGCAATTTCCTTGACTCAGAGAATTACTGCGATCGTCAGTTCCTGCGAGGTCTGCGGTTGGCTGGACTACTCGCTGTCACGTAGAGCACTCCCTCCACAAGGAGCGCACCATTGGTATCGATGGCGACATCTTGCCAACGGCCAGCGTAGGATCGAACAAGCAGCTAGTGGATTCAGTCGAGCGACGCGGCGATGAAGGGTGAAACACGGCAGTGACCGCCCGACCACCGCGAGCTCGACTCATTATGTAGCACGGGCTTTTTGCGCTACTGTGCCCTTGCTAACTGTACAGCGACGCTTTCGTAGCTACTGGCAAAGTTTTGCCACGCTACCGACCATTGGTAAGCTACGCCGGGGTGAGTGCCACAGTATCCAACCATGAGGTTTGGTATTGCCCAACCATCCGGTCCTGCTATTAGACTCCAGGCGTCTGCTACAGTTACTACTCCTGGCCACGCTGCAGCCAATCCGGTTACGGGATCAACATAAGCTGCATTATATGCTGCAATTACCTGCCGTGGATCAGCCGCATAGCAGTTATTCTGCCTCCATGGCGGCGTATTGACAACGACTATCTTAATGCTGGGGTTTCTCCCGACCAAATAGGCGATGCTTAGATTCATGCATGCCATATGATCACTAATCGTGACGCCGGTCCTCACGTCATTTGTGCTGTCTATAAGAACGGCCACATCCGTATCCGCCGGAACGAGGAAGCTAAGCTCCCTATATACTTCAGAGCATGTAAACGCTGGCGCCCCATATATATAGGCGTATCCCGGCGCCAATGAGGAAAACTCTATTATTGCAAAAGGATATTGATATTGGGCTATACTATTACCACTGACTGTTATGTGTTTGGTGAGCCTGCCGATAGTCTGTGCGCTACCGGTTACCATTAGGGTGAATGCCATTACCACTAGAGATATACTCTTCTTCATTACGGTATGCTCCTCGATTTAGATAGAAGTGTTATTGACACATTCATCGCAATGCATTTGCAGTTATTTCTAAAGTGTTTAATATTCCTTCTCCCGAAGAAAAAGTAAGCATCCTTCCTACTCTCCTTGACTGGCCCTGTTCGCCCTCTCCAGAAGAGTGAGTCTGGTCTGTCACTTAAGCGCATGGCGGGACTCCAGACTTGAGGAGTCTTCATTTCCACTCTTGGGAGCTGTGGCGTTCACCAACTCTTTGAAACTACGACGGTAGGACGGCGGACCAAGAGTGCTTCCGGAGGCAAAGCCGCTCGACTCCAGGCGCCATGATTGCGAGCCGCCAGGCCATTAACCAATCCTTGCGAGGAGTTTCCTTGAGGGCCTCAGTAAGGCAGGAAAGCTGACTCCGGAACCACCAGAGGGGAGGCTGCGCGACTCAATTGCTCGGACGCGTAGTCGACTGCTAGCGCGACGGGCTCTAGTTCATCCCAATCGATCTCTACCGCAATGCTTTGCATGATCAGGTCCAGGCTGATCACGACTCGCAAGCTGTTTTTGCTGCGCAGCAGCACGCCTTCCAGGCCGGCTAGGGCGCCCCGTCGAATTCGAGCGCGTTCGCCCACTTGCAAGAACGGATGGGGCAGGGCGTTACGGTCTGCGAGCCCGGCGCGTAAAACATCGACTTCACAGTCAGGCAGGGGGGTGGGCCGGTTGGCATTTCCGACTAGGAACAGCACACTCGGAACTTGGAGGACTCGCACCCGCTCGCTAGGCAAGATATGCGCAAAGATGTAGCCCGGAAATAATGGCAAGTCCAGTTTCTTGGTGCAACGGTTCTTCCAGTGGTGCTCGACCTGGTACTGCGGCAGATAGCTTTCAATTTCTCGAATGCTGAAGCGTTTCGCAACCTGCGCTTCGTGGGAAGGTCTCACGTAGATTGCATACCAGTGCTTGGCCGTGTCATAGCTAACGATGGTGGGGGAGTTGAGGTCAGCTATCATTAATGCTTCTCAGATGAAACAAGGCTTCGCCATTGCCACTTAGCATCTGGCTTTTCGTTTTAACGATTTCTAATGATGGCGGAGAGGAGGGACGGATACCGGACCGCTTGTCACCAGACCGCCTGCCCCTCAAATTTGCACCGGAGCAAGCGTTTGCTTACTTTATTGCATGCGAGTAGCCAATCGCTCGAAAATTGCAATGAAAAATAGGAGCTGAGGTACTTATTTATCAGTCGCTTAGAAAGTGCTGCCGAAATCAGTCGAGACCACCACGGAGTGCAGTTGTTTCTTTCGCGGATAGTGTCTGGAATTGACACACAAGTCGATCAGGCTTTTGAGGTGTCCGTTCCTCCGAGAGGCCGGGGAATCCGGTCGAAGGTGAACGCGATTCCGCTCTGAGGCTGAACGTCATTCCGTTGTGATTCCGAATAGCATTCCGGTGTGAAGGTGAATGTCGACTCCAGTGGCGCGTTCGCTGCCGGTCCTCTTGCGGATATCCACCCAGCTCCGGATCTCGGCCTTGTCCCTAGCAGTCCGTGGTTCAAGTGGTTGATTTTCGGCAAAGCGGGCGGCGCAGCCGGGTACGCGATCTTGCGGCGTAGTTGACAGTCGACGCGGAGATTCGACTGCTGGGACATCGTTGCTGACCATTCCCGTACCAGAGCAGCAAAAGTAGGCTCAGAACAAGCTGGCCAGAGCGGTTGCTCAGCTCTCGCGGCGTGCCCGCACCCACCAGCTGGCGCAGAATGAGACTCAGGTTGAACGCGCCGACATGAACCAACTGCCGCTTTAAAATGTTGTCCCGTCCGCGCAGGTGGCAGCGCCGCAGGCCACCGGTCTCGTAGCAGTGCGCGAAGCTGCGTTCCACCAACTCGCCACGTCGCCGCAGTAAACTCTTGCCGTACTCGCTTCGTACCCGCCGCCGATTCTCGTAGACCGCCTGCTGTTCCGCTGACTTGCCCTGCCAGTTACGCCGCCCCTTCTGCTGCTTTTCCGGTATGTAGCTGCTGACCTCGTAACTCTTCACCCGGAGGATCCCACTTTTTGCCGCGGTGCTCCGAATCACAAGATTTTGGGGAGATTTGCATCGCCTTCGGCGATCAGACGAAGCAATGTGGGATCGCCGTAAGCACTACACGATCATTTGAATTGGTGGGACGACCATGGCGAGGCAGATCCCTTCCCATCCGTCCCCGTCGCGATCGAAACATTGGTCCAAGATTTCGCGGAAGAATTTATGCGTGCTGGCTTCCTGCTGGCGCCGGCTGCACCAGACGCAATAGTCGCGTCAGAGCGATGCTTCGCTTCCCCATGCCCTCCATCTGCGCCACACCTCGCGAGAACCCAGCGCTGAATCAGTAACTCTCCATTGTGCCTGTTGCTTAACACAATCGCGCTCTCGTTCTCCCCGGGACAGTGAGGGACACAGGGGACACATGCATAAGACGAGGCTTTGCTGGATCCTTCCTGTGGGGGACACGCGCGGGACATTGCGGGACAGACGACGGTGTTGGCATCCACAGCAGGGGAATTGTCCCGTTTTGTCCCCCGGAGAGTAAGGACTTCCGGGACCACGGAAGAGGCATGAACATTGGCTGTCCCGTGTGTCCCGTGTGTCCCGCAACGCCCGTCGAGTTCTGCTGCAGATGGAGACAGTGCATCCAGAAAATCGAGCTTCATTCGTAGCTCCACATCGCCGCACCGAGAACGTAAACTCTCGTTGTCCCAAGTTCCGGCACCCGAGGTTTCTGTGCGTTGCCATCGCTAGCTGGTATAAGCCAGCCGGCGCTCTTTAGCGTCCGTACTGCATACTTAAAATCAAAGCCCTTGCACACCTCGCCACGGAATGTTTCGGGCAATACCAGGTACTCCCGGTGCCCTTGCACCCTCCGGTAGAATCCGGCGCGGTTAATGACTCGCTGGCCGTCGACGCTATGGATCTCTTCAAAGCGGCTAGCTCCGTGGGACTCGAAAAACGCCCTCACTTGGGACATCAATGCACGTTCCTCGCGGCTCCCGGCCGCTCCAAACGCATCTAGCCAGCTTTCGAAACATTTACGGGCTGCCAGCACTGCCTCACCACGCGACCAGCCTGTCAGTCCATATCGCGTTGCCATCTCTCCCGCGGTAGCGACCAAAGCGAAACGTCGTGCGACCCGCTCGACTTGACCCACCGCTCCCTTCGGCACAAACTCTTCCAGAAATGCCTTTATGCCGGTCGAGATGACGCCAGCCAGGTGCATTCGATCATGCACGATCAGCCGCAACCATTGCTCGCCAACTGCGCCGTAGTACGAGCCAGCGGCATCCCTCAATGCCTCAATTAGCGCGGCAGGACCGTCAAATTCATGAAGCTCCTCCAGCACACCCATACCAGCCCCAGCGTCCGCTTCAATCTCTGCTAACCGAATCTCTTGTCCGGCAGTGGGCTTCCCTCCAGCGCGAGCCATCAGCGCCGACAACGATTCTTCCCCGGCCGATAGGAATAGTAGCCTCCACCCGGCGACCGCGCGTGCTGTACCGTCGCGAGTTGCGCGGTTCTTTCCTTGACCGTTCGCGAGTAGATAAGCTGCTTCTCCCGCTTCTTTAGGGTCAATCTGTGACAACTCATCAAGAATTAATGTTGTGTCGTTGTGCAGCGCAGCGAGCCCTTCTAGGCCATTTCCAGTTGAACGCCACACGCGACAATATGTCGCTGGATTACCCCAGACGGAGGCAGCGGCTCTCAGCGCAGCGGTCTTGCCGGTTGAAGAGCGACCTTGCAGATGGAACCCGCCAGAATCCTCGCCCGCTGGTTGTAGCAGCGCACCCCCAAAAGTAACCGACAGCGCGAATACCAGACGGGAGTTGCCCTGGGCCGGAGCCGCCACATTTTCGCGCCATTCATCGACCGTGCCCGAGACCGAAAATGCTGGCTCAACGGCATGCGCATTCTGGAAAACTATTGCCTCGCTGCATTCGCCGACAGCTTCACTCGGGAGCACGTACCGCGAGCCATGCCAGCCGATTCGATCTACACATCGCGCCCGAACGTCAATCGGCCAGACTTGAAGGTATGACGCAAGCAACTCACGGGGCAACCGTCCAGGTGCAATCCATAAGCCCTGCCGCGCCAATTCGCTTCGCACGTTGCTTCCGTCACCTTGCAACAGTTCAAGCGGCATTGCCCACTGGTGCTGCACGCCGTCGGAATCGGGCCACCGTAACAGTCTTCCCCAAGCGTTGCTGTGTTGGTCGCGTGTCATTGCGATGATTCGCAGGGGACCACAAACCCAAAGCGGAAGCTTCTCGTTGCCATCTTTATCGCGAGGCCCAATGTATACGACTCCGCGTTGGGTTACTTCGAATCGACCGCCGCCGTAGTTGCAGTGCAATATTGTGGTTCTGTGAGTCTTGGCTTCGGCAAAGATCCTTGCCATCGCCTCATCACCCGCGACCGCGATATAGTCGTCTGGGCCGTTGACGCACTCGATTATGGGGAGATTGCACACGAACACTTCCGAATCTCGAGTACTCAATTCCCGCACGAGAGCATTGCGAGCCGTCTGCACCTTCGCATTACTAGCAACATTAGCGTCCAGCAGGACGTACACTCTTTTTCGGTTCACGTAATCCAGGTCGGAAATCGGCCCCGTTTCGTCTACTCTATTTCCGGACGCGTTCTCCACCGCGCCGATCCGTCCACGCCATCCCCAGCAGCCACCCATCGCAATCGGAACGATATTTGTTGCCGTTCTTTCGGCCCAGGCCGTGAGGGCGAGGGCGCTTTTTTCGGCTTCGACCAGCACAACGGCGGTATCGGGATCGCGTAGTTTGCCTGCAGCCCCCGACAGGAAGTAGCAATGTTTGCGATCCCCATACGCAGATACGTATTTGTTCTGCTCTTTACCATCCTCCGATTCTGGGTGGTCGCGACGCACACGAGCCGTAACTCGGGCACCTGTCGCAGCACTAAAGTAGGGAAACACAATGCCGCCCATGTCCTTTGTGCACGAGCCGGTGATGCCGTATAGGTCCCGTGCCTCTCGATCGGTCACCCGCCGGATGTGCGCTCGAACGAGCAATTCTGTCGAGACACCCAGACCGTGGAATTTCGCGAGATCCGCTTGTGTTAGCCGGTCAGGACGCTCACCCACAAACAACTTGTCTTGCGACATCGGCTATGTACCTTTCGCAAACTGTTATCGAGACGCCCCCGTGCACAGCGCAGTCAGCAATCGCCCTTTTGAGAGGGGAGAAATCTACTTAGCCTGGCTTGCGATCTAAAGCAGGCACAGTGGAGCTCTCGATAAGCCGCTTGAGCGTTTCCTCCTTGAAGCGTATGGACTTACCTATGCGAACATAGTCCAATTCCCTGCGCCATACCTTCTGTCGCACCGTTGCCGACTTCCAGCCAATCGCTTGTGCAAATTCATCGACGGTAAGCAAACGTGTCATTTTTCAGAACTCCTTAGCGCGCACCATAATCCACACAGATCGGCAGATCAAGAAAGATATATTGCAAATTATGTGTAGTTTGTACTATAAGAAATTAAATGAAAGGCGCTCCCGTCATTCGAGGCCATATCACGCACTCGGAGATCGAGTCTGTTCTGTTCTGGCTGAATGCACCCGAGATGCTCGCTGAAATTCCTGACAAAGACGGTCGGATGCTTCAGCTTCAACACGTATTGGTTAGCCGAAGTGAGATACGGAGACTAGTTACGGATTGGAACAACTCAGGACGAAGGGTCGAAGAACTGCAGAAAAGCCACCGGGAATTGACTCCGTACTTTGGCTCACATCAGGGAACTCTGCCCCTCACAGGCGCTCTTCAGATTGAAGGGACCGGTTTAAGAGTATATTTACTACCCCGCAGTCCAATGGGAGATTACTCGAGCGTATCCGCGGCTGACCAAGCAGTAGACCAGGCTCGCTTGTGGTTCATTGGCTTGCTGTTGAATCCAGATCGTGACCGACTATGTGAAAAGCCGTGCGCACGCTGCGGCGGTTTTTTCCTGAAGAGGACCTGCCGCCAAAACGTCTATTGCAGTCGTGCGTGTGGGAGGCACGCAACTGCAGCGCACGCGACCAAGAAGCGTCTGAGTACCGAACACGATGAAAAGCTACGTGTCGCTGCGCAACAGGCGCGCAAATGGATGACTGTACGTACTAAGCGAGACTGGAAACATTGGGTCTGTAGTCAGCCAGAGGCGACGGAGCTTGAGCTTACGCCCAAATTTCTTACCCGAGCAGTCAACAAAGGAGAACTCGTGGACCCTCAGAAAGGAGGAGACTGATGTCACTCTACCGGCCTAAAGCTTCAAAGATTTGGGTCATGGACTTCATGTTCCACGGTCAACGAATCCGTGAGAGTACAGGCACCCGCTCGCGCTCGCTTGGTGAGAAGATAGAAGCGAAGCGGCGCCGCGCCCTCGAGGAAGGTGCAGCCGGCATTCGCAAACAGAAGCCGCCCCGATTGCTGTCGGTGGCCGCTGAAGAATGGCTTGAGACGAGGCGGTCCGGCTGGTCACCCGGGACACACAGGATCGCAAACGGTGCACTTGCTCACGTAGTACCCCAGCTTGGCCGCAATCTGCTCGTCGATATCGAAGCATCTGATGTCTCAAAATTCCAGAAGGCCAGGCTCGCCGAGGGCGCATCGAACCGAACCGTCAACATAGAGGTTTCGATACTGCGGCAGATCATGCGCAAACATGGAGCATGGTCCCACATTCAGAGTGATGTAACTATGCTGCCTGAACGGCAAGACGTCGGGAAGGCGCTTAGCTCCGCGGAAGAATTCAGCCTTCTGGCTGAATGCGGCAAGTCGCGATCGCGCCTGCTCCTGCCTTTCGTTGTTCTGGCGCTCGAAACCGGCGCCCGGTTCAACACGATTCGGATCTTGCGGTGGGAGAATATCGATTTAGGGAATCGATGTCTGAAATTCGGAAAAGACAAGACAGCCGCAGGCACTGGCCGTAGCGTGCCGCTAAATCAACGGGCTCTGGAAACCCTCAAGTTTTGGGCTCAGCAGTTCCCGAACCGCTTGCCCGATCATTACGTCTTCCCTGCTGAACGCGTGGGAGCCGCCGGCGTCGCGTTTGATGAGAAAGTCTACGCAACGGATCCGACGAACCCGATTGGCGCAATCAAGGAGGCGTGGGAAAGTGCGAAGCGCAGAACGCGGCGTCATTGTCCGAACTGCGGCACCGGAACGCTCGCCGATTGTCAGAAGCCCGAAACGGGGTATTACTGCCTGGATTGCAAGTTCAAATTGAAAGAGCTGCCGCCTGGGCTCGTGACTGTGCGCTTTCACGACCTGAGGCACACCGCCGTCAGCCGCATGATTGCTGCAAGGGTACCGCTGCCGATTATTGCAAGGATCGTCGGATGGTCTGCCGGCACGATGGCGAAGATGGCAGCCCGTTACGGACATTTCGCATTCGATGAACTGCGCTCAGCTATGGAGACAATCAGCCAACCGCAACACACGTTTGATCAGGGGTACCCGCGAAATTCACCGCAGTTGAATGACGACACAATCACCAAACGCGCTAACTGATTGGAAAAGATGGTAGGCCCGGCTGGGATCGAACCAGCAACCCTCAGCTTAGAAGGCTGATGCTCTATCCAATTGAGCTACGGGCCCACAATCATGCTTGCAAGCTGATAAAGCATTATCGCAAAACGGCAAGAGATTGCCGAGCACCATAGTCTGAGCCGGGCTGATTTATCGCATTCCAGGTTACAAGGCTTCTAGATCGAAAGGGCTTGGGCAACCGGCGACCTCACTGCTTCGTGGCTTCGTAATGATCCTGAAACACTCGCTTGTCGCCCTGTGACATTCAGGCTCGAACTGCGTCTGATTGCTAAAATACCTTTCCATCCCTATGCTTCACTAAGCTAAGACATGGCTCGGACTTTCAGGTATCGATATGTAGATTTCGGAACCTCCTTCACCGGCGATCCGCGCACTTGCGGTCCGCAAAGCGGAGCCGAACCGCCTGGAACTCTGTTCGCCAACGCGCTTGCCACCGATGTAGGAGGCACCTGCTGGGGCGCCAACGAGCCTTTGCCCATCATCGATCATCACTTTCAGCGGGAGGCGCAATTCCCTTCTGCCTCAGCTGCCGTCCTGCACAAAGCAAGCTCAGATACGCCAGCGCTTTGGCGACCAGGACCTGGTCTGGCTGGTGACGCACACAGAGCCGGATTTTGACGCCTTCTGCTCGATGTACCTGGCGCGCTGGATCCTCGAGGATCCGAACGCCGCAGCCGATTGGCGGCGCTACGGATTGCATCCCGACGGCTGGCTGGATCTGCCTGACGGCCAGAAGATCAACTGGTTCAACCTGGACTTCGCGACGGTAGCCTCTGAACATCGCTGGGCCTTGCTGCTGGCCAGTTATGCGTCCATGCTGGAGGCGCGCCGGCGCATCTCTTGTCCGCCCCAGCGCGCGTTGCACTCCGTACTCTACGCCGCGCTCAAACGGGGTCGCGACTACCTGAGCGAAACCAGCGGCGCTACCGAATTCTTCGATGAAGTTACAGCCGTACTCCTACAGCAGCAACTCAATCCCATCTTCGATTCCGTGCTGGAAAACAGCTCACTGTTCACTCCTGAACTGGCGATGCTTACCCGCGAGGCAGAGGCCTATCAGCGCGAGATGTTCGCCGCGCCCGCCGCTCGACCGTCTACTTGCCGGAGTCCGAGGCGCCATCGCCCGACTTCTTCAAGAACCCGGGACTTTGCTCATCAGGAGCAGCGCAGGGCCTCAGACTTGGACGCCGAACATCTGCTGTTGGCCGATACCTTTCGCATACCGACCGACGGCATCTACCTGCGCGACCCCGAATGCCTGTTGTTCAAGGAATGGGCGCGGCTTGACCTCGAGAACTCTTCTCTGGGAGCGGGATTCGAGTTCACTGCAATCGCATATTCCGGCGGCCGGCCCGACGCTCCCTCGAATAAAACGGATTACCAGTTCTCGATCGATCCCGAGAGGGCAAATGGCCGCCACCTGTATACCGTGTGGTCGCGGCTGCAGACGCAAGAAGTTGAAGCCTTGCGTGCGCACGAGCAGGATGTTGTCGTCGTCGGTGCCCCGTCTCGCCGAGGCGCCTCGCAGGTTACCAGCGACGTTGGGGAGCTTGCTTGCCGATCCGTGGATTGGCGGGCAGAGCCAGTTCGGCACCGCGGTCGGCACGCCGCAGCGCGGTACGCTTATCGGTGCCGCCGGAGAGCGCAGCGACTTGCGCGACGACCGTGTGGCAGAAGCCGTGCGCACGGAACTGGAAGGATCGATCTACTCCGCAGTCTCGCTGGTCGCCGGCCCCCAGGTCGCCGTCTTCGACTTCGCCGGGTCGCGAGAAGGAGTCGATATCGCGCCTCAACGATACAATCTCAATTCTCCCCTGGAAATTCCGGCGCCGCCCGAAAGCTATTTCCGTTTTGCCAATGTTCGCCTTCGATCCGACGTGCCCAATCGCCGCCCCGAATCTCGCGCTGCAGATCGCCGAAACGCTCTGGCAGGTACTTTATCCCGAGATGCCTGGCGCGACTCCGCCCGACTTTGCTGGACTTCATGTTGTGGTCAACGCGGGCTGTGTGGGAGTGTGGGGAGATCGAGGCATTGCCATTGCGCAGAAGCAGGATTTCGCTGCCGGCGCCAGCGCTCCGGATCGCCAGGCATCCGAACTGCGCGCTGATTTTGCCGAAATCGTGTCGATGGCACGCGACGTGGATCGCCTCACCGCTCGCTGGGCGCGAATCTCTAACGAGATGTCAGGCGAAGCGGGTTATTCCGCGTTCTAACGGCAGACCTCTGACGTCGACGGCTTAAAGTCTATCGTCGCCACTGCCGAGGAGCTTGGCTCGCCGCTCGGCACAGGTCAAGCACTCACTGACCTTGCCGGACCACGATCTGTTCCGCCGCTTTTACGACGCCATAAACATCGATCAGTTGTCGGAGACGCTGCGGGACGTGAGCCACAGCGCCTCGGAACACCTGCGTCAACATCGAGCTCGCCGACCAGGCCAAGCAGATGGAATCCCGCGCCGATGCCGTGGCTCGCGTGCAGAGCAAGCTGGAATGGCTGGAAGTCTTCATCGTCGGATTCTTCGCCGTGGGCATCATCGACGTGATCACCCGCCACGTGAAGTCTTTCCGATCAAGTAGAGGATGCCCTGGTTCTGCTCGGCGGACCACTGTTCATCGGCTTCGCTGCATGGGTACTGAAGCCCTGGCGGCGCAAGAAGAGCGCTAAACCGGAAGGAAAAATCGACCGTCCTGCCTGGATCCTCATTGCGGTTGCCGTGGCTTGTGTCATCGCCTGGCTTGCCGGCCTGGCCCGCATCTGGACGAAGTAACCAGCAATTTCCCGAACTAGCCGTTGCGAGTCGATCAAGCCTGGTTGAGTCCGATTTCTGGATTGGGCGCTGGCGCCGGCCGGGGATTGGAAAATGTCGCGCGTACGTCTGCGGAGAGAGGTGCGACGATCGACGCAAGATTCTGCGTGAGCGTGATCATGTCGACGAGCGGCGGAGGAATCGGACTTCCGGATGTGGAGTAGTACGCTTGTATCTCCTCCTTCAACGTCGTTGCGGAAGCTTGAATATCAGGAGTTGCCAGCGGGAATACTTCCGCAGACTTCGGCCGACATCGCTCGAATAACATCCGTCAAATCCTTCTCGAATGCGATCTGCGCTTCCGTGATGGAAGCCGGCACGTCCGGCAGCCTCAACTGGAAGAGATACTGCAAATAGGTGATCTGCACCTGCAGCAAAATGCCGAGCGTCGCCTGCCACCGCCTGATATCGTCGCGGATCTGGAGCTTCCGCTGGCGCGTAGGACCGAATTCAAAGACCACGGCGTCTGCCTGCGGCTTTAACGGCATTAAATCCCTCATTGATCCGATCGCGTAACTGAATCGCTTGCTTGACGGCTTCCACTGTGATCCTGCTCTCCACGCAGTTCGAGTGAGTTCAGCCAGCAGCCGGAGGTTGCGGGCAAACGCATCCTGCATTTCCTGCAGCGCGTCTCTCACCCACAGCCGATCGAACACCAGCCACATGCAAATCAACCCCAGCAATACGCCGAAGACGCGATCGCGGGCGATGGACAGTGAATATTGCGGCGCAAACTCCTGCAGGTTGATGAGGTAGAAAGCCAGCGCCATCTGCACGCCGAGGTAGGACAGCCTTGGCGTGGCGGTTGCAATCCAGGCAGAGATTCCCGTAACCACTGCAAACAGAACGGTAAATCCGGTGATCGAATCCAGATACGGGAGCACGAAGACTTGCGCTCCCATTCCAAAGACAAAGCCTCCGAGAATGGCTCCTCCAAGACGAAGGAACTGCTTCTGCCGTGAGGAACCAATGGTGGACAAGCGCCGTAATGATGCAGGTTGCGACGCTGGTGCTCGAGGCCGGGCCATGCGATCGCTGTATAAACCGTATAGGCCAGCATGGTGGCCAATGTGCCGCGGATGGCGAACTTTAGATGGTCGGGATTGGTAAAGGCGTCGGCGGCAAACAAATGTTGATGCTCTCCTTCGGTCGCCGGCGGCAGGACCAGCCCAGGAACAGTGCTATAGCCGGCGAAGGCATGCGACATGAGCGCGACCGTTCTCTCCATCTCCGGCAAGCAGCGGCAAGGCAGAAGGCTGCAATGGTATCGGCGATCTCGAGAGGCTTCGGCAGTTTTCGAGCGGCAACGTCACGCTCCAGTTCGGCGATCTGGTCCGCCAGCCTTAAGCATCGTTCGCGGTCGCCGGCTTCCGGAACGAAGAACTGGTTTGAGCGGACGATCTGCAAGCTGGCGGCCAGGTCCATCAGGCGACCCAGCAAAGCCACGGCAGCCGTCATCTGGGCAACGAATTTCGGCGTGATAGCCGGAACGCAATAGCATCCTGCGCAGACGCGATGTTCCCACGCTCGAGTACAGGGCGATTTCCTTCTGAAATTTGAACTCATGCTGTCCCGCCGCGATCTGCCGCAGCAGGGATTCCACGGACTTCAACCGCCCCTGAATGCCGATACTCAGATCGGTAGCGGGATGCACGCGCCGGAAGACATATTCCACCGCCACCGTGACCACCGTGCCCAGAACGACCGAGAAGCCCAACCACAAGCGTGTTCTCGGTTCTCTGATTGACGCTAAGAAAAGTCTCATCCCACAGGGGAATCGCACCCGCGAGCGTGAATCCAAATCCCACTGCCGTAATGTAGTCAGGGATGATGCGAATGAGATAGAACGCCAGGAACAGCGAGATCGTGATCCAGAGGAAATGCGTGAGCGGGTCGTCGATCAGGGTCATAACGCCCAGCACCGTATAGATGCTGGCGATGCACATACGAAATGATCGTGCGAACGCCGGATTGCAGCGTAACCGTCGGGTTTTCCCGGCTGAGCAACAGGGTGTAGATGGCGCCCAGAAATCCAAACGGAATTCGGAAGGTCATCACAACAATCATGACGATGGTCGCGGAAATGACCATGCGGCCTACGATCCAGGCTCGACCCGGATACGGCGTAAGTTCACTCTTGAGGAATCCCCAGAACCAGACCCCAGCCTCGTCCAACGCGCTTGGCTGCGAGCCTGCCGTCAGCGTCTGATCCTGGGCAGACATTGCTACTGCGCCTTCCCGGAGCCTTGCGCACGCATGACAACCACCGCTGACTCGCTGAGCCGGAATGGTTCCGTCTCCGGCGCAACGAATTCGTACCCGCACCGGATAGCGCGTCGCCAGGTGTACCCAATTCAGCGAGCGCTGCACATCGGGCAAGCCCTGGACCGAAGGTTCCGACCAGGGTGGAATCCGGCTGCACGCCGTAGCCAACGCTGTCGACCACACCGTCATATCTCACGTTGGGACGCGAGAGCACGTAGACGTCGGCATGCATTCCCGGCTTGATGTGCCGAAGCTGGGTCTCGCGGAAGTTCGCCACCGCCCACCATATGCGCGTGTCGATCAGCGTAAACACCTGCTGGCCGGCGTGCGCATAAGCGCCCTGCGAAATCGTGAGGTTGGTGACGCGCGCATCGAAAGGCGCGTAGATGCGGGTGTTGTTCAGGTTGTACTCAGCGGTGCGGATGGTTGCGGCCTTGCCCTCGCGCTGCGCCGTTAGCGGCTCCAGCGTCAACACGCTGTGCTGCGACTGCGCCAGTTGCGCATGGCTCTGCGAACATGGTGGCCTTAGCCTGCTCATACTGCGCTCGCGCAGAAAGCACCTGCGCCTGCGCCAACGCCAGCTGCGAACGCGCCTGGTCGACCGCCTGCTGTCCGCGCCGTAACCGCCGTTCGCGCCTGGTCGACCTGGTCCACGGTAACAAATTGCTTGGCCAGCAGCGGCTCGATGCGATGAAAGTTATTGGTGGTGTACAGCAGCTCGGCCTGCGCGCGATCCAGCTCTGCCTTGCGCGCTGGCGACGTTGGCCTGCGCTTCATTCACCGCCGCCGCCGCGCGATCGACATTAGCGGCCGCACTTTCCGTGTTCGCTTGCGCAGCGCCTACCGCGCTCTGTTGCGAAGCGATGGTGCGGGTCTCATCGACGATCTGGCCTTCCAGCGTACTCAGGTCGGACCGGGCCCGCTGCAATGCATATTCATACGGTCGGGGATCGATTTCGAATAAGCAGCCCGCCCTGTTTGACGAATTCGTTGTCCTGCACAGCCAGCGTGGTGATGGGGCCGTCCACCTGCGGAGCGATACCGATGAAGTTGGCGAAGACCTCGGCATCGTCGGTGCGGGGATACCGGGTGGTGATGTAGACAACGGCAAGGCCCGTGATCAGCGCTGCGGCCATGATCGACAACGCTCACGATCCTTGCCGACGCGTTTACGCTGTTCAGGAGTAGCATTTTCAAGCATGGGCACCCTCTCCGCGACTCAGCTGAAGAACACCAACCAGATCAGAAACGTAAAAAACGCCGCCAGGCACGGATAAACCACGATCAGCGGCGAAAGCTCCTGCTCAAGCTTCCAGCGCACGAACAACACCCGCACGCCGGCGGTCAGCAGAATGCCAATGACCCCGCACAGAATCCAAGCGGGAAAATAGGATCCGAGCATGTTGAAGGACGGCGCGCGCGTGCATGCCGTTGTCGAGAGCAGTAACGCGGCGCACCCTCCCGCCAGCACACTGCGCCTGCAACCTGGACCGGTCGATACTCGGAATCGTGTCGTCATATCAGGGTTTCTTTGCGTAAAGGAGATCGCCGGTCTGATACGACAACGCGGCCAATCCGGTTAACAGCTGCGTACGCGCCGTCACATCCGCCGTGCGGGCATCCGCCAGCGTGCGCTGCGCTGAGACCACATCGATCTGGCTGCGCACGCCATAGTTGTAGGACTCGAGCGCCGCATTGTAAGACTCCGTCGCCGACTCCAGCAGCGCAGCGGCCGCCTTCTGCTGCCGCAGAGCCGTGCGCGCAGTCGAGTACGCCGCCCACACCTGGTTTTCGATCTGGTCGCGGATGGCATCCACGCGTGGCCGCCGCTTGCTTTTTGATCTGCTTCTGCGCCGGGCCAGCCGCTTCTCTCTAGCCAGGCCGTCAAACAGCGTCCAAGTCAGATTTAGCTCCGCGTCCCAAGGTTGCAGCGTGGGCGAATACACGCCGACATTCGGGGTGGGATATTGCTGTCCGTAGGCCCGCACATCTCCGGCACTCCCGCTGAAGCTGAGCTTCGGCGCATAGGCTCTCTTGGCTGAACTCACTTCGGCCCCCGCGGCGCGGAGTTGCGCCACCCGCTCCATCAGGTCGGGCCGCTGCGATAGCGCCTTGTCGATCGAGCCCTCCACCGTTTCGGCAATGCTCGTCGGGCAGCTTGATGTCGTGAATGCTTTCCACTTGAAACTGCGTGGTCGGCGAAATTCCAAGCGCGGTCGCCAATCGCCATAGGCAATCTCAGTTGCGCCGACGGCGGCCTGCAGGTTGTAGTCGGCTTGCGCCTCGGCGCTGCGGGCTTCCAGAACGTCGGGCAGCGTCGCCAGTCCGTTCTGCAGCCGCGCTTCCGCCGCCTCCCGCACGGTCTGCGCGTTCTTCAGATTGGCTTCCGCCGCTTCCTGCTGCCCCTTGTCATCGAGCAAGCGATAGTAAGCGTCCATCACCTGGAAGATGATCCGGCGGTGCGTGTCATTGAATTGAAAATTGGCAGCGACCAGGGTATTTCTGCTGATCGATGATTTCCTGCGAACGCTGCAAGTCGAAGATGGCGTAATCCACGAAGAACGTTGGAGCGTACGAGTCGACCGTCTGGCGTACAAAGTAGGGCCCGAAGAAAATGCCGGCGCGCGCGGTTTCCGCCAGCACAGCAGCGGCCATGGTCGGGTACAGCGTGGATTGCACGATGCCCAGATCGGCGGCCCGCGCCTTGGCATTCTGCCAGGCGACGCGCGTCTCCGGATTATTCTGCTCGGCGATGTTCACCAGTTCCGGCAGGCTATAGATCTTCGCGGGATCGAGCGTGACGGCGGGGGCCGGCTTGGGCGGGACTTTCAACTGCTGCGGAAGCGAGGCGGCATCCCAGGGATGATCGGCGGCGGCCGGCGCTTTTTGCGCATGGCCGACAGCCTCCCCAACCAGCATGCACAGCATGATGACGGCCCATCCACGGAAGTCGAGACATTCGTTAGCCCAGGCGCCAAAGCGGCGCTTCTTAGTGACAGTTAGTGAATGATCGTACGCCACTCTTCGCGTACTGCCGGGTCCAGCAAACCAGGCGGCCCGTTGCCCGGCCGTCAGTCCGCACGTTCACCAGCAAGTTGGACCGCAAAGGCTTTGCACTGTGTTTAGTCCAGCGATTGTATATAGCGGCAAAACAGTAGGGGAATTCTATCCACAAAGCGTCCGAGAATCACGCTGTCTTTCTTTCCCAGGCACCAGAGGAGGCTATATGGGAACCCCGGTGCTGTTCCGGCCCCCGCTCGCCAATTAAGTAATGCCTGGCGGGCCAATCCGACGCGCCCCTTGCCGCGTAACAATTAAGGTGGGACATTTAACCGAGATTATTAACGTAACTTTTCGTCATTCTGCTGATCTTATCGGAAGCAGGAGCTTTTGACGCAACATGTCCGACGAACCAAAGCCGCCAAGAGAGAACGAAACGCCTCAACCCCAGGAAGTCGGCGATCCGACGCCCGAGGCCAGTGAGGAGCATGCCGTCACTGCGCATGCCGTGCCCCGACGCGGACCCGCGGGCGAAGAAGTGCGCAAGGTCTCTCCGCGTGAGCGTCGCGGGATGAATCGCCGAGAACTCCTGAAGCTTGTTCCTCTGGTCGCACTCGGTGCTTTCGCCATACCCAAGCTGCAAGCGCCGCTGCTGACGGAAGGCTTGCACCTCAGCGACTGGGCCTCCGCCAGGCTGTTCAGCCGGCATCGCCTCGCCCAGACGTATGGGCAACAATGATGTCGCTCCCTTTGATAAGTTTCCTTATAACTACTACGACGTCGCCGACCCGGACGTCGATCTAGACAAGTGGACTTTGACGGTTGAAGGCATGGTGCAGCGTCCCGGTGAGTACACGCTGCAGCAGGTTCAGGCATTCCCCAAGGTCGTGCAGAACACGCGCCACGTCTGCGTGGAAGGTTGGGATGTAATCGGCAACTTCGGGGGCACACGCGCCTCCGACTTTCTGCGAGCGGTCGGCGCTGACCTGTCTGCAAAATACCTGGAAGTCACTTGCGTTGACGAATATTACGAATCGATCGACATGGCGACGGTTCTGCATCCGCAGACGCTGTTCTGCTACGAGATGTACGGCAAGCCCCTTGACCGCGGGCATGGAGCGCCCCTGCGACTCCAGATGCCGACCAAGCTGGGTTACAAGCAGGCGAAATATCTCGACACCATCCGCGTTACGAACGTGCTGAAGGGCGGCATGCACGGATACTGGGAAGACCAGGGATACGACTGGTATGGGGGTCTGTGAGGAGCGATGGCCACAACCGCCAATCTCGTCAGTAGCAAGCCGGCCGAGGAGATCACCGTCTCCTACGAGCATTCGCTGATTGTGCGGATTGCGCACTGGCTGAATGCCGTTGCCGTATTGGTCATGATTACCAGCGGCTTGCGAATCTTCCTCGCCTTCCCCAGCTTCGGCCCGAAGATCCCGCAGCAGAACTTCTTCGTCCTTCCTCCTAAACAGATCACCTTGGGCGGATGGCTCGGGGGTGCGCTGCAATGGCACTTCACGTTTATGTGGATCTTCCTCGGCAGCGGCCTGCTCTATGTGAGTTACCAGATCGCGAGCGGACGCTGGCGGCAAGTGCTGTTCATGCCTCGGGATATCAGGGGTGTGTGGCCGATGGCACGTCATTACTTCCTCTTCGGTAAAAAACCTCCCGTCGAAGCCGCTTACAATCCGCTGCAGAAACTGGCCTACACGTCGACCCTCTTCTTCGGCGCGCTTTCTACGCTGACCGGCGTGGTGCTCTTCAAGCCGGCGCAGTTCTGGTGGCTGGCCTGGCTGATGGGTGGCTATCACTATGCGCGCATCTGGCACTTTTTCTCGATGATCGGCTTCGTTGCTTTCATCCCCGGACATTTGATCATGGTGGGGCTGCACGGCTGGAACAACTTCTATTCCATGATCACGGGCTGGAAACGCGATCCGGAATACATTGAGTAACGGTTGTCATTTGCCAGTTGTCAACGCTCACCGTCAGCCAACGGGTGCCCGGTCCCCGGCGGCTGCTTTTGCGGACAGGGTGAGCATCAGTAAGCCTTGTGTCTCAATCGATCTTCCCGCAGTCGATCAATCCATTGCCGCGGCCAATTTCTTCACTCCGCCGCGAATCTCTTGCTCGGAATAGGCCGCATATCCCAGCACCAGACCTCCGCGGCCGCCGGGCTTCGCACGATACGTGGTCAGCGCGGGAGCCTCCACGCCCAACTCCCGCGCCCGCCGCGAGACCACAGAATCGCTCTTCCCTTTCGCCAGCCAGGCCAGGACATGCATGCCCGCCTCATGCGAGCGCACCTCGACGGCCTCACGCAGCTCACGATGCAGTTCGTCCAGTAACGTGTTTTGCCGCTCCAGGTAGAGCATGCGCATACGACGAACGTGTCGCGCCATGTGTCCCTCGGCGATGAACTCGGCCAGCACAGCCTGCTCAACCGTGGGACTGTGCCGATCGATCACCGCCTTGGTCCTGCCGAATGCATCCACCAGTTGCGGAGGCACGATGACGTACCCAAGCCGCAGCGACGGAAACAATACCTTGCTGAACGTTCCGCAATAGATCACGCAGTTGCTCGTATCCAGGCCCTGAAGCGAAGCCACCGGCCTGCTGGCATAACGATATTCGCTGTCGTAGTCATCCTCCAGAATCCAACTACGCGAGCGTTCGGCCCAGCGCAACAACTCCAGTCGGCGCGCCAGCGTCATCACCACACCCGTTGGGTACTGATGCGATGGGGTAACGTAAGCCAGCCGCGCCTTGGGCGATAAGCGCTGTCCGGCCACAATATCGAGACCGGCTTCGTCGACCGGGACCGCAACCGGCTTGACGCCCGCCGCGAGCAGCGCCGCGCGGGCCCCGCCGTAACCTGGGTCTTCCATCCACGCTTCTTCGCCCGGATCGAGCAACATGCGGGAAGCCAGGTCCAGGGCCTGCTGCGCACCGGAAACGATGACAATCTGCTCGGCATCGCACTTCACAGCCCGAACTCCGGCGACGTAGCGAGCAATCGCCTCGCGCAGGGGTCGATATCCTCCGGGAGTGGTGTACGGCAACAGGTCGACCGGCTGACGGCGCCAGTGCTTCATCATCAGGCGATTCCACACCCCAAATGGAAATTCGTTGACGGCGGGAATACCCGGACGAAAGGCGCGCGGCGGACCCTCGTGCCGAACCCCGATCGGATTGCATGCCAGTACCTGTCCGCGCTTGGAGAGCCGCGCGTTGTTGCGGGTGGAATTCCCTGCGCGCTTGAGCTCAGGAGCCTGGAGAACCTTGTCCGGCAGGTCTTTCGCGACGTAGGTACCGGACCCCACCTCGCCCTCCAGATAGCCTTCTGCCAGCAGCTGGTCGTAGGCGCCCATCACCGTGTTTCGAGCGACCGCAAGCTCTTCGGCCAAGATCCGGGTTGAGGGCAGCTTTGCGCCAGGTTCAAGGCGTCCGTCCAGAATCTCCGTGCGCAGCTGCTCGTACAGCTGACGATACAGCGGCACCGCTCTGGAACCCTCAATCACTAAGCCGGCGGAACCGATAGAAGCAATGCCCGATGGGTCTCGAAAAGTGGCTCTATTGGATTTGGTTGGTATGGCACTTCTCATGGGACAGATTATAAGTGACGATGCAGCAGAAGGAGAGGTCGTCATGAGTCAAATTTCCCCCGAAGCTACCTGGAGCACCACCGTCCGTCAGCACCCCGAACGTGCGGTGCCACAGCGTGCGGAGGAATTTCTTACCCAGGGCTACGTTGCCCATGTTGGCTTCGAGCAGGATGGCCGTCCTTACGTCATCCCGATGCTTTATCACTATGGGCCCGATCGTCCCGACCGGCTGTATGTGCATGGAGGTCTGTCCAGCCGCATGATCCGGCATCTATCTTCGGGAGTGCCGGTGTGCGCCACGGTCACGGAACTCGACGGCCTGGTGTATTCCCGCGACGCGCGCTACCACTCCGCCAACTATCGCTGCGTAATGTGTTTTGGTCGAGGCAGACTTGTGGACGATGACGAACTGAAGCAGTCGATCTTCATCGCTATGACCTCGCGATACTTCCCCGGCCGCAATCCCGGGAGCGATTATGCAATCGCTCCTAAGTCACACCTGGATGCGACACCCATGATCGAGGTAGTGATTGAAGAGATGAGCGCGAAGATGCGCGAAGGCGGCCCCAAGGGCCCGCACGATGCGGATGAGAACGCAGCCGGCACCTGCGGCGTTATGGAACTGAATACTGAGCGTAGCGGAAGCTAACAAAGCCCGAAATCAGAAGGCAAGGAAGTTGAGAGTCGGAAAACTGTGACTGACTTGCCTCCCCGGAGATTAATCGCTAGCGGCTAGCCGCAAGTTGCTTCAATTCCTCCAACAATCGCTCGACCTCTTCCGTCGTGTTGTAATGCGCCAAGCCGATGCGCAGCATGCCGCCGCTGTTTTCGACGCCAAGCCGCTCGGTCAGATTGACGGCATAGTAGTTTCCGTCCCAGGTAAAGATACCGCGCTCGCCCAGCTTCGTCGCAAGCTCGCGGGGTGTGTAGCCTTCCATTCGAATCGCTACAGTGGGTGTTCGCTGATCGAGTCGCGCCAGGTCTTTGATCCCGTAAAACGTGAGACCGGAAATCGCCATCAGCCCAGTGATGAGCTGGGCCGCCAGTTCCTGCTCATGCCGGCGGATCGCGTCGTAGGCCGCAAGAATTGCATGGCGGCGCGATGCCGCTCCCGGGCTCTGCCGGCGTCCGAGATCCGCGATGTAGTCAATTGCCGCGATCACGCCGGCAAGACCCTCGTGATTCTGCGTGCCGGTCTCCCAACGATCCGGCAACTGCTCCGAGCTGGCGCGCAGCTTGTAAGGACGCAGCCGCTGCAACTGCTCCCACTTGCCATAGAGAATGCCAACGTGCGGACCGAAAAACTTGTACGCGGAACATGCCAGGAAATCGCAATCGAGGGCGCGCACATCGATTGGACCATGAGGAGCGTAATGCACTGCATCAATGAATGCCAGTGAGCCTGACGCGTGCGCCAGCCGCACTGCTTCGGCCACATGGTTGATCGTGCCCACCGCGTTTGCCGCCCAGCCCACCGCCACCACTCGAGTGTTGCGCCGGATTTTGGCCGACAGGTCGAACATGTCCAGCGTGCAGTCGGCCGGCTTGATGTCCGCTGTACGCACCTTCACCCCGCGCTCTTCGAGCGAAACCCATGGCGAAACGTTTGCGTCGTGGTCGAGACAGGTGACCAGCAGCTCGTCTCCATTCTTGAGCTCGCGACCGATCGCGCGGCTGAGCGCCAGCGTCAATGTCGTCATGTTAGGGCCGAACACGACCTCATTGGCATCGCAGTTCAGGAAGTCCGCCATGGCCGCACGCGCATCGGAGATCATCTGATCGGTGCGTGCGCTGCTTAGGAATGCTCCGCACGTATTGGCATTTGAACTGGAAAGGTAATTGGAGATGGCATCGATCACGCGTTGCGGCACCTGCGTTCCGCCGGGAGCATCGAAGAACACCGCCGGCTGGCCGCCGACCGTCTGCTTTAGTGCAGGAAACTGTTGCCGTACCCACTCGATATCAAACTTGCCCACAGGGCCTGCCAACGTTGTACCCGACGACATGGTTATGAACTCCTGACTGCAGTAAGAAAATCTGCGAGCAGTCCGTATGCCGTGGTTTCGAGGCTGGGGTTCTGCTCGGTGATGATGAGTTGCGGAAGAATATCGGTTTCAAAGCTGATCACCGACGATGTGCCACGCACTTGGGCCAGCGGATCGTCAGGCTTCAGATACTCCGGTCGAACCTGCGCTACCACTCTGCCATCGGTGTTCCGAGTGGCCGTACAAACCAGCTTACAGACCTGACCGGCGTCGCGGGCGTGATGAAGGTGATGGCTGCTAATCTCGCGGATGCCGAAGCGGTGAACGTCGCTGAGTTTCAGATCCGCTCCCATAAGGACATTTGCCAGCGCCACGACCTTCACAGCGGCGTCCACTCCGTCGATGTCGTCGGATGGGTCAGATTCGGCCACGCCCAAGTCCTGCGCTTTCTTCACCGCATCGTCGAAGGTCAGGCCGCTTTCCATGGCTTCGAGGATGACGTTGGTGGTGGAGTTCAACACACCGCGGAAGCCTCGAAGTTCGACCGCTGGCATGGTCTCGCGAAAAAGCGAGAAAATCGGCACTCCGTCCATTACCGCCGACTCGAACAGAAACCGCCGTCCCATGGTCAATGCCAATTCGCTCAGCTCGTGATAGGCATAAATGACAGGGCCTTTGTTGGCGCTGATGGCGTGAGCTCCGGCCTCCAGAGCGGTACGCAGATAGTCAGTCGCCGGGCGTCCGGTAGCGGCATTAAGAGAGCTGGTTTCGAAAACTGCATCGGCCGCGCCCAACCTCAACCACTCACGAATGTCTGGGACCTGCTTTGCTTGCGAAAAAGCTCCCGCCAGCAACTTCTCGGAATCGAAGCCGTCCGATGCCGTCAGCCATCCCAGCCGGCGCGAGGCGACGCCGGTGATGCGGCAGGCCATGCCGTACCGGCTGCTGAGATCCTGTTTCTTTCGCTCCAGCAGCGCCACGAACGCTTTGCCGACATTGCCGAAGCCGACGATACAGAGGTTATACGTGCGAATGCAGTTTCTCCGGGACCGGATGGATTAGCTTCCATTGTAAATGTCGCAGGCGGCCGTCCATAGATATCGCGGAGATGCCAGTGCTGCGGATTTCCGCTGCTTTTTCGTACCCATCTCAGGTGGTTGTGCATCCATTCTGGTGGGTTTCGTAACGGAAATCCGGTGTGTGGAAAATTGATTGGCGGTGGAATCGAAAGTGTCAGATATAATCTGGAGTTAAGCTGAATCCCGGATGCTACAACTTCACCGATCCTCGCAGCTTGCACTTAACATCCAAGTGCCGCCTGCTCGCAGACTCTTCGGCCCCGGCAGCATAACAACTGCAGTATTACTCTGCCTGTGAAGGAGCCTCGGAATGGCCATTAAAGCAAGTGAATACGTTTGGCACAATGGACATCTCGTCCCTTGGGATGACGCTAAGATCCACGTGATGGCCCACGTGGTCAACTACGGCTCCTCGGTCTTCGAGGGGATCCGCTGCTACCAGACGCCGAAAGGCCCTGCGATTTTTCGCCTGCAGGACCACACTCTCCGCCTGCTTCAGTCGTGCAAGATCTACCGCATCGAAGTCGACTATTCGCTTGAAGAACTCATGCAGGCACAGGTGAGCTTGGTTGCCGCCAACAAAGTGTCGCCCTGCTATATCCGCCCCATCGTGCTGCGCGGCTACGGGCAAGTTGGTGTCAACCCGTTCAACTCGCCCACCGAGGTCTACATCGCCAATTACGAGTGGGGCAAATATCTGGGCAGCGCCGACTCTGACGATGGCGTCGATGTCTGCGTATCGTCGTGGACGCGCCTGGCTCCAAACACGATGCCGACGATGGCGAAGGCCGGCGCCAACTACATGAACTCGCAGCTGATCAAGATGGAAGCTATCGTGAACGGCTACACCGAGGGCATCGCGCTCGACGTGAACGGCTACGTCAGCGAAGGCTCGGGTGAGAACATCTTTATCGTCCACAAAGGTCGTATCTACACGCCGCCGCTGGGCAACAGCGTGCTGCCCGGCATCACGCGCAATTCGGTTATCCACATTGCGCAGGAGCTTGGCATTCCGGTGATCGAGCAGATCATTCCGCGCGAGATGATGTACATCTGCGACGAACTGTTCTTCTCCGGCACCGCCGCGGAAATTACGCCAATCCGTTCGGTCGATAAAATCACGGTAGGACACGGCATCGCCGGCCCGATCACGAAGGGTATCCGCAAGGAGTTCTACAGCATCGTCAACGGAACGGTTGAGGATCGCTTCGGATGGCTCACGCCGATTCCGGTGGGTACTAAGCAGCCGGTCAGCGTATAGTCAGAAAACAATTCGACAAAGAGGGCGCATAGGGTGCGCCCTTTTTCTTTGCATCCCCCCACCGACCAGCCGGTTAAGGGGTCCTTCGACTCGGGCGTGCAAAGACAGCACGCCTCCGCTCAGGATGACATCTGGATAACTCCGTCCCTAGAACTCCATCGTCTTCAATTCGGGGCTAACCAGCAGAGGCGCGTCGGTCGCGCGCTGCACATCTTCAACCGTCAGGTGCGGCGCGATTTCCTCCAGCACCAGACCCGCCTTGCTCACTCGCATGTAAGCCATCTCGGTGACAATCGTGTCGACCACGCGCAACCCGGTAATCGGCAGGGTGCAGCGCTTCAGGATCTTCGGCGAGCCGTCCTTGGTGGTGTGCTCCATGGCAACGATGACCCGACGCGCACTGGCGACCAGGTCCATGGCTCCTCCCATGCCCTTCACCATTTTTCCGGGGATCATCCAGTTGGCCAGATTTCCCTCTTCATCTATCTCCATAGCGCCGAGCACGCTCAGATCGATATGGCCGCCACGAATCATGGCGAACGACTCGGCGCTGGAAAAATACGCCGTGCCCGGGATTTCGGTCACGGTTTCCTTGCCGGCGTTGATAAGATCGGCGTCCTCTTCACCCGCCAGGGGATACGGGCCGAGGCCCATCATGCCGTTTTCGCTTTGCAGCACGACTTCCATACCGGCCGGGACGCAATTCGCCACCAGCGTCGGCATGCCGATGCCCAAGTTGACGTAGAAGCCGTCACGCAACTCGCGCGCCACGCGGCGAACAATGCGGTCGCGCTTGTCATGGTCTTTCTGCTTTGATGTTGGAGCCGTTGACATTCAATCTCCCTGAACCCGTGAACTGGCGTCATCCTGAGCGCAGGCGGCGCTTCGCCGCCGGAGTCGAAGGACCCCTATTCTGATTCGACTGCCAGCCCGAATCACGCTTTCCGCACCGTCCTGCGCTCGATGCGCTTCTCGTGATCCTTCCCCTCGAAGATGCGTTGCACGTAAACGCTGGGCGTGTGAATCTGGTCGGGATCAAGTTCGCCGGGTTCGACCAGGTGCTCGACTTCGGCGATGGTGATGCGTCCCGCTGTCGCCATCATGGGATTAAAGTTCCGCGCAGTCTTGCGATAGATCAGGTTCCCCCAGCGGTCGCCCTTCCACGCTTTCACAAGCGCGAAGTCGGCGGTCATACCACGCTCCAGCACATACGGGCGTCCGCCAAACTCGCGCGTCTCTTTGCCTTCGGCGACCACAGTACCAAAGCCCGTCGGAGTGTAAAACGCAGGAATTCCCGCGCCCCCAGCGCGAATCCGCTCAGCCAGTGTGCCCTGCGGGACAAGTTCGAGATCAATGCGCCCGGTCAGCACCATGTCCTCCAGCAACTTGTTCTCGCCGACATAGCTGCCCTTGTGCGAGGTGATCTGCCCCGCGGCGAGCAGCAAGCCGAGGCCGAAGTCGTCGACGCCCACATTGTTGCTGATGGTGTGCAGGTTCTTCACGCCCTTCTTCACCAGCGCCTTGATCAGGTTCTCAGGGATACCACAGAGCCCAAAGCCACCGACCATGAGGATGGCGCCGTCCTGAATGTCGTGCACCGCCTCGTCGGCGTTCGCAACTACCTTGTTCATTGGCATACGGGTTTGGTCCGACCGCCGATTGTACCGAGTAGCAGAGCGCAGGCGCAAAACTTCACGGCCTGACGAGCTCGACGTATTCCGGCTCGATCCAGATGCTCTGCAGGTAGGAGGCCTGTCCCGCCAGCTCGCCGACGTCGATTTTGAATCATGCCTTCGGCATTGAACCCCATGACCGGAAAGGTGAGGCCGACACAGCGTTCGAGAATCGACCTTGTCTGGAACTGTTCGGAATCCGCGACAGCTGCCGGCACACCTACGACGCGGTTCAAATCTCCTTCTTTCATTCTGCACCGCCGCGCTTCATCGCAAATGGGAAGCATACTCTAAGGTAGTCCCACGACAGCTGCTAATTGCTAATTGCTAGTTGCCAAACGCTGCCTTATAATCCGCCCGTCCATCGAATCAAGGAGAGCCTCGTTGCGCGGCGTGCCTCGCTGGTTGGCAGTGGTGGCTGTGCTGGCGGTTGCGGCGGTGGTTTGCGCCTTTACCGTCCACCACGCTCGCGCGCCCCAGGCCTTCGTCCTTCACCTCTCAGAATCCACCGTTCCCGCCGATGGCTTTTCCTCTTCCGAGCTCACGATTCACTCTGCCAAAGGCAGCGACCTGCACGGCCTGCATCTGGAGATCGAATCTCCCCATCAAGTAACACTTGAATCTCTGACCGTACATGCCGATTCTGCAACCGCTTCCCTGCAGTCAGGAGTCATTCCCGGTGCAGACCAGGATTCGCGTCACCGCGCCCGGCTTCGAACCCCAGGAAGTGAGCCTGCGGACGACTCCCGACTACGTCGACGCCATAGGCGACGGCACGCCGGACTTCCTGCGCCTGCACGATCCCGCCGACCGCGTTGCCTTCCGCCGCTGGTTCACCCTGCTGGCCGAATCGCAGTACTACCGTGGCAAGCCGCTGCCTGAGATTGACGACTGCGCGGCGCTGCTGCGCTTCGCCTATCGCGAGGCCATGCGTGGGCACGACTGCAGCCTGGGCTCACGCCGTCGCGCTGCCCGCGCCAGCCTCCACCGGCGACATTCAGCAATACCGATATCCCTACACCCCGCTCGGAGCCGACCTCTTCCGCGTGAAGAGCGGCAGACTTCATCAGCCGACGACCTCCGCAACGGCGCGTTCGCTCAATTTGCTAATGCCGAAACGTTGTGGCGCTACAATACATTCTCCGTCGGACGGAATTTGGGCCGCGCCCGTCCCGGCGACCTGCTGTTCTTCCGCCAGGACGGCGGCCACATGCCTTTCCACGCGATGATCTTATCTCGGCCACAGCCAGGTCGAGCCCGGCAGCGAGCAGTTCGTCGTCTACCACACCGGCCCGAGCGGCGATTCGAAGGGCATCATCAAGCGGTTGTCGGTTGCCGAACTCCTGAACTATCCCGATCCGCGCTGGCGGCCGCTCGCGTCGAATCCGGCTTTCCTCGGCGTCTATCGCTGGAACATTCTGCGAGGTGGTGAGTGATGCGGACTGAAACGCGCCATCCTCGCCGATCCTCGCTTTGCCATGACGCTCCTTGCTTCCCTTGTTCGCGCAGGACGATTCCGACACCGAATCCTGGTTCTCGCTCACCAGCCAGAAAACATTCCTGACTGGCGAGAAGCCCGAGATCGCCGTCAACGCGCACAACGTCAAGCAGCTCGAGTTCCGCGTCTACCGCGTGAACGATCCGGTGAAGTTCTTCAGCCAGATGCAGGAGCTGCACAACTTCGGCGGCGCCAGGCCCGGCCCTGCCCAAGCAGGCGCACACCTGGCTGGAAAAGTTTCATGCCTGGAAACACCGCATCTGGGCGTGGGTCCGCGATTTCGTTCGCGCACAGTTCTCGCCCGATTCGCGCCACGAAATCCGCATCTGGCAGATGGGCGGCGCGAGCCCCGACGAAGGGTCCGAAGGTCGCCAGCTACGCGCAGGTTCCGGTGCTCAACCAGCAGCAGGTCGTCTCCGTGTGGCAGTGGACGGTGCCGAGCCACGAGCAGTGGGAGAGCGTTACGACCACCGTGCCGGTTAGCGATCGCGGCGTCTATCTGGTCGAGGCGACCGACGGGCGTCTGCGCGCCTACACCATCGTCGTCATCACCGACATCGCCATCATCACCAAGGCCGGACAGGGCCGCCTGATGAGCTTCGTCGTCGACCGCCGCAGCGGCGATCCCATCGCGAACATCCCGGTCAAGGTCTGGATCGATCAGAAGGAAGTCGCTTCGACGCCGACCGATCAGCAGGGGCTGGTCGACACTCCGATCAAGGACGCGAAGCCGGAGAACGTCGCCGTGCTGGCGGCCAATGGCACGGAGTTCGCCATCAACGCGCCTGGCGGATGGAACCTGGGCGACGATCCCAATCGCAACCTGAAGGGCTACACCTACACCGATCGTCCCGTCTACCGTCCGGGCGACACTGTTCACTTCAAGACCATCGTGCGCTCGCAGACCGCCAGCGGCTACACCGTCCCGCAGGGTCAGGAGCTCCGCCTCGAGCTGCGCGATCCGCAGACCTACGACGTCATCTGGACGCAGAACGTCACGCTCTCGCAGATGGGCACCGCGAACTGGAACTACGCCGTCCCCGCCGACGCTCATCTGGGCTCGTACTATCTCGACATCCAGATGGGCGAGCGCTACATCGAGGGCACGAACTTCTCGGTCGAGGAGTACAAGAAGCCGGAATACGCGGTGAAGGTCACGGCGCAGACGCCGCGCGTGCTGCAGGGCCAGCCGATCAAGGCGACCATCGACGCCCGCTACTACTTTGGCGAGCCGGTCGCCAACGCCAAGGTGAAGTGGGTGGTACACACCTCGACCTACTGGCCGATGGGCCGCGGCGACGATGACGATCAGGCGGACGCCGGCGACAGCGGTGGCGACGACGTCGCCGACAATTCCGATAACGGTGACGACGGCGACACTTACGGCGGCGATCAGGAGCAGGAGAAAAGCGGCACGCTCGACGCCGACGGCAAGCTGCAGATCACGATTCCGACGAAGGTCGACAGCAAGAAGCAGGACCTGGTCTATCGCATCGAAGCGCGCGTCACCGACGCCGGCAATCGCGAGATCGCAGGCCACGGATTCGCCCTCGCGACCTACGGCAGCTTCTTCCTCACCGCCGAGCCGAACTCGTACGTCTACAGCAAGGGCGACACCGCAACCATCAACGTCACCGCGCAGGACTACGACAAGAAGCCGGTGCAGACCGCCTTCCGGCTGGAGATGAATCGCTGGAACTGGCGAACCGGCGCGGGACCCGTCGTCACCACATCGCAGGGCCAGACCGACGCCAGCGGCAAAGCGCAGGTCAAGTCTGACGATCCCCGACTCCGGCGAGTTCCGCGTTCGCATCGTCGCCACCACTCCGGAGAAGCGCGACGTCGAGACCACCGCCTACCTCTGGGCGCCCGGGCAGAGCCCGTTCTGGGGCGGCACCGAAGCAGGAGCGCATCCAGATCGTCGCCGACAAGAAGACCTACCAGCCGGGCGATACGGCGCACGTGCTGATTGTCACCGGCAAAGAGCCGGCATCGGTGCTGGTCACAGCCGAAGGCAACGGCCTCTACTCGGGACAGGTTTACAAGAGCAGCGGCGGCAGCATCGCCGTCGACGTGCCGGTCAAGCCGGAGTACGCGCCGAACTTCTATGTCGGGGCAGTCTTCATTCGCGGCAACAAAATGTACGAAGGCTCGAAGAGCCTCAGCGTTCCGCCCACCGCGCACGAGATGAACGTGCAGCTGGTGCCGTCGAAGCCGCAGTATCAGCCGGGCGAAGCTGCGAGCTACACCATCAAGGCCAGCGACTCCAGCGGCAAGCCCGTGGTGGCCGAGTTCAGCCTGGGCGTGGTCGACGAAGCGATCTACGCCATCAAGCCGGAAACCGCGGGCAGCATCGTCAACGCCTTCTACGGCCGCGTCTACTCGCAGGTCAGCACCGAAAGCTCGCTGACGTATTACTTCAACGGGCAGGCGGGCAAGCGCAAGATGCAGTTGGCCAGCGTGCGTCCTACGAAAGGTCTGGCGCAGCTCAAGCCGGAGCGGCTGGTGCAGCCGAAGATCCGCAAGGCCTTCCCCGATACCGCGTACTGGGTGGCCGATGTGAACACCGGCAGCAACGGTCAGGCGACGGTCAAGTTCAATTATCCCGACGCCATCACCTCGTGGCGCGCCACCACGCGCGGCGTCACCGAGAACACCATGGTCGGCAGCGCGGTGACCAACGCCATCGTGCGCAAGAACATCATGGTGCGGCTGGTGGTGCCGCGCTTCTTCCGCCGCGGCGACGAGATCACGCTCTCGACCATCGTGCAGAACTACCTGCCCACCGACAAGACAGCGCAGGTCTCGATGCAGTTCGAAGGGCTGCAGGTCCTCGAAGGTACGCAGCAGAACATCAACGTCCCGACTCGCGGACTGGTCAAGATCGACTACCGCGTGAAGGTGCTGGACGTCGATTCGGCCAAGGTTCTGGGCAAGGCGCTAACGGATGTCGAGAGCGACGCGATGGAACTGACGCTGCCGGTCGTGCCGTTCGGCGTGAAGCTGGCGGATCTCGAATTCCGGCTCGATCGCCGGTGCCGGCACGAGCGACACGGTACAGCCGGTGAACTTCCCGGCCGCCTGCCGAAGCAGGTACGCGCAAGCTCACGATCAGCGTGACGCCGTCGATTGCCGGCAGCGTCTTCGCCGCGCTCGACTACCTCACGTCGTATCCATACGGCTGCACCGAGCAGACGATGTCTAGCTTCCTGCCCGACGTGCTGGTGGCCGACGCGCTGCAGAAGCTCGGCGTGAAGTCGAATATCGATCCGACGACACTGCACAAGCAGGTGCAGGCCGGACTTGATCGCCTCTACACCTATCAGCATGACGACGGTGGCTGGGGATGGTGGCAGACGGACGACAGCAATGCCTTCATGACTGCTTACGTCCTGGCCGGCTTGAGCCAGGCCAAGACTGCGGGCTTCGACGTGAAGCAGGACGCCATCGACAAGGGCCGCACCTGGCTGCTGCCGGAGTTCACTAAGTCGACGAAAGTCCGCACCGACCTGCGCGCATACATGGCTTATGCGCTCGTTCTCAGCGGCACTGACTCCAACTCGACTGTCGTCGATTCTGTCTGGACGCAGCGCTCGACCCTGACCGCCTACGGAGAAGCCGTGCTCGGCCTGGCGATGCTGCAAGTCAGCGATGGTCGAGCCAAGGACCTGACGACGCAACTGGAAGGCGAAGCCAGGCAGGACAACTCGCAGGCATGGTGGCCGAGCGACACAAACTATCTGATGGACTACTACGGCAACACCACGCCGGAGTCCACGGCCTACGCATTGAAGCTGATCAATCACGTTGACCCGAACAGTCCGCTGATATCGAAGGCCGCCATCTATCTGGTGAGCCATCGCAGCGAGGGCTTCTACTGGGATTCGACCGAGCAGACCGCGATGGTCATCTACGGCCTGACCGACTACCTGGAGCGCACGCAGGAGCTCAAGCCGAATTACAGCGTAGCTGTGCAGGTGAACGGCAAGACGGTCGCGAGCAAGAAGTTCACCTCCGCCGACGCGCTGGCTCCGTCCACGAGCGTGACGCTGAACGAGTCGCAAGTATCGCCGACAACGAATCAGGTCCGCATCGTGAAGACAGGCGATGGACGCCTCTATTGGTCAACGCGCGGCGACTACTATTCCAACGAAGCGAAGGTCGTGAATACCGGCAGCTTTAAGCTGAGCACCGCGCGCCAGTACTACAAGCTCACATCGACGCAAAAAGACGGCCGCGTCGTCTACCGGCTCGATCCGCTGAACGGACCGGTGCAGGTGGGCGACACGCTGGCGGTTCGCATCACGGTCGGCGGCAACGACTGGAAGTACCTGATGATCGAAGATCCGATTCCGTCGGGCACGGAGTCGATTACTCGCGACGATCTGTACGAACTGGACGAGCAGCCGACGTGGTGGAGCCGCTGGTTCAGCGACCGCGAACTGCGCGACGATCGTACCACGTTCTTTAACTACTTCTTCACGCAGGGGCAGCACGAATACGTTTACCTACTGAAGGTCGTGAACCCGGGCATCTTCCGCGTCAGTCCGACCAGCGTGCAGCCGATGTATCAGCCTGAGTATCTTTCGACCAGCGAGGCACTGACGGTGACGGTGAAATGAACGCGAAACATAGTGGCATGGTCAAACTATGGTTGCTGAACGCCGTCGGCAACGCCGCACTGATGGCGGCTGCCTTCTGCTGGCTGCTGCTGCCCGATGCGCACGGATGGCAAATTGGCGCTTCAGGCTTGCTCGCGCTCGTCATCATCTTCTGCGGCTTGTGGCTGCGCGCCGGATCATTCGCCTACTTCAGAATCGGCGAGTTTCGCGACACAGCAGCCGCGTGGCGCGCATTCCGGCACTCGCTCCGGCACATCTTTGCGCTGCTCCTGTGGGTAATTCCGTTCGCGGCCGCGGAGTGGGGGCTGTTCACGCTGCGGCGGTATGCTCCACAATTCGGGGTGTGGTTCTGGCAGAAGTTTTCCGCACTGCGCTTCGGAAGCCCGCGCGCGATTTACCATACCGCCGACTGGGTGCCTTTGATTGTCATGGCGCTGCTCGCCGCGACGTGGTTGCCAGTTGCCGCGACCGTCGCCGCCGCAGGGCTCAAACCTCGCCGAATGGCGCGCTCCTTGCGTGTCTTGAAACGGCTCAGCTACTTGTTCTGGGTGATTGTGCTGGCGATCATCGGCGGCTACCTTCCATACAAACTGATCGGGTGGATTCCAGATACGACTACGCTCAACAAACAGGCCTGGAGTGCCGGCGTGCGCTTCTTTCTTGCCTACATCCTATTGATCTCGGCTTGGGTCGCCCTGCTGCTGGTTGCCGGCACGCGCGCGGAGCAGGAAGATCCAGAATCGTGTCTTTCGGCTGGCGAGCTGAAGCCGTAAGCTCCGACCACATTTACCCAACCTCATTAGGTTTCGAGTGTGTACCGCGCGGCCGCCAGCCTATACATCCTCCGCCACACCAAGCGGTTGATGGTCACCACTACCAGCGCCATCACGATCGTCGAACCGAGTAGCAGGGCAAAATTGCCCGACTCCGTCGCGCGCGAGATTGTTGCTCCGAGGCCTACGGTGGTGAAGGTCTTATCTTTCAACCGAAAGTACTCAGCCAGGATCGTTGCGTTCCAGGCGCCGCCGGATGCCGTTACCATTCCAGTCACAAGATAAGGAAAGATGCCCGGGAGGATCAGCCTGCGCCAGCGCTGGCCGGCATTGAACTTGAAGAGCGCCGACACTTCTCTCAGATCAGTTGGGATGGCCATCGCCCCGGCAATGACATTGAAGAGGATGTACCACTGCGTTCCCAGCAGAAGCAGCAGGATCGAGCCGACGCCCAGTCCTCCGCCGACACGAATCAGCATGAGCAGCACGATGGGAAACAGCGCCGTCGCCGGAACCGACGCCGCAATCTGCGCCAGCGGTTGTGCGATGCGCGCCAGCTTGGGGCTGAAGCCGATCGCTACTCCAACAGGAATGGTCCACAACGCCCCGATGAGCAGCGCCGCGACAACTCGTCCGAACGTTGCAACGGCTCCCTCCATGATCTGACGATAGTCGCCGGCGTTCAGTTCCATCAGCATGCCGATCGTGCGGACCATCGCGTAGAAAACGGCGACGACCGCAATCGATGTAATCAGCCGCCCCGCCCAAACCTTCCAGGGAGCCGCAGCAGTCTTCTCATGCTCTTCGCCAAACTCTCGTCCGAAGTGCAGATACAGGCGCTCGCGCAGCGGACGGAATACACGTTTGCGCATCCGAACCAGCAGGCGGGAATGCTCGACCAGATCGAGGAACCAGGAGCGCGGAGCGTCGGTGCTCTCCACCTGCTCCATCTTGAACTTCTCAGCCCAGGCGATGACCGGCCGCCACACGATCTGGTCAACCACCACGATCACGGCAATCATGGTGCCGACACCCCAAAGAATCGCCTGCGTATCGCCAGAATTGGCAGCAGTCTGCAAGTAGGAGCCAAGTCCGGGCAGACGAAAATCCTTGGAGCCGAGCACGAACATCTCGCAGACCATCAGCATGAACCATCCGCCCGCAACCGACATCATGGAATTCCATACCAAGCCGATGGCCGCGTACGGAAGCTCCATCTGAGTAAAACGCTGATACCAGCCCAGCCGATAGATCTTCGCGGCTTCCCGCATCTCGCGTGGGATGCTCTTCAGCGAAGAGTAGAAGCTGAACGCCATGTTCCACACCTGCCCGGTGAAGATAAGCAAGATCGCACCCATTTCGACGCCAATCTGCCGGTGCGGAAACAGCGCGACCATGGCCAACATGACGCCGGGCAGAAAGCTGAGCACCGGGATCGACTGCAAGATATCGAGCAGCGGAATCATGATGCGCTCGGCCCGCGGGTTATACGCGGCAACGTAGCCGTACACCAGCGTGAATGCAAGCGATAATACATAAGCGATGCCGATGCGCAGCAGCGAGTACGCCGCGTAGAGCGGCAGGTGCGATGGGCTGCGCGAGATCTCGACGTGCGGATTGAATGGCCCGAACCAGGTGCGCGCCAGGACCAGGACGGCGTAGAACACCGAAAGTCCTGCGGCGAACAGGAAGAAGTCGGTGACCACCGACCAGGTCTGCGCCGGAAGCAGCGACCACGGACCCTTGCCTAGAATGCGAACCGGCTGCCAGTCAGACCGGGCCATCAAGCCCCTTCCACTGCCGGCAGCACATCGGCATCTTCACGATGGAAGAGGCGGCCGGTCTCGGAGTCATAGTCGAAGATCTCGGCGTAACGTCCCCAGTTCAGCGCGGTCTGGAACTGGCGCTCGACCTCGTCAGAGCTGAAGTGCTCGTCGAGAATATCGCGGAAGAACTCCTCACCAATGGCATGATCGCGTTTGGCATGCAAGGTGTTCTCGATCAGCCGTAGAATCGCAATGTTCTTAAGCGCCGCCTCCCGAAACACTGTCTTTTGCGTTTGAATATCGGCTTCGGCAAAGCTGCGGCCCTGCGGCGTAGTCTCGACATCGCCCTCACGCAGCACCGCAAAGCCCAGCAACTCCGCCGCTTCGACGATGGGTAGAAGGTCGTCAACGTCCATCGACAACTCGTCAGCCAACTTGTAAAGATCGTCGTGACCATTGCGGTCCGCCAGCAACTCGAGAAAGCCGGCAATACCACCAGGGCGGGCATGAGGCAGCATCTGGAACTTGGTTCGTTCACGGCTCCGACCGTCTCCCGAAGCGACCGTCGTCTTGCCGGGAACCGGGGCCTCTTCCTGCGGCCGCGTCAGCGTCTTGTAGATGTAATCGACATAGGCCAGAAAACGCGGCGACTTCCGATCGCGATATTGCGGGATGCTGATCTCAAAGTCCGAGCGAATGCGCGCAGGATTGCGACCCAATACAATCACGCGGTCGGCCAGCAGCACCGCCTCTTCAATGTTGTGAGTGACGATGAAGATGGCCTTGGTCGGCATCTTCTTGTTGATCCAAAGCTCGAGCAGTTCGGAGCGCAGGTTTTCGGCAGTAAGGACGTCGAGCGCGGAAAACGGCTCATCCATGAAGAGCACCTCGGGCTCAACCACAAGTGCTCGTGCAAACCCGACACGCTGCTTCATACCGCCAGAAAGTTCCTTGGGATACGCCGTCTCGAAGCCATCGAGTCCGACGGTGTCGATCATCTTCAAGGCGCGCTTGTGGCGTTCAATCGCGTGTACACCGCGAGCGACCAGCGGAGCTTCAACGTTCTCCAGAACGGTTAGCCACGGGAACAATGCAAAACTTTGAAAGACGATGGAGACATTCGGGATCTGCCCATCCATCATCTTGCCGTGCCACAGCACGTGCCCGGATGACGGCTTCGATAACCCGGTCAGCATCCGCAGCAACGTGGATTTACCGGAACCCGAAGGTCCCAGCAATCCTACGATCTGCCCCGGAGACACCGTGAGATCGGTAGGCGCGATGACCTCGATGCGATTGCCATCCGGCTGGGAATAGTACTTCTCTACTGCGCGGGCTTCGATGATCGCGTCGGCCAAGCTTTTCTCCCCACCCAGTCTAGGTGTACTTGAGAAAGCGAACAACGCGCAAGCCGAGCATCTTTATGAAAGGACTATGAATTTTGCAACGAAGTTGATGCGGGGATGGATTTTCGGAAGTATTCATGCGCTCGCGTTGAGCTTTTTGTCGTTCTCAGAGCCGGGGGAAATCGAAGGCGCGGCCCCAACCTCCTCAACGTGGGCTGATTCGGGCACCGGAAAGTCTTTGCCCTCACGAACGTTGTCCAGAGATTTGCTGCAGCGGCTGCGCTGGTAGTTGTACTCAAACCAAGCAGCGGCCCCACCGACCAGAACAATGGCAAGCCAATTCATCTATAGACACCGACACGAACTTTGATGCCTCGACTCCACGCCGGGCTGCCGCTGCCGGCGGGAACAATAACAGGTCCCTTGCGTCACCGCTGATGTTAATAAACGTACGGACCTACACCGGCAGCTCTTCCGCCGAGGGAAAGTGATGCTGCTGCCTGCCAACTCCGCCGTCATATTTCTTTGTCACCTTGAACAGCTCGAAGCGTCCGTCTGCGGCCAAAAACTTGCAGCGATCCCGCAACGACCGCATCTCCGACTCACTCATGGGTTGAAATCCACGCGCTATCGCAAGGTTCTGCTGCAAAATTCCCATCGACTCGTTGCCGCTGATCGTCGAGGCTACCGGCAAGCTCATCGCATACCGTAGCGCCTCCTGCGGAGTGGCCGCTCCGTGGGTAATGATCTCTCCGCTGCCGCCCATGCTCTTCATCCCTAAGACGGCAATTCCCTGCTTGCGCGCCTCCGGCAGCACCTGCTTTTCAAAGCTGCGGAAGTTCGCGTCCAGGCAGTTCAGCGGCATCTGCACGGTGTCGAAGGGAAAGTTATGGGCGAGCATTCGCAGGTGAATGCTGGGATCCTTGTGGCCGGTGAAGCCGATCGCCCTGACTTTGCCCTGCTGCTTCGCTTGCAACAGCGCCTCCGCCGCTCCACCCTGTGCAAAGATCAGATCCGGATCATTCTCGTAAATCACCTCGTGAATTTGCCACAGATCCAGGTGATCGGTCTGCAGGCGCCGTAGCGATTCTTCCAGCTGCCGCATGGCGACATCCTTGCCGCGCCCGTGGGTACACACCTTCGTCATCATCACAGCCTGGTCCCGCTTGCCTTTCAGCGCGATCCCTACTACCTCTTCGCTGTGACCGTCGTGGTAATCCCAGGCGTTATCGAAGAAGTTCACCCCGGCATCCATCGCCTGCGCCACCATTTCGTTCACTTCCTGCTGGTTTTTCGCAGATCCAAGATGGTATCCGCCCAGCGCGATCGCCGAAACCTGAATACCGGTCCTGCCCAGTTGGCGGTGTGGAACCAAATCGCCATTCGTCTTTGCTGCGGTCTCATCGTTCTGCTGTCGTTCTGCCATACCGATTCGATCGGCAACCGTGGTTGCTCCCAGGACCGCCGCTCCTTTCAGAAACTTGCGCCGCGATGCATCGTGGCTATGATCCATGAATGGTCTGCCCTCATGAGTAGCTCGGATTTCCAGTGTTCTTGGTGGCCTGTAGCATCTCTTTCACTTCCACCGATTGGGTGTCCAGCGGGAACTCGTGGGCCAGCCGCGCCTCCGGGTTGTCGAACTTCAACGACACTTTGTAGAGTTCGAAGCGACCGTCCCCCGCCTCAGGCTTCACGCGATCGCGCAACGCCTGCATCTCCTGCGGCGACATCGGCTGAAAGCCCTGCGCAACGCCAGGTTCTGATGCAGCACATCCAAACTCTCCATGCCGGTAATTGTGGTTGTCACCGGAAGGCTCATGGCGTAGCGCAGGGCTTCCTGCGCGGTGACCACGCCATTCTTCACCGGCTCACCATGGCCGTTGATCGGCTTCATGCCCAGCGCTGCTATGCCTCGTTTGTTCAACTCCGGCAGCACTTGAGTTTCGAAACTGTGAAACTGTGAGTCGAAGGCGTTCAACGGCATCTGCACTGAATCGAAGGGGAATCCGGTGTTCAGCATCGCCAGGTGGATGTGAGGATCCTTGTGACCGGTAAAGCCGACGAACCGTACTTTCCCCTGCTCTTTGGCTTTGCGCAGTGCTTCGGCGGCGCCGTTTGGACGGATGAACAGCTCGGGATCGTTATCGAAGGTGACGCCGTGGATCTGCCAGAGATCGAGGTGGTCGGTGTTTAACCGCCGCAGAGATTGTTCCAGCATCTGCATTGCCAGGGCCGACTCGCGTCCGTGGGTGCAGACCTTGGTCATAAGGAAGACGTTGTCGCGACGGCCCTTCAGGCCTTCGCCCATCCACATCTCCGACTTGCCGCGATGGTACTCCCAGCAGTTGTCGAAGAAGGTAATGCCGCCTTCGCACGGCCTCCTGTACCATGCGCACGGCAGTTTGCTGGTCAGGCGCGTCTCCCAAATGGTGTCCACCCATACCCAGGGCGGAGATCTTCACATCGCTCTTTCCGAACTGCCGGAGAGGGATACTGCCAATGCTCTGTGCCATCGATCGTAAACTCCAAGCCGCGAACTAATGACTTGAGGCCAGATAGATGCCGCTTTTGCTCTTCAGGATGACAGTGGCAAGTGGTTTCGAGGGGGGCAGCGAAATTTGGCGCGTAAAAATACGGCCGCCCATCCTTCACTAAGGCGGCGGCCGTCACACCATCTGTCTGTCTATCTCTGCTAGGGCTTCACGACTCGCAAGTCGTTCGTGACAGACAAGACATCCGAAATCTGATTTACGCGGATCGTGCAGAGATTCTTGTCAGCCTCGGTATCCACCACCCCAAGCAGGGTTACGCGGGCGCTCTTCACGATGATTCGAATCGGAGGATTCGGCATGTTGGCGTACTTGAACAGTGGGCCATAAGTGTAGATCGCCTGCCGAACCTGCTCGCGGATGTTCATGTCGAGCGGGCCCGGAGGCAGGACTTCGATGTTGTTGATAACCTTATCGACGCCTTCAACTTTCTTCACCGCGTGTTCGGCGTCGGGCTTCAGGCTCGAGCGTAGTACCTGCCCGGTCAAGGTCACGGTCCGGCCCTGCAGCCTGTATCCAATGCTGTCGAACACTCCGTAGTACGGCAGCATGACGATGGCCTTCACCACTTTCTGTGCCAAAGCCGCCTCCGCCTGGGGAGAGAGCTCCTCGCTCTGGATTTGCGCTGCCCGCGGCCTGCGGGTCACCAGCCTGGCCGGGCGCGGTCTGCTGCGCCTGGGCTTCCGCCACGCCGAGAAAGGCGCCGCAAACAAGAATGATTGCGATGCTGCAGCTCACTTTATGCATCAAGGCTCCTGTCGAATAGTCAAACTCTACACTGCTGTGATGCGAACGTATACAGCCGCCGAATCGCTGCTTTGCCGCTAGACAGAGCGGCCAAGAATTTACTCCCAATTCAGAGCTGAAAATGGTTTAATTACTTCGCTCAAAACTAAACAATCTGGGCCACTTGTCTTACATGTCTACGGTTGCGCGTCCTCACACTATTTTGATGCGTTTTTGGTACCGTGGTGCTCGCCTGCTTCTACTTGTGTCGGCAATTTGCGCGACCGCCGGACTTGTTGCGCAGGAGCCCGCGTCCGCTCCTGACCTGCTGACCATCGACCAGGCGGTAAAGATCGCGCTGGCCAACAATCTCTACCTGAAGATCGTCACTCTCGACCTCGATGTCTCCAAAGACAAGATTGCGGCGGCCAAGACCCGGCGCTATCCCGCCTTCAATATTTATGCGTTCGGATCGCAGCTGCTGTCGCCCATCAGCTTTCAGGTTCCCGCAGGCCAGTTCGGTACTTATCCCGGCATCGGACCTATCCCGGCCGTCAACACCAATATCACTACCCCATGCCAGCCGACCGCCTACATCTTCGGCACCATCTCGCAGCCGCTGCTGACGCTGCACAAGATCAACCTGCACGTGCACGGCGAAGAGCTTGTCGATGGAGCAGACGGTGCAGCAGATGCGCGAGCAGCGAACACCATCGTCAACGACGTCAAGCAGGCCTACTACTCGATCGTCGAGATCGACAACGTAATCAACGCGACCAATGCCAGTATCAAGCAGTACGAGGAACTGGATCGCATCACGCAGGAGTATGTTGCCGAGAAGGTGGTGCTGCAGTCGGACAGCCTGGAGGTGAAGGCCAAGCTGGCACAGGAGAGATTCCAGCTTGCTGCAGGCGCAGGACAAGCTGCAGACCGCGAAAGAGACGCTGAACAATCTGCTGGCCCGCGACCTGGAGACGGACTTCGCGGTCTCCGAGGACAAAGAGCTGTCGCCCCTCGAGCAGGACCTGAAAGTCGCGCAGGACACCGCGCTGGCGAAGAATCCGACGGTGAAAGAAGCCGAGATCAAGATCCAGCAGGCCGACACCGTTCGCCGCCTGGCAAAGTCGGAGTACATGCCCGACATCGGCGCTTCGTTCCATTATCTGTCGCCCTTCGGCGTGAATTTTGTTCCGACGAATGTCATGGCAGTCGGCCTGGAAGTCAGTTGGGAGCCGTTCGACTGGGGACGGCGCCGCGACACGGTCAACGAGAAGACCGTCGCGGTCGAGCAGAGCAAGCTGAACTTGACGCAGACGAAGGCCAATGTCCTGGTCGATGTGAACAAGCAGTTCCGCGCGCTGCAGGAGGCGCGGATGGCGGTGGACGTTGCCGCGGCCCAGCAGGACGCGACGCGCATGAAGCTGCAGGAGGTCACGGACAAGTACGGTCAGAAGACCGCGCTGCTGCGCGACGTGTTGCAGCAGCAGGCCGCGGTGGAGAAAGCCAACTCCGATTACAACGAGGCGATCGCCACCTTCTGGACGGCCAAGGCCAATTTCGATAAAGCGATTGGCGAGGATTAGCGATGAAGACGCTCAACAGCAGCCGAACCCTGTGGACACGCCGCATCACTGGCGATCGTCGCAGCCATCGCCGGTCTGCGAGGCCGGCTGCGCCAAGGCCAGCTCAGACACGCCGATCGTGCCGGTGCGCACCGCCCAGGTGACGAACATCGACACCGGCAGCACCAACATCTACTCGGCGAACATCCAGCCGTATCAGCAGGTCGATCTCGTCGTTCCAGTCCAACGGCTACATCGTCAGCATCAAGCAGGTGCGCGATGCCGACGGGCACATCCGCAACATCGATCAGGGCGATGCAGTGACGCAGGGCACGGTGCTGGCCGTGGTGCAGAAGGACCAGTACCAGCAGAAGCTCGACCAGGCCAAAGCGTCGCTGGCGAAGGCCCAGGCCGAGCATGAGCGCGCCAAGCTGTCGTTCGACCGCATGACGGTGCTGTACAAAGCCGGAGCCGCCACGCAGCCGGACTTCGACGACACGCGCGCGCAGGAGCAGAGCACGCAGGCCGCGGTCGACAACGCCAATGCCCAGATCGCCGAGGCTCAGCTGGCACTCAGCTATTGCGATCTGCGCGCGCCCTTCGACTCGTGGGTTCTGAAGCGCAATGTCGATCTCGGCACGCTGGTCGGTCCGGCGACGAACGGCTTCTCGCTGGCTGACACGCGCACGGTGAAAGCCGTCTTCGGCGTTCCCGACACCGCCATCGGGCGCATCAAGCTGGGCAGTCCGCAGACAGTCACGACCGAAGCGCTGCCCAATCCGTTCTCCGGTCACGTGACGGCGATCTCGGCAGCGGCCGATCCCAAGAGCCGCGTGTACTCGGTCGAGGTGCGAATCGACAATCCGAAGAATCTGCTGAAGTCCGGGATGATCGCATCGATCACGATCGGCACGCCCTCGCCCGCGGGCGGCGTGATGGTGGTGCCCATCTCTGCGGTGGTGCGCAGTCCGGCAAACCTGAATGGCTTCGCCGTGTTTGTCACCGAAGGCACGGGCGACATCGGTGAAGGTGCAGACGCGGGACATCACGCTGGGAAATACTTACGGCAACATGATCGCCGTGGACAGCGGAGTGCAGCTCGGCGAGCGCGTCGTCACCTCGGGCACCAACATGATCAAGAACGGCGACCAGGTGAGGATTATTCCGTGAGAGGTGGCAGAACGGGCCTTTAGGCCCGCGTCTACATGTTGTCATCACGAGGGGGGCTTCAGCCCGACGAGGGATCTGCGGTTCGACGTTTAGGAAGGAATTACCGCCACGGCTAAAGCCAGCTGCGAAGCTGAATGGTGACTGGACCGCTGAAGCGGTGCTTCACCCGTACCACCGAAACCATGTCATCGACGCACCACAAATCCGACGCTGAGATCATCGCGACCACGCACAACACGGCTCGCTTCTTCACCGAGCACCGTCAAGTTGTCGATGATCCTGCTGATCGCGACCTTCCTTTGGGGATGGTACGGCTACCAGAACATGCCCAAGCGCAAGGATCCCGGACATTCCCGTGCGCGTGGCGGCGGCGCAATGCCAGTGGCCGGGCGCCACCGCCGAGCAGGTCGAGCAACTGGTCACGCGTCCCATGGAGCAGGCGGCGGCGCAGAACACGACCATCCGGCCCCACAGCCCATCGAATTTCGGCATCCGCTCGCTCAGCTTTCCCGGCCTGGCGGTCGTCTACATCCAGCTCGACGACAACGTTAAGGACAAGTCGAAAGAGTTCAGCGACATCAACCTGAAGATGAACCAGCTGAACGCGCAGCTGCCGCGCGGCGCCGGGCCCATCCAGTTCAACAGCAACTTCGGCGATACCGCCGCGCTGATGCTGACCGTCGCCAGCCCGAAGGTCACGCCGACCGAAGTCGCACTGCGCGCCATCGCCATTCGCAAGGCCATCGAACAGACCCGCGCCGCACTTGCCCAAAGGCTCGCCGCAGCCACGAGTCAGCGTGATCTATGCGTTTCCGCTTTCGGTGGCGCCGGGGCCGGTGCGCAGCACACTTCGAGACCATCGCCAACATCGCCCGCCGCAACGGCACACTGAAGGACCTGCATTTCTTCGACGGGCCCGGCTACGTCGGACTCGATGCCAGCACCAGCCTGGACGATGCCGACCATTCGCACAGCGCGGCGAGCAGCTCATCCAAAACAATCTTCATCGCTCCGAGCTTTATCCGGACGCCTGGCAGCCTGCGATCATTCGCGATCCAGCGAACACCGAAGCTGAACTTGCAGAAGGTCGCCGGCGCGAAATATTCCTATCGCCAGCTCGACAACTACACCGACCTGATCCAGCGCACCGTGCAAGGTGTGCCGGAAACTTCCACGGTCACGCGCTCCGGCGTCTTGAAGGAGCAGATCTACCTCGACTACTCGCAGCAGCGCCTGGCGCAGTACGGATACGATCCCTCGAAGCTGAAGGACATCCTCAACGCGCAGAACATCACGCTGCCCGCCGGATCGCTCGAGGTCGGCCCGCAAGACCTGACCATCAATCCTTCGGGACTCTTTCCCGACGCGCCTGCAATCGGCAACGTGATCATCGGCGTTTCGTCGTCGAACAGCCCGGTCTATCTGCGCGACCTGGTCGATATCTCGCGCACCTACGAAAGCCCGCCGACGTTCCTCAATTACCTGACGTGGCGGGATTCCAGCGGACAGTGGGTGCGCAGCCGCGCTATCTCGCTCGGCATCAACATGCGCTCGGGCCAGCAGATCGATCTGTTCGGCAAGCATGTGCAGGAGAAGCTCGACAGCCTCAAGCACTACCTGCCCGACGATCTGGTCATCGTTCCCACCTCGAGCCAGCCAGTGCAGGTGAAAGAGCAGATCGACCTGTTCATGGACGCGCTGTACGAAGCGATCATCCTGGTCGTCATCGTTTCGCTGATCGGCTTCTGGGAGTGGCGTTCGGCGGTGCTGATGGCGATCTCGATTCCCATCACGCTGGCCATGACCTTCGGCACCATCTACATGCTCGGCATCGATATCCAGCAGGTGTCGGTGGCGTCGCTGATCATCGCGCTGGGCCTGCTGGTCGACGATCCCGTGGTTGCCGGCGACTCCATCAAGCGCATGCTGGCCGAGGGACAGCCGCGCATCGTCGCCCCCTGGCTGGGACCGACGAAGATCGCCACCGCCATCATGTACGCGACGGTCACCAACATCGTCGCCTATCTGCCGTTCCTGATGATCACCGGCACCACCGGCGAATTCATCTACAGCCTGCCGGTGGTGATGACGGTCGCCCTGATCGCTTCGCGTCTGGCGTCGATGACCTTCATCCCGCTGCTGGGCTACTACCTGCTGCGTCCGGGCAAGCCCGAGCCGCCCATCGAGGACCGCCGCACCAAGGGCTTCACCGGCTTCTATGCGACGACGGCCAAGTTCGCCATCGAACATCGCTGGAAGGTCGCGATCGGCTCGCTGGCGTTCCTGGTTCTGGGCGCCTTCCTGTTCTCGCAGCTGAAGACGTCATTCTTCCCCGACGACGTGCAGTACTGGTCTTACGTCGATGTCTGGCTGCCCGAACGACGCTAACTTCGACGCCACCAACCAGGCCGCGCAGCAGGTGGAGCGAATCATCCGCGAGCAGGCGGCCCTGTACGGCAAGAACCATCCGCAAAAGGATGGCTCGCCCTCGCAAATACTGAAGTACGTGACCACCTGGGTCGGCGGAGGCGGCCCGCGCTTCTGGTTCTCCGCCAATCCGCAAGCCAAGCAGCTGAACTACGCGCAGGTGCTGGTGCAGTTGACGGACAAAGAACTCACGCCTGGCTTCGTCGACCAGGTGCAGCCCGTGCTTTCACGCCAGATACCCGGCGTCCGCTGCGACTACCGCCAGTTGCAGACCAATCCGATCAACTATCCGGTTGAGATTCGCGTTGTCAGTCAGGCCGATGTCAGCACCAACCAAAGCGCGCAGGACATCGCCGAGATGCGCCGCATCGCCACCCAGGTCGTCGACATTGTCAGCTCGGCCGCCGAGGCTCGCCGGCCGCGCAATGAGTGGCAGAAGGAAAGCTTCCAGGTTCAGCTGAACATCAATCCCGATCGCGCCAATCTTGCCGGCATCACCAATCTCGACGTGGCGAACTCTGCCACCAGCGCCCTGAGCGGCACACCGGTCACGACCTTGCAGGATGGCGACAAGAACATTCCCGTGGTGGCCCGGCTCAAGCTGGACGAGCGCACCAAGCTCTCCGACATTCAGAACCTTTACGTGTACTCGTCGTCCTCGCAGGACGCGACTAAGATTCCGCTGGTGCAGATCTCCGACATCAACAACAGCATGATGACCGACCGCATCGTGCGCATCGATCACTTCCGCGAGATGTCGATCTACGCCTTCCCTGCCGCCGGCCACCTGGCGTCGGAGATCACCAGCGTCGCGCTGCCCAAGCTGCAGGAGTTTGAGAAGACCATGCCGCCGGGCTACAAAATCGAAATCGGCGGCGAGTACAACAAGCAGCAGGACGGCTTCCGGAATCTCGCGCTGGTGCTGGCCATCTCTGTGCTCGGCATTTACCTGGCGCTGCTCTTCCAGTTCAACAATGCGGTGAAGCCGCTGCTGGTCTTCGCCGCCGCTCCGTACGGCGTGATGGGCGCTATCCTCGGTCTGTGGGTGATGCGGACTTCCTTCGGCTTCATGGCATTCCTCGGAATCGCCAGCCTGATCGGCGTCATCGTCAGCCACGTCATCGTGCTCTTCGACTTCATCGAGGAAATGCACGCCAAAGGCGAGCCCTTCGAGGAAGCCGTGATCGATGCCGGCATCATCCGCCTGCGTCCGGTAATGATCACCGTCAGCGCCACCGTACTGGCGCTGTTCCCGCTGGCCATGCACGGCGGCCCGCTCTGGCAGCCGCTTTGCTACGCACAGATCGGCGGCCTCACCGTCGCCACCTTCATCACGCTGCTGATGGTGCCGGTGCTGTACTCGATCTTCGTCCTCGACCTGAAAATTCTTGTCTGGGAAGAGAAGAAGGATCCACAGCCAGAGCTCAGCCCGTCCGGCAGCCCAGCCGCAGCTCACGATTAGTAGAGTATCGGCGGTCGCCCGATTTCTCGCCCATTTGCAGGATTGCTATTTCGACCGAAAGACTTCAGTCCGCCCCGTTAGGAACTAGTTTTTCAGCTCTGGCGAAGAGCAAACAGCGAAAAGCGTTCTACCGCAACATCCCCATCTTATCGACTGGCCAATATCCAAACACTGCTTTGCCGTAGATGAAGTCCTCGTCGACGGCGCCGAAATCGCGGCTGTCGTTTGACAGGTTGCGATGGTCGCCGAGCACGAAGTAGGCGTGAGGCGGAACAATCGTCTCCGGATAGGAGCGAACATCCTCGTACATGCGCGGGACGTAATCTTCGCTCATGCGGTGGCCGTCGACGTAGACTACGCCGGCATCGATTCGCACCCGGTCGCCGGCTACGGCAATCACGCGTTTGATGTAGCTCTTGGAGGGATCGCGAGGATAGCGGAAGACGATGACGTCGCCGCGCTCAATTGGCTCCAGCTTGTAAACGAACTTGTTGATGAACACGCGCTCCTGATCCAGAAGCGTCGGCATCATGCTGGTGCCTTCTACCTTGACAGGCTGATAGAGAAAAACGATGAAGAACGCTGATACCGCGAGCGAGATGATCACGTCGCGCAGCCATGCCCCCAGAAAAGGCCGCGAAGTGGAGGCCCGGGCGCCTGCCACGGCGGTTGCGGGAGCATCTGCTGGCCGGGGTGGTGTCGAACTGACGGAACTCTGTTGCCCGGGAAGCGAACTCATATCAATGTTTTAGACGGTCACTGGCCATTATAGTTTCGCGATCTCCGCTCGCGAAGCCGATTCTGCACAACTAGAGTGGTTTTCTGGCTAGCGACCGACAAAAGCTTCCAGCTTGTCCAGTTCGTGACTCGCCAAATCCATAAAATGCTGGGCACGATCGGTATCCATTCCGTCGAGGGCCTGCTTGGCCTTGTTCAGATCGTTGCGCATGCTGGCGCGCGAAGCAACAATGTCGCCTCGCAGTCCAAGTCCGCTTTGGTGCATAGACTGCTCCATCCCCGTAAGGCTGCTTTCAACCGATGCGGCGCGGCTGTCGAGTTGGTCAGCCTGCTTCTCCAGATCGTCCATCAGCTTCTTCTGGGCCGCAATCTCTTCCGGCGTCGGACCATTATTCAGCGGCTCGGCATTCGGTGGCGAGTTAGCAGATCGGGAGCGCGGCACAGGGGCGGCGTTCGTCATTGCGGAGTTGACCTGCGTGGAGGGGGGCACCACGACGTTGGGCGATGTTGCATTAGGCGATGTTGCGTTGGGCGCCGTACTTGGCGGTGTCGGCGGAGGCGTGCCCTCCGTTGGCGGCGGGGTGGTTGGTCTGGAAGTCATGGAAGGTGGCATCGACGACTCCACCTCGGCGTTCTGCTTGCGCGAGCGGTAAACCTGCGTGCCGCCAAATAGCGCTACCAGCACAACGATTGCGACCACGACAATCCATCCAACGTGCCGACTGCCACGTACCGGAACTGGCGCAGGCGTGTAGGCGGCTGCCGGACCGGGTGTGGGAGTGGCAAAAGGCGTCGGAATCGGCGTAGCTATCGTCGGGGTTCGAACCACGGCCGCCGAGGATTGAGGGGTGGTGGCCGCTGCCACGGCAACCGCGGCCGGAGCGCTTACCTGCGACAATGCATTGCGGAATGCTTCGGCGGTTTGAAAGCGTTGCGCCGGGTCCTTCGCGACAGCCATCATGATGAGGTCGCTGAGTCCTTTCGGAACCGATGGCTGCACCTCCATCGGCGCTTTGGGGACTTCCTTCACGTGCGCTTCCATGACGGAATAACTGCTGGTGGCACCGAACATCCGGTGTCCGGTGACCATCTCGTACATGGAAACGCCGACCGAATAGATGTCGGAACGAGCGTCGGTGGGTTCGGATTTCACCTGTTCCGGCGACATGTAGTCGAGCGAGCCCATGGTGGTTCCGGTCACCGTCATTCCGAGGTCGGTGGTAGAGCGCGCGATGCCAAAGTCCATCAGCTTCACCACACCCTTAGGCGTCAGCATCATGTTTGCAGGTTTGATATCGCGATGAATAATTCCCTTGCCGTGCGCATAGCTCAAGGCAGACAGCACCTGGGAGATATAGTTCAGGGTATCGCCGGTGGCGAAGGCTCCGAGTTCAAGTCGATGCGCGAGGGTATCGCCCTCGACGTACTCCATGATCATGACCAGCTGATTGTCAGCCGTGAAGGCGGTGCGGAGTTGCGCGATGTTGGGGTGATCGAGACTCGCCAGCAGCTTGATTTCACGCATGAAGCGGTTAGCCAGGTCGCCTTGCTGCACCAGGTCAGGCAGTAGGACCTTCATCGCCTCGATACGGTCGGAAATAACATTGCGGACGAGGTAAACCTGCCCCATGCCTCCGTGGCCTAACTCCCGGACAATCTCATAGTCGCCAAGCCGCGTTCCTGGTTCCGTCATGAAGATGCCTCCTCAGCAGAGTGCTGCAAACATTGGTGGGGAATTTATGATCTGGAAGACGTTATTCGGCAGATGAAGAGATGGCACACTTTTCAAATTCCCAACTCATGCCGCGTCATTATGCGCTGCACGTAGGCGAGAATCAAGGCGAAGTTGCCGCTATCCCCCTTCGCTCTGCCGGAAATGGACCAATCTGGCCCAGCATCGCAAAACCGCGGCAGACCTGTGGCATTTGGGAGCTGCCATCGTTGTCCGATACAATGCAACACAAGGGTTTTCCTCCATGCACAAATCTGCTGTGTTCATTGTTATTGGGCTGGTTGCGGCCGTGTGCTGCGCACAAAGCGACCACGTTCCGGCATACAACAACGGTTCGGTGAAGGCCGGAGAAGCGCAAATTCTTCCTCACGATCAACTCTGGGGCGAGTCATTCCAGTATCCTTACCAGACTCGGGCATATGAGCTTGCGGCGAAAATTCCTAACGTATTAAACCAGATGCCTTGCTACTGCTACTGCGAGCGTATCGGTCACAACAGCCTGCACAGCTGCTTCGAATCGACTCACGGCGCGCATTGCGCCATCTGTATGAAAGAAGTTTTTTACGCCTACGAGCAGACGAAGTTGAAGAAAACCCCTGCTCAGATCAGAGCTGGAATTGTTAACGGGGATTGGAAGTCCATCGATTTGGACACTGCGGCGAAGAGTGACTGAAAAGCCGTCTCTACCCCTCTTTAGGGGTGGGTTGACGAGTTCCTGAGTTGCGGGTATAACTCAGCGCAACGCCTGCGAGTGAATTGGCTCCTCCCCAGCCTGCGGTGGTTCCGAGTTACAGCACGACCCGAGGGAAGCTTGCCCCGATGAATAGAAAAGCGACAGAAAACCTTAAAGAAAGTGATTCCAAGCCCAACAAAGCGAAGGGATTACAAGCTGCCGTGCCGGAGGTTAGGGGTAGAGGGCCGAAGCCTATGAAGGTCGGCGACGATCCGCGTTTCACGCAGGCGGTCCAGAATTACGAGGCGGGACTCAAGGCGCTGCAAGTGCACAAGTACGACAAAGCGAAGTCTTACTTCGAGAAGGTCCTGGCCGGCCCCAGTCCCGAGTTGGCGGACCGCGCTTCTGTCCACTTGAGCAGTTGCAATCAGCAGATGAATCGGTCGTCCAACAATTTCAAGACGCCCGAGGAGCAGTTTGATTACGCCGTCTCCCTGATGAATATGGGAGACTACGTTACTGCTCGCGAGAACTTTGAGCTGCTAACGCAGAAGTTTCCCAAGCTCGACTTTATCTGGTATGGCACAGCCGCGCTAAACTGCCTGACCGGACATTTCCCCGAGGCCATCAGCAACTTGAATGAGGCGATCCGGCTGAATCCGTCAAACCGCTATCAGGCGCGCAATGACTCAGACTTCAAGAATCTGGCGGACGACCCCAGGTTTACCGAACTGCTCTACCCCGATACCAGCGCCGACACGCCGAGCGAACCGGACAAGTGGCGTTATTAGCTCTTAACTGTCCAACGAATCATGCCGGGCTACTCCATCACCCCCGACACGCGGGCCGTCAAAGCTGTGGCAATGGGCGGAGGTACCGGGCTATCCACATTACTTCATGGGCTTAAGCAATACGTAGTCATCCCGGGTGAAGAACCCCCTCCCGGCGTTTTGCTTTCCATTTCTGACCTGTCAGCGATCGTGACGGTGAGCGATGACGGCGGCTCCAGCGGCCGGCTTCGCAAAGAGCTGAATCTTCCCGCTCCCGGCGATATACGCAATTGCATCGTCGCTTTGTCCGAGGAAGAGGCGCTGCTTTCGCGCCTGTTTCGATACCGCTTCCCTCCCGGCGAAGGGCTCGGCGGACACAGCTTCGGCAATCTATTTCTATCGGCGATGAGCGCGATCACCAAGGATTTCAGCCAGGCGGTCGAGGCCTCGTCGGCGATCCTGGCGACGCGCGGGCACATCTATCCTGCGACCACCAGCAACGCACAGCTATACGCCATCATGGATGATGGCTCGCTGGTTCGCGGCGAAACCAACATCACGGCTAGCGACCGGCGCATTGTTGAGTTGCGCATGACGCCGGCCGACGCCAAGCCATTGCCCAAAACGTTGGAAGCGATCGCGAATGCCGACCTGATCACGATTGGGCCTGGATCCCTTTTCACCAGCCTGGTGCCGAATCTGCTGGTACGGGATGTCTCCAAGGCGATTGCCAATTCCAAAGCCGTGAAGGTCTTCGTCTGCAATTTGATGACGCAGGCTAACGAAAGCCTGGATCTTACTGCGTCCGACCATATTCGCGCTCTGTACAAGCACGCCCGCTATGATTTCTTCGACTATGCTCTGGTAAATCGCACGCCCGGCTCGCCCGAGTTGGCGACGAAGTATGCAGAGAAGCGGCAATCGCAGATTGAGCCTGACGTGGAACAGATCGAGGCGCTCGGTGTGAAGCCCGTTCTCGGTGAATATATGACTGAAGAGGTCCATCCCAGCGAAGGCCTGATTGCCCGCCACGACACATACCGTGTCGCGAAGGATCTGCTGCACCTCATGACGCAGCTTCGCGATTCACCTGTCCCGGCGCCGCATCAACAGCCGTAGGCAGGAAAAGCATATTCACCACGGAGGCACGGAGGTCACGGAGGATTGCTTTCGTTGACCCAGAAGTTCCAATGCGCTGTGACGGATTGCCTTTGACACGACAGAGTCTGGTGCCCCAAGGTTCGCCCTAATGCTGGGCTAACCCGGGTTCTGCTTTCCACCGAATATCCAAAGCTGCGACTAACGGTACAATCGTAAGTTCATCCGGAAGGGCGGCAGACGCGACAACCGATTAAAGACTCGTGTCCTCCGTGCCCCTGTGGTGAATTATTTCTTGTGTCTGGCAGACTCCGCACCAATGACAAAAACATTCGCCATCGTCATCCTCGCCGCAGGCAAAGGTACGCGGCTGAAATCACGTCGCCCCAAGGTGTTGCACGAAATCGGCGGCAAGCCATTGCTGGCTCACGTGGTCGCAGCGGCGTCAAAGGTCGTGCCCGCTGAGAACATCTTGGCCATCATCGGGCACGAAGCCGATACCGTTCGCGCCGCGCTGGAGTCTTCGGGCATAGGATTCGTGCTGCAGCGCGAACAACGTGGGACGGGTCACGCCATGATGGAAGCGGCTGAAGCGCTGAAGGGCTTCGATCATGTATTGGTGCTGTCGGGTGATGTCCCGCTGATTACCGAGGAGACAATCGCGCGGGTTCGCGACTTCCATCTGGGCCGGGGCGCGGCCATGACCATCCTGACAGCCGAACCCGCCGATCCCACCGGATACGGACGGATTTTTCGCAAAACCGCCAATGGCAACGAGACCGATGAGGTGGCGCGCATTGTTGAGCAGAAAGCGCTGCAAAATTCCGAAGCCGAGCAGCGTGAGATTAATTCGGGGATCTACGCATTTGCCATAGGCCCGCTTTATGCGCAGATTGGAAAGATTGGTACCGACAACGCGCACGGCGAGTATTACCTGACCGACATTGTGCCGCTGCTCAATAAGGCCGGCGAGAAGGTTGTGGCGCTACGTGCCGATGACTCGAACAAAGTTCTAGGCGTCAACACGCGGATAGAATTAGCCGAACTCGACGCCAAGCTTCGCGCCAGGAAAGCCCGGGAATTGATGCTGGCGGGAACAACGATCTTTCGCCCGGAGACTTGCGATATCGATGCCGACGTTGAGATCGGTACGGACACGGTGATCGAGCCCTTCGTGCAGCTCATCGGCAGGACGAAGATTGGCGCGGATTGCCGCATCCGTTCTTACTCCGTGATCTCTAACTGCGAGCTTGGCGATAAGGTGCTGATCCGCCCGGGCTGCATGCTGGAAGACTCGATTGTGCGCGACGGCGCTGAATTGGGTCCGTATTCACACCTCAGGCCGGGAAGCGATATCGGAGAAGGAGCTCACGTTGGCAACTTCGTCGAGACTAAGAAGACACGTCTGGGCAAGCGATCGAAAGCCAATCACCTCACCTATCTCGGCGACGCTGAGATTGGCGAAGGTGTGAACGTCGGCGCGGGAACGATCACCTGCAATTACGATGGCGTCAACAAGACCAAAACGATCATTGACGACGGAGCGTTCATCGGCAGCGATACCACCCTCGTCGCTCCGCTGCGTGTTGGACGAAACTCCTACATCGCTGCTGCCACATGCGTTACGGAAGACGTTCCTGAAGATGCATTGGCAATTGGCAGAGCCCCACAGGCCAACAAGGCAGGCTGGGCGAAGGAACGCCGGGCCACAGTGAAAAAACAGAAGTAACAGGTTTGCACTCCTTCAGCTCTGAATTCGCGAAGCAGCTTGCGATTTTCACCCATCCGGCTCTGAATTATCGTCATCCTACTCTTCAATGTCTTGTGAGGAGTTGTGATGGCAAAGAAAACAGGCAACGAACCCGCTCCCCGACGTACGAATCAGAACCCAAATTTCGGCACCCACGCAGGCGGCATCAATCCTGCTGCACCATCCGCCGGCACAGCGGGATGGGGCACGACCGCCGACGAGCGGAGCGCAATCGCCGATGATGATCTTCAGGCTACACGCGCCGGCCAGATGAAAGGCAACCCCGGCGATGATATGGCGAAAGCATCACAGCGAGCCAGCGAGGCGGCCACGACCAACAAGCGCCGTTCAGAGGATGCCGGTGACACCCAGGCTGACCTGTCGTGCCGCACCAGTGCGAGTGCGCATTCCATGAATACTAGTCATCGCGGAGCAGATCACACCTTCCGCTGTGCCGACGCAGGCAATAGCGATTGCCGCTGGGAGACCAGTGGAAGAACGGAAGACGAAGTCATGCAGAAGATTGTGGAACACGCTCGTAATGACCATGGCATGACTGATTGGACCGACGCCATGCATGACCGCGTGCGAGGCGCCATTCATCGTCGGCAGGCAGCCTGATCGAAAAGCATCTCCCCCGCGCTGTACAGGGAGCCGCCGCTGCCTTCAGGCTGCTTTCTGGAATTTCCGCTGGTACAAAAAGAAGAGGAGGCCGAAGCCTCCTCCATCTTTCTCTGGCCTGTGAACTATTGATTGTCCTGCGCCGAACCCTTGCTGGAACGATTCACGGTGATGGAGTTTCCAAGCTTGAAGGTGACCACCGATTCGGCTGGAATCTGCAAATCCTTGTTTCCAGTGAAAGCGGCTCCCGCCGTTCCCGCTCCAGCGCCCACCAGACCGCCGATCAAAGCGCCCTTACCGCCGCCGGCAAGTCCGCCGATCAGCGCGCCGGCTCCGGTACCGCCTCCGGCCATCACGGCAGTCCGCTTACCCTTGCCTTTTACGGTCTGCGTATAAGTCGAGCTCGAAATGGTCGTCGGCACCCCGCGAACGTTAATCGACGTCAGCGCGACCGATAGCGTTCCTTCGCCTTTGAACCGGCCCGGCGACTTGGAGTCCACGACGGTCCCGGCTACACCTGCCCCGGAAGGTATTGCCACGACGCCGTTCACGGCGATGGACTGGGCGAGTGTCCCGGTGAAGGAATCGCCTGTATTCGCCGTTTTAGTGTCGATGGTATTGCCCATCCGAACCACCACGCTGGTGCCGGCTGGAATGACCAGCGGCGGCGGAGGCGGTGGCGGGGGTGGCGCGGCCTGCTGCACAGGCGCAGGAGCCATCTGCTGCTGTGGCTGCTGCGACGGAGCGGGTTGGCCTTGGCTATTGCTGGCCGGGGGCTGATTCTGCGCCATCGAATTGTCGGTCGCCGGCGGCTGGGTCTGACTCTGACTTGGCTGCTTATTGCAGGCTGTGAAAGCTGACGCCAAAATTAAACTGAACACAAGTGCTGACAATCGCGAACGCATAGACTCCCCTTTCAAGGTAATGGCGGACCAGAATCCGTCCAGCCAGCTACTACGAGAATTCACTCACGTGCGCCGGAACGGGCTACTCCGACGAAAACATTTTTTTTCGAGCGATGCGACGGGAACGGTGCTGTCGTCGGCTAGAAAAAGAACTGTCAAATTGTAGCGCGTTTATCTCCTTATGGTGCCGTTTATTGAGAGTCGCTAGCAGCGGTCGGATCGGCCTGAATCTCCGAAACCAGTACCGATGGGGCGGCTGTGGCCTGGCGTAACGTCAGATAGCCAAGCACGCCGGCTATGACCGACGCTCCTAAAACAGCTGCTTTGGCTTCCATCAACTGCGTGGCATCGTCGAAGGCCAACGAACTGATGAAGATCGAAACCGTGAAGCCGATGCCGGCCAGCAGCCCGACGGCATTGAGTTGCTTCCAGCTCACGCCGTTAGGTATCTGAGCCAGTCCCATTCGCACCGCGGCTTTGGCAAAGCCAATGATGCCGAGCGGCTTGCCCACAACCAGGCCGATCATGACTCCCCAAACGATGTGACTGGTCAAAAGATCCTTCCACGCTCCGCCGGAGAAACTCACTCCCGCGTTCGCCAAGGCGAAGAGCGGCAATACCAGGAATGAGACCCAGTCGTTCAGCTGGCGGGTCAGCCTCTCGGAGGTCGACTCGGTGTTCGTTAGCAGCGCATCAAACCCGCCCAACACGTTTTTTGCTCCCTGCAGATCCTGCTTCGCCATGGCGTCCCGGAAATCTCTCGCCATGCCCGTCGCGATGTCCCGAAAATCAGCCAGCGATAACGCTGCAGTCGTGGGAACCATGAAACCCAAAATCACGCCGGCGATGGTGGCGTGAATTCCCGAGCGCAGGATCGCTACCCAGAAACCCACGCCCAGCACAAAGTACAAGATCGGACGAGAGATGCCCAACTTCAGCAGTGAATAGATGAGTCCCAGAATGACGATCCCGACAAACAACGCCGTGCGATCGAGCGAGCCGGTGTAAAAGACCGCGATCACAAGAATGGCGCCGATATCGTCGGCAATGGCGAGCGACAACAGGAACACCTTCAGGTCCGGGGGTATTCCCTTCACCATTCCCAGCACGCCCAGAGAAAATGCGATGTCCGTCGCCATGGGTACGCCCCAGCCGTGCTGTCCGGGCTGACGGAAGTTGAGTGCGACAAACAGAAGCGCGGGGACAATCATTCCGCCCAGTGCTCCAAAGATTGGCAACGCCGCGCGCCGGACGTCGGCTAACTCGCCATGAACGATCTCGTGCTTGATCTCCATACCGACCAGGAAGAAAAAGATCGCCATCAAGGCGTCGTTGATCCAGGCGTGCACCGGCAGGCGTAATCCGGAGAGAGCGAGTTCCATTTCCCACACGTGGTGGTAGGACGTTTGCCACGGCGAGTTCGCCCAGATCAGAGCGATGATGGCGGCGGCCAATAAGAAGAAGCTGCTGATGCCCTGGATGTGAATGAACTGCTGGATCGGCATCACCAGGGCACGAGTTACCAGCGACTCGCGCAACTTAACCTGAAGAGCTCCGAAAGTGCGAGGTGGAATACCCATAGTCGGCGAGCAGCTACTCTCCATTACTTTGCAGATAACTATTCAACCCATTCCGCGTGCCCTAGTCAACGGCTAACGTTCTGCATTGGCAACCTCGGAAGCCCTCGGCTATGCTGAGAGACTCCATGTACGCCTCAATTCGCAATGTACTGTTAATTTTTGCAGCGCTGCTTCCGATTGTGAATCCGCTGGGGATGGCGCCGATCTTCGCTGAGATGACCCTGGGATATCCAGAGAAGGTGCGGCGCACGGTGGCCATGCGCGTGGCCGTCAACGGAGCAGCGCTGTTGGTGGCATCGCTGTTTATCGGCGGGTACATCCTGCAATTCTTTGGTATTAGTCTGGCGGCCGTGCAGGTAGGAGGGGGCTTGGTAGTGACGTACGCGGGCTGGACGATCCTCAACCGGAAGAGCGATATCAGCGAGCGGATCGTTGAGTCCGATACAGATAATCACGAGATCTACTCGCTGGCTTTTTACCCGCTCACCATGCCCCTCACTGTAGGACCCGGTTCGATTGCCGTAGCGTTGACACTGGGCAGCAATTTGCATGAGGAGCGCCATCTTCAGCTGATCGTCAACGCCCTCACCGCAGTCATTGGAATCGCGCTGATTGGGGTAACGATCTTCCTGTGCTACTGGTTCTCCGAGCGCCTGCAGAAATTCCTTGGCCCAACCGGAACCAGCATCCTGATCAGGCTGTCGGCATTCCTCGTGCTCTGCATTGGAATTCAGATCATGTTCAACGGGCTGCAAGATTTCTATGAGGCTTTGCGGCACGCGGCGGGCTAGAAAGCAAAGACGATCAGGATTTACGATCGTTCGCTGTTTTGTTATGCCGGGGCATCGGGCATGACGCAGTCAGCAGCTTCTGTGGTTCCAAGCCGCGACTCAACAGGGTCGCGGAAGCCGGAAGGAACAAGTATAATCTGTCTCATCTCCCTACACTTGCCTATTGCAAAATGGGTACCGTTTCTCAATAACGGAAAACCCATCAGATGCACTCGAAATTTTTAAACGGCCATCGCTCCCCTGGCAGGCGCACTGCAATGCGCGCAACGCTGAATGTACCAACAGGGGTCGAAACCGTCATGAGCCGCCCGCTCTCGGAATTGTTTGCCGTCACCCACATCACATGTACCCTGTGCGGGGCTGCTCGCGGCCAGAACTGCAGGAATAAATTCGGCCGCCCCTTCTATCGTGGCGTTCACGCCGCACGACGCTCTGCAAGTGCCGAACTGCGCCGCAATAACAAAGAAATGTATCGCAAATTTAAAGAGCTATCGTTACGGAAGAGCGCTTGAAATCAAGGGCGACAGAAAAGGATGGGCTTTCAGATCTCGCGGTTACAGCATCAGGATCGATTGCGCAGCTTGATTAGTGTACGAGGTGCTCGAGAGCCTGATGGACGAGCGAAAGGCTGCCCGGCCAGATGATCATGACGGCTGCAGCCGAACCGCTCAGAGCGGTCGCACCGCTGAGGAAAGCCACGACCTCGCGCACCGGCTTAGCGGGCTTGGGCTGCGGGCGCAACAGGCGATCGACGCGCTCAGAGAGCTCCTGATTCCCTCCGACCAGGGAGCAGGACAAATATCCAAGACGAGGCTTGGATCCCATCTTGGCAACCCGCACCAGGGCAGCCGCCAGCGACAGTGCGCGTTGCGGATCTCCAGCACTGGCCTGATCGTCTGCGGCCCACTCCGTGAACTTCGACCAGCCACGGTCCAGAGCGCGGAAGGTTGGCAGAAACGGCACAGCCTCAGGAGCAAGCAGAATCAGAAAGCGCTTCAGATTGTCGCCGGATGTGCAGTGCGCGCGCTCATGACTTAAGGCGGCTTCGCGTTGCTCGGCAGACAGGCCGCGCAGCACACGTCTCGAGATTACGAGCTGAGGACGGAAGACACCAGCAACTGCCAACACCGGAGCTTTGTCAGCCAGCAGTAATGCCGGCGCGTCCGCGCCGCGAACACTGATCTTGCGGCCATGCCGCTCGCACTCGTGCAGATAACGATTCGTGCCCCGTACGGCTCCCGTGACGCGCAACAAAGACAGCAGCCAGATCGCAACTCCCAGGACCGCCGTCAGAACGCAGAAGAAACCGACTTTCTCACCTGTCGCCTGGGGCTCGAGCCAGAGATAACTGGCGATACAAAACATAACGGCAAACAGGGTTAACACCAGCGGCGACATGCGCAGAGCGAAGAGAAAGCGCGCCGCCGAACTCGGCTTCATATGCTCCGCGATCCGCAAAGCCGTACCGGCGCTCAAACGCGCGACCAAAGCCAGCGCCAGGTGGATCATAAAGAATGAGGCACAGCAGAGGCACAGCAACCGCATGGTGTAAGGAAGGTTCATTTTTCCGAGGCCTTCAGAAGCTCGCGACGCTTGTTGCGGATTTTTTCTTCCAGTTCCTCCAACAGCATCGCATCATGCTGGCCGACGGCGTCCACCAGGGAAGAAAGCAGGAGGTCGCGTAAAGGCTCGGGTCCCGCCAGAAAGCCAGCCACCAAATCGCCGGCCCGTCTGCGCTCCCAATCCTGGCTGCTGAGCCGGGGAGAGTAAAAAAAAGCGCGCTCCGATTTGTGGCGGTCCAGAAGCCCCTTCTTGAACAAGCGGTCAAGCGTCGTCATCACGGTGGTGTAAGCCAGTTTGCTGTCCAGTTTATCGACCACATCCCGAACACTGCTCTCCCCGCTGCTCCAGACTACTTCCATGACATGAATTTCGAGCGGCCCCAACGTAAATTGCTGGCCAAAATGAGTAGGTGAAGTCCTGATCAAGGCAAAACTCCTCGTGCGAACAGGCTAAGGGGTGCATTTACGATTGTCAATCCAAACCGCTAATCTCCAAATTATGTTCTGTAGTACTTCAACCGCAGTTAGCCGTGAGACGATCCGCCAAAGTTGCTTACTTGCTCTTTAGTCCATGGGGAAGAAGGAGATCGGGCTCACAGATTTGTCTCATTTCGAGACAAGATTTATTAACTACGTGATTAATAGTTGCACACCCGGGGCCGGTGTGATAAAAGTTCTTGCACCTGCCAAAAGGTACTGCGTCGACTCTTACACAGCTTAAGGACACGTTGCAGTCGGTTCCTGTCGAAAAGTTAACCAACAACAAGCTGCTGTCGCGAACGTCTCCGCGCGCTTTCAACATACCTGCGCCGCGGGGGAGGATGGAAAAAGGAGAATGGGAACAATGACTAGAGGTAAAATGACGGGGCTGACGCTGGCCGCGATGGGTTGTCTCATTGCGTGCTCGCTGCCGGCTGCCGCGCAAGAAAACGCTACGGTAATTCAACATGCCACACGGTTTGCCATCTCACCGCCACTGCGTGACTTGGCCAAGATGCAGCAGCCGCCGGTATATGGTCTCCATCAGGCAAACCCGGTTCGGCGCATTCCGAAGGCTGCAATGGGGCCGGTCGTGGATCGCGTGGAACAGAGCAGCGCTAATCAGCCGGCGGGCTTCTCCATCGGCGCCAACATTCTGGGCGTCGGCAACGGCTTCCCGAACTACCAGGTTCCTGACGCTCCTCCCGATACGAACATGGCGGTTGGCGACACCCAGGTCGTTCAGTGGGTGAACACCTCCTACACTGTTTGCTCGAAGACATCTCCTTATGCATGCGGCCCTGCCATTGAAGGCAACACCCTGTGGAGCGCTTTGGGTGGAACTTGCTTTGCCGACAATGATGGCGACATCATCGCGCAGTGGGATGTCGTAGCCCACCGCTGGTTATTGACCCAGAACGTATTCTCTTCCCCGTATGCCGTCTGCGTCGCTATCTCGACCAGCAACGACGCGACCGGCAGCTATTACCTGTATCAGTTCCCCGTACTGGCAGCCGGCTTCCCGGACTACCCCAAGTGGGGCGCATGGGTCAACGACTGGGCTGAGACTTGGAACAACTTTGGTCCTAACGGCGGCGGCTACCAAGGCCCGGTTATGTGTGTCTACAACCGTACCAAGCTGCTGGCGGGCGATAACAGCGCCGAGCAGATTTGCCATCAGTACTCCAACACCGAAGACAGTCTGCTGCCGGCAGACCGTGACTCCGTCCTCGCTCCTCCGGCTGGCGAAGATCATTTCGCAATCGGCAGCGTCGGCGACGTCGACGACTCTCACCTCTCTCTGTACTCGGCGCACATCAACAACCCCAGCGACTGGAGCCAGGGCGCAACCTTCACCGGCGACCACAACTCTCAGCTGCTGGCAGTCGCAACCTACAACCCGGCCTGCAATGGCGGCTTCGGTGGCGATTGCGTTCCCCAGAAGGGCATCACGGATAAGGTTGATTCTCTCGGCGATCGCTTGATGTATCGCTTCGCTTATTGGGATGACCAGCCCGCGGCCCACGTCGGCCCGACTACTCCGCCGGCCGGTTCCGTTCAGCACTGGTTTGTGAACTTCGACGTTACGGCGTCGGGTGGCCAAAACGGTGTCCGCTGGATGGAGATCACCGCTCCGTTGCGCGCTGTTCCTGTAACCTCACTTGCTGTCTTCCAGCAGGGTACCTACGCTCCGGATGGAGTGTGGCGGTGGATGGGCTCGCTCACGCGCGACAAGGTCGGCGATATCCTCGTTGGCTATAGCAAGTCATGCGGCGACACTTGCCCCGGCGGCACGCCGACTTACCCGTCGATTTACATCGCAGGACGTACGATCACGGATCCCTCGGGAACGCTGGAAGCTGAAATCTCGCTGGTCAACGGCACCGGTTCACAGCCCCAGACGTCTGGTCGGTGGGGCGATTACAGCTCCATGCGTATCGACACCAACGATGGCATGAATGGCTGCACCTTCTGGTACACCACCGAATACTACATGGTCACGCAGCAGTTCGACTGGAGCACTCGCATCGGTTCTGCGAAGTTCTCCAACTGCAACTAACGCGAAACCAGGTAGCTGTAAAAACTTTGGGCATCCTCAAGTGAGGATGCCCAAATTCTTTGCGCGTCGCAAATTAGAGGCGCCGCCGAATCGCGGCTAGCCTTCCTGGCGCTCGGCCGCGGCGCAATCGAATACACGATGCGCAATGCGGGTCGCCCGACGACGCTCCATCGGCTGGCAGACATGACGCAGCTCCAGCTGATTGAGGTCCAGCTCACGATAGGCGCGAGCCACGGTCAGATAGCAGAGCTTGCAGATCGAATCCAGCGTACCATCATAGTTGCGACGGTGCGCATAGTGATCCGCGATTGAAATATCGGTCGCCACGGTTTTCCTCACTGCCTGAAGGAACGTTACTGGGAGTGGCTTTTGCACAATGGGATGCCAATAAATGTATCGTGAACGCACGATTTCGCAAAGAGATTCTCTCAGCTTTTACAAATCGCCCCCCCCCAGGCAAACCCCGGTTTGGACTGCTGATTGTCAGGCGACCCCGTCGGCTGCCGAAGAGGGATGCCTTTCCCCACTAGAGTGTAGGTGGCCCCCCGCACTAAATGTTGCCTTTCTTGGCCGCTTCGGAACTAGGGCGCCCGCGGTTGCGACCTTGCCTCCGCTTGCCGACGCTACTCGCGAAAAACGAGGCTCACTTCATGGGCGGGATATAGGCCATGTAACGGGCAAACAGCCAGCAAAGGAAAAACACAATGGGGATGTGTACCATCATCTGCAGGACGGTGTAGCCAACGATATCTCGCGCCTTAAGCCTCAGAATCCCCAGTAGCGGCAGCATCCAAAAAGGATTAACCAGATTCGGTAGCGCCTCCGCCGCGTTGTAGATCTGCACGACCCAGCCCAGATGCACCTGGTGCAGGTTGGCGGCTTGCAAAACGTAGGGTGCTTCGATGATCCACTTGCTTCCGCCGGAAGGAACGAACGTTCCCAGGACGGCCGAATACAGGGCCACGAGCAGCGGATAGGTTCCGTGAGTGCTGAAGCGCGCGAACAGGCCGGCGAGCCAGGTCTCGATACCGGTACCGACGATCATCCCGAAGATCACGGCATAGAACGGGAACTGGATGAGCACGCCACTGGTGGTGGGCACAGCCTCGGCGACGGCTCGCACAAACCGTCTTGGCCTCCAATGCAAGAGCAGCCCTGCCGTGATAAAGATGAGGTTATAGGTGTTAAGGTCGAGGGCGGCCAAAGCTCCTTGCGGCGAGCTGCGAAACAAGTCGATCAGGTACCAGGCGATCAATGCGCAGACGAACAGCGTCAACAGTGGGCTGTACTCCAGCCACTCCCCTGGCCTGGTGCGAGATTCATCGACGCGAGCAATGCCTTCGACACTGATGCCGAAGTCCCGGGCGGTGCGCGCCATGGCAGCCGACGGCGCCGACAAGTAAGCAATCGCTACGGAGACAACGATCAGCACCGCGGCCATCACAATGCTTTGCCACAGGAATAATGTCTGACGCAGTGGGATAACGCCCGAAACAGCCAGCAACGCGGGAGGAATTGCACTCCGGGTGGCCATGAGCATTTGCAGCCGATGAAGAGAGACCGAGGGCCCATGTCGCACCTAGCCCGAGATAGGAAGCGGCCCCCGCGGCACGATAGTCCATTCCCTCCACCCGGCGGGCCATTTCCCGCGTAAGCAGCCCGCTGAAGATGAGGCTCAGGCCCCATGAGATCAGTGAAGTCAGCATAGAGAACAGCGCGATCGTAGCGATCGCTGCGCGGCCACTCTTCGGCAGCCTGGCCAACGCCACGATCAAGCGGTTCACTATGGGAGTGGTGGCAACGACATATCCGCCGATGATGACCATCACCATCTGCATGGTGAATGGCACCAGTGTCCAGAAGTTCTTTATGCCCTGAACGGCAAGCTTTCCGGCCGATTCATGCAGGCAAAGCCCAGTGAGGAAGACGAAAAGAATTCCCAATAACGCGAACACCAGGGCGTCTGGAAACCAATGCTCGCTCCAGGTCGCGAGGGCCAAGCCTACACGCGCCAATCCCGATTCCTGAACGCCTGACGCAACGGCTTGCTTCTGCATGTGCCTGAGACTATAGATAGCGGCGAATACTTTCGGCGAGTGAAATCGACGTGGTCTGCCGATGCGGTTCGGAGATGTTGCTGGTACTAAGCACCTAATGCGTCGCTAGCTTTTCCGTTTCTGCTGATTCTTTGCGGCCTTGCCTTTGATATAGTGCTCACAATGATGCACTGGCGCCGCTTGGTCTCGATGGGCCGCGTTGCCGATCTGACCTGATTGCTTGACGGCGTCCCCGCGCGACCTTTAATTCAATCGACCATCAATCCCGTGAAGAATTCTCGTATGCGAATCTTTTCCCGTAAGTGTTGGCTCTTGCCTGCTCTCATGCTCGGCCTGTTTACCGTGCCCTGGCTGATGATTGTCTCGCCAATGCAAGCGCAAACATACTCCGTGATTCATACCTTCACCGGCGCCAGTGATGGCGCCAATCCGTATGCCGGCTTGACCATGGATCAGGGAGGAAATTTGTACGGGACGACCAGCGCCGGCGATCTGGGCAATGGGACGGTGTTCAAGCTCAGCTTCAAGAATTCCTTTTGGGTGTTGCAAACGCTTTACGGATTTCAAGGCTCCTCGCATAACGCTGACGGCTCGCGTCCGATGGCGCGAATCAGCCTCCATAATGGCATTGTGTATGGAACGACGCAGACCGGCGGCCTCGCCGGATGTGCGAATAACAACGGTTGTGGAACCGTGTTTTATCTGCGGCCTCCCTTTGTGGTCTGCCGGGTCTCGCTCTGCCCCTGGACGGAGACCGTTCTGTATCGCTTTGCGGGGCACACGGATGGTGGCAATCCAGTGGGAGACCTGGTGGTTGACCAATCCGCAAATGTTTACGGGACGACCAGCGGCGGCGGCAATTCTGCGTGCAGTTATCAACCTGGCAACGCCTGCGGCGTCGTTTACACGCTGACCTCCAGCGGCGCCGAGAGCGTGCTTTACCAGATGCCCGGAGGCTCTGGAGCCACGTATCCCGAGTCAGGTGTCACCGTCAACCCATCGGGTAGTCTCTTCGGAACGACATCTCAGGGTGGCAGTGCGAATCTCGGCACGATCTTCGAGCTCTCACCTTCGCAGGGCGGATGGACAGAAAACAACGTGTACCAGTTTCAGCCGGGCTCGGGCGGCCAAACGCCTTGGGCTGGTTTGATCTCTGACGGTGCCGGAAATTTCTACGGGGCAACGACTGCTGGAGGCGCCAGTGGCAGCGGAGCCGCATTTCAACTCACGCCCTCAGGCGCAGGCTGGAACTATTCCCCAATCTACAGTTTTAGCGGAGGCGGCAGCGGACCGGTTTCGAATCTGACGATGGATTCGTCAGGGAACCTTTACGGCACGATTCCTGGCGGCGGTCAGTTCGGACATGGATCCGTCTTCAAGCTAACGCGCGTGAATGGCACCTGGAGTTACGCATCGCTGCACGATTTCACCGGCGGAAGTGATGGAGCGCAACCCTACGGCACGGTGATCCTCGACGCCAACGGCAACATCTACGGCACAGCTCTCGCCGGAGGCGGCAACAATTGCTCTGGCGGTTGTGGTGTCGTATGGACGGTGGCGCAAACCCTGACCATCACCACGGCGACATTACCCGGCGGCATCACGGGACAGCCCTATCAATCGCAGTTGGCAGCCAGCGGCGGAGAGCCTCCTTACACTTGGGCCGTCATAAGCGGCAGCCTCCCCAGCGGCCTGGTCCTGAACCCGAATGGCTCAATTACCGGGACTCCGACAGCGCAAGGGACTTTTCCCTTCACGGTTCAAGTTACTGACCACCTGTCCAACACCGCTAACAAGAATCTTGCGATTACCGTCTCATCAGGCCTGGTCATCACGACAACGCAGCTTCCGAACGCTGCCGAAGGCGTTCCCTATAGCGCAAGCTTGTTCGCGACGGGTGGAAATCCGCCGTACACCTGGAGCATCGTCTCCGGCTCACTTCCCTCCGGCCTCACCCTGAGCACAGGTGGAGCGATACGGGGAACTCCAACGGCTACTGGATTGTCGAACTTTACCGTGCAGGTAAAAGATGCGTCCTCGAACGTGGCTCAGGCTGCATTGCAGATCTCAGTTGCTACGCCGGTGAGTAACGGAACGTTGCACGGACAGTATGCCATCGTTCTCAGCGGCTTCAACGCCGGAAGCCCCTTCTTCATGGTTGCCTCGATGGCCACCGATGGCAACGGCAATATAACGTCGGGCAAGCTGGATTCGAACTATGGCCAGGGGGAGCCGAGCGACCCCAGCCAGTGCCTGGGAAATCGTAATTGTCCCATGCCCGAGATCATCCAGTCCCCCGGCTCAAGTTACGATCTCAGCGCCGGCAATGGTCTGGGCGCGATGACCATTGCGACGCGCGATCACGCCGGCAATCCGCACACCTATCAGTTCTCTATCAGTGTCTCGGGTAACGGCTGCTCGGCGAATCCGCTGCTCAGTGACTGCGGCCGGCTGATCGAACGCGATCCATCGAACCCGCAGCTTTACGGATCGGGCGAGTTGAAAGTGCAGGATCCCCAATACTTCTTCATCACCGCCTTCTTCCCCGGAAATTTTGCCCTGAGCGCTGCCGGGGAAGATTCCAACGGCAAGCGCTACGCCGCCGTGGGAGCGTTGGCCACGAACCACATCACAGATGTCGATATCGATTGCAACAGCAACGGATGGCTCTTGCAATATTGTCCACTCGACCAGAACGACAACGGAACGGTCGCGTCAAATCCGTTTCGCGGAACGTTTTCGTCTGATCTTGATCCGAACACAGGTCGGGGCAACTTCGTAAACCTCGGCTTTCCCAATGATCCAAACGGCTATTGCACCGGCGGAAGCACGCCGACCTGCGGCTACGCATACTACGTCATCAACCAGCAGGAGATGGTCCTGATTTCGATTGATGCGATGTCGAAGCCGGGTAAACCGGCGATTTGGTGGTTCCAGCGCCAGCCTTCGACCGGCACATGGGGCAACTCTGCACTTTCCGGAACTGATTTATTGGCGTTGACCGGAGCCGGACGCACCGGGACACCCGACGTCAGCACTGGCTTATTTACCGCAGATGGAGCCGGCCACGCCACCTTCAATTCTGACGAGAACAACGGCGGGACCTTGACCAGGCAAAGCTCAAGCGGGACATCTGCATTCGATTCTGTGGGCCAGAAAACCGGCAAGGCGACGCTCAGCGGATTCAGTCAATTCGGACCGGGCGGCGCTGAACTCTATCTGTATAACCAGAACTCAGCATATTTCCTGGGCAGCGACGCCGGCGTTTCCTTCGGCGTCGTAGAGCCCCAGTCGGGTTCGCCGTATTCCAATGCGTCGCTGAGCGGGAACGTCATTGGAAGCACCGTGTGGGCAGCTGCGTCGGGAGTTACCAATTCCGTCACTTCGCTCTTCGCCAGTGGCGCGGGGGGTATTGCAGCAACACAGAATACCAGCGGACCCAGCGGCGTGGGCGGCCCTAACAACCTGAATCTCACCTACCAGGTCGACCCACCCGGAAGGGCGGTAGTCCTTCAGAATGGAAACCAATTCGGCATCCTGTACGTTGTCGGCCCAAACAAGTTCGTACTGCTGCCGAATGGCACTGCTCCTGCGTTGAACGTATTCTTCGCAGGGCAGCCTGACTAACGAGTATTAAGGATGTATATAGCTAGCGCGTTCGGCATTGCGAATGCTTCGACACCGCTTGGAGAGCGATCTTTTTCCTGCTCGTACTGGGAGAACGGGCGGCGCGTCCATCTTCTGGAAGCAGGCGAAGCAGTAGGCTGAGTTTGGACAGGCGACGGCTTGCTGTCTCCGCAATAAGGATGCCGCCCGTCATGCTACTCTGCATTGCGGGAATTGCCCTCATGAATCTACGTTTCCGAACCCTTGCTCTTACATCGCTCCTCGTTTCCAGCACTGCGGCTTGCTTGGCGCAGAGCGGCAACACCACCGCTCCGCAATCAACCGCCCCAGCGCCGGGAGTTACGATTCACCTCGGCAATCCGGGCCAGCCCACGCAGGTCGTCCCCACGGCGCCGCCGGCCAATGCGTCCGGCATCATGCCGGCGCTGGCGGCGGCCAATCAACTCTTCTCGCAGAGAAAGTTTGCCGACGCGGGGGCCAGGTACCAGGCCATCGTCAAAGCCGATCCAAAAGTCGCGCCTGCGCAGGTCGGCCTGATGCGCTGCTACCTGATGCTGCAGAAGATTGATGAAGCGCAAGCGGCGGCTACCGCGGCTCTGGCGGCTATACCGAATTCTTCGCAGGTGCTGGCCACTGCGGCGGATGTGCAGTTTCGCTTAGGCAAGATTCCCGAGGCCGAGCAGCTTTTCGTCAAGGCGCGCACCGCCGACCCGAAGGACCCCGAGCCGTACCTGGGCCTGGCGCGCATCTATAAAGCCTACTCGCTCTACCGCCGCGCCTACGACAATCTGAAGAAAGCGCACGAGGTCGCGCCCGACTCGCCCGTGGTGCAGGTGTTGTATTTCCATTCTCTGCCGAAGGCTGACCAGATTCCAGCGCTCGAATCCTACCTTGCCACGCCCAATCTCAATCCGCAGATGGCGCATGGCCTGCAGGGCTTTCTGGCACTGCTGAAGAAGAATGCCGCCGCGCCACTGCATGCCTGCAAGCTGGTGAGTAACGTTCAGCAGACCGACACCAAGCTGAACGCTTACGCCCGGCCCGACACCAGGCTGGGTGGGGTGAGTCTGAACGTGAAAGTCAACAAGAAGGATTTGAATCTGGCGCTGGACACGGGCAACACCGGAATTCTGCTGGGCCGCGCCGCCGCCGAGAAGTTAGGATTGCAGCGCTTGGGGTATCAGGCGATCGCGGGCGTGGGCGATGCCGGAACCCAGGGCGGATTCACTGCGTTGGCCGATCGCATTCGCATCGGCGATCTGGAGTTCCAGGATTGCGTGGTCAAAGTCACCGACGCCGCCACCCCGGTACCGGGACAGGATGGCCTGATCGGCGCCGATGTTTTCAGCTCTTATCTGATCGACATGGACATTCCCGGCTCACGGCTGCGGCTTTCGCCGTTGCCGAAGCGTCCGAACGAGAACGCGCAACCTGCCGCACTGCAGAGCGTGGCGCAGGACCAGGGAGAAGACTCCGACATGCAGGCCGACGAGGGCATGCGCTCGGCCGGCGTCCCAACCGACATCCCGATGGACGCCTACGTGGCGCCCTCGATGGCGAACTGGACCAAGGTGTACCGCTTCCGCAGCCTGCTGCTGATTCCCACCTACGTGGAGCGTGCCGGCCCCTGGCTCTTCATGATCGATACGGGTTCGTTCAGCAACATCCTGTCAACCCGAACCGCGCAACAGGTGACGCAGCTGCGGGCCAGCGGCATGCAGGTTAGCGGCCTGAGCGGCTCCGTGTCGAAGGTCTACACGGCCGACAAAGCGACGCTGCAATTCGGCCGTTTCATCCAGGAGAACGAAGACATGGTGACCTTCGATCTGGCGGCGGCCAGCCGTCAGACCGGGACAGAGGTGGGCGGCATCCTCGGCTTCCGAATGCTGCGCATCCTGCAGATCAAAATCGATTATCGCGAGGGCTGGTGGACTTTCTCTTCGATGTGCACCGCTTGCCCAAGGACGTTCGCATCGGGCATTGAGTTCTTCCCTCCGCACTCGATGTCGCAGTGCCTGGTAGAGAGCGAAACAAAAAACCGGGGTCAGCACCCGTTCCGTCACTTGAGCCTGTACCCGGCTCGGCGTGGTCTAGTACACTCACTACCGACCCTCTACAATGCAGCACAGAGCACGAACCGCCAGCATTCGACTGCAGTTACTTCTCAGCGCTTTGCTGCTGATGATTCTGCCTGCGCGCGTATGGGGCGCGTCGTCGTACACCGTCAGTGGAACCGTAACCGACCGCAGCGGCGCAGTGATCGCGCGCGCGCAAGTCGTGCTTCACGCCAACGGTCAGAACTTCGGACGCGTCACCCAGCCCGACGGGACCTTTGTCTTCAGCGGCGTCGCGGCCGACGGCGGCACTATCGAAGTCGCGCTCGCCGGGATTCGCCACCGCAACTGTGACCCTGGAACGCGGGCGACAAAGCGCTCACCATCGCGCTGTTCGCCGGCGGCGGTGCAGCAGAGCCTGGACGTAACCGCCACGCGCACCTCAATCCTTCCTACCGGCGTCGACAACGTTGAGGCGCAGCCCGACGCCGTGGTCGTAACCGACAAGCAGCTCGAGCAATGGGGGCCGCTCACCACCGACGACAAGCTGCGCCAGGTGCCGGGCTTCAGTTTGCTGCGCCGCTCCGGCAGCCAGACGGCGAATCCCACGTCGCAAGGCGTCTCGCTGCGCGGACTGGGCGCCAGCGGAGCCAGCCGCGCGCTGGTGCTGGTCGACGGCGTTCCCATCAACGATCCTTTCGGCGGATGGATTTACTGGGCGCGCGTCCCGCAAGTCTTCGTTGAGCGAAGTGCAACTTGTTCCGGGAGGCGTCTCCGCGCTCTACGGCAACGATGCGCTGGGCGGCGTCATCAACATGGAGACGAAGCCTGCGGTCGAAACCGACGCCAGCATTGAAGGGCTCCTACGGCAATGAGAATTCGCCCTTCGGCTCGGGATGGGGCGCCGTTCGAATGGGGCAATGGTCGCTGAGCGGCAGCGGCGAAGGCTTTCGCACCGACGGCTACATCGACGTTCCACAGAGACGTGCGCGGCACCGTCGACACACCGGTCAACGTGCAGTATGGCAGCGGAAACGTGAGACTGGAGCGGCTCTTCGGCGATCGCGGCCGCGTCTTCCTGGAACGGCAATCTGTACGGCGAAGACCGGCAGAACGGCACGCCGCTGCAGATCAACGACACCACGATCCGCCAACTGGCCTTTGGCACGGACTACCACAGCCCAGCGCCGGTTTGTTCACGCTGCGCCTCTACGGCGGCACGCAGAACTATCAGCAGACGTTCTCGTCGATCGCTGCCAACCGCGACAGCGAGTCGCTGACCGACCTGCAGCACGTGCCGGTGCAGCAGATGGGGCTGATCGGGCAGTGGTCGAAGCAGCTCGCCAGCCGCTTCACCATGCTGGCGGGACTCGACGGAACCTACGTTCAAGGCGTCAGCCTGGAGACAACGTACTTCGCCGGCAATCCCACGGCGCATCTTTCGAATGGCGGCACGCAGGAGGCGCTGGGCGCTTTCCTGGAAGGCATTGTGCAGATCACGCCGCGCTGGTCGCTGACGCTGGCCGGCCGCGAAGACCTGTGGAGCAACTACGACGCCAGCTCCATCCGCATTCCGGTGCACGGCACGCCGACCGACATCAACTATCCCGACCGCGGCCAGAACGCCTTCAATCCGCGCGTATCGGTTTCCTATCGCGCTGAACGATCGCGTGGTGCTGTACGCCTCGGGATATCGCTCCTTCCGCGCGCCGACGTTGAACGAACTTTACCGCGCGTTTCGCGTTGGCAACGTGCAGACGCTGGCCAACGCCTTCCTGCGCGCCGAGCGCTACAGCGGCGGCGAGGCCGGCGTCCGCACCACCATGCTGAACAACCGGGTGTCGATTCACGGCAGCGTCTTCGGCGGCATCGTCACCGATCCGGTGGCGAACGTCACCCTGAGCACGACGCCCAACCTGATCGTGCGCATGCGCGAGAACCTGGGACGCACGCAATCGCATTGGCTTCGAGCTGGGCACCGACATCCGCTTCACCAACCGCATCACGCTGGCCGCCGGCTATCAGTTCATGGACACCACGGTCGCCAGCAATCCGTCGAACCCTGCGCTGGTCGGCAACATGATTCCGCTGGTGCCGGAGAACATTTTCACCTTCCAGGGCACGTGGGCGGCGCCGGCGAAGATCATGGTCGCCATCCAGGGACGCGCCGAGAGCAACGAATTCGACGACGATCAGAACCTGTTTCCGCTGGGCTCCATGTTCGTGCTCAGCGCCACGGTTTCGCGGCCGCTGCCCAAGGGCTTCGACGTCTTCTTCCAGGGCGAGAACCTGACCAACACCGAGTACAACATTGGCCGGACTCCGGTGCCAACGATCGGGCAGCCGATCCTGGCGCGGGTGGGACTGCGCTGGCAGAGCCGCCGATAAGCCGCCAGCAATTCCTGGAACTGCGACTACTTTATCGGGTGAAGTCCATCTTATTGGGTGTACAGTCAGCTGCAATCGTCTCCGGACCGAAAAGACCACGCATGTTGAAACGTCTGCCTGCTCTCGTCTGCGTTGCTGTGCTCGCCCTGATTCCGATCTATTGCTCTGCCCAAACGGAGCAGCCGACGCACTCGGCCGAAGCGGCCAGGCAGCTCAAGAGCGATCCGCTGCACGTCTTCAGCGAGTCGGTGCAGCAGCTCTCCAGCACCGTCACCAAGTCGGTGGTGCAGGTGCTCACCACCGGCTTCGGCCTGACCACCGACCGAGCAGAAGGACGACACACGCCTATCTGGAAGCGCAACGCGGCATCGGCGCCGGCGTCGATTCTTTCCTCCGACGGATACATCGTGACCAACGCTCACGTGATCGAGGGCGCGCGCCAGATTCGCGTGCGGCTGCAGGGCCTCGACAAGTCGAACCCCGACCAAGGCGAAGGTGCCGCCACGGGCATCGAGGCCAAGCTGGTGGGCGTGGACCAGCTGACCGATCTGGCGGTGCTGAAGATCGACATGACGGACTTGCCGGCGCTGCAGCTGGCAAACTCCAACGATCTGAAGCAGGGACAGGTCGTGTTCGCCTTCGGCAGCCCGCATGGGCCTGGAGAACTCGGTCAGCATGGGCGTGGTCAGCGCGACCTGCACGGCAGATCGATCCCGACAAGCCGGATATCTACATCCAGACCGACGCGCCTATCAATCCCGGCAACAGCGGCGGTCCGCTGGTCGATGTCGACGGCCACGTGGTCGGAATCAACACGTTCATCCTGTCGGAGTCGGGCGGCAACGAGGGTCTGGGGTTCGCGATTCCCAGCGACGTGGTGCGCAGCGTCTTCGACCAGATCCGCAGCCGAGGGCCACGTGCATCGCGGGCAGATCGGCGTTTATCTGCGGACCATCACGCCTGAGCTGGCCGAGGGTCTGCACCTGCCGGTCGACTGAGGGCGTGATGCTGGAAGACGTTGCGCCGGGTTCCAGCGCCGACAAGGCAGGCCTGAAGGTCGGCGAGATCGTTACCAGCGTCGGCGGCAAGCAGGTCGATGACCTGCGCCAGTTCGCGCTCGATCTCTACGCCTACAAGGTGGGGCAGAAGGTCGACGTCGGCGTGTTGCGCAAAGGAAAGGTGCAGACCATCTCGGTCACCGTGTCGGAGCGGACCGACGATCCCGAGCGCTTTGCCGACATGGTGACCGGCCCGGACAATCTGGTCAACCGGCTGGGGATTGTTGGGCGTCACCATCAACGACGACTTGCGCGATGCTCTCGGCGACGATCTGCGCATTCGATTCCGGCGTGCTGGTGGCAGCGCGCACGCCCACCAGCAATGCTGCTGGGCGAAGGCCCGCAGCCGGGCGACGTCATTCACGCCGTCAACGGCGTACCAGATCAAGGACCTGGAGCAACTGAAGCAATCGCTACGCGCATTAAAGGCGGGCGACGCGCTGGTGCTGCAGGTGGAGCGCTCGGGTTTGCTCAACTACCTTGTGCTCGAATCTGAGTAGGCTGGTATCGACACCGGCTCCCAGATTTTTCCCGCGACAGGACCACCTCATGCCGCCAGGTGCCGCACGTCACAGACAAGCCTCGGCAGCACTCCTACAATGAATTCGGCGAGTTTGCTGACGCCGTCTCCCACGCCGTTCAGCCTATTTGTTCTTCCCAGGGGCGCTATGCGGATCGTGTCGAAAGCGCCGTTCATCCCCACCTATTCAGGCATACCCGGCTTTCTTGTCCCATCGGCGACCTTCTGTGCGGTCCTCCGAACGGTTGGGCGGCTTCATAACTTTCAGCCTAAGTTGTAGCCCCTGAAAGGAGGAGCGATGGCGGTGCTGAACGCAAGACCTAAATTAGCAATACAAAACCTCGTCCTGTTAACCGATTTCTCCGAAGCTTCCGAGCTGGCGCTGGGCTATGCCGCATCGATCGCCCGGCATTACGGATCGAAGATCCACCTGGTCCATGCCCTGCACCCCCTGGCCGAGCGTTCCGACGCAAAGACCGCTTCCCTGCCTCTTGAGTCGGAAGCGGGTGCCGAAGCCAGGTTGCACGCCGCGGGTGAGAAGTGCTCCGATGTCGAGCACTCGGAGTGGCTGCTGCGAGGCACATCGCTGGCAGTGGTCGATCGTCTGCTTTCGTTCGACAAGGCTGATCTTGTCGTGGTTGGCACTCACGGATCGAGAGGCTTCCGCAAGGCAGCGACGGGCGCCGCGGCGGAGCATTTCTTCCGCCATGTGCATTGCCCGGTGCTGGCAATTGGACCGTCCGTGCCGCCGTGCGGCCTGGTTTGGAAACCGAAGCATGTGCTGCTGGCTACCGACCTCCAGAGTAAGGAAACCGCAGCGGCGCGTTGCGCCGTCTTTGGCACGTGAGCATGCCGCCCGGCTCGCGCTGTTGCACGTTGCGCGCCCGGCGTCGGCCCCATATCCCGAAGACGAGCAGGTGATTGCGCGGCCGTATTTCGAGTCACGCCTGCGCGAGATCCTGGCTTACCGGCCGCAGCTCGAATTTCCCGCGGAATTCCGCGTCGAGTTCAGCGAAGATGCAGTGGCCGAGATCGAGCGTGTCGCCATCCAGCAGCGTAGCGACCTGATCGTGCTCAGCGTCCATCGGGAGGATCCCTGGGGATTTCACTTTGTGCACGAAGCCTACCGGATTGTGGCGGAAGCGCCGTGTCCGGTCTTGATCACGCAGCGAAACGACTGACATCACCCGGAGAAGCTGATGGGCGAGATGAAATGGTTGTACTCGCTGGAGCAGTTCTTCGATCGCGTCTTCTACTCGCGGCCGTTGGCTGCGAAGGCGCCCGTGGCTTTGGAACGATCCGATTGTCTCACCGGGCAATCCAGAGACAATCCTGATCTGCTTATGGAACGAAGAGCCTTAGCCCAAGTGAGGATGAAACTTCTCTAGCGCGATTCAACTTACCGGCGCAGCATCATAAAGCCCCCAACAACAAACGAGCCTGGAAGGAGACCCCTCCAGGCTCGCTGTTCCCCTTACAACATCTTTACGGCGCGAAGTAGCCGTTGATATCCAGGATCAACTGCGTGGTACCCGAGGCTCCCGCGTCGATCTTGCCGTTGTTGGTCGGAACAATCGCCATGTTTGAGGTGATGAAGCCATCGGCCGCGTTCAGCGTCGAGACCGTGGGCTGGGGCACGCCATCCGGCCACAAGGTCAGATAGTGGAATCCGTCAGACGGAACCACCGTGGCGTTGAAGGCGTAGCCCTGGGCTGCGGGCAAGGTACAGGGGCTGCCCTGAACGTTCACCGTGAGCTCGCCACTGAATGGGCCCCCGCCTTGACGCGTATCCAGCACGCGGCACGGCGAGGTGGGATACAGCGACAAGCCTCCGCTGCCCGGCGCGGCGAAGTATCCGTCAATATCGATTGCCAGGTTGGTAGTTTGCGGAACGTAGACGGAGATGCCTCCACTGGTTCCCGCCGGAACGATGGCAGCGTTGGCGACGTTGGTTGCCGTGGGATTGTTTAACGTCGAAACCGTGGGCTGCGCCTCTCCTTCAGGCCACGCCGTCAGATATCCCAGAGAGTGTCCCGAGGGATACGGTATCGCGGTGAAATTGAGCGAATATGCCTTGGCCGTGTCGGGTATGTTGCAGTTCGTCGCCTGCAATACCGGGAAGTCGCGTTCGCCCGGGCTGAGGAACGGCCCTCCCAGCGGACCCGTCGGATTGCGGGTATCGACGACGCGGCAGGGCGTCAGTGGATAAAACTGCAGCGTCTCCGCACCCGGGGTGGTGAAGTAGCCGTTGATGTCGAGGATGACGTTCGTGGTGTTGCTTACGTAGACGCTGACCGCCCCCTGATATCCGCCGGGCACGATGGCAGCGTTCGCCTTGGTGCGTCCGTCGGTTGAGTTCATGGTTGAGGCAGTCGGCTGCGTTGCTCCCGTCGACCAGATGGTTAAGTAACCCAGGCGACCGTTCGGAACCACGGTGACGTTCAGCGAGTACGCAGTCGCGGTCGCCGGGATATTGCAGCCGCCGAGTTGGGACAAGACGAAGCTCTGGGCTGTGCCTCCGGGAATCGGACCATTGCCGCCGGCTGAGGGCCTGGTGTCAACCACGCGGCAAGGCGTGACTGCAACGAACTGCACGGGATTGGGGCTGCCTCCGGCAACCACGGTGGCCGTGTTGTCGTTGGAGTTCAACTCGTAGTAGCGGTTGGTGACCGGATTGACCGAAGCTGCGCCGGGACCGCTGCCCACAACCAGCGAACTGGTGTGGTGGGTGGCGCCGTCGATCATGGTGATGGTGTTGGCGCCAAAGTTGGTGACGTAGATCTTGTAGGTCACCGGATTGACTTCGACATCGGCCGGCTGCGTGCCCACGGCGACGTTGGTGGTCGCCAGCGTCGATCCATTGATGAACGTGACCGTATTGTCTCCGCCGTTGGCAACGTAAGCTTCGTTGCTCACCTGATTGACGACGAGCGCGCCGGAAGCCATTCCGGTATTCACGCTGCTGGTCGCATTGGTGGCGCCGTCAATGACGGTCACTGTGCCTTGCACGGGAGTTCCATTGGCCAGGCAGTCGGCGCTGCCGGAGTTGTTGCCGCAATTGTTTAATACATAGATCTTGTTGGTCAGCTGGTTGACCAGGATCACGGCGGGATTCCATCCCACATCGATGCTGGTGGTCGCCAGCGTGGCTCCGTCGACAACGGTCACCGTGCCATGATCGGTGCAGTCGTTGCTGTTGCCGCATTGATTGATGACATAAATCTTGTTAGTCACGGGATTGACGGCTACTGCGACCGGCACCAGCCCTACGGTGATGGTGTTGGTCAGCGTGTCGGTGCTGCCATCGATGATGCCCAGTGTATTGTCGGTTCCGTTGCCGCTATTGGGGACGTAGATCTTGTTGGTCACCGGATTCACGTCGGAGACGATGGGATTGCTGAAGCCGCTGATGGTCTTGATCACCGCGTTGGTTGCGCCGTTGATTACGGAGACTGTGCTGTCGCGCCGGTTATTCACGTAAAGCTTGTTGGTTACGGTGTTGGCGACCAGGAATTCAGGGCGCAAGCCGACGGTTACGGTCGTGGTCGCATCCGTGGCGCCGTCGATGACCGTGATGGTGTTTCCGAAAGCGCCGCTGGTGCCGAAATTGGTGACGTAGATCTTGTTCGTCGCAGGATCGGCGACGATGTAGCTGGACGCGTTTCCGACCGGGACGGTGCCAATCAGGGTCTGACCGAAGGCAGGTATCGCTGCCAGACACGAACTCAACAACAGAACACACACTGGGATACGTCGCATAGCTCTCTTTTTGCCTTCCTTGGGTTACGGATCGGTGGGCTTTCTATGCTCAGAGGGTGACGAAGAGGCTCCCCTGGCGCGGCAACGGGCACTTCCGAGCGGACGGGCCGTCACTTTCATGTTCCGACCAGACACACGTCCATGCCGATTCAGAGCCACATTTCTGCCGCTCCCGGCTATTTCAATTTTGGAGTGTGCAGAGCCCGAAACACTGGTAGCTGAGCCCGCTATTTGTGGCTATACTTTGATCACTTCCCTGTATTCCGACAAGGGACATAACAGGACATTTCGGGACATTGCGCACATGCTGCCGGTCCAGGAAGTGAAAGCGCCAAATCGTCGTCTGGACTCGTGGAAAGAGATAGCCGGCTTCTTCGACCGAGACGAACGCACGGTTAAACGGTGGGAGAAAGAACGGCAGCTCCCCGTCCACCGTCTACCTGGGGGCTCGCGGGCTCGTGTCTTCGCGTTTACCGATGAGCTGAAGCGGTGGATGCACTCAGTCGAGCCGGCGTCTGCCGAAGCCGATGTACCTGCCGAGACGACCTGCCTTCCCGACGACATCCTGGCGGGCGCGCCTCAGCTTCCCTCGGAAGAGTCCACCGTCGAAGAAAGTTCGCCAGCCGCAAGTCACTCCCCGACGAGCTGGCTGGCTGCAGCAACCTGCGTCGGTTTGGCCGTACTGGCGGTAGTCGCCATGGTGGTGAGCCATCGCAACCACGCTATCGCCTCCACCAATCGCGTCGCGGCCGTAGCGGCCGCTCACATACCGAATCCAGAGGCCGAAGAGTTTTATCTCCAAGGCCGGTACTACTGGAACAAGCGCACTCCCGAGGACCTGCAAAAGGCGGTCGACTACTTTACGCAGGCTATCGTGAAAGACCCCAGCTACTCGAAGGCCTACGTTGGCCTGGCCGACAGCTACAACCTGCTGCGTGAATTCGCCGCCATGCCCGAGCCCGAGGCCTATACGCGTGCGCTGGCTGCTGCGCAGAAAGCGGTAGAGCTCGACGACAATTCAGCCGAGGCGCACGCCTCGCTGGCTTTCGTGCTGGCTTACTGGAAGTGGGACATTACGGGCGCTGAGCGCGAGTTTCGGCGTGCGATTCAACTTGACCCGGACTACGGGGCAGCCCATCACTGGTACGCTAACTTTGTAGTGCTGACTGGGCGTTCTGCCGAGGCGCTGAATGAGATCAACCGCGCCGAACGGATCGATCCCGGCTCGAACGCGGTTCTGGCGGACAAAGCGCTCGTTCTCTTCTACCTTGGACGCACTGACGAAGCGATTGCTTTGGCCAAGAAAGTGGAAGCCAGCCAGCCTAACTTCCTGTCCACACACCGCTACCTTTCCTACTTCTACCTGGATAAAGGCGACTACAAGGATTATGCAGACGAGGCTGTGAAGGCGGCGGCCCTGTCGCAGGACGAATCGCAAGTAGAGATCGCGCAGGCCGCCGAACAAGGACTAAAAGCCGGCGGCCCACATGCAATGCTGACCAACACTTTGAAGGTTGAGCAGAAGCTCTATCAACAGCGGCACATGTCGCCATTCGTGCTGGCGGTCACCTGCGCCCGGCTTGGCAACCAACAAGACGCGCTGCACTATCTTCAGGCAGCCTACCAGGAACACGATCCAAGCTTCCTGTCGATCCGGGTGAATCAGGCGTTGGCCCCGCTCCACAACGATCCGGCCTATCGCAAGCTTCTGGCCGAAGCCGGCCTGCCCCCGCTGGCCTGAGGCAGACCGGATCGGATCGCACTCTATTACTTCTTTTCCATATGATGCCGCTGCCGCTTGGGCGCATGCGTTCCCGGAGCATGAGAAGCGCTGGCTCCGTTCGGCACGCTCTGGAATACCGGTTGCGGCGCGAAATACGCCGACAGATCCAGGATCAGGTTGGTCGTGCCACCATCCGTCCAGGCATCGATCTCGCCGTCGGACGTCGGTACGATTGCCATGTTCGACGTCACGAAGCCGTCCCGCGCATTGAGTGTGGAGACCGCGGGTTGGCCCGGGCCATCGGGTAGCAACGCCAGCCAGTGGAAGGAGGAGGTTGGAATCGCGGTGGCGTTGAAGGAATACGCCTTCGCGCCTCTCGGCGGAGCGCAGGTGCTGTCGACTACATCCACCACTGTCTCGTGATAATCCGGCTGACCGTTGCGCGTGTCCAGCACTCGGCACGGCGCCACTGGATAGAGCGAGAGGCCAGAGGAGCTGGGATTCCCAAAATATCCGTTGATATCGATTGCCAGGTCGGTGCTGTCGCTGACGTATACCGAAACATCCTGGTATTGGCCAGACCCGGCCGGCACGATGGCCGCGTTGGCGACCGTGGTGGCGGTCATGTTATTCAGCGTCGACACCGGATTGGCAGGCTCTTGCCCGGTGGGCCACACCTCCAGATAGTGCAATGGCTGCGGGGCCGGGTTCGGTATAGCGGTGAAGTTCAGCGAGTAGGCTCGCACCGTTACCCCCTGCGGGATACAGGTTGTGCTCTCGCGCAGCGGGAAGTCGCGTTGCTGCCCGGCTTCCAGGCGGGGTCCGCCCAAATCACCGATCGCGTTTCGCGTGTCCACCACTCGACACGGCGCCAGCGGATAGAACTGGTAGGTCTGCGCTCCTGCCGTTTCAAAGTAACCATTGATGTCGAGGATGACATCCGTGGCGTCACTGACATAGACGCTCACGCCACCGTGGTAGCCGGCGGGAATGATTGCCGCGTTGGCTTTGTTGCGATGATCGCGGGAGTTCATGGTGGACACCAGCGGCTGTTCCTGCCCCGTGGGCCAGATCGTCAGGTATCCCAGCGGAATGTGAGGCGTAACCGTGACGTTCAGGGAGTACGCCGACGCATCGTTCGGTACTCCGCATCCGCCCAGTTGCGGTACGTAGAAATCGCGCGAGCTGTGCCCTGTGATCGCGCCGCCTCCGCCGGGCTGCCGTGTATCCACCAGCCGGCAAGGAGGCATCGACACGAATTGCAAGGGAGCAGCATCAACGCCGGCGATGACCGAGATCGTATTGTCGTATGCATTAGCAGTGTAGATGCGGTCGATGGCAAAATTGGCGGCCATCACATAAGCGCCGGATCCGATCGAGATCTCCGGGTAAACGGTGTTCGTGGCTCCATCGATCATGGTCAGCCAGTGATTGCCCAGTGCGATATAAATCTTGTTAGTCACCGGATCGGCCACCATCGATAACGGATAGTCTTCGAGCGCGACCGAGCCCATGTTCGTGCTGCCCTGGATCATGGTGACGTTGTCATCTGAGCCGCCGATATAAAGCATGTTCGTCGCTGGATTCAGAGCCATGGCTTCGGCAGTCACGTCATCGCCCAGGTTGATGGTGGTGACGTGATCGTTGGAGCCGTCGATGATGCTGACCGTGTAGTCCTCGTCGCTGGCTACGTAGATCATGTTTGTGATGGGGTTCACCACGACGATGTAGGGATGGCGTCCGACCAGCACGGTATCGACGTTCCGCATCTGACCGGTGCTGACGTCGATAACCGAAACGGTGTTCTCGGAGGAATTGGCGACATAGATCCGCTTGGTGACCGGATTGATCGCCAGCGCCTCAGGCCCGTCGCGCACAGACACGATGCCACTCACCAGATTGTTGTAGCCGTCGATCTCTGCCAGCGAACCGCTGCCTCCCAGATTGCAAGTCACGTAGATCTTGTCGGTAGACTGGTTCACGGCAACTGCATAGGCGTTGGGGATATTGTTGATGGTGTGCGGAGTGTTGGTGCGGCCATCGATCCAGACCACATTGTTGTCGCCCCATCCGGTAACGTAGATCTTGTTGTAATTCAGGTCCACGGCGACGGATTCCGGCTCATCCCCCACGGAAATGGGGTTGCCCGTGAGCGTGTTGGTGGAACCGTCAACGACGGATACGGTGCCATCTTCATAATTCAAGATATAAATTTTGTTGGTCTGCGGATTCACCGCCAGGGCAGTCGGATCAGTTCCGGTGAAGACGTCCTTGACCCACGTCTGGGCCGCGCTGAACGGGTGAATGACCACGAGAATGACTAGCAGCAGAAAGTATAGAGAAGTGCGACGGATGACGGACATGATCGGCTCCTGTGGCCGCCATTGTCAGCTTCGCAAAATCGGAATGCGAATCCCGTTGGAAAAGGAAAGTGGCGGCACGGCTCTTAGGAGCATCTTGGCACCGTAACTCTCACTAATAACAAAATAGTGCTTTTATTCGCGGATCATGGTCTGTTTCGGGAATGAGATCGCGTTCGCCGATGAAGAACACGCGAAGTGCACCGGCGAAGCTTGAGAACGCTAGCGCAACCCCATCGGCTACGGCGCGAAATATCCCGAGATGTCGAGAATCAACTGCGTCATGCCCTGCGCCCAGGCGTCGGTCTTGCCGTCTTGGTTGGGCACGATTGCCATGTTGGAAGTGATAAATCCGTCATTGGCGTTCAAGGTTGAAACTTCCGGCTGTTGCTGGCCATCCGGCCACAGCGTCAGGTAGCTGAAACCGGGCGACGGCACCACCGTCGCGTTAAAGACGAATGCCTTGCTCGCCGACGGCGGAGCGCACGCACTGCTCACGACGGGCACCGTCAGCTCACCCGAGAACGGTTGCCCACTGCCGACGTTGCGGGTGTCGAGGACGCGGCAGGGCGCGCTGGGATAGAACTGCGCTCCACTCGTTGCGGGAGCGGCGAAGTAGCCGTTGATGTCGATGGCCAAGTTCGTATTGTCATTGACGTAGACGGAGATGCCGCCGCTGGTGCCGGCCGGAATGATGGCCGCGTTAGCAACGACGGTTGCGGTCGGATTGTTCAGGGTCGAAACCACCGGCTGTGCACCGCCCTGCGGCCACGCGGTCAGGTATCCCAAGGGCTCGCCGTTATACGGAATGGCGGTGAAGTTCAGCGAGTAGGCCTGGATGCCCAGGCCGCTCAGATTGCATCCTGAACTTTGCAGCGGAAAGTTACGCGCCTGGCCTCCGTTCAGGAACGGGCCGCCAAGAGGGCCATTGGCGCCGCGGGTATCGACCAGGCGGCACGGGGGGAGGCTGTAAAACTCCAGCGTCCCAGGTATGGCCGACTGGAAATATCCATTGATATCGAGAACCAGGTTGGTCGTGTTGCTGGCGAACACGCTGACCATACCTTCGTACCCACCGGCGACAATTGCGGCATTCGCCTTGGTGCGGCCGTCGAGCGAGTTCATCGTCGACACCACCGGCTGATCCTGACCGGTGGGCCATATCGTGAGGTATCCCAGGCGCCCTTGGGGTACGACGGTCACATTCAACGCGTAAGCGGCAGCGTCGGCTGGAATGCCGCATCCGCCCAGTTGCGGTACGGCGAAGGTTTGCGCTACTCCGCCTTGCAGCGGATCGCCATTCTGGCGAGTGTCGACCAGCCGGCACGGCGTGACCGGCTTAAATTGCAAGGCCACGACAGCGCTGCCAGAGATGACGGAAACCGTGTTGTCGCCTGAATTGGGGACGTAGGCGTAGTTCACGGCGGCATTGATGGCTGAGGCTGAGGGATAATTGCCGACCGCAACTGTCATCGGTACATTCGTGACACCGTTGATGATGGTCACGTTTCCGCCCGGCATGTCGCAGGGGAAGTAAATCTGGTTGGTGGCGGCGTTGACCTCGATGTCGGCGGCCGTGGCGCCGGCGCTGCAAACCGTAATCGACGAAGTGCCGAGCGATACACCGTCGATGACCGTTACACTGGGGCTTTGCGAGCAGGCAGAGTCCGTGCAGTTGTTGGCCACGTAAATCTTGTTCGTCACAGTGTTCGCGGCTAGCCAGTACGGAAGGTAGGCGGTTCGCACACTCTGCGTCCCTAGCGTCGCGCCGTTGATCACGCTGACCGAACCTCCGCTCTGGCAAGCCACGCTGTTGCCGCAGAGGTTGGTGGCATAAATCGTGTTGGTCACGTCATTGATTGCGACGCTGAAGGTGTCGTATCCGGTCTGCAGCGACTGGGTGCCCAGCGAATTTCCGTCGATGACGGTGACGGTCCCGTTACCGCCGCTGGAGTTCGACAGGTTGGCGACGTAAATCTTGTTGGTCGAGGTGTTGACCGCAACATCGCTTGGCTGCCAACCCACGGTGACGTTACGAGTGCTCAGGGTTGCGCCGTCGATCACAGTCACGGTTCCGGCGGTAGTGTTCGGACAAAACACGATGCCCGCCGCGGTGCACATATTCACCACGTAGATTTTGTTTCTCAGCGAATCGACTGCCAGCCGTACCGGGACATATCCGACGGTCAAGGTTGTAGTGGCGAGCGTGACGCCGTCGATGACGGTGACCGTTCCCGTGCTCTGGCAGTTCACATCGTTGCCGCACTCATTGGTTACGAAAATCTTGTTGCTCCCGGTGTTAACCGCAATTCCACCCGGATTGACTCCGACATTGACTGTCCCGACCACCGCGTTGGTAATGCCATTGATTACGGTGACCGTACCCGGATTCGAACAGGGCCAAGCCGTGCATTGCAGATTGGTCACATAGGTCCGGTTGGTTGCAGTATTCACCGCGGTGGGACCGGGATTTATCCCCACTGGAACGGTTGCGATCACGCTTTGCCCGACTGCGGGAACCGAGGCAAGCACCAGAGTGCACACTACTACCAGGAACAGGGAACGATGGCTGGTCAACACGAAACTACTCCTTAGCCGAACATCTTACCCGAGACAAAGCAAAAGGGGCGCATCTCTGCGCCCCGTGAAAATTTGTAACTTGTAAAGGGAGCGATGGAATAGGCGCATCCTAACACGACCGTTTCCGCTTTTGCGACCTTTGTTGGAAAACGGCTTTACGGTTGTGGCACCCACAGATGAGGTTCGCAAGGAAGTCACGGAATGTTTTCGGGAAGAACGGGGGTGCCTCATCCTGGCCCTGGTTTTTGGGCTAGGGTGGGAGACAAAGGAACAGTGGAGGAATCAGAGGGACGCGGCTGTTCTGCCTGCCAATGCCCGCTGCGTCCGGAACCGCGCTTCCCCTGCGCGTGACAATGCGCCGAAAACAAGTTTTAATGTGGAGCATTGCCGGAGGAAACCCGATGAAGGCTTTACTGCTTGGCATCCTGATCTGCCTGCTGCCGGTGGCCGCCCTGGCGGCCGAGCCGCGCGACATAACCTACACCAGCGGCGCGGAGACGGTGCACGCCATACTCTATATGCCGCCAGGTAATGGTCCCTTCCCCGCTCTGGTTGTGATTCACGAGTGGTGGGGACTGAATGACTGGGTCAAGCAGCAGGCCTCAAGTTATGCCGACAAGGGTTACGTAACGCTGGCCATCGATCTGTATCGCGGGCAGGTGGCCACCACGCCGGACGAAGCCCACCAGCTCATGCGCGGCGTTCCCGAAGACCGCGCGCAACGCGACCTGCTGGCTGCGACCGCGTACCTGCGCTCGCTTAACACCGTGAACCCCAGGCGCGTGGGCGCCATCGGCTGGTGCATGGGCGGCGGATACGCTCTAGATCTCGCCATCGCCGATCCCAAGTTGAAGGTCGCCGTCATCAACTACGGACACTTGGCCACGGAGCGCTCGAACTTGAAAAAAATTCACGCGTCGATTCTGGGCATTTTCGGCGGCCAGGACAAAGGCATTCCGGTCCCCGATATTCGCAAGTTTGAAACGCAACTGCAGTCGCTCGGCAAGAAAGTCGAAATTCACATCTATCCCGATGCAGGGCACGCGTTTGAAAACCCGAACAATCAGCAAGGATTCCGTCCGGAGGATGCCACCGACGCGGAAAAGATTACGGCGGAGTTTCTGAAGAAGAATCTGAAGTAACTGCGGAAACTGGAAAACCAATGTGGGTGCCCCGCTCTAGCCCGGTTTTTGCGCTAGGGCGGGAGCAAGTGAAATCCACCCCTCACTAAGTCGAAGTTATTATGGGTGCCCCAGATCTCGCGTTTCGAGACCTGGGGTTTTTATTTTCCTTGAAACCTACGCAGCCTTGTGCTGCCGCCTCATGGCCCGCACCCGGTCGAGGGTTCCCACAATCGCCTGCGCCTGATTACGAATCATGCCCAGAATCTCATCCGGCAATTCATTGTCGTTGAGGTATTTGTCGAAATGATCCTTCGCGTAGTTGTCGCCCGTCTCCATGGAGGAGAGTATGGCGTCATCCCCGCCCCCCAGGCTGGCCTTTAGATCGGTCCAACCGCGGTGAATCGCTCCCATTGTGCTTCCGGAGCGATCGACGTCGGACTTGCCGAAGCGGATTGCCTCGCTTTCCAGATCCCCGGCAAACTTGGCGCGCTCCAGGCTGACTTCACTCAGCAGGGTCTTCAACTGTGAATTCTTGACGTGCTCAGAACCGTCACGATAGCCGTTCTGCCCGTCGCGGCAAACTTCGATCAGGTCTTCCAGTGCATCCACGATATGTTTTTTATCCGACATGTACTTATTCCCCCTTATCAGCTGCTTAGTCATTGGATGGCACAGCAGCGGCGGGGTTTGTATCGGAGAAGTAACGGCCCTGTTTCGGAGGTTGACGTCAGCGCCGCCCCGGCATAACATCAATAGGCGAACAAAAAGCGAAAGTAGGTTCGCCATGCAACCTTGGCTTCTGCAAACCGCCGACGAGGATGGATCACAGCCGCTGGTCGGAATCGCCAAACTCGCCGCCACCGGCGAGGCGATTCGCCAGGGCCATTTCGTCGAGTACTTCACCCTGCCCTCGCGCGCGCTGCTCAACCGCTGCACCTCGGCTCGCGTGCCCTTCGACTGGACCATCAATCCGTATCGCGGCTGCGAGTTTGCCTGTAAATACTGTTATGCGCGCTACACCCACGAGTTTATGGAGATGCGCGATGGCATCGACTTCGAGCGCAAGATCTACGTCAAGCAGCAAACGGCTTGGCTGCTGCGGCAGGAGTTGAAGAAAGTAAAACGCGGAGAGCAGATCGCTATCGGGACGGCGACGGACCCGTACCAGCCGGCGGAAAAACGTTTCGAGATCACGCGCGGAATCCTGGAAGAACTGACCCACCACCACGGACTGGAAATCGGCATCGTCAGCAAATCGGAGCTGATACGGCGCGACGTCGAGCTGCTGCGGCGAGTGGCAGAGAACAACTCGCTGTACGTGAACATTACCATCACCACAGTCGATACCAAGCTGGCGAGGATTCTGGAGCCGCGCGCGCCTCGGCCGGACTTGCGCTTGAAAGCGGTTCGCGAACTGCATGACGCCGGAATCAAGGCCGGCGTGATTTGCGCGCCAGTGCTGCCGGGCATTACCGATTCGCCGGCGGCACTGGACAAGCTGGTGCGCGCTACGAAGGAAGCTGGCGGCCGATACATCTATGCGAATCCCCTGTTCTTGAAACCCTGCTCGGCTAAAGTATTTCTTCCCTTCCTTGAACAGGAGTTCCCTCACCTGGTGGCGGAGTATCGCAAACGCTTCGAGGACCGCGCCTTCCTGGGAAAGGCTTATGCACAGCGAATCTCAGAGCTGATGGCGCGCCTGCGCAAGAAGCATGGCATCACCCGCGAGATCACAACGCGTGGCGAGATCGGTCCGTCGCCTTACAGGGGCGACGAGCAACTGCAACTTTTTCGCCGTTAGAAAAGGGAACAACCGGAACGAACGGATGGTCCGTTCTAGCGGGGCTTTGGGCTGGGGCGGTGCGGAGCAGAACAATCGCGGGTGCCCCATCCTAGCCACGGTTTTGGGCTAGGGTGGGAGACGAAGAACTGTCGCGGCCAGCTCCTACCCTGTGCCGCCCGTCACAGACAAGCATGCGCACACCAGACTACCGTGGAAGAGTTAACGGAGGTGTCGGATGGCCGCGCCGTGGGCACATCGTTACGCGCAACGCACCAAGTCCGCCAAGAGTTCCATCATTCGCGAGCTCCTCAAGCTAACCCAACGTCCAGAGGTAATTTCCTTTGCCGGCGGCCTCCCCGCCCCTGAGGTGTTTCCGGTGGAGCGCTTTCAGGAAGCCTGCCACCGGGTCTTGCATACGCAGGCTGCGACGGCATTGCAGTATGGGCCTACGGAAGGCTATCGGCCGCTGCGCGAACTTATCGTGGCGCACATGGTGCGTTACGGAATTCTCGCCAACGTCGACAACGTGCTGATCACGTCAGGATCGCAGCAGGCGCTCGACCTCATCGCCAAGCTCCTCATCAATCGCGGCGACCGCATTCTGGTGGAGTCGCCCACCTACCTGGGCGCATTGCAGGCTTTCGACCTGATGGGCGCCGAGTACGTCAGCGTGCCCATCGACGACCACGGCATGCAGACCTGCGACATGGAGCATGCGCTACGCTCTGGGCCGAAGTTCATGTACATCCTGCCGAACTTCCAGAACCCGGGCGGAGTCACGCTCTCGCGCCAGCGTCGCGATCAGCTGGTGGCGTTATCGGACAAGTACGGCATTCCAATCATCGAAGACGATCCCTACGGGCAGCTTCGTTATGAAGGAGAACACATCACCCCGCTGGTCGTGCTGGATCGTACCAACCTCGCCCGCGACAGCGGTTACAAGCTGGGCAACGTCATCTACCTGAGCACCTTCTCCAAGGTACTGGCGCCGGGCTTGCGAGTCGCCTGGATCGTCGCGCCCCCGGACGTAATCGCCAAGCTGGTGCAGCTCAAGCAGAGCGCCGATCTGCACACCAGCACCTTCACCCAGATGGTCACCTATGAGGTGGCGCGCGACGGCTTCATGGATGAGCATGTCAAGGTCATTCGCGCCACCTACAAGGAGCGGCGCGACGCCATGCTGGAGGCGCTGCTGGAGTATTTCCCGCCCGAGGTTTCCTGGACGCATCCGCAGGGCGGCCTGTTTCTATGGGTGACAATGCCTCCGGGAGTGGATTCGTCGAAGCTCCTGGAGTCAGCGCTGCGTCAGGATGTGGCGTTCGTGCCCGGCCAGCCGTTCTACCCCAACGGTGACGAGGGCTCGCACATGCGGCTGAACTTTTCCAATGCCAAACCGGAGATGATTCGCGAGGGCATCCGCCGCCTGTCGATCGCCGTTGCTCACGCACTGGAGCATCGCACAGCAGCAGTCATCGTGTAAGCGGGGATTCACCACGGAGGCACAGAGATCACGGAGGGCTTTCTTTCTAAGACTCCTCCGTGCCTCCGTGGTGAACTTGCAATTCTTACGGCCGGGCTTCGTAAACGATGTTGAAGGGAGTTTCGGTCGCGCGGCGGAAGCGGCTGAAGCCGGCTGAGGTGATTACCTCGCGGATGCGCGACTCGCCCGACTGCGCGCCCAGGCACAATCCCACTTCCTGCGAGCGCGAGCAGGGCGTACACAGCAGCGTGGAGAACGAGTAGTACACCCTGCCCACCGGGTTCAGATTGTCCTTTAAGTCATCGTTGGCAAACGGTTCGACGACCATCCACGTACCATCGTCGCGTAACGATTTGCGGACGTGCGCAGCAGCGCCGATAGGATCTCCCATATCGTGCAGACAGTCGAAGACCGCGACGAAATCGTAGTCCTTGCCCGGATATTCTTTGGCCTTAGCCACGCCGAACTCTACACGGTCGGCAACGCCCTGGCGCTCCGCCGACTCGCGCGCGGACTCGATTGACTTGTCGTGATAGTCGAAGCCGAAAAATTTTGACTTCGGAAATGCCTTCGCCATCAGGATGGTCGAAGAGCCTTTCCCACAGCCCACGTCGGCGACCCGCGCACCAGACTCCAGCTTGGCCTGCACGTCATGAAGCGCGGGAATCCACGAGCTCACAAGATTAGCGGCGTATCCCGGCCGGAAGAATTTTTCGCAGCCGTGGAAGACGCCATCGTCATGCTCGTGCCACCCCATTCCTGCGCCGTTGCGAAACGAGTCGGCGATTCGCGGAACCGCCGCCAGAGATCCCAGCGCCAATTCGAAGGCTCCCGGAAGATAGGCCGGACTATCTTCATTCGCCAGCGCAAAGGCCTGCTCTTCGCTGAGACTGAATTTATTTGTCTTGTCGTCGTAGGTAACGTAGCCGCCCGCCGCCTGCGAGGAGAGCCACTCCCGCACGTAGCGTTCGTCCGTCTGCGTTTCGGATGCGAGTTCGGTCGAGGTCATAGGACGCACCGCCAGGGCCTTATACAACCCCAGTCTTTCCCCGATCACTACCATTCCCGCATGCACTGACGCCCCCAGATCTCCGACGAATTGCCCTACAAAAGCATTGAGCTTATCCATGTCGATTGCCATGCTGTACTCCTTCCCTGAGTTTTAGAAGTCTAACCCGAGTACGGAACGAACGGTCATACTCGTTAGTGCAGGTGAGGAAGCACGTTAGGGCAGCGGGAGGTACGGACCGATTGTGCAATGATCGAAGGAATAAGGGGTTGTCATCCTGACCGAAACATCTCCGTAACTATAAATTGTCATCCTGGGAACGTCTGCCTCTCAGAATTTGTCTGGCTCGGAACACTCTCGCAACAACACATTGACATCTCGACCAGGCACGCCATCTCTCAAGACGTTGTCATCCCGACCGGAGGCGACTGCTTTCGCCCGCCGGAGCGGAGGGACCTGTTCGCCGGCAGTGTTGTCCAGCAGGCAAACGGCTGGGCCTTCGATGGCGCTCGGGCACTGTGCGTCCTCACTGCGTTCACGATGACAGTTCGTAGACGAACTCGGGCACTTCACTTAGATGGGAAACCAACGAAGACGTTCCAGCGCACTTTACCGCACATCAGGGTTGGAAGACGAGCCGTGAATCTCCATGCGCCGTATTCCACAAGCGTTCTACGTCGGCGAGAGGAGCGGCCGCGGTCTTGATCTGGAAGGGCTGCCTTTGGGCTTCCTTGAGAAAGTCAGCAAGCGACTCGAAGACTTTTGCAATGGACACACTGCCGAAGCCGCTGCCTAACATCTCCAGACCGGTGCTGCGCAACGTCGCGGCCTGGAGCGTGATGTTGGCGCCCGCCATCGCGCCGACCTGGATGTAACGAATACGGCCGGAGGCATGTTGCAATCCCTTCTGCGAAATTGCAGCCAGCAACCGTTCCGCCGGCAGGCCCCACACGTAGTCCAGAACGACATCGATCCCGTCCTTGTCCCACTCCCTTCGAAACGCTGCGACCATGTCGTCATGCGATTGGTCCAGCGAGACGACCGAGTCGGCGCCCAGGCTGGTAAGCGCTTCCAACGCCTCCGGATTGCGGCCGGCGGCGACGATCCGCCTCGCGCCCAGGCGCTTGGCAATCTGCACCGCAAGTTGGCCGGCCATACCGGTTGCACCGAGTATCAAGATACTTTCTCCGGCGACGAACTGCGCCCGCCCCAGCAAGGCCGCCCACGACGACATACCTGGATTCATCATCGCTGCGACCGTAACATCGTCCAGTGTGTTGGGAAGGTCCAGGCACATTGAGCGAGTGGTTACGCAGCGTTCTGCCAGTGTTCCAAAGGGCGGCCGGGACATTCCGAAATAAACGCGCGTGCCATCCTCGAGCCGGCCGGTGCCGTCGATGCCGGCGATAAACGGCAGATGATCCGCGCTCATGTAATGGCTTCCGCTCGCCAGGGCCCTGACGATCTGGTGGAGTCCGACCGCGGAAACTGTGATCCGTATTTCGCCATCCCCGGCGACTGGATCGGTAAACGACGTGTAGCGAGGCGGCGACTGAAAAGAGCTGACCACAGCGGCATTCATAGAGAGTTTCATTACCCCGGCGGAAGAGCTGCTGGTGAGATTACCAAATTTGAGGAGTCACACGGTTTCGATCATCGCTACGACCATCTCGCGCTCGCGGGGACCGTCGAGTTCAACCAGCACTACGCGTTGCCAGGTACCGAGCAGAAGCAACCCGCTCTCCACGGCAAGCCCAACCGACGTTCCAATCATTGCGGAAAGAATATGATCGGGCACGTGCTCCGGGTTGTGCTCGTGGCGATAGTCGAGCTTGGGAACCATCAGATCGAAGGCGTCTAGCATATCGAGATCGGTGCCGGGATCGAGATCAGCCGTGGTCAGCGCCGCCGTGGTGTGCAGGAGATTCAGCTGGCAGATCCCGGTTTTGTCCGCGTAGTTCTTCCACAGAATGGCTTCCAGCTTCTGGGTGATGTCGACGATCTCGCGCTTCTTGTGCGTTTTGACGACCAGACGTTGCATGGCGAACCTATTCTTTCACCGCGGTACCGGTCCCGGTTTTGTCCGCGTAGTTCTTCCACAGAATGGCTTCCAGCTTCTGGGTGATGTCGACGATCTCGCGCTTCTTGTGCGTTTTGACGACCAGACGTTGCATGGCGAACCTATTCTTTCACCGCGGTACCGGCGCCCGGCTGCGGCGTGAACAACTCCAGGCGAACTCGCCAGGTCACGGATTGTCCGGGCTGGAGCAGGACCATGCCAGTATCCACATTGCCCCAGTTCTTGTTGTAAGGATCAGGTAAATTGAACTGCGGCTCGATAGCAACAAAATTCTTGCCCAGCGGCGCGTAAACCTGGATGGACGTGATGTGTGGCGACATCGTGATCAAACGCAGCCCGTAGTTCACCGCGGGATCGATGATTTCCGACACAGAAGTCTTATTGGCTCCGTAATTGAGATTCGAATAATTGTCGTCGAGATATTGCTTGCCCAGCGGGGCGCCCCCGGGCGCCGAGAAATCGTAGGGCGTGCCCTTCACCGGCACCCGCCGCCCGGTGGTAAAGGAATCGTCATAATTGTTCATGACCGCGCGCATCTCGCCAGGCAGATGCAGCCGCACCTGCTCGCGATCGCCGCCGGGCAGAACAAAGTAGGGATGCCAGCCGATTCCCATCGGCAGCGGAACAGGTCCAACATTCTTCGCCGTGACCGTCATATCGAAGGCGTCGTGGCTGAGCGCGGTCTGGACTTCGACATCGGTATCGGAGAGCCAATGTCCGTCGAAGTTGCCGGCGTGCAGAATGGCGTCAACCGCGGACTCGCCTCCCCCGTTACGCACGATGGCATGCTCGAAGCGCGAATAGCGCATCAGGCCGTGAATGGCATGCTTCTCTGCGCCGGGATTGTTGCCGCTCCAGTTGGCGGGAAGCGTGACGATCTTGCCATCGACGATCGCCGTAAGGGTCTTGCCATCAGGCGAAACGGTGCCGCGGATGCGGTTTGCGAAGGGCAGCAGAATCGCTCCGCCGATCTTAAAGACCTCATTGCCCCACTGATCATCGCCGGTATTCAGCAACTTCTCGGCTTCGGGAAGCGGAGGCGAATTCAGCAGGTCGATCTCACCTTTGCCGGGCAGGTAAGCCTTGATCTGGAGAACCGCCATGCCGCGGCCGGGCAACACCGTGGCCTGAAGAAACTGTGGCTTGTCCTTGTCGGTGACCGGCGGGCGGTCGAGGGTTACGACCGGCTCTTTGCCGATGAGGACAGCGGGAGGCTTTTGTGAAAGCGGTTTGTTATCTTTGTCTTGGGCGTTTGCCATCATGGATAGGTTTAAGCAAGCGGCAGCCATGATGCAGCTCGACAATCGAACTTGGAAGGCAGAATGAGGCCGTCTGGTCATGCGAAGAGAATCATAACAGCAGGCGGTTGGGCCCGCCGCCCGGTGACGCCTTATCCGGCAACGCTTCCCTTCATCACCTTCTGCCAGGCTTGCTGGAAGGCCGCCATCTCCTCGCTGGTGCCAATGGTCACGCGCGAGTAGCTGGGCATGGCCGGCCACACTCGGCCGATCACAACGTTCTGTTGCGCCATGGCCGCGATGACTTCTTTCGCGGGATGTTTTGTGTCCAACAGAAAGAAATTCGCCTGCGAGGGAATGTACTGGTAACCATTGCTGTCGAGCCACGCGAAGGTCGCGGCGCGCACCTGTGCGTTGACGCGCTTGCGATCTGCCAACAGGTTGGGATCGCTCAAACTGGCCGACGCCGCCGCTATGGCGGTCACTGGCATGAAGTTGAAGCCGCCGTAGTTGTGGACTTTCTCCAGCAGGTCGGGGCGGGCGATGGCGAAGCCGCAGCGCAGGCCCGCCATTCCGTACAGCTTGGAGAAGGTGCGCAGCACGATGATGTCTTTGCCGGCCTTCACCAGGTCGATCGCCGTAGGCGCGTCGCTGAAGTGGATGTAGGCTTCGTCCACCATTACCACGGAATTCTTCGGCTTGTTCTCCAGCAGATATTGGATGTCGGAGTAACTGGTCAGCGTTCCCGTGGGATTATTCGGATTACAGACATAGAAGACGCCGGCATCAGGAGCGGCGGCGATCATTCCTTTCACATCGTGCGCGTAGGTCTGGGTGAGCGGCACCTTCACCACTCGAGCCTTGGCCCGGTCGGCGGCAAACAGGCCGGCCTCGAAGCCCGGGTCGGCGGTGACGTAGCTGGCGCTGGGTGAACAGAAGGCGCGAACCGTGAACACCAACGGCTCCGTCGATCCCGCGAAGACCGAGACCTGCTCGTCGGTGACGCCGATGCTCTGCGCGTACTGCTTGCTGAATTCGTTGGTAGCTTCCATCAGGTAGCGTCCGCTCTGCGGCGTGACGCCGGCTACGGCGTGGCGCGCCGCCGCGCAGGGGCCCAGCGGATTCTCGTTAGCATTGATTAGCACAGCGTCAGCGGGATCAATGGGCGCAGCGGCGAAAGCCAGCATCGGCTCGGTGACAACGCGTAGCGCCAGCGCGGCTGAGGCAGCAGTGGATACCCTGAGAAACGATCGGCGGGAGAACGCGGAAGATTCGTGGCTCATGGAAGAGCTCCTATGACGATTCATCTTACGCGCGTAGAAGAACGGTTCCAACCTGAAGGGTGATGGAGTGCTTATGTGGCGATGCGGCTAACAGTTTCCTCTGCGGGACAAACATTGCCCAGAACAAACATTGTTGGAGTTGGTTGTCATCCTGAGCGGAGCGTCCGCGCCTTCTCTTTTTCGCCGCAGTTTGTGCGGCGGGCGGATGCAGAGTCGAAGGACCGCTACCGTAACCAAGCAGTCTGCCGGGGATAGCGGTCCTTCGACGCGTTTGTCCGCTCCGCGCACTCACTTTGCTCCGGATGACACCCTGTGTAGGATGAGTCGCCGGGGGCCCCACTCATTCGCAGTTTTCGAATGAGTGGGACCCGCAATGCTTCTCGGTTAGGCCGTGACCGTCTGCTTGGTCCGCGACCCGGTAAAGCGAATCGCCTTGGCCAGCAGGATGGTTTCGATCCCGCGCAGCGCTTCCAGCGCCGCCTCGGTCACGTCGCCATCCACCTGCACTACGGCGACGGCCGAAGATTCCGGCCCGCGTCCCAGCGAGAAGTTGGCGATATTGATGTTGTGCTGACCGAGCACGGTTCCGATGCGTCCGATCACCCCGGGCACATCGAGGTTGCGCAGGTAAATCACGTTGCCCTCAAGCGGAGCTTCGACATGAATGCCGTCGATCTCCAGCAGGCGAGTGTGACTTCCGTTCTGCACGCAGCCGGCAACCGTGTTCTGATGCTGAGCGCTCTTGAAAGTCATGCGCAGCGTGTTGCCGGTGACTTCGGGCTGCTTGCGTTCGGTGATGCGGATGCCCCGCTCCTCCGCGGCCGACACGGCGTTCACCAGGTTCGCCCGCTCGTGTGCATGCGCCAACTGGTTGAGGGCACCCGCCACCGCAGCGTTGCGAATCAACGCAGTCTGCCATCCGGCGATCTCGCCGGTGTAGCTCAGGCCGATCTCCTCCAGCCCGCCCTCGCACGATTGCGCCAGGAAAGCTCCCAGCCGCTCGCCGAGCGCGATGTACGGCAGCATCTGCTGGTACTCTTCTTCGCTGATCGAAGGCACGTTGACCGCGTTCTGGATAACGCCCTTCAGCAGGTACTCGCGGACTTGCAGCGCGATCTGCACTCCCACGGCTTCCTGCGCTTCGTTGGTCGAGCCGGCAATGTGCGGCGTGAGCAGCACGTTGGGTAGCGTCATCAGCGGCGAGTCCTTCAGCGGCTCGTGGCTGTAGACGTCGAGCCCGGCGCCGCCAAGCTGTCCGGATTGCAACGCCTCGACGACATCGGCTTCATTCAGCAGTTCGCCACGCGCGCAATTCACCAGGCGCACGCCCTTCTTCATCTTGCGAATGGAGTCGGCGTTGATCATCCCGGTGGTCTGCGGCGTCAAGCCGACATGCAGCGTGATGTAGTCCGACTGGGCGAACAGCTCGTCGAGCGGGACCATGGTCACGTTGAGTTGCTGCGCCAAGGTGGGAGCGACGTAGGGATCGTGAGCCACGACCTTCATGCCGAAGGCCTGCGCACGGCGCGAAACCTCCACGCCCACCCGACCCAGTCCCACGATGCCCAGGGTCTTGCCGCGCAGCTCGGTTCCCTGCAGCGTCTTCTTCTCCCATTTGCCGGCGACCATGGTGGAATGCGCGCGATGCAGGAAGCGCGCTAGGCCCAGCATGAGAGCGAAGGTGTGCTCGGCGACCGCAACCGCATTGCCGCCGGGCGTGTTCATGACCACGATGCCGCGACGGGTGGCGGCGTCGAGATCGACGTTGTCGACGCCCACGCCCGCGCGTCCGATGACGCGCAGTTTGGGAGCCTTCTCCATCAAGGCGTCGTTGACGAAGGTGGCCGAGCGCACCACGATAGCTTCCGCGTCAGCCAGTTCCCGGGCGAGCGATTCCTTATCCGGACTGACGATGGTCCAGTCGCCCTCGCCGAAGACCTTCAGCGCGGAGGGTGAGACTTTATCCGCAATTACGATTTTCATACTTTAGCCGCCTCGACGAATTGCCCTGCAAAGGCTTCTTGCACGGCGCGCACGCCAGCGCCTAATTCGAAGTTATAAGAGGGCGCAACCTTCGCCAGTACGTGCTCCAGCGCGCCGATGACACCGATGGCGTCCAGGTAGTCGTAGTAGCCGAGGTGCGCGATGCGGAACAGCTTGCCCTTCATGTCGCCTTGGCCGTTAGCTACGACCATGGCAAAGCGCTCGCGGAACTCCTTCACGATTGCGCTGGAGTCAACTCCCTTCGGCGCCAGAACCGCAGTGCAAGCGGCGGATGGACAGGTAGGCGCGAACAGCCCGAGTCCCAGCGCCTGTACGCCCGCGCGAACCATGGCAGCGGAAGTCTCGGCGTTGTGAATGAGAGCGTCGCGTCCGTCCGCAAGATTGCCGTTGCCGGCTTTGCGGATGAAGTCCAGCGCCGCGCCCAATCCGCAAATCAGCGCCACGGCCGGCGTGAAGGCCGACTCACCCTTGGTCTGCGATTTGCGCTCCTTGCGGAGATCGAAATAAAAGCGCGGCTGCTTGGCGGTTTCCATGCGCTGCCAGGCCCGCTCGCTCACGCTCAGATAGGCCAGGCCTGGAGGAATCATGACGGCCTTCTGCGAGCCGCCGATGAGAACGTCGATGCCCCAGCCATCTACGTCGAAGTGCGTGGTGCCAAGCCCGGTGATGCCGTCGACGACCAGTAGCGTGTCGGTACCCTTCAGCAGCGCGGCGATGGCTTTGACGTCATGGCGCGCACCGGTCGAGGTTTCGGTCGCCTGCATGTACAGCACACGCACGCCATCGAGCTTCGACTTCACTTCGCGCAGGTCGAAGGTTTCGCCGTACGGGACGCTCAGCATCTCGATCTCGCAGCCGTAGGCCTTGGCGAGATCGCGCCAGCGCTCACCGAACTTGCCGGCAGTCAGGACCAGGACCTTCTCGCCGGGAGAGGTCAGATTGGAGATGGCAGCTTCCATCGCTCCGGTGCCGGACGAGGCGAGAAGCAGGACATCGTTATTGGTGCCGATAAACGTCTTAAGGTCGGCCAGGGTGCGGGAGAAAATCTCACGGAATTCCGCTGTGCGGTGGTGCATATCCGCTGCGGCAATGGCATTCTGGGCGGCTGGAAGTAAAGGAGTCGGACCGGGAGTGAAGAGCCGTGTCTTGCGAATCATAGCGATACCCCTGCTCATTGATTGCCGGCTGAAAAGCGCCGACACTTCACTATAGAACTCCGCGAACGGGTACGCTAGCGCAAGTACGCAGGGCGGCTGTGTTGGGCGTCACAGGCCCGAGTGATGCGTCTAAAAGCGGCCTGCTGGCGCCGGTGAAGAACGTGGGTAGGAGCATGACTGGAGTCTCTTCAGGGACGATAACCCTCGAAGCCCTATAATCGACGCATGAGCCTGACCGAACGTGTGCAAAAAGACATGGTTGACGCCATGCGCAGCCAAGGAAGAGCTGCGCCTCTCCACCTTGCGAATGATGAAAGCGGCGCTGCAGATGAAGCGCATCGACAAGCGCGCCGACCTCGACGAGAAAGAAGAGCTGCAGGTCTTCACCACTATGATCAAGCAGCGCAAGGACTCGATCGAGCAGTTCGAGAAGGGCAACCGCCCGGAGCTCGCGGCCAGAGAGGCATCGGAGATCACCATCATCGAGGGCTACATGCCCAGGCCCGTCGGCGAAGAAGAGATCGTCGCCATGGTGAAGACCGTCATCGCCGAAATGGGTTCTCCCACAATGAAGGACATGGGAGCGGTAATGAAGAACGTCATGGCTAAGTTCGGTGGCGCGCGGGTGGATGGGAAGATCGTTAGTGAAGCGGTGAAGAAGCAATTGGCAGCTTGCAGCTAGCAATCAGCAATTAGCGGTTTCGCTGAGCCAGCAATTTGAGATCTGCCAACGAACTGTGGTCCCGGACCGCGCCGCAGGCGCAATACAGGTTAGCCCAGCGCTTCAGCGCTGGTATCGGCCTATTTGAGATCTGAGTCGCGTAACGACGACACAACACAGGGCGGGGATGTGAGGATAGGGGTCCTTCGACTCCGCGTTCGCAAACTGCGCGAACGCTCCGCTCAGGATGACGCCCAGAACAACAACTCCGCAATACCTGCACCGCCTGGCCAGTTGCTTCACTGCTCAAAGCTGATAGCCGACAGCCTCTTGTTGTAATCTGAATTCATCTTCATGTCGTACCAGGACACAGTTGAGCAGTTGTTCGCGCTCGGCCATGAGCTCGCGTCGACGCCGTCAAACAAGTTCGATCTGGCCTACGTGCGTGCGATGCTGGAGGCGCTCGGCCATCCCGAGCGGCGCTTTCCGAGCGTGCTCATCGCCGGCACCAACGGCAAGGGCTCGACCGCCGCTACGCTGTCGTCGATCCTGCGCGCCGCCGGATACCGGACTGCGCTCTACAGCTCGCCGCATCTGGTTCGCATCAACGAACGCATTCGCGTGAACGGCGAGCAGATTTCCGATGCCGAATTCGGCGCCATACACGACCGCGTCGAGCAGACGGCACAACAACTGCTGCAGGCCGGCAAGCTTCCCTGGCATCCCAGTTTCTTCGAGATGTTGACCGTGATGGCGTTCGAGTACTTCGCCAGTGTTGGTGTCGAGATCGCGGTGCTGGAAGTCGGCATGGGCGGCAGGCTGGACGCGACCAACGTCGTCGATCCGCTGGTCTCGGTCATCGCCGACATCTCCCTCGATCATCAGAATTACCTCGGCAACACCATTCCCGAGATCGCTCGTGAAAAGGCCGGCATCATTCGCCGGCATGGCGTGGTGGTAACGCTGCCGCAGCATCCGCAGGCCAACGACGTGATAGGTCACGCCATTCTCGACGCCGAAGCCACGGGTGTGAGTGCGGCGCAATACGTTCCGCCGGTATCGCCGGGGGCGGCGACGTATCTTGGCAGGCATGCTCCCGCTCTTCCGGGCCGCAGTCGATATCCTCTCAGCGTGATGGGCGAGGAAATTCTTGTGGACTCCCCGCTTGTGGGACGTCATCAGTTCCGCAATATCGCGCTGGCGATCGCTACGGCTGAAGAATTGGGACGCTTCGGCTTCAAGACGACACCGAAACAGATTGCTCAAGGCATCCGTGAAACGCAGTGGCCGGGACGCTTCCAGGTGCTTCCGCCATCGGCGGCCACGCATCAACATGAGATGGTGCTGGACGTGGCGCACAATCCCGCCGGAGCGTGGGCCTTGCGTTCGGCGCTGTCGGAGAATTTTGCCGGGCGCGAGCTGACGCTGGTTTTCGCAGCGATGCGCGACAAAGCGATTCAGGAGATCGCCGACGTGCTGTTTCCCATTGCCGAGCAGGTGGTGCTGACGCACGTAAACAATCCCCGAGCGGCAACGCCGGCTGAGCTGGTGCAGGCCGCGTCTCGTACGGGCGCAGAGATGTATACCGAGGACAATGTCGCGGCGGCTTTGCGTAAAGCGCAGGAGCTAAGCCAGCCGGGCGGGCTCATCGTGTTGACAGGATCGATTTTCCTGGTGGGCGAGGCGATGACGGCGATGGGGATTGCGGCGTAGTAACTAATTGATGGATGCTCAATTGGAGATGGAGATGTGCGTTGAACAAATTGTCATCACGAGTGAAACCAGGGATCTGCTTTTTCGGCGCGGCGATGAACAGCAGATCCCTCGTCGGGCTGGAGCCCTCCTCGTGATGACAATTTCAGAACTCCGTGGGCTCCGTGTTCTCCGTGGTGAAAATGAGCTCCTCCCGGGTGACATCACGTTGTAATGAACGCGACGGACCAACAACTCGCAACCAAGGCTCCGCAACGCGGCTCGCTGTTCACCCGCCTGCGCTCTTATTACGTCTTCGTTCCGATCGTTTATCTGTACACCGGAATCATGGGCACGCTCGCCCTCATCGCTTCCCTGTTCGACGGTACCGGGCGGGTGCAGCATTGGTTCGCGCACACCTGGTCGTGCATGATCCTGAAGACGATTGGCGTCCGCGTCAGAGTTGTGGGTCAGGAGCACCTCGAAGGAATCGCGCACGCCGTTTATGCCGCCAATCACCTGTCAGCGCTCGATATTCCGGTACTCTACTCCTCGCTGCCCGGGCGGTTTCATATCATGGCGAAGCAGGAGTTGTTTCGCTATCCGTTTCTCGGCTGGTACCTCAGGCGTTCGGGGCAGATACCCATCGTGTCGGGAGACGCGACTGCGTCACTCCGCAGCCTGAACCGGGCCGGAGAGACGCTGCGCAAGGGTGTGCCGCTGATGGTCTTCCCCGAGGGCGGCCGTTCGGCGACCGGCCAGTTGAAGCCATTCATGGGCGGAGCGTTTTTTGTTGCGATTCGCGCGCAGGTTCCGGTGGTGCCCATGGCAATTATCGGAACCTATGAGTTGTTGCCGATCAACAGCTTTCACATCCTGACCGGAGGGGTTGTCCTGGCCATCGGCGAACCTATTTCAACCACTGGCTTACGTGTGCGCGACATGGAGAAAGTGTCAGCCCAGGTCAGGCAGGCCATTGCAGAGCTGTACGAAGCGCATGCCGAAGGAGTTGTACAGACGAATACCAGTCCCGTGGGGGCGCGATAAGCATGAAACCTCGTATCGCCATTCCGGTGCCGAACTCAAAGCGGCCGCTGTACGCCCGTATCGCGCTGCCCCAATATGAACGCGCGGTGCGCAACGCGGGAGGCGAGCCGGTGATCATCGCGTCGAATGCCAGCTCAACCGAGATTGCGCAAGCGGTAAAAAGTTGCGATGGGGTTCTGCTGCCGGGCAGCCCCGCCGATGTCGATCCGGAAAAGTATGGCGCCGCGCGACATCCGGATACCGCTGCTGCCGATCCCTTCCGCGACAACACCGATGAGTTGCTCTTGCAGGACGCTTACAACATGCGCAAGCCTGTCTTCGGCATCTGCTACGGACTGCAATCTCTCAACGTGTGGCGTACGGGTACGCTCGACCAGGTGCTGCCCACGGGCGTGAAACATTCGGCCGGAAGCAAGGTGGCACGAGGTACATCGCGTGCAGGTTGATCCGCAGTCGACGCTGGCTGGGATTCTCCGAAACGCAGGCGCGCTGCCCGGGAATGCTGAGCTGCTCCCGGTGAATTCCAGTCACCGCCAGGCGGCGCAGACGGTGGGCGACGGCCTGCGATTGGTGGCTTGGTCTCCCGAGGATGGCGTGAAGGAAGCCGTGGAGAGTACCTCACCTGACCATTTCGTCCTCGGCGTGCAGTGGCATCCGGAGCGAACCTACGACAGCGAGCCGGCCTCGCGCGCAATGTTTCAGGCTTTCATTCGGGCTGCTTTGCGATGGCATGAGCAGCTGGCCAGCAAGCAGCAGGATTTCGAATCGGTGAGGTAAGGCCAGTTCACCACTGAGGCACGGAGGACACGGAGGTTTTGAATCGTGTGTTCCTGTGAGTGTCACCCGGCCCCTAATCATGAATTGTCATCACGGGTGAGCTTCAGCTCTAATTTCTGCGCGTACTCCGTGCCTCACTGGTGAACCCCCTTTTTTGTGCTGTACGCCCACTTCAATTACTCTGATCTCTTATGCTTGATCTTGCATTTGTACGTGATCATCTCGACTTAGTTGAAAAGAAACTCCGCGACCGTGGCATGAATCCTGAGGCTATCCTCAGCGACTTTCACGCCATCGACACGGAGCGCCGCGCTGCCATCACCAAGGCAGAAACCTTAAAAGCCGAGCGCAACAAAGCGACCGAAGAAATCGCTCAGCTCAAGAAGAACAAGCAGGACGCTACCGCGCAGATCAATCAGACCAAGGACTTGCGCGAGAAAATCACAGAAGCTGAAAAAGCCGCCGCAGAAGCCGACACGCGGCTGCGCAACATTCTCTTGCGCATTCCTAACTTGCCCGATGACAGCGTGCCGGTGGGCAAGTCTGAGGCCGACAACGTGGAGGTGCGCCGCTGGGGCACGGCACCGCAATTCGACTTCACGCCCAAGCCGCATTGGGAGCTGGGCGAAGAGCTCGGCATCCTCGATCTGGAGCGCGCGGCCAAATTAACCGGAGCGCGCTTTGCCGTCTACTGGGACCTGGGCGCGCGGCTGGAACGAGCGTTGATGAACTTCATGCTCGACCTGCATACGCGCGATCATGGCTACACCGAAGTTCTGCCGCCGTTCCTGGTCAATGCTGACTCAATGTACGGTACCGGTCAGCTGCCGAAGTTCGAAGCCGACCTGTTCAAAGTTCCACACGGCGAGAAGAATCTTTATCTGATTCCGACCGCTGAAGTTCCGGTGACGAATCTCTATCGCGATGAGACGCTGGACGCCGCGCGACTGCCGATCTCACTGACGGCCTACACGCCGTGCTTCCGCAGCGAAGCGGGATCGTACGGCAAGGACGTGCGCGGAATCATCCGGCAGCACCAGTTCCAGAAGGTTGAGCTGGTGAAATTCACCAAGCCCGAGCAGTCGTGGGAAGAACACGAGAAGCTGACGCGCAATGCGGAAACCGTGCTGCAGAAGCTGGGGCTGCCCTATCGCGTCATGGTGTTGTCAACCGGCGACATGGGATGGTCCGCGGCAAAGACCTACGACATCGAAGTCTGGCTGCCGGGCCAACAGCTTTTTCGCGAGATTTCCTCCTGCTCGAATTTTCTGGATTATCAATCGCGGCGAGCGAACATTCGCTACCGTCCTGAGGGCGCGAAAAAAAGCGAACTTGTCCACACTCTCAACGGCAGCGGTTTAGCGATTGGACGGACGTGGGTTGCGATCGTCGAGAACTATCAGCAGGCCGATGGCAGCGTGATCGTGCCGGAAATTCTGCGGCCGTATGTCGGGGCGGAGAGGATCACGCCGAAAAAGCTCTAGAAACCGGGACCAAGGCGCAGTGGCTAGGGGTCAGCCATCACGCATGACTCCTTAATCACAACGTGAAAAGCTCCGCCGCCAGGCGGAAGCGCAGGAGCCCGGGGTAAGCGTCGCCTAATCCGGTCTGAGCCCCTTCTGGGCCGACAGTTTTCGTCATCAGTCCCAGGACTGAAACCTTCTCCCGGATGACTCTTTCCGCTGTAGGGGTTCTTCGACCCCGGCGACCAAGGGCTGGTCGCCTGCGCTCAGGATGACACCCTAATATTCGAGACCGTCACGCTCCCCCCGCTCAGCCGGAAATCACCCACTCATTCGGAAATCGCCACCGAGCGGCGCCCCTGGGCGGTGTTCAGGACGGCGCTCTTTGATTTGCGATTCCCCGCAGCTTGGCCCACACCACTACGAACAACACAAACCAGACTAGATCGAGCATCGCGGTCCCCAGGTTTTGCGCGGGTTCACGACCTTGTATGTAGAGGCTGAAGACTGCAATGGGATACAGAAGCTTCTCCAGAAAAAGGGCTGGCAGCAGCGGCTGATACCGAGCCGGATCGCGCGCAATGATGAGAAATGCGATCTGCCAGGCAAGGGCCACGCCGACGAAACCATAGTAGAAACCGGGATGCGTGATCGCGGGCGGCTGCAGCCGGCCAATTGTGTTTTCCATGAAGTACAGCGGAATAATCTCGACGAGTCCGATGATTCCGGCGAGCACAAAGACCCAGCGTGCGAAGCGAACGGACTCGTCGCTACTCATCGCGGTGCACCGTGTCCATGGAAAATGCGGGCAGGCAGACGGCAATGTACTCGGCTCCTTCGGGATTGGGCGTGGAGTATTGCACCCACTCGCCGGCGTGCGCAACGACGGCCTGACCGGCTTGTACGTCCAGCGCGCCGCCGTTGGAGTGAACGCGTAGCATGCCTCGCAGCACGATGGTGAATTCGTCGAACTCCGGTTTCTGGCCGGGTTCGATCCATCCCTGCGGGCTCCGCATGTGGGCGACGCTCACGGCCGAATCTTTCGAGTTCACCCGTCCAATGTATTCGTCGATGAGCTTGGGTTTGTTGCCGGCTGCCGTGATGCGTGTGGGTTGCGCGATGAGTGTGGGCATTCCGAGATTATAAGAGTGGTGGGCGGATCGTGACGATGACCTGGGGTGAACTGCCGATGAAGGTACTGGGGATCCTTCTTGCATCATTCGTCGCGAGGCCCTTACCGGGTGCCCAGGTCTCGCGAATTTCGAGACCTGGGGTCTTTCGTTCGACCCGATGAAATCATGATTCGGCGTTCGCTCGAGGCGCGAACGTAATCGGTGAGTTTGGCGCGAACTGCATGGCCCATCCATCCTCTTGTAATCGGCGATCCTGACTCGACCGCAGAGCCGGAGTATCAGTGCTTCACTCAGGGTAAAGTCAAAAACCGGATTTTGGATCACATGCGAGTAAGTCGGCAGGTGTGCTAACCCGATTGACTAAGCCGATAGCCCCAACCGGTCCAGCAGACTGAGAAAGCGTAGGTCAGAGCGCAGCAGGTCGAGTTGCGGTTCTACCTTCAGATAGCCCAGCCATAAAGACCGTTGCTCATACGCTGCTTCCAGACAGGTGAAAGCCTGGTCCACTTCTCCCAGGCCGAGGTGAATCATGGCGATGTCATACGGCGAAACATGTTTTTGTCTGGCCGCCGTCAGCAGTCGTTTCAAGATTGACTGCGCATCGTCGCACAACCCAGCCAGCGCGTAACCGTGTCCCAACCTGGCCAGCGCGTACGCGCTGTCGCCTGAGAGTCGCAGCCCTTCCTTCAAAATGGGAAGCGCTTCGTCGACCAGACCTTTCTGCTGGTAGACATGCGCCATCCACAAGTGAGCAGAAGCGAAATTCGGATCCATTTCCAGCGACGCACGAAACTCATGCAGAGAACGATCGTAGTCGCGAAAGAAGTACAGCATCCGCGCCAGGTCGGTTCGGATGACCACGGAGAGAGGATCCATGGCCAGAGCACTGGCTTTTCCTTCGAGGGCTTCTTTCCTGCGGCCGAGCATTCCGAAGAGCGTGGTGCGCCAATGATAGGCCTCCACGTAACCGGGGTTGAGCTCAATGGCGCGCTGAAATTCGGCCTCCGCCGCCGCCCAGTTCCACTCGTAGTCGCGGTTGATCACGCCCAGCGCGGCATGAGGTTCCGCCAGCGAAGGTTCCAACTCCAGCGCCTTCAGGGCCGCAGCTTTCGCCTTCGGGTAGGCTTCCTTTGGCGATAGTGTGTTGTAGTAGCCGAGGATGTGATAGCAATCGGCCAGTCCAGCGTATCCCCGCGCGAAAGTAGGATCGCTATCGATGGCGCGGCGAAAGTACGCGACCGCCTTCTTCACGCCTTCTTCACTTCGTTTATTCCAGTAGTAGCGAGCTTGCAGGTAGGACTCGTGCGCCTCGCGATTCACCAGGCGGACGCTTGCAAGGCGGGCGTTCTCCTCCGGGCTGAGGATGATCATCACCTCGTTGGCGACCTGGCGTGAGATCTCGGACTGCAGCGACAAAATGTCGAGAAAATCGCGATCGTAGGTTTCAACCCACAGATGTTGATCACTGGCCGCATGGATCAGCCGGGTGGTGATGCGGACCCGCTCGCCGGCGCGCAAGACCGAGCCTTCGATCACCGCGTCCACATTCAGCTCGCGCGCAATTTCCGGTAGCGATTTGCCTGCTCCCTTGTACAGCATTGCCGACGTGCGCGAGATGACGCGCAAGACCTTGATCCTGGCGAGGCTGTTGATCAGCGCCTCGGTCATGCCGTCGCTGAAGTATTCGTGACCTGCCTCCTCGGAAAGATCTTCCAGAGGCAGCACGGCGATCGCGCGAATCTTGCGCACATCGATTTTGTGGACGCCTGCAAGCGCTGGATCTTCCGTCTTCTCGCTCAGCAGTTGTCCTACGAATCGGTATCCGCGCCTGGGAAGCGTCTCGATGAAGCGAGGCTTGTCGGCAGAATCTCCCAGCACCTGGCGGAGCCGCGCGATTGCATTGTGCAGGCCGTGATCGAAGTCGACAAAGGTGTCCGCTGGCCAGATTTCCGCATGCAGTTCTTCGCGCGTGACTACATCCGGGGCGCGGGTGAGAAGCGTTGCCAGCACCTTCAATGGCTGGCCGCGAAGCCGCAGCTTCACGCCCCGCTTTCGGAGCTGTTCGGCGCGGAGGTCCAGCTCAAAGCTTTCGAAACGCAGCACGCGCATGTTCAACAAGGCCCCAACATCTCAAGCTCCGCAAGATGCTCAAAAGCCTAACATAGCGCTTCAAGTGCAAGATTCTCTCAAGCAGCTTTAATTCCCTGTAATCAACAATTTATCAAGGGAGAGAAGTTCGAGTTTTGTTGGAGGCCGCACGGATTGTGCCGTCCCCCGTCCGCAGCTAGATTGTCGAAACGCTGCTGAGTACAGCCCAACGCCGAAAAGGCTTTAGCTCAGCCAATCTATTTACGGAGACCCACATCATGACCACCCGGATGACGACCCTCGCCCCTGCTTCCATCGCAAAAATCCTGCGGATGGCGCTGCTAGGCGGCGTCACCTTAGCCATGCCTCTGTTCGCCGCTGGGCAAAATGCCCCGGCGCAACTCTCACAACTCGTGCAACAGGTTCGGATAGCTACCCAACAGTTCATTAACGTCAACAATGCGGTGGCCGCCGGATATTCGCCGGCGTTTGGCTGTGTCAGTGGTCCGGACCACGGCGCCATGGGCATTCACTACGTGAACGGCGGGCTGGTTGGCGACGGCCAGATCGATGTCCTCCACCCGGAAGCCTTGATCTACGAGCCCGTTGGTAATGCGCGGCAGTTAGTCGGGGTCGAGTACATCGTGGACGCTGCGACCTGGCTGGCTGCTCACGACAATAATCCGCCGGTGTTGGACGGCCAGGACTTCCAACTCGTCGCCAGCCCCAATCGCTTTAACCTGCCAACATTCTTCGAGTTGCACGTCTGGGCGTGGCGGGACAATCCGAACGGCGCCTACGTCGACTGGAACAACAATGTCAGTTGCGAAGGTCAGTAGTATTGCTGGCGGGCGGTAAGGGCTCCGTTACCGCATCGCGAATGAGAAAAGGCCGACGAAGAATCGTCGGCCTTTTTGTTTTTCGCTATATCACTGGCCATACTCGGACGTCATGAACTTGTAACTGATCGAGGATCCCCCAGGTTCGAAAACCGCCAGACCTGGGTTTTCCATCCCAGAACGGGACTCTTCACATCGGTGGAAATCCCAAAATCCGCAAGACTTTGCACGACAAGTTGTGCAGTGGAGCGGATAAATTCTTTGTATCGCTCCCATCACAGTTTTCGATTGGCGACGCTCGCCGGTTTTGCGTTAGCTTATTCACTTGCAACCACAATTCCTTGTTCCTACCGACATCTCATCGCAAGGAGATCCATGTCCGCAGAACTTCGTAATTTCCTAGCCCTTAGCTACGACGAACTTGAAGACCTGAACTTGCGCGCCAAAGAGCAGCGCAAAAACCGCGTTCCCGTTGACGAAGTCCAGGAAGATCGGCTGAAATATCTCACCGACGAGAAGCGCATCAAGGCCGTTACCGTACTGTTCAGCGACCTCGAAGGCCGTCTGCACATGCTCGATTACGATAAGAAGTTCCTACTCAACAGCTGGGATAACCTGACCTTTGACGGCTCCTCCATCCGCGGCTTCACCGCGCAGCGCGAAAGCGATCTCCGCCTGGGCATCGACTGGCCTTATTTCTACTGGGCGCCCGCCGATATCTTCGGTCCCGGCAAGGTACTGGTCTTCGGCAACGTCATCGACAAAGGTGGCACAGCGTATTCGGCCGACACCCGTGGCGTCCTGAAGACCTTCGCGAACCAGGCGTTCAAGAAGGATGGCTACACGCTTGAACGCAGCCAATGAGATCGAAGGCTTTCTGTTCAATGGTGCCGATGCCGAGCGTTGCTATCACGAGACTTTGAAGTTCGACTACGTCAACACCGGCGGCTACTATCATTCCCTGCCCGGCGATCCGCTGCGCACCTTCATCGACACCACTGCCGAAGTACAGCGCGCCATGGGCTTCCAGAATGAGAAGGATCATCCCGAGGTTGCGCCCTCGCAGTTCGAAATTAACTACAGCTATTCAGAAGTAGTGAACGCGGCCGACCAGATCCAACTCTACAAACTGATCTGCCGCCAGGTCGCCACCCGCATGGGCTTCACCGCCTCGTTCCTGCCGAAGCCGGTGGTCGGCGTGAACGGCAGCGGCATGCACACCAATGTTTCGGTCAGCAAGAATGGCAAGAACCTGTTCTGGGATAAAAAGGGTGAAGAAAAACTGAGCGCGATGGGCTGGTCGTTCGTCGACCGCATCCTCACCCACGGCAATGACATCTGCCTGATGCTCAACGCCAGCGTGAATGCTTATCGCCGGCTCGATCCGCATTTCGAAGCGCCGAACCAGGTGAAGGCTTCGGCTGTCGATCGCGGATCGATGATCCGCATTCCCATCGGCAACGAGCGCAGCATGCGCGTCGAAGTTCGGTCGGTCAGTCCCGACGCGAATCCCTACATGGTGCTGTACGCGGTGTTTAAATCAGGACTCGATGGCGAGATCGCGAAGATCAAGAACCTGCGCCAGGCCGAACGCTATTTGCCCGACAACATCTACACCGCCATCGACAACTTCCGCGAGGCGAAGTGGACGTCGACGATGCTCGGCGACGACGTGAAGGGCCGCTACGCCGACCTGAAGCAGGCGGCCGCCGACCGTTGTCCCCGGCTGCTGGGAACGTTCGTGAAGCCCGGCGAAGTCCAGTATCACCACGACGTTTACAACCAGTATCTGTGGAACATGTTCTAGAGCGACCTGTAAACTCCGGGTGCCCCGGGTCTCGCGATTTCGAGACCTGGGGTTTTTGACGTATGCGGGTCTCGCGATTTTCGAGACTTGGATGACATTGTGACGTCGAACCCAACCGCCAATCCTTTCGGAGGTGCACGGATGAAGAAGACTTTCACCAGTACGCTGGCAGCGCTGTTCGTCATCGCCGTAGTGACATGCTGCATGCCGCTTTTTGCGCAGCAACCCTCGGCAACAAACACAACCGCCGCCGCCGATCAGCCTTTCACCATCGAGTACTACTACAAGGTGAAATGGGGACATCAGGACGAATTCCTGACGCTGTTCAAGAAGAACCACCTGCCCCTGCTGCAGAAGGAAGTCCAGATGGGGCGGATGCTTCAGGTCACGGCAGTACGCCGCGCTATCACACGACAGAAGACGGCCGCTGGGATTATCGAGTGACGATCATCTTCAGGAATGCCACGGTGGCAAACGAAAACTTCGACGAAACCGCACTGGCCAAGCAGCTCTATCCCGATCAGGAGACTTACAAGCGCGAGGAGCAGCGGCGCTTCGAGATCCTCGACTCGCACTGGGATCTGCCGATCAAGCCGCTTGACCTCGGCAAGTAATCACGACGGCGTCAGTGGGCGGACAGGCAGTACGTTGCTGTCTGTAGAAATGTCACAGCGCCTCTTTGTCAGTGCAGTGGCGCAATCACAGCCACGTCAAACTTGGAGTAATACTTCTTCACGTCTCCGGCGCCATATTTCTCGCGGAATTTCTCGACAATAGCAGACACCTTCGCCGCATCCTTAGTGGAAACCACGTGTAGTTTCTCTTCGGCGCCGCGAGCGTCTACTTGTATCTCCGAATTCTTCAGCACATTCTTGTACCACTGCGTATCCGACCCCTGCACCGGCACAAGGTAAAGCTGATCGTCTTCGGCGACGAACCACACCGGGATGGAAATCTCGCGGCCCGATTTTCTGCCGGTAACGGTGATCTTGATTTCGCGAAACCGGGAAAGCTTGTCTTTTAGAGATTCATCGTGAGCTGGCATGTGCACCTCCCTGCTTTCCGATATTGTCGCCCATTCTCAGACGGCGCGGTATTGGGCTTCTCGATTAAGCGCAACAAAACGGGGAAGCCATCGCTGGCTTCCCCAAGTCACACGTTAGAGAAGTTTAAAAGAAGCCCAAAGCCTTCGGACTGTAGCTCACCAGCAGGTTCTTGGTCTGCTGATAGTGGTCCAGAATGATCTTGTGGGTTTCGCGTCCGTAGCCCGATTGCTTATACCCGCCGAACGCCGCGCCCGCCGGATACAGGTGATAGCAGTTGGTCCACACGCCGCCCGGCCTGAATCTCGCGGCCCACGCGATAGCAGTTGTTGCCATTGCGCGACCACACGCCCGCGCCCAGACCGTATACCGTATCGTTGCCAATCTCGATCGCTTCCTCCAGCGTCTTGAACTTCGTCACCGAAAGCACCGGCCCGAAGATCTCTTCCTGGAAGATGCGCATCTTGTTGTGTCCGGTGAACACGGTCGGCTCGACGTAGTAGCCCTTCTCGAAGTCGGCGACCGATGTGCGCCTGCTTGCCGCCGGTCATGCACTTCGCGCCTTCCTTCTTGCCGATATCGATGTAGCCCAGGATCTTCTCCAGCTGATCCTTGAGAAGCCTGCGCGCCCATCATGGTCGTAGGATCGAGCGGATTGCCGACCTTGATCTTCGCGACGCGCGCGACAGCCTTCTCCAGGAACTTGTCGAAGATGACTTCCTGTACCAGCGCGCGTGACGGGCAGGTGCACACCTCGCCCTTATTGAAGGCGAACAGCGCGAAGCCTTCCAGCGCCTTGTCGAAGAAGTCGTCGTCCTTGTCCATAACGTCGGCGAAGAAGATGTTCGGAGATTTGCCGCCCAGTTCCAGCGTCTGCGGGATGATGGGCTCGGAAGCGTACTGCATGATCAGACGGCCGGTCGTGGTCTCGCCGGTGAAAGCGATCTTGGCGATGCGCGGATTCGACGCCAGCGCTTTGCCGATCTCGCCGCCCGGTCCGGTGATGACATTGAGCACGCCCGGAGGCAGGATGTCGCCGATCAGGCCCATCAGCACCAGCAGGCTTAGAGGAGTGTTCGATGCCGGCTTGATCACCGTGCAATTCCCTGCTCCGACGGCCGGCGCCAGTTTCCAGGCCGCCATCAGCAGCGGGAAGTTCCACGGAATGATCTGGCCGACGACGCCCAGCGGCTCCTTGAAGTGGTAGGCCACCGTGTCGTTGTCGATCTCGCCCAGCGCGCCTTCTTCGGCGCGAATGCAGGAGGCGAAATAACGGAAGTGGTCGATGGAGAGCGGGACATCGGCATTGCGGGTCTCGCGGATCGGCTTGCCATTGTCGATGGTCTCGGCGAGGGCGAGGATCTCCAGGTTCTCTTCCATCACGTCGGCAATCTTGTTCAGGAGGGCCGCACGGGCTGCCGGAGAGGTGTGCCCCCAGGCCTTCTTGGCGGCATGGGCGGCGTCCAGCGCTTTCTCGACATCTTCCGGAGTTGACTTGGCGATCTCGGCGATGGGCTCGCCGTTGATCGGGCTGTGGTCAACGAAATACTTTCCCTTGACCGGCGGTACCCATTTGCCGCCGATGAAGTTCTCGATACTTCGACACGGACCTTGCCATTCTTGTGAATGCGTTTCGAGTGCTTCGTCGAGGGAATATTGTTTTACCAGTTCTGCGACTGCCATAGAGAGCCTTCCTTATCGGCGCCGGTGCGATTGGTAGGAATGACATCGGCGTCAGCTGAAAAGTTGATATTCACATCGGAGTCCGCAGGCGCGATAAGTCTTACCGCGTGGACGGCGGCGGCCATACCACCGAATAATCACGGTCAGGGGATCTCATTCACAGCTGCTCGCCGATTGCGACGCGACACTGCTTCAAGTCGATCTTCTTTTGCGTTGAACAACTTTGCAGTGACCGGCGTCAGTATCGGGTGTGACGTCGCGCGAGGTTTCGATTCTGACGCCGGCACAGCATGGAAGCCGTGATTGGGCCTGCCACCCCCACTTCCATGGGGAGGAACCACGGTATTCCATGCCGGTGCCGCTCGTGCAGGCTTGCGACGCGTCCCGCAAAGTTGCAGTGGCGGAGCGCGCGGCTAGACGCCCACGAGTTCGCGGTCAGCGATCCTCTCGAATGCAGCAACGCCGGCCTCGGCCACGCAGACGTCCTGCACCTCCGAGCCGGAGCTGACGCCGATGGCGCCGACAATCTTGCCGTTAAACTTCAGGGGAATGCCGCCGGCGAAGATCATGATCTTGCCGATGTTCGAAACGTGAATTCCGTAGAACTGACAGCCGGGCTGTGAATTCGCTGCCAACTCCTTGGTCGTGCAGTTAAAAGCTCGCGCCGTGAAGGCTTTGTGTAAGGAGATGTCGATGGAGCCCAGGCATCCGCCATCCATGCGCACATGCGACACCATGTTGCCGCCCTCGTCGACTACGGCGATACACATAGGCTGCTTTATTTCTTTCGCCTTCTTGATGGCGGCTTCAATAATCTCGTTTGCGACTGCCAATGTAATCATGATGAACTTTTTCCTTCCTGTTTGAAGTAGACGAAGAGCGACGGGTTATGACTGCAATTGCGGCAATGACTGCTTGCCCTCGAAGTGCGTTCCTGAATATGGAGCCGCGCACTTACCTGGACACCACATCACCTTCCCATCCAAGGGAAAAAGCCGCCCTGACGAGCGCTTTTGCAACTCGGAGGACGGCTTTATCCGGAAAATTTATCTATGCCGCTGCGCGGATTTTAATCCTCCGTGGGAGCGGCGGCGCGAATATTTCCGATGTTGGGACGCTCGCCGTTCCACATCGGGAAGTGGCTCAGTCGCATGAGACCTGCCTGCGCGGCTGAGATCGTCCTATCCGATTGGATACGCCGGTTTATCCGTGCAGATAGTCACGTTTGGGCTGGTGAGCTTCATCGGCTTCCGATTCGTTTGTCCGCTCTTCGTATCTTCAGCGATTTATGGATCTCGCAGCCCGCCACGAACGGCTTCTCTTGATGGAAGAGTGATTGCCTTTTGTTATTTCAACCGGCCGCAGCTTTTCAGAACTCCGGGAGACGCCTGCAGCCAGTACAAAAGTTTCAAGCGAAGAAATAGGCCAAACGCTCAAAGCAAGGCCCAAACCGAGTTAAAGTACGCTCAGCCCAGAGCCGTCCGCAGGAGGTTTTCACATGTCGAACGCAGCAGCCAGCAAGGCACACCAGCCCAAACCGACGGCCGCAAATATTGCCGCCGCCGTCGAGTCGATACCGGATCTGTCGCGGCACATCATCCTGTTCGACCACGACGACCCCAGCACCTATTCGCCGCAGACTCTGCCGCCCGCTGGAGCGATGGCCGCAGCCACTCGCTCGCCGATTCCGTGGCCACAAGGCACGGCCCCCACGCCCCAGCCCATGGCGCAGCCGCCGGCTTCAACTGCGAAGCTGCCGCAATGTGATTACGTGGTCGTGACCTGGACGGTAGAAGAAGCTCGCTGTCTCGCCGACACCTTGACGCCGGGATTCCCCAGTAAGACCGCCTGGTATCCGTATGCTCATCTGTTCGACAGCGATTACGCTTCCATCATTCGGCACGGCGCGCCTGCTTCGATGAGCAAACGGCTAGGCAGCTACTTTTTCACCAGCATCTCCGGTAAGAAAGTGCTCTGCATGAAGTCGGAGCTGCACATGAGCCAGGACGGTCCCAAGCTGCCAATCGCCAAATTGTGGAAGCAGATCATTACCGAGACGAACTGCAAGCTGATCATCACCACGGGAACGGCGGGAGGCATCGGAGCCGGGCTGGAGCTGGGTGATGTTGTCGTGGGTGCCGACGTGCGCTTCGACTGTCTGAAGTCGTTCAAGAATTCGGCGTTCCACAACAGCGTGTACAAGACCTCCAAGCTGAAGCACACCTCGTACTCGGAGGCGGAAAAGCTTTTCGCCGCGAATTCGACACATCTGCCGATCGCTCCGAGGCTGCCGCAGATCTACACCACCGCGATTACGCCGACCAAGGTTCCGGACGTCGTGACCACGGACTTCTTCGCCTTCGACGACAGTTCGAACACCTTCGGCCTGCAAGGCCTTGGCGCCGCAGTGGAGATGGGAGACGCTGTTTTGGGCATGGTCATCGACGAGATGGGATCGAAGGCGCCGCTGTGGACAGCCATCCGCAACGCTTCCGATCCGCAGATCGACGATAGCGGCATGACGCTGAAAGAAGCCGCGGACAAGGCCGGCCAGATCTATGAGAAGTTTGGATACTGGACGACGATTCCCAGCGCCATCGCCTGCTGGGCAACGGTGAAGGACAACTAACCTCTTGCTTTCTGTGCGGCGTAGCACCAGGCTGCGCCGCATTAGTTACTACCTGACTATTGCCGTCCTTCTGCTGCTAAATGCTGCATTATCAGTGCATAGGCTATGAATCTTTCCAGCTTAGGAGTAATCTATATTCATATGGCTGGAAGTTCTCGTACAACATTTGCTAAGCGGCAGAAAGAGCGGGCTCGTCAGGAGAAGCGTCAGGAAAAAGCTCAGCGTAAGGCTGAGCGCAAGCAGACTGGCGACACCGACGCAGTCACGCCGGAGACCCAACCCATTGCCGATCTTGTGGTTACACACGACGAAGATGGGCAGCCGCAAGGCTTTGATTTCCACGATTTCGGGAAATAACCCGATATCCAACTTGGTGCACTTTGAACAAAAATCGGTGCACTGTGATACAGTCTTCAGTAGACGCTAATTGGCTACGGCCGCACGTAAGCGACATCTGATCCGCACTTGATCCGGTTTCCCGCCTTTCCTGCATCCGTTTCGTTCTGAGCGCCGAATTACAATCGAGCGGCTTCAGCAGTATCTTCGCGACTCGCCCGCAATAGGTCTTCCCAACCGGGACGACGGTAATAGCGGCTTCCTCGCGAGACGCCTCTCTAGAAAGAAAAAAATCGTTTTGACACAATTTACAGATATGCCCCTGTCTGCTGCACTGCAGCAGAAGCTGGCACACCTCCAGTTCACGACCCCGACGCCGGTCCAGGCGTCCGCTATCCCTCCCGCGTTGGAGGGAAAAGATGTTCTCGCCACGGCGCAGACCGGCACCGGAAAGACATTAGCTTTCCTGATCCCGGTGCTTGAGCGGATGATGGCGCAGGAAAAACATCGCCACGTCTCGACGCTCATCCTGGTTCCCACGCGCGAGTTGGCGATGCAGGTCCACGAGGTCTACGAAGGCCTGCGCGGACGGAAAGAAACTCCCGCCGCCTTAGTCATGGGCGGCACCAGCGAGCAGCGGCAGATTCAGCAAATCCGCAAGGGTGCCAACATTGTAGTTGCCACCCCGGGCCGGTTGGAAGATTATCTCCGCCGCAAGTTGGTCGATCTGCGCAACGTTAAGACCCTGGTTCTTGACGAAGCCGATCGCATGCTCGATATGGGCTTCCTGCCCGCGATCCGGCGCATTGTTGCGGCACTGCCGCGCGACCGCCAGACCATGTGCTTCTCGGCGACCCTGGAAGCCTCGGTGGCGAACCTGGTCAACGAGTACATGAACAAGCCCGTACGCGTTGCGCTGGGCTCGACCTCGAAGCCGGCCGACACGGTTGAGTTGCAGGCCTTCGAAGTGCCGCAGGCGGAGAAGTCAGAAGTGCTGCGCCAACTTCTCTACGCAGAGAAGGGACAGACACTGATCTTCGCGCGCACCAAGCACGGAACCGAACGCCTGGCCAAGAACCTGGTTCGCGACGGCTTCACGGCGGCGATGATCCACGGCGATCGCACGCAATCGCAGCGTTCGGGTGCTCTCAGCGGTTTTGAAGAAGGCAAGTTCCAGGTGCTGGTGGCGACCGACGTTGCCTCGCGTGGCATTCACGTTAACAATGTTGCGCATGTCATTAACTATGACCTGCCGCAGATTCCCGAGGACTTCATCCACCGCGTCGGCCGCACCGGCCGCATGGGTGCAAGCGGACGGGCCTCGACCCTGGTTTCAGGCGCTGAGATTCCGGAGCTGCGCTCGATTGAACGCGCGCTGAAGTTGAAGATCGTACGGCGGCAGTTGAACCGTGCCTCGCAGAGCCCGCAACGGGCGATCGAGAACACGCTGCAGACGCGTACGTTGTCACGCATGCCGGGCGAAATTTTCTCGTAAACAGACCGCGATTCGTTTCGCATCTTGATTGGCACGGCTTTTCGGCCGTGCCATATTTTTTCCACGGGTATTTAAAACCATGAGTGTCATCCTGAGCGGAGCGGGCGCGACCGCGACCGTGCAGTCGAAGGACCCCCATACCCGCGAAGACCAATGCATAACCCGCTTTCAGCTCTAAACAAGCATCGGCCTGCGGCTGGCTAACGGCAAATCCCTCGCGCGAGAACACGGCGCTCGTGATGACACTTTCTCTGGGACCGAAGGCGGGCCAGTCGGAGACCCATGGCGTCCCTATCGGGACTCCCATTCATAACGCCCGGTCCAGAGCTTTCTTACGAACCCGCGATTGACGAGTCCTTCCTTCCCCCATGACTTTAATCACCAGCCGCTTATCGCGCTGGCCGTCGAACTCCGCATAGAAAATCGCCTGCCAGGGGCCGAGGTCCAGCTTCCCGCCGGTTACCGGCACGATCACCTCGTGATGCACCAGCAGCGATTTCAGATGCGAGTCGCCATTAGTCTCGCCGGTTTGATGATGCTCGTAGTCCTCGCGGAACGGCGCCATCCCCTCCAGCCAGTTGTCGATATCGTGAATCAGGCCGCTCTCGTTGTCGTTGACGTAGACGCCGGCGGTGATGTGCATGGCTGAGACCAGCACCATGCCTTCCTGAATGCCGCTCTTGCGCAAGGCGCTCTCGACTTGCGGCGTGATGTGGATGTACTCGCGATGCTTCTTAGTGTGAAAGGTCAAATATTCCGTATGAAACTTCATGCTTCTCTCCTGCCGGACAAGCTTTGCGTGGCCGCCGACTTTGGCGTATTGTAAGCGCTTGTCAGCCCCTACAAGGTGAACGACCGCGATCAATCCGACGAGCTGCAGCAGTTACGCGCGCAGGTTGCCGAACTCACCCGTCGCGTGTACCGCCTCGAAGGCCTTCTGTCGGCGCGTGCGGAGCCGGCTGGTGCGCCCACTTCGCCAACTCCCGCCGTCCGGGACATTGCCTCCAGACCTTTGGCTGGAACGTCTACCAACGTTCCTCCGCCTCCGCTGGTTACGGTTCCAGCGGCAATCGCGCCAAAGATCCCGACTCGCCCGAAGGCCTCTCTGGAGTCACGCATCGGTGGGCAATGGCTGAATCGTGTCGGCATCGTCGCTGTGCTGGTCGGCCTCTCGTATTTCCTGAAGCTTGCCTTCGAGAACAATTGGATTGGTCCGGCAACGCAGGTTCTCATTGGCATCGCCGCCGGCATTGGGCTGCTGGTGTGGAGCGAGCGGTTTCGCAGCAAGGGCTATCCGGGCTTTGCTTATTCGCTGAAAGCCGTTTCTTTCGGCGCTCTTTACCTTTCCCTGTGGGCGGCCTCGCAGTACTACCATCTGGTGCCGCCGACAGTAACGTTCATTGGAATGGTGCTGGTCACGCTGACCTCCGCAGCGCTCTCGTTACGGCAGAACACGGAGTTACTGGCGGCGTTCGCGCTGGTCGGCGGATTTCTGACACCGGTGCTCATCTCCACCGGGCAGAATCACGAGATCGCACTGTGCTGCTACCTGGCGTTGCTTGACCTCGGCGCTTTGTGGATCACAGCGATCAAGCAATGGTATCGGCTGCTGCTTGGCGCCTATGTCGGTACCGCAATTTTGGCAGCTGCGTGGGCCGTCACTTATTACAGCGACTCGCAACTGACGCCGACAATTCTCTTCGCGACATTCTTCTTCCTGCTCTTCGCCGCCGCGCCGTTTTTGGGCGACAAAGATGATCCAAGTCCTGCGAGGGATGGCGTTCTTGCCGCCGTCGGGCTTCTCAATGCCGCCGGCTATTTTGCTGCCAGCTATCTCATGCTCGACCAGAACTATCGCGCGGAATTGGCATGGCTCACGCTGGTCCTGGCGGCGTTCTTCTTTTTCCTGGCTCGGCTGCTGGAGCGACGACGGGCGACCGCCTCCGCTTCCCTTCACCTGGCGATTGCGGTTGGCTTCCTGACCATTGCCATTCCGCTCAAATTGCATACGCAATGGATAACGCTGGGCTGGCTGGTTGAAGCGGGGGCGCTGACCTGGGCGGCGCACCGCGGCCGCAGCCAACTGCTTCGCGCCTTGGGCTTGCTGGCGCTGGTGCTGGGAATTCTGCGGATTGTGCTCGTCGACTCCGACGCCCAGCAACCACTAATCTTCAATGCCCGCTTTGGCCTTTACCTGGTTGCGATTGCGACGCTGGCGCTCCTCGCCTACTACGCGCGAGTTGAGGGCGGCGATGAAAACCGTCAGTGGGCAGCCGTGGCCGTGGTGGCGCTGAACATCCTCGCACTGCTGGCGCTGCACTTCGAAGTCATCGACTATTTCCGGCCGGCGCCGATGCAGCGTTTCAGGCCGTACGATTGGCGCATGATGAACATCGCGCGCGACTTCACCTACTCGGCCATCTGGATGCTCTATGGTGGAGCGCTCATGCTGATCGGTTTCTGGAAGCGCTCGGCTTTCCTGCGCTGGCAGGCGATCGTGCTGCTCGCGCTTACGGCAGCCAAGGTTTTCTTCTACGACATAGCAGCGCTGGAGCGCGGCTACCGCATCGTCGCCTTCATCGTGCTCGGCGTCATCCTGCTGGCGGTGTCCTTCTTCTATCAACGCAGCCGTATCAAGACCGCCGAATAAACATCGCCGTGTGACGTATGAACATGCATAGTGTTCACAAACTCCTTGCCAGCCGGTTCCTCCCTCTACAATGAGAGGGTTGTGAGGAATGACGCCCACGTTCCCACAAACGTAGCAGCCTCGGTGGGCGATACCTGCCTTGCGACTGCAACAACTTTCCGTCACAAGGAGCTTTCATGAAGCGTTTCATCATCACTCTCGCTGCATTTGCCATGCTCTCGACCCTGGGCTGGGCGCAGGATGGAGCTGCTCTCTACAAGTCCAAGTGCGCCATGTGCCACGGCGCCGCGGGCGAAGGCAAGGTCGGACCGTCCCTGCAGAAGACCTCGCTGTACTGAGTCGCAGATCGCCGACTTGATCGCCAACGGCGCGGCCGGCAAGAAAGCGCCGCACAGCAAGGGCGTCGCGGGCGTTAGCGCCGATCAGGCGAAAACCATCGCGACCTATCGTAGCGTCTCTGAAGAAATAGGCATTGCCGATAAAGCAAAAAGCCAGCCTTCGCGGCTGGCTTTTTATGTTGCGCTGCGCTCGTTCCGTTAGAAGGTCACCCGCACTCCCAGCTGCGCCGCGAACGGAATGCCCACCGTGGTTCCCGGTCCAAAGAAGTCGCCCAGTGCGCCGGCCGGAACCAGCAACTGATTCGGACTGGTGATCGGCACATTGCAAGCCGGAGTCGGACACAGGGCCGTCGCGTTGGTCAGGTTGTTCACCGGTGTCAGGCAGCGCCGAAATGTCGGTCACATAGTTCGCGCCCGGATTGTTGCGGTTGAAGAGGTTGAAGAACTCGATGAAGGGCATGATGTTCCAGCGCTCGCCGATCTTGAAGGGCCGGGTGACCCGCAGATCCACCTGGATGTAGGGAGTTCCGCGGAATTGGTCCATCGAGGTCTGCACGCCGTTGATCACGGCGCGATCGTTGGTCGGATCGCCGAGCCCGTTCACATCGACAGGCGTGGTCAAGCGTAATCGGTCGCGCCGCTTTCCGCCTGGAACAGCGTGCTGATCTCAAATCCGCCCGGCACATAGACAATGCCGCCCAGCGTGAAGCGGCTGATGACATCTTCGCCCGACGGACCGTAGTCACCGGGTCCGAAACGGGTTGAGCGGATTGCAGACGCCGTTCACGTAATCCGAGAGCTCACCCAGCACGCAGCCCCAGGTGTTGGCTCTGGACAGCACGTAGTTCGCCGTGAGATTCAGCCGCTTGGTGATGTTCCCCTGCACGTGCAGCAACAGGGCGTTGTAACTCGACCGGTTGTCGGACTTGAAGACCGAGATGTTCGGCACATTGTCCATCTGGATCAGCGGATCGGGCGAGAACAGCGGAGAGAACAACGTTGTAGCCGGCGGTGTATTCGTAGCGCCGATAGGTGTGCATCGTCGGTCTGGTGATTATAGTCGGCGCTGACTGTCCAGTTGCGATTGAATGGCGTATTGCACTCCGCCGTTGACGTGCCAGCGTGTAGGGCGTGTGGTAGTTGGGATCGATGATGGCGCCCGCTCCGCCCGCCGACGCTCCCGGCAGGCATCCCGGATCGCCGGGCGCGTTGCACGGCTGGAAGGCCGACGGAGTATTGACCGCCGTCAGCGCGTCGACCCAGCCGTTCTGCGCCAGGTCGTTGTAGTACAGGCCAATGCCGCCGCGGATGACCAGGTCCTCGACCCGGTCAGGCGACCAGGCGATACCGAGCCGCGGCGCGAAGGCCCCGCGGTAGTCGTGCGGAATGCCGGTTGGCAAAGGCAGACTGGTAGGCGCGGATCGTCTGCACCGCCGCGTTGAAGTTCTGGTTCACGCCGTTGGCCTGGAACAGTCCGAAGGTCGTGTCCTAGCGCAGCCCCGTAGTTCACGGTCAGGGTCGGGGTGACGCGCCAGGAATCCATCGCGTAAAAGCCCAAGCCGCTGCACATTCTGCGAGAAGCTGCCGTTGCCGGCGGGAGTGGACGTAGTCTGGCAATTCGTTCCGATGTAAGGCGGCCGTGCAGTTCAACTCAGCAGTCAGCTGCGCCGGGTTGGTCAGGTAGAACGTGGGATTTTCCGTGAGCACGTAGAGCGTTTCAGCTGTTCCGGTGAGCGCGCCGCTCAGCACCGGCTCGTGAATGAAGTCGATGCCGAACTTGGGAGCATGCGTGCCCGGCCGAGTGGCGTCACGTCGTACTTGAACTGATATTTCTCCTGGTTGCGCAGCACCGGAAAAGCCGTGATGGCGGTCTGGAACTGGTTGTCGCCGTACGTTTCAAAGCCGGTGATGGTCTTCGAGGTGGAACTGAACGGGAACGCCAGGGCAAAGCCGAGGTAGCCGTTACGCTCGGCAGTGGCGTGCAGGTAGCTGGCATCGAAGGTGAATTGACCCAGCCAACTTGGCGTGAAAGCGTACTGATTGCTCAGCACCGCATTCCAGTAGTTGTAGTGCGTGATGGCTCCGGTGGAGGGCAGCGTCGCCTGCTGCACCAGCGCGTTGTTGGTGAGTGTTGTTGTCGACGGCGCCGCGCAGGAACCAGTGCGACTTCTCCGACTGCGACCAGTCGAAACGTTGCAGCGCCAGAAAATCCTGGAAAGGCACGCGCACGTAGGGAGGCACGCCGATGGAAGTGGTGTTGGGGATCAATCCCTCCTGCGCCAACTGCGACAGCGCATTGAACTGCGTCAGGCTGTCAGGGCTGTAGTTGATGCTGGCGTGCTCGTTCACCATCTCAAACGAGGTGAAGGTCCAGAGCTTGTCCTTGATGATCGGGCCGCCGAGGGTGCCAACGTAATTCTGCCGCGAGAAAGGCTGCTTGGGCTCAGGCGCAGGGTTCTCGATGGGAAAACGAGCGTTCAGCGCGGACGCCCGCTCGAATACCGCGAAGTCGCCATGCCATTAATTGGTGCCGCTCTTGGTGCTGATCACCACCGCGCCGCCGGTGGTGCGGCCTACATCGGCGTTCTGCTGCGAAGTCTGGACCGCGAATTCCTGCAACGCGTCGGGCGAAAAGTTCTGCAGAAAGCCGCCAATGTAGTCGTCGGAATTGTCGCCGCCATCGACGTTAAGCGTGTCATTCAGGCCGGAACTGCCGCCGAAGGAAACCGCGGTAATGCGGGCCTTGGTGGGATCGGATGGCTCGACCGGTTCGGTTCCGGGTACCAGGTAGGCGATGTTGGCGAAGCTGCGCGCGGCCAGAGGGATGTTCTGGATATCCGTGTTCGTGACCACACCGCCCATTACCGCGCTGGTCGTATTCAGCGTCTCGGTGGTGATGGAGGAGGGCTCGGCCGTAACGTTAACGGTCTGCTGAACTGCCGCGGGACGCATGGTGACCAGCGTGTCTTGCGCAGAGCTGATGTTCACGTTGACATCCGAGCTGGCGTCGGCAAATCCGGAGGCCTTTACCACAATGTGGTACTTGCCCGGCAACAGGCCTTCAAAGCGAAACTCGCCGCGGCTGTTGGTCGTGGTTTGCGCTCTGGAGGGAGGTGTCAGGCGTGCTGACAAGCACAGAGGCCGACTGGATTCGCGCTCCCTTCGCATCCTGCACTTCCCCCAGCAAAGTGCCGGTGGAGCTCTGTGCGTGCAACACGGGAGAAAGCTGTGCAATAGTGGCTACGATGAGTACGGTGAGTAGCGCACTCAGACGAAGACGGATACCTGCAAACGGCGACGGCATGGAGTTGCCTCCAATTGGCCGAACAGTGAAGAACAACAACAGATGGCGCGATGTCGGAATCAAAAGGCTATTTGCTGACACCTAGTACTACCATCAGTAGTACTTAATCTTTCTTAGTTGTATCCCTACTGAACACCACGCACGCAAAGTTTGCTTTCCGACCGGAAAGCTCGGCGGTATACCGCAGAGGCGCCCCGCCCAGAGCTCACATTTGCTGGTGACTTAGCTCACAGCCCGCCTGTTCACCGCCGCACATACTGAAACTGGGTATTTTTCGGCGCATGGGCCGAGTGAGAAGGACGTATGAGTGACAACGGTGCTGGCCTCAGCGAGGAACGGATTGCCTATCTGGATAGCCTGGTTCGACGGGCCCGGGTAGCGGCAGCCGCTTTTTCTCAGTGCACGCAGGAAGATGTTGACCGGATCGTGAAGCCAATGGTCTTGGCGGGGCTGAAGCAGGCGCAATATCTGGCGCGGCTGGCGATCGAAGAGACCAAGATCGGTGTCCTGGAAGACAAGGCCATCAAGAACATGGTGGCGACGGAGTTCGTCTACAACTACGTCAAAGACAAGCGCACGGTCGGCGTGATTCGCGAAGATCCCGAGCGCGGTCTGCTCGAACTCGCAGAACCCATCGGGGTCATCCTGTCGCTTACGCCCATCACGAATCCCACTTCAACCGTGCTCTTCAAGTGCATCATGGCGATCAAGACGCGCAATGCGGTGATCTTCAGCCCGCATCCGGGGGCGTGGCGTTGCTGCGCAGAGGCCGTGAGGATCATGTACGAGACGGCGGTGAAGCATGGCGCGCCCGAAGGCGTCTTCAGCTGTCTTGAGTCGCACACGCTGCACGACAACGACTTCCTGATGCACCACAAGGACATCGGCCTGATCGACGCGACGGGCGGTCCGGGAGTGGTGAAGGCTGCCTACGGGTCAGGTAAGCCCGCGCTGGGCGTGGGTCCGGGCAACACGCCGGTGTACCTGGAGAAGAGTGCCGACCTCGACATGGCCGTGGTCGACATCATCACCTCGAAGACCTTCGACAACGGAACCATCTGCGCCTCTGAGCAGACGATCGTGATCGACGATGAGATTTACGATCGGGTGTTGAAGAAGTTTGAGGATTTGGGCTCGCACATCTGCAACGAGCAGGAAACCGAATTGCTCGGGCGGACCGTGATCGATCCCGCGACCGGCTACATGCAGCCCATGGCGGTCGGACAGAAGGCGACCAACATCGCGCGCTTTGTCGGCATTCCGGTCAAGCCGAAGACCAAGTTGCTGATCGCGCCCATCAAGGGCGTTGGACGCAAGTATCCGCTGTCGGTCGAGAAGCTCTTCCCTGTTCTGGCGGTCTATCGCGCCCATTCCGTCAGCGAGGCGCTGAAGGTTTGCGTCGATGTGAATCACGCCGGCGGGCTGGGACACACGGCCGTTGTGTTCTCGAACAATGAAGACGTGATCCGGAAGTTCGGCGATGTCATCAACGCCGGACGCATCATCGTGAACTCGCCCGGCTCGATCGGCGCGCTGGGCGGCGTTTACAACGATATGGTGCCGACGTTCTCGTTTGGCTGCGGCACCGGCGGCGGCAACAGCACCACCGACAACGTCAACGTCTATCACTACCTCAACATCAAGCGCATGGCGCGAAGGACACAGGCGCATATGTGGTTCCGAGTTCCCAACCAGATTTATTTCAACATGAACGCGGTGGAGAACCTGCGCAACTTCGCCTCGCGCTCCACCCTGATCATCACCAATCCCGCGCTGGAGCAGATCGGGCACTCCGACACCGTTCGTCGCGCGATTCCGCCGGAGACGCAGGTGCGGGTCACGATCATTCCCGACGCCGAGCCCGATCTCAAGATCATCCAGCAAGGTGTGGAGGCGCTGAACTTCTACAAGGCCGACCAGATCATCGCGCTGGGCGGCGGCTCCGTCATCGACGCAGCGAAGATCATGAAGCTGATGTACGAATCGCCGGAAGCCGACCTGGAGGAGCTGGCTGCGCCGTTCCTCGATATCCGCAAGCGCGTGGTGCAGTATCCGACCGAGAAGGTGAACCATGCGCGGCTGATCGCTATCTCCACCACCAGCGGAACCGGCAGCGAGGTGACGCCCTTCGCGGTGATGACCGACAAGGAGCGCGGCGTCAAAGTCACGCTTGCCGATTATTCGCTTACGCCGGACGTCGCCATAGTCGATCCGCAATTCGTGATGTCGATGCCGAAAGGGCTTACGGTTGACACCGGCATCGACTGCCTGACGCATGCGCTGGAAGCTGCGGTCTCGATCTACGCTTCGCCTTACACCGATTCCAACGCCATGCAGGCGATTCGACTGGTGTTCAAGTATCTGCCCGAGGTTTATGACAATCCGCGCGACGAAGAAGCCCGCAGCATGATGCATAACGCCGCCTGCATCGCGGCGATTGCTTTCTCGAATGCGTCGGTGGGCGTGAACCATGCGCTGGCGCATGCCTTCGGCGCGCGCTTCGGCGTGGCTCATGGGCGCGCGAATGCGCTGATGCTGCCGCACGTGATTGCCTACAACGCCGGCGTGCCGACGAAGTTCATGCCCTCACCCAATCAGCGTGCCTATGTGGCGCACAAGAAGTACGCCATGATCGCCGACTTGCTCGGACTGGGCGGCCATACGGTCGAGGAGAAGGTCGCAGAACCTGGTGACCGCGACGGAGCAGCTGCTCGACCGCCTGGAGGTGCCGCGCTCGATTGCCGATCTCGGCATCACGAAAGAAGCCTTCGAGGCAGCCATGCCGGAACTCACCAAGATTGCCTTCGACGATCCTTCGTGGCGATCGAATCCGCGCATGCCGTTGGTGAAGGAACTGGTGGAGCTGTACTGGAGCGCCTTCTACGGCAGGGGCGCTAGACCGGCAGAACCTGAAGTCAAAGCGGGCAAACTTCTGGAGGAGGTGCAGGCATGAGCGTTACGGTGAAAGAGTCGAGTTTCGTAATCGATGAAGAACATCTCACTCAGCAGTTGAATGAGATTCGCGAGAAGCTGGCGACCGAAGGGCCTGAGGTGCTGCTGGATTTCTTTCTGGCGCAGTCGCTCGACCCGGCCAGCATCCGGGCTCTGGAAGATCTGGCCGGCACCGCAGATGTTGAGAGAGTCAAGGTCGTGCTTCGCGGCGTCAACGTGGAAATGTACAAGGTACTGAAGCTGGCCGGGCTCAGCGATCGATTCTCCTTCATCGACTGAGCTGGAATCGCCGGCGCGGAGGTTTTCTGCTCCGGGAGCGATGGGAGTTGTGCAGGCTCAGCTGGCGTTTTCCTCGCGCAGCAGAAAATCCGTCAAGGTCGTCAGGGACGAGCGCACGTCGGTGATCGAGTCCTGCATTGCGTCGAGATGGTTCTTCAGCGCAACTGTAACCTCTGCCAACGCCCGCCGATGCTGCGGATCGAGCGACAGAAACAGCGGCAAGGCCTGTTGATCGAGGGTGCGGCCGCGCGAGGCAATCTCCGCCAGTCCATGCGCTAAAAGGTCACGATGCGCAGCGTCATTGAAGCCCAGCTCACTTAACCGCCGCGTAACCTTCGGCTGCAATTCGACAATGTATTCGGTTTCAGAATCGTCCATTCGTCCTCCAGGTATTTAGATTCCGTTTGTTCACACGGTGGTTCGCGAACTCTGCGCGTCGACCTATAATCCGATATTCACTCGAATGCGGTCGGGTTATGTATTCTGCCGTGACACCGCGGTCCCCGCATCCAACCTGGTATACACGAGGGTCCAATGAGCCAGAGCTCCTCAACGATTCGCAGCATGGGATACTTTCTGAACGGCGGCTGGAGCACGCACGGCCGCGAATCCGTGGTGACGGCGCCGTATGACCATAGCGTTCTGGCGGTGCTGAGCGAGGCGGAGCGCTCCGATGCGGAGATGGCAATTGAGTCGGCGGTGCAGGCATTCGCCGCCACGCGCAGAATGTCGTCGCATCAGCGCGCCAGCATCTTGCGCGAGATCGCACAGGCCTTGACGAACCGGCGCGAGGAATTCGCGCGCACCATCTGCCAGGAAGCTGCCAAGCCGATCAAGACAGCGCGCATGGAAGTGGATCGCGCCATCAACACCTTCGAGATCGCGGCCGAAGAGAGCACGCGCATCTACGGCGAGTATCTCCCGCTGGACACGCTGGAAGCGACCGCCGGGCGCTGGGGAATCGTGCGACGCGTTCCCTCTGGGCCCGGTGTTCGCGATCACGCCGTTCAATTTTCCGCTGAACCTGGTGGCGCACAAGATCGCGCCCGCAATTGCCGCCGGCTGTCCCATAATCCTGAAGCCCGCGCCGCAGACGCCGATCTCGGCGCTGATGCTGGCCGAGATCATCGACGACACGTCATGGCCGGACGGAGCTCTGGCGGTGATGCCGCTGTCGAACGAGAATGCGGGGATGCTGGTCGCGGACGATCGCATCAAGCTGCTGACCTTCACCGGCAGCGCCGCGGTTGGCTGGCAACTGAAGAACCAGGCCGGCAAGAAACGCGTGACGCTGGAGCTGGGCGGCAACGCGGGCGTGATCGTCCACAAGGACGCCGACCTGGAATATGCGGTGCATCGCTGCATCGCGGGCGGCTTTTCCTACGCCGGCCAGACATGTATCTCGGTCCAGCGGATCGTTGTGCATCACGACCTGTTCGAGGAGTTCAAGACCAAGTTGGTGGAGGGGGTGCGCAAGCTGAAGTGCGGCGATCCCATGCAGGAGAGCACCGACGTTCCGCCGCTGATTCGCGAGCAGGATGCCGTGCGCGTGGCGCAGTGGATCGACGAAGCCGTGCAGGCCGGAGCCAAGCTGCTGTGCGGCGGCAAGCGCAATGGCTCGATGGTGGAACCCGCGGTGCTGACCGAAACCACGTCCGAATATGCGCGTGAATTGCGCCGAGGTTTTCGGCCCGGTGGTGACGGTGGAAGAGTACGAGACCTTCGACGAGGCGCTTGAACCTCATCAACAATTCGGAGTATGGACTGCAGGCCGGATTGTTTACGCGCGATGCCGTGCTGATTCAGACAGCGTTCGAGGAGATCGAGGTGGGTGGGCTGATCGTTGGCGATGTGCCGACGTTTCGCGTGGACCAGATGCCGTATGGCGGGGTAAAGAATTCCGGGCTGGGCCGCGAAGGAGTGCGTTACGCCATCGAGGACATGACGGAGCGCAAGCTGATGGTTATGGCGGTACGATGAAATTCGTGGGTAGCGGTTGGTGGATAGATCACCAGCGAAACCTCTTTGACAAGTGTCATCCCGAGCGAAGTCGAGGGACCGCTATCCAAGCCGATAGAGCTTGCCGGATGTAGGGGTCCTTCGACGCCGGCGCTCAGGATGACACCTTTCATTTCTTAGGATCGAGGATACCGACACATCGACTATCGCCGGCGATCCCAAACGCAAGGTTCGCGACGCAAAAGAAAACGGCACGCTCTTCGCGCGCCGTCTCATTTAAATTTCGGTTTGATCTCTTACGGCTGGCTTCCGGCGGCGACTACGCTGCCCGGCAACACGGGCCCGGTAACGCTGGTGTTGACGGCGGCGCCGTAGGGATCCATCTCGGTCGGCTCGTTGGCTTCGGACCAGGCGTTCTTCTGATCGTTCCGGCCGGAATACTTCTCGTACACCACCACGTGCAGAACCGGCTGGCGCTCCTCGATGGGATCGACCATGCCCTCGGCCTGAAGCGGGAGCAGGTAGTTGCGAATCCACTCGTACTGCTCGAAGGTAAGCCCGCGGCGCGACATGTCGAAGGTAACGCCGGTCAGGTGGGTGGAAGCGGTGTCGCCAAACTCGGGAGCGGCGAAGCGGTTCCAGCGGCGCAGCCGATGCTGCTGTTCGACCGTGCGAACCAGTGAGTTGACTTGCAGCGGAGTGTGAAACTGCTCGTAGAACGCCTCGCTGAAATCCTGCAGAAAGTCGCGGGTCCAGGGGCGGCAGTAGCGGCGATTGTCAGGCAGGTCGGCGGCAATCTTCAGCGCGTCCGATTCCGACACCGGCACCAGGTCCTGCGACAGCTCGTAGCGAATCAGCTCGTAATCGTCATTGATGCGCGGCAACTGCATGCGGTCCAGCTCTTCGTTCTCGCGCACCAGCATGTCGTGGGAGCCGGGGAACATCGGCGTCCAGCGCCCTAAGCCGACCTGGTAGTGGCCGCGATAGTGCCGCGCAGTCGTGGTGGTGCGGAGCGAAGCGTAACGGAGCACGGCGTGATGGCTGTGATGAATGCGCGCGTGAGTGACGGCATGGGTAACAGCGAAGGCCGGGACCGAAGCAAACAACATAAGTGCGCAGAACAGAACGGTATACCCCATCCTGCGCTGGGGAACACTTGAAACGAACTGCGACCCGATTCGGCCAGAAGTCCAGAAATTTAAAAATGGCAATAAAAACATATTCCGTGTAGTGGAGCAGCTACGAAGAATAAAATCCTATTACACCATAGTTGTGCGCACGGGCCAAGACTTTCCGGCGGTTTCCGGTCGCTAAAATTGAAATGGGTATACGATTGGCAACCACTCACAACTTTCGTGGTGGAACTAGCTCAGTTTTCGCCACGGAAGATCATCTCCGTGATGGTGAAGTCGTCGGTCAGCGCCGTGTCGCCGCGAAACGCCGTGACCGCCTGCTCAACGCAGACCAGTCCCTGATGGCAGCAGCTCTCGAGACGCTCGGTGCCGAAGAATTCTCCAGTGGCGTCTTCCGCCTCCGTAACCCCATCGGTCACCAGCAGCAATCGGTCGCCGGTTTTCAGCTTCATGCGATGCTCCTGGAACTCCGCGACCGGCACCAGTCCCACGGGAAGATTGCCTTCCTCCAGCTTGATGATCTTGTCGCCCGAAACCAGCAGCGGCGGCACATGACCGCAGTTAATCAGCTCCAGATCACCGTTGTTGGACAGACGCGCGATCACCAGCGTCGCGTACTTCTGGCCGGCAACTTTCTCGCACAGGAAGCGGTTCACCGCAGCCATCATCTCCGGCAACGACGAGTCGCGCGCCAGCTGCGAATACAAGCATGCCTTGCAGGATTGACGCGACCACGGCTGCCGAAACTCCTTTGCCGGAAACATCGGCGACGATCAGCGACAGTCCCTTGTCGGTGTAAACCAGGTCGAAGAAATCTCCGCCGATATCTTTGCAGGGATAGCTGACGGCATTGACCTTGGCGAACGGAACATCCGGTACGGTCACAGTCATCAGGCGCTGCTGGATCTCGGAGGCGATCGCCAGCTCCTGGCGATAGCGCTTGGCCGCATCTTCCGCTTGCACCAGCGAAGCGTTTTCCACCAGCGTTGCAGCGCCATTGGCGATGGTGCGCAGAATGTCGTGGCTGACCGACGAGAGCTTGCCCGAGAGGAAGTGCGCATCAAGATAGAGAACACCCTGCACGTCGGTAGTCTCGCCGGACTTAGTGTCGTCCTTGACCTTCTCCTGGATGACGGTTTTGCGCAGCGGAATGCAGATCACGCTATGCAGGTTGTGGGCGACCACGCTCTCGCGGCCGGCCAGTTTGCCGGTGTCATCGGTGTCGGTGACCAGAAACTCCGAGGCGCTCTGGGCGGCATCGCGCAGGATGGAGCGCGAGATGGTGCTGTCGTCGGAAATGCTCTCGCCATTCTTGTCGCGGCCGGCTGCCAGTTGCAGTTCGCCATCCGGCTGCCGCAGGAAGACGAATCCGCGCTCGGCACGGGTCAGGCGCAGCGCCGCTTCCAGCAAGGCATTCAGCACATCGTCGAGCACGCCGCTGGTGTTGAGCTTGCGCGCCGCCTCGAGAAAGACGTTGAGCATCTCCAGATCGGAGCCTGCTCCGGCGGCCGGCTTCCAGGTTGAAAACTGGCTCAGAAATTGCTGCGCCGCGCTGGTGGGCGAACGATCGGGACTGAAGAGTACATGCGGTCCGCCCTGCACGCCGAATTCGACGTGATCGTTGCGGCTCAGCTTGCGGCGATTGATGCGTTCGCCGTTGACGAAGGTGCCGTGACGGCTGCCCTGGTCGATGACGTAAACGCCGTCGGTTTCGTTCATGAACTGGGCGTGCTCGCGCGAGACGCGAGGATCGGCCATCACCAGGTCGCGGTCGGTACGGCGGCCAATGGTGAACGGAAAGTGATCGAGCACGAGGGTGCGACGGTCGGCGCCTTCCACCACCACCAGCACGTGCGGATCGCTGGTGGAGGAGGTGTCGGCCTTGCGCGACCACATGCCAGTAGCGCCCATCAGGCGTGTCTCCTTGGCGGTCCCCGGCGGATCCGCCCACCGATTATGTGGCTGAATGCTTGCCTAGGAATATAGTTCAATCGGCAAGTAACATCTACTCCTCAGCCTGGAGTTCTGCCTGCGGTTCACTTACTGATGATATCGCGACTGGCAAATTACCGGACCGGCTTTCAGACTTTCATCGTAAACTGTTCGGGCTTTGTTCCCATCTTCGAGCCGAGTTCCACCACCCAGTAAAGGAGATCTCTTGAAACTTCGACTCGTTGTTGCCTCAGCCATTGTTTGCGGTGTCCTGCTCTCATTGCCCGCGGCTGCGCAAATGGGCCCGCAAATCACACCCTTCTCTGCCGATTTCCACGTCACCTCGAAGCACGGCGAGAGTACGAGCGGAAAAATGTACTTCACCACCGGCCACATGCGCATGGACATGCCGGTACGGAACGCGCGTTCGGCCATCATGATCACGAACATGGCGACCCAGACAACCGACATGCTGATGCCGCAACAGCACATGTACATGGAGTTCAAAGCCGATCAGGCCGCGATGCGCCATTCCGGGCATGATGCCCAGCATCAAGCCGTTCAGCGATCCCAGCAATCCTTGTGCAGGCGATGCGGGCGCGACCTGCAAGAAAGTCGGCGTCGAGGACGTCAACGGCCGCACCTGCGATCACTGGCAGATCACCCACAAAGACGGCAGCGTGTCGAACGTGTGGGTCGACCAGAAGCTGCACTTCCCCATCAAGAGCGTCTCTCCGGATTCGACCTGGGAGCTGACCAATATCAAGGAAGGCGAACCCGACGCCAGCCTCTTTGTTATTCCTTCCGGGTACCGCAAGATGGATATGGGCGGGATGATGCAGGGCATGCAACCGCCTGCTCAGTAAACTCCCTCCGTTGCGAACTGGCGGAGGTGCGAACAACCTGCCGCCAGCTGCGTCAATCGTCCAATTTCCCTGCTGGCTTCGGCTGCGCGAAGACTGGAACATCAGGCCTGGTGGAAGATGGTTTCCATGCGCCGAGCCGTCACCAATGCACTTGTATTCCTGTCGGCGTCAGACTACGCTGTAACGGTTTTCACCAGCCAGCAAATCAGCTATACCGCCAACGCTTTTAACAGCTAATCGAGTCGAGTTGTCGTGACAGATGCCGTTTTGCGAACCGAAAACCTAACCTCATCGGCTATTGATCGGAGTTCGGCCTCCGCTACGCCGGAATCCGCGATCATTTTGTTTCTGCGGAAATACAGCATCGCATTGTGCCTGGTGTTGGTTGCCATCGCGAGCGCCCGCATTATCTCCACCTACGACGCGCTCAGCCTCACGGGCGACGAGCCTTTTCATTTCGGCTGCGCCATCGAATACCTGTCGAAACACACGGTTGCCATGGACGTGGAAAATCCTCCAGTGGCGCGCGCGCTGCAAGCTCTTTGGGTCTATGCCGATGGCGTACGGCCGGCGGGCAAAGCTACAGGTTGGAGCGAGGGGCCAGCGCTATTGATGCAGTCCCGCAATTTCGACCGAACCGTTTTTTTGCTGCGCCTGGGTACTCTGTCATTCTTCCTGTTGGCTTGCTGGGTTGTCGGAAGCTGGGCAAACCACGATTTTGGCAGAGCCGAGGCCGTGATCGCGGTCGCGTTGTTCACCCTGCTGCCGACGTCGCTGGCCGACGCCGGATTGGCAACAACCGACATGGCCCTGGCGGCTACGACAGCGGCCGCCTTTCTCGCCACCATCGTCTGGGCAAAGAAACCGACTCCGGGCAGGGCGGCCCTGATGGGATTCTGTACTGCCCTCGCATTCCTAACCAAGTTAACCGCTCCGGGATACCTGTGCTTTAGCGTCCTGCTCTCCGCTCTCGCTTACTGGGGCGTTTCACGCGTGTCCTGGAGAGAGTTGTTGCACATGGCGCGTCGCCGCTTCCCCACTTTTGCGCTCGCGGCGGCAGTGACGATGCTGCTGATTTGGGCAGCGTACTGGTTTTCCTTTGGTCCCGTTAGCGGTTTTCCAATCAAGCTACCCGCGCCGCAATATTTTGAGGGACTTCAGGCGGCGCTCAATCATGACAGCCGCGGTCACGGTGCGTTTTTGCTGGGCCAGTACAGTACAACCGGCTGGTGGTATTACTTCCCCGTGGCGCTTGCCGTCAAGACCCCAATTGCTTTTCTGGTTCTTGCGGTGCTCGGGATTGCCGTCTGCATAAAGCGCCGGGCACAAATCTCGTATCTGTTGCCCCTCACTTTTAGCCTGGGCATTTTGCTGCCCGCCATGGCCGGACGCATCGATATCGGAATCCGCCATATTGCTCCCATTTTTTTGAGCCTGTCGATCATCGCAGCCCTGGGATTTCTTCAGCTTCTACGAGCGGACCGCTTCCGGCGGGCGGCCGTGTTAGCGGCACTGGCCTTGATCGTCTGGATGAGCGTGTCGGTCGGCCTGCGTCATCCTGATTACCTCTCCTATTTCAACGCATTCGCGGGCAAACATCCGGAGAATGTGCTGGACGATTCCAACTACGATTGGGGACAGGATCTTAAGTTCCTGGCAAAACGTCTGCGCGAACTGGGAGCGAAGCAGGTGACGTTGGGATCTTTGGATGGCGCTCTACACAACGAATACCGCGAAGCCTGGTATGGGCTGCCGCCGATCAGCAATCCCAATGACATTGTTGCCTCTCCGGGTTGGACCGTAATCAGTGCGTCCTTCGACAAGTCATACCGCTTGCAACTCGTTCGCTATTACGCTTTGCCGAACCCCTGGTATCACCAGGTCGCCCCCACCGAACGGCTGGGGCCATACTCGCTTTACTACACTCCTCTGCCGGGCGAGGCCGCGCAACCGAACCATCAACGTTGAGCCCAGTTCGGCAGATTGTTTTCCTCGCCAGCTGCGACTAACCTGTCTGTGACCGCTTAACCCTCGTCCAGGAGCCGCGCCGTGCAATTCTCACGTCGGCTGTTCCCCGTTTGCCTTCTGTTGTTCCTGCTGCTCGCCCGCTCTCCCTTGTTTGCAAAGGACGGAGAGCTCATCCAGGTTGGCAGGAGCATCTCTGTGGCGCAAAATGAAGCAGTCGGTGACCTGGTGTGCATCGGCTGTTCCGTCCACATGGAGGGCTCTTGCGATGACCTGGTAGTCATTGGCGGGGGCGCCGCGATTGACGGCGATGTGCAGGGGACGCGGTCGCTGTTCTTGGATCGATTCACCTGGACGAAGATGCCTCCGGTCGGGCGACGTGGCCACCGTCGGCGGCAGAGTGTGCGTCACCCGAATGCAACGTCAAGGGCGACATTCCTCCAAGTCCGGCGTGCCGCTCCTGATTGTCCTGGTCGTTGTGCCGCTTTTGCCGCTGATCCTGATCGTCGCCCTGGTGGTCTGGCTGGTAAACCGAAATCGGCGGCCAGTGCCCCTCCCGCCGGGGCAGCGAGTGTAGCTGGAAGGTGATCCACAGGACGCAACTTATTGCTCTGGTTGGGTTACTTAGATGGTAGAGCGGCCGGGGGGTAAAACGACGGTATAATGAACCCACGCTCCCGCAACGTGAATCCGATGGATCACGTCTCCCGAAACTCCCAGTAAGCGATGTTGCCCCCCTCACCACCAACTCGTGAGCAGAAGAAACGCAGCAGTACTCCCGCGCTGATTGCGCTGTCGATCTGCGTCTTCTTTCTCTTCGCGGTGATTCTGGCGCAGGCGACGTTTAAGCTGACGTTCTTCGAGCCCGACACCAGTGAACAAACCATCATCGTCGCTCTGGTCTCGGCACTGATCTTCTTCCTGTTCGTTGCGCTGACCTTCGTGTTGATTCGCACCCTGCTGCGGCTTTATGCGGAGCGCAAGACCGGGATGCTCGGCTCGAAGTTCCGAAGTCACATGGTGCTGGGCGCGCTGTTGCTGTCGCTCGGGCCGGTGATTTTTCTGTTCCTCTTTTCGTATGGATTGCTGAACCGCTCGCATCGAGAAGTGGTTTTCGCGTCCCACCGAAGATGTGCAGTACCACACCAACCTCATCGCATCGCTGCTGACGCAGTATGCCATCACGAATGCGCAGGATGAGGCGCAGCGTATTGCGGCCACGCCAGCGGCGCAGAAATCGTTTCAGACCGGAAACTTCAGCTACATCATCGACGAATTCCGCGACAGCGAGGTCACGCTCCAGGGCGGCTTCGCCTTCGCTCTGGTAGACAATCATGCCGAAGCGAGTTTCCATGCGCCCGAAGAACTGGCCGGTTATGCCACGGCATCTCCCTGCGGCGGCTGCTCCGGGCATGCCCAAACCTTTCGACCTTCTGGGTGAAACCTACGTGCTGGGGCGCGCTCACGTTGGCAGATCACGGACAGATCCTGGTGGCCATGCCGTTGCCAACAAATTATTCCGGCACCCTGCGTGACCTGGAAAACAGCCAGGAGCAGTATCGCGACTTGCGTCTGCAACGGCGGCGTCTGCGCCGAACCTATCTTGGCCTGCTGTTGCTGCTGACCGTCGGCGTGCTCTTCGCTTCGACCTGGCTGGCGCTCTATCTCTCGAAGATGGTAACGCGGCCGCTGGTGGCGCTGGCCGAAGCCACTCACGAGATCTCGCGTGGGCGGCTGGACTATCGCGTCGACGTGCAGGCGGGCAGCGAGATCGGACAGCTGGTCGAATCGTTCAATCGCATGGCCGCCGATCTGGAAACGGGTCGCAGCAGCGTCGAACATTCGCGCCGCGAACTCGCCGACATGAACACGCAGTTGGAGCAGCGGACGCGACACATCGAGACGATTCTGGAGAGCGTTCCCTCGGGCGTGCTTTCGCTCGACGCGTCGCCGCAGCATTGTTCATTCCAATGCCGCCGTTCGGCGGCTGCTGCATCTCGACCAGAATCCGCCGCTGGCCGCCAAGACGCTGCACGACCTGTTCTCCAGCGGAGACGGTCAGCGACCTTGAGCACATGTTGCGCAAAGCGGATCGCATGGGAAGCACGACCAGCCAGATGGAAATTGCTACTGCGCGCGTGAATCTGAATGTCGCGGTCACGGTGGCCTCGCTGGACCCGCCCTCGCAGGCGGCTTCGCGCAATGGCAGCCAGCGAACCGGTTATGTCGTGGTGCTGGAAGACCTGACTGATCTGCTGCGCGCGCAAAAACAAACGGCATGGCGCGAGGTCGCCCGGCGCATCGCCCACGAGATCAAGAATCCTCTCACTCCCTTGGTGTTGTCCGCCGAGCGTATCCGCCGCCATCTGGAGCGCGGAACTTCTCCCGACTCGGCTTCGCTGCGGGTGATCCGGCAATGCGCCATCACGATTACCTCGTCGGTGGAAACGGTTCGCAAACTGGTCGACGAGTTTTCTACGCTGGCGCGCTTTCCGGCGTCCAAGCCGCAGCCCTCCGATATCAACGCCATCGTGAACGACGCCCTGCTGATGTTTGATGGCCGGTTGGATGACATCCTGGTGCGCACGATATCTCACGACCGACCTGCCGATGGTGCAGGCCGATCCCGAAGCCATCAAGCGTGCTGTCGCCAACCTGGTCGACAACGCCGCTGAAGCCCTGCACGATTCGCTGGTGAAAGAGATCGCCATCTCGACCGCGCTCACCGACGGCCGCGACGGCGTGGAGATTATCGTCGCCGACACCGGCCACGGCGTGACCAGCGAGGTAAAAGAAAAGCTATTCCTGCCCTACTTCTCCACCAAGCGCCGCGGAACCGGGCTGGGGCTTGCGATCGTCAGCCGGATCGTCGAAGATCATCGCGGATCGATTCGCGTGGAAGAGAATTCTCCCGTCGGCGCCCGATTTATCGTAGAGTTGCCTCTGGCGCAGGAGATGGTCCTTGCTGCCGCCGCTAATCAAGATGCAGACCATTCTGATCGTGGATGACGAGTCACAGATCCGCAGCGCGCTGGAAGGCGTGCTGACGGATGAGGGCTACAAGACCCTACTCGCCGGCAGCGGCGAAGAATGCCTCGAAATCCTCCGGCACAAATCCCCCGACGTCGTGCTGCTCGACATCTGGCTTCCTGGCATGGACGGGCTGGAAACGCTGGAAAAGCTGGTCGAGCGCGAAGATCATCCCGAAGTGATCATGATCTCCGGCCATGGCAACATCGAGACCGCCGTGCGAGCCACCAAGCTCGGGCGCCTTCGACTTTCTCGAGAAGCCGCTCTCCATCGAACGCACCCTGATCGTCCTGAAGAATGCCATCGAGGCGAAACGCCTGCGCAGCGAGAACCTCGAATTCAAGAAGCAGTTCCAGGTGCGCAGCGTCATCGTCGGCGACAGTATTCCGATCAAAGCGCTACGCCAGCAAATTTCCCTGATGGCGCCGACCAACGGCCGCGTGCTGATCTACGGAGAATCAGGCACCGGCAAGGAGCTGGCCGCGCGCGCAATCCACGCGCAAGGGCTTGCGCAAAGATGCGATGTTCGTCGAGGTAAACTGCGCCGCCATTCCCGAAGATCTGATCGAGAGCGAACTGTTTGGACATCGCAGAGGAGCGCTTCTCCACCGCGACTGCCGATAAGGAAGGAAAGTTTCAGAAGGCTGACGGCGGAACCCTCTTCCTGGACGAAGTCGGCGACATGAGTCTGAAGACGCAGTCCAAGGTGCTACGCACGCTCGACGAGGGCAGCTTCGCTCCGGTGGGTGAAGAAGAGAACATCACAGTCGACGCCCGGGTCATCGCCGCGACCAACAAAGATCTGGAAGATGAGATCTCGAAGGGCAACTTCCGCGAGGATTTGTTCTACCGGCTGAACGTGATTCCCTTCTATGTTCCACCTTTGCGCGAACGCAAGGAAGACATTCCCGTGCTGGCCCGGCATTTCCTGAAGGATTTTTCGCAGACCTACAGCCGTCGTCCAAAAGAAATTTCCGAAGACGCGCTCGATGCCTTGACGCGTTATTCCTGGCCGGGCAATGTGCGCGAACTGCGCAACCTGATCGAGCGCATTGTCATCATGAATCCCTCCGTCACCAAACTGGAGCGCAAGCATCTGCCAACGCTTGTCTATCGCGAGGGCGGCCGGCGCGTCCTGGGCGACTTCTCCAGCCTGCACCAGGCGCGTGCTGCCTACGAGCGCGACTACATCCTCAAGAAGCTCGACGAAAACCATGGCAGCGTCAGCCGCACCGCCGAGGTATTAGGCCTGGAACGCAGCCACATGTATCGCAAGATGAAAGCGCTCGGAATTACTGTGAAGGAATAGCGCAGAACTTCGTCCTATCAGAAAACAATCGTATTCTGCTCGGGCGCTCCTGCTCCCGCTGACCCTCTGGAGCAGAAACACAAATTCGAAAAGTTATATAGCACCAACATGCTACCCGTCCTAGGTGCATATTCGACAGCAGGTTAGAGGCACTGCAAGCCTCGATACCCAGCCGCGCACCGAGCGTTATGTTCCCGTCCCAAGCCGGGAATAACTTCAATGGATTGTTAGCTTGACGCGTAGTGCTACAATTTCGACATAGTGCGCCGGTTGGAATACTTGCTCGACTCCGATTCGTTTTAGCGGGGGTGATCTTGCCGTTACTCATTCTGCATTGGGGTGCAAACTTGGAAGCCTCGATTTACACTTTAGTGCTATGCATAGGGGCGGCAGCGGCGTTCCTGTTTTTTAGACGTCGGGCCGCTGAACAGCAGAACGAACCCGCTGTCGCAACCCTGTTTGGCGGAGAGTCCGTTCTCAGCCTTCCTGCCCACGAGGGGCGCAGTTTCGAAGGTTCATCGCCGCGCCAATCGGAGACCCTGGCCCCCGTCATTGAAATGCCGGCGCCGGTGGTGGCTGAACTCCAGATCGACTATTCGCACAATGAATGCGATTCGCCGCGCCTGCGGAGCAAGCCGCTGCTGGTGAGGAACATCACGCCGGGATCGGATGCCTTTAACGTGCGGCTCAGGTCGGTCCAGGCTCCGCACAACACGTTGATCTTCAAGCCTGCGGTTATTGCCCGCCTGTCTAGTGGCGGTGAGGTCGAACTGATCCCGCAGTATGAGCAGGTACCAGGAGATGTGCCTCGGCCATCCATCAACCAGCTCCCTGACTTCATCAGCGGCTTCTACAATCCCAGCGGCCGCACCGATCTCAAGGCGTTGAATGAGATTTACGAAGAGAAATCTCTGATGCTGGAAATTGAATATGAATCGGGCGGCAAGCAGGTCGTAGCCAGATGCGAATTGCTTTACACGCAATGGCACAAGAACATTCAGATGGGCAGGCAGGAGATCAGAGCAACCGCCGTGGCCAGGGCGCATTAGCTGTTTCGGCTCGGTTTGTGGTTTCAGCGCCCACTTCTAAACTGAATAATTCTTCGGCGATCGCGTTTCGACGGCCGCCCGGGCGATGCATCCAGATGTGGCATCGTCTTTCGTTCTTCAGCAACTTTCCTGCGCAATTCACGGCTCTGCTCGGTCTCGCGATACATGCCCTGCGCTACCGCCGCCGGTCCGCGCATCTCGCTCAACTGCAGCACCTCGATTTCGAAGTCGCCGCTGTCATTCGAAATTCGCAACCTGTTCCCGACTCGCACCTCGCGGGCCGGTTTCGCCTGAATTTCGTTGGAGTGAATTCTGCCGAGTTCGCAGGCGCGTTTGGCCAGTGCCCGCGTCTTGAAGAATCGCGCCGCCCACAGCCAGATATCAATCCGGACGCCGTCCATGGTTCAAGTTACTTTCGCACCGTGATCGCTGCCGTCGCCGAACTCTCTGGGTTCGACTTGCTGCTGACTCGCAGATGATAGGTGCCGGCTTTCCTGGGGGCGGTGTAGGTGGCCAGCGACGATACCAGGCCGGCTTCGGCCTGCGCGCCCCGCGGTACCACTTGGCCACCTGCTTCTTCCTCTACAATGCTCCAACTCACCTCGTTGTTGTCGCTGCCGGAAACCGTTGCGGCGAACGCGGCACTCTTGCCGGCACGCAGCTTAGCGCTTGCAGGCGAGATGGTCACGGCAACATTGGCGGATTGCGTCCGGCCCCGGTTCTGAACTGTCGAATGGAAGATCCAAATCGCGGCTACCGCGCCGCCGACCAGCAGAATCGCGACCAGGAGTTCGATGATGGGAAACGACTCTTTCCGCACCGGAACATAGCGAGGCTCTCGGCTGGCGGGAGCAGGAGCCAACCGTTCTTGAGGCGAAGGCAGAGGGGCGGCCGCGATGGCTCTTACGGTATTGCCGGCTTCCGGCTCCAGGTCAAACACACTGCGGCCCAGCCTTGTCCCACGTTGATAGCTTTCCGCAACAGGGGTTGTCGCTTTCGAGTTCTCCGCATGGGATGCGTCCGTTTCGAATTCCTCTTGCGAAATCGTCTGGCCGCAGCGGACGCAGAACATTTCTGTGCGTCCGATACGCTGGCCGCAGTGCTTGCAGAACATCGGCCACGCTTTCACTATTGCACCTGTTGCTGGGTAAGCAGAACGACGTCGGTATTCGAACGCCCACGCGAGATGGCGAGCCGTTTGTTCTTCCAGTCGTAGTCGTACCCATAGATCAAGAGGTCGTCGAAGTTCGTCTGCGGTAGAACGGTCTCGACGCCGATCGGCTGACTGAGGATATTGGAGACGCCTTTCGCCGTAACCGGATAATAGAGCGACTTTCCGTCCGGCGAATACTGGAACAGGTACGAGATCGCGGAGATTGGCGGAAATGTCTTAACCGGTAATCCTCCCTGCGCGGGAATAATCTCGACCATGGAACGGAAGTTCACTCCCGCTGCCCTGCGTGATCAGCGCAGCAATCTGTTGTCCATCGGGAGAGAACACGCGCAAACTGCACAACCTTGTCGCTGAGCTGTTTGGGCGCTCCGCCGCTCATCGGTTGCACCATCAATAATCTCTTGCCCTTGACAAAAGTCGTGTACAGGAACGATTTGCTGTCGGGAGAGCAGACTGCAGTCTGGTCAACCGTGCCCTTGGTCAGCGCCGTGACCGCGCCGCTCTGCAGATCGAGACGACAGACGTTGATGGCCTTGGTCTGCTTGTTGGGCATGGAAAACAATGCGCTGCCGCCGTCCGGACAAACCGACAAGCCCGACATCGGCAGATGTTCCTGATACAGGATGCTGCGATTGCTGCCGTCCGCGTTCATCACCGAGATGTGCCCATCGTAATCCAGGGCGAGCAGACGTCCGTCGGGCAGCCAGCCCACATTCGTGTTTCCGTGATTATCAATTTCTTTGGCGTTGGCGCTGCCGTTCGAATCCGAACTCATGGTGTAGATCGCCGCCTGCGGCGTGATCTGGATGGCCACCAGTTGCTTGCCGTCCTTGGTAACGCCGAGCGTGAGATTGCTATAGGAGTTCAGGTCGTTGGTGATGCGATGCAGCTTGCCTGCCGCAATTTCGATCTCGCCTACCTGCCCGTTCCAGTCGCTGGAGACATCGTGGAAGATGAAGACCAGGTGCTCGGAGTCCGGCATCCATGCCGGTCTTTTGCAGGATCGCGGTTCCCGCATAGATGGTTTTCTCTTTCCCGTTCTCTGCGTTCAGCAGCACGATGCGTCCAAGATTCTGCGTTCCAGGATCGAGTACCGAGGCGGCAATCCATTTTCCGTCGGGAGACCAGGCGGGATCGGAATATCCCGGCAGCGGCATCTTGGACAGCACGCGTTCGCCGGTGCCGTCACTGTTGGCGACGATCACCGTGGAACTGGCGTCGGACGAACTGTCGCGCAGATATACCATCTGCTGTCCGTCGGGCGAAAAACTGATGGCGCTGTCCACATCGTCAACCAGCTTGCGTGGAGTTCCGCCAAGCACCGGGATCTGGTACAGAAATCCGACTCCGGGATGCTGCGGCTCTCCGCGCACGAAGTAGAGGAAGTCGCCGTTGGGCGAGAAGGTCAGCCCGCGATACGAGACTTCGGCAGCCGGCATGATCTGCGCGTTGCTGCCGGTGGCGACGTGCCGCATCCACAGGCTCTGCCTGACCGTGTCCTTCGTCGGATACGTTGACGACGTACTTGCCATCTGGAGAAATCGTGGCGAGCACGACGCGGCCCGTGCTCGTCAGCTTTTCCATGCTCATGTTCTGGAATGGAATCGGGCCGGAGTCGCCCCGCCACTGCACGAAGCGGTTGTACAGACCGTAAAGTCCAGCGCCGATCATCAGCATGCTGGCCGCGAGAACGATGAAGGCTCCGCTCTTGCGCCGGCGCTCTTGCGGTTCGAAGAAGAGTTGAGGATCAGGCCATCGGTGCTGGAATGCGCGGCCCGCCGCGGCGGACGTTCCGGCGGCAGCCACAATTCCGCTGCGCGAACCGTGGCTGGAACCGTCACGCTTCAGCCGCTTCAGATCGGCGCGCATCTCGGCGGCACTCTGATAGCGGAGGTCGCGATCCTTCTCCAGCGCCTTGTCGATGATCTCTTCCAGCTTGTACGGGACCGCGGGATTCAGTTCGGCCGGCGGGTCGGGGCGCACGATCAAGGATGCCCTGAAAGATGACGGCCGAGGTGTTGCCTTCGAATGGAATCTGACCCGTCGCCATCTCGTAGACGATCGCGCCCAGCGAGAACAGATCGCTGCGTCCGTCCAGCTCTTCGCCGCGCGCCTGCTCGGGCGACATGTAGGCGACCGTGCCCACCGCAGTTCCCGGCTGCGTAAGCATCACCGGCGACGTCGTCACCGCGTTGCCGGCGACGGTTTCCATGGCACCGCGGCGATCGTAGATCAGCTTCGCCAGTCCGAAGTCCAGAATCTTGGCCTGGCCGCGCGTAGTGAGGAAGATATTCGCCGGCTTCAGGTCGCGGTGAACGATGCCCTTGCTGTGCGCGACGTCGAGCGCATCCGTAATCTGGGTGCCGATGTCGAGAATCTTGTCGAGCGGGAGTGCATGGCCGTCGATCTTCTCGTTCAGGCTTTGGCCTTCCAGCAACTCCATGGCAATGAAGTTCTGGCCATTGCATTCCTCGATGGCGTAGATGGTGCAGATGTTGGGATGGTTCAGCGCCGACGCGGCACGCGCTTCCTGCTTGAACCGCTCCAGCGCGTGGGAGTCCTGTTCAAGTTCAGAGGGAAGAAACTTCAGCGCAACATGCCGGCCCAGCCGGCTGTCCTCGGCTTCATACACCACTCCCATGCCGCCGGAACCCAGCTTCCTGATGACGGTGTAGTGAAGAATGTTCTTCCCGACCAGAGTGTCCAAGGCTGAAATCTCTCCTTTCGACTGTATTGCCATAGAAGAGAAGCGTCAAGGAGAGCAGCAGGCGGGTAGGAGCACAGCTGGACCGCTTCAGGCAGCTCTCCATTCTGGCACGTTTCCGACAACCCGATTGCGCCTGCTTCAATCCTAGTAATTACTGAGGACGCGCGAATGAAATAGTGTGGTACTCGATTGGCGAGACCTCAGGAGAGTTTGCTTGCAACCGGGTTCAAAAGGAGATTAAGGCAATGCGTATCGTAAACAAAGGATTGGCCGGGCTGGCTGCACTGCTTTTACTAGGTGGGTTGGCGCTCGCCCAGGACAGTACTAGTAACAAATGACGAGTATGGCGGGCGGCAGCGTTCCTGCTTCCGACCGCAGCTTCATGTACAAAGCTGCGCAGGGCGGAATGGCCGAAGTCGAGCTTGGGCAACTGGCTCAACAGAACGCGGAGAACGCGAATGTAAAGGCCTTCGGCCAGCGCATGGTGACTGATCATTCCAAAGCCAATGATCAGCTGAAACAAGTGGCGGCGCAGCAGGGCGTTTCGCTGCCGGCAACTCTCGACGCGAAGGATCGGGCAACTAAGGCTCGCCTGGAAAAGCTTCACGGAGCTGCCTTCGACAAGGCTTACATGCAGGACATGGTGACCGACCACAAGAAGGATGTGGCCGAGTTCAAGCATGAATCAACCACGGCGAAAACTCCGGCGTTAAAAGATTGGGTGCAGCAGACCGAACCGACGCTTGAAAGCCACCTTCAAGAAGCCGAGAAAGTCGCTCCCCAGGTCGGCGCGCCAGTACCAGCTTCCGCGAAGATGGGTCAAGACAGCAATGGCATGAGCGCACAGTCTCACTAAATTGCTGACATAGGAACGAAAGCCGTCCTCGATGGACGGCTTTTGCATTGGTACGCTTTCCCACGAATTGAGAGGCCAGGAAGCTCATTCGATCTGCTGGTTGTTCTCCCTGCCTTCGTGGTGAGCCTGCCGTTTACTTCGCCAGTTCGTATCCGGCGAAGAAGTAGCTGAGCTCGAAACGCGCCGTGTCTTCGGCATCCGAGCCGTGAACCGCGTTGGCCTCGATGCTCGAAGCCCATTTCTTGCGGATCGTGCCTGCCTCGGCCTTTGCAGGATCGGTGGCTCCCATCAACTTGCGGTAATCGACGATGGCGTCTTCCTTCTCCAGCGCCATGACGACGACTGGGCCGCTCGACATGAAGTTCGTGAGTGACTCGAAGAATGGACGATTCACATGGACCGCATAAAATCCTTCGGCCTGCGCCTTGTTGATGTGCAGCATCTTCATGCCGACGATGCGGAATTTGTTTTCGAGAAGTGTGTTGATGATGTCGCCGGACGCGCCACGTTCAACCGCGTCGGGCTTGATGATGGAAAGAGTGCGTTGCAATGTCTTCATGCGTGAGTTCTTGTCCTTGTGTTGCTGGGAGAAGTTATTTTATGCGTCCCCCGAGCGTTGTAAGTTGTGAATACCTAGTGTTCTGGTTATTGGTTGTCATCCAGAGCGCAGTCAGGAGGCAAAGCCGCCACTTCATTCTTCGGTTGTCATCCTGCGCGAAGTCAGGAGGCAGGGCCGGCGACCGCAGTCGAAGGACATGCTGTCCCGCATCCCGTAAAGATCTTCCCGCTCCGGGCACACAGCAGGTCCCTCCACTCCGGCAGGCGAAAAACGCCCGCCTCCGGTCGGGATGACAACCAGAATAAATCGTCTGATGCCCTACCCACTACCGTCCGATCACCGCGGCCTGCGCCTTCACCAGCGTCTCGCCGATTTCGGCCGGCGACTTGGCCACATGAATGCCCGCAGCCTCCATCGCCTTAATTTTCTCCGACGCAGTTCCCTTGCCGCCCGAGATAATTGCCCCCGCGTGTCCCATACGGCGTCCCGGAGGCGCGGTCTGTCCGGCGATAAAGCCGACCACCGGTTTGCGGACGTTCTGCTTGATGAACTCAGCCGCCGTCTCTTCGGCGCTGCCGCCGATCTCGCCGATCATAATGATCGCTTCGGTCTCTGGATCATCGTTGAACAGACGGATCGCGTCGACGAAATTCGTGCCGATGATGGGATCGCCGCCGATGCCGATTGCCGTCGACTGGCCGATCCCGCGCGTGGTCAGCTGATACACCGCCTCATAGGTCAGCGTGCCTGAGCGCGACACGATGCCCACGTTGCCTTCCTTGTGAATATGCGCCGGCATGATGCCAATCTTGCACTTGCCCGGCGAGATGATGCCGGGACAGTTTGGCCCGATCAGCCGCGAGTTCTTCGTCTTCAGGAATTCCCAGGTGTCGATCATGTCCATCGCCGGAATACCTTCGGTGATGCAGACGATGAGCGGGATGTTCGCTGCGGCCGCTTCCATGATGGCGTCGGCCGCGCCCGGAGGCGGAACGAAGATGACTGTGGCATTGGCGCCCGTCTTGTCGACGGCTTCCGCAACCGTGTTGAAGATCGGCCAGCCCTCATGCGTGGTGCCGCCCTTGCCGGGAGTGACGCCGCCGACTACGGTCGTGCCGTAGGCTTGCGGCGTTCTTGGCGTGAAATGTTCCTTCACGGCCCGTCAGCCCCTGCACCAGCAGGCGTGTGGATTTATTTACCAGGATGCTCATACTCTTTCCCACTCCCCTTCCAAACTTTCCGCACACGTCACTACCACAGCATTGCCGTGGCATTCGCCGGTGCAATGCTGTTGGAAGCAAGCCGTTTTGACGCTGTTCTCACAGCTGAGTTCAAGACAGGTGAGGATCCAGTCGTCATCCCCCAAGGTAGAGGTCATCGGTCCCGGCTTGTGAGGAGGTTTGTCGAAAGTAATTGTCTGGCTTGCCATCATTGCCCCTTGGCGGCGGCGACAACTTTCTCGGCCGCGTCTTTCATGGTCTCTGCCACGATGAATTTCAGTCCGCTCTCTTTCAGGATGGTGCGGCCCTGCTCGACGTTGGTACCTTCCAGCCGCAGCACAATCGGCAACTGGATGTTGGTGGTGCGCGCGGCGCTGACAATTCCATTGGCCAGTGTGTCAACGCGCAGGATGCCGCCGAATATGTTGATCAGGACAGCCTTCACGTTCTTGTCGCTCAGCAGAATTTCGAACGCGTGCGTGACCTGCTCCTCGTTGGCGCCGCCGCCGACGTCGAGGAAGTTGGCCGGCATGCCGCCCGCGTACTGAATGATGTCCATGGTGGCCATCGCCAGGCCCGCGCCGTTGACCATGCAGCCGACGTTGCCGTCGAGCTTGATGTAATTCAAGTTGTACTTGCTGGCTTCGACCTCGAGCGGGTCTTCTTCGGTGACGTCGCGCAGCTCTTTGATATCGGGATGGCGATAAAGCGCGTTGTCGTCGAAGTTCATCTTCGCGTCGAGCGCGAAGAGCCGGCCGTCGGTGGTGGTGATGAAGGGATTGATCTCAACCAGCGAGGCGTCGGTGTCTTCGGCGGCGCGCGCCAGGGCCATCATGAACTTTGCTGCGCCATTGATGTACTTCGCCTCCAGACCGAGTTTGAACGCGATCTCGCGTGCTTGAAATGGCCGCAGTCCGAAGCCGGGAACGATGTGCTCTTTGATGATGGCGTTGGGATCTTTTGCGGCGACTTCTTCGATCTCCATACCGCCGGCAGCCGACGCCATGAAGACATTGCGTCCGTTGGTGCGATCGAGCACGATGCCCAGATACAGTTCGCGCGCGATGGGCAGCGTCTCTTCGATCAGCAGCCGCTGAACCGTCTTGCCCTCGGGGCCGGTCTGGTGAGTGACGAGCTTCATGCCCAACATCTTGGTGGCCAGATCGCCGGCTTCGTCGACCGACTTTGCGATCTTCACGCCGCCGCCTTTGCCTCGGCCTCCGGCGTGGATCTGTGCTTTGACCACGACTCCGGTCGCTCCGGCGTCGAACAGCTGGCGGGCCGCGTCTAATGCATCTTCGCGGCTCTCCACCATCTCTCCCCGCGGAACGGCCACTCCATACTTCGCAAGAATGCTCTTTCCCTGGTGCTCGTGTATTTTCATGTTTGGTATTACGACGGCGCGAGCCGCTCACTCGCGTTCCCGGCCTCTGTGACCGGAGTGTCTGCTCCTTACAAGGATGGCGTAACAGTAGGAAACCCCTGATTGTATAAGACGAGTCGCAGGTTAGCCAAAGGGCGCGCAACCCCCTCCGCCTATCTCGTTGTGGCCTTTATAATGATCGATTGAGGCGGAAGCGCCTGACGCATTCATTCCCAGCCATCCTAGAGGGGTTCATGGCGACACTGATTGATGCCATTGACATCAAGCGCAAGACGTTTTTCGAGTTCGAAAATGCTCCGTATAACTGCCTGGAGGCGGAGGTCAACACTCCTTCCGCGCGCGGCGCTCAGACGCTGGTGCGGCTGAAGATGCGCAACCTGCTCACCAACGCCGTCTTCGAGAAGACCTTCAAAGCCTCCGACAAATTCAAGGAACCCGATCTGCAAATCGGTCCCGCTTCGTACCTGTACAGCGATAAAGAGGGCTCACACTTTCTCGATCAGGAAACCTACGAGACACTTACGCTGAACGACGAAATGGTCGGCGACGCGATGGACTTGCTGATTGAAGGTTGCGTGATCGAACTGCACAGGTACAACGGGAATCCTATCGGCATAGAGCTACCGGTGCATGTTGAGCTAACTGTGACCTACGCAGAACCCGGGGCGCGAGGCGATTCCTCCAGCGGCAGCGTTACGAAGGTGGTGAAGCTGGAAACCGGTCTCGAAATCCGCGTTCCACTCTTCATTAAAGAGGGCGAGAAGGTGAAAGTGGCGACCGAGACGCGCGAGTTCGCCGGACGAGCCTGACCTATACCAGAGATTCAAGTGAACCATGGTGGCCCAGGTTCGCGTCCTTCCGTTGGACGATAACCTGGGCCACTGTGGAAGGATGTCCAAGACCCAGGTTAGCCAAAACAAGGCGAACCTGGGGCACCAGCGTTCTCCAGTCCTTCGATCCGACTCGATTCCGCCGTCGCTCATAGAAGTGTCGCTATCGAAAGTTGCTCGATCAGCACATGATCGCGGTTGCACCAGTCCTTCCTGTTACCCTTCACCCGCTCCGAAGTGCGCTTCCCCGCCACCTCGGCGTAGTTGTTTCGCGGCAGACAGCGTGTTAAAAACGCAACTCTTCATTCCAAAGGGCTAATTTTCATTTCCGTGACGGTTGCAATCGCATTTCTACGCAATGTGATTTGAAAGTCGTTGTGTGCGCGAGTTCATGTTGCCCGGACGATCCCAGGAGGATTGGTGACTACACATAAGAAAGTCTCGGCCCCGATCACGAAGATCAGCGTCTTACCCTGGGCTGGGCTTTGTCTGACAGCCGTCGTGCTCTTGTTATATCCCACGCGCTCCTTGGCCCAATACAGCGAAACAACGCTCTATAGCTTCTGCGAGCTTGCGCACTGTCCCACCGGAGGAAACATTGGCGGTGCCTTCGTCGCCGATCCCCAGGGCAATCTCTACGGCACGTCGGACACTGGAGGCGTGTATGACCTGGGCACCGTTTACGAACTGTCGCCACTGCCGGGCGGCGGCGCTCCCTGGATCAACACGGTGCTCTACAGCTTCTGCCCACAAGGCCCTCCGTGCGCCGATGGAAATAGTCCCCAGAGTGGGGTGATCCGCGACGCGCACGGAAACCTATATGGCACCACGGAGGTCGGCGGTTCGCGGTTCAACCAGGGGACGGTCTTTGAACTCAGCCCGCCGCCGGGCGGCAACGGGCCCTGGATTGAGACCGTGCTCTACGAGTTCTGCGCCAATGACAACTGTATCGACGGCAACCAACCTCTCGGAGGGCTGACTTTCGATTCCCATGGCAATCTTTACGGCACTACCACCGCCGGAGGCCCGCACGGCCAGGGCGTGGTCTTCGAACTCAGTCCCAATGGCGGCGGCCAGTGGACTTATACCATTCTTTACGGTTTTTGTGCGCTCACCGGTTGTGCCGATGGTAGAACCCCGCAGTTCGGGAGCCTGGTCTTTGATGCGTCAGGCAACATCTACGGCGCCACCCAGGGAGGCGGATCTCAGAACTTCGGCACTGTCTTCAAGTTGACTCCCAGCGGCGGGTCGTGGACGGAAAGCGTGCTGCACAGCTTCTGCTCGGCTGCCAACTGTACGGATGGAGTGGAACCTATTGGAGGCATCGTTCTTGATGCGCACAGCAACATTTACGGCGTTACCCCGGAAGGCGGCACGCTGAATTTAGGTGTGGCTTATGAGCTGAGTCTGAGCGGCGGCTCATGGACAGAGACCATCCTTCAGAATTTCTGTGAAAACTGTACCTCGGGATATTACCCGCAGCAGACGATGATTCTGGACGCCAACGGCAATCTCTACGGCAATACCTCTAAGGGGGGAACGCTGGCAAAAGGCGTGGCTTTCGAGTTGAGCCCCATCGGCGGCGGCCAGTGGAGCGAGACCGTGCTCTATAACTTCTGCTCGGTGGGCGCTTGCCTTGATGGAGAATATCCCAATGGCCCGATGCTCTTCGATGCGCAAGGTAATTTATATGGCGTTACGGGAGACGGCGGACAGTACGGCGGCGCGACGGCTTACGAGTTATCACCGCACCTGACCCCAACCACAACGGCATTGACCAGCGCTCCGAACCCTTCTGCCTACGGACAAATGGTCACCCTGACAGCCACCGTGCATGCGCAGGATGGGTCGCTGCCCACCGGCGCGGTGACGTTTGAAAGCAATGGCGTGCAGATTGGTTCGGCGCCGCTCAACAACCAGGGGACGGCAGCGCTGACGTATAACGCCTTGCCCGTCGGCAACGATAGCCTGGTCGCCATGTATGGGGGCTCGTCCAGTCTCGCTCCCAGCACCTCCAACACGGTGCCGCAGGTGGTCAACCGGGACCTCACCCGAACCACGGTTACCAGCTCGCCCAATCCTTCGACTAGCGGAGAGCAGGTGACGATCACCGCCAGCGTCACGCCCGCTGGTCCGCCAACAGGCACGGTGGGCTTTACCTCCAATGGCATCGCCATCTCCGGCTGCACCTCGATCACGCTGAGCTCGGGACAGGCGGCCTGCGTTACTTCGTCGCTGGCCGTCGGTACCGATGCCATCGTCGCGACCTACTCTGGCGACGGCAACTACGGCAGCAGCAACGGCTCCATGACGCAGATCGTCAACCCCCTGCCTGAAGCGTTGCAGTTCGTGACCTTGCCGCCCTGTCGCGTAGTCGACACCCGCAATCCCAACGGAACCTTCGGCGGCCCCGCGATCCCGGGCAATACAGCACGAGCATTTCCCTTGGCCGAAGGCGACAACCCCTGCGGCATTCCGTCCAATGCCGTTGCCTACTCGCTCAATGTAACCGTCGCCCCGCCCGGACGACTTTCGTATCTCACCATCTGGCCCACCGGCGAAGGCCAGCCCACGGTCTCAACCTTGAACTCACCCGACGGACGAACAAAGGCCAACGCCGTAATCATTCCTGCCGGAAGTTCAAGCGGCTCAGTCAGCGTCTTCGTCACCAACACGACCAACGTTCTGCTCGACATCAACGGCTACTTCATTCCCAGCAGCGGTCAGACACTGGCGTTTTATCCCCTGACACCCTGCCGCGTCGCCGACACGCGTAATCCCAACGGCCCGCTGGGCGGTCCGTACCTGCACGCCGAGGTCGAACGCGACTTCCCGGTGCAGTCCAGCGATTGCCTCATTCCCGCCAGTGCAACCGCTTACTCACTGAACTTCACAGCGATTCCCAAAGGCTCGCGTCTCGGCTATCTGACGGTGTGGCCGCAAGGCTCCCCTCAGCCCCAAGTCTCGACCCTGAATGACCCGACCGGCACGGTCGTCGCCAATGCAGCGCTGGTGCCTGCCGGTAACAACGGAGCGATTGCCACCTACGCCAACAACGATACCGACCTCATCATCGACGTTAACGGCTACTTCGCTCCTGCGGGCAGCGGTGGCTTGTCGTTTTATGCGCTCACCCCATGCCGCGTGCTCGACACGCGCAACGTCGGCAACGGACAGCCGTTCAGCGGTGAGCTTACGGTCAACGTGGTCGACAGCGCCTGCGGACCGCCGGCCAGCGCCGAGGGCTACGTCTTCAACGCTACGGTGATACCGGAGGGAGCGCTGGGCTTCCTGACGCTGTGGCCCGATACCGAGCAGCAGCCCGGAGTCTCCACGCTGAATGCTCGCGATGGAGCGGTGACCTCGAACATGGCTATCGTGCCCAACCTCAACGGCAAGACCGACGCCTGGGCACAAGGCACTACGCAATTGATTCTGGATATCTCGGGATACTTCGCGCCGTAAGAAAGTGCAGGTTCGTTTGATATTGAACCAGGTGTACCCCCAGGTTTACACAAAAGGACCGCGCACCTGGGGCACTGGCTATCTAACGGGCCGACTCATCTCTCCTCGCCCAACACGGAGAAACTTTCCGACGGCACGGGGGACACGACCGCATTGGTAGTGGGGCCGACGGTCTCGTAATAGCCTTGCGATGTGCCGGCGCTACTCTCCGCCCAAAACGCCCAGGTGCCCCACTCCGTGATCACGTCCTGAATCTGAAGGTAGTAAGTGCCCGCAGGTAGATCGAGGGACGGAATAACGAAGCCGACCCGCCACGCGAAGTAAAGAAACTGCGTGAGGTAAGGAGGGTGCAGGCTGGTCAGCGGAGCAAAGCCTCTTGCCAGTATCGTTCCACCGAGGGGCGCGCTGCTGATCGTCCACTCTAATTGCTGGGGTTGATTGCGATCGTCGACGTCATACAACGTCAGAGTCACCCTGGCAATGGAAGCGGCTTGCGACAGCACGAACGAATTGGAGACAGCCGACCCGAAGTTCACGTGGTAGTAGCCGATGTCTCCGTCCGGGCCGTTGTCGTAGAGCATAGACTGCGCCCAGCCCGGCGTGACAATCATCAGAAAAATAATCAGGAAGAAAAGGAACGAGCGCACAATCCGGGCCTTAGTCAAATTCACCCCCTTGCCCGACCGAACGGCGCCGCCAGGTCGACGCCGGTTCACGCCAGCATACTGGCAAGCTGCCCCATAGACCACAGAATTCCGGGTTTGCGGCACCCGAACTGCCACCTTCATGTTCGAATCGAAAGGCTAATTTCCCGCCACGGTATTGGCTTTTGTCGACTTCACCGGCCAAGCCGGGTGGAATTCCAGCAACAACAGCGTTGCCACCATATCCAGCAGCGGATTAGCCACTGCAGTTGCGGCCGATTCAGCCGCCATCAGCGCCTCCGCGCGCGGTAAGGAGGCAAGCACGTCATTGACCGTTAACCGGCTGTAATTCGGAGGCACTCCGGGGTCGACTCCGGCTCTGCATCTACAATAGAAAGCTGTGATCGCCGCCCACTGGAAACCCGCAAAACAGGTCGGGAAATTGCCCCTGTTCGCTACCATTTTTCTTATGACTGTCACTGCCTCCGCGCAACAACCGCTCGCTGCACCTCAAGCCGTTACCGATCCGGCGAAACTGGAAAGCAAGAGCCTGCCGGACATGTCGAGTTTCTCCATCGAGAAGCTTTACATGACCCGCCTCATCGGGGGCTCGACCTGGTCGCCGGACGGCAAGCAGGTGGCGTTCATCTCCAACATCAGCGGGCGCAATAATCTCTGGATCGTACCGGCTAACGGCGGCTGGCCAACGCAGCTTACCATCAGCGATCAGCGGCAGCCGCAGCCGGTATGGTCGCCCGACGGTGCCTGGATCGCCTATACCTCCGACCATGATGGGGACGAGCAGTGGGACATTTTCATGGTCTCGCCTAAGACCGGCGACGTGGTGAACCTGACGACTTCGCCCGAATCGGCGGAGATCGATCCAGCCTGGGCGCCCGATGGTCGTTCGATCGTCTATGCCACCAAGCCAAAGACCGGCGCGAGCTACGAAATCGAGCTGATGGATATTGCCACTCGCCACGTCACTCACCTGACCAAGAACACGCCCAAGGAGCTGAGCAACAGCGCGCCGACCTTCTCGCGTGATGGCAAATTCATCGTCTACACGCAGTCGCATGCCACAGGCAAGGATTCGAACGTGATGATGGTGGGAATCGGCGGTGCGAACAGCACCAACCTCACCCCGCATGACGGCCGACACAATTATCATGCTGCCGATATTTCACCGGACGGCAAGACCGTGCTCATCACCTCCGACGCGCATAACGGCTACGACAATGTGGGACTGCTGGATATCGCGTCGAAGAAGATTGACTGGCTGACTAACGATAAGTGGGAGATCAACGCAGGATCGTTCTCTCCGGATGGCAAGTCGCTCACCTGGACAGCGAATGTCGATGGCACCACCAATCATCTACTCCTACGACATTGTGGGACGTCGCGCTGCTGCGCTTCCGATTGCCTCTGGCGTGAACTCACCTGGGAGGCGATCCCAACCGCATACAGTCGAGACGGCTCGAAGCTTCTGTATTCGCATAACGGCTCCAACGCTCCCAGCGATCTGTGGATTTACGATTTCGAGTCGAAGCAGTCGACCCAGATCACGCATGCCCTGGTCGGCGGCCTGCGCAGCTCGGACATGGTCTCGCCCTACCTGGTGCACTATCCCAGTCGCGACGGCAAGTTCACGATCTCGGCGTTTGCCTACGTGCCGAACAATATCCAGCGTAACGGCAAGTTTCCGGCGATTGTTTACATTCACGGCGGCCCGGCGGTGCAGTCGGTCGACTCGTTCAACCGCTGGATTCAGTACATCGTAAACCAGGGATATCTGGTGATCGCGCCCAACTATCGCGGCTCAACCGGCTACGGCAAAGAGTTCACCGACGCCAACATGGGCGACGCCGGCGGTCAGGAACTGAACGACGTGCTCGATGCGGCCGAGTGGATCAAGAAGAGCGGCTTCGTCGATCCCAAGAAGCTGATCGTGATGGGTGGCAGCTACGGCGGCTATCTCAGCATGATGGCCGTGACCAAGGCGCCGGACATGTGGGCCGCGGCCGTGCCGATCGTACCGTTCGTGAACTGGTTTACCGAGATCGCCAATGAAGATCCGAGCCTGCGCGAATACGATCTGGCGACCATGGGCGATCCGGTAAAGAACAAGGCGCTCTACGAAGACCGATCGCCCATCAACTTCGTCGACAAGATCAAGGCCCCGATTCTGCTGCTGGCGGGAGGCAACGATCCGCGCTGTCCACCTTCCGAGGCCCAGCAAGTCGCCGACGCGATCAAGAAGAATGGCGGGACCGTCCAACTGAAGATCTACCACGATGAGGGACACGGCTTTTCACGCGTGGAAAACCAGATCGATGCGTATCAGCGGGTATCGGATTTCCTGAAGGTACACGTGCCCAGCCCGGGTTGCGGATGCTCGGTGTATGAGTGAAAGCTATGAGCTTTGAGCCGGGTGCCCCATCCTCCTCGCCGCTTTCGGCGAGAGGGTGGGTTATCATCACAGGTGTCGTGTTTATCGAAGGCGTCATCCTGAGCGCAGGTGCGCCTCTTTTGCGCACCGGAGTCGAAGGACCGCTATCGCCGCCATAATCTCCACGTAAGCAGTTTCTTGATCTCGGCCGCTCGCTGAAGGCGGACTTCGCCCAGGATGACACTAAAGAAAAAGCGCGCAGAGTAACCCTGCGCGCTGTGTCGCCGGCTGAAGCCGGTTCAATCAAATCAAGGCAGCCTGGACGCTGGAACTTAGGGTCCCGCACTGCCCTTTTTACCGCGTGACGGCTTCTGCCTGTACTCCGTAGATGCTGTACCACGATGTGGCAGCCTTTAGCGCATCGTTCACGTTGCTGATGTTCTTTACGCCTTCATCCTTCAGCCACGCTTCGAAAGGCTTGCCGCCCTGCTCGGCATAAACCTTGATGCCGTCCTTCCAGGTGGCGCGTCCGCAGAGCACGCCGTTGAACTTCACGCCGGATTCGGCGGCAAACTCCAGGTCTTCGATGAACTCGGGATTGCTGACGCCTGCCGACAGATAGATGAACGGTTTGCTGGTCGTCGCCGGCGGCTGCGCGGAAGTGGTCCAGCGCTTCCTTCTTCGAGTAAGCCGCAGTCCCCTTGAACGAGCGCGCGCCTTCGACGTACTGCAGGTTCACCGGAATTTCGACCTTCAGCACATCGACGTTGTAGCGGTCCTTCGAGAACTCCTCCATCGACTTGGCGACCACTCCGGGCTTCAGCTTGGCGAACTCGGGACCCTTCTCGTCGATTCCCTCTTTATAGCCGACCAGCTCAAGGAAGAACGGAATGTCGTTGGAGCGGCACTCATCGCCGATGCGCTCGGTCCAGGCATGCTTCAGATCATTGACCTTCGGATCGTCGAACGGCGAGTAGTACAGCAGGATCTTCACGCAGTCGGCGCCCGCTTCCTTCAGCCGTTTGGCCGACCACAGGTCGAGCAGGTCGGGCAGACGGCCGGGCAGTCTGCTTGTCATAGCCAGTCTTCTCGTAGGCCAGCAGCAGGCCCGAACCCTTGGCGCGGCGCTTGGCGGCGGGCAGCCCCCACTCGGGATCGAGCAGGATGGCGCTGGCATGCTGCGTCAGAACTTCGGTGACGTAGATCTTGAACTCTTCCAGTTGCGCGTCGCCGGCATCGGCGCCCAGGGCTTTCTTCAGCGAGCCGCGCTGATCCATGGCGGCGGCAGCGATAACGCCATTCTTGTTGGAGACAGCCTTCATGCCCGCGAGTTTTCCAGGAGTAAGTGCCACGATAAAACCTCCACGGGCTGAATGGCCCGATTCGTAGAAAGGATTAGATTGCGGTCCCACAGAATGCGGCTGGGGCTATAGCACCGCAGGACAGGAAATTCTAAATGAAAGCCGGGCAAGGCGCGAGGGGGAACGGCAGCCGTCGTTTATCCGCTCTCTGCCGCCAGCCTCGCAGTTCAGCTCCTAGTCACTTTTGCTGGACCATCGACGCTGGACACTCCGGACGCGTGCTGGTTTTCTCCCATTCAACGCGCGACGACGCGAAGCCATCGATCGCGAGGTGAATGACGTCAAGTTCAAAGGGAGCACCAAACGCATACTCCTCCACCGAATATTGCTTTCCATTTCTGGTCGCCCGTGTCGTCACGAACGCCGCGTCCGTCATGTTACCGGAGTATTCCGGGTTCAGCTGAAAGAATCCGTTCTTCTCCAAGACCCAGGCGAGCGTCGCGAACTCGCTGCCCCATGACTTCCCTTCCTTCACCTCACAGTCGGTAGTCCGGTCGTCCGGCGTCGCATTCCGACAGCGTGTTTCGTAGCGCATGGCGTGGCCGTTGGCATCCAGTTCAATGCGTCGAAACCCGCAGAGCAGAGCCGATGGATCCACCTCATACTCAATTTTAGAAATATCGGTGAACAGGCTCGCTTCTGCCCCAACGAGCAGGGTTCCCGAAAGCCATTGGTGAATCAACGGCGCCGGAAGCTGTCCGGAAAGGTGGTTCCCCGCCAGAGTCAAATCTTCAAGGTGTGTAAGCTGGCCGAGGTTCTCTGGAATGGAACCAACCAGATTGTTTTCGATCAAGTTAAGGCCAGTGACCTGTTGAGGTTTTGGATTTAGGCGGGACCAGCACTCTACGCCGTGCCAGTCACACTCGGTGCCAGCGGGCCCAAGCCATCCGTCATGGTTGGTCCAGCGATCGCCATCGGTGGCTCGATAGAAAGAGATAAGGACTGGCGTTCTCTTCCCGAGATGCCTCGATTTTTCGGTGAATGCTCTTGTGCAGAGATAGTGCCAACGGTCGTCAGCATCAGGACAAAGCTCGCGACTACGGCGACAAGCCAAGTAGATCTGCGCATCGACACGCTCCACGTCGTGCATCACGACGCTTTCGACAAGGCAGCTCTCACTCTGGTCGGCAGACGAAGCGCGACAAAGTATTCGGTGGGATAAAGATAAGACTCTCCGGACTCGTCGATGATGCGAACGAGCTTGTGCTTTGTTGCCGACTCATCCTGCACGACTGGGTACAGCTTCCGCAGTTCGAGAGATGCTGAGTAGCCTTCGTTGCGAAGGCACAGTAGGAATGCCTCGCCGCTAGTCTTGTTGCGCGAGGAACCGTTTGATTTTGAACTCTTTCTTGCCGAAGCCATGCGCTTCCTACCAATGTAACTCCGCCCTCACACGAGCGCCATCGTTAAGTTTAACGGTTGCAACGCCTTTCAACTTTCGCCAAGAACCACGGCCATAAACTTTCCACAATCGCTTACGTTCGCGAACTCCGAGCCCGGTGGCGATGATCTCCAATCTGTTTAACGCCGCCGATGATTTCGAAATGCATCGAGTCAACTCGAGCCGTTGCTTAGATTTACTGCCGCAGCGGCAACCCGCTCAGCACCGCCTGCTGCTTGGCTACCAGCGCCTCGATTCCCTGCCGCGCCAGCGCCATCATCTTCGCTAATTGCGCATCATCGAAGGGGCGGCGCTCGGCTGTGGCCTGTACTCTCGATCAGCTTCTTGCTGCCGGTGGCCACCACGTTCATATCGACGTCGGCGCGCGAATCTTCTTCGTACGCCAGGTCGAGCATGATCTCGCCATCGACAATGCCGATGCTGGTGGCGGCGACGTAATCGCGAATGGGTGCGGCCGTCATGGTTCCGGACTCCACCATGCGCCGCATCGCCAGTCCCATGGCGACGAACGCGCCGGTGATGGACGCCGTGCGGGTGCCACCGTCGGCCTGGATGACGTCGCAGTCGAGAAAGATGGTGCGCTCGCCCAGCTTCTCCATGTCGGTAACGGCGCGCAGCGAGCGGCCGATCAGTCGCTGGATCTCGTGGGTGCGGCCGCCGGCGCGGCCCTTATTGACCTCGCGCGGTGTGCGGGTCAGGGTGGCGCGCGGCAGCATGGCGTATTCGGCCGTGACCCAGCCTTTGCCGCTGTTGCGCAGGAATTGCGGCACCGAGTCCTCGATGGTTGCGGTGCAGATGACGCGCGTGTTGCCGAGCTCGATGAGACACGAGCCTTCGGCAGTGGAGATGAAGTCGGGCAACGATGTTCACCGGCCGCATCTGGTCAGGAGAGCGATTATCGGAACGGAAGATCATAAGGCAGTTGCCAGTTGTCAGTTGTCGGTGGCCTAGTTGTCAGTTGGCTCTTAGCCATCTTATACGTCTGTCTTCTTTGAAGGCGTCATCCTGAGCGGAGTGAGCCACCAGGCGAACGGAGTCGAAGGACCGCTATAGCCGCGATTAAGTTCCTCTCATCCACCCAGATCCACGTGCTCCACGTTATCCACCTGGCGGCCCAGGAAGCGAGTGGCCAGCCGCTTGAACTTGTCGGTTGAATCGGTGACGTAGAAGCGGAAGGTGCGATGCTCGGCTGGGGTTCCGGTGGGGGTAGGGGTCCTTCGACTGCGTTCGGATGCTTGCGCATCCTCACTTCGCTCAGGATGACACCTATCTAATTTCTTCTATCATCTTCTTCACCACTCTTGCAGTCGATTCCGCGGAATCCACAATCTGCATCTTCTCCGGCAGGATTCGTCGCAGCAACGGCGCGATCAGCGGATAATGCGTGCAAGCCAGCACTAACACGTCCGCGCCCTCGGGAGCTTGCGCTGTGGCTTCGCCCAGATAAATCTTCGCCACCTGCTCGGTGACCGGATGCTCGATCCATCCTTCTTCCACCAGCGGCACAAACAGTGGGCAAGCCTTCTCAACGGCCTGCAGTCCGTGTTTCTGGAGGGCGTCGCGATAGGCGTGGCTGCTGACGGTGGCTTCGGTGGCGATGACGATCGCTGCGCGATGCCTGCTGATCTCAGCAGCAGCTGCGGCTCCCGGCTCCACCACGCCGACCACCGGCACGTGCGCAGCAGCTTTGATGGCGGGGAGAGCCAGAGCGGTCGCGGTGTTGCAGGCGATCACCAGCAGGTCGATATTCTGGGCTTCGAGAAAGCGCGCGGCGCCGATGGCATAGCGCGCCACAGTTTCCGCCGACTTGGTTCCGTAGGGCAGGCGGGCGGTATCGCCGAAATACAGATAGTGGGCGGGCAGTTGCTCGGCTATGGCCTTCAGCACGGTCAGGCCGCCAACGCCGGAGTCGAATACGCCGATGCGCGGAAGTGTCACGGATTGTCCTTAGTGTCGCTTCTTTCATATTAAATGGAGAGCGTGGGGCGTCATGACCACGCAGGCAACGTTAAAGCTCCACTCTTCAATCTATAAATGTAAAGCTGCGAGAATGGCTCCCCGCAGCTTTACCACTTCCGAGCTTTTTTCCTAGCTACTCCTGAGCGCAGAACTGGCCGGAGGGCGGCGTGTTCTTGTAGTAGCACGAACCCGCCAAGCTGGCCTTGGCCGGATCGAATGGGATGTTCCAGCCCGGCGAATCCTTGGTTAGACAAGCCGGAGTTGGGATCTGCGCCTGATCTTCCGCCTTGAAGTTCTGGTCCAGGTGGAACATAAATCCATAGCATCCACCCTCTGGGCAGTCGACGTCCGCCTTGGTCCATTTGCTGCAAACGGCCTGGCACTGACCGTACAGCGGATCCTGCTGGTCCAGCTTGCAGCCGCAACTGCTGCCAGACTCATTCCAGGAACAGAGGTTCTGCGGCTGGCACTTGTCCTGTTCGGCGGCCAAGTAGTTCTTGCGGAACTCCGAGAAGTTGGTGTCGAAGGTTACGCTTAGGATGTTGTCCGCGTAGGTGGCGTCGAAATGATCGGGCGGAATGGCATCGTCTCCTTCCTTCGCAGGCGAAAACGGTGGACTAGCCACGCTGATCTGAATCGCCTTTACGTCCTGAGTTTTATCAAAGTCGGGTCCAACCCAGATGCGATAGGTCTGCTTGGTGGTGTCGGGCTGCATCTTTCCATTCTCATCGCCCGGCTTAGCGTAGAGCAGGAAGACGTAATACCAATGGTCTCCCATGAAGATGTTGCCGCGGTACTGACTGTCGACATCGTTGGTCCAGGCGTGCTGCACCTTGCTGCTCGGAGTCGTATCCATGAAATAGGTGCCATTGTTGAGGGTGAGAGTGCTGCGCTGCGAGAGGCTCTGCCCGGCCATTCGGATGTAAGGCTTGCCGCCCTCGCCCTTGCGCAGGAATTCGCGATAGAGCGGAACACCGAAACACAAGGGCGTTGCGCAATCCCGGGTCCACCAGTGCATCCAGTCGGGCGACTTGGGATCGGGCAGCTTGGGGCAGTCCGGACCGCAATCCGGATAGACCACCGTGGTTAGAAAAGCGTACGGGCTGGTTTTCGCTGTCGCACAGGTGGGGCTGTTGGAATCGCAGGCCGGCGGCATGTTGGTCGCGATATCCGAGGCGCATTCGGCGTCTTCGACCGGCGCATTGAAAAACGGGTCCTTGTTCACCGAGATGGTGCCGATCAAGCCAGTCAGAGAGCCATCGTCGTCATCCAGTTCGGTTTGGCGATCGATATCGGTGTAGCCTGAGAACTGGAGGTCGTTATAGGTGCAGTAACGCTTATCCAACTCGGTTCTACTCACCGTCTTGTAGGTATTCGGCTCGAACAGCGGCTCGATCACAAAATGCCGGATTTCGGTGTTCTTGAAGAAAAGATTGTTGGAGTGGAAGGCCGGCGGATAGTAGAAGCCGTTGGGCTGTTTCCATCCGATGGCAGCATTCGGCAGATAGCATTGACCTTTCGGATCCTTGGTGACGCCGGTGACCTGACCGTACATCCAGTCGCTCTGGCTGCAATTGCCACCGGGAGAACACCCGGTGATCTTTACCGGTTTTATGTCGAGATACGCATTGCTCTCCTCATAGGCAGGTCCGTCATAGATGTTGAAGAAGCGCTGATTGTTGCCAAAGTTGGACAGCAACATGACCATGCCCTGTTCGACATTCAGGCAGAAATTGCCGGCGAAGCCGCCGTCCGGCTGCTTGGCGCAGGTAAAGCCCTCTTCCTTGGTATTGGGATTAAAAGGCCCGGCTTCGTCGGCGTAGGGGTTGCCGCCGGTGTCGCCTTTTCCAGCGGCCGGTTGCGTATGACCGACAAAGACATCATTACGCGCTATGGCCCAATGCCCCTGGATGGCATCGGATTGGGTGTAGCCGCCTCCGGTGACAAAGGTCAGGCCGCCGTTCTGCACATCCGTGATGGCGCTGTTGCTGAACAGGTACCACAGCGGCCGCAACCACACCGCGGCAAAGTTATATTCGGGAAAGTTGAATGACGTGGTGAAGTGATCGATAACGGTACCGTCGCAGACGTCAAGGTTTCCGCTATTGCAGCGCGGCTGCTTGCTGCAATCGGCAAATTCTCCCGAAGGACACTCGGTTGGAAAGTGCCCGCCGCCGCGCTCAACTTTGGGATAGTAGTTATCGGCCGCGGAATCAGTCTTGGGTATGGACAGAGCGTTATCTACGGGTTTCATGCGCGGCAGATTTGGGTTGCCCTGTTGAACCACTCCAAAGCAGGGCGCGGTATCGCCAATGGTATTCAGCGAATTCATGGCAGTGGAGCACTGGTTGCCTTCGAACGACTTGATTGGCGCCATGGCCACGCGCGCCAGTTCTGAGTCGGCCACCTGCGGTGTGGGATTCCACTTCTGCTCGGACGAATAACCCCACCAGTATTCATAGCGTGACATCGTGCTGTTGGCCGCGGGAACGAACCAGTAGCAGGCGCCGCAGCTCCCGGCTCCAGCCGCGTAATTGTATTGAAAATCGTTCCACGTATTGGTGATCCAGAAGTCTGTGGGGTGATCGACATCGGTGTGCAGCGGTACTTCTTCCTGCGCGCAATCGTCACCGCAACTCCCCGGAGTCGGATAAGCTGCCGCCAGGATGCCGGGGACTTGCCGCGGATTTTGCGGATTGATCACCGCCGCGCGTGCCAGCACGCCCAGGTTGGAATAGAACTTGTTGTTCGTTTCGCTCGCATCTTCGAGGTAGTAGCCATGACCGATTGACGCATAGCCTACGTTTCGCGCCAGGGTGACGCCATTGCTTGCGTGGAGCACGATCCAGCGAGTCATCGAATCCCAAATCGATGAGTCCTCGATGAAGGTCGCCGGCTGCCTCGATTCCTTGCCCTGCGGCGCCTGGCGCACCATGTGAAAATGTACGGGATAGTGCATGATCCGGCCGCCCTGTCCCAGTTGATAGAACTCGACGCCGCGCACCTGCACGCTCTGGAAACCTTGCCGGAAAATCACGTGCCCGCCGAAAAAATATCCTGGATTGGGATCGCTGGGCGGGGGCGGCGGCGGAAAGTCCTGCAAAATTTCATCTTTCCCGGATACGATGCGGATGCTGCGCGTCAGCAGTCCGACAGCCGCTCGTGTGTCTATGCTGGGCACATCGGGGCCGGCGCCGTGAAGGTCTTTGGCCGAAGGCAGACTGTAAACCGCTCCATAATGGCCGTAACCCGGACCTTTCTCCACCTTGATCAAGCTACCGTTGCCCTCCGCCGTGGCATCGCTCGACAGTTTTAATACCTCGGCGTGGCTCGGCACATAATCTGTCGGAGACAGGACAATCTCATCGCCCTTTTTCCAGTCGACCTTGCGATCGATCGTAAACGTGGTCTCGGTACCGGTCTCGGTCCCACGCAGCGTCTGTGTCAGGCGGCCCCAACTGGTTCCGGAAGTACTCGCGGTCTGCGGGTCGGGAACCGAACCTCTCGCACCGAACAGCTGCAAGGTCCCCCCGTAGGAAACGCCCAGCACCTTGTATCCAAAATATCCCGGGGGCGTGCCGCCCGTGTCGTAGGTCAGCGGCATGTACTGGTAGAAACAGTCGTCCACGTTTCCGGGAAGGTTCTTCTTCCAATCCTGAACGTTGATGGCACGCGTACAGCCACTGGGGTTGATGGAGCCCATGACGTTCGAGGTCCACAACGGGTCGGGAATGCCGCAATGGTCGTCGTACTTGCACGGCGCAGCCACGCCCTGTCCCCGGCCCGTACTCTGCGCGGCACCCCACAGGTGAATGGTCAAGGTGCCGTTGACACCATAGGGCACCTGCGCCGATCCCGCAACCAGAGAGCCATCGCGTTCGACGATGATCGACTGTGCCCAGAAATCGGTGTTGCCGGTGTCGTCGAACAGCAACTCGCCGCCCTTATAGATATTCACATTGCGATACTTGTAGATGCCGGCCTTCACATGGCAGGTGCCAGTGGTGACCTGCAGGTCTCCGCCGTCACCTAATGGCAGCTGGCCTTCCGTGCAAGTCGAAGATGGCACTTTCTTCGCATATTGCTTGCTCGCAGCCTGCTCGGCGGGAGTCGCCTTCACGGAGCTTTCCTGGTACGCTCCAGCGTCGTCCTGGGCCGCCATAGGGAGAACCGCGCCCAGCAATAGGACCATCGCCATGAGGCAGACGAATGTCAGGCAAAGACGAAGAAAATTTCTGGATGGACCGGCCAGTCGCATACTCAGCTCCTCCTATTTGAGCCAGCAACGCTACGCATGCACTTCAGAAATACGTTGTTTCAGAACTCCGCGGCTCGAACCCCCACGGTGCAAATCGCGAAGGAGTTAACACACTCCAAAACCGAACGCCGATGAATTTCTGTCGCGGGTTTTTGCCAGAGACCGTTCGGTCGAGAGCGTCTCCGCGGAAACATTCAAGGAGACATCTCAGCGGGGCTGCCCAACGGAAGACTCCAGACGAAAGTGGCTCAGCCAGGCGACACACTAGTTGAGGGTTCGGGCGCAAACTGTACTACAACCGGGCGGTACATTCCAGTAAAAAGATGGTTGCAGCATCGGGTTGGCAAAGGCGAGCGACGTCGTGTGTGATTTGTCGAAAATCAACGGAAGTCGTTACAAGTCAAAAGCCGTTCGTGCGCGGGATTGTCCGGGCTTACTGCATATCCTTGACCACCTGCCCCATGTTGGCGGCCTCGTAGAAGCGCTTGAGATCGGCGTGGCCGGCGAGGGTTTCGCGCTCCTGGCCGTTGACCAGGATTTTTACCCGCGTAATCTTGCTGTCATTCTCGTAAAGCGTCACCACAATCGAGGCGACCGTCAGCTCTTCCGCGAGCACGCCCGAGGGGTGCGAGTCGGCAAAGGCCGCACTGGTATCGACAATTGCGCTGCCGTCGTCCATCAGGAAGACCTGCCGCACATCGGAGTCTTTCCCGATGGGGTGGGTCGAGTTCGTCTTCAGATATTGCGCCAGCAAAGTGCGCAGCACCGCCCGTGCGCGCTCGCTGCGCTCCACCGGCATCGGAACATTGACTTGCGTCTTGCCCAACGTGCCATCGCTGTCATTGGCGACATACAGCGTAACGGCCTCCGGAGGCCCATTGCCCTGCGGTGTCACTACACCTTGCTGGTCGCTGGCGGCCTGTTCATCGCGTGCGACCTTGCGCTTAAGATGTAGCGCGTAAAAACCCAGACCGACAGCAACCACCGCCAGAACGGCGAACATGATCAGGACGGGGCGGTGGCTGCGGGATCCGTTACGCGGCTCGGTGTTGGGAAGCATCACGGTCGCACCTCCGGCACCTTGGAGCGTACGGCGGCTACCCCGGCGGCAATCGCCTGCGCCACCTTCTCTTGATATTCCGGATTGGCAATGTCCTCGACGTCATCGCCGGGCGGCGCAAGTTCCACCGCAAACGCCGGCGCTGCGATGTTATTCATCGGAGCAATACGTCGTAAAAGTCGAAGCAAAAAAAACCACCGATTGCTT
>CAVOSH010000005.1:0-504842 GCA_963698845.1 uncultured Acidobacteriaceae bacterium
GCCATCTATGAAGTCGTCGGTCTCATCAGTCGCTGCCGCGATCGCCATCTACCGAAACCTGTTGTTAGCTGGAATCTTGGAAAGCGCATTCGCGACGTGATTGAGCCGAGCCGAAGCGCTGTAGGGTTAATCAGTATAGTTATCGTGAAACTCGCCGGCCTGAGTCGCGCCTTCTATTTGGGGATTACTCTGCTATCAGATTTGGCGTTCTCTGCAGTCACGCTATCGAAAGACGGCTCCGGCATGTCCCTCATTTGGTTGGGGCGCTTAATTACGTTGTGGCCTTCTTGAAGTCGTCTTCTGTTAGCCTTCCCCCGATGTAATCGACATTGTATTTGGCATACAGCGCGACTAGCTCCTCGAGGGTAGGAGGGGTGGAAGATGGGTTTCTGCGTCTGCGAGCACCCTCCTCGAAGAATTCCTCCAATCCGCCCCCCGGTGTAAGTCCAACGAATAGGGTGCCGGGGGTAGGTCCGTTGATGTATCGGTGCGGGATCTTCTGTGGTGCCACCAAGCTGCCACCTTCGAGTACCCTGTACAACTTGCCTCCAACCTCGTACACGAACTCACCTTTTGTGACAAAGAACCATTCGTCGCCATCACGGTGAGTGTGAAGCGGCGGACCTTCCCATGGAGCGTGATGGGCCAGCACGATGCAAAGGCGACCTCCGAGGTCAGACGTTCTCACCTTACACTGCACCTCATCAGGAACCACAAGGGATTGACCATCAGCATGCCGTGTCTGTCCAGGCCCCACGATAATGGGCTCAGTTCTGTTCATTTGAGTCTCCTGTGATGACCGCATCCATCCCGTGTTCAAAATGCTCGACAGGATATTACTGCCATCGCTCAAGGGCGGACAACATGGTCAGTTGGCCTAACATCGCCATATCACAAGTTACGAAGCCGGGTGCATCGTTCTCGGCGCAACTTGCGATATGGCTGTTTACAACAGTAATCGATGACATTCGACATTGATGCACGTAAAGTGCTGCTGTGAGGCGCAGACGCGACCTTCTGATGCTCGCCCTCATCGCCGTCGCTGCTGTTGGTTGTCGCCGCTGCTCTCATGGTGAGGGTGGGAAGATTCAGCCTGGCCTAAACGAATGCTGGGTGGTATCGGAATTAGAGGACGTGCTCGTTGAGCGCCCGAAGTGCTCCGATTTGTTGAAGTTTCGTCGCTCACGGTCGGATCGGTTCGGTTAGGAGCAGGGCGATTTCCAAGGAATATAATGGCCGGACTGATGGCGCTGGATCCTGGAAGCAAACTCGGGCCCTATGAAATTGCTTCGCTGCTCGGATCGGGCGGTATGGGAGAAGTGTACGCCGCGCGCGACACGCGGCTGAATCGAATCGTGGCCATCAAAGTTTTGCCCATTCACCTCTCGGGCAAGCCAGGGGCGCAGGATCGATTCGATCGAGAAGCGAGAGCGATCGCATCGCTGAATCATCCCAATATCTGCCAGGTGCATGATGTCGGTTCGCAGGACGGAACTCAGTTACCTGGTGATGGAACGACTGGAAGGCGAGCCGCTAGCCGACCGGTTGCGGCGGGGGAGGTTGCCGCTCGACCAGGTGCTGCGCTACGGGATGGAGGTGGCGGATGCGCTGGACGCGGCACACCATCGCGGGATTGTCCATCGCGACCTGAAGCCGGGAAACATTTTTGTCACAGCGCACGGCGAATGCAAGGTGCTGGATTTTGGTCTGGCGAAGTTGGAGGAAGATGCGGAGGAGTCGGGCGGCGCGCTCACCAGCCCGGCGGTCCTGACGAGTCCGGGAACGGCCTTGGGCACCGTTGCCTACATGTCGCCCGAGCAGGCGCGAGGAGACATGTTGGACTCCCGAACCGATATTTTCTCGCTGGGTGCGGTGCTATATGAAATGGCGACCGGTAGATCTGCGTTTTCAGGAAAAACCTCAGCCCTCGTATTCAAGGCGATTCTGGACGAAACCCCGTCGCGGCCGCTGCAAATCAACCCTGCCCTGCCGCCAAAGCTCGACGATGTCATCGTGAAGGCGCTGGAGAAAGATCGGGAGTTGCGCTACCAGGTGGCGGCAGAGATGCGCAGCGATCTGAAGCGCTTGCAGCGGGACCAGAGCCTGGGCGCTGCGGAGTCGAGCGGGAGCGGAGCCAATGGAAGCAGATTGGCGGGAACGGCCGCGGAAGGGAGTGGACCGGCGCCAACACCGCAATCCCCGTCCAGCCGGCCTTCGTTCGATTCTTCCTCGTCGACCAAAGTGATCGTCGAAGTGGCGCGCCATCACAAGCGGGCTACGGCAGTGACGGCGGTGATTGGTTTGCTGGTGATCGTGGCTGCGGGGTTCGGTGTCCGATCGTTGCTGACACGCCGGCCTCAACGCTTGTTTGGGAACTACACGGTCACCAAGATTGCCGAGACTACCGGCGCCCGATCGTGGCGATTTCGCCCGATGGAAAATACTTGGCGTTGGTCCGCCGCGATGAAAAAGGCGAAGAGAGCTTGTGGTTGCGGCACCTTCCCACCAACAGTAACGCGCAAGTAGTGACTGCGTTGAAAGGAGCCATTTACGGGAACATTGTTTTTTCGTCGGACGGGAATTACATCTATTTCCGACGCGGCGGCAGCGGGGCCAAAGACACGAAGACCTACGATTTATACCGGGTCGCGGTGTTAGGAGGCACGCCGAGCCTGGTGGCTCGAGACATCGATTCGGACCCAACGTTTTCTCCCGATGGTCAGCAGATGGCCTTCATTCGGGACAACGATCCGGAAATGGGGAAATACCGGCTTTGGATTGCAAACCGCGACGGTGGGACCGAAAGAACGCTGGTCAGCGGGGACCATCCTACCCCGTTTGAGCCGGCCTGGTCACCGGACGGAAAAACCATTGTTTGCATTGGGGATGCGAAAGACAAGTCCACGACGGAATTGGTCGCGATTGACGTAGAGACCGGCAAGCAACGAGTCTTCGCGCGGCTCAAAATATTCCGGGAATTCCTGGCTAACCTGACGTGGCTGCACGATGGCAGCGGCCTGCTGGTGATCCACAACAAAATTCAAAGCGGACGGCTTGGTTTTGTCAGTTATCCGCAGGGCGAGTTTAAGACGATTGCTACCGACAGCGGCCAATACGGAGACATCAGCCTCACGAGCAACGATCAAACCCTGGCCGCAGTGGTGGCGAACGAAAACTACCATCTTTATGTGCTTCCGGCCAGCGGAGCCGTGGCTGAGGCAAAGCAGTTGATGGGTCTTGCAGGTGGTTCGGACGCGTCGTGGACGCGCGACGGGAAATTGCTGGCCGATCCCGACAGCAGCATCGTGCAACTCGATCCGGAAACTGGAGACAGAACAACCATCCTGGCCGACGAAAAGCTTCCCAGCTTCATACCGGTAATGTGCCCAGACGACCGCACCATCGTTTTCATCAGCATCGTACCGAATACTCCCAGCGTTAATATCTGGAGAATTGACCGGAGCGGGCAGGGACTGCAGCAGCTCACCTTCGGTAACGAAGACATTTTTCCTGTGTGCTCGGCGGATAACAAATGGGTTTACTATCGGGACGGAAGAGCGCAGGCCGTTATGAGGGTGCCTTTGGCCGGCGGTTCTCCGAGCCAAGATCGCGAACAGTTTCTTCTCTCAGATTGGCCAGTCCCCGGACGGTAAGCTGCTTGCCTTTCTGAACGGGCCAGAGAGCAAGAAAGGCGACAAATACCATTTACAGATTGTGTTGCTGTCTACGGACGGTTCGCCCTCTCCGCGCGCGATTGATGCGGATCCGCGCTTCGCCCTTGAGGACCGTCCCTGGGCCGGAATGCTGCGATTCATGCCCGACGGCAAGGCCTATGCCTATGCAGTCTTTGACAAGTCCGTAGGCAACATCTGGGTCCAACCCCTGGATGGATCGCCTCCATGGGCCTTGACCAACTTCACGTCGGAGGAGATCCGGGACTTCAATTGGTCGGCCGATGGAAAACAATTGGCGATTGTGCGAGGCCACACGGATTCCGGCGTAGTTCTGCTGCGCGCTGCCGGTCAGGACTGAGTTTACAGCATTTCCTCGAAGATAACTGTTGTTATATCTCCATGTCGCACGTAATAACCTCTTCCGTTTCGCGACTGTGTTTGATACGGAATGCTCGGGCATCTCGCGGGTTAGTGGTTACCGTGAATTCCTAGAAGGTGCGATTAACTGGCACCCATGCTTGCCAGTCCGGACGGCGCCGACTAGGGCACCTAGTCTAAGATTAAGTGATCGGTGCGCCCGGCGATTGCGGCGATACTCCTGTTTTCAGCAGGTTCGTGACTGCATCGTTGGGAGGCCGACCCGTAACTGTAGTCAAATTTGTAACTGGAACTTCCACGAGGATCAACAGCCCTCAACACCCTGAAAATGCAACCTGCTGATTTTAGGGAAGATAGCCTGTATACCAGAAAGTTAACTCACATGATCCCGAACCAGATTTCAAGCCTTGTGAAATCTGTTGAACTGCGGTGATTCTAAGTGCTTGCTGTTGCGCTAGTTGCTTTGGAGGCGTGACCATCACAAAATCGTCTACAGTTCGACAGGCGAATATAAGGCGAACGCAGCGGTCCGTGTATCAACGATTGGCGGTCCAGTCTGCGTGCGCGGTGCGGCACCCTTTTGAACTACGGGATTGTCAGCTCAATCGCATGACACTCGGGCCGGCTGGCTGGCGTTCTGCTCACATCAACTTATTGATAGCTGCAAGCAGCCGGGCGGGATGTATTGGTTTGGGCAGGAGTTCAAAATTGTGTCCCTCTGCTCTTGCTCTTTCGAGTATGTCGGAGGTCGCGGCTTGCCCGGAAAATAGCATGATGCGGGCGTTAGGGCAAGCGCGTTGAACAGCAATCGCGGTTTGTACTCCGTCTAGGTCGGGCATGATTACATCACTGATTACGATATCCGGACAGATTTGCTGTGCAACCTCGATGGCTTCGGTCCCGCTCAGTGCGAAGACTGCCTCGAAACCCGCCCGCGAGAGAATGTCTCGCAGGCTCTGGGCGATCAACTGTTCATCATCAACCACCAGAACGCGCTGCTTTCGAGAATGTTCAGCAACAAGCGTGGATGGATCTGTAGAAATCTCTGGAGCAGGCGCCTTTCCCCTCAGCAGATGCAGCCCCGGGGCAGTTAGCGGACAACAGTCCCCGGTCCAATGCTCATGCAGTTGCACGATGGCGCTCCTTCGAAAAAGATACACTCAAGGGAAACTGAACACAAAAGACAGTGCCCTTGCCAACCGCCGTTCGAAATGAAATGTGCCCGCCATGCTTCTCGACCAAACTCTTGGACACCCACAGCCCGAGACCGGTTCCCACATCGCTCTTGGTTGTGAAGAACGGGTTGAAAATGCTTGGCCTGAGGCGTTCTGGTATTCCACATCCAGAATCAGCGAACGTTATTTGTGCGTACGGGTCGCCGTCCTTAACCACAGTCTTGCCATGTATTTTGATGACGCCTCCCTTCGAAGACGCATCGATGGCGTTCGAGATGAGATTCGAAAAGACTTGGCGTATTTCGCCATGGTGTGCTTCGACCTTCAAACCGGGTTGGATATCAAGCTCGATTTGGAGTGATTTGTAACGAACCTTACTCTGAAAAACCCGCAGCACATCGTCGATTGAGGCGCGCATACTCACGCCCGTGAGAGCCGAGGTGTCGCGGTAGAACCCGAGTGTCTGTTGTGCGATATGGCTGACGCGCTCGAGTTCCCGGTCGGCCAAAGTAAGGTACTCCTTTGCAGTTGGTGGCAGGTCCTCAGTAGTTTGAGCCAGAAAAATGAAGTTGGTGACTGCTTCCAATGGATTATTGAGCTCGTGGGCGACGGTAGCCGCCAGCCGGCCAACCGAGGCCAGCTTCTCGGTTAATTGAAGAGCCCTCTCCGTTTTCTTTCGCTGCGTGATGTCGCGCGCGATCTTCGCCGCCCCTATGACCTTACCCTGCTCATCTTTGACTGGCGAAATCGTGAGCGACACGTCAATGCGCTCACCGTTTTTCTTCATGCGTACCGTTTCAAAGTGTTCGATACGCTCACCACGCGCTATCGTGGCCAGGATGCGCCGCTCGTCTTCATGCAACTCAGGCGGGATGATGTTAATGATCGACTTGCCGATCATCTCTTCCGCTGTATAGCCGAAGGTTTTTTCCGCACAGGCGTTCCAGCTCGTCACGATGCCGGTCAGGTCTTTGCTGACAATGGCATCGTCGGAAGAGTCAACGATAGCGGCGAGGCGCTGCGAGGCGATCAAGGCAGTCTGCAATCGCTCTTGATTTTTGCGTAGGGCTTGGTCCGCCAACTTGCGTTCCGTGACATCCTGGACGATTCCGAGCATTCGGGTTTCACCCTCGTTTCGCCGTCCTTTGCAATAGAACCAACGTGTTCCAAGCTCGGGATGCCGGTAACGGTACTCGAACTGCATTTCTCCCCGGCGATAACTCTCTTGCATCAATCGCTGCACTTGGTCCCAGTCTTCCGGATGGACCCGTTCAGCCCAAGTCTTCACGTAATTGAGATTGGACGGATCGGTGGCGAACAGTTGATGAAGCTCCGGAGAGAGGCTGCGGGTATCGTGCAGCTCATCCCACTCCCAGGTGCCGACCTGCGCGGCATTCTGAGCTAGTCGCAGCCTTTCTTCGCTTTCGGCGATCGCCCTTCTCGCCAAGACTCTATCGGTAACTTCAACCGCATGTACCAGAATTTCTTCGACCTCTCCCACCGAGTTCCGGACCGGCTGATAGACGAAATCGAAGTACGCCTCCGAGGGCTGTCCCGTACGGTTAAGTGTTGTCTTCATTTCATGGCCGACGTAAGGCTCGCCTGTCCGATACACCGCGTCCAACAACTCGCGGAACACCGACGTCTCGATTTCCGGAAGACTCTCCTCCAAGGTCTTGCCAATGAAGTCAGCCGGAGCAGTCCGACCAGTAGCGCGGACGTAGTAATCATTGACATAACTCCAGCGGTGATCCGGCCCATGCATCAGGCCGATGGCCGCAGGCGCTTGCGCCATCAAGTCCTGCAACCGGCGCCGTTCCAGGTCCGCTTCCATGCGGAGCTGCGCTTCACGTCGGGCCGCCTCCTCCAAAGCTTCTTGGGCTTTGCGCTGACCCTGCAGCAGGTGCGCTTGTTCCAGCGACACGGTGGCCTGGTTGGCGGCAACCGACATGAGCATGGATTCTGTTTCAGTGGGAAAGTTGGTTCGCGAGGAAATCGCGGCCACTATGCCGGATTTCGAGGCGACGGTGATCGGAACAACGGCGGCACGGTATGATGCGGAAAGTTCGTGTACTACAGGTGCCCGCGGCATTTCTCCCGAGCATTTCTGAAGCAGAGCGCTGAGGACTTCGGCAGGCACCTGCCCCTGAATGACTTCGACGGCGGGTGTGTCAGCAGCCAGGATCAGATAACCGCATTCCGCGCGCAGAGCAGAGACGAGGACGTCCACCACACCCGTCGCGATTGCCTCAGGAGGCCGTCCCACCCATGCCGCCGGGATCGTGCACAACGCGAGCAGGTCACGCATCGCTCGGCGCAGTACAACGGCCTCGCGCACCTCGGCGTCTGTGCCCGAGCGTTCGCCAACTTCAGGCATGTTTGGATTCTGCTTTGATTCGGTACGCGCCACGCTCCCTCAATTCCAGCAGAAACTCGTCGGGTGGAACAAAGAACGGATTCGATTGCAGAACGCCCCCGATAATGACCATAGGATGCGTTCTCATGATGTCCATAACGACGCCAGCGCCAAACTTGGCGCAGTCGTACGTTCATATGACCGGATCTTTATAGCGTGGGAGCACGTAGTTGAGGCGGGTCTCGTATTCCACGAGATCATTAACCCCCGGCATGTCTTCCAGCGCCCACTCCATGTGGGCCACCAGCCGGGTTATTTCATATCCCTGCTTCGGCCCCGATTGAAGTACCTCTTCGATGAGCGCTAGCATTCGATCCTGCGAGAAGTGCCCGTCGCGAAGATACGCCTCATGCCAGTTGCGGACTTCGAGCTGCCCGTCCTGCATGGCTGAGTCGACCTCGATGCCAGCGTTCCGTAACCGGTCTACGTGCGCTTCCCAATTGCGTGAATCCACTATATGAAAAGCGCGGTCTCCACGCGTGAAGCCGTCCTTGATGAACGGCATCAGGACGCGATACATCTCGTCGGGTGTATGGAAGAACGCACAGATATGGCGATACTGGCCCAGCGGAGTGCCAGCAAAGGTGATTGCTTCGGACATGGGCGCTTTTTTCCCGCGGCTTCAGAGTGTCTGGCTAGAACGTGAGTGAGATGACAAAAATACCCACCGAGTTTTCTTTGCACGAAAATATCCATAACTTTTCCCCTCATGGATTTTTGGGCACACGGGTTCGCATGAAGGACCGCAATCCCGTACTGACACGATGTGAATGGCAACACTGGTGTAAGGGCTAGGCCGACCAGGGAACCTGGGCCGATACCAGGGGGTCGGTTGACATGTGAGGCGCGTATCTCATTTTTTCTCAATGGCTCTTCGAAGCCTGTTGCAAAACACGTCCCGCAACTGTAGACGATTTTGTGATGGTGCAGTGCTCCAAGATCAGCAAAAATCACCAAACTTCAACAGCCGCCTAAAACCATTTTGTTGAAACCAAAGGAGTTGTTTCTGGCACTTTAGGGCCGAGAACCTGGTCCCGAACCAGGTGCTCTAACTCAGACATACGCCGGCAGTGCCCCATTCGCCACCAGTTCCTGCACCGGCTCGCTGGCCGCGTCCGAGCCCTTCAAATACGCAAGTGTCACGTCCAGCGATTCATGCCCCGGCCACTCCCGCAGAGTGTTCACGCTGACATGTTTGCGCTCGTGGTGCATACACGCGAACGTCTTCCTGAACCGGTGCAACTCCCATTCGCCGCAGACCGGGTGTTTCTTGCACGACACCTCTTTCCCGTCCAGCATGCCGGTACAGCGCCCTCAGTTCAGCCCGACGTGGTGTGCGATGTCCTTGAGCATGCTCAGGAAGTGACCCTGCGGGCATGCAAGTAGATCGAAATCTAAAGCTGCAATCATGCGGCGGAACAAGTCTGTACCTCAGATCAGTAACGAACAAGATCCTGACTACGCACCCCAGGGTAGGGGAACACGAATGAAGGAGATTCTGCTCGGACCGGGAAAGCTCGGTGGAAACGGCCTAAACCTGGGCGCAGTCATGCGCAACTCCGCGCCCCTCCGCACAGAATTCAATTGTGCCGCTCGAAAGACGGCAAAACGGTCACGCGCCCCGCCGCAACATCGTCCTGTTCGGGCAGGCGATCGGAAGTGTTTGCACAATCCGACTTCCGGATCCTTGTAACAGAGGCCCATCCGGGCCCAGGAGAAAAGCAGTATGGCCAAAGCAGCGGGTAAATCGAAATCCGTGGAGACAATCATGACGAAGACTAAGTCTATTACCGCTAAGTCTGTGACCGAAGACCCCAGGCGGACGCACCGCGGAACGGTGAATCGGCCCAACCATTCACCCACCACACCAACAGCAACACCGGTTGCGTCTGGCGGAGCACTGAGCCACAGGTCAGCCGAACAAGTTGCCCGGATGGCTGCTGCCCTGAACAAGAAATTCCCGCCAGGACTCTGGGGCATTCAGAGCACGGTGTACAGCAACCCCGAAAGCGGCACGGGATCTATGGTAACCATGCTCCGCCGCCGCCCGTGGCGTAACAACAAGTTCCTGCAGACTGAGGTGCGGACGGTAGTTTCCAACATCAGCCAGAAACACCTTTTGATCACCGAGTACTCTGTTACGCAGATTGATACATCACCCTCGGCAGCGTCCAGCAAGGACGCTGTCACCGATTTGCGAAACGAAGCGGACCGGAAAGAAATAGTTCCGTGACCGACATTCATTTGAAGTTTTCTGAGGAAGCTGGTGACAAGCTGTTGATCGATAGGGCCAAGTATGCCGCCCTGGGGCATGGGGAACGGAGGCGCCTTAACTTGATTCGACTATGGAGTCGACCAGCAGACGGTAGACCTCTCGGACGTTGGCTGCCTCCAGCATTCAGATGGGCTTCGACTCTCGAGTTCATTCATGGAGCCGCTAGTCTTCGGTGAGCTCCAAAGCGGTCGATGATGGCGTTCCGGCGCTTTGGGCCGGCTCGCTAGCGAGCCGGGACATTGCCGCAAACAGAAACCCGCTGGTCGGAACCACAGGTACCGGCCTTGCTACCGCGTCACGTACTAATAAGGAGGTACGGGATGGAACGCAATACTAATACGAGCCAAATAAACCCAATTCCGAAACCCACAACTTCCAACCGCCGCCTGCAGGCCAACCGCGCCAACGCGCAGCGCTCCACCGGTCCGCGCACGCCAGCGGGCAAGGCCATCAGCCGCTTCAACGCGATCAAACATGGCATTCTTTCATCCAAGCTGCTCTGTAGCGACAGCGGTGAAGTCCACAACCACAAACTGGAGGAGCTGCGTCAGGAGTTGCTGAACAAGTTCGGCGCTGACGACATCCGCGTGCAGCTGCTGGTCGATAACCTGATCCTGGAATGCTGGCGGCAACAACGGAGCCTGCATACAGAGATGATGTATTTGAGGGTAGCCAATGAGCAGACTCAATACTGGAACACAGAATTCACAATCAACCAACCGCTGATGGAAACCCTCCGCCGTTATGCCACCGCGAGCCAGAACATGATCTTAAAACAAATGCGCATGCTCGACTCATATCTTAAGGAAGCACGGGAGCGTGTGGAAGAAGAAGATCAGGAGTATGCGTCCGACGACAACCCATTGAACACCGACCCGATCGCTGCGAAGCCGCCGGACGAAGGCCTCACCTTGTTGACCCTCATCGATGCCATCACCATGTCCGCCGACCACCCGGCGATGGACTGGGAGGAAGACCCGGAGACCAGCGCGCCGGAGCCGGGGGAAACTTCGGGCGCAAGTGACTCAGAGCCGGCAATGACTAGCACGTTGTCTCCGAATGCGTCCGCTGAGACGGAGCCGCAATCGGCGGCCAGCGGTGCGAAAGCGGTTGCGGGCGGCCCTCAGATGTCCACCCCGGTGGAAGAACCGGCGCCACCGCCATTGGCTGAGATTCGCGATGATTCACAAGTCTCGCCCGAAAATTATGGCTTACCGGTATCGCCAGAGGGCGACCTTCCAGCGGCCTCAATGACCCTGGAATAATCGATCCCCAGCATGGGCAGGCCGTGGTGAGCTTACCTATTCTGTGCACCGGGACACGCTGTCAAAGACGACGAACGCGGGACGCGGTTTCCTGCCGTACGAGAGTCGTCGGTCGTTTCGAGAGGCTGGGCATGCGCTGCCCCAAGCCGCCAACTTTGTCGGTCAACTCCAGGGAACTCCAGATCGATCCTCGAAGCAGTTTCTACTTGTTCTTCTTCACCACCAAGTACGCTGGAGGCTGATGAGGAACGGATTCCACAATCCTTGATCCCCTCTGGGGCGGTTGTACTGCGCTTGCGGTTGCGCTCCTCTTGGCGGGCAGCTTAGGTTGCTCCCGCTGCATCTGCTTGTCCTGTGCCGCCAAATTGGCGAAGCGCTTGGTGTTGTCGGCCAAGCGGACATTCTCGTAGCCTTTGCGCCGCGCCATGATGCGGTAGTCGAAAGCAATGTTCGCTGCACCGCCTCCCAGTTCACGCACTTCAAAGCTATCTGCCGTCTCATTGGTGACGTAAAGTCCCTTGCAATCTCCCTTTGGTGTCAGAAAGACGTGATACTCGACTTCGCCGTTGACTGTCTGTGCGAAAATCGACTCCATGTGTACTACCGCCGAGCCGTTGGCCAAGCGAGCCGAGCCGGCATCTTCAAACCAGTTTTCCGCCGCCTGCATGGCGTAAAGCGCTACCCTGCGCTGGCCGTTGTCCACGCGAACCGAGCCACTGACGGTGCCCGAACAGAGCAGGTTTCCGCTTACATCGATGATGCAATCTCCATCAAAGGCGGTACCGATCGTCCTGAACACCAGGCTTCCGTCGTCATCGGGCTCCTGGTTCTCGAAACGCACTGTGGCCGTGCCGACCGAGTAATTGGCCGCTGCCATGGCGTAGCCGTCGTCGGCAGTCCCCGCTACCGCGACGCCGCCGCTTTGATTGGTCGATCCCCACACCGCGACCGGGCGGGCAGCGCCTGTGGTTACGCTAGGCTCGACCCCGACTCCGTACATGGCTATGCCGCCCGTGCTGACCGTTAAAGCCGTCACTCCGAAGGCAGTGCCAGTGGGGCTATTGTTTGTACCTTGGACGCCGGCGGCACTTGGACTTGAAGCTATGCCCTCCACACCCAGGTTTGCGCCGGTATTGCTGTTCGCGATGCCATACACTCCCACGCCAGTGGAACTATCGGTCACCCCTTTTACTCCAAACGCAGAGCCGGTCTGGGCATTGGCGCTTCCCACGACACCGACGCCCGAGGTGCTATTGCTGCTGCCGGCGACGCCTACGGCGAATCCGCTGGTTGCCGAGGCATCTCCGCTCACTCCCGTACCGGCAGTACTGGAACTTTCCCCAAATACGCCAAAGTTAGCGCCGGTGGGGTTGTTAGCGGATCCGCCAACGCCGACACCGATGGAACTGTTCGTCGTGCCGGATACTCCATAGTTGACGCCGGCGGCGCTCGCGCCCACGCCGAGAACGCCGATGCCCGTTGAACTACTGCTACTGCCTGCGGTACCTACCGCATTTCCAGTGGTGGCGGTATTCACCCCGACAACACCGGTGCCAGCCGGGCTGCCCGTAGTTCCCGTCACGCCGTAGCCATTGCCACCAGCAGCGGTGACGTCGCCGGCGATGGCGGAGCCGGAGGAGCCAGTCTGCGTGACGTCCACGATCGCGATGGAGTTGTTTCCGGTGACCTCGAGCGGTGTGACCGGGTTCGAGGTTCCGATTCCGATTTCGCGCCCTGAGCCCTGGAATATGACAGAACTGCTGAGGTTGGAGGCGTTCGTCCACAAGGGAATGTAGTTAGTCGTACCGCTTCCGGTCAGGCCCAACGGATGTTCGTTCTTCACGCTAGAACCGCCGAGGGTGCCATTCGGGGCGGAATTCGAGCTTCCGCCAGTAGGCGCGGAAACAAATGCGGACGGCGGCTTGCCACCAAAAGTCTCCGCGTCGGCCGCTTTCAGTGCGTAAGGTACGCTCAGCAGCATGACGCGCGGCTGTTCCGGCTGCGCTTCTACGCGCACGCCCAACCATTGCGCCTGGGCACCGGTAAACAATTCTAGCGGCAGGCCATCGGGCTGGCCGGAGCCGAGCATCACCGTGTAACGGCCTGTCTTGTCAACCTGAACGTTCTGCACCTCAGACCAAAGGGGCGCTCCGCCATTTTGCTCGGCATAGAGCGAGAAGGTGACGCCGACTACGCCTCCTGGCGCATTGGCGTCGATGACGGTCGCGGTTCCGCTGAACCGTACCAGCCGGGGAACCTGAGCGGTTGCTGGTGCCGCAGCCGTCGTTGCCACAGCATTGCCGCTCGTCAGCCGAGGGGTCGTGGACTGAGCTGTGACCGAGACAACCGATGACAGAAATGCGAGTGCTACACAGCATAGTCGAAGGGCCACAGGTTCTCCTATAAGTCTAGAATTTCGCTTGCGATAGGAAGCACCTTGTCACAGCAACGGCAGTGCTGCGATCACTCGTGCTTCATGAGCAGCTTTGGTTGCTCAGTCGTATAGTGTTCGGGAAATTCGAGCAACAGGCATTGGGGGACATTTGGGGACATTCCGGGACATCGCGGTCCATGAGCAGCTTGGACCCGGCGGAAACTCGGAATCGGCGCCTGGCCCCCCAGGAGATCGCACACGAACAGCTTTGTGCTGGCTCGTGTAGAGCAGATAGCCGGATCGCTCCAGCTACTCGCTGGAACAAAGAGTAGACTCGTAAGCGGGGGCGAACGCCATGGACGATCAGGAGTACATAAACCCTTTCATACACGTGCACAACAAAGTTAAGGCGTTCAAGGATCGCCTTCGCGACGTGAAGAGGGGTGAGGTTGACCTTCGCGACGACAGGGTAATGCGGGAAACCAAGGAAATGGAAATCAACGACAAAGAAATCAAGAGTTGAGACCAATCCAGAAACGGTAAAGATGGCGTTCGAACGCGAGGGACGATATCACAGCGGTCGAGCTGCTGCAGGGAACCTGGGCGCTGCGGATGACGAGCGACCCGTACGCCAGTGGGTTGACGCAGTTGATCTTGGACATCTCAGGATACTTCGCACCTTAGATTTGCTTGAGAGGTCATCGCCCCTCGTCCAGCAATTCGAGGGTTTGACGAGATGAAGCTTCTTTACTTGTTTTCTGGCTGACCGAGTGCCAGCTTGTAGGCGATGTAGTACTTTTACACGTTGCCGACATAGGTCACCGTAATCTCACCGATCTGCCGGGCGACCATCAATTCGACGTTATCGAACCATTTGTTAGGATCGAGTCCCTGTTGCCGCGCCTGCTGGCGCAGTTCGGCGATGCGGTTTGGACCCGCGTTGTAGCTGGCAAAGGCGAGCAGCGTCTTGTTCAGCGGATCGATGCTGGGATCGTTAAAATACTGCTCTTCGATCTTCTGCATCCTCAACCTTCTCCTGATCCGGGTGCTGAGATCGGTACCACTCTGGCTGGCAAATCTTCTCCCATGCAGCTGCAGCGCTAACCGTGGGCAAACGGAAGGCTCCATTCTGTCGCAATTTCGACATTCTCAACTCGCTGCTTGTGCAGGGTCATTATGCTCTCTCTTTGATCGGTGGAAACCGGACTCATAATCTTATTAGCTCCTGCATGGTCAGTTCGGGCCTGCACCGCCACGATTGGCTTTGACCTTGGGGGTGGCCGCGAATGTGGTCGTGTTTGTAATGTAAAGCTCATGTACCTTCTGGTTGATCTCGGCCGGGGAAAGGCCGACCGACGCCATGTAGTTCCGCAGTTCGTCTCTCCTATTCGCATCAACTGTCACCGTGCGATGTCCGTCGACGAACGCTGCGACTAAGGCACCAGTTCTCACCAGATGATAAGTGTGCATTTTCCTAGCGAGACGCGATCTCTAGCGTCGGATTGGCCTGCCCGATATTTTGTACCAAGTGGAATATTAGTGTAGCGCAGCGAGTTCGGTACTTATCCCGCCGCAGTCAGGGGTGTGGGAAAGTGGAAAGCGTTCTTTGCTTTCCAGTTTTCCATGCCCCGTATTTGCTTGCCTCTGCTGGGCTGCTGGTGCCGGTGGTCGATAGCCTAGTGAAGAGTGTGGCCTCACCGTGTTGTAATAGACGCGCCAACGTTCCGCCAGCACCTGCACTTCTTTCAGCGAGTAGAAGATTTCTCCGTTCAGAAATTCGTCGCGCAGCTTCGAGTTGAAACTCTCACAGTAACCATTTTCCCAAGGCGAGCCCGGTTCGATGTACAGCGTCTTCGTTCCTACGTCCGCCAGCCAGTTCCGCAACTTCTGGGCTATGAACTCCGGGCCATTGTCCGAGCGAATATGTTCCGGGATTCCGTGCTCGATCATGGCGTCGGCCACAACCTCGATCACGTTCCGACTGTTCAACCTACGTCGAGGACGGATCGCCAGGCACTTCCGCGTGAACTCGTCGATGAGATTCAGCATGCGTACTGTCCTGCCGTCATGCGTATAGGTGCTGACGAAATCGTAGGACCAGACATGATTGGGCCGCTCCGGCCGCAGCCGTACGCACGACCCGTCGTTGAGCCACAACCGCCCTCGTGGCTTCTGCTTCTGCGGAACCTTCAGCCCTTCGCGACGCCAGATGCGTTCTACCCGATCCTTGCCCACCGGCCAGCCCGCTTCCCGCAACAATGCGGTGATGCGGCGATAACCGTAGCGGCCATATTGGCTAGCCAACGCGAGAATGGCCCGGGTCAAAGCATCTTCATCGTCCCGTTGTGTCGGCTGGTAGCGTTGCGTGCCCCTGGGCTGATTCACCAGTTGGCACGCTCGCCGCTCGCTGATCCCATGCTCTTCCCGCGCATGGCTCACCGCACAACGTCGCCGTTCCGGGCTTAGAAGTTTCCCGAGGCGATGTCCTTCAACACCAGCTTGTCCAGGCTCAGCTCAGCCACCAGCCGCTTCAGCTTCGCGTTCTCCTGCTCCAACTCCTTCAGCCGCCGCGCCTGGTCTACTTGCAAACCGCCGTACTCCTTGCGCCAACGGTAATAGGTTTGCTCCGTGATCCCAGCTTCCCTGCAGGCTTGCGGCGTCAGCTTCCCATTCGCCGTCCCCACTTCGATCTGCCGTAGCAAACTCACGATCTGTTCCGCCGTGTGTTTCTTCCCTCGTGCCATACCAAGCTCCTCTCATACCAGTTTGCCTCATCTCCACTGGTACAAAATTCGCCGGGCACTCCACGCCGGCCTCAAGAGGAAGATCCCAAACTTATGCCTGCACTTTCCGGGATGCAATCTGACAAACAAGCGATGATTGTTTCAGTCACCCGTTTTGTCTCGCGTGGATCCCGAACCGAGATTGAGACCACTCCTGCTTGTTCTGCCGGATAGTCGTTCCCTCCGACGAATAAGGCGTCGCCAATGAAGATCATCTCTGGTATCGAAATGTTCAGGAGGTCTCGCAGTTTCCTGATCCCGTATGCCTTGTCAACGCCAGGTTTAGTGATATCAATCGATGTCGAGCCTCCGATGCGCACCGAAAAGTCTGGGATCCACGCGTCAAGAAGCCCTTTGATCTTTGTTCGCTTGGCATAATTGGGGTCCCACCTGTTTTTTTCTTCCAGGGGCGCCTGCTGACCGAGAGCGGAAAATGTTATCTGACTCCCTCGATCTTCGATCGCCTCTCCCCAGACGCGCGGAATTTTGTAACCAGCTTCTCCGATCGCTTTGTTGAGAGAGCTGAGTATCCGATCCCTTTCATCTGCGGTGAAGTCTTCTTCATAGAGTTTGTTCCAAGTCTTCGAGTATTGGTAAAACTTTGTTCCACACGTCGGAAGCAGGGACAAGTTCAGCAGGCGCTCGTCATGGGGAAGCCTGGAGAGCAGTTGTCCTTCGAATTGCGGCCAATCGCCTCCTGAGATTACGGCCACTTTGACGATGTTCAGCAGCTCATGCAGGAGTGCCGACATTTCCGGGTCTAGAGCTGACTTACTTTCGGCGAGCGTCCCATCCAGATCAAAAACAATTAGTTTCTTCACCGTCCACTCGCTTCCGGAGCTCCGCTGGTCAGTTCAAAGTACCAGTAGTGCCAAATCGCTTCGATGACCGCTCAAGCACTCAGGAGTCCGTCTATGACTCGCGCCCCGCCACTTGGGAGGGGAAAGTCTTCGCGGGTGGGTTGCTTGTGATCGGCGCGTGCACTGGCAAACGATCCCATGTAAGACTGCGCCACGCGCTTCCAGACCATTTGCCGCGCGTAGAGGTAGGCACGATCTCGCATTGCCCGGAGGGCGCCGGGGTTCTCTAACAGTTCAATCGTCGTGTCAGCAATGGCAGAGGAGTCATTGAACGGTACGAGTACCCCTCGTCCATCCTCTAGAAGTTCGGTGGCGTGCCAAAACGGCGTAGAGATGATCGCCTTCCCGGCGCCCAAGGCGTATGCAAGTGTTCCGGATACAGCCTGTGTTTCATACCGGTATGGCGTCACGTAAATGTCAGCCGAGCCGACCAGGGAGGCCATTTCTTGCGGGCTGACGAACCGATTAACGAAAACGACATTATCTTCAACACCCAACTCCTTAGCTAAAGCCTTCAACTCGAGCAGATACCGATCGCCCTCGCGGCGTCTGACATGCGGGTGCGTAGCCCCTGCAATGAGGTACACAACGTCGCTGTGACGGGACAAAATACGCGGCAGGGCCTCAATCACGTTCTCAAATCCTTTGTTTGAAGATAACAAGCCGAATGTAAGCAATACGGTTCTGCCTCGGGTAGAAGACGAATCTTTGTAAAGAGGTGACGCCTCGAAAGGCAAGTCTGGGATGCCATGAGGGATTAGGTCAATCTTCTCACGCGGCACTTCAAATACATCCTGCAGGAAACCTGAAGAGTGTCTGCTCATCACGACCAGGCGGCTGGACCGCGCGGCGATTTCCTGCATCACTATGCGCTGGTCGACGTCGGGCTCACGAAGGACGGTATGTAGGGTTGTAACCACCGGCATGTTGAGATGCTGCAACAGCTGCAAGACATGGCTACCGGCTTTGCCTCCGAAGATCCCGTACTCGTGCTGCAAGCACACAAGGTCGATATCGCTTTTGTTGAGAAAGTCAGCGGCGCTCCTGTAAGAAGACACGTCATCTTCAACGATCTCGAACCTCACCCGGGCGGGGTAGCTGTACCGTGATTGCACGTCATTCACTGCGACCACGAACACTCCAGCGGCTCCATGCTCAAGAGCGATGGCGTCGCACAAATCTGTCGTGAAGGTCGCAATCCCGCATTGTCGAGGAAGGTGATTTCCAACAATCGCAATTCGAACTGAGCCACTCGCCACCTGTAATGCAGGAATATTCTCCGGCCCAAAGGAATGCACTTTGAATGGAACCTGAATATGCGGTACTGAACTTAGGGAAGGGGAATGATCAGACATGACAGGCTCCTTAATATATGGGTCGGATGCGAAAAGGAGCAGCTGTGGGAGACATGCGCTAAGGACCGGATTGCTGCACCAGCTCCTCGTCGAGTGTTTCTGGAATCAGGAAGTCACAAAACGGGCACTAAGACAACTCTGGCGTCTGTCCGGGTAGCGCCCGCCTACGAGCCGTTGCAGACATTCCCGCATACATTCAAAGCTCAAAAATAGCAAATCAGAACGTAGTAAGTCTGAGCAAAACCGCTCACGCGTGCCCGACGCAATTGCCGGCAAACACCTGTAGCCGCTGATGCAGCTTTCTCTGCCGAGTGCGATACCAGTTGTGCCGTGGCTGGCGAAGACATTTTTGCACGCAACGCGCTCCATCACCGCTGCTCCACGAATCGTCCGTTTGAGCTTTCCTTTTCGGGACATCCATCTAATCGGGTTAGCACGCCTCTACTGTTCATTCATTCTGCCCCGAACGGGGTATCCAATGCCCCGGATGAGGCATGTGCTCGGAATCGTATTAGATAAACAATAAGACTGGTATGGCGAAGGTTGTTCTAGCGGTTCGCCAAAGCGGCTAACTTGTTGAACAGAGGAACCTTGGATCCCCAAACGCTTGCTCTAATCCTGGTCGGTTATCAGAGGGAAGATGGCGTTTTGCGTGGCGTAGTAGAAGAGCCGAACCGGGTTACGTCAACCCTTCGCCATACTATCGGTCGCGTTGCAAAACTGGCCAGAACCCCTGCACTCATCGTCTCCAGTCCAATCATGCTGAGGCCAAGCTATAGGGCGCTCGCCAGTCCCGTTGGCATCCTGCATACGATCAAGGAATCGCATCGACTCCACCGGACGAGCGACCTACGAACGTGGATACCACGTGGCCATACTTTCGGACCGCGCCTCCGTGCGAACTTGCGCCGAGCAAGACTTCATCCGCAGTCAGGTCTTCCCTCTCTATGCTGACGTTGCCACGAACCAGCAACTCCTGGAGAAACTTGCGGTTATAGCGTAGTCGGACGAAACAATGAAAAAGAATCACGAAGACGCAATGCTCTTAGAGGAAAACGACATACATATTGAAGCGACCTATCGCCTTACTGAAGCGTTGGTTGAGGCGGAGAATCGCATGCATCGCCGGGTCCAGCTGCTGTCTGAGATCGTCTTCGAAACCGATACAAACGGAAAGATTGTCTTTCTGAATAAAGCCTGGGCTGTGGTCCTGGGCTATGACCCTGCCGCCAGCATCTCGCATTTGCTGAGCGAATATGTGTTCGAGAAAGACCGCCCTCGCTTCGAAAAGATGCTCGCCTCGCCCTGCAGTGCAGCCGAACCGCCCTGTTCTCCGGTTCGCTTCCGCCGAAGTAATGGAGAGCTTGCATGGATGGATATGTCGGTGTCGCTGCTGGACGGTGGAGGCTTTGTGGGGGTTTTGCACGACGTCACTCGCCTCAAACGTGCACAGGAGGAGGTAGCCAAGCTGTCGCTGGTCGCCAGCTCAACGGATAACCTCGTCATCATCACGGATCGCGACGGCGTCGTGGAATGGGCGAATCCGACTTTCACAAAACGAACGGGATACTCCTTGGAAGAGGTCGTAGGACAAAAGCTTGGCGAGCTTCTGCAAGGTCCTGACACGGACTCTGAGCTGGTAGCGCAGATTGGAGAATGGGTTCGGGAAGGCCGGTCCTTTCAGGCTGAGTTGCTCAACTACACCAAGAGCGGCGAACCGTACTGGGCCTCTTTCCACGTAACACCCGTGCGCGACAAGAACAATGAGGTGCAGCGCTTCATCTCCGTGCAAACCGATTCGACCCAGCTCCGGAGAACCCAGGGAGAGCTGCGCGACGCCGAAGAGAAAGCGGAATCGTCGAACTCGGCGAAAAGGCATTTTCTGGCGATGATCAGCCACGAAATGCGGACTCCTCTCAACGCAATCCTAGGTCATGCTGATCTCGCTCTGGAAGATAACCTAGACCTGAAAGAGATTCAGACTCATGTCAGCCCCATACGGGAAAATGCCGAAATCCTGCTTCGCCTGATCAGCGATTTGCTGGACGTTGCCAAGATCGAAGCCGGACAAATCGACATCGAGCACGTTCCTTTCAGGCTGCAGTCCTGCCTCCTGAAGAGCCTGGCGCCGATGGCCGTGAAGGCCAAAGACAAGAAGTTGCAATTTCGGATCACCTATGACGAGACACTGCCAAAGCAGGTCATGGGGGACCCGAATCGCCTGCGCCAGATCCTGACCAATTTGGCGGAGAATGCAATCAAGTTCACCGATGACGGTGGCATCGAAGTATTCGCGACGCGTGAGAGCGCGGGCGTCGGCAAAGCCCCGATGCTAAAGATTCGTGTGGTCGACACCGGTATCGGCATATCGGCCGAAGCCCAGTCGCGAATCTTTCAGCGCTTCGAACAAGCGGACACCTCCATCACGCGCCGAAAGGGTGGCGCAGGGTTGGGTCTGGGTATCGTTAAGTCTCTGGTAAGTGCTCTCGGTGGCGAAGTCCTTCTATCCAGCTCCCCCAATCATGGAACGGACGTATGCTTGCACATTCCAATGGAAATGGTCAGCAATCTCAACGCAGGCGGGTCCCAGGAACCTGCGATAGAGTTGGAGGTCCCGTCAATGGTCGGCGCCGAAATTTTAGTGGCCGAAGATACGCTTTCGAATTTCGTAGTCATCGACCTTTATCTCTGCCGGGCGAGATGCCGAGTGGAACGGGCGGTGAACGGTTTGGCGGCTGTAGACCTGGCGAGCCGGAAGCGGTATGACCTGGTCCTTATGGACGTTGAGATGCCGGAGATGGATGGGATACAGGCAACCAGACTAATACGCGAAAAGGAGCGACAGAGGAACCTCATTCCGGTTCCCATCCTCGCCCTTACCGCTCACGTGACCAAGGGATATCACGATCTTTGTATGGAGGCGGGTTGTACCGGCTACCTCTCAAAGCCGATAAGAAAGCAGGAGCTACTGGACGCAATAGCCGCAGCTTTAGAGAAGAGCCGATTGAGAACTGAATCGGCAAATATCCCGGTCGAAAGCAACTCTGCTGTAGGGGATATCGACATCGACGCGGACTTGGCCAGCTTGGTGCCGGAATTTCTGGAGCATTGCCAAAAGCAACTTCAGGCACTTCAACAGGCAGTGGCGAGACATGACCTGGAGTGGGCAGCGCGCATCGGTCACGACTTAAAAGGCTGCGCGCCAACCCTCGGATTCGATGATGTGGGTGACTTGGGAAGGGCTATTGAATCACATGCCCGCCGTCGAGAGGAATCGGAGCTTGCCGCAGCAGCGGAAAGGCTGGGCTGCTGCCTGCTCGATGTCGGAAAAAACAGTCATGTTTAAGCGAGCAACGAACAGCGCATTCAATTCTAACAGGCACTTATGGGGCCCAATAAAACGTACTTAGGTGACGAGCATCACTGCTTCTTGACCTCAATATCTTAGAAACTACTCCTGACCATGCTGGAATAACTCAACTCCTGGTTGCCCTGCCGGGAAGCTGAACTCTGGCCAAAAACTCTGCGGGTTTAGTTTGTAGGCCTACACAACCAGGCAGGGCTAGGCAATCACATCGGCCGCGCTTAAGACGACGGGTGAGCGAAATGTACGGCTTGGTTAACAGGGCTCTCCAAGATATGGTCCAAAGCCGTTTTGGGGAGACTCAGTGGGAATCAATCCGGCGAAAGGCGGCAGTCGATACCGAAGTATTTGTAAGCAGTCACGGATATCAAGACGCCGTGACCTATGCGCTAGTAGAGGCCACCTCGGACGTGCTGGGCCTGCCGGCCGATCAGGTGTTGCGAGACTTCGGACGCCATTGGGTATTGACCACGGCGTGCGAGACCTACGGTGAATTGCTGGAGGCCGGCGGGCATAGCGTTCGGGAATTTCTGGAGAATCTGCCCGACTTTCATGCGCGTATTTCTCTGATCTTCCCGCATTTGAAGCCACCTAGATTTAAATGCTCCGATTCGACGAGCGATGGTCTTCTTCTGCACTATTACTCGCACCGTGCCGGACTGGCTGCATTTGTAATGGGGATGGTGGATGGACTAGGCGCGATGTTTCAAACTCACCTCGAGGTCAGCCATGAGATTGGCCGAGGGGGCGAGTCCGACCACGACGTGTTTAGAATTTCCTGGAGCGGGGGCCGGTCATGACCCCGGAGGTAACGGCTCTTACCATCTCCACCGACGTCTTCGATTCAATTTTTCCCTTCCATATTGCCATTGATGACACAATGACAATCCGCCATGCGGGAAAAGTCATCAAGCGTATCTACCCTGAACTGCAAACGCAACTGCTGCTGCTGGACTTTTTTGAGTTCAAGACTCCAGAGATGTTCCCTTCCTTCGCGGAGATATCCAACCACCTCAACGCCCTGTTCATTCTGAAAAGCCGTCACCGCGATCTGGTTTTGCGTGGCCAGATGGTTTTTTCCCAGAAGCGGGACCTATTGGTGTACTTGTGTTCCCCATGGCTGTCGGAACCGGGAGCCATTCAGGGATTGGGGTTGAAGGTATCCGACTTCGCTATGCACGATCCCGTGGTTGACTTGTTGCATGTGCTGCGGTCACAGGCGACAGCGGTCCGGGAGTTGGAAGAGCTTGCGGCCAAGCTGCAGCAAAGGACTTTCGACTTGGCCGAGGCGAACCAGAAACTCGAGCAGCAGTTCACGGCCTTGGAGGAAGCCCAGGCCCTGACGCAATCCATTCTGGAAACCGCACCCGACAGCATCATCACGGTGAACTCCTCGGGAATTATCGAGATTGCCAATCCGGCTGCCAACACGCTTTTTGGATACCCAGTCGGCGAGTTGTCCGGCAAAAATGTCAGCATCCTGATGAACCAGCCCGACTCCGATGATCCCAGTGGTTTCCTGACGCGCTATCTGAAATGCAATTCAACCCGGGGTATTGGCGCCGATCGTGAGGTGTTGGGCCGCCGTCAGGATGGAACGCGCGTTCCACTCTATTTGGCGGTCGGAAAGTCCCGCGCCGGCGGGCAGGTGCGCTTTACTGGAATTCTGCATGACATCAGCGAGCGCAAGCAGGCTGAGCAGGCAATGCTAGACAGCGAGGCCCGATACCGCTCCGTGGTAAACAACGTAAAGGAAGTCATCTTCCAGACCGACGCGCAGGGACGTTGGAGTTTCCTTAATCCGTCATGGACGGAGATTACAGGCTTCCCTGTGGAGGAGTGCCTGGGCACGCTGTTCCTAGATCGCGTGCATTCGGAGGATCGCCAGCTAAATCAGGAAAAGTTTAAGCCCTTGATCGAACGAAAGACAGAGTATTGCCGTCACCAGGTCCGTTTCTTAACGAAAGATGGCGGTTACCGATGGATTGAAGTGTTTGCTCGCCTCACCTTGGATCACGATGGCAACATCATCGGAACTTCGGGAACATTGACCGACGTGACGGCACGTAAGTCGGCAGACCTGGCGCTTCAGCAGGCCAAGGAAGCAGCCGAAGCAGCCAATCGCACCAAGGGCGATTTCGTGGCCACAGTTAGCCACGAAATTCGCACTCCCATGAACGCGGTCATCGGCATGACAGGCTTGCTTCTGGAGACCCAGTTAAGCAGCGAGCAGCGCGAGTATGCCGAAACCGTTCGGTCCTCCAGCGAAAACCTACTCGCCATCATTAATGACATTCTCGACTTCTCCAAGATCGAATCATCCCGTCTGGAATTGGAAGACGTTGAATTCGACTTGCACCGTTGCATCGAAGAAGCTCTGGATTTTGTTGCTCCATTGGCGATCGCGAAGAATCTCGAGATTGGCTATTCGGTCGCCAAAGGTGCTCCCCATCTTCTGGTAGCGGATGTGACTCGGGTCCGCCAGGTGTTGGTGAACTTGCTGTCGAACGCCGTGAAATTTACTTCCACGGGTGAAATCCTGGTCACGGTCTCGCCTGAACAACGCAGCGGCAACCTGCAGCAGATTTGCTTCGCCGTGAAGGACACCGGTATTGGAATTCCGCCCGAGAGACGTGACCGATTATTCCAGCCATTCGGGCAGGCTGACAGCTCGATCAGCCGACAATTCGGTGGCACGGGGTTGGGGCTGGCCATCAGCAAGCGGCTGGCCGAACTGATGGGCGGCACCCTGTGGATGGAAAGCGAACCGGGCAAAGGTTCTATCTTCTTCTTCACCATGAAGGTGCGAATCGCGAACGGCGCTGTTGACCAGACTCCGTCCTACCTGCGAGACCGTCGTTTATTAGTCGTCGATCCCAGTTTGATGAGTCGCAATACGCTCCAAAACCACGGGCAGCGCTCCGGGATAGCAGTCGACTGTGTCACCTCCGTCGAGGAAGCAGAGAGCGCTCTTCACCAGGAGCCATACGACGCCTTGGTTGTCGCCACTGCGCTCGCCCTGCGTGAGGGTTCTCCGCTTCTGAATTCGCTTCACAAGAGTGTCTTGAAAAACCCTGCTCTTGTCATGCTGGGGCCACTCGAGTTGCGGGACCCGGAACTCGAAGCGACCTTCAATCCGGCAGGATGGCTGACGAAGCCGGTTAAGCTGGCGCATTTCGAACGGCTCTGTCGGGTTCTATTCAGCGGCGAGGTCTCTGAAAACGCCGCTTTGCGTTTGTCATGCCCGGAGCCGGCAGAGCCTCACCAGAGTGTCCGCATTCTGGTCGCGGAGGATAACACCATCAACCAGAAAGTCGTTCTCAAGATCATCAAGGCGTTGGGATATCGCGGTGATGTTGTCGGCAATGGTCTGGAAGTCCTGGATGCTTTGAAGCAACGGCGCTATGACATCATCCTGATGGATGTGCAGATGCCGGAGATGGACGGCTTGGATGCGACTCGCCAGATTCGAAACACCTGGAGTGCGGCGGACTCGCCGTATGTGATCGCGATGACCGCAAACGCAATGCAGGGAGACCGGGACATCTGCCTTCGATGCGGCATGAATGACTACATTGCGAAACCCATTCGCATCGCCGACCTTAAGGCTGCACTCACAAGATGGCATGAGAAATTCCCGCTGCCCAAGTCTTGTGTGGCGTCGCTGAAGACGACTTCGGTCACAGCCGTGCACAACCAGCAAATCGTAGAATTGCGAAGCTTAGGCGGCGACGAGCTGGTCGCCGAGCTCATGCAGGAATTCCAGCTCCAGGTCGCCACCGATTTGCGGGAAATCGAAGCGGCGGCGGGCCGATCCGACCTGACCGAGCTGGCACGGTTAGCCCATCGTCTGAAGGGCGGCAGCATAACGGTCGGGGCTCCGACAGTAACGGAATACTGTTCCCGATTGGAGACTGCCTCACGCAATGATGACACCGACCAGGTCACCTCGCTCGTGCAACAATTGCGCGATGAAGTAACCCGGCTGCAAACCGCGAAAGACGGTAGCCCGAGAACGTCCCGGCATATCCGCATCCTATTGGCCGACGACCATCCGGTAGTGCGGTTTGGGGTTCGCAGAATGCTGCAGGGCCATTCTGAGTTTGTCGTCGTCGGCGAGGCAGCCGATGGCAAAGAAGCGATCCAGGAGATTCGGGACTTGCATCCCGACATTCTGCTGCTGGATCTAAACATGCCTTCCCTGCCGGGGCTGGATACGCTTCGAGAGTTGACGACTATCCACGTGCCCACGAAAACGATTCTGCTGACGTCTGCCATCAGTCCGCGTGAAATTCTGGAGGGCTTACAACTGGGGGCCCGTGGCGTGGTGTTGAAAGATGCATTGGCGGCTGACCTCACCACCTGCATCTCGGCAGTTATGCAGGGTCACTATTGGCTTGGCCGCAAGCCAGTGCAGAATCTGGTCGAGGTGCTGAACGACTTGATGGAAGAGGTCAAGCAGCCTCCCCAGAATACTTTTGGGCTGACCGCGAGAGAACTGCAAATTGTCAGACTGATTGCGCAAGGTCTAACGAATAAAGACATCTCCAAAGATTGCAGTATTACTGAGGAAACGGTAAAGCGTCATCTGAAGAACATCTTCGACAAGGCTGGCGTTTCCAGCCGCCTCGAACTGGCCTTGTTCGCTATTAACCACAAGCTCGCCGCCGAAGAGGTTGCTCTCACAGTGTAGAGACGGACACTCCTCCTGTTGAATAGCGACTCCCAATCCAAGCGGCTTCTCAGGCCATCCCAGCCCAGACCCTTACCTTAGCTGAGCTGGTTCTCCCGATTTCCGAATCCCCAACTTTAGAATCGCATCGGAGCGGCTGCTACTCAGATCGGTAAGGTCGCGCAGCTTGGATTCAAGCAACAACTCGTCTAAGGAAGTTTCGGGAACAGTAGTAGAAGGTATCGGCTCAACACTGTCTCTCCATATTGGAGTGTTGCCAGCCAAAAAACTCCGCCCCGCACTCCTATACCACGTGGGCGGTTGCTCGTTCCTCGTTGGAGGCACAGCTGAACATTGCGGAAAAAGAAGAGCGGCAGCGATATGCCGCCGCTTGTAAAGGTGCGTCCTGGGGAGATCTGAAACTATGGGTTTGTCTGCTGACGAAAACCCGGCGTCAAGGCGCGCAGCAACCGCGCTGCCCGGAGCCCGTCGCTGCTGGGCAAAGGTAGGATATTCATCACGAATACCGCTTGGCTGGTTGCGAATAGCCAGGCCCAAACCATGCGCACGTGGATAACATGCGACAGCGACAAGCATGCCGCCATGGTCAGCAGGTTTGACAGCGGCCCTGCCAGGGTGATCATTAAATTGTGAGCATGTGAGCCGGGCTCACGCACAATGTATAAGCCCCGCCACGCCAGCCCGATGCGTTTGATCTTCACCCCCAGCACGCTGGCAGTCGCCACGTGGGCGAGTTCGTGGATGAGGACGGCGACCACTGCGCAGAGTATGAATAACAGGTACGGCCACGAGAAGTACGATGTCATGCAATCTCTCCCATAGTGCAGGTTGCCGCTTCCGGGCAACCTACTTTGATGCCTTGCAGTTTTTCCGACGTCATGTTGAACGCCGCCTGCCGCCGCGAATCGACCGTTCCGATGTTGAGCCATGTCATCCTGCGTTGCCCTAAGGCGTGCATATTTTTCGTCCCTTAGCTTGAATGTCGGTAGATCTTGCGGTCACGTGTTCACTGTACGGATCGCGGTCCCTGGCTGGCATGCCCCATTAGGGGCAGAAAGGTAACTCGCCGGGGTAGCGTCGTAACCTAGGGTAACCACTGCTTGGAGGAACTGGAAGGATCTACAGAGAAACGCCGGGGACGGCACTCCTGTATTTGGAAGCCAGATCGACCAGCTCTCGCATGGCTGCAGCCACCGTTTGCAGCTTCACCTCGAAGTCAGGTGAAGCTCGTACAATGCTTGGATTGCAATGCGGCTGCCAGAGCGCCAGAATGCGATTTCCCCGGGTGCGGCGTGTCTGGTTCCCATGGCTGCCCAGAATGCCCCAGGACCCTCAGGCCAATACGCAGCGCCGTCGATCGTTCCCCGATCCAGGAGAAGAACTCTCGCGGCTGCCGGAACTAGCTCCCGTACCTCCTGCTCCCGTGACTTCTGGCGCATGTAGATCTCATGTTGCACCCGCCTTATTGTTGCGGGATCCATATCACCCACGGCGCATCCGAAATCACGCAAGACCTCGCTGGCCAAGTCCGCAACCAGCAAGAGATGGTCCCCAAAACTCTGCCTGATGACTCTCTGGATTGCGGTCTTGCCAGAGCCAGATCCACCTGTCAGCACAATTTTTAACATCGGCTGCAGTTTGCCCCTAGCTACAATGGCAACTGGCGCTCCTGACTGTCTCCACAGACGTACCACATAATCATGAGGCCAGAAATTCCGGTACACAGCAGCGACAATTAGCAAATGCGTCGGGAGAGAAAATCGCGACAATCGGGCGGCTCACAAACTCTTGGGAGGCGTTGCTGGTTGCTGGGATCAGGTGGCATGTGTTCCATGATCCATGCTTACGTCGCAAAGACATTGTCGTGAGCTCTGAAGTTGATATCAACCCGTCTGACCAGCATCCACTCCAATGTAAGTTCTGCCGGTGTAGCTTGGTGTTAGACGAAGCAAGGGCCGGTGAAGGTCGAGGTGAGATCCTGACAGCCACCTCTTTTGCGGGCAGGCGGCTTAACCTGCGGCGGACGGATGGTATGCACACCCTCAGGGCGCCACTCAAATTGCCGCATCGCGGATGCCGTGCTGCGTTGGGCAGCAGCGGTCAGGATCAGGCGAGCCCAGTAGCTAGGCGCATCTGGACTTGGATGAGAACGCGTTTGCCGGATTCGCTACGGTCAACGTTCCAAAAGTTCACGTAGCTTCTGTCCAAGCACGTCAAAAGCAAACGGCTTCTGAAGAAAATTCACATTGACGTCCATCGTCGCACCAACCTTGATTCCCTGATCGGTGTAACCAGAGATGTATAACACAGTCATTTCGGGGCGCTTCGCTTTTAGTTGCTTGGCTAGCTCCGCGCCATTCATCTCAGGCATGGTGATGTCGGTAATGAGCAAGTGAATCCGGCCATGCTGTTGTTCGGCAATCTCAATTGCAACTCTTGGATTATGTGCCTCAAGCACGGCGTACCCCTGCGCTCGTAAAAAGCCTGCGATTAGTTCTCGGACATCCTGCTCATCTTCGACGAGCAAGATTGTCTCCGTACACTTGCGGATTTTCGGAGTAATCTTGTTCGCCAAGCTCTCGGCTTTTTTCTCGTCGACCCCTGGCAGGTAAATCCTGAACGTAGTGCCCTGTCGGGGTTCGCTATCAACCCAGATGAAACCTCCGCTTTGCTTCACCACTCCATAAGCCATGGAGAGCCCTAGTCCGGTTCCTTTGTCGACATCCTTTGTAGTGAAGAATGGCTCAAACAGATGCGCCCGGGTCTCTCGATCCATGCCGATGCCGTTGTCTGCCACAGATAGCAGCACGAAAGGGCCTGGCTTGGCTTCGATGCCGGACATCTGAGCAGATATCTCGTCCCACTTCACATTCGCCGTTTTAATCGTCAATCTGCCACCGTCAGGCATTGCGTCGCGAGCGTTGACCACGAGATTCATGACAACCTGTTGGATCTGCGAGGAGTCCGCCATCACCCGGCCCAGGTCGTTACCGAGAACCATGTTCAAATCGATGTCTTCGCCGATGAGACGAGGCAACATCTTGCCGATGTCCGCTAGGACGTCGTTCAGGTCTAACACTTTAGGCATCAATACTTGTTTCCGACTGAAAGCCAGTAATTGGTGGGTGAGCGATGCGGCGCGGTTGGCTGCCCCAATAATCTCCTCGATCATTCGGCGCAGACTTTCATCGCTTCCGAGTTGCTCCTTCAACAAATCTCCATAACCGGTGATTATCATGAGAATGTTGTTGAAATCATGGGCGACACCACCTGCAAGCCGTCCGACGGCTTCCATCTTTTGTGCTTGGCGAAGTTGTGCCTCTAACTGGTGGCGCTCCGTAACATCCCGAACAATACCTAGATATCGAATGGGGTGTCCGGCGTCGTCCTCGATCGCCTTGGCGGAGATTTCAACCCAACGCATTTCGCCACCGGTCTGAATAATCCGACATTCGACATGGAGGCGGTTGCCGGCCTCCAGGAGGGCGTACTGCTTTTCGAGCAGCAAGCGATCGTCCGGATGGCACATGCGTAGCACTTCTTCAGAGCTGGAGGGAGGACTGACGCTGGCATAGCCAAAAATTCGGAACATCTCTGGAGACCATTTCCGCTTGCCCGATGGGAACTCCACTTCAAACACGCCCAGATTCGCCGCATCTTGGGCCAACCGCAACCGCTCTTCGTTAAGACGGATCGCTTCTTCAGCCATTATTCGCTGGGTCACGTCCTGCTTGATGGCTATAAAGTGCGTCACGCCGTACGGCTCGTCGGATACGGGTGTGATGGTCATCAGCTCGGTATAAAGTGTCCCATCCTTCCGTCTGTTGACGATCTCGCCGGACCAGACATGCCCTTTCTGGAGCGTGTCCCACATGGCTTTGTAGAACGACTTCGAGTGCTTTCCAGACCTGAGCATCCTAGGGTTTTGTCCGATTGCTTCAGTGGCCGAGTACCCAGTCAGCACGGTAAAGGCAGCGTTTACCCAGATAATATCGCCCGAAGAATCAGTTAGAACGACTGCATTCGCTGCCGACTCCAAGGCCGTATACAGCAACTGCAATCGCTGGTCCGCGCGCTTGCGGTCGGTGATGTCATCTACAAAGCCATACCAAAGCGTGCTGCCGTCTGGTTCCCGCTCAGGTATAGACCGTCCCCCCAGCCATACTTCGCCACGACCTACGCTGGAGACTCGGAACTCACAGTGCCAAACACTCAGCTCCCGGGCTGAGTCATCGATGGTTGCCAAAAGGCGGGGAAGATCAGCCGGATGTACCCTGGAGAAAGCCGAGGTCGCGTCCCCAGCAAGCGTATCTCGCGAAGCACCAAAAATCGCTTCGATCTTGGAACTGGCAAAGGGGAAGCAGGTCGTGCCGTCTGGTCGTCGGCGGAAGGAAAAGGTTACGGCAGGAGCAGAATCCACAATGTGGGCAACTTGCTTTTGCAGCTCAAGGCGCTTTTGTAGTTCGGCTTCAGCCTTTCTAGCTTCGGACGCATCCCGAAAGACAATCACGAAGCCCTCGAGTGTACCGTCCGGGTGCATAATCGGCGCTGCGCTTTCGACGATGGGAATTTCCTGCCAGTTTCTGCTCACCAGGAGCGGGCGTCCACCCGATCCAGTTTCTGCGCCTAACCTAAGGATCCTCTCAAGTGGATCTTCCTCTGGCTCGCGGCTCTCCTCATTGATAAGCTTGACTATGTCGCCAAGCGTGCGGCCGACGGCCTGATCATTCTTCCAGCCCGTGAGTAGCTCGGCTGCGTGGTTGATGAACGTGCACTGACCGAATTTATCCGTCGTAATCACTGCGTCGCCAATTTTAGCGAGCGTTACGTCCCGCAAGCGATGGCTTGCCATTCGTTGTCGCTCTTTGCGGTGACGAAGCTCAACCACGATCCCGCAAACAACGCCGGATGCGATTAAAGCGACCCACCGCCCACGGTCGATCCGGTCTGAGATGTACCCGCCATTCAAGGGAGGCGCGAGAATCCGATTGGTGAGACCTGCCGCAAGCAAGGTGGAGAGGAGAGCAGGACCCACACCTCCAACAGTTGCACTAAGACCGATAGCCATCAAGAACAGTACGAAGCCGCGTAACTCGACTTGAGCATGTACATGCAGTACCTGTATCTGCAGCACACTGCTAAGCCCCAAAACCTGTTGCAGCTGAAAGGCACAGTAAGTGATGGTCGCCGCGAATACATAGGCAAGCCAGTCCGTACGCAATGAATCGCGCAATCCTCGAACAAAAGTTTGGGAACGCGGTCGCGCCGGAACGGGTTCAAGAGGATCCATGGTGAAATCCTCGCGGGCGTCGCAGGTGTTAAGAGATTCTGAGCTCCAACATACTTGCGGGTTGTTTGCTATTGCGACTCAGCCCGGAGGGCTATCGTCGCATTAAGCGTATCGTCAATTCAATTGTATGGTCCGAGCCCAAATTTCAGCTGAGCAATCTTGCTCAACGCATTCATATTAATCTGCACGATGCTGGGGCAACTCTGCTACAGGCGCGAATGTAAGTCGCCAACTCAGCAAACTTTTCAGCATTAGGGTTTTTCTGCTTGGCGAGGAAATGGGCCCGAATACACTGCTACCGGGTCGTTTGGGGTCACGCGTTGCCAATTTGACTGCATCTCCACAGTGATTACGAGCGAAAACAGCAGCCCGGGTACCTGTGATTTGGGGATATGGCGCCAGTTATAGCGGAATGCTTGGTGCTTTTGGTTACGGTGTGATTTCGCGGACTACTCCGCAGCCGCTGGGGCAGTTTTGCAACGCGCCGAGCCGGTTGGCATGGGGAAAGGCGGGCAAGATGCCTCTAGACGTAGGCGCGAGGGAAAACAGAGACCAGCCACTCTGACCTTAGATAACCGGAGAGCTGTGATTTCAATCACATCCCACCTAAGGTTCCGTTTTTATGCTGAATCCGTTGGAGGAGTACAGGATGTCGCAAAACGCGTCACGTTTGGGTGGAGTCAAGGACGAGAGACTCAGGTCCGTAGAAGAGATCACGGAAAGCGAGCACAGATTTCGAAGGCTCGTTGAGGCCTTACCTGATGCCATCGTAGTTCATACTGAAGGCAGGATCGTGTTCGTGAATCCATTCGCCATACGTCTTCATAAAGCGACCAGGCCCGACCAACTCCTCGGCCATGAAATCGACGACTTTATCCCGCCCGAATTGAGAGCCACAATAAAGCGCCAAATTGAAGAGTGCTACCTGACTGGGGAGGCCTCCATGCCGATGGAAGTCCCTCTGATCGCCTGTGACGGTTCAGCGGTGGACGCCGAGGCCGTTGCGATCCCAATATCGTGGCACGGCGTACCCGCCATCGAGGTGGTGCTTCGGGATACCAGAGAACGCAAGCGCGCGGAACAGGCGGCTCAGGAATGGCAAAAGCGATTAGAGTTGGCGCAGAAGGCGGGTCTCCGAATCGGATTGTGGGACTGGGATGTGAATTCGAACACCGTCACATGGTCAGATGAGACCTACAGGCAGTTTGGATTTACCCGAGACACATTTTCTGGCCAGGTCGACGACGCGGTGAAGCGGTTACACCCTGGCGACAAAAGTAGAGTCCAAGGAGCTATTCAAAAAGTCCTAGACGGAGAATCAAACGAATATGCAGTGCAGTATCGTCTCGCGCACCCTGATGGAACGATCACTTGGATCGAGGCACAAGGCGTCATGGTGCGCAATGGTTCCAAGCACGTGCTCGGGGTCGGTATTGACATTACTGATCTGAAAAACGGTGCGCAATCGCTTAAAGAGAGCGAGGAAAAATATCTTCTGCTCCTCAATTCCACCGCAGAAGCGATTTATGGACTCGATCTGAATGGAAATTGCACATTTTGTAACCCCGCATGTATGCGTCTCCTTGGTTATCAGCGTCGAGAAGACTTGCTCGGAAAGAACATGCATGCACTGATGCATCATACCCGCGCCGACGGAACGCAATACCCGGAACAAGAGTGCGAAATCTACGTAGCCGTTCGTGAGGCTAGAGCCAGTCACGTCAGCAATGAAGTGCTTTGGCGTGCCGATCGGACCAGTTTTGCAGCCGAATACTGGTCCTATCCAATGTACAAGGCCGGCGAAATAGTCGGAGCAGTGGTCACGTTCTTGGATATATCCGATCGCAAACGAGCAGAGGAAGAACTACGACGATCGGAACAAAAATATCGGCAGCTTTTTGAGAACGCGACCTATGGGATGTTTTGGTCAAAACCAGACGGCACACTGCTGGATGTTAATCCAGCCATGGTCGCAATGCTGGGTTACAGCTCCCGCGACGAATTGTTGCAGCGAAATCTGAATTACGACATTTATGACAACGAATTCACCCGCAGAGTCATTCTCGAAAGCTACGGACCGAGCGAAAAGGTGGAAGGACCTGAGGTCAACTGGCAGCGCAAGGATGGCAAAACTATCGTTGTTCGGATTAGCGGAAATCTCATACGCGAAAAGAACGGATCTGTCGACCACTATGAAGTCATCGCGGAGGATATTACCGAGCGACGCAGCTTAGAGGAGCAACTCCGGCAGTCGCAGAAGATGGAGGCAGTGGGCCTGCTCGCGGGAGGAATTTCGCATGATTTCAACAATCTTCTTTCCGTGATCCTTGGAAATGCCGAATTGCTTCTCGATACCAACCAATCGGAAAAGCAGCAGCATCACGCTGAGGAGATCAAGAAAGCTAGTTGCCGTGCGGCTCAACTGACAAGACAGTTGCTTGCATTCAGCCGCAAACAGGTTTTATATCCCACCGTTTTCAACCTGAATACTGTCGTCGCAGATGTGGGGAAGCTGCTGCAGCGCCTAATCGGCGAAGACATACAGATTGTGACCGAGTCCCAAGCTGGCTTGGGCTCTGTACGGGCGGATCGCGGGCAGGTCGAGCAGATTCTCATGAATTTGGCCACGAACGCAAGGGACGCTATGCAAAGTGGAGGTTTGCTAAGCATCCTTACGGAAAACGCCCAGCTTGGCGATGAGGATGTCGCACGCTATCCCCATGTGAAGCCCGGTCACTATGTTCATATGGCCGTGCGTGACACAGGTACCGGAATGACGGAAGAAGTACGCTCGCGAGTGTTCGAGCCGTTCTTCACCACCAAAGAGAAGGGGCGCGGTACGGGGTTGGGGTTGGCAACGGTTTACGGCATCGTTCAACAAAGCGGCGGTTACATTTGGGTTTCGAGCAACCCTGGAGAGGGAACAACCTTCAATGTCTACCTGCCAAAGGTAGATGAGAAACCAATTACAGCAGCTCTAAACCTTGACGTACGGCCTGAGTATCCTAGAGGAACAGAGACGATTCTTCTGCTCGAAGACGATGATTCGCTCCGGCAAGTGACGTATGAGTTTCTCACAGCGAGTGGCTATAACGTAATACAAGCTGGCCGCGGGAATTTGGCTCTTGATCTTGCAGCCCAGTACGAGGGTCGGATTCCCTTGGCTATCAGTGACGTCGTGATGCCCGAAATGAGTGGCCCATCAGCAGTGTCACAACTGCGGCTTTCTCATCCCGAAATGCAAGCTTTGTATGTGTCGGGATATGCAGAAACCCCTATTGTGCAGGAATTAATTGCAGAAGGAGCGCTTCTATTACAGAAGCCGCTTTCTCGAATGACCTTGCTGACCAAGGTCGACGAACTGCTCCATTCAAGATCCAACACATAAGCGAAAATCAATTAACTGTGTCGCGCACAGGCTGATCGTGGAACGGCATTGTCGAGATTCCGCGCTCGCCTACCGGCAGTCTGGGAAATCCAATACAGTCTATATGTCGGTGGAGCATAGACAACAGCCGCGATTCCGTTGTAGGAAGCCAGCAGCTCGGGCTTCTGCTCCAAGACCGTGAGCGTCACTCCGTGCAGACGCGCAATCTCCACCATTTCGTCCACAACATTTTTCACCGGCAATAGAGGCTTATTGCAGAATGGACACCTCCCTTCGTGTAACGAAAGGTAATGGTGTTCTTTGCAAACAAATCCCGCTTGGTTGTGATTCCGGTAGTTTGGTCTGGCCCAGCTGTGGAAGTTAAGTTTGGCCCACCTTCAGAGTAGCGGGATACGCTGCGTGGCATGGAGCGACGCAAGCGTAGCTGGCTGACCAGGAGGCAGAAGGTGGAGCTGTTCGAGCAGATACGTCGGGAGTATGAGTTTGGCGTGGGGACGATTGCTGGGGTCTCACGGAAGTTGCAGGTTCACCGGCGTCTGGTTCGGGAGGCACTGAGTAGCGCGGTGCCAGCCGAGCGCAAGCCGCAAGAGCGGAAGCTGAAGAAGCTGCAAGCAGCGGCGGCGATGATGGACGCGATTCTGGTCGCGGACCGGCAAGCGCCGGCGAAGCAGCGGCACACGGCGCGGCGCATCTGGCAACGGCTGTGTGCGGAGCTGCCAGGCTTCAGCGGGAGCGAGCGTGCGGTGCGCGGTTACGTTCGGCGGCGGCGGCAGCAGTTAGGGCTGGTGGGGCGAGAGGTGTTCGTGCCGCAGAGCTACGAATGGGGCGTGGAAGCGCAGGTGGATTGGTACGAGGCCTGGGCCGTGCTGGGCGGCGAGCGGGTCGAGCTGCGGGTGTTTGCCATGCGTTCGATGGCCAGCGGCGCGGCCTATCACCGAGCCTATACGCACGCTACACAACAAGCTTTCCTGGAAGCCCATGAGCTGGCGTTTGGTTACTTCAGCGGCGTGTTCAAGCTGCTGCGCTACGACAACCTAAAGAGTGCAGTGAAGAAGATCCTGCGCGGCTATCGCCGCGAGGAGACCAGCCGTTTCATTGCCTTCCGCTCGCACTGGCGGTTTCAGAGCGAGTTCTGCAACCCGGCACGCGGCAACGAGAAGGGTGGAGTGGAAGGCGAAGGTGGCTACTTCCGACGCAACCACTGGGTACCGTTGCCACAAGCCCGCGATCTGGAAGAGCTGAACGCGTATCTGGAACAGTGCTGCCGCCAGGATCAGCAGCGCATTCTGGAGGGCCGCAGCGAGACCGTCGGGAGCGGCCATGCTCCATGAGCAGCCGCATCTGTTGCCGCTGGCCGCCGAGCCGTTCGAGCTATCGGAGACCAGCTACCCGATGGTGGATGGACTGCGCTGCGTGCGGGTGCGAACCAATCGCTACTCTACGCCGTTGCCGCCAGGCACACGGGTGGAGGCGCGAGTTCGCGCCGATTATGTCGAAGTCTGGCATGAGGGTGTTTGCCGGGCGCGACATGAACGCTGCTACCGCCGGCTACAGCAGGTCCTGGATCTGGAACACTATCTCGACGTGCTGCGGAAGAAGCCGGGTGCGCTGGCGGGTTCGACGCCGCTGGCGCAGTGGCGGCAGGCAGGGCGCTGGCCCGAGTGCTTCGACCACTTGTGGCAAGCGTTGAACACGCGCCATGGCCGGCAGGAAGGCACGCGGCAGATGATCGATCTGCTGGCGCTGGGCACGGCAGAAGGCTGGGATCGGCTGCGTGCCGCTGTCGAACAAGCACTCTCGCTCGGCTGCCACGATGTGGCGGCGATTCAGCACTTGCTGCTTGCCGGACGACTGGTAAAGCCTTCCGTCGCCCCTATCGAAGTAGGGCTGCTGGCGCGCTACGAGCGTCCGCAACCGGTGCTGAGCGGCTACGACCAGTTGCTAGGGAAGGTGCAAGCATGAAGGCCGCGATGGAGAACCTGGAGAAGGCAGCGGTCGAACAACAATGCCGCAGCCTGCGTCTGCCGGCCGTAGCCGAGCAGTGTGCTCCGCTGGCAGAAGTGGCCGTGAAGCAGCGACAGACTTATCTGCGTTACCTGGAAGCGCTGCTGGCGGCTGAGTTGGAAGAACGTGAACGGAACACCATCGCACGCCGCATCAAGGATGCGCGCTTGCCCCGGATGAAGACGTTGGATGAGTTCGACTTCGCGAAAGCGCCGCAGATCAAGGCCACAGAGATCCACGAACTGGCCCAAGGGGGCTATATCGAACGTGCTGAACCAGTGATCCTGATCGGCGATTGCGGCACCGGCAAGACCCATCTGCTGACCGGCCTCTGTATCGCGGCCTGCCGCCAGAAACGCCGTGTGCGTTTTGCTACGGCAGCCGCGCTGGTCAACGAGTTGGTGGAGGCGAAACAGCAGTTGCAGTTGCGCCGGGTTCTGGCACGCTGGGATCGCTACGATCTGATTGCCATCGACGAAGTGGGTTACGTGCCCATGGCCGACTTGGGTGCGGAGTTTCTGTTCCAGGTCATTGCCGAGCGGGCCGAGAAAGCGGCGGTGATCGTGACTACCAACTTGCCGTTTTCCGAATGGACGCAGGTGATCCCGAACGCGCGGCTGTGCAAAGCGCTATTGGATCGCATTACCGATCAGGCCCACATCATCGAAACCGGTACCGACAGCTATCGCTTCCGCCGGACGGTGGAGGCAGGAAAGAAGAAGAAGGCTTCGTAATCACTAGGCCGGGGAAGGGGCTCAAGCCGCCCCTTCCCCGGCACCCCTTCCCGGCTGTGAACCGGGGATCGTTAACGTATGACACCAAAGGGTGGGCCAAAGTTAATTGCCACGGATGGGCCAAAACCAGTTGCCAAACACAGGTTGAAGCCTTCTCGGCTGTGAGCCAGTTCCCAAGGCTCAAACCCGACTTCTTGGTGTGCACCGAATTTGACACTTAAGCCGGACGAGAGGCTCAATGTCGCCAGCGTCAGAAAGTCATCAACGCACGTGTCTTGGGCTGGCATGCAGTCGGTGCGTTGGGGTTCAAAGCACTTAGACGAGGAGTCAGCATGTCGGACTTGTGCCTTTGGGAGCAACTATCGGGAGGTATCCGACAGGCGGGCCCGGATCGGTACTGAGAAGAACGGGACTCGGCAGTAGGCGGACAAAACGCCGTCGAGCGCGGCCTGGCCACTCAAGAATGTGCGGCGAAGAAAAAGTCTGCCAAAGCGAACACGTGCCTCTTTGTGCAACTCGACCAGTGCGATCGGCGGCCGGGCTGCGTACGAACGGTTAGGAGTAAGTCAGGAGTAAGCGTCCAAATTGGCGTTTAGAGGGAGTCTGCGGAAACATCGTAAACCCGCAAGAACACTGGAGAAAGGAATGGTAGGCACGAGGAGACTCGAACTCCTGACCTCTACCGTGTCAAGGCATAGGATGACCATCCATCCAATTGCACTGTTGCGAAATATCTGTGTACACCAACGAGCAGATCGGTGTCTGAGGCCGCAGGCAGATTGCAGTTGCCCAGCCGCATTGGGAAGTCGTGCTCACGGACGGCGGCGAGATGAGTTCCACCCAGCGGCTCGTTGGAATTGCGCGTGTAGGCTTACGCGGCAGGGCTCGCCGGGCTGGTTTCAGAACCGGTTCGACGCACGGCGTAAGATCTCAGCCTGGCAGACGGAGTACAACGAAGTCGCCCGCACAGCAGCTTGGCTACCAAACCCAGAAGGAGTCTGGGACAGGAGTTGCGATAGCGAACTCAGACAAAAATGGAGTGGAGCAAGAGGCCTCAAAAGCCGGCCCCCTGCTCCACAGAACCATCCCGTTAAATGCTGCCGTGGAACAACCAAAACCTATCGCATTCACAACTGTGCAAGATATGGAGTCAGGGCAGAAGCCGCCTCTTATGACAATTGACCCCCTAACTTACTGAACTCAGCGTTGATGGAACTGGCTACCGTGCCCATGCCAGCTAAGGCGCCCAATGCAATGATCAACCCGACCAGAGCGTACTCAATCAAGTCTTGGCCGGATTCTTCCTTGTGGAGCTGTTTCAGTGTGTCGAACATGGTTTGCGTCCCTTCTTATAGTGGTTGACCGTGTATCTGACGAGGTTTCCTCGTCGCAATGGCCACCTGAATAGTGGAGCCGGCCGTGGCGGTAAGCTCTACTGGGTTAGCCGCAACATGACCTTCGCAGCGATCGTTTGAAAAGCCTTTTGCACCGCGGTGGTGCAGGTAGTGGACGGGCAGTCTGGTATGTAGAAAAACAATCCCGCCGGCTGACCCGAAATGTAGGTGGAATACGAAGGATCATTCGCCAGTTGTGCCAAAAAGGCCTGCGTGCTGGAACTGACTCCGCTGCCGACACCGATGGTGAAGATGAATGTCGGAAGAGGTGTCTCCGTTCGCATCGCAATCGCCGTCTGAATGGCGCGATATTGAGCTTCGGCGGTCACATGCGACTGGGTCAATGACGGTTGTGCGCCGGGTTGTTGTGGGGAAAAAGTAGTCACGATCTGCTTGCTGGCGTTCTTACAGATGTCGCCCTTGGCGTCGTATGGAAACCCCGTTGAGCTGTTGTAGTGCCCCCAGTCAGTGCCGCTAGCCGGATCGAATATATCGACCTGTGACCCCGAGTCATGCCCTCCGTAGTTGATCAGCGTTGTAGCCGGACAGGCAAAATTGTCCTGGATTGTATTCATCAGCCCATCCGTGAAATACACAACGACTTTGACTACGTTCTGGCCAGGGAGGACGGCGACAGCATCGTTCTGCGCCTGAGCCAGTGACATGGGAGGCCCCTGTGTAGCGCTCAGTGTCGACCGGGTGCCGGCGCCGGTTCCGAACGTGCCGCCGGTAAACTTCATCGTCGCCATTCCATTCGTAATGGCTGTTTTAAAGCTGTAACTGATCGGAACGTCCACCGTCGCGTTGGAAGCAAAGCTGACCATGCCGACCCGGTCGACAGTTTCGTCAAAGTCGTCGACAAAGGTCGGAACCGCAGACTGTAACGCCTCTCCTCCATCGTCCCCCGTTCCCGAATCACACTTGTTCACTCCCCCACACATCGACCCCGATCGATCCAGAACGATCGTCATCACCAGGTCGCCGCGAGTCGCCACAGCGGTAGCACTCACTGGCACTGGTTTACTGGATAGGATTCCCATGAACACGGTACTGACACTGGTGGTTGCTGTGACCTTCACCTGCTGGTTGCCGCTGGCATCCGTAGGGAAAGTAATCGTAGGCGTGGGTGCATTGTTGCCAAAATTCGCGCTAAACACATTACTCGCGACTGCGGCCGCCGTGGTTTGCCCCTGCCAAAGATTCTTGACGGCAGTGAGGCAGGCGCTATCAACGGCATTCGAGAGCCGGGCTTTCGTCACATAGAGGAGACCGGAGTCGAGCGCCAGACCAGCAAAGAGCACGACAACCGTAAGCAAGGTGGCGAATGCCACAACCAGCTGCCCCTCGGTCCGTTTCAGAATGTTGGCGGGAGACATGTGACAACTCTCCTTAGTAGTACGCCACGCTATAGAGTTGCGACGGCAGCCCGGATCCCTGCAACAAGGAGGTTACCGGTGTCGTGGTGGCGTAGCTGTAAAAGATCTCTGTTACATAGAGGGAGGAACCGCTCACCTCACCTTGCAAGGCAGTGGATGCAGCAGTCGGAAGAATTGGAGTCGAAGAGTTGCAGCCCGATTGGCCCAGGAGGCAGCCTATGTGGCTTGCAGCCTGAATCCCGCACTGCGAGGCTTGATCTGTAATCTGAAGAGTACCCGTGGTATTGGTGACAACGGTAACAACAATGCAGCCCTGGTTCTGCAGGTCCATGGTGGAGGCCGCGTCGGTAGCTACGGTTTGTGCCGTGGTCGCAAGGCTGGTACCGCGCGAGGCAAGGCTGGAACCTTCTCCGCTCAGGTTCTTCATGACTTCCACGTCATAAACCGCTCGGCCGAAGTCAACAATGCCAAAAACAAGTACCGAGAAGATGACAAATGCCATTGATAATTCCACCAGCGCCTGGCCCGAGTCTGTTGTAGCTATCTTGGTCTTCACGGTCTCTCCTAGCTAGCCGTCGGGGGAAAGGGCTCATTGGTAAAAGCGGCTCCCACCTTTATCGTGTATGCGCGACTGGGGAAGAATGGAGCTAATAACGGGCTGAGAAAACTATATGGATAGGACACGGAAATCGTGACCAGATCGCCCGGCCCACCCGCGCTATTCGGACAGCCGCCCCCTTGATTCGTACAGCTGATGCTGATATCACTCGCGTTGACTCCTCCCAGCATACCGAGAGAAGTATCCTGGAGGGTTTGGACGACAGAGTTATACCTGGTGAGCGAGCAGTTGCCGTTACTACCAGTGACGCACTGCCCCGTAACGGCGTAACGTCCGGCCTGCCGCACTGCGTTCTGCAAAGTTAGCTTGGTGCAGAAAAGATATCCAAAATCCACTGCCGCCAGAGCTATGAGAACGAGAATCGACAACGAGATCGCCACCTCTGCCAACGACTGCCCGGAATCGTTCCTTTGTCTCATTTCCTGCTAACTCCTTTAACGAAGGTCTCTATGAGCGGTACGTTCGTACAATCGCTGCGTGGAAAATCTCTCTGGCCTGTGCGGCGGCATCGTCACTCAAGCTCATAACCTCTGCTGAACCGTTCCGCGTCACTGCAGTAAGCTAAGTGATTGGAGTTTGCGCCCTCGTCCCAGCAAGGCACTGAGTAACAGCCCAAAGCAAGGACCAGGAGCCGACATCGTGCCGGCAACCTGCTCCTTGATGAAGCCGGCTAGCGAGGCACTCTTTTCAGGAGTGGGTTCGGGATTTGGTGCTGTCGAAACGGGCTCTCCCCATCGAAAGTCGTTGCGCAGAACCAGAAATACGTGGCTTCCGTCGCAATGGTAGGCAACCACGCCTTCGGATGGACACGCCATGCCACGGAAATGTGCACTCAGCAGCGTGTCACATAGAATTTGCGCGATGGCGTCGCTTCCACAAACCGGACATACCTTAGGATTCACTCTGTTTTTCACCACGGCGGACCTCCGTTATTTTCACTGGCATTAGGTTTGAATCTACAACCATCAAACGATCGCTGTTCTTTGCTCAGACCTTACGTAGTAACCAGTAGCAGCAAATCGTCACACTGATAAAGAACGCGATATAAACAATGGGCGGCCACGGATATGTAAAAGTCCTCGGTTCGCGGTAGCGGTAGATCAAGTTCACAAAGGCACCGTGGACGGTTTGTTGTGGTCCGTTCATTGCACTCTTCTAATGCAACCGTCGTGCCATATCTCGGCTAGCACCAACAGGTCTTATACTCAACACTTTGGGGGGAGTGCATGGTTGGCTGGGAGAGGATTCTGTAACATGGACTGTAACGCGGGAGATCGCTAACTGTAACAAACGGAGCGATTGTTACAGTGGCCGGTGCCGTCGCAACGGAGGGGTCAATCCCGTACGCGGGTCTTCTGCGGGATAGGAGCGGCATCCTTTTACAGAACCGGTAAATGCGGGGTGATTTGAGCTGTGCCCTTGGAGGCGGCTTCGGCTATGGGGTGATCTTCAAGCTCTCGGTTTGCCGCACTGCAATTTGTCACGGTGAGGATGATACCGACACCGCAACCGCTACTGGACGAACAAGGCCGGGGACTCGGGACCTTACCAGTCAAACAGTCCTCGCAACCCCCCAAGGCAGATGGCATCTCGTCCGCAACGGTGGCGACGAGTACAGCCGATATTCGCAACGTCGCGTCTTACCGGAAAGTTGGCTTTCGCAGCCTCAAGATCGAGAAAGACGCCTTCGCCAAAAACAGTGGCTATGCCGACGGGTTTGAAGCAACGGCATCTTGGTAAGAGACAAAATCTGGTTCGATCTCTACCTCTGAGAATACGTTCGTAGGCTGGCCGCCGAAGGTCGCATGAGAGGGTTGATGGCGATGTAACGACCAGAAAACGGGATGAGGTGATGAACCGACACTATAGCCCAGCGCTAGGCAGGGATTCAATTCGCACACCTTTCCCGGGCGCGACTATCGCCTCACTCTACGCAGCCGAAGTTGCTGTCACATCCGCTGCGTTGTACGGGGAAGCCACGGAGGAGAACAGTGGTATCAGGCCCTCGACCAGTGTGGGGTGTGTCAGCAAAGCATCGCGCAGAGCCGTGTACGGCACTCCCGCAATCATCGCTACTTGGACAGCGGCCATGATTTCTCCCGCCCCGACACCGAGAGCTGTGAAGCCGAGAATGTGCTCGCCGTTCGTTTCAATCAGAGCCTTCATGAAGCCTCGCGTCTCACCGAGCGTTCGCGCGCGAAGATTGACGTCCATCGGAACCCTAAACAAGCGATGAGCAAAGTTCCTGGCTTGCGCTTCCTTTTCGCTTAGGCCGACGCGCGCCAACTCCGGATCGGTAAAGAGACAAGAGGGGACCTGCCGGCCCGTGGTTGTGCGTTGTGCCGCCAGTCAGGTTGGCGTGAACAACGCGGAAATCGTCAACGCTGAATGTGCGTGAATTGAGGACTGCCGGCGACTTCGCCAATCGCCCAGACCCCTGGTGCCGACGTCTGAAGCCGTTCGTTGACCTTAATGTATCCGCGGCCGGTTAGCTCCACGCCGGCCAGTTCTAACCCGAGCCCATCTGTATTCGGAGTGCGGCCAGCGGCAACGAGGATATGACTGCCGGAAAGCGTCTTGTTCGCGCCATTTTGTTCGATCACAACTTTCACTGACTGACCCGAGCGTTCCGATACTTTCTTGACATTCCCACCGAGCATGACCTCCACGCCTTCGTCCATGAGCAGGCCACGAAGGGCATCGCAGACGTCTTCATCTTCACGCGGCAGCAAGTCCTGACTCGGATCGACGACCGTCACCTTGGCTCCGAAGCAACGCATCGCTTGCGACAGTTCGACGCCCACATAGCCTCCACCGATGACGAGAAGCTGTTCGGGAACTTCTTCGAGTTCGAGCGCCTCGATGTGAGTGAGGGGTTGGGGCTCAGCAAGGCCGGCGATTTGTGGGAGCGTCGCGTGAGTTCCAGTGCTTATGATTACGTTAGAGCCACGCAGTTGACGCTTGCCGCCGTCATTCAGGCTGACCTCGATTGTCTCGGGAGCGACGAACCTTCCGCTTCCAAAGATCAACTCCGCACCGGTCTTCTCATAGTTTTCCAGATACATTGCGTTCAGCCCGGACACCATCTTGCGCTTGCGGTCGCGTACCACCGACATGTCGAGCGCAAAGTCCTGGCGGTTGATCCTCAGCGATCACCCAAAACCGGCCAATAGTTATCAGCTGAAAACCGGCCAACGAGAATAACGTCCGGGACATTGACGCCCGCCGAGGCTTGTAGCCTCCGAGGGCATGGCCAATGTCTTGAACGAAGAGAAGAAACAGCAAGTTATAGCTCTGGGACGGCTGGGCTGGCCGCTGCGGAAGATCCAGCAGGCTACGCGCATCCGTCGTGAAACCGCCAGCCAGTACCTGAAAGCGGCCGGGATTGCGGTGCGTCCGTCCGGAGGCTGGGGGCGGCGGGCGGCAAAACCGGCCAACGAAGTGATCACCGACTTTGGCGCGGAAAAACCGGCCATCGCGGTGCTCACCGACCCCAACGGCAACCCCAACCGCAACCCCAAAAACCTTTCTACTAAGGGAAAAGCAAGAGCCACTTCAAAACCGGCCAACGAGGTGATTACCGACTCTGAGGTGATCACCGACCTCAAACCATCCCAACCAGACGAAGTGGGCGCTCTTGCCTCGCCGCCCGTGGCGTCTCCGCAGCGCAGTCCCAGCGCCAGTGCCTGCCATCCATACCGGGAGGCCATTGAGCTGGGACTCAGCCGGGGCCGCAATGCGGTGGCGATTTACCAGGACCTGGTGGATGAGTACAGCTTCGCCAGCAGCTACCAGAGTGTGCAGCGCTTCGTGCGCAAGTTGCGTGGCGCGAAAACTCCCGAAGCCCGCGTGGTGATCGTCACTGCGCCTGGTCAGGAAGCGCAAGTCGACTACGGCACCGGCCCGATGGTGCGCGATCCCGAAACCCACAAGTATCGGCGCACCCGGCTGTTCGTGATGACGCTGGGCTGCAGCCGGAAAGCCGTTCGACTGCTGACCTTCCGCTCCAGCACCCGCATCTGGGCCGAACTGCATGAACGAGCCTTCCGCCGATTAGGCGGGGCTACTCGTATCGTGGTGCTCGACAATCTGCGCGAGGGCGTGCTGGTCCCCGACATTTACGATCCCGCGCTCAATCCGCTCTACCGCGATGTGCTAGCCCAATACGGCGCGGTCGCAATGCCGTGTCGCATTCAAGATCCAGATCGCAAGGGCAAAGTCGAGGCCGGCGTCGGCCACGCACAGAAAACCCCGTTGAAAGGTCTGCGCTTCGAGAGTCTGGAAGAGGCCCAAGCCTACCTCGATCGCTGGGAAGAACGCTGGGCAGACACGCGCATCCACGGCACCACCAAACGCCAAGTCGCGGCCATGTTCGCCGAAGAAAAACCGTTCCTACTGCCGCTGCCCGTCGAACCCTTCCGCTATTACCAGTACGGCGAACGCATCGTGCATCTGGACGGCTGCGTCGAAATCGAAGCTGCCTACTATGGCGCTCCACCGGGCTGGATTGGACACCGGCTGCGAGTGCAATGGGATGAGCTGTTTGTCCGGCTACTCGATCCCAAGACCGGCCAACTGCTGCGCGAACATGTGCGCCAGAAACGCGGCTGGTATCGCATCCAGCCCGAAGACCAATCCAAGCGCACTCCGCTGCGCACGTCGCAACTGCTGTGGCGCGCCGCTCGCGCCGGTATCCACGTCGGCGCGCTCTGCGAGGCCATCCATCACCAGCAAGGAGAAGTCGGTGTCCGCCGTATCCTCGGCGTTCTCTCTTTAGCCAAGAAGTACGGCGCGGCTGCGGTCGATGAAGCCTGCGCCGCCGCGCTCGATATGGGAGTGCAGGAGTATCGCTTCGTCCGCCGCTATCTGGAACGCTGCCCGCAAGCCCCACTCAGCTTGCAGCAAGTCGATCCCCTGATCCGCGAGCTAGTACAGTACCGCGACTTCATCAATTACAAAACCAAGGAGATAGAAGAATGAATCTGATCGAACTCGATCGTGCACTCAGACAACTTCGCCTGGGCGGCATGGCAGCCGTGCTGGAGATCCGTCTGCGCCAGGCCCAAGCCGAACCGCTCGCCCCTATCGACCTGCTGTCATGCCTGGTCTCTGACGAACTCGCCTTACGCGGCGAACGCTTGCTGGAGCGGCGCAAAAAGCAGGCCCAGTTCCGCGACTCGCACAAGACTCTCGACAACTTCGACTTCAACTTCAATAAGAAGATGAATCGCAGCCTGGTCTTCGATCTGGCCGCTGGTGCCTTCATCGCTCGCCACGAAGACGCCCTGTTTCTCGGTCCGCCCGGCACCGGCAAGAGCCACTTGGCCCAGGCCATCGGCCAGGCCGCAATCCAACAGGGCTATCGCGTGCTCTACCGCGAAACTTATACCCTGCTGGATGAGTTGGCCGATGCTACGCTCGATGGCACCCGCAAAGAACACATGGAGTTCCTGGTGACCGTGCCTCTGCTCATCCTCGACGATCTGGGAATGCGCAAGCTGCCGCTTACCGCTGCCGAGGAACTGCTGGAGATCATCATGCGCCGCTACGAACGCGCCAGCACCATGCTGACCTCGAACCGTCCGGTGGAAGACTGGGGCAAACTGCTGGGCGACGCAGCCGCCGTCAGCGCCATGCTCGACCGCCTGCTGCACCACGGACACGTGCTCAAGTGCGGCCCGCGCAGTTGGCGCACCAAAACCGACTTGCCACTACAGGAGGCGGCAGGGTAGAACATTCTCAGTCCTGGACGGCCAATCCCGTTGGCCGGTTTTGAAGTGATAATCGTTGGCCGCTTTTCAAGTGATCACTGAGGGTTGATGCCGTATTCGTCGCTGTGGCGAACATCCTCCCCTATCCGCGCCGGACGCACGGCAGAGCACTTTCGTGCCTTGTGTGCACTTTTGCTCAGTGTTAGTTTCTCAAAATGGCGCAATATGGCGTCGGAGGTTTCGTCAGCCTCTCGGCCCCGCTATAGCCCACTTTGGATTCCTATGCTGACGGACCATCCTATGACTTGCGCCCGTCGCCATGCGAAGCTCCAGACTTCATCAATCCCGGTATGTACTCCTCGTCACTGGTAGCTCCTATGTTGCGAGGACAATTCGGAGGTCATTAACAGACCTTAGATACGAACCAATCGAGTTGGAATGGCTCAGCACACGTTCTGCCACGATTGACCGTCTAAATAGAGAAAGATCTAGTGTCCAGGCTATTCTTCTTGATCTCTCCTTGCCCGACAGTAAGGGCATCAACACGCTGAAACTAGTAGCTGACAACGCTGGCGAAGTCCCAATTCTAGTCTTAGGTGACTCAGAAGAAGATCTGGCCAGGGAGTGTGTGCGACTTGGTGCGCAACGTTATCTTCCCAAACATTGCCTTGACAGCCAGTCGCTCACACAGGCAATTTGCAACACGATTACTCCCAAGCATGAGGCGGAGATCCTGGATAAAGCCAGTGAACTGGCCAGGGATACACTCAACTCGATCGGAGACGCCGTGTTAGGCACAGACCTCGCTGGGAACGTAATCTACCTCAATAATGTGGCTGAACAAATGACGGGCTGGCTTCTTCAGGAAGCACTGGGTAGGCCCCTGGCTGAAGTCTTTAGGATTGTGGATCGAGAAACCCGCGAGACAGGTCGGAACCCATTGGCGTATGCGATTCAGGTAGGCCAGGTTGTTGGTCTTGCTGCAGATAGCGTCTTGATCCGGCGCGACGGATTTGAAATGGCTATCGAAGATTCGGCTGCTCCCATTCGCGACTGTGAAGGCCACGTGAGGGGAGCCGTGCTTGTTTTCCGGGACGTGGGAAAAGCCAACGCTCTGGCCCACAAAATGTCTCATGTGGCGAAACACGACTTCCTGACCGACCTGCCGAACCGTGCGACGTTCGATGATCGACTGGGCCAAGCCATAAAAGTGGATCTGCGGCACCGCCAGAGGCTTGCCGTACTTTTCATTGACCTGGACGACTTCAAATCCATCAATGATACCTACGGGCACCCGATTGGTGACGCTTCACTTAGAGCTGTAGCCAAGCTCTTGTGCGAGGCACTACGCGAAGAGGACACCGTCAGCCGCTACGGAGGAGACGAATTCTTAGTGTTGCTACCCGAAATTGACGGAGCAAGCGATGCCGCTACAGTGGCAAGCAAAATTCTGCTGAGATTTGCCACTCCGGTCACCATAGATGGTCACCCAGTGCGTCTGAACGCCAGTATTGGAATCTGCATCTATCCTGACCATGGCCAAGATGAGGCCGCCCTAATTCGGGGTGCGGACCTCGCGATGTACGAGGCCAAGCAAGCCGGTGGCAACGGTTACCGAATTTCCCACTAGAAGACTCACCCGCAACCCGATGATGAATTGGGGGGCATCACCCGGGCTATCTGTGGCCCGGGCTTCGTGATCGTGCCGAGGGATAGCCCAGGTGCATCGGGTGCTACTTATGAGATCGGGATTCCCCGCTCGTTTCCGAGACACCACAGCGTAACCACCACATCAACAGTCGGGCCTGCCTCCGACGACCACTTCCGGCCCACAACGCGTGATCGTATGCTTTGTGGCACACTCCGGGCAGAGCCAATAGTAGTGATCGGAGAGATTCCCGGCGCTCCAAGTCGACCACCCAGGCGTGTCGTGACTTGGCGGAAGCAGGAACAGTCGTCCATTACTAAAGCTCTCGAAACAGGCAGTTGCATGGTTGCATGCTGGGTTTGCACATTTGGCTACCATGGGGACCTCCGTGGCAGTCCGATTCGCACGGATGATCACCTGAAATCGCGAACTCGGTGATCGCTGGCCGATTTGGACTAGAAGAGTTTCAGCACGATTTCTCGGTCAGCAGGCAAGCAATCGTATCCGGCAGTTTTCCGGTGCCTCACATTTGGCCAGGAACCCGTCCGCGAATTCCATGCCCTCGGGTTTCTCCGGGTCAGCAGATTCTGCAACGCGGCTTGTCGTGAGCGCAGTTCCTTCAGCGCCTTTTCGCTCAACCCTTCGCGGCAGACTGCCACGGTCCGTGCTCCGAACGCGCCCGGTGGAACTCCGGATCGGGGGTCGAAGAGGCGATGTCCCCCAGAGCCCGCAGTACCCGCAGACTCACCGCCATATCCGAGCCGCTATTGTCCGCCGCGCTCGCGCACCCTCCAGCGGCTTGGCCTCTTTCTGAATCGGGAACGGTGGTTACTTTCGTTTTGATCTGACCTACCTCTTGCGTCTATCTTGTCCCGCTGTCACTAGACTGGAAGGGCATTGAGTCGATTGAAAGGAAGCATAGCGGATAGATTGAGGTTAACCTTCGGTTCGCACCGGTATAAGTAGGCCGCCTGCGCGAAGGGAATCCGCCTTTTTCCACCGAGCGGTGTAATTGTGATCATTGGGACGTCAGCAAGAGTACCCGGGTTCCTCACATGACCGAGAACGAGATCATCAATCAAATCGTCGCGTCTTTGAAACCCATCTCCGGCGACGGCAATCAACTTTGCGATGACGAGCCGGATTACGAGGAATCGATTACCGAGAGTCTCCGAGAGAGGCTGCCGGATGATTCCGTTATTCAAACCTGCGCAACCTCTAAGCAGTTAGGCGCTCTATGTTGTCCTGTCTGTCACGACGAGTACCCGGAACTTGAGATGGAGGCCCTCGATTCACCAGATGGCGGGAAGACGCCAGTGTGCTGGGCAATCAAATCTAAGTTGTTTCCATTGTCTCCAGCAGAGCAGGCCGAAGCCGATGAGAAGTTGAAGGCGGCACTCGGAATGACGGACGCGGAACTTTAAGAACGGGGCGGCGTGAGGAAGAAGATGGCGAGTCCGAAGGGAAGTAGACCGAACACCAACCATTCGAATGCCATCTTCCGCCACCTACCAACGCCTGATATTTATGTACCCTCGTCCAGTGGCTCTGTGGAAAAACGGCTATAGTTCCGCTCTGTCGCCCGGGCCATCAATACATTTTCTGATTCGGTAGCAATTGTGCGCATGACAGCTCGTCTGGGCCTGAGCCCTCTCGAAATACTGGCGTTAATCTCGGGGCATCAGGTATTTCACAACACGATATTTCTAAATGTTGTGGATGTAAGGAAAGCAAAGCGGACCGAGTACGGGCTCAGACGGAACGTGATATCTGCATTTGCCAGGATCCTGAACTGGGAATAGATTCACACCGTGCCTTCACGCTGAGATCGGCCGCCTGATCCACCGCCTTATGATGAATATGGATGGACTCTCCATAACCGAGTCTCACTGTCCCATCTGCGGCGATTTCGTCGCTACCGGCCCAAATGCCAAACTGATTCAGATGACGGAAAGATCACATTCGGGCCGGGACTAACACACCGAAACCGATGCGCTGTTGACATGACCGAAGACGAGGAATGGCGGTGCAAAATCTTGCGCGACAGGCAGGATGCTAAACGAGTGCGAGAACCTCCTCTGCCTGCGATGAACCTTTAACACATGTGATCTGCACTGGATATTTGGCAGAGTGGCCCTCCGCCGCTGCGATGAAGAATAGCGAGATGTCTTTGGCAGGCAAGACTCCAATCGCCCGATTCCTGCCAGCCGCTTTCGCTTCGTAAGCCCCGCGATCAGCCAGGCTCAGAACGGCTTCGATTGGTACCGCCTTGGGGTCATCCGGGTGCCACGGAAAGGCCGCCCATCCAATCGAACAGGTCTGGCGAACTGCGACTCCGTCCCCCTGAACGGCGATATCCGACGCCCCGACCGCTATCAGAACCCGCAGGGCAAATACCTCGGCCTCTCTTCTATCGGCGAAGCGGGACACAATCAAGAATTCGTCGCCACCCCAGCGAACCAGAACGTCGGAACTGCGAATGACCGCAGCGATTCGCTTCGTCACCTCCTTAAGGACATTGTCTCCAGCCTGATGGCCGTATCCATCGTTTACTTCCTTCAGGCGATCAAGATCGACCATGTAGAAGATCAGGTCACGACCATTGATATTCTGCGCCGTAACATGGGAACGCACGACTTGAGTGATATCGCTGGAAATAGTTTCGTCGAAGAATCGTCGATTGCGAGCGCCCGTGAGTGGGTCACAGAGAGAGGCTTCCTGGTGTGCACGGTTGCTGAGTGCCAGCTCGGCTCGTAGCTGACTTTGCCTGACGAACAGAAGAGATGCCATTACGAAGACGGTAACCTGAGCCACGAACTCTCGGAATCTGACGACTGGCCAGGGGGCATTTGAGGCCAGTAATGTCCCGGCAGTGATGACCGGCAAAGACAATACCGCTACGACGCCGAGCTGATTCAGAGGCAAGGCTTTTCCGCGTCTGCTTTTATCCGGAGCCAGCCCGTACCCCATCAGACCGACAATCGTGACCGACGCCAGAGCTGCGACGTACGGCAGATCGTACCAGCTGCCTGGGTAATAGATATGGCGATCAATAGCGAGATTGGCCACGTAAGCAGCAATTGCCAACAGAAGTTGCGATCCGAAAAACGCGGTGTAAAACCACCGCCGTTGACCTGAACGGTGAACCCACTGAAAGGCGATGGTCAATAGAATCACCACGTCCAAACAGCCGGATAGCTGGTTGTAACTCCAGCCGTATCGTCCTTCGTTGGGAGCGACGTACTGCCAGGGGATCACGAAGAATAGGTAGAGATAAAGCCACCAAAGAAGCAACAGGAGAAAATCTACTCGACTCGTGGTCCTGCGCCGCTCACCCTGATCCAAGGACGGCTGCAACAGGAGTGCCGCCAGAACTGGAATCTCGGACAGGAACAGCAGAACGTCTCCGACAAAAGGATTGGGAGCTTCTTTTCGCAACACAAGCTCGAAGTACATCCACATTGCCTGTACGACAATGCGTACTCCCCAGCTCGCGGCCAGAAGGGTCCAGAAGAGTCGAACTTGCTTTGTGCTCACACTCGCGTTTAGCGAAAACACGAACACTGCCGACAATATGAGGAAAAGCTCAATGGAGTCGTTAATGACGGAGAGGGAAAACGACCGTGGAACAAGAAGGGTTGCCGCAAGCTGGCTCAAGGTGAGCAAGGCAACAAGCGCGAGCAGCAGTTTCAGGGAATCCCGCGTGCGCCGATCGATGCTCGTCCGGGGTGCGTAATCGCCCATGGCTCAGATCATTCTGGCCTGACCAGGGCTGCCGCGGTGATCTTGCGGCCAATGTATCTGACGCAAGCCATAGTGCTTCCGGCCTCGCCTATCAGTGTCTATCACGAGGCGATAGGCGATCAAAGCAAATGCGTGTCCTGCAGGCACTAAAGTAACCCCTCGAAATGGAACTGGGATGGAAGCCGTCATCTGTGGACGAGTGTACGTGGCGTGTTCCACATCACAGACTTCGGTGAGCCACAGGTGACACAATCATCGTGGACATCACGACAGCAGGATTGGCCGCCTTTCTTGTTGAGAGTGCCAATGAGAGACATAAAAAGAACCCCGCTACCGGAATCCACGCAGAGGTCTGAAACCGAGAGCACCTGCATGAACTGCGGAGAGATACTCCAGCCGAGCAACTCGTTGTGTTTGAAGGTCGCAGAGGAAATACACCTCCAGTTTTGTGTCGGGCATTTCGAACATCCTGATTTCCATCGTGAGTTGGCTTTTGAGAGTGGGCGCACGTTGATTCTTTCTACCTGCCTCAAATGCGGAGTCACCGAGAAATGCTCCATAATGGACGACTCCCTTGAGCAATGGGAGAACCTGCATCGGTGCGAAGACCATTTAGCAAAAACCGACAGCTAGACACAGCAACACAGACCCAGGCACTCTCTGAATAACGATATAGATTCTTTGCGGAGAAGCATTGGGGCTACTCGTCGCGCCCGTCAAGGCACAGGGGCATGGGTCCGAGGGTGGTATGGGCATTCAGCCAGCGTCGGCTGGAATTGTTGTCCTTGCGCAGAGAAAATAAATTTGGAAAGGCCGAAAGCCTAAGGATCCCTTACATTATGGGAAAGCTATCGCCCCGAGGCGAGGTGACGACTAGTTCCTGATTCAGGAACGTGCGGAATCAAAAGTTCAGAGGCGTAGAAATACGCTTGTCACGGTGGCACGCGGGAGAGAAAATCAGGCTTCCTTGAGAGCGAAGGAGTCTCCATGTATGCACTTCGCCCGAAACAAAAGGGAATGTGCAGCTTCACGGGGCGTCCTACAATCTTGAGGAAGCTGTCGATGGAGTAATGGAGCAATCAATTCGGGCTTCTCAATGAAGGACGGCTTTGGGAGCCGTGTTCCCCCTTGAGAAGCAGGAAAAGGCTGAGACTTCGCTCAGCCTTTTTCTTTTGGGGTCACACCCGCAGCTTCAACTCAGTCCGTTTCCAAGAATCGGGCGCGGCATTCAGTGACGTTCGGTTGCGCGGCGAGCAGATACACTTGGTTCGCTACTGCGCAATCGCCATCTTTCTGAGAGCGACTTTGTTTTGGATCACCAGAGTTGTCCCCTTCACCCGCAGAATCTGTTGTTTCTTGAGCTCGGCGAAAGTCCGCGTAACGGTCTCACGGCTCAGGCCAACCATCTGGCCTATCTCCTCATGCGTTAAGGACAGGATCATGCGGCTCTCGGCTTCGGCTGCACCACCATTCCGAACGCTCCAGTCAAGAAGCAACCTAGCCAGCTTCGCGTTTGCGTGATGTGATACAGCAAGCGTTCTCATTTCGTAGCAGGCGGACATGTACTTTTCGCTCAGTTGCTGAGCGACTCTCAAGCATGCCTCGTTATGCTCTCGCAGAAAACAGAGGAAATCTTCGCGTCTTACAAACTTCAGCTGCGATGGATCGAGCGTCTCGGCGCTCACCGGGTAAGGATTACCCCTGAGCGTGGCGCTTAGGCCCAATATTTCGCCGGGCTCGACAACCTTCATGATCAGGCTCTTGCCGGAAGGTGCGGTGAGAGAGAGCTTCACACGCCCCCGGCAAAGTACGAATACACCTCGCGGCATCTGACCTTCCGCGAACAGCAGCGTATCTTCAGAGTACGCAATGCTGTGCGTGAGCGATTCGAACGCCTGCAAGTCATACTTCGGCAGCCCGCAAAAGATGTAGCCCTTCCGCATGTCGCAGTCTTCGCATTTCTCGATGATGTCGATCCCATAAGGGGTTGGCATAGCAGTCTCCTAATCTCACATGCCCACGCACGCTGATCCTGACCCGCCAGAATTGGAGGATCTACCCTGGGATATTGCTCGGAAGGTACTTCGAGTCCACGGTACTGTCTGGGGCTTGCGCGTCCGCCTCGCAACGATTGCTGCTCAAAACCGTGTTGCCGCCGTTCGTTGGTGAGGGGTTCCTCTCGCCATCCCCGGACTTTGTTCCTGATACCGTTCAGCACAACAGGTGATGGTCACAACAACAAGTGTCCACATCACAAGGATCGGTGACTCTGATTGGGCCAAGAGTCACAGAATCGGGACGAAACGCTGAACGCAAAGCACGCCAAATTGCTGGATACCAACTGGAGGTGATTGCGGTCACTGACCGCTCCTAAAGACAAGAGGATATTTATCGCAAAGTCCCCTAAAGACCCTTATTCCAAGGCCACGGACTTTGGAGTTGCATTATGGAAGACATGACTAAGTCCGGCTTGCGACCAAGATTTGCACCTCGATCTGAAACCGAGAGCATTTGTCCCTATTGCTCCTCAACTATCCGAGCGGATCCGTACCATTCCCTCCAGGATGCGGAGGACATCCACGCAGACGTTTGCCTGGTAAGGCCGGACTCCCCGGTGCAATATGCGATTTTTTAGAAACCGACAATCGTAGAAACGGTACACCCGAACCGGTAATTTGTACTATGACGATTTCTCGCTCGTTGAACTTTGCCGGAAAACGTTCTGTCGCTTGAACGCTCAGGCCTCGGCAATTGCGGCGATGGATACCTTCATGCCGGGTATGCGAACGGGCAGCTTTGCACCTTGCCGCGCAGGCGGGTTGGCTGGAAACCACTTAATCCACTCTTCATTCATTCCGGCGAAGTCAGTTTCCTCCAGAAGGATGACAGTGGCACTCACGACCCGTTCAAGGGAAGTGCCAGCAGCTTTGAGAATGGCAGACACATTCTCCAAGCACTGCCGGGTCTGCTCTTGGATCGTGTCCCCAACAATCTTCCCCGTCACGGAATCCTGCGGTCCGGTTCCTGAGATGAACACCAGGCCTGCTGCCCGAACCGCTTGGCTGTATGTCGGCGGTGGAGCTGGCGCATTCGACGTAAGGATGATGTCTCTAGCCATAACTTCCTCCAGTGCTGAATGAAAGACTGGATACGCTAGCACAAGAGCAATCAGGAAGAAACAAAAGCCTCCAGCTTTGTTAAGCGGGCGATGTCATTTGAGAACTGGCGCTGCCGCGAACGCTTGTCGCCATCATGCTCTTCTGCTGACCAGGAGCGCGTCAGCCGATTGGAAGAGGCGGTCGCCGCCCTGAAGAACGAAGTTAGTGAACTCAAGCGGCAATAGGCCCAGATTGGCACGATTAAAGTATCGTGACGTTGTCTGGCATAAGGTGGCGCTTGCCTTTAAGCACAACTGTGTAATTCTCGGCTTATCTGATCGCGCCAAAAGCCCTGCTTCGCTCGATTGCGCTCTTCGTCGAGATCAAGTTTGCGGGGCTTTTGCTTTTGCCTTGGACGCTTCAGAAGGAGAGACCGCAGCGCATAATCCTGTTCTCCCATGTCTCACGACAACAGTCCACGTTGGCCTGTGCATGTTGGCGAAACAAGCGTCTCGCAGAAAGAACGGAGAAAAGCCGGTCAGAAAAGCCCGGCCTGAGCAGGCGGCAATGACTCGATCGGTTCTGAGCATTCGGGATCATTATTGGCGGCGCTGTTTACCCGCTCGCCCACGGCGTAAGTTCGCGTTAGAGCTGCATCGAACGGCCCGAGCATCTTGGTCGTCCCTACCATGTCTTGGCAAGCGCCTAGTCGATTAGCCTTTTAGTGACAAGTTGTTTACCATTAAAGTGTGACAGCCGTCACATCCGCTATACCCGTTCGAGCCTAACCTACACCCCTAGAAGCTGAGTCTCAAGACGGGATTCGACCTTCGCGACTGACTCTTTGTCGTCGCCATCTGGCCGATGGCAACCGGATCTTCCCGCGCATGCACCGGTGAGTTGGACTGGGCTGCGTCCGAAGCTGATATTGCCCCCCTCCTGAGTTGTACCCACAAGTGCAGCAGAACGGCGTTTCACCTTTCGGTCTTGGTCGTAGATGAACTTACAGCGGCACGAAGGGCGGACACAAAAAGAATTGGAGTCACAAGACCTATGGATCTCGGAGCTGGCATTCGCAAAGCAACCATTAGTGTTCTGGCCGTTTCGGGCGTCGTAGCCTCAAGCGGAGTCATGGCACACACCCAGTCAACCAATTCGCAAAGACCCAACATCGTGATGCTGATGACCGATGACACCGGATGGAACGACTTCGGTGCTTATCCGGGGGGAGGTCAGACCCTTGGCCATCCCACGCCGAATGTCGATCAGCTCGCGAAAGAGGGCGCGCTTTTCACAAACTGGTATGGGCAGGCCAGTTGTACGGCGGGACGCGCGTCGTTCATGACTGGCCGCATCCCCATACGCTCAGCGCTGTCGATCGTGGTCGCTCCCGGTGACGAGAACTATCTTCGCAAGGAAACCCCGACCATCGCCGAGTTCTTCCAGAAGAACGGCTACTCGACTTACTTCTCGGGTAAGTGGCACATGGGCGACAAACCTGCTTCTTACCCTACCGAGCATGGCTTCGATGAGATGAAGCACTTCGCCGCTTACTACGCGGGCGTCTATGCCTATAACGATACTTCCAAGTGGTTTCATCCATGGTTCCCATCATTTAATCCGCAATTCAGCAAGGCTTATGACGACGTCGTGAACTTGGGCGAATGGGAAGGCGTTGCCTCCCAACCCGCCAAGATGGTTGGAACTATCAGCTATGACTCGCTCGCCACCTTCGACGTGCGCCAGACTGATTCGGCGGTCGCTTATATCAAGCAGCATGCCAATGGCGGGAAGCCTTTTTTCATGGACGTCAACTTCATCAAGATGCACAACCCGACCAATGCTGCCCCGCAGTTCCGTGGCAAGTCGCATTTGGGCGACTATTCCGATTCGCTGATGGAGCTTGACTACAACATTGGACGAATCATGGAGACGATCCGCGCCGAAGCGCCCAATACGATCGTTATCGTCACCGCCGACAATGGCGCATGGTTAGACGCTTATCCCGACGCTGGAACCACACCGTTTCGGGGCGAGAAAGGCTCCGCATTCGAGGGCGGCTGGCGTGTGCCGGGCATCATGTGGTGGCCGAGCCACATTCCAGCGGGAGCCCAGTATGGAGAGATGATGTCGCACATCGACTGCTGGTCAACTCTGGCTACGATGGCGGGAATCACTCCGCCGCCGCACGGCGCGTGGACAGGCAACGACGGAAAGCCGATCTACTTCGATAGCATCGACAACAGTGCCTACATCATGGGTAAAACACCACACTCCGCCCGAACCACTTGGGTCTATATCGACGGAGAAACCTTCCAGGGAGTACGCGCCGATATTGGCGGCGGCCCGGATGAACCGTGGGTGCATATCGCCTGGAAGTATCTATATACCGCCAAGGACTCGTGGCTGGGAGTGGAAGCGAACCTGGGCGCGATTGGTGCGACCTACAACCTCACCATGGACCCTTATGAGAAGTACGATATGACCTTCAACGGCGCAGCCCCAAGCCGCGTACAGACAAGTTCTCCCGGACGATATGCCGGGCAGGATAACGGGTGGGTTGGGGCGCTTATTGGTCCAGTAATGCTGGAGTTCGATCAGTCGATCGTTAAGTACCCCAGCATAAAGAGGTTTCCTGGTGGGGGCTCCACTGACTTGATTCCCGACCTGCAGCATCCTGAGAATCCGGCACCCTTGGTGAAGGATGTCGGCAAGTCGCTACCGATTCCCAGCAACGACTAAACACACGAGGGGCAAACCGAAGAAAGCGAGCGAGAAGGAGAGGGCATAGGACCGATAGCCCTGCCGGGTACATGGCAGTTTCGCATTAGTTGGGTAAAGCGTCGAGAGTCTAAGCCTTTGATGATTGTGAGATCGGATCGAGTTGTCCGCCCACGACCGGCCAGACATCTGTTCAGAACTCGCGCCCCCGCACGCCAAGTAGGATGCCTTGCCGGGCCGCAACCGGGACGGAGGAACTCGGGGCAGAGCGAGCCGCAGATGCACATCAGCAAGGAGGGCGATCCTTATCTGCGAACCCTGCTGGCGCAGGGAACGCACCAGGTACTCGGTCCGTTTTGGAGCCGATAGCGATCTGCGATGATAGGGGCTGAAGCCGGCCGAACGCGGCGGCAAGGCAGGAAAGAAACGGGCCATCATTTCCACGGCTCGCAAACTGGCGGTGCTGCTGCATCGACTGTGGGTCAGTGGAAAAGTCTATGAACCGTTACGCAATACGAAGCGCACAGTGTCGGCAGCAGCTCAGTAGCTGACGGACACAGTGCCAAAGCCGAGTTCCGGTGACTGCGTCTATCGCCTGGCCCACTTCTATCCTTGAACGATGGAAAAGAGGATGCCGAACAGGTGGCAGCACGGCTGAAATGAGAACACCCAACTTGCACCGAGCGAGAATCGCTCGCTAAGCGTGCGGATGGAAGGGTGGCCACAGTGGCGGCTCGGCGGAGAAAAATCTTGCTTAGGAATAGGGACGGATGAAGATCCTACTTGACTACGACCGGCCTTCTCATGGAAGGCCATTACACTCATCATCCTGCTCCCGGCCTGGTTACTCGTGCAATGGCGATTCAACAACAGCCGCAACCGAGAACAGGCGGGAACAATCGCAAGAGCCGCAACACGAAGCTGCGCCTCAGCAGCAAATGATCTATATGGCGCGATGAATTTCTCGAGCTAGAACAGCTTGCGGGGCACCATAGCAGCAAAGCCCAAAACGCCCGAGCTGAGCAAAACGATGCTGCTGGGTTCGGGAGTGGTCCCGGTCGTAGTACTGCCGTAGAGGGTGAACGACTCGGAAGGAATCGTTCCGATCGAGCTCTCCGAAGCCTGGGATGGCCCCGAATTCTGATCCCAGAAAATCCCGCCGTCATCGCAACAAGCGTTATCTAAGGTCAGCCAGTAGGTGCCGCCCGGCAACGTCGGACCATTGAAGCTGCCGGTCCCGGTGCAGACGAAATAGAGTCTGTGGCGCCTGGGGCATGCTCAGTTCGAAGTGGCCATGATCGTCAGTTAGGATAGCGTTCATCTGAGGAGTAGACCAGCGCACGGCCGATAGGCTCGTGAGTCACGCTGTTCAGTACCGTTCCGCTTATTGTGTCACTAGAGTTGTCATTGCCCTGGGTGGTTTGCGAATGACAATCGCCAACAAAGATTGGCAACAGCAGTGCGACGAGGATCAGACGGAGTGGGAGAAACAATTTAATCGTTGACGGTGTAATAATTCGTCCCGTAAGCCTGCGTCATCATTGGGGTCCGAGTCGCGACTACGGTTAACTCGAGCAACTCGGCGTGGTTCACGTAAACGACCATCAGCAGGAATCAGCAACCGGCGTGCATAACCGCCTTTTCGGCTAACTGAACCAGCCCCGGCGAGTGGAGCTTCGCATAAGGACTCCCTTGCACCGCCCGTCCAGCCTTCGTTCTCCCTACAGCCGCAATGTACTCGTAGTGAAAGGGGAGAAGCGTATCGAGACACTAAGGCTGTCCTCTCGTGGATTCATCCTCGATTCGGTCCGACGACCGTCAGTGTTCAGAACCTATTGAAGCGGCGGGGCGCATTCAGGCCGGACTCTTCTGATGACAGCCACTTCCACGACTTGCCGACTCTACGTCCAATTGATTTTGCCCCTGGCAGGACTGGCTCGACGCCAGATGCGCGCACACATGGCCCTTCCTGATACTGATCTGGCAAACTTCCCCGAGCGGACCTCTAGACAACCATCGGCCGAAATGCAAGCGACCGGCGTCGTCCAGCGTTGCGAGTCGGCATTGGTCGCCCTTACTGCAACTTCGCATACTCCAGCTTCGCTTGTTTGAGGACGGGGATGTCAGGGTCGGCGTCTTTCCAGAGCTCAAGAAACTCCAGGTAGTCGTGGCGTGCCTTGGTGTTGTCGCCGGCCAGCACATGGGCGCGACCAAGTTGCAGCCGCGCCAAGGCACCCAGAGGGGAATTGACCGTGATGCCGCGGTGGTCCAGGAATTTCTGGAACTCAGCCGCCGCTTGCGAACCCTGATGCAGCGACAAGTATGCCTGGCCGCGAACAAACGCCGGATAAAGCGAGCCGCCAACCTCGAACTGTGGGGCAGGTGTACCCAATTCGTACTGCGTTGCCGTTTGCAATCGTTCGATGGCTTTCGCCGGATTGTTGCGGCCAATCTCGATCGAGGCATCGATCACCGGCAGCCAGTAGCGGTTGATCATGGTATTGAGCGGAAAGCGACGGGCCAGGTCGTCGGCAATTTTCCGCGCTTGCACCGCGTCGCCGGTTTGCGCCAATGCCAGCGCCGCAAGAGTCTGTACATCCTGGGTCGCAGCGGTGGCCAGCGCGTCGCCAACCTCTTGGCGCGCACGTAAGGTATTCCCGAATGCGGCCTCGCGCAGAGCAGAGTTCATCTGCCATTCAGCTGCGGTTTCTTTAGCGTCTCCGTGGCGGGCCGATTCAACGGCTCGCTGCGATTTCTCGCGAGCGCTGGCGAGGCGCCCATAGAAGGCATCGGTATCGGATGCGAAGGAGAGAAGCACGTCCTCCCCGGGTTTGTTCTTCTGCCCCTCGACCTGCCGCTCCATCTCTGCTACGTCACCTTCATAAAACGCGACACCATAGCGATTGCCGTGCAGGAACGGGTTGTTGACTTTGTGTGCGACAGCGTCCTGGTACTTGGCCTTAGCGTCCTGCGGACGGTTCAATGCTGTATACAGACCAACCAGGTTGGTGAAGGCAGCAGCGCTTCCCGGAAACAGACGCAGGTCTTCCAGGCTGGCGTTCACCGCCGACTCATACTGGCCCAGGTAGGTGTAATCGACGCCCAGGTTGCCGTAGGGTTCGTTGTTTCTGGGATAGGTCTGGGCCCAAGTCTCGTAGGTCTGGATCGCTTTCTCCAATTCACCGGTGACCAGCAGATAGTAGTTCGCCGAGAGGCGGAATCTCTCCCGCTCGCTCACCTTGTCGCGCAGGTCGTAGGCCTTCTGTAGATTCTCACTGGCTAGTCCCGGCTCTCGCAGGTTGGTATACGAGATTCCCAGCGCGGAATACGCGGCAGCGAAATTCGGGTCGAGTTCGACGGCCCGCTTGAACGACGGGATTGCCGCCTCGGGGCCTTTCTCCTGCAGGATCTTTCTTCCCACCGACAACGCCTGCAAGGCTTCAAGCGAGGGCGTAGTGACTTGATCGAGAGGAGCGTCAAACTTGTCTACACTACTGAGCGACTCGCCAAGTTTCTTGCGCAGCGTCGTCGCCGCTCCGCCCAGCGCGCTGAGAACGTGCTCCTTGTTTTCCGCGGTCACCTGTTCCTGCGCCAGAAAGTCGCCCGTCTTGCAATTGATTGCATTCAGGCCGATCACATACTGGGTGCCGAGAATGGCAATCGATCCCGCAATGTATGCCTTGGCCTCGGCGCGCTGGCAAAGCTCGCGCGCCACCTCAGGCGTCAGCTTGATATTTGCCGGCTTGGCCATCAGCCTAAGCGTGGCGCGAGTTCTTGCGTCCGACAGAATGTTCAGGAACGGAGACTGGCCCAGTTGCGCCGAGATCGCCTGTTTCAAGGCGTCGTCGAAGACTGCATCTCCGGTGGTGTTATTGAAGTCAGCCAGCACCACCGTGTCCTGCTCGGTCAGGATTGGGGGCCGGTCCGAGCGCCAGTACAATCCGGCCGCGACGATAGCTGCCGCCAACAGTGCTGACGCGGCCGCCTTCCAGCGAAACCTGCGAGGTTGCTGCGCATGAGGCGAAGATTCGGCTCCAATCACATTCGACGGCGCAACTGGCAGCGCAGAACTTGAAGCCGTGCTCGCAAATGCGGCCGTCGCGTCTGCCTCGTTTCCTGAGACAATCGCAGGCAAGTGATGCGACGAGTCGCTATCGCGTTTCAAGCGCTGTAGGTCGGCCCGCAGTTCGGAGGCATGCTGATAGCGCAGGCTGCGATCCTTCTCCAGCGCCTTGCGGATCACCATCTCCAGTTCCACGGAAATCTGCGCATTGACCTGGGAAGGCGGCAGCGGTTCCTTATGCAAAATAGTCCCGCAAATCTCTCCCGAACTGCCGCCGTCGAATGGCAAGTTGCCCGTCGCCATTTCGTACAGCACCGCTCCAAATGAGAACAAATCGGTACGCGCATCCAGTTCCTTCGCGCGCACTTGCTCCGGCGACATGTAGGCCACCGTACCCAGCATCGTTCCCGGACTGGTCAGGTGCTGAGTATCAAAGTCGGAGATGACGGTTTCCGATTCGGAGCTGCCGGGCGCACCTTTGAATGTCACCTTGGCTAATCCGAAATCGAGAATCTTGCCATGGCCTCGGTCGGTTACAAAAATGTTGGCCGGTTTGATATCGCGATGAATGATGCCCTTCGCGTGGGCTGCATCAAGCGCATCGGCAATGTCGATGGCAATGGGCAGAAGCCGCTCGGGCTCCAGCGGGCCGCCGGCGATGCGGTTCTTCAAGGTTTGCCCTTCCAGAAACTCCATGGCGATAAAGGCACGGCCGTCCTGCTCGCCGATGTCGTAAATGGTGCAGATGTTGGGATGGTTCAGCGCCGAAGCAGCTTGAGCCTCGCGCTCAAAACGGGCCAGGGCTTGCGGATCACGGGCGACATCATCTGGCAGAAATTTGAGCGCTACAAAGCGGTGTAGCCGCGTGTCTTCGGCCTTGTACACTACGCCCATGCCGCCGCCCCCTAACTTCGCGAGGATGCGGTAGTGCGAGATGGTTGTTTCGATCATTCCTGCCCATACGATCGAAGCGGCATGGTGATGGTAAGAGCGGACTCCAAAAGAGTCAATTCGCCAGCTAGCGCCGGCACGGCACGGTCTCGATATAGGGCGAACAGCTTGTGAAGTTCCTGCGCACGGTAAACCCTACCTAGAGGAGTGCTTGATGGCAAGAGCTTTGGCACTAACCGAGGCCACTTTCCAATCGCCACGCCACACGACGCACTATTGAGAGGCCGGACCTGCGGGCGGCCCATTGATGATCTTCCTCCACGGCTGGCCCGAGAGTAGTCTTGTATGGCGCGCGCAGATCGAGGCCTTCGCCACTGAGGGCCGGCACTGCATCGCGCCCGACATGCGTGGCTACGGCGGTTCATCTGCGCCTTCCGTGCCGGAGGCCTATGCTTTAAGAGAGGTCGTTGACGACATGGTCGAGCTGCATGACCATTTCGGCGCCAGCCCGGCAATGGCATGACCTCGGAAGTCCCGTTGTCGGGGCGCTGGCCGCGCATCACGCGAAGCGAAGCCGCGGTATCGTGTTTATCTCTGTCCCCTATGCACCGCAGGCCTTCGCGTTGGCCGGTCTCTTGCCGCTCATCGACCGTAAACTCTATCCGGCCGAGCAGTATCCGGACGGACAATGGGACTACTACCGTTTCTACCTGACCCACTTCGACCAGACGGTCACCGACTTCGATGCTGATATCCGGGCGAGCCTCGCGGCAATCTACCGCAGCGGGAACCCCGAATCAGTAGGCAAAGTGCATCTAACGGCGATCATCACCCGCAGTCGCGGTTGGTTCGGTTGGGCGCATCTTCGAGCTCGCCGTCAGTCCATAGGCAACACCAACCTGGAACGGGTTCCCTGCGAGCTCGACCAGAGCGCGGGTACTCCAACGGGTCGTCTGCCTCACTCATTTGGGGTCGTTTTGCCGAGAATATGCACGTCATCTTGACCGGAATTCTGGTGCTCGCATTTGTGCGACTGAAACTGTTGCCGAATATCTTCTTCGCTTCCAGAGAACTGCGTGTTGCAGTATTCGCAAAGGGCGAGCAGAGGCGTCATCTGCACAAACCGAAGCTTCCTTTTGCTTATCATTTTGGTTGCCCTCAGTGCATTATGCGCCCAGACGGCGGGAGTGTCGTTGCTGTGGCCAACATCATCCTACCCGGCGTCCCCGGCGGTGGTTCACTTTTGTAATGGAATATTCCGCCAACTATCGGACGGACGTTCGGATTCAATCAACACGCACCTGCCGATTTGGAATGTCTACAGCAGCACGTACCGCACAGAAGAATCTGGTTTTACGAGACACACGTCTGCGTGAATGTCTTCGGCATCCTCCAAGGGCCGGTATTGATCCGTCCGGATGGTCGTCGAGCAAAATATACAAACGCTCTCGGTCTCAGACCGGCGAGCAAATCTTAATTGCGAATCGCATTTGGTAGGGTCGTCCACCATGATCTCCAAAGCCCTGCACAGAGACTTACCTGGGAACGTGTGGGCTTCGCTTTGGCTCAATATTGCCCCGTGCGGAATTCCGTTCAGTGACCGTCATCACTTCAGATTGTGTTGAGGGCTGCTTTGGCGTGTTTTGACGTGAGATTGTCGTTAGTTGCGGCGCAGGCTGTTTCAACAAACCAGAGTCTCAGCCCCTTGTGATCCGCAGACTTGTTGGGTGTGAGCACCGAATAGTGTTAGGAACTCTGAATAACACTTGCATTTAAGGCAGGAATGACTCCAAAGGGAAATTCAGATCCTTTATTATTCGCAGATTGTTTAGCCTCTCCGACTCGCACATTAGGTAGTAGGGGCGCTGTTAGAGGACACTACGCCGCCCAGTACAGCAGCCTCTTGCGCACCAGGAACAGATTCACCAAAGCGCAGGTGGCAAACAATCGGTTGGCGTTCTTCGCCAGTCCCCGGTAGCGCACTTTGACGAATCCGAACTTCAGCTTCATCACTCCAAACACGTGTTCCACCTTGGAGCGCACCGTCGACTTCGTCGGTTTTTCGCCCGCTCCACTTCGTCGATGTGATCTTTGTAACGGTAGCGCCGGTGAGTGCAGTCTTGCGCCCGCGGCGCACATTGCTGGATGACCTCCCTCTGTCCGCGATACGCCTGATCGCCCCACACCCGGGTCTCCTCGCCGTGCAACAACTCCGGCAACACGCTCGCGTCGCCACATGGGCCGCTGTCACCAGCGCGGTGTGAATCAGCTTGGTCTTGCTGTCCACGCCCACGTGTGCCTTCATGCCGAAGTACCACTGGTTGCCCTTCTTCGTCTGGTGCATCTCGGGATCACGCTTCTGTTCGCGGTTCTTGGTCGAACTGGGCGCATGCAGGATGGTCGCGTCTACGATCGTTCCGTCGTGATCCGCACTCCCTGGCTCTGCAGGTACAGGTTCACTGTTTTCAGCATCTGCCCGCCCAAACCGTGTTCTTCCAGCAGATGACGGAACTTGCACACCGTGGTCTCGTCCGGCACTGGTTCGCGACCCAGATCGATGCCCACGAAGCTGCCCATTACCGCCGAATCGTACAGCGCCTCTTCCACCGCCGGGTCCGACAGGTTGAACCACTGCTGCAAAAAGTACATGCGCAGCATCCGCTCCACACCCACCGGAGGTCGCCCGTTGCCTGCCTTTGGGTAATAGGGCTCGATCCGTGCTCGCAGTTCGGCCCACGGTACTACCTGTTCCATCTCCTCAAGAAATACCGCCCGCCGCGTCTTTTTGCTGTACCGCTCAAATCCATTCATCGTCGCCAGTGTCCTCTGCTTCATACTGACGCGACTTTACCTATGCTCTCTGTGGAAAGGGAGAGCTAATCAGAGCCCTAGGGAGTATCTGGAGCAGCGTCAGCGGTGCGGCGAGCCGGGAATGACGAGCATCTCGCGTACAACATTCGGTCGATGTCTGGACGCCGCTGGTGTAAGTAAACTCTCGGGCTGGCGGCAAGTGCACGAATCGGAAACAAGACTCTCCAGCATCTTGTCGCTCGGAGTAGCTCGCCACGCGTCGGTTTTGATCGTGTATAGCCAGATGAAGGATTGGAGGCCGAATATGCCGACACCTACGGACTGGGGATTATCGAAAGCTGCATCGCCTGCGAGATGCGGACGCGGTACATCTCTTGCGACCTTTCCGAGCACGATTTGCAAGCCCTTGAATCCATCAGACACACGGTTGCTTACCCGAAAGACGCAGCCCTGTTTTCAGAAGGTCAGAAGCCACGGGGCATTTTCGTCTTATGCAAAGGCCGCGTGAAGCTCTCGCTCTGTGCCCCTGATGGCAAGACTTTAATCATGAAGATTGCGGAGCCAAGTGAGGTATTGGGCCTGAGCGCGGCGATCAGCAACAAGGTGTAGGAGGTCACTGCCGAGACCGTCGATCCATGCCAATTGACATTTGTAAGACGCGACGATTTTCTGTCCTTCCTGCGGCTACACAGCGACGCTCGTTTACGGGTCGCCTGTCAGCTGGCCGCAAAGTACACCTCAGCCTGTCGCGAAGTATGTTCGCTGCACTATTCGCACCCCGCCGGGGAGAAGCTGGCCACGTTACTCCTGGACTGGAGCGCCCGAAACGGAGCTGGTGAAGGCGAGTCTCACACTGGTATCAAGTTGTCGCTGACACATTTCAAGGATGGAGCTTGAACCCCTCTGGAGTGCCCGGCGAATTTTGTACCAGTGGAGATGAGGCAAACTGGTATGAGAGGAGCTTGGTATGGCACGAGGGAAGAAACACACGGCGGAACAGATCGTGAGTTCGACGGACTCAATGGGGACGGCGAATGGGAGGCGTGACGCCGCAGGCTCTTCCGGGAATCTGGGATCACGGAGCAAACCTATTACCGTTGGCGCAAGGAGTACGGCGGTTTGCAAGTAGACCAGGCGCGGCGGCTGAAGGAGTTGGAGCAGGAGAACGCGAAGCTGAAGCGGCTGGTGGCTGAGCTGAGCCTGGACAAGCTGGTGTTGAAGGACATCGCCTCGGGAAACTTCTAAGCCCGGAACGGCGACGTTGTGCGGTGAGCCATGCGCGGGAAGAGCATGGGATCAGCGAGCGGCGAGCGTGCCAACTGGTGAATCAGCCCAGGGGCACGCAACGCTACCAGCCGACACAACGGGACGATGAAGATGCTTTGACCCGGGCCATTCTCGCGTTGGCTAGCCAATATGGCCGCTACGGTTATCGCCGCATCACCGCATTGTTGCGGGAAGCGGGCTGGCCGGTGGGCAAGGATCGGGTAGAACGCATCTGGCGTCGCGAAGGGCTGAAGGTTCCGCAGAAGCAGAAGCCACGAGGGCGGTTATGGCTCAACACGGGTCGGCGTACGGCTGCGGCGAGAGCGGCCCAAGCATGTCTGGTCCTATGATTTGGTCAGCACCATACGCAGACGGCAGGACAGTACGCATGCTGAATCTCATCGACGAGTTCACGCGGAAGTGCCTGGCGATCCGTCCTCGACGTAGGTTGAACAGTCGGAACGTGATCGAGGTTGTGGCCGACGCCATGATCGAGCACGGAATCCCGGAACATATTCGCTCGGACAATGGCCCGGAGTTCATAGCCCAGAAGTTGCGGAACTGGCTGGCGGACGTAGGAACGAAGACGCTGTACATCGAACCGGGCTCGCCTTGGGAAAATGGTTACTGTGAGAGTTTCAACTCGAAGCTGCGCGACGAATTTCTGAACGGAGAAATCTTCTACTCGCTGAAAGAAGTGCAGGTGCTGGCGGAACGTTGGCGCGTCTATTACAACACGGTGAGGCCCCACTCTTCACTAGGCTATCGACCACCGGCACCAGCAGCCCAGCAGAGGCAAGCAAATACGGGGCATGGAAAACTGGAAAGCAAAGAACGCTTTCAACGTTCTCTATGACTTCGGTGGTGTTGAGAGGATAACTCCTGGGGCCGGCCTGGTGATGGATTCTGCCGGCAACTTATATGGCGTCACCTCGTCGCAATTTAACCAAGTCTATGTTTTCAAGCTGACACCTTCGGGCAGCCTCTGGACTTTCACCACTCTGCATACCTTCCACGGTGTCGATGGCGCGAGCCCTTACGGCACACTGGTACTCGACAGCAGCGGCAACTTGTATGGTACGACCACCAGCGGCGGTGCTCATGGCTACGGCGTGGTTTGGGAGATCACGCCATAGAGCCTTGGACTTCCATCATCTGAAAAGCAAACGGGAGTTCCTCAGAAGATGCTTTCTGGGCGGCGTCGATGGGACTCTGATTGCTGGAGACGCCACCTGAAACAGGGAGCATTTCAGGTTGTTCGTTGAAGGGTTCTCTTTGATTAGTGGCTCCTGAGCTGCTCGCCGCGAGCTATCCGGCGGCAGATGTCTTGTGTGTCGCGGTCGATGTGATCCCAGAACTTCAGCAGTCCACTGCACAGGTAGTTCAACCCCAACTCACCATCTGGCGTTCGAATAATGCGGTTCTTCGGACACTCGCCGTTGCAGGCGAAAAGGTACTTACATTGCCGGCAGCGTTGCGGCAGAGTATTGAACTTGTCGAAGCCAAATTTCTTCTGCTCTTCAGAAAAAACCAAGCGGGAACTTGAGGTTTGCAGGATGTTGCCCAGTTTGTATTCCGGATAGACATAGTGATCGCAAGAGTAGACGCTGCCATCGTGCTCGAGGGCCACACCTTTACCACAGAACTCGTGATAGATGCATAGCTGCGACTCCTTGCCCATCCATTGCGCGACCGCGGTCTCGAAGAGGTTTACAAATACCTTACCGAGGTCGCGGCGATACCAGTCATCCCAGATCTTGCAGAGAAAGTAGCCCCATTCGTCAGGATCGACCGACCAATCCGTCACCAAGGAGTCGGGGTTGCCGGGACGAGCAGCGGGGGAATTATAGAGCGGCAACATTGCCATGTCCCACTTCTGCGGCGCGACAGTGTGGAAAACTTTCGGCTCGACGCAAGGGATGAACTGCATCTCACGCGGCCTGATTTCGTTCTTCAGGAAGCGGTAGACATCCAGCGGCCGCTTGGCGTTCACGCGATTGACAACCGTTAATGAGTTGAAGGGCACACCGTGGCGGTGCAGCGTCTCGGCAGCAGCGAAGACCCTGGCAGATGTCGGCTTGCCATCGTTGGCGATGCGATAGGCATCGTGAAGCTCCCCGGGCCCGTCAATGCTGAGTCCGACCAGGAAGTTGTGCTGCTTAAGGAACGCTCCCCACTCGTCTGTGAGCAGGGTGCCGTTGGTCTGAAGATCGTTCTCGATGCGCTGGTTGGGCTTCTTGAATTTCCGTTCGAGCTCGACCACTTTCTGGAAGAATTCCAAGCCAAGCAGAGTCGGTTCCCCGCCCTGCCAGGAGAATACAACTTGCTCCCCATCCTGTCCGTCGATGTATTGACGGATATGCCTCTCCAGAATGTCGTCGGAGATCTGGAAATTACTCTGGCTGCCAAGCAGGTCTTTCTTGTTCAAGTAATAGCAGTATGTGCAATCCAGGTTGCAGATCGCGCCGATCGGCTTGACCATCGCGTGATAGGTACGCGTGGCGCCCGCCGGTGCGGGCGAGGGTGAGAGATCGGAGATGTGAACCACATGATCCATCGAACTTCTTATGCTGGGCAGCCCCGACGAGCTGCCCGGTTATACAACTTTTACTGCGCGTCGGCCGCGCTCGCCGATCCCTGCTTCAACTCTTGAATGTTGGCAGGAATGAGTTGTGGGCGAGAGGGCAAATACCTGCCATCGATGGTCGTCGTGGCTTCTGGTGAACCCGGTGCGCCCGTAGGCTGCGGTGCCACGGGTGGGGCGGAGAGCGCAGCCAGCAGCACATGCCCTGGTTTTTGATATATTGCCGATCTTGCTCTCATACGTCCCCTCTAAGGAGTGCGTTTCGCCAACCCGTGTTTTATTTGCGGGCTTTGGAAGACACCTTAAGCGGAGCGCCGACGGTGTCATCAAGTAGAGAATCGAGAAAAGTGCTCCTCCCGGCGCAGTCGTGTTGTGCTGGGGGGCTGTGGAGATCAGATTCCGCCTTGCCTCTAGCGATCGTTAGAAGGCAATGTGTGCAGATGCACACACAAGAGCCGTCGGGTTCCCGAAAGTGCTTACAATGCAGAAGCAAGGGTCGGTCAGTGGATTTCATCAAGCAGGTAAATATTAAAAGGAAGAACAGATATGTAATGTGACTTACGTCACAACCTCGTGGAATTCGGCCGTCGATGAAGTGGCCCGATCCTGTCCTGAACGCACTGCCAAAGTGCGGCCGCAACACCGAGCTCGCCGGGCGAATTACAGCGGTAAGTCCTGTTCATGAAGAGGGACCGGTTTCGACCAGCAGTTGCTCGTCAGAATCGAGAGCCCCTTCATTTCGCTCTCACGCAGGCTCGGATTTTCAAACAAGCCGATATCGACTTAGTTCTGACGGACTATCCGGAAGTTGGCTCTCAGTTGACGAAACAGAGCTTCACACTAGCCGACTGTTGTCGTCAAGAAAAGAAGACGCACCGATACCCGCCCAAATGATTGTCGCTCGATGGCTTGGCATTACGAAGCTGGCCATAAGCCCATTTCGAGGACATGTGCGCCGCAGGGCCTCCCCACTACCGTGGTGACTAGAAGATGGCTTCTGGACCGCATCGAAGGAAGGCGGTCCTAGCCCTACATTCGGACTCGCCTGCAAAGCTGTGCTTATATGGCGTGAAGATGTGAAGATGCGATGTCATTGTCGGTCACCGTTGGCAATTGCCCCACACCAATTGGGGGGTCGCGACCTAACGCCGGCTTTGCCGGGGGCGGAATACGAAAGATCAGGCGACTATCCACAAATCTGATCAGATCGATCCCAGGTGGTCTCGTTTCATTTCGGGACACCGATCGCAGTGCCTTGGTTACTTTGGTGCATGTCGCAAGTCCTTTTCCTTTCGTTCATCCTAAGCGTGTGATAACCAAAATATAGGGTAGCTCGAAGAAAGTCTGGATCATCTCTGTGCAAAAAAAAGGTGGGAAGTCAATGAACAAACCAGCTCCCATAAATGCCTCACGAAGGCCGACAAATCCCAAGAGAGAGCGTGATGGATAAGAAAACACCAAAGATAAACGACAGGCCAATCAACAAAGACGCGGCGCCGATCGATGGCATCAGCCGACGAAACTTTGTGAAGTGTTCAGCAGGCACGCTTGCAGGTGTTTATCTCGGATCATTAATCCCCAGCCACAATGGGACCAGTAGCGCTTCCCTGACCGAATACAAAATTGACAGCAGCGTCTACACGACGTTACAGAGGGTGATTTCGTTTCGTCTCCCTGCGCAGCCTAGCGCCCCCAATTCGGGCACCGGGCTTTATCTGACCGAACTGCTACAGATTGCCGACTACGACAAATATGGATATGGCACGTATACGTTTGCCGGAGGACTTCCTTGCGTTCCCCGATTCGACATCATGCCGAGGGGATATTCCACGACTGCCGCATCGCGCTCGAGGTTTCGTAGATTGCTCAATTTCTTTTCCATAAGCGATATTCATATCACCGACAAAGAGACGCCCAATCAATTGATTTACCTGCAGCGAGAAGATCTTGCCCATGGCGGGCATGAGACATCGATATGTTCGCCCGTCATGTTGTATACGACCCACGTACTCGACGCCGCCATACAAACGGTGAACGCACTACATCAACAAAATCCGTTTGACTTTGGTATCTCCCTCGGCGACGCCTGCAACAGCACCCAGTTTAATGAGTTACGGTGGTATATGGATGTCATCGACGGTAAGGTGATTTTCCCAAGTTCCGGAGCGCATCTGGGGCAGGACACAATTGATTATCAGAGACCTTACAAGGCAGCGGGGATAGATAAGTCGATACCGTGGTATCAAGTTCTGGGCAATCACGACCATTTCTGGCTGGGTTCAGTGCCTGTGGATGCCGAAGCTAGTCTCGCCATTCGACCGTCGTATACCAGCGCTAGTGTCTGGGCTGTAGGAGACATTCTCCGTCCGAATCTATCCACGGTGACCTTTCCGTGTCTGGTCGATGCGCCCAGCGGAATAAAAGCGCGATCATTTTACATGGGCGTCCTTGACGGCTCGAGCATTCACGGAGAGCTTAAAGATGCGGGCCCAGTGAGTGAGTTTTCTGCACCTCCCACCGTAGCGGCCGATCCTAATCGGCGCTCCTTGCTCAGGACGGAATGGGTCCAGGAGTTTTTCAGGACCACCACCCACCCTATCGGGCATGGCTTCAACCTGGTCAACCGCAACAGCCCTAATTGGGGAAGCGGGTTTGCCTGTTACAGCTTCGTGCCAAAAGCAGAGATACCGCTCAAGATCATCGTGCTCGATGATACACAGTCGGAAACCGATGGTTCCCACGATATTCACGGACATGGATTTCTCGATGCGACGCGGTGGAAGTGGCTCCAGGCTGAACTTGCTGCTGGTCAGGCCGCCGATCAACTTATGATCGTCGCGGCGCATGTGCCCATCGCGGTCGCCAATATTGGTTCCGAAGTCGAATGGTGGGAGGATGGCAGGGATCCGAATGCGACCGAGAAGAACGCGGTATCTTTGACTGAGCTCGTCGCAGTCCTGCAAAATGCTCCCAACCTTCTCATGTGGATTGCTGGCCATCGTCACCGCAACACCGTAAAAGCATTTCTTCCACCTGCCCATGGCGGCCCGGAAAATGGTTTCTGGCAGGTTGAGACTTCATCGTTGCGGGATTTCCCGCAGCAATTCCGCACTTTCGAGCTTTACCTGAACAGCGATTATTCCATCTCTATTGTCGTAACGAATGTCGATCCTGCCGTCGCGGAGGGCACTCCGGCAGCGAAATCCCGTGCTTATGCCATCGCAACACAACAAATAGTTCGCAATGACATGACCCCGAACTGCTCCAATGTTTCAGTGATGCAATTGCCAGATGGGACCGTTTCTGTTCAGACCATGGACCCCTCTCGGCCTCAGGGCATACCCACTGCGGCAAACCCGTATACGGATCCGACTATTATTTATGGTTCGCTGCCCGGTGTGCCGTATTGCGCGTCCTACAACGCCGAGCTTTTTAAGTATTTCAGCCCTCAGTCGAGAATGTATGCAGTCCTGCAGAAGATGTTTCCATATCACCAGATGCATTCTGTATAGAGGTTAACGTCGACCCGAACCCCATCATTGCTCTCACCGGCGAGCAGGTAACGGCGTGACACGAAAAATCTGAGGGAGTGTGACCTGGCGTTTCGTGGAAACAATTCCCCAGTTGACAGATCTTATTCGTCGTCAAGTTGCGGGATGACTGCTTTTTGCCGGCGAAGTTACGGTTCTTCCGAAGTGAAGTGCTGACATCGAAGGACAGAACGATGAAAACTAATCTTCTTGCCGCGGCGCTGATTGGTGCGCTACTGGCAGTTGCGGTCCCCGGTGCAGCCACTCCGGTACTTGCGCAAGGCGTTCAGACCCCCGAACACGAACCGTCAAAACCACAAGCAAAGCGGTAACCGATCCAGACGTGGCGGTGTCACCCGACGGAGGCTGGTTGGTCTTTGCCGCGCTGGACCACCTGTTTCAGCTGCCAACGGCGCGCACCGAACGTCGGGTTGAGCAGGCACGTTCTTTGGCTCGGTTCTGATGCGAGCTCCAGAAACAGGAAGGGAGTACGCCCATCGTAAGGCGCACTCCGGAGGTGCGGTACTAACATGAGAGAGTCAATACTTCAGCCTCGCTCAGGTTTATGTCACTGAAATATCGCTCGATTTCGTCGATAATCTGCGGTCCTCGACGTGTGCCAAGTCGCGAAGCTCCCGCGGCGATTGCCATAATCGTCAGTTGTGCAGGATTGTATGAGCCGTAACCGGAGAATTTCACGCCAACCGCCTGTGGAACGGTTTGCCGCATGATCCGCACATGTTTGATCGAAGGGCTACCGCCGCGACCCGTGGAGCATTTGACGAAATCTACCCCAGCTCTTACGGCGCATTCGCAGCCGGCTTTGACCTGGTCGTCGCTCAGCATAGTGACCTCAAGGATAGATTTCACCTCCAGACCGGCATCATGTCCGACCGTGACCACTGCGGCGATGTCCTCGGTATAAAGTTTGTAGTCTTTGTCTTTGAGTCTGCCAATATTCGTAACCACATCTATACAGCCAAGCCGTCCTTTCAGGACCTTTACCATCTCTTTCGCTTCATGCACCTTGAAAGAAGTTGGATTTGATCCGAAAGGAAAGCTGAGAACGGCACCGGTCTCGATGCCGGTGCCTTCCAGAAGATCGGCCGTCAGTTCTACCCAGTATGGATTCGGGTGGACGCCCTTGAATCTGTACTGTATGGCGAGCTTACAAGCCTCGTGAATTGCATTCTCGGTTGTGTCCGGATCAAGGATCGCGTAGTCGATCATCCCTGCCAGTTTCTCCGATGTGTATTCCACACCATTAATGATCATTCCTAATCTCCCATGGTTAAAAGACGCCGCCGGTAGTGAGTGCTTCGTACGTATGCACGAAACGGTCATACCCTTCGTCATAAGGTTCGCGGGATGTTGGATTGGGCGCGTATTCCTTGGTTACACGCACCGCAACGTCGACAGCTTCCTGGTAGGTCTTGTAGAGTCCTGCTCCCACGCCGGCATAGAGAGCCGCACCCAGAGCTCCGGTCTCGTGCGTCTGCAGCACCTGAATCGGGGTCTGATAGATGTCGGCCTGCATCTGAACCCATAGCGGAGACTTCGAGCCGCCGCCCGTCAGGCGAATGACTTTGATCTTGGTACCCGCGCGTTTTTGCGCTTCAATGATGTCGCGCATTTCGTAGCAGATACCTTCCATCACCGCCCGTGCCATATCGGCTTCGGTTGTTCCCAGCGTCATGCCGATAAACGTTCCCTTGGCTTTGCTGTTCCCGCGTGGACCACCCGCTCCCTGCAGGTACGACAGGAAGGTGACTCCGTGCGCGCCAGCCGGTGAGTTTGTGATTTCCTGATCGATCAGCTTGTAAGGGTCCTGGCCGATCAGCTTGCCCGCTGCCTTCTCCAGTTCGCAGAAAGTATCGCGATACCACCGGAAGCTGCTGGCGGCAGCGACGGCAAAGCCCTCGATCGTCCAGTTCTTGGGGCCGACGTTGCCCTTCACGACCAGCTTGCGGTTGGGATCACGGAGAGGCGTATCGGAAACGACAAAGCAGGAACCAAACGTCCCCAGCACCATCGCGCAGTCGCCTTCTTTGACGGCGCCGCAGCCAAAGGTGGAGCAGTTCTGATCGTGCGCGCCCACGCAAAGCAGAGTGCCCTCAGGCAGGCCAGTCTTATCGGCCACATGCTTGGGAACCCGCCCTACCGGTTGGCCGCCCTCCGCCAGCTTGGGATGCTGCTTGATGTCGAGGCCGAACAAATCCATGATCTTCTGGCTGTAGACATGCTTGTCGACATCCATCAGAGAGGCGCGGCTCGAGGATGACAGGTCGGTCCAATAGCCCTCCACGCCGAACTCACGCAGGAAATAATCCTGGTGGGTGGTAAACATCGCGGTCTTGTCGTAGATCTCGGGCTGGTACTTGCGAATCCAGAGATATTTGTGCAGGCTGAAAATCCCGCCGGGCGATGGATCGCCCGTGATCTTGTAAAACTCCTCCGCAGCTGATCTTGCTTTCCAGCTCCTCCTTCATCTCCGCACCTCGGAGGTCCTGCCAGCCGATAAACGAACGCAACAGCTTCCCATTCTTGTCCACTGGCCCGGTAACGCTGCCCTGGCTGGATAGACCGACCGCGATGATTTCTTTGGGATCGATTTTCGCGTTAGCGATGGCTGCTTTGCAGGAATCGAAGAGAGCAGGCGTGATGTCCTCCGCCAATTGTTCTACCCAGGTCGGCTTCGGGTAGTAGCAGGGGTACTCGCGGTAATCACTGCCAATCACGTTGCCTTCGATGTCAAAGATGCAGGTTTTGCACCCGGTTGTACCTTCATCAATACCGACTAAATATTTGCCCATACACCGCTCCTTGAGTAAGAGTTATGAATTACTTACTTCCACTGCTCACATCCTGCCTTGCTATTTAGCGAACCGCCGCAGCTAATTCGGGTTCATTCACCATGTCGACTGCCGCCTTCGACAACTCGTCGACGATCCACGGTGCATTTCGCGTGCCGATGCGCTCCGCGCCCGCCATCAAGCAGCCCAACGCAACCCAAGGTGTCCAGAAGCTGCCTGTGCCGGCAACCTTGAGCTTGATATGCGGGGGAACAAGCTGGCGCATGGCCCGGACCTGATCCAGCGTGGGGCCCTTCTCCCGACCGGTCGAAGTCTTTACCCAGTCGGCTCCGGCTTCGGCGGCGAGTTCACAAGCGATTCTCAGTTCGTCGTCGCTGAGCAGGCCGACCTCCAGGATGGCCTTACATTCGGCGCCGCCGTCGTGCGCCACCTTAGCAACTTCAGCGATGTCGTTCTTGTAGTAGCGGTAGTCCTTGCTCTTGAGCTTGCCGACGCTGCTCACCATGTCGATGACCCACGGCTTGCCCTTCAACAAGGTCGCGCCCGCCTTCGCCTCAAGGACTTTCACTTCGGTGGCATTCGTACCAAATGGGAAGCTGACCAGGCACCCGGTTTCGATGCCCGTGCCTTCCAGTTCATGTGCTACCAGAGGCATCCACACCGGGTTGGAGTGAAACCCCTTGAAACAGTAGCGGCGGCTGATTTCACAGCACTCCAGGATCTCGGCTTCGCTAACGTTAGGGTTCAGCGACGAAAAATCCATGGCCTGCGCTAAGGACTCCTTGCTCAGATGGACACGTCCTAGTTTCATAGCGATTGTTCCTCCCTCTCCCGCACTACGACCGAACTGCTCGGTCATGCATAGACGGCGTGTTCTTTTGCGACCACTTTCAGCGGAGGCACCAGCCCGATCGAACGCATCTGGTCGAGCGCTTCAATGATGGCCGGTGCGGCGCGCGTTCCGATGAGATCCGCGCCCGCCAGCAGGAAGACATATGCATTCTGAGGACGCGGGAACTTCACGCCCGCCACCTTCAGCTTCACGCCGCTTCCGCTCAGGCATTGGCGCATCAGCAGAAACTGCTCCATCGTCGGTCCTTCAAACTGACCGGTCGACGTCTTGGCGTAGGCCACGCCAACTTCGGCCAGCAATCGGCATGCGTTCTCGATGTCCTGATTGGAAAGGAAACAGACTTCCAGGATGACCTTGGTAAGAGCAGAGCCAGCCGCAGCCTTAAAGGCTTTCAGGTCCTGCTCAATCACCTGGAAACGGTGGTCTTTCAATGCACCGACGTTGATGACCATGTCCACGGCGGTGCAGCCGGCCGCGACTGCGCGCTCGGTTTCGAAGGCCTTGATGACGGAGGTGGAAGCGCCGAACGGAAAGTCGATGCCGGTGGCAACCAGGATGTCGGTACCGGCCAACTCTTCCCGCACGATGGGAGTCCAGAAGTGGCTCGCACTGTAGAAAGCGGCGCAGTTATACTGCACTGCCTCCTTGCAGCCTTCCCGAATGTCCTTCTCCTGCGTGTTCTTGGGAAGGACAGAGTGATCGAACAGCTTGCCTAATGCCAACTTGTCATATTGCGAGAGATCGACCATTTGACCTGCTCCATTTCTTGCGGCCCGTGTCCGCAAGGGTTACCTGGTGACGATGTTTTTCAGTTCGAGTATGTTTTCAACCATGAAATCGGGACTGCACGCGGCCAGATCCTGGCGCGTTCCGATTCCGTATAAAACTGCACAAGAAGAAATGCCCGCATTTTTCGCGGTGCGAATATCGGTAGGTGTGTCGCCTACAAGGATGGCATCGTCCGGCGAGCAATGCAGATTCTGCAGGACGTAGTCGATGCATTCCGCGTCGGGTTTCGGCCGCTGCACGTCGTCGGCGGTGACTACCACATCGAAGTGCCGATCGACGTTCAGCGCGGCAAGAATCTTGTGGGTTGCCGTGCGAATCTTGTATGTAGCCAGCGCCAGCCGTTTGCGATGGCTGTAGAACTCCAGCACCTCCCGCACCCCGGGATACAGAGCGGTGTGGTCGGCGCAGTGCCGTTCGTAATACTCCCGGAACAGGGGGAGAGCCTCGTCAACGCGGTCTTTTTTGTCGTCGTCCAGACAGCGCAACAGCAGGTTTCGAGCACCCCCTCCGATGCAGCTCCGGATGAACGGGAAAGGCGGAACCCCGCTGCCCAAGTACAACAAGCTGTGACGTGCAGCGGCGGCCAGGTCCTGAGCTGAGTCGATGATGACGCCATCGAAATCGAAGATCACAAGATTCAAGGTACGCGTTGCAGTACAGGCATCCCTTTCAACGGCTGGCAGCATGGGCGAACCACCTCATGGGGAAGCAGACGGCGATGTTGTTCTCAGTGACTCTGGAACACCCGCCCGCATAAACATGAAACCGCCCTGCAAATCGTGTACGAACGATCGGGCAGGGCGGTTTTATATGAGGGCTCTACCGCTGCAAGCTAACCATCGCACCGGCCGAAAATAGGCGTCAAGGTCGTATGACCGTTGTCAGTGTGACAAGGTCAGCACACGTAGTTCGTCGAACTTCCGGACTTCAAGGTGTCCTTTCACCTGCATCACCCAAGGGCGCTGCCCAGACGCCGTAAACCGATCCCACAAGTCAACTTCTCAGGAGTAATCCTCCGACGTTCCAGGTCGATAGGGTCAGAAGAGGGCCTATGCGTTCAGCTACCTGCGAGGCACCGACCCGGGGAACAAAAACCTCACCCGGACGGCACGCAGGTCAAGACAACGGATCGGCAAATGCGCTCATGGGACTGGTGCTGGAAGACTTTGACAAGTCGTTCTGGGGCCGGTTAGCTCCCATCGCCAGCGGTCTTGGACTTGGATCAAGCAAGAGTGTGATGACAGTTGCGTATAGGCAAACAGACGGAGCACACTCACGTCATCGGCTGGTTAAAACAGCGAAACCCCGAGGCAGGCGCAAGTCGAAACAGTCGACCAATCCATGTCTCGAATTATTGCAGCTTAGCGTATTCGGCTTTGGCTTTTTTGTAGATGGGAATGTCGGGGTCGGCCTCTTTCCACAGGGAGAAGAAGTCTTTGTAAGCTCCAAGGGCGCGAACACGGGCGAGATCGGCATCAGCACCGGTCGCGTTCTTCATCTCCAATGCATTTCCGCGCGCGACACCAAGCCGGGCAAGCGCACCCGTCCAGCAGTTCCAGACGATGCCGCTGTGATCGAGGATCTTCTGGAACTCTGCCGCCGCTTCCCTGCCCTGTCCTTCCGCCAAGTCCGCCTGTCCGCGAATGTACGTGGGATACAGGCACGAAATCTGCGTGATAAACGCAATCTGACCGTATTCGACCGGCGGCGAAGCGCGCTGGAGCCCGTCTATGGCCTCGGCTGGGTTCTTACGGTAAACCGCGATTTGGGCGTTTATGGCTGGCAGCCATAGCGACTGCATCTGCGTGTCCAGCGGGTAGCGTTGGTTCAGCTCGTCGGCCATCGTCTGCGCTCGCTGCCGATCTCCGATCATGGCGTAGGCAAGCGCCGCTTCGGCCTGCACTCCCTGGCTGTCCGGAGATAGCCGAAGTCCTGCGTCGGCGGCCTGTCGCGCCTGCGCAAAGTTGCCAACCGCAGCTTCCCGCAACGCCGCGTTCTCCCACCAGATAGCGCCGGTCTCTTTGCTGTCGGCACGAATAGCCGAATCCACAGCGCGCCTGCTCAACTCGCGAGCTTTAGCCAACCGTCCGGCATAGGCCTCGGTGTCGGAGGCGAGCGAAAAGCCATTATTCTCCGCGGCCGGCTCTGCGGCGAACCACCGCTGCTGTTCAGACATGGCGTGCGAGTCCCGAGCAAGAAAGGCGAGAGCATAGAGAGCAAGGTGTTGCGTGTAGTCGTCCAGTTTGCGTACGCGTGAATCCTGAATCGTCTTGTAAGCTTCATCCAGGCGTTCCAAAGCCAGAAGAAAGTTGGCGAGGTTGTTATATGGCACTACGCTATCCGGCGTTATTCGCAACTGCTGTCGCGTCGCCTCGATGGCAGCTTGATAGTTTCCTTGAGCGGCGTACGCGGTGCCCAAATTCCCATAAGCCGCGTCGTCCCGCGGGTAGGCCGCGATCAGCTCACGGTAACTCTCTGTTCCCTTTTCGAGCTCTCCGGTCACATTGGCGTAGTAATCGGCCGTGATGAGCAATTTCTCCCGCTCGCTGGCATGATCGCGCAGCTCGAACGCCTTGGTGAAATATTCGCTAGCCCGCGACAGCTCCGCCAGAGAGCCGTAGTCCGTGCCGAGCGACCGATATCCCATCGCGAAATTAGGATCAAGCTGTACCGCGCGTTGATCGTAAGGCAGAGCGGCTGCTGCGCCGTTCTCGTTCATCGTCTTGATGGCCTGCGTGTAGGCCTGCAAGGCCACAAGCGACGAGGTGGTTGCCTGCTCCAGTGGAACATCGAACTTCTGTACGGTCGCCAGCGACTCACCTAATCTTCCGCGTAGCTTTGCCGCCGCGTCGCCGACCGCATTCAGCACCTTCTCCTTGCCTTCGGCTGTGACCTGTTCCTGCGCGATGGGGTCGCCCGTTTGGCAGTTCACCGCCTTCAACCCAATCACATACTGTTTGCCGAGGCTGTCGATTGAGCCGGCAATGAAGACTTTGCTGTTTGATCGCAGGCAAAGCTCGCGTGCAACCTCCGGCGTCATCTTTATACCCGCAGGCTTGGTCATCAGCTTCAGCGCCGCCGCGACCTTGTTATCCGGCAGCACATTCAGGAACGGCGACTGGTTCAGCGCCACTGTCAGTGCTGTCTTCAGCGTGTCATCGAAGACTGCGTCGCCGGTCTTGTTGTCGAAGTCGGAGATGACGATGGTGTCTTTCTCGGTCAGCTTCGGAGCTTCACCTGAGCGGTAATAGAGCACTCCGCCGACTAATCCTGCAATCAGAACGACGGTCAGGATTGCGATCATCGGCCAATGCTTCTTTTTCGCCGTCGTTTGAACTGATGGAGCTTCGAGCGCCTTCGCCGCGCCGGAGCTGTCGGCCCAAACCCCGCCCGAAACTGGCGCAGCAGCGCCTGCTCTCGCTCTGCTGGACGAACTGGAACTGACTGCGGCTAATCGTCCGCTTTCATCCCGCCTGAGGCGCTGGAGGTCGGCACGAATGTCCGAAGCATGCTGGTAGCGCAAGTTGCGGTCCTTCTCCAACGCCTTGCCGATCACCGTTTCCAGTCCCGCAGGAAGTTCCGGGTTGAACTGCGACGGCGCAGGAGGCTGGTCGCGAATGATCGCGCCGCAGATGTCGCCCGAGCTTTCGCCATCAAACGGCTTGGTGCCGGTTGCCATCTCGTAGAGCACCGCGCCGAAAGAGAAAAGGTCGCTCCGCGCGTCCAGGTCGCGTGCCTTCACCTGCTCCGGCGACATGTACGCCACCGTTCCCAGCATTGCGCCCGGGCTGGTTAAGTGCGCCTCATCGGACGATGTCAAGCCGGTTGCGGTATGGCCGGCGGCAGCGACTTTGGCCGTAACCTTCGCCAGCCCGAAGTCGAGAATCTTGGCGTGACCGCGCTTGGTGACGAAGATGTTGGCCGGCTTGATGTCACGATGAACAATGCCTTGCGCATGGGCGGCGTCAAGCGCATCGGCGATCTCCGCGGCAAGGTCGAGAAGAGGATCCAATTCCAACGGCTGCCCGGCAATGCGGTGCTTCAGCGTCACCCCATCAAGGAACTCCATAACCATGAACGCACGACCGTGTTCCTCGCCGATGTCGTGAATGGTGCAGATGTTGGGGTGGTTCAGTGCCGACGCTGCCTCCGCCTCGCGGCGGAAGCGGGTCAGAGCCTGCGGGTCGCGCGCAACACCTGCAGGCAGGAACTTGAGCGCGACGAAACGATGGAGCCGGATGTCCTCGGCCTTATAAACCACCCCCATGCCGCCACCGCCCAGCTTGGCAACGATGTGGTAATGGGAGACGGTCTGCCCGATCATAAGTCGGAATGTAAGGGGTAGAGGTAGGATACGTCAATCAAAGGGCGCCCTGCCTCAGCGGCGCCATTGGCGAACCACGGGAAAGTTGTTCTACGGCAATTAGATTTTGTCATGTTGCTAGTTGGGTAATAAACTCAATTGGCCGCCCGGTAATTCAAGTGCCCAAAAAGAGCTGATTTCGAGCGGATCACGAAACTCGCACTTAAGGTTCATTCCGGATTGCGTAGAAAGATGTTCAGGATCAGGCCGAGCGCATTGATTTGTTGGCTGGGACTGGTGCCAGTGCTGTTTTGGTGCTCGTAGTAAGGGTTGAGTTCGACCTTATGCCCGATCGGAAAAATCGATCCCGCGTACAGGGCTGTCGTACTCCACTTTCCGTACCGACTATTGTAGTAGCACTCAACGCCAGCGTTCAGCGAAGGATGGTAAGAGGTGATGCGTATCGCGCGCTGCAGCATAAGCTTGTTGCGATAGCGCCAGTATGTATTGCCATGGGTGAAATTGACTTCCATTCGGTTCCGGTCGGTGATCAGGAACCCTTTGAGCGGAATGTTGGATGTGGCCATCAGCAGGATACGGTTCACGCTTGGGTTGCCGGGCGACGGCAGATAGCGATATCCCGCAGAGAAGACGACTAATCTCTGCTTCGTCTTGTCGAGATCAAATAACGTGGCGTCGTTCAGCTTCAAAAGGGGCTTGAAGAAAAAATTGATGCTGGGGCCAATCTCCACTTGTGTGGGTGCCTGATCTTCTCGGGTCTGTTTCGCCTGAAACCAGCCTTGAGACTGTGGAGTCATCACGATATAGGTGTCGATCTCTGGAAGAAATTCGGTCACTTGGGCGCGAACAGGCAGGGGCGCGAGCATGGAAGCAAGAAGAACACCCGTCATTCGCCACTTCGATCTCGAACGCACGATGCAAGTGTTCCGTGCTGGTCGGAAATTCAAGGCTCGTCTCCCGCGATCTGTATCCAGGCGTATTCCTGTGCGCTCCCAAAGACTAATCAACGTCCTTGACTATCGGGAACTATCAACTTTGTCAGAGCGCTCGTCAAAAGTTGGCAGCCAAATATCCAGTTTTCGGCGCGGGCAGCTTTCTACCAAAGTGGCATTGCGATCCAAGCGAAAGCAGCGCCAGTTGCAGTTATTTCCAGTATCCTGATTTCACCGATACAGAGAGATGCAAGTACTTGAGCCGCGCTCGGAGCGATCCGGACCTGTTGCATGCTCAGAAAGTGAGGGTCGGGATGAGAGCTTTGGCGGAGATTGATCTCCACGCCGAACTTGAGGAGAACTTGAAGTTTGAGAGACTTGTAGCCGACCTGTCGTCTCACTTTATTAATGTCCCCGCTGACCAGGTAGACCGCCTAATCGAGAGCGCCCAGCGCAGAATCTGCGAATTTCTGGACCTCGATCACTCCACCGTTTGGCAGGCAGCAGCCGACGATCCCTGGACCTTCGTCCTTACTCATTTTTATCGTAGCCCGGAGTTAGCATCACCGCCGCATCGGATGAAGGGCAACGAAACCTTTCCATGGGCTCTGGATCAGCTCCTGCAAAACAAGGTCGTTTGCGTCGCTGCAACCGCGAATGCTCCGCCCGAGGCTGCTATCGACAAGCGGACTTGGAGTCACTACGGCGTCAAGTCGACCTTAGGCTTTCCTTTATCAGCGGGAGGCGGACAGCCATTCGGCGTCCTCAGCTTCGACGCGACTCGGAAAGAGCGAGATTGGCCGGAGGCTCTGCATCAGAGATTGCAGGTGATTGCGGAAGTTTTCGCGAACGCCCTGGCGCGCAAACATGCTGAACAGAGTTTGCGCGAGAGCGAGGCGCGCCTCAGTCTGGCGGCGGCGTCCGCTAATGCAGGACTATGGACGCTGGAGCCGGAGACCGGTCGCGTTTGGTCATCCGACAAGAATTTCGAATTGTTGGGCGTTCCACCAGACGACGACTTCAATTTCTCCCGCTTTCTCCTCGCAATTCATCCCGATGACCGACAGATGATTCAGCGACGCATTCGCGAGGCGATGCTATCGGGGAAAGAAGAGAGTGTCGAATATCGTCTGTCTCTGCCTGACGGAAGCTTGCGTTGGCTCACGGCCAGGGGCCGCCGTCACGCCGGTAACCTCGGCGAGGCGGGTCGCCTGATGGGAGTCAACATCGACATTACGGAGGCAAAACGCCTTGAGCAGGAGCTCAAAGACCTGCGTGAGCGGCTGCAGGCGGAAAGCGAATATCTGCGGGAGGAGATTCAGGTTTCCGGTAAATTCGACGAAATCATCGGTCAGAGCGATGCTCTGAGGAATGTCTTACAAAGAGTTGAGCAGGTCGCTCCTACCGACGCTTCTGTGCTTGTAACTGGAGAGACCGGTACGGGCAAGGAATTGGTCGCACGGGCGATTCACAGCCTCAGTCAGCGTAAGAAGAGGGTCATGGTCAAGGTCGATTGCGCTGCGCTTCCGCCGACCCTGATCGAGAGCGAGCTCTTCGGGCGCGAGAAAGGCGCCTTCACCGGAGCACTGACGAAGCAGGTGGGCCGCTTCGAACTGGCGGACGGCTCCACCCTATTCCTCGACGAAATCGGCGACTTACCTCTGGAGCTGCAAGCCAAATTGCTCCGAATTTTGCAGGACGGTCAATTTGAGCGTCTTGGAAGCCCGAAGACTATCAGCGTAGACGTACGGGTGATCGCCGCCACCAATCGCGACTTGGAGGAGGGTGTCAGGAAGGGCACCTTCCGCGAGGATCTCTTCTACCGCCTCAACGTCTTTTCTGTTCAGGTTCCGTCATTGCGCGAGCGCTCAGAGGACGTTTCTCTGTTGGTACGGACCTTCGTTCAAGAGTTCGAAAAGAAGATGCGGAAGCGTGTTGGGCCCATATCGGCGGACAACATGCAGCTATTGCAGGCCTATCATTGGCCGGGAAACATCCGCGAGCTGAAGAACGTTATCGAGCAGGCGGTCATTCTCAGCAATGGAAGCGGACTACATATTGAAGTCCCAAAGAGCTCCAAGGCCGATCCTTCTGCAACGCTGGAAGAGGTCGAATACCGTCATATCTTGACGGTGCTTGAGAAAACTGGCGGGCGGATCAAAGGGCCCAAGGGAGCAGCGCAAGCATTGGGCATGAATCCTTCCACCTTATTTTCCAGGATGAGACGTTTAGGCATTCCCACGAAACCTGAAAAGGTGTGACATTTCGCCCCTCGGGTGACATGTCGTCCTTTCTGTCTACACGCGGCCGCCTGCCGATACTACTTTCCGCCGCTTAAGTCATCTAGGATCAGTCAGTTAGGTTGGAAGCCACCAACGCTTCTTGCGTGGCATCGGGAGTGCACTTCTATTGCAGACGAAACTCACAACTGAAGAGGTTACGGAACTCCTCTGTGAGGATGCGACCTTGGTTTTGGTCGAGCCATGTTCGAGATATGCGGTATGACCGCGAAAAGGATTGGTACTGGATGATTATCTCGTGTATCGAGTTGGTGCCTGCACCGGACAAGCGTAAGGAGATTCTGGAGGTTCTTCGCTTCGTGGAAGAGGGCTTGCGCCGAAATCCCGGATGCACGCGGTGCGGGATATTTGAAAGCCTCGATGCCGAGTGCTCGATTCTGTATCTGGAACAGTGGGAGTCGGAGCGAGATCTTTATAACCACGTTCAGTCACGTGCATACCTGTCGCTTCTGAATGCCATTGATTTGGCGCGAGAGCAGCCAAACATCAGCTTTTACGAAGTCGGCAAAACCCGTTCTCTGGAACTGATCGAAGCTTTGCGAGCACGGGGCGCTAGCTAAACGCAGAAATACCGTCGAGTTGCGTTCGCCGATTCGTGATCGGCGGCAGATCGACTCGCTGACCTGATACCGGGGCGAACTGTAGGACTGCAAAGAATGAATAGGGTTGCGCGCGTTAGTTCACCATGCGGCCGGCACTTCGTGGAGCCGGGCGGTTCTCTGGTTTGCATTTGTACTCTCTGCCTCCGCACTCTTGCTCGCGGTGAAAGCGAATCTGATTTGCACCTGGATGTTCCTGAGCACAACTGCCCCGGAGACTGGAGAATCTCGAGCCGCGCAATGCACGCAACTGGCGTCGGTGTGGAAGAAACGGGTGATCAACCGCGGGTCGTTTTCTGTGGCAATCGCAACAATCAGTAGACGACAGCCGAAGGACAACCCGCACTGTCTGTGAGACTAACCAAACGGCTCAGACCACGCGCACACAATGGCACGAGAGCCCAGAGAATGTGAGGAGATCGACATGAAACGTACCATTCTGCTTACTTTGGCGGCGGCACTGTTGTACGTGACCGTAGGCACCGCACAGCAATACCCGATCATGGACAAGGTAGCCGACAAGGTTATCGCCAAGTATCAAAGCTCGACCTGCGAGGAGTTGTGGCAGAAGAAGGCTTCGAAAGCTCCGCCCAGCGCTGAGGAGCAGAAGGTCGTCTCATTCCTTAAGAGCGACACGCAGATGCGTCAGGCCTTCATTAGCAAAGTTGCGGCGCCCATCGCTAACAAGATGTTCGACTGCGGGATGATCCCGTAGAACTCGACGTCGCTTCCGTAACCAGCAGTATGTGGAGGACAGTCTTTATGGGAAACAAGATTCTAAATAGCGTGGTGGTCGTGCTGTGGATGGCATCGTCGGTTGTCGCGGTGGCACAAAGCAGCCGGCCGGCCACGAAAAAGAAGGCTGCCTCACCAAAAGCTGCGGCGAGCAAGCCTGTTTCCCCGCCCATGGAGGCGAAGGCAATCGACATACTGAAAGCGACCAGTCTTCGCCTCGCGCAGGCGCACAGCCTGAGCTTCAACGCGGTGGAGATCTTCGAACATCCCAGCCGTCAAGGCGACCCTCTGGCTTATAGCACCAAATACGAGGTAAGGCTGCAGCGCCCCGATAAGCTGAAAGTTGTTGTTGCAGGCGATGGTCCAGCCTCTGAGTTTTACTGCAACGGCAAGACCATGATGGCTTATGCTCCAGCGGAGAACCTGCTGGCAGTGGCCGATGCTCCTGCGACCATCGACGCCACGCTGGAGAGCGCTTACCACCTGGCCGGAATCTATTTTCCTTTCGACGACGTGATTGTCGCCGATCCTTACCAAGACATCGCCAAGGGCCTGCAAATGGCCTACTACATCGGGCAGTCGCACGTGGTGGGAGGAACGACCACCGACATCATCGCTTACGTTGACGGCGGAGTGTTTCTCCAGATGTGGGTGGGTGCCGAGGACAAACTGCCTCGCATGATTCACGCCATGTACCTGGACGATCCGCAGCGGTTACGTCACGAACTGGTCTTTTCGGAATGGCAACTGGAGACCAGCTTGGCCCCAGACACTTTCGAAGCGTCGGATTCGTCAGGCGCCAAGCGCATCAAGTTTGCGCACCCCAACCCTGGGCCTGCGCCCGCAGCAAAGGCTTCGGCCCAGTCGACCAGCAGCAAGACGAATTAGCGCGGAGGAAACACGATGAGAAACATATTTCTTTGCGGACTTTCACTGGCAATCACGTTTCTTCCGCTCTCGGCAAGTTTCGCCTACAGCCACGCCAATCGCTACGGCGGAAGCACATCGCACAGTTACGGTTCTACGTCGCATGAGAGCGCGTATGGCACAAGTACCTCGCATACCTACGGGGAAGGCTCGTCGCACACCAACGAGTACGGCGGCAGCACCTCACATAATTATTACGGTGGCACCAGTCACACCAACGCCTATGGCGGCACGACCAGCGGAGAGTATGGAGCCGGCGCGGTCCACACGACGCCGTATGGCACAAGCACCTACGGTTCGGCTTATCACCCGTACTATCCTACGACTGCCTACCATCCGCCGACGGCTTATCCCTCTGGCTACTACGGCTATCACCCGCCCGCCGCCGTGCCTTATTACGGTAGCACTTGCTACAACTGCGGCAGCGCCTGGGGAGCTGCGGCGGTGGGAGCGGCAGTAGGGGCGACGGTAACGGCGGCAGCGGTCTCATCGGCTAACAGCGCCAACACCGCAGCGGCCTATAACCAGGGCTATACCGCGGGCGCCACGACGACTGCGGCAACGACAAGTGCAACTGCTGCCAACTCCTACAACGCGGGATATGCCGCGGGAGCCACCAATACCGCCAGCGCCTATAACAGCGGCGCGGCGATCGCTTACACCATGGGACAGACTGTCGCGGTCCTGCCGGGAGGGTGTATCACTCCCAACGTTCCGGGCGGGGGAACGTATTACCTCTGCGGTAACACGTGGTTCAGCCCGTCCTACGGCGCGAACGGCGTGTATTACCGTGTGGTCACAGCGCCTTAATCTACCGAAAGAGTTAAGACATGCCTAGGAGATTGCAATGAGTTCTCGCTACAAGACTTTAGGCGTCGTGCTGACAATAGCGCTCACTCTGTCGCTGTCCATGCCCGCGCATGCGCAGGGGCCTGCGGATCTATCCGCGGCAACTCCGGCGACGACTGCCGACGGAACTCCGACAGCTCCCTTGCCACCCGCGCCTGATCCACAGCAATCGACCATGGATAACACTCCCGACGGCTGGCGCGGGCAGATCGCGATCTACGGATGGTTTCCCGGAATTCACGGGACCGTCGGCGTGCTCGGACATGACGCCGGCATCCATGTCCCCTTCTCCGATGTCTTTCATGCCCTCAAGGGGATCATTCCGGTCGCCGTGGAACTCGACAAGCGCCGCTTAGTCATTCCGGTGGATTTCTTCTGGGTGAAACTGGGTGACGACCGAGGGCATACCCTTTAATGAACTCGGTCAGACTTCGGTGAATCTCCATCTGACGGAGTCGATCTTTACCCCTAAGATCGGATACCGGCTGATTAACGCCGAGCACTTCAAGTTCGACGCGCTCGCCGGAATTCGCTACTGGTATGTGGGCCAGAATCTTACCGTTGAACCCGTGGGCATTGGCCGCTCGCGGTCAGCCAACTGGGTTGATGGTTTAGGTGGCATCAGGGCCATACTGCCGCTCAACGAAAAGGCGTCCATCACGGTGGCGGGCGATGCCGGCGCAGGCGGAGCCAACCTGGATTACCAGGCATTGGGACTGTTGAACTATAACTTCACTCCCAAGTGGGGTGCGTCGGTGGGCTGGCGCTATCTGTACGTGAACTATCGTCCAACCGATCACCTGTTCATCTTCAACACCGCTATGACCGGAGCGGTGGCGGGCTTCAGTTACAACTTCGGCGGCAAGCCCCCGGTTCCTCCGACGGCCAGTTGCTCAGTTGCGCCGACGGAAATCTGGGCCGGCGATCCGGTGACCGCCAATCTCACCCCGCAGAACTTCAATCCCAAGCACACCCTGACTTTTCAATGGAGCGGCGGCGGCGCGAAGATCTCCGGCAACGGCTCAACCGGCAACGTGGATACCACGGGTCTCGCTCCCGGCAGTTACACAGTTACGGGAACCGCCACCGATCCGAAAGAGAAGAAGAACAATACCGCCAGCTGCAACGGTTCGTTTACCGTGAAGCAGCCGCATCCTCCGCTTGCCAGTTGTTCCGCCAGTCCCGACTCGGTTCAGGCCGGGCAGCCATCCACGGTTGCGGTCAACGCCAGCAGTCCTGACAACTTCCCGCTAACCTACGCCTGGACCACCAGCGCCGGCAAAATCAGCGGCACTGGAACCAGCGCCACGCTGGATACCAACGGCGCGGCACAAGGCAGCGCGAGTCACCACGACTGCAACGGTCACGGATTCGCGAGGTCTGAGCACCACCTGTAATGCCACCGTGAACATCCAGGCTCCGCCGCCTCCGGTCACCGTCAACGAGGTGAGCGAAGTAGGCGAGTGCAAGTTCATGGACCCCAAACGCCCGTGGCGTGTCGACAATACCTGCAAGGCCATACTGGACGACGTTGCCATGCGCATCCAGCGTGAACCGAACGGCAAGTTCATCATCGTTGGCTATACCGACGAGGAAGAGTCGATCAAGGTCACGCAGTTGGGAGCGCAGCGCTCCGTCAACATGAAGTACTACCTGGTGAATGGCGAAGGCGGCAGCCAGATCGATGCCTCCCGAGTCGAGGTACGCACCAGCGGAACCATGAAGGAGAAGGGCGCGAAGGTTTACTTCGTACCCTCGGGCGCGACGTTCAGCGAGGAGTCCGTAGTAGTGGACGAGACCAAGGTGAAGGGTCAGGCTCGCAACGCTCCTGCACCGAAGAAGAAAGCGAAGGCGCCGGCTGCAGAGGCCCCGCCAGCTCAGTAAGCAACTACGGCCAAACCCAGCAAAGGGCGATCCCTTCAGCAAGACGGAGGCGTTTGTGAAAGCAAGATTTGTAGTAGCCGCTTTGGCGTCAGTGCTTGTTAGCACTGGCGCCCTGGTTTCTTGCAAAAAGTCCGAGACGGCACAACCCGCACAATCGGCTGGTGAGACTGGCCAGCCGTCTAATGCTGAGCAACCCAAGCCCAATCCTGATCGCAACGCCTACTTCGGCGATGAACACATCCACACTAGTTGGTCGGTAGACGCCTGGCTGATGGGCAACCGCCTCACGGGGCCTGACGATGCTTTGAAGTATGCGCAGGGCCAAACCATCAAGCATCCGCTGGGCTACGACATCAAGATCGAAACACCCATGGACTTCATGGGTGTCACCGACCACTCGGAATATGTGGGGGTAACGAAAGAAGCCAACACGCCAGGATCGGCCACAAGTAAGTTGCCCGCGGCACAACCTCTGATTCTCAAGGACCCCAATAACAATGCGGACGTTCAGAAAGTGTTCACGTACTTGGTTAATATGCTGGCCGGAGCTCCGGTGAAAGCGCTCATGAGCCCCGAAGTGGCGGGCTCCATCTGGAAAGAAAACGTAAAAATCGCCGACGAGAACAACCACCCCGGTAAATTCACGGCGTTCTGCTCGTACGAGTACACCTCCGCCCCTGACAACCGCAACCTGCATCGCAATATCTTCTTCCGCGATTGTGCGAAGGTGCCAGACATGCCCTACAGCGCTCTGGACTCCTGGCACCCCGAAGACCTGTGGAAGTGGATGGACGCTCAGCGCAAGGCGGGCAATGAATTGCTGGCGATTTCACATAACGCGAACTTGAGCGACGGCTGGATGTATCCCACCGACGTCGACAGCTTCGGCAGGCCCATCGATGCAGCCTGGGCCGCCTCGCGTGACCGTAACGAACGGCTGGTCGAAATCAAGCAGATCAAGGGACAGTCGGAGACTCATCCGGTACTTTCGCCTAACGATGAGTTCGCCAGCTACGAACTCTTTACTGGCCTGCTCGGTGCTCCGCCAACCGTTGGTCGAGTCGATCACATTCAGGGAAGCTTTGCCCGCCAGGCACTGAAAGACGGCATCACTATGCAGGACGTGCGCGGCTACAACCCTTACAAGTTCGGTATGGCCGGTGGCTCCGATTCGCACAACACCGGTAGCCCTTACCGCCAGGACAATTTCTATGGTGGCCACGCTCAGATTGACGGAACAGTCGACCGGCGCATGGCCGGTGTTATGGCATTTGGCACGATTGACGTTCGCTTGGAGAATCCGGCTGGACTGACCGGAGTTTGGGCCGAGGAAAACACCCGCGCTTCCATCTGGGACGCGATGTATCGCAAGGAAACTTTCGGCGTCAGCGGACCGCACATTAAGGTGCGATTCTTCGGAGGATGGGGCTACAACAAGGACATCTTCAGCGCCAGCGACTGGGTGCACCAGTCCTATGCCGACGGTGTCCCCATGGGCGCCGACCTGCCTCCCTTGAAGGGCACGGCTCCGACTTTCGTAGTCTGGGCGGTGAAAGACCCAACGTCCGGCAATCTCGATCGCATCCAGGTCATCAAGGGCTGGACCAAGGACGGCCAGAGCTTCGAGAAGATTTTTGACGTGGTCTGGTCCGGCGACCGCAAGCCTGACAAATGGTCGGGCCGAGTTCCGGCGATACAGAGCACGGTGGACCTGGAGAAAGCCATCTACACCAACACCGTGGGTTCGACGGAGCTGAAAACTGTCTGGACCGATCCGGAATTCGACTCCAGCCTGCACGCGTTCTACTACGCTCGCGTGCTGGAAATCCCCACACCGCGCTGGACCCTCATCCAGGCAGTCAAGGCTGGTTTAACCCCGCCGGATGTGGTTCCGCTAACCGGACAGGAACGCGCATGGACTTCACCCATCTGGTACACACCCAGCGCCGACGCCCGTAAGAATGCTCCCGCAGGTACGACGGTTACCGACCTGAAGGCGAAGGGTGCAACCCAATTGGGCGATGCGCAACTGAAGGCGCTGATCGTAGGCAAAGCCTTATGGGTCCGAAACAATGCGACCGGTGACCAGTTCAGCATCGCCTACACTGCCGAAGGCCAGAGCAACGTGTGGCATATCGGCAAGAACGTAACGACTCCAAGCTGGGTTGGCAACCCGGTCCGCGACGGTTACCAGGGAACCACCACCCCTTACAAGATCGAAGGCGGCAAAGTAGTGACAACGATTTCCCAAGATCCGTTTGCGGTGACGATCTACAAGTTAGGCGACACCTATTACGGTGCGCGCAGCAACGAATTCGGTTACGCCAACTACGAGATCATTCCGAGTCCGCAGTTCGTGCTCAATCCGCTGACCGCAACGCTTAACACATTTTCGATCGAACTGGGGCTGAACGAACAGCAGAGACAGCAGATCCTCCCCTTCGTGCAAGACGAGGTAAAGCAACTGGGGGCGCTGAAGAAGAACGCTTCGCTCAAACCGCTGGAGAAGATAGAGCAGTTGAAGCAAATCGGCAGCGCGATCGATGCCAAGATCACGCCTCTTCTGGATCAGCAGCAAAAGCAAAAGTTCCAGGCTCTCCGCGACGAAAAACGAAGAGAGATGATCGAGCAAATGGGAAGTGCAGCGGTGCAGAAGGCGCAAGCCAAGGTACAGCAGGTGATGTAGCACCAAAGCCGCGCAGCAGCGACCTCAGTGTTGGCCGCGTTCTCTGCATAGGGATCTGCAGCGCCGATTGGAAAACCGCCAATGAAGAAGACTGTGCTCACATTGTCGGCAGCCGCAGAAGCAGGTACCGGACTGCTCCTGCTCGCCTGGCCGTCGATTGTGGTTCGCCTGCTCTTTGGCACAGAGATCGGTGGTGCCGGCTTTATCATGAGCCGCATCGCCGGCATCGCGCTGATCGGATTGGGAGTCGGCTGCTGGCCAAGCAACGACACTCGACGTGCGTGCTACGGGATGTTGACCTACAGCTTGCTTGCAATGTTGTACCTTATCGTCGTCGGGCTCGGCGGACAGGGCGGAATTCTATTGTGGCCCGCGGTTATCGTTCACGCAGGGTTAGCCACGTTGCTCGTCTGGACACATTCGACGCAGCGAAAAGAAAATTTGTTGTAGGGAGATATGATGATCGATCGATCCACGTACTCAATCAAAACCATAGCGGTTGTTCAAACTCTGACCATCGGCTTACTGTTCGCTTTGGCCAGCTCTCCGGCCATTGCCCAGAATCAACAGATGGAAGAGAAGCTGATGGGTATTAAGCAGGCGATGACTACCAACAAGCAAAAGCTGGCGCAGTACACCTGGCAGGAAACCGAAACCATCAGCATCAAGGGTGACGTGAAAGACACCAAGGTGTACCAGGTGCAGATCGGTTCGAACGGCCAGCCTCAGAAGACTGAAATCAGCAACCAGCAGGCGCAGCAAGCTGGTCGCGAGGGACGCGTGAAGGAGCGCGTCGTCGATAAGAAGAAACAGGAGTACCAGGAGTATGGCCAGTCGATTGGCGCGTTGGCAAAGCAATACACTACTCCCAACCCCGAGGCCTTGATGCAGGCCAAGCAGTCCGGCAACATCTCGCTGCAAACCGGGGCAGGAACAATAAACCTGGTGATCAAGAACTACGTGAAGCAGGGCGACTCGATGACGATGACGATCAGCGAACAGACCCATTCGCCGATGAACGTCCAGGTGAACTCATATCTGAACGACCCCAAGGACGCGGTCACGATCTCTGCGCAGTTCGCGCAATTGCCTGGCGGCACCAACCACGTCGCTAACACAACAATCAACGGAGTCAGCAAGCAGCTGACGGTAAATGACCAGAACTCTAATTACCAGATGAAGCAATGAGTTCACCGGGCCAGCGGCTGAACTGATGATTTGCGGTTCCTTGGCTGGAGACAAATAGTGAATGAAGTGTCCGTAGTTGTTGAAGCGCAGCCAGCGAGAGAAAGGCGAGTGTGGCGTCCACGGTTTTCTCCTGCGATCAAGCGCTGGCTGCGCGAGCCGCTGCTGCACTTTCTGCTGCTGGGTCTCGTGCTGTTCGCGGCATACAGCTACATACAGGGTGGTCGCGGTGGAGTCGAGTCATCGCGGCAAATTGTCCTGAGTCTCAATGAGCTCCAGCAGATGGACACGTTTTTCGTTTCGCAATGGCATCGCCAGCCGACTCCTGCCGAGTTTCAGGCGATGGTAGAAGACAAGGTTCGAGAGGAAGTCCTCTACCGCGAGGCGTTGGCCATGGGGCTCGACAAAGACGACACTATCGTGAAGCGCCGCATGGCGCAGAAGATGCAGTTCCTCGCCGAAGATGTCGCCGCTGCTCACGAACCCTCCACCGCGGAACTCAAGGCATGGTTCGCAAAGCACAGCAACAACTTCGCTCTGCCCAGCCGGTACAGCTTCCGCCATCTTTATTTCTCTCCCGACAAGCGCGGCAACAATACCCGACAGGATGCCGCAAAGGCATTGGCTAATATCTCCGGACAGCCGGAGGATTCTGCAGCCGCTGCATCTGTCGCCGACAAGTTTATGTTCCAGGACTACTATGGCGACCAGGCTACCGAGGCGATAGCCAAGGAGTTCGGACCACAATTCGCGGTTGCGATCGAGAAGCTGAAGCCGGGTTCGTGGCAGGGCCCCATTGAGTCGGGGTACGGTTGGCACTTGGTGTTTGTCGGCACCGTCGTTCCCGGCCGGATTCCAGCGTTTGAAGAGATGGAGCCAGATGTAAAGACGGCATGGCTGGGCGAACAAAAACGGCAGGCCTGGCAAAAGGCCTACCAGGAGATGCGCGCCAAATACGCCGTGCTATTGCCCGCTCCTTCCGACAAGGACGCCGCGCAAGTTCCGGCGGCAACCCCACAGAAGCAAATTCCATCCGCATCCGGTGAGGGGCCGCTGTGAACGGCTTCCGTACCAGCCTCTCGCTCACCGCGTTTGTGCTGCTTGCCGCCTCGATTGCGTCGGCACACGAGGCGCGCCCCGCCTACCTTGAGATCAAAGAAACAGCGCCCGGACAGTTCAGCGTGCTCTGGCGCACGCCAGTGCTGGCAGGAATGCGCCTTCCCATAGCGCTCAAGTTTCCGGATGACGTGAAGAATGTGCGCGAGCCCAATGTACAAGAGCTCGCTGATTCCTTTGTGGAACGCCGATGGATTGACGCTGGGCCAAACGGTTTGGCGGGCAAGCGCATTGAGTTTCCCGGGTTGCAATTCACCATAACCGACGTGCTCGTGCGCGTGGAGTTGCATGATGGCAGGAAGTGGACCTCCATCATCCATCCATCGCAGCCCTGGGTGGAGATCGCTGCCTCCCAGACTTGGATTGGCGTCGCAGGCACTTACATCATCCAGGGTGTTCGCCACATTCTCTTCGGCGCCGATCACATGCTCTTCGTGCTGGGTCTGCTGTTGATCGTTCAAAACCGATGGATGCTACTGAAGACGGTGACGGCGTTCACGGTGGCGCACAGTATCACGCTGGCGATAGCGACTCTAGGCTACGCGGAGGTTCCGATTCTTCCGCTGAATGCTGCGATTGCTCTGAGCATCCTCTTCTTAGGACCGGAGATCGTACGGTCATGGCGAGGAGAAACCAGCTTCACGATTCGCCACCCCTGGGTAGTCGCCTTTGCCTTTGGACTTCTACATGGATTTGGTTTTGCCAGCGCGCTGACCAGTGCCGGGCTTCCTCGGCATGAGCTGCCACTGGCTCTGGTTACTTTCAACGTCGGCGTAGAACTCGGGCAACTCGGTTTCATCGCGCTGATCCTGGCACTCGAACGGTCATTCCGAATACTCGAGGTGCGTTGGCCGCGATGGGCGCAGCTTCTTCCCGGATACACGGTAGGTTCGCTTGGAGCATTCTGGACGGTGCAACGGGTGGCGTTGCTCTTCGGGGGCGCGCGATGAACAGGCGACGACTCGATCCTCTGTTCCGGGCAACAGCGCTTACCGTGTTTGTGTTCCTGTGTGCGCAGACCGCCTTTGCCCATCCGCAGAAAGGCGAAGCTGTTGGATTTCTTACAGGCTTCCGCCATCCGATCTCTGGCCTCGATCACGTCCTGGCGATGGTTGCAGTCGGCTTATGGGGAGCGCAACTAGGTGCGCCGGCGGTTTGGGTTCTGCCGGTTGCATTTCCGATGGTGATGGCGTTCGGGGGAATGCTTGGGCTGATGGGAGTGCCGTTGCCGGGAACCGAATACGGCATCGCGCTCTCGGCAATCCTTCTGGGTGCGGCCGTAATGTTCGAAGTCCGCCCACGCCTGGGTTTTGCCGCAGCACTAGTTGGCTTCTTTGCTATATTCCACGGTTATGCGCACGGAACGGAGCTGCCTCCCGGACAAAGCGCACTGCTTTACAGCATGGGTTTCGTCATTGCTACGGGATGCCTGCACGCACTGGGCATTGGCATTGGGACGGTTCATCGATGGTCGTGGGGACAAAAAATGCTTCGCGTCGCTGGAGGATTAGTCGCAGTCGGCGGAACATTCTTTATGTGGAGGGCGACCGCATGAAAGGTGCGATGACATCTCGTCTGCCACTCTACGCATTCGTTATCTTCACGTTTGTCATGTACGCGCTCCCGGCTGATGCTCACCTCAACTCAACGGGAATGGGGCCGTTCTACGACGGCCTGGTGCATTTCCTGATGAGCCCCGAGGACATCGTTCCGGTGCTCGCTCTCGCCCTGTTGGCTGGTCTGCGCGGCGCCAGCTACGGCAGGCGGGCACTCTTCACTCTTCCGATTGCGTGGCTTCTCGGCGGTCTCGCCGGACTCAGCGCGATGACTACGAGGCCGAATCCTTTCATCGCGGCGGCTTGGTTTCTCATGCTCGGAGGGCTGCTGGCCGCCGACGCAAAAATTTCCTTGCGCGTGACTACAGCCCTCGCAGCCCTGCTGGGTGTCTACCACGGCTACTTGAACGGAGCTGGAATGGGCCAGTTCGAGACTGCGTCGGTCGCTATACTCGGCCTGGTCTTCGCCATTTTTGTCCTGATCGCTCTCGCCGCCGCGTTCGTAGTTCATGTGCGCGCGCACTGGGCACGAATTGCCGTCCGCGTCGCGGGAAGCTGGATCGCCGCTAGCGGTCTCCTGATGCTCGGCTGGGCAGTTCGAACCCGTTAGAAACGCCTCTACTGCCGGGCCGATTTCTGAAGTGGTCCAGAAGTCGGCTCGTGTAAAGTTGAGGTTCTCGCATCAAAAACTGATGTATGTTGGCCCGCCGGTGTCTGGCTGCACAAGTTTGGAGACTCAGAATGTTACGGGGACGGTTCTGCCAAGGTGATTGGGCAGGCGATAGAATGATGCCATTGCAGCGACTCGCATGGCGGAGAGACCGGGATTCGAATGCGGTAAAACGTACAGTTAAAAACAATTGGCGAAGGCGGGTAACACCAATGATGCCGATTGAAACCTATTGCAGCCGTTAATGGACTGTAGTTGGGCTGTGGGACCGTACGATCCGGAACTGCACTACACAGGCGTCGCGCCTAAGCCCATAGCTGTACTGCGGTGCTTATAGTCAGAAGCGGAATTTTATTCTTCCTATAGGTCAAGAGTGTCCTGCCTATGGCGCAAAGTAGCTAGAGATATCCAGAATCAACTGTGTGAGTGCCGAAGCGTAGGCGTCGATGGAGCCGTTGTTGGTGGGCACGATCGCCATGTTGGAGGTGATCGCGCCATCAATCGCGTTCAACGTCGAAACCAGAGGTTGATTCTCGCCATCAGGCCATAACGTGAGATAGCCGAATGCTCCCGGAGGTACGACCGTTGCATTGAAGACATACGCCTGCGCGGCGCTGGACGGGGCGCAGGCGCTCCCGACGACGTTGACCGTCAGTTCGCCCTGGAACGGCTGGCCACTGCCCACACTGCGGGTGTCCAGCACGCGGCAGGGCGCTACCGTATACAACGACAAGCCTCTCGATCCCGACGCCGCGAAATACCCATTGGTGTCAATAAGAAGATCGGTATCGTCGTTAGGATAGACCGCCACTGCGCCATTGTCCCCCGCCAGCACGATGGCCGCGTTGGCCACATTGGTTCCAGTGGGATTATTCAACGTCGAGACCACAGGCTGCTGCTCCCCCGCAGGCCATACGGTGAGATATCCGAGCCGTTGATGCGCAGGATGGGGCACAGCCGTCACGTTGAAGGAATATGCCGTTGGAATTATGCCGGTCGGAATGCAGTTGCTCTCCAGGATCGGGAAGTTTCGTTCCTGATTGCCAGTCAGGAATGGCCCGCCCAGGTCGCCATTGGTATTGCGTGTGTCAACGATGCGGCACGGAGCGAGGGGGTAAAAGGCGAGAGTTGAGTCACCAGGAGTAGCGAAATACCCGTCGATGTCGAGGATGACATCCGTGGTGTTGCTCACATACACACTGACCCCACCGCTGGCTCCTGCCGGTACGATCGCCGCATTCGCTTTCACCCGGCCATCGGGCGAGTTCATGGTCGAGACGTTAGGCTGCGGTCGTTCAGCAGGCCAGATCGTCAGGTACCCCAATCGACCTCGCGGTACCACGGTGACATTCAGTGAGTATGCCGAGGAGTTCGCCGGAATGTTGCAGTTGCCCAGCTGCGAGACTACGAACACCTCCCACGTGCCGCCCTGAATCGGACTGCCTTGTCGGGTGTCTACTACCCGGCACGGAGTTACCGGAATGAACTGCACGCCAGTGCGATTGGGCCCGGTCAGACTAAATACTGAGCCATTACCGTTCGCGCCGCCACCAGAGGCCGTCCCATACAAGTTTCCGTCGCTGGCCTGCATGAGCGCGGCGAATGGTTCCTCGCCGTCGCTGCAGCCCGGTTGAGAGCAGAAGTTGTAGACAGTTGTTAGTTGGCCAGCAGGGGTGATTTTGAACACCGTGCCCCCGCCGTTGTTGCCTCCTGCGGAAGTGGTCCCATACAAGTTTCCGTCGCTGGCTTGCACTAATGGAGCTAGAGGGAAAGGGGAGCAATTCGATTGGGTGCAGAAGTCGTAGAGCGTGGTCAGCGTGCCACTTGGAGTGATCTTAAAAGCCGTTCCGCCGCCGGCCGTCCCGCCCTGGCCTGTCGTCCCATAGAAGTTCCCGTCTGTAGCTTGGACGAGACCTGCGAAAGGGGAATACCCGTCAGCGCAGTTCGGTTGGGAGCAAAAGCTGTAAAGCGTCGTCAGTGCGCCGGTCGGAGTGATTTTGAAAACTGTGCCACAGCCACCAAAGCAAGTACTGCTGGTACCGCCCCCATAGGTAGTCCCGTAGAAGTTCCCGTCGGTGGCTTGTACAAGTCCCGCCGAAGTGTTGGGGTCGCCGCCGTCTGTGCAGTTTGGTTGAGAGCAGAAGCTGTAGAGAGTCGTCAGTTGGCCAGCCGGGGTGATTTTGAACACTGTGCCCTCGCCATGGCCCCCGAGACTTCCCGTGCTCCCGTACAGGCTCCCGTCGTTGGCTTGTACCAGCGGTGACGGCGATTCGCCATCTTCGCAGTTCGGCTGAGAACAAAAGTAGTACAGCGTCGTAAACACACCACTGGAGCTCATTTTGAAGACCGTGCCGCAGCCGTACGGGCTGCAAGCCCCATTGGTATTGCCTCCTCTTGTGGTAGTCCCATAGAAGTCGCCGTCATTGGCTTGCAACAGCCCGGCAACCGGCGCCCAGCCATCCGTCTCGGTGAAGCTATGAAGCACAGTCAAGGCACCAGTGGGGGCCATTTTGAAGACCGTGCCACAGCCGTACGAGCTACAGGCCCCATTGGTGTTGCCTCCTCCTGTTGTAGTTCCATAGAAGTTCCCGTCGGTGGCTTGGACCAACGCGGCTTCGGGACCAGAGCCGTCCGTGCAATTGGGCTGGGAGCAAAAGTTGTAAACGCTGGTGAACGTTTGTGCGTCTGAAGGAATCGCCGCGGCTGCGCAAAAGAGAAAGCTAGTGCAAAGTATCTTCGGCAAACTGTCCTTCATTTTTCCTCCTCGGGATTTTTGGTGCGTGCCCGGACCTGGAGTGAAATACCGTCACGAGTGCCTTAACTTCTCTCCGCTATTGCTCTGCCTACAGGGAAGGTCCAGTTTAGGTACCTTTGCGCACCCGCGCTGTGAGGTTCATCACCTTTCAAAGTATTGGAAAATCAAAATCTACACTGTGCTGGTAACCACCCGTTCCACCAGAACAATCTTAAGATTAAATATGTGTTCCCAAGCTTTTCTTCACCAAGAAAGGGTGCGATGGGCGGGAGATCGCCGGCGTCAGGTATCCGTGTCGAAGACGGCCCGAGTAGGCATGATTGAAGCAGGGTGTAGTGGATCGGTCGTATTCAGCCTCCATCTCTCGCCGTTGAGCACCGGCGAGCACTTAATGAAGGACCAGAAGTAATCCATCTTTTCCCAATCCGTTGACTCTGGAATCCACGGCGTGCCAGTGACCGTCCGGTAGAATAACTCTTCCCGGTCCGTTCCGGGGTCCGCAAAACCGATCCTAGCGCGGCAGATGCCCACTCGGCGACCCGTTGCCGCCTACCTAGACGACTGGAGGAGCGTCACCGCAAGCTCTTCTTGGACTACCCCCCAAGTTCTCAATCAGCTTCGCCCAATCTGCCCACAACCGTCTGAGTCTGTTGAAAAACTCGGTCCCTCGCCGAGTTTTTCTGTTTGTCGGCAAGAACAGGTGTGCTAACCCTCGTTCAGGAGGAACGAGACGATGATGGGTCAGCACGAGCGCACCGAATCGCTGTTCTACTACTTCCGCTTAGAAGATGAGATTCCCGAAGATCACTTGCTCCGGCTTATCGATCAGTACGTCGATCTGAGCTTCGTGCGCGAGCGGCTGAAGCCTTTCTACAGTTCGACCGGTCGGCCCTCGATCGATCCCGAGGTGCTGCTGCGCCTTTTGCTGATTGGTTATCTGTACGGGATTACCAGCGAACGGCGCCTGCTGGAAGAAGTGAAGATGCACTTGGCCTATCGCTGGTTCACACGGCTGGACTTTGGAGCAGAGATTCCGGACCACTCGACATTTTCCAAGAACCGGCATGGGCGCTTTCGCCAGTCGGGCATATTTCGAGAGGTGTTTGAGGAGATCGTGTGCCGTTGCCTGAAGGAAGGCTTGGCGGAAGGAAAAAACCTGGCGGTGGATGGGACCATGATCAAAGCCGACGCCAGCCGAGAGAGTCGAGTTCCGCGAGACCAGTTAAAGGCAGCAGCCCAGGTTGCCAAGACGGCGGCAGAGTATTTGACGGAGTTAGAGCAGGACAACCCGGTGTCGGGTAGCGAAATGGTCTCCACTACTGACCCAGACGCAATCCTGGCCACCAAAGGTGGGCGAACAGCCGCAATGGCGTATTACGATAACTACCTCATCGATACGGCGAGTCGGGTGATTGTGGAAGTGGAGGCTACACCGGCACGGTTCTCGCAAGAGACCATAGCTGCACGCAGGATGGTCGAGCGAGTCGAGAAACTGGGGGTTCGAGCGGAGGAGTTAGCAGCGGATAAGGCCTATGGAAGTGGCGAGTTTCTCGCCTGGTTGTTGGCGCGGGGCGTGCAACCGCATATTCCCGTTATCGATCGTCGTCACCAGACCGACGGGCATTTTACGCACGACCAATTTCGTTATGAACCTGCGGAAAACGCCTACTACTGCCCGGAGGGAAAGATGCTCTCCTTTAAAGGCCGCCGGCGCGATAGTCACGGCTACCTCTATCGTTCCACGGAAGCGCAGTGCATGAACTGCCCGCAAAAGCAACGTTGCACTTCCGGGCCTTATCGCCGACTGTTTGTACACGAGCAAGAATCCGTGCGGCAAACCGTCCGCGCTCTGCGCGGAACGCCAGCTTACGAGCGTTCGCATCGGGCTCGCTACAAAATCGAAGCTTTGTTTGCGGAACTTAAGCAGCGCGTGGGCCTAGGACGGGTAAGACTACGCCGCCTGTGGAATGTCGGCGAGCAGTTCTTGTTGGCCGCCACCGCCCAGAACCTGAAACGCCTGGTACGTTTCCTAACGCTACGACCCACTACACTCAACGTGCAGCTCGGGTGAAGCAAGATGGCTCATGGCAAGGAGCTAAACCCAAAGGGAAAATTCTGAACTAAAGCCGTCCCCACCCAGATCTCCCCACTCTCCGCTAGTTTTTCAACAGTCTCATTTTGTTTTTGTGCACTTCGTTTCACTTCGAGTCGTCCCTTCTTGTCTTCCCGTGACCATCGTCTCTGGGTGGAAGGAGGCTTTTGTGCAGGTATCTACCGCCCAGCTAGGAATCCGCATGGTCTGGGTGGGAGTAAGTGCAGGCACATTAAACTGTGTTAATCGCTTTTTGCAAACCTGGTTCTTGGTGGGAAGCACGCATTTTGCAAAATGACTAGCCCGGAAGAACTCAATAAGCACTTCTTAGCGTGGCCCTGGTTTTGAGCTGCCCCGCCGCGGCCTTGAACTGCCGAAGATACATTGGATTGAGGCGCAGGTTTAAGAGGACGTGAGAATATAATGCAGTCACTCCGGAGCCTATGGCCAATTCAAATTCCGTACCGCTGATCGTCGCCCTCTCAAGTGCTCGCTTTCGTCAACTTCTATCAGCAGTACTGGCGCGAGAAGCAGCAAACGTTAATTCACGCACTTGAGTATCTGACCGGCGGATCACAGAATCGCAGCGTCGGCATCGCCCTCATCGAAGGCCTCTGGTACGAAGGCCATCCGAATCACCACGCCGCTTGCGTCCATCAAAACAGGCTTGCGCCGGAGTACTTCCCGTCACCCCTTTGCCCCTGCTTCCTCTTTGTAGAAGAGGGGATTCATGGGGGACTCGCCCCGAATCTTCTTGACATCTGACAGCATGGGCGTACATTCGCGTTCGTCGTCGCCACTTACTTGCTTTCATCTCCCGTTCTTTTGGTCCGACTGAACCGACCCTGCTTTGAGCCGAGGGCGCAAGGAATTGCGTACAGCGGCTTACTGTGGTCGGATTCTGGGCCTGGAACATCTCCACCAGGCATCAAGTCTCGGCCACCCTCACCCCAACAGGATGACCCTCAGGAAACTGGAAGCGAAACCTCCATGCGCCTCTGCGGCTTTCCGAGAAAAAAGGAGCAACATTTATGTTCACTCGCTCTATCCGCTTTGCGGTTACTCTCCTGATCGTTGGCTTGAGTGCTGTCGGGGTGCAATCGGCGTCCGCTCAGTCCACTACTGCGGACGTCGTCTACGGGCAGCTCGGCAGCTTCACCTCCGGCAACTATAACAACGGCGGGATCAGCGCCAACACCTTATATCAACCCGATGGAGTCGCCTTGGACAGCAGCGGCAATCTCTACGTGGCCGACACCTATAACAGTCGGGTGCTGTTCTATCCCGCCGGCAGCACCACCGCCACGCGGGTCTACGGACAGGGCGGCAGCTTCACCTCCAACACCCGGAACAACGGCGGGATCAGCGCCAACAGCTTATATTATCCGCGAGGGGTCGCCCTGGACAGCAGCGGCAATCTCTACGTGGCCGACTTTGGGCAACAGTCGGGTGCTGTTCTATCCCGCCGGCAGCACCACCGCCACGCGGGTCTACGGGCAGCTGGGCAGCTTCACCTCCGACACCCCGAACGACTTCGGGATCAGCGCCAACAGCTTATACAATCCGTGGGCAGTCGCCCTGGACAGCAGCGGCAATCTCTACGTGGCCGACTTCGTCAACAGTCGTGTGCTGTTCTATCCCTCCGGCAGCACCACCGCCACGCGGGTCTACGGGCAGTTCGGCAGCTTCACCACCAACACCCCAAACAACGGCGGGATCAGCGCCAACAGCTTATTTGAACCGACTGGAGTCGCCCTGGACAGCAGCGGCAATCTCGACGTGGTCGACCAGTATAACAACCGCGTGCTGTTTTATGCCGCAGGCAGCACCACCGCCACGCGGGTCTATGGGCAGTTCGGCAGCTTCACCTCCAACACCCCGAACAACGGCGGGATCAGCGCCACCAGCTTAAATGATCCGGTAGGAGTCACTCTGGACAGCAGCGGCAATCTCTACGTGGCCGACACCTATAACAGTCGGGTGCTGTTCTATCCCTCCGGCAGCACCACCGCCACGCGGGTCTACGGGCAGGGCGGCAGCTTTGCCACCGGCAATGCGAACAAGGGCGGGATCAGCGCCAACAGCCTATATTATCCGGCGGGAGTCGCCCTGGACAGCAACAGCAATCTCTACGTGGCCGACTACGCAAACAATCGGGTGCTCACGTATCCGTCGATTGTTGGGCAGCAGTTCGTCACGCTGCCGCCATGTCGCGTGGTCGACACGCGCAATGCCAATGGAACCTTTGGCGGGCCGGCCATTCAAGGCCACAGTTACCGATCGTTCCCGCTGTCGGAGGGCGACAGTCCCTGCGGCATCTCGGCCACTGCAATCGCGTATTCGCTGAACGTCACGGTCGTTACCACCGGTCATCTGGGTTACCTGACAATCTGGCCGACCGGCGAAGGCCAGCCCATCGTTTCGACCATGAACTCGCCCGACGGTCGGACCAAGGCCAACGCGGCAATCATTCCCGCCGGTTCACCCAACGGCTCGGTCAGCGTGTATGTGACCGATACGACCAACGTCATCCTCGACATCAACGGATACTTCACCACCAGCGGAAGTTCCACGCTGGAGTTCTATCCGCTGACGCCTTGCCGCATAGTCGACACGCGCGGATCCGACGGCGATCTCGGCGGCCCGTACTTGCACGGCCAGTTGGAGCGCGACTTGCCCGTGCTGGGGAGCGACTGTATGCCGTCGGGCATAACTCCGGCGGCGTATTCCTTCAACGTGACGGCTCTGCCTCATCCGGCGCATCAGCGGCTCGGATATCTCACGGTATGGGCCGCCGGACAGCAACGGCCTGTGGTCTCGACCTTGAACAATCCCAGCGGAACCAACGTGGCCAACGCGGCGATCGTGCCGACAGGAGCCAACGGCGCCGTGGCGGTCTATCCCAGCGACGATACCGACCTTCTCATCGATACCAATGGGTATTTCGCGGCGCCGGCATCGGGAGGTTTGTCGTTGTATACGGTGAGGCCGTGCCGCGTGCTCGACACCCGCGGTGTGGGCAGCGGCCAGCCGTTCCAGGGCGAACTGACGGTCAACGTGATCGACGGCGCGTGCGCCCCGCCCAGCGCCGCGCAGGCGTTCGTTTTCAACGCGACCGTTGTGCCTCCCGGGGCGCTAGGCTATCTCACGCTATGGCCCGATAGCCAGAACCAGCCGGTGGTTTCGACGTTGAACGCGGTTGATGGCGCGATCACCTCGAACATGGCCATCGTGCCCAACAACAACGGCTCGATCGATGCTTACGCTTCGGCACTGACGCAACTGATCCTGGACATCTCGGGGTACTTCGCGCCGTGAAGGCAACATACGAACAGCATCCTTGGCTGCGATCAGAATGACATGTAATCGGGCCCGTTGGAGGTCTTGAAGTTTGTGAGGCGCAGGATCAGTTTCCCGTCTTGCTCCTGATAAATCGTGGCACGGCCCGAAGTGCTGTGCACCCTGCCGTGGAAGCTGCCGGTTTCCAGAGCCTTCGCCTGCGCGCTGTCTTGCGCATACACTGACCCCAGTAACCCGAATGTGAACGCCACTGCAGCGACTGCCACCACCGTCTTAACACCGCGAATCATGGTGATTTCTCCTTCACACTTAGTCTTCGATGAGCACCGTGATGGGCTCAACTTTCATGGGCGATAAGACTCAATCCCGGTGTGAAGGTTACAAAGACGCTCGAAAAAAATCGCCTTAACGCAGTTGGTATAGGCCTGGATCGAAATTCATCTTCCAGGGGTACGCGAGCTTATGCGGGACTCTAAAGGAAGCACACCTCTTGTGGGATGAATTCTATGGAGGCTGAACTCGGCATGCTTGCAATAGCGGGGGTTCGAAGTAGTCGCAGTAGTAAGGATAGGACGTTGCGTCCTTGCTATCTGCGGTCTGTGCGCAACTTCGCCATGACACGGTCTATGATTGGATCGCAAACGCTTTGCGGTAACTCGAAGGATGCGCTTTCTGTCACAATCTTCACAGTCTTGCGGGTGGAATCGTACAGCACATGGCACACGCGGCACTGGGACAGATGTAATTCGAGTTCGGTGCGGACTTCCGGCGACACTTGAGCTTCAACTTAGTCCGCGAATTCAGTAAAGAATTCCTCGCAGGTAATCATTGAGCTACTCTCTTGATGCTCGTCGTGAAGTAAGGCGAGAGCCACTCTCGCAACATGAGTCGGCCTCTCAGGAGCCGCACCTTTACCGCAGGGACACTTGGCCCCAACTGCCGCGCAACTTGATCCGTCGAAAGCTGCTCGATGTCTCGGAGCATGACCACAACCCTGTACTTCGCGGGAAGCCCCAAGATTCCTCTTTCAACCAGCTGCCGGATTTCGGCGTTAGAGTAGCACTGCTCGGGATTATCCTGCCAAGCCCTCACCTGACGAGGGCGAAAGTCCTGGTCCTCTCCGTACTCATCTTGATCCAGGCTCTCAACGTTTTTCCTGTCTCGTAACAGTTGAAGCGCCTTATTACGGGCAATACTCACCAGCCAAGTCGAAAACTTCGAACGGCCCTGGAATCCGCCGATGTGCTTGAACGCGTTCAGAAGAGTATCCTGCATGGCATCCTGCGCATCGGCCTGGTTCCCAAGGATTGCCGTCAAAGCACGATAAATCAACTGGCTGTGGCGGCGAGCTAATTCTTCGAAAGCCTCTAGGCTCCCACCCTGCGCCTCAGCGGCCAACCCGGCGTCCGGGTCCTGTGCTGAGCCGAGACCGGTAACCGTGGAGTCTATCCGAGAGGATTGTGCGCCATATCCGAAAAGATAGGGTCAAATGGCTTGGACATCCGGCGGCTAAGCAGGCCCTTTAGTGAAAGATCCTCAGGGCTGCATCGACAGTACCCCGTGTTCAGGATGAAAGTGGGGAGCGGCCCGGCAGCGCATTGATCTAGTCCACCACCAGGCCCTTGCCGAAGGTGAAGGCATCGCGTGGTGCAGGCCATCTGCACCACCGCCCACAGTGAGCTGCAGAAACTGATTGAGCCGTGGAAGCCGGAGAGGGGCGGGTGAAATTCGCTCGCCTCTCTTTGGCGTTGCATCTCGGCCCGGGGCTCTTGTCTAAATTGGTTCGGGAGCGTTACGCGGGGCAATTAGAGCGAACATATGCCACTGATTGCAGCGGAACGCAGAAACCCCGTGTACATCCGATTTCACGCCGCTGATCGTAACAGACAGCTGAACCCCCTCTATTGGCTCAACCATGTGGTCGGAACAAACGGGGCATCGCAACGGGGCTTCTGCGCTCATAGGTTCCAGAGTTTATGTCGGGTCATTGCGAAGTGCATCACCCACGCCCAGAACTTTGGTCGTATGTGGGTTTTACGTACCGCTCGACTTAGCAGACTTAAGAGACTCCGCAATTACCGGGCACATTTCGGCCCGAGATCGAGCCACGCAACTTACGCCAGAATGCCGCTGTAATAGCGACGCTGGCCTACGCTGCGGCGACAATGCAAACCGAGCTACCACGTAAGCCACAGCCGGTACCCGACTGGATGAGGTAGCTGGGACAACCGTGGAGGGCGGAGCTAACGGGGGTGGCACGGTCTTCAGAATCACGCCCTCCGGGACGCTAACCACGCTGTACAGTTTTTGCTCGCAATTCGACTGCGCGGACGGCTACTGGCCCTACGCCGGGTTGGTGCAGGCGCGCGATGGGAGCTTCTACGGGACGACAGGGACCGGCGGTTTGAACGGCCACCATGGCACCGTGTTCAAGATCACGGTGTGCGGCACCCTGACCACGCTGTACAGTTTTTGCTCGCAAATTGGCTGCGCGGACGGCTTCAGCTCGAGACGCTTCATGCTGCCGCACACTTGGCACCGCCAGCCGTCCCTTCGCAGTGTCTGCCGACGCAGGTTGTGATAGCTGGCCCGATCCAGTTTCACTCTGGGCTTTTTGAAGCGGGGCTTGCTCACGAGGCTTGGTCTACGATGTCGGACAGAAATACCTGCTGCTGAGGCGCCGGCAGGAATTTGTAGTAGCGGGAAATCGATCGCAGCAAGACCTCGGGATCACTACCGTCCATATGGGCTCCAGCCAGGAAGTCGGCACAGATCATCTCCAGGCAGTAGCCTCGGGATTTGTCCGTGCCCAGCATGAGGGCCGCGGTCTCGATGGCCTGCTCGATGACTGGCATCTGGCTTTTGTAGATCTTGAAATAAATCAGTTCCGACAGTTCGGTGTCCTTGCCTGTTAGCTCCTTCTCCACTTCCCTTCTGAAATCCTCCTTCGGCATCTTGCGAGCTCGGTGCAACCAGGTTGCACTTTCGAATTTCTGTCCCTGCTTGCGGGCCAGCCTCGCCAACTCCACTCCCTTCGCCCAGCCCACTTCCTCGAGACCTTTCCGCACCTGCGGTGGCAGGTGCTCGTGAATGGACATCAAGTAGTAAGCTTTCCGCCTTGACTCCGGGAACCGGCGTTCTAAGAACTCATCGAAGGACTTCAGGTTCTCCAGCCGCCAGTACTGTCCGGAACGCACTTCACACAGGCACTTGCCCAGCTCCACAAACTTAATGTCTCGCTCGTTGTCATGCTGCGCCTCCCAGGCCAGAATGGCGTCAATGCGGCCCAGCACAGCTTCGGCGCGACGGCGATTCAGCTTTGGCGGCATCGGCGGATTCCTAGTAACCAAGTTCGTCAAACACACCAAAATCCACTCTCGGCTTGCGCACCAGCGCGTTTTCTATCAGATCGCGCTGCTCGAGGCAGAGCCCGACAAACGGACAGGTGGTACATGGGTTCTGCGGAAAGCGAATACCGCTGTGGGGCAGGAACAGCCCGGACTCGATCTGGCGCACAGTATCGTCGACTAGAGTTTCAAACTCCCGGCGCTGCTCATCCGTGATCGTCGCTCGCAGGTACTGAACTTCCACCGAACGCTTGCGGACGAAGACCACCTGGGCAACGTTATCGATCCCCGTCATCCAGGAGTAACAGATCAGCTGCGGGTCGAGGGCGGCTAAGCCAACAGGTTCCTCGGCATATCGTGCACTTGAGGTTTTCCATTCCAGCAGACAGGGCGAGCCGTCCAGTTCGCCGATGGCATCGACAAACGAGACAAAGCTATTGCCGGACGGCAGCGTCCGGTTGAACTGCATCTGCTGGTGGGTCTGGGGGCGGGTGATTTGGATCCGGCCGTCCTGAACGAAGCGCTCGAGCAGCTGCATGCCTTGCTGTAGCATGCTGTCCCAGCTCTCACGCGCCGGATAAACCAGATCCAACGGCTTGTAGGCAGCCCACTGCTCGTACAAGGCGGCTGCCGGATCTTCGTGGCGAAACAGGGCAGCCACAGCTTGTTCGAAGGCGCGGCCGAACAGCATGGCGGCTCGCACGTCTTTCTCCTGCCAACCATCCAGATAGCGGTGTCGATAGCGACGCGGGCAGGTCAGATACTGCGAGATCTGCGAGTAGCTATAGTTCATCCCGACACCCTCTTCTTCGCCGCCGGGTTGCGCACTGCCTCGGCCTTCTTTCGCGACCCAGGATTCAGACCAGCTGACAGTTCTTCCCACTGACTGGCAGGAGCGAACCCCTCGAAGTTCACCAAGCTGATGCCATGCACTACCGTGTGACTGATCTTGACCACCCCGACCAGCCCACGCAGGGCTTTCTCATCAACTTCATCCCGGCTTAGTGACTCCGGATCGTAGAGGAAATCGCGCAGGAACCAGCCCAGCTTCCACATCGCCTTCGGAGTGCAATACAGTCGGCTCACGATGGGTATCCCGGCAAACTCCTTCGGCTCGAGGATCAGCAGTCGAAGCACGTAGAAGGACTTGTGCGGATGCCAGCGGTGTTGGGCACGATCAAGTCGGACCAGGAAGATACCGTCCGGAACTGCGGGGCGCGAATCTTCAACGGTGGCAGAGATTCCGGGCAGGCTCCGTTTCATGCCATCACCCCTTGATTGGGCCGGGCGAAGCTGTTGAGCTGGCAGAGCAGAGCGTCACGATCCTTTTGCGCCTCGTCCGCCAGCTGCTGTACAAAGGCTTCGACCTGTTCGCGGCTGGCGTCTTTTAGAGCCTTGATGCCGCAGAAGTCGACGGCATACGCTTTGACCAGTTCTGGATCGAGCTTGTGCTGGCGAATAATCTGGCAGAGCCGATCTCGCACCTTGTGCGCGGAGCCATTCTCGTTGCCTTTCAGGCTGGTGGCTTTGGATCGGATCCGGGAAGAATTCGAACCGCTCTCCACCGGCCCCGAGAATGACCCAATCTCCTCGACCGAACAGATGCCGACCCCATACGCCTTACGCAGCGCACGATTCACCGCTCGCGTCTCGGCCATGCGCATTTCGGCGCCGCGGACGCGCAGCGAAACGTTGGAAGGATCGGCGTCGCCGTAGCCGACGAACCCTGCTGACCCTTTCGATGGGTAGACCGTCGCCTTCAGCACAAAGCGGCTGGCTGCGGAATCGCACAGAGAGTCAACCGCCTCGACCTGGATGCCCCGGCACCGCTTGCGACGGGCCAGGCCAAGCAGACCGGTATGAGTGACATACCAGCCGCCGTCGAGTATCTGCAGCTCACCGGCCGAAACGGAGAAGTGGAATTCCCGAGTCAGTACCTCCAGGCGCGTCTTGAGCGCCGGCATGAGTTGCTCACCAACCATTCGCCTGATCGCGCGTAAGTTTTCTCTCAGCAACTTTTTCGTACGATTGCTGGGTCGAACCCTCTCCGCGGATCGTTTCGATGGATTCTCAGCCATTCTGGCCTCTTCCCTACAGAGAACCCGCACCGTTCAGGGTTCCTACTAATACATCTACCGACCTGAAGAAGAACATGGGGACATTCGGAACCGATTTTTCATTCCTGGCACTCCGTGATCTGCCTGCTCTAGTCGCATGCGGCCGTTTCCGGTCGAAAGCCGGCTTCGTCGCTCGGCCTCCTGGCCAGAGCCGAAGTGCTGCGAAGCGCTCGTACCCCCTCCAACAGGTCGGCTGCCGTGATATCTCCGCCTCTCTCAAACGACAGCTGGCCAGCCACGATGTAGGCCTCGCGTAGCTCGGCGAAACTTTGACCCGCCGATTGCTGCACGACCTGAATCAAGTCTTCGGCGGCCAGCTTGGGATTCAGGGTGCGAAAGTATCGCACCCGTAGCGGAGCATCTGGATTGTCGAACAGGACTACCCGGTCAAAGCGGCCGGGGCGCTGAAGGACGGCCGGGTCGAGACGTGCTGGATGGTTGGCAGTGGCTACCGTGACGATGGCGTCTGTACTCACGAGGCCGTCGAGGGTGTTCAGCAACGCCTGCAAGCTCACTCGACAGCGCGATTCCTCGGAGTTCGGAAACGCGCGATCCAGGTCTTCCAGGACGACCATGCAGGGCCGGTTGGCGTGCGCTGTGGCGAACAGCCTCTCCAGGTCGGAGTCGTCGGTTGTCGGCTGGAATAGACGAAGCGTATAAGCATCCAGCCGTTGGCTCCACATCATCGCCCGTATCACGCTGGTTTTTCCATTTCCTGGAGCGCCGTGGAGAAGATAGCCGCGCCGGAAGGGGAGCCGGTTCCGACGAAACCATTCTTCTCTTTGATAGAAGCTCGTGAAGTCATCCTTGAGCAAGCGGCTGACGGTCTCGTCCAGGACCAGATCCGACCATGGGCTGGAGGTGATATTGCTCCGGCTGCCGTGAAGTACGCACAGCTGCGGAGCGTCGCTGCGCACGGTCAAATCTGCGATGAGTTCCATGACCTCGTCTACCGCGTGACGCGGGACAATAATCAGGTTCTGCCATTTTTCACAGTTACTCTCAGGAGTCTCGATATACGGCACCAACATCGCCACGAAGGCAGCCTGCATACCGCGAACCCTTATCAGCGCTGGGCAGTCAAGCCATTGCCATGCCTGGCGGCTGCGCTTGCGATACGTCGAAACACCCCCGAAGTAGTCGAATTCATCCCGTTGTGAGCTCAACGAAACCTGTTCATATGGGGGCACCTTGACGGTTATGATTCGCGGAAGCAATTTATTGCTAATCTGTAGCGCCGCATCGTCTTGGAACCGACAGCCGAGAACCCGGCGCGTGGCCACTTGGGAAAGTGGCAGGTCGGTCGCCAGGCAAACTGTCTGGCACCAGGGCACACGAAGTTTCGCCTCAATCCAAGGCCGGTGCCGGGACAGCGCTTGCTGGAAACTATGCTGCGGCGGCGCGACCGTGATACTGGTGGACTTGGACACGTCTCTGGACACGTCTCAACCTCCTTACCGTCTGGCCGCCCGAACGCCTCGGGGGGGCTGGTGTAATCTACGTGGCAGTTCCAGCATTGGGGAACATTCGACCGGCAAGTCCCGCGATTTTCTTGTCGAGGTCAGTTCTTCCCGGTGCCGGGGCGTAGCGGGCACCCTCCTGTATCGCAACACTTCGCGGCATACCCGCGACATCGTCAGTGAAGTACCTAGCAAAGGAGGATTGATTTCCGGCAGAGGCAGATGGAGGGCGGGCGAAGCAGTCAACCGAGTTCCGGCTGGGCACGACACCACAAAAATCGCCCTTTTACCGACCTGCAGCATCTCGGTCGTGCGATGGTCAGTGAACGCAACTCCGGAGCACAGAGCTAAGCTCAACTTGCGGTAATTATCCGAGAGCGTCTTGGCTTGGAGAAGGAATTCAGTCGGCCTTGAGCCCTGTGGACTGTTGACTCGGGGCCGGTAAACCTCGCTCAGCCGCATTCAGGCGGCATCGGGATCCTTGTGTGATCTTTTCCCACTGATTCGCCGGCTTCCGCTGAGAAATAGGAGAAGGAGACGACGCCGGTACAAGCATTCAACGATTCCATCCCGCGGTGTCCCCGCTGTTCCTTCTGCGAGTATCCAAATCTACTACGATGGGCTTTCTCTCGACACTGCCGACTTCATCAAACAATGCAGCGTTGATGTGGTACGTGTGTTTAGTGCGCAGGGTGCCGTATCCGCTGTGGACATGTCCGAACACATGCAGGCGGGGACGTACTCGTTGGATTGCGTCCCGTAACTCCAGGCAGCCTTGATAAACGTTGCTGCCATTCTCACGGTCGAGAATTCCGAAGGCTGGCCCGTGCGTGATGACAATGTCGGTGCCCTCCGGAATCTTGGCCCAGTGCCGCTTTCGATCCGCCGCATCGGAGATCCCAAATGCCCCACCATACAAGGGCGTAACAGGCGAGCCCCAAATCTTGATGCCTTGAACCTTCATGCCGGAGTCGATGAGCGTCACTGCGTTGGTGATGACGCTGCAGTTATGAGCCTCCTCCAGAAGAAAGTCGTGATTGCCCGGCACGACGACCTTATAGCGGTGCGGCATTGTGCCCAGCCATTCATTGAAATCACGCAGCATCGACGGACGTTTGGAGAAGAAGGTAATGTCCCCGGCGTGGATGAGTAGGTCACCTTCAGGCACTTCGAGTTCGCGGTGAAGTTCATGAGTATCGCTGAGACAGACGATCCGCACTATCGACGACCTCACTTACATGTAATCCGCTAGTGCCCCATTGGCCACCTGGTCCTGCACAGGCTCGCCGGCAGCGTCCGATCCCTTCAGGCAGGCGCGTGTAGCGAGACTCGTCGTGCCCCAGTCACTCCCGGGGTGCGCCATGCTCAACCGGCTGCGCGATGCGCACGGGCTGGCCACCGCCATCTGATTTACTCTACGTGGCAGTTCCAGCATCGGGGAACATTCGACTGGCAAGTCCCGCGATTCTTTTGTCGAGGGTCAGTTCTTGCCGGTACCGTGGCACTCCTGGCACACCCCGGTCTCCCGGCAACGAGCGCATGGCGCCCGGTAGGTTTCCTCCCGGCCAAAGCCGGGAAAACCAAACCGCCCGGTCCCACGACATAACGAGCACTTCCCTGTACCGCGGCAATTAGGACACTCCGCGCAATTTCTGGTCATTGAATATCTCCACAAGAAACGCCGCGGCTACCCAACCGCAACGCCCTCTACTGCACATCTACAGCACCGTTAGCGAAGTGGGTAAGAAAGGACGACTGATTTCCAGGGGGGGCCCGACTGCTTCGGCCAGCGTAGACAGTCGCGCAGCTCCGCCGGAGCAAGATCCGGTGTATAACTCCCGCTGCCTATGGGCTCGACCTCACCGCCATAACCTTAGGCCCAGCCTGCAGCCTGGTTGGGACGCGTGCAAACATGGCGGAGCGGTCAAGAACCCAATGTCGACTCTGAGACGATTCTGCGGGGATTGAACATCGCCCACGCCGCCTTTGTTTCGGCGGAGCCGGCGGCAAGATCAAGCTATGAGGCAATACCTTCCTGCGCCTTTTGTAGGCGTCTCGCGGAGCCTCCCTAGATGGCTGCTAGTGCCGCGCGCGAACCGAGCGCGGCCTTGGCCGCCCCTGACCCGGCTGATCCACATGTCCTGCACAGCCTCAGCCTCTCTTTGCGCCCTCGCTCGGCGATCCTCCCAGCAGCGATCACATCCAGACACTTTATCCGTTTGGTTGGATCGAGCTATCCGAGGAAGGGATTCGGTTCACAAACGCTGACCTTTAATTTACGGAACAACCATTGTCTTGCGCTCTACCCGCAAAACGGTCTTGAATCCAGGGAACAAAGAAAGGCTGCGAAGCGCCAGGCGTACTGAAGTGAGTTTGCTCTCCCGGCAACTGTACCCGCGTTACATTCGCTCCCTTCTTACACATCTGTTCGCGGTACAGTGCGCCCATGACAGGAGGAACCACGGTGTCGTGAGTTCCCCAGAAAATGATGACAGGCGCTAATGGTTTCTCGTCCGGGACGCTGCCCGCCAACAGTGCAGTCGCCCACTCCATCGCGTTGCTGACTTTCGGCTTCATCAGTGAGAGATATCCATCTCCATACGTGAAGTTGAGAGTGCCCGCTGCGGAGTGCATACATTTGCTCGACACAACTTCATTGATGATCTTTGCGCCCTCGTCGGTGAATATGTCGGTGAGTTGAAGCTTGTCCTCGAAGGCAGCTTGCGTTCCCCAGAGATTCATCGCCATATGCGTAAAGTTGAACACACTGCTTGAAAACGCCTTAAATATGCTCTGCAGCATTTCTTCTGCTGAGGGCGGGGTCAGCGCCTGTCTCGGAGCCAGCACCGCAATATCAGCGGGCGCCATCGCCACGAACCCAACGATGTCGATGCCGTCGAAGGCAGTGCCTTTCTGCGATACATAAGCGCCTGAACTGGCGGCCGCCAGCACTGTGGCGCCGCCCTGCGACCACCCATAGATCACAGCTTTTTTACCTGCACCAGATTCCTTCAGATCGCCCGCGGCGCGAATGGAGTTGATCGCGTCATATCCTTGTGTGACCGACACCACGTACTGGTGCTTGCCGCCACCTCCCAGTCCCTGGTAGTCCGTGCCCACGACAACGTAACCTGCCTTGACGAATTCCTCCACCGCCGGCAGACCGTAATCGGTCCAGGAATTTCCGCCCACCAGGAAATATTCATTTAAAGGAACCGCAGGGTTAAGTACTTGGGAAGGTCCACAGTTCTCGGCCGTGCCCGTTGTACCGTGGGCCCAGGCAACTACCGGGCGCCCGTCTTTCGGTGCGCTTCCGACTGGAGCGACGACTAGCCCGGTGGCGATCGTTTTGCGGTTTGCAATGTCGGAAGAGATATAGGCGATACGCCAGGCTCGTGCGCCGGAAATCGAGGTCTTGATCTCTTCTTTCTTGATTATCTGACCCAGCTTCCCTTCCGGGGGGACCTTCGATACAGCTTCATAAAATGGGGAAAGAGAAACCTGTGCAGCAATATTCCCTGCGAGTAAAAGTAATGAAGCTATGCCGAGCGAAGCAGCGGCGATAGTGTTTCTCACTTTGCCAGCTCTCATGATCTCTCCACCTCGTGAAGCCATGCTATCTCCCGAGTTTGAACGGGCTAGATAACAACGATTGCAGACTGGCGGGCAGCCTTGCAATATTCGCAATCACGATAGTGTGTGACAATGCAGCCCCATAGTGATGATTGGAGCTTGTCTTTTGCCAACCTCTTCCGACTGTGTCGGCGGATCTGTACGGACTGAGCAATCGTTCCGAGTCGCTCTCAAATGGCGGGTTCAGGGGAAATCGTCCTGGGCCACATGGCCCTGAAAAATCGACACGCTAGAGTCGCTGGACCTCGTAACTCTTCACCCGCTGGAGGACGGCACACTGGGATAGCCCTTATCGGCGACTAACTCTTCGATCCCGTTGACGTTCACCTGGGGCTCATGTCGGGCGCAACTCCGCTTCGCGCCCGGCTAATCCGCCAGCGTCATACCGGCCTCGCACAGAGTTGCATCCAGGTCGTCGTGTCGCCCTTATCGGCACCCGGCAAGGTGACGGCCACCACCGCGCCCGTGTCCAGATCGACCGCGTGCTCAGCCTTGTGCGCCAGGTGGGTACGCCCATCCTTCATCTTCGCGATCCGCGCTCCTCGTCCGCTGGACTCTTCCACTCCTTGTTCGACATGCGCTTCTTGCGCTTGCGGTCCAGTCTCAGCAGGTCTTCTCGCGTCGGCGTTTTGATGCCTGAGGCCTTCGCCAATCCTCGCAGAAACTCCTCGTAACTCTCACCCCTGTCCCGCCGCACGATCGAGCGCATCGCCGCGTTGGCCTCTAGCGTTGTGGCATCGATGGCATCCGCTGCCCCTTCAGCAGCCCACGATCGGCCAGAACCCCCAGCACCCAACCGAATACTTCGCCATGCGTGTCCACATCGATCAACCGCCGGGTGCGCGATATCGTGGAGTGGTCCGGCGTGTTCTCGTCCAGGCCAATGCCCACAAAACGCCGCAGCGCCAGCGAGTCCGCCAGCCGCCAAGCAATGCCGCGCTCCGCCCCGATGCCTTCGAAATATCCGATCAGCAGCGAACGAAAGTAGATCCCCGGCGTCAGGGATGGCCGTCCATACTTGGCCGCGTAGAACTTCGCGCACCGACCCTCGACGAACTCGTCGAAGCCCTCGGCTTCCAGCAACTCATTCAGCTTCTGGTAGAAGGGATGTCCCGGCGCTGCGGCCAACTCCGTGTGCGCGATCCATATCCCCTCTTGCTTCTCCCGCTGCTTGCGCGTGCCCATCGCCATAGCGCGATTCTACGAACAGAGCTTGTGGATACTTCACAAGTTTTTGCGCACGAATCTAGACTTGCACCACGGTGCTAGCGTTAAGATGCGGAAGGTAGATGGAAAAGTGAAGTTGTATGGAGCCAAATGAGGCTCTCAGACGCACGACGGTTAGGTGAGCGGCGCCCATTCTGAGTAGCCCTCGTACCCGCCTTCGTATCCCCGTCCCTACAATAATTCGATTCTTTATGAACTGACGTTGTCTTCGTCCTACAAGAGCTCGGCCGAGTCTAGATGAATCATATAAAATCAGCAAATGAATGTTACTGGAATTGTCCTGCAACTTAGGGACGAAAAAAGAAGGCTAGACGCAGCTATAAAGGCCCTGGAGGGAGTTGGCGGCGGTGCGTCCGCTCCAATCAAGCGCCGCGGGCGTCCTCCGGGAACCACAAACCAATCAACAGCAGGTGGGCCGAAGAAAAGACGTGGGATGTCGGCTGCAGCCCGTAAACGTATCGCGGAAGCAATGCGAAAACGCTGGGCGGCCGCAAAGAAGTCCGGCAAAAAGGGGCTTTAAGACGGCCAGTATTAGAACCGGGCCATGAAAAGATTTGCTCCAGCAGGCTGACTTCGGTCGGCCTGTTCTTTTGTTCTGTCTTTGAAGACAGTTCTCATGCCTCGATAAGGTGCCATGGAAGCCAGACCCCATACTTTCTGCTGTGGTACCTGTCCTTTTGTAGACACGAGCATATTTTCCAACCAGAACGCCGCCGGGAACTGCGCGCGCTACCTGGCCGGGAAGCAATGCTGGCAACCACCTCGCCGCAGCCAAAGCCCAGCGAATAGACCGGGGGAAACTGGTTCGGAAGATGCGTTCACCATGCCAGCTGCATCTCCGATGACTTCACGGCCACCCTACGGACACCCTCTCGATATCAGAATACGAAAGCCTTGAACGTACTCGGCGCAAGCACCGGGCCGCTTTTTCTGCCCGGGCTCAATCCCGAACCAGAGAACATATTCATGGAGTTCAGGCGGATCTCAGATCACGAAGCTCAGGATGTACTTCCGCACGGACTCAGTGCTGGGCGCTGTTGATCCGTGTCAGATGCCATCTGAACTTTTTGCGCGTAATTGGGGCAGCGCTACGGCCGGGACGGCGCCGGTCACCACTGTGCTCTACAAACCTATATGGATACGACCATGCGTTACTCAATGGGTTTTATCCCAAAAACGGAAAAAATAATAAATTTATTTTGAGGGCGTTTTTAACCGAAAAAAAGCAGCTATTGAAAACAAAAGGCTTACGCGATCGACAACGATTGACATTTCCGACTGCGCAATCCGAGGTGAAGAGCCGGATCACGAGATTCGGAGATTCCGAATTCGGAAAGAGGAAACCTTATGCAAAAAGTGCTTTCGGAAGCAGCCAAAGTCAATGCCGACCGCTTGGAAGTGAGTGGGTTCGGTACGGAGTTAACCAACCTCAAAACAGATGCCCAGCTTTATCGCTCAGAAGAAGGCGACGGGTTCGTGTCGTCAGTCACCGAACTCGCCGTTCAGGCGCAGGAAATGCTCTCAGAAAAGGTGCCCGGATTTTCCATGGGCCACGACCTGGATCCCGGGAATCGTTATCCAGCTCTCTACTTCATTGTGAGTTTGCCCAAGGACATCCTTGATGTACTCGTGCCGGCTTTAGAGGCTGCAATTCTGGATGCCATGCAGAGGGTCCCTCCCGAAGAAAACCCGAAGGCGTTCTCCTTGGCGACCCAGATGTCCGCGGCCGTCGATAAGTATCGCGACCGCAACCGTCATCTTTCGAATACCTAAACAATAGCGCACCGCTGGGCTTTGGGTTACTGAGGCCCAGCCAGCGCTCGGAACAAAGGGAGTGAAAAAAACTGTTTCTTTAGGAAGGGCTTCACGGTCCGGAGCCTCTCCAACCGAAAATCAGAAGTGCAGTAGCGGAATCCGACTATGAGTTCCTCAGCAGAAAGCGACCCTGGACAAAACCTCCGGGACTCTCGAGGAAATGAGAACGGATTGGCCAATGATTACTGCAAGCCGCCCACTTCACCCATTCATAAGGAGGCCGTATGGAACGCAATACTAATCCCAGCCAAATAAACCCAATTCCGAAACCCACAACTTCCAACCGCCGCCTGCAGGCCAACCGCGCCAACGCGCAACGCTCCACCGGTCCGCGCACGCCAGCGGGCAAGGCCATCAGCCGCTTCAACGCGATCAAACATGGCATTCTTTCATCCAAGCTGCTCTGTAGCGACAGCGGTGAAGTCCACAACCACAAACTGGAGGAGCTGCGTCAGGAGTTGCTGAACAAGTTCGGCGCTGACGACATCCGCGTGCAGCTGCTGGTCGATAACCTGATCCTGGAATGCTGGCGGCAACAACGGAGCCTGCATACAGAGATGATGTATTTGAGGGTAGCCAATGAGCAGACTCAATACTGGAACACAGAATTCACAATCAACCAACCGCTGATGGAAACCCTCCGCCGTTATGCCACCGCGAGCCAGAACATGATCTTAAAACAAATGCGCATGCTCGACTCATATCTTAAGGAAGCACGGGAGCGTGTGGAAGAAGAAGATCAGGAGTATGCGTCCGACGACAACCCATTGAACGCCGACCCGATCGCTGCGAAGCCGCCGGACGAAGGCCTCACCTTGTTGACCCTCATCGATGCCATCACCATGTCCGCCGACCACCCGGCGATGGACTGGGAGGAAGACCCGGAGACCAGCGCGCCGGAGCCGGGGGAAATTTCGGTCGCAAGTGACTCAGAGCCGGCAATGACTAGCACGTTGTCTCCGAATGCGTCCGCTGAGACGGAGCCGCAATCGGCGGCCAGCGGTGCGGAAGCGGTTGCGGGCGGCCCTCAGATGTCCACCCCGGTGGAAGAACCGGCGCCACCGCCATCGGCTGGGGTCCACGATGATGCACAAGTATTGTCCGTCCACTAATGGATTGCCTGCATTGGCAAACCTACGATGAGGTTGCCGAAGTGGGGGGATCCGTCGCTCGGTGTAAGCGGTGCGCATGGTCTGCCCTGGCTGGGCCGATTTCGTTTGCGTGGTTGTCGTATCGCCCGGCCAAGATCGCACCCCAGCATATTGCAGGTGCCGATCAGTGTTATCGTGTTTCTGTCCAAATGACTGGAGGGTCTGGAAAAATGCGGTGCGCATGGGGGAGAGCGGATGGCGGTTCCTCGCATCAATACAACCCGCCGGGATCGGCAGCCAGCACTATCCGGCTGAATTGTGGCCAAACTCTCCGTTCTGCGAAACGAACCCAACCGTCACTCGCTGGTACTGCCGCCGTGGGTGGAGGAACGCAACTCCGGGTTCACGTTCGCATCCTTCATCGCCTTATCGCTCGCCATGCGGCGAAAGAAGATTACGAGTCATTTCGCAGAATCGAACCCGGAGGAGCCACTCGGTCATTTGAAGGAAGGAATTACGAAACGAAGCCAACAAGTCCCTGGCGGACATTGCTGTGAATGAGCAAGTTCATCCGACAACAATGGTAACGCTGCAAGTTCCACGACGCGCTCGGATCGGCCGAGCCGTGCTCACGCTTTGCTGTATTTATGGTTCAGTGGGAAATCAGTTTCACCGGCCCTGACGGACTGCCACCCCAGGGCAAGCAAGACTGGGATTCATGTAGGCATTGGACAGAATCACTCGCGCTGGCATGTGGAAATGGAGGAAGGAAACGGGAGTGGTGGGCACAATCGAAGAGGGTTGCCGCGCACCGGATAATCCGGCACGCGGCTACTGCTTAACTCAGTTTGGTTGCAATCTTGCTGAACTCGGCGTTAACGGAAGACGCGACCGTGCCCATGCCGGCCAGGGCACCCAACGCGATGATAAGCCCGATCAAGGCGTATTCGATCAAGTCTTGGCCAGACTCGTCTTTGTGCAGACGTTTTAGAAACGACATAGCGCAATTTCTCCTTAAAGGAACAGCTTGTTTGGATATCAACAGCCTAAGCTAACCAGGAATCTGGGGGAATGGCCTAAAAGCATTGATCTGGAGGGTATTCAGTGTGTGAGGTCGAGCCGCTCCCATGGCACTCCCGAGCACGTATTTCGGGCTGGCATTATCGAGGCGCACGTTGATCTTGTCCCAAAAGGAAATTTAGTACTCCCCGCTGAGAGAAGGAATTCGGATGAAGCATGCACTAAACTCTTCAGAACCTTCGGCTTGAAAAGTGGTGCTACTTTGGCAATGTCCGCGATGTAATCCATTTCGAAGCGATCCTTTGGGTACGCCGAGCCCCTACACTTAGATCGTAAGGTCGAGACCTTAGCATTCTTCCGGGATCAGAAGTGAGCCCTTTTGATCAGCCCATGTAAGCCGTGGAATGAGAGGGTTAAAGCGGAAATATCACCTGAGTGCGCTGAAGGGGCATGTCAACTTTCAGCGTGCTGCCCTCAACCGCCCGGGATCCATCCAGCAACCCGGCGGCAGCGCATCACATCCGTTACCAGGTGAGTTCCGGGAGGAGTCTGATGCGTTCCATGTTGCGCAGTAGCTCATTGCTTTTCGTTTTATTCGTGCTCGTCATGTCGGTCGCGTCGTCTGCGCAGATCGGTGTTGCGATTTCTTTCGGCCCCCCTGCACTGCCTGTTTACGAGCAGCCTCTATGTCCCGGAGACGGCTATATCTGGACACCGGGTTACTGGGCTTATGACTATGACTACAACGATTACTACTGGGTTCCGGGAACATGGGTGTTAGCTCCGCAAGTCGGATATCTGTGGACTCCTCCCTATTGGGGATGGAATGTGAATGGATTTGTTTTTCATGAGGGCTACTGGGGACCGCAGGTCGGCTTCTACGGTGGCATTGCTTATGGCTATGGTTATTTCGGTCACGGCTATGAAGGCGGACGCTGGAATAACGACCAGTTTTATTACAACCGCTCTGTGAGCAACGTTAACGTCACCAACATTCATAATGTTTACAACACAACCGTGATCAACAACACCACGGTCAACCGCGTCAGCTACAACGGCGGCAACGGTGGGGTGACGGCAACACCCAGCGCATCTGAAGAGGCGGCCGCTCGCGCCAGGCACGTTCCTCCAGTGGCTGCGCAGAATCAGCAGGTGCAAGCTGCCCGCTCGAATCCGGAATTTCGTGCCTCGACCAATCAGGGACGGCCGCCGGTGGCGGCTACCGCGAAACCCGGAGAATTCAAGGGCTCCGGAGTGGTACCGGCCAAAGCGGCTGGAGCCCCTTATCATCCTCCCGCCAATCGTCCTGCAGCCGAACGGACGGCGGCAGATCGGTCTATACCCGAACCAACTGCAGCCAATCGACCTGCAGCGCAGCCGGAAAGGAAATCACCGGTTGCCCGCCCCGAAAGCGCCACGCCGAACTCTGCTCCGATACATGCGAAGGATCTGCCCGAGCACCCGCTGCCCAGCGCGCCCTATACCGGCAATGCCAAGCAGGATCAGCAATACCGCCAACAGCAGCAGGAGTTGAATGCGCAGCAACAGCGGGAGCACCAGCAGTTGGCGCAACAGCAGGAGCAGGAACATCAGAAGGCGGCACAGCAGCAGGCCAACGCGGCGCGAAATCAGCAGTTGGAGCAGCAACACCAGCAGCAGACCCAGCAGCAGGAGCAGAAACACGTCCAGCAGCAACAACAACTGAGTGCACGTCAGGCTCCCGCTGCGGTGCACCAGCCGCCGCCGTCTAGCCATAACGAGGCAAAACCGCCAGCCGAAAAGCGTTGAAGTGGGCATTTGCACGGCGGGGGCATCGGTTTATTTGAGCCGCTGCCTCGGCCGCGCCCCAGGCAGCTTCCGTAAAACCGTGCTGCCGAGTACTGACTGCTACCTGCTCCGTTAAAATTGCGGCTATGCGTGTTCGTTTTGTAATGTGGGCCTGTCTGCTGGTGTTGGTAGCTTTGACCGTTGCCTGGTATGTTCGCCGGGCAGCAAACAGCGACAGCACTGCCCCGCCTGCCGATTCAGCGGCTAATGGGTCGTTAACCGCCGGTGATAAAGCGCCTCTTGCCGATGATCGTGGCCCGACTCAGGTCTACGCACACAACCTGATGCTGCGAAAAGGACCTGACTTCCGGGTCTATGTTCGATGGCTTCGGGGGCAGATGCTGCGGACTCGCGCGAACGACGATCCATCCTTTGACGATCCCGAGTCGTTCATTTTGGTTATCAGCAATGGCGTCCTGCGGGCGAACATCGGAGACATTGCGAACTACCTGAATTCGGCAGATGCCCCCAAGTCCCCGTTGAAAAATATCGCATTGTCGGGAGATGGAGATCAGATCAAAGTCCGCGGAACGCTGCACAAGGTCATACCGTTGCCGATCGAGATTACCGGGACTCTCTCCGTGGCTCCGAACAATCTGATCAAGGTGCACGTTACCAAGGTAAACCTGCTGAAGATTCCGCTGAAGGGGCTGTTGGGCGGGCTGAACATCAAGGTCTCCGACTTGTTTCAGCCGCAGGGCGTTCCCGGGATTGAAGTGACGGGAAACGACATTGTGTTTGACACGGTAAAGCTGCTGCCGCCTCCGCACATTCGCGGCCAGCTCACGACGGTGCGCGTGAGCAATCCGGACCTGGAAGAAGTTTTTGGAGATTCCCAGGACGTGACGCGAGTCGAGAAATGGAGAAACTTTCTAAGACTTAGCGGGGGTACCCTGGACTTCGGAAAACTCACGATGCATCACGTTGACCTGGTTATGATCGACATTTCTGATGATGCCTGGTTTGATCTGGATCTGCTCCATTACCAGGACCAGCTCATCAATGGATACACTCGCATAACTCCACAGGCCGGCATGCAGATCTTTATGCCTGATCTGGATCTTGCCAAAACCAAGAAAGCTCGTCAGGACGAAAACATCGAATGGATGAAAAATCGGAACATTTCACCCCCGCCGGATGTGATGTCCCGGTAGCTTCCAGGCAGAAGCTGGCGGGTTTCAGGATAAAGCAATCCTCTGTAGTTCGCGGTTAGCGTTTCTTCTCACCGTTAGAATAGGTTGTTCATACCACCAGCTCGGCGGTCCTTTGGTATAAGCGAGCTTGGTACGGAAATAAAAAGAGGTTTGGTGAGAGTCGCAACCTTCAACATAAACAACATCAATAAGAGGCTCGATAACCTCCTGGGCTGGCTCGCCAAGGCTAAGCCGGATGTAGTGAGTCTCCAGGAACTGAAGGCGGAGCAGGGCGCCTTTCCCATCGATGCGGTTCGAGCTCTTGGGTACGAAGCCGTGTGGCACGGGGAACGCTCCTGGAACGGCGTAGCCATTCTCGCGCGAAACCAGACTCCCGTCCTGACCCGCGTTAGCTTGCCGGGAAACGCTGAAGATCACCAGGCCCGCTATATCGAGGCTGCTGTTCAAGGAATACTGATCACGTCCATCTATCTTCCTAACGGGAACCCGCAGCCTGGACCGAAATTCAACTACAAGCTGGCCTGGTTTGACCGCCTGCTTGCGCATGCCGCCGAACTCATGGCGAGCGGTGCTCCCGTGGTGTTGGCCGGTGACTACAACGTCGTACCCACACCGCAGGACATCTATCCCACCCGATCGTTGGATAACAACGCGTTGATCCAACCCGAAAGCCGCACGGCGTTTGCGAGTTTGCTGGCTCAAGGCTGGACCGACGCGCTGCGGAAACTACATCCGGAAGGGCCGCTCTGGACATTCTGGGACTACAAGTTTGAACGCTGGCCTAAGGACAAAGGCATGCGACTCGATCACTTCCTGCTCTCGCCGTCGCTGTCGGAACGGCTGGTGGACGGCGGAATAGATCGTTGGGCGCGTTCGCAGGAGAATGCCAGCGACCATGCGCCGGCATGGATATCGCTCGACATCTAAATTGGGTCGACTGGATTTCCGGGCTGCCCCTCCGTACTTCTCTCTGAGAGTATCGGCTGACACCACCATCTCTCACCACAGACCTTTGCAACGCGCGCACGATCGCAGTGTGATCAAGGCTGGGCGGGATCGGGTCATTGTCATTTCGCGCTCGCTCCCGGCTCGACACGCTGGATGATGGCGCGATAGACGGAGTGGATTGCACCGGACGCCTCAATTTTGCGGGCGTTAACCTGATGCTTGGGGTGTGCGGCGAGTTTCGCGCGATACACTTCATATTCAGCCATGGTGCCGACATCGATCGTGGCGAACGCTTCGCTGGTGACTCCGGCGAACTCGGTGGGAGCATAGTATCCGGTGATGCGGCCACCACTCTCCGTGATCGGCTCGAACTCCGCTTGCGCATAGGCACGCCAGTCGGAAAGCTTGTTGGGGTCGATGGTATATCGCAGGAATAATGTGTACATAACAACCTCCTGAAGCTATTGGACGCCCGGCGTCTGAAAAAATAGTTCGGTGCAGACCGAAGTGTCGGCGAAAAAAATTCTGCATACTGTTCACATGAGTAATGCCCTTGCAAACGCAGCTAAATTGTTCGCTGAGCCGGCCCGGGCGGCTATGCTGCTCGAGTTGATGGGTGCCCGCCGTGTTCCGGCAGGAGAACTGGCTTTTGTGGCTCACGTCAGTCCGCAGACGGCGAGTGAGCATCTTGCACAGCTGATGGAAGCCGGATTCGTCACAGCCCATCGGCAAGGTCGACACCGGTACTACGAACTCGCGAATGAGGAAGTCGCCTACGTGGTGGAATCGCTGCAAGTGTTGTCTTCTGCGCCGCAAGCTGGTTCTCGCAACCGGGCAGCTAGGCCCATGGTTGGAAGCCTTGAGCACGCACGCACATGTTATGCGCATCTTGCTGGGTGGCTAGGAGTGGCGATCACGGACGCGCTGCAGCGTGAAGGCTACTTGCAGCCGGCGGCGCGCAGAGGCTTCGCGGTTACAGACCGGGGAAGAGCCTGGTTCGAACAACGAGGAATCGCCGTGCCGCGCTCGTCGGAGGTTCCCGACGTGAAGCTGGCACGCCAGTGTCCCGACTGGACGGAGCGACGGCCCCATCTCGCGGGCACGCTTGGCGTAACCATGCACAAACGGTTCTCGGAGCTTCGTTGGATCGTACCCACCCGAAAATCTCGCGTGGTTCGCGTCACCCTGGAAGGAAGAAAAGCATTCTCGAAATATCTGCACCTTGTAGTTCGCTAAACAGTAGAGCTGCGTGAACGGCTATCGTTCCGCAATCGCCGAAATTCCGGTGGCCGATCAGCGGCCAGATGACTACTGTGCAGGCCGCCTTTACCAGAATTGCCACTACTGTACGTCTCGCCACTTGCGCCAGCGACGAGGATCCCTGGATCTATCACGGCAACCAGCGTAAGCGCGAGCGAAAGGTGGGATCGAGAATGATGTACTCGGGTGCACCCCTGAGGAGTCCCGTGGCAGTGAGCGACGGTAGCGAGCTCTCCACCACTGGAGTTAATTCTCGCTCCAGCATGGCGTTATCCCTTAGCAGGCCAAGCCAGACCAGGTAGGATCCATCGGTACGAATGGGAAGCTGAGGAAAGTTATTGCTGGCATCTAGAGTTACCAACACGCCCACCTGGCGCGTTCCCGCCGCTCGATACCGGGCAAACGTGCTCTCGGCTTGTTTGGCGAAAGCTTCGACACTCCCCGCCTTGATTGGGCAGATAAGCGCCACAACAATGCCGCGGGCTCCATCGGGCTCGACGAGGGGATCGACTGCCGGAAGTATAGTTACTCCCCGTTCCGGCGATAGTGGTTGCAGCTGGAGGACATTATCGGAGTCCGTCAACAGGTCGTTCATCGTCTTTCTGTGCTCTCTCCACACCGGCCCGTAGTAGAACTCCGCGTCTTCCACAGGACGGTCCTCCAGGGTGTGAAAAGCTCGAATCCAGGTAAACCCGTTCGCATGGTTGCGCTCAAAGAACGAGCCGGCAACGACTGCGCCGGTCTGCTCGATAGCTTCGGGAAAATATGTTTCAAAGTACTGGGCAAAGTTTTTGCGCGCCCCGTCTTTAACGCTATAGCGACGCAGTTCAATGACTTGAAAGTCGGTCAGGTGCGCGGAAGGGTCGGTCAATGAGTTCGCAAGCGACGGAGCCTGCGCCGGGGCTGGCTGCAGGAGCGCAAGCGCGATGAAAAGAGTCTTTAATACTCGCGTAGCCATCTTCATACCTTCGTCGTCCCGCTAAGCCGGACATCATACAGACGAACATAGTCGGGCAGCTCCATGCCATTCTCCAGGCGCTCGTCAGGTATTGGGGCCGAGCATCGCGTCGCCAGCGGGAGCACCCCCGCCCAAACGGGAAATCCGTAGTCGTCCGCATCATCCACCGCTGGGCCCGTTCGCACCTTCGCTGATGCTTCGTCAATCGAGAATTCCAGCACCGTGGTTGCTGTCAATTCCCGTTCGTTGGGCCGGCGTACCTGCTTCCAGCGTCCCGGCACGAGGTGTTCGGAGATGATGCGCAAGGCTTCCAGCTTCTGCACCGGCTCCGCGATGCTTCGCGCCGTCCCAAACGCCACTACTGACCGATAATTCATGGAGTGATGGAAGGCCGATCGGGCCAGAACCAAGCCATCGACGAGGGTTACACTCGCGCAAACCGGAAGGCCGGCGTCGAGTTCGCAGAGCAGGCGACTGGCGGCTGAACCATGCAGATAAAGTTGGTCGCCCTTGCGTCCATATAAGGTTGGAATCACAAATGGCTGACCATCCTTGCAGAATCCCACGCTCGCCAGGAACCCCGCGTCGAGAATTCGATGGATGGTTTCGCGATCATGCGATCCGCGAGACGGCATGCGGCGCAATTCAGTGCGTGTGGTTTGAGTCATTTCTCTGCCCGTGTATAAACGTTCACCCAGTTCACTTCCCAAGTCTTGCCCCCATCCTTAGAGAACGATTGTTCAAAGTGACATGAATTTGGAGCATGGAAGTCTGAACCCAGCGCACAAAGATTGCTCTGCCATTCAGCGGTTCCTGGTCGTAGAACTCTCCGCTGCCATTCTTGAATTCTCCGATCATGGGCTGGCCCAGAGTGCCGTCGTTGCTCGTCGCCCAAACCTGGTTCCATTGGCGCGCCTGAGGATCGTACAGACGCAAGGTCAGACCCTCGATGTGGCCGGCCGCTCCATCAGCTTCAAATTCCTCGAGGTTCGCGCGGCCATTCCAGACTTTCCGGACGACCGCGGTACCGTCGTAGGTGACCCACGTTGTCGATCCGGTCAAGGGATGAACCAATCGCGACAGGTGCGCTTTCCACGTTCCAATCGCAAAGTCAAAATCGTGTTGACCGTCGGCGGCGCCAGGCGAGGATTGCGAAGCACCGGGCTTCTCTGCGTCTGCCGAAGCCGGTAATGCGGGTGTCGGTCGCGATCCAGTTCACTTCCCATGTCTTGCCGCCATCGGAGGAGAAAGACTGTTCAAAGCGGCAGGAATTTGGCGTTATGTCCGACCAGACATTGCGCACCAGGATGTTTCGTCCGTTGAACGGCTCGGTATCGAAGAACTCGCCGCGGCCGTTCTTGAACTCTCCGATGGTGGGAACGCTGATCGTGCCCGACCCGCTGCTGGCGGTATTGAGGCTCCACTGATGAGCTTGCGGGTTGTACAGCCGCAAGGAGAGCACCTCGAGATGTCCCGCGGGACCGTCTGACCTCCAGTTCCGCAAGATTCGCGCGCCCGTTCCAAATCTTGCTCACTACCGTCGTGCCCTCGTACTCCGTCCAAGTGGTGGATCCAGTGAGTGGATGTTGCAGGCGACTCACGTGCGTCTTCCAGGTGCCGATGTCGAAGTCAAAATCGTGCTGCCCATCGCGCACTGTCGGGGCACTAGCTGTCGCGTTGCCTTGGGCCAGGAGCAGTCGTCGGCGCGGTCGCGAGAAGGAACAGGCTCGCCAGGCAGCACACACGGAGCCATCGCAAGTCGCAGGAAACCGCAGAGCAGTTGGACCGCCTCATGGCTTCACCCGCGTAAAGTGAATGATCCAATTGGTCTCCCACGTCTTTCCGCCGTCCAGGGAAAACGCCTGTTCCCATTGCGGCGCATCCGGAGAAGTCACGGTCCATATGAAACGCACCAAGATGTTCTGCCGTTGTAGTCCTCCTGGTCGTAGAACTCGCCGCGATCGCCTTCAAACTTGCCCACCGTCGCCGGAAGCGAAAACACGCCAGTTTTTGAGGTCGCCCAGTACAAGACTCCATTGATGCGATGTGGTGTTGTAGGTGCGAACGGTCATGCCCTCAAGGTGGCCGGTCGGAGAGTCCGCCTCGAACACGTCCATGTTGGCGCGGCCATCCCAAATCGGCTGGGCGACGACCGTTCCCTCGAATTCCACCCACTCGTTCGAACCGCTCAGAGGATGCAGCAGGCGGCGATTGTGAATCTTCCAGTGCCCGAACTCAAAATCAAAGTCATGCTGTCCGTCACGCTCGTTCGTCGAAGAGATCTTTCGTCGCCGGCTGCTGAGCGCTGGCCTTAGTCAAGGACCCGATTGTGCGAACGATGCCCTCCGCTGAAAACAAGCATCGTCGCGCACAGCAGGTAACTGCAGATTCGTGCGTATCCAGTCATTCTCGTTCTCCGGGCACCAGAATGACCGGCTTCAAGTGGCACTGTACAATAGCCACTTCTGATGATTTGTATATAGCCACTCGTTAGAGGGAGGTTTTGCATTGCCTGCCAGTTTTGTCCCGTCCTTCATCCTCGATCCCAACAGCGAGCGGCCCCTGTATAGCCAACTGTATGAATGGTTCCAGCACGCCATCGTCAACGGTCAGCTGCGGCCGGGACAGTGGGTGCCCTCCAGCAGAAGCCTGGCTGCGGAACTGCAGATTTCGCGAATCCCGGTTTTTAATGCATATGAACAGTTGTGCGCTGAAGGCTATTTGGAGACCTTCGTTGGAGCCGGGAACGCGTGTGGCGCGATCGATTCCCGATGACGAATTTCGTCCCGCTCACGGCAAAGAGTTACAGGCTTCTCGAAGATCTCTCGCTGGCGCCAGCCTGCGGCGGAAATCGCGTCGCGCGGTCGTCACTGACAAAAACGCCTCCCCAGCCATGGCTGAACACGTTCGGAGCTTTCCGCGTTAGCTTGCCCGCGCTCGATCACTTCCCTATCGGGATCTGGTCGAAGCTGGTGGCGCGCCACTCGCGCGCGCTGCACTGGCAAACGATGGCCTATGGGGACGCCATGGGTTATGCGCCATTTCGTGAGGCCATCGCGCAGTACCTGTCCACAGTTCGGGGCGTGCGTTGCCAGGCTTCGCAGATCCTGGTGACCACCGGCTCGCAGCAGGCTTTGCAGATTTGCGCACATGTTCTGCTCGACCAGCAGGACTCGGTCGCCGTCGAAGATCCCGGATATCCCGGAGCGCGCCAGGCTTTTCTGGCGTCAGGTGCGCAGTTGGTTGGGGTTCCTGTGGACGATGAGGGCATGCAGGTCGGGGAATTGATTCGCCGCCAGGACGATGTGCGTGCCGTCTACATCACGCCGTCGCACCAATATCCTCTTGGCGTGACCATGAGTGCAACCAGGCGCATGCAACTGCTCAACTGGGCTGCGCGAAAAGGTAAGTGGATCATCGAAGACGATTACGATAGCGAATATCGTTTCGGCAGCCGCCCGATCGTTTCGCTTCAAGGGCTGGATAATCACGCGCGCGTGGTTTACATCGGCACCTTCAGCAAAGTGTTGTTTCCGGCGATTCGACTGGGCTATCTCGTCGTGCCTCAAGACTTGGTGCCTGCGTTTTCAGCGTATCGGGATGCGGCCGACATTTTCTCGTCAACTCTTTATCAGGCTGTCGTGACCGACTTCATTCGCGAAGGACATTTCGCTCGCCACATTCGGCGAATGAAGATGCTGTACATGGAGCGGCGAAACTGCCTTGTGCAGAGCTTTGAATGCGGAGTTGGCCGGAGCGCTTCAAGTCATGGGGTCCGAGGCGGGAATGCATCTGGTCGCGCTGCTGCCGCGCGGCGTCGATGATGCAGTGATCGCCGGCAAGGCCGCCGAGCGAGGTATCTCTGCCATGCCGTTGTCGAGTTGCTATTTACATCGCGCCAAACGAAGCAGGGCTCATTCTTGGATACGGCGCAACCAACGAGCACCAGATCAAGCAGGCAATGCGTGCGCTCAGGACGATCATGGAAAACTAGCCATGGCAATATCACAGGGCCGGCAGTGTCGTGCCAAGTCGATCGATCTCCAAGTGCAAGTCCATTGCCAGCTTCCGGGCTGCTAAACTCAATTGGACAAGGTTCTTTGCTTCGCAGAACTATAGGATAAATTCCAATATTCTAAGGAGCATCTCATGGCTGAGAAATTAACTTGGGACGATGCCGAGAAGATTGGAGTGCTTCTCGCAAGAAAACATCCTGAACTTTATCCGCTCTCGACCGATCCAGATGAGTTGCGCCGGCGGGTAACAGATTTGGCGGAGTTCAAGATGATTTAGCGACTTGCGATGAGGATAAGTTGGAAGCGATTCGAGCGGCTTGGAACGAGGAGTTCCTGGATCGCACGCAATAGCGCCGTCGTCGCGTACTCGAACTACTGCCAGGATATCGACCGCTATGAGCACGTGACTCCGCCTTGTCTTCTTTCAGAGGGGAGTGGCGATTGTCAGCGTGGGAAGACCAACCCGCCGCAATAGATCTTGAAAACCTGGATTGTCCCGCAAGTCATCCATGCTCGGATCCAGATGAAGATAGATAAGCCAGTGGGAATGTTCTTCATAAGCATTTCTGCAGGCATTCAATCGCGCGTTCCTTTTCTCCCAGGCCGATGTAGATTCCGGCGAAGTAGTAGGGCGCGACATATTTTTGCTTGGCTAGTTTCGTCAGATCATCGAGTATTTGAAGTGCTTCCTCGGTCCTGCCAGCTACGCCGAGAGTGTGGGCCAGTGCCGCGCGCATCAGAGGACTGCCGCCTGACAGCTTCACCCCCTTCTCTCCATCGGCAATCGCCAGTTCATAGCGGCCCGTTTTTCTGAGTAGCAGGCCGAGAATCCAGTAGGTGACGGGATAGTTGGGGTCCAAATCGACCGTTCGCCGGAGTTGTTCGATGGCTTCGTCGTATCGTCGGGCAAAGTAGTGGGCCCATCCGACTGCGACGCTGATAATGAGCGACAACGGATCCAGGTCCTGACTCTTCTTGATCCTGACCATAGCTTCTTCGTGTCGACCCATGGTCATCGCATACTCGGCGTACCAGTGGTTGGCAGTGGGATAAGTCGGACTCAGTTCGAGGCTGCGCTTGAATTCAGTCTGCGCCTTATCCCACTCCCAATCATCAAGCCACAACAGGGCCGCCAAGGGCGTGTGGGCTTCGGCAAGATCCGGGTCGAGTTGCAGAGCGGCCTTGGCCGCCGCTTTGCCTTTAGGGAATGCTTCTTTCGGCGGCAGATAGCTGTTCCATCCCAGCAGCACATAGCAATCGGCCAACCCAGCATAGGCCAGGGCGTAGGTGGGATCGTTGTCGACTGCCTGCCGAAAGTGCTCGATCGCCTTATAGAACCCCTCTTCCGTCCAGCGGTTCCAGTGGTGACGACCTTTCAGATAAAGCTGATACGCCTCGACATTCTCGGTGTGGCGTTTTGTCAGTTGCTTCTTTTCCGCCCGGGTCAACTGTATCCGCAATTTCCCCGATATCTCGCTGGAGATCTCGTCCTGGACCACAAAGATGTCGCCAGGCTTGCGATCGTATTGCGCGCCCCAAAGTTGAGAGCCGGTGGCTACATCGACTAATTCGGTCCCAATACGCAACGAGCCGCCGCTTTGCACGATTCTTCCGGTGAGCACGGCGCGAACACCCAGCTCGCGACCCACCGCCTGAGGATCAAGTTCCCGAGCCTTAAATCTGGAGACGGTACTCTGAGCCATCACTCGCAGTTTCGGCAGCGTCGCCAGAATATTAATCAGGCTGCCGGTGATGCCGTCGCTAAGGTATTCGTGCTCAGGATCGCCACCCGCATTCCCAAAAGGCAAAACTGCGAGCGAATCAATGACCTTGGAAACTCGCTTGCTACGCGTGGCGGAGGTTTGCACGGCGGAGTCCGTGACCCACTGCTTGCTGGTGGAGAACGCGCGAAATGTCGTTGGCGTCAGACCCGATCCTGTTCCCTCTACGCCAACGCTCGCGCCTCGACTCCGTGTCTCGCTTTAGCTGTTTCAGGTCAGCCCGCATGTCAGCCGCGTTCTGATACCGCAGGCTTCGGTCCTTCTCTAAGGCTCTCCGGATCACCTCTTGGAGTGACGATGGGATATTGGGATTGACTTGCATGGGAGCCACAGGATCGCGGTTGAGGATAGCTTCCGCGATGACACCGGAACTGGGTCCCTGAAAGGGCAGCGTGCCCGTAGCCATCTGGTAGAGAACGATGCCGAAGGAGAACAGATCCGTGCGACCGTCCAACTCTTCGGCCCTCACTTGCTCTGGAGACATATAGGCCGCGGTTCCCAGAGCTACCCCCGGAATCGTGAGTTCTACTTCACACTCATCGTTCCCGTCGCTCATGGCGGTGCTGTCAGACTTGAGGAGGATCTTTGCTACGCCGAAATCCAGAATCTTGGCGTGGCCGCGGTTGGTGACAAAAATATTCGCGGGCTTGATGTCGCGGTGGATGATGCCCTTGGAGTGGGAAGCATCCAGAGCATCGGCGATCTCGATACCCAGATCGAGCACCGTCTCGATTTCCAAAGGCTTGCCTCTGATCCGGTGCCGGAGCGTCTGGCCCTCCAGGAATTCCATGGCGATGAAGGTTCGCCCATCAGCCTCGTCAATCTCGTGGATGGTGCAAATGTTCGGATGATTCAGGGCAGAAGCAGCTTTGGCTTCGCGCTGAAAACGGCTGAGCGCCTGAGGGCCTTTGGCTACGTTGTCGGGCAGGAACTTGAGAGCTACAAAGCGACCCAGCTTAACATCCTCGGCCTTGTATACGACACCCATCGCTCCGGCGCCGAGCTCCTCGACGATGTGATAGTGCGAGATGGTTTGCCCAATCACTGGCGCGAATCTTACTTCCGCGAAATGGGCAAGTCAATGAAGCCGGCTGGACACCGTCGCGGCCGTCTGCCGTTTTCCTTCGCAAGAGTTCTTCCATCACCGCCGGTCAAGATACGGTGTTTTCAGCTCACGACCTTATAGGGTCGCATCATTTCATTGTCTTCGTGCTCAAGAATGTGGCAGTGCCACACATAGAGCATCTCCCTGCCTGGAGTGATCCGGGCACCCGAGGGTAGATCGAACTTGGTTATGATCCTGGTGATCATTCCTGGGTAGGCTTTAACGGTATCCTTCCATGCCGGACGCTCATTTGCCTCAGGCGCTCGAGGAATACCTGTATATGTCACCTTCTGATTTTGCAAATAGGCGGCGGGGTCGAAGTTTTGCCGGTTCAGAACTTGAAATTTCGTGAGGTGAAGGTGAATGGGGTGAACATCACCCGTGGTGTTCAGGAATGACCAGATTTCGGTAGAACCCACTTTTGGATCCTCGGTAATCGGATCGCACCAGCGTTTTTGCCCGAGAAGCCCAATCATCGTATACCCATCGGACATGCGTTCCTGCTCGCTCACCGCGAGGAACCGTTCCCGGGCTGCGTCAGCGGGATCAAGCGCCTGGAACGGAACTAACTTTTGCGGGATCACGGATGTGTCACTGCCGGATAGGGGCTTTGTAACTCGGAACAAGAGAACCTCCGAGGGTACCACCTGCCCACCCCGGGGATACGGCGCAGCTCCATCGTTAATTACCGCAAACGCTCCACCTTTATGATCAGAGAAATCGAGAACGACGTCGAGGCGCTCTCCCGGAGCGATGACAAGATAGTGAACCGTTACAGGTTCAGGTAGTAGGCCGCCGTCGCTACCTATCTGGCAAAAGGGTGGAGCTTCCACCGGCTTGCCCTTAACTCTACCCTCAGGACTCGCCGGCACCATAGTTAAATGATAGAAACGGGCGTTTGACCCGTTGATGAATCGGAACCGATATTTGCGGGGCTCTACCTCAAGGTAAGGAGCAACCCGTCCGTTTACACAATTGTAATCGCCAAAACACTCCTGAACCCAGATCGGATGTGGCCCGTCGTGCATGATGGGATAACGCAGAGAACCATCTTCATTAAATGACCGGTCTTGAAGTAAGAGGGGAATATCAAAAGGACCGGAGGGCAAGCCCAAGGCATCTTCTTCCGGATCACGAATCACATAGGTTCCCGCGAGACCTGCATAGACATTGAGTCTTGTGATGCCCAGCGCGTGATCGTGATACCAGAGAGTGCTGGCCGACTGATCGTTAGGATAGTGTGCTGAAACGGATGTAAAAGATGGACCAGTCTTGCCGTCGGGAGTAATCCATGCCTCCGGGTAGCCATCGTCTTCGGGCATTACCTTGCCGCCGTGTAGATGAGCGACCGTGCGGACCTCCGGAACGCTCTTATCGGCTCCGTGAATTGTTGTGTCGATGGGAAGAAAATGGCGGGTTGGCAGTTCACTTACCCACCGTACGTTAGTGGGAACTCCCTTTCTCACCTCCAAAGTAGGACCTGGCCACATCCCGTTATATCCCCACATTCGGCCGGCAGGTAGATCTCTGTGCGCCTTGTGCATAAATTGCCGCAGCCGAATGGTTACTGCCTGCCCGGCGGCGGGTCGAATCATGGGAGGCACGGGCAGCGGGTCGACAAACGGAGCCAGAGTTGGCGAGGCGGGAGCTATAGTGTCGGCCCGGAGATCCAGGTGCCGGGACCGGGGAGCCAATAGGTTCATGCTCCACCCGGAGCGTGCGACTTCCCCGGCGGTCAATAGTAAGCTGGCTGTGGACCACAGACTACCCTGTAGGAATTCACGTCTTTTCATTTGAGGATTACATTCCTATAACAACTGCGCGCCGGCCAGATCGAATGATCCAGCCGGCGCCTTCCTGCCACTTGCATGTTGCGTTTGTTACTTCTGTCCTGCTCCAGTGTGGCTACCCGCGACGGCCGCTGAAACCGCGCCTTTCGACTGGCCTCCATCGAAATTGAACGCATCGAACAGATCGTCAAGCGCCGGGCTGTTAACGGGAACATAGGGGTTGCCGTTTGTGGCCTGCCCGATATTTTGTACCAAGTGGAATATTAGTGTAGCGCAGCGAGTTCGGTACTTATCCCGCCGCAGTCAGGGGTGTGGGAAAGTGGAAAGCGTTCTTTGCTTTCCAGTTTTCCATGCCCCGTATTTGCTTGCCTCTGCTGGGCTGCTGGTGCCGGTGGTCGATAGCCTAGTGAAGAGTGTGGCCTCACCGTGTTGTAATAGACGCGCCAACGTTCCGCCAGCACCTGCACTTCTTTCAGCGAGTAGAAGATTTCTCCGTTCAGAAATTCGTCGCGCAGCTTCGAGTTGAAACTCTCACAGTAACCATTTTCCCAAGGCGAGCCCGGTTCGATGTACAGCGTCTTCGTTCCTACGTCCGCCAGCCAGTTCCGCAACTTCTGGGCTATGAACTCCGGGCCATTGTCCGAGCGAATATGTTCCGGGATTCCGTGCTCGATCATGGCGTCGGCCACAACCTCGATCACGTTCCGACTGTTCAACCTACGTCGAGGACGGATCGCCAGGCACTTCCGCGTGAACTCGTCGATGAGATTCAGCACGCGTACTGTCCTGCCGTCATGCGTATAGGTGCTGACGAAATCGTAGGACCAGACATGATTGGGCCGCTCCGGCCGCAGCCGTACGCACGACCCGTCGTTGAGCCACAACCGCCCTCGTGGCTTCTGCTTCTGCGGAACCTTCAGCCCTTCGCGACGCCAGATGCGTTCTACCCGATCCTTGCCCACCGGCCAGCCCGCTTCCCGCAACAATGCGGTGATGCGGCGATAACCGTAGCGGCCATATTGGCTAGCCAACGCGAGAATGGCCCGGGTCAAAGCATCTTCATCGTCCCGTTGTGTCGGCTGGTAGCGTTGCGTGCCCCTGGGCTGATTCACCAGTTGGCACGCTCGCCGCTCGCTGATCCCATGCTCTTCCCGCGCATGGCTCACCGCACAACGTCGCCGTTCCGGGCTTAGAAGTTTCCCGAGGCGATGTCCTTCAACACCAGCTTGTCCAGGCTCAGCTCAGCCACCAGCCGCTTCAGCTTCGCGTTCTCCTGCTCCAACTCCTTCAGCCGCCGCGCCTGGTCTACTTGCAAACCGCCGTACTCCTTGCGCCAACGGTAATAGGTTTGCTCCGTGATCCCAGCTTCCCTGCAGGCTTGCGGCGTCAGCTTCCCATTCGCCGTCCCCACTTCGATCTGCCGTAGCAAACTCACGATCTGTTCCGCCGTGTGTTTCTTCCCTCGTGCCATACCAAGCTCCTCTCATACCAGTTTGCCTCATCTCCACTGGTACAAAATTCGCCGGGCACTCCACGACCAGCAGCGGGATTCGGGTACCGTCGCCGAAGAAGTCGAGCGGCTGAACGTAACCGGAATCATAGTAGCCGCCGCCTTCGTCGAAGGTAATGAAGATCGCGGTGTCAGACCACAAGTCGGGATTGGCCTGCACCATCGAAACGATCTTCTGGGTGAAGCCTTCGAACAAATCCAGCTTCGAAGAGGCAGGGTGTCCATCCGTGAAACCGCTGGGCTTAACGATGGACACTGCCGGCAGGTTTCCGCTCAGAATGTCCTCATAAAGATTCGGCACATCGTTGATGTGTTCCTGTCTCAACTGAGGATTCGTCATGATCGACGTCGCATACTGGAACGGATTGCAGATGTTGCAATAGCGATCATACGGGTTAGCATCGGTAGGATCGGTTACATACAGATCCCAGCCCTCACCGTAGTACTTCCAGGAAATATTTTTCGCCAACAGGGAGTCGCCAATCTGCGGCACGTTGGTAGGCGGAATGGTGAACGGAGAATATTGACTGGCCAAAGTGCCATCACCGCTATAGCCAGGGTTGTAGTTATTCAACAGATAGTAATGTTGAGACTGGCACCGGGGATCGATCGGTGTCGGCAGCGACTGCAGATAATTCACTACCGAAGTAACTCCAGGCTGGGTAGCGTCTGCGCAGGCGCTATAGCTGCCACCGGAGTAGCCATCCTGGTCGTACCAGTTATTGGTCCCCGGGTAAGGGTTAGGATTCTCGATCTGATTCGTCGGCGGTGTCGCGGCGTTTCCCGCACCGTCGCTGTACCAGATGGCATCCGCGTAACCAAACATAATGTGATTAGCGCCGGTGCCACCCATCACGGACTGGTGGAAGTTGTCGCTGAGCGTGTACTGATCAGCGAGTTGCTTCATATAGGGAGCATCGCCTTGCTGGACGTTATAGAACGCCATAGCCGTGCCCCCCTCTCCGGTGTTCAGGTTTACTGGTCCCGGCTGCGGCTTTCCGTTGCTGCCGGCACCGATACTGGTTTCGACCCAGGGGAACAGATCGCCTAAACAACCGCTGGGATTGCTGGCGGAAGCGTAAGCCACGTTGCAATCCAATTGCTGCCACATCTGGTAAAAGCGATGAACCGGACTGGCTGCGTAGTCGTCGTAGGTAACGCTCGGCGTGAGCTGGAAAACGCCTTGGCCGAGAGCAAGGTTATTTGCCAACCGGGTATCAAGCACACCATGTGGAAGTCCGGTGGCGCCCGTAAGGAGATACTGGAAATAGTCGTTGGGAAGATTGGGCTCGGCTAACTCCGCCACAGACAGCGTCTGGAAGGGAGCCGGATCTGCGTCGCTCGGAGCGGTGGGAGCACCGTCCGTGCGCATCGCGGGAATATTGACGTAAGCCTGTTTTCCTGCGGGGCTGACTGAGTATTGGGTTCTGTCTGCGGCATAGTACTGTGCTGTTATGCCGTAGTTCGGACCCTTACTTCCATCGTTATTGACGATTCCCTTGGAGAGCAGGTTCGATACCGTATCACCTGAAACCGGTTTGTAGGTGGCGTAGACATGATCGAAACTACGATTTTCGCCGATGATCACGATCACATGCTTAATGGGCGATTGCGTCGGGGGTTCCGAGGGACTTTGTTGAGCTACCGCTCCCAGCGGAATCATTGCTTGACCGAGCAGGGTTAGCACAGCCGTTCTGGCGGCAATCCGCCAATGAATCGGCGCAAGGTCTTTCAGCATGAGTTACCATCCTCCGTCGATGGTGGACCCACTCTAGTGTCGCGTCCCGGAAATACATGAGCAAAGTCGGGCTATCTTCTGGAGAATGGAATCGGCCGTAGCAGTCCAGACAAAAGGTCGCTGTTTGCGGTTGTAATGCTGCACGAAGTCGTCGATCTTCTGCACCAGTTCCTTGACGCTGCGGAAAGAACCGCGCCGAATAGCACGCTGCGTAATCAGACCGAACCAACGTTCCACCTGATTCAGCCACGACGAATAGGTAGGAGTGTAGTGCATGTGGAAGCGAGGCCGTTGTGCGAGCCAGGTGCGCACCTTGGGATGCTTGTGGGTGGCGTAATTGTCCACGATCAAGTGGACATCCAATTCGGCAGGAACTGACGCCTCCAGGCTGCGCAGGAAAGACAGAAACTCCTGATGACGATGGCGGGGCTTGCACTCGGTAAAGACAGCACCCGTAGCAACGTCGAGGGCAGCGAATAAAGTCGTGGTGCCATGGCGGACGTAGTCGTGAGTGATGCCCTCGACATAGCCCAGTCCCATGGGCAGCACCGGCTGAGTGCGGTTCAGCGCCTGAATCTGGCTCTTCTCGTCCACGCAAAGTACCAGGGCATGGTCGGGCGGATTCAGGTAAAGGCCAACGATGTCCCGCGTCTTCTCGATGAAGAAGGGGTCAGTCGAGAGTTTAAAGCTACGGCTTCGGTGCGGCTGTACCGCAAACGCCTGAAACACCCGATGCACGGTGGATTTAGAAATACCGCTGTCCTGGGCGGCTTGGCGAACGCTCCAATGGGTGGCCCCGGCCGGCTTGCGGGAGAGGGTACGCTTGAGCAAAACAGCAATCTGCTCATCGGCAATGCTGCGTGGCCGCCCCGGGCGCAACTCATCGTACAGACCCGCCACCCGCTGTTGGAGGAAACGCTGTCGCCACTTGCCCACCGTAACCTTGGCCCAACCCAAACGCTCCGCAATCTCGGTATTGCTCTGGCCTTCGGCCGACCACAGCACTATTTTGGCGCGGCAGACGAGGGCATGCGGTAGCGAACGCGAAGCCGCCAGACTCTTCAGTTGGGTGCGTTCGTCTCCGGTCAGTTCCAGGCTAGGCTTGGGGCGTCCCGTGAGCATACAGCAGCTTAGCGTCATTTCTATAATATTGCAAGTTATTTATGGGACATCACACTAGGACAGCGCACGACGACTCAGGTAAATGCGGGTTTAAAAAGTGAAGAATAATGCGAGTAGCTCAATTGCCGGCAGGAACTCTGAAGGTCTCATGGTATGACCCTTGACTGAATTCCCTACAGTTGTTGTTCAGTCCGTGTTGCGAATTTTTCTAGTGCGCCAACTTTTAACATTTATATGCAGGCTCCTGTGCGATTCTTAATCAAGTTTCGGAGCACTTTCCTTTGAATCGCGCTCCTCTCGGCCAAATCCAACGCGGCCCCAGCGGCCGGAGTCCCTGCATTGACCTTGTGAAACAGTGCTGTGCGATTGCGCTGTTGCTCTGCTTTGCACGCAGCCATCTTGGCGCTCAAGTGACCGGACCATACCAGATCATTGAGCAGTGGGCGTTGAGCGGGGCGAGCGGCTCCAGGTCGATGGTTGAGGATCAGGCCTCGCGCCTACTCTATGTCGTGCGTAATGATCGTATAACGCTGCTGGACACTTCTAAGGGCACCGTGGTCGGCAAGATCCCGGGCTTATCAGATGGTCGCAGCGTCGCATTTGATCCCGATGGCAAGCTGGGATACGTCAGCGATGGAGTGACCGGCGACCTGCACATATTCGACCGCGTAACTCGTAAACTGGTATCAACGATTGTCCTTGGCGGAACTCCGGATGAAGTTGGTTTTGAGCCCACCACCAGCCGGATATTCGTATTCAACACCCACACCTTGTCCGCATCTGTGATCGATCCCAAGTCGCGACGGCTTGTTGGGTCCATCGCCCTTTCGGGAAGGCCCGCCGAAGCCATTGCAGATGGTAAAGGTTCGGTGTTTGTTAATTTGAACAATACGAATCAGATTTCGAGACTTGACGCCGCGAATTTAAAGGTACAGTCGACCTGGTCTATCTCTCCCTGCAGTGGACCATCCGGAATTGCGATTAATGATGCACAGTTGTTTTCGGTTTGTGAGAACCGATTGGTGGTTATTTCCGATGCTACGACGATGAAAGTGGTATCGAGCGCGCCGATCGGAGAAGGGGCACGAGGGGCAGCTTTTGACCGAGCGAACAAACTCGTGTTCACGTCGAATGGAGTGGGCTCAGTGACGATTCTTCAACACCCTGAGCCGGACAGCCTGACTGTGATTCAGACGTTGAAAACGCAGCCGGGTTCCCGGGTACTGGCATGGGACCCCGATAGTGGCCACTTGTATCTCCTCGCAGCGCACTTTGGCCAACGGCCAGGACCGACATCCGAAGAATTGGAGTTTAGACCCACGATAAGTCCCGGAAGCGTCCAGATACTTGTGGTTGGTCGCTAATTTTAGCCGCCCGTGCTTGATTTTCGACCTGCCCTGCTTAACCTCCTCTTAACAGTTATTACCCCGGAGATTTAATGTGACGCGATGGACCAACACCGCGGTTTACAACTGACCTTCAAAGCGGGAGATGTTGTCCCCATGCACTGCTGCTACTGGGTCAAGCACCACCAACACCGAATGGCTCATCTCTCTCGGGTAACGGCTGACGTCTTTCCTCCATGCGCAAGATGCGGAACGAAGGTGACATTCAAGTTGCCTGAACTTGAAACAGGTGAGTGCTTGCCCTTACTGGCAGATCAAGATTTCCGGAGCGCCGCCTCAACGGCCACAGTTATCTGAGAAATCTCGAGCATGCCCCAGAGTGCTTTCGAGTCGCAGCCGGGCCATTGCCGCTCTGAACCGCCCAACCGAAGAGGACCGCCAGCCCCGATCCTGAGGGGAATTGTGATTCGGCAACTTGATGCGGTTTGCCGCCGTCATCTGTCAGTCCGGGACCCCACAACGCAGATCACCGCACATATCACCCTCACCGCGGCGGCACCCGTATTCTCCGATCAGGCGCGACGGCCTGCAGCGCAATACTCGTGACCTGGGAATAGCGGGATACCGGCGGCTCTGCGCACCACACGAATTCGCTTGCCAAAGTCAGAAAACGTATTAGTATCCTGCCACCGGAATTTGTCCTCCAACGTCGAGAGTTGTGGGTCCGCATTCCCTTCCAGCAGATTTAGAAAAAACGAGAGGTCACAAAGCTATGTCGATTCCGAATGCAGCTTCGTTCGCGTCAACACCGTTAACGACTTCGAAGAAAGCGCAGCCTGGGACGCTCCCGGAAGCACTTCGAGGTATCCAACTGGCGAAACTTCGAATTGCGCTCGTCTGCAGCGCCGCACTGATTGCTGTCCTGATATCCGTCATTCCGGCTTCGGCAACCGACACAGTCATCATTAATGGCACTGGCTGCCAGGTGACGGAAGAGGATGCTGTCGGTGTGCTTCACCATGACTTGTATCTGCGCATCGATTACCCCAACACGCATTGGCGGTTCGGCCTGCGCAATATGGGTATGAAGGGTCCCCAGATATTGGATGTCACGATCATGGGCGCACAGTACACCTCACCGCAGTACATCATCAAGCGGGCAGGCATGGCGGAGATGTTCGTGCCCTATGATGACCGCACCCACACCTATTACGACATGTCGTTCGGCAACGACCGGCTGGACCAGATGGATGCTCAGGATCTACCGGCTCAGAACGGCGCGCTGGTTTATTTCCGCACCCTGCGGGCTGGTGGTACCCCGATCTTTGTTCGCGATTCCGTGCCCAAGATCGGTGTGGAATGTCGAGACGAGGGAGTGGCCTGGTTGTGCAAGGAGCCGGGCAGCCGGGTGCGGCGGCGTGCGCAGGAAGTGGTGGTATGGACGGTCTTCGATGCCTTCAATTACGACTACATCATTGAGTACACCTTCCACGAGGACGGTCGCATCACCTTCCGAAGCGGCGCCACCGGCTATAACCTGCCTGGCGATACCTCCGAGCCTCACGTTCATAATGGGCTTTGGCGGGTGAGTACCAAGCTGCTGGGACGCGAGGATAATGATATGCAACAGTTCGCTCACGTCGAGGATGCGAACGGGCATATCGCAACGGATTCCTACACTCCGATCACCAACGAAGAAACGACCGACTGGGATCCACTGCAATTCAGCAGCGTCACCGTACAGAGTCAGACGCAGACCAATGATTACGGCCACCTGATCGGCTATCAGTTCTATCCTTACAATCGCCAAGGCACAGGCCGCTTCCAGGAAACTTTCACGCAGCACGACCAGGACCTCACCAACAATAATCCCGGCGAGGATGGCACCGGCACCGGTTCCAACAATTGGCTTTACACCTGGTACTCGCCCAACTCCTACCTGTTGTCTTACCTGAACGACGAGCCTTTAGGCGGCACAGGGGACGGGATCGTGCTCTGGTATTTCGGTTCGACGCACCACGAGCCGACGGACGCCGATAACCAGATGGGCAGCGGCGGCCGCACCGGCATCACCCTGGTCCACTGGAGCGGCTTCGAAATGGTGCCGCACAACTTCTTCGACTACAACCCGCTCGGCGGACCTCCAAAGTGCGGAGACAGCTACGATCTGAACGAGGCGAGTTTGCTGTCGACGCATCACCACTGATCACGGCGGGACCGGGCACCCTACGCTGGAACTGCGTAAAGTGACAAAGCCCCAGGTACACCCTTCCTAAGGTGACCTGGGGCTTCGATTTAACGCCTACTGAATGCCGTTGGCAACAAACAACGTTGAAAAAATCCGCTGCACCACATACAGCACTTGGGCGCCGTCCTGGGTAATGATCGGGTGACGCAAGGAGACCATCGCGGTTTTATCGGCGGGAGTGAAGTGCGACCACAGGTTGCTTTGCCCGGTCGCGAGATTCAGATCGTAAATCTCACTGGTGTCGGTGCCGGTCAGGCGCTCGAAGAAAATGTTCTGGGAACCGCCATGCCACTCGAGCGGCAAGTCGCCAGGCGATAATCCTTTGATCGCGGTGGGCGCGCTTCCATCCGTGGGCTGGGCCCAGAAGTGGTTCTCGCCATCGGTCGTGATAAAGCTCTTGCCGTCGGGCGAGACGCTCCCCAATCCCTGTTCGCCAATCGACCAGAGATATCGGCCGTCGCTCCCGAATTTCTGCGCCGCACCCGTCTGCACGTCCTGTAGATAAGTGCTGGGCGACTGTCCCGGCGCATTCACCAGCGCCAGGATGTGTTTGCCATCGGGCATCCAGGCGGCGCCGTCGTACTCCGTGCCCGGCGGAGATTCCAATGTCCGGGCTTCACCCACGCCGGTGGGAATCACTCTCATGTGTTTCAGATTGAGCGGGTCGATAGCCAGAACCCATTTGCCGTCGAATGAGAAAGTGAGCCCCACGCCCTGCCCGATCATTGCCGGCGTCGAGCCGTCGGTCCGCTGGGTGTAAAGGTTGTAATCGGAATTGGCGCCGGTGACGTAGGTGTTCAGCAGCAGCGATTTTCCGTCGTGCGAAAACGCATCGGTAATCTGGAACGGGAATGAACTGATATCCCGCACCTTGCCCCCTGCGATCTCAGACAGGAGCTGCTGATCGCGATAGTCTTCCACGCTCAGCAAAACGTTTCCGTCTTTTGAAATGTCTTGCAGCTTTAGCTTGGCCGGCGAGGAAAGCAGTATCCGCTCCTTTCCGTCGAGCGAGACGGCCCGCAGCGCATTGGGCTCCGTGTTGACCGATCCCGTGAACCAAACCTCGCGTCCCTTGGGCGGCCATGCCAAACCCTGTACCGAGCTGAACTCCCGGGTCAGGACCTTTCGGTTTCCCTGGAGGTCGACGACTTCCACCGTGCCGCGATCGTCGCCATAAATAGCATGGTTGATGAAGGCGATCTTGTCACCTGCCGGCGAAAAGGACACATCGCTGATGTAGCCGTCATTCTGATACAGCGTCTTGCCGAGCGGGAATTCGAGACTGGAAGTGATGTCCGACGTGACGGCTGACCGCCAGGCCGGAGCCGTCGGGCGCCCAGTCCGCGTCGGTCACCGCGTCCAGCAGTTCGCGCGTGGAACCGCCTCCCAGCGGCACGCGCGCCAGACGGCCGGTAGGAGTGTATTTCGGATCGAAAATCGTATCCAGCGTGACCGCCAGTTCTCCCGTCGACGAAATATTCATCAGGCTGGCCGGAAGATTCAGCGATTGCGCCTCGATAGTGTCGGTGCGGGTGGAGAAAAGCTGCGTCGGTTTGCCGTCGGTGGTCGAGTCATAAACCACGGTGCGGCCATCTGGAGCAAATCGCGCATGACGAAGATAGGCGGAGCGGAAGCTGATCTGCGTGAACTCAGGATGGGTGACTTTAGGCTGGTAGAGAAAATACGTTGCCAGCGCGCCAATGGCCAAGCTGCCAGCAGCAATGCGGGCAACAGAATACGCGAACGCTTAGGCTCGGACATCCTTCAGGGGCCGCAATCCGCCGCTCGTCGTGCTGCCGGGGCTGCTCAGCGAATCGAGCGCAAAGGCGAGGTCGCTGGCCGACTGAAAGCGCGCTTCCGGCTTCTTCTCCAGGCAGCGATGCACGATCCGTTGCAGCCCAAGCGAGACATTCGTGTTGCTTTCGCTCAGCTCCGGTGGCTCCTGTTTCAGGATCGAGGTCATGACTTCGACGCTGGAGTCGCCACGAAAGGCCCGCTGTCCCGCGATCATCTCGTAAAGAATGGCGCCCAGCGCGAAGATATCGGAACGGTTGTCGACAGCTTCGCCGCGCACCTGCTCTGGGGACATGTAGCCCGCGGTACCGAGCACGGTGCCGGCCGACGTCTGATTCGCGCTGGTCATGGTGGCGTCGGATGTGGCGGCCATAGCTTTCTGCTTGGCCAATCCGAAGTCCAGGATCTTTACCCGGCCATCGCGCAACACAAAGATGTTTTCCGGCTTCAGGTCGCGATGCACGATCTGCTTGTCGTGCGCGGCGGCCAGCCCCTTGGCAATTTGCAATCCGTACTCGATCACCCGGCGCTGCGGAAGAGGTCCCGCTTCCAGGCGATCGCGAAGAGTCTCGCCTTCGAGGAACTCCGACACCAGGAAGTGCATGCCATCCTGCACGCCGACATCGTAAACGGCCATCAGGTTGGGATGGTTGAGCGTGCTGAGGATGCGGGCTTCCTGCTGGAATCGTTCCAGACGTTCGCGATCGCCGGCAAACGATTCCGGCAGGATCTTGATGGCGACAGTTCGATCCAGGCGCGTGTCGCGAGCGCGATACACTTCGCCCATACCGCCTGCGCCCACAGCCGCAACAATCTCGTAGGGGCCCAAGCGGGTTCCCGGGGTCAGAGCCATGTTTCACCTGAAAAGGAGGTGGCTCATTCTATCGTGATTTGTCTAAATCTGGACTATCGAATCCGCGAGGTCTGATTTCCTCCCTTTCCCCGCTGTAGATGCCTCGGCCTTGTGTGGATCGCCGGCGAAGATCGAAGGCGTCGCGTTTGGAGAGGATGTGCGCCAGTCAGGGCAGACGGTGCCCACCCTGTGGCTTGTCGACGACAACGACTTCGTCGAGACGGTCGCCGATGCAAACGGAAATCCGATACCCAACCCTAACCAATTCTTCGTCGCCGGATTCACCGCCGCCGGTCTGGGGGGCTCGCAGCCGGAGATACAAACAACACGGCCAGCGGCTCGAGGGGGTTCAAGCGGTCGACGCCAAGAATCAGCCCGGCAACTTGTTCGCTGGACCGTCGCCACGTCTTTTGCGCTTTGGAGTGCCCGGCGAATTTTGTACCAGTGGAGATGAGGCAAACTGGTATGAGAGGAGCTTGGTATGGCACGAGGGAAGAAACACACGGCGGAACAGATCGTGAGTTTGCTACGGCAGATCGAAGTGGGGACGGCGAATGGGAAGCTGACGCCGCAAGCCTGCAGGGAAGCTGGGATCACGGAGCAAACCTATTACCGTTGGCGCAAGGAGTACGGCGGTTTGCAAGTAGACCAGGCGCGGCGGCTGAAGGAGTTGGAGCAGGAGAACGCGAAGCTGAGCGGCTGGTGGCTGAGCTGAGCCTGGACAAGCTGGTGTTGAAGGACATCGCCTCGGGAAACTTCTAAGCCCGGAACGGCGACGTTGTGCGGTGAGCCATGCGCGGGAAGAGCATGGGATCAGCGAGCGGCGAGCGTGCCAACTGGTGAATCAGCCCAGGGGCACGCAACGCTACCAGCCGACACAACGGGACGATGAAGATGCTTTGACCCGGGCCATTCTCGCGTTGGCTAGCCAATATGGCCGCTACGGTTATCGCCGCATCACCGCATTGTTGCGGGAAGCGGGCTGGCCGGTGGGCAAGGATCGGGTAGAACGCATCTGGCGTCGCGAAGGGCTGAAGGTTCCGCAGAAGCAGAAGCCACGAGGGCGGTTGTGGCTCAACGACGGGTCGTGCGTACGGCTGCGGCCGGAGCGGCCCAATCATGTCTGGTCCTACGATTTCGTCAGCACCTATACGCATGACGGCAGGACAGTACGCATGCTGAATCTCATCGACGAGTTCACGCGGAAGTGCCTGGCGATCCGTCCTCGACGTAGGTTGAACAGTCGGAACGTGATCGAGGTTGTGGCCGACGCCATGATCGAGCACGGAATCCCGGAACATATTCGCTCGGACAATGGCCCGGAGTTCATAGCCCAGAAGTTGCGGAACTGGCTGGCGGACGTAGGAACGAAGACGCTGTACATCGAACCGGGCTCGCCTTGGGAAAATGGTTACTGTGAGAGTTTCAACTCGAAGCTGCGCGACGAATTTCTGAACGGAGAAATCTTCTACTCGCTGAAAGAAGTGCAGGTGCTGGCGGAACGTTGGCGCGTCTATTACAACACGGTGAGGCCCCACTCTTCACTAGGCTATCGACCACCGGCACCAGCAGCCCAGCAGAGGCAAGCAAATACGGGGCATGGAAAACTGGAAAGCAAAGAACGCTTTCCACTTTCCCACACCCCTGACTGCGGCGGGATAAGTAGCGAACTCGCTGCGCTACACTAATATTCCACTTGGTACAAAATATCGGGCAGGCCAGCAGCAAGTAAAGATAGCGATAAGCATCTTGCGATGAATACACCCTCGATCGTGTCGCAACAGGAGTGGGAGGCGGCTCACCAAAAGCTCCTCGTGAAGGAGAAGGCCTTCACCCGCTCCCGTGACGCGCTGGCCGCGGAGCGGCGGCGGATGCCCTGGCTGGCCGTGGACAAGAAGTACGAGTTCGACGGACCCAAGGGCAAGGTAAGCCTGCTCGATTTATTCGAGGGGCGGCGGCAGTTGATCGTCTACCGCGCCTTCTTCGAGCCTGGGGTGTTCGGCTGGCCCGAGCACGCTTGCCGGGGCTGCTCTCTGGGCGCCGATCAGGTCAGTCACCTGGCCCATCTGAACGCCCGCGACACCACCCTCGTCTACGCTTCCCGCGCGCCGCAAGCGGATATCGCTCGCCTGAAAGCACGGATGGAGTGGGAGATGCCCTGGTACACCATCACCGACAGCTTCGACAAAGACTTCGGCGTCGATGAGTGGCACGGCCACAACGTATTCTTCCGCGATGGCGAGCGGGTGTTCCGCACCTACTTCACCAACAACCGCGGCGACGAGGCGATGGGAACCATCTGGAGCTATCTCGACATCACGCCGCTCGGCCGGCAGGAGACTTGGGAGGACTCGCCAGAAGGTTATCCTCAGACTCCGCCATACAAATGGTGGAACTGGCACGACAACTATGGCGCCGAGGGTTCGCCTGATCCGAAGTGGGTGCAAGTCTCCGACGTTGGAGAAGCCGCCTTCCGAAAGCGCGACACAGAGGAAAAATCGAGCTAAAAAGAGGCGACCCCTGCGTCGCCTCTCACCCTCTTTGCACGCGGGAGTGCGTGCGCCTCCACGAACTATTCGGACCTCCAACCACCGTCGGAGATGCTCACTGCGAAACTCCCCCGGCAGGGACATTCTGTTCGAGATATCGTGCGATCAGGCTGTGCACGTGATACGACGTTCCCGGCCCCTCGGATATGGAATGCGTGCGGTTGGGATAGTCCATCATGTCGAAAGGCTTTCCCAGCTCCACCAGCTTGTTGATGAGCAGTTCCGTTCCCTGAAAGTGAACGTTGTCGTCTCCCGAGCCATGCACGACCAGAAGCTTGCCCGTAAGCCCCTGCGCAAAGTTGATGGGCGAGCCATCGTGATAGCCGCTGACGTTGTCCTGCGGCAATCCCATGTAGCGTTCCTGGTAGATGGTGTCGTAATGCCGCTGGTCGGCCACCGGCGCCACTGCAATTCCTGCCGCAAACAAGCCGGGATAGCGAAACATCATGTTCAGCGTGTTCGATCCTCCGCCGCTCCATCCCCAGATGGCGAGACGCGAGGAATCAATGTAGGCGCGCTCTTTGGCCAACTCGCGGATCGCCTCTGCCTGCTGCACTGAGGAGAGAACTCCCACACTGCCGTACACGATCTTGCGCCATTCACGTCCCTTGGGCGCCGGCGTGCCTTGGTTGTCGAAGCTGACCACCAGGTATCCTTGCTGCGCGATCAGCGCATGGAACAGTCTCCTTGAACCGCCCCATGCATCGGTAACCGTTGCCCCAGCCGGCTCGCCGTACACATAAACCAGCACAGGATATTTCTTCTTAGGATCGAAATTCGGCGGCTTGATCACCCAACCATCGAGCTTCACTCCATTGCCCACCGTTACCTGGAAGAATTCCGTCGGTGCAGGAATCAGGCTCCGCACTTTTCCAGTCAACTCATCATTGGCTTCGAGGACCCTCGCGACCTTGTGGTCGGGCAGGTGGACGAGGTCAGTCGCAGGCGGGCGATCAAACGTCGAGAAAGTATGAAGCGCCCATTGGCCGTCCGGTGAGATGTCGTACCCATGCGTCCCCGGCTGGTCCGCCGGCGTAACTTGTTGCGGCGTGCCTTTGCCGTCGAGCCGGGAGCGATAAAGATACTTGCGCGTGGCATCCTGCGGCGAGGCGATGAAATAGAACCATCCTCCCGCGTCGTCCACTGCGATCTCGGAAATCACATCTCCGGGAAAATTGGTGATCAGATGGGGTTCGCCGGTGGCGCGCGAAATCACGTAAGCGTGGCGCCAGCCGTCGCGCTCGCTCAGCCACACCAGCCCGGAATTCTTTCCCACCCAATCGAATGAGCGGACGTAGTCCACCCACGCGGCGATCTTTATCCTCGAATAAAGTCTTGATAGCCCCGGTTTGCGCGTTGGCGAGAAGAACCTGGTTCGTATTCTGCAGCCGGTTCAGATATTGGATGATCAGTTCATTGAGCAGTTCCCAGCCCACTCCATGCGAGGGACATAGTGATTCCGGGGATCGCCCGGCAGATCCATCCACTTCGTTGTCCCTCCCTGCGCCGGGACTACGCCGACCTTTACGGCGGAGTTCGTCGGTGCCCGGCTGGGGATAGCCGTAGTTCGTTACCAGTGGATATTCTTCCTTGGTGTCGTTGATGAGCGAGAAGTCGCCTACGCCCGTGGTGTCGAATTGCCAGTAGGCAATGGAGCGACTGTCAGGGCTCCAGCGAAATGCATCGCGCAGGCTTAATTCCTCTTCCGTCACCCAGTCCGTAGTGCCGTTGATCAGCGTAGCGGTGCCATCCTGGGTTACGGCGTGAATCTGGTCGGTCGCCAGATCTTGCACGTAGATGTTGTTGGCTCGGACAAATCCGACACTCTTGCCGTCGGGCGAGAACTTGGCAAACATCAGCGATGACTCCGGCGCGTCGCCTCCCAACTTCTTCAGACGGCCGCTGGCCACGATCAAGAAGCCAGTAGTCGCCTCGAGTATTGAGGCGCCAAACTTTTTTCGTGTTGGTGAAGATGAGCAACTGCTTGTTGTCCTCCGACCACGAGTAATCGTCGATCTTCATCGGTTGCGCATCTGGGCGCAGGCATCAACTTCGCGGCAGGAACCAGGACCGTCCGTTTGCCGGTTGAGGTCGCATAGGCAACGATGTCCTGGCCTTTGGGAACGGCGGCTGACGGTTCCAGGGTGGTGTATTCGGCTCCCTTGTCGATCCAGCGGGCTGGTCCAAAATGTTTGGCATCGAATTCGTGCTTGTTGAAGATGGCGTCGAGCGTTGGAGAAACCTGGGCCGCGGCCAAGGCAGGCAGACACGCCGAAACTAGCAGCACACTTGCAAGATGAAGTATGACCGAACGCTTAAGAATGGGAGCCTCCGAATGACTCGTACGATTGAAATTTTCCTTCTTCGCAGTGGGATCCGCAGCAGGTTAGATACCAGGCCGGAATCTCATTGTGGAGTCAAATCGGCTGAAATTGTAGCGCACTTCAGCCACACACCGATTTAGAAGCCAACCTCGAGAAAGCTGATGCGTCTGCGAAATTGCCTCTCCACGGCGCCGCTCTCCACATCTCTCAGGAGGGTTAGGTCATTGGCGGGCGCCATTTCGAATCCATCGAAGACCTGTCCCAACGAGTCAAAACATTCCGCTACGTCTCGATCACAATCGGCAACAACATGTGGGACTGCTCGGTCCGATCAGCGCCGATCGAGGCACGCTGATGCGCCTCTCCAGGATCCTGACCAGGGTCGATAGCGGCGCCACTCCTTTGTTGGCAGAACCCTCTTCCGATCAATAACTCCTCCAAGCAAGATGTGTTTTGCGAAGATTGGCGGCAGGACCCGCTTATTTTCTTAGGTTTAGATTGGCATGCAAACAAAATACTGAAAAATCCTTGACATTGATATAGTGATATAGTTAACTATAACACTATAGATGTTTGCTCCTCCTCGCTCCTGCCCCGAACCTGATTTTGCAGCGACGGAGAGACGAACCTCAATTTAGGAGAATGCAACATGAAACACCTTCGCTTTGTATTGCCCGTTGCTCTGTTGTCCCTCACCACCATGGCTTTCGCCCAGCACGACGGGCAAAAACCCTCCGCTGCTGCTGCGCCGTCGGATGCACAGAAGTCTTTCACAGCGATGAAAAGCCTGGCAGGAGAGTGGGAAGGACCTGCCACTGTGCCGGAAATGCCGGAGATGTCAAACGGCAAGCCGATGCACGCCTCGATGCGCGTGACCTCGCGGGGAAATGCGCTTGTACACGAATTCCAGGAAGCCGGAACCCCGTTGGATGCGACAAAGTATGATCATCCGGTCACGATGCTTTACGTGGACGGCGATCAGCTCACACTGATTCACTACTGTGACGCCGGCAACCGGCCTCGCATGGTGGGCAAGATGTCGCCCGATGGCAAGACGATTGAGTTCGAATTCAAGGACATCAGCGGAGATCCCGAGTATCACATGCATCATGCCCTATTCACCATCATCGATGCCAACCATCACACCGAGGATTGGACCTTCATGATGAAGGACAAGCCGATCCATGCGCACATCGACCTGCATAGGACAAATTAACTCGTCGTATCTGTGCTGAAGGTTACTCTGGAAAATCATGGACCGTGAGTGGAACGACAGTCAGCCGATTTACCGCCAGCTTCGCGACCGCGTGGTCGCGATGATCCTCGACGGCGTGCTCAAGGATGGCGATCCGCTGCCCTCGGTCCGCAACGTCGCGGCCGAGTATCGAGTCAATCCACTCACGGTAATGAAGGGTTATCAGCAACTGGTAGACGAAGGGCTGGTGGAGTCCCGACGAGGTCGCGGCATGTTCATCAATGCAGGTGCACGCACTTTGCTGTTGGAGGGTGAGCGGCAGAAGTTTCTGGGAGAAGAATGGCCGCGAGTTTACGCGACGATCCAGCGGCTCGGACTGAAGGCCGACGAACTGCTGAACGACGAAAAGGTCGGGTCTGCTCACGGTGGAGCTTCGGAAGGCACAGAACTGGAGCCCGGCAAGAAAGAGGAGGGCGGAAGCTAATGGCATGCATAGAAGCCGCGGGCCTTCGCAAGGCGTTCGGCAAGACCATCGCTCTGGATGGTATCAACCTGCGGGTGGAAGAGGGCCGCATTCTAGGGCTGATCGGTCCTAATGGCGCCGGCAAGACCACGGCACTTTACTCCTTTCTCGGCCTCACGCCCTACCAGGGACAGCTGAGAGTGCTGGGACGCGACCCCTGGAGCGAGCGCGATCAGCTCATGCGCGATGTTTGCTTCATTGCCGATGTCGCCGTGTTGCCGCGCTGGGCACGGGTTTCGCAGCTGCTGGAGTATGTGGCCGGAGTGCATCCGCGATTCGATCGTGACAAGGCGGAAGGGTTTCTGGCGAAGACTACCATCCGGCACAGCAGCCGAGTCAGAGAACTATCGAAGGGCATGGTGACCCAGCTGCACCTGGCCCTGGTGATGGCCATCGACGCGAGGTTGCTCGTCCTGGACGAGCCGACGCTGGGTCTGGACATCCTGTATCGCAAGCAATTCTACGATTCCCTGCTGAATGATTATTTCGACCACAATCGCACCATCGTAGTAGCGACACACCAGGTAGAAGAGATCGAGCACGTGCTGACCGACGTCATGTTTATCGATCGCGGGCGCATCGTATTCGATCGCAGCATGGAAGACTTAGAGTCGCATTACCTGGAAGTGATGGTGCGTCCCGAGCAGGTCGCGGCAGCCCGAGCGCTCAAGCCGATGCACGAGCGCCAGGCGATCGGCGGCAGCATCCTGCTCTTCAATGGGGTGGATCGTCAGCAACTGGCGCAGCTTGGCGACGTGCGCACACCCGGCATCGCCGACCTGTTCGTTGCAGTACTTGGAAATCAGTCTCGCCAGGCGCAAGGGGCGGCACAATGAATATGCAACCTGACGCCATACCGGCTACTCCCATGGCAACGCAGGGTTTCGCGCCCGTACTCATCCCGCAAAGCCGGCTCTTGTACAGGTCGGTACTGCGCGAATTGTGGGAGAGCCGCTCGATCTATATCGCGCCGCTGGCGGTCGCCGGCCTGATTCTTGTCGGCTCCCTGATCAGCGCCTTTCGATTCCGGGCAAGATGCGCGCCGTCTCGACGCTCGACCCGATGCAACAGCACGAACTGCTGGCGCAGCACTACGAAATCGCCGCACTCGTTATTATGGGGACCACTTTCATCGTCGCTGTGTTTTATTGTCTCGAAGCGCTGCACAGCGAACGTCGCGATCGCAGCATCCTGTTCTGGAAGTCGCTGCCGGTCTCTGATCTCACGACCGTGCTCTCCAAGGCTTGTATTCCGTTGGTGGTTCTTCCGCTGCTCACCTTCGCGATTACTGTGGTCACACAGTTGCTTATGCTCCTGATCAGCAGCGCCGTACTGCTGGGAAGCGGTTTGAGCGTTGCGACGTTGTGGACCCAGCTTTCGTTGCCCCAGACGTGGTTGGACCTGCTTTATCATCTGGTGACGATTCATGCGCTCTGGTATGCGCCAATCTTCGGCTGGCTGCTGCTGGTCTCGGCCTGGGCGCGGCGCATGCCAATATCTGTGGGCCGGCTTGCCGGCGCTCGCGATCGCCCTGGTTGAGAAGATCGCGTTCAACACTACTCATTTCGCAGAAATGCTTGGAAACCGCGTAGGCGGCGGTCCAGAAGCTGTGAGCTATGCCGGGCGGCGGTCCCATGGATGCGATGACACAGCTTACTCCCGGCCATTTCCTGATGAGCCCTGGCCTGTGGATTGGCCTGGCGATGACCGCCGCATTTCTCGCGGCCGCGGTCCGGCTGCGCCGCTCTCAAGGACCGATCTGAGTTTCATCCGTTCTCGCTTCGCAATTCTGTCTTGCCCTCAGGCATCTTTGTCATTGTGCTGCGCTCACGTTTTTCGACTTCGCGAACCGAGGCCACGTCCTCCGGCCAATCTTCCAGACGATCCACATCATTGCCCCGACAGTCAGCACCCACAACAGGATCAGCGGTAGCTTGATCAGGACCGCTATCACCCAGTCCGTCCACTCACCCAGGCCGATGAATAGTTCGTGGGTCGCAATTTTGGCCTTGTACAACGGCCGCCATTGGATGCCAAGTACCCGAGTGTCGGACTCCTGGGTGAGGGTGACGGCCACCGCCGACATTTCGATATCGTGAGTCATGACCTGGATTTGCGTTTGCAGACGCTCGATCCGGTCGCGCACCTCGCTGAGTTTTTCCGACACCGCCAGGATGTCGGTCACACTGCGCGCCTGCTTCATGATCGTCAAGTACTGTTGTTCTTCCGCCTGCAGGTCGCGCATGTGCGCTTCGTTGTCGTAGAACTCCCGCGTGACATCGCGCCCGCTGACCTGCTCATGGTCCGTTCGCACCGCCAGCTGCTTAATCTCGGTCAGGGCCGCTACCAGCCCTGATGCCGGCACGCGAACCACGATTGTCGCGGATACGGATCCCGCCGCTTCGTTGACGTCCAGATTGTCGACTTCGCCGCGATCGGTTTCGGTGATCTTCCGAATCTGCTCGGCGGCCTTTCGCACGTCTGTAACGGTCAACCCCAGCTCAGCGTTACGGATCACTTTTCTGTCGGGAAGCGCGCTCGCGTTGTCGGCTGCTGGCGCGTTCATCCGAGCGAGCCCGGCATTCTCCGGACCCGTATAGAGCATTGCATTCATGGATGCGCTTCGTGATTCGCTGGACGGTGCTAACTCCTGTGTGCCCGGCCGTACTCGCATTAAAGTAGGAATTCCGAGAGCTGCAACCAATAGCAGGAACAGAATCGCGGCTGCCCACGCCACTTTTCGACGATCGCTCATGAGTATCCTCCCCAGGCCGTCGCGCAACGGCCCGCACCCTGGATGACCGTGCCTTCGAGGATGGAACGAAACGGCGACGGGAACTTGCACCGCGAACGTGAAAAGGCGTCTCACCGGTACTTCGGGAGATCAACCGGCAGGATAGGGTGGAATCATCGCTCGCAGGCTTGGGACCGGCATTGCGTGGACGCCAAGCTCAAGGGCAGGAAAGCGCCGGGGGAGTGGTGAACTTCGAGACAAGCGAACCTTTGGTCAGGTAGCCCTGCGTAAAGTACAAGCCAAAGTATCCGTTGCCTTCCTGAGGCTCCGCTGGACAGCCAGGCAAGCACCCGCCGGACGGGCATACGTCGCCGAACTCGAAGAGGAATGGCGCCAGTGGTCCGGTGACCTGGCTCTGGCAGGCCGCATTGACCACCTGCGTGACGTACGTCTGCTCATTCGGAACCTGCTGCTGACCGTAGACGCTGGGACAACCGGTGTTATAGCCCGTCTCACCCAGGAAGACGTTGGCTGCTCCACACGCCGTCTGGTCCGTGGTGAAAACTCCCTGAACTTGCGTCCAACAGGTTTGCGCCGGATTACTCCCGCTAGGCCACACCGGCGGCGTACTCGCCACACCACCTGAACTCCCGACCGAACAGTAAACGTGGTCGGCGATGTAGTCGACACCTGCTGGAGGAGCGCCACCCGTGCAGAAGGTAGCCGCCTGCCCTTCGATAAGCGAAACGATGACCTTGATGCCGCTGAAGCCGGCGGCGTTGAGAGCGGTGCGAAGATTCTGGGCGGCCGTGCTGATCGTCGCAGCTGATTGCTGCCCGAGAATCTCGTTGCCCACTTGAATCCCGACTACGGTTCCGTTCTGGAGGAATTCCCCGGCACTGGAATTGAGCGCGGCAACATAGGTAGCGCTAGGGTTCGAGGGACTCGATTCGCAAAATGTCGCCGGCGCCCACGGGGTCACGTTGCCGCATGCCCCGTTGAACAGCGCCGTCGCGTACGAGGTTCCGCAGTACGGAAATGGCTGACCTCCGTAAGTGCAGTTCGTCGCCGTGCTTGCCTGGGCCAGCCCGCTGACACTGTCATTGAAAAGCCCGAGGACAACCTTGATTCCGGAGCTTTGGGCCGCCTTCAAGATGTAGTAATTCGGTTGATAAATTGTAATGGTGCCGACTTTGAGCGAGCTGATCGTCGCCAGGTCCGCGTTGTAACACGCCTGACAATTCGCGGCGCAGGACGACAGCACATTCGGCGTACACGTGTTGAAGGAAAGCTGAGGGTTGCATGCGGCCGGAGTGACCGAACTCCAGTTATCGTCGCTGCACCGGCCCTCGGGAGCGTAATCGATGTTGATCCCTCCGAGCGCGGGCGCGGGAGTGCCCAGCGAAGGGGGCGAGCCCGCGGACTGTGAACCGCTTCCGCAGCCGGTTGCGCCAAGCAGGGCCGCGAGCGTAAGGAGAAAGAAGACCTTCGCAATTGGCAACGCCGCAAATCCCGAATTGTAGTTTGGCACTCGGATGAACACGCTTTTATATGTTGAAGACCGCGGTGTCAACACCACGAAGGAGACCATTCGCCAAGGTCCGTGCTCACCTGGGATCCACCGTAGCCCCCGCAATCATGCGCAGCGCCGTCATGCTGGGAAGAAAGAAATAATCGCCACCTCGCAACTCGACAAAATTCGGCAGCTTGCCGCAGATGAATGGCGGGTTATTCGGATCTTCGGTGCCCTGAATCACGTACTTGTCGTGTCCCGTGTGGTTTCCCAGAAGCATGTCCTTGTCATTCCCCAGGCGAGCGTCGTTTCCGTACTGCACCCACTGCTGCTGCACGAACTCGAACTGCCGGAAGAGGCTGGCATTCAGCGCCATGAAAATGATTCCGTGCTCGCCATCATCCTGCACAGGCTGATCCTCCGGAACATAAGGTCCGTAGGGCAGGCCGCGACGGGTAATGCGACGACGATTGATCAGCCGGCCATTGAAGCCGAAGGCGTCACGCGGATTCGTACGTCGCACATGCGCTCCAATTGGGCAACGGGAGCCGGTCAAATCGTTACCGAAAGTGAAATCAACGTTCTTCTGTTTGTCCTTAACGATCGCTTGATTCGGTGCGTCGGGTGAAAGCTCTACCGGCGTTCCATCGCGCCACCGGCCAAGCAACTTGGACGCGAGCTTCTCTTTTCCTCCGCCATAGAGCTTGCCTTTTTCTTCGAGATACCGGCGAAACGTGGCGACGTTCTGGTGCAGCTTGCGATACACCATGAATGTTCCGTTATTTGCCAGGAGGTGAGGGATGGGAGCGACCGGAAGCTCGCCCGCCTCGTCCGCATAGCCCAGCAAAAGTTCGCCGGTAGCGAGAGGCGCCCACGTTCCATCAGGCATCAATTTGCCCTGCCCTGGTTGGGTGTCGCGCTCCACGCCCAGGAAGTCGGGATTACCGAATCCGTCGGTGTATCCGAAATGCTCCTTTGAACTCCACTGGCCATCGATGAATAATGCTCCGGCATCCTGCGTTCCTAGAATCCTGGCTCCGCCGGTTTCCGTCATCAATGCTTGTAGCTCGGTACAGCGCGCTTCCAGTGTCTCTTTAGTTTTGGAATTCACTGCGAGCCAGATATCGACGCGTGCCTCGTGCCAGACTGGATCCCAATGCTCGGGTGCGTTCCTCCCGGTATCGTCGAGGATCTCGGCTCGCGCCTTCATGCCCTGCAGAAATTCCACCGGGAAGCTCAACAGCGATGCGTCCGGTAGCCTTAGATTGACCAATCCCCTGTGCGTGAAGGCGATGTTGAGCGTCCAGTCAGGTTTGCCTGCGTCCCAATGCTCGCCCGTCGTGATTTGACCGAGGAGTCGACCGACGAACGCCTGCCCGCGAACGGCATCGGCAACCTCCAGAAACACGTATCGGGCGAAGGGGAGAGCGTATCCCCGCAGGACAAATCCTTGAATGTCGGTCGCGTCCAATTTGCTCATTGCCGTCGACAGCGTCCCTTTCTCTAATTCCTTGTGCCCCACTTCATCTGGGTAGCGATGCGCGGTGGTCCACCGCTTCCGGGGCGACCGGGAACGGGTGGCGGCGCGTTCCGTAGTTTTTGCAGAAATTCCGTAAACGATTTCTGCAACTCGATCGCCGACACGCCCTGGTGCTCTTCGATAAATCTTGCCACCGCAGCTTGCGTCTGCAGCGCGGCGAGGGTCTGCCCAACAGTCTTATCGTTGACATCAGCAAAATAGAAAGTCGTGGTGACCTGGCACTGCTTCATGTAAGCAATGAAGGCGTTCACATCCTGAACTCCCGGATAACCATAACAGTGCTGCCATACCGAATGGACTTCGCTTCCGATCTCGCGGGCCATGCGGGCCAGGTAGTCGTCGAGATCGCCGTCAAAATTCGTTTCGAACAGAAGATACTGCGACTTGAGGTGCTCCTCGCAGGACGGCATGCCCACGTAAACAACGTCGTCCATCACCACCAGCCGTGCCAAGTGTGTGCTTGACACCTTGGCGAACGGACTTTGTTCATCGCGAGGCAGCGCGGCCAGCGTCATGCGGAGCGCGCAATTATGCGAGGTCTCCGCAGTTGCATCTTCCAGAATGGGTGACAGAATGGTCAGCCCATACACGTTGCCGCTTTGATTAGCCATCGCTTTCCTGTTGCGTCTATGTACCGATTGGGGCCTTGCCTGTCTCTCCCAGATCGCACTGCACCGCTATCATGAATTTCAAGTAGGCGCGTTTAAATTCTTCGGGCGATTTACCGGAGCCCTCTTTTTCGAGGGCTTCAAGCGCTGCCTGCACTCGATGCGCTGCCTTCACATCGTTAGTAGTCGCGTAGGGATAGGCGGTGTAGTAGTAATCGGTGTCGAACTGGCAGCGCGCGATGTACTGTTTGAACGGTGTCACCGGCACCGATCCGGGAAACTTCTCGCTCCACCGCCAGATAAGGTTCAGACCCTGACTCAGGACCGCCGAAAAAGCATCAATGTACTGATTCCACGTTCCGTTGAAGTTGCTGAAGAAAATTAGATAGTCGTACTTCAGTTCTTCTTGCGGCTGCTGCTCGCTAAGCCGTGGAAAGCCGTTCCGTTTGACAATGACCCAGCGGGCAAAATGAATGAAGGACAGCTGGATCAGATCCTTTTGCAATGGCTTAATTGCGCCCAGGATGAAGAAGAAGACGCGGACAATCCACGTCTTCCACCGCTTCATGGGAGTGATGGCGTTCATTGCGTAGGTTTTATGGTTGATGTTGGTCATGAGGCTGCCCGCCAGCGCGGGTGCGCAATTATCGCCTCGGAGACAATGAAGTTCAAGAACCGATTGCTCGCTGCCGACGAACCCACTTGGCTTTCCCACTTGGGTGCCAATCCCCGCCGCCCGCCTTCGTTGCTCGACTGAATTTCTGCGGAATGGTTAAGCCCGCAGGTTCTGGCCACAACCCACCGACGGCTCGCAATGGCACGCCCACTCGGTTAGTATTCTCGCTCGATGTCGAAGCAACGTTCTTTCCCGCAAATTCGCATACTCGCTCTTGCCTCTCTCGGCGGCGCTCTCGAGTATTACGACTTCGTCATTTTCGTTTTCTTCACCACGGTGATCAGCAAGCTGTTTTTTTCGCCGACCCAGCCGCAGTGGCTACGCGAGACGGAGACTTTCGGACTATTTGCTGCCGGATACCTGGTGCGTCCGCTCGGGGGAATTATCATGGCGCACTTCGGCGATACCCGTGGACGAAAACGCATGTTTACGCTGAGCGTCCTGCTGATGGCCATCCCCACGCTGCTGATTGGCCTGCTGCCAACCTATGGGTCCATCGGAATCGCTGCGCCTCTGCTCCTGCTGGCGATGCGGGTAGTCCAGGGAACCGCTCTCGGAGGCGAAGCTCCGGGCGGCTGGGTATTCGGCGCCGAGCACGCCAAAGCCGGCCACACCGGGCTCGCCGTCGGCCTGCTCACCAGCGGCTTGAGCCTGGGAATTCTGATGGGATCGATTGTTGCGGTTGCCGTCAACGTGTCCTACTCGCCGCAGCAGATTGCAACCGGCATCTGGCGGGTTCCATTCATCATTGGCGGCCTCTTCGGACTTACCGCAATGTATTTGCGGCGCTGGTTGGACGAGACTCCCGTGTTCGAAGAGATGCGCCGGCGCGCCGCGTTGTCACGCGAATTGCCGGTTCGCGTCATCCTGCGAAATCACGGAGCAGCGGTGGCGGCCTCCATGATCAGTACCTGCTCGCTGATGGCAACCATCGTTGTCGTCATCCTGATGAGCCCCTCGTTGCTGCACCAGCTTTTCGGAATATCCTCTCGCGCCACGCAAGTGGCCAATCTTTACGGCTCATTCGGTGTATGCGCTTCGACGGTAACGATGGGAGCAGCCGTCGACCGCTTTGGCCTTCGCAGGGTTGCCATTCCCGCTTTTGCTTTGCTCGTCCTGGCAACCTACGGGCTGTATTTCGGCGCAGCCCACTCGCCGGCAGCCATATCGTTTCTCTACTTACTGGCTGGATTCGGAGCCGGATCTTCCGTGCTTACTCCAATTCTCATGGTGCATGCGTTTCCGCCGCAGGTTCGGTTCAGCGGAGTATCTTTCTCTTACAACATCAGCTGCGCGGTTGTGGGCGGAGTCACTCCGTTGCTGGTTTCCTGGCTGGCTCACTGGAACCGCTTCAGTCCGGCTCACTACGTGGCAGCCGTCGCCGTGCTCGGCTTCACCGCGACGTTAACCTTCGCGAACAGAAATTCGCTGGCGTCCGCACCCGCGATGCGCGCCGCCTGATGCAGTGCCTCAAAACGAGCGTTCCATTCATCCGCATCGTAGAGCCGCTGCCATCTGCGAGCAGCACGGGGCGACGAGTCGCGCGGAACCAAGCATACGAACCCCTAGTCTGGCTGCGGTAAATGCAATCCATAGAACCGTCGTAGACACTACTCTTCAGATGCATACATTGACACGAAGACATGATCAGCATAGGCTGCTACTAGAGGCTATTCCATCCTCATTCAGATTTCTGAAGCTAAGTACAGTCTTTCTGAAGTCTTCTGTCTTAGTTCCCGCTACCGGGGAGCGCAATTGACCTAAACTTCCAGGTCCAGCGTCCACACTCACTCGCAAAGCCACCGAACATGATTTCTGGGGTGAGGCCGGCGACGGCAAATAGGTGATCAGACCGAATAGAAACGAGGACATTATTGACTTACTATCGTGTTGACTTCGTAGCTGGGTCCGGAACTACTGTACGAGCCAAACAGTTTCGAACTATAGAAAGTGCGCGAAGGCATGCAGAGCGGATTCTTGGTCCGCTTGATGAAAGCGCGCTGCAGTCAAAGGTAGCTATCGTCGCCGTGAGTAAGAACAGAACACCGGACCAGCAGCCTGGGCTGAGAGGGGCTTCGTGAAGAAGAGCTGCCCGGTGTGCACCAGCGAACTATCCAGAAAATGGCAGACGCCATCCGTTGCGAATGGTCATAGCGCATCCAATGTTCATTGGAACTGCGGCGTTTGCGGGGCGACGTTCACCCGAGCGGAGCTGCAACCCGTGGCAAAGCTTCCGGCCGAAACTCGAACTCTGACTGCTTCGGCGGTAGCGCCGGTTACTTTCACGAAACTCGCGGCCAAGATTCCGGCAGAGTGACGCTTCGCAGATAATCCTATCGATACGCGATTACCCATAGGGTTTCGCCGTCTTCGGCAAGCTCATGGGAGGTGTACCCGGCGTGCTGCAGGCAGCAGGAAACTTCGTCCGGCGTGTGAAAATATTCGGGATAATCATTCCTCAGAATCGCGGAGAAATGGTTCCAGCCAAGCTCGGTACAAAGATTAATCACTCCAAAGAACAACACCCCTCCAGGCTTTAGCGCCCGATGTATTCCCTCGAGATAACGGTAGAACGTCTTTTTCTCTGCGTGCTGAAAGCAAGAAATTGAGTACGCCAGATCGAAGTGTTCCGCGGGCAGAAAATTCAGGTCTTCATTGGTAATGACCATCACCCTGAAATTCTCCAACTGGGCCATGGCCTCTTGCGCCCGGGTGGCCATCAGAGGCGAAATATCTAACGCCGTAATCGACGCGCAATATTTTGACATCGGGATGGTGATGCGCCCCACGCCGGGTCCGATTTCCAGCGCCACCGGGTGTGCCGGAGAGTAGGACATGATTTTCCCGGCAACCCGCTCGCCTATCCGCTTCCAGTTCTCCTGATATTCGGCGTCGCTTTCGTCCTGGCCTTGGCTGACGGTCTCACGCACAGGATCCGTTTGCGCTGCTTTATCCCAGTAGTCAATTATTTTTTCGTTTTCTTTGAGCTGGTTCGGTGTATCCCTCATGATAAAAAGCGAGGCTCGTAAACTATCGATCTTAATCAATAATGACGACTGTTCTTTCTTTACAAACCTCTGCTCTTCGCGAAGTTCCCGAACTTCGGTGGCCAGCCCGTAGAGACTGGCAACGAGATGTCCCAGGGCACGGAGGATACTCCCCTGGAAAAGTTGAATCGGCCTGGTATACCACCCGAGACAACGGCGAGTTATTTTTTGCGCCCAGTAGCTTACGCTGAGCTTCGATTCGCGGCTAAGTTGGCCCACTTGCTGGTGAGCCTTGAGCGCGCCGGATAACTCATCTTCGATAGCGTTAAAGCTTCGGGGCCGGCCACCTGTATCCCCAGCAGTAGCCTTGTGCTTTGGAGTTTCTTCGCTCAATTTCTGGTTCTCTGCCAACATTCTTCCTTCGCTGTCTTTCAGAACTGCGGTCCCGGAGGAGCAGGTGTATGAAGCGGGAGACATCCGAACAGAGGTCGCTCTCAAGGTGAGCGCAGCTCGCAGGCGGCGCTCCATAACGATCCTGCAATTCGGTAATCGCCTGCGACGATTTTCCCCTGACCTGGCCGCAATGGAATGGTTTTGTACGGCGGAGCTGATCGACCTCATGGGCTTAGTTGGCACGTGCGCCAATCCCACGTTAATCGAACGCACTCCAGAGTGCTTCAACCCCCGGACAGCCACAGTGTTGCGTGATTACAAGCAAAAAGATGAGGGCGGACTAGCGCGTTGCAGCAGAGCCGAAATTCTGCGTTGGCCGCCTGAAAACGTCACACAGTAAAGCTCCCTGTGGCTCACCTACAGGATACGGACGGGGAGATCCGTAAGATCTCTGAAGTCGCGGATATTGCGCCTTAGAGTGAAGCGGGATTACCGGTGCTAAGCATAATCGATCGGATTCGTTTCCAGCCAGTGCTCGTCCTTCGCCCGCCGTACTTCATGAAGCGCCGAATGAGCCAGCTTGGAAGTCAACGGGCGCGTCTTCCAGGAGAAGCCGACGGCGAACCCCAACACGCTACCCAGGGTTCCGAACAGGATGCTGGTCGCGGCGCGGGAACGACGAGCCAACAGAATGGCGGGGACGATACCGAGACATGCGCCGGTCAAGGCCAGCTTTAGCGATTGCTCCGCCGAGGCTGCAACTAGAGCCGACGCCAGTTCCGGATCGAATTCGCGGTAACCGCTTCGTATGCCGGATATCCCAGCGCGTACGAGCTTACGCCCGTAAGAGTGGTGAGGTGTGGAGGTAACTTGGGTCATGATTGTCGTACCTCTCCGAATCCCAGGTGCACTTTTGCCCGTGACACGTATCCAAACCTCTGTACCACTGCGGGCAAGAGCGAGGTGCCCCATAATCGAATCTTCCCAGCGGAGCGAACCGGCTGGCAGTGATTCCCGGCACACCTCGCTGTGATCCGGGCTTTCAGCCATCGCAATTACCCTGCTTACTTCAACGTAATGGTCGTGCCGTCCTGACGTATTAAGAGACGATGTCCCGGGAGCCTCCTACCTCGTCAGATCGATGGCAGGGAGATGCTTTGAAGATCATAAAGCAGCAGGCGTGGCGTCGGATCCGCCTCGATGGATCCCTCCCTGTTCGTCGTCGTGACGATCGCGATTTGCCGAGCTAGTAAAGAGACGGCCGCACGGATCCACCGAGCAGGGCCGGATCCATGTACACGATGTTGTGCGAGGTACTGTTGCCTCCCCAGGCAAACAGGAAGAACACCTGGGGAAGGCCTCCGGCACGGATCGTGAAGCCCGCAGCGAAGCTGTGATCGAGATTGTCGAAATTTGTGCTGCCGCGCGTGATCGCTACCTTGCCCTGGTCTGCCGTGAAGTTGAAGCCGAACGGCCCCCACAGAGAATGCGCGTAAGTCTCTACCATTTTGAGGGTTTGGCGGCCTGCGGTTCGGCTGCAATGCCATAGCGTTCCATCTTCCGGTACAGCGTCATCCTCGACCAGCTGAGGATGTCCGCCGCCTTACTTTTATTCCATCCGCTTTCCGACAGCGCTTTTAAGATGCGGTCGCCCTCATCCACTCCCACATTTTTATCCTCTACAGCGCTGCAGAAAAAGCTTGGCATCTCTACCCACTGGCACTCTGGATCGAGGGTGATGAAAGATGCCTCGATAATGTTTCTTAGCTCGCGGACATTGCCCGGCCAGGAATAGCTCAGAATGGCCTGCTCGGAACGTTGTGTGAAGCCCAGGGTATTCCGCCCAAAACTGCGGTTGAACTCCATCCTGAAGTGGTGAGCCAGAGGTAGAAGGTCTTCCGGGCGCTCCCGCAGCGGTGGCATGTGAATTCGAGCTACATTCAACCGGAAGAAAAGGTCTCGCCGGAATTGCCCGTCTTGGGACAGTAACTCGAGGTTCCGGTTGGTGGCTGCAACCACGCGGAAGTCAATGTACTGAATCTTGCCGCCGCCTAAGCGCTGAATCTCGCGGGTTTCTATGGCTCGCAGGATCTTAGCTTGCGCATACGGGCTCATGTCTCCGATCTCGTCGAGGAATGCGGTTCCTCCATCCGCCGCCATCAAATTCCCGTCTCGCGAAGTATTCGCTCCAGTGAACGCTCCCCGTTCGAATCCGAATAGCTCGCTTTCCAGGAGCGTGTCCGGAATGGCGGCGCAATTGATGCAGACCAGCGCCTTTTCCGCCCGCGAACTGTTCCGGTGGATCAGCTTCGCCACCAGCTCTTTTCCCGTGCCGGTCTCGCCTGTGACCAGAACATTACTGGACGCCCTGGCTACACGTTCAATGTAGGTCCGAGTCGTTCGAGTGAAATCGCTTTCTCCAACCAGCAATTCTGAGCTGACGACAGATGCGTCGGGACGTGAGGCATAGAGCGAGAGCAACACCCGGGGCAGTTCCGTCAGGTAATTTGCACCTCGAACATAGTCATTGACTCCATTACGAAGTGCCGCGACGGCGAGTTCTTCTGAGCCGTTCCAAGCTACCAGCACGATCGGGACTTTTGCGCCATAACTGCACTTTTTCGCGCGTTCTAAGTCTCGAAGAGAAAGCTGACGGTCGCAGCCTATGCAGATCAGGTCAGGGATTCCCACTTCACTGACCTGCACATCCCCCATCTCGCGTAACAGCAACAGCAATCGCCCGCGGATATCAATTGCGTCCGAGATGACACGTAAGAGGGGCTTATTCATGAAACCACTTCTCCGATTCGGCGACCCCATCTCTTAGAGCTGCGCTTCCCGGCTGCCAAACAACATCAGAGACGGCCGAGCGGAAACCTACTTGTCGCTCCGAACGAGCGCAAACTCGAATTCAATTGGGACGCTAAACCAGATCGGCTCTGAGAGCCGAACGACCAACTGATATTTGTTACGCTTAGGAAAATCAAAGGGGTAGGACGGCCAGATCCATCACCTAAGCGTTGAGCCGCAAACGGGCTTTCCGGCATGCGACATGAGATTCAATCATTCAACCAAGTGAGTTCAGGCCTGAGGAGTTGTACGGACTCTTCTTTTGCACGCCCGCAAGGTTGTAGTCATTTCCCGCCTTGCCAAAGCAGCAATCAGATTCGTCAGACCTACATATCGACACAGTGGCCAGCGCTTCCTGCACTCACGATTAACAACTAAACATCACGCCTGTCCGATTGTATCCTTCAGTGCTTGGCGAACAATAGCGCATAAGTCGAAGCGTACTACGACCTATGTAACCTACAATGGCAGAGGGTAACCGACATGCGCTCAGTCTTTTTCCTAGGAATATGTGTCTGTTGCGGGCAGCCCAGTGGCTGGATCAGCTTATGGTTTCCTTTTTTGGGAATGGCGTGCCGTGCTTACCCATGATCTGAGTCGATTGTCCCCAACCTGACCACGTTCCGGGAACGTGTGTTTAGCCAGAAGCAAATAACGTTCTTCGAGGTCTCTTTCATGGGTTTGCAAACCATTGACGATGTAGTCGCGGCACTGGACACCATTGTTCATCAGTCCTATGACAGTGCAAACCGCTTAGGCTACTTTGCGGCACTGTATCGTCGGGTGACCACGGCGGTGCTTGACGGGATGCTCAGCAGCAGTTTTCAGAATGGTCCATTGATGGAAGAGCTCGACGTGATGTTCGCGTCCCGCTACCTCGATGCGCTGGCTGCGTTTCAGGCAGGCGGAACAACGACTCGAAGCTGGATGCTCGCTTTCCAAGGCTGCGACGACGCTAACCTTCTGATCCTGCAACAACTGTTGTCGGGGATGAATGCGCACATCAACCTGGACCTCGGTATTGCCGCCGCGCAAGTCAGTCCCGGAAAGCAGTTAACCCAGCTCAAGCCGGACTTCGACGAAATAAATGCTGTGTTGGCGAGCCTGGTTGTGATTGTGGAATCGGAAATTGCCGCGCTTTCTCCCCTCATTGGCGATCTGGAGAAAATCGGCTTGCGCAGCGAGACGTCCGTGATCAACTTCGACATCACTGCGGCTCGTGACGCAGCCTGGGTCACCGCTCAACGCTTAGCCTGGGAGCCTGCGATTCTTCACGGACCCACCATTGACGGACTCGATCTGGCGGTGTCGGTTGCGGGTCGTGCGATTCTGTATCCGGTGGCCGGCGCCGCGGGTTTGAACCTCATTCAGCAGGCAGAAAGCAAGGATGTCCGTCTGATCATTGAAACTCTGTCGCAAGGCAGCTCGACCACCACGGCTCAAACAGCAGCGGCGCGATAGGCTCATAAGGCCACGCCGGTTGCCTGAACTTCATCGCAAACTTACCCGTAACTTCGTATCCATCCTGCAACGCCTGGTCCCAACCTCACCGCGGGGAATCGCCCCTCACTACCGGCTCTTTGGCAGCGCTCCATTCGCTGTAGGAGCCGTCGTACATGGTGGCGTCGTAACCCAGATATCGCGCCAGGAAATATGTGTAGGAAGCCTGCAGGCCGACTTCACAGTACGACACCAATTTCTTTCCCGGCGTGACTCCGGCAGCCTCGAACTGTTTGCGCAGATCCTGCGGCGAGCGGAGCAAGGCATCGTCGTGGCTCACCAGTGCGGTCTCCCAGAACATCGAGTCGGCTCCGGGAAGGTGACCGGCGCGATAGCGTTTCCCCGGGCGCGCGTCGATGATCACCACATCCGCCGTGCCGGGCTTCTCCGCCACCAGCTTCGTCATGCCATCCATCTTGGCGACGATCTCGGGATGCAGCATGGACGGTCAAAGTTCCCGGCGTGATCTTCGGTTCGTCGCTGGAGGTCGGGCGCTTCTCACGCAACCACTGATCCATGCCACCGTCGAGCAGCGCTGCGCTGATTGCCGTGGCCTAGATAATCAAGGGTGAAGAACAGCCTGGTCGCCATGGGATCCCAGTCCGGCGCGTAGTACACCACGCGCGAATCATCGCCGATTCCGATGGCCTCGAGATTTTGCTTGAGTTGCTCCGGCGGCAGCAACTCCGTACCCGGGTCCTGGTTGCTCACAAACTTGTCCATCGCCAGGAAACGTGCGCCCGGGATGTGCGCGGCCTGGTAATCTCCACGATCATGCCCGATGTGCACAATCACCAGGTGCGGATCGGAGAGATGATCGGCCAGCCATTGGGTCGACACCAACAGTTCGGGATGACTGGCGCCATTGCCGGCGGCAGACGCCTGCTTGTCCGCGGCATCCGCAACTTGGAACAGCGACAACATAGTGCCGGCCAGCAAAGCACACAACAACGCAAAATAGTTTGTCCGGAATTTCATACTTCTCTCCTGCAGTGAACGTTGAAATCAAAAGCGCATTACTTGACTCGCGGCTTCGTTGGGGCTGGTAGCCGAGACGGGCCAGGTCATATCCGGCGCGATTGACCCACTCATACACCGAGCCGTCATACATCGCCGCGCGATATCCCAGATACTTCGCCACGAAGTAGGTGAATGACGACTGCATTCCTGTCCGGCAATAGGTCACGACTGGCCGATTGCCGTCGGCGCCGGCACGCTGAAATTGTTCTCGCAGTTGAATGGGATCCCGTAGCGACGGGACAGCGCCGTTGTCCAGCAGGGTCTTCCAGTACAGGCTCTGTGCGCCGCGGCAGATGGCCGGCTTTCGGCACCGCATCCGACATCACGGTTCCGTCGAATTCACCGCGGCGGACGCGCATCCAGCAGCACGTATGCCATTCCCTCCCCCGGCGACGATCTCGTGCATGCGCTCGGTTGTGATCAGAATGTCGGTGTGAACGCTGCGGAGTGAAATGCGCCGCAGCGGGATGCAGCCGTCTTATGATCAAGCGGCCTGCCTTCCGCCTTCCACTTCTCCATACCGCCGTCGAGCAGGGCGGCCCGATCGCCGTGTCCCAGATAGTCGAGAGTGTAATACGCACGCGCCGCCAGCAGCCCTCCTCCATCTCCGTACAGAATGATCCTGGCATCATCCCCGACGCCAAGGCTCTCGAACACAGCCTGCAGCTTCGCCACCGGCGGAAGGTCGTTCAGAGAATCCTTGTGCTGTTCGACCAACTCGTCCAGCGCCAGAAAGCGCGCGCCGGGAATGTGCCCGGCATCGTATTCGCTGCGATCTCGCCCGACATACACGACCACCAGATCGCGATCGCCGAGGTGCTCCTGCAGCCATGCCGTCGAGACCAGCATGTCGGTACGGAGCGTCGGCTGGCCGGAGCTGGCCTGAGCTCTGTCCAGCCGCACTCAGGCCGGCGCCACCGATCACGAGGACAACCGCTGCTGCAACCAGGAAATTCATATCCGGCATTCCGATGGTTCCATCACTCCGCCTTCAGCAGGACGGTAGGATCCAGCTTGGCGATTCTGGTGAGCGGGAGGAAGGAGGACGCTGTGGCAATCACGACCAGCAACCAGCCGATGACACCGCGAAGGTGACCGAATCGCGCGGAACGATTCCATAGATCAGCCTCGACATCGTGGCCGACATCAGCCACGCTATCGCGAAGCCCGCACCCCAGTCCCGCAACGATGATCGAGAAGACGCGCGCCATCATCGAGCTCATCACCCTGCCGGGCGTGGCGCCCAGCGCCATGCGGATGCCGATCTCGTGCTTGCGTTCCGTGACCTCCAGCGCCATCAGGCCGCTGATGCCCGAAGCGGTGATGGCCAGCGCTAAGCCGGCGAAGATGCTGAAGAAGAGCGCGGTGTTGCGGCGCGGAGCCAGCGAATCCTCGCGCACCTGCGCCAGCGCCTGCACATCGGTGATCACGGCATCGGGATCGAGATCGTGGACGATCCAGGAGATTTCCGGCGCAATCTCGTGAGCCGGCCGCGAGCCGCGCACGATCAGGTTCATGGCCTGGTTGTGGGTCTGCGCGAACGCGCAATAGGCTTCGTCGACGGGCTCTTTATCCAGACCCCGCTGCCGCACATCGCCAACCACGCCAACGATGGTGGCGCGCTCGCCGCGGCCAGAACGAGATCTTCTTTCCTATCGGACTTCCGCCCGGCCAATAGCGCTTGCGCAAGATGCTCATTCACGATGGTGACCAGCGGAGCCTGTTCCGTATCCTGGCTGGTGAAGTCACGCCCGGCCAGCAGCGGCATGCCGATGGTCTGGAAATATCCGGGAGTGACCGCACGTCCGCTCACGGTCTCCGGCTTTGGCCGACTCGGCGTCATCGACGTCGTTGATATCCAGCCCGAACTCGGGCTCGTCTTCGCGAGTCGACAAGCGGAAACGTGCTGGCGAGAGCGACAGACTGCACTCCGTCCAGTTGCCTGGTGCGTTCGAGCAGCGAGCTGTAAAACGTTCGTGGATTATCCTTGCAGCAGCATAGATTCGCGCGGTGGTGACGCCGCTCGGTCGAAATCCGCCGTCCATGTGCTCCAACTGGAACAGCGTGCGCAAGGTGAGTCCCGCGCCCACCAACAGGATGACGGACAACGCCAATTGGCCGGCCACCAGCATGCCTCGCGTGCGCGAACTGATCCTCGTCGCCGGATGTGACGCTCTCCAACTGCGCGGTAAACAGAGGAGTCTGCCGCAGGCCGATTGCCGGCACAAATCCGATCACGAAGCCGCAGGCAATCGACAAGGCAAGCACAAGGCGACTGCACCGCCGGCCCCATGCGCAGTTCCGACGCCAAGCGTAGTGAACTGCGAGGTGAAGGGGACCAGGATGTCGATGCTCCAGAACGCCAGCAGCAATCCCAGAGCGCCGCCGGCACCGGCCAGCAACATGCCTTCGGTGATGAAGCTGCGGACGATGCGAGCCCGGCTGGCGCCCAGCGCAGCTGCGCACCGTCAGTTCTTTGGAGCGGGACAAGATTCGCGACAGCATCAGTCCGGCAACGTTGGAGCAGGCCAGCAGACAGCAGCAGGAATGCCGCGGCTGCCAACGCGATCAGCACCGGACGGATGTCGGTGGTCAGTTGTTCATGCACCGGCGCAACGCGTGATGTCATAACCCTTCGACGCGGGATACGCATCGGGATAAGCGGCGCGCAATTGCGTGGCAATCCCGCGCAGATCGTCCTCAGCCTGACGCAGAGAAACGCCCGGCTTGAGCGTCGCGAACACGCTCATCATGCTGGCGGTGCGGTCGTTCAAGAAGTGCGTGCTGGAGCGCGTGGGACAAGCCGCGGTCGGCATGTAGACATCGACCACGCCGGGAAATTGCGGAATCGGAGGCAGCACGCCCACCACGACATGCTGCTTGTCGTTCATGGAGTACGCTTCTGCCCACCACGTTGGGATCGCCGGCAAAACTGCGCTGCCAGAACTCGTAGCTCAGAATCAGGACGGGACGGGCGCTGGGACGATCGTCCTCGTCCATGAAGGTGCGCCCGTAGAGCGGCGTCACTCCGAGCACGCGGAAGAAATTGGCGGAGACCACGGCCGTGTCCACTCGCTCCGGCTCGCGGCCGCCCAGCAGGCTGAACATCATCGTGGTGATACTCGACGACCGAATCCAGAGTGTGATTGCGCGAGCGGTAGTCCTCGATCTCCTTTACGGAGAAGGGCAGGTTGTCGATTCCAACCGCCGGCTGCGCCTGCTTCAGTTGCACCAGGCGGTTGCCGTCGGCAAAGGGCAGCGGCTGAATGAGAATGGCGTTGGCGGCGCTGAATGCAGCCGTGCCCGCGCCTATGGCGAGTCCGAGAATCAAGATCGCGACGCAGGTGAAGCCCAGATCCTTGCGCATCATGCGCAGAGCGTAGTCGCCGTCCTGAACGAGAATTTCGCGGTGTTCGCGGATTGCGGTCACCAGCAGACCCGTGGCCGTGTCCCACCAGAAACGCGCCTGCGCGAATGCGGCCGCCCCGTGCTGCATCCTGCCGCTGATCGCGAAACACCGACTGCATCTCGCCGCTGAAGCGATCGCGAAACTCCTCCGGCAGCAGCCGCAGAAGCATGCCGAACAGGCGATCGGAAATTGTGGGCGCGTTCTTTCATCCCGGTCACGAACTCACCTCAACTCATGCGCTCTCGGGGCCCAGAATGTGTTTGGCCCTTGCCATGGCGAGGACGCGTTCCATGCGCTCGGCTTCGGCCTCGGCCAGCGCGCTACCCTGCTTGGTCAGCCGGTAGTAGCGCCGCCGTTCATCGTCGAGGCTGAACTCCGGCCGCTCATCGGACTCTTCGATGAAGCCGTCTTCCAGCAAGCGCTTGATGATTCCGTAAAGCGTGCCCGCGCTGAGCCGCACTTCGTCGTTGGTGCGGCGCGCGATTTCCTTGCTGATCACGTAGCCATGCTTCTCGCCGTCGGCCAGCGACAGCAGCACGTGGAACACCGCCGGCGTCAGCGGCAAATAGGATTCAATAGCTTTTTTCTTTCCCACCGAAGGTACCCTCCGCTCTCCAGGAGCGCTTCCTCACGTTTCTCTGCGCTTTCGCTCAATTGCCTTTACAGTAGTACGTTTATATGCATACTAGTACGTTACACGATATATATGCTCGGGTGTGGGACTAGTCAAGAAAAAAGTGAGGAGTGGCTATGGAAACCGCATTATCGCTAGGGGTGGGGATTGCAATCGGCATTATTTCGGGATTGATCGGACTGGGAGGCGCCATCTTTCTGATCCCGATCCTGGTCTATGGATACGGCATGGACCAGCACCGGGCGCAGGGAACGTCGGTCGCCACGCTGCTGCTGCCGATCGGGGCGTTGGCTTTCTGGAAGTACTACAGCGCCGGCAATGTCGACTTGAAGATCGCGGCGTTGATGGCCGTTGGGTTCTTTGTCGGAGGATACTTTGGCGGATCCTGGGCGCAGGCGATCCCCACACTGCTGCTGCGGCGGGTCTTTGCGGCTTGCCTGGTGGCGATCGCCGTCCAGATGTTCCTGCAGAAGTAAGTGCGTTCTGGAGGGCGCAATCTCTCAGGCAGGGGGATGATCCATTTCACGCCAGCCGGAATTCCGGACCGCTTACTTGAACTGCTCATCCACCTCGATCTGATAGCCGTTCGCCAGGCGGTTGCTCTCGTTGGCCATGCCCACCACCGACATCAGCTCGTGAAACATCTCCGGCGTCATGCCCTTGTTGCGCGCCCCGGCCGTGTGCGATGCGATGCAATACTGACAGCCGTTGGTGACGCTCACCGCGACATAGATCATCTCCTTGGTCAGGGGATCGAGCGCTCCCGGGGCGATGATCTGCTTGATGTCTTCCCAGGTGCGCTTCAACAGCACGGGATCGTTCGCCAGGGCCTTCCAGAAATTATTGATCCAGTCGATCTTGCGGGTGGCCATGATGTCGTCGTAGACCGCCCGAACTTCAGGACTGGCATTCGCGTATTCGATTAATCCATAGGCAGCCATAAAGATCCTTTCACAGCGAAAAAGCAGCGACACTTCCCACGAAAGTTGTCATCACGAGCGTAGCGAGGGATCTGCTGTTTGCTCGTCGTGGAAACAGGTCATTCTCTGATTGCAGCGCACCCCTGATTTCCGTCGCAAGGAAGTGCCCGCCGCATGTGGCGAACAGCAGATCCCTCGCTACGCTCGTGATGACAATGATTTTGGGTGCATCGGGTGCAGACAGAGCGCGCGGCTAAAGCGGAATTGCTTCGTGCTCTCTCCGCGTCTCAATGCTGCATCGAGCGCATCAGACCTCAACCTTTTGCTTGTAGGTCGCCACCTGCACATTCCATCGCAGCGACTCGGTGATGGCGTCGCGCAACTGAGTTGCTGACGCCGGCTCGCCGTGTACCAGGAACGTCTGTTGCGGCGCGCGCTTGAAGGTGTGCAGCCACTCCAGTAGCTCAGGCGTGTCGGCATGATCGCTGAACTGCTCCAGCGACGCCACCTGCGCTCGAATCGGCACTTCTTGCCCGAACATCTTTACGGTCGGCGCTCCGTTCTTGATGGTGAAGCCTCGAGTCCCGGGCGCCTGAAATCCGATGAAGAGCACCAGGTTTTTCGAACTGGGCAGGCGTTGCATCAAGTGATGCAGAACGCGTCCTCCGGTTATCATGCCGCTCGACGAAACAATAATGCTCGGTTCAGTCAGGTCGTTAATTTTCTTCGACTCCTGTTGCGTGACGTCAAAATGAAAGCCGGGCCACTTCAAAGGCGAGCCGAACTGCTCGATCAATGACTTCGTCTGCGGGGTGAACTCCTCTGTGTACTTGAGGAAGATCTGCACTGCCTTAATCGCCATCGGGCTGTCGACGTGCACCGGTACGCGCGGAATCTCGCCGGACTCCATCAGTTCCTTCAGCAGGAATAGGAACTTCTGCGTCCGTTCCACAGCGAAGGAGGGCACCACCACGCAGCCTCCGCGCTGCAACGCGGTACGGATCAACGCCGCCATCTGCGGGCGAGGATCATCATGGGGATGTTCGCGATTGCCATACGTGCTTTCCATCACCAGCAAATCGCATTCCTCGCCCTCGGTCGGACCGGAGTGAATGACCTTGCCGGGCGCAATCTCGCTGTTGCGCACACGACCGATATCGCCGGTAAAGAGAAGCTTCTCTCCCTTGCCGTTCTCCGATAACGTGATCTCCACCATGGCCGAGCCGAGAATGTGCGCCGCTCGGACGAATCGGAATGACAGGCCACTCTGCAACTGTTTCACTTCGCCGAAGTTGACGGGACGGAAGAGCGTCATGCATTGCTGCGCTTCTTCCAGCGTGTATAGCGGCAATGCGGGATGATGCTTTGTGGCGTGCGTTTTGTTGTAGTACTCGGCATCTTCTTCCTGCAGATGCCCTGAGTCAGGCAGCAGGATGCTGCAAAGATCGACCGTCGGAGGCGTGGCATAAATCGGGCCGTGAAATCCCTCTTTCACCAGCCGTGGTATCCAGCCGGAATGATCGAGGTGCGCATGCGTCAGGATGACCGCATCGATCGTATTCGCAGGCACCGGCAGGTCCTGCCAGTTGCGTTCGCGCCACTCTTTTTGTCCCTGGAAGAGGCCGCAGTCCACCAACACCTGCAGAGCTCGTGGACCGTTGCCATCGACGTGGATGAGGTACTTCGATCCGGTAACGACGCCAGCGGCGCCGAGAAATTGGATATAGCTCAAGCTAACCTCACATTTATTGCAATAGACGGTTGTAATCCTTGCACGACCGGTGCGCAAGTAAGGAAGGCATCCTTACAACTTCTTCACCGCGGATCTTCAGACATGAGTAGGATCTTCATCCTGACGTTCCAGCGCTCTCCTATTTCGACGGCGGCGGCACGTCGTACACATTGTTGCCGGTGTTCGCCTCGGGTACACTTCCGTCGCTCACCGTGATCTTGTCCGGTGCGACCGGAAGCTCGATGCGGCCAGATTCTTTTTGCTCACCCTTCACCAGCACACGAATCATTTTCTCTCCGGATGGAGTTTGTACCAGCACCGGCACCTCAGCTCCGGCGTGACCACGATTCTCGATGGTCGCGGTCAACAGAAAGCTCTTGGTCGCCTCGCTCAGTAGCGGCCGGACGTAGGCGGATGCGACGTGAAAGTCAGGCAGCCCGCGATCGCGGTAAACCCAGTCGTCGAAGAACCACTCCAGGTCTCGCTTCGAGCTGGCTTGCAGCAGCTTCTGCAAATAGCCCGGATCTTTATCGGCGCCCGGATGATACTTGGCCAGTGCCGCCTGCATGGCAGTGTCGCCCAGCATGTCGCGCAGCATCCATAAGACGAAGCTGCTTTTTCCGCGCAGGTAAAGCTCGTCGTTGGTATTGAGCAGGGTGTTATCTGCAGCGCTGGCTTCCGTCGCCGGTTTCGCTGCGGCATCCGGTGTCGGGTGCGCCGCCTCCTCGGCACTCACCAGCGGCTCGCGATACTCATCGAGAAAGGCCAGCGCGGACTTGCGTCCAGTGCGGCTATCCACCGACACACATTGGAGAAAGCGCTCCATCCCCTCCTCCAGCCACGGGTGCGGCGAATGGAAGCGCGCCGCCACCTGTGTCGGCATGAGCAACAATTGTAAGGTCGCGGTTTGAGCCTGGCGCAACGGCGTGAACAGTATCGCTCCGCTCTGATAGGGATTCGCGTTGGGATCGGCCAGCTCGATCACGCGAGCAGGTTGGCCGGGCTCGCCCAGCCAGTCGTGCAGCAAGGGATCGTTGGCCTCGGCGGCGAGCGCATAGTCGCGCGCAATGGACGTTTCCTCGGGAAGGTGGAGAAACGAAATTGTCGGCCGGTCGAGAGTTTGGTAGTTGGCGATCGCAAAAGCCGGAACCGTCTCGCCCAAGCCCGAGAGCGTCAAGGTATTGCTGAACTCTTTCAGCTTGCCGCCGCTTTCTGAATCCGGCAGATCGCGAGAGACGCCACAACTGGTAACCGTGCTGTTGAGGGCGACACACAAGGCTTCGTTGGCAGCGCCGGCAACCAGAATTCGCGCGTCGAATTCGCTGTGCTGCTGACGATACTTCCAGGCAGCGATCGCATCGAAGACGGCGTTGCCATCGCTCATGCTCACGGCGTCGATGGCGACCGGATACCAGACGACATAGCCCAAGCCGCGGACAGCAGTGAAGTCATCGCCGATCCGGTCCCAGTCGTTTCGAGTGGCAACGTCTTCGGGAGCGCCCATGCGGGTCAGGCGTTTGGAATCCTGCGTGACCGTCCCGCCATACTGAATGCCGAGAGTGACCGATGCGCCGTGTGCCAGTTCAGCCGGCAGCGTCACGATCGCCTCGGTAACGGCGCCGGTGTGGTCGATGTCGGTGGTGTACTCGTCGCTGAGCCACTGCACCGGCTTGTCATCCAGCGTGATGCTGTTCCAATCCAGCGACGACGAGACCTGCAGAGCGGCGACCTTCTGCGGCGTATTGGAGTCGTTGCGAAGCGTGACCTTGCCGGTGACTACCATCACGTGCGAGCTGCGGTCGACCTGCACTTCCAGTTGATAACGAGTGATGGTAAAGGCTTGGCGGTCGATCGCCTGGGCAGGAACTGCTGCAGCAAGAGCTGCAAGGAAGACAAAGAGCCAGTGCTTCATTTAGACGGCTTGGCTTTCGTTGGCGACTTCGCCAGTCGACGCTGCCGTGCTAACTCGAACATCACCACACCCCCTGCCACCGACACATTGAGCGACGGCACGTGTCCCAGCATCGGGACGGAGACCAGAAAGTCGCAGCGGCGGCGGACCAGGTCGTGCAGGCCCTTACCCTCGGCGCCGAGCACGATGGCGCAGTCCATCTTGTAATCAATCTCGTCGTAGCTCTGTTTGCCGCGCTCGTCCAAACCGACGGTCCAGACGTTGCGCTCTTTCAGCTCATCCAGCGTCCGCGAGATGTTGGTGACTCGCGCGATTGGTATATGCTCCGACGCTCCCGCCGAGGCTTTCACGGCGGTTCCCGTCAGGCCGGCGGCGCGGCGCTCCGGGATGATGATTCCATCGGCGCCCGCTGCGTCCGCCGTTCGGATCAGCGCGCCCAGGTTGTGAGGGTCTTCGACGCCATCGAGCACCACCAGAAAGCTGTGCTCCGCATGCCGCTGCTCCAGCAGCGCGTCTACGTCCGCATATTGCTTGCTGGTGGTAACCGCGATGACGCCCTGATGAGTGTTGGTGTTGGCGGCGCGGTCAAGTTCCTCGCGCTTCAAGAAGCGCACCTGCACCCCGCTGGCGCGGCAATCGTCGATGATGCGCTGCACCCGCTGGTCGTGGCGCTCGCGTGCGATGCCGACATAGTCAAAGCTGCGGCCGCCCGACTTCAGCGCCTCGCTGACTGGGTGAATACCATAGATAACGACCATATTTGCATTTAGTGTACGACAACCCAGCCTGGCTCTCACCCCCTCAGACACTCCGAATCCCGGCCGCCGCCTGGTAAATCAAAGGAGCATGACTGTTCTAGAGTTGCTACGACAGCAGTTTCAGTACGACTCCTGGGCAAACCGCGAGGAGTTGCGCGTGCTTTCCACTTTACCTACTCCGCCCCAGCAGGCCACAAAGCTTCTTACGCACATTATTGCTGCGCAGTGGTTGTGGTTCGATCGTCTTCAAGGCAATCAGCCGCGTTCTGCCGTATGGCCGGACACCGTGCTCGCGGGCTGCGAACAACAACTGTTGGAACTCGACAGTGTCTGGAGGTCTTACCTGGGCAAATTGTCGGAGGCCGACTTGGCAAAGCCCTGTAGCTACACCAATTCCAAGGGTGAAGCCTTTACCAACAACGTCCTCGACATCCTCAATCAGATGATCCTGCACGCCGCCCATCACCGCGGCCAGATTTCGCAGGAGATCCGGCACAGTGGAGCGGTGCCCGCCCTCGTGGACTACATCCACGCCGTCCGTCAGGGCCTTATCGGCTAGTGTAGTGCGTCGTAAGTAGTAACGATTATCTTCGATGCGCGTCCAATACTATGGAGGACGAGAGGGTATGCGCATCGCCGCCGCAGTTACGCTGAGCCCGGAACAGACCGAAGTCCTGGAGCGGATGGCACGAGCACGTTCTTTGCCTGCGCGGGTGGTGGAGCGGGCGCGGGTCGTGCTGATGGCCGCAGACGGGCTGGAGAACAAGGAGATTGCCGGGCGGATGAACATGACGCCGGAGAAGGCGGCGCGCTGGCGGAACCGCTTCCTGGTGGGCGGGGTTGCGGCCTTGCAGAAGGACGCACCACGACCCGGCAAGCCACGCACGATCACGGAGCGGAAGGTGAAGCGCGTGGTGGAGATGACGCTGCACAATAAGCCGACGAACGCCACCCACTGGTCGACGCGCACCATGGCGCGGGCGGCGGGCATCAGCGAGGCCAGTGTGCGCCGCATCTGGCATGCGCATGGACTGAAGCCGCATCAGGTGCGGACCTTTAAGCTCAGCCGCGATGTCCGGTTCCAGGAGAAGTTGGAAGATATCGTCGGCCTGTATCTGAATCCACCCGAGCACGCCATCGTCCTGTGCGCCGACGAGAAGAGCCAAATTCAGGCTCTGGACCGCACCCAGCCTGGATTGCCACTGAAGAGGGGCCGTTGCGGCACCATGACCCACGATTACAAGCGCAACGGAACGGCCACCCTGTTTGCCGCGCTGGATGCCCTGGAAGGTCAGGTCATTTCCATGTGCGACGACCGGCACCGTCATCAGGAGTGGCTGAAGTTCCTGCGCGCCATCGATGACATCATTCCCAAAGACAAGCAGATCCACATGATCGTGGATAACTACGCCACCCACAAACATCCCCGCGTCGAGCGCTGGCTGGACCGCCATCCCCGCTTTCGCATGCACTTCACACCTATAGGCTGCTCCTGGCTGAACATGGTGGAGCGCTTCTTCCGCGACCTGACCGAAAACCGTCTCCGCCGCGGAGTCTTTCGCAGCGTCGAGGAACTGATTACCGCCATCTTCGACTACATCGACCATCACAACGACAACCCAAAGCCCTTCATCTGGACCGCCAAGGCCAGCGACATCCTGGAGAAGGTTAAACGCGCCCGCGCCGCTCAGAATAATCGGCAATCTGCATGACGCACTACACTAGCAGCGAAGATATTGGTCGGGGCGCAGCCGCCGGGTATAGTTGTTCGTTGCGGTATTCTGGTTCAGGAGACGGGATGGCACTGTCGGCAGTCATAGTGGATGACGAGCAGCTGGCGCGCGACGAGCTTGCCTACCTGCTGCGCGACCTCGACATCGATGTCGTAGCCCAGGGCAAGAACGGAGTCGAGGCAGTCAACCTGGTGAAGGAATTCTCTCCGGACCTCGTCTTCCTCGACGTGCAGATGCCCGGTCTCGACGGCTTCGGCGTCATTAAAAAACTCTTGGACCGCAAGTTGCCGCTGCCCCAGATTGTCTTCGCCACCGCCTACGATCAGTATGCGGTCAAGGCGTTTGAGGTAAACGCCGTCGATTACGTGCTGAAGCCTTTCGACCGCAAGCGCGTCTCGCAGGCGATCGACAAAGTCCGCCTCAAGCTGGAAAGCGCCGGTTCGCCGAACGATCAGATCGGCACCATCGTCAAAATGCTGGAACAGCAGCAGCGGCCCCCGGCGGCAAAAGTATTGCTAAAGGCGGCGGGACGCCTCTTCCTAGTCGATCAAAAGGACATCTGCTACGCATCGATCGAAGATGGCATCATCACGGTGGTGGCGACGCACATGGAAGGCCAGTCAAACTGCCGCACCCTGGAAGAACTGCTGGACTCGCTCGACTCCAACACCTTCTGGCGCGCCCACCGTTCTTATCTGGTGAACATTAACCGCATCAAAGAGGTCGTGCCCTGGTTCAAGAGCTCCTACCAGATCCGCATGGAAGACAGGAAGCAAACGGAAATTCCTGTCAGCCGTGCACAAACCAAGAGATTGCGGGAGTTGTTTGGGCTGTGATGAGCCGCACCGGCGCCTCCGCGAAGAAAACCTCCCGTGCTGCGCCGGCATTGTATCTATACGCAATTTCCCGTTCGCCGGAGAATGGCATTCCAGGCATTTCAGCCGAGGGCATCGACGGCGCGGCTTCGATCGAAGCTGTGCGTTGCGGCTCGTTCTGGTGCTGGATCAGCCGAGTGGCGAAAGTTGAATTCGCCGACGAATTGCCCGACCGCATGCAGGATTTGGAATGGCTGGCGACAACCGGGCTGCGGCATCAGCGCGCGGTGGCGGAGATTTCGAAGCACCTCACAATCTTGCCGGCACGTTTCGGAACCGTGTTTCTGACCGAGGAATCGCTCACTCAACATAGTAAGCAGCGCAAGAAAGCACTGGAGCAGGCTTTCGAGCGAGTCGCCGATGCCGACGAATGGGGCATAAAAGTCTTTGCCGCGCCGAAGCAGTTGGCTCGCTCCCTGCCGAAGGCGGCCAGCGGATCGGACTACCTCAAGCGTAAGGCCGAGCTGTTGCAGCCTCGAACCGCAGGAAAGCTTGACGATGAGGTCAAAGAATTTGTCGCTGCCCTCACCAAGTTCTCGGCTGCCGCCAGTCCGGGCGGGAAAGCCAGCGCCGGACAACCGGGGCTGGTATGGCACGGCTCGTTCCTCATCCGCCGCAGCGATCGCAAGAAGCTGGAGTCGGCGTTGAAGAAATATGCCGGCAGCTGGAAGAACACTCGCCGGATCGACTGCAGCGGACCCTGGCCTCCGTATTCCTTTGTGGAGGAGCATGTCCGCTGACCCAGCCGCGATCCAAACGCTGACCATCGACGGTGAGAACGACGTCTCCCTGCTCGAAATCCTCGATCATGTCTTGAATTCGGGTGTGGTCATTCATGGCAGCATCGTGATCTCTCTGGCCGGCGTCGACCTGGTCTATGTCGGACTGAACGTGATCCTCACCTCGGTGGAGACCGCCCTGCGCAACCTCGATGCCGGAGGGCGGGCTGCTCCCAGTCGTCGCCCGTAAACCCTTGCTGTATGTGTCGGAGTTCGGCTCAGAATCGTAGCTCGACAGAAACATAGGTGGAGCGACGCTGATACATTCGAATCAGCCCAGCCGCGAAGCGGCGGCTATGAAGTTAGTCCGGGGCGTAAGCCCCAGGTAAGTGAGAAATTTTATCCGAGCCGCGTAGCGGCGACAGCGCACGACGAATCCCTATGCCCAGCCTCCTTTATTGCGTCACTGATTCGAATCCGGAGGTCAAGGTCGCCAGCGGCGTATGTGAGAGTTCGGTCCAATCACGCGAACTACTCGGCGTGCGTCTTTACTGGAGCAACCTTGATGATCCCGAAAGCTGTCTGGGGGAGGCCGAATCCCTGAAGAAAGCCGCCCTGCAATTCCATCAAGTATTACGTGAGGTCCTGACCGTAACTACACCGATTCCATTCCGCTTCCCCACCCTGCTGGAACGGGAGGAGGTCTTCGAGGAGCATCTCTCCTCCGAGCAGGAACTCTATCGCGAGGCCCTGGCCCGCGTCGGCAACGCCTTGCAGTACGAGATTGTCGGGACGTGGACCGACGAGCAGGAAGCAGACTTCTCGCATCCCGTCTCCGGTCGCGAATATTTGCAGCGGCGCCAACAGGCCTCTGGGCGGGTCGACGCCGTCGAGAGTAAGTTGAAGAGCGTCACCGCCGATTCTGTGCGCGAGTGGCGGGGACGGCAGGAACGTAAGACGCATCGCTGGTTCGCACTGGTCGCGCGGGAAAATCGGGATAAGTTCCTGGCCGCGCTAAGAACCGCCGGCGGCTCGCAGGGTATCCGGCTGCGCCTGAGCGGTCCCTGGCCTCCCAGCGAATTCGTCACCCCGCGAGGTGAGCGTGGATAAGCCCAAGCAACTCACACCCGCGGAGGTGGAGCAGGCAGTCGCCGATCTGCGCCGGCAGATGGAGGGCTTGGCGCAGCAGCCGCTCGAACGCATCGACTGTTCGCAGGAGACGATTGAGCAGGGCCTGGCGAAGCTGGTGCTGGGATTGATCGAACTGTTGCGCCGGTTACTGGAGCGACAGGCGATCCGGCGCATGGAGGGCGGCACTCTGGCCGACGAACAGGTTGAGGAAATGGGACTGGCTTTGATGAAGTTGGAAGAGAAAATTAAAGAACTAGCTGAACAATTTGGATTGCGGCCCGAAGACCTGAATCTCGCTCTCGGCCCCCTGGGAAATTTGCTGGAGTAGGGGCGCCCTGTCCACGCTGGAGCTCGGTCGCCGCTCCCGCCTTACGATACAATTTTCGTTGTTCTCCATGCCTTCTCCTACCCCACCGGTGCGTCTGTCGGACGCCTCCGCGACAATCGAACGCCCGCCGCAATCCCGCTGGCAGGCCGTCCTGTACTCACCCGGCTGGATGGTCGTGATTGCGTTCGTGGTGCGGGTCGGCTGGATTACCATCGCGCACACCTACCGTGTCCGCACCACCGACAACAACTTCGGCTTCGGCTGGGAGATCGGCCGCATCGCCTATTCGCTGGCCAATGGCTTGGGCTTCAGCTCGCCCTTCGGCGGCAACACCGGCCCCTCGGCATGGACCGCGCCCGTCTACCCGTGGATTGTCTCGCTGGCCTTTCGCGTCTTTGGCAGCTACTCGCGCGCGTCGGCCTTCGCTCTACTGAGTTTCAACAGTCTCTTCGGAGCGCTCACCTGCTGGACGATTTACCGCACGGCAAGGCGTATCTTCAATCCCACCGTCGCCGTCTGGGCAGGATGGGTGTGGGCGCTCTATCCCGACACGATTTACTGGGCAGTGCGCTGGATTTGGGAGACCAGCCTGTCAGCCTTCCTGCTGAGTCTGCTGTTCATGCTGACGGTCGAGATGGAGGGCGATGAGCGGCTGTCGTCGTGGATCGGCTACGGCCTGCTCTGGGGCGTCGAGGCGCTGACGAACACCTCGGCGCTGTCGTTTCTTCCCTTCGCCGGGTGCTGGCTGGCCTATCAACTGCATCGTCGCGGCAAACCATATCTAGTGCCAGCCGTGGTGAGCGCCGTCGTGTTCTGGATGGCGATCATGCCCTGGCTCATTCGCGATTACCGGGTGATGGGGCACCTCGTGCTGGTCCGCGACAATGCCGGCAACGAACTGCGCCTGGGCAATAATCCCCTATCAGAAGGTCAGTACGTGCTCGCCCTTCATCCCAGCCAGAACGCGTTGCTGCTGGCCAAGTACGAGCGAATGGGGGAATACGCTTTTTGCGTCGATCAAGGCCGGCTGGCGAAGGAATGGATCTCGCAGCATCCGGAAAAATTTGTGGTGATCACCCTGCGCCGCGTATGGTTTTTCTGGAACGGCATACCTCGGCTGGCGCAGAACCAATCTCTGGCCGAACTGAAGAACACGCATACGCTCTTGCTCTCGGTCGTCGGCATCTGGGGGTTGCTGCTGGCCTGGAAGCGACGGATTCACGGGGTCTTTCTGTTTGCCAGTCTGCTTATCGTTTATCCGCTGGTTTACTATGTTTGCTTCCCCGAGCCTCGATATCGGCAACCGATCGATCCCGAGCTGGTGATCCTGGGAGTGTATTTGATTTCTGAATCCAAATCTCGCAGCGCGCCCGTAGCCCCCAAGGTGATATGACCGAACCGGATCAGGAAGAAGCCTTACCCCAGTTTCACACCTTGTCGGTCATCATCCCGGTCTACAACGAGCGCCGGACGGTGATGCGTCTTCTACGCCAGGTGGCGCGCCAACCCCTCAGCCTGCATAAGGAGCTGATCATCATCGATGACTGCTCCACCGATGGCACGCGGGAGTTCCTGCGCGACTTGGACCTGCAGGACGTACTCGGCGGCGGCGGCGCCAACACGGTCAAGCTGGTGCTGCACGAAAAAAATATGGGCAAGGGTGCGGGGGTCCGCACCGGACTCGCCCAGGCCAGCGGTGAACTGGTGCTCATTCAGGATGCCGACCTGGAATATGATCCCCGCGACTATCCCGCGCTGATCGCGCCCATCCTCGAAGGCCACGCTGACGCGGTGTTTGGCAACCGCTTTCACTTCGGAGCGCACCGGGTGCCACGCTTCTGGCGCTACACCCTCAACCGCATCTTCTCGGTCACCTGCAATATGCTCACGGGTATCACCATCCACGACGTGACCGCCTGCTACAAGGTATTTCGCCGCGAGATGCTGGAGCGCATGCATCTCCGCTCGGACCGCTTCAGCGTCGAAACCGAGATGACGGTGAAGCTGGCGAAGATGGGAATTCGCATCTACGAGGTGCCCATCGTCTATCACGGCCGCACCTATGCCGAGGGCAAGAAGATCAGCTGGAGCGATGGAGTAATGGCGTTCTACGATCTGGTGAAGTACCGCTTTAAAGATTGAAAACGCAGTTGGCAGTTTGCATAGGGCACTTGGCTGAACAAACCTGCACTGGTGTCTTGGGCCAATTGCCAAGTGCTAACGGCTAACTGCCTCTTCACGCATTCTGTCGATTCGGCTGGTTCGTCTTGGTCAGCTCGCCGACTGCCTGATTCCAGGTCACGATCCACGGCACTGCCAGCGAATACAGCAGTCGAGCCGCCAACTGCTTGATCGTCGCGTGCCTGCCGAACGAGCTCCAGTCCAGGCGAAACGCGAAATACGTCTCTAGCAGCAAAACGCAGGCGAATGGAATTATCGTCCGGGGCAGCAGCCCGATCGCGATCACCTCGACCACGCAGCGCAGGACGTTTCGCACCAGCCGCGAGCGACGCGTTCCCAGCACGCCGTCGGCGATGCCGTAGCGAGCCATCATGCTGAGCGCAGTCTTCAACGTGTGGTGCGGGCGGTAGATCGCCTGGGCATGTTCGGCATAGGCGGGGGTCGTCAGCTTGCGCACACGCAAATCGAACGCCGTGTCTTCGCCCAGGAAGGTGCTCTCCGGAAATCCTCCGACTCGCTCCCAAAGATCTTTGCGGAAGGCCATCGAGCGCGCGGTGCAGGACTTCGTGGTGCCGTCGGCACGCTGCTTGAGTCCGAAGAAGGGCGCTGAAGCAATATCCCAGATCGTTTGATCCTGGGGATCGACGCAAGAGCCGCCCAAGGCGTATTCGGCGCTTCCCTGTACGATGGGAGCCGTCAACCGCGCCAGCCACTCCGGATCGTAGATGCAGCCGGCATCGGCACAGGCTACGATCTCGGATTCAGCTGCCGCGATGCCGACGTTTCGCCCGCGGGCTATGGGCCCGGGACAAGCCTTCAGATTGCAGCTCTCATCGCGAATCGCACGAAGATTGGGATACTTGGACTGGGCTGCCTGCAACCGTTCCCAGGTACCGTCGGTCGAACCGCCGTCGACAATGATCACCTCCGGCCGCAGCGTCTGCTGGGTCAGGGTGGAAACCAGCCCATCGATGTCTTCGACCTCGTTGAGGACGGTTGAGGTTACGGTTACTGCCGGCATTGTTGTTAATTTTATCCCGTTTTGCCGAACCGCCGTCCGGCCAGCCTCGTATAACCCAGTGGCGGATCTCGCCAGTCGTCGCGTCGTGCACGCGATCAGGAGGCACCATGGTTCATCGCAGACGTCAGCAAATCGCAGGCGCGATCGCAGGAGCACTGCTTGCGCTGCTCACAGCACTTCCAGCCCAGGCGGAGGTAACGCAGGAGTTCCACAAGACGGTTCCGCTCTCAGCCAACGGCTCCGTGTCGGTCAACAATGTGAACGGCAACGTCGAGATCACCGGCTGGGAACGTAATGAAGTCCAAATTGACGCCATCAAGTCGGCCGGCGATCAGCAGAGACTGGATAATTTGAGGATTGAAGTCAATGCCGGCAGTAACTCGGTCGATATTGAAACGAAATTCCCCGAGCATGTTAATAACAACCCGGGATCGGTTCGCTACACCCTGCACGTTCCCCAGAATGCAACCATCGACAAGATCAACCTGGTGAATGGCTCGCTGGTGGCGCGGAAGCTGACAGGCGAGCTGAACGCCAGCCTGGTTAATGGAAAGGTGCTGGCCTCGGACCTGACGGGCGAAGCCGACCTGGCCACCGTCAATGGAACCATCGACGCGACCTACAACTCGCTCAAGGATGTCCGCAAGATTAAGCTGAAGTCGGTCAACGGCAGCGTCAATCTAACCTTGCCGCCATCCCCGAATGCCGAGGTGGAAGCCAGCGTTGTGAACGGCAGCATTACAACCGACTTCCCGCTGACCGTGAAAGGTCACTTTGTGGGCAAGAGCATGTCGGGAACGCTGGGCAGTGGCGGCGTACACATTGAACTCAACAACGTGAACGGCAGCATCCATCTGCAGCCCGGCCGGGGAACGCTGTAGCGGTTTTGTTCACCACGGAGGCACAGAGGACACGGAGGAAAATTTCAAGATTTGTCATTACGAGCGCCGTGTGTTGGCGCGAGGAATCTGCTTTCTTCCACACCGCTAAAAAGCAGATCCCTCGCTTCGCTCGTGATGACAATTCTTTGAGGTGCGCGCTTCAAAAAGAAACCACGATCGCGAGAGAGCGAACGTGCTCTCCGTGCCTCAGTGGTGAAAAGGCTCTTACTTCTTCTGCCCGCCCCCAGGCTTGCGCCCGATCAGCAACAGCGCCCCAATGCGCTTGAAGTCGCGCAGCTCCGCGGCGTCCTTGAACCACTTCCCGCTGTACTCCTCGGGCGTGGGAGACAAATCCGGAATGCGCTCCGCCCGCACGTCCTCGTACCCGTGCGCCTGCAGCAGGTCGATATATTCTTTCTCCGACTTGGAGTGCACCGGCACCTTCAGCTCCTCCACCCAGCGCAATGAGTAGTGGTTGTCCTTATATAAATTGATCAGGATGTAGAGTTCGCCTCCCGGCGCTATCACCCGCAGCAATTCATCGAGTGCGCCACCCTGGTCGCCGTAGTAATAAAACGATTCCACCGAGAGCACTTTGTCGAAGTAGTCTTCCTGCCAGGGAATCTGCTGCGCTGAGCCGACGACGAACAGGATGTTGTCGTACTGGGTGGAGTTGGCGCGCGCCCGCCGGATCATCTCGTCGGAAACATCCAGCCCCACCACCTGGCCCGGGCGCTCTCCGCCGCCGATTTTTTGCGCCAGCAAACGGCTCGCCCATCCGGCGCCGCAGCCCAGGTCGAGCACGCGCTCGCCCGGCTTCAGCTTCATCAGCTCCAGTGTTTGCCGGGTGATGCTGCTGTGATGCTGCTCCATCTCTTCGCCTCTGCCGGCCTCGGCCCACTCGTTGAACTCGCGCCGCATGTGCTCGTCGGTATTTGTGATTTTTTCGTTGATCATGAATGTCCTTTGGTTGGCCGTCAGCCGTTGGCTGTCGGCTCTCGGTTAAAAGCCGGTTGTAAAAACGCTTTGCAGAATGCTTGACGCATTTTTTGCGAACTTCCCTCCTCTGGGGTGAGCCGAAAGCTGAGAGCTGACAGCCGAGAGCCTCGGGGGGAACATGATTCGACGCGTGCTCCATGTATGTTACAGTCACGGAAACTTATGGCTCAAATCCCTGAGACGCCGACAAACGGCGAAACGCATCCCGTTCTTTACTGTCCAACCTGTGCCCGCGTAGTGGACGATCCGCTCACCTGCGGAGACTGCTCGGCCGTAATCTGCCGCGTGTGCGGCACGCCCCTGGAGATGCCGGAAGACCTCGGAATTGGATGAGCGCGGAAACAGGTGCAGATTCCGTGCTAACCGGCCGCATGTGACGGATGTCACAGTAGCGAGTGAGCTCTGCCATCGCCTTCCCGCCGGCTCCGGTTTATTTCTGGATGCGTAGGCAAATCCATTCTGTCGGGAAGCAGAAATGATTGACCTGAAGAAAAAATGCTGGCGGGAGAAAGTCACCGCCGAGATCACCGTCGCGCACGTGCTGCAATTCGCCAAAGAGCTGGGAAGGAACCTGAATACGGCGGAGGCAGCAACATTCCTTAATGAACAGGGCCGGGCCCAGGCCGTCTGGACCCACATGATGCAGGCCGGCGAGGAGTTTTTAAAATCCAACCTGGCCGGCAGAACCGGGCTCCCGAACCCAACCCGGAGCACCGCGCAGTCCATTACTCCCGTGCCTCCTCTACCACGAAAGCACGGCATACAGGCAGGAAGCGCATCCGTTTCCTATTCATAAGCGACCATTATTAACCAGTAAATTCCTCCAGGATGGCTGACGCTGGGAGCGAAGCAGGCTCCCAGCGAATAGCCTGGCTTCAATCCGGCAGTGAGCAGCGAATCGATTCCCTTGGGCAGCTTGGCAGGATCTCCGGCGGTCCACGCGAACACCTGATGAACGCCGGACAAATGCGACGTGGGCGTCAGGTTCAAATCGTCATTCAGCGCCATATCGCACGCCATGTGCCGCAGTTGCGTTAACGGCTGCCGCGCCGGCGCTCCTAAGCCGCGAGCTCTTTCCTGGTGTTCGATGGCCTTCTGGACTACGCCCTCCGCCTGCGACTCAGAAAGCTGCGGCAGCCGCCGCGCGAAATCTTCCGTAACCCACACGTTGTCGCCGGCACGAATCACGCCTGCGCCAATCGCGTTGTAATCCGGATCGAGGATGTTGGCGCGATGCGGCGGCGAGTGCATCAACGCGTCGTGCGCGCCTGCAATGGTCTGGTTCAGATCGACGTTCTCCCCCTGTGCATCGGACGCCAGACCCTCGTTGTTGACGCGAGTTTCGGGAGAAGCTTCGCCTGCAAACTGGTGACTGAGCGTCGAGTGCTGCGCCATCAGCTGAGTATGCTTGCGGGCGGCTTCGGTCAGACGCTCATCGATGACGAGAGGATTGAGGCCGTGCGCAGTTCGTGCCTGATTGATCAAGTCGATCAGTTGCTGCTCGCCGGCTGCGTCAAATTGTGGAGTTGCCGGCACCGGCTGTTGTGCGTGAGCCGCCGCAGCCGAGACCAGCCACAGCAATAGGAAGATCATGAGCTTTGGATAGAGAAATCGATCGCGAGGCATGCTTGTCATGGTTCGATGCCGGTCACGCTGCTTCTACTGTCCACTGGAACCAAAGCCTTTAACCCCGCGAGCCGCCTCGCTCAACTCTCCTTCGGAAACTTCGCCCGCCAGAAACGGGTGTTCGAGCAACTGCGCGATCTTGTCGCCCTTGCGGATGTTGTACGCGCCATCTCCGAGATTTTCCATCAACACGATAATTTCGCCGCGATAGCCGGCGTCGATCACTCCGGCATTGCACATCAGGCGCTTCTTCGCCAGACCTGAGCGCGTCTTCACCATGCCACCGGCGGTGGGTACAAACTCGATCGCGATCCCGGTGTGGACGCCGACAGCTCCGCGCGCGGGAATCGTGAGGTCTTCAGCAGAGTAAAGATCGTAGCCAATGTCCTCTCCGGGATGAGCGACGGTTGGCAAAACGGCATCGGGAGACAGCCTGTTTACTTTCAGCATGAGGATTTATTGTGCCAGAAGTCGCCAATGTTTTCGCTGGCGTGAAAACGGTTTGCTACCGTAACGTGAGAAGCGCGATGATCGACCCGGCAAAGCGCGCGCCAGTTCCCTTTCTTGATGAGGAAGCCATTCGTCCCCTGCTGCGCCTGGAAGATTTGATCCCGGCCATGGAGCAGGCGCTCATCGACTTTTCCTCCGGCCGAGTGCTGCAGCCGGTCCGCAGCATCGTACCTGTCCCGCAGCACAACGGACTCATGGGACTGATGCCGGCAATGTACGGCGACATCATGGGCACGAAGCTGGTCAACGTTTACCCCGGCAATATAGCGCGCGGGTTGACCACGCATCAGGCAGTGATTGCCGTCTTCGACGCCACAACGGGCGTGCCCCTCGCAATGATGGATGGCCGGCTGATCACCGAGCTGCGTACTGCCGCGGTTTCCGCGGTCGCCACGAAATTATTGTCGCCGGCCAAGGTCTCCAGCCTGGCGATCCTCGGCAGTGGCGTGCAGGCGCGAGCCCATGTCCGGGCTCTGTCTCTGGTGCGCAAGTTTGACGATGTCCGCGTCTGGAGCCGCAATGCCGAGAACGCGGCTGCGCTGGCGAAAGAGGTTGGAGCGAAGATGTGCTCTGCCGAGGATGCGGTGCGTGGTGCTGACGTCATCGTTACCGTCACCAACTCAGCTGAGCCGGTGTTGCGCGGCAGATGGCTCAAAGCTGGAGCGCTGGTGAACGCCGTCGGCGCCGTCGGCCCGTCGCGTCGAGAGCTGGACAGTGATGCCATGCGCGGCGCAGTCATCGTGGATTCGCGTGAGGCAGCGCTGAAGGAGTCTGGCGACGTCCTGCTCGCCAAGGCCAGCGTCTATGCGGAGCTAGGAGAAATCCTGGCCGACGCGAAGAAGGTGCCCAGCGCTGAGATAACCGTCTTCAAATCATTGGGGATGGCGGTTGAAGATCTAGCGGCGGCCAAGCTGGTCTTAACCGCTCTTGCGCTTGCCTAACAACTCACAGGCCGGACTATTGCTACTCGCCGGTGAGAAAGTACGCCCCATAACGGCGTCCGAGACGATAGGCCAGCCGGGCATGACAGCGATACGCGGTCTCGCCTTTCTGATGAAACTCCAGCACCACAATGTCGCCCACGTTCAGTTCGCCGTCAGAATCGAACGAAACTCCCCCTTCGCTGAGATCCGTACAAGTGCCCGTGTCAGCTTTCCCCGCAAGAAACCCATAACTGAGAATGCGCAAGGGGATGGCGAGGTCAACGCGCTCCCGGTTGCGCCGGTCGAACGATGGCGGCAACTCCCGCAGCGGCCCGTCAGTCCCTGAACGTATGTTCTTCATTCGGCGCACTACACTAGCTTCTCAGCTGAAGAATCGGCAGACAACGCCAAAGACTTCAGTCGAGGCTGATTGTGCGTGGCCCTATTCCCGTACTGGTTCGGTTCCAGAAAAGTCGCGCTCCGGCTTACCTGCTCTACAATGCCAAGCATGAGCCCCAAGTCCGAGGAGCTGCTCCGCCCCCGCGATGCCGCAGTCGTGCTCGGCATCAGTTATGCGAGCCTGAAGCAATGGATTTACAAAGGCAAACTCCGGACCGTCCGGACGGCTGGCGGACACCATCGCATTCCGCAAAGCGAAATCGATCGCTTCCTCTATAAGTCGCTAGGCAAGCAGCCGGCCGAAAGCCGGGCAAATTTTCGCAGTATCAGCGGGCGAAACCAACTCGTTGGACGGGTGGTCGAGGTGCGCATCGAAGGCTTGATGGCCCAGGTGAAGATCTCCATCGGCGGGCAGCACATCACCTCGATCATCACCGCCGACGCCGCCCGCGAAATGCAACTCAAGCGCGGCGACAAGGCGGCAGCGCTGATCAAGTCCACGGAAGTCATGATTGTGAGGGTTTGAGGAAAGAATCTCCCTCGCTCTTCGCTCTTCGCCAGTCGGCATGAGCTTCCCTCTTCTTGCTTTGCGTTCCGGCACTCCTGAATTTGCTATCAGTCTGTGTGCGGACTCAAGTCTCGCCCTGAAAACGCGAGAAAAATCGTCGGAGCCAGCGATGAGGGGGATCATGGCGAGAAGCGAACAGCGATAATTGCAGCGAAAACTCGGGTGACCGGCTAGCACCGGCCACCCGATTTGAGTTTACGGGAGGTAGTAACGGAAGGAAGTCAAGAACATGTTGTCGGTGGCGGACGGGTTGGCCCCGACCGGAACTGGAAGCTTGGTGCCGATACCGCTCCAGGCCGCCCTGGTCACATACGAATACTGGATACCCATCTGGAGCCTGCCCTTCGGACCGTTGTAGGGCTTGTACCAGAAACCGGCGGTCCCTTCCCATACGTCCTTGCTGTCAGCAGTGCAATTCGAAAGGCTGCCCGGGTTGAAGCCGGCGGTGAGCGCCGTGCCGGGGAGCGTTTCGATACCGCAACCGGTGTTGTTGAACAGCAGCGCTCCGTATCCCACCGGGGCGCCCTTGGAGTTGAGGTAGGAATTGCGGCCGGCATACTCAACACCGCCGTTTCCGTACCAGTCCCACTTGGGCGAGTGATATTCCAGGGTCAACAGGCCCTGGTAGGTGGTGAGAGGAGCGATGGTTCCGTTGGGCCGAACCGTCGCATCCGCCAGACCAGCCGTTCCGTAACGGCCGAGTCCCTTTCCACCCAATCCGTGCAGGCCGATATCCACACGCTTCTGGAACAAGGACCAACGGGCATTCGCGCCGCCCCCGCCTGTCCAGGTGGCGCTGTTATAAGCACCGACAGCAGTAGGAACCGCCAGGGTAGCGCCGGGGAAGATGCGGTCGCGGAAATCGGTCAGCACGCCGAAGATCTCATAGTGACCGAAGCCGGGTTGGAAGGCTAACTTGCCGATGAAGTCCGGCGAGGGGTTATAAGAGTAATTGGCGATGTTCGAGCAGGTTGTGACCGGCGAGCCCGGCGGCATTCAGGCTGGTGGAGCAACCGCTGATGGCCGCGTTATACAAACCACCTGCCAGACCTTGCGATCCGACTACGTAGTTGTTGGCATTGCCGTGGGTGGTAATGGTTTCCTGCGAGTTTTCAACGGAGAAGCCAGCCCACACTTTGTTACCGAAGTCCTTGGTAACGCGGAAGCCGTATTGACGTGCCCAGCTGAAGCCGACGGTGTACTGCGGATCGATGGTCATCGGCAGGGCTTCCGTACGGTTGTCTTCACCGACCTTGGTTTCGGTAACCAGACTCCACATCTGGCCGCCGGTGAAGCTCCAGCCATTCTTCAGCGCGGCTTGTCCCCAAGCCTGCCGTTGACGCAGGGTGTACGAGTTGCTCTCGTTATTGTTCGACGTCACTCCAGCAGACAGGAAGTCAGCCTCGACATATCCAGTAAACGATACGTCGGTCAGCTTGCCTTGGGCCAGCATGGAGATACGCGACTGCCGGCCGGACCCGTAGAACTCTGACATGTGGGCCTGCGAGGAGCCCGGATACGGAATAGAGTTGAAAGCGGTGTTGATGTCGGCGCCTTCAGCGCGCTGACGCCACACGGTTTCAGCCGCCAGGAAGCCTCCCGGAGTAATCGTGATTCCCTTGTAGTGAATGGCCAAGGGACTTTCCAGCGCGGCCACTCGCTTCTGCGTCTCCTGCAGCTCGTTCACGGTGTTTCCGGAAACCGTGCTCAGGTCCGAGACCTGATGCTGCAGGGTGCCCACCTCGTCGCAACATCCCGGCGCCGCGGGCTGTGGCGGCTGCGGCTGCGGCAGGTTGCTCAGCTGCTGTTGCAGCTGCTGGATCGCCTGATCGCGGGTGGAGATCTGCTGCTGCAGCTGTTGAATTTGTTGCTGTTGTGCCGAGATGGCGTCCTTCATGTCCTCCAGCTGTTTCGAAACCGGAGCCGAGCTCCCGCTATGGCTCTTCTTCGGTTTCTCTGTTTGGGAGTCGGTTTGCGCAAAAACGCTCGTCGTCACTAGTACCGAGAGCGCTATAGCCAGTCGTCGTTTCATTTCTTCTCCTGAAAGGCAACAGTCGGGCGGAACAAAATCTACAACAAGCGGCACCGCCGCGCAGTGTGTGTCGTGAAATTGCGTGATGAATGTCAGCGAAATCGTAAGTTGACGAAGTTAAAGATTCGTGAATAGACAGTGAAAGTTCCGCGAATTACCCGCAGGTCAATAGTTTGCCAACCTTCACCGGCGCCATAACCCGCCACGGAAGAGCGTTCCCAGGGCCGGGAAAGCCTGTCTGAAATTGTCCTGCGCCCAAGGGCCGGCGATTCATCTTCCTGTAACCTGCGTGGGCTATTCTCTCGAAGAAATTTACTTGCCCGAATCCCGGCGCTCTGAGTACGCTTTCGTGCAGCGAGGCCGGGTTCGGCTTAGCCTTACTATTGAACTTTACCCACGGAGGAGTTATGCGCAACGTTGTGCCTAAGCCACGCTATTGGGTTTTCCTCGCTGCTTTCCTGATCACCATCAGCGTTCTCCTTCCAGCCAGCGACATGTTGCAGCAGGACAGCAACGCAGCTTCCGCGCAGGCCCAGGAGATCACGCAGAATGTGAAGGAAGTTTATTTCCCCTTCAACATTTACAGCCGGGTTGTAAATCCGGATGTACTGCAGGCCGATGCCAACTATCTGAAGCAGCATCCCGATGCCCACCTGTGGCTTCAGGGTTATGCCGATATTCGCGGCGACATCTTCTACAACCTGGTGCTGTCGTATCGCCGTGCACAGTTCGTAAAGGGTCAGCTGGTGAAGAACGGCGTGAGCGAGGCGCAGATCGGCTTCGCTACGGGATGGGGCAAACTCTATCCGGTCTGCCAGTCCAACGATGACAGCTGCTACCAGCAGCAGCGTCGCGTCGACATCGTGCCCCCGGACATGATGTAAGACCGTTCAGAACGGTATTCGCGAGCCGCGGGCGCAAACTCGCGGCTTTCGTTTTGGCGCGCGCCGGCCCACGTCCCACTGGTGGTCAACCAACTGCTCCGGTCAGGTCGAACAACCACAGGTGACGCAGATTACTGCTTGTTCGCCTTGCCATCTGATTTCATCGAGTATGTCTTTGGGCTGTCGACGCCAACATTCAAAACTGGTTGCTGCCGCGAACGAGACTTCCAGCCCGAAGGGCGTCATTTGCGTTAGCCGTGGGCGTAAGCCCGCGGGTGTTTGCGCCAGAAGGCCTGAGCCGCGGAGCGGCGATACGCAGCCCGAAGGGCGCCATTTGCGTTAGCCGCGGGCGTAAGCCCGCGGTGATATGCGGAAATAAGGCTGAGCCGCGCAGCGGTGACATATGTCACGATCGTACGTTTTGAATTTCGTCCATTGCGTCTTTGCAACCAAGGGTCGAACCCAGTTCATTCGCGATTCAGAGCCGCTCTGGGCTTACATGCGCGGTATCGCACGGAACCGGGGATTCGAAATTGTCGCAATCGGCGGCACGGACAATCATGTACACGTGTTGATTTCGGTTCCCGCCGGTGTGCACCTGGTCGAAATTGTTCGGGACCTGAAAGCAAATTCCTCCCGTTTCATGAAATCGAATGCGCCCAAATTTGCATGGCAAGACGGATACGCCGCAATCAGCGTGAGCCCATCCCAAGTCACGGCGGTACGACATTACATCGCTAATCAAGCAGAGCATCATCGCAAACGGACGTTTGATCAGGAATTTGTAACCCTTCTCGACCGGGCGGGCGTGCGATATGAGCGCGAATACGTCCTTGCGGACTAACTGCCGCCGCTCCGCGGCTCGGCGCTTCGAGAGCTTGTGGACCGCGGGCTTACGCCCACGGCTAAAACAAATGACGCCCTTCAGGCTATAGAACTGGCGCACTACCGCGGCCGCTTCGATGCCGCTAGCACAGACAGACGACGTACCTTCCCGCCCACATCCAACCCCAATTCCCGCCCGCACAGCACACCTCATGGTGACGCAGGTTACTGCTCTTCGCCCGCGCCCGGTGCTCTCCTATACCTGATGACGTGTGCTCGCGCTGCTGAGCCCGGCCGCGTCAACCGCAATCAAGGAGAACAGCATGGCGGACAAGAAGGCAGATCTGGCGGGCCCCGGAATCGGCGATTACACAGAGCTGGAACATGTGCTTCCGGCGGATTACAGCTCGCTGCTGTCACCCAAAGACACCCAGAGGGCGATCTTCGAGGTGAAAAACTACATCGAAGACAACCTCTGCAAAGAACTGAACCTGATGATGGTCACCGTTCCCCTGATCGTCGACGAGCAATCGGGCGTCAACGACTATCTCGACCGCGACGGCTCGCGCACCCCCATCCAGTTCCACATCTCGAACGATCGCGACAAGCACCCAATCAATGCGCAGGTCGTCCAAGCTGCGACCAAGTGGAAGAGAATGGCGCTGAAGCAGTTCAACATGCAGCCGGGCGAGGGCCTGTGCACCGACATGCGCGCCGTCCGCAAAGACTATTTCCTCGACCACGATCACAGCGCCTATGTCGACCAATGGGACTGGGAGCGCGTGATCAGCGGGGAGCAGCGCAATCTCAGCTTCCTGAAAGGCGTCGTCAGCAAGATCTGGAAGGTGATGGTGGGCGCCGAGCGTTATGCGCAGGAGCTGTTCCCCCAACTCAAGGACGCGCGTTATCCCAACCTGCCGGAGAACCTGACCTTCCTGCATGCCGAAGAGATTCTCGATATGTATCCCGACCTGCCGCGCAAACAGCGCGAGACCGCCATCCTGCAAAAGTATCCCGCGGTCTTCATCATCGGCATCGGTTGGACGCTAAAAGACGGCTATCCGCACGAGATGCGCGCCGCCGACTACGACGACTGGGTCACCGAGACCCGCTCCGACAAGGGTCACGTATGCCACGGCCTGAACGGCGACATCCTGGTATGGAATCCCATCACCAAGCGCCGTCACGAACTGTCCTCCATGGGAGTCCGCGTGAATCCGCAGTCGTTGAAGAAGCAGCTTGAGCTCACCAACCAGATGGACTTCCTCAACTTCCCGTATCACAAGGCGATCGTGAATCACGAGATTCCGCTGAGCGTCGGCGGCGGCATCGGGCAGTCCCGAACCTTGATGCTCCTGCTTCGCAAGGCGCACCTTGGCGAAGTCAGCGTCACCGTGTGGCCGCAGGTGTTGAAGGATATGTGCGAGAAGAAGAACATTCACGTGCTGAACTAGCCGGCCAGCCGGATTCAGCACCACGGGCGCGGAGCAATCCGCGCCCTTTATAGTTTTCGAATGGGTCCGGGATACCGGGCCACAACGGAGTCCAACGTCAGCAGCGTAATTCCCTCGACTGTAGCCTGCGCTACCAGCAAGCGGTCAAAAGGGTCTTTGTGGATCGCGGGCAAGCTCTCGATCTCCACCACATGCTTGCTCAGGATGGGCAGCTCCTCATAGCCATTGTCCAACAAGCCGCGGCGGAGGAGTCGGGCATCAACGCTAAGATCCTTTCGTCCCAGTCCTCGTTTGATGGCGACCTCCCACAAGCTGGCAGCGCTGAAGAGCAGGTCGTTATTCGGGTCATTGAGAAGTCGTCGCGCACTGGTGGAGAGTCGAGTCGGCTCTCCCGCAGCCCAGAGCAACACATGGGTGTCGAGCAAGAACTTCATGAGCGCCCGCGAAACATTTCTTCGATCTCTCGCCGCCCCATTTGGTCGAAGTCGTCAGGGACAACGATTTGACCGGACAGGAAACCGAGGCGGCGAACCTCCCTGGGACCGGGTGAGTTCAACGCGGTGACCTTGGCCACGGGCTTGCCCCCTTTCGCAATAATGAATGGCTCGCCACTGGCGGCCTTCTCAACCAGCTTCGATAAGTGCGTCTTGGCTTCGTGAATATTTATCTTTTTCATACGGACTAGACTAACTTAGTTTAGTTCAATTGAAATTGCCAAAGAAAGCGCAACCCGGGATTGTGTGGCTTTTATTTCTCAGCGCGAGCATTCAGCAGTCTAGCCGGCATCGGCCCCCGAAGGTTAACCCTAGCACTCCGATTTCATCCTTCTGCGACCCTGCTTTCCGCCGCTCATCCAATGTGGTAGCCTTTAATGGGGTGGAGTGTACCTGAGCCGAGCGGAAGCCGCTCGCCGAGCCACGTCCAGACGAGCCGCCACCTAAGGGATATCGCATTGTTTAACAAAGTCGTCTCCGCCATCTTCGGCACCAGTAACGAACGGGAAATCAAGCGCATCCAGCCGCTGGTTGGGCAGGTCAATGCCTTCGAGCCGGCCATGAAGAAGCTCACCGATGAGCAGCTTCGCGCCAAGACCGAGGAATTCCGCCAGCGCATCCGCGATCGCGTCGACTCCATCGAAGATGGCGACGAAAAGGACCGCGAGCTGAAGGTCGTTCTGGACGAGCTTATGCCCGAGGCCTTCGCCGTGGTCCGTGAGGCCGGATGGCGCGTGCTGCAGATGCGGCATTTCGATGTCCAGCTCATCGGTGGCGCCGTGCTGCACCAGGGCAAGATCGCCGAGATGAAGACCGGTGAAGGTAAGACGCTGGTCGGAACCCTGCCGGTATATCTCAACGCACTTTCGGGACGCGGCGTTCACGTGGTCACGGTCAACGATTACCTGGCCAAGCGCGACTCCGAGTGGATGGGCAAGCTCTATACCTTCCTCGGCCTCAGCGTCGGCGTCATCGTGCACGATCTCGACGACGCGCAGCGCAAGGAAGCCTACGCCTCCGACGTCACCTACGGCACCAACAACGAGTTCGGCTTCGACTACCTGCGCGACAACATGAAGTTCGACCTGAAGGATTGCGTGCAGCGCGGCCACAACTTCGCCATCGTCGACGAAGTTGACTCCATCCTGATCGACGAAGCCCGCACCCCGCTCATCATCAGCGGCCAGAGCGAAGAATCGACCGACAAGTATTACAAGGTTAATCGCATCATCCCTCAGCTGGAGCAGGGCGAAGAGATCGAGCACGGCTTAGGCGAGGACAAAGTCCTCACCGGCGACTTCGTTGTCGACGAAAAACATCGCACCATCACCGTCACCGATACCGGCTGGGAGAAAGTCGAGCGCCTGCTGGGCATCGGCAACATTGCCGACCCTGAAAACTGGGACCTGAAGCATCACGTCGAAACCGCTCTCAAAGCGCACGCGCTCTATCGCCGCGATGTTGAGTACGTGGTGAAAGACGGCGAAGTCCTGATCGTCGACGAGTTCACCGGACGCCTCATGCCCGGACGCCGCTGGTCCGACGGACTGCACCAGGCCGTCGAGGCGAAAGAGAACGTCAAGATCGAGCGCGAGAACCAGACGCTCGCGACTGTCACCTTCCAGAATTACTTCCGCATGTACAAGAAGCTGGCCGGCATGACCGGTACGGCTGAAACGGAAGCCGCTGAGTTCGATAAGATCTACCGCCTGGAAGTCGTCGTCATCCCGACCAACAAACCGCTGCTGCGTGTCGAAAATTCCGACGTCGTGTACCGCACGGAGAAGGAAAAATATTTCGCAGCTGCTGACGAGATCATGCGGCTCGCCGAGAGCGGCCAGCCCGTGCTGGTCGGCACTACCTCGGTCGAGAAGTCGGAGCGTCTTTCCGAACTGCTGAAGAAGAAGGGCGTGCGGCACGTTGTCCTGAATGCCAAGTATCACGAGAAGGAAGCCGAGATTGTTGCCCAGGCGGGCCGCAAAGGGGCGATCACCATCTCGACCAACATGGCCGGTCGCGGCACCGACATTCTGCTGGGCGGCAATCCCGAATTCATGGCCAAGCAGGAGACCATCAAGAAAGGTCTGGCCAAGGCCCTCAAGCCGGTTGCCGGCGAAGTTCTGGCCAAGCCTGACGATCCGACCATCTCCTACTTCTACTATGGCGGCGTTGAGTACCAGGTGAACACCGCGCAGTGGAACGAGATTTTTCACGAGTTCAAGAAGGCCACGGATGCCGAGCATGACGAGGTCATCCGTCTCGGCGGCTTGTTCATCTTCGGCACCGAGCGTCACGAGGCGCGCCGCATCGATAACCAGTTGCGCGGTCGCGCTGGCCGTCAGGGCGATCCCGGCGCTTCGCGCTTCTACCTGTCGCTGGAAGACGACCTGATGCGCATCTTCGCCAAGGAGTGGGTGTCGAACCTGCTGCAGCGGCTGGGCATGGAAGAAGGCGTCCCCATCGAGTCGAAGATGATCACGCGTCGAATTGAAGCGGCGCAGAAAGCTGTTGAAGGCCAGAACTTCGAGGCCCGCAAACACCTGCTCGAGTACGACGACGTAATGAACAAGCAGCGCCAGGCCGTCTACGGCTTGCGCCGCCAGTTGCTGGAAGGACTCGATCAGAAGGAACTGATCCTGCAGGACTATGTTCGCGACATCCTCGGAGGCCTGCTCGACAAGCACGCCGAGCAAGGATACGCGGCCGCAGGACTGGGACATCAAGGGCCTGAAGAATCAGATCTTCACTCGCTTCGGCGTGGACATCGAGAAAGAAGGCGTCGACGCCGACCAGCTGAATCGGCGGAGAACTCGGCGACACCATCTTCGACAAGCTGAAGGAGCGGTACGACGCCAAGGAGCAGCTCATCGGCCCCGATGCGATGCGTCATCACGAGCGCATCATCATGTTGAGCGTGCTCGATCAGCAGTGGAAAGACCACCTGCTCTCGATGGATCACCTGCGCGAAGGCATCGGCCTGCGCGGTTACGGCCAGCACGATCCGCTGGTGGAGTACAAGCGCGAGTCCTTCGACATGTTCGAAGCCATGATGGAGCGCTTCGAGGAAGACACCGTCCGCTACCTGTACCTCATGCAGGTGATCGAAGGCGGCGACCGTGGAACTTATTACAGCAGCGGCGGTCCCCACCGATGGCGGCACCTCGGCGGCGTTCCGGTCGCGGCAGGCGGCGGAGACGGCACAGAGCCAAGGCGCTCACGCGCAGTCACCTCGATGGACGACATGGAAGAAGCCTTCCAGCGCCGCAAGCGCCGCGAACTGGAGCAGGCGCGCATGGCCGGCGCAGGTGAGATGCAGGCAGTGCAGCAGGTCGTCCGCGGAGAAAAAGTCGGCCGCAACGATCCTTGCCCCTGCGGCAGCGGCAAGAAGTACAAGAAGTGCTGCGGAGCGTAGACGGGCCGCTCTTCGCTCTTCGCTTTTCGCCTTCGGAATCAGGACTCAGAGGGTGCCCCATTCAAGCCGGTTTTGCTTGGGTGGGGCTTTTCGTATTTGCAACCTTATTGCCGCGATTTCGGAACGGATACTTCTCTGGACGGCGCCCGCAAACTGTCCTACTATGTGCCTGAATTCATGCACAAGATGGCTGCGATTCGCCGAGCGGCATTTGCGCTGTCGGTGGTCTGCCTGGTCGCCCTGACCGGCGCCGCAGGTTTGGGGAGAGCCTCAGCGAATCCGCAGCTTGTGCTCTGGGCATGGGAACGGCCCGAGTCGCTGCGTTTCGTCGACTCCAGCCAGGTCGGCATCGCTTTCCTCGCCGAATCCATTTGCCTCAATCGCGAGCCAGTCCTGCGCCCGCGGCTGCAACTACTGCAAGTCGGCAAGAGCATCCCTCTCATCGCGGTCGTACGCCTCGAAGTCACCAGCGACACGCCGCGTCAGTTTGACGACGCCTACCGATTGAGAGTAGCCCAATGGATCGCCGGCACATCCGCGCTGCCGCAGGTACGAGGGGTTCAGATCGACTTCGATGCCATGCAATCGCAGCGCAGCTTTTACCGCTCATTGCTGACTGATGTTCGATCTCTCGTTCCGGCAGCAACGCCAATCTCCATCACGGCCCTGGGCTCCTGGTGCCTGGGCGACGACTGGCTGAGCGGACTGCCGATCAATGAAGCGGTTCCGATGCTGTTTCGCATGGGCAAGGACCGCGAGAACATCACTCGCGCTCTGGCCACGGGCGACGACTTCCGCGAGCCGCTCTGCCGCACCAGTGTCGGCGTATCTACCGACGAGCCCTGGCCGCACATCGCCCCCGGCCGGCGCGTCTATGTGTTCAGCCCACGCGCCTGGACTGCAACCAGTTTCCAGGCCGTGCAACGAAAGCTCACCCCATGAACCGTCGCTTCCCTGCTGGTCGTTCAATTACGTCTGCTCTGTTGCTGCTGGCGTTGTTGCTGACGCCCGCCAACATTTTTCCCTGTGCGTTTAGCTTTCCCGAGCCGGTGTTCACGCAGCCGGACGGGCCGGACCAGCCTCTGGATCTGTTCGCGCAAGGGAGGCTGGGCATCGTGCAGCCGGGATAGGAGCGGCAATATCTTGTCGTCGCGTATCGCTACCTGTCAGGGAATCCCCTGACCACGGCGGAGGAGACGGCAGTCGCGCAGGAGTGGACGCCTCAACACTTTAGCCAACCGTCGTCGACAAAGAGTGCGTTGGACATCTGGGACCAGGCGCGAATCGAAGCGCTCTCGCCTAAGGGTTATTTTTCGCATCGGGACATTGACGCTTACAGGGCGCTTCGAGATGGGTGGCAACAGTATCCCAACTGCGGAGATGACGCCTTCTTCACCGCTGCGCAGACCGCCGAGGATCTTGCCAAAAAATTTGGGCCCGGTAGCACCGCGGTGCGTGATTGGGTGCAGGCCCAGGACACGGTCTTTGAAAACTGCGGAGCTGACGCGGTAGTGCGGGTGACTCCCCAGAATGCCACCGCACTCCGTCCTAACCTTCCGCCGCCAGCGACATTCGAAAACGCTGTCCTGACCAGGGATCGTCAGTACCAGATCGCTGCCGCTAATTTCTACGCCGGCGACTTTCAAAGCGCGGTAAAGCAGTTCCAGCAGATCGCGGACGAGCTCGATTCGCCCTGGCGCAACTGGGCTCCGTACCTGGTCGCGCGCTGCTACATTCGCGATGCAACGCTGAACCCGCCCGCGAGCGCGGGTGACGCTGGCACAACTGATCCGGACGCGCCGCCCTTCGACGTCCGGCAGATGACGGCGGCCGAAAAACAACTTCAGCGCATCCTGAAAGACCCATCGCTGGCCGCGATCCATCCCGCGTCGCAGAAGCTGCTGAACTACGTCGAAGGCCGTCTGCATCCCGACCAGCGTCTGTATGCAGTTGCACAACAGCTTGCGGGCCGCACACCGGCGGGCGACACCGCGCAGGACCTGATCGACTTCAACTGGTTTATCCGGCAGCAGGTCCGGGACAGCGGTGACGTGAATACTCCGAAATTTAACGCCTGGCGCAGCCGTCTGGCAGAACGCGGTTTGCTCGACGATCTCACCGATTGGGTGCTGAGCTTCCAGCAGCAGAGTCCCGATGCGCTGGCCCATGCGGTAGAACGCTGGCGGACGACCAAGTCGGAGGCATGGCTGATGGCCGCCTTGAGCATGACCAACGGGAAAGAGTCGTACGCCAAAGCGTTCGCCGACGCAGCCGCTGCCATCCCGCAGGCTTCACCCGCCTATGAGATGGCAGTGTACGAACGGGCACGGCTGCTGGTCGAGTGGGACCGGCAACAGGACGCACGGCCATTGCTCGATGCGAATCTGCCGCGCTTCGAGAAGGGCCCGCTTTCGGCGCTGAATCTATTACTGGAGCAACGGTTCGCTGTCGCCGCCGACTTCCATCAACTCCTTTTATACGCGGGGCGAACGCCGGTCGAGTATGCCCACATGGACTGCGGAGATTGTGGCTCGCCCCCGGACATCGACAAGCAACCCAGACGGCTGCCCAAACGACTGGACAGCGGCGCCTCACAGATTTTCAACCAACGATTGCCTCTGTCACTGCTCACGAAAGCCGTAACCGAACCGCTGCTGCCGTCCGACTTGCGCGGGCACATCGGGACCGCAACCTGGGCGCGCGCCGCCATTCTCGGCGACGCGAACGCGGCAAAAGCGGTGGAGTCGGCGGTCGCCGGCGCCCATCCTGAGTTACGCGACTATCTGACAATGTACGACTCGGCCAAATCCGGTGACGCGCGCTCCTTCGCGGCAACCTGGACGATGCTGCACTTCCCCGGCATGGACCCGTTCATCTACGGCGGCGCCTTCCGCGACACTAAGTTCGTCGCCATCGACGACTATCGCGACAACTGGTGGTGCGGAAATCAGTTTCCCAGTACGACCTTGCCGCCGAATACTGTGATGTATGGCAACGGACCGCCGATTGATGCCGCGACAGGAAAGCAGGCCGTACGCGTCCCCGTGATGCCGCCGCGTTTCCCATCCTTTTTGACGGCCGCCGAGCGTACCAACGCCGAGGAGCAGCGACATCAGCTTTCGACTCTCACCGGAGGTCCGGAGTACATGGGAGGTGTCGTTCTGGATTGGGCGAAGGCGCACCCCGACGATCAGCGCCTGCCCGAAGCGCTGCATCTGGTGGTGCGAGCCACGCGTTACGGATGCAGCGACGACAAAACAGGAGCAATCAGCAAGCAGGCCTTCGACCTGTTGCATGCACATTATCCCAATTCAACCTGGGCCAGGCAGACACTGTACTGGTTCAAGTGAGGCCGCTCATGCTCATCCTAATAAGCTGCCCACGGCGACGATATGCAGAACCACCGCTACTGCGATCATGATGGATGCCGTTCGCAATCCGATCCACTGCTCTCGTACCGCTCTTCGCAGCACGTAGACGCCGAATGGCAGGTTGATCAGCAGGGCGGTGATCACTCCCGGAACATAGCCGCGATTGACCACTGCGGCCAGCATGTGCCAAAACGCATTCACCAGCAGAACCGATTCCAGGAAGAGTGCTGCTACCAGTAGCGCTTTGCTCGGACGTAGCACGGCCCATATCACTACTGCCAGCGGCAGAACGGTTGCCATCAGCAGCGCGAAATGCAGGTGCTGTGTGTTTTGCAATAGAACAGGCGTGGGCAGCCAGTGCAGCAGCCGGTTTGCCGACTGGAAGAAGGCCGGAAAGGTGAAATACTCCTCGGTATCGTGCAGTACGAGACTGACTCCAATCAGAACCAGCACCGCATTGCGCGAGAGAGAGTGCATCGGGTCACATCATCTTATTCGCATTTCCTCTTCCATGAAGTGTTCTCCGGGAGGCACGTGTGACGGTCCTTCTTAATCTTTTTGAAATGGTTCAGCTTGTGCGGCCTTCTTCTTTGCCTTGGCAATCTCAACGCTGGCGAGCGTCTTCCGGGCCAGGTGAGATTCCGGGAGCGACACTCCGCTCTCCCGGCGGCAGGGAGTTCGTGGCAGAGCGCCACAAGTCGGGCATTGCACATCTTGAGCTTTGTCATTCATCGCTAACAGTGATCCTCTTGAAACCAGGACATGTGGGAGTCTAAGCTTTCCCCAGGCGCAGGAGGGTAGGATGGGAGATCAACAGATACGTGCGGCACTGGATCAGCATTGGGCGGCCTCCGATGCCAACGATTTTGAAACCGAGCACCGCATCTATCACCTGGACGCGGTGCTGGAATATCCACAGTCAGGGGAGCGTATCCGCGGCCGCCGCAACATACAGATCACCCGCTCCATCCAGCCCAACCAGAAACGCTTTACGGTCCAGCGCATCGTTGGCAGCGGTGACCTTTGGGTCACCGAATTCATCCTGTCCTATGACGCCAAGCCCTCCTACACCGTGAGCATCATGGAGTTCAGGGGCGACCAAGTGGCGCGAGAAACGCAGTACTTCGCGGATCCGTTCGAGGCCAGCCCAGCTCGCGCTCAATATGTGGAGCGGATGGACACGCCACCTCCAGGCGCGGGAAGCCGCTAATCACCTGGATGATTTGCGACAGAACGCGGATCGATTGCCGGCTCCTGGAGCGACGGCGTCCAGCTAAGGGGTGATCTCCCATACCACGCCGCAGCCGACGGTAAAGCAATTTCCGCCCTGGCTGCCGCCAAGTAAAGTTGTGCCGTAAAGATTGCCGTTCATGTCGAAATTCACGCCACCAGATGGATTTGCCCCGTCACTACCACCGCTGAAATCGTGAAGACTGGTATAGGTCCAGCTGCCGTTCGACGGCGTCAGCTTAAAGACCGAGCCGTAACCATTGGGAGTGGCGGCGTGGTCGGCGCCATAGAGGTTGCCGGCGGCGTCCAGAACCAACGCATTGAATACGCCGGGATAGGAATCGTTGATGATCTGACGGGTCAAGCTATACAGCAGAGAAAAGCTCCAGCCTCCCCCGGCAGGCGACAGTCTGAATACAGTTCCACCGCCGCCTGAACCGCCGACCGGCGTGGCTCCATAGAGATTGCCGGCTCCATCGAAAACAAGAGTCGCCGAAGGATATTCTCCGTCACTCGTTCCTTGAAAGCTGTAGAGCGTTGTCAGTGTCCAGCCCGATCCGGAGGGTGACAGCCGGTACACAGTGCCCTTGTCATATTGACCGCCATAGCCGGTCGTTCCATAAACGTTGCCGGCCTGGTCAAAGATTACTCCGCTATACGGGTAGGCTCCATCAGTACCGTTGAAGTTATGGATGACAGTTTCGCTCCAAACGCCATTGGAGCGAGTCAACTTATAAGCCACTCCGATGCCGGAGGTGCCGCCCGTGGTGGCAGTGCCGTACAGATTGCCTGCCGCATCAAAAACCGGATCGACGAGATTGGGATTGCCGCCATCAAGGCCGTCCGTGAACGAAACAATTGCGTTTCCGGCCCAGGGACAATTGCTCCTATTGCATACCGCCCGGGGTGGCCTGATGTTGTAGACCGCGCCGCAGCCAAATTCACAATTCTCGCTGGTCCCGCCCTCGAAGGTGGTACCGAACATGGAGCCGCCTGGGCCGAAAACGACCCTGCTGAAAGGCAGCCATCCGTTATTGAGGTTGAAAGGAAGGATAGTGCTGAAGCTCCAGTTGCCATTCACCTGCTTCATCTCAAATACAGTTCCACCTTGGGGATATTCCGACGTAGTCCCATAAAGATGGCCTCCGCGATCGATGGTGAGGCCCGCATAAGGTTGGTATCCGTCCGCCCCGCCGGTGAAGGTGTGTATTACTGAGAAGGTCTGTGCCTGCGCGGACTGGCAAATCGCAAAGGCCAGCGCGCAGGTCATCATGAGCGCAAACGGAACGCGCTTGACGCCTCTTACTGCTGCGGTGTGAAGTCTGGCAGGGTTCAACATCCGAGCCTCCATGTCGCAGATTCATACTGGCGACTAAGCCCACGCACTTTACACCCGCTCCGGAGCTCCTCGCAAGAAAAACGTGGCGATTTCGGACTGCGCTGTCGTAAGCAATCCGCCCGTTCAATAAAAAAACCCAGCCTCCTCGGCTGGGCTTTATTCAATTTTGTTGGGCAGGTTACTGGACTCGCGTGACGTTGCCGGCTTGCGGTCCCTTCTGTCCTTCTACGATTTCGAATTCGACTTGATCGCCTTCCTGCAGACTTTTGTAACCTTCAGAACTGATCGCGCTGTAGTGCACAAACACATCAGAACTTCCATCGTCCCGGCCGATGAAGCCGAAACCTTTCGCGTTGTTGAACCACTTTACGGTCCCTTTCAGTCTCACTTGCTTTCTTCCTCCGGGCAGAGCCCTACAGCACCCCCCACCCCGAGGGCGCTGGTCTTATAGTTGCGTCCATCAGGTTGAGCCCAGAAGCCAAAGTCGGAAAGGACCATCCCCCACTTGGAACATTGGCACGGTGTTCGGAGCCTGCTTGAACGGCGTATCCCAACTATGCTCCCGATTTGTGGTGTTGTCAATACAGTATATAGCTGGAAGCCGCATTTTTACTGGGCTTATGGCACCAACCGTGACAAAGCCCTCCAGCCGGATACGCTGCCAATTGTCCGATTACAAGTCGCCCTGCCGCATGGATTCCGAGAGCCAAAGGACGCCAGCGATGGCCTTGCCGTCATGAATTTTGCCGCTCAGAATCATGTCGATTGCCTGCGACAACGGAACCAGGTGGCACTCGATCGACTCGTCTTCTTCAGGCTGCGCTTCGCCCAGCGTCAGGTCGCGCGCTAGATAAATGGTCATGGTTTCGTCGAGAAATCCGGGACTGGCGTAGAAAGTCAGAGCTTTCTTCCACTGCTTGGCCCTGTAACCTGTTTCCTCGATGAGTTCACGCTTGGCTCCGGCCAGCGCACTCTCGCCCGGATCGATCCGCCCGGCCGGAAGCTCCCACAAATATTCCTGCGCGGCGTAGCGATACTGACGCTCCAGCAGAACGCGCGGCTCGTCGCCGGTTTCGTCGATCGCCAGAATAACAATCGATCCCGAATGGCGAATGACATCGCGTGTCGCGGTCACACCGTTCGGCTCTTTAATTTTGTCGGAGGTGACGCTGAAGACCTTGCCTTTGTAGACGACCTTCGAGGACAACACCTGTAGGCCCTTCTTACCGCTTGGCTTCGCAAGCTTGCTTTGCGCGGAACGCTTCTGGGTTGGCATGGAAACATAGTAAGGCAGGCGAGCGCATCGCATCCCGGAGGCACATCTGTTATTCTGCCCGCCGTGCCCCAGAAATCTTTGCCCGGTCAGGCTCCCACCATCAGCATTGTCGGTGCGGGAAACCTCGGCAGTGCCCTGGCGCTGACCCTGACAGCAGCAGGCTACCCGGTAAAATCTCTCGCCGTCAGAAAAGCGAGTGCCGGACGGAAGCATGCCAACGCCCTGGCAAAGCACACCAGAACGCGGGTGCTGACGTTTGGGAAGGAGCCTCTCGACACCGACATCGTATGGCTCACGGTTCCTGACGATGAGATCGCCCAGGTCGCGCTCTCGCTGTCGAAGTCGCAGGATTGGAAGAACAAGCTCGTCTTTCACTCCAGCGGCGCGCTGACTAGCGAAGAACTTGCGCCTCTTCGGAAGCTGGGCGCTCGCGTCGCGTCCGTTCATCCCATGATGACCTTCGTTCGCGGCGCAGCCCCGGAGATGGCGGGGGTTTCGTTTGCGGTGGAAGGCGATGCCGCCGCCGTTCGTGCCGCCCGCAGGATGGTCGAGGACCTGGGCGCCAATGCCTTCGTGATCGACAAGCGGAAAAAGGTCCTCTATCACGCCTTTGGAAGCTTCGCATCGCCACTGGTGATTGCCTTGCTGGCCTCGATGGAGCAGGTGGCCGCGGCAGCCGGTATTCGCCCACACGACATCAAGCCGATCATGACTCCGCTGCTATGGCAGACATTACGCAATTATTTGAAGAGGGACGCAGCGTCGGCGTTCAGCGGCCCGCTGGTACGAGGCGACGTCGCCACCATCAAGAGACACCTGTCCGCACTGAAACGATTGCCCGAGGTCAGGCAGGTCTATATCGCGCTGGCCCGCGCTTCCCTGCAGCACTTGCCGGTGAAGAACCGGAGGCTGATCGAACGAGAATTACGACAATAACGCAGATGGTTTCACACCGGTCGCATGAACTCTGATCATCGCGGCGCCTGCCTGGCTTGGATCGGCTTTGACGTCAGGCTACTCCCACAGTGGGGGATAGCTTGACTTTAGCCTCACCGGGAATGAATCTCCAGGCGACAGTTGTGCTGGCCAGCGAGAGCGCCGCGCAAATCCACATCATCAATCGGAATGCGGAAATAAACGATACGACAATGGAAAATTGGATCGAGTCCGCAGCTTGAGACTCGATTCCCGCAGGCGGCTTCAGCGCGGCCAGATTGGTCTCGTTTGCTTGCAGGGCAACTCGTGCATGTGTGGGGATCGCCATCTCTTCCAGACGTCGATTCAGATGATCACTGAAGTTGGCAACCATCACCACTCCCAAAACCGCGATCGACAACACTCCGGCAACACGAGCGACGGCATTGTTGATTCCCGAAGCCGCTCCCACGTGATCCTGATCCACAGCGTCCATCACTACCGTCGTCAATGGGGCGACGCTGATCGCCATCCCCAAACCGAGCGTCACCATGGCGGGAAAGAATGATCTCCAATAGCTGCCCCCCGTCGTAGGGATGGCGAACAGCAAGAATCCAAGCGCGGTAATCATCGGGCCAAGCATCAACGGCAGCCGCGCTCCGTACCGATGCACCAGCCCTCCCGACCAGCGCGACAACAGGAACATGAGCACGATCATGGGCAACATAGCAGCGCCCGCGCCCGTTGCCGAATAACCTTGCACCTGAATCAGATTCAATGGCAGCACGAAAAAAAACATGGAGACCGCGGAGTAAAGAAACAGCGTGAGCAGATTAGCGCCGCTGAAGGCGCGCGAACGAAACAGCTTCAGCGGAACCATCGGCGACGCCGCCCTGGCCTCAATTGTCAGGAAAGCCAACGAGCTCGCAACCCCCATTGCCAGGCTGCCCATCACCAGCGGGCTTCGCCAGCCTAAGTTTGAAGATTCCACAAACCCAAAAACCAATCCGGTCAAACTTACGGTGGCGGTGATTGCGCCCCACCCATCGATCTGCCCAGTTTGCTGGCTGCGGCTCTCCGGAACTTTCCAAAGTCCGGCCGCAATTACCGCTGCGGCCAGCGGCACATTAATGAAGAATGCCCATCGCCACGAGAGGTGTTGAATCAGCCATCCTCCCAGCACCGGGCCAATCGCGGTGGTGATCGCCGTGGAACCCGACCACGTCCCGATAGCGCGGCCGCGCTCGCTCTCGTCGAAGGACGCGCTGATCAGCGCAAGACTGCCGGGCACAAGAAACGCCGCTCCGATTCCCTGTACCGCCCGCGCCGCGATCAACTGTTGAATGCTGGAAGCAAGCCCGCAACATGTAGAAGCGGCCGCGAAAACAGTAACGCCCGTCAGAAACATCCGGCGGCGGCCAAATAAGTCGCCCATCGATCCGCCCACCAGGATCAGTGCAGCCAGCGTGAGGCCGTAGGCTTCTATCACCCACTGCACGCCGACTACGCTTGCGCCGAAATTACTTTGCAGCGCCGGTACAGCGACGTTGACCACGGTGCTGTCGATGAACGCCATGCTGGAGCCGACGATGGTCGCGGCCAGAACCCACATGCCCTGTTGCCGCCCGCAGGGCGAGGCCGAGCTTCTGGATTGGATGACGCCATCATCGCAGGGCGTTCGCATGAAACGTTTGGATGTGCGACGTGAGGCGGGGGTTCTATCTAAACAACGCTTGCACGCAGCCGCCTTCAAGGAACCGTATAGGGGTTTTCAGACTTGGCTGGAAGCTGCGACTCGCCGGCCAGCGCGACTTTGCCGCCGTGCAGCAGCCCGACAATCGACTGATACAGCCGGGTGCGTACCTCATAACGATTGTGCGCGTTCACTACGTAGCGCACGACCAGGTTCACGCCCAGGTTGGTCGGCCGAACATTAATGGCGGGAGCAGCGGAAAACGCCTGGATCGCCGAGCGCTTCGCCGCATATGTTCCACTCCTCTTCCGCCTGCGTGGCGTCTGCCTGGGTTTGCTCGCTGACCAGCTTCAGAACGGAGTTCGTCAGGTAATACGGATCTTCTCCCGCCGGGATCAGCACGTCCAACTCGTCCCACAGCCATTGCCCGGCGGTAGTGAAGTTGAAGTAATGTCCCTCGATCGCGTAGCTGTTGACGAACGACACCTTGCGCCCCGTGGGATGGCCGGCATCATTCCAGTTCCCCGTCTCCAGCAGGATGGTGCGCAGCAGGCCGACCTCCACCACTTCGCCGCCGATGCCGTTGATCTCAACCCAATCGCCCGCGCTGATGCCGTGACGGCCCATCAGGATGAACCATCCGAAGAAGGCCACGAGGAAGTCTTTCAACGCGACCGTCAGTCCCGCCGCACCCAGCGCCAGCACCGTCGACAGCTGGCTGGGAGGCCCGAACAGCACCAGCAGGATTACCAGCACGCCAATCAACTGCGAGACGAATCGCAGCACCAGGCGCATCGTTCCCATGCGGCGGCGATCCGGGCCGAGCTTCATGTAGAAGCGTTCGACGAAGCCTTCCGCCAGCACGATTCCGATCAATGCCAGCACGATCAGCAGCAGCGAGCGCAGGATGCCGTGTAGTTCGGCGCGTATCTGCAGAGTCGACGATACCCGCCCACTGTCCATAGATTGCGGCCAGTTGCTGCTCGTCCTGAATGCGGCGGTCGTACTGCGACATCAGCTTGCTGTTCTTCGACATCGCAGTCAGCTGAGAAACCTTGGCACTCTGCTGGGACGGCTCCGACGGCCGGCGCGCTGTCGTCGCCCGAGGAATCGTCCTCGTCGCCGAGAACATCAGCCATTCCCTTTTCCAGCGCCTGATGCTTGCGCGTCAGGGTTGCGGCATAAGTCTCCGCCTGTTGCTGCGCCACCAGCAGCCGCGCGTGGTTTGCACGCAGCCGCCGCCAGGTCTGGAATTGCGACACCAGATTTCCTGCAACCCCAAAGGAGTCGGGCTTGGAGGAGGCATTCGCCGCAGGCCCCGAGTTGCCGTGCTGCAGGCTCTCGTGTTCTTCCAACTCCTGCTTGATCTCCGCCTGCGGGTCGCCGCCGGCGCGCACCAGGTCTTCCTTGGCGTCGTCCAACCCATCCTGCAGCAGGGTCGCGCGCGCCTGCGCCAGCTCCAGTTGCTGCTGAATCGCCTGATCATTCGCGTAGCGCGGCGTGGCGCTGAGTGCCGTTAGACGCTTGACGTTCTGCTGCACCGATTGCAGCCGGTCCGCCATCCGCTGAATTCGCTGGTTCAGTTCTTTGGTTGTGCTGTCCTGCGCGGGGGGATGCAGCTCGGCGACTGCAGCGCCGACGCGAACGCCATATCCACTTCATGGTCGGCGATGCGATAAGCTTCTTCCGCAAGCTTCTGCTCCGGCGCCGTGCTCGCGATCCCGGCAACACTGTGCGCCGTCTCCAGCGGAGACTGTTCCACCAGCCTTGCAGGCTGAGTTTTCGCGAGGGGTTGTTCGACGGCGCCGCCGCCTTCTCTCGCGTGAGCACAAATCCAACCAGCGCTGCGATCAGCAGCACTATCAAGCCCAGCAGGGTTGCGTTTCGAAGAGTGACACGCATAGGAGGAGACGATGGCCGGCAGCTAACCCGTGGCTGCCCAGCCGAAACTATAGTGTGACCATACTACCCAAGGCGCCGCAGATTGAAAGCAAATAAGTTGCCGGCCGGGCAGTGGGAACTAAGCCCTTAGAGCCGCCATTCATGGTAGTCTACGCACACTAACTAATTGGAATCGAGCCGCAAAGCTGGTATACAGATACTTTCTCGCCCCATTCCAAATAGCCGGCGCCACTGAGTATGGACCGAATCAGCGTCAGTTCTCGTGAGGTCGCAGAGCTTGGCGATCTGACAAATAGCTCGACCCCGCAACAGCCAAAGCTGCCGCCGCCCATTCACTGGGGCATTCGGGCTGCTCTGTCGATCCTGGTGCTGCTGCTGCCGGTGCTCTGCCTGTTCGCCATCATCATGCGGGTTGCACTGCGCAACCAGGCGCCCCGGATTCGCTATGCCTGGACGTCCTATCTTGCGACCCTGCTGATCATCAGCGGATTTCTGACTTCAGCCGCCGCCGTCGCCATGTTCTCTCTGGGTGGCCCGCTGCCTGCGATCGTCGGCTCATCTTCGGACTCCACCGATCTGGACGAGCGCGAACAGTTCCCGCAGCTGCCCAGCTCCACGCCGATGGATAGCGTCGCCATCTCGCAGGAGTTGAAGCCTCTGACCGTCGTGGTCTCACCTGCGCCGCGCGGCTGGCTGGGCAAGCAACAGCTCGGCATCAGCTCTTTCGGCGCCGGAATGCTCCTGCAAGCCGACGAGAAAGGCTACCTGTTGGCAACCGCCCGGCACGTGGTCGACACCGGCAAGTCAGGGGAGACCAAGCAGGCGCTGGTGGCAACCAGCGCCGGCGTTTGGAGTCAGGCGAACGTTGTCGCCCGGCACAATACTCTCGACCTGGTTCTGCTGTGGATCCCGCGGCACTCGGGCAGCGCCTCGTTCACCCAGTCAATCGCCAAAGGAGAAGATGGCGAGCAGATTTATGTGATCGGGCATCCCGAAGGTTTGAAGTTCACCCTGTCCAACGGCATCATCTCGCGTCTCGATGGCGACATGGTACAGATTTCGGCCCCGGTAAGCCCCGGCAACAGCGGCGGTCCGGTGTATGACGCGCACGGAAACCTGATCGCCGTGGTCACCGCCAAGATGGATCACAACGTCGATCCCAACGCCGAGAACCTGAACTTCGCGATCAGCGCGCACGCGCTAACCAACTCGGCGGGCTGGTCGTTCTCCGGCAACGGCCAGGAAGAATTCGAGCATTTTGTGAGCGCGGCGACTTCGACAAAACTGCAGGCGCACCAATAAAGTTCGGTGAGAGATATGGGCTATATCAACGTAACCGTTTACGACTCGACTGAAAACAAGCGTGTCCCCGTCGAACTACCGGACGACGCTCCCTGCAACAAGATCATCGCGGTCCTGGTGCAGAAGTTGAAACTCCCGGCGAACGGCCCGGACGGCGCGCCGCTGAGCTATAAGTTCCATCACAAGAACTCGGGCCGCCAGGTGCAGGACACGCAGACGCTCGCCGAGGCCGCCGTGCAGGATGGCGACATCCTTCGCCTGCAGCCGGAGATCACCGCCGGCTGATCGATGACGACCGAGGTCAAAATCGCTGCCTCCGATTTGCAGGAAGACCGCTACAGCCGGCTTCGGCTCATTCCCTGGTGGGATGAAGCCAGGATTCGCGCGGCTCGCGTGCTGGTCGCCGGGGCCGGCGCTCTCGGAAACGAAATCCTCAAGAACCTTGCCCTGCTTGGGTTTCAGAAGATCGTCGTCGTCGATCTTGACCGCATCGAAGAGTCGAACCTTTCGCGCGCAGTTCTGTTTCGCGACTCCGATGTCGGCCACACCAAGGCCGAAGTCGCGGCCCGATCGTATGAATCGCTCTGTCCCGGAGCAGCGGTCAAGCCGATCCCGGCAGACATTATTCATCAAGTCGGCCTGGGCCTGTTCGCCTGGAGCGATCTCATCATCGCCGGCCTCGACAATCGCGAAGCCCGGCTGTGGATCAATCGTGCGGCGTGGAAGACGAACCGCCCGTGGGTGGATGGCGCGATCGAAGGCATCAACGGCGTTGTCCGCGTCTTCATTCCCGGCACGCCTCCCTGTTACGAATGCACCCTTGGCGAAACCGATTGGGCATTACTCGAGCGCCGCATGTCGTGCAATCTGCTGCTGGCCGAGGCCGACGTGCAAGGCAAGGTCGCAACTACGCCGACCATTTCCTCCATCATCGCGGGCGTCGAGGTGCAGGAGGCGATGAAGCTGATCCACGGCCTGCCGACCCTCGCCGGCCGCGGCTACATCTTCGAAGGCCTTAACCACACCTCTTACGTTGTTGAGTACACCCCGAACGCGGACTGCATGAGTCATTACACTTTCGGCCGTGTGCTTCGTTTGCAGGAACGCTCCGGCGATTTGACGCTCCAGCAACTACGCGAACGCGCCCGGCAGGATTTGCATTCCGAAAACGTAACTATCGAGTTCAGCCGCGACATCATTCATCAACTCGTCTGCCCGCATTGCAGCGCCGTCGAGGCTCTCTTCGTGCCGGTCGGAACGGTGAGCTACGAGCAGGGACGCTGCCCGGCCGACGGTCACATGCGGAGAGTCATCACCTTGCACGGCTATTCCGGCGAGACTGGCCTTAATGATCGCCACCTCGATCAACTTGGGCTGCCGCCTTTCGACATCTTCGTCGCGCGCGCGGGAGACGAAGAACTCGCCTATCTCATTGCCGGCGACGAGCAGAAAGTTTTAGGCGCGCTGGCGGAAACGGGCGGTGAGCGCTCATGAAGCCCTCCAAGCAGAAGGCTGACGTCACCCCCCCGGTCATCGTCTCATCGGAAGTCGCGCGTCGCATCCGCCAGCATGCCCGCTCGAACATGAAGACCGAGGTCTGCGGCATCCTCATCGGCGGCGTGAAAGAGGGCGCCGTCCACATCAATGAATGCATTGCCGGAAAAGACGCGGCCCAGGCGGGCACGCATGTCACGTTTACCCAGGACACGTGGGAGCACATCTATAAGGTCAAGGACGCCGATTTCCCGGACGAGCGCATTGTCGGCTGGTATCACTCGCATCCCGGCTTCGGCATTTTTCTCTCCGACCACGACACCTTTATTCATCGCAACTTCTTCTCCGCGCCCGAGCAAGTCGCGTGGGTGTATGACCCGCACAGCGACGAGGAAGGCTTCTTCGGCTGGGCCGGCGAGCGCATCGAGCGCCTGGGACTGATCAGCGTCGCTGACTCTCGCGGTGGCGAGGAGTGCAGCGAGACTCACGGATCGAAAGAAGGGGTGGCGCAGGATGATGATGACTTGCCGCGGTCCGACCTGCCGCGGCAGCTTCAGGTGACGGAGAAGTCGTCACTGCGATGGGTGATGACTCTGCTCTCGCATCTGCTGGCCATCGCGCTGGGCCTGCTCATCGCGTGGTACATCTTTCCGCGAGTGCTGGTGGTTCCGGTCGATCCGCAAACCGGCAAGCCGCTCATCGCTCTGCCAGCCGGGATCATGCCCAACAATCCGGCTCCGGCTGCCAGCGCGCCGCCTGCAAGCACCGCGCCTGACGCCTCTCATCCGCCCGACCAAGGAAGCAAGGGGACCAATGCCCAGCCCAAATGACAATCCGATCAAGATCACGCCGGAAGACCTGGAGCAGGTAACCGTAAGCGAGAGCAAGCCGGAAACGCAGCTCGCGGTCTCGGGCGAGAACAAGTACGGCAGCATCAAGGCCACGGAAGAGCCGCTTGCGACCGGCCAGGAGCGCGGCAGCCTGCTGCTGCAAGGCTGGTTCTATCTCGGACTCGCCGGACTGGTGGGAGCTCTGATCGGCTGGGGCATTTGCGAGCCGGCATTTGTCGACGGCCAGGCTGGCGCCCAACGCTGGGGAAACGTGTGGCTCATTCCAATCCTGGTGGCCATGCTCTGCGTTTGCTTCGGTGTAGCCGAGAGCGTGGTGGAGCGTTCCGCCAAGAAAGCTGCACAGCGCGCAGCCATGTCTCTCCCCTTGGGCATGATCTTCGGCTTCATCCTGGGCGTGATCGCGAATGTGATTTACACCATCGGGATTTCGATCAGCATGCAAGCTGGCGCGACCACCAATAAAAATCCCGCGCTGTGGATTGCGCGCGCCATCGGCTGGATGGTCTTCGGCGTCGCGGGCGGAGCGGTCTATGGCATCGTGGGCTGGTCCGGCAAGAAGGCCGGATACGGCATTCTCGGTGGCGTCATTGGCGCCGGATTGGGCGGACTGCTCTTCGATCCCATCTCGCTCGCCACCCACGGCGGAGCGCTGAGCCGCGCCGTCGGCTTCGCCTTGACCGGCATGGCTACCGGCATCGGCATCGGCGTCATCGAGAGCGCGCTGAAAGATCGCTGGCTCTACGTCACCTCCGGTCCGCTCGCCGGCAAGCAGTTCATTCTGTACAAGCCGCTCACTACCATGGGCAGCAGCCAGCAATGCGACATCTACCTGTTCAAGGATTCCAACATACTTCCGAATCACGCCGTGCTGGAGAGTCGCGGGCCGCGTCTGCAGATTAGCGCGGTCGGACCGGTTTATGTCGCCGGAGTTCCCATCCAGAAGCAGGTTCTGCAAAGCGGCTCGCTGCTGCAAATCGGGCGCTACGGCTTCCGCTACCAGGAGAAGCAGCGGTGACCCCCATCTGCCCCTATTGCCGCACGCCGATCGACGACGCGGAGAATCGCCGCGATTGTTCCGGCTGCGGCACGCCGCATCACGCCGATTGTTACGCGGAAAATGGCGGCTGCACCGTCTTTGGATGTACGCAGGCTCCAGCGGACGAGCCCAAGGTCACAATCACTGTTCCTGAAGCGGTCGCCCCAGTGCAGCTAGCGCCCGCCGCGCCCGCCGCTGCGCCAACACTGCAGGAAGAAAATGCGGGATGGCATACGCCCAGCGTGCTTGGCCTGAGCGGCCCGATTGCTCCGCCGCCGGAAACAGTGGCTTCACCCGATCATGCCACAACGTGGGATGTTCCAGCCCCTCCGCCGCCACCTGCGGACACAAGTGCCGTCCCGCCCCCACCCTTGCCCCCGGGAGCAATTGGGATCCCCTTGCCGCCGGCCTACGTTCCGGCGCGACCTCCCACATTGGCGGAGCTGTATGCCGGCTTTCGTCCCCCGAAGAGCCGCGTAACGTTTATTCTCCTGGGAATTTTCCTGGGCGCGCTGGGCGTGCATAACTTCTACGCCGGCTATGTGAGGAAGGCCGCAGCCCAGTTGTGCCTGAGTATCTTTACCTGCTTCTATGCTTCGTTTGTAAGCTGGATCTGGGCAATTGTTGAAGTCTGTACCGTGACCGAGGACAGCGAGGGAGTTCAATTCTCGTAGGACGTGAGCCTGTATGAATTACATGCTGATGCGCGATGGCCAGCAGTATGGGCCCTACACACTTGCCGACCTCCAGCGCTATGTGGCCGCCGGCAACATCCTGGTCTCCGACCTGGTGAAGAGCGAGGGCATGGACAACTGGGTACCGCTCTCGCAGATCATCGGCAACATCCCGGTGCCGGCGCCGGCCGCGGGGACGCCGCCATGGACCGCCCCGGCAGTTTCGCCCTATCCCCCGCCTCCCTCGCTGCATTGGGCAATCGTGCTCGCGCTGCAGATCGTGACTTGCGGGTTGTTCGGCTGGGCCTGGGCTATCGTGCAGGCCGCGTGGATCAAGAAGGTTGAACCGGAGAGCAAGGCGATGGTGTACATCATCATCGCCATCGCACTCTTCTTTGCCGGCGGCGCTACCAATGCGAGCCACCAGGTGGGAGAATTCGGCGGCTTCTTCAGCCTGGGAGGGCTGGGCCTCTGGTTCATAGCCGTCTTCAGCATGAAGGCCTCGATCGAACAGCACTTCAACACCCAAGAACCGATCGGCTTGCAACTCAGCGCCGTGATGACCTTCTTTTTCAACATCATTTACTTCCAATATCACTTCACCGAAATCGCGCGCGCAAAGCAAGTCCAGCAGATGAACTTCGGACAACACGCATGAACCTGGTTAGACGCAACGCGAACCTCGTGCTGCTGGCCGCAATGGCCGCGGCCGCGCTGCTCTATCGCTTCCCTCCGGAGAAATATAGCTTCTATCCGGTCTGCCCCGTTTACCGCTACCTTCACTTGTATTGTCCGGGATGCGGAAGCACGCGGGCCCTGGCCGCGTTGTTGCATGGCCGGGTGATCGATGCCATGCATTACAATCCATTATTCGTAGCGCTGCTTCCGCTGCTGCTGGCGTTTGCCGGGATTGTGTACTGGAAGGCCGCGACTGGAAAGCAGATGGAATGGCCGCAAATTCCGCAGCCCGCGCTGACGTTCTTCCTGGGACTCGTTGCCGTCTTCACGATTGCCCGGAACTTGTAACGATTGAGAAGTACCCATGATCTCGCCGCGAGTTCGCCGCCTCAAACTCGACTTTGAAACCCTGACCCAGCGCCTCGCCGGCTGGCCCCTGATCAGGATCTCAGGCACGGCCGGCATGCCGCCTGAGGTTTACCGCTTCACCTACAACGTGAAGGGACTGTTCGTCACGCCCGGCGGCGATATCCAGGAACGCGACCTTCACGAGATGGAAGTGAATCTGTCGCTCGGCTATCCCCGGCGCGCTCCGCAGTGCCGTATGCTGACGCCCATCTTCCATCCCAACTTCGACGAGTCGACTGTCTGCATCGGCGATTTCTGGGCGGCTTCGGAGGGTCTGGACGACCTCATCGTTCGCATTGGCCGCATGATCGCCTACCAGGAGTACAACACCAAGAGCCCGCTGAATGGACTCGCCGCTAAATGGGCAGCCGAGCACCCGCAGCTTCTGCCCGTCGACAACCGCACCATCGCTCCGCCCAGCATGGCGGCGACGCCCTCACCGCCTCCTGCTCTGAGCGCGTCCGCAGCTTCAGCGGATGGACCTCCCATGCAGCCGCCAGTGGTGGACCACACCGAAGAGGCAAATCCATGGGAGGAAAAAATTGTCATCCGCGGCTAGCAACCTTGCTGCGATAGAGTACGAGATTGTTGAGGTGCTTGCGTATCAACCCGCTCAAGGTATGGTCAGGCCACAGTGATCGGCCTAACATATCGATATGAAAGCAACGGAAGAAAAACACGCTGGTATTCCCGCTTCCGCAGATGTCGAGGAAATTGTTCGCCAACGTCTGGCATCGCTTGATCAGGACAAGAAAACGGCCACCCCTTGGCCTGAAGTGAAGCGCCGCATCCTCGAACGCAAGCCACAGCGTTGAGATACCCGGTCCGATTTACGGCCGCCGCAGAGGCTGACCTGGCAGACGCATTCGGCTACTACGAAGGAAAGCGCGAAGGCCTCGGCCATGAGTTCATCGAGAGAGTGGATGAGGCTGTCGAAGTCATCGTACAAATCCAAAATTACATACTCCAGTGATTCAAAACGGCAGGCACGTGTTGCTACGGCAAGTTCCTTTTGCGATTTTGGTACGTTGTCGAGGAAGATGGCTCCGTCGTGATCGGCTGCATTCACTCAAAGCGCCACCAGAGATTAGCCGCATCGCGAATTCACGCAATCAAGGCTAAAGGCCCGTCTCCGACTTAACTCACTTCCCTAACGGCCAGGTCCAGTTGCGGATCTCCGGCCGGTCAATGCCCTCCGAATACGCATAATTGATGCTGTCAATGATCTGATCCTGGAGCCACTGCTTCAGATGTGCGGCGGCAACCTGGAATCGCGGCACGCGATCGATCACATCGATGGCAAGATGGAAGCGGTCAACCTCATTGCGAATCGCCAGCTCCAGCGGCGTATTGATGTTGCCGCGCTCCATGTATCCGCGAACGTGGATGTTCGCATGGTTCGTGCGCCGGTAGGTGAACTTGTGGATCAGCCAGGGATAGCCGTGGAAGTTGAAGATCACCGGCTTGTCCTTGGTGAAGAGCGAATCGAAATCGCGATCGCTCAATCCGTGCGGATGCTCCGACTCCGGCTGCAGCCGATAAAGATCGACCACGTTGACGTAGCGAATCTTCAGGTCCGGCAGGTTCTGGCGCAGAATCGCAACCGCCGCCAGCGCTTCCTGCGTCAGAATGTCTCCGGCGCTGGCAATCACCACGTCGGGCTCGCTGCCGGCGTCGTTGCTGGCCCAATCCCAGATGCCGATGCCTTTCGTGCAATGCGTAATCGCCTGGTCCATGTCGAGATAGACCAGGTGGTTCTGCTTGTCGGAGACAATGACGTTCACGTAATCGACGCTGCGCAAACAGTGGTCGGCGACGCTCAGCAGGCAGTTCGCATCGGGAGGAAGATAGATTCGCGTCAGCGTCGCGCTCTTGTTGCTGACCACGTCGAGGAATCCCGGGTCTTCGTGCGTGAAGCCGTTGTGGTCCTGCCGCCAGACCAGCGACGAGATCAGCAGGTTCAGCGATGAAATCGGCGCGCGCCAGCTCAGCTCCAGCTTCGACTTCTCCAGCCACTTTGCGTACTGGTTGTACATCGAGTCGATGATGTGCGCGAATGCTTCATACGTGTTGAGCAGCCCGTGGCGTCCGGTCAGCAGATATCCTTCGAGCCAGCCTTCCAGCGTGTGCTCGCTCAGCATCTCCATTACCCGGCCGTCGGGCGCGATTTCCGTTCCGTCGGCGTCTTCAGGCTTGATCTCTGCCATCCATGTCTTCGGACTGGCTTCGTAGATGTCCTGCAACTTGTTCGACGCGTTCTCGTCCGGGCTGAATACGCGGAAGCTGTTCATGTTCCTGCGCATTACGTCGCATAAAAACTTGCCCAGATTTTCCGTCGGCGAAGCGGACTTGGTTCCCGGCTCGTCGATACCCACCGCATAGTCGCGAAAATCGGGCATGTCGAGCGCCTTGCGCAGCTTGCCGCCGTTAGCATGAGGATTGGCCGTCATGCGGCGATCGCCCGTGGGCGGCAGCTTTCGCAACTCAGCCTGCAGCGTTCCGTGTTCGTCGAACAGGTCTTCCGGACGATAGCTTCTCATCCACTTCTCGACGATCTTCAGGTGCTCGGGATTTTCCTTCACTTCCGACACCGGAACCTGGTGCGCACGCCAGAAATCTTCCACTCGATGTCCGTCGACTTCCTTCGGTCCGGTCCATCCCTTCGGCGAACGCAGAATGATCATCGGCCAGCGCGGACGCTCCGCCTTGCCTGAGCTGCGCGCCTCTTTCTGAATCGCGCGGATCTGCTGAATGCAGTCTTCGACCGCGCGCGCCATTAGCTGGTGCATAACCAGAGGATCGTTGCCCTCCACCACGTGCGGCTCCCAGCCATAGCCGACGAACAGCGCCTCCAATTCTTCGGGAGTAATGCGCGCAAGAATCGTCGGATTGGCGATCTTGTATCCGTTCAAATGAAGGATGGGCAGCACCGCGCCGTCGCGGATGGGATTGAGAAACTTGTTCGAGTGCCAGGAAGTTGCCAGCGGCCCAGTCTCCGACTCACCATCGCCAACCACCACGCTCACGATCAGGTCAGGATTGTCGAAGGCCGCTCCGAATGCATGGGAAATGCTGTAACCCAGCTCGCCGCCTTCGTGAATCGATCCCGGAACCTCGGGCGTGCAGTGGCTGCCGAGCTGGCCGGGAAACGAGAAGGCGCGGAAAAGATTCAGCATTCCGGTCTCATCCTGGCTCTTCTCCGGATAAATTTCGGAATACGTTCCCTCCAGATAGCAGTTGGAGATCATTGCCGGCGCGCCGTGACCGGGCCCGGAGATGTAAATCATGTCGAGGTCGTACTTGCGGATCACGCGATTCAGATGAACCCAGGTAAAACTCTGTCCCGGATCCGATCCCCAATGTCCGAGCAGACGATTCTTGAAGTGCTCCGGCCGCAGCGGCTCTCGCAGCAGAGGGTTGTCGCGCAAGTAGATCATGCCGGCGCACATGTAATTACAGGCGCGCCAGTAAGCATCCATATTGTGAAGTTCGTCCTGCGTCAGTACCTGCTCGCCCAGCTCTGCCGTGTGGTCAATCACCGCCGTAGATTTCATTTCTCAACTCCTGCTCATCGCGCTACTCAATAAACATTTCTGTAAACAATTGCCGATAAGATCGACAAATGCACGACTGCACTGTGATAAGGCTATCAGCGTTCTGATGAATGGATGGTTACAAATGCCGTGCTGCCACAAGTAATTTCTCGATTTCAACATGCTGTTAGAGTGAGGAGCAGCAAACCTACGCGTCGCGCGCGCCTCTATACATACGAAAGCAGGTCTGCTTTATGGCTGAGCAATCCATACTGGTCATCAACACGGGATCCTCTTCTCTGAAATTCGGCTTGTATACGGAGAAGGATGGCGACGAGCAGGTGCTCTTCGACGGACTGGCCGATGGCATCGGTCAGAGCAGCGGAACTCTCGAAGTGAAGGACGCATCGGGCAAGACATTGCGCTCGGACAAGATTGGCTTTGTCTCGCGGCATGACGCTTTGACCCATGCCGCGCGCTGGCTCGATGAACTGGCTCCAGGCAAGCCGTATGCCATCGGGCATCGCGTCGTGCACGGCGGCCCTCGGCTGGTGACGCATCAGCGCATCACGCCGGAGCTGGTTTCGGAGTTGCAAGCCTGCGTTCACTTCGCGCCGCTGCACATTCCCATGGCGCTTCAGTTGATCGCCGAAGCAGAGCACGCCTATGCTGACGTGCCCCAGTTCGCCTGCTTCGACACCGCCTTCCACACCACCATGCCGGAAGCGGCGGCGCGCTTTCCGCTCTCACGCCAGTTGTACGACGAAGGCATCCGCCGCTACGGCTTTCACGGCCTGTCCTACGAATCCATCGTTCATCAACTCGGAAGTAAACTTCCCAGCCGCGTGGTGATGGCCCATCTGGGCAGCGGCGCAAGTCTCGCTGCCGTCAAAGATGGCAAGTCCGTCGACACCAGCATGGGCCTGACACCTACGGGAGGCATTCCGATGGCAACGCGCACCGGCGATCTCGATCCCGGAGTGCTGCTCTTCCTGCAGCGCGCGAAGAAGATGGACGCCGACTCCCTCGAGAAGCTGTTAAACCATGATGCCGGCCTGAAGGCGCTCTCCGGCGGGACATCCGACATGCGGGCGCTGCAACTGGCCGCCGAGCAGGGCGACCACCGTGCGCAGCTCGCGATTGACGTGTTCTGCTTATCGATTCGTAAGGTCATCGCGGCGTACACCGCCGTGCTCGGCGGTCTCGACATGCTGATCTTCGCCGGAGGCATCGGCGAGCACAGCGCGCGCGTTAGAAGCGGCGTCTGTGAAGGACTGGGCTTCCTCGGCATTGCGATTGACGACAAAAATAACCAGGCGAGCGCAGGCACAATCTCCGCAACCGGCGGCTCCGCGCGAGTCAACATCGTTCCCAGCCAGGAAGATCGCCAGATCGCGCGCCATTGCCGGGCGATGATGCAGAAAAGCTAAACCCCACCTCTCCGCCGCCGAGCATTGCCAACGGAAACAGCCAGGTCAGCGCTCAGCACGCGGCGAGCCAGAACGTTACCGGCAGGATGTTACGAAGGCCGAGGTTCACATTCTGGATGCCGGCCATTTCGCACTCGATGGTTGCCGCAGATGAGATTGCCGCGCTGGTGCTCGAGTTCATGAAAAGCGGCAGGCAATCCTAAGAAATGCCGCCGAGGTTGCGCAGAAGTTTATTTCGAACTATGCAGTCCGATCCGACGCATCAGCTCCTGGAAGCGCGGATCGGAGCGGAGAGAGTCGAAGCCCGGCCGCAAGAGCACACCCGGATTGAATCGTTCTTCATAGCCTTTTTCCAGCCACTTCATCGCCTGGTCCACATCGCCAAGCGCCGTATAGATCATGGCAATCTCGGCGGCGTTGGAGTGACCGGGCTGGGAGCGAGCCAGCAAATCGTCCAACAGTTTTTGGGCGTCCTTCTTATTGCCGGAAAGGACGTACGCGCGAGCCAGGTTCGCCGTGCAGATTGGACTGCCGCCAGAAAGCCGGACCGCGCTCTGTAACTCAGCCACCCCGTCGGTATACATCTGCTTTCCCAGGTAAGCCTGCCCAAGCTGGTTATGCGCCAGGGCGAAGTTGGGATCCATCTCGATAGTTTTGCGGCTCTGCTCAATCGCTTCGTCATAAGCGCGGGCAATGACCAGCAGTTCAGCCAGGTCGGCATTGATGATCAGAGATAACGGATCCAGGCTTTTCGCCTTTCTCATCTCCGCAATGGCTTCCTGGTTTTGACCTATCAGAGCCAGATGCCATGCATACCAGTGGTGAGCCGTCGCGTAACCCGGACTGAGTTCGATAGCCCGCTGAAACTCCTTGTCTCCCAAGTCGAAATCCCAGTCGAAGCCGTCCAGCACGAATGCCAGCGAGGTGTGCGCTTCGCCAAGCGTGGCATCCAGTTCGATGGCCTTGAGCGCAGCCTCCTTCGCTTTGGGGAACGCCTCTTTGGGAGTCATGACGGCATACTGCCAGTCGCCCAGCAGAGCGTAGGTGTCGGCTAGTCCGGAATACGATTGCGCATATTTCGGATCTTCTTCGATGGCCTGGTTGAAATAGGCCAGGGCCGAGCGCAGCCCATCGGGAGTTCGCTTGTTCCAGAAGTAGCGCCCTCTGAGGTAGGACTCGTAGGCGTCGGGGTTGACGACCTTGCCGCTCTTCAACGCGGCCTGCTCTTGCGGCGTCAAACTGATTCGAATTTGATCCGCGATGGCGCTGGCCACCCGGTTCTGGAGCGCGAGGGTATCGCGAAACTCGCCCTCATAGCTTTGCGACCACAGGTGTTTGTCCGTCGAAGCGTCGATCAACTGCGCGGTGATGCGAACACGATCGCCGGAACGGAGCACGGTGCCCTCCACTACGGCGTCAACATTCAGTTCGCGTGCGATTTGAGGCAGCGGCTTGCGCGCTCCTTTGTATGTCATCACCGACGTACGGGAGATCACGCGCAAGGCGCTGATCTGGGCCAGATCAGTGATCAACTCGTCGGTCATGCCGTCAGCGAAATAATTTTGCGAGGGATCGGCAGAAAGATTCTCCAGAGGAAGCACCGCGATCGATCGGATGCTGGCAGGTGGGTGCCCGCGCAAGCCGAGCAGCCAATAGACCAGAATCGACAACCCCAGGACAATTACGGAGACCAGAATCCATCGTCCCAACGTCGTGCGCTTTGCAGCGCCGCTCGAGCTATCATCCTCTGGCGGCCGCGGCTCGGTTCCGGCCGAAACTTCGGGCGTGGCTGCCGGCTGCGCCTGACGCTGCTCTGAGTCGACGACGGTTACATCGCCAATAAAGCGATATCCGCGTTTCGGCAGCGTCTCAATGAATCTGGGATTTTCCGCCGAGTCACCCAGAGCGCTCCTGAGTTTCCCGATCGCAATATTGACCGCCTGATCAAAATCGCCGAAGTTCTCGTCGGCCAGATTCGGGTCCGTAATTCCTCCCTGGTCACAAGTTCTCCGGGTCGCTCCAGCAAGGCTTCCAGAAGTTTCAGCGGCTGCTGCTGAACCCTCACCCGCACGCCGGCTTTGCGAACCTCGCCTGTCTGGAAGGAAACCTCAAAGGTTCCGAAGCGCACAACGGAAGTTGGTCGTAGTGCTGCCATTACGCCTTTGGAGTCTAGCATTTCAGCCCGGAACTCAGAATATGTGCGCCCCTAATCCCAGCCTCTGCAATTACTTATCCCGTAAGAAACAGGATATGGGTCAAAAACCTTCCGTCAATTGACCGGCCGCGTCTCTGCGTTGGATGGTCGCACAAGACGTGAACGAGTCCCTGGGAACGTGGGTTCTCGGAGACTCGCGGGAGAAGCCAATGGAAGCTACTCGAACCGAACGCAAGGACGTCGCCGCACCCTGTCCTTTCGCCTCAACCGCCGGCAAGTCGTTTGCAGACTTCGAAGAGCTAGCCATGCCCCTGTTCAATTCCCTCTACAACTTTGCCCGTTGGCTGGCGCATAACCAGCACGACGCCGAGGACCTGGTGCAGGAAACCTACAGAAAAGCGTTAGGCGGGTTCGCCTCGTTTGAGCTGGGCACGAATTTTAAAGCGTGGATGTTTCGAATCATGAAGAACACGTTCATCAATTCGCGCTCGACCCTTCAGCATCGCCTGACCGACGTTTGGCCTGAGGAAGACGGACCCGAATTGGCGGTTGAACATGAAACGCCCGAAACCATTTTCCTGGAACGATCGGACCATCATCTGGTGCAGAGCGCGATCGACGAACTGCCTGCCTATTTTCGGGCGCCACTCCTTCTTTGCGAGGTGGAGCAAATGTCGTACCAGGAAATTGCCGCCGTGCTGTCGATTCCTATCGGGACGGTGATGTCTCGCGTCTCCCGTGCCCGAAAAGCAATTCGCGCCTCACTGCGCGATCGGCCGGAGGCAAGGCCGGGGTCACTCGCCGCATCATCACGGCGCTCCAGAAGCGGCGGTGAACGATGCGGCTAGGCCACACAATTCCGTTCTGCGGCGCTAAGTCTCAGGCGGAGAAAGATCAACCTGGCAGTAAAGCGTACTCACCGAAGGGATCTACAAAAGGAGGCAAAATCATGGCTATGCCGGCTTTAGCAATAGGGGTAAATGTTCCGATTGCACCACCCAAATTGGCCACTATGGAGCGCATCCTGGTCATCGCGGAGAACCCAGCTTCGTGCAGTGTCCTCAAGGGACTCTTTGCCACGGAAGGCTATGGCGTGGAGGTCGTGCCCGATCAAGCGGCCGGTCTGGAAAGCCTTCGCCAGCGGTCGTTTTCTGCCGTGATTCTCGATCTGCAGCGCCCGGAAACTTCGGGCTGGGACCTTTGCCGGGAAATTGCACATTCAATTTCCGGCTTACCCCTGGTGGTGCTCGGCCCCAGCCCGGATGTGGCGGACAAGGTTCTGCTTCTGGAAATGGGCGCCGATGATTACCTGACCTCGCCTTTCAGCCCGAGGGAACTGATTGCCCGTATGCGCGCATTAATGCGGCGCGCCTCGCGCGGCAACCGAGCAGAGTCCTTCGCCTTTGCCGACGTGCTGGTGGATTTCTTCAAGACGGAGGTCACTCGTGGCGGAAACCCGGTCCCGGTAACCAGGAAGGAATTCAGGATACTGGAGTTTGTGACCAGGAATGCCCAGCGCGTGATCTCAAGAGATGAACTCCTCAATGAAGTTTGGGGTTATCAATGCTATCCCTGCACGCGAACGGTCGACACCCATATCCGAAGGTTGCGCCAGAAGCTGGAGAGCGATCCTTCGCAGCCGTCGCACTTCCTTACCGTGCACGGCGTGGGCTACAAATTTGTGCCGTAGCTGGGGCGCGTCGAAGGGCCGATGGAATCGTAGTCCACACCTGACGTGTTGCCTTCGTTGCGACCCTCGGGCGCTCAAATCGACGGTGCGTTTGCGGCCAGCCTACCTGCCTGCCACGAAAAGTAGGCATGCTACAATTCCGAGGTGATTTGCGAGGTCGCGCCCCCAGCTTCAAATCCGGAGGAGGTATGAAGCACCTCCGGAACGTTCCGACGGCCGTTCTAGTGTGTGCCTTTTGCCTGATCATCATTCCCACTCGGGCCTGCGCATACATCGAAGCTAAGGCCGCGGGTTTGGCTTTCCAAAGAGTGACTCCCCTGCTGTTAGCCGTCTCTGTCGCCATACATTTCTCAGGAAACAGATCGGAGCTGGCTTCGGCGTGCTCACACGGCGCCGGACGGATGTTGGATGTCCATGGATTCTAATTTCCGCCCCACGGTCGTATCGCTTTGGATCCGGCTCATCACCCTCGGACTTGCCGGCTCGATATTTGTCGTGGCGCTCAAGCTGGCGCAGGGAGAGACTCAGGGCTGGACCTTCTATCTCACCACGACTGAGGTTGTTTTTGAAATTGTGGTGCGTCTGGTTTTCGCTGCGCTCACCGGCGTCGCTTTAGGCACCCTTTGTACCGCCGCCATTGTCCCCTTCCTGTGGCAATTCAAGTCTTCGCGCAAACGAATTAGCGACTGGGCAACCAAGGTTGCCGTGGTTCTGGTAGTTTTCCTGGATTCCCGGTACGCGTTGAATATCCTGATCAAGATGTATGCGCCTGACCGCGGCCCCAGGTTTACGACCGCCTTACTCACAGCCCACTTCCTGGCTTTCGTGCTGGTTCTCTGCATTCCTCGCGCCCGGCGACAAGTGGAAACCAGCATCGACGGTTTCCTGGGTGAAAAGATGACGCGGCGCACCGCCATCGCGACCGTCGTCGGCACCGTTGGGCTGGTGGCCACGGAGTTCGCTCTTAGCAAGACAACACCGGTGGTAAAGGCAGCGCTGGCGCCGCAACGGCCCAAGTCCAACATCCTGATGATCACCTTCGACGCCTGCGCTGCTGAAGATATGTCCCTCTATGGCTACGGGCTGCCGACCACTCCTAACATCGACGCTTTCGCCCGCCAGGCCACGGTCTTCAAGAACTTCTATTCCGCCTCGACCTTCACCGGTCCATGCGTGTCGTCGATTCTGACGGGAGTTTATCCCGCTGAACACCGTGTATATCAATTGATGGGGCGGATTCAACCGAAGTATGCCGACCGGACCCTGGCTCACTTGATGCGAAACGCCGGCTATACCACGGGCGCGTTCGTCTCCAACTGGGCTGCCTACTACATCACAGAAAATCTCAAAAGCGGCTACGACTTCCTGCCCGAGCCCGTCTTTCAGCCGGGTGGCCTGCAGAGCTTGTGGGACGCCACCGACCCGCTGCACCAGCATACCGGGATCGGCAACCGTGCCGACGAGTACCGCGATCTGAACGTGGTCTGGAATTCGGCCGCCGGCCTCCCAGACAATTTGAGCCAGCAATTTCCGGCAGCCGAGACATTCGCACAGGCAGAGAAAATCCTGGCCCAAATGCCCGATGGATTTTTCTTGTGGATCCACGTGATGACCCCGCATTCCCCCTATCATCCCGGTGCGGCGGAACGGGGACGCTTCATTGCCGAGAGCGAATTGCGAACCTTTGAGAATGAGGAAAACGACAGCAGTCGCCTGGCGATCCCGCCTGTCTATCCCTCGCAAATACAGTACGAGGTCAACCGGCGCCGCCTGGTCTACGACGAGTGCATGGCCACCGCCGATCACGCCTTCGGCGATTTCATGTCAGCAGCGGAAAAGAGCGGAAGGCTCCGCAACACGGCGGTCATTGTGTCGGCTGATCATGGCGAAAGCTTTCAGGGCGGCATCTATCAGCATGGCGCCCGCTTCATGACCCGGCCGGTGGTTCACATCCCCCTGATCATCCGCACCCCGAACCAGAAGGAAGGCCGGACGGTCACGTTTGTTGCGGACCAGACGGCGATTGCCCCCACCGTACTCGAACTCGCCGGTCAACCGAAGCCGGATTGGATGCCCAGTCAATCGCTGGCGAAGTGGCTGCAGGGCGACAGTACAGGCGATAACCAAGGCCTCGCATTCTGCCAGTACCTGGAGATCAACAGCATTTTCAAGCCGCCGCTGCACGGGTCAGCGGGCGTGATCGACGACAAGTTCCAGTATGTCGTTGTGCTCGCGAATCAAAGTGGCGGCCTTCGCCCATTGCAAGACGCGCAGTACTGGACCATCGATTACAGTGCGGAACATCCTGAACAGGCCAGGACACTGCGTGATGCGCTGACTTCGAAATTTCCCGACCTGGTAACAAAGGACGGGTGAGCTATCAATACCGGAACCGCACGGCAGGGGCTTGACGGCAACTTCGCTGCAAGCGCCACCTGCAATCCATCGTTCCGCTATGTCGTTTTCGCGTTACCGGTAGAATCTCCATCAACGGGCTGGCACTGTGGACACCAGAACGTCGTTCGCGCGTCAACGCCTTGCTTGCGCGACTCGATCGGCGTACCGCATCGCCGGCATGGCTCATTGCGCCGGCGGTAGACCCAAAGCCGCTCTTCGCCATTCGAACGGCCGGTGGTTCGACGCAGTCCGGTGTAAGTGACAATATGGTCGTCGGAGGTTTCGGTCACATTGGCCAGCAGAAATTTTCGCGACGTGTGCACCAGGCTAGCGACTTCTTCCATGCGTAAGCTGTCCACGCGCCGGAACGGATTGACTCCACACGCAAAGCACACTTCGGATTTGAATACGTTTCCCAGCCCTGCCATGATCGACTGCGTTAGCAGAGCGACACCAACCTCCAGATGACCGTGCTCCCTCAGGCGTCTCACCGACTCTGCCGGGTCGAAATCCTCCGCCAGCACATCCTGACCCAGACGCCTAAATCCTTCGCGGCGTCGAAGCGTATCTGCGGTGTGAAATTCGGCGACCGGCACATTGAATCCGACTGCCCAGATCTTCTCCGTCTTCACCACGATCCGCATATCGATTGCCGGGCGCTGCCATTTCTCGCCGGGGCGATAGATATGCCAGCTGCCGCTCATCAGCATGTGCGTCAGCAAAATAAGATCGCCTGAGAAGTGCATCATCATCCACTTTCCGTGCGCATCCACTTTCTCGACCGTTCGGCCCACCACTCCGGAGTCGAAATCAACCCGGGCCAGCTTGGGCAAGTGCGTGTCGAAGCCGCAGACTACCTGGCCGCAGAGCGCTCTATTCAGGGTTCGGGCCGCCCGAAAGATTGTGTCGCCCTCGGGCATTAGGCTGACTCCGTAGCGTCGGAATCAGTTTCGTCGTCCTCGCCTTCAGCTTCGGTACGGCTGTCCGCTTCCGCTAACGCGGCCGGGGCGATGCGCCGCATTTGGTATCCCACCGCAGTGTTGACGAAGCCTGACTCTTCGAGAAATCGCCCCAGGAAATGTTCGCGAGCCGGTTGGCCGTTAATCGTTCCCACCAGCAATCCAGTCTTTCGTCCCTGGCGTCGAATGGCGAGTTCAGCCAGCTTCTTCGCCAGTTCGCGAGCATAGCGCGTTCTCTCCGGCTCGGCGTCCGGAAGGAAAACCTGGATCTCCTGGTTTCTTCGGCGCAGGAATGCCGACAGCACGCCATCGATCAGAATGACGCCGGCGCCGCTGGTGCGTGACATGCCGTGCGGCGCAGGAAAAAGATGCTCCGGGCTTGGTGTCTGTTCGGGAGTGCCCACAACCGCATCCTCCACAGTAGGTGTACCTGCGATTGGCTCTTCCTGACGATTAGCGGGCTCGCCGTCCCGCCGCGGCCACGGCATCAGCGTGCCATAGGGATTCGCGGGGTCGGTTGCCGCTAGAAATAATGCCTCCGGCGTGTCCGCTTGCGACCGCAGGCTACGCAGCATGTCAACCGCGGCAGGCATTGCGAACTGTGCTGCGCCCAACCCGGCGACAAACATTCCACGACGCACCCAGCCGCCATCTTCCATCGCCCGCAGTGCCGGATAAATCGTCGGGTATCCCCGCGGAACATTCTCCGCGATCGCCGTCTCCCGCAGCACGATGCCATGACGGACCAATAGCTGCTGCGCCAGGTTAGCGCTCCACTGGGTTACAGTGATGGGCTCTCCCAGATGCTGTCGAACCAGCGACCATCTGCCCTGAGCCGGCGCGCCCGTTCGCGACCGAAAGCGGCGCAGGAAATCCGGCGAGCCCGGAGGCGCTCCGTTGAATGACTCGCTACGCTTCCGCTTCGACTCGTTCGTGGTGGATAAATCGCGCAACGGGTGAAAGGTATCGTTCGTAACCAGACCGGACCAGACCAACTCCCACAAAGCATCGCGGGTTTCACCGGGGAAACCTCCGGCGATGCCGGCGTGAATAGCCGCGAAAAACGACGCACCATTTTTCGCCAGAAACTCCGTGATCTTCGTGGCGTGCTCGGATGGCGGTGGAATCTCTCCTCGCACCTCCAGTGGAGGCAATAGCAGCGGAAGTGATTCGCTCAAGTAAAGCGCCACCCGGCCGTCGCGGTTACCGACCTGCTCCACGCCAATCCATACGACTTGTCCTGAAGCCATCACCAGGTCGAGATCGCCGGACCGGTAGTCGGCGATGCGCGCGGGCAGGACTTCGCGTTCCAACTCCGAGACCAGCAAGGATGCGCCCTGCAGGTTCTCAACCGTATCCAGAAGCGATTCCAGGCCCCGCCGCCTGACACTCACACCCTGCCAGCGCGCGGTGAATCGGGCGAAGGTGCTCTGCTCGACGGGCTCGATCTCGCGACGCAGGCGCGCCAGGCTCTTTCGCCGGACCTGCTGCATCACTTCCGGATCGCACCACTCGCGATGTGTACCTCCGGGACGAAAATCGCCTTCCAGCAACTTGCCCAATCCATGTAGCGTCCGCAATGTCTTATCGGCTGTCGCCGGCGGCAAATCGTAGCGTGCCGCGAGGCAGGCCGTAGTAAAGGGCCCATGCGTACGCGCATAGCGGCGCACGATCTCCAGCAACGGATCTTCGTTCCGCTCCAGAAACACGTCCGCCAACCCCGGAGGCAGAGGTGTGCCCAACGCGTCGCGGTAGCGCGAAGCGTATTCCACCGGAATGAATCGAACATCGCGCGCAATGCGGACTCGAACCGCTCGTCGCGCATTCGCCAGCTCAGTGACGGTCGCCGCCACCTCAGCACTCTCGCTTCGCGCCAGCAGTTCCGCCTCCGACAGATCACCCAGCTTCAACAGCAAATCGTGAACGCCGTCAGCATGACGCGCTCGATATTCCGGGTCCAGGGATTGCAATCGCGCTTCGACCTCATCCAGCGCTGTAGCGTCCAGTAACTCGCGCAGGTCGGTGTCGCCCAGGAGTTCTTCCAGTTGAGATTGATCGATCGACAACGCCTGGGCGCGACGCTCGGCCAGGGGCGCATCGCCGTCGTAGATATAGTTGGCGACGTAGGCAAACAGTAGAGAGGCTGCGAAGGGCGATGGCCGGCTTGACTCCACCGTGGTCACGCGAATCGCCCCACGTTGCACACCTGCCAGAATCGCCGCTACTGCCGGCAGATCAAACACGTCGCGAATGCACTCGCGGTACGCCTCCAGCAGGATGGGGAAGGTGGGAAATCGCGATGCCACCGCCAGCAGATCGGCCGAGCGTTTTCGCTGCTGCCATAAAGGAGAGCGCATTCCCGGCCGCCGCTTGGGCAGAAGCAGCGCGCGGCTGGCTGACTCACGGAACTTAGCCGCGAACAACGATGTGCTTCCCAGTTGCCGCAGAACCAGGTCCTTCACCTCCGCCGCCGAAGGCAGCAGGTCTGCCGCCTGCACCACTTCTTCGTTATCCGGAATGCGCAGGACGAAGCCGTCGTTTGACCACATGGACTCAACCTCAAGTCCGCGCTCGGCGCGCAGCCGCGCCGCCACCGCCATGCACCAGGGAGCGTGAACCGCGCTGCCGAATGGCGTCAGCACGCAAACCCGCCGGTCGCCCATCTCGTCGCGGCAGGTCTCGATCACAATGTCTTCATCGCTCGGAATCCGGCCGGTGGCGGCTACCTGATCTTCCAAATAGCGCAGCAGATTCTCTGCCGCAGTCGCATCCAGGCTGTGCTCTTCCACTAGTTTGGTGAATGCCACGGGCCGAGGCAGCCGCAGGAGTTCGCGACTCATTTCGCCAATCTGCCGGCCGAACTCCACCGGGCGTCCCGCCGAATCGCCACGCCAGAAGGGCATCTTACCCGGTTCGCCGGGCGCGGGCGAAACCATGACCCGGTTGTGGGAGATCTCTTCGATACGCCAGCTGGAAGCCCCCAGGACGATGGTGTCGCCATTGCGGCTCTCGAAGACCATCTCCTCATCGAGTTCGCCCACGCGCGCACCCTTGGTCGCTCCCGCCAGGAACACGCCATACAACCCGCGATCCGGAATCGTTCCCCCGTTGATGATCGCCACCCGTTGCGAGCCTTGTCTCGCCGTCAACTTATTGCCGACCCGATCCCACGTGATGCGCGGTCGCAACTCCACGAACTCGTCTGACGGGTAGCGCCCCGACAGCATATCCAGAACACTTTCGAAGATCGGTCGAGTCAGCGCCGCGTAGGGTGCGGCCGAGCGGACAAGATCGAGCAAGCCTTCGACGGTCCAATCTTCCAGCGCCACTGCCGCCACAATCTGCTGCGCCAGCACGTCCAGCGGGTTGCGTGGGTAATGCACCGACTCAACGCGTCCTTGATACATGGCACGCGTGATCGCCGCGCAGGCAACCAGGTCGGCGCGAAACTTGGGAAAGATGACGGCGTTGCTCACTGCATCGACATAGTGGCTGGCGCGTCCCACTCGCTGCATGCCGCTGGCCACCGAAGGCGGCGACTCAATCTGGATGACCAAATCGATGGCGCCCATATCAATGCCTAATTCCAGCGACGACGTGGCTACGATACCGCGCAAAGTGCCCAGCTTCAGCTTGTCCTCGATCTCTTTACGCTGCGCCAGAGCTACGCTACCGTGATGCGCCCGCACCAGGTCCTCGCCTGCCAGTTCGTTGACCGCCCCCGAGATGCGCTCAGCCAATCTTCGGCTGTTGACAAAGATCAACGTCGAGCGATGCGCGCGGACCAGTTCCAGGAGTTTGGGATGAATGGCGCTCCAGATGGAATTGCGTTTTGGTCCCTGCGAAGCCGGCCCACTCGGCAACGTATCCAGGTCATCAAGGCTCGCCATGTCCTCCACTGGTACGTCGACACACAGGTCGAGCTTCTTGGGCGCGCTGGCATCCACGATCGCCACCGGCCGGTATACCGGCACAAACGCTGGAGCCTCGAATTCGGTGAGTGCCTCTTCCGAAATATCGGTTGGAGACGACTCTTCGACCGCATTAACCTTTGCTGTTTTGGTCTTCTTGGTTTTTTGCCTCGACCCTTCCGGCTGCTCGGGCCGCGAGGTGTCGGCTCCGCCAAGGTAGCGCGCGACCTCTTCCAGCGGCCGCTGCGTGGCCGAAAGTCCAACTCGCTGAATCGGTCGTCCGACCAGATGCTGTAGCCGCTCCAGCGACAATGCCAAGTGTGAGCCGCGCTTGCCCGGCACCAAGGCATGGATCTCGTCGACGACCACCACTTCCACCGACTTCAGCACCTCGCGGGCATTGGAAGTCAGCAACAAGTAGAGCGATTCGGGCGTCGTGATGAGGATGTCGGTGGGATGGCGGGAGAATCGCGCCCGCTCGGCCTGCGGTGTGTCGCCGGTGCGAATCGATACCGACGGCTCGTGAAATGGAACGCCCAGCCGCTGTGCCGATTGCGCAATCCCAACCAGCGGCGCGCGCAAGTTGCGCTCCACGTCCACGGCCAGCGCCTTGATCGGCGAAATGTACAGCACCCGGCAGCGCTGAGCGTTCGCGGGAACCGGGCTGAACATGATCCGATTAATGCACCACAAGAACGCCGCCAAGGTTTTGCCCGTGCCGGTGGGCGCCAGGATCAGCGTGGACTCGCCACGGGCGATGGGGGCCCAGCCTTCGATCTGCGGGCGGGTGGGCGCCGGGAACACGGCTTCAAACCAATCGCGAACTGCAGGATGAAAGATATCGAGGGCACCTTCCGGCGGGACGGCGGGCGCGGCTTTGCTTTTTTTCGCCAAGGAAAAGTATGACCTATGCGGTGGTCACGACATAAGATGCGCGGTTGGGAGTTCCGGCTCACCAGGAAGAATGGCCGCTGGAATTCGCAACGGTTATTCGGTCGGCAGATCGACTCCGAAGGTTCGATACAGCTCACCGCAGAGGTCAAACGTCTTCGGCTCATACCGGCGTCGTTGAAATGCGAGGCCTTGCTTCGTTTGAGCGCTGTTGGCTCCGCGGTTGCCGATGTCTCCAGGCTGCCGGGTGGAATCTCCTGATCCACTTCGACGACCAACTAGACGACCAACTATTGGTAGTAGCGGAACCCAGCCAGGGACTGTCGGAGAGCGAACAAGTGCTCTGGGCGATCGTCACCCTCAAGCGATTTCTCTCTCTCCTGTTCCCTTGGCATCTCTGTCTGGTAAAGGTTAGTTACACGCTTGTCGGGATGAGCCGGTTTTAGATAGAGCGCAAAGCCGAAGCGTACAACAACGTTGCAATCAATTGTTTTTACTACTTGTGGTAGTACTAGCGAACCGAAAATTAGCCTTCTACTCTTATGAAGAAGGCTCTCCGGGTTGCACAGATTCTCATCCTTGCGTTGTTGGCAGCATTTTGGAGTTCTACTTACCTGGCAGCACAAACCGATCTTGGCGCGGTCCAGGGCCATGTTCAGGATCAACAGAGTAAAGCGATCGCGGGCGCTTCCGTCACTTTGCGAAATTCCAGCACGGCGTTCAATCAAACAACTCAGACCGATTCTTCCGGAAACTATTCGTTTATAGGCGTTCCCCTGACGGGAAGCTATGTACTAACGGTGAATGCTCCTCAGTTCAAACAGGTCGAGCATTCAGACATCAACCTGCGTGCGGGCGGCACTGCCGTTTTCGATCTGACGCTGACGATTTCGGGCGAGAAAACTCAGGTCAACGTCTACGGCACTACGGGCACCGTGCCGACGGAATCAAACCAGGTTTCGACACGCCTGAGCCAGGAGAAGATCGAGGATACTCCGGTGTTCGAGCGCAAGATTACGACGCTGCCGCTGCTGAACTCCTCGGTTCGGCCCGCGCAGACCACTGGCGACCTCTTTCTGAATGAGACCTTGTTCGTCATCAATGGCACCGGGCGCCGTCAAACCACCTACGAACTGGACAACACCACCGCCAACGACATGTGGGGGCGGCAAAGCATGTTCGCAGGTTTACCCTTTTCAGCAGTGCAGGAGTTTACGGTTTACACCAATGCCAGTTCGGCTGAGTGGGGATGGAACGCCGGTACGGCTGTGAACGTTGTTACCCGGTCAGGTTCGAATGACTGGCACGGCGACTTCACGGGTATGGGCAGCCCGGCTTTTGCCAACGCGAGCATCCCGTTAGCCGCTAAACCCGTGCAGGAGACGCTGGCCCAGGGCAGCGGCATGCTGTCCGGTCCTATCGTGAAGGACAAGACGTATTTCATGGTGGCAGCCCAATATACCAATCAAGACCGGCCCGCTGTCATTACTTCGCCCGTCGACCCCGGCGCTTACTACAATGGAACATTCGGCCAAACGCTTTTCCTGGCGCGCTTGGATCAGGAACTGAGCCAGAATAACCACCTGTCGCTGCGAGCCAATTTCGATCGTTTCAGCGACAGCAATCCGCAGGACGTGGTCAGTGGAGTGTCGCTTCCGAGCGCGGCTCGTGTGTTCACCCGCAATACCTATCAGGCGGCGGTCGCCGACACCTTGGCCATCAACAACAACACGTTGAACGATGCCCGCTTCGAATTCCTGCTCGGAGATCCCATCACGCAATTCAGTCCGGTCAATCCCGGTCCGCAGATTTATGTCTCCGGTTACTACACCTACGGCGAGTCGCGTTACGCCGACCTGATGAATCATCAGTACGAATATGCCGACACCTTGAGCCTGAGCCGTGGCAAGCACCAGATCAAACTCGGCTTCGATGTGATGAACTCCTCTTCCGGCGGATTTGGCCAGGAGTTCGGCGCCGGTTATACGGATGGCCGCTTTCAGATCAACCCGTTGTACAAAACCATCCCCATCGCAACCGTTCTGACTCTGAATCCTGGCCTTGCTCCGCCGGGAACGCCGGCAGGAGCGCCCCCTTTAGTCAGCAGCTTTACGCAGTCCTTCGGAAATCAGAATTATCACCTGACCGACACGCTCTTCGGACTGTTCGCCCAGGACAACTGGAGCATCCTGCCGAACTTGAACGTCAACCTGGGCATTCGTTGGGACGGAGAAACATTCACGGGTCAGAATGCTTTGTTCTCGCCGCGTGCCGGGTTTGCCTGGCGTATACCGGGCAGCAACACGGTCATACGCGGCGGTTATGGCATCTACTACTCCGAGGAACGAACCGACTTGTACGCCAGCGCTGCCTTGGGTGGACCTGCTGGGGCCTTCACCTACACTGCGGTTCCCGGCGGACTGGGATTCCCGACCACGTTCGCCCCTATCACGTTTCCGGCAGGAGCAACCTTGCCGGCCCGCAGCATTACCATCCTTTCGGGGCAGTGTAACTACCTCAATCAGTTTCTGCCGGTCGATCAGCTCCACTCCTGCAACAACAACTTTCAGAATCCTTACACGCAGCAGTGGAACTTAGGCTTTGAGCACGATCTCGGAGGCGGCTGGCTATTCGCGATGGACTACATCGGATCGCACACCCTTCACATCGAGCAGCCGGTAGATCTGAACTCGCCGTCGCCCTACATCCGCACCGCTCCCGGACAGGTTCGTTCCGTAACGGCTGCGAACCTGACGCGTCCGATCGTGCCGGTTCCAGGAGGCTGGGACCAGATTCTGCAGTATGTGAACGCCGGCTCAGCCTGGTATGACGGCCTGCAAGTGCGAGTTACGAAGCAGTTGACGCGCCACGTTTCGTTACTCGGTACCTACACCTGGTCGCACGATATGAATACGGTTGAGTGGGATGGAACCTCGCAGAATCCAAACGACTACGGCTGCCTTGTGGTTTGCGAGAAGGCGAACAGCCAATTGAATCAGGCCAATCGGGCTTCGGTCAGCGCGACCTACAGCCTGCCTTGGGGCTTCATGTTGTCAGGCTGGATGGAGGCCGCTTCGGGACTGCCGTTTAACGTCACCACCGGCGTCGATAACAATGGCGACGGCAACACTTCGGACCGTCCGGTTATCAATGGCGTCGTCATTGGCCGCAATGCAGGACTGGCGCCGCCCACCTACGACTTCAACTTTGCACTGCAGAAGTCAATTCGCATGACCGAACGGGCCAACCTGATCCTGCGTGCCGAGTCGTATAACACCACCAATCACCTCAACCTTTACACCTTGAACGGTGTGTATGGGAACGGAGCGAATCCGGTCGCAACCTTCGGAACGCCGATGGGCGGCTTGGCCAACGTTGGTCCTCCGCGCCTGATGCAGTTCATGGCACGCATTACCTTCTAAGGAGCGCAAGTCGGCATAAAGCTGACCCGCTCAGCGCCTGCTCAGGGGATCATTCCCCTGAGCCTGGCCATTTTCAATATGATGATTTTTCGAGCCCTACAATGTCCGAGGAGTAAATGTTGATGGATGTGGATCGGACAAACCGGTCCCGAAGACTCTGCGCCTGCGTTGCTCTCCTGGCGGTCTTCCTTTCGCTGTCATGTCCACTGCACCTGATTGGACAGTCTGCGGCGGCCCGAGCCATCCTCAGCGGCACCGTCGCCGATCCGCAGGGCGGAGCTGTGCCCGGCGCGAAGGTTACCATCCGCAGCGCTGACTTTACGTCCGCGCGCGAGTTGGTGACATCCGGTACAGGAACGTTTACCGCGGCCATGCTCTATCCCGGCGCCTACACGATCGACGTGAAGTCCCCGGGCTTCGCGTTGAAGAAGCCATTGCGCGTGACGCTTGGTGTAGGCAGCAGCATACAAGTCACCATCATCCTTGCAATAGCGGGCAGCTCACAGAACGTAACTGTGTCCGGCCATGGCCCGACGCTGGAAGGCAACACCGTGCAGCCCGCGGTGAACAAGGAAACGCCGCAGGTGAGCAACACCGTCGCCGGACTGACGGTGACGTACCTTCCCAATCGCGATCGCGACTTCACGCAGTTCGGCCAGCTCGCCGCCGGCGTTCAACCTGCGCCAAACTCGACCGGCCTGATCGTCGATGGCCAGCGGCCCGACGCTTTCAGCGCCGCAGTCGACGGCGCCGACTTTGACGATCCCCTGAATGGTGGGGTTCGCGGCTCGCAGGACGGCTCGCTGTTCTTCCCGCAGACAGTGGTGCGCGAATTTCAAGTTGTCCATGCCGGCGCGACTGCCGAAGTTGGTGGAACGAATGCCGGCTTCGTGAATGTCGTCACCAAGGAAGGCAGCAATAAGTATCACGGCGAAGCGTTTTACATCGGGCGCCCGGCCTGGACTGCCGACGACCCTTTCGGACACTCACTCGACAACGCGCAGAACGAATTCGGCGGCTCCCTTGGCGGTCCTATAGAGAAGAATCGCGCCTACTTCTATGTCGGCGCGGAGCAGGACTACGTCAACATCCCCTACTGGACGCAGTTTGAGCCACAAGCGCCCGGCATCGTCGTCCCGAGTTATCTGTCGAACCTGCAGCGGCAGATTGTCGGCGCCAGCGATCCAACCTCAGTCTTCGCCCGCACCGATTTCCTGCTCAACCCCGCCAACACGCTTAACCTCCAGTTCAACTTCAACCGAGTCAACGCAAATGACGTAGACCTGAACGGTTCGACGCGCAGCATCGCGCCCATCGACAACAGCGCGGCGTTAATCGGTGACAGCTACTGGATACGCGGCAATCTCACCACCATCGTCGGCTCCAACCAGGTGAATCAGTTCCTGGCGCAATGGGCGCAGGACCAGCGCTCGCTGCGGCCCAACTCCACCGGTCCTGAGTTCGTGATTAACGGCTTTGGCGTGCTCGGAGGTAACGCGATCGCCAACCAGTCCTATACCTCGAACATCAATCGCTATAGCGACGATTTCTCCATCACTCACGGCGGCATCATTCTTCATATGGAACCACCTTCGCCTACAATCCGGCAAGCCTGCGCCACGAGGCGAATCTCAACGGCACGTTCGATTTCAATTCACTGGCCGATGTTCTAGATCGTGATGTGCGCCGCTATCAGCAGACATTCGTCACGGGGAATGATGTGTATGACGCTGCCGTGCGCGAGCTTGGCTTCTATTTCGATTCGCGGTTTCCCTTGGGCAGGCAGCTCACGGTGACGGCAGGCTTGCGCTGGGACGGCCAGTGGAATCCACACCCATCCAATCCCAACACCGCCATCCCACAGACTACGGCCATTCCCAACGACTTGAGCATGTGGCAGCCCCGGCTGGGTCTGGCCTGGAATCCGGCAACGAATACCGTTGTGCGCTTGTCGGCGGGACTCTACGACGCTCCCACGCCGGCGAATCTCTTCCAGCGCGTGTTCACCGATAACGCACTCAACACGGTTGTCGCCGACAGCTACTTCGATCCGCAGATACTCTCGCAAGTCACCACCGGCGGTCGTTACACCCGGTTGGTCGCCCCTCCCGCCGGGCTTACCGTGCCGGCCGCGTTCGTCGTAGGCATCGCTCCGGACTTCCACAACCCGCGTTCCTTCCAGGTTGCCGCCAGTGTGGAGCAGCAATTCACGCCGAAGGTTTCCGTTACTGCAGGCTATGTCCACAGCAGCACCTGGGACCTGCAACAGCTTCTCAACCAGAATCTTTTTCCGCCCACCTACGACGCCAGCGGCATGCCGATTTTTCCTGTCGATCGCCCGGATCCCACCGTGGGACAGTTGCTGGTCAACACCTCATCGGCGCATTCCTCTTACGACGGCATGCTGCTGACCACGAACTTCCAGCTGCCGCACCGCTCGCAGCTTTCGGCGAATTACACCCTGGCGCGGGCGCGCGACGACAATTCGAACCTGGGCCCGTTTACGCTGGTCTCGGCGCTGAACCCCTTCAACCTGGCGGCCGAGGCAGCGTATTCCAACTTCGACGTACGCAACAGTTTCAACCTCAGCGCCATCACGAACCTCCCGCTGGGCTTCAAGTTCAACCCCATCCTGATCGCCCGCTCCGGCCTGCCGTACACGCCGATCATAGGTTTCGATACGCAGGGGGACGCCAACGATTGGAACGATCGCGCCATCTTCAACGGAATGGTTGCGCAGCGAAATTCCTTGCGCCAGCCCGCCTTCTTCAACCTTGACATTCGCTTCGTCAAAGACATCACGCTGCCAGGCGAAGGCCGTCACCTCGACCTGTTCATGGACATCTTCAACGTCACTAATGCGTCGAACACCAACTTTGGACCAGAAGCTGTAAGCCTGTTTGGTACGCCGGCCGCGCCGGTCTTCAGCGCAGGGCAGGCGCTATTCGCGCCCAGCACCAATCAGATCGGCAGCCCGCGACAGATTCAATTCACCGTTCGCTTCACGGCGTTTTAGGCGCAACGCTGGAATGTAATTGCATGGCCGCGTCGCGGCCCGGAGATGCTCCCCAGAACTCTGCGTACGCCGGAAAATATCCTGGTTATGCGTAAGAGTTAACTTGGTGCCATGCGTGCAACAGCGGCCAATCTCCTCTGGATCAGCGTTTCCTCCAGCAACTTCAGCTGATCATTCGCATCGACCAGTTCGGCGGTGCGGGACCGGACCGTCGCCTGCAGCCGTTCACTGTGCCGTTCAAGTGCCCGTTGCAGGCGGTGCAATTCCAAATGAGTTTCCACCCTCGCCAGCACCTCAGCAATCTGGAACGGTTTAGTGACGTAGTCTACGCCGCCACATTGAAAAGCCTTGATCTTGTCCTCGACTTCGGTCAACGCGCTGAGGAAGATAACCGGGATCTCTGCCAATCGATGGTCGGCCTTCAATCGCTGGCAAACTTCGAAGCCATTCATCTGCGGCATGTTGATATCCAAAAGAATCAGATCGGGTGGCGTCTGCGCCGCTGAAGCCAATGCGAGTTCGCCGCGGGGAAAGGAACGGATCGCATAGCCATGATTCGTCAGCATGTCTTCCAGTAATTTCAAATTGGCGGGTTGGTCATCCACCACCATAACGCTTGCTCTGTTGGTTTTTGTCATCTTCATGCCTGCCTTTCCATTGATTTTTGGAACCATCGGGTTAGAGCGTCGTACGCATACCTGTCCGCAAGCTCTTGTAGGATCCGCGCCGTTCTGGCGTTCACCCCTTCGACTCGCAGGATCATCTGGTCTAGTCGGCTTTTGTTTCCGGCCCGAACGGCATCACGCATTTCAACCACCCAATCAGCGGGCAGTGCTGGAAGCGGTTCGTCGCCTATGCTCGTGGGCACGGAGACCTTGCTGGTTATTTCTGGCTCGACCGGCTGGTCCGCATATCGATAGTCGAGATTCAGGTGGATCCGAATCTTTCGAGCAGATCGCCTTCGAGACATGGTTTAGCCAGGAAGTCATCGATGCTGTCGTCATGCATGACAGCATTGCGCTCTTCATCCACGGCGCTGGCGGTCAACGCGATGATCACGGGGGGCGTTTCTGCCGCCTTCTCCTTGATGGTGCGGGCCGTTTCCAACCCATTCATCCCTGGCATACGGATATCCATCAGGATCAATTGCGGTTTCCTGTCCTGCCAAAGCCGAATCGCAACCTCTCCGCGGTCTGCCTCATCGACTTCGAAACCAAGTAATCTCAGCAGGTCAGTAAGCCAGCCTCGCGCGTGCGCCTTGTCATCTACAACCAGCACTCGAGGCGCTGGCTGTCCGGATGCGAGTCCAATCACGCGGCCCGACGTCGAACGCGCCGGAATCTGGTTGCCGGCGTCCCGCTGGACGGGAACTTCAAAATGGAAGATTGAACCTTTGCCTGCCTCGCTCACAATACTGATCTTGCCACCCATGAGCCGCACGAATTCACTACTGATCGCAAGTCCCAAGCCGGTGCCAGAGTGCGAGCTCATACCACTTTGAGTTTGCACAAAAGGCCGGAAGAGGAGGCTTTGTTCGTCCGCCGAAATGCCAACGCCGGTGTCTTCGACGTCGATCGATAATGTAAATCCATCTTTGGAATTCGGAGTGACGCATACTCGGAGCTTAATCCCGCCCACCTCCGTGAACTTGACTGCGTTCCCCAAAAGGTTGATCAGCACCTGCCGAAGCTTGCCTTGATCAGCGACAATGCAGCATCCTGGTTCCCCGTCCAGGCACACCTCTAGCTGCAATCCCTTGCTCTCGGCTCGCAGCTGGAACATGGTTGCCACATCTTTGACGAAAGTCGACAGGTCGAACGCTACGGATACCAGTTCCGAACGCCCAGCCTCAATTTTCGACATCACGAGAATGTCGTCGATCAAACCCAATAAGTGTTCCCCGCTTCGGTTAATGATGGTCAGGTTCTTCTTGGCTGCAACGTCGAGTGATGGATCGCGCAGCAGGAGCTGGGAATAGCCCAGGATGGCATTCATCGGGGTGCGGATCTCATGAGACATGTTGGCCAGGAACGCACTCTTCGCCCGGCCAGCAGCTTCCGCAGCTTCCTTGGCTTTCTGTAGCTCCGTCTGGGCGCGTTTCTGTTCGCTGAGATCTGCGAAGGCTTCGACCAGATACGTCCTACCCTGTCGGACCAGCGGCTTCACGCTCTTGAGAATAGGCAACCGTGTCCCATCCGCCCTTAGCAGAACGCGTTCGGAATGATCGACCTCCTGGTGCAGGTCGATGATGGGGCACCGTCCCCTTTCCGCGGGACAAAGGAGGCTGTGACAAACTTTGCCGACGACCTCGTCCCGGGTTCGTCCCATTAAAATCAGGGCGGCGGAGTTCAAGTCCGTAATCTGGTGACTTTGGGAATCGATGACAACGACACCCGCAGGTATGGCGGCGAGCAAGGCGGTCACGTAATCCTGGCTCTCGCTCAGCTCCTTCTCAATTCGCTTTCGCCCGGTGATGTCGCGAGCGAAGCTGAACACGTATTCTTTGCCGCCAAACTGCACATAGGTTCTACTTACCTCGACGGGGAAGACTTGTTCCTCTCGAGTTTTGTAATAGGTTTCATAGGTGACCGAGCCCTGAGCTTTAACTTTCTTCCACTCCGCGGTCCAGGCCTCTGGCGGAAAGTCCGGAATGATATCGCTGATCGACATGGCGAGGAGTTCCTCGCGCGGACGGTCTAAGTACCGGCAGGCGGCCGCATTGACTAAAACAAATCGGCCCTGCGAGTCCACCCAGAAAACGGCGTCGGAAGCCTGCTCCACGGAGGACTGCGCCAGACGTAGTTTTTCTTCCGCCTGCTTGGACTCTGTGCTATCGAAAAATGTGATAGCTGCACCTACAACCTCGTTACCATTCAACTGGGGGTAGGACCAGTACTCGGCGGGAAAAGACGTTCCATCCGACCTCCAGAACACCTCCTCAGCAACGTGAGTTCCTTCTCCCTTTTGGAACGCACGAAAAATTTGGCATTCATTTTCTAAGTAAGGCGTGCCATCTGGATGGGTGTGATGAATCAAGACGTGCATGTTCTTGCCCAGCAGGTCTTCGGCACTTTCATAACCCAGCAGGCGGAGGCAGGCATGATTGCAGAAGGTACAACGACCTTTCAAATCGATGCTGTAGATGGCTTCCGCCGTCGACTCCAGCAGCAAACGGAGCTGATGTTCCTTGACTTCCAAAGCTGCGGTTCGCAGCTCCAGTAAGTCGTCTGGATGCTCACGGTTTTTGTCACTCAACCGGCGCTTAGGTATGGCAGTAAATGTCATGGCAGTTTTTACAGAACTGCCTCCGGTTTTCTTTATCGGCAGAGCCGGTTAAAACCTCAATGAACAGCGTCGCTCGTCCGGCCCGCACGGCGATCATCTAAATCACAACTCCCCCGCCGAGCGGCGAGGCGGGATTCCCGATATTGTCCTTAAGTCTGCTTCGAGAACGCGCCGTCTGCGAATGCTATTGGGCGCATTTCGCCGCGGAAATCCACTTGAGCGAATCGTCGGCGTTCCGTCCTCGTGGCCACGACCTGATGGAGTTCTTCAACAGCAGAGGTTGGGCGAAATACGACCAAGTGGTCCACGTGGCCCACACTCCGGCCGCAACCCGGCGACCCGTAAGCTCTAGGCGACTACTCGGCCCGGAACGTTGGTTGGCGAATGGATGCGTAGATTCTCTCAGCGAGGTACGGCTCCAATGCTTCTCTTTGAGCCGGCTCGGGCAACTGTCCGTCGATGAATAGCATGACGGTGCCGTGGACGAGTGCCCACACGAAGCGCGCCATCAACACGGGGTCGTCTCGACGAATGTCGCCAGCGTTCTGCTGCTCCACCAGCGCATCCACCAACACCTGGAAGGCAGACCTGGCCTCGGAAATGAAGTGATCATCTTTTGCGGCCGACTCGATGAATCCTCCGAACATCACCCGGTAGTGGGACGGGTGCGCGACGCCGAACTGCACGTACGCCCTGTGCATCGCTTCAAAGCCGACGCGCCCACGCCCGTTTCCTTCCCAGGCATCGGCGAGGGCTTGCCGGAGTTTACTGAACCCTTCCTTCCCTACCGTCGCCAGCAGCGATTGCTTATCGGCAAAATGCCGATATAGCGCACTCCGGGACACGCCCAATTTCGCACCCACGGTTCTCAGCGTCAGATGCTCCACCCCCTCCGTCTGGATGGTGCGCACGGCTTCATCGAGAAGAGCGCGGCGCAAGTCCCCGTGATGGTAAGGCTTTGCGGGCTTTTTGCGCGTTCTTTGGTGGGAAGAATGAGGCATAAAAAATATACTAGCAGTGAGTGTTGACAGTGTCTACATCGAATGATATTTTGATGTTGACAGTGACCACATGGGGGAGGAATGCATGCTGAAACAACTCTGGAGAACAAATGCACCGTTAACGTTTACCGGTCTGCTGATGCTGCCTGCGCTGGCAATCGCAGTCGTCGGCCTGCTTATCGATCCGCGAATCATCACTGGCTCGCCCGCGTGGCTGAAGCCTGCGAAGTTCGCTGTCTCGATTGCGATTTATGTGTTCACTCTTGCCTGGGCGTTTACGCTGATCCCCGATTGGCGGAAGACGCGCCGTGTGGTCGGGTGGGCCACGGCAATCGCCATGGTGCTGGAATTCGTGATCATTGCCCTCCAGGCGTACCGGGGCACCACCAGCCACTTCAACTTCAGCACTCCCTTCAATGGCGTTCTGTTCGTCATCATGGGAGTGGCCATCGTGGCGCAGACCTTCATCAGCATCGCCGTCGCGGTAGCATTCTGGCGGCAGAAGTTTGAAGACCCTGCGATGGGATGGGCTCTTCGATTCGGGATGAGCATCACGATCGTCGGCGCTCTTATTGCGGGCTTCATGACGCACCCGACTGCTGCTCAGCTGGCTGCCGCGCACGCCGGACAGGGAATGCCAATCATGGGGGCGCACACCGTGGGCGCGCCAGACGGTGGCTCCGGCCTTCCAGGGACGGGCTGGAGCACGGAGCACGGCGACCTGCGAATCCCGCACTTCATAGGACTGCATGCGCTGCAGATCCTTCCCCTGATTGCTTTCGTAATGAGACGCCGCCGCGTAAACAGCGAGACCCGAGTCCGTCTGACGTTGATTGCGGCAGGAAGCTACTTCACATTGGTCGTGCTCCTGCTCATACAGGCGCTCCGGGGGCAGCCGATTCTAAGGCCGGACGCGCTCACATTCGGGTTATTCGGCGCATGGGCTCTGGTCACGGCATTCTCGGGCTGGAAGTCCGTCAATTCAGCTTCCCCGGCCACGATCCCGGGGACCGTCTGAGGTGCAATATGTCTCCACAACAGGTCTTTTCCATCGCCAACACTCTCGCGTTAGTGTCCTGGATCATGCTCGCAATCCTGCCCAGGAAACCTTGGGTAACCGGGGTGGTCACAACTAAGCTTGTTCCAGGACTCTTCGCAATTCTCTACACCGCGATTGCCGGCTCCCTGTTCTGGCGCTCTCCTGGCGGCTTCTCGACTCTTGCCAGTGTCGGGATACTGTTCTCCAGTCCCTGGCTGCTGCTGGCAGGATGGGTGCATTACCTGGCGTTTGACCTTCTCATAGGCTCATGGGAATTGGAGGACTCGCGCGAGCGCGGCATCCCTCACCTGATGGTGGTTCCATGTCTTTTGGTAACGTTTATGCTCGGCCCGGCGGGGTGGCTGCTGTACAGGATCGTACGATGCGTGTGTCGCGGAGATTCAAAATGACCTGTTCGAAAAGGCCCCGTCACCCGGCAGCTGAGTCAACGGTGGCAGCTCGTTTCGGACTCTCCGGACACTCCATTCCAGCTTTGCGCAGGCCGTCGACGATCTGTTCGATGTGCTCGGCGTCGTACCACTTGGCATATTCCTGTCGCGCCACGGAAGCGAAATCGGGACGCAGCGCCAGCAAATCCTGCAGCGCTTTCTGCGCTTCTTCCCTGCGGCCTAGCTTGCCCAGGGTCGCCGCGCGAGCCGCTTGCGCGTGGAAATATCCTGGCAGATTCACGCGAGTGATCGCCTCGAGTGCTTCCTCGTACTTGCCTTTGCGATAGGCGTTCGCCCAGATGGCGATCTGGAACCAGCCCGGATAGTTGGGATTGAGCTTCATGGCGGCATTCACCATGGCGCAGCCGCGATCCCATTCGCCTGCTGTAGCGGTCAGCATGCCCAGATAGGCGATGGCGGATCCATCCATTGGATTCAAGGCGAGACACCGTTCCACAGTTGTACGGAAGGCGACGGTCTCCTTGCGGAAGTAATAAACCGTCGCCAGCGCGTAATGGCAGAGCGCATTGGTCGGCGCGAGATCCACGGCGCGTTGCGCGGCCGCCAGGGCTCGGTCCAGGGGATTGGGCCCGGCATTGTATCCCTGCGCAAACTCGCCCCGATAGATCATCGACAACATGGCCCAGCTCTCGGCATGGTCTGGAGCTTGGCGAACGGCGCGCTCCAGAATCCGCCGCACGATTGCATGCTCCTCGGGACCGATGCGCCCGAAGTAACTGAAGGTGCGCAGCACGGCCTCATGCGGAGTCAGACTCTCTTCGCTCTTGCTGCGCAGCACCTCGCTCATACTGCGCGGCAGAACTCCGTACTGATCGGCAACCGTGGCGACAATGCGCGGTACCAGATCGTCCTGCAAATCGAAGATGGCCTCGGGAGCGAACGCGCGCTCATACGTCTCCGCCCAGAGATGCGTTCCGGAGACCGTGTCCGCCAGCTGCACCGTCAGGCGCAGTTTCGCTCCTGCCTGACGCAGGCTTCCCTCCATCACGTAGCGTGCGCCGAGCTCTTTGCCGATGGCACGCACGTCTCCCGATTCGCTGGAATACTTCGCTGTCGATCCCCGCGCGATCACGCGCAGATAGGAGAAGCGCGAGAGTCCGGTGATGATTTCATCGGTTAATCCTTCGGCGAGCGGCTTCAAATCGGTGCTGCTGCCCGTGTATTTGAACGGCAGCACCGCGACCCAAAAGCCTTCGCTGGTGCGGGATTCTCCCGAAGCTGTTTTCACTGCGATTCGACCGGAAGAAAGTGCAGAAGACGGCGCAGCATCGTCACTGACATCGAAACCCGCCTTGCGCAGCCCATCGATCAGGCGATCGACGAGTTCCGGATCGTACCGCGACCGCCACGCGGGGCCGACGATCTGGGCGGCTTGGGGGTTCAGCTTGAGCAATTCCTGCACCGATTTGCCGGCTTCCTCCTGCTGGCCAAGTTGCCCGTAGATTGCCGCGAGCATCGTATGGGTCCAGAGAAAGTTTGGCAGATTGATTTTGAGCGCATAACCCAGCGCGGCCTGGTAATCGTTCTTGCGGTAGGCATTCATCGCCAGCGGAAACCAGTACCAGCCGGGATGATTAGGATTCAGCTGCAGAGCGCGCTCCACCAGCCCGCAGCCGCGCTCCCATTCGCCGGCGTAGGCAATAAAGCTGCCCAGGTGGGCAACATTGCATCCATCCAACGGATTCAGCGTGATCGCCCGGTCGGCCGCAGTTCGGAAAGCCGGCACCTCTTTTCGGTGAAAGTGAGCGATGGCGAGGGCGTGGTAGCCGCGATGACCGGAGGGATCGAGTTCGACGGCGCGCTGCGCAGTTTTGAGCATGCGCTCCAGCGAATCCGGTTTCGGGTTGAATCCCGATTCGAACTCGTCCTTAATCGTAAGCGAAAGCAGCGCCCATGCGTAAGCGTAGGTCGGGGAGACTTCAACGGCCCGCTCCAGGGCGCTCCGCGCAATCGCGTGTTCTTCCGGAGAGATGCGCTCGGCGTAGCTGAAACAGCGCAACACCGCTTCGTACGGGCTTAGCTGCTCGGGGTTCTTGCTGCGAACGCTTTCGCCCATGGTGTGAGGCAGAATTCCATGAGCGTCAGCGACCGTGGAGACAATGCGGGGGACGAGTTCATCCTGCAGTTCAAAAACTGTTTCCGGGTTGAAGCTGCGCTCGTAGGTCTCCGCCCACACCTGCGAGCCGGTGGCTGCGTCGGCAAGCTGGACGGCGAGTCGCAACTTGCTGCCGGCCTGGCGCAAGCTGCCTTCCATCACATAGCGCGCGCCGAGGTCTTTGCCGATGGTGCGCACATCTCCGGATTCGCTGGAATACCTCGCTGTCGATCCCCGCGCGATCACTCGCAGGTACGAGAAGCGCGAGAGTCCGGTGATGATTTCATCCGTCAAGCCTTCAGCGAGCGCCTTCAGATCTCCACTCCCGCCGCTGTATTTGAACGGTAAGACGGCGACCCAGAAGCCCTCATTCGCCCTCGATTCTCCCGACGCGGTTCGCACATCGACGAAACCAGACACCTGCGATATTGGAGCCGCGTTCTCCGGCACATCCAGTCCGGCTCGACGAAGATCGCCGAGCATCTGCTCCACCATGTCCGGCTGCCACCAAATGCGGAGATCCTTTTGTGCGGAGGCGGCAAAGCCGGGTCGCAATGCCAGCAGGCTGCGCACAGCGCTTCGAGCTGGTTCCATCTGGCCGAGCTGACTGTAGATGACGGCGAGTCCCACTTGTGCCGTCCACAGACCCGGCATGTTGACCTGGAGCACATACTGAAGAGCGCGCTCGCTGTCGTGCTCTCGATAAGCGTTGATGGCCAGCGGCAGCCAGTACCATCCTGGATGATTGGGGTTGAGCTGGGTTGCCGCCTCGCACAAAGCGCAGCCGCGCTCCCAATCGCCGGAATATGCGAAATGGAGGCCGAGGAAGGCAGTCGTGTAGCCCTCCATGCGATTGAGAACGAGCGCGCGTTCAGCCTCGATACGAAACGATCCAAGCTCTTGGCGGAAGAAGTGCGCCGAAGCCAGCGCGGCGTGCGCCAGTTGATTCGAAGGTGCGAGTTTCACCGCGCGCTGCGCCGCCTCCAGCGCACGGTCCATGGCGTTGGGTCGCTCATTGTACCCGTGCGTACCTTCGGCGCGGTATAACCAGGAGAGCATCGCCCAGCACTCAGCGCGATCCGGCGTCTCCCGCACCGCCTTCTCTAAAGCTTTAATGCCCGCAGTATGCTCCTCTTCGCTGACGTGCTGATGAAATCCGAAGCTGCGCAATAGAGCCTCGTAGGGCGTGAGCGACTCGGGATTTCGGTTACGCAAGGCCTCGGTCATGCTGTGCGCCAAAATGCCTTGTGTATCTCCGACGGTGGCGACGATGCGGGGCACGACGTCGTCAAGAAGATCGAGCATCGCCTCTGGAGTGAATGCGCGGTCGTAGGTTTCCGCCCACAGGCTCGCACCGGAGGCGGAATCGACAAGCTGGACGGCGATACGCACCTTTGCTCCCGCCTGGCGCAGGCTGCCTTCCATCACATAGCGCGCGCCGAGTTCCTTGCCAATGGTGCGTACGTCTCCCGATTCACCGGAGTATTTTGCGGTTGAAGCCCGGACAATCACGCGCAAATAGGAGAAGCGAGACATCCCGGTGACCACTTCTTCTGACAGCCCTTCCGCTAAGGCCTTGAGATCCTGATTGCTGCCCGAATATTTGAACGGCAGCACAGCCACCCAGAAGCCTTCATCGGCGCGCGCCGCCCCTGAGTCGGCAGCGGCCGCGATGCGCCCGGTCGATATTGAAACCGGCGTGGAGCGCGAGATCGTTCGCGCCAGATCGCGAAATTCGTTGCTGACGTCGCGAGCAGTCTGCACCCGGTGACGCGGCTCTTTTTCCAGGCAGCGGCGGATCACGCGAGCAATGTCGGAAGATAATTCCGGGCGAGCGTCGGTCACCGAGGGTGGGCTGTCGCGCAGGATCGACGAAATCAGTTCCGCCGACGAGTTTCCTTCGAACGGACGCCGGCCGGTTGCCATCTCATGCAGCATCACTCCGAACGAAAAGATGTCGGACCGATGATCGAGCGGGCGTCCCGAAACTTGTTCCGGCGACATGTAGGCCGGAGTCCCCATCACCATCCCGGCCTGGGTGTAGCCGGCCGAAGCCATGGTCGCGCCGTTGGTCGTCTCGCTGCTTACATCCTTTGCCAGCCCGAAATCGAGAACTTTGACCCGGCCTTCATTGGTCACCATCACGTTCGCCGGCTTCAGGTCGCGGTGCACGATGCCTTTCTCGTGAGCAGCGGCCAGAGCTTCAGCGATCGCGCCGGCAATTTCGATGATCCGATCCGACGGCAAGCCATTCGCAGAAATCAAACGATCCAGCGGTTCGCCCTCCAGCAATTCCATGGTGATGAAGTGGACATTGTCGGACTCTTCGACCGAATAGACCGTCACCACGTTGGGATGATTGAGCGCAGCCACAGCGCGAGCTTCCCGCTGGAAGCGGGCGAGGCGGTCGGGGTCATTGGCCATGGCCGGCGGCAAAACCTTGAGGGCGATATCCCGCGCCAGCTTTGTATCCGTCGCACGGTACACCTCTCCCATGCCGCCCGCGCCAATTGCGGTACCGACCCGGTAGTGGGCCAGCGTTCGACCGACCAGACTGGTTCTTCCCTCGTCCACTTTTGCAAGTCTCCGAGACTGAATGCTGAATGAAGGTAGCGCGATTTTAGCAGTGTCCTGGCAACTGCGCGCCCGGATTTTCGAGAAGGCAGAACAGCCACTGTATTGATTCCCTGATCCGACCGGGTGGAAGAGTGACTTGGCCCGTTCTCGCCATTTGAGCTTTAGCGCGCGAGGAACTAACGTGCCTGGAAAAAGCAAAACCGGCCGCCGAGCGTGTTCTTCATATCGACCACCTGTTTGCTGCGCATGCAGCGTCTTAATACATACGAAGCAAAGACGAACGCCATGACGAGAATCGGATCAAATTTATCCCAGGTACTGCCACCGCCATTCAGTTGTGAATAGAACGCGAGTAAAAGATTGATCGCGAGACCAGCATAAACCCACTCAGTCAATCGAGGCACATTGGGAATCAGAAGGCCCAGCGCCAGCAAGGATGTGGGTCACGCCAATCAGAGGGATGATATAGAGCGGGTATCCGAGCTGCTGATTGGCGATCCTCCATTCGTCGGGATCGTGAATCAGATATAACCTTCCGAAGTACACCCAGATGATGGCGACAAGGCCGGTTATTACCATCGCGGCTATTTGAGTTGCTCGACCTGCCCGCGCGGGTTTATCTGATTGTGTGTTCAGCTTTCATATTAGAAGCGATCCTCCTCTTGCGGTTTAAATGATTTAAGTCGTTCTGCGATAAGTGGGCTCTTGTATTCGTCACGAACATCATGTCTACTCCCCGCGGATCGGCGCTCGCCTTCGAGCGAACCCGGCCCACGATGGGATGGCCTTTCGCCAGCGCGGAACCGGGCGATCTGGCGTCCGGTTCCGCCCCGTTGCACCCACAACAAGAACTTTCAATGTTTGAGCTCAATCTTTTTGTTAGCGCTGCAGTTCCCAAGGAGCCGGGCTGATTCAGCTTGCCCCGGACTTACGCCTTGACGGCGTTCTGTGCAGCCGCAAACACATCGCGTGCGGACGTCGTACCCGCTACGTGCTCCGTACCCGTGATTCCGAGGTCCATCCATCCCGCGTTAACGCTCTCATACATTTCTTCGGCAGGTCCAGTGTGGCCCTTCGGGATGCCGAACTGCTCGAACGCTTCCGCCCACCCTGCACGCGGGACTGCAAAGGCTTTTACGTCGAGTGTCAGGACTTCACCCAATTGTCCGGCCACTTCATCCGCGCTTACCATCGAACCCAGCTCGATGACGCGATGCCCTGACCACGCCGGCCCGGTCAGAAGCGTTGCCACCTCTGCGCCGATGTCGTCTGACGCGACCATTGTCGATTTCCGGTTTGTAGGATTGTAGAAGACCGGTAGTGTTCCGCCTTGGGCGGCCTGTAAGCCGAAAAGAAAGTTTTCGAAAAAGCCGCCTGCCCGCACAAATGCGACCGGAGATGGCAGGCTGCGAAAACCTTGCTCCAAGAGTGATAAGGCCGTGATCATCCCCAGCCCGCTTGTTCTATTCGCGCCCATCGACGAGAGCGCTACCACCCGCGGAGGCACTACCTTGGTCAGCGCCTCGACATAGTTCGCAATCACGCCCTTTGCTTCTCTGTAATCAGGCGAGGGTGCCCATACAGCCGGCAACATAACAAACGCGCCCTCAACACCTTTGAGCGCCGCCGCTATGGCTGTCGCATCGTTCCAGTCTCCATCCACCAACTCCACGCCCTTGGTCTGCCCACTTCGCCGCTTTCTCGCGATTGCGCACAAGTGCTCGCACCTGTTTGCCTTGCTTCAGCAGATGCCGCGCGGTGGCGCCCCCAACTTTTCCAGTAATGCCCATGACTAAATACATGCTCGTTTTCTCCTTGTTAGAACGAAGGTGATGCTCTGCTGCGAACGCCAGAGCGTGTGAGTTGCGCAGCTAGCCCTTCGCTAGTCCTGTGAGTTGTCCACAGTTATCTGTCGCATGAGTCGCCTTTTGCCTCGTATTTGGCCGCCCATCCAAATGAGCGACCTGACTATTAGAGGTCCGAGAAAACCATTGGTTGCAAAATAATCAGTGGTTATAAACCGATGGTTATAAATCAACAATCGGTCGCAAAAGTCGCCAAAAGGGTCTAAGCTGTGGAAGTGACATCGCACATCACCAAGTCGCCGGGTAGAGCGCAAGGAAAGGTTGCGGGGCGAAATCCTTGCGGCGGCAGGCAAAATGTTCGCCGATCGAGGTTACGAAGCCGTGACGCTTCGTGCGATCGCTAAAGAGATCGGTTATACGCACGCCGTGATTTACCAGCATTTCCCGGACAAATCGCACATTCTTGCCGAGTTGAGCCGCGAGACGATCGGGCTGATGATTCAGAACTTCGACGCGATTGCCGCTAAACATCCAGCACCGAAAGAGCGTCTTTTTGCGACTTCACGCGGCTTGATTCAATTCTGCATTGCCCATCCACAGCAGTTCCGCAACGTCTTCTTCGGGCCTGAGAACCGAAACGGCATCCGCGCTGGACAATACATCAACGACATTGGCGCGCCGTTGTTCGGACGTTTCGTGCAGCTCTTTTTCGATGTTGCCAGGCATGAAGGATTGCCAAACCGGGATGACATCGTGATAGCCCACACCTGGTGGTTTGCGATCTTTGGCCTCGCCACACTCTTTGTTATCCAGGGGGTTGTGCCTGACTTGCCTGACCAGACTCTGGTGGTCGAGCAAACCATCGCAACGCTTTGGGCGGGCGTTCAGGCTGTTCCGCGATTGCCGAAGCGAGCAATCACTAAGCGATCCGGCCGATCCGGTACCTCGAAGCAATAAGAGCTTCTTTCCAAGGCGTCGCTAAACTTCTCCAGCTGGATTAGAGTCGGCGAGGAAGTTTCTTTGCCGAGGCCTCGGCTCCGGCTGGTTCGCAGAATGATTCCACAGGAATGCGCTCGTAACGCACTTCCAGCACGGTCAGGTTTTCTGTACCGGCCGGCAATTGAAGGACTACGATGTCACCCGCAGCTGATTTCATCAATGCGCGCCCCAGAGGGGACACCCAACTGATGTGGTTGCGGTTGAGGTCGACCTCGTCGGTGCCCACGATGCTCACTACTCGCTCCGCTCCCGCGGCATTGGCATAGCGCACCGTCGCTCCGAAGAATGCCCTCGTCGCCGCCTGCCCCGTTCTCCGAGCTTCCGGGTCCACCACTTCGGCGGCTTCGATGCGCTTCGTCAGAAAACGAATCCGACCATCGATCTGCCGCAGCCGCCGCTTGCCATACTGATAGTCGGCGTTTTCACTGCGATCGCCGTTGCTGGCAGCCCACGCCACCACCTCCGTCACGGCCGGGCGTTCCCTGGTGAGCAGAAACCGGTGCTCATCTTTAAGGCGCTGCAGCCCGCTCGGCGTTATGTAGTTCTTGCCTCCTGTCGCGGGATCGTCCGCTTGCGGTTTTCTGGTAAAGCCTTTCCGCATCTCGTAGTCCTTCCAGGGAGAATCCAGTGGGTGCTCCCAATGAACCCGGATGAACGCCGATAGAAAACACCCCAGGTGATCCGCGTTCATGGGAGTCCATCTGCGACCCCAACTGGTTTTTTCACATCTTGCAGTCTCAAACGACCCTATCCATCATCTCAAACCAGTGCCAGCGCAGGCATGATGAGCTCGGAATGACTCGCGCAAAGTATCCCGGCGTCTACTGACCACTCGCCGCAGCAAACGTAAAGGACGTGCAAGGACAAATGCGCCATGCCCAACCAGGCACTACGATGGGAATCTACGCGCAAGTTGTGCCCGAAAGCCAGCGCATTGCGGTCGATACCTTGGTGAATCGAAAAGCGATCGTAGCCAAGCGGAGCCGGAGTTTGTGGAACAGGAAGTTGCAGGCGCTTGATTGTATGGTGGCCAGGGACGCTTTTGGACGAGATTACACAGGGCCAACGCTGCCGCTTGAACTCACATTACGCAAATAATCGCGGCCCTTGTCTCGTAGAACGTGCTGCAAACCGGCGAGACTTTTCTGGGTGATCATGGTATCCGTGACAACTTGGAGTCTTCGTACCGAAAGGAACAACACTAGCGCAGCGCGGGCCATGGCCTCAAAGGCGACGCGATTGAATTGGGTAATGACTCCACAATCTTGGTCCTGTGGAGCGCGAACGGGATTCGCGGAAGCGTTTACGTGACCAGCCGCCATAGGCCGACCATACCCAGAAGAGCAACGAAAACGGCGATGGTGATGCTTAGCGGCCAGCGGGATGCTTTCGGCAACTCACCGCGTTCCATGCGGCGAAGGCTGCGCCAGTGAGAGACGCCTGCCAGCACCGTTGCCACGATGCCCAGTAGGACCAGCAACTCACCGATCCGGACTGCCGCATGATGAAGTTGAGCTGCTTCTGGAGTCTGGGCCCGATCCTGGAGCGTGCGGAAGAAGCCAATCATTCCCGAAGCCAAAGCTGCCCATGGTGAGGGTCGTTCGGATCCATGCCAGTGTGGTCCGATCGAGCGCCTGTGCGGTTCGAAACGTCGCCAGCTTGGTGCGTTGGCCTGCCAGCTCAGTGCGAGGATCGACCGTCGGCGTATCACTCATGCTAGAAGCCCCTGTATTCCTGGAGTAGAGAAGTCCAACTGACAAAGCGCCGGGATTTGATATTGAAGTCTCGCGGTAACTGCCGCATGGCGCGAGGCAGGAACGTCGTGAATTGCAACCTGGCCCTGGCCGTTCCGGTTCCGCGCTACCGTTTGCGAAGAGTCTCAGGGTTTCTCCGGCCCGAGACTCTTCGCGAGTTCAAGAATCTACGGCTGGTTGACCACGACATAGGTCGTGTTTCCGCCCGAGAACTGCGGCTGATAGTAGGTGCTGCCACACTGCTGGTAAGTTACGCCGTTGGCCATGATGGTGGTGCAATTCGGCGGGAGCGTGTTGACCATCGAGCCGACCACCACGGCAGTCGCCGTTGCCGCTGCTGCGACCGCCACGGCCGTGCCTACCCCGCTGTGATAGCAACAGCCTCCGCCACCGTAGTAGCCGGAGTTGTAGCTGGTGTGCGTGTTCACATTGACGTCACGGTTTACGTTGACGTTGGTGTTCTTGTTGACGTTGGTGTTGCGGTTGACGTTCGTATTGTTGTTTACGTTCCGGTTGTTGTTGGTGTTCCGGTTGGAACTGCAGTTCGCGTTCCGGTTCGAGGCGGCGTTCTTGGCTCCGCTCGGCTGGTTGACATTGGCTGCGCGAACTGGAACGCACCGATCCATTGTTGCCGCCGCCGCCGCGCGTTCCGGCGAATGGACGGGCTGGCGTCAACAGGAGCGCGAGTGCGAACGATAGAAAGGGTCGAATAGTAGAGTTTCATGTACTAGCTCCTAGTTCTGCCCTGCGGCGGCGGCGTTCTCTTCGGCGAAAACGAATTTTGTGGGCGTCCGTCGGAGGATCGAAGACGAAGGCTGCATCGTTGTAGGACGGCGCGAGATTCCAGGTAAGAACCGACGTGTGCTGGGGACGGGCGTCGTCGGTCAGGGTGGTCAAGACCAGCTTCTTGGGAAGCGGATGGTCGCCCAAGCTGGATCCAGACCTGCCAGTCGAGGCCGGGCTGCCGATACGCGTAGTGCTCGCAGGTAATTCCGCCAACATCGCCCGGTCCAAAATCGGTGGCCTCGGTGATCTCGTTGGTGGAGGCACGCGGGCCGCCCCACAGGAAAAGATCGAGCAGGGGAATATCGATTCCGTATTTGTCGCTCACGACATCGATCAATTCCCCGATGGTCGGAGGCGCGTCCACGGTGGCGTAGTATCCGGCGCGACGGGCGAAGAGAGTGAAGGTTTTGCCGTCATAAAGGAACAGACGGGACTTCTGGTCGCCTTCGACCTCAACGCGAAGCTTGTTGGGCAGACTGGGCCAGGATGTTCGGTGGTATGAGTGAACGTCAGCTTCTCGCCGTCGCTCAGAACATCCTCCGAAGTGACAGCGGCCTTAACCTGGAAATCTTTCAGCGACCGAAGATAGGTACCCATGTTGTTGAGGGCCTCCATCGCTGCCGGCTCGATCAGGTCTGATTTCTTGTCGCTGGCCTCTTGCGCCGGCAAGGCAAACGGAAAGGCCAGTTGCAAGCATGAGCAACAGCGATTGCGTATCCAAGATTTCGTTTCATCAATTTCTTCTCCATTTCTGACTTGTTGTGGGGCGGCGCTTCGAGTCAAGAAGCCCCGGCTTCGTCGTTACAACCGATCCGTGGCCCGGAGACGAAAGCCAGACTGCATGCTGATTCTGCTTCCAGCTGCCTGCGGCAGCCGGCTGTTGTTTACCCTCCATGAGGCTGAGCCTCACGCAGCCAGTTCTTCCTCACTCCCGACCGTACCTTTGCGGGCTCGGCTGCGGTATTCGGAAAACTACTCGCTTTGAGCACCGAAGAACTACGGCACTGGCTTCCAGCTGTTTGGTGTGGGGTGGCGCTGGTCGCGCGCACCGTAGTTCTACGGACTGGGGATTGAGTAGTTTTCCGAATACCGGACTGTCCTCTCCAGACCGTACGTTTCTTAATAGTTTGGGGAAGTCGTTGCCGATTTCGTGCCGCGAGTTTGCCCAGGTACAGCATCGACGCCTTGCAGCGATGACGCTTGATATGAGTTCTGAACACTCCCATTGCTCCGAATCGCGGCTGCAGAAGCTTATCGAGCTGCGCTGGCAGATCGAAGTTCTCGAGCGCTGGATCGAGTGTTCCGGGGTACCGGCCGAATCGCAGCCGCAACTAGAGGAAATGCTCGTTCATATCAACGCTGAACTGGTGGCGCTGGAGGCGGGAGTCGAGTAAACAAAACGGTCCACATCGGGGCAAAGCAGAGTCCCAGGCACGCCAGGCCTTTAACGCCTCCGAAGGCACCGATCTGCTCCGAACTAGTGTCGCGTCCCGGAAATACGTGAGCAAAGTCGGGCGATCTTCTGGAGAATGGAATCGGCCGTAGCCGTCCAGACAAAAGGTCGTTGTTTGCGGTTGTAGTGCTGCACGAAGTCGTCGATCTTCTGCACCAGTTCCTTGACGCTGCGGAAAGAACCGCGCCGAATAGCACACTGCGTAATCAGACCGAACCAACGTTCCACCTGATTCAGCCACGACGAATAGGTAGGAGTGTAGTGCATGTGGAAGCGAGGCCGTTGTGCGAGCCAGGTGCGCACCTTGGGATGCTTGTGGGTGGCGTAATTGTCCACGATCAAGTGGACATCCAATTCGGCAGGAACTGACGCCTCCAGGGCTGCGCAGGAAAGACAGAAACTCCTGATGACGATGGCGGGGCTTGCACTCGGTAAAGACAGCACCCGTAGCAACGTCGAGGGCAGCGAATAAAGTCGTGGTGCCATGGCGGACGTAGTCGTGAGTGATGCCCTCGACATAGCCCAGTCCCATGGGCAGCACCGGCTGAGTGCGGTTCAGCGCCTGAATCTGGCTCTTCTCGTCCACGCAAAGTACCAGGGCATGGTCGGGCGGATTCAGGTAAAGGCCAACGATGTCCCGCGTCTTCTCGATGAAGAAGGGGTCAGTCGAGAGTTTAAAGCTACGGCTTCGGTGCGGCTGTACCGCAAACGCCTGAAACACCCGATGCACGGTGGATTTAGAAATACCGCTGTCGTGAGCGGCTTGGCGAACGCTCCAAGGGGTGGCCCCGGCCGGCTTGCGGGAGAGGGTACGCTTGAGCAAAACAGCAATCTGCTCATCGGCAATACTGCGTGGCCGCCCCGGCGCAACTCATCGTACAGACCCGCCACCCGCTGTTGGAGGAAACGCTGTCGCCACTTGCCCACCGTAACCTTAGCCCAACCCAAACGCTCCGCAATCTCGGTATTGCTCTGGCCTTCGGCCGACCACAGCACTATTTTGGCGCGGCAGACGAGGGCATGCGGTAGCGAACGCGAAGCCGCCAGACTCTTCAGTTGGGTGCGTTCGCCTCCGGTCAGTTCCAGGCTAGGCTTGGGGCGTCCCGTGAGCATATCGCAACTTACCGTAGCCTCTAGAATATTGCAAGTTATTTATGGGACAATACACTAGAAGGTAGGTATCAATATGGCAGAGGAAAGTATGGCCGCCCTCGAATCCGAAATCTCGCTGATCCGAGGAGGCCCGTTCTACCGGGCGCAACTGCTGGCACGACTGATTCGTCCCCAGCAGTGGAACCTTGGGCGGCGAATTCTGTTTGCGGTCGCGGTGGGGTGGATGCCCTTGGTTCTGATCACCGCCGTGTTCCAGCCGAGTGCGGTAATGGGTTTGCTGGCCGACTACAAGGTTGGGTCACGCATGCTGATCGCGGTGCCCATCCTGCTGCTCGGGCAGGTCCTGATGGAATCAAAGTTTCGCATGATCGTGGGCCAGGTACGCGAAGATCTGATTGAGCCCGCGGAAGCGCCGCAATTCAGCCGAATCGTTCAGTGGATTACTCGACTGCGCGACTCGTTGCTGCCTGAATTGGCGATCGTCGCGCTGGTAGGTTTGCAAATCGCCTCATCCTTCAGCGCCAAGGTAGGCATGGCAGGCGCCTGGGCGGTCGACGGCACTCAACTCACTCCCGCAGGCTGGTATTACGCGCTGGTCAGCGTATCCATTTACCTGTTTCTGGTGGGTCTCAGCCTATGGAAATGGTTGCTGTGGACGTGCTTCCTGTTCAAGCTCTCCAGGATGAAGTTGCAGCTCATGGTCTCCCATCCCGACAAACACGCGGGCATAGGATTTCTGGGAATGTCGACGGTAGCCTTTGCTCCCATCGCCTTCGCCATTGCCGCTGCTGTTGGTGCGACCTGGCGTTACGAGATCCTTTACACCGATGCCAGCCTGTTGAGCTTCAAGATGCCTGCAATCTTACTGCTGGCGCTGGTCTTGCTGCTGGCGGTAGGGCCGCTGCTTTTCTTCGTTCCGAAGCTGGCCCCGTTGCGCCGCAATGGCATCCTGCAATATGGAAGCCTGGCACATCTGCATAGCATTGAGTTTTACGAGAAGTGGATTCTCCATCGTAAGGGCCGTGAATCAGAGCTCCTCACCGCTCCTGAGATCAGCAGTCTCACCGATCTGGCATCAAGCTTTCAAAATATCGAAGCAATGAAGCCTTTGCCGCTCGACAAGGGATCGCTGGTGGCGCCGGCCGTCGCTGTGCTGATTCCGCTGTTTCCGGCCATTCTGGCACAGGTTCCCCTGAAGGTGATCTTCAAGAGTTTGTTGCACGCGATGAAATGAGAGGACGCTCAACCTGATGCGTCCCGCAATCGCCGGTCAAGGCAGAAACAGATGGCTGACGACAAAGCGGCTATCAAGGCCGAGTATGTATCCAGGCTCAGTTCCAGGGACCCGGCGTACCCATCAAACTCCGGTGTCTGGTACAACGACCATCGGGACTATGCCGATGCGCTTGGTTTCATGCTTAGTCCGGCTTACGAGACAGTTGGCATTGCTACGAACGGGCTTGAACTTACCACCCTGGCGGTGCAATTTAAGCCGGACTTGATCGTGACCGATCACTTCGCTGCCGTCCTTGAATGGGATTGGGACGGTCAGGATTTTGACGAAGATGGGCCTGCCCAGTAAGTTCATCTTCTTGACCATGCACCAGGAGATGAGCGTCGTGGTGGAAGCATTTCGTTCGGGTGCTTCAGCCTTCGTTCTGAAGACTGCGCCTAGCAGTGAATTTACGGAAGCAATGACCATTGTGCTGGCCGGAGGACATTACCTGAGCCGGCAGTTTCCCTGCGACCTGGCCAGTGTTATTGCGACGGCCGGCGGCCTCCCCGGCGATGGCAAACTGGTGTGAGCCGGAGGAGCGCTTCAAGCTTGTGGCACCGCCGGAAGTCGAACGACAATCTCGGTGCCGCGTCGGGCTGGCTGTTGACAACGAGCTTCCTTCGAGAAGGCGGACACGTTCTTCGATGTTCGTCAGGCCGATGCCATGGCGGTCTCCTCCTGGGATGAAACCTGGGCCCTCGTCGCGAACCCGCATTTCGAGCTGGTCTGCTTTCCGGATAAGGGTAATGCAGGCACAGGAGCTGTTGGAGTGCTTGGCGATGTTCATCAGGCTTTCCTGAAGCACGCGGTACAGGCACATGGCGGCCTGGTCGGAGGCGTCCTCGTCGGAAACCGAAGCCTCGAACACGGTCTCGATTCCGCGGGCACGCTGAAAATCTTCGCATAGCGCCCGCAGCGAGCGGACCAGTCCCAGTAATGCCAGCATGGTGGGATGCAGTTGGTGCGAGAGATCACGCAAATCGCCGGCTACGGCGACAATCGACTCGCCGGATGTCCTCTAGACCTGCATCCAAGTCTGCGGAGTTCGTAGTTCGGTCACGCCAGCGAGGTTGCCGATTTCATGGAAACCACAGCCAGCCGCTGGGTGAAGTCGTCGTGAATTTCACGCGCAATCCTGCGCCGTTCTTCCTCTTGTGAATCGACCAGACGCCCGGCCACGTCGAAAAGCCGTTCGGCGAGGCCTGCAATTCTTCCTTCTGCTTCAGGAACTTGATCTGCGCGCGACGCCGTTCGAAGAAGCGGGAAAGCCGGTCGCCGGCCGCGACCAGGGAACGGCAACCTCCTCGGCAGATACCATCAGTTCTTCGCTGACGAATTCGATGATGGCTTCGACTTTGCCATCGACCAGGATCGGAAGAAGGATGCTGCCACGCAGCCCGGCTTCAAAACAAGCCTGTGCCCGCGGATATCGTTCGGGGTACTTAACATCGTCAGCGATATCTCGAAACAAGGCTTGCCCGAGCGAAGCACCTCTCCGGGCGCACCCAAATGGCTCGGCCAAGTCATGCGACTGCTCATCTCAGATAGAGCTTGGCGAATCGCTCCGGTCCTTGATATAGACGATGTGCGCCGACTTCGCCAGTTCCGGCTCGTCATCGTTAATGAGGAGAGCGTGACCACCCGGAAACCCCATGGACTCGCAGATGACGTCGAGGGAGCGCTGCAGGGCCTCGCGCATGGTGGTGGCGGAGTTTGCAATCTCGGCTACGTCCTGCACCAGACGGGCGTATCGGGTGGCCTTGTCGGCCTCTTCCGTTGCCCGTCTTTGTTCGCTCAGGTCCCATACCGAGCCGGTGAAGCCCAAGGAACTGGTTGTACGCATCGAAGCGCGGCGATCCGCGGTCTCGGACCCAGCGGTAGCCGCCATCTTTGTGTCGCAAGCGATATTCATGCGCGAACTCGTGCTTCTGCTCGAAGGCTGCATGAAAGGCCGTCAAGAGTCCTCTCGATCATCAGGGTGCACGAACTGGGGCCAGCCGTCCCCAAGCGCGTCCTCCAGACGTCCCCCGGTAAACTCCAGCCAGCGGCGGCTGACAAAGATGCAGGCCTTGTCGGGCCGGACATCCAGATCATGACGGGGGCCGAATCGGCCAGCGCGCGAAATTCCTGATCTACGGTTGTGAAGTCGCCCGGCCCAGTTTTTCGGCGGTGATATCCCGATGGAAGATGATGGCGCTAGTGCCTAGCTCCCGCCACGCCTGCACAGTCATGCGGAACCAGCGAAATGTGTGAGGGATGGGGCGAATGTACTCGTGCTCGAAGTGTTCCTGTGCCCGCTCAAGACAGCTTTGATGCCTGTCAGCGCCTGCTCCAGACTTTCATCAGCCGTCGAGGATTGGAAGAGCGCCAGGTAGTCGATCCCCACCGGATTGCTTGCGGCGCCGGCGGCTTCTTTCCTTCGAGGAAGTTCCCTCCAGGCACGATTGACGGCCAGTACGCAGCCGCGGAATCGATCACGACGCAGGCGTCGGGCAGCGCCTCAATGAAGGATTGCAGAAGAGCTGTAATCCAAGCTGGGGGATGCAGCAGCGGATTTCACTTCTTTCTCCTGCGATCCTCAGCGACGGGTGTTTGTCTAGGTCGGTTCGCTGGTTCAGATTGTTGGGCGCATCCAACAGGCTAACTAGCACGCGCTAAACGGCGCCGTCGAGCGGTTTCACCGTAATCAACCCGATCTTGATCGCATGTTGAACCAGCTCCGCAGTGGTACGAATACCCAGCACATTCATCAGATGGTATTTGTAGGACTCCGCGGTGCGGGTCGAGATGTTCAGTTGAGTTGCGACTTCCTTCATCGTCTTCCCTTCAGCCACCAGTTGCAGCACTTCGCGTTGCCGTTGGTAAGTTGGGGAGCCTTGTCCGACATAGGACGTCGGGCCGCCTCGGCAAGAACCGTGACCAGGTCGCAGGGAAACTGCGGACTCAGGTAGCATCCGCCGCGCTGCGCAGTCTGCATTGCCTCCTTGAGTTCGTCGCCACTGGCGGTCTTCAAGACGAAGGCGGAAGCTCCCGCCCGGAACACCAGCACGGCAAGGCTGATATCCGCGTGCATCGTCAGAACGATGAACTTGCTGCGCAGACCCATCGCCGTAAGGTTTTGCACCGCATCCAGACCGTTCAGCAGGGGCATGGAGAGATCGGTCACGGTCAGGTCTGGCTTGAACGCATAGCCAGTTCGGTGAGTTCCCGCCCATTCGTAGCGATTCCGACCACGTCGTAAGTAGGGCTTAACAGCGAGCGCAGGCTCTCGGCAAAGAGCTGGTGGTCGTCGGCAATCAGAAGTGTGGGCCGCATGGTTTTCTCCGCAGGCAGTAGATTGAAGTTCCATTGCCCGATCGCAAAACTCGACTAGTTCAGCGTTGAGGAAAAATCGCAGCCGGGTGGGCGCAGCAAGGCTGGTTACACGTCAGTGTACTACCGTAGTTTTACGTTAAACTCAGTCAGTAGGTAGCACTTCTTGTTTCCTCAGATCGGGAATTCCAGCGAGCCGCGTCTCGCGGTGCGAATCACACTCGTGACCGTAGTTTTCCTCTGTTGCGGCGGTGTTGTTCTTCTACGTATTGCCGGGAGTGCTTCGGCTCTCGCCACAGTCAGCACTAGGTGGGATTCAGACTCGAAGTTTGTAGCGAGGCTGAAGAGGTGGATGGGACACTAATTCCGTCGTCTCCTGTGCGCTTACCCCGGAAAGGCCACCATCCAGGGCTGAAACCCCCCGATATTTGCAGATAAAGCAACGAGGTCATACCAACATGAAGGTCAAGCTGGCAGTCGTTTCTACTTTGTGTGCATATGTTACCGCCGGGCGTCCGCGCGCAAACCGCCAAGTGACGGACCGCTCTCTGCCGTTTCCGCCAACGCCTTCGGCCAGCATTGCCGGACCCACCTTCAGGAATCGAAGCATAGGCCGCGTATGCGACAAGAGCCATCTGCCGAAGATGCGCCAAACATCCTGATCATTCTGCTGGACGATGTCGGATTTGGCCTGGCCGACACTTACGGCGGCCCCATCCTACGCCCACGCTGACGCGGATGGCGAATGAAGGCATCAGCTACAACGCGTTCCATACCACCGCGATCTGCTCGCCCACTCGGGCCGCCTCTCACGGGCCGCAATCATCAGCGCGTCGGCTCAGGGACCATCGCCGAGCGGGCCGTAGATTGGGATGGCTATACCGGGGTGATTCCCCAGGACCTCCGCCACCCTCGCCAAGGTCCTCGGGCCACTACGGCTACAACACGGCCGCATTCGGCAAGTGGCACAACACTCCGGCGACGGAAACGACCGCGATGGGGCCATTCACCGCTGGCCCACAGGAGAAGGTATCGTCTTTGATTACTTCTACGGCTTCTCGCCGGAGAGACATCGCAATGGGAGCCGCGCCTCTTCGAAAACTTCAATCCATCGAGCCACCGCACGACCGAGAATATCACCTGACCGAAGACATGGCCGATCAAGGCCTTGACCTGGATGAAGCAGCACCGTCCTACGCACCCGACAAGCCATTCTTTATGTACTGGGCGCCGGGCGCAGGACACGGTCCGCACCAGATCTTCAAAGAGTGGGCCGACAAGTACAAAGGTAAGTTCGACGACGGGTGGGACGCGTCGCGAGAAACTTTAACCGGCAGAAGGAGCTGGGATGGATTCCCGCGGACGCGAACTCACGCCTCGCGCCGATACCATGGCGTCGTGGGACAGCATTCCCGAGGCCCGAGCGCCCCTTTCAGCGTCGGCTGATGGAGGTGTTTGCCGGATTCGTCGAACATGCAGACGCACAAGCCGGCAGGCTCATCGATGGGCTCGACGAACTCGGATTCGCGAGAACACACTGGTCTTCTACATCTGGGGCGACAACGGTTCGAGTGCCGAAGGCAGAACGGCACCATCAGCGAGTTGCTGGCCCAGAACCAAATCCCTAATACGGTTCCGCAGCAGATCGACGCGCTCGAAGAAGATCGGCGGGCTGGAGGTGCTCGGCGGGCCGAAGGTCGACAGCATGTATCATGCGGGCTGGGCCTGGGCCGGCGATACACCATTCAAGCACACCAAGCTCGTCGCCTCGCACTTCGGCGGCACGCGCAATCCAATGACAATCTCCTGGCCTGCCGGAATTCAGGCGGACAAGATGCCGCGGTCGCAATTCCACCACGTCAATCATATTGCGCAGACCATCTATGAAGTTCTGAACATCACCCCGTCCGAAAGTCGTGGACGGCTTCGAGCAGGATCCGTTGGACGGAAACAAGCATGGCTACACCTTTGCCGCCGCCGTCTCCGCTCCGGAAAAAAAGCACACGGAATATTTTGAAAATAACGGCAGCCGCGGAATCTATCATGACGGTTGGTTCGCCTGCACGTTTGGCCCGTTGATTCCGTGGCTGACCGTGAGCCCCGGTCTGGCAACCCTGGGATTCGAGAAATGATGTTTGGGAACTTTACGACCTGCGCACAGACTTTACGCAGTCGAAAGACTTAGCCTCGTCTGAGCCGGATCGCTTGCGAGAGCTACAAGCGCTATTCCTTGCAGAGGCGGAAACCAACAAGGTGTTCCCCATCGGCGCGGGAATCTGGCTGCGCATTCATCCTGAAGACCGCGCCAAGACAGCCTATACCAGCTGGCGGTTCGATGCGACGACCACTCGCATGCCGGAGTTTTCTGCGCCCGGTTTGGGACGCGAAAGCACACACGTCACCGTCATACACGCCGAGTTTGTCGAGAATTCCTCTGGTGTTTTTGTACGCACTGGGTGGCGCAGGCGGCGGGCTTACGGTTTACATGGACCGCGGACAGCTTGTGTACGAATACAACATGGAAGTCATTGAGCGCTACATGCGCTGCGTTCACGGACAGGTCAGTGGCAACATCGAACCGGCGCCGCGCAAATCGCAACGGCGATCGGCAGACGTCGCACTACGTCGAGGACGATCGCGCACAACCGCGCGAGATCGGTCCCGCCGCAAGTTTCGACTATTGACCGGGCCCGTCTCCGCTCGACGGGAGGTCTATAGCGTTTCAGTGGAACTACGGTAGGACGCGTCGAGAGCGGGCTTGGCCGTCGCCCATCTGGTACTCGTCACCGAAATTAGGGCCGAAATGACATTGCCGTTGGACACCACTCTACATCACCGCGATGAGAAATCGCATGCTGCGGTTGATCTTGGGCCTCTTGCTTACGGGAGGCAGCGTGGTGAGTCGGTGCTGCGGACAAAACACTGCCTGCACCTGCTGCGTCCGCGAGCCAGAACCTGACTTCCGATCGGCTTACAAGTGGCCAAGGTCACTAAACTCGGCGGTCGCCGTGCGATTTCTATTGAACCCGGAGTACAACGCCCGCAGCGTTCCCGGTGCACCGCAGCGGAGTTTCCGATTCGGCTTCACGATACTGGCGCCTGCGAAGCCAGCAAAATGAAAACGTCAACGAAATTGCGTGGGGCTGACTTGAAGAAACGTTCATGGGGATACGATGCCCGGCGATCATCGTGATGTGTGGTGTCGCACCTATGTGTGGCACTCGCTTCCGGCGTGGCCGAGGAAGGCGGCTCCGGTCACTATTTCCCGGCTCGATCTCCGATTTTTCGGATACCGTGCCCCCATCGCCCACCTTCATCGTTCGTTACAACCAGATTATTACAGCGGATCCGTTGGGGCAACAAGACCATTCCAATCGCCGGCACAACCGCCCTGGGTCTGGAAGCGACATCGTGGGGAGAGGGCATTACCCTGGTGTGGCGGCCTCCATGGACATGGGAAAACACTGGAGCTATGCCATGTCCAACACTGTCCCATTCATGCAAATCAGGGTTTCAGCCAGCGCCGTTGTCCCGATTCCTTCGGGCAGCGGCAAGCCGTGCTGACACAAGTTTCGCGTACAGGATCCCGAAACGCCCTCGGGGACATGTGGTGATGCCGGTGATGGTCAACTACGCTGTCAATCCTAACTTCAGCGTGAATGGCCGACTTGGGCTATATCTGCCTACCGGCGACTACGCAGTTGGCGACTTGCCAACACGGGGAAAAACTACACCACAACGGAGCCGGAGATCGGTTTGCAGTACTTCGGCCAAAAGAACGGTCATGAGGCCGTTTTTATACAGGCTTTGACTTCAACACGATTAACTCGGCCACCAAATATCAGTCAGGAACGCAGTTTCATTTGGACGGAACGTTGGCGCAGCATTGCCGCTGTGGAAGGGCTGGCCGGAATCGGAGTAAACCCGTTTTATTACCAGCAAATCTCGGGCGACAGCGGCCTGGGCGCAACCTAGCAAATTCGAAGGCACCACGGCCGGCATCGGCCCGGTGCTTTCGTACATAAGACCGAAGAAATCGAAGAACGGACATGTGGACTTCATGGCGGACCTGAAGTGGCTCAACGAGTTCTACACCAAGAATCGGCTCCAGGGAAACACGGTCTTTCTAAAGGTCCTGTTCAAGTTCTGATACCGCTAATCGAACAAAGCGCTGCTCAACACCGGCAAACAAGGGACTGGGAAAAATGAACATGAAACGGAATACCATCTTGACCGTCGCCAACCTGGTGCTGGGAGCGATGTTCGCGCCCATGGCAGGGGCGCAGGAAGTACTGCCATTCCCGCCTACACCGTCCGCCTCCACAGCGGGGCTGACGATGAAGGATTCCATCTACAAGAAACGCGTCGAGCCGAAGCATCTCGCCGACGGCTGCGCCGAACATCCTGATCATTCTGATGGATGACGTGGGACCGGGCACGCCGTCGACGTACGGCGGCGAGGTCAATACCCCGACCCTCGATCGCGTCGCGAAGATGGGCATCTCCTTCAATCGGTTCCACTCGACCGCCATGTGCTCGCCCACGCGTGCATCGCTGCTGACCGGACGCAATCACACCTTCGTCGGCAATGGCCAGATCTCGGCGATGGCCAACGACTTCGACGGCTTCAGCGGCATCGTCCCCAAATCTTCGGCGAGGTCGCCGAAGTACTGAAGGACTACGGCTACAACACCGGAGCCTGGGGCAAGTGGCACAACACGCCTGAAGATCAGATCACGTCCAAAGGGCCGTTCGACTATTGGCCGACCGGCTATGGCTTCGAGTATTTCTACGGATTCCTCGCCGGCGAGGCATCGCAGTATGAACCGACCCTGACGCGCAACACCACGCAGGTCACCGAAGAGAAACCAAAGGGCTACCACCTCACCGACGACATCGCGCAGGACGCCATCAAGTGGCTTCGCGAACAGAAGGCCTATGCACCGGACAAGCCGTTCTTCATGTACTGGGCGCCAGGCGCGGCGCATGGCCCACATCAGATCATGAAGGAATGGGCCGACAAGTACAAAGGCAAGTTCGACGACGGCTGGGACAATACCGCGAGCGCACCTTCGCACGCGCCAAGGCGAAGGGCTGGATTCCGCAGAATGCGCAACTTACGCCGCGCCCCGCTACGATGGCCTCTTGGGATTCGATTCCCGAAGATGAAAAGCCCTTCCAGCGCCGCCTGATGGAAGTCTTCGCCGGGTTTGCCGAGCATGCCGATTACAACGCCGGCAAGGTCATCGATGAAATCGAGCGGGAAGGCAAGCTGAACAACACGCTGATCTTCTACATCTGGGGTGACAACGGCTCGTCATCGGAAGGTCTGAACGGCACCATCAGCGAGCAACTGGCGCAGAACGGAATTCCGACCACGATCTCGCAACACATTGCGGCGTTGAACGAACTTGGTGGACTCGATGTACTGGGCGGTCCCAAGACCGACAACATGTATCACGCTGGATGGGGCTGGGCGGGCAGCACTCCTTACAAGGGCACCAAACTCATGGGTGCCTACTTCGGCGGCACACGCCAGCCCATGGCGGTGGCGTGGCCGGCTCGCATCAAGCCAGATCCGACGCCCCGGCCGCAGTTCCACCACGTGATCGACATCGTGCCGACGATTTACGAGCTGACCAAGATCACCCCGCCGCGCGTGGTGAACGGATTCGAGCAGGATCCGATCGCCGGCGTCAGCATGGTCTATGCGTTTGCCGATGCCAAGGCGCCGGGTACGCGACAGACCCAGTTCTTCGACATCATGGCCAGCCGCGGGATCTATCACGACGGCTGGTTCGCGAGCGCCCCGGGCCCGCGTGATCCCTGGGTGGGCGGCATGCCAAAAGGCATCAAGGAATGGTCGCCCCTCACCGACAAGTGGGAGCTCTACAACATCGATGAGGATTGGAGCAGGCGAACGACCTTGCCGCTTCGAATCCGCAGAAGCTCGAAGAGATGAAGGACCTCTTCCTGATGGAGTCGACCAAGAACAAGAACCTTCCCATCGGCGGCGGCATGTGGTCCACGGCGATGTTCCACCCGGAGGACGCTCCCGCTTCGTCCCTCACCGAATGGACCTTCGATGGCCCCATGACACGAATGCCCGAATCCGCTGCTCCCAAGCTCGGAAAGAACAGCAGCCTCGTGGCCATGGATGTGGATATGCCGGCGAATGCCAACGGCGTGCTGTATGCGCTCGCCGGCTTTTCCGGAGGCGTGACCTGCTACGTGAAGGACGGCATCCTGAAGTTACGAGTTCAACCTGTTCGAGATTCAGCGCACCAAGATCAAGTCCAAGGAGAAGCTGCCGCCTGGCAAGGCGAAGATCGAGGTCGAATCGAAGTTGGCTGGCCCTATCGGGGGCCCGATGAACGTCACCTTAAAGGTGAACGGCCAGTAGTGGCGCAGGGCCAGGTCCCGCGCGCCATGTCGCTGCACTTCACATCCAATGCGACCTTCGATATCGGCGGGGATCTGGATTCGCCGGTGTCGCTCGACTACTACGACCAGGCGCCATTCGCCTTTAATGGGACGATCGGCACGACGAAGATCACGTATCTGAAGAAATAGACGACGCTGAGGTGCGACGCAACGGCCGACGTGACGAAGCATCGAGGTCACCGTAGTTCTTCGGTGCTTCCGGAAGTAGTTTTGCGAATACCGCACCGTGGTCGCGAACATAATCTTCAACGATAGGCCACGGCCTTACCCGAGAGGACACAGACATGCGAATTCCACGCTTAGCTATCCCGATGATCGCGCTTTTACTTTTCGCGACCATGGTCTCGATAATTCCTGCGTAGGCGCAGGGTCGCCAGCTCCACATCAACAAGGCCATTTACGGCAAGAACGGGCAGGGGATTGACGTAACCAACCATCTCCGCTCTCTGATACAGAACAATTCCCTGGACGTGAAGGTCAACAACAAGAACATGGGCGCAGATCCCAACGTCGGCGCGGACAAGACCATGAAGGTGGAGTACACCTACCAGGGCCATACCAGCACGCGCGTGGTCAAGGAAGGCGATCGGCTCAAGCTACCATAGATCGAGTTGGACAAAATCGGAGTTACTGGACAGATCGAATGCTGAATTATCCAGTTCCATTTTTCTTGCTCATTCTAGTGGTGCTGTGGCTCTCGGCGCAGGCTGGCGTGGCCCTGAGCCATCGTCATCCGCTGAAGGACGATCAGCGCGACGACTTCGGTTTGGTGCAGACTGCGACCCTGACGCTGCTGGGCCTGATTATCGGGTTCAGCTTCTCCATGGCTACCGGCCGCTACGATCTTCGTAAGAACTACGAGGAAGCCGAGGCCAATGCCATCGGCACCGAATACGTTCGTGCCGATTTGCTGCCGGCCCAGGATGCTTCGAAGATACGTGCTCAGCTCGTTAAATATCTCGACTTGCGCATTCAGTTTTACCGTACTCGGAGTCGCCGCGAGTTGCAGCAGATCAACGACGCTACCGCTCGACAGCAGACCGACATGTGGTCGACGGTGCAGGTGCCGGCTCTGGCACAACCCACTCCCGTAACCGCTCTCGCGGTTGCCGGCATGAACGACGTGTTGAATTCCCAGGGCTATACCCAGGCGGTATGGTGGAACCGCATCCCGACGGCAGCCTGGGGCCTTATGATTGCGATCGCGATCTGTTGCAACGTGCTGGTGGGTTACGGAGCACGCACCGCAAAGGCACGGGGGCTTTTCCTGATCTTGCCGTTAGTCACCGCCATATCGTTTCTGCTGATAGCAGACATCGACAGCCCGCGCGGTGGTCTCATACGCGTGTCTCCGCAGAATCTTGTGAGCCTGGCGCAGTCGCTCAAGTAGCGTGAATGAGTCGCCCTTAGGCAGACGGCGGGAGGGGATCATGACTGAGGAGCTGTGGCAGGCGGCGCACGCGAGCTACGCCCAGCGGAAGGCTCAGGTCAGCTGCTGCCTGAAAAGAAGTGTGTAATTAGCTGCGGAGATTCCGGTTCATCCGTCGGTGATTCCGCGCATTCTGGCGCTGAAAGGGATGACGATAACGCAGCGGGCGGGACGTGGGAAGCGCACCTATGACGTCGTTAAATCGGATGGTCCCACGGATCTTGTGTTCCAGTCGGTGAAGGATGGGAAGCCGATGCGGGACAACAACATTCTTTGCCGCCACCTAAAGCCAGCGGCGCGGAAGCTGGGCCTTGAATTCGTAAACTGGCGTTGTTTGCGCACGTCGTTCGTTACGTGGTGCAAAGCCGCCGGCATGGATGTCAAGGACGCTCAAGCGCTGGCTCGTCACTCAAGGGCAAGTACGACTCTTAACATCTACATGCAGCAGATTCCCAGCTCGGTCGAGCGAGCTGTCAAGCGGCTTGGATCGGAGATGATTCAATGACGAATTGCAGCCAATCGCAGACAAAGTCGGGTTTAGGATCTCTGCAAGCTGTTGATTGTATGGTGGCCAGGGACGGAATCGAACCGCCGACGCCAGCCTTTTCAGGGCTGCGCTCTACCAGCTGAGCTACCTGGCCACGGAGCGGGAATCGCTGTGATGGGTGCTGCGGCTCTCGAATTATAGCAACCGACAACGGCTTCCGCCAAACGTCGCGAGTGCCTGCACCCGTGAGCTGCCATCCTGAGCGCAGGCGGCCGCAACCTTCGATCCGCTGCTGTTGGGGACGCCCGTGTCGGAAGCCTGCCCCGAGCGAGGCCGAGGGGACGTCTACCCTCAGGGAAATTTAGTGACGGTAGGGGTCCCTCGGCTTCGCTCGGGATGACACCCGAGATATTAGGATGACACCCAAGATATCGCTCGCGGCCATCTCTTCCTCTACACTAGCTAAGTTCCTCTTATCACGAGCGGGCAAATTGTCATCCAAGCCATGAGGAGAACGAATTGATGGCACCTTTGGCGACCCAGGAGCAGGGTTCCACTCTGCTGACCCCGTACGATCTGCACTTGTTCAATGAGGGCAAGCACAATCGCCTGTTCGAGAAGTTCGGCGCGCATGTGGTCGAGGTCGACGGACGGCGCGGCACCTACTTTGCCGTGTGGGCTCCCAACGCGGAGCGTATCTCGGTGGTCGGCGACTTCAATGGCTGGAACCCCGATTCGCATCCCATGAACCCGCGCGAGAGCTCCGGCGTGTGGGAGGCGTTCCTCCCCGATCTCGGCCACGGCACCGTTTACAAGTACCACATCCGCTCGCGCTATCACATGTACACGGTCGACAAGACCGATCCTTATGGCTTCTACAACGAGGTTCCGCCGCGCACCGCTTCGATCGTGTGGGACCTCGGCTACGAGTGGAGCGATGCCGAGTGGATGCGCAAGCGGCGGCGAGCGCAACAAATTTGACGCGCCCATCTCGACCTACGAGGTGCATCTGGGCTCGTGGATGCGCGTGCCGGAAGAGGGCAACCGCTCGCTGACCTATCGCGAGCTGGCGGTGAAGCTGGCCGACTACGTCCACGACATGGGCTTCACGCACGTTGAGTTTCTGCCGGTGATGGAGCATCCGTTCTTCGGCTCGTGGGGCTACCAGATCACCGGCTACTTCGCGCCCAGCGCGCGCTTCGGCACGCCGCAGGATTTCATGTACCTGGTCGACTACCTGCACCAGCGCGGCATCGGCGTCATCCTCGACTGGGTGCCGTCGCACTTCCCTACCGACGAGCATGGACTGGGATACTTTGACGGAACGCATCTGTACGAGCATGCCGATCCGCGCAAGGGCTTTCATCCCGACTGGAAGTCCGACATCTTCAATTACGACCGCAACGAGGTACGCGCCTTCCTCATCAGCAATGCGATCTTCTGGCTGGACAAGTATCACATCGACGGACTGCGCATGGATGCCATTGCCTCGATGCTCTACCTGGATTACTCGCGCAAGCACGGGTGAGTGGATTCCGAATCAGTTTGGCGGACGCGAGAACCTGGGCGCCGTGTCGTTCCTGAAGGACGGTGAATCGCGAGGCCTACGAAGAATTTCCCCGACATCCAGACGATCGCCGAGGAGTCGACGGCATGGCCGATGGTGTCGCGGCCGCCGTACATCGGCGGGCTGGGCTTCGGCATGAAGTGGGACATGGGCTGGATGCACGACACCCTGGCCTACTTCGAGAAGAATCCGATCCACCGAAAGTATCACCACAACAAGATCACCTTCCGCGGGCTGTACGCCTTCACCGAGAACTTCGTGTTGCCGCTCTCGCATGACGAAGTGGTGCACGGCAAGGGATCGCTCTTCGGCAAGATGGCGGGCGATGAGTGGCAGAAGTATGCCAACCTGCGGCTGCTGTTCGGCTACATGTTCACGCAGCCGGGCAAGAAGCTGCTGTTCATGGGCTGCGAGATTGCGCAGTGGAGCGAGTGGAACCACGACGGCAGCGTCGACTGGCATGCACTGGGTTTCCCGCAGCATCAGGGGATCCAGCGCTGGGTGCGCGACCTGAACACCTTCTATCGCGCCGAGCCGTCGCTGTACGAGACCGACTTTTATCCTGAAGGCTGGCGCTGGATCGACGCGGACGATTCCGACCACAGCGTGCTGACCTACATGCGCATGAGGAAAGACGGCAGCGGCGCCGATGGTCGTCGCCTGCAACTTCACGCCGGTACCGCGTCGGGGCTATCGCGTTGGCGTTCCGCACGAGGGTCACTGGCTCGAATTGCTGAACAGCAACGCCGAGATCTATGGCGGCACGGACGAAGGCAACTTCGGTGGGCGAATGACCGAGCCGATTCCGACGCACGGGTATGAAAATTCGCTGCTGCTGGATCTGCCGCCGCTGGCAATGGTGGTGTTCAAACAGTAGAGGGACTAGGGGCAACCCCCGGTCCGAACCCAGGTTAGGCCAAAAGAGGGCCGAACCTGGGGCACCAGCGCCTGCTGGGGCACCAGCGCCAGATTTAACCGCGGGTGGTCGGTCGCATAAAGGGGATCGTTGTGGACGCCAAAGAGAAGCTAACCTCGATTGGGCCGCCGGTGCCCGAGCTGCCGGTGGCGGATGTCGAGCGCGCGCAAGAGCATTACCGAGATGTGCTCGGATTTGAGATTGGATGGCTTTACCCAGGCAAAGAAATTGGGGCCGTGTCACGCGGTAAGGTGGTGATATTTTTTCGGAAGAAGGAGCCACCGTTCGAGCCCGCCATTCACTGGGTGTTTGCCGACGATATCGACGCGACGTATCAGGAATTGCAGGCGTTGGGCGCGAACATCGCGGAGCCTCTGGAAACAAAGCCTTGGGGATTGCGCCAGTTCACCGTGAAGGATCTGGACGGAAACCTGTTTTACTTCCACCACGACTAGCGCAGGGCGCATGACCAGCGACAATCAGGAACAGCTGCCGCCGTTCCGCGGCTTGACTCTTTATGGGCCCGGCCTCCGCGGGCTCACGCCCACGGCTAAAACAAATGACGCCCCTCGGGCTCTATGCAATCGAGGTTAGTGGGACGCAGGACGGGTGAACGCTTCAGTGTGAGTTCAACGCAAACCTCCGTGAACAGCCGAATGCCAAGTGCTAACAGCCAAAGCTGCCTTTCCGGTAAACTAATCTGTTGTGCGAATCCTCACCCGCTACATCCTGAAGGAGATTGCCTCGCACGCCCTGCATCGGCGTTGCGCTGTTCACCTTCATCATCTTCATGCGCGACCTGGGCCGGCTGCTGGAGCTGGTTGTCCGCAACAGCGCTCCCCTGCCCAGCGTAGCCGAGATCTTTCTCTTCACGCTGCCTGACGACCTTCATCATCACGCTGCCCATGGGCGTGCTGGTCGGCATCCTGGTGGGGCTCAGCCGTCTGGCCGCCGACAGCGAGGTGACCGCCATTCGCGCCAGCGGCATGGGTGTGGGAATGTTCGTGCGCTCGGTGGCCATCTTCGCCATCGGCGCCTGGCTGCTGGGCATGGCGAACAGCATCTACATCGCCCCCGACTCAGCGGTCGCGCTCGACCATCTGCAGGACCGCCTGAAGGCCTCGCAGGCCTCGTTCGAAATTCAGCCGCGCGTCTTCTACGAAGACTTCAAGAACATCGTGCTGTACGTGCAGGACGCGATTCCGACTAAAGGTCAGGCGCTGTGGCGCGGCATTTTCCTGGCCGATATCAGCGATCCGGCATCGCCCAAGATCACGCTGGCGCAGCGCGGCGCGCTGCTGACCGACGGCCCCAACAAGCTGCGCTTCCACCTGGAAGACGGCACGCAGCAGGAGGCGGTTCCCAAGGTCAAGGATCAGTACTCGATCACCACCTTCGACAACACCGAGATCCCGCTCGCGCTGCCCAGCGATGAGAGCAAGCCGCACGATCTGTTGCCGGTGGCCGAGCTCGATCTGCACGCGCCTGCTGAGCAACGCCGCCCGCGAGCGCCAGGCCGCGCAGAAGTATTACCGCTGGGACATGGGCAGCTACAACTACGACCTGATCAAGGCGCGCTACTACGAGATCGAGTTCCATCGCCGCTTTGCCTTGCCCTTCGCCTGCCTGGTGCTGGCCATGGTCGGCATCCCGCTGGGCCTGTCGGCGCGCAAGGGCGGCAAGAGCACCGGCTTCGTGCTGACGATTCTGCTGGTGGTGGTCTATTACTTCTTCTCGCTGCTCGGGCGTGCAGATGGCGCGCCAGGGCAAGATGTCGCCCTGGTTCGGCTCGTGGATGGGCAACATCTTCTTCTTCCTCTGCGGCCTGATTCTGCTGTGGCGGGTGGACCGCATGCCCATCGAGATCGGCAACCTGACCGGCGGCTGGAAGCTGTCTGCTGCAGAAGCTGCAGGCGATCGGAACGCGCCGCCGCGAATGCGGCCAGCAGCCTGGGAACTGGCCACGGCCTCGCACCGGAGACGCTTCAGCGCGCGCTTCCCGCTGATCCTCGACGACATGATCCTGCGCGACTTCGCGCTGTACCTGACCATGATCATGTCGACGTTCCTGGTGCTGGCGCTGGTCTTCACCTTCTTCGAACTGCTGACCGACATCGTGCGCAACCGGGTTCCGCTGATCACGGTGGCCGAATACCTGTGGAACCTGAGCCCGTCGATGATTTACCTGATGGCGCCGATGGGCGTGCTGCTGGCGGTGCTGATCACCTTCGGCCTGCTGGAAAAATCCAGCGAGCTGACGGCCATGAAGGCCACCGGCTTCAGCATCTATCGCGCCACCCTGCCGGTCATCGTGCTGAGCGGAATTTTTGCCGCGGGACTGTTCGTCTTCGACCAGCTCTACATCCCGCACACCAACCGCGAGCAGGAAATCCTGCGCAACGAGATCAAGGGCAAGCCGGCGCAGACCTATCTGCAGGCCGATCGCAAGTGGATCTTCGGACAGAGCAACCAGATTTATTACTATCGCGTCTTCGATCCCGACCAGAACATCTTCGGCGGCATCTCGGTCTTCGAGTTCGATCCCAACACCTTCCAGCTGACGCGCCGCATCCAGGCCGAGCACGCCTATTGGGATCCCGCGTCTGCAGAAGTGGGTCTTCGAGCAGGGATGGGTGCGCGACCTGAAGGGCGCGTCCATCCAGGACTATCGCACCTTCGACATCACAACCTTCGACGAGTCTGCAGCGAAGATCCCGGCTACTTCAAGAAGGAAGTGAAGCAGTCGTCGGAGATGAATTACGACGAGCTGCGCAGCTACATCGACGACTTGCAGCAGAGCGGCTTCGACACCGTGCGGCTGAAGGTGCAACTGCAGAAGAAGATCGCCTTCCCGCTGATCACGCTGGTGATGGCGATGCTGGCGATTCCCTTCGCGGCTTCCGGCCGCCGCGGCGGTGCGCTGGTGGGAGTGGCGGTAGCGCTGGGAATTGCCGTGGTCTATTGGGTGACGGCCGGCCTGTTCGAGGCGATGGGCGACGCCAACCAGCTGCCGGCAATGATCGCGGCCTGGGCGCCGGACTTCATCTTCGCGCTGGCCGGCGGATACATGTTGCTGCGCGTGCCGACGTAGAGGAAGCTTCGCCTTGGCTTCGCCTTGTCGGCTTTCGCTCTGCGGCTTGGTTCTGCTTTTGGCTGTCAGGCTTTGGCCTTTGCAGCTTGGACATTTGGTCACGGAACGGAGGCGTCCGCGTATGGCGCCGACAGTCCAAGGACCGCTGCTCTCACGCTGAGTTAGGCGACTGTAGAAGCTCTCGACTCCGCGGGATGCACCTGCGGTCGCGGCGAATCGCTTGTAGCGCCCAGAATCATCTAACCGGTATCAGGATGAAATTCTCCGGCGTCGCAAGCTGACGGCTGACGGCTGATAGCTGACAGCTTTCATGTTCGAGAATCTGCGACCGCTGTTCCCGTATCTCCGCAAGTACCGCGCCACCTTCCTCATCGGCGCGCTGTGCGTGCTATGCAACAACGGCGTCTGGATTCTCTTCCCGCTCATCATTCGCAAGGCCATCGATGTTCTGAACATCGGCATCACCAGGCACAACAGCCCGGCGATGATTCGCCACGATGTGCTGAAGTATTCGCTGCTGCTGCTTGCGGTCGCCGCGGTCAAGGCCATCTTCCAGTACCTGACCCGCTGGATCCTGATCGGCGTCTCCCGCGAAATCGAATTCGATCTGCGCAACGATCTGTTCGCGCACCTGGAGCGGCTCTCGTACAGCTTCTATCAGCGCACCCGCACCGGCGACATCATGGCGCGCGCCACCAACGATCTGAACGCCGTGCGCATGCTGGTCGGCCCGGGCATCATGTACACCGCGAACACGATCGTGTTCACGGCAGGCGCGCTGATCTTCATGCTGTCGATCAGCCCCAGGCTGACGCTGTTCGCCTTCGCGCCGCTGCCCATCTTCAGCATCGTGGTGCAGTATTTCGGCCGCCAGGATTCACGAGCGCTTCGAGCGCATTCAGGCCATGTTCTCCGACATCTCGGCGCGCGCCCAGGAAAATTTCTCCGGCGCGCGGCTGATTCGCGCTTACGTTCAGGAAGAAGCCGAGATCGAGAACTTCGAGACCGACAACCGCGAATACATCGCGCGCAGCCTGAAGCTGGTTCGCCTGATGGGCATGCTCTGGCCGACGCTGGAAACGCTGCTCGGCTTCGCCATCATCATCGTGCTGTACGTGGGCGGGCGCGAGAGTGCTGCAAGCATCCGCATCGGCCTGGGCAGCTTCGTGGCGTTCAATACCTACATGGTGCAGCTTACCTGGCCGATCATCGCGCTGGGCTGGGTCATCAACATTTTCCAGCGCGGCACCGCCTCGATGGGCCGCATTCACAACATTCTGTCGGAGCAGTCGGAGATTACCGACGCCGGAGTGGGAACCCCATTTTCGGTGGGAGTTCCGACCGAGATCCACGGCGACATCGAGTTCCGCAATCTCCACTTCCACTATGGCAACACGATCAAGGCGGCGGAGCGCGGCAACGGTCGAGCGCACGGCGACGAAGATGTGCTGAAGAACGTCAACCTGCGCGTGCCTGCCGGAACCAGTCTGGCGATTGTCGGTCCCACCGGATCGGGCAAGTCCACGCTGGTGTCGCTCATCCCGCGCATCTATGACGCCGAGCCGGGCGCCGTGCTGATCGATGGCCGGCCGATCCGCGAGTTCCCGCTGGCGCTGTTGCGCCGCAACATCGGCTTCGTGCCGCAGGAGACGTTTCTGTTCAGCGATACCATTCGCGAGAACATTGCCTTCGGCGCGGAAGACGCGACGCTTGACGATGTGCGCCGCGCCGCCGAAGCCGCCAACATCGCCACCGACATCGAAAGCTTTCCCGACGGCTACAACACCGTGGTTGGCGAGCGCGGCCTGACGCTGTCGGGCGGACAGAAGCAGCGCACCGCCATCGCCCGCGCGGTCATTCGCAATCCGCGCATCCTGGTGCTGGACGACGCGCTGGCCAGCGTCGACACGCAGACCGAAGACCGCATCCTGAACCATCTGCGCGAAATCATGCGGGGACGCACCACGATCTTCATCTCGCATCGCGTCTCGACCGTGCGCAACGCCGATCGCATCGCCGTGCTGCACGACGGCGAGATCGTCGAGTACGGCACGCACGATGAGTTGATCGCGCGCGACGGGTATTACACCGAGTTGTACAACAAGCAGTTGCTGGAAGAAGAGCTGGAGACGGTGTGAGCTCAGTTTCCATTCTTAGGTGTGTCATCCTGAGCGCAGGCGCGCCGCCGTTGCGCGCCGGAGTCGAAGGACCTCTACCCTGACGCAGCCCGTGCTGGCGCATCAGGGGTCCCTCGACTTCGCTCGGGATGACACCTCTGTTGTTTGCATCCGCGACACAGGGCTGTCCGCTGGCTAAGAATCATTTATTCTTACCTATCCACTATCCACTGACCACTCTTCCTGAAACTTATGTACACCGACTCCCACTGCCATCTCGAGAACAAGCGCTTCGACGCCGATCGCGCCGAGGTCTTCACGCGCGCGAAAGAGGCCGGCGTCACCACCCTGCTCGCCATCGGCAATGGCGATGGCCCGGGCACCGGCACGCTCGACTGCGCCATCAAACTCGCGCAGCAGCATGAGGGGGTTTACGCGACCGTCGGCATTCATCCTCACGAAGCGGAGTTGGCGAAACAGGAAGACTTCGACGAGTTGGAGCGGCTGGCGAAAGATCCGAAGGTGATTGCCTGGGGCGAGATCGGGCTCGACTATTTTTACGATCACTCGCCGCGCGACGTGCAGCAGCGCGTCTTTGTGCAGCAGATGGAAATGGCCCATGCGGCGAAGCTGCCCATCATCATCCACAATCGCCCCTCCGATAACAGCGAGAACGCCTGGGAAGATTTGTTCCGCCTGCTTCGCGAGCATTGGGCGTCGACGTGGCCTGGGAGGCGTGCTGCACTGCTTCACCGGCTCGGTCGATCACGCGCGCGCGGCGCTCGATCTCGGCTTCGTGATCTCTTTTGCCGGGAACATCACCTATCCCAAGGCGCAAAACATTCGCGATGCCGCGGCCATGGCGCCGCTCGACCGCATTTTCATTGAGACGGATTCGCCCTACCTTGCGCCTGTGCCACATCGCGGCAAGCGCAATGAGCCGGCGTTCGTGGTGGAATCGGCGCGCCAGATTGCGCAGTTGCGCAATCTTGCAACCGAAGAAATTGGGCGGCAGACGTCGGAAAATTTCCGGCGCTTCTTCGGATTGGCGGACTCGGGCTCGGACAGCGCATCATCGTAAAGAGCCACGCGCGGCCGCAATCTCTCCCAAGTGTCATCCTGAGCGCAGGTGCGCGTCTTTTGCGCGGCGGACTCGAAGGACCTCTACCCCAACCCTCTACCCTCGAAGGGTTGTCATCCCGACCGGAAGCGGGCCGCTTTTGCCCGCTGGAGTGGAGGGACCTGTTGTCGGCGCGCGGCGGAACATTTTCAACTGCCGACCAACAGCAGGTCCCTCCACTCGGACTAAAGCCGTCGGTCGCGATGACAACCATTAAACAGCAGCCGCGTGGTGCTTTTCATATCTGTCGTCTATACTGAACAGCTTTGCCGTTGCACCGGGTGATTTGGGGAAAGGGGTCTGTGAGGATCAAGGTCTTTTACCACGATAAGTGTTTCGACGGGGCCTGTTCGGCGGCGCTGTTCACGCGCTTTTATCGCGAGCGCATCCGTGAGCAGGCGGAGTTCGAATACCACGGCCTGGTGCATCGCGCCGGCGCGCTCTTCGACGAGTCCGACTTCAACGGCGACGAGAATGCCATCGTCGACTTCAAGTACTCGTCGTCGCCGCGCATTACCTGGTGGTTCGACCATCACCAGAGCGCCTTCCTCACGCCCGAAGATGCCTCGCACTTCGAGCAGGAACAAAGCAACACCAAGTTCTACGATCCCGACTTCCGCTCCTGCACCAAATTCATCGCCGTGGTCACGGAGCAGCGTTTCGGCTTCGACCCGCGGCCGGTAGCTGACACCATCGAGTGGGCCGACATCATCGACGGCGCGCTCTACGACGATGCCAAGTCGGCCGTCGAAATGAAAGCGCCGGCGTCGCGGCTGACCATGCTGATCGAGTCGAACCAGGATCCGCAGTTCATCCCCTCGCTGATTCCGAAGCTGGGATACAAGGCGCTGGCGGACATCCTGGCCGAGCCGGAGATCGCCGGGCGATTGCCGGTGCTGCTGGAGCGGCATCGCCAGTCGATCGAGATCATGCGCGAGCGCGCCGAGTGCAAGGACGGCACCATCTTCTTCGACGTCACCGGTTACGACCTGGAAGGCTACAACAAGTTTGTGCCCTACTACCTGCATCCCGAGTGCGTGTACAGCGTCGGGCTCAGCAAGAGCAGCTTTCGAACGAAAGTTTCGGTCGGCTCGAATCCGTGGACCACGGCGACCTACATGGAGAACCTGGCGAAGATCTGCGAGCGCTACGGGGGCGGCGGTCATGCGCGTGTGGGTGCGATCTCGTTTCCGCCGAACCGGTACGAGGACGCCCGCAAAGCCGCGGATGAGATTGTGGCGGAGTTGCGCGCCAGCTATCGGGAGCATGGAGAGAAGTAATGCGGCGCCGGACGCAATCGCGCTTTCCCAGGGAAGTGTCATCGCAAAATGTATCATCCTGAGCGCCGGATCGCGCTGTTTGCGATCCGGAGTCGAAGGACCGCTACCCTCAACCTGAATCCCGCGCGATAGACGTTCTCGCAACGGGTCGACGGGCAACAGCTCTTGTGACGGAGTTTGCGGCTATAGAGGTCCTTCGACTTCGGCGCCATAAATGCAGAGGCCTCCGCTCAGGATGACAACTGCCGCTTTAGTGCCGACCAAAATTTGGACAAATCGTTGACAAGTTTGTGACAAACTGGGCTTGCACCGGCGTTAAGGTATTCCCAGAAGTGCAAGGGGTCGGCGGGTGAGATTCGCGTCGAAGCGGACCAGCGACCTGAAGCAGGGCTCATCCGCCGATTTTGAAGCTCGCTTGATAGTAATACTACCTTTCAGTGTAAGTTCTACATGTCAAGCTGAGAATCGCAACAGTTTTTCTCTAAGCCACTCATTCGCAAGGAAATATAAACGGAATTATCACCTTCACAAACCATAAGTAAATCAGTATTTTACGGCCAATTTTTACTGCCAGAATCGGCTATATGTAAACTTTACAAGCGATGAAAGTTTGGCACCTAGGAGCGGCTTTCGATCAGCTTCATCATGCGCTGCATGACATACTCTTCCGCTTCTAGGAGCGTCCGATAGGGTTACCGAGGCCGTTAGCGGTCACCCCGACTTGAGTGTCGGAGAAAACGGCAAACATCAACCGATACGCCCCAATATTTAAGCCCGTAGCAGTTATGCAGTCGTTCTTCAAGAACAGATCGGTGTGGGTGTGATTGACGAACACACCGGGACGGCTGACCGAGACTCGCATGCCATCGCTTCCAGAAGCTTGTAGCCGGTAGACAATGCGCGGCTCCTTTTGGCTTCTGCCTGCGCCTCTCTCAGTTCCCTCTGTTGCTGCTCTTTTCTCATCCAGTCGGGCATCATCGAATCATTCATGGCAACCATCCCTTATTGCGGTAATGTCTTTCCCTATGCCTCCAAGAAATCCTTCAGGCGGTTAAGGTACTCTCGCTTTATGGGCGCGTTAAATAGCACTCTTGCAAAGACTGCCTGCCCATCTTCGGCAAACTCAACGGGGACGGACGAGTCTCCCAATTGCCGGAAATCGGCCTAGTCTGCCCCGCCGAGGTGCTCGGAATAGTGCTGGCAGCGGCTTCACTCATAACGGCTCGCTCCTCGCCAACAGTATAACTCCCCTCCGCTTGTTCAGCAAGAGACATCGTGTTTCTGAATATCGTGATAACGTCGGAAACAGCAGTAGGATTGAACCCACGATTAAGCAACTCGTTGCGCAAGGTCGCGTCGGAAGGTACGTCATTTTTGTACTTCTCGCCGAGTTCCTTGAATAAAATCGGGCGCTTGGCAGCCTCGACTACCGCCTGCCGCCACTCGTCGGAGCCGTGGTCAAAGTGAATTAGAGTGTAACTAAGATCGGAAATTCGGTACTGACGAGAGCTCTCCTCAATCAGCCCATACTGTCGCAACGCCGATACAGCACGCCCCCCGAGTCGAATTGCTTGACTATACCCCATGTGCGAGGCGATGACTTCGGGAGTCGTCGCAGTACGTTTTTCCGCTTTATAAACAGCTTCCGCCTTCTGAATCGCTTCAGCAAGGTCGAAAAGCGGATAGCCGGGGCTCCGATGAACCTTGCGCTTAACCTTTTCGATCTCGAGTCATAGCAACCTCCGATACACACTGTATCACGCGCACCGGAGCCTGTCAACCACTTGCCGCGACATACTGTATTTTTATGTATTGACAGCTCTGTATCGGAACTGTGTTATAATAAGAACATGAAGACGAAGAGCCAGCAATCAAACGCTCCGAAGGCGCATGAATACTGGCTTTTGTGTACTGGATGGCGGTGTAGGCAAGCGGTAAGCCAGTTCCTTGGCAAGGGATCAATCGTGAGTTCGAATCTCACCGCCGCCTCCAAGAAAGGAGTTGCGATGCGACCTCCACCATGACCTACACCTGATGTAAGCGCCCCGTCTCCTGCTGAAACAGGGGGCGGGGCTAATCCGAATCGCGGGGTAAGCCACGACTCAGACCTCAATCTCATTGTGGCAATTTCCCCGCCCAAACGCAAGGGGAAAGACGCCATGATACCCGATGTTAAAAGCCTTCCACTCACCCTCAAGAAGCTCACAGAAACGATTGTGGACGATGCCAGCGCACGTCTACTGCTCGAATCTATCCGTTGGCCCGATGGCCCCGTATGCCCTCACTGCGGCGAGATCGACAACGCTGGACGCCTATTGAAGCCCCGCCCCGATTCCAAGAAGTCATGCCGCTTAGGGCTTTGGAAGTGTTACGGCTGCCTTGAGCAATTCAGCGTGACAGTGGGAACGGTTTTCGAGGATTCACACATTGGACTGCACAAGTGGCTGCTAGCCGCATACATGCTCTGCACGTAGCAAGAAGGGCATGAGCGCCCATCAGTTTCACCGCATGATGGAAATTCCTTACAAGACAGTTTGGTTCATGTTTCATCGCTCCGCTTCGGTATGACTCAGCACCCGTTCATGGAGAAGCTGCGCGGCGTCGTGGAAATTGACGAAACTTACGTCGGCCCCAAAGAGCGTGGAACCGGACTCGTCGGCGTCAACCGTGCGGACAGCAAGAAGCGCCCTGTTGTATCTCTCATGGAGCGCCATGAGGGAGGCAGCCGTGTTCGTCGTTCCATGTTGACCGCGTGACCTTGCTCAACATCAAGCCCATCTTGAGAGAGCATGTGGAGATTGGCACGAACATCCAGACCGACGAATCAGTGATCTATCACTACATGCACGATGAGTTTCCCTCGCACGATGTTGATTACGCACAAGCGGAAGGAATACTCTCGCCGCGAGGACGGGCGTCTGATTACGACGAATACGGTTGAGGGATACTTCGGTTTAGTCAAACGTGGCATCTATGGAATTTACCACCATGTGGGACGCGGATATTTGCAGCAGTATCTCAACGAATTCGACTTCCGTTACAACAATCGAAAGATGAATGATTCGGAACGCACGCTGCGAGCGCTTAAGGCCATCGAAGGAAAGCGGCTGACATTAAGGGAACCAAATCGCGCTTCGGCGTAGAGTCGGGAAAATACTACTGGCAGGCGCGGCTATTTTCTAGATGGCCGCGCTTACTTTTTTACGGGCACGCCCATTGGAGTCGAGAAACTTCCTTTTTAGCTTCGATCATCGGTTCTGATTCTGGAGGACGTAAGTTGAGGGTCAGTTGGCTGCCCTCGAAATCGAGGTGTGCTCAATTGGTCGCTTCGGGATGTACCGCAAGATCAACGCGGGCTCGATTATTAGGATAATAACGTCTATGGTTACAATTCTGATTTACTGTAGCAGCGAATACCACGATGTACGTTGACATACAACCCGGCAGACTTGGCATCTCTATTCATCGGCCCCGTTGGGCTTTAAGAGAGACCAGACAGGCGAGACTAGCCCCTTCCTTTTCCATGTCTCCTCGAAGCGCTGCAATGTCTTTTCTGTTCACCCCACCCGATTTAGCCTGAATCACCATCTTGGCGGCGTTCAGCTCGCCACCGTTCCAGAAGTAATAGACACCATCTATGCCGCCATCCGCTCCCTTTTTCTTCTTGATGACAGCCCGGTTATTTGTATAAGTCAGAATTGACCATTTCTCAAATTCCTTGCGAGTGCGGTCATCCTTCTTATTGGCCAAAGCGCGGGCCGAAGCTAAGTCCTTCGGGATACCGTCAAGGGCAACGGCATCGGCAACAGACTTTCCAAACTTATCTTCCAAGCGAGCGAGAATCGTTGCGATGGCCTGATATGTTATGTCGATGCCAATCCAATTTCGCTTGAGCTGTTGGGCGACGGCTACTGTGGTGCCACAGCCACAATAGGCGTCTAACACGATCTGTCCTTCTCTTGTTGAAGCGCGAATGATGCGAGATAGCAGTCCTTCGGGTTTCTGGGTTTCGTATCCGAGGCGCTCCTGATCTCTCGGAGACAACCACCTCACCTCTTCGTCAATTCCGTCGTCTGTGCCGAATACTGTACGATTTGTGTATGGCTGATAAGTTCAGCAGGTCGGAAAGTAGGCTTGACCGCTCCGTGGGCGTCAGGTAATGCTCATAAATGGGCCATGCCTGCCCATCTACGATCTTGATATATCCCGCATCGTAAAGGCGGTCGAACTTTTCGTGCTGTGATAGGTCGGATAAATCTTCCCCTAAGTCTTCCAGTAAGGCGCGGGGAACCGCCCAATGGCGCCCCTTTTGCGCTTGGGTCGAACCCTGGCTAGGGCTTTCCCGATCCCTCTCCGCCCCTCAACCCCGAACCCGTTAGGACGTTGCCGTAATAGTTTGTCCTGTACCCGCGCTCGTCCTTTACGAAGTATTCATCGACATGCCCGCGCATATATGGCCGTTTTGGATGCGTCCACGTATACTCACTCGGCTTGGCGGCCTTCGTGTAGAAAAAGATCACGTCGTGAATCGGCGCAAAACGGGTTGTTTTGTTGTGCGCTCCGGTTCTCCTCCAAATGATCTCATTCTTATAATCGCCACCGTTGGGCAAGAAGATGGCATCTACGATGAGCTTGAGGTAATGGCTCGCCGTTGGGTCGCAGTGAAGATAGAAGCTCCCGTTTGGCGCGAGAACCCGGTTGATTTCGGCTAATCGTCTGGCGATGCTGACCAGATACGCCAGTAGACTGTCTTCTCCGAGAACGTTGTGCAGGCCAGCTATTAGTTCAATTGCCTGCGCAGTGAAGCGACCCGCAAGATTGTTCCTGATCTCGTCGTATCCCTCGCGCGCTTGATCGTCCCACGTCCAGGTATCGACAAACGCCTGTTCCTGAGCCAAATCCTCTTGACCGATACGGTTGTATATCTGGTTGTAATTGCGCTTGGAATTGAACGGGGGGTCGATATAACAGAGATGAACAGTTTTACTCCCCGATCTTTTTTACGGAGAATTTCTAGGTTGTCGCCATAGTAAAGACGTATTGGGTGGCACAGAATCCCCCTCAGTGACGCGGGGAGCAATTCTACCCACTTTTTCCACAGGTGCAACATTTTTTGTGCACATTTTCGGGGCTCGGCTTCCCCGAACGGGACTATCTTGATTCGGCACCTTACGGCTATTTCTCACCGCTCACCACCAGTTCTCTGGTTTGTGAAGGTGATAATCTCCGAATATAAACGAGATTATTCACTTGACACAAACTAACAAACTAGCGTAAGTTGGGGTTCATGGCAACGCCCGAAAGCAACCTAAGCCGATTAACATCAGAGACATCTACATAAAGTTTGCCTCTGAGGAGCATTGCCTCACGTACGTCGAGCAGATGCGCTGGCCGGATGGCATTATCCGTTGCCCGATCTGCGGCAATAACAAAGTGAAGCAAGGTTCGCCGTGAGACGGAATCAAAGAACAAGACGGCCTTGGTTCTATCTGTGCCTTGAGAAGTCCTGCCATCAGCAATTCAGGCCCACGGCGGGCACGCTGTTCGCTGACAGCCATCTGCCGCTCATAACGTGGTTCCACGCAATCGGCGCTCATTCTGAACGCAAAGAAGGGCATCTCTGCGGCCCAGCTACAGCGTGACCTGGGGCATCGGCGGATACAAAACCGCGTGGTATCTGATTGCACCGCATCCGTGAATCGATGATGGACGCGAACGCCTGCGGCCTGCTAGGCGGTATAGTCGAAATCGACGAAACTTACGTTGGTGGAAAGCAAATGGGCAAGGGCGTCTACTACGGCAAGAAACAGAAGCAAACGGTCATGGGTGCTGTCGAGCGTGCCGGAGAATTGCGCTTGCGTCACGTTCCCGAATGGGGAAGTTGCCAGCGTTCACGAGGCTTCATCTCAGCGAACGTGAGCGATGATGCAGAGCGCATCCACACCGATCAGAGCCGCTGATCTATCCCGCGCGTTGGCTCGAGTTCACTCTGCGACTCATGAGACGGTCAATCACATAATCGGCGAGTATGCACGCGGCGACGTTGACGACGAACCGCATTGAGTCTGCATTTTCGCTGTTCAAGCGGGGCATCGATAGGCCAGTATCCACAAGCTCTCAGCGAAGCATCTGCATCGCTATTTGAGCGGAGTTTGAATACAGGTTCAATCGCCGCTATGACGACGATGCGTTCATACAGACGGTTCGCCGTCTTTGTCGGGTTGAACCACTCCGCTTTGCTGATCTTGTCGCCGATCCGGAGACTGAGCCGTTTTAGGCCCCTTCCGAGGGGCCTTTATCTCTGCTTCCTTCTTAGGCGGAGTTTCCAGCATCTTCGATAGAACCGAGTCGAATTGCCCCTTGTCTGTTTTCATTTCTTCGGCGCAGCCTCAGGATTTGCGGCCATAAATTCTTCATACAGCTTTTGCCCTCGCTTCCAAGCCTCTGGGTTAAACCCGGCGGGCATTGTAGATGGCCATGGAGGGATAATTCCCGTTGGAATAACAATTCTCCCGTAATCCTCCTCCTGTCCAAAAAGGTGAAGACTCAAGAAATAGTGCAGCACCTTCGCTTGAGCCCAAGGAATAGTCGTAGAGAACTTTTGATCAACGACGTTGGGCCCCTCGGACATATTTAGTTCCCCGAAGGTTAGCTTTAGATCCCAATTGCTTGAGTCGAGTTTTATGTTGTTCGCGTACTCTCCGAAGAAATCTTCGTTTCGCCGATAATCAATCTTTGGCGTCGCTGCGGTCGCGTTCTCTTCTATTTTCTGTGTTGGCATCGCGAGTCTTAATCCCCTTAAAACTCACAGGGCGTTCGGTTGAAAGCTAAAATCGTTAGTCCATGCTGTCGCCATGGCAGGATTGAAATCGAAATTCTCATCTTCAACTTCGATTAAGTCCCGATGAGCATCAATGCGCAGACTAGAGAATGCTGGCGGATTTTCACGCGCAACTTCCGTGGCGTTCTCAATTGGTTTGATAACGGCGGCTTGAGTGATCTCCCCACCCCACACAAGCGATAGTTGCCCTGCATCTGTAGTGACTGCACACTGCTTTTTTTGGCGGCTGTACGCTGATTCTTTCGAAAGTGAGACCTTACTGTTGCTGGAGGAATAGCCATTGCTGCAGCGGTTCCCTTGGGCGCAACTAGAAGCTCCAGACCAACTGCGGATAAAACAGAGTCGAGCGTATATGTTGTCGGATTGCCCTCTGCGGAGAATGCTCTTGTAACAGGTTCTTGTGCTGACGCCAGAGAGTTTTGCCACGTTCGCCATTTGGTTAGCTTGGGCCACATCCCCAATAGCGACGAGAAACATTTCTAGCGATTGCGCGTGCAGCCACGATATAAGCCGCAGCCTCATCAGGATCAGTTAAGCTTTCTAGAAGCGACGGCAAGAACGGCTTACTGGGGGCGGCGGGCATTGAAGTCTCTCCAATATCGCTTTGCTGTTTCAATATCTCTTGTTTGGGTGTCTTTGTTTCCGCCAATCAAAATGATTACGACTCCTCCAATTTCTCCGTAGTAAACCCTTGGGGTGTCTCCAAAGTGGAACCGCAATTCTGAAACCCCATCCCCAACTCCGTGATGATCCCCAAAATCATCCTTCTCAGAAATCCTTCGAATACGAACTTCGATTTTGGATCGATACCCCGATCTAAAAACGCAGCCAACGCCAAAATGGCTCCTTGCCGTTGGCATTCGAATACACCTCGACCTGTCGTGAAGTCTGTAGCAAGGGAATGCACGATTTCAGCCAAGCGTGACATATAAATCACAATCAGACTAGCATCGAGGGTTGCAATTTTCAAGGAATCTTACACCCTAGTTCTGCGGTATAATAGGCAAAGTGTCGGAAGCGGAGGGAGTCGAACCCTCAAGTCCTGTGTGGGGATAGCGGATTATAAGTCCGATGGGCCTGCCGATGCCCGACGCTTCCGTGCTGTGATATATATATCACACTATCACTGGCGCCCTGAATCTGGCAATTCGGATTCAAAACCCTTAGCGATATTTTGTCATAATCTCGGCCTACCGTGACGGTAGTGATATGCCTAGATACTGCAAAAGTTACCTAGCACTTTCCTGCTAACTCGCAAATGTCGCTGCCCTGTCGTAATAACCATCACAGAATCAGTAGTTTGTGTAAGGTGAATAATTCCGAATATAAACTCCAATTTTCGTGCCAAATACCCCTATGTTTGTGCTATAATCATTTCAGAGTTGAAGCGAGAGCCTAGCCTATCCGGCTGGGCTTTTTGCTTTTGTGCGCACGTTTGCTGGCAAGCGTCAGTAGGCGAGCAGGATCCGTAAATCGCGGACGTTGTTCCCCGTCGGTCCGGTTACGATCGCGTCATCGACGGCTTCAAACAGGGGGAAGCCGTCGAACTGGGCCAAGGCGGTGGCCAGGTTGTATCCCCGGGCTCTTGGATCGGGTGACCGTCGAACCGTCGACGACAGCTCCAGCGGCAGGGCTGTTGCCGTCAACGCCGTCGGTTCCGGCGCTCAGGACCGTGATCTTCTCGTCGGCAATCTTCTGAGCACAGTAGAGGGCGAACTGCTGATTGCGTCCGCCGACCCCGGCGGGGCCATCGATCTTCACCGTCACCTCGCCTCCAGAGATGAGGCAGGCGCGGGAGACTCCGCGGCGCAGTTCGCGCAGGCGGCGCAGGAGATGGTCGGCGGCAGCGTGGTAATCCCAGTCATCGCAACTGTTGTCGACCTCGACGGCGAATCCGGCGAGCGCGGCCCGCGCCACCGCGGCATGGACGGCCGTCTGGTTCGACAACACAGTGAGATATTGGGCTCGGGAGAAGGTGACGTCGTGAGGCTTGGGCGTCTCCTGCAACAGGTGCTGGCGAAAGAGCGAGTGCACGGGCGGCGGCAGTAGCGGCAGCAAACCGTAACGCTTCGCGATCTCGTAGCAGTCGTCGACGGTGGTGGTGTCGGGCATGGTTGGACCCGAGGCAAGGGCGTCGAGCGAATCGTCGGGCACGTCGGAGACCAGCACGGAAAGCTGGTGAGCGCCGGAAGCGGCGCGCGCCAGGCGGCCACCCTTGATGGCAGAGAGATGCTTGCGAATAGCATTGATCTCGGCAATGGGCGCGCCGGAATGGACGAGCGCCTTGTAGGTCGCGACCACATCGGGCAGTGAAATGTTGGGGCTGATCGGCTTCTCGGCGATAGAAGACGCACCGCCGCTGATGAGATAGACGATCAAGCGTCTCGGGCGAAGCGGACTGCACGACGCGGAGGATGGCATCTCCGGCACGCAGAGAATCTTCATTGGGAAGCGGATGGCTCCCGGCGAAGTAGCGAAAGCCGAAGAGCTGCGCCGGCGGCAGGTCGGGACAGGCGACCAGGCCGCTCAGTCCGGTGCCGACGATGGAGGCGAAGGCTTCCGCCATGCTGTGGCCGGCCTTGCCCATCGAGATGACCAGGGCGCGGGTGAAGCCACCCAGGTCGTACATCTCGCTGCCGGCGCTGAGGTAGCCGCGTTCGCAATTGAGCCAATTACCGAAAGCGTGCGGGATGCTGCATTCGCTGAGAGCATGCTCGAACATCCCCCGAATGCGCTCACGCATTTCCCGGAAGACGGCTTCGGACGCGGGATCCGGCAGCGGCTTGGGCAATTGCGGCATGAGCGGTGATTATAGAATGCGCGTCCGCGAATGTCGGGCTTCGGGGATTCATCTTCGCCGCGGAATATTTCGGGTGCCCCGGGTGTCGCGGTTTTCGAGACCTGGTGCACGCGCGTATTCGTCGCACGTTTACAATGAAAGGGCACCTGCATCCTGAAATCTGGAGAGATCATGTCCACCGGCAATCCGGTTGTACAGAAGGCGGAGCTGCACGCGGTTCCGCTCACGCTTGAAGGGCTGAGCGTGCTGCACCAGATGTTCCGCTTCCGCTGGCCGGAGTGGCGCAAGCTGACCCCGGCGCGCCAGCAGGAGATTGCGCGTGAAGCCGCGGCTGCGCTGTCTGCTCCCGAAGAGGCCGGCGAAAGCGCTGTGTACTCCATGCTGGGGCACAAGGGCGACCTGATGCTGGTGCACTTTCGCGATTCGTTCGACGAGCTGAACGCTGCGGAGTTGAAGCTGAATCGCACGGCGCTGCAGGAATTTCTGGAGCCGGTGCACTCGTACCTGTCGGTGATTGAGTTGGGACTGTACGACTCCAGCGTGAAGCTGTTCCGGCAGCTTGCAGACAGCGGCGTGGCGCCGATGTCGGAGGAGTGGAATCGCGTGATGGAGGAGACGATGGAGCGGCAGCGGCAGGCCATGCGTCCGCGGCTGTATCCAAAGATTCCCGACAGCCGGTATCTGTGCTTCTATCCCATGGACCGTAAGCGCGGCGAAGAAAAAAACTGGTATATGCTGCCCATCGAAGAGCGCCAGCGGCAGATGGAAGAGCACGGCATGGTGGGCCGCCGTTACGCCGGCAAGGTGCAGCAGATCATTACCGGCTCGGTGGGCTTCGATGACTGGGAGTGGGGCGTGGACCTGTTCGCGCCGGAGCCGCTGGTCTTCAAGAAGCTGATTTACGAGATGCGCTTCGACCAGGTCAGCGCCGAGTACGCGCTGTTCGGACAGTTCTTCATCGGGCTGCGGCTGCCGGTGGCGGAGCTGGGCAAGTGGATGGGGAGTTAGCGGTTGGCAATTAGCAATTAGCGACTGGCGACTACTTCCTAGTGAGTTGTCATCCTGAGCGGAGCGTCCGCAATGCTTTTCGTCCCGCCGATGCTGCGGGACGGCGGACGCGGAGTCGAAGGATCTGCGGCTTGCGCCGTAGAGGCGACACACTTTAGCCCGGCCGTTCACGGCTGGGTGCGCCATATCATCAAAAATCGAGTGTCCCGTAGGGACGACACATTCGGAGTTAATCCTCAACTACATGATTGCTCACATTCTTGAAATCGTCGGAGCCTGGATTATCAGCGTGATCTCGGCCTCAGGCTACCTTGGTGTCATGCTGCTGATGGCCATCGAGTCGGCGTGCATTCCTTTGCCGTCGGAAGTCATCATGCCCTTCTCCGGCGCATTGATTGTGCCGGCTGTGGCCGCTGCTTATGGCAGGTCTCCGTTTTCCTTGCTGGCGGTGGCGACGTGGGGTGCGCTGGGCTGCAACCTCGGGTCGGTGGTGGCCTACGAGATCGGCTACTTCGGCGGACGCCCGCTGGTGGAACGCTTCGGCCGCTACATTTTCTTGAGCAAACACGATCTCGATGTGGCCGATCGCTTCTTCGCGAAGCGGGGTGCCATCGCCGTGCTGATCGCACGCCTGTTGCCGGTAGTGCGAACCTTCATCGCGCTGCCCGCGGGAATCGGGCGGATGCCGCGGCTGAAGTTTCACATCTATACCTTCATCGGATCGTGGCCCTGGTGCTTCATGCTGGCTTACATCGGGATGCGGTTGGGCGAACGCTGGGACACCGATCCCCGCCTGAAGCTGTGGTTCCATCGGCTGGATGCGCTGATTCTCGGCGTGATTGTGATCGCCGTAGTGTATTTCGTGTGGTCGCACGTGCAGCATCGCGTGGGTCGCGAGGCGGAAGAGGCGGCGAAGTAGCGGCAGAGTGTCCCGGATCGGTTCCTATTGAGCGCAGGCGTCGCGAATATTCTAGTTGTCATTCCGAGCGCAGGCGTCGCACCAATTCTAGTTGTCATCCTGTCTATAACGACGTTGGCGTTGTCAAGGCATACGGGGGCGGCGACGCACAAAAGATGCGCCAGTTCGCTCTCATGGAAACTTCCTGACCAGGGGCTCGTCTCCAATCTGCGGGCGAAAGCAGCAGCTTCGCCACCCATCTATTCGGCGTTGTCCGCCAGGATTGCTTTCGAACTCCCGCCTCGCAGCGGCGGGAGGCAGGCTGCTCACTCAAGCGCTCGGCTCTTAAACCGTGCCACAGGATGACTCGGGCTCGCCTGCACCACTGCTCAGCAGCTGCGCATAGTTCTTACTCGTGCGCAGCATCCAGTACAACCGTGTCGCCAGTCGCCGGGCCACCGCCACTTTCGCCTGCGCCCGGCTGCGCCGCAAACTCAAACGCACATACATGCGCTTCAGCTCGGCATCATAGCGGGCCGCACTCTGTGCGGCTTCCACCAGCAGAAAGCGCAACAGCGGCGACCCCTGTTTGCTGATGTGTCCCAGCCGCTGCTTGCCTCCCGAGCTGTGCTCGCAAGGAATCAGCCCAACATAGCTGGCCACCTTCTTGGCATTGCTGAACCGCTCCACCGGACCCAGGCTCAGCACCAGGGCCAGCGCCGTCTGCGGACCTACTCCGGGATGGCTCATCAGCAGCCGAGCCGCGCTGCGCTTGTCCGCCTCAGCGACCACTTGCCGGCTCAGCTCCCGGATCTGCTGGTCCAAGCCATCCAGCCGCAGCAGCGACTCGGCTCGCCGCTGCGCCGCATAAGGTCGCAGCTCCAGCTTCTGCAACTGCGCCCGCCCGGCTTCCGTCCATAGCTGCCGTTTTTTCTGCAGCCCCTGATTCAGCGCGATGGCGTGCAACTGATTCTTCACCTGCGTCCGCAATCGCACCAGAGCATGACGATGCAACAGCAACTGCCGCACATCGCGCTCTTCCGCCGTCGGCACCCACAGTCGCGGAAAACGCTTCTCCAGCAGCAAGGTCAAAATGTGATCCGCATCGCGCTGGTCCGTCTTCTGCCGGCGCACCACCGCCGCTCGAATCCGCGCTGCGTCTCCGATCCACAGCCGATGACCCAGCTCGGCCAGCAGCTCCTCGAACCACAGCGTGAAGCCACAGGCTTCCATGCCCACCAGCGCCGGCTCGCTCAGGCCCCGGTAAAACTCTTCTACCTCGGCCCGCGGCAAGCGCCGGTAGCTCACTTCGCCGGTTGCCGTATCAAAAATCGCTAACTGCTGAAACCCAGGGTGATAATCACAACCTATAATCAACATCGCGTTGGCTCCCTCCCCGAGCCCCTGGTCTTACACAAACTCAGAGTACTCGGCCGATCGAGCCAACGTCGTTATGAAATCAAGCGCAGTGAGAACGCGCAGCGTCCGAACGCAGTCGAAGGACCCCTACATCTCGCAAAAATCTTCCGACTATAGCGGTCCTTCGACTCCGGCGGCAAAGACGGCCACCTGCGCTCAGGATGACACCCGAACAGGTTTGGCTGTTAGCTGTTAGCTGTTAGCTAATTGCTCTTCGCTAATTGCTCTTTGCTAATCGCTAGTTTGCTGTTTGCTAATTACCAGCCTCTACTTTCCTTCCGCCTGGAACTTTGCCAGCGACTGGCTTCCATTCAGCAACTCCAGCGTATTGCCGCTGATTTTGTACGCGGTGGTGGCTTTCAGCGCGCCGAGCACCGCCTGCTCCTGCTGCATTACCGGTGCGGTACACATCTTCCTGGTAGTGGCAGCAGGAGTAAACTGCAGCGCGCCTTCCGACGCAATGTAGCTTCCCACCACATTGTTGCAACCGGTTGAGCCCGTGACCTTGCCTTTCTTGTGCAGTTCAAGATGCGCCGTCACGCCTTCTCCAGGGAACGCAGGATTGCCGTTTACCTCGGCAAGCACCCACTTCGTGTCCCGCAGCTTCACGCCTGCCGCTGCCGGTTGTTGCGCCGGAGCCGGTTGGACCAGGATCGCCACCTTCGAGGGCGCGCCCTTGGTGATGACCCACAGCGGTGTCGGGGTGACGAACATCGGCTTGCCGTCGACGTTGATGTTGGCCAGCACCTGATAGGTGTGCGCGGGATTGATGTCGGCAGGATTGTAGGAGAGCTGGAACGAAATCGGCGGCTGCTTTCCTTCGGGCGCAAACACGGTCTCCGCAATTGTCTTTCCGCCGCCGGTCACATCCTGCACCTTCACTTCAATGGCGGCGTTCGCGGGCAGCGCCATGCGCTGCAGCGAAGCGATAGTGCCTGTCACCACCGGCTGCGACGACGCCGAAGTGGTCACCTGATTGGAAGCTTGTCCCCAACTCAAACTATGCAACGCTGCCAGGACTACGAACATCGTGCCCAATCGAAACATGGAGCTCCTGTCCCCGAGACGCCCGCCATTCGCTGCGCCGACCGGCGTCCGCAGACTATGCAGATGATGTCTGATACGCAGGCGAATTGTAGATGAAAGTTGCTGGCCGCACCACGGCCGGCGACAGGCCCACCGGGAAATCAGCGCGGCCGAAACCGGCGGCTCAACTCACTTTCAGTTTGTACCCAGGGCGGCAGGCGGGTCCGGGGATTGGGGTTTGCCGGTCACGCGCGCCTGTGATGCGAGTCACGGCAGGGCGGAAAGGGTCGGGGTGTAATTGAAATTGAAATTCATTTTCATTTATCTCGATGCACAGGATGTTATGAGCAAGCGCACATCTGAATTCTTACTTCTCTCGGTTCTGGTTCTTGCCGGTACCCTCCCGGCCTGGGCCGGTGATCCGGAAACCGTCGCACCTGCGGCCTCCAACGGTCGCTCGCAAGCGGAACTGAACGCCGCTCCCATCCAGGACAACAGCTTTCTGGTGGAAGAAGCTTATAACCAGGAAGACGGTGTGGTGCAGCACATCAGCTTCTTCCAGTTTCTGCCGTCCAGCGGATGGGCCTTCACCCAAACCGACGAATGGCCGCTGCGTACCCTCAAGCATCAGCTAAGCCTGACCCTGGCGGCCACGCAGGCTGAGGGCTACCCAGGCGCCGGCTGGGGCGATACGTTGATCAACTATCGTTACCAACTCGTGGGCAACGGAGAGACCCGGCTGGCCATTGCTCCCCGAGTTTCGCTGCTGCTGCCTACGGGAAGCGTCACGGCCGATCGCGGCATGGGCGGACCCGGGCTGCAGGTCAATCTGCCCATCAGTTTTGTACTGAGCAAGCGACTGGTCAGCCACTGGAACGTCGGCACCACCTGGGTGCCGCGCGCGCAGGACCAGTATCATCAGACCGCGGCTTCGCTAGGCGCGAACCTCGGTCAGTCCATGGTGTGGCTGATCAGCCCGCGCTTCAACGCGCTGGTGGAAACTTTCTGGACGAACACTCCGCAAGTGGCAGGACCGGACATCACCACTCCGCAGCAGAATCTGTTCATCAGCCCGGGCGTGCGCTGGGCTTACAACTTCAAGAACGGCCTGCAGATCGTTCCGGGAGTCGGCATGCCGCTGGGGGTTGGCCCCAGTCATGGACAGCTCGGCGCCATCTTTTATCTCAGCTTCGAACACGCGCTGCGCATGGCGCACTCGAAGCGATAGAAGAATCACGTCCCACAAGCGGAGCGCACCCGCGCGGGCTGTTCTGGCTCTGCTATAATCGAGTCTCGACGCGACCACGGATGCCAATCCGGTTCATGTCGGCGTCGGCTGCGGTTGATCGCAGGTTCGCGGTGTCGGGGAGTGGCTCAGCCTGGTAGAGCACCTGGTTCGGGACCAGGGGGTCGGAGGTTCAAATCCTCTCTCCCCGACCAATTTTTTCAATCAGTTAAATCGGAAATCTCACAGAATCTTGTGCTGGGACAGGTTTGTCGCAGAGAGGTTCCACCCAGATTTTCCGTCAGCGGTACGCCTGAGGCCTTCACAACATAAGTAGGTGGTTAGGAGATTGGGATATGCTCCGCAGCCGCAGCTAACTCCCGACGAACAAGGGCAGGCCGAAGGACCGGGCGGATCACCTGACCAGCGTGTTGAGGTCGGGAGAGGCGGTGATACGACACCCCTCCCTTCTCCAACCGGACATCCAGGATTACTGTGTCCCCGGTGTCGCACAATCAGGCATCAACTGCTGATGATTGTTTACTCCGGCGCGGCTTTACGGGGTCCGTAGGAAGCCGTAATGCACGTTGTTCTCGTCGACCCACTGTCCGGTGATTACCCCAAACACGTTGGGGGTCGCAGGCTCGGTGCCCTGATTCGCGCCCGTTCCGATTCCCGGCACATCGAACTTAGTGATGCCGCCCCAAGGAGTCCACACGAAGCCGTGATTTGCGCCGTTCGCGTCGACCCACATTCCAGCAACCAGGCCCAGAAGATTGATGCCTTCCGCTATGGTGCCTTGACCCGCGCCGGTGCCCGCGCCCGCAACGTCGAATATGGTGATCTCGCCGGACGGGCTCCGGACGAAGCCGTGATTCACGTTGTTCGAATCAATGTAGTTTCCCGCGACGACGCCCAGGTCGCTGATGCTGTCGCTTTCCGTGCCCTGGTTCGCTCCCGTGCCTGCGCCGGTGACGTTGAACTCGGTGAAGCTGCCGTTGGCATAGCGCAGGTAGCCATGGGCCACGCCGTTGGCGTCAAAGTACGTGCCCGCGACCGTTCCTTCCAGGTTGAGCGAGGTAGCCACCGCAGTGAAGGTGTTCACCGAGCCCGGAGGATCGAATGAGGTGTAGTTGCGGTAAGGCGGATAAGAGACGAAGCCGTGATTTACATTGTTAGCGTCGGCCCAGTATCCGGCAATCTCTCCTCCGGGGTTGACGTTGCCCGCGAAGGTGCCCTGGTTGGCGCCTGTCCCGGCGCCGGGAACGTTCAAGCTGGTGAAATTCCTGAACGGATACTCCGTGGCAAAGCCGTGGGCCACGTTGTTGGCGTCGACATAGAACCCCACCGTCTCTCCGAAGAGGTTATTGCCGAACGTGATTGTGCCCTGGTTGGCGCCGGTGCCGGCGCCCGGAGCGTTGTATTCGCTGAACCTGTTGCACGGGGCAATGCACTGGAAGCCGTGAAAGACGTTATTGTCATCATGGAACGATCCCACGACCGCCCCCTGCGGATTGATGTCGAAGCCACCGGTGCCCTGGTCGAAGCCTGTGCCTCCGCCCGGGGCACTGAACGAAGTGATGTGTTGAGCGGTGGCTAAGCCACCTGCAAGAAGTACGACACTTACTACCTTCCCAAGCTGCATTCGATTCATAACTTCTCCTATGTTGATCTGAAGTGAGTGGTCATCCTGGAACCGCGTAGAAACAGGGGCTAGGTGATCTGCGGTGTTCCGTGCATGGCGTGTACGAAGGCATGCGGGCTGCCACCAACTTCCGCAGCAGCGCCTGATCCCGGCTTTCGTTACGGCATGAATGAAATCGGAGATGGACTACTCGCGGGGCAGTGCGATTCCACGAAAGCGTTACTTGAAATCACCTTCGCTCACAGACTCGATTGCGGAAAGCCGACGCACATCTACAAGAAACCGGACTTCAGTCCGGAGGATTCTATGAAAAAAGAGATACTGATAGTTTTCTGCAACTAGTTGCTTTAAATAACTAGTTGCGCTCCTAGTGACCAGGGTTGGAGGAGAAGGGCAATTACCCCTCCCGGGGCCCCGGCTGAGACGGCTCTAAAGTTTGAAACGGTTGGTGGAAACTGCCGCTCCCTCCGCCGCAATACAACCAGTTATCATTTGCAACCAGTTGTACAATCATGAGGCAGGCAATCGCCCAAGCGGAGGGGAGGCACAGAGTGTACAAGGATCACAGGTCGGAATGCGTTATCAACCTGACGGTCGAGATATTTGGCGACCAGTGGAGTCTGCTGGTCATCCGCGACATCATTTTCCAGAACCGCAGGCATTTTCGCGAGCTCCTGACCAACTCTGTGGAAGGGATTGCGCCCAATATTCTGGCCGATCGTCTGCAAAAGCTTGTCCAGCAGGGCATCATCGTCAAGTCTCCGGACGCCAGCCACAAACAGAAAGCCATTTACACTCTCACCGAAAGAGGCATCGCATTGCTCCCTGTTTTGATGGAGATGGCTACGTGGGGGCACAAGTGTTTGCCGGCCTCCAGGCTAAAGGGTCTCGCTCAGGTGCTGGAAGAAGGCGGATCCAGGCTGAGGGAACGATTCATGGATGAACTTCGCGAAGCCCATCTGGGGAAGTCAAGCGCCAGGAAGCGGGTCCGTGGCCCGGCGAAATCCACGCGTATTCCTGCCACGCGAAAGCTCAAAGCGGCATACAAAGCGGAACTGGCGCAACGCAAACGATAGCGAATCAACCCCATCAGATCCGGATTGCAGCAAGCGCCAAAGACTATTCATTCGAAGCCGTGTGGTACTGAATTTCATGAAACCCGGCGGCGGCTGGCTGCATCGCTAGCAGTAATAACTGGACTCCGGAGATCAGCGGGGCCGAACTTCGAAGCGACTCTTCGTCTCAGAGTGGTCAGGGGCCATAACCCGCTGCCCGCAGCCCTTCGGTACACATCGGATAAAGGCGCAGCAGCCGGTCTTTGGCGTGGGTAACGGTACTCAGTTCAGCCAGCTTATTGCTCATCCCAGGTAAACCCAAGCGTTGCAATTGAAGGAGACAATTATGAAGATCGTTGTCATCGGCGGCACTGGACTAATCGGATCAAGGCTCGTTCCCAAGCTGCGCGAGCACGGGCATGAAGCGATCGCGGCATCGCCAAATTCTGGCGTCAACAGCGTCACCGGCGAGGGGCTGGCAGAGGCGCTGAAAGGCGCAGCGGTAGTAGTTGACGTCTCGAACGCACCCTCGTGGGAAGACACGGCAGTCATGAAGTTCTTCGAGACGTCAACCCTCAACCTCCTAGCCCAGGAAGCGACGGCTGGGGTGCGACATCATGTTGCCTTGTCGGTCGTAGGATCGGAGCGCATGCTCGAAAGCGGTTACTTCCGCGCAAAGGTCGCGCAGGAAGATTTAATCAAACGTTCATCTATTCCCTACTCGATTGTCCGGGCGACGCAGTTCTTCGAATTCGTCAAAGGCATCGCCGATTTTTCCACGGCGAACAACCAGGTGCGTCTGCCGACTGCGCTCATTCAGCCCATGGCGGCCGACGATGTGGCCAGCGCGGTAGGCCAGGTCGCCATGGGACCGCCTGTGAATGGCACGGTTGAAGTCGGCGGCCCGGAACAGTTTGGTCTCGATGAACTGGTTCGGCAAGGTCTAGCCGCGTGGAAGGATCCGCGCGAGGTCATCGCTGATCCACACGCGACCTACTACGGCGTGGCCGTCAGCGAGAAGACACTCGTTCCCGGCGACGATGCGCGGCTTGGTCAGATGCGGTTCGAAACCTGGCTCAACCAATCGAAAGGTCAAAGCCCAAGTAGCGATTCGCAATCCACCAGAGCTGCAAAGATCGCCTGATAGCGGATTCACTGGAGGCCGGTCGCCCCGAATCGGCTTCCAGACGCGACTCTTCGAATACTTGTGAAGAAACTGAAAACACATTGCAAATTCAGGCCCGTGGTGGTTTGCGCCTGCGAAAGGAAAAACATGGCGAACGTAAAACGAATTCTGGTGTTGGTATGCCTCACGGCCGGGACGCTATTGGCTCAAGATGCTCAGGTCACACAACTCATGTCGAAAGATCTGCCCGCATGCCCCGGTAAAGAAGGCCTGATGATCGCTGTGGAATATCCTCCAGGCGCCTCCGACCCGGTGCATCGCCACTACGCGAATGCATTTCTTTATGTGCTGGAAGGCTCGGTCGTCATGCAGGTGAAGGGCGGCAAAGAGGTCACGCTGACGCCAGGCCAGACCTTCTACGAAGGTCCTGACGATGTTCATGTCGTTGGCCGCAACGCCAGCAAGACTAAGCCGGCAAAATTTGTCGTGTTCCTGGTGAAGGAAAAAGGCGCTCCGGTGTTAGTGCCGGTGCAGTGATGCCGGAATAGCGCGGGGTATCGCGCGGAGAGACCATCTCCCACTACCTTCGATCGATTGCCGGCCCGGGAGTCCGTTGGTTTCCAGCGGACCTGCCACATCAGCCGGAAATCAGTACTCGGTGGCAGCCCGTTCCAGCATAACTGCGATAGCGACACCGCCCGGAGTTTGAGGATCGGCGACGATGCTCATTAGAACGGGTTTCCAGTTGGTGTCGGCGGGCAGTAATTCGTCATTGATCGTCTTCTGGTCGCCGTAGATGAGCCTGTACTTGACCTGTTTCTCGTGTCCCATCGGTTTTGATCATCTCCTGAAACTCACTTAATACTGAACCGTCTCACCGGGTGACGCAAATGATGGGAATCGCTGTCAGCTCGGAAGCCCCGTTACGCTGTGGTTGGTGGCAGATCGTCTATCGATCCAACAGAACGACCAGTGCGGATGAGGATTGCCTAAGCCTTAGGCTGCCTGGCGTTACTGCCGTCCTACTTATGGACAAAGGTGTGGTAGGTGACGCCGTCCCAGGCGTTATGAATGCCAATGAAGAGCAGCAGTAACGCGGCCGCTGCCACGCTGAACATGGCAGTCGCTGCGCCTGAGCGAATCGCGTAGGCCGCAGCACATTCGCGCTGTTCGTGTGTGGGAACGTACTCAAATTAAGCGAGAGCGGGTTCACTGACTCCCACTCATTCCAAACACAGGAATGAGTGGGGCACCCTTTTCACCGGCTCGTGATATTCTTAGGTATACGGCTGCGACCCTCCTGGTAGGCAATTTTTCCCGCAGTTCTTAAGAAAAAATCATGATCTCAGTCAGTAACGTATCCATGCGCTACGGCGCTAAAGTTCTGTTCGACGAAGTGTCCACCGCATTTACCCCGGGCAAGCGCTACGGACTCACCGGTCCCAATGGAGCGGGCAAGTCCACGTTCATGAACCTGCTGACCGGCGAGCTAGATCCGCAGAAGGGTACCGTAGTGCGCCCGCGGAAGCTGGGAGTGTTGCGCCAGGACCAGTTCGCGTTCGACGCCTATCGCGTGCTGGACACCGTCATCATGGGCAACAAGCGGCTTTGGACGGCGATGGAAGAGCGCGACCGCATCTACGAGAAGCACGAGATCACGAACGAAGACGGCATGAGGCTGGGCGAGCTCGAGGGCGTCGTCGGCGAAGAGGACGGCTACTCCGCCGAGACCGATGCCGCGCTGCTGCTGCAAGGTCTGGACATCATGGACGAACTGCATCAGCGTCCGATGGGCGAGTTGCAGGGCGGGCAGAAAGTCCGCGTGCTGCTGGCGCAGGCGCTCTTCGGGCATCCGCAGGCTCTGCTGCTGGACGAGCCGACGAACCACCTCGATCTGGATTCCATCCATTGGCTGCAAGGTTTTCTGCAAAAGTATGACGGGGTGGTCATCGTGATCTCGCACGACCGCCATTTCCTGAACAGTGTTTGCACGCACATCGCCGACATCGATTACGAGACCATCATCACCTACACCGGCAGCTACGATGAGATGGTGATGGCCAAGACGCAGATCCGTTCGCAGATCGAAGGCCAGAACGCGCAGCGGGAAAAAAAGATCGCTCAGCTGAACGACTTCATCGCGCGCTTCTCAGCCGGCACTCGCTCCAGCCAGGTGCAGTCGCGGCGCAAGGAAGTGGAGCGTCTGCAGGTGACGGAACTGGCGAAGTCGAATATTCAGCGTCCCTATCTCAAGTTCGAACAGAAGCGGCCGTCGGGCAAACACATTCTGGAACTGGAAAGCGTGAGCAAGTCGTACGGAGACAGCGAGGTCATCCGCAACTTCACGGCCAGCGTGACGCGCGGCGAGAAGATCGCGCTGATGGGACGCAACGGTGCGGGCAAAACCACGCTGGTGAATGCGTTGCTGGCCAACTCGCCGACCGTTCCGGAATCTGAGCTGCGCCAGACCAGCGGATACGACGGCCCGTTTCTGAATGACGGCAAGGTGATCTGGGGACACGAAGCGTCGGTAGGATATTTCGCGCAGGACCACCGCACGCTCATTGAAAAAGGCGTGACGGCGTTCGAGTGGCTGCATCGCTGGGATCCGGGGGCTGCGAACGAAGAAATTCGCGGCTTGCTGGGACAGATGCTGTTTGCGCGCGATGACGGCAACAAGCGCACCGATGTGCTTTCCGGTGGCGAAGCCGCGCGGCTGCTCTTCTGCAAGCTGATGCTGCAAAAGCCGAACGTGCTGGTGCTCGACGAGCCCACCAACCACCTGGACCTGGAATCGATCAATGCGCTGAATATCGCGCTGCAACGGTATCAGGGGACGGTGCTGCTGGTGACGCACGATCACGATCTGATCGACGAAGTCGCGACCCGGATTTGGCACTTCGAGAGCGATCATAAGGTGACCGACTTTAAAGGCGCGTACGAGGAATATCAGTCGGTCTTGGCCGCGTAAGCCTTCCGATCGATCTGTCATCCCGAGGGACGCGAATCAGCGTCCCTCTTTTCAATTTGCCACCCTGAGCGAAGAGAGAACGCTAAGCGTTCGAACACAGTCGAAGGACCTGCTGTTGCATGCAGCGGAACACTCTGCGCGTACTTCATCCACTCCACAAGGCAGCAGGTTCCTCATCCCACCATCGCAGCTTTCCCAAAAATTGACACTCCAAGTGAACAGGAATTGATAAAATTCCGAGATTTTATTTTCGGGTGACCGCATTGGAGAAAGAAAACATGACAGACAAAGACACCCAAGCCTCGCACCTCGATTTGAAGTTTGAGATCGTGGTCATCCCCGTTTCGGACGTCGATCGCGCCAAGCAGTTCTACGCCGGGCTGGGCTGGAGGCTCGACGCCGACTTTGCCAGTGGCGACGATTATCGCGTAATCCAGTTCACGCCTCCGGGCTCAGGATGCTCGGTCATCTTCGGCAAGAACGTCACAGCCGCGGCTCCCGGCTCAGCCCAGGGTTTGTACCTGATCGTGTCTGATATCGCTGCGGCGCGTGCCGAGTTGCTCGCTCATGGCGTCGCGATCAGCGAAGTCTTCCACGCCGGCGATAAATTCTCCGGCTCCGATGAACCCTACCTGTTTGGACGAACCCGAGTGAACGCTGTGGATCCCGAGCACCGCAGCTATCGCTCGTTTGCTTCCTTCCGCGATCCCGACGGCAACGGCTGGCTGCTGCAGGAGATCACGATCCGGCTGCCCGGCCGCATCGACTCTGCCGCGACCTCGTACGCCTCGGTCAGCGATTTGGCGAGCGCACTTCGGCGTGCGGAGTCCGCTCACGGCGAGCACGAGAAGCGCACCGGCAAGCGCGACGAGAACTGGCCCGACTGGTACGCCGCGTACATGGTGACGGAGCAGTCCGGCAAGGAAGCGCCGCAGTAACGGTTGGGAGCAGAGGGGGATCGCCGCGAACACGGCATCGATCTCTCAACGGAGGTGGTCATGGACTGGAAAGCGCTAGTCCGGTTTGCCTTGCTGGGCGGAAGTTTGGAACCGTATGCGATCCTGAGCTGTAGGCGTCACGGTGTTACACTCCTGCCCGTGATGACAAGACTGTTGGCAATCGCCGTTCTCATCGGAATCACCTTGCAGGCGCGCGGCCAGGCGATTCCGCGCCCGGATGTGCCCGATAAAATCAAAGCGCCCGCCAGTGAGCAAATTGTTTTGCAGGCGCACGCGTCCGGCTCACAGATCTACGTGTGTCAGGCAGCAGCGGGTGGCGCGTTTGCCTGGATCCTGAAAGCCCCGCAAGCAGATCTGTTTGACCAGCAGGGAGCGATCATCGGCCAACACTCCGCCGGGCCCACTTGGAAGGACAGCGATGGAAGCGAGGTGACGGGTAAGGCGGTTGCGCACGTCGATTCGACGGAGCCCGATTCCATTGCCTGGCTGCTGGTGACTGCCACCGGTCATTCTGGGGCGGGGGTGCTCAGCCGAGTAACCAGCATACAGCGCATTCACACCAAGGGCGGGACGCCGCCAGCGGCCGGAGAATGCAACGCCTCTAAGCAGAATGCCGAAGTGAAGAGTGGCTACACCGCTGATTACTACTTCCACGCGCCGGCAAAATAAGCGAGCCCCGCTAGAGAAGCTCCGCGCGCACTTAATATAGGTTCAGCGACGGAGGACGATGTGTGACCAACAACCCCGTTCAGGCACCGGGCCACGTATCAGGCGTGAAGGTCTCGAATACGAAGATCTCACTGGGGCTCGGGCTTACCAATGAGTGCAATCTAGCCTGCGCGTTCTGCTACCGCGATCCCACTCGTACGGATCGGCTCTCGCTGGAGCAGGTGAAGTCGGCGATGGAACGGCTTCCCGTGCGCTCGGTGAATCTCGGCACGGGCGAAAATGGGATGCATCCCGACTTTTCGGCAATACTCAGCTACTTGCGAACCCAACCCGTCCAACTCACCATCACCTCCAACGGCCACAGCGTTGCTGTCTTGCAGGATGACGAATTGCGCGCCTTTCACGACATTGAGTTTTCTCTCGACTACCCCACCCAGGCCGAACAGGATGCGCAGCGTGGAGCGGGCAATTGGGAATTGATCCAGCGGCAGGCCGAACGTTGTGTGCGGCTGGGGGTGCCCGTGACCATCATTGCGGTCATGATGAAGGCGAACTATCTGCGTCTGGCGGAGGTGGCACGGGTAGCCAAACAGTTTGACGCTCCTCTGCGCGTGAATGTGTATCAGTCCGTGCGCTCGGACATTTACGCGCTTTCCTACGAGGAGTACTGGGAGGGCTTCCAGCGCTTATTTGGCGAGACCGATGTGATTGCCATTGGCGAGCCTCTGGTGCGCGCCATGGCGGGCCTGCCGCCGCTCGCTGGGGGCTGCGGCGTAAGCACCGTGAGGATCACACCGCGCGCCACTACGCAGCCCTGCGTTTACTGGCCAGGCTCGGGCGAGCCGCTGTCAGAGTTAATTTCGCTGGGGGTCGACGTCCTGGACTCGGCCCCCTTCGCACAAGCGCGTACGCTTCCTCAGACGTGCCAGTCTTGCGAGTTCCGCGATGCATGCCACGGCGGTTGCGCTGGACGTCGACGCCTGCAAGGAGCGCTCCTGGAGCCCGACTTCTATTGTCCGATCATTCGCGGCGAGCGACGCACCCTGCGAATCCGCATGGCCGCCGCCCGCGACCTGCCCAAGCTGAGCAGTTCCTGCACCACCGTAGTGATTGCCAGAGAAGCGGATTCACGGAGCGACCCCAATCGCCCCAAGCAGTAGATGACTTCTTATTTAGCGTCCATCCAATTGCTGGAGCCTGTCACTTTGACGGCCACGTTCGAGAACCAAAGGTGGAGCGGCTTGCCGTCGGCGGTCCCGCGGTGCTCCGTGGAGACGAGTAAAGGGCCTGCCATTTTGTAACCTGTCCAAGTTGCTATGACGACGCTGGGCTTCTTGGGGCCACCGCGATCGTATCGGAATTCCTCGATTCGCCCGTCCGTACCCAGGTAAAGCGTCCACGTGTCACCCGGCGTGTAGCCGACGTTGGAAGGATATTTCACCACAACTTTTCGGGCTGAACCCTTTCCCAGCGGCAGCTTCTGCATACCTTCATCCGTCACGGTGGCGCTGGTGTCCCAGTAAATATGGAACGGGAGCATCAGCCAATAATTATCGTTGACGAAACCAGGATCGATGTCGTCCTTCACGTTGGCAGGTTGGCTGCTGAGCTGAGAGCGCAGGTAAGTGACCTTCACCGGCTTGCCGTCCTTATCTTTTCCCTCGTAGGTTACCTGGCCAGTCTTGGGTTCCCATGTCCACGTTCGAGAAACATCGACACCCGGAAACTGCGCGCTCCAGGTATAGCGGATCGCCTCGATCTGCGCATACGAATCAAAACCATAGGTTTTGGCGATTTCTTTGGCAATGGGCGAGCGATTCTGAGCCCAGGAATTTGCTGCAAGCATCGCTACCAGGAAAACCAAAAGGCCCATTGTTGTTACACGATTCGCTTTCATCATGAGGTTCACTCCTAAGAGAGTTGAAAGGACGGTGCTTTGGATGACCGAGCGGCGCTCATGGATACAAGAAGCGTCGGTCCGGCGAATCCGAGCTTCGGTTTTACTCGGTCAGCCCGGCCGTTGAGCATCCGGCTTTGGCGGTCTCGTAAGTTTCCGACACACGACGATGGCACCGGTTGCCGCCACGGCACCGTATTCGAGCAGCATGATCCAGTCAGGAAGCAGCCACGGGCGTCCCATATCGCGGAGATGCCAAACGTAATACGTGGGGATGATGCTCACCGTCCAGATGATGAGCAGCATCGTCGAAACCGACCGCAGAAATGGGAGCAGCCACAGCAGATACCACGGATACATCACCGGCGCGCAGAGTAGCGATGCGGCCATCGGCCAGGCAAATTCCTCTGCAGACAACGCTTCCGATCTTGCTCTCATCCAGGTTGCGACGAAAACGCCGATCAATACTGCCAACCCGATTATCAACTGCGGAGGCGCAACTCGTGCGAGCAGGGCGAACACCGGACCGTTAAAGCGGAAGCTCTGCAGGTAGCTACCGAGCGAGCCAGTCGGAATCCTTCCGTGGTCAAGAAATGGTACGTACAACAATCCAAGCACGATTACTGCGAGCGCGCCGTGGCGAATCCCAATGCGCTTCCAATACAGCGGCAACAGCACAATCGGGAGAAGTTTCACTGCAACCGCCAGCGCAAATGCTATGGCCGCAAGCGTACGCCAGCGGCGGCCCAGGGCAGCGAAGGAGATTAACAGCAAGAGTGCACCAACAATGTCGATATGGCCGCTGCCTGCCACTTCCGTCGCCAGCAGCGGATGCCAGGCATAAGCCAAAACCCAGTGTGCCGACTGTCCACTACTATGCAAGACCTCAAGCAGCACAAAAACGATTGCCACATCGCAGATCACGAAGGCTAATTTGAGCGCAAAGACCGACTCGTGAATCGCGGTCACAGCGCGGAAGAAGAGCTCAGCGCCCGGCGGATAGAGGCTCGGGAAATCCGGGTGATTCAGGGTGCGGGTTTCGGCTGTGTGCAGGGCGCTAAGTGCCGGATCGCCAGGTACGACAATGTAGGGGTTATAGCCGAGCTGCTGCACCCGGCCATCCCAGACGTATCGGTGAATGTCGTCGTCCAAACCCGGGGGCTTCACTAGAAACAGAATCTGCCAGACGACCGCCAGGGCCACGCCGACGACGATGACGCGCCGCGGAAATTGTGGCGTGGAGAAGAACTCACGAATCGCAAGCAGGTACGCAATGCCGGCTACGGCCAGCGGAATCAGGAACGACGGGGCGCCGCGGCTGCTGAAGTTACGCGCACAGATCGTCATCGCCGCCAGGATGACGGCCCCCAGCGCATACAGCCTGCGGGATGGCGTGAGCTTCACAGCTCTCCCGTGCCCGCCTGCAACTGGGCCAGCGCGGGCTCCCATTCCTTCGTCCAGGCCGCCGTTCGCGGCGCCCGGGCCGGATCAATCTTCAGTTCCGCCGCAAGCCGCAGCAGGTCGTGGGCTACGTCGATGTCGTAGAACGGTTCGGTAAAGGCGACGGAAAGCTGCATGGTGCCTGCTCGTTGCAGCAGAGTGTCAAGCGCCTTTCCGGTACCCATTCCATCGCCTTCGAAGAGCTTCGGATGGGTAGCCTTGGCGCCGACCAGATAGTAGCCTCCATCGTGGGTTGGCCCTACCACAACGTCGGAAGTAACGAGCGCTTCGAATGCAGCTTGCAAAACAGACGCCGGCAAATGCGGGCTGTCGCTGTTGAAAGCAACCACGCGTTGCCGACCGCTTGCGGTGAACTTTGCAAACACCGAGGTGAGGCCCGCTGCCAGACCATTCCCTTCTTGCGCCACCACGCGCACCCCGTCGACGACACCCGCTATGTCATCGACGTCCGGCGCGGGACACATGATGGCGACTTCTACATCGGGTAATGACCGTGCCAGGTCGAGGGTATCGTCGAGAAGGCAGCGATAAAAAGCAATGACGGCCGGCTGCGGAAGGCTCGGATTCAGGCGAGTCTTAACTCGTCCCGGCCGCGGCGCCTTCGCCATGATCACGAGAGTGCGGCTAGGCGAGTGGACGGCGGTGTGGCTCGAGGATTCCATGGATGCTCGGCTTTTACGTTGCTCGCGACGTACCGGCTTTAGGATGACGAAAATAATAACGTATGGTGAGACCCAGGATGAACCACGCCGCTCCAACTGTGCCCTTCAAAGTGCCGCTGATCTTAGATGTTCCAATGCGCGGATGGTAACTGACCGGCACTTCAACAATACGGAATCCCTCCAGCGCGCCCTTCAGGATCATCTCTACCGCCCAACCGTACGTGGTCTCCCGCAGATCGAGACGACGCAGAACATCGATTCGCGCAGCGCGGAACGGTCCGAGGTCTGTAATCCGTACACCATACAAACGCCGAATCAAGAAAGCAGCAAGGTGATTGCCGAAGGCTGCGTGCCATGGCATGGCCCCTGGAACACTCTGCTTGCCGAGGCGTGCGCCTATGGTAATGTCGGCACGGTCTTCCAGGATGGGAGCCAGCAGAATCGGCAACTCCGCCGGGCGATCGCTGTAGTCCCCGTCGAGGAATACCACAATGTCAGGGTCGTTTGCAGAAGCCAGTCCCGTCAGGCAGGCGCGACCGTATCCGCGACGAGACTCGTGGATAACGCGCGCTCCTAAGTTTTGTGCGATGTCGGGTGTCCCGTCGGTTGAATTGCTATCCACAACCAGGACCTCGGTGACGAGATTGGGTGGGAGATCAGTGAGGACGCGAGCGATAGCGTCGGCTTCATTGTGCGTGGGAATGACGATCGAAACTCGCACGTGATCGGCTGCACTCACCACCACGGGGAAGCCGGCCAGCGCTCGGCTAAACGGGCGTCGATGCCCCACCGGCGTCCCGCCCGTCCTATCGCGAGAGCAAGCGATGCCAGTACCGGGACCAAGAGTTCCCAGATCCACGACGTACCCCACTCCGAAACCCAAAGACTGCCGAGATATAGAAACGCTACGAAAGCGGCCGGGCGAGTGAGCAGACCGGATACCAGCAGGATCCCAAGAGAGATCTCGGTCACAGCCTGCATGGGGGCTGCCAGAGCGGCGTGGCTGGCCGCCAACGCCATCACGGACTTCCACACCGCCGGGGAATGACTAGCCTTAATGTAGTAGTTGATCAAACCTGCGTAACCCGCTGGAGTATAGAGTCCCTTCCCCATATTTTCGAAGAATACCCACACGAACATTGCGCCAATCGTCACTCGCACCAGCGCCAGCCCGTTTGCGGCATCGAAGGGTCCAATCAAAGTTTGTAATGGAGTCGGTTTCGTAGTCATTATGAGCTCCTACTCCAGGGAAGCTGCGCCGATTCCCACCCAGGAGGCGGGTCGGGACATCTTAAGCTGTTCGCCCTGTTCTGGCTAGTGGATGCAGAAAGATCACGGAAGTTACAGCATGAAGCACGGGCCAGCGACGCCAGTTTCGATGTCTCATCAGCAGTCGTTCTCCGCATCGGCGCGATGCGGGCCGTCTATACTTTCCCCCGTGCAACCTGACCAGGCAGTTATCAGCAAATGGACTGGCTCCGCTCCGTTCTGGGAGAAGCACGGCGCAGTCATCGGGCAGATGTTCGCCCCGATTAATCGGGCGCTGGTTGAAGACGCTGAGATCGGCCGTGGAGACGCGGTCTTGGACATTGCTACCGGCCCCGGAGAACCGGCGCTGAGCGTGGCCGCGCTGGTTGGACCCGAAGGAAGGGTCACTGGAATCGATCCGGTTCCCGAGATGGTGGCGGCGGCTCGCCGATCCGCGGATCGGCTTGGAGTGACGAATGCACAGTTCGACGTTGCCTTTGCCGACCATCTGCCGTTTCCAGACGCCAGCTTCGACGCGCTAGTCAGCCGCTTTGGCGTGATGTTCTTCCCATCTCCACTCGATGGGGTTCGCGAAATGTTGCGAGTGCTTAAGCCGGGACGGAAGATGGCGCTGGCAGCGTGGCACTTCGCCGATAGAAATCCATTTCACCACACGTTGTCGCGAATCATGGATCGCTATGTCGAGCCCACACCAGTTGAGCCGGACGCTCCCGACGCATTTCGCTTTGCCAGTCGCGGCAAACTCGCGGATATCTTAACCGCAGCTGGCCTGACGGCTGTATCCGATCGCCTCTTCCAGTTCAACATCGAAGCGCCGCTTCCAGCCGAAGACTTCGTGACACTGCGGTGCGAGATGTCCGACAAGCTGCGGGCGAAGCTGGCCAAGCTTCCCCAGGACCGGGGAGAAGAAGTGAGGTGTCAAATGCTGGAAGCGTTGCGCGAGTATTCCAGTGGGCGCGGCGTGAGCTTCCCGGCGGAAGTTCTTATTGTGAGCGCAGCAAAACCCCTGCATCCGATGACACCAGGCTAGATGCCCTTGATTTCGCCTCCATCCATGCGGACCAAGCTGCCGGTCATCCATTTCGCCGCAGGCGATACCATGAACGCAAGCAGATCGGCGATCTCTTCGGGTCGTCCGTAGCGGCTGATCTCCACTTTTTCCGGGAACTCTTTTATCGCCTGTTCAACGCTCATGTTGTGAGCAGGCGCCCACTTCTCCATAAAGGAGCGGCGGCGGCCCGTCATCACCGCACCCGGCACAATGCTGTTCACCTGCACACCGTCTTTGATACCTTGCTCGGCGAAGGCTTTGGCCAGCGCAAGGATGGCCGCATTAATCGCGGCAACGGCTGCGAATGCGGGCTTAGGATCAAGAGCAGCACTCCCTGACATGAAGACGACCGAGCCTTGCGACTGTTTCAACGCGTCCCAGGCCAGGATGGTCAAGCGGCGGGCACCGTGCAGCTTCAGTTCCGTTCCAGCACGCCATTGTTCGTCCGTCATCTCGAACAAATCGATCTGCGGCACAGCACCCGCGATGTTCAGCAGGGCATCAATCCTGCCGAAACGATCGAGAGTTGTCGTGACGAGGGCCTGGGCAGATTCGATTTTGCTAAAGTCCAGATCGCAAATTAGAGGCTCCGCACCCGCTGCCTTTACAGCGTTGGCCGCCTCTTTCAGCGCATCGGCGTTTCGCGCAGCCAGCACGATGGCCGGGAAGTCCCGCGCCAATCGAATAGCGGTTGCCCGACCAATTCCCTGACTTGCCCCGGTAACAATTGCTACAGAATTCACAATGTCTCCTTATTTCCTTTTTCGTTCAGACGAGCGGATTCGAATCGTGTCTCGGTTGAGCTGCTGCTTGAATCTGGTCATCGCTCACCCGGACACCGCCTGCTTCGCTTCCAGGATAAGGTCTACAACCTTCTGCGGTGCGGTGAGCAGCGGAATGTGATCCACGGCATGCGACCGGGTGGTGGCTTTCATCCGGGCTGCCATGAAGTGCTGTGTTTTGGGGTTGATCATGCGATCTTCTTCCGCAATCAGGTACCAGGAAGGCTTGGTCTTCCACGCCGGCTTGGGCGCCGGCTCTTGAATACACTTCACCGCGATCGGCCTCTGTACCGCTGCCACTAATGCAAGCTGATCGGCCTTCGCATGTTGCGCGAAAGCATTGCGGAATCCCGCATCCGGCATCCAGATAAGGCCGTCGCTGTCTGGAGCGAGTTGCGGTGACTGGGCATGCCGTTCATCGCGATAGAAGACCTGGGCAACGGTCTCGCCTTCATCCGGTGCCAGAGCCGCAATGTAGACCAGCGCCTGCACGCGCTCGTCATTTGCAGTCGCGATAACGGCACCCGCATAGGCGTGGCCGGCCAGAATCACCGGCCCTTGCGTGCGGGCGATGGTGCGCTTCAGTGCAGCCGCATCGTCGCCGAGTGAGGTCAGAGGGAGGGGAGCTGCGATGACTTGTACACTTTCCCGTTCCAGGCCGAGAATGACATCTCTCCAACTTGATCCATCGGCCCACGCCCCGTGGGCCGCAACTACGGTAATGGTTTCAGCAGCAGCCACCGTTCCATCCTTTCGATTGCTTTCGAGCGAAGAGTTGGCAACATGCGCTAAGATGTGGCAACACCATCAAAAGTTTCGTTGACGGTGTTATTTTTGTGATCGTGCTTTAAGAGAGACTTGTAATGGCTGCTTCGTCTGTAGAACATAAGGAATGGGTGGGTGGTTTTCTCTTCGTAGGCAATCACCTGGCCCTGGATTTCCTAAATACGCGACTGATTTTGGAAAGCGAGCCTAAAGAGTTTCTGTCGAATGCCGCGGCTCTGGAACGCTGGCTCATCGCCTCTGGAATCGTTGCATCTCCAAGAAATAGGGCAATGCTGCGGGCCTGGCGCGGATCACGAAAAAGAGAGGCATTCGTAAAGAAACTAATCGCATTCCGCGAACGCTTGCGAGCAGCGATACAGCGAACGGAAAGCGGCTTGTTACCGGCAGATACGTTCCTGGCGGAACTAGACGTGCTCCTGCAGAAGTATCCTCAACGCACCAGGGTGAGGAAGGAGGGTTCGAGAGTAGTGCTCGACGTATGGTTCGAGCCACGACGGCCAGAGGACGTGTGGGTCCCAATCGCTGCGGCTGCGGCCGAGTTACTCACCAAGGTAGAACCATCCCGCATTCGTCAATGCGAATCGGAGTCGTGTGTCATTCACTTCTACGACACCAGCAAAAAAGGATCACGCCGCTGGTGCAGCATGAATATCTGCGGAAACAGACTGAAGGTCGCCGCCTATCAGAGACGACGAAGCCGCGATTGATCTCGATCGCCAGACTCAACCAAGTTTCTCTGTCACTCCATCGACCAGCGATTGCAGCAGCGCGCTCACGCCGGGACAGCGCGCCAACCCGGCACTCTGTCCGGCCCACAGCCCCAGTAACTGGCTGCGTCCCGCCTGCTGCGCGGGAACGGCGAGGTTGCGCATCAGAGATCGTTGCAAGGGATACGGAAGAACTTCAACGCCGGGCTGATTCATTTCCACAAGCAATTGATTGTGAATACCGCGCGCCAGCCGTCCCGTGAAGCCGCGGGTGAGCGAAGTGCGCTTTGCTTCGCCGCTGAGAATCGCCTGGCGATGCAGGGAGCTTGCGCCCGACTCTTCGCAGGCGAGGAAGACCGTTCCCATTTGCACGCCTTCGGCGCCGAGCGCTAAGGCGGCCATGATGCCGCGCGCATCGCTGATCCCTCCGGCCGCCACGACGGGCGCCTTGACCGCGTCCACGACCTGCGGTACCAGCGAGATCGTACCGGTCAGAGAATCTTCCGAGGAACGCAGGAAAGAACCGCGATGTCCGCCAGCCTCGAAGCCGGATGCCGCGACGACGTCGAGGCCGGCTTCTTCGAGCGCGATCGCCTCATCAACCGTTGTCGCCGTGCCAATCGTGACCATGCCTTTGCGACGGGCCTCGTCGAGAATTTCTTTCGGCGGAATGCCATAGATAAACGAGAAGACGGGCACTCCGGCGTCGAGCAATACGCGAGCCTGATCTTCAAACCGGATTGGCTTGTGGGGTGAAAATGTTGGCCGGTTCGCGCCCAATGCGTCCATGTGAGGAGTAATGGCTGCGGCTGCGCGTTCGAATGCCGCGGCATCGGAGGTGATTGCGCCCTCATCTTCCATTGCCACCCAGAGATTCATAGCGAAAGGCTTGTCGGTAAGCGAGCGGATTTCGGCGATGACATCTCGAATGGCCGCGGCTCCAAACCATGCGCCCCGTAGGAGCCCAGTCCACCGAAGTTCGATACGGCCGCGGTAAGACGTTGCGACGAGAGGCCGCCCAGTGGACCCTGAATGATCGGATACTTAATTCCGAGTTTGTTCGCTACGCGCGTCTTGTTCCAGGTTGAGTTGCCCTTCGCCATATGAACCTCCATCGCAGAGACGGTTGCCCCTTCGCTCACTCTCGACCCTGGATGACTTCCAGTTCTACCGGCAAGCTGGTTACGCCGGTTAGCAGGTGAGAACTTCTTTCGACGGATTAAAACGTAGCGTGTGCATGGCGCCCCTGCCTTTGGGATTGCTGCTGATTTTAAGTGCAGGTGGACGCATCCCCGGAAAGGAGTGCACATTGCCGCTCTCTAGCTCTGCCCCGAGATCTTCAGCCGCAGATCTTCCGGTATGCGGTCGCGAATTTCTTCCGGCAGCTTTTCCAGACCGACGCGCGCTCCCAGCATAGCGACGTCCTTCACAACCAGCGGCGCTGGAGTTGCCACGGCGACCAGAAGCCAGAGCAGCATCGAGAGCAGGAATCCGCCGAGGGCGCCGATCTCCAGCCAAAAGGCGTGGCTGGGATGGAAGTACCGGATTACGCCGTAGGCCAGGAAGAACACGAACATCGAAGCCGATGCGAGCACCCACAAACCAATATCAATGCCACGATGAAGCCGCTGCCGTGAGCGGCAATGGGCACACTCCGTCAGGTGCGCTTCATAGTCTTCGCGCATTTCAGGAGCCAGACCGGAGATGTCGTAACGCCATCCGGCCAGGATCTTGCCAATGACGGGGTCAGTACATTTTGCCATTGATGAGAACTGAACACCTCCCGCCCCTGGGAGGTGAGCGAGTAAGGTGCCTTGTTACAGTCGAACCGCAGCGAGGGGTTCGTGCTGGGCCGCCAACATAAGCCGGTTCTGTAGAAACAGACTGCGCTGTCCGCCCAAGGCACGTTCCGCCGTCATGCGCGCTATCTCTGGATGATTATTTTGCTCCGAAAGATGCGCCAGGATGAGGAACTCTGCCCCTCCATCATAGTCGGTTGTGAGGAAATCTGCGAGCGCGTCATTAGACAGATGCCCGACACGGCTCATCACCCGCTGCTTCACGCTCCAGGGGTAAGGGCCGTTGCGAAGCTGCTCCAGGTCGTGGTTGGACTCAATCATCAGCACCTGACATCGACGCAGATGATCGCGAACGTTCGGCGGCATGTAACCCAAATCGGTGCAGATGCCGACCTTGATGCCGTCCGCGCAAAACGTGAAGCCTACGGGATCGACGGCATCGTGCGGAATGGTGAATGGTGTGACCGAGATGTCGCCGATCTGGAAGCGCATGCCGGAGCTGAAATGCTCGCGGCGATCGAGCGAGACGCGATGACCGCTGGCGTCGCGAACCGACCGCTGGTAGGCCTGATAGGTGGCCGCAGTAAGGTAGACCGGAATTTTGAGCTTACGGGCGAGCACGCGGATTCCGGCGATGTGATCGGAGTGTTCGTGAGTAATCAGGATGGCGTCGATCGCGCACGGATCTTCGCAACAGCGCTGCAAGCGCCGCAGAACCTCGCGGCAGGAGATCCCGGCATCGATCAGCAAGCGTGTAGTGGAGCTGGAGACAAGGGTACAGTTTCCTTTGCTCCCGCTGGCCAACACCGTTACCGAAACCGCCATACTCCGGAGCATAACCGGAAGCGGCAGGGGGCGGTAGTAACAAAGTCGTTAACCGTTGTGCATTTCGCGGCTCCGCAGGCCAGCACCAATTCATAAAATCGACGGGATTTGCACAACAAATGTGCAGCCCGCACATGAAATACACAGAATCGAAATTTTTCTCCTTGAGAGTTCCGGAACTTTAGTGCATCCTGTCACGCAGTCGAGGCACAGCTGTTGGCGTGCCGCTTCCCGGTTAACGACGCCTGTTCGGCGATGAGAGGCGATCAGGGCTAGCTGGAATTTTGGTTCTGATCTCGTTCCAAGCGCAGCAATTACTGTGTATTGGGGCTTGCCGCATGTTGGGCGTCATAACTGTAAAGGCAGTTTGGGCCTTGCGTGGCTTTGTGCGGACTACCTCGGGCCGTAAGAGCCCGATAACGTTCCTCCTGGTCCGTACCGTTACGAGCGCACCTCTGCGCAGCACGCCGGTGTTCAACGCCATTGCTCTGGGCTGAGCGAAGGAAGCCACGCGTTACGTCGTAAGACGTGCAGCCGTACCTCTCGCGACCCGAGGTGGCTGGCCTCGGGTCGCATTGTTTTTGGGGAATCGCTCTTCGCTCTTCGCTCTTCGCTTTTCGCTTCTCGCTGTTCGCTGTTCGCTCTAGGCAAAACTACAAGGTGTCATCCTGAGCGCAGCCGCGCCCGCCTTTGGCGCTGCGGAGTCGAAGGACCGCTACCGTCGAGCAAATCTTTCGACGGGTCGTGATCACCTGGATACACCCGCCAAGATTCTGCCAACTTTTCCGAACAATCCACATTATGCTAATCGCAGCAGAAGGCATTACTCTCTCCTAGTCACTCCCATGGCCACCACCGATTACAGTCTCGAGCGCGGACTTCCCGTCAGCATGGAAGCGGAGCGGGCGATTCTTGCCGCCATCCTGCTCGACAACTCGCTCTACGACCAGGCTGCCGAACATCTCTCAGGCGACGATTTCTCGCTCGACGCCCACCGCCGTATTTACTCCCGCATGCGGGATCTGCAGGAGAGCGGCCGTCCGGTAGACATGATCACCCTGATGGAGGAGCTCGACCGGCGCAAAGAGGTCGAGTCCATCGGCGGCGTGGCGTATCTTTCGTCGCTGATCGACGGTGTTCCCGAGCGGCCAAGCATCGAGCATTACGTTCGCATCGTCCGCAACAAGGCGCTGTTGCGAGGCCTGATCAATGTCGCGCAAAACGCCATCGCGGAGGCGATCGAGCACACCGACGAAGCCGAGGAAGTGCTGGGGCGGGCTGAGCAGGCCATCTTTCAACTCTCTGAGAACCGCATTGGGCAAGGCTTTCTCAACATTCCCGAGATCGTCAAAGCCTCGTTCGGATCGCTGGAGGAGTTGTACGCGCGCGGCCAGGAAATCACCGGGCTGGCGACACACTACACGCTGCTCGACAAGCTGACCAGCGGCTTCCAGGCGTCGGACCTGGTCATCATCGCGGCGCGCCCTTCGATGGGCAAGACCGCCTTCGCCATGAATATCGCCGAGAACGCGGCGGTGATTGATGGCAAGGTGGTGGGCGTCTTCTCGCTGGAAATGTCACGCGAAGCGCTGCTGATGCGCATGCTGGCCTCGACCGCGCAAGTCGATTCGAAGAACCTGAGGCAGGGATTCCTCACCAAAGATGACATGCGCAAGCTGACCCACGCGATGGAGCAACTGATGCAGGCCAAGCTGTTCATCGACGACACACCCGGAATCTCGGTAAGCGAGATGAGGGCCAAGGCGCGGCGCTTGCGGCAGCAGGAAGGGCTCGACCTGATCATCGTCGACTACCTGCAGTTGATGTCGGCGGTGCCCGTCGGGGGCAAGCGCTTCGAGAATCGTACGCAGGAAGTGTCGGCGATTTCCCGCGGCCTGAAGGCGCTGGCGAAGGAATTGCGCGTGCCGGTGATTGCGCTGTCGCAGCTCAGCCGCGCACCGGAGAGCCGGGGCGGCGACCATCGTCCGCAGCTGTCAGATCTGCGCGAGTCGGGATCGATCGAGCAGGACGCCGACGTGGTGGCCTTCATCTTCCGCGAGGAAGTCTACAAGAAAGACGATCCCGACCTCGACGGCATGGCCGAGCTCATCATTGCCAAGCAGCGCAACGGTCCCACCGACACCATCAAGATGGCGTTCATCAAACGCTTCACACGCTTTGAGAACCTGGCGATGGACAGCGATTACACCGGCTAGCGACGAGACGCAAGATTGGGAAGAACGCGAAAGATCTGCCTGCCGCGGATGCGATAAGTCTGAAAGTCAGAGAAGTCAACCGTCAGAATCGTATTCAGCGACTCTCGCTCAGCGAGATGGACCAGTGTTGCGTCGGCAAAGTCCATGGGGCGGTCACGATATTGATGCATCAGCGCCATGATGTTCGCGAGGTCCGCATCAACAATTGAGCCTAGTGTGATAATTCCGGAACGAACAAAGTTGAATGCCGTTTCCAGACTGCGCAAACGGTTCCCCATGAAGTAGAAGAGTTCGGTCAACACCGCTTCCGACGTCAGCAACGGAAGTGGAACTTGAGTAAATGCTTGTGCACAAGCGGAATGCCAGGGATCATTCCTATCCAAAAAAGCCACTACGGCGCCCGTATCGACGAGAGCGTTAGCCGACATTTCGCCGCAATCTCTCGGTGACGCGCTTTCGTACAACTTCACTGACATTCTCTGAGGAATAGGCCTGTTCGCCGGAAATACTGCCCGCGAATTTTTTCACCAGCGATTGCAAACGTGCTTGCTCGGAGGTTTCGTGCCGTCGCTGCTCGTTTCTGCTGCGCAACCAGTCTTTGGCTAGTTCATTCAGAAGTTCGGCGAGAGATCTGCCCTCGACGCGAAGCTCCGACTCCAGTGCCATCTTCGTTTCGGGTTCGATTCGCCAGCTATACACTTCAGTTTTGGGCATGCACCACATTGTAGTGCATTGGCACTATCGAATTCAATTGCCGCATCCCGGCTTTCCACTCCCACTCCTTGTTCCCAATTCCACGAAATGAGATCATCGCGTCATGCGATGCATCGCAGCGCTTCTTCTGCTTTTCGTTGGGCTGGCGCGCGCGCAGAGCCAACTTCTCCTGATCGATCGCGTCTGGGCAGCCTCGCCCACAACCGAATCCAGCGATTGCGTCCAAGTGCAGACCGACGGTTCCTACCGCTTCGAGCACACGCCCATCGACGCAGGGCAGCCCGGCACAACCAAAATTCACCTGGGCACTCTCACTTCCGAAGAGAGGGCGCAGCTCACAGAAATACTGAATGATCCGGCGGTCGTGTCGCTGTCCCGTCCAGCATCACGTAAGGGAGTTGTGTCAGGAGGAGAGGTCTGGTGGATATCCATCAGCCGCGGCGACCACCAACAGCTACTCAACTTCGCCAACTCCTCTGCCGGATCCTACGAGCTATCCGTCCGCGGAGGAGTGACCAGCATCTACAAAACGCTAGCCATGAAGCCTATCCTCGACTGGTACCGGCAACTCACCAAGCGCAAGGACGACATCGACAAAACAGCCACACCAACCTGTTCGCTGAAAGTGCATTCCCGCTAACGCAACGTCCGGGCATCCCCCGCACATCCCTGCCCCAACATTTTCGCTCGGCGCTAACCCCGCAATTACCGCCCGAGGCTGATCGGAAGGCGTTCCCAATCACATGGCTGACGTCGCCGTTCAACCCGAAAACAGCGATGTTAGGCGGGTTCCACTGCTTGCTGCTCACATGGGTGCGTTACCATCGAAGTAGATGCGAGAACACTACCGCCGCTGGATCCATGACTGGGAAGCCCGTATGACCTCACGCGACAACAATCGCGTGGTGCGTCCTTTTGAGTGGGGGTTGGATTGGGCCAGCAACTGGCCCGGCATCGACGGCTTGGCTTTGCCGGAGGATCAGGGCGACCACGACACCATGGTCGAGTACATGTCGGCCGTGAACGATCACATGTCGGCCGACAGCGACAACTTCTTCGCTTACGACAAGCCCACGGACTTCCGCATCGAGCATCGCAAAGTTGAACTCTTCCACACCGGAAGCGAGCCTCCCAAGAAGCAGCCCAAAGACGAGTGGGGAAAGTTTCTGCGCTTCACCTCGGCGGTGCCGTCGCCCTTTCCGGAGAACAATCTGGTCAACGCGCGCTGGTTCCCTGCCACGGGACATCGCGCGGTGGTGCTGCTGCCGCAGTGGAACGCCGACGGCGTCAGCCAGAACGCGCTGTGCCGCATCTTCAACATGCTGGGCATTGCGGCGCTGCGGCTGAGCATGCCGTATCACGATATCCGCCGGCCCGCCGGTTTTACGCGCGCCGATTATGCCGTATCCGCCAATGTGGGACGCACGATTGATGCCACCAGACAGGCAGTGGTCGACATCCGCTCCTGCATGGACTGGCTGGAACAGCGCGGCTACTCGAAGCTCGGGATCGTCGGCACCAGCCTGGGTTCCTGCCACGCATTCCTGGCGAGCGCGCACGATCCGCGCATCCGGGTCAACGTTTTCAACCACGCGTCAACGGCGTTCGGCGATGTGGTGTGGACGGGCCAGTCGACGCGGCACATCCGCGAAGGAATTGAAGCCGTCATCACTCAGGATGAACTGCGGCGGGTGTGGATGTGCATCAGCCCGATCGTGTACTTCAATAAATTCGAGCGCTGGCCGAAAAAGTCGCTGATGATCTACGGGCGTTATGACCTGACGTTCCTGCCGGAATTCTCAGTGCAGACGGCGGGCGAGTTTCTGCGACGCGGGCTGGATACGACGATTAAGGCATTACCCTGCGGACATTATTCGCTGGGCGAAACCCCGTACAAGTACATGGATGCCTGGCACATCTCGCGCTTCCTGGCGAAGGCCTTCGCGCAATAACGACGTGCTGCCGGTCCGCACCGCACGCAAAGCAGACTTCACCACAGAGGCACGGAGAACACAGAGTTTTTTCTTTCAAATCCTCCGTGCCTCTGTGGTGAACTGATTTCCCCCCCCGAAAAATCCCCGATCAACGATATTTCTGCGCCACGGCCTGCTCGTCGGGCGTCATCTGGTTCCAGATCAGATCGCGATTCTGCTGTGCCCACTGGCTGTTAGGATTCGCTGCCAGCGCGGCGCTCAGCCAGCGATAGGCTTCTACCCGATTTCGACCCACGCAGTTTCCTGTGGCATACATGGACGCCAAGCGGTTCCGGGCCAGCGCGTTCTCTTTCTCAGCCGCGGTCTTCAGGAGCACCACGGCCTGTTCGCAACTGCGGGGCACGCCGTTCCCCTTGATATACATGTCGGCGAGTTGCACCGGCGCCTCGGGATTGCCCTTGGCGGTAGCTTTCCACAACCACGCTGCCGACGCAGCCGCGTCGCTGGCATTCTTTGCCTTCAACATTTCGTCGGCGCCGGGCGCACCTGCTCCGGAAGCTGGGACGGGGCTGTTCTCAGTTCGCCGCGCAGGTTTCGCAGGGGTGTTCTCGGCTGTCGTCGGGGCAGGCTGGGAACTCGGGTTAGCGCTTTCGTCGGAAGCTGTGCCTCTTGAAGCCAGCGGCGGCTTTTCGGCCGGAGCCGCCGACGCCGAGTTGTTGATGGTCGGAGGACTTTGCGAGTTCGCCGAAGCAGCGGGTTTGGCCGGAGCCGGGGACAATTGCGTTGTAGGCGCCGGCAAGCCCTTCGCTTGTGAGGTGGTGGTGCTGGTTGCGGACGAAGTCGTGCCCGGGGCGGTCGGCGTAGGCGATGGAGCAACCGCCTGCGGCGCGGTCTGCGTCTCCGGCTGGGAGTTCGCGCCGGAAGAAGAAGTCGGCGTTGCGCTTTGATCGGTACTGGCTGGCTTCTCTGATCCGTGACGCCAGCTGTCAATCTTTGCTTTGATAATTTGCAATGGGCCAGTGCCGGATTGACCCGCCTGCGCGCGCCACTGAACAATGCCGAGCACAGCAAATATCAGGAGAATCGCAACAGCCACGTAGCCGCGCCAGTGGCTGGGGCGAGGCTCATCGTCCTCAACCTCGGGTGAAACTCCCTCAGCGGCGATCAGGGGAGCATCGCTTAATCCTAAAAATGATGGGCCGACGATACTCGATGTACCGGAACTGGGGGCTGGCCGGCTTTCCTTCGGCGGCTCGTTGATATCCAGGAAGCGAGGCCGTTGGATGCGCTCCTCCGACGGACTCTCAGGCTCGAGGCCCAGACGGCTGACCACGCTGTCGGCCGGGGGCGCGGCCGCGACTACCTTTGGCTCGGGCGTAATCTCGGGTTCCGGCTTGCTCTCAATCGGGGCAGCCGGCGATCGGCCATGCAAGGCTGCTTCAACTTTATTTCGAAACGCAATCGCTTCGGCGTCGATCGGCTCTGCTTCCATCCCGCTTGCTGACGTCACCTCTTTCGGAGTCGCTTCCCCGCTGGAAGCAGTGGTCGGCGAAGTCTGTGCTTCGACGATGGGAGCAGCATCGCCGCGCATGGTCACTTCTGAGGGATCGGTGGGCGGCTCGTAACGAAAGCGCTGCACGTACTCGTCGAGTGAGATGTCGGGCACCAGCTCTTTTGCCGGCGGCGCCTCCACGACCGGCGTAGAGTGCTGGTTCAACGCTTCCGTCGAGGTGTAGGAAGCGCTCGCAGTTGTACCATTCCCATTCGCAGGAGGGATCTGCTGCACGCCAGTCTGGGCCGCAGAGACCGATCCTGCACCGGTTTCGTGCTCAGCCAGACCGCTCTCCACGGGCACCCGCGTATAGTTCAGCGTGCTTTGCGCACCCGGCGTGGTAAGCGGACGATGCGGCAAAGGCATACCGCACATGCCGCAGAAACGCATGCCGGCCTGATTTTCATAACCACAAGCGCTACAGACCACGACTCCTCCTGCCAGTCGAGATCATCCTACATGAATGTCATTCAAGAGGTCTTACGATGAGATGAGAGCTGCCACGCAGGGTTGCACCAATCAGGGCATAAGCAGAGTGACTGGGCAAGCCAGTTCTGGATTTTTTCGTTGATCTTCTAAGTACTCGGGTATCGCGCGGGTCAACAGGAAGCATATAGCCGAGGCGTCGCGCGCGCCCTACAATTAGCTTCGTTCGAGATTCCTTACAGCTCTGCCGAATTTCGGAGTTCCTGCCGGTAAAGTTTGTTCAGCAGACTCTGGGTACAGCCGGAAGAATTTCGACGGGCTAATTTTCGCGAAATACGGGACCCTGCCATTACCGCCGACGGCGCTGTGAGCCGAAAGCTAAGCGCGGCTCGCAGGCCAGGTTGGATTCTCCTGCGAGTGCGCAACTCGGCTTCGCCGGAGCGATGTCCCACTCGCAGCATGCCACAGCCGTAAGCCCTGAAGGAGTCAGCATGGCCGATGCGCGCGAAGTGATGAATATCCGCCAGGCGTCGCAGTACCTGGGAATTTCCGCCGACACGCTGTACAAGTACGTCTCCGAGGAGATCATTCCCGCGTTCAAACTCGGCAACCGCTGGAAGTTCAAGAAAAGCATCCTGGACAGCTGGATGGAGGATCGCAGCCTGAGCAGCGAGATGCCACGCCCGCGCAAGCTGCCGAAGGTGGAACGCGCCAGCGCCGGAGCGGACTGAACAAAGGGTAATCTTTAACCCCAGCGTTACTCCTCGTCGCGCTCCTTCTTTTTCGGTGGAAACCACATCCGTCCGGCCCAGCCCAGCAGGGCTACGTTGCCGGCAGTGATCAGCCCCGAGAGAACCGGGTTTTGGTTGAAGGCCTCAAGCACGTCAGTCTTGGTTTGGACCTTGCCGTCTTTCAGCACCTCGCCTTTTCCAGAAGCCTTGATCTGCAAATCGCTCTTGTCGATGGCCAGCGACTCGACATCGAGAGCCGTCTTGCGGGTGCCGCGCGCTTCAAGCTGCGGGGGATCGGTCGCCGCGTTTCTGGCGTTTACGATCTTGATGGCATCGGCGGTGAAGTCCTCTGAAGCTGAAGCTCCATAGCGCAACAGTTCCAAGGCGGCGCTTTGGTTCTGCCAGGCATCGGATTTGTCGTTCAAGTCCTGCCAGCGGAAGCGAAAGCTCGCCCCTGCCGGCACGCGAATCCTGATAGGAAAAAACCCGCCAGTGACCTGGTTCCAGTTCCCCACCGACAGATTCACTTTGCAGGGCGAGAGCAGGCTGTTCATGGGACCTTGCGAGGTCAGGGTGATGTCGACGTCGGTGCCGGCAAAGCTGACGGCCAGGCTGCGGAAAGCGGCCAGCGAGTCGTCATCCGTCTGGGAAAACTGCACGCTCGTCGGCGCCGAAACGGGCGTGACGGTAAACTTCGTACTGCAGGAACCTTTCTTCACATTGCTGGTCAGGTAGGAAATCGGCGCGGCTGACGAGGGCGCTCCCACCTGAAGAGTGTGAAACGATTGCAGCGTCTCGGGCGACAACTGCGCGTTGTCGAAGTAGGCGTCCAGCAGGATCGGCTGAGCTTCTGAGGGTGGGGCGTACTGCAACGAGAACACACCACCGTCGGTAACGCTTGGGCTGCTGAATACCACAGCTTCCGTGCGCGCTCGCACCGTGGCGGGAAATTGGCCGCCGACTTCGCCAATCGGAATGTTGACCAGGAAATATTGGGCAACCGCTGCGACGATCAGGCAGGCGAGAGAAGCGGCTCTTCCCTTCCATCGCTTGCGCGAAGAATTGCCTGGCGATGCCGGCGAATCGGCATTCTGATGGTCGGCGGAATTGGGCGCTTGTCGGGCGTCAGGCATCGGGATCACTCGACGGCAACAATCGTCTCGGCCAACGCCGTGACCCAGTCGCCACCCTCTTTGGCCCCATACCACGCCCGCACTTGCAGGGTATGCTGTCCGACCGGCGCGAGCAGCCACTTTTGAATTTGCGGCGGATAGCTCTTCACCACATCCGGCGGCTTGATGCTGCCATCCCAGTCACCATTCTTGCGCGCGTTCTGCATGATGCTGCCCATCGACTTCTGGCCCACGGCGGCGGCAATGATCTCTCCGTCGCTCGACTTAGCGAGACGGATGAAGGTCACCTCCGTATTCTTGAAGTCGAATAGCGAGTGGAAGCTGTACTGCGCCTTCTGATGCTGTGCCAGAAGAATGCTGGCGGGCGCAAACGTTACCTGATCGATGCCGATGGCATTCACCGGCTGCGCGACCGCCACATTGCGAATGTATTGGACCTCCTCGTAGTGCGGCGTTTGAGCTGAGGGCGGTGCCAGCGTCGTCTGATTCGTGGTGATCGCGCCCACGGCCTGCGGCCCGGCGGCGATGCCGTGAATGTGGATGTGCGCTGCTGACACCGATCCCACGCTGTTATCCAGCGTCTGAACCAGGTACTGCGAAACGCGCAGTTCGTTCCCGATCTCGGGCGGCAATTGGATCCGCGTCTGCCAGTGCCCTTTCTTGCCGTCGAGGCGGAAGATTTGCGGCTTCTGACCTTCGGGCGCGATGACCACCAGTACCAGGCTGTCCTGCTCCAACAGGTAGTCAATCACGACCGGCCAGTTCCCCTTCGAGAAGCCCATGACGGAAAACGTGCTCATGGTGTAGAGCGGCGGCAACTGCGGCCCGAGTTTGTCTAACTCCTGGGCGCGACGCTCCGACTCCCCGGGCGAACTTGAAGAAAACGACGAGCAGCCCATGTCCATCGGCGGGGGAGGAACGACGATCACCGTGGGCTCGCTCGGGGGTTGCTGACCATCCGATTCTCGAGTACATGGATAACGTGAACAGTTTTGCGCATCAGCAGCCGAAGCCGAAAACAGTGCCAACGCCATCAGCAGCAGGCATTGCCATCCAATTGGCGACTTGGCGAACCAACACCGCGTCCAAGAGGCCCGCGGCTGAGAGCTGTAACCTGGAGCCAGGCGAAGCATATTGCTCACCTCACAGATCGGAATTCAATAGGGAGCGGCAGGAGTAGCTGTTGGCGCAAGCATAGACCGATTTTGCCTGCGGGTGAACAGAAAAATGACAAACAAAATGGCGCCTTCTAGGAGGCGCCATTGCAAATTATTATGCTTCTTGAGTTCGCCATCGACTCCAAGCACCATGGCGATTCGTGCTTGCTTACTGCTTCTTCACCGATGCCAATTCCGCCAGCACTTCTTCGCTGTGACTGTTGGGATCCACGTCCATCCATTCCTTCACGATCTTCCCTTGCGGATCGATCAAAAACGTATGCCGCGCCGCCAGCTTGGCGATGCCATAGTTCTTCAGTGAGCCGTACTGCTCGGTGACCTTGTCGTCGGGATCGGCCAGCAGCTTGAAGGTCAGGCCGTCCTTGGTGCAGAACTGCTGATGCGACTTCACGTCCTGCACGCTCACGCCGAGCACCACCGCATTGGCAGCGTCGTACTTCGCCTGATCGCGCTGGAAGTTGTGGGCTTCGATGGTGCAGCCCGTGGTCATGTCCTTGGGATAGAAGTACAGCACTACCCACTTGCCGCGATACTGCGACAGGCTGATCGGCGTCCCTTCCTGCGAGTTGAGCGTGAAGTCGGGCGCCGTAGTGCCTACGGCGGGAACTGAGGCAGCACGCGTCAAGCGAGGTGCAATGAGAGCGATGGCCGCGATGAGGATGAATACTGCGAGAACCTTGCGCACAGGAATATGACCTTTCGTCGGAAGCCAGGAGGCTGGATATTTTTCAACTATAGACGAGATGCGACTGCATCCACTTCTGGACACAAATCTTTCACAAGGGTTGTCTTGGTTGACGGCCGAAATCCGATAACCGACAGCCCAGCCCTGTCAAGGTGACAACCCCAACCCAGCCAGATAACATTAGAGGTTTGGAGTCTGCTGCAGGAGGCATTCATTTATGGCGACCATGGAACAGAAGGCCGCGAGCGTCCACACCGGAGCTCAGCCCAAGACCTATAAGAACTTCATCAATGGCGAGTGGGTGGAGAGCAAGACCGGCCACACCTTCGAGAACCTGAACCCGGCCGACACCCGCGAAGTGGTCGGTATTTTTCAAAAATCCGATAAGCAGGATGTCGACACAGCCATCGAAGCGGCCAAGCAGGCTTACAAGAAGTGGCGCCTGGTGCCCGCGCCTCGCCGCGCCGAGATGCTGTATAAGGCCTCCGAAATCCTGATGTCGCGCAAGGAAGAGTACGCGCAGCTGATGACCCGCGAGATGGGCAAGGTCATCAAGGAGACGCGCGGCGATGTGCAGGAAGCCATTGATTGCGGCTACTACACCGCCGGCGAAGGCCGCCGCCTCTTCGGGCCGACCGTTCCCTCCGAGCTGCCCAACAAGTTTGCGATGGCCGTGCGCCAGCCGCTGGGCGTCTGCGCCATGATCACGCCGTGGAACTTCCCCATGGCGATTCCGTCGTGGAAGCTCTTCCCCGCCCTGGTTGCCGGCAACACCGCGGTGATCAAGCCCGCGCAGGACACGCCGCTCTCGACGCTGAATTTTGTGCAGGCACTGACCGATGGCGGCATTCCGGCGGGCGTCGTCAATATCGTCACCGGCTTCGGCGGCGAGGTGGGCACGCCGATGGTCGAGCATCCCGAGGTGCGTGCGGTCTCGCTCACGGGCTCGACTGCCGTGGGTTGCATCGTGGGACAGGAAGCCGCGAAGAGTTTCAAGCACTGCTCGCTGGAGTTGGGCGGCAAGAATCCGATGATCGTGCTCGACGATGCCAATCTTGAGCTCGCTCTGGAAGGCGCACTGTGGGGGGCGTTCGGCACCACCGGACAGCGTTGCACCGCGACCAGCCGCATCATCGTGCAGAAGGGCGTCTACAAGAAATTCGTCGACGAACTCGTCGCGCGCGCCCAGAAGCTGAAGGTCGGCAACGGCTTGGACGAAAGCGTGGACATGGGTCCGGCGGTCAACTCGTCGCAGATGGAGACCGACCTGAAGTACATCAAGATCGGCAAAGACGAAGGCGCGAAAATGCTGTGCGGTGGCCATCGTCTGGAAGGCGAACAGTACGCGCACGGCTGGTTTGTTGCGCCGACGGTGTTCGCCGATGTCGATCGCAAGATGCGCATTGCGCAGGAAGAGATCTTTGGACCCGTCGTCTCGATCATCCCCTGCGACGGCCTGGAAAGCGCCATCGACATCGCCAATGACATCGAGTACGGCCTGTCCTCGTCGATCTACACCAAGGACGTGAACAAGGCGTTCACGGCGATGCGCGACCTGTATGCCGGCATCACCTACATCAACGCCCCGACCATCGGCGCTGAAGTTCACTTGCCCTTTGGCGGCACGAAAGCGACGGGCAACGGCCATCGCGAAGGCGGTATCGGCGCGATTGATTTCTACACCGAGTGGAAGTCGGTCTACATCGATTATTCCGACACGTTGCAGCGCGCGCAGATCGACCGGCCGGAGTAGTTGTTCGGCGGGCCCCCATCCTCTCGCCAGAATCGGCGAGAAGGGTGGGGCACCCGGGTTGATTTGGTCGCGCCGTAGATCCCGACCTCCACGATCGATCCACGCCCACGGCCGGATTCTTCTACGATGGCATCGTTCGCATCGAATCCCGGGCTTAATCAAACAATGCTCCCGTCCCGCGTGCGCGGGACGGGAGTTTTCGTGACGCATACTTCCCCTCGTCGCGAACAGATCGTGCAGAAGGACCCGCGTTGGTGCATTGATGCGCCGAAAACTTCGACTGGCCCGTAGGAATCAGGGTCTACGAGTCCTTACTTCCGTCGGTCTCACTCTTCTCCTTTGGCTTTACCGTCGAGCGCACCACCATGAACTTGTTCAGCGTGTCGAACCAAAACGGCGCGCCCAGCGACAGGGCCAGGGTCGTGATCAGCCAGCCGGTCAGCGTCTCCAGCCAAAAAAGCGGCTGCATGGGCGGCCTTTCGTGCCAGCCAAAAGGGAATGGCAGCTGTTCTCCCAAGGCGACGAGGCTGTCAGCCTGTTGCTGCAGCTGCTGCTGATTTTGCAGGACGTCCTTGTGCTGGTCGACATACTTTGACGCCAGGTCTACCGTCGCCTGCCGCTCGATGGGATTGGTCCACAGCGATTGCGCCAGCTTGATGGTGTCGACGTTCAGCAGCACGGTGAGCACCAGCGCGATCGCCAGCAGGATGTTCTGCGCGCGGTGCTTGTACCAACCGGAGGCGCGGTCCATCGAGTCGTTGAACCAGCCTTCGACCTTCAACTGAAATTCGTTCAGGTCTTTCTGGGTGTCGGCCACCAGGCTCATCAACGCCTGGCGCGTGGGGCTGGGAGGAAGATTATTGATGGCCTGGCGCACGTCGTCGAGATCGCGAGCCCGGCTGGGGTCGGGTGGCGAGATCACGTCAATGAGTGCGGTGGAGAACGTCGCCGCAGGAATGTATGCCGGTAGATTCACGTTGAACCATCTGTCAACGATCCTCAGCACCGGAACGTGCGACAACATCTGCCCCCGCACCGTCGAAACGCTCAACTCGGCGGCCTGTTGCGGGTTCAGCTTCGCAGGTTCTTTGTAGAGCCCGCGGATCAAGCCGTGGGCGTAGATGGCTCCCACCAGGTCTTTGCCGTCGGCCATTTTTGTCCCCGAGAAGAGGCTGTCGATGCCTGCCACCAGATTTTTCGAGCGCAGGGAAAATATGGCGGCAATGCCTTCATTCACCACGGAACAGATCAGGCTGAGGAACAGGTAGACAAAGGCGGTTCCGATGGCGACGTCGAGGATCGCAGAGCTAGGCATTCAATTTCCCCTCTCGCAGCGACGAAGCAGGCGCGTGAGATTCCGTGTCGGGATCATGGCGCGAGTCTGTCACCCGATGCAACAAAATACAGCAGTGCAGACGGGCGGGTAACTAGTTCATAATGGAGAGTTCTTCAAGCTCCGCCCTCAAGGAAAGCTCTTATGGTTACGAAAGCTGTTGCGGAAGTGATGGCCGCCAGCCGCATGATGAACGTGCGCTACGCCATTCGCGACTTGGCCGTTGCCGCCGACGAAGTCGCGCGCGAGGGTCACGAGATCCTCTACCTGAACATCGGCGACCCCTGCAAATTCGACTTCCACACGCCGCCGCACATGATCGAAGCGGTGCTGAAGGCGATGGTCGACGGCCACAACGGATATGCCGAATCGCTCGGCATCAAGCCGGCGGTTGAGGCCATTCGTCACCAGGCAGAGCGCGACGGCTTTGGCGAGATCCAGAGCATCTTCGTCGGCATCGGCAGCGGTGAAGTCATCGATACCTGTCTCACTGCCCTACTCAATCCCGGCGACAACGTACTGACCCCCAGCCCCGAATATCCCTTGTACGGCGCCATCATGGCGAAGCTGGACTGCCCGGCCAACGCGTATGACCTGGATGAGGATAATGCGTGGGAGCCTGACGTCGCCGACATGGAGCGCAAAATCAACTTGCTGACGCGCGCCATTCTGCTGATCACGCCGAACAATCCTACAGGCGCCGTGTACTCGAAGCGCACGCTGGAGAAGATTCTGGAGCTGGCGCGGCGGCACAACCTGATCATCTTTGCCGATGAAATCTACGACAAGCTGATCTTCGATCCCAAGGAAAAGCACGTCTCGGTTGCGACCCTGGCGACAGACGTGCCGATCGTCACATTCAACGGACTGTCGAAGTCATACCTGGTGCCGGGCTGGCGCATCGGATGGGCGATCGCCACCGGCCCGCGCGAGACCGTGCGTCCCTACATGGAAGCCGTTCACCGCTTGCTGCGCGCGCGTTTGTCGGCGCCGCATCCGTTCCAGCACGCGATCAAGCCGGCGCTGGAGGGTTCGCAGGACCACCTCGAACAGATGCTACGCAAGCTGAAGCGCCGCGCCGAGTTGACCGTCGAGTGGGCCAAGCGCACGCCACACGTGAAGCTGGTGCCGCCGAAAGGTGCGTTCTATGCCCACCCGTCGCTGGAGATTCCGGAGGATGATCTCACCTTCGTCACCGATCTGCTGAAGCAGAAGCATGTGCTGGTGGTACACGGATCGGGCTTCGGGGAGAAGCCGGGCACCCGGCACATGCGGATCGTCTTCCTGCCGCCGGAGCCGGTGCTGAGCGAAGCTTATGACGCGATAACCGACTTCATGAAGCAGCGTTATCAATAGGGTCTTAGGCTCAGAGATTGCTGCTGCAGGCGGCAAATTCAAGGTGTCATCCTGAGCGGTGGCGAACGCAGTCGGAGGACTTGCAGTCTGGCCGCGGCAGACCGTCCCTGCCGGGACGTAAGCTCTTTTCTTGGCTGACCCAGGACGCAACCAAAACCTGGTTGCATCCTGGGCTAGGCTGAGTCGTCCCGTAGTCGCGGGACGGGGGCGAATTAGGTTCGAGCATTGCTGCGTCGCGTGGGACATACTCCTCATCCCGGAATACGCCTGAAATGAGACACACCTTGCGGCGGGTCGGCAGGTGCCCAACCCACATTAGTTGTCATCCTGAGCGGAGTGAGGGGAGCGAAGCGACCGAGCGCAGTCGAAGGACCCCTGTCATCGCGTTGAATTTTCATGTAGCCCATGCTGAATTTTGAAACGACGCAGCTTCAACTTGGCCGTTGCTGATCTATAGTTGGAATTCAGCGAAGCGGCCTTCAGGCCAACCCTCCGAGCCACATGGTCGACATTCACACCCACATCCTGCCCGGCATCGATGATGGTTCGAAGTCGTGGGAGATGACCGCCGAGATGTGCCGCATGGCCATCGCCGACGGTATCACGCACATGGTGGCGACGCCCCACAGCAACGACGTATATTCCTACAACCGCGACCGCTTCACCGACATGCTGGGGCACTTGCACGATTCGGCTGACGGACAGATGGCGTTCAGCCTGGGCTGCGACTTTCACTTTTCCCGCGAGAACATCAGCGACGCTCTTGAGCATCCCCGCCGCTACACCATCGGCGACACGCAGTACCTGCTGATCGAGTTCCACGACCGCGGTATTCCTGCCAGCGTAAAGGACGACATCCTCTTGCTCTTGAGCTGCGGCATGGTACCTATCATCACCCATCCAGAGCGCAATCAGCCGCTTCTCAAGAAGCCGGAGATGGTGCTGGATCTGGTGGAACAGGGCTGCCTGGTGCAGGTGACGGCCAACGCGATTACCGGGTCATGGGGAACGAAGTCGAAGAAGATGGCGGAGTGGCTACTGCAAAGACGGGCAATTCACGTCATTGCCAGCGACGCCCACGATCCGGTGCGGCGTAGGCCGATCATGTCCGAGGCTCGTGCCGTAATCGCGGAGATGGCGGGACCAGACGTGGCCGATGCTCTGGTCCGGTTAAATCCCGAGGCGATTGTGGATGGAAGACCGCTTCCTTACCGCCCCGCGTAGGCATCTAAGACTGCTGGCGTCCGCCGGTGCAGCGCATCTCGCCGATATCACGGCCATTCACGGAAACAATTCCAGTACGTCCCTTGGAGGTAGCGGAAGTTTCGGGCTCCTGCTTCGGGTCGGAGTAAGTTGAGCTCTGGGAGGCAGCGCGGCCTTGCACCTTGCGGCGAATGGCGGCCTCAACGTTGTGCAGCTTTTCTGCGCCGCGATGAACCTGGTTCTTGCCTTTTTGTTCTGCTTGGCGAAGCGCATCCAGGAGATTCATTCCGCCCTCCGTCTAATAGAAACAGATGCCGTTAGCTCCTGATTGGAAACCGCTGGATGAAAAAAATCAAGTACGCGTGTCACCCGGGGAGTTCAGCCGGAACCAGACTTACTGTCGAATCCTGGGATTGAAGGCCGAATACAGCATGTCGGTCAGGAAATTTACCAGCACGTAGGTTAGGCCGATCATCAGGATGCAGCCCTGCACCAGGTAATAATCGCGATTGGAGATAGCCGTGATGGTGAGACGGCCGATGCCTGGCCAGGAAAAAATCGTTTCGGTCACGATGGCCCCAGCCAGCAGAGCTCCGAACTGCAGTCCGACGACCGTCAGAATCGGGATCATGGCATTGCGCAGGGCGTGCCGGTAAACGACGGTGTGCTCCGGCAGACCTTTGGCGCGCGCGGTGCGGATGTAATCCTGCCCCAGTTCTTCGAGCATCGAGGTGCGGACCATTCGCGTAAGAATTGCCGCCAGCGCTCCGCCCATGGTGATGGCCGGCAAGATCAGGTGAGCCGGGCCGCCTGCGCCTGAAACCGGCAACCATCCCAGCTGAATTGCGAAAAATAAAATCAGGATCGGCCCTAGTGCGAAGTTCGGAAACGACAGCCCCAGCAATGAAACAAAGCTGAGCGTGCGGTCGTCCCAACGGTTGCGTCGCAAGGCGGAACGAACTCCGGCGGGAATCGACAGCGCCAATGCGACGATCAGCGCCGCCAGCGTGAGCTCCATCGTGTAGGGATAAGCAGCGGCGATGATGTGGCCCACAGGCTGGTTCAGCCGTAGAGACTTCCCCATGTCCCCGTGCACAATGCCGCGCCAGTAGTTCACGTACTGCTGACTGAGCGGTACGTCGAGACCGTAAGCGTGACGGGCCGCCGAAATGTCGGTGGCAGCGGCGCCTTCGCCCAGCATCTGCTGGATGGGATCGCCGGGCACAAGATGGATCAACAGAAAGACCACCGACACCACCAGCCACACAACCGGCAGCATGTAGAGCAGGCGGGAAAAAATGTATCGCAGCATCAGTGCGCCACGCCCGGGCTTGCAGATGAAGACTGCATCTGCAGCAGTGGTTGCGCGGTTTCGATTTTTACGCTCTCCACCCGCAGTCCGTCCATGGTGGCGACTGAGTATCGCCGGCCCTCATACTCAAAGTTGTCGTCGACGACCGGGATTTTCTGTAAGCGCGAGAGCACGAATCCGCCAAGGGTCTCGAAGCCTTCATCGCGCGGCAGCATGATGTGGTATTGCGATTCCAGGTCGCGGATGTTCACGGCGCCATCCAGAGTCATCGACGCAGCTCCGGGAGCGAACGACGGCTCACTGATGTCGAACTCGTCCTCGATCTCGCCCACCAGTTGTTCGAGGACATCTTCTACGGTCACCACTCCGGCGGTTGAGCCAAATTCGTCTACTACCACCGCCAGGTGACGCTTGCGGGTCTTGAACTCGATCAACACATCGGGCAGCGGCTTGGTCTCAGGCACCACTAAGACTTCCCGCATGATGTGCCGCACTTCCAGGCCGCTGGCCCGGGTCACAGGACGTCCCGAGGCGGTGCGGTTGACGCGATAACGCAGCCAGCGCATCAAGTCCTTGGAATAGAGCACGCCGATGATGTGCTCCGGGCCACGCGCCGGATCGTAAATCGGAACGCGCGAATGTTGCTCGTCAACCACGCGCTGAAGGGCCTCTTCCAGGGTGAGATTGCCTGGTAGAGAGAAGATGTCGGGACGCGGCACCATGATTTCGCGCACGGAGATGTTCTCCAGCTCAAGGGCGTGGAGGATCAACTCCTCCTGCATGGGCGCCAGCACGCCTAAGCGGCGGTTGGCGGAGACGATCAGCTTCAATTCCTCGGGTGAGTGTACCCCAGCCTCGCGGATCAGTGGCACTCCAAAGCCCCTCAGGACCACGCGAGTTGACGCGGTCATGAACACCAGGAATGGGGCGGCTAAGGTCATAAAAACGTCCATCGGCGCGGCTACAGCCAAGGCGACGCGATCGGTACGCTGCAGAGTCAGGGATTTCGGAACCACTTCCCCCAGGATGACGACAATGTAGGTCATCAGCACAAAGGCCAGGGCCACTGAGACTGCATGGGCGTAGAAGCGCGAATGCGGGAGGGGCAGGAAGATCGGCTCCAGCATGTGAGCGATGGAGGCTTCGCCGATCCAGCCCAGGGCCAGGCTGCAGACGGTGACGCCGAATTGTACGGCGTTCAGCACCTCATCCAGCTTCTGATGGAGCTTTTGGACGGTACGCGCACCAATACGGTGTGCTGCGATCATCTGGTGCAGTCGGGTCTCGCGCACGCTCACCAGAGCGAATTCGGCGGCCACGAAGAAGGCGTTTGCCGCGACCAGCAGGACGACCGCTACGATCCGCAGCACAACGAAGGTAACCATTCGACAAAATCTTATCATCGCGCCGCTCTGGATCAGCGCGAATCCAGCACCCCCGCTCGAGCAGCTACTCTGAACTAACTGGCTGTGATTACTAGGATTTCCACACTTAGTTCAACTCTGCTTATCGCAGTAGAGATAGGGCCTTCTTCTAAGAGCTACGCCCGATTGGTCTGAGACTCCGCAGACGAGATACTCCAAACACCGGCTGCTGTTGAGCTCGCGGCCTTAAGCGCTACACCTTTCTGGCCGCATTACTCAACGGAGGAATTTACTGATGAAGTCTCTACTTGTATTGGCGGCCGCCTGCCTGGGGCTGTCAATGACAGCAGCCGCGGTAAACGTCACCGTCAGCCAACCTGGCAACAATCAGCAAGTCGGCTCTCCTTTTACCCTTATTGCTAGCGCTACGACTCAATATCAGATTACCGGGTGGCATGTTTACCTCGACGGCGCCAACGTCTACACAGGCGGCGCAGTGAACTCAATCAACGCCAGCATTACTGCTGCGGCGGGAACTCACCAATTAGTCACGCGGGCCTGGGACACCTCTGGCGCGTACGGCACAGTCACCGAGCAGATCACCGTGACCAGCGGCGGGGGAGGCGGTGGCGGCGGCTTGCCTACACCTCCGGGAAACGCAATCTGGTTTAACAACATTCAAGATCGCGGCAACTGGAGCTGGTGCCATGATCCAGGTTGCGCCGGCGGCAGCGGCCAGGGCAGCTACTGGATGGCGCAGCACCAGAATCCGCCGTCGCGCAGCGGCTCCAGCGGACAGTTCTACAACTCCGGAGTGTGGGCGAATGCGCTGTGGTGGCAGAAGGTGGGCGCGCACAATACCGCGCACAATCTGCTGTGGGATTTCTGGATCTGGGTGGACAGCAATTCGCTGAGTAGCGGGCAGGCGCTCGAGTTCGATGCCTTCCAGTTCGTCGGAGGCTACAACTACATGATCGGCAGCCAATGCAATTATGGCTCAGGCACCTGGGACACCTGGAATGAAACCTCGGGCCATTGGGAACATACCAACATCACCTGTTCCAAGTTCAGCGCCGGCGCCTGGCACCACATCCAGTGGTACCTGACCACGGACACGAACGCGCACACCTACACCTACCACACGCTAGTTGTCGATGGTCAAAGCCACGGCCTGAACATCACGCACACGGCCAAGAACCTGCACTGGGGCGACAACCTGGGAGTGCAGTGGCAGCTCGACGTGAACGCCAGGGGTCAGGGCTATCACGAGTGGATCGATAACGCTTCGCTCGCCATCTGGTAAGAAGCTTCGTTCCGACAGCCAAGAGGGGCTCCCGCCGGGAGCCCTTTTTGTATGCCTGCCGATTACAGCTGCTCAGCTTCAGGGCGCATCACATAACAGCCAGAGTTCCACAACCGGCTGACTGTGGCTGGCCTATCGAAGATGCGCAGCGTACCTTGTAGATCGACAGTCTTTCGTATTCCGGGTACTCCATGTCTCGCGGTTTTCGAGACGTGGGGTTGTTTGCTACTCTTCGCATTCCTGATTGGAGTCTCCTTACCGCTCCATGCCGCTGATCCTGCCATGCGACCGTTGAAAGCCGAATGGGAGTTCCGCGCACTCAATGCCAGTGGGCATCCGGAGATGAGTACCTGGCGCCCGGCGCAGGTTCCTGGCGTGGTGCAGACCGATCTTCTCGCGGCCCATTTAGTCCCCGATCCGTTTTATGGCGGCAACGAATCGCAACTGCAATGGATCGGCCTGAGCGATTGGGAGTACCGCACCACCTTCCAGGTTGATGCCGCCTCCTTGCAGCACGAGCATGTCGACCTGGTGTTCGCCGGGCTGGACACCTATGCGGAAGTTTTTCTGAACGAGCAGCCGGTTTTAGCCGCCGATAACATGTTTCGTCGCTGGCGCGTCGAGGCCAAGCCTCTGCTCAAGCCCGGACCGAATACCTTGCGCGTCGTCTTCCATTCGCCGGTCACCTCGATGATTCCGAAGGTGAAGGCGCTTCCCTACATCCTGCCGTCGGTCTCAACGGCAAACGAAGGCAACGAAGAGAATGTGGCGACGGCCCCTTACACCCGCAAGGCTCCTTATCAATACGGATGGGACTGGGGACCGCGCTATATCACGACCGGTATCTGGAAACCCGTGTACCTGCAGGCCTGGGACATCGCTCGCATCGAGAATTTTCACATTCATCAGCTGAGAATTGGCCGGGATGAGGCGCAGCTCGCTGCGGAGGTGGAGATTGAGTCCGGTCAGACGACTTCAGCGACGATCACCATTGCGCGCGACAACGCCGGCGGCGCCATGACCGCCGTCATGACGCAAACAGTTGAGCTCGATGCCGGTACGAACCACGTTGCAGTTCCTCTGCGGATTACTTCGCCGAAGCTGTGGTACCCCAGCGGCTACGGTGGGCAGGACCGCTATCGCTTTTCCGCGACGGTAAAGATCGGCAAGGCCATCGTCGCACAAACCGAAGTCAAAACCGGACTGCGTTCGGTCGAATTACGTCGCCAGCCCGATGAATGGGGTAAAAGCTTTACGTTTGTCGTGAATGGAATGCCAATATTCGCCAAGGGCGCGAACGTCATTCCCTTCGACAGCTTTCCCAGCCGGGTCACGCCCCAGAGATATCGCCAGATTCTGACTGCCGCTCGCGACGCCAACATGAACATGGTGCGCGAGTGGGGCGGCGGCATCTACGAAAGCGACGACTTCTACGAGATCTGTGACGAACTCGGCTTGATGGTCTGGCAGGAGTTCATCTTCGGCGGCGACATGGTGCCCGGCGACCTCGCCTTCCAGGAAAACGTGCGCGAAGAAGCGAAGCAGCAGGTAAAGCGGCTGCGCGACCACCCGAGTATCGTGCTTTGGTGCGGCAATAACGAGGTCGAAGCCGGATGGGTTGCCTGGGCCGATCGTCTCAGCTTCAAGGAATCCATCACCCCGCCCCAGCGCGACCGCGTCTGGGAGGATTACGTCGTGCTGTTTCACGACATCCTCAAGAGCGTGGTCGAGCAGAACGCGCAGCCCACGCCCTACTGGCCCAGCTCACCGAGCGCGGACTTTGAAGCGGCGCCAAGTAGCGATGACAACGGTGACGTGCACTACTGGGATGTCTGGCACGGTCTGAAGCCGATCGAGGAATACAACCAGCAGAATCCACGCTTCATGTCCGAGTTCGGCTTCCAGTCATTTCCGGAGATGCGTACCATTCAAAGTTTCGCCGCGCCCGGCGATCTCGCAATTGATTCCGAAGTGATGAAGTCGCACCAGAAGAACCATGGCGGCAATGAGAAAATTCTCACCTACATGCTGCGCGAGTATCCGGAGCCCCGCGACTTCGCGGCGTTCATCTATCTCAGCCAGGTGCAGCAGGCAGAGGCCATCAAGGTTGGCGCGGAACATTTACGGCGCAATCGTCCGCGCACCATGGGAGCACTCTTCTGGCAGCTGAACGATTGCTGGCCGGTAGCGTCGTGGTCGAGCATCGACTACTTCGGCCGCTGGAAGGCCTTGCAGTATTACGCCCGGCGCTTTTACGCCGACCTGCTCATCTCGCCTTACGCGCACGACGGAGCGGTTGATGTGTACGTTGTCTCCGACAAGCTGCAGCCGACGAACGCCCACGTACACATGCGGCTGCTCGACTTCGCGGGCAAGGTGCTGCTCGAGAAGACCCAGGATGTACAGGTCCCAGCGCAATCGAGCGCGGCCTATCTGAGTGTCAACGAGAAACAAATCCTCGGCTCAAACCGTCTCGACGAGGCGTTTTTAGTCTTTGATTTAAATGTCGACGGAAAACGAGTATCACGCAACCAAGTCTTCTTCGACCGCATGCGCAACCTGGACCTGCCGCTCAAAACGGCAATCCAGAGCGATATTCATCCGACCAGAGACGGCTACACCGTGACGTTGCAGTCGCCGGTGCTGGCGCGAAACCTGTACCTGTCATTCGGCGATCTCGAGGTAACGCCGTCCGACAATTATTTCGACCTGTTGCCCGGCGAAAAAGTTACGGTACAACTGAAGAGCTCAGCCACCCTCGCGCAGGTACAGCAGGCGATGAAGGTGGTTTCACTCACCGACGCGTTCTTCGAGGAGCGGCCAAGCTATCGCGAGCACGCCGTAATCCCCGATGCCATCAAGACGGAGAGCCGCCAATAGCGCTCAGACGGCGGCCGTCATCGCCGCCGCAGGCTTGCGATACTGGTAGTTGCCGAAACCCAGGATCAGGTAGCCAATTCCGCCAAATAGAAAGTTGAGGAAGAAGCCGAACATCGCGCTCTGTCCAAACGCTTTCGCAATGTCGATAGCAACGATAATCGTGGCCACGATGTTGACCACCGGGATGAAGAACAAAATCACCCACCATATCGGGCGTCCGGCGATTTTCAACATCACGATGACGTTAAAGACGGGAATGATGGCCGCCCATCCGGGCTCACCGGCCTTCTCGAACAGCTTCCACAAGCCGATGATCACCACCACAGCAACGGCCAGGGCAGCCAGCAAGAACCCGCCGCTGAACAGTCCCGCCAGCGGACTGAAAGACTGATCCTGCCACAGCGCCGTAAACGAAGCGGTCAACATGGTCGCGTCTCCTTAGAGTTGGGTGAGAATTTGTTGGAATTGTGCTTGGGTTTTGCAATTTCGGCAAGAACATTCGCTGGGCGGCAAAAACCCGGGGCGAGCCGCCGCCACCTTTGGCGACGCTCGCGTCCGAAGCAGTGCAATTGCAGGCGCCTGACTGAGCCGGCGCAAACACCCCTCAGCCAGTCTATTTGTAGGTAGCGGTGGTACGGTCCAGGTAATCCCGGTGACCCGTAGAGTCAGTCATGGAACCGAAGGCCGGCGTGATCAGTGCGTTCGACTTCAAGGTGTCACGCAAAGCGGTGTTCATCTTGTCGATGCCATCAGCGTTGGGCGTGAGATAGAAGAGGAAGAACGTTCCGGGGGCGTCCGTGTGGATCGCTTCCGTATCGATCTCGTACTCAACAATGGTGCCGTTGGCGAGCATCTTCTCCATCATGGGGACGATTACACTGTCAGCCAGGGTATCCACAGCGTCGTTCGGAGCATCTGCCTTCAATTTGTACATGGAACCGTGACTGTACCCGCCCTTCATGGTTCCAGGCTTCCAGTTGTAGTGACGGCTAACCAGAATGTTATCCCAATGCTTAGTGGCGCTTTGCAGGGCCGGAGTTACAGAGCTTCCATTGCTATAAAACTGGTCAAGCATGTTCAGTACGCCTGCCATTGAATTGGCGCACCACCAGTCGTCATGAGTTGGCCCATCAGGCTGGTGAACCAGGTTAACGTCGGAGCCGAATCCCAGGAGTGTCCCGGCTGCCATGGCTTTTTGCAGGGCTGGCTGATCCGCTTCGTCGGCTTTTACCATGTCCGCCCATTGCGCGCGCGGAATGGCCCAGAGACCGACATAACAGTACATGGGTGGCTTTTCCTTCGAGTCCATTTGCGCCAGCGCCGGTGTAGCCAAGGCTGCCATTAGCCCGAGCAGGCAAAGCGCTGCCAAACACTTCCATTGTTTGCTATAGATCATCAAGAACCTCCGTGGTTGAGTGGTATTCGTGCTTCTACAAAAGCCGATGGACCGGCTGCGACTGAAATATGCGGGTAAAACGGTGACGTAAACGGACGAGACTTCGCCAATGCCGCCAGGGTCAGATAAGGCAAGTTACAGTTCTGTGAAGATGGATGGACATTAAGACAGCAAACGTGCAGCGTCTATAGCATCAAAGCGCCTCCTCGGGGGCATAATGCTTTCCCTACCGAGGTGCGAGACGAGGCTCACGAAGGTTGAACAGCAACGTTTGGAGATCGGCGGAACCGCGCCTGGCCGCATGTACGAGAGTTAAAGCTTACAACAGGCATTGCGGTTACAATACAAATCAAGCAGTGCGAGAGTGGCGGAATTGGCAGACGCACCAGACTTAGGATCTGGCGGGTAAAACCGTGGGGGTTCGAGTCCCCCCTTTCGCACCACATATCTGTATGTACAGGCGACCGCTAGGGCGTGATCCCATATCACTCCACAACCATAGGGGCAGTTGTTGCCACTCCCTCCCTCAAGGGCGGTTTCATACAAATTGCCGCTCGCATCGACGGTCGGGCCGTCATAGGGATACGCCCCGCCAGGGCCGCCGGTAAAGTCGTGCACGTCGGAGTAGATCCACTGCCCGCCGTTATGCGTCAGCTTGAAAATGCTTCCCTGATTAAACGCGCCTTCCTGGTTCGTCGCACCATACAGGTTGCCGCTGCTGTCGATGGCGACAATTTACTCCTGAAAAGAGTTTGACTGGCATGAATATTTGAGAGTAGCCGATAGGCGCATGGTCCGCTGCCTTCTTTTTGTACGACTTTGTAGGACGGGGGATGGGCTGTTTTTGTCCAACGATCGCCGGAGCACGACAGTTCGAAACCGGCACCAAGCCGTGGTTCCACTCTCGGTGGCGTTAATGCCCTGTTATGGAAGCAAGCAAACTAGTTGCAGCCGTCCGCAACCTTCTTCAATGAGGTTACCTTTAACGTAGGCGGCTGCTGCGAGAGCACGTCGTGCTTTGAAGGTCCAGGAGGAGGCTCGGTTACCGTTCCCGTGACTCGAACCATTTTGGCGTTGTAGCGCTTGAAGGTCTCATTGTCTCCGTCAAGGAGATAAAGAGTGTCGTTAGAGGCACCCAGAGTATACCGATCGTCGTAGCCCGTCAGGCACCCTACGATCGTCTGCGGCTTGCCACCGTCTGCTGACTTGCTGGCAGAACCGTCCTTGTTCTGTGACCAGCTTGCTACCGAGGTCGATAATCCAAGCACTCCCAGCAGTATCACGAACCTGGTTTTGTGAGTTGACATTGGACGGTCCTCCGGTTCTCGAGAAAGCATTTCGTGTCAACAAACTTGCAAAACAGCTATCGAAGAAATCTACTCAGTTTGTTATCCACGGACGGAATTACCCATCATCAAAGCAAACAGCACCGGCAGATACAAGATAGAACAGCGAAAGAGCTGGCGAGCGTGCATTCTCGAACGGGAATCCGCCACGGGAAGATGAAGCAGGATCAATCGCGCCGAATAATAAAGGAAGGTGATGCCCAGCAGTACAGCGCCACCTATGTAAACCCTTCCGGCCATACCTAGAAACGCTGGCATTAAACTTACAGGAAGCAACGCCAGGCTATAAAGCAAGATACGCAAGGAGGTAGATCTTCCATCCGGCTCTACCACCGGAAGCATGCGAATTGAGCCTTTGGCGTAGTCTTCGCGGTACATCCACGCAATCGCGAAAAAATGTGGAAATTGCCATAAGAAAAGTATGGCGAATAGAGCAAGAGTGCCCCAATCCAGACGCCCGCGAGCGGCACTCCAACCCAGGACACCGGGCATTGCGCCGGGGAATGCACCGACGAAGGTACAGATAGGAGAGATCCTTTTCAGTGGTGTGTAAGCCGCCAAATAGACAACAGAAGTTAGAAATGTCAGTAACCCTGTCAACCAGTTGGTGAAAACCACCAGGTAAAGCGATCCGCCGACGGCGAGCAGGGTGCCGACGATGGCGGCATGAAGCATGGACATGCGGCCAGCTGGAATCGGACGACGCGCCGTGCGTCGCATCTTACTGTCCACATCGTGTTCGATGACCTCATTCAACGCCGCGGTGCCACTGGACACCATACCGATTCCCAGCAGAGCATGCAGCAGGCTCCAGCTCACCACGGGAAGTCCGGCTTTTCGCGCGCCAAAAAAGAATCCACACCAGGCGGTAAGAATAATCAGCGTGGTCACCCGCGACTTGGTGAGTTGGGCGTAGTCGTTAAGGCGCGGCACTAGATACAACCGGCCGAAGGAAAATCCTTCTGCGGCAGTCTTCATTGTGAATTGCTCCAGTGACGCGCTACTCCCTCAGCCTAGTTCTGCCCGCCGAAAGCATCGGCAGGATCTCGCCAGCAGCGTTTCCAGAAACCCTCATCGGAAAGATGTCCAGCACGCCACTGCTGCAGATTAGCTAAAGTTGTAGCCGCCATACCGCCATCCTCGGAATCGAAAATTACCACTACCCCGGCGACTTCATTTGGGTCCGCTAGCGCTCCTGCGTCCGCACCGCGGAGCACTGCCTTTACCAGAGGCCACTTAGGCTCGGCGCCGAACTGGTCCTTGTTCAAGGGCTGCACCCAGATGATCTTTACCTGCTTGCCATCTAACTGGTCCCACTTGCCCGGAAATGGTGCGACCTCTTCTTTGGTTTGTCGTACGGCAGCCGTATCATGTTGTTCGCCGGCAACGTCGGAGACGCTGACCGTTGCTGCCCCCGGCAGATCGACGAGGTCGCGCTTGATCCAGCCACGTGAAATGCCGGAAATTTTGATATGGACCCAGCCCTCGGTTGAATCCAGAACCTCGAACTCATCTTCCGCGTCCGCCTGAAGGAGAACTTCAGCTCCATTCACAGGCTGAGCTACTACCGGCGTATTGGACTTCTTCACGATGGCCAGATTATTGGGGCGCGCCTGGTTGTGCAGGACCTGTTCCAAGTCCTGCGCCTGCGCTTGCAGCTTCGCCAACTGCCGGGCGGTACCGGGATCAGCGACTTTCGCTGCGATTGGCTTGCCGTCCGATGGCATGGTGGTGAGCCGGCGAGTATTGAAGAAGGATCCGGTAGCGGAAGCCGATGGACTGTCTGGCAAAGGCTTTGTCAGCGCCGATGATGCCTGTGACTCCGGAGCGGGATTCAATTTGTCGTTCAGGGAATCGAGCAGATCGGATTCAAGACGCCCACTCGATTTGAGCACGCGATATCCGGAATTCGCAGCTGTGCTGGCGGCAAACCACGCGGTAATTTTGGCGCTAACCTCAACCGTAGTTTCCGACGTACTCGCCGATTTCAGATGGACGGTGTATTCGTAGTATCCGCGTTTGTAATCGTCCAGGGAATGTCCTGCCGGATCCGCGAAGCCCTCCAGCACGGGAAGTTTTCCGCCGGGATACGACTCAAGGGTGTGAAGCGCCTTCTCTACATCGGCCTTGGAAGCAGGAAAAGAGCGTTGCGGCGGCGCGCTCTGAGCCAGCATCGTGTACGCCAGCATCAGTGCGCAGCCATAGCTGAGAACAAGTCTGACGCATCCTTTCAGCGATCTCGCGGCAAGCTTCACGGCAGAGGCTCCAGTTGGCTGTGGTGCACCCATCCGCGATGTCCATCTTCCGTTTCAACTCCGTACCAGTACGGGGTGAGCACCACGATAAGCACGTCTGACTGCGCGGGTAGCGATTCGAGCGTTGCAGCACTATGAAACGGTGCCGACTTCAACTGGGCTCCTTCAATCTTTACGCGCAACTCAACTTCATGCTGTAGAGCGGCGACGTGCTTCTGCATCGCAGGGACCGTGAGGTCCAAAGCCGGAGACGGACTGTCGGCCGCTGTCGCCGCGACACTTGCGGGAGCGACTGCGGGTGCGGCGGGATACGATGTTCCCTTGGAAGCTTTCTCTTCCGCCTCTTGCCGCTTGCTCTGAATGGTCCGGAGATGTTGCTGGATGGCGAGGAACTCGTTGGACTCAACCGTTCCGATCGATTCATGCCGTATATTGCGGGCATCGATGAACACGGCGTCGATTTGCAGGATTGCAGCGTTAGTGTCGGCGCTCTGTACCACGTAGCGAACGCTGAGCGTGCCGATGTCGCCGGTGTCTTTGAAAAACCGGGGCGCCAGGACATTGTTGGCAACCTTGTAGAAGACCTTGCCTGATCCCTTCCACGTTCCAAACGCATTCGCTGATGCAGAGCTATGCGCTCCGTACAGGATGCGTTCTTTCTCGTACGAATAGGTGCCGTGAATGATCTGATCCTGGGTGACCTGCTCAACCGCAGTCACCACGTCGCTTTCGGGCGCTTCGACTCGAACTGTGAACTTGGCGGGGTCGGACGAATGGTCCTTCGGCAGACGTGCACAGAGGACCGGAGTTTGTATCAGGATGATGCAACAAAGTTGACACAACAGGCCTATGAGCGCCTTGTGGCAACAAGTATTCACCGAGGTGAAGGACGTTTGCATGAGACACGGCGGGAGTGCGTGGAGAGCATAAATACCGTGAATTGAGTGGGATTGTCAAGCAAGGCTTTTGCCACAAGCAGGATCTCCGGCCAAACTGTTTGTCAAATTTTTGTTAAGGGGATGCAAACATTCTGCAACAAAAAGTTGTTGCAATCGGTTGCGACGAAGTTGTAGTATCCGTCCCCATTCGGGGATGTGGGGGTCATTACCGACCTTAAGACGTTGCTCCCACGGTGAAGTCGACCGACGTCGGCCATCTTGTTACTGCGAGGTTAATCGCGATGCAGATTGGCGTTACGACTGATTCAAGTGCTCGAAATTCCACTTACCGTCCCGCATTTGCGGGACTAGCCAGCGCGTTAGGTCTGCTGTTCTTCCTGTCAATTTTCTTCTGCAATCCGACTCCGAGCCGGGCATTCCCTGCGTTTGCTCGCAAGTATGGATTGCCTTGCTCAGCCTGCCATGAAGCGTGGCCGATGCTGAATGTCTTTGGACAAACCTTCAAGGACAACGGATACCAGCTTATGAACGATCGTGATTCGCCGATCTGGCAGAATCCCGCGTACTGGCCGGTAACCTTTCGCATCACGCCCAATTGGCATCTGGAAAGCACGAATAAAGTTGCGGTGGACCAGCCCAACGGAACCCAAGTCGAACAGAACGTGACTGAGAACGGCTTCGATGTGAGTGGACTGGATATTCTCAGCGGCGGCACCTTGTACAAGAACATCTCGATGTTGCTGGTGCCCTCCTCCGACAATACCGGCGCATTCCACTTCGAAAGCGTCTGGGCCAGGATGGACAACATCGGTCACAGTTCCTGGTTCAACCTGAAGATGGGCAAGTTCGAACTGGACAACGTCATCTCCGAAAAACGCATTCTCAACCTGTCAGACAATGGCGGGTTTTATGTCCTGTACCACTTCTCTCCGCTGGGTGACGATAACTTCTTCGGTCAGATGGGTGACAACCAGTTCGGAACGGAGTTAATGGGGCACTCGCTCAATGACCGCACCCGATATTCGGTTGCGCTTCTCAGTTCCAACGATGGCAATGTGAATTTGCCTTCCAAAAACGCCTACTCCACGTTCGTCACGGCCAGTCAGGCATTTAATGCCGGGTACCAGGGCGGTGTGGACCGGGTGGGCGGCTACCTCTTCCTGGGCAACGCGCCGACCTACAACCTGACGTCGTTTGGGGTTCCGATTACAGGTATCGGCAACAAGCCCTTCAACCGCGAAGGCGTATTCGGCGTGTTCTATGCCAAGAAGCTGGACTTCCAGTTGTTCTATCAGCACGGCTGGGACAGCGCCTATTTCGGCACAAGTACCCCGTCGAACGCGCCGCTGCCGCCGGGTGCGCGAGCTCCTTCCTGGAACGGCGCATTCGTGGAGACCCATTACGTCTTCAATCCGCAGCTGATCTTCATCCAACGTGATGAGTTTGTGCGCATGTCGCAACAGGCCCTGGTAACCACTCCGGGCAATTGGGGAAATACCAACGCTTACTCATTCGCGGTCCGCTATTACCCGTTCATGTTCAGCCGGGCGGGGTTCGCCTATCACGCGGAGTACGCCCTGATTCAGCAACAAGGGGCGTCGCCGATCACGGCCACTCAGTTGAGCACTTACAGCGCTTTCCTGGGCTTTGACTTCGACTTCTGAGGACACACACGATGCGCACAAGAACTTTAAAGCTCCCGTTGATCTTGAGTGCTGTGGCGGTTGTGTTCCTCGCGACCGCCGTCTACGCGCAACAAACCGAGTACAGCGAAAACCAGCGGCTGAACATGGAAAGTCATGTCGGCAGCATGACCGGCCACGCGGCAACTGGTCAACCGGTCTATCAACGCTTTTGTATAGGTTGCCATGGATCGTTAGGCGATGGGCAAGGTGAGAACGCTCAGTGGATCGATCCGAAGCCCAGAAACTTCACCATCGCGATCTTCCGCTGCCGGTCTACACCGACGGGGACGCTGCCAACCGACAGTGATCTGTACGACACCATCGGACGGGGTATGTTGAATTCGAACATGCCGCACTGGCTGCCACTGACCAATCAGGATCGGGTCAACCTGGTGGCTTACGTGAAGCACTTCTCGCCGCGCTGGCTCACGGAAAAGCCGGGCACACCGATTGTGATCCCACCCGAGCCTGAGGTGACCGCCGACCGCATCAAAGAAGGCAGGGTTCAGTTCCAGAAGCTCGAGTGCTGGAAGTGCCACGGTGTAGCCGGTCAGGCCAACGGGCCATCGGCCGACACATTGGTCGATGACGAGAACCGGCCGATCAAGCCATTCAACTTCCACGACTCGCAACGCTTCAAGTGCGGGTCGAGCGACCAGGCGATGTATAAGGACTTCATGACCGGTCTGGACGGCTCGCCCATGCCGTCGTTCTCCGACAACCTGAAGCCCGATGAAGCCTGGGACCTGGTTTTCTATCTACGCACGCTGCAGCCGGACGACACCAAGGAAAAGCAGATTGCCAAGCAACTTGGATTGACGCCGATCAATCCGCTCGAACCGTTGCCCAGCAGCGATTCCGGTCAGACGCCCAGCAGTGATCAGGGCACGAATCCTGCGTCGCAGCCGTCGAGTACACCTCCGTCGGCCCCGTCGCAACCGGCCCAGCCGGCTACTCCACCGAGTACGTCGCAACCTCAATCCAACAACCCTGGAAACGAATGAGCTGTCAGTGATAAGGAGATCACTCTAATGTCGAAGAAAGTTCAGTGGAAGATTGCGGGGATGCTGGCCGCCATGACGCTCATTGCAGTTCTGGCGATCGCGCATGGGCCCAAGGTAGCGGCGGCAGCGAGCGGCAAGATTACCGGGACGGTGAAACTCGATGGTGCGGCCCCTCACATGAAGGGCATTGATATGTCGAAGGACCCGTACTGCGCCAAATTCCACGCCAGCGATCCTCCCAAGCTGGAACTGGTGGTCGTGGGCAAGGATAACGGACTGCAAAACGTTGTGCTCTACATATCGCAGGGCTGGAATGGCGCTGCCCCCAAGAGTGCTGTCCCTGTGTTTGACCAGAAGGGCTGCATGTATACGCCTCACGTCCTGGCTATGAATGTGGGCGAAGACTACAAGGTGGTGAACAGCGATCAGACCGCACACAACATTCACCCCGAGCCAAATCCCATGACCGGGAACATTCCGTGGAACCGCTCACAGCCTCCCGGAGCCCAGCCTATCATGCAGAACTGGAAGGCTGAGGAAGTGGCGATTCCCGTGAAATGCAACATTCATCCCTGGATGCACGGTTATTTTGTGCCGGTCAAAGGGCCCTACGCCGTAACTGACGACAGTGGAAACTACACCATCGAAAACGTTCCGGCCGGCAACTACACAGTGACCGCGTGGCAGGAGACCTACGGCACGCAGACCCAGAAAGTGACCGTGGCAGCAGGTGGCTCCGGCACTGCCAACTTCACCTACAAGGCGAAATAGAAGCCGCCAACCTGGCCGCTGAGCGAGTGCGAGACGGCTCGTGCAGGCGGCCAGCGACCTTTCTCGGCACTAAAAGCTAGTTGGGTGGGATAGCTATGGCAAAACTGTTCGCAGCCACGATCATCCTCATTGCAATCGCCTCCGCGGTTCCTATCGTGATGCATACCTGGGAACCCCCGAAGAACATTTCCGTCCAGGGGAAATTGATTGACGAGCAGTTCTCCGAGACCATGGTGGAAGCCGGCATCTGCTTCCTGGCGGCGCAGCTCATCCTCGGCTTCTTCATCTGGAGATTTTCCGATCGGCCGCGCGAGGAAAAGATCAAGAGCTTCCCCGGAGGAGCGCGCGGCTTGGTCGCCGCTGCGGTCATCATCGTGGGAGCGGAGGTGATGGCCCTTGGTGCTTTTGGCACAAAAGCCTGGGCCAGTATTTACTTCACACCTGCGGCTCCGGACGCGACCCAGGTGCAGGTGCAGGCTGGACAGTTTGCATTTTATTTCCGGTACCCCGGGCCGGACGGGAAATTCGGGCCCATCCACCCCGAACAAATCAGCGAAGCCACTGAGAATTTTTATGGGTTGGACACCACGCACGACGCGGATTCGAAGGATGACGTCGTAACCGCCGAAATGGCTGTCCCGGTAAATCGCGACGTGCATCTGCTGATGCACTCCAAGGACGTAGGGCACTCATTCTTCGTACGCGAACTGCGCATTCAGCAGGATTTCGTGCCCGGTCTGGACTTGTCCCTGCACTTCACGCCGACCGAGATTGGCCGGTACGAGATCGTGTGTACACAGCTCTGCGGACTGGGCCACTACAACATGAAGGCGTATCTGGACGTCATGTCGCAGCAAGACTTCGATGCATGGCTGAAAAAGCAGGCCGCTTTACAGTAGGCGGTTGAACCGCTTTCGCGCGACGCAAGCTATCAAGAGGGTCACATGCACAACATGTCCGAGCCGGCAGTTCATCAACACGCCGCACCCACAGGATTCATTCGCAAGTATGTGTTCAGCCTGGATCACAAAGTCATTGGCGAGCAATACTACGCGCTGGCGCTGGTGGCGGTGTACATCGGGTTAGTCCTGTCGTGGGTGATGAGGATCCACCTGGCGTGGCCGAATGCCGCGATTCCCGGACTGCAGCTCCTGTCGAAGACGGGTGCCCCGGGCGGAGTGCTCACGCCGGAGTACTATCTGCAATTGATGACCATGCATGGCACCATCATGGTCTTCTTTGTGCTGACAACCGCACCGTTCGCCGGCTTTGGAAACTACTTTCTGCCGATCCAGGTGGGGGCCGAGGACATGCCCTTCCCTCACCTTAATATGATGTCCTTCTGGGTTACGTTCGTCGCCTTTTGCGTTGCGGTGTCGGCGTTCTTCGTACCCCAGGGACCACCACTCTCCGGCTGGACAGCCTACGCTCCCCTGAGCGCGCTGGGTCAAGTTGCCGGACCGGGACAGGGCACGGGTCAGGTGCTGTGGGCCGTCTCGATCGCCATCTTTTGCGTGGGGCAACTGCTGGGATCGCTGAACTTTATTTCCACGACGCTCGACATGCGCTGCAAGGGCATGAGCCTGATGCGGCTGCCGTTGTCGGTGTGGGCATGGTTCATCACCTCCTGCATCGGTTTGACGGCTTTTGCCGTCCTGATGCCGGCTTGCATTCTGCTGATCCTCGATCACGTTGCCGGTACGAGTTTCTTCATCGCTTCGAACCTGGTGGTTAATGATCAGCTGCAACCGCATGCAGGCGGCTCTACGCTGCTGTGGCAGCACCTGTTCTGGTTCTTCGGACATCCTGAGGTGTACATCGCCATCGTCCCCGCCATGGGCGTGGTTTCGCACGTTTTGATCACCAACATGCGGCGGCCGCTGCTGAGCAGTCGGGTCATCATCTATTCGATGGTATCCATCGCCTTCCTCAGCTACATGGTCTACGGGCATCACATGTTCGTCAGCGGCATGAACCCGTTTTCGTCGCTGGCGTTCTCGTTCCCGACGCTGGCCATTACGATTCCCGCCACCATCATCGTCTTGATCTGGATCGGCAGCCTCTACGGCTCGAAGCTGCGCATCAATTCGGCATCGCTCTTCGCCCTGGGATTTATCTCGATGTTCGTGAGCGGCGGCATCAGCGGATTCTTCCTGGCGCAACCCTCCATCGACATCCTGCTGCATGCGACGTATTTCGTAGTTGGCCATTTCCACCTGGTGATGGCGGTCGCAGCGCTGTTCGGCATCTTCGCCGGAACGTATTTCTGGTTCCCCAAGGTGACTGGCCGCATGATGAACGAGACCTTGGGCAGACTTCACTTTTGGGTTACGTTCGTGGGCGCGTATTGCATCTTCATGCCATTCCACTACCTCGGCATGGCCGGTAACGTCCGCCGCTATCAGGCGTTCGTGGACGATTTCATGGCGCCGCTGATGCCGGTTCACAAGTTCATCACCATAGCCGCACTCATCACCGGCGCAGCGCAAATCGTATTTCTCTACAACCTGATTCACAGCCGTTTCTGGGGCAAGCCGGCTCCCCTCAATCCGTGGGAGGCGACTTCGCTGGAATGGTCTACGCCGTCGTCGCCGCCGCCATTCGACAACTTTGGAGGCGCGCTGCCAGTGGTTTATCACGATCCGTACCAGTACGGCATCGAAGGCTCGACCAACGATTACGTGATGCAGACGGATCCAGCGCAAATCAACTCGCCACGCGACGAGAAATAGCAATCCCACGTAGGCATTTGCCGGTCGTCTCAACGAAGTAGAACCAGAAAGTAATCAAGGGTGCAGTAGATCATGGCAACCACAGTTCACGAGCCACCGCAAACTACTACGGGCGGGTCGCAGCCACCTTCTGGCGGCAGCCGGAGTGCCAGGCTCCGCGTAGAAGATAGTTCTCCCGCCTCCCGGACCGGAGTGTGGGTCGGGTTGGCGGCCATCACCATGACCTTCGCGGCTTTCACCAGCGCGATGATTATCCGCCAGGGATCGTCCTACGACTGGCAGCACTTCACGCTGCCTTCCGTGCTCTATTTCGATACGGCCGTGTTGCTGGCTAGCAGCCTGACGCTGGAGTTGGCGCGTAAACGCGTCGCGGCGTTTCTGCACGGGAATCCTACCCAGCGCTCGTCTAGTTCTACATTCCTCTGGCTGACACTGGTGTTGGGACTGGTCTTCGTTGGCGGTCAGTACGGTGCATGGCTGCAACTGCGGTCGGAAGGCCTGTACCTGGCAACCAACCCCAGCAGTTCTTTCTTCTACCTATTCACGGTATTGCACGCCCTGCATATCCTGGGTGGGTTGGCAGGACTGACGCTGGTGCTATGGCGCTTCAGCAAGCCGCGTCCGACATTACAGGTAAGCACCCTTAGCACGGTTTCCTACTACTGGCACTTCATGGATGTGTTGTGGATTTACCTGCTGCTGTTGCTGTGGGCGCGAATTTAGTGCTGCACTCGGAGGACATGCTGTGAGCCATTCGGACCTTGCCATGGATGCTCATTCGGCTGTGCACGAGAGGTCTTCACCGTTCGCGATTCCAACCAAAAAGCTGGCCATGTGGCTGTTCATCATCGCCGATGCCGCCACCTTTGCAGCCTGCCTGCTGGCGTATGGCTTTTTGCGGAACGGCTCGCAGAACTGGCCCACGCCCTTCAAGCTGTACCCTACCGTGGTCAACGCGATGGTCATGACATTCATCCTCGTCAGCAGCAGTCTGACGATGTTTATGGGCGTTCGCTCCGCGAAACAGGGTGATCGTGCGGCCGCGTTTCGCTGGACGATGATTACCGCGGTCGGCGGCGCGATCTTCGCCATCCTGCACCTGCGTGAGTGGATGGGCATGATTGATGAGGGCGTCCGTCTGTTCAAGAATCCTTGGGGCAACGATCTGTTTGGCGCCTCGTTTTTCACGATCACAGGTTTGCATCTCACCCACGTCGTCATCGGAATCGTCGTGTTACTTGTGGTGGGCGGACGCTACAAGAGCGGACGTCTGAATGCCGATGATCTCGAGATCACCGGCCTGTACTGGCACTTTGTCGACCTGGTGTGGATGTTTGTCGTGCCTTTAATCTATCTGCTGAATGTGCAGAAGTAAGCTGAACTGTGGAGGAAGCAATGGCAGAACTCACGAAACAGCAACCCGGCGGCGCGGCATCCTATACGGACAAGCTCGGCAAATACCTGATCGTGTATGTCGCCATCCTGATTCTGGCCGGCCTTCAGTTCGTCATCGCCTACCAGCACGTGGATGTCGGCACCATGATCTTCCGCATGTTTGCTATTGCGTTCCTCGAAGCTGGACTGGCGGTGGTGTTCTTCATGCACCTTGGGTCGGAGAACCGTACCTTTGTTACCTGGGTTGCGGTTGTGACCCTGTTCGTTTTCGCGGCGCTGCAGTACAGTTGGACGGATAGTTACCGCATGGAGCGGGATTCTCCGAAGAGCTTTCAGAGTGGGCCGCCGCAGTGAAGTCTTTTTGCAAAACCCGATGGTTCAAATGGGGTACGCAGGTTTTTGGGAGCGCGCTGGTCCTGCTCGCGCCCCAAACGCTTTTTGCGCAAGGCTGTGCTCTGTGTTACTCGCAGGCCGCGGGATCTACACAGCGCTTCATTCAAGCACTGCGCAGCGGAATCCTGATCCTGGTCATTCCTCCCATGTTCCTGTCCGCCATGTTTACGGTCATGGCGTATCGCCGCAGAAACGCCTCCTATGACGAGTTCTTTCCAGAAACTGACGCATCCGCCGAAGACCTGACCTGAACGGCGTCTCCCTATATCTCGTTAACTCGCACGTCCCGAAGATCCTCCCTAAGACGCACCAAAGCTCCTGGGTAGGGGCATGGCTGACAGCCGGCGGGACCGGCTTCGGGATGGGTCTTGCCACGCTAGTCTCGCCGTAGAAGGGGGCGTGCAGTCCCTTTTTCTATCGTGATTCCATTCGCCTGGCATCAGCACCTTCCGTTGTCCCCAAACCTGGAGCTAGATGGGACAGACGCCGATCCCGTAAGTGTCCAGCTTCCCCATCATTGGAATTGCCTAATAAGTTCAGTACAAAAATGGGCTAAGGCGTGCAAGTGAGCAAAGCAGAATTCTTGGGCGCAATGGGCTGTCTCGCCGGGACTGCCGTGCCGCGATCTTTCGTTTGCCGCGAGACCAGGTCCACGGGACTGAGTGCCCAGGGAAGGAATGGAAGCCGCAGTCATGGATTTAGAGATTCTGCACGATTATCTAATCGAATCGAAAGAGCTGCTGCAAAGAGCCCAGGAAGATGCCCTTCGCCTGGAAGCGGATCCAGCCAACGAGCAGGTTCTGGCATCCATCTTTCGCGCCTTCCATACCATCAAGGGCGGAGCCGGTTTCCTCGAGGCCAGTCACCTGGTTGAATGGGCCCACGATCTTGAAGATCTTCTGGATAAACTGCGCTCCCATACTCTACCCATCAATTCTGCGAGGATTGACGCCATCCTCGAGGGAATCGACGTCATTGAGCAGATGTTTCAAGAACTGGCGGAGGAAAGAGAGCCCGAAGCCGGGCCGGCCGATCTCAGCCGCACGATCAAGGCTCTTGCCACTCTTACCTCGGAACCTGCCAGCCCAGACGCCGGGATGGCGAAAGATCCGGCCAGCCCCGGTCGCGACCCTGGCGTGGCCACGGAGGAAGCGAACGAGGCCGCAAGCGCGCAGCCCGGACAAAAGATCTTGCCACCCTCTCATGCCACTCCGGCCAAAGTGTCCCCGGCTGCCGAATCCTCATTGCGAGTTGATGCGAACCGGCTGGACGCGGTCATGAACCAGGTTGGAGAACTGGTTCTATTGCGCAATCGTCTTACTTCGGCAGTGGCCAGTTTGGCGAAGGAAGACGAAGACATGTCTCGCATTGCCAGGGAAACCGATCTGACGGTCAACGATCTCCAGAATACGGTGATGCGCCTGCGCATGCAGCCCTGCAAACGCCTCTTTCAACAATTGCCGCGCGTCGTCCGGGACGTCTCCCGCCAGTTGGGTAAGGACGTGCGTCTGGAAATTGTCGGCGAAGATGTCGAGATTGATAAGGCCGTGGTTGATGCCCTGTCAGCTCCGATGACTCACCTGGTACGCAATAGTCTCGATCACGGAGTCGAGTTACCGGAAGTTCGGACTACGGCAAACAAACCCTCCACGGCTCTCATCCGCATCGCTGCGCTCCACCTCGGTGACAAGGTCCGGATCGAAGTCTCCGACGATGGCAAGGGCATTGATCGCCGCTTCGTGATTCAGAAAGCCCTGGATAAGGGAATCCTCACTCCTGAGCAGGCCGCCCATCTCTCCGAGCAGGAAGCTTTGGAACTCATCTTCCGGCCTGGTTTTTCCACCAAGGAGCAAGCTTCGGACCTGTCCGGACGCGGCGTTGGCATGGACGCGGTGAAGGAAACCACGAACCGACTCCGAGGCCGCCTGTCGATTGATACCCATCCGGGGCAAGGGACCTGCATCGCCATGGAGTTCCCGCTTACCCTGGCCGTCCTGCCGGTGCTGTACCTGAGGGTTCGGCAGGACATCTATGCGCTGCCGATCTCCGCCATCGACGGACTGACGGACCTGGAAGAGGACCGGGTGCATCGACTGGCGGGTCGAGTGACCTACCGGGTGGATGGGACGCGCACCGTTCCGCTGGTTGACCTGGGCGCCGTCCTGCAGGATCGGCCGCTTCGACTGGGTGCCGAGAGTGTGGAGGGGGTGCTGACGGAACGCGGCATCTTCGTTGTGTCAGAAGTCATGGGCAATGAAGACTCAGTCGTAAAGCCCATCGACTTCCTCGCCGGGCGAAACCTCTATCAGGGCGCTACCATCTCCGGACAGGGCAATGTCGTGCTGATTTTGGACGCAAGCGCGCTGAGTGCAGCTGCCCCCGCCGTTTGGGAAGGGAGTCTTTGATGGACGTGCAATGCATCATGAAAATCATGGATGCCTCGTTTCGCACCCGGCGCATCATTGAACATTCGCTCCATGAGATCGACCGGCGGGCTTTGAATGCGATGGTGCTGGTCAAACGGCATGGCAACAAACTTGCCAGTTATGGCGTGGTCGCCCAGGCGTTTCGAGAACAGGCGGGACACTTGAAGGAAGCTGCCTCTCCCCTGCAGCAGTCGATTGCGCCGCTGGTCCGGGTGCACATGCGCATCCTGCAACATCGCGGTTATGCCGACATGTTCCGGCGTGCAACCCAAAGTTTGGGAAAGGCCGACAGTGCCCGTGCCTTCCTCCGGCAATCCGAAGGAAATTGGCAGCGCGACATTGATGCGGAAGATGCCCAGGGGCTTACCATCCTGCGCCGCCTGGTTGAGACCGTGGTGCGGCTGCAGGAAGGCATCGCGGAGCAGGAGTATGTAGTGACCAACGGTCGCATCGAAGCGGCGCTCTCCGAGCAAAGCGGGGCGCCCCTGATGCGGGTTTCGCACGAGATGGGCCTGGCCGTGGCCAAGGTGAGAGACGCAATCTGGAAGTACCGAGGCGAATTGGAGGAGGTAATGCATGAAAGCAGCAGCGGTATTTGAAGCCGGGAACCACCGCTGGTGGGTTCTGTATGACCAGGACGAGCGGCGGGTGATTGATTCCAACGTTTATGTGGTCGAGGCCAACGGGCAGAGCGCACTGCTGGACCCTGGGGGTTTCGAGATTTTCCCGCAGGTGCTGGCCGCGGTGGCCGAAGTGGTCCCGCCATCGTCCGTAGCCAAGGCATTTGTTTCCCACCAGGATCCGGACATCGCCTCCAGCCTTCCGCTCTGGAATGCATGCAATGACAGAATTCAATGGCACGTGCCTACCCTGTGGGAAGGTTTCATTCGCCATTATGGCGCGTTGAGCGCCGACTTGATCGGCATACCGGACGAGGGCGGATCGATGGTGGTGGGCAGCAAGAAGATGGAATTCATTCCCGCCCACTACTTGCATGCTTCCGCTAATTTCCATCTCTATGATGCGGACGCCAAGGTCTTGTTCTGTGGCGACGTGGGGGCGGCGCTTCTGCCGCCCGGGCACAGCGCCTGGATAGGGGGCCGGCAGGGGGAAGAATCCGCCAAGGCCTTCGATGAGCATATTCAGCATGCCAGATTTTTTCATCAGCGCTGGATGCCTTCCAACGAAGCCAAGAAAGATTGGATCGACCGGGTTCGTCAGCTCGATATCGACTTCCTCTGTCCGCAGCACGGAGCAATCTATGCTGGCGAAAACGTACAACGCTTTTTGAACTGGTTCGACGGACTGACTGTCGGGACCGCGGTTTCTCGCTGAAGGAGACAGGAAATGGCCAGCACCGTAATCAGCACAAATATGCGCGCCACTCAGGGAACGAAAAAGAGCGCTCGCCCGGTTAAGAAATTCCGCCGGACGGCGCTTCCGGACGGCAGGGATCCCAGACCAGGTTTCGCCGGCACAGCCTTAACGGCTGAACCGGGCAGGAAGGAGCACGCTCACGGCTCCGAAAGAGAACGTCTATTGGAGTACGCCAGAACCCTGCTCGAACCGCTTTCCAGCCTGGAGATGTTGTGCGAGGCCGACGAGAAAATGGACAACGCCATCTTCTACATGAATCGCACTGCCATCGAGGCCATGCAGTTAAATCACGAACAGCTCAATGGCAGCCTTCGTGGAGCCGACGTGTGCACCGCCATGGGACGATCCATCCATCAGTTTCACAAAGATCCCGAGCGCATCCGGAATATCTTTCGTTCTCTGGCGGCGGATACGACCAAGGAACATAACACGGAACTTGTGCTGGGCGGGGTCACGTTTACCCTGGGCTTCACCCCGGTCTGCAACCCGCATGGCAAGGTCCTTGCCTTTCATGCTTCCTGGCGAAACATCAGCGATGCCAAGCTCGCCGAACAGGTGATCACGAGCATAAGCAAGGACGGCTCAGAGAATGCCGGTTCTCTGATGGCCGTGGCCACCGAGACCGATCAGGCCATGAAGGCCGTGGGCGGCACGCTCAGCGGACTAGCGCAATCGGTTTCCGACAGCCGCAAAGCCTCCCAGGGCCTGATATCCCAGGTGGGCGCTATCGGCCGGATCGCGCAGACCATCCGCGAGATTGCCTATCAGACAAACCTGCTCGCTCTGAACGCCGCGATTGAGGCGGCCCGGGCGGGAGAACATGGGCGCGGTTTTGCCGTGGTGGCCGATGGGGTCCGCAATCTGTCGAAGCGAGTGCAGAAGGCGACCGAAGAAGTGCAAAGCAATATAGCCGACATCGACGGTTCAGCCAGATCGATTGAAAAGACCAGCCACTCCGCCGAGCAAACGGCGCATGGCGCCGAGTCGGTCACGCTGTCTCTAAGTGAGCGAGTGCAGTCCCTGCACATCCTGGTCGCCAGGATGACTCTGGCTTCGGCCAGGAATGAGACCAAGATCATGGTCCGCAACATTGTGGCGGAAATCAATAATCACACTCTGCCCATATCCTCCGAAGAGCTGCCCGACCATCACCAGTGCAAGTTTTCCGGCTGGTATGACGGAATTGGACGGGAATCGTTTGGACACCTTGCCGCTTTCCAGGACGTAGAAAGTCCGCACCTCGCTCTTCAATCTCGCGGCCCGGAATACTCGCGCCGCGCTGCAGGCAGGAAATCATGAGGAAGCGATCCGCCAGGGTACCGCGATCTCGCGCTGCGAACAGGAGATGATCGGCAAACTAGAGGCTCTGAGTGCGGCCATTAGCCAGGCGCGGACTGGAGAAGTCAGTCATGAGTGAAGTCATGCAGGATGTCGATGAGCGCTCGAAACTGGCGGGCACGAACAAATTTGAGCTGCTGATTTTCCGCCTGGGAGAAGATCAGAACTCCTCTACCAAGGAAATCTTCGGCATCAATGTTTTCAAGGTACGGGAGGCGCTAATCATGCCCGCGATCACCCCGATGCCGGGATCTCCCAAGCATGTTCTGGGAGTGGCTAACATCCGCGGCCAGATCATTCCGGTGATCGATCTGCCTTCGGTGGTAGCTGCAAGCCCACCGCGCGCAACATCCTGCTGGTAACGGAATACGAGCGCTCCGTTCAAGGATTTGCGGTAGAAGAGGTAGAAGAGATCGTGCGGCTGGAATGGGGCGGGTAGTTTCCGCCGAAAAGTCCGCGGCCGGCGCCCTGGTAACCAGCCTGGCGCGCCTCGACGACAAAGAAGAGGGCGCCCGCCTGGCCCTCATACTGGATGTGGAGTCGATTCTCCGGGAAGCGTTGCCCTCGCGGTTCAGGAGCGGAGAAGAGCTGACGATGACCCCATCCTTTCAACTGCATCAGGGCTCCGTCATCGTGTACGCGGATGACTCGAGCGTGGCGCGTCGCCAGATCGAGACGGTCCTGACCCGGCTGGGGTTGCCGTTCGTGGGCGCCAAGACCGGAAAAGAGGCCTGGGAACGACTGAAGGGCATGGGACAGCAGGCGCGTAGCGCGGGCATTCCGATTGGGGAGAAGGTAGCGATGGTCCTGACCGATTTGGAGATGCCGGAGATGGACGGATTCACCTTGACACGGCAGATGAAGGAAGATGATGTGCTGAGAAGCGTCCCCGTCATCATTCACTCTTCTCTATCGGGATCTGCGAACGAGTCCCATGCGACTCGGGTTGGGGCCAATGGGTACGTCGCAAAGTTTGTTCCCGATGAGCTTGCGCGCGAGATCGTAAAAACCCTGGCAGCTTCGCCTGAGGCAGCGCGACCAGTAAAGGAGGATCGTCGCCGGCGCGATCGACGGCGCGCTGCCCGATGAGCTAAGCGGTCAGCGGTCTCAGAGAACCCGAAAAATCCCGCCGGCGTTGCTATATCTACAACCGCACCCCACGTCGACCTACGAAAGTGACACTCAGCCTTTCACGACTGTTCGGCGCTCAGAGAAGTCTCAGTGATTGCCAGCGGCCTATTTCCCATCCGCCGGGTTCAGAGGTCGTCCGTGCAATACTTGTGCTTCAAGCAGTGGCGTAAGGACTGGTATCAGCCTTCCCGGATACTTATTGGAGCATTCCAGACTGGCCGAGCATCCGCAACTTCACCCGTTATCCACGAGCCGCCGCTGGCGAGACTATTTTGTTGGTTGCGGAATATCTGAATGTCTCAGGTAACCGCGTGCCCCACGTAATTACGGTTCTAGAGGTGCACTTCGGAGATGGCTAACCGCGAAGCTGAGTGGATGACGGTCAGCGCGGAAGAGCGCGCGGCGGCCCGCCTGGCAGGCGAGCGAATCGCCGCCAGCGGCAGCATTGGACTGGTGCTCGGCGGCGGCGGTGCTAAGGGGGCTTATCAGATCGGATGCTGGAAGGCGCTTCGAGAGTCGGGCCTCACGGCCTTCGACGCTATCGCAGGTACGTCTGTCGGCGCGCTGAACGCTGTGCTGGTAGCTCAAGACAAGTTTGGCGAAGCCGAGGCGATCTGGCAGAACATGAGCTTTGGCCGCGTGCTGCAATTCCAATGGCAGACTCTGCTGGCGTTCATGATTCGAATCGTGCTACTGCCCGTTTATCTTGGGAAGGTCTTGTTTTCTCCTGCGTTTCCGTCCAGCGCAATTCCGGTTGCACTGTGGCGCGCCATCCAGGACGACGAAGCGAATTCTGACGGCCCCATTCGACGTCTGCGGAGCGCGTGGAAACTATACCTCGATCTCCTGGCAAACCCTTTTACCACCGACATGGCCGCGTGGACCGCGCTGGCTATCATTCTCGTGCTCGGCGCATCTCCATGGACGCTCCTCGGAATACCAATCCTGGTAATCGTGTTGCTGTTCGCGGTCCTGCCCTGGGTGACACTTGTCCTGGTGACCTGGGCCGCTTGGGCGGCTACCGCTCTCGACCTGCTTTCCACCCGCCTGGGGCTGGCCACCAACCAACCGCTCCACCAATTACTACAAGACTGCGTTAACATCCCCACTCTGCAAACCAGGATTGCACCGGTGTTCGTGACCTTAGGCAGCCTCCGGGTAGTCAATCGAACCTCCACGTTGAAACTCTCACCGAAACTAGAGGCAAAAGTAGTGAGCGGCGCGGCCGCGGAAGCTCTGGGGCTCCCGGAGTCGGATAAACCGCCGAGTTGGTGGAAGAAAAACGTGAGCGGCGAGGGCGATGTTGCCAACTACACGCTGGCGGCGCGAGGATTACAGTCCGTGAACTCTACCGTTGAGTATGTACCGACTCACTTTGACGTCTGCAAGTACAATCCGGCAGACGTTACCGAGCTGATCCTGCAAAGCGCGGGCCTGCCCGAAATTTTTCCGGCGCGCCGCTTTGGCGGGCACATCTATGTCGACGGCGGCGTGGTCGATAACGAGCCATTGGCTGCATTAGCGGCGACCGAGGGCCTGTCGCGAATCGTAGTGATGCCACTTGATGCCCGGAGGGGTGAGCCTGGGATAAGGCATGAACTCGTCGCGAACCTTGAACGCCTGGGCATTCCGCCGAGAGCCACGGCGGTTCCTTTGCTGGTGCTCACGCCGTCGAGGTCGCTGGGCGGCTTCTTATTTGGGACTCTCGGGTTCCGCGCGGCCCGATGTCAGTCTCTGATGCAATTAGGCTATTGCGATACGATCCGCAAGTTGGCGAACTCCAGCGGTTTGTCGGAGTTGGCCACGCAGAACATGCATTGAGGCTGTTATCTGGCGAAGCGAGAACGAATAGAATGCTTGGTTACAGCGGCTGACCTGACCATGTAGTCCGTGTCCTCATCGCATCTTCCAGAACCTTATACTCTGCCTCGTCCAAGCTCTTGGTTTCAGTCTGGTGGAGAATTGCTTCTCGATAAGCCTGCGACTGGTCTGTAACTACACCCCATTCGAGATTTTCGCTGAGGTACCGTATGCCATTCATGAATGGGTGGCCGAGGGCTACGCAATGCCCCACGCTTTCGATTGCCGCTGTGGCCAGATCGTTCGCGAATGGCTTCTTGATCTTGGCGTCGAAATCGGAATAGATGACCCGGAATCCGAGCAGTGTCAGGTTCGACTTGATCTTATCGATGTCATCGGCTCCCTCTCTGTTAGCCAGTTCCCGGCAAACCTTGTCGATCGTAATGCCATCGTTACCCGGATTGGCCTCAGTGGCTGCCAGAACAATCAATCCGGCATTCACGGGCTTGTGGCTGCTGCTGCTGACGAGTGTTGGCGCTCCGCCACGCCGCTTACTTACGCCGAGGTATTCGACACCGAATGGAGTATCCCAACGGATCAGTCTTTGCATATGCGAACCCAGCCATTCGCCGGGATGAGCCAGTAGCGAACCATAAGCCAGCACTGCAATCTGCCGGTCCGAACTGTCGTACGATTTGCCCAGCGCCATAATCACCTGCGTTATTTTTTGCTCACCGGTTAACCGAACACACTCTTGATCATCGACGCTAACCCGCACGTTCGAGTCTGGCCGTCAGCCCTCTGTATAAATTGCTCCAGTGTAGCCTTACCCGATTCGCCCACAATACTGCGAACAATGTGATTGCCGAGGGCGCGATAGCTCTCAAACTGCGACTCACTGAACCACTGATCCGTCGTGGATTCGTGAGGAAAGTCAGGACTCGATCGACCATACTGTTTTACGTCAGCAGGTTCATCGCCGGTCAGCGAACTCTTGATATACAACAACCAGCCATCATCCTTCACGTCGGAACCATCGATTTGTGAGTAGCGGATCCTTCCTACGGCGCAGTGATAGCCCGGATTCTCAGCGTTTCCGATCTTAACGCCCTGCGGGAAGTCGATCGGCACACCCAGATCGATTCTAATTTTGCGCACTGCATTGGCTAGGTCTTCAAACGTGTAATCCTTATCGCAACCTGCATCCACTGCGACAATGTTGTGGCAGCGTCGCAGTACCATCTCGTAAATGCCCAGATTCTCGAAATGTCCGCCGTCCGACAGGTATACCCAGTTGTTCTCTTCGTTGGTCAAGCCGAATAGCTCATCGATGTAGCTTCTCCAACCAAAGGTGGGGCCATTCTCCTTCCATGTCGCTGTTCCCCCTCTACCGGTATTCCCAATCCATGCTCCCAATCGAGCATTGAACAGCGTCATCACAATGGTGAGCAGCGGCGAGGAGTGGTAGCCCATGTTGGGAGAAGCAGCCGCGCCCGAGATAGTAACCGCACCTCCCATGGTCAAGCCGTTCTTGGTGTCGGTGTAATGTTCCGTTGGCCTATATCCCCACCAGAAGCTTCCCGAATAGAACGGCGAGGCCGAGAAAGACGCTGCCTTACGCTGCTGCCATGACAACCGTTGCCCGCCTACCAGGTTGAGCGCCATGTTAATGACATGCACCGGCCGTTGTTGTTTCAGGTCTTTCAAGTTTAAGTTGTCGTCGGGATCGAAGCCGGTGAAATAGTTTGGGTTGCGATCCGTCCTCGATGCTCCCAGATAGGCGCGAATCAAACGCAGCTTGTACATTCCGTGGAGAGAGAACTTATTCACGTTCACCACGTAAGCTGCTAGCAGAGATATTCCGAACTCAATAACGAAGAGCAGCGACGCAGCGAGTACAGGATCGAGTTTGGACTGGCCGAAGTGTTTGCCAACCCAGCCGTTAGGCCCAAGAAGCCCGAGAAGCAGATCGTTTGCACTGGCAAGCGAAATCAACAGCAGAACAATGAATACAGGAAGGAGCAATCGTATGGCCCAAGCTCTGAGGTTCGCGGAGTGTGGCAGTTTACTGATATCAACATTGGGTTTGGTTGCAGGCGTCTTCGAGTTGCGGCCCAGCGTTGCCAGCACCCATCCACTGAGTGCGGAGGCGATGGTCGTATAAAGGAAGACCAGGATATCTCCACCGAAAAGTCCGACACCGCCGAGGATCAGCCAACCGAACGTGAAGATCAGTATCCACCCGCCGGCGCGGGCAAACCACTCCCGATCGTCATCGTCGATGAGATTATCGAACACTCCCGTGTCGAAGCTGCTTACCCCGACCAGGATCGCAATTCCGGCAAAGATGAGCAGGAGCAGTGCCGGAACAGAAAGCGCAACGAACACCTTCATAGAATGAGGCGTCCAGGTCTGCGGCAGAGCGGCAACGGCACGCGATGTCAGCCACCCGAAGCTAAGTGCAGAGAAGAGGACAGCTAACAGGCCTCCGACAATCCACGCCCAATCGAGTTTCCGCCGCCTCCAGTACCCGTAGATGACTACCACCAGGAACGCCAGCAGGATCGGGATCCCACACGACCGAGGGTGCTGCCAGCCGTCGGTTAAAACACGATGTTGAACACTTGCATATACGCTGAAGAGAAGACTGGCGAGGATGGTCGGCGTCAAGCCGCACCACAAGAACTTCGCCTGAGGCGGATTTTCGATTTCTGCCGCCGGAAGGGCGACGCACATGTAGCAGAACGCAAATAGAGCGAACAGTTCTGCCGCTAATCCCAAGGGCTCCGTGTACGTGGGATGGACGCCCTGAAGCCAGAACATAGTTGTGCTCAACAGTGTCGGCAGAATGAGGACAGACGCAATCAACGGCAACAGGACCAGCCAATTCAGAAGAATATTGCGAACCACGGTCGCAATCAGCGCCCAGGTATCGGCAGATGTGAAACCCAATTTCGGATTGAGATAGTTGCTATATTCGCGAAGAAAGCTGATCGGCTCGGCATCGGGATCGATTCTGTCACCCCGGCCGTGTTGCAGTTCGCGGACTACCACGGGGAGCGAACAACGATAAATCCAGCTTGAAAGCCATGCTCCGATATAACCGCCGCCGGAAACCGTGGAGAGATAATCGAAGGCATCGAGGAGGGTTGTTGACGTACCATTCTCCACCGAACAAGTCTGAGCCAGGCCTTCGAGCACCCCTAAACTGAAGGTGGCGCTTCGAATCCCTCCACCGGAAAGGCAAATCGCCGACAATTTGTTGGCCCGACTTCTGGCGTAAACGTAATTCGCAACTCTGACCCGCGCCCAGCTTACCTGCTCATGGAGCGCCTGCTTACGCTCCGAGACTTCCTTGCTTCTTTGTTTTGTCGAATCTGAGTCTGCCCGTTTGATCTCCAGTCTATGTTTTTCTGCATAGTCGCGGAGGGCCTCCTCGCTCAAGAGAAAGTCATCCAGCAAGGTCTGGAATTCGGGTTGTTTGTCTGGCAGAGGTACTGCCGAATGTTTACTGGCGAGGAAGTTGATTTCGGCCCGCATGGCTTCCCACACCGTGGTCGGCCGGTTCAGATTGTCTGCGTCACCCATGCCTTCTCCGCCTGAGCAGATGCTGTCTTACTCCCGCCGCGATTTGGCAGCCAGCGACTTCGGCCGGAATGCAGCAAAACGGGATCGTTGCACTCGATCCGAAATAAACGTGACGAGAGACATTCTGCTTTGAGTGGAGATATTACAGGGGGGGAACGCCACCGGAAACAGGAAAGTACTGGAACGCCGTCTTAGAAATTCGTCCTGGTTCAGCCGGCCCAAATAACAACGTCGCACCCGTTCGCCGACCGATCCTGTGAACTTGGGCGCAGGCAGAGCCCAACGGCGCAGTACGTGATCACTCCCCAAGTACAGAATATGAACTTACCCTTGTCCTGGGGAGCCGCAACGGAAGTGATGTTCCAGGTGACCGGACAGCCGGGAAGCCTGGTGTTTTACGGCATCACCGCGTACAACCTGGGGGATAGCTGCTCCTCCAGAACGTACCTTACCGGTGATGACGGCTGGCCACGTCGTCCCCGATTCTCGTGCGGATACGCCGAGTGCGCCTTTGCCGACCGGAACGAACAGGACACTCTGGCGTCGGACTTTGCTGAGGACACTCGAACAACTTTCCCACCTGCAGTGGCTTGTTGTAGCCTGATATACCCTCAGGCTGGAGTTGCACCTTGAAGATCTACCTGGTTGACGGCACGTACGAACTCTTTCGTCACTATTACGCTTTGCCGTCCGCCCGTGACAAGACAGGCCGGGAGGTCGCGGCTGTGCGAGGCGTGCTTGCGTCTGTGCTGGGGATGATCAAGACCGGAGCCAATCACATCGCTGTCGCCACCGATCATGTCATCGAGTCTTTTCGCAACGAACTTTGGCCCGGATACAAGACCGGCGAAGGCGTTGAACCCGACCTGCTAGCGCAGTTCCCGCTGCTTGAACAAGTGCTGGCATCCGCCGGGGTTGTGGTCTGGGCAATGGTGGAATTCGAAGCTGATGACGCGCTGGCTGCTGGAGCGGCAGCGGCAGTCCGTGATCCGCGAGTTGAACAAGTGATTATTTGCAGCCCGGATAAAGATCTTGCCCAGTGCGTCCAAGGTTCGAAAGTCGTCCAGCTAAGTCGTCGTACGAATGTCACCTTGGATGAGGACGGGGTGGTCAAGAAATTCGGGGTTTCTCCGGAATCAATCCCCGACTATCTGGCGCTCGTGGGCGACGCCGCGGACGGATACCCGGGCCTGCCGCGATGGGGTGCAAAGTCATCCGCAGCGGTTCTCGGCAAGTTCAAGCATCTCGAATCGATTCCGGTGGATTACCGGGATTGGAAGGTAACTGTTGCCGGGGCGGCGACACTTGCCGATACCCTTGTGCGGGAGCACGGCCGCGCTATGCTGTTTCGCAATTTGGCGACGTTGCGGACAGACCTGACGTTATTTCAGAATGTGGACGAATTACGCTGGAACGGACCCACTGCCGATTTCGAGAAGCTTGCCGCGCGTCTGGATGGGGCGGTGACGGAAGGCCAGAAGTCCACGGTCCGGCGCTCGCCAAAAAAATCCGCCCAGTGACGACCATGAAATCTTCCATAGTAACCGTGTTCGTCTGCATGACATGCCTGGTAGTGGTTGGCTGCAGACGCACGGTGCACGTAACTGAGCAGATGACGTGGGAATGCGCACCTGAAGAGTACAAATCAGGCTACTATGCAAAGCCCGACGAGTATGTGCGATTTCGTTTCGTCGATAAACCCAATTACTTTGAAGTGGAATCTAGCAGGAATTTCTGTTCGGAGTTACGGAAGGCAGGTAGGTCCGTTGTGAGCGTCGAATTCGAGCTATGGGGTCAAGGCCACACTTTGCGCGGCTATCGCATGGTTTCCGTGGACGGTCGTTCTCTTCAGAACATTGGCGGCTGGGGCGAGAGCGGCGCTAAAGATCCCTCCGGGCCTTCCCCGCTGTATGACGCATTTGCACGATAGCTATAAGACGGAAGATCACCCCTGCATCGGGAACCATCAATCCCACCAGAAGAAGCAGCGTCCGCTCTCTGCCAATTCTTTCGCGAATTTGGCGACCGCCTGCGGATCCTTGACGGAGACCTGCACGTCGGGACAGAACCCGGCAATGCGGGCGGCGAGTTTTTCACTATTTTGGAGCGGCTGCGCAAAGCCCAGATCCATGAAATCGAAGCCCACTCCGATCACCGTCAGCGGGTGCTCCCGACGCGTCTCGGCGCACCAGTTCACAACATCCCGCGTGTTGTGGCCATAGTTGGCGGCATTGGTGCCGCAGGCAGCGAGCGCGACCAGCGGCTCGTTCAGCGGAAACAGCAGCAGCCGCTGCAACGACCCTTCCGCCAGTCCGGTATAGACCAGGGTATAGCCGTTCGCTGCCACCTCGGCCTGCAGCCGTTGCAGCAATTGCAGCGGTATCTTCTGGCCGGGAGCTGCAGGCGCTGTCTGCTCGTAATGCGCTGCCAGCGCTTTGTCCAGAGATGACGTGTAGTGGATGACACCCTTGCGCCGTTTCCACGCAATCGGCTTGGCGTGCAGGATCGTGCCGATGCGCGCCGCCTCCGCCATGAACCTCTCGTCGGCCAGTACGGCGCATTGCTTCAGGGCATCACGCACGCTTTCGTAGAAAAACTCGTTGCCCTCTTCTGCGCCACCCGCATGGGTGTGGAGGATGTAATAGACATCCTTGGATGCGAAATGTTTTGCGAACTCAAGGACGCTGCACGGACTTTTCACATCTATCGCAGCCCCACTCTCGCGCTTGGCTCCCAGTCGAGAGGCTCTCAGAAACGCCAACGGTTTTTGACGTCGCCGCTTCGCCAGGCCGCGCTCATAAGCTCCGTCGTGAAAGGGGCCATGCGGTTGGGCCGTGGCATCCGGCTTTGCATTGCGATCGGCCCCGGCTTTCAGCAGCGAGCGCATCGCCGCTGTGCTGCCTCGAGCCGCAGCGAAGGTAAGGATCGGCCATTGATTCCAATGGAGACCGGCAGAGGCGAGGAGCGGCAACTCAGCTCCGCCGTCACCCCGGCAGTTTATGCGCGTGTTGGCACTCATGCCCGCGGCCAGCAGCAACTCCACAATTTCGGAATTGTCTTGCCGCACCGCGTCGACCAGGCAGCGCTGATACTCGTCCGCATTGCTGTCTTCGAGCGGCTCGCGCTGAATCGCCGTGCGAACGGCGGCAGGGTCCTTGGCGTTGACGGCATCGGAAAGCGAAAATCGCTCCACCGGCAGCAGCAGCTTGACGATCTCGGCATCGTCATATTGCACCGCATGGGCCAACGCCTTGCGATATTCGCCCGCAGCGCTTTCGATAAGGCGCGCCGGCTGAAGATTGTGCTGGATTGCTTCGGTATTGCGGGCGACGACAGCGTCGAACAGCGAGAATCGCTGAATCGGCTGGGTCCGACTGTGCTCGAGCAGCAAAGCCGCGGTTTTGATCTGTCCCTCGGAGAACATCCGGCCGCTAACCGATTTTTCCCGGCTCCTGGAAGCGCGCAATCCAAAGACAAGCGCCTCGGCCAGCAGGGTGTCGCCTTGCCGGCCTTTGGCGAAGATGTCTGCCCCTTGCTCCAGCGCAGTTCTTGCCCATTCGGGTTTGTAATTCATTATGGCGGTGGCCAGGGCGTGAGTTGGATTTGCGGAAGGCGGCGGCGGATAGGACACGGCAGATCTCCCGGAACGACGGAAAGCTAAGCACGCTCATTCATGACATGGGCCCTTTGCCGACTATCGGCCGAGCAGAGTTAAACTCGCAACCTGCAAGCTTTAATGCTAATAAAGTAGCTCAGCGGCCTGGCCAACGCCAACACATTCCCTACCATTCGTTGGCAGCACATGGCTGGGGCAAGCATAGGCGATGGGATCACGCTGATTGATGCTCTCTACGATACAGACGGGCAGATGATCCTCAACGCCCGGGCTCTGGGGCGGCAGCCCTCTGAGCTGAAGAACATCATCTCCATCCACGCGTACCGTTGGATCAATCTCTGAAAGAACCCGATCGCGTCGGTCCGCTCACGATTGTTTCCACCCCCGGAAACACACCCGTCATGGAAGGCCCATCGCGCAGGACGGTATCGAGGTCCTGAAGAAGTTACGGGAGTTGGAGGTTTAAGCTCTTGACTTCACCCGCGATTGAACAAATCATGTCTCACCTATGAAAAACCCTCGCTTCGTTCCTCTCCTTGGGCTCTCGCTGTTTTTTATCGGATTCCTAAGCACGGGCAGCGCTCAAGTATCGATGGGAGCGCCTGGCAATCAGACGCTGAGCCCTAAACAGGAGGAAGCGGCGGAGCTGAAGGCGTGCGCCCAGAGTGCGGCCGGGGGACTACTCAAAGTTCCGGACACGCGCGAGCTGCGCTTCGAAGGTAAGGTAACGACGCCGACGGCACGTTGCCGCGGAGGCCAACTGGCGGTTGAGTATCAATTCACGCCATGGATTGACTGGTCCAGGTATTGGGGAACGGGCGACTCTTCTTCGTTGCCTGTGGATTTCCTGTCGGTGAAAGGACCGCAGTTCCGCGGCGTGACCGGTGCGCTCGCCGATCTCGAATATCAGCGCATTGGGCTGATCAAGTTCAACTTGTTCGACAACTCCGGCACATATCAGAGCTATGTCAGCGGACGAGCCGGCATTGGTGGTGCCGCTTTGAAGACCTGGCCAGAGATGCGCTTGCCCAGCACTAGCCCTTATTACCAGGCAGTCGGGGGCGATGGAGAGCAGGTCTGCAAGGGCGAACTGATGCGCGCTCGCACCTTGACGGGCATCTGCAATGACATACGCAACCCGCGGATGGGCTCGACCGGCATGCCGTTCATGCGCAACGTGGAATTCGAAACTACGTTTCCCGATCTCGGGCAGACTGCGCTTACCAAGAATCGCCATGGCGGCCGCATCGGCCTCCTGACTCCTGACCCGCAGCTCATCAGTCGTGTGCTGTTCACGCGTGCGCAATCGAACTCGGCCTCCTGTAACTCGGGTTTCGGACTTCCCGACAATTCCGTCGATGCGAATTGCGATTATCAGAAAGCTCCGTTCTTCAACGTTCTGGCCGCCTACTGGATCCAGTTCATGACCCACGACTGGTTCTCACACATGGACGACGGTCACAACGCTCCCGGAGCGATGATGGACGTGGGCTGCAAGACCAAGTTGGTGAACAACGTTCCCACCCCGCTGACGCCGGACGAAATTCAGAAGCTGGGCTGCCGACCCGGCGATCAGATCGACAAAACTTACGTCCAAAATGATTCGGCTCCCGATCAGTTCACCATGGGCGGGCGCACCTATCTGACTCGCGCGCCGAAGACCTATGCCAACAACAACACGGCGTGGTGGGATGCGTCGCAGATTTATGGCTACGACGATACTTCCGTGCAGCGTGTGAAGCGGGACCCGAAAGATCCTGCGAAGTTGCTGCTGGAGCCGGTAGCCGGGGCGCCGGGACTTTACTTGCCTGTGCTGTCGGCTAGCGATCCCGCGCAGCCTCAGTGGAAGGGGCAGGAGGCGGTGGCCTTTCCCGACAACTGGTCGATCGGCTTGAGCTTCTATCACAACCTGTTCGCCCGCGAGCACAACTCGTTCGTGGATGAGTTCCGCAGACAGGCGGCGCTCACCCCGCAAGCCGACAGCGGGCTGCGTAATCCTTCCGATCCCGCGCACGTGATTCGCTACCAGGACGTCAGCTCGGATGAGCTTTTCAATGCGGCGAGGTTGGTTGTCGCCGCTGAAATCGCCAAGATCCATACCATCGAGTGGACACCTCAGTTGCTCTATGATGAGCCGCTCTACAAAGGCATGAACGCCAACTGGAATGGGTTGCTGGGCACTGGCGATCCCGAGGTTTCAACCGTACTGTCCGACATTGTGGTACACAACTTCGGCAAGTCAGACGATGTCAAGAAAGCAACCCAGTGGTACTCCGTCTTCGCGTCAGGGCCGGGCATTGTGGGCCTGGGTAACGCGGTTCCACACTATGACATCACGAATCCGGATGATGTGAATGGCGGCGTTAACCATTTCGGCTCTCCGTTCAACTTCCCTGAAGAGTTTGTCACGGTCTATCGTCTTCACCCGCTGGTGCCGGACCTGATCGATTATCGCGACGCCAGCAAAGATCCGAACCAGATCGCCCAGAAGGTCGCAATCATCGAGACCTTCGAAGGCAAAGCCACGGACGCTATGCATGCGGGCGGCCTTGCCAACTGGGGATTGAGCATGGGACGGCAGCGGCTGGGCTTGCTCACGCTGCACAACCATCCGCAATTTCTGCAGAACATTCGCCTGCCCCGACTCGACACGCCAACCCAGCAGATCGACATTGCGGCGCTCGACCTGATCCGTGACCGCGAGCACGGCGTGCCCCGCTTCAACGAGTTCCGCCGCCAGTATGGCTTGCGCCAGCTGACCAGCTACGACGATTTCGCGGATCAGACGCTTCCAGCCGGTTCGCCAGCACGCAAGGAGCAGATGGAGACCATCGCTCAACTGCGCCAGATTTACGGCACGCACGTTTGCGACTCGTCGAAGATCATCACCGACGCGCAGTTGAACCCGGACGGAACTCCGATCAACGACTGTCTCGGACATCCCAACGGCTCGGTGATCGACAATGTCGAGGACGTCGATACCGTGGTGGGCTGGCTGGCCGAATACACCCGCCCTCACGGGTTCGCTATCTCTGAAACGCAGTTTGTCGTATTCATTCTCAACGCATCGCGGCGCTTGTATAGCGATCGCTTCTTTACTTCCAGCTACCGGCCTGAGTTCTACAGCACGCTGGGGATCAGCTGGGTGAATCACAACGGCCCCGGGCCGGAGATGATGGAAGCAGGAACTCCCAACGGACATACGCAGCCGGTCGCACCGCTGAAGCGAGTGCTGATGCGGAACATCCCGGAGCTGACTCCGGAACTGCAGCACGTGACCAACGCTTTCGACCCGTGGGCACGCGATCGCGGACAATACTACTCGGTGACATGGAAGCCGCGGCCCGACGCCGTATCGGATCCGGCATTCAAGTAATAGTTGGAAATGGCACGAACTCGCAACCGATTTCAGAAGTGAGTACCCAACGTGATCCAAAGTTCAATCCCGGCTGCCCATCCACTCGACCTGGCAGTGGCTTGGCTGTCGCGACGCTCGAAACTGTTCTCCGAGGGATGGGGCGATGAGGCGCTGTTCGCACGGCTAGCTGACAGAATCTCGTACTTCGACCCGCCATCGCAGATCGCGCTTCACTGGAGTACGGGCGGCGAGCGGCGCGGCGGAACCCGGCGAGATGGCACCTTCTTTTCACCCTTGGAATGGCTCCCCGACCCAACGCGTACCGTCCACGTGCGCGCCTGGATGCGAGCGGAACATACCACCGCCTGCGTAATTCTGGCTGCCTCGCGCGATGAGGGCTTTCGTGCCCGCGAACATATCTTCGGAGGTCTGATCGCCCGCGGACTCGATCTGTACTTTCTGGAGAACCCATTCTACGGCAGTCGCCGCACCTCGCGGGGACCTGCGCGCATGACCATCAGCGATCACGGACTGATGTCGCTGGGTATGGTGTTGGAAGCGCGAGCGCTGCTGGAGCACCTGCACGCCCGCTATCCGAAGCTGATGGTTGCGGGATACAGCATGGGCGGACACATGGCAGCTATTACTGCCGCGGTTACGCCGCTCGCGGTAGGATGTGCGGCGCTCGCTACCGGGGCCTCTGCCAGCAGCATCTACACCCGGGGACTGCTGTCGTGGTCGGTGGACCTCGACGCATTAGGCGGTACACCCGATCTGCGTGCGGCCGCGCGTGAGCGCCTGCATCAACTTTTCGAAGTGGCCGACGTCACCCGATATCCGGCTCCCGAGCGCTCCGATGCCGCCGTGATTGTAGGCTGCAAGCGCGACGGATACGTCTTGAACAGCGAGACTGAACGCCTCCATCGACATTGGAAAGGCAGTTCGCTGCGCTGGATTCCTGCCGGGCACTTCTCCGCTCTCGTGACCAGCCGCCGCGCTCTGTGCGACTGCGTCGTCGAAGCCGTCGGCAAACTCTAGCGTTCTTCATTGCGGGTGAGATCGCGGCCGATCCCTCGCGCTGCTCCCATCAGGCCTGATGTTGAGTCCACCATACTCTAAAGCAAGCCGGCATCTGAGTGATCCGGAACAGCATCGCTGCACTTCGGAGCGTTTGCGATCAATTGCCAGACCCGTCCACAATTCCGCTCCGGCAATTCCGCTACTGCACTGGTTCTTGCCCTTTTCGTTCTCACCGACTATGTTAAGAATTCATTACAGACTTAACTTTGGATCACGAGGCCCATGCGTTTTCGTGCTTTGATGGCGGTCGTCCTGCTGGCAATCAGCGGCTCTTACCTGGTTCATGCGCAGGCACGGACCTTAATGACAAATTCGCCCCGCGCTATTGACTTGCCCAGCACTCCCGGACGCACCGTCGTGCTAGGGTCTGTGCTGCTGGGGCAGCCACGTTCGTTTTCCATGTTCAATATCCAGGTCGCAGGCACCATCACGCCCGATCCTGATCTGAACGGTGCAGGTTTTCAGCTGCAATTGTTAATCTGCGATCAGCCGGATTGCCGCGGTGACCTCCGCTGGCCCATGCGTATCCTTCCCGATGCCGACGCCTCCACTGGAGCTCAGGTTCTGGCGAACCGCTCCTTTGGCGTAAGCACACACAATGTCGATCCCGTCGTGCTGACCGGCCTCAAGCCGAAGTCAGCGACCGGGATTCTGTTTCTCGCCGCTGCTTTGCGTGTCATGCACAGTCCCGGAAACATTCCTTTTGACGCGAAGCTCAACCTGCTGCGCGTCGATGTGCTGCCGTAGCCGGCCTGCCTGTAATCACTCGCCGTTTCTTGAGCTCCTGTAAACTCTTGACCATATCGAGGTGCTACGGGGACGCTCATGAAGCTGCTCACCAAGTTCAACCTGATCCTGATTGTGCTCTTCGGCGCCTGCGGCCTGTTCATCGCCGATGTTGCCTACAACTTCCTGATCAACAATGCACGACGCGAAGTGCTGGAAGAGGCCGAACTAATGATGGCGAATGCCAAGTCGGTTCGCGACTATACCGCTGACGAAATAGCGCCGCTGCTTGAGCAGAGCTCCAAACGAGATGGCACGTTTCAGCCCGAGACGGTTCCCGCCTTCAGCGCGCTGGCGACGTTCAACCACATCCACGCAAAGTATCCGGATTACGATTACCACGAGGCCACGCTCAACCCCACCAATCCCGCGCACCATGCCCTCGATTGGGAGGCCGATGTCATCAACTATCTGCGGGACCACCGGGACAAACAGCAAGTCACGGGAGAGCGAGTCTCCGCGAACGGTCCTGCGTTGTATCTGGCAACGCCGATCGCCGCCGACGCTACCTGTCTTGCGTGTCACAGCACACCCACTGCCGCGCCGGCTGCCATGATTGCCAAGTATGGTTCGAAGCACGGCTTCGGCTGGAAGCAGGGGACCGTGGTCGCGGCTCAGATTGTTTCGGTGCCCATGTCCCTGCCGATCCAGATCGCCAACCAGGCATTCCATCGTCTGCTTCTCTATCTGGTTATTGCGATGGTGGCAACCATGATCGCGCTGGATATCGGCGTGTACTACATTGTGATACGGCCGCTGGAAGTTGTTTCCGAAACGGCCGATCGGGTTAGTAAAGGCGAGAAGGACGTGCCGGTATTGCCAGTCAAGGGCCGCGATGAAATCGCTACTGTCACGGCTTCGTTCAATCGCATGCGGGTCAGCCTGGAAAAAGCATTCAAGCTGCTGCAGTGATCAATAACGCAGCGCCGCAAGGAATTTGTCGCGGTCAGACTGGCTGTCGATCTCGGCGGCAACGTTGCGGCAAAGTTCTTCCGGGGAGTGACAACTCGAAGCCTTGCGTTTGACCACGATCTCCGCAATCGGCCCGATGTACGTCGCCAGTTCTCGCGCGATTCGTTGCACCGTAGCGGCGTCGATTGCTGCTGTGGCCTCGCGGGGGACCGGCGCAGCGGCGTCGTTCACCAGCGGACGCAAAGCCTTGATCAGCACCTGCACGTCCGATTTCCAGCGTGCGTGCGACAACTCCACGGCGTTACGGTAAGCCAGATCGGCAATCTCTTCCGGAAGCTGCTCCGACCGCGGCATCCTGGCTCCGCGCAGGAGCACAGGCACGACAGGAATATCGCGTCGCAAAGCTGCAGCAATTTCCAAGCGCACGTAGTCTGCGTCGTTTTCCAGGCGATGGCTTCCCTGTTCGTCGGCTGCCTCGAGCCACTGCGGACCAACCATGGCCAGCAGGGCGCTGCAGCTCTGAACGCTATCGTCGATGGCGCGGCGGAAGTCGCGTCCGGCATCGATGGCAACGACGTCCATAAAGACAGCGCTCTTGCCAAACTGCCTGATCAGGTCGTCAAACAGGCGGCCAGACTCGCCCTGCGAGTCGCTGCGTCGATAGCTGATGAAGATAGCGCCCAATTTCGATTACCCGCGGTGCTGCCCAGCTTAGTTCTTGTCCTTGGTACCCTGCTGTTGCACGGAAGCCCACTGGGCATGCTCCTGCGAGACCAGCGACTCCACCCGCTCGGCCAGCAGCGCGTGCGGGTCATTGGCGCTGGCGTATGGCCCTGCGTGTCCCAGGTAAACATACTTCTCGTGCTTCAACTCTTCGCAGGTCGAGCGATAGTTGATCCAGTTCTGCTGGTATTGGTTCAGATGGAGCATTCCCTCCAGAACGGTGATCAGCACGCCGAGCCCTGCCGTTGTATAGCTGACAAACGGCATCCTGAAGACCGAGACAAAAGGAATCAGCGCAGCGGCAAGAATCTCGGTGATCTTAATGCGCCGAAATATACGCTGATTGAGTGAGCTTTTGCGGTCGTACCAGTCGATCTGGTCCTCAAGCCGGACCATGATGGGATCGGATGGAGGCAAAGTGGGCGAGGGCGTGCTCATGGTGCGTCATTCTAAGTCCTGACCGAGGGAAAGCAAAGAGAATGCTGCACCGGGTGGCGATGGCTACTTCACACCAAGCACCAGGAAGTAATCCATCTTGTCGCCCTTTACCAGATCATCATGCTCTTCGAGCAGGCGGTATCCTGCCTCTCCGGCTTCGCGCAGCACGACCTGCTTCTCGACTCCATGGTCCGCGCCATTTCCGTTGCGCTCGATGATTCCCACGCGAGCGCCAGGCTTCAGCGACGCACGAAGATTACGCAACAGAACTACCGGCTCTGCAACTTCATGGTAGGCCTTGAGGAAGAGAACGGCATTAATGCTGTCGGCAGGCAGTTCGGGGTCGGCAGGCTTGCTCAAAATGGCTTTCACGTTCTTCAGCTGTTCTTTGTGAACGCGGTCGTTGATGTATTTGATGGCTTCGGGGTTGATATCAACTGCGTAGATTTCGCCGGTATTCGTGACTCTCCGGGCGGCCCGGACCGTGAACCATCCCGAACCGGCGCCAATGTCGGCCACTGCGCGCCCAGGCTCGATGCCGAGGATGTTCATCACGTCATTGATGTGAAGCTTTGTATCGCGTCCCGGTGTTTCGAAGATGGAGAGATCGCCGCTGTACGGCGTGCTGGTAGCGCGGTGCTCTGCCGAATCAGACGGGCTGGTCTGAGATCGTAATATTGCGCCAGGCGTGGCGAGAATGGCCAGCAGAAGTGCGCAGAGAAAAGTAAACCGACGCGAGCGCATCAAGGACTCCTGCGACCTATCATCGCATCTGAGGATGCGACGCGCGTGCGGTTCGGCCCGCTTTTATGCCGCCCAGAAGACTTCGGGTAGAAGAGGTGACCGCTAATTTCCAGCTCCGCTCAGCAAACCATAGACGCTGATCTGATTCGCGGTGCCCACGAAGACTTTGCCTCCGGCGATGGTAGGCACGGTGAATTTCGCAGCCTGCCCCGGGTTGTCTCGCGACGAGCGCTGGTTGGAGTTGTACAACTCGCGGGCGAGATTCCTGGCGTCGTAGGCATGCAATACAGCCGGACCGGGGCGGGCGCTGTAGTACGCGTCATTATCTACCGCCCAGACGATGCCATTGCTATTGCCATTCGCGGAGACACTCACCGTGCTGCGGGTGAGGTGATAGATCGCAGCGCTCTGCGAGTTGACGACGGTCGAGACGGTACCGTTGCGCAGATTGAAAGCCTTGATCCCATCTTTTTGAGGACTGATGCCCGCTCCGAAGTAGAGTCGCCCGTTCCAATAAGCGGGTGTCCCCATCTGCTGCCGGAGTTGACCTGAGATTTCCTGTACGACCTGGGGATTGCCGCGACCGCCCGTGAAGTACCCGCCAAGGTTGTCGCGATCCAGCACATAAATATGACCGTTCTTCCCAGCCGTGACTGCCAGGTGCGGATACGGCCCAGGCTGATCGGGGAGCAGCAGAACACCGGCCGAACCAAGGTCCAGATCATCCTGAGCCATCTTTGCCTGGCTGTAAGGAGTAAAGAAATCTGCCAATCCGATTCCGTGCGCACCGGCTTTCAACTTCACGATGCTGTCGCTCAAGTTCGATCCAGGCTGCTGCCCGAAGGCGTCGAAGGGTCCGTTCGCCACCGAGAGATAAAGGTTCCCCTCCTGGTCGGAGGAGATTCCGCAACCGCTCATCCAGATGCCGCCCTGGTAGCCGTCGGGTGTCGACACCCAGACGCCATACTGCCTCATGGTGACCGCGTCATAGGCAATCACCCATCCGTGATACAAGCCGAAGTCGGCATTCGAGGCGAAAGCGATATAGATCTTGCCTTTCGACAGTAGGAGCGCAGCTCGTTGTAACTGGAAGTGCGAGGTGAAATTCAGCACGCCGTCTCTGCCGTCCTGCGCCGAGCCGGGGTAGGCAGCCTGGATGATGCGTGGGCCGCCAAACTTTTCCGCACCCGAAGTTATGTCGAGGGCATGCAAACGATGATAGAAAGCCCCATTTTCCTTCGTCGCTGCCACAACATAAACCGTATTGCTGCCGACATCGATGACCGGGGTGCTGGTGATGCCTATCTCCGGCATGATGTCGCTGGCGTTCACATCACTGGCAGCGATCGTTGTAATGCCGGCGTCGGGATTGACGAACCTCACCTGCCAGAGGGGCATTGGCGTTGGCGAATCCGCGTCGAAGGCGTAAACACTGTCATGTTGTGTAGCGACGATCACGACATTGTGAATGCCGTTACCCGGAATGGCGACCTCCGGCATGTAGAGCGGTTGCGCGTAAACGTAGCCATCGACCGGAAAGGAGTAGAGCTTTCCAAAATGTGCCGGATTGACGTTGTCGGGAGTAAGCAGCGTCTCCAGCGTGTTCTGACCGGTGCGGAAGTTGTCGTTGTGATACGTGGCCACGACCGGAAGCCCAGAGGCGGTGAGCGACTCGGCAGTGACTTGGGCGTGCGGCAGCGCTCTGGCAACGGCGAAAAAATCCTCATCCAAAGCGCTTGCGCTCTTCGTCTGATAGACCTGCCAGCCCAGCAGTACCGCCAGCACGGCTCCCACTGACAGTAATTGGGAACGATTTCGCGACAGAGCCGCAACGTTACCCCAGTAGTGAAGACCGAAGTAAACGAGCGCTCCCAGAGCCAGGGAGAACGCGATCAACGCGGGTACAGATTCTAGAAAATGATAGCCGACTTGCTGAAACATGAGCAGGGTTCAATCGTTGTACTTGCGACCTTCTTCATAACACCCGGCGCCGGAAAAAGTGTCGGCACCGAGTTACGGGAGGCTGCAATCTTCACGACGCTGCAAACCTAAGATGCGGACAGCTAAGACAAATGATGCAGGCTGAGAGCTCGTGGCAGCTACCTTCAAATCATAAATCATTGTTACGAAGTGTTGCGGTTACCCCCGGAATCGGATCACATTGCGTTCCCATTTAGCTATCCAAAAATGGTGGCGCGCATATCCGGAAAATCGCATGTAGAATCGGAGCATGGCTTTTCGTGGCGGCAGTGACACCAACCACAAGGGCAGGACTCCTCCTCCGGATGACACTCGGCAGGAGGCGAATTACCTGAAGATGCTTGGCGAGAAACAGCGGCCTGTGCGCATAAAGTTGATGAGTGGTGAGATTGTGCGCGGCTGGATAGAGTACTACGACCGGCGCATGGTTCGTCTGACCCGCGAAGGTGCCCCCAATCTTTTCATCTTCAAGCACGAAATTGCCTACATAGCGGAAGACACAGTGCGCAAGGCGCGGCCGGAAGGTGCTCCTGTTCCGCGCAACGGCACCCAGAACGGTAACGAATGAGCTCTTACCTTCCTGAGGTCGAGCGGATCGCACGGGAAGCCGGCGCGCTGTTGATGGGCTACTTCGTCAAGCGCGTCACCATTGAATACAAAGGCGATGTCGATCTGGTCACGGAAGCCGATCGGGCTTCCGAGAAGTTGATCGTCGAGCGTCTGCAAGCGCGCTGGCCGGAGCATGGCATTGTCGGTGAAGAAGGCACGCGCAGCGAAACCGATGCAGAGCATCGCTGGTATGTCGATCCGCTGGACGGCACTACCAATTTCGCGCACGGCTATCCCGTATTCTGCGTCTCCATCGCGCTGGTTCGCAAAGACGGCCAACTCGAAGTCGGCGTGCTTTACGATCCCACACGAGATGAAATGTTTTCCGCAGAGCGCGGAACCGGCGCGGCCCTGAACGGAGAGAAGCTCCAGGTCTCAAAAACGAAGAAGTTGGCGGAGTCGCTTCTCGGTACCGGCTTTCCAAGTCACAAGCGTCATAAGAACCCCAACATCCACTTCTATCACCAGCTCACCCTGCGCTCGCATGGCGTCCGTCGCGCTGGTTCAGCCGCGCTCGATCTCGCCAACGTCGCCAGCGGTCGCTACGACGGTTATTGGGAGTTCAACCTCAATCCCTGGGACACTGCTGCCGGCGTGCTCATTGTCCAGGAAGCCGGCGGCATGGTGACGCGCTTCGATGGAACTGCCTTCCGTCTCGACAGCCGCGAGGTACTCGCCTCCAACGGGCTCATCCACGAGGAACTCCTCCAGAACTTCGCCGAGATGTTCGCCGGACGCGGGCTGGAAGAGCTGCCTTCCGTGCCGGAATACGTGAAAACGCGGACGTAGATCAATTCCCACCGCATGAGTCAGCCTCAAATGGACAATACGTACGGGATTCCTGTACGTTAATGACAGAGGCGAATTATGGCAGTTGAGACCACTTATACTGCGTTACGGGAACAGCTCGCTGCTGTGCTGGACCAAGTTACGGAAAATCAAGAAGTTGTGATTGTGCGCCGTCGCGGGGCGAAGGATGTGGCCTTGGTTCCGGCGGACGAATTAGCCGGCCTGATTGAAACCGCCCACCTCCTGCGCTCTCCCAAGAACGCCCAACGACTGGTGACCGCCCTCCGCCGGGCCGAGCGAGGCAAGGCAAAACCGCAATCCTTGGACAAGCTCCGCCGAGAGATGATACTTGGCACGAGCCGCTGAGCGCGAAGCTGTTTTTCAGCCGGAGTTCCGCGAAGACCTCCAATACTGGGTACAAAACGATCGAAAGATCGCGTTGCGTGTTCTTGAATTGGTGGAAGCCGCGGTGAGAGATCCTTTTACAGGCATTGGCAAACCGGAGCCACTGAAATTTATCCTCGCCGGATGCTGGTCGAGGCGTGTGACTCAGGAGCATAGGCTGGTCTATCGAGTCAGCGGCAATCGAATCGACTTTTTGCAGGCCCGGTACCATTACTAACGTCAGGAGCGCCCGCTTCCCGCTAGTTGAAACTACGGATCTGTTCCCGTCACACACCCCTGTGACTGCGGTAAAATTGTTCAGTGAACAACTCGCTTTTAAACCGAACCGTTGAAAAGCGCCCCGACCTGGTCCGTTTGCAGGGGCGAATCCTTTTCCTGACCGAAGATCCCGAGCTCATCAAGCGGCAACTCGCCGGAGAAGATCTCCCCTGGGACACGGAGCATCCGGAACGCAATCCCAAGTTGCGCGACGACATCTCCACCGACGAGATCACTCCCGCGCACATCTGCTTCTTCTTCGATGAGACGCTGGGCGAGTTCCCTTATACCGGCCTGAAGTGCGGTAATGAGACGCCCATCGCGCGTGGCGCGGTGAAAGCTGGCGGCTTTGTCGCCGCGGTCAGCGGCAAGCGCCGCGGCAAAGGGTCGAGTCGCGAGCAGTCTCCTTACGCCGAGATGTCTGCCGGCATCAAGCTGGTGATTGCCGAGAACATCGAGCGCATCTACAAGCAGAACTGCCAGAACCTCGGTGTGCTCACCTCGACCGACTTCAGCATGATCGATCGCATCCGCTCCGGAGAAGAGATTCCGCTGGTGAAGTTCACCGAAGGCGAAGATGAGATCACGCGCCAAGTCATCGAGTACGGCGGGCTCTTTCCGTTCAACGTGGCGCGTATGCAGGGCAAAGCCTTCCTTCCGCCGATCACGACGAAGCCACGGCCGATGACGATCGCCGAGAAGATCTTTGCGCGTCACATGCTGCATGGTACCGACAAGGTCGGCGTCGAGGCCGTCAAGCCGGGCGATACCGGTTTTGCCCGCACTGACCTGCGCTTCAGCCACGAATATGTCACGCCGATGGCGGCGATTTTCTTCGAGCATTTCCTCGGCAAAGACGAACCGGTCACAGACAACAAGACCATCATGTTCTTCCGCGATCACCTCACCTTTCTTGACGAAGTGATGTCGGAGGAGAAGAAGAAGATGGGATTGCTCGACCTGGCGACCCAGCTGAAACTCAAGCAGGAAGACTTTGCCAAATCGCGCGGCATCAAGTTACATGGCGAATTGAAAGACCGCAAAGGCTCCGAAGGCATCTGTCACTCGATCGTGACCGAAAGTTACGCTCTTCCCGGCCAGCTTAACGTCGGCAGCGACTCTCACACGCCCCACGTGGGCGCCATGGGTTGCGTGGCCTTCGGTATCGGCACCACCGACGTCTTCAATTCATGGTTCACCAAAGATGTCCGCGTGAAAGTGCCAGAGTCGGTGAAGGTTATGATCCGTGGCAAGAAGCGGGAGAACGTTACCGCGAAAGACTTCATCCTGAAACTGCTCTCGATGGAATACATTCGCTCCGGCAAAGCGTTGGCGAAGGTCATCGAGTATTCCGGCGAGGCCATCGAAGCTCTGGGCGTTGACGAACGCGCCACCATGACGAACATGGCAGCGGAGATCGGCGGCTTCACCGGCATCGTCGCGCCCGATCAGAAGGTCGCGGAATTTCTGATGGAACGGCGCGGCATGAGCGAAAACGAAGCGCAGACGCTGACCGAAGGCCTGTATAGCGATCCGGACGCACACTACGCGCACCTGATTGAGATGGACGCGAATGACATTTATCCAATGGTCGCCACGCCTGGCGATCCCGGCAACGGCAAGTTTGTTCGTGAGTTGAACACCCCAGTGCCGGTCGAGATTGCCTACGGTGGTACCTGCACCGCCGGCAAGAACGAGGACATGGACATGTACGCGGCGGTGCTTAGTGATGCTCTCAAGCAGGGTAAGAAGGTCGCCGCGAATACTGAGTTCTATCTTCAGTTCGGCTCGCAGGAGACCCGTGAGTACTGCCTGCGGAAGGGCTATCTCGATATCTTCGAGCGCGCCGGCGCGCATGTGATCGAACCTAGTTGCGGAGCCTGTATCAATGCGGGTCCAGGGGTTTCAAAGCGCGCCGACCAGGTCGTCATCAGTGCGCAGAACCGCAACTTCCCCGGACGCAGCGGCCCCGGCCAGATGTACCTGGCGAGTCCGCTGACGGTGGCGGCCAGCGCTATCGCCGGCTACATTGTGGAGTACGAACCGGCGAGCGAGCGCGAACCGGCCAACGTCGGGTAACGCGCAATCGCCACAACCCGACGGGTTTTGATACTATCGGAACAGCTATTCTTACCGGGTATTCTCCACTTAACGCATAGAAAGATCTGAGGAGACACTGCTTTATGGCTTATGTGATCGCGGAACCGTGTATTGGCACGAAGGACACAGCTTGCGTCGATGCCTGTCCGGTAGACTGCATTCACCCCAAGAAAGACAGCGAGAAGCATGGCGCTGAAGAGATGCTATACATCGATCCGGTCGAGTGCATCGATTGCGGCGCCTGCGTGCCGGTCTGTCCGGTATCGGCAATTTTCGCCCTGGACGATCTGCCGGAAAAGTGGAAGGACTTCGCCGATCGCAACGCCAAGTACTTCGGCCGCTAGCCCGCCGTCCCAATTCAACAAAGGCACACCATCGGGTGTGCCTTTGTCATTCTGACTCCTTCTCCCGGACGAATCGAATCTGACCAGCACAGCATCCACATGTCACGAGGTGATATGGGATCTCTTCATTATTCGGGCGACGAGCTTGCTTCCAATCCGGTTGGGGAAAATCAGGATCTTCTCACCAATCCCGACCTTGAGTTGCTGGACAGCTACTCCCGCGCAGTCGTGGGATCGGTGCAGCGAGTCGGTCCGGCCGTGGTTCACATACAAGTAAAACAAGCGCGCGGCGAAGGCGCGGGCTCGGGATTCGTGTTCACTCCCGACGGATTTATTCTGACCAACAGCCACGTCGTGCATGCGGCAACGGCGCTGTCCGTTGTCACTCCGGGAGGTGAGCGCTTCCCCGCCGAAGTGGTCGGCGACGATCCTGACACAGATCTCGCGGTGATCCGCAGCAGCATGGCTGCGCCGTCGGTTCCGCTTGGCAGTTCAAGACGGCTGGCCGTGGGGCAAGTGGTGATCGCGATTGGCAATCCCCTCGGCTTTCAGCACACGGTGACGGCAGGTGTGGTGAGCGCGCTGGAACGGACCATGCGCTCCCGTTCAGGACGTCTGATCGACGGCGTGATCCAGACCGATGCCGCACTGAATCCGGGCAACTCCGGTGGACCGTTGGTCGACTCGCGGGGACAGGTTGTTGGGGTAAATACGGCGACCATCATGGGGGCGCAGGGGATTTGCTTCGCGATCGGCGCGGACACGGCGGAGGTCGTCGCATCCCGGCTGATACGCGATGGCCTGGTTCGCCGCAGCTACATTGGCGTGATGGGACAGGGTGTCGCCCTGCATCGCCGCCTTGTGCGTTACTACGATCTGCCGACCGAGAGCGGCCTGCTGGTTCTGAACGTCGTCCCCGGTTCGCCGGCTCAGCGTTCGGGTGTGCATGAGCACGATATCGTCGTGCGGTTTGCCGGCGTCACCGTTGGAAATGTCGACGATTTGCACCGGCTGTTGACGGATGATCGCAGCGGCGTGGCTTGCGAGGTTGAAGTCGTGCGCGGTACCGAGCTGTTGAAGCTGGCGATTACTCCGCGCGCCCGAACCGAATAACGCTATTCACGGGCGCGCTGGTAATGCCGGCGAGCTTTGGCGCGATTGCCGCAACTCTTCATGTCGCACCAGCGCCGGCTGCGGTTGCGGCTGTTATCGAGGAAGAGCCATTGGCAGTCTGGAGCTTCGCACCGGCGCACCAGTTTCAGCTCGTCGGACGTGAGCAAGTCGGCAGCAGCCTGAGCGATAGGCCAGATAATCCGATCGAGGGCGTTCCTGCTGTTCGTTTGGAACTCCCAACGGAAACCGCCGTTTGAGGCGAGTAGATTTCGCTGCCGGAGAGCTTCCAGGACGTGATCGTTGACGGTCGGCAGTGCCTCGACTGGAGGGGCTTTGTGCCGAGCGTGGGCAGCAAAGAGCAGGTAAATCGCCTCGCGTAGTACGATAGCTTTTCGAAGGCTGCGCTTGGCCGCGACCCGATTCTTCTCTGCCCAGGCAAGCAGATCCTTCGCTTCAGGGGGCGACAGAATTTTGTCTTGAAGGGCAAACGAGACCAGGTCGGCATAGCTCTTCAAGTGTTCAGCGGTGCGATCAGGATCGTCGCGTCGGCTGATGCTGTTGGCGAGATCAAGCGCGATGTGTCCGCCGGTAAGATCGAACTGAAACTCGGGTTGGCGCGCGGTTAGCACTGCAACTATTGTAATCAGCGCCGGCTTGGCTCACCTGCGAAGAGTGTCGCCGGCTTATCCTCATAGGGCGTCTACCCAGGATTCCGCTTCGCTCCATCCTGGGCTAACGGCGTAGCCACCCCTTCGGGGTTCTGGGGTCGTTGCTCGACTTCGACGCGCCGAAGCAACCGGATCTTCGCGGTTCAAGCGGTTCCCTATTGCCGCCGACCGCTTCGCCGGAACAGTTGTGCCCGGGTGGTTCCATCGAAACGGATTTTCATGCCAGGTAGCTTTGAAAGAGCGAATCTTCTAGGGAACCTCTGAATAACCACTTGCATTTAAGGCAGGAATGACTCCAAAGGGAAATTCAGATCCTTTCATTCATTCCCGCAGGTCGTTTAGCCTCTCGGACTCGCACATTCGGGAGCGGGGCGCTGTTAGAGGACACTACGCCGCCCAGTACAGCAGCCTCTTGCGCACCAGGAACAGATTCACCAAAGCGCAGGTGGCAAACAATCGGTTGGCGTTCTTCGCCAGTCCCCGGTAGCGCACTTTGACGAATCCGAACTTCAGCTTCATCACTCCAAACACGTGTTCCACCTTGGAGCGCACCGTCGACTTCGTCCGGTTCTTCGCCCGCTCCACTTCGTCGATGTGATCTTTGTAACGGTAGCGCCGGTGAGTGCAGTCTTGCGCCCGCGGCGCACATTGCTGGATGACCTCCCTCTGTCCGCGATACGCCTGATCGCCCCACACCCGGGTCTCCTCGCCGTGCAACAACTCCGGCAACACGCTCGCGTCCGCCACATGGGCCGCTGTCACCAGCGCGGTGTGAATCAGCTTGGTCTTGCTGTCCACGCCCACGTGTGCCTTCATGCCGAAGTACCACTGGTTGCCCTTCTTCGTCTGGTGCATCTCGGGATCACGCTTCTGCTCGCGGTTCTTGGTCGAACTGGGCGCATGCAGGATGGTCGCGTCTACGATCGTTCCCGTCGTGATCCGCACTCCCTGGCTCTGCAGGTACAGGTTCACTGTTTTCAGCATCTGCCCGCCCAAACCGTGTTCTTCCAGCAGATGACGGAACTTGCACACCGTGGTCTCGTCCGGCACTGGTTCGCGACCCAGATCGATGCCCACGAAGCTGCGCATTACCGCCGAATCGTACAGCGCCTCTTCCACCGCCGGGTCCGACAGGTTGAACCACTGCTGCAAAAAGTAGATGCGCAGCATCCGCTCCACACCCACCGGAGGTCGCCCGTTGCCTGCCTTTGGGTAATAGGGCTCGATCAGTGCTCGCAGTTCGGCCCACGGTACTACCTGTTCCATCTCCTCAAGAAATACCGCCCGCCGCGTCTTTTTGCTGTACCGCTCAAATCCATTCATCGTCGCCAGTGTCCTCTGCTTCATACTGACGCGACTTTACCTATGCTCTCTGTGGAAAGGGAGAACTTAATCAGAGTCTCCCTAGTTGCGCTGCCGTGTGCCGCCACTGGAGCTTTAGCGACACGGCATCTTAGCCCGACGAGCTATCGGCTACATCTCCCACAAACACCGGCCGCCGCGATACATCGAGATCACCCCGTCTTCGCTGATCTTCAGCACGGTGCCGTAGTGTGAGGCCGCTATGGCTGCCGTGGTGCGGCCGCCTTCGACGGTGCGGTTGAGCGCTTCTTCCATCGAGTGATGGTGCAAAATCGCGCCGAAGGCGAGCAGGTTAGCGTTCCCGCAGAGCACGACTGCGCCGTCGATGCGGGCGATGTTTTCGAGCACGGTGGATGGAACGTCGAGAATGCTCTTGTCCCGCAGCAGGTAGTGCAGCTGGTCTTTGCTGGTAACGCCATCGGCCACGTCGTCGTGATTCAGGTGATCGAGAAGATCCGGCTCCGACACCAGGGCATGCGCCGACTGGGCATCATCAAGAACGACGAAGAGTGCGCCACGCCGGCTCTCGGTTAAATTGAGCGCGACGGAGAATAGACGTTCTGCGAGTTCGGCATTGCCGACGGCGTCTTTCCACATCGCATAACGATGGCGGGCATCGACCAGCCGCCACTTGCCGTCAATGAAGCGGAAAACGGGAACGCCGTCGTTGTAGACCTTGATCTCGCCGTTCGGCGACAGCACTAGACAGACATGCCCGCCGCACAATGTAGCCCGAGCATGGTCGATGTACATAGCCGATGGCGGCACGGCCAGCGGCATATCGCGATAGGGCTCTGCCCACTCGTGTACGTCAATCAGTTCCGCCAGCAGGCCGTTCTGGTCGACCAGCGCCATGGTACGCAATCCGTCGCATAAGCGGTGAAAGCTGCGGATGCCGGTGAGCTGGTGCGAATATCGCAGCGCATTGGCCGGCGTTTCCGGCGGCGCGTGGCAGGGCTCAGGCATGGAACCGAAGAGCAGCACCCCGGTGGAGATGCGGCGGTTCTCATAAGTGCTCATGCTGCTGGTGCGCAGCACTTCGATGGCGTCGGCGATGCGGTCCGGAATCTCGGCAATCGATTCGGCGCTCGAGTGCGGCCCCGGATCGAGAAACGCCGAGACGAAGCGGTCTTCCGGCAGTCCGCGAAAAAGTTGAAAGCTCTGCGCGGCCAGCGCCTCGTTCGTCAGCAACTGGTAGCGAGCCGACAACACCATGCCGATACTGCGCAACAGTCGGCGCTCGTGATCGGAGAGCTTGGAACTTGCGGTGAGCGAATAACCGGAGCCCATCCACTCGAACTGTACTTCCCCGCCGCTGGGAACCGCGCCCAGCAGGCCGGGCATCTCCTCGGCACCCTCGCTGATACGCTGCAAGGTTGAGCCCGGAAAGAAGTACCGGATGCCCGTCTCCAGCAGGTCGCTGTAGAGTCCGCTGAGAAAACGTGCTCGATTTTTCAGTGCCTCAAGGCCCATAGTGATTGGATTGCGAACGCGGCGAAAAGGTGGCGAGCCTCATGCGACGTTGGTTCAAGATTACAGCAAGCGTTAGGAGCGATAGTGCGCTGCTTCCACGTTTCAGCGCCCTGAATCGCCATTACCAGTTACTCACTCCGTCAGGACTGGGACCAGGTAAAAGCTCGACCCGTAAAGATTCCGCATCGACCCGCCCCGCCACTCCATAGCAGGGACCCAGGATAAGCCGATATACGTCGTCGCCGTGCTGATCCTTGGCCTTCTCGATATGCAGGCTGTGAATGACGTTCTGACTACTGAAATCAGCAAGTTCGATATCTGTTATTCCGCTCAGAACGAAATCCACCGTGGCTGGCTTATCCGGATAGTAAGGGTAGATCCGTATAACCGATTCACCACTGCGCGTTAGAAAAACGCTCAAGACTTCTGCATCGTGGAAACATGGCCACTTGCCAAACCATTCCGTCAATGATTCTTCACCGGCAATCTTCTCTTTAGGTCGATCGCACATTTTGTCAGCGTTCACAGGAAGCTTATCGAATTACGGTATCGGAACCCCTGCCGTCTGCGGCGTCTCGATCCGCGCTTCGCGGAGATATCGCGCAGCCTCTTCCGGCGGAGTCGGGTTCTGATAGAAGCCGGTTCCCCACTCGAAGCCGGCGATCTTGGTGAGCCGCGGCATGAATTCCAGATGCCAGTGATAGTGGTCCATGGACGCCTCTTGCGCCGGCGCGGTATGTAGCACGAGATTGTAGGCAGGATTGTCCAACACCAGATCGGCGCGCATCAGCAGGTTCTTCACGGCCTTAGCCAGACTTTCATACACCTGTGACGACGCATTCTCAAACGCCGATTCGTGGCGCTTAGGCAGAATCCAGGTCTCGAACGGAAACCGCGGCGCATAGGGTGCGAGCGTCAGAAAGCCATCGTTCTCAGCGACCACGCGCACGCCCGATTCGGTCTCCTGACGGATGATGTCGCAGAAGACGCACCGCTCCTTGTAAACGTAGTACTGCTTGGAGCCTTCCAACTCTTCCACTACGTGCTTGGGCACGATGGGCAGCGCGATCAATTGTCCATGGGAATGCTCCAGAGTAGCGCCCGCCAGCGGGCCATGGTTCTTGAAGATCAGGATGTACTTGAAGCGGCGATCCTGCTTCAGGTCGAGAATACGGTCGCGGAAGGCCCAGAAAACGTCCTCGATGCGCTTCTCGGGCAGATTGGCCAGCGTGAGGTTGTGGTCGGGAGTCTCGACGATGACTTCGTGCGCGCCGACGCCATTCATCTTGTCGAACATACCCTCGGCCTGGCGATTAAGATTTCCTTCAATGCCGAGCGACGGAAACTTGTTCGGCACCACCCGCACCGTCCAGCCGTTGCTGTTCGCCGACGCCCCATTGGGACGGTATGCCAGCACTTCGGGCGGCGTCTTGCTCTCGTTGCCGGCGCAGAAGGGGCAGAAGCCGCCCTTCATTTTGACCGGCTCCCGCATGAAATCGGAGGGACGCTTCGAGCGATCTGTAGAAATGATGACCCATCGTCCGATGATCGGATCTTTACGCAATTCGGGCACAGGCAGATCTTCTCCTAAGAACTCAACAGCTCTATGTTACCGCGTCCCTTATCGGATATCACGGAAGCTCAGTTCACAGCACCAGGTCGATTTGAGAGGTTGGGTGGAGCACCCCTTCAGGCGTGCACATTGCGATATCAATTCTCAATGCGCTTTAGCGCCTGAGGTCGCCTCTTACCTCAGCGAATGAAGCCGAGATATTTTTCGGATCTTATAGGCACGTCTGAAGGCGTGCGCCGCCCAAGGATCACCTGAAATCAATTTCAGATGTGATCCCTCACTTATTTCACCGCCGGCGGCGCGGGCTGGCTGCCGACCATCTTCTCTACGTCCGCCTGCTCCTTGGGAACCGCTGACGAAAGGATCTCGGGACCATTCGCAGTAATCAGGATGGTGTCTTCCACGCGGAAGTGCCAGTGCTTGTCGGGAAACTCAACGATGGGCTCAACCGTCACCACCTGCCCTGCCTGGATCGGTCCTTTCGGAAGCATGACATCGTGGGTGGCCAGGCCGACGAAGTGTCCGGGGAAGCCCATCCACTGCGCGCCTTCGCCCGCCTTCTCGAAAACGGCTTTGCCCGCGTCGGCAGCCTGCTCATAGGTATTGCCAACCTTCAGCATGGCGATGACAGCCTTCTGCGAGTCCAGATCAACGTTGTACCACTTGGCCTGCTCGGTCGTGAACTTGCCATCGATATTGAAGGTGCGCGTGATGTCCATGGTCATGTGGTCGAGATCGGCAGCGAAGTCGAAGACCACGATGCTGCCGGGCTTGATCTGATCGCGATTGAAGAAGTAGTGCCAGGTGTTGGCGTGAATGCCTGAACCCACGATTGCCGGATACGCGAGGCCCTGCGCGCCTGCGTTGCGGAAGACGTATTCGGCCTCGGCTTCGATCTGGTACTCGAACATGTTGGGGTGCGCCATCTCGATGGCCTGCTTGTCTCCCAGCGCGCTGATGCGTCCGTTGCGGCGGAGGACTTCAATCTCACCTGGCCGCTTGATGTTGCGCATCTGGTCCATCGCCCCCGTGATGTCGCGGAGGTGGGCCGCCGGATACCGCTCGCGGAGTTTCACTAGGGCGCCGCGGTCGCCGGGCAGATTCTGGCCGTAAGGGTCGTTGTACTCGGCGGCATAATCGCGTCCAGTCTCAAAGCGGGCGCCATCCGGCTTGTCGGCGAAGCCAAGCCGTACCCACAAGTCGTTTTCCTGGCCCGAGCCGAACAGAAAGGACAGATTCCCGTCCAGGGTCGAAACCGGCAGCACGACCGGATAGCCGAGCGATTTCTGCTCGTCTTTGGACATGCCCAGCAGGTTAGCCCCGTAAACCTGTATCTCTCGAGGACTCTGCTGTGGTTCGAAGATCACCACCGTCTGCTTCTCGACGTTCATGAACATGACCGCGCCCAGGTCGGACAGGCCGGTGTAGTAGTAGAAGTCGTTGTCTTCGCGATAGTGCGCGGCGGCCGGCTCCTGCGTCTTCGCGAAGAGTAGGACGTAGCCGTTCTTGAGCTTCGCTGCAAGTTCGGCTCGGCGAGCCGCAAATTCCTTTGGGCCGCCGAGGTCGTTCATCGCGGTAACGTCGGTGTACTGAGCGGTGGCGGCGAGCGAAGAGAGAGTGAGAAATAGCGCAAGGATAATGCAAGTCTGTCGGATCATGGCTTTCGCAGTGTAGTACTCTGAGCAGCTCACTGGCAAAATACGTACACGGTGGTCGTTCTAAAATCCTGGCCACCGTTCCTCAAACGTGATCGATTCGCTAACGCCAGAAAAGTCAAAAGCCCCGCCCTAGCCAAAGTCGGGCTAGAACGGGGCACCCAGGATTTACCGATATTCGAATTACGCTCCGACTTGCTTGCCGTTGGTCGACGCCTTGGCGTGTGGCTTACCGGCCGTGATGTTGATGCATTCCTCCAGCACATCCATCGCGATGTCTGCCTGCTCTTTGGTCACGATGAGCGGCGGCGCAATGCGGATCGTGTTCGGTCCACAGCCCAGCAAGAGCACTCCACGTTCAAACGCCAGCTCGACAATCTTGTCGCGCTCGGTGCCGCCCTGCGTTTTGGCTTTCTTGTCGGTGACAATTTCTACGCCGATCATCAGGCCGCGTCCGCGCACATCGCCCACCAGGTCGTGAGTTTTCGGCCACGCGGCGATGCGATCCATGATGTGCTTGCCCACCACCTCGGCATTCTTGATGCCTTCGCGTTCGAGCACGTCCATCGTGGCCAGCGCTGCCGCGATCGATACCGGATTGCCTCCGAAGGTGGAGGCGTGCGAGCCCGGAACCCAGTCCATGATCTCAGCTTTCGACATCATGATGCCCAAGGGCATACCGCTGGCGAGTCCTTTCGCGTTGCAGATGATGTCGGGCTCGACGCCGGTGTGCTGGATGGCCCACCACTTCCCCGTCCGGCCGGCGCCCGACTGCACTTCGTCGGCAACCAGCAGAATTCCATGACGATCGCAAATGCGGCGCAGCTCATGCATGAAGACCGTTGGCGCAACCACGTAGCCGCCTTCACCCTGAATCGGCTCGACGAAGATCGCAGCAACTTCCTCGGGAGGCAGCGTGGTCTTGAACAATTTGTCTTCGATGAAGCGCGCGCATTCAAGAGCGTAGGCTTCCGCTTCTTTCTCTCCACCGGAAGCTCCGCGATAAATATTCGGATACGGCACATGGGTCACGCCGGGCACGAGCGGAGCGAAGCGGCGGCGCTGCTGCGGCTTCGATGCCGTCAGCGACAAAGCCCCCATGGTGCGTCCATGGAACGCGCCATAAAACGCGATGATGTTCTGCCGCTTGGTGTGGTAACGCGCCAATTTCAGCGCGGCTTCAATGGCCTCGGCGCCGGAGTTGCCGTAGTAGATCTTGTGCGGCCCCTTCATGGGCGCAACCTTCGACAGGCGCTGGCCCAGGGTCACCATGCTCTCGTAATAGAAATCTGTGCCCGACATGTGAATCAGCTCGGCAGCCTGCTTCTGGATGGCGGCGACGACCTCAGGATGGCAGTGGCCGGTCGAGGTCACGGCAATGCCGGCGGAGAAGTCGAGAAACTCGTTGCCATCGACGTCTTCCACGATGCAACCGCGGCCGCGCTTGGCAACCATCGGATACGAGCGTGTATAGGACGGCGAAATGTAACGTTCATCGCCTTCGAGAACTTTTAAAGCGTTGGGACCCGGCAGAGCGGTCTTGATGTTGGGACCTGCAACGGGAGTAAGAGTATTGACGGACATGCTGTTTTCCTCCATAAGGCTTGCGGCACGAGTTGTATGCCGGAGCTTGGGTCAGCCCGCGGACCAGTCTGGTTGAACCGGCTAGCGCGGGAGGCGCAGGAAGGAAAACAGCGTTAGTCGCCAGAGAAGAGGTTGGGCCGGGCCATGCACGGAGCCAGCTTGACGTCGGCGCGAGTGGAGGTAGTCCTGGACCAGATGGCGCGCAGACCCACCCCTGACGCCGGAACGATACCGGCGAAATAGAGGCTCATCATGTTGACGCGGCTGGCCATAGCAGAGTTCCACTTTGATTATAGTCAGCCGCCAGCACATCCGTAACCCCCTAAAACCACCTTTTCATCAGTGAGTTACATCCAAGTTCTTGTGGATAACCACAAGAATTCGATGACCTTCCTTCGCCTCGACGGCAAACCCTGAGGCGAGTACTATCGTCGATAGTAGTTATCGATTGGGCAGGCTATTCGCCCGTCGTCAAACTGGGCGCCTGAGAGCCACTGGCGCCTCACCAACCAGGCTCCGAGTTCGTTCGGAGTTTGAAAGGAGTATGACCTAATGTCACACTTGAAGAAGCTGGCCTTTTTCCTGGCCCCTTTAGCGCTGTTCACACTGCTCCCCTTGCTGGCAAGTGCGCAGGACGCCGGCAGCAAAACCATGACAGTAACTGGCTGCCTCAAGCAAGGAAGCGATGCCAACGGCTATTACCTGATGGGCCAGGACGGCAAGATGTACGAACTGTGGGGCAAGAACCTGGGCGAGCATATGGGGCACACTGTAACCGTTACCGGCATGCAGGCGAAGCTCTCTTCTGCCATGGAGCAGAAGAAAGAAGCCGCCGAGAAATCCGAGGCAGGCGGCGCGGCCGTTATGGACCTGAAGGTCAGCAGTCTGAAAATGGTGAGTGAAAGCTGTCAATAGCGGCTTATCAGAAAAGCGGCCTTTCGGAGTGAACCTTGAGCACAGCTCTAGCAGGCTGTGCTCATCCTTTTGATTCAACCTTACAGTTCCGCCAGCGCACGGTGCACCAGGTGAATGGCAATCGATCCCTCGCCGACCGCCGATGCTACGCGTTTCACATTCCCGGCGCGAATGTCGCCCACCGCGAAGACGCCCGGCAAGCTGGTCTCGAGCAGTTGCGGCGGACGCGAAAGCGGCCACTCCGATTGTTGCAGGGTAGAACGATCCAAATCGTGGCCGGTCACAACGAAGCCCTTTTTGTCGAGCGCGAGGCAGCCTCGCAGCCACTCCGTACGAGGTGAGGCGCCGGTCATCACGAACAGGTGCCGTACGTTGTGAGTCGAGGTTTCTCCCGTTTTTTTGTCCTTCCAGGTGACGCGCTCAAGATGGTCGGCGCCGTCGGCGCTAAGGATCTCCGTCTGGTAGTGCAGCTCGATTCTTGGGTTCTCTTCGATGCGGCGGATCAGGTAGCGCGACATGGTGTCGGACAGTTGCGACGAACGCACCAGCATGTAAAGTTTGCGCGCCTTTTCGGAGAGAAAGATGGCGGCTTGTCCGGCCGAGTTTCCGCCCCCTATGACTGTCACCTCTTGATCGAGACAGAATTGCGACTCCATTGCAGTCGCGCCGTAATACACACCTACGCCCTCAAACTTTTCCAGGTTCTTGATCGGCGGCTTGTTGTACTGTGCTCCTGCCGCCAGAACGATTGAGCGCGTGGACAACCGATTGCCCTGGTCCAGCCCGATCTGGTAGGGACGCCGGTCGCAATGCAGGCGAACCGCTCTGCGGGCGACCATCATGTTCGCACCGAACTTCTGCGCCTGGGCCAGCGCCCGTCCCGTCAGTTCGGCTCCGGAGATGCCGGTGGGAAAGCCAAGATAGTTTTCGATCCGCGAGCTGGAGCCGGCTTGCCCGCCTGGAGCGGCCTCCTCGACCACCAGCACGTCGAGCCCCTCCGACGCCGCGTAAACCGCTGCTGCCAATCCCGCAGGTCCGGCTCCCACAACGATCAGATCGCGCACCAGCGACTCGTCAACGTTGGCGTTCAAACCCAGGCAGTCGGTAAGCTGCGCCGTGGTCGGATTGCGCAGTACGTGCTCTCCGTTGCAAATGACCACCGGAACATCGTCGACGCTCACGTGAAAGTGATCGAGCATGAACTGCGATCGCTCATCGTTGTCGAGGTTGATGTAACGATAAGGCTGACCGTTACGGCTGAGGAACTCGCGCAGGCGCAAGGTTGCCGGCGAGTGCTCCGACCCCATCAGTACGGTGTTGCTCACTTCGCGCGCGATCAGTTCCAACCGCCGCAGGATGAAGACCCGCATGAACAGCTCGCTGAGTTCGGCGTCGCGGCCGATCATCGCGCGGAAGTTGTCGATCGGGACTTCGATGAATTCGCCACTTTCAGCTACCTGGGCTCGCGCCATGGCGTGCTGGCCTGAAATCATCATGTATTCACCGGAAAACCCGCCCGCCTGGTGGGTCACAACCAGTTGAAAACCCGCAAGAACAGGCTGCAGGATGCTCAGCGATCCGGAGAGCACAACAAAAACCGGCACGTTGCTGTCGCCCGGCTCGCCCAGGATCTCGCCCGCCGTCACCTTTCTGAGCTTTCCGTAGGGCTTTATCTTTTCCAACTGCGCGGGAGTGAGTTTCGGAAAAGCCTGATGGTTCTCATCGGGCGAGACGATTAACGGCTTGGTGGACATGTTGTACCCCGCGCCTCAGACAGACAGCGATCAAGTGTAGATGAGATGTTATCTCAGCCGGGTGCAGAGGAATTGGGGACGAGAGCTACTGGCCGGCGGCTTTCGCGGCCCGCTTCTTACGCTGCGCGGGATGCACGAACCAGGCGATTCCGATGCTGAACAGATACAACACGATCATAGGCGCAGCGAAGATACACATATTCGTGATATCAGGGGTGGGGCTGATGATGCCCGAGATCACGAAGATAGCGAGGATGGCATAGCGGAAGTTGCGCCACATCCAGCCGGCGCTGACGATGCCCATCAGCGCGAGAAAGAAGATCAGGATCGGCATCTCGAAGACCACGCCAAGTCCGGCAATGATCGTGAGGAATAGGTCCGTATATTCGCCGACCGTGATCATCGGCTGGAACTGCCCGCTGAAGCGGATCAGAAAATCCAGCGCTCCGGGGTAGACCATCTTGTAACCGAAGTATCCGCCGGCCAGGAACAGTCCCACCGTACTTACCATGAACGGCATCACGTATCGCCGTTCGTTGCGGTAGAGTCCGGGTGCGATGAAGGCCCACACCTGGTAGAGCACGAACGGCGACGCCAGGAAGAGTCCCGCCAGCAGCGAGATCTTGATGTACATGTTGAACGGGTCAGTGGGATTCAGGTAGACCAGCTTCGTGTCCAGGTGATTCTTGGCCAATGCCTGCATGATCGGCCGCTGCATGACCGCGAAGATCCGCTCATGAAACCACCAGCAGACACCGAAGCCCGCAAGAATATAAAGAACGCTGTGAACGATGCGGCGGCGCAGTTCCTCGAGGTGCTCGAGGAAGCTCATGCCCGTCATCTCTTCGGAGGCGCGCTTTTGGGCGGTTTCTAGAACAGGGGTGGACATTGCCTATTCGCTACCTGCAGGTCGAATCGTAGGAGGGGCAGGCTGGTCCGCCTTGGGTGGCTCTCCGTCCGGCTTCAGCATGGCTCCAAACTCCTGCTTAGTCCGGCTGACCGAGTCGGTGAGAGGCCGCATCAGCCGCTCCCACGGCTCTTCGGGTGCAAGGACCTTAGGGTCTGCGCCCTGTTTCTTGGCCCGTTCTTCCAGTTCGATGTTCAACATTTCTGTGTCCAACTGGCGCTTGAACTCGTTACTGGCGCGCTTGAATTCGGCCATGAACATTCCTGCCTGCCGAGCTAACCCAGGCAGCTTCTTCGGCCCTACGAGCACTAGAGCCAACCCGGAAATGAAGATTAAGTCTGGCAGGCTCATAGGTTCATGATAGCAGCGAGAATAGCAGTTAGCAGTTAGCTTTGGCACTTAGCAGCTGGCTAAGAACTCCGGAAGCCTGCTCGTAGCCTGGCATGTCTTGGCCAACCGCTAAATGCCAAGTGCCATTTGCCGGCTAGCCGCTACGCTCCCCTGCTCACCAACGCCCTCCTCTACCGTCTGTTACGCAGGCGGGGAACGAATTAGATTTAGCACCCCTGAAACTTTGTAAGGCATCAAAATAGCGGCTGGAACAGCGCTCAAGTGCCTGTGTACTCCATGGTATACTGCGGGCAGATGTCTTAAGGATGCGCCGGTCTCAGAGATCCACCCAGCCAATCGGGAATCCGCCAGTGGCGATGCGCCGGGCGGGTTTGGTCGTCGAAGGAAACATACATGGCACGTAGTTCGCGTCGCTCCGCAGTTCTTATACTCTCCATCATCTTCACTTGCGGTTGTCTGGGTATGCTGTTTGGGCAGCGACTCTCCGTGGCTGCTTCCTCCAGCGGCGATGGCGACATTCGCGACAGCCTCCGCACTTTTGGCGACGTGTACAAGGTGGTGCAGGAGAATTACGCCGAGCCGGTGAACCCCGATAAGGCAATCTATAACGGCGCCATTCCCGGCATGCTGCGCGTGCTGGATCCGCACTCCAATTTCTTCGATCCTAAGTCGTACGCTGCCCTGCGCGAAGAGCAGCGCGGCAAGTATTACGGCGTGGGCATGCAGGTTGGCCCCCGTAACAATAAAGTCATCGTCATCGCGCCGTTCGCCGGCGCTCCCGCTTATCGAGTCGGTATTCGCCCGGGCGATATCATCATCGCCGTCGACGGCAAGCAGACCGATAACATGAGTACCAGTGACGTTGCCGAACTGCTGAAAGGCCCCAAGGGCACGAGCGTAAAGATCACCGTGCTGCGTGAGGGCTCCGACAAGCCGCTGGACTTCACGGTCATTCGCGACGAGATTCCACGCTACAGCGTTGACGTGCACTTCCTGATTCGGCCGGGTATCGGCTACGTCCACGTTTCCGGCTTCCAGGAGACGACGGAGAAAGAAGTTCGCGACGCACTCGACGAGTTCGGCGACATCCATGGACTCATCCTCGACCTTCGCCAGAATCCCGGCGGATTGTTGAGCGAGGGCGTTGGCGTGGCCGATCAGTTCCTGAAGAAGGGACAGGTCATCGTTTCGCATCACGGGCGCGCGTCGACGGAGAAGGTTTATCGCGCGACGCATGGCAATGGCGGCAAAGACTATCCCATCGTCGTCCTGGTCAATCGCGGCACGGCTTCGGCGGCCGAGATCGTGGCCGGGGCAATCCAGGACCATGACCGCGGCCTGATCGCCGGTGAAACCACCTTCGGCAAGGGCCTGGTGCAGACGGTCTACCCGCTCTCTGAGAACACTGGTCTGGCACTGACCACCGCGAAGTACTACACGCCCAGCGGGCGTCTGATTCAGCGTAATTACGATGGCGTCTCGCTCTACGACTACTACTACAACGATCGCGACAATGCCGATCAGACGGCCACCAATCACGAAGTGAAGATGACTGACAGCGGCCGGACCGTATACGGCGGCGGCGGCATTACCCCCGACGTCAAGATTCCAAACCAGAAGACGAACCGCTTCGAGGACACCCTTCTGGAGAAGTACGCGTTCTTCAATTTCGCTAAGCACTATGTGATTAACCACCAGGTCAACAAACAATTCCAGGTGGATGATGCCGTTATCCAGGAGTTCCGCAAGTTCCTGGACGAGCAGAAGATCCCCTTCACCGAAGCGGACCTGGCGGAGAACATGGACTGGATCAAATCGAACATCAAGGCCGAGCTCTTCATCAACGAGTTTGGCCAGCAGGAAGGCATGAGGGTTCACGCCGAGACGGATCCGGAAGTGGAGAAGGCGCTGGATCTGCTGCCTCAAGCGAAGCAGTTGGCCGATAACGCCAAGAAGACCATCGCGCAGCATAACAATGCGCGACTGACGGCCCAGCAAGGTGATACGGCAGCGACCAGCAGTCGGTAGGTCGTTCGGGTAGTGCGGCGCTTCAGCGCCGCGTAATGCGAATCCAGTGAAAAGGCCCGACTTGTTCGGGCCTTTTCATTTGGAAAATGGATCAGGGCCTGCCGCAACGGATACGGGTTATGCCTCTACCGTCGTCGCTACTTTTCTCTGCCGCGCTGCCAGCCACTCCATCCAGCGATCCAACCCCTCTCCCGTCGTACTCGACACGTCGATGATCTCCATTCCCGGATGCACCCGTCGCGCGTTCTCGCGCGCCAGCTCTGCCGAGAAGGGCACATACGGCAACAGATCAATCTTGGTCAGCAACATCAGTTCCGACTTGAAGAAGATCGACGGATACTTCAGCGGCTTGTCCTCGCCCTCGGTCGTACTCAGCAGCACGATCTTCGCGTCTTCGCCGAGGTCATAGCTCGACGGGCAGACCAGATTCCCCACGTTCTCCACGATCAGCAGATCGAGGTCTTCCAGCTTCCAGCCTTCGAGATGCCGTTCGATCATCTTGGCGTCGAGATGACAGGTCCCGCCGGTGGTAATCTGCTTCACCGGAAATCCAAACTTCGCCAGCCGGCGGGCATCATTCTCTGTCTGCAGATCGCCAGTGAGCACGGCTACGCGCGAACTTTTATCCATGCGCTCCAGGGTGCGCTCCAGCAGCGCCGTCTTGCCGGAGCCGGGGGAGCTGATCAGGTTGACGCAGAGAACGTTGTTCTGGCGATAGCGCTCGCGCAGTTGCTCGGCGAGGATCTGGTTTTCGTTGAGAACCTTCTTTTCGACGGCAATACGATTCATTCATCCACTTCCATGTAGGCAATGTCGAGCTCTTCCCCACTGACGCACTGGGTTCCGAAATCGGCGCACAGCGGGCACCGGGGATCGAACTCGGTCATGCGAAACTCATATTCGCACTTCGAGCAGCGCTGCATGCGCGGAACATATTCCACATCCAAGGCCAACGGCTCAAACTCGGTGTCCTTGACCAGGACTTCAAAGCCAAACTGTAAGGCGTCCTGATCGACACCGGCCAATTCTCCCAGCTTCACACCCACCTTCGAAATGTGAGCTCCCGGATGGCGTTGTGCTTCTTTCTCGACGCAGTCCAGGATTGAGGCGGCAATGCCGAGTTCGTGCATACGGAGATTTTGTTAGCCCCAACATCATGTCCACTTGCGGACACTGTGCGCGTTTTGAACCACCCTGATCATAGTCTGTCGAGACTTTTGATGCGATGGCTGTAATTTTCCGGAAACAATTTTTGACGGATTTCGTCTATCACTCGTTGGGTGTGGCTCGTCTTCCTGCGTGTGGGTTTTAACGCAGAATTCAGGTATTTCGACATGATCGAGGATTTGGGTTCTCCAGCGGACATTGTTTTCTCTGACGTCGATCCCGGCTCGGGCCGCATCACCCGGTTCCTGAAGCGGTGGGTACGGGTCTGGGCAGTCGCTTTCGTACTGTGGACGGTGCTGGCCTTTCTGAGCGCTGCCGGCGCTCACGTCTACACCGCGTCCATGGGCAGTCCCGAGAGTTGGGCGCAGCTGCTCGCCTGGAACATCACCATTTCGTTCATCTGGTCGCTGCTGACTCCGCCGGTCTATGCCCTGGCGCGCCGCTTCACCTTCGAACGCGGCAACTGGCAGAGAGTCCTGCCGCTGCATTTAGGCGCCAGCATCATGCTGACGTTTCTCGGCGCCTCCGTCATTGTCTGGCTGGAGCCGTTCGTCACCTGGACGCCGGAAGCTCACGTTCCCTTCCTCGCTCACGTACTGTCGCGCGCGTTCATGGACTTCCAGCGTTATTGGTACATTCTGCTGATTACCCAGGCCATCGACTATTACGCCAAATACCGCGAGCGTGAGCTGCAATCGTCTCAGCTTGAGGCCCAACTGGCGCTGGCGCAACTGGAGATGTTGAAAATCCAGCTGGAGCCGCATTTCCTGTTCAACACCTTGAACTCAATTGCTGCACTGGCACGCAATGACGGGCCCGCCGCCGAGCATATGACGCTGCAACTCGCCGATCTGCTGCGCTTCTCGCTGGATGCCATGGGAGTGCATGAGGTGCCACTGAGCCGTGAGCTGACGATGTTGCAGAAATACATCGACATCCAGCAGACGCGCTTCCAGGACCGCTTGCAGGTGGAGATGGACATCGCGCCCAATACGCTGTCGGCACTGGTTCCGAACATGATTCTGCAGCCGTTGGTCGAAAACGCGATTCGCCACGGCATCGGCCCACGGCGCGCGCCCGGCCTGATTCGCATTACCACCCGCCAGGTCTTCGATGAACTGTGGATGGAGATCGGCGACAACGGACAAGGTCTCACCTGCTTTGGCGGCGTCGTGCCGCCTGAAGGCGTCGGTCTGCGCAATACGCGCGCACGACTGGCGCAGCTTTACACCCAAGATCATCGCTTGACCCTGGAGGATGCGCCGGGCGGAGGCTGCATCGTAAAAATCCATATTCCCTTCCGCACCTATTTCGAGGAGGTCAGCACCAGCCATGCCCATTCGAGTGTTGCTTAGTGACGATGAAGCCCTAGCCCGCGAGCGCCTGCGTAGCCTGTTGCAAGAAGAACCTGATCTGGAGATTGTGGCCGAATGCGGCGACGGCAAGTCGGCTATCTCGACCATCAAGCGCGAAAAACCGGATCTGGTCTTCCTCGACATCCAGATGCCGGAGACCGATGGTTTCGGGGTGGTCTCGGCCCTGCGCGACGACCACATGCCGCTTACGATTTTCGTCACTGCCTACGACCGCTATGCGATGAAGGCCTTCGAGGTGCATGCGCTCGACTACCTGCTGAAGCCGGTGGTGAAAGAGCGTCTCTCAGAGGCGCTTGACCACGCTCGCAAGCAATTGCAGCATCCGTCGGAAGCAATGTTCCAGCGCCGCGTGCTCGGCTTGCTTTCAGAACTCGATTCGCGCAAAAATGCTCCGCAGCGCATCGTGATCAAGGCTGACGGCGAGATCGTTTGCCTGAGGCCTAACGAGATCGACTGGGCGGAATCGGCCGGCAATTATGTCTGTCTACACGTGGGCGCGAACACGCACATCCTGCGTGAGACCATCACGTCGCTGGAGTCGCGGTTGGGAGAGCGTCAGTTCCTGCGGGTTCATCGCTCCACCCTGGTGAATGTCGACCGCATCAAGACGCTTCGGCCATCGCTTTATGGGGATTACGCAATCCTGCTGCGGGATGGCACGAAACTCACGCTAAGTCGGGGCTTCCGCGAGAATGTGCTGAAGCGGCTCGGCACCGCTTAGAAAGCCGTTTTCGCGCTCGCTTTTCCTCCTGCTCATTACGGTTCCCGCTCTTGTACAGGGCGGGATTTTTTCTTGGCGTCATCATTCCCTTTCCGGAACTCAGCTCACTGTAGTCACCCGTCGCACGTCCCGCCGTCACCGACTTCTTAGCTATCCTGCGCTAAAAATAGGCAGGTGGAAGTGTCCGCTGTTGGCGAGGGAAGTTGATTGCGGCCGCAGGAACACTTACCCCGCACGAAATATGGCGTGTGACGTGGCGGACGGCGGCTGCGGCGGGCGTTAATTTTCTCGTCTGCGAGGGCGCCTGTAGGAGACAAGTTATGCGAACTCTCGTTCTAGTGTTGATTGCAGTGACGATGTTGACGGCGATGGCGATTGCTCTGCCTTGCGAGCAGCAGCAACCGAGCGCAACGGCCATCCAGTCCATGAGTGTGGCTGACCTGGAGAATGCCGGTGACGCCTGCCGCGCCCAAAAGAATTACGAGCAGGCAACTACCTATTTCACCGAAGCTCTGCGCAAGGAAAAGAAAAACGCAAAGCTATACAACAAGCGCGGTCTAGCCGAGCTGTCGAATAGTCAGTTCGCGGCAGCGCGTGCAGACTTCACTAAAGCGACCAAGTACAACCGCAACTATCCGGAAGCCTGGAACGATCTGGGCGTGGTGTCCTACATCGACAAGAACTACCCTGCTGCGGTGAAGTTTTTTGGCAAGGCTATCGCGCTTGATGACCTGCGGCCCAACTTCCATGTGAACCTCGGCCTCACTTACTTCGCACAGGATCAGATGGACCTTGCCATGCACCAATATTCGCGGGCTCTGCAACTTGATCCGGATGCGTTGTTACACAGCTCGAATACGGGCCTGTCCGCCCAGATCACCGATCGGGAGCAGCGTGCGAAGCAGGACTTTATGATGGCTCGGGTCTATGCCAGGCTCGGGCAGGTCGACAATTGTCTGGTGTGTCTCGAAAAGGCGAAAGACAACGGATATTCCGGCCTTACCGATGTTTATAAGGAAGACGACTTCTCCAGTGTGAGGAAGGACGTCCGGCTCGCCTCGATCGTGCCTCCGCCAGCGCCGCCAAAGTAAGGGACGTCAAGCCCATTCCAGGGCTGCGTTACACAGAAACCGCGGGTGCCCCATCCTCCTCACCTGTTTTTGGCGAGAGGGTGGGCCCACGAGGTATTCCATTTTTCTGCCGTTTCTCTTACGAGAGAAGGTGGGCTTCGTTAGTTCTGGTATCCTGACGACCGCAGCGCTTTCGCGAAACACTCTACAAATTGGTCGACGCTGTCGCTGGTCGCCAGCGGTCCCATCAGTCCCACGCGAAAGATCTTCCCAGCCAGTGGTCCGAAGCCTCCAGCAATCTCGATACCGTGGTCCTTCAGCAGCGTGGCGCGCACCTTTGCGTCGTCCACTCCCTGCGGAACTCTCGGCGTGTTCAGATTCCAGATGCGGTGCTCCTTCGGAACCAGCATCTCCAGCCCAAGCGCCTCGATCTTCTTCACGAACTCCAGATGCGCCCGATGATGTCGCTCCCAGCGGTTCTCCAGGCCTTCCTCTTCGATCAGCGTCAGCCCTTCATGCAGCGCGTAGAACATCGTGGCCGAGGCCGTGTGATGATAGCGATGCGACTCCAACAAGTAGTCGGCGATCATCTTGATATCGAAGTACCAGGAGTGATTGGTCGTCTTGCGCGACTTCAACCAATCCATCGCGCGCGGAGAAACCGTTATGGGCGCCAGCCCCGGAGGGCAGCTCACACCCTTCTGCGAGCAGCTATACGCAATATCGATGCCGGTCTGATCCACCTCGACTGGCATGGCGCCCAGCGAGGTCACGCAGTCGGCGATTACCAGTGCTCCCACGTCGTGCGCGGCCTTACAAATAGCATCGCCGCGCTGATACGCTCCCGCCGACGTTTCCGCCTGCACGTACATCACGACCTGAGGCTTCTCGCGGTGAATGAACTCGGCCGCTTCGTCGGCAGTGAAAACCTCTCCCCACGGCTTCTCCAGTCGAACAACGTTTCCGTCCTGCCGGCGCGCCATCTCGGACTGTCGGTCACAGAAGAAACCGTTGGCGAATGCTGCGACCTTGGTTCCCGGCTCAACAAAGTTGCTGACCGCCGTTTCCATTCCGCCGCTGCCGGTCGCAGAGACAACGAAGGTCGTCTCGTTCTTCGTCCCGAAGACGGTTCGCAGCAGCCGCTGAATGTTGGTGGAGATTTCAAAGAAGTAGGCATCGAGATGACCGACGATTGGCTGCGCCATCGCCTGATAGACCCGCGGATGCACCTGTCCCGGCCCGGGGCCATAGAGCAGGCGCATGGGAGGATGAATCGAAATTTCTGTGATGTCGGCGGATGTTTCGGCGGTGGTGCGCATGGAATGACTCCTTAGGATGCTTCCAGTATAGCGAGAGGCGGGGGTACAGCTATCGCCGGCTCGGCCTGTTGGGGATCGCGTACCCAGGACTCCGTTCTGGGCTGAGCTGAGTCGTCCCGCAGTTGCGGGACGGGAATTCTGCGACTTTGAGCGCGCTTCCATCGCGATAGACACTGGTGGCTCCAATGCCGACTTGCCGCTCAAGCTGGACCTGTATGCGCAGAATGAAATCGGCCGGTTATTCGACGCTCTAAATCGAGTCGGCAAACAAAAACGACCGCCACGCGAGGCGGTCGTTATATGAATCTGTTTCGGCTCAAAGCTCATGGCTCAGAGCTGGCGGCGTCCTTACCCCGCCATTTCTTCTAACTGTTTCGCATCGATGTCGAAGTTGGAATACACGTGCTGGACGTCATCGCCATCTTCGAGCGCCTCCAGCAAGCGGATCATCGTGCCGGCCTGATGGCCTTCCAGCTTGGTGTAATTCTGCGGCACCATGCCGATCTCTGCCACTTCGGGGGTAATACCGGCCTTTTTCACAGCTTCCAGCACACCCTCGTACGAGGATGGATCGCACAGGATCTCCCAGTTGTCGCCATCGTCCTTGAGGTCGTCTGCGCCGGCTTCCAGCACCAGATCCATCAGAACGTCCTCTTTTGCCGCCGACTTCGGAATGACGATGTCGCCCTTCTTCGCGAACATCCAGGCTACTGAGCCAGCTTCGCCCATGTTTCCGCCGTTCTTGGAAAACGCGTGGCGGATTTCGCTTACTGTGCGGTTGCGGTTGTCGGTCGAAACCTCCACCAAAATCGCCACGCCGCCCGGTCCGTAGCCCTCAAACGTGATCTCCTCGTAGGAGACACCGGGCAACTCGCCCGTGCCCCGCTGGATCGCTCGCTTGATGTTGTCGGCTGGCATATTCTCTGCCTTGGCCGCAGCCACTGCCGTGCGCAGGCGCGGGTTCTTTTCCGCATCGCCACCGCTCTTGGCCGCGATGGTGATTTCCTTTATTAGCCGCGTGAAGATCTTGCCGCGCTTGGCATCCAGCGCGCCCTTCTTGTGTTTAATGGTTGCCCATTTTGAGTGGCCTGACATGCGAGAACCTCGGATCTTGAATGACTTGGGATAAGTGCCAACAGCGGCCGGCCCGGTCCAGAAACGGCGGACACAGCTATACGCCTGTCTCGAAATTCTTCGAAACAGTGCGCGTAAAGGAAAATTATATCCCGGGGTTCAAGCCGGAGTCGAGAGCGTGGCGCTCCGAGTAGAGCCGCGGACGCTCTCGACCGCTGAAACCTTACTTTTGGGTCTGGGCAGCCTGCTTCTTCTGATGCTCTTCGGCGCGCCGCTTCATATCGGCATCGCTGACGTCTTCTACGTGGGTCGCGATCCACCAGTTGTTGCCCTGCGAATCGGTTACACCGCCGTGGCGATCGCCGTAAAACTGCGTCTCGGGCTTGCTGATTGAAGTGGCCCCGGCCGCGATCGCCTTCTCGTAGATGGCGTCGCAGTCCTCGACATAAACATAGAAATTGCCGGGGCGCGACTTCCATTGGTCGTGCGCCTTGCCGAGCATCACTATCGAGGTCCCAACCTTCACCTCTGCATGTCCTACGTTGCCTTTGTCGTCGCGCATGGCAAAGATCTCTTTCGCGTCGAGAACCTTCTTCAGAAAATCGATAACTGGCGCGGGATCGTCAATGGTGAGATACGGCGTAACGGTACCGTAGCCGTCTGGAATGGGTTTGACTGCCATAGTTGGGCTCCTCTTTAGGTTTTGGGTTTGCAAGTTCCAGCAGCGCTGGATCGAAATCGTGTAGAGATAGTGACGCGGTCAGGGAGCGAATGTCTTGTAAAAATTTGACGCTCCGGGATTTCTAGCCGATCTGGGGGAAGATCATCTCACTCACCGTGCGCACCCGATTCGGCGGCTTCGCATCGGGCCCGCCACTTCCCAAGACAATATCGAATGGCATCCTTTGCATCCGCCTGAAGACGTTCCGAGGCGGCTGGATCATCAGCGTCCGCCGCGGCCTGCTTCAAAGCGGAGATTGCCTCCGGCGGATTTGGCGCGTGAATTAGGATCAAAGTGCGAAGAGCATTTTGCCTGCTGACCTCAGCAAGATCAGAGCGTTTGAGATCTTCAAGCAGCGGAGCGGTGGCGGGTGGTCCCACCATGAGGAGCGCGGACACAGCGGGATAATTGTCACGCGAGCCTGAGAACACTCCGACTTTTTCTCGTTCAGTTGGCGGACGGCGAAAATCAAGCAGGCTGATTAGCGTCTCGGTCGCTTCCTGAGCGGGAGGCCGAAGTTCGCTGACTCGGATGATCACCCGAGTCAGACACTCGGGACTGGCGCCACGGGCATTCTCATTCAAGAAGCTGATTAGCTGGATCCGTGACATTGCCTCGGCTTGCGGCTGGCAGTCCTGACCCATCATGGGCAAACTGAGCAAGCAGAATGCGCCCGTGATAATTCTGAGGCAAACCATGATCCCACTCTCGCACCTAGAATCTCGAATCAATGATGAAACGTATTACTACGTTAGCCTACTCCATCGGTACATGATTGACGTGTGGCGTCTTACGCGCCAGGTACTCCGACGGCGTGATTCCGGCGAACGATTGGAAGTCGTGGATGAAGTGCGCCTGATCGTAGTAGCCGCAATCGAGCGCCACCTCTGTCCATTTAATTTCCTCGACCGCATGGGCCATTTGAACAACCCGCTGGAAACGGCTGACCCGCGAGAACAGCTTCGGAGTAAGTCCAACCTGGTCGCTGAACAGTTGGATGAAACGGCGCTGGCTGCAACCGATCTGGTCAACAACTCTCGATACCAAAGGAGCGTGCATTGAGTTACAAAGTTGATGCAACGCAAAACCGACCACCGGATGCCGTTCCAGAGGTTTTTTCAACTGCTCCAGCAAACAACACTCGAGAACCCGTAATCTGTTTTGAGGAGTCACTGCCTCCAGCAGGCGGTGGCGAAGCCGAGCCGAGGCTGCTCCCCACAAACACTCCAGCGCGACCGACTGATATTGGAACTCTGCCGGGGGGATCCGCAAAAAACGGAAACGCGCCTCCGGGCTTGAAGTGCACGCCAACGATAGACGCCTCGCCGGCAGTGTCGATCACGAAGAACTCGGAGCGGGGACCAGACACGACGCAACCCGGAATGGTGTATGACTTCTGCGGATCATGCGAGTCGTAGACGCGGATGCTGTCTTCCGCCAGGTTGATGACCAGCTCCACCGACCCGTCGGGAAGCAGGCGCTCCTTCTCGTGGGGAACGTCATAGCCCTCATACAGCCAGAGCGCGTCCACGAAGTCGGACAGTGGTGGCAGCGGCTTGCGGCTTAGATACAACATTTCGATTCCATCCGAAATTCTCCGCATTCTATCGCAGTTTCCGCGTCAGTTCCGGCTCCTCTTGCAACTTCAACTTCGAAACTGGAAACTAGTTCCTCATGCGCCTCATCATCAACGGTAACGAGCAAAGCTTTGCCGACCCACTTACCCTCGCGCAACTCATCGAGCAACTCGGCATGAAGGGCGATCGTGTCGCCGCCGAACTCAATCGCGAAATCATCTCGCGCGCGCAATGGACAGAGACATCGCTGAAAGACGGCGATCGCCTGGAAATCGTTCACTTTGTGGGTGGAGGATAGCCGCTGGAGTTAGGCGCAGCCTGCGCCTTGCACGAAAACGGCTGGATGTTTACCGAAAGCGGATGGTTGAGCTCGGCCGCGTAGATTCCAAGTTGGAAAGCATTGTCTGACCCGGGGCACTTGTCGACACTGATCTGGAAGCGATCGTATCTGCCCGCCCTTTGAGATTCTCTGGTTTGGGCAAACCGCTTGAACGTCTTGGAGGCTTCGGTTCCTGTGAGCCCACTCCAAAGTTCAACCCTGCTGGCATGAAGACCTATCGGAACGTAAACCGTGATCTGATTCGGCACCCGGAAGACGCTGTCGCTCGGCAACTTGAGCGGTGGGTTCATGCTTATCTTCACCGCATATTGCGTTGGATCGTCATTACCGCAGGGGCAAACGTCTGTTGCCTGCGCCGGGCAGATCGCCGGGATCACCAGGAGCCATATCAGCAGCCATAGGAATCCGACAACCGGGTACGGTACGTTCCGGAACTCCGGATCTACCTCTGTGGAAACGCTGTTCATCACGCCCGCCCCTCGCAATCAGCACATTGTTGATTGACTTTGAACAGAAATTATCCTGCCGAATACCTGACATCACAAGCCTCATGTGGCGCACTTCTCAGCACACTGTGAAATGCCGATGAATCCTGCTTGCCGAGCGGTTGACATGGCTTGCTATCAACTTCTAAACTCAGATGTTTGCCCGTGGTTGCACGAGCTTTCCTGAGCACCAGCCGATCATGCCGGATTTTTATTTCGCGCGCTATCTTCCGCTGCTGATCCACATCCTCGTCGCCGGAGGTGTCGCCTGCGCGATTGTGGGGCTGTCGTACTTCGTCGGACAGCACAAATACAATCCGGCCAAGATGTCGCCCTACGAGTGCGGCATGGAGCCCGTCGGCAATGCGCGCCAGCGCTTTACGGTGAAGTTTTATCTGGTTGGCGATGCTCTTCATCCTGTTCGACGTTGAGGCCGTGTTCCTGTATCCCTGGGCAGTCGTGGAGAAGCAGCTGAAAGCCGCCGGCCTGGGCATGTTCTGGTTCTGGGAGATGCTGGTTTATATCGGCATCGTGCTCGCGGGTTTGTGGTACGTCTGGAAGAAAGGCGTGCTCGACTGGAACCAGCAGGGGAAGGCGGAGAAGATCTAGGATGGCACTCGAGCCCGCAATCACCGACTTGGCGCAGCTGAAAGATCGTCCGGAAGTGGCGGCCCTTCTGGCGATGAATGCCGCTGCCGTCACTGGAGCGAAGTTCGATCGCAACGAGCTCACGATCTGGGTCGATCGCATCGCCTTGCGTGACGCCTGCATGGCGCTGAAGAACGATCCGCAGCTCCAGTACAACGCTTTGGCGGACCTGACTTGCGTGGACTGGCATCCGCGCCAACCGCGCTTCGAGGTTGTCTACCACCTGTTCTCGACCACCAATAAGAAATATTTGCGTCTGAAAGTCCGGCTGCCCGGCGACGATGCGAACATCGATTCGCTCACACCGCTCTGGCCCGGCGCCAATTTCTTCGAGCGCGAGGTCTTCGACCTGTTCGGCGTTCGCTTTGATGAACACCCCAATCTGACGCGCATCATGATGCCGGAGGACTGGGAAGGCCATCCACTCCGCAAGGATTATCCCGTCGAGGGCTACCGCTAATGGCGCACATGACTCCAACCCCGGTACTGGATCCATCGCAAGATCAGACGATGGTCCTGAACATGGGCCCGCAGCACCCCTCGACCCACGGTGTTCTGCGGCTGCTGCTCGAAGTCGACGGCGAGACCATCGTGCGCATCATGCCCGACATCGGGTATCTGCACACCGGCATCGAGAAGACCTGCGAAGCCAAGTTCTACCAGCAGGTCGTGCCCATGACCGACCGCATCGATTATCTCTGCCCCATGACCAACAACCTGGCCTACTGCCTGGCGGTCGAGAAGCTTTTGGGGCTGGAGATTCCGCCGCGCGGACAGTGGCTGCGAGTGTTGCTGAACGAACTGACGCGCATCAACTCGCACCTGGTGTGGCTGGGCACGCACGCCATGGACATCGGTGCGATGACCGTGTTCCTGTACTGCTTCCGCGAGCGCGAAGACGTGCTCCGCCTCTTCGAAGCGGTCTCCGGCCAGCGCATGATGACTTCGTACTTCCGCATCGGCGGCGTTTCCATGGAGCCACCGCTGGGCTGGTTCGATCGGGCAAAAGGTTTCCTGACACGCTTCCCCGGCAACATTGACGAGTACGAGAACCTGCTGACGAACAATCCCATCTTTGTGAACCGTCTTAAGGGCGTCGGTCAGATCAGCGCTGAAGATGCTGTTGCTCTGTGCGCGACCGGCCCGACGCTGCGGGCCAGCGGCGTCGATGTAGACCTCCGCCGCGACACGCCCTACACGGGATACGAGAATTTCAAGTTCAATGTGCCGACCTCAACTGTCGGCGATGTTTATGCGCGGTACCTGGTGCGTGTTGCCGAACTTCGCGAGTCGCAGAAGATTTGTATGCAGGCGCTGGAAGGGATGCCCGAAGGCTCGTCGAAGGCCGACGCTCCCAAGGTCGTTCTGCCCGATCGCGAGAAGATGAAGACGCAGATGGAAGCCCTCATCTATCACTTTAAGATTGTGACGGAAGGCTTTACAGTGCCTGAGGGTGAGGTCTACTCGGCGATCGAATCACCGCGCGGGGAAATGGGCTATTACGTGGTCAGCGACGGCACCGCCAAGCCGTATCGAGTGCACATGCGGTCGCCCTCGTTTGCAAATTTGCAGTCGCTACGCAAGATGTGCGAAGGCCGTTTGATCGCCGATGTGGTCGCGGCTATCGGCAGCATCGACATCGTGCTGGGAGATTGCGACCGGTAAGGCAGCGGTTAGGGATTAGGGGCTGGCGAGTTAATTTTCGCCATCGGTGCGGTGCCTTTGTGTTTGTCCTCCCGAGCGAAGCCGAGGGATCTGCGGTTGCCGGGCATGGCTGAGAATATGGTGATGTAGGGGTCCTTCGACTCCGCATTCGCAAAAGCGGCGAATGCTGCACTCAGGATGACACTGAGTTTGGTGGTATCCGGGTTTTTGCTTTTGCTAACGGCTAATTGCTAATTGCTAGTTGCACATGAAATTCTCTGACCAACTCGAACAACGCTTCGCCACCATGGTCACGCATTATCCGACCAAGCGCTCGGTGCTCGTTCCCATGCTGCTCTATATCCAGGACGAGCTCGGGGCGCTGACAGACGAGGCCATCCACGAGATCGCGCAGCGCATAGAGCTTTCAGACCTGGAAGTGCGTAACGTAGTCAGCTACTACTCGATGCTGCGCACCAGGCAGATTGGTAAGTACAACTTCCAGGTTTGCACCAACGTCAGCTGCCTGCTCCGCGGCGGCGAGGATCTCTTGGAGCACTGCAAGAAGAAATTGGGCGTCGCGAATAAAGGAACCACACCGGACGGCCTGTTCACGGTGGAAGAGGTCGAGTGCATCGGCGCTTGTTCGTGGGCTCCGGCGATGATGATGAATTACGACTTCCACGAGAACCTGACAACCGAAAAGATCGATCAGTTGATCGACGGACTAAAGAAGAAGGAACAGCAGTAGAGACGCTTTCGCTGTTCGCCACTCGCTCTTCGCCAGATGATTCCGGCGAGCGGTTCTGGCGAAAGGCGAAAAGCCGAGAGCGAAAAGCGATAATGGCGTACTTGGTTTCCCATCCCGATGAAGTGAAGGTCGTCTCCAAGCGCTTTGGCTTGGGCGCGACCAACCTCGACCGCTACCTGGAACTCGACGGCTACAAGGCTTTGCAGAAAGCCATCAGCATGGGTCCCGACGCCATCATCAACGAGGTCAAGGCGTCGAACCTGCGCGGCCGTGGTGGCGCCGGCTTTCCTACCGGCATGAAGTGGTCGTTCGTGCCCAAGCAGTCGCCGAAGCCAAAGTACGTGCTCTGCAACGGCGACGAGAGCGAACCGGGTACCTGCAAAGACCGCCTCATCTTCGAGCACGACCCGCATGCCGTGATTGAGGGTGTGATGATCGCTGCGCTCGCCGTCGGCTCCAAGACCGGCTACATCTACCTGCGCGGCGAATACCGCTACCTGATCGAGATCATGGAGAAGGCGCTTGCCGACGCCTACGCGAAAGGGCTTCATCGGCAAGAACATCTTCGACTCAGGGGTCGACCTCGACATCTTTGTGCATTCGGGCGCGGGCGCCTACGAGGTTGGCGAAGAGTCTGCACTGATGGAGTCGCTCGAGGGCAAGCGCGGCGTTCCGCGCATCCGTCCTCCCTTCCCTGCTGTCGTCGGACTTTGGGGCGGACCCACCGTCATCAACAACGCCGAGACCCTGGCCAGTGTGCCGCATATCATTCTGGGCGGCGGGGAGTGGTTTGCCAACCTGGGCACGCCGCGCAACGGCGGTACGCGCCTGTTCTGCATGAGCGGCGAGTTGCAGAAGCCCGGTGTCTACGAGCTGCCCATGGGCTACAACCTCAAGAAGATGATCTTCGAGGTTTCGGGCGGCATGGTGAAGGGCAAGAACCTGAAGGGCGTCGTGCCCGGCGGATCGTCGGTGCAGATTCTGAAGCCGGATGAGATCGACATTGCTATGGACTTCGACTCGGTGATGAAGGCCGGCTCGATGCTGGGCTCCGGCGGCGTGATCGTGATCGACGACCACATGTGCCTGGTGAAATTCGCGCTGCGCGTGACCCAGTTCTACCAGCACGAGAGCTGTGGCTGGTGCATCCCCTGTCGTGAAGGCACCGACTGGATGAAGAAGACGCTGACGCGCATGCATGCGGGCGGTGGCGTGGCGAAAGATATCGACAACTTGAAATACCTGGCGGAGAACATGCTAGGGCGCACGTTCTGTCCGCTCGGGGATGCGGCGGCAATGCCGATCATCTCGTATGTGCAGAAGTATCGCGAAGAGTTTGAGGCGCACCTGAACGGCCAGCCGTGTCCGTACGAGAAGGCGGCTGAGCCTGCAATGGTTTAGGTCCCACCCTTTCGCCAAAACAAGGCGAAGAGGATGGGGCACCCGGTGGAGTATAGGGGTCCTTCGACTCCGGTGCGCGAAAGCTGCGCACCTTCGCTCAGGATGACACGATTATTCGAACGAGTGGACAGCGGTTTTGCTAAGGGCTAAAGGCTAAGAGCCAAAAGCCAAGCGAAGAGCGAAAGGCGAATAGCGGTTTTTCATGGCTGACGTAACACTTACTGTCGACGGCAAGAAACTCACCGTTCCCGCGGGGACGCTCCTCATTGAAGCCTGCAAGAGCACGGGCATCGAGGTGCCGTCTTTCTGCTACTACCCCAACTTGTCGCTGCAGGGCGCCTGCCGCATGTGCCTGGTCGAAATCGAGAAGATGCCCAAGCTGCAGACCGCGTGTACTACGCCGGTCGCCGAGGGCATGGTGGTCGCCACTGAAACCGACAAGATCAAGCAGGCGCGCAAGTCGATGCTCGAACTGCTGCTGGCAAACCATCCGCTGGATTGCCCGGTCTGCGATGCCGGCGGCGAGTGCGAACTGCAGGACATGACCTTCAAGTACGGCGCTGCCGAATCGAAGTTCATCGACCTGAAGAACCATCGCGACGAGCAGCAGTGGTCGCCCGTGGTCTACTTCGACCGCCCGCGCTGCATTCTCTGCTACCGCTGTATTCGCGCCTGCGGTGAAGGCATGGACGTCTGGGCCTTAGGCATTCAGAACCGCGGCTCGAGCTCCATCATCGCGCCCAATCATGGCGATCATCTGGAGTGCGAAGAGTGCGGCATGTGCATCGACATCTGTCCGGTCGGCGCACTGACCTCCGGAGCGTACCGCTACAAAACGCGTCCCTGGGAGATGAAGCACGTCGGCACCGTCTGCACGCATTGCGGCGACGGCTGCAAAACCACGCTGGGCGTGCGCCGTGCCGACACCGGCATGCAGATCGTTCGCGGTGATAATCGCGACAAGAGCGGCATCAACGGCGACTTCCTCTGCGTGAAGGGCCGCTACGCTTTCGACTTTGCCAATAATACCGATCGCCTGCAGCAGCCCCTGATCAAACGCGATGGCAAGTTCGTGACCGCGACGTGGGAGCAGGCCTTCGATCTGATCGCTACGAAATTCCAGCAAGCGCTGACCAGTGAAAGTCCGAACTCCGTGGGCGTCATCGGTTCCAACCACACCAGCAACGAAGAGAGCTACCTGCTGCAGAAGTTCGCGCGGCTGGTGCTGGGCACGAACAACATCGACCACCACCGCACCGCCGACTTCCCTGCTTTTGCCTCGGCGCTGGCAGCCAAGCCTGACGCGACGGCTTCCATGCGGAGCGTTGCCAACGCACCGGCGATTTTGCTGATCGGCAACGACCCGACCAACCAGCATCCGCTGCTGGCCTGGCAGATCCGCAGCAACGTTCGCCTGCATCGCGCCAAGCTCTACATCGCGAATTCGGCGTCGATCAAGCTACGCCGGCAGGCGGCAGCGTATGCGCAGATCGCGCCAGGCAGCGAGGGTTCGTTCGTACAATTCCTCGCCGGGAACGACGGGGCAGCGGACTCTGTGATCTCACCCAGCCTGACTCGCGAGTCGCTGAACGCAGCTAGGCAACACGCTGAAAAGTGAAAAGGGACTGATCATCATCTTCGGCTCGGAAGTGCGCGACGGAGATGTCAAAACGCTGGTCAATTTCGGACTGGCACAGGGCGCAAAGTTTATCTGCCTGGGCGACTATGCCAACTCGCGCGGCGCAGCCGACATGGGTCTCTACCCCGACATGCTGCCGGGCTACGCGCCGGTGAGCAGCGCCACCAAGTTCCACGAGGAGTGGCTCGACGAAATTCCGAAGACGCCCGGCATGAACCTGCTGCAGATGATGGATGCCGCCAAGGACCGCAGGCTGAAGGCTCTCTATGTCGTCGGATCGAATCCCGTTGCGCGCTACAACATCGACCCGTTCGTGCTTTCGAAGAGCTTCGTCGTCGTGCAAGACATGTTCCTGACCGAGACGGCCGCCATCGCCGATGTGGTTCTCCCGGTCGCGAATGCTTACGAAAAGGGCGGCACCACGACCAACACCTGCGGCGACGTGCAGATGATCAAGAAAGCGGGCGAGTTCTCGGGCGTGCGCAACGACTTCGAGTGTATCGTTCGCATCGCGCTGCGTATGGGTTACGACGTGCATAAGCTGGTGCCCTTCGGCGGAGGTGGTACACGCGCCGACATGGGCCAGACCCGCGGCGCACAGTCGGGCGAAGCCGATCGTCACGCGGTGTGGCTCACCGATAACAACCTAGAACCGAAGTTGAGTCCGTACGATCCGACGGCGATGCTGGACGAAATTCAGCGACTGGTTCCCGGATACAACATCTCGCGACTGAATCTGCTGACCGGCCAGGACGTGCATACGCAACTGGTGCAGATCACCGGCGCGACCGGAACAGGCGATCCGAAGCTGATTTTGCCGGCGAACGACACGCTGTTTACCTCGGGCACGCTGGGACGCTTCTCGACGACGTTGAACACGGTTTACGAGCGCTACCACGCTCCGACGGACGACGAGGGCGCCCCCGGGTACGACCCGATGGTGCGGATGGGCGAGTAGGCTGGCTCCTGAGTTTCGGGTTTTGCAGCAGTAGGGGTCCTTCGACTCCGGCGCGATAAGGCCGCGCCTCCGACTCAGGATGACACGATTGAGCCCGAAGCTTAATCATCTGGCGAAGAGCGAATGGCGAGAAGCGAAAAGCGTTTTTACCGACGGCTGAGAACTGATAGCTAAATGGGCATTGGAACGTTCATCCTGGTTTCGATCGTTAAGATCGCGCTCGCGGTCTTCATCCTGCTTACGGCCGTGGCGTATACGGTTCTGCTGGAGCGCAAAGTTGTCGCTCACATGCAGAACCGCTGGGGACCTACCCGCGTCGGCCCCTTCGGCATCTGGCAGCCGCTGGCCGACGGCTTAAAGTTCATCTTCAAGGAAGACCTCACACCCCCATACGTCAACAAGCCGTTATACATGCTGGCGCCGATCATTGCCGTGACTACTGCGCTCACGTCCATCGCGGTCATCCCGGTGGGTCCGTGGATTAAGCTGGGCAGCATTTCGACGCCGCTGCAGATCACGGACGTCAACATCGGCTTGCTGATCATCCTTGGTGTCACCTCGGTAGGCGTCTACGGCGTAGCTCTTGCGGGTTGGGCCTCGAACAGCAAATATTCGATGCTTGGCGGTCTGCGCGCCTCGGCGCAGATGATCAGCTACGAACTGGCGTTGGGACTTTCACTGATTGGGGTGCTGATCTATGCCGGCAGCTTCAGCCTGAGCGACATCGTCAATTCGCAGACGGGAACATGGTTGGGCTTCATTCCCAAGTGGAACATCTTTAAGGGGCAGTTTGTCGCCTTCTTCATTTACATCATGGCGGCGTATGCGGAGACGAACCGCATTCCGTTCGATCTACCCGAAGCCGAGACCGAACTGGTCGCCGGGTACCACACCGAATACAGCTCGATGAAATTTGCCATGTTCTTCATGGCCGAGTACGCGAACATGGTGACGGTCGCCTGCCTGGCGTCGGTGCTCTTCCTGGGCGGCTGGACCGGACCAACATTCGGACCGCCGCTCGTGCAGTCTTTGCTGCCGGTCTTCTGGTTCGCCGTACGTGTCTTCGTTTTCATGTTCATTTACATCTGGGTCCGCGGCACGTTGCCGCGTTTTCGTTATGACCAGCTGATGGCCTTCGGCTGGAAGTTCCTGCTGCCCCTGGCCATCGCAAATATTGTCGTGACCGCCTTTATCGTCGCGATTAAGTAACGCCGCAGTTGGCAAGTTGCAGTTGGCGAAAGCACGTTTGGATCTCCGCGGTCAGCATCTCTGATTTGGCTAAATGCCAAATGCTAAGTGCTAACTGCCTTGAAAAATCATGCTCGGAATCATTTTGTTCTTCATCTTCGCTCTGATGTGTGTAGGAGGAGCAATCAACCTCCTGGTGCAGAAGCACCCCATCAATAGCGCACTCTCGCTGATCGTGGTGATGGGCTCGCTGGCGCTGATCTACTTGCTGCTGGGCGCGGAGTTCGTCGCAGCCGTGCAGATCATCGTCTACGCCGGCGCGGTCATGGTGCTGTTCGTCTTCGTCATCATGTTGTTGAACGCCGGCGAAGAAGAGCGTCTGCCGCGCACCAGTCGCGTAGCCACGATGCTCGGCGTGCCTGCCCTGATCATCGGACTCGGCATCGGTGCAGGATTCATCAGCCACCTCACGGGATTGGATCGCGTCGCCATCGGCGGACCAGAGATCATGAATGGCAGCGACGTCTTCGGCAATCCCCAGGCCATCGGCCATCTGCTCTTTCGCAATTACCTGCTGCCCTTCGAGATCACGTCGGTCCTGCTGCTGATCGCCATCATGGGCGCCGTGGTTCTGGCGCGGAGGGAGGGAGACTAATGGTTGCTCTGTGTTGCTCGCCGTTGGCTCTTCGCTGCTCTTCGCACCTCGCCGGAAGCAGCGATGCAGCCGTCTTTGGCGAAAAGCAAATAGCGAAAAGCGACAAGCCGCAAGGGGAGGAGTAGATGGTTCCTCTTTCTTACTACCTGGTGTTGAGCGCAGTGTTATTCGCCTGCGGGGTTGCCGGCTTTCTGATCAAGCGCAACATCATCACCATCTTTTTATCGATTGAGCTGATGCTGAACGGCGTGAACCTGACCTTCGTCGCCTTCGCTGCGCAGCTCAAGTCGCTCGACGGCCATATCTTTGTGTTCTTTGTCATGGTAGTAGCGGCTGCCGAGGCAGCCGTAGGGTTGGCCATCATCATCGCCGTATTCCGCACGCGCGAGACGTTGAACGTGGATCGCGTGAACCTCCTCAAACTATGAGTATGCATCTCTGGATCATTCCGCTGCTCCCGCTGGCGGGCGCCGGCATCAACGGTTTGCTGGGCAAGCGCTTTCCCAAAGCGCTGGTGAATGCCATTGCCCTGGGCTCGACCGCCGCGGCCTTCGGCATGGCCGTGTGGGTGGCCGCGCAGTTCTTCAGTCTGCCGGCGGACCAGATTCCGCATATCGAGAACTTACGCTACCTGGTTGAGCATCGGGTCCTTCTCCATTCCCTACGGCATTTATCTTGATCAGCTTTCGCTCATCATGCTGCTGGTAGTCACCGGCGTCGGCTTCCTCATCCACGTCTACTCCGTCGGCTACATGGAGCATGAAGGCGGCTACTACCGCTATTTTGCTTACCTGAACATCTTCATGTTCTTCATGCTGACCCTGGTGCTGGCGAACAACTACCTGCTGATGTTCGTCGGCTGGGAAGGCGTGGGCCTGGCGTCGTACCTGCTGATCGGCTTCTGGTTCCTGAAGAAGAGTGCCGCCGATGCCGGCAAGAAAGCGTTCATCACCAACCGCGTTGGCGACTTCGGTTTCCTGATCGCGCTCTTCCTGCTCATCAAGCACTTCGGCACGCTGCAATATGCCAGCCTGTGGCCGATGGTAAGCCAGTATCCGGTTGAGAGCGCGGGCGCGGGGCTGCTGACCGCGATTGGCTTGCTGCTGCTGGTGGGCGCCGCCGGCAAATCGGCGCAGATTCCGCTGTATGTCTGGCTGCCTGACGCCATGGAAGGCCCCACGCCGGTTTCGGCGCTGATCCACGCTGCAACGATGGTCACCGCGGGCGTCTACATGGTTGCCCGCTCGAATGCCATCTTCAATCACGCGCCGGACGCCCGGCTGGCGGTTGCTATCATCGGAACGTTGACCGCGATATTTCGCCGCCTCCATCGGCATCGTGCAGACCGACATCAAGAAGGTGCTGGCCTACTCCACGATCTCGCAGCTGGGCTACATGTTCATGGCCTGCGGCGTGGCGGATTACATTGGCGGCGTCTTCCACCTGATGACCCACGCCTTCTTCAAGGCGTCTGCTCTTCCTGGCGAGCGGGCTCGGTCATTCACGGCCTCGGCGGCGAACAGGACATGCGGCACATGGGAGGGCTGCGAAAATACCTTCCCTACACCTTCTGGTCATGACGATTGCGACGTTCGCCATCGCGGGCATTCCGCCGTTCGCCGGCTTCTTCTCGAAGGACCGCATTCTGTGGTCGGCCTGGAGCAGCGGCTTCCACATCATCTGGCTGATCGGCGTTATCACCGCCGGCATGACTTCGTTCTACATGTTCCGGCTGTGGTTCCTGACATTTTTCGGTAAGTACCGCGGCCCGAATCCTGAAACCGCCGGCCACGACACCGACGCACACCATGCCGGACATGCGGGCGCGGTTCACGACGCGCAAGATGCGCATGCCACCGGCGGCAGCCACGGTCATGGCGCTCCGCATGAGAGCCCCTGGGTCATGGTTGTGCCGCTTGCTGATCCTTGCGTTCTTTCGTTCGCCGGCGGGTGGATCGGCGTTCCGCACTCGCTGCACGGCTCCGATCGCTTCGGAACATTCCTGGCGCCGGTGTTGCAGTCGGCATCGCCGGAGCTGCCGCTGCGGTCAAGCGCCCCTGCGGCCGCTGGAGCAGAGGAAGAAAGTTCCAGCACTGAATTGATCTTTACCGCAATTTCGGTACGAGTTGGCATCCTGGGATTTCTGCTTGCCTGGTATCCTGTACTGGAAGCGACCAGAGTTGCCGGCACGAATGGCCAAGTCGGCTTTGGTGGGCTTTATACGCTCATGCTGAACAAGTACAAGATCGACGAACTCTACGGAGCGGTGATTATTCACCCGCTGATAGGTCTGTCGACGAATGTCTTCTGGAAGGGCATCGACAAGGGCCTGATCGATGGTGCGGTCGATGGCGGTGCAGCCGGAGCACAGGAAACTTCCGACGCTCTCCGCCACATGCAGTCCGGTAACATTCGGTCTTACGCCGGATGGGTGGCCGTGGGCGCAACCGCTGTAATTGCCTTCATGGTGTGGAGGGGGTTGCGATGAACTTCCTCGACCAGAACATCCTGACGATCGTCGCATTCCTGCCGTTGGCGGGGGCGATCCTGCTGGCATGCATTCCGCGCCGCGATCGCGACATCCGCTACTTCGCACTGGCGGTTTCGCTGATCACGCTGATCGCCTCGCTGCATCTTCCCTGGCACTATGTGCGTGGACAGAGCGGCTTCCAGTTCGAACAGAATATCTCCGTGGATTTCGCATCCGAACATCCACTACCACCTTGGCATCGACGGCATCTCGATGTGGCTGGTCATCCTGACCACCTTCCTGATGCCGCTGTGCGTGCTGATCTCGTGGAAGTCGATCGACCATCAGGTGAAGGAATTCTTCGTCCTGATGCTGATCCTGGAGACGGCCATGATCGGCGTCTTTATGGCGCTCGACCTGTTCCTCTTCTACTTCTTCTGGGAAGCGACGCTGATCCCGATGGCGCTGCTTATCGGCATGTACGGGCATGGCCGCAAGATTTACGCCGCCGTGAAGTTTTTCCTCTACACCATGATCGCCTCGGTCTTCATGCTGGCGGCGATCATCTGGCTGTACGCGCGCACCGGCAGCTTCGACTTCGTCACCATTCAGCAAGCGCATCCAGAACGGACAAGTCGCCGGATTCGGCCAGGCTGCGATCTGGCTCTTCCTGGGCTTCTTCGTAGCGTTCGCCGTGAAGGTTCCGTTGTTCCCGGTACACACCTGGCTGCCCGACGCTCACGTGGAAGCGCCGACAGCCGGTTCTGTTTTGCTGGCGGGCGTGCTGCTGAAGATGGGCACCTACGGACTGCTGCGCTTCAACGTCGGCCTGTTTCCTGAAGAGGCGCGGCGCAACGCTCCCTGGATCATGACGCTGGCGATCATCGGCATCGTCTATGGCGCGCTGGTGGCGATGATCCAGCCGAACATCAAGCGGCTGATCGCTTACACGTCCGTCAGCCACTTGGGATTCGTCGTGCTCGGCATCTTCAGCTTTACGCAGCTTGGCGTCGACGGTGCGGTCTACCAGATGCTGAACCACGGCGTCTCCACTGGCGCGCTCTTCATGCTGCTGGGGATGGCCTACGATCGCCGGCACACCTACGACATTTCCGAGTACGGCGGCTTGGCCACACCGATGCCGATCTACGCCGTCTTCTTCGCCTTCGTGATGCTGTCGTCGGTTGGACTGCCACTGATGAACGGCTTCATCGGTGAGTTCCTAATCCTGAGCGGAGCTTTCCAGGCGAAACAGATCTACGGAATTATCGCGGCCACGGGCGTGATCTGGAGCGCGTGTTACTTGCTGTGGATGTATCAGCGGGTCTTCTACGGCGAAGTCACGAACCCCAAGAACAAGACGCTGCGCGACCTCGACGCCCGCGAGCAGCTTTCACTGTGGCCGCTGGTGGTCGCCTCGATCGTGATGGGCGTAGCGCCGATGCTGTGGCTGCACTCCATCGATCCGTCAGTAGTTAGCGCGTTACACCAGTTTTCCGGCGTGACCCAGGCGGCCTCGAACGCCAGTAATCATATGACTGAAGCATTCCTAAAGGTGATCGGACGATGATTCCGGCCGTCGACTACATTCGGATTCTTCCAGAGCTGGTGGTGAGCGTCTTCGGCATCATCATCATGCTGGTCGATCCGCTGATTCCCGAACAGGGTCCCAAGAAGCCGTTGGGAATCATCGCCATAATCGGCACGCTGGCCGGCCTCGCCGCCACCGCCTATCAGACCAATTACTACGGCAACGCTTTTTACAACACCATCAGCGTCGATACTTTTAGCGTATTCTTCCACGTGGTTGTGTTACTGATCGCGCTTGTGGTCATCCTTACGTCGTACGAATACCTGGAAGTGCAGCGCATCCGCTCCGGCGAGTATTACGCTCTCATTCTCTTCGGCACCGTCGGCATGATGCTGATGTCCGCCGCGGTCGAGTTGGTGCTGATCTTCATCGCCCTCGAAATTTCGTCGATCTCCACTTACATTCTCGCGGGAATGCGTCGGCGTGCTGCCGAAAGCGCCGAGGCATCGCTGAAGTATTTCCTGCTGGGCTCGTTTGCCACTGCATTCTTCCTCTACGGCGTTGCCCTGGTTTTCGGCGCCACTGGAACGACGAATGTTTACGGCATCGCTCACTATCTGCAGGGTCAGCCTTCGACGCTGGCGTATCTTGCCGTCGGCTTGATGTTCGTGGGATTGGGCTTCAAAGTCGCCTCGGCGCCCTTCCACATCTGGACTCCCGACGTCTATGAAGGCTCGCCCGCACCGGTAGTCGCGCTAATGTCTACCGGGCCGAAGGCCGCAGCCTTCGCCGTTCTGCTGAGCGTGCTCTTCGCCACGACCGCGCCGGGCTGGTTCTGGATGGTCTGGCTCTCGGCCGTGCTTTCGATGACGCTGGGCAACATCGGCGCGCTGGTGCAACAGAACGTGAAGCGTCTGCTGGCCTATTCGTCCATCGCGCATGCGGGTTACATACTGGTCGCTTTCGCCGCGGCCAAGCAAGTTGGAATCTCCGCCGTCATCTTCTACGCGGCATCTTACGCGGCGATGAACGTGGGCGCGTTTGCAGTCATCAGTCATTTCGCATCCACCGGCGAAAAATATGTCACGCTAGACGACTACGCCGGGCTCGGCCGCCGTTCGCCGCTGCTAGCCGCCATCCTCACCATATTCCTACTATCGCTCATCGGAATTCCGGTCACCGGCGGATTCTTCGCCAAGTTCTATGTCTTCTCCGCCGCCCTGCAATCGAATCTTGTCGGCCTCACCATCATCGGCGTAATCAACAGTGCGATTGCTGCTTACTATTACCTGCGCGTGATCGTCTATATGTACATGAGGGATGAGCGGGTGGAAGCGCCCGTTGCACGCATCCCGGTGTCGCTGGGAATTGGCCTGGCGATCAGCCTGATGGCGACGATCTATCTGGGTGTGCTGCCGGGCCGTGTGCTCGAGTACACGATGCAAAGCGCGCAAGACCTGATTAAGTAGGCATCAACACAATCAACCGAATTTGCGGGGTTGTGAGTTGAATCAGCTCACAACTCCTGCCATCATCGGAGTTGCATGACGCTACACCGCCAGCTATTCATTTCATTGCTGCTGTTGACCGCGGTGCTGTACGTCTTCTTTTCGCCTCTGCTTCCCGCTCAGGGCGTCGCTGGACGTCATCACACCGGAAGCCCCATGATGCTGGCCGCATCCGTGGCCGCCGTTACGTTTACTGCCGATTCTTCTTTCTCTCCAACCGTACCCGAAAATAACGCTCTTCCCCCAGAAAGGCTTTTTGAGCTGCATTGTTCGCGGCTCTGTTAGCTGAAGCGGGTTGTTCAACAGTTTTGTCGCCGGAATCTGCGAATCAGAGCGCGATGCGGGGGCATCCATATGCTATTCGCCTCACGCTTCTCTCGCTTTCGGAACTGAAGGACTTCTTAACGGAAGGGATTTAGTGATGTTTTTCGATGAGGGAAGAGCTTTGAACCAGCCGCACTACAAAGACCCCGAAACGCATAATCAAGTCAATCCCGTTTCACAGACGGCGAAGCCAACCCCCAGTTGCGCTATCAATAGCCAATGCCACAACGTTAAAGACTGGAGGACTGCGAACATGCTCGACAGTGCTAATAACAAGTTGCAAGAGTTGATGCAACTCCTATATCTGTTGAGCCGGGATCCGGCGGTGCCGAACGAGGCGCGCTATCACGTCACGGTCGCCCAGGGCGAAATCGCGCTGCTTGCCAACGTTATGCGCAACACCGCCCAGGACAGGTCCGGCGATAAGCTGGAGCAGTGCGAGACTCTGGGCTTTCAACCAGCCCATCCATAATCGTAATCACCGAGAAGCTTCGTCAGAGGAAAACAATAATGCGGGTGGACCGGGAAGGATCTGCCCGCAAGACAACTGGACCAATGTCCTGGCGAACGGAGTCGGCCATTACTCCCGGAGGTTACGTTCAGCAGTTTCCCGCCGCTCTATAGGTGCAGGGTCATCGGCTGCTGAGTGATAGAATGAGTCGCTTCTCGTCCAACCTATGGGACTTGACAGTCGCTCAACTGAAGAATGCCCGGGTCATGCGACTCTTGTCCCGGCCTGACGACGGGATCCTTTGGACCAAGCTCGTCATCGTTTCCGGTTTCTTCGCTGGCCTGGCATTGTCCAAACATCTCTGGATAAGCTCGCGTCATTTTCCATTGATACCGATCTTTCAGGGACTGCCTGCAATCCCCTATCCCTTCGACTACGCCTGCCTTGCGGGCATGGTCGTATTGCTAGTTTTCGTCGCGTCGTCAGCCGCGCCGAGAATATACCTCTTCGCTTTCTTGTCCCTCCTGATCGCGTTGGCCGTCATGGATCAGTGCCGCTGGCAGCCGTGGGTTTATCAATATTCGCTGATGCTGGCGGTTCTGGCAGTCTTCTATGGGAAAGGGGGTAAGGAGAGCGACCGGAGCGCAACCCTCAACCTCTGGCGGCTGATCATCGCAAGTATTTATCTTTATAGTGGTCTGCAGAAATTGAACCCCGCGTTTGCCGCGCATGCGCTTCCTCACCTTTTGGGCGTTAAAGAATCAGCAGCCGCTCCGATATTTCGGACTTTGGCGATCTTTCCGCCCATATTCGAGGCCGCTATCGGCTTAGGGTTGCTTACAAAAAGACTTCGCAATATTTCAGTCATCGCTGCCATTGCAATGCATTTGTTCATTCTGCTGCAAATTGGCCCTCTGGGACTGAACTACAACACGGTCGTCTGGCCGTGGAATGTCGCCATGATAGCGTTCGATATGATTCTATTCTGGAAAACGGACTTCTCGTGGGCCGATGTCCTCTGGAAAAATCCTTTTGTATTTCAAAAGGTAGTTTTGCTGCTGGTCCTGATCATGCCTTTTTTCAGTTTCTTTGGTTGGTGGGATTCCTATCTGTCCTGGTCGTTGTACACGGGTAATGTGAATGGCGCTAGTATCGCTTGCAGTGACGCCGCGGCAGCGCGGCTACCCGGTTATCTTCAAGAATATGTAACTCACCTTCCCGGCAATAACAATCGACTCAATATTCGGGACTGGGCAATGGGAGAGTTGAATGTCCCAGGTTATCCAGAGAGCAGGGTTTACAGACGGATCGGTGCGGAGGTCTGTCGCCTTTCCGACAATTCAACCGAAATGGCTCTGTATATTAACGAGAAGACCACATTGTTGGGTGGCGGCCAGAGGGTTCGCGACACCTGTTACGGTACCCTGGTCGTCCACTAGCTGCGCGCAAAACATAGCCGCGAGTCCCTGATTCTGCGACGATCTTATTCGACTGGAATCGCGATGTCTCTCCGGTTGAGGACGGCCGCCGCAAGAACCCAGAACAGCGTAGCTTGCAGAACCGCTATGACTGCAGCGAACCAGTTGACCGTCCAATCGGAGCGGAAGCTGAAGCGCACGAAGTCCATCAGGATCGGCAGCCCCGGCAGCCACAATGACCAGACGTGGCGCTGCAGCCGGAATATGCCCGGAGCGCAGAAAAGTAGCACGGTCATGGCAGTCGCTACATACGGGTTCAGGAAGGTCGAGAAAAACATTGCCACCGTCGCGGAGATGACCGATCCCGCCATGACCAGTATGACGATCGACCAGAGCTGGCTATCGGGCAACGCCGCCCGCGCCGTGAGCCAGACTCCACACAATCCGAAGAGAATCGCATAGGCGACAGCCATAGTGCACGTCCCCAGGATCACCGCCAGCAGATACTCGCCTCGGCTGATCGCCTTTGACAACACCAGCAGAATGCGTCTTGATTTGCGCTCGTTGTGAATCGCGTCTGCCGCCAGGAACGCGCTGAAGACGCAAATGTAAATCGCCTGCTGCTGGCAGTAGAAAATCACGTCTTCATTCACCGGCCGGCTCCGGCCAAAGTCCCCTGTAGCCGCAGCCATAAGAACGATCCACGCGAACAGAATCAATACCGGCCAGCGATGTTCGCGCAGGAAATTTGCGGCGATCAACCCTACCTTTCTCACGCGCCGGCTCCCTTGTTGGTCAGCTCAACAAACACTTCTTCCAGAGTCCGCCGCACGGGATTCAGGCTGATGACTTCGCCACCCAGGGCCCATACGCGCTCCAGAGCCTCGCGCTGCGATTCCGCCGGAACCGTAAAGCTGATCTTCCCATCGAGCGGGTGCGAACGCTCGAAGCTGTTGAGGGGTACGCCGCTCGCAACAACTTCATAGCGATCGCGCGAAACCAGCAACTCCTCCGTCTTGCCGAGCTTCACCACCTGTCCTTTATTCAGGATGGCGACGCGATGACAGATCATTTCGATTTCGGAGAGCAGATGCGAGCTGAGGAAAATCGTCTTCCCGGCAGCATTGGCTTCCAGCAATAGCTCGCGCATGGCCACACGCGCCAGAGGATCGAGCGCCGATGTGGGCTCGTCGAGAATCAGCAACTCGGGATCATTCATCAGCGCCTGCGCCAGTCCGATGCGCTGCTGCATGCCGCGGGAGAACTTCGCTACATTGTGGTCGGCTTCCTGCGCAAGTTCCACCTGACGCAAGACCTCGCGGGCGCGAAGACGAAGGCGTTGCGGGCGCATGCCATTCAGCGCCCCATAAAAGCGCAGCAACCGGTCGGCAGGCCGATGATAGAGCGCAACATTCTCCGCCAGAAAGCCGATACGCGCGCGGGTTGGCGCATCGCCAAAGGGCTTGCCCAGCATAGTCCCGCTGCCGGACGACGGCCTCATGAACCCGAGCGCGAGATGAATCGCGGTGGTCTTCCCGGCCCCGTTCGGTCCCAGGAAACCGAAGATCTCACCACGCTCCAACGACAAGGTGAAACCATCCAGCGCGCGCACTTGCCGCTTGGACCACGGCCGGCCGTAGTCTTTCGTCACGTTGTCGTAGTCGAGAACTCCCGGCATGAAGATGATTGTAGAGTGCGGCGCCAGAAAAGCGTATTCACCACAGAGGCACGGAGGTCACGGAGTGAATTAAGTCGAAACGTCGCGATATTAGGAGAGGCTCGTTCGGCGAATACGAGTTGTAAATGACTAAAAAGGGATTTTCTCTGTGACCTCCGTGCCTCTGTGGTGAACCCGCTTTTCAAGCAACAAAAAGCCCCATCCGCAGATGGGGCTTTTGAGCGAACTGGGAAAACCTAGACTACCTTGGCGAAAATAATAACCAGCGTGAACAGCACCAGCGACTCGATAAACGCGAGGCCAAGAATCAGCGCAAGCTGAATCGCCGGACGGGCAGCAGGGTTGCGGGCCATAGCTTCGCAAGCCGCAGCACCCACACGGCCCTGTCCCAGACCAGCCAGGCCAGCGGCGATCGCAATACCGAAACCGGCCGCGATAGCCACATAGTTACTATGGTTAGAAGCAGCGGCGCCTCCCGCCTCCTGCGCGAACGCTGGCATGGCTACCATCATGAGTGCCATCAGCGCAAAGACAACCATCATCACTTTCCGCATTGTGTTTCTCCCTTTATGAATCGCTGCCAGTGGGTGGTTGACGTTCACCGAGCTGACGCCCTCACGCTGAACAGCAGCTGCATTTAGCAGTTGGCACTTGGCATGGGCCAATGAACCAACGTCTGTTACCGAGAGCTAATTGCTAAATGCCCAGTGCTAAATGCCGTTTTCTAGTGCTCGTGCGCTACCGCTTCTCCGATGTACACCGTCGCCAGCAGCACAAAAATGTACGTCTGGATGATCGCGACGGCGGCGTGCAGTCCCATGAAGATCACCGGAATCGCAATCGGGAAGAGGGTAAAGAACACCAAAGTCACCATGTCGCTCGCAAACATGTTGGCGAACAAACGGATGGTGAGCGACAAAATTCGTGCCAGGTGGCTGCACACTTCAATGACGAACATCAGCGGAGCCAGCCACCATACCGGGCCGATGAAGTTCCGTATATAGCCGAAACCATTCTTCCGGATGCCGTGCATGTGGTAATAGCACCAGGTCACCAGGGCGCAGCCCAGTGGAACCGAGGGCGACGCGGTCGCGGTTTCAAATCCGGGGATCAGGCCGATAAGGCAGCCGCCCAGAATGAATAGCCCGAGCACCGTCAGGTATCCGACATAGCGCTCGTACTCGTGGCCGATGACTTCATGGCTTTGATCGCTGACGAACGAATTGATGCCTTCGACCATGTGCTGCAAAGCGCCGGGATTGTCCACCGAAAGACGCGCGCGCACCACGATGAAGAACAGCACCAGCAGCACGGAAACCAGCAACTCCATGGCTACGTAGTTGGTGAACGGGGCCTGGGGATTGGCGGCATGTACGTGGCACAGCGCCATGAGGCTGTTGGCCGGACCTGCCAGGTACTTATTCAGTAGTGCGGTTAACCAAAGTTGCTCAGGCATGAATGCTTACTCTATGACCGAATCTGTGACGCTACTAACTGAGTTCGGCACACGCTCAGCGTCGCCGTAACGTGTGTCCAAATGGTGTTTAGGAAATTCAGGTTCCGCGTCGCAGCGTAATGAAAACCTCGACTACGACCTCGCAGGCCACGGCTGCTATCGGAAGACAAACGCCCGCCAGGAAGCCGTAAAGCGCTGCCAACGAAACATTAAATATAACATATGCACCGGCCGCGATGAGGGCATAGCGCAGCATGGCGCGGAAGACGATCAGGCCGCCCCGCTCGCCGCTGTTCTGGCTGGTAATCCTCTCGCCAAGCGCTTCAATCGCCTGCTCCAGCCAGTGCTGATTGACGTACGAAATGGTCGCCCCCACGACGAATCCGGCTGTGGCGGGCCAGCGGAAGAAGATAAGGCTGAGCAGCGCTCCCGAGGCGCCCAGCACCAGCATGAACCGCCGAATCCGGGGCAAAGCCCGGTCGAGGAAGGCTTCGATGGCCGGAGCGCTCGATTCTGGCGTAGACATGGCGAAGATCCTACGAAGCGGGCCGCTTTATTTCGTCTGCCGGATTACGGTTCGGATGACATCGATGAAACCCGCGACCGCGCCGACGACGATTCCAGCCAGAAAGAGCCAGCGTGTGTGCAGCCAGTAGTCCAACAGTTTGCCGAGAAACAGGCCGATGACGACGGCGGCGGGGATGACAAACGCGATCTGCGAATAGCGCGCCCAGATGATGGCGGGACTCTGGCTGCGGTCAGGTTTCTCATCGGCCATGGCGACAGCCTACCACCCCCAGGTCTGTCGTGCATCTTCCGCCGCTTCCGGCAATGCAGCAGCACTGGCCGCGAACCTTGGCGCCCTCCAAGTGAATCTGATCCCCAGGAGACTCACGAATGGAACTTGGATTGAAGGGCAAGGTTGTTCTCGTCACAGGCGCAAGCAAGGGAATCGGCAAAGCCATTGCGGCCAGCTTCGCCGCGGAGGGTGCCAAGCTAGCCATCGCCGCCCGCAACCGTGCCGAACTGGAGAAGGCGGCCGACGAAGTCGCCAAGAATACCGGGGCGGAGGTGATGAGCGTAGTTGCCGACTCGACAAAAGCTGACGACATCCTCCTCATGAAAGATGAGGTGGTGCGGCGCTTCGGAACGGTTCACGTCCTGGTCAACAACGCTGGCGGTGTCGGCGCATTCGCGCCGTTCGAGAAGCTCACCGATGACGATTGGCTCCAGGCATTGAACTTCAACCTTCTCTCGGCAGTGCGCGCCACGCGCGCGGTTCTGCCTCACATGCAGAAGCAGAAGTGGGGACGAATCATCAACATCTCAAGCGAGTCGGGGACACAACCTGACGCTTTCATGCCGCACTACAACGCTTCCAAGGCCGCCCTGAACAACCTGACCAAGAGCCTTTCGAAGGCCTACGCCGTCGACGGAATTCTGGTGAACACGGTCTCCCCGGCGTTCATCATGACGCCCCTGGTGTCCGACATGTTGCAGAAGATGGCGGAGGAACAAGGCATCCCCCGCGAGCAAGTCACTGCCCAGTTCCTGGCGACGAATCGTCCGCATATCGAATTGAAACGTCCCGGCGAGAGCGAAGAAGTTGCTTCAGCCGTGGTCTTCCTGGCGTCAGAACAAGCTTCGTTCATTACTGGAACCAACTTGCGTGTGGATGGGGGGTCGGTGGCAAGCGTTTAGGTCGGGTAGAACGAAGCGGCGACAACTATCTGAGAAATGCCGAGTGACTGCGACGTTTGCTCTTGCCGTCCGAGGAGACCGAACCCTTCGACACCCCCGCGAGGATGATTCGACAGACCTCGTTGACGTAATCCGCGTTCAATTCGTTCGTGGCGTATGAGAAAACGCATGTAGATGCTGCCGTAGAGCAGATCGAGAACCAGGTCCAGATCGAGGTCTGGCGGAAGTTCTCTGCGGTCGATGCCCCGCTGCAAGCGTGCGATAGGCCTCTTGCCGGCGCGGCCGCAGGAAGCGCGCCCGGAACTCCTCCATCAGTTCCGGGTCAGACTGCCCTGCCGCTATAACTCCCGCGATGATGCGGCCACTGCGCGACCGGAGCACTTCCAGGTACTGATTCATCTGCACGCTCATGTCCTCGCGGACGGAGCCGCTGTCGGGAAAGTGAAGTTCATCTCTCAATGCTGGAGGCGAACGCGTCCACGACCAGACGCGCCCTTGTCGGCCACCAGCGATACACCGTGGCTTTGCCGACGCGAGCATCGGCGGCAACAGCTTCAATGGAGAGAGCGGCGAAGCTGTGTTTGCGCAACAAGCTTTAGCGTGCTGCGAAGAATCGCCTGGCGGGAACGCTCGTTGCGCGGTCTTCCCGGCGATCGTTTCGCTCCGTTGTGACCGTTATTTAACTGATCTTGTCCAGAAGAAGTTATTTCTTGCATGAAAAGCGCACTCTCGTTGAATCCAATACGTATCGTATCGTATCATATTAGAGAGTTCCGGAAGACTGGCCGTTTCGGGTTCATCCGCTACCGGCTGGGATCGATAGCAAACTAAATGTGGATTGTTGCTCTTGCGCTGCGGCGCCCATACACCTTCGTTGTCATGGCTTTGGTCATCATTCTGCTGATGCCGCTGGTCATTCTGCGTACGCCCGTCGATATCTTTCCCGACATCAATATTCCGGTCGTCAGCGTGGTCTGGAATTTCAATGGTTTTGCGCCCAGCGACATGGCGGAACGTATCGTCAGTAACTCCGAACGCGGCATGACCGTCACGGTCAACGATATCGAGCATATCGAGTCGCAATCGGTGCAAGGCATCGGCGTCATCAAGATCTTCTTTCAGCCGCAAGCCAACATTCAGACGGCCCTGGCCCAGGTGACGGCGATCGTGCAAACCACGGTGCGCAGTTTGCCGCCGGGCACCACGCCCCCGCTGGTCATCACCTACACAGCTTCGTCCACGCCGATCGTGCAGCTCGGCATCAGCAGCAAAACCCTGCCGGAGCAGGTGCTGTTTGACTTGGGAAACAACTTTATCCGCACCCAATTGGCGACGGTTCAAGGCGCAGCCACACCGTATCCGTACGGCGGCAAGATGCGCCAGGTGCAGGTCGACCTCGACATGCCCCGGCTGCAGGCACAGGGATTGTCGCCATCCGACATCGTGAACGCGGTAAACGCGCAGACCCTGATCACGCCCTCCGGCACGGCGAAACTCGGCTCCCTGGAGTATCAGGTCGAGATGAACAGCGCTCCGGACACGATCGCCGCGCTGAACGATCTTCCGGTAAAGACCATCAACGGTTCGACGATTTACATGCGCGACGTCGCCCACGTCCGCGACGGCTTCGCTCCGCAGACCAACATCGTCCGCCAGGACGGCGTGCGTGGCGTGCTGATGGCGATGTACAAGATCGGCACGCGGATCGACACTCACGATTGTGGAGGCCGTGAAGGGCATGGTGCCGATCGCCTTGCAGTCGCTGCCGCAGGGAGTGACGGTCAAGCCACTATTCGATCAGTCGCTGTTCGTGCGAGCTTCTCTCAATGGCGTGCTTGCGCGAAGGCTTGATCGCCGCCGCCCTCACCGCCTGCATGATCCTGCTGTTCCTGGGCGACTGGCGGCCCACAATCGTTATTTCGATATCGATTCCGCTGTCGATCTTCGTTTCCGTGCTGCTGCTGAGCGCGCTGGGCGAAACCATCAATATCATGACGCTCGGCGGTCTGGCGCTGGCGGTCGGAATTCTGGTGGACGACGCCACCGTCGAAATTGAAAACATCGAACGAAATTTGGCGCAGGGAAAAGAAATGCGCCAGGCCATTCTGGATGGCGCAGCGCAGATCGCGGTCCCGGCGTTCGTCTCCACGCTCTCGATTTGCATCGTGTTCGTGCCCATGTTCTTCCTCACCGGCGTAGCGCGTTACCTGTTCGTGCCGCTGGCGGAAGCCGTGGTGTTCGCGATGTTGGCATCGTACTTCCTCTCGCGAACTCTGATTCCGACGCTGGTGATGTACATCATGCGCGGACACGAACACAAATCAGCCGGACCCAAGACCGTCTTTGGGCGCTTTCAGCGGGGATTTGAAAGCGGCTTCGAAAGGTTCCGCAACGGCTATTACCAACTGCTGGAAACGACTCTGGAGCACAGCAAGCTCTTTGCTGTCTGCTTTGTCGGCTTTCTGTACCCTGTCGATGGGCCTGGTCTTCTTTCTGGGCCAGGACTTTTTCCCCGACGTTGACGCGGGCCAGATGCGACTCCACGTGCGCGCACGAGCGGGTTTGCGAGTGGAAGAGACAGCGCGGCTGTGCGATGAGATCGAAAATTATCTGCGGCAGCAGATTCCGAAAGACGAGCTCAACACGATTCTCGACAACATCGGGCTTCCCTACTCCGGCATCAACCTGTCCTATTCGAATTCCGGCGTAATCGGCACCAGCGATGCTGAGATTCTGGTCGGGCTTGAATCAGGAACATCATCATCCCGACGGCAGACTACATTCGTCGCCTGCGCGAGCAGTTGCCGCGGCAATTTCCCGGCGTGGAATTCTATTTCCAGCCGGCCGACATCGTTTCGCAGATTCTGAACTTCGGATTGCCGGCGCCCATCGACATCCAGCTCACCGGGTTTGACACGGTAACGAACTACGAGATCGCGCAACGGATTTCCAATCAAGTCCGCCAGGTTCCCGGCACTGCCGACGTTCACGTGCAGCAGATGCTCGACCTGCCGACCTTGCATCTCGATTTCGATCGTAACCGCATGACGCAGGTTGGAATCAATGCCCGCGACGTGGCTCAGAGCGTGCTGGTTTCGCTTAGCGGCAGCTTCCAGACGTCGCCAAATTTCTGGCTGAATCCCGCCAACGGCGTGACCTATCAGATTGCAGTCCAGTCGCCGCAGTATCGCGTAACTTCGCTCCAGGATCTGATGAAGACACCGATCGACAGCAGCACTTCAACCAATCAGCAGTTATTGAGCAACCTGGTGCAATTGCAGCCCACGGCGCGAGCGGCCGTCGAGTCACACTACAACGTACAGCCGGTCATCGATATATACGCCAGCACACAGGATCGCGATCTCGGTGGTGTGGCTCGCGACGTGAACAAAGTGTTGGAGCCCTTCCGGCACCAACTGCCGCGAGGCACCAGGCTGTCGGTTCGCGGACAGGTCGTTACCATGCAGTCCTCGTTCATCGGACTGGGCGTCGGACTCGTGATGGCGATCGTCCTGGTCTACTTCTTGATCGTGGTGAACTTCCAGTCCTGGCTCGATCCGTTCATCATCATCATGGCTTTGCCGGGCGCCCTGGCCGGCATCTGCTGGATACTGCTGCTGACCCATACCACGTTGAGCGTTCCATCTTTGACCGGCGCAGTCATGTGTATGGGCGTGGCGACAGCAAACTCAATTCTGATGGTTTCATTCGCGCGCGACCGGATGGGAGCGGGAACGCCCGCAGTGCAATCGGCGCTGGAGGCCGGTTACACCCGCATGCGGCCCGTGCTGATGACCGCATTGGCCATGATCATCGGCATGTTACCCATGTCGCTCGGCCTGGGGGAAGGTGGCGAACAGAACGCTCCTTTGGGACGGGCGGTGATCGGCGGACTTCTGTTTGCAACGGTGGCAACCCTGTTTTTCGTACCCTCCGTATTTGCCATCATTCACGGACGCCGTGAACGCAAGGCAGCGGAGCAGTCCTAAATATCGATTAGCTGAGACGAGATGACCATGCATCAAAGTAGGACGGTGGAGGAAGACATGCAGCAACCAGGCAGCACGGAGAATCATGCTCCGCCACAAATCACTCCTCCACCCAAGCTTGCGGCCGCGCCTCCTCGCAAGGCGCTGTTTTTCGTCGGCCTCATCGTCGTCGTTTTGCTCGTTGCCGGCGCGATTTCGCTGCTGACGAGGATGCATTCCAGCCGCGTATTGGCGGAAACCACGACCCAGGACGCGGTTCCCAGCGTGGCCGTGGTTCATCCTACCGCGGAGAAGCCCGACGAAGAACTGGTTCTGCCGGGCACCTTGCAGGCTTATGTCGAGTCGCCGATTTATGCCCGAACCAACGGCTACCTGCTGCGCTGGTATAAGGACATCGGTTCGCATGTGAAGCAAGGCGAGTTGCTGGCCGACATCGACACGCCAGAAGTCGATCAGGAGCTGATGCAAGCCCGTGCGGCACGCCAGCAAGTAGTCGCCGCAATGGATTTGGCGAAAATCAACTCCGATCGCTACCAGTCGCTGCGCAAAACCGATTCAGTTTCGCAGGAAGAGGCTGACACCCAAAGCAGCGGTTATCAGCAAGCCATGGCCAACCTGGCGGCTGCCGACGCCAACGTCAAACGCCTGCAGGAACTCGAAGGATTCAAGCACGTCTACGCGCCTTTCGATGGCGTCATCACAAAACGCACCGTCGATCCTGGAGCTCTGATCAATGCCGGCGCTGGAGCCACCGGACGAGAGCTGTTCGACATCGCGCGCACCGATCCTTTGCGTGTCTACGTCGCCGTTCCGCAAGCCTACGCTCCCGCAATCCATGATGGATTGAACGCGGTCGTAACCTTGCAGGAATTTCCCGGCCAAAAGTTCAGCGCTTCGGTGACGCGCACGGCCGACGCGATCGATCCCGTGGCTCGCACCTTGAACACGGAAGTCGATGTGCCCAACAAAGACGGCAAACTTCTTCCCGGCTCGTTCGGCGAAGTGCACTTCAAACCCAACATCAACGCGAAGAAGGTAACGGTTCCGGTCAACGCCATGCTGTTCCGCCGCGAAGGCGCGCAGGTCGCCGTTGTCGGACCCGACGGCAAAGTGCAACTGCGGCACATCAGCATCGGACGCGATTACGGAACAACTCTGGAGATCGTCGGCGGCGTCGACGCCAACGATCTGGTCATCGTCAATCCTTCTGACTCCATCGAGGACGGCGAGAAGGTGAACGTTGCTCCCCAGCATCAAGGGGGCGAGCATTCATGAGGAAGCTGTCCATGGCCGCGGCTGCGCTTACTTGCAGTCTGCTGGCCGGTTGCGCTGTCGGTCCGAACTACAAGCGTCCGGCTGCGCCGGTGCCTGCTCCCGACGCCTACAAGACGCCGGCTCCATGGCGCGAAGCGGCTCCCAAGGACAGCCTGCCCAAAGGCGCTTGGTGGGAAGTTTTCAACGATCCCGAGCTGAACGCCTACGAGCAGCAACTACTCGCCGCGAATCAATCGCTGCTGGCTTCCAAGGATCGTCTGGAGGAAGCGCGCTCGCTGGCGCGTGTCACTTCGGCAGCTTTCTTTCCGCAAGCCTCGGTTGATCCCAACGGTTCGCGCAATCGCTACTCGGCGCATCGTCCGGAAGTACTGACGCATCGGCAATCCGCTGACGCAGAGCACTTACGAAGTTCCCTTCTACCTCAGCTGGGAACCTGATCTGTTCGGCCGCATTCGCCGCAACATGCAGGCTTCGAATGCCACTCTGCAAGCCACGGCTGCTGACATGTACAACGTCAACCTCGTGCTGACCTCGGAGCTTGCAGCCGACTACTTCAGCCTGCGCGAACTCGATGCCGAATATCAGGTCGTGCTGGATTCCGTGCAGATCCAGCAGAAGGGCTTGCAGCTCGTCGAGTATCGTCACAACGGCGGCGTCGCTTCCGGACTCGATCTGGCGCAGCAGCAGACCGTCCTCACATCGACGCAGACACAACTTTATCTGGTGAAGCAGCAGCGCGACCAGTTCGAGCACGCAATCGCGGTATTGACTGGCAATTCGGCTTCAACCTTCAGCGTACCGATCAAGCCGCTGACGGAAACGCCGGTTCCGGTTCCGCATTGGCCTTCCGTCTGACCTGCTCGAGCGGCGTCCTGACATAGCCATGGCCGAGCGGCAGATGGCTTATGAGAACGCCGAGATCGGAGTGGCGAAAGCAGCGTTCTATCCGCAGCTCACGCTTTCGGGAACAGGCGGATTTCAGAGCACCAACATCACCAACCTGATCAGCGCTCCCAGCGCGATCTGGTCACTCGGTGGAGACCTGCTGGAGCCCGTGGTCAACGGCGGCCGCAATCGCGCGAACTTGGCTTACACGCAGACACGCTTACGACGAAACCGTCGCCAACTATCGCGAGACCGTGCTGGTCGCATTTCAGCAGGTCGAAGACGGACTCACTGGGTTGACGCAACTCTCGCAAGCAGAAACCACGCAGAACGAAGCCGTGGCCGCGGCGCAGCGCGCGCTCGATATCGCCAACAATCGCTATGTCGGAGGCGTCACAACGTACCTGGACGTGATCACCGCGCAGAGCACGCTGCTGGTCAACCAGCGGCTCGCCACTCAACTACTCGGTCAGCAGATGGTCACGGAAGTCGCGCTGGTCAAGGCTTTAGGCGGAGGCTGGAATGCCTCGCAGATCCAGAATGAGGTCGTGCATCCGAAGGCGATCCAGGCGGTACAGCAGTAGACAAGCAACTAGTTAAGACGAATTCACCACAGAGGCACGGAGAACACCGAGAATTTTAGTTTTTCTCCGTGATCTCTGTGCCTCTGTGGTGAAAACTTTTTTGGGCGCGGCTCCGAAGCCTAGAACGGAATGTCTTCGTCGGTGATTTCCGGGCCGCTGCTGCTGGAAGGCGCGGGCTCGTTCTCGGCCACGCGCTGATCGAAGCCGCCACCGCCGCTACCTGACGATTTGCCGGAGCTGCGGCTGTATCCGCCGCCACCTCCGCCGCTCTCGCCGCCTTCGCGTCCGCCGCCCAGTAGCACCAGGTCGTTCACGATGATCTCGGTGCGATATTTCTTCTGTCCGCTCTCTTTGTCGTCCCAGGAATTGGTGCGCAGGCTGCCTTCGATGTAAACGGTGCGGCCCTTCTTCAGATACTCTCCGGCGATTTCGGCGGTGCGCTGGAAGGCCACCAGGTTGTGCCACTCGGTGCGGTCCTGCCAGTTCCCTTCCTTGTCCTTGAAGCGTTCGTTGGTCGCCAGCGTCATGCGGGCGACGGGCATTCCGCCGGGCGTGTACTTCATTTCCGGATCCTTGCCGAGATTACCGATAAGAATGACTTTGTTGACACTCTTTGCCATAAGAGCCGCTCCTCTCTGTGTTCGCGCAGTGGGATGAAGGCCAAATATAACAGATAGGAAAGGCTCGGACCTGTGAGCTGTGCACCGCCTATAAAGTCGACTGCGAGAGGGACTGTCCGGGTAGAGCTGGCCTTCAGGCCAGCGTCAAGGCCCGATATTTGTTGTCCAGAGCCGGCATCAGTCGGCGACACTCTTCCGCGTGGAGCACGCTCACGCCGAGCCACAGGCGTCGCGGTTAGTCTTTCCGCGACGCCAGTTCTCCCTGCACTCCAGCGTTCCCGATCGGGAAGACTTGAGCGCCCCAAGGGTATACCCCCGTACCGCCGCTAAAATATTGAAAACACAGGAGGCGGCCCGCAGAATCTTGAGGCGCAAGGGGTTGTTCGTAAAATCTAGACCCGCAGAGACTTAGCTGTCACGAACCACGATTTTCGAATCGCCTCGCCCCGGTTCGTTCCGATTTTCAAAGAGCAAGCAGCCGCGAGAAGACGCCAATCCCGCAGCTTGGGCGTAAGCCCAACCTTGCTGCGGGGCAGGAAGCGCACCACGCCTAACAACGTCAACCGAACTATGTGAGTCCCACGCAGTGGGACGCCAGAGCTTAGCCCAGCACGGAGCGTAGCGGAGTGCTGGGTGGTGATGTTTGAAGGGTGAGCCGGCTTCAGCCGGCGACACAAGCCTGTCGCCCCTGAAGGGGCTCGGAACCCATTTACTCGACGGCTACCCAGCGCTGACAGCGCTGGGCTATGTTCTTTCGTCTCGCTTCGCGAGACTCGGTTCGTTATGGTTCGCGCTCCGGTCCGAAGCGAACTTGCCCTCAGTACTTCGGCGCAGCTGGCGCCAACGCCTTGGCTTTCTCTTCCGCCTTTTGCTGGTCGGCCGTTTTTCCCTGGCGTTCGTACAACTTCGCCAAATGCGCCCAGGCGTCGGGGGCATCTGGATCGAGTTGGACGGCCTGCTCCTGATAAGTCGTTGCCTCTTTCATGTCACCAAGCGCCAAATAAACGGCCGAGCGTCCCTGCGCGATGTTGAAGCTGAAGCTGCGGCCCTTGGTGTCGGCCAACATCTCGGGAGGAGCCGCCCTCGCCGCATCGTCTAACGCCTTCAAGGCCTCTTCCGGCTGGTGGGTCACGAAGTACAGCCGCGCCAGCTTGACCAGTTCATTCGCCTTCGTCGTCGGGTCGGTGGTGTTCTGTACGCCCTGCTGTATGGCGTGAATCGCGTCTGGCAGATGTCCCTGGCTCTGGTACAGGTCGCCCAGCGAGAGCCAGACCAGCCCGTCATTAGGCGAGAGTTCCAGCGCCGCACGCCACTGCCTTTCGGCCTCGGCAGGCTTGCCTGTGTCCATGTAAAGAGCGCCAAGATTCGCCATCGCCTGCATTTTGATCGAGGGGTCGGAGGAGAGCTGGAGCGTGGTCTCCAGCGCCTGAATCGCATCGGCGCGACGTTCCTGATGATGGTACAAGTCCGCCAGCTCGTACCAGACATTGCCTTTTAGGTCGGCCGTCGAGTCCCACGGCGTAGCTTCCTTCGGCGCCAGCGCAATCGCCTGCTTCCACTCGTCCTCGGCGTCGGAGTTGCGCTGCATGGCATGAAGAATCTGTCCCCGATACCAATGCGCGTGCGCATTGTCGGGAGCGATCTTGACCGCGTTGTCGATGGCCGCCAGCGCCTCGGCGTTGCGACCCAACGCCAGCAGCACCCGTGCCGATTGCATCCAGGAAATGAATGCTGCGGGTGAGACTGGCAGCGGCTCGCGCGGAATCGGCGCAGTGGCGCAATTGACTTCAAAGCGCCGGATCAGGTCTTCGGTCTCTGGCTTGCGACGAACCAGCACAATCGACACCTGGTCGAGGTAGACCGGCCGCCACTCAATGCTTCTGCAATCGTACTTCACGCGGTCGAGGGAGATCTCGTCCAGAGTGAGCGGAAAGATGATGGTGTTGACGCCGTATTTGTCCGCCTCGTGTTGCCAGGCCGGGTAGTCGAGAGGCTTGGTGAGCAGATCGCCGCCATGCTCGGCCAGGGCTTCGCCAAAGGGAACGGCGCGGCCATCCATGTAGTCCCGGTAGCGCGGGAAAAGCCTCCAGACCAGGTATCCGCCCTCGTTGAAGGTATTGAGCACTTCGCCGGGAAGATTCTGCTCGAGGATGAAGTCGGCTCCGCCGCGCGGATACCACGGCGACAATCCCGGGCCGAAGGTCGAGAGGTTGAACTCGGTCACGTAGTGGTAATTGTCAACGACGTCGACGGTGCGAAGGATCGCGGTGAGGCCGAAAATTCCTGCAGCCACGCTGGCCACAATCCAGCGTGTGCGTGCTCTGGGAATTCGCGACCCAATCCACACAACCACCGAATAAAGGATGGAGCCGCCGATCACCACGGCCAGGCAGCTAGCCATCTCAATCGTACGAAGATGACGGCTGCTCTCGTATAGCGCCGCCAGCAGCAGGATGGCAGGCCCGAGTCGCCGCTGCAGCAAAGCCACGGCGCAAGCGATCGCCATCAGGACGACCAGCACCAGGAAGATGTCGCCGGTATTGCGCAGCGAGAAGGTGAGGAACGGATTGCTCCAGTTCCACTTCGCTGGCGCCCACTCATTGATGTGCAGCGTGTGCAGAACGTTGGTGTAGTCTAGGAGCGCGGGATAAATCTTCCATCCCCAGGCATTCACTAGCGTCGCCAGCAGCGTCGCCAGGAACCACGGAATCTCGCGCTTGAGTCTTTCGAGCGCCAGCTGCCGGGTCTCGGCGAAGGGCAGCTCCAGGATGTCGGTTCCTCCAAACGCAACCATCAGGCCCAGTCCGGAAAAAAAGCTGTAGTGAACATTGACCCAGACCAGCATGAGAACCGGGAATAACCAGAGGCGAGCCTTGTTAGTTTGATAGTTCTCCCACAACAACGACAAGTAGGCAGAGAACAGAACGATAGCGAAGATCTCGGCGCGGGGAACGCTGCGGTAGGCGATGAACGGAATCGCAAGGATCGCGATGGCGGCCGTTACGGCGTTGCCGCGGCGTAGCAGCAAAGCGATGGTTCCGGCGCAAGCCAGGGCGCTTACCCACGAGAGTAGCTTGAAGCCTCCCAGCAGGTAGAGGCCGTAGAGCATGAAGCCGCCAAAGGGGGGATAGATCGCCGGCGTTCCGGGGACGGTGAAGGAGAAGGGGTCGCCCGTGAAGACATGGTGGTGCTGTGCTACCCAGCATCCCGTGGCCAGATGCCAGCCAAGGTCGGGATCAGCGACCGTCGCCAGCGCCGCGAGAAACGCGTAGATGAGAGCGATGGCGCCCAGCACCAGAAATAGGCGCCGCTCGAAGCGGGAATGCTCTGCAGGCCAAGTGTCCGCCGACACCAGGCTGGCCGAGGGATTGGACGACTCCTCGCGGGTCAGCATTCGTCAGTCCGCTGGTTACGGAAAGGTTGCAATGCCGCGTGGCGTTCTTGCCCTCCCGCAGCTGCGCGGGATGGGTTGGAATGAACGTCGTTCCCAGGACTCGGGTGAAACATAGGCCTCTTTGCTAAGTGTTCGGGTGTTCGGCTGGTTTCGAACCATCGAAAGGATACCGCTTCTCAGCTTTTACAAACAAGCGCAACCACTCGGTCCTGTTTATCAGTTGTCCTTCCCCGGACACTTGAGGGGCCGATGGCGATGCGCATCGAGAGGATCTTGTACGCGAATGAACAGCGGCCCCTCCGATCAGCAGCTTGTCCCTTTCCAGAGTGCAATCGGATATTGCGCTGATCTTTCTGAGCTCGCAGTACGTCTATTACGCACAGGATTGTGCGGGGCGAGTGCGAATCGTTCCGGGCCAAGTGCGTAGTGGTGTAGTTGCTAAGTCAGACGCAGGGGGCACTATGGGCATGACGGCGCAGGCATATTCTCCAGCCGCAGCAAAGCATATCGGAGGCATCCGGGTTGTGGTGTGCGATCCCGACGACGCCGTGCGGGCACAGTTGAAAGCGCTGATGGACTTCGATCCGCTGCTATCCGTGGTTGCCGAATCGCGCGATTGGCGCACGTGCTGCATGGATGTCGACCATCTTGTTCCAGAGTTGCTGATCATCCGGGCCGGTCTGTTGCCGCACGATTGGGTGGATGCGAATGCGCAGGACACCTTCGCGCCTCTGGTGCTTGCACTGAAGGAGCGTGGCGAGGGCACGGCCGGGCCGTGGGCTTCGCACGACCTTTTTGTGCCGATCGTTACGGAGGCCGCACGCAAATCGCTGAACCGTGCCGTAACCGAGATCTACGACCGTAAGGCGAAACAGCTGCTTTACCTTGTAGGGCGCTATGTGGCGGGCTCGAACTCCGCGCCCGCTTACGAAGCTGTACTGACGGTGGATTGCGACGGCCTTCACGAGGAAGTGCGCACCGATACGATCATCGCAGTTTTGGCGGCGCGAAAGTGCGTCATCCTTCATACCCTCGATGGCCAGAGCATGCTACATGAGCCCATGCATCGCGTGATCGACAAGCTCGATCCCGCGGTGTTCGTAAGAATTCATCGCTCCGTCATCATTAACTGCAATCATCTGGATCGCACCGCGACCCGGATCGATAAGCCTTCGCAGATCGTGATGCAGGATGGAACGCAGTATCCCGTTGGACGGAACTACCGCCAGGCTCTGGCCGGTCATCTGCAACGTCTCCACACAATTTCATAAGTCATTGCGCATTCGTGCGGCACGAAACGCTCGTACCGCACGAGTTCTGCGCGTGGTGAACGAATGCGATTGTCTCCATCTTGTGACACGCCTCCTCTCATAAGCGCGTGCTTGCCTCTCAGCCCACGATCTGCACGGCTCGTCCCATGCTGTTCGCCGCAGAACAACTGGCTCGCTTTGCGGCAGGCAGCGTGCACTCCTCCCGCTCAGACATTCAACGCGTGCGGAGACGTTGAAGTGTTCTGTATCTCCAAGGCAACAGTGGGGGCATATGAAAGTAAGAAGCTGCATTACCCGAACGTTATTCGTGCTGCTGATCGCGGCAGTGACGGCGCCGTCATTGTTGGCGCAGTCGCTGGTCTCCGGCGATCTTACCGGCACGGTAACTGATCCAAGTGGAGCGGTGGTTTCCGGACGCGACGGTGACGCTGAAGAGCGATGCCACCGGCGCAAGCCGCACGACCACTACTAACGCGAACGGCGCTTACCGCTTTTCTTTGCTGCCGCCGGGCAGCTACAACGTCAGCGTCACGGCCGCCGGCTTCAGCAAGGCGGACACCACCGTGAACGTCGACGTCGGCCAGGCCAGCATCAGCGACCTGAAGATGGCGGTGGGCGCCAGTTCGCAGACGGTAGAGGTCACCTCCGCTGCGCCGCTGGTGCAGGCCGACAATGCCGACCTGTCCACCAACTTCAATCAGACGATGATCGCCAACCAGCCCAACGGCGGCAACGACATCACCTACGTCGCCCAGACCGCGCCCGGCGTCACCATGAACACCGGCCAGGGCTATGGCAACTTCAGCAGCTACGGTCTTCCCTCCACTTCGAACCTGTTCACCGTGAATGGCGAGAACGACATGGATCCTTACCTGAACCTGAACAACTCGGGCGCCACCAACCTGACGCTCGGGCAAGAACGATATTCAGGAAGCGACCGTGGTGAACAATGCCTACTCCGGCCAGTACGGCCAGCAGGCGGGCGCGCAGGTTTCCTACGTCACCAAGTCGGGCACCAACCAGTATCACGGCAACGCCGAGTACTGGTGGACCGGCCGCGCCATGGACGCCAACGACTGGTTCAACAACCTGAACGGCACGCCGCGTCCGTTCGCCAACAATAATGAGTGGGCAGCCTCGATCGGCGGCCCGATCAAGAAGGACAAGACCTTCTTCTTCGTCGACACCGAAGGCATGCGCTACATCGTTCCTTCCACCACGCCGGTGTTCGCACCGACCCCGAACTTCATGGCCGCGACGCTGGCCAACCTGTCAGCGATCGCGCCCAATGAAGTGCCGCTCTACCAGAAGTACTTTCGAGCTCTTCCAGAACGCTCCCGGCTACAACGCGACTGCGTTTGGCCCGGGCGACGGCGGCAATTGCGGCGTCAACATCGTCGGCAACTGCATCGGGCAATACCAGGCCACGCCTGCGCTGCCGGGCACGGAGTGGATCCTCAGCGGACGAGTCGACCAGAACTTCTCCGACAAGGACCACGTCTTCTGGCGCGTGCGCATGGACCACGGCACGCAGGCGACGCTCGCCGATCCCATCAACAGCGCCTTCAGTGCGGCCAGCTATCAGCCCGCGTATGACGGCCAGGCGCAGTGGAACCACGTATTCAGCCCCAACGCCACCAACCAGTTCATCGTGGCCGGCAGCTACTACCGCGCCATCTTCACCCAGAACGATCCCGGGCTCTTCCCTTACTCCGTCAATCGGCAGCGGCTTCAACCTGACGCGGAGTGGGCGGAAACGTATTCAACTTTCCCGCAGGGACGCAACATCACGCAGTACCAGATTGTGGACGACTTCTCCTTGACCAAGGGAGCGCACAGCCTGAAGTTCGGCGTCAACTATCGCCGCTACGACATCACCGATTACACCTTCAGCGTGCTCAACAATCCCGACTGGTATTCATCTCCAGCGCCGGCATGCGACCTGTACAACGGCAATCGCGTGCAGTACCGCCAGCGCTTCCCCTCGCGCGCGACGCAGCCGGTCGCACTGTGGGGCATGGGCGTGTACGCGCAGGATGAGTGGCGGGTCAACAAGAGCCTGAAACTCACCCTGGCTCTGCGCGCCGAACACAACTCCAACCCGGTTTGCCAGACTGAATTGCGCGGCGCTGCTCGACGGCGACTTCAACACGCTGCTGGCTGCCGGCCAGCTCACGCCTGACACGCCGTACAACTCCGATCATCGATGCCAACCGTCACCAGATCTTCCGCTGCACCGATCCGATCAACTGGTCGCCACGCTTGGGATTTGCCTGGTCGCCGGGCGGCAGCGACAGGACGGTGGTTCGCGGCGGCTTCGGTATCTTCTATGATGCCCTGCCGGCAGTCATCGGCGACCAGTTCATGCTGAACCTGCCGGGACTGGTGGAAGAGCGCTTCCGCAACGCGTGCCGTGGGCCGACCTCGGCTCCAACGGCGCGCAGGCGCAGGCAGCGGCTGTCGGCGGCGGCCATCATGAATGGATTCGCCAATGGCGCATCCTTCGACAGCCTGCAAGCGCAACTGGGATCGGCATTCCGTACGCCGGTCTTCCGCAACCAGGTCGGGCACCTTCCACACTCCGTACGTACGAGCAATGGAGCTTCGGCATCCAGCAGGCGATCGGCGATAAGAGCTCGTTGAGCCTGGGATACGTCGGCAACCACGGCGTCCATGTCCCCGTCTACAACGAGGGCCTGAACGCCTTCGGACGCACGGCTACTGCGCCGTTTCCCGACCGCTGCTGCCCACGCTCGATCTTCGGCGCCGTGCAGGAGTATTCCAGCGCCGGCGTTTCCAACTACAACGGCCTGACCGCATCTTCAGCCAGCGCGTGACCTACGGCTTCACGGTGCAGGCCAGCTACACCTGGAGTCACGCGATCGACGAGGTGTCGAACAACGGCGTGCTGTCTACGCCGTACAACAACACCAACGCGACCTTCAGCGCGACGCCATCGAACGTGCAGTACCAGATCAACCCCACCTGCCTGCGTTGCTACAACTACGGCAACGCCGACTACGACATTCGCAACTCTTCAGCGCGAGCTACGTCTGGCAGACTCCGTTCAAGTTCGGCAACAAGTACATGAACGGCGCACTCGGCGGATGGACGCTTTCGCAGAACTTCTTTGCCCGGACCGGACTGCCGTTCACCGTCATCGACGGCAACGTCACCATTCCGAACTACACGTCCGCTCAATCTTCCGGCCCAGGTGCTGGGACCGGCGCAGGGTAGCTGCGCCAACGGCTTGAGCACAGTGCCTGGCGTTCAACCAGTTCGCCACCGCAACGACGGCCTTCCCCAACCAGGTTCGGAACGGATTCCGTGGACCGGGGTTCTTTGACTCCGACTTCACCATCAACAAGAACTTCAAGTTGACGGAGAGGATGGCCTTCGGCGTCGGAGCCAACTTCTACAACATCTTCAACCATCCGAACTTCACCAACCCGGATAACAACTTTGCTGATGGCGATCCCGCCCAGGGCGGCACCTTCGGCAAGATCCTGACCACCACGGCGCCTCCAACCGGTCCTTACGGTGCGTTCTGCACCCGGACTGCCTTCGGGACGCATCATCCAGTTCCAGGGCAAGCTGGTGTTCTAAAGCCACCCGCTTGTACCTGGCAGCGGCTCCCGCAAGGGAGCCGCTTCTGTTTGCGCACAGTTCATGGTTTGACAGTGCAGGCTGGTTATGGCTCGGATGGTGCGGACCTTCAGGTCCGCGACAGTATGCGCCTCTTTGATTGTCATCCTCAGCGAAGTGAGGAGGCGCAGCCGACGAACGTAGTTGAAGGACCGCTATTCCCCGAATACTTTTTCTGTGGTTGTCATCCCGACCGGAGCGGCCGCCAGGATTTTCCGATCCGCTGCTTTTGCGGATCGGACGGAGGCGTAGTGAAGGGACCTGCTGTTTGATAACAGCGGAACGATCCGTCTACTGCAAGCAAACAGCAGGTCCCTCCGCTCCAGCGGGCAAAAGCAGCCCACTTCCGGTCGGGATGACAAATCGTGTGAGCCCATCGGCTAGCCTACTGTCGGGATGACAACCAATAATGTTTGGCAGACAGTATGACAGCCGACAGCCCAACAAAAAAGCCGCGCCATCCCCAATCGCATTGCGGTGCGATCGGAAACAGCGCGGCGGATTGCTTCAGGTTACGCGCCGTTCGAAGAGTGCAGAACGCGGAAGGTGCTGCCACCGTTCGTCCAGATCAGCACCATCGCATCCTGGCCTTTCGGAATGCTGGTCAGTGCCTTCTGAACATCGGCAGCGTCCTTCGTCTCGTGACGATTGACGCCCACAATCACCTGTCCCGGCTGCAGACCGGCGTCGTCCGACGGACTGCCTGGCTGCACGCGCTCAATGACTGCGCCATGCAGAGTATCCGGCGCATTCAACTGCTCGCGAACTTCCGGCGTCATGTCGGCGATTCCGATTCCCCAGCGAGGCTTGTCGTCGCCGTTCTCCGCGACCTTGGTATCGCGATCACTGGTGTCCATGCTCTCCAGGGTGACCGGCACGGAAATTGTCTTACCGTCGCGCATCACCGCGAGATCAACCTTCGTACCCGGCGTCATCTCACCGATTTCCATCTGCAACTGGCCGGCGTCGCTTACCTTTTTGCCATTCAGGTGTGTGACCACATCCCCGACCTTCAGCCCAGCCTTCGCACCGGCGGAATCGGCTTCCACTTGCGTAATGACGGCTCCATCGCTGTCATGCACGTCAAAGAACTTCGCGTTCTCCGGGGTAACGTCGGTAATGCCCACGCCCATGCGCGCGTGGTCGACCTTGCCATTGCGCACCAGCGACTGAACCACCGGGTTCACGATCTGCGTCGGGATAGCGAATCCCATTCCCGAGAACGCGCCCGACGGTGAAAACAGGAACGTGTTGATGCCGACAACTTCTCCGCGAGCGTTGACTAACGGTCCACCCGAGTTGCCGGGATTGATTGCCGCGTCGGTCTGGATAAACTGTCCCGGCTTGCGGGGATCGACCGTCGGATTCGGGCGATTCAAAGCGCTCACGATTCCGCGCGTAACCGTAAAGCGGAATCCGAACGGGTTGCCGAAAGCGAGAACCGTCTGTCCCGGCTTCAACGTGGACGAGTCGCCAATTGGAATGTTCGGCAGATTGCTGCCGTCGATCTTGATCACCGCAAGGTCGGTGAGCGGATCGGTGCCGACCAGCTTCGCCGTCATGATTCGGCGGTCGCTTAGCGTAACTTTGATCTCGGTGGCGCCATCGACTACGTGATTGTTGGTGACGATGTATCCGTCGGGCGAAATGATCACACCACTACCGATGCCGCGTTCAATTTGCGGCTGCTGTTGCGGCATGCCCTGTCCACCGAAGAAGCGCTGCAGGTCGTCGGGAATACCGCCTTCCGACGCCGGCTGCGACTTAGGATGTGAGGTCACCGCGACATTGACGATGGCCGGAGTGACGCGTGCGGCGACGGCTTCCATCGCCTGATCGAGCGAAAGCAGTGCGCCCACTTGACTGTTGTCGAGCGGTGCGCTGTTCGAGGACACGCCCGCCTTCACCGGACCATGCACGTTATAGATCAGCAAAGAGGCGGCCAGGGCGAGTGTCAGGGCAGCAACCACCGGCTGCTTGCGGCACTTGTTCCAACCGCGGTTAATCCAAGCATTCATGTTTCTGTAGCTCCTCCCGAAGCAAAAAGATTGCGTTGTCGACACCTCCGCCATCTCCTGGAGCAAAGGGACGCTCCACGACACGCGGCCGCATATTTTCATGAATCGGCACAGCCAGGTTGTCTAACCACCGGCCATCATCCGATGTAACTGGGGAGATACGTCAGGAATATGGACGCAGCCCCTCAAAAAAGGTGAGCCACTTTCCAGCAGCCCTGCCCTCGCCCCAGCCGATGGGATGGAACTCTGGAGCCGACGCTTACGGCGAATTTGGCGCGTCCAATCTCAATCCTTCCCGGCTGGTGCCGATAACCGGGCTAAGTTGTTATACAATTCACGGTTTCCCACACTTAAGTTGGAATCTTCGAGGTTGACGCATGAAACGTTGGCTCGCCCTCTTTGTGGCTCTTTGTTGCTTTGGCGCCTGCGGGCTGGCACAGACCGCCGCCGAACTGGTCGGTAAGAACATCCAGGCCAAGGGTGGTCTGGAAAAGATAAAGGCCATCAAGACCCTCCGCATCACCGGCAAGGCGGTCGCGGGCGGCACACCCATTGTGATCGTCAATGAATACTCGCGACCGGACGTGATTCGCGAGACCTTCTCCATAGCCGGCATGACGGCCATCCAAGCCTACGACGGCAGCAGCGGCTGGCAGATCTCGCCCTTCGGCGGACGCAAAGATCCCGAATTCCTCGGCGAGGACGATATACGGGACCTGCAACTGGACGCGGACTTCGAAGGGCCGCTCGTCGACTACCAGGCCAAGGGCAACACCGTGGAGTACCTCGGCCATGACACGGTCGACGGCGACGACGCGCTGCGACTGAAGGTGACGCTCAAAAATGGCGATATTGTTTACTACTATCTGGATCCCGATACCTACCTGGAAATCCGCAAAGAAACTCAGGAATTCATTCGCGGCTCGGTGAAAGAGACCTTCAGCGATCTGGGCTCGTACAAGCCGGTAGCCGGCGTGATGTTCCCGTACTCGATTACCTCCGGCTCCAAGAACAATCCGGACGGCGGGTTGACCATCACGGTAGAGAAGGTCGAAGTCAACGTGCCGGTCCCGGCCAGCGATTTCGCGGTCCCCGCGTCATTGAAGAAGTAAAGGCAGCCGAGCTGGACGGGTCAAAGTTTCGCTGTTGGTCGATCAGACCCTGACAAGGATTCGAAATGAATGTTTCTGCCAGAAAAGTTTCTTACCTGTCGAAATGGCTTTTCGCGGGATTCATGGGAGTCGCGCTTCAACTCTCCGCACAGATGCCGGTGAAGTTCGACAGTGCCACCATCTCCGGACTGTCCGCGCGCAACATCGGTTCGGCGACCATGAGCGGCCGCGTCGCCGCCGTGGATGCAATGACGGTCAACGGCCGGATGACGCTGTTTGTCGGCGCCGCCAGTGGAGGCGTGTGGAAGTCCGTTAACGGCGGCACAACCTTCACCTCGGTCTTCGACCGCCAGCCGGTGCAATCGATTGGCGCCATCACGATCGATCCGTCGAATCCGAAGATCGTTTGGGTGGGAACCGGTGAGGCCTGGGTCAGAAACAGCGTCTCGGTCGGTGATGGCATTTATAAGTCAACCGACGGTGGCGACAACTGGACGAACGTCGGGCTCGGCGGCACTGAGCACATCTCCAAGATCCTGGTCGATCCCAAGAACGGCAACAACGTAGTGGCCTGCGCGGTTGGACATCTGTGGAACGACAGCGATCAGGGCGGCGTTTACAAAACTTCCGATGGCGGCAAGACTTGGCGCAAAGTTCTCGGCGGCCCGAATCCATCGACCGGATGCGGCGGCCTGAGCGCCAGCCGTCAGGATCCGAACACCATCTTCGCGTCGACGTGGGATGTTCGCCGCCAAGGATGGACTTTTCGTTCGGGTGGTCCAGGCAGCGGCGTCTTCAAATCCACCGACGCCGGCGAGCACTGGAGCGAACTGACCGACGCCAACAGCAAGGGATTGCCGGCAAAGCCGTGGGGCCGCATCGCGCTGGCGGTAGCGCCGGCCAAGCCGAATGTCGTCTACGCGATGATCGAGTCGAAGAATAGCGCCCTCTATCGCTCCGATGATGGCGGACAGTCGTGGACGAAACTTGATGCCAGCCAGTTCATGGTGTGGCGACCGTTCTACTTCGCGAATCTCATTGTCGATCCTAAAGATGAGAACAAGGTCTTCAAACCGGATCTCGGTCTGCTGCTCAGTGTGAATGGAGGCAAGAGCTTCAGCTTCGTCGCCAACGCGCATGGCGATTTTCATGATGTCTGGATTGATCCCACCAATCCCAACGTAGTGTTTGCAGGGGATGACGGCGGCCTGTGGCGCAGCGATGATGGCGGCACGCGCTGGAAGCACCAGCTCAACCTGCCGATTTCGCAGTTCTACCACGTCAGCACTGACAACGCCGATCCCTATCACGTATACGGCGGATTGCAGGACAACAGCGTTTGGATCGGCGATTCGTCCTACCCGGGCGGAATCAGCAACGCGCAGTGGGAGAACGTCTTCGGCGGCGACGGTTTCTGGGCCTTCGAAGATCCCGCTGATCCCGACTACGTCTACGCTGAGTCGCAGGGCGGCGAAATTGGACGCGTGAATCGCCACACCCTGGAAGTGCGATCCATCAAGCCCTTTCCCGGTTACAACGAGAAGAAACTGCGTTTCAACTGGAATACGCCGGTCGGGCTCAGCCCCAACGAAAAGGGCACCATCTATATCGGCGCGCAATTCCTATTTCGCTCGCGCGATCATGGCCAGTCGTGGGACCGCATCTCTCCCGACCTGACCACCAACGATCCGGAGAAGCAGAAGCAGGAAGAATCCGGCGGCGTCACCATCGACAACTCCGCGGCCGAGATGCACACCTCGATTTACTCCATCTCGGAGTCGCCGAAGAACGGGCAGATTATCTGGGTGGGCACCGATGACGGCAATGTGCAGATTACGCGCGACGGCGCCAGGACCTGGACCAATGTTGTTGCGAATATTCAGGGCCTCGCTCCAAATTCGTGGGTCTCGACCGTTGCGGCCTCGCGCTTCAATGAAGCGAGTGCCTATGCGACCTTCGACCGCCACACCTTCGGCGACATGGCGCCCTACGCGTATAAGACGAGCGACTACGGAAAGACGTGGACCTCGCTCAACCTCGCTGACAGCGGCGTGAAGGGATTCGCGCACGTCATCACCGAGGATCCCGTCGATCCGTCGGTGCTCTATGTCGGTACCGAGTTCGGGCTGTGGATCTCGGTCGACGATGGCGGCCACTGGGCGCAGTACAAAGGCAGCAACTTCCCCAATGTCGCGGTGCGTGACATCGTGGTGCAGCCGCAAACCTCCGACCTGGTGCTGGCGACGCATGGCCGCGGCATCTGGATCATCGATAACATCGCACCGCTGCGCTCTCTTACGCCGGACTTCATGACGAAGAACGCTGTGGTGCTCGACGGTAAGGCGATCCAGTATTTCAACTCTAACGGCGGTTGGCCGCAGGGCGATGGAGCGTTTGTAGGGCCGGAACGCCCCAGCGACGCGATGATCACCTACTATCAGCGCCAGCGTCACATCTTCGGCGATCTGAAGGTGCAGATCTTCGACGGCAACACCGAGTTGCTGGAGTATTCGCCGCGCAGCAAGCATCGTGGACTCAACCGTATCTCCTGGTCGATGCACCTGCCGCCTCCGATTCTTCCTCCCGGAGCCAGCGCGCTGTTCCAGGCGGCGCAAGGTCCGCGCGTGATGCCCGGCACCTACACCGTCAAGCTGATCAAGGGCAACGACACTTACACCGGACAGCTGAACGTCGTGCTGGATCCGCGCGCAAAATACACCGTGGCCGATCGCCGGATGCAATATGATCTGGCTCTGAAGCTGGTCACCACACTCAACCACATGAGCTTTGCGGTAGCGAACATCCAGAACGTGCGCGATACAGCCGGCGCCGAAGCGGCCAAGTTGCCGGAGAACAATCCTCTGCGCTCGCAGTTGCAATCGTTGTCGACGAAGTCAGACGAGTTGCGCTCGAAGATCGTCGCCACAAAAGAAGGCGGCATGATCACCGGCGAAGAGCGTATCCGCGAGCATGTTGGCGAACTCTACGGCGACGTTGCCCAGTACGAGGGCCGTCCGACCGACTACCAGGTGGCTCGAGCGGACTCGCTGGCGCATGAGCTTCAGGATGTTATCGACGACTTCACCAAGCTGACTGCCGACCAGCTGCCTGCAATTAACGACGGCTTGAAGAAGCAGCACATGCCGCCTATCACCCTGCTGGACGAAACAGAGTGGTTGAAGCAGCACAGCACTTCCCAAACGTCGGGAGCGAAGAGCACTCCAAGCCAAATGCGGGAGATGGAATAGGGAGATTTTGAATGTTCTGCCAGGCTACCGCCGGGCTAAAGCCCAGGCAATTTGGCGATGACTGCAGCACGGCTGGAAGCCATGCCCTTTCAAACCGCGGACTTCATTGGATCTTCTCTAAGGTTGACGCAACTTTTGCCGACTTTGTGAAATGTAGGTGAATTCATCCGGCGCGGTCTCTGCCATCCCTCACACAAGGTGGTAGGCTCGCTTTGATCCGGATGCACTCGGAGGCGCCTCTTTGCCTGCGCAGGCGACAAGCAACAACAACGTTTACGACCTGGTCGTTATCGGCAGCGGTCCCGCCGGCCAGAAGGCCGCGATCTGCGCAGCCAAGTTGCGCAAGAAGGTTGCAGTGGTCGAGCGCAAACGCACTATCGGCGGCGTGTGCGTCCACACCGGCACCATACCCAGCAAGACCTTTCGCGAAGCGATTCTGTACCTCAGCGGATTGCGGCAGCGGACGTTCTACGGCCGCGGCTACGCGTTGAAGGAAGCCATCTCGATGGCCGACCTGGTCTTTCGCTCCGACTCGGTCATGGCACGCGAGATCGAGGTCATCAAGGCCCAGCTTCGACGCAACCGGGTGACCGTCTATGAAGGCAATGCGCGCTTCATGGACCCTCACACCTTGGAGGTTACTAACGACGAAGGCTACACCCTGCTGCGCGGCGATAACTTCGTGATTGCCTGTGGCACGCGCCCGGCGCATAGCTCCGATATTCCGATTGATGGCAAACGCATTTTCGACTCTGACCAGGTTCACGAACTCGAGGACCTGCCACGCGAGCTGATCGTCGTGGGCGCGGGCATCATCGGTCTGGAATACGCTTCAATGTTTGCCGCGCTGGGCGTGAAGGTCACGCTGCTGGATCAGCGGCCTACATTACTCGACTTCGTCGATCACGAAGTCGTGGAGAGCCTCTGCTTCCAGTTGCGGCAGCTCGGAACGGTGTTCCGGCTCGGCGAAAAAGTGGTGCAGGTCGGCTTCGACGACGATCGCGATCGCGTCTTCGCTAAGCTGGAGAGCGGCAAGACCGTACACGGCTCGGCGCTGCTCTACACCGTAGGCCGGCAGGCCAACAGCGATCTGCTGAATCTCGAGGCCATCGGGCTAGTGCCAGACGGGCGCGGGAAGATCGTGGTCGACGAAAACTACCAGACCTCAGTCCCGCACGTGTACGCCGCCGGCGACGTCATCGGCTTTCCGGCTTTGGCCAGTACCTCGATGGAGCAAGGTCGGCTCGCCAGTTGTCACATCTTCGGCGTACGCGGCAACATTCCTCCGAACCTGATTCCCTACGGTGTCTACACTATTCCGGAAATTTCAATGGTGGGTGGCACGGAGGAACAGCTTACTGCAGACAAGGTTCCGTATGAGGTGGGTATTTCCCGCTATGCCGAATTAGCCAAGGGGCAGATGCTGGGCGACGACCAGGGATTCTTGAAGCTGCTCTTCGATCCCCACACGCTCAAGCTGCTTGGGGTTCACATCATCGGAGAGCGCGCCGCGGAAATCGTTCACATCGGCCAAGCCGTTCTGGCGATGGGCGGCACGATTGAATACTTCCGCGACACGGTCTTCAACTATCCCACATTGGCGGAGGCCTACAAAGTGGCAGCCCTCGACGGACTGAACAAGCTGTAGGGGTATTCCAGCCGGCCGTGTTCCCTGGTAGCGTTATCCGGTGGAACGCCTTACAGGCATAGAGGTCCTTCGACTCCGCAGCGCCAACTTCGGGCGCTGCTCCACTCAGGATGACACGTTGAGACCTTGATTGTTGGGGCACGGCTGAAAGCCGTGCCCTTTCAAAGCTTCGACCTAATCAGACTTTCAACGAGCCCCGAACGACCTGTTAGATCTTCACGAACGCCCAGAACAGCGTTGCCGAGAGAACGATAGCTACCGGCAGCGTCAATACCCAGGCCATGACCAGGTTCCGCACGGTTCCCCACTGCAGGCCGGTGCCGTTCGCCGCCATCGTGCCTGCCACGCCCGACGACAAAACGTGGGTCGTGCTCACGGGTAAACCGTACATATCGGCAGCGCCGATGGTCAGCATCGCGGTAATTTCAGCAGCCGCGCCCTGTCCGTAGGTCAGGTGGTCTTTGCCGATCTTCTCGCCCGACGGTGATCACGATGCGCTTCCAGCCGATCATCGTACCCAGGCCAAGCGCCAGAGCTACGGCAACTTTCACCCAGGTCGGGATGAACTTGGTGGCATAGTCGATGTGCTTCTTGTAGTTGGCCAGCACCGCTTGATCGCCGGCGGAAATTTCTTTCACCTTCGACTTCTGCATGATGCGCAGCGCTTCGCTTACCAGGTACATATCGTTGCGGAAGTTGCGAACCTGGTCCTGCGGGATGTAACGCAATTCTTTGTAGTTCGCGACTTCGGTGCTGATGCCGTTGATCAGGCTGCGCAGCCCCAGCACGGTGTTGTCGTTGAATTGCTTGGTGCGAACGTAGTTCGTCACCTCTTCGCGCGGATCGCCAACCACGGCTCCCGGGGTGATGTACTTGTCCAGCACATTCTCGGCCTCATGCGAGATGGCGATGAAGTCGGCCGACTGCGCCGGCGTGATGGCGTGGTTCAAGGCGTAGGCGGTGGGAACCGTGCCGATCAGGATGAGCATGATCAGGCCCATGCCCTTCTGGCCGTCGTTGGAGCCGTGCGCGAAGCTGACGCCGGTGCAGGTAAGGATCAGCAGGCAGCGAATCCAGAACGGCGGAGGCGCGTCGCCTTCAGGCGCGGTGTAGAGACGCTTGTCCTTGATGAAAACTTTGGACAGGCTCAGCAACGAAGCCGCCAGCGCGAAGCCGATGATGGGCGAGAACAGCAGCGACTTGCCGACATTCAGCGCCTGTCCCCAGTCGACGCCGCTGGTCGCCGTGCGGGCCTGCATCAGTTGATTGGCAATGCCGACGCCGATGATCGAGCCGATCAGCGTATGCGAGCTGGAATTCGGTATCCCGAAATACCAGGTGCCCAGGTTCCAGATGATCGCGGCCGTCAACAGTGCAAACACCATGGCGAAACCCGCGCCGCTGCCCACCTGCAAGATCAACTCAACCGGCAGCAGCGAAATGATGCCGAAAGCCACCGCGCCGGTCGAGAGCACGACGCCGATGAAATTCCACATCCCCGACCACGCCACCGCGATGTGGGGATCGAGTGAATGGGTGTAGATGACCGTCGCTACTGCGTTCGCGGTGTCGTGGAAGCCGTTTACGAACTCGAAGCCAAGCGCCACCAGCAGCGCGATTCCCAGCAAGATGAAGGGAAAGGCGGACGACGAGTGAACGACCGACAGGTCGGAGATCAGGTGGTAACCGGCGTAAACGAAGCCAATCGCCAGCACTCCGATAAAAATCGCCGTGCCAATCTTGCCGGGACCTTTCGACAGTTTCTCGTGTACGGCTGCGGGAGATGCCGGTACGGGAGTGGGAGTGTACGAAGAAGCAGTCGCCATGCTTGTCCTTTTGTACTTCCGTGAGGGCCTTGCGGCTCAATGTGATGGAGAGTCTCGCGGGTGAAAGTACTACTTGGACATACGCAAAATGATGAAAGGCAGGTTACGGGAGGATTAATTCGTGTTCGCGGGCGAGATTCCGCGATCCTCGCGACGGTCACAATTACGGGACTCTTTTGGTGACGTGGGGTTCGTTCCACCCAGGTTAACGTCCAGCTGCAGGACGTGAACCTGGGCACCAACAACTTGTCGGGTACCCCGAAAACTGGGGTGGTGTCCTAAATCTGCGTTGATGGTGAGGGCACGGCTGTCAAGGCGTAGTCCTAGGAAAGCCGAAAGCAAGAATCAGGATCACTGAAGCGAAGAGCAGCTGATGTGCGCCCCGAAAAATGACCCAGCGTAAGTGGGAGTTCTCCGGCTAAACTGGCCCGCTCGGGCCAAGCGAGGAGAACGAAGCCTTGAAGAAGAGCCGATTCACCGAAGAGCAGATCGTAGGGATTCTGAAGGAGTCCGAAGCGGGGATTCCGACGCCGGAGCTGTGCCGGAAACACGGCGTGAGCCAGCAGACGTTCTACCGCTGGAAGGCGAAGTACGGCGGGATGAGCGTGAGCGAAGCGCAGCGGTTGAAACAGTTAGAAGACGAGAACCGCAAACTGAAGCAGATGGTTGCCGACCTGATGCTGGACAAACAGGCATTGCAGGCGGTGCTGTCAAAAAAGTGGTAGGCCCGCGGGCTCGGACAGAAGCGGTGGCAGTGGCGCGCGGAGCAGTCCAGATCAGCGAGCGGCGCGCTTGCGGGCTGATGCTGGTGGTGCGTGGAACGTACCGGTACACGGCCGTGATTCGTCAGGCGAATGACGAGCTGCGGCAGAAGCTGCGGGAACTGGCGATGGTGCGGCGGCGCTTCGGGTATCGGCGGTTGCATGCGCTGCTGCGGCGGGAGGGCTTGGCTGTCAACCACAAGCGCGTCTACCGGCTTTACGTCCAGGAGCAGTTGTGGGTGCGGAAGCGGAATCGCAAGCGGCGCATTGCCGTACCGCGTGTGCCGATGCTGGCGCCGACAGATGTCAATCAGGTGTGGTCGATGGACTTCGTCAGCGACGCGCTGGCCTCGGGCCGCCGCTTCCGGACGTTGAACATTACCGACGACTATAGCCGCGAAGCGCCGGCCATCGAGGTTGATACCAGCCTGGGCGGCGTGCGCGTAACGCGGGTGCTGGACCGTCTGAAGGTCGAGCGCGGCCTGCCACGGCAGATCCGCTCAGACAACGGACCCGAGTTCATCAGCAAGGCGGTCGAGCAGTGGGCTTACAAGAACAACGTAGACTGGCACTTCATCGAGCCCGGCAAGCCGATCGAGAATGCCTATGTGGAAAGCTTCAATGCACGCTTTCGCGACGAGTGCCTGAATGAGAACTGGTTCCTCGGCCTGACCGACGCCAGACAGGAGATCGAAATCTGGAGGCAGGATTACAATCAACGGCGTCCGCATAGCTCGCTGGGCTACCGGACGCCGGAAGAGTTCGCGCAGATGACGGCCAAGAGTCGTGGGAAAGACGGCGATAAAACCGCCTTGGAAAACGCTCCGCGTTTCCCACTTTCCCACAACTCCGGCGGCGGCTGCGTTACGCGGTCCAACCCACCGGAACTCTCACTATGACTGGATCAAAATCGGGGGGCACATCACAGCAACAAACTGATCCAAGGGTGATTTCTCACGTACTGAAAGAGGACCTTCACGCCATTAGTTTTCGTAGCGTCCAAATGTGGTTTGTAACGCCAGCTTCCATCACCGGAGTGCAGCGCAATGTTTGGTGCATCCGGCAGAAAATTGTAATACGCGAAGTGCAGAGCGCAAGGTAACAGCAACCGCTTGCTTCCGCAATAACGTATCAACGCAGATTTAGGACACTACCAAAACTCGCGCTTCGTGGGATACTTACTATTGGATGAAACGAATTGCGATACTCGGTTCCACCGGCTCCATCGGCAAGAGCACACTCAGCATCGTCGAGAGCTTTCCTGACCGCTTCTCGGTCGTCGTCCATGGCGGCAGGTAACAATGTCGAACTTGCCTTCGAGCAGGCGCGGCGCTGGCGTCCGGAAATCATTTCCATGGCGACGGCCGAAGCCGCCGACCAGCTTTTCGGCAAGCTGAAGCAAGCCGGCCTTAGCGGGGATATCGAGGTCCTGCACGGATCTGCCGGGACGGTGAAAGTCTCCACGCATCCGGACGCCGAGTTCGTCGTCAGCGCCATCGTCGGGGTCGCCGGACTGGAAGCGACCTACGAAGCCGTTAAAGCCGGTAAGACGCTCGGCCTGGCCAACAAGGAATGTCTGGTTGCCGCCGGCGATCTCATCACTGCCGAAGCGCGACGCCAGGGCAAGCCGCTGCTACCCATCGACAGCGAGCACAATGCCATCCACCAGTGCATGCGGGGCGGACGGCGCGACGAAGTTCAGCGCGTCTGGCTGACCGCCTCCGGAGGCCCATTTCTCAACACGCCGCGGTCGGCGTTCTCCGAAATTACGGTGGAACAGGCGTTGAATCATCCCACCTGGAAGATGGGAAAACGTATAACCATAGATTCGGCAACTCTGATGAACAAAGGCTTCGAAGTCATCGAGGCTTGTCGTCTCTTCGATATGCCGCCTGACCACATCAGCGTGCTGGTCCATCCCCAAAGCACCATCCATTCGATGGTTGAGTTCGTGGATGGCAGCCTGCTTGCTCAACTCTCTGTAACTGATATGCGTTTGCCGATTCTCTACGCTTTGACATATCCGGAACGCATTGAGTCCGACTTGCGCTTTCCCGTGCAGGAGCTGCGTCGGCTGGACTTCACGCCGCCGGACTTCGACAAATTTCCCTGCTTACGTTTGGCGTATGAGGCAGTCGAAGCGGGAGGGGCGAAGACGATCGCCCTTAACGCTGCGGATGAGGTGGCCGTGGCGGCGTTCCTCGAAGGTCGTATTGGATTCCTGGACATTCCGGCTACAATAAAGATCGTTGTTGATGAAACGTCAGCCCACGTTCCAGAATCTATAGACCAAGTACTACTAGCGGACGCAGATGCCCGCCGGCGGGCTGAATTAGCCGTCAGCCGTCAGCATTCAGCATTCAGTCGCTCCAGCTAATGGTTTGGCGGTCTTCATTCGCCTTTCGGGGAGTCAGTGGTGAGTCAGAATTGCAGTTGAGCATTTGCACTTACCTGAGTGCTGACTGCTCATGGCTTCTTAAAAGAGGTATATGGAATCGTTTTTCATTGCGGTAGTTTCGATGGCCGGTGTGCTGGGAGTCATGATCCTGGTCCACGAGTTCGGCCATTATGCTGCCGCCAAGTGGTTTGGCGTCCGGGTGGACGTCTTCTCAATTGGATTTGGTAAGCGCCTGGTCGGCTTTCGCCGCGGCGTAACCGACTATCGCATCAGCGCTCTGCCTCTGGGCGGCTACGTCAAGATGGCGGGCGAGAATCCGCTGGAATCGCGCACGGGCGCGCCTGATGAGTTCATGTCGCATCCGCGCTGGCAGCGCTTCGTGATCGCCGTTGCCGGACCGGTGATGAATATCCTGCTGGCCATCGCTCTGCTCACCGGCGTCTTCATGGTGCACTACGAGCGGCCGGAGTTCTTCGACCAGCCGGCGGTGATCGGCTGGGTGCTCGACAACTCTCCCGCGGCCAAGGCCGGCATCGAGCAGGGCGATCGCATCGTCCGCATCGACGGCGCGCAGAATCCCACCTGGGAAGACGTGTTGCTGAAGGTGATGATCAGCGGCAAGCAACCGGTCAGCATCAGCATCGAGCGCGGCAATACCTTCCTGGAGAAGCAGGTCAAGCCTGAGGTCGAGGGGACCGACGACTATGGCAGCGTGGGCTGGCAGCCGGAACAGAACGTCACTGTCACGGAGCTGATGTCCAACATGCCTGCCGAGAAAGCCGGCATTCGCCTCAACGATCACATCGTCGCCATTAACGGTATCCCCATGCGGTCGGTATTCGCCATCATCCACTACTTACAGGCGAATGGCGAGAAGCCGGTCGATGTGACCGTCGTGCGCAACGGCAGCGAACTGCATTACACTATGTCGCCGATGAAGCTGAACGATAACGGCCAAGTCGGCTATCGTCTGGGCTTCGGCATCGCCGGGCCGATGAAGGTGGAGAAGCTACCGTTCAGCAAGGCCCTCAGCGTCTCCTTGCAGGAGAACAAGCGGTATTCCATGCTGATCGTCGAGCTGGTCCGCAAGATGATCGAGCACAAGGTCTCCATCAAGCAGATGGAAGGCCCGATCGGCATCGCGCGCGCTTCGGGTGATGCGGCGCGTCAGCCAGGATGGACTCCGCTGCTGCAGTTGATGGCGATGATCAGCCTCAACCTCGGCATCTTTAACCTGCTGCCGATCCCTATCCTGGATGGCGGAATCATTATGCTGCTGATTATCGAGTCGGTAATGCGGCGCGATATCAGCATCCACATCAAGGAGCGGATCTACCAAACCGCGTTCGTCTTCCTGCTGCTGTTCGCGGCGGTGGTCATCTACAACGACCTGATGAAGGCACTGCCAGGCCTGGCGCAGCGGCTGCCTTAATAGCATTTCGAACTCAAATAAAAAGGGGCGCCAGAAGCGCCTCTTTTTCGTTGAGCGCAGGCGCGGTCTTATCGCGCCGGAGTCGAAGGACCCCTACAGAGCGAAACAATCTTCTCGGGGATAGCGGTCCCTGGCCTTCGCTCGGGATGACGCCGGATTGTTCTTCAGCGAAACGGAATCCTTAATGCGCCTGCGCGGTCGTCGTATCCACCACAGGCTTCTGCGCCCGGTACTCCCGGCACTGCTTCAACAGCGGCGTGGCCTCTTGCTCTCCCGCGGCAATCGCCTTCGACAGCAGCGCTTCGGCGGCTCCGTAATCGCGCTGGATTTGGGTCCCCTTCATATACAGCAGCGCCTCATTCACCAGCGCGCGGTTTGCACCCTGGGCAGCGGCCTTGGCGAACCAGCGCATGGCTTCGGTCTCATCGGCCTCGACGCCCTGCCCCAGCACGTACATCACGCCCAGGTTGCGTTGGGCAATCGCAAACCCCTGCTCGGCCGCCTTGCGATACCAGTACACCGCCTGCTGATCATCGTGGACCACGCCTTCGCCATGGTTGTACATGTAGCCGATGTTGCTCTGGGCCTGGGCGTCGCCTTGACGCGCAGCGATCTCATACCACTTCGCAGCCTGCGCTGGATCGCGCTGGACACCGCGTCCATTCTGGAAGAGATTCCCCAGGTTGCACTGCGAAGGGGCGTATCCCAGCGAGGCAGCTTTCTCGTACCAGCGAGCCGCTTCGGCGAAGTCAGGTACGGCACCCTTGCCCTGCTCGTACAAGATGGCGAGGTGATGTTGTACTTTAACGTCGCCCTGCATCGCCGCCTGACGGTACCACTTCATCGCCTCGCTAAGATCCTGCTGTACCCGGAGGCCATCCTCGTAGGCGACGCCCAGCAACGCTGCGGCATTGCCATCGCCCGTGCGCGCGAGGCTCTCGATGTGTTGAAAATCTTTGTCGCTGAACCGCGCCAGCTGCTTCTTTGGCTGTCGCGGCGTGACCGTCGACTGCCGGCATGAGGAATGCGCAGTAAATCAGGAGAGAAGTTGCAACCGACGAACGCCCGAATCGACGAACCATATTCGCCTCTCGTCGCTGCTGCCGGCCCTAGACTTGCCGGCTAAATTGGGCGCAAGTGTATTCCTCTGGTGCAGGCAATACCAGAAAAATGTCGCCGTTTACCGCGAAAGTAGCATTTCATCCCTCCGTCCCCGAACGACCCAATCCTTCCCAGGCGTCGTTCCTGAGCGAGGTGCGCAAATCCCTCCCCGGCGTCACTGAACGAAGTCGAAGGCCCGTATCCTCGGCGAGCGGCCGATTGAGCGAATTGCAGACGATCGCACGCCAAAACAAAGGCTCCCAATCACGGGAGCCTTGAATGCGAAATTTGGCTTTGCTTACTGGAACGACTGCGACCCGTCGCTACGCTTCAGCGTCGGACGATCGTCGTCACCCGAACCATTGCTGGATCCGCTGCTGCCGTTGCCGCTTCCGCTTCCGTTAGCCGGATTGTCGGCAGTCGCGCGTCGCAGCGTCGGGCGATCCTTGTTGTTCTGATCGTTGGTGACCTTGTGACGGTTCTCGATCGAGGCCAGCCGCGACTTCACCTTCTCAAATTCCGAAGTATCGACAATGTACTCCGGACGCGCCGGCAGGACGGTCTGACATTTCCTTCTGCGCGGCCGCCACGCGGTCGGGCGTCATCGGATGCGAGGCGAAAGCCTTGGCCAAGGTGCCGGGCTTCTTCTTCTCCTGCGCCTCAATCTTCTCGAAGAACGAGATGAACGACTGCGGATCGTAGCCGGCCTTATACATGTATTCCATGCCGAGGAAGTCGGCTTCCGACTCGAAGGTGCGCGAGAACTTCATGAAGGTCAGCGGCACGCCGATGCCCATGGCCGCCTGCGTGGCTTCATAAACGCCCCAGCCGCCGGGCACGAAGATCAGCGGAATGCTGGCCAGGTTCGCGATGTTGCTGCGCGTCTGCTCGCGGGCGACGTGGCACGCGGCCACGTGGCCGATCTCATGCGCCATAACGCCGGCGAGTTCGGCTTCGTTATCGGCCGCCAGAATCAGCCCTGAATTCACATAGAAAAATCCGCCGGGCAGCGCGAATGCATTGATCTCGTCAGTGTCGATGACCTTGATGGTGAACGGGACTTTAGCGTCGGAATTGCGCACCAGGTTCTGGCCGACGCGGTTCACGTATTCGGTGACCACTGGGTCGTTGACCATCTTGGCGCCGTGCTCCACCTGCTGCGAATAGGAGCGGCCCATCGCGACCTGCTTGTCCAGCGAATACCAGTTCCCCATGCCCTTGTTGCAACCGACATTGCGATTGCCGATGGCATCGATGTTGTCCATCGTGCTGGGAGACGGGGCGTTCTTGTCCGGCTTATCGGGCAGGTATTGGCCATCGGAACCTGTGTTCTGGGTACCGGAACCCTGCGTGGATGCGCCTTGACTCGACGTATCCTGGCCCGATGCGCTCGGCGTGCTCGATCCCTGCGGAGACGAACCCTGGCTCTGGGCGAATCCCGGAGACGTCAACAACAGCGCCAGCGCGCCAACGCTAAGAAAACGAAATGCGGAACGCATGATGTACACCTTCTTCAGCCCTGCCAGCAAGAAGACAGACCCCGGCCTGCTGGTCTATCCCAAGTATGAACCCCGTTTGGGACAAGTTGTTGCCGGCCACTGCCCCTATTGTCCCGCCGTTTGGACGCAAGTCCATTGCTATATCGACGTGGTACTTACTCAGATGTCATGCAACCACTAAGGTTTCCGGAAATCCGGGGTCACGGGTTCCATTTCTTTGGGCTCGGACCGACGAATCGACCGTAAAGGTCATGTAGATGATCACGCCACTCCAGATCCCGAGCAGCCATCGCCCTGCTGAATCGATGTGAAAGACATCATCTAACTCATACTGCCAGAGCACGATGTAGCCCATTCCAACCGGGAACCAACCGAGGTACTTTGATACTGTCTTCTGGAATACCGACATTGGCTGGTCACGCTGAAATATGGCGGCGTAGAGCCAGCCCGTTTTGCTGGCCAAGAAGCCAAAAATGAGGGGAAAGATGAGTCGCGCGAACGTGTGAGGCGGCACGTGAGTACCTTAGCGTTAACCATTCATCTCGTCCAGTCATCCCTGCCCACCGTGATAAACTTTCCTTAGACCTCTGTATGGCTCAAATTCAGCGCAGGAAGTCCTATACCGCCATCATCGGCGGAGTTCGCGTCGGCAGTGATGCACCAATTGTGGTGCAGTCGATGACCAACACCGACACCGCCGACATCGACGGCACCATCCGCCAGTGCATGGCGCTGGCCCGCGCCGGCTCGGAACTGGTCCGCGTGACCGTCAACAATGATGCCGCGGCGAAAGCCGTGCCGCACATCGTCGACGGCCTGGCCAAGCTTGGCGTACCCGTGCCCATCATCGGCGACTTCCACTACAACGGACACATCCTGCTGAAGAAGTACCCTGCCTGCGCGACGGCGCTGGCCAAGTACCGCATCAATCCCGGCAACGTCTCCATCGGCAAGAAGGACGACGACAACTTCCGCACCATGATCGAAGTTGCCATCGAGAACGACAAGCCGGTGCGCATCGGCGTCAACTGGGGCTCGCTCGATCAGCAGCTGCTCACGCGGCTGATGGACGAGAACTCCAAGCTCGCCGAACCGAAGGATGCGCGCGACGTGATGATGGAAGCCATGGTGCAAAGCGCGCTGCGCTCGGCCGAGCTCGCCGTCAGCTACGGCATGAAGCAAGGAGCAGATCATCCTCAGCGCGAAAGTCAGCGGCGTGCAGGACCTCATCGACGTCTATCGCGAGCTGGCAAGCCGCTGCGAGTATCCGCTGCACCTCGGGCTGACCGAAGCCGGCATGGGCGCGAAGGGCATCGTCGGCAGCGCCGCGGCTCTGGCCGTCGTCCTGCAGGAAGGCATCGGCGACACCATCCGCGTTTCGCTCACGCCCGCGCCGAACGGCGATCGCACCGAAGAGGTCACGGTCGCGCAGCAGATTCTGCAGTCGATGGGCATTCGCAGCTTCACCCCGCAGGTCACCGCCTGTCCCGGCTGCGGCCGCACCACCAGCACCTTCTTTCAGGAGATGGCCGAGCAGATCCAGGGCTACCTGCGCGAGCAGATGCCGGTCTGGAAGACGCGCTACTCCGGCGTGGAAGAGATGAAGGTCGCGGTGATGGGCTGCGTCGTCAACGGCCCCGGCGAGTCGAAGCACTCCAACATCGGCATCTCGCTGCCGGGAACGTTCGAGGAGCCGAAAGCGCCGGTCTACGTCGACGGCCGCCTGATGCTGACGCTCAAGGGCGATCACATCGTCGCCGAGTTCATCAAGATCCTCAACGACTACGTCGACTCGCACTACACCGCAAGAGAACCGCAGCTAGCAATCAGCAACTAACGGTTAGTAATCAGCGACTACCTTTATCTCGAGGTGTCATCCTGAGCGGAAGCGCGTCGTTTGCGCCGGAGTCGAAGGACCTGTACCGAAACGAAATTCTTCATTCGTGTAAGTCTCATTTCTCGCGGTCTTTGGCCATTTGACTTCTACCTCTTTTGTCACGCGTCTGATCTCAACTAGATAACCAGTTGTCCCATAGAGCTTGATCCTCTGGTCTTGGTCGTTGCACGCCTTCTACCTCAATTCACAATCACCTGACATCCCATCCACATCTTCATCACACATCATTTTTCCAGCACCTCTATTGTGGCCCTACAGTCCAGCCAGCCAAATCAATCTGGACAACAACGGAGGAGCCATCATGAAGAACGAAGACAACGTTCTCACGCGTCCGGTCAATCGCCGGTCATTTATGAAGAAGAGTGCCATGTTTGCAGGAGCAGCTACGGTCGGTACCGGTCTTTTGACTCACGGACTCGCCGCCCTCAGCCAGGAAAGCAACGCAAGCCTAAACCAGGGAGACATTGCCATCCTGCAATTTCTCGCCGCCGCCGAGATCATTGAGAGCGACCTGTGGCAGCAGTACGCGGAACTCGGCGGCATCGGCAACAATCCGCCGATCGAAGTCAATCCTAACCAGTCAATGAACAATTACCAGATCGCGCTTTCAAACCTGGATGGCGACGCTCCGCAATACATCACCAGCAACACGCTGGACGAGATCAGCCACGCAGCATTCCTGAATGCCTACCTGGAATCCAAGGGCGCCGATCCGGTGAACTTCGACCGATTCCGCACCCTGCAAGGCAGCAAGGCCGGAGCAGCGTTAAACACCGGCCGGCTTACCAACCTGATGCAACTCAATGTCGACACCAGCTGGTACGTCCGGTATCGCAGCACCACGAACCCTGAATTCGGAGCGACCTATCCCCAGGCCATTACCCTGAACGGTGTGGCGGCCATTCCCCGCACGAACGCGGACTTCGATGGACCTCCCTTCGCGAGCGCGCCAGGCATTCCCGGCAACGTGCACATCCAGGCAATCGCCAACGTGGCGGCCTTCCACTTCGGATACATAGAGCAGGGCGGATCGAGCCTATACGCCGCGCTGAGTCAGAAGGTCAGCAGCCTGGAAGTGCTGAAAATCACGCTGGGCATTGGCGGAGACGAAGTCGCGCACTTCCTGGAGTGGGTGGATTTTGCCGGCAACGGAGTGCAGCCGCCGGTCGCGCCGTTTACCGATCCGATTACCAAGCTGCATTTCCCCAACTTCTTCAACCCCCGTAACCCGCTGATCCAGCCCAGCCTGATCTTTCCGGTTCCGGCGCAGTTCATCAGTCCAGACTTACCGCTTTGCGCAGCGATTCGTCCGAGCAACGACAAGTTTGCCGGTGCTCAGGCGACGATAAAAAGCTTTGTCGCCGATGGAATGTTTATCGGTCAGTCGCCGGAGTTCTTCAACGTTCTGAACGAACTCGCGACCGCTGCAGACGCTGCCACTCGACAACTGTGATTCCGCGGTAGTGAACCCGGTGCTAGCAGACAGGGTACGCAGAGAGGCCGGTATGTTTTCTGGTTGACTGAGCGGCCCTGTCCTGCGAATTCAAGCGAGAGAAATTACTACGAGGAGTTTCATGTTGGAAGGTTTGTTTCAGCCAATGCATTTAGTGGTGATTCTGTTTATTGCTCTGCTGGTCTTCGGACCAAAGAAATTGCCGGAACTGGGCAAGGGGCTGGGCGACGGTATCCGCAGCTTCAAGAATTCCATGCGCGAGAAAGAGGAAGAGCCCTCTCCAGCGCAGACGGAAGAGAAAAGTATTGTTGAAAGTCCGTTGTAGCGAATCCGGGTACCCCATGTCTCGCGATTTTCGAGACGTGGGGTTTTTGACTTCCAACGTTCCTGCCGTCCATCTCACGCAAGCGTTGCAAGCGCTCCTCCGCACTTCGCTGCCGCCTACGATGGACGCCACTGCCTGCATCAGGGAGTGATCTCCCAAATAACTCCTTGTCCGTACGCTCCCCCTGAGGAAGCTGTACCGAACAGATTGCCTTGACCGTCGATGCTCACGCTGCTGACCGGTAATCCCCCATCACTTCCTCCGGTGAAGTCGTGAAGGCTAGTGCACGTCCATCCCCCGGACGAATGCGACACTTTGAAGACGGAACCGGAATCAGATGCGCCGTCCATATACGTGGTTCCGTAGAGATTGCCGGAGGCGTCCATAGTGAGGTCTGCATAAGAGCCGGTGCTGCCGGTAAAACTACATAAGTCGGTAAGTGACCACCCATTTTGTTGCGGCTGCATGACGAACACCGTGCCGCCGTTCCCGCTCCCTTCGACGTTTGTGGAACCGTAAAGATTCCCGAAATTATCAGCGATGAGCCCCCCAACCGGAGTTGCTCCCATGTCGGGGTTGGCATGAAAAGTAAAGATTGTGGTTTCTGTCCAGCCTCCGGCGGAAGGCACGAGCTGGAAAATAACTCCGCATGACCCGCAGTTCGGACCGCCGCCCATGGTAGTACCACCGTATAGGTTTCCGCTTCCATCCCGCACGACCCCTGCATAAGGGTTCCCACCGCCCGCTCCGTAGTTAAATCCGTACAACACGCGTTCTGTCCAGGCTTGCCCCGCGGGGGAAATTTCGTAGACAGCGCCTTGATCGTTCCACCCGCCCCAAGCCGTCGTGCCATACATATTTCCTGCCAGATCGAAGACCAGGCCTCCAAATCCGGGGAGCGCTCCATCGCCGCCCTGAAACGTGTGAATCACCGTAACAGGCAAGGATGGCGTCTGGTTTCTGTGATGCCCTGCGGTCGGCCCAACCTGGTTGGGTGGAACCAGCCTGAAGACCGTCCCACAGCCCAGGTTTCCATAGCCCAAGTCTCCATTGACATTACAGTTGGGCCCCCCGCCGGCTGATGTTGTACCAAACAGAGTGGCCCCCGGACCGAAGACTACTCTGGCCCGAGGCCCCGCGCCGTCACTTCCGCCCATGAAAGTGTGGAGCACGGAGTAATCCCATCCCGACGCAGTTTGGGAAAGCTGGAAGACCGTACCGCAACCGGCATCGTCGCAGTCACTACCGCGATATCCGCCCCACAACGCTGTTCCGTAAAAGCACTGAGGGCCCCTGGTCAAGCCTGAAAAAGGCGAGCCACCATCATCGCCGCCCGTGAAGTCGTGAAGCACGGTGAACGTCTGTGCTTGGAGGAAAGGAGCTAGCGTAACCAGAACAAGTAGCAGCCAAATAGCAATAGGAATTGTCGCAGGGAGAGCATTTTCCGCATTTCGAGGAGTTAATGAAATCGTAGGCATTGGGATCCTCTCTTTGTCGGTCAGTGAGATGAGGACGGCTACGGAGCGGTGCGGGGGTCACCTGGATTCGCGGTTCACACCGCTAGCAAAATGAGTTTGCCAGCGATCGTCTCGCCGTGTCAGTGATGTGGGACATGGAAAAGGTGACTACCAGAAGGATTACGCAAAGAGGCTTGCTTGAATTGCCGGGCGGGTGCCATACAAGCAGAGGCGTCCTTCATACGTGGCTTCGTTACAAGTCAGACAATGGGATTTTCTCCTCCCCTGTACAATCCTCCTGTCACTCCAACCGATTTCTCGGGAGAAGCTTTGAAACCATTCGCGATGGTATTGGCGGTCCTGCTGACTGCGTCTTCAGTCGGCAATTGCAAGAGCACCAAGCTGGTGGCCAGCGTGAAAAGCCCTACGTACACCGGGCAGCATTTTCAAAAGGTGCTGGTCATCGGCATGAGCGACAACCCGGCCATTCGTACCGACTTCGAAGAAGCCATGTCCAACCGGCTGAAGAGTCTGGGGGTCCATGCGGTGCCGGGGTATAACATCCTGCTGCGTCCGAAGTCGGCGAAGATGGATCCCGACTATCTCAAGGCGCAGATCAAGGAGCACCAGATCGACGCTGTGCTGGTTACCCGGCTGGTCAGCGTGAAGAACGAGACCACCTACATTCCCGGTCAGGCTTATGCCGTTCCCTATCCCTACTACAACTCGTTCTACGGCTACTACAGCCACGTCTACCCGGTGGTCTATACCCCGGGATACCTGGTGGAAGATAAGAAGGTACGCGTCGAAACCAGCCTCTACGGGACCTCAACCCCCGATGGAGAATTCATCTGGACCGGCCTAAGCGAGACCTTCAACCCCAATCCGAAGAAGATCGACAAGGCTATCGACGGGGTTGTTCAGGTGATGGTCGACGATCTGCAAAAAGAAAAGATCTTCTGAGGAGCTTCGCTGCCGCCGATGGCTAAGTTAGCGGAGCTGTGAAAACGGATGATCGCCAGTGGAGTTTGCCGTCATCTCCTCTTCGTTCAGGCGTTGCCGCAGCGAAGAAATAGCTTGTGCCGATTCGAAGTGTAGCGTTTGCATTCCCGCTTGCCGCGCTCCGTCGATATTAGCTTCGCGGTCGTCCACAAACAGGCATTCTTGAGGACGCAGGTTGAGGCATTCGGCGGCGTGCAGAAAAATTCCTGGTTCAGGTTTGGCCTCCCCTACCAGGCACGAGAACACACGAACCTCGAATTCGTCCAACCACGGATGCCGCACGCGAACGAAGGAAAGCATGTCGGGCTGTATGTTAGACAACAAAGCAGTTCGCATTCCCGAAGTTCTAAGCTGTCGCGTAAGTGCAATCGTTTCCGGATTGGGCTTTCCCCATTGCTCGTTGTCCAGTGTCACCAATTCCCGGACACGAGCGTCGGTCAGGCGTCGTCCACAGTCGTGGCCAACCAGCCGCCAAAAGGCAGCTGAATCGTATTGAGCGATCTCGTAGGGGTAGCGATGCTTCCAGTAGGCTTCCAGAACAACAGGCAGCGGCGCGCCAATCGCAGTCGCCATCTTCTGCCAGTCTTCTTCGGTGGGAAGAAAGGTCAGCACCCCTCCGTAGTCGAAGATCACCGCCCGAAGTGAATTTGCCTGCGAGGAGGCTTGCCATTTTTTCGTTGGAGATGCCGTCTTCATATCCATAGTTGGCTGTGTCAAACGACGAGAGAGCGCGAACCCTATTGCGCTCTCCCGTTCTTAGCTATGCAGTGACGAGCTCCTTCTCTTCTACTTTCGTTGGCTCTTCGACGTGATACTTCTCGACCTTCGTCGTCCAGCCACGGGTGAGTTTCACTGCTTCCTGCCAACCGCCATACAATTCATGGCGGCGAGCTTCTGACATTGCCGGCTGGAACACCCTGTCGATGCCCCAGTGTTCGGCAATTTCATCGGTGCTCTTCCAGAAGCCGCAGCCCAGGCCGGCCAGATAGGCAGCGCCCAGGGCCGTCATCTCGGTTACCTTGGGACGAACGACCGGAACGCCCAGGATGTTGGCCTGGAACTGGCACAGCAGGTTGTTCTTTGTCGCTCCACCATCGACGCGCAGCTCCGGGATCTTCAGCGTGCCGTCGGCGACGACGGTGTCAATGATGTCCTTGGTTTGATACGCCATCGCTTCCAGCGCGGCGCGGATCAGGTGATCGCTGGTGGTGCCGCGGGTGATTCCGACGATCACTCCTCTCGCGTACATGTCCCAGTAAGGAGCGCAGAGACCTGAGAACGCCGGCACAAGATATACGCCGCCGGTGTCCGGAACCATGTTGCCGTACCACTCGGTATCCGCCGAGTTGCGCACGAATCGCATGTTGTCGCGGATCCATTGCACCGTGGCGCCGGAAACGAAGATCACACCTTCCAGTGCGTAGCTGACTTTGCCGTCGAGCCCCCAGGCGATCGTGGTGGTCAGGCCTTCGCGGAAGTACGGCTTGGCTCCAATGTTCATCACGAACACGCCGGCGGTGCCGAAGGTGTTCTTCGCCATACCGGGCTTGAAGCAGGCTTGCCCAAACAACGCCGCCTGTTGATCGCCCGCGTCGCCCAGGATCGGGATCACTGCGCCGAAGACTGCCGGGTCGGTCGCGCCGAAATTTCCCGACGATGGGAGCGCCTGGGGAAGAACTGCCATCGGGACGTTCATCTTCCGGCAGAGCGCCTCATCCCACTTCAGATCAACGATGTTGAAGACCATGGTGCGCGAGGCGTTGGAATAGTCCGTGACGTGAGACTGCCGCCCGGTGAGGTTCCAGATGAGCCAGGTATCGATGTTGCCGAACAACAGTTCGCCGCGCTCCGCCCGCTCCCGGGCGCCTTCCACGTGGTCGAGAATCCAGACGATCTTCGATGCGGAGAAGTAGGCGTCATTGATCAAGCCGGTCTTGGTGCGGATTTCCTGGTCCAGCCCCGCGGCTTTCCACTCTTCAACGATGTCGGCCGTCTGGCGCGATCCCCAGACAATCGCGTTGTAGATTGGCTTCCCGGTCTTCTTGTCCCAAACCACCGCAGTCTCGCGCTGGTTGGTGATGCCGATGGCCGCGATCTCATCGGGAGAGATCTTGGCCTTCGCAATGGCCTTGCGAGCTACGTCGATCTGGCATTCCAGGATTTCTTCGGCATTGTGCTCGATCCATCCCGGTTGAGGAAATAATTGCGTGAACTCTTTAGCAACATCGCCGACCGACTGCCCTTCCTTATTAAACAGAATGGCGCGGACTCCGGTTGTACCCTCATCGAGGGCGAGAATGTACTTTTTCATTACCGTGCTCCTCTGCTTCCTGAATCTTGATTACGTGCACCTGCGGCACAGATAAAAACTCGCGCCGGCGCATGCCCAAAATCACAGGACGTGCGCCTGCAAAGATGAATCTGCTTAGGCCTCGATCTCGTACAACTTGGCGTAGTCGTCCACGCCGTAAATCCCCCAGGTCTTGATCGCGACATCCAGCTCGCGATGTTTACGGGCGGCATCCTGCAAACTCACACCGTCCATGGTTGCTTCGACTGCCTGGCGGAAGGCCATCGCTCCGGCCTTCGGTCCCATGACGTGCGCGTGAATGCCGGCGCCTACTCCGATAAAGAAGTCGTAGCCGAGTTGCTCGATCAGGAAAGGCACCATGCCGGGTGTTACCCCACCGCCGATCATGTTCAGCGTCGGCTTGATGTCGTACATGGGCGAGTTCGTAACCTGGAACACCCGGATGAATTTCTCGTTCAACGCATTGAACTTCGCCGACGGCGCGACGTTCAGCGTGATGTCGGCGCCACACAGGCGAATCAGTTTCTGCGCGACTTCGGTGCTGATACCCTGGAACGGCGAGACCGTCTGCGCGCCGCCATAACAAGTGTGAGCGCAAATCGGAACCTGGATCTCGGGGTCCTCGGCCAGCATTCTCAGCCCCGAATATCCGGTGCCGAACACATCGACCATCAAGCCATTGGCGCCCGCGTCGAGCGCGCGGTGCGCGTTGTCGAGCAGACGATTCACTTCATCGGTGATGTTCACCGTGTAGAGAGTTTTCTCGCCCTTCTCTTTGTCTGCCCGCTTGGCTGCGCCCATGTAGGCCTTGGTGCGCTCTTCCAGAGGCGAAAACTTGGGACTGGCGGCGATCAGCTCGTCATCCTTGATCCAGTCGGCGCCGCCCACTGCTGCTTCGTAGAACAGCTTCGCGCCCTCGTCAGGAGTAATGCCGGTGCAGGGCTTTATCATGTTGTTGAGCAGCGGCCGCTCCGGCACGCCCAGCACCTGGCGAACACCCTGGACGCCGAACTTCGGTCCTTTGAACTGCTTCACGTAGGCCTTGGGGAACTCCAGATCGACCAGCTTGAGGTTCGGCATGGAAGAGATGTTGCCGATCACCGACGACAGCATCAGCGGAATGTTGTCGTAGAAATTTACCCAGGGGAATGCCACCCGCAGGATGAAATAGCGAGTCTGATCGTGCGGCAGATTGCTGATCAGTTCGTAATTCGGAACGCCGTAGATGCCGATCACCTTGGCGGCGTAGTTCTGGCGTACCTCTTCGGTTTCGCCGGGCACGCTGTACCAGGATCCGGTGGATTGTTCGACGGCAATGGCCGCTGCCTTCGCGACTATGTCAGCGTGCGCGCTTGCGCCGATAAAGTAAGTTGCCACGATGTAGTCGTCGCCGGCTATGCCTTCGCTAGTCGGGAACAGCTTAGGATCGTATAGGTTCTTCATAGTTCCTCACTGGGTTGCTGGGCTTTGAGCTCTGGAATTGCAATAACCGGCGCGGCACGGCGATGATGCAAAGGAAACGAGCCGCCTGAACACACGCATCATTCCGAAGGAATCACCTTCGATGCATGTCTTCAGGCGGCTCGTCGAGTGGAATCTCTGCCGCTCAGGGTGAGATTATTGCAGCCGCTGCAGGCTGTCGGTGACGGGTATCACTTTTGCAGGTGATAGGCCGGGCGCCGGAAGAAGCTGCGCCCTCTGTTCAAATCGTTGTCATAAAACCCAGAGCGAGGTATCGCTGGTGGCGACCGAACTGACACCGCAGCGAATCAGATCGTCTACCTGGCGCATGCTAGTTACCAGTCCGGTCGCAATCACGGGAAGGTTTGGCTGGGCAGCATGGAGAGCGGTAACGCAGAGCGGAGCTGCCGCCGCCGGCAATAGTTCGATTGCATCGGGCAGGAAATGATGAAGGGCACGCGTGATATTGCCAACCGCGATCGAGTCGACGATAAATGTCCGTTGTACGGCGATGATGCCTTGAGCACGTGCCGCCCGAAGGACCCCCTGCCGGGTTGACACCACCCCGGCAATACCCTCAGCCGCCAATAACGCGATTCCATCCGCGTCGTGCGCGAACCCGGTCAAAAGATCCAGGTTGGCAATGGGCAATTTGCCGGCCGACCGAACTTGACGCACGATCTCCGGGAGCGTCAAGGGAGTGCCATACAACAGCCAGACAATTGCTGAGGGAGAAACCATAGCCAAATTGATGTATTCGGGCCCACGGATAGCGGGAATGATGTGCGACCGGTTCAACAAAGAGCTCACCGGCTCGCGCGAAGCTGCATTTCTTGGCGCCCGGGCAGGACTTGTGATGGTGAGCGGCGGCGTGAGATCTGGATCGGAACGGTCACTCGCGGCGGCCGGCATTTCCGGAGCAGTATCAATCGCCAAAGGCTTCTCATCAAGGGTTCCGTGAGCGCCGCTGGCATGGCGGGCACGGCCTTGAATCTCAAGCAGGTCCGCGACGAGTTGTTTCAGCTCGCGATTCTCGTCCGAAATGGCCGAGAGCGTCGCATCCGCTCCATCGCGGGAAGACTGGTTCTGAGCTGAAGGAAGATCCAGATGCTTCTCAAGGATATCGGAGAGGGTCATGCCCAGTTGGTGGTCTCGAACGATGTCGCGGATCTGTTCAGGATTAAACTTCCGCTGGGTCACGGGCTTCTCCGCAGAACCGCCTAGGCCTCTAACACTTCATCTTACGCTGCTGCTTGCAAGGCATGCTGAATCTGCGTTCGGCGGCAAATCATTCCGCGCGATGTGATTCAGCCGGAGTGTGCAACTTCGAAACAGTGACAAAGTCGCCTTGCCCGCAAGCGCGGAGATTCACGAGCGGTGCTACCAGATCGCAACTCTCTGCTCGGGCTTCAGATACAGTTTGTCGCTGGTCGCTATCTTATAGGCTTGGTACCAACTCTCGACGTTGCGCACGGTGTCGCCGCGATATTCACCAGGCGAATGGGTATCGCTGGCGATTTGCTGACGCAATGCAGCTTCGGTCTGGAGCTTCCGCCATCTCTGGGCAAAGGCCAGGAAAAACCGCTGGTCGCCGCTGAGTCCATCGATCACGACATCTGGCTTGCCTTGCAGCGACAGAAGGTAAGCATCATGTGCGGTCAGTAACCCCGCCAGGTCGGCGATATTCTCTCCCAACACTTGATTGCCCTTGATGCAGACACCCGCGAGGGGACAATAGCCGTCGAACTGCGCCACCATCTTCGCGGCAGCCGCATGGTAGTTGGCCAGATCCTGGGCGGTCCACCAATTCCCGAGTCTTCCCTGGGCGTCGTAGATATTGCCCAACTCGTCGAAACTGTGGCTGATTTCGTGGGCGATACCGGCGCCGGCCGAGCCGTAGTTAGCTGCGGCGTCACCATGGCTGTCGAAGTAAGGTGGCTGAAGAATGGCGGCCGAGAAAAACTCGGCATTGGGACTGAACATTATGATTGCACCCACCACCTGCGGATCGATCCGCCATTCGCCAGGATCGACCGGTTGCTTTAGCTTGGCCAAGTCGCGCGTGTGGTTGAAGGCTTCCGCCCGGCGCATGTTGCCCAGGGCGTCTCCGCGGACGACCTTCAGTGTCGAATAATCGATCCAGGTGTCGGGATAGCCAACGCCTATTTTGAGCGCGTCAAGCTTGGCTAATGCCTTTTGCTTTGTCTCCGGTGACATCCAGGTGAGGTTGGAAATGCGAGCGCGATAAGCGGTGATCAGATTAGTGACCATGGCTTGCGCCGCAGCCTTAGCTTCAGGCGGGAAATGACGTTGCACATAAAGTTGGCCGACTGCCTGACCCAAGGCGGCGTTTGTGGCAGCGATTGCCTGGTTGCTGCGGTCTGGCGACTGTTGCCCGCCTGCGAGAGTCTTGCCGTAAAAATTGAAATATTCCGCACGAACGGCGCTGGGTAAGACGGCAGCGAAGTGTTCGATCAGATGAAAACGCAGATAGTCCTTCCAGAGATCGACGTCTTCACTCCCCACCAAGGCAGATGTGCCCACCACCGCTGACGGCTGCCAAACGATGAACTCCGACTGCCCGGCCAGTCCTGCCGCCGCGAAATACGCGTCCCAGGTTATTCCGGGAGCTTTGGTTTCAAAATCGACGCGCTTCCATGAGTTGTTTTGCTTGAAGACGTCGGCAGCATCGGAATCCGGGGCGTGAGCCTTCGCCATACGAGTTTCCAACGACAAAATTCGCGCCGCCCTGGTGTCGGGGTCTCCAATCCCTGCGAGCCTGAGCATCGCCGCAATGTGCAGAGCGTATTGCGCGCGCAGTTCGGCCATCTTCGGCGAAGGATCGATATAGTCGTCGCGATCGGGCATTCCGAGGCCACCTTGAAACAGGTGGAAAACATAATGGTCAGAATTCGTGAAACCCTGGTTGACCCATGAACCGAAAACATGATCAGCGTTGGCGGTAAGGCCATCGACGTCGCCATTAAGGGTGGTGCCAAGATAGGCCGATAGAGATTTCTTGTTTGTAATGGCTGAGATGCTTGCCAGTTCAGCGGCAAGCGGTGTCAGCCCCTTGGCCTCGATGGCCTGTTGATCCATGAAGCTGGCGTAGTAGTCGCCAACTTCCTGCGTGACGCTATCGCTGGAGTGAGCCGCGGCTGCATTTTGGATAAGACCACGAACCCGCTGACTGGTTCTCTCCGTCAAAACCGCCCTCGTGTCAAAACTGGTTCGTCCGGGGGGTATGGTTGCCGATTGCAGCCAAGTCCCGTTGGCGTACCGATAGAAGTCGTCCCCCGGCTTGATAGAACGATCTACCTGCTGCGTGCTCTCCCTTGGATCGACGGGTGCAGCGGCCATCCCTGCAAACGGTAAGAGGGCGAAGATTACACACACCGCCCGGGCGGAAAAAAAAGACATGACAATCCTTTCAAGCGGACCGGGACCGGCGCCAAGCTATCGAGGTTCCAAGCTTCGGCCTGCCAGCACGACCATTTGGAGTTACAACACGGGTAGTTCACGATCCAATTTTCGCGCTTAGCACGAAGCAACCTGGCAATTTTCGGACTTTGTGCCCCGGCCTATTTGCGGGAAGTGCCGCTGGTTCTACAGCCGTTAAGGCCGGCTTCGGGTTTGCCGATTGGCACGTGGGGGAGGGATCAACAGGCGCTATGGGATTGCCGGTTGCGCTAAGAAGGGAGTTCGTGAAGGGAACAGAATCCGTTGGCCCGAGAGGGCTGGCTCCCTCTCAGCACCAACAGGCTTTTTTCTATCAACGGGAAGGATTAACTATTGAACGCAGCTACTGCTTGTCCCTCGTCGTCCAACACGTGGAAAACCGTGTACAGCTTGGTAATCTGAAGCACATCGGTAACCTTCTGGGTCAGACGCAGGAGCTTTAATTCCCCGCCCTGCCTGCGGACCGAAGTAAAGGCGGCGACCAGTTCACCGACGCCAGAACTGTCAATGTAATTAATGTTGGCCAGATTCAGCAGAATCTTCTTCTGGTCCTTGCTTAGCAGTTCCTTGACTGCGTCGCGCAATATCGAGCTGCCCTCGCCCAGCTTGATCTTTCCGCTTAAATCAACGATGGTGACGTCACCGACCTGCCGGGTGCTTGCTGTCATGCTCACGTGGAGCCTCCTGAAAAACCGCTAATGCTGATCTTGGGATTCAGCAAAGAAATGAATTCTAAATTTAACTCTTACTCACAACGACCATGCTGTGTCTGTGACGTTGGGCAAGCATTGTAAATAAAAGTCCTTCGCTGCCAGGACCGAGTGCGCGGCAAACGGGAAATTACCGCAATCACAGACCTATTAGAAGGATACGGTAAAACCGCAGCCGCTGTACGATGATACTGAAGCGGCTTGACCAATTTACTGGAGGCGCGATGCTCCGCATTGCTGTGCTTTGCCTGGGACTTTGCTTATGCCCGCCACTGCGAGCCCAGTCCGCGTTACCCGCACTCAGCGCCGATCAAGTCTCTGCCATCGACCGCTTCTTGGCCTCAGACATCAAGAGTCGCCAAATTCCCGGTGTCGCTGTGGGAGTTTATAGCCGCGGACAGGTTTTGCTGGCCAAAGGCTATGGCATGTCGAATGTCGAACTCTCGGTGCCGGTCAAGCCAGAAACCGTCTTTCAATCCGGCTCCGTCGGCAAACAGTTCGTCTCTGCCGCGATCATGATGCTGGTGGAGGAAGGCAAGATCAATCTCGACGACAGCATCGTGAAGTATTTCCCCAATGCGCCCGAAAGCTGGAAGCCGATCCTGATCAAGAACCTGCTCTCGCACACCTCCGGATTAGCTGAATATGAGAGCGCTGAGCGCGTCGGTCCAAAAGGGCCATTCTATCTGCGCCTCGACTTCACGGAGGACGAACTCGCCGAGAAAGTCGGGGCCCTGCCGATCGATTTCAAAGTGGGCGATCAGTGGAGTTATCGCAACACCAATTATCTTCTACTGGGCATCGTCATCCACAAAGTGACCGGCAAACCGTATGCGAACTTCCTGCGGGAGCGTATCTTTGTTCCGCTAGGCATGACTTCGACCCGGCTGATCAGTGAGACCGATATCATCCCCAATCGCGCCTCCGGCTACGAACTTCACGGCAATGAACTGAAGAATCAGGAATGGGTTTCTCCCACTTTCGATTCGACGGGCGATGGGGCGCTTTACTTCAACATATTGGACCTCGGGAAATGGGACGCTGCGCTCTACGGCACGACGCTGCTGAAGCAGTCCAGTCTCAATCGCATGTGGACGGTCTATCCGTTGAACGATGGCAAACTCAACCCGGCGAATTACGGCTTTGGCTGGATGATGGAACCCATGAACGGCCACAGGACAACCCAACACGGCGGAGCGTGGCAAGGATTCAGCTGTTTCATCCTGCGCTATCCGGACGACAACCTGAGCGTTGCCGTCCTGACCAACCTTGCGGGCTCGGGTCCCAGAATGATCGCCCGTGTCGTCGCAGGAATCATCAATCCGGCGTTGATGCCGCCTAAGCTGACCGCCATCCCCGACGATCAGCCTGCACTTGCCGAAAGCTTGAAGAAGCTGTTGGCGCAGATCGCCTCAGGTGAAGATGTACGCAGTCAGCTTTCTTCCGAGATGGCCGCCGCTCTCGGTCCCGAGGAAATCAAGGACCTGCGCTCCGAGTTGAAGGACGTCTTGCCCTCCGATTCTGTAGTGTTGGTGATACGCAAACAGATTGGCAGCGGAGTCGCATCGGCTTACCGCATTCGCAAAGGCGACCACGCAATTCTGATAACGTACGGACTGGACAAAGATGGGAAGGTCACGCTTTTTGCCAATGCTCCCGACCAGCAATATCAATAACATGATGGTTACCACCCATGAGCAGTGAGGATTCCCCCAGCAAAGGGCTGAAGCAAAAAACCATCCACGAGTTGTGGGAACTCGCCTGGGTGTTTCTGTATCTGTCGTTCTTCTTCTGCTCGCTCGAGCTTTATAGCATTCTTCTGCTCCGGGACTTTCACGTTAAGTACTTGAACTTCGGGTTCGCCCTGATCAACGCGCTGGTCATTGCCAAGGTCATTCTCCTGGGAGAATATGCCCGGATCGGCAGGAAATACGAAGAACGGCCGTTGATCCTCTCGGCCACCTATAAGGCGATCCTGTTCGTCGTGCTGGTGTTCGCTTTTCACCTGGTCGAGGAAGTAGTCAAGCGATTGCTGCACAATGGGCATCTTGCGGGCGCGCTTGCCCAGGTGAGGGTGAATGATTTGCTAGGCCGAGGCATCATTGTGTTTTGCACATTTGTTCCGCTGTTTGCTTTTCGTGAACTACGCCGGGTGCTGGGCGAGAAAAAGTTCATGGAGTTGTTCTTTCGTTCAGGCACGAAGTCGGACCAAGGGAGCGACCGATGACCACACGATCGCTGGTCATTCTGTCGGCTGCGATTGAATTCGCCACAGGGATCGCATTGATCGCTGTTCCTGGCTTTGTCGGCCGCGCCCTCCTGGGGACAGAACTCTCCTCCGCAGGCATCGCCGTGGCTCGCGTAGGTGGGCTAGGCTTGCTGTCACTCGCCCTGGCTTGTTGGCCGGGTCAGAAGCAAGTCAACCCGCAAGCTGCGAGAGGACTATTCATCTACAACCTGCTCGCGGCTTTTTATCTCGCGTACCTCAGAGTCGGAGCTGGCTTTGTCAGCTATTTGTTGTGGCCGGCGTGCGCTCTTCATGCTTTGCTGACGATCTTGCTGATCGCACAGCATCGGCGAGAGGCCCGACTCTGACGCCTCAGCTCAGCATCCAGCCATCTTGAGAGCTGCTTGATTTCTGGCTTTGCGGATTTGCACTGTCCCGCTACCATTCTCAGCGGCCGGAAGTGCTCTCTCCGCGTAAGAGGAAATCCGCGTAGGTAAATCTGTCGCGAGTGACGATCTCTCCCGGTTCCAGCAGTATCGGAGCGCTGAACATCGGTCCGGCATACACACAGGTATGGAATTCGCCGCGCTCGGCGCAGGGATCGGTTTCGGGACGCAATTCGCTCAGGAATGCTTCATCGAATTCGCGCCCGGCAAACTCTGACGGCAATTGTTGCGTGTCCACGCAGGTCAACTTGGCTCGCACGCCCTGGGCAATCATCTGGTGTGCGAGAGACGCGGTCGGCAACTGCCACAGTGGAAACAGCGGTTCGAGTCCAGTGGGTCGCAGTTGCTTTTCCCGATAGGCACGCACATCTTCCAGGAACAAATCGCCGAACGCGATGGCGTCAACCTTTTCACTGACAGCACGTGCACAGACTTCGCGCATGCGCTGCTCATAGTCCTCGTTGGAGCAGGGCCACGGCAGAGGAACGTTCCATAACGGCAGACCTGCCGCCGTCGCTTGCGCTTCCAGGACCGAACGGCGCGTCCCATGCATCGCCACGCGATCGAACTCTGTATTGACGGTGGTCAGCAAGCCGACAATTTCGCAGTCTCCACGAGTGCGTAAGGTATGAAGAGCCCACGCGCTGTCTTTACCGCTGCTCCAGGAAAGAAGAACTCGCTTCATAGATTGAATATAGAGATATCAGCGAACCAGAACCAGTGATGCACGTCGCTCGGTAACGTGATCAGGGCAAAGGCAGGGGCACGTATGCATAGCTCGGGCCGACAAGCGATTCCGGTCTTCGACGTGCGCAACAGCTTCAATCAGGGTGCGATTAACGATCTTCCAGTCCGGCCCTCAAGTTCAACCCGATCCCGATCGCCTGCGCCGGCCTGCCTTACACGCGGATCATCGGTTTCGATGCACAGAATAGGCAGCCACCATCTACGGCATCCCGGCGGCGCCGGTCTACAGCGCAGGGCAAGCACTCTTTGCTCCAAGAATCGGAGCGAGAGTGCGCGGCAGGTGCAGTTCACGGTACGCCTGACCGCCTTTTGACGCCGAGCTAGTCTTCGACGAAAGCTTTCAACCGAGCGAGGGCCTGGTCCCACTGCTCCGAGACAAGTTCGAGATAAGCCTTCAGCTCTTCGACCGGTTTGGGATCGAACTCGAAGAGCCTTTCCCGCCCGGCGCGGGCGTAGCGCACCACGCCCACGTTTTCCAGAACGCGCAAGTGCTTGGTGACCGCCTGGCGCGTAAGCCGGGTTCCGCTGGTCAGCTCAGAGATCGAGTGAGGCCGCCCATCCGCGAGCCGCGACACCAGCGCCAGCCGCGTCTCGTCTCCGAAGGCAGCAAACACGGGTGCGCGGGCCTGCAGTGTGGAGACGTTTCGATTACGGCTTTTCCGCGACATAGGTTTCGATGTTCTTCATCTGCTGCGCCCAGCCCCCATCGTTTTTGCGGAAGGCCTCCTGACGGCGCTCGCTCGGCACGTCCTCAAACCCGGACTCAGTGACCATTAGCAGCGTTCCCGTGGCTGTTTTCTCCAGACGGAACTCGACCAGCGTCGGCGTCTCAGTCGAGTAGTCCACACTGGGATCGATTGCGTAAGGATGCCATGTGTAGGAGAAGTACTGCTCCGGCTCGATGTCCTGCACAACGGCTTCCCACTTTATGTGTTCGTAGCCGGGCCAGGTGATGTAGCCGGTTGAAGTTTTCCCGGGAAGAAAAGGTCCGTCCAGCTTCACCCTGAACCACTCGCCGAACTCGCGATAGTCGGTCAACGCCCGCCACACTCGCGAAACTGGCGCTTTTAATTCGATCTGCTTTTCAATCCGCTGCTCTGCCATGAGCAACCTCTTGGTTGCATATTAGCGAAACCATAATGAATACGCAACCTAAAAGTTGCATATTGGCGGGCGATATTTTGTGGAAGTCATCGGGCTCGACAGGAAATCCTGAAACCAGAAGGGATCGCTTAGACGCGAGAGGAACTCAGAAACTCCATAGCAGGCGAGGAACCTGCTCGATGGCGGTACCGAGCAGCGTCATACGCTCTGCCAGCCAAGCCGGTACACGACCGCCGCGCAAGGGAAGATCGGCACGGCCGGAACGCTTCATACTACGCAGGTCGATTGTAGATCGCCGAAGATCAAAGATCGGTGCAGAAGGATCGAGGAGGCTATTCGCCTCCTCGCCTCGCTCAATTGCCTGATGAACGAATCATCCGGCCGTTACCGCGCGTCGACTCTGCCGCCGCTGCTTCCGCCGGTTTACTTGTATGTGTGCGTCGTCGCTCTACTTGTGTGGATAAGGTGAAAAGGTCAAATTGGTCGTCATCGACGAGATCACACTCGTCGTTGAAGAAAGACATCGGTGCATCTCAATTCTCTAGCCCTGCGTTGCTCACTCGCCCAGGATTTCCGCCCCTTTGCGGCCCTCCCGGCTTACTAATAGGATAATCCAAAACTCACGCCGGGTGTAGGTTCGGCCCGGGCTGAACTCGAGCCAAGCTCCCATATTGAGATCTTCCCTAATCCACTGAATAATTAACTACTTAGACGAACGCCGGTCGTCCTGAGACGGCATCTCCTTCAATCGTCGCAGCCGGAACTGGTGCACGGACACACCGGGGCCCCTCGGCAACAACCGGATCCGTCACTTCGTATTCAGACAGTACTCGCCGATTTTTTGCGCGGTGGCCGGATCTGCCGAAGCCGGATACAGGTCGACATTCTGGCAGTCGTACATGCCCCAGTTCTTGGGCAACCGCACCATCTGGTATGTTCCTGGCTCCGGAGCCCTGCAGGCGCTGGCGCCTTTAGTGCAATGCAATTCCAGCGATGCCTTGGTTTGATCGCCCGTGGGCGCTTGGACTGCGTTGATGATCACGACTCCGTTGTTGGATTCGGAGTTCTTAATGGTGATGGTCGAAGTGTCCTGTGCCATCACTTGGACGCTAAACGCGAGCACGAGGAGAATGAGGATTTTGTTCATAATAATGAAGCCTCGCCTTTTGAAAGTGTGACTAGCAGCTTTGAGGGGGCCGAGCCATCAGAACGCGGTCATTTAACACCCAGATGGACCTGCTGCCGGAGCTGCCCAATCTCAATCTTGAGCCAGGCAGTTCTGAATGTCTGTGACGGATGACGCAGGACCGTTGTGCCGTGGCGCACGTCGCAGTCGCCGCGGAATTGCATGAGGATCGGCGACCTGCGGCAACGGTAAGCAGCAAATGAAGGGCAGCTCTGATAACTGGCTCGAGATGAGTCGTCTACTGAGAACGCCGAGCGTAGTAGGATAAGTGGATTACTTCTCTAAACTGTAGCTCGATTTCGCAGCCGGTTTTGCCGGGCAGAGAGCGCTAAAGACGATGATATCGGTCAGGTGGTTCAGCAGGATTGCGGCAGTACTTCCAGCAGCTTTTTTACTCAGCAGTTGCGGCGGATTTTTCCCGGCGTCCGATCAAATCGTTTCACTGTCACTATCTCCCACCAACGCTTATATCCTGCCACAAGGAACACAGCAGTTCTCGGCAACCGCAACCTTTGGCAATAACACTACAGGCGACGTGACCTCCCAGGTTGCGTGGACCTCTTTGGCGACCAATATCGCGACCGTCAATAGTTCGGGGCTTGCCACCGCGGTGGCGCTTGGCACCTCGACTATCACTGCGAAGTCGAACAACAGCAGTGTAACGGCAACTGCGTCGGTCACCGTTAGTACCAAAACCATCACGGCCATTACAGTCACTCCATCGGACCCAAGCATCTCGATAGCCGCTGGACAGACACAGCAGTTTGCGGCTTCGGCTACGTTCTCGGACGGAACAGTTGGTAACGTTTCGGCGGCGTGGAGCTCCAGCAACACGGGCGTCGCAATCATCAGCAGTTCGGGACTAGCGTCTCCGGTTAGTGCGGGCCAGACAACCATCACTGCTTCTGCGAGCGGAGTTGTAGGAACGACTCAGCTCACAGTGACGGAATAACGTACTCTACGAGACGTTCATCCGCGGCGTAATCCGAATGATGTTACGCTTCACCTCGACCTGCCGATCCGGATAGCTGGACTGGATTGAGGCGATCAGCTCATCGAGCGTTGGCGAACCACCTTCACCGTTCACACCGTCGGCGTCGTCCATCAGAATGACGTGAGCAAATCTCCGGTCGGACAGAATGGAACCAAGTTCGGAGCCCAAGCGATTGGGATTGCCGATCTCGCCAACCCATCCGCAATAGCCCGCATCAAGCCACCACAAGCAACGCTGGTCGATTCGCTGCAAAAGCTGCGGCACAACTTTCTGACTGTCGCCTTCGATGATCTCCACGCGCCCGTTGCCGCGGAAGCGCTGCTGCGCAAGCTTTGCCAAACGCGGATCTAGTTCGATGAGTAAATTTGCTGGAAACGCCTTCCCACAGCGGCGATCATCTCGCCGTAATAGGTTCCAGTTTCGACGAGCGTCGTCAGTTTGTAGGCTCGGGCATACTCCAGCACCGCGCGCTGCTTCAGCAGATGCGGGATGCGGCGAGGTTCACCGCGAACCTTCCAGTACCAGTAATCCGGATAATGCCCGAGCTGCTTGAACGCCGTGTAAATCGGGAGACGTTTCAGCAGCGACCGGATCGGTTGCGAGCGGCGAGTGGGCGAGGACATGATTTGAGAAGATCCGCGAGCAGCAGTCTGAAAGGGGCGAGGCGACCAGGCTTCGGCTTGGTCAACAATACACTCGCCCGCTTCCGCAGCACTTCAGAACCTCAGCTCAACTATTGTTGTTGGCTGGGCTGGGCTGGCGCCTTCGGCTGGCTCTGATCGGCCGGCTTGATCGACATCAGCTCTACTTCGAAGATCAGCGTCTCGTTCGGTCCGATGTCAGCACCCGCTCCGTGCTCGCCGTACGCGAGATCCGGAGGCAGAAACAGCTGGAACTTGGAACCGACCGGCATCAACTGCAGCGCTTCGGTCCAGCCCTTGATGACGCCGCGGACCGGGAAGGTCGCCGGCTCGCCACGCTTGTAGGAGCTGTCGAATTCCTTGCCATCGATCAGTGTGCCTTTATAGTTGCAGGTCACAGCATCGCTGATCGTGGGCTTCGGTCCGGTTCCTTCCTTGATGACCTTGTACTGTAGCCCGCTGGGCAAAGCGATGACGCCCGGCTTGGTCTTATTGTCCGCCAGGAACTTCTCGCCGGCTTTCTGATTGTCAACCGCTTCGGTCTTGCGCTTGGCTTCTTCCTGTTCGCGTACTTCGGACTGCAACTGCAGCAGCGTCTGCTGGGCCTGTTCGTCCGTCATCAGCAGCTTGCCGCCTGACATGGAATCCTTCAGTCCCTGCAGAATCATGTTCGGATCCACATCGATGGATTCGCGATGAAGGCCTTTGCCGACGTTCATGCCGATGGCATAGCTAACCTGGTCCTTCTTGGTAGGAAGTCCGGGAATGACGGGAGTCGCCGCAGGCGCACTCTGCTGCCCAGCAGCCGCCGGAGCGGCTTGTCCCGCCGGAGCCTGCGTGGAGCTTGCGCCGGTTTGGGCCATTGCGCCCGTGGTCAGCAAGGCGCCGGCAATGAATAGGTGGAGTGGAGATGTCGAGAATTTGCGCATGATTAGATTGTCCCATGATGTGAGTAGTTCGCAAAGCGCCGCTGTCCCGAAACAGCTGGCGAAACCAGCCTCACACTAATGTTATCCTGCTTGGAACCTTCCTTTTACGAGGCTGTAACGCTTTCATGCCTGACCAGAACTCTGTCTAATCCTCCTCAATCCGAGAACGAAGCGAACGAATCCTTCGGCGATCTGCTCTCCCAGTACGAGCGCAGCCATTCGCGAGCGACCGACGACGGCAGCCGCCAGCTGCAAGGCACCGTGGTAGCCGTCACTGCCGATTCCGTCCTGCTTCGACATCGGCTACAAAACCGAAGGCATCCTTCCGCTCTCGGTCTTCCAGAGCGCCGGCGAGACCGTCAAGCCAGGCGACAAGATTCCCGTCACAGTCAAAGGCCGCGATCCCGAAGGCTACTACGAGCTCACGCGCTTCAAGGTCGCTCGTCCGAAGGACTGGACGGCACTGGAGCGTGCCTTCGCCGAGAAGTCCAGCATCGTCGGAACCGTCACCGCGCAGGTGAAGGGCGGCTTCAGCGTCGATGTCGGCGTGCGCGCCTTCATGCCCGCGTCCCGCAGCGGGGTTCGCGATGCCGCCGAAATGGAGAAGCTCGTCGGCGAGGAGATTCGCTGCCGCATCACCAAGCTCGACGTCACCGACGAAGATCTCGTCGTCGATCGCCGCGCCGTGCTCGAGGAAGAAGAGCGTTCCGTCAAGGAGCAGCGTTACACCCAGCTTCGACGAAGGCGATGTCGTCACCGGCACGGTTCGCAGTCTTGCCGACTATGGCGCCTTCGTCGACATCGGCGGCATCGACGGCTTGCTGCATGTCTCCGATATCTCCTGGAGCCGCGTCAACAAGTCCTTCCGATGTTCTGTCGGTCGGCCAGGAAATCGAAGCTCAAGGTCCTGAAGATCGACACCGACAAGCAGCGCATTTCGCTCGGCATGAAGCAGCTGCAGCCGCATCCCTGGGACGCGGTCGCCGACAAGTACAAAACCGGCGAACGCGTTCGCGGTACCGTCACGCGCCTGGCCGACTTCGGCTTCTTCGTCGAACTCGAGCCCGGCGTCGAAGGCCTGGTCCACATCTCCGAAATGTCGTGGGCGAAGCGCGTACGCACGCCCGGCGACATGGTGAAGGCCGGCGAGACCGTCGAGGTCGTCATCCTCAACGTGAATCCCGGCGAGCAGCGGCTCTCGCTCGGACTGAAGCAGGCGCTCGGAGATCCCTGGGCCGACGCTGCTCGCAACTTCCCTGTCGGATCGACGGTCGAAGGTCCGGTCACCAGCATCATGAAGTTCGGCGCGTTCGTGCAGGTGGCCGAAGGCGTCGAAGGCATGGTCCACGTCAGCGAGATCTCGCGCCGAGAAGCGCATCAACCATCCGCAGGACGTGCTGAAGGTTGGGCAGGTCGTGCAGGCGATGGTGCTCGCCGTCGACACCGAGAAGCGCAACATGCGGCTTGAGCATGAAGCAACTCATTCCCACCAGCATCGACGAGTACATCGCCGAACACAAGCCGGGCGACGTGGTCACTGGCCGAGTGATGGACGAGAGCCGAGTGAGAGCGCGCGCGTCGAGCTAGGCGAAGGCATTCAGGCCACTTGCCGTCGTGACCAAGCAGGCCGCAGCGCAAGAAGAAAGCAAGGCCGAAGCGAAGGCAGATTTGTCTTCGCTCACCTCGATGCTGCAGGCCAAGTGGAAGGGCGGATCTGGCGTCGGGGACAAGCCTAAGCCGGAGGCGGTTCGCGCCGGACAGGTGCGCAGCTTCCGCATCGCGAAACTTGATCCCGAAGCCAAGACAATCGAGTTGGAACTGGCGTAGCAGAAGAGCTTGGACTCGGAAGCTTTGCCGGCACTCCAGGTCTATGCACTCGATCCTTCCCGCACTTCTAGTGTTTTTTCATACACTTTTCATCTAGCTCTGGTTACAATCCTTCCACACCTCAGCATTTGCCACCTGGCCGGAGACCCATGAGTACCGTCATTTCCGCGTTGAAGTCCTTCGAGCAGCATCTGGACGACACCCCTTTCACCAAGACCCAAAAGAAGGTCTGGATCCTGTCCGCCATGGGCGTGCTGCTGGACGGCTTCGACTTCTTCATCATCGGCGTGGCGCTGCCGCTCATCGCGCATGACTTCCAGATGAATGCCGCGACCAAGGGACTGGTGGCCGTCGCCGCGGTCGCCGGGGCGTTCTTCGGAGCGCTGGTCTTCGGGCAGGTCGCCGACAACATCGGCCGCAAAGGAATGTTCCTGGTCGACATCATTTTGTTCGTGGTGTTCTCGGCCGCGTCGGCTGCGGCCTGGAATCCGGCATCGCTCATCGTCTTCCGCTTCATTCTCGGAATCGGCATCGGCGCGGACTATCCCATCGGAGTTTCGTACATCGCCGAATGCGTGCCGACGCGACTGCGCGGGCGCCTGATCGTGGGCGCATTCGCATTTCAGGCGCTGGGATCGCTGCTGGGTGTGCTGGTCGGGCTGGCCATTCTGAAGCTCGATCCAGTCACTAAGGCGCGTGGCGCGTGATGCTGGCGTTCGGCGTGCTGCCCGCGGTTGTCGTTGTGCTCATGCGCGAAGGATTGCCGGAAAGCGTGCGCTGGCACCTGGCGCGCGGCAACTACGAGAAGGCTTCTCATGCGGCGAGCGCGCTGCTGGAATTTCCCGTCACCCTGAATGAGAAGAATTCTCCGAAGCTCGAACGCAGACTGAAGTTCGGGTCGCTGTTCAGCAAGCGCTACATCCGCCGCACCATCTTCGCTTCGGTGCCGTGGTTTCTGCAGGACATTTCGACCTACGGCATCGGCATCTTCACGCCGACGATCATGGCCGCGATGGCGCTCGGCGGCGGGGCTAACGTTCATCGCCAAGGACATGGGGGCAACGGAAGGAGCAGCGGCCGTCGATCTGCTGCTGGTCGTCGGCTTCATGCTGGCCATCGTGCTGGTGCGTTATGTCAGCCGGGTCGCGCTGCAGATCGTGGGCTTTCTCGGAATGGCGCTGGGCCTGCTCATGGTGGGCGCTTCGTCGCTGTATCCCAATGGCTCGGGCGGACAGATGGGCATGATTTTCGGCGGCTTCATGGTTTTCAATGCGCTGATGAACATGGGTCCGAACGCCACCACCTATCTGCTTTCCGGCGAGACGTTCCCGACGTCGATTCGCGCTACTGGGGCCGGATTTGCGGCATCGATGGCCAAGCTGGGAGCGGTAATTGGGACCTTCTTCTTCCCTATTCTCAAGGCGGAGATCGGCATTCCCAGGCTGCTGATGTTTCTGGCGGCGGCATGCGGACTTGCCGCGGCGGTAACCTACGGCTTCCGGGTAGACACGCGTGCGTCGCTGGATGAGCAGCACTCCGAACAACCTGTGCCCCAGCGAGCGTACGCCGAGGCGGCGGCGAGTTAACCCACCCACGTCGCGCAAATCCCGAGACATGGGCACCCGGGATTCATGTCGCAAAAACCGTGAAAGGCGTTTTCGGCGTTTTTTACCTTGCCTTATTCGGGGCGCTTCACGCGCATCTAACCTCGCTTGGCGTAAATTAAATCTCAGGAAGAATTATGAACACTGAGCTTAAGACCCAGCCCAACGTGTCACCGCTTGCTGGCAAGCCTGCCCCGAAAGAGAGCCTGGTCAACCTGGCGCAACTGGAGCGCACTATTACGACCGCAGCCCCGATGTTGACGATCCCAACCAGCTCGTCATCTTTGGGACCAGCGGACATCGCGGCTCATCGTTGCGGAGTACGTTTACCGAGGCCCACATCCTGGCGATCACGCAGGCAATTTGCGAGTATCGCAAAGCGCAAGGCATCGACGGACCGCTGTTCATGGGCAAGGACACGCATGCGCTGTCGGCGCCCGCGCAACGCACCGCGCTGGAGGTGCTGGCCGCCAACGAGGTTGAGGCGGTGATTCAACGAGACGATGGCTTCACGCCCACGCCGGCGGTTTCGCACGCCATCCTGATTTACAACCGCGGACGCGAGGATCATCTGGCCGACGGCATCGTCATCACGCCGTCGCACAATCCTCCCGAGGACGGCGGCTTCAAGTACAACCCTCCAAACGGCGGTCCGGCGGACACCGACGTCACGAAGTGGATTGAAACTCGCGCCAACGAACTGCTGCAGAAGAAGAATGAAGGCGTGAAGCGGATGTTGTGGTCGGCGGCGCTGAATGCCCCCACCACGCGCGAACATGACTTCGTGATGCCCTACGTGAACGACCTGAAGAACGTCATCGACATGGAGGCGATTCGTTCGGCTGGGTTGAAGCTCGGGGTCGATCCGCTGGGCGGAGCTTCGCAGCCGTACTGGGAGCCGATCAATTCGGTGTACGGACTGGATATTGCAATCGTCAATAACGCCATCGATCCCACATTTTCTTTCATGACGCTGGACCATGACGGCAAGATCCGCATGGACTGCTCGAGCCCCTACGCAATGGCTAGTCTGGTCAAGCTGAAGGAGCAGTATCAAGTGGCATTCGGCAACGATACCGACGCCGATCGCCACGGCATCGTCACGCCCAGTGCCGGACTACTGAATCCGAATCACTATCTGGCGGTCGCGATTCAGTATCTGCTGACCCACCGCGAGCAATGGATGTCGCATGTGGTCGTCGGCAAGACGCTGGTCAGCAGCAGCATGATCGATCGCGTGGTGAACAAGCTTGGCCGAAAACTGTCTGAGGTTCCGGTTGGCTTCAAATGGTTTGCGCCGGGATTGTTCGACGGCACCTGCTGCTTCGGAGGAGAAGAGAGCGCTGGAGCCAGCTTCCTGCGGCGCGATGGCACGGTCTGGACCACCGACAAAGACGGCATCATCATGGACCTGCTGGCGGCCGAGATTACGGCGACCACCGGTAAAGATCCGGGCGAGCATTTCCGCGAACTGGCGGAGGAATTTGGAATGCCGTACTACACTCGCATCGATGCACCCGCCACGCCGGAGCAGAAGGCGAAGCTGGGCAAGCTCTCTCCGGAGTCGGTAAAGGAGTCAACGCTTGCGGGCGATGCCATCACCGCGAAGCTGACGCGTGCGCCCGGTAACGACGCGCCCATCGGCGGCTTGAAAGTGGTGACGGAGAGCGGCTGGTTTGCCGCCCGTCCGTCAGGCACGGAGAACATCTACAAGATTTACGCCGAGAGCTTTAAGAACGAATCGCATCTCGAGGCGATCGTGGGCGAGGCGCAGCAGATTGTGGACAACGCATTGCGCTAGTTCTTCGCCAGTTCTTCGCGAACTCTCTTAGGGCGCACCTGGTGGTGTGCCCCTTCACATTAATTGGGATAACCTTCCAACTGGTAGTTACAGGTGCCGTTGGTTGGCTGCGTGGGCAATGGCGGCACCTGCAGCATTTGCGGCGAGCTGAAATCGAACGGTCCATTCTGCGGATCGGTGAGGTCAGCCGCGTCGCGATCACGGTGTGTCATCGGTGGCAGGTTGAAACGGGTTTCGATCAGCTTCAGAATACTGGTGTAGTCGGTCGGCATGGTGCCAGACAAAGTGAGGCTTCGACCAGGGCGACACCAGCACCACTGGAAGACGCAAGCCGGCAACGTTGAACAGGCCGCGAATCGACGGCTGATTCTGGATGGGCTGCGGCACCTGGTCATCCGGCTGGGTCAGCAGGATCGGCGCCTGATGGTCGAAGGTGCCGCCGCCTTCGTCGATAGCTCAGGATGAAAACCGAATCCGGCCACGCCGTGCTGGTCAGCAATGGAGTCATGATTTGCTGCACCCGCGCTGCGCCCTTCTGAATGTTGTTGCCCGGATGTTCATCGTAGGCGGTAGCGCTGGCACGCTCGATGAACACCACTTGCGGCAGATCCTGATCGGCGGTCGGGCTGGCCAGAATGTTGTACCACTCCTGAATGTTGCGAACGTTCGCCTGGATCTGTGGGTTGTTCCAGTCCTGCCAGTCCGACAGAAAGACACTGTTGTCCTGGTAGTAATAGCGCCAGGAGATTCCCGCGTTGGTCAGCACCCGGAATATCGTCGGCCGATCCCACGCCCGATTGTTCGGCGGCGGCGTGAAGATGGGTCCGAACGAGGTGCCAGCGAAAAGGTACATCCGGTTGATGATGGTCGAGTCAGGCACCGGCGAGTAGAAAGTATCGCTGGTATTGAACTGCGAAGCCAACTCGTAATAGAACGGCAAGTCAGTCCAGTCGTAATAACCCAGCGGCCGCGTCTCTGTAGGGTCGTACTGTGCGCCGGTACTCGTCATCAGGAAATCGTCCATCAGATATTGCGAACTGCCCGACAGGTGCAGCCAGTCGTTGCCCACCAGGTCCATGTCAGTGTGGATATCATTCCATCCGGCGCCCAAACCCTCCGTGCATTCCGTACGCGCGTGGAACGGCGGATAGCTCTGTCCTTGAGGGTTCTTTATGGTGTAGCCGGGGGGTAGATTGTGGAGGTCGTTGACGTCGCTCAGTTGCGCTCCCGGAATCTGATCGATATTCACCCGGTAGTAAGCCAGGTTGCCGAAGTAGTTGTCGAAGGCGCGGTTCTCCTGCAGCAGGTAAACAATGTGGTTGAGGTTGCTGACACTACCATTGCTGAGGATCGCCTTGGTTTGCGCCGAAAGATGATTACCGAAGCGATCGGTTGCCGTGCAGGTATAGGTCGTAGTTTGCGTCGGACGAACCGTCACACTGCCGCCCATCGCCGGAGCCACTTCACCAACTCCCTGATCGATGCGAACCGACACAGCATTGGACGCTTCCCAGTGGATGGTTACAGGCTGCCCCGACGCAGGCACCGCGGGGGTTAACGAGCAGGTCAGCGTCATCCCTCCCGTAACGCTTACCGCGACTGCTTGCGAATAGGCCTGCCCCTGATGCGGTCCGGTTGCGCCAATCATGAAAGTTTTGCTGCTGCCTAGCGACCCAGTTATGAAGCTACCCGTACAGCGCGAGCCAGCGCATGAATCGGGGGTAAGCGGTACGGTGGAATTTTCCGGCAGGGTTGTCAGAAAATACGAACTACCATTGTTAGGTCCGCTGAAATTAATCACCACAGAGTGTCCGGCAGTAATGTTCTCCGACGAGGCACTTATTGTGATCGGAACGATCGTGAGCATCGTGCTCAGCCTTGTCGGTGGCTGGGCTTCGCCTGAACGAGCGACCCCCTGGAAAACGGTACTGTCCAATGGCGCGACCTGAACATGCTTCAACACGCTTACCGGAAGTACTTCTTCATCTTCCGACAACAAGCTGGGCGTGACAGAAAACGATTCCGCATTAGCGATGTGCCAGCTGAACTCAACGAATTGTCCCGGCGCGGACGTCGAGGGTGAGACGGTGAAGTAGTTTGAGCCGGCATCTGGCGAAGATCCCTCGACTAGACTATTGGAGTTTGAACTTGCGTTATTGGCCGCGGCTGCGGCGACGGTGGAGAAAGCGAACGACACGACTAAGACGAGGACCCTCTTGCAATTCGGCATAGGTAGCCTCCGAGGATGGTTGGCGCAATATCACTGGAAGATCAGATTCAGCTACTCCACAGCGGGTTTTCTGGAGTCGTCGCCTAGCAGTCCGTGGTTCAAGTGGTTGATTTTCGGCAAAGCGGGCGGCGCAGCCGGGTACGCGATCTTGCGGCGTAGTTGACAGTCGACGCGGAGATTCGACTGCTGGGACATCGTTGCTGACCATTCCCGTACCAGAGCAGCAAAAGTAGGCTCAGAACAAGCTGGCCAGAGCGGTTGCTCAGCTCTCGCGGCGTGCCCGCACCCACCAGCTGGCGCAGAATGAGACTCAGGTTGAACGCGCCGACATGAACCAACTGCCGCTTTAAAATGTTGTCCCGTCCGCGCAGGTGGCAGCGCCGCAGGCCACCGGTCTCGTAGCAGTGCGCGAAGCTGCGTTCCACCAACTCGCCACGTCGCCGCAGTAAACTCTTGCCGTACTCGCTTCGTACCCGCCGCCGATTCTCGTAGACCGCCTGCTGTTCCGCTGACTTGCCCTGCCAGTTACGCCGCCCCTTCTGCTGCTTTTCCGGTATGTAGCTGCTGACCTCGTAACTCTTCACCCGCTGGAGGACGGCACCACTGTGATAGCCCTTATCGGCGACTAACTCTTCGATCCCGTTGACGTTCACCTGGGGCTCATGGTCGGGCCGCAACTCCGCTTCGCGCCCGGCTAATTCCGCCAGCGTCATACCGGCCTCGCACAGAGTTGCATCCCAGGTCGTCGTGTCGCCCTTATCGGCACCCGGCAAGGTGACGGCCACCACCGCGCCCGTGTCCAGATCGACCGCGTGCTCAGCCTTGTGCGCCAGGTGGGTACGCCCATCCTTCATCTTCGCGATCCGCGCATCCTCGTCCGCTGGACTCTTCCACTCCTTGTTCGACATGCGCTTCTTGCGCTTGCGGTCCAGTCTCAGCAGGTCTTCTCGCGTCGGCGTTTTGATGCCTGAGGCCTTCGCCAATCCTCGCAGAAACTCCTCGTAACTCTCACCCCTGTCCCGCCGCACGATCGAGCGCATCGCCGCGTTGGCCTCTAGCGTTGTGGCATCGATGGCAATCCGCTGCCCCTTCAGCAGCCCACGATCGGCCAGAACCCCCAGCACCCAACCGAATACTTCGCCATGCGTGTCCACATCGATCAACCGCCGGGTGCGCGATATCGTGGAGTGGTCCGGCGTGTTCTCGTCCAGGCCAATGCCCACAAAACGCCGCAGCGCCAGCGAGTCCGCCAGCCGCCAAGCAATGCCGCGCTCCGCCCCGATGCCTTCGAAATATCCGATCAGCAGCGAACGAAAGTAGATTCCCGGCGTCAGGGATGGCCGTCCATACTTGGCCGCGTAGAACTTCGCGCACCGACCCTCGACGAACTCGTCGAAGCCCTCGGCTTCCAGCAACTCATTCAGCTTCTGGTAGAAGGGATGTCCCGGCGCTGCGGCCAACTCCGTGTGCGCGATCCATATCCCCTCTTGCTTCTCCCGCTGCTTGCGCGTGCCCATCGCCATGCGCTGATTCTACGAACAGAGCTTGTGGATACTTCACAAGTTTTTGCGCACGTATCTAGTGTCGCGTCCCGGAAATACATGAGCAAAGTCGGGCTATCTTCTGGAGAATCGAATCGGCCGTAGCAGTCCAGACAAAAGGTCGCTGTTTGCGGTTGTAATGCTGCACGAAGTCGTCGATCTTCTGCACCAGTTCCTTGACGCTGCGGAAAGAACCGCGCCGAATAGCACGCTGCGTAATCAGACCGAACCAACGTTCCACCTGATTCAGCCACGACGAATAGGTAGGAGTGTAGTGCATGTGGAAGCGAGGCCGTTGTGCGAGCCAGGTGCGCACCTTGGGATGCTTGTGGGTGGCGTAATTGTCCACGATCAAGTGGACATCCAATTCGGCAGGAACTGACGCCTCCAGGCTGCGCAGGAAAGACAGAAACTCCTGATGACGATGGCGGGGCTTGCACTCGGTAAAGACAGCACCCGTAGCAACGTCGAGGGCAGCGAATAAAGTCGTGGTGCCATGGCGGACGTAGTCGTGAGTGATGCCCTCGACATAGCCCAGTCCCATGGGCAGCACCGGCTGAGTGCGGTTCAGCGCCTGAATCTGGCTCTTCTCGTCCACGCAAAGTACCAGGGCATGGTCGGGCGGATTCAGGTAAAGGCCAACGATGTCCCGCGTCTTCTCGATGAAGAAGGGGTCAGTCGAGAGTTTAAAGCTACGGCTTCGGTGCGGCTGTACCGCAAACGCCTGAAACACCCGATGCACGGTGGATTTAGAAATACCGCTGTCCTGGGCGGCTTGGCGAACGCTCCAATGGGTGGCCCCGGCCGGCTTGCGGGAGAGGGTACGCTTGAGCAAAACAGCAATCTGCTCATCGGCAATGCTGCGTGGCCGCCCCGGGCGCAACTCATCGTACAGACCCGCCACCCGCTGTTGGAGGAAACGCTGTCGCCACTTGCCCACCGTAACCTTGGCCCAACCCAAACGCTCCGCAATCTCGGTATTGCTCTGGCCTTCGGCCGACCACAGCACTATTTTGGCGCGGCAGACGAGGGCATGCGGTAGCGAACGCGAAGCCGCCAGACTCTTCAGTTGGGTGCGTTCGTCTCCGGTCAGTTCCAGGCTAGGCTTGGGGCGTCCCGTGAGCATACAGCAGCTTAGCGTCATTTCTATAATATTGCAAGTTATTTATGGGACATCACACTAGGGAACCTCTGAATAACCACTTGCATTAAGGCGGGAATGACTCCAAAGCGAAATTCAGATCCTTTCATTCATTCCCGCAGATTGTTTAGCCTCTCCGACTCGCACATTCGGTAGTCGGGGCGCTGTTAGAGGACACTACGCCGCCCAGTACAGCAGCCTCTTGCGCACCAGGAACAGATTCACCAAAGCGCAGGTGGCAAACAATCGGTTGGCGTTCTTCGCCAGTCCCCGGTAGCGCACTTTGACGAATCCGAACTTCAGCTTCATCACTCCAAACACGTGTTCCACCTTGGAGCGCACCGTCGACTTCGTCCGGTTCTTCGCCCGCTCCACTGCGTCGATGTGATCTTTGTAACGGTAGCGCCGGTGAGTGCAGTCTTGCGCCCGCGGCGCACATTGCTGGATGACCTCCCTCTGTCCGCGATACGCCTGATCGCCCCACACCCGGGTCTCCTCGCCGTGCAACAACTCCGGCAACACGCTCGCGTCCGCCACATGGGCCGCTGTCACCAGCGCGGTGTGAATCAGCTTGGTCTTGCTGTCCACGCCCACGTGTGCCTTCATGCCGAAGTACCACTGGTTGCCCTTCTTCGTCTGGTGCATCTCGGGATCACGCTTCTGTTCGCGGTTCTTGGTCGAACTGGGCGCATGCAGGATGGTCGCGTCTACGATCGTTCCCGTCGTGATCCGCACTCCCTGGCTCTGCAGGTACAGGTTCACTGTTTTCAGCATCTGCCCGCCCAAACCGTGTTCTTCCAGCAGATGACGGAACTTGCACACCGTGGTCTCGTCCGGCACTGGTTCGCGACCCAGATCGATGCCCACGAAGCTGCCCATTACCGCCGAATCGTACAGCGCCTCTTCCACCGCCGGGTCCGACAGGTTGAACCACTGCTGCAAAAAGTAGATGCGCAGCATCCGCTCCACACCCACCGGAGGTCGCCCGTTGCCTGCCTTTGGGTAATAGGGCTCGATCCGTGCTCGCAGTTCGGCCCACGGTACTACCTGTTCCATCTCCTCAAGAAATACCGCCCGCCGCGTCTTTTTGCTGTACCGCTCAAATCCATTCATCGTCGCCAGTGTCCTCTGCTTCATACTGACGCGACTTTACCTATGCTCTCTGTGGAAAGGGAGAACTTAATCAGAGTCTCCCTAGACTTGCACCACGGCCTGATAGGTATTTTTTTTGGGCGCTTAGATTCGGCCGTTTCGACCTATTCATGCGGTTTATCGCGCAAGTGGTACTACTGACAACGCGACGGTGTTCTCCGATGAACTAAGGCGATTAACTCTCTCGAATAGGGTTTATCTCCGGCTAATAACTTCGCCACAACGAGATACCCTCATCACGCACAAGTAAATCATTCGCGTTGGCGCGTGGCGGCGCGCTGTTTCTCCAGCCAGAAGACTCTCTTTGATCGGTAGCCGGGTTACCTTCCGGAGGAGAACTCCGGCGGGCAGTCCGATATTCCTGCGTATCGAAGGCCGCAGAAAACGAGTCTGCCGAGTTGTACCTAATCACAAAACGGAGTGAAAATGTTGCGGTGTAGATACCTGCTTTTGCCCATGATTGTGCTCTGCCTGGTTAGCTTGTCTGCGGCGCAGAATCCCTCGGACACGAATGTCGCCAACCAATTGGATCCGGCTGGTGGTGCCGGTTTAATCGCGCGTTCCAATCACGTGGTGGTAGTGATGGAGGAAAACCGAAGCATCAACTACGCGCTGGAGTACATGCCCTATCTGGCATCTCTGGCGAGCCAGTATTCCGAAGGCATGCAGGTCTATTCCGACTCTCATGGATCATGGCTGGCTTATGGCGAGTTAACCTCAGGGCTCGCCCCACGCAATGGAGAAGCTCTGAGCGGCGTTTGCAATGGTGACGGATGTACTGCGCCAATCAATATTCCCAATCTTGTGCGACAGTTCGCAGCGCAGGGAAAGACCTGGAAGGGATACTTTCAGTCGATGCCGGGTGTCGGCTACATGGGATATCAACATGGTCTTTATGTGCGCCGGCATAATCCGTTCGCGTTTTATACCGATGTCTTTTACAACCCGCTGGAGCAGCGCCACATGGTTCCGTTGGATGGATATTTGTTGCCGGATATCGCCAACAACAGCCTGGCTAATTTCACCTGGATTTCTCCCGACCTCGATCACGATGCTCATAATGGCTCCAGTGACCAGGAAGCGCTGGAGACAGCGGACCAGTATCTCCAGACATTTGTTCCGCAACTGCTGGCCAGCCCGCCATTCCAGGCAACCGGCAACGGAGTGCTGCTGGTTACATTCGACGAGGGTGAACTTGCGGGCGGTGGCGACAACGAGTGCGGAGGGAATCCAGATCCCGATAACTGTGGCGGCCACATCTGGCATGTGCTGATTGGACCCCACGTGAAACACGGATATCAGTCCAACACGCATTACATGCAAGGCAGTCAAGTAAGAATGTTTTGCGACCTGCTTGGCTTAACCAGCTGCCCGGGAGACGGCGCTGGTTCACCCTCGATGGGTGAGTTCTTCAACGCCGGTGTTGGAACGAATTAGGGTGTGGCTCGCTAACTCACGTCGCTTGCGGAAAAGTGCCTCGCCGCAGCGACGTGGGTTTCGACTTCCTCTGTACCTGCTGCATCGACCCGCCTTGCGTCGCCAGCCTCCCTGTCCTGCCTGAATCGACAGACTCGCAATACAACGGTACATTCAGCCGTATGGCAGAAGTTGATCCAACGTCCGTGCCCGATCGCGCGGGAGGGCACGGTCGGCGAACCGCGATTGTCGATGCCTCCGGCACATACTCCTATGCCGATCTGCTGGACGCATCCGGGCGCGTCGCCAGTGCGCTGCTTTCCGGGGCGAATGACCTGGAGGAGGAGCGCATTGCGTTCCGCATTACACCTGGCTTTCACTGGGTGGCAACGCAATGGGGAATCTGGCGAGCTGGAGGTATCGCGGTACCGCTCGCGCTCGAAGCGCCGGCTGCGGAACTGGGTTACTATCTCGAGAATTCCAAGGCTTCAGCACTCATCTATGACGAGAGCGGCGAATCATTGATGAGCGCAGTGGCTGCCTCACGTCGAATCCGGGGCAATCTCTACTCACGCTTGATTTCGTGCGAGAAGAGCCGATTGCCGAAGATCATCGCCAATCGTCTCGCCATGATTCTCTACACCAGCGGCACTACCAGTCGTCCCAAGGGCGTGGTGACGACGCACGCCAATATCGCGGCGCAGATCACGGCGCTGGTCAAAGCGTGGGAGTGGTCGGCGGAAGATCGCATCCTGCTCTGCCTGCCACTTCATCACATACACGGGATCGTCAATGTTCTGAGCTGCGCGCTGTGGTCGGGAGCAATCTGCGAGATGCTGCCGCGCTTCGATGCGAACGCGGTTTGGCAGCGCATTGGCAGCGGTTCGCTCACGCTTTTCATGGCGGTACCGACAATCTACGTTCGGCTGATCGCCGCCTGGGAAGCTGCCGCTCCTGAACAGCGCACGCAATGGAGTGAAGGCGCTGCGCGAATGCGCCTGATGGTCTCCGGGTCGGCGGCGCTGCCAGTGAGTACTCTGCAACGCTGGAAGCAGATTACCGGCCATACGTTGCTTGAGCGTTACGGAATGACGGAGATCGGCATGGCGCTCTCGAATCCTTATCGTGGCGAGCGGGTGCCCGGCTCGGTCGGAAAGCCGCTGCCTGGAGTCGAGGTGCGGCTGGTCTCCGAAAGCGGCGAACCGTTACCGCCCGGCGCAGTGGGCGAGATTGAAGTTCGCGGACCCAATGTATTCGCTGAGTATTGGGAGAACCCGGTTGCTACCGGCGAAGCATTTCGCGATGGCTGGTTTCGCACCGGAGACACCGCGATCATCGAGAACGGTGTTTACCGAATACTGGGACGAAGCAGCGTCGATATCATCAAGAGCGGTGGTCATAAGGTTTCGGCACTGGAGATTGAAGAGGTATTGCGAACTCATCCCGCTATTGCAGACTGTGCTGTTGTGGGCGTACCTGATGCCGAGTGGGGAGAACGCGTGGCTGCAGCCGTTATCCTGCGGAAGGGCTTGGCGCTGGACCTGGAGACGCTACGAGCCTGGTGCAAGCAGAAGATGTCCGCCTACAAAGTTCCGTCGCGATTGCTCACCCTGGAGGCCCTTCCACGCAATGCGATGGGCAAGGCAATTAAGACAGACGTTACAGACATATTCCGGCAGCGGGGTTTATGATGGGCAGGCCGGGATGTTGATTTCGATCAGCCGGGACAGGAAGATGGATGACAGAACCATCCCTTTCCCTGCTCAGCGAATCGAAATGTGTGTCTGGAGATTGCGACCAATCTTCTTGGATCGCGAACAGCAGAAACTCCTGGCACTTGGGACGAGTGGTGGCGGCGGGTTTTTACCGTTTCCCTACCTTGAGAACGACCGAAGCAGAACGGTGTCAGGTCGTCTACATCACTCGTTCGAAGAATTAGCCAACCATTTTCATCGCGCCACCCCGCTTACAAATGCCGCAACGAAAATAAGGACCAGGGCGATTCGCCAGCGTCTGCCTTCCGGCAGTGGACCACCGCCGGCGACTCGCGGAGGCACCCAAAACAACGCCACAACTGCCAAGGTTAGAGCAGGCACAAGCAGGAAAGCCATCAAGGCATAATGCGATCCGTCCAAATCGAGGAGCGTGTGCTGACGCAACGGTGAGGCCAGCGTGCTTCCCAGAAACCAGAAAAGGATGGCGCTACCGAATCCGGCCAATGCACCGAGAAAACGCAGAAGTGGGGATGTCATCTTGGTCGGTAGAAGTGTATCAGGCGTTTCGCTGGCCTGAGTGGCGGTCCAGAGCAACGCATTTCCGGGTTTTACGCGGAGGGTTGTGATGGCAGCATCCAGCCTGATGTTGAGCAACGTACTATGCTTAACCGCCGCCTAGCGAGCGGGAGCCGCCGTGGTCGCGGTGCTTGCGCCCACCCTGCTCAGCTTCCATGGAAGGGGCTTGGGCATTCCCGGAGGCATGGACATGGCAACCATCTTCAACTCGGCCGTGTCTGCTCCCGTAAGCTTCAAGACGTAGTGGCTGGCCTCCTGCGCCTCCGTACCCTTTACCGTGAGCAGCAGTCCATCACCCTGTAGAACGCCGCTTTCGACGCCCTCGGTCACCTGGTCGTCGCTTACACTCTGAAGGCCGCCATTGTTATTGAACTTAAAATCATGAGCCCGCTGCATTGAGCCGGTGATCTGCTCTGCCTGCAAGTTCAGCCGAATCGACATCCAGGGGCGTCCTTCAAACGTCCCGATCCAGGCACCCGCATAAGCGGCCAAAGGCGACTTGCGTACGGGAGCGTTCGGCGCCTGCGGGTTGGCTGGCGCCTGGGCCGCACTGATGAGACCTATTGAAACGATAAGAAGAGCGACGGTTACCAAGCGTTTCATCGAGCGACTCCCGATTGCTCTTTCGCCTGGATTGTACTCCCGGTGGAGTTCGCCGAGGCAGAACCGCCAGCGCTAAAGACTGGTGGCCAAAAAGCGTGTCTGGGGGCTTGACCGACTGTCGAACCAGCTGGCGCTGGGAGTCCGATGCAGCTCTTATAAGATCGCGATTCCGGCGTAACCCACAACCATGTTCTTGTCGCCGGAGATGTCGCCCGAGGTCGCGTAGCGAACTAACTCAGCCCGGTGTGCGCCGGACCTCTTCGCGGCGGTCAGCATGATCACCGCTGGTCCATATCCGCACATGCTGATATTGCCGTTGCGGACTACTTCATACAGTTCACGAGGATCGAGGGCCAGCAATTGATCGATCGCCTGGCGGTCCTTCACCCGGGTGACCGCATCGCTCTCGTAATGATTCATATCGCTGGAGGCGATGATCAGCACCCGATCACTTTGTCTCGCAAGCACGCTGGCGATCGTCACTCCCAGCGCGCTCAAGACCTCGAAGTTGCTGGTGCCGATTGCGATGGGAACGAACTGGAAATTCGGAGCGAGCACCTGGAGGAATGGCAGTTGCACCTCCAAGGCATGCTCTGAGCGATGCGCTTCTTCATCCTCGGAGAGCAGCGGCATGCGTTCGATCAACTCGGTCGCGAGATCCTCGGCGATCGGGGCGTAGCCCAAAGGCGTGTGCCAGGCGCCTCGGCTCATGATGGCCAGAGGTTCCCCCATGCCGGTGTGATTCGGGCACAGCATGATCACGCGCCGCGGCAATTCGAGACGGCGATAGACGGCTCCGGCCACGTGTCCCGAGTACATGTATCCGGCGTGCGGAACCACGCAGCCGAAAGCAAGAATCTTCGGCTCAGGCTCGTCTCCGGGTCCGCCCGAAGGTGTAAGGAAGCCGTCGATTTCAGCGAGCAGGGCTTGCGCATTCGCCGGATAAAAACGGCCGGCAACGGCAGGCTCTCGGATCGCGGTTGCCATAGATTCTCCGCAGAGTGCGTTGTGCTCAGTCTAGGCCTGTTGCAAAGCGTTAAATACGGCCGCGGTTTTCTCCAGAGATATGGCTTCAGCGCGCACGTCGGGACGCAGCCCGGCAGCTTTCAACGCGGTGCGAATGAC
>CAVOSH010000006.1:0-195965 GCA_963698845.1 uncultured Acidobacteriaceae bacterium
CGCAATCCCCGCCGTGTTCATCGCCTGGATCGAGGAGAACATCAGTCTCAGCTCATAGCAGCGGCAGCCCAGCGGATGCCTTGTATACACGCTCGAGCAGGCAGATAACGACCAGAATTAAAATTTTTCGGGATGCGTCTCCACAGGTCAGCGACTCGATCTGAGCCGCGTCAGAGGGCCCGGGCAACCTAGGCCTTGCCTTCGGCCATCCCGAACATAAGATAAAGGACTTGTGGGCACAGCGGGCCTGGGAGAGATCGAAAATATCGCCCACCTGAAGTAGCTAGGAAACATCCTGGAAATAGCCATGACGTTCGAGGTCCACAACGGGTCGGGAATGCCGCAATGGTCGTCGTACTTGCACGGCGCAGCCACGCCCTGTCCCCGGCCCGTACTCTGCGCGGCACCCCACAGGTGAATGGTCAAGGTGCCGTTGACACCGTAGGGCACCTGCGCCGATCCCGCAACCAGAGAGCCATCGCGTTCGACGATGATCGACTGTGCCCAGAAATCGGTGTTGCCGGTGTCGTCGAACAGCAACTCGCCGCCCTTATAGATATTCACATTGCGATACTTGTAGATGCCGGCCTTCACATGGCAGGTGCCGGTGGTGACCTGCAGGTCTCCGCCGTCACCTAATGGCAGCTGGCCTTCCGTGCAAGTCGAAGATGGCACTTTCTTGGCATATTGCTTGCTCGCAGCCTGCTCGGCGGGAGTCGCCTTCACGGAGCTTTCCTGGTACGCTCCAGCGTCGTCCTGGGCCGCCATAGGGAGAACCGCGCCCAGCAATAGGACCATCGCCATGAGGCAGACGAATGTCAGGCAAAGACGAAGAAAATTTCTGGATGGACCGGCCAGTCGCATACTCAGCTCCTCCTATTTGAGCCAGCAACGCTACGCATGCACTTCAGAAATACGTTGTTTCAGAACTCCGCGGCTCGAACCCCCACGGTGCAAATCGCGAAGGAGTTAACACACTCCAAAACCGAACGCCGATGAATTTCTGTCGCGGGTTTTTGCCAGAGACCGTTCGGTCGAGAGCGTCTCCGCGGAAACATTCAAGGAGACATCTCAGCGGGGCTGCCCAACGGAAGACTCCAGACGAAAGTGGCTCAGCCAGGCGACACACTAGTTGAGGGTTCGGGCGCAAACTGTACTACAACCGGGCGGTACATTCCAGTAAAAAGATGGTTGCAGCATCGGGTTGGCAAAGGCGAGCGACGTCGTGTGTGATTTGTCGAAAATCAACGGAAGTCGTTACAAGTCAAAAGCCGTTCGTGCGCGGGATTGTCCGGGCTTACTGCATATCCTTGACCACCTGCCCCATGTTGGCGGCCTCGTAGAAGCGCTTGAGATCGGCGTGGCCGGCGAGGGTTTCGCGCTCCTGGCCGTTGACCAGGATTTTTACCCGCGTAATCTTGCTGTCATTCTCGTAAAGCGTCACCACAATCGAGGCGACCGTCAGCTCTTCCGCGAGCACGCCCGAGGGGTGCGAGTCGGCAAAGGCCGCACTGGTATCGACAATTGCGCTGCCGTCGTCCATCAGGAAGACCTGCCGCACATCGGAGTCTTTCCCGATGGGGTGGGTCGAGTTCGTCTTCAGATATTGCGCCAGCAAAGTGCGCAGCACCGCCCGTGCGCGCTCGCTGCGCTCCACCGGCATCGGAACATTGACTTGCGTCTTGCCCAACGTGCCATCGCTGTCATTGGCGACATACAGCGTAACGGCCTCCGGAGGCCCATTGCCCTGCGGTGTCACTACACCTTGCTGGTCGCTGGCGGCCTGTTCATCGCGTGCGACCTTGCGCTTAAGATGTAGCGCGTAAAAACCCAGACCGACAGCAACCACCGCCAGAACGGCGAACATGATCAGGACGGGGCGGTGGCTGCGGGATCCGTTACGCGGCTCGGTGTTGGGAAGCATCACGGTCGCACCTCCGGCACCTTGGAGCGTACGGCGGCTACCCCGGCGGCAATCGCCTGCGCCACCTTCTCTTGATACTCCGGATTGGCAATGTCCTCGACGTCATCGCCGGGCGGCGCAAGTTCCACCGCAAACGCCGGCGCTGCGATGTTATTCATCGGCCGTAGAGGCGCAACCAGCGTCGCATTAGGAAGTTTGCGCGCTTCCAACTCGACCGCAACGGACCCCGCTACCGTGCCGCTCAAGTCCAGGAAAGCAGCCTGCGCCCGGTCCCAAGGCAGGAAATTGCCTCGCTGCAGATTTTCCGCCGGCAACATTGAGGTGAACAGATGCACGCCACGTCCGGTGTTGGCCGCGTGCAGCGTGATGTACAGCGCAGGCCGCGCGGCATTGGTCGCGGTGGCGCGTTGATCGAGCGCGATCGCAACATCGGAGTTTCGCAGTAAGCCGGCCGCGATGCCGCGATTCTGCAGTTCGCGCTGCACCCGGCGTCCCAGGGCCAGCACCACATCCTTCTCCAACAAGGTGGGCGTGATCACCGCTCCGGTTTCCGCTCCTCCATGCCCGGGATCGATGATCACCAGGAATCGGGGTCCCGAAGGTGGCTTGGCTTGCGGCGTCTGCGTCTGTGCTGCAGGCGGAGGAGGCGTAACCGGAGCTGGCGCCGGCGGAGGCGGCGGCACGGCACTGACGATGATGGTCTTGCCGCCGTCGGCGAAATTTGCCATCAGCGGATCGGTCGCCATGATGTTCAACTCGGCCAATCCATCATGCTCGGCAAATACCGCGCCGGTGATATTCGAATCGGTGAAGCTATAACTGTCCTGCCCGCTGGAGACGACGGGCTCGCGGCGAAAGGTCAGCCGCATACGTCCCGGCTCGGTCGCGATCGACGGATTCACTGCCGCCGGAAAGCTCAGGACCAGCTTTGGCGGATTGCTCTTGTCGAGCGATACGCTGAAGCGAATGGAAACATCGCCAATGAACAGCCGCCGCGCCGAAGGATGCAGCTGTACCGGTTTGGCCAGCAGCTTGGTCAGGATTTCCGGCACCGCGCTGAGCGGAACATACCCACGGCCATTCTGCTGCGCGAAGTTCTCCGGCAGCTTGAAGTTCTCGCTTAGAATTTTCGACTTGTCCTTGCCTTCCTGAAATTGCGCCTCGACAGGATGTCCGCCGGGAGGCGTAAAACGAAGCTTGTACTTCTTGCCGTCGACCCGCCCTTCCACCGAACCCAGCGGCTCAAGCAACTCAATGAGGCCGACATAAGGATGCCCCTGAATGTCGAGCATTGCGGCCGAGTAGGTACGTCTGCGGCGAGTACACCGTGAGCTGATCGGGCGACTGGGCATGGACCGGCGCCCAATATGCGACCAAGGCCAGCACGGCCGCTGCGGGAAGAATTGCACCCAGCCACAGACGCAGACGATGATTGGCCAGCAGGAATTTCAAAGTCATCCAAACGGTCCACCGGACGATCCAGTGAGTTCCCTTAACCATAAACGTAATGAAGGGGGATGCAAAGCCGGAGGGACTTGTTAAGCGTACCGAGGGATTGTCCGGGTGCACCGGGTCTCGCGATTTTCGAGACATGGGGGGCAGTGCTCAGCATCAGGGCGGCGGGTAGGCAAGAGAACACTGAAATCGAAGGTCAGCCCACAAACACGTTCTCTCCAAAGTCTGCGGTACCCCCCAAGTCTCGAACACCGCGAGAGCTGGAGCACCCGGAAACCTGACCTCCTGCTACTGCTCCGCGTAATACCCTTCGCGCGCCTGCACGATCATGTCTTTGTTCGTCGTGGTGAGGCTGATCTTGTGATAGCCCGCGCCGGCGACGGCTTTATCGGGACGTGTAGCCGATGCTGTACTGGTTACGCAGCTCCTCGGCAATCGAATCGTAGATCTGGTCGATCGGCTCTTTCTTGGAAACCTCGAAGAAGCGGCCGCCGGTCTCCCGGGCAATGCGTTGCAAAACCTTCTTGCCGTCAGGATGCTCCTGCTGCTGCGGTGGAGGATATCCGCCTCCCGGACCGCCCGGCCAGCCTCCGCCGTGCCGGCCCATGCCACCGCCCACTCCGCCCGAGTGGCCGAATCCCCGTCCGTAGGCCTCGGGATCGGCGTAGAGGATTGAGTAGACCAGCGTATTCGAGCGCTGTGCGGCCTCGATAGCGCGGTTCAGGGTGAGCTTGCTGCCTTCGTCCACGCCGTCGGTCAGCAGGATGAGCGCCTTGCGCCCCTGCTGCTTCTGCATCAGCTCATCTGAGGCAAGAAATATCGCGTCATACAGTGTGGTACTTCCACCCTGGTAGCGGCGAGTATCAGGATCGTCGTCGTGCCCGCCGGCTGTCCTGGGCGCGCCCGACAGATTCGATCCCGGCATGTCCAGTTTGTCCAGCGCGACCTGAAGCTTCTGATGATCGGTGGTCAGGTCCTGCAGCAGTTCGGCGCCCCAATCGAAGTGCATGACGAAGGCCTTGTCCTTGTCCACCCGCATGAACTCGTTGAGGAAGGCATAGCTGGCAACGCGCTCCTGCTCGATCAGCCGGCGCTGGCTCAGGCTGGTGTCGACCAGCAGGCCAAGCGTGAGCGGCAGGTCGGTCTCGCGCGTGAAGTAACGAATGGTCTGCGGCTGGCCGTCCTGCTCCAGCTTGAAGTCGTCCTTGGTCAGGTTGTTAATGATGTTGCCCTTCTTGTCGCGCACCGTGGCCAGCACGGTCACAACTTTGACGTTGGAGGAAAAGGTCGGCGGCGGTGTTTCCTGCTGGGCGACCAGCGGGAAGCTGGCAAGAACAACGGCTGCAACGACGAGTAGATGGAGTAGAACGCGTGGACGAACGGACATGATCGAAAGCACCGTCAACAGTAACACTGCGACTGGAGCGAAGTTGCCGAAATTTGGTCAAAGAGAAGTTTTGGAACTCGCAGCCATACAGGTTCGAAAAGAAATAATGCGAACATAAACAGCCACGCAGCTGAGGTGTCATCCTGAGCGCAGGCATCGCCGCTTTTGCGATGCCGGAGTCGAAGGACCCCTACCTCCCTGAGTTAGCGCCCGCCTGCAGTGCTGTCGTGCGTCGACCGCCTCGTTCCGTCCTTTTGCACACCACAATCCTCGATCATTAGAATCGTACTGTTCACCCACCCGAGCCACTCCATGCCACTGAAGCAGTCGGAAGCGATCGTCCTGCGCACCTATCCGCTGCGCGAATCGGACCTGCTGGTGACGCTGTTCACCCGCGCCGAAGGCAAGGTCAAGGGAGTGGCGCGCGCGGCCAAGAAGTCCAAGCGCCGCTTCGGTGGGGCGCTGGAGCCGCTGACAATGGTTCGCGCCTACTATGACGATCGCGAGGGCCAGGAGCTGGCGCGGCTCGATTCCTGCGACATCCTGGAATCGCCGCTCTCAGCGGAAATCGATTACCCGCGCGTCGTCGCGCTCGAGCATGTCGCCGAAACGCTAGACGAGCTTGCTGCCCGACCGCGAAGCCAATGACGCCATCTTCCGGCTGGCGGTTGCCGTGCTGTACCAGTTGCGCTCCGGCTCCATCTGGATGCCGCTGACCTACTTCCAGCTCTGGCTGGTGCGGCTGGTTGGGCTTTCTGCCTGAGCTCGGCGAATGCATGGCGTGCGGCCGGACGCTGAATGGCAGCCGCGCTTTTTATCACGTGCTGGCTGACGGCCTGATGTGCGAGCAGCACAAGCGGCTGGCCTCGTCGCAACTTGTCGCCGGAATCCCGAGTTCTGGCGGGCCAGATGTTTCGCGCACCGTCGGGAAGCTTTACCGAGGATAGCGCCACCGCCCTGTCGAACGGCTCCGGAGCGGCACAGTATGCCGACCTGCGAAAGTTCCTGGTGCAGATCATCGAGCGCCATCTGGAGAAAAAGTTGGTTACCGCCGCCATGTTAGCCAAGCTGTAATCGTGTCATACTCATCGGTAGCGGTTCTTTCAGCCCTGCTCTGAGCTTTGCTGCACACGCCCTGACGGGGACTTATATTCCGGGGCTTCCGCCTCGTATATACTCGGGGACGACCGATTTGCCTTCCTCCCAAAATCCGCTGACATTTCAGGAACTGGTGCTGCGCCTGCAGACCTTCTGGGCCGACCATGGCTGCGTGCTGCAACAACCGTATGACGTCGAAGTCGGCGCCGGAACCATGGCGCCCGAGACCTTCCTGCGCGTGCTCGGGCCTAAGCCGTATCGCGTCGGCTATGTGCAGCCCTCGCGACGCCCGGCCGACGGCCGTTATGGCGAGAACCCCAACCGGCTGTTCAAGCACATGCAGTTTCAGGTGATCCTGAAGCCGCCGCCGGCGAATGTGCAGGAGCTCTATCTCGAATCGTTGCAAGCGATTGGCATCGATCTGCGCAAGCATGACATTAAGTTTGAAGAGGACAATTGGGAGTCGCCGACGCTGGGCGCGTGGGGCATCGGTTGGCAGGTGATGCTCGACGGGCTGGAGATCACGCAGTTCACCTACTTCCAGCAGTGCGGCGGCATCGACCTTGACCCAATTTCGGCGGAGCTGACGTACGGACTCGAACGCATCGCGGCTTTCCTCCAGGATGTCGACAGCATTTACGACATCACGTGGGTCGTCGATCCCGACGGGCGTCCGGTGAAGTACGGCGAGATTCGCTTAAAGGATGAGTTGCAGTTTTCCGTCTATAACTTTGAGCACGCGGATGTAGCAAAGGCGTGGAAGCATCTGGAACTGTACGAGGCCGAGTGCCAGGCGCTGCTGGATGAATATCGGCGCCAGCTAAAGCTGGCCGAGAGGCAGAATCGTCGGAACAGAAATCTGGCGAAAAGCGGAGGGCGAAAAGCGGGGAGCGGGACTCTGGCGAAGACGCGAAGCGGATAGCGAAGAGCATCACGCGGACTCACGCGATTCCCGGTTCTCGGCGCGTTCGACCTCTGCCTGAAGTGCTCGCACCTGTTCAACATTCTGGACGCGCGCGGCGCGATCAGCGTGACCGAGCGCGTGGGCGTGATCGCCCGCATCCGCGCGCTGGCGGTCGGCGTGGCCAAGGCGTACGTCGATCAGCAGAAAGCCGAAGCGGGTTTTAGCCAGCCCCTCCTCTCGCCAGAGCCGAGACAGAAGGATGGAGCATCCGCGCAGCTGGCGGCAACAAGATCGTAGTTTGAGTGGCGCACCCTCTCGCCAAAGTCGGGCGAGAAGGATGGGGCACCCACGCACAACAGTTCTGGAACCCGCAGTGATGCAAGTCACTTCGAAATCCTCGCTGATGCTTCACAATATTGATTTTGGCCTTTAGCTAAGGCTAACGGCTGATGGCTAATAGCTGCTTTTCTATGTCTGACTTCCTACTCGAAATCGGTACCGAAGAAATTCCCGCCCGAATGATCGACGCGCGCGCGAGGAACTCGCCAAGCGCGTCGGCGAACTGCTCAACGCGAGCGCCTGGTCGACAAGCCCTGCGTTCAGGCTTACTCTACGCCGCGCCGGCTGGCCGTACTTGCCTCCGGAGTGGCGGCGCCTCCAGCCCGATATCAGCGAGCAGGTCACCGGTCCGTCGCTCAAGGTCGCCTACAAAGACGGAGCGCCTACTGCTGCCGCCGAGGCTTTCGCCAAGAAGGTCAACGTTCCGGTCACGCGCTGGAGAAGATCACGACGCCCAAGGGCGAATACCTGGCCGCGACCGTACAGAAGAAGGGCCGGCCCGGCAGCCGAGATTCTTGCCGAAGCGTTGCCGAAAGAAATTGCCGGCATCTACTGGGCGAAGAACATGTACTGGCGCGGCAAGTCCGCCGAGCGCTTCGTGCGTCCGGTGCGCTGGCTGGTAACGCTGCTCGATGGCGAAGTCGTGCCGCTGGAGTTCGCCGGCATCCGCGCCAGCGGCACCAGCGAAGGGCCATCGCATCCTGTCGTCGGGCGCACTGGCGATCCGGCTGCCCAAGAACTACGTCGAGACGCTGGCTGACGGCTCCGTCGTCGCCGTCGACCGCCGATCGCGAACATCGCATCCGCAAAGCGCTCGACGCCGCCGCTCGCCGATTCCCGGCGCGCGCTGGCGCGAAGACAAGTCGCTGCTCGACACCGTCGTCAACCTCACGGAGTTCCCTTCCGTAGTCATGGGCAACTTCGATCCTGAATTTCTTGCGCTGCCGGACGAAGTCCTGGTCACGGTCATGCGCGACCACCAGAAGTACTTCGCGCTGGAAGACGCGACGGCGGCAACTGCTGCCGCACTTCCTCGCAGTGCTGAACACCGACGGAGATCCCGACGGTCTCATCCGCCACGGCAACGAGCGCGTGCTGCGCGCCCGCTTCAACGACGCGCGCTTCTTCTGGGACACCGACCAGAAGGTCCCGCTGCGCGATCGCGTCGAGCGGCTGAAGTCGGTGACCTTCCAGAAAGACCTCGGGCAGTTACTTCGACAAGACTCTCCGCATGCAGAGGCTGGGCAGCCTGATCTCGGAGACGATTCGCAGCGCCGGCGGCACGCGTCCGTCCCGGCATCGTCTTCAAAGCCGGGCTGCTGTCGAAGACCGATCTGACGACCGAACTGGTGAAGGAGTTCACCGAACTGCAAGGCATCATCGGCGGGCTGTACGCGCGGGTGCAGGAACTCGACCCGCTGATGCCGGAGACCGATGCACGAGGCCATTCGCCGACGCGATCTACGACCACTACAAGCCGGAGTCGATGGACGACAGTGTGCCGCGCAGCGTTGAAGGTGGCGTGCTCGCCATCGCGGACAAGGCTGACAGCATCGCCGGAATGTTCGCGCTGGGGCTGCAGCCGACGGGCTCGAAAGATCCGTTCGCATTGCGGCGTGCAGCCAATGGCATCGTGAAGATCATTGCCGAGCACAAGCTGCCGCTGCCCATCAGCAAGCTGTTCGCTGATGCGCGTGCGGAGTATGCAGGCTCGGAGGCCGAGCGGCGCTTCGATCCGAAGGTGAACTTCGAAGAGTCCGTCGCGAACTTCATGTACGAGCGACTGGAGTTCTACCTGCGCGACGTGCGCGGCTTCGCCTACGACGTGGTGAAGGCCGTGCTCGCCGCAGGGAGCGACGACGTGGTCGATGCGATCGCACGCGCCGAGGCGGTGAGCGAGGTGCGCGGGTCGGAAGACTTCGCGTCGATCTCGGTGGCGTTCAAGCGGATGAAGAACATTCTGCGGCAGGCGCGGGAGACGAATAAGACATCCGCCGAACGATTACGATCCCTCGGCACTTACCGAAGATTCGGAGGAAACGAGCTGGCAGCCAAGATTCCGCGATACGGCCGCGGCGGTCCGTCAGCTTCGCGAGGAAAAGAACTATGCCGCCGACGCTGGCGCAGATCAGCCGCTTGCGCAGACCGGTCAGTACGCCTTCTTCGACAAAGTGATGGTGATGGTGGACGACGAGCGCTTACGCGCCAATCGTCTGGCGCTGCTGCGCGATTTGTTGAGCGAATTCTCGACCATCGCCGACTTTAGCGAGATCGTTACAGAAGGTAAGTAATTGATCAGTGAAGCAACGCCTTTGAAGAATTGTCATCACGAGCGAAGCCCTCGCCGACTTCAGCGAGATCGTCACGGAAGGCAAATGAAAGATCGCCTTCTCGCGATGAACCGGCAAGCACGAACACCGAGAGCCCGCCGGGCGGCACAATATTAGCCCAGCACGCGAGTGCTGGGATGCGAGTTCGTTTAGATTTCCGAGTCCCTTCAGGGACGGCACAAGGACATGTCGTCCTGGCGGACTCTCCGAATGGGCGCATGCGTCCCCAACACTCACGTGCTGGGCTAACGTTGTAACGCCCTTCGGGCTGCGCTAAACGAACTTTTGTAAACGCAATCATGACAAGCAACCAAGTAAAGGACTCCTATGAGCACTGCAACTGAAATGAAAGACTGCGACCGCGAATTCTTCGGCCGTGAAGTACGTTTACTTTTTTGGCGACGGCCAGGCCGAAGGTCACGGCAAGATGAAGGACGAACTCGGCGGCAAGGGCGCCGGGCTGGCTGAAATGACCAATGCCGGACTGCCCGTTCCCCCGGGCTTCACCATCCAGACCGAAGCCTGCCGCGAGTACATGCCGAAGCACACGGTCTCGAAAGAGGTCAACCGCCAGATGGACGAGGCGCTTCGCCGCCTGGAGCAACTCCAGGGACAGAAGCTCGGCGGCGCCGACAATCCGCTGCTGGTCAGCGTGCGCTCGGGCGCAAAGTTCTCCATGCCCGGCATGATGGACACCATCCTCAACCTCGGCCTGAATGACAAGTCGGTCGAAGGCCTGGCCAAGCGCATCGAACAATCCGCGCTTCGCCTACGACTCCTATCGCCGACTGATCCAGATGTTCGGCAGCGTGGTGCTCGACATTCCCAAGCACGCGTTTGAAGAAGTCTTCGACGGCAAGAAGAAGCAGAAGAAGGCCAAGCTCGACACCGACCTCGACGCCAAGGCGTTGCAGGAAGTCATCGCCGAATACAAGAAGGTCGTAAAGCAGCACACCAAGCAAGACTTCCCGCAGGACCCGCACGAGCAGCTGGTCATGGCGAGGGACGCCGTGTTCCGGTCGTGGCTGAACGATCGCGCCAAGCACTATCGCCGCATCAACAACATCGACGACATGCATCGGCACCGCGGTCAACGTGCAGGCCATGGTCTTCGGCAACCTGGGCGAGACCAGCGGCACCGGCGTGGGCTTTACCCGCAATCCCGGCACCGGCGTGAAAGAGTTTTACGGCGAGTTCCTGATGAACGCGCAGGGCGAAGATGTGGTCGCCGGAATCCGCACCCCGGTCCACATCTCCGAACTCGAGAAGATCCAGCCCGACACCTACAACCAGCTGCGCGAGATCACCACGCGACTGGAAAAACATTACCGCGACATGCAGGACTTCGAGTTCACCATCCAGGACGGCCGCCTGTACATGCTGCAGACGCGCAACGGCAAGCGCACCGGCCGCGCCGCGGTCCGCGTCGCCATCCAGATGGTGGAAGAAGGACTGATCACGAAGGAAGAAGCGATCTTCCGCGTCGAGCCTAACCAGCTTTACGACTTCCTCGTGCCGAGCCTCGATGAGAAGGGCAAGGACATCGAAGTCCTCGCCACCGGCCTGCCGGCTTCGCCGGGCGCGGCGGTCGGGCAGATCGTCTTCACCGCCGAAGATGCGGTCGAGAAGTTCAACAAAGACAAGCGACGCACCTCATCCTCGTCCGCGCCGAGACCACGCCGGAAGACATTGCGGGCATGGAAGTCGCGGCCGGCATTCTCACCTCGCGCGGAGGCATGACCAGCCACGCGGCGGTGGTCACGCGCGGCATGGGCAAGTGCTGCGTCGCCGGAGCCGGCGACATCGAAGTCGACGAGAAGGCGCGCGTCATCCGCGTGCACGGCAAGACGCTGAAGGAAGGTGACTGGATCTCGCTCGACGGCACCACCGGCCGCGTCATCAACGGCAAGCTCAACACCGTGGCCGCGCGTCCTGACGATCCCGAACTGCTGAAGCTGATGGGATGGGCCGAGCCCTTCCGCCGCATGGGTGTTCGCGCCAACGCCGACATTCCGCGCGATGCCCTGCAGGCGCGTGCATTCGGCGCCGAAGGCATCGGACTGTGCCGCACCGAGCACATGTTCTTCGCCGAAGATCGTCTGCCGCACATGCGCGCGATGATCCTGGCGAACAGCGAGAAAGACCGCCGCATGGCGTTGCGCAAGCTGTTGCCGTATCAGCGCAACGATTTTGTCGGCATCTTCCGCGCCATGGACGGATTCCCGGTCACCATCCGCACGCTCGATCCGCCGCTGCACGAGTTCCTGCCGCGCCGCGAAGACCTGATGGTCGAGATCGCGAAGCTGGAGCTGACCAAGCCGAAGTCGCCCAAGCTGAAAGAGCTGCGCACGCTGCTGAATCGCGTCGAGCAGCTGCACGAAGTCAACCCGATGCTTGGACTGCGTGGCTGCCGCCTGGGCATCACCTATCCTGAGATCACCGAGATGCAGGCGCGCGCCATCTTCGAGGCCGCCGTTAAGGTCGCGAAGGAAGGCGTGAAGGTGAAGCCGGAGATCATGATCCCGCTGACCACCGGCCTGAAGGAGATGGCCAACCAGGGCGGCCTGGTGCGCAAGGTAGCTGAGGAGGTCTTCGCCGAGAAGGAATTCAAGGTGGAATACCTGGTCGGCACCATGATCGAGTTGCCACGTGCTGCCCTGATGGCCGACGAGATCGCGAAGGACGCCGAGTTCTTCAGCTTCGGCACTAACGATCTCACGCAGACCACCTTCGGCTTCTCGCGCGACGACGTCGGCAAGATCCTCACCGCCTACCTTGTCCGAGGGAATTCTGAAGCAGGATCCGTTCGCGGTTCTGGATCGCGAAGGCGTCGGCCAGTTGCTGAAGATCGCCGTCGAGAAGGGCCGGGCAACGCGTCCGACCATCAAGATCGGCATCTGCGGCGAACATGGCGGCGAACCTTCGTCGGTCGAGTTCTGCGCCTCGCTGGGCTTCAACTACGTATCGTGCTCACCCTTCCGCGTGCTGACCGCAAGGTTGGCGGCGGCTCAGGCGGGCGCCAGCGCGGAGTTGAAGATGGAAGGCGGAAGAACGAAGTAACGGTGGTCAGTGGCCAGTTGTCAGTTGTCAGTAAATGCAAGAGGGCTCGGCATTCAGCCGGGCCCATGCCTCGTGGGAAAACGTTCACGGCTGCCACAGGTCTCGCGGTGACGAGATCTGAGTGGGTATCAAGGTTCGAGCTCTGACTTGTTGAATCTCTGCCGCGCACCGTGGCGAATGGTCAGCACCCATACCCTTTGTTGTTTGTCGTCAACATCGAAAACCACTCGATAAACATGGGGCTTCTTGCCAAACAGCAGGTGACGCAACTTTCGCTTCAGCTTCCGGCTTTCCGGGGCAACCGGGCAGCGATAAGGATAGTCGGCCAGCGACATTACGGCGTTCTCTAATCCGTTGAACCAGTTTGCGGCGGCAGCGGACTCAGCGGCATTCTTTTGCAAGTAAAGGATCTCGAGGTCGCGCACCGCGCGGGCTGCAAGCTCAACGCGGTATGTCATGTTTGCGGCGGATGCCGTCGAATGCCTCGCGTGCCGGACTCGTCTGCCGATGCCTTACGTCTTCGAATCCCTGGCGAATCGCTTCCTCTGCGTCCGCCTTAGCAGCGATGTCGAGTAGCCGCTGATAGGCTTCGGCGTCCTGAACCACGGCCGCCGCCCTTCCGTTGACAGTCAGCACCAAAGGCCGCTTGCTCTTTTTAATCTGCTTCATCAAGTCGCCCGAACGCCGGCGGAAGGTCGTGAGCGAGTGAATGTCTTGCGAGATATCCAACAGCGGTTTAGCCATATCGGAAGCACCTAATTAGGTGCCTTAAGGATACTCGTTGTTTCTGGAAAAGGGAAAACTGTGATCTTCCCGCCCTATACATTTTTGGGTACTTTACGAGCATTTCTAGCAGTATTACTAGACCTCTGCCTCCTGTACCGTGGGTAGGCTATGTAACCGGTATCGTACCGCTGCGCATTCAGCGACGAGCCAGTCCGGCCTCTGCCGGATCTCACCCCCACATCGTTAGGAACAAGATAACGCCGCTGCTAATGGAGGATTTCGTGAAAGTTAAGTTCGTATGTGCTCTGACTTGCGTCATGCTGTTTGCCAGCCTGATGTACGCGTCCACCCCTGCCAAACAGATTCCCGCCGGCAAGAAAGCAAAAGTCATCGGCCAGATCGTCTCCCGCGATGGCGACATGGTCAACGTGAAGGAAAAGAAGACCGGCCAGATGGTCGTGGTCAACCTCACCGACAACACCAAGGTTGAGCGCGAGAAGGGCGCGCTCAGAATGCGCCGCTCCGATATGGACGTGACCGCCATGGTGCCCGGCCTGACCATCAGCGCCGAGGGCGTGGGGAATGCCAAGGGTCAGCTGGACGCCAGCAAGATCAGCTTCGATCCCGATGCTTTCGCGATTGAAGTAGCCCAGCAGCAGGAAATCACCGCCAACAAGGCCGCCGCCGCCCAGGCACAGTCGACCGCCAATTCCGGCGTGCAGCAGGCACAGACCGCGCAGGCTTCCGCCGACGTCGCGCAGGGCACCGCCGATGTGGCTGGCCAGACTGCCGTCGGAGCCGGTGCGCTTGCGCTGGCTGATGCCAATGCCGTTCAGATGGTGAACAAGCGCGTCTCTGATCTTGGCGACTATAAGACCGTTGCCGAAGCCGGCATTTATTTCCCCACCGGCGTTACCGACCTCGATGCGGCTGCCAAGGCCGATCTCGACAAAGTCGCCCAGATCGCCATGGCCACTGAGAACTACATGATCGAAGTCGCCGGCTACGCCTCCAGCACGGGCACGAAAGCCGATAACCAGAAGCTGAGCGACGCGCGCGCAACCGCCGTGGTGCTCTATCTGCGCAATGACAAGAGCGTCCCGATGCGCCGCATCCTGGCGCCTGCCGGCTACGGTGCCACGCACCCGGCCGCCAGCAACACCGACTCCGAAGGCCGCGCCATGAATCAGCGCGTCGACGTGAAGGTGCTGGTCAATAAAGGCCTCAGCCAGGGTATGTAAGTTGGGAGCACGACAGACGAAGCGAGAGGCCGCCTGGTGCGGCCTCTTTTGCTGTGAGCCATGAGCTAACAGCGGTTAGCGAGTTAATTGTTGGCTCTCGGTCAAGAAGCCAAGCTGACTGCGTTCTTGCGCCGCAGACATACGGTTAGCATTCGAATCTTTCGCGCATGAAGTAGAGCAGATCATTGCTAAGAGCTAACGGCTAAGGAGCGAAAGCCCTAGCTCACAGCTCAAGGCTCATAGCTCACAGCTTCACTGCGTCTGTTGCAGCTTCGCGATCAGCTTCTGCGCCAGGTTCTCTTCCGACTCCGACCACAACACCCGCCCGCTGATGCCGCAGTTCTTCTCCACGGCGGCGGAGAATCCCACCAGCTTGGCGATGTTCGATCGCAGATGCTTCTCGATGAATGGTGAGATCTCGCGCTCTTCGTAGATAAACGAGGTGTCGAGTCCGAAGTCGCCCTCGATGTGGCCGTCCTCGGTGTAGATGCCTTCGTCGAATTGCACGCCATGCACCAGAAAGCGCACGGCGACCGGCTTCTGCACCCAGCTCTCACCATGCTCGTCTTCATTGGGAACCCACAGGTCCCAAAACGCCTCGAAGACGAAAGCGAAGTCGTCATGCACGAATTCTTTGGCGACCTCGGCGGCTTCTTCAGGCGAGATGCCGGGATCGAAACGGCGCTCCAGTATGGTCGGTTCGCTCCAGGAGACCGGATGGACGGAGAGATAGGTGATGCCTTCGCGCAGCGAGGAGAAAGGAAATTGCCGCAGCACAGAGACGGTGCGCAGCATCATCTCCTCTTCACGAAAACTGGGAAACCAGATACTGAAATAGAGCGAGTCAGCCATCGGGATATTGTAGCGCGGTAGGCTGCGGCAATCGCGAGGTCGGTCAAAAAGGGTAGTGCCGTGAATCTGCGTTGACGGCTCATCGGCCCTGAAGATACTGGCGAACAAAGAGCCATGAGAGCGCGATCAGAAATCCTCCGAACATTCGAATTAGCCATCGAGGGGAATGGCTCACGGGATGATCGGAGCGAGGGTCTTTCGCAAGATCAGGACGGAGAAGGATGAATCCACCCGACCCCGCAAACAGCGCAGCCATAACGATGAATCGAATGTCGCCCATATTTCTCTTACCCAACAACTCGCATAACGAGCGCTAGGAAGCTTGTTGATCACAGAAACCTTAGAGAGCACGGAGATTGTATTCTTATTTCCTCTGTGCTCTCCGTGCCCCTGTGGTGAATTCTCCCGTTTTTACGCACTCAGCAGCCGCTTCTTCGCCTTGATCTCCTCCAGCAGCGTGTCGATCTTCTGCTCGCGATCGAGCGCGTGCAGACGGCCTTCGATGTCGTCGCCCAGGATCTCGCCCTTAGCGCGCCCCAGCGCCTCTTCGCGCGCGACTTTGGTGCGCATGCGATCGAAGGTGCGGTGCTCGCCGTCGGGCGTGAGCTGCGCGTCGGCGGCGCGACTCACCGCACGCGAGCGGCGATGCTGCGCGATCAGCAAATCGGCCTTGGCCTTCGCCTCTGAAAGCTTCAGCTCCAGCCTCTTCAGCGCGGCCTTCAGCGCCTCCACCTGCGTCTCCTGATCGGCGATCTGCTGATCGAAGCTGTCGGCCAGTTGCTGGAAGCTCATCGCCCGCTCCAGCGCGGCGCGTGCCAGCTCGTCGTCTTTCTTGTCGACGGCCAGCTCCGCCTTGCGCATCCAGTCGGCGTGCTTCTCGGCGTTGTCCTTCTTCTTCTTTTCCAGCAGGTGCAGATCGGCGAGCGCGATCGCCACCTGCGTCTTCACCTGGATGAACTGGTTCTCCATGTCGAGAATCACCTGCTTCAACATCTTCTCGGGATTCTCCGCGCGATCGACCAGATCGTTCAGATTGGCCCGTACCAGCGTTGCTACACGATCGAGTAATGCCATGACGAACTCCTTTTGGCTGTCGGCTGTCGGCCGTCAGCTTCGATTTCGCTATCCGCTATTCGCCCTTCGCTTGTCGCTATTCCTACTTCAAAGGCGTCATCCTGAGCGGAGGATCACGTCTTTTTGTGATCCGGAGTCGAAGGACCCCTAAACCATCTAGACCTGTCGCCACCGGGTGCCCCATTCATTTGCGGTGTTCGAATGAGTGGGATACTCGATGCTTCAGATCAAACCTGCTCGCCGCGAACCGCAGCCAACAGGAAGGCGACGAGCAAGCCTCCCACGGCACCCACTAGAACCGCGATGTTGGAGTGATTGACGAACCGCACTACCACGCCTAACAGCGTTCCAATCACTCCCAGAGTCACCATCAAGCGCGTACTGTCATCATCGGAAAACATAACCATCCTTTAACTCGTTGGTGCCCCACGTTCGCCCCTTTTTCGGGCTAACGTGGGCCCAGGTTAGGCCTACAGATGGCCGAACCTGGGGCACCCCAATGACTACTTCCCTGCACCCGCGGCTTTCGACTTCCCGTCGTCGGCCGGCGGCAGCTGATCCGGCTTCGGCGACTTGTCGCCGATGGTCCGGATTTTGCCCAGCAGGTCCGACATCTGCATGCCCGACAGCGCTTCGAACAGCGCCGGCACCTGCGCCGCCATCTCCGTGATGTCGCCGGTGATCTTGTGCATCCCTGCCGAGTTCCCGTTGCCGGTCGACACAATCGTGATCTTGTCGACGTTCGACAGCGGGCTGGCCAGCGCCTTCACGATCTCCGGCAATCCGGTGATCAATTTGTCGACGACGGCTGCCTGGTTGTACTCCTGGAAAGCCTCGGCCTTCACGTTCATGGCGCGAGCTTCAGCGTCGCCCTTCTTGAAGATGATCTCCGCCTCGGCTTCACCCTGCGCGCGAATCGCGCTGGCGCGGCCTTCGGCTTCCACCATCGTCCGCGACCGCTCGGCGTTGGCCAGCGTCTCAATGCGCTGACGCTCGATCTCGGCACCCTTCAGCACCGTGGCAATCAGTTCCTTCTCGCGGCGGTTGATCTCGGCTTCCTGCACCTTGACCTGCGCCTCCTTTCTCCACCTGCTGCACCTTCACGGACTCGGCGATCACCTGCTGCTGCATCACGTTGGTCTGGATCTCGTACGCCTTGTCGGCCTGCGCCTGCTGACGCTTCACCAGTTCGGCATAGGTCGCCTTCTTCACTTCGAGATCGCGTTGCGCCTCGGCCTGACGGGCCAGCGATGCAGTCTCGGCGGCGACCCGCTCCTGGTCGGCTTGCGCTTTGGCGGTCGCCGATTCGCGCAGAGCGATGGCGCGTTTGATGGCGGTATCGCGATCGGCTTCGGCGGTGGCCACATCGGCGTCGCGCTTGATGCGCGCAATGTCCGGACGGCCCATGTTGGTGATGTACTCGTTCTTGTCGCGAACTTCCTTGATGGTGAACGAGATCACTTCCAGGCCCATCTTGTTCATGTCGTCGGCGCAGGTGGTGCGCATGCGGTCGGCCACCATCTCCGGCTGCTTCACGATTTCTTCCACCGTGAGCTGGCCGATGATGCCGCGCAGGTGGCCTTCCATCACCAGGCGGATCAGCGCCTCGCGATCGGGAGGCGTCTTGGTCAGGAACTGCTCGGCCGCGGTCATGATCGACTCAGGATCGGACTTGACCTTGATCTGCGCCACGGCTTCGACGGTGACGGCGACGCCTTGCTTGGTGTAGAGGTCTTGCTGTGGAGCGACGTCGAACGACATCAGCTCCAGCGAAAGTTCGCGGCAGTTCTCCACCATGGGCAGGATGACGGTGCCGTGTCCCTTGATAATGCGCGGCCCCCGGATGCCGTACACAACCAGAGCTTCGTTGGGTCCGGCTTTGCGATACAGCTTGGTAAAGAGCGCCATGAGCAAAATGGTGGCGATAACAACACGACCACACGATCACCACGGCGTCAGTTGGAATGTGGAAACCCATATGTTTCTCCTTGAATGCGCAACCAGCAATTAGTGACTAGCTTTTGGCTCTTAGCTACTAGCTCTTAGTAAACCTGATACTTGAGGGTGCTCCGTTCTACGCCGTCCTTTGGCGTAGGGCGGGTCTTTTCGGCTTGCTAAAAGCTGAGGGTTAAGAGCTAACAGCTAGCAGCTATTCGCTCGTAGCTCCCTTCCCTGCCATCTCGTCCCATCTCCGTACATAGGCAATTCCCTTTTCATAGCGAGTGATGATGACTTCGGTCTCGCGCGCCAGGGCTTCACCACTTTCACTGCGAGCGCCGCAGGTCTGGCGCGTGCCTTCCTGCGAAAAAATGATTTCGCCCGTACCGCCCTGCGCGAATGGGGCTGATCACGCGCCCCAACACCCCGACACGTTCGTAGTCCGCCGGATCAAGTTCACGCGAATGCGCCAGCAGCACCTTCGCGATAAACACGAACACGATGCTCGCTCCCACCAGGCCGAGTGCGATCGAGACCACCAGCACCAGCGTGACCACCAGCGTCGAATAGCGCGTCAGCAGATAGCCGGTCCCGCCGAACCAGGCCAGAAATGCCGTGATGGTCGCGAAGTTGAAGAACGGCATCTCGGAGCCGGTAGCGGCATGTACCGCGGCGTGCGGCGTCGCGATGTGTCCGCCGACCGGCACGTGCACGTGCGGCACATGCAGATGCACGTGCGGCAAATGCCAGCGTCCCACCCAGGAACGACAGAACGCTCAGCGTCACTCCCACCAGAAAGCACACGAGATAGAAAATTGCCCAGGTCATAAAGTCACTCCGCCTGCTTCTTGCCGTTGCGGCCCTTACGCCCATTCATCGCCGGCGCCGGCTTCAAAACTTCGGTCAGTCGCTCCACCAACTCGGGCGTCTCCAGGATCGCGCCCAGCAGCACCAGCGCCTTCCGGCTGTCCTTATGCTTGGCCACCTGCAGCAGCGCATGATGCAACTCGGGATCGTTCGCCGACTGCTCGGCTCCATTGACCAGCCACAGGTCAAGCCGGTCTTCGGTGGCCCGCAGGTCGCTGGTCAGCTCCGTGTGATAACCCTCGGGATCGTCCACCAGGTACCCGGGATGCACCTTGAAAAAACGCGCCAGCAGCATGCGCGAAGCATTCGTCAGGTGCGGCCGCGCTCCGCTCTCGATCTGCGAGAGGTACGACTGGCTCAGGCCGGCGCCCACTTCTTTCTTCAACAAGCGCGGACCAGGTCCTGCTGAGTCATCTCGCGGTCCATGCCGCGGAGCGTGCCTTCCACCAGGCGCAGGTAACGGAGTTTTTCGCCAAGTTTCATATTACGATTTGCAATTATAATATTGCAATTTGCGATGTCAAGAACTGGATTTGCTTAAAGATGAAGGGCTTGGAGGGAAGGGCGGTTTCACCACTGAGGCACGGAGGACACGGAGGAAGGCGGTTTGGGCTTTGGGCTTTGGGCTTTGGGCTTTGGGCTTTGGGTTGTTTGGGGTTTGGGGTTTGGGGGCACTCAGTCTGCTCCAGTCCCGCAACGCGGGTCGAAAGAGCTTAGCCCAGCGCTTCAGCGCTGGGTTCAGGGACAACACGAGGTCAAAGTCCCGTAGGGACGACAGGTCGCTCCGATGTGGCGAACAGCAGATCCCTCGGCTTCGCTTGATTTCATAACGACGTTGGCTCGATCGGCCGAGTACTCTGAGTTTGTGTAAGACCAGGGGCTCGGGGAGGGAGCCAACGCGATGTTGATTATAGGTTGTGATTATCACCCTGGGTTTCAGCAGTTAGCGATTTTTGATACGGCAACCGGCGAAGTGAGCTACCGGCGCTTGCCGCGGGCCGAGGTAGAAGAGTTTTACCGGGGCCTGAGCGAGCCGGCGCTGGTGGGCATGGAAGCCTGTGGCTTCACGCTGTGGTTCGAGGAGCTGCTGGCCGAGCTGGGTCATCGGCTGTGGATCGGAGACGCAGCGCGGATTCGAGCGGCGGTGGTGCGCCGGCAGAAGACGGACCAGCGCGATGCGGATCACATTTTGACCTTGCTGCTGGAGAAGCGTTTTCCGCGGCTGTGGGTGCCGACGGCGGAAGAGCGCGATGTGCGGCAGTTGCTGTTGCATCGTCATGCTCTGGTGCGATTGCGGACGCAGGTGAAGAATCAGTTGCACGCCATCGCGCTGAATCAGGGGCTGCAGAAAAAACGGCAGCTATGGACGGAAGCCGGGCGGGCGCAGTTGCAGAAGCTGGAGCTGCGACCTTATGCGGCGCAGCGGCGAGCCGAGTCGCTGCTGCGGCTGGATGGCTTGGACCAGCAGATCCGGGAGTTGAGCCGGCAAGTGGTCGCTGAGGCGGACAAGCGCAGCGCGGCTCGGCTGCTGATGAGCCATCCCGGAGTAGGTCCGCAGACGGCGCTGGCCCTGGTGCTGAGCCTGGGTCCGGTGGAGCGGTTCAGCAATGCCAAGAAGGTGGCCAGCTATGTTGGGCTGATTCCTTGCGAGCACAGCTCGGGAGGCAAGCAGCGGCTGGGACACATCAGCAAACAGGGGTCGCCGCTGTTGCGCTTTCTGCTGGTGGAAGCCGCACAGAGTGCGGCCCGCTACGATGCCGAGCTGAAGCGCATGTATGTGCGTTTGAGTTTGCGGCGCAGCCGGGCGCAGGCGAAAGTGGCGGTGGCCCGGCGACACGGTTGTACTGGATGCTGCGCACGAGTAAGAACTATGCGCAGCTGCTGAGCAGTGGTGCAGGCGAGCCCGAGTCATCCTGTGGCACGGTTTAAGAGCCGAGCGCTTGAGTGAGCAGCCTGCCTCCCGCCGCTGCGAGGCGGGAGTTCGAAAGCAATCCTGGCGGACAACGCCGAATAGATGGGTGGCGAAGCTGCTGCTTTCGCCCGCAGATTGGAGACGAGCCCCTGGTCAGGAAGTTTCCATGAGAGCGAACTGGCGCATCTTTTGTGCGTCGCCGCCCCCGTATGCCTTGACAACGCCAACGTCGTTATAGACGGGATGACAATTTCGTAGGGTTGCAGGAGAAGGGCGTTCAGGGGAAGAAAAACTTCCGCAGCGGTAACGCAGAAACCAAGAAGGTCTTTCTCCGTGTCCTCTGCGCCTCTGTGGTGAATCAGCCGTGCTACCGCGCGAAATACAGCAGCCCGAAGATGTACAACCACAGCAGTCCCATGAAGTGCCAATACCACGAGGTCACGTCGAGGATAATCCGCCGCGTCTCCGGCGGCTTACGCAGCCAGCTGGTGACGCCCGCGTAGAATAGCGCGATCAGTCCGCCCAGCAAATGGACGGCATGCACTCCCGTGAGAATGAAGAAAAATGAACTGCTGGTATTGGTGGCAAAGCTCCGGTTGTACTCTTCCAGCAAGCGCCAGGCGTAAACCTGCCCCGCCAGAAAGCCCGCGCCCAGTACGATCGTCGTCCACAGCCAGGGCAGCGAGTGATTCTCACTGACGCGAATGCCCGGGATGTCGGCGATCGGCGCCAGCGCCACGTCTTGTGCAGCACGCCGGCGCGCGACCTCCAGCGTCGTGCTACTTAGCAGCAGCACGGCGGTATTCAGCAGCAGAAACTGTATGGGCAGCGATAGCGGAACCCAGTTGCTGGTGTAGTCGTTGCTCGCCGGATCCCACACCGCCCCGGCCTTGCGCACCACGTAGGCCGTAGTGAACGAAATGAACAGCATCACCACCGAGGACAGGGCCAGCAGAAGAGCCAGGCGATAACGCCGGAGCCGTTCGTTGTAGTTCGGATGATCGTCGTCGCCGCCGCGGCCGCCGCCGCCGTCCCAGCCCCCAGGCCAGTTCTCCGCAGGACCGCGTCCTCCGCCGCCAAACGAAGTCTTCGGATCGCGAGTGCTGAGTCCCCGGCTCATATCTGTGCGATGGAACGGCGGTGCGTTAGGTGGCCTGCGTTCGGCTCACGTCACAAGCTCTTGTGACCATATGATGCTCCGGCGCGCGGCAGGAAACAAGGGGCCAGGAGTCGCTTTTCACGCCCAGCTGTCGGACTCGATTGGCGGCCGTGAGCTGTGAGCTCTGAGCTGTGGGCCAAGATAGCGGATCAGGCGTCACTTCTAGATCGAGCAGAGTCCCGGCAGGCACGTCGAGGGTCACGTCAGGTTTAGCTCAGAGCTCACGGCTCACAGCTCATAGCCTCCCTCCCGTACAATTGACCGGCACGCCGCCTCATCCATGAAACGCTTCTTGCTCATTCTCGCGATTGCCGCTGTGGTTCTCTACGGCTTGGATTTTCTCTCTGTCTGGCTGCGCATCCCCCGCCGCGACACCTTCGGCAGCATCACGGTGCATACCTACTACAACGTGAAGCTGAAGAGCGGCAAGTTTGAGTACGACTATGCCGGAGACCACGAGGAAGACTGTTCCAATTCCCTCTTCCCGCAGATGGGCGTCAAGCCCTGCTGGTATCTTGCCCGCCATACCGACCAGGAGATCAAGATCGATTCGGGCAATCCAAATAATCCACATATTTTCTAGCCGTCGTGCTGTCGGCTCATACAGCTTTCTATCGTCCCTGCAGGACTCGGAGCTTTTTTTTACTTCCACCCAGCGCTGAAGCGCTGGGCTAAACTCTTTCGTCCCGCTTCGCGAGACTGAAGCAATGTGAGATCGGGATTCTCTCTCCATTGCGCAGAACAAAATAAGCCGGAGAGGCTTAGTTCATAGCTCATCGCCGACGGCTCATGGCTGTCCACTTGCATCTTCCACCTGCTCTGCTTCATCTTGGTGACATGCCACGCCACAAGGCAGTCACCGGTCATCACGTTCAGAAACGTCAATTCGGCAATAAGTGTTTTGGCTGCGGGCCCGAGAATGAAGTTGGGTTGCGGCTGAAGTTCGTCCTCGAGGAAGAGCGGCAGCGCTTCGTCTGCAAGTTCCGCCTCAAGGGCCAATTCGTCGGACCTCCCGAGCACGCGCACGGCGGCATCATCGCCACCATCCTCGACGAGGCCATGGGCAAGGTAAACAAGCTCCACAACATCGTCTGCCTCACCTCTACCATGGAGGTCACGTACCTGAAGCCGGTTCCGCTCCACAAACCACTGGTGACGGAGGGATGGGAGCAGCGGGTGCGTGGCCGCGAGCACTACCGTTCGGCGGAGATTCGCAACAAAGAGGGCGAAGTGCTCGCCATCAGCAAGGGCAAGTTCATCGAGATCGACCCGCATCGCATGTTCGCGAAGTATCTGAAGAAGAAACACAGCGACGCGACTTAGCTAGACACCAACGGTCCGGCTCCGTCGCTCCATCAGGATGGTGTCGCGCCATTGGCCGTCGAGTTGGCCGATCCTCTCTCGCGTCCGACAACGCGGAAGCCGGCCTTCTCATGCAGATGAATGCTGGCAGCATTCTCGGCGAGGATGCCGGCCTGCAATGTCCAGATTCCGTTCCGTTCCGACTCTGTGATCAGCGAGGACAGCAGGACGGAGCCGATTCCCTGCCCTTGTGCCTTGTCGGCGACGTACACACTCACTTCGGCAACGCCGCGATAGACCTTACGCGACGAAACCGCGCTCAACGCCGCCCACCCCACGAGTTCGTTGCCGCGCATAGCAATCAGCCGACACGCGGGCAGGTGCCGAGCGTCCCACTCAGTCCACTCCGGCACGACGGTTTCGAAGGTCGCATTGCGCGTAGCCATGCCCTGCTCGTAGATCTGACGCACCGCGTCCCAGTGCTCGGCCGTCATTCGTTCGATGGCGATCGGCATGGCATCTCCCCGCAAGGAAATCTATGTTACACATCCGGTTGTTGGCTGCGGCAGTCGCAATCCTGCCGCCGGATTTGGACGTGCAAGATACAATGGCTTCCCATGTACTCACCTCGCTGCTTGCTCTCCGGGCTGGCTCTCGTGCTGGCCGCCACAACCGTTTCGTTAGCGCAATCGAACAATGCCGTCATGCAGGAAGCGCTCAAGCCGGACACACCCATCCAGGAAAACCTGCGCGTGCTGACCGACGAGATCGGGGGCCGTGTACCGGGTACGCCACAAATGGAGATGGCCGAAAAATGGGCCATGGCGAGCTTCAAGGCGGCAGGCGCCGACTCGGTTCACACGGAGCAGTTCGCGATTGCGCAATCGTGGACTGAGGGCGATACGCAGGTCAACGTCGTGGCGCCGGCCGAGTTTTCCGTACGGGCCGTATCCGTTGCCTGGGCTCCGCCCTTGGCCACCACCACCAGCCGCGTGGTCGACGTCGGCATGGGGACAGCGGACGACTTTGCCAAGGCGGGTGACATCACCGGCGCAATCGTCCTCGTTCACAGCAAGGCCCTGGCGACGTGGGAGGACCTGTTCGAGGAATATTTCAGTGCGCCCGGTGTCATCGAGCGCTCGGTCAAAGGCAAGGCGCTCCTGATCGCCTTCACCGCCACGCGCGACTATGACATCCTCTACCGTCATATCAACAGCATGAACGGGAAGATCGACGTGATTCCGCAGATCGTGGTGGCGCGCGAAGACGCACTGCGCATCGCACGATTCCTCGCTCACGGCGACAAGGTGCAGATGTCCGTTTCTCTGCCCAACAAAGTCGGCCCGATGATTACGGCTCGTAACGTCATCGCCGAAATCAAAGGTACGGACCTGGCGAACGAAGTCGTCATCTTCGGCGCCCATCTGGACTCCTGGAACCTGGGTACGGGCGCGCTCGACAATGGCTGCAACGCGGCCACCGTGATCGACACGGTGCGGGCGATCAAGGCTGCGGGGATTCATCCGCGGCGGACCATGCGCTTCATCCTTTACTCCGGCGAGGAGCAAGGCATGCTGGGCTCACTCGCGTATGTGCGCGCGCATCGCATCGAACTGGATAACATCACGGCCGTCTATGTGCTCGATGCCGGCGATGGAGCTTTTACCGGCTTCTCCACCCAGGGACGCAAAGACACCGATGCGGCCCTGGCGCCGCTGTTGCAACCGTTCGCCGATTGGAAGGCAACCGAAGTCACCAACGATGCCGAGCTCGGTACCGACAACTATGACTTCATGATTGAAGGCGTTCCGACCATCCTGCCGAACCAGGAGACTTCGAACTATCTCATCAACTATCACGCGACTTCTGACACCTTTGATAAAGTCGATTTTGCGCAGCTCAAGAAGAATGAAGCCATGTCTGCCGAGCTGATGGTGGAGTTAGCGAACATGCCGCAGCGGCTGGGGCCGCGGCTCACGCGCAAGCAGATCGAGGCCACCTTCCAGGACACGCACCTCGACGACGCGATGAAGGGCTTTCGCATCTGGGATCAATGGGCCAGCGGCGAGCGCGGCAGGGCGCAATAACCCCTTAGGGCGGTCCGGCGCGGTTGACAATCCATCATCTTCCTTGGTTGTCATCCTGAGCTCCTCATTAGTTGTCATCCTGAGCGGAGGTGCACCGCTTTTGTGCGCCGGAGTCGAGGACCTGCCGTTCCGGCACTTCAACCCTGCCCACCTTCCCGCAGGTAGGGATAACCACGTTTTGAAATTCTCCGAGCTTTCAAATGGCTCCAACAAAAATACCTACAATGGAGCTTTTCATGGGACCGATTTTCGCCCATGCTTTAGGCTGGAGTATTGGCTCAGCGGAGCTGCAGACTGCCGGCCACGGCTTGCCGCGCTAAAATAAACAGTTAGGGCATTAACTTGCGCGCCATCAAGATGCAAGGGTCTTAGCCAAGTGCTAAATGCTAATTGCCAGGGGCGCCGTTTGGAGACCTTTCATGTCAGAAAACAACGGTAACAACACGAGTTTACGTTTGAAGACCGGCCTGGCCGAGATGCTCAAGGGCGGCGTCATCATGGACGTGATGAGCGTCGAGCAAGCCGAAGTCGCCGAGAAGTCCGGCGCCACTTCGGTCATGGCGCTGGAGCGCGTGCCTGCGATCATTCGCGCTGAGGGCGGCGTCTCGCGCATGGCCAATCCCAAGCTCATCAAGCAGATCATGGCGGCCGTCTCGATCCCGGTGATGGCCAAGTGCCGCATCGGCCACTTCGCCGAGGCGCAGATCCTGCAGGAGATTGGCGTCGACTACATTGACGAATCTGAAGTGCTGACGCCTGCCGATGAAGCACATCATGTCGACAAGCACGCGTTCACCACGCCGTTTGTCTGCGGCGCGCGCAATCTGGGCGAAGCGCTGCGGCGCATTGCCGAGGGCGCAGCTATGATTCGCACCAAGGGCGAAGCCGGTACCGGCGATGTGATTCATGCGGTCAAGCACATGCGGCAGATCGTCGGTGAGATGAAGGCGCTCACGGTGATGAGCGATCAGGAACTCTATGCCGCGGCGAAAAATCATCAGGCGCCGTATGAACTGATTCGCATCGTCGCCAAGGTTGGGCAAGCTGCCGGTTCCAAACTTCTCCGCGGGCGGAATCGCCACTCCGGCCGATGCGTCGCTGGTGATGCAGCTCGGCGCTGAGGCCGTGTTCGTCGGCTCAGGCATCTTCATGAAGGGCGGAGCGACGCCGCTTGACCTGCACGTCAAAGCTGAGCGCGAAGAAGCCGAGTCTCGCGCGCGCGCTATCGTGATTGCCGCGACCCACTTCGACGATCCCAAGGTGCTGGCTGAGGTCAGCGAGCAGATGACCGGCGCGATGAAAGGCCTGGCCATCGCGGCGATTGAAGAGAAGGATCTGCTGCAGACCAGGGGATGGTAGGAAGGCTGCTATGAGCTGTGGGCCACTAGCTCTGAGCCGTGGGCTCTTAGCTCTTAGCGAACAAGGCGCAGCTCTGGCTGCGCTTTCTTTTTACGGCCTGGTGGCACAGCGTCGTTGAGGAGTTGAAGCAAGTTTGTTTGTGCGGCATCAAAGATGTAGGAAAAAGATTTGCTAAGAGCTAGAGGCCAAGAGCAAACAGGTCACGGCTCATAGCTCAGAGCTCAGAGCCAAAACGTGATGACTATCGGTGTCCTAGCCCTGCAAGGCGACTTCGACGCGCACCGCCGCCGGCTGGAAGAGCTTGGCGCAGAAGTAGCACTCGTCCGCAATCCCGAAGACTTTGACGGGCTGGATGGGCTGGTGATTCCGGGCGGCGAGTCGAGCACATTCCTCAAGCTGCTGGGCGAACAAACGCTTCGAAAGCTGGATGAGTTCGTCCACAGCAAGCCGACCTTCGGCACCTGCGCCGGAGCGATCATGCTCGCCCGCGAAGTTGAAAATCCCAAACAGCCCGGCTTGAATGCGATCGATATCACGATCCGCCGCAATGCCTATGGCCGGCAAATCGATTCAACGATCATCGAAACTTCCAGCACGTTCGGCGGTGAGCCGTTGGAGATGGTCTTCATCCGCGCGCCTCGTATCGAGAGTATGGGTAAGGAGGTTGAGGTCCTCGCCAAGCGCGGCGATGATCCTGTTTTGGTGCGACAAGGCAAAGTCATAGCCGCAACATTCCATCCCGAGCTGTCGGAAGATAAGCGCGTTCACACGGAGTTCTTGAAACTGGTGAAGAACGGGAAGAAGTAGTTGCTGAGACCGCGCTTGCTCCAAAGAAGTAGCGACCTGATTTGTCATCGCGAAGAGGCCTTCAGGCCGATGAGGGATCTGCTGTTCGCCTCCGGAAGCAGATCCGTCTTCGAGCTTAAGCTCTCCTCGTGATGACAAAATCATTGGCGATCAGGCTAGCGCAACTGAAACTTTGTAAGCATTCCAGGCTCCCCGGTGGCATTATCGATAGCAGCTTGGACGAGTGAGGAATCCCGCAATGCCCCTGATCCGCATCGATGCCATCGCCGGACGTACTCCTGAGCAGGTCAAAGATCTTCTCGACGCCGCACATCGCGCCATGCTCACGGCCTTCAAGGTCCCCGAGCGCGATCGCTATCAAATTTACGAAGAGCACGCCCCGAATCACTTCATTGTTCAGGATACCGGGCTCGGCATCCCGCGCACGAAGGACGTGATTGTAGTGACGGTCATGAGCCGCCCGCGCACCGAAGAGATGAAGAAAGTGTTCTACGCCGAGTTGTGCCGCGAACTCAAAGCCACTTGCGGCATCGAGCCCAGTGATGTCATGGTCTCCATCGTCACCAACACCGATGCCGACTGGAGCTTCGGCGGCGGCCGCGCGCAGTTTCTGACGGGCGAACTCTAGCATTATTGATTCGGCATTCCTCCGTGATCTCCGCGCCTCAGTGGTGAAATCGCCATACCTGTCATAATCTAAGTAGTAGTCCACTCATACATACGAAAGAGCATTCATGGCCGAATCTCCCATCACTCCACGCGCGCAAGACTTCGCAACCTGGTACCAGGACATCGTGCTGCAAGGCGACATGGCCGAGCCTGCCGAAATCGTCAAGGGCTGCATGGTCATCAAGGCCAACGGCTACGCTGTCTGGGAGCTGCTGCAGCGCCAGCTCGACGACCGGTTCAAAGCCACCGGCCATCAGAACATGTACTTCCCTCTGCTCATCCCGCAAAGCTTTTTGCAGAAGGAAGCCGAGCACGTAGAAGGCTTCGCGCCCGAGCTCGCAGTGGTTACCGTTGCCGGCGGCAAGCAGCTGGAAGAGCCCTACGTCATCCGGCCCACGTCGGAGACCATCATCGGGCACTTCTTCGCCAAGTGGATCAAGAGCTATCGCGACCTTCCGGTGCTGGTGAATCAGTGGGCCAACATCATTCGCTGGGAATTGCGCACCCGCATGTTTCTGCGCACCACGGAATTCCTCTGGCAGGAAGGTCACACCGCCCACTCAAATCACGATGAGGCCATGCAGGAAGTGCTGCGCATGCTCGATGTCTACGCCGACGTGGCCGAGAACGTCATGGCGATGCCCGTCATCAAGGGCCTGAAGACGCAGTCCGAGCGCTTCGCCGGCGCGCTCTTCACCTATTCCATCGAGGCGATGATGCAGAACGGCTTTGCCTTGCAGGCTGGGACCAGCCACGATCTCGGACAGAATTTCGGCAAAGCGTTCGACGTCCAATTCCAGAACAGCGAAGGCTCGCTCGACTACGTGTGGCAGACCAGCTGGGGCGTGAGCACGCGCCTGATCGGCGGCCTGATCATGAGCCACTCCGACGACAAGGGACTGGTGCTGCCTCCGAAACTGGCGCCGGTCAAAGCGGTCATGGTGCCGATCTATCGCAAGGACGATGAGAAAGCCAAAGTTCTCGAAGCGGCGCATCGCATCGCGAAGGAAGTTGGCGCGAAGGTTGACGACCGCGAAGGCCAGTCGCCGGGCGCGAAGTTCTTCCACTGGGAGCGTCGCGGTGTGCCCGTCGTGCTGGAGCTTGGTCCGCGTGATCTCGCCGCAGGCAATGTGGTGCTCAAGCGTCGCGACACCGGGACCAAAGAGCCGCTGCCGCAAGCTGATATCGCCGCGAAGGTCCCTGCGGTGCTCGAGCAGATGCAACACGACCTGTACGACGCAGCGAAGAAGCGCCTGAAAGACAACACGGTGCTGGCGAACTCGATTGAAGAGGTCGAGTCGATCCTGAAAGACGTCACGGCCGAGAAGGGCCGCGGCAAGTTCGTCATGGCGCACATGAAGGACGATCCGCGCTGCGACGCCCGCATCAAGGAGTTTAAGGCAACCATCCGCTGCATTCCCCTGGTCGACGAATACGATGGCGGCGGCAAATGCATCGTTACCGGCGAGCAGGTGGACAAGCGAGTGGTGATCGCCAAGGCATACTAACGAGCATCTAGCGACTACTTATTAGCGGCTAGTCTGGATCGGGCGTGGAGAAAACGTACCGCTGGATAATTTGGGCGGCTTTGTCACTCGCCGTAGCGTGTGCGGCGGTTGCGCAGAGCTTCTATCAGAACTTGTGGTATGACCTGTTCTATAAGAGGGGATGTCAAGAACATTCCTCTGCCTCCGCCGGAGGCGCGAGTTCGGTTCGCGGCATCCAGCCCCTGTCAACGACGCAGGACGATGGGATTCGGGGGTTGTGCCCTGTTTCAGTAGTTCCATTTTTCTGGTCGCGACGACGCCACTCAGTTTCTGAAACCTGCAAAGCCCTGTGGTTGTATGGTGGCAACCATGGTTCTATCTGCGACTTATAAGCCTATTGCTTTTTCGGGTTGTTCGAGGGGGCATAGGGTTCACACAGTGACTGGGTGCTAAGCAGCACCGTACGCCTACAGGCCATAGTCATACTCACCCTCGAACCCGAGCGTCTCCAGAACCGACTGACCACTACCAGAAGGATCTACCGGAAATGGTAAGGGGCTCTTCACCCGAGACGCTCAAGCGGCTTGCGGTTTTAGTTTTTCCGCGTCGAAGCCTTCTCCTTTCTTCCACAGAGTCAGCGTAATGGCTGCAATCTTGCGTGCCAGCGTTAGGCGGGCCATGGTCGGTTTCATGCCCTTGGCCAGCAACTCCTGATAAAAGTTCTGGAAGGGTCCGGGGCGCACACTCGCCATGGTGGCCACCCCTTTGAACAAACCTTTCAGATCATGGTTGTGGTCCTTGTTCAAGCCTCGAATAGAGATGACTTTCTTTGAGCGCCGCAGTTGGCCGGTGGCATAGCTGTATTCCGCGCTCACCCTGGTCTCCAGAGCTAGTCCACTGTAGGCCCATAGTTGACGCTTGGTACGGAAACGATGCGGGGTCTGAATCAGCGCCACCACCAAGGCCGATCGAATCGGCCCCAGGTAAGGAATCTGTCGTAGTTGCGCGGTGCTCGGATGCTTGCGACTTTCGACTAATAGTTCCCGCCGCGCCTGCTGTCGCAAGTGTTGCAGCATGTCCAGTTGCTGGTACAGTTGCTCGGCTCGTCGGCGGACGCCGGGTTCGCGAATCTTCTCCAGCCACTCGGCCCGATGACGGTTATAGTAGACATCTCTTCCGGCACAGGGAATTGCCCAACTGCGATACAACGCCTTCAGGCGATTCATGACCCGCGATAGGTCTTTGACGATCGTCAGATAACTGCGCGACAGCTCACGCAGCATGCGTACTCCCGTCTCGCCGTGGTAAACCGGCTTGAGCTGGTTGCCACGTAACAGTTCGGCCAGTTTGCGGGCGTCGATGCGGTCGCTCTTGTTCCCGGCCTTGAGAAGCGCGTTCTTTCGCGGGTTGCACACCAGCAGCTTGCCAACGTGGGGTTTGAGCAGATCGTATAGCCAGGCAGCGCATGTTCCTTCTTCGAAAGTCACCGACAACGTTCCACGCAGTCCGGCAAAGAACTCCAGAATCGTTGCGGCTTTCGTCTCCAGAATGGATTCCATGATGATCCTGCCGGTGCAATCCATCACTGCGACTGAAATCGTGGCTTGATGGACGTCGAGCCCGATATACTTTTCATTATCCATGAGGGTGCTCCTTTCTGTGGGCCGTGATGCGAACGATCACAACCTACTCCAAAAGGGGCGTCCTCTTATAATGCGTTCGCGCCGCGCATGGGACTTGTCGATTTGGTGAAGTTTGTCATATTGCCGGCATGGCTGGCCTTCACCATCATCGCGTTTGTGCAGTTTCCGGCTCCGCGGAAGCGCCTATGGTGGTTGCTAATCCCATCGCCGTGGTGCTTTCTGCGTCTCCTGGAATTTCTGGTGACGATGTTCGCCTGGTCCACGCATGGCTTTGCACGGTAAGCAGCATGACAAAAATCTCCGTGGCCTCCGTGGTGAAAACGTTTTGAGGAACTCAATGGGAATCTACGATTTTTCCGCGACCCTGAATAACGGCAAAGAGAAGAAGCTGAGCGCTTACAAGGGCAAGGTTCTGCTGATCGTGAATACCGCCAGCAAGTGCGGATTCACGCCGCAATACGAAGGTCTGCAGAAGCTCTATGCGAAATATCACGATCAGGACTTCGACCTGCTCGCCTTCCCTTGCGATCAGTTCGGGCACCAGGAACCCGGCTCCGACTCGGAGATCAAGTCGTTCTGCGAGCTGAACTACGGTGTCCAGTTCCCGCTTTTCTCCAAGATCGACGTCAACGGGTCGAACGAGCATCCGCTGTATAAATTTCTAAAGAGCGAGAAGGGCGGGCTGATCGGTGACTCCATCAAGTGGAACTTTACCAAGTTCCTGGTAGACAAGAAGGGCAACGTGGTGGAACGCTATGCCCCGACCACGCCTCCCGAGAGGATCACCGGCGATATTGAGAAATTACTGGTGTAGGATTCAACGGACACGCCATCCAAGGTTGTCATCCTGAGCGGAGCGTCCGCACCGCCTTACGATTCGCATCTTTTTGCGAATCGTGCGGATGCGCAGTCGAAGGACCTCTACCTCTAAAAGATCCTTCCGCTTCACGCGAACGGCATCGACCTCCGCCTACTCCACCGCCACCACAATCGCAAACTTCTTGGCCGCCGCCGTCTCCCACGACCTGCCGTACGCCAACTCCAACTCCGCCGAACCCTGCTTCCGCGCCGCAATTGTCCAGCAATGCACGCCCGTTCCGCCAACGCCGCTGGCTGGCGTGAATCCCGCATCCTCGACCTTGAACACCGGCGATTCCGCCGACAAAACTTTCCAGCTGTAGCCGGCGGTCCGCGTCTCCGCCAGTGTCAGACGGGCCTCGTCGTCGACGGCAAGTCGGACAGTACTCCCTGCTGCGGATTGGTCGATTTGCACTGTAGCCATTCGAAACCACTCCAAAATCTCTTGAGACCTTAGTGGTAAGGCAAATTAATTCGTGCGTTGCTGTCGATTTTGTCATAGCCGCCAAGCCAAATCGGGCTACAATCTGTCAACGTTTCCAGCCGCACCGCGCCCCGTCGCCCCCTTGATCAGATTCTCATTGGAAAGGAACTCTCATGCCTCACAAAATTCAACGTTATGGTTGGGTCAAGGATACGCCCGATCCTCGCGACCTGTTGTTCACGGCGTCTCCGGTGCTCATGGCCAAACCTCTGCCGAAGTCGGCGGACCTCCGGCCCGGCTGTCCCCCAGTGTATGACCAGGGACAGGTCGGCAGTTGCACCGGCAACTCCGTCGCCGGCGCTTTCGAGTTTGCGCAGAAGAAACAGCTGCTGCAGGACTTCATGCCCTCACGCCTGTTTATCTATTACAACGAGCGCGTCATCGAGCACACCACTGGGCAAGACGCGGGCGCCCAGATTCGTGACGGCATCAAGACTGTCGCCAAGCAAGGCGTGCCGCCCGAGTCGGACTGGCCGTACAGCGAGAACATGTCGGTAGTCACCGAGAAGCCCGATGCCCAGGCCTATACCGACGCCCAGCAGCACAAGGTGATCTCCTACCACCGCATCAGCGCCCGCACCGCGCCCGCCGTTCTGAACCTGATGAAGAGCTGCCTGGCTGACGGATATCCCTTCGTCTTCGGCTTCACGGTTTACTCGGCGTTTGAAGGCGCCGAGGTAGCCAAGACTGGCATCTTGAAAATGCCGAACTTGAAGAAGGAACAGGTCGTCGGCGGTCACGCCGTTCTCTGCGTCGGCTACAACGACAAGACCAAGTCGGTGCTGGTGCGCAATTCCTGGGGCACCTCGTGGGGACAGAAAGGATATTTCTGGATGCCCTACGCCTACATCAGCGATCCCAAACTGGCCAGCGATATGTGGACCATTCGCGGAGTCACCGGCACCGCTTCCGGTAAGGCGCTCGGCAAGGTCACGAAGGCGAAGGCTGCCGCAGCCCGGTAGACCCGCTCCATTCGCCGCGCAAATTTTTTCCTTTGGGGGATGAGCGGGGGTCAAGTGCCTCCGCTCACTTTTTCTTCCAGTCGTCACGACGCTGAAGCACAGCACAACTCGATAGCAGCGTGAAGCGCGCACATGCTTTGACGCGACGCTCTGCTGCCGCTACAATACAGTTACATTTTGAAGCGCTTCGGCGCACCAGTCACTCCTCAGTAGCTCAATGGCAGAGCATCCGGCTGTTAACCGGAGGGTTGTAGGTTCGAGTCCTACCTGAGGAGCCATTCTTTCAGTAACTTACGCATCCCGCCAGAACTGAACCCCAGCTCACTTCACCGCTTGAAATCCCAACATCGCCTCCCGCGTGTCCCTCGTAACAGTTTTGCACCTTCAAGTAGGGCGGCTTAACCTAAGTGGCGAAGCGTGCGCCCACCTGCGCCAGGGCGGAGTTGAGGTCGAGGCGGAAGAACGTGCAGAGTTATAGGGCCAGGCAATCTAGTTTCCGATGCGGGCCGGCCTGATCGGCAACTGGCCGGCATCGTTGGAACGGGTACAAAGCCTGCTGCAGTCCTTGCGCGTCTATTCCCTGCCGGAGATAACCCGGCTGATCGAGCGGGCCGGCGCCGGTAACCGGAACACCAAGGTCAGCAGATCGATACGCAGGAGATTTAGCTGTTTCACCACATGTGCTGTGTTCGATTAGCATCTGGTCTTGCAGTTCACGCGGGGTACACCGGAGGGCTACATGACCACGGGGCGATTGGAAGCGTTCAGCGACGGTGTGATCGCGATCATCATCACGATCATGGTGCTGGAGCTGAAGATACCGCATGGCGACGGCCTGAAGGCGTTGGCGCCGCTACTGCCGGTATTCCTCAGCTACGTCCTCAGTTTTATTTATGTCGGCATTTACTGGAACAACCACCATCACATGCTCCATATGTGCACCGCGGTGACGGGAGCAATACTCTGGGCCAACCTGCATCTATTGTTCTGGCTGTCGTTATTTCCGTTTACTGCAGGATGGATGGGGGAAAACCATTTCACCGCGGTGCCCACCGCTCTCTACGGAGTGGTGCTGTTGATGGCAGCGATCGCCTACCTTCTGCTCCAGCAGACGATCATACGAGCGCAAGGGCAGGACTCACTCTTGAAGAAAGCAGTCGGGCGCGATTGGAAGGGCAAGCTATCATCGGTACTCTACGTTGTAGCGATCGTTGTTACCTTCCGTTCCGCCTGGATCGCCCAGGCGATTCTGGTGGTGGCGGCGCTGATCTGGCTCATTCCGGACCGGCGCATCGAAAAAAGTCTGGCCCTGTCACAGCCCTGAAGATCGGACTCGAATGGACAGCCTGGGATCTCGACACGAGATTCGAGAATTGACGATAGGTAAAGGCTGCCCGAGAATCGGATGGCACGTGAACCTGGTTTCAGCGAGGTGAGTATGAAGGCGATACAGGTAGACGTCGCAGAACAGGGACTAATCCTTACCTTGGTGGAGTTGCAAAAACCGGAACCCGGCTTCGGCGAGATATTGATTCGTGTCCAGGCCGCTGGTGTGACCCGAACAGAATTGCTTTGGTCTACCACGACCCATGCGAAATCAGGAGCAGCGCGCCTGCACGCGGTGCCGGGCCACGAATTTTCAGGAGTCATCGCGGCCCTGGGTAAAGACGTTCAAGGCTTCCAGGTCGGCGACCAGGTTTATGGCATGAACGACTGGTACGTTGATGGAGCCACTGCGGAGTTCTGTATTACGCTGCCTCAGAACATTGCGCCAAAACCAGTGAGCTTAAGTCCTGAAGCTGCCGCTTCCGTGCCGATCGCAGCCTTGACTTCATGGCAGGGACTGATGGAACGCGCGAAGTTGGAGCCGGGCGAGGTGGTATTGATACACGGGGGCGCGGGTGCAGTTGGCATATACGCTTTACAATTTGCCCATAACCGCGGCGCCCACGTGGTCACTACCGTGTCAGCGCAGGATATTGATTTCGTTAAGCGGATAGGAGCAGACGAGACGATCGACTATAAAGCCTCCCGCTTCGAAGACGAGGTCCGAGACGTAGATGTCGTCTTCGATACCGTCGGCGGTGACACACTCAAGCGGTCATGGGATGTCCTCAAGCCAGCGGGACGCATGGTCACGATCGCCGCAGACAGCGAAGGCCATGTCGACAAGCGAGTACAAGACGCTTTTTTTATCGTCGAGCCGAATCAAGGACAGCTGGTTGAAATCGCAAAACAGCTCGACGCCGGACAGCTCCAGGCATTCGTCAAAACCACCGTTCCTTTGGATCAAGCCGCCGCCGTATACAGTGGGGCGCTAATACACAAAAGCGGGCACGGAAAGATCGTCATCTCGGTTTCTCCTAAGCCCCATGCGGAGCCAGTCGGCAACAAGCATGGGTGGCCGTTAACCAGAATTTCATCTTCTTGTCGGGCCTCATGTGTATCTCGATAGCGGTTTCCGACCGTGATGCCGCGGCAATTCTCGCTTCACAAAACCTCCGATTGAACTTGCCCGTCGAGCGCTGGCTGAATTTCCATTTTGCTACAGTCGCAAGGCACTGAGCAGACCTCGATAGTTGGGTGCGAAGCCGGTTCGCAGTTGTGTCGAGCCGCTCCGTTTGCTAGTTTGGCGTAGATGCCGCCGCCTGTGCCCGAATCAATCAGCAGGACCATAGAGACTCTTTACCGGTCGGAATCGGGCCGGGTTCTGGCGACGCTGGTGCGCCTCCTGGGCGACCTGGACCTCGCCGAGGAAGCCATGCACGAGGCCTTCGCTGCCGCTCTGGAGTCCTGGCCTCAGGCTGGCACTCCGGACAACCCGCGTCCCTGGCTGATATCCACAGCGCGCTTCAAGGCTATCGACGTCATGCGCCGGCGCGCGCGCTTCGAGGGAGCACAGAGAGATCTTGTTGCCCACATGGAAGCGCGCGTCAACGACGCTCCCTTCGGGGTAAAGGAGATGGACGACGAGGAGATCGAAGATGATCGCCTCCGCCTGATCTTCACCTGTTGCCATCCTGCCCTGCCTCCCGAAGGACAGGTTGCGCTCACTCTGCGCGAAGTCTGCGGCCTGACCACGGAGGAGATCGCCCGAGCATTTCTGGTTACGCCGGCGACACTGGCGCAGCGCATTGTGCGCGCAAAAACAAAGATTCGAGAGACACCGATTCCCTACGAGGTGCCGACGCCCGAGGAATTGCCGGAGCGGCTGGATACGGTGCTTCAGGTCATCTATCTCGTCTTTAACGAGGGTTACTCGGCTGCGGCGGGAACGGAGGTAACGCGGGCCGAGCTAACCGGCGAGGCGATTCGATTGGGCCGATTGCTGACCGACCTCCAGCCAGAGCCGGAGGTCCTGGGTTCCGAAGTAACGGGGCTGCTTGCCCTGATGTTGCTGCAGGAATCCCGTCGCGCCGCCAGAACCTCTCCGACCGGAGAGCTGATTTTGCTGGAGCACCAGGATCGCTCGCTCTGGAACCGGGAGCAGATCGCGGAGGGAGTGGCCTTGGTGGAGAAAGCCCTGCAGTCCCGCCGCTTCGGCTCTTACACCCTGCAGGCTGCGATTGCGGCCGTTCATGCGGAGGCGGAATCGATGGCTGCGACCGACTGGCGACAGATTGTTGCGCTTTATAACCAATTGCTGCGAATTCAGCCCTCGCCGGTTGTACATCTGAATCGTGCCGTGGCCATTGCCATGTGCGATGGTCCAGAGGCCGGTCTGAAGCAGATCGACGAGGTGTTGGAACACGGCGAATTGGTGAATTACTACCTGGCGCATTCAGCCCGTGCCGATATGTACCGCAGGCTCGGCCGGACGGCTGAGGCCCGGGCCTCTTATGAGAAAGCTCTGGCGCTGACCCAACAGGAACCAGAGCGGCAATTCCTGCAAGAGCGGATCCGGCAGCTGAAATAAAAAATCTGGACGACCTGTCGAATTCAGGTGGGGCCGCTCGACTATACAGTGAAAGCCGGACAAACGGCGCTCAACACTCAAGGAGAAAACCATGCGTTTCATGATGATCATGTTTCCGAAAAGCTACCAAAACGCCAAACCCGGCACGGTGCCCGACCTCAAAGGCATGGAGGAAATGGGCAAGTACAACGAGGAACTAGGGAAGGCCGGCGTGCTGCTGGCGCTCGACGGGCTGACTCCGCCCGCGACGATGAGCGCGCGGGTCACCTTCAAGGACGGAAAATCGAAAGTTACCGACGGCCCGTTTACCGAAGCCAAGGAAGTGGTCGGCGGCTACTGGATCATCCAGGTGAAGTCGCGTGAAGAGGCGCTGGAATGGGCCTCGCGCATCCCCGGAAAGGATGACGAAATGGTCGAAGTTCGCCGGATGTTTGACCTGACCGACTTCGATCCCGAGACCCAAAAATATATCCAGGAGAAATTCGGCGACGACGTCGCCGCTGAGATGCGCCAGTAGCAAAAACTCTCTCCGCTTTGTCGATTTCGCCGGGTGCCCCACTCATTCGCGGGTTTCGAATGAGTGGGTGGGGCGGAATACGTTATTGTCAGCGGCCATTCCTGAGGATTTCCCTTCACGAAGCCCTCTTCGCCGGAACCACACGTCCGGAAGCTGCTCCATTTCCACCCATCGGGTTTTTCCGCCAGACCTCGCTTCACTGTACCGGAGGCAGTGACTCGCGGAACCTTTCATTCAAACCCCGCGAATGAGTGGGACCCCCCTCGCAAAATAATCTCGTCTCGGATGTCGATTTTCTCCGCGCGCGCCGACTAAAGGGTGAACGCTCCAGCGCGCAAGGCTGTGCTGCTGGCCCGCGAAAAAGTATGGAGGAGAGCGATGATTCGAAATCAAGTACACGGTATTTTCCTGGGCGCATTCGTACTCGTCGTCGCGCTGACTGCGACCCGGCCCGCTGCCGCACAAGAGTCCAAAGAAGCATATCCAGCCATGGCCCCGATCGAACAATATCTAATGAATCGCGACGCGGAAATAGCTCTGGCCCGCAGCGCCGCTCCAGACGCCATTTCCCACGACGCTTCAGTTCTCGTGCTGACCCGCCACGGCTACGAAACCGCAGTCGAAGGGAAAAACGGCTGGGTCTGCTGGGTCGGACGCGCCTGGTTGGCCATGTTCGATAATCCCGAATTTTGGAATCCAAAAGTTCGCGCCGCGGATTGCCTTAACCCACCGGCCGCCCGCTCAATCCTTCCGTACGCCTACAAGCGCGCCGAATTACTTCTGGCGGGCCATTCCAAACAAGAAGTCATCGCCGCAATCAAGGCCGCCATCGATAAAAAAGAATTACCCTCCCTCGAGCCGGGGACTTTCTCCTACATGATGTCGAAGGGCTCATATCTCACCGATAACGGCGGCCACAACGGCCCCCACCTGATGTTCTACGAAGCAGCGAAAGACGGTGCAGACTGGGGCGCAAATCTCACAAACTCCCCAGTCTTCTCGGTAAATTACTGGTATGGCTCTGCGCAATCCTACCCACAACTCAAATCTTTCCCACCGCTGTCCGTCTTCCTGATAGGAGTAGACAAATGGTCCGATGGAACGCCGGCACCGAGCAGGTAAAACCCCGGCGCCCTGCTGGGCGACCACAAACTGAACAAATACTTCGCCTCGGCTGTCGATTTTCTCCGTGGGCGACGACTATAAGATGAACGAGCGAGGCAAGGCTGTGCTGCTGGCTCGAAAAACACAAAGGAGTGTTCATGCCACAATATTTAGTTTGTAACTACATCTCCGACAACTTCGACCCGTCCAGCGTGACCGAAGAGATGATGGAAGAGATCCACGCGCTCAACCGCGAATTGATTGCTGCCGGCGCCAGGAAGTTCGCCTGCGGCATTGCCCCGCCCGCCAACGCCAAGACGCTGCGAAAGCAGCCCGACGGCAAGGTGCTCATCACCGATGGACCGTACACCGAAACCAAGGAGCACATGGGTGGATTTTGGATCTTGGAAGCCGCCAATATGGATGAGGCACTCGCATGGGCGAAGAGGGCTGCCATCGCCTGCGACGTGCCCGGCGAGGTGCGCGAACTTCTCTTCTATCCGGCTCCGGAGGAAGCAGCGAAATAGCATGGTGCCCCAGGTTCACGTTCCTGCTTTTGGACGTTAACCTGGGAACGTGCGACCAACCAGTTTTCCCACCTCTAGCCCAATCGCAGGGCGAACCCTTCGACTGCTGTGCGCAACGGCTATAGGATGAACGATGCAGCGCGAGGCTATAAACTTCGCACGCACTGGCAATAAAGGCAGGACCATCGAATGAGAAACGTAATCTTCGCCATCAACGTCAGCCTGGATGGCTGCTTCGACCACACCGCGGTAAATCCTGACGACGAAATACTTGAATATTTTACGCACCTCACGCGAGAGGCTGACCTGCAAGTCTTCGGTCGCAAGACCTGGCAATTGATGGTGCCTTATTGGCCGGAGGTCGCCAAGGACCCGTCCGCGTCCAAAGCGGACAAGGAGTTCGCTCAAGCTTTTGTCTCTCTCAACAAACTGGTTTTCTCGCGATCCTTAGACAGCGTTGAAGACAAAAACACGAGATTTGTTCGCACGGACCTTCGCGACGAAATCCTTAAACTCAAGCAGGAACCAGGCAAGAATATTTTAGTCGGCGGGGTAGATATTCCTTCGCAACTGATCGAGCTTGGCCTGGTCGACGAATTTCGTTTCGTCGTTGCGCCGGTCATTGCAGGCAACGGACGACGGTTGCTGGAAGGCGTCAACTTGCCGGAGAAATTGCAATTGAAGCTGGTTGACTCAAAGATTTTTAAGTCAGGATGTGTTGCGCTTCGTTATCGGAAGCCGTGACATTCAGGCTCGGTGCCCCAGAGCCTGCCCTGAGCCCGCCGAAGGGTTCACGTCCTTCCTTTGGACGTTAACCTGGGAACCGTGCGACGAATCATCTCGCTGCGGAACCCCACTCAAGCCGCTTTTGTTTGGGTGGGTGTTTTCCCAGCGCAACCCATGTTAGGGGAGACTGTATGAGAAAGATCAAGATCATCGAACACATCACGCTCGACGGCGTGATTCAGGCGCCCGGCGGCCCGGACGAAGACGGCGACTATCCCTACGGCGGATGGGCGGGGCCGCATTCGGATCCTGATGGAGGAGCGGCCATCGTCGCGGCTCAAGGTGAGCGTTTTGATCTGCTGCTGGGCCGGCGAACTTACGACATCTTCAGCGGCTTCTGGCCCAAGGCCCCGAAGAGTCCTATGTCGGACAGCTTGAACGCGGCGACAAAATACGTCGCCACCCACAGGCCGGACAGCCTCGCATGGGGACCGGCCGAGGCCCTTGGAGCGGACATTGTTAGGGCATTCGCCGCATCAAGGAGAAAGACGGGCCGCAGCTGATCGTCTGGGGCAGCTCGCAGCTGACACCGGTGCTGCTCGAACACGAACTTGCGGATGAGGTCCTGCTGCTGGTCTTTCCGGTTCTGCTGGGCAAAGGCAAACGTATCTTCTCGGAGGGAACTCCGCCACGCGAACTCGCGCTGGTCAGCACGAAGGCTGTGGGCTCGGGCGTCATCATCAGTACCTACAAGCCGAACGGTCCTTTGCGCACCAGCTCCTACGCCGACGCAGGGGAGTAAGCCGAGATCTTCGCCCAACCTACGCAACTCGCGGGTGCCCCGCTCAAGCCGGGTTTGCTTGAGTGGGTGGGTTGACTTCGTGTCGGATCATCGAATCTCCCACTCATTCGAACCCCCGCGAATAAGTGGGGCACCCGGCCCCGCCGCCGACGCTAGTGAACCCAGGTTAGCGTCCGAAACCGGGCCGCGAACCTGGGGCACCAGGCCCATGCATCCGTGCGGTCCGCAGGGGGCTAAAGCCCAGATCGTGAGATTACGCTGGTTGGCACGACTAAAAGTCGTGCCCCGATACAAAACAGGTCGACTGGCGATGGGACGTACTGGAGGCTGTGACTCGCGGAACCCACTCATTCGAACCCCCGCGAATAAGCGGGGCACCCGGCCGCCCGGCCTGATTTCAGCCTATCGGGCAATTTGATAGATTGAATTGCTTGGCACTTCGCATTCCAACGGGGTGGGTCATGAGCTACTTCGTCGTTAGCGCAATCACGTTCGGCCTGATCTTCTTCGCCGGTTTGCTGGGGATGCTCCTGCGCCGGGTCTTGCCCAAAGACCATCTCAGCGACGACTCGAAAGACGTAGTGAAGTTGGGTATGGGACTGGTGGGCACGATGGCGGCGCTGGTCCTCGGCTTGCTCATCTATTCGGCCAAAGCCACGTGGGATGCGCAAGAAACCGCGCTGCTGCAAGTGTCGGCGCAAGTGATCTCGCTCGACCGCACGCTTGCTCTGTACGGGCCTGAGGCCAGTGGGCCGCGTCAGGTCCTTCGGGGCGATGTGGTTAACATCATCGGCCGGCTGTGGCCGGAGCAGATGTCGAAGATGGCGGAGTTGGCTCCGACCGGAGGCCTCTCCGGGGCCGTTTACGATTCGATCGAATCGCTTTCGCCAAAAGATGACCGGCAACGACTGCTCCGCACGGAAGCCTTACAGCTGGCAACCGGGATTGGGCAAGCTCGATGGTTGATGTATGAACAAGGCACAACCATGGTGTCCAAACCGCTGGTGATGGTGGTGGTGTTCTGGCTGATTTTTATCTTTCTCAGTTGGGGTCTGTTTGCCCCAGGCAATGCGACCGTCATCGCTACATTTTTCATTGCAGCAGTTTCCGTTTCGGCTGCGCTTTTTATGGTTCAGGAGATGTATATGCCTTACGCAGGAGTGATTCGCATCTCCAGCGCTCCTCTGCTCGCCGCTTTATCGCAGCTGGGCCAGTAGTGGGCATTATTTCGAGCCCCAAAAGGTCAGCCTGACGAAAGTTCTCACTGCCGCAGTTTGGCTGCGAGCCTGTTATCGACGCTGAATTTGCCTGGACCGGAGCAGATCAGCCAGAGGAAGAAGAGCACGTACAGCGCTTCCGGAAGATAAAGAAAGTTGTCCAGCCAATTTAGCGGCGAAATCCCTTTGGGCAGTCCGGCCAATTTCGTCGTCAGAATGGCAACCATCATGTCGCCCAGCAAAGCGAGGCAGGCCAAGCTGGTTAGAAACCCTGCAATCAACATCAGGCCTCCAACGAATTCGACGCTGGATACGAAGTAGACCATTACGTGCGGGAGAGGAACATTGGCTGCCACCAGCGTTTCATACATGGTCTGGGTCTGCGCGGGAACGAAGAGTTTGTTTGCCCCGGATATAGCGAAAAAAGCGCCCAGCGCGATGCGTACCACCAGAATCGCGTATTCCTCGAGTTCGCGGCTGCCCAGCAACAAGTACCGGATCAAGCGTTGCCATCCCATCTGTGGTCACCCCCAGCAAAACCCAGTCATCATAAATCACGGTCCGTTCAGCCACTTCCTGATAAGGCCCCCGGTTTAACCAGACACACACACGGCCCGATGACCATCCAGAGCATAATCTTCACCCGATGCTCTGCTTAGTAACCGATACGTTCGTCCAATAGATTCCCCGTCGCGGTTCTGGCTTAATGTGTGTGCCGCGGATGGAAGCAATTGTGGGCGTTGCCACCCGCGCCTCAAATCCAGCGGAGACCGGGATTGCCGGGACACCGTATCTTGATCAGCACTGTATCGAAGGAGCCAGCAATGAACAACGTACAAGTCGAACAGAAGAGTTATGAGATGCCGCCGAAGGAAGGAATCAGCATCGCGCAGTTTCTCACCGTGGCCGACATCGGGCGATCGGCTCGCTATTACGAAAAGGTCTTCGGCGCTCGCATTCTGACGCTGGGTGACGGCAACGCGCCTGCGTACCTTCTGTTTGCGAATATCTGGATGATTCTGAACGTTGGGGGCGGCCCGACCCCCGACAAGCCGACGGTGACGCTCAGCGTCCCCGACCCGAATCACATCAACAGTTTCCTGAATCTCCGCGTGGCCGATATTCAAGCGTGCTACAAGCTATGGAAAAGTCGGGGAGCGGAGTTCATCACCGAACCGATCCCCAAGTACGGCGAAATCCGCTGCTATATCCGCGATCCTGACGGCTACATTATCGAGGTTGGACAGAGCACGGATGTCGTCTACGGTTAACGCCCGGCTTGGATGGGACACAGGAATGAGCGTTCCTGACCACACCGTCCAACCGGTACTTTGGCATGGAGCGATAGGTTAGTCCGATAAATTCTTCGTCGCGCCTTTTACCCGATCGTGCCCGAAGGCGTCGCCTCGCGAAACCCACTCATTCGAAACCCACGAATGAGTGGGCACCCGGAATGCCCCTCGAGTGACTTCCGCAATCAGCCGAGCTTAGCCCGATTCTGAAAGAGAAGGCCCTAGGCTGCCCGCTCAGAACGAATGGGGGCGGCTGGTACGACGATTTCAACAAGTCCGGTGGCCACGTCATACACGAGGCCGGAGACGAGCCACTCTCCCGGCAAGGCGGGAATCGCCCGGAGCAAAGCAATGTCGGCGGCAACCGCAGCCTGGGGATCGGTGACTGCTTTCGCCTTGAGTTCCGCTTCCTCTATTTGAAAATAGTGCGTCAGCATGGCGGGATCGCCGGCGAGGCGAGTGATGCCGCAATCAGTGTGTTGGAGTACGACGATATGAAACTCGCCACCGCCTCCAGGAATCCCCCCGGCAACTTCGCCGATTCGCCCGAGCAGGCCCAACTGCTCCAGCAACGCAGGTGTGATTCGACCGCCGATGTTGCGGATCACGACAGCCTCCCCAGGCTTAATTCCAAGTACGTGAACCGGGTCCACCCGCATATCAGCGCAACCGATGATGATTGCCTTCACATTCGGGAGCGCCCTTGCAAGCGAGGGCATCAGCGCCCCTCCAGCAGACTGCTGAGCGGCAAAGTCTTTGTTACGTCGTAACATAGAGTCAAGACTGTTCATGTTGATTCTCCTTGAGAGAGGCTGCGTGGCCCATTGCCGAAACCGCTTAGTCAAGCCGACGGCCGCGAGCAAGCCGTAAGGCTTCCGGCGGGTCAGGCAGAGAAACGCCAATGTCGTTCTCTACTCTCAAGTGTTTTGGTAGCGCGCCTGATCGTTTCGAACCATCCGACGCAAGAAAAAAATAGTTCGTCTCATGCTGTCGATTTTCTCTATCCCGAACGACTATAGGATGAACGATCCAGCGCGCGAAGCTGTGTTGCTGGCTCTACCAATCGGAGAAGAACAATGAAATACATCTGTTTCGGATACTACGACAAAGACAAATTCGACGGCATGCCCGAGGCCGAGCGAAACGCCATGTTCGACACATGCTTTGAATATGACGACCATCTTCGCGCCAACGGACATTGGGCTGGTGGAGAAGCGCTTCAGCCTGCGGAAACCGCCTTGACCCTGTCCTGGAAGAACGGCAAAGTCGCGACTACGGACGGTCCCTATACGGAAACCAAGGAACAACTCGGCGGCATCCTCGTCCTTGAGGCGCGGGACATGAATCATGCGGTACAGCTGATGTCGCAGCATCCGGCGATGAAGTACGGCAACACGTTCGAGATCCGGCCGGTAGGGGACATGAGCGAAATCATGAAGGCAAGCGAGCAGCGGCGGCAAGAGCGCGAACACGGTGACGCGACTGAACGCGTTGCGTGCCGTGGCGGGCTGAAAAGCCAGAGTCCCTCGGCGGGATCCAAAGACAAATTGACTCGGGACGACGAGCCTGAGAGGCCTCGCTCTACCCGAGCTGAGCGGCCTATCGAAGCCCCGAGGCATGCGACGTCGACGCGGAGAACGCACCATGACAGTCAGAGCGGATTTAATTCTTCAGGACCTGAAGGTCGCGCTGCGGTCGCTGTGGCGCAGCAAAGGCCTGTCGATCACGGTGATCGTGACGTTGGCGCTGGGCATTGGCGCCAATGCCGCCATCTTCAGCCTGGTGCGCGGCGTTCTGCTGCGGCCGCTGGTCAACCGCGGTGAGGACCGGCTGATCTACATTCGGCAGAGCGCGCCGGGATACGGGCGAGGAAGAGGTGGCCTTTTCCGTGCCGGAGGTCCAGGACCTGAAAGGGAGCGTGAAGTCGGTCGGCTCGTTTGGCGAGTTCTCCACGATCGGCTTCACCATGATAGGGCTGGGCGAGCCTCGCGAGGTGCGCGCCGGAGTAGTCGACGGATCCTATTTCGAGGTTATGGGACTGCGCCCGGTGCTGGGCAGGCTGCTCGATCAGCACGACGATGGTCCCAATGCCGCCGGCGCCTGCGTGCTGACCTATCGTTTCTGGAAGGACTCGCTGAAGGGCGATCCGACGGTGATCGGCAAAACCATACGGCTTGATCCGCGTTCGGCCACCATCGTCGGCGTGCTGGAGCCGTCGGTGCAGTATCCGTCGCAGACCGAGATCCTGGTCAATGTGGTGACCAGTCCGCATCATCTTTCGGCCACCATGGTCACGGGGCGCGTGCACCGCATGACCGAGTTGTTCGGCCGCCTGGCGCCCGACGCCACGCTCGACCAGGCCCGCGCCGAGCTGCGCACGGATTATGCGGCGATGGTGCGCGCGCATCCCGAAGCTTACCCGGCGAGCGCACACTACCAGATCGATGCCGTGATGCTGCGCGACCAGATCACGTCAGGCGCAAAGACGATTCTCTGGGTACTGCTGGCGGCATCAGGTCTCATCTTTATCATTGCGTGTTCGAATGTCGCCAATCTGATTCTGGCACGCTCGGTGCGCCGCGAGGGCGAGCTGGCGATTCGCGCCGCGCTGGGGGCGACCACCGCCGCGTTGCGGCGAACGCTGCTGGCGGAAAGCCTGCTGCTGTCGGTGGCGGGAGCGGTGCTGGGCGTTCTCAGCGCGCAGCCGATGGTGGCCGTTCTGGCGCGCTATGCCTCGCGCTTTTCCGTCCGCGCCCTCGATTTGAAGGTTGATATGACCGTGCTGTGGGTGGGAGCGGCGCTGGCCGTCATCTCCGCGGTACTGCTGGCGTTTGTGCCGCGCCTTCCCTCGGTGGAGTCGTCGGGAGGAATCGGGCTGGCCAGCAGCAGTACAGCGTCCGCATCAGCAGCGGCACCAGCCGCCGGCTACGGATCTTTGCCGTTACCCAGATTGCGGCTTCCTTCATGTTGCTGGCCGGCGCCAGCGTTCTCATCAAGACCTTGATTACGCTTCAGGAAACGCGGACCGGCTTCGACATGCATCGTGTCCTGGCGGTGAACGTGCCGGTCATGTCGTACGGAAAAACTTCCGACGACATCATCAATTTCTATCGCGAGGTGATTCGAGCGCATCAGCGAATTGCCAGGGGTGGATCGCGTCGCATTAGGTACGAACGTTCCCTGGCGCGACGCCGGCAACTTCGGTCCCGGCTTCCAATTCACCGGCGAGGGCCACGTAAAAGGCAATCACGAAGAAGACCCGTTGGCGCAGCTTCGCGTGGTGTCGCCGGGATTCTTCGCGTCGCTGGGAGTGCCGCTCATCGCCGGCCGCGACTTCAACGACAACGACCGGCGCGGCGGTGAGCCGGTCGTCATCCTCAGCCAGAGCGCGGCGCAGCGCATGTTCCCCGGTCAGGATCCTATCAACCGCCACATCATGTGGACCGACCCGGTAATGCAGTTCGTCTACATCAGTCACCGGACCGCGCCGCGTCGTGGGTGTTGTCGCCGATGTGGACGACGAGCATATCGAGCCGGAGCCGACGCTCACGATCTATCATCCCTTTGGGCAAGTTCCCGACGATACCAGCAAGGAGCTGCCGCTGTTCGGCGGCCGGCTGTTCGTCCATACCCGCTCCGATCCTCATGCCTTGATCATCCCGCTGACGCGCATCATCCGCGGCCTGTCTTCGGAACAGCCGGTGGAGCACGCTGCCACGCTGGAAGACATTCGCGCCGAAGTGCTGACGCCGGACCGGCTGAATACGCTGGTCTTCAGTGGCCTGGCGGGGCTGGCGCTGGCGATTGCCGTGGTCGGCGTCGCCGGCGTGCTGGCATTCTCGGTCAGCGGACGCACGCGCGAGTTCGGTATCCGGCTGGCGGTGGGAGCGCAGCCCCGACACTTGCTGATGGGCGTAATCACCGAAGGTGCGGTGATGGCTGTGTCCGGCATTGTGGCAGGCGCAATCCTCGGTTACGGGTTAGCGCGCGTGGCCAGCAGTTATTTCCCATCGCTGCAGATGCCGAGCGCGTGGCCGGTGATTGCTTCGGTCATCGTGCTATTGGTCGCCGCAATTATCGCGTCCATGTTTCCTGCAGCACGAGCTGCACACGTGGACGTGACCGAAGCCCTGCGTGCTGAGTAGAGAGCCTCGCGGTTGGTATCGTGCCAATAGACGTTTTGCCGCTACTTCGGAGGTTCCCCGAAGGCTCGTAGTTGAGGTTCTGCCCCAGCCAGCGCTCGACCTCGGCAACACGCATGGCTTTGCGCTTGGCATAGTCAGCCACCTGATCGCGGTCGATTTTGCCGAGGCTGAAGTAGCGTGACTGCGGATGGGCGAAATAAAGCCCACTCACGCTCGATCCGGGCCACATCGCAAATGATTCCGTAATCCGCATTCCGGTATTGGCCTGTACATCGAGCAGACGCCACAGAGGGCCCTTCTCGGTGTGGTCCGGGCATGCCGGATAACCCGCAGCAGGCCGGATGCCGCGATACTTCTCCTGAATCAGATCGGCGTTGCTCAGGTTCTCGTCGCGAGCCGTAGCCCCATTCATCGCGCACCCGCTTGTGCAGGCACTCCGCGAAAGCTTCGGCCAAACGATCGGCAAGAGCTTCCGCCATGATGGCGTTGTAGTCGTCGTTCTCCGCCCGGAAGCGGTCGCACAGTTCCTTCAGGCCGATACCACTGGTCACGGCAAACGCGCCGATGTGGTCCGAAAGTCCTGTCTCTCTCGGCGCGATGAAGTCAGAGAGCGAGCGGCAGGGCTCGTTGCCGTCCCGGTCCGATTGCTGGCGAAGGAAATGGAATCTCTCCAGAACATTTTCGCGTGTGGCGTCCGAATACAGCTCGACATCGTCGCCAACCGCGCTGGCAGGAAAGAAGCCATACACGCCCTGCGCGGTGATCAGGTTCTTCTTAATGATCGTATCCAGCAGCGCATTCGCTTCGGCGAAAATCTGACGCGCCTGCGCACCCTGCTCCTCGTGATCGAGAATGCGTGGATACACGCCCTTCAGTCCCCAGGTATGGAAGAACGGCGTCCAGTCAATGAAGTCACGCAGTGTTGCCAGCGGAAAGTTCTTCAGCACGCGCACGCCGGTAAATCGCGGGCACGGGCAAATCCTCGGCACGCCATTCGATCGGAGTGCGGCGTGCGCGCGCCGTTTCGAGCGAAACGACCTGCAGACGCGGTGCGGCGTGCGCTTTCCGCAGCGCGTCGTAATCAGCACGATGCTGCGCTACGAACGCCGGCTTACCTTCGTCACTCAGCAGGCTGGTCGTGACCGGCACCGCGCGGCTGGCGTCGAGCACGTGGACCACGGGCTCGCTGTAGTGCGGAGCAATTTTAATCGCCGTATGCCGACGGCTGGTGGTAGCGCCTCCGATCAGCAGCGGCAGTTTGAAACCCTGGCGCTCCATCTCGCGCGCCACGTGAACCATTTCGTCGAGCGAAGGCGTAATCAGACCGCTCAGCCCGATCAGGTCCGCCTTCTCTTCCTTGGCGCGCTCCAGGATCTTTTCGCAGGGAACCATCACTCCAAGGTCGATGACCTCGTAGTTGTTGCACGCCAGCACGACTCCGACAATGTTTTTGCCGATATCGTGAACGTCGCCCTTCACCGTGGCCAGCACGATCTTTCCCTGCGCCTTCACTTCCTGGCCCGCCGCAACCATCGCCGCCTTTTCGGCTTCCATGAACGGCGTCAGGTGAGCGACCGCCTTCTTCATCACTCGTGCGGACTTCACCACTTGCGGCAGGAACATTTTGCCGGATCCAAATAAATCGCCGACCACGCCCATGCCGTCCATGAGCGGACCTTCGATCACCAGCAAAGGACGGCCAAACTTCAGGCGCGCTTCCTCCGTATCGGCCTCGATGTAGGCATCAATTCCTTTCACCAGCGCGTGCGAGAGACGCTCTTCGACGGTGCCACTGCGCCATTCCTCGGCCTTCTTTTCCGTGACCGCCGCGCTCACCCCTTTGAGCGTTTCGCCATAATCGACAAGCCGTTCGGTCGCATCGGGCCGACGGTTTAGGAGCACATCCTCAACCAATACTTTCAGTTCTGGATCGATCTCCTCGTACACTTCGAGCATCCCGGCATTCACGATGCCCATGTCCATACCCGCCGCGATGGCGTGATACAGAAACGCGGAGTGCATGGCTTCGCGAACCTTGTTATTACCGCGAAAGCTGAACGAAATGTTCGACACGCCGCCGCTCACCTTGGCATGCGGCAGGTTGGCTTTGACCCACCGCGTGGCATTGATGAAGTCAACCGCGTAATTGTTATGCTCCTCCATGCCGGTGGCCACGGTGAGGATGTTGGGATCGAAGATGACGTCTTCGGGCGCGAAACCCACCTCGTCAACGAGTATGCGATAGGCGCGTTCGCAGATGCGGATCTTGTCTTCGTAGGTTGCGGCTTGGCCCTTCTCGTCGAAAGCCATGACGATCGCCGCGGCGCCATACTTCAAAACAGTTGCGGCGTTGTGACGAAACTTCTCTTCGCCTTCTTTCAGTGAAATCGAGTTGACGATGCCTTTGCCTTGCAGGCATTTCAGGCCCGCTTCGATGACCTCCCATTTCGAGGAGTCGATCATGAACGGAACTTTGGCGACCTCAGGCTCGCTGGCCAGCAGCAGCAGATAGCGGGTCATCGCGGTGACGCCGTCGATCATGCCCTCATCCATGCAGATGTCGAGGACATTCGCGCCGTTTTCCACCTGCTGCCGGGCAATGCTGACGGCTTCTTCGTACTTGCCTTCCTTGATCAGCTTCGCGAACTTCGGCGACCCGGCCACGTTCGTCCGCTCGCCGATCACCATGTAGACGCCAGCCTGCTGAGTAAACGGCTGCGACCCCGACAGGCGGAGCGGCTTGGGCTCCACGGCGCTGGCAGTGTTTACGCTCTCGGAGACGCTCACGCTCTTCCCTCGCTGCGGCCGTAATTTTCTAAGGCAAGCTCAGGCTCCCATTTTCTCGGAGGCTGACCTTCCAGCGCCTTGGCGATGGCGGCGATGTGCTCCGGCGTGTTGCCGCAGCAGCCGCCGGCAATGTTGATCAGTCCGGCTCGCGCGAAATCGCCCAGGTAGCGCGCCATATCTTGTGGACCGAAATCGAATCCCGTTTCCGCCAGCGGGTTCGGCAGACCGGCATTGGGATAGCAGGAAATCGGCACGTCCGCTTTTTCGGCAAGCTCTTCCAGAAACGGATACATCAGGTCAGGGCCGATCGAACAGTTGAGGCCCACCGACAACGGCTTCACATGCCGAACGGCGTTCCAGAACGCTTCGGTGGTCTGCGCGGAAATCATCGTCTCACCGCCCCGCCCTACCGCCGCCGAGATCATCACCGGCAACTGTTTGTCGTCTTCGTCAAACACCTCGCGAATGCCAACCAGCGCCGCCTTGGCATTTAGCGAATCGAAGATCGTCTCAACCAGCAGCAGGTCAACGCCACCAGCCATGAGTCCGCGTATCTGCTGCTTGTATGCAGTCTTCACCTGATCAAAGGTGACCACCCGAAAGCCGGGATCATCGGCATCAGGCGAGTTCGAGAGCGAAACCGTCAGCGGTCCAATTGCGCCGGCGACGAAACGCTGGCGCGAGGTCGCAGTGCCCACGCGGTCCGCCCACTCCCGGCACTGCTGAGCCGATTTCTCGTTGATCTCCCACGCCAGGTCTCCCAGGAAAGGATCGTCGACCACCTTCTGATAGAACTCGGGATCCTTCCGGCCACCACGCTCGCGCGGATCTTCAACGAAAAATTCACTCTGGGTAATGCTGGTCGCACCGAAGGTATTGGTCTCAATGATATCGGCGCCGGCCTCCAGAAAGCGGCGATGGATGTCACCGATCATCTTCGGCTGGGTGAGCGAGAACAGGTCGCCATTGTTCAGCAGACCTTTGGTCGCGTCCTTGAAGCGCTCTCCCCGGATGTCGGTTTCTTTCATGCCGTAGGTGCGGATGGTCGTACCCATCGCTCCATCGATGATGGCAATGCGTTCGGCGAGGATCTTCTCCAGAGGATGTTCGTGAGCTTTCATCATCTATGTCCTTGTGGCCCTGTCTGCCGTAGTCGCGTCAAGTCAAAGGACAGCGCGTGACCGGGAAATGCCAACGCCTTTAGTGTGCATGAGCGCAAATTGGCTGGTGGTGCCTGATTTCCCTTTCTTTTGATTATAACGAGGCGGTAAACGTTCCAAACTCGTTACCCGGCGCGGCATGGCAATGTGATACGTTGGCAACGGCTTTAGGCAATCGTGTTACGGTGATAACGATCCAGTCTGTGCCCTGCAGCCGCAGTTCGCGAAGAAAGCAAGTAGCAACCCAAAAGCATGGCAGCTCACAGCACTCGCAAGGCGCTTCGTTCCAGCCGGAGCAGTCACCGGCATTGGCAGCCTGCCTTTCAAGTCCGGACATCGGCCGTTGCAGCGGTAGCCGAAATGTCGGCACAGGATTCCCTTTCTGGCCGCAGTTGCCGCAACTCTCCGACTGCGAAAATATCATCGGCCAGGGTTTAGGCGCCGTGGCGAATCTGATCGAGTCTCGCGAGGAAGGCTACGGTTACCAGGTCAAGGAGGGCGAGTTGGATTCGGTGCTCGAAATCTTTCACCGGAGTGATGGCGAGCTGACGCCGGCAGAACGCGGCGGGATTCGCGGCTTTCGAAGAAGCGCTCTCATCAGGTCTCTTCCGCGAGGCCGTCGCCGTTAAAGGGCAGATCGAGGGCCCGATTACGCTGTCGGCCTATCTTTTTCATCGAGGCCGGCCATTCCTGTCGGACCCTGCACTCTTTGCCGCCGTCGCATTTCACATCTCGCAGATCGTCTGCTGGCAGATCGACCGGCTGAAGCGGGCTGGCCTGCCGGTATTGCTGTTCGTCGATGAGCCGGCGTTGTGCCTCGAAGCGCCGGCAGGAGGATTGTCGCGGAGGAAAAGAGGCTCGAGGCATTGGCGGTCACCCTTGAAGATGCGAGAGTTCGCGGGGCCTACGCGGGATTGCATTGTTGCGCGACGCGTCCGTTCGAACGAATGCGCCGCGCCCAGCCGGACATCTTCTCGTTCGATGCCGATGAGGGCTGGAGCAGTTTTTCGCCGATTCGCATGCGCTCGACTTCGTGCATCAAGGCGGAATGGTTGCGTACGGTATAGTTCCGACCCGGCCGGGCTTCAACGCCGTCGATTCCGCGAGCATCTTGTTCGCTGGCTGCAAGCGGCGTCCCAGGCCGGCGATCCGCAGGAGTTGGCTCAACGCGCTATGATCACGGCGACTTGCGGACTGGGACTGCTCGATCCGTCTTCCGTCGTCGAATCGTTCGGCGTCGCGCACAGCATCAGCAAACTGATTCGAGCCCTGGCCGGGGAACAGTAGCATCGCAACACCGCGGCCGCAGCCGGTGCGATCAAACAGGAGTAAAGTTCACTAATGAATTTTCTTCTCGGTGCCCCATGGATTTTCTTCGTCTGCGTGGCAGCGGCACTCTTTGTGTCAACGCTAGTGGGGTTCAGGCTCGCGTCGGCCACGAGCGTAAACGAGGACGCCCATCGTCATGAGCACATCTCAGGACTGCGCGAAGGCCTGTTCGTCCTGCTGGGCCTGTTGCTGGGCTTTACGATCGCCATGGCGCTTCCCAGATTCGACCAGCGCAGAGACCTGGTCGCCGAAGAAGCGCATGCCATCGGCACAGTGTGGCTGCGAGCCCAGTTACTGCCGGAGCCTGAACGCTCGAAGAGCGAGCAATTGTTGCGCGAATATGTCGGCGTGCGAAGATCTTTTGCCGGAGAGACGCTGGGAAACCCCGTGGAGTTGGACCGTACCATCCAGCAGACCAACGCTATTCAAGATGAGCTTTGGAAGCAGGCGCTGCAGGTCGCACAACAGAACCAGAGCGCCATCGTCACCTCCTACGTGCAGGGTCTGAACGAGATGGTCGGCATCTCCGAGAAGCGCCTGGCGGCCTTCGAGAACCGCGTTCCCGAAGCTGTGTGGATCATTATCCTGGTGGTCGCCATCTTTCAGAGCTTCATCACGGGCTATAGTCTGAAGCGCAAAATCTGGCTGTCTCTTATTGTCACGCCGCTGGTGATGGCGCTGGTCATGGCCCTAATTGTCGATCTGGACGATCCGCACACCGGCCTGATCCATATTCAGCAAAACAGCATGAATCGGCTAGCCAGTGAACTGAACGGGCAGTGAGCGTTTGCAATTTGACCCGGAGATAACACTTAGCAACTCCCTCTTTTAGAGATACGATTTCTCAACGAGGAACCACGATGGCTGGAGCGGCAATCTCGATAAACAGATTGAGTCTCGCTCTACTCGTGGCGTCGCTCCCATCGATGCTATTCGGCCAGGCTGCTCCCATGTCAAGCCCACCCGCACAGACTCTCGCGGCCAGCCCCGCGCTGCAATCCGCAGGAGCGGAAGCACAACTTCCAGTCAACTTCGAGCGCCACACCGGCGACCTCGACGAGATGGTGAAGCGCGGCAGCATCCGCGCCCTTGTACTTTACAGCCGCACCGGATTTTTTTACGTCAACGGGCGACCTGCCGGTATCAATTACGAGGCCCTGAGCGCCTTCCAGCAGTTCGTGAACCGAAGGCTTCGCGGCAGACAACACATCGAGGTCACGTTCATCCCGATGCGCCCGGACCAGATTCAGGCAGCGCTGACACAAGGAGTGGGCGATGTCATTGCCTACGGCCTGGTGGAGACTCCCGAGCGCGCACAGGAAGTTTCCTTCTCGATTCCGATCCAAACTGATGTGAAGCAGGTCGTGGTAGGCGGCAAGAATTTCGGCACCATCTCGAGCGTGGACGATCTGAGTGGAAAGAAGATCTTTGTAAATCCTCTCGCGTCCTACTCTCAGAACCTGGAGAAGGTCAATGCAACCCTGCGCAGTCAGGGCAAGCCGCCCATCCTGATCGAAGCAGCCGACAAAAACCTGATGGACGAAGACCTGATGGAGATGGTTAACGCGGGCTTGCTGCCCGCCACGGTCACGCTAGCGGAGCGTGCCGATCTGTGGTCTCAGGTCTTGCCCAGTATCACTCCGTATCCGAAGGTCGCCATCGGCAGCGAAGGGAACCTGGCATGGGCGATGCGCAAGAACAATCCGCAATTAACCCAACTGGTAGACGACTTCGCCAAAACCCACGCCGCCGGAACATCCTTCGGCAACACTTTGCTTCGCGAGTACCTTCAGCAAGGCACAGCGCTGAGGGATGCGACCTCGGAATCCGAGATCAAAAAGTTCAAGGAGCTGGTGGCATACTTCAAGAAGTATGCGTCCCAGTACAACTTCGATTACCTGATGATCGTAGCGCAAGGCTACCAGGAATCGATGCTGGAGCAGTCGGCCAGAAGCCCCGGAGGAGCGGTTGGCATCATGCAGGTCAAGCCCTCGACCGCGGCGGCCGCGCCTATCAGCATTCCCGACATCATGACCGCCGAGAATAACATTCATGCCGGCGTCAAAATCCTGCGGGACATTGCGGACCAGTATTTCAATGATCCGGCGATCGATCCGACCGACCGCCTGCTGTTCACCTTCGCCGGATACAACGCCGGCCCCAATCGTATCGCTGACCTGCGCAGGAGAGCGGCCGTGCAAGGGCTGGACCCGAACAAGTGGTTTGGAAATGTCGAGTTGCTGGTTGACCAGACTGTAGGACCGGTGACCGTGCAATACGTCAGCAACATCTACAAGTACTACGTTGCTTATCGTCTGGTCGTGCAGGAGGAAGGCTCGCTGCAGGGATCGGTGAATTGAGGAAGGACGTGAACACACGCACGTCCTTCCCCGCTGAACCTCAGTCTGCTGACGGAACTGCAATAGGCATCTTGCCCGGTTCAAGCAGCGGCAACGGGTTGTTGGGGTGCTGCAGGTCGGGAATCAAGTCGTTCGAAGCCCCACCAGGAAAGCGCTTGATGCTGGGATACTTGATAATGCTCTGGTCGAAGTCGGTCAGTGTTTGTGAAAAGACAGCCGCCGACCAACCGTTATCCTCACCGGCGTACCTGCCCGGAGAGGTCTTCAGGTTGTTCATCTCGCCTTCGGCTCCGTTGAAGATCATGTCGTATCTCTCGAACGGATCCATGCTCAGGTTGTAGACAGCAGGAATGGAACCGAGTCCCTGGGTTGGGCCAAGCCATGAGTCCTTTGCCGTCCAAACAAATTTCCAGGCAATGTTCACCCAGGGCTCATTGGGGTCGCCGGCCATGTCCGCACGGATGGCATTCAGATATTCGCCATTGATGTAAACCCACGACCTGCGGGCCGAGTGCTGCGCCTTGCCCAATATGTAAGCGCTGTTGTCGATGCTGTCGAAGTAGATGGGCTTGCCGTTGTTATCCTTCATCTCGCCGGTGGGAGGAGGCGTAATACCGGCCATCGACGCCAGTGTCGACCAGCAATCGATGTGCGACATCATCTCGCCAAAGCTCGACCCAGCCTGAATGTGTCCGGGCCACCACATGATCGCGGGTACGCGCCAGCCACCTTCGAAGGCCGAACCTTTCTCGCCGCGAAATGGCGTGGTGCCGGCATCGGGATAGGCATCGAGCCACGCGCCGTTGTCAGCCGTCACGATCACGATGGTATTCGGCGCGTCGGCACGGATCTCATCCAGCACCTTGCCGATGTCGGCGTCCATCTCCATCAGCGAGTCCGAGTAGTCGCCAAGATGCGACTTGCCGCGGAAGTCGGGCGCCGCATTGGTCGGGTTATGCATCTTGATCCAGTTGACGTCCATGAAGAATGGCTTGCCGCTCTTGGCATGCTCCTTGATGTAGGCGACTGCGTTGTCGGCCTGCCGCTCATCGTAGGTTGCCAGCGAGTCATAGGTGATGGTTCCGACTTTCGTTGCTGGTTTGCCGGCTACACCTTCCCATTCGCCGAGGTTGACGACGGAGTCATACATCTTTTCGAAGTCGGGGTTGTACGACGGGAACCAGGGATGAAACCACTTCGAGGTGTCGTTGTAGGAGTACACACCGGCGTAATACGCGGCGAACTGCTTCATCTCGTCGAAGCCATGATTGATGGGATAGGCAACCGGCTTGTCGCCCAGGTGCCACTTGCCGGAGAAATAGGTGCTGTAGCCGTTCTTCTTGAAGAACTCGGCAATGGTTGGGGTCTCGGGGCGCAGGTAGTTTTCGTCGCCCGGCGCCACTACGATCGACAGCGCCGAGCGAATCGGTATGCGTCCCGTGATGAAGGAGGCGCGGCCGGCGGTGCAACTCGCCTGCCCATACCAACTGGTGAAGACGGCGCCCTCCTTGGCCATGCGGTCCACATTCGGCGTGGGATGCCCTAGGGTCAGGCCTCCTCCCGAATACGCACCAAAGTCGTTCCAACCGGTGTCATCGGTCATCAGCATGACGATGTTAGGACGTTGTGTATTTGTAGCTTGTGCTTCAGCGCTGACACCGCCGCCCAAGAAGAGCAGGCTTTGCACGGCAAGGGTTCCTAATGCGATTTTGGCGATCATAGCTTCCAAATCCATTTTGCTTCCTCCGTGTTGTAAGACTCTGTAGTGTTCTCTTCCCAACCCCGCACCCACCGTGGACACAGCGGGCCTTCGGCTTTCGGCTGCTCACAGCAGCCGTATAGCAGAGCGAACCCGCAGGACGTGAACTCCGAGAAGGAGTACAGTCGCTGCCCTGAAAAGAACAGTGAGTGTATCGACGAAATTGTGAACTTCTGGATTACGTTTTTCAAGAAAATCAGCATGAAGATGCCGAAAGTTCTACGTCGTATGTAGCCGGCGTACTTAGATTTTGGTGCGGACTTTCATATGTTAGAAACAATTTGTATTGCGTTTCGAAGGCGACGCCTTCGTTGTGAAACAGAGAAACCACCGATCGGCGAATCGCTGGGGGACGCAGACACGGCTCGTGCTAGTCTTTTGGTTCAACCGTGCCTTATGAACGCTATCGGCCAGTCCGTGCCCCAGCCTGACCCGGAGCTGGGCGTGCTGTCGTCCGAATTGGCGGCTCGCATTGACGACTTCTGCAGCGCGCCGGATCTGCGCCAGCGCACTGCCGCGCTTGTCCGGCTGACCCGATCGACGCGCAGCGAGGATTCGCGTGCCTCGCCCGAGCGCGGCCAGCAATCCATCGCGCATTATATGGAGGCGAATCCGGCGGTGCGTGCGCGCTTCCAGGCTTCCGGGGCAGCGCTGTTGCGCGAGCTGAACTCGCTTTCGCTGTTCGCGGAAGCGGGCATCCCATCCGATCACAGCCTGCTCTCCGAGATTGCCCAGCGGCTGGCTGCAAAATTCCTTCCCTCGGCGCAATGGGGCATCCTGCGCTTCATCGTGAGCGATGCCTTGCGCTCTCCGCTGCAGTTCATCTTCCCGCAGTATGGGGGAGTGGCAGCGGAACTGCCGGCCGAAGATTCCGAAGGCGACGAGGCACTCGGCGTTTGATGACAATGCGATGAACATCGCGGAGCAAGGTTTGTTCCTGCTCGCGAGCCTCGATATCATATCGGGATGCATTCACCGCAGAGCGGTATCTTCGCACTTGGAACTTCCTCCCACGCCTACCTTGAGTTCGATGTTCTGAACCAGAAGAACGGGGCTCCGCTGGTGAAGGCGATCTCGTCCCTGCGCGAGCCGCGGACCACCATTGGCGGCATCAACCTGGTCGTCGGTTTTCGGCCCGAGCTGTGGAGCAACGTCTTTCCACACGCCACGCCCGCGGGAATTCATGGCTTCAACCAGGACATCGTCGGCATTGAGAATTTCAAGATGCCTGCGACCCAGCACGACGCCGTGCTGTGGCTCTCGGGCAGCGCCTACGACGTGGTCTTCGACGAGGCGCATGGGGCCATCGCCGCACTGAAAGACTTGGCGACGGTCGCCGAAGAAACTTCAAGCTGGCCCTATCGCCATGACCGCGATCTCACCGGCTTCATCGATGGCAGCGAGAATCCCAGCCTGGTCAAGGCCCCTGAAGTGGCGCTGATCCCGGAAGGCCAACCCGGCGAGGGTGGAAGCATCCTGCTGCTGCAGAAGTGGCAGCACGATACCACAGCGTGGGAGTCGCTCCCGGTCGAGAAGCAGCAGACGGTGATGGGACGCATCAAGGCCGATAGCGTCGAGATCGAAAACAAGGCGCCGGACTCGCACGTGGCCAGCACCGACCAGGATGAGTTCGGAAAAGTCTTCCGCCGCAACATGCCCTACGGCACCGTCACCAATCACGGAACCATGTTCGTCGGCTTCAGCGCCGAGCAGGAGCGCCTGCACAAAATGTTGGAGAGCATGGCTGGCCTGAAAACTGGCCGCCGCGACGCGCTCACCCGCTACACCCGGCCGCTCACCGGCGCTTATTACTTCGTTCCCTCGACGGAACTCCTGCTGCAACCGGACGACGACGACAACTGACGTCCGCGTCCTTTCTGATGTGAGTTCCGACTGAAGGCGGCGGCGGAATCGTGGCACGACCGAAAGATCAACTTCCCGACGCCGCCAGGGGAATCTCCACTCCCTTGATCGCGCCGATCTCGCGCATCATCGTCAGCTGGTCCCAATTGTCCCAGCCCGCAACGATTTTTCCGTTGGCGATTTTCACCAGCGAGATCCCGGTGATGCGCACCTGTTTGCCGCTGGCCGGCAGGCCGAGATGATCGCCGCGATGCGTCATGGTCGCCGACCACCGCGCCGCAACTTTATCTTCTGTGGCAAACGCATCCTCGATGGTCACATGAATATCGGGAAACGCGCCGCGCAGCTTTTCAACGAACGCCTGGAATTCATGCGGGCCGCGAATCACTACCTCCGCGCCACCTTGTCCGACGCCGACTGCATCGGCGGCCATCAGCTCAGGAATCGTAGCAACCTGGCCGCGGTTCCAAACCTCGTCGAACCAGCGCCGCACGATTGTGATGTTGTCCTGGGACATGTTGCTCCTCCCTCCTGTGAGCCGCCAGTCTGACACGATCCAATACCCTGTCAAGCGATTTGCTCTGGCGAAACGCAGGAGGGCCTTCCGCCCTGAAAAATCCAGAAATCGCGTGACGGTTTTGCCCTTTTCTTTGCGCAATGCGAGTCAGGGATCTTCCGACTGTGGGGCGAGCCACGCCATTCGGATGCAAGCGGCCAAAACCGCGATGAGCACTCAGCTTCCTTTGGTCGGGCGCTGATTTGCGGCGCGTGTGGAGCGGGTCCCCGCCGTGCAAACCTGTTTACGTTGTGCCGATGCCAACCCGAGGAGAGACGTATGCTGACTAGGAGCTGGTCGAGCAGGATCTGCATCACCGTTGCGTTTTGTGCCGTGATGACCATCGCCTCTGCTGCACAGACCTTCACCAACCTGCACAGCTTCAGCGGCAGCGATGGAATGAATCCTTACCGGGAGTGGCTCGTCCAGGGTGCCGACGGCAACTTCTATGGCACCGCCGAGAACGGAGGCACGGACAATTACGGCCTCGTGTTCAAGATGACTCCGGATGGCACGCTCACCTTGATTCATGAGTTTGTCGGCACCGATGGCGAATACCCGTCAAGTGGTCTGGTGCAGGACGCGGCCGGTAATCTCTATGGCACCACGCGCACGGGCGGCCCCGGTCCCGACCCTGGCGTCGTTTACAAAATCACGCCACAGGGTACGTTTAGTGTCCTCACCGGAGCGGGCGGCGGTGTAATCTACGCACCGCTCCTCCTGGCCAGCGACGGGAATCTCTATGGCGTTGCCTATGGTGGTGGCAGTGACGGCACCGCGTTCAAGATCGGCACGGATGGCAGCAACTTTACGGTCTTGTACACATTCTGCTCGCAGGCCAACTGCGTCGACGGCGCACACCCATTGGCCGGGCTGGTGGAAAGTCCGGACCACAATTTCTACGGCACCACAACCTACGGAGGAGCCAACGGGAATTATGGGGTCGTGTTTCGGCTCACGCCTGAGGGCGCCTACACCGTGCTGCACAGCTTTAGCGGTGCCAGCGATGGCAATAGCCCGCGCGGCAAGCTGCTCCTGGCCAGCGACGGGTATCTGTATGGCACGGCTAATTTGGGTGGCGCCGGCGGTGGCGGCACGATTTTCAAGATCAGGCCGGATGGCAGCGGCTTCAGCGTAGTCTTCGCGTTTTGCAGTCACTCCTGCCCGGATGGGGCCACGCCGGAGTCGGGGCTAATCGAAGCCTCGGACGGCAACTTCTACGGAACCACGGGTGGCTCCGGACAGTATGGTCGTGGCGCTGTCTACCGTCTCGCTCCCAACGGCCAGGTAACCCTTCTTCACGCCTTTTGCAATTGCGGCGACGGGAGCAATCCTTATACCGACCTGCTCCTGGCCAGCGACGGCTTCCTCTATGGAACGACCTACATCGGCGGAGCTAACAATGACGGAACCGTTTTCAAGTTGACCGGGCCGCCGACGATCTTGACCACAACAACGCTCACAACAGCTCCCAACCCTTCCCATCTGAACCAACCCGTCACCATGACCGCGACGGTCCAGGCACAGAACGGTTTGACGCCGACCGGCAACCTGATCTTCAAGAGCGACGGCGCTCAGATTGGGGCCGCGCTTCTATACTTCGGCACTGCGGTGCTGAATTATTCCGGCTTGTCGATGGGCACGCACGAGATTGTCGCGGTCTATGCGGGCGGCGGTGGCTTTGCCGGCAGTACATCGAACACCGTGCAGCAGGTGGTAGAGTTGCCGCTCAGTACGACGACCGTCACCAGTTCGCCGAATCCGTCTGTTGTCGGCGATCAGGTAACGATCACCGCATCCGTTGGCCCTCTGGGACCACCTGCGCCCACGGGCTCGGTCAGCTTCACTTCGAATGGCAGCGGGATCTCGGGCTGCACATCCATTGTCCTGAACTCAGACGAGGCCGTTTGTACTACGTCGACACTGCCCGTCGGTACAGATGCGATTGTCGCGACCTATTCGGGGGATGCCAACTACTCGCCCAGCAGCGGGGGCGTCACCCAGATCGTCAACCCTGTTCCCTCGCCGCTACAGTTTGTTGCCATCACGCCGTGCCGCGTGGTCGACACGCGCAATCCGAACGGCGCGTTTGGCGGACCGGCGATTCCGGCCAATAGCTCGCGCGCGTTCCCGCTGTCAGAGGGCGACAACCCCTGCGGCATCCCCGCAACCGCCGCCGCCTATTCGCTGAACGTCACCGTGATCCCGCAAGGGCGGCTGGGCTATCTCACTATCTGGCCCACCGGCGAAGGCCAGCCCGCTTCATCGACGCTCAACTCCCCCGACGGCCGCACCAAGGCGAACGCAGTGATCATTCCCGCGGGCGCGCCCAGCGGATCGGTCAGCGTCTTCGTCACCAACACCACCAACGTTGTGCTCGACATCAACGGATATTTCATTCCAGCAAACGGTTCGACGCTCGAGTTCTATCCCGTGGCGCCCTGCCGCGTAGCCGACACGCGTGGGCCCAACGGATCGCTGGGCGGACCTTCGCTCGTCGGGGGACAGGAGCGCGATTTCCCGGTGCTGAGCAGCAGTTGTGGTCTCCCAAGCACTGCAGCCGCCTACTCGCTCAATTTCACCGTCGTTCCCAGGAACAACGGCGTGGTGCACTACCTGACGGTCTGGCCCCAGGGCCTCACGCGTCCCACGGTGTCGACGCTGAATGATCCCACGGGTACCAACGTCGCCAACGCGGCGATCGTTCCGGCCGGCACCAGCGGCGGTGTCGCCACCTACGTTACCGATGACACCGACCTCCTCATCGACGTGAACGGCTACTTCGCCGCGCCCGCAAGCGGCGGACTGTCGTTCTACGCGCTGACGCCCTGCCGCGTGCTCGACACCCGCCAGAGCGGTCCGCCGTTCCAGGGAGAGTTGACGGTCGAGGTGCAGAACAGTCCTTGCGGACCACCGGCGACTGCGCAAGCTTACGTCTTCAACGCGACTGTCGTGCCGCCGGGGCATCTCGGCTATCTGACCTTGTGGCCTGATCCGCAGCAGCAGCCAACCGTCTCCACGCTCAACGCAGCCGACGGCGCCATCACCTCCAACCTGGCGATCGTGCCCAACGTGAATGGCAAGACCGACGCGTTCGCCTCCAGCGACACGCAGTTGATCATGGATATTTCAGGCTACTTCGCACCTTGAGACAGCGGTGAATGAGGGCGGACGGCTGCAGCCGTGCCGAAAATATTTTTCCAGGACGGCTTCGGCTTCCGAGGTGATAGCTCCCTTAGACCTGTCGTCAGTTGAAGCCGACTCTGCCGAGTCGATCGTGTTTCAAAATGCAAGCCTGAAGGCGTGCTCCACCCGCAATCCGGCAGGCTGCGCTTCCCACAAAACCGGACCTCCAGAATCGCGGGCCATGGAGAGGGGTGGAGCACCGCTTCAGCGGTGCAGATAAGGCAGCGCCTGAAAAATCCGGCTTCAGCCGCTAAGGTTACGACTCTAAGCCCCGCCGTCGGCTCCCTGGAATGCGATACATTGATAGCTGCGACGCTCAATGTACCGCGGCGCCCCAAGCTCCTGCAAGGATCAGCCACAGAAATTGCCTGCGCCCAAGCTCTTCCCGTTCAAGGCGAATATCTCTGCCGAGCCGGCTTCGGTGATCGCGAAGAAATCCGCCCGGCTCACGCTCTGGCCACTGATTGTCGCCACGTTCTTCATGGTCTCGGGCGGAACCTATGGCACGGAAGACATCGTGCGCGGCGCGGGCTACGGCGGCGCCATCCTCATCCTGCTGCTCACGCCAGTTGTGTGGAGTTTGCCGACGGCGTTCATGATCGGCGAACTTGCCGCCGCGCTGCCGGAAGAGGGCGGCTATTACGCCTGGGTGCGGCATGCCCTCGGCAACTTCTGGGGCTTTCAGGAGGCGTGGCTCTCGCTGCTGGCCAGCGTCTTCGACATGGCCATCTATCCCACGCTGTTCGTCCTCTACCTCGATCGCCTGTTCCCCTGGTTCCGTTTGAATCATCGCGGCATCGTGGTCGGGGTAATCGTCGTGGCGGCCTGCGCGGCGCTGAACATCGCCGGAATCAAAGTCGTGTCGACTACGTCTCTATGGCTCTTCGCGCTGCTCTCCGCGCCCTTCGCTATCATCGTCGTGCTGGCGCCATTCAAGTTCGGAGCGCTGGCGCATGCGGCGACGCCCCCGTCGACCGTGCAGGTCGACCTCATGGGCGGGCTGCTGGTGGCGATGTGGAACTACATGGGATGGGATAATGCCTCCACCATCGCCACCGAAGTCGACCAGCCGCAGCGCACCTATCCTCGCGCCATCCTGGCCAGTGTTCTGCTGGTCGCCGTCAGCTACATCCTTCCCGTAGCCGCAATGTCGTTGACCCGCTTAAGTCCCACAGCGTGGGAGACCGGATCGTGGGCCGACATTGCCGGAATGCTCGGCGGTCCGCTGTTGCGTACCGGACTCGTTCTCGGCGGCATGATGAGCGCTTTCGGCATGTTCAATGCGCTGGTGATGAGTTATTCGCGGCTGCCCTACGCTATGGCGCAGGACGGTCTGCTGCCGGCGGTCTTCGCCAAAGTCACGCCAGGCGCGAAGGCGCCGTGGGTCTCGATCCTGGTGCTCGCCACCGGATGGGCGCTGTGTCTGGGCTTCGGCTTCGAGCGGCTGGTCACGCTCGACATCCTCATCTACGGCTTGAGCCTGCTGCTGGAATTCGTCGCCCTGGTGGGGTTGCGCATCACTCAGCCAGATTTGCCGCGTCCCTTCCGTGTGCCGGGCGGCATGTTTGGAGTGGTGCTGGTAGGTGTGCTGCCGATGCTCCTGCTGGGCTTTGCGGTCACGCACGCTGAGCACGAGCGGGTCCTCGGCATGAGCAGCTTTTTCTTCGGAATGCTGATGATCGCCGCCGGCTTCGCCGCCTACTGCATCGACGCCATATTGACAAAGCGCCCCCGCGTCAGCAGCCGTTAACCCCGGCGTGCTCGTTTGCCTCTACGCCGGACCTCGGCGGCCTCGGACTTGCTCAGCGGATCCGCTGGCTGATAGCCGAGTTCCGTTGACAATATCTTTACCAGCTTCGCCAGTACCTTTGTTCTGGCCCAGTACTTGTCGTTACCTTCGATGAGCGTCCAAGGGGCGGTGGCGGTGCTGGTCTTCACCAGCATCTGCTCCACGGCCTCTTCGTACGCCGACCATTTCTGCCGGTTACGCCAATCCTCTTCCGTCAGCTTCCAGGATTTGTAGCCGATGGCCTTGCGCTCCTCAAACCGCCGCAGTTGTTCCTCACGCGAGATGTGAATCCAGAATTTCGCCAGGATCGCGCCAAACTCGCGCAGTTGCCGCTCGAAGGAATTGACCTCCTTATAGCCGCGCTTCCATTCCGCTTCGCTGGCAAAGCCCTCCACCCGTTCCACCAGCACACGTCCATACCAGGAGCGATCGAAGATGGCGATCTGTCCGCGCTCCGGCAACCGCCGCCAGAAGCGATAGAGATAGTGCCGTGTTTTGTCTTCGCCATGCGGCGAGCTGATGGGATAGACCACATACCCGCGCGGGTCAAGCTTCTCGGTAATGCGCTTGATGGCGCCGCCCTTGCCCGCGGCGTCCCAGCCTTCAAAGACCAGGATGACCGGGCGCTTCTGCAGATAGACTTGATAGCCCAATTCCCGGAGCTGGATCTGCCGGCGGGTGACTTCGCGAACATAGCTGGCGCGATCGAGAACACGGGTAAGATCGACGGTCTCCAGCATCAGGCGCCGCCTCGTGTCAGCGTCTCCATGGCTTCGCGCAGCTCGGCGTCTTTCGATACCTCATCGTCGCCGGCATCGCTGCGTGGCGGAGCCTTCGTTCCCAAATTCTTTTCCAGCGCGCTGATGATGGTCTCAAAGACGCACTTGCGCGTGTACGACTTCGAGGTCGCTCCGACGATGGTCCACGGCGCAAATTCCGACTCCGTCAACTCCAGCATCTCTTCGGCAGCGGCGAAGTAGTCGTCGTACTTCCTATGCCTCGACCAATCGGCTTTGGTGACGCGCCAGGCTTCCAGCGGGTTCGCCTCGATCATCTGGAACCGCCGTCGCTGCTCCTTCCGGCTGATGTGCAGGAAGAATTTGAGGATCACAGTGCCATCGTCGGCCAGCATCCGTTCGAATTCGAGGATGTCGCGAAAAGCTTGCCTGGCCGCCTTCTCCGCAACCACTTGCTCGACGCGTTCTTCCAGCACCCGTCCGTACCAGCTGTGATCGAAGATCACCATTTCGCCGCGGTTGGGCACCTTCAGCCAGAAGCGCCATAGCCACGGACGCTGCTGCTCGTAGGTGCGCGCGGCGGTGATGGGATACAGCTTGAATCCGCGCGGATCGAGCCGCTGGGTCAACGCGCTGATGGTCGTTCCCTTGCCCGAGGCGTCCCAACCTTCGAAGACGATGAGCGTCGGCACGCCGTTGTCCCAGCATGCCTTTTCCAGATCGTAAAGACGCAGTTGCAGGCCAGGAACGGTTCGCTTGTACTCTTCCGCCGAAATTTTTTTCTTCAGGTTGAGGTTCTCAAGCATGGCTTGAGTTCATTCTACTCAGAGAACAAAGCCGTCGATGTGATGTGCAAACCGGGCGCGGCGAACTCCCCGGCAAATCTACCCTCACCAATTACTGGGCGCTGCGCAACAGTTCCATCAACTGCTGAACCGTGCCCGCACCGGCATCGCCAATTACCACGTAGCGCAGTCCGCCCTGGATCCAGGTGCGGAGCGTGAACGACGATGTTTGACCCTGGTAGGACGACACAGGCAGGTCGAGCTGCGAAGTATCACGGAAGATGAAGACTGAGATGAAATGGCGCTGGTAGCGAAATACCAGGTGCGCGCCGGGCTCCTGGTGAAAATAGGCAACCCGGCCGCCAACCAGCGTGAACGCCGAGCCCTGAAGTTCGGGCAGCGCAAACGTAAATGGAATCCGTCCCTGGAACCACGGCTTCACTGTGTGCCGGTCGGTCGAGACGACTTCGACCGGATTTGCGCTGGCCAAGTTCGCCACATGAAGATCAGCGAACTCCGCTAGCGATTTCGATTCCTGCCGCCGGTTCGATGCCACGAACAATCCAGCCGCAATCAGCAATAGTGCGGCGACCGCAACCGCCCAGCGCGGCCACATTCCAGACAAGTAATCTGCAAAGACCGGCCGGCGCTTCTTCTTTTCAGCGATCGCTGGTTGGACTTCGGATTTCGCCGACTCTAAGACCCGCGCCCGCAATTCCGGCGACGCCGAATACCGCATTCCCGCCCGGCGAATGGCCGACTTGCTCTCGACTGCAGACAACGCCAGGACTGCGCAGTCCGCACACTTCGCTGCGTGCGCACGAAATGTCGCTGCGTCGGCGGGCGAAAGTTCTCCGTCCACGTAGGCGTCGATTCGATTGTGCCACTCAGTGCAGCTCATGATGGACCTTGCTTGCCGGCCGAAGGCGGCCGCGTCCCTTGTTCCGTTAGCAACCGCCGCAAAGACTTTCGGGCACGTGCCACTCTCGACATGACGGTGCCGATCGGAATCCCCAGCACCTCCGCGATCTCCTTGTATTTCATCTCCTCCACATCGCAGAGCAGCACGACTTCGCGGTGCTCCACCGGCAAGCGCTCCAGCGCGGACTGCAAAGCTTCGCGGGTGGCGGAGGCCAGAGCCAGCGACTCCGGCGTCTCCCAAGTCACGGCAACGGAGAGTCCTTCTTCTTCGTCCTCCAGGCTCTCGGTCATCCTCGAAGTTAACCCCGTGCGCGAGGTCAAGAACGTGTTGCGCAGAATGCGAAAGATCCACGCCCGGAAATCCGTGCCCGGCGTGAACGATGCAAAGCCGCGCAGGGCCTTGCTGAAAGCTTCCTGCACCAGATCTTCGGCTTCAGTCTCATCCCGCGCCAGCCAACGCGCGAAGTTGTAGAGCGAGTCGAACAACGGCATTGCGAGCCGCTCGAAATCGCCAGTGCTGTTTTCAGCCTTCACGCCTCAACCTCACTGAACTCGCCCACGCGGAATTTATTCCCGCATGCCAAATTTATTTTTGTTGGGCACCCGTGCGCTGCGCGGCGGAATAAAAAATTCGGACGCCAGTTAGCGATGGTGACACGTAATCGAGGTGTTCGGCAATGAAGCAAGCGACACAAACTAAAGCCGGCGAGATCGTAGTCTCAGACCAGATCTTGCATGACCACAATCATGATGGCATCGACCGCCGCGGATTTCTGAAGTGCATGGCTTGGGCCGGCACCGGCGCCTTTTGCGTGATGAAGGGCGGCGTACTCAGCTCCTACAGTCTGGGTAACCTCTCCGACTTCGGCAAACATGCTGCGAAGGGCGAACTAACCTTCGTCCAGATCAGCGACAGCCACATGGGTTTCGACAAGGCGGCGAATCCCGACGTAGTCAGCACGTTCCGCGCAGCTATCGACAAGATCAACGCGCTGCCCGCCCCTCCGGCCTTCATCCTGCACACCGGCGATATCAGCCATCTCTCCAAGCCCTCCGAATTCGACACGGTCGACCAGTTGCTGAAAAGCGCGAGCGCCAAGGACGTGTTTTTTGTGCCCGGCGAGCACGACGTGCTTAATGACGACGGCAAGCAATATCTGGAGCGCTACGGCAAAGGCACGCAGGGCTCCGGCTGGTACAGCTTCGACAACAAGGGCGTTCACTTTGTCGGCCTGGTGAACGTGATGAACCTGAAGGCAGGTGGCCTGGGAAGTCTGGGCAACGAACAGCTGGAGTGGCTGGAAAAAGATGTGAAGCATCTCTCCAAGAGCACGCCCATCGTCGTCTTCGCGCACATTCCGCTTGTGGAGCGTCTATCCGGAGTGGGGATGGGGCACCGAGGACAGCGCCCAGGCGCTTTCTTACCTGAAGCGCTTCGGCTCGGTCACCGTACTGAACGGGCATATCCATCAGACCCTGATGAAGGTGGAGGGCAATGTCACCTTCCACACGGCCTGCTCCACGGCGTTTCCTCAACCAATGCCCGGCCAGGGACCGTCGCCGGGCCCGATGAAGGTTCCAGCCGACCAGCTGCGAAGCCTGCTGGGCGTGACCGATGTGAACTACGTGCAACACCATCACGCACTGGCCATCACCGACAGCAGTTTGGTTTGACGAATCGAGAACGGCATTTCAGGAGAGTGCAATGAAAAATAAATTATGGATCTTCGTAATGGCGCTGGGGTTGATCGCAGCTGGAGCGGGCACGCCGACCGGTGCTATTGCTGACTCTGCGACTTCGCAGGGTGCGGCGGAAGCGGTAGTAAAAATCGATAACTTCAGTTTTTCACCGGCCACGTTGACCGATTGCCGTGGGCACAACGGTGCGGTGGAGCAATGCTGACGACATCCCGCACACCGTCGTCAGCGACGACAAGATTTTCAAGTCGAAGGCGCTGGATACCGACGATCAATTTACTTACACCTTCACCAAAGCCGGGCACGTACGGCTATTTCTGCGGACTTCATCCCAAGATGACGGCCAAAATCGTGGTCCAGTGACGGGGGACATCGTGAACCCCTTTGACCTGAAGTCGGCGCTGCTGGCCAAGCACGCGCAACACGTCGTGCTGATTCATTTCCCTATTGCGCTATTTCTAACCAGCGTTATGTTTGACTTCGCCGCCCACTGGAAGAAGAGCCGCGTGCTGGCCGCCGTGGCTTACTACAATCTGCTGGCAGCCGCCATCTTCTGCGTGCCGGTGTTGGCGACCGGCATCCTGGCCTGGCAATTGCAACTCGAAGGACAGCGGCTGAAAGGGATTCTGCTGTACCACCTGGTTCTCGCGACAATTTCTTGTGTGTTGATCTGGCTGATCGCCTGGATGCAGTTTCGAAACCAGCGAAAGCCGCAGCGGGACCGCACGTCATTGCGTCTGCCGATCGAAGTCGTGGCCGCGATTGCGATCGCGCTCACCGCTCACCTGGGCGGGTTTCTCAGCGGTGTCAATGGTCCGGGATGAACTGCCGGGAATGAACTTCCGGGTACCCCATGTCTCGCGGGTTCCGAGACGGGGGGGTGACTTTCAACCATGGGTCAGTGAGTCACCGCATAGGACACGAAAAACCCCAGGTCTCGAAAACCGCGAGAACTGGGGCTTTCGAATTACGCTGGTGACGATCGATGTTAGCCCGGAATCACTGCTGCGGGTGCTGGCCGTGCTGATGGACGTACTTGATCACCTCTACTTCGGAGATTGCGATCAGCCCTTCCGACACCATCTCCTCCAGCGCGGGCAGCAGGCGTTGAATGTTCTCATCGGTGTCGATCACCTGCACCAGGATGGGCGCGTCGGCGGAGAAGCTCAGCAGGTGCCGCCGCCGAATGATGGTGCTGGCGCCATAGCCCTCGATACCGCGCAACACGGTCGCACCGGCGATGTCGAGTTCGCGGCAGCGCTCCACGATGGCCTGATAGAGCGGGCGTCCCTTCCACTTGTCGTCTTCACCGAAGTGGATACGCAGCATCTTGGCCTTTCCCTCGAGTTTCACTCTGGCTTCTCCTCTTTCTCGGGCAGCGGCGCGTTTGAGTACTTGATGACTTCCGCGTCCGACAGCACGACCAGCCCTTGCTTTACCATCTGATCGAGCACCGGAAAGAACGCGCGCAGCTTCTCTTCGGTGTCCACCACGGTCAGCAGGATGGGCGCGTCGTGCGAAAGATTCAGCGCGGAATCCTTGTGCATGCGGCGATTGGCGCCGTAGCCCAGGATGCCCCGATACACCGTGACTCCCGCAATATCATTGGCGCGCAGCGCCTCTACCAACGCCAGGTACAGCGGCTTGTCCTGCCAGCGATCGCTCTCTCCGATCAGGATGCGCATGATCTTCGCTGTCGATTGCAGCTTGGCAACGGCAGGCGCAGGCTGCGGCCGCTTCTTGTCGGTCGCGGGGTTGATGACCATCGTGTCCTGCACTTCGATCAATCCGTGAGCTGCGATCTCGGTGAGCTTGGGCAGCACTTCCTCGACGCGCTCTGCACTCTCCACAAATTCAATCTTCATCGGCATCTGGTCGGCAAGCTCGACCAGGCGGCTGGTGTGCAGCTTGTGGTCGGTGCCGAAGCCGGCAATGCCGCGGGTGACCGTTGCATCGGAGATTCCGCGGAAGAAGAGGTAGTCGAGTACCGCCGCATAGCAGGCCATGCCGTGATACTTCTGTCCCTCCATCACGTAGACGGTGACTTTCTTCGCTGGCCCGGTGGTTAGCACCTGTCCTCCTGAAAGTTGCGGATTTCTGCAACTGTTCCGCTCATACGAACACCCTGCCCACGACATCGCCGAACCATACGGCGGCGAACCCCGCGATGACACTGACCGCGAGATTCAGCAAGCCGATGGCAAGCTGTCCATCCTGCATGGCACGCAGCGTTTCAAACTCGAAGGTTGAGAACGTCGTATACGCTCCAATGAACCCGATGGGCACCAGGTAGCGCCAGTTCGGATTGGCCGTGGTGCGCGCCAGCAGTTCCATGCAGACTCCCAGCACAAAGCACCCGCTGATATTGACCAGCAGCGTTCCGTAGGGAAAGCGGAAGCCCACACGGCTGCCGACGTAGTTGCCGATCAGGTAGCGGGCGATGGAGCCGGCAAACCCTCCAGCGCCGATCATGACATATTTGAGCAAAGTCGAGCTTCCTTCCAATGCAAGGTGAACAGCTTCCACCACCCTTCGGCTTCGCCAGGGCAGGCTACGGCATGGAGAACACGGACGATAAGGAATCTGTTCTCGTGCTTCCAGCCTGATGAAAGTCAGGTCTGATGTCTATCAATTTTTCTTAGGAAGACTCGCCGGGGACATGACTCCGCGACAAGTGTTCCTTGTCAGGAGTCATCATCTGTCCCGGACTAAGTGAGACAGCGGTTAGGGGTGAACTCCTTCACCCTGAGGATGCTTAGTTGATACAGGAGCGCCGCCTTCGAAGTCAAGCGACGCCAAAGAGTACGTAATGGATCAGTCTGCAGTTGTGGACAAGTAATCTTGGGTGGAGCACGCCTTCTGGGCGTGCAGTTGAGATCCTCTCTCTAATCTCTCGGCTTCAGCCGCTGAGGTAGGGATAGATTTACTTCAGACGCTAAAGCGCTCATCGAATTGGGCCTGCAATATGCAAGCCTGCAGGCGTGCTCCACCCTGCACAGGTGAATTTCAAACTGACCCACTACCCGCCGGCAGAGCTACTGCTGCATCTTCACATGGACTTCCTGGTTGCCTTTCAGCTCAAACGTACAGGCGCTATACGACGGTGTCTTGATGACGGCATGCGGATTATTGGAGAGGCCCCACTGCTCCTTGGGCTGGCCCACAAAATTCCGATCGAGCTTGTGATTCTTGTTCACGTCGTGGACCAGCGCCACTGCATAGGTTCCGGCAGGCAGATCCGGAACCGTGATCGTGACCGTGCCTTCGTGCGCCGGTACGGTGATGTCCTTCAGCGCGGTGCTCCGGTCCTCCGCCCATCCCTTGGCAGAGTTGAAGACCAGCAAACCGACATTCCCGCCCAGGTTGTTGACGCCTTCGACGACCACGGTCAGGGTGTAGCCCGACGTCGAGGCCGCAGCAGGCTGCTGCGCCACGGACGGTATTGCGAAAGCCAACGCTAGTACAGCGAAAAGCGCGGAAAAACGCATGAGTCCTCCAAAATTGGTGTCGTTGCTAGGCTGCTCCAGAATCGGGCTGGGTGTAAACCTAATTTCTCCCCAGTCCTTGACATTCCCGAATCGGGAGCCCGCGCTTCCGCAGTGTTCACACCTCACAGGGATCTGGGAGCTCGCAACCTTACGATGAATGGTTCAGCGAAATCCTACCTGCCGTGATCGAGGTGCGATGAAGAAACTTAATGCAGTCGAAGAAGCCCGGGCCATCATGAAAGAAGGCATGGAATGGGGCGTATGGAAGTGGTTGATGGAAAAAAAGCGCGTGCGCGGGATTGCCGATCAGGCGCGAACCGCCCTGGATGAACTGGAGATCCAAACCAAACTGAAATGGCCGGACGAGTACAAGCTTGCCTACAACGAACTGGTCGGCGAGGATGAGCCCAAGCGTGGACGCAAGCCGGCGAAAGACAAGAAATCCCCGGCCGGCGCCAAGAGCGATCCTAAGATTGTCGCCGCGGTGAAAGCCGTAGCCGAGGCCGACGACGAAGCCTACAACGCGCACGAGGATGCGGAAGAAGTTTTCGCCGAGGCGGAGCGCAAGATGAGCACCAGCGGCGCGCGCGAGGGCGCAAAGATGGCGCTGATCGCCTACGACAAGCACGAGGCGGCAATCAAGAAAGCCGAAGCCCTGGCCAAGAAGTAGTAGTCAGTAGTCAGTATTTCCGGCTGGATGAGTTCATACCCAGGAGCTACCAGTTTTGTGTCAGGGCAGGCGTTTACTCGTGCCGAATGATTTCCATTGATACCGACGGCTTTAGCCGCTGCCTGCGGCACGCAGGGGATAAAGCCCTACGCGCTATTGGGGCGGTTACGGCACGGCTGAAGCCGTACCCTGACACAACGCAACTCATCCTCGGAACTTTTCCGACTCACCCTCCGTATCTTCCACTGTGAACGAGGCGGCCACCGCGGCCGCGGAAGGAGTGGAGCGATGGACGGAAACTTTGTAGGATTCGCAGCAGTTGTGATGGTCTTCGCCATACCGCTGGCAGCCATCTACGCCTTTTACCGGGTGCGCCGTTTGCGCACTGAAGAGCGCCTGGCGGCTATCGCCCGCGGCGTCACTGTCCCCATGGAACCCGAGTTGTCGCAGGCCGCGCACTCGCGCCGCTGGGGCATTCTGCTGGTCTTCGGCGCGCTCGGCTACTTCCTCACCTTTAGCCTGATTGGACGCGTGGAGCCTGATGCGCATGTCGCCGCGGCCTTTGGAATCATTCCGTTTGCCATCGGCCTGGGTTTCTTCCTGGATTCGGTTTTGATCCGGCGCGATTTGAAGGCGTAGTGCGGCGTGCTACCGCCCGGGTCACGAACAATTGATCTGCGCGATCATGCCAGAATTCGAGCCGATACAACGCCCACCGCTCTGGTGGGCGTTTCTATCTTCGGCTGATTGTTCTCTCGATGGTCATCTGGGTCTTCAACCGATCGGTGTCATCCTGAGCGCAGGCGTGCGCCGTTTGCACGCCGGAGCCGAAGGACCGCTACCTTCAGCGGGCGGTCGATTCGCAAGGACAGGGGGCCATCGGCTGCGCTTGGGATGGCACACGAATTTTCTTGACGTATCGTGCCCATTCCTGCCGCAAGCCAGTCAACTGACTCCGGCTCACGCGCTGCGCCCCCACTCTGAGTGGCGACTGCTGCATAAGCCACCCTCTCACAGATCCATGACCAGATCATCGCGCGGCGTACAGCAGCAGATCAGGACATTGCCTTCGGCCGGAGCTTGCAGCGGTTCCGGATTGTAGCTGACAGAGCCGGAGATCATCGTGGTCTCGCAGGTGTGACAGACGCCCGTTCGGCACGACCAGCGTACGGGGACGTCACAAGCTTCGGCCAACTCCAGCACGCTTTGATATTTCGGATCCCAGTTAACGTCGATACCACTTCGCGCAAACGAGACGCGAGGACCTGTGCCCAATGCTGTCGCAGGCTGGTGCGGCTTCCTTTGGGCTGCTCCGACAACGCCCGGCGTGATTGGTCCTTCAGCTCCAAAGATTTCCTCGTGCACCTGGGAGGCGGTAACTCCCCAGGCGAGTAATCCAGCCTTGAGATCGTGCAGAAACGCCGCCGGTCCACATAAATAGAAATCGGAATCACGTGGTACAGATAATTGCTCGATGGCGGCAATGTCGATGCGTCCCGGCGCGTCGAAGTCGGAGCCTGGCCGATCCTGCTGGCCCGGTCTGCTGTAGCGGACATAACTTCGACCGCGCTGCAAGGACTTGACCAGCTGGCGCGACTCTTCGAAGAACGGATGGTCCTCGCGATTGCGCGCTCCATACAGCCACCAAACTTCCCGCCTAGACGACTTCGCAGCCAGCGCGTGCAACATTGCCAACAGGGGTGTTGCTCCCACTCCCGCGCCAAGCAGCACGACCGGACCGTCGCCGGCGGCGAGCGTAAATGTGCCTCGTGGCGCACTGACGTCCAGAAGATCACCCGGACGGATCTCATGATGGAGATAGCTGCTGGCAAGGCCGTGTTCTTCCAGCTTCACGCTCACCCGGTAGCGATCGGGGCTCGGCAGATCCGACAAGGAATAATTGCGCAGCACTGCCGGAGCATCGGGCTTCACGCGCATTCGTAGAACCACATACTGCCCCGGTAGCGCAGGACTGAGCGGTTTTTCATCCGGCGCTTCCATGACGAGCGAGAGCACGCTGCTGCTCTCGTGATTCATCTGCGACACGCGAAGCGGGCGAAAGCCAGGCCATGCCGGCGCCGGCTCGGTCACGCCGATCAAGCCGGCATTTCCGGTGGTGCCGCCCTTCTCCTGCTCTGCCAAAATGGCTCGAAACGATTGCTGCCAGCCGGGACTCAACGCGGGGATGCTCAGGGCCTCTTCCAGCTGCTCTCGGGAAGCAGTGTTCAGATAAAGCAGGGAGTCGACCTCGGCGACCGTCATGCCAGCAGGGCCATCGGCGACTTTGATGATTTCGTCGCCGCCCTGCACCTCGCCCTCTTGCAGCACGCGAAAGTAAAAGCCCGGCCGATGATGCGAAACCAGCAGAGCAGGCATTCGCGGCTCGTTCATCCGTATACCTACGCGGTAGCAGGTGACTCGCGGCTGCGTCACCTCAAAGAGCGCGCTTCCGATCTGGAAGCGATCGCCTATGCAGGTTTCGTCGTCGGCCCAGCCCTCGATGGTGAAGTTCTCTCCGAACTGTCCGTAGGTAAAGTCATTCCGCCCAAGCTGCTGTTCCCAGTAACGGTAAGAATCCAACTGGTAGACAAACACCGCCCGCTGCTCGCCGCCATGCCCCGCCAAGTCTCCCTGCCCATCGCCCTCAAGGTTCAGACGGCGTACCTGTCGACGGCCCTGGACTGGATTCTTCCAGATCCCGGTGTTCACGGTCCTGCCCTTCCACGAAACGTCGCGAGGGAGACCCACATTAACGGAGATCAGCTTTGCCATACTCTGCAGCCTCTACGGACACCGGTTGCAACCGTTTCCTTGCGGGACGCGGCCGATGAACCAATTCTTGCAGCACCTCATGACGCTCACGCCGCGTCGCGTATGAGCGTATGATGAAGCACACCTGCACTTCCATTCAATTTAGAAACCAGTGGACCGAATCGCAGGGAGCTGCCAAAACCGATGAGAGGCGTGGGATGGAAAAGCCTGTGAGTACGTATGTCGTGTCGTTCGACGTTGAGCCTTACCACCAGGGGACACGCCATCATTGGATGATCTGCCGGTCGCAGAATCCTGACGAACTAGTGTCCTGGGGCCACGCGCCGACGCGCGAGCTGGCCGAACGTGCTGCTGAAAAAGAAATGGAAGAACTGTCCTGCGGCAGAACCCAGGGCGGGAACGCAGCCGGTACCGTGAAGCCTCTCACGCACCGTATTGCCAACGGAAATTATTGAGCCGCCGGAGCTGAACTCCGGCGGCAGGATATGCGTTCCTTCGGCAATGACTTTTGGCCTTCTGGCAGGGTCTGTACAGACGAAACGGAGCGCGATTAGCGCCGATCGTCTGAGTTGGTACGGGCCTTTTTGCGCGCGCGCTTGCGAGCCAGAGCTTGCTTCACCCGCTTCTTCTCACCCGGCTTCAAGTAGAAAGAATGACGCTTGACGTCCTTGATGATGTCTTCGGTTTGAACCTTGCGTTTGAAACGACGAAGGGCGTTCTCCAGCGACTCGCCCTCTTGTAATCTGACCTCTGCCAAATCTGCCTCCAAAATGCGCCGTAATCGGCCTCTATTGAGTGTATATCATTCGCCGGAAATTGTGGGTGACCGGCGGCCCTGGCCGCTGCCTTGACCCGTAAGAGACCGGCCGTCCACCGGCGTGTCCTGGGCGGGAAGAACGCAACCCTTCCCTACTCGTCCACCAGCTCCTTCCCCGGATACTGGGCCTCGTAATAGAACTCCAGAGCTTTGTCCAGCTTGGCCCAGAAGGCTGCGTCCCGGACAGGCGGGGCGTCATTTTTCAGGGCATGATGGCGGGAGCTAGCTCTTAACGTCAGCATCTTGTTGAGAGCGTCGAGCAGGCCCCAGTCGTCGGCTCGCCAGCTTTTCGGCGGCTTGGCCTTGTAGGCCATCATCTTTTTGATCAGATCCTCGGTTTTGATGTTGCGGAGGACGGGATATAACTCCGCCCAGAGACGGGGCGTGTAATCGTCGTCCACAAAACGCAGTGGCATCTCCATAGAGATAAGTTAATCGAAAGTTGAGTGCAGGCGCGACAAATTATTCGCTGGGAGGAAATGTGATCCCCAACGGGCTTCCTGAAATGCAATTCCTCCAGAACGTCAACCGCCGCCCATCTCTTTTTCGGGTGTGAACAATCACTATCCTGAGGCGCGGAGAATCACCCAAAGGCTCGCGTATCACTCTGAGTAACCGTCGTCGCCATCCTCGCCGTCCCCGTCTTCGTCTTCGTCGTCCTGGTCGTCCTCGTCCTCGTCTTCGTCGTCCTGATGACGATCCCGCTTTTCTTCTTCTTCTTCTTCCTCTTGCGGATCAGCGCCGAGTATGTCAAAGATGACAGCAGACGCACGGGCTTCGGAAGGTGCGTATTCAGCTTCTAATTTACCCATACCCCCAAGCGTACGCTTGTGATTGTGGAAACCGAACCAAAATGCGTGGTGAGTTTGAACATCCGGGCAGGAAACTCTCGTACGAGATTTACCGTGCGACAAGAGGAATGGGCGGGTCAGACAAACGCGCGGAAAAATCAGCACAAGGCGGATCGCTAACTCCGGCGCGATTCTCGAGCTGCTGTCGCAAGGGTTAGGTGCTCTGGTGGGACAAGCCGCCTCACCCGCTCAGGGTATAATCAAGTCATCTCGCATTTTCGAGATGGCTCTCTGGTCCTTCCCTTCCGCAAGGAAGCAGGCACAATCTTCAGCCCCACTCACCCACGCTCTTCTAGTCGTGCCGGCGAGAGCTTCTCGTGGGTCCGACAGCTCCTGGACTAGATGGTTTTCACGCGAGGTCATCTGTGAAAGTGGGATCCCAGCCGTCCGCAGCCGACGGCTTAACAAGAGTCAGCATCCTATTAGTCGACGCCAATGCCGAAAGGCGAGCGTTACGCCGGAAGATCCTGACGATGCATGGCGCCGAAGTAGTTGCTGCGTGTGACGTAACCGAAGCAAGCTCCGTTTGGCATCGCGATCGCTACGATATGGTGCTCATTGATATTCGCAGAGACCACCGCGGCTCTCTGGCATGGCGCGATGAAATCAAGAAGGACAAACCAAAGCAGATCGTGGCTTTTCTGGTGGGCGGACCAAGATACGTTGATTTCGAGCCACTGGCCGACTCCTACACTGCCGAAGGCCATGGCACGCAGTGGGGTGATTCCATGCGGCAGGCGGTCAGGAAGAGCTGCGAGTCGCTACCGCAACGCAACAGCTTCGTGGAGGCACGTTGGCGGATTGCCGCCGCACGCAGGATCAGCGGACCTCCGGGCACGAGTCCGGAAATGACGACGAAACCAGCCGAGCCCGTGATGCAACAGGGATCTGATGCCCGCCAAGAAACCGGCGAACAGTTGGTCAATTAGGCCGTTGCATAAGCGCTTTTACAACACGTCAGACAACACAATGGAGAATGAATGAAAACTGAGCTAGTCGCCAAAGTCCCCGGTACCGCGCTGGACCACATTTTGGGCAGTGCTGTGATTCTCAATTGGCAGGCCGTGGCGTGCCAATACAACTCGGCCACTGTACGTGTTGAGTATCACATTGGGGTAGACGGCTCGGTGGATTACCTGAAGCTTTGGGCTTGCGGACGCGAATATTGGAGCCTGATCTGCGATTACTCGCCGCACGCAGGCTGGTCGGACGGACCACGATTCTCAAATGGATTTCATTCGCGCCCGCTGGGCAGGCTATTGCAATCGATCATCATGAATCAGAACATGTTCCGGCATGATTGCAGTCCCAACAGCAGCGCCACCATTGAAATTGGTACGCCTACGCCTGAAGAGACGGATTGCGCTACGCAGCGGGTCAACGAAGCTTTCCAGCGCAGCGCGTAGAACTGACGGATTCATCGCATGCTGAAATCACATAAACAGGCGATCGGCGAAATCAAGTCCGCGCAACAGCGGGTAAGAAAAGCCAAGGAAGAGTGCGATAAGCTGAAAGAAAAGTTGAAGAAGGCACAGGCGCGCCTGGCTGCTGAAAAGGACCGGCTCAAAAGGAGCCAGGAGAAGCTGGAAAGCTAGTCGAGTGCCGGCGCACAAACTTCAGCCGTACGTCAGAAGACCCGCTCAATGCACGTTTGCGTGATCCTTTAAAATCGCCGCCCACTCACGATTAATTCGCTGTTGCCACTCTTCGGAGGGCAAACTTCCTTTTGCCTGATAGCCGCTGCGGCGGTTAGTCTCAGCCACAATCGCTTCGCGCACCGGGTCAAACTCTCCGAGTTCCAGCCGCTGGTAGAGCTGTTCGATCACTCTCACCGGATTGGCGATCAGCGATTCGTAAGTAATCGCCGCGAATCGATTGGGCGGCAGATCAGCGGTGGTGGCCGCCAACTTCGCCTCGAAGCGCGGACGATCGCCAAGAACTGCCTCACGAATTGCGTCGTCAGGCGGTATGGGGCCGATGGCGTAAGTCTCGAACATCTTGCGCCACATGCGAACCACCGACTCGAAATTGGTCACCGGATCGCGAATGATCACCAGGTACCGCGCATCTGGAAGCAACTCCCGCAGGGTACTGACCCGCGCGCCATGCGTCGGCGACTTCAGAATCAGCGGACGGCCCGCTCCCCGAACCGACACCCCGGCTAGGAAATTCAGAAAGACTTCCCGCCAATGCTTTTCCTCTTGCGGTGAAAGATCCTTGGGATCCGTCAGCTTCAGCGCTTCCGGCAGGATCGCAGGAATCAGCAGCGCTTCATAAGGCGAACGCGCACCCAGCGACAGCAACGCGAACTCGTCTTCCTGCGGCGAGGCGGCGCTGACCTCCATCTCGTCCATTGGGCGCTGCGTGGTAGAACCTCCGCGCGCCAGCACACCAGCTTCCGAGAAGAGAAAGTGATGCGGGTTCATGCAGGCATGCGTGGTGGGATATGTATAGCGTTTGTCCAGGCACAGCAGCTCATGCAGCAGGGTTGTGCCGGAGCGCCAATAACCCAGAACCACAACCGCATTGCGCAAGTTTGCCTGCGCTAGTTGCTGGCGATTGACCGTCTCCTGTAGCCCGGACATGGCGGAGAACACCGAGCCCGGCGCCAGCGTCTGCCAAAGCAGCATGGGGCTGGGCCGGAGATGCCAGTTCCGGCGGAGCTGTCGCCAGGCGCTGGAGGTCAAGTTGAGATATTGTCGGCTCACGCGGATGTCTGCAATAGACCGGGGAATTTGGAGTTGATGGCCTGGCGCAACTCCATCGCCTTTTCCGGATGGTCGGCGCTGCGATCGACCGTCCAGTCCTGCGACTCACTCAGCGGACGCAGCACGCCCTGCTGCGAAGAAAGCAAGACGACGTACTGATAACGGCTGTCGGTGACGCCAACGGTGCCGTAGTACAACGGCATTGGCTTAAAAATGCTGTTCGTCTCCAGGAACTGGCAGAAGGCCATGCCACCGTCCTCACCGCTGCCCTGGCCGTTCAGGAAGGGCGCCAGCGAACGGCCCATCATCCAGTCAGGCTTGGGCTGGCCGGCAATCTCCAGAATCGTAGGCGCCAGCGAAGTTTGATCCGCGGTATACGAAACGGTGCGGCCCTGCTGCTGACCGGGGGTGCGGATGATCAGCGGAATGTGAATCTCCGGCCGGGTCATGTACTGATTTTCGTGCTGGTAAACCCCGCCCTCGAAGCTCTCTCCGTGATCGGCCGACACGATGACGGTCGTATTGTTCATTCGTCCGCTTTTCTCGAAGGCCGACATAAATGAGCCGAAGGCGCGATCGGCGGTCAGGATGAACTCGTCGTAGGCCAACCGCCGCAGATCGACCAGGGGCTGCTGATCGGGTTGGTAAACCGGGTAGAAACGACGTGCGCCATCGTCGCCTTCGTCTTCGAACTTGCGTAGCTCCTCATTGGGAAGAAACGTGCCACGTGAAGCAGCGTCCGGTCGGTACGGGCTGTGCGGCGTCATGACATGAATCCAGAGAAAGAAACCCTCGGGCAGCTTTTCCAGAATCTTCTCCCCATGCGCGAAGCTCTCGTTCGCCGGATAGCGCCGGAACAGGTCCAACGGCAGGTCGCCCATAAAGTTCCAGGTCGTCATCATGTCGTTGTATTCATCCATCCGGTTGCCGATTCCGGAATTCTGATGCAACGCTGCAGTACCCTGCCAGAGATGCTGCAACCCGCCCTGCTGAAAGATAGGCTCGGGTAGAAAATCGTATTCGCTGCGCAGGCTGTCGACCAGGTAGTAGGCATACGGATTCGAGAGGAAAGCGCCGGTAGCGAAGCCGGCCGACCGCATCTGGTGCGGCAGGCTTTTGGTTACTTCACTCGGCTGAATTCTGCCGATGATCTGGTAAACGCGGTTTTGCGTGGGGTACACGCCCGTCAACATGGTCGCAATGCCGGGAGTGGTGAAGGTCGACGCCGAGTAAAAATTCTTGAAGACGGTGGCATTGCGCGCGAAGGCGTCGATGTTCGGACAAGTCGGCAGGCGATAACCATACACCGACATGTCTTCGGCCGACAGGGCGTCGAAGGTGATCATCAGGACGTTCGACTTCGGCCGCTGTGGAGCCAGTGCCGCCCTTACGATAGGCACGGTTTTGCTCAACGCATACTCGGTAGCGACCAGACCGGCAGCGCCGGCCACGGTAGCGATGGCCGCGCGTCGGGTCATCCTGTCGCCCATGAGGCCGTCGATACTGGTCACCACCTGCCGTCGCGTGCGCGGGATCCACAGCACCGCGACGAAGACGAGAAAGTGAATGACGAGGAGCGAGTTCAGAGCCTTCGGGCTGAGATCAGCCTTCCAGGAATGTATCAGGGTAACCAGCGCGAATCGGGAGTCGAAGTAGATCACCAGGATCACGCCCGCTTTGATTGTCCAGTCGGCAATGCGTTGGCGGGATGACTCGAAGCGCCAGAGAAACGGAGCGACCACCGCGGTGCAAACCGTTCCGGCGAAGATGCCCAGCAGAGCCACGAAAACGAAGCGGACCACCACCTCGAAGACGATCTCGCTGGTGATCAGATAAAACGTCCAGCCCTGAACTTCTCCCTGGGCGAGTTTCAGCGCTTCGGCGAATAACAAGCCGACAATCCCAAGGGTAATGAGCCGGAACCAGAGGGTTCTTACCGTAGAGCGGAAATCACTTCTAGGCATCGCGTCGCAGGCGCCGCGTCAGCGCGCTAAAACCAGCGGCAATCTGCTTTCTCAGGAATGTCGCGGCGGCGGAGAGCATGATCAGGAGTGGGGTGATGATCTGCGAAGCCAGACCTACCGCGTTGGGATCCGTGTACGCATGAGCCGGAGTGGGGACTGACACCAGGAAAAGAGCACACAAAGCACACACTATTAGGGCAGCTTGGACGCGGTACTTCATTAACCCCTCCGGATCTGGAACCTGCGGCTGACACTCGCAAAATTACGCAGCGAGTATAGCACGGAACTGCGTTTATCTTGTGTTGTTTCGGAAGATCGTCAAAGCAACGCAGGCCACCCGTATGATGAATTTCGTTTTGGAACAGAACATCCCGGAGACCGCGCCAAAAATCTCAGCGACAGTGCCCGGATCAATCGGCGTGATCTGTTATACATGATGGTGGTCATGCAAGGTACCCCGCTCCCATTTGCTTCCGACCTCGAGCAGGGCCCGGTTTATGACGTCGCCATTATTGGCGGCGGATTCTCTGGCGTCATGACGGCGGTGCATCTGCTTCGCCGCTGCCGCCCGACCACATCCATATTGCTGATCGAGCGCGGTGAGCACCTCGGCCGAGGGCTGGCGTTCGGCACCCACACGGCCGAGCATCTGCTGAACGTTCCGGCCAAGAACATGAGCGCCTTTGCCGACGAACCAGCGCACTTTCTGGAGTGGCTGCAGCGACACAAGGATGCGGAAATCTCTCCCACTGCCTTTGTCTCGCGGCAGTGGTACGGAGAATACGTTGGCGGCTTACTGGCGGAGCAACTGCGCCGATCGGATTCGCCGTCGTTTCGCTGCGTCCACGAAGAAGTTGCCGCAATCGAGCGGCGCGACGACACGCTGCGCCTGAGCCTGGCGAATTCTGCGCCTTGCCACGCCCGCCTGGTGGTCCTGGCCGTGGGTAATTTTCCGCCTCCGGATCCTATGCCTTTGCGCCAGCTATCGAATCGGCGCTACGCCCGCTATGCCTGGTCTCCCGAGGCGCTGGATGGGATCACGGACTCCGAGTCGGTGCTGCTGATCGGTTCCGGGTTGACGGCGATCGACCAGGTGGTCGCGCTGAAGGGATGCGGATTCAAAGGCACGATCTACATGCTGTCGCGCCGCGGGCTGCTTCCTGCTTTGCACCAGCAGGTGTCAGCCTGGCCGGCGGAATGGACTGCAGAGCTCCCAGGATCGATCAGACCGCTGGTCGCCGAGGTGCGCCGGCAAGTACGGGCTGCGGCCGAGCAACGGAGTGGATTGGCGGGCGGTGATTGACAGCCTTCGACCCGCGACCCAACGCATTTGGAAGAGCTTGAACGTGGCCGAGAGGAAGAGATTTCTGCGCCACGTGCGCTGCTTCTGGGAAGTACATCGCCACCGTCTCGCGCCGGAGGTCGGGCGAGCGTTAGAAGAGCTCCGGCAGAGCGGCCAGCTAGTCATGAAAGCCGGGCGAGTGCTCGAATGCGTTGAACGCGATGGTCAGGTCGAGGTCAGCTATCGCGACCGGGAGAGCATCGGGACGGAAACTCTGCGAGTATCGCGAATCGTGAATTGCACCGGGCACGAGACCGATGCGCGGAAAATTGACTCTCCGGTTGTGAGGTCGCTGCTGGACAACCATCTGGCCCGGGTGGATTCCAGTGCCCTAGGTCTGGATATAAACGAAGATGGCGCCGTGATCGACGCTTCGGGCATGGCTTCGAAGTCGTTTGTTTGCGCTGGGATCGGTGCGCAAAGGACTGCTCTGGGAAAGTACTGCCGTGCCTGAAATTCGGGTGCAGGCACATGCCCTGGCCGAGCGGCTGGCGCAAGCGCTGGCGAGCCCAGAGGATTCGTATGGAACGGTCGCTGCGAGAGCGTCAGGCAATAAGTCTGCTGCCGATCAGATGGCTTGACGGAACGCCACGCTAGAGATTGCACAAACGGCCGTTAAGACGAGAGATGGCGCTCGACATCTCCAATTCCGGCACGGATTGGTCAGTAATCGTAGAATGTCGACTAGCAGGCAACGCGCTCGGTCGCAGCTCTATATTCCGGGTTCAAGGCGCGGCAAGACGGCCAGGCGCAGAACTCGCCATCATGATTTAGGGGACATGGGTAGCATATCGATGTCACATCTCGACTCTCTTGAAGCAGAAAGCATTTACATCATAAGAGAGGTTGTTGCGGAATCGTCGCATCCGGCGATGCTGTATTCGATCGGCAAAGATTCCTCGGTCATGCTGCGCCTGGCGCAGAAAGCGTTCTACCCAGGCAAGATTCCCTTCCCGCTGCTGCACATCGATACCGGCTTCAAGTTCCGGGAGATGATCGAGTTTCGGGATAATCTCTGTCGCGAGCTTGGTCTGCAACTGATTGCCTACACCAATAAAGAAGCGGTAGCCGACGGAGCCAATCCGTTTCGGCTGGGCACCAGCCGGTGCTGCGGCTTGCTCAAGACCAAGGCATTGCTCGACGCTCTCGCCATGAATGGAATTGACGTGGCCATGGGAGGAGCGCGCCGGGAGGAAGAAAAGTCGCGCGCGAAGGAACGAGTTTTTTCCGTGCGCGATTCGCTAGGCCAGTGGGATCCCAAGAATCAGCGGCCGGAGTTCTGGAACCTCTACAACATTCGACTCGCCGGTCAGCAGAGTCTGCGCGTGTTTCCGCTCTCGAATTGGACCGAGTTGGACGTCTGGGAGTACATCCAGCGCGAGAACATTCCGGTTGTGCCGCTGTACTTCGCCAAAGAACGCGAGATGCTGGTACGCGGCGAGCTGCTCATTCCCATGGATCACCCGATGGATCTGCTGCCCGGCGAAAAGCCGCAGCGGATCATGTGCCGCATGCGTTCCCTCGGCTGCACCTACTGCACCGGGGCTGTCCGGTCTACCGCATCCAACGTTGCCGAAATCGTCGAGGAGTTGAAGCTGGTTCGCGCCTCCGAACGGCAGAACCGCGTCATTGATCACGATCAGGAAGGATCAATGGAGATCAAGAAAAGGGAAGGCTATTTTTGAGCGCTCATCCTGAACAGCGAGACCTGCTCCGGTTTGTCACCGCCGGCAGCGTCGACGACGGCAAATCAACTCTCATAGGGCGCCTGCTCTACGAGAGCAACGCCATCTACGACGATCAGCTCCTGTCGGTTAAAAAGGCATCCACCGCCAAACACGTTGATCTCGATCTGTCGCTGCTGACCGACGGCCTTCGGGCCGAGCGCGAGCAAGGAATCACGATCGACGTTGCCTATCGCTACTTCGCAACGCCGAAACGCCGCTTCATCATCGCCGACGCTCCCGGGCACGAGCAGTACACGCGCAACATGGCAACCGGCTCCTCGACCGCCGAAGTAGCGCTGATCCTGGTGGACGCCAGAAAAGGCGTGCTGCGGCAAACTCGACGGCATGCGCTGATTGCCTGGCTGCTCGGCATTCGCCGCATGGTCATCGCGATCAACAAGATGGATTTGATCGGCTTCGACAAGCAGGTGTTCGAATCGATCCGCGAAGATTTTGCCGAGTGCGCGACTTCGTTTCCAGGCACGGAGCTCCTCTTCGTTCCCCTGAGCGCGTTGAGCGGCGAGAACGTCATTCATAGCAACGGCGTGATGCCGTGGTATGACGGCCCGTCATTGCTGGAGCTGCTTGAGACGCATACCGGCAACGGCTCCCGCTTCCGAGAGCTTCCGGTTTCCGGTGCAGAGCGTGATTCGTCCGAACCAGGATTTTCGCGGCTATACCGGTCAAGTCAGCTCAGGAAACATCAAGGTCGGCGATGAGGTGGTGGCCTTGCCTTCGGGCCAGCGCACCACCATCTCGGGTATCGTTCTGCATACGCGAAAATCTTCAGGAAGCCGAGACCGCTCAGTCGGTGGTGCTGACCACCTCCGAGCACATCGATCTGGGCCGGGGCGACATGCTCGTCAGTCCCGGGCAGCTGCCTGTCACTTCGACGCGAATCACCGCGAAGCTGATCTGGCTTTCGTCGACTCCTCTGCGCAAGGATGTTCGCTACTTCCTCAAACACACGACCAAGACAGTCGTCGCTCGAGTCAGCCGTCTGAGCCATGTCCTGGATATCGATCTTTTCGAGGAGCGCCCCGCGGACAGCCTGCAGTTCAACGAGATTGGACAAGTGGAGTTCGACCTTCACACGCCGATCTTCTGCGATCCTTATCACCGCAAACCGCGCCACCGGCAGCTTCATCATCATCGATCCTCTGACGAACGACACGGTGGGCGCGGGCATGATCGTGGAAGCAGTTCCCTCCCGAACGGAAGAAGGCCGAGACGAATTCGCCACGATGTCGCGGGTTGAGCAAAAGCGCGGCGTCACGGTCTGGTTTACCGGCCTGAGCGGCGCCGGCAAGACAACCATCTGCCGGGCTGTCGCCACCGAACTGCTGGCTTATGGCTTGCAGATCGAGGTCATCGACGGCGACGTGATCCGGAAACACCTGTGCAAGGATCTCGGATTCAGCAAGGACGGATCGGGACGAAAACATCCGCCGCATCGCCTTCGTCTCGAAGCTGCTCACGCGGAATGGAACCGATCGTCCTGGTCTCGGCGATCTCTCCCTATCGCGCCGCACGTGACGAAGCGCGCAAGACGGTCGGAGATTTCATCGAGGTTTACGTGAATACCCCGCTCGAGATATGCGAGCTCAGAGACACCAAAGAACTCTACAAGCGGGCCCGTGCCGGCAAGGTCCACGGCATGACCGGCATCGACGATCCTTATGAACCGCCGCTGTCGGCGGAGATTGTTTGCGACACGGACAGCCAAAGCTTGCGGGAGATTTCTTCCAAGGTGGTTGCGCACATCCTGGAATATCTTTCGTCAAGCAGCGCTGCCGTCGCTCAGAAATGAAGAGTCAGTCGTAAATGGGTGGAGGTTCGTGACTCCAGCGGCCATCGGCACCAGGATTCTTATCGGCTTAGTTGTAGGAATTCTCGTGGGGTTGACCGGAGTGGGCGGAGGCATTCTCCTCCTGCCGATACTGACGTCGGTGCTGGGCGTCGCTCCAATCGTGGCAGTGGGCTCCGATGCCGTCGTCAATTGCGTGACCAAGATCGGCGCAGGATTTGTTCACTGGCGCCGTGGAAATATCAATTGGCGATTGATCGTGTCGTTGCTTTCCGGAAGCGTGCCTGGAGCGATCCTGGGCGTCTTCTTCCTGACCGTGCTTCATGCGCGGCATGGCGAGAGCGTCAATCACTTCCTGAAAATTGTCATTGCGATTCTGCTGATCGTCATTCCAGTCATCTCCTTATTTGTGCGAGGCTCGTCAACATCGAGCCCGATGCCTGCGCACGGGAGATCGGCAGAGAACGATTATGGTATCGCCCTGATCGGATTCGTCGTCGGATTACTCGTGGGCATCACCTCGATAGGATCGGGGACGGTGACCCTGATGTTGCTGCTCGTGTTCTATGGTTATGCTCCGGCGGTCCTGGTGGGTACGGACGTTGTACACGCGTTGCTGCTGACCGGAGTTACAGCACTGCTGCAGATGAAGCTCGGCAATGTGGACTATCCGCTGGTAGGGTACGTCCTGATCGGGTCGATACCTGGAGGCGTGATCGGGGCGTACATCGCCAATCGCATCCCGTCGAAACGGCTGAAGCAAATTCTTTTTGTCGCTCTAATAACATTCGGGACGCGAATGTTCTGGGAAGGAATCGTGCATGGTCAATAGTTCCGAAGAGCAAGAATATCTCGGCCGCATCGCGCGGAGTTTCGCCGCAACTCACGATCTCGCCCGAGAACTGGCAAGCCGCAAAGTAGATCCCGCGCAGCCGACAGGAGACGATCAAGAACGCCGAACGTCAGATCAGCGACGTGCTCCGCGAAACGTTGCTGCAAACCGGCGAGGGCTGGCTTTGCGAGGAGGATGCCGATGATCACGTCCGGCTCGGTTGCGACGTAGCCTGGGTGATCGATCCGGTCGACGGCACGCAGGAGTTCATAACTGGCGTTCCCGAGTGGAGCATCTCAGTCGGCCTGGTGATTGGAGGCAATGCCATCGCGGGCGGTGTATTCAATCCGTCGACCGAGGAGTTGGTGCTGGGGGCGTTGAATCTCGGGGTGACTTACAACGGCCGCGAGGTCCGCGCTGCCAGCAAAACGAACATGAACGACGCTGTCGTTCTCGCCAGCCGACAGGAATTCAACCGCGGAGAGTGGACTCGCTTTCGAGGGCCGCGGGTTTGCGATCCGGCCTACGGGATCGGTTGCCTACAAGTTGGCGCTGGTTGCAGCCGGACTGGCTGACGCTACCTGGACGCTATCGCCTAAGCACGAATGGGATGTTGCCGCAGGCGTGGCGCTGATCAGTTCGTCTGGCGCTCGCGTCAGTTTCCTGGGAGGAGCGCCCGTACGGTTCAACCAGAAAGACACACTGCTGCCAGGCCTGATCGCCAGCAGCGCAAGCATCTGGAGCAGAGTGAATTCGCTCATCTCTGAAGTCGCGCCGCACTCTGCCGCCACAAGTTAATCTCCGCTATCACATTCCTCGCTCGAAGGCCTGATCTGGTTACCTGTAGGTTACCTTCGTAACGAAATCTAGTACCCAAACATGTCGAGAATCGGGCTCCTTCATCTAGCCTAAAGCTGCTCCCTGGTAGATGCGGCGCGTGCCGCCTCCTGATCGTGGAACGGACTCTAGAACGAGAAGGGGCCATCCTTCATGGTGACCGCAAGATCGCTGAACCGCTTACTGCTCATCTCCTGCATTTTAACCATTATCCTCAGCAGCATATCCCTGGCTGCGCAGAATCCTGTTGGCATTTGGAAGCTGGATGAGGGCTCCGGCGACTCTGGCTTACGACTCGTCCGGCGGCGGCCACACGGCCACCTTGTCGAGTGGCATTCGATGGTCAAAGGCGGCCAGCACATGGACCGTGTCGAGCGATGGATTGCGTCGAGGTTACGTAACCACTCCATCGCTCGATCTGACTGGCAGCAAGGCCGTTAGTGTCGCCTTATGGCTGGAGCATTCCTTCTCCACCACCAATGGGCAGAGCCGTACTTTTCGAAGCGGGCAAGAACTACTTGCAGTCCGAGACCGGCTTCGCTTTGCTGGTCGACAACGATACCTGTCACGGATTTCAGGCCGTCTTGCGCGGCAATGAAGGAACCACAGCAAACTGTTACGCTCAGCCTTCTGCCGGCGGCTGGCATCACCTGACCGTCGTCTACGACAAGAGCCAAACCGGCGGCAATGCTGTTTCCTTTACGTTGACGGAGCGCTGCAAACTCCAACTTGGAATCTTTCCTCCGCAACGAATACCAACAATTTTGGAAACGAACCTCTTTACCTGTTGTCGCGAGGCGGCAGCTCGCAGTTCAGCTCCGGAACCGTCAGTGACTTCCGCATATACGATGGCGCTCTGAGTGATGACCAGGTCCAGCAGATCTACAACGACAAGCTTCTCGAATCACCTGCGGCCATAAGTTACGTGCAGGGCAACTATGCGGACCCCCAGAGCCCGCAGACAGCCGTCACTGTTCCCTTCACAGCTGCACAAACCGCCGGCGACTTGAACGTTGTTGTGGTTGCCTGGAAGGACAGTACCGCTACCGTACGTCAGATAACGGACTCGAAAGGCAATACCTATACTCGTGCGGTAGGGCCTACCGTCGTCAGCGGTATCGCTACGCAATCGATCTATTACGCCAAGAACATTGTCTCGGCGGCGCCGGCAGCAACAGCGTAACGGTCACATTTTCCGGCTCAGCAAAAAATCCCGATGTCCGCGTTCTGGAATACAGCGGAGCGGACACCACCAGCCCTATCGACGTAACCGCGGCGAGTACCGGCAACGGCCGCGCCTGCAACAGCGGCTCCGCCAACACGACGAATGCAACCGACCTGATCCTGGGCGCGAACGTTGCGCTGGCGATCACGTCGGGTCCGGGCACCGGTTTCACAAAGCGACTGCTGAGCGCCCCTCAAGGCAACATCGTCGAAGACCAATACGTCACGGCAACCGGCGGATATTCGGCCACGGCGCCGCTTCTGCCGGCCGGCACGCTGGATTATGCAGATGGTGGCCTTGCGCCACCGCCAGCCCACGCTCACATCCATCACAGTGACTCCAGCAACCGCGTCGTATCCGGTGGGAGGTCACCAGCAATTTACCGCCACCGGTAACTACAGCGACGGAAGTCATCAGGACCTGACGAACTCGGCAACCTGGACTTCCAGTTCCCCATCCGTCGCCACTATCAGCACTGGTGGATTGGCTACTGGTGTTGCCGCCGGCAGTACCACCATCAAGGCGGCTTCCGGATCGATCCATGGAACGGCTAGCCTGACGGTCACGAACGCTGGGAATTTCAGCATCTCGGCCTCCCCGGCATCCTTGAGCATTGCCCAGGGTAGTCAGAGCCGACTCGACCATCACGACTGTCGTCAGCAACGGATTCAACAGCTCCATCGCGCTGTCCGCTTCGGGTGTTCCCTCCGGCACAACCGTCTCGTTCAACCCGACGACCATCGCCGCACCGGGATCGGGCAGCTCGACCATGACGATCACTGTCGGGTCGAGCACGCCCACCGGCACTTATCCGATCACCGTAGCCGGCAATGGCGGAGGCGTACAGCAAACCACAACCGTGACGTTGACGGTTACAGGCTTCAGCTACATTCACCATCTCGGCCTCACCAGCCTCGTTGAGCGTTCTTCAGGGACATGCGGGAACTTCAACCCTCACTACCACGGGTGTGAACGGCTTCAACAGTTCGATTTCGCTTTCAGCTTCGGGAACGCCGACAGGCACGACCGTAAGCTTTAATCCCAATCCCATTCCGGCGCCGGGCACGGGCACCTCGACCATGACTATCACGGTCGGGTCCAGCACTCCGGCGGGAACTTACCCCATCACGGTGACGGCAAACGGAGGCGGAACACAGCAAGCCGTGGTCGTTACGTCTGACCGTCACAACATCCGGAACGATCAGCTATGTGCAAGGCGCCTACTCGACACCGCAGTCGTCACAGACGACCGTAAGCGTCGCCTATAGCAACGCGCAGACAGTGGGTGACTTGAACGTGATTGTTGTGGGGTGGAATGACACCACTGCGACGGTCAGCTCGGTGCAGGACTCCAAGGGCAACGTGTATACCCGGGCGGTCGGACCGACGTTGGTAAGCGGATATCTCTCGCAGTCTATCTACTATGCGAAGAACATCGTAGCGGCTGCGGCTGGCTCCAACACGGTCACGGTGACGTTCTCCGCGGCAGCGTATGCGGCCGATATCAGAATTACCGAGTACAGCGGAGCCGATCCAAATAATCCGGTTGACGTGACAGCGGCAAATTCGGGCACCACCGCCAGCAGCAGCAGCGGTTCGGCGACTACAACGAACCCGACCGACCTGATCTTTGGTGCGAACATCGTCTGCTACGCTGACCACCGGGCCGGGCAGCGGCTTTACTAACCGCATGATCACATCGCCCGATGGCGACATCGTGGAAGATGAGATGGTGACGAGCACGGGCAGCTACAGCGCTACCGCGCCTCTGAGCGCAGCCGGTGCCTGGGTTATGCAGATGGTAGCGTTCCGGGCGTCGGGCGGCGCTCCGGTGCTGACGTCCATCACCGTCACCCCGGCGAATCCTTCCATCGCCGTGAATGGCCAACAGCAGTTCACCGCGACCGGTAACTATAGTGACGGCAGCCATCAGAACTTGACCAGTTCCGCGACGTGGACTTCCAGTTCACCGTCGGTGGCGACCATCACCAGCGGTGGATTGGCGACCGGTGTGTCCGCCGGCTCGACCACGATCAAGGCCACCTACAACTCCGTCAACGGCAGCACAGGTCTTACCGTGACTGGAACCGGCACGTTCACCATCGCTGCCAACCCCACCTCGCTCAGCATCGCCCAGGGCAATCAAAACACGTCGACCATCACCACCACCGTCAGCGGCGGGTTTAATAGTGCGATCGCGCTTTCGGCCTCCGGAGTTCCCTCCGGTACCAGCGTGAGCTTTAATCCGGCCAGCATTCCGGCGCCGGGTTCGGGCAGCTCGGTCATGACCATCACGGTGGGCGCGGGCACCGCGGCTGGAACCTATCCCATCACCGTAGCCGGCAACGGCGGAGGCATTCAGCAAACAGCGACTGTGACGCTGACGGTTACCGCCGTGGCGAACTTCTCTATCTCGGCATCGCCAGCTTCGCTGAGCGTTATGCAGGGCAGGCAAGGGACTTCAACGCTCACTACAACCATAAGCAATGGCTTCAACAGCGCAATCAGCTTGTCCGCTTCGGGAGCGCCGACGGGCACCACGATCAGCTTCAACCCGGCGACCATCCCGGCCCCTGGTTCGGGCACCTCGGTGATGACGATCACCGTCGGGTCTTCCACACACATGGGGACTTACCCCATCACCATCACCGCGACCGCGGGAAGCATTCACCAGACGGTCACTGTCACTCTCACCGTAACTGCTCAAATTGCTCTGTCGTGGTCGTCAGGTGGGTCACAGAACATCGCGGGCTACAATATTTACCGCAGCACGACATCGGGAGGGCCTTACGCCAAGATCAATTCCAGCCTTGATCCGAACATGAGCTACATGGATCAGACTGCGCAGGAAGGTGTGATGTACTACTACGTGACGACCTCCGTCGATACTTCGGGGAACGAAAGCAGCTACTCCAATCAAGCTTCAGCCATGCTGCCCTGATCAGCGGCTGACTGGTTGACTATACGGGTTGGGCTTCAGAGTGCCCAACCCGATTTTTCTTGGCGATCAGCCACGCTGCGGCGAGGTACATGGCGACTCCGAGACAAGTCCCAATGGAATTCGTGATCAGGTCGGTCGTGCCGGAGTAGCGGGTCGGCAGATAGGATTGGAAGTATTCGATAACGAAGCTGGTTGCGACTCCGGTGATCACGGCGGCAAGAGCCGCGCCTTTTCCGCGCACAAACGATCGTCCAGAACCACGACCGCAATGCAGCCTAGCGGAACAAAGCCCAGAATGTTAATGATGGCGTCACTCGCGATAGCTATCGTCAAAATGGTTCTCGGAGAAGGCGGACTCGAAGCGCAGCTGGTCCACGGTCCGAAATTTCTGCGGCACGATCAAGTCGACTCCACCCGCAACGGCGTTAGGGATCCTCTCATCCCACGGACCGCGAAACAGGTAAAGCGCTACCGGGTCTTGCGCAGCAGTAATGGTAGGCGGCCGGTTGCTGTCCATTGCTGCGCATGCTGCCGAACCTCTTCTGCGCTGAGATCGGATGCGTAGACAGCGAGACCTTCCACTTTTCCCGCCCATCCATCATTGCGGCGCGGCGCATTGCCGAGAATCAACTGGGCCGCCAGATCCTCGCTCGAGAGTTGAAAGTGAGGAGCATCCAGCGTCATTTGCCCGTCGATATAAACGACCGTCTTCCCTCCGTTCGATGTCAGCGTAAGCAAAAATTCCGATCGGCGAAAGACGTTTTGTACCACCAGTAATTGCTCGCGACTCGGCGCCTTGCCGAGCGCGGTCGACCAAACGAAGCAGGAGTTCCGGGCCATCCTGCGAGATCGCAAATTCGCGCCTGCGCTCCTGGTTATAGAAATCCAGGGGCGTTCCGCCGATCCAGGCGGAGGCCGGCTTCAGCCGCAGCTCGAGTGTGCAAGCCCTCCTGCCCGCGTCCTTAAAACGCAGCATACCATCGCTGATCGCCGTACCCTGCCGGCTGAACCGGATGCCGTCTTCACCCTTTACCCACGTCGCGTCGTTTTTCGGAGCGTGGAACGGCCACAGTCCTGCCGTCAATGTAGCCAGGAGAGTCGAGGCAAAGAGAACGGCTTGCGAACGGGCGCGAGGCGAGCAGAGCGACGCAAAAGGGCGCTTCTCCAAAGCGGTTGCGGCCCGTCGTCTTCCGCGCGCAGGGCGCCATATTGCCGCCCGGGCAGTTTGTCTCTGGATGCCGTGGGTTCTCGCGTTGTCGGCAAGGTGGGTCCCAGGGTCGCAGTCACGATTTCAGAGTAGTCAGCTGTTTCTTGATGTCATCGGCGGCCGGGTAGTTGGGATCGATCTTCAGCGCCTGCTCCAAATGTTGGCGCGCCTGGGCCGGGTGCGAGGTTTTCTGGTAGGCCAAACCCAGATGATAGTGAATATCGGCGCTGTCGGAGGCGTTCTGGCTCTGCATCAACTTGAGTGCTTGCTGCAGGATGTTCAGGGCGAGAGGATATTCGCCTTTCTGATAGTAGACCCATCCCAAGGTGTCGGCCGCGCCGGGGGAATTGGGCGCGCTGCGTTGCGCCGACTGCGCCAGTGATAAGGCTTCGTCCAGATTGCCGCCGGAATTCAGCAGGACGTTGGCCAATTCGCGAGCCGCGACCGGATTGCCAGGCTGGATCTCGCGGGCTTTCTCCAGGCTGCTCTTCGCCAGGCTCCAGTTCCCTTTGGCCTGGTACAACTCGCCCAGCAAAAGATAGAAATCGGCGATGCGGGGTTGAATTTGTACGCCCTGTTGACAGGTTGCGATTGCCTGATCCAGTTTTCCTGCTGTCGACTGTGCCTGCGCCAGCTTCAGCCGAGCATCGGTGTTCTTGGCGTCAAGTTGCAGCGCCTTGCTGAATGCCGCCTCGGCTCCTGGCAAGATCCTTCTTGGCGCGGAATAGGCTTGTGCCCAGCAGATCGTAAAATTCGCTGTTGTCGGGAGCTTTGGCAATCTGCGCATTGGCGGCAGCGACGGCGCGATCGACCTGGTGCTGCGCCAGGTAGCTGTTCATCAGGCCCCGAAGGGCGTCGCTGGAATTGGGGTCGCGATCCAAGTCCCTGCTGATAGGACCGGGCTGCGGCTGCGTAATCCGTCTGAGCGAACTGCAGGTTGCCCCAGTTGCACATATCCCAACTGGCTGGCTGGATCGACCGCGATTGCTTTTTGAATATCCTGCTGCGCCAACTGGAACTTCTTCTGGTTGATGTAGGCAACTGCGCGAAGCGCATAACCTTCCGCCTTGTCCGGCTGCAGGTAGATCATCTGTGAGGTCGCCGCCCGTAGCGTGTCCATGTCGCCGGTGCGCATGGCGGACAAGGCCAGCGTCCGCTGCGCTTGCAGCATATTTGGATTGAGGCGGATCGCCTCGCGCCATTCGCTTTCGGCGCTATGCAGATCGCCCTGCGCCTGGTAGGCCAGACCGAGTTGATAGTGGGCGCCGGCCTGGTTAGGGTCGTTCTTAACGGCCGTCTGCAGAGTGGAGACGGCGCCATTAGCGTTGCCGTTAATCAACTGCAGTTGCCCGCTGATAGGTTAGAGCGACCACATCGCCCGGATAGGACTTCAGAATTTCGTTGACGATCCGGGTAGCTTCATCAAACTGCTTGGCCATGATCAGCAGCTGAACATAGTTTCTCTTCACCTCCAGGTCAGCTTGGAATGTTGCGAATAAAGAGAAGCATATTCGGCTCGCGCCTTGTCCATCTCGCCGTTCGAGAAGTAGAAGTCTCCCAGCATGCGGTAGCCGGTAGAGTCCTCCGGGAACTCCTGCTTGACCTGCTTCAGAAAAGCTTCGGCTTCACCTTTTCTGTTTTCCGCAAGCAGCAACCGGGCCAATGCGGCCCGAGCATCCACGTTCTTCGGCGCTATCTGCATAGCGCGGCGAAATTCGCTCTCCGCCTCGGGATAATGGCCTCGCGATTGGTAATACGTACCCATCATTAGCGACGCATTCAGATCGTTCGGGCTGAGAGTGACTGCCTTCTTGAAATTCGCTTCAGCTTCGTCAGCCTGCTGATTCTTGACTTGCATCAGGGCGAGGTTCATATAGAAGTTTCCGTCGCTCGGATTCAGTGCGATGGCTTTTTGCATTTCTGCAATGGCTGCCGGGAATTGGTTTTGCGCGGCCAGAAGGCTGGCGGCGATGAAATGGGCGCGAGCGTCGTTCGGACGCTGCTGCAGCAGTAATTCGCTCTGCTGCTTGGCCTGCTGAAGATCGCCGGTTTCGATCAGGAGATTGGCAAGGTCGAAGCGAGCGTCAAAGTTCTCCGGCTGCAAATCCAAAGTGCGAGTGAATTCCTGATAAGCGCTGGGCCACTTCTGAAGCTTCTTATAGGTCTTACCTAGATCGTAGTGAGCGGCAGCATAGTTATCGTCCAGCTTAATGGCATTCTGAAATTCAATGCCGGCTTCCTTGTATTTCCCGTCCGCAAAGTACTGCTCTCCTTTTTGAAGGAAATTAACTTTACGGATGTTCGGGTCGCGCGTACATCCGGTAAAGAGAGCGACGGCGGCCAGTGCCAGGATGAGGCCCAAAGTGACGCGGGATCTCACTGCAAATTTCTCCAATTGTCTTGAGAGTGGAATGAGTATACCGCCGCCGCGAGAGCGCTACGGCGAGAAAAACGTCGCCGCACCGTCGGGAGCATTGCAGGTTTGAACCTATCAATCAGGGCGAAAGGCGGACTGCCGCAGCGCTCGGCCGCTGAAGGTGATTTCATCCCGCACGCCGATCCCGTCAGAGTGTTGCTAGCTGCGCTTCTACAATCGACGCTCAGTCAGCCCGATGGGTAGTGCTATGTCGCTGAAAACAATAGGTGATAGAGGTTGCAAACGCTTGCAACCTGTTGCAGAAATTATCATTCTTGACGAAGCCCCCGGATGGAACGAAGCTAAGCGTGCAGATCTGTCTGGGAAAGGTGTGGGGCGAGTGGTTTTATCCCAGACGGCTCCCTCAGGATGTACGAGAGGAAAGCATTCTATGAGGAATACGATCCGAGTTTCGCTTTTTGGGATGATGCTTGCGGTAGCGCTGTTTTGTCTGGCGCCCGCGGCTCTGGCCGGCAATGTGCATATGGCGTTGAACGATCCTCCGTCCAACAACATCATGGACAACATCTATGTTGGTCCGTACAACGCCACCAACACAGACACCGGTGCGTTCGATGAAGGTCATCTGCGATGACTTCCGCGATGAATCGAACTACAACACTTACACGTACACCCAGGTAAGCTTCTCCAACCTGGGCAGCAATCTTGGCAGCACTTTGTGGGGCTCGACCTTGCTGCACCAGGGAGACAGCCAGAGTTACATCATGGGCTTGTACGACCAGGCGGCATGGTTGGCCGAAGGGATGCTGACCCTGTCTTCGGGGCAACAAGCATACTATGCTTTCGCTCTCTGGGCAGTCTTCGATCCCACCGATGTGCTGAACTATCTCAGGAGCTTCGGCGACACCAGTGCCTGCAATGCCATCTTCGGCGGACACCAGAACTGTTCCAGTTCCTCCGTTGCCCAGGCCGGCGGCATTCTCTATAACGCTCAGCAGAATTACATGAATGGAGACTATTCCAATCTTATAATTCTGACGCCGACGGGATGCAGTCTGACGGGCTGCCAAGTGCAGGAGTTCTTTATGGTCGCTCCGGAAGGCGGATCAGCTTTGCTCTACCTGCTGCTGGCGGGACTGGTTTGCTTCGCGGCCGTACGGCAGTCGAGGCGAGGCGGACACGTAATGACTTCCGTCTAAAATTCACCAATCAATACCAAAAAAAAGGCGCTCTCCGCGGAGAGCGCCTTTTGTCATCTTGCGATCGCTTTGATGAATGGGCTAGGAGGGCAGGTATTCTTCGAGCTCCGTCACAGGGGCATTGCACCGGATGGCCAGGGCGAAAGGTACATCCACCGCCGTCGTTTCCACACGCACAACTTCCCCATCTCCGACAAGGTATACGGGACGAAGCGACTGGTTTCCGTGGACGCTCAGCACGAAGCTGACCAGGGTGTGTTCGGGAACAGGGAGTGCGCTCCGCACTAACAGTCCACCCAGGCTAAGATCCTTGCTGACCGTGTCGATTTCCGTGGTCGAGGATCCGTTGTGAAATTTCAGGCGTACCGGGAACTCCAACCTGAATCTCCGGTAACCGCGTCCCCGCCATACAGTGGGGTCTTGCAGCATTTTGCTTCTCTCCATTTGGCCCATATCTTTCCAAGCGGTAAAACAACATCGTCTATTTTCTTCAAAGGGAGTGCGCATGGCGGCATCGCCGCTTTCTCATGCCGCTGCCGCCGATGCTGCTGACTTGCCCCGCGCCGGGAGTATGCCTTGGGGTTGGATCCCAGGATCTGCCCTGCAATACCTATAACGGAGGACTGATACGAATATCTGGCTGATCTATCGAGCCGTAGCGGTGGCGCCGTTAGAAGATGTACTGATTAGAGCTATTTTTGCCTACTGTCCGAGCCTGATAGGTGTAGGTATGTCCCGAGACTACCGAATAGTCTGTGCAACTGTTGCCGGTGACCGGTTTCTTGGGATTCATAGGATTCAGCGGTGCGCACTCGTTGGGGTGAGCTTGGCATGACGGACCTGTCTCGCGTCCGATAAATGTAATAACCCTCAACCGTGCTAGCCGGGGAGACACTCTCGGTCCAGGAGAGTCTGATCGTGTGCGTTGTGGGATTCGCCGTGGCGGCCACCGGCAAAGCTTTCTCTGTTGGAGCCGGCTGCGCTTTCCGCGCGGTCGGCTGGAGCCGGGTCGCCAGTGCAGCTCTGGGTATCCTGCGGCCGCTGCGCGAGGCAAACAAGACTCGTCAGTAGAATGCTCGATGCCAAGCAGGAACGCAACATTCGAGGTGAGCCGAAGACTACACATAAATCTCACTGTCATCTAAGGCCGAGCAGTCATCGACAGATGAGATACGTTCGCAGCGGTACCTGATTTGGCCCTCCGACTTTCCAGTCGCCGCATCAGGCTGACCACTCCAAATAAAACTGCCACGGCAATGACCAGGAACAGCACTCCACCCTGATGATGCAGCGGGCTGTTCAGAACTGCTGGATTCACGTAGGCCCCTAGCGCCTCCAGAGTAAAAACCCGAAGCGCGTTCTTGGCGACTGCGAGCGGCACCGCAATCAAGATCACGATCAGCCTGCTCCAGTAGGAACGTACCATCAGGCAGGCCATCACAGTCGCCATGACGATCAGGATCATGCTCGAGCGGATGCTGCTGCACTCTTCAGCAACCTCGACGGACAGTCCAGGAACCGTCACCACCGTCCCGCTCCCCGTAACCGGAATGCCGACCGCAGCGAACATCTCTCGGGTTAGCCAAGCCGTGCCGTGCTGCAAGGACACGATGAGATAGTGCACGGCGATCATCCGGCAGCGGCACCAACCATAGCAAAAAGAGCAGGGGAAAAGCGCAGCCGCGCGCCAGTCGTGTGCCGAAACTAAGTACGAACGCCCCGATCCCCCAGGTAACCAGGGCTAGCATCTCGACCGTCCAGCGCATGCCTACGACCGAGGTTGCATCCACTCGCGCCCACCGCAGTCCGCTAACCCCGATCAGCGCCGCCAAGGCCAGCAGGGCGATACCCCCGCGCCAAGCTCGGGCGTGCGTGTTCCGCACTGTCGCGAAGCCGGAGCGCGATCAACAGCACGCTGACGGGAAGAACTATAAGGATGTGCGTATAAGCATCGCCACTAAGCGCCAGCCGAAACGTAGCAGACAGGACGTTCCACCAGGTCAGTACTGCCACCAGGCAGAGAACTCCGAAAAGCTTGTACGACGCCGAGAAACTCACGAAACAGTATCCGCTCGGCGGGGCTCTGGCCTGGCAACAATTCTCGGGGAATGATCGAATTCGTAGGCGATGCCGCCGTCGGCGATGGTCGCGTAAGCCAGAACCGCCTGCTCGGCCATCGGCCCGTCGATTATCCATTCTCCGCCACGCTTCACCAGATGCATCTGCCGGCGAGCGCGCCACCATTCATCAACTTCGGCCGGCAAGGCAAACCACAACGTGCTGTTGTGACCTCAACTCGGAGAGCCAGTTGAGCAGATCGCGATAGGTATTTCGGGCACGCGGTTCAATGATGTAATCAGGATGGACCAGGAAGCTGATAAGACCGTGCTTTTCGCGAATTGCCGCCACCTGAGTCTTCCACAAATCGAGCGAATAGTCGTTGAGTATGTGGAACAACATGTAATCCTGCGTGGTGGTCAGCGGGATTTCCAAGGTGTCGCCCACAAAGTACGGCATCACCGAGCAGCAACCGCCGTGCTGTGGATCCAGGTGCGCGACGTTGGGTACCGACATGTCGTAAGAAAACTCTAAGGCATCCATCCACTCGAGGTTGCGATAGAGCACGGCGGCACGAAAGCCCTTCGCGCCGAAAGCTTTGCCGTAGTCGTTGATCTTCTTCGCGCGGCGAAGAAATTCATCGCGATCGGCAAACAGATATCCGTCGTGATTCAGGTCCTGCACGTTGAGCTCGAAGCCGCGATCGCGCATCTCCTCAAGCAGTGAGTCCTGAGACGGTATATGGCCCTTCCGGCACGATCTGGAAGGAGGCTTTGATCTCGAACTTCATCATCAAGGTTCATCAACTCGTGGCAGTGGTCGTGGCCGATCTGCGCCTCCACATCGTGGGTCATCAGAACGCAGCCGCGCGCGCCGTCCGGCCAGAACCATATGAAGGGAACGCGATCGATACCTTGGGCTTTCATGGATCGGAGCAGCACCTGCTCACTGAATCTGCTCTACCGAGGTGTCGACCGGCCAGCGCGGAAACGCAGTGTGTTCCCATCCTTTTGTATACGCGCGCTGAAGGTGCTTACGGACTCCGACGCTCAGCCAGGGGCGAATCAGATAATAGACGTTGCGTGCCCAGCGATTGCTTGCGGTCAGCTCGTTCCAGGTCGAATGACGGACGTAACGCTCGCGCCGCAGATTATTGATAATTTCGGTCGGATCGAAGGGAAGCAGAACAGTGGGACCGTCTTTTCTTACATCCTGCGACGCGCAATAAAGCTGGGAACGAACATCGCCTGCACGATGACCGGACGCGCTCCGGCCATAACAGATCGTCTCCTCATCAAATTGAAAATATCCAGAGTCAGCCGAAAGTTGGCCGCTGAGCCCTAGTGGCAGGAACTCATCCGGGCAACGGTAATGCTCCGTCAAGGCGGCGATCATGCTGCGGCTGGTAGCTCTCCCCCGTTTGGGTCTGGCATGGTTTATTGAATATACCTTGCTGAGTGCCATTTTCGTCGAAATTTAATAGTGCCACTTCTGGGCTTCCGATAGGACGCAACGTGGTTACTGAGCGGCGGGCACTGTGCACTTTTGGGGATCAGTGTGGTTACCTATGGTTACTATAGTAACAATCAGGATGCGATCAGGATCTTAGTTTTCGCTTTCGCGTGCCAAGCTATATGCATCACAGTCGTCACGCCACTGGTTCGATCTGACGAATGCGGTTCCGTCAAGACTAAGTAAGATCGAGGAATCTGCCAGTGTCCTTTAAGAAAGTCGCTCCCTGCTCCCGCCCTTTTCTTATTGTTCGTTCAACTCATGATCGTCGTTGCGGTGCTGTCACCATTCGCGCACGCTTTGAGCTTCAAATCACGAAGGCGCCGGCCCCGCAAGGGTCCAGCAGCCCATCAACTATGTACAGGGCAACTATGCTACACCGCAGAGCCCACAGACGGCCGTGAGTTTGACGTACAACTCCGCGCAGGCTGCAGGCGATCTGAACGTCGTCGTCGTGGGTTGGAATGACAGCAACGCTACGGTCAGCCGGGTCTCCGATACGAAGGGAAATGTCTATACGCGCGCCGTTGGTCCGACAGTTCAACCGGCGTGGAGTCCCAGTCGATCTACTATGCAAAAAACATCGCCGCAGCAGGCGCAGGAACAAATACTGTTACGGTCACTTTTTCCACGGCTGCCGCGTACGCTGACATCCGCGTTCTGGAATATAGTGGCGCAGATCCCAACAATCCTGTAGACGTTACGGCCGCTGGTTCCGGCAGCGGATCGAGCGCAACAGCGGCTCGGGGACCACGACCAACCCAACTGATCTCGATACTCGGCGCCAGCATCGTCCAAACGATGACCGGGGGTCCGGGTGGTGGCTATACGAAGCGATTATTGACTCAGCCGGATGGCGATATCGCCGAAGACAAAATGACGACCACGGTGGGGAGCTACAACGCCACTGCGCCAGTGAGTCCATCGGCACCCTGGATCATGCAGATGGTCGCTTTCCGCACGCCAGCCGGCGGCGGAGGTGGCGGGTTCAGCATGTCCGCATCGCCAAATTCCCTCACCATTACGCCCGGCACCTACGGCACTTCGACCATCACCACCACGACAACGGGCAGCTTTAACAGCTCCATCAGCCTATCGGCTACGGGAGTTCCCAGCGGCACCACGGTAAGCTTCAATCCCACGACGATTCCCGCGCCAGGCTCTGGGCCTTCGACCATGACGATCACGGTCGGAACCAGTACGGCAGCTGGAACCTATCCCATCACAGTGGCTGGCAACGGCGGCGGCACGCAACAGAACACCACCGTGACAATCACTGTGACAGCTCCAGGCTTTACCGTCTCCGCATCGCCGAGCTCGTTAAGTATTGCGCCAGGAAATCAGGGAGCTTCGGCCATCACAACATCGGTCAGCGGCGGCTTCAATAGTGCGATCAGCCTGTCAGCCACGGGAGCGCCGAGCGGAACAACTGTGAGCTTTAACCCCAGCTCGATTCCCGCCCCCGGTTCCGGCTCTTCGACGATGACGCTCGTCGTGGGGTCAAGTACAGCTCCAGGTACTTATCCGATTACCGTCAAAGGTACCGGAGGCGGCATACAACAAACTACGACAGTTACACTCACCGTAACTGCTCCAACATTTGCCCTCTCAGCTTCGCCGAGTTCGTTGAGCATCGCGCCCGGACATCAGGGCAGTTCCACCGTCACGACGTCAGTTAGTGGCGGCTTCAATAACTCGATCAGCCTGTCAGCGACAGGAGCGCCCAGCGGCACAACAGTAAGCTTTAATCCGGTTACGATTCCAGCTCCCGGGTCGGGATCGTCAACGATGACGATCACGGTTGGGTCGGGTACAGCCCCCGGAACCTACCCAATTACCGTGACGGGCAGCGGCGGCGGTATCCAGCGCAGCACTACGTTGACCCTAACGGTCACCGGGCTACCTGATTTCACGATTTCGGCATCGCCGAATTCGCTCACTGTCCAACAAGGAAGTCCAGGAACCTCAACCATCACGACGGCACTCCTCAATGGCTTCAATAGTTCCATCGCCTTGTCGGCCTCTGGCATGCCCGCCGGCACAACCGTGAGCTTTAATCCCTCAACCATCCCGGCACCCGGTTCCGGTACTTCGGCAATGACCATCGCCGTTGGATCCGGTACGGCAATCGGAAACTACACTCTGACCGTAAGTGGCAACGGCGGAGGCGTGCAGCATACCGCCACGATAAGCTTGACGGTAACAACGGTCAGTTCCGCCAGCCCTACGCTGGTCCAACATGTCACCTGCCCGAACTCCGGCCCGATTGGCGGGGGGATCGGAGGCGACAACAATCCAACGCCAAGTTACAACTGCCCGCTTCCCGAACCCGCCCAGCAGGGTAACGCTCTTCTCCTCGGATTCTTTTCAGACGACTCGGGCAAGCCCACTTGGACAGTATCGGATGACAAGTCAAACACGTGGAGACTGGCTCAAAGTACGACAGATAACAATGGAAACATCATTGCCGTGTATTACGCTCTGAACGTCGCAGCGGGTACGAGAATGATTACCATCAAGAACTCAGGAGGTACCTCGGGCTATTTGGCGGTGTCGGCAAGCGAATACTATAATGTCGCGTCTCTCGTCGGCGCTAGACGCAAGCAGTTGCTACGCGGCGTCGAACTCCACATCCATCACCGCGGGCAACATTACGCCCACAGCTTCCGGGGACTTGTTGTGGCAGTTCGCGGCCGAACGCGGACTCTGCTGCGTGTCAACTCTTTCGCTTCAGGATCGCAATCGAACATGACCTGGGCGCTGAATGGAACCGACATTTTGACGGGAGACGCCACGCAGGCGGGCGTTTACAACTCGACCAGCACCATCAACCCACATTCACCAGCGGCACTTCGAGCCATGGGATTCCTGCGCGATAGCTCTCTAAGTCGGCCAGCGCGGGAACGGCTCCAAGTCGATCTTTCCACATCGTGCACATGCTACATGCGCAGATGTCTGCGACGCATCAAATCCGTTCCCGGTGCAAATGCCTACGTCGGGAAATTTGATCATGGTCTCTTTCATCTCTGGCGGGAACACCATCAGCAGCATGTCCAGTACTCCGACCAACAACTGGCAGCAAACCGGACCGGCCATGGTCTATGGCGTAACCGCAAGCCAGATGTATTACGCAGCCAATGCGGCTAGCTCGAACTCCATGAAATTCTCATTCAACAATTCCGGCTACGCTTACCGGCTCCACTACATGATCTATGACATCACAGGAGCGGCGACGTCTCCTCTTGACGTTGACTCCGGCGGGCAGGATGGTGATCAGCACAACATCGTGAATTCGCTTACGACCTGCTCCAACTGCCTGACGCCGAGTGCTTCGAACGAACTGATTCTTGGTAATTTCGTCCAGGCCTGGTGCACAGGCACTGGCATCACTGTACCCAACGGCGCTTACTTCGATACCGCGACCTATGACGGAAATAGCATCAATGGTCCCGAGCCTGTCGATCAAAACAACGGCTGGTTCCATTACTACGACTCCAGGGTCAGCCCGTTTTCCGCAGCCTGGACTGAGAGTTGTGGCTCCGAGGCTCAAGCCGATTGGTCTGGACGACTGGCCGCTTTCAAGCCAGCGCAATGAGTGGTTTTTTAAGGACAAGGTGGTGAGGCTAACCGGGGTTCACACAAGCGCTACTGTGTTGCTTGGCTCACCACCTTCGAACTCGTGCCGGGATAGAAGTAGCTTTCATTCAGCGTCGAAGTCGCGGACTCCTCAACCTTCCGCGTTTCCTCTTGTATTCGTTGGGAGCGCAGGATGCCTTTGATTTCATCGTGCGCCGCTTCCAAGGTAAGCATTGCTTTGCCGCGCAGACGGTAAATGTAATATCCGTTATTCAGGGGCAGCACCGCTGACACCTCTCCCGGGTTTGACTGCATCACCATGGCGTGAGTGGGGGGAAGAGACACGCGCCTCACCTTGGCCATGGTCACATTGGCGGGGCTCTTAATGCCCGCTCTGTCATAGGCCTCTTGCTGCAACTTCGTGAAGTCTTGACCAGCAAGTGCTCGCGCGCGTAACTGATCAGCGAATTCTCTCGTAACCTGCTCCGATTGCCGCTTCCGCTGTTCGCTGTCTGACGCAGCCCCAGCCGTCAAAGGCCCTTGGATCGTGGGCACATAAACCCGGTCCAGGTCAGCCTCTTCAAAAGATGCTGCATTCTGGCGGTAGTAATCGCCAATCTGTTTTTCGCTGACCTGGTCAGCCTCGTCCCGAACCAGCTTTTTGAGCTCTCGCACCAGAATCTCGATCCGGGCAACTTTCATTTGTTCCTCGAACCCGGGGCTTTTATCCAGTCCCAACTCCTGTGCTCTTTTCGCCATCACCAGGTCATCGGCATACTCATTTGCAAACTCCGGCTTAGCCCGCGCCGACATATTAGGCTGAATCGCCGCGACAATCTTCTCAAACTCCGCACGCGTGATGATCGTTTTACAATCCGAAACGGCACCGTCCGACTTAGGCCGATTGTCGCAAAGACCGCTGATGACGATTACCGAGGCATCATCGGCGATGGCAGGTTTGCTGCTCGGCTGATTCTGCGCAGAATGGTCGGAGGCCGTTGCCACGCTCGTGGTTTCAGGCTTTTGGCCAGGAATTGTCCGATGTTAGCGCCTGTCCCCAGCAGAGACTTCCCACTACAACATAGGAAACAGCGCATGCTGCAGCATTAATTATCCGCATTCTTACCTCGATCAACTCAATGTCAGGTTGTGTTTGGTGAGCGAGCGCTCTCTCGTCCAGGGAGCGCTCGGAGCGGCAGCTCAACCCGCTCTTCGATGTTGCGCCGCCGGAGTGCTCTAGGTCTGAGTCTATGGGGCTGGCGCAAACGATGCGCTGACGGCCTCCGAACTCAAGGCTCCATCAGAAATGGTCGTCATGCTGACCAATCCCGCGGGCGAAACCGGCGAACCGCCGCTGGCAAAAATGCCTGCTCCGTCGAAGGCCGCGTCAGTGATGATCGGAGTTGCTCCGACTCCGGGCCCTAGATGGCCGTATGACCACAAACCTTCGACTACCAGTGCTCCCGATGCCACTGTAGTTAGCGAGGAACTGAACGACGTGTTCCCGACACCGGTCGTGTTCGTCGTAAACGCTTCGGGCTGACTGGTCTGCCGCACGTTGTACCAGGAAGCGGCCTGAGAAAGCAGGTAGTGCGCCGTACTGGCTGTGATTACAACATTGTGCGACCCGCTCGAGGGATTAAGCAGGTAGTACAGATATTGCCAGTTGTTGGATGTCGCGTGTACCTTGCCGATCAGAACCATTGCTGTGCCGTTGTACGTAACGGAAGCGATGTCATCCGCATTCGTATCGCCAATAAGGTTGACTAGGAGCAGACGGTTGGCCCCACTTCCCACGGTGTAGGAGTAGCTCAGCGAGGTAGTTGACCCGCCGTTGTTGCTGCCATCAGTCGTGAATTGTCGAATGTAATTCCCGCGGTCCCGTTTGAAGCAAGAGTGAACGAGGCCATAATGCTGGAGGCCGCATCTTGACCGCCCCAGGTATTGGTCATCGATATGGGATAAGCCTCTGTGACCGGAGACGGAACGCTCGCGAACATTCCAAGGCTCTGAAACGCGGCATCGGAAATCAGCTCCGAAGAACCATAACCAGGTAGAATTTGCACCGGCGCCCACATACTTTCCATAAGGATTGCATTATTCGGACTTGCCGGCAACGACGTCGTAAGAGTGGCGCCCGAGCCTGCCGTGTTGGTCGAGAATGCCGCCGGTTGACCCGATTGTGCGATGTTGTACCAGGATGATGCTTCCGATATGAGGTAATGCGAGCTTGTCGCAGTTATCACCACATTGTTACTGCCGGATATGGGTGACAGAAGATAATAGAGATAGTGCCATCTACTTCCCGGCGTCTGTACCTTGGTTACGCGAGTCATCGCAGTTCCGGCATAGGTCACGGAGGAGACATCGTCCGCGGAAGTATCTCCAACTACGCTGACCAGCAACAGACGATTAGCATTGTTTCCCACCGTGAAGGGGTAGGTTAACGACGAGCCGCTTCCGCCATTGTTTCCGCCATCTGCGACGTTATCGAAGTAAGCAGGAATAGTCGCCGGCACAACCGCTGAATAAGGTCCGTAGAACCCGTTCGCATCCTGGGCCCTCACGCGATAGTTGTAAGTTGTTCCCGCGAGCACCGTGCTGTCGACATAGGTGGTGCTGGCTGTGGCGCCGACTTGCGCGAAGTTCGAGCAACCTGCTCCAGCACACCGCTCCACGGAGTACTGAGCAACGGATCCCCCTCGCTCTCCCGAAGGGTTCCAGCTTAGCGTGCCGGATGGCGTCGTTACCAAGCTGGTCACAACGTACGGGATAACCGGGCTCAACGCCTGAACCGTGGAATATGGGCTGAAGGTTCCACTGGTGCTCTCGGCGCGAACGCGGTAGTTGTAGATGGTTCCCGACGCGATCGTCGTGTCGGTGTAGGTTAGGATTGGACTATTAACGCTGCCGATCTGAGTAAAGTTAGAGCAGTTCAGGCCGGAGCATTTCTCGATCAGATAACTGCCTACGATGCCCCCAGTGGAAGCCGACCATGACAGCACGCTTTCATTCGGATTCGGGGCGACCGCCGCTACAACGCTCTGCCAGAAGTCCTGGTTGGCAGCGGTAAAGCTGGAGATGTAGTTACCCGGAGTCGGCGCGGCGCCCGTCTCTGCGGCGAAATTCGTTCCGGTTGATGCCGCCTGGTTAGTGAATCCCGTACCTGCCGTATAGGTATTGGCGTCGAATCCCTTAACGATTCCGAGCAGCAGGTCGTTTGGTTGAGAAGTCGTGACTGAAGTGCTTGCGACATACTGCGAAATCGTCCCGTTGTCTCCTGTGATCGAGCTGTAGCTATCGATAGGAGAGTAAATATTGTCTCCTGACAGTGCCGCGATCGACATAACCAGCGGCTCAGTCTGACTAAGGCTGACTGTATCGTGTGTCCGGCGCCGGTCCTCGGCGTTGGGAGCATAGAAGAATTCTCCTTCCATAGGGAATCTCAGCGGTGCCGACCTTGTAAGCTGGTCCGGCCAATGGCAGCCAGGTATTGCCGTAGCTGTCCGTGATCGTAAAGACCGTGTTGTTATGACATCCAAGGAACACTACCAGCAGGTCTGCGCCTGTGCTGTTGAAAGGTGACGAGGTAAACGAGGTGCCGGATGTCGCGTTGTAGTATTGCTGACCTGCCACGTAAACCGGAATCGTCGTTCCGGCCAATGCGCCACTAAAGTTGCCGGGCGCGGTCAGTCCGGCTGTGACGATGTAGGTATAGCCATTGGCCAGGCTGCCGCTCTGTGGCCCAAGATTGGTGACCGTCACTGTGGCCGGCCCTGCAGTTCCTACCGGCGTAACCGCAGTGATCGTCGTGCTATTCACCACGACCACGTTCGTCGCGGCGTTGCTGCCGAAGCGTCACTGTGGCGCCGGAGCAAAGTTCGTACCCGTGATGGTCACCGCCGTGCCGCCCAGCGTCGTTCCCGTATTCGGGCTCACACTCGTCACGGTCGGCTGAGCAATGTAGGTAAAGCCGTTGGCCAGGCTCCCGGCCTGCCCACCCGGACCGTTACCGTCACGGTCACCACGCCCGCATTACCCGCTGGACGTGGTCGCCGTGATGGTCGTACTGTTGACCACCACTACGTTAGTTGCCGCTGTTCCACCGAACGTCACCGTCGCGCCCGAGGCGAAGTTTGCCCCCGTGATGGTCACAGCCGTCCCGCCGCCGACCGGACCGAAGTTCGGCGAGACGTTGGTCACGGTTGGTCCCGACACATACGTGTATCCGTTGGCCAGATTTCCAATCTGTCCGCCCGGATTCGTCACCGATCACCGTCACCGCTCCCGCGCTGCCTGCCGGCGTCGTCGCCGTGATCGCTCGTGCTGCTTACCACCACCACGTTCGTCGCTGCTGCACCACCGAAGGTCACCGTCGCTCCGGCCACGAAGTTCGTGCCCGTGATCGTCACTGCCGTCCCGCCCGCCGTCGACCCACTGCTCGGTGACACGCTGGTCACCGTCGGCAACGGTCCCGACACCGCCGAGAACGTCGCCATCTGCATCACCCAGGGTCCGGACCGGTCAGTGTCGCCGTCGCGCTGTTGCTCCCCGCTGCCGTCACCACCTTGTCCTCGGCCAGATCCGCGTCCGGGTTCGTGATGATCCGCGACGTGAAGCCGGTACCTGCCGCCGCCGTTCCCCGTCGCCACCATGTTGGCTCCGAAGATCAATTCGTTCGCGCTCGTCGTCGTCGCCGACCCACTGCTGGCGCTGGCGCTGCTTCCGCTCGCTCCCGCCGTCACATCCAGCGTCGTGATCCCGCGATACTCCAACACCCGAACGTCCGGAAACGCTGCCGCCTGGTTGAACGTCACCGTCACCGTGTTGCTGCCCCCAACGATGTTGGCCGCGTAGTAAATCGATTGCCGCAGTCCCGTGCCGCTCGTCGGCCCGACCGCCAGGCTGTAGGTATTGCCCGCACTGTCATGCACCGACTGCACCGTCGACGTGGTGTCGTTCCACCCCACTACCACCACGTTCAAGTCGCCTTGCGTCTGTGCTCCCGGATACGTCACCGGTACCGTGGCCACCGGCGATTGCGGCGTCGCCGCCGCCACCTGCACAAAGCCGATCGCTACCTGCGTCGTGTAGGTGAAGCCATTGGCCAGGCTGCCCGCCAGTCCACCCGGATTGGTGACCGTCACCGTCACCGCTCCCGCGCCGCGCGCCGGCGTCGTCGCCGTGATGCTCGTACTGCTCACCACCACGACGTTCGTCGCCGCTGTCACCGCCGAACGTCACCGTCGCTCCGGTGGCGAAGTTGGTGCCGGTAATCGTCACCGCCGTCCCGCCGCCCGTCGGACCGTTGTTCGGCGAAACGCTCGTCACGGTCGGCGTTCCGATGTAGGTGAAGCCGTTGGCCAGGCTGCCGTTCAGCCCGCCCGGGTTGGTCACTGTCACCGCACCGCTCCGGCCGCATGCGCCGGCGTTGTCGCCGTGATGCTCGTGCTGCTCACCACCACTACGTTGGTTGCCGCCGTGCCGCCGAAGGTCACCGTCGCGCCCGTGACAAAGTTCGTGCCCGTGATTGTTACCGCCGTTCCACCTGCCGTGGTCCCGCTGTTCGGCGAAACGCTGGTCATGGTCGGCGAGTCCACATAGGTGAAGCCATTGGTCAGGCTGCCGTTTAGCCCACCCGGGTTGCTGACCGTTACCGTCACCGCTCCGGCTGCATGTGCCGGCGTCGTCGCCGTGATACTCGTGCTGCTCACCACCACTACGTTCGTCGCCGCCGTACCCCCGAACGTCACCGTCGCTCCCGTGGCGAAGTTCGTACCCGTGATCGTTACCGCCGTTCCGCCTGCCGTTGAACCGCTATTCGGCGAAACGCTGGTCACCGTCGGCGTTCCCACATAGGTGAAGCCATTGGCCAGGCTGCCGTTCAGCCCGCCCGTATTGGTGACTGTCACTGTCACCGCTCCGGCCGCGTGCGCCGGCGTCGTCGCCGTGATGCTAGTACTGCTCACCACGACTACGTTCGTTGCCGCCGTGCCGCCGAACGTCACCGTCGCTCCCGTGGCGAAGTTCGTGCCCGTGATCGTTACCGCCGTCCCACCTGCCGTCGGTTCCGCTGTTCGGCGAAACGCTGGTCACCGTCGGCGAGGCTACATAGGTGAAGCCGTTGGTCAGGCTGCCGTTCTGTCCGCCCGGATTCGTCACCGTCACCGTCACCGCTCCGGCGCATGCGCCGGCGTCGTGGCCGTGATGCTCGTGCTGCTCACCACCACTACGTTCGTCGCCGCCGTACCGCCGAAGGTCACCGTCGCTCCCGTGGCGAAGTTCGTCCCCGTAATCGTAACTGCCGTCCCGCCCGCGGTTGAACCGCTGTTCGGGGACACGCTGCTCACCGTCGGCGTTCCCACATAGGTGAAGCCATTGGCCAGGCTGCCGTTCAGCCCGCCCGGATTGGTTACCGTCACCGTTACCGCTCCGGCCGCGTGCGCCGGCGTCGTCGCCGTGATGCTAGTACTGCTCACCACCACTACGTTGGTCGCCGCCGTGCCGCCGAACGTCACCGTCGCGCCCGTGGTGAAGTTCGTGCCCGTGATCGTTACCGCCGTCCCACCTGCCGTGGTCCCGCTGTTCGGCGATACGCTGGTTACCGTCGGCGAGGCTACATAGGTGAAGCCGTTCGTCAGGCTGCCCGCTCTGTCCGCCCGGATTCGTCACCGTTACCGTCACCGCTCCCGCGCTGCCTGCCGGCGTCGTGGCCGTGATGCTCGTGCTGCTCACCACCACTACGTTCGTCGCCGCTGCACTACCGAACGTCACCGTCGCTCCCGCCACGAAGTTCGTGCCCGTGATCGTTACTGCCGTCCCGCCTGCCGTCGACCCACTGCTCGGTGACACACTTGTCACCGTCGGCAACGGTCCCGACACCGCCGAGAACGTCGCCATCTGCATCACCCAGGGTCCGGCACCGGTCAGTGTCGCTGTCGCGCTGTTGCTCCCCGCTGCCGTTACCATCTTGTCCTCGGCCAGATCCGCGTCCGGGTTCGTGATGATCCGCGACGTGAAGCCGGTACCTGCGGCCCCGTTCCCCGTCGCCACCATGTTGGCTCCGAAGATCAACTCGTTCGCGCTCGTCGTCGTCGCCGACCCACTGCTGGCGCTGGCGCTGCTTCCGCTCGCTCCCGCCGTCACATCCAGCGTCGTGATCCCGCGATACTCCAGACACCCGAACGTCCGGAAACGCTGCCGCCTGGCTGAACGTCACCGTCACCGTGTTGCTGCCCCCAACGATGTTGGCCGCGTAGTAAATCGATTCCCGCAGTCCCGTGCCGCTCGTCGGCCCGACCGCCAGGCTGTAGGTATTGCCCGCACTGTCATGCACCGACTGCACTGTAGATGTGGTGTCGTTCCACCCCACTACCACCACGTTCAAGTTGCCTTGCGTCTGGGCTCCCGGATACGTCACCGGCACCGTGGCCACCGGCGATTGCGGCGTCGCCGCCGCCACCTGCACAAAGCCGATCGCTACCTGCGTCGTATAGGTAAAGCCATTGGCCAGGCTGCCCGCCAGTCCACCCGGATTGGTGACCGTCACCGTCACCGCTCCCGCGCTGCCCGCTGGCGTCGTCGCCGTGATGCTCGTACTGCTCACCACCGCGACGTTGGTCGCCGCTGCGCTGCCGAACGTCACGGTCGCTCCGGTGGCGAAGTTCGTGCCCGTGATCGTCACCGCCGTCCCGCCGCCCGTCGGACCGTTGTTCGGCGAAACGCTCGTCACGGTCGGGGTTCCGATGTAGGTGAAGCCGTTGGCCAGGCTGCCGTTCAGTCCGCCCGGGTTGGTCACTGCCACCGTCACTGCTCCGGCCGCATGCGCCGGCGTCGTCGCCGTGATGCTCGTGCTGCTCACCACCACTACGTTGGTTGCCGCCGTGCCCCCGAAGGTCACCGTCGCGCCCGTGACAAAGTTCGTGCCCGTGAGGGTTACCGCCGTTCCGCCTGCCGTTGTCCCGCTGTTCGGCGATACACTGGTCATGGTCGGCGAGTTCACATAGGTGAAGCCATTGGTCAGGCTCCCGTTTAGCCCACCCGGGTTGCGTGACCGTCAGCGTCACCGCTCCGGCTGCTGTGCCGGCGTCGTGGCCGTGATAGTCGTACTGCTCACCACCACTACATTCGTCGCCGCCGTACCCCCGAACGTTACCGTCGCTCCCGGAGGCGAAGTTCGTACCCGTGATCGTTACCGCCGTCCCGCCCGAGGTTGAACCGCTGTTCGGGCGACACGCGTGCTCACCGTCGGCGTTCCCACGTAGGTGAACCCATTGGCCAGGCTGCCGTTGAGCCCGCCCGGATTGGTTACTGCCACTGTCTACCGCTCCGCGCGTGCGCCGGCGTCGTCGCCGTGATCTAGTACTGCTCACCACTACTACGTTGGTCGCCGCCGTGCCGCCGAACGTCACCGTTGCGCCCGTGGCGAAGTTCGTGCCCGTGATGGTTACCGCCGTCCCACCTGCCGTGGTCCCGCTGTTCGGCGATACGCTTGTACCGTCGGCGGGGCTACATAGGTGAACCCGTTGGTCAGGCTGCCGCTCTGTCCGCCCGGATCGTCACCGTCACCGTCACCGCACCCGCGCTGCCGGCCGGCGTCGTCGCCGTGATGCTCGTGCTGCTCACCACCACTACGTTCGTCGCCGCTGCGCTGCCGAAGGTCACCGTCGCTCCCGCAGCGAAGTTCGTCCCCGTGATCGTTACCGCCGTCCCGCCCGCCGTCGACCCACTGCTCGGTGACACACTGGTCACCGTCGGCACCGGTCCCGACACCGCCGAGAACGTCGCCATCTGCATCACCCAGGGACCCGGCGCCGGTCAGCGTCGCCGTCGCGCTGTTGCTCCCCGCTGCCGTTACAACCTTGTCTTCGGCCAAATCCGCGTCCGGGTTCGTGATGATCCGCGACGTGAAGCCGCTGCCTGCCGCCGCGTTCCCCGTCGCCACCGTGTTTGCCCCGAAGATCAATTCGTTCGCGCTCGTCGTCGTCGCCGACCCGCTGCTGGCACTGGCGCTGCTTCCGCTCGCTCCCGCCGTCACATCCAGCGTCGTTGACCCCGCGATATTCCAAGACTCGAACATCCGGAAACGCTGCCGCCTGGCTGAACGTCACCGTCACCGTGTTCTGCCGCCCGACGATGTTGGCCGCGTAGTAGATCGACTGCCGCAGTCCCGTGCCGCTCGTCGGCCCGATCGCCAGGCTGTAGGTATTGCCCACGCTGTCCTTCACCGACTGCACCGTCGACGTGGTGTCGTTCCAGCCCACCACCACCACGTTCAAGTCGCCTTGCGTCTGGGCTCCCGGATACGCCACCGGCACCGTCGCCACAGTCGACTGCGGCGTCGCTGCCGCCACCTGCACAAAGCCGATCGCTACCTGCGCGGTGTAGGTGAAGCCGTTGGCCAGGCTGCCCGCTCTGCCCGCCTGGATTGGTCACCGTCACCGTCACCGCACCCGCGCTGCCCGCCGGCGTCGTCGCCGTGATACTCGTGCTGCTCACCACCACTACGTTCGTCGCCGCTGCGCTGCCGAAGGTCACCGTCGCCCCGGTGGCGAAGTTCGTTCCCGTAATCGTCACCGCCGTCCCGCCGCCCGTCGGGCCGTTGTTCGGCGACACGCTGGTCACCGTCGGCGTTCCGATGTAAGTGAAGCCATTGGCCAGGCTACCGTTCAGCCCGCCCGGATTCGTCACCGTCACCGTCACCGCACCCGCGCTGCCCGCCGGCGTCGTCGCCGTGATGCTCGTGCTGTTGACCACCACTACGTTGGTCGCGGCGTTGCTGCCGAAGGCCACCGTCGCCCCGGAGACGAAGTTCGTCCCTGTGATCGTCACTGCCGTGCCGCCGCCCACAGGCCCGCTATTCGGACTGACACTCGTCACCGTCGGCGAGTTCGACGTAGGTGAAGCCGTTGGTCAGGCTGCCGTTCTGCCCGCCTGGATTGGTCACCGTCACCGTCACCGCGCCGGCCGCATGCGCCGGCGTTGTCGCCGTGATGGTCGTGCTGCTCACCACCACTACGTTCGTCGCCGCCGTGCCGCCGAACGTCACCGTCGCGCCTGAGAGGAAGTTGGCTCCTGCGATCGTGACCGCCGTTCCACCTGAGGTCGAGCCGCTGCTCGGACTGACACTGTTGACCGTTGGCGGCGGTAGATAGGTGAATCCGTCGGAAAGGCTGCCGTTCAATCCGCTCGGATTTGTGACTGTCACCGTCACCGCACCCGCGCTGCCCGCCGGCGTTGTCGCCGTGATCGTCGTGCTGTTTACTACCACGACGTTCGTCGCTGCCGCACTGCCAAAGGTCACGGTCGCGCCTGCGGCAAAGTCCATACCTGTAATCGTTACCGACGGTCCCGCCGCCTACTGCGCCGCTGTTCGGGGTTACACTCGTCACGAATGGAACAGCGCTTGCGGTGGCCGACCGGAAGGTGACGGCTTGCATCAACCATGGTCCGGAAGCGTTCAGAGGCGCCCACGTGTGATAGCTGCCCGGGCACGTTTACCTGGTAGTCCGCTGCCAGATCCGAATCCGTTGTGGTAATGACTCTGATGTTGAGAGGGGCGCCACCCATGATTGTGGTGTTGCCGCTCACCATGTCCGCTCCGACAATAAGTTCATTGGCAGCGCGCGTAGCGATATAGCCACTGTCGGCTATGTAGCTGTTTCCGCTGGCGCCGGTGGTTACGTCCAGAGGATTGGACGGGTCGACGCCGCTGTATTCAAGGATACGAAGATCAGGCTTAACCGCGGCCTGGTTGAACGTCACTGTCACCGTATTGCCGCTACCACCATTGATGTTCTTCGCGTAGTAGATCGCTTGACTTAGCGACGTTCCCCTCAATACGGTGCCAACCGCCGTGTATGTATTGCCCAGACTGTCGCTAACCGACTGCACGCTGGCCGTGCTGTCATTCCAACCCACGATCACAACATTCAGGTCCCCGGCAGTTTGAGATTGCGGATAGGCCACTGAAACGGAAGTCGTGTTGGATTGCGGCGTCGCCGAAGCCACCTGGACAAACTGAATTCCTTGGAATGCCGGCGGGTTTAAGCCATAGACCTGCAGCTGTCCATTGAAGGAGGCTGCATACACCTTCCCATTCGCGATCGTAGGAGGAACGAACTTCGCGTAGTTACCTACATCGTCTCGAGCGAGATTCTGAGTACTATCCCATAGCTCTCTGCAAGATTGGTTGCATCGAAAGCGCGAATGACTCCGGCAGCGGGAATCCCGTAGCTTTTCCGGAAATAGTCGCAGATGTCCACACGATCCCGGTGCCCGACAGGCTCCCATTAGCTGACAAAGACAAAGCCGCCGCATTCGAAAAGTGGTTCGGCAGCTGAATCGTGCCTTGGGAAGCTGGGCGTGGTGTTGAATTGCGACCCTGTGAATTGAAAAGCCTTGCAGAAAATCGTTCGGACCCCATAGAGTACACTAACGGCCCAAGATTTGGACTATTCCAGTATACCGGTGAACTGAAGAACGGACCCGTTGTCGCCGTAAATTCCTGTACGTCATTATCAAAGCTGGAGTTGTACCTACCCATGTTGGTCGAGTTCACGACTCGAAAAACAGAGTCTTTCCCTTGGCCCACGAGCAGCGTCGTGCCAGGCATCAGCATCGGGCCGCCAGCGCCTAAATCGGTATTGTCCGCGTTGAGCGTTCCCTGATTGAAGGGCGTGAAGTAGTCGGTTACCGCCAGACTCGGTCCAGTGAACTTGACGAATGAATCACCGTAGTCTCGGCCTCCCTGTAGGTTGGCGTTAAAATCGCCGTTTCCTGTCATTAGGTAGACATTGCCTGAAGCGTCGGCCACTCAACCCCTGTCCCGCCGACCAGATTCCCCCTTCGCTGCCGTCCGGAGCAACATTGAAGATCGACTCTTGCTGCAGGGTACTGGCGTTGTAGCTCATCACCCAGCCATGCCATGTTCCGATGTCGCCAACAGAGCCGAAGGCGATATACAGAACCCCATTCGAGAGCAAGAGAGACGGCCGTTGATTATGATAGGTAGGATCGAATGTGATGATGCCACCCACATTTCCCGTGCCCGTTCCGCTTACTTGTCCGGTGATTTCGACGGACCGCCAAGTTCCTCGCTGCCAGTCGTGAGATTCAGTGCGTGCAGATAGACATGGTAGCTGCCATCACTAACATTCTTAGTCCGATTCACGACATAGATGACTTGCCCGACGGATCGATCGCAGGAGTACTGGTTATGCCTATCTCTGGACTGATGTCATAGTAAGGACAATCGCCTGGATTGTTGTCGCCCGTGAGAATGCAGATGTCTTCCATGGGCACTGGATTGCCCAGATTTACCTGCCATAGAGGGGCCGGTGAATTTGGATCGTCAGCATCGAAAGCATAGACACTATTGTGCTGAGTCGCGACGAAGACCACATTGTGCGTAACGCCCTGCACGGTGAGGCCGGGAACATACAACGGTTGAGCATAGATAAACCCATCTACCGTTCGCCAGAACAGCTTGCCAAATGTGCTCTGATTGACATTGGACGTGTTGAGTGTAGTCTCATTCAGGTTCTGACCCGTACGCGCATTATCGTTGTGTTGGGTCAGAACTTGCACTTGTCCAGGCAGGCGGTAGGCACTGATTAATGTCAACAGTATTACGCTGATCTTAGCTAAACGCATAGTGTGGTCTTTCATATCCTCACTCTAGTGCACGATCGGAAGACATTTGTGAATTAACGCCTTTAACGAATGAGCCCGTGCTTACTCATGTCTTATGGCACTCCGCAGAAATGCAGTTTGAAGGCGTCCCAAAAGCACGTGTCGCGCGAATGCTATGTTTCTTGTCGTCGTGATATGTGCTTAGCCTGGGTGCGCATCGGCGGAGCGACGAAGGCTTAGGCGCTAGCCAATTGCAGTGGAGAACAGCTCGATTCCGGAGGGCCACAGCTGTCGATGCAGAGCGGTCGGTTGGGCAATACCCACATACATATAACGTATGCGGATGTTTAATCTCTATCCCAGCTGTCCGTGACAGATTCCGCCGACCTATCCCAGAAACGTCTAGTGTCGCGTCCCGGAAATACGTGAGCAAAGTCGGGCGATCTTCTGGAGAATCGAATCGGCCGTAGCAGTCCAGACAAAAGGTCGCTGTTTGCGGTTGTAATGCTGCACGAAGTCGTCGATCTTCTGCACCAGTTCCTTGACGCTGCGGAAAGAACCGCGCCGAATAGCACGCTGCGTAATCAGACCGAACCAACGTTCCACCTGATTCAGCCACGACGAATAGGTAGGAGTGTAGTGCATGTGGAAGCGAGGCCGTTGTGCGAGCCAGGTGCGCACCTTGGATGTTGTGGGTGGCGTAATTGTCCACGATCAAGTGGACATCCAATTCGGCAGGAACTGACGCCTCCAGGCTGCGCAGGAAAGACAGAAACTCCTGATGACGATGGCGGGGCTTGCACTCGGTAAAGACAGCACCCGTAGCAACGTCGAGGGCAGCGAATAAAGTCGTGGTGCCATGGCGGACGTAGTCGTGAGTGATGCCCTCGACATAGCCCAGTCCCATGGGCAGCACCGGCTGAGTGCGGTTCAGCGCCTGAATCTGGCTCTTCTCGTCCACGCAAAGTACCAGGGCATGGTCGGGCGGATTCAGGTAAAGGCCAACGATGTCCCGCGTCTTCTCGATGAAGAAGGGGTCAGTCGAGAGTTTAAAGCTACGGCTTCGGTGCGGCTGTACCGCAAACGCCTGAAACACCCGATGCACGGTGGATTTAGAAATACCGCTGTCCTGGGCGGCTTGGCGAACGCTCCAATGGGTGGCCCCGGCCGGCTTGCGGGAGAGGGTACGCTTGAGCAAAACAGCAATCTGCTCATCGGCAATGCTGCGTGGCCGCCCCGGGCGCAACTCATCGTACAGACCCGCCACCCGCTGTTGGAGGAAACGCTGTCGCCACTTGCCCACCGTAACCTTGGCCCAACCCAAACGCTCCGCAATCTCGGTATTGCTCTGGCCTTGGGCCGACCACAGCACTATTTTGGCGCGGCAGACGAGGGCATGCGGTAGCGAACGCGAAGCCGCCAGACTCTTCAGTTGGGTGCGTTCGTCTCCGGTCAGTTCCAGGCTAGGCTTGGGGCGTCCCGTGAGCATACAGCAGCTTAGCGTCATTTCTATAATATTGCAAGTTATTTATGGGACATCACACTAGGGACCGCGTCCGTCGCTATGCAGACGCTGGCTCCTCGCTTTTCACTGCGGCGTTCCATTTCAAGCCGCGTAGAACATCTCTGTATACGGACGCTTGCCCAGTCACAAGTAAGAGGATACCCAGATAGATGCCAAGCAGGCTGACGATTTCCAAAGCAACTTTTGGAAGCGGCGACAGGTACTGACCAACCGAGACAGTAAGTAAGTACGTAAGGGCACCAGCCACACCACCTGCAGCCAGGGGCCGGCTCACCGCCGACGCAATATCGCGCGGCTTGATAATCGTTCCATGCACAGCCCACATAATGAATGGGACAATCCACGAGGCCATCACCAGTGAGTAGGCAGACGCGACACCTTTCGGGCCATAGGGCGAACCGATCAAGCGCCCGAGTATGATCGTTGGCGCAAACACCCCATGTTTAAGCTATCAGTTCACCATCCCCAACGAAAATAGAAGCCATCCCATGGGATTAATGATTGCAAAAATCAACATCGTCGGCGATAGCAGTCGAAAGATTGGAGAAGCTCTCTCCACTTCGGTCCTAAGAAGGCGAGAATGATGTCATTAGCAAAGTCGCAGCCTAATGTAATCGGAATCATCATGGCTAGGTAGTGAATATCCCTTCAGAGAATAACTTTTTACCTGGCTAGCTCGTTCTGGAGCCGAGATGAAGCGAAACGCCACCTCACCAACCGCGCCATTTAGGTTATCCGTGGGAATGTCTCGCTAGCTCGTACGCTCTTCATAGATTCCAATCGATATCAGCCCCCCAGTATCGGCCAGCATGACTTTTTCGAGATTGAATGCTACGTATGCCACCAGGCTGTTCAAGGTTAACGTGCCACCGAAACGCATTACGAGTGAATATCGGCATTGCGACTGGGCCTACCGGGTATCCAACCGCTGGCGATCCAAACCCAATCGAGATCACCAGGGGCGAGGCGATCGTCATGCAATCAAGGCCCAATATCCGTATCCCGCCAGCGCGCCGCCGATCCCAACTAAACTGCCGACAAGCAAACCCGCGGTATTAATCACCGCCAAGGCAGTAAAGCGCATCTGGCGCTGCAGTATCGCGCCATGCTGGACACCGGCAGCATTGAAGACAAAGCTTGCTGCCAATGCCGTTGTGACTGTGGAGAGACGAGGTTCGTGATAGAACGCGGCGACAACTGGAGCCATCGCGACGGCCAGTACCCCCAAGAATGCGCCTACGGCAAGATTTATCCAGAATAGTGTGGATATCTGTTCATCGGTTACATTTGCGCGCTGGATTGAAGCTGACGATAGGCCAAAGTCCCGAAAGAGCGCCAGTATTCCCGTGAATGCAGTCACCATTCCTACCAGGCCGAAATCCTTCGGATCCAATAGCCGCGCCAGGATCATCAGCGAAACAATGCGAAGCGCGAAGTTGGCGCCCTGCGCGCCTAACCTCGCGACCCCACCGCGAATTTTTTTTCCTTCAAGTCATTCAATGTAGAGGCTCCGCAACATACTATTCCTGCTCTGTGGAAGGCCGCGCCGCCGGCAACTACACCCGCCAGCAACGCCCGAGGTCTATGACTGCGTCGCCTTGAGAAGACGCTTAGAACCGTACCGTGGCCTGGCTATAGCGCCAAGCAGGGTTTTGATTAACCCCTGCATCAGACGGCTAGAGCTAAAACCTACTCCGGCGTCAATCAACTTTTCCTTGTGATATTTCCAGAACTGCTTATCGCGTCCCAACAGCACACTCTTGCCCAAGAACCTGTAATAGTCGTTGAGGTGGGAGTTCAGCCGTCGATCCAACTCGTCACTGGTTAGATAGTCGGGGCCATAGGTTATGAGGATATGCAGCATTGACCCGAAGTAGGCGTGCATCTCACCGGCCTGGTCGCTCAGTGAACCCTCGCGCTCGCGTGTGAATGAAAGCACCTGATGCACAAATCCAAAATCACACTCTCTTAAGAGTGTGAAGCACACCTCAGTGTCCGCGTCGATGTTAGATTCGTTGTAGAAGGGATCGTGACTCCTTACAAAACTGGAGCGGTACAACACCGTCGTGGGTGTACCGAATACATACAAGCCCTCCAGCAAATGTTTTCGGCAGATCTCTCGTCCGAGTCACGGGGATGGTGTGAGGTAGGCCCGTCCACCGAATCTGTTTGCCCTCCAATGCATACGCGCTGACGATGCCCACGGACGGATACTGCTCTGCAAAGGACACCATTCTGTCCACACATTCCGGAAAAATCCAATCGTCGCTGAACGACCTTGCAATATTTACTATCGTGGGACGCATATCTTAAGGCTCGATTATGGTTGGCTATCGCAGGAAGAAACTCTCGGTTCTGCTCAACTCGAATCCTTTTATCTATAGCCGCGTACCTATGTGCAATATCTACAGACTATCAGAGCTGCGGTTATCGACGATCACAAGCTCCCAGTTCTGGTAGCTTTGGGCCACAACGCTCTCGATGCATTCGGCGAGGTACTTCTCCTCGTTATATACCGGCGTGACGATGCTAACAAAAGGCTGCGAAGCAACGGCGGATCGTGTCTACCCGGTCGGTCATGCCTGGCGCTCCTTTACAGCTAAAGCCCCTCGCTTTTCGCGTAATGGCTCCGGGCAGGGCTTGGGTCAACGCCTGGCTCAAAGATCCTGTCAAATTGTTCATCGACAGCAGCAGAATAGGCGGTCGCCGTTTGACGAAAAAGCGTCTAAGCTGTTCCTAATTGTGAACCAGCGAGTCGAATGTCGAAATGAGACGTTAGTCGTAAAGTCGCTGACAGATAAAAGTACTTTTCGTGACCGACTGCGCGCATACAGTTTTCAATTTTAGTGTGATAGGTGACGTATGACCGGTTTAACCAGCAGATGCGAAAATCACGCACGTGGAACTTGGATGTGATGACGAAATCAAGGTGCGATATTCGGGACAATAGTCCTTCAAGGTCGAGACGCGGAATGCAGTCGGCTGGAATGGCCAGCTTTGCATCAGTTCTGTGTGGCCATGCGTCTATGGAGTTCCTGGATCGCGTAGTGGTCCACGCTGATGTCGGACGTGAAAAGTTCTGATATCGTAGCCGCAGTTCAGCAGTTCCTTGCATGATGCATCCAGTTTAGATAGATACCTTTGATACGGCGCGTCCGGGCGCGGCCAATCCTCGGATCACAGAAGCCGATGGGGTTGATACCGATCCTGGGTCTTACTCGGGGAGAAGAGTCACTTCCGACGTAATCTGCCACCGGAATAGCATCGGCTGGATCTCGAAGACTTCACTCTTCGTGATAGGGCTTAAGCTGCAAATAAGAGCCCTGGGACTCAGATCACGCAGCATATAGCGGGCACAACGGACTGACCAACGAACAAAGAGCTTACCAGTGGATGTTTCAACGGACCCGCTCCAACTCCTACAATCAGGAGAGGGGTACGCGACAGCTTGGCCAGCATCGAAAACTTAAAAATATGTACGGATGTCCACGGTCCCAGCCACATTTCTGAGAGTGGCCGCCTCCCGATATGACTAGGGGATCCAGGGATTTCACTGCGCGAAATGAACGCGCTATGTGGATAACCTCCTGTCCCAAGTCGTGGAGTGGCTTTGCGATCGCATATAACAGCCGCCATTTTTTTAACCGGCTCTTGAGCCGCTCCCGACGCCAAGGTATCGCCGGCACAGTCGTCGCATTAGCGCTTTCGGGATAACTCCAAACAATCGGATAGCACTCGAGGTCGTGTCTCCGGCGGGTATCTTCCGGCCTGAGCGAGAAGGCGACCAGTTCGGCGCTGGGCACCCGTTTCCTGATATTTCTGATGAATGCTTCCTGGACTACAGCATCGCCATGTTGCCCCAGCCCATGTGATCGAGCAGGCCTATTTTGTTGTACATCGCAGACATATAATTATCCGACACGACAGAATGGACGCGAAGCGCTATTGAACTGCGGTTTTCCGGTGATACCCGATGCGGGTTCAGACTGCCGTCACAGAGACGGCGGACGCTCTAGGTAAAACGCATCTCGATTTCCTCGGACCGACTTGTTCTACCTAGAGCACTAGCTTATGGCAATAGAATGCCTCGGCGTAGCCGCTGGCAGAATTGCACTCCATGCCACGCAACCGCATTATGGCGAGGAAGGTGCTTTCTTCAAACCAGCGCTTAGCCCGTTGTGACTCGAATGCCTCCATTAGGTTGGAGATCTTCTTTCGATATATCGAGGCTTCCAGAGGCACGAATACACTTGGCTGCCCAAAGTCGCCATCATATTTTGGGATTTCGTATTCCAGAATGAGGTGATTACGAAATGTATTCCATGTTAGCTCGGCGATTAGACGATGATCCTGATGCGCATCTTTCTTCGAGGTGCAGAAAATGACATCAGGCTCGACTGTTGCCTTCACTTGTTCAAAGAGTTCTTTGATTTCGGCGCCGACATACGGCATGAAGCCGTCTGGAAACGATTTAAGTAGTAGCTTGCCGACTTGGCCACCTGCGAATAGACCTGCAGCCTTCCGGGCCTCGGCCTCACGGGTTCCTGCTGCACTCAGCACGAGCCAGTGAAACACAGCGTCCGGATATTCTTGGGCCAGACGCAGGATTGTACCCCCGCATCCGATCTCAATATCGTCCGAATGCGCGCCGATGCGAGCACGTTGAGGGCCCGGTCCGCCCGTGCTTGAAGCTTAAGCCCAATCATATGGCCGCGTTTACCAGGACTCCGATGCTGTTGCCGGCGGCCGCACTACACTTCCATACTTTCCAGGGTGCCGTCGTCTGATTCAGTTCTTCCAGCTGCTGCTTATCTTTAAAGGTATCCATGCACTGCCAGAAGCCGCCATACTTATATGCGTGCAACGCCCGCTGATCGATCAGGCGCCGAAACGGCTCTCGCACCAACTCGTCCCCAGGGTTGATGTACTGGAAGATCTCCTGGCGCAATATGAAGAAACCACCGTTAATCCAAATATTGCTCCGGGTCAACGGGGAGACTTGCTTTACGATCCCTTCTGCGCCCGCAGTCACGATGTCAAAGCTGGCGGTGGGCTGAACCAGTAACAATGATGCGACAGCATTACTCTGCTTAAACACTTCAAACATGGTGGGCAACGGAAGATCGCTGAGACCATCACCGTAGTTAGCTAGAAATATTTCTTCACCCGCGAGATAAGGCTCGACGGCTTTCAGACGCTCGCCAATCGTGGCAGTCGCTCCAGTCTCCACAAATGTGATCGTCCAATCATCAATATCTCGATTCATGAGCTGAATCTTCTTGCCCCCATTCGACCAGACAAAGTCGTTGGAGGCCGATTCATCGTAATTCAAGAAATATTCCTTGATTGCGCTACCTTTATGCCCAAGACATAAGACAAAGTCTTTATGTCCAAAGTGTGCGTAATACTTCATCAGATGCCAGAGCAGGGGCCGGCTTCCAATATGCACCATCGGCTTTGGCACATCGTCAGAATACCCTCGCAGGCGCATTCCTGCGCCACCGCAGAAGAGAACAACCTTCATCGCTTTCCTCCATCCACCTCGGTTATAGCTGAGACCACGTTCTACGCCCGGACAGTCAGTACTTCCTCAAGCCACGACTCCCGGCGAAACACCTTATATTGTTCGGCCCGCAACACGTCGGCAGTCCGATCTGGCGGCAGTATCACGTCATCGTAGGTAATGACTGTATCTTTTGATATGTCGTGTAGCAGTTTGCAACCCTCGACCAGGCCCTCGGGCAGATATCTTCCGCCACTCATTTCGTCGCTGTTCGTGGCTTCGCCATACGTCATGAACATGCCGTAGTCGTCCAGGATCTCGCCGGCCTTCAAATTCCGCTTCGCCACCGCACAGACTTCCACTACCGGTCCCGCTAACGGAGGGGCAATAGAGTCGCGCATTAAGACCACTCGGGCGATTGCATTCGGTACTTCAAAATGAACCAGATGATACGGAGTGAAGAACGAATATAGTGGACCCGGTCCCATTTTGTAGAGATTCAAGTAATGTTGTTGTCTTGGATCAGGATGCTCTGCAAGGCAATAGACTTTGGTCAGCGGGGTGCCAACAACATAATCGATAATTCCTCCCAGCTCACGGACCTCATCTATGTCGTACAGGGAGCCGATGGTCATAACATCGCCGCGATATTCCAGTCCGCGCGACATGCCTCGCGACTTTACTTTGAATCCTGTCGCATTAGCGACAATGGCCTGTTCGAAGCTGATCTTCGAGCCATCCGCGAAGCTGGTGACCATTGCCGGGTTTTGGCCCCATTTCTCGGCGAAACCTTTTTGCGTTTCAGGATTACGATACGGGTCTTGGAGGCCTTTCACATTGCCCATGACGCGCGGAATAAGTCCAAGTCCCTTGACCCATCGGTAGAGGTTGAGTTGTACGCCAGGCTCGTCACCCTCGCACGCGGACAGGATGCAACCATATTTGTCAGCGCACCTCTGGAGAATCGGACCGATGGTGGCATCGATCTCTGCATTCATGAGCACCACATCTTTGCCGTGCTGAAAAGCGTCGAGGATTACGCGAGCGCCGAATTCTACCGAACCAGTCACGTCGACCAGCACATCAATTTGCTCGGAGCGGGTCAAGAGAAAGACATCTTCGGTGACCACGGGCCTGCCGGAGCGGATTGCATCCTCAACCTCGCCGGAAGTGTTGGCCATGATGGCGTCGGGGCGCCCTGCATAGGCGAACATGTCAAGAGCGCGTCCACCGTTACGGTTGAAGGCTGCTACCATCCGCATCCCTGCTACGCTGTTGATGATCTGATTGGTGAGGCCATATCCCATAAAGCCTGCGCCAATGCAGGCGACTCGAATAGGTTGGCCCGCCGCTTCCCGTGCTCTTAGCGCGTTATCGACGATAATCACAGCGTCTTACCTCCAGCGACCACCGCTTCCAGATTCATTAATTGCCTCAAGTCGCTTTCCTGTGCAGAGAGCATCGGCCACACTTGGTCTTTTTCCGAGATAACGGTTACAGGCAGTGGCCATCGCAACTGGAGGCGTGGATCGTTGTAGTGCAGGCCGCCCTCCGAACCAGGCATATAAAACTCGCCGACCTGGTAACTGGTCTCAGTCTTGTCACAGAGAACCTGGTAACCGTGCGCGAAGCGCTCGGGTACATAGAGCGCGCGGTGGTTGTCCTCGGTCAGTTCGACGGCCACATGTTCAAGATATGTAGAACTTTCCGGACGAAGATCGACGATGATGTCGAGAATGGCGCCACGAGTGCACCGAACTATCTTGGTCTCCGCGGCCGGGGGATACTGAAAGTGCATACCCCGCAGCGTGCCCTTCTGATGATTGAAAGCGATGTTGGCTTGCGCGATTACCGGCTTCAATCCGTGAGCGGCAAACTCATGCTGGCAGAAGGCGCGCGCGAAGAAGCCGCGTGAGTCGGATCTAGGCTCCAAGTCAATGACGTAAGCACCAGCGATAGCTGTCTCGGTGAAGATCATGGGGTTTCTCCTACCTTCTCGAAGAAGTTTCAACGGCGGCGGCTTCCGCCATCTGGGTTGGGCGTAGAGAATCGTCTAACTTCGCACTTTGCATGAGGCGTTGTATCTGTCGAATGCGGATATATCGTCCACTGCCGATGTCATCGCGCGTAAGCTTTGCCGCCCGATATGCATCGTAAAGCTCCCGTGCCCCGTCACGGGCAGTCCACTGCGGCTGAAAACCCGGCAGGACGCGTTTCACCTTGTCGCAGTTCACGCGATAACAACGTTTATCCGGGGCGCCGTCCGGTGCGTACTCAATGTGCGAGCCGGGAACGGTCTCGGCCACGATTTCTGCGAGTTCGCTGATGCGATAGTTCTGATCAGTTCGGCCAATGTTGAACACCTGGTTATGGACCGCCTCATTAGGCGCGTCCAAAGCCGCAATGATGGCACCGACAATGTCGCGAATATGCACGATCGGACGCCACGGCGTTCCATCACTCTTAATGTGGATCTTGCCAGTGGTATAGGCGGATGCGACCAGGTCATTAAGTACGATGTCCAGTCGAAGGCGGGGCGACACACCATACGCTGTAGCGTTACGCAGGTAGACGGGACAGAAGCGTTCATCTGCCAGCGGCATCACGTCTCGTTCTACTAAGACCTTCGACTCGCCGTATGGTGTAACCGGATTCAGAGCAGCGGTTTCGTCACGGAAGGCATCGCCGCCGGCGCCATAGGTACTGCAGGACGACGAGAAGATGAATCGCTCGACCCCGGCTGCCTTGGCGAGTTGCGCCATACGTACTGACGCCGTGTGGTTAATCCCATAAGTCAGACTCGAATCAAGATTGCCCAAAGGATCATTCGAAAGAGCGGCCAGATGCACAACGGCGTCATAGCCTTCAAGGTCTTCGATGCTCAGATCGCGAATATCCTTTTGGCTTTCCGGGATGCTTGTCGGAGGCTCGCCAAAGTCGCATCCGGCGTATAGATCGGTGTCGACGCCCTCAACCTCGTGACCGGCTCTGTTGAGCATCGGCACAGCCACCGCGCCGATGTATCCCTTGTGACCGCTGAGTAGTATTTTCATCTTTATTTCCTTGTTAACTACGTGATGTATGTCGGAGCGACCAACATTTGCTGCGAGAAGACCTAGACGGCGGTGCTGGCCTCGCAAAGTTCTGATCTGGCGGGTGATGTTCTCACGGCGGATTTTGTGAGCATAACCTGGAATGTGGCCGCGTACCGCATCTTCCAGTCCGAACGCCCCTTATCAATCGGCTCGAGGCCCGCATAGTAAACGGCCAAAAGCCTCGCATGCAGGGATCACCTTCATGGATTTCTTCTAGCTGCTCTTCGACGGGCTTCCAGCTTTGAGTCGGACGCGACCTTTGTCCTTACATCGATATCGATTCCAGAGACAAACAGGTGCCCGTTCGGCGTCACCAGGCGGGCGATATTGCGCAGGCATCGTTCGGCTTCGACCGGCTCCATGTGGCACAAGAAATTGTTAGCGATCACCATGTCTTGTGGACCCAGACAATTAATCAGGCCTGGATCACCTGCGTCTCCCACAGCGCCAACTGATTCCTTCCTTGATCCACTCCTTGACGGCAATACGCTCGCCATCCTGGTCGAACAGATCGCTCATTTCCTTCTTCGTCACTCGCTCAACGATGGTTGTACTCGACAACTGGGGCTTCGCAAGCGAATAGACTCCATTTCCGCGAACTCGACTGCCTGCCTTGATATATCGACAGCTTGCAGCGAAAGAGTCAGATCCGGCCGCGCAGACTTGATAGTCCACGCTACCGAATAGGCCTCGGCGCCCGTGCTACAACCCAGCACGGCGACCTTAAGCGTCTCGCCGCGGGCTTTGTTCTTCAAAAGGCTAGTGATGAGTTCCAGTTCCGGACGGTTCCGAAGGAAGAACGTGCTGAATGCTTGAGAACGCAGACCTTGTGTTCGGGCTAGGCTGTGCAGAAGATGTCCATATGCCCGCACAGGACTTGTCTTGACGACGGCGTTCGGCAGCGCGTTCCAAATCTTCTCGTTCAACCGTAGGTAGGCGCCTATGGGCGATCTTCCAAAAACTCTGGCTTTTATCAGTCGGCTACGCCACGACACCTGATCGTCTGTCCAGATAGCGTCCCGCCCAACCACGTCTGCATTCCACTTCGTGAATTTGTCGTTTCCGCCAAACCAGCCTGGGCGGGCGAAGGCAAGAAGCGTCATTTTGCCCGAATAACAGTATTCGACCCTCGGCGGGACCTCGACCAGTTCGCCCGGCTGAACATCGTATCGTTGGTTATCTATGGTGAAATATCCGCTCCCTTTCAGCACGTAATAAGTCCGCGTGATCTTCTTGCTGATCATGAAGACATCGTGACCTTTTTCAACCTCAATGAAATATACATCGAGATCTTGTTTCAAAGGACCAAAGCTATATCCAAGAAGGCCTTTGCCGGTAAACGAAACCGTCGTCGGAAGCGAATGTACGTATGGCATAGCTGTCGTTTTCTATTCCTTAATGAAGCTTCTTTTGTTGCACGAAGTTGAACGATATCGAAGCGGTGTTAGCTTGTGATCAGGTGGGCAACTGGTATCGCGGCGGTCGAGACCCGGTTCGCGGACTCAGCATCTACCGGTAAGCCTTCTGCCACTGCCTGTTCAACGGCATCGCATAAAGCATGGCCTAGAAGTATGTGGCACTCTTGGATGCGAGGTGTCTCATTGGAAGGTACAGCGATCAGCACATCGACGAGGTCGCGCAGCCGGCCGCCGGAAACGCCGGTCAAGGCGATGGTAAACAATCCCAGCTTGCGTGCTGCAATACACCTTCGACGACATTCGCGGAATTCCCGGAGGTGCTGATGCCGATAGCGACATCTCCCGGTGCCGCTAGCGCCTCCAGTTGCCGGGCAAAGACCTGGTCATATCCATAGTCATTACCGATCGCCGTGACTGCGGAGCTATTCGCATTCAGTGCAAGGGCAGGCAGCGGATTACGCTCTCGCAGATAACGTCCTACGAATTCTGCCGCCAAATGCTGAGCGTCGGCCGCGCTGCCACCATTTCCAAAGAAGATGGCTTTGTGACCCGAGCAATAGGCGGATACCAGAGCATCTGCAGCCGTGGATAGCTGGCAAGACAGCTGGCCATGAGCCGGCTGTGAACTTCGATGCTGCGTTCAATATTGCTGCGAAGTATATCGGTAGTCATAATTTGAGATTTATTGGTTGCTCGGCGTGAATTAGACAGAAGCCAACTAGCGGATTGCGACCGCAGAACTCTGCTCTGCCGACTGCACGTCACTCACGAGTTCATCGGTAAGAGGGGAATGTCAGCTCTTTTCTCCACCAGTCGAGCATGTCTTGCAAAGTCTGGTTCAGGCTTATCTCGGGCGTCCAGCCACTGCATTGTTGGAACTTGGTGATGTCGCCGGCGATTACCGGTTCGTCGCAACCGCGCACCAGGAGCGGGTCTTCCTGAACTGTAAACGGCCGCTTAACCTCTGTCTGAATGGTTTCGATAACTTCTTGGATCGAGTAAATCTGCGTCGCGCCGAGGTTATAGACGTCGCCGGCCGCGCAGCATTCTGCTGACAGCCAAAGACCCCGCACCAGATCGCGAACATCGATGATCGCCCGCCTGGTGAGATTACCAACCATCAGTGACGGAGGCCGCAGTCCGAGTTCGATTTCCACGGCCCGTCGAGTCAGATCGGAACAGACATCTCCAAGTTTGCCCGGTCCGGTGGTGTTGAAGATTCGAATCCTGACACACGGAATTTTGTAGTTGGCGAAGTACTGCGCCGCGAGCAGGTCCTGCGCCGACCTTGCTGACCCCATACGGATGCAAAGGCCGCAGCGGATGGTCCTCCCGCACCGGCAGATTCTGCCGCCGCGACCGGGCCATATTCCGCGCTCGAACACGCGACAACCACCATCGGCATTTTCGACAAGCGTGCGAACGCATTCGAAGAGATTTATGGTTCCGCCCACATTGATGTCGATGCGTCTCTCGCGGCTGCTCGAGCGAAACGGTTGGATAGCTCTGCGCGGCCAGGTGAAAGATGCGGTCTGGCTGAAAGCTCGATACGAGCGTCGACAGCCGGTCAGCATCCCGAACGTCGCAGTACTCAAACGAGCCACCCTCCCAGTTAGCGGTTCACTAACGCCAAGTCCGAGCACGGAACATCCGGCCTCGAGGCAATGCTTTCGCCAGAAATCCGCCGATAAACCCGGCCGCCCCCGTAATCATGATTTTCATAGTTGGCTCTCTATCGAGGAGTATAGTCTTCTCGCTTCAACATCCGCCAGCAGCATTTTGCGCCAGGCGATAGCGCTCGGGAGTGCCAATATCGACGCATGCTCCCGAGTAGATGAAGCCTTTGATCTTCCTGCCTTCTCGCAGCCATCGCGGAAGGAGTTCCCGCTCCAGGGAGACTGCCTCTACGTCCGGGTATATCGAGACAGCATCTGCCGTGACAGACAGGTATATACCGGCATTGACGTAGGACGCGTCAGACGGGAGCTTGTTTTTCATCGAAGCTCTTCCAGCCTGCCATCGCCGTCCAGCAGACAAAGCCACAGTCGCTGCGGCCATCCGCGGGTACAACAACCACACGCGGCATCAGCTGCCGTTTCGCGATAGTCAGTCCAAGAAGTGCGTGAGGTCGACATCGGTGTAGCTGTCTCCGTTCATGACGAGCAACGCTGTCTGATTCGATCAAGTTCGCACGCATTGCGCAATGCGCCGCCGGTTCCGAGGGGACTCGTCTCCTCCGAGTAGACCAGATCTAAACCAAAAGCGTGATCGCCAAAGTGCGATTCGGATCGCGTCTTTCTGGTATCCGACAGCCAGAATCGCGCGCTGGAAACCGTGCCGGCGCAGTTGCCGCAGCAGCAGCTCCAGGAAAGGACGGCCCGCAACCTCGGCCATTCCCTTGGGAGCTTCGCCAATCACGCTCCGCAAGCCGAAGGCCCGCGCCACCGCACAGCACGATGGCATCGGGCATCTAGGCATAGACAACGTTCCGCTCACTGACCAGCGACTGGTCGTACACTTCTTCAGGCTCGTAAACCACAACATGGCTGCCCTTGTTGGCGAAGGCAAACGGAATGCACAGCAGCTTCTTCAGCCGCTCCGCAGTGCCTGGCGCCGCTCGGGCGGCACAAAAAACAGCATGAAGCCGCCGCCACCGGCGCCCAGCAACTTGCCGCCAGAGCGCCCGGCGCTGAGGCCGGCCTCGTAGATTTCGTCGATGCTGGCGTTGGTAATCTTTTGCGTCAGCGAGCGCTTGATCTGCCAGCCTTCATGCAGCAGGCGGCCAAAATCGTCCAGCGAACGTCGCGGGCTGCGTAAGAATGGCTTCGCCCTCGTCGACCAGCTGCAGCATGGCGTCCAGTTCCTGCTTCCGTTGCGGCGTCACTCTGACTTGTTCCTGGGCGATCTCCGAGGCCGTGCGCGCAAAACCGGTGAAGTACAGCGCCAGATGCTGCTCGAGTTCCGCCAATCGGCTGGGCGGAGTCAGACCCGCTTTACTTCGATCGAGTCGTCGGTGTGGAAGTTGATGCGATTGAAGCCTCCATAAGCGGCGCTGACCTGGTCTTGCGCGCCCACGGCTTCCTGCAGAAGGTCCTGCTCGACGTGAATGGCGTCGGCGGCCAGCGCCTGCTTGGCAGCGCATCTTGTCCTGCAGCGCGTAGAGACCGAGCAGAAGCCCCACCGTGAATGCCGAACTCGTCCCAAGACCAGTGCGGGCGGGCAGGTCGGCCACGTGGTGAATCTCGACTCCTTCCTCGATGCCCATGAACTGCAGGCAGCCGCGTACCGAGGGATGCTCAATGGCATCGTTGCGACGGAACATTTTCGACTTTGGAATAGGAGATGCGGCTGTGATATTCGAAGAAGGGCGGCAACCGTCGGCAAGTGATGTAGCAGCACTTGTCGATCGCGGTCGACAACACCGCTCCGCCGTGCTCGCGATACCAAACCGGATAGTCGGTGCCGCCGCCAAAGAACGAAATGCGAAGTGGAGTGCTGGTGATGATCATTTTTCTGTGCCCATTTTCAACTTTCTTGCGATCGCGACTTGCGCGCCGAGTACACAGGAGCTGTGAGTGGATATGGTCACTCGCCACGGCGACGGACCCTTACTGCCGGATGCAATCAGGATTGCTGGAGGGACATTACGGAGCCGGTCTCGTGACTATCGACTCGCTGCTGATACGACTCTGTCCTGCTTGGCCGACAAGTTGCTCGTAGGCGGCACAAGTAATTTGGGAAACTGTATCCCAAGAATGACGTTCGTTCGCCCAGATCTGGATTTGCTGACGTCGGCTATCCAGGTCACTGTAGAGATCGCTCGCGAAATAGGTTCCCAGCACCCGCGAAAGATCCTGGGATCTTGCGGCTTGCATAAGTAGCCTGTCTTACCCTCGACTATGTCTGTGCGCAACGAGCCAACATCGGACGCGATCACCGGCAGTCCGAAACTGTATCCTAGAAACAGCACGCCGCTTTGGAAGATATCGGTATAAGGCAGCACCAGTACATCGGCTGCTTTGAAGTAGAGCTCAGTCTCTTCATCGGGAATAAAATCTGCCTCTGAGGATTACGCGATCGCTCTCCACGTCTTCGCGGATGGCTTCTCGAATGGATTGCCAATATTCCTCGCTACTCTTCGGCTGGCCGGCGATAATCAACCGATAGTCGTCGCGCTGCCGGCTGATCTGCTTGAAAGCAGTGACCAGATACTCAAGCCCCTTATAAGGCGCGATATTGCCGAAAAACAGAATCGCTTTCCCTGCTTCACATATGCCCAGGTGCTCCTTAGCCTCACTCGGGGAAAGCTGCGTCTTCGGGACGGAGTTGTTGATCCCGAACGGAATGACGGTTACCCGTTCCGGTTGCACGCCAGACTGCTTGATGAGTTCAGATTTCATCTTATCCGTATGTACGAAGAGATGCTGGGCCAGGCGATATTGGATTCGAAGAGTAAGTCGATTGAGAAACGTATCGCTTGCATCTCGTCTCGCCGGCATTCACATTGTGCACGGTCAGCACGATCCTCTTGCCCAGCAGCTTGTAGTAGAGCATTAGCAGCGTGCGATCGAAGTACTCGAATTTGTTGTTCCACAGGATGTGAAAGATGCGTGGCCTGGCTGTCACCGCGTAGCGAATCAGCCCGACGTAATACATCGATAGCCTCAGGGCCTTGGCCATGACGCAGGCGTCCGGCCTCTGATCTCCGCGCAGGTTGAGAAAGCTCACTCCCTCGTGACCGTGGAATTCCGGACAATCGAGCTCGTCGCTGCCGATGATGTCCAATGCTCATCCCGCTGGACATTAAGGCCTTCGCCAATCCGAGTGCATAAGGCCTATCGCCGCCGCCGGTAAGCAGCGCCTACAGAACTCTCATGCGCCGTGAAATCGACCGCTTCGGTAACCGGCCGCTCTGTCCTCATTTTCCTCACTGATACTCGTCGCTCTTAGGTGTGGGACCCGCAGTCTTGGCGAAGCTCAAGCTTAAACATGGCTTCGTCCCACTCCCTCAGGCATGAAGCTTTGAGCTGGGGAAGCGCTCGCTGCGCCCATTTTGCGGACTTCCACCCGAAAATCGGCTGTATCCACCTGTACTTCCACCGCAAGCGGGGGGTTTCAAGCTCACCTTGAAGCTGCGCAGCCAGGCTCTGCAACTCAGCGACAATATCTGGTCGCTCCGGATAGAAGTTCCCATACCAAGTCTGCACATACGCCAGGCAAGCTCTACGGACACGTTCGCTGTTCTCCAACGATTGGAGGTATTCAATATGCAGCTTCATCGAAAGGAGCAATGACTCTTTTTTCTTTGGTGAATCACCGATGAAACTCAGGCTGGCGCTCCCAGTATTTCTGTAATAACTGCGACTGTTCGCCACGAATCGCGTACCTTCTGATTCGACGAGCACCCGGCAGAAATACTCTCCGTCGTCATCAAAGCTGAGGCGCGTATCCCATGGCCCTGCTGCTTCTGTCAGTTCCCTGCTGACCAGCCACGTCATCGGTGGCATGTGGAGGTGTTCTCCCATCTTCTTTAAGAGCCACTCAACCGGAGAAAGGTCCTGCCACAGGGCCGTAGGTATGAAGTTGGCACGCTGGCTGCGATGGTAAAATTGCGCCCACGATGACGAAAGCAGCACTCTGGGGCCGTCAGTTTCGCGCAAGCCAGCAAGCTGGCGCTCAATCTTGTCCGGCGCCAGAAGGTCATCAGCATCCAACCACTGAATGTAGTCCCCTTGGCTATGTTGGAAAGCAACGTTGCGGGCTGCAGCCGCACCGCTATTTTCCTGCCTGATCAGACGCACTGAATCGGATTGAAACTGCGCACAACGGTCGGGGTATTGTCTGTAGACCCATCATCGACAACAATGATCTCTTTCGATCCCAGGTCTGGCCCGTGGCCGACTCGATGCTCCTGGCAATCCACTTCTCAGCGTTATGCGCGGGGATGAGGATCGAAACCAAAGGTCGTCTCATGTTTAATCCATTACCTAAACAGTCCGTGGTTCAAGTGGTTGATTTTCGGCAAAGCGGGCGGCGCAGCCGGGTACGCGATCTTGCGGCGTAGTTGACAGTCGACGCGGAGATTCGACTGCTGGGACATCGTTGCTGACCATTCCCGTACCAGAGCAGCAAAAGTAGGCTCAGAACAAGCTGGCCAGAGCGGTTGCTCAGCTCTCGCGGCGTGCCCGCACCCACCAGCTGGCGCAGAATGAGACTCAGGTTGAACGCGCCGACATGAACCAACTGCCGCTTTAAAATGTTGTCCCGTCCGCGCAGGTGGCAGCGCCGCAGGCCACCGGTCTCGTAGCAGTGCGCGAAGCTGCGTTCCACCAACTCGCCACGTCGCCGCAGTAAACTCTTGCCGTACTCGCTTCGTACCCGCCGCCGATTCTCGTAGACCGCCTGCTGTTCCGCTGACTTGCCCTGCCAGTTACGCCGCCCCTTCTGCTGCTTTTCCGGTATGTAGCTGCTGACCTCGTAACTCTTCACCCGCTGGAGGACGGCACCACTGTGATAGCCCTTATCGGCGACTAACTCTTCGATCCCGTTGACGTTCACCTGGGGCTCATGGTCGGGCCGCAACTCCGCTTCGCGCCCGGCTAATTCCGCCAGCGTCATACCGGCCTCGCACAGAGTTGCATCCCAGGTCGTCGTGTCGCCCTTATCGGCACCCGGCAAGGTGACGGCCACCACCGCGCCCGTGTCCAGATCGACCGCGTGCTCAGCCTTGTGCGCCAGGTGGGTACGCCCATCCTTCATCTTCGCGATCCGCGCATCCTCGTCCGCTGGACTCTTCCACTCCTTGTTCGACATGCGCTTCTTGCGCTTGCGGTCCAGTCTCAGCAGGTCTTCTCGCGTCGGCGTTTTGATGCCTGAGGCCTTCGCCAATCCTCGCAGAAACTCCTCGTAACTCTCACCCCTGTCCCGCCGCACGATCGAGCGCATCGCCGCGTTGGCCTCTAGCGTTGTGGCATCGATGGCAATCCGCTGCCCCTTCAGCAGCCCACGATCGGCCAGAACCCCCAGCACCCAACCGAATACTTCGCCATGCGTGTCCACATCGATCAACCGCCGGGTGCGCGATATCGTGGAGTGGTCCGGCGTGTTCTCGTCCAGGCCAATGCCCACAAAACGCCGCAGCGCCAGCGAGTCCGCCAGCCGCCAAGCAATGCCGCGCTCCGCCCCGATGCCTTCGAAATATCCGATCAGCAGCGAACGAAAGTAGATTCCCGGCGTCAGGGATGGCCGTCCATACTTGGCCGCGTAGAACTTCGCGCACCGACCCTCGACGAACTCGTCGAAGCCCTCGGCTTCCAGCAACTCATTCAGCTTCTGGTAGAAGGGATGTCCCGGCGCTGCGGCCAACTCCGTGTGCGCGATCCATATCCCCTCTTGCTTCTCCCGCTGCTTGCGCGTGCCCATCGCCATGCGCTGATTCTACGAACAGAGCTTGTGGATACTTCACAAGTTTTTGCGCACGTATCTAGACTTGCACCACGGCCTGCTAAGGCGTGATGGTCTTCATCGGCTGCTGCGCGGTGGGCGTTCTACTTTGTGCCACGATTCGATCCGACTTAACCAGGTGAGACGGCCTAGCAGAATCTGGGATATCACAGAGATGCGCTGAGGAAGCAGTCTGCCCGCTTAGAATCGCACGTAGGCGAACGGCATCGTATCCGATGGTACCAAGCAGCCCAGGATCACCAATAAACTTGCATAGGAGAGAGTTCTAGCGCCGATCGAAAAAGTGGGCAGCTCTTCAATAAGATTGCGGTCCTTATTTACCAGCAGATGAACCAAAACTACTAAACCTGCGAGCGGTACGATATACGGCGATCCTAGCGCCGTGCCGTCCGTGCGCCAGGTTACCATTCGCCTGAGGTAAGTGAACGCCAGAGGCAGCGTCTGGCTGCCGAACACGACCCATCCGAGCATGACTACGGACAGGGTCAGAGCGCGAGCGGCCAGCGTCGCGGGATGAAAAGCTGACCGTTTCACTGAGGACACCCTGCGCCGCATGCCGGAGTAGACTTGGTAGACCGCAAGGGCAGCGCCGTGCAATCCTCCCCAGACAACGAAAGTCCAACTGGGACCGTGCCAGAGGCCGCAGAGCAGCATGGTGATCAATATATTTCGTGAGGCTCGGAAATGAACGCTCCGAATGCGGCGGCTTCCCACTTCCAGAGGCAAGAACACATAGTCCCGGAACCAAGTAGATAAGGTGACATGCCAGCGCCGCCAGAACTCGGCGATGTTTACAGAACTGTACGGCATCAAGAAGTTCTGCGGGAATCTGAAACCCATTAGCCGCGCGCATCCGATCGCCATGTCCGAGTAGCCGGAGAAGTCGGCATAAATTTGGACCGTGTAGCCAATCATCCCCTGTATCAGGGTGGCCGCATTGTAATGCTGAGGATCAGCCAGGATCAGGCTTACGTGGCCAGACAACTGGTCGGCGATGACCAGCTTTTTCACCGCCCCGACGAGCAAGTAGACACAACCGGTTTCGAAATCCTGAGCGCTAATGCGAAGGCCCTTGCGCATCTGAGGAAGCAGTTCAGCAGCTCTCACGATAGGGCCGGCGATGAGCTTCGGAAAATAAACTAGATAGCAAACATATTCCGAGAAAGTCTCTGCCGGCTCAAGCTTCTCGTAGTACACGTCTAAGACATAACTCATGCCTGCAAAAGTGAAGTACGAAAGCCCAACGAGCAGCACCGGGGTGTGGATCCCGGAAAGGTTCACCCCCAGGCGGTGCAACGCAGGAGCCGCGGTTTCCGCCAGAAATCCGGAGTACTTGAAGAATGCTAACGCTCCCAGGTTAACCGTAAGGCTGGCCCACAGCCACCGTTTGCGAGTTCCGGAATCGTCAGACACCCTCAGCCGACGCGCCACATGGAAGTCCACGAAGGCGATCGTGGTGACAACGAGCACGCCCATCACGCCGAAGGTGAGATAAAAAAGATAGCTAAAGAGAAGAAGCAGCCACTTCCGAGTGGTGAGGTTTCTACTTCCGTAAATCAGGATCGCACACAGTCCTAGAAACGGAAGAAACTCCAGCGAGGTGAGCGAGAATATCATAGTAAAGACGTGCCGTTCGCGATCGTAGTCGCTTACTGCTGGGTCAGCTTCGAATCCACCAGCCGCTGAAGATCTCCAACACTCTTCATCCGGATAACTTCCACACCCTTGAAGCGAACGCCGAAATGTTTTTCTACCGCCAGCACCACATTGACATGGCTCAGCGAGTCCCAGCCCGGAACCTCGGATGCGACGGTCGTGTCCTTTAGTTCCCAGTCGTCAAGGCTGAGTGCGCCCAAGATTACCTGTTTCAGCTCCGGCGAAATCATCCTTACCTCCCTACCTGCATCGCCGCGCCCTCTTCTCTCAACTGAAGGGCTCTCTCTCTGTTTGCACTGCGACTCGGCTTGCCCGCCGAGCTCTTTACCAGGAATCGAGGCGGCACCAAGTAGACCTTTGCGATCGATACATCGATCCCCATGCCCGCCTCAACGATCGTTCTACGTAGCTGTCGGCGCTCTGCCTCATCGGTGAGGGCTGTCTCGGCAATTACGGAGAGGCGTTCGCTGCCCAACTCGGGATCGTCCTCGCCAAAAGCAACCACTCGTCCCGGACTCACCCCCGGGAGGTCATTTATGACGATCTCTACGTCCTCTGGATAGATGTTGTTACCGGCCACGATCACCACGTCCTTCTTGCGTCCGATGATGAAGTACTCGCCTCCATTGCTGAAGCCAAGGTCCCCGCTCAAGTACCATCCGTCCTGAAGCGCAGCAGCCGTCTTCTCCGGATAGTTACGGTAACCATCAAACATTGCAGGAGATTTGATCCAAATCTCGCCCACCAGCCCATCTTCGACATCGTTTCCTTTATCGTCGACAATCCGTATCTGGCAACCGGGCAGCAATCCTCCCGACGACACACATATTTTGCCAACCGTCGCATCTGTCGCAGCACGAGCTATTCCTCTCGAGAGCCCCTGGGCATCAATCGCCAGGGTGGTCGGCTCATGTCCTGGCAGTGTCTGGGTCACCGCAAAGGTCATCTCCGCCATGGCATAACACGAGGCAAGAGCTTCTCTTCTGAGTCCGCGGGAAGCAAATCGCCGATAGAACTTCTCCTGGTCGCGATGCCTCACCGGCTCGGAACAGTTGATGACCATGCGGCAACTGTCTAGGGCGATACCTTCCAGGTCGTCCTCATGAATCTTGTCCGCCATCATGCTCAAGGCGAAGTTTGGCAGCCAGGTAAGGGTCGGCCGTTCCCTGGTGATAACGTCCAGCAAGAGCGAGGGGGCTAACACCCACTCGAAGGGGTCCATCAGAATGGTTGGGATGCCTAGTGCTAGCGGCAGGTGGAACGTGGCAATCAAGCCCATATCGTGATACAAGGGCAGCCAGCTGACCACCTTATCTTCTTGCGAGACGCCCAGAAGCCTCCCGTACTCGGTCACGTGCTCAAGGACGGCCCGATGTGAGAGCAGGACAGGCTTCTGCAGGCCGGTGGTTCCCGATGAATGCTGCAAGAGCAGCGGATCGGTGTCGCAACGCTGCGCTACCGGCCGCGGGCCGTGCGTTGCCGTCAAGGGCTTATCCTCGTCAAGAGGGAACTTCAGCCCTTTGATCGTGCTGGTCCCCAGGAGTGGCTGAAGGATCCCTTCGAGTGCGCTCTCGGTGAGAATCCAGTCGAGCCCCAGCGCTGGCCCATACCCTGCAGGCCTTCCCGGAACTTCTCCGGATGGAGGCGAGGATTCGGATAGGCCAGGATGGCCGGGATCGCTCCGGCGCACACGCAACCCATATAAACCGGATAGAGCAGAGGGTTGTGTCTAGCGATTATGGCGCAAACATCGCCTTTGCTGATACCGGAGTCGGTCAGAGCCGCGGCAAAGAACTGCGCGGAATGTACCAACTCTCCCCATGTCCAATGCCGGGACGGTGAGTCGGCTCGCCAATGGACGATTGCGACCGAATCGGGCGCCTGGTCCGCGTGCTCGCACCACCTGTCCCACACACTATTCATTCGCGAGGAAATCGGAGTCATGCTCATTTGTGAGGGCTCGTCAACTCGTTCGACGAGCGAGCTAGGTGAAGTTGCAAGCCCCACTGGCCTACTTTCGTTAGGAAAGCTGCGGTGGCAATATCTCTGCCGGCCGAATTCAGGTGCACTAGATCGACAAAGTGGTTATCACTGGAAATTTCCGGCAACTGATCCAGCCGCACCAGCATGGCGTCTGGCGCGATTGCCCGCGCCTCGTCAATGGCTCTCTCGAATGCGATCGTGTCACTTTCGCTAATGAAGGCTTGTTTGTACGCGTCGCTCACCGGCAAAACAACCAGGATTACGCGCCCCTGCTCCTGAGCTCGCAACATTAATCGATGGAGGGCTTCGTACTTTGGACCGTGAAAGAAGTCGTGCCGGCTCTGATTCTCCTCACGCATCACCGCCGTTCGGCGGAGCAGTCTGGCAGTAGGCCAATCATCAATACTGGACTTGGACTCTCCTCCCTCCAGAACTGGAGGCGGCGGTTCCAGTACGACGTTCTCATACTTAGCCAAATTGTTCTTATGCCCTGTCGCTTCCGCGATCTTGGCTCGCAGCTCAGACTGCACTCGATCGGACCTCCCTGCCGTCGGAAACAGGAACCGTACATATCTCAATGCATACTGAGTGAGGATACGGTGGGACAGAGTGGAATCAGCCTTTGATTCCAAGAGATCCTGTGTCGTTCGAGATAACGGTACGACGGTGGCGCGGTCGTCAGCCAAGTGCGTTTCGTTTAGGTCATATAGCGAGACACCAACAATCGTTAGGTCGGAGCGTAGCCGGTGCTGCTGCCAGACTTCCCACACATCCGGCGAAGACCCGCCGATTGCCCAGGTTTCAATGCCTTGACCAAGAGCGTCCGAGACTTTGGACCAGCGCACCGCAGATATCAGCAAAGAAGACCCGACGCATAAAGCTTGAGGTCCGCTAACGGGTCCGACCCGTCGATATACACCCAAGAAGCCGTTCGGGGTTCGTGGGAGCCCCAGCCACGAAGCCAGCAAGTAACACGTCACAGAGGATGACGTCAGCGATAACAACGCCACCAGAGTCACTTGCAGCCAGCGAGAACGTGATTTGTTGCTGCCAGAGTCCGACATTCGTCTTAACGTTACCGATTTCTCTTGCCGGCGCGCTTGAACTTCATGCGGGACCGTCTGTAAGGATTTCATTCTGGAATAAGCTCAAGAGCACGCAAATGAAGTAACGTATCGAAGCGCAGCATCCGTCTTGCGAATCAAGATATCCAAAGTTTCGGGACCGACATGCCATCGGACGCTACAGGCGACCGCAACTCCCGTGTGCACCTGGGAATTTTTCATTAGCGGCTTGGTGTCGCAATTTGATTACCAAAGTAACTCAGGTAAGAGGTAACTACCGTGCCGATTATCTATCGGGTTGGCTTGTTGGGTAATCGCCGGATCCTGTAGCGTAATTAAGTGAAGAATCGGGTTTGAGTTCCGTCAGGGAGTCTGCATGGTGAGAACGGCAAAATTAAGTATTTTATTTTCAGTATTTTGCATCCTAGCATCCTGCTTAAATGCACACGGAAGCACGACTTCGGCAGCGTCATGCGGAGCATCCGACGTTCAGGCGGCGATTAATTCGGCACACTCCGGGGATACAATTGTCGTTCCCGCCGGCAGCTGCACTTGGTCCAGCCAAGTTACCATCCCAAACACAAAGGGCATAATACTCAGCGCCAGTGGTTCGGTCACGATTACCAACGCCAACATCGCTTTGAATTCCAATAGCTCTACGCCGACGGAGATAACTGGTTTCAAGTTCGTCGGCAGCTACAGCCTCAGTACGGCCCCTGCGATCTCGGCTTCCGGCTGCGGAGGCCTGGCGACCTGCGGCGGAACGATAACGGCCCTGTACCATATTGACAACAACACCTTCACCGACACGACGGACCAGGCGATTTTCATTACGGTCGCCGGCAATGGCACTGGCCTGATAAACAACAATACTTTTACTGGCGGTGCGGCTTCGGAGATGATTCACAATATAGGCATGGGACCATCCGATGCCAGTGGCTGGAGCGACAATGTTCTTCCCGGCGCCCAGAACATGGTTTATATCGAAACAAATATTTTCACCTTTAACGCGACCGGCAACCCGGCTTATTTCTACGGCACTTCTGCCGTGCAATCCTACTATGGTTCCAGAACCGTCTTCCGTTACAACACTTTGAACAATGCTCAGGTCGATCAACACGGCAATTGCGCCCAGATTGGCGCAAGATGGTGGGAGGTCTACCAGAACACCTTTAACGTCGCTGTGAATGGCAATCAATCGAATTATATGGCGATTCGTGACGGCAGTGGCGTGGTGTTCAACAACCATGTATCCGACCCGCATAACAACGCTGGGGCTGGTGTCGTCGAGTTGACCAACGACTGCAGTAGTGGAACTTACCCTCTACCAGACCAGATTGGGCGCGGAATAAACCAGGCTTACAGCCCCTCTTACGTTTGGGGCAACGACGCGAGCATGTCCATTGTTGCCGGCAGCCAATTCGTTCTGCCGAACCGGGATTATTTCGTCTCGGCCACCGAACCAGCCAGCATGCTTCGACAGGAGCTTACGACCGATAACTCGGGTACGACCTACCAATACGTTCCTTACACCTACCCTTATCCTATTGATAACCCCTCGCCACCTGCGCCACCTGCTAATCTGACAGCTAATCCACAGTGAGAATCATCTCTACTACTTTTATAAGAAGCTCCTAAGGCCATGCTGTGCGAGGAAAACGGCACTGGCTGCTCGTTGAGTGTCTCATCGCACTCTGCATAGACTTCATCATCCAATGTATCTCCTGAGTCGAAGACCTCCAACGGCACAGCTAGAGTCCCTAGCAGGAAGATAATCCACATCAAATCCCACGAAAAGGCGGACTCAGTTACGTTGTAAATGAGTACTACAGACCAAACTGTAATCCCAAACGTGCGCAACGGACTAAGTGGACCGGATCGGCCTAAGGCAGAGCGGTAGCTAACCAGCAGAAACACGACGAATAATGCTAAGCCGGCAATACCTAGGTTGAGGTACATCTCAAGATATCCATTGTGAGCTTCGTTGAGCGGCCCAAACCGGCTCGATACTGTCTGCAGACGATCCCCGAGCCAAAAGCTGTCATAGCCGGTTCCCAGAATAGGATTTGTTTCCATCCTAGCTAGGAAATCCCAAATTTGCGTTCTCTCAGTGAGGGTCGGATCCCTCCCAACCGCTTCCGCGATCTGCGCCCTCAAGTTTAGAGTGAACACGAGGATTGGGGTTAGTAGAACGCAAGTTGGCACCAAAAACGCAAGCAACCGAGGGCGTCGTCCGAGAGTACTGCTATTTACAGCCACGAGCGTCACGAAGCCTAGCAGCAGACACACCAGGGACGTAGCGCTATGCGAGCGCTGTAAAAGCCACAAGGTCATTGCGAGCAATGTGACATTCACTACAAGCCGTCGCCTCGATGTCGGTGTATGTCGACTTGGCCAGGTAGCTAATATATCCCAGAGCAAGAAGATACCCGCGCCTACACACAAGGCACCTAGCGAGTTCTTACTTGATGCTGCGCCGATGCACGTCTCCGTCCCTGTCCATGAGTTATAGTAAAGCCCCATCTCACGAAAATATTTTATGAGCAACACCGATATGGGTATCAGGAGGTAAGAGAGGCGCCGCATTACAGTGCGCAAAGCCTCAACCGGATCCGGATGTGTCAACACAACCAGAACCGCAAGATAGTTGCCGATATCGCGAGACCACCTTTTGATGGAGACCAACGGAAAATCTGACCAGCACGCGCTTAAAGCGGCAAACAGAAGGAATACGATCAGAGCGCGGTTCAGTGCAAAGAAACTCCCCCATTGGAAGGATCGCGACGCCAAAACTACGATGGAAAAGATAATCAGGATTATGAATACGGACCGGTCAGTCGAATTCCCTTCCTCTAAGGCTTGGCTCGGGACAAATGTTTGACTATCCCCAATCCATTGCGATGGCAACCGTGTCGCAACGAAGAAGATCCAGATTACCGGTATCCACAGAGCCGGCGACCTCTCCGAACCTTTGGCACGATCTAACCACAGTAATGCCAGCAGCAGGATTATATAAAGAGATAGCGCTAGGGTAGGTGGCATGTTCGAGCTTTACCGCACTTGGTTCTGTTCTTGACTACAACTCATCCGAACGTGCTGAAATCCCCGTCATCCAGTTTCTTTAGTCGCTGCGGATCCGACGCCTGCGCGAGCGCTGTAATTAGAGCTGCATTTGAGGCGCAGCCATCTCGTACGCGGCTGGCGACGTTTGGGCAATAGAAGGGTGCTGAGTGGCGTCCGCGCTGATCTGATCAAATATGCGTTCCATGATCCTGCTGGTCAGCAGGATTTCCCGGTAAGGAATCGGCACAGCGGTACCCTCACGGATCGAGCAATAGAAGGATTCGATAAGACGTCTCATGCCGGCATCCATGTGAAATTCCCGCCCCAGAAACAGCCGTACATTCGTGGCAAGGTTCGCCAGATGCTGCTTGGCGAAGAGCACCGGGGGAACGAAGTGGTCTGCGTAGCTCTTGAATTTCGTTCCGCGAAGACGAAGCAGGATTTCGTGATCCTGGTCGAGAATAAGACCGTTCTTGGGACCATAGATTCGAAATCCGTGGACGGAAGGTTTCATTTGAGAGGAAAACGTGAAATAGGCCGTCGTTCGCTCGTTGTCAGAGATGATGACACGAAGTTCATCCACAATCTCGGTTTCGCCAATCCCTTTGAGAAGCGGGCTAATAAAGCCACAAGCAATCACATGGGGATCGTCACTGGTCAGAAACTCTGCAATTCTTGCTACTCCGTGACTGATGATGTTGTGCAACAATTTGCCCGGCAGCCTGCGGACCCAGTGCCGACGGTCGCCCAGCAAGACACGCGCATAGGCGGGATCTCCCAGGTCGTAGCCGTAGTAGCTCTCCATGTGCACGGGGGGGCCGCCCAGATAGCCGCTTGCAACCAGCGCTCTCATGCGCCGCGCAACTTGGCTGAATTGGTCGTTGTGGCCCACGGTCAACTTCAGGCCTTTCTGCTCAGCCAAATCAATCAGTCGTTGCGCCGACTCCGTGTCGAGAGTAAACGGCTTTTCAACATACACGTTGCAGCCGTGTTCGAGGCAGAACCGTGCGATCTCAAAGTGACTCTCCGGCGAAGTGGTGATATGAACCACATCGGGCCGCGCCTCTTTTACCATTTCCGTCAAATCGCTGAAATATTGTTTCACCGGGAAGCGCTCATACAGCTGCCTGGCCATCAGCGGTTCACGGTCACAGACGCCCGCAATCTCACAGTGCTCCAACCTCTGTATCTGCGAGGCGTGTGCATCCGCGATCTTTCCGCACCCTACAATCGCAATCCTAAGCATTGGCTGCTCTCTCGCTGCGGCTTCGGAAGTAGCGTTGCAGCCCCTCGGAAGTGGAGACTTTAGGCGCCCACCCGAGCTGCGACTTTAACTTCGCATTGCTATAACGCGTTGTTTTCCACTCGCTGTACCAACGCCTACGATTGAAGACGGGGGGCAATTGTCCCTTCGACCACTCCGAGTACTTCTCCCACAAGCAGCATAAGGCTCGACTCGCGGCATGGGGTACGAAGACCGATTTGAAACGTCTCACATTCTTCTTGTACTGGCGCAGAAAGAACCGACTGGAGGGAAGGTCATCATCGACGACGTTGAAGATTTCGCCATCAACTCCTCTTACCAGACCGGCAAGGACAATAGCATCGGCGCAGTTGTCGACATACGTGAAGGGTATCGTGTTGGAGCCGCCCAGATGAAGGAACACTCCAAATGTCCCCAGGCCGATACGACCCGTGATTTCACCTTTCGCACCACCGTACACGCTACCCGGTCGCACCACGACGTAGGGAACTCCGAAGTCTTTTGCATACTGCGCAACAATTTCCTCCTGCTTGACCTTGGCAAAGCAATAAGCGTCCCTTAGCTCAGGCCGGTCTTCGATGGGACAGAATTCATCCAAGCGATTCGATGTTTGCTGGTTGGTGTACACGGCGAATGAGCTGACGAGAACCAATCGCCTCAGCTTCGCGCACCCCAGGCAGGCATCCAGCAGGTTGCGAGTAGTAACCACCGAATTCATGAAGGCATCTGGAAATGATTTCCCACCTGTACCGGCGGCCAGGTGATAGAGCACCGCCACGTCTTTGCATGCCGCCTCGCAATCTCCGCGCGACAGCAAGTTACCTTGAAGTACCTCGACCTTCGCCCCCAGGGGCCGCGCCTTGACAATAGCTTCGATCCTCGCCTGATTACTCGAAGGCCGAACTAGACAGACTAGATTACGAAACCCGCGAGCAAGCAATTCTTCAAGAACGCGAGACCCTATGAAGCCAGCAGCCCCCGTGATCAGTATGCGATCATCCGGATCGATGATGAAAGCGTCGTGCGCTTCGGATCGCAATGGATCGATGCCTGACACGCCGTTGCTCGAGCTTGGAATGTGGCTTTCTGAAGTAGTCATCCATTCATCCTGCAGCCGGCGTAAGTGTCGCCACTGGTCACGGCTGTGTCCACGTAGTCTCCTGAGACAGCAGAGCCGCCGTATCGCGTCTTATCTTGATGGACTCGCAAACGGAAACCGGGCAGACCGCCGCCCCTGGATGCTGTGGCCTTAACTCGAAATCCCGCGGGCATATTCCGGTCTGCCTCAAACACTAGCGTTCGACGTTCTTGAAACCAGGAAACTGCCTGGCGGGCCGTTGCAAACCAAGCTCCGCGCCTCGCGAGCTCCTGAATAAGTGAACGATAGGTTGCGCCCCAAAGCCTCTCCGGCGCAGTGCTGCGATCATGCCAATTGATGGTCAAGCTGCCACCGAACCGAACGGCATCTTCCATCATTCTCCGCAAGCACGCGTCCGCCTGCTTTGACGAAAGCCCGAGGTGAGCCGGATAGAACAATGCTGTGTCCATCACATGCAGCGGCAACTCGAGAAGGCTCTTTGCCCCCAGCGGCCTGTAGGCCTGCATTGTTCCCGCCTTATACCCCACGGTCTCGTTGTAACCAATGGAGGAGTCGTAGGGCACGCCAGCCGCTTCCAGGACGCAGGGGGATTGCTGGTTGTAGCAGAGCCAGTGCATTCGCACGCCAATCTCGCCGGCTCCAGTCAAGCCACGTATCTCTGCCAGTTCCACTTCTGCTGCCGTACCCTCTAGCCAGGCATCAATACCATGGAGGCCGACCTCGCCACCCGCCCTGAGGATTTTCCGTATGGACCCAGCAACGTCGCGGGCACCGTAATTGGCGGCGCGGGTCCTGGCCCGGCGGCGATCGACATTCTTGCCGGCTCGCCCCCTAAACGGAATCACGAAGAACGTAGAAGGAATTCCCTTCTCGATCTCTAAGTATCGTTCGGCAAAATCGCACCAGAAATCGTTCGCAACACCCAGGTAAACGAAAGGCAACTTTGCCGCTGCGGCCCAACTGGCAAGCAGATCTGGCAACGAGATTCGATTGCGAAAAAGGTTGCGCAGGGATCCCAAAGTCGCACGATACAGAAATCCTATGGCTGTGTGATCCCACCTGTGCCGCCGGATTGAAGGATGATCGACATCATGAGTGAGGCAAACGATGAATTCATATCCCTCCGGAACGGGAGGAACTTCAAGCAGCGGGACACCACATTCGACGATAAGATCCCTGAGAAACGATATGTGCAATTCCAGCGCCGGCAAGGCAGCCTTTTCTGCAGGCTGGCCGGTCGTCAGCAACCGGCCGACTTCTGCAAACAGATCGTAGCCGACGCGGCAGAACGTTGCTTCTGATTGTTCCACATAAGCGGCCGCTTCACCCGAGTCTTCGTAGGTGAGAACGTCGAAGCCTCTGCTAAAGGCAACGGTTTCGCCGTAAACCGGGATTCGATCCCTTTGCCACAAAACTACACAACCGTTGCTTGGCCGCCGAATCGTTGGAATTCTTTGCTGTTTATCAAAGCTTGTGCATCCGCCGGCATAGGCAATTACAAGTCTCGCGGTACCGTCGAACCGGACATCCCCATTACAGAGCACAATGTCGTATTGCGCGTTCTCGCGATAAAACTCCCAGGGAGTCTTAAATAGCTCGAAGAACTCACAAGCTATGTCGCGATCAGCTGTATTGGTAATGACCCCAATCATAGTGCGAACAATTAGGCGACTGCGCTGACCGGAGTTCCGTGAAGCCGCAACCATTGCTCCAACACGACCAGGCTAAACAGAATCTTGTGGTTGTCGCTGCGACCGGAGGTGTGTTGCAGAAACAGTTGGCGAACTGCTTGTGGTTGAAGATAGCTGATAGATTTCTGAGCTTCCGTCGAGCAGAGAAGCAGTCATGTTACTCTTTACGGCATCTCGCAACCAGTCATCCACAACGTTGACGGCAAACCCTCGTTTTGGCCGCTTGATGATCGACTCGGGTAGAAAGGTACGGCATATGTGCCGGTGCAGCCACTTCCGCGAACCATTTCTAACCTTTAGATTTGCCGGCAGACACTCTACATACTCCACAATTTCTTTATCCAGGTACGGAACACGTAGCTCCAAGCTATGAGCCATGGATAGCTTGTCTGCATACATCAGCAGCTCGTCGGGCAGACTCGATCGGACCTCCAGGAACTGAAGACCACCCAGTTCATCCGTTCCCGCCATCAGCTCTCAAGATCCGCCCAGCATTCCTGGATGATCTCTCCCGGATCGGCGCGAAGCACGCCATCCTGAAACAATCCATCCACCTGCTCGCCCGGCAATAGCGAGAATACATGCTCATACCGGCGCATACGATCTGAGGTTGCGAGGGAATAAACGCCTCGTTTTAGTGTTTCGTTGCGCGGCAAAGCCCCGATTACCGAGGAAATGACCCTTCTCATGCCGTTGGGCAGCTGCGCCCACAACGCGCCATACCGAACTCCCAGGTGGCGTCGGTATCCGCCAAATAATTCGTCCGGACCTTGCCCGACGAGCGCCACCTTCACATCCTGCCGCGCCCGCTCGCAGACGAAGTACATGGGCACGATCGAAGAACTGGCTATCGGCTCCTCCAGCGTGGAAACAATTGCAGGAAGAGCCTTTTCAAACGTGCTTCTTGAAATCGTAACGTTGGTATGGTTCGAGCCCAGCAGCTTGGCGGTTTGCGCAGCGTCCGACAGCTCATCGTCAGCGAAACTGGAGCCATACCCGACAGTGTAGGTTGGCCACGAATGTCCGTTGCCGTTCATCAGCGCCAGCAGTAGCCCGGAGTCGAGGCCGCCACTAAGCAGGAGGCCCACTGGTACGTCGCTAATCAGTTGGCGACGGACCGCACGCTTATAGATCGCAAGCAGCTCTTCTCTGGCCTCGTCGGGTGACTTCGCGGGAGAAAACGGATGTGGCTGGAACTTGTACCACCGGCTTACTTCATATCGGCCATCTTCTACGGTCAGCTTAGTTCCGGGCGCGAGCTTGCTCACACCCTTGAAAATTGTGTAAGGCGACGGAGTATAGCGATAGCGAAGGAATAGATTGAGCGATAGGGGATCCAGATCAACGTTGTCGGACATCGCCGCACGAACTGCGCGAATTTCCGAACCGAAAACCAACCTCTCGCGGTCAATACTGTAGTACAGCAACTTGATGCCAAACGGATCGCGGGCCAAAATCAGACGCCGCCGGCGCGAATCCCAGATAGCCAAGCCGAACATGCCGTTGAGGTGGTTGAGGACGTCGTCGCCCCACTGCTTGTACCCGTGGATGATAACTTCCGTGTCGGACTTGGTACGAAAGATGTGTCCGTAGCCCTGTAACTCGTCTTTCAGCTCCTGGAAGTTATAAATCTCGCCATTGAAGACTACCCAGACAGACTCTTCCTGGTCCGACATCGGCTGATGGCCGCCGGCGAGATCGATGATCGAAAGCCTGCGAAAGCCAAGGCCCAGAGGCCCCGCAAGGTAATATCCCTCGTCATCGGGTCCGCGATGAACCATAGTACTGGTCATCGCTTCGATGTCGCGACGCCGGACCGGCTCCGCGCTTCCGTAGTTATATTGTCCGCAAATGCCGCACATAATCGTCTAAGCAGTGGTATTTTCGACGGGTGAAAATACTGCAGCCTCCCTAATGGGCTGCGTTACATTTTGTGACAGAAAGAAGCACAGGCTTCGGAACAGCTGTGCCTGGGCCCAACGATGCATGGGGACGTTATCCCATCCGAGCAAAAGCTGCCGGGCGCGAAACGATCCATCCGGCTTTTGCCACCGGTTGAGGAGCTCGGTGAGCACGCTCGATAGCGTCTTGTCCAGCTCTGGAAACTGCCCTTGCAAGATCACAGCCAAATTGATGCACTCAGCAAGGTCGTAAAGTTCGCGACGATAAACTGTCATCCGAGGCGCTTTGGAAAATGGCACGTGGCACGCCGGCATCGTCGATGAGGTTTCTCAGGTAGTAGGTGACGCCCCGCTCGATCGCGCCCTCGGCAATCCGCGCAGCCGGTAAGTTGCTCGATCTTCGCCAGAGCCTTCAGCACAAAGCAGGTGTGAAAATGATCGACGAAATCCCTTTTGCCGTCGATGGAATAAAACCATGAGCCGTCGCCTTGCTGGGCGGAGACGACAAAATTCAGATTTCTCTTTGCAGCAGCCAGGTAGCGTGGCTCGGAAAGCTCGATACCTGCCTTGGTAAGCAGGAAGGCGCGATAGGCGCTCGCATTGATCACTCCGCAAGGATCTTCTGGCGACGGGAGTATAGCCGCAACTCGCGGCATCAGGCCCTGTGTCTAGATCGCGATAGCTACTGAATGCGTGCTGAGCGACGACCGCATGACCCCGAGCCACTATTATCATTGTCGAGCGCATAAACCTGAGAAAATGCCTCGTAGACATAGGGCACGCGTGGTTATCAACGGCGTAGCCGTTTTGATCGTTCCTGTCCTGGTCTCCCAATCGAATGGATATCCCCAGCAGTAGTCCTCGTAGCCGGGGCATCGAGTGGACTCGAGCACGCTTAGAAAGTGAACGGCGCGCTGGTAATGTTTGCTGCTGTTAAAGAGACCGGCCAGAAAAGCGAAGCCCATCGCGTAGTGAGCATCTGCGATGGGAAAGCGCTGGCGCTTCCAGAAAAGACTGCCGCGCTCGGGAGCAAATGCCTCGCAAAATACCATCGGGGCGACAGCTATCGTGCCAAGCAGAGGTTGTTGTAATAAAGGGCCTTGCCGCCTCTGCCGAGCTTACTCGCATAGAAGCTCTGGTGGTCGTAGGACGTTTCACCATAGCCATCTAGCCAGTCGATAAATCGGTTGACTGCAGATGCGACTTGTTCAGTTGAAGTATGAGTCACAGCTTTGATCTCGTCGATTTGAGCCCATGGCTACTGCTCAGCGAGTTTGAAACTGTCGACTCGCTTAAAGGTCAGAACTGATTTCAGGATGGCTCTGAGCTTGGCCATCTGCTCTTTGCGATGAAAGGCCATAAGCTCGCAGAAACCGGCCTCGGGGTTCGTCTTCAGAAATGCCCAGCAGTAACCCAGGCCCAAGGCCCAGTCCATCGATGAGATAGGGCCGCTTAGTGATCCGGTAGGCGACCCGAAACAACTCCCAGAGCGGATGCCCACCGAGGTAATAGTCTTTCTCGCCGTAGGAAAAGGAAGACGCGAAAACGCCACGTTCCGCCGTTCCCAGGTGCCGGTGGTGAAAGAAGACTTTTCCCGGAATGACTCGCGTCTTCCAGCCCATCATCCGTGCGGTCGTGACTGCCATCCAATCGATTCCCCCGGCTCTGTTCGGGATAAATCCGCCGATCTCTTCCAAAGCATTGTCTGCGAAACAACTGGCATCCGCCTGCAACGTGCTTATGCCCTTCGAAGCTGTCGGTGTCCGAACTATAACCTTCTTCTCTGAAGACGGTTCCCGCAACACCGAGCGGACGATCCGTCGCAAAACTTCCCGAGGAGAAACTCGAAAGTCTCGCATCAAAGGAGATATCGGCATCCAGGTTGCCAATGATCTCGTAGTGAAGACCTTTAACCTTTTCATAGCCGGCATTGAAGGCCTGCACCTTTGCCGGCGAAGCTGCGGTCTCGCCGTTGCGGCATCTGGACCATCTCCATCCAGGGACACTGCGCAAGATAGCGGCTTGACGATCTCGGCAGTCTTGTCGGTCGAGCCATCGTCCACGATCACCCATTTCAACGGTGGGACGGTCTGGCGGATCATCGACTCAATCGTCTTCTCGATGAAAGCTTCTTCGTTGCGAGCCGGGGTGACCAGAACATAGGCCGGAAGCGAGCGACTTGCTGATCGCGTTATCAGTCGCCGTCACCGTTCGGTGCATACGGATCGTACGCTCCAAGTGTCGCCGTCATTTTGTTCTTGTAGATTCTTCATGGAATCGATACTGCTTGCGAGTGGCGATCACTAGCCTTGCCTACGGTCGTCTGCGCTGGCCTGTCGACGTGCCGATTCGTGGAATCGGCTGGCGCTCACGTCTTCGAGACAGCAGGCCGCTGACCAGATCCGTCAGACGTTGCCTCTCTGTCTGCCAGCAATGTTCGCGATAAACCTGCTTGGCCCCGTCTTACCGTCTTCGGCGACCTCGGCAGGGTGGGAGAACACATACTCGATCTTTCGTGCCAGATCTCGGCATTGCCGAGCTCGAAAAAGATCATCGAGCCTTCGTCGAAGTAGTCGGAAATGCCGGCTGCCCGCGGAGCGATCACCGGCTTGCCCAAGGCCAGATACTCGAAAATCCGAGTCGGGGTATTGATCTCGGCAAAGGCACTGCGATGGTTGGGGATGAGCCCCACGTCGCACGCCTCGATTTCTCTGACCAGTTCTTCCAGGCTTCTGGGCCCCAAATAGCTGACACACTCGCGTCAGTCCTTGTTGCGAACCTGTTGTCATAACGCTTTCCAGAAACGGCGTCTCGCGCCCATAAATTCTTAGCTCAGCGCTCGGGAATCGTGGCCCGCACCTTAGCCAGCGCCTCGACTGCCAGGTCCAGGCCATTTCGCTCAACCAGCGAACCGTGATACATCATCACGAAACGCTTGTCGGTGCGCTGTGGCTCGAAAGCGGACGGCACTGGGTTGCGTGGAACGGAAAGATAGCATCGTCGGGCGAATTCATCACCACGCCAATTTTTTCTGGAGGGCAGCTGCGCGAACCGAAGATTCGCTTACAGGCTTCATTCACCGTGATCACGAGATCGGCGCGGGCGATGCTCCACTTCTCGAGCCAGGTCAGCAAGCCGCACGCCGAAACTGTCCTTGATCGAGGCCAAATATGGTCATCATGAGCTCGGGCATGGGATCGTGCTGGTCGAGGATGACTTTCGCTCCCAGCAGCTTTGGCACTAGCGCACTCGCGACCAAAATGTCGGGCATGTTGTGCACGTAGACCAGATCGTAGCGCCGCTTGAATCGCGCGCCATGCCAGAATAGCTGCGGAGATAGAAATGAAGGCCGAGTACTTGTAGATGTACGAACTTTTTGCCACGCCGATGGGTCAATGGCACACGGATAATATCCAAGCTGCCATGTGTTTCCCGCGCGGCGCATCGCCATCCTGCAGGCAAATCAGATCCACGCTCATCCCTTCTTTCAGATCGTCTCTGCAGCCCTGCGCGGACGGGGGTCTGCAGGATAGGAGGAATACAACACCATTCCTACCCGCTTGCCTTTGAGGCTTGGGTCGGTGCGCAATGGGCGATTCGGGATGAACAACGGACGTCAGGAGCTGACATGGCAATCGTTCGAGAGCTAAACGAGAGCAACTTCTTTCTTGGCTCGGGGCTCGCGCTCGATTTTCATCTCGTTGGAAGCTTTGACGGCATCGAGCAGCATGGAAGCTTCAGACGGCTCAGGATCGCGATGTTCTGCATGACGCAATGGCCGCCGATGACTCCAGGGAAATACTTGACCGGAGGAAAGAAACTAATCTCTTCGTAGAACGAGGCGACCTCGTCGTAGTCGGCGCCCCACTCGATCGCAATATCGCTCGACTTCCTGCGCCCAGGCGATCATCACTCCGAAATATGTCGTTTCGGTCAGCTTGGCCAGTTCGGTTGCTTCGGGCGAGGACAAGACTTTCGTCTTCAGGCCGAGAGACTCGAAGTGCTGGGCTGCGCGCCGCGCGGAGCTGGAATCCGTCGCTCCGACGAACTTCACGTATTTCTGCATGTCCTGAAGCATGCGAGCATGCTTGCCGCGCACTGGGCTGTTCACCACCGGCGCCTTCGTTCGCTCTTCACGGCTCGTGTCGTTCCAATCGCGACCGTGCTGTTAATGACGGTGAGGTCGGCTTATACCGCTCGATGTAGCGGGCGGTCTCTCCCACGAAATCCTGGATCTGGAACGGATAGCAGATGTGCAGGACATCGACTGTGCCGGCGACCTCCACTGGTTCGATATCGACACCGATCGTATCGTGATACTGGGAGGCCAGCTCAAACAGCGGCTTTCCGACCTCTCCGAGTCCAACCACAACAATTTTGGCCTTCTTTTCCACTCGCCCGTCTCCTTTAATGACAATACGTTCGTGCAACTAAATAGGAACTCAACCAAGCTGCCGGTAGAGCACTCTGCCGGCGGCCGTCAACACAGCTTTGGGAGTATGCGCCCACACATACTTACTGATAGAACTTTGATAGGTCTTGGCCAAACGCGTTGACGGCATAGTGCCGTATCGGCGATAGCTCAGCATGCTCTGTTCCGCACCCCAGCGATCCTTGAAAGTCACCAGGCCGGAGTCGGCTACGTCGCTGCGGCCAAGATCGAATTCCCTAAGCTTCTCCTGCATGGCGCCCTGTATGGCTCTCCATAACAGCAACTGCATCCCACCCAGAGAACTGAACCGCCGGTCCGTCCCACCGTACTTGTAAACCAAGGTGCGGTTATGCCGGATGGTGACGATTCCGGCGATGGCTGACCCGCCGAGGACGCTACGCTGATGGTAAGATTCGACCCGAATTCAGAGACCAGGTTCTTGAACCACTCGATGGGTTGTGCCGGCAGCCCATGCCGGCGGCGCGTCATTACAAGAAGCCGGTAAAACTTCTTCAGCAGAGCATCCGCAGTTCCTTCTTCCACCGTTACGCCGGCCTTCTCTGCCCGCCGAATTTTCCTCTGCACGCAATTCTTGTGCACACTGGCAAAAATCTCGTCCGGATTGCGCCGGAGATCCAGTCGGTGAAACACAAACCGCTCGCTGTCTTCAAGCCCCAGGTTCGTCGCTATGGAATCTGTTGGCCTGAGTTCGACGTAGTCCCATCCTTCCGCGTCGCGCTTTGCTCGCAGATGCGCGGTCATGCTTTCAACTGCTCATCTGTATCATAGAGGCTCGCAGTGATCAGAGAACGGCAGTGACACCAATCTTCGCTTGCCGAAAAATCCAGTCACTTCGCAGAACGGTATCGCTGCCGTCAAGCGGGATCCATCCTGCGAGGTTATGACCGCACGTGGCATGTACCCGTAAGTCCGTTTTAGAGCCTCAAGCCAGCCCGCGCGTGGAAAACAGAAGCCTGGGAATGACTCCGTACAAAGTCATCCCATCGTTGGTCGGCCGTAGGATCGATCTCAAAGACGTTCATCAGGCGCACCTGGGCAGATTGGATCGCTCACCTTCACTAGACAGCGAACTAGTCGCCTACAGGCTTGTGGCGAAGCGCTGCTCAGGGGCACCAGGCAATCCTTCATCGCCTTGACCACCTTCGCTCTGCTGCTCTTCGGTCAGCTGCGGGTACATCGGCAGGGAGAGAATCTCGGCGCTGACCTTTTCGGTGATCGGAAAATCGCCGTTGCGGTAGCCGAGGCCGCGATAGGCTTGCTGCACGTGGAGCGGAACCGGATAGTGAATGCCGGTGCCGATGCCGGCCGCTTTCAGGCTGTTCTGCATTTCCTGCCGGTCCGGCACCCGCACGACATAAAGATGATAGACGGCCCGGGACCAGGACGGCTCGAACGGGATCACCAATCCCATCGATCGTCCGCCAGTTGCTCCCCGTACGCTTTGGCTATCTCGCGGCGTTGAGCGTTCCACTCCGGCAAGTCGCGCCAGCTTTGCGTGGAGAATGCCCGCCTGGATGGCGTCCAGCCGTCCGTTGTAGCCTTCGATGTCGTGATAGTACTTGGCAGCCTGGCCGTGATCGCGCAGCTTGCGCACGGTCGTCGGCCATCTCCGGGCTGTTCGTTGTCACCGCCCCGGCTTCACCGCAGGCGCCCAAGATTCTTGCCGGGATAGAAGCTGAAAGCCGCCGCCTTGCCGATGGAACCGGCTTTTCTCCAGCGCTGCTGCTCGCGCGAGAAGTACTCAGCGCCGTGCGCCTGGCATGCGTCTTCAATCACCAGCAGATTGTAGGTCTCCGCCAGCTTGAGAATCGGATCCATGTCGGCCATCTGCCCGTAGAGATGAACCGGCACGATGGCCGTAATCGTCCGACCCGTGCGGCGCGATACTGGCCTTCCAGACGATGGATCCCGATCGCAATTCAGCTCCAGATATTCGCGCAGCTTTTCCGGATCGATGTTGTAGGTGCGTTCGTCGATGTCGACGAACTCCGGCATCGCGCCGGCCTGGGTGATGGCTTCCGTGGTGGCGATAAATGTATTTGGCGACGGTGAGGACGCTATCGCCCGGCGAGACTCCGGCCGCGATCAGCGCAAAGCGCAGGGCGTCCGTTCCGCTGCCTACGCCGACGCAATGTTCGACATCGCAGAACTTCGCGAAGGCTTCCTCAAACTCCTGAACCGGCTTGCCACCAATAAATCCCGCAGTGTGCAGCGCGGTGCGAAACACGGCGACGAGCTGCTCCTCCATCTCCACGTGAGGCGTGACTAAGTCAAGAAACGGTACATCAATGTGATCCATATGAGGGCTCCTTTGTAAGCTGACTGCTGCCACTTACCCCAACGATGCAGCAGCGTGCAGCCGCTGCTGCTGGTTGGCCAACACCGACTACCGGCGGTTCCTGTTCTCGGCAAAGTAGAGGTGCACTGGCAGATGAAACTGGTTGCGGCTCGAGATGGACCGCTGCTCCGCGGTTCCGCAAGGACTGGTTCGCGGCCTCCAGCATCTTCACGACTCTCAGGCCCGCCAATCCGTCATTGAAGGGCGTCTGGTTGTTGTTGATGCATTCAACGAAATAGCCCAGCTCCAGGCGCAGTGCCTCGACCGGCTCCAGATGCGGCGCCCACATGTCGCCCGAGCGGTAATTGACGAGCAGGTTATACACGCCCTCGCGATTGGTGATCTTCACACCTTTGTCATAGACCTTGATCTTCTCGTCGGCTTCAAGGTCATTCCACACCAGCATCTTCTTTTCGCCGCCGATCAGCGTCATGCGAACCTTCACCGGAGAAAGCCAATTGACGTTGATGTGGGCGATCACTTCGTTGGGAAAATAGAGAGTAATAAACGCCACGTCCTCGTGACCGATTAAGGTGAGTCTGGCCAGTAGCGACGATCTGCTCGGCATCGCCGTCGATCAGGTAGTCCATGATCGACAGATCATGCGGAGCAAGGTCCCAAATCGACGTTAACGTCGTGCTGAAACAGGCCAAGGTTGACCCGCGTCGAATCGTAATAGTACAGCTTGCCCAGCGCGTCAGCGTCCAGCAGTTGTTTGATTTTCCGCACGGCGCCGGTGAACAAGAACGTGTGGTCGACCATGATCCGCAGGTTCTTGCGAGCTGCAAGGTTGATCAGTTCTTCCGCCTGCGCTGTATTGCTGGTAAAGGGCTTTTCGACGAATACGTGCTTGCCATTCTCAAGCGCGGCCTTTGGCAAGCTCGAAGTGTGTCCAGACGGGAGTAATGATGGCGACAGCGTCGATATCGGGCGACGCAGATTACCTCGTTCGCATCCGGCGTAACACGAACGCCAGTGCACAGCTCGTTGTGCCCGCTCGCGTGCGGCAGGTGACTTGTCGGCGATGGCCAGGATACGTGCTCCTTCCAGGCCATCGAGGTTCCTCACAACATTGGGCCCCCAGTATCCATAGCCGATGGCACCGAACTTCATCAGGCTGGCTTTGCGTTCAGGTTTCGCTATATGGATGGAAGATACTCAGTGGCGGCTGGCACGATGTCACCTCCAATTGGAGCTTGCCAAAGACTAAAGTGGAACTGAGGGAGCTTTGGGATTTCAGTAGGCGCCCGCGCCGAGGATGACGGCGCGCGGGGTGCGAAGAAGGATTTTCAAGTCTAGCCAAGGCGACCATTCCCTGGCATAACGAAGATCCAGGCGAACCATCTCATCAAACTCCACCCGGCCTCGGCCATTCAACTTGCCATAGTCCGGTGATGCCAGGCTTAACTTCCAGCACTCTCCGGCGGTGCCAAGTCTGATAAGCGGCTACTTCATAAGGAATCGCCGGGCGCGGGCCCACCAGCGACATTTCGCCCTTGAGCACATTGAAAAGCTGAGGCAACTCGTCGAGGCTGGTGCGGCGCAGGAATGCGCCTATGCGCGTGATGCGCTTGTCGTTTGTCAGTTTGTAGAAGCCTGTCCCATCGCCGTTACCGTTCGCGGGATGCCGTTGCGCCTGGCCGGCGATCAATTGCATCACGTATTCCTGATGCACGCTGGCATCATTGTCCACATACATCGACCGGAACTTCAGAAATGTAAACGGCTTGCCGTACTGCCCGACGCGCTGCTGGCGGTACAAGAATAGGGCCTTTGGACGAAGCTTGACCGCTACGGCTACCATCAGCAGAATCGGCGAGCCAAGGCATCAGCAACATCAGGCTGCCGCTAATGTCCATCACCCGTTTTGTCAATGTGAACAGCTTGCCGAGGTTGTCGCCTCGCGCCAGGTCGGGATAGAGCGTGGGGTTGCTCGGTCTATTCGACATGTCATGGTCCCACTTGTCGGGGAAGAAATGGAACGAGATGGTGATCTGACTGAACTGCTCCGGGCTGAGGTTGTCGCGCAGAATGCGCTGCCACTCTGCCAGCATCACGCTCAAAATCGATTTCTGATCGAAGAGTACAAGATCGGTAAACAAAACACCAACGCAGGCGTTCTTCTTGTGCCAGCCGATGATGTCGGTTTCTCGAGTTGCGTCCAGCAGCGCTGAGATGACCTTTGCCAGGAGTTGGCGATTCTTCTCTTCGCTGTTTTGCTCTCCCGTCTCAAGCAGCATGAGCAGGAAAGGCTTGGCGGAGCGCTCCGTTCGCTTGCGCTCGAGGGAGATCATTCGCTTGAACGCTTCTTCGCTGCAGGATCTCGCGCTCTGCCGTTTCGAGCGGGATCAGCAAGGTCGTTTCGGCATTGAACCGTTATTTCCTGATTGTTCGGTCACGAAGATATCCGCAGATTGAAAGTTGATGTATTCGCGGTTAAGGGTCGAAGCTGGAACGCTATTTAGCTGATCAGCAAGGCCGACTCTTTGTCGGCTTTGGCGAGCCTGGTCAGGCCGGCCGGACGGGCAGCGTAGTGATAGTAGTAATGATTTGTCGTGGCCTCCGTGGATGCATTGAGCACCGCCCCCAAGAGCTTTGACTGTTCAATCGCTTCCAAGCCTCGCTGAAGCTGGCTCTTTGTGGTCACTCCCGGGCGCGTCACCAGCAGGATGGCGTCTGCCAGTCGCATCCAGATGCTGGTGTCGGCCAGCGGCAGAACCGGCGGTGAGTCGATCACGACCCAGTCGAAGCCGCTGGAAATTCGGTCCATCACGGCTCGCGAGCTTCCCGGCTTCCATGAATTCCAGGGGATTATTGTGAACATCGCCGGCCGGCAGAACGCAGAAGTCCTGAACCTTCCAGACGATAAATATTGTTCGCTCGCTCCCCATTCCCTGCAAGCAACTGACTCAGTCCCGGAAGTTCGCTGCAAGCCAAGTGGCTGAGCCAGCGAAGGCCGGCGAAGATCTCCTTCCACCAGCAACACCTGCTGCTTGCCGCTGGCCAAGCGCACAGGCCAGGTTGGCGGCTACCATGCTCTTTCCTTCTCCCGGCACCGAACTGGTGATTACGAGGCGCTTAGAGAACTGCTTCTGCTGCAGGTGCCGCAGGCGAGTCGCCAGGAAACGAAACTTCTCTGCCGCCAGGCTGTCGGTCTGGCCAAAACACACGAACTTGCTATGCACCGGAAGAGTGATCTTCGACTGAAGGAAACTGCTCGGGTCGGGGTCGACGCGTTCGCCTGCGGAGGCGCCTTCGGCCACCAGACTGGACTGCGAACCTTTCGCTCCACCACTTGCAGCAATTCCTTGGCGGCGGAGAACTCGCGCGGAGCCGTTGCCGGCGCGTTCCGTTGCGGACTGATGAATGCATCGAATATCTGGCTCATATTATCTTTCGTCGGACCTTAGGATCCGCTCCTGCTCCGCATGGCGCGACGGCGATCTTCTTCAGATAGGAGAAAAATTCCAGCAAGCGTTTTGGAGGCCCGGCGGGCGAAGGTCTCATCGAAATCCAGCGCTATCGTCGGCCGGAGGAAGATGCACCACGTCCAGCCGAAGGTCGGCAGCCGTGCTGTCAATAATCTCAGGAGGCACGCTGGGCAGCTTTCTGGCATAGGCAGTGATGAGTGCGTTATCGCAGAGGGTGTTGATCAGCCGAGGAATGCCTTTCGAGTGGCGATAGACGGCTCTCATGGTTTCCGCCGGAAACAGTGAGTTGCCCTGCTTTTGCCCCCGCGATCTGCAAGCGCCACTCAACGTAGCCTTGAGTTTCGGTAATGTCCAAGCGCCGTGAGCTGCGCCCGATGAGCGATTCTCTGCTTCAGTTGCCGCAGGGTCGGAGAATCGAGTTTTTAATCCAGCTCCGGCTGGCCGACTAGCAGAATCTGCAGAAGCTTGCCGCGAGGGGTCTCTAGATTCGTCAGCAGCCGAATCTCTTCGAGAATGTCCGCAGAGAGATGATGCGCCTCGTCCACCACCAGCACCGTGGTAAGGTCCTTGGAGCCACGCGCCACCAGAAAATTGCTCAGATCGAAAAGAATCTGGCTCTTGTTCTTGCCCGATACGGACAGCCCAAAATCGTTGGCGATGTATTCCAGGAACTCGCACGGCGACAGCCGGCCATTGAAGACATATGCGTAGGTTATGTCGTTGCTTTCCCTGAATAGCTCAAGCACACAGCGCAACAGCAACGTCTTCCCCGTTCCGACCTCGCCCGTGAGCACGACAAAGCCTTTATGTCCGCGCACCGCGTGGTACAGCGCGGCCATCGCCTCGTTGTGCCTTGGGGTGGCAAAGAGGAAAGCCGGATCAGGACTGATGTCAAATGGGTTCCGGGCTAGATTGTAGAAGGCCTTATACATCGGATGAGTTCAGCCCTTCAAGTAGCTCACGGCCGAGCCGGCCAGGATGGCGGCAACGACGACAGCCGTCGTTGCCCAGCCGATCCAGTCCTTCGTTGCTGCTGTCGTTCGTCAGCGGGGTCATGAATGACGGGCAGCTCGGAAAGCACCGATACCGGCAACAGCTTCCGCAATTCCAGCTTCGCTGTAGACGCGGTCATCCATCATTTCCGCGGCCGACACCACGCCTGCGCCCAGCACGAGTCCGACAAACAAACCAATGCCGCAGAACTTCAGCCGATTGGGAAAGCTGGGCTTCAGCGGCAGGCTGGGAGGATCGAGGATTCGAAAGCGTTCGCCTTGCTGCAGCAGTTCCATGCTGGTCGCCATCGCGGAGTCATTCTTCTTCTTCAGCAGATCGTCATAGGAGGCTTTGGATTGGTCGTAGCCGCGCGTCAGGTCGGCTAGTTGTTGCTCGCGAATCGGCTCTTGGTTCAGACGCGACCTGATATTCGTTGATCTGTGCCGATGAGCGCCGCGATCGCCTGCTCGCGATTCTTGATTTCGATCTGGTTGGCCTGCAACTGGCTTTGCAGTTGAGCCAACGACCGCCGGATCCTTGGTTCCGGCGACTGGGTCGCGGCAGTCGCATCCGGTTGCGCATTGTTCGGCCTTCGCTTTCTGTTCCGCCAGGAGCTTGTCCCGTTGCGCCTCGGTCTTGGCAATCTGGTCCTTCACCCTGCGAATCTCCGGATATTGCTCGTTGATAGGTAGAACTCAAGATCGCGCAATTGCGTCGTTCAGCTTATCGAGTTGCTCGTCGAGTTCGGCCAAGCCCATCTGCAGAGGCATCGCCGTTCTTCGATCGGCCCCTGAGTGCCCGATATTGGCTCAGCAGCGTTTCCAGATAGACCCGCTGCTGCTTGGTGGTGTTGAGCGCTTCTGATTGCGCCTGCAACTGCGATTGCAGCCCGCCAAGAATCTGAAGATTGCTGTTCAGCTGGCTTGGAAGCTGTCCGATATATCTGAGCCTTGAACTGGCGGATCTGTTCTTCCTGTGCTTCCAGATTGCCTGCCGCGCCGTCTCCAATTGGTCTTCCAGAAACTTGGTATTGCCTTCCGATTCCTGCTGCCGGACTTCGAGATTCTCATTGATGAACAAGTTCGTCAGCTTGCTTGTGACTTGTTGAGCCATCGACCGGATCGCCCGCCGTGTAGTAGACATTGAATGCACTGATGCGGTTGTCGGTTCCCGCACCAGCTCGATATCGATGTTCTTGCGCATGGCTTCGACAATTTCATCCGGCGAGCCCGCTGAACCTTTCGTTTCGAATACAGGTTCAATTCGTCGACAATGTGCAGCAGGCGCGAACGGCTGAGGATCTGCTGGGTGATGCTTTGCAGCCGCTCCTGCAGATTCTCCGCGACGTTCGGAATCACGTAGTCCTTGGGCATGGTGGGCTGCTCCACCAGGATCAGCGTGCTCGACTTGTAGTGCGGCGGCAGAATCCAACTGGCTCCCCAGACAGCGAGCCACCCAGCAAACAGTGGGATCAGAAAGAGCAGGCGCCGGCGGCGGAGGATTTCCAGGTAATGCTGAAGGCCCGTCCGACTCCGGAGTCTTGGTATTGTTGCTGTCGATGGCATAGCTGTCACTGTAAGAGGTCTAGCGGAAGGTAAAGCTTAAGGTCACAAACACCCGGTTGATGTTTGGATTAGTCGCTGGACTCTGTATGTTCAGGATAGGTCTGGTGCGTCCAGCTATAGCCAAACTGAAGATTCATGGTGCTCGTTGAACGTACGTTGCAGCGAGGCCGTGCCCACAAGCGTGTGCCCGCCCGGTCGTGGAATACAGAAACACGGAGTCAGATTCTGATAGTTCGCATAGCTGCCCGATACCCTGCCGTCCAATCCCGGCTCACTTGCCGGCTAAAGGACGCATGCAACATTATTCGAGTTGAATGTGCCGTTCAACCCTCCGCCGCCGCTGACCGATGCGCGAGTAGCTGGCCAGCAAAGCTATTCCGCTCTCCCTGCCAGCTCATGCTGACCATCGTCATCGGCTGCCACGCTGCGGCCGTCGGCAGAAGACGCCTGGCGTCGAACTATAGTGCTGCGGTCCACCCGATACCGAAATCGACAAGTTCGGCTTCAGATACAGCGTGTAAGAACAGAAAGATGGTCTGGATTCTGCGTCTCCGTACTTGGCGAATTCGTCTGGAACGAGAGGTAATTCTGATACTGATAGCTAACTCCGACGTACTTTCTCGTCGCGAATCCGGGTCGAGTAGAAGAACGATCCGCCCGCGGAGCGCGAATTAAACAACCCGGAATCTTGCTCTGGGTTTGGATAGGTCAAGGATTGTAGTTTCCGCTTCCGCCTATCATGCTGCTCGGCGCCGACCTGATAGGTGAGCTGAGCAGTACGTTGAATTGTGTCATCATGTCTGCCACGGCGACAACGATCGCTGATATTCGACACCGGCACCCCGCCGGAAACTGCGTGGCGGTGAGCGGATTAGGCTGATTGAAGATGTTGGACGTCTTCTGAAACCCTTCCGTCACGCTGGCGGTCAGGTTCGGGCTCAAACGATATTGAAGATCTGCCGCAAGATTCTGGTTGCCTGGTTCAGTGAGGTCGTGCGCTGATAGAAGGTGAACCCCGGGGCGTAGTTCAGCACCAGGTGCGTCCGGTAGGTGGTCTTGTCCAGCGCAAGTCGTCGGCCAGATCGAATAGCTCATGTCGCTGACCGGAGTGGTGCCCGAGTACACATTGCTGGAATAGGCGCCAGTGAACGTAATTCCGCCGCGAAGATAATTCGACTCATTCTCACCCTCGAAGCTGGTGTCGATAGGCTTGGCCGCTGACCGGAGGCGGCACCTGAAGCTGCGACTCATCGTTCCGATGCTTTGTCCGCTTCCGCATTGGTTGTCTCCTGGCACCAGGCCGGCAGACACGCCAGCAGCCAAACAGCGAAACAGATTCGGGCAAGCATAATTGTTCTCACGGCACGACGATCGTGTCACGCGGCTGAAGCTCGATGTTCTGGGCAGTGTTCTTGCCCTTGATGACTTCCTGGTAGTTGAAGGGCATGCGGGTTTCGGTGCCGTCCGGATGGCGGCGCAGAATGTAGATCGACTTCTGCTTGGCGAAGTCGCGGCAGCCACCCGCCAGACGCGATCGCGTCCAGAACCGTCGTCGGATTCACCAGCGGATAGGATCCCGGCTTTGCCACCCTGCCCAGGATGTTGAACTTCTCGCTGTTGATCTGCTCAACGATAACCGTAACTTCCGGCTCGGCCAGATAGGGCTTGAACATACTGGTCAGCTCGTGCTTCCAGCTTCACCGGAGTTTGGCCGGCCGCCATGACCTCTCCAATCAGCGGTAGCGAGACCTTGCCGTCGGAGCGCACCGGAACCGAGCGCGACAGATCGGGCTGCTTCCAGACGCTGATGTCCAGCACATCGCCGTTGCCAATAACGAAATCCTTGTCGTGAGGCGTTCGGGGTGGTTGCGCTTGCCGGCTTGGCGGTGGAAGAAACATCAGTCGGCACCAGATCACGCGAACTCGAATCGCTGGCTACTTGCGTTTGCGCCCATGCATTGCCGGCAAGCAGCAGACTGATCAGTCCACAAATCCCGGCGTGGCGCTTTATCGCATTCATTATTGTTTTCATAGTTGAAACTCCTCGCGATGGACCTTGGGGCTGCGACGCTCCTTACCGGAGCTGTCCGTTGCCACCGAAACCGTTGCCATTTGTCCTGATTCCCGGGCCGCCCTGTACCAGAGAGGCATCCGGCGCCCTCATCTGGTATTGCTCGATCTTGTAGAGCAGTGTCCGATAACTTACCTTCAATAACCGCGCGGCAGCTTTGCGGTTCCAGCCAGTTCTCTCCAACGCTGCGGCAATCGCATTTTTTTCCGCTTCTAACTTCACATTCTGAACAAGCGCTTTCAAAGAATCCGAACCGGAAGAACCATTTTGCGGCGCGACGGGCGCTGAAATGGCTCGTTGCCGCATCGCACTGTCTATATTTAGTGCGGCCTTCACTCCGGAGTCGCTGCCAAACGGGAGCTCTTTGCCGCCTGCCAGTAAGTATCGCTTCACGAAGTTCTCCATCTCCCGCAGGTTGCCGGGCCAGGAGTGCGCCTGGCAGGCCTCCAGAACCACCGGAGAAAATACCCGTGGCGACAACGTATATTGCTTGGAAAGCTGCCGCATAAAGAAGTGCAGCAGCAGTGGAACTTCTTCGCGCCGTTCTCTCAGCGGTGGAACGTGGACCGTATATGCGCTCAGACGGTATAGCAAGTCTTCACGAAGCTTGTTATCGGAAATAGCAGGTTCAAGGTTGTTGGTGCTGGCCGTCAGAATTCGGACATTGACAGAAACTGAAGTGCCACTGCCAGGACGCGTGAATCGCTTGGTCTGCATCAGTTCCACCAGCTTCCGTCTGCAGACTCAAAGGCATCTCGGTCACTTCGTCGAGAAGGATCGTTCCCTTATCGCAAAGTTCGAGTTTGCCTGTCTTCAGCTGCGAGAGCCCGTTTCCCTTGCGGTCGTACCCGAAGAGTTCGACCTCAAGAAGGTCGCTGGGCAAAGCCGCGCAATTTACCTTGGCAAAATGGAAGCCCGATCTTATGGAAAGCTGGTGAATCAGGCGTGCGACCGTGTCCTTACCGCTTCCAGTGCTCGCCCGTAATCAGAACAGCGTTATCGGTTTCACTCAGCGACTCGATCTGCGCTCGCAGCTTGCGCATGGTGGGACTGGCGCCTACAAAGGCAACCTCTCCATCCACATGCTCTACATCCTCGCTGCTTATACCGACCGCGAGGTCATCGTCGCAGGCGGAAAGCAACTGGTGAATTGTCTGCTGCAGGACCTCGCTCTCCACGGGCCGCACCAGGCACTCTCTTGCACCCAGGCGAACCGCTTCCTGCTGGGTCGGAGCGTCGTCCTCATCGCAGAGCACCAGGATGGGTAGTTCGGGACGAAGCCGGCGGAGCCAGCGCAGAAAGTGCAAACCGTCTCCATCGGCGCGCGGCAGGTCCAGGATCAGAAGATCCGGGGTCACTCCCGACTGCACTCGTTCCATCGCTCCCCAGCCGTTGGTTGCGCTTTCCAGGTGCCACTTCCTGGCTTCGCCCATGGACCAGAGCATCGACAGTACGGCGGATTCACGAGTTATGAGCAGCAGGCGTACGGAAGCTGCCGCACTTTTCGGCACTACTGTAAGAGTTCCACGCATGGGGAAAGAAATCGAAAGAAGAACTGAAAGCTGAAATAACTAGACCGGCTCGACGTCGTAGCCTTCAATGCGAACGCTCATCGAACGCTGAATTGCGTCGAGAGAGACCACCAGGGTCCGCTCGCCACTGCGGCCCGTCAGGATGCCTTCGACACCCGCCAGGGCTCCCGACCGAACGCGTACGCGTTGGCCGATCTTGAGAAAGGGATGAGAACAGATGGGCAGTTGCTCTTCGGTCAGAATACGAACAGCGTCAATTTGCTCGTCCGGTATCGGAATTCCCATTCCATGAGTACCGACGAACCGTAACACTCCATTCACACGAAGCACCTTCAGACGCTCGCGATTATCCGGCCGAATCTTGACGAAGACATAGCAACTGAACAGCGGAGACTCAACTACCTTGCGCCGGTCGGACCATTGCCGCACTTCTTTTACCACCGGCAGAAACGTCGTGATGCCCAGATCACGAGTTTCCTGCTCGACTACTTTTTCGTGTCGCGCATAGGTATGAACCGCAAACCAGGTCTCAGCTGCAATATCCGTGATAGCAGCGAACGCCGGCCCTTCCAGAAGACCCACATCTGCAGTGGTAAACATAGCTTCGCCCTCTCAGTCACATTGCGATCTCCGCCGCACTTGTGAATGCTTTACTTTTCAGCTCGGAAATTTTCGATCCGAGCTTGTCTAGCCGTGTGAACCGCTTACACAAATGCACAAGCGGGCTTTTTAGGTCCTATGGTTGCTACGGGGCAAGGGTTTTAGTTGATGACGTAGCTGCAATCTAAGGTGGATTCGAAAATGTCGCAAGAGGCACACATCCTCCGCGACGGTCTACTCCTTTGCGGCAGAGGTGATCATCTCCGGCCATGAAGCTATTCGGATCAGAGAAGACTTTCTCCTGGTCGGATCGTAGCGTCGGGTTGCACGCATCGGTCAGCTTGCTTCGAAATTATGGGCGCCGACGGCAGACATGGGCGCATTCTAAGTCGCTGAGGCTAAACTGCTTGTGACAAAATCTAGACTTTTACGTCAAATGTATGCGCAGCACCGTTGCAAAAGAGGAATCACATCGAGGTTCAACACCAACGTGCGAGTGGGATACCACACCACGTGTGTGCACGCAGCAGCACTATCGTAGTCTTGTATATACCGGGAGAGTGTTATACGCTGCCCATCATCGAGAAGACCCTGGCCTTTACTAACTTCGTTGGAAAGTCCTTAACACGCCGAGGACCTTCAATAACGATTTAAGTCTTCTCACGGGACGTTTCCAAAACTTCGTTTGGAGCACCACATGCGCCACCAGCCTGACCCTGGACCTATTCGTGTCCTTGTTGCCGATGATACTCGGGTACACACCGAGCTTCTTGCAGATGCCTTAAAACGTGATGGCGACCTCGAAGTCACGACTTTATTGTGTGGCTCTGATGGTTTGACCTCTAACATCGATTTCAACGACAGCGACGTTCTCGTCATCAGTTCCAATTTGGATGAAAAGCCGGGCCGCGGCTTCGAAATCCTGCGCGGCTTGCGAACTCTGCATCCCGACCTGCGCGCCGTCATGCTGCTCGACACCTCCCAGGGCGAAATGATCCTGGAGGCCTTTCGTTCCGGCGCTCGCGGCATTTTCAGCAAAAACGATTCGATAGAAACTTTGGGCAAGTGCCTGCGCAAGGTGTACGAAGGCCAGATCTGGGCCAATTGCGAGCAAATCTCTACCCTGGTCGAGGCACTGGCTTCATCGCACAACATCCGAGCCGTCGATGCTAAGGGACTGAACCTGCTTTCCAAGCGGGAAACTGAAGTGGTTCGCGGGGTGGCGCAAGGGCTGTCCAACCGCGAGATCGCCGAGCGCCTGAAGCTCAGCCAGCACACCATCAAGAATTGCCTCTTCCGAATTTTCGACAAGCTGGGGGTTTCCAGCCGGGTTGAGCTTCTGTTCATGACGCTCAGCCAGGAACGGCTGCCGCAGGCTCCGTCTCATTACTTCCTGAATGAAAAGCCGTACGACATCCTTCAGGATGAGGGAGCTCTAATCGCCTGCCAGAATGCGGCCAGGCGCGGCGTCCCGCTAGCGCAACTTGCGCTGGCGCAGTATTACGGATCGCAGCGCGATGCTGAAAGCTCGCTGCAGGCATACGTGTGGTATTCCGTCGCTTCGGAAGCAATCGGAGCCGGATATAAGGCGTTGGCCAAGCGCCTTACCATGGAACAACTACTGCAAGCCGAGGTGATGGCATCCGAGTGCCTGAATGCGCCGGGGCCACTAGCCGGCAGAAACAGGGCCAAACCGGCGCCACGGTTGTTGAATCGCGAAAAATTCCGCGCTGCTTCCGGCGACTGAGAGATTAAGCAACGCAAAAACACTCGCATGATCCTCCCCTCTCATGCGAGTTTTACGACCCCCTACAGCACTTCGAAATTGTGCCCCGGCACGATGCTCGGGAAGCAAAGGATTGTCGCGCATTACAATTAAATTTGTCAGTGCATAACGATTTACAGGGAGTTTTATGAAATCGAACTCATACTTCGTACATCCTCAGGCGTTGGTGGAAACCGACCGCATCGGCGAAGGCACGCGGATTTGGGCCTTTGCTCATGTCATGGAGGCAGCTACCATCGGACGCAACTGCAATATTTGCGATCACGCCTTCGTAGAATCGAATGTCGTCATCGGAGACGGCGTCACCATTAAGAATGGCGTAGCCATTTGGGATGGCGTCACACTCGGCGATCACGTGTTCGTGGGACCAAATGCCGTCTTCACCAACGACCTGAATCCGCGCGCCCAGGTGAAGAAGGGTCACGATCAGTTTGTGCTCACGACGATTCAGGAAGGAGCTACGATTGGCGCCAATGCAACCATCGTGTGCGGCGTCACCCTTGGCCGGTATGCTTTTGTGGGCGCGGGCGCGGTGGTGATTCGAGACGTTCCGCCTTATGGACTCGTCGTCGGCAATCCCGCCAGACAGATCGGCTACATGTGCGAGTGCGGCGAAAAGTTGCCCGAATCCCGGGTATGCGTCTGCGGCAATCGATTCGAATCCGCGGAATTTGGCCTCAGGAAGATTGTGGCAGCCGCTGAATCCGCCGCCACCGCCTCCCGCTAAGCTGCGCCTCCTGGGCTCGACCTGCGACCGCATTCACCATAGGAACTCCGAGCTCTCATCCTGGGGTCATCGGAGTTCCCCTTGATATTTCTTGTCTTCCCTTTTGCATCCGCATGATTGCAATGTAATGGACTTATAAGAACCCCACCCCACTACTCTGCATCCATTTGCATGGGCCTGCTGAGAGCAATGTCTCCATTGTCCTTGAAATTCAACGCGTCATAGAATTGGATCTCTCACGCGGCATCTCACGATCAGGTCTGTCCGAACGAATGGCACTGTGCAGCAACGACCGCCCATGTAGTCGAAGCAGCTACAATCGGCATCCTTTCTGCGCTGTCGTTTTCGCTCTGCTGGCGTCTGGCTTCATTGCCATCACTGCGCACTCATCTCCTGCACCCACCGAAACCTGGTCTCGATCTCTCTACCGGCAAACAGATCTACCACTCCGCCTGCATCGCCTGCCACGGTCCGGCAGGCAAGGGAGTGCCGCAGGAGGTCCGCGGGTTCAAACAACCCAGCACCTTTCCGGACTTCACCCGTTGCGATCAGACCACGTCTGAGCTCAACAATGATTACCGCGCCGTCATCACGAATGGCGGCCCGTATCGCGGCTTCTCGCAAATCATGCCGTCGTTCAAGGACGCGCTGACGCCACAGCAGATCAACGAAGTCATCTACTACATTCGCAGTTTCTGTCGCAATCCCAACTGGCCCCCAGGCGAACTCAACCTCCCTTTGGCTCTCAACACGGAAAAAGCCTATCCCGAGGACGAAGTTGTCCTCTCTTCTTCGGCGAATACCAGCGGTCCAGGCATGTTTACCAGCCACGCGATTTATGAGCAACGCTTCGGTGTCAAAAATCAGCTCGAAGTTGATGTCCCCCTGGCATTCGCGCAGCCCAATCAGACCTGGTACGGCGGCGTCGGCGATATCTCCATGGGGGTGAAGCGGGTGATGTTTTCCAAGCTCACTTCCGGTGAAGGCCTGGGCGCCGGGACCATCTTCAGCCTGCAGGGGAATGTTGTCGCACCCACCGGCAACAGCTCTCACGGACTCGGCGCCGGCACCACCGAGTTCGAAACATTTGTCGAGGCTGGACAGCTCTTCCGGTCCAACACCTTCCTGGAGTTTCAGGGCGGCGCCATTCTTCCGACCGACACCAGCAAAGCTCCGCAGAACACCTTCTGGTACACGACCATCGGACAGATGTTCGGGCAGGGTCAGGGATTGGGACGGCTTTGGTCGCCCATGTTCGAAGTCCTGGGCAGCCGCGATCTGGTGAACCAGGCCAAGACGAACTGGGATGTTGTCCCCGAGCTGCAGGTCACCCTCAGCAAGCGCCAGCACGTGCGAGGCGCCATCGGCGTGCGCACTCCGGTGAACAACACCGCCGGCCGCTCGCCTCAGGTGATGTTCTACGTGTTGTGGGACTGGCAGGAAGGCAGCCTGCTTAAGGGTTGGTGATGCGAACTCTCTGCTACCTGATGGTCGCCTTGTCGCTCACGCTGCTGGCGCGCGAGCCTCTGCGCGGCGGCGACGCCGACAACTCTTCTCAGATAGCGTTTCATACCTCGGACCGCTGCCTGGCCTGTCACAACGGCCTCACCACGCCCCAGGGTAAAGACGTTTCCATCGGCTTCAACTGGCGCGCCAGCATCATGGCGAACTCTTCGCGCGATCCTTACTGGCAGGCCAGCGCGCGCCGTGAAACCGTTGATCATCCCGAAGTGAAGGCTGACGTCGAGGACGAGTGTTCGGTCTGCCACATGCCGATTACTCGTTATGAGGCGAAGCTGCACGGCCAGAAGGGTGAGATCTTCGCCTTCCTTCCCTTTGATCAGAAGCGCAGCGAAAGGAGCGAACTGGGTCGGGACGGTGTCACCTGCTCGGTCTGCCATCAGATCAGCAATCAGAAGCTGGGCGACAAGGAAAGCTTCAATGGCGGCTTCATGATCAATAGGCCGCAGTCGAAAGACGATCATCCCGAATACGGCCCCTATCTGATTCAGCCCGGCCAGACGCTGATCATGCAAAGCTCCACCGGCGGCTTCCGTCCCACCTTCGCCACTCACATTTCGGATTCAGCAGTGTGTGCAACCTGCCATACCCTGATTACTCAGGCACGCGGGCCGGGAGGCAAAGTCATCGGCGAGCTTCCCGAGCAGATGCCGTACCTGGAATGGCTGCACAGCGATTACGCCGGCAAGCAGAGCTGCCAGGGCTGCCACATGCCCGAGGTGCAGGGTCCGGCGCCGATTGCAGCCGTGCTCGGCGTCGATCGCCTCGGCGTGCGCCAGCATACCTTCCTGGGCGGCAACTTTTTCATGCAACGCCTGCTCAACACCTATCGAAATGAGCTCAGCGTCGCGGCCCTGCCGCAGGAACTGTCCAGCGCTTCGGATGCCACGATTGCCTTTCTGCAATCGCAGGCAGCACGGGTGGACATCGAAAACGTGAACACCGATGCAGGCAGGCTGAATGCCGAGGTCGTGGTGAAGAATCTCACGGGGCACAAGCTGCCGACGGCGTTCCCTTCCCGCCGCGCCTGGCTGCACTTCGTGGTGCGCGATCACAACGGCAAGACGGTCTTCGAGTCCGGAGCGCTCAATCCAGACGGATCAATAGAAGGCAATGACAACGACGCCGATGCTACTCGATTCGAGCCCCACTACCGGCGCATCGATCGCAGCGATGAAGTGGAAATTTACGAGGACATCATGGGTGATTCGGAAGGGCACGTCACCACGGGATTGCTCAATGCGGTTGGCTATTTGAAGGATGACCGTCTACTGCCGTCGGGATTCGATAAAGCTCGTGCCGGACATAACATTGCCGTGATTGGGGACGCCGCGACCGATCCGGAGTTCACCGCCAGCGGAGACCGCGTGCAGTATTCGGCGGCGCTCGCTGACGCCCAAGGCCCGTTCCAGATTACGGTTGAGCTTTGGTATCAGCCTATTGGATTTCGCTGGGCTCACAACCTTGCAACCTACGATACCGTGGAGACGAAACGCGTGGTCCAGTATTACGACTCGCTGGCCTCGACCAGCGCCATCCTGCTGACCCATGCTGAAGTGGCGCACTGAAATTCAGCGCACGTCCACATCGCCGGAGCCCGTCGACACCTCGACATCCGGCCCGCCGCCCTTCACCGTTCCCTTCAGCTCATGTTTGCCCAGCGAGCCTTGCACGGTGATAGGCAGATCGCTGTGAATCGATCCCGAGCTGGTGTGGACATCCAGGTTGAATCCGTTTCCGCTGCCCACCGCCAGCGTGATGTTCCCTGAGCCGCTATGCAATTGCCACGGGCCGGTCACGCTGCCATCGGTTTCGATATTGCCGCTGCCGGTCCGCGCCCGAACTCCGCCTTTGATGCCGCGCACCCGGATCGTCCCTGAGCCGGTGTGAACATCGACGTCGCCCGAGCCCGTCAGGTCCGCTTCGATATCGCCGCTACCCGTCTGTGCCCAGAACGGTGCGGCCACACTCTCTGCTCGAATATTGCCGCTGCCCGTCTGCGCGCGCAGCTTGCTGCCGATATCGTGCAGGCGAATGTCGCCCGATCCGGTCCCTACGTCTGTGGCAGAACGCACGCCATCGACCCCAATATTTCCCGAACCGCTATGCGCCTGCAGGCTGGTATCCGGCGGAACCGTGATTTCGTAGTCGATGGACACATGCCGTTTCACATCGTCCGGCAAGTTCTGTCCGATGCGAATTGTGTTACCGCTCTGCTCGATGGGAGGATTGGATTGAACCTTCTGCACAGCGCTGTCGTCCCCGCCGCCAAAGAGCCAGCCTACGTTGGCATGTACCGTACCGTGGACCATTACCTGGTTCGAGCTGCCGGTCTTCACTACGATATCGCCGGAGCCGGTGGTGACATCAAGACTCACCGAGCCGTTGACCTGCAGCGTGCGATCAAAGTGACCTTCCGCGCGCGCGTGCAACAGCACCGGCAGGAACAACAGGCTGATCAGGACAACCGAACAACGTTTGTTCATGATGCCGCTCCGACTTGGGGCTCGTCGGCCGGGAAGGCCGCCTTGCCGGATAATCATAAGGGACGTTTGCCGGCAGGGCTGAAGCCCGTGCCCTTTCAATGCACAGATCCGCTACTGTTGCAGGACGACTTCCTGTCCCTGTTTAAGTCCCGAATCCACTTCCGTCTTCACGCCATTCGAGATACCGATGTTGACGGCAACTTTGCGCATGCCATCTTTGGCGCTGGGATCGGGTAGGTCCACCGAAGCTTTTTTGTCTTTGTCGTAGAGGATGGCCGACTCCGGAATCATCAGCACATTGTGATGCTCGTCGAGGATGACCTCGGCATTGGCCGTCATCTCGGCTTTCAATTCGCCGCCAGGATTGTTAATCGAGACGCGTACCTCGAAAGTCGTTACGTTGTCCTTCTCCACGCCCATGGGCGCGATCTTGGTTACGTGCCCGGTGAAGGTTTTGTCCTTGAACGTTTCCACGCGGATTCGCGCAGGCTGGCCGAGATACACCTTGCCGATGTCGCTCTCGTCCACTTTGCCCTTCACATAGACCTCGCTGGTATCGCCCAGCGTCATCACCAGCGTCGCGCCGGAACCCAACACCAGGATCGAGCTGACAGCATCGCCCATCTCCACATCGCGTGAGAGCACGATGCCGTCGATGGGAGCCGTGATCGTCGTATAGCTGAGCTGCTCCTCGAATTGCTTCAGATCGGCTTCGTCTTTTTCCACCTGGGCCTCAGCTTGCGCCACCTTGGCTTTGTTCACCGTCAACTGCGCCCGCGCTACATCGCGTTTGTTGACCGCCATGATGTAGCCTCTCTCGGCATCATCCAAAGTGGACTGCGAAACCACGCCGTCCTTCGACATTTCTTTTGCCCGCTGATAGGCGCGTTGCAGCGTCGGAATGTCGACGCCTTGGGCATCGACTTCGGCGCGCTTCTGATCGGCCTCGGCGCTCTTCAGGTTGGCTTGGGAAGACAGCAATTGCGCGTGCGCGGAGTTTACCTGCGCCTCGATCTCAACTTTGTCGAGCTCGGCCAGCACCTGCCCCTGCTTCACGTGGTCGTTCACGTCCACGTACAGCTTCTTCACGATGCCGCTGGCCTTCGACTTGATCTCGACCTTGGTGATGGGCGTAACCTTCCCGGTTGCCACTACGCTCTTGGTGATATCGCCGCGTTCCACCTTGGCCAGCTTCGTGGGATCGATCTTCGTTCCGCCGCGCGTCGCCGCAACCGCTACGACAATCAGCAGCACCACCGAGACCACGACTACGGTAGTAATAATCCAGCGTTTCTTCTTATTATTCTTGCCGTTCGCCACTGCACCCTCCGCCAACGGGCAGCATTCCAGTTATGTCAGGTAATACGTTGCAGACCTGAGATTTGTTCCGTCAGGAAATCAGGAATCGGGCAGGAGGCGACGCGCTGCCGCCTCCCTCTTCTATTAGACAAGTTATTGGGCGTTTTCGATAGCAGAAGAGGCGCAAGATCCTGTTAGTAAGAGGGTTGCATCCCGATTCGGAAGGCGCCTCAGCCGCCTGGAGCCGCACTCTGAGAGCGATTACATATGAAATGGCGATATTACGCCAACTGGCGACTCTTCAGCGGTTATCCCGACATGTAGTCGGTTTCCATTCAAGACCAGACGCAACCGCGAATGGTGCTGGCACCGTAACTCTGAAGCGCAATCGTGCCCACTCGACTACTTCTCCGTTGCCACTCGTACTGGCCTCAAGAGCCTTAATCTCGACTAACCCAGTTGTTACGTTCGTTATGGCGGATAGATACCGTTCCGCCGCATCGGGATCGCCGGACCCTAGCGACTCGTTGGCCATCTGGGAATACTTGGCGAAATCCGTTTGATTTAGCAGAAACCCAATCGAATGTTCGTATCGGAACTTGTCGCGAACAGTCTCGCCATAACCAGTTCCGAGGACTTGCCTTTCCCCTGTTCGCAGTGGCATGTTTACCGGAAACGTCCAGTCCTTTGACACATCGTTTGTCGGCGAAACCTCTACGTCCCAGCCCCATTTCTGTCTCAGAGGAATCAACCGTAGCCGAAGAGAAACACCAATGTTCTTAGAGAATGCCTCGTCGCCTTTGAGTACGGCCGTGAACTCAGTTGTCCGGCACGCCATAGCTTGCCCGTACGCGATAGCCGAAAGCGTAATCCAGCAAGCGACGAAGTGACAGGTGCTACATATTATTTTCGTGTGCCGTACCATAGCTGTCGTTAACAGATGGGATGAGAAGGCCGGTCTCCGGCGGGATGCTATACGCTCCCAAGTTATCGACGCGCTCGAAGCGCAAACAGATAAAGGAGACCGGCAATGAAAAAGGGTAGCACTGTAGCGGCAGCGAGCAACAAGAATTTCGAGCGGAAATTGACCATCGGTTTGGATTTGGGCGATCGCTCCAGCTGGTACTGCGTACTGGACGAAGCTGGCGAAGTGTTTAGCCAGCAGAAGCTGGGCACGACTCCGAAGGCGATGCGAGAAGTTTTCGCAGCCGTGCCGCGCAGCCGGATAGCGCTGGAGACCGGGATGCACTCGCCGTGGGTGAGTCGATTGTTGAGCGAGTTGGGCCATGAAGTGATCGTGGCCCACGCCCGCAACGTGCGTCTGATTGGCGAGAGCCGACGCAAAGACGATCGCTTCGATGCCATGACCCTGGCGCGGCTGGCGAGAATCGATCCGCAGTTGCTGTCGCCGGTGAAGCATCGCAGCGCCCAGGCACAGGCCGACCTGACGGTGATTCGAGCGCGGGCCAGCCTGGTGCGAGCACGGACGGCGCTGGTGAACGCAGCCCGAGGACTAACCAAGTCGTATGGCGAGCGGCTGCGCGGCTGCAATCCACGCAACCTGGATAAAGAGAAAGCTCAGTCCCTGAGCCCCGAGCTGCAAGCTGCGCTGGGACCGTTGTTGCAAGCCCTGGAATCGCTGAGCGAGTGCATCACCGAGTACAACCGGCAGATCGAAGTCGTCGCGCAGCAGCGATACCCGCAGACGGCGCTGCTGAAGCAGATCAAGGGCGTAGGCACGTTGATCGCGTTGACCTACATGCTGACGCTGGAAGATCCGCACCGCTTCCGCAAGAGCCGCGATGCGGGATGCTACGTGGGACTGCAACCGGGACGCAGAAACTCGGGGCAGAGCGAGCCGCAGATGCACATCAGCAAAGAGGGCGATCCGTATCTGCGAACGCTGCTGGTGCAGGGAGCGCACCACATCCTCGGCCCGTTTGGAGCTGATAGTGATCTGCGGCGCTGGGGACTGAAACTGGCCGAACGCGGCGGCAAGGCGGGAAAGAAACGGGCCATCATCGCCACGGCTCGCAAGCTGGCAGTGTTGCTGCATCGACTGTGGGTCAGTGGAGAAGTTTACGAGCCACTGCGCAATAGTAAGCGAACAATGTCAGCAGCAGCTTAGTTGACTGAAGTACAACAAATGCCCAAAGCCGAGTTCCGGTGACTGCGTCTATGGCCTGGCCCACTTCTATCTTTCGATGGAAGAGAGGTCGCCAAACAGGTGGCAGCACCGGCTGAAATGAGAACACCCAACTTGCACCGAGCCAGAATCGCTCATCAAGAGTGCGGATGGAAGGGTGGCAACAGTGGCGACTCGGTGGAGAAAAACCTTGCTTGGGAATAGGGACGGGTGAAGATCCTGCTTGACTACAACCGGCCTTCTCATGGAAGGCGATTACACTCATCATCCTGCCCCGTCCCGCTCACTTGTGCAATGGGGATTCATCGACACCTGGCCAGGGACGACAGTATGCGGCGCATCAGGGTGGTATCGCCCGAGCCCGGAAGGGCGGCGTCAGGATAGCCCAGGACGGAGCGCAGCGGAGTCCGGGGGGGCCGATAATTTCGATCACGAGCCGGCCTTCAGCCGGCGGCACATGCCGTCCCTGCCGGGACTCGGAAATCCTGAAAACCAGCCTACCCACCGTTCCGCTTCGCTTCATGATGGGCTAACCGCAGTAACGCCCTTGCCACGCGACGCCCGCAAAACCAGCGCGCGTCGCAAGCGTGGCTTCGGGCTCGGTCCATACCGGGCTCGACACGCCCCGGAGCATGGCTCTACTTATCAAATGACGATACAACAACGGTAATCGGGTCACGCTGAACCTTCGACAGCCCGGTTTTTCCCTCAATGCTTCAAATTCCATTCTTTTAGTTTCTTGGCGGCCGTACCGAAGGGGCCGAGCTGGTAGACAGCTGCGCCCGCCGGCGAGAAGGTGAACGGCTCGAACGGTTCTGCGAGCATTCTGTCCAGGTATTCTCGCGGCGCGACCCCGGTGCTGACGTGCGGATTGAAGTTGTCGCCCGACATCTTCGGCACAAATATTGAAACGTATTGGATGAGGGCCATGTCACTTGCCGCATCGTCGTGCGGTGCGGTGAACGCGCCGATCGGTCCGATTTCTACCGTAAACGGTTCTACCGCTGCAATGATATCGGCCTGGAGCTTTAAGATTGCCCGCGTCGGCTTCGCGCAAATGCCCGCGACCCCGACCGCTCCAGCCGGGGCATAGTAATACTTGAACGCCTCCAACTTCATGCCGTTCACATTCGTGTCCGCGAGAACTTTGCCGGCCGCGGCGTAAACCTTATCGAGATCCGCAGTGCGAACGAAACGCTGAATCAGGGTGATGTGTGGACGGTGCGTGGCATCCAGGGCGAAGCCTTTCGGGAAGACTGCGAGCAGGCGAGCATTGTTAGCCTCGGCATGCTGAAGCATCGTGGCATCCGGTTCCAACAGGATGTCGATAGCCGTGACCGAAGCGGCTTCAGATGGAAATACAATCTTCCAGTCGTTCTTCATGCTGGCAACGGTCCAACCATTTTTCGTCGCCTCGTCATAAAGCGCCGGGGTGAAGGCACCCAGCTTTACGTTTGGCAGCCCCAAGGCAGGGCCGTAAGCGTATTCACGCGCCCCATCATCGTGGAGTACCAAGAGTTCGAAGCGTGCGCCACTGCCGCCCTGCGCGTATTCCAGCATCTCGCGGTCGCCATCGGAATTACCGAAGGCCATGAGCGGGCGCCGGCCGATCTGCTGGTTGATGCCCACAGGTTTGCCGCCTTTGTCATCGTTGAAGTTCAGCTCCGGCAGGCGCACGAGGACGGGTTTACCGTCACGCATTTCAAACTTTGTCTTGATGCTGCTACCCACGATCTGTTCCGGTGGGATGCCGTAAATTTTGTCGGCCCATGGACGCATGAACTCGATGCCGCCGCCGGATACGATGAACGTCTTGAAATCGTTGGCGCGAAGATAGTCGAGCAGTTCGAGCATTGGCTGATACGTCATTTCGGTGAAGAGCTTGCCGGTCTTCGGATGTTTCGCGGTTGCGATCCAATCCTTGACGATCTGCTCGAATTCCACCGTGGTCATGCCTGCGTGCGTGGCCATCATGAGTTCCAGAATCGCGTGGTCACCGCCGGCCAGCGCGGTTTGCACATCGCCCTTGAGCAGCGAGGCGAACGGTTCCTGAGTCTTCCATTCGGGATGCTGGGGCGCGAGAGCCTTCACGCGGTCGATCGCAAAATAGAGCTGCACGGGCATTGGCTGCTCGCACCACAGGGTGCCGTCGTTGTCGAAGGTCGCGATGCGTTCCGGCACGGGTACAAAATCCGGCGAGCCTGCCGTCGTAACTTTCGTAACAAACGCGATGATCGCTTTTTTCGCTGGGCCATCATTCCATGAGGGGAGCGGGTCCGCTGCGAAGGCGACGGTGGTAAACAACAGGAGAACGGGCAGAATCTTCGTCAATCGGCTTTTCATAAATTCCTCTCCCCGCTGGGGAGTAAGACGGGAGCCACTTCGACCGAAGGGCTCCCGCACCCTACCAGTCTTACTTCGACCCTCCGCTTTCCTGAAGCTGCTTCATGACCTCATCCATATTGAACGCGGCTGCCTTCTGCCGCGGCGGGTAGTCCTTAAGCGTCATCAGGAACTGGCCCACGTAATCCTGCGCCGGGACCAGCAAGTAAGCGTGATCCAGCAACCAGTCGTAGTAGGTGTTGGAAGTGATGTTCGCCCGCTCGTACGGGTCCGTTCGCAGGTTAAACATCAGCGGGATTCGCAAGCTGGTGAAAGGGTTCGACCAGATCAGCATCGTTCCCTCGGCCCGCTGCTCCATGAACACCAGCTTCCAGTTGTCGTAGCGCAAGCCGGTCAATTGCTGATCGTCGTTGATATAGAAGAACGATACTCTGGGACTCTCTGGAACTTGGCCTGTCAGGTAGGGGACGAGGTTGTCACCGTCCAGGTGGACCTTGTAGGTCATGTCTCCAACCTTGTAGCCCTTCATCAGCTCGTCCTTTATCTGCGGGTCGCCAGCCATGGCCACAAACGTCGGCAGCCAGTCGAGGTGTGCGACGATCTGATTGGACACACTGCCCGGTTTGATATGACCCGGCCAGCGAACCATTGCCGGAACCCTATAGGCGCCTTCCCAGTTTGAGTTCTTCTCGCTGCGGAACGGTGTCATCGCCGCATCCGGCCAGGAGTTCATGTGCGGGCCATTGTCGGTGCTGTACATGACGAAGGTGTTGTCGGCGATTCCCAGGTCATCCAGTACCTTGAGGACGGTGCCGACATTCTTGTCATGGTCGACCATGGTGTCGTGGTACGGGCTCTGCCAGCGGCCTGCCTGACCGATGCTCTCCGGCTTGGTGTGGGTGCGGAAGTGCATATGCGAGAAGTTTACCCAGACAAAGGCCGGCTTCCCGGCCTTGTTTTGCCGCTGAATGAAGTCCACAGCCCGAGCGGCGACGTCATCATCGATCGTCTCCATCCGCTTTTTGGTCAGCGGACCGGTATCCGTGCACACCTGCTTGCCGACCTTGCCGAAGCGCGGATCTACCGTTGGATCGTCGACAGTTGAGGCTTTGCAGTCGAGCACGCCGCGCGGTCCGAACTTGGCACGAAACGCCGGGTCTTTGGGATAGTCAGGCAGTTCCGGCTCTTCTTCGGCGTTCAAGTGATACAAGTTGCCGTAGAACTCGTCGAAGCCATGTACGGTCGGCAGATATTCGTTACGGTCGCCCAGGTGGTTCTTGCCGAATTGGCCGGTCGCATAGCCGCGCGCCTTAAGCAGCTCAGCGATTGTGGGATCTTCTTTCTGCAACCCAACCTTAGCGCCGGGCAACCCGACCTTGGTCAAACCCGTTCGCAATCCTGATTGGCCGGTGATGAACGACGCCCGGCCCGCGGTGCAGCTCTGCTCCGCATAGTAGTCGGTGAAAATCATCCCTTCTTTGGCGACACGATCGATGTTGGGCGTATGGAAGCCCATCAGCCCCATCGAATAGGCGCTGACGTCGGTCTGGCCGATGTCGTCGCCCCAGATAATGACGATGTTGGGCTGCCTGGTGCTCTGAGCCGGTTTGGGTTGCTGTGCGATCAGTGGACTGGCGACAGCCAGCAACCACAGAGACACCAGCCACGGGACTCGTTTCTTATTCATCACAAGCTCCTTCAATTGCATTATTTGTATGAAATTGCTGATCATTCGGGCCTGACGAGCCAAACCTCAGCGTGTCGTGCTGTTGTACACGCGACTCTGTGCTACGTCGGAAATGGACGGAAATTGGAAATCGAACTGGCGCGCCCACAAGGACGAGGTCATCCTAAGCTCAGCATGAACCCGTGGGCGTCGGCATGTCCCCTAGCTTGAGGACGTACATGTAGAGGCTGATACCAGTGTGCGCTCTTCGTGCCATGCTGGCAACTGGCTAAACTGCTAGCGACCATTGCAATCGCTTGAGCCTCCGCCAGGATCAGGTCGGAGTCGCGTGTTACATATCTACCGGCACTTCGCGACGATCAGGGTCATGTCGTCCGCCTGGTATCCCTTGCTGAAAGCCTGCACCTCGGCCACGATGGTGTCCAGCATTGGCGCTGCCGGCTGAGGCTGCGCCCGCATGCTGCCAATCAAACGTTCTTCACCAAACTCCTCTGCGTCGTCGCCTTCCGCAGCCTCGGAAATGCCGTCGGTGTAGATCACCAGCAAATCGCCGGGCGCGAGTTGCAGTTCGGCCACGGTGCAGTCCCACTGCTCAAACAGGCCCAGAACCGTCGCCGTCGCCTCCAGCCTCTCGACTTCGCCGTTCGCCCGCAGCAGCACGGGAGGGTTGTGCCCGCAATTCACGTAATGCAATGTGCGCCGCTGGTCATCGTAGATAGAGAAAAACATGGTGGCGTAGTTGCTGGTCTCGGTGTTTTTGTAGAACAGGTAGTTCACGGAACGCAGCAGGCGCGGAAAGTCTTCCGTCGCCAGCGCGTATTGACCACGCAAATTGGCTTGCAGATTAGCCATCAGGAGTGCTGCCGACATCCCCTTCCCCGAAATGTCCGCTAACACCAAGCCAAGTTTGCCGGCACCGAAATCCAGAAAGTCGTAGTAGTCGCCGCCCACCGCGCGCGTCTGAATACATTTGCCCGCGCAATCGAGCGTCTTCAGGACAGGTGCCTGTTGCGGCAACAGCCGGCTCTGCACCTGGCGCGCAATCTGCATCTCCTGCTCAGCGCGCCGTTCAGCCTCCATGCGTTCGGCCATCCGTTCGGCCAGCGAGATGCTGCGCATGGCAATTCCCGCCTGGCTGGCCACCGATGCCAACAGCCGCTTGTCGCGCGTAGAGTAAGGTTCCTCGGACAAACGCGGCCCCAGCACCGCCAAGCCTTGCAGTTGCCCATCACTCGATCCGCGAATCGGGACCAGGCAGTCCACGCCGAGATGTTCCAGCGTGGTTCCCTGCAAGATTTCAGGAGGTAACTCAACCGGATCGTTGCGTCCCATCAACGGCTGCAGAGCCGGATCCTGGATGGAAAGATCCACGCTGTTCTCCGGCGGGATACCGGCGTAGGCGTGCAACTTGCCTTCGCTCGATAGCAGGTAGATGAACAATGGCATGGGATGCAGAGCTTCGTGAATCTCGCGATGCAACAATGCCGCCAGCGCTGGCCGGTCGGTAACGGTCAGCGTGGTCGCTGCCAGCGTCTCCAGGATTTGCTGCGCGTCATAGGCGCTGCGGAAGAAGGCTTTGTCCAGTCGTGTCCTGACGTGCCTCTGCACTTGCGTGGCGCCGGTAATCAGCAGCACGCCCAGCGTGGCTCCGATGGGGATCGCCGCCTTGGAACCTGCGGAAAACTGCCTGGAAAATGCCTGCCCGAACCATAGCGTGAGACCGACGGAAATAATTCCAATCAGGATGGCGAAGCCGCGCTCCACCAGAAGGTAGCGGGCGCTGCGCCGTAGCAGCACGGGAATATCCATCACCCGATGCTTGACCACCGCGTAGGCAAATGACAGCGGCAGGATGAAGAGAAAGACCGCTCGCGTAAATACCAGCCAGAACGGCGTCTCGGCGTGCAATACATCGTACGGAATTCCGATGCAGATCGCCGGGACGATACTGGCCAATGTTCCCCACAGCATCACTTTGAGTTTGCGGCGATCTTCCACCTGGGTGACGCTGAACACATTCAACAGCAACGAAACGATGCCCAGAATGACCGTCCCGTAGGCAATGAGGGTGCGGACCAGTCCAATCGTTCGCGGCGGAGCTAAGGCCGTGACAAAGGGCAGCGGCATAAACTCGCCGCGTACCATCCCGCCCCACCCCAGCACAGCGCCCGCAGCCAGCAACGCCCACTTCAACCAGGGAAGCTTGCGATCAATGGGCGATCGCGTGGGAAACACAGCGAAAAAAAAGTAAAACAGGCCCGGCAACAGGGCCTTCATGGTAATTGCGAAAAAGTAAGAAAGCTGGCGCAGCGCGGCCGGCGCAAACAGCAAGGCGAACGGTGGATCCGGCTGGGCGATAAGGCCGGCGAAGACCAACGCCAGCAGCCAGGCGTTCCAATCGTCCACCCGCAGAAACAGCACTGCCAGTCCTACGATCAGGAAAAGCAGTGGATAAAAGCCGAGAATTTCAGACGCACCTCGCTTAGCCAGCGAGGTGTCGCCCGTCCCTTTCGCCGTGCGGAACACCGGCGTGATGACCAGCGGGCCTTGCGTTCCTGCTCGCTGGACGGTTAGCTGAACCGCCTCGCCGGCATGAGCGCGAGACCAGATTCCATTGAGGGTGCGTAGCCCGGCTTGTCCGACGACCGTGTTTCCGTCGACCGAAGTGATCAGGTCGCCGGTGCGCAGACCGGCCTTTTCGGCGGGTGCGCCGGGCCATACGTCCCTGACGCGAATTCCGTTCGCCGCGGGATCGGTATCCATGCCGACTTCCACCGTGATCATCACGCGGACGTAGTACATCCAGGTCACGCTGTAGACGATGGTGACCACGGCAAACAGAATCGCCAGCGCCATCAACAGCGGTCGATGGCCCGTTCCGGAGGAGGATTTATTCGTTGTCCTGACAGTTTGCGGCAGAGAGCCCATTCGGCAGTAGTGTAGTCCATCCCGCGCCTTGCAGACTGCATCCTCTTAAAACATGGTGGCGCGAAACAGGCTGTATGACTTGCGCCGACGAATGCCACAGGAGGAGTTTTCATGCCGGATAAAGAGACATTAGAACGGGCCCAGGAGGACGAGCGTGAAGGTAAAGCGCCCAGCACCCAGGCTGGCGAGTTCGTGAAGGAGGAGATGGATCACATTCGTGAAGGCAAGCATGGAGCCGCTTCCACGAAACAGGCCATTGCCATTGGGCTCTCGAAGGCGCGACGCGCGGGCGTGAAGTTGCCGCCGCCCAAGCCGGGCAAAACCTCGGCAGCCACACGCACCAAGGCCGCTCGCGATGTGAAGAAGGGACAGTCGCCGGCGAAGAAGAAGACCTCGGCTACACGTTCGCGCGCTGTAAAAGGCGCGCTGAAGAAGATGGGGCGCTCGGCAGCGTCGCGCAGCTCGCTTTCAAAGCAGGCCAAGACCTCGGCTCGCCAACGCGGCAGTGCCGCCCGCAAGCAGGCTGCGAAGAAAGCTGTCCGCACCAAGGGAGCAGCGGGACGCGCGCAAGCTGCTAAGAAAGCCGCGCGCACCCGGCAACGCCGGTCGCGCTGAAAGCCCAAAGATTTCGGCGAGATTCCTCGTCCCACTCATTCGAGACCTGCGAATGAGTGGGTGCCGGTTTATTTCAACTTCGGTCCAGGCTGCGGCGCGGCCAGTTGTATCTGCCAAACCGGGCTGTCGGGCGACAACTGGCCATCGAACTCAATAAATGTTGGAACGCCGCTCTTGACGACCCAAATGTGAAAGTCTGGCGGTTGCTTACCGACGAGGGGCGCGACCACTCCCGCTATGCCATTGATCTTTACCTTCACGACGTAGTGCAAAGCTTCGTGCTTGATCGAGCCCACCCTGACCGTCTTTCCTGCCGCCGAAGAGATATTCAATGTCACCAGGCGAGGAGACCCGGAAGAGGCGATCATCGAGAGAGCTGCTGTGGCTTCAGGTTCCAGATTCTTCACCAGGACAAAGAGCAAGCCATTCGCAACATCTGCCGGGAGATCGAAATGCCTGGTGGTGATCTTCTCCTTTCCCTGGTCTACGACCCTGACCTTGACGTCGCCCGAGGCAGCGTCGATCCAGGTCTCACTCTCCTGTTTGAACGACGGCCCTTTCTGCACGACACGGTCGCTGATCAGACGAAACTCGCCGTGTTGTGTAAACTTCGTGACCTCCTGGTACCAGGAGCCGTCTTTGAAGCGAAAGTGCAGGTCGTGGGTGACCACTCCGTCACTTGCGTTCACTGCCTGGCTGAGTTCGCCGTACGCCAGCGCTTGTCCCGCGGTGTTGCGCAGGACGAGAAATCCTAACGTAACCCCTTCGAGGTAGCGAACCTGGATGGGATCGGCGCGCAGCACAGTGGTGTGCTGGAAAATAATACAAATCAGAACGACCGCTGGAAGCTTGGAGCGAAGAATCGGCAAGGTGCTGTCCTCACCATTCTCAGATGCCAAGTGAAAGTGCGCCAGGCCGCGTCCCACACGGCCTCCTTGCAGGATTTACAACGTGGTGAAGCTAAATTCACAAAACGGTTGCAAAATGGCTGGATGCTGCGCCCTCGCGATTCGGTCCTGAATCGCCTGCAGACGGCGGAATCTCTGATTTTGGTCTACGATACCGAGATCACGTCTGATCCTCTGGGGCCGCATGCCTGCACATTCCGCCATCTTCAAAGAACTGTCGTATGTCTTCATCGCCGCCATTCTCGGCGGTGCGCTGGCCTGGCGCTTACGGCAACCACTGATTCTCGGGTACGTTCTGGCCGGAATCGCCATCAGCCCGTACACCCTGGGTCCGCGCGTCAGCGAAACGCAAACCTTCCAGGTCATCGCTGAAGTCGGCGTCGTCTTCCTGATGTTCTCCATCGGGCTGGAGTTCTCGCTCGCCGAACTGATGGAAGTGAAATGGGTCTCGCTGATCGGCGGCCCGCTGGGCGTGGTGCTGCTCTCGCTCATCGGCGAAGGCCTCGGTCTCTTGCTGGGCTGGGGCGCCATGCAGGGATTGGTGATGGGCATGATCATCTCCGTGGCCAGTACCATGGTGCTGTCGCGCCTGCTGATGGACGGCGGACAGTTGCAGTCGCCGCACGGCAAGGTGATGATCGGCATCACGCTGGTGGAAGACCTGATCGTCGTCGTGCTGACCATCCTCATGCCCGCGCTGGTCAGCCTGACCCCGCATCATCTGCTGGGAGTGGCCTGGGCGCTGGCCAAGGCGGCCATGATCCTGGCGCCCATCGGATTTCTTGCCGTCTACCTCGTGCCCCGGTCGCTGGCAGGCATCGCGCGCTCGCAGAACAAAGAGCTGTTCCTGCTGATCATCCTGGCCATCTGCCTGGGCACGGCCGCCCTGACCGAAGCGGTTGGTTTATCGCTGGCACTCGGAGCTTTTGCCGCGGGTCTGATCGTCAGCGCCTCGGATTACGCCCATCGCGCCCTCGATCAACTCTTGCCGCTGCGCGACGCCTTCGTCGCACTGTTCTTCGTCACCGTCGGCATACTGATCAACCCGCGGGAGGTGCTGCGGAATCCGCTGCTGCTGCTGGCGATTCTGGCGCTGGTGATCGTCGGCAAGTTCGTTGTGTGGACCGCAGTGGTGAAGCTGTTCGGCTATCCCCTGAAAACCGCGACCCTGGTGGGCACCGGGTTGACGCAGATCGGTGAGTTTTCGTTCATCCTGGTGCAGGTGGCGCGTAGTAACGGATTGGTCGGCGACGAGTTTTACCACGCAACCTTAGCCGTTTCGCTGGTGTCGATCCTCATCAACGCCACCCTGGTACGATCCGTTCCCCGCTGGATGGAGGCGCCCAGGAACGCGTAACCACGCTTACCAGTGGCAACTCTGTGCGAGAGTCACTTCCCGGCGTTCAGCTGCTGCAATATGCGCTTCAGGTCCTCGAGCTTCTGTCCCGCCTCGCCCAGCTTCCCTTCCGCGGTCAGCCGCTGATACTCAGAGAGATCCTTCGCGGCTTGTTCGATGAGCGGGCTGGAATTCGGCTGCGACAGAGTCGTCGCCGCGGCGGAGGCGGCCGCAGCCGGGGCCATCTGCGGATGCGTTTGCGCTGCCTCGACCGTCGACTGCCCATTCCCAAACAATGCGGCCAAGGCGGTCTCAAAGGTTGGCCCGTAGGCCAGCCGGTCCTGCAGTGCGAGCACCACCAGGCGCAGCTCCGGCATGGGGCTGCGCTCGGCCTGCAAGTAGATGGGCTCGGCATACAGGAGCGCGCGGCCAATCGGGATCACCAGCAGCGTACCGCGTCGCACGTGCGAGCCTTGCTGATTCCACAGCGTCAACTGGCCGGAGAGCTGGGCGTTCTGATCGATTCGCGCTTCGATCTGCAGCGGACCATCCACCAGCCGTGTCTTGGGGAAGTCGTAAACCAGCGCGGTGCCATACTGCGGCCCATCGCAGCGGGCGGCAATCCAGCCAATCAGGTTATTCCGGTTGGCGGGCGTGAAGGGCAGGATTTCGACGTATTCCACGTCGCTCTCGCCCGGCAGCTTCATCAACACGAAGTGCGGCTGCATGGTCTGCGTCACCTGCTGGCCGCTGTCGTTCATCACAACTTCACTGGCCACGTTCCACAGGTCCTCACGGTTGTAGAAAACCTCCGGATCCGTCATGTGATAAAGCGAATAAACCTCGGCTTGCACTCCAAGCAGTAATTGGGGATAACGCACATGCTTGCGCAGTCCCGCCGGCATCTCGGCAGCATCTTTAAACAAAGCCGGAAAGACCCGCCGATACGCTGCGAGGATTGGATCCTTGCTGTCGAACACGTAGAAGGTGGTAGTTCCATCGTAGGCATCGACCACAACCTTCACGCTGTTGCGCATGTAATTGATGGAGGTTTCGCCCAGGCCGTAATGCGTGGAATAAGGATAGGCGTCGGAGGTGGTAAACGCGTCCAGGATCCACGACAGCCGGCCATCGTCTCCCAGGACGATGTACGGATCGGGATCGAAGGTAAGAAACGGCGCCAGCGTCGACACCCGCCGAAGAACGTTTCGCCGCATCAGCAGACGGCTTCCCGTGTTCACATCGTCGCTGAAAGGCAGCTTGCCAGTATCGCCGCGATCGATCGCGATGAGCAGTCGGCGCATCCAGCCGCCCAGCACAATTCCGCCGGTGCCCTGGTATTCGGTAAAGCTATTCGTCTGGCCTTCGGGATAGTTGAATTCTTTCTGGCGGGTCTTAACGTAGACGTCGGTATCGGTGAGTTCGCCAAAATAAATTTCCGGCCGCGTGACCTTCAACTCCGGAACGGCGCTCTGCACGGGCATGTTGCTCAACCACAGAGTTGGCAGCCCTTCCGGCGTAAACCCGTTCACCGGGTTCATGGTGATTCCGTAGCCGTGGGTGTAAATCAGCTTTTCGTTGATCCAGTTGCGACTGCTCTCCGGAAGTTTTTCAACGTTCAACTCACGGGTCGCCAGCATCACCTGGCGAAGCCTGCCGTCAACCTGATAGCGGTCGATGTCGATGTCCGGGAAATCGTAGTAAGTGCGGATCTCCTGGATCTGCCGCAACGTGTCCTGAAGCGCGCGCCAGTCCCACAGGCGAATGTTCTCCAGCGTGGCCTGATTGTGTGCGGGGTCGGCGGCCTCGGGGCTCATGTCCGCGGGAAAATGCTGCTGCGAAACTTCGTCAAGACCGTAAGCCTGGCGAGTCAGCTTAACGTTGTACGTGATGTACGGTTTCTCCCGAACCAACTCGTTCGGCCGGACAATAAAGTTTCCGACGTACCATCCGGTGATTTGCAGGATGACATAGCAGACGATCGCCGGAACGACCGCCGCGATGAGCCAGCGGCTGCGGTTGAACCAAAAACCGTTGGCGACCGCGATTCCCGCTCCCAAGACCAGTGCCACAGCGACTACAAGCAGGCCGGGGAGGAAGATGTGCGCGTCGGTGTAGGTCACGCCGCTGAACACGGTGTGATCCACGGTCAACAGGTCGAAGCGCCCCAGGTACACACGCCAGGCAATCGCCAGGAGAGCAAAGGCAAATGTGAGGGAGATGCCTCGCCGCGGCACCATGTCAAAGCGAGTGCGGCGGCCCTCGATCGCCCATGACCCGCTATTGACCAGGAGAAAGAAGCCGGCAATCAGACAGCTCAGGATCGCCATCGCCAACAGCCAGCCTGAAACCGCCTGCAGCGCAGGAAGCGTGAACAGGTAGAAATTGAGCGGTCTGCCGAAAATTGGGTCGAGAAACCCCGCACTGCGGGGCGCGTACCAATAGAGCGCAAAGATCTGCCAGTCCGCCATCATGACCCCGGCCGCTGATGCGGCAACGAAGAGCGATCCACCGAGCGCCGCCAGACGCATCATGGATTCGACGGGCAGCTTCACAACTCGGCGGCCGACAATGATGGTGTGGCCCTGCGGGTCAGCCGTAAACTCGGTGCGCTTGATAATCAGGAACGTGCCGTAGACAAACAGAAAGGTCACGGCAGCGGAGACGGCGAAGACTGCCCACTGGAGTCCGAGAGTCTTCCAGAAGACAGCCGCAAATCCCAAGGACTCGAACCAGAGTCCGTCGACGTAGTACGAGAGCCAGGTACGGGCGCTGAAAAACACGACCAGAATGACAATGAGAATGGCCCACAACCAGCGGCGACGGGGAGACGGTGGAAGGGGCTGTCGAGGTGTGCGCATCGGACGCCGGAGCGGCGGCCATTCAGGCTCCATTACGTAAGCCTCCATTCACCAGCATACGCGCTCCGGCAGACGGCAGCCGCGACGGGTAATCGCGCGGATACTCCCCGGCTTGAGGGTCTTGAATCGGGCCCGCGAGGCTTCTACAATTGCACTCACTCTGGTGCTGTCTCCCGCCTCGCAGTCCTTTCCCGAAACGGAACTGCCAGCGTTTGCTGCAATAGCAGTGCAATATGCTGCGTTTTGCACAGGATAGGTACAAGATATAGTGTTTCTCATCTTGACCCCTCCTCGCCCTCGATCGTAGAGTTAGCTTGTCTTGGGGGAGAACCGTGGCTTCGAGGGCAAAGAATGCTCGGCCTCGGCCCGAAGACGGCAACTCGGGATTGATCTGCGCCGGCTACCTTGAAGGAGTTCGCCTTGCTGAAACTGAAGAAGCTGCAAATCCTCGGGTTCAAATCGTTTTGTGACCGCACCGACCTCCGCTTCCAGGGCGAAGGCATCGCGGCCATCGTCGGTCCCAACGGCTGCGGCAAGTCGAACATCTCCGATGCCATTTCCTGGGTGCTGGGCGAGCAGTCGGCTCGCCTGCTGCGCGGCGTTCACATGCAGGACGTCATCTTCGCCGGCACGCGCGATCGCAAACCCACCGGCATGGCCGAAGTCGCGCTCACCCTCGTCGACCCCGAAGTTTACGGCGACGTTACCGAGCCTGAGATCGACATTCAGGATGACATGCCCGACGATTGGGACGAGTCTGCCATGAGCGCGGAACGTGCCGCCGATGTCGGAGCGCTACTCCGAAGAAGTTCGCCCGGGACAGGGCGACGAAGAAGCGTCTGCGGACGGGTGCCCCACCCTTCCCGCCGACTCTGCGGGAGGGTGGGATAACAAAGAAGCTGCAACCCCGGCTGCGCAGCAAGTCGTGCTCAAGATTCGTCGGCGGAAATTCAAGCGCAGCTTTAAGGCCGGAGAGATCCAGGTCACGCGTCGCTTGTTCCGCTCGGGTGAGAGCGAGTACCTGCTGAACGGCAAGCTTTGCCGGCTGCGCGATATCCAAGACATCTTCATGGGCACCGGCCTCGGTCCTGAGTCCTACGCCATCATCGAGCAGGGACGCATCGGCCAGATCCTGAGCAGCAAGCCCACCGACCGGCGCGCCATCATCGAAGAGGCCGCCGGCATCACCAAGTACAAAGCGCGCAAGCGGCTGGCGGAAGCGCGCCTGGAAGACGCCAAGCTCAACCTGAACCGCATCAACGATATCTTCGACGAAGTCACGCGGCAGATGAATTCGCTGAAGCGGCAGGCGTCGAAGGCTGAGCGCTACGCCAAGTTGCGTGACGAAATGCGCGACAAACTGCGTATCGTGCTGGCCAGCAAGTTCGCGCAACTGGACACCGAAGCGACTTCGCTGGAGCAGATGCTTTCGGCGATCGCCGAAGAGATTCATGGCCAGAGCGAGGCCGTGCAGCAGATGGAAGCCGAGCATGGCGAGCGCACCCAGCGCGGCTATGCCATCGAGCGCGAAGGCCAGGAGAACCGGGAGAAGCTGAACTCCCTGGCTATCGACCTGGATCGCGCCTCGGCTCGCCGCCGCACCAACGAAGAGCGTTGTGCCGAACTGGATGCGCGCTCCGCCGGAGCGCAGGCCGAGATCGCCAACACCGAGGAGCAGGCCGGGCGTCTGCAACAGGAACTGGAGACCGATCGCGCGACGCTGGAGTCCGCCAACGCCGATGTTGCCAGCGCGCAGCAGGAATTGCAGCAGCGCCAGCAGGAAGCGGCAGCCGCCTCTGCTTCCCTCATCGAGGTTGAGCGCCAGCAGGAAGAGCGTCGCGGTGCGATCATGCAGGCCGCCTCCGCAGCTTCCGCGGTGCGCAACCGCATCACGCAAGCCGAGGAGCGGATCGCCGCCCTTGATCGCGAGGCCAAGCGTTTGCAGGACGAGACGACCGCCGCGAATCAGCAGCTCGAGAGTTTTGGCGGACAGCGTGGACAACTCGGCCTGGAATTCGAAAGTTCGTCGCAACGCGTCGCGGCGTTGACCACCCAGATCACCGAGACCCGTCAGCAACTCGAGACCAAGCGCGACGCCGAAACGGATTCCAAGCGTCATCTCGACTCGCTGCGCGGTCAGTACGCCACGCTGATGGGCAAGAAAGGTTCGCTGGAAGGCGTCATTGCCGAGCACGGCTACGCCACGGAGTCGGTCCGCAAGCTCTTTACCTCGGGAGCGCTGCAGGGCGGCCGCGCGCCGGCGGGCGTGCTCGCCGACTTCCTCGAAGTTGAGGGCCGTTACGAGCATGTGGTCGACGATTTCCTGCGCGACGAGCTGAATTACATCGTGGTGAAATCCTGGGACGCCGCTGACGAAGGCCTCCGGCTGCTGCGCAGCGATGTGGATGGACGCGCCACCTTCCTGGTGCATCCGGAAGATTCACAGGCGAAGTTCTCCTTCGACTTCGATGAAGCGGCCAACCATGTCACCCACAGCGATGCCGTGGTTCCACTGAAAAACTGCATTCGCGTGCTCGATGGCTTTGGCAAGTCGCTGGAAGTGATTCTGCCCAAGCTCGGCAACGGCTACATCGTTCCCGACCCCGAGGTTGGCCGCAATCTCGCACTGGAAAATCCCGATGCATTCTTTCTCTCGCAGTCGGGCGAGTGCTTCCACAACGTGACCGTTACCGGCGGCAAGCAGCGCAGCCAGGGTCCGCTCTCGATGAAGCGCGAACTGCGCGACGTCCTCCTGCAGATGAGCGACCTGGAGCGCGCCATGGGCGAGAAGGAGACCTATATCGCTGCGCTGGGCCGCGACATCTCTGAACTGACCGGTCTGTTGCAGCGACTGGAAGACGAGAAGCGCGAAGCCGAGCGCCAGGCCATGACCTCGGAGCACACGCTGCGGCAACTCGAAAGCGAGATGACGCGGGTGCGCGAGCGGCTGGCGACCTATGAGCGCGAATTGCAACGCGTTGGCGAAGAGCACGGCGAGCGCGAAGAGTTCATCACCGCGCAACTGGGCGAGCTGTTCCAGCATGAGGAGCGGCAGCGCACGCTGGAAGAGGAGATGCAGGCGGCGCAGAGCAGCCTGGAATCGCTGCGCCAGCGCCGGGACGAGTCGGCGCAACTGGCCAGCGAAGTGCGCGCCAACGTTGCCACCCTGGAAGAGCGGCGTCGCGGTGCGATGCTCGCGGTGCAACGCATCGAAGCGATGCTGACGGAGGTTTCGGCGCATCTGGCGAAGCTGAAATCGCAACTCGAATCTGCGGCGGCGGAAAAGCAGCAGCGTGAGGGCGAGAACGTGCGCCTGGCGGAGCAGGTTGTCGGCTGGACCGCCGAGCGTGAGATCGCGCAGCAGCGCGACCGCGAACTACAAGACGAGTTGCAGGCAGTCCGGGTTCGGATCGTCGAGTTGGAGGAAACGCTTAAGTCGGCGCGCGAGGCGCTCGACGCGGCGCGCGATCGCCGTGGGGAACTGGCGGCTGAACAGGCTCGAGTAACTTCCGATATCCAGCACATGGCCGAGACCTGCGTGCAGGAGTTGAGCCTTCAGCACGACGAGCTGATGGCCGACGAATCGCTGCCGCGTCTGTGTGGCGAAGAACTGGCGACCGAGGATGGCGTCTATCGCGAGATGCGCACCCGGCTGGAAAACATGGGCCCGGTCAACATGATGGCCCTCGAAGAATACAAAGAGACGGCGCAGCGCCACGAATTCCTGGAGACGCAGCGGCAGGACCTGCTGCAATCAATCGAGAACACGCAGAACACGATCAAGGAAATCGATACCATCTCGCGGCAGAAGTTCGAAGAAGCCTTCAACATCATCAACGAGAACTTCGGCAAGACCTTCAGCAAACTCTTCGGCGGCGGCCAGGGCTTCATGAAGCTGACTGACCTGGAGAATTCGATGGAGAGCGGCATTGACGTGGTCGCCTCGCCTCCGGGTAAGAAGCTGCAGAATGTGCTGCTGCTCTCTGGCGGCGAGAAGGCGCTCACGGCGCTGGCTCTGCTGGTCGGTATCTTCCAATATCAGCCCAGCCCCTTCTGCATCCTTGACGAGGTCGATGCCCCGCTGGACGAAGCCAACGTCGGCCGCTTCACCGAACTGGTGCGCGAGATGAGCGTGCAGACCCAGTTCATCATCATCACCCACAGCAAGAAGACCATGAGCATGGCGCCGGTCATGTACGGCGTAACCATGCAGGAGCCCGGCGTTTCCAAGCTGGTGTCGGTGAGGTTCAACGAAGAATCGTCGCCGAAGCTGGTGGGCGCCACTGCCTAGCGCGGCTGACCCCTGGCGATGATTGATGAGATTGCCATCAGGCTCGATGACGAGCCGTCAGCGTGTCGTTTACGATAATGCCTGATAACAACAGTTACCGACTTTCGAAGGGCACGCTTGCGCACAAAGTGTTTGTATTTTTGGCTTTTGACGCTGACTCTTGCCGGGGCTTCCAGAATCGCTCTTGGGTATTGTCAAGCCCCTCAACCGCGACTGGTTCGTGCTGAATATTCGCAAAGCGATGCCGTGGTCATCGCACACCTCATCAAATCTCAACACATTGTTCCGCAGGGAGACCAAGACTATCACTTATACACTTTTCGGATCGATAAGGCTCTGCGCGGGAACGCTTCGAGCGAGTTCGTACTATGGGATGAGAACAGCTCAGGCAGGTTGACTTTCGACGTATTGCGAGGCCGTAAGTATTTGTTGTTTGTGAACCGCTGGGCGGAAAAAGGTTGGTGGACGGCAGATGGCTGCGGCAATTCCGGCGAACTGTCCAAAGCTGCTAAAGCACTCGCAGAGATTCAGCGAGTTTCCTTGCTCCAAGACGCATTGATTACTGGACAGGTCAGACTTACAACGCCAGTAGAGGGCGCAACGGTGGTGGCCGTCGGGAAGAACGGTGGTCGGCAATTCGAAACCCAAACACGAAACGATGGAAGTTTCGCTGTGACGGTTCCAGCGGGCGACTATTCCGTAAAGGTTACTGCCGGGGGAAAGAAGTTCGTGACGGATTGGCTCAGCTATGAGAATGCCGAATCGGTGAGACTGCAGCGCGGGGGATGCGCCCAAATCCAGTTCGTTCCTTCAGATTCACCCGAGGCACGTTCTGCTCCGAATGACCAATAGTTTTCTGCTTGGCGAAATATCGCCATTTGATAAGTGATCGGTTTGGGCAGGATCGTTTATGCTAACGCTGTTCACAACAGTTATCGCGACTGTGGACCGACATGCATCTGTGAACGGCTGCCCCATCAGGGCAAAATTCGCGCATAATCACTCCAACGAGTAAAGGCGCTACTGCTGCACTTCTCGTATCCGCCACTTCTTCGAAGGAGCCACATGAAACTACGCCGACTCTTCGCTCCGTTCTTGTTATTCGCATTTGTCATGCCTGCTTGCGGGCAAGTTCAGTCGCGCTCTGAAGTCGACTCTCTGCTGGAGGCGGCGAACAAAGCGCTGGATCACTATCAGCACCTTGCCCCCAGTATCCATTGCGACGAAGCGACCAAGATGGAGTTTCGTGACGCCTGCAAGATCGAGCTGGAAACTCTGGAGGAGCGGGTTGAGGAAGCCAAGGCGAAGATCGCACGCTACCGTCAGAGCTCGAGGCCTCAGGTTGTCGATTTATTCGATACCTATGAGATTTTTCGGAGAGTTATGATCGAACTTGAAGCTCTCAACAGCCTGCCGGACTTTTACGGTGGCCGGAATCAACAGCTCTTCGCAGAAGCCTACAACACTTTCGTGAAGGTTACTGGCTGGTTTGGAGGCGTTGTGAGGGACAACATCCAAGACGCCGAAAAATGTTCTGACCGCGTGGGGCATACTTAGCACCTTGAACACGAGCGCCGTTCGTAGCTGTTGCGAAATCCATAGTGCCGTATCGACAGTGCTCCGCAGGCAGAACGTGAGGATGGCGATGACGATGGGCGGAGCATTGTCGATAGGGCGAT